>NZ_CP080625.1:0-845000 GCF_019599025.1 Pseudomonas sp. S07E 245
CCAGGGTCAGGGCGCTAAGGGCGATACTGGCAAGTTTCAGGGCCTGGCGTCGCAGCATGTCAGTCACCGTCGTTGGCATTGAAGCCCAGCTGAATGTTCAACGCTTTGCAGCTCGCCTTCGTGCAGGCGGTGAACCACGTTGAGGCTGTCGTAGATATCGTTCAAGGTCTGCTTGCCAGCGTCGTCCGCAAGCAGCTCGCCAAGGGGCTTGTCGTTGGCGGCCAGCAGCTTCAGCGCGTTGGCATAGGCGGCGTCGATCTTGTCGGCGAGGGCGCTCTGGTCCTTGCTGAGCAGGCCGCGCAAGCCGCGGTTGTCGACCCCGACCCAGACCGCCTGGGCGGCTTTCAGGCTGGCTTCCAGGCTCTTCATCGAAGAGTGGCTGCGCCAGGCTTCGGCCTGCAGCGGCTGGGCGATGCCCTTGCTCTGGCGGCCCATCGGTGCGCCGAGCTTTTTCTTCAGGGTGTCCAGTGCGGTGACCTGGGCGCGGAGCAGATCGGCGATCGCCTCGTGCGAGTCAGCATAGCGCTGGTTGGGGAACTTGGTCATCTGCGAAAGCATGCCGTCGGTGCTGTTCCAGCCCTTGAGGATCTCTTCGGCGAGGGCCTTCTGGTGTTCGCTGATGGCCACCAGCAGCGGGCAGTAGCGGGCCTTCTGCTCAGGGGTGGCGATGTCCGGCTTGCTGTCGAAGAGGATGTACTCGTAGGCCGACAGACCGCGCACGACGACGCTGGACTTGCCCAGGGTCTCGTTGTCGATCGGCTTGTCGCCGTTGACCAGTTGCTCGACCTGACGGCCGACCAGGTTTTTCTTGTCGGGCCAGAACTGTACCTGCCACGGGCGGTTGCCTTCGGCCAGCGGGCCGACCAGCAGAGGCTGCAGCTCGGCCCAGGCTTTTTGCGCGTTGAGGAAGTCGGCGCGAGCGGCGTCCAGGGTGGTTTTGCCTTCACAGTAGGACAGGGCGCTGGCGGCCAGCTGGCGGTCAGCTTCGACCCAGCGGCTGTAGGTCGGCAAGATCACCTGCTTGGCGATTGCCGCCGAGGTGACGGCCTGCGGGTCTTGCGGCGAGCAAGCACCGAGGGCGATTGCGGCGAGGCTGGTGAACAACAGTTTGGGTCGGAACATGCCCGGCTCCTTGCGCGTTAAAGTGAATTCAGAAAAGCCAGCAACGCGGCGCGTTGCTCGCATTGAAGGTCAAGACCTGGTCGCGCGCCGCCTGCGCTTCGCCGCCATGCCAGAGCACGGCTTCGAGCAGGTTGCGGGCGCGCCCATCGTGCAGTAACTGAGTGTGGCCGCTGACCGTTTCGGTCAGGCCCAGGCCCCACAGCGGCGCTGTGCGCCAGTCCTGGCCACCGGCGGCGAACTCGCTGCGTTGGTCGGCCAGGCCGGGGCCCATGTCATGCAACAGCAGGTCGCTGTAGGGGCGAATCAGCTGGTTGGCCAGCTCCGGCTCGACGCCTGCGCTGGCCGTGGTGAACTGCGGCGTGTGGCAGCCCTGGCAGCCGGCCTGGAAAAACAGGTTCTTGCCGGCCAGCACCTGTGGTGCGTCGACGTTGCGGCGGGCCGGCACGGCCAGGTTGCGGGTATAGAAGGTGACCAGGCGCAGATATTGTCGCTGACCTCTTTCTCGCCGTCGGCGCCGTCACCGTTGGGCGCGGCCAGGCAATCGGTCTGGGCCAGGGTGCAGTCGTCATGGGGCTTGAGCGTGCTGGTCAGGCCCATGTCGCCGGCAAAGGCATGCACGTTCTGCTGGTTGACGTTGGGCTGCCCGGCTTTCCAGCCGAAGCGGCCGAGCACGGTCTTACCCTGGGCGTCATCCCAGACCTGATTGGCGCGCCCACGAATGCCGTCGCCGTCGCGATCGTCCGGGTCGGCGTTGGCCAGAATCGCCGCTTCGGGGATTGCCTCAAGCAAACCCAGGCCGATCATCGGCGGCGCGATCCGCGCCGAGAAACGCGTGTCGGGGTGCAGCGGGCCGTAGCCGAGCTGGGTGATCTGCAATTGCGGCGGCGCAATTCCACCGTGTGGCCGTCGGCGAAGGGTACGGTCTCGCTGCTGTAGCTGACGCGGACCTTGCCCTCGGGCTTGATGCCGGGATGGCCATGTCCTGCAACTGCGTGCCGTAGACCGGCTCCGGGACCACGCCCAGGCGTTCGATTTCCTTGGCGTAGGCGGGCTGGTCGGGGATCGACAGCCTTACCAGCATCGACACTGCGTTGCTGTCGTCGAGTTCCGGCGGGTGCCCGCGGCCGTCGCGGACGTGGCAGTTCTGGCAGGCGTTGGTGTTGAACAACGGGCCGAGCCCGTCACGCGCTGTGGTGGTCGCCGGAGCGATTACCCACGGGTTGCGGAAAAAGCTGTTGCCCACGGCAAAGTCCAGCCGCCGTTCGGGGCTGAGGTTGGCAGAGGGTAGGGAGAAGGCCTGGCGATCGCTGCGCAGGACGGTTGCCTTGCCACCGGACAGGGCCTCGCCTGGTTCGGCCTGAGTGAAACGCGGGGCGTCGTCACAGGCGACCAGAACAGCGGCCAGCAGCAGGGGGCTTAGGCGGAGCAAGGACATCAACAATCCTGGGCTTGGGCAGAAAAACCGGCGTGCAAGCTTAGCAGGACGGGATTGTTTGAATAAGAGCAATTTGCAATTACTGGATGAAATCGTTGTCAGGTTGCTGCTGCAATTGGGGCCGCAAAGCGGCCCCAATAGAGTAGGTTTACAGCCCGAATCAGAACTCGTGATCAGCAGTATCCGGATTCAGGTTGGCAATCCCCAACTTGCCCGCGGCCTGCTCGATCGCACCGGTCTGCTTGACCAGCGAAGCAATCGCATCACGCACGATCTGTTGCCGGCAGCATTGTCGGCAGCGATCAGCTGATCGTAGTGCTCACCCTTGAGGGCATGATCGACGATCACCTGGATCTTGGCCCTCGGTGGCCTCCAGGTCAGCTTTCAAGGTGGCGTCGGTAGCCGGGTCAACCTTGGCCACCAGCGACGACAGGCTCGGGCCGGTCAGCTTGCTGCCGTCGGCGCGGGTGTACTCGCCCAGGTAGACGTTACGAATACCCTTGGCATCGTAGAAGTGCGAGTAGTGGGTGTTGTCGCTGAAGCGTCGTGTTCGTCTTCCGGCGAGTTGGCTTCCAGCGAAACCTTCATGCGCTCGCCCGCCAGTTCACCCAGCGACAAGCTGCCCATGCCGAACAGCATCTTGCGCACGCCGGTCGTTGACCGGCTCCGCTTCCAGGGTGGCGCGGTAGTTGTCGGCAACGGTTTGGTGCCCAGTTGCCGACCATCTCTTCGAGTCTTTGACCAGCAGGTCGGTGACCGCCTTGAGATAGGCACGGCGACGGTCGTTGTGGCCACCGGTGGCGCCAGCGCCTTCCAGGTAGTCAGACGCCGGACGGTTGCCCGCACCTGGGCCGGTGCCGTTCAGGTCCTGGCCCCAGAGCAGGAATTCGATTGCGTTGGTAACCGGTTGCGACGTTGGCCTCGGAGCCGCCCAGCTCATTCAGGCTGGCGATTTCTCCGGGGTCAGGTCCTTGACGTCGATCTTGTCTTCGCCAACCTGGATTTCGGTGTTGGCAATGATGTTGGCGCTGGCGGCAGGGTTTGCCCAGCGCATGCTCGTAGCTCTTGTCGACGTAGTCGATCAGGCCTTCGTCCAGTGGCCAGGCGTTAACCTGACCTTCCCAGTCATCGATAATGTGTTGCCGAAGCGGAACACTTCGCTCTGCAGGTACGGCACGCGGGCAGCGACCCAGGCATCCTTGGCGGCTTGGCAGGGTTTCGTCGTTAGGCGTGGCGAGGAACGCGTCGATCGCGCTTTGCAGGGTCTTGGCGGTGCTCAGCGAGTCGCTGTAGACGGCCGAGACGAGCTCTGCATAGTGCTTGACCACGCCTTGCCAGCCGCCTCGTCGATCGCCCGGCCGGTCGCGGCGGTGGTGCTGGCGGCAGCAGGTGCCTGGGCTTGCGGAGCGGCGGCCTTGTCATTTTTGCCTTCGCCGCAACCGGCGAGGGCGATAGCGATGGCCAGCAGACTGGCGGAGGCCAGAGGCATACGATCATTGTTGGTTTCCTGCGTGGTGGTTTGGACGTGTGCCGTGGCACGCGAAACCGTGACATCATGCGAAAGATTTGCATTGCTGTAAAGGGGGGGGCAGTGAATTCATGAAAATGCCCGCGGTGGGGCATTTTCCTGTTCTGGCGGGGTTTACAGCACTGAGACCTGATTGCGCTGGGCCTGCTTGAGGTAGGCAGTCAGCTCGCGCGCGACAGCGGCTTGCTGTAGTGATAGCCCTGCCCTCATGGCAGCCCTGGGCAATGATGTAGGTCTCCTGCTCGGCGGTTTCCACGCCTTCGGCGATGACCTGCATGCCAGGCTCTTGCCGAGCTGGATGATGGCGCGAACGATGGTGGCGTCATCGTCGTCATCGAGCAGGTCCTGGACAAAACTCTTGTCGATCTTGATCTTGTCCAGCGGCAGCGATTTCAGGTAGCTGAGCGAAGAATAACAGTGCCGAAGTCGTCAATCGCAATCAGCGCACCTGAGCGACGCAGGCTCAGCAGGTGCTGGGCGCGGTGCTGATGTCTTCCATCAGGCCGGTTTCGGTGACTTCCAGCTCAAGGCTGCGTGGCGGCAGGCGATAGGCCTGCAGCAGGTTGTTGACCACCGCGGCAGCTCGTTGTGGTGCAGTTGCACGGTCGACAGGTTGACCGCCATGCGCAGCTCGCCAAAGCCCTGATCATGCCATTCGCGCAGTTGCCGGCAGGCCTGGTCGAGGACCCATTCGCCGATCGGGATGATGTGGCCATTCTGCTCGGCCAGCGGGATGAACTGGTCGGGCGGGACCATGCCCAGCTGCGGATGCTGCCAGCGCAGCAGGGCCTCGACGCCGACTACGCTGTGGTCGCGGTAGCTGATCTGCGGCTGATAAACCAGGTACAGCTGGTTGCGCGGCAGGGCTTCGCGCAGGTCCTTTTCCAGTTCGCGGCGTCGGCGCATTTCGCTGTCGACGCTGGCGATGTAGAACTGGTAGCGATTGCGCGAGCGCGCCTTGGCCAGAGTCATGGTCTGCTCGGCCTTTTGCAGGAGCTTTTCGGTGCTGTCGCCGTCCTCCGGGAACAGGGTGATGCCGATGGTCGCGCGCAGGCGGATTTCCTGCTGCTCGAGGGCAAACGGCGCCTCCAGGTCGTCGAGGATGCTCTGGGCCAGCTCGGCCGCCTCGTAAGGCTGCTCGATGTCGGCCTGGACTAGCGCAAACTGGTCGCCGCCCAGCCGGGCCAGGGCGCCGAGGCGGCCACTGTGTGCGCGCAGACGGTCGGCGAGGGCCAGCAGCAACTGGTCACCGACCTGATAACCGAATTGTTCGTTGATGCCTTTGAAGTCATCCAGACCTACGCACAGCACCGCCACTCGGCGCTGCAGGCGGCCGCCATCGACGAGGATCTTATCCAGTTGCTGCTGCAATTGCTGGCGGTTGGGCAAGCCGGTCAGAAAGTCATACTGAGCCATACGTTGCAGGCTGTTCTCGGCTTCATGGCGCAGGTGGGTATTGCGCTCGATCGAGGCCAGCACTGGTTGGCGGTGTTGACCCACAAACCCAGTTCATTCTTTTCGTGGCCTTTGACCACGGAATCTGATGCTGGCTGGGCCGATCAGGGTTGATCTGGGTAAGGTGCTCGATGATCTTCGACAGCGGCTTGGTCAGCAGCCAGTGGTAGACCAGGTACAGCACCAGGCCCATGGCCAGCGCTCGTAGTACACCGGAGATGAAGATGATCACGGCGTTGATCAGGAATTCTTTGCCATAGGCGGCAGTGTCGAGGTGATGCTGAGGTCGCCGTAATACTCGCTGTAGGGGCGCGGCCGACCAGTTGCGTGGTGTAGGTGCGTTCCTGACCGAGCAACAGATCGGTCAGCCAGCGCATCGACATGTCGCGCAGCGGTCGCGATTTCTCTGCGAGCATGGTTTCGTTGGGGTGGCCGATCGAGGCCATGCGCACCGAGTCATCCTGGAACAGGCTTCCATGACCTGCATGCCCATTTCCCGGTCGAGGCTGTAACCGCCTGCGTCGACGGGTCACGGAACATGTCGAGGATGCGCTGGGCATCGCTGTTCACCGCCTGACGCGTCTTGTAGGTGTCGTAGACGATCTGCGCACAGCTAAGGACGACGCCAACCGCTAGCGCCGACAGCAGCACTACCCTGAGCAACTTGACCGATAAGCTGTTCCGCAATTGCAGCTTCAATGGGATTCCTTAATCCATGCGCATGCCATTATTTTGCCAGTAGTTGTGGCAAGACACTATCGACCCTTGTTGCATGCTACTGTATCGGTTGCGCAGGCTTGCTACTTTAGTGCTATACGCAACTTTCCCAGAGATTTGATGTTAGCGCGCTATGCGGGCGGATCAAGCTGGATTTGCAGCGGTGCGAGCGGGCATAAAAAAACCCGGCGAGTGCCGGGTTTTTTTTGTGCCAAAGCGAAGTCGATCAGGCCTTGAAGGTCTGGCCTTCGAACTGCTCGGCAACGAACTTCCAGTTGACCAGGTTCCAGAACGCCTCGACATACTTAGGACGGACGTTGCGGTAGTCGATGTAGTAAGCGTGCTCCCAGACGTCGCAGGTCAGCAGCGGAGTGTCGCCGTTGGTCAGCGGGTTGCCGGCGCCGATGGTGCTGGCCAGTGCCAGGGAACCGTCAGCTTTCTTCACCAGCCAGCCCCAACCGGAACCGAAGGTGCCGACCGAAGTCTTGGTGAACTCTTCCTTGAACTTGTCGAACGAACCGAAAGCGGCGTTGATGGCCTCGGCCAGTGCGCCAGTCGGTTGGCCGCCGGCGTTTGGTGCCAGGCAGTTCCAGTAGAAGGTGTGGTTCCAGACCTGAGCGGCGTTGTTGAAGATGCCACCCGAAGAGGTCTTGACGATCTCTTCCAGGGTCTTGCCTTCGAATTCGGTGCCTGGGACCAGGTTGTTCAGGTTCACGACATAGGTGTTGTGGTGCTTGTCGTGGTGATACTCCAGGGTTTCCTTGGAGATGTGCGGCTGCAGGGCATCATGGGCGTACGGCAGCGGCGGCAATTCAAAAGCCATGGTGGATCTCCTGATTCAGGTCTAATTCGCGGTTTGCGCAAGGCCGATCACGGGCGGCCCGAGGTACGTCGGCGAGTTTGTACTCTTTGCGACGCAAGCCTTGGATCATATCACCAGCCCCGCGCATAACCACGCAACAACTATAGGGACAAATAGTTGCAGCGCCGGCGCCAGTGGCATTCAGCCCAGAATCAGCTGCGCGGCCACCGCAAACATCATCACTGCCACCATCAGGTCGAGCAGGCGCCAGGTCGCCGGCCGTGCCAGCCACGGTGCCAGCCAGGCTGCGCCGAGGGCGAGGGTGAAGAACCACACCAGTGAGGCGCTGGCCGCCCCTGCTACGTAAGCGCTGGGCACGGTTTGCTGGGCGCCCAGGGAGCCGATCAGCAGCACCGTATCCAGGTACACATGGGGGTTGAGCAGGGTCACTGCCAAGGCGCTGAGCAGCACCGCCCGGCGCGAGCGGGAGCCCTGGCCTTGCTCCTGCTCCAGGCTTTGTTTGGAGCAGGCCCGTTGCAAGGCCTTGGCCCCGTACCAGATCAAGAACGCCGCGCCGCCCCAACGCGCAGCAGCCAGCAACGTCGGGTTCTGCGCCAGCACCGTGGCCAGTCCGAACACTCCGGCGGCAACCAGCAGGGCGTCGCAGACCACGCAGAGGATGGCCACCGGCAGATGGTGTTCACGGCGCAGGCTCTGCGCCAGGACAAACGCGTTTTGCGTGCCGATGGCCATGATCAGGCCAAAGGCAACCAGCATGCCGTTCGTATAACTTTGCCACATAGCGCAGACACTCCACTGCCACCAACCGATTGGCTGGCGCTGATTGCTTGATCGAATGCTGGTCATTGTGCCGATCTGCGTTGTATAAGAAAACCAATAAAGCTGATCAGGCATTAGAGAAATCGATGTTCGACTACAAGCTCCTGGCGGCCCTGGCGGCGGTCATCGAACAAGGCGGTTTCGAGCGCGCAGCACAAGTGCTTGGCCTGTCGCAATCGGCCGTGTCGCAGCGGATCAAGCTGCTCGAAGCGCGGGTCGGCCAGCCGGTACTGGTGCGCGCCATGCCGCCGAGCCCGACCGAAGTCGGCCGGCAACTGCTCAACCATGTGCAGCAGGTGCGCCTGCTCGAGCGTGACCTGCAGCGCCAGGTGCCGGCGCTGGACGAAGGCGGTATGCCGAACGTCTGCGCATTGCGCTCAATGCCGATAGCCTGGCGACCTGGTGGGCCGGTGCGGTGGGCGCGTTTTGCGCCGAACAGCCGGTGTTGCTGGACCTGGTAGTCGAGGATCAGGACGTCGGCCTCAAGCGCATGCGCGCCGGTGAGGTTGCGGCTTGCCTGTGTGGCAGCGAGCGCCCGGTGGCCGGCGCGCGCAGCCAGCCACTGGGCGCCATGCGCTATCGCGCCTTGGCAAGCCCGGCATTCATGGCCCGGCATTTTCCGCAGGGCTTCGACGCCAGCCGGCTGGCGCGGACCCCGGCGATCGTGTTCGGCCCGGATGACTTCCTTCAGCACCGTTATCTCGCATCGCTAGGCATTGCCGATGGATTTTTGCATCACCTGTGCCCGTCCTCGGAGGGCTTTCTGCGCATGACCGAAGCCGGCCTGGGCTGGGGCCTGGTGCCGGAGCGGCAGGTGACTGCGCAGCTGCAGTGTGGCGAACTGGTGGAAATCTGCGCCGATACTCCGATCGATGTGCCGCTGTACTGGCATCATTGGCGCAATGGCGGGCAACTGCTCGCCCAATTGACCGAGCACCTGCGCCAAATGGCGCCAGGTTGGCTAGTGCCGTTGTAGCCGGTCGCGACGTCAACTGCATCTGAAATCTGGCAAGGCGGAGTGTTACATGCGAATTCTGGTCACCGGCGCGAGCGGCTTTATCGGCGGGCGCTTTGCGCGTTTTGCCCTGGAGCAGGGCCTTGAGGTCCGGGTCAACGGGCGGCGTGCCGAAGGCGTGGAGCATTTGGTCAAGCGCGGCGCGCAGTTCATCCCGGGTGACCTCGGTGATGCCGAGCTGGCCCGGCGTCTGTGCCAGGGCGTCGATGCCGTGGTGCATTGCGCGGGCATGACCGGCGCCTGGGGGCGCTACCAGGATTTCCATCAGGGCAATGTGGTGGTCACCGAAAACGTCGTTGAAGGCTGCCTCAAGGAACATGTGCGCCGGCTGGTACACCTGTCGTCGCCGTCGATCTACTTCAATGGCCGCTCCCGCCTGAATGTGCAGGAACAGCAGCTGCCGCGGCGCATGCATGACCATTACGCCACGACCAAATTTCTCGCCGAGCAGAAGGTCTTCGGCGCGCAGGAGTTCGGCCTCGAAGTGCTCGCCCTGCGCCCACGGCTGGTCACCGGGGCCGGCGATGCGAACATCTTCCCGCGCTTGCTGCAGATGCAGCGCAAGCGCCGCCTGGCGATCATCGGCAACGGCCTGAACATGGCCGACTTCACCAGTGTGCACAACCTCAACGAAGCGTTGCTCAGCGCACTCTTTGCAGATGATGAGGCGCTCGGCCAGGCCTACAACATCAGTAACGGCCAGCCGCTGCCGCTGTGGGATGTGGTCAATTACGTCATGCGTCAGATGCAGTTGCCGCAGGTCACCCGCTACCGCTCCTACGGCCTGGGTTACAGCCTGGCAGCACTCAACGAAGCGGCGTGCATGCTCTGGCCTGGCCGCCCGCAGCCAACCTTGTCACGCCTGGGTATGCAGGTCATGAGCAAGGACTTCACCCTCGACATCAGTCGGGCCCGGCAGCATCTGGATTACCGGCCTCAGGTCAGCCTGTGGAGCGCGCTCGACGAGTTCTGCGGCTGGTGGAAGAACGTCCCGCACAACCGCTGAAGCGCGCGCCTTGATGATGGTCATCAACGTAACGCGCTGGCGGTTTATACTGTGTCTCTTTGCTATGACTGTGGTTGAAAGCCCCCATGCGTAACGATCTTCGCGACGACTTCGACGACGTGCCAACATTGCGTGCCGGCACCCGAGATGACGATGAACTGCTCCCCGAGCACGTGGCGCGCAGCCGCCAGAAAGCCGCACGGCCGACCAACACCGCGCCGCTCTGGGCTTTGCTGGTGGCCTCGTTCATCGCCCTGGCCGGGCTCGGCTGGTGGAGCTTCCAGCAGATTTCGCTGATGGAGCAGCAACTGGTCGCGACCCAGGAGAGCTTTGCCCGCATCAGCGAGGAAGCCGCCGGCCGGCTGCAAGCGATCAGCGGCAAGGTCGAAGCCAGCGATGCCAGCGTCAACACCGGCAGCGAAGCCTTGAAACTGCAGATTCGCCAGTTGCAGGCCAGCCTGGCCGAGCAGGGCAAGCAGCAGCAGGGCGTGGCCGGTCAGGCCGGCGACCTCGGCAAGCGTCTGGAACAGGTGCTGGCCGATACCCGCGACCAGCAAAAAGCTGTAACTGAATTGCAGACCCAATTGCAGGCGCAGTTGAAGGCGGTGAATGCCGAGTTGGCGGCGCTGAAGGCGGGCCAGCTGGATGGCGGCAAGCTCGACAACGAGCTCAAGAGCCTGAACAGCGAGATTGCCGCGCTGAAGAAGCAGGGCAACCCGAGCGCGGCGATCAGCAGTCTGGAGCAGGACGTGCTGGTGCTGAAGAGCCAGATCGACAATCGCCCCGCAGCAGCGGCCAGCAGCGGTGCCTCGGTGCAGGAATTCGACGCTTTCAGGGGGCAGACCACGCGCAGCCTGAACACCCTGCAGAACCAGGTGCAGAACCTGCAACAGCAGATCAACGCCCGGCCATAGCCGTAATGCTGATGGGGGGCCGCGCAAGGCGGCCCCATTCATCTGCTTACAGCCGTGGATAGTCGATATAGCCCACCGCGCCACCGCCATAGAACCCCTCCGGCCGCGCCTCGTTCAACGGCGCATCGGCGGCCAAACGTGCTGGCAGGTCCGGGTTGGCAATGAACGGCACGCCAAACGCCACGGCATCGGCCAGGCCACCGGCAAGGGCAGCGTTGGCGCTGGCCTTGTCGAAGCGTTCGTTGACGATGTACGGCCCACCGAATGCTTGCTTGATCTGCGCGCCGAGGCTGTCGTCGGCGAGTTTTTCCCGCGAGCAGATAAACGCGATACCGCGTTTGCCCAGTTCGCGGGCGACGTAGGTGAAGGTCTCGGCGCGGTCAGCATCGCCCATGTCATGGGCATCGGCGCGTGGCGCCAGGTGCATGCCGACGCGCTGGGCGCCCCACACTTCGATCACCGCATCGGTCACCTCCAGCAGCAGCCGGGCACGGTTCTCCAGTGAACCGCCGTAGTTGTCGTTGCGCTGGTTGGTGCTGCTTTGCAGAAACTGATCCAGCAGGTAGCCGTTGGCGCCATGAATCTCGACGCCATCAAAGCCCGCCGCCTTGGCGTTCTCGGCACCGATCCTATAGGCCTCGACAATGTCGGCGATCTCTTCGCTTTCCAGTGCCCGCGGGGTTGGGTAGTCGGCCAGCGGACGCACCAGGCTGACATGGCCCTTGGGCTGGATCGCGCTGGGCGCAACCGGCAGTTCACCGTTGAGGTAGCTGGGGTGGGAGATGCGCCCGACGTGCCACAGCTGCAGGAAGATCCGCCCGCCGGCAGCATGCACTGCCTTGGTCAGGCTGTGCCAGCCGCGCACCTGGTCGTTGGACCAGATGCCGGGGGTGTCCGGGTAGCCAACGCCCATTGGCGTCACCGAAGTCGCCTCACTGAGAATCAGCCCGGCGCTGGCGCGCTGCACGTAGTACTCGGTCATCAGCGCATTGGGCACGCGGCCTTCGTCGGCGCGGCAGCGGGTCAGCGGCGCCATGATGATGCGGTTGGGCAACTGCAGGTCACCCAGCAGCAGTGGATCGAATAGCGTAGTCATCGGTTCAGCCTCGCAAAGGTTCAGTTGCCAGCGGTGGCCAGCTCGGCATCGTTGCCGCGCTGGTTGAAAGTGATGAGGGTGACGATCAGGGCCAACAGCGCCAGGGCTGCGGCGGCCAGTGGTACGCGGGTCAGGCCCAGACCATGGGCGATCACGCTACCGCCGACCCAGGCGCCGAGGGCGTTGCCCAGGTTGAAGGCGCCGATGTTCAAGGTCGACACCAGGTTCGGTGCAGCCTTGCCGTAGGTGACCACGTTGACCTGTAGTGCCGGCACGGCGGCAAAGGCAGCTGTGGCCCACAGGAACAGGGTGATTTCAGCGGGGATCACGGCGCTGCTGGTCCAGCTGAACACCGTCGAGATCACCGCCATGGCCACAAACACGCCAATCAGAGTTGCGCCCAGACGGCGGTCGGCGAGCTTGCCGCCGATGATGTTGCCCAGGGTCAGGCCAAGGCCGATCAGCAGCAAGGTCCAGGTCACGCCGCTGGGCGAAACCCCGGTGACATCACCCAACAGCGGCGCGACATAAGTGAACAGGGCGAACATCGAGGCCGAGAACAGCACGGTCATGCTCAGCGACAACCAGATACCGGCCCCTTTCAGCGCGGCCAGTTCAGCGCGCATGTCGACCGCCTCCTCGTCATGTTGCAGCGGCAGGTAGCGGATCAGGCCGATCAGCGCGATCACACCGATCACGGTCACTGCCCAGAAGGTCGAACGCCAGCCGGCGACCTGGCCCAGCGCAGTCCCCAGCGGCACGCCGAGCACGTTGGCCAGGGTCAGGCCGGTGAACATCAAGGCTACGGCGGAGGCACGGCGATTGGCCGGTACCAGGCTGGCGGCGACCACCGAACCGATGCCGAAGAAGGCCCCATGGCACAGCGCGGTGACTACACGGGCGAACATCAACAGGTTGTAGTCAGCGGCGACGGCGCACAGCAGGTTGCCGACGATGAACACGCCCATCAGCGTGACCAGCGCGGCCTTGCGTGGCAGGCGGGCGGTGGCCAGGGCCATGAACGGTGCGCCGATGGCGACGCCCAGGGCATAGCCGGTAACCAGCCAGCCAGCACCAGGGATGGACACGCCGAGGTCGCTCGCCACTTCGGGCAGCAGGCCCATGATGACGAATTCGGTGGTGCCGATGGCGAAGGCGCTCAGCGCCAGCATCAAGAGTGGAAGGGGCATCGCTGAATCCTCGTCAGAGCGTTTCGCTCAGTTGCTTGAGAAACGCCTGGATCGCGTCCTCGTTGCGTTTGAAAAAGTGCCACTGGCCGATTTTCTGGCTGCTGATCAGGCCTGCGCGTTGCAGGGTGGCGAGGTGGGCCGACACGGTGGATTGCGAGAGGCCGCAGCGTTGGTCGATCTGGCCGGCGCAGACACCGTGCTCGATGCTGTGCTGTTGATCGGGGAACTGGGTGGCCGGGTCCTTGAGCCAGCCGAGGATTTCGCGGCGGACTGGGTGGGACAGGGCTTTGATGGTTTCGTCGAGGTCCAGGGGCATGGGGGAGGCTCTTGGGGTAGGGCGCTATATCGCGATAGGACGAAATATAAATCGGTATTTCGCGATATACAAATATGATGTTGGTCTTAGCTCGGGTCGAATCGCTATATCGGGTTATAACGATATTGGGGGTCAGTAAAACACCACAAAAACCAGACAAGCCCGCAGCCAGCTATCCATCATCCCAAGCCGACCCACCCGCAGAAACCCTATACTGCCCCCATGAACTACCTAGCCCACCTCCACCTAGGCGGCCAACAGCCGCAACAACTACTCGGCAGCCTATACGGCGATTTCGTCAAAGGCACCCTGCACGGCCGTTTCCCGCCCACCCTGGAAGCTGCCATCCAGCTCCACCGCTGGATCGACAGCTACACCGACAGCCACCCCATAGTGCTAGCCGCACTGGCCCGTTTCCCGCGGGAGCGGCGGCGCTACGCCGGAATCGTGCTCGACGTATTTTTCGACCATTGCCTGGCGCACCACTGGCACGACTACGCCGCCCAGCCGCTGACCGAGTTTACCCAGCGCTTTTACCAGGTCCTGCTCGCCGAGCCCGAGCTGCCAGGCCGGCTCGCGCATATCGCTCCGATGATGGCCGCGGACGACTGGCTGTCCGCGTACGGCGATTTCGCTACGCTGGAGTACGTATTCCGAGGCATAGGCCGGCGCCTGTCGCGCCCCGAAGGCTTGGCGGGAGTAATGCCCGAACTGGAGGCGCTGTACCAGCCGTTGCTGGAAGACTTCAGAGCGTTTTATCCACAGCTGCAGGCGTTCGCCAGCGCCCGCTGGCCCCGCTGATCAAGCCGCTCGCGCTTGCCGGCGTGGGGCCAACTCGGCTTGCTCGTGGCCGAACAGGGCGCCATGAATGGCTTGTTGTGCCTGAAACGCCAGCTGCGCGCGCTCCTTGCCGACGCTGCTGATCGGCGCCAGCAACTGAATGCGTACCTGCCCACGCGGTTGGGCAAACAAGCGCAGCAGGTGTGAAACCAGGTCGTCATCGCCAACGAAAGGTGCAATTGGATCAACCTCACCACTGCGCCAGTACTGAATCGCCACCGGTTGCAGTGGGGTAGCGCCATCGATGGCGCCGGCCAGCAGGCGGCCGTGGAAGGTGCGCAGGCTGCGGCCATCGGTAGTGGTGCCTTCCGGGAAGATCAACAGCGGCAGGGCGTCGCCCAATTGCTGGCTGATCTGCTCGCGCAGGCCTTGGGCGTCACCGCCACCGCGGCGGATGAACAGCGTCCCGGCCTGCTCGGCAAGCCAGCCGGCCAGCGGCCAGTGACGGACTTCGGCCTTGGACAGAAATGATAGCGGGGTGAGCATGCCGAGCAGCGGAATGTCGGTCCATGACACATGATTGCCGACCCACAGCATCGGCCGCTGCGGCAGCTCGCCGAGCACCTCGACCTGAAATGGCAGCGCGCCGACCAGGCGCTGCATGTACCAGCGGCTCCAGCGCTGGCGCAGAGCCAGCGACACCGGCACACGCAGACGCTGGCCAAGCGCGGTAACGCTGGCCATGGTCATGCCGATCAGCAGCACCCACAGCAAACGTGCCAGGCGGGCGGCGACCCGCAGCCTCAGCATCACACCGCTGCCTTGAAGTGGCGGGCGTAGCGCGGGCAGAGGTCGTCGCGTTTGAGCAGGATGAACACGTCGGCGACCTGGAAGTCCTCGTCCCAGCACGGTTCGCCGCAGATCTTCGCGCCCAGGCGCATGTAGGCCTTGAGCAGCGGGGGCATTTCGGCAATCACGTTGTTCGGCAGGGCCAGAGTCGGCAGCGGTTTTTTCGGCTCGGCGCGCAGGTTTTCGGTGCACAGGTAGCGTTCACGCAGGCGCTGCATGATCGCGTGGGCCTGCACGCCGCCATCCTGCATGGGGATGCTCGCGCAGCCCATCAGGTAGCTGTAGCTGCCTTCGTTGAGCACCTCGGCCAGCTCGCCCCAGAGCACGGCGATGGTGCCGCCGTTGCGATAGGCCGGGTCGACGCAGGTGCGGCCCAGTTCAAGGATCGGCCCCTGCAATTGCAGCAGGCCGTGCAGGCTGAACTCTTCTTCGCTGTAGAAACGCCCGAGGCTGCTCGCGGCTTGGTGGTCGAGCAAGCGGGTGGTGGCAACCAGGCGGCCAGTGCTCAGGTCACGCACGCCGATATGGCGGCAGTGGATATCGAAATCGTCCATGTCCAGGCCCTGTTCGGCGCCCTTGAGCTTGGCCATGAGTTCACCGCTGAACACCTTGAAACGCAGGGCCTGAGCTTCTTGCAGGGCCGCAGCGCCTAGCAGGCGCTCGGCTTGCAGACGGCGTTCAGTGCTGGTGTCGCCTGAGCGAGCGATCTGGGTCATTGCGAGTCTCCATTGGCCAACCATGTGCGGGGCTGCCGGTCGGCTTTGTTGTGCAGGGTCAGCCTAGGTAGGGGGGGTGTCACCTCGGTGAATCTTTGGTGATGCTTGCGTGACAGCCACCGCTGGCCGTACCTGAGGGGCCGCGAGACTGCTGCTTGCTGCACCGAAGGCGGGCGGGTAATGTTCACGGCTTTGTTTCACGGAATTTCCCATGCCCATGCTTGCCCGTCTGCTTCCCGCCCTGTTCCTGGCGTTGTGCCTGCCCGCTCATGCCAATTGGCACCTGGACGGTGAGTCTTCGCGCTTGTCGTTCGTCACCGGCAAAAACGGCGAGATCACCGAAGTGCATCGCTTTCTGGTGCTGCACGGCAGCGTCGATCGCAAGGGCGCAGCCGGCCTGCGGATCGAGATGGATTCGGTCAGCAGTGGTATCCCGCTGCGTGACGAGCGCATGCGCGATGGCCTGTTCGAGGTCGACCAGTTCCCCGAAGCGAAGGTCAAGGCGCAGATCGACCTGCGCCCGATCGACAACCTCGCCAACGGCGCGCAGATCGAATTGCGCCTGCCGCTGACCGTCACCCTGCACGGCCACTCGCACAGCTACAACGCATTGCTGATGGCCACGCGCCTGGACGAGCGGCGCTTTCAGGTGGTGACCCTTGAACCGTTGATCCTGCGCGCCGCTGACTATGGCCTGCTGCCTGGGCTCGAGAGCCTGCGCAAGTTCGCCAAGCTGAAGTCCATCAACCCCTCGGTACCGGTCAATGCGGTGCTGATCTTCAACGCCCGCTGATATGCCAGGGCCGGTCTTTCCTTGGCGCGACGGTAATCATTTCGAGCTGCTGATCGACGGCCCCGATTTCTTCCCGCGGATGTTGCACCTTATTGCCGAGGCCGAGCGCCAGGTCGATCTGGAGCTGTATCTGGTCGAGGCCGGCACGTGCGCCGAGGCAGTGGTCACTGTGCTGGAGCAGGCCGCCCGGCGCGGCGTGCAGGTGCGCTGCCTGTTTGATGACTACGGCTCGCTGGCCTTCACCACTGCGCTGCGCCAGCGCTTGCTTGGCGCCGGTGTGCAGTTGAGCTGGTACAACCGCCTGCACTGGCGCCGCGGCGTGCGCAATCTGTACCGCGATCACCGCAAGATTCTCCTGGTCGACAGCCGCTGGGCGGTAGTCGGCGGCACGGGCGTCACCGATGAGTTCTGGCAGCCGCAGGCCGAGCGCAGCGAATGGCATGAAGTGATGGTGCAGATCCAGGGACCGGTGGTCAGCGACTGGCAGCTGTTGTTCGATCGCCAATGGCATGCCAATGACCGTCGCACCGCCTGGCGACCGCCAGCTGGTTTCGGTCTCCCACGCCTGCCCAAAGTGCCGGTGCAAGGGCAGGGCATGGGCCGGGTGGCTTACGCCGATGCCCGGCAACACCGCGACATCCTGCATTCGCTGGTGCGTGCCCTGAACAGCGGGCAGCAGCGCATCTGGCTGGCGACGCCGTATTTTTTGCCGACCTGGAGTGTGCGTCGTTCTCTGCGTCGGGCTGCTTCGCGCGGCATCGACGTGCGCCTGCTGCTGACCGGGCCGCGCACCGACCACCCCTCGGTGCGCTACGCCGGGCACCGCTATTACCCACGCTTGCTGCGCGCTGGCGTGCGCATCTTTGAATACCAGCCGTGCTTCCTGCACCTGAAGATGGTCGTGATCGATGACTGGGTCAGCGTCGGTTCGTGCAACTTCGACCACTGGAACCTGCGCTTCAACCTGGAGGCCAACATCGAAGCGCTCGACCCCAGCCTGACCGCAGCAGTCAGCGCCAGTTTCGAGCGCGACTTTGCCCTCAGCGAGGAGGTTGATCTGGCCCACTGGAACGCGCGGCCGTTGTGGCGGCGAGTCAAGCAACGGATCTGGGGCTGGATGGACCGGCTGGTGGCCAACCTGCTGGATCGGCGCAATTGAGATGAACGGCGCATATCGGTAAGCGCCGAAGCGGTCTATCGTGCTCTGATTGATCCCAGGCTAGGCAAGGAGCGGTGGCGATGACAGGCAAGAAGATTCTCATGCTGGTGGGCGACTATGTCGAAGACTACGAAGCGATGGTGCCGTTCCAGGCGCTGAGCATGGTCGGCCACACCGTGCATGCGGTGTGCCCGGAGAAAATCGCGGGGCAGACGGTGCGTACCGCTATCCACGACTTCGAAGGCGAGCAGACCTACAGCGAAAAACCCGGGCACAACTTTGCCCTCAACTTCGACTTCGTCCAGGCCCGCGCCGAAAGCTACGACGCCTTGCTGATCCCGGGCGGCCGCGCACCTGAGTACCTGCGCCTGAACGAGCAGGTGCTGGCGCTGGTGCGGGCTTTCGACGAGGCGCGCAAGCCGATTGCCGCGGTGTGCCATGGCGCCCAGCTGCTGGCAGCGGCAGGCGTGCTGCGTGGTCGCGAGTGCAGCGCGTACCCTGCCTGCGCGCCGGAAGTGCGTCTGGCCGGAGGTACTTTCATCGATATCGCGGTGGATCAGGCCCACGTCGAGGGCAATCTAGTTACCGCGCCGGCATGGCCGGCGCATCCCGCCTGGCTGGCAGCGTTCCTGAAAGTGCTGGGCACTCGGATTTCTTGAATCGGCCGCTGTGCAGGGGGCGAGGCTGACAGCAAAAAGCGGCAGTTATGTAGGAAATATCCTTTTAGCAGTGGCTATTGTCCGCAAAACCCAGCGCCTGGCGTATCATTAGCCCCCTAACGGCAACCCCAAAACCAGGACCGCTCGCGCATGCTCGCCCTTCTTATCCAGACGCTGAACATCACTGCACCGGTGTTCGCCATGCTGTTCATGGGCGTATTGCTCAAACGTTTGCACCTGATCGACGACAACTTCACCAAGGTTGCCTCGACGCTGGTGTTCAACGTGTGCATGCCGGCGCTGCTGTTCCTTGGCATCTACCATGCCGATCTGGATGCAGCGATCAAACCCGGTGTGCTGGTCTACTTCACCGCAATTACCCTGATCGGCTTCGCCTTGTCCTGGGGCCTGGCGATCTGGCGCGCGCCGCTGGCCGAGCGCGGCATCTACACCCAGGGGGCTTTTCGCGGCAACAACGGCGTTATTGGCCTGGCCCTGGCGGCCAGCCTGTACGGTGATTACGGCATTTCGCTGGGCGCGGTGCTCGCCGGCCTGGTGATCCTCCTGTACAACTCGCTGTCGGCGGTGGTGCTGGCGGTGTACAGCCCGGACCTCAAGTCCGATCCGTGGAGCATCTGCAAAAGTGTTTTCAGCAACCCGCTGATCATCAGCGTGCTGCTCGCCACACCCATGGCCTACGCCCAGGTGCCGCTGCCGAACTGGCTGCTGACCTCGGGCGACTATCTGGCGCAGATGACCCTGCCACTGGCGCTGATCTGCATTGGCGGCACCTTGTCGCTGGCGGCGCTGCGCGACAGCGGCAAGCTGGCGGTGGATGTCAGCCTGGTGAAGATGGTCTGGTTGCCGCTGATCGGCACCCTCGGCGCCTGGCTGTGTGGTTTCCGCGGTGCCGAGCTGGGCATCCTGTTCCTGTACATCGGCAGCCCTACCGCTGCCGCCAGCTATGTCATGGCCCGCGCGGCCAATGCCAATCATCAGTTAGCGGCGGCGATCATCGTCATCACGACCCTGATGGCGGCGATTACCACCAATATCGGCATCTTCATCTTGCAGTGGGGCGGCTGGATCTAGATCCTTGCTGCCTGAACAGAACAACAACAGCAACAACGCTGCCACCTGACCTAAGGACACTCCATGCAAGACCAGAACTCGCCCGAGCGGTTACAGCGCGGCCTGAAAAATCGCCATATCCAGCTGATCGCGCTGGGCGGGGCCATCGGCACCGGGCTGTTCCTGGGCATTGCCCAGACCATCCAGATGGCCGGCCCATCGGTGTTGCTCGGTTATGCCATTGCCGGCCTGATGGCCTTCCTGATCATGCGTCAGCTTGGCGAAATGGTGGTGGAAGAGCCGGTTGCCGGCAGCTTCAGCCACTTCGCCCATAAATACTGGAGCGAGTTTGCCGGCTTTGTCTCGGGCTGGAACTACTGGGTGGTCTATGTGCTGGTAGGCATGGCCGAGCTGACCGCAGTCGGCATCTATGTGCAGTACTGGTGGCCGGACTTCCCGACCTGGGCCACGGCAGCGATCTTCTTTGTGGTGATCAACCTGATCAACCTGACTCAGGTCAAAGTCTACGGCGAGATGGAGTTCTGGTTCGCTCTGGTCAAAATAGTGGCGATTGTCAGCATGATCGGCTTTGGCGCCTGGTTGCTCACCAGCGGCCAGGGTGGCCCGGATGCCAGCGTCGCCAACCTGTGGCAATACGGTGGCTTCTTCCCCAATGGCGTCGGCGGTTTGATCATGGCTCTGGCGGTGATCATGTTCTCGTTCGGCGGCCTGGAGCTGGTCGGTATCACCGCCGCCGAGGCGGAAAACCCGCGGGTGAGCATTCCCAAGGCGACCAACCAGGTGGTGTACCGCATCCTGATCTTCTACATCGGTGCGCTGGCGATCTTGCTGTCGCTGTACCCGTGGCAGAAGGTGGTGCAGGGCGGCAGCCCGTTCGTGATGATCTTCCATGAGCTGGACAGCAACCTGGTCGCGACCATCCTCAACGTAGTGGTACTGACCGCGGCGCTGTCGGTGTACAACAGCTGCGTGTACGCCAACAGCCGCATGCTGTTCGGCCTGGCCAGCCAGGGCGATGCACCGCGTCAATTGCTCAAGGTCAGCCGTCGCGGCGTGCCGCTGACCGCGTTGGGTGTGTCGGCAGCGGCCACCGGTTTGTGCGTGGTGATCAACTACCTGATGCCGGGCGAAGCCTTCGGCCTGTTGATGGCGCTGGCGGTATCAGCGCTGGTGATCAACTGGGCAAGCATCAGCATCACCCACCTGAAATTCCGCAAGGCCAAGATCGCTGCCGGCGAAACGCCGTTCTACCGCAGCTGGGGTCATCCGATCACCAACTACCTGTGCCTGGCGTTCATCGTGCTGATCCTGGTGGTGATGTACCTCACTCCGCCGATCCGCATCTCGGTGATGCTGATCCCGCTGTGGATTGCCGCACTGGGCATTGCGTTCAAGCTCAAGAAGCAGCGTCAGGCCAAGCGCTGAGGTGTTTGCTGCAAGGCCTGCGCGGCTAAACCTGCGCAGGCCTCAGTGCTGACGTCGCCAGGCGCGCACGGTGGTGTAGAGCAGCGTCAGGGCGAGCAGCGGCAGCACGTAGAACAGCATCAGTTTCTCCAGCTTGCCCGCCAACGGCATGCCGGTGGTGAAGGTCACCACATGCAGGCCGTAGGCCAGGTACAGGCAGAGAAACACCAGCCCCTCGGCGCGTGTGACGCGGTAGCCGGAGTAGAACACCGGCAGGCTCAGGCAGGCGACGCCGAGCATTACCGGCAAGTCAAAGGCCAGCGCATTCGGTGAGATCGACAGCGGGGCAGGGGTGACCAGCGCGGTCGCACCCAGCACTGCCAGCAAATTGAACAGGTTGCTGCCGATCACCGTACCTACCGCCACTTCGCGCTCACCGCGCAGCGCCGCAACCAGCGCAGCGGCAAGCTCCGGCAACGAGGTGCAGACGGCGACTACGGTCAGCCCAATGATCCGTTCCGACAGGCCAAGGTCAGTGGCCACTTCCACTGCGGCTTCCAGCAGCAGATGGCCGCCAATGCTGAGCAATACCAGGCCCAACGCGGTCTGCCCCACAGCACCGCTCCAGAAGCGCAGGCGGCTGACCTCGAGGGCATTCGGTGCCGGATAAGTACGCGCGTAGTGGCGCGATTGGTGCCAGAGGATCAACAGATAACCGAGCAGCCCGAGCAGTAGCAGCGCGCCTTCGAAGCGGCCCAGCTGGCCGTTGGCCGCGAGCAGGTAGACCAAGGCGCTGGCGGCCACCATCAACGGGATGTCCAGACGCACCAGTTGGCGCGACACGCGCAGCGGGATGATCAGCGCGGTAAAGCCGAGAATCACCAGCACATTGAAGATGTTGCTGCCGATCACGCTGCCGACAGCGACGTCAGGCGCACCTTGATAGGCCGCTTGCAGGCTGACAGTCAATTGCGGCGCGGTACTGCCGAAGGCAACCAGGCTCAAACCGATGATCAGCGGCCGCACATGCAGGCGCGTGGCCAGGCGCAGGGCGGCGCGCACCAGCAGTTCGGCGCCAAGCACCAGCAGGACAAGGCCCACAGCCAATTGCAGGAGGCTGAAGGTGGGTAGGGTGGCGAGGTCGAAAATGGTCAGGCTCCCGTTGGCTCAGTCGCTCAGACCTTGTACCCGCACTCGCGCGGTTCCGCTACGGATCATGCCGATTTTTTCTGCGGCCGCGCGGGACAGATCGATCAAACGGCCACGGCTGTGTGGTCCGCGGTCATTGATGCGCACCACGACGCTGCGATGGTTGGCCAGGTTGGTGACCAGCACCCGGCTGCCAAAAGCGAGGCTGCGGTGGGCGGCGGTAAGGCCGTGTTGGTTGAAGGGCTCGCCACTGGCGGTCCGTTTGCCATGGTGGCGCGAACCGTAATAGGAGGCGGTGCCGGTCTTGTCGTAACCGCTAGGGTCGATATCGTGACTGGCGCAGCCGGCCAGCAGGGAGAAAAGCGCAAGTGCGCCAAGGGTATGCCGCATGCTCGCGTACGCTCCGCAAAGAATGAGTTGCGCGGTGCACGGCCATGGCTGGCCGTGCACCGCGCAGGGCTTAGCCTTCGAGCTTGGCCTTGAGCAGTTGGTTCACCTGCCCCGGGTTGGCCTTGCCTTTGGAGGCTTTCATCGCCTGGCCGACGAAGAAGCCGAACATCTTGCCGCGCTTGGCTTCATCGGCGGCGCGGTACTGTTCGACCTGCTCGGCATTGGCTGCCAGCATTTCGTCGAGCATGGTCTCGATTGCACCACTGTCGGTGACCTGCTTGAGGCCCTTGCTGTCGATGATGCTGTCGGCGTCGCCTTCGCCTGCGGCCATCGCTTCGAACACGGTCTTGGCAATCTTGCCGCTGATGGTGTTGTCGCGAATACGCAGGAGCATGCCGCCCAGTTGCTCGGCGCTGACCGGCGCCTGGTCGATCTCGACACCGAGCTTGTTGAGCAGGCTGCCCAGCTCGACCATGACCCAGTTGGCGGCGAGCTTGGCGTCGCCACCAATGCGCACCACGGCCTCGAAGTAGTCGGCCTGTTCGCGGCTGGCGGCCAGCACGTTGGCGTCGTAGGCCGACAGGCCGTACTGGCTCTGGAAGCGTTCGACCTTTTGCGGTGGCAGCTCTGGCAGGCTGGCGCGGATGCTCTCGAGCAGGCTGCTCTCGATCACCACCGGCAGCAGGTCAGGGTCGGGGAAGTAACGGTAGTCGTTGGCTTCCTCCTTGCTGCGCATGGAGCGGGTCTCATCCTTGTTCGGGTCGTACAGGCGGGTTTCCTGGATGACCCGGCCGCCGTCTTCGATCAGCTCGATCTGGCGCTGGATTTCGCTGTTGATGGCGCGCTCGATGAAGCGGAACGAGTTGACGTTCTTGATCTCGCAGCGAGTGCCGAACTCGACCTGACCCTTCGGCCGGATCGACACGTTGCAGTCGCAACGCAGCGAACCTTCGGCCATGTTGCCGTCGCAGATGCCCAGGTAACGCACCAGCGCGTGGATCGCCTTGACGTAGGCCACGGCTTCCTTGGCGCTGCGCATGTCCGGCTCGGAAACGATCTCCAGCAGCGGCGTGCCGGCCCGGTTGAGGTCGATGCCGCTGGCGCCGTTGAAGTCTTCGTGCAGGCTTTTGCCGGCGTCTTCTTCAAGGTGCGCACGGGTGATGCCGACGCGCTTGATGGTGCCGTCTTCAAGGGCGATGTCGAGGTGCCCCTTGCCGACGATCGGCAGGTCCATCTGGCTGATCTGATAGCCCTTGGGCAGGTCAGGGTAGAAGTAGTTCTTGCGCGCGAACACGTTGCGCGGGCCGATCTCGGCTTCGATGGCCAGGCCGAACATGCACGCCATGCGCACGGCTTCCTGGTTGAGCACCGGCAGTACGCCAGGCATGCCCAGGTCGATCAGGCTGGCCTGGGTGTTCGGCTCGGAGCCGAAGGTGGTAGCGCTGCCGGAGAAAATCTTCGACTGGGTGGCGAGCTGGGTATGAATCTCCAGCCCGATCACAACTTCCCATTGCATGTGTGAATTCCTCAGAAGCCGGTAGGGGCGCGGGTGTGCCAGTCGGTGACTTGCTGGTAGCGGTGCGCGACGTTGAGCAGGCGGCCTTCCTGGAAGTACGGCGCCAGCAGTTGCACGCCGACGGGCAGGCCGTCGACGAAACCGGCTGGCATCGACAAGCCGGGCAGGCCGGCCAGGTTGGCGGTGATCGTGTAGACGTCTTCGAGGTAGGCGGAGACCGGGTCGTTGCTCTTGGCGCCAAGCTTCCAGGCCGGGTTGGGCGTGGTTGGGCCGAGAATCAGGTCGACGTCTTCGAACGCTGCCATGAAGTCGTTCTTGATCAGGCGGCGAATCTTCTGCGCCTGCAGGTAGTAGGCGTCGTAGTAACCGGCCGACAGCGCGTAGGCGCCAACCATGATCCGACGCTGTACTTCAACGCCGAAACCTTCACCGCGCGAGCGCTTGTAGAGGTCGGTGAGATCCTTCGGATCTTCGCAGCGATAGCCAAAGCGCACGCCATCAAAGCGCGACAGGTTGGACGAGGCTTCAGCGGGGGCGATCACGTAGTACGCCGGGATGGCGTGTTGCATGTTCGGCAGGCTGATCTGCTTGACCACCGCGCCGAGCTGCTCCAGTTCCTTGACGCTGGCATGCACCAGGTCGGCGATGCGCGAGTCGAGGCCGGCACCGAAGTACTCCTTCGGCAGGCCGATGCGCAGGCCTTGCAGCGGCGCGTTGAGGTTGGCGCTGTAATCCGGCACTGGCTCGTCGATGCAGGTCGAGTCCTTGGCGTCGAAGCCGGCCATGCCTTGCAGGAGCAGGGCGCAGTCTTCGGCAGTACGGGCCATCGGGCCGCCCTGATCGAGGCTCGATGCATAGGCGATCATGCCCCAGCGCGAAACACGACCGTAGGTCGGTTTCAGGCCGGTCAGGTTGGTCAGCGCCGCCGGTTGGCGGATCGAGCCGCCGGTATCGGTGCCGGTTGCCACCGGCAGCAGGCGTGCCGCCACGGCTGCTGCCGAACCACCGGACGAACCACCCGGCACGTGCTCGAGGTTCCACGGGTTCTTCACCGGGCCGTAGTGGCTGGATTCGTTGGCTGAACCCATGGCGAATTCGTCCATGTTGGTCTTGCCCAGAGTGACCATACCGGCCTCGGCCAGCATGCTGACCACGGTGGCGTCATACGGCGCGGTGAAGTTGTCGAGCATCTTCGAGCCGCAACTGGTGCGTACGCCCTGGGTGCAGAACAGGTCCTTGTGGGCGATCGGCGCGCCCAGCAGAGGGCCGGTTTCGCCAGCGGCGCGACGGGCGTCAGCAGCGCGCGCCTGATCCAGCGCGCGTTCTTCGGTGACGCTGATGAAGCTGTTCAGTTGCGGATCGAGTTGCTTGATCCGACCCAGCAGGCTCTGGGTCAGCTCTTCGGATGAAAACGACTTGTCGGCGAGTCCGCGGGCGATCTCGGCCAGGGTCAATTGATGCATGGCAGGTGCTTTCCCTTACTCGATGACTTTTGGAACCAGGTACAGACCGTTCTCGGTCGACGGGGCGATGGCTTGATACGCGTCACGCTGGTTGCTTTCGGTAACTTGGTCGGGGCGCAGACGTTGGCTGGCCTCCAGGGGGTGGGCGAGCGGTTCGATACCGCTGGTGTCGACAGCTTGCATCTGGTCGACCAACCCGAGGATGCTGTTCAAGGCATCGGTGATGCGCGGCAGTTCGCCTTCATTCAGCCCCAGTCGGGCCAGATGGGCGATCTTTTCCACGTCGGAGCGTTGCAGCGCCATGGGGAATCTCCAGAAAAACCAAACGGAATTAGTTCCGCGATGAGGAACATGCCGGCATTTTGGCGGTCATACAGCCGCGATCATCTGCAGGCTTGCTCGGAAAAACTGCCAATTTAACATATTGGCTCCTTGCCCAAAATCCCTGCCATTGTTAGAGTTTGCCGCACTTTTTTACCCACGCTTTCCCCAGGGTCACTTTCCCATGTTCAAGAAACTGCGTGGCATGTTTTCCAGCGATCTGTCTATCGACCTGGGTACTGCCAACACCCTTATTTACGTGCGTGAGCGCGGTATCGTCCTGAATGAGCCCTCGGTTGTTGCCATCCGTACCCACGGCAACCAGAAAAGCGTCGTCGCCGTCGGGACTGAAGCCAAACGTATGCTGGGCCGTACGCCCGGCAACATTGCAGCCATTCGTCCGATGAAAGACGGCGTCATCGCCGACTTCAGCGTTTGTGAAAAAATGTTGCAGTACTTCATCAACAAGGTTCACGAAAACAGCTTCCTGCAGCCCAGCCCACGTGTGCTGATCTGCGTGCCGTGCAAATCGACCCAGGTCGAGCGCCGCGCGATCCGTGAATCGGCGCTGGGCGCCGGTGCACGTGAAGTGTTCCTGATCGAGGAGCCAATGGCTGCGGCCATCGGTGCCGGCCTGCCGGTCGAAGAAGCGCGTGGCTCGATGGTCGTCGATATCGGTGGTGGTACCACTGAAATCGCGCTGATCTCGCTCAACGGTGTGGTCTACGCCGAATCGGTACGGGTTGGCGGCGATCGCTTCGACGAAGCTATCGTTACCTACGTGCGCCGCAACTACGGCAGCCTGATCGGTGAATCCACTGCCGAGCGCATCAAACAGGAAATCGGCACCGCCTACCCAGGTGGTGAAGTACGTGAAGTCGACGTACGTGGCCGTAACCTGGCCGAGGGCGTGCCGCGTGCCTTTACCCTGAACTCCAACGAAGTGCTCGAAGCGCTGCAGGAATCCCTGGCGACCATCGTCCAGGCGGTCAAGAGCGCCCTTGAGCAGTCGCCGCCGGAACTGGCCTCGGACATCGCTGAGCGCGGTCTGGTGCTGACCGGTGGTGGCGCGCTGCTGCGCGACCTCGACAAGCTGCTGGCGCAGGAAACCGGCCTGCCGGTGATCGTCGCCGAAGACCCGCTGACCTGTGTGGCTCGTGGCGGTGGTCGTGCGTTGGAAATGATGGACAAACACGCAATGGATCTGCTCTCGAGCGAGTGATTCACGGCGCTGTTCAACGTCCGGTAATGATCGCCTGGTTTACAGGTAGCACTCGCAGTGCTACCTGTATGCGCTGGGTTGGCGTCCGTGGGGCGCTGTTTCCGTCAATTCGCAGCAGGCCGGTGCTCCGCTTCATGTCCAGTCACCTCCTGAATCGTCGTCCACGAGGAACGGCCCATTAAACCGCTTTTCTCCAAGGGCCCTTCGCTGGGCGTTCGTCTGCTGGTACTGGTGGTGCTCTCGGTTGCCTTGATGGTGGTCGACTCGCGCTTCGCCCTGCTCAAACCAGTGCGTAGCCAGATGGGCCTGGTGCTGATGGAGTCGTATTGGCTCACAGACCTCCCGCAGCGCGTATTTCAGGGTGTCGCCAGCCAGTTCGGCAGCCGCACCGAGCTTGCCGCCGAGAACGAAAAACTCAAGACCGAAGCCCTGCTGTTGCAGGGGCGCTTGCAAAAGCTGGCGGCCCTGACCGAGCAGAACGTGCGCCTGCGCGAGTTGCTCAACTCGTCGGCGCTGGTCAACGAGAAGGTTGAAGTGGCCGAGCTGATCGGCGTCGACCCCAATCCGTTCACCCACCGTATCCTGATCAACAAGGGCGAGCGCGACGGCGTCTTCCTCGGCCAGCCGGTGCTCGATGCCCGCGGCCTGATGGGCCAGGTGGTCGAGCTGATGCCTTACACCTCGCGGGTACTGCTGCTCACCGACTCCACCCACAGCATTCCGGTGCAGGTCAACCGCAACGGCTTGCGCGCCATCGCCAGTGGTACCGGTAACCCGGAGCGGCTTGAGCTGCGCCATGTTGCCGACACTGCCGATGTCAAAGAGGGCGACTTGCTGGTGAGCTCGGGCATGGGTCAGCGCTTCCCGGCCGGTTACCCGGTGGCCACGGTCAACGAAGTGATCCACGATTCCGGTCAGCCGTTCGCGATCGTGCGCGCCATCCCTACTGCGGCGCTCAACCGCAGCCGCTATATGCTGCTTGTGTTCAGCGACCGCCGCACCCCGGAGCAGCGTGCGACCGAGGCAGCCATGGCCCAGGAAGAAGCTGATCGGCAGGGTACGGCGCAGCCGCCAGCCGCAGCTGCTACCGAGCAAGCCACGCCTGCTGCCAGCGCGCCAGCAAGCACTGCGCCCGCCACCCCGGCTGCTCCTGCGGCAACGCCAGCGGCACCCGTCAATCCGGCTGCGACGCCTGCTGCGTCGCCCAGCCAACCGCGGAGGCAATGATGGCCAGTTCGCGCAGTAGAAACGGTTGGGTCATCTGGCTCAGCTTCGCCATCGGCCTGTTGCTCAGCGTCTCGCCGATGCCGCAGTTCATGGAAGTGTTCCGGCCGATGTGGCTGGCCCTGCTGGTGTCATTCTGGGTACTCAACGTACCGAACAAGGTTGGCATGACCACCGCCTTCGTGCTGGGCCTGGCAGAGGATGTGCTGTACGGCACCCTGCTGGGGCAGAACGCGCTGATCCTGACCCTGATCGCCTTCCTGGTGCTGTCGTTGCAGCAGCGCCTGCGCATGTTCCCGCTGTGGCAGCAGAGCCTGGTGATCCTGGTGATCTTCGGCATCGCCCAGTTGATCCAGTTGTGGCTCAGTGCCCTGACCGGCAATCGCCTGCCGACCCTGGCGCTGGTGTGGTCGGCAGTCATCAGTGCGCTGCTCTGGCCGTGGATCAGCTTTGCCTTGCGCGACCTGCGCCGCCGCCTGCACATCAACTGACCGGCATCGCCGCGCCTGACAGGGATATGTCCACATGAAGCCACTCTATCTCGCCTCTGGCTCGCCGCGTCGTCGTGAACTGTTGACCCAGATTGGCGTGCCGTTCACCACCGTCAGCGCACCCATCGATGAAACCCCGCTTGCCGAGGAAAACGCCGAGGCTTATGTCGAGCGCCTGGCTCGCGCCAAGGCAGCTGCCGGACTGGCCCATATCACGGGTGCTGGTGTGGTACTCGGTGCCGATACTGCGGTGGTGCTTGATGGGCGCATTCTCGGCAAGCCTGAAAGCCGCGAACACGGCCTGGCTATGCTCGCTGAACTGGCTGGGCGCGAGCATCAGGTACTTACCGCAGTTGCTCTGGATGATGGCCAGCAGGTCCGAAGCCTGTGCGTCGCCAGCACCGTACGTTTTCGCTCGATCGGCCCTGACGAGGCCAGCCGCTATTGGGCCAGCGGAGAGCCGCTGGACAAAGCCGGCGGCTATGCCATCCAGGGTTTGGCCGCGATTTTTGTCACCGCACTGAGCGGCAGCTATTCGGCCGTGGTCGGCCTGCCGCTCAGCGAAACCGCCGATTTGCTCGGCCAGTTCGGCATCCCCTGCTGGCAACTGCCAGCAGCTCAGGCAGAGGGTTGAACGCAGCGCTAGCCAGGGATCGGTCAGCGATCCATCATAACCCCAGACCTTTGATGAGAACCTGCCATGAGTGAAGAGATCCTGATCAACATCACGCCGATGGAATCGCGCGTGGCAGTGGTTGAAAACGGTGTTCTGCAGGAGGTGCATGTCGAGCGCACACTGCGCCGCGGTATCGTTGGCAATATCTACAAAGGCAAGGTGGTGCGGGTTCTGCCGGGCATGCAGGCAGCCTTCGTCGATATTGGCCTGGACCGCGCGGCGTTCATTCATGCCTCGGAGATTTCCCAGCGCGAAGGCTCGGCGGTCGAGACCATCACTGCGCTGGTGCATGAAGGCCAGTCACTGGTGGTGCAGGTCACCAAGGATCCGATCGGCACCAAGGGCGCGCGGCTGACTACTCAGCTGTCGATTCCGTCGCGCTATCTGGTGTACATGCCGCGTAGCAGTCACGTCGGTATTTCGCTGAAGATCGAGGACGAAGCCGAACGCGAGCGCCTCAAGCAGGTGGTCAACAGCTGCATCGAGCAGGAAAACGTCAAGGACGCCGGCGGCTTCATCCTGCGCACCGCTGCCGAAGGCGCTCGCCAGGACGACATCCTCCAGGACATCCGCTACCTGCGCCGGCTGTGGGAGCAGATCGCCAGCCAGATCCAGACCTGCGGTGCACCGACGGTCATTTACGAAGACCTCGGCCTGGCGCTGCGGACCTTGCGTGACCTGGTCAACCACAAGATCGAGAAAATCCGCATCGACTCGCGGGAAACCTTCCAGAAAACCACGCAGTTCGTCGGTGAACTGATGCCGGAGATTGCCGACCGCCTCGAACACTATCCGGGCGAGCGGCCGATCTTCGACCTGTATGGTGTCGAAGACGAAATCCAGCGTGCGCTCGAGCGCAAGGTGCCGCTCAAGTCTGGTGGCTACCTGGTGGTCGATCCGGCCGAGGCGATGACCACCATCGACGTCAATACTGGCGCCTTCGTCGGCCATCGCAACCTCGAAGAAACCATCTTCAAGACCAACCTCGAGGCGGCCACGGCGATCGCCCGCCAGCTGCGCCTGCGCAACATCGGCGGGATCATCATCATCGACTTCATCGACATGGAAGACCAGGAGCACCAACGCCAGGTGCTGCGCACCCTGGAAAAACAGCTCGAACGTGATCACGCCAAGACCAACATCATCGGCATCACCGAGCTGGGTCTGGTGCAGATGACCCGCAAGCGCACCCGCGAGAGCCTTGAGCAAGTCTTGTGCGAGCCGTGCGCCGGCTGCCAGGGCCGCGGCAAGCTGAAAACCGCCGAAACCATCTGCTACGAAATCTTCCGCGAGATCCTCCGTGAAGCGCGGGCTTATCAGGCCGAGGGCTACCGTGTGCTGGCCAACCAGAAGGTGGTCGATCGTCTGCTCGATGAAGAGTCCGGTAACGTTGCTGAGCTGGAAGCGTTCATCGGCCGCACCATCCGCTTCCAGGTCGAGACCATGTACTCCCAGGAACAATACGATGTGGTGCTCCTCTGACGCGTCCTGAAAACCATCGCCGGTTGGCGAAAGTCGCGCTTGCAGCCATAGTTAAAGCACGTTTTGGAGGGCCATGGCCATGGAGCGTCTGACCCGCGTTCTGAGCGCCTTGACCCGTTGGGGGCTGGGCTTGTGTGCCTTGCTGGCGGTGCTGGTGGCGCTGTATGTGAGCATCGGCCGGCAACTGGTGCCGCTGGTGGCAGAGTATCGCGCCGACGTTGAGAGCAAGGCTGAGCAGGCCCTCGGCCTGCCGGTACATATCGGCGCACTGGAAGGCCGCTGGAGTGGCCTGGCACCGGTGCTGCGTGTGCGTGATCTGCAGCTGGGCGAGGGCGCCGATGCGCTGCGCCTGGATGACGTCAAGGCCGTGCCTGATCTGTGGGGCAGCCTCAAGGCCCGCGAAGTGCGCCTGGCGCGCATCCAGCTGGGCGGCCTGCAGTTGATTCTGCGCGAGGACGAGCAGGGCTCCTGGGCGCTGGAAGGCCTGCCCAAGCAGGACGACACCCCGCTCGACCCGGTGCAGTTGCTGCAGCGCTTGCAGCAGCTGGGGCGGATCGACGTATTCGATAGCCAGGTCACACTGCACCCCTGGCAGCGCGATCCCCTGACCCTGACTTACGTCAGCGTTGGCTTGCAGGCCGGCGCCTCGCGCCAGGCGCTGGATGCACGGGCGACCCTGCCCGATGGGCAGCCACTGGCGCTCAATCTGCGTAGCCGGGCCACGGCTGATAACTGGCGCGATGGCTCCCTGGACGGCTACCTGAGCCTGCCGCAAAGCGACTGGTCGCACTGGCTGCCACCCAAGCTGCTTGGCCAGTGGCGCGCCGAAGCACTGCGCGCGGGCGGCGAATTCTGGGTAGGTGTGCGCAAGGGCCAGTTGCAGCACGCAAGCGTGCGCCTCAACGCGCCGCACCTGCGCGGTGCCTACAGCAGCCGCAAGCCCGTCAGCCTGGATGACCTTGCCTTGTCCGCCTGGCTGCAGCGTGGTGAGGACGGTTACCAGCTAGTGCTCGACTCGCTGGCGGCTAGCATCGGCAAGCAGCGTTGGGAAACCCACCTGCAAGCCCGACAGCACAGCGCTTCGACACCTCTCGAAGAATCCTGGCAGGTCCAGGCCGACACCCTCGACCTGACCCCTCTGACCCCCTTGATCAATGCTTTGGCGCCGTTGCCGGACAACCTCATGGCGGTGGTCGACGGGCTCAAGGTGACCGGCGCGCTGCATAACGTGAAGCTGGATATCCGGCCCAAGGCCGAAGGTGATCAGCGCCTGCAGTTTGCCGCCAACCTGGACCGCGTCGGCTTCAACGCCTACCACGGTGCGCCGGCGGCGGGGAACGTCAGCGGCAGCATCAGCGGCGACCTCGGTCATGGCGAATTGCGCCTGGATACCGATGCGTTCATGCTGCATCTGTATCCGATCTTCGCCAAACCCTGGCATTACCAGAAAGCCAATGCTTTGCTCACCTGGCGCCTGGATCAGGAGGGCTTCACCCTGATCGCACCGTACCTCAAGGTACTTGGCGAAGAAGGCAAGATCGCCGGCGACTTCCTGATCCGCCTGCTGTTCGAGGAAGGCCGCGAAGACTACATGGACCTTCGCGTCGGCCTGACCGAAGGCGATGGTCGCTACACCGCCAAATATCTGCCCGAAGTCCTTAGCCCGGCCCTCGATGAATGGCTGCGCAGTGCCATCGTCAAGGGCACTGTGGATGAGGGCTACTTCCAGTATCAGGGTTCGCTGAACCACGATGCCACCCCCGAAGCGCGCAGTATCAGCCTGTTCTTCAAGGTGCGTGACGCGGCGCTGGACTTCCAGCCCGGCTGGCCTCAGGTGCAGCAGGTGGCCGGCGATGTGCTGATCGAAGACAGCGGCGTGCGCATCAAGGCCCGGCAAGGCCTGTTGCTCGACACCAAGGTCAGCGATGTCACGGTGAACATCCCCCACGTTGACGCTGGCCAGGACAGCCATCTGTACCTGACCGGCAACTTCGCCGGCCCGCTCGGCGATGGCCTGAAGATCCTCCAAGAGGCGCCGATCGGCACTGCTGATATTTTCGCTGGCTGGGAAGGTGAAGGCCCGCTCAACGGCAAGCTCAACCTCGATATCCCAATGGCACACCGCAAGCTACCCAAGGTCAAGGTCGACTTCAGCACCGCTGATGCGCGCCTCAAGGTCGAGCCGCCGGAGCTGCAACTGAGCAAGCTCAAGGGCGATTTCACCTTCGACCTGGACAAGGGCCTGAGCGGCAACAACATCAGCCTGCAGGCCTTTGGCAAACCGGTCACCGCGCAAATCGTCGCCGAGGGCCAGCCCGGTCAGATGCAGACCCGCATCAATGCCTCTGGCCAGGTCGCGTTGAAGACCTTGACCGACTGGCTGCAGGTCAAGCAGGCCTTGCCTGCCAGCGGCGAGATTCCCTATCAGCTGCAGCTGAGCCTGGGCAGCCGGGACAATCGCCTGACCGTCGATTCTTCGCTCAAAGGCCTCAGCATCGACTTGCCGGCGCCCTTTGCCAAGGCTGCCCAGGATACCCGTGACAGCCGCTTCAGCATGACCCTGCAAGGTAACGAGCGACGCTTCGATGCCCGTTATGGGGACAGCACACGCTTCGCCTACGCAGCGCCCGGCGGCAAGCTTGACCAAGGCCGCGGCGAGCTGCTGCTGGGCGCGGGCGAGCCACAGCTGCCTGGTGGCAAGGGCCTGCGCGTGCGTGGCCGGCTCGACACGCTCGATCTTGAAGCGTGGCAGCAGCAGGCACAGCGCCTGGCCGGCGATGACCCCGGTGGCAGTGCCCGGCAGACCCTGCAAAGCGTCGATCTGAGCATCGGCCAGATACAAGCTTTCGGCACCCAACTGAACCAGGCCGTGGTCCGCCTGGCCCGTGTCGCCAGTGCCTGGGACCTGCGCCTGGACAGCCGCGAGGTGATCGGCAACGCACGCATTCCGGATGCCAAGGCGCAGCCCATGGTGGTCAAACTGCAGAGCCTGCGCCTGCCACCGGCCGATCCAGCGCAAGCGCAGGACGACAATGCCCCCGACCCGCTGGCCAGTTTCGACCCGCGCAAGGTCCCTGCGCTGGACCTGAGCATCGACAAGCTGTATCGCGGTGATGACCTGTTCGGTTCGGTAGCGCTGAAATTGCGACCGACCCCGCGCGGCGTGTCTTTCAATGGCGTCGACCTGCTGATCAAGGGCCTGCACATCGACGGTAATGGCGCCTGGGAAGGTCCGCCGGGCAGCACTGCGAGCTGGTACAAGGGCCGCCTGGATGGCAAGAACCTGGCCGATGTGCTGCAGGGCTTTGGCTTTGCGCCAACGGTAACCAGCCGCGACTTCCATCTGGATGTCGATGGCCGCTGGCCTGGCTCGCCGGCCTGGATCGACACCAAGCGCTTCTCCGGCAGCCTCGATGCGTCGTTGCGCAGTGGTCAGTTCGTCGAGGTCGAGGGCGGCGCCCAGGCGTTGCGCGTGTTCGGCCTGCTCAACTTCAACTCGATCGGTCGGCGCCTGCGCCTGGACTTCTCCGACCTGTTCGAGAAGGGTCTTGGCTATGACCGGGTCAAGGGCCTGCTGGTGGCTAGTGAAGGCGTTTACGTGACCCGTGAGCCGATTACCGTCACCGGGCCGTCCAGCAACTTCGAGCTCGATGGCACCATGGACATGGTGCGTGATCGCATCGCTGCCAACCTCCAGGTCACCCTGCCGGTCACCAACAACCTGCCGTTGGCGGCGTTGATCGTCGGCGCGCCGGCCATTGGTGGTGCGCTGTTTCTGGTCGATCAATTGATTGGTGATCGAATTTCGCGCTTTGCCAGCGTGCACTATCGCGTCGATGGCTCGTGGAAAGAGCCTAAGATCACCTTTGTGAAACCTTTCGAAAAGTCTCGCTAGGAGTGCCGATGAAAGCAGCGGTGATTCAGATGGTCAGCCAGGACGATGTGATGGCCAACCTGCAGCGGGCCGGTGTATTGCTCGAGCAAGCCGCTGCCGCCGGCGCTCGGCTCGCGGTGCTGCCGGAAAACTTCGCTGCCATGGGCCGGCGCGATGCCGCTGCGATCGGCCTGGCCGAGGCGCGTGGCGAAGGGCCGATCCTGCCATGGTTGAAACGCACCGCTCGCGCCCTCAAGTTATGGATAGTTGCCGGCACCTTGCCGTTGCCCCCGCTCGGCCAGCCGGACGCCAAGGCGCATGCCTGTTCGCTGCTGATCGACGAGCACGGTGAGGTGGTCGCACGCTACGACAAGCTGCACCTGTTCGATGTCGATGTGGCCGACAACCGCGGTCGTTACCGTGAATCGGATGACTATGCCCACGGCAGCCAGGTGGTGGTGGCCGACACGCCGCTGGGCAAGGTAGGCCTGTCGGTCTGTTATGACCTGCGCTTCCCTGAACTGTACAGTGCACTGAGGGCGGCCGGCGCGGAGTTGATCACGGCCCCCGCAGCATTTACTGCGGTGACCGGTGCGGCGCATTGGGAGGTACTGATTCGCGCCCGAGCCATCGAAACCCAATGCTATCTGTTGGCGGCGGCCCAGGGCGGAATCCACCCCGGCCCCCGCGAAACCCACGGTCAGGCGGCGATCGTCGACCCCTGGGGGCGCATCATCGCCCAGCAGGCTCGCGGTGAAGCGGTGCTGCTGGCCGAGCGCGACATAGATCAACAAGCGTCCATCCGGGCGCGGATGCCGGTGATTACGCACCGGCGCTTTTTCTCGCAGGACGCTTTGCGGCCTGCGCACACCTCGGAGTGACTATGAGCCAGATGTTAACCACCGTCAGCGACCAGCTGCTTGCCCCGGGCGGACTGACCCTGGACAGCCTGCAGGCTGTACTGGGCGAGTTGGCCGGGCCCGGCATCGATGCTGCCGATCTGTACTTCCAGGGCCAGATTTCTGAAACCTGGGCGCTGGAAGACGGCATCGTCAAAGAAGGCAGCTTCAACCTCGACCAAGGCGTTGGCGTGCGCGCCCTGTCTGGTGAGAAAACCGGCTTCGCCTACAGCAATGCGATCAACCTCGAAGCCCTGACCTCGGCCGCACGCGCCGCCCGGTCGATCTCGCGTGCCGGCCAGAACGGCACGGTGCAGGCGTTTCGCAGCCAGGATGTGACCCAGCTGTACACCCCGAACAACCCGCTGGATGTGCTCAGCCGTGCCGACAAGGTCGAACTGCTCAAGCGCGTCGACGTCGCCACGCGGGCCCTTGACCCGCGCATCCAGCAGGTCAGCGTGAGCATGGCCGGGGTCTGGGAGCGGATTCTGGTGGCCGCTGCCGATGGCGGCCTGGCTGCCGACGTGCGTCCGCTGGTGCGCTTCAATGTCAGTGTGATCGTCGAGAAGGACGGCCGCCGTGAACGTGGCGGGCAGGGCGGTGGTGGGCGGACCGACTACCGCTTCTTCACCGAGGAGCGGGTCATGGGCTATGCCCGTGAAGCCCTGCGCCAGGCGCTGGTCAACCTCGAAGCCAAGCCGGCGCCGGCCGGCACCTTGCCAGTGGTGCTTGGCCCGGGCTGGTCCGGCGTGCTTCTGCACGAGGCGGTCGGCCATGGCCTGGAAGGCGATTTCAACCGCAAGGGCAGTTCCGCCTACAGCGGGCAGATCGGCCAGAAGGTTGCCTCCAGCCTGTGCACCATCGTCGATGACGGCACTCTGCAGGATCGTCGCGGCTCGCTCAGCGTCGACGACGAAGGTACGCCAACCGAGTGCACCACGCTGATCGAGAACGGCATCCTCAAAGGCTACATGCAGGACAAGCTCAACGCGCGCCTGATGGGCATGGCAGTGACCGGTAACGGCCGCCGCGAATCTTACGCGCACCTGCCGATGCCGCGTATGACCAACACCTACATGCGCGCAGGCGAGAGCGATCCCGAAGAGATCATCGCTTCGGTCAAGAAGGGCATCTACTGTGCCAACCTGGGCGGTGGCCAGGTCGATATCACCAGCGGCAAGTTCGTCTTCTCCACCAGTGAGGCGTATCTGATCGAAGACGGCAAGATCACCGCGCCGGTCAAGGGGGCGACGTTGATTGGCAATGGGCCGGAGGCGATGAGCCGGGTATCGATGGTCGGTAACGACCTGGCGCTGGACAGCGGCGTCGGTACCTGTGGCAAGGATGGTCAGTCGGTGCCGGTGGGCGTTGGCCAGCCGACCCTGAAGCTGGATGCGATCACCGTCGGCGGTACCGGCGGGTGAGCGTAGTGCGCAGCAAGCGCGCCTCCACCACGGTGGGGGCGGGCTTGCCGCGCACGAGGCATTACCTAGCGCAGGCCGCGCTGAGCTTCGTCAAGTTCGCGGATGTACTTGAACACCTTGCGCGCAGCAGCCGGCGGCTTGTCCCGGGCTTTTTCGTGCTGGGCATGGCGGATCAACGAGCGCAGTTGCTGACGGTCGGTTTCAGGGTATTCCTGAACAAACCGCTCAAGGTCCTCGTCGTTGCCGTCGACCAGCCGATCGCGCCAGCGCTCAAGGCCGTGAAAGCGTTCGTTGTACTGGCGGGTAGAGCTGTCGAGTTGCTCGATCACCGCAAGAATTGCGTCGGTGTCCTGGTCGCGCATCAGCTTGCCGACGAACGACATATGGCGTTTGCGGGCGATGTGCGCGGTGTGCTTGCTGGCATCGGCCAAGGCCTTGCGCAGCGGGTCGGTCAAGGGCAGGCGCGCCAGGGTGTCAGGCTTGAGCGTCGTCAGGCGCTCGCCGAGTTCAACCAGTGCATGTAGCTCGCGCTTGATCTGGGTTTTGCTTTTTTCGCCATCGAAGGCGTCGTCGTATGAATCAACCATGGTGGCCGTCCGCTAGAAATCGCCGCCATGATAACCAGTCGGGGGCCAATTGTCCGGCCCGGTCGTAGAATGACCCTAGCCGTAAGCAGAATTTGAGTGGAGAAGACCATGAGTGCAGTCCAGAGCATAGGCCCGAAGGACCTGCCGGCCTTGCAGGAGCAAGTCGAGGCGATCGTTGCCGAAGCGCGCCGCCAGGGTGCCAGCGCCTGCGAGGTGGCGGTGTCGCTGGAGCAGGGTTTGTCGACCACGGTGCGTCAGCGCGAGGTCGAGACGGTCGAGTTCAACCGTGACCAGGGCTTTGGCATCACCCTCTATGTCGGCCAGCGCAAGGGCTCGGCGAGTACCTCGGCCAGCGGCCCGGAGGCCATTCGCGAAACCGTTGCTGCAGCCCTGGCGATTGCCAAGCACACCTCGGAAGACGAATGCGCCGGGCTGGCCGATGCCGCCCTGATGGCCCGCGATATCCCTGAGCTTGACCTGTATCACGATTGGGACATCAGCCCCGAGCAGGCCATCGAGCAGGCACTGGCCTGTGAGGCCGCTGCTTTTGATGCCGATCCGCGGATCAAGAATGCCGACGGCACCACCCTCAACACCCATCAGGGCTGCCGTGTTTACGGCAACAGCCATGGCTTTATCGGCGGCTATGCTTCGACCCGGCACAGCCTCAGTTGCGTGATGATTGCCGAAGCCGACGGGCAGATGCAGCGCGACTACTGGTATGACGTCAACCGCCAGGGCGAACTGCTGGCCGACCCGCGCAGCATTGGCCTGCGTGCAGCGCAACGTGCCGCAAGCCGCCTGGGTGCGCGCCCGGTGCCGACCTGCGAAGTGCCGGTGCTGTTCTCTGCCGAGCTTGCCGGTGGCCTGTTCGGCAGCTTTCTTGGGGCGATCTCGGGCGGCAACCTGTACCGCAAGTCGTCGTTCCTCGAAGGCTCGCTGGGGCAGCGCCTGTTCCCTAGCTGGCTGACCCTGGATGAACGCCCGCACTTGCCGCGGGCACTGGGCAGCGCGGGGTTCGACGGCGATGGCCTGGCCACCTACGCCAAGCCGTTCGTCGAAAACGGCGAACTGGTGGCGTACCTGCTCGGTACCTATTCAGGGCGCAAGCTGGGCTTGCCAAGCACTGCCAACTCGGGGGGCGTGCACAACCTGTTCGTCACCCATGGCGTCGAAGATCAAGCTGCATTGATTCGGCGCATGGGCCGTGGCCTGTTGGTAACCGAGCTGATGGGACATGGTCTGAACATGGTCACGGGTGATTACTCTCGTGGCGCAGCGGGCTACTGGGTCGAAAACGGCGAGATTCAGTTCGCTGTGCAGGAAGTGACCATTGCCGGCAATATGAAGGACATGTTTCAGCAGATTGTGGCGATTGGCAGCGATCTTGAAACCCGCAGCAATATCCACAGCGGCTCTGTGCTGATCGAGCGCATGACGGTCGCGGGCAGCTAAAACCCTCCGTTGTGCCAGTTGCACATCCCGGACCCGGCCATCGCGCCGGGTCTTTTGTTTTTGCCTTCGGGGTTGAAGTGATTCTATTTATCACTTAATAATGAATATCATTACACAGTCCGGCAGTGATGATATTCATGAATACCGTACTCCATGAGTTGCCCTACCTGGAAAACTGGCGTTGGCTGAGCCGGCGCATTCGCTGCGCGCTCGACCCCGACGAGCCGCGACTGATCGAGCATTACCTGGCCGAAGGTCGCTACCTGGTGTGCTGCACCGCGACCTCGCCATGGACCGTCGCCCTCACTTCCCTGCGCCTGCTGCTGGATACCGCCAGCGACCGCATGCTGCCCTGGCACTGGCGCGCGCAGTGCCTGGACCAGGCCTGGCGGCCGCTGCTGGACCTGCGCAGCCTCGATCGCCTCGAGCAGAACCAGCGCTGGCAGCCCTATGCCATGCAGCTCGCCAATTGCGTGCTGCTGCCTTCGATTTCCCCCGACGAACTGTTGCAAGGAATTGACCATGAGTAATACCCGTATCGAGCGTGACAGCATGGGTGAACTGCAGGTGCCGGCCCAGGCCCTGTATGGCGCTCAGACCCAGCGCGCGGTCGATAACTTCCCGATCAGCGGCCAGCGCATGCCGGTGCAGTTCATCCGTGCACTGTTGCTGGCCAAGGCGGCAGCGGCCAAGGCCAACGTCGAACTCGAGCAGATCTCGCCGGCGCAAGGCCAGGCCATCGTCCAGGCGGTCGAGCAGTTGCTGGCCGAGGATTTCATTCAGCACTTCCCGGTCGACGTTTATCAGACGGGTTCTGGTACCAGCTCGAACATGAACGCCAACGAGGTGATTGCCACCTTGGCCAGCCGCGTCCAGGGCGAGCCAGTCAACGCTAATGACCACGTCAACTGTGGCCAGAGCAGCAACGACATCATCCCCACTACCATCCATGTCAGCGCTGCGCTGGCCGTGCACGAGCAGTTGCTGCCGGCACTGCGCCACCTGGTGCAGGTGATCGATGCCAAGGCCGTCGAGGTGCATCAGTACGTCAAGACCGGCCGCACTCACCTGATGGATGCCATGCCGGTGCGCATGAGCCAGGTATTGGCTGGCTGGGCGGCACAGATCCGCGCTGCCTTGAGCCATCTTGAAGCGACCCTGCCGAGCCTGCAGGCGCTGGCCCAAGGCGGCACTGCGGTAGGTACCGGGATCAACGCTCACCCGCAGTTCGCCGCCGGTTTCGCCCGCCAGCTGAGCGGCCTGACCGCGATCGAATTCACCCCCGGTGACAATCTGTTTGCCCTGATCGGTTCGCAGGACACTGCCGTGGCGCTGTCTGGCCAGCTGAAAACCACCGCCGTTGCCCTGACCAAGATCGCCAACGACCTGCGCTGGATGAACTCCGGCCCGCTGGCGGGCCTGGGCGAGATCGAACTGCAGGCCCTGCAGCCTGGCTCTTCGATCATGCCGGGCAAGGTCAACCCGGTGATTCCCGAGGCGACCGCCATGGTGGCTGCACAAGTCATCGGCAACGACGCCACCATCGCCGTGGCCGGACAGTCGGGCAACTTCGAACTCAACGTGATGCTGCCGGTAATCGCTCGCAATCTGCTGGAGAGCATCGAGCTGATGGCCAACGCCAGCCGCTTGCTGGCCGACAAGGCCATCGCGACCTTCAAGGTCAATGAAAGCAAGCTCAAGGAAGCCCTGGCGCGCAACCCGATTCTGGTCACCGCGCTGAACCCGATCATCGGCTACCTGAAGGCCGCCGAGATCGCCAAGACCGCTTACAAGCAAGGCCGGCCGATCATCGACGTGGCGTTGGAGCACACCGACCTCTCGCGTGACCAGCTCGAAGCCTTGCTTGACCCGGAAAAACTCACCGCTGGCGGTATCTGACCGTCCAGGAGGCACGTCATGCAGCACTGGAAACGCACCACCGATCACGCCAACCGGCTGTTTGCCCAAGGCGACTGGGTCGACGCTCGGGAGTATTACCTGCAAGCGCTGGCCCTGGCCCAGGTGCTGCTCGAGCGCTGGCATGACGTTGACGAGGCGGTTGCCGCACTGGTCATCGCCCATCACAACCTGGCCGATCTGCACCTGCGCCTGAACCAACCCCACGAAAGCGCGGATTACCTCTGCGCTGCCCATCAGCGCCTGCTGCAGGCCAGCCACGAGCCACGACTGCCGCAGCCGCTACGCGAGGCGGCACTGCGCCACAGCGCACGTACCTACACCGAGCTGCTCAATTTCATTGCCGAGTACGGCCAGTACCCGCGCACCGCGCGCTTGCTCAACCGCCAGGCTGGCGCGGCGAGCGAGCTGATTGCTGCGCCGGAAGTTGCACCTCACTCACATAATTACGGAATCCACTGACATGCCGCATACCTTGCCTGCACTGCCGTACGCCTACGATGCGCTGGAACCGCACATCGACGCCCAGACCATGGAAATCCACCACAGCAAGCATCACCAGACCTACATCAACAACCTCAACGCGGCCATCGAGGGCACCGAGTGGGCTGAGTGGCCGGTGGAAAAACTGGTTGGCGCGGTCAAGCAATTGCCTGAAAAGTTGCAGGCAGCGGTGATCAACCAGGGCGGTGGCCACGCCAACCACAGCTTGTTCTGGACTGTTATGGCGCCCAATGGCGGCGGCGTGCCGCAAGGCGAGGTGGCCAAGGCCATCGAGCAGCAATTAGGTGGCTTTGATGCTTTCAAGGAGGCTTTCACCAAGGCTGCGCTGAGCCGCTTCGGCAGTGGCTGGGCCTGGCTCAGCGTGACCCCGACCAAGCAACTGGTGGTCGAGAGCAGCGGCAACCAGGACAGCCCGCTGATGCACGGCAACACGCCGATCCTCGGTCTGGACGTGTGGGAGCACGCCTACTACCTGAAGTACCAGAACCGCCGGCCTGAATACATTGGCGCGTTCTACAACGTGGTCGATTGGGCCGAAGTGGAACGCCGCTATCAGCAAGCCTTGAAGTGAGCCTAACCGGTATGCGCTCGCAGGTGATGTCTGTCAGCAGTGTGCGCCTGTTTCGTCTGGCGCTGGGGACTGTGCTGTTGCTGGTCGGGACTGCGCTGCTGGTGGCACGCGGGATCGATTGGCTGGGCCTGGAGCCGCGCATGCTGCGGGCTCTGGAGGGCGGTGCACTGTGCGCTCTGGGTACTGCGCTGGGCGCGGTGCCGGTGTTGGTGATCCGCAATATGCCGGTGGCGGTGGCTGACACCTTGCTCGGCTTCGGCGCTGGAGTGATGCTGGCAGCGACTGCGTTCTCGCTGATCATGCCGGGCCTGGCCGCTGCAGAGGCGATCGGTTTCAGCCCATGGGGCGCCGGTGGGCTGATCAGTTTTGGCCTGCTGTTCGGCGCGCTTTGCCTGTTTCTGGTCGACCTCAAGGTCTCGGGTGCTTCACCCGAAGCCTTGGTCGGTAACGGCAATCAGCCGGTTATCGCGGCGCGGATCTGGTTGTTCGTGATTGCCATCATTGCCCATAACATTCCTGAAGGGATGGCCATTGGCGTATCGGCCGGTGGCGGCATGCCGGACGCCGACAGCCTGGCCATGGGCATCGCCCTGCAGGATGTGCCGGAAGGTCTGGTGATCGCCTTGGTGCTGGCCGGGGCGGGGATGTCGCGCCTCAAGGCTTTCTTGATCGGCGCGGCCTCGGGCCTGGTCGAGCCGCTGGCAGCAGTGATCTGCGCGTGGCTAGTGAATGTTGCCGAACTGCTGTTACCGTTGGGCCTGGCCTGCGCGGCGGGAGCGATGTTGCTGGTGGTGACGCAGGAGATCATTCCGGAATCACGCAGCAACGGCAACTATCGCCTGGCAAGCCTGGGGCTGTGCGTGGGCTTCTGCCTGATGATGGTGATGGACACGGCCATGTCGTGACCGTTTGCTGGTCCAGCGCTGCGGCAGCGCTGGGCCTGGCAGCGGCGGGGCGTTATTCGCCTTCGTCGAAGTAGTTGTTGATCAAATCCACCACGGCCTGGAGTGCCTCGTCTTCCTGCTCGCCCTCGGTGAACAGGTGCACCTGAGTGCCCTTGCCCGCTGCGAGCATCATCACCGCCATGATGCTTTTGCCATCGACCAGCTTGTCTGGCGCCCGGCCGACCCTCACCTGGCAAGGAAAGCGCCCGGCCACGCCGACGAACTTGGCGGCCGCTCGGGCGTGCAGGCCCAGCTTGTTGATGATGGTGATTTCGCGGGCGGGCATGTTCGGGTAAATCCTGTGGGCTAGAGGTCGCGGTGGCGGACCTGGACGTTTTTCAAGGATTGCTGCAGAACCTGGCCGAGGCGCTCGGTCAGGTACACCGAGCGATGGTGGCCGCCGGTGCAGCCGATGGCGATGGTGACATAGGCACGGTTGCTGGCGGCGAAGCGCGGCAGCCATTTGAGCAGATAGCTGGAGATGTCCTGGAACATCTCTTCGACATCCGGCTGCGCAGCCAGGTAATCGATGACTGGCTGATCCAGGCCTGAGTGCTCGCGGATTTCCGGCTTCCAGTACGGATTGGGCAGGCAGCGCACGTCGAACACCAGGTCGGCGTCTACCGGCATGCCCCGCTTGAAGCCAAACGACTCAACTAAAAACGCCGTACCCGGCTCGGGTTGGTTGAGCAGGCGCAGCTTGATCGAATCGCGTAGCTGGTAAAGGTTGAGGTTGGTGGTATCGATCTTCAGGTCGGCAAGGTCGGCAATCGGCCCGAGCATATCGCTCTCGACCCGAATGGCTTCGGCCAGCGAGCGATTGGCGTTGGTCAGTGGGTGACGGCGGCGCGTTTCGGAGAAGCGCTTGAGCAGGGTGTCTTCGTCAGCGTCCAGGTACAGCACATCGCACTGGATGTGCCGTGCGCGGGCATCCTCGAGCAGCTCGGGGAAGCGTGACAGATGGCCTGGCAGGTTGCGCGCATCAATCGAGACAGCAACCTTGGGCTGCATCAGCTCGGTATTGATCAACGCGTTTTCAGCCAGCTGCGGCAGCAACCCGGCGGGCAGGTTGTCGATGCAGTAGAAGCCATTGTCTTCCAGCACGGCAAGTGCAGTGCTCTTGCCGGAGCCAGAGCGGCCGCTGACGATGATCAGGCGCATGCTCAGCTCCCGTTTTGCACGTCCAGGACGACCTGGTACAAGGCCTTGTTGTCTCTCGCAGCGCGCAGACGCTTACGCACATCTTCGCGATCGAGCATGCTGGCAATCTGGCGCAACAGCTCAAGGTGAGCATCGGTGGCAGCTTCGGGCACCAGCAGGACGAACAGCAGGTCCACGGGGGCGCCATCGATGGCGTCGAAATCGATTGGATGATCCAGGTGGAGCAGGGCGCTGACCGGATTGGCGCAGCCCTTGAGGCGGCAGTGCGGAATGGCGATGCCATTGCCGAACCCGGTGGAGCCCAGTTTTTCGCGGGCGATCAGCTTCTCGAAGACTTCTTGCTGGTCGAGCTCGCTGACTTCGCTGGCTACGACCTTGGCGATTTCTTCGAGGGCGCGTTTCTTACTGCTGACGCCCGGCACGTTCACCAGGGAACGGCCGGGGGTCAGGATGGTTTCAAGTCGGATCATGGATGAGGGGGATCAGCGAGCAGCTGCACCTTGCAGGAGACTTTGCTGTTTTTCCTTGTGTTTTTTCAGTTGGCGGTCGAGCTTGTCAGCCAAATTGTCGATGGCTGCATACATGTCTAGATCTTCGGCATTGGCAACCACTTCGCCGCCCGGAATCTGCAGAGTCGCTTCGATCTTCTGCTGCAGTTTCTCGACTTTCATGATCACCGTAACGTTGGTGATCTTGTCAAAGTGCCCTGCGAGTCTCTTCAGCTTCTGCTCGACGTAGTCGCGCAGTGGTGGGGTTACTTCTACATGGTGTCCACTGATGTTGACTTGCATACAGCTTCTCCTTTGTTGCCCGTGCATAAAGAGGCAGGTCTTGCACCTGCCACAAAAACGCTGTGGCACATCCCGGGGCTACATCAGTCGCTTGCGTTCACTCGACGGTGCTATGCCGAGCGACTCGCGGTACTTGGCGACGGTGCGACGGGCTACCTGGATGCCTTGTGCCTCCAGTAAACCAGCGATCTTGCTGTCACTCAATGGCTTTTTCTGATTTTCCGCTGCAACCAGTTTCTTGATGATCGCGCGGATCGCCGTGGACGAGCATTCACCGCCTTCGGAGGTGCTGACGTGGCTCGAGAAAAAGTATTTCAACTCAAAGATGCCACGCGGAGTGTGCATGTACTTCTGGGTGGTGACGCGGGAGATGGTCGACTCATGCATGCCCACTGCTTCGGCGATGTCATGCAGCACCAACGGTTTCATCGCCTCGTCGCCGTACTCGAGAAAATCGCGCTGGTGCTCGACGATCTGCGTGGCGACCTTCATCAAGGTCTCGTTGCGGCTCTGCAGGCTCTTGATGAACCAGCGCGCTTCCTGCAACTGGTTGCGCATGAAGGTGTTGTCGGCGCTGGTATCGGCGCGGCGGACAAAGCCTGCATATTGCGGGTTGACCCGCAGGCGCGGCATGGCCTCCTGGTTCAGCTCGACCAGCCAGCGGTCGGTGTCCTTGCGCACGATCACGTCAGGCACCACGTACTCCGGCTCGCTCGACTCGATCTGCGAACCAGGCCGCGGATTGAGGCTCTGCACCAGCTCGATGACCTGCCGCAGCTCGTCTTCCTTGAGCTTCATACGGCGCATCAGCTGGCTGTAGTCGCGGCTGCCGAGCATATCGATGAAGTCGCTGACCAGGCGCTTGGCCTCGGTCAACCAAGGCGTATTGGCCGGCAACTGACGCAGCTGCAGCAGCAGGCACTCGCCCAGGTTGCGTGCGGCAACGCCGGCGGGTTCGAACTGTTGAATACGGTGCAGCACGGCCTCGACTTCATCGAGCTCTATGTCGAGCTCCGGGTCAAAGCCTGCGCAGATTTCTTCGAGGGTGTCTTCCAGATAGCCTTGCTGGTTGATGCTGTCGATCAGCGTTACTGCAATCAGGCGATCGGTATCGGACATCGGCGCCAGGTTCAGTTGCCACAGCAAGTGGCTTTGCAGGCTCTCGCCAGCAGAGGTGCGGGTGGTGAAGTCCCACTCGTCATCGTCGTTGCTGGGCAGGCTGCTGGCGCTGGTCTGGTAGACATCTTCCCAGGCGGTGTCGACCGGTAGTTCGTTGGGAATGCGCTCGTTCCAGTCGCCTTCTTCAAGGTTCTGACTGGCGGCGCTGCCTTCCTGCAGGCTGCCATCCTGAAAACCGCTGTCCTGGAAGCTGTTCTCCAGGTTTTCGGCGCTTGGCTTGCTTTCGGCACTGTCGGCCAGCGGGTCGCTGTTGTCGAAGTCTTCGCCATCTTCCTGGCGTTCGAGCATCGGGTTGGATTCCAGCGCTTCCTGAATTTCCTGTTGGAGGTCCAGGGTCGAGAGCTGAAGCAGACGAATGGCCTGTTGCAACTGCGGGGTCATCGTCAGTTGCTGGCCCATTTTTAGGACGAGCGATGGTTTCATAGCTTGGGCTTAATACCTTGTCCGCCGGCGCATCTGCGCCATCCACTACACGAAGGGCGCCGCGGCGCCAATTTCAAGCAAGTTATATGCCTTAATTTGTAGCGTTTGCCTAGAGCACTGTAACACTTAAGCTGTTTTAGCTTGCTGCTGCCAGTGCCCAGGCAAGGGCCTCAGAGCCGGAACTCGTGGCCCAGGTAGACTTCCTTGACCAGATCGTTGGCCAGAATGGTCTCGGCATCGCCTTCGGCGATCAGTTGACCATCGTTGACGATGTAGGCTGTCTCACAGATATCCAGCGTCTCGCGGACGTTGTGGTCGGTGATCAACACACCGATACCCTTGGCCTTGAGGTGATGAATGATCTGCTTGATGTCACCTACCGAGATCGGGTCGACGCCAGCGAACGGTTCATCCAGCAGAATGAACTTGGGTGCGGTGGCCAGGGCGCGGGCAATCTCGACACGGCGGCGTTCGCCACCGGAAAGGCTCATGCCGAGGTTGTCGCGGATGTGGCTGATATGGAATTCCTGCAGCAGGCTTTCCAGCTCCTTGCGACGGCCGTCACGGTCGAGTTCCTTGCGCGTTTCGAGGATCGCCATGATGTTGTCGGCAACCGACAGCTTGCGGAAAATCGACGCTTCCTGCGGCAGGTAGCCAATCCCGGCACGGGCGCGGCCGTGCATGGGTTGGTAGCTGACGTCATTGTTGTCGATCAGCACGCGGCCTTGATCGGCCTGAACCAGGCCGACGATCATGTAGAAGCAGGTGGTCTTGCCGGCACCGTTGGGGCCGAGCAAGCCGACGATCTGGCCGCTGTCGATCGACAGGCTGACGTCGCGAACCACCTGGCGGCCCTTGTAGCTCTTGGCCAGATGCTGGGCTTTGAGAGTCGCCATTTACTCGGCCTTCTTCTTCGGCTGGATCACCATGTCGATGCGCGGACGCTTGGTCGTGGCGGCGCCACCGGCATTGCCTGCGGTTGCGACCTGCGACTTGGTGTTGTAGACGATCTTCTCGCCTTCGGTGGTGTTGCTTTCATTCTCGACCTTGGCGCGGTCGGTCAGAATCACCGTGTCTTTTTGCGCCTGGTATTGAATGGTCACGGCCCAGCCTTTCATCTTGTCGGGCTTGGCGGCGTCCTGCTGTTGCTCGAAGTAGGCCAGGTTGCCCACCGAAGTCACCACGTCGATGTCGCCATTGGCGGCACGGGTCATGGTCACGGTGTTGCCTTTGATCATCATCGAGCCTTGGGTGATGATCACGTCGCCGCGGTAGGTAGCTACGCCTTGTTTGTCATCCAGGTGAGCGTCGTCGGCCTGGATACGAATTGGCTGGTCACGATCGTTCGGCAGGGCCAAGGCGCTCGCGCTTCCCAGTGCTGCGCTCAGGCTGAGCAAAAAAGGGAGGGTTTTAACGAGCCTCATACTGTCCTCTTACGTTGGACAGCAGGTCCATCCTGCCGTCTTTCAAATACGCTTTCATGCCAACGCCGGTGGTGGTGCCGCCGGCGCCGTCGATTCTAACGGCTTGCTCGGTCTGCGCATATTGCTTCTGCGGGAACACCGTCATGCGCGTGCTGGTAATGATGGTTTCGCGTTGTTTTTCGTCGGTGCGAGCAACCCGTACCTTGTCGATCAGCTCGACCTCGGTGCCATCCGGGTTGACCTCGGCACGCACGCTCTGGACATGCCAGGGATACGCGGTGCCGCGATACATGTGCAGGTCTGGCGTGGTCAGCAGTGTGACTTCGCTGGCCTTGAGGTGCTCGACCTTGTCGGCGGTCATTTCATATTGCATCTTGCCGTCAGGCAAGAACTGCACGCTGTGGGCATTGATCGCATAGTAGTCGATGGCGCTTTCGTCGGCCTGGGCCTGTGGCTTGTCGAGGAAGCTCTCGGGGCTGACGTTCCAGTAGCCGACCGCTACCAGCAGGGCAGCGATCAGCCCCAGCAGCGCGATGTTTTTAGCTTTTTTGCTGAACATGTGCGGCCTTACAGGTAGTTGGCGTTGGCAGCGTCCAGGGTACCCTGGGCCTGCATGATCAGTTCACAGAACTCGCGGGCAGCACCTTCGCCGCCGCGGGCCTGGGTTACCCCGTGGGCGTTCTGGCGGACGAACACGGCAGCGTTGGCTACGGCCATGCCCAGGCCGACCCGGCGAATCACTGGCAGGTCGGGCAGGTCGTCGCCCAGGTAGGCGACCTGCTCATAGCTTAGGCCCAGTTCAGCGAGCAGGCCGTCCAGAACCACCAGTTTATCCTCGCGGCCCTGAAACAGGTGCGGGATGCCGAGGTTCTTCGCCCGACGCTCGACCACCGGGGTCTTGCGCCCGCTGATGATTGCCGTGGTCACACCCGAGGCCATGAGCATCTTGATGCCCTGGCCGTCGAGGGTGTTGAAGGTCTTGAATTCGCTGCCGTCTTCAAGGAAGTACAGGCGGCCGTCGGTGAGCACACCGTCGACGTCGAAAACGGCCAGCTTGATGGCTTTGCCGCGTTGCAGGATGTCTTCGCTCATGGCATCTCCGTTCATCACATGACTCCGGCGCGGAGCAGGTCGTGCATGTTCAGCGCGCCGGTCGGGCGATCGTGCTGATCGACCACGACGAGGGCGCCGATCTTGTGGTCTTCCATGATCTTCAAGGCTTCAGCGGCGAGCATCTCGGCGCGGGCAGTCTTGCCGTGCACGGTCATCACCTCATCGATCAGGGTGGTGTGTACATCGATATTGCGGTCCAGGCTGCGGCGCAGGTCGCCGTCAGTGAACACGCCAGCCAGGGTACCGTCGTTTTCCAGCACGACGGTCATGCCCAAACCTTTACGGGACATTTCCAGCAGCGCTTCCTTGAGCAGGGTGCCACGTCGCACCTGCGGCAGCTCGTCGCCCGAGTGCATGACGTTTTCGACCTTGAGCAGCAAACGTCGGCCAAGGGCGCCGCCGGGGTGCGAGAAGGCGAAATCCTCGGCCGAGAAGCCGCGGGCCTCAAGCAGGGCGATCGCGAGGGCGTCGCCGAGCACCAGCGCTGCGGTGGTCGAGGAAGTTGGTGCCAGGTTCAGCGGGCAGGCTTCCTGCGCCACGCGCGCATCGAGGTTGGCCTCGGCCGCTTGCGCCAGCTGTGAATCGGGGTTGCCGGTGAGGCTGATCAGCTGAATGCCAAGGCGCTTGATCAATGGCAGCAGGGTAACGATCTCGGCAGTGCTGCCGGAGTTGGACAGCGCCAGGATCACGTCATCACGGGTGATCATGCCCATGTCACCGTGGCTGGCTTCGGCCGGATGGACAAAAAATGACGGCGTACCGGTACTGGCCAGGGTCGCCGCGATCTTGTTGCCGATATGCCCGGACTTGCCCATGCCAACCACGACCACACGGCCTTTGCTGGCCAGAATCAGTTCGCAGGCCTTGACGAAATTGTCGTCGATACGCGGCAACAGGCCCTCAACAGCCTCGAGTTCCAGGCGCAAAGTGCGCTGGGCAGATTGGATCAGCTCGCTGGATTGGCTCATGTCGAAAAGCAATGCCTGATGAAAAGGCGCCGATTATAGCCGCAATGTGCGAAAGGCTCATCACTGGATTGTCATAAGCCTGCCGCGGCCGCCTGTCATTCGCCTGAATGACGCTGCGATAGCCTTGGGGCGGGCTCGCCTGCGGTGCTATAGTTCGCCGCTGATTCGGCCCGGGTGGGGCGTGTGTGCCTTCACGATGAGGGCAGGCGTCCATTGGACGAGGCTGTATTGCAAGGAGTCTAGATGAGTGTGGATAGCGCCTACGCGGTCGAGTTGAAGGGGGTTACCTTCAAGCGCGGTTCGCGCAGCATTTTCAGTAATGTCGACATCCGCATTCCACGCGGAAAGGTCACTGGCATCATGGGGCCATCGGGGTGCGGCAAGACCACCCTGTTGCGCCTGATGGGCGCCCAGCTGCGCCCCGCCAGCGGCGAAGTGTGGGTGGCCGGGCAGAATTTGCCGACGCTGTCGCGCAGTGATCTGTTCGATGCACGCAAGCAGATGGGCGTGCTGTTTCAGAGCGGTGCATTGTTCACCGACCTCGACGTGTTCGAGAACGTTGCCTTCCCGCTGCGGGTGCACACCGAGCTGTCGGAAGAGATGATCCGCGACATCGTCCTGATGAAACTGCAGGCCGTTGGCCTGCGCGGCGCCATCGACCTGATGCCCGACGAACTCTCCGGCGGCATGAAGCGGCGGGTGGCGTTGGCGCGGGCAATTGCCCTCGACCCGCAGATTCTCATGTACGACGAGCCATTCGTCGGCCAGGATCCTATCGCGATGGGTGTTCTGGTGCGTTTGATCCGTCTGCTCAACGATGCCCTTGGCATTACCAGTATCGTCGTGTCGCACGACCTGGCGGAAACCGCGAGCATCGCCGACTACATCTACGTAGTGGGTGATGGCCAGGTGCTGGGTCAGGGCACTCCGGACGAGCTGATGGGCTCGGACAATCCGCGCATCCGCCAATTCATGAAGGGCGATCCGGACGGACCGGTACCTTTCCATTTTCCTGCGCCTGACTACCGCGCCGATCTGCTGGGGACGCGTTGATGCGCCGAAGATCCTTACTTGAACGCGTACGCCTGCTCGGTCGCTCGGCCATCGATGTAGTGGCAGTACTGGGTCGTTCGTGCCTGTTCCTGGGCCATGCCCTGGTCGGCCGGGGCGGGCTTGGCGGTGGCTTCCAGCTGCTGGTCAAGCAGCTTTATTCAGTCGGCGTGCTGTCGCTGGCGATCATTGTCGTCTCCGGCATGTTCATCGGCATGGTGCTGGCCCTGCAGGGCTACAGCATCCTCACCAAATACGGCTCCGAGCAAGCGGTCGGGCAGATGGTTGCTCTGACGCTGTTGCGCGAACTCGGCCCGGTCGTCACTGCGCTGCTGTTTGCCGGTCGCGCCGGCTCTGCGCTGACTGCCGAAATCGGCAACATGAAGTCGACCGAGCAGTTGTCGAGCCTGGAAATGATCGGCGTCGACCCACTCAAGTACATCGTTGCACCGCGGCTGTGGGCCGGCTTCATTTCGCTGCCGCTGCTGGCGCTGATGTTCAGCGTGGTGGGGATCTGGGGTGGCTCGTGGGTGGCAGTCGACTGGCTGGGTGTCTACGAAGGCTCGTTCTGGGCCAACATGCAGAACAGTGTTTCATTCACCGATGACGTGCTCAACGGCCTGGTCAAAAGCCTGGTGTTTGCCTTCGTCGTGACCTGGATTGCCGTTTTCCAGGGGTATGACTGTGAGCCCACTTCAGAGGGGATCAGCCGTGCCACCACCAAGACCGTGGTCTATGCCTCGTTGGCAGTGCTGGGTCTGGACTTTATTCTGACCGCCTTGATGTTTGGAGATTTCTGATGCAAAACCGCACCCTGGAAATCGGTGTCGGCCTGTTCCTCCTGGCCGGGATCCTGGCGTTGCTGCTGCTGGCCCTGCGTGTCAGCGGGCTGTCGGCCAGCCCGACCAGCGATACCTATAAAGTTTACGCGTACTTCGACAATATCGCCGGTTTGACGGTCAGAGCTAAAGTGACCATGGCCGGTGTGACCATCGGCAAGGTCACGGCCATCGATCTGGATCGCGATTCCTACACCGGTCGGGTCACGCTGCAGCTGGACAAGAACGTCGATAATCTGCCGGTCGACTCCACTGCATCGATCCTGACCGCCGGGTTGCTCGGCGAGAAGTACATCGGTATCAGCGTGGGTGGTGAGGATCAGGTGCTCAAAGATGACAGCACCATCCATGACACCCAGTCTGCCCTGGTACTGGAAGATCTGATTGGCAAGTTCCTGCTCAATACCGTTGGCAAAGAACCGAAAGAAGCCAACCCAGCTAATTAAGGAGTTTCCATGATCTCGATCCTGCGACGCGGTTTGCTGGTCCTGCTGGCGGCTTTCCCCCTGCTGACCACCGCTGCACCTGGGCAAACCGCCCGAGAAGTGATTCAGACCACCACCGATCAGTTGCTCAGCGACCTCAAGGCCAACAAGCAGCAATACAAGGCTGACCCGCAGGCGTTCTACGATGCTCTCAACAGCAACCTCGGCCCGGTGGTCGACGCTGATGGCATCTCCAAGAGCATCATGACCGTCAAGTATTCGCGCAAGGCTACGCCTGCGCAGATGCAGCGCTTCCAGGAGAACTTCAAGCGCAGCTTGATGCAGTTCTATGGCAATGCCTTGCTCGAGTACAACAACCAGGGCATCACCCTCGACCCTGCCAAGGGCGATGAAGGTGATCGCACCAGCGTGGGCATGAAGGTCACCGGTACCAATGGTTCGATTTACCCGGTGCAATACACCATGGTCAAACTGGATGGCGAGTGGAAGGTGCGTAACGTCATCGTCAACGGCATCAACATCGGCAAGCTGTTCCGTGACCAGTTCGCCGACGCCATGTCGCGCAATGGCAATGACCTGGACAAGACCATCGACGGCTGGGCAGGTGAAGTGGCCAAGGCCAAGCAAACCGCCGACAGTTCGCCGGAGAAGGCAGTCAAATGAGTGAAACCAGCGTAAGCATGGCCGAGCCGGGCGTGCTGCGTCTGGCTGGCGTGCTGGACTTTCGCACGGGCCCCGCCCTACGCAAGCAGGGCAAGGCACTGATTGCCGCCTGTGGTGAGCAGCAGGTAATGCTGGACTGCTCGGCGGTAGTCAAGTCGAGCAGTGTCGGCTTGTCGTTACTGCTGGCATTCATGCGTGATGCGCAGGCCGCAGGCAAGTCCTGGGCACTGCGTGGCATGCCTGATGACATGCGTGAAATCGCCGAGGTCTATGACCTCGACGAAGTGTTGGCGGGCTGATTGCCCGGCAAGGTGAAAAGGCCCCTCGGTCAGCGTGCCCATTGATGGGCTTCGCAGGCGAGGGGCTTTTTTGTATGATGGCCGACCCGCGCGCACAGGGCGCCGATTGAGGTTGAGCATGCAGGCCGTAGAAGTTAAGAGCTTCCTTGAAGCGAAATTGCCCGGAACCCGGGTCGAAGTTGAAGGCGAAGGCTGCAACTTCCAGTTGAACGTGATCAGCGACGAGCTGGCGGGGCAGAGCCCGGTAAAGCGTCAACAGGCGATCTATGCTCACCTGAATCCGTGGATTGCCGATGGCAGTATCCACGCGGTAACCATGAAATTTTTCAGCAGCGCAGCCTGGGCTGAGCGCACCTGAGCCAACTTGGCGGCGAGATCCTAATGGACAAACTGATTATTACTGGCGGCCCTCGTCTCGATGGCGAGATCCGCATTTCCGGGGCAAAGAACGCTGCCCTGCCGATCCTTGCAGCAACGCTGCTGTGCGATGGTCCAGTGACCGTCGGCAACCTGCCGCACCTGCACGACATCACCACCATGATCGAGCTGTTCGGGCGCATGGGCATCGAGCCTGTGATCGATGAGAAGCTGGCAGTCGAAATCGATCCGCGTGCAATCAAGACACTGGTTGCGCCGTACGAGCTGGTCAAGACCATGCGCGCCTCGATTCTGGTACTGGGGCCGATGGTTGCCCGCTTCGGCGAGGCTGAAGTTGCCCTGCCTGGCGGTTGCGCGATCGGTTCGCGTCCGGTTGACCTGCACATCCGCGGCCTTGAGGCCATGGGTGCAAAAATTGAAGTCGAAGGCGGCTACATCAAGGCCAAGGCGCCTGAAGGCGGCCTGCGCGGTGCGCACTTCTTCTTCGACACGGTGAGCGTGACCGGCACCGAAAACATCATGATGGCTGCTGCTCTGGCCCGCGGCCGCAGCGTTCTGCAGAACGCCGCACGCGAACCGGAAGTGGTCGACCTGGCCAACTTCCTGATCGCCATGGGTGCCAACGTCCAGGGCGCGGGCACCGACACCATCACCATCGATGGCGTCGAGCGTCTGCACTCGGCCCACTACCGGGTCATGCCTGACCGTATCGAAACCGGCACCTACCTGGTGGCGGCTGCCGTCACTGGCGGTCGGGTCAAGGTCAAGGACACCGATCCGACCATCCTTGAAGCAGTCCTCGAGAAGCTCAAGGAAGCCGGCGCCGATATCACCACCGGCGAAGACTGGATCGAGCTGAACATGCACGGCAAGCGGCCCAAAGCCGTCAACCTGCGCACCGCCCCGTATCCGGCGTTCCCGACCGACATGCAGGCGCAGTTCATCTCGCTCAACGCCATTGCCGAAGGCACTGGAGCAGTGATCGAGACGATCTTCGAAAACCGCTTCATGCATGTTTACGAAATGCACCGCATGGGCGCGCACATCCAGGTCGAAGGCAACACTGCCATCGTTACCGGGGTCAAGACCCTCAAGGGCGCGCCAGTGATGGCCACCGACCTGCGTGCCTCGGCGAGCCTGGTGTTGTCGGCTCTGGTTGCCGAGGGCGACACCTTGATCGATCGCATCTACCACATCGACCGTGGTTACGAGTGCATCGAAGAGAAGCTGCAAATGCTCGGCGCGAAGATCCGCCGCGTACCGGGCTAACCTGCCCAGGCGCATGGACGCGCCAACGAATTCAATGCAGCCGGGCTTTGCTCCCGGCTGCTGTAGCCGCTTAAGGACCGACGTTTGCCATGTTGACCATCGCGCTATCCAAAGGCCGCATTCTCGACGATACCCTGCCGTTGCTGGCCGAAGCCGGTATCGTGCCCACCGAGAACCCGGACAAGAGCCGCAAGCTGATCATCCCCACGACTCAGGATGACGTGCGCCTGCTGATCGTGCGCGCCACCGACGTGCCGACCTATGTCGAGCATGGGGCGGCCGACCTCGGTGTGGCTGGCAAGGACGTGCTCATGGAGTACGGCGGCCAGGGCCTGTATGAGCCGCTGGACCTGCAGATCGCCTGCTGCAAGCTGATGACCGCCGGTGTTGTCGGCGCACCCGAGCCTAAGGGCCGTCTGCGTGTGGCCACCAAGTTCGTCAATGTTGCCAAGCGTTACTATGCCGAACAGGGCCGTCAGGTCGACATCATCAAGCTGTACGGCTCGATGGAGCTGGCGCCGCTGATCAACCTCGCCGACAAGATCATCGACGTGGTCGACACCGGCAATACCCTGCGTGCCAACGGCCTCGAGCCGCAAGAGCTGATCGCCATGGTCAGCTCGCGTCTGGTAGTGAACAAGGCTTCGATGAAGATGCAGCATGCGCGCATCCAGAGCCTGATCGACACCCTGCGCCAAGCGGTCGAGTCGCGACACCGCGGTTGACTCCTGCGCACGACCTTCGCTGTCGTGCCCGTCTATCCGCGCCATAGCCAATTTTCTCAGGTGCCCGCGCGGATCGACTGGTAGCCTAGGGCGCCTGAGCATTCGCTACTATTCGAGGCCCTCGCCATGACCGTGTCCACTGCAATTGCCCGTCTCAACGCCGCTGATCCGGATTTCGCCCGACATCTGGATCATCTGCTGAGCTGGGAGAGTGTGTCCGATGACGCGGTCAACCAGCGCGTGCTCGACATCATCAAAGCCGTCCGTGAGCGCGGTGATGCCGCCTTGGTCGAGTTCACCCAGCGTTTCGATGGCGTGCAGGCGACCTCCATCAACGATCTGATTCTTGACCGTGCCCGGCTGGAACTTGCGCTTACGCGGATTACCGCGAGCCAGCGTGAAGCCCTGGAAAAAGCCGCCGAGCGCGTGCGCAGCTACCACCAGCGGCAGAAGCAGGATTCCTGGCAGTACACCGAAGCCGACGGCACCGTGCTTGGCCAGAAGGTCACGCCACTGGACCGCGCTGGCTTGTACGTTCCCGGCGGCAAAGCGTCCTATCCGTCGTCGGTGTTGATGAACGCGATTCCGGCCAAGGTTGCCGGTGTTGGCGAAGTAGTCATGGTGGTGCCGACGCCGCGTGGCGAGCTCAACGAGCTGGTGCTCGCGGCGGCCTGCATCGCTGGGGTTGACCGGGTGTTCACGGTCGGCGGCGCTCAGGCCGTGGCTGCGCTTGCCTACGGTACCGAGAGCGTGCCGCAGGTCGACAAGATCGTCGGCCCGGGCAATATCTATGTGGCCACCGCCAAGCGCCATGTGTTCGGTCAGGTCGGCATCGACATGATCGCCGGCCCGTCGGAAATCCTGGTGGTCTGCGACGGCCAGACTGATCCGGACTGGATCGCCATGGACCTGTTCTCCCAGGCCGAGCACGATGAAGATGCCCAAGCCATTCTGGTCAGCCCGGATGCGGAGTTTCTGGATCGGGTGGCGGCCAGTATCGACAAACTGATGCCGACCCTGGAGCGCGCCGAGATCATCGAAAAGTCGATCAATGGCCGTGGTGCACTGATCCACGTGCGCGACATGCAGCAGGCCATCGAAGTGGCCAACCGGATTGCTCCGGAGCACCTTGAACTGTCGGTTGCCGACCCGCAGGCCTGGCTGCCGCAGATCCGCCACGCCGGTGCGATCTTCATGGGCCGCCACACCAGCGAGGCGCTGGGCGATTACTGCGCAGGCCCCAACCACGTCCTGCCAACCTCCGGCACCGCGCGCTTCTCGTCGCCGCTGGGCGTGTATGACTTCCAGAAGCGCTCGTCGATCATCTTCTGCTCCGAGCAGGGCGCTTCCGAGCTCGGCCACACCGCATCGGTGCTGGCCCGTGGCGAATCGCTGACGGCCCACGCCCGCAGCGCCGAATACCGTATCCGCACCACTGCCGAGGGCAACTGAACATGAGTCGATTCTGGAGCCCATTCGTCAAGGACCTGGTGCCTTACGTACCCGGCGAGCAGCCCAAGCTGACCCGCCTGATCAAGCTCAACACCAATGAAAACCCCTATGGCCCGTCGCCCAAGGCGCTGGAGGCCATGCGTGGGGAGCTGAACGACAACCTGCGGCTGTACCCGGACCCTAACAGTGACCGGCTCAAGCAGGCCGTGGCCGAGTATTACGGTGTGAGCAGCGGCCAGGTGTTTGTCGGCAATGGCTCGGACGAGGTGCTTGCGCACATTTTCCATGGCCTGTTCCAGCACGGCGCGCCGCTGCTGTTCCCTGATGTGAGCTACAGCTTCTATCCGGTGTACTGCGGTCTGTACGGCATTGCGTTCGAGCAGATCGCCCTGGACGAGCAGTTCCAGATCCGCGTCGAAGATTATGCCAAGCCCAACGGCGGCATCATCTTCCCCAACCCGAACGCGCCTACGGGCTGCCTGTTGGCGCTGGAGGCGATCGAGCAGTTGCTGCAGGCCAACCCTGACTCGGTGGTGGTGGTAGACGAAGCCTACATCGACTTCGGCGGCCAGACGGCGATCAGCCTGGTCGACCGTTACGACAACCTGCTGGTCACCCAGACCTTGTCCAAGTCGCGCTCGCTGGCCGGCCTGCGGGTAGGCTTGGCGGTGGGCCACCCGGACCTGATCGATGCGCTGGAGCGGATCAAGAACAGCTTCAACTCCTATCCGCTCGACCGCATGGCGATCGTCGGCGCCGCGGTAGCGTTCGAGGACCGCGAGTACTTCGACGAGACCTGTCGCCAGGTCATCGACAGCCGCGAGGCCTTGGTCGCGCAGCTGCAGGCCAAGGGTTTCGAGGTGCTGCCGTCAGCGGCCAACTTCATCTTTGCCCGCCACCCGCAGCACGACGCTGCCGAGCTTGCGGCGCGCCTGCGCGAGCAAGGGGTGATCGTGCGTCACTTCAAACAAGCGCGAGTTGCCCAGTTCCTGCGCATCACCATCGGTACGCCGCAGATGAACCAGGCGCTGGTCGATGCCCTGGGCTGAGTAAGCCAGGCGGCCCGGCCCTCACTTGCGAGGGCCGGCTTTGCTCATCGGACTTGATGACGATCGCCAACAGCAACAGCGTCAGTACCACCAGCCCGATGACGATACCCATGGCTATGTGGTTACGCATTCACGTTCAGCCCTGTAAAAAAGCGCTACAGCCTCCCAAAGTCGCACCGCAGCCGCAACTGACAAAAATGCCAAGTGGCGGCAGGCCAGCTTTCAGTTACAATCCGATAATTCGTAGGATGATTGGTTGAGTTGGTTGCGACATGGGAAATGAACTGATCAAGCGTTCGCTGGTGGAGCTGGCGGTCGAGCAATTGCGCCGGCGGATCGTCGAGGGCAGTTGGAAAGTAGGTGAGCGCCTGCCGACCGAGCCAGAGCTGGCCGCCGAGCTCGGCATCAGCCGCAATACCGTACGCGAGGCCATGCGCGTGCTTGCTTTCAGCGGTCTGGTCGAAGTCCGCCAGGGTGATGGCAGCTACCTGCGTACCGCGCAGGATCCGCTCCACGCGATACAGGCCATGGCCCGCTGCACGCCCGAACAGGCGCGCGAGACCCGCCACATTCTCGAGGCTGAAGCGATTGGTCTGGCAGCCCTGCGGCGCACCGAGCAGGACCTGCTGGAGCTGCGCGCAGCCCTTGCCGGCAGCGCCGAGCACTATCACGCCGACCTCGATACCTATGTGCACTGCGATCTGCTGTTCCACCAGCGCCTGGTCGATGCCGCGCACAACCCTGCCTTGAGCGAGCTGTACCGATACTTCTCCGGTGTCGTGGCCGCTGCCCTGGAACGCAACATGAGCGCGCTGCCGCGCTGCCAGGCGGTGTTCGATCTGCACGGAGAGATTCTCGATGCGGTTGAACAACGCGATCCGGAACGGGCCAAGCGTCTGTGCCGGGCCCTTATCGAATCCTGACTGCGAGACCATCATGGCTGACCAACTGACCCGCTCTGCGCCTGTGCGTGAGACCGAACTGGATGAACTGCTGATCGATGCCGAGGCCGATGACGAACAGGTGCAACAGCAGCCGCCAGCCATTCACCGGCCCTGGCTGTTGCTGTTGGGGCTGGTGCTGGTTGCGCTGAACCTGCGGCCGGCCCTGTCGAGCATGGCGCCAGTGCTCGGCCAGGTTGCCGAGAGCCTGGGCTTGAGTGCTGCGCAATCGGGCCTGCTGACGACCTTGCCGGTGCTGTGCCTGGGTTTGTTTGCGCCACTGGCGCCGTTGCTGGCACGCCGCTTCGGCAGTGAGCGGGTGGTACTGGGCATTCTCTTCACGTTGGCCCTGGGGATTGTCCTGCGCAGTACGTTCGGCGCGACCGGAGTATTTCTCGGCAGCCTGCTGGCGGGGGCGAGTATCGGCGTCATTGGCGTGCTCTTGCCCGGTATCGTCAAGCGCGACTTTCCCAAGCATGCCGGGACTTTGACCGGTGTCTACACCATGGCCTTGTGCCTGGGTGCAGCGCTGGCCGCTGGCGCCACCGTTCCTCTGAGCCACGCCTTGGGCGACAGCTGGTCGCTCGGCCTGGGCTTCTGGATGCTGCCGGCGCTGCTGGCGATGCTGGTGTGGTTGCCGCAGGCGAAGCAGCGGCATGCCGGGCACAAGGTCGCTTATCGCGTGCGTGGCCTGTGGCGTGACCCGCTGGCGTGGCAAGTGACGCTGTACATGGGCTTGCAGTCGTCGCTGGCGTATATCGTGTTTGGCTGGCTGCCGTCGATTCTGATCGGCCGTGGCCTGAGCCCCACCGAAGCAGGGCTGGTGTTGTCCGGCTCGGTCATCGTGCAGCTGATCAGCGCGCTGAGTGCGCCGTGGCTGGCGACCCGCGGCAAGGATCAGCGGCTGGCGATTGTGCTGGTCATGCTGGTAACGCTGGTGGGTTTGTTTGGCTGCTTGTACGCGCCGTTGGGCGGGCTGTGGGGCTGGGCGGTGTTGCTTGGGCTGGGGCAGGGCGGCACTTTCGCTCTGGCGCTGACCCTGATCGTGCTGCGCTCCAAAGATGCCCACGTGGCCGCCAATCTGTCGAGCATGGCTCAAGGCGTCGGTTACACCCTGGCGTCGATGGGACCCTTTGCCGTTGGCGTGGTGCATGATCTGACGGGCGGCTGGGCTGCCTTGGGGTGGATCTTTGCGGTGATCGGTGGCGGTGCCATCCTGTTTGGCCTCAAGGCCGGCCGGGCGCTGCATGTACAGGTGACCTGTGAGCGTATCCAAGGCTGAGCAGGGCCTGGCATTCACCTGGCAAATGAGCGTGGCAATCCTTGGCGTCTGGCTTTATCGTGCCGCTGTTGACCCGGACCATGGATGCCACGCATGAGCGACACCTCACACGCCCTGATTACCCGCTTCTACCAGGCGTTCCAGCGCCTGGATGCCGAGGCCATGATCGCCTGTTACAGCGCGGACATCGTCTTCACTGACCCGGTCTTCGGTACTTTGCGCGGTCAGGAGGCGGGCGCCATGTGGCGCATGCTCACCTCGCGCGCGGAAGACTTCAGCCTGACCTTCGATCAAGTGCGTGGCGAGCCAGGCGGCGCCAGCGCGCATTGGGTGGCAACCTATCTGTTCAGCCAGACCGGGCGTACCGTGATCAACGATATCCGCGCACGGTTCGTGATCGAGGACGGTCTGATCACCGAGCACCATGACAACTTCGACCTGTGGCGCTGGTCGCGCCAGGCATTGGGCATGCCTGGCGTGCTGCTGGGTTGGACGCCGCTGCTGCAGAACAAGCTGCGTCAGCAAGCGCGCAAGGGCTTGCAGGCGTTTACCCGAGCCCGTTGAGCTGGTCTAGTCTGCACCAACCGCCTGTTCCTCCGGGGGACTCGGCCTTATCCCACGCTGCGACGATCACCTCGTTCCACGGAAACGCCAGCGTTGCGGCGAAGATTTTCTTGGACATGATGAAGCCCCGTTGATGTGGGGCTCATCAAGCTAATGCCGGGCAGGAGCAAAGTCGTGAGTGAACAAGTTCCGCCTCCGGCGGAAAAACCCTGGTACGTATATCTGGTGCGCGCGCTGAATGGCTCGCTGTACTGCGGTATCAGTGATGATCCGCAGCGCCGCTTCAAGGTGCACCAGCAGGGGCGTGGTGCGCGCTATTTCAAGACCAGCCCGGCGCAGGCGCTGGTCTATGTCGAAGCCTGGCCAGACCGCTCCGAGGCTTTGCGTCAGGAGCGGCTGGTGAAGAAGCTGCGCAAGTCGGCCAAGGAAGCCTTGGTCGCGTCCTGGTCTGGTTTTACTCAGCCCGACGCTTGAGCTGATCGATCAGCTGGGTTGGCAGGCCCTTGATGATCAAAGTGCCGGCTTCTTCGTCATACTCCACTTTTGACCCGAGCAAGTGCGCCTCGAAGCTGATCGACAAGCCTTCGGCACGGCCGGTGAAACGGCGGAACTGGTTCAGTGTGCGTTTATCCGCCGGGATCTCTGGCGACAGGCCGTAGTCCTTGTTGCGGATGTGATCGTAGAACGCCTTGGGCCGCTCTTCGTCGATCAGGCTGGAGAGCTCTTCAAGGCCGACCGGCTCGCCCATCTTGGTCTGGCTGGTGGCGTAGTCGACAAGCGTCTGGGTCTTCTCGCGCGCGGACTCTTCCGGCAGGTCTTCGCTCTCGACGAAATCACTGAAGGCCTTGAGCAGAGTGCGTGTTTCGCCGGGACCGTCGACGCCTTCCTGGCAGCCGATGAAGTCGCGGAAATACTCCGAGACCTTCTTGCCGTTCTTGCCCTTGATGAACGAGATGTACTGTTTGGAGTTGAGATTGTTCTTCCACTCCGACAGGTTGATCCGTGCGGCCAGGTGCAACTGCCCCAGGTCCAGGTGGCGCGAGGGCGTTACGTCGAGCTCGGCGTTCACGGCCACGCCGTCACTGTGGTGCAGCAGGGCAATCGCCAGGTACTCGGTCATGCCTTGCTGGTAATGGGCGAACAGCACGTGGCCGCCGGTGGAGAGGTTGGACTCTTCCATCAGCTTTTGCAGGTGCTCGACGGCGGTGCGACTGAAGGCGGTAAAGCCTTGCTCCTCGTTCAGGTACTGCTTGAGCCAGCCACTGAACGGGTAGGCACCGGACTCACCATGGAAGAAACCCCAGGCCTTGCCCTGCTTGGCGTTGTAGTTGTCGTTGAGGTCGGCCAGGAGGTTTTCGATGGCATCCGATGCAGCCAGCTCGTTATCCCGTGCGTGGAGCACGGCGGGGCTGCCATCGGGCTTCTTGTCGATCAGGTGGACGATGCAATGACGGATAGGCATGGAAAATCTCGGCAGTAGCTGGAGCGCGGTTTGCGAGTACTCGCGGGGCGCTGGGCAAAGTGGCTAAGTTTAACCCAGACCACCAGTGATGCAGTGGCCAGAAGTTGGCGCAAATAGCGGTTGCTGGTTTTTTGCTCAATTTTTGCCGATTTATGTGAAAAGCCCCGAATTAGCTGCATTAAATCGGCCTCGACAGCGGATATTTATCCAGTCCTGTGGTACTTTTCGCGGTCTTGCGCTGCATCAATGGCGCATCGCTGGCAGATCACTTGCGTAATGTCGAACCAAACGCCGATTTGTGTATCTACATACGCAATTGGCGCGGCCCGCCGGAATTACCGGGCTGGCCCGATACCGACGTAGCATGCTGCATAACCTCTGAATTTTTTAGGGAAGGAACACCACCATGGCATTGACCAAAGACCAACTGATTGCCGACATCGCCGAAGCAATCGACGCGCCAAAAACCACCGCTCGTAACGCCCTGGAGCAACTTGGCCAGATCGTTGCCGACCAACTGGAAAACGGCGCCGAAATCACTCTGCCAGGCATCGGCAAGCTGAAAGTCTCGGAGCGTCCTGCCCGTACCGGCCGCAACCCTTCGACTGGCGCTGCCATCGAAATCGCTGCCAAGAAAGTCGTCAAGTTCGTACCTGCGAAAGTGCTGACCGACGCCGTCAACAAGTAATTGTCGACGCTTGGATAAACCGCGCCCGGCTTGCCGGGCGCGGTTTTTTTACGCCTGCGATTTGCCCTGGCGCTGCGCATGCCAGGCTTTGCGCGCAGCTGCGTCGTGGAAGCTCCAGGCAACCACGCGGCTCTGTTTCTGCCCTTGGCCCATTGCCAGCGTCTGTACTGCTACGGCGCCAGCCTTTTTCAGTGCGGCTTCGATCACCGGCAGGTTACCCGCCTTGGACACCAGGCTGGTGAACCACAGCACCTGCGGCGCACAGGCGACGCTCTCGCTGATCAGCTGGCTGACGAAGCGGATTTCGCCGCCTTCACACCACAGCTCATTGTTTTGCCCGCCGAAGTTCAACACCGGCAGCTTGCGCTTGGGGTCTTGCTTGCCGAGGTTTTTCCATTTGCGCTGGCTGCCACGGGTAGCCTCGTCGCGCGAGCTGTGGAAGGGTGGGTTGCTCAGCGTCACATCGAAGCGCTCGTCGGGCTGTAGCAGGCCGCTGAAGATGAGCTTGCTGTTGCTTTGCTGGCGCAGGGCAACGGCCTTATGGAGGCCATTGGCCTGCACGATGGCCTTGGCCGAAGCAAGCGCCACAGGGTCGATATCGGAGCCGAGGAAGCTCCAGCGGTAGTCGCTGTGGCCGAGCAGGGGATAGATGCAATTGGCGCCAACGCCGATGTCCAGCGCGCGCACCTGAGGGCCGCGGGGGATTTCACCGCCGTTATCGGCAGCCAGCAGATCGGCGAGGACGTGCAGGTAATCGGCGCGGCCAGGGATCGGCGGGCACAGGTAGTCGGCCGGAATATCCCAGTGCTGGATACCGTACTGAGCCTTGAGCAGGGCACGGTTGAACACGCGCACGGCTTCGGGGTTGGCAAAGTCGATGCTGGGGTTGCCGTAGGGGTTGGTAATAGTGAAACGGGCCAGATCGGGGTGGGCCTTGATCAGGGCGGGAAAGTCGTAGCGGCCCTGGTGGCGGTTTCTCGGGTGCAGGGTGGGTTTTTCGGTCATGGTCGGATCCGGTGTTGCAAGCCTTGGGGCTGCTCTGCAGCCCTTTCGCGACACAAGGCCGCTCCTACAGTAACCGCGTCAGTCTAGGTGAACGCGGTCGGTGTAGGAGCGGCCTTGTGTCGCGAAACGAGGGCAAAGCCCTCGCCGCTCAGGTCAGCAATGTCGAGTTACAGCGCTGCAATCCGCGCATGCTGCTCGGTAAAGTTGGCCAGTGCCTGTTCGGCTTCGGCCAGCTTGGCGCGTTCCTTGTCGATCACCGCAGGCGGTGCCTTGTCGACAAAGGCAGCATTCGACAGCTTGCCGCCAACGCGCTGGACTTCGCCCTGCAGACGCTGGATTTCCTTGTTCAGGCGCGCCAGCTCGGCATCCTTGTCGATCAGCCCAGCCATTGGCACCAGCACCTGCAGATCACCCACCAGTGCAGTCGCCGACAGCGGCGCTTCGTCGGCTTCACCGAGCACGGTGAACGACTCGACCTTTGCCAGCTTCTTCAGCAATGGTTCGTTTTCCTGCAGGCGGCGCTGGTCTTCGGCACCGGCGTTCTTGAGGAACAGCGGCAGCGGTTTGCCCGGGCCGATGTTCATCTCGGCGCGGATGTTGCGCAGGCCGTTCATCAGCTGTTGCAGCCATTCGATATCGCCTTCGGCAACGGTATCGATACGGCTCTCGTTGGCCACCGGCCACGGTTGCAGCATGATCGTCTTGCCGCTGACGCCGGCCAGCGGCGCGATGCGCTGCCAGATCTCTTCGGTGATGAAGGGCATGAACGGATGCGCCAGGCGCAGTGCCACTTCAAGTACCCGCACCAGCGTGCGACGCGTGCCACGGGCGCGCTCGATCGGGGCGTTTTCGTCCCACAGGACCGGCTTGGACAGCTCCAGGTACCAGTCGCAATACTGGTTCCAGATGAACTCGTAGAGCGCCTGGCTGGCCAGGTCGAAGCGGAACTGCTCCAGCTGACGGGTCACTTCGGCTTCGGTGCGCTGCAGCTGCGAGATGATCCAGCGATCAGCCAGCGACAGCTCGTAGGCTTCGCCGTTCTGGCCGCAGTCTTCGCCCTTGTCCAGCACGTAGCGCGCGGCGTTCCAGATCTTGTTGCAGAAGTTGCGATAGCCTTCGACGCGGCCCATGTCGAACTTGATGTCGCGACCGGTCGACGCCAGCGAGCAGAAGGTGAAGCGCAAGGCATCGGTGCCGTAGCTGGCGATGCCTTCCGGGAACTCGGCCTTGGTCTGCTTGGCGATCTTCTCGGCAAGTTTTGGCTGCATCATGCCGCTGGTGCGTTTTTCCAGCAGGGCATCGAGGGTGATACCGTCGACGATGTCCAGCGGGTCAAGCACGTTGCCCTTGGACTTGGACATCTTCTGGCCTTGGCCATCACGCACCAGGCCGTGCACATAGACGGTCTTGAACGGTACCTGCGGGGTGCCGTCCTCGTTCTTCACCAGGTGCATGGTCAGCATGATCATCCGGGCAACCCAGAAGAAGATGATGTCGAAACCGGTGACCAGCACGTCGGTGGAGTGGAATTTCTTCAGGAACTCGGTTTGCTCTGGCCAGCCGAGAGTGGAGAAGGTCCACAGCCCCGAGCTGAACCAGGTATCCAGCACGTCGTCGTCCTGACGCAGTACCACGTCGCTGCCCAGCTGATGCTTGGCGCGGACTTCGGCTTCGTTGCGGCCAACGTAGACCTGGCCGGCTTCGTCGTACCAGGCCGGGATGCGGTGGCCCCACCACAGCTGACGGCTGATGCACCAGTCCTGGATGTCGCGCATCCACGAGAAGTACATGTTTTCGTACTGCTTGGGCACGAACTGGATACGGCCGTCTTCAACGGCAGCAATCGCAGGCTCGGCCAGCGGCTTGGTCGACACGTACCACTGGTCGGTCAGCCACGGCTCGATGATGGTCCCGGAACGGTCGCCCTTGGGCACCTTCAGGGCGTGGTCATCGACGCTGACCAGCAAGCCCTGGGCATCCAGGTCGGCAACCATCTGCTTGCGCGCGACAAAGCGGTCGAGGCCGGCGTACTGCGCAGGCAGGCTGGTGTCGAGCTGCTCGTTGAGGCTGCCGTCGAGGTTGAACGCCTGGGCGTTGGCCAGCACCAGCGCATTCTTGTCGAAGATGTTCAGCAGCGGCAGGTTGTGACGCTTGCCGACTTCATAGTCGTTGAAGTCGTGGGCCGGGGTGATCTTCACGCAGCCGGTGCCGAACTCGGGATCGCAGTAGTCGTCGGCGATGATCGGGATAAGACGCCCGACCAGCGGCAGTTTGACGAACTTGCCGATCAGCGCCTGATAGCGCTCGTCGTTCGGGTTGACCGCAACCGCCGCGTCACCCAGCAGGGTTTCCGGGCGAGTGGTGGCGACTACCAGGTAGTCCTTGCCATCAGCGGTGGTGGCGCCATCGGCCAGCGGGTAGCTCAGGTTCCACAGGTGGCCCTTCTCGTCGTGGTTTTCCACTTCAAGGTCGGAGATTGCCGTGTGCAGCTTGGTGTCCCAGTTGACCAGGCGCTTGCCGCGGTAGATCAGGCCGTCTTCATGCAGACGCACGAAGGCTTCCTTGACCGCATCGGACAAACCGTCATCCATGGTGAAGCGCTCGCGGCTCCAGTCGACCGACGAGCCCAGACGGCGGATCTGCCGGCTGATGTTGCCGCCGGACTGTTCCTTCCATTCCCAGACCTTGTCGAGGAACTGTTCGCGGCCCAGATCGTGGCGGCTCTGGCCTTTGGCCTCGAGCTGACGCTCTACCAGCATCTGCGTGGCGATACCGGCGTGGTCGGTGCCCGGCTGCCACAGGGTGTCGCGACCCTGCATGCGGCGGAAGCGGATCAGGGCATCCATGATCGCGTTGTTGAAACCATGGCCCATGTGCAGGCTGCCGGTCACGTTTGGCGGCGGGATCATGATGGTGTAGGACTCGCCTGCACCTTGTGGGGCGAAGTAGTTCTCGGACTCCCAGGTGTTGTACCAGGAAGTTTCAATGGCGTGCGGCTGGTAGGTCTTATCCATGCGCGGCGGGACCCTTAGGCATTAATTCGGGAAAGCCGAGCAGTATAACGGAGCGGCTGGTTGCACGCGACAGGCGCCTGATTCGATCGCAGCGAGTGCTGCGTGCAGACTTCGCCAGCCGCCGCTACGCGGCACTGCGGGCTGTGCTGTTACTCGGGGCGCTTGAGCAGGCGCTCCATGCGGGCATCGAGGCGGCGCTTGATTTCGGTCTCGATGTGCGGGGTGTAGTCGTTGATGACGTCCTGCATGATCAACTGCGCGGCAGCACGCAGCTCGGCGTCCAGCCGCAGCAAGGTGTCCTGGCGGCGCGCCTGGGCAGCGTCGTCGTCCTCGGCTTCGATTTCGGCCACGGACGTCGGCGCATGGTTGCCTTGCGGCTCGTCGAGCACCAGCGGGATTTGCTCGACGGTATCGGTCAGCAGCGGCGGTTGCAGGTTGTCGTCGCCCAGCAGCACCCGAATCGACTCGAGATCATCCAGCAGGTGGGCGGAGGTAGGCAGAGAAGAAGGCTTGTCCATCGTCGTTAAAGTCGCTGTAGGCGGTGATTGTGCAGAGCATAGCCCTGTTCCCGGTAGAAACGGAACCGTTCTCGGGCCGCCTCGCGAATCGCTGGCGCCTCGACGACGATTTCCGCTACACGCTGGAAGTTGCCGACAAAGCCTGGCACTTCGCCGCCAAGGTTGATCAGCAGGTCGGCATGGCTGCCGGCATCGTTGCCCAGGCCCAGCACCACCACGGCGTTGGCATCGACCTCGGCCAGGTCGTGGGGCACGAAGGCTTCGCCCTTGAACTGCCACAGGCGTTGGTCGAGCTGAGCGCGCTGGTCGGCATCCTCGCAATGCAGGTACACCCGATGGCCCAGCCGCCAGGCTTTCTCGCACAGCTTGCAGGCAAAATCCAACCGCGCGTCGAGGGCGTCGGTAGGCAGCACATAGAAGTCTACTTGGCTCATGATTCAGTCCGTTGGCGGCAGCCCCTGCGGGCTGCCGCCGTGCCCGGTCAGGCGTTGGCGCGGTCGAGCAGGTACTGGGTCAGCATCGGCACCGGGCGGCCAGTGGCGCCCTTGTCCTTGCCGCCGCTGATCCAGGCGGTGCCGGCGATGTCCAGGTGGGCCCAGTTGTAGGCTTTGGCAAAGCGCGACAGGAAGCAGGCAGCGGTGATGGTGCCGGCCTTTGGCCCGCCGATGTTGGCGATGTCGGCGAACGGGCTGTCGAGCTGCTCCTGATACTCATCGAACAGTGGCAGCTGCCAGGCGCGGTCGTCGGCGCGCTTGCCGGCGTCGAGCAGTTGCCCGAGCAGTTCGTCGTTGTTGCCGAGCATGCCGGTGGTGTGGCTGCCTAGAGCGACGATGCAGGCGCCGGTGAGGGTGGCGATGTCGATCACCGCCTGCGGCTTGAAGCGCTCGGCGTAGGTCAGGGCGTCACACAGCACCAGACGGCCTTCGGCGTCGGTGTTGAGGATTTCGACGGTTTGCCCGCTCATGGTGGTGACGATGTCGCCCGGGCGAGTGGCATTGCCGCTCGGCATGTTCTCGGCACAGGCGAGGATGCACACCAGGTTGATCGGCAGCTTCAGTTCAAGCACGGCGCGCAGGGTGCCGAACACGCTGGCGGCGCCGCACATGTCGTACTTCATTTCATCCATGCCGGCGCCAGGCTTGAGGCTGATGCCGCCGGTGTCGAAGGTGATGCCTTTACCGACCAGAACGTAGGGTTTTTCGCTTTTTTTGCCGCCCTGGTACTGCATGACGATCAAGCGTGGCGGCTGCTCGCTGCCCTGGCCGACCGCATAGAAAGCACCCATGCCCAGTTCTTTGATTTTTTTCTCGTCGAACACTTCGATCTTGAGGCCCTTGTGCGTCTTGCCCAGCTCCTTGGCCTGTTCAGCCAGGAACACCGGGTGGCACAGGTTAGGCGGCAGGTTGCCGAGGTCGCGCGTGAAGGCCATGCCGCTGGCAATCGCGGTAGCGTGCTGCACGGCGCGTTCGACTTCGGCCAAGCCAGCCTTGTCGGCCAGCAGGGTAATTTTCTTCAGGGCGCGCGGCTCGGCTTTCTGGCTCTTGAAGCGGTCGAACACGTACTCGCCATCGAGCAGGCTTTCAGCCAGCAGACGGTATTTGCCGTAATGACCTTCGCGGCCAGTGATGGCGATATCGTCCAGCGCCAGTACGGCATCGCTGCCACCGAGGTTTTTCAGCACGCCGGCGACAGCGCTGGCCAGCTTGCGCCAGCTGCGGTCGCCAAGGTCATCCTTGCCGCTGCCGACCAGCAGCACGCGCTCGGCCTTCAAGCCGGCCAGACCGTGCAGAAGCAGGGTCTGGCCCGACTTGCCGGCCAGGTCGCCGCGCTTGAGCACGGCGCTGATGGCGCCGTTGCTGGCTTCGTCGACAGCCTTGGCGATTTCACCGAGCTTGCGCCCTTCGCCAACGGCCAGTACCAAAGTGGCGGTTTTCACCGATGCAGCAGCTACGCTCTTTACAACCAGTTCCATGTACGGGTCCCCGAATGGTCAGTCAGATAGCGCATGGGCTTTTGTCAGCCCTGGATACGCTCGATGCGAGCCTGGCCGCGTACTAGCGTGCCAGCAGGAAAGCTGCCAGTTTGAGCCTCGCGCAAGCGTGCTGACAACCCCGATGTCTGCGCTGATGCGTAGCCAAGTGACAGGCGAGGGCAATCACAGGATAATGCGCGCACTTTACATGGAGGTTCGCCCCTGGCGAACCGGCATTGGTCTTGGCTGTCTGAAGCCATTGTTTGGCGTCCGCCCCTGACAACCCAGGAGTGTCTGGTTTGATCGTCTTTCGTTATTTGTCCCGCGAGGTCCTGCTGACCTTGAGCGCCGTCAGCGCTGTGCTGCTGGTGATCATCATGAGCGGGCGTTTCATCAAATACCTGGCGCAGGCCGCACAGGGGGTTCTTGACCCGAGCGTGCTGTTCCTGATCATGGGCTTCCGGCTGCCGGGTTTCCTGCAGTTGATCCTACCATTGGGGCTGTTCCTGGGTATCTTGCTGGCTTATGGCCGGCTGTACCTGGAAAGCGAAATGACCGTGCTGTCTGCCACCGGCATGAGCCAGCAGCGTCTGCTCGCCATGACCTTGGCACCGGCTGCGCTGGTGGCACTGCTGGTGGCCTGGCTGAGCCTGAGCCTGGCCCCGCAGGGCGTCGCGCAGGTGCAGCAGATCATCTCTCAGCAGGATGCGCTGACCGAGTTCGATACCTTGGTGCCTGGGCGTTTCCAGACCTTGCGTGACGGCTCGCGGGTGACCTACACCGAGCAACTGTCGGACGACCGCGTCAACCTCAGTGGCGTGTTCATCTCCGAGAAGCGCTTCAATCAGGACAAGACCAAGGACCGCGCGCCTTCGGTGCTGGTGGCTGAAAAGGGCCACCAGGAAGTACAGGCCGACGGCAACCGCTACCTGGTGCTGGAAAACGGCTATCGCTACGACGGTAACCCCGGCCAGGCCGATTACCGCGCGATCAAGTACGACACCTATGGCGTATTGCTGCCCAAGCCTGAGGTCAGCGAAGAAGTCACCGAGCGTGAAGCCATCCCGACTTCCGAGCTGTTCGGCCAGACGGGCCTGCGTGAGCGCGCCGAGCTGCAGTGGCGCTTGTCGCTGCCGCTGCTGGTATTCATCGTGACCCTGATGGCGGTGCCGCTGTCGCGGGTCAACCCACGCCAAGGGCGCTTCCTCAAACTGTTGCCGGCGATTCTTCTCTACATGGCTTACCTGACAATGCTGATTTCCGTACGCGGCGCCCTCGAGAAGGGCAAGCTGCCAATGGCCCTGGGCATGTGGTGGGTGCACGGGTTGTTCCTGCTCATCGGCCTGGGCCTGATGTACTGGGAACCGATGCGTCTGAAACAGGCTGCACGGCGCGCGGAGGTGACCCGTGGCCAAGCTTGATCGTTATATCGGCATGAGCGTGCTGGTGGCCATTCTGGCGGTCCTCGGCATCATTCTCGGGCTGGCTTCGCTGTTTGCCTTCATCGATGAGATGGGTGACCTGAGCGACACCTACAGCGTGCTCGACGCCAGTTACTTCGTGTTACTGACCGCGCCGCGGCGGCTATACGAGATGCTGCCGATGGCGGCCTTGATCGGCTGCCTGATTGGTCTTGGCAGCCTGGCCAGCAGCAGCGAGCTGACCATCATGCGTGCGGCGGGCGTGTCCATCGGGCGCATCGTCTGGGCAGTGATGAAACCGATGCTGGTACTGATGCTGGTTGGTCTGTTGATCGGCGAATACATCGCGCCGGTGACGGAGAACAAGGGTCAGGCCGAGCGGTCGCTTGCTCAGGGTGGCGGTGAGGCGCAGAGCTCCAAGCGCGGTATGTGGCACCGGCAGGGTGATGAGTATGTGCACATCAACTCGGTGCAGCCCAATGGCTTGTTGTTGGGTGTGACCCGTTATCGCTTTGATGCCGAGCGCAAGATCATCACCTCGAGCTTTGCTCGTCGTGCTACCTACAGCACTGATCATTGGCAGCTGAATGACGTCACTACTACGCACTTCCGCGGGGATCACACTGAGGTGATCAAGGCGCCGGAAGAGCGTTGGGATGTGTCGGTTACGCCTGAGCTGCTCAATACCGTGGTGTTGGCGCCTGAGTCGCTGTCGATTACCGGGTTGTGGGATTACATCCATTACCTGGCCGATCAGGGGCTGAACAATGCGCGTTACTGGTTGGCGTTCTGGGGCAAGGTGTTGCAACCGGTGGTGACGGCGGCGCTGGTGTTGATGGCGATCTCGTTTATCTTTGGGCCGTTGCGGTCGGTGACCTTGGGGCAACGGGTGTTTACCGGTGTGCTGGTTGGGTTCACCTTCAAGATTGCTCAGGATTTGCTGGGGCCTTCTAGTCAGGTGTTTGGCTTCCCGCCGTTGTTGGCGGTGCTGTTGCCGGCTGGTATTTGTGCGTTGGCTGGGGTTTGGTTACTGCGTCGGGCTGGGTGATCTGGCTGGGATGTGGGAATGTGAGCTTATGCGGCTTTTTTGGTGGCTGATCGGGCCCCTTTCGCCTTTACGGCGAGTTACTTTTTTGGCAAACGCCCCAAAAACGTAACCAAAAAAGGGCTTGGCTCCACATCCGGCCCCTTCGCTGCGCTGCGGGGTTCCCTCGCTCCGGTCCTGCTCCCGGGAGGACCGCGCTGTACGGCCCATCCTGGGCCGCAGCGCTTGCCGGCCATCCATGGCCGGCACCTCCCTCCGCAAGACCTGCGCTCGGCCTTCTGAGTCGCCGGTAGATCAAGATCAAGATCACGCCTCGCTGCGCTGGCGCAGATCAAGAGCGGGCGCCGCTTCGCGGGTGAATCCGCGAACACTGGCGCAGCCAGTGCCTCAAACTCTTCAATACTGCACGAAAACTACTTCTTCTGCTTCGGCACCCGCACCAACTCCGTCTGCGAATAGATGTCATGCCAGCCGCGTTTGCGTTTGTCGAACAATGCCCAGACAAAGCCCAGACCCAGGCACAGCCACGACGCAATCGACACGACAAAACGCAACAGCGCCTGCCACAGGCTGATGGCGCTGCCGTCGGGGTTCTGTACCCGTACACCCCATACTTGCATGCCCAGGGTCTGGCCGCCGTGGGTCCAGAATTTGGCGAAGAAACCGAACAGCGCAAACAGCAGCACCGTCGACAGCAGCGGATCGCCATCCAGCGCGCCGGCGTCGGTGAGGGTGCGCATGCGGTCCTGGCCAATGATCGACATCTGGATCAGCTTGTACGCCCCGGCGGTGACGATCAGCAGTGCCGTGCACAGCAGGAAGTCGTAGAACATCGCCGCCAGTCGGCGCCCGAGGCCGGCGGGTGGGAACTCGCCTTGGGGGTGCAGGGTGTGCTTGGGCATGCAGGCAACTCGTCAGGCCAAAAGCGCATTCTATGAAATTGCAGGCGTAAAAAAGCCCCCGCAGGTCAATGCGGGGGCTTTTTTATATCAGTTGTCAGGCGATTACTTGCACTTCATCAGCTTGCAGGCCTTTTTGCCCCTGAGTTGCCACGAAGCTGACCTTCTGGCCTTCTTTCAAGGTCTTGAAGCCGTCGCCCTGGATGGCGCGAAAGTGCACGAACAAGTCCGCGCCGCTTTCCGGGGTGATGAAGCCGTAGCCTTTTTCATCGTTGAACCATTTGACGGTACCGTTCTGACGCTGAGCCATTGTCTTGTTTCCCATGAATCTTCTAGAGGGTGATAACCGCGCACTGCTGTTGCAGGCAGTCGGCAAAATTACGCTGTAGTGCAGGAAACCAAGCGTCGTCGAACGGGTTGTAGCGGACCGCGGCTACTGGCCCAAGTCACGATCAATTGCGACCCATGCAAACACAGTGGGCTGAATGTACGCCAACTTTTGCGACCATGACAAGCCCTCGCATAGCACCCACCAAGAGGATCTCAGGCGCACTGTTCAATAGTGCTCCAGATACCATGGCGCCTGGGCTGGCGCCATTTTCAAAAGGTTATCGAACAGGTTCGAAATCGAATAAGCAGGCCGGCTTAGCCGCGGTAGTAACGTGGCGCAACGAAAGGCATCTTGCTGACTTTCAATGGCACGTTCTTACCCCGCACTACCGCACTCAGGGGAGTGTCGAGTGCGGTGTGGGCGAGATCGACGTAGCCCATCGCGAGCGGTGCTCCCAGGGTCGGACCGAAGCCGCCGCTGCAGACCTTGCCGACTACCTTGCCTGAGGCATCGACAATCTCGGCGCCCTCACGCACCGGAGTTCGTTCCTGCGGCAGCAAACCGACCCGTCTACGCGCCACCCCCTGGTGCTGCTGGGCGAAGATCTGCTCGGCACCGGGGAAGCCACCGGCACGTTCGCCGTCGGCGCGGCGTGCCTTGGATATGGCCCAGAGCAGGCTGGCCTCGATCGGTGTGGTCGCGCTGTCCATGTCATGCCCATACAGGCACAGGCCGGCTTCCAGGCGCAGCGAGTCACGCGCGCCAAGGCCGATGGCCTGCACTTCAGGCTCTTGCAGCAGGCGCCGGGCCAGCAGCTCTGCACCTTCGGCCGGTACCGAAATCTCGTAACCATCTTCGCCGGTGTAACCCGAGCGGCTGACGTAGCAGTCCAGACCGAGCAACTTGACTGCACGGAACTGCATGAAGGTCATGCTCGCCACCTCTGGCGCCAGGCGCGCCAGCACCGTTGCTGCGGCCGGGCCTTGCAGGGCCAGGAGCGCACGCTCGGTAAACAGCGGCTGGATCTCGCACTGGCCTTCGAGGTGTTGGCGCAGGTGCGCCAGGTCCTGCTCCTTGCAGGCAGCATTGACTACCAGCAGCAACTCATCGTTGCCCAGGTTGGCCACCATCAAGTCATCCAGAATGCCGCCAGCGTCGTTGGTGAACATCGCATAACGCTGCATGCCGACTGGTAGGTCGATGATGTCGACCGGTACCAGGGTTTCCAGCGCCTGCGCCGCAGCGCTGCCGCTGAGGCGGATCTGGCCCATGTGCGAGACGTCGAACAAACCGGCCTGGGCGCGGGTGTGCTGGTGTTCCTTGAGCACGCCGAGCGGGTACTGCACCGGCATGTCATAACCGGCGAACGGCACCATGCGCGCGCCCAGTTCCAGGTGCAGCGCGTGCAGCGGGGTCTTGTGCAGCTGTACTTCGGACATCGGTGACTCCTTGAGAGTGGTTCAGATCAACATTCGATGATGTTGACGGCCAGACCGCCGCGGGCGGTCTCCTTGTATTTGCTTTTCATGTCGGCGCCGGTCTGGCGCATGGTGCGGATCACCTTGTCGAGCGAGACGAAGTGCTGGCCATCGCCGCGCAAGGCCATGCGCACGGCATTGATCGCCTTGACCGAGCCCATCGCGTTGCGCTCGATGCACGGCACCTGGACCAGCCCGCCAATCGGGTCGCAGGTCAGCCCGAGGTTGTGCTCCATGCCGATTTCGGCGGCGTTCTCGACTTGCTGGGCAGTGCCGCCCATGACCTCGCACAGCGCCCCGGCAGCCATCGAACAGGCTACGCCGACCTCGCCCTGACAGCCGACTTCGGCGCCGGAAATCGACGCGTTTTCCTTGTACAGAATGCCGATCGCTGCGGCGGTCAGCAGGAACCGCACCACGCCGTCCTCGTTGGCACCGGGCACAAAGCGCATGTAGTAGTGCAGCACGGCCGGGATGATCCCGGCGGCACCGTTGGTGGGCGCTGTGACCACGCGCCCGCCGTTGGCGTTTTCTTCGTTGACCGCCAGTGCATACAGGTTGACCCAGTCGAGCACTGACAAGGCATCGCGCAGGCTGGCTTCCGGGTGCTGGCTGAGCTGACGGTACAGCGCCGCCGCACGGCGTTTGACCTTGAGTCCTCCAGGCAGGATGCCTTCGTGCTGGCAGCCGGCAGTGACGCAGTCCTGCATGACCTGCCAGATCCGCAGCAGGCCGTCCCGGGTTTCCTGTTCCGGTCGCCAGGCCGCTTCGTTGGCCAGCATCACCTGGCTGAACGAAAGCTGCTGCGCGCTGCAATGGGCGAGCAACTGATTGCCGGTGGTGAACGGGTAGGCCAGGACGGTGCGGTCTTCGACGATGCGGTCGTGCCCGGCCGCTTCTTCATCGACCACGAAGCCGCCGCCAACCGAGTAATACTCGCGGCTGCGCAACTGCAAACCGGCCTCGTCGAAGGCGCGAAAGATCATGCCGTTGGGGTGATAGTCGAGCGGCTTGCGGATCATCGCCAGGTGCTGCTTTTCGTTAAAGGCGATTTCGTGCTCACCGAGCAGGCACAGCCGGCCACTGCTGCGAATAGCTTGCAGACGCGGGGCGATGCTGTCGGTATCGACGCTGTCGGGCTGGGCGCCTTCAAGGCCGAGCAGCACCGCCTTGTCGCTGCCGTGGCCCTTGCCGGTGGCACCGAGCGAGCCATACAGCTCGGCCTTGACGCTGGCCGTCTGGCTCAGCAGGCCGTCGCGGCGCAGGCCTTCGGCGAAGCGCGCGGCCGCGCGCATCGGCCCAACCGTGTGTGAGCTGGAGGGGCCGATGCCAATTTTGAACAGGTCGAACACGCTCAGGGACATGGATTGCTCCTCGGAACAGGCCTGGCTGTCGGGTGCGCCCGCCTCCAGTGGAGGCGGGCGAGGCGGCTATCAGACGTCCTGATAGCTCTCGATCGACGGGCAGGCGCAGATCAGGTTGCGATCACCAAACACGTTGTCGACCCGACCCACTGGTGGCCAGTACTTGGCTTCTACCAGGCTTGGCAGCGGGTACACCGCCTGCTCGCGGCTGTAGCCGTGGGCCCATTCACCGACCAGCTCGGCGGCGGTGTGAGGGGCGTTCTTCAGCGGGTTGTCATCCTTGTCCAGGTAGCCGTTTTCGACGGCGCGGATCTCTTCGCGAATCTTGATCATGGCATCGCAGAAGCGGTCCAGTTCTTCCCGCGATTCACTTTCGGTCGGCTCGATCATCAACGTGCCGGCCACCGGGAACGACATGGTCGGGGCGTGGAAGCCGTAGTCGATCAGGCGCTTGGCCACGTCATCGACGCTGATGCCGCTGCTGTCCTTGAGCGGGCGCAGGTCAAGAATGCACTCGTGCGCCACCAGGCCATTGCTGCCGGTGTACAACACAGGATAGTGCTCTTCCAGGCGGCGGGCGATGTAGTTGGCGTTGAGGATGGCCATCTGCGAGGCGCGGGTCAGGCCAGCGCCACCCATCATGCGGATGTACATCCAGGTGATCGGCAGGATGCTGGCGCTGCCGAACGGCGCGGCGCAGACCGCACCGGTGGTGTTTTCCAGCGCGGCGTGGCCGGGCAGGAATGGCGCCAGGTGTGACTTGACGCCGATCGGGCCGACGCCCGGGCCGCCACCGCCGTGGGGGATGCAGAAGGTCTTGTGCAGGTTCAGGTGCGAGACGTCGCCACCGAACTTGCCCGGCGCGCACAGGCCGACCATGGCGTTCATGTTGGCGCCGTCGATGTACACCTGGCCGCCGTTGTCATGGATGATCGCGCAGATTTCGCCGATGGCTTCCTCGAACACGCCATGGGTGGACGGGTAGGTGATCATGATCGCTGCCAGCTGCTCGCGGTGCTCGACGGCCTTGGCGCGCAGGTCGGCGATGTCGACGTTGCCGCGTGCATCGCAGGCGGTCACTACCACCCGCATACCCGCCATGTGCGCGGTAGCCGGGTTGGTGCCGTGTGCCGACGACGGGATCAGGCAGATATTGCGGTGCGCGTCACCACGGCTGCGGTGGTAGGCACGGATCGCCAGCAAGCCGGCGTACTCGCCCTGGGAGCCGGCGTTGGGTTGCAGCGACACCGCGTCATAGCCGGTGGCAGCGCAGAGCATCGCCTCCAGCTCGTTGGTCATCTGCAGGTAGCCCTGACTTTGCTCGGCGGGGGCGAACGGGTGCAGGTTGCCGAATTCGGCCCAGGTTACCGGGATCATTTCGCTAGCGGCGTTGAGCTTCATGGTGCAGGAGCCCAGCGGGATCATGCTGCGGTCCAGCGCCAGGTCCTTGTCGGCCAGCTTGCGCAGGTAGCGCATCAGCTCGGTTTCGCTGTGGTAGCGGTTGAACACCGGGTGTTCGAGGATCGCCGACTGCCGACGCAGCGCTGCTGGCAGGCGAGACTCATCGGCCGCAGCCAGGGCGGCGAAGTCAGGCAGCGACTGCTCGCCGGCAAATAGCTGCCAGAGTGCTTCGACGTCAGCCTGGGTGCTGGTTTCATCAAGCGACAGGCCCAGTTGCTCGGCGTCGATCTGGCGCAGGTTGATGCGCTGCTCGCGGGCCTTTTGGTGCAGGGCGGCGGTGGTTGCGCCGGTGGCCAGGGTCAGCGTGTCGAAATACGCCTGGGTCTGCAGGGTGACGCCCAGTTGCTGCAGGCCAGCGGCGAGAATTGCGGTGAGCGCGTGAGTACGCTCGGCGATGCGCTTGAGGCCAGCCGGGCCGTGGTAAACGGCATACATGCCGGCGATGTTGGCCAGCAGGACCTGCGCGGTGCAGATGTTGCTGGTGGCCTTCTCGCGGCGGATATGTTGCTCGCGGGTCTGCATGGCCAGGCGCAGGGCGGTCTTGCCGAAGCGGTCGATCGACACGCCGACCAGGCGGCCTGGCATATCGCGTTTGAATGCATCGCGGGTGGCGAAGTAGGCCGCATGCGGGCCGCCGAAGCCCAGCGGCACGCCGAAGCGCTGCGCGCTGCCGATGGCCACGTCGGCTTCGAATTCACCGGGTGGGGTCAGCAAGGTCAGCGCCAGCAGGTCAGCGGCCACCGCGACCAGGGCGTTGCCGGCGTGCAGGCGCTGGACCAGTTCGCGGTAGTCGAACACATCGCCATTGCTGGCCGGGTATTGCAGCAGCGCGCCGAAGAAGCGGCTGGTGTCATCCAGTGTGCGCTCGTCACCGATTACCACTTCGATGCCCAACGGCTCGGCACGGGTGCGCAGCACGTCGAGGGTCTGCGGGTGGCAATGCTGCGAAGCGAAGAAGCTGTGGCTGGCCTTGTTTTTCGACAGGCGCTTGCAGAAGGTCATGGCTTCGGCGGCGGCGGTGGCTTCGTCGAGCAGCGAGGCGTTGGCGATCGGCAGTCCGGTCAGGTCACTGATCATGGTCTGGAAGTTCAGCAGGGCTTCCAGGCGGCCTTGGGAGATCTCTGGCTGGTAAGGCGTGTAGGCGGTGTACCAGGCCGGGTTTTCCAGCAGGTTGCGCAGGATCGGGGCAGGCGTGTGGGTGTTGTAGTAGCCCTGGCCGATCAGGCTTTTGAACAGCTGGTTCTTGCCAGCGATGGCTTTCAGCGCGGCAAGCGCCTCGGCTTCACTCTGGCCGTCGCTGCTGCCGAGCACACTGGTGCCCTTGATGCTGTCGGGGATCACCGCGGCGCTCATGGCGTCGAGGCTGTCAAAACCCAACTTGGCGAGCATGCTCTGCTCGTCAGCGGTGCGCGGACCGATATGGCGGGCGATGAATTCGTTGGCAGTGCCGAGGTTACTGGTCATGGTCGGTCCTCAAGCGTCAGCGTTGGCTTTGATCAGGCGGTCGTAGGCATCCTGGTCAAGCAGTTTAGCCACGGCGTCGGCATCGGCCGGCTGGAAGCGGAAAAACCAGCCTGCGCCCAACGGGTCTTCGTTGACCAGTTCAGGGTTGTCAGCCAGTTGCTGATTGACCTCGAGCACTTCACCGGTCAGCGGCATGTACACGCCACTGGCGGCTTTCACTGATTCCACGGTGGAGGCTTCTGCGCCTTGCTCGTAGTGCTGCAGCTCAGGCAGTTGCACGTACACCACGTCCCCCAAGGCGTTCTGGGCAAAGGCGGTGATGCCTACGGTGACGCTGCCGTCGGCTTCGCTGCGCAGCCATTCGTGATCTTCAGTGAAACGCAATTCGCTCATGGGGATTCCTCAAGGAAACAGGGCGGTGGCGCGGTCGTCCGCGCTCTTGGGTTGAGGATTGGTTAGCAATAACGTTGCCAATTGAAGAATATTGAATAAATTCAATGGCTTGTCTTTATTTCGGGCTAATTGTTGGCAGATATTGGAATGATTTCGATACGGGCGGGGTGGGGTAGAAATGCTTAGAGGTATCAAACCCTTGCATATGTGGTGCTTCGGCATGGCGGAACGTATTCGATACGGTGTGTTGAAATCGATACGGTGGCGTTTGGAAAGGGGCCGCAGAGCGGCCCGAATGTGGCAGGTGTAAGCCTTGATACGGGTCCATCCGGTATTTGCAGGTGGAGCGTGGCCAAAAAAAGGCGCCCAGCAGGGCGCCAAAAGATCCACCTTTACCAAAGGAGCGCTTGGCTACTCAAGGTGAATGGGTACAACTTGCGGTATTACAGGATCGACAACGGGTATTCGATGATCAGGCGAACTTCATCCAGGTCCGATTCAAAGGCGGTAGCGCGGGTGTTGGCCTGGCGCATGCGCACTGACAAGTCCTTGGCCGGGCCCGCCTGCACCACGTACTTGACCTCGATGTTGCGCTCCCAGCGTTTCTGCTCGGTGAGCGGGTCGCCGTTGCTGTCAGTACGCAGGTAGAAGCGGTTGGCGTTGCTGTAGTCCGCGCCGCTGCCACGGGCATAACGGGTCATGAACGACAGCCCGGGGATCCCATAGCTGGCCATGTCCAGGTCGTAGCGCAGCATCCATGAGCGCTCTTTCGGCGAGTTGAAATCGCTGTACTGGATCGAGTTGTCGACAAAGATCGAATCCGACTGGCGCAGGTAGTCGAAATCGTCGTCGCCGTTGTTGCGCTGGTGTGACAGGGCCAACGTATGCGCGCCAAATTGAACGCCTACTTTGGCGCTCCAGATGTTGTTGTTGAATTCGCCCAGGCGCTGTTTGCCTTGATCGACAGCCTTGTAGTAATTGGCACCGCCGATCAACGCCAATTGATCGCTCAACGGATAATTCAGGCTGATGCCGGTGTAGTACTGATTCCACACGTCTTTCAACTGACTGGCATAGGCGCTGACACTGATGGTGTCGTTGACCTGATAATCACCGCCGCCGTAGCCGATCCACGGTGAGTCCACTGCGCCGCCGTAGAACGTGACGAAGCTGTCATTGAGGTCGCTGGAGACCGGCTGGCTCATTGCATGCAGGCGGCCACCTTGCACGGTCAGGCCATCGATGCTGGTGTTCTCGACGGTGACGCCACGAAAACTCTCTGGCAGCAGCCGCGAATCGCCGGCAGCCACCACTGGCGTCGACGGGAACACATCACCGACTCTGACCGTGGTGTCGAACAGGCGCACCTTGGCCGCAGCGCCGAGTTTGCTGTACTCATCGCGGGCCTCGCCATTGCTGGCGACAGGCAGGATGTCGAAGGAGCTGCGGCCGCCGTTGCGCCCGTCGCCGGTGTCGAGTTTCAGCCCGAGCATGGCAAAGGCGTCGATACCGAAGCCGACTGTACCTTGGGTGAACCCGGAACTGAAACGGCTGATGATCGCGTGGGCCCAGGCCTCGGAGTAGCCGTTGGTATTGCCCTTGCCGCTGTTGTAAGTGGGCGCTGCCGCGCTGCGATCATCCCGATTGAAATAGAAATTGCGGTTGAGGACGGTCAGGCTACTGCCTTCGATAAAACCTTCGGCTTGGTCAGCAGCGTTAGCCGAAACTGCATAAGTTGCCGATAACGCGGAACTTGCCGCTACACACAGCGCTAGTTTGACATTCATCCAGAGCTCCCCTGATACGGCAGTTTTTATTAGTGTGCCAAAGGTTGTTTTTATGAAATCTGCCTCGGCGGCGCAGGGATATTTGCGCTGGATATATCGTTGCAGTCAGAAGATAACGGCAGGGTAATCCGATCATTACAATTTGGTCATTTGCCTGTTGCCCGACCACGTCAACGGGACGCGCTGGAAAGTCACGCCGCATTCACTTCCTTGCAAAATTGTAATGTTGCCGCCACCGCGCTGATAGCTGCCGTTCATTAGCGTGCCTGCACTTGATTCAACAGGGCTTGGCGGCGGCCGCAGGGTGCTTGCCAGGTTTCAGTGAAATGTGTGCAGAGGACCCTTACCGTGCCCCGGTTCAACCGTTCCACCTTGATCAGCAAGCCAGCCTGGGCGTGCCGGCTGCTGGCTGTCTGCGCGCTGATCGGCGCCGGCCTGCCCGCGCCGGCACTGGCCCAGGGCCTGACTTTGACCCAGGCCCTGGCCCAGGCCATGGCGGCCAACCCGCAGTTGGCAGCTGCCCGCCAGGAAATCGGCATCGCTCAAGGTGCGCGTGACCAGGCTGGGGTCATGCCCAACCCTGAGCTGTCTTACGAGGTTGAAGACACTGACCGCAACAGCAGCACGACCACGGTCACGCTCAGCCAGGCGCTGGAGCTGGGTGGCAAGCGTGGTGCGCGCATCGAAGCTGCCAGCTACGGCCAGAGCGTCGCCCAGCTGGAGCTGGCGCGTCAGGTCAACAGCCTGCGCGCCGATGTTGTAGAGACCTTTCATGCCGCGCTGCGCGCGCAGGTCGGGGTCGATCTGGCGCGCCAGTCGCAGCAGCTCGGCGAACGCGGCCTGAAGGTTGTCGATGGCCGGGTGCGGGCGGGCAAGTCGTCGCCGGTCGAGGCGACCCGCGCCCAGGTCGAGCTGGCCGAAGCGCGCCTGCAGTTGCGCCGTGCTGAAACCGAACAGGCCATGGCTTACCAGAACCTGGCCCTGATCAGCGGCAGCGCCACTGCCGATGTTCAGCGGCTGGATGCGCCGAGCCTGTCGCCTGGCTTGCCGCCATCCTCCGTCGACCTGCTGGCCCGGCTCGAGGAGACCGCCGAGATGCGCCACGCGCTTGCCGTGATCGACCAGAGCGATGCCGCGCTTGGCTCGGAAAAGGCCCTGCGCGTGCCCAACCTCACCGTCAGTGTCGGCAGCCAATACGACCGCACCGTGCGCGAGCGGGTCAACGTGGTCGGCCTGTCGATGCCCTTGCCGCTGTTCGATCGCAACCAGGGCAACGTGCTCTCGGCGGCGCGCCGCGCCGATCAGGCGCGCGACCAACGCAACGCGGTCGAGCAGCGGCTGCGCAGTGAAACCCAGACCGCGCTGCTGCAATGGACCCGCGCAATGCACGAGGTCGAGACCTACGAGCAGACCATCCTACCGGCAGCCCAGCAGGCGCTCGACAGCGCCACGCGCGGTTTCGAAATGGGCAAGTTCGGCTTTATCGAAGTGCTCGATGCCCAGCGCACCTTGATCACCGCACGCGGCCAGTACCTCGACTCGCTGGGCGCCGCCAGTGCTGCCCGGGCGCAAGTGGAACGGATCTACGGCGACCTTGATGGTGCCGTTGCCGCGCGTTGAGCGGCCAGACGCTTTATTCGGTACCTGGCGGCTGAGCTCGCCACTGCCCACGATCAGCAGGAGTAGCAATGAACAACACACGCAAGATCGCCCTCGCGGTTGCCGCCGTGGCCGCCCTCGGCCTGGGCAGCCTGCTCTGGAGCTCGAATACCGAGCAGCACGCCGATGCCCATGGCAAGGATGACGATCATGGCCATGCCGAGACGCAGGCGACGCCAGCCAAAAACTCAGGTGAGGATGATCACGACCACCAGGAAGGCGCTGAAGACGAGCACACCGAAGCAGGCCATGGAGAAGAGGAGGGCAAGCTGACCCTCAGTGCCGAGCAGATCAAGGCTGCGGGCATCGTCCTCGCCCCTGCAGGGCCACGCCAGCTCGGCACCGTGGTGAGCTTCCCGGGTGAAATCCGCTTCGACGAAGACCGCACCGCGCACGTGGTGCCGCGGGTGCCTGGCGTGGTCGAAAGCGTGCAGGCCAATCTCGGCCAGGCGGTGCGCAAGGGCCAGGTGCTGGCGGTGATCGCCAGTCAGCAGATCTCCGACCTGCGCAGCGAACAGCAGGCCGCCCAGCGCCGACTGGAGCTTGCCCGGCTGACCTTCACCCGCGAACAACAGTTGTGGCAGGACAAGATTTCTGCCGAGCAGGACTACCTGCAGGCGCGCCAGGCCCTGCAAGAGGCTGAGATTGCCCAGGCCAATGCCCGCCAGAAAATCGCCGCAATCGGCTCTGCCATCGGGGCCGCCGGCGGCAACCGCTACGAACTGCGAGCACCGTTCGATGCAGTGGTGGTGGAGAAGCACCTGAGCGTCGGCGAAGTGGTCAGCGAGGCCACCAACGCGTTCATCCTGTCCGACCTCAGCCAGGTCTGGGCGACGTTTGCGGTGCCGCCCAGTGACTTGAACAAGGTCACCACCGGCCGCGCGGTCAAGGTGTCCTCGCCAGACATGAATGCCGAAGTCGACGGCAAGGTCGGCTATGTCGGCAGCCTGCTCGGTGAGCAGAACCGCGCGGCGACCGTGCGCGTCACCCTGACCAATCCCGAGGGGGCTTGGCGCCCGGGCCTGTTCGTGAATATCGCGGTCACGGCGCAGTCGGCCCAGGTCGCCGTGGCCGTGCCCGAGTCGGCCGTGCAAACCCTCGAAGCACAGCCTGCGGTATTCGTGCGCAGCGTCGACGGCTTCGAGGCGCACCCGGTCAGCCTTGGTCGGCGTGACGGCGGTTATGTGGAAATCACCACGGGCCTGCAGGCCGGTGTCGAGGTCGCTGCCAGTGGCAGTTTCACGCTCAAGTCGGAGCTGGGCAAGGCCACTGCCGAGCACAGCCACTGATGCGCCGCGAAAGGAAGATTGCCCATGTTTGAACGTCTTATCAGATTCGCCATCGAGCAGCGTATCGTGGTCATGATCTCGGTGCTGATCATGGCTGCGGTCGGGGTCTACAGCTACCAGAAGCTGCCCATCGATGCGGTCCCGGACATCACCAACGTCCAGGTCCAGATCAACACCGCCGCACCAGGCTATTCACCGCTGGAAACCGAGCAGCGCATCACCTTTGCCGTGGAAACGGCCATGGCCGGCCTGCCGGGGCTGCTGCAGACCCGCTCGCTGTCGCGCTCGGGCCTGTCGCAGGTCACGGTGATTTTCAAGGACGGCACCGACATCTTCTTCGCCCGGCAGCTGGTCAACGAGCGTCTGCAGGTGGCCAAGGCGCAATTGCCGCAAGGCGTCGAGGCGATCATGGGCCCGGTATCGACCGGGCTCGGCGAGATTTTCCTGTGGACCGTCGAGACCGAGCCTGGCGCGTTGAAGGAAGACGGTACGCCCTACACCCCGACCGACCTGCGGGTGATCCAGGACTGGATCATCAAGCCGCAGTTGCGCAACGTGCCCGGGGTTGCCGAAATCAACACCATTGGCGGCTACGCCAAGCAGTACCAGATTGCGCCCGATCCCAAGCGCCTGGCTGCCTACAAGCTGACCTTGAATGATTTGCTGACTGCCCTGGAAAGCAACAATGGCAACGTTGGCGCCGGCTACATCGAGCGCAGTGGCGAGCAATTGCTGATCCGCGCACCTGGCCAGGTGGGCACTGTCGATGACATCGCTAATATCGTCATCAGCAGCGTGGGCGGCGCGCCGATCCGCGTCAGCAATGTCGCCGAAGTCAGCATCGGCAAGGAACTGCGCTCCGGCGCTGCCACCGAGAACGGCCGTGAGGTGGTGCTCGGCACCGTGTTCATGCTGATCAACGAGAACAGCCGCAGCGTGTCGCAAGCTGTTGCCAGCAAGCTCGCCGAGATCAACCGCACGCTGCCCAAGGGCGTGGTGGCAGTCACCGTCTATGACCGCACCAATCTGGTCGAAAAAGCCATTGCCACGGTCAAGAAGAACCTGATCGAAGGGGCGATCCTGGTCATCGTGATTCTGTTCCTGTTCCTCGGCAATATCCGCGCGGCGTTGATCACGGCGATGGTGATCCCGCTGTCGATGCTGTTCACCTTCACCGGCATGTTCAACAACAAGGTCAGCGCCAACCTGATGAGCCTGGGCGCGCTGGACTTCGGCATCATTGTCGACGGCGCGGTGGTGATCGTGGAAAACGCCATCCGACGTCTGGCCCATGCCCAGCACAAGCACGGGCGCATGCTGAGCAAGACCGAGCGTTTCCATGAGGTGTTCGCGGCGGCCCGCGAGGCGCGCCGGCCGTTGATCTTCGGTCAGTTGATCATCATGGTGGTGTACCTGCCGATCTTTGCCCTCACCGGGGTCGAGGGCAAGATGTTCCACCCGATGGCGTTCACCGTGGTGCTGGCGCTGCTCGGCGCGATGATCCTGTCGGTGACGTTCGTGCCTGCCGCGATTGCCATGTTCGTCACCGGCAAGGTCAAGGAAGAGGAAGGCGTGGTCATGCGCACCGCGCGCCAGGGCTACCAGCCGGTGCTGCGCTGGGTGCTGGAGCATCGCCGGTTTGCCTTCGCCGGGGCGTTCATCGTGGTACTGCTCAGCGGCGTGCTGGCGACGCGCATGGGCAGCGAGTTCATCCCCAGCCTGAGCGAGGGCGATCTGGCCTTGCAGGCGTTGCGTGTGCCGGGCACCAGCCTGACCCAGTCGGTCGACATGCAGCAGCGTCTGGAAAAAGCCATCATCGAGCAGGTCCCAGAGGTGGAACGGATATTTGCCCGAACCGGCACCGCCGAGATCGCCTCCGACCCGATGCCGCCGAACATCTCCGATGCCTACATCATGCTCAAGCCGCAGAGCCAGTGGCCCGACCCAAGCCTGTCGCGGGAGGCATTGATCGCCCAGGTGCAGAAGGCAGCCGCCAGCGTGCCGGGCAGCAACTATGAGCTGTCGCAGCCGATTCAGTTGCGTTTCAACGAGCTGATCTCCGGTGTGCGCAGTGATGTTGCGGTCAAGGTTTTCGGCGATGACATGGATGTGCTCAACCGCACTGCGGCCAAGATCGCCACGGCGTTGCAGGGCGTGCCAGGTGCGTCCGAGGTCAAGGTCGAACAGACCACCGGCTTGCCGGTACTGACCATCAATATCGACCGCGACAAGGCCGCACGTTATGGCCTGAGCATGGACGCTGTGCAGGACGCCATCGCCATCGCGGTAGGTGGCCGTGAGGCTGGCACCTTGTATGAAGGCGACCGCCGTTTCGACATGGTGGTGCGTCTCTCGGAGACCTTGCGCACCGACGTTGCCGGGCTGTCCAGCCTGTTGATTCCGGTGCCGGCAAGCGCCGCCAGCGGGGCCCAGCAGATTGGCTTCATCGCCCTGTCGCAGGTGGCCAGCCTGGACCTGCAGTTGGGGCCCAACCAGATCAGCCGCGAGAACGGCAAGCGCCTGGTGGTGGTCAGCGCCAACGTGCGCGGGCGTGACCTTGGCTCGTTCGTCGCGCAGGCCAGCGAGACCCTGGCCAGCACGGTCGCCATCCCGGCAGGTTACTGGACCAGCTGGGGCGGCCAGTTCGAGCAGTTGCAGTCGGCGGCCAAGCGCTTGCAGATCGTGGTGCCGGTGGCCTTGCTGTTGGTCATGACCTTGCTGTTCCTGATGTTCAACAACCTCAAGGACGGCTTGCTGGTGTTCACCGGGATTCCCTTTGCCCTGACCGGCGGGGTGGTGGCGCTGTGGCTGCGTGATATCCCGCTGTCGATTTCGGCTGGGGTCGGCTTTATTGCCTTGTCCGGGGTCGCGGTGCTCAACGGGCTGGTGATGATCGCGTTCATCCGTGGGCTGCGTGAGGAGGGTCGCAGTGTCAGGCTGGCCGTGGATGAAGGTGCGCTGACCCGGCTGCGGCCGGTGTTGATGACGGCACTGGTGGCGTCGCTCGGCTTCATCCCGATGGCCTTGGCCACCGGCACCGGCGCTGAGGTGCAACGGCCGCTGGCGACCGTGGTGATTGGCGGGATTCTGTCGTCTACGGCGTTGACGCTGCTGGTGTTGCCGGCGCTGTATCACTGGGTGCATCGGCGTGATGATGAGGTAGAGCAGGCTTGAAGTAGTTGCCCAACAAAAAACCCACAATGCAGATTGTGGGTTTTTTTATTGAAGATTGAATAGAGCGGGGCCGCTGCGCGGCCCCGTTATTGGTATGACAACTTACTTACTTTCAGTGCGTGGCTGTTTCTGCTGTTGCGCAACTTTTTGTTTGTCATCCTGCTGCAACGACTTGCTATCCCAAAGTCGTGCCTGTTCAGTCCGAAAATCCTTATTGAATTGCTTGGCGCGCTCATGCCCGCCTTCAGCATATGCGGTGCCGGTCATTCCAATCAGCAGGCTGGCCATGGCCATGCACTTCAGCAATTTCATAATTAACCTCGCTATCGTCAACCTGCCGGGAACGGCGGTTTCTCTCGCATGCAGGTTAACCAGGCGAAGTTAACGCGAGGGTGAGTGGGCCATTACAGTTTGGTTAGGTTGGCGCACTCATAACGGCACCGAGTAATCGGCGCGCTAAAGATTACGGTAGCGTTAGTTGAATTCAATTTTTGAACTTTCATTGCCTGACCATTCGTCTTGTTTTGATAAAAATAGGGCACGATCTCTAACCGTTTTTCTCCCAATAGGTAGATGACGCGGTTCTGCGGTATCGCCCGACTACAGCAAAGGCTAGGAGAAAAATGTATGCACAACCCCGCCGATAAACAACACCAGCAACAAACACCGAGCAAGTCCGCCGGAGAAGCCGAGCGCGACAACGATGCACTCCGGCCAGACGGCTCGACGGGCACCGAGCATGATTCGACCGCGCAGAAAACTGCACGTCAGAAAGACCAGCAGCGCAAGTAAAAATGAAAAAGCGGCGCGCATCTCTCGGGATGCGCGCCGCTTTTTTTGCAGGGTTTACAGGATGGGCTTACCGCCGGTCACGCCATAGCTCGAACCGGAAATGTAGCTGGCCTCATCCGAGCCCAGCAGCACGTAGATCGGGGCGACTTCGACCGGCTGGCCAGGGCGGCCCATCGGCGTTTGCGTACCGAATTCGCTGACCTCTTCGACCGGCATGGTCGCCGGGATCAATGGTGTCCAGATCGGGCCAGGTGCGACGCTGTTGACGCGAATGCCCTTGCTTCCAAGCATCTGCGCCAACCCGGCGGTGAAGTTGGCGATCGCACCTTTGGTCGTCGCGTACGGCAGCAGTGTCGGCTTGGGCGAATCGGAGTTGATCGAGCTGGTGTTGATGATCGAACTGCCCTTGGCCATCGACGGCAGCGCTCTCTGGCAGATGCGGAACATGGCAGTGATGTTCACATCGAAGGTCATCACCCACTCGTCATCGGTGATGTCTTCGAGGTTTTCGTGGGACATCTGGAACGCGGCATTGTTGATCAGGATGTCGATGCGGCCAAACTTCTCCACCGTCTTGTCGACAATTTCGTAGCACACCGCCTTGTGCGCCAGATCGCCTGGCAGCAGCAGGCACTGGCGGCCAGCCTGTTCGACCCAACGGGCAGTTTCCTGGGCGTCTTCGTGTTCATTCAGATAAGCGATGGCAACGTCGGCGCCTTCACGGGCATAGGCAATCGCCACGGCGCGGCCGATGCCGCTGTCGCCGCCAGTGATCAGGGCAATCTTGCCCTGCAGGCGGCCATTGCCTTTGTAGCTGTGTTCGCCGCAATCGGGGAGCGGTTGCATCTTCTGCTGCTCGCCGGGTACGTCCTGCGGTTGTGCCGGAAACGGTGGCGTAGGGTAATCGCGCATGGTCGGTACTCCTGTTGAGATGAAAGGCTCCTGTTATTGGAAGGAGCTCATCCGCGGGAGTTGGAGTGCATGCACGGTCAACGCGACCAGTGGTCAAGCCTCAGGGTTTGGCAGGAATCCCGTACTTGCGCAGGCGCTGAGCAATCGCAGTATGTGAGGTATTCAGCCGTGCCGCCAGCTGCCGGGTCGAGGGATAGCTGGGGTACAGGCGCTGCAGCAGCTCACGCTCGAAATCGCCAACTGCCTGCTCAAGGCTGGCCACCTCGGTGTCCTGGCCTCGGCGCACCGCGGTGCCGGCGATGTCCAGGTCGCCAATGTCGACCAGGTCGCTGTCGCAGATGGCCGCAGCGCGGAAGATCACGTTCTGCAATTGGCGCACGTTGCCCGGCCACGGGTTGGCCAGCAACGCTGCATGGGTGCCTGGGGCGAGCTGGCAGGTCGGGCGCTGGATCTGTGTGCAGGCCTGCTGCATGAAGTAGTGCGCCAGCAGCAGAATGTCCTGGCCGCGCTCGCGCAGCGGCGGCACTTGCAGGTTGAGCACGTTGAGGCGGTAGAACAGGTCCTCGCGAAAGCTGCCCTCGCTGACCATGTGCTCGAGGTCACGGTGGGTGGCGCTGATGATGCGTACATCGACCTTGACCTCGCGATCGCCACCGACCCGGCGAAAGCTGCCGTCGTTGAGAAAACGCAGCAGCTTGGCCTGCAGGTACGGCGACATTTCGCCGATTTCGTCGAGAAACACCGTACCCTGGTTGGCCAGCTCCATCAGCCCCGGCTTGCCGCCGCGCTGCGCGCCGGTAAACGCGCCCGGGGCATAGCCGAACAGTTCGCTCTCGGCCAGGCTCTCGGGCAGCGCGGCGCAGTTGAGAGCCAGAAACGGCGCGCCCTGACGGCTGCTCAGGGCATGGCTGGCGCGGGCCACCAGCTCCTTGCCGGTGCCGGTTTCGCCATGCACCAGTAACGGCGCATCCAGCGCCGCCACACGCAGGGCACGGGCCTTGAGGGTGCGAATGGCTGGCGAGTCGCCGAGCAGCGCATCGAAGCCTTCGGCGTGATCATGGTGCAGCGCCGACAAGCGCTCCCCCATACGCTTGGGCGGGTACAGCGTCAGCAGGCCGCCGGCATGGGTGATCGGCGTGGCATCCAGGAGCAGGCTGTGGCCGTCGAACTGCATCTCGCGCATCGGCAGGTGGAAGTTGTTGTCCAGCAGCGCCTGCAGCAGGGCCGGGTCCTTGAACAGCTCGCCAACCGAACGCCCGGCCGACTCGCGCCCGCACAGGGCGATCAGCGCCGGGTTGGCCAGCAACACCTTGCCGGCGCTGTCGACGGCCAGCACCGGGTCGCTCATGGCTGCCAGCAAGGCATCCAGCTGCAGGTGGCGGCGCTGGCCGGGGAGGATGTCGACCACTTCCACCGATTGCACGCCGTGCACTTCCAGCAGGGCATCGTGCAGTTCTTCGAGCACCGCCGGGCTGAGGGTCGGGGCGTCGATGTAGACGTTGGGCGGGACCATCTCCACGGCGTCCAGGTTGAGATGGCGGGCACCGAGCAGGGCCAGGACTTCCTGGGTGATGCCGACGCGGTCGATGAAGCTGACATGAATGCGCATGGGGAGCGTACAAGGCTGTGGCCGCAGAGGCGCTCAGTATGCCGCGCCCGCCTCAGGCTTCAAGCCTTGTGCATCAACAAAACTGCCGGCGGTACTGTCGCCGTAGAGGCTATTCCAGATGCTCAGGCTTGACGCAGTCGCCGGATTTGACCGCGAGCTTCTGGCGGATGTCTTCAAACATCAGGTCATAGATTTTGTGCGACGAGCCCATGCTTTCGAATTTTTTCGGCTGCGGCATGTAGCTCTGGGCCTTGCGCGTGGCGATGCTGAGAAAGCTCGGCAGGACCTGGTCCTTGGCCAGAAAGAACGTCTCATCGACCGGCTTGCCTTCGATGCTGCCGTGCATACGAAACTGGATGCCGGCGCCGTCCTTGGGGTCCGTGGCCACTTCGTAGTTGATGTTGAGGTCGTAGCTGTGATCCTGGTTGTGCAGCGCCATGCGCTCGATATGCACGTGACCTGGCTCGAACTTGGCCATGATAGCTCCTCGCAAAGGTGTGAAAACGGCGGGCGACCGGCACCCGCCAACTGCAATCAACGGTAGCTTATTCCAGGCTTGGCGGTGGATACCCGAGTGCCGGCGGTGCCTTTGACGATCTCTTCGATGTCGGCCAGCGAGCCAATCACCGCGACCTTGCCGGTGTTGCGGGCGAAGTCGCAGGCAGCCTGCACCTTGGGTCCCATCGAGCCTGCGGCAAAGCCAAGCCGCTCCAGTTCATCCGGGTGAGCCTGGGCAATCGCCTTCTGCGTGGGCTTGTTGAAGTCGACATACGCGGCATTGACGTCGGTGGCGATGACCAGCAGATCAGCGTCCAGCTGTTCAGCCAGCAGGGCCGAACACAGGTCCTTGTCGATCACCGCTTCGATGCCTTTGAGCTTGCGGTTTTCATCGTACATGGTGGGGATGCCGCCGCCCCCGGCACAGATCACGATGCTGCGTTTTTCCAGCAACCATTTGATCGGACGGATTTCGAAGATGCGCTTGGGTTTCGGGCTGGCGACTACCCGGCGGTATTTGTCGCCGTCAGGCTTGACCACCCAGCCCTTGTCCTTGGCCAGACGCTCGGCGTCCTCCTTGCTGTAGACCGGGCCGATGAACTTGGTCGGGTCCTTGAAGGCGGGGTCGTTGGCGTCGACTTCGACCTGGGTGAGCAGGGTGGCGAACGGCACTTCGAAGTCGAGCAGGTTGCCCAGCTCCTGTTCGATCATGTAGCCGATCATGCCTTCGGTTTCAGCGCCAAGCACGTCCAGCGGGTAGGCTTCGTCCGGCTTGTAGGCCTGGGCCTGCAGCGACAGCAAACCGACCTGCGGGCCGTTGCCGTGGGCGATGACCAGTTCATTGCCGGGGTGGATCTTGGCGATCTGTTCGGTGGCGGTGCGGATGTTGCTTCGCTGATTGTCAGCGGTGAGAGGCTCGCCTCGGCGGAGCAGGGCGTTGCCGCCCAGTGCAACAACGATACGCATGGTGAAGTGTCCTTTGGCAGAGAGGAGCAGACGGCGTGGCCGCTGCGGGTGAACGTGCTGACAAGCAGCAATTCACCCCGCAGCGGCCACGCCAGCCCAGCGGGTCGGTCAGAGATCAGCCAGGGTCGAGACCAGGATCGCCTTGATCGTGTGCATGCGGTTTTCCGCCTGCTCAAAGGCAATGCAGGCCGGCGACTCGAACACGTCGTCGGTCACTTCGATACCGTTGGCCAGGTGCGGGTACTGCTCGGCGATCTGCTTGCCGACCTTGGTGTCGGAGTTGTGGAACGCCGGCAGGCAGTGCATGAACTTGGCCCGCGGGTTGCCGGTGGCCTTCATCAGCTCGGCGTTGACCTGATAAGGCAGCAGTTGCTGAATGCGTTCGCCCCAGGCTTCGACTGGCTCGCCCATCGATACCCAGACGTCGGTATGGACGAAATCGACGCCTTTGACCGCCGCTTTCGGGTCTTCGGTGAGGGTGATGCGCGCGCCACTTTCTTCGGCGTATTTGTGGCAGCGTTCGACCAGATCATCATGCGGCCACAGCGCCTTGGGCGCGGCAATGCGCACGTCCATGCCGAGTTTGGCGCCGATCAGCAGCAGCGAGTTGCCCATGTTGTTGCGGGCGTCGCCCAGGTAGGCGTAGCTGATGTCGTGGATCGGCTTGTCGCTGTTTTCGCGCATGGTCAGCACGTCGGCGATCATCTGGGTAGGGTGGTATTCATCGGTCAGGCCGTTGAACACCGGTACCCCGGCAAACTTGGCCAGCTCTTCGACGATCTCCTGCTTGAAGCCGCGGTACTCGATGGCGTCGTACATGCGCCCGAGCACCCGTGCGGTGTCCTTCATGCTTTCCTTGTGACCGATCTGCGACGAATTGGGGTCGATGTAGGTGACGTTGGCGCCTTGGTCGTAGGCGGCCACTTCGAACGCGCAGCGGGTGCGGGTCGAGGTCTTTTCGAAGATCAGGGCAATGTTGTTGCCCTTCAGGTGCTGCTGCTCGGTGCCGGTGTACTTGGCGCGCTTGAGGTCGCGGGACAGGTCGAGCAGGTAGCGCAGCTCGCGCGTGGTGTGATGTTCCAGGCTGAGCAGGTTGCGGTTGTGGATGTTGAACGCCATGACAGTTCTCCTTGGATTCGGTGAGGTACCCGGCCGGCGCCTGGTGAGCGCGGCCGGGGTGCTGGCTATTTCAGTAATCGATAGGGTCGCGGATGATCGGGCAGGTCATGCAGTGGCCGCCGCCACGGCCACGGCCGAGTTCGCCGGCACTGATGGTGATGACCTCGACCCCGGCCTTGCGCAGCAGGGTATTGGTATAGGTATTGCGGTCGTAGCCGATGACCACGCCAGGCTCGAGCGCGACCACGTTATTGCCGTCATCCCACTGCTCGCGCTCGGCGGCAAAGGCGTTGCCGCCGGTTTCCACCACGCGCAGCTCTTTCAGGTTGAGCGACTCGGCGACCACTTCGATGAAGCTCTTGTGCTCGCGGCGCACGTCCAGGCCATACGGCTTGCTGCTGTCCTGACGGATCACGAACGGCACGATCTCTTTGACTACTTCCGGGAAGACCGTGACCAGGTCGCGGTCGCAGAAGCTGAACACGGTGTCCAGGTGCATCGCCGCGCGCGATTTGGGCAGGCCGGCGACCACTACTTTTTCTACCGCGCCCTTGGCGAACAGCGACTGCGCCAGTTGGCCGATGGCCTGGCGCGAAGTGCGCTCACCCATGCCGATCAAGACCACGCCATTGCCGATCGGCATCACGTCGCCGCCTTCCAGGGTGGCCTTGCCGTGGTCCTGGTCAGGGTCGCCGTACCAGATTTCGAACTCGGCGTTGGTGAACTGTGGGTGGAACTTGTAGATGGCGGTGGTCAGCAGGGTTTCCTGACGGCGCGCTGGCCAGTACATCGGGTTCAGCGTGACGCCGCCGTAGATCCAGCAGGTGGTGTCGCGGGTGAACTGGGTGTTGGGCAGCGGGTCGAGGAGGAAGCTGGAGTGACCGAGGTAGTCGCGGTACATCTTGATCACGCTGGCGCCTTCGCTTTCAGGCAGGTCTTCGCCGGCCACGCCGCCAATCAGAAACTCAGCCAGACGGCGCGGCTCCATGCCTTCGAGCCAGCTGCGCACTTCGTTGGTCAGGCCCAGACCGACGGTGTCGGCGGTGATCTTGCGGTCGAGGATCCACTTCAGAGCTTCAGGGATCTGCACGGTCTCGGTCAGCAGGTTGTGCATTTCCAGCACTTCGATGCCGCGCTCGCGCATCTTGGTAACGAAGTCGAAGTGGTCGCGCTTGGCCTGGTTGACCCAGATCACATCGTCGAACAGCAGGTCGTCGCAGTTGCTTGGGGTCAGCCGCTGGTGTGCCAGGCCTGGGGAGCAGACCATCACTTTGCGCAGTTTGCCGGCTTCGGAATGGACGCCGTACTTGAGGTTTTCGGTGGACATGGTGATTGCCTCCATGATGCAGATTCGGTGATTAAAGGGTCAGGAAACCGTCATACAGGCCGTAGGCCGCCACCAGCGCGCCGACGACTACTGCGGCGAAGATCAGCTTCTCCATGCTGGTGAAGATCGGTTGCCCCAGTTCACGCTTGGCCTTGGCGAACAGGATCGCCCCAGGCGCATACAGCAGCGCCGACAGCAGCAGGTACTTCATGCCGCCGGCATACAGCAGCCAGATCGCGTAGAGCAGGGCGATGGCGCCGATCAGCAGGTCCTTGCGCCGCTCACCGGGTGCTTGTTCGTAGGTTTCGCCGCGCAGCGCCATGAGAAAGCCGTAGGCCGCCGACCACAGGTAGGGCACCAGGATCATCGAGGTGGCGAGGTAGATCAGCGACAGGTAGGTGCTGGCCGAGAACAGGGTGATGATCAGGAACACCTGCACCATCGCGTTTGTCAGCCAAAGGGCGTTGGTCGGGACATGGTTGGCGTTTTCGCGGCGCAGGAACTCCGGCATGGTGTGGTCCTTGGCCGCCGCGAACATGATCTCGGCGCACAGCAGCACCCACGACAGCAACGCCCCTAGCAGCGAGATGATCAGGCCGACGCTGATCAGCACCGCGCCCCAGTGGCCGACCACATGCTCAAGCACTGCCGCCATCGACGGGTTCTGCAGCTTGGCCAGTTCCGGTTGGGTCATCACGCCCATCGACAGCACGTTGATCAGCACCAGGAACAGCAGCACGGTGATAAAGCCGATTACCGTGGCCTTGCCGACGTCGGCGCGTTTTTCTGCGCGGGAGGAGAAGATACTCGCGCCCTCGATGCCGATGAACACCCACACGGTGACCAGCATCATGTTGCGCACCTGGTTCATCACGCTGCCCAGGTCCGGCGAGCCGACCGCCCAGATGTCGGCGGTGATCACGTCGAGCTTGAACGCGAACAGGCAGATCAGCGCGAACAAGGCCAGCGGCACCACCTTGGCGATGGTCGTCACCAGGTTGATGAAGGCGGCTTCCTTGATCCCGCGCAGCACCAGAAAATGCACGGCCCAGAGCAGGATCGAGGCGCCGATCACCGCCGCCGGCGTGTTGCCTTCGCCAAATACCGGGAAGAAATAACCGAGCGTGCTGAACAACAGCACGAAGTAACCGACGTTGCCCAGCCAGGCACTGATCCAGTAACCCCAGGCTGAAGAAAAGCCCATGTAGTCACCAAATCCAGCCTTGGCGTAGGCATACACGCCACCGTCCAGATCGGGCTTGCGATTGGCCAGGGTCTGGAATACGAACGCCAGGGTCAACATGCCTACTGCGGTAATTGCCCAGCCAATCAATACCGCGCCAACACCGGCACTGGCGGCCATGTTTTGCGGCAGGGAAAATATCCCGCCACCAATCATCGAGCCGACCACAAGTGCGACCAGTGCGCCGAGTTTAAGTTTTTCGGGAGAATCAGACATTTAACGACTCCGTACCAGGAGAAAGTTGACGTCATGGTAAACCTGACGCCGCCGGCATTCGCTGATGTAGATCAGTTCATGGCAACGTAAGGCCTGGGCCAGACGTGTCTCCTGGAGTGTGCCGACCGCTCTGCTGCAGGCCTTTGCACCGGCAACTCCATGTCTAGCTAGAGTAAACACTCTGTTCTGCCTGCGATGTTTCAAACTAGCCGCTTTTACTGGATAGGCAAATTTTCAGCGTAAATTAAAATTATTACTGCAGAGGCTATAGTTGCCCGGCAGCCTCCCACTGGCCCACAGGATCGCCTATAGACAGTGTTGCTATTAGTGCTATAGCGTTTAAGGGTGACAGCGCATATACAGCGCTATTTATATGGGCTCAAAAGTTTTGCGTGCAGATGACATCAACCAACGGTGGGCGCCCAATGAGCGAGCCTGGAAATAAACTGCGACTCGGTGCTTTGATTGCGCTGGTAGTGGGTTCGATGATTGGTGGCGGAATCTTTTCGCTGCCGCAGAACATGGCCGCCCGCGCCGACGCCGGCGCTGTGTTGATCGGCTGGGGCATCACCGCCGTAGGCATGCTGGCGCTGGCGTTCGTGTTCCAGACCCTGGCCAACCGCAAACCCGAACTCGACTCGGGGGTGTATGCCTACGCCAAGGCCGGCTTTGGCGACTACATGGGTTTCTCTTCGGCGTGGGGCTACTGGATCAGCGCCTGGCTGGGCAACGTCGGCTACTTCGTACTGCTGTTCAGCACCCTGGGGTTTTATTTCCCGATGTTCGGCGAGGGCAATACGCCGGTGGCGATCGGCTGCGCCTCGGTGTTGCTCTGGTGCGTGCACTTTGTGGTGCTGCGTGGGATCAAGGAAGCCGCGTTCATCAACCTGATCACTACCGTGGCCAAGGTAGTGCCACTGCTGATTTTCATCATGATTGCCGCCGTGGCGTTTCGTGCCGAAGTCTTCACCCGCGACTTCTGGGGCGCGAGCAACCCGCAGTTCGGCAGCGTAATGGAGCAGGTCCGCAACATGATGCTGGTGACCGTGTTCGTGTTTATCGGCATCGAGGGCGCGAGCGTGTACTCGGCGCGGGCCCAGCGCCGTTCAGACGTGGGCAAGGCGACCGTGATCGGCTTTCTCGGCGTGCTCGCCTTGCTGGTGCTGGTCAACGTGCTTTCGCTTGGGGTGATGACCCAGCCGGAGCTGGCGGGGTTGCAGAACCCGTCGCTCGCAGCGGTGCTGGAGCATATCGTCGGCCCATGGGGCGCGCTGCTGATCAGCCTTGGCCTGGCGGTGTCACTGCTGGGCGCGCTGCTGTCGTGGGCACTGTTGTGTGCAGAGATCCTCTACGCCACGGCCAAGGACAAGACCATGCCGCGTTTTCTCGCCGTCGAGAACGCCAATCACGTGCCGGCCAACGCGCTGTGGCTGACCAACTGCATGATCCAGGGCTTTTTGCTGATCACGCTGTTTTCGGCAGGCACCTACACCAGCCTGATCTATCTGGCGTCGTCGATGATTCTGGTGCCGTACTTGTGGTCGGCGGCCTATGCGGTGCTGCTGGCGCTGCGCGGTGAAGGCTATGCCGAGCAAGCCGGGCTGCGCCGCAAGGACCTGACGGTGGCCGGCCTGGCGCTGGTCTACGCGATCTGGCTGTTGTACGCCGGCGGGCTCAAGTACCTGCTGCTGTCGGCGTTGCTGTATGCGCCAGGGGTGATTCTGTTTGCAAGGGCCAAGCACGAGCAGGGCCAGGCGCTCTTCACCGGCTGGGAAAAGCTGATTTTCGCTGCGGTGCTGGCAGGTGCAGGCGTGGCCGCGTATGCGCTGTACGCGGGGTTGTTGACGCTCTAGCTCAGCCGGCGTTGCAGTTGGAGGCTGCGGGCTGAACGCGCTCCGGGCGTGACCAGATCCACAGGTTGCCCAGGCTCATGCCGGCGATGGCCAGAAACACCGGCCAACGGTGCTCGAGAAAGGTCAGCATCAGGCAGGCGCATATCAGCATGCTCACGGTGGCGCTGATTTTCGTCCGGCGCTGGATCACCCGGCCGTTGCGCCAGTTGTGCAGGATCGGCCCGAACAGCCGATGGTTCTCCAGCCAGGCGCTCAGGCGCGGCGAGCTGCGCGTCGCGGCCCAGGCTGCAAGCAGAATGAACTCGGTGGTCGGCAGGCCCGGAATGACAATCGCCACCAAGCCGATCCCCAGGCTCACATAAGCCAGGATCGCGTACAGCAGGCGGGTCAGTTTCGAGCGGGCAAGTTGGGTCATGGTCTCACTGCAAAAACGGCCGGCCACCACCGCGGTGACCGGGTAAAGCGTATCAGGCCGGCGCGACTTCTGCCGCGTAGGCATGCTTGAGCAACTCGGTGAAGCGCTCGAAGGCGGCGACTGCAGCACGCTCGGCGGCTGCGTCTTCTTCAGCCGACAGCTCCAGGCCGTCGAGGATGCGCGTGAACTGTTTCCAGCCTTCGGCACGGCCACCGGCCGGCTCACCCAGGTGACGTGCGCCAAAGCTGTCGGACAGCTCCAGTGCCACTGCACGCTTGATCAAAAAAGCGGCGCCCAGTTTGGAGCCTTCGGAGACGAAGATCCAGCCCAGTGCCTCGCCCAGGCTCGGCGCCTGCAACGCGCCAGCCACGGGCGCCGGCACTGCGGTATCGAGATCGGCCAGGTCCAGGCGAGCCTGATCGGCGCGGCAGCGTGCGGCCAGGTCGGGCACGATAGCGATCAGTTGTGGGTCGTTGTACAGCGCCTGCAGCTCGGACTGAAACAGGTACTGGGCGACCACGAAGCGGGCAAAGTTGTCACGGTTGGCAAACGGCGCGTGGGCTTTGACCAGTGCGTCGAGCTCGGTGTGTGGGGCGTTGGTCGCTTGATTCAGGCGTTGCGAGCGCAGCAGCGGGCGCTCGGCGTTGGCGGCGTTGTTCATGGTGGATCCTTGGAAAAAGGGCGGTCTAGTTACGAGACGAACAAGCGGGCTGAACACAGTAAAAATTCATGCTCAATAGTCCTGGCAGCGCAGGTCCATGTAGGAGCGGCCTTGTGTCGCGAAAGGCGCGCGTAGCGGGCCCAGGATCTGCGCAGCACCACAGAATGCCGGGGCCGCTACGCGACCCTTTCGCGACACAAGGCCGCTCCTACAGGGAACGCGGCGCCCGCCAGATATCAGTTTCGCCGGGGCATCGCGCCGGCGCAGGTCAGATATCCCAGATGACGTTCACGGCAAAATTGCGCCCGGGCATGGTCAGGCGGTCGAGGTTGGCCGGCTGGGTCACCGCCGCTTCGCCCTGGCCGTCGTAGCCACGCACCGAATCCCACTGCCAGTACTTCTTGTTGGTCAGGTTGTACAGCCCGGCGTTGACGGTGACGTCGTCGGTGACTTTGTAGAAACCGCTCAAGTCGAGCACGCCGTAGCCCGGGCTGCGGAACTGGGTGCTGGCGCCGTCCGGAGCGAAGAAGGCGCTGTCGTCGACGCGGGTCTTGCGTTTGACCAAAGTCCAGCTGAGCAGGGCGCCGTAGTCGGCCTGGTCATAACCGAGACCAAACACGCCGGTCAGCGGGTTGACGCTGTTGATCGGCTGGCCATTGTCATCGTTGCGACCGTTGGCATAGGCAATCGAGGTCTGGCCATACAGGCCCTGCGGTGCGCCAAAGTGATCGAGGTTCAAGCGGCCTTTGAACTCGGCGCCCTTGATGGTGGCGTGCTTGATGTTGCTGGCCTGGAAGGTGGTGCCGAGGTTGGCCGACTGCACGGCGTCTTCGTTGATGAAATCCCGGTACTTGTTGTAGAACACCGCGACATCGAAGTTACCTGCGGCAAAGTTGCCGCGCAGGCCGGTTTCATAGCTCTTGCTTTTTTCCGGCTCCAGGTCCGGATTACCCTCTACCCGGTAGCCCACAATCGGGTTGTCGAAGCGCCCGTACATCGACTTGGCCGTCGGCGTGCGGAAGCCTTCGGCGTACTGGCCGTACCAGGTGTAGTTGTCGTCAAAGGCGTAGGTCACGCCAAGCTTGGGCGACAGGCGATGCCACTTCTTGTCCGAGTCGTCGACTGCAGTCGGAGCGACGCCGGTGCCCTGAATGCCACGCAGGAAGGCGTCGGTCATCTCTGGCTGCATGCGGGTGTAGTCGTAGCGCGCGCCGGGCAGGAAGGTCCAGCTGTTCCAGCGGATTTCGTCCTGGGCGAACAGGCTGTAGGTGTCGACGGTCGGGTCGGGGAAGTCGCTGACCAGCACTTGGCCATCGCTGGCTTGGCCTACTGCCGTGCAGCTGCCGCCGACGTTCAGGCAGGTGCCGCTGCCGCTGCGCGTACCGGTGACTTCTTCGTGCTTGAGGGTGGTGCCGTAGGTCAGCAGATGGTCGGTCTGGCCGATGCTGAAGGACTTGTCCAACTGCCCGTCGAATACCCACTGGCGGTCCTTGTAGGTGGTCTTGCGATCACGCGCCACCTGGCGGCCCGAGGCGACATACAGCTCTTCGGTGCGCTGGTCGGTCTTGGCGATCTGGTAGTTCAGGCTCCACTTGGCGCGGTCGGCGAACAGGCTGTCGAGGCCGAATTCATGGTTGATGCCAAAGCGTTCGCGGGTAACTGTGTCGTTGCCCTGGCGCGCGCGGTACATGTTCCTCGCGCCACCGCCTGGGATAAACGGCCCGCCCACGGCACTGAGGATGTTCTGGTCGCGATCATCCTTGTAGTTTTCGTAGGTGAAACCCAGCCGCGCATCGTCGGCGTAGTTCCAGCCGGCCTTGGCCAGCACGTTGGTGGTGCGCACGTCTTCCGGGTTGGCCGCGGTGCGATCGAGGCCGGTGCCGTTGTGCTCGCCATAGGACTCGGTCTCATGGCCGTTACGCTGGCTCAGGTGCAGCAGGCCGTCGACATCGCCCTGACGGCCGGCGATGGTGGCCGAGGTCAGCCAGCTTTCGTCAGCCGAGCTGTAGCCGGTCTTCAAGCGTGCGCCGAAGTCCTTGCCCGGTTTGATGATGTCGTCCGCGTCGAGGGTGAAGTAGCTGACCGCGCCACCGATGGCGTTGCTGCCGTACAGCACCGAAGCCGGGCCACGCAGTATCTCCACGCGCTTGACGATTTCCGGGTCGACATAATTGCGTTGGGTCTGCGCGTAGGGGCCGTAGAAGAAACTGTCGGGGATCGACACTCCGTCGATCTGGGTCAGGATCCGTTCACCGTCGATGCCGCGGATGTTGTAGCCGTTGAGGCCGCTGCGCTGGCCGGTGCCGCCAACCGAAACACCCGGCTCGTAACGCACCAATTGCTGGATATCGTTGACGTTCTGTCGATCCAGCTGCTCGCGGGTCTGCACAGTGACGGTGCTCGGTACCTGGCTGACATCCTGGGCGCTGCGGGTGGCGCTGACGGTCAGTTGCTGCAGGGCAATCACACTGCTGGCCGACTGGCGTTCAAGCACCACGTTGCCGTTACCGATCTTGCGGTAGCTCAGCCCGGTGCCTTGCAGCAAACGCTGCAGCGCAGGCTCGGCTGGCAGCGAGCCCTGAACGCCGGGCGATGAGATACCCTCGGCGACCTCGGCGCTGAAGCCGACCTGCCAGCCGGTAACCTGGCTGAAGGCGTTGATGGCCGCAACCAGCGGCTGTTGGCTGATGCTGAAGCGGTAATCGCCCATGCGCGGGCTGTTGGCCTGGGCCGGCTCTGCGGCCGGGGCCGGCAGGCTGACGGCGCCACTGGCGATCAGGGCCAAGGTCAGCAGAGACAGCTGCCCCAGGCGGCGGGGTGACGGGCGGAGTTGAGCTGTGGACATCGAAAGCGCTCCCAGACGCGCGAACTGTTATAGGTGATGCTTGTTCTTGTTTAAAAACAAGAATCAGTTGCATTGGCTATAACGAGACGTGTTGTCGGTAGCGATCGCGTAAAAATAATTCAGGCGGCAGTCAGCGATTCAGTTGAGGATCACCAGCGCCGGGTATTCATGCAGCCTGGCTGAGGTGATCTGGGCCAGCGCGCGCAAGGTTTCCAGCGGTTGGTCGAGGCGGTAGTTACCAGTCACGGCAACCTGCTCGAGCGCGCCGTTGCGGCTGATGATCCAGCCCGGATAGTAACGGCGCACCTCGGCCAGCACTTCGCTCAGCGGGCAGTTCTCGAACACCAGGCGGCCCTCGACCCAGGCCAGATCCTGGCCCATATCGGGGCGGCTGGGCTGGCCAAAACCCTGCGGGCCAACGCTGATGCTGTCACCGGCGCGCAGGCGAATGTGCTGATCACTGGCAGCGTGCAGGTCAACATCGCCGCGCTGCACGCGGACCTGCGCCTGGCCATCCAGGTAGCGCACGGCAAAGTCGGTGTCGCGGACCTGCGCACGCATCGGCCCGGCCTGCACCTCAAGCGCCTGCTCACCGGCACGGCTTACCTGAAAATACGCCTCGCCTTGCAGCAGGCGGGCCACTGGCTGGCCGTCGCGCACATCGCTGGCAAACGCCGAGTCGGTGTTGAGCAGGACCTTGGTGCCGTCGTCCAGTTGCAGCCGATGGCGCTCGCCGACCACGGTCAGGTGATCGGCCTGCAGGCGCACCGGCAGGTTGCCGAAGGTGAACAGGCCGACCAGCAGCACGGCTGCGCTGGCCAGTGGCTTCCAGTGGCGGCGCAGGCGAGCCGCTGGGGTTTTGCGCTGGGCCTGATGCATCTGCCCGGCGGCCTGGCGCAGGGGCGCACCGTTCCACACCGCTTCGGCCTCGACATAGGCCTCGGCGTTTTCCGGCGCAGCGCTCAGCCAGACCTCGAAGGCTGCGGTGTCTGCTGCGCTGGCGCATTGCAGGCGCAGCAGCCAGTCCAGTGCCTCGTCCATGGCACGCGCGCGGGCATCGGGCCCGGCAGGTGTCGGGCGTGGGCTGGGGCTGTCGGTCACGAAGGGTCCTTGCTTGGGGGATTTTGCCGAATGATCGGGGCTGCAACGGGCCAAGGCAAGCGCTTTACCGATCCTGGCGGGCCAGTGGTCGGCTTACTTGAGCCGCTCGGCCACACCCATGCAGATGGCCATGATCAGTTTCAGTTCCTTTTGCACCGTGCTCGCCGAAACCTGCAACTGCTCGGCAATCTCCAGGTAGCTGGCGCCGTGCAGGCGGCTGAGGATGAAGATGCGCTGCTGGCGCGTGCTCAGTTGGCCAAGGCTGACACTCAGGTGCTTGAGCAACTGCTCGGCGTGGGCGGCGTCCTCGCTGCTGCTGGTGGGGGCGGCGACGTTGTGCAGGACTTGCTCGGGTACATCCTCGACCAGCGTGCGCGCTTGTACGCGGCGGGCGCGCAGGTGATCCAGGGCCAGGTTGCGGGCAGTCTGGAACACGAACGGCTCAAGGTGTTCGACCGGCCGTTCGCCGAGGGCGCGGGTTACCCGCAGGTAGGTTTCCTGGAGCAGGTCTTCAGCGGTACTGGGGTTGCCCACCATGCCTTGCAGCGTGCGCAGCAGGCTGAGGCGTTGGGTTAGGAAGACGATATTGAAGCGTGACTGACTCACGGGGCGACCTGGCCGATACGGAGGTTAATGATAATGCTTATCATCACCTGTATTGGTCAAGCGTTAAAACGACCCCTTGCGAGGCGTATGTCCGGCCCGAGCAGGCAGCGCAATGTCTGCGCTGCTGCTGGGCGAGCCAGCTTACTGCGCGTTGTGCAGCGCCAGGCAGTTGTCGAGCATGCGGTTGGAGAAGCCCCACTCGTTGTCATACCACGCCAGCACCTTGAGCATGCGACCGTTGCTGCGGGTGTGGTTGGCATCGAAGATCGACGACAACGGGTTGTGGTTGAAGTCGCACGACACCAGCGGCAGGGCGTTGTAACCCAGTACCCGCGAGTGGCGGCTGGCCTCGAGGAACAGCTGGTTGACCTGCTCGGCGCTGGCTTCGCGCTTGAGGTTGACGGTCAGGTCCACCAGCGACACATTGATCACCGGCACGCGCACGGCCATGCCGGTCAGCTTGCCCGCCAGTTCCGGCAGCACCAGGCCGACCGCTTCGGCGGCGCCGGTCTTGCTCGGGATCATCGACTGGGTGGCCGAACGCGCCCGGTATGGGTCGCTGTGGTACACGTCGGTCAGGACCTGATCGTTGGTGTAGGCGTGAATGGTAGTCATCAAACCCTGCTCGATGCCGAACTCGCGGTGCAGCACCTGGGCAATCGGCGCCAGGCAGTTGGTGGTGCAGGAGGCGCTGGAGATGATCTGGTGCGAGGCACGCAGCACATCATGGTTGACCCCGTAGACGATGGTGGCGTCAACGCCCTTGCCCGGCGCCGAAATGATCACCTTGCCGGCGCCGGCGCTCAAATGTGCTGCAGCCTTGGCGCGGTCGGTGAACAGCCCGGTGCATTCGAACACGACGTCGATGGCTTCGGCCTTCCACGGCAGCTCGGCCGGATTACGGATGGCGCTGACCGCGATGCGGTCGCCGTTGACGGTCAGGCTTTCATGATCGGCCTCGACCTGTGCATCGAAAATGCCGTGGACGCTGTCGTACTTGAGCAGGTGGGCGTTCATCGCGCTGTCGCCCAGATCGTTGATGGCGACGACCTGCAGGTCTTGCCGGTAGCCTTGGGTATACAGTGCGCGCAGGACGTTGCGCCCGATACGGCCGAATCCGTTGATGGCGATGCGTAGGGTCATGGTAATACCTCTGGCAGTCGGGTGAAGGCTGTGGCACAAGGCCTATTGCCGTGGAGCACGCATTCACTGAAACGATTTTGTTATTGGAATTACAAGATTATGCGTTATGGGATAGAAAACAAGCCCTTTTGATGGCAGTATTTTGTGTAAACATACAACGAGTGGTCGGGCGAGCTGCTTCCACGTTGCACCAGGCAGGTTTCACTTGAGCCTAGGTCGCAATCGGGGGGAGGGGAAATCCCGCTTCAGATCACCCTTACCGTCAGCCTGGAGTTCAGTACATGCACCCGCGCATCCTAGAGGTCACCCAACGGCTGATCGAACGTAGCCGTCCTACCCGTGAACGTTATCTGCAACTGATTCGCGGTGCGGCCAGTGACGGCCCGATGCGCGCCAGCCTGCAGTGCGCCAACTTCGCCCACGGCGTGGCCGGCTGCGGTAGCGAAGACAAACACAGCCTGCGCATGATGAATGCCGCCAACGTGGCAATTGTTTCGGCTTATAACGACATGCTTTCGGCGCATCAGCCGTACCAGCATTTCCCCGAGCAGATCAAACAGGCGCTGCGCGAGATCGGCTCGGTCGGTCAGTTTGCCGGCGGTGTGCCGGCCATGTGCGATGGCGTCACCCAGGGTGAGCCGGGCATGGAGCTGGCCATCGCCAGCCGCGAAGTGATCGCGATGTCCACCGCGATTGCCCTGTCGCACAACATGTTCGACGCCGCCTTGATGCTCGGCATCTGCGACAAGATCGTCCCTGGCCTGATGATGGGCGCGTTGCGCTTCGGCCATCTGCCGACCATCTTCGTCCCTGGCGGACCAATGCCGTCGGGCATTTCCAACAAGCAGAAGGCCGATGTGCGCCAGCGCTATGCCGAAGGCAAGGCCAGCCGCGAAGAGCTGCTCGAGTCGGAAATGAACTCCTACCACAGCCCCGGCACCTGCACCTTCTACGGCACCGCCAACACCAACCAGCTGGTGATGGAAGTGATGGGCCTGCACCTGCCCGGCGCCTCGTTCGTCAATCCTTACACGCCATTGCGTGATGCCCTCACCGCCGAAGCTGCGCAGCAGGTCACGCGCATGACCAAAGCCAGCGGCAGCTTCATGCCGCTGGGCGAAATCGTCGATGAAAAGGCCCTGGTCAACTCGATCGTCGCCCTGCATGCCACCGGCGGCTCGACCAACCACACCCTGCACATCCCGGCGATTGCCCAGGCTGCCGGCATCCAGTTGACCTGGCAGGACATGGCTGACCTGTCCGAGGTCGTGCCAACCCTGTCCAACGTCTACCCCAACGGCAAAGCCGACATCAACCACTTCCAGGCCGCCGGCGGCATGTCGTTCCTGATTCGCGAGCTGCTCGATGCCGGGCTGCTGCACGACGACGTCAACACCGTGGCCGGACATGGCCTGCGCCGCTACACCCAGGAGCCGTTCCTTGAGGATGGCCGACTGGTCTGGCGCGAAGGCCCGTTGCAAAGCCTGGACGAGAACATCCTGCGCCCGGCTTCGCGGCCATTCTCCAGCGAGGGCGGCCTGCGGGTGATGGAAGGCAACCTCGGCCGCGGCGTGATGAAAGTCTCCGCCGTGGCGCCCGAGCACCGCGTGGTCGAAGCGCCGGCGCGAGTGTTCGAAGATCAGCAGGCATTGGCCGATGCGTTCAAGGCCGGTGAGCTGGAGCGCGATTTCGTCGCGGTGATGCGCTTCCAGGGCCCGCGCTGCAACGGCATGCCCGAGCTGCACAAGATGACGCCGTTTCTCGGCGTGCTGCAGGATCGCGGCTTCAAGGTCGCGCTGGTCACCGATGGGCGTATGTCAGGCGCCTCGGGCAAGATCCCGGCGGCGATCCACGTCTGCCCGGAAGCGTTCGACGGCGGCCCGCTGGCACGTGTGCGCGATGGTGATATGGTGCGCGTTGATGGTGTCGAAGGCACCTTGCGGGTGATGGTCTCGGCCGAAGAGCTGGCCAGCCGCGATCTGCCGCCTGCACCCCAGGGCAATGACCTGGGCTGCGGGCGCGAACTGTTTGGTTTCATGCGCATGGCGTTCAGTTCAGCGGAACAGGGCGCCAGCGCCTTTACCTCTGGCCTGGAGAATCTCAAGTGAATGAGTTGCTGGTTGGCGACATCGGTGGCACCAACGCACGTTTTGCCCTTTGGCGCGACAACCAGCTGCACGCCGTGCGGGTGTTGCCGACGGCTGACTACACCAGTCTGGAGCAGGCGATCCAGGCGTACCTGCAGGAGCAGGGCATCGCACGCGGTGAGCTTGCGGCGGTATGTCTGGCGGTTGCCGGGCCGGTGGATGGCGATGAGTTCCAGTTCACCAACAACCACTGGCGGCTGAGCCGACGGGCGTTCTGCGACATGCTTCAGGTCAAGCAGCTGCTATTGCTCAACGACTTCTCGGCGATGGCGCTGGGCATGACCCGTTTGCTGCCTGGTGAATTCCAGGCGGTATGCGCCGGTAACGCCGACCCAGCCCGTCCGGCGCTGGTGATCGGCCCTGGCACCGGGCTGGGCGTCGGCAGCTTGTTGCACCTCAACCAGCAACAGTGGATGGCGGTGCCAGGCGAGGGCGGCCATGTCGACCTGCCCGTCGGTAACGCGCGTGAAGCCGCGATCCATCAGCAGATCCAAAGCCAGATTGGTCATGTCAGTGCCGAAACCGTACTCAGCGGCGGCGGCCTGGTGCGCTTGTATCAGGCGATGTGCGCGCTGGATGGTGTTCAGCCAGTTCACCTGAGCCCAGCGGAAGTCACCGAGGCTGCGCTGGCTGGTGAGCCGCAGGCATTGGCCGTGATCGAACAGTTCTGCTGCTTCCTTGGCCGGGTTGCCGGCAACAACGTACTCACCCTCGGCGCGCGCGGCGGGGTGTATATCGTCGGTGGCGTGATCCCGCGGTTTGCCGAGCTGTTCCTGCGCAGCGGTTTTGCTGCCAGCTTTGCCGACAAGGGCTGCATGAGCGGCTATTTTGCCGGGATCCCGGTATGGTTGGTCACCGCTGAGTTTTCTGGCCTGTTGGGTGCCGGTGTGGCGCTGCAGCAAGCGATGGCTCGTTAGATTTCTTGGGGCCGCCGCGCGGCTCTTCGCGGGTGAACCCGCTCCCACAAGGACCGCGCCGTTCTCAAGCGCAGCTCATAACCCTGTGGGAGCGGGTTCACCCGCGAAGGGCCGCAGAGCGGGCCCAACAACACGGAAGAACTTCAGTGAGCACTGCCCCCCGATCGATCCTGATGGTCGATGACGACCATGACATCCGCGAACTGCTGCAGACCTACTTGAGCCGCTCCGGCTTTCAGGTGCGCGCCGAGGCCGATGGCCAGGGTTTTCGCCAGGCGCTGGACAGCACGACGTGTGACCTGGTGATTCTCGACGTGATGCTGCCCGACGAAGACGGCTTCAGCCTATGCCGTTGGGTGCGCCAGCACCCGCGCCAGTCGCGGGTGCCGATCATCATGCTCACCGCCAGTTCCGACGAGGCCGATCGGGTCATCGGCCTGGAGCTGGGCGCCGATGACTACCTCGGCAAACCGTTCAGCCCACGGGAGTTGCAAGCGCGGATCAAGGCCTTGCTGCGCCGTGCTGAGTTTGGCCAGGTAGCGCCCGCCAGTGCCGTGCTGGCGTTTGACGAATGGCAGCTGGATACCGTCAGCCATCGACTGTTCCACCGCGACGGTGAAGAGGTGATTCTGTCGGGCGCCGACTTTGCTTTGCTCAAACTGTTTCTCGACCACCCGCAGCAGATCCTCGATCGCGACACCATCGGCAATGCTACCCGTGGCCGCGAGCCGATGCCGCTCGACCGCATCGTCGACATGGCCGTCAGCCGCCTGCGTTCACGCTTGCGCGATACCGACAAACCGCCACGGCTGATCCGCACCGTGCGCGGCAGTGGCTACCTGCTGGCGGCACATGTCAACCGCAGCCACTGAGCGCCGCTGGCGCCTGCTGCCGCGCTCGCTGCTGGGGCGCATGCTGCTGTTGACCCTGCTGGTGGTATTGCTGGCGCAGGGCCTGTCGAGCTTGATCTGGGTGGCGCAGTTGCGCGCCAGCCAGTTGCAGGGCCTGCGCGCCAGCGCGCAGAGCCTGGCCCACTCGATGAGCGCCAGTGTCAGTTACTTCCGCTCGTTGCCGGTGGCCTATCGGCCAATGGTCCTCGACCAATTGCGCAGCATGGGCGGCACGCGCTTTTTCGTATCGCTCAACGACAAGCCGCTGGACATGGCCACGCTGCCGATCACTCCGCGCAAGCAGGCAGTCATCGACGTGTTCCAGCAAGTGCTGCACGAGCGCCTCGGCCAGCAGGTGGAAGTTTCGGTCGAGTTCGTCAGCCCCGATCAGCTGCGCATCTTCAACAGCGGCCTCAAGCTCGATGAATTGCCGCGCTCGTGGGCGCATTATTCGCTGACCCTGGAACCGCTCAACCCGCCGGTGCTGGTCAACCAGATCCGCCTGGCCGAAGGCGAGTGGCTGTACATCGCCTCGCTGCTGCCGGAGCCCTACACCAGCCTTGAGGCCGAGCGCCTGCCGCGTCAGCAGATCGGCTTCATTGCCCTGACCACGGCCATGTTGCTGCTGTTCATCGGCCTGTTGGTGCACTGGCAAAGTCGACCGTTGAAGCGTCTGGCGCGCGCGGCCCGCGATCTGTCGCTGGGCGCCGATGTGGTGCCGGTGACCGAGGGTGGCGGCAGCGAAGTGGTTGAGGTAGGTCGCGCCTTCAACAGTATGCGCGAGCGCATCAGCCGTTACCTGACCGAGCGCAGCCAGTTATTCAGCGCGATCTCGCACGACTTGCGCACGCCGATCACGCGCCTGCGCCTGCGCGTCGAGCTGCTTGAAGACGAACGCCTGCAAGCGCAGTTCAGCCGTGATTTGGACGAGCTGGAGCTGTTGGTCAAAGGCGCACTGCAGTGCGTCAAAGACACGGATATCCACGAGAACATCGAGCCGATCGATCTCAACCAGCTGCTGGAAATTCTCGCTGAACCGTACCTGCGTGACGGCCGTATCACCGTCGAGGGGCGGGCGTTGGCGCCGTATCCGGGCAAGGCGTTGGCCCTGCGCCGCTGCATCGGCAACCTGGTCGACAACGCGATCAAGTACGGCGAGCGCGCGCACCTGCGCATCATCGATGGCCCGGAGGGCTTTGTGCTGCAGGTCGATGACCACGGCCCGGGTGTGCCGCAGCAGCAAATGGAGCAGGTGTTCGAGCCGCATTTTCGTCTGGCCGGGCAGCAGCAAGGCTATGGCCTGGGCCTGGGCATCGCGCGCAATATTGCCCACAGTCATGGCGGTGAAGTCAGTTTGCTCAACCTGCGCGAGGGCGGCCTGCGGGTGACCCTGTGCCTGCCGCGCAGCGCCGAGTGAGCAACGCTTGGTCACCAGCCAGTGACAGCAATGGCGGCCTTTGTGACCTATTGGCCGTAGCACTCTGGCTAGACTTGGCCGCCACGACAGGCGCCGTGCCTGTTCTCGACAAGGACGCAGCAGGCCAATGAATCATGCTCAATCGCCGTTGATCGACGGGCCGCACAGTGCCTGGCTGGATGCCGAAGGGCAGCGTTTGCTGGCCTTCGCCAGAGCCTCACAGCTGGAACTCGGCTTCGGCAACCTCGACAGCTACGGCCACCTTGCCGCCGACGCAATTGCCGACACCATTACCACCGCGCGGATGACCCACAGCTTCGCCTTGGCTCATCTACAAGGCAGGCCCGGTTGCCTGGAACTGGTTGAGCTCGGCATCGCCGCCTTGGCCGGCAGGCTGCGCGATGTCGAGCACGGCGGCTGGTACGCCAGCGCCGCTACCGCTGGCGACAGCATCAAAGCCGCTTACCTGCACGCCTTCGTTGCCCTTGCTGCGAGTTCTGCGCAGGTGGCCGGCAGCGCTGCTGCGCCGGCCTTGCTGGCGCAAGCCATCGAGATCATCGAGGCGCATTTCTGGAGTGAAAGCGAGGGTGCCCTGCGCGAAAGCTTCAGTCGCGATTGGCAGCAGCAGGAGGCCTATCGCGGGGCCAACAGCAACATGCATGGCACCGAAGCGTTTTTGGCCCTTGCCGACGTGACTGGCGAGCCGATCTGGTTGCAGCGTGCGCTGCGCATCGTCGAGCGGGTGATCCACGGCCATGCGCGTGCCAATGGCTTCAGTGTGATCGAGCACTTCGACCTGCACTGGCAGCCGCTCACCGATTACAACAGCGACAACCACGCCGATGGCTATCGACCCTACGGCGTTACTCCCGGCCACGGCTTCGAGTGGGCGCGGCTGCTGCTGCACCTTGAAGCTGCGCTGCAATTGGCCGATCTAGCGACACCCGACTGGCTACTGGCCGACGCACGCGGCCTGTTTGCCAGCGCCTGTCAGCACGCCTGGCACGCCGACGGCGCCCCCGGAATCGTCTACACCCTCGACTGGCAACAACGCCCGGTAGTACGCCAGCGCCTGCACTGGGTGCATGCCGAAGCCAGCGCCGCTGCCGCTGCGTTGTGGCAGCGCACGGGGGAGGCGCAATACCAGTGCTGGTACGGGCGTTTCTGGGCGTTCATCCAGGCGCATCTGATTGATAACGACGCCGGCAGCTGGCACCACGAACTGAGCCCGGACAACCTCCCCAGTGCGACGATATGGGCGGGCAAACCGGACCTCTATCACGCTTATCAGGCCGTGCTGTTGCCCACCCTGGCTCTGGCGCCAAGCCTTGCCACGGGCCTCGCGCGGCGAATGTAACCAACTGATGACAATAGCGCAGCGCTTCGTTACCTGAGGCGCCTTGCCGGGTTATTACACTCCTGTGCAATGCAAGCGACAGTCTTGCCCTGCATAACAACAAGAAAGGTATTGCGATGAACTCCACTCTGCGTCTCGCCGCCGCGATTTCCCTCGCCTCCCTGCTGCCCCTGAGCGCGTCTGCCGCCGATGCCAAAGGCTCGGTCGAAGTGGTGCACTGGTGGACCTCTGGTGGCGAAAAGGCTGCTGTCGATGTACTCAAGGCTCAAATCGAAAAAGACGGCTTCATCTGGAAAGATGGCGCTGTTGCCGGCGGCGGCGGTGCCACCGCAATGACCGTACTGAAGAGCCGAGCCGTGGCCGGCAATCCGCCAGGCGTGGCCCAGATCAAGGGCCCGGACATCCAGGAGTGGGCCTCCACCGGCCTGCTCGACAGTGACGTGCTCAAGGATGTGGCCAAAGAGCAGAACTGGGACGGCCTGCTGGAGCAGAAAGTCGCCGACACCGTCAAGTACGAGGGCGACTATGTCGCTGTGCCGGTCAACATCCACCGCGTCAACTGGCTGTGGATCAACCCCGAAGTATTCAACAAGGCCGGCATCGACAAGGCGCCGACCACCCTCGACGAGTTCTACGCCGCAGCCGAAAAACTCAAGGCAGCCGGCTTCATCCCGCTCGCCCACGGCGGCCAGCCATGGCAGGACAGCACCGTGTTCGAAGCGGTGGTGCTGTCGGTAATGGGCGCGGACGGTTACAAGCAGGCGCTGGTTGATCTTGACCAAAAGGTGCTGACCGGACCGGGCATGGTCAAGGCGCTGACCGAGCTCAAGCGCGTCGCTACCTACATGGACGCTGACGGCAAAGGCCAGGACTGGAACCTGGAAGCCGCCAAGGTCATCAACGGCAAGGCCGGCATGCAGGTCATGGGCGACTGGGCCAAGAGCGAGTGGACCCTGGCCAACAAGGTCGCCGGCAAGGATTATCAGTGCGTGCCGTTCCCGGGTACCGACAAGGCCTTCACCTACAACATCGACTCGCTGGTGGTGTTCAAGCAGAAGGACGCCGGCACTTCGGCTGGCCAGCAGGACATCGCCAAAGTGGTGATGAGCCAGGACTTCCAGAAGCTGTTCAGCAGCAACAAGGGCTCGATCCCGGTACGTAAGGACATGCTCGTCGACATGGCCAAGCATGGCTTCGATGCCTGCGCGCAGACCTCGGCCAAGGACTTCCTTGCCGACGCCCAGACCGGCGGCCTGCAACCAAGCATGGCGCACAACATGGCGACCAACCTGGCAGTGCAGGGCGCGTTCTTCGATGTGGTCACCAACTACATCAACGACCCCAAGGCCGACCCGGCCGATGCCGCGAAAAAGCTCGGCGCGGCGATCAAGTCCGCCCAGTAACGGCTGGTCCGGCGCAGCCGTCCTTGCGGCGGCTGCACGCCACCCTCAGTTAACGTTCTGTACTGACAGGTATCGCTGCCATGACTACTGCGACCGCGCAACTGCGGGCCTCACCCCTGGACGCCGTGCAGCGCTGGTTACCTAAACTGGTACTGGCGCCGACCATGGTCATCATCCTGGTGGGCTTCTACGGTTATATCCTGTGGACCTTTGTCCTCTCGTTCACCACCTCGACCTTTTTGCCCAATTACAAATGGGCAGGGCTGGCGCAATACGCACGCCTGCTCGACAACGACCGCTGGTGGGTGGCGAGCAAGAACCTGCTGGTGTTCGGCAGCCTGTTCATCGGCATCAGCCTGGTCATCGGAGTACTGCTGGCGATCCTGCTGGACCAGCGTATCCGCCGCGAAGGGTTTATCCGCACCATCTACCTGTACCCGATGGCGCTGTCGATGATCGTCACCGGCACCGCCTGGAAGTGGCTGCTCAACCCGGGCATGGGCCTGGACAAGCTGATGCGCGACTGGGGCTGGGAAGGCTTTCGCCTGGACTGGCTGATCGACCCCGACCGGGTCGTGTACTGCCTGGTGATCGCTGCCGTTTGGCAAGCCTCCGGGTTCATCATGGCAATGTTTCTGGCCGGCCTGCGCGGGGTCGATCAGTCGATCATCCGCGCGGCGCAGATCGACGGTGCGAGCTTGCCGCGGATCTATTGGCAGGTGGTTCTGCCCAGCCTGCGCCCGGTATTTTTCAGTGCGGTGATGATCCTCTCGCACATCGCTATCAAGAGCTTTGACCTGGTGGCGGCGATGACCGCTGGCGGCCCGGGTTACTCGTCCGACCTGCCGGCCATGTTCATGTACTCGTTCACCTTCAGCCGTGGCCAGATGGGCATGGGTTCGGCCAGCGCGATCCTCATGCTGGGCGCGATCCTGGCGATTCTGGTGCCTTACTTGTACTCGGAGCTGAGGAACAAACGCCATGACTAGCCGCCTCGACAAACCGGCCATCAGCCTCAGTCGGCTGGCCATTCATGCGGTATTGCTGTTTGCCGTGCTGCTGTACCTGGTGCCGCTGGTGGTGATGCTGCTGACCAGCTTCAAGACCCCGGAAGACATCGGCAGCGGCAACCTGCTCAGTTGGCCGGCGGTGGTCACCAGCATCGGCTGGGCCAAGGCCTGGACCACGGTCAGTGGCTATTTCTGGAACTCGATCATGATCACCGTACCGGCGGTGCTGATCTCTACCGCGCTCGGCGCACTCAATGGCTACGTGCTGGCGATGTGGCGTTTCCGTGGCTCGCAGGTGTTCTTCGGCCTGCTGCTGTTTGGCTGCTTCCTGCCGTTCCAGACCGTGCTGCTGCCAGCCTCGTTCACCCTCGGCAAGCTCGGCCTGGCCAACACCACCGCTGGCCTGGTGCTGGTGCATGTGGTGTATGGCCTGGCGTTCACCACGCTGTTTTTCCGCAACTACTACGTGACCATCCCCGATGCGTTGGTAAAGGCGGCGCGGCTGGATGGTGCCGGGTTTTTCACCATCTTCGGGCGGATCATTCTGCCGATGTCGACGCCGATCATCATGGTCTGCCTGATCTGGCAGTTCACCCAGATCTGGAACGATTTTCTGTTCGGCGTGGTGTTCTCCAGCGGCGATTCGCAACCGATCACCGTGGCCCTCAACAACCTGGTCAACACCAGCACTGGGGCCAAGGAATACAACGTCGACATGGCCGCGGCAATGATCGCCGGCCTGCCAACCCTGCTGGTCTATGTGGTCGCAGGCAAGTATTTCGTGCGCGGCCTGAGCGCCGGCGCAGTCAAGGGGTAAGTCATGGCCACACTCGAACTTCGCAACGTCAACAAGACCTACGGCACTGGTGTGCCAGACACACTGAAAGACATCCAGCTGGCGATCAAGGACGGTGAGTTTCTGATCCTGGTCGGCCCTTCCGGCTGCGGCAAGTCGACCTTGATGAACTGCATCGCTGGCCTGGAGAGCATCAGCGGCGGGGCGATCCTGATCGATGGCGACGACGTCAGCGGCATGAGCCCGAAGGATCGCGACATCGCCATGGTGTTCCAGTCGTACGCGCTGTATCCGACCATGAGCGTGCGCGACAACATCGCCTTCGGTCTGAAGATCCGCAAGCTGCCCCAGGCAGCCATCGACGAAGAAGTGGCGCGGGTAGCCAAGCTGCTGCAGATCGAACACCTGCTCACGCGCAAGCCGGGCCAGCTCTCCGGCGGCCAGCAGCAGCGCGTGGCGATGGGCCGGGCGCTGGCACGGCGGCCGAAGATCTACCTGTTCGACGAGCCGCTGTCCAACCTCGACGCCAAGCTGCGGGTTGAGATGCGCACCGAAATCAAGCTGATGCACCAACGGCTGAAAACCACCACGGTGTACGTCACCCATGACCAGATCGAGGCGATGACCCTGGGCGACAAGGTGGCGGTGATGAAGGACGGCATCATCCAGCAGTTCGGCACCCCGCAGCAGATCTACAACGACCCGGCCAACCAGTTTGTCGCCAGCTTCATCGGCTCGCCGCCGATGAACTTCGTGCCGGTGCGCCTGCGCGAGCAGGGCGGCCGTGTGCTGGCGCTGCTCGACAGTGGCCAGGCGCGCTGCGAGCTGGCGCTGGGCGCGGCCAGCCAAGGCTTCGATGGCCGTGAAGTGATTCTCGGCATTCGTCCCGAGCAGATCAGCCTCGGTGCAGGGGAGGGCGACGGCCTGTCGCTGTTGCGCGCCGAAGTCCAGATCACCGAGCCGACCGGGCCGGACCTGCTGGTCTTCGTCACCGTCAACCAGACCAAGCTGTGCTGCCGGCTGGCGCCGGATATCAGCTGCCAGGTCGGCGACACCCTCAACCTGCAGCTGGACCCGGCACGGGTGCTGCTGTTCGACGCGCAAACCGGTGAGCGCCTGCACCTGGCTCGCCACGCCGCACCCTTGCAAGACAACGTTGCCCACATCGCGGGCCGTTGATTGGACCCTTCATAACAAGAAAAGAGGACGCACAGGGATGGAACATCGCAATCGCATCAGCACGTTGGGTTCGCTGGCCTTGCTGGCCGTGGTCGGCAGCAGCAGCGTACAGGCCGCCGAGGCCTTCTCCAGCGAATCGAAATGGATGAGTGGCGACTGGGGCGGCACCCGCACCGAGCTGCTCGACAAGGGCTACGACTTCACCCTCGACTACGTCGGTGAGGTCGCCGGCAACCTCAATGGCGGTTACAACGACGACAAGACTGCGCGCTACAGCGACCAGTTCGCCCTCGGCATGCACCTGGACCTGGAGAAAATCCTCGGCTGGCACGACACCGAGTTCAAGCTGGCGGTCACCGAGCGCAGCGGCCGCAACCTGTCCAACGACCGTATCAGCGACCCGCGCGCCGGTCAGCTCAGTTCGGTGCAGGAAGTCTGGGGCCGCGGCCAGACCTGGCGGCTGACCCAGATGTGGATCAAGCAGAAGTATTTCGATGGCGCGCTGGACGTCAAATTCGGCCGCTACGGCCCGGGCGAGGACTTCAACAGCTTCCCTTGCGACTTCCAGAACCTGGCATTCTGCGGCTCGCAGGTGGGTAACTGGGTCGGCGGCATCTGGTACAACTGGCCGGTCAGCCAGTGGGCATTGCGGGTCAAGTACAACATCACCCCGGAAGTCTTCGTGCAGGTCGGTGCGTTCGAGCAGAACCCGTCCAACCTCGAAACCGGCAACGGCTTCAAGCTCAGCGGCAGTGGCACCAAAGGCGCGATCATTCCGGTCGAGGCGGTCTGGCAGCCCAAGGTCAATGGCCTGCCGGGTGAATACCGCCTGGGTTATTACTACAGCACGGCCTCGGCCGATGACGTCTACAAGGATGTCAACGGCAACGCCCAGGGCATCAGCGGCGTCGGCTTCAAGTCGCACTCGAGCAAGCACGGCTGGTGGGTGGTGGCCCAGCAGCAAGTCACCGCACATGCCGGTGACGTCAACCGCGGCCTGAGCCTGTTCGCCAACTTCACCGTGCACGACAAGGCCACCAACGTGGTCGACAACTACCAGCAAGTCGGCATGGTCTACAAAGGCGCTTTCGATTCGCGGCCCAAGGATGACATCGGCTTCGGCATCGCCCGGATCCACGTCAACGATGACGTGAAAAAGCGCGCCGAGCAGCTCAACGCACAGAGCGGTATCAGTGATTACAACGACATGGGCTTTGTGCCGCTGCAGCGCACCGAGTACAACGCCGAGCTGTACTACGGCTTCCACGTCACCAACTGGCTGACCGTGCGGCCCAACCTGCAGTACATCAAAAGCCCAGGTGGGGTTGATGAAGTCGACAACGCGCTGGTCGCAGGGCTGAAGATTCAGTCGTCATTCTGAGGCTAAATGTTGTAAATTTACGCCATCGTAGCGACCGCACTGCGGTCGCTTGTCGCCCAGCCGTTGTCACGCAGGCTGTTTCAGCAGTGCGTGGCGACGCGTTTGGCCGGCAACCGCGGCCCTAATGACAACAAGAGTTACCAGCCATGCCCGAACATCCGCTCCACTGCTTGTTCACCCCGCAGCGGCCCAGGCCCGTCTTCGAGTGGGAGCGTCATCAACAGCGCGATGTCCTTATCATCGATCACCCGCACTGCCAGGCGGTGTTCAGCCGTCAGGGTGCGCAATTGCTGCACTTTCAGCCGAGCGGCGAACGGCCGTGGTTGTGGTGCGCCGAGCAATGGCCGCAAGTTGGCGCGATCCGCGGGGGAGTGCCGGTGTGCTGGCCCTGGTACGGGCGCCACCCCAGTGAAGACCTGTGGCCTACCCATGGTTGGGCCCGGCTACTGGACTGGAAGCTGCTGAGCAGCACATCCGACGATGATGGTGTGACCCTGGTGTGGCAGTTGCAGCTGTGTGAGTGGCAGGTCGACCTGCACGCGCGGCTCGGCAAGAACATGGAGCTCAAGCTCAGCACCGTGCATCAGGACAGTGAAACCTGCCAATTGAGTCATGCTCTGCTGGCTTACTGGCGTATTAGTGACGTTGCCAAGATAGCGCTGTCTGGGCTCGAAAACATTGAAGGTTATGACCAGCTCAGCCGGCAGAGCTGCCGGCAGAAGGGCGCCTTGAAGGTCGGTGGCGGGTGCCAGCGAGTGTATCCAGGCACCTCATCGGTGCAGTTGCACGACCCGACCTGGGACCGCGAGCTGTGCATCGATACCGGCGACAGCGACGACACTGTGGTCTGGCACCCCGGCAGCCGTCCGCTGATGGGCGTCAGTGGCCGCGAGAGTCAGCGCTTCGTCTGTGTCGAAGCCGCCAGCGGCAGCACCGCTGGCCTGAGCCTGGCGCCGGGCGAGCAGGCGCACCTGAGCCTGCAGGCGCACCGGCTCAATTGAGCTCGTCGTCCTCGATCGGGTAGCGGCTGGCGTTGAGGCTCTCTTTGATCTTGCGCAGGTGCGGCTGGAAGTCGACGCCGCGGCGCAGGGTCATGCCGGTGGCCAGGACGTCGAGCACGGTCAGTTGGATGATCCGCGAAGTCATCGGCATGTAGATGTCGGTGTCTTCCGGCAGCGGAATATGCAGGCTCATGCTGCAGGCGTTGGCCAGCGGCGAGCCGGCGGCGGTCAGGCCGAGCACCGAGGCGCCGTTTTCGCGAGCGACGCGGGCAACCTCGACCAGCTCACGGGTGCGCCCGGTGTAGGAGATGATCACGAACAGGTCGCCGGTGTGTGCTACCGAGGCGAGCATGCGCTGCATCAGCACGTCGGCGTGGGCCGACACGGCCAGGTTGAAGCGGAAGAACTTGTGCTGGGCGTCCAGTGCCACCGGGGCCGAGGCACCGAGGCCGAAGAAGTGGATCTGGCGGGCCTGGATCATCATGTCGACGGCGCGGCTGACCTGCTGCGGGTCGAGTTGCTGGCAGGCACTGTCGAGCGAGGCGATGGCGCTGCCGAAGATCTTCTGGGTGTAGGCGGCCGGATCATCATCAGCCTCGACCGCACGGCTGACGTAGGCGGCGCCGCTGGCCAGGCTCTGCGCCAGCTGCAGCTTGAGTTCCGGGTAGCCGCTGACGCCGAACGAGCGGCAGAAGCGGTTGACGGTCGGCTCGCTGACCTTGGCGGCCTGGGCCAGTGCGGCGATGCTGAAACGGGTGGCCTGTTGCGGGTTGAGCAGGATGACTTCGGCGACTTTGCGTTCGGCCTTGTTCAGCTCATCGAGGCGTCCCTGGATCTGTTCCAGGAGGTTGCGCACGCGGTCCATGGTATGTCCTTGGGTCGAGAAGACAGCCGGCTGGCGTTACAGCAGGCTTTTTGCAGGGTTGTCTATCGTACTGTCGGTAGGGGTTGATCTACCACTTGTCTGTAACACTTGTCGGTAATGTTGTGGTTTTTACTACATTACCTCTTGAAAAGTGCGGTTGAAAACGATATTCCTAGGTCAACTTTAGGAAAGAACCAACATCATGGCTGCGATCAGTGTTGAACCTTGCACCTTTGCCTTGTTTGGCGCCTTGGGCGACCTGGCACTGCGCAAGCTGTTCCCCGCGCTTTATCAGCTCGACCGTGCCGGCCTCCTGCACGCCGATTCGCGCTTGCTGGCGCTGGCCCGCGAGGCCGGTGACAGCCAGCAGCACCTGGCCAACATCGAAGCGCACCTGCGCCGGTTTGTGCCTGATGCCGATATTGAAGCGGCTACGCTTGGGCGCTTTTTGGCCCGGCTGAGCTACCTGCATCTGGATTTCCTCCAACCCGAGGGCTATCAGACCCTGGCTGAACAGGCCGCCCCAGGCGTGCCGCTGATCGCCTACTTTGCCACCCCGGCGGCGGTGTACGGCGCGATTTGCGAGAACCTCGACAAGGCCGGCCTGGTCGAGCGCACCCGGGTGGTGCTGGAAAAACCAATCGGGCACGATCTTGAGTCATCGCGGCGGGTCAACGACGCGGTGGCGCGGTTCTTCCCCGAGAGCCGGGTCTATCGCATCGACCACTATCTGGGCAAGGAGACGGTGCAGAACCTGATCGCCCTGCGCTTCGCCAACAGTCTGTTCGAGACTCAGTGGAACCAGAATTCGATCTCTCATGTGGAGATCACCGTGGCCGAAAAGGTCGGTATCGAAGGCCGTTGGGGCTACTTCGACAAGGCCGGCCAGCTACGCGACATGATCCAGAACCACTTGCTGCAGCTGCTTTGCCTGATTGCCATGGACCCGCCCAGCGACCTCTCGGCCGACAGTATCCGCGACGAGAAGGTCAAGGTGCTCAAGGCTCTGGCGCCGATCACTGGCGAGGCCCTCAGCACCGCCGTGGTCCGCGGCCAGTACATCGCCGGTTACAGCGATGGCAAGCCAGTGCCGGGCTACCTCGAAGAAGACAATGCCAACGCCCAGAGCGACACCGAAACCTTCGTCGCCCTGCGTGCCGATATCCGCAACTGGCGTTGGTCGGGGGTGCCGTTCTACCTGCGCACCGGCAAGCGCATGCCCGGCAAGCTGTCGCAGATCGTTATCCACTTCAAGGAAACCCCGCACTATATCTTCGCTCCGGAACAGCGCTTGCAGATCGGCAACAAGCTGATCATCCGCCTGCAGCCGGACGAAGGTATTTCGCTGCGGGTGATGACCAAGGAGCAGGGCCTGGACAAGGGCATGCAACTGCGCAGCGGCCCGCTGCAACTGAATTTTTCCGACACCTGGCGCAGTGCGCGGATTCCGGATGCCTACGAGCGCTTGCTGCTGGAAGTGATGCGCGGCAACCAGAACCTGTTCGTGCGCAAGGACGAAATCGAATATGCCTGGAAGTGGTGCGATCAGCTGATCGCTGGCTGGAAAAACGCCGGTGACGCGCCCAAGCCCTATGCGGCCGGTTCATGGGGTCCGATGAGCTCGATTGCACTGATTACACGTGATGGGAGGTCATGGTATGGCGATATCTGAACTGCAACTGCCAAGCGTCGTCACGACGCACCAACTGGCTGATGCCAAGGCGTTGGCTGCACGCCTGGCGGCGGATGTCGCCGAGCGTCTGCGCCAGGCCATTGCCAGTAAAGACCAGGCCTGCCTGGTGTTGTCTGGCGGGCGTAGCCCGGTGCCGTTTCTCGAACAGCTGGCCAGCGCCGAGCTGGACTGGGCCAAGGTCACCGTCAGCCTCGCCGACGAGCGCTGGGTGCCGGTCGAGCATGCCGACAGCAATGCTGGCCTGTTGGCCCGGCACCTGTTCAAAGGCCCGGCGGCCAAGGCCCGTTTCATCGGCCTGTATCAAAACGCCGGCAACCTTGAGGCCGCCGCCGAGCAGGCCGATCAAGCCCTCGCCGAGTTGCCGCCGATCGACGTACTGGTGCTGGGCATGGGTGACGATGGCCATACCGCCTCGCTGTTCCCGGCCAGCCCGTTGTTGCGTCAGGGCCTGGCCAAGGTCGGCGAGCAGCGAGTGTTGCCGATGCTTGCGCCCAGCGTCCCACATCAGCGCCTGAGCATGACCCGCGCCTTGCTGGCCAGCGCTGCCTTTACTGCTTTGTCTGTGCAGGGGGCCGGCAAGCTGGCGACCCTGCGCGCCGCGCTGGCGGGCGATGACCCCAGCGAAATGCCGATTCGCGCCTTTCTTCACGACCCCCTGAGCATCTACTGGTGCCCATGAGCCAAGGATCCACTGTCATGACCACCCTTGAACGCCCCCAGCCTTTGCTGTCGATGGCCGAAAAAACCGCGCGGATCGATGTGATCTGCGCCGCTGCACGGATCCTGCCGGTGATTACCATCGCCCGTGAGCAGGACATCCTGCCGCTGGCCGATGCGCTGGCCGCTGGCGGCATTCGCACGCTGGAAGTAACCCTGCGCTCGCAGCATGGCTTGAAGGCCATTGAAGTGCTGCGCGAGCAGCGCCCGGAACTGTGCATCGGCGCCGGCACTGTGCTCGATCGCGGTATGTTCACTGCTGTCCAGGCCGCAGGCGCGCAGTTTGTGGTGACCCCGGGGATCACTGCCGACATTCTCGCTGCCGGTGTAGAGAGTGACATTCCGCTGTTGCCAGGCATCAGCACGCCGTCGGAGATCATGCAGGGCTACGCCCTCGGTTACCGCCGCTTCAAGCTGTTCCCGGCCGAAATCAGCGGTGGCGTGGCAGCGATCAAGGCCTTTGGCGGGCCGTTTGGCGATATCCGCTTCTGCCCAACCGGCGGCGTCAATCCAGGCAATGTGCGCAACTACATGGCGCTGAACAACGTGATGTGCGTGGGTGGCACCTGGATGCTTGACAGCAGCTGGATCAAGAACGGCGACTGGAACCGCATTACCGAATGCAGCGCCGAGGCGCTGGCATTGTTCGACTGATTGAATTCGTTGTGTGCTGCACTGCTTATGGGGCGCTTGGTCAGCGCCCCTTTTTTTGGCCGATTGCACGCGAGAGCTCTGTGTAGGAGCGGCCTTGTGTCGCGAAAGGCGCGCGCAGCGGGCCCTCATTTTCAGCTTCGCCGCAGATATCCCCGGGCCCGCTTTGCGGGCCTTTCGCGACACAAGGCCGCTCCTACAGGCGGATTGGTCAGGCCAGGCGGAAGCGGCTGACCAGTTGCTGCTGATGCTCGGCCAGGCGCGCCAGTTCCTGGCTGGTGACGGCGGTCTGCTGGGCGCCGGCGCTGACCTGGATGACCAGGTCGTTGATCTCGTTGACGTTGCGGCTGATGTCTTCCGAGACCGCACTCTGCTCTTCAGCGGCCGAGGCGATCTGGATAGTACGGTCGTTGATGGTGGCCACGCCTTCGGCAATATTGCCGAGCAATTCGCCGGCCCGACCGATACGTTCGGCGCCTGACTGCGCCTTGCTCAGGGTCTCCAGCATCGAGGCGTTGGCGCGGTCCGAGCCTGCCTGCAGGTTGCTGATCATCTGCTGGATATTGCCGGTCGACTCCTGAGTGCGCTGAGCCAGCGTGCGCACTTCCGAGGCGACGACAGCGAAGCCACGGCCATGGTCGCCGGCGCGGGCGGCCTCGATGGCGGCGTTGAGGGCGAGCAGGTTGGTTTGCTCGGCGATGCCGCGAATCACGTCCAGCACCGAGGTGATGGCGTCGCTTTCGTCCTTGAGCTCATCGATGATGGTGGCGGTCTGCTGGGCCTGGCTGGACAACTCGCGGATCAGCGTGATGGTGGTTTCGATCTCCTCGCGGCCCACCACGGTGCTGCCGTGGATCTGCTGGGAGAGGTTGGCTGCATCGCTGGTGCTCTGGGCCACGTCGCGCACGGTGGCGCTCATTTCATTGATCGCGGTGGCGACCAGTTCGGTGCTCTGGCGTTGCTGTTCGACGCTGCGGCTGGTTTGCAGGGTGACGGTCGACGACTCTTCGGCAGCCGTGGCCACCTGAGCAGTCGCGCTGCCGATCTCCTGGACGATCTCGGTGATCTCCTGGGCCATGCGGTTGAGGTTGGCGGCGATCTGGCCGAATTCGTCCTGGCTGCGATAGTGGGTGCGTGCGGTCAGATCGCGGCCGGCCAGGGCATTCAGGGTGGCGTTGATGTCATGCACCGCCCGGCCCATGCTGCGGATGATCAGTGATGCCAGCAGCGCCACGCAGAGCAGCGCCAGCGCTGCACCGATAGCGGTCAGCCAGAGCGCCCGGGCGGCGCCGCTGCGGGCCTGCTCGGCAAGTTGGCCGACGGTCTGCGCCAGGCTGGTTTCGACTTCGCTCATTTGGTCGATGCGTTGGGTCGCAAGTTCAAACCAGGCTTCAGGCTTGGTATTCAGAGGCTGGCCCAGCGGTACGTCGAAACCCAGTTTCTGCAGTTTTGCCACTTCCAGCGCTGCCGGGCTTTGCAGAGCGTTCTGGTATTGGCTCAATACGCCGGCGGGTGCCTTGCGCATAAAACCTTCGCTATAAGCGGTGAATTCACCGAGGTTACGGCTAAAGCGCGATAACAGTGCCGCATCGAAGTGATCCTGATTGAATGCCAGGCCGAGGATAACGCGCTCACGGCCCGCGCGCTCCTTGAGTTCGATAAATTGATTGAGCGCGCTGAGCGCTTGTACCACGGCAGTATCGGTGACGCGGTTTTCCAATGAATGGGTATAGCCGATCAGCTGTTGAATAAGTTCGGTATAACGCAGACTGGATTGCGTGCTGTCGATGCTCAAACCGTCGACCTGGCCACGCAGCGCTGAAAGTTGCTCGAGGCTGCTTAGTGTCTGGCTCAACTCAGCGGATTTTTCCGGCAGGTTGCGCAGTGTTTCCAGTGCAGCGCTGCTGTCCTGGCGAAACTGACCAAGGCGATCGCCCATGTTCTTGCCCTGGCTACCGATGAACACGCCGCTGGCGCCACGCTCGCGTTGCAGGCGGGTGATCAGCTGGCTGATCGACTGGGCGGTGCCGCTGGCGCTGACGGTGGCCTGCATGTCCCGCAGGGTGCGCAGGTTGTCGTTCAGAAACAGGCCGGCTAGCACCAGAAAGCCGAGCAGGGGAAACAGCAATATCAACAACAGTTTCTGGCGTAGCGGTGCGTTGGTCAACATTGGCTTTGGCCTCGATATACTTGTGAGCAGAAGTAAATATGGCGAGTGCCGAAGCTGTTGTTGTCATTGGTGGCACGCAGCCACTATGTTAAATGTTTAATCAAATAAAGCGAAGGTAATAAGCGACGTATTTCGTCGGAGAATTTGCTGCCCAGCTTTAGTGCAATAAACAAAGTGTTGATCCATGTCAGTGCATGTTTAATTAGTTGTCGCGTCACAGTAAATAGCTGGACGTTTGGCGCTGCCAGGGTATGCGCGCGGGCGGTGTTTGCAGACAAATCCAGAAGCGGCCCCGGACGGGGCCGCCAGGTGGCGAGGTGTTACTGCGCTGCTTTGGTCAGCAGCGCAGAGAACGCACGCTTGGCATCTTCGACGGCGTCGGCGATTTCCTGCGCGGCTTTGGTCGACTCGGCGCGGTAGGTGGCGGTCAGGCCTTTCATTTCGCTCTGGAACTCCAGGGTAGCCTGGGCCAGGGCGCGCACCGATTCCACCCTCAGGGTCGAGCCATAGCTGGCTTTGACTGCTGCTTCCAGTTGCTTGCCGCCCGACTCGCCCAAGGTTTCCAGGCCCTTGTTGATGCCGTCGGTGGTGGCGTTCAGGGTGTGGGTGGCTTCGGCCATGCCCTTGTTGGCAGTGAACGACACGGCCAGGCTGGTGAGCACCACTTCGTTGGTGGCAAAGAACGACACCATGCGCTGGTACTGGCGCTCCTTGACCACATGCACCTGGCTGATGCGGGCAAACACCATCTCGGCGGTGTTGTAGCCCACGCGCAGATCATCGGCGATGTCCTTGATGATCTGGTAGCGCTTGTCTTCGTCCTGCAACGCCCGAACTGCCTCGTCGCGGCTCAGTTCCAGCGCGGCGCGGCGGGCAGGTTCTGCACCTTCGGCGGCCGTTACGCTGACGTTGGCTGCGTCCAGTGCCTCGGTGCGCTGCTGCAGTGCCTTGGCGGCCAGGGTGAGCACTTCCTGTGCGTCCACTTCGGCGGTTTTCATCGCCAGGCGGAAGTCCGTGTACGACTCCAGAATCTGGCTTTCGCGGCTGATCTGGTCGCTGGCGGCTGCGCTGACGTCCAGGTAGTGCTTGCGGATGTCCTCGAAGCGGCTCGGGATCGAGCCACGGACCATGTGCATCCAGCCCATCTTCAGCCGCTCGAGGGTGTCGAGGCGACCGTCGTCCATCCACGACGCCATGGCGGCGGCATCTTCACGAATCGAGGTGAAGCTGTCGGTGACGTTCATGTAGCGGTCGGAGATGTCCATGCCGGCGATCTGTTCACGCACGGTCTGGTTGAACAGGGTGGCCTGCTGCAACACTGCGGCGATGCCGGTGATGCGCTGGTTGTCATAGTGCGCGACCTTGTTCAGCAGTATCAGTACCGGCGCAGGTTGCGCTGGCTGGCCGAAGGAAATGCCAAGTTTGCGCAGGCCTTCGAGGGCGCGTTCGAGGTATTGGCTCATGGGAGTCCTTGCATGAGTAGGGGTCTGAATGGGATAGCCTAGAAACTGTCGGTGGTGCGGAATCCGCCGCCACCGGAACTGCGCGAGGTGCTGAAGCCGCTGCCGCTGCTGCTGCTGGAGCGGCCGGCAAAGCCTCCGGAGGAGTACGAGTTCGAGATGTAAAAAGATTTACGAGAGTACGGCGTCTCGTAGTCGCGGCCCTCATCGAGTATTTCTTCAACCGCCTCCTGATCCAGCGCGCCGCGCATGTATTCGCCGAGAATGTGCTTGATTGGCTGATCCAGCGTGTACTCGCATTCATCGTCCAGGAAGTCCTGGTCGCGCAGGCCGTGCTCGAGGGCCTTGGCGCGTTCGTAGTAGTGGCGTCGATCCGCTACCCGGTCCTGCAGGCTTTTCTGGCCTTGTCGGAACGCATTCAGGCGCCCGTGCAGCAGTTGCAGCTCGCTCACCAACACGTCGTCACGAGGGTCCGGCGTTTGTGCGGCGGCGGCGATCAGCTCGGCCATTGGGCGCGCCTTGAGCCGCTCGGTGATGGTCTGGCGGATGCCCGTCAGGTAGGGGTCGCGCTGTTCGGCGAATTCGATCAACTGCGCCTGCAGGGACGTGGCGCGGGCCTTGGATTCGCTCAGTAGAGTGCTCAGCGCCTGCTCCTCGGTCTGCAGTTTTGGCATGCCGAGCTTTTCGCAGGCTTGCTCCAGGTGCGGTTGATACTGCGCCTGCAGTTGCTCGCGTATCGCGCTGCGGGCTTGGCGCGCGCTTTCGTTGCGCGCCTGCATGGTCAGCAGGATCTGCTCGTTGGCTTGGTTGCGCTGAAAGTCGACGCACCTGGCCAGGTAGTTGTCGAGCGGGCGCTGCAGTGGCTTGGGGCGGTAGCGGTCGGTGCCGTAGTCGCGCGCTTTGAGGTAACTGTACAGCCGGCTGCCGGCGTAGCCTTGCAACTTGGTCTCGCACTCATCGCGAATCTCTTCGTAGCTGCTGTGGCCGCCTTGTTCGGCCTGCTGGGCGGCCTCAAGCTGCGTGAGCAACAGGCGCGCCTCAGGATTCTGTTCAAGCTGCTCCTGCACCTGCTTTTCGAGCTGGGCGATATCCTGGCGCAGCGCATCGTGTTTGGGCAGCGTATTGCCGATGACTTGCTCAGCCTGCTTCAAGGCTTGAACCAGTGCGGTCTGGGCCTGCTCGCGTTGTTCCAGCTGCTGGCGGGTGCGTGCATCCAGTGCGGCGGTGTCGTGCAATTGCAGGCTGGCGATGTCGCCCAGCTTCGAGGCTATCTGGTGTTCGAGCTGGGCCTCGTGCTCGGACCCTGCATATAGCGCCTGTTCGGCCTCGCGCAGTCGCTGTTCGGCCCGGTGTGAGTTGTCTTCGAGGGCGCGCGCGAGTTCGCTCGGTGTCATGGTTACCACTCCAGGATCATTTGAAGGGGAATGGTGCCCTTAGGGAAGTAAGGCACCAGACTGTTGACGGGTTTTATGCCCATCATCAGGTCGCTGATATGGCCGTCGTCGAGCTTGTCCTCGCGCACTTTGAGGTAGCTGTCATAGCCGACGCGCACGGCGAACAGTTTGCTCCAGCGGGTCTCACCGGTTTCTATGCTGGTCACCTCCATCAGCGCCGGCTTGCCAGCGACGTCGAGCGGCTCGACCACCAAGTACCAGGCCTTGCCGCGCGTGCTGTTGCTGCTGCAGCCAGCCGCCTCGTAGCAGCGTTCGACTCCAGACTTGACCCCAGGGCGATCAACTATTTGGATAGTCAGCGGCTGGGCAGCGTAATCGAGGTAATACTTGAGCGAATCGAGGTTGCTGTTGGCTGCCTTCAGGCGTCCCGCAGCGATGTTCTCGCTGGCTTTCTCGCTCCATCTGAAGATCCGCTGGCGGTCGCTGGCGGGCAGCGCCGTGGCGTTGAGCCGGGTAAGCAGTCGCTGCTGATAGTCCTGGCTTGCGCTGACATTGAGCGCACTGAGATTCTCGCGCCGCTCCATCAGGGCGTTGCCGCCGAGGATCAGCAGGCCAAACAGCAGTAGGGTGAAGGCCCAGGTTAGCAGCAACCGCCGTGCCATGATCAGGCGCACCAGCAGGCGTTGCTTGCGACTCAGGGGCGGTGCTTCAAACATCAGCCTGCTCGAGAAGAACTGGTGCACACCTTGTTCGATCTGGGCGTCGTTAAAGCGGATGCCGTTGTTCTTGTAGTAGGTACGGATGCGCTCGGCCACATCGGTGCGGCGTTGCGGCAGGTCGAGGTGCTCCTGGATTTCCATCTCGCGATGGCGAAGCTGGTCGACAATTGCCATTGCCGCCATCTGATCGCTTAGCGAGACACTCATCGGTAGCAGTCCTGCAGCTGGCTCATGGGGGTCCTTGCATGAGTGGGAAAAGGCTGCAGCATTATATCCAGTCTTCGCGGCAAAATGATGGCCCCGGCAATAAAACCCAAGCGCACAAAAAAGCCCGCATCGCTGCGGGCTTTTGCACAGGCCGTGGCCTTAGGCGGCTTGCGCCTCTTCCTGGCTCAGCGAGCGGTTCAGGGCACTGAACAGCGCCTTGAAGCTTGCGGTAGTGATGTTTTCATCAATACCCACACCATGCACCGGGCGGCCACCGGCAACGCGCAGCTCGATGTAGGCGGCAGCCTTGGCGTTGGTGCCGGCGCCAATGGCATGCTCGTTGTAGTCCATGATTTCCACGGCGACAGGCATGCAGGCAGCCAGCGCTTCCAGCGCGCCGTTGCCCTTGCCGTGCCAGTGCAGGTTGGTTTCGCCTTCACCGGCTACTTCCACTTCGACTTTGCTGCTGCCGTTTTCTTCCTGCAGGCGGTGGCTGACCAGGGCGTACGGGGCGTTGGCCTGGAGGTACTCCTTGTGCAGCAGCTTGTAGATCTGCTGGGCGGTCATTTCCAGGCCCAGGCGATCGGTTTCACCTTGTACGACCTGGCTGAACTCGATCTGCATGCGGCGTGGCAGGCTGATGCCGTACTCCTGCTCGAGCAGGTAGGTGATGCCGCCTTTGCCCGACTGGCTGTTGACGCGGATCACCGCCTCGTAGCTGCGGCCAATGTCGGCCGGGTCGATCGGCAAGTACGGCACTTCCCACAGCTCGCCTTCCTGCTGCTTGCTGAAACCTTTGCGAATGGCGTCCTGGTGCGAGCCGGAGAACGCAGTGTGAACCAGGTCGCCGACGTACGGGTGACGCGGGTGCACTGGCAGCTGGTTGCACTCCTCGACGACCTTGCGCACGCCGTCGATGTCGGAGAAGTCCAGCTGTGGGTCGATACCCTGGGTGTAGAGGTTCAGTGCCAGGGTCACCAGGTCGACGTTGCCGGTGCGCTCGCCGTTGCCGAACAGGCAGCCTTCGGCGCGGTCGGCACCGGCCATCAGGCCCAGCTCGGTGGCAGCAATGCCAGTGCCACGGTCGTTGTGGCAGTGCAGGCTGATGATCACGCTGTCGCGGCGATTGACGTTGCGGCAGAACCACTCGATCTGGTCGGCGTAGATATTCGGCGTGGCCACTTCAACGGTAGCTGGCAGGTTGAAGATGATCTTGTGCTCAGGCGTCGGGTTCCACACCTCGGTCACGGCGTCGCAGACTTCCTTGGCGAACTCCAGTTCGGTGGCGCTGAAGGTCTCTGGCGAGTACTGGAAGGTCCAGTGCGTCTCGGGCTGCTGCGCTGCGTATTTGACGAACAGCTTGGCGGCGTTGACGGCGATGTCCTTGACGCCTTGCTTGTCCTGGTTGAAGACAATGCGGCGGAACGACGGGCTGGTGGCGTTGTACAGGTGGACAATGGCCTTTTTCGCCCCACGCAGCGACTCGAAGGTGCGTGCGATCAGGTCTTCGCGGGCCTGGGTCAGTACCTGGATGGTGGTGTCATCCGGGATGTGGCCGCCTTCGATCAAGGTGCGCACGAAGTCGAAATCAGTCTGCGAGGCAGACGGGAACGACGCTTCGATTTCTTTCACGCCAACCTGCACCAGCGTCTTCCAGAAACGCAGCTTCTTCTCCGCGTCCATCGGCTCGATCAGCGACTGGTTGCCATCACGCAGGTCCGAGCTGCACCAGATCGGCGCTTCGGTGATGGTCTTGGATGGCCAGGTGCGGTCGGGCAAATCGATGGTGGGGAAGGCGCGATATTTCTTCGACGGGTCTTTGAGCATGGTCATGCGAATAATCCTTTTGGGTGCGGCCGAGATCGGGCCTGCCGGACGATAACGAGATGAATAGGCGAGGCGACGCGATTCACCCTGGTAGTCGGGCACTGACCAGGCAGAGGCTGCGGTGTTGGCGGAGCAAAATGAGGGTGCTAGAGGTTTTCATGGCTTCAACCCTAACCACAGCGGTGAGGGTTGGCAAGCCTTGAAAAAAAATTGAGATAAATGCTTAAAAGTCTGCTGTTGGCGAGATTTTATGGCTCTTATAACCGGATCGCTTTATTTTTTTTGCGTAGTCTATTTTCATGGCGCAACTCAAGCGCAGGGCCCTGTAGGAGCGGCCTTGTGTCGCGAAAGGGCTGCGAAGCGGCCCCAGCAATTTGCGGTGCAACACAAATCCCGGGCCCGCTACGCGCGCCTTTCGCGACACAAGGCCGCTCCTACGTCCACGCGCCGCAGCGCAGGGTACCTCTCAAGGCTGGAATGCCCCGATGAAAATCGCCGGATCAACCCGCGCATCGTTCAGGCTGACATTCCAGTGCATGTGCGGGCCGGTGGCGCGACCGGTCGCGCCGACCCGGCCAACCACGTCGCCACGGCGCAGCTGCTGGCCATTCTTCACATCGATTTTCGACATGTGGCAGAACATGCTGATAAAGCCCTGGCCGTGGTCGACGAACACGGTCTGGCCATTGAAGAAGTAGTTACCGATCAGGATCACCGTACCGTTGGCCGGGGTCTTGATCGGCGTCCCCGCAGGTACGGCAAAGTCCAGCCCGGCATGCGGATTGCGCTCTTCACCGTTGAAGAAGCGGCGCACGCCAAACTTGCTAGACAGCGGCCCGTTGACCGGTTTGTCGAGGATCAGGTTGCTCGGCAGGGCCGGGCTGAAGCTGCGGTAGGCCTTGATCTGCTCGGCCAGCTCGCGGTCGATGCGCTTGAGGTCTGCCGGGTCTGGGTTGACCTGGCGCTTGTTCTTCAGGGTGATGTGCTGCTCGGGGTACTTCTTGCTGCCGACGGTGAACGGCAGGCTGCGGTTGCCCTGGCTGAGGGTGGCAGTGCCGGGCTTCTGCGTCAGCGGGATGCCGACGATCGCCAGCCAGTTGTCCTGCTCCTTGACCACCAGCACCGGCTTGCCGTCAAAGCGCGCTTGTGGGGCGTTGGCAGCAGGGCCCAGGTCGACCACGGCGACGCCGCCCGGCACTGGCTTGTTGAGGGTGCGGGTGATGTAGCTGGCCTGGGCCGCAGTGGTCAGCAGCAAGGACAGGGCAAGCAGCGGGGCGAGCAAACGAGGCATGTGTCAATCCAATAGCGAAAGGGTGACCGGAGTCTGGTGGTTGTCTTCGACCCGCACCTGCAGCTCACCTTCGTTGAGGCGAGCGGTCAGGCGTTGACCGTTGCGCGTCTGCGCCGCGCTGCGGATGGCCTGGCCGCGCTCATCCAGGAGGATGCTGTAGCCACGCGCCAGGGTCGCCAGCGGGCTGACCACCTGCAAGGTCTGCAACTGGGCCTGGAAGCGTTGGCGGCGGTCCTTGAGGGTTTCGCGCATGGCTCGTGGCAGGCGCTCGGCGAGGCTGTCCAGGCGCTGGCCGAGCAACTTCAGCGTGCGCCCAGGGTGCTGCGCGGCCAGGCGCGTGTCGAGGCGGCCGAGGCGCTCCTGACGTGCGCGCATGTTCAGCGCAAAGGCGCGGCGCAGGCGCATGTCCAGATCGTCCAGACGCTGCGCCTGTTGGCGCAGGCGTTCGCCGGGATGTCGCAGGCGGCGGGCCAGGCCTTCGACGCGCAGGCGGTCATGGCTCAGGCGGTTCTGCATCCGTAGCAACAGCCGCCGTTGCAGGCTCTCAAGGCGCAGCTGCAAACCGCTGCTGTCCGGGGCCAGCAGCTCGGCGGCAGCGGACGGCGTGGGTGCACGTACGTCGGCGACGAAGTCACTGATCGAAACGTCGGTTTCATGGCCTACAGCGCTAACGATGGGCGTCACGCAGGCGGCAATCGCACGCGCTACCGCTTCTTCGTTGAAGCACCAGAGGTCTTCCAGCGAACCGCCGCCACGGGCCAGGATCAGGGCATCAAAGCCACGGCTGTCGGCCAGGCGCAGGGCGCGCACGATCTGGTTGATCGCCTCGCGGCCCTGCACGGCAGTCGGGATCAGGTTCAGCTCGACCTGCGGCGCGCGCCGGCCAAACACGCTGATGATGTCGCGGATCACCGCGCCGGTCGGCGAGGTGATGATACCGATGCGTTGTGGGTGCGCCGGTAGTGGCTGCTTGCGCTCGGTGCTGAACAGGCCTTCGGCGCTGAGTTTCTCTTTCAGCGCTTCGAAGGCCAGGCGCAGGGCGCCGTCACCAGCCGGTTCGACCGTATCGAGAATCAGCTGATAGTCGCCACGCCCCTCGAACAGCGAGACCTTGCCGCGCACGCGCACTGCCACGCCATCGCGCAGCGCCTGGCGCACGCGCGTGGCGTTCTGCCGGAACAGCGCACAGCGCACCTGCGCGCCGCTGTCCTTGAGGGTGAAGTAGATGTGGCCAGAGGCGGGCCGGGCCAGGTTGGAAATCTCGCCCTCAACCCAGACGTTGCGGAACACGTCCTCGAGCAGCACGCGGGCGCGGCCGTTGAGTTGGCTGACGGTGAGGACCTCGCGGTCGAGGCCGAGTCGTTCGAAAGGGTCTTTGATCATGTTCGGCATCATAAAGGACACGGCCGGCTTGTGCATCGCCCTCTGCACCGAGCATGCGCTGGAGTGCTACCTTTGCGCATTGCCCAGGGAGGGACTTGCATGCTCGCTCAATTGCCGTTTACCGGCCTCGACTGGCTACCCGTGCTGCTCGCGGTCAGCGCGGCTTACATCGTGTTCGGCATTGCCGGCTTTGGTACGGCGTTGATTGCAGCGCCGGTGTTGATTCATTTCATGCCGCTGTCCAAGGTGGTGCCGCTGCTGGTGCTGCTCGACTTCATCGCGGCGTTCGGTAACCTGCTGCCGTCGCGCAAGGACGTCGCCCGCGCCGAGTTGCTGCGGCTACTGCCGTTCATGGCCATCGGTTGCATTTTGGGCGTGGTGTTTTTGTTGCAGCTGAAATCAGACCTGCTGTTGCTGCTGATGGGCGTGTTTGTTACGGCCTATGCCATTTATGGCCTGGCGATCAAAACCCGGCCGACACGTCTGAATCCGCTCTGGGCGGTGCCCATGGGAACCGTCGGCGGGCTGTTCGGCGCCATGTTCGGCAGTGGTGGTTTCCTTTATGCGATCTACCTGAATGCACGGCTGGATTCCAAGGATGAGGCCCGCGCGACCCAGTGCGCGCTGATCAGCTGCAGCACCATCGTGCGCCTGTCGTTGTTCGTTATCGCCGGGGTGTATGCCGACCTAAGCCTGCTGTTGCTGGCGGCGTGCTTGCTGCCAGTGATGTTTCTGGGCACCTGGATTGGCCGTCGGTTGAGCTTCAAACTCTCCCGCGAGGCCTTCGTGCGGCTGGTGACCTGGCTGGTACTGGCCAGCGGTGTGGCCTTGATTGTTCGCTACCTGACGAGCTGAGCAGGGGGTAGAATTGGCCGATTATTGAAGTCCCAGGCCTGCCTTGTTCATGAACACCCAGAGCATCATCGTCCCCAAACTGTCCACCGTCCCGGTGCACGAGGCCCGCGCGCGGGCGATCCTGCGCTGGCTGGTCAGGGAGAAAATCGTCGAGGAGCAGTTGAGCACCTGTGGGCGCAGCGGCAACCGCATGGCCTACGCGCTGGCGCCAGGCGCGCGCAAGATCGCCCTGCGGCCTGAGCTGCTGCCGTTCGATCAGCCGGTCAACGGCCTGGAAGTCATGCTCAAGCGCTGCATCTATACGCCGACCGAAGGCTTTCTTGAAGAAGCCGGCTGCCCGGAGTGCCGGCGCGAAGTCGGCGAGCCGCTGTTCGACAGCCTGGAGGAGTGGATGCCGGGGGTGAGCGACAACTTCACCTGCCCGCTGTGCGCCTTCGAAGACGATATCAATGGCTTTCTATTCCTGCAGCCATGTGCCTTTTCCAACCTGGGGTTCATCTTCAACAACTGGGGCGAGGCCGGTTTTACCTCGACCTTCCTCGCCGCGTTTGCCGACTGGCTAGACCATCCGGTAGCCGTGGTGCAGGTAAAACTGCCACAGGCCTGACCGAAGGCCCTTATTTTGCATTGAGTGGCGCGCCGTGGATGAGTATAATGGCGCGCTTCCAATTTTCCCGCCCGGGAGCCCCCGCGATGCTGCGTATCAGCCAAGAAGCACTGACCTTCGACGACATTCTCCTTGTACCTGGTTATTCCGAGGTACTGCCCAATGAAGTCAGTCTCAAGACCCGTTTGACCCGTGGCATCGAGCTGAACATTCCGCTGGTATCCGCTGCCATGGACACCGTTACCGAAGCCCGTCTGGCCATCGCCATGGCGCAGGAAGGCGGTATCGGCATCATCCACAAGAACATGACCATCGAACAACAGGCCAGCGAAGTGCGCAAGGTCAAGAAGTTCGAGGCTGGCGTGGTCAAGGACCCGATCACCATCGAAGCCGACGCCACCGTGCGTGACCTCTTCGACCTGACCCGCCTGAACAACATCTCTGGTGTTCCGGTGCTGGCCAATGGCGACCTGGTCGGTATCGTCACTTCCCGTGACGTGCGCTTCGAGACCCGTCTGGACGCCAAGGTGCGTGATGTGATGACGCCAAAAGAGCGTTTGGTCACCGTCCGCGAAGGCGCCGACAAGAACGAAGTCCGCGAGCTGCTGCACAAGCACCGCCTGGAAAAAGTTTTGATCGTAGACGGCAACTTCAGCCTCAAGGGCATGATGACCGTCAAGGACATCGAAAAGGCCAAGGCCTACCCGCTGGCGAGCAAGGACGACCAGGGTCGTCTGCGCGTCGGCGCTGCGGTCGGCACCGGCAAGGACACCGGCGAGCGCGTTGCTGCGCTGGTTGCTGCCGGCGTTGACGTGGTGGTGGTCGACACCGCCCACGGTCACTCCAAAGGCGTGATCGACCGCGTTCGCTGGGTCAAGGAAACCTATCCACACGTGCAGGTGATCGGCGGCAACATCGCCACTGGTGCTGCCGCCAAGGCCCTGGCTGACGCCGGCGCTGACGCAGTCAAGGTCGGTATCGGCCCAGGCTCGATCTGCACCACGCGTATCGTCGCTGGTGTCGGCGTGCCGCAGATCAGCGCTATAGCCAACGTTGCCGCTGCCCTCGAAGGCACCGGCGTACCACTGATCGCCGACGGCGGCATCCGCTTCTCCGGTGACCTGTCCAAGGCCATCGTCGCTGGCGCCTCGTGCGTGATGATGGGTTCGATGTTTGCCGGTACTGAAGAAGCGCCAGGCGAAGTCGAGCTGTTCCAGGGTCGTTCCTACAAGGCTTACCGCGGCATGGGTTCGCTCGGTGCAATGGCTCAGGCGCAAGGTTCGTCCGACCGTTACTTCCAGGATTCCTCGGCCGGCGCCGAGAAGCTGGTCCCGGAAGGCATCGAAGGCCGCGTACCGTACAAGGGCGCACTGGCTGCAATCATTCACCAGCTGATGGGCGGCCTGCGTTCGTCCATGGGCTACACCGGCAGTGCCACCATCGAAGAGATGCGCACCAAGCCTGAGTTTGTACGCATCACCGGTGCCGGCATGGCCGAGTCCCACGTGCATGACGTGCAGATCACCAAGGAAGCGCCAAACTACCGCGTAGGCTGAGGCTTCCAGCATCATTAGCAAGCGGGGCTGTTACGACAGCCCCGTGTTGTTTCCGATTTCCACTGACGAGATTGAGTCATGGCCCTCGACATTCACGCTCACCGCATCCTGATCCTCGACTTCGGTTCCCAGTACACCCAGCTGATCGCCCGCCGCGTGCGCGAGATCGGTGTCTACTGCGAGCTGCACCCGTTCGACATGGACGATGAAGCGATCCGCGAATTCAACCCGCGCGGCATCATCCTCGCTGGCGGCCCAGAGTCGGTCCACGAAGCCAACAGCCCGCGTGCACCGCAAGCGGTGTTCGACCTCAACGTACCGGTGCTGGGCATCTGCTACGGCATGCAGACCATGGCCGAGCAGATGGGCGGCAAGGTTGAAGGCTCCGAGCTGCGCGAATTCGGCTATGCCCGCGTTGACGTGGTCGGCAAGAGCCGCCTGCTCGACGGCATCGAAGACCATGTAGACGCCGACGGCGTATTCGGTCTCGATGTCTGGATGAGCCACGGTGACAAGGTCACCCGCATGCCAGAGAACTTCCACGTTCTGGCCAGCACCCCAAGCTGCCCGATCGCCGGCATGTTCGACGACAGCCGCGGCTACTACGGCGTGCAGTTCCACCCTGAAGTGACCCACACCAAGCAGGGCGGACGCATCCTGTCGCGCTTCATCCTCGACATCTGCGGCTGCGAAGCGCTGTGGACCTCGTCCAACATCGTTGAAGATGCCATCGCTCAGGTTCGCGCCCAGGTCGGCTCTGCCAACGTTCTGCTCGGCCTGTCCGGCGGCGTCGACTCTTCGGTGGTTGCTGCGCTGCTGCACCGCGCCATTGGCGACCAGCTGACCTGCGTATTCGTCGACAACGGTCTGCTGCGCCTGCACGAAGGTGAGCAAGTGATGGCCATGTTCGCCGAGAACATGGGCGTCAAGGTGATCCGCGCCAACGCCGAAGCTCAGTTCCTGGGCAACCTGGAAGGCGAAGCCGACCCGGAGAAAAAACGCAAAATCATCGGCCGCACCTTCATCGACGTGTTCGATGCCGAAGCCAGCAAACTGGAAAACATCCAGTTCCTCGCCCAAGGCACCATCTACCCCGACGTGATTGAGTCGGCTGGCGCCAAGAGTGGCAAGGCCCACGTGATCAAGTCGCACCACAACGTCGGCGGCCTGCCAGAGGAAATGAACCTCAAGCTGGTCGAGCCACTGCGTGAGCTGTTCAAGGACGAAGTGCGCAAACTCGGCCTGGAGCTCGGCCTGCCGTACGACATGGTCTACCGCCACCCGTTCCCAGGCCCGGGCCTGGGCGTACGTATCCTTGGTGAAGTGAAAAAGGAATACGCCGACATCCTCCGTCGCGCTGACCACATCTTCATCGAAGAACTGCGCAAAGCCGACTGGTATCACAAGACCAGCCAGGCCTTCGTAGTGTTCCAGCCGGTCAAGTCGGTTGGTGTGGTCGGTGACGGCCGTCGCTACGCCTGGGTCGTGGCCCTGCGCGCCGTCGAGACCGTGGACTTCATGACCGCACGTTGGGCACACCTGCCTTACGAGCTGCTGGAAACGGTCAGCGGGCGGATCATCAACGAGATCGAAGGCATCTCGCGCGTTACTTATGACGTGTCGAGCAAGCCGCCGGCGACGATTGAGTGGGAATGATCTGCTAGCGCAGCGATTGAGAAACCGGCTTAGGCCGGTTTTTCTCTATCTGCGGGCGGTAAGCGAGGGCTACGAAGCAGCCCTGGCGTCCTCAAGTCAACCACAGCTTGAAACGACAAAGCCCGCATTCGCGGGCTTTGTCGTTTCAAGCGCAGACCTCTATCAGAAGTCGTAACGCACGTTTGCGGTAAAGGTATCCGCGTCGAACCCACTGCTGGTCAGGTAGCTGTAGTTACCGCCCACGCTCCACGCGCCGACGCGGTAGTTGGCGCCCAGGCCCAGCTCGTAGCTATCACGCGCAGGTGTCGCACCGGTGGTGGTGAACGGCGTACCGCCGAGGACGAAGGTGGAAGTGGTGGCGGTCTTGTCGCCGATGAAGTCGTGCCAGGCCATCAGCTTGGCTTCTGGTTCCAGCGTGCCCACACCTACATCGAAGGCTGCTGCCAAGCGAGCGCCGAGGCCCATTTCGCCGATTTCGTAGCGTTGGCTGCCGACGTTGAGGGCGGCCGAGCTGCCTTTTTCACGGTACGAATCAATCGACACATTGGCATAGCGTGCACCGACCTGAGGTTCCAGCAGCCATTGCTTGTCGAGCTGGAAGGTGTAGCCAGCCAGGGCGTTGACGCCGAAGATCTCACTGTCGAAGCTGGCCTTGGCGCGGGTGCCGGCAATGTAGCGTTTGGACTCGTTGTCGTTCCAGCCATACATCAGCGAGGTGTCGACGAAGAAGTTGTCGTGGGTCCAGTTGCCGTACAAGGTCAGTGCATGGCCTTCGACATCGGTTTTGCTGCCCAGGTCGGATTTGACGTCGCTGGTCAGGTAGCTGTAGGCCAGGCCCACGGTGGTGTCGGCGTTGAGCTTGCCGTCGGCACCCACGGCGATGCCGTTGGTGTTGGCGTCGTAGCCGTCGATACCGTGGCGGCGGTCCTGGTTGGCATCGCTGGTCAGCGCTTGCAGCCATACGCCTTGCTCGGCCAGCACGTCACCGGAGGACAGGCCGCTACGCGCCTTGCTGGCACGGCGGTTGATGGCACCGGCGACCAGGTTCTGGCTGTTGGTGGCGGCGTGGATTGCGCCACCGCTGACGTCTGGGGTCAGGGTTTCGGCCAGTTTGGCCAGCTCTTCACTGGTGGCGGCGTTGGCGAAACGCTGGAACACCGGGTCGCTTTCGTCCAGTTGGCCCATGACGGTGTTCTTGAACGGCTTGATGGCGTTCACTGCGTTGCGCGAACCACGCGCTTCCAGCAGGTTTTCCGTGATCACCTCATCGCTGCGGGTGGCAACCAGAGCTTTCACATCCTGGCCTTCGATGCCGAAGTTCTTCACTTCAAGCAGTGCCGAGGAGGAGACCACCGAGAGGTTCTCTGGGTCTTCCCAAGTGCCGGAGTTGAGCAGGGTGTAGCGGGTGCCCTGGGCCGAAGTGCGGAAGTCGTCGGAGCGCGCCTGCAGTTCGATCTGGCTGCCGGCGGAGAAGAAGGTATTGCCGGTGACAGTCAGGATCGGCCTGTTCGGCAGGGTGTCGTTGTCCAGCAGCAGGCGCAGGCGGGCGGTGTCGCTGTCCATGTCGAGGTCGCCGTCAATCGTCGTCTGCGGGCGCAGCAGGGTCAGGCGGCCGCCGTCGATATCGACGAAGCCGGCGCGGATGGTCGAGCCATCGAACATCGCCTCGCCTTGCACCAGCACGCCACTCAAGCCCAGTACATCACCCTTTACCTGGCCGCCTTGCCAGTAAAAATACGACGGAGCTGCATCGTCATTGGCCTTGATTGCAGCCTCGCCGCCTTCGATCAGGCCAGCTGTCTGGGTGATGGCGAAGGTGTCGAAACCGGCAGCTGGATCCAGGCCGACGAAGTGAATGCCAAAGCCTTCGCCCGAGATGGTCCCGCTATTGTTGACGTCGGTCTTGAAGACGTCGGTGATCTGACCGGTGAACTGAGCGTGGTCGATCTCGATACCGGCGGAGTCGAGTCCGCGCGCGGTAATGATGCCGGTATTGTTGATGCGTGCCTGAGTCGAGGTGATCATCATGCCGTTGGCGTTTTCACCCGTGACGCTGATGTTGCCGCTGTTGTTCACTTCACCGGCGATGACCGCTCCGTACAGATCCAAGCCCATCGCGCCGGGGCCGTCCACCGTGATGTTGCCCTGGTTTACCACGTCACCAGCGACGGTGGAACTCAGGGTCATGGAGATACCGCCCGCGTAGTCGGTCAGGCTCTTGGTTGTCAGGTTGATATTGCCCTGATTGACCAGATTGCCACCCAGGGTCACATCTTGCAGGTATACACCCGCGCCCGTCGACGTTCCGGTGAAAGTGGCGTTGCCAAAGGTCTCATGGATGCTGATGAATTGGCCGGTGCTCAGGTCGTAATTGACGTCGGCCACGGGAACGGCATTGGCTGCGGTAGTCGTGGTAGCTGCAATGGCGAGCGCGAGCAATGAGCGACGCATAGGAGAAATGTTCAAGGCAGTATCCTTACAGGGCAGAAACTGACACGGGAGGACCTACGCGTCAGCGTCTGTTTCAGGCATCCCTGCCAGCTTGTCAGTGAAGTGCTGAGTCAAGCGCGAGCGAATTTACACCAAACCATTAGAATGATTCATCCTTGATCGGGTTTTTTAAGGGGAAAAATCCAAGAAATGCGACCAACTAGCTATTTTTTAGAGAAATACAGGATTAATCAGCAATAAGCGGAACTTTGCCGTTCGAGAGATGGTCAACAGTAGTCTTTTTTTGCCAAGCCTCATTTGTCAGCGGAGTTTCAAGCCACTCAGACCATGCCGCTTCCCAACCCTGGTCATGGCTGGCGCCGTCAATGCGGACTGTGTGGGAGAGTGGGGAATCAAGCGCTTGTTGGTATTTGTCAGCCAGAGTCGCTGGAATGATCTGGTCCGCTGTTCCAACCAGATGCCGCTGTGGAACAGCGGCGAGCTGAGACCGGTAGTCCAGTGGCTCCAGCGAGCCGTCGAGTGGCGACAGGTTTTTCATTGCGGCCCACAAGCGCGGGCTGAGATTGCCAGCCAGTGTCTGCACCTGGGTCACATCAGTCCGCTGGGCTGCCAACAGCAAGGCAAGCGCGGCGCCACCTGAATACCCCACCAGTTCGAATTCCTGGTTGCCATAGCGCTGTTTCAATTGGTCCAGCGCCTGGCTGAGGCGAGTGACCACGTCCTGAGAAAACCGTTTGTTGGTCCACAGTTCTGGGCGGCACGCCGCGCTCATGACGAACTGGCAAGGGCGTGCCAGGTAGGCGTTTGGTGCCGGGTCGGCCAGCGCCAGCCGGGCCACCAACAGATTGTGCGGGCTCGGATCCAGGCTGGGTTGACTGGCCGTGGCCCAGGCATGGCCGTCGCCTTCGAGGTAGACGCGCAGGCGAGTCTGGTTGCCTGCAGCGTGCGGTGTCAGTACCAGCAGCGGGAAGGCGCGTCCCGGCAGCACCTCAACCTGGCGACCCTGTGCGTCAGCCAGGTGCTGCAACGCCTCGCGTGGCGATTGGCAGGCCACAAGCAGCGCGCTTATGACCACCAGCCAGGCTTTACCGAGGTAGACCAGTGCCTGAGAGTAGGGGGCGTATCTATTGCTCATCGGTTGTGGATTACCATGGCTGATATTTAATAGCTCGCCGGCTTCCAGATCGAGGTGGCCTCTGCCGTAGCCAAGATATTGATACTTCTATGGTTGCTTGGAGTGGCAGTCTGGCTCGGTTGGTGCAAGTTGCGCGACGTCTACCGATACTACAGAGCCAGATGATCCCTGGCACGCCAACACGCCCCGCTCAGGATGAAATAAACAGCCCGCCACGGCCTTCAGGCTTGCTGGGAACGGTCGATAGCCTGACGATGCGCCCGCCGCGGCGATCGCAGCTCGTTCTCCCCCGTGCAGGTCCGTATATGAACTGGTTCCACGACGCCAAGATTTCAACCAAGTTGTATGTTGCATTCGCGCTATGCGCTTCCATCACGTTGATCGTTGGGATTATCGGTAGCCAGGGAATTGGCTCGTTGTCTACAAACTTGCAGTTGGTCTTCAGCAACAACCTGGTGTCGGTGGCCAAGACCGCAGAGGCGCGGTCCGATGCCATTGCCCAAAACCGCGATTTGTATCGTCTGCTGGCAGCTTCCATCGCAGGCAGCGACGCCGCTGAACGCAGCGCCATTGTTGCTTCCATGAATGAAAACCGCCAAACCAGCGAGCGCGCCTTCGCCGTTTACCGCGCCACACCGCTGGCGGATGACGAGCGTGCCGCGGGCGATCGCATGGAAAAGGACTGGCCAGCGTATCAGGCCATCATTGAGCGTGTGGCGGCGACCATTGAGCGTGGTGATCTGGCCGCAGCCAAGCAGCTGATGGCTGGAGAAATGCACCAGGCGTATCGCACCGTGATGGACGAGTTGGAGATCATGGTCAAGTCCAACAACCGGCAGATCGGTGAAGGTGCACAGGATGCTCGCGACAGCGAGGCTGCTGCCAAGCTCAACCTCTACCTTGGCATCGGTGCCTCCTTCATCACTGCGCTGCTGCTGGGTATTTTCATCAGCCGGGTGATCAGTGCGCCGATCGCATTGGCGGTTGGCAACGCGCAGCGAATTGCCGGTGGCGATCTGAGCAAAACCATTGAAAGCGGCCATCGTGACGAAGGCGGCCAGTTGCTCGCGGCGTTAGGCGCGATGCAAAGCGGGCTCAAGGGCACTATCCAGCAGATTGCCAGTGCGGCAGATCAACTGGCCTCGGCGGCCGAAGAGCTCAACGCGGTGACCGAAGAGAGCAGCCGCGGCCTGATCCGTCAAAATGACGAAATCCAGCTGGCGGCTACCGCCGTCACCGAAATGAGCGCTGCGGTTGACGAAGTGGCGCGCAACGCCACATCGACCTCCGAGGCTTCCCGCCACACCAGCAATGAAGCAGCCAGCGGCCGCGATCAGGCGCGTGAGGCGGTCAAGGCGATCACCAGTGTGAATGCCGAGATCGGCCAGTCGACCGTGATTGTCGATGAGTTGGCAGGCAGCGTGCGCGATATCGCCAAAGTCCTTGACGTCATCCGTGGTATCGCCGAGCAGACCAACCTGCTCGCACTCAACGCGGCCATCGAGGCGGCACGGGCAGGTGAGCAGGGCCGCGGTTTTGCTGTGGTGGCCGACGAAGTCAGAGCCCTGGCCGCGCGCACCCAAGCCTCCACCGGCGAGATCGAAGCGATGATCGCCAGCGTGCAATCGCGCGCCGACGACGCGGTCAAGGCCATGGGCAACAGCCGTGCCCTGGCCAGTAATACTCAGGAACTGGCCAAGGCCACTGGCGAATCGCTTGAGCGTATCGCTCAGAACATCGCTGGCATCAACGATCGCAACATGCTGATCGCCACCGCGTCCGAAGAGCAGGCCAACGTCGCGCGGGAAGTGGATCGTAACCTGGTCAACATTCAGGATCTTTCCACCCAGACCGCAGCAGGCGCCAACCAGACCAGCGCATCCAGCCAGGAGCTGTCGCGCCTGGCGGTATCGTTCAATCAGCTGGTCAGCACCTTCAAGCTGTAAGCCGCGAACATCAGGGCTTGAGCCTTGCCAGTCACTTGCATGGAGGCATGCAGGTGACTGGCAAGCGCTTGTCGGCCGCGTTTTCAATTAAGCTTGAGCCGCCACTCCCTACCGGAACCCTCGCAATGACGCTGACAATCCGCCCTGCCGAGCGCGCCGATGCTGCGCTGATCCTGCGTTTTATCACTGAACTGGCGATCTATGAAAAGGCCGAACACGAGGTCAAGACCGACGTCGCCGGGATCGCGAGCAGCCTGTTCGGCGAGCACAGTACGACCCATGGCCTGATCTGCGAGCTGGACGGCGAGCCGATTGGTTTTGCCGTGTATTTCTTCAATTACTCGACTTGGCTGGGCAAGCACGGCTTGTATCTGGAGGACCTGTACGTGTCGCCGCAACAGCGTGGTGCAGGCGCGGGTAAAGCATTGCTGCGCCATCTGGCGAAGATGGCAGTGGCACGCGGGTGCGGACGCTTTGAATGGTCGGTGCTGGATTGGAATACCCCTGCGATCGAATTCTACGAAGCCATTGGCGCCAAGGCGCAGGATGAGTGGATTGGCTATCGCTTGAGCGGGGAGGCGTTGGTCGCGTTTGCCAGCGGTAGCCGGTCTGTGTAGCGGCCTCAGGATTTGTGCAGCACCGTAAAATCGCCGGGCCCGCTTTGCGGGCCTTTCGCGACACAAGGCCGCTCCTACAGGGGACGGTGTGCAGGCATAAAATTTATTGTGGATTGTTATGTTATAACAACCGTAGAATCGCGCCTCATCTTTAGCCGCACTTGTGCTCGATCAGGAGTTGTAATGAGAACCGCCCCGCTATCACTTGCCGCGCTGACCGCGCTGGTCATGACCGACCTTCATGCCAATCAAACCGGTAGCTCGATCATCACCCTGGGCGAGATCAAGGTCTCGCAGGCAGCCGGCACCGCGCTGCGCACCGAGAATGTGCTGACCTCGGTCGATGTGCTGGGCGGCGATCAGGTCGAAGACAAGAACGTGATGAACAGCTGGCAGTTGCTCGGGCAGATGCCGGGCATCCAGTTGACTGAGACAGGGCAGGGCGCCGAGTCGGGCAAGGCGACTTTCCGCGCCTTCAACGGTGAGGGTTACATCAACGGCATCAAGATGCTCATCGATGGCATCCCGAGCAACGTCAACAGCGGTAACCAGCGCTTTGTCGACATGGTGTTCCCGCTCGACATCAGCTACATCGAAGTGGTCCGCGGTACCAACGACCCGCGCTACGGCCTGCACAACATCGGCGGCAACATCAACTACGTCACCCGCCAAGGTGGCAACTACATCGACAGCCGAGTCACTTACGGCAGTTTCGATACCCGTGAAGTACAGCTGGCGATCGGCCATGAAGAGGGTAACTTCGCCCAGAACTACATTCTGGCCAAGCAGGACTCGGACGGCTTTCGCGACAACAGCAACTCCAATAAATACGCCCTCGGCGGCAAATGGTTCGTTACTGATGACGCGCAGACCCTGCGCGTTGGCCTGATCGCCCGGCTGTATCACCACCAGGCCGAGGAGAGCGGGTTTCTCACCCGCGATGAGCTGCGCGCCAGCCGCACCCAGTCGCCCGCCAAGAACGCCAACGACGGCGACGACCGCGACATGAAGCAGCTGAGCCTGCACATGGACTGGCAACTCAGCGATCAATTGAGCATGAGCAACAAGCTCTATTACAACAGTTACAACGATGATCGCACCATCACCTTCACTGACTACCCGCTGGGCAACGCCCCGCGCCAGCGCCGCATGTGGGACGAGCAGCAGACCGGCCTGCTGAGCACGCTGACCTGGCGCGCCAACGACCTGTTGACCCTGGACGGCGGTATTAACGTAGAAGAGCAGGACAACACTTATCGCCGGCAACGCTACAGCTTTGGCGTGCCGACCGATTTCGATGCAGCCCCCGCGCGCATTCAGGACGACGACCACTACACCTTGCGCAACCTCGGTGGCTATGTGCAGGCGATCATCCAGCCGACCGAGTCACTGAAGATCATCCCGGCCATGCGTGTCGACAAGTTCGACGGCAATACCACCACCCTCGGCGGCCAGAAGGCCTCGTTGCAGGACTACGGCTGGATCCAGCAGCCGAAGTTGAGCGTGGTCTACAGCGTCAGCGAAAGCGTCGACGTCTACGCCAACTGGGGCCGCACGTTCCAGATTCTTACCGGTAGCAGTTTCCCGGCCTACTTGAGCGCCGGCCAGGCCAGCTATGCCCCGTCGATCAATACCGGCAAAGAACTGGGGGTCAAGTTCCGCCCGTTCGACGGCGCTGAGGCGCGCGTTTCCGTGTGGCAGCAGGATGCTACCGATGAAGTGGCCAATATGCCGGCCACCGGCACCTCGGTGGGGCTTGGCGAAACCCGTCGGCGCGGCATCGACCTGCAGCTCAACGCGCAATTGAACGAACAGTGGACGTTGTGGGGCTCGCACTCGATTCAGGAGGCCAAGGTGGTCAAGGCCTTCGCCGCCACTGGCGAGTCGCTGGCGGGCAAGGAGGTGTTTTCGACGCCGCGTTACATCAGCAACCTCGGCGCCGACTACCAGTACAACGATGACTGGCGCTTTGGCCTGCAGGCCCGCGCCCAGGGCGACTACTACATCGATGCGCAGAATCAGCAAGGCAAGTACGGTGGCTTTGCCGTGCTGGATGCCAGCGTGCGCTACCGTATCTCCAGCGCGACCAGTGTCGACCTGCAACTGAAGAACCTTACTGATCGCGAGTACGAATACGTCTGGTACGACAACTTCTTCTGGGGCGGCGACGATCAGCCGATGTTTTCGCCAGCGCCGGGCCGCTCGGCGTTTGTCTCGCTCAACATGAAGTTGTAAAGCCTGACCAGCTGGGGTTCGAAGGTTAAGACCATCAACACTTCACTTAATCTTTCGCATTTGCAGGTGTATCGTATTCGCCCTTCATTGCCCGCCCCGTGCTGGCAGACTGATCGCGTATAACGAGGTACCTGCACCGATGTCCTTTACCCGTCGACAAATGCTCAAGGGCCTGACTGGCCTGGTCGTGGTTGGCCTGGGCGCTGGAGGCGCAGCGCGCTACTGGCTGGGCAAGGTCGAGGACGACAACGCCGGACATGACTACGAGCTGATCGCCGCGCCGCTTGAAGTCGAGCTGGTAGCGGGCTTCAAGACCGAGGCCTGGGCCTTTGGCCCATCGGCGCCGGGCACCGAGCTGCGGGTCCGCCAGGGCACCTGGCTGCGGGTGCGCTTCATCAACCACCTGCCGGTCGAAACCACCATCCATTGGCACGGTATCCGCCTGCCGCTGGAAATGGACGGCGTGCCCTATGTCTCGCAACTGCCGGTCAAGCCCGGCGAGTACTTCGACTACAAGTTCCGCGTGCCGGACGCCGGCAGCTACTGGTATCACCCGCACGTGAGCAGCTCCGAGGAGCTTGGTCGGGGCCTGGTCGGCCCACTGATCGTCGAAGAGCGCGAGCCCACCGGCTTCAAGCATGAGCGCACGCTGAGCCTGAAAAACTGGCACGTCGACGAGCAGGGCGGGTGGCTGCCGTTCAGCATTCCTCGTGAAGCTGCGCGCAATGGCACCGCTGGGCGCTTGATCACCATCAACGGCCAGGCCGATTCGGTCACCGAGCTGCCGGCCGGGCAGGTCGTGCGCGTGCGCCTGCTCAACCTCGACAATACCTGGACCTACCGCATCAACCTGCGTGGCAACTGCGAGGCGATGATCTACGCCCTCGATGGCAACCCGGTCACGCCGCGGCCATTGGACGATGACTATTGGCTGGGCCCTGGCATGCGCATCTGCCTGGCGATCCGCATCCCTGAAGCCGGCGAGGAGATCTCCCTGCGCGACGGCTTTGTGCGTCTCGGCACCCTGCGCTCGGTTGCCAGCAGCGACGCCCCCGGTGAATGGCCGCCGGCATTACCGGCCAACCCGATCGCCGAACCAGACCTGGCCAACGCCGAGAAGATCAACTTCAATTTCGAGTGGGTCGGCAAGGTTTCGGTCGACACCGACAGCGGCCGCCCGCCAAGCCTGTGGCAGATCAACGGCAAGGCCTGGGACATTACCGACAAGACCTGCGCCGACCGCCCGATCGCCACATTGGAAAAGGGCAAGAGCTACATCTTCGAGCTGAAGAACATGACCCAGTACCAGCACCCGATTCACTTGCATGGCATGAGCTTCAAGGTGCTCAGCTCCAACCGGCACAAAATCACCGAGCCGTGGTTCACCGATACCTACCTGCTGGGCAAGAACGAGCGCGCCCAGGTGGCCCTGGTGGCTGATAACCCGGGCACCTGGATGTTCCATTGCCACGTCATCGACCACATGGAAACCGGCCTGATGGCCGCGATTGCGGTGGTCTGATGCGCGCGCAGATTATTGATCGCAGCCGTGATCAGGCTTTTATGCAGATGGCCCTGGAGCTGGCTGCGCAAGGTGCGGCGTTGGGCGAAGTGCCGGTTGGCGCGGTGCTGGTGCAGGGTGGCGAAGTGATCGGCAGCGGCTTCAACCGACCGATCACCGACAGCGACCCCAGCGCCCACGCCGAGATGGTCGCCATTCGCGCTGCAGCGCAGGCGGCCAGCAACTACCGGCTGCCCGGCAGCACGCTGTACGTGACCCTGGAGCCGTGCAGTATGTGCGCAGGTTTGATCGTTCATTCGCGGGTGGCGCGGGTGGTGTATGGGGCGCTGGAACCGAAAGCGGGGATCGTGCAGAGCCAGGGGCAGTTCTTTACCCAGGGCTTTCTCAACCATCGGGTGCTGTTCGAAGGTGGGGTGCTGGCGCAGGAATGCGGGCAGATACTCAGCGATTTCTTCAAGGCGCGGCGGGCAAAAGCCTCGAGCTGAGCCGGTTACATCGGCGGAGACTGTTCCGCTGGCTTGTCCTTGTTGACCCCTGGCACATGCAGGTTGCCTTCGGCGACCTGACCTTCGAGCTGCGGCTGGGTCACCCAGGTCAGGATGTCGTAGTAACGGCGGATGTTGGCGACAAAATGCACAGGCTCGCCGCCGCGGGCGTAGCCATATCGGGTCTTGCTGTACCACTGCTTCTGCGACAGGCGCGGCAGCATCTTCTTCACGTCCAGCCATTTGTTCGGGTTCAGGCCTTCGCGCTTGGCCAGGGTGCGGGCGTCTTCCAGGTGGCCGCTGCCGACGTTGTAGCCGGCCAGGGCGAACCAGGTACGGTCCGGCTCCTTGATGCTGTCGTCGAGCTGTTCCTTGACCAGCATGAAGTACTTGGCGCCGCCGGTGATGCTCTGCTTGGGATCCAGCCGGTTGGACACGCCCATCGCCTGCGCGGTGCGCTGGGTCAGCATCATCAGCCCGCGCACGCCGGTCTTGGAGGTCACCTCAGGCTGCCACATCGACTCCTGATAGCCGATTGCCGCAAGCAGGCGCCAATCGACCTGCTCGACCTTGGCCGAGGCCTTGAAGTGCTTTTCATACTTGGGCAGGCGCTGCTGCAAATGCTGGGCGAAGGTGTAGGCGCCGACGTAACCGAGGACGTCGACGTGGCCGTAGTAACGATCTTTGAGGCGCTGCAGGGTGCCGTTCTTTTGCGCTTTGTCGAGGAACTCGTTGACCTCGTTGAGCAGGCTGTTGTCTTCGCCCGCGGCGACTGCCCAGCGCTGATCACGACTGTCGCCCAGGTCAAAGGCAACCCGTACATTGGGGAAGTACACCTGGTTCATCGCCAGCTCGTTGGAGTCGACCAGGGTCAGGTCGATCTGGCCTTCATCGACCATGCGCAGCAGGTCGACTACTTCAACGGCGTCGGATTCTTCGTATTCCAGCGTCGGGAACTGTTTTTTCAGCGCTGCCAGTTGCTCTGCATGGCTGCTGCCCTTGAGCACCATGATCTTCTTGCCGATCAGGCCCTTGGCCTGGGTCGGCCGCGAACGCCCATTGCGGTAGATGACCTGCGGGGTGACTTCGAGGTACGGATGCGAGAATTTTGCCTGGATGTTGCGCTTTTCGCTGCTGACCAGGCCCGCCGCTGCCAGCACTGGGCCGGACGGTTTGCCCAGTTGATCGAACATTTCGTCGATATTGTCGGCGGTTTCGATCTCCAGCTTCACCCCCAGGTCATCGGCAAAACGCTTGACCAGCTCGTATTCGAAGCCGGTTTCGCCGTTGCGGTCCTGGAAGTAAGTGGCCGGGCTGTTGCGGGTAATCACGCGCAGCACGCCGTCTTCCTTGACGCGCTCGAGAGTGCTGGGTTTTTCAACACAGGCACCGAGCATCAGGAAGAGGCCGGTTGCGAAGAGCCATTGGGCGCAACGCTTGCGCAAAGCAGTGGGGGCGAACATAGCTTGCAGTATACGCAAAGGGCCGCAACTGCCATATCTCGACAACGCTGGGCAGGTCTGCTAGCAGATTGGCCAGGGATTTGTTGATGGCCGAGCAAAAGCGGTAAAAAGCCCCGACTTTTCTGACCCCGGAGTCCGGTTCAGCCGCCCGGCAGCATTGCCTTGCAGCGGGTGCCCAATCGCGCGAATTACGCTAGAATGCACGGCCTCTAAGCACACCCCCTTCCTGAGGCTGTCCCGACGATGTTGATCCTGCGCGGCGCTCCTGCCCTTTCTGCCTTTCGCCACGGTAAGCTACTCGAGCAACTGAGCCAGAAAGTCCCCGCTGTTACCGGCTTGTATGCCGAATTCGCCCACTTCGCCGACGTCGATGGTGAATTGACCGCCGACCAGCAGCAAGTGTTGGCCCGTCTGCTCAAGTACGGGCCGAGCGTGCCGGTACAAGAGCCGACTGGCCGCCTGTTCCTGGTAGTTCCGCGCCTGGGCACGATTTCGCCCTGGGCCAGCAAGGCCAGCGACATCGCCCACAACTGCGGCCTGCAGAGCATTCAGCGCCTGGAGCGCGGCATTGCCTTCTACGTGGCCGGCGACCTCAGCGAGGCCGACGCGCAAGAAGTTGCCGCCGCGCTGCATGACCGCATGACCCAGCGCGTGCTGACCCAACTGGAGCAGGCAGGCGATCTGTTCAGCCATGCCCAGCCCAAGCCGATGACCTCGGTCGACGTGCTCGGCGGTGGCCGTGCAGCTCTGGCGCAGGCCAACATCGACCTCGGTCTGGCCCTGGCCGAAGACGAGATCGATTACCTGGTCAACGCCTTCCAGGGCCTCAAGCGCAACCCGAACGACATCGAACTGATGATGTTCGCCCAGGCCAACTCCGAGCATTGCCGACACAAGATCTTCAATGCCACCTGGGACATCGACGGCCAGGCGCAGGACAAGAGCCTGTTCGGCATGATCAAGAACACCTACCAGATGCACAGCGAAGGCGTGTTGTCGGCTTACAAGGACAACGCCTCGGTGATCGTCGGCAGCGTGGCCGGGCGCTTCTTCCCGAACCCCGAAACCCGCCAGTACGGCGCGGTGCAGGAGCCGGTGCACATCCTCATGAAGGTCGAGACGCACAACCACCCGACCGCCATTTCGCCATTCTCCGGCGCTTCCACCGGTTCTGGTGGCGAGATCCGTGATGAAGGCGCGACCGGTCGCGGCGCCAAGCCCAAGGCTGGCCTGACCGGCTTTACCGTGTCCAACCTGCGGATCCCAGGCTTCGAACAGCCGTGGGAGAAGCCATACGGCAAGCCAGAGCGCATCGTCAACGCCCTCGACATCATGGTCGAAGGCCCGCTCGGCGGCGCCGCGTTCAACAACGAATTCGGCCGTCCGGCCCTGACCGGCTATTTCCGTACCTTCGAGCAGTCGATCCAGACCCCGCACGGCGAAGAAGTGCGCGGCTACCACAAGCCGATCATGCTGGCCGGCGGCCTGGGCAACATCCGTGAAGATCACGTGCAAAAGGCCGAGATCACCGTTGGCGCCAAGCTGATCGTGCTCGGCGGCCCAGCCATGCTGATCGGCCTGGGTGGCGGCGCGGCGTCGTCGGTTGCCACCGGCGCCAGCTCGGCTGACCTCGACTTCGCTTCCGTTCAACGGGAAAACCCGGAAATGGAGCGCCGTTGCCAGGAAGTCATCGACCGCTGCTGGCAGCTGGGCGACGACAACCCGATCGCCTTCATCCATGACGTCGGCGCGGGCGGCATTTCCAACGCCTTCCCTGAGCTGGTCAACGACGGTGGCCGTGGTGGCCGCTTCGAACTGCGCAACGTGCCCAACGACGAGCCGGGCATGGCCCCGCACGAAATCTGGAGCAACGAATCGCAAGAGCGTTACGTGATGGCGGTCGATGCGGCCAACTTCGAGCGTTTCAAAGCCATCTGCGAACGTGAGCGCTGCCCGTTTGCGGTGGTCGGCGAAGCCACTGCCGAACCGCACCTGACCGTTACCGACAGCCACTTCGGCAACACCCCGGTCGACATGCCGCTCGACGTCCTGCTCGGCAAGCCGCCGCGTATGCACCGTTCGGTCACTCGCGAAGAAGAGCTTGGCGATGAGTTCGACCCAAGCACGCTGGACCTGGCCGACTCGGTCGAGCGCGTGCTGCACCACCCGGCGGTGGCCAGCAAGAGCTTCCTGATCACCATCGGCGACCGCACCATCACCGGCCTGGTTGCACGCGACCAGATGGTCGGCCCATGGCAGGTTCCGGTAGCGGATTGCGCCGTGACCGCGACCAGCTTCGACGTCTACACCGGCGAAGCCATGGCCATGGGTGAGCGCACGCCGCTGGCACTGCTGGATGCTCCGGCCTCCGGCCGCATGGCGGTCGGTGAGGCGCTGACCAACCTGGCTGCTGCGCGTATCGACAAGCTGTCCGACATCAAACTCTCGGCCAACTGGATGTCGGCAGCCGGCCACCCGGGTGAAGATGCCCGCCTGTTCGACGCCGTCCGTGCCGTCGGCATGGAACTGTGCCCTGAGCTGGGTCTGACCATTCCAGTGGGCAAGGACTCCATGTCGATGAAGACCCAGTGGAGCGAGCAGGGCGCGCAAAAAAGCGTGACCTCGCCGATGTCGCTGATCATCAGCGGCTTCGCTCCGGTGGTCGACGTACGCCAGACCCTGACCCCGCAACTGCGCATGGACAAGGGCGAAACCGACCTGATCCTGATCGACCTGGGCCGCGGCAAAAACCGCATGGGCGCGTCGATCCTGGCGCAGACCCACGGCAAGCTGGCTGCGCAAGCGCCGGACGTCGACGACGCTGAAGACCTCAAGGCCTTCTTCGCCGTGATCCAGGGCCTCAACGCCGATGGTCACCTGCTGGCCTACCACGACCGTTCCGACGGCGGACTGCTGACCACCGTGCTGGAAATGGCCTTCGCCGGCCATTGCGGTCTGGACCTTGAACTCGACACCCTGACCAGCAAGCGCGAAAAAGTCGCGGCGATTCTCTTCAACGAAGAGCTCGGCGCGGTCATCCAGGTTCGCCAGGATGCCACCCCGGACGTGCTCGCGCAGTTCAGCGCTGCTGGCCTGGGCGAGGATTGCGTAGCCGTGATCGGTCAGCCGATCAACAACAGCGAAGTGCTGATCAAGCTCGCCGGCGAAGCGGTATTCACCGGTGATCGCGGCCAGCTGCAGCGCGAGTGGGCCAAGACCAGCTATCAGATCCAGCGCCTGCGCGACAACGTCGACTGCGCTGATCAGGAATACGCCGGCCTGCTGGTTGAAGACAACCCAGGCCTGAGCGTGAAGCTTGGCTTCGACGTCAACCATGACATCGCGGCGCCGTACATCAAAAAAGGCATCCGCCCGCAAGTGGCAGTCCTGCGTGAGCAGGGCGTCAACGGCCAGGTCGAGATGGCTGCGGCGTTCGACCGTGCCGGCTTCAACGCCGTCGACGTGCACATGAGCGATATCCTCGCCGGTCGTGTTGACCTGGAAGCGTTCAAAGGCCTGGTTGCCTGCGGCGGCTTCTCTTACGGTGACGTGCTCGGTGCCGGTGAGGGCTGGGCCAAGTCGGCGCTGTTCAACAGCCGCGCGCGGGATGCCTTCCAGGCATTCTTCGAGCGTGACGACAGCTTCACCCTGGGTGTGTGCAACGGTTGCCAGATGATGTCCAACCTGCACGAGCTGATCCCGGGCAGCGAGCTGTGGCCGCACTTCGTGCGTAACCGCTCCGAGCAGTTCGAAGCCCGTGTGGCGATGGTCGAGGTGCAGAAGTCCAACTCGATCTTCCTGCAGGGCATGGCCGGTTCGCATATGCCGATCGCCATCGCCCACGGTGAAGGCCACGCCGAGTTCGCCGACCCGGCCGCGCTGCTTGCAGCCGACCAGTCTGGCTGCGTGGCGCTGCGCTTTGTCGACAACCACGGCAAGGTCACCGAAGCCTACCCGGCCAACCCGAACGGCTCACCGCGTGGCATCACCGGTCTCACCAGCCGCGATGGCCGCGTGACGATCATGATGCCGCACCCTGAGCGGGTGTTCCGCGCAGTGCAGAACTCGTGGCGTCCAGACGACTGGCAGGAAGATGCGGCGTGGATGCGCATGTTCCGCAACGCGCGGGTTTGGGTGAACTAAGCGGTGTACAAGCTCGCCTTCTTCGTCCCGGCCAGCCATGTCGAAGTGGTCAAGGCCGCCGTGTTTGCCGCCGGTGGCGGCCGTATCGGTGGCTATGAGCACTGCGCCTGGCAGACCCTTGGCCAAGGCCAGTTCCGGCCGATGGCCGGCAGCCAGCCGTTTCTCGGGCAGGCTGGCGAGGTCGAGCAGGTCGAGGAGTGGAAGGTCGAGCTGGTGGTGGCCGACGAGCTGATTCAGCAGGTTGTCACTGCCTTGAAGCACAGCCACCCGTACGAAACGCCTGCTTATGAGGTTTGGCCGTTGGCTGACTTCTGAGCTGTTGTTGTCGCACCGTTACACGCGAAAAGCCCCGGCAGGCCACTGCCGGGGCTTTTCAATTTACAGTGACACGCTGCTGCACGTGCCTCAGTCGCCACTGCGCCTCGTGGGCAGCGAAGTGCAGGCCAACAGCCCGACTTCAAACAGGACCCACATCGGCACCGCCAGCATCGTCTGTGAGAACACATCCGGCGGCGTCAGGATCATCCCCACCACAAAGCAGCCGACGATCACGTAGGGCCGACTCTTGCGCAGCGTCGCCACATCGGTCAAACCGGCCCAGACCACGATGAAGGTCGCCACCGGGATCTCGAACGCCAGGCCAAACGCCAGGAACAGCGCCATGATGAAATCCAGATACAGGCTGATGTCGGTCATCATCGCCACGCCATCAGGCGTCACGCTGGCGAAAAAGCCGAACATCATCGGAAATACCAGAAAGAACGCGAAGGCCATGCCGCTGTAGAACAGGACGATGCTCGACAGCAGCAGTGGCAGGGCGATGCGCCGCTCGCGCTGGTACATGCCGGGCGCTATGAAGCCCCAGGCCTGATGCAGCAGCAACGGCATGGCCACGAACAACGCGCACATCGCGGTCAGCTTGAACGGCGTCAGAAACGGCGAGGTGACGCTGGTGGCAATCATGCTGGTGCCTTCCGGCAGGTACCGGCGCAGCGGCTCGGAAATCAGCGTGTACAGCGTCTGCGCAAACGGGAACAGCGCGGCGAACAGCAGGCCGATCATCAGCAGGGCGCGCAGCAGGCGTTTGCGCAGTTCGCGCAGATGCTCGGTGATCGGCATGCGAGGCTGCTCAGGCACAGCAATGCTCATGATGCATTCTCCTTGGCGATGACCGGCGCAGCGGCGTCATTGGCCGGCTGCGTGTCGAGGCGGATACCCTGGCGCAGGTCCTGTTCCAGGCGTTGCAGCGGCGCGCTGTCCAGTGCCGGCAGGTCGATCTCGCGTTCGACCTGGGTGCGCAGCGTGTGCATCGCGCGACGGGCCTGGCCCAGCACGCGGCCGACCGCGCGCGCCGCCACCGGCAGCCGCTCGGGGCCGAGCACCAGCAGGGCGACGATGCCGACCAGCATCAGCTCGGTGAAGCCGATCTCGAACATCAGGCCTGACGGTCCGTGTGCGCCTGCGGCACGCTCTGCCCGTTCAGCGTTGGCGCCTGCTCGGCCTGAACATTGGCAGCGTTGTTGGCATCGGTATCGCCGCCCATGGATTTGCGAAAGCCCTGGATCGCCTCGCCGACATCGCTGCCCAGGCCCTTGAGGCGCTTGGTGCCAAACAGCAGAAACACGATCAACAGCACGATCACCAGTTGCCAGATTCCAATACCACCCATGTCAGCGCACTCCTGTAAGGCCATGAAAGAGAAGCAATCCTGCCTGTCCTAGATGACGCCTGGATGACGGTGGAACGGCTGCCATCTGCCTGCAACACGCACGGTGTTGACTGGCGGCTTTCGGTGATGAAAAGGCAGGCGGCAATGGGCGGTAAGCAACAGCAGGGCGCGGCACTGTTGATGGTCATGGTGGCGCTGGCGATGCTGGCTGCGGGCTTGACCTGGCTGGTCGAAGGTGGCCGTCGTCAGGTCGATGAAGTGCGCCTGCTGCAGCAGCGGGTGCAGGCGCGGGCGATGCAACAGGCCGGTCTGGCCTATGCCAAACAAGCCCTGCGCGATCCCGCTTGGCGGCTCAGCCCGCTGTTCTGGCAGGCCCTGCGCGGGCAGCCACTGAATTACGATTTTGCCGGCGGTACGGCGCAGTTGCGGGTACGCGATCAGCACACCTGCTTCAACGTCAATGCCCTGCTTGGCAACGACGCCGAGCGCGCCGAGCGCCAGCTGCGCTACTTGCTGGGCGACAACATGGCGGCCGAACGGCTGGTGCACGGCCTGGCGGACTGGCTCGACAGTGACAGCGATGCCCGCCTGCAAGGCGCCGAAAGTGCCCAGTACCTGCGCCAGCAGCCACCGCGGCTGGCGGCCAATCAGCCGATGCTCGACAGCAGCGAGCTGAACCTGCTGCTGGAGCCGGACGCGACCCGCCAGCGCCGCTATCCGATGTTGTGTGCGATCGCGCAGACCAGCGGCTGGCGCTTGAACGCCAACGCCTTGGGCCTGGAACACCTGGAGCTGCTCGATGCGTTGTATGAAGGCAAGTATCCGCGCTCACTGCTTAGCCGCATTGTCAGTGGCCGGCCTGCGACCGGTTATGCCGATGCAGCGGATCTGCGCCAGGCGCTGGGTGCGGTCGATGATGAAACGTTCGAGCGCTTGAGTGAGGGCTTGCTGCTCAACAGCGGCCATTACCTGTTGCAGCTGTCGTTCGAGGAAGAGGGGCTGAGCTTGCGCAGTCAGTTGCAGATCGAGGCTCTGGGTGTGGTGCAGTGGCATGCGCGGGTGCCGGCGCAGCAGGTGCGCGTCAGGGCGCGCGAACCGTTGTTGTGAGCCCACAATCGAGAACGCCCCGGTCGCAGTGCCAGGGCGGCGCTGCAACCGGGGCGTTGATCAGGTTCGATCAGGCAGTGCCGATCTCGCCGCCATCATTACGCTGAATGACTACCGTCGAAGCTCGCGGGCGCACCGTGGCACCTGCCGGAGTGGCGTCGGTAGCGACGTCGTTGTACGGCCAGTTGCCCGGATGCTGGATGTTGACGAACATCGACTTGTTGTCTGGGGCAAAGGCAATCCCGGTCACTTCACAGCCGTTCGGGCCGACGAAGAAACGGCGCAGGGCCGACTGGTTCTGCGCGTTCACCGGGACCTGCTTGCCGGCAGCATCGACCAGATCGGTCGGGATCACCGCCAGCAGCTGGTCGTTGGTGTAGTCGGTGAGGGTCGACTCGCCGTTGTCGGTTTCGATCCAGAGCACGCCGCGGCTGTCGAAGCTCATGCCATCGGGGCTGGCGAACTGGTTCAGTTCGGTCAAGCCGGAGCGGTTGATATCGGCAGTGCCGGCAGCGTTGGCGCCAAACACGAAGATGTCCCAGTTGAAGCTCAACTGGTCGTCGCTGTCGTGCCAGCGGATCACGTGGCCATGACGGTTCGGCCCGCGTGGGTTGGCAGCATCGACCTTGTCCGCAGTGCGCGCGCTGTTGTTGGTGAGGGTCAGGTAGACGTCACCGTTGACCGGGTGTACCGCGGTCCACTCGGGGCGGTCCATCGGCGTTGCACCAACGGCATCGGCGGCGCCGCGGGTATTGATGATGATCCCCGGCAGGTCACCGAACAGCGCGCCCAGGGTGCTGCCGCCGGTGGTGGCGGTGGCCACGTCGAGCAGCAGCCAGTTGCCGCTGCCGTCGGCATTGAAGCGAGCCACGTACAGCTTGCCTTGGTCCATGTACTTGGCACCGGTAGCCAGGCGGTCGGCCGGGGTGGCGTCCGCCGGGTCCCAGACCGCGTCTGAGACGAACTTGTACAGGTATTCGTTGTTGGAGTCGTCGCCGGTGTACCAGACCAACGGCTTGCCCGCGACCGGCAGGCCCGGGCAGCAGCCCTCGTGGCGGAAGCGGCCCAATGCGGTGCGCTTCACTGCCAGGGTGCTGGCGTTGTACGGGTCGATCTCGACGATGTACCCGTAGGTGCTGGCTTCGTTGCGGTAGTCGTCAGTGGCGCTGGCGCCGCTTGGGGTGATGTTGAAACGGCCGAACTCATCGTCCACTTCGCTGGCATCACCGGCACAGGTTTCCCAGCGGTACTGGCCACGGGTGGCGCTGACGCCGATGCGCACCTGATCCGCCGGGCGGGTCGCAGTGTTGACGAAGATGCCTGGCCAGTTTTCTTCGCAGGTCAGGTAGGTGCCCCACGGCGTGTAGCCATTGCCGCAGTTGTTGTTGGTGCCGCGGCACTGGGTGCCGGCTGGGGAGAATTTGGTCTTGACGTGGTCGCTGCCGCGCAGTGGTCCGGCGATATCCATCAGCGACACCGTGGTGAAGCGGCGGTTGAGCGGGTCGTTGTCGACCACCTGCCAGCGCCCGCTGACCTTGCTCAGGCGGACCACGCCGGCGCCGTGGGCGTTGATTTCCTTGCGTGCTTCTTCCACCGGGCGCTTGCCGCTGCCGTCGGTGGTGGGGCCGGCCGGGTGCAGTGCGGCGGCATCGATGTACTCGAAGTTGATCGCCAGCAGGCCGTCATCCGAGCTGCCGTTGATAGGGAAGAAGTGCATGCCGTCGTGGTGCATGCCCATCGCGTTGGCCTGGTCGGTGGAGGTGTTGCTGCCATCGGACTTCCACGGATTGGCGTTGCTGTTCAGCGGAGTGCCCCAAGGCGCCAGCACGTAGGCGCTGTAACCGGCAGCGACGACGCAGGCATCGGTGCGCGAGCCGGCGATGGAGTCGAAACCGAGCTTGAGCTTGACCGGCTCCGGGGTAGACGGCGAGTCGTTGTCGGAACCGCCACCACTGTCGAAACAGCCTGTCAGACCGGTGCCGGCGATCATTGCGATGGCTGCGCCAAGGCTGCCGCGCATCACGGTGCGACGGCTCAGGTAAGTGTCCATGACGCTAGCCATCGGCAGGTTGCCGCTTTGGTTGCGGTCCAGGTTGTCGCCGGTGTCTCGACTCATCAGGGTGTCCTTATAGTGGCTGAGTTGGAGGAAACCGCGACTGTAGTGCTCAAGTGTGATGATTCCTTGGCAGAAATATTAAGGTCTGCTTAAAACCAGCAGTTCTTACCACTACGTATTGACAGAACAATCGGCGATTACTGTCGGATATCTGCCATGAAACTGTCATCTGAGCGCCGCAATATCCGAACCCCAACGTGAACTCGGAAAAGGATGCGGGCCTGATGGTTAGCAGTGTGGGCAGACGCGAGGTAATCAGCTGGATGGGTGTCGCGGCGTTGACGCCGTTGCTTGGCGCCTGCTCGGCGCTGCCCGGCCAGCGTGGCGGCGGTGCGCCGCTGGACCTGCTGTATCTCGCCGACACCCTGGATGCCCGCCAACCCGGCCAGGCGGTGGTGCCGGCGACGCGCCTGGGGCCGGTCAGCCACCTCGGCCGCGCGCCGTGGATGACCGGCGCCAGCGCCAGTGCCGCATCCCCGGAGCTTGCGCCTTTGCTGGATGCCAGCCAGAGCAGCCGCGCACAGCTGGGTGGGTACCCGGTGCTGGCCGCGTTGCTCGAGCAACTGCGCAACGAAGCCGGCGCAGACAACTGCCTGACCCTGGAGAACGGCCAGGGCTGGAATGGCAGCGGCCTGGCTTATCTGAGCCAGGGCGAAAGCGGCGTGCAGGGCAGCCAGCTACTGGGCAGCGATGTCCGCGTCAGCAGCGATGAACGTGTGCTCTGGCCACAGCGCTGTGCGGCGCTGTATCAGCAGTCTGCCGCGACGACACTGGGTGCAGGCCTGTCTGCCGAGCAGAGCAAGGCGCTCGGCATCGACAGCCTGCGGGTGTTCCAGCGCGCAGGTGTGCGGATTGCTGTGGTGGGGGTGACCGACCCTTATGCGCAGGATCAAAAAGCCTCTCTGAAGCAGTGGTATCAGTCACTGCAAGCGGTCTTTCAGCAGGCGCGGGGCGAGGCTGATCTGGTCGTCGCGCTGGCCGATGTCGGCACCGGCCCGGGCCTGTGGCTGGCCGAGCGCGTGGCTGAAATCGACGTGCTGCTATGCGCCCGTGGCCAGGACCTGTGGCCGGCGCCAGTGCTGGCCAGCCAGGCCAGCGGCCGGCAGGTGCCGGTGCTGTTCGCCGGTTGCCGTGGCAGCGGCGCGTTCCGTTTGCGTTGCCAGCAGGTGGCGGGTCAATGGCAGTTTCAGGCGCGTTTCTTTCCCGCCTTCGAGCAGCAGTTGACGCCCGTTGCCCAGGCGCGCGCCGCACAACTGCGCAGTGTGGTGCGGGCGCAGCGTGCCGGCCATGCCGCTTGGCTCGATCTACCGTTGGCGCGAGCGCCGCAAGCCCTGTGGCGGCGCGATACGCGCGGCGGCAGTTGGGATGCCTTGCTCCAGCAAGCGTTGTCTGACAGCAGCGCCATGCCGGTGTTGTTGCCGGGGCTGCGCTACGACTATCCGTTGGCAGGCGGTGAAATGATTACCCGCGAGCACCTGATAAGCCTTACCGGTGGCTACCCGGCGCCCGTGGTCGAGGCGCCGGCACGGCAGGTTGAACAGGTGCTGGAAAACGCCGCCGAGCAGTTGTTCGGCGACCCGCTGCTGCTCGACAACAGCCAGGATCTACCACGCTGGCAAGACCAGGCCTGGCGCGTCAGTTATAGCCCGCAAGGCAAGCGTATCGCTGACTTTGCGACCGTGCAGGGCCAGTGCCGCACCTTCGGCCTGCAGTTCGCCGCCGATGCCGGTGAGCCGCTGTGGCAAACCCTCGAAGCCTGGTTGCGTCGTCAGCCCAGCGACTGGCGCCTGGCACCGCTGCAGTTGCCTGAGGTGCGCTATGTACAGGGGCATCCCGGCTGGCACCCACGGCAGGCTAAGACGTGAGCTGGAGCAGTCGCCTCGGCGCTTTTTTGCTGTTGACCCTCGCCGGCTGGCTGGCGGCGCAATGTGTGCTGCAGCTTAGCCGTCAGCCGCAGCCGGCCACGACGGCGCAGCCTGAACACGCGGCCATTCCAGGGCTGATGGCGGGGCACTGGCAAGCCCCGCTCGACACCGGCGAGATCCCTCTGACCCGGCTGCCCTTGCAGTACCTCGGCGGGCTGCGTGCCCAGCCGCTGTCGGCGACGGTGGTGGTGCTGCGTTTCGGCGAGCAGATTCGCACCTTGGGCCGCGGCCAGCGGCTGGCGCCGGGGATCGTGCTGCAGGACATCGATGGCGCAGGCCTGATTATCGACAACCAGGGGCGGCGCGAACGCCTGCCCTGGCCGCCACGGCCCGCCGTGATCGGCTTCAAGCGGCAAGGATGAGTTGATGTTTGCTAGATACTGCGCAGCGGCTGCATTGAGCCTGAGCCTGAGTTTGTCATTGGCCTGGGCTGAAGAGCCCGAGGTGCTCGACGAAGGCGGCACGCCGATGTACGAAGTGAATTTCGTCGACACTGACCTGGTCGAGTTCATCGACAGCGTGTCGCGGATCACCGGCACTACGTTCATCGTCGACCCGCGGGTCAAAGGCAAGGTCACCGTGCGCACCGTCGACCGGCATGACGCTGACGCCATCTACGATATCTTCCTCGCCCAGCTGCGTGCGCAGGGTTACGCCGCCGTCGACCTGCCCAATGGCAGCGTCAAGATCGTCCCCGATCAAGCCGCGCGGCTCGAGCCGGTGCCGGTCGAGAACGCCGCCAGCAAGAATACCGGCAGCGATGGTGTCGCCACCCGCGTGTTCAATGTGCGCAATGCGGGCAGCGAGCAGATACTTGGCATCATCAAGCCGCTGATCGATCCCCGGGTGGGCGTGATCACGCCGTACCCTGCGGCCAATCTGCTGGTGGTGACCGACTGGCGCAGCAACCTCGAACGCATCGACAGCCTGCTGCGCGAACTCGACCAGGTCAGCGAGGAGCCACTGCAGGTGATGAAACTGCAGCACGCCAGCGCTGCCGATACCGCCCAGTTGGTCACGCGGCTGCTGGCCAGTGAACAGGCCGCCGACCGTGCCCAGGTGGTGGCCGACCCGCGCAGCAATGCCTTGCTGGTGCGCGGCAGCGCCGACAGCCGTGAGCGCGTGCGCGCCTTGTTGGCGCAGCTGGATCGGCCCGGCGACAACCTGCACAGCAGCAATACCCAGGTGATCTACCTGCGCCACGCCAATGCCAGCGAAGTGGTCAAGGTCTTGCGCGGCCTGAGCCAGACCGGCGCGGTGCCGGCCGAAGGGCAGGGCGAGGGCAAGGATCAGCCGGTGGCGATGGCCAGTGAGTCCGGTATTCGCCTGGAATACGAGGAGGGCACCAACGCTGTGGTGATGGTCGGCCCGGACAGCGAGCTGGCGGCCTATCGCAACATTGTCGAGCAGCTGGACATCCGTCGTGCGCAGGTGGTGGTCGAGGCGATCATTGCCGAGGTCTCGGACATTCAAGCCCAGGAGTTGGGTGTGCAGTGGCTGTTTGCTGACGAGAAGTTTGGCGCTGGCGTGGTCAACTTCGGCAGCAACGGAGTGAACATCGCTGGTATTGCCGGCGCGGCCGCCGAGGGCGATACCAGTGCGCTGGGCAAGCTGCTGTCGGCCACCACTGGGGTGACTGCCGGCATCGGCAACTTCGGCGGCGGCTTCAACTTCGCCATGTTGGTCAATGCACTCAAGGGCAAGAGCGGCTTCAATCTGCTGTCGACGCCAACCCTGTTGACTCTGGACAACGCCGAGGCGTCGATCCTGGTCGGTCAGGAGGTGCCATTCGTGACCGGCTCGGTAACCCAGAACAACGCCAACCCGTACCAGACCATCGAGCGCAAGGAGGTCGGGGTCAAGCTGCGGATCAAACCGCAGGTCAACGTCGACAACAGTGTGCGCCTGGATATCGTCCAGGAAGTTTCGTCGATTGCCGACAGCAGCAGCGCCAGTGACGTCATTACCAACAAGCGCGAGATCAAGACCAAGGTCATGGTCGAGGACAACGGCCTGGTGATTCTCGGTGGCCTGATCAGCGATGAATTGAGCACCAGCAACCAGCGTGTGCCGCTGCTTGGTGATGTCCCGGTGCTGGGCCGCTTGTTCCGCTCCGATGCCAGCCGCAATACCAAGCAGAACCTGATGGTGTTCATCCGCCCGCGCATCCTGCGTGACGGCCCAAGCCTCGCCGGTCTGAGTCAGGACAAGTACCGCAGCCTGCAGCAGAGCACGCCGCTGCAATTGCCAGCGTTGGCCGAAGGCTCGCAGTTGTTGCAGGTGTTTCCGGCCAGCCGCGCGCGGCTCGAAGGCGGTAACTGGTGATGCTGCCCTATCGCCTGGCGCGCCAGTCCGGCCTGGCCCTGGCGCCACTCGCCGAAGGTTGGCAGCTGTGGCTGCGGACCGACGCCGACAGCGCGCAGTTGCAGGAACTGCTGCGCGTGCACGGCCAGCCGGCAGCGGTCGAGTACCTGCCGGCGGCAGACTTCGATCAACGCCTCGGCCAGCTTTATCAAGCCGGCAGCGCGGCCAACCAGGCGTTGATCGAAGGCATCGGCGAGCAGGTCGATCTCGACAGCCTGATGAGCGAAATGCCACGCATCGAAGACCTGCTCGAAAGCGATGACGAAGCGCCGGTGATCCGCCTGATCAACGGCCTGTTCGGCCAGGCCATGCGCCTGCGTGCATCGGACATCCACATCGAAACCTTCGAGCAAAGCCTGGTGGTGCGCCTGCGCGTCGACGGCCACCTGCGCGAAGTGCTGCGCCCACCGCGGGCACTGTCGGCGATGCTGGTGTCGCGGATCAAGGTCATGGCCCGCCTCGATATCGCCGAAAAACGCCAGCCACAGGACGGCCGGATCACCCTGCGCGCAGCTGGTCGCGAGATCGATGTGCGGGTCTCGACCTTGCCTGGCATCCACGGTGAGCGGGTGGTGATGCGCGTGCTCGACAAGCAGGCCAGTCTGCTGGCGCTGGACAACCTGGGCATGCCCACCGCCGTGTTGCAGGGCTTGCGCAATTGCCTGGCGCGGCCCAATGGCATTGTCCTCAGTACCGGCCCGACCGGCTCGGGCAAGACCACCACCCTGTACGCCAGCCTCAACAGCCTCAACGACGGCAGCCGCAACATCCTCACCGTGGAAGACCCGGTCGAATATGCCATCGCCGGCATTGGCCAGACCGCGATCAACCCACGCGCCGGGCTGACCTTTGCCGCCGGCCTGCGGGCGATTCTGCGTCAGGACCCGGACGTGATCATGCTCGGCGAAATCCGCGACCAGGAGACTGCACAGATTGCCGTGCAGGCCAGCCTCACCGGCCACCTGGTGCTGTCGACCCTGCATACCAACAGCGCCGTGGGCGCCGTTACCCGTCTGCGCGACATGGGCATCGAGCCGTTTCTGATTGCCTCGTGCCTGCGCGGCGTATTGGCCCAGCGGCTGGTCCGGCAACTGTGCAGCTGCGCTGTCGCGCAGCCGCTGCAGGCCGCAGAAAAACAACTGTTCCCCGAACTGGGTGCGTTGCGCGAGACCTTTCACGCGGTCGGCTGCGAAGCCTGCCAGGGCAGCGGCTATGCCGGGCGGATGGGCCTGTACGAATTCGTTGAACTGGATGCCGGGCTGATTGCCTTGCTGTACGAGGGCGCCAGCGAAGTGGCCATGCACGCCTACCTGAACGACCGTCGGCGCAGCCTGGTGAGCATGGCCAGTGACTGCCTGCAGCGCGGCCAGACCAGCCTTGCCGAAGTGTTGCGCGTGGTCCAGGGCTAACCTATGCCGACCTATCGCTACCAGGCCGTCGACCTTGCCGGCAAACGCCACGCCGCCACTTTGCAGGCCGACAGCGAGCGCCATGCACGGCAGTTGTTGCGCGAGCAGGGGTTGTTCGCCAAAGACCTCAAGCGCCACGACAACGCGACCGGTCGCTCCCGTCACCAGCGCCTCAGCCGGGCGCAGCTGTGCGAGCTGACCCGCCAACTGGCAACCCTGACTGGCGCCGGTATCCCTCTGGTCGATGCCCTCGCCACACTGGAGCGGCAGTTGCGCCAGCCGGCGCTGCAAGCGGTACTGGTCGGTGTGCGCGGGGCGTTGGCCGAGGGCCTTGGGCTGGCCCGGAGTTTGGCAAGGCAGGGCGCGCCGTTCACTGGTCTCTACTGCGCGCTGGTCGAAGCCGGTGAGCGTTCCGGGCGGCTGGCGCAGGTGCTGACGCGGCTGGCAGATCACCTCGAACAGGTCCAGCGCCAGCAACACAAGGCGCGTACGGCGTTGATCTATCCGGCGGTGCTGATGGGTGTATCGCTGGCCGTAGTGGTCGGCCTGATGACCTTCGTGGTGCCCAAACTCACCGAACAATTTGCCCATTCCGGACAGAGCCTGCCGCTGGTGACCTCGATCCTCATCGGCCTCAGCCAGGGCCTGGTCAGCGCCGGGCCCTGGCTGTTGGCGGCGGTCCTGCTATTCAGCGTGATCAGCCGCTGGCTGCTGCGCAAAGCGCACTGGTGCCTGCGCCGCGATCAATGGCTGCTGCGCCTGCCGCGTGTCGGCGGCCTGCTGCAAGTGCTGGAAAGCGCGCGGCTGGCGCGCAGCCTGGCGATTCTCAGCAGCAGTGGCGTGGCCCTGCTCGAAGCGCTGCAGGTGGCCACCGAAACGGTTGGCAACCGGCGCATTCGCCAGGCCATGGAGCAGGTCCGCCAGCAGGTCGAGGGCGGCACCAGCCTGCACCGGGCACTGGACGCCAGCCAACAGTTTCCGCCACTGCTGGTGAACATGGTCGGCAGCGGCGAGGCCAGCGGCACCCTGGCCGACATGCTCGAGCGCGTGGCCGACGACCAGGAGCGTGGCTTTGCCCGTCAGGTCGATACCGCGATGGCGCTGTTTGAACCTTTGATGATTCTGGTGATGGGCGGCGTGGTGCTGTTCATCGTACTGGCGGTCTTGCTGCCGATCATGCAACTCAACCAGGGCCTGCAACTGTGACAAGGAGAACCGGCAATGCAGCATCGACGTAAGCGCCAACAAGGCTTCACCCTGATGGAAATCATGGTGGTGATTTTCATCATCGGCCTGCTCATCGCCGTGGTCGCTCCGAGCGTGCTGGGCAATCAGGACAAGGCCATGCGCCAGAAGGTCATGGCCGACCTGGCAACGCTCGAGCAGGCGCTGGACATGTATCGGCTCGACAACCTGCGCTTTCCCAGCAGCGAGCAGGGCTTGGCGGCGCTGGTTACAAAACCGGTCGCCGAACCCGTCCCGCGGGCCTGGCGCAGCGACGGTTATATCCGCCGCTTGCCAGAAGACCCTTGGGGCACTCCGTACCAGTACCGCATGCCCGGCGAGCATGGTCGGGTCGACGTGTATTCGCTGGGTGCCGATGGCGTAGCGGGCGGCGAAGACCTGGATGCCGACCTGGGCAACTGGGCGCTGTGACCGATGCTCGCTCAGCGTGGCTTCAGCCTGATCGAACTGCTCGTGGTGCTGGCGATTGCCGGCTTGATGAGCGGCCTCAGTGTGGCCTGGCTCGACAGTGGCAACAGCAACGTCAGCCAGACGCTCGAGCGGCTGGCTGCACAGACCCGCGAGCAAGCTGCGCTGGCGCGCCATGCCGGGCAATTGCGCGGGCTGCGTTGGAACGGCCGGCAGCCGGAGTTTGTTCGCCGCGAGGGCGACGCCTGGGTGGTCGAACCGGTGCGCCTCGGCCAGTGGCCAAAGACGCTGCGCCCGGACTGGTCCGCCAGTGCTACGCCGCAATTGCTGTTCACTCCCGAGGGCTGGGCACAGCCCGGCACGCTGCTGTGGCGCTGGCCGCAAGGCAGCCAGCGCTGGCAGTGGGGGCGCGACGGTCGCTTGCTGACCCAGGCCGCGCCATGAAGTCGCGCCAGGCGGGCTTCACCTTGCTTGAGGTCGTGGTGGCGCTGGCCATCGCCTCGGTGCTGGCGGTGATCGCCAGTCAGGTCCTGCGCCAGCGCCTGGCGGTGCAGGAGACCGTACAGCAGCATCGCCTCGGGCTGCTCTGCGCGCGTGAATTGCAGGCGCGCTTTGTCGTCGAGCAGTACTGGCCTGCGGCCAATCAGGGCAGCGGAGAATTGCAGCAGGGCGGGCAGACCTGCCATTGGCAACTGCAATTGCGCAGCACCGGTGTGCGTGACCTGCGCCGTGGCGAGCTGCAGTTGTTCGCAGACCGCGAGCAGCGCCTGCCGCTGGGTTTGTACAGCGTGTTTCTGGAGCGGCCATGAAGCGTCGCCAGGCAGGCTTGACCCTGATCGAGCTGATGGTCGCGCTGGCCCTGACTGCCGTGCTCGGGGTCATGCTCGCCGCGCTGGTCAACGGCTGGCTCAAAGTTCGCGAACGTCTCGACAGCACCAGCAACGAACGCGGTGTGCTGGAGTTTTGCCTGGCCCTGGAGCGGCGTTTCGACAGCCCGGTGCTGCGCCGTCTCTATGAGCAGCGCTTGCCCTTGGCCGTGCGCTGGCTCGATTGGCAACCGCAGGCGCAGCAGTTGCTCTGGGTGGCTGCCGCCGCCTGGCCGCAGGCCGAGGGCGGCTCGCGGCTGCAACGTCAGCGCCTGCGCTTCGATCCGCGCGAGCAGCAGTTGCTGTTGGAAAGCTCGGCAGACCTGTATGCCGTCGGCATGCCGCATTGGGTCGTGCGCGAGCGGTTGCAGCGGGTCAGCAGTTGGAGCGTTGTCTATTACCAGGGCGGCCGCTGGCTGGCCTGGCCTTCCGATCAACCGGCACACCCCGGCGCCGGTGTGCGGCTGCACCTGCAGCGTGATGGAGCACCTTATGTCTGTACATTCGCTTTGCCCCATGGGCTGTCCTGAAGGTGGCGCTGATGGCTGTTGATTGGCGTCGCAAGCGCAGCCCCCGGCCTTGGTTGCTGTTGCGTCCGGGCAACGTTGATCAGCCGTGGGACTGGCTGCTGGTGCAGGGTAACCAGCCGTCGCGCCACGGCAAAGGCCAGCCCCCGACCGATCTTGAGGCGCGGGTTGCGCTGATCATTCCTGCCGCGTCTTGCAGCCATTTTCACATGTCCGCGCCACCCGGCTTGAAGCGCGACGAATGGCCGCTGCTGCTTGAAGACCGACTGTTGCAGGCAGCTGATGAGGTGTTGTGTGCCTGCCTCGGGCGTTCGCCAAGGCAGTTGCGCCTGGCAGTGGTCGCGCGTGCGCAGTTGCAAGACTGGCGCGAACAATGCGCGGGGTGGGCGTTGAACATCGAACGCTGCTGGACTGAGATGCAATTGCTGCCTGCGCCTGCTGTCGGCAGCGGCTGGCGCTGGCAACGTGGCGATGGCCTCGAACTGTTGCGCGCTGTCACCGCCGATGGCCTTGAACACTGGCTGTGTTGGCCGCAGCGCCTTGGCCAGGCACCGTCCAGCCCGTGGGCCGAACTGCAGCTCAATTCACTGCAAGGTAGTTGGCCGACCCAACTGCAATGCCTCGATAGCTTGCCCGATCTGTTCGCCGCGCCGCGTCAGCGTCAGCCGCTCAAGCTGCCACGTGGCCCGTTGCGCCTGGCCGTTGCCTGTCTCGCCATGGCCACGCTGTGGGCCGGCATCTGGCTGAGCCAGCAGTGGCGCCAGGCTGAGGTGTATCGCCAGCAGGTGCTGGCCGTAACCGGCGAGCAGGCCACGCTGCGCCAGGCGAGTGTGGCACTCAAGCGCTTGGGCGAGGTGCACAGCGAGCGTCAGTTGCGCCTGCGCAAGCTGCAGGACTTGCAGGCCCAGCTGGACCTTTGGCTGGGTGAGAATCCCGGTTGGCGCCTGCAAGCGGTGCGCTTCGATGGCCAGCGCTGGCAACTGCGCCTGGACGGGGAGGGTAGTGCCCCGGACTGGCAGGCGCTAGCCAAATCCGTCGGCGCCAGCGTCGAAGTCGGCGCTGCAGGGCAGTGGCCGGTGGTGTTCGATCTGGGAGCCGCATGATGGACCGTCAATGGTTGCACCGAAACCGTATGCCGCTGGCTTGCGGCCTGATCGCGCTGTTGCTGCTGGCGCTTGCGAGCCGTACCGCGCTGGCGCACTGGGGGGAGATGCGCCAATGGCAGGCCTTGGCCGAGTCGGCGGCCAGCTTGCAGCAAGGCGCGCCGGTGAGTCTTGAGCAACTGCGCCAGTCAGCGCAGGTGCGGCAGGTCAAGCTGCTCGATGTCGAGCCGCGCGATGGCCTCTGGCAGTTGCGCGGCCAGGTGGCTGATGAGCAGCATCTGCAACAGTGGCTGGCGGCCTTGCAGGCCGATGGCGTGCAGTTGCTGCAATGGGGTTTGGAGCAAGACCCGAGCGGGCTGCGTTTCGAGCTGCAGGTGCAGCCATGAGCAAGCGCGCTGGGCTGTGGCTGGTGATGGTGTTCTGCGTGAGCGTGCTGGCGCAACTGCCCGCCAGCTGGGTCGTCAGTGGCCTGGGCCTACCTGCAACGGGGGTTGCCGGCAGCATCTGGCAGGGCCAGGCGACGCAGTGGGGGCAGCTTGGGTTGGTACGTTGGCACTTGCAGCCGTGGCGCATCAGCGGGCAGGTGCAGGCGGGCTTTCAAGGCCAGGACTGGCAGGCACAGGTGTCCGGCTGGCCCTGGGCGTGGCGGGCAGAGCTGGCCGCGCTTGGCGCGCAGGCACGGGTGCCGGTCGGCTACCGCCTGGTCGGGCAATGGCAGGGCGCGATAAGCATGCAGGGCTCTGGCTGGGGCTGCAGCGCGGCGCAAGGGCAACTTCAGGCACACGACCTGGCACTGGTCGAGCCATGGTCGCTGGGGCTGGGCCGGGCGACGCTGCAGATGGACTGCAGTGACGGCTGGAATCTGTCGGGAACACTGCAGGCAGACGGGCAGCACCACGGCCGTGTGGACGCTGACCTGTTGCGCCGGCAAGCTAAGATCAACCTCGCGCTGGAGCCTGACACTGGCCTGGTGCCGATCTTGCGCGGGGCGCAGTTGCTGGGCATGCAGGCATTACAGATGCAGCGCCGTGTCAGCTGGTAGCAACCCACCCGCGCAGGCCCGTCCGTTCTGAACCGAACAGGCCAGCGCAGCCCTTACTTACGTGGCGTGCGTGTGTCTTGAATACTCGATGCGAATACCTCGCTTCGATCATGCCCGCTGGTGCGCAGCAAACCCAGGTTCAAGGCATTCTCACCATCAGTGCGAGTGCTGTTCTTGATCACGTCAAGCAATGCCGTGCCCAGATCGACCGGCGAATTTGACGCATCCACAGCCACATCGCGGCGGTAGTCGCGGCCATATAGGGTCTGCTCGGTGACGGATGCAGCCTGCACCTTCCCCTGGCCTTTGCCTGACTGCAGCTTGGCACCTTCCAGTTTCAGATTGCCGCCGACGTTGAGCTGGACTTCATCGCGTCCACTCAAACTCGCTTGCTCGCTGACGGTGTCGCGCTGAACCTGCGACACGTCCAGTTTCAGCGTAGGCGACAGGCTTGGGTCGACCTTGCTGACCTGCTTGCCGAACTTGCCGGTGAGCTTGTCGCCCGCGGGACCTGCCAACGCAGCCAGGGCATTGTTGAAGCCCTGCGGATTGCGCTCGCGGCTCAAGCGCGCATCAACATCGACGCTGAGGTTGTTGACTTGGTCCTTGCGGCTGGCGACCAGTAGGTCGCCACCGATGTCGGCGTCGATGCGTCCTGCATCCAGGCGCGCGCTCAGCAAGCGACTGTCGCCGCTGCTGGTCAGGACGATGTGGTCGGCGCGCAGGTTGCTGGTGTTCCTGGTCTGGTTATCGCGTTGGTCGAGGTTGACCTTGACCCGGCCGTGCAGGCCTTGGCTGTCGAGGCTGCCGCTGGATTGGGCAAAGCCGGCGCCGGCAGTGACGGCGAGGTTGTCGCGCCGCTCGCTGTTCGATGAGCCTTCCAGCAGCAGGCCGCCGTTGTCTGCGGTGATCGCGATCTGCCCCGCCGTCGCCTGCAGCCCTTGCAGGTGCATGGCAGTTTCTTCGCGTGCGCTGCTGGCCAGGGCCAGCTTGCCGGTGGCGTCGATCTGCGCATCCACTGCCTGGCGCGAGGACTCATCCACACGACCATTGTTGAAGTGGCCGCCGACTGCGCCACCGCGGCTATCGCCTTGCTTGAGGGCCAATTCCAGGCCGCCGCCGAGGGCGTTGCCGTGGGCCTCGTGACTTGAGGTAGCGGCCTTGACCTGTAACAGCCCGGCGCTGTTCATATCGACGTTGGCGACCTTGGCCGCTCGGCTGCCGATACGTGTGCCTTCCAGCAACAGGTCGCCAGCACTGCTCAGGCTGACATCGCCCTTGGCGTCGATCTGGGCCACCTGCGCAGTCGTATCGTCGAGCGAGCGTTGCTCGCTCTTGAGATAGCCGCGCACTTCACCCCCCGTGCTGCCGGGGCGGTTGCCGCCTTTGGCCCAGGCGTTGCCCTCGATGGCATTGATCTGCTCGCTGTGCCGATCAGTGACCTGCACCAGGCTCAGTTGCCCGCCGCTGTGCAGGCTTACCCCCGCATCGCCACCGTCGAAGCGGCTGCCCTCATAGCGGCCTTCGCTGCCCAACTGAACCTGAATGCCTTGCTTGCCGTAGAGGCTGCCTGGGCGGGCCGTGTCCTTGCTGACAAGACTTGCCAGTGAGTCACCCTTGGCCGAGGCGCGCACATTGATGTCTTCGCCAGTGCTGGTGTCGACCCGCAGGTCGCCGCCATAGGCCAGGCGGTCGACCTTGCTCTGCTGCTGATCAACCGCCGCCGCCATGTGATGACGGTTGGCATCGATCTGCAGGGTGCCGGTATTGGCTCGCCATGCCGTACCTTGATCATCGATGCGATCTGCCTTGACCACCACCGAGCCACCACTCAGCTCGCTGACCTGCGCATAGCCGCGGCGCTGGTTTTCCAAGCGTTTGAGGTGCTCCACAGTCATGTCGGCGCCGGCGCTCGGGGCGACCAGCGCATCCTCCACAGAGGCCTGCTGGAAGCGCTGACCCTCACCGCCTGCGATCAGTTGCTCGATCGGCCGGGTGAGCCCGCGGTATTCCAGGCTGCCACCCAGGCTGGCGCTCCAGTCGTTACGGTTGTGCTCGCGCACTTCAGTGTCATGCACCGCCCGATTGTCGATGTGCTCGGCATCGATTTGCAGAGTATCGCCGGCAGTCACCCGTGCGGCTTCGGTGACCAGTTGCTTGCTGTTGATATGAAGGTTGCCTGTGGCCGAGAGTTCGCTGCGCTGCACCTTGCTGTCCTTTTGCTGTTGCGTATCGCGGTTGTGGTGGCCTTCGAAGGCCGCACCGAGCTTGTCGATGCCGCCGCTCAACAGCAGGCCGCCGCCGCTCTGGCTGGAGCTGTCGAGCGACTCGTGCTGATTGTGGGTGGCGCTCAGAGTGGTTTGCTCTGCGTTGATGTTCAGGTCGCCGTGGGTGGCCTTGACCTGTGAGCCGTTGACTTGCAGGTGGGCATCGCTGCGCAGGTCGACGTTGCCGGCTTGCAGCTCACTGCCCAGCTGGGTGGTGTCTTGCTGCTCATGCTGGCTGTTGACTACCTGATAGCCCAGGCCCGCCTGGTACTGGTGCGAAGCAGGCTTGCCGTCCTCAGCCTCCTGGGTCTGCTTGGCAGATGCGGTGAGGCCGCGTTGATGAGTTGAAGCCTGCTGCTGGGATCGAGACTGGGCACTGTCGATCAGCAGATCGCCCTTGGCGTCGACCTTCAACTGCTGGCCAGCCTTGAGCCTGGAGCCGTGAATGCGCATCTGCTCGGCGCTGGCCAGGTGCAGGTTGCTCTGGGCCTGCACTTCGCTGGCCTGGGCTTGTTCATGTTGCTCGGCGTCGTCCTTGCTCTTGCTTATGATGCCGAACAACTTGCTGTCGCGGCTGTGCGAGTTGGAGCTTGACTGGGTCTGCCCGCTGGTGACCTCGAGGCTGCCCTGGTCACTGTGCAGGACTGCATCGCTCTGGCTATGCACTTCACTGCCGCGGACGTTTATCGCGCCGGTGGCACTGGCGCTGACTTGGCCAGCCTGAAGGCGGCTGCCGCGGGCGGTTTCCTGATAGTCGTCGCTGTTACTGTCGCCATTCCACAGGTGTTTGCGATGGCGGATGGTTTGGTTTACCCGCGTGCTGTCGACAGCTGCGTCGATGTCCAGTTTGCCGCCGCTGGCGAGATTAATCTGGCCCTCGCTGGTTAGCGTTGCGGCAGCCATTCGCAGGTCGCCGCCCGACTGCAATTGGACCGCTTCGTCAGCCTTCAACGTGGTGCCTTGCACGGTGCGTTCGGTGGTAGTGCGGTCGCGGTTGTAAGTTTCGGTGGTCACGAACCACCAGCCTTTATCCCAGTTCTCCTGCTCGCGGGCGATGGTTTCGCGGGTAGTGGTATCCAGGGTCAGCTGTTGCCCGGCCTTGGCTTCGATACGCTTGGCCTGGCCATCAATAGCGCGCAGGGTCAAGTTGTCCCTGGCCTGCAGCCTCAACAGCCCCTGCTCACTGCGTAACGTGGCGGCCTGGCCGGGTTCACCGCTGATGAACAGATCGCCTGCCGAACCGATGCTGACGCCGTCACGGCCGTTGACCTGCACCGCGCCAACGCGCACGCCGGCACCTTCGCCAGTGCTGACTACCCGAATACGCCCTGCGTGCATCGCACCGAACAGCTGGGCGTCGATGCTCGAAGGCGTCGCAGCCAGGTGTTCGACGACGTTACCGGTCACCGCATCGATACGATTGCGGCCAACGGTGATGTTGAGGTCGTCCTTGGTGCCGAGCTCGCCCGTGCTGTGAATCTGCGGTGCGATCAGGTCCAGCGCACCGCCGTCGTTGCGTTGGCCGCCGCTCAGCACCTGCAGCGAGCCGCTCGCCTGCAAGGTATCGAGCAGCTTCAACTGCTGGTCCTGGACCTCTGCAGTACCGACCGCGAAGCCGGCCCGGGTGGTGTTGATGAAGCTGCCGCCGTTGAGGGTGATGCCGTTGGGGTTGGCGAGGATGTAGTTGGCCGCGCGACCGAAGATTTCCTGCGGGCCTTCGATCAGCGAGGCGTTGCGGCTGACCACCTCATTGAGGATGGTCGAAGCGGCCTGACCGTGAAACTGCGGGTTGGCCGCCAGGGCGCCGGCCAGTTGCGACTGGCCCGACTGCAGCGAGTTGTTGAGCACCAGCCCGGGCTTGCCGACGTTATAGTCGATGAACTGGTTGTGCGACAGGCCACTGGCATTTGGCGGGACGATTTCGATCACCGGCACGCCATGGGCCGGGTTGATCACGGGCGTTCCACCGGGGCCGCTGCTGGGCTGCAATGCGGGTTGGGCAAGGGCTGCGCCCGTGCAGAACAGGCCGACAAACACCGCCCAGCGCAGTGTGTCTGGTTGGATCAGGGGGAGTTGCGCAAGGTTTTTCATTATTGTTTTTCTCGTGGTGGTGGGTGAATCACAGGGACAGGCTCCAATCCAGCACCCAGAATCCCGGCTCGAGGGCCTGTCGAGAACGGTCACTGGCGTACAGCGGAAATTGATAGTCGAGGCGCAAACGGCTGCCCGGCAGGCTGACCTCGACGCCAGCGGCGGCGCCGGCCAGTCGTTGCCAGGGGCTGTCGCTGGTGAGGCGGGCCCAACCCAGGTCTAGGCTGAGTTGTGGGCGTAGCTGCAAGTTGAAGGGCAGGGGTATGGCCAAGGGTTGGCTAACGCTGTTGCGCCAGACCGCGCCGCTGGCGCCGGCGACGCTGTAGGCGCGAAAACCGCGTACCGCCGAGTCGTCGCTGAGCAGCAACTGTTCGATGGCCGGCAGCACATCGCGGCTGTACTGCAGATTGAGTTCGCTCTGCCAGCGCCAGGGGCTTTGCGCTGGCCCCTGACGCACATGCAGCAGATTTGCCCGGTACTTGAGAAACTGCGCTTGTGGATGCGCGGCTGCGCTAGCCGGTGGGTCTGCGCCAAACCAGGCCAAGCCGCGGGCAATGCCGAGGTAGCCGTGCCACAGGCCTGCCTCCAGCCACAGCAGATTGACCCCGGCGTCCAGCGTGGTCAGGGTCGGGCTCTGTAGTTGCAGCAGGCTGTCGTCGAGGCGGTTCTGCAGTTGCTTGTGGTCAAGCCGCGCGCTGGCGCTGAGCATGCCGTGCTGACCGCGCCAGAGCACGCGCTCGGCGCTCACGCCCTGGAAGCGGCTAGTGCCGTTGCTGGTGTAACGGGTATCCGGGATCGGCGCTCGGTAGCTCAGCTGGCTGGCGTTGACGGCGAACGTCCACGGGCCGTAGGGCACGCTGTAATACAGGCTGGCGCCCTGGCTCTGCCCCGGTGCGTCGAATACGGCGGCGTTGAGGGTCAGGCGCAGGTCGTCGTTGACCTGCAGCGGGCTGTCGACGCCGAGGCCGAGGCTCAACCTGTGGCGACCGGTAAGGGGGCTGCCGCGGTTGTCCAGGCGGCTGTCCAGGTGCCAGCGCGAACCCACTGCGCGCGGCTCGATGAGTATCTGGGTGCCGCCCTGCAGGGTGCCCGGCAGCAGCGCGGCAGTCAGGTCGTAGGCGCGCAGCCGATTGAGTTGGTCGAGGCCTTGCTCCAGATCAGGCAAGTACAACGGCCGGCCCAGCAGATTGGGAAAGGCGCCGCGTAACGACAATGGCAGGTCGGGATCGGCAAGCCTGATCGACTCGACAAAGCCTTCGATGATGACCACCTCGAGTGGCTTGCCAGTCGCCGGTTGCCGGGCCAGGTACGGTCGACTGGCCGGATAACCGGCGCGTACATAGAGTTCGGTGATGGCCTTGAGTAGGCGATTGAGATCGGCCACGCCCGTGCAGGATGGCAGCAGCGGCCGCAGGTGTTGTTCAAGGTCGGCGCTGGAGATCTGTTTGTTGCCGGTGATGCGCACACCGGAGATCGCCCAGCACTGTTGATCAGGCGGGGCTGACGTGGTCGACTCGACAGTGCTGTCGACCCGCCCCCGGCGCTGCCACTGCTGCAAACGCTGGTGCTGCTCGATTTGCTGCAGCGCGCGTTGTTGATCACGTATCTGCTGGCTGGCGGGGTCGCTGGCGAGCGCCTCTACTGTGCCAAAAAGGCCCAGCAAGAGGGCGCAAAGGATTAGTCGACCTACACGGGGCAGGCAAGTAGGCATTGTGAACTTCCGCAACTAGGGCACGGTTTGCGTGCTTCTTTGCGGAAATTTTAAGAAGTTGGCTATTGGAAAATATGCCGTACCTTGCCGACCGGAGCGTCAGACAAGTGTGCTAATTGTGTAGGAGATTTCTTGTCAGGAGCCGGCCGCTTCAGGGCCGGATCTCGATCATGGTGCCATCCTTGACCATGCTCCATACCTCGCGCATATCGGCATTGCGCATGGCGATACAGCCCTCGGTCCAGTCCAGGGTATGGAAATACCACTCCGGGTATTCCTCATCCAGCGGCGTACCGTGGATCATGATCATGCTGCCGGCGGATACGCCTGCGCGGCGGGCTTTGGCGGCGTCGGTGATGTTTGGGTAGGAGATGTGCATGGCCAGGTTGTAGCGGTCGCTGGCCTTGCGCCAATCGAGCCAGTAGAAACCTTCCGGGGTGCGTTTGTCGCCTTCGCGCTCCTTGGCGCCCTTGGGCTGCTTGCCCAGTGAGATGCGGTAGGTCTTGAGCGGCTCGCCGCGGCTGATCAGTTGCAGGCGGCGTTCGGACTTGAGCACCAGCACCTTGTCGATCAGTGGCTGCTGGGTCTGCTGCTGCTGCTGCTGCTGCTGCTGCTGCGCGGGCGCCTGGGTTTGCACCTGGCCCTGGGGCTTGCGAATGATGACTTCGGTAAACGCCGCTTGCGACACCGAAGCGACACCACAGCAGATAAGGGCTAGCAACCAACGCATGAAACGGTATCCCTGCAGACTAGGTAATGGGCGGCGCAACGGTCATCGGCGCCACGTATTCATGGCCTATGGGGAAGTGCTGCTCGATGCGGTCGCGATAATAGCATTCTAGTGTGCGTGCGACTGTGCGAAAAGCCAGATGGTCCCACGGGATCTCATGCTCCTCGAACAAACGCACCTCCAGGCTTTCGACGCCGACGGCATAGTCCAGATCGGCCAGTTCGGCGCGGAAGAACAGGTGCACCTGATTGATATGCGGCAGGTCGAACAGCTGATACAGCCTCATTTCGCCGACCCTGGCGCAGGCTTCTTCGACGGTTTCGCGACGAGCGGCCTGATCGATGGTCTCGCCGTTCTCCATGAAGCCTGCGGGCAGAGTCCAGAAGCCGCGGCGCGGCTCGATAGCGCGGCGGCACAGCAGCACCTGGCTGCCATGGGTCGGTAGCACCCCGGCGACGATGTTGGGGTTTTGGTAATGGATGGTCTGGCAATGGTCGCAGACGTAGCGCAGGCGGCTGTCGCCGTCGGGGATGCGCTGGATGACCGGCTTGCCGCACGCACTGCAGAAATTCATGCTTTGCTCCCTTTATATGCGCCTATCTTGGCGCGCCTTGCCGCCCGCCAGCAAGTGCCCGTCGGCCAGGGCTTGGGTGGCCCGCAGCTTTTGGTGCATCATGCACGGCAGGCCTTGCAATCGAGAGTGCGTATGCTGGACGAGCTGTTGCGCCGAATGAGCAACCATACCCCCGCGGCCATGGCGGGTGACCGTCGTTTTCCGGAAGCGGCGGTGCTGCTGCCCATCACCCGCAGCGATGAGCCCGAGCTGGTCTTGACCCTGCGGGCCAAGGGCCTGTCGACCCATGGCGGCGAAGTGGCGTTTCCCGGTGGACGGCGTGACCCGGAAGATCCGGATCTGGTGTTCACCGCGCTGCGCGAAGCCCATGAAGAGATCGGCCTGCCGCCGGGCCTGGTGGAAGTGATCGGGCCGCTCAGCCCGCTGATTTCGCTGCATGGCCTGAAGGTGACGCCGTTCGTCGGTTTGATCCCTGACTACGTCGAATACCGGCCCAACGACGCCGAGATTGCCGCGGTGTTCAGCGTGCCGCTGGAGTTCTTCCGTCAGGACCCGCGCGACCACACCCACCGCATCGATTATCAAGGCCGCAGTTGGTATGTGCCCAGCTATCGCTATGAGGGCTACAAGATCTGGGGTTTGTCGGCGATCATGATCGTCGAACTGGTCAACCTGTTGTATGACGCAGGTATCAGCCTGCATCAGCCGCCTGAGCGTTTCATCAATATCTGAGTGGGGTCGACCCCACCAAGCCGCCGACCGTGAGGAGCCAACCATGAAGTACCGCCTGGGTGACATGCACGTAGAGACCCATCCCACCAGCTGGACGGCACCGACCGCCACGCTGATCGGCAAGGTCCGCCTGCAGGCCGGGGCCAGCGTGTGGTTTGGCGCGGTGCTGCGCGGCGACAACGAGCTGATCGACATCGGCGAGGGCAGTAATGTCCAGGACGGCACCGTAATGCACACCGACATGGGCTCGCCGCTGACCATCGGCAAGGGCGTGACCATTGGCCACAACGCCATGCTGCATGGCTGCACGGTTGGCGACCACAGCCTGATCGGCATCAACGCGGTGGTGCTCAACGGCGCGCGTATCGGCAAACACTGCATCATCGGCGCCAATGCGCTGATTGCAGAAGGCAAGGAAATCCCTGACGGCTCGTTGGTGATGGGCTCGCCGGGCAAGGTCGTGCGCGAGCTGACCGATGCGCAGAAAAGCATGCTCGAAGCCAGCGCCGCTCACTACGTGCACAACGCCGAGCGCTATGCCCGCGACCTCGCTGTGCAGGAAGACTGACATGAGCGAAGTCGAACGTCCGGTCAGCTCGCCCTGCGTGAACATCTGCGCGCTGGATGAGCAGGATATCTGCACCGGTTGCCAGCGCAGCGTGGCCGAGATCAGCCGCTGGGGGCGGATGGATAACGACGAACGTCGGCAGGTACTCAGGCTGTGCCATGAGCGGGCGCTGGCGTCCGGGATGATTGTTGGCCTGTGAGGCTGGCGTTGACTTGAAAATCAAGTAATCTGTGCGGCTTGCCCGAAGGTCGCTCACCATGTTCTATCTGCTCGCCTATATCAGCAGCGTAGTGCTGATCAACTACGCGTTTTCCAGCGCTCCGCATCTGGACGTGATCTGGTCCGCCTGGGGCGGGCTGGTGTTCATTCTGCGTGACATGGTGCAAACCCGCTTTGGCCACGGCGCGCTGGTGGCGATGCTGGCCGCGCTGGTGCTGTCGTACATCACCTCGGAACCGGCCATCGCCCTGGCCAGCGCCACCGCGTTCTTTGTCTCCGAACTGATCGACTGGCTGGTGTTCAGCATCACCAAGCGGCCGCTGCGCGATCGCCTGTGGCTGAGTTCGGCGCTGAGCATTCCGGTGGACACCTTTATCTTCTTCGGCATGATCGGCGCGTTGACGCCGCTTGTGGTCGGCACCGCCATGGCCTCCAAGTTTGCCGGCGTCAGCGCCGTGTGGTTGGCGATGACCTGGCGCGCACGCAAGGCAGCGCTGCTGCGCTGAGCGCCGCGCCTGTTGTAGAATACCGGTCCTTTTTCAGCGGGTAGCGCTCAGCCTGACGCCGCCCCGCACGCCCACGAGGACCTGAAATGACCCGTATCGGAACTCCACTGTCGCCGACCGCGACCCGTGTACTGCTGTGCGGCTGCGGCGAGCTGGGCAAAGAAGTGGTGATCGAGCTGCAGCGCCTGGGCGTCGAAGTGATCGCCGTCGACCGCTACGCCAACGCGCCGGCCATGCAGGTCGCGCACCGCAGCCACGTCATCAACATGCTTGATGGGGTTGCGCTGCGGGCAGTGATCGAGGCAGAAAAACCGCATTACATCGTCCCTGAAATCGAAGCCATCGCCACCGCGACTCTGGTCGAGCTGGAAAACGAAGGCTTCAACGTGGTGCCAACCGCACGCGCGACTCAGCTGACCATGAACCGCGAAGGCATTCGTCGCCTGGCCGCCGAAGAGCTGGACCTGCCGACCTCGCCGTACCACTTCGCCGACACCTTCGAAGACTACGCCAGCGCCGTCAATGACCTCGGCTACCCGTGCGTGGTCAAGCCGGTGATGAGTTCGTCGGGCAAGGGCCAGAGCCTGCTGCGCAGCGCCGATGACCTGCAACAGGCCTGGGACTACGCCCAGGAAGGCGGCCGCGCCGGCAAAGGTCGGGTAATCGTCGAAGGCTTTATCGACTTTGAATACGAGATCACCCTGCTGACCGTGCGCCACGTCGGTGGTACCACCTTCCTTGCGCCGGTCGGCCATCGTCAGGAGAAGGGTGATTATCAAGAGTCTTGGCAGCCACAGGCGATGAGCGCCAAGGCTTTGGCCGAGTCGCAGCGCGTCGCCCAGGCAGTCACCGATGCCCTCGGCGGGCGTGGCCTGTTTGGCGTCGAGCTGTTCGTCAAAGGCGATCAGGTGTGGTTCAGCGAAGTCTCGCCGCGCCCGCACGATACCGGCCTGGTCACCTTGATTTCCCAAGACCTGTCGCAGTTTGCCCTGCACGCACGGGCGATCCTCGGCCTGCCGATTCCACTGGTGCGTCAGTTTGGTCCGTCGGCGTCGGCGGTGATCCTGCCGCAAGGCAAGTCGCAGCAGACCAGCTTCGCCAACCTTGGCGCTGCCCTGAGCGAGCCTGACACGGCGATCCGCCTGTTCGGCAAGCCCGAAATCGACGGCCAGCGCCGCATGGGCGTGTGCCTGGCGCGTGACGAGTCGATCGAGGCCGCACGGGCCAAGGCGACCCGTTCAGCGCAGGCGGTCAAGGTCGAGTTCTGATTCAGCAATGGGGCTGCCTTGCAGCCCCAACTTCCATCAGAGGTGCGCGTTGCGCGTCTCCTTCAGGCACAGCACAGCCAGCAGGCTGATCAGCGCTGCCGCCGACACATACCCGCCAACCCAGCTCAAACCGCCCATGCTCACCAGCTTCTGGGCAAAGAACGGTGCCGCCGAGGCGCCGACAATACCGCCCAGGTTATACGCCGCCGACGCGCCGGTATAACGCACCTGAGTCGGGAACAGCTCGGGCAGCAACGCGCCCATCGGCGCGAAGGTCACGCCCATCAAGAACAGTTCGATCGCCAGAAACAGCGCCACGCCCGCGGTCGAGCCTGAGGTCAGCAGTGGCTCCATGGTAAAGCCCGACGCAATTGCCAGCAGTGCGCCGACGATCAGCACCGGTTTGCGCCCGTAGCGGTCGCTGAGCCAGGCCGACAGCGGCGTGGCCAGGGCCATGAACACCACCGCAAAGCACAGCAGGCCGAGGAAAGTCTCGCGGCTGTAGCCAAGGGTGCTCACGCCATAGCTGAGCGAGAATACCGTCGAGATGTAGAACAGCGCATAGCACACGACCATGGCCGCGGCGCCGAGCAGGGTTGGCCGCCAGTGTTTGGCAAAGAGATCCACTACCGGCATCTTCACCCGCTGATTGTCGGCAATGGCCTTGGCGAACACCGGGCTCTCTTCAAGCTTGAGGCGCACATACAGACCGACCAGCACCAGTGCGGCGCTGAGCAGGAATGGGATGCGCCAGCCCCATGCGCGGAACTGCTCGTCACTCAGGCCCAGAGCGAGGCCGAGGAACAGCCCGTTGGCCGCCAGAAAACCAATCGACGGGCCAAGTTGCGGGAACATGCCGAACCAGGCGCGCTTGCCTGGCGGGGCGTTCTCTGTGGCCAGCAGTGCTGCGCCGCCCCATTCGCCACCCAGGCCCAGGCCTTGGCCAAAGCGCAGGATGCACAGGATGATCGGTGCCCACACACCAATGCTGTCGTAGCCCGGCAGCACACCGATCAGCGTGGTCGACACGCCCATCAGCAGCAGCGAGGCAACCAGAGTCGATTTACGGCCGATCCGGTCGCCAAAATGGCCGAACAGGGCGGAACCCAACGGCCGCGCCATGAAGGCGATGCCGAAAGTCAGAAACGCCGCGAGCATCTGCGCGGTGCCCGAGCCGGACGGGAAGAACACCGGGCCGATCACCAGCGCGGCGGCGGTGGCGTAGACATAGAAGTCGTAGAACTCGATCGCGGTGCCGATAAAGCTGGCGGTAGCCACCCTCGCTGGCGAGTTGACCGGTGCTGCCGGGGTCGAATCGGAATAGGTGCTGCTGGTGGTCATCTGTGTAGATCCCTGACAGTCGAAGCTCCATGGCCGGCGCAGGTCAGACAGGCAGCTGCGCGCGCACAGGCGCTGGAGCGAATGGTTGTGGGTCGCTCGACTGATCAAAGCCCTGGGGGTAGGCGAGGGGAGCGGGCACTGTTCAGGATGGTGAGGCAGGCGCGCGGGGTACATCAGTGGAGCGGACTGGCCGTGTGGCGCCAAATGCGGATAGCGGGCGCGACGGCAGGGCTGGGTAAGCGTGACACGAGTATAGCTAGCGGGTCACGGTCCAGACCAGTACCTTGCTCGCACAATTGTCTTCGGTTTCAAGGATTTCCAGCCGGTAGCGGCCAATCTTCAGGCACACGGCACTGGCCGGGATGCTTTCCAGTGCCTCGGTGACCAACCCGTTGAGGGTCTTCGGCCCGCCGTCACAGGGCAAATGCCAGCCCAGGCTGCGGTTGACCTCGCGCAGCGAGGCGGCGCCTTCGATGACGAAGCGGCCGTCGGCCTGCGGATGAATGTGCGGGTTCTGCGGGCTTTGCTCGTCCTCGAACTCGCCGACGATTTCTTCGAGGATGTCTTCCAGAGTGACGATGCCCAGCACTTCGCCGTATTCATCGACCACCACGCCAAGGCGCCGTTGCTGCTTGTGAAAGTTCAGCAGCTGCATCTGCAGTGGCGTGCTTTCGGGTACGAAGTAGGGCTCATAGCAGGCGGCGGCAATCGCCTCCAGGGTCAGCTCGGCGTGTGGCAGCAGATGGCTGATCAGCTTGGTGTTGAGGATTGCCTCGACCTGGTTGATGTCGTTGTGAAACACCGGCAGGCGGGTATGCCGGCTGACGATCAGTTGTTCGATGATGCGTTCGATAGGGTCGTCGAGATTGATCCCATCGACTTCGTTGCGTGGCACCAGAATGTCGTTGACGGTGATCTCGTCAAGTGAACGCAAACCATCGAGCATGCCGTGGCGCTGGGCTTCGAACTCGTCCTGATCGTCATCGTCGTTATTCTGTGGGTGCAGCGCAACCGCAGTCGGCGCCGGGCGGAACGGGCGCAGGATGAGCTTGGCGATGCCGTCGAGCAGGCACGCCAGCGGTTGCAGCAGAGTCAGCGGCAACTTCAGCAGGTTGGCGCCAAGGCTGACGAACGCTTCCGGATTACGCCGTACCATTCGCCGCGGCAGGTATTCGGCCAGTACCAGCACCAAGACCGCAGCCATCAGACCGCCCAGCCAGAAGCCGTGCTCGCCGCTGTAGCGCTGACCCAACAGGCAGCCCAGGCCAAACACCAGTAGCTTGCCCAGGCTGGCGCCGAACACCAACGCCTGAGCCGGCAAGGCAGGTGCGGCAGGCTCTGTGCCACGTGGTTGCGCGTTGAGTTGTTGGCGGGCGCTATCGACCGCAGTGAACAATGCCGCCCACAGCAGCGCCAGGGCCAGGCAACCCAGCAGTGGCGCATGCAACTGGACGAACAGCGGCAGACTATCCATGGACCACCGTCAGATATGCAGGATGAATTCGCGTACCAGCTTGCTGCCGAAATAGGCCAGCATCAGCAGGCAGAAACCGGCCAGGGTCCAGCGGATCGCCTTGTGCCCGCGCCAGCCCAGGCGGGTGCGGCCCCACAGCAGCACGCTGAACACCACCCACGCCACGCAGGCGAGCAAGGTCTTGTGCACCAGGTGCTGGGCAAACAGGTTGTCGAGGAACAGCCAGCCCGAGATCAGTGACAGCGACAGCAGTGCCCAGCCGGCCCAGAGGAAGCCGAACAGCAGGCTTTCCATGGTTTGCAGCGGCGGGAAGTTGCGGATCAGCCCGGACGGGTGCTTGTGCTTGAGCTGGTAGTCCTGCAGCAACAGCAGCAGCGCCTGGAACACGGCGATGGTGAACAGCCCGTATGCCAGGATCGACAGCAGGATATGGGCAAGGATGCCCGGTTCTTCGTTGATCAGCGGCACTGTACCTGCGGGGGCGAACTGCGCCAGCAAGGCGGTGATCGCGCCGAGCGGGAACAGCAGGACCAGCAGGTTCTCCACCGGAATGCGCAGGCACGCCAGCAGGGTCAGGGCGATCACTGCGACGGCGATCAGGCTCGAGGCACTGAAGAAGTCCAGGCTCAGCCCCAACGGGGTGATCAACTGGAAGAACAGCGCGCCGGCCTGGGCGATGACCGCGATCGTGCCGAGCAGACCGAGCAGGCGCTTGTCGGCACGCGTGCCCTGGGCCAGGCGCATGCTGTGGTAGATCGCAGCGGCAATATAAAGGCCGGCGGCGAGCAGATTGGGGATGAGGCTGGGTGAAGAGAGCATAAGTCCTGATAGGCAAGCCCGGGAAGATCGCGAGTTTGGCATAGAACGCGGGTGCCAAGGAAGGCCGAAGCACGGCTCTGCCGTTGATCCAGCGCAGGCCTCGCGCTGCGGATGATTGGGCCGATGGTCCTGTACATGGTGTGCGCGGCGTCAAGTCTCCGCTATAATCGCCGGCTTGCTGTTCCCCGTGCGTGTCGATTACCGCCGGGGCGCCTGACAAATCGCGGCTTTGCCAAGCCTGAAAGGATCACCATGTTCGAAAACCTGACCGACCGCCTGTCACAGACGCTGCGCCATGTCACCGGCAAGGCCAAGCTGACCGAAGACAACATCAAGGACACGCTGCGCGAAGTGCGCATGGCGTTGCTCGAAGCCGACGTTGCGCTGCCGGTGGTCAAGGATTTCGTCAACAGCATCAAGGAACGCGCAATCGGCACCGAGGTGTCGCGCAGCCTGAGCCCGGGCCAGGCGTTCGTGAAGATCGTCCAGGCCGAACTCGAAAGCCTGATGGGCGCAGCCAACGAAGACCTTGCCCTGAACGCCGCCCCGCCCGCCGTGGTGCTGATGGCCGGCCTGCAGGGTGCGGGCAAGACCACCACCGCCGGCAAGCTGGCGCGCTTCCTTAAAGAGCGCAAGAAGAAGTCGGTAATGGTGGTGTCTGCCGACGTCTATCGTCCGGCGGCGATCAAACAGCTGGAGACCCTGGCAGGCGAAGTCGGCGTGACCTTCTTCCCGTCCGACATCAGCCAGAAGCCTGTGGCAATCGCTGAAGCGGCGATCCGCGAGGCCAAGCTCAAGTTCATCGACGTGGTCATCCTCGACACCGCCGGTCGTCTGCACATCGACAGCGACATGATGGACGAGATCAAGGCGCTGCACGCTGCGGTCAAGCCGGTCGAGACCCTGTTCGTGGTCGACGCCATGACCGGTCAGGATGCCGCCAATACCGCCAAGGCGTTTGGTGATGCGCTGCCGCTGACCGGCGTAGTGCTGACCAAAGTCGACGGTGACGCCCGTGGCGGTGCCGCGCTGTCGGTACGCTCGATCACCGGCAAGCCGATCAAGTTCATCGGTATGGGCGAGAAGAGCGACGCGCTCGAGCCGTTCCACCCTGACCGTATCGCCTCGCGCATCCTCGGCATGGGCGACGTGCTCAGCCTGATCGAGCAGGCCGAGCAGACCATCGACAAGGCCAAGGCCGACAAGCTGGCCAAGAAGCTGAAGAAGGGCAAGGGCTTCGACCTCGAAGACTTCCGCGACCAGCTGCAACAGATGAAGAACATGGGCGGCCTCGGCGGCTTGATGGACAAGCTGCCGAGCATCGGCGGGGTCAACCTGTCGCAGATGGGCAATGCCCAGGGCGCGGCCGAGAAGCAGTTCAAGCAGATGGAAGCGATGATCAACTCGATGACCCCGGCCGAGCGCCGCGATCCCGATTTGATCAGCGGTTCGCGCAAGCGCCGCATCGCCCTCGGCTCCGGCACTCAGGTGCAGGACGTCGGCCGGTTGATCAAGCAGCACAAGCAAATGCAGAAGATGATGAAGAAATTTTCCACCAAGGGCGGCATGTCGAAGATGATGCGCGGCCTTGGCGGCATGATGCCAGGTGGCGGCATGCCCAAGATGTAACCCTACTCAGGCCAGTGGCGCGAAGGCGCGGCTGGCCGGGATCCCGCTTCGGCGGGGACACCGCTGCCTTGCGAGAGGCAGCTTTATCGCAGATCGGCAGGCGGGTCTTTTTTCAGGGTGAACAACCCGGTGAAAAAAGGCATTTGCAAATGTCCGGATATTCCTTGAGAATATGCGGCCTTTCGGGCACCCGTGTGCCCGCTGTGCATCATGATTTGCAGCACCGACTACAGGAACGATGTTCAATGCTTACCATTCGTCTTGCCCGTGGCGGCTCCAAAAAGCGCCCGTTCTACCAACTGACCGTAACCGACTCGCGTAACCCGCGTGACGGCTCCCACATCGAACAGGTTGGCTTCTTCAACCCAGTCGCTCGTGGTCAGGAAGTTCGTCTGTCCGTTAAACAAGACCGCGTTGCTCACTGGTTGAGCGTTGGCGCACAGCCGTCTGAGCGTGTTGCTCAGCTGCTGAAGGAAGCTGCCAAGGCTGCTGCCTGAACAGTATGAACGCGACGCCAGAAAAGGCTGACGACCTCATCGTCGTTGGCAAGATTTTTTCGGTACACGGCGTTCGCGGCGAGGTGAAGGTTTATTCCTTTACCGATCCGATTGAAAACCTGTTGGATTACCAGAACTGGACGCTTCGGCGCGAAGGGACGGTCAAGCAGGTCGAGCTGGTCAGTGGTCGTTCCAATAAAAAGGAGCTGGTCGCCAAGCTCAAGGGCCTCGACGATCGTGACGAAGCACGTCTTCTGAGCGGTTACGAGATTTGCATCTCGCGAAGCCTTTTGCCCAACCTGACTGACGACGAGTACTACTGGTACCAGTTGCAAGGTCTGAAAGTCATCAACCAGGACGAGCATCTGTTCGGCACGGTTGATCATCTGTTGGAGACCGGCGCGAACGATGTAATGGTGGTCAAGCCTTGTGCAGGCAGCCTGGATGACCGTGAGCGTCTGTTGCCCTATACGGCGCAATGCGTGCTTGCAGTCGACCTTGAAGCCGGCGTGATGCGGGTCGAATGGGACGCGGATTTCTAACTGATGGGTAACCTTCGCGTAGAAGTCATCACGTTGTTCCCCGAGATGTTCTCGGCCATTACTGAGTACGGCATTACCAGCCGCGCGGTGAAGCAGGGCTTGTTGCAAGTCACTTGCTGGAATCCGCGGGACTACACCACAGATCGTCACCATACGGTGGATGATCGGCCGTTTGGCGGTGGTCCGGGGATGGTGATGAAGATCAAGCCTCTGGAAGATGCACTGGCTAGCGCCAGGCAAGCGACCGGAGCAACGGCGAAGGTGATCTACCTCTCGCCACAGGGCCGCAAGCTGGATCAGCAGGCGGTTCAAGGCTTGGCCGAACAGGAATCTTTGATCCTGATCGCCGGCCGATACGAAGGCATTGACGAGCGCTTTATTGAGGCTCATGTCGATGAAGAGTGGTCGATTGGTGACTATGTACTTTCCGGTGGCGAGCTGCCGGCCATGGTACTGATCGATGCGGTTACGCGGCTGCTGCCCGGAGCTTTAGGGCATGTAGGCTCGGCGGAGGAAGATTCCTTCACCGATGGCTTGCTGGATTGCCCGCACTACACCCGACCTGAGGTGTATGCGGATCAGCGTGTACCCGACGTGTTGCTAAGTGGCAACCATGCACATATCCGGCGATGGCGGATGAAGCAGTCCCTTGGTAGGACCTTCGAACGTCGCGCCGATCTTCTGGAAAGTCGCTCACTTTCTGGAGAAGAGAAAAAGCTGCTCGAGGAATACCTCCGCGAGCGGAACGATAGTTAACGTATCGATGGTGGATCACGTTTTCCACCTTAGGAGCACAGCATGACTAACAAAATCATCCAGCAGCTCGAAGCAGAGCAGATGAGCAAGGAAATCCCTACCTTCGCACCAGGCGACACCATTGTCGTCCAGGTTAAAGTGAAGGAAGGTGATCGTTCCCGTCTGCAGGCATTCGAAGGCGTTGTTATCGCCAAGCGTAACCGCGGTCTGAACAGCGCCTTCACCGTGCGCAAGATCTCCAGCGGCGTTGGCGTTGAGCGTACCTTCCAGACCTACAGCCCGCAGATCGACAGCCTGGCCGTGAAACGTCGTGGTGACGTGCGTAAAGCCAAGCTGTACTACCTGCGTGACCTGTCCGGCAAAGCCGCTCGCATCAAAGAAAAACTGTCCTGAGTACAGTTTGCCTGGCGGCTGCGGCCGCCATGCGAGAAAAAAAGCAGCCTTCGGGCTGCTTTTTTGCTTTCTGCAACCTTGCCTTAGTGATGTGACATAACCATGACCAATACCCGCGAGCAGGAAATCCAGCGCCGCACCGAACTGTCGGTAACCCGCGTGACCAAGGCGGTGTTCCCCAACACCACCAACCACCACAACACCTTGTTTGGCGGCACCGCGCTGGCCTGGATGGATGAAGTGTCGTTCATCGCCGCAACGCGCTTTTGCCGCTTGCCGTTGGTGACCGTGTCGACCGATCGCATCGACTTCAAACACCCGATCCCGGCCGGAACCATCGTCGAGCTGGTCGGCACTGTGATCAAGGTGGGCAATACCAGCTTGCAGGTGCAGGTCGATGTGTTCGTCGAGAACATGTATTTGGATGGCCGCGAGCGCGCCATTCATGGGGTCTTCAGCTTTGTCGCCATCGACGAGGACAAACGCCCGGTGCCGGTGCTGGCCGGGTTCTGACGGCTGCAGCGCCGAGCGCCGATGACAGCGTGTCGGTGGCTGTGAAACACTCAGCCCATCTTCCCTGGATAGCGACTGTGCATGCCCGCCCTTGACCACCCTTTGATTGACCAGTTTCTCGATGCGCTATGGCTTGAGAAAGGCCTGTCCGACAACACCCGCGTGTCCTACCGCAGTGACCTTGCGCTGTTCAACGGCTGGCTGCAGGAGCATGGCGTTGCCCTGCCAGATGCTGGTCGCACGTTGATTCTCGATCACCTGGCCTGGCGCCTCGATCAGGGTTACAAGCCGCGCTCGACGGCGCGTTTCATCTCCGGCCTGCGTGGCTTCTTTCGCTACCTGCTGCGGGAGAAGCTGATCGCCGTCGATCCCACCCTGCAGATCGACATGCCGCAACTGGGCAAGCCACTGCCCAAGTCGCTGTCGGAGGCTGACGTCGAGGCGTTGCTGCAGGCGCCGGATCTCAGCGAGGCTATTGGTCAGCGTGATCGGGCCATGCTCGAGGTGTTGTATGCCTGTGGTTTGCGCGTTACCGAACTGATCAGTCTGACCCTTGATCAGGTCAATCTGCGCCAGGGCGTGGTGCGGGTAATGGGCAAGGGTAGCAAGGAACGGCTGGTGCCAATGGGTGAGGAAGCTGTGCTGTGGCTGGAGCGCTATGTGCGTCATGGCCGCCCTGAGCTGCTCAACGAGCGCCCCAGCGACGTGCTGTTCCCCAGCCTGCGCGGCGAGCAGATGACCCGACAGACCTTCTGGCACCGGATCAAGCACCAGGCCAAGGTTGCCGGAATCGACAAGGCCCTGTCGCCGCACACCCTGCGTCATGCCTTTGCCACACACCTGCTCAATCACGGTGCAGACCTGCGCGTGGTGCAGATGCTGCTGGGCCACAGTGACCTGTCGACCACGCAGATCTACACCCATGTAGCCAAGGCTCGGCTGCAGCAGCTGCACGCACAGCACCATCCGCGTGGATGAAGCAAATTCATGTTGCGCCGAGCGGTCGCTGAGGGCTCATTCAGCACAGCCTGATGTGGTAGGCTTGGGCGGTTTGCACCAAGGGCCGCACGGTCGCCGCGGTTTTTTACCCGCAGGTGACGTCTTCGGCCCGGTCCGTCTTCAGGAGTACCCCATGCGCGTGACCCGTATCATTGCCGCCGCCGCCTTGGCGCTGGCCAGTACCTTTGCTGTGGCTGCAACCAGCGAAACCAACAATGGCGCCGCCGAGCAGGCAATCCGCAAGAGCCTGCAGACCCTCGAACTGGAAGTGCCGATCGAGAGCGTCGCCAGCAGCCCGCTCAATGGCCTCTATGAAGTCAAGCTGCAGGGCGGCCGCGTGCTCTACGCCAGCGCCGACGGCCAGTTCGTCATGCAGGGTTATCTGTTCCAGATCGCCGACGGCAAGCCGGTCAACCTGACCGAGAAGACCGAGCGCCAGGGTATCGCCAAGCTCATCAACGGCATTCCAGCTGCCGAGATGGTGGTTTATCCTGCCAAGGGCGAGACCAAGTCGCATATCACCGTGTTCACCGACACCACCTGCCCGTACTGCCACAAGCTGCACGCCGAAGTACCCGAGCTCAACCGTCGCGGTATCGAAGTGCGCTATGTCGCCTTCCCGCGCCAGGGCCTGGGTTCGACCGGTGACGAGCAGTTGCAGGCCGTCTGGTGCTCCAGCGACCGCCGCGCGGCGATGGACAAGATGGCCGATGGCAAGGACGTCAAAGCGGCCAAGTGCGTCAACCCGGTGGGCAAACAGTTCCAGTTGGGCCAGTCGATCGGTGTCAACGGTACGCCAGCCATCGTGCTCGAAAGCGGGCAGGTGATTCCTGGTTACCAGCCAGCCCCGCAAGTGGCCAAGCTGGCCCTGGCTGCCGGCAGCAAGTAATCCAATTCAGTGCGCCGTCGCCATGCGGCGGCGGTAGTTTTCACGGTCGGCCGAGTGCCGGCCGTTCTATGGGGAGTTCACAGTGAAACCGGTCAAAGTAGGCATCTGTGGGTTGGGGACCGTCGGTGGCGGTACCTTCAATGTACTTCAACGCAACGCCGAGGAGATTGCCCGTCGTGCCGGGCGCGGTATTGAAGTTGCTCAGATTGCCATGCGCTCGCAGAACCCGAACTGTCAGATTACCGGTACCCCCATTACCGCTGACGTGTTCGAGGTTGCCAGCAACCCGGAAATCGACGTCGTCATCGAACTGATCGGCGGCTACACCATTGCCCGTGACCTGGTCCTCAAGGCCATCGAAAACGGCAAACATGTGGTTACCGCGAACAAGGCGCTGATCGCCGTGCATGGCAACGAGATCTTTGCCAAGGCGCGCGAGAAGGGCGTTATCGTTGCTTTCGAAGCCGCCGTTGCCGGTGGTATTCCGGTGATCAAGGCGATCCGCGAAGGGCTTTCGGCCAACCGCATCAACTGGCTGGCCGGGATCATCAACGGCACCGGTAACTTCATCCTCACCGAAATGCGCGAAAAAGGCCGGGCGTTCCCCGATGTGCTGGCCGAAGCGCAGGCGTTGGGTTACGCCGAAGCCGATCCGACCTTCGACGTCGAAGGCATCGATGCAGCGCACAAGCTGACCATCCTGGCCTCGATTGCCTTTGGTATCCCGCTGCAGTTCGACAAGGCCTACACCGAAGGCATCACTCAGCTGACCACTGCTGACGTCAACTATGCCGAAGCACTGGGCTATCGCATCAAGCACCTGGGCGTGGCTCGTAGCACCGAGGCCGGTATCGAGCTGCGCGTGCACCCGACGCTGATCCCGAGCGACCGCCTGATCGCCAACGTCAATGGCGTGATGAACGCCGTCATGGTCAATGGCGATGCCGCGGGTTCCACGCTGTACTACGGCGCTGGCGCCGGCATGGAGCCGACTGCTTCGTCGGTGATCGCCGACCTTGTCGACGTGGTACGGGCGATGACCTGCGACCCGGAAAACCGCGTGCCGCACCTGGCCTTCCAGCCGGATTCGCTGTCGGCCCACCCGATCCTGCCGATCGAAGCCTGCCAGAGCGCCTACTACCTGCGCATCCAGGCCAAGGATCACCCCGGTGTGCTGGCTCAGGTCGCGAGCATCCTCTCCGAGCGCGGGATCAACATCGAATCGATCATGCAGAAGGAAGCCGAGGAGCAGGACGGCCTGGTGCCGATGATCCTGGTCACTCATCGCGTGGTCGAGGAGCACATCAACGACGCGATCCTGGCTCTGGAGAGCCTGCAGGATGTAGTCGGCAAGGTCGTGCGCATCCGCGTCGAGCAGCTCAACTAATTTCGCCGTCGGGCCGCGTCTGCGGCCCGGGCCCCAGCATTGAAGGTTTGCACCATGCGCTATATCAGCACTCGCGGCCAGGCACCGGCCCTGAACTTCGAAGACGTCCTGCTTGCCGGTCTCGCCAGTGATGGCGGCCTGTATGTGCCGGAGAACCTGCCGCGTTTTACCCAGGAAGAAATCGCCTCGTGGGCCGGCCTGCCGTACCACGAGCTGGCCTTCCGGGTGATGCGCCCGTTCGTGGCCGGCAGCATTGCCGACGCCGACTTCAAGAAGATCCTCGAAGAAACCTACGGCGCCTTCGCCCATGCGGCAGTGGCGCCGCTGCGTCAGCTTGGCTCCAATGAATGGGTACTGGAGCTGTTCCACGGCCCGACCCTGGCGTTCAAGGACTTTGCCCTGCAACTGCTCGGCCGCCTGCTCGATCACGTATTGGCCAAGCGCAACGAGCGCGTGGTGATCGTCGGTGCTACCAGCGGCGACACCGGCTCGGCAGCTATCGAAGGCTGCCGCCGTTGCGACAACGTCGACATCTTCATCCTGCACCCGCATCAGCGCGTATCGGAAGTGCAGCGCCGGCAGATGACCACCATCTTTGGCGAAAACATCCACAACATCGCCATCGAAGGCAACTTCGACGATTGCCAGGAGATGGTCAAGGCCAGCTTCGCCGACCAGTCGTTCCTCAAAGGCACGCGCCTGGTGGCAGTCAACTCGATCAACTGGGCGCGGATCATGGCCCAGATCGTCTACTACTTCCACGCCGCCCTGCAGTTGGGCGGGCCGGCGCGTTCTGTGGCGTTCTCGGTGCCGACCGGCAACTTCGGCGACATCTTCGCCGGTTACCTGGCGCGCAACATGGGCCTGCCGATCAGCCAGCTGATCGTCGCGACCAACCGTAACGACATCCTGCACCGCTTCATGAGCGGCAATCAGTACGTCAAGGAAACCCTGCACGCGACCCTCTCGCCGTCGATGGACATCATGGTTTCGTCCAACTTCGAGCGGCTGCTGTTCGACCTGCACGGGCGCAACGGTGCGGCGATTGCCGAGTTGATGGCCAACTTCAAGCAGGGTGGTGGTTTCAGCGTCGAGCAAGACCGCTGGACCGAGGCGCGCAAGCTGTTCGATTCGCTGGCGGTCAGTGACGAGCAGACCTGCACGACGATTGCCGAGGTGTTTGCCAGCACGGGTGAGGTGCTTGATCCGCATACGGCGATTGGCGTGCATGCGGCACGTGAGTGCCGGCGCAGTCTGGATACGCCGATGGTGGTGTTGGGGACGGCGCATCCGGTCAAGTTCCCCGAGGCGGTGGAGAAGGCTGGGGTGGGCAAGGCGTTGGAATTGCCGGCGCACCTGACTGACCTGTTTGAGCGGGAAGAGCGGTGTACGGTGTTGGCCAATGACCTGAAAGTGGTGCAGGGGTTTGTTAGCCAGCATGGCAATCGCGGTAAGCCATTGTGATGGGGTAGCTGGGGGACGCTTCTACATCTGGTTTGCCTAGTGCGATTTCTGTAGGAGCGGTCTCGTGTCGCGATTGGGTCGCGCAGCGGCCCCGGCGATCTCCGGTTCGTTCACCATTGCTGTGGGCTTATCCGTTTTCCGATGGTGGTTATGCGGGCCCCTTTCGACCTTACGGCGAGTCACTTTTTTGGCAAACGCCCCAAAAAAGTAACCCAAAAAGGGCTTGGCTCCACATCCGGCCCCTGCGCTGCGCTGCGGGGTTCCCTCGCTCCGGTCTTGCTCCCGGGAGGACCGCGCTGTACGGGCCATCCTGGCCCGCAGCGCTTGCCGGCCATCCATGGCCGTCACCTCCCTTCGCAAGACCTGCGCTCGGCCTCCTGAGTCGCCGGTGGATCAACATCAAAAGCAGATCAAGATCAAAAGCACGCCTCGCTGCGCTGGCGCAGATTAACAGCGGGACCGCTTCGCGGGTGAATCCGCTCCCACAGAGTTCGCGTTGCCAGGAGTGGTGTGCAGTATGGAAGCGAGGTTGCTGGAGCGTCGAACCAAGGGTCTGCTGAGAGCATCGCATCCTGTGGGAGCGGGTTCACCCGCGAAGGTCTGCGAAGCAGACCCCATTCACGGATTGGCCTGTTCGCACTTTCAGCCTTTTCCTATATCCCTCGCACTTGACCCTTTCTACAGTTGGCGCTACTTCAACCCGGGCGCGCGGCGCTCAGGAGCGCCCTATGTACCGGCTCAACGTCGTCATCTATCACACTCGTCCCGCCCAGCAGATCAGCCTGCATCAGGCTTGCAATGCTCAGGGCATATTCAATGTGCGCATCGCCGACAACCTGATCATCGCCACAACCTTGCTGGCTCGCCGGCGTGCACCTGATCTGCTGATCATCGATCACGCCATGCCCAGTGCCGACGGCAAGGCGTTGCTGCAGCACCTGAGCTTGACCTGCCCATCTACGGCGTTGCTGTTGATCGGTCAGCCCCGTCCCGCGCATCTTGATATCGCCCAGCAGGCCCGCCAAAAAGGCTTGTGGGTGGTCAACGAACTGGCCTGGCCTTTGTCGATGCCAGCACTGCAACGAACGCTGCAGCGAGTGGGTGGCAGCCGCCATAAGCCTGCTGTGAGCGATTTTCAAACTGTCATGATGCGCGCGCATGCTCACTGAGTCCCGCAGTAACGAACTTTCTGCGGCCGCCAAGGGTCAGTACCCATATAGCCAAAAAACAAGTGAGTGCGCCGGATGGAAAGAATTTGCAGACTGCTCAATGATGCTCTGACCCCTTACCAAGCTCACCTTGCCGCGGCCGATGCCGATGGTAATCGTCAATTGGTTCTGCGTGACCCTCAAGGCAATGTCACCCTGCAACGGGCTGTCACCTCGCGACAATTGCAGGAACAGAGCCTGCTGATAGATCTGGTCGATGGCCTGCATCGGGATGTGCAGATTGCCGAAGGACGCCTGCAGCCTTGTGTGATCGCTGCGCTGCAGCAGCGTCAGCCGATTCACGGAACCTTTGCCAGCTGATTGCGTCTTATTTGCTAATGGCAGCCCAGCGGCGCTTTGCTCCGGTGACGTTGAGCTGCCACGGAAAGTCCAGATGACTTTCGCTTGACCCCGGTCGTCTTCCCCAGCGACCGGGGTTTCTTTTTTCTGGCTCAGGGCGTGGCGTAGGCCTGATCGTCGGCCAGCTCTGCGGCCCGCTGCATATACGCTTCGCGCTGCTCTGGATCTAGCCAGCGGGCATACAGATCCGGCAATGTGTCACGGCGCAGCGCCGGCAACAGTTTGTCGATATGGCCGATCGCCTCACGCCCGAGCGGTGTGTCGGAGCAGGCGACATGCATTAGCTGGTAGGGCTGCACGCTCTGGATCGGATAAAAACGGTAGCTGTGCGTATCCGCGCCTTGCTGATTGAGCAGGTAGCGCAACTCTGGCCAGTAACCCAGCACCAGCTGCAAACGGCCCAACTGCTGCATCTGCAGCAAGCTGGCGGTCGCTTCGGTGCCGTAGTGACGGTTGAAAGCGCTGTCGGGCAGTTGCCTGAGCAACTTATCGACCGAGGCGCTGTAACTGCGCTCGGCAACAATCCCGAGCTTCAACGTGCTCTGGGTCAGTAGGCGTTTGAGGTCGACGCTGCCGCCTTGCAGGTAAGGTTCGATCAGCGCCTGGTCCTCGTTGCGCACCAACAGGCCGCTGCTCAACGTGGCCATGGTCGGGCTGGAGAAATAAGCGTACTTGGCCCGCTCCGGGGTCCACAGCAGGGTAGGGTCGCAGGTGAAGGAGGGCTCTTGCAGCATCTGGATACCGCGGGCGCGGTTGACCCGGACGATGCTGTGCTCGTACTCGGGCATCTGCGCGATCAGCAGCGGCAGCATGCGGTCGAGCACGCCTTGGCCTTGTTCAGGCCCTTCAAAGATCGTGAAGGGCGGCAGATCGCGGATCAGCCACAGCAGCTTTTCCTTGGCCGTGGCTACGCCGGGCAGCAGCGCGCAGCTAACTGCAAGCGTCAGCAGCCAGCGTAACTTGAGCCTGAACACCACGGCGGCGCGGTTCAGACCGCGCCGTCCTTGCGCAGCCGGGCAATGGCTGCAGGATCGTAGCCAAGCCCGCTGAGCAGCGCCGTGGTGTGTTCGCCCAGCGCCGGGCCAACCCATTCAGTCGAGCCTGGCGTGTCGGACAGCTTCGGCACGATGCCGGGCATCTTGAACGCTTTGCCATCGGGCAAGCGGCCCTGCAGGAACATTTCGCGGGCCAGAAACTGCGGGTCGCTGAACATGTCCTCTGCCGAGTAGATCCGGCTGGCCGGCACCTGCGCGGTGTTCAAAACCTCCAGTACCTGTTCCAGCGGCAAGCCATTGACCCAGCGATCGATCACGCCGTAAAGCTCGTCACGGCGCAGGTCGCGGCCGTCGTTGCTGGCCAGGGTTGGGTCATCGGCCAGGTCGTCGCGGCCGATTGCCTGCATGAAGCGCTTGAAGATCGCATCGCCGTTGGCGCCGATCTGCACATGCTTGCCGTCGGCGCTGGTGTGGATGCATGAGGGAGTGATGCCGGGCATGATGTTGCCGGTGCGCTCGCGGATAAAACCGAACACGTCGAATTCCGGCACCATGCTTTCCATCATGGCGAAGATCGCTTCATACAGCGCCACATCGACCACTTGCCCGGCACCGCCATTGACCTCGCGGTGACGCAGCGCCATCAATGCACCGATCACGCCCCACAGGGCGGCAATCGAGTCGCCGATGGAGATACCGGTACGCACGGGCGGGCGATCATCGAAGCCGGTGATGTAACGCAAGCCACCCATCGATTCGCCGACCGCACCGAAGCCTGGCTGGTCTTTCATCGGCCCGGTCTGGCCGAAGCCCGACAGGCGCACCATGACCAGGCGCGGGTTCAGCGCATGCAGCACGTCCCAGCCCAGGCCGAGTTTTTCCAGCACGCCGGGGCGGAAGTTCTCGATCAGGATGTCGGCTTCGGCCAGTAGCCGCTTGAGGATCTCGCGACCTTCCTCGTGCTTGAGGTTCAGCGTCAGCGACTGTTTGTTGCGCGCCTGGACGAACCACCACAACGACGTACCTTCATACAGCTTGCGCCATTTGCGCAGCGGATCACCGCCGTCGGGCGATTCGACCTTGATCACCTCGGCGCCGAATTCGGCGCAGATGCGCGACGCAAAGGGGCCGGCGATCAGGGTCCCGAGCTCGATGACTTTAAGGCCGGCGAGGGGTTTGCTGGGCGTGGGCATGGGGGCATCCGTGGCGGCAGAAACAAAGCGCTGGTTTTATCACAGCTCGCCTGCGGCAGATACTGTCGCGACGCAAGCAGGGCAGGATCAGTTAGACTAGCCGACTTTCTCCAGCTAGAAGCCCGTCACCCATGGCCCAGCCGTCCACCACCTACAAGTTCGAACTGAACCTGACCGACCTCGACCGCAACGTCTACGAAAGCGTCAAGCAGACCATCGCCCGCCACCCTTCGGAAACCGAAGAGCGCATGGCCGTGCGCCTGCTCGCCTACGCGCTCTGGTACAACGAGCAACTGTCGTTCGGCCGTGGTCTGTCGGACGTCGACGAGCCTGCGCTGTGGGAAAAGAGCCTGGATGATCGCGTCCTGCACTGGATCGAAGTCGGCCAGCCCGACGCTGATCGACTGACCTGGTGCTCGCGTCGCACCGAGCGCACCAGCCTGCTCGCCTATGGCAGCCTGCGCGTGTGGGAAACCAAAGTGCTCGGCGCGATCAAGAACCTGAAAAACGTCAACATCGCCGCCGTCCCGCAAGATGTGCTGGAAGTCATCGCCAAGGACATGCCGCGGGTGATCAAGTGGGATGTGATGATCAGCGAAGGCACGGTGTTCGTCACCGACGACCGCGGCCAGCACGAAGTGCAGCTGCAGTGGCTGCTCGGCGAGCGCGGCTGATTTCAACCTTTATAGACTGCTGAAGACCCCATGCGTATCGAACCCCGCCCGTTGCCGCCCACCCTGCCTTTTCTGGGAGCCTTGCCGCCGCTGCTGACCCGCCTGTACGCCGCTCGCGGCGTGCAATCGGAGGCTGAACTGGACAAGAGCCTGGCCCGTCTGCTGCCGTATCAGCAGCTCAAGGGCATCGACGCGGCGGTCGATCTGCTGGTCGAGGCGCTGGACCAGCGCCAGCGCATCCTCATCGTCGGCGACTTCGATGCCGATGGCGCCACCGCCAGCACCGTTGGCGTGCTGGGCCTGCGGCTGCTGGGCGCGGCGCATGTCGACTATCTGGTGCCAAACCGCTTCGAGTACGGCTATGGCCTGACCCCGGAAATCGTCGAAGTCGCGCTGCAGCGCCAGCCGCAGCTGCTAGTCACCGTCGACAACGGTATTTCCAGTGTCGAGGGCGTTGCCGCTGCCAAGGCGGCCGGGCTCAAGGTGCTGGTGACCGACCACCACTTGCCCGGCCAGCACTTGCCGGACGCCGACGCCATCGTCAACCCGAACCAGCCAGGCTGCGAGTTCCCCAGCAAGTCGCTGGCCGGGGTAGGGGTGATCTTCTACGTACTGATGGCCTTGCGCGCGCGTTTGCGCAGCCTTGGCCGTTACCAGACCCAGGCGCAACCGAACATCGGCGAGCTGCTCGACCTGGTCGCGCTGGGCAGTGTCGCCGACGTGGTGCCGCTGGATGCCAATAACCGCATCCTGGTCCATCAGGGCCTCGAGCGAATCCGTGCTGGTCGCGCCCGCGCTGGCTTGAAGGCGATCCTGGAAGTCGCTCGCCGTGACTACCAGCGCATCACCTCGACCGATCTAGGCTTTATCCTCGGCCCGCGCCTGAACGCCGCAGGCCGGCTGGACGACATGAGCCTGGGCATCGAATGCCTGCTTTGTGACGACCCGGCGCTGGCCCGCGACATGGCCGAGCAGTTGGACGGCCTCAACCAGGACCGCAAGTCGATCGAGCAGGGCATGCAGCGCGAGGCGCTGGCCCAGCTTAAGGACCTGCCGCTGGAGTCGATGCCGTATGGCCTGTGCCTGTTCGATGCCCAGTGGCATCAGGGCGTGATCGGTATCCTCGCCTCGCGCCTGAAAGAACGTTACCACCGCCCGACCATCGCCTTTGCCGATGCCGGTGAGGGTTTGCTCAAGGGCTCGGCGCGTTCGGTGCCAGGCTTTCATATCCGCGATGCGCTGGATGCCGTGGCTGCGCGTCACCCGCAACTGATCAGCAAGTTTGGTGGTCACGCCATGGCCGCCGGTTTGTCGCTGCCGGCAGAGAACTTCCCGGCGTTTGCCGCCGCGTTCGACGAAGAAACCCGGCGTCAGCTCAATGAAGACGACCTGACCGGGCGGTTGCTGACCGACGGCACCCTGGCGGTTGAAGAATTCCACTTGGACCTGGCCCGCGCCCTGCGCAACGCCGGCCCGTGGGGCCAGCATTTTCCCGAGCCGCTGTTCCATGGTGTGTTCCAGCTGGTTGAGCAGCGTGTGGTCGGCGAGCGGCATTTGAAGGTGGTGCTCAAGAGCGAGTGCGGTGCGGTCAAGCTCGACGGTATTGCCTTCGGTATCGACCGCGAAGTCTGGCCCAACCCTACTGTGCGTTGGGTCGAGCTGGCCTACAAGCTGGACGTCAACGAGTTTCGCGGCAACGAAAGCGTGCAACTGATGATCGCGCACATCGAACCACGCTAACCGGCTGCTGCAGGGATACTCCTGCGACCGGGCTGAACCCTGGTCGCAGCAAACTGGTCTAGGCTCAAGAGAACCGGTACCAGGCCACGGCTGCACATCAGTGCCCGGGCCGGTCACCCATTTGGAGTCCCAGGGAGATCCCCCATGAGCCTGCTGTTAGAGCCCTACACCCTCCGCCAGTTGACCCTGCCCAACCGCATCGCCGTGTCGCCGATGTGCCAGTATTCGGCCGCCGATGGCTTGGCCAATGACTGGCATCTCGTGCACTTGGGCAGCCGTGCCGTAGGCGGGGCCGGGCTGGTCTTCACCGAAGCCGTGGCGGTCACCGCCGATGGTCGGATTACCGCTGAAGACCTCGGTCTGTGGGATGACCAGCAGATCGCGCCGCTGCAGCGCATCACCCGCTTTATCACTGCCCAGGGTTCGGTACCCGCCATTCAGCTGGCCCATGCCGGGCGCAAGGCCAGCACTCATCGGCCCTGGCTGGGCAAGCACGGCAGCGTCAAACCGGAGGACGGCGGCTGGCAGCCGGTCGGCCCGTCGAAAATCGCCTTCGACCCGGAGCACACTGCACCGCGTGAGCTGAGTACCGGCGAGATCCAGGAGATCATCGACGCCTTCGTCAAAGCCGCCGAGCGCGCGCTCACTGCGGGTTTCAAGGTGGTCGAACTGCACGCTGCCCATGGCTACCTGCTGCATCAGTTTCTCTCGCCGCTGAGCAACCAGCGCCGCGATGAATACGGCAGCAGCTTCGAAAACCGCATTCGCTTTACCCTTCAGATTACCGAGGCTGTGCGTGCGGTATGGCCCAAAGAGCTGCCGCTGTTCGTCCGGGTGTCGGCCACCGATTGGGTCGAAGACGGCTGGAACCCTGACGAAACCGTCGAGCTGGCGCGCCGCCTGCGTGCGTTGGGCGTCGACCTGATCGACGTGTCGTCGGGCGGCACTTCGGTCAACGCCGAGATTCCCACCGGCCCGGGCTATCAAACGCGCTTTGCCGAGCGCGTGCGCAAAGAGGCGGAGATCGCCACCGGCACCGTCGGCATGATCACCGAACCCGCCCAGGCCGAGCACATTCTGCGCACGGGGCAGGCTGACCTGATCTTCCTCGCCCGTGAACTGCTGCGTGATCCGTACTGGCCGCTGCATGCCGACGACGATCTGGGTGGCAACAAGGCCACGTGGCCAGCGCAATACCAACGGGCAACCCACCGCGCCAACCCGATTCACGAGTCCGACCTGCGCGACGCCTGACGTTGATGTGGCTGCCTTGTCGTCGACAGAAGACGGCGACAAGGCAGCCAACACGGCTAGTGCTTGAACATCACATGGCGGACACAGGTGTAGTCCTCCAGCCCATACATCGACATATCCTTGCCGTAGCCCGATTGCTTCTGCCCGCCGTGGGGCATCTCGCTGATCAGCATGAAGTGCGTGTTGACCCAGGTGCAGCCGTATTGCAGGCGTGCGGCAAGGCGGTGCGCGCGGCCCACGTCAGTGGTCCACACCGATGAGGCCAGGCCGTACTCGGAGTCGTTGGCCCAATCCAGCGCCTGGGCTTCGTCGGCAAAGCGAGTGACGGTGACCACCGGGCCGAACACCTCATGACGAGCGATCTCGTCGTCCTGCAGCACGTCGGCCAGCAGGGTCGGCGCGTAGAAGAAGCCTGCACCCTCCAACACCTTGCCGCCAGTGACCAGGCGGATATGCGGCTGGTCGAGGGCGCGTTGCACCATGCCTGCTACCTTGTCGCGGTGTTGCGCACTGATCAGTGGGCCGAGTTCGGTGTCGGCCGCATCCTGAGGTCCCGGCTTGATGCTGGCGACAGCCTGGCCCAGGCGCTCGACCAATTCATCGTAGATGGCGTCCTGCACATACAGCCGGCAGGCGGCGGTGCAGTCCTGGCCGGCATTGTAGAAACCAAAGCTGCGAATGCCAGCGACGGCCGCATCGAGATCGGCGTCATCGAAGATCAGCACTGGCGCCTTGCCGCCCAACTCCATGTGCATGCGCTTCACGCTGGCGGCAGTGGCGCCGATGATGTTCGCCCCGGTCGGGATCGAGCCGGTCAGCGATACCATGCGTACGCGCGGATGAGTGACCAGCGGCGTGCCCACAGTCGCGCCACGGCCAAACAAAATGTTCAACACACCGGCCGGGAAGATCTCGCGGGCCAGCTCGGCCAGGCGCAGCGCTGTCAGCGGGGTCAGCTCGGAGGGCTTGAGCACCACGGTGTTGCCTGCGGCCAGTGCCGGCGCGATCTTCCACGCGAGCATCATCAGCGGGTAGTTCCACGGCGCAATCGAGGCGACCACGCCCAATGGGTCACGCCGCACCATCGAGGTGTGCCCCGGCAGATACTCCCCTGCCGCCGAACCGCCCAGGCAGCGCGCCGCCCCGGCGAAATAGCGAAACACGTCGACAATGGCCGGGATCTCGTCATTGAGGGCGGCGGCGAGGGGCTTGCCGCAGTTCTGCGATTCGAGGCTGGCCAGTTCTTCGCCGTGTTGCTCAATGGCATCGGCCAGCGCCAGCATGGCCAGCGAGCGGTCTTTCGGGCTGGTCTGCGACCAACTGGCAAAGGCGCTGTCGGCGGCGCGCACGGCGCTGTCGACCTGCGCCTCGCTGGCCTCGCTGATCTGCGCCAGGGCAGTGCCTGCGGCTGGGTCGAGTACGGTCCAGGCTGGGCCTTCACCGGCCACCAGTTGGCCGTTGATCAGCATCTGGGTGTGCATGGGGCAATCCTCCGAGGCATTTGCGATGGTCGATAGCGTAGACCACTCACTGCAGCTCATTGGCTACCCGGCTGGTGACCTCGACGACCTGGCGTGCGCCGCGGCTGATTTCGTCCATCGCGTTGCCGGCCTGGCTGGCCAAGTCCTGCACCGCGCAGGCATGCTCGCGGCTGTTCTGAATGCCTTTGAAGGCGCCATCGGCCAGTTCTCGGTTCAGACGCACTACCTCGAAAATGTCCCGGGTGGCCTCGGTAGTGCGCGCGGCCAGGCGCCTGACTTCATCAGCAACCACAGCAAAGCCACGGCCCTGATCGCCGGCACGGGCGGCCTCGATGGCCGCATTGAGTGCCAGCAGGTTGGTCTGCGCCGCGATCCCGCCGATGATCTCGACGATCGCACCAATGTTCAGCGACTGCGCCTGCAGCGCTTGCATGTCCTGGCCAACGCTGGCCATTTCCCCGGCGATGGATTGCATGGCCGACGCGGCCTGCATGACTACTGTCAGGCCTTGCTGTGCGCTGTGCTCGGTGGTCAGCGAAACATCATGGGCGAGGTCGGCAGCGCGGCGCACGAGGTCGGCCTTTTCCACCTGTTCGGTTACCACATTGGCGAACTTGGCCACCTTGTAGAGGCGACCGTGCTGGTCCTTGATCGGGTTGTAGGTCGCTTCAAGCCATACGCTATTGCCGCGGGCGTCGATACGACGAAAGCGCCCCGCCACGAACTGCCCGCGATTGAGCGCTTGCCAGAACTGGGTGTAGTCGGCGCAGGCGGCGTCCTCGGCAGAGCAGAACATGCGGTGGTGCTTGCCGAGAATCTGCGTCAGGCCATAGCCCATGGTGTTGAGAAAGGCTTTGTTGGCGTCGAGCACCATGCCGTTGAGGTTGAACTGGATGATGGCGGTGGAATGGTCAAGGGCGTTGTACAACTCCAGCCCGTCCCGGTCACGGCGGCTGGTGCCGGGGCTGGCGCAGCCGTAGCCGTGATGTTGGCCCAGCGCGTCGCGCAACCAGCATAGCTGAAGTAGCACCGGGCGACCGTCGGCGCCCCGGCAACTGAGCGACGGCGAGCCTGTCAGTGGTGCCGGCAAACTGCAGCCTGGTTCAAGCAGGGCTTCGAGCTTGACCCCGAGCAGTTGCGCGGCGGAAAAGCCCAGCGCGTTGGCGAACGGCGCATTGACCTCGGTGAAGCAGCCGTTGGCATCGAGGCGAGCGCTGAGCAGTTGCTGTTCCAGTTGGGCGAGCAGGGCTTGCAGGCTGTCCAGTTGTTGTTGGCAAGCGAGCAGTGCCTGCGTGCAGCGGCGGTTGAACACGGCGAACTCCAGTAATTGTCAGGATAAAGGCTCGCCTGCACCGAAATGCACCCGGTCCTTGCCGGCGCGTTTGGCCTTGTACAGGCAGCGGTCGGCGTGGATAAGGATGTCGGCTAGGGCTTGATCGTGGCTGAAGGGCACCAGCCCAGCGCTGAAGGTGAAGCGGGCGGGAGCTTCGCGGCTGTTGCGGACCGCCTCCAGCAGGCGCTCGGCGATGGCCAGGGCGATGGCTGGGCTCTGGGTATCGATGATGACGCCGAATTCCTCACCACCCAGCCGCCCGGCACAATGGCTGCCGGCCATGTTGCGCAGACGTGCAGCGAGCACGCGCAGCACTTGATCGCCGGCAGCGTGGCCGAGTTGGTCGTTGATCCGCTTGAAGTCGTCGATATCGATCATCATGAAGAAACCGCCGCCGTGGCTTTCGATGACGCGCTCGAAGCGATCCATCAATGCTCGTCGGTTGTAAAGCGAAGTCAGGTAGTCGGTCTCCGACAGGGTGCGATAGTGCTGCTCGATCTGCAGTGTGATGCTCAGTGCGCGCAGGTAGGTGCGGCTGTTGATCCAGCCCAGGCTGATCGAGAAGGCAAAAAAAATAGCCAGATACCAGCGGTAGTCGCTCACCTCATCGTGACCGATGTGGGGCATCACCAGCACCCAGCTCAACACGGCGGCCAGCAGATAATCCATTGGCCCACGGATCAGCAGCGATGCGCCGACCACCGCCAGCACGGTCACGGCCAGAGAGAACTGACGATGCAATGGCGGGTAGTCGAGAAAGATCAACTTGAAGCCGAGCACCACCGTCAACATGAACAGCAAGCCCGAATACCGCCATACATTGTCCGAGTTTGTCCGTGTCTGGATGATGAACAGAGCTACCATCATCAATAGCGGTCCCCAGGCGCCGAGCGTGACGATGCGTTCGTCAAGCACCAGGTGAACGGCAAGCCAGCTGGCGATAACCAACACTTGCACGGCGATGATGCCCTCGCGCAGCAGCAGCCTGATGCGCGGGCGATGATCAGCCGAGACATCCAGCTCCAGACTGGGGTATTTCCGATTCAAGGGCATAACTACCAAGCTCCATGCTGACCCGCGTGACGGCGAAGTAGATCGCCATGGTGTGCCTGACCAGCTCGGCGAACGCCGGGCGCATCTCGACCAGTGATCCCTGGGTGCGGAAGTAGCCTTTGCTTTCGCCTTCCTTGACCAGCCGTGCCACGTGCATGGTGGATACCCCGAGCCGGGAGGACAGCTCGGCATAGCTGGAGACCTTGTAGCCGCCGTCGTTTGAGCGAAAGCCCCGGGTATCAAGGTACAAGCTCAGCATCGGCAGATGACCACCGTCGCGGTTCATGATCCACTTGGCCCCCGGCAGCAGCCCGTCCAGCAGCACGTCGGCATCCAGCAGGTGAGCGAATCCGCTGAAGTATTGACGCAGGAACGCCGTTGGCTCGGTGCGCTGCCAAGGCTGGGCATCGGGTATCAGCTTCTGGGCCGGTATGAGGTATGCGCTGATCAGTTGTGTGGCCAGATCGATAGCGGTTTTGCTGGGTCTGTAGATGCGTTGCCGAGCATCATCCGGGTGGGGCGATACGTGCATATAGCCCGATATCAGGAAGAACGAGAAATACGACTCCAGGGTGTTGCGCGTCAGGTAGCCACGCCGCTCGCAAAATGCCTTGACCCGCGATAACGGTGTCATAGGGTCGTGGAAATAAAAGGCGAACAGCGACAGCACGACCATCAGGCGGTCGTATTTGAGCAAGCTCTTGAAGAAGAACGGTTTGCGCCGGTATTGCTCAAGCATCAACTGCAGGTGGTGGTCCAGCGCGGCATCGGAATCAAGCCGGTAGAAGTTGCTGATCGTCAAATGCAGGTAGTCCAGCAGTTCGGCTCGTTTCATGGCTAGCAACATCACCTAATATCAATGGCTGCACATGGCCATTATCGTTTCAGCGCCGATTATGCGGTCTCGCGGAGCAAATTCAGGATGGCCCCAAAAATGTTGCAAGGTTGACCGCGGGGCAAGGTCTGGCCATGCATGGTCGATGGCGCTGGACCCTTGGCGGCTATTCGATGATCAGGCCGAGCGTGCCGCCTTGCCAGCGCACTTGGTCGGCTGTGCAACATCCCGAAGCAAATACTTCCATGGCGAACGACAGGCCAAGCCTTACTCTGGGTTTTCCTTTCTGTAGCGTGGAGACGTGCGCATGAACACCCGAGGTTTGCTCGATCAACTGTTCAAGACCGGCCAGGAAATGCTCAGCAAACAAACCGGTAAAAGCGCTGGCGGCAAGCCGTCGCTCGGTGCAGGCGGTCTCGGTGGGCTGCTGTCCGGTATGGGCGGCGGCGCCTTGGCAAGTGGCGCCATGGGCTTGTTGCTCGGTAACAAGAGCGCGCGCAAGTTCGGTGGCAAGGCGCTGACCTACGGCGGCCTGGCAGCGCTGGGGGTGATCGCCTACAAGGCCTTCAATAACTGGCAGGCGCAGCAGGCCACTGGCCAAGTGCGCGAGCCGCAGACGCTCGACCGGCTGCCACCGGCTGAAGCCGAGCTGCACAGCCAGGCCGTGCTGCGTGCGCTGGTCGCGGCAGCCAAGTCCGATGGCCATATCGATGAGCGTGAGCGTGAACTGATCGAAGGTGAATTCACCCGTCTGGACAGCGACCGCGAACTGCAGCAATGGCTGCACGCCGAGCTGAACAAACCGCTCGACCCGGCAGAAGTCGCCCGCGCCGCGCAAACTCCGGAAATGGCCGGCGAGATGTACCTGGCGAGCCTGATGATGGTCGATCAGGAAAACTTCATGGAGCGCGCCTACCTCGATGAGCTGTCGCGCCAGCTGCGCCTGGATCCGGCGCTGCGCCAGGAGCTTGAAGCCCAGGCCAGGCTTGCCGCCGGTCAGTAATCTGGCTATTTGCCACCTTTGCCGGCAGGGATGCCGCCAACGCCGCTCATTCAGCTGAGAAACCCGGCTCATGCCTGGGCTATACTCGAGCGATTTCCCCGCTCGTACTGAATTCTTGAGGGCTGATTTTGAAAAACTGGACCATGCGCCAACGGATCCTGGCAAGTTTTGCCGTGATCATCGCCATCATGTTGTTGATGATCGTTGCAGCCTACTCAAGGTTGGTCGCCATTTCCGCGAGCGAGGAAGCGGTCGGTTCCGATGCCATCCCCGGCGTCTACTACAGCTCGATGATCCGCAGCGCCTGGGTCGACAGCTACGTCACCAGCCAGCAGTTGGTCGGCCTGAGCAAGCATCGCGATATCGCCTCTGCGGATATCGAACTGTTCAAGAGCTTTGAAGAGCGCCTGCGCCAGCACATGGCCAGTTATCAGGCAACCATTCGTAATACGGAAGACCAGACCAGCTTCGACGCCTTCGTCGACATGGAAAAACATTACATCGCCGACATCGAACTGGTACTCGAGGCCTACCGGCAGAAGAACTACGCCGAAGCCGAGCGCTTGATCACCGACGTGCTGACGCCCGCCTGGGTTGAAGGGCGCAAGCACCTCAACACCGTGATCGAACGCAATCGGGAAGCGGCCGATGTAGCCACCAAAGACATCGTCAGCGCCGTGGCCACCGCCAAGGGCAGCATGATCGTTTCGCTGATCCTGGCCATCATCGCTGCTGGCATTTGCGGGCTGCTGTTGATGCGTGCGATCACCACACCCATGCAACGCATCGTACATGCCCTCGATAAGCTGCGCTCGGGTGACTTGAGCATGCGCCTGGACCTGGACCGTAAGGACGAGTTTGGCGCCATCGAAACCGGCTTCAACGAAATGGCCGAATCCCTCGCCAGCTTGGTCGCCCAGGCCCAGCGCTCGTCGGTGCAGGTGACCACCTCGGTTACCGAAATCGCCGCCACCTCCAAGCAGCAGCAAGCCACGGCCACCGAAACCGCAGCCACTACCACCGAAATCGGCGCCACCTCGCGTGAGATCGCCGCCACGTCGCGTGATCTGGTGCGGACCATGACCGAGGTCACCTCGGCTGCTGACCAGGCCTCGATCCTCGCCGGCTCCGGCCAGCAAGGCCTGGCACGCATGGAAGAAACCATGCACCAGGTGATGGGCGCGGCCGATCTGGTCAACGCCAAGCTGAGCATCCTCAACGAGAAGGCCAGCAACATCAATCAGGTGGTGGTGACCATCGTCAAGGTTGCCGACCAGACCAACCTGCTGTCGCTGAACGCTGCGATCGAGGCCGAGAAGGCCGGCGAATACGGCCGCGGTTTCGCCGTGGTGGCCACTGAAGTGCGTCGCCTGGCCGACCAGACCGCCGTGGCGACCTACGACATCGAGCAGATGGTGCGCGAGATCCAGTCGTCGGTTTCGGCCGGGGTAATGGGCATGGACAAGTTTTCCGAAGAAGTCCGCCGCGGCATGTTCGAAGTGCAGCAGGTTGGCGAGCAACTCAGCCAGATCATCCATCAGGTCCAGGCGCTGGCGCCGCGGGTATTGATGGTCAACGACGGCATGCAGGCCCAGGCCACCGGTGCCGAGCAGATCAACCAGGCGCTCTCTCAGCTCAGCGACGCCAGCACGCAGACCGTCGAATCGCTGCGCCAGGCCAGTTTCGCCATCGATGAGCTGAGCCAGGTCGCGGCTGGCCTGCGTGGCGGTGTCTCGCGTTTCAAAGTCTGATGACAATCAAGGATCTGCCTCAGCGCGAACCCACAGCCGGCACCGGCAAAGGCGTGCTGTACCTGCAGTTTCGCCTCAACGACCAGCGCTTCGCCCTGGATGTGCGTGAGGTGGTGGAAGTGCTGGCGCTGCGTACGCTCAAGCCTATCGCTCAGGCCCCGGGGTGGGTACGCGGGATTCTCAGCCATCGTGGTGCGCTGATCCCAGTGATCGACCTGGCCGCGCTGAGCTTTGCCAGGCGGGCCGCAGCACGCACCAGCACGCGGCTGGTGGTGGTGCGTTATCACCCGGCTGCCAGCGCTATCACGCTGCACCTGGGTTTGATCCTCGAGCAGGCCACCGAGACCCTGCGCTGCCAGCCTGACGAGTTCCAGCCGTATGGGCTGGACAACGGCGAGGCGCCCTATCTGGGCCCGGTGCGCCAGGATGCCCAGGGCATGTTGCAGCGCATCGAGATCGACCAGTTGCTCAGTGACGAGGTCCGTCGCTTGCTGTTCCCGGATGCGCCAGCGCAGGTGCCGGCATGATCGAACAGCAGTTTTTTCGATTCTTGCAAGAGCGCATCGGCCTGGATGTCGAGTCGGTCGGAGTGCCCATGGTCGAGCGTGCCCTGCGTCAGCGCAGTGCTGCGCTGGCAGCCCACGACTTGAACGATTACTGGCTGCTGCTGCAGCAATCGACGGCTGAACAGCAAGCGCTGATCGAGGCGGTGATCGTCCCGGAAACCTGGTTTTTCCGTTATCCCGAGTCGTTTGCCGCGTTGGCCGGCCTCGCTCACAAGCGCTTGGCCGAACTGGCCGGTGTGCGGCCGCTGCGCATCCTCAGCTTGCCGTGCTCGACCGGCGAAGAGCCGTATTCGATTGCCATGGCGTTGCTCGACAGCGGCATGAGCGCCGCCGCGTTCAGTGTCGATGGGCTGGACATCAGCCCCAACTCGGTCGCCCGTGGACGCCAGGCGCTGTACGGGCGCAATTCGTTTCGTGGCAGTGATGTGGCCTTTCGCGAGCGGCACTTCAGCGCTACCGGTGAGGGCCATCAGTTGCATGAGCGAGTCTGCCACCAGGTCGATCTGCAGGTCGGCAACGTGCTTGATCCAGCCCTGGCTAGTCGCAACGGGCATTATGACTTCGTGTTCTGTCGCAACCTGCTGATCTACTTCGACGTGCCCACCCAGCACCGGGTGTTTGCGGTGCTCAAGCAATTGCTGCATGCCCAGGGTGTGCTGTTCATTGGCCCCGCCGAAGGCAGCCTGTTGGCGCGCCTGGGCATGCGGCCATTGGGCATCCCGCAGTCGTTCGCCTATGTGCGCCAGCCGGAACAAGCCGTGCCCGTAGTTCCCCCGACGCCTGCACGGCCGGCCCTGGCGTCTGCGCCATTGAGCCAGCCGCCTGTGCCGCGTAGCGTGCCGCCAGCGCCAGCGCCGCGGCACGTGCGCCCAGCGCCCGCCCCGTCGATAGTGGCCACTGCCGGGCAGGCCGGCGAGAGCGAGCTGCTGGCGCAAATCGCCCGCCAGGCCAACGCCGGCGACAGTCAGGCCGCGCTGGCCAGTTGCGAGCGCTACCTGCGCCAGTTCGAACCCAAGGCGCAGCTGTACTACTGGCTGGGCCTGCTCAGCGACACCGCAGGCGACAGCCACAACGCCATTATTCATTACCGCAAGGCCGTGTACCTTGAGCCGCAACACCCCGAGGCGCTGCTGCAACTGGCGACGCTGCTCGCCGCACAAGGCGATGAGGCCGGTGCGCGGCGTCTGCAGGAACGCGCCGCGCGTGCCGGTCGGGAGCCGCAACGATGAGCGAGATTCATGAGCTGCTGCTTGTCAGCGAAGACCACCCGCCGATCGACGACTGCTGGAATCGCATCGGCGTGCATGGCAACAAACAATGCCCTTTGCTTGAACAACATATTCACTGCCGCAACTGCGAAGTGCATGCCGCAGCCGCCACGCGCCTGCTCGATCGCTACGCCCTGCAGCAGGATCAAGAGCCTGTCGCCGCCGCGCCGCTGACCGAATGCACCGGGCGTTCGATGCTGGTGTTCCGCCTGGGTGAAGAATGGCTGGCGCTGACGACTGCCAGCCTCGCCGAGATCGCTCCAGTGCAATCCGTGCATTCCCTGCCGCATCAGCGCTCGCGGGTACTGCAAGGTGTGGCCAATGTGCGCGGCGCCCTGGTGCCGTGCCTGTCACTGGCCGCGCTGCTGGGGGCCGACAGCCTGCCGGCCAGCCCCATCAATGGTCGGGTAATGCCACGCATGCTGATTCTGGCCGCTGAAGGCGGGCCGGTAGTTGCTCCAGTGGATGAAGTCGATGGCATTCATCGGCTTGATATCGATGCCTGTGAAGACGGCCAGGACACTGCGCGCTTCACTGCCGCCGTGCTGCAGTGGCGCGGGCGCAGCGTGCGCGTACTGGATTCGACCCACTTGCTGTCGGCTGTCAAGCGGAGCCTGTCATGACCCCTGAGCAAATGCGTGATGCGTCTTTGCTGGAGCTGTTCAGCCTGGAGGCCGAAGCCCAGACCCAGGTGCTCAACACTGGCCTGATTGCGCTCGAGCGCAACCCGACCCAGGCCGATCAGCTCGAAGCCTGCATGCGTGCCGCGCACTCGCTCAAAGGCGCGGCGCGGATCGTCGGCGTCGACGCCGGGGTGAGCGTCGCCCACGTCATGGAAGACTGCCTGGTCGCGGCCCAGGAAGGTCGGCTACGTTTGCGTGGCGAACACATTGATGCCTTGCTGCAAGGCACCGACCTGCTGATGCGCATCGCCACGCCGGGCGATGCCGCCGGTGAGCTGGCAGTGCCGGGCTTTGTCGCGCAGATGACGGCGTTGCTCGACCCCGCTGCTGCTTTCAGCGCGGCGCCGCAGGTGGTTACCCGCGCAGTGAGCGAACCGCTGCTGGCCGCGCCGTCGGTGGCCAGCGCCGAAGTACCCGCGCTGGCAGCCCAGGCGCAAGCCGATGTCGAGCCTGCACCGCGGTCAGGCAAACGCAGCAGCCAGACCGGCGAGCGAGTATTGCGGGTGACGGCGGATCGCTTGAACAGCCTGCTCGACCTGTCCAGCAAGTCGCTGGTGGAAACCCAGCGGCTCAAGCCCTACCTGGCCAGCCTGCAGCGGCTCAAGCGCATGCACGGGCAGGGCATGCGTGCCCTCGACGGGCTGAAGAGCCAGCTTGAGAGCAGCGGCCAGAGCCCTGAAGTACTCGAAGCGCTGGCCCAGACCCAACGCCTGCTCGGCGAAACCCAGGCCATCCTGCAACAGCAAGCAGCCGAGCTCGACGAGTTCGGCTGGCAAGCCAGCCAGCGCGCGCAAAACTTGTATGACACGGCGCTGGCCTGCCGCATGCGGCCATTCGCCGACGTGCTTACCGGGCAGAGCCGGATGGTCCGCGATCTGGGCCGCTCGTTGGGCAAACAGGTGCAGTTGCAGATCGAGGGCGAGAAAACCCAGGTCGATCGCGATGTCCTGGAAAAACTCGAAGCCCCGCTGATTCACCTGCTGCGCAACGCCGTCGACCATGGCATCGAACTGCCCGAACGACGCCTGTTGGCGGGCAAGCCCAGCGATGGCGTGATCCGCCTGCGTGCATCCCACCAGGCTGGGATGCTGATTGTCGAGCTGAGTGACGATGGCGCCGGCATCGACCTTGAGCAGCTGCGCTGCAGCATTGCCGAACGGGCCTTGTCACCGGCCGAGACCGTGGCGCAGATGAGCGAAGCCGAGCTGCTGACGTTCCTGTTCCTGCCCGGTTTCAGCATGCGCGATCGGGTCACCGAAGTATCCGGTCGCGGGGTGGGGTTGGACGCAGTGCAGCATATGGTGCGCGAGCTGCGCGGCTCGATCGAGCTGACCCAGGTTGCTGGCCAAGGCTGTTGCTTCCATTTGCAGGTGCCGCTGACCTTGTCGGTGGTGCGCAGCCTGGTGGTTGAGGTCGGCGGCGAGGCGTATGCCTTTCCGCTGGCGCATATCGAGCGCACCCTTGACGTGCCCGCCGAGGCCATCGTCCAGATCGAAGGGCGTCAACACTTCTGGCACGAGCAGCGCCATATCGGCCTGGTCTCGGCCAATCAGTTGCTCAATCGCCCGCAAGGGCAGGGCGATGAGCGCAGCCTGCGGGTTGTGGTCATTCGCGAGCGCGAGCAGCTCTACGGGATTGCCGTCGAGCGCCTGATCGGCGAGCGCGTGCTGGTGGTCATGCCGCTCGATGCGCGCCTGGGCAAGGTTCAGGATATTTCTGCCGGAGCGTTGCTCGACGATGGCTCGGTGGTACTGATCGTCGACGTCGAAGACCTGCTGCGCTCGGTGGAAAAGCTGCTGACTACCGGCCGCCTGGAGCGCATTGAACGCAACGGCGCCAGTGCCAAGGGCGTCAGCCGCAAGCGCGTGCTGGTGGTGGACGACTCGCTGACGGTGCGTGAGCTGCAACGCAAGCTGCTGAGCAATCGCGGCTACGACGTGGCCGTGGCGGTGGACGGTATGGACGGCTGGAACGCCCTGCGCGGCGATGACTTCGACCTGCTGATCACCGACATCGACATGCCGCGCATGGACGGCATCGAGCTGGTCACCCTGGTGCGCCGCGACCAGCGCCTGCAAGGCTTGCCGGTGATGGTGGTGTCGTACAAGGACCGTGAAGAAGACCGCCGGCGTGGCCTGGATGCCGGCGCCGACTACTATTTGGCAAAGGCCAGCTTCCACGATGACGCGTTGCTGGATGCAGTGGTCGAGTTGATCGGAGGTGCACAAGGATGAAAATTGCCATCGTCAACGACATGCCCTTGGCCGTCGAGGCGCTGCGCCGGGCGCTTGCGCTGGAGCCGGCGCATGAGCTGATCTGGGTCGCCGGCAATGGCCAGGAGGCGGTCGAGCGCTGCGCCGCACAGATCCCGGACCTGATCCTCATGGACCTGATCATGCCGGTGATGGACGGCGTCGAGGCAACCCGGCGAATCATGGCGGTAACGCCCTGCGCTATCGTCATCGTCACGGTCGACCGCAAGCAGAACGTGCACCGCGTGTTCGAGGCCATGGGCCACGGCGCGCTGGACGTAGTCGATACGCCGGCGCTGGGCGCGGGTGATCCGCGCGAAGCGGCCGCGCCATTGTTGCGCAAGATCCTCAATATCGGCTGGCTGATCGGTCAGCAGCGCACTTCGGCGCCAAGCAGCGTGCCCACCGCTGTGCGCGAAGTCTCGCAGCGTACTGGCCTGGTGGCGATTGGTTCGTCTGCTGGCGGCCCGGCCGCGCTTGAAGTTTTGCTCAAGGGCCTGCCCAAGCAGTTTCCGGCGGCCATCGTGCTGGTGCAGCATGTTGACCAAGTGTTTGCCGCAGGTATGGCCGACTGGCTCAGCAGTACCTGCGGCCAGGTCGTACGGCTTGCCCGCGAAGGCGAGCCGCCGCAGGCCGGGCAGGTATTGCTGGCAGGCACCAACCACCATATCCGCTTGCTGAAAAACGGCCAGCTCGCCTACACCGCCGAGCCGGTCAATGAAATCTACCGACCCTCGATCGATGTGTTTTTCGAGAGCGTGGCACGCCATTGGAATGCGCCCGGTGTGGGCGTTCTGCTCACCGGGATGGGCCGCGATGGCGCCCAGGGTTTGAAGATGATGCGCCAGCAGGGCTTTTTGACCCTTGCCCAGGACCAGCAGAGCAGTGCTGTATATGGCATGCCCAAGGCCGCTGCGGCGATTGATGCAGCGATGGAGATCCGCCCGCTCGAGCGCATTGCCGGGCGATTGACGGAGTTTTTTACCAAATGACATCAGCAATTGAGTCACACCGCCTGGACGGTCGTGACCAGGTGAACAGGCATGATTGATCTACCAAGCGCAGGTCTTGTGACCGCCAACGAAAACTCGGCGATGGTGCTGCTGGTGGACGATCAGGCAATGATCGGCGAAGCGGTGCGGCGTGGGCTGGCCCATGAAGAGAATATCGACTTCCACTTCTGTGCCGATCCGCATCAGGCCATCGCCCAGGCCATGCGCATCAAGCCGACGGTGATCCTCCAGGACCTGATCATGCCGGGCCTGGATGGCCTCACCCTGGTGCGCGAATACCGCAACCACCCGGCCACCCAGGACATCCCGATCATCGTCCTGTCGACCAAGGAAGACCCGTTGGTCAAGAGCGCCGCGTTTGCCGCCGGGGCCAATGATTACCTGGTCAAGCTGCCGGACACCATCGAACTGGTGGCGCGAATTCGCTACCACTCGCGCTCCTATATGACCCTGTTGCAGCGCGATGAAGCGTATCGCGCACTGCGCGTCAGCCAGCAGCAACTGCTCGACACCAATTTGATGCTGCAGAGCCTGATGAACTCCGATGGCTTGACCGGCTTGTCCAACCGCCGCCACTTCGACGAGTACCTGGAACTGGAGTGGCGCCGGGCCATGCGTGAGCAGCAGCAGCTGTCGCTGTTGATGATCGACGTCGACTACTTCAAGGCCTTCAACGACAGCTTCGGCCACCTGGCCGGTGACGAGGCGCTGCGCCAGGTGGCTGCAGCGATTCGCAATTCATGCTCACGGCCAAGCGACCTGCCGGCGCGCTACGGCGGCGAAGAGTTCGCCCTGGTGCTGCCTAACACCTCGCCGGGCGGCGCCCGCCTGATTGCCGAAAAACTGCGCCAGTCGGTCTACGGCCTGGGCATTGCCCACACCGCACCCGAGGCCGATGCGCGGCTGACCGTGAGCCTGGGCATCGCTACCTTGACCCCGGCCATCGGTAGCCATTGCCGGCAACTGATCTCGGCCGCCGACAAGGGCCTGTACCTGGCCAAGAATAATGGGCGCAATCAGGCCGGTATTGCCTGATAAGCGCCTTGCGCCTGCCCGGCGGGTCTGCCGCCGTGGCTCGGACTGGTTTATACTCACCGGCTTTTCACCGAATTCGCGCGAGTAGCCTGCCCAATGGAAATCCAACCGATCCTCAACACCATCAAAGACCTCACCGAACGTTCCGAATCGATTCGGGGGTATCTTTGACTACGATCTGAAAGCTGAGCGCCTGATCGAAGTCAACCGCGAGCTGGAAGACCCGGCCGTGTGGAACAAACCCGAGTACGCCCAGGAGCTGGGCCGCGAGCGCGCCATGCTGGCGCAGATCGTCGGCACCCTGGACGAGATGTCCAGTGGCCTGGCCGATTCGCGCGAGCTGCTCGACATGGCCGTCGAAGAAAACGACGAAGCGGCGGTCAACGACGTTGTCGAAGTGCTCGAAGGTCTCGAAGAGTCCCTGGCCAAGCTGGAATTCCGTCGCATGTTCAGCGGCGAGATGGACATGAACAACGCCTACCTGGATATCCAGGCCGGTTCCGGCGGTACCGAAGCACAGGACTGGGCCAACATCCTCCTGCGCATGTACCTGCGCTGGGCCTCCAAGCGTGGCTTCGACGCCACCATCATGGAGCTGTCCGAAGGTGAAGTCGCCGGCATCAAAGGCGCCACCGTGCACATCAAGGGCGAGTACGCGTTCGGCTGGTTGCGTACCGAGATTGGCGTTCATCGCCTGGTGCGCAAGAGCCCGTTCGACTCCGGCGCGCGTCGTCATACCTCGTTCTCGGCAGTGTTCGTCTCGCCCGAGATCGACGACAAGGTCGAGATCGACATCAACCCGTCCGACCTGCGTATCGACACCTACCGCTCCTCGGGTGCCGGTGGTCAGCACGTCAACACCACCGACTCGGCGGTCCGGATCACTCACGTGCCGACCAACACCGTGGTCAGCTGCCAGAACGAACGTTCTCAGCACGCCAACAAGGACACCGCCATGAAAATGCTGCGGGCCAAGTTGTACGAGCTGGAAATGCAAAAGCGCAGCGCAGCCTCGCAGGCTCTGGAAGACAGCAAGTCGGACATCGGCTGGGGTCACCAGATTCGCTCGTACGTGCTCGACGCGTCGCGAATCAAAGACCTGCGCACCAACATCGAACGCAGCGACTGTGACAAGGTGCTGGACGGCGATATCGACGAATACCTCGAAGCGAGCCTCAAGCAAGGCCTGTAACTTCTCGGCTGCTGAGCTGCAAGACCCTCGCCTGCGGGCGAGGGCAATGAATCCTTGATGGAAAATCTGACGACATGAGCGATCTCAAACTCGACCCGCAAGACCTGCAACAGGAAGAAAACACCCTGATCGCGCTGCGCAAGGAAAAACTTGCCGCCGAGCGTGCCAAGGGCCAGGCCTTCCCCAACGACTTCCGTCGCGACAGCTACTGCAGCGATCTGCAGAAGCAGTATGTCGACAAGACCAAGGAAGAGCTGGAAGCTGCAGCGATCCCGGTCAAGGTTGCCGGTCGTATCATGCTCAACCGTGGCTCTTTCATGGTTATCCAGGACATGACCGGGCGCATCCAGGTCTACGTCAACCGCAAGACCCTGCCGGAAGAGACCCTGGCTGCGGTCAAGACCTGGGACCTGGGCGACATCATTGCCGCCGAAGGCACCCTGGCGCGTTCCGGCAAGGGCGACCTGTACGTCGAGATGACCAGCGTGCGTCTGCTGACCAAATCGCTGCGTCCGTTGCCGGACAAGCACCACGGCCTGACCGACACCGAGCAGCGCTATCGCCAGCGCTACGTCGACCTGATGGTCAACGAAGAGACCCGCCACACCTTCCGTGTGCGTTCGCAGGTGATCTCGCACATCCGCAGCTTCCTTGCCAAGCGCGACTTCCTCGAAGTGGAAACGCCGATGCTGCAGACCATCCCAGGTGGCGCGGCGGCCAAGCCCTTCGAAACCCACCACAACGCGCTGGACATGCAGATGTTCCTGCGGATCGCGCCTGAGCTGTACCTCAAGCGTCTGGTCGTGGGTGGCTTCGAGAAGGTCTTCGAGATCAACCGCAACTTCCGTAACGAAGGTGTTTCGACCCGGCACAACCCCGAGTTCACCATGCTCGAGTTCTACCAGGCCTATGCCGACTACGAAGACAACATGGACCTTACCGAAGAGCTGTTCCGCGAGCTGGCGCAGCTGGTGCTGGGCAGCACCGACGTGCCTTACGGCGAAAAGGTGTTCCACTTCGGCGAGCCGTTCGTGCGCCTGTCGGTGTTCGACTCGATCCTCAAGTACAACCCCGAGCTGACCGCCGCCGACCTGCAGGACGTCGACAAGGCCCGCGCGATTGCCAAGCAGGCAGGTGCCAAGGTGCTCGGCCACGAAGGCCTGGGCAAGCTGCAGGTGATGATTTTCGAAGAGCTGGTCGAGCACAAGCTGGAGCAGCCGCACTTCATTACCGAGTACCCGTTCGAAGTGTCGCCGCTGGCCCGCCGCAACGACGCCAACCCGAACGTCACCGACCGCTTCGAGCTGTTCATCGGTGGCCGCGAAATCGCCAACGCCTACTCCGAGCTCAATGATGCCGAAGACCAGGCCGAGCGCTTCCTGGCCCAAGTGGCGGAGAAGGACGCCGGTGATGACGAAGCCATGCACTACGACGCCGACTTCGTCCGTGCGCTGGAATACGGCATGCCGCCGACTGCCGGTGAAGGCATCGGTATCGACCGCCTGGTGATGTTGCTGACCAACTCGCCGTCGATCCGTGATGTGATCCTGTTCCCGCATATGCGCCCACAGGCCTGAGTGCTGTGAACAAGCCGCCTTTCGAGGCGGCTTTTTCTTGGCTGTCATCCGCGGCTCGGCCGCTGGGTGACAGCAGTGCTGTACGACGATCAATTCCACGAGGTATTCAGCGTGAACCCAGCAATCGCCGAACAAGGCGCAGCAGGCGTAGCCAGCGCCGTTGCTGAAAGCGTGCAGTACCAAGGGCGCAAGACCAGCCGCCAGGGCAGTGAACAACGCCGCCAGCTGATTCTCGATGCAGCGATGCGCATCGTCGTCCGCGACGGCGTGCGCGGCGTGCGCCACCGCGCCGTAGCCGCCGAGGCCGGTGTGCCGCTGTCGGCCACCACCTACTACTTCAAGGACATCGAAGACCTGCTCACCGATACCTTTGCCCAGTACGTCGAGCGCAGCGCCGACTACATGGCCAAGCTGTGGGCGACCAGTGAAGGGGTGTTGCGCCAGTTGCTCGCGCAGGACGATGGCAGCGCCGCATCACGGACGCGGCTGGTCGATGAAATCGCGCGGATGACCGCCGACTACGTCAGCCGGCAACTGAGCAATCGGCGTGACTTTCTCATGGCCGAGCAGGCCTTCCGCCAGGAGGCCTTGCTCTGCCCGCGGCTGGCCGAGCTGGTGCGCGCGCACGAACGGATCCTCGCGCAAGGCGCGCGGCAGATGCTCCAGGTAATCGGCTCGCATCATCCCGAGCAGGACGCACAGATGTTGACGGCGATTATCGAGCAGATGGAATATCAAGGCCTGCTTGAACAAACGAACGGGCAGGCCGATGGGCAGATGCTCGCTATTCTTACCCGCTACCTGCACCTGGTGCTGGCATCGGTCTGAGCTGCGAGCGGTTTGCGTCACCGATCTATCTAGGAGAGCCTGATGAAAGCCTGGCGTATGGTGTTGTTGACGTTGTCATTCCTGATGCTGGGCGGTTGTCTGGTGACCTTTGGCGACCCGCTGCCGGCCAACCAGACCGCACCCAAGGCGTTACTGGGCAAGTGGAGCAGCAAGGATGCCTGGGGTGAGCCGCTCAAGCTGAGCATCAGCCGCGCGGCTGGCAACAGCTACAAGGCGCTGGCCACAGCCAAAGGCAAGCCGGCTGAGGACTACGTGTTTACCGTGGCCCGTCATGGCAGCCGCTGGTACCTGTCGGCCGGGGTGCCCAAGCGCCTGGGCGGCAACTTCCTGATTGGCGGCTTCGAGGTCAGCGCCGACGGCAAGGAACTGGTGGTGTACAACCTGGACGTCGATCAGGTGCACGAGGCGCTCACGCGCAAGGAACTCAGCGGGCGCAGTATCGAGGTGCCGGAAGACAACGGTCCGGGCGTGTTGATCGACAGCCCGACCGAGCGAGTGCTGGCCTACCTGGATGACCCGGCCAACTCTGACCTGTTCGTCGAAGTGGCGCGCTTCCAGCGCGTCGGCAAGTAATAGCCGCTACAAGGAATTAGCCGTGGACGAGTATCAGCAGACCATTCGCGCGTTGTCCGACCGCATTGTCGTGGCGCAGACGCCGATCCGCGTGCTCGATGCGGTGAAGTGGGACGATAACATCCGCCAGGCCTTCATCAACGGCAAGGGCAAAGAGCCGCCTGCCGTGGACCGCGCCTATTACCAGTCGCGCCCCCTGGGCTTCGATTCGAGTGCATTGAAGGCCGAGTTTCAGAGCATCGAGCGCGATATCACTCGCCAGCTTGGCCAGTTCAACCCGGTCGGGCAGATCATGCGGCGCATGTGCCGCGAGTACCGCATGGTGGTGCGCATGCTGGAAGCGCGCGGCACCGAGGACTTCGGTCTGATTTCGCAGGAGCTGTATGGTGCAGCTTCCGATGCGTTTCATGCCGGCGACCCGACCCTGGCCGACCTTGGCCTGATGCTTTCTGATTACCTGAACAACATCGATGGCCGCGGCGATCTCAAGGACGAGCCGAAGAACCTCACGGCCAAGCAAGCGGTGGATATCCTCCAGCGCCGGCTGAATACGGTGTTCGGTGAGGCCGAAGGCACCATCCGCGTGTTCGAGTCCGACGGTATCGTCGCCGATGCAGCGGCGGGCGCCGACTACATCAAGGTGCGCGCCGATGCCATGTTCAACAGCCGTGATGTGCGTGCGCTGGAGGTTCATGAAGGGCTGGTGCATGTTGGTACCACGCTCAACGGGCTTAACCAGCCGATCTGCACCTTCCTCGCCAAGGGGCCGCCGTCGTCGACTGTGACCCAGGAAGGCCTGGCCATCCTTATGGAAGTGATCGCCTTTGCCTCGTACCCGAGTCGCCTGCGCAAGCTGACCAACCGCACTCGGGCCATTCACATGGTCGAGCAGGGCGCCGATTTCATGCAGGTGTATGAGTTCTTCCGTGGCCAGGGCTTCGAGATCGGCCAGAGCTACAGCAACGCCAGCCGAGTGTTCCGCGGCTCGGTGCCGAACGGCCTGCCATTCACCAAGGACTTGTCCTACCTCAAGGGCTTCATCATGGTTTACAACTACATTCAGTTGGCCGTGAAGAAGGGCAAACTTGAGCAGATCCCGTTGTTGTTCTGCGGCAAGACCACTCTGGAGGACATGCGCACCCTGCGTCAGCTGGTCGAAGAAGGCCTTGTCGAACCGCCCAAGTACCTGCCCGAGCAATTCCGCGACCTGAATGCGCTGTCTGCCTGGATGTGCTTCTCCAACTTCCTCAATCACCTGAGCCTTGATCGCATTGAAGCCGACTACGCGAACATTCTGTAAAGGCCTGGCGCTGACCCTGGCGCTGACCCTCGGCGGCTGCAGCAGCCTGCTGTTCTATCCCGAGCCGGGCCAGGCATTCACCCCCGAGCGGGCCAAGCTGGCCTATCGCGATGTGACCCTGACCACCAGTGATGGCGTGCGCTTGCACGGCTGGTGGCTGCCGGCCAAGGATGGCGTCGACGTCAAGGGTACGGTGCTGCACCTGCACGGCAACGGCGGCAACCTGCCTGGGCACCTCGGCGGCAGCTACTGGCTGCCGGAGCAGGGCTACCAGGTGTTGATGATCGACTATCGCGGTTATGGCCTGTCTGAAGGCAAGCCAAGCCTGCCTGAGGTGTACGAAGACATAGCTGCAGCCATGAGCTGGCTTGAACGGGCGCCTGAGGTGCAGGGCAAACCACTGGTGCTGCTGGGGCAGAGCCTGGGCGGAGCGATGGCGATTCATTACCTGGCGGGCCACCCTGAGCAGCGTCAGCGCTTCAGTGCGCTGGTGTTCGATGGCGTGCCGGCCAGTTATCGCTCGGTCGGGCGATACGCGCTGGGTACCGGTTGGCTGACCTGGCCGCTGCAGGTGCCGCTGTCATGGCTGGTGCCCGACGGCGACAGCGCGATCCGCTCGATCGAGCACCTGGACAGCCCGCCGAAGTTGTTTTTCCACAGCATCGACGATGCCCTGGTGCCGCTGGAAAACGGTCTGGACTTGTACCGTCATGCGCCACCACCACGGGTGTTGCAACTGACCCGCGGCGGCCACGTGCAGACCTTTGCCGACCCGACCTGGCGCCAGGTGATGATCCGCTTCCTGGATGATCCGACCCATTTCAACGGCCTGCGGCGCTTGGCCGAAGTGCCTAATTTCCCTGATGAGAAGAACAAGCAATGAGTGAAGAACGCAACGCCATCCCGCTGATTCTGACCGGCGTCGGTAGCATCATCGTGACGGTAGGGGCCCTCTGGTATTACGGCTACCTGCATTTTGCCAAGCCTGAGGATGCCCTGTTGCTGCAGGACTTCACCATGCTCAAGACGGTGCCGGGCGAGGATTACAAGGTCTCGCTGGAGCCTGCGGCGCAGGTGGCGCAGTGCATGGATGGGGTGTTGGTATTGATCGATATGCAGCAGAAGGGCCTGACCGGTGTGCTGGTCGACAATCGCAAGCGTGCGGTGCGCTGTGTTGGCGAGGAGACGCCGCGGCAAGTGCAGTGAATCGCATTGGGGCCGCTGCTCGGCCCCAGCAATTCTGAAACTCCCGCCAAAGCAGAACACAAAAAAACCGCGTGAGCCCAAAGGCTTCACGCGGTTTTTGTTTGTCGCGACGGGGCTGCCAGGCAGCCCCGCTGGCAACCCTTACTGGTTGGCAGCAGTACGCGGTGCAACCGGCTGGTTGTCGTTGGAAATGGTTACTTCCACACGACGGTTCTGGGCACGGCCGGAGTTGCTGGTGTTGTCAGCAACCGGGTATTCCTTGCCATAGCCCTGCGAGACGATACGCGCTGGATCTACACCGGCACGTACCAGGGCCATGCGCACAGCGCCAGCACGACGCTCGGACAGGCTCTGGTTGTAGCTGGCCGAACCGACGCTGTCGGTGTAGCCCTCGACAATCACTTTACGCTCTGGGTTTTCAGCCAGGAACTGCGCCAGCTTGGTCACGTTGGGCAGGGCGCTGCTCTTCAGTTCAGCCTTGTTGAAGTCAAACAGCACGTCGCCGAAGGTCACCAAGGTGCCACGGTCGGTCTGTTTGGCGTTCAGGCTGTCCTGCAGCTTCTTGATCTGGGCGTCACGGGCATCCAGGCGAGCCTGGGCACGTTGCGCCGAAGCGTTCTTCAGCTCGCCTTCAGCAGCGCGCAGGGCGATGGTCTGCTTGGCGACTTCAACGCGCTGGCTGGTCAGGTAGGCCAGCTGGTCGACTTTCTTGGTGTCTTCGCGATCCATGTAGGCCTTGTCGGCCTTGTTCAGCCAATCCTGCGCGTCCTTGGTCTCAAGGGCGGCCAGTTTGGTCGACTGTGGATCGCTCTGCAGCGCCGAGAAGCTGGTGCGAGCAGACTCGAGGTTGGCGTTTGGATCATGCGAGCAAGCAGCAAGGCCAACACTCAGGGCCAGCAGAGCGGGGATCATGACGTAGTTGCGCATAGTGTTCTTCCTTTAATCAGTAACGAAGGCTGGGGGAGGCGGGCAGGCTTATTCAGCGCTGCGCAGGCCTTCCTCACGCAGTTCCTGGACGCCTTGGCGGGAGTCCTGCACGGCTTTTTGCGCTTTGGCAGCCTGTGCCTTGCGCTCTGCTACGCGGGCGTCCCACTCAGCCTGCTCGGCGAGCACCTTGGCTTCTTCGTACTTTTTGTCGTGCATGGCAATTTCAGCTTTCTTGAACTTGTCCTGCGCCGCTTTCATTTCTACTGCAGCGAACTCGGTACCGCCGGAGCTCACCGCCGCGTTGACCGCAGATTGGGTCACGGCGTACTGCTCGGTTGGCGGCTTGCCGGCGCAACCAGCGAGGACAAACGTGCTGCCCAGGGCCAGCGCGGCCAGTTTCAGGCCATGCATGCGGGTGGATGATGTTGGCATAGTGCGGCTCTTCATGTTGGTCAGCTCCATTGGATCACTCCTGATGACAATGTCCGTGGCAGTCCATCGCTCGTTCCCTGACAGTGCGCGCTTCAGCTGTACTGTGCACTACCACTGTGTGCAGGGTTTTAGCGTGATGGCTATTGGCTCGGACTGGAGCGTTTTTCGAATAGTTCCGAAAAAAATAGCAAGCCGTTACAAGTATTTTCTGACTGAACGGTCAGCGAGAAACTGCGGAACTTTCAGCTCGCGCAGGGGTAGGGCAGGGTAACTGCGGCGGGGCGCACGGGCCCCCCGCGGTCGTCAGCACGTTATTTGGCAGGGTCTTGATCGGTGCTTGAGAGCGTCTGCAGATGCTGCCGCGACAGAGCCAGAAAGCGCGGCGTAGAGCCTACGTCTTCATACATGGGGTCGCCTTGCTCATCGGTGGCAATCACCTGCCGGCCCTGCACATAGGGGAAGCTCGCTTCCAGCTCTTCGAGGGCCGAGGCGACCAGTTCGCCGAGCAGTTCTTCGGCGGTGCGTTTGGGGAACATATCGATCAGCGCGGCCAGGCGCGCCTCCGATTCCAGGTCCAGATGCAGGATGTGGCTGGTCGGGCTCAGGCTGCCTGCGGCGTTCTGTTCCCAGTGTTGGGCGAGTTCGCGGATTTTCATGATGACCTCTGTGCAGCTTGGATAGGGCGTGATGCCATGCACTGATTGGGAGTGGCTCTGCTCAACTTTAGTTGCTTTGGCGGTGTCAGGCTTGCCTTGAGCGCGCTGCTGTGGGCACTCTTGGGGCTGCTGGTTCCTGAATGGATGCGCGGACGAGCCGCGCTGGAGAAAGGCCTGATGACCGATATCGATGTACGCTTGCGTGAGGATGTCCATCTGTTGGGGGAACTGCTGGGTGAAACCATTCGCCAGCAGCATGGCGATGCGTTTTTGCAGAAGATCGAAGCCATCCGCCACAGCGCCAAGGCCGACCGCCGCGGCGCGGCCGAGCAGCTCAGCTCGACCCTCGACGACCTCGCCGATGACGAGCTGTTGCCGGTGGCGCGGGCATTCAACCAGTTTCTCAACCTGGCCAACATCGCCGAGCAGTATCAGCTCATCCACCGCCGCGCTGCCGACCAGCCCGAGCCGTTCGAGAGCCGGGTTTTGCCCGAGCTGCTGGCCCGCCTGAAGCAGGAAGGGCACAGCGACGATGCCCTCGCTCGGCAGTTGGCCAAGCTCGATATCCAACTGGTGCTGACCGCGCATCCAACCGAGGTCGCGCGGCGCACCCTGATCCAGAAATACGACGCCATCGCCGCGCAATTGGCCGTGCAGGATCACCGCGACCTGACCCCCGCCGAGCGCGAGCAGGTGCGCGACAAGCTGCGCCGATTGATCGCCGAGGCCTGGCACACCGAGGAAATCCGCCGCACCCGGCCGACCCCGGTGGACGAAGCCAAATGGGGCTTCGCAGTCATCGAACATTCACTGTGGCAGGCCGTGCCCAGCCATCTGCGCAAAGTCGACAAGGCGCTGTTCGAGGCAACCGGCCTGCGCCTGCCGCTAGAGTCGGCGCCGGTCCGTTTCGCCTCGTGGATGGGCGGTGACCGTGATGGCAACCCCAACGTCACCGCCGCCGTGACCCGCGAGGTGCTGCTGCTGGCGCGCTGGATGGCCGCGGACCTGTTCCTGCGTGATATCGATAGCCTGGCCGCCGAACTGTCGATGCAGCAGGCCAGTGCTGAACTGCTCGAACAGGCAGGCGAGGGCTCTGAACCCTATCGCAGTGTGCTCAAGCAGCTGCGCGAGCGCCTGCGTGCGACTCGCAGCTGGGCCCAGGCCGCACTGACCAGCAACCAACCGCCTGGTGCTCAGGTACTCAGCGACAACCGTCAACTGCTCGACCCGCTCGAGCTGTGCTACCGCTCGCTGCACGAGTGCGGCATGGGTGTGATCGCCGATGGCCCGCTGCTCGACTGCCTGCGCCGCGCCGTCACCTTTGGCTTGTTCCTGGTGCGCCTGGACGTGCGCCAGGACGCTGCTCGCCATCGGGATGCGATGAGCGAGATCACCGACTACCTCGGCCTTGGTCGTTATGCCGACTGGGATGAAGAGCAGCGCATCGAATTCCTCCAGGCTGAACTGAAAAATCGCCGGCCGTTGCTCCCGGCCCATTTCAAACCGCAGGCCGAGACCGCCGAGGTCCTCGATACCTGCCGCGAGGTGGCCGCCGCGCCGGCGGCGTCACTTGGCTCATACGTCATCTCCATGGCCGGCGCGGCATCGGATGTGCTGGCCGTGCAACTGCTGCTCAAGGAAGCCGGCCTGACCCGGCCAATGCGCGTGGTGCCGTTGTTCGAGACCCTGGCCGACCTGGACAACGCCGGCCCGGTCATGCAACGGCTGCTTGGCCTGCCGGGGTACCGCAGCGGCCTGCGCGGCCCGCAGGAAGTGATGATCGGTTACTCCGACTCGGCCAAGGACGCCGGCACCACGGCGGCGGCTTGGGCGCAGTATCGCGCCCAGGAAACCCTGGTGCAGATCTGCCGCGAGCATCAGGTCGAACTGCTGCTGTTCCACGGCCGTGGCGGCACCGTCGGCCGCGGCGGTGGCCCGGCCCATGCGGCGATCCTGTCGCAGCCACCCGGCTCGGTCGCCGGGCGCTTCCGTACCACCGAGCAGGGCGAGATGATCCGCTTCAAGTTCGGCTTGCCGGGCATCGCCGAGCAGAACCTCAACCTGTACCTGGCCGCCGTGCTCGAAGCCACCCTGCTGCCGCCACCGCCGCCTGAGCCGGCCTGGCGCGAGGTGATGGACCAACTCGCCGCCGATGGCGTCAAGGCCTATCGCGGGGTGGTGCGCGAGAACCCTGACTTCGTCGAGTACTTCCGCCAGTCGACTCCCGAGCAGGAGCTGGGCCGCCTGCCGTTGGGCAGTCGCCCGGCCAAGCGCCGCGCGGGCGGTATCGAAAGTCTACGGGCAATTCCATGGATCTTCGGCTGGACGCAGACACGGCTGATGCTGCCGGCCTGGCTTGGTTGGGAAAGCGCCCTGAACAATGCCTTGGCGCGCGGCCAGGGTGAGCTGTTGGCGCAGATGCGCGAGCAGTGGCCGTTCTTCCGCACCCGCATCGACATGCTCGAGATGGTCCTGGCCAAGGCCGATGCGCAAATTGCCGAGGCCTACGACCAACGTCTAGTGCAACCCGAGCTGCTGCCATTGGGTGCGCACCTGCGCGACCTATTGTCGCAGTCATGCCAGGTGGTATTGGGCCTGACCGGGCAGCCGGTGCTACTCGCACACAGCCCTGAGACCCTCGAATTCATTAGCCTGCGCAACACCTATCTGGACCCGCTACATCGCCTTCAGGCCGAGCTGCTGGCGCGCTCGCGCAGCCGTGAAGCCGCTCTGGACAGCCCGCTGGAGCAGGCGCTGCTGGTCACTGTGGCAGGGATTGCCGCCGGCCTGCGTAACACCGGTTAGGGTGCCCCCAAAGGAGGCTCAGGTGGGCGGGGGCGGGCTACGATAGTGCACGGCAGAACAGGGTTGCACCGAGGGCAACCCTTGCCACGGCAGGTCGCAAGTGGCGGTTTATCGCAACTTTGGGACGCTTGTCTGGTCGCCGGGCGCTGTGTATCTTGATCAGCCTTTTGACCGATTTTCTGGTCGACACCTGATTTTCCGGACTTGGCCCTGACGCCGACTCCGTTGATTTGCATAAAAAAATATGAGGAGCACAAGATGCGCGTAATTCTGCTGGGAGCTCCCGGGGCCGGTAAAGGTACTCAGGCAAAATTCATCACCGAAAAGTTCTCGATCCCACAGATCTCCACCGGCGACATGTTGCGTGCCGCAGTGAAGGCTGGCACCCCCCTGGGCATCGAAGCCAAGGCGATCATGGACGCTGGCAAGCTGGTCTCCGACGAGCTGATCATCAACCTGGTCAAGGACCGTATCGCCCAGCCAGACTGCGCCAACGGTTTCCTCTTCGACGGCTTCCCGCGCACTATTCCGCAGGCTGAAGCGTTGGTCACTGCCGGCGTCGAGCTGGACGCTGTGGTCGAGATCGCCGTGGAAGACGAAGAGATCGTTCAGCGCATTGCTGGCCGTCGCGTCCACGAAGGCTCGGGTCGCGTCTACCACGTGGTCTACAACCCGCCGAAGGTTGCCGGCAAAGACGACGTGACTGGCGAAGATCTGGTCCAGCGTAAAGACGACACCGAAGAAACCGTGCGTCATCGCCTGTCGGTCTATCACGACCAGACCAAGCCATTGGTCAACTTCTACCAGAAGCTTGGCGCTGCCAACGGCAAGCCGAAGTACAGCCACATCGAAGGTGTCGGCTCGGTTGAAGCAATCACTGCCAAGGTCCTCGCAGCCCTGAGCTGATCGTTACCTTGCATACGACAACGGCCCGCTTGCGGGCCGTTGTCGTTTATACTGGCGCTCTTTTTCTTGCGTCTGGAAACCCGTTCGATGACCACCTTGCTGGCCCTGGATACCGCCACCGAAGCCTGTTCCGTTGCATTGCTGCATGACGGCAAGGTCACCAGCCACTATGAGGTCATCCCGCGTCTGCACGCGCAAAAGCTGCTGCCGATGATCAAGCAGTTGCTGGCCGACGCGGGCGTGGCGCTGAGCGCTGTCGACGCCATCGCCTTCGGTCGCGGCCCTGGCGCCTTCACCGGCGTGCGCATTGCCATTGGCGTGGTCCAGGGCCTGGCCTTCGCCCTGGAGCGGCCGGTGCTGCCGGTTTCCAATCTCGCCGCGCTGGCCCAAGGCGTGTTGCGTGAGCGTGGCATCGCTCAGGTTGCCGCAGCCATCGATGCGCGCATGGATGAAGTCTACTGGGGCTGCTATCAGGCCTCTGCTGGCGAGATGCGCCTGGTTGGCCGCGAAGCGGTGCTGCCGCCGGAGCGGGTAGCGCTGCCGGATGGTAGCAGCGGCGACTGGTTCGGCGCCGGCACTGGCTGGGTTTACCACGAGCGCCTGGCGGTACCTGTCAGCGCCATGGACACCGGCTTGCTGCCCAGCGCGCTCGATGTGCTGAGCCTGGCCGGGTTTGCCTGGGCCCGCGGTGAAGCGGTCGCCGCCGACCAGGCGCAACCGGTTTATCTGCGCGATAACGTGGCCACGCCCAAGGCGGTTTAAGCGGCTGTTCGTCGGCTGCTTACTTTTGCGCTAAACCTTTGGTGAGAACTGTGGTCCAGTTATCACAACGGCATTAGCGATGGATCTCTGATGCTGCTAAATTGCCATCATTGATCCTGAGTGTTCATTTCATGCGTATCGACGGCTTTTCACCGCAGTCCTATCCGATCAAGCGCGCACCGCGCAAGGCTCCGGTGCGTGACGAAGCAGTCGAAGATGCCGAGCTGATCGAAGAGTCCGAGGTCGCGCAGGAAACCCGCACTCGCCGCAGCGCGGGTGGCTTGCCCGCCCGCCAGCAGGACATGGTTTTCCCCCGCGCCCGCGACCGGCGCACTGCAACCGCTCTGGCCAGCTACATGGCGACTGCAGGATTCACCGATTGGGATATGGAAGTGTTGGGGCTTGATCTGTACATTTGATGGATGAAGCCATCGCCCCTGCCATACTTTCTCGGTTGCCCGTCCTGGAGCGAAAGCGCCTGGCGCGACTATCTCTACCCCGCCGATGCCCGCGTCACTGACTACCTTGCGCTGTACAGCCAGGTCTTCAACGCCGTCGAAGGCAATACCACCTTTTATGCCAGCCCGGCACCGTCCACGGTAGAACGCTGGGCGCAGATCATGCCGCCCGGCTTTCGCTTCACCGCTAAATTCCCGCGTGAAGTCAGCCATGGCGCTGATCTACGTGAGCAACTTGAGGCAGGGTTGGCCTTTACCCGGCTGATGGCGCCGCTGGGTGGGCGGGTCGCGCCGTACTGGCTGCAGTTGCCGGCCACCTTTGGCCCTTCGCGGTTGCCCGAGCTTGCGTACTTTCTGCAAGAGATCGGCGTGCCGGTTGCAGTCGAGGTGCGTAACGACGCTTTTTTCGCTCGCGGCGAAGAAGAGCGGTCGCTCAATCGTCTGCTGCATGGCATGGGTGTCGAGCGCATCTGTCTGGACTCGCGTGCGTTGTTCAGCTGCACCTCACGCGAGCCTGCCGTGTTGCATGCGCAGAGCAAGAAGCCTCGCGTACCAGCGCGTCCGGCTGCTTTCAGCCAGCACCCACAGGTGCGCTTCATCGGCCAGCCTGAAGTGATTGGCAACGAGCCGTTCCTGACGCCCTGGGTGAGCAAGGTCGCCGAGTGGATCGAAGCCGGCCTGAGCCCTTATGTGTTTCTGCATACTTCCGATAACCAGCAAGCGGCGGCCCTGGCTCAGCACTTTCACCAGCGCTTGAGCGAGCGTCTGCCGGGGTTGCCAGCACTGGCGGAATTGCCACGAGCGCCTGAGGTCGAACAGCTGGGTCTACTCTGACCACTCGTCAATCTGCCGGAGCCAGTGATCATGGATGTACAAACCCTGCGAGCTGAGGCCTTCAAGGCGCTGCATGAGCGTGACGGTGCCTTTGTCATGGCCAATCCCTGGGACGCCGGCTCGGCCAAACTCCTGGCCAGCATGGGCTTCGAAGCGCTGGCGACCACCAGTGCCGGCCTTGCCTTCAGCCTCGGCCGCGCCGATGCCGAGGGTGCGCTGAGCCTGGACGATACCTTGGATAACGCCCGCGCCATCGTCGATGCGAGCGCCTTGCCAGTCGCCGCCGACCTGGAAAACGGCTTTGGCGACTTGCCTGAAGACTGCGCCCAGGCGATCCTGCGCGCGGCCGAGGCGGGCCTGGTGGGCGGCTCGATCGAGGACGCCACTACCCGCAGCGATGCCCCCATCTATGACATGGGCCTGGCCGTGGAGCGGATCCGTGCCGCCGCCCAGGCCGCGCGTAGCCTGCCGTTCACCTTCACCCTGTGCGCCCGCGCGGAAAACCTGCTGCATGAGCGGATGGACCTCGACGACACCATCCTGCGCTTGCAGGCCTACGCCGAAGCGGGGGCCGATGTGCTCTACGCACCAGGCCTGCGCAGCGCCGACGAAGTGCGCGCGGTGGTGCAGGCGCTGGCACCCAAGCCGGTCAACGTGCTGATGGGCCTGGCTGGCGTGCGATTGAACGTCAACCAGCTGCAGGACCTTGGCGTGCGCCGCATCAGCGTCGGCTCGTCGCTGGCCCGCGCGGCCTTTGGCGCGCTGCAGCGGGCAGCGCTGGAAATCCGCGAGCAGGGCACCTTCAGTTACGCCGAGCAGAGCATGCCGTTTGCTCAGCTCAACGATCTGTTCCGTCGCTAAGCCCAGATGCGCTGGCTCGGTTGGCTGCTGTTCATCCTCTCTCTGGCGGCGGCGCAAGCCTGGTACCTGGGCTGGCGCCCGCCTGCCGCCTGGAACCCATGGGCAGCGCTCGACGTACGCCAGCCGCCTAACTGGTTGACCGCGTACAAGCTGTCGCGGCTGCGCCAGGATCCAGCCCTGTGCGAACAAGCCCTGCAAAGCTCCGGCCTGCGTTATCGCGCCCAGGCCGACAGCCCGGCCAGCGCGCGCTGCCCGTTGAGCAATGTGTGGCGGGTCGAGGCAGGCCAGGCCAGCCTGAGTAGCAGTTTCCTCGCAAGCTGCCCGCTGGCGGTGGCCTATGCCTTGTTCGAGACCCATGGCTTGCAGCCGGCCGCGCAGCGCGTGTTTGGCCAGCCGGTGACAAGGGTTGAGCACCTTGGCAGCTTTGCCTGTCGCAATGTGTACAACCGCAAGGAAGGGCGCCTGAGCCAGCATGCGACGGCCAACGCCCTCGATATCAGCGCTTTTCGGCTCAAGGATGGCCAGCGCATCGTGCTGGCGCAGGACTGGCAGGTTGGCGGGCAAAAGGCTGAGTTTCTGCGCGAGGTGCGCAAGGCTGCATGTGCCAGCTTCAGTACGGTGCTAGGCCCGGACTACAACGCTGCTCATCACAATCATTTTCACCTGGACATGGGCGTCTGGCAGGTCTGCCGTTAGGCATGTACGCGCACGTTGTTCAGCACCACCGGGCGTGCCCAGTGCATGTCGAACTCAAGGTCGTGCTGCTGCAGCGTCAGGGTCGGCTGATCGAATGGCTCCGGCGCCGGGTCGAGCAAGTCCATGTCGAATTCGGCAATCGGCAGGTACAGCGGGCGCGGCGCGGGGGCGGCGCCAGGCGTTGGCAGCGGCTGGCCCTGGTGCATGACGACCGGGCGTAACCAGCTGTTGTTAAGGTCCAGATCGCGCTGCTGCTCGATCATCTCGGCGGCGCTGAACGGCTCGGGTGCAGGTTCGAGCAGTGCGGCTTCAAGCTCCGCCTTGGGCAGAAACAGCGGCTCGGGTGGCTTGACCTCGGTGTCGCTGACCTGACAGCTACGCTGTAGGTCGATCAATGCCAGGGCGCGGGCGCCGCCGGTGGGCTCACCACTGACCTGGTCATGCTGCTGCAGCGCCTGGCTGACCGGGTCCACTTCGACAGCACTTTGGTCGGCCATCGCTCGGGCGAAGAAATCCTGCCACAGATGGCTGACGCCACCGAGTGCCTGGGTATTCTGCCGACCGTAGTTGCCGACAGGCGACAGGTAGGTCAAGCCGATGGGAAGAGTGTCTGTCATGGCAGTCGCGGCGGTTCAGCTCTGGCACAATAGCGGATACTGCGTTTATCGGCCGTGGCCGGGGTTTCATTAATTTTTTCGGGTGCAGGATCGGATGGTAGAGCAAGAGCAGGGCACGGGCATCACAGTCGAGGCGTTGGCGCCCGAGTACCAGGCCCAGGCGCAGCAGTGGGCTGTGCAACTGGGTTTGCCGCTGAACGACGACAGCGCCGCCGTGGCGCTGCAGATCGGCGCCGACGGCCTGCAACTGCAGCAGCTCGGAGCGCAGGCGCCAGGGCCGGTGCGGGTCGACTTCGTTGAAGGTCAAGCCGCGCACCGGCGCCTGTTTGGCGGCGGCAGCGGGCAGATGATCGCCAAGGCGGTCGGCGTGGCCCAGGGCGTGCGCCCGCAGGTACTGGATGCCACTGCCGGCCTGGGCAAGGACGCCTTCGTGCTGGCCAGCCTCGGTTGCCAGATGACCCTGATCGAGCGCCAGCCGCTGGTTGCCGCGTTGCTCGCCGACGGCCTGCAGCGCGCGCGTGACGACCATGAAGTCGGGTCCATCGTCGAGCGCATGCGCTTGCTGGTCGGCAACGCCATCGACACCATGCACGCCTGGCAAGGGGAGCCACCCCAGGTGATCTACCTCGACCCGATGTTCCCCCATCGAGAGAAGACCGCGCTGGTGAAAAAAGAGATGCGTGTGTTCCGCCCGCTGGTGGGCGACGACCTCGATGCTCCGGCGTTATTGGCTGCCGCGCTGGCACTGGCCAGCCATCGCGTAGTGGTCAAGCGCCCGCGCAAGGCGCCGATCATTGACGGGCCCAAGCCCAGCCACAGCCTGGAAGGCAAATCGAGTCGCTACGACATCTACCCGAAAAAAGCCCTCAAGGCCTAAGGCGCGTACGCCCGCACAAACAGCTCGACTACCTCGCGCACATGCGCCTCGGCCTCTGCGCCTACCAACGGCGGCGCGCAGCCGAGCAGCAAGCGATAATCCGGCGCGCCCTTGATCAGGCAGAAGAAGTGTTCGGCCGCTCGCCACGGGCTGTCGACGCGCAACAAGCCACGGTCAGCGGCATTGCGTAGCAGTGCTTCCATTTCGGCAAGAATCCGTTTGGGCCCGGCCTCATAGAAATACTGGCCAAAACTTGGGTCATGGCTGCCTTGGGCCATGATCAGCCGGCTCAGCTTGACCGACTCGTCGCTGCTGATCAGCGCGTGGAAGTTTCGCGCGATGTTCAGCAGCACCTGGTCAATCGGCACACCGTCGGGCAGCTCGAATATCAGCTCCGGCAATTGGCTTTGGCAGGTCGCCATCACCGCCGAGCCGAACAGGGTCTGCTTGTCGGTGAAATGGCTGTAGACCGTCAGTTTTGAAACACCTGCCGCCGTGGCGACCGCATCCATGCTGGTGTTGGCGTAGCCAAGGCTCAGGAATAGCGCTTTGGCAGCTTCAAGGATGGCCTCGCGTTTGGCTAGGTCCTTCGGCCGGCCAGGGCCGATGGGTGCGTCGTTTGGCATCAGGGTCTGCATCTTGGTGAACAGGAAGCCATCTTACCGGTTCAAAGGCGCTACGGCTGTAGTGGTCGATCAATCGTCAAGCCGAGCCGTCAGGCTTGTAGCCCAGGCTGCGCATCAGATCAACCGAGGCAACGCCGTAAGGGATGGCGTTGACCAGGCCGAGCCGTTGGCGGCGTTGTGTAGTGTGGCTGGCATCGCGGTCCTGGTAATCGGCCGCAAACGTCAACTCGAGAAACAGGCGGGCAGTGCGGTCGTCGCCAAGTAACTTACCTCAGCTGTTCTCCGATGCCCGCGTTTCTCTCTGAGGAGCGTGGGCATCGTCGTTTCCCGGCATGCGTCATTGTGGCCGTAGCTGTAGCAGCGCCCGCGGACCAGCTGTAGATCCTGTTCTGCTAGTGAGACATAGTCATGCGCACGGGTGACAAGGAGAGCACGATGAACACAGGTTCGGCGATGACAGTTGTGGTGGTTGGGGCGGGTATTGTGGGGGCCTCCGTGGCTTATCATCTCTCACGGCTGGGTGTGCGGGTCACCATAGTGGAAGCAGGGCGGGTGGCGTCTGGTGTGACATCGACGTCCTTTGCATGGATCAATACCTGCTGCAGCGGCGCAGACCCGGCCGCACCGCTGCGAGCCGCTGCGATCGCTGACTACCGCCGCCTCGAGGCGGAGTTGCCGGGGCTGAATGTGCAGTGGACAGGGGCGCTGACCTATGGCATTTCGCCGATGCCGGCTGCTTGTGCCAAGTCTGCTGGAGTCGCAACAGTCTCTTGTGCTGAGATTCTGGCTCTGGAGCCGAATCTCAAGCATCCACCTGTTCAGGCTGTTTATGCAGCAGAGGAGGGGGCACTGAACGCGGTCGATGTTACCTGGGCGCTGATTGAAGGTGCTCGGGGTCATGGTGCCAGGCTTATGGAAGGGACCCAGGTACTGGGGTTCACCGAAAGCGCTGATCGCGTCTCGGGTGTGCGAACCAGCAGCGGGGTAATCGATGCTGATCTAGTGGTGCTTGCAGCTGGTACGGGTATTACGGCGCTGATGGGCTCTTTGGGTTACTCGCTTGCGCTGGAGGCCTCACCTGCCATCTATATCCGCTACAGGTCGCCCAGTCGGCTGGTCAGGGGGATTGTGTCCAATGCGGCGATGGAGGTGCGGCAGGGCAAGGATGGAAGCCTGCTGGCGGCGGAGGATTATCTGGATGATGCGGTCGATAACCGGCCGGGGGCGATTGCGCTCAGAGTCGCTGGGGCGATCAAGAGTGAGTTGCATGGCGTTGCTTCGCTCGACGTCGTGGAGGCTTGTGTTGGTTTGCGGCCTGTGCCGAGTGATGGTGCGCCGCTTGTTGGGTATGTGCCGGGCATCGGTGGGGTGTACGTTTGTGTGATGCACCCTGGGGTTACTTTGGCTGCTACCGTGGGGCGTTTGGTGGGGGCGGAGATTGTGAGTGGCGTGGAGGCTGCTGATTTGGCGCCTTGTAGGCTTGAGCGCTTTGGTTAGCTTCGGGATTTATGGTGGTTGCCTTTGCTCTGCTCTGCGGGATTCCCTCGCTCCGGTCTTGCTCCCGGGAGGACCGCGCTGTACTGGGCCTCTTGGGCCGCTGCTTTTGACTTTCGCTCTTGATCTTGATCAACCTGCGACTTCTGGAGCAAGACCGGAGCGAGGGAATCCCGTAGCGCAGCGAAGGGGCCGGAACCATCACTTATGAATCGGATAAGTCCACCCTCTCATAGGCGCAATCCGGCCCCGCGCAGCCAGATGCCCAGCATCCACATACACTAACCACCACCCAATAATTTCTACCTTTCACCGACTTCCCGCCACCGCACAGCTGATTTAATATACTCGCCAGTATAAATATTAGAAGCGCCTTACACGGACGGTCCCCCATCATGTTGCGTCATGCCTGGTCAATCGCTTTGCCCGCCGCTGCAGCCTTGCTGCTGGCCGCCTGTGGTCAGGAGACCGCGCCGCCCGTCGCGCCGCGTCCGGCCCTGGTGGTGCAGCCGCAGCCGGCCAGCGCCGCCGCCTACAGCTACCCCGGCGAAGTGCGCGCCCGCTTCGAGCCTGAGCTGGCCTTCCGCATTGGCGGCAAAGTCAGCAAGCGCCTGGTGGAAGAGGGCCAGCGGGTCAAGGCCGATCAGCCACTGGCCGAGCTCGACCCACAGGATGTACGCCTGCAATTGCAAGCCAACCGTGCCCAGCTTGCCGCCGCGCAGGCCAACCTGGCGCTGGTGCAGACCGAACGTGAGCGTTATCAGAAATTGCTCGACCGGCAGATGGTCAGCCGCTCGCAGTTCGACAACGCCGAAAACCTCTACCGCGCAGGCCTCGCCCGCCTCAAGCAGGCTCAGGCCGAAGCTGATGTGGCCGGTAACCAGGCCGACTATGCAGTGCTGCGTGCGCCGCAGGCGGGGGTGATTTCCAAGCGTCAGGTCGAGGTCGGCCAGGTCGTCGCAGCAGGGCAGACGGTGTTTACCCTGGCAGCAGATGGCGAACGTGAAGTGGTCATCGGCCTGCCTGAGCAGCAGTTCGCGCGCTTTGCCGTCGGCCAGCCCGTCAGTGTCGAACTGTGGTCGCAGCCCAATCAGCATTACCCCGCGCGCATCCGCGAACTGTCCCCGGCAGCCGACCCGCGCTCGCGGACCTTTGCCGCACGCATCGCTTTTGACTCGAGCAAGGCCCCGGCTGAGCTGGGCCAAAGCGCCCGAGTGTTCGTCGCCCATGAAGGCCAGCCGGCATTGGCGCTGCCGTTGTCGGCGGTGACCGCCGAGCAGGGCCAGGCCTACGTGTGGCGAGTTGACAAGGACAAACGCCTGCAGCGCGTTGCGGTGCGCCTGGGTGCCTATGGCGCCGACAGCGTGCCGGTGCTGGACGGGCTGGCGCCGGGCGACTGGATCGTCGCTGCCGGTGGTCATGTATTGCGCGAGGGCCAGCAGGTGCGGCCGGTCGACCGCAGTAATCGTGATGTGGATCTGGCGGCCAAGGAGTAAGTCCCGATGGGTTTCAACCTTTCCGCCTGGGCGCTGCGCAATCGCCAGATCGTACTGTTCCTGATGATCCTGCTGGCCGCGATTGGTGCGATGTCCTACACCAAGCTGGGGCAGAGCGAGGATCCGCCGTTTACCTTCAAGGCCATGGTCATCCGTACCATCTGGCCAGGTGCGAGCGCCGAAGAGGTGTCGCGCCAGGTTACCGAGCGCATCGAAAAGAAGCTGATGGAAACCGGCGAGTACGAAAAGATCGTTTCGTTCTCGCGCCCAGGCGAGTCGCAGGTCACCTTCATGGCGCGCGACTCGTTGCACTCCAAGGACATCCCCGAGCTGTGGTACCAGATCCGCAAGAAGGTCGCGGATATCCGCCATACCTTGCCGCCGGAGATCCAGGGGCCGTTCTTCAATGACGAGTTCGGCACCACCTTCGGCAATATCTATGCGTTGTCTGGCGAAGGCTTTGACTACGCCGTGCTCAAGGATTACGCCGACCGCATCCAGATCCAGCTGCAACGGGTCAAGGATGTGGGCAAGGTCGAGCTGATCGGCCTGCAGGATGAAAAGATCTGGATCGAGCTGTCCAATCTCAAGCTGGCTACCCTTGGCGTGCCGCTGGCCGCCGTGCAGCAGGCGCTGCAAGAGCAGAATGCGGTGAGCAGCGCGGGCTTCTTCGAGACCCCGAGCGAGCGCCTGCAACTGCGCGTCAGTGGCCGCTTCGACAGTGTCGAGCAGATCCGCCAATTCCCGATCCGGGTCGGCGAGCGCACCTTCCGTATCGGCGATGTCGCCGAGGTGCACCGTGGCTTCAATGACCCACCGGCGCCGCGCATGCGCTTCATGGGTGAAGACGCCATCGGCCTGGCCGTGGCGATGAAGGACGGCGGCGATATCCTGGTGCTGGGCAAGGCGCTGGAGGTCGAGTTCGCTCGGCTGGCGCACAACCTGCCAGTTGGTATGGAGCTGCGCAAGGTGTCTGACCAGCCGGCGGCGGTCAAGGCCGGGGTCGGCGAGTTCGTGCAAGTGCTGGTCGAAGCGTTGGTGATCGTGCTGCTGGTGAGCTTCTTCTCGCTCGGGCTGCGTACCGGGCTGGTGGTGGCGCTGGCGATTCCGCTGGTGCTGGCGATGACCTTTGCCGCCATGCACTACTTCGGCATCGGCTTGCACAAGATTTCCCTCGGTGCGCTGGTATTGGCCCTGGGTCTGTTGGTCGACGACGCGATCATTGCTGTGGAGATGATGGCGATCAAGATGGAGCAGGGCTACGACCGGCTCAAGGCGGCCAGTTACGCCTGGACCAGCACGGCGTTCCCTATGCTCACCGGCACCCTGATTACCGCGGCGGGCTTTTTGCCAATCGCCACCGCGGCCTCCAGTACCGGCGAATACACTCGCTCGATTTTCCAGGTGGTGACCATCGCCCTGCTGACCTCCTGGGTAGCGGCGGTGCTGTTCGTGCCGTACCTGGGCGAGCGTTTGCTGCCGGATCTGGCCAAGCTGCATGCCGCTCGCGGCCACACTGACCCCTATGCGACGCCGTTTTACCAACGTGTGCGGCGAGTGGTGGAATGGTGCGTGCGCCGGCGCAAGACGGTGATCCTGCTGACCATCGCCGCGTTCGTCGGCAGCATCCTGCTGTTCCGTTTCGTGCCGCAGCAGTTCTTCCCAGCCTCGGGTCGGCCGGAGCTGATGATTGACCTCAAGCTGGCCGAAGGCGCCTCGCTGAGTAATTCCGCCGAACAGGTCAAGCGCCTCGAAGGCCTGCTCAAGAACCACGACGGCATCGACAACTATGTGGCCTACATCGGCACCGGCTCGCCGCGCTTCTACCTGCCGCTGGACCAGCAGTTGCCGGCGGCCAGTTTTGCCCAGTTCGTGGTGCTGGCCAAATCCCTGGAAGATCGCGAGGCGCTGCGTAGCTGGTTGATCGCGACCCTGGATGAGCAGTTCCCGCAATTGCGCTCCCGCGTCACGCGCCTGGAAAACGGCCCGCCGGTAGGTTACCCGGTGCAGTTCCGGGTCACCGGCGAGCACATCGAGAAGGTCCGCGCGCTGGCCCGGGAAGTGGCGAGCAAAGTGCTGGAGAACCCGCACGTAGTCAACGTGCACCTGGACTGGGAAGAGCCGAGCAAGGCGGTGTTCCTGCAAATCGACCAGGAGCGTGCGCGCGCGCTGGGGGTGAGTACTTCCCAGCTGGCGAGCTTCCTGCGCAGCTCGTTGACCGGCAGCTCGGTCAGCCAGTTCCGCGAAGACAACGAGCTGATCGAGATTCTGGTGCGGGGCACGGCCGAGGCGCGTGGCGACCTGGGTAACCTGGCAAGCCTCGCAGTGCCGACCGATAACGGCCAGAGCGTGGCGCTGTCGCAGGTGGCGACTCTTGAGTACGGCTTCGAGGAAGGCATTATCTGGCATCGCAATCGCCTGCCAACGGTGACCGTGCGCGCCGATATCTACGACAAGCAGCAGCCGGCGACGCTGGTCAAGCAGATCGAGCCATCGTTGCAGCAGGTGCGTGCCAGCTTGCCGGACGGCTATCTGCTTGAGGTCGGCGGCACTGTCGAGGACTCCGAGCGCGGGCAGAAGTCGGTCAATGCCGGCATGCCGCTGTTCATCGTGGTGGTGTTGAGCCTGTTGATGATCCAGCTGCGCAGCTTCTCGCGCACGGTGATGGTGTTCCTCACCGCACCGCTGGGGTTGATCGGGGTGACCCTGTTCCTGCTGATCTTCCGCCAGCCGTTCGGCTTCGTGGCCATGCTCGGCACCATTGCCCTGGCCGGGATGATCATGCGCAATTCGGTGATCCTGATCGATCAGATCGAGCAGGACATCGCCGCGGGCATGCAGCGCTGGCAAGCCATCATCGAAGCCACGGTGCGGCGCTTCCGGCCAATCGTGCTGACTGCACTGGCCGCCGTGCTGGCGATGATTCCGCTGTCACGCAGCGTGTTCTACGGGCCGATGGCGGTGGCGATCATGGGCGGCCTGATCGTCGCCACGGTGCTGACGCTGCTGTTCCTGCCGGCGCTGTATGCGGCATGGTTCAAGGTCAGGAAGGAAGCGTAAGAGGCGCTGGGCGGACCTGCTGCCAATCTGCAGCAGGTGCGCCAGCGAAGGGCCTCAGAGGGCGCCGAAGACTTTCTTGGCCAGGCTGGTAGCGGCCTGCGCCGGGTTCTGGCGAATGCTCTGCTCTTGCTTGGCAATCATTTCGAACAGGCCATCGAGGGCCTTCTCGGTGACGTAGCTTTCGACGTTGGCGCTCTTGCTGCTGCCAAGGCCCAGGGCCGAGGCTTGACCGGCGAAGCTGTTGTACTGCTGGACGACGCCGACCTTGTCGGTGGCGGCCTTGACGATCGGCAGGAACTTGGCGCGGATCTGCTCGCGGCTGCTCTTGTTCAGGTACTGCGTGGCGGAGTCTTCACCGCCGCTGAGGATGCCCTTGGCATCGGTCACGGTCATCTTCTTCACCGCATCGACGAGGATCGCCTGAGCCTGCGGCACGGCGGCTTCGGCGGCCTTGTTCATGCTGTCTTCCAGCGCTTGCACCTGGTCGCCCTTGCCAAACATCTTCATCGCCTTGGCGGCTTTGCCGAGGTTGCCTGGCAGCTCGATGCGCACGTCGGGATTGTTGCTGAAGCCACCGGGGGTGCCGAGTTGCTTGATCGCCACTTGGGCGCCTTGGGTGAGGGCGTCTTTCAGGCCGCCGGTAGCGTCCTGCTGGCTGAGGTCGCCGAGCGACAGCGCCAGCGCACTGGCGGACAACAGCAGGCCAGCGCAGAGGCCGCCGAAGCGCAGGGAGGAGCGAATCATGGATTATTCCTTATGACAGTGAATAGGTGCAGGGCTCAGCGAGCCGGGTCGACTTTGATCCGCAGCGGCTGCTGGTCGCTGCCGTCGAGCGCGACGCTGTGCTGTTCGGTGCTGATGAACAATAGTTGGCCTTGATACTCGATGCGGGCACTGACCGCGTAGCGGTGTCCCGGTTTGACCTGAGCAGGGTCATAGCTCAGGTGGAACGGCAGCGGCACGTTGCCTTGGATCGGGCCAGCCTGGCTGGCCAAGGTCACGGCTGGGGCATCCATCAGCGATACATCCTGCAAGCTGACGCTGAGGGTAGCGGCTGGCGGCAGGGCAATGCGCTGCAGGTAGAACACTTCGCCATCAAGGCTGGCCTGTGGTGCCGGGCTGTTGCTGGAGCAGGCTGCAAGCAGAGAGGCGCAGCACAGCATAAAGAGCTTTTTCATGGATTCTCCGTAGTCCTGGGGTCGGCTTGTGACCAACCCCGGGGACTGTAGCGGATTTTCCTGCCAAGGTCGCGGCAGTCGCGGCCGAGGGTTTGCACTCAGGTGGGGATTTGCTCCACACCTTCTATTTCGCGGTGCAGCGCCACCTGGCGAATCGACAGGCGCAGCTCGGCCGACAGCACGCGCTTGGCCACACCTTCGGCCAGCTCGCCGAGCTTGTCGTGATGGCTGAGCTTGCCGTTGCCGGCGGGCCGCAGCACGCCTTGCTGGAGCAAGGTCTGGATGAAGTGGCGGAACAGGCTCTTGTCGAAGAACTCCGGTGCATTCAGGCCATGCAGGATCGACAGCCGCTGGGCCATCATCACGCAGAGGTCTTCCAGTTCCTCGGCGGTCAGGGTCTGCTGGCCGTTGTTGACCAACAGTGAGGTCGCCATGTAATAGCGCTGCAGGGCCTGGGTGATGGTCCGCGAGAGCAGCGTCAGCAATACGAACGCACGCGAACTCGGTGCCGGGCGCAGGTAGACGCCGTTTTCCAACCGCAGCAGGCCTTGGGCAACCAGCGCGTCGAGCCAGTGATCGATGGTTTCGTCGAGTTGCTCGGGCGTCCAGCGCAGGAACAGCTCGGCTTGCAGGTACGGATACAGCGCCTTGACGTACTGGCCGATCAGCTCGCGGCTGATCCGTGAGCTGCTCTGGAAGAAGCTCGCCAGCAGCGCCGGCAGGGCAAAGATGTGCAGTACGTTGTTGCGGTAATAGGTCATCAGCACCGCGTTGGCTTCATCCAGATAGAGGATGCGGCCCATGGCATCGTTCTGCTCGGACAGCAGGTTCATGCCTTTGACGTGGCTGATCAAGGCCATGCCATCGCCCTCAGGCAGGGTGGTATGCGCCGAATAGGGCACTTCACGCAGCAAGCTCAGGTATAGGTCGAGCACCCGCACAAGGGCGCTTTCGTCGAGCGCGTGACGGCTGGTCGAGAGCAATGCGAGCGCGACCAGGTTGACCGGATTGACCGCCGCGGCTTCGTTGAGGTGGCGGGCCACGGTTTCGCCCAGGCGGTGGGTGGTGTCGTTCAACCAGGCCGGACGAAACTGCTCGCCGTGATCCTCTTCGCGCCAGCCTGGGCGCTGCTCATCGAGGAAGCTGGCCAGGCGGATCGGCTCGCCGAAGTTGACCGACACCTGGCCGTAGCGCTGTTTGAGCGCGCCGATGACCTTGAAGATGTCGAAGATGGATTCTTTTTTCTTGCTCGCCCCACGCAGCTCGCCTAGGTAGGTGCGGCCTTCGAGCACCCGCTCATAGCCGATGTAAACCGGCACGAACACGATCGGTGTGCGCGACGAGCGCAGGAAACTGCGCAGGGTAATCGCCAGCATGCCGGTGCGTGGCTGCAGCATGCGCCCGGTGCGCGAGCGGCCGCCTTCGACGAAGTATTCGACCGGGAAGCCCTTGGTGAACAGCGTGTGCAAGTATTCGTTGAACACCGCGGTGTACAGCGGGTTGCCCTTGAACGTACGGCGCATGAAGAACGCCCCGCCACGGCGCAGCAGGCTGCCGATGACCGGCATGTTGAGGTTGATGCCCGCGGCTACGTGCGGTGGCGTCAGGCCGTTGCGAAACAGCAGGTAGGACAGCAGCAGGTAGTCGATGTGGCTGCGGTGGCAGGGCACATAGATCACCTCGTGACCGGGAGCGATGCCTTGCACCTGCTCGATGTTGTTGACCTTGATGCCGTCGTAGATCTTGTTCCAGAACCAGCTCAGCACCACTTCAAGAAAGCGGATCGCGGTATAGGTGTAGTCCGAGGCAATTTCGTTGCCGTAGCGCAGCGCTCGCGCCTCGGCTTTCGCCAGCGGAATCTGCTCGCGTTCTGCCTCCTCGGCGATGGCCTGACGCACCTGCTGGTCGTGGATCAGGCCTTTGACCAGGTTGCGCCGGTGCGAAATGTCCGGGCCGATGACCGCGCTCTTGAGGTTGCGAAAGTGCACGCGCATCAGGCGCTGGGCCATACGCACGGTACGCGCATGGCCCTTGTTGTGCTCGACCAGCTCGCGCAGGTGGATCGGCGCCGAGAACTGCACGCGGGTCTTGCGCCCGAGCATGATGATGGTGAGCAGGCGACGCAGGCGTCCGGTTACCGCCCAGCTGTCGGCAAACAGCAGCTTCCATGGGCTCGATTCACTGGCCGGGGTCTGCCCCCAGAACACGCTGACCGGGATGATCTGTGCGTCTTCTTCGGCATGCTGGCTGACTGCTTCGACCAGCCGCTCCAAGGTCGGCGGCGCGCCGCGTTTGTCGTGGCGGCCGAGCCAGTCCGGCTCCGGGGTCAGATAGAAAAACGCCGCAGGCTCGTGCAGCGGGCCAACCACAACGGGCAACACTGGCCGCGGCAGCCCCGCTTTGGTGCATTCGCGGTCGAGCACCGCCAGGTCGGTCAGCGACGGCGAGGGCAGGGCATAGAACACCGGGCGGCTGCGGTCGAGCTTTAGGGTCAGCGATGACTGATTGATGGTCTCGGAGCGTACCCACAGGTAAAGCACGCGGCGCAGGGCGCCGAAGATCAAGCGGCGCAGGGGGGAACGGGTCATGTGATGTGTGGGCCCTGGGAAGAATTTCGGATCGATTTGCAGTCAGTGAGTCTGCCGTATCTGCGCAAGTTCAGCAAAAAACTGCATTGAACAGGCCTGTCATGAATTTTCTTTGTTCTCTGTCATATACTCGGTCCGCCCCTTGCAGGATATTTCAGCAAGCGGCGTCGGCACGGGGAAACCCAGTGCCTGCAAGGCGATCTTCACAATAAAAAAACTGGAGTAGTTCAGATGTCGTCTCGTGAGACTGGGAATGTAAAGTGGTTCAACGATGCCAAGGGTTATGGCTTCATTCAGCGCGAAGATGGGGCCGATGTATTCGTCCACTATCGGGCGATTCGTGGTGAAGGGCATCGCTCGCTGGTTGAAGGGCAGCAGGTTGAATACAACCTCACCCAAGGCCAGAAAGGTCTCCAGGCCGAGGATGTAGTGGGCCTGTAAGCGCTGGTTGGCAAGCCTCAAGCTGCAAGTTGTCCGTGGAACTTGCAGCCTGATGCGATTGCTCGTGTTACATCCCTCTCGCAGTATTACTGCGTGCGCCAGGTGATTTCCTCTTCACCGTCGGCGCTGATACGGATCCAACGGTCGGCATCCTCCTCCCCGTGTTCTTCGCTCCAGCTGCCCGGTGCACAACGCACTTCGACGTTGAGTGCGGCAAAGGCTGCGCGTGCGCAGGCAATGTCGTCCTCCCACGGGGTCTGGTCGCTTTCCAGGTAGAGGCTGTTCCATTTCCCTACAGCCTTCGGTAACCAGGTCACCGGGATGTTACCGGCCTGGCATTTCCAGGTCAGGCCTTTCTGGGTCCATTCGGTGCACGGGCCCAAGGCCTCGACCAACCACTGGGCAATCTGCTTGTGGTCGACGTCGGTGTCCTTCAGGTAAATCTCGATATCAGGTTGACGCATAAAGGGCTCCGGTGTGCTCAGGATTGGCGCAGGAAATAGTCATAACGCATGGAAACGGTTACCTCGAACGGCGCGGCCTGGTCGATCACCAGCGCGCGCTTTTCAGCGCTTGCTCGCCAGCCGTGCGGGGTCATCGCCAGCAGGTCGGCGCGAGCCTTGGGTGCGGCCAGGCTGAGGCGAAACTCGAGGGTTTCACTGTGAGCATGGACCATTCCCGCTGGCACCAGTGCCAGGTGCTTGTCGTCAGCATACGGACGCACTTCATCGTAAAGCACCTCGCGCAGCTCCATCAGGTGACCGCTGGTCGGGCCGACCCGCATCAGGCCGCCGCCGGGGCTGAGCAGGCGCAAGGCCTCCTGCCAGTCGAGCGGGCTGAAAACGCTGGCGATGAACTGGCAGCTGGCATCGGCCAGGGGCACGCGGGCCATGCTGGCGACCATCCAGGTCACCTGCGGCGCGCGCTTGCAGGCGCGTTTAACCGCTTCACGGGAAATATCCAGGGCGTAACCCTGGGCCGCCGGCAGGGCATTGGCGAGCTGCGCGGTGTAATAGCCTTCGCCGCAGCCGATATCCAGCCAGGCGCCGGGCTGGCGCTCGGCAGCCAGCTGCGCCAGGCGCTCGGCGACCGGGGCATAGTGGCCACCGTCGAGAAAGTCACGGCGGGCCTCGACCATCGCCTGATTGTCACCTGGATCACGGCTGTTCTTGTGCTGCACCGGCAACAGGTTCAGATAACCCTGGCGAGCACGGTCGAAGCGATGGCCGGCGCTGCACGCGACACCGTTGTCCAGCGCTGCCAGGGCCGCCTGGCAAAGAGGGCAGATGAGCATCAGGCGAGCAACCGCACCAGGGTCTGGTAGTAGATCTCGGTCAGCAGGTCGAGATCGCTGGCCAGGATGCGCTCGTCGACCTGGTGGATAGTGGCGTTGACCGGGCCGAGCTCGACCACCTGAGTACCCATGGTGGCGATGAAGCGGCCGTCGGAGGTGCCGCCGCTGGTCGATGGCTGGGTGTCGCGGTCGGTGACGGCCTTGATGCTGGCCGCTACCGCGTCGAGCAGTTCACCTGGCTCGGTGAGGAACGGCAGGCCCGACAGCGCCCAATCGATCGACCAGTCCAGCTGATGCTTGTCGAGAATCGCCGCCACCCGCGCCTGCAGGCCCTCGACGGTCGACTCAGTGGAGAAGCGGAAGTTGAACAGCGCAGTCAGGTCGCCAGGCACGACGTTGGTCGCGCCGGTACCGGAATTGAGGTTGGAGATCTGGAAGCTGGTCGGCGGGAAGAACGCATTGCCTTCGTCCCAATGCTCTGCTGCCAGTTCGGCCAGCGCTGGCGCCGCCAGGTGGATCGGGTTGCGCGCCAGGTGCGGATAGGCAACGTGGCCCTGCTTGCCGCGTACGGTCAGCTTGGCACCGAGCGAACCGCGGCGGCCGTTCTTGACCACGTCACCGAGCAAATTGGTGCTCGATGGCTCGCCGACGATGCACCAGTCGAGGCGCTCGTTGCGTGCCACCAGGCGCTCGACGACGGCCTTGGTGCCGTGATGGGCGGGGCCTTCTTCGTCGCTGGTGATGAGAAAGGCGACCTTGCCGCGGTGGTTGGGGTAGTCGTGCACAAAGCGCTCGCTGGCCACCACCATCGATGCCAGGCTGCCCTTCATGTCGGCAGCGCCGCGGCCGCAGAGCATGCCGTCGGCATCGATCAGTGCCTGGAACGGCTCATGTTGCCACTGCTGCACCGGGCCGGTCGGGACCACGTCGGTGTGGCCGGCAAAACACAACACTGGGCCGTCCTTGCTGCCATGGGTGGCCCAGAAGTTGTCGACGTCTTCGATGCGCATCGGTTCAAGCTGGAAGCCGACAGCGCCCAGGCGGTTCATCATCTGGGTCTGGCAGTCGGCATCGACCGGGGTCACCGAGGGACGACGGATCAGGTCGCAGGCCAGTTGAAGGGTAGGCGAGAGCTCGGCGGGGGCCGTCATGGGGAACTCCGGGGGCAAGGCAAGGACGAAAAAACAGGCGCGTTATCTTATATCAAATGCGCCCGCCGGGCACCTTCAGGGTGCCAGCGGGTGGCCTTTATGGTCAGGCAGTCGAGGCTTGTGCTGCATCGCTTGCCGGTTTGGGCAGCGACGACAGGAAGGCCATGATCAGCGCGGCCAGGTACGGCAGCGATTGCACCAGCAGCATGGCCACCCAGAAGCGCATGTCCGAACTCGGCAAGCCCTGCACCAGGTAGATGCCACCGGCAGCGCCCCACAGCAAGAGCATGATGAACAGCTCTTCGCGCGCTTCGGAAATCGCCACCAGCAAACCATGGCTGTCGGCGTTCTTCGGCGTGCGGAAGAACGGCATGCTGCTGGTGAAGAAACCGTACAGCACGGCCTTGGCAATCGTATGCGACAGCGCCAGCCCGGCCAGGGCGGCAGCGAAGGCGTCCTTGAGGTTGACGCCGACCGCACGACGGTAGAGGAACAGGATCTTGCCGACCTTGAAGAAGAACAGCGCCAACGGCGGGATGGCAAAGATCATCAGCGGTGGATCGACCCGGTGTGGCACGATGATCATCGCCGCCGACCACAGCAGCGCACCGACGGTGAAGAAGATGTTCATGCCATCGGCGACCCACGGCAACCAACCGGCGAGGAAGTGATAGCGCTGGCCGCGGGTCAGTTCACTGCCCTTGCCCTGCAGCAGGGCGCGGGCGTGGTGCTTGATGATCTGGATCGCGCCGTAGGCCCAGCGGAAGCGCTGCTTCTTGAAGTCGATGAAGGTATCGGGCATCAGGCCCTTGCCGTAGCTGTTGTGCGCGTAGGCGGCAGACAAGCCTTTTTCGAACACGCGCAAGCCCAGCTCGGCGTCTTCGCAGATGCACCAGTCGGCCCAGCCGAGTTCTTCCAGCACCGAGCGCCGGGTCATGGTCATGGTACCGTGCTGGATGATCGCGTCACGGTCGTTGCGGGTGACCATGCCGATGTGGAAGAAGCCTTTGTATTCGCTGTAGCAGAGCTTCTTGAAGGCGCTTTCGTGCTGGTCGCGGTAGTCCTGAGGCGACTGCACCACAGCGATCTTCGGGTCGGCGAAGTGCGGCACCATGTGCTTGAGCCAGTTGCGGTCGACGCAGTAGTCCGAGTCGATCACGGCGATCACTTCGGCGTCCTTGGCCGTGTGCGGCAACAGGTAGTTGAGTGCGCCACCCTTGAAGCCGGCCAGCGGCGCAACGTGGAAGAACTTGAAGCGCTCACCGAGCAGCTCGCAGTGGGCCTTGAGCGGCTCCCACACGGCCGGGTCCTTGGTGTTGTTGTCGATCACCAGAACTTCATAGTCGGGGTAGTCGAGCGCGGCGAGGGCGTCGAGGGTCTGTTTGACCATCTCCGGTGGCTCGTTGTAGCAGGGCACGTGCACCGACACTTTCGGCCGGTAGGCGCTGTCGCCCTGCACCGGCAGGAATTCGCGACGGCGCTTGGCCGTCCACACCGTTTCGGCCAGTTCATGGGCTTCGGTCATCAACACGATGAACACACCAATCGCCCCCAGCGCCAGCAGGAAACCGACGATCAGGCTGAACCAGGTGCTGTATTGCTGGCTGTAGTCGTAGGCGATCCACACCAGCACCGAGCCACAGAGGAAGGTAATGAAGGTGAGGAAGGTGCGCCCGCGTTGGCGTAGCGCCGAGCCATCGATCAGCAGGATGGTCAGGGCAAGCATCGCCAGCACCACCGAAGCGACCGCAAGGGCGCGCCACTGCGGAATCGCCACCACCGGCCCTTCGAAGTTGAATTTCTGTTGGCGCTCGGCGTTGAACACGCCCCAGTAGGCGCCCACTGAACCTTCGTCGCTGGCCTTCCACGGTTGGTCGTAGGCCTCGATGACGAAGTAGTTGTAGCCGCGTCGGTTGAGGGTGTTGACCAGCGTGCGCAGGTAGATGGCCTGGTCGGCCTGGGTGGCATCGGCGCCGCCGCGCATGCGGCCGTTGCTCGGCCAGCCAACCTCCGACAGCAGCAGCGGTTTGCGCGGGAACTGCTGCTTGAGCTCACGGGCGCGATCAAGCACGAACTCGACCGAATCCTGCATCGGCACAAACTCCCAGTACGGCAAGATGTGCGCGGCGATCAGGTCGACGTGGGGGGCAAGCTCCGGGTTTTCTTTCCAGATATGCCACTGTTCACTGGTGGTCACCGGCACCTTGACCGCCGCGCGGACCCGATCCAGGTACTGGATCAGCGCCTCGGGGGTGACCTCTTTGCGGAACAACGCCTCGTTGCCAACCACCACCCGCACCACGCTGCGCGAGCTGTTGGCCAGCTCGATGGCCTTGCTGATCTCGCGCTCGTTGCGCTCAAGGTCCGGGCTGATCCAGATACCCAGGGTGACGCGCAGGCCGAATTCCTCAGCCAGCCGCGGGACTTCGGCCTGGGTGCCTTCGACGGTATAGATACGGATACTGTCGGTCAGTTTGCTCAACTGCTCGAGGTCCTGGCGCATCTCCTCCTCGCTCGGGTACTGGCCCTTTTGCGGGCTTTCACCCAGGCGAAACGGCGAGTAGGAGAAGCCGGAAATCTGCTCCGGCCAGGCCGGCGCGGACACCGGGCGGTTGATCAGCGCCCAGAACCCGGTGAACAGCGCGGCGATGACCAGCACCACTACCAGGTTGAGGCCGAATTTGCGTGATGACATAAGCGATTGTAGGTTCCGAAGAGGGGAGTGGGCGGGTGCCAGCTGGGGCTGCGTTCTACGCTTGGACAAGAAAGCAGCAGTGCCATTCGGCGCAGAGGGTGAAGCTCTGCTCCCACTCGGTTGTCGTCCAAGTCTGACTCTCTGATCGGACATTAAAGCAGGATTGGTAGGTTTTTTACCAACTAACAGCGCCGTGCGGCCCGGCAACCCGCCAGCTGGCATATAATGCGCGCCGGTTTTTTGCGGATAGCGAGCATGAGCACAGAAGATCCACGCTTCGCCGGCGTTGCCCGTTTGTACGGCGACCAAGGCCTGCAACGCCTGCGCGACGCCCATGTGGCGGTGGTCGGCATCGGCGGGGTCGGCTCATGGGTGGCCGAGGCGCTGGCGCGCAGCGGTGTTGGCGAAATCAGCCTGTTTGACCTTGATGATGTCTGCGTGAGCAACACCAACCGCCAGGCGCATGCGCTGGAAGGCCAGGTGGGGCGGGCTAAAGTCGAGGTCATGGCCGAGCGTCTGCTGGCAATCAACCCGGCCTGCACAGTCCATGCAGTGGCAGACTTCGTCACCCGTGACAGCATGGCCGAGCACATCACCGAGCAGATGGACTGCGTCATCGATTGCATCGACAGCGTGATGGCCAAGGCGGCGTTGATTGCCTGGTGCCGGCGGCGCAAGATCGCCGTGGTCGCCACCGGTGGCGCCGGCGGCCAGATCGACCCCACGCAGATCCAGATCGGCGACCTGAACAAGACCTTCAACGACCCGTTGGCCTCACGCGTGCGCTCGACCCTGCGCCGCGACTACAACTTCTCGCGCAACACCTCGCGCAATTACGGCGTGCCGTGCGTGTTCTCCAGCGAGCAGCTGCGTTATCCCAAGGGTGACGGCAGCGTTTGCCTGCAAAAGAGCTTTGTCGGTGAGGGCGTGCGCCTGGATTGCTCCGGCGGCTTTGGCGCGGTGATGATGGTCACCGCCACGTTCGGCATGGTGGCGGCGAGCAAAGCCATCGAAAAACTGGTGGCCGGTGCGCGCCGGCCGTCGGAACGGGTGGTCGCGCCGGCGGCTGATCTGTAAGCAGCGGTCAGCGCTTCAGGCTTCGCTGGCGAGCTGCGCCATACGCTGCAGTACCGCATGCAGGCCGTTGCTGCGCGACGGCGACAATTGGCGTTCAAGCCCCAGCTCGCTGAACCAGCCGCGCAGGTCGAGCTGGGCCAGCTCGGCGCTGGCCAGCCCTTGTACCCGCGCCAGCAACAACGCCAGCAAACCGCGTAACAGACGCGCATCGCTGGTGGCCTTGAAACGCCATTGGCCGTCATCGACTCCGGCCACCAACCAGACCAGGCTTTCACAGCCGTGGACACGGTTGCTTTCGGTTTTCTCGGTGTCATCCATCGGCGCCAGGCGCTCGCCCCACTGCATCAGCAAGCGTGCGCGCTGTTCCCAGCCACGGGCTTCGGTGAAGCACGCCAATGCCTCGCGGGCTTGATCGGGCAGGCTCATCGCAGCAGCTCCAGGCCTTGATCCAGCGCTTCGAAAAGGCGCGCCAGATCGTCACTGTCGTTATACAGCCCCAGCGACACGCGGATCGCGCCCTCAAGGCCGAGGCCTTTGAGCAGGGGCATTGCACAGTGATGACCGGCGCGCACGGCGATGCCTTGCTCGGTCAGTACATGGGCGATGTCGGCGTTGTGTACGCCGTCGACGACAAAGCTGACCAGCGCGGTCTGTGGTGCGCCCAGTACGCGAACGCCCTCGCGATCGGCCAGACCGCGCAGCAGGTGCTGGTGCAGGCTTGCTTCGTGGCGCTCGACCGCGTTGGCATCAAGGCTGGCCAGATAGTCCAGCGTGGCGCCCAGGCCAATCACGCCGGCAATCGGTGGCGTGCCGGCTTCGAAGCCGAGCGGCGCAGGACGAAAACTGGCGCTGTGGTAATCCGACAGTTGGACCATCTCGCCGCCAAACTGCCAATGGCGCAACTGCTGCAGCGCGCGATGGCGGCCGTAGAGCACGCCGACGCCTTCCGGGCCGTACAGTTTGTGGCTGGAGAACACGTAGAAGTCGCAGCCCAGTTGTTGCACGTCGTGGCGTCCATGCACCACGCCCTGAGCGCCATCGACCACGGTCAACGCGCCTTGGGCGCGGGCGTGGGCGAGCAGGGCTGGCAGCGGTTGCCAGGTGCCGAGCACATTCGACAGCTGGCTGACCGCCAGCAAGCGTGTACGTGGGCCGATCAGCTGCAGTGCCTGGTCAAGGTCAATCTGGCCTTGCGAGTTCACCGGCAATATCACCAGGCGCAGATTGCGCCGCTGCGCCAGTTGCTGCCAGGGCAACAGGTTGGCGTGGTGCTCCAGCGCACTGATGGCGATCTCGTCGCCGGCATTGAAGCCGTGCTCAAGGCCATAGGCGAGCAGGTTCAGCGCTGAGGTCGCGCCGTGGGTGAAGATGATCTGTTGCGCATCAGCGGCATTCAGCCAGGCAGCCACTTTGTCGCGGCTGGCCTCGAACGCTTGAGTGGCCAGTGCTCCCGGCAGGTGTTGCGCGCGGTGCACATTGGCGGCGCCATGGCTGTAGTAATGGCTCAGTGCATCCAGCAGGGCCTGTGGCTTCTGGGTAGTGGCGGCGCTGTCCAGGTAAGTCTGGTGCTGGCGTTGCAACGCGGCGATCGCGGGGAAGTCGGCGCGCCAGGGGGAGGGCTGAAACATGTTTGCGGGACCTGCAATGAAAATCGGGCCTGGCTTTACGCCAGACCCGATCTTATCACTTCGAACCTGATGGTTCTCAGTTGTGCGCGTGCAGCGCCTCGTTCAGCTCGATTGCCGACTTGTGCGTCTTGCACTCGACTGCGCCGTTGAGCGAGTTGCGACGGAACAGCAGGTCGGTCTGGCCGGCCAGATCACGGGCCTTGACCACCTTGACCAGTTCGTTGTTCTCGTCGAGCAGGTTCACCTTGGTGCCGGCCGTGATGTACAGGCCAGCTTCAACGGTGTTGCGGTCGCCCAGAGGGATACCGATACCGGCGTTGGCGCCGATCAGGCAGCCTTCGCCGACCTTGATGACGATGTTGCCGCCACCGGACAAGGTGCCCATGGTCGAACAACCGCCGCCCAGGTCCGAACCCTTGCCGACGAAGACGCCCGCCGAGACGCGGCCTTCGATCATGCCTGGGCCTTCGGTGCCGGCGTTAAAGTTGACGAAGCCTTCGTGCATGATGGTGGTGCTTTCGCCAACATAGGCGCCCAGACGCACGCGCGCCGCATCGGCGATACGCACGCCGGCCGGGACCACGTAGTCGGTCATTTTCGGGAACTTGTCGACCGAGAACACTTCCAGCAGCTCGCCCTTCAGACGTGCTTCCAGTTGCAGTTCGGCAAGCTCAGCCAGGTCGACCGCGCCACGGTTGGTCCAGGCTACGTTCGGCAGCAGCGGGAAAATGCCGGCCAGGCTCAGGCCGTGCGGCTTGACCAGGCGGTGCGAGAGCAGGTGCAGCTTGAGGTAGGCCTCAGGCGTCGAGGTCAGTGCGCTGTCTTCGGCCAGCAGGGTGGCGACCAGCGGCTTGTGGCTTTCTGCCAGGCGGGTCAGCAGCGCGTACTGGGTAGCGTCGACCGACTTGACCGCATCGGCCAGCTGGCCGGCCTGGGCATTGCTGAACGCGATGGCCTGGTTGCCGCCTTCATAGCCCAGCACCGGGGCGATGGCAGCGATCAGTTCGGCGCTCGGGTTGAGCAGTGGTTGTGCGTAGAACACTTCCAGCCAAGTGCCCTGACGGTTTTGGGTGCCGACACCGAAGGCCAGGCTGAACAGAGTAGTGGACATGCGATTACCTCTTGCGAATAGGGGGGTGGCAGCGCTGTTGGGCTCAGCCCAGCGCAGCGGCGTACAGATCCGGCTTGAAGCCGACCAGGGTGCGTTCGCCAAGGTCGAGCACCGGGCGCTTGATCATCGACGGCTGGGCCAGCATCAATTCGACGGCCTTGGCCTGGTCAATGTCGGCTTTGCTGGCATCGTCGAGTTTGCGGAACGTGGTGCCGGCGCGGTTGAGCACAACCTGCCAGCCGTGCTCGTTGCACCAGCGGATCAGGCTGTCACGGTCGATGCCTTGGCTTTTATAGTCGTGAAAGGCGTAGTCGATGGCGTGTTCTTCAAGCCAGCTACGCGCCTTTTTCATGGTATCGCAGGCCTTGATGCCGTAGAGAGTGTAAGCCATTGAATTCAAAGGGTCCGGCGGGTTCACCCAAAACCTCCCCAATATCTCCCGTTGTTTAGTCGGCGGATTATGCGACATCGCTGGGGCTGGCGCCACGGCTGGCTGCCGAATGCCCGCGGTTAAGCGCGTTGAGTAGCACGCTGTTACACATTCTGCGGCAGCCTGCGACTATCGTGCAGCGGCAGATGCCCTTAACTCCCCGCTAACATATTGTTTCAATTGCGGTCCTAGCGCTGTAAGCGTTTCTCCAATTTGACAGGATTTTTACCGATGCAGTCAGCCTATACCGTCCTCATCCTGCTGACGCTGGTAAGCGTGTCCAAGCTGGTCGGGCGCTTGATCCCACTGCCGTTGCCGTTGGTACAGATCGCGGCAGGCGCACTATTGGCGTGGCCCAGCCTGGGCTTGCATGTGGCATTGGAGCCGGAGCTGTTCCTGTTTCTGTTCCTGCCGCCGCTGCTGTTCGCCGATGGCTGGCGTATCCCCAAGCGGGAGCTGTGGCGCATGCGCGGCCCGGTCATCGCCCTGGCGGTTGGGTTGGTGCTGTTTACCGTGGTCGGCGCGGGTTACTTCATTCATTGGCTGCTGCCGAGCATTCCGCTGCCGGTGGCGTTTGCCCTCGCCGCCGTGCTGTCGCCGACCGATGCAGTGGCCGTCTCGGCCATTGCCCAGGACCGACTGCCGACGCCGTTGATGCACATGCTTCAGGGCGAAGCCTTGCTCAATGATGCCTCGGGCCTGGTGACCTTCAAGTTCGCCCTGGCTGCGGCGATTACCGGGGTGTTTTCGCTCACCGACGCGAGCTTGTCGTTCGTGCTGGTGGCCTTGGGAGGGCTGGCCGTTGGCGTGGCGTTGAGCTGGCTGGTAGGGCGGCTACGCGCGTGGATGATCACCCGCGGCTGGGATGATCCGGCCACCCATGTGGTGTTCATGCTGTTGCTGCCGTTCGCGGCCTATGTGCTGGCCGAGCGTCTTGGTGTGTCGGGCATCCTTTCGGCGGTAGCCGCAGGCATGATGCAGAGCTGGCTGGATCTGCTGCCGCGCCAGACCAGCACCCGGCTACTCAATCGCAGCGTCTGGTCGTTGCTTGAGTTCGCCTTCAACGGTTTGATCTTCTTGCTGCTGGGCCTGCAGTTGCCGGACATCATCAAGGCAGTGGTCAGCCACGAAACCTCGCTGTGGCCGGCGCTCGCCTACCGCTGCCTGGAAGTGCTGGCGATCTTTGCGGCGCTGATCGTGCTCCGTTTCATCTGGGTGCAGAGCATCTGGCGGGCGATTGGCGTGGTACGCCGCTGGCGCGGCAAGCCTGAACTGGTGTTGGTGCCGACTGCACGTTCCTGCTGGCTGTTGACCCTGGGCGGCGTGCGCGGTGCGGTGACCTTGGCGGGCGTGATGTCGGTGCCGTTGTTGATCAGTGCCGGTGAGGCGTTCCCGCAACGCGACTTGCTGATCTTTATTGCCGCCGGGGTGATTCTGTTGTCGTTGATCAGTGCATGCATTGCCTTGCCGCTGCTCTTGCGCGGCATTACCCAGAGCCCGGACGAGCGCTTGCAGCAGGAAGTGCGGGAGGCGTGGCGGCTGACCGCAGAGGCAGCGATCCATGCCCTCGAAGCCGAGGAAGTGGTCGATGCCAACGCTGCTCAGGATGCGGATCAGGCAACCTTGGCGGTCGAGCTCAAGGCGCGGCTGATGGCCGAGTATCGCGATGAACTGGCCAGCTACAACGACAGCGCCGAAGCCCGTGAGCTGGCGCACCAGATGGACTTGCTCGAGCGTCGCCTGCGTTTGCGTGCGCTGCGTGCCCAGCGCCTGGAGCTCTATAGCCTGCATCGCCAGCACCTGGTAGGTGATGAGGTCGTGCGCCAGGTGCTGGGCGATCTGGACATGAGCGAGGCCAACCTTGGACAGGTTCGCTAGGTTCAGTCGTGCGGGTAGGCCAGGCGCATCAGCTCAAGGTCCTTTTCGCTGAGCTGGTGGTTGCGTGCGATTTCAAAATCGCCGATGGTCTGCCATTGCGCGACGGCATAATGCATGATCGACAACGGGTCGTAAGCGGTTTTTATCATGGCTGTATCAGCCTGCACGTCCAGATACTGCTGGTGCACATCCTGTGCAGTCCAGCCAGCGGCTTGGAGCGTGGCGATAAGCGCCTGTTCGTTCCACGGGATATTGGCATCAGGGTGGGTGTGTTCGTGCTGTAGTCCGAGGGCGTGGCCGAACTCATGCAGCACTGTACATTCAAACCACTCTTCGCCTGGAGCGACGTTCAGGCACATGGTCTCATCGGTATAGGCCAGCGCATCGGTGCCGAGGTCTGATTGATTGTGCAGGACATCCTTGCCGGTCAGAACCCTGATCTGGGCCTTGGCATCGTTGTCTTCGGCCAGATCCAATTCCAGATTCGCCTCGGACAAGTCAGTCCACTGGCTCGCCAGTTCGAAAATTGCCATTTTCAGGCTTCGATCAGGTGAGCCCATGAACGAGATCCACAGCGTGCGGCCCGGCTCCCACAAGTGCGTGTGTTTGACGAGGCCGCGTTTGTGTCGCCCGCCACTACTTACGCCTCTGTTGCGTGGGTTTTCGGCGATCGCCAGGTCGTAGGAGAGCTGCTCTGGGATGCGGTTGCGGCAACAAGGCCGGGAATCGATGATCATCGGGAAAGCTCCTGGTCAACTGATGGACCACGAGCTTCGCCGATCGGCTATGCAGCTGTGCCTTACATATATCAGCTTGTAACTGGCTCAGCGGCGTTCAAGGAAGCGCTGGATACGCGACGCCGCCTCGATGCACTCCTCCAATGGTGCGACCAGGGCCATGCGCACACGGCCTGCGCCTGGGTTGACGCCGTCGACTTCGCGGGACAGGTATGAACCCGGCACGACGGTGACATGCTCAGCTTCGAACAGATCGCGGGTGAAGTCAGCATCGCAACCCGGCACCTTGGCCCACAGGTAGAAGCTGCCATCGGGCCGCTGCACGTCCATAACCGGCTGGAGAATCTCCAGCACGGCGTCGTACTTGGCCCGGTACTGGTCGCGGTTGGCCCGTACGTGAGTTTCGTCCTGCCAGGCGGCCACGCTGGCCAGCTGGGTTTGCACGGGCATGGCGCAGCCGTGATAGGTGCGGTACAGCAAAAACGGCTTGATGATCTGCGCATCGCCCGCGACAAAGCCTGAGCGCAGGCCGGGCAGGTTGGAGCGCTTGGACAGGCTGTGGAACACCACGCAGCGCTTGAAGTCGCTGCGACCCAGCTCGGCGCACGCGGTGAGCAGGCCCGGCGGCGGGTTTTCTTCGTCGAAGTACAGCTCGCTGTAGCATTCGTCGGAGGCAATCACGAAGTCGTGCTCGTCGGCCAGGGCGATCAGCTTTTTCAGCGTGTCCAGCGGCACCAGCGCGCCGGTCGGGTTGCCTGGCGAGCACAGGAACAGGATCTGGCAGCGTTGCCAGGTGTCGGCCGACACTGCGTCGAAGTCAGGGTTGAAACCGTTGTCTTCCAGGCACGGCAGGTAGTGCGGGGTGGCACCGGCCAGCAGCGCTGCACCTTCGTAGATCTGGTAGAACGGGTTGGGGCTGATCACCAGGCCATCGTCGGCGCGGTTGACCACCGCCTGGGTGAATGCAAACAGGGCCTCGCGGGTACCGTTGACCGGCAGGATGTGACGGTCAGCGTCAAGCCAGCCGCCGGGCACATTGAAGCGGCGTTCGCACCACTGGCCAATCGCCTGACGCAGGGCCGGCAAACCCAGCGTGCTGGGATACACCGCCAGCTTGTCGAGGTTGTCTGCCAGGGCCTTGGCTACAAAGGCCGGCGACTCGTGCTTGGGTTCGCCGATCGACAGGGCAATGGCACGTTTGTCAGCGGCGGGCTGCACGCTGCCGAGCAGGGCGCGCAGCTTCTCGAACGGGTAGGGCTGCAGCTGGGTCATGGCTTGGTTCATCGGCACGAGGTCTCGTCAATCATCTAGATAGTCAGGCGGGCAGGGCTGTTGTCGCTGCCTTGGCTGGGCTGCAACTGCTGGACCAGCGCTTCTTGCAGGCGGCTGCACAGTTGCGGGTCGGACAGCGGCTGGTTGTTGGCGTCGGTAATGAAGAACACGTCTTCGACCCGCTCGCCGAGAGTGGCGATCTTGGCGTTTTGCAGCGACAGGTCGAACTCGAGGAAGATCCGCCCGATCCGTGCCAGCAGGCCAGGCCGGTCGGGAGCCGTGATCTCGAGAATGGTCACCGCGCGCTGGGCATCATTGAGGATGGTTACCTGCGGCGCAAAGGTGAAGTGCTTGAGCTGACGCGGGACTCGCCGCTGGATGATGGTCGGGTAGTCTTCCGGGTTGCGCAAGGCTTCGGTCAAACCATCGCGAATCTGCTTGACCCGCTGCGGATTGTCGCCGATCGAGCCGCCGTCGTTGTCCAGCACGATGTAGGTGTCGAGGGTGAACTGGCTGCTCGAAGTGATGATGCGCGCGTCGTGGATGTTCAGGTTCAGCTGCGACATCGCCGCCACCGTCACGGCAAAGAAGTCGTGCTGGTCGGGCGCATAGATGAAGATCTGCGTGCCACCTTCGAACTCGCGCTGGGTGGTTTCCTTGATCAGCACCAGCGGGCCGCCGTCAGCCGGCTGCTGCAGGATTGCATCGCTGTGCCAGGCGACGTCGGCGGCGGTGTGCTTGAGGAAGTAGTCGTCACCCAGTTGCGACCAGAGCTGCTCGACGTCGTCCGGGTCGGTGCCTTCGCGGATCAGGATGTCCAGCGCAGCGCTTTGTGTCTGGCGGATCTGCTCTTCGCGGTCGAGCGGGTTTTCCAGGCCGCGGCGCAGTGCGCGCTTGGTCTCGCTGTAAAGCTGGCGCAGCAGGCTGGCGCGCCAGGAGTTCCACAGCGTCGGGTTGGTCGCGTTGATGTCGGCAACGGTCAGTACGTAGAGATAGTCGAGGCGCGTTTCATCGCCGACGTGCAGGGCAAAATCATTGATCACCTGCGGGTCGGAGAGGTCCTTGCGCTGGGCCGTGGTCGACATCATCAGATGGTTGCGCACCAGCCAGACGATCAGCCGAGTGTCCCAGGTCGGCAGCTGGTGGCGTTCGCCGAACGCCTGCGCATCGACTGCGCCGAGCTCGGAGTGGTCGCCCTGACGGCCCTTGCCGATGTCGTGATAGAGCCCGGCCAGGTAGATCAGCTCGGGTTTGGGCAGGCGGCCCATGAGCTTGCTGGCCAGCGGGAATTTCTCTGAAACCGGGGTGTACTGCAATTTGCGCAGGTGCTTGATCAGGTTGAGCGTATGCGCATCGACCGTATAGATGTGGAACAGGTCATGCTGCATCTGCCCGACGATCAGGCCGAACTCGGGCAGGTAACGGCCAAGAATGCCGTAGCGGTTCATCCGGCGCAGGTTGCGGTGGATGCCGATCTCGCACTTGAACAGCTCGATGAACAGGCTGGTGTTGCGGATATCGTTGCGAAAGTCATCGTCGATCAAGTGTCGATGGGCACGCAGCAGGCGCACGGTATCGGCGCGCACGCCCTTGATTTCGGGGTGCTGGGCCATCAGCACGAACATCTCGAGCATGGCAAACGGGGTGCGCTTGAACACGTTCTGATGGGCGGCCTCGATGTAGCCATCATGCAGCCGGAAGCGGGCGTTGAGCGGCTGGGTGGTGCCGCTGTCTTCATCCGCCAGAATCACTTCTTCGAAATGCTGGATGATCAGGTCGCAGAGCTGGCTGATGCTCATCACCACCCGATAGTACTGCTGCATGAACTGCTCGATGGCACGCTTGGGGTTTTCGTCGCTGAAGCCGAGCAAGGCGGCGATGCTGCGCTGGTGATCGAACAGCAGGCGGTCTTCGGCGCGGCCGGCGAGCATGTGCAGGGCATAGCGCACCCGCCAGACAAACGCCTGGGACGATGCCAGCAGTTCGTTTTCGCTTTCCAACAGGAAGCCTTCGCCGGCCAGGGCGTGCAGGTTCAAGGTGCCGTACTGGCGGCGCGCGACCCAAAGCACGGTCTGGATATCACGCAGGCCGCCGGGCGAGCCCTTGACGTTGGGTTCGAGGTTGTATTCGGTGTCGTTGTACTTGTGGTGGCGGGCCTTGAGTTCGGCGCGCTTGGCCAGGAAGAACTCCTTGCTCGGCCACAGGTGCGAGGTACTGGTGGCCTCGAGCATGCGCTGACGCAGGGCTTCGGGGCCGCAAATGGTGCGGCTTTCCATCAGGTTGGTGATCACCGTCAGGTCGGCGCGGGCCTGCTCGACGCACTCGTCGACACTGCGCACGCTCTGGCCGACTTCAAGGCCGATGTCCCAGAGCAGGGTCAGTAGCTGTTCGATGGCGTCGCGATACTGCTCGTGCTGGGCGCCGTCGAGCAGAATCAGCAGGTCGATGTCCGAGTACGGGTGCAGTTCGCCGCGGCCATAGCCGCCCACGGCGATCAGGGCGATCGCTTCGGGTGGTTGCCAGTCGAACTGGCTCCAGGCCTGTTGCAGGATGTTGTCGACGAACCAGGCGCGATCTTCGATCAGCCGGCGGATGTCACGGCCTTCGCGAAAGCGCCGATCGAGCACCTCGCGGGCCAGGCGGATAGCCTTCTTGAAGGCAGCGATGGGGCTTGCCTTGAGCGCCAGTTCCGCCTGGAACTGGCCGCGGTCGAACAGCTCGGGATCCACCTGGGGCATCGAGTCGCTTTCCTGAAAGTGTTAGGCCGACTTGCGGGGGATGGTGTCGTCTTTGCGCAGGGTGAAGATCTCGTAACCGGTCGCGGTAACCACCAGGGTGTGCTCCCACTGCGCCGACAGCTTGCGGTCCTTGGTGATGGCCGTCCAGCCGTCGCCCAGTACTTTGGTGTCGGCCTTGCCCTGATTGATCATCGGCTCGATGGTGAAGGTCATGCCTTCCTTGAGTTCCATGCCGGTGCCGGCACGGCCGTAGTGCAGGATCTGCGGTTCTTCATGGAAAACCTTGCCAATGCCGTGACCGCAGAACTCGCGCACCACCGAAAAACCGTTCTTCTCGGCGTGCTTCTGGATCACTTCGCCGATGTCGCCCAGACGGCAGCCCGGCTTGACCAGCTCGATCGCCTTGTACATGCATTCCTGGGTGACCTGGGACAGGCGCTCGGCCCACACCGGCACGGTGCCGACATGGAACATGCGGCTGGTATCGCCGTGGTAACCGTCCTTGATCACGGTCACGTCGATGTTCAGCGTGTCGCCATCCTTCAACGGCTTGTCGTTGGGGATGCCATGGCAGACCACGTGATTGATCGAGGTGCAGATCGACTTCGGGTAGCCTTTGTAGTTGAGCGGGGCCGGGATGGCCTGCTGAATGTTGACGATGTAGTCGTGGCACAGGCGGTCGAGCGCTTCGGTGGTAACGCCGGGCTTGACGTGTGGCTCGATCATCTCCAGCACTTCAGCGGCCAGGCGGCCGGCGATGCGCATCTTTTCGATGTCTTCTGCAGTCTTGATGGTAACGGTCATTGACAGGCTCTCTACGGCGCCGTGCAGGGCGCGAACAAACGGGAAAGGCCAGATTCTACCAGAGCGAGGCGCCCATCTGTCGGCAGAAAGGCCCGCTGGCGGCTCTCTATATGAGGCATTTTGGCGCGATTGCGGGCCCGCTGCAAAAAGCACTGACGGACGCGACAGGATTGCAGTTCCGTCAGCGCCGAGTCTGTGGTATAAAGTGCGCCGCTTTCGGGGACGACCTCGACTGCCTTAACCCACACACGTGTCGACACGATGACCTGGGTGCCCCGACCGCTTCGGCGACGTGGGTTGGTCATTGGGATACGTGGAGGCCCAACCCGACTTATCAAGGAACAATCATGTCCCAAGTCAATATGCGCGATATGCTGAAGGCCGGTGTGCACTTCGGTCACCAGACCCGTTACTGGAACCCGAAAATGGGTAAATACATTTTCGGCGCGCGTAACAAGATTCACATCATCAACCTGGAAAAAACCCTGCCGATGTTCAACGACGCTCTGTCGTTCGTCGAGCGCCTGGCCCAGGGCAAAAACAAGATCCTGTTCGTCGGCACCAAGCGTTCCGCCGGCAAACTGGTCGCCGAGCACGCTGCTCGCAGTGGTTCGCCATACGTCGACCACCGCTGGTTGGGCGGCATGCTGACCAACTACAAGACCATCCGCGCTTCGATCAAGCGTCTGCGTGATCTTGAAGTCCAGGCTGAAGACGGTACCTTCGCCAAGCTGACCAAGAAAGAAGCTCTGATGCGTTCGCGCGATCTGGAGAAACTGGACCGCAGCCTGGGTGGTATCAAGGACATGGGCGGTCTGCCTGACGCACTGTTCGTCATCGACGTTGATCACGAGCGCATCGCGATCACCGAAGCCAACAAGCTGGGCATCCCGGTTATCGGCGTTGTCGATACCAACAGCAGCCCGGAAGGTGTTGATTACATCATCCCAGGCAACGATGACGCCATCCGCGCAATCGAGCTGTACATGGCTTCGATGGCTGACGCCATCATCCGCGGCCGCAACCATGTTGCTGGCGGCACCGAAGTCTATGTTGAAGAAGCAGCGGCACCAGCTGCTGAGTAATTGACGCCTGGCGTCTACTTGGCACGCAAAAAGGGGGCTTGGCCCCCTTTTTGCCACCTGAAATCCTCCTGTCAGCAATACCGCCGCATGATGACCTCCTGCTGGCAACAAGACAGTGGATTAGCAGAATTGAACGCCCGTGACGAGCGGGTGGAATGGTTGAAAAACTTTCCAAGAGGATTTTGAAATGGCAGCAATTACTGCAGCGCTGGTCAAAGAACTGCGCGAGCGTACCGGCGAAGGCATGATGGATTGCAAGAAAGCCTTGGAAAAGGCTGACGGCGATATCGAAAAAGCCATTGACGACATGCGTGCCTCCGGCGCCATCAAGGCCGCCAAAAAGGCTGGCAACGTTGCCGCTGAAGGCGCTATCGCCATCAAGGCCGACGACAAGTCCGCCGTCCTGCTGGAAGTGAACTCGCAGACCGACTTCCTGGCTCTGCAAGACGACTTCAAAAACTTCGTTGCTGAAAGCGTGGAACAGGCTTTCAACGACAAGCTGACCGACGCTGCCCCGCTGATCGCTGCGCGCGAATCGGCGCGTGAAGCACTGGTCGCCAAGGTTGGTGAGAACGTCAACATCCGTCGCCTGGTGCGCGTTGAGGGTGACGTTGTTGGTGCCTACCTGCACGGCAACAAGATCGGTGTTGCGGTTGTTCTGAAGGGCGGCGATGTTCAGCTGGCCAAAGAAATCGCCATGCACGTTGCTGCGTCGAACCCTGAGTTCCTCGATTCGTCGGAAATCTCCGCCGAGGCCATCGAGCGCGAGAAGGCTGTGTTCCTGCAGTTGAACGCTGACAAGATCGCCGGCAAGCCGGAAAACATCGTTGAGAACATGATCAACGGTCGTATCACCAAGTTCAAAGCTGAAGCCTCGCTGAAAGAGCAAGCTTTCGTCATGAACCCGGAGATCAAAGTCGGCGAACTGGCCAAGAAAGCCGGTGCTGAAATCGTTTCCTTCACCTACTTCAAAGTAGGCGAAGGCATCGAGAAGCCGGTCGACAACTTCGCTGAAGAAGTTGCCGCCCAGCTGGCTGCTGCCAAGCAGTAAGACAGCCTCGTCTGTCGCCCCAAAGAGGCTGCCCGCTCACGCGCGCAGCCTCTTTGTCAAACCGGCACCAGGTTTATCCGGCCTGGTACCGCTGGCGCTGAAGCAGCGCCACGCTACAGTTAGCTGGCTGTAACCCAGCCCGCGCAGAATTTTCTTAAAAACGCCGCAGGAGAGACTCGCAATGGCTCAGCAGGTGAGTGGTCGCCAACCTCGCTATAAACGCATTTTGCTCAAACTTAGCGGCGAGGCCCTGATGGGCTCGGAAGAGTTCGGGATCGACCCGAAAGTGTTGGACCGCATGGCCCTCGAAGTGGGGCAGCTGGTCGGCATCGGTGTCCAGGTGGGCCTGGTCATCGGCGGCGGCAACCTGTTCCGCGGTGCAGCGCTCAGCGCCGCCGGCATGGATCGGGTTACCGGCGACCACATGGGCATGCTCGCCACGGTGATGAATGGCCTGGCCATGCGCGACGCCCTCGAGCGTTCGAACATCCCGGCACTGGTCATGTCGGCTATCTCCATGGTCGGCGTCACCGACCATTACGATCGTCGCAAAGCTATTCGCCACCTCAACTCCGGGGATGTGGTAATTTTCTCCGCCGGTACCGGCAACCCGTTCTTCACCACCGACTCCGCAGCCTGCCTGCGCGGCATCGAAATCGATGCAGATGTGGTGTTGAAGGCGACCAAGGTCGACGGTGTGTACACTGCCGATCCATTCAAGGACCCGCACGCCGAGAAGTTCGATCGCCTCACCTATGATGAGGTTCTGGATCGCAAGCTGGGTGTGATGGACCTGACCGCAATCTGTCTGTGTCGCGACCACAAGATGCCATTGCGTGTATTCAACATGAACAAGCCTGGCGCCCTGCTGAATATCGTGGTGGGTGGCGCTGAAGGTACTTTGATCGAGGAAGGCCAAGCATGATCAACGAAATCAAGAAAGATGCTCAGGAACGTATGACCAAGTCGCTGGAATCGCTCCAGCATGCGTTCAGCCGCATCCGCACCGGTGTTGCTCACCCAAGCATTCTCGAAGGCGTGATGGTGCCGTACTACGGTGCGGATACGCCGATCAAGCAAGTGGCCAGCATCACCGTCAAGGATTCGCGCACCCTGCAGGTCGTTGCTTTCGAGCGCAACATGCTCAGCGCGGTCGACAAGGCTATCGGTAGCGCAGGCCTCAACCTGAACCCGACCAACCTGGGCGAGCTGCTGCTGATCACCATGCCAGCCCTTACCGAAGAAACCCGCAAGGGCTTCACCAAGCAGGCCCGTGAAGCTGCCGAAGATGGCCGTGTCGCCGTGCGCAACATCCGTCGTGATGCGCTCAGCCAGCTCAAGGACCTGGTCAAGGAAAAGGAAATCAGCGAAGACGAAGAGCGTCGTGCGGCTGATGACATCCAGAAGCTGACCGACAAGTTCGTCGCGGATATCGAGACTGCCGTGAAGGCGAAGGAAAAGGACCTGATGGCCGTCTGAGGCCAGGGTTCTCTTCATGGAAAAGACCAAGCAAGCGGCGCCGTCAGGGGTGCCGCGTCACGTCGCGATCATCATGGACGGCAACAATCGCTGGGCGAAGAAGCGTCTGCTGCCCGGTGTTGCCGGGCATAAAGCTGGCGTGGATGCTGTGCGCGCGGTGATTGAAGTATGTGCCGAGGCGGGTGTCGAAGTCCTGACCCTGTTCGCCTTCTCCAGTGAAAACTGGCAACGCCCGGCCGATGAAGTCGGCGCATTGATGGAGTTGTTTTTCACGGCCTTGCGCCGCGAAGCCCGGCGCCTCAATGACAACAACATCAGCCTGCGCATCATCGGTGATCGCAGCCGCTTTCATCCGGAGCTGCAGGCCGCCATGCGCGAGGCCGAAGCGGCAACCGCCGGCAGCAATCGCTTCATCCTGCAGGTCGCTGCCAATTATGGTGGTCAGTGGGATATCGCCCAGGCAGCGCAACGGCTGGCCCGTGAGGTTCAGGCTGGGCATCTGCGCCCGGACGACATAACTCCGGGGTTGTTGCAGGCCTGTCTGTCGACGGGCGACCTGCCGCTGCCTGACTTGTGTATTCGTACCGGCGGCGAGCATCGCATCAGTAACTTCCTGTTGTGGCAGCTGGCCTACGCCGAGCTGTATTTCTCCGACCTGTTCTGGCCGGACTTCAAACACGAGGCCATGCGTACCGCGCTGGCCGATTTCGCTTCGCGCCAACGCCGCTTCGGGAAAACCAGCGAGCAGGTCGAGGCTGGAGCTCGTGCTTAATGCTTAAACAACGCATCATTACTGCGCTGATCCTGCTGCCGATTGCACTGGCTGGATTCTTTCTTCTGCAGGGCGGCGACTTCGCCCTGTTCATCGGCTGTGTGGTCACCTTGGGCGCCTGGGAATGGGCGCGTCTGGCCGGCTTGATGGCTCAACCAATGCGCATCGCTTATGCCGCTGTGGTGGCTGCGGCGTTGATGCTGCTGTACCTGTTGCCCGAACTGGCGCCTTGGGTGCTCGGCGCAGCGGTGATCTGGTGGGGGTTGGCGACCTGGCTGGTGCTGACCTACCCGCGCAGCAGCGAACTGTGGTCGAGTGCCGCCTGCCGCCTGCTGATCGGCTTGCTGGTGCTGCTGCCGGCCTGGCAAGGCCTGGTGTTGCTCAAGCACTGGCCGCTGGGCAACTTCCTGATTCTCTCGGTGATGGTGCTGGTGTGGTCTGCCGACATCGGTGCGTACTTTTCCGGTCGCGCGTTCGGCAAGCGCAAGCTGGCCCCTCACGTCAGCCCCGGCAAGAGCTGGGAAGGCGTGTATGGCGGCCTTGCCGTCAGCCTGCTGATCGCCTTGGGCGTAGGCCTGGTGCGTGACTGGAGCATCGGCCAGCTGCTGTTGGGGCTGCTGGGTGCGGTAGTGGTGGTGATGGCTTCAGTGGTGGGTGATCTCACTGAAAGCATGTTCAAGCGCCGCGAAGGCATCAAGGACAGCAGCAACCTGCTGCCTGGCCATGGTGGTGTGCTTGACCGCATTGACAGCCTGACCGCTGCCATCCCGATGTTCGCCGTGCTGCTGTGGGCCGCTGAATGGGGTGTCATGTGAGCCGTAGGCAACGGATCACGGTGCTTGGCGCTACCGGTTCGATTGGTCTGAGCACGCTTGACGTGATTGGCCGTCACCCAGAGCGCTACCAGGTATTTGCGCTCAGCGGTTATTCCCAGGTCGAGCAGCTGCTGGCGCTGTGTTTGCGCCATAGCCCAGCGTTTGCTGTGGTACCAAGCGCTGACGCTGCGCTGCGCCTGCGTGCGGATCTGGCGGCGGCGGGCAGTGCTACCGAGGTGCTCGAAGGCGAGGCCGGCCTGTGTCAGGTGGCTGCAGCCAGCGAAGTCGACGCGGTAATGGCTGCGATCGTCGGTGCTGCTGGCTTGCGTCCAACCCTGGCGGCGGTTGAGGCCGGCAAGAAGGTCCTGCTCGCCAACAAGGAAGCGCTGGTTATGTCCGGCGCGTTGTTCATGGACGCAGTGCGGCGCAGTGGCGCGGTGTTGCTGCCGATCGACAGCGAGCACAATGCTATTTTCCAATGCTTGCCCGGCGATTATGCGCGTGGTCTGGGTGCAGTTGGCGTGCGCCGCATCTTGCTGACGGCCTCCGGCGGGCCGTTCCGCGAAACGCCATCGGCGCAGCTTGAAGCAGTCACGCCCGAGCAGGCCTGTGCCCATCCCAACTGGTCGATGGGGCGCAAGATTTCGGTCGACTCGGCGAGCATGATGAACAAGGGCCTCGAGCTGATCGAGGCGTGCTGGCTGTTCGATGCTGCGCCAGCTCAGGTCGAAGTCGTGGTGCATCCGCAAAGCGTGATCCACTCATTGGTGGATTACGTCGATGGTTCGGTGCTCGCCCAGTTGGGTAATCCCGACATGCGCACGCCGATTGCCAATGCGCTGGCCTGGCCAGAGCGGATCGACTCCGGCGTTGCCCCGCTTGACCTGTTTGCCATTGCTCGGCTGGATTTCCAGGCGCCCGACCCGCAACGCTTCCCCTGCCTGCGCCTGGCGCGTCAGGCGGCAGAAGCCGGCGACAGTGCACCTGCGGTACTCAATGCGGCCAATGAAGTGGCAGTTGAGGCATTTTTGCAGCGGCGTATCCGCTTCCCGGAGATCGCGGGTATGATCGAGCAGGTGCTCGAACAGGAGCCAGTTGTGCCACTGACGTCGCTGGATGCGGTGTTTGCTGCCGACCAGCGCGCGCGGGAGCTGTCCCGGGAATGGCTGCGGCGGAACGGCCGCTGATGCGTGCTCGCTCCAGGGTTGTCCTGAACGTCTTTCGGAGATGGATATGACTGCGCTCTACATGATCATCGGTACCCTGGTTGCGTTGGGCGTGCTGGTCACCTTCCATGAATTTGGTCATTTCTGGGTTGCGCGCCGTTGCGGGGTCAAGGTGCTGCGTTTCTCGGTAGGCTTCGGCACCCCGCTGCTGCGCTGGCACGACCGGCATGGCACGGAATTCGTGGTTGCGGCCATTCCGCTGGGCGGTTACGTGAAGATGCTCGACGAGCGCGAGGGCGAAGTGCCGCCGGCGCTGATCGAGCAGTCATTCAATCGCAAGCCGGTCGGCCAGCGCATCGCCATTGTCGCCGCTGGGCCGATCGCCAACTTTCTCCTGGCAATCGTGTTCTTCTGGCTGCTGGCCATGCTTGGCACCCAGCAGGTACGGCCGGTCATCGGTGCGGTCGAGGCGGGTAGCCTGGCCGCCAGTGCCGGCCTCGCTGCTGGCCAGGAAATCGTCTCGGTGGACGGCAAGGCGACCAATGGCTGGTCTGCGGTCAACCTGCAACTGGTGCGCCGCCTTGGCGAGAGCGGCACCCTGCGCGTGGGTGTGCTGGACGAGGGCAGCACTGCCGAGAAGCAACACGAGATCAACTTGAACCAGTGGCTGCGCGGGGCGGATGAACCCGATCCGATCCAGTCGCTGGGTCTGCGCCCGTGGCGCCCGGTGATTGCCCCGGTACTGGCCGAAATCGACCCGAACGGGCCGGCGGCGGCAGCGGGGCTGAAAACCGGTGACAAGCTGCTGAGCCTGGATGACATTGCCCTTAACGACTGGCAACAAGTGGTCGACAGCGTGCGTGCCCGCCCAGAGGCCAAGGTGCAGCTGCGGATCGAGCGCGATGCTGCGGTGCTGAATGTCGCGGTAACCCTGGCGCGCAAAGGCGAAGGCCAGGCCTCCGGTGGTTACCTCGGGGCAGGGGTCAAAGGTGGCGAATGGCCGGCGACGATGCTGCGCGAAGTCAGCTATGGGCCGCTGGCCGCGATGGGCGAAGGCCTGACGCGGACCTGGAACATGAGCATTCTGACCCTTGAGTCGTTGAAGAAAATGCTGTTCGGCGAGCTCTCGGTAAAAAACTTGAGCGGACCGATAACCATTGCTAAAGTGGCGGGCGCTTCAGCCCAGTCGGGCGTTGGGGATTTCCTGAATTTCCTGGCCTACCTGAGCATAAGCCTGGGGGTTCTGAACCTGCTGCCCATTCCAGTACTGGATGGGGGGCATCTGTTGTTCTACCTGATCGAGTTGGCACGCGGCCGTCCGCTGTCGGATCGGGTGCAAGGTTGGGGGGTCCAGATCGGTATAAGTTTGGTCATAGGGGTGATGTTGCTCGCCCTGATCAACGATCTGGGTCGACTATAAAGCTTCGCTCAATTGCAAACCTGCCGCCTTTTTGCGGCGGGTTGTTTATTGCCAGTTGGAATAAAAGGACTTCATGAAACGTCTGCTGCTAACTGCGGTCCTCTCCGCACTGATGATCGCTGAAGTTCACGCTGAGTCCTTCACCATCTCCGATATCCGCGTCAACGGCCTGCAGCGGGTTTCCGCCGGCAGCGTGTTCGGCGCACTGCCTCTGAACGTGGGCGATCAGGCTGACGACCGTCGCCTGGTGGATTCCACCCGCTCGCTGTTCAAGACTGGCTTCTTCCAGGATATCCAGCTGAGCCGCGACGGCAACGTCTTGATCATCAATGTGGTCGAACGTCCGTCGGTAGCCAGCATCGAGATCGAAGGCAACAAGGCGATCAGCACTGAGGACCTGATGAAAGGTCTGAAGCAGTCTGGTCTGGCCGAAGGCGAGATCTTCCAGCGCGCCACCCTCGAGGGTGTGCGTAACGAACTGCAACGTCAGTACGTGGCCCAGGGCCGCTACTCGGCCGAGGTCGAAGCTGAAGTCGTGCCACAGCCGCGTAACCGGGTTGGCCTGAAGATCAACATCAACGAAGGCACGGTTGCCGCGATCCAGCACATCAACGTGGTGGGCAACACCGTGTTCGATGATGACGAACTCGGCCAGCTGTTCGAGCTGAAAACCACCAACTGGTTGTCGTTCTTCAAGAACGACGACAAGTATGCCCGCGAAAAACTCTCCGGTGACCTCGAGCGTCTGCGCTCCTACTACCTGGACCGCGGCTACATCAACATGGACATCGCTTCTACCCAGGTGTCGATCACCCCGGACAAGAAGCACGTCTACATCACCGTCAACATCAACGAAGGTGAGAAGTACACCGTTCGTGACGTGAAGCTGTCCGGTGACCTCAAGGTTCCGGAAGACCAGGTCCAGTCGCTGCTGCTGGTGCAGCCAGGCCAGGTCTTCTCGCGCAAGGTGATGACCACCACGTCTGACCTGATCACCCGTCGTCTGGGTAACGAAGGCTATACCTTCGCCAACGTCAACGGCGTGCCGCAGGCGCACGATGAAGACCACACCGTCGACATCATGTTCGTGGTCGACCCGGGCAAGCGTGCCTACGTCAACCGCATCAACTACCGCGGCAACACCAAGACCGAAGATGAAGTGCTGCGTCGCGAAATGCGTCAGATGGAAGGCGGCTGGGCTTCGACCTACCTGATCGACCAGTCCAAGACTCGCCTTGAGCGTCTGGGCTTCTTCAAGGAAGTCAACGTCGAGACCCCGCCTGTGCCGGGTACCGATGACCAGGTCGACGTCAACTACAGCGTTGAAGAGCAGGCCTCCGGTTCGATCACCGCCAGCGTCGGCTTCGCCCAGAGCGCCGGTTTGATCCTCGGTGGTTCGATCAGCCAGACCAACTTCCTCGGTACCGGTAACAAGGTTTCGATCGGTTTGACCCGCAGCGAATACCAGACCCGCTACAACTTTGGCTTCGTTGACCCCTACTGGACGGCCGATGGCGTCAGCCTGGGCTACAACGCCTTCTACCGCAGCACCGACTACGACGACCTCGACGTCGACGTGGCCAGCTATGCAGTAGACAGCCTGGGTGCCGGTGTCAGCGTCGGTTACCCGATCAGCGAGACATCGCGTCTGACCTACGGCCTGAGCGTGCAGCAGGACAAGCTGAAGACCGGTCGCTACACCGTTGACGAGATCTTCGACTTCGTCGACAAAGAGGGCGACAACTTCCTCAACTTCAAGGCGTCTGTCGGCTGGTCCGAATCGACCCTGAACAAAGGTGTACTGGCTACCCGTGGTCACTCCCAGAGCCTGACCCTGGAAAGCACCGTGCCGGGCAGCGACCTGTCGTTCTACAAACTGGACTACCGTGGCCAGCTGTTCAAGCCGCTGTCCAACGATTACACCCTGCGTCTGCACACTGAGCTGGGTTACGGTGACGGTTATGGCAGTACCTCTGGTCTGCCGTTCTACGAGAACTACTACGCCGGTGGTTTCAACTCGGTACGTGGCTTCAAGGACAACACCCTCGGCCCGCGCAGTACGCCGAGCAAGGGTAACCGTCCGGGTACCGCGGCTGACCCCGATCAGGATCCGTTGGCCTTCGGTGGCAACGTGCTGGTCCAGGGTGGTGTCGAGTTGCTGTTCCCGCTGCCGTTCGTCAAGGACCAGCGCTCGCTGCGCACCTCCGTGTTCTGGGACGTGGGTAACGTGTTCGACACCAACTGCGGTTCCAAGCCTGATTGCACCAAGGTCGGCTTCTCGGACATGGCCAGTTCGGTTGGCCTGGGCGTAACCTGGATCACTGCGCTGGGCCCGTTGAGCTTCAGTTTGGCAATGCCGATCAAGAAGCCGGCAGAAGCCGAAACCCAGGTGTTCCAATTCTCTCTGGGGCAGACCTTCTAAGGTCGGCCCCGTGCTTAACGACAACGGATTCTCCAGGAGTGCATCGTGCGTAAGTTGACCCAACTGGCCTTCGTGGCTGCGGCGCTGGTCGCCACCCCCGCTTTCGCCGAAATGAAAGTGGCTGTGCTGAACTATCAGATGGCACTGCTCGAGTCGGACGCCGCCAAGCGTTACGCCGTCGATGCCGAGAAGAAGTTCGGCCCGCAACTGACCAAGCTCAAGGGCCTGGAAAGCAGCGCCAAAGGCATCCAGGACCGTCTGCTCAAAGGCGGCGACAAGATGCAGCAGCAAGAGCGTGAGCGTCTTGAGCTCGAGTTCAAGCAAAAAGCCCGTGACTTCCAGTTCCAGTCCAAGGAACTCAACGAAGCCAAGGCCGTTGCCGACCGTGACATGCTCAAGCAGCTCAAGCCGAAGCTAGACGGTGCTGTTGAAGAAGTGATCAAGAAAGGCGGCTTTGACCTGGTACTCGAGCGCGGCGCAGTGATCGATGTCAAACCGCAGTACGACATCACTCGCCAAGTCATCGAGCGCATGAACCAAGCCCGTTGATATGACCGTGACCATGACGCTCGGCCAATTGGCCGAGGCGCTCGGCGCTACCCTCAAGGGGCCCGAGGCGCTGCAGATTACCGGGCTGGCCACCTTGCAGGAGGCCGGTCCCGGGCAATTGAGCTTTCTCGCCAACCCGCAGTACCGCAAGTACCTGGACAATTCTCAGGCTTCTGCGGTTCTGCTCAAGGCAGCAGACGCCGAAGGCTTCGCCGGCAACGCCGTGATCGTCGCCGACCCGTATCTGGCTTACGCGCGCATCTCTCACCTGTTCGACCCAAAGCCCAAGGCTGTAGCGGGGATTCACCCCAGCGCCGTGGTTGCTGATGACGCTCAGGTCGATGCCAGTGCCAGCATTGGGCCGTTTGCGGTGATCGAGAGCGGTGCGCGCATCGCTGCCAATGTCACCGTGGGTGCGCACTGCTTCATTGGTGCGCGCTGTGTGATTGGCGAAGGCGGCTGGCTGGCCCCGCGGGTCACGCTGTATCACGACGTGACCATTGGTGCGCGGGTGACGATTCAGTCCGGTGCGGTGATCGGCGGCGAGGGCTTCGGCTTTGCCAATGAGAAGGGCGTCTGGCGCAAGATTGCCCAGATCGGCGGTGTGAGCATCGGTGATGATGTCGAGATCGGCGTCAATACTGCGGTAGACCGCGGTGCATTGGCGGATACCCAGATCGGCAACGGGGTCAAGCTCGACAACCAGATCCAGATCGCGCACAACGTGCAGATTGGCGATCACACGGCTATGGCCGCGTGTGTCGGCATCTCTGGCAGTACCCGCATTGGCAAGCATTGCACCATTGCTGGCGGTGTCGGCATGGTTGGCCATATCGATGTCTGCGACAACGTGTTCGTCTCCGGCATGACCATGGTTACCCGTTCGATCACCGAGCCGGGTGCCTATTCTTCCGGCACGGCCATGCAGCCGCTGGGTGATTGGCGCAAGAGTGCGGCGCGGATTCGCCAGCTCGACGATATGGCCAAACGCCTGCAGCAGATGGAAAAACGCTTCGAGACCGTGACCTCAGGTGGCCAGCCGACATCAGAAGGCTGATACCATTTCCTGAGCCAAGAGTGATCCGTTGCTAGCTGGCTCCTCTATTGGATTGCTAAAGGAGCGTGTGGTCAGCACCTGCGCTCCCTATTCTTACTACAGGCTTCCCCCCGAAATGATGGACATCAACGAGATTCGCGAATACCTGCCTCACCGTTACCCGTTCCTGCTGGTGGACCGGGTCACGGAGCTGGACTTCGAGGCCCAGAGCATTCGTGCCTACAAGAATGTCAGCATCAACGAGCCGTTCTTCAATGGCCACTTCCCGGCCCACCCGATCATGCCAGGCGTGCTGATCATCGAAGCCATGGCCCAGGCAGCCGGGATTCTCGGGTTCAAGATGCTCGATGCCAAGCCGGCAGACGGCACGCTGTACTACTTCGTTGGCTCCGACAAGCTACGCTTCCGTCAGCCAGTGTTGCCAGGCGACCAGTTGGTCCTGGAAGCCAAGTTCCTCAGCCGCAAGAGCATGATCTGGAAGTTTGAGTGCCGTGCCCTGGTTGACGGCAAGCCGGTATGCTCGGCGCAGATTACCTGTGCGGAACGCTCCCTATGAATTCAATTGATCCGCGGGCTATCGTCGATCCTTCTGCCAGGCTGGCGGACGGTGTCGAGGTGGGCCCCTGGTCGATCATTGGTCCCGATGTCGAAATCGGGGAGGGCACAGTAATCGGCCCACATGTGGTACTCAAAGGGCCGACCCGGATCGGCAAGAACAACCGTATCTACCAGTTTTCCTCGATTGGCGAAGACACCCCTGACCTCAAGTACAAGGGTGAAGCGACGCGTCTGGTGATCGGCGACCACAACGTGATCCGCGAAGGCGTGACCATTCACCGCGGAACCGTTCAGGACCGTGCTGAAACCACCCTCGGCGATCACAATTTGATCATGGCCTATGCCCACATCGGCCATGACAGTGTGATCGGCAACAATTGCATTCTGGTCAACAACACAGCGCTGGCTGGCCATGTGCATGTGGGCGACTGGGCAATTCTGTCTGGTTACACCCTGGTTCATCAGTACTGCCACATCGGCGCTCACGCGTTTTCCGGCATGGGCACCGCGATCGGCAAGGACGTACCCGCGTTCGTCACTGTATTTGGCAGCCCGGCCGAAGCCCGCAGCATGAACTTCGAAGGCATGCGTCGGCGTGGATTCAGCGATGAAGTCATCCTCGCGCTGCGCAAGGCCTACAAAATGGTCTATCGCCAGGGCTTGACGGCTGACGAGGCTATCAACGAGTTGCAGGAGTTGGCTGCATTGCACCCTGAGGTCGAGCTGTTCCGTGCCTCCATCCAGAGCTCCGCTCGCGGCATCACCCGCTGATATGAGTGAGCTTTGTGTAGCGTTGGTCGCAGGTGAGGCCAGCGGCGATATCCTTGGCTCCGGTTTGATGCGCGCACTCAAGGCGCGCCATCCTGGTGTGCGCTTTATCGGTGTCGGCGGCCCGTTGATGGAGGCCGAGGGCATGCAGTCCTACTTCCCCATGGAGCGCCTGGCAGTGATGGGTCTGGTTGAGGTGCTCGGGCGTCTGCGTGAGCTGCTCAAGCGACGCAAACTGCTGATCGAGACCCTGCTTGACGCGAAGCCCGATGTGTTCATCGGCATCGATGCACCCGACTTCACCCTCAATATTGAACTGAAACTGCGCCAGCACGGCATCAAGACCGTGCACTACGTCAGCCCGTCGGTCTGGGCCTGGCGGCAGAAGCGGGTGCTGAAGATCCGCGAAGGCTGCGACCTGATGCTGACCCTGCTGCCATTCGAGGCGCGCTTCTATGAAGAGCAGGGTGTACCGGTGCGCTTTGTCGGCCATCCGCTGGCCGATACGATTCCGCTGGAGGCTGACCGTCAAGCCGCTCGTGCCGAGCTGGGCCTGCCCGCCGGGCCGCTGGTGGCATTGATGCCCGGCAGCCGCGGCGGCGAAGTCGGCCGGCTGGGTGCGCTGTTCCTGGAGGCCGCCGAGCGTTTGCAGCAGTTGATCCCGGGTGTGCGGTTTGTCTTGCCCTGCGCCAACCAGACCCGCCGTGAGCAGATCGAGCAGATGCTGGCAGGTCGCGACCTGCCGCTGACTCTGCTTGATGGTCAGTCACATCAGGCACTGGCCGCCTGCGATGCAGTGCTGATTGCGTCGGGTACCGCTACGCTGGAAGCGATGCTGTACAAGCGGCCAATGGTTGTCGCCTATCGCCTGGCGCCGCTGACCTACTGGATTCTCAAACGCATGGTCAAAAGCCCCTATGTGTCGCTGCCCAATCTGTTGGCGCAGCGCATGTTGGTGCCGGAACTGCTGCAGGACGCCGCCACCAGCGAGGCCCTGGCGCAGACCCTGGCACCGTTACTTGCCGATGGTCGGCATCAGACTGACAGCTTTGATCAGATTCACCGCACCCTCCGCCGTGACGCCTCGAACCAGGCGGCGGACGCAGTGCTGGCCTTGTTGGAGCGACGCTAGATGCAGCTGGGACTGGATTTCAACCTGGTCGAAGAACTCGTTGCAGGCGTCGACGAAGTTGGCCGCGGGCCACTCTGCGGTGCGGTGGTTACGGCAGCGGTGATCCTCGATCCACGGCGGCCGATCCTCGGCTTGAACGACTCCAAGAAGCTCACCGAAGCCAGGCGCGAAGCGTTGTTCGACGAAATCTGCGAAAAAGCCCTGAGCTTTTGCATTGCGCGGGCTGAGGTTGATGAAATCGACCGGCTGAACATTCTCCATGCCACCATGCTGGCCATGCAGCGCGCGGTCGAGGGCTTGAGCATCACGCCCAAGCTTGCCTTGATCGATGGCAATCGCTGCCCGGTGCTGGCTGTGCCATCCGCCCCAGTGGTGCAGGGCGACGCCAAGGTGCCTGCGATCGCTGCCGCGTCGATCCTGGCCAAGGTCACCCGCGACCGCGAGATGAGCGCCTTCGAGTTGATCTACCCCGGCTACGGTATGGGTAGTCACAAAGGCTATCCGACCCCCGTGCACCTTGAGGCACTTGCCCGGCTTGGGCCTACGCCGATCCACAGGCGCTCCTTCGCGCCGGTGCGGGTGGCCTGGGAAGCGCGCGCGGGCGTGCCTACCTCACTGATCTGATCGCCTGCGCGGGTCGCGCTGCGACCCTGCAGGCCGTCACGTGGCAGCGCAGCCGTTCACATTTGCGGTACAATCCCGCGCTTGTCCGCTGCTCTGCTATAGGCCCCCTTACATGTCGGTTTCTTTCGTTCACCTTCGTGTGCACTCCGAATTCTCCCTGGTCGATGGCCTGGTGCGGATCAAGCCGCTGGCCAAGGCCTTGGCCGGACTGAACATGCCGGCAGTGGCGATTACCGACCAGAGCAACATGTGCTCGTTGGTGAAGTTCTACAAGAGCGCGATGGGCAGCGGCATCAAGCCGATTTGCGGCGCCGATTTGTGGCTGGCCGGGGCTGATCCGGAAGCGCCATTGTCGCGTATCTGCTTCCTGGCGATGAACCCCAAGGGTTATCGCAACCTCACCGAATTGATTTCGCGCGGCTGGGTCGACGGCCAGCGCAATGGCTTGGTGGTCATCCAGCGCGACTGGATAGCCCCGGCCAGCGAAGGCTTGATCGCGCTGTCTGCCGCCCGCGAAGGGGATATCGGCATGGCCCTGCTCAGCGGCCGCAGCGCAGAGGCCGAAGCCTTGCTGCGCGACTGGCTGGGCATGTTCCCCGGGCGCTTCTACGTCGAGCTGCAGCGCACCAATCGTCCTGGTGATGAAGACTACCTGCACGCCGCTGTAGCCCTGGCTGACCGGGTTGGCGCGCCGCTGGTCGCGACCAACGATGTGCGCTTCATCAAACAGACTGATTTTGACGCCCACGAAACCCGCGTCTGCATCGGTGAGGGCTGGACCCTCGACGACCCGCGCCGACCGCGCCTGTACAGCGATCAGCAATACCTGAAAAGCCAGGAAGAGATGGTCGAGCTGTTCAGCGACCTGCCCGACGCCGTGGCCAATACGGTGGAAATCGCCAAGCGCTGCAACATCGAGGTGCAACTGGGCAAGCACTTCCTGCCCGACTTCCCGACGCCCAATGGCATGGGCATCGATGACTACTTGCGCCACGTTTCCCACGAGGGCCTGGAAGAACGGCTGACGGTGATCCTGCCCAAGGACACTACCGAGGACTACGAGGCCAAGCGTCAGGTCTATCTGGACCGGCTCAAGTTCGAGCTGGATATCATCATCCAAATGGGCTTCCCCGGTTACTTCCTGATCGTTATGGACTTCATCAAGTGGGCCAAGAACAACGGTGTACCGGTCGGCCCTGGCCGGGGTTCGGGTGCCGGTTCGCTGGTCGCCTACGTGTTGAAGATCACCGACCTAGACCCGCTGGCCTACGACCTGCTGTTCGAGCGCTTCCTCAACCCTGAGCGGGTATCGATGCCCGACTTCGACGTCGACTTCTGCATGGATGGCCGCGACCGAGTCATCGAGTACGTCGCCGACGCCTACGGGCGTAACGCGGTAAGCCAGATCATCACCTTTGGCACCATGGCTGCGAAAGCGGTGGTGCGCGATGTGGCGCGGGTGCAGGGCAAGTCCTACGGGCTGGCTGATCGTCTGTCGAAGATGATCCCGTTCGAAGTCGGCATGACCCTGGAAAAGGCCTACGAGCAGGAGGAGGTGCTGCGCGACTTCCTCAAGAGCGACGAGGATGGCCGCGAGATCTGGGACATGGCCCTCAAGCTCGAGGGCGTCTGCCGCGGTACCGGCAAGCACGCGGGTGGTGTGGTTATCGCACCGACCAAGCTCACCGACTTTTCGCCGATCGCCTGTGACGAAGAGGGCGGCGGCCTGGTAACCCAGTTCGACAAGGACGACGTCGAGGCGGCGGGGCTGGTCAAGTTCGACTTCCTCGGCCTGCGCACCCTGACCATCATCAAGTGGGCGATGGAGACGATCAACCGCGAGCAGGCCAAGGAAGGCTTGCCCGATCTGAACATCGACTTCATCCCGCTGGACGACAAGAAAACCTACGAGCTGCTACAAAAGGCCGAGACCACTGCGGTATTCCAGCTCGAGTCGCGCGGCATGAAAGAGCTGATCAAGAAGCTCAAGCCCGACTGCCTGGAAGACCTTATCGCATTGGTGGCGTTGTTCCGCCCAGGCCCACTGCAGTCGGGCATGGTTGATGACTTCATCAACCGTAAACACGGTCGCGCCGAGCTGGCCTACCCACACCCGGACTACCAGTACGAAGGCCTGCAGCCTGTATTGGCACCGACCTACGGCATCATCCTTTATCAGGAACAGGTGATGCAGATCGCGCAGGTCATGGCCGGCTACACCCTCGGCGGCGCTGACATGCTGCGTCGGGCGATGGGTAAGAAAAAGCCCGAAGAGATGGCCAAGCAGCGTGGCGGCTTCATCGAGGGTTGTGCCAACAACGGCATCAGTGCGGATCTGGCCGGTAACATCTTCGATCTGGTAGAAAAATTCGCCGGCTACGGCTTCAACAAGTCGCACTCGGCCGCCTACGGCCTGGTTTCTTATCAGACCGCTTGGCTCAAGACGCACTACCCGGCGCCGTTCATGGCGGCCGTACTTTCTGCGGATATGCACAACACCGACAAGGTGGTGGTGCTGATCGAAGAAGTGCGCACCATGAAACTGCGCCTTGACGCCCCGGATGTGAACGCCTCCGAGTTCAAGTTCACAGTCGACGACGATGGACGCATCATTTATGGCCTGGGCGCGATCAAGGGTGTAGGTGAAGGGCCGGTGGAGGCCATTGTCGAGGCGCGCAGTGCCGGCGGGCCGTTCAAGGATCTGTTCGATTTCTGTGAGCGCATCGACCTCAAGCGGGTCAACAAGCGTACTCTCGATGCACTGATCCGCAGCGGTGCGCTGGATCGCCTCGGGCCGCACTTCCACGACGAGATCAAGGCCTACCAGGCCAACATCGACCGCAACCGGGCAGCGCTGATGTCGGCGCTCGAAGAGGCGGTGAAGTCGGCCGAGCAGACCGCGCGGACCGCCGATAGCGGCCACATCGACCTGTTTGGCGGGCTGTTCGTCGAAGCCGATGTCGACGTTTATGCCAACCACCGCAAGGCGCGCGAGCTGACCCTCAAAGAGCGCTTGAAAGGGGAAAAGGACACGCTGGGGCTGTACCTGACCGGCCACCCGATCGACGAGTACGAAGGCGAAATTCGCCGCTTCGCCCGCCAGCGGATCATCGACCTGAAACCGTCGCGCGAAGTGCAGACGGTGGCCGGGATGATCATTGCCTTGCGCGTGATGAAGAACAAGAAGGGTGACAAGATGGGCTTCGTCACCCTCGATGACCGCTCCGGACGCATCGAAGCCTCGCTGTTCGCAGACTCGTTCATGGCCGCCCAGGCACTGTTGCAGAACGATGCCATGGTCGTGGTCGAGGGCGAGGTCAGTAACGATGATTTCTCTGGCGGTCTGCGCCTGCGCGTCAAGCAGGTGATGACCATGGAAGACGCGCGCACGCGGCTGGCCGAGAGCCTGCGCCTGAAGGTCGCCCATGATGCACTCAAAGGTGACCGCCTGCGCTGGCTGGGTGAACTGATCACCCGCCATCGTGGCGGTTGCCCGATCACCCTTGAATACACCGGTAGCGACGCCAAGGCCATGCTGCAGTTTGGTAATGACTGGGCGATCGACCCGGCGGACGGGCTGATTCAAGCCCTGCGTGACCAGTTCGGGCGTGAGAACGTCTTCCTGCAATACCGCTAATGCGATGAATTTTTAATCTCGACCTGAATGCGCCTGATCCTTTAAGGTAGGGCGCCAAACGGATCAACCGGCCGGCCGCCTGGCCGTAGACCCAAGACGGATGCCTATGAACCCGAATTTCCTCGATTTCGAACAGCCGATTGCCGACCTGCAAGCCAAGATTGAAGAGCTGCGTCTGGTTGGCAATGACAACTCGCTGAACATCAGCGATGAGATTGCCCGTCTGCAAGACAAGAGCAGCACCCTCACCGAAAGCATCTTCAGCAATCTGACCAGCTGGCAGATTGCGCGCCTGGCACGTCACCCGCGCCGGCCGTACACACTGGACTACCTGCAGCACATCTTCACCGAGTTCGAAGAGCTGCACGGCGACCGCCACTTCTCCGACGACGCTGCCATTGTTGGTGGTACTGCGCGTCTGGACGGCAAGCCGGTGATGGTCATCGGTCACCAGAAAGGCCGCGAAGTGCGCGAGAAGGTGCGTCGCAACTTCGGTATGCCGCGTCCGGAAGGCTACCGCAAGGCCTGCCGCCTGATGGAAATGGCTGAGCGCTTCAAGATGCCGATCCTGACCTTCATCGATACTCCGGGTGCCTACCCAGGCATCGACGCCGAAGAGCGCAACCAGAGCGAGGCTATTGCCTGGAACCTGCGTGTCATGGCGCGGCTGAAAACTCCGATTATCGCCACCGTGATTGGCGAAGGTGGTTCGGGCGGTGCGCTGGCCATTGGTGTCTGTGACCAGTTGAACATGCTGCAGTACTCCACCTATGCGGTGATCTCGCCGGAAGGTTGCGCTTCGATCCTGTGGAAAACCGCCGACAAGGCTGCCGATGCAGCCGAAGCGATGGGTATCACTGCCGAGCGCCTGAAGAGCCTGAATATCGTCGACCAAGTGATCGAGGAGCCGCTGGGCGGCGCCCATCGTGATCCAGTCAAGGTTTCGCAAACCATTCGTGGCGAGCTGATTCAGCAGCTGGATATGCTCAGTGGGCTGGACCATGACACGCTGCTCAAGCGTCGTTATGACCGCCTGATGAGCTACGGTCTCTGATCTGAGTTGATGCCGTCGGGGTCGCGCAGCGACCCCAGCTTCTCAGTGAGGCACACATGATCGACCTCACCCACAGCCTTTCCCCCTGGCAGCACGCTCCCGCGTGGTATGTCGCCCTCTCCGGCGGCCTCGACTCCAGCGTCCTTCTGCACCTTCTCGCTGACTACACCCGCCACCACCACGCGCCCCCCCTGCGTGCCATCCACATCCACCACGGCCTGCAAGCCGCCGCCGACAGCTGGCCAGCCCATTGCCAATCCCTGTGCGACAAGCTCGCCATCGAACTGCAGGTCATCCACGTCACGGTCGCGCCCGGCGCCAGCCTCGAGCAAGCCGCGCGCAATGCTCGCTATCACGCCTTTGCCGACATTCTGCGCCCCGGTGAAGTCCTGTTCACCGGCCAGCACCGCGACGATCAGGCTGAAACCCTGCTGTTCAGGCTATTGCGCGGCGCCGGCTTGCGTGGCCTGGCGGCAATGCCAGCAGCCAGGCCGCTTGGCCAGGGGCAGTTGGTCAGGCCATTGCTGGCCCTGTCGCGGCAACAATTGCACAGCTATGCCGAGCAGTCCCAACTGCGCTGGATAGAAGACCCGAGCAATGCCGACACCCACTACGCCCGTAATTTTCTGCGCGGCGAGGCTTTGCCGCTGCTGCACCAGCGCTGGCCGCAAGCCAGCCAGAGCCTGGCGCGCAGTGCCGATCATCTGGGCGAGGCGCTGAGCCTGCTCAACGAACTCGCCGCTGACGACCTGGCGCTGGCAGGGCAGGGCGCTCCGAGCGCATGGCCTGGGCTGGACTCACTCGCTCTGGAAGCGCTCAAGGCACTCTCGCCCGCCCGTCAGCGCAATGCTTTGCAGTACTGGTTAAGCACTCGCACGCGGTTGCCGGATAGCCGCCATTGGGTCGGTTGGGAAGCGTTGCGCGACGCCGCCGATGACGCGCAACCCATCTGGCGCCTGGCCGACGGTCAGTTGCAACGCAGCCACGGCCGCATCTGGTGGCTCAGCGGCGATTGGCTGGCCGCCCCTTCAGGCGAGCTTGCCTGGCCGGATCATGGCCGGCCGCTAGAGTTGCCGGGCAACGGCCGCGTACGCCTGTGCGGTACGTTGCCGCAGGCAGCGCTGCGGATTGCCTATCGTCAGGGCGGCGAACGGCTGGCGCTACCCGGCCGCGGCCACCGCGACCTCAAGCGCTTGCTCAACGAACATCAGGTGCCACACTTCATTCGGCCAAGGCTGCCGCTGCTGTGGCAGGGCGAGCGCCTGCTGGCAGTGGCCAACCTGCCGCAACTGGCCCAGGGCGACTGTACCTTGGAGTGGCGGATGCCGAGCAACGCGCAAGGTTTGAGCTGAGGATTAGATTCCGGTAGACTACCCTCCCTTCTTGATACAACTTCTGTGGCTTCATCGAAAACACAGCAGTTGCCGATTACCAAGCAGTTTTTTGCTGGGCTGATTTCCTAAAATGACGAGCGAGCTCCATGCCGGGTATGCACCTGGTCTGTACAGACGCGGCAGTTTTTCGAGATGCACTGTGATTGACGCAGGTGATCGGGGGCTTCGGCCTTCCTTCGCTTTCTCCGGCGGCGCTAGCCGCTTTAACGCAGACTTCTAGGGTTTTTCATGACGCGCTACATATTCGTCACGGGCGGTGTTGTTTCTTCATTGGGGAAAGGCATTGCCTCGGCTTCCCTGGCGGCCATCCTGGAAGCGCGGGGGCTTAAGGTCACCATGCTCAAACTGGATCCGTACATCAACGTCGATCCAGGCACCATGAGCCCGTTCCAGCATGGTGAGGTGTTCGTCACCCATGACGGCGCCGAGACCGACCTTGACCTGGGCCACTATGAGCGGTTCATCCGCACCACGATGACCCAGAACAACAACTTCACCACTGGCCGTGTCTACGAGCACGTGCTGCGCAAAGAGCGCCGTGGTGATTACCTGGGCGCGACCATTCAGGTCATCCCGCACATCACCGACGAAATCAAGCGCCGCATCATCAAGGGTGCTGGCGACGCTGACGTTGCCTTGGTCGAAATCGGCGGCACGGTCGGCGACATCGAGTCGCAACCGTTCCTCGAGGCGATCCGCCAGTTGCGCTTCGAAGTCGGCGCCAAGCGCGCGATGCTGATGCACCTGACGCTGGTGCCGTACATCGCCACTGCTGGCGAGACCAAGACCAAGCCGACTCAGCACTCGGTCAAGGAACTGCGCTCGATCGGCCTGCAGCCTGACGTGCTGGTGTGCCGCTCCGATCACCCGATCGACAACTCGTCGCGCCGCAAGATCGCCCAGTTCACCAACGTTGAAGAACGTGCGGTGATCGCGCTGGAAGACGCCGACACCATCTACAAGATCCCGGGCATCCTGCATGCACAGGGTCTGGACGACTTCGTCACCGAGCGCTTTGGCCTGCAGTGCGACAGCGCTGACCTGTCCGAGTGGGACAAGGTGGTCGACGCCAAGCTCAACCCTGAGCATGAAGTCACCATCGCCATGGTCGGCAAGTACATGGAGCTGCTGGATGCGTACAAGTCGCTGATCGAAGCGATGAGCCACGCCGGTATCCAGAATCGCACCAAGGTCAACCTGCGTTACATCGACTCCGAAGACATCGAGAACCAGGGCACCAGCCTGCTCGAAGGTGCTGATGCCATTCTGGTCCCGGGCGGCTTCGGTCTGCGCGGTGTCGAAGGCAAGATCAAGGCGGTCCAGTTCGCTCGCGAGAACAAGGTGCCGTACCTGGGTATCTGCCTGGGCATGCAGGTTGCCGTGATCGAGTTCGCCCGTAACGTAATGGGCTGGGCCGACGCCAACTCCACCGAGTTCGACCGCAACAGCGAGCACCCGGTGGTGGGTCTGATTACCGAGTGGGCCGACAACACCGGTTCCGTCGAAACCCGTACCGAAGCCTCCGATCTGGGCGGCACCATGCGTCTGGGCGCCCAGGAATGCCAGCTGATCGGCAACTCCAAGGTCCACGATTGCTATGGCAAGGACGTGATCGTCGAGCGTCACCGCCACCGCTACGAGGTCAACAACAACCTGCTGCCGCAGATGATTGAAGCTGGCCTGCAGATTTCCGGGCGTTCCGGTGACGGCGCGTTGGTCGAAGTGGTCGAGTCGAAGGACCATCCGTGGTTCGTTGCTTGCCAGTTCCACCCCGAGTTCACATCCACCCCGCGTGACGGTCATCCGCTGTTCAGCGGCTTCGTCAAGGCGGCACTGGTCCAGAAGAACAAGGCCTGATCCATGACCCAGAAGATCATTCGCGTCGGTAACATCGAGATCGCCAACGACAAGCCGTTCGTTCTGTTCGGTGGCATGAACGTGCTTGAGTCGCGTGATCTGGCCATGAAGGTTTGCGAAGAGTACGTGCGGGTTACCGAAAAGCTCGGTATCCCTTACGTGTTCAAGGCCAGTTTCGACAAGGCCAACCGCTCTTCGGTCAGCTCCTACCGCGGCCCGGGCATGGAAGCAGGGCTGAAGATCTTCGAAGAGATCAAACAGACCTTCAACGTGCCGGTCATCACCGACGTGCACGAGCCGTATCAGGCTGCACCGGTTGCCGAAGTCTGCGACATCATCCAGTTGCCGGCCTTCCTCTCGCGTCAGACCGATCTGGTCGTGGCGATGGCCAAGACCGGCGCAGTGATCAACATCAAGAAAGCCCAGTTCCTTGCACCTCAGGAGATGAAACACATCCTGGCCAAGTGCGTCGAGGCGGGTAACGATCAGTTGATCCTGTGCGAGCGTGGCTCGAGCTTCGGCTACAACAACCTGGTTGTGGACATGCTCGGCTTTGGCCTGATGAAGCAGTTCGAGTACCCGGTGTTCTTCGACGTGACCCATGCCCTGCAGATGCCGGGTGGTCGCTCGGACTCTGCCGGCGGCCGCCGCGGCCAGGTCACCGACCTGGCCAAGGCTGGCATGAGCCAGGGTCTGGCCGGGTTGTTCCTGGAAGCACACCCGGACCCGGACAACGCCAAGTGCGATGGTCCATGCGCGCTGCGCCTGGACAAACTGGAGCCATTCCTGGCCCAGCTCAAGCAATTGGACGACCTGGTGAAAAGTTTTCCGACGGTAGAAACCGCGTAACACTCATTTCTCGGGTAAAGTACCGCCCGTTCTACCCCTGACCCTCGGGTCAGGGGCTCCCCTTCGCCAGGCCTGCCCTCTGCGTATTCGCCTGGTGAAAGGCTCGAATTCCCTAAGCTGCGTTGTTTTCGTCAATTCTGGAGTGCTTACAACAATGGCAAAGATCGTCGACATCAAAGGTCGTGAAGTTCTCGATTCGCGTGGCAACCCCACCGTGGAAGCCGATGTACTGCTCGACAACGGCATCATCGGCAGCGCGTGCGCGCCGTCCGGTGCTTCCACCGGCTCGCGCGAAGCGCTGGAGCTGCGTGATGGCGACAAGAGCCGTTACATGGGCAAGGGCGTACTCAAAGCCGTTGCCAACATCAACGGCCCGATCCGCGACCTGCTGCTGGGCAAGGACCCGGTTGACCAGAAAGCCCTCGACCGCGCCATGATCGAACTGGACGGTACCGAGAACAAGGCCAAGCTGGGCGCCAACGCTATCCTCGCCGTGTCGCTGGCAGCTGCCAAAGCCGCCGCACAGGACCAGGACCTGCCGCTGTACGCGCACATTGCCAACCTCAATGGCACTCCAGGCCAGTATTCGATGCCGGTACCGATGATGAACATCATCAACGGCGGCGAGCACGCCGACAACAACGTCGACATTCAAGAGTTCATGGTCCAGCCGGTTGGCGCCAAGACCTTCTCCGACGGCCTGCGCATGGGCACCGAAATCTTCCATCACCTCAAAGCAGTGCTCAAGGCCCGTGGCCTGAACACCGCAGTCGGTGACGAAGGTGGTTTCGCACCAAACCTGGCCTCCAACGAAGACGCTCTGGCAGCCATCGCCGAAGCCGTTGCCAACGCTGGCTACAAGCTGGGCACCGATGTCACCCTGGCCCTGGACTGCGCTGCCAGCGAATTCTACGAAGACGGCAAGTACAACTTGTCCGGTGAAGGCAAGTCGTTCGACTCCGAAGGCTTTGCCGAGTACCTCAAAGGCCTGACCGAGCGCTTCCCGATCATCTCCATCGAAGACGGTCTGGACGAGTCCGACTGGGCTGGCTGGAAGATCCTCACCGACAAGATCGGCGAGAAGATCCAGCTGGTTGGCGATGACCTGTTCGTCACCAACACCAAGATCCTCAAGGAAGGCATCGACAAGAGCATCGGTAACTCGATCCTGATCAAGTTCAACCAGATCGGCTCGCTGACCGAAACCCTCGAAGCCATCCAGATGGCCAAGGCTGCCGGCTACACCGCAGTGATTTCGCATCGCTCCGGCGAAACCGAAGACTCGACCATCGCTGACCTGGCTGTCGGCACTGCCGCTGGCCAGATCAAGACCGGCTCGCTGTGCCGTTCCGACCGCGTCTCCAAGTACAACCAGCTGCTGCGCATCGAAGAGCAACTGGGCGCCAAGGCGGTGTACCGTGGTCGCGACGAGTTTCGCGGCTAAGCAAGAGATGGTAAAAAGGCAGCTGCCGAGGCTGTCTGAGCGTTCTTACTGAGCTTTCAGACACCTCCTACGGGTTTCTGTCAACGAAGCCTGGCCTCGGCCAGGCTTCGTGCTATCGGAAGCCCCGCAGCGGCGGCCTTTTAATCCTGGATACTTTGATGCGCAGTCCTTATTGGTTGTTTCTCATCTTGCTCCTGTTGCTGGGTGGCCTGCAGTACCGCCTTTGGGTGGGCAGTGGCAGCCTGGCGCAAGTGACCGAGCTCAAGCAGCAGATCGACGAACAGCACGCCGAGAACGAACGGCTGCTGGAGCGTAATCGCGTGCTCGACGCGGAAGTCATGGAGTTGAAGAAAGGTATGGAGACCGTCGAGGAACGGGCCCGTCACGAATTGGGCATGGTCAAAGAGGGCGAAACCCTCTTCCAGTTGCCACAGAAATGACCTCGCCACTGCCGGCCTTCTGGGCCGTGATCCCCGCTGCCGGGGTCGGTGCGCGAATGGCTGCCGACCGTCCCAAGCAGTACCTGCAGTTGGGCGGGCGGACTATTATCGAGCACAGCCTCGACTGTTTTCTAGGCCATCCCTCGCTCAAAGGGGTGGTGGTCAGCATTGCTGCCGACGATCCGTACTGGCCAGGCCTGGCCTGCGCCAACGATGCGCGTATCCAGCGTGCTGCCGGCGGGCGCGAGCGGGCCGACTCCGTGCTCAATGCCTTGTTGTTGCTGCATGCTCAAGGCGCGGCAGATGGCGACTGGGTGCTGGTACACGACGCCGCACGGCCGAACCTGGCTCGCAGTGACCTCGACCGGTTGCTGGCGGAACTGGCTGACGATGCGGTGGGCGGCTTGCTTGCAGTGCCGGCCCGCGACACCCTCAAGCGCGCCGACAGCAATGGCCGGGTCAGCGCTACGGTTGACCGCAGCACCATCTGGCAAGCCTTCACGCCGCAGATGTTCCGCCTCGGTGCCCTGCACCGGGCACTGGCCGAATGCCTGGTATCCGATGTGACGGTGACCGACGAGGCGTCGGCGATGGAGTGGTCGGGATTGGCCCCGCGCCTAGTGGAAGGGCGCAGCGACAACATCAAGGTTACCCGCCCCGAAGATCTGGAGTGGTTACGCCAGCGTTGGTCGGCACGCGCCTGACACCTCAGGCACTGCCTGCGTATTCTGGCAACTGTCCAAGCTCCGCCTTCAAGTAATCCACCAGCCTTCTGACCTTGGGCGAGAGATGCCGTTGCTGCGGATACAGCGCCCACACCGCGGTATTGGGCGGCTGATGCGCTTCGAGCAGCGATACCAGAGCGCCGCTACGCAAATGCTCCTGCACGTAGTAGTCCGGCAACTGACACAATCCAATCCCCTGCAGTGCGGCATCCAGCACTGCCTGACCACTGTTGCAGCGCCAGTTGCCCTGCACCCGCTGGCTCAGTTCACGACCTTCCTGTTTCAGCGCCCAGACATCACTGCTGCCAATCAGGCAGTTGTGCCGAGCCAGTTCCGATAGGCTGTGCGGCCGGCCGTAACGCTCCAGATAAGCCGGCGAGGCGCACAGGTACATCTGTCGTGGTGCCAGGCGTGTGGCGACCAGACGTGAGTCCTGCAGGCGGCCCAGGCGGATCGCCAGGTCCATGCCCTCGTGGAGCAAGTCCAGGGTGCGATTGCTCAACTCGACCTCCACCCGCAGCTGCGGGTACTGGGTCATGAAGCGCGTCACCAGTGGCACGATGAAACGCTCGCCATAGGCCACGGCGCAGGTCATGCGCAACAGCCCCTTTGGCTCGCTGGCAAGATCGCCCATCGCCCGCAGGGCCTCCTCGTGGCCATCCTGCAAGCGCTGGCAGTGCTGCAGGAAAGTCTGCCCGGCCTCGCTCAAGGTTACCCGGCGGGTGCTGCGGTAGAGCAAGCGGGTCTGCAAGCGTTCTTCGAGGCGAGCGATTTGGCGGCTGACATGCGAGGACGATACGCCCAGGCGCTCCGCCGCGGCGGTGAACTGGCCAAGCTCGGCCACGGCCACGAATTCATCGATGCCTTCCCAGCGATTGATCATTGATTATCCCTGTATGGCAATAATGTTTTGTCTTGGTCAGGATTATTAATCAAAGTGCGCTGAATTACACTGAATGGATTGCCCACCACTCGCTGGAGATCCCTGATGATCAAGTCCCGTGCCGCCGTAGCCTTCGAGGCCAACAAACCGCTGGAAATCGTTGAAGTCGATGTCGCCATGCCCAAGGCCGGTGAAGTCCTGGTGCGCATCGTTGCCAGCGGTGTCTGCCATACCGACGCCTACACCCTGTCGGGCGCTGACCCGGAAGGCATCTTTCCGTCGATTCTCGGCCATGAAGGTGGCGGTATTGTCGAGGCAGTAGGCGAGGGCGTGACCTCGGTTGCCGTAGGCGATCATGTGATCCCGCTGTACACCCCCGAGTGTGGCCAGTGCAAGTTCTGCCGTTCTGGCAAGACCAACCTGTGCCAGGCAATCCGTGCGACCCAGGGTAAAGGCCTGATGCCTGATGGCACTACGCGCTTCTCCTACAAGGGCCAGCAACTGTTCCACTACATGGGCACCTCGACGTTCTCCGAGTACACCGTGTTGCCGGAAATCTCCGTGGCCAAGATCCAGAAAGAAGCGCCATTGGAAAAAGTCTGCCTGCTCGGCTGTGGCGTGACCACCGGCATCGGCGCCGTGCTCAATACCGCCAAGGTCAAAGAAGGCGACACCGTGGCCATCTTCGGCCTGGGCGGTATCGGCCTGTCGGCGATCATCGGTGCGGCCAAGGCCAAGGCCGGGCGCATCATCGCCGTCGATATCAATCCGAGCAAATTCGAGATCGCCCGCCAGTTGGGTGCCACCGATTGCATCAATCCGAAGGACTATGACCGGCCTATCCAGGAGGTCATCGTCGACCTCACCGATGGCGGTGTGGATTACTCGTTCGAGTGCGTCGGCAACGTGCAACTGATGCGAGCGGCGCTGGAATGCTGCCACAAGGGCTGGGGCGAGTCGGTGATCATCGGCGTGGCCGGTGCCGGCCAGGAAATCGCCACCCGTCCGTTCCAACTGGTGACCGGGCGCGTCTGGCGCGGTTCGGCGTTCGGTGGCGTGCGTGGTCGCAGCGAACTGCCAAGCTACGTCGAGATGTCGCAGCAGGGCGAGATCCCGCTGGATACCTTCATCACCCACACCATGGGCTTGGAAGACATCAACAAAGCCTTCGACCTGATGCACGAAGGTAAAAGCATCCGCAGCGTGATCCACTTCTGAGGTCAGCCATGAGCCTGGAAAACATCTCCTGCCAGAAAAGCTTCGGCGGCTGGCACAAGCGTTACCGGCATCAGTCCAAGGTGCTTGGCTGCGACATGGTGTTTGCCGTGTACCTGCCGCCGCAGGCCGAACAAGGTGCCAAGCTGCCGGTGCTGTACTGGCTGAGCGGCCTGACGTGCAACGACGAGAACTTCATGCAGAAGGCTGGCGCCCAGCGCCTGGCTGCCGAGCTGGGGCTGATCATCGTTGCACCCGACACCAGCCCGCGGGGCGAGCAGGTGCCGGCTGATCCCGATGGCGCCTGGGATTTCGGCCTCGGCGCAGGTTTCTACCTGAATGCCACTCAGCAGCCCTGGGCGCAGCACTACCGCATGCATGATTACGTGGTCGAGGAACTGCCCGCGCTGGTCGAGGCGCACTTCCCGGCGTCGGATCAACGCAGCATCAGCGGCCACTCCATGGGCGGCCACGGTGCGCTGGTGTGCGCCCTGCGCAACCCTGGCCGCTATCAGTCGGTGTCGGCGTTTTCGCCGATCTGCAACCCGATGGACTGCCCGTGGGGCGAGAAGGCGTTCTCCCGTTATCTGGGCGAAGACCGCGCCCGCTGGCGCGAGTGGGATGCCAGCGTGCTGGTGGCCGAAGCCCCGGCCGGGCAATGCCCGCCGTTGCTGATCGAGCAGGGGGATCGGGATGATTTTCTCGCCACCCAGCTCAAACCCGAGGCGCTCGAGCAGGCCGCCCGCAAGGCTGGTCATACGCTGACCTTGCGCCTGCAGCCGGGCTACGATCACAGCTACTACTTCATCGCCAGCTTCATCGATGACCACCTGCGCCACCATGCCGCTGCGCTGGGTCGCCTGTAACTGCTACGTGGGCCGCACTGCGGCCCAACAACTGCGCCCAAGCCTGTGCAAAGCAGGTAGAATCCCGCCCTGACTTTATCAGGGCGTTTTTCTATGCGTATTGGCCATGGCTACGATGTGCACCGGTTTACCGACGGTGATTTCATTACCTTGGGTGGGGTGCAGATTCCTCACAAATACGGCCTGCTGGCCCATTCCGATGGCGACGTAGTGCTGCATGCACTGAGCGACGCCTTGCTCGGCGCCGCTGCGCTGGGTGACATCGGCAAGCACTTTCCGGATACCGACCCGCAGTTCAAGGGCGCCGACAGCCGCGTGCTGTTGCGCCACGTGCTGGCTGTGGTCCAGGCCAAAGGCTGGAAGGTCGGCAACGTCGACGCCACCATTGTTGCCCAGGCGCCGAAAATGGCCCCGCATATCGAAACCATGCGCCAGTTGATCGCCGCCGACCTGCAAGTCGAGCTCGACCAGGTCAACGTCAAGGCCACCACCACCGAGAAGCTCGGTTTCACTGGCCGTGAGGAAGGGATCGCCGTGCATGCGGTAGCCCTGCTGCTGGCGCTATGACCGAATTGGAACTGCTCGGGCCACGCGCTTCGGGTGAAGCGCTGGGCAGCGCTGTGCTCAAGGCAGTCGCGGAAGACTTCCAGGTCGATGAAGTGCTCGACATTCCGCTGACCGGGCAGGGTGAACACCTCTGGCTGTGGGTCGAGAAACGCGACCTCAACACCGAAGAAGCCGCCCGCCGCTTGGCCCGCGCCGCCGGTGTGCCGCTGCGCGCGATCAGCTATGCCGGCCTCAAGGACCGTCAGGCGTTGACCCGCCAGTGGTTCAGCCTGCACCTGCCGGGCAAGGCCGACCCTGACCTGAGCCGCGCCGAAGACGACACCCTGCGCATCCTCAAGCGCGACCGGCACCTGCGCAAGCTGCAGCGCGGCGCGCATTCGGCCAACGGTTTCACTCTGCGCCTGACAGCGTTGACGGCTGACCATGCCGCGCTGGATGCGCGCTTGCACCAGCTCAAGGCCCAGGGCGTGCCCAACTACTTCGGTAGCCAGCGCTTTGGTCATGGCGGCGGTAATGTCCAGGATGCGCAGAGCTGGGCCGAGCGTGCCGCCCTGCCCGAGCAGCGCAATGTGCGTTCGCGGCTGCTCTCGGCCGGACGCAGCTACCTGTTCAACCAGGTGCTGGCAGCGCGGGTCGCCGACGGCAGCTGGCAGCGGGCACAGGTGGGCGACCTGCTGGCGTTCACCGATAGCCGCAGCTTCTTCCCGGCGGGCGAGGCCGAGTGCGCCGATCCGCGTCTGGCCATTCTCGACCTGCACCCGACCGGTCCGCTGTGGGGGGAGGGGCCTACGCCAACCACCGGCGCCACCGCCGAACTGGAATCCGCTGTCGGTGCACAACATGCTGCATTGGGCCATTGGCTGGCGCGGGCGGGCATGAGTCACGAACGGCGCATCCTGCGGCTCCCTATTGGCGGCCTGACGTGGCATTATCCCGAGCTTGATATCCTGCAATTGGAATTCGTCCTGCCGGCCGGATGCTTCGCCACCGTCGTGGTGCGCGAGCTAGTCGATCTGGTGCCGGTAGGGCAGACGGACAGCCCATGCGTATTCTGATTTCCAACGACGACGGTGTTACCGCCCCGGGCCTCGCCGCGCTGCATGCAGCGCTGGCGGACTATGCCGAGTGCGCGGTGATCGCCCCGGACCAAGACAAGAGCGGCGCCGGCAGTTCGCTGACGCTGGACCGGCCACTGCATCCGCAGGTTCTGGCCAATGGCTTCATCAGCCTCAATGGCACGCCCACCGATTGTGTCCACCTGGGGCTCAACGGGCTGTTGCCGCAAACGCCAGAGATGGTCGTCTCGGGGATCAACCTGGGCGCCAATCTGGGCGATGACGTGCTGTATTCCGGCACCGTCGCCGCTGCGCTGGAAGGGCGTTTTCTCGGTGGCACCTCGCTGGCGTTCTCGCTGGTGTCGCGCCAGCCCGACAACCTGCCCGCTGCCGCCCATATTGCCCGGCGCCTGGTCGAGGCGCAGTCGCGCCTGCAGTTGCCGCCGCGCACCGTGCTCAACATCAATATCCCCAACCTGCCGCTGGAGCATATCCGCGGTATTCAGGTCACCCGGCTGGGCCATCGTGCACGTGCGGCGGCGCCCACCAAGGTGGTCAACCCGCGCGGCAAGGAAGGCTACTGGATCGCCGTGGCCGGGGACGCCGAGGATGGCGGCCCGGGTACCGACTTCCATGCCGTTATGCAGGGCTATGTGTCGATCACCCCGCTGCAGCTCGACCGCACCTTCAACGATGCCTTCGACCAGCTCAGCGGCTGGCTGGAGGGCGTGCTCTGATGCGCGAACAGGACGATCTGCAACGCCGCGGAATTGGCATGACCTCGCAACGTACCCGCGAACGGCTGATCCAGCGTCTGACCGAAGAGGGCGTATCCAACCCCAAGGTGCTTGACGTGATCCGCCGTACGCCGCGTCATCTGTTCGTCGATGAAGCACTGGCGCACCGCGCCTACGAAGACACGGCGCTGCCGATCGGGCACAACCAGACCATCTCACAGCCGTTCATGGTTGCGCACATGAGCGAGCTGCTGCTCGAGGCCGGCCCCTTGGACAAGGTGCTGGAAATCGGCACCGGCTCGGGATACCAGACGGCGGTGCTGGCGCAGTTGGTCGAGCGAGTGTTCTCGGTAGAGCGGATCAAGGTCCTGCAGGACCGGGCCAAGGAGCGGCTGCTCGAACTCAACCTGCGCAATGTCGTGTTCCGCTGGGGCGACGGCTGCGATGGCTGGCAGGCGCTGGCGCCTTACAACGGCATTATCGTGACGGCCGTGGCGCCTGAGGTGCCGCAAGCGCTGCTCGATCAACTGGCACCTGGCGGGCGCCTGGTGATCCCGGTTGGCCCCGCTGGCGAGCAACAGCAGCTGTTGATGATCGTCCGTGAAGAGCACGGCTTCTCTCGACGAGTCATGGGTACGGTGCGCTTTGTGCCGCTGCTCAATGGCCCGCTGGCCTGAGTCAAAGGGAATATTTGCAGCTGCAACGAATTCCTGTGGCGTGTACCTGTCTATGTGGCGGGCGAGTGCTGAAAAAACCAAGCACGTCCTGAAAGACTTTTGATGTTTTGCCTGCGCGCCCACACTTCAGTGGGCTCGGTTATAATTGCAACATTATTGCATTTTGTTTAGTCGGTTTTCGGCACCATGAGGGGAGCGCGGGTGGGTCACACAATCAGTCTGCAGCGCAAGGATCGGTCGTTTTTCAAGCTCCTGGTGGTGGCACTGGCCATGGGCACGCTGCTGACGGGCTGTTCCAGTACCGGCTCGAGCAGCGCCCGGGTGGTGGACCGCAACAACGCAGCGCCCAAGCGGCCGACCGTGACCACTGGTCAATACATCGTCAAACCGGGCGACACGATGTTCTCGATCGCCTTCCGTTACGGCTGGGACTACAAGGAGCTGGCAGCGCGCAACAACATTCCGGCGCCTTACACCATTCGCCCAGGTCAGCCGATCCGCTTCAACAGTGGTTCGACCGGTAGTACCACCGTGGTTTCCAGCCCTTCGTCCTCGAGCAAGACCACCGTTACCCGGCGCCCGGTGGGCACACCTGTACCGTCCGTCAGTGGTGGCAAGGTGATAACCAGCGCCCCATCGAGCACCACCACGACCGTTACCACAGTCCCCGCCGCAGAGCGTACGGCTGGCGGCTGGACATGGCCCGCCAACGGCGTATTAATTGGAAAATTTGCTTCAAACGGTAGTTTGAATAAAGGCATTGATATCGCCGGTGATTTGGGACAGCCTGTTTTTGCTGCGTCTGGTGGTGCAGTGGTATACGCCGGGAGTGGATTAAGGGGCTACGGCGAACTGATCATCATCAAACACAGCGATACCTACGTCAGTGCCTACGGTCACAACCGCAGGCTGTTGGTACGGGAAGGGCAGCAGGTCAAGGCAGGGCAGGCTATTGCTGAAATGGGGTCCACGGGCACTGACCGGGTGAAACTGCATTTTGAAATCCGCCGTCAGGGCAAACCCGTCGATCCGCTCCAGTTCTTGCCACGTCGTTGAATGTTGCACCCGGCCTGTTCCTTGGATGTAGAGGGGACAGGCTCCAGCGCTGCCACGGAATCAGGTGCCGCTAGAGTCTGAGTTCGAACTCAGCAAAGGACTATAACAATGGCTCTCAGCAAAGAAGTGCCGGAGTTTGACATCGACGATGACCTTCTCCTGATGGAGACCGGCATCGTTTTGGAAACGGATGTGGTGTCAGACGAACCTGCTGTATCTGCGGTTCGGACCAAGGCCAAATCGGCCTCATCGCTCAAACAGCACAAGTACATCGACTACACTCGGGCACTCGATGCGACTCAGCTGTACCTCAATGAGATCGGCTTCTCGCCGCTGCTCTCTCCCGAAGAAGAAGTGCATTTCGCACGGCTTTCGCAAAAAGGCGACCCTGCAGGTCGCAAGCGCATGATCGAAAGCAACCTGCGCCTGGTTGTGAAAATCGCCCGTCGTTACGTCAATCGCGGCCTGTCGCTGCTCGATTTGATCGAAGAAGGCAACCTTGGCCTGATTCGCGCGGTAGAGAAATTCGACCCAGAGCGTGGCTTCCGTTTCTCCACCTACGCCACTTGGTGGATCCGTCAGACCATCGAACGCGCCATCATGAACCAGACGCGCACCATTCGCCTGCCGATCCATGTGGTCAAGGAACTCAACGTCTACCTGCGCGCTGCGCGTGAGCTGACGCAAAAGCTCGATCACGAGCCGTCCCCCGAAGAAATCGCCAACCTGCTCGAGAAGCCGGTTGCAGAGGTCAAGCGCATGCTCGGGCTCAACGAGCGGGTGTCTTCGGTCGATGTTTCCCTGGGGCCTGACTCCGACAAGACCCTGCTCGATACCCTCACCGATGATCGCCCGACCGACCCTTGCGAACTGCTGCAGGACGATGATCTGTCGCAGAGCATCGATCAGTGGCTGGGTGAGCTGACCGACAAGCAGCGTGAAGTGGTGGTACGCCGCTTTGGTCTGCGCGGCCATGAAAGCAGCACCCTTGAAGATGTCGGCCTGGAGATTGGCCTGACCCGTGAGCGGGTTCGGCAGATTCAGGTCGAGGGGCTCAAGCGTCTGCGCGAGATTCTCGAGAAGAACGGCCTGTCCAGCGAGTCGCTGTTCCAGTAGCGCTGACTGCGTCGAACAACGCCCCGATTTCTCGGGGCGTTTTTTTTTAGCCTTGAGAATGTTGTAGTTGCCACCCTTGTTGCAGCCAGCGTACGAGATTGCTTACGGCCAGCGTAGGAGATTGGCCTATGGGTAAGTAAATCATTGTCGTTTTCAGTAGTTATGAATTCGTAAGTAGCTGATAAATAAAGAATTATTAGACATGTGGAAATATGTCCGCTGTAACAATCAGAGAAATCTCCACGTTGTCTGTTCCGCTGAAATCGCTAGTATCTGAACTGTGCCAACGGACAGGCACAGGCTTTCAGGATGAAAGCCAAGGACATCGCAGGACGCGATTCATCAGGATGATGTACAGGGACAAGCAGGGACTACGGAAAAAAATGTGGGCGGTTCATACCGCCCCTTTTTTTGCCTGCGATTTGAGCTCGCGATTCTCGCCGGGCACAAAAAAAGCGACCCGAGGGCCGCTTTGTTCGAACCAGATGCGCCAAGCGTATCAGCGTTCCAGATCAGCAATCTTGCCAGGCTTGCCATCCCACTCTTCAGCGTCGGCCATGGCATCTTTGCGCTCGGTGATGTTCGGCCAGATCTCCGCCAGCTCGGCGTTCAACTCGATGAAGTTCTCCATGCCGGCAGGCACTTCGTCTTCCGAGAAAATCGCCTGTGCCGGGCACTCTGGCTCGCACAGCGCGCAGTCAATGCACTCGTCCGGATGAATGACCAGGAAGTTCGGGCCTTCATAGAAGCAGTCCACCGGACACACTTCCACACAGTCGGTGTATTTGCACTTGATGCAGTTGTCGGTGACGACGAAGGTCATTCTAATTTTCTCCTCAGGCAACGGCTGCATGCCCTTCCTTGCAGGGCAGCACGGTTCACAGGTATTTGGCTGCAGGCCAGGCTAATAACCTGCAGCACCAGCAAACCGCGCGGGATTCTACCAGCTTGCGCAGGCAGCCGTTATAACAGGTTCTTCAGTTGATATAGCATTTCGATAGCTTGACGCGGGGTCATGTCATCCAGGTCGAGCTTGCCCAACTTGTCGATGGCAGGATGCGGCAGGCTGGCAAACAGGTCGCTCTGGTGCGGGACATGCGGGTCATGCACAGCTTTGCCTGGGCTGGTTACAGCCTCGCCAGGCAGGCTGGCAGTTTCCAGTCGGCTCAGGTGCTCGCGTGCACGTTGAATCACCGGGCCGGGTACGCCGGCCAGTTGCGCCACCGCCAGGCCGTAACTCTGGCTGGCAGGGCCTGGCAGGACGTGGTGCAGGAAGACAATGCGTTCGTTGTGCTCGGTGGCGTTCAGATGCACGTTGGCCACCAGCGGCTGGCTCTCGGGCAGTACCGTCAATTCGAAGTAATGCGTGGCGAACAGGGTATAGGCGCGCAGTTGCGCCAGGCGCTCGGCGGCGGCCCAGGCCAGCGACAGGCCGTCGAAGGTGCTGGTGCCACGGCCGACTTCATCCATCAGCACCAGGCTGCGGTCGGTCGCGTTATGCAGGATGTTGGCAGTCTCGCTCATCTCGACCATGAAGGTCGAACGGCCGCCGGCCAGATCATCACTGGAGCCGATACGGGTGAAGATGCGGTCGACCAGCGACAGCTCGCAGCGCGCCGCCGGGACGAAACTGCCAATGTGCGCCATCAGCACGATCAGTGCGGTCTGGCGCATGTAGGTCGATTTACCGCCCATGTTCGGGCCGGTGATGATCAGCATGCGCGTGCTGTCGTCCAGGCCCAGGTCGTTGGCCACGAACGGCGTGGTCAACACCTGCTCGACCACGGGGTGGCGGCCTTGCTCGATACGCAGGCAGGGCTCGTCAACAAAGCTTGGGCAGTTCAGGTCGAGGGTCAGAGCGCGCTCGGCGAGGTTGCTCAGCACGTCCAGCTCGGCCAGTGCTGCGGCGCTGTCCTGCAGCGGCGCAAGGTGGCCGATCAAGTTTTCCAGCAGCGCATCGTAGAGCATCTTCTCGCGCGCCAGGGCCCGGCTCTTGGCCGACAGCGCCTTGTCTTCGAAGGCTTTCAATTCTGGCGTGATGAAGCGCTCGGCGCCCTTGAGGGTCTGCCGACGGATGTAGTCGGCAGGCGCTTGTTCGGCCTGCTTGCTGGGCAGCTCGATGAAGTAACCATGCACCCGGTTGTAGCCCACCTTGAGGTTGGGCAGGCCGGTGCGGGCTTTTTCCCGCACTTCCAGGTCGATCAGGAACTGGCCGGCGTTTTCGCTCATGGCCAGCAACTCGTCGAGCTCGCTGTCGTAGCCGGTCTTGAGCACACCACCGTCGCGGATAACTGCGGGCGGGTTGTCGATAATGGCTCGCTCGAGCAGGCTGGCCAGCTCCGGGTAAGTGCCGGTGATGGCCGCCAGGCGGGCCAGGTGCGGCGCCTCCAGGTCTGCCATGGCATTTTGCAGCTCAGGCAGGGCGGCGAGGGCGTCGCGCAGTCGCGCCAGGTCGCGCGGACGGGCGTTACGCAGGCCGATCCGGGCCAGGATCCGCTCCAGGTCGCCAATCTCTTTGAGTTGCGGCTGCAGCTTTTCATAGCGATAGCCGTCGAGCAGGCAGCGGATCGATTCCTGACGCGCTTGCAGCACCTTCTGGTCGCGCAGCGGGCGGTTCAGCCAACGGCTCAGCAAGCGGCTGGCCATGGCGGTCTGGCAACGGTCGATGACCGATTGCAGAGTGTTGTCACGGCCACCGGCCAGGTTGATGTCCAGCTCCAGATTGCGCCGGCTGGCGCCATCGAGGATCACCGTGTCGTCCATGCGCTCGTGGCGCAGGCTGCGCAAGTGCGGCAGGGTGGTGCGCTGGGTTTCCTTGGCGTAGGTCAGCAGGCAGCCTGCGGCACCGATCGCCAGGGTCAGCTTGTCGCAACCAAAGCCCTTGAGGTCCTTGGTCGCGAACTGCTGGCACAGGCCCTTGCGCGCCGAATCGCGGTCGAAGTCCCACGGGGCACGGCGCCGGCAACCGCGGCGCTTCTCAGCCGGCAGGTCGCGTGGCCAGTCATCCGGGATCAGCAGCTCGACCGGGTTGATCCGCTCAAGCTCGGCCAGCAGATTTTCCCAGCCTTTGATTTCCTGCACGCTGAAGTTGCCGCTGGTAATGTCCAGCACGGCCAGGCCGAACAGCCGCTCATCGCCGAGCACGGCGGCAATCAGGTTGTCGCGGCGCTCATCGAGCAGCGCCTCGTCGCTCACCGTGCCAGGAGTGATGATACGCACCACCTGACGCTCGACCGGGCCCTTGCTGGTGGCCGGATCACCGATCTGCTCGCAGATCACCACCGACTCGCCGAGCTTGACCAGCTTGGCCAGGTAGCCCTCTGCCGAATGGAACGGTATCCCGCACATCGGGATCGACTGGCCGGCCGACTGGCCGCGCGCGGTCAAGGTGATGTCCAGCAGCTTGGCGGCTTTCTTCGCGTCTTCGTAGAAGATCTCGTAGAAATCGCCCATGCGGTAGAACATCAACTGGTCCGGGTGCTGATTTTTCAGCCGCCAGTACTGTTGCATCATTGGAGTGTGCGCGGAGAGGTCAGACATTCGGGGCCTTACAGCGTGATTCGGTGGGCGATTTTGAAACCGGCAATGTTACAGACTTTTGCCCGGCGATGCAGGGACGATACGCCATTGGATTGCCGCGCTCTGCCAAGCGCAGGCTGGCCGGTGCGCTGCCGCATCAATTGCATTTGCGCACAACTCGTTGCATTATGCGGCTTATGCAAAAACGCAACGTAGCCTCCGTACTCAAGACCTTGCTCGACCGCCACGGCCTGTCTCCGACGGAGCTGCACCGGCGCACGGGCGTTCCTCAATCCACGCTTTCGCGGATTCTCAGCGAAAAGATCGTTGATCCGTCAGACAAACACGTCTCCAAAATCGCCGAGTATTTCGCCGTCAGCACCGACCAGTTACGTGGCCGCGCCGAACTCGGCGAGTCGCGTGAAGCGGCGCAGCCGGCTCATGGTCATGCCGACATGAGCGATATCAGCCTGTGGGACGATGAGACACCCGTCGAGGACGACGAGGTCAGCGTGCCCTTTCTTCGCGAGGTCGAGTTGGCAGCAGGATCAGGAAGATTCGTCATCGAAGAGAGCGAGCGTGCGCGCCTGCGTTTCGGCAAGCGCAGCCTGCGCCACAATGGCGTCCAGTTCGACAACGCCAAGTGCGTGACCGTGCGCGGCAACAGCATGTTGCCGGTGCTGCGTGATGGCGCCACGGTAGGGGTCAATACCGGTAAATGTGCGATCGGGGATATCGTCGATGGCGACCTCTATGCCATCAATCACAACGGCCAGTTGCGTGTAAAGCAGGTGTATCGCTTGCCAACCGGCATCCGCCTGCGCAGCTTCAACCGCGATGAGCACCCCGACGAGGACTACACTTTCCAGCAGATGCAGGATGAGCAGATCAGCCTGCTGGGCCACGTCTTCTGGTGGGGGATGTACGCCCGCTGAGTGAACATCGTCAGAACAAACCCGCTTCGGCGGGTTTTTTTTCGCCTGCAGAAAAGTCCTACAGCCAGCGTGATGCATGGCCTTCATGCATATCAGCAAATCATGATGTGAAATTCTATGAATAAATGCATTGACTGCATATGCATATGCGCATAACGTGTTTCTCAAGCCGGGCAGAAACCGGTTGTTGCAAAGGCAGCGATGAACAGGCCTCAACTGTTCAGAGGGTTGGCAACTGGCCCGGGTGTGCAGCGTAAAGCACCACGAACAGTTTTCCGGCGGGCAGGCGGCCGCGGTCGGAGTTAACAGTTTTGGACATGACCGCAGGTGTCACCAGTAGTGGCCTGCGGTTGACCACGCATTACTGAAAAGCCGGCGATGGCGGGCTTTTTGGAATGCCGAGTTTAAGCGTAAACCGACCTGTCGACAGTCGTCGGCGGGCATCACACAGGAGACAGGGCAGTGACGAACGAGCAACAAGCGTTACTGGAAATGCCGCTCTGGCTGGTAATCGTCCTGGCGTTGCTGGGCGGTGTTTCCGGCGAAATGTGGCGGGCCGACAAGGCTGGAGCAAAAGGCTGGTCGCTGGTGCGCCGGCTGGCGCTGCGTTCCGGGGCATGCATGATCTGTGGCGTGTCGACGGTGATGCTGCTGTACGCCAGCGGCATGTCGATCTGGAGCGCCAGCGCCTTTGGCTGCCTGACGGCGATGGCGGGAGCCGATGTTGCCATCGGCCTTTATGAGCGCTGGGCAGCCAAGCGGCTTGGGCTGCGCGACGGCGCGCGGGCAGATGTGCGAGAGGAGCCCTGAACATGAGCGAACTGACAACCTTACACGCGGCAGTGACCGCAACCATTCGTGAGGCGATCCCGGAACTTGCGTCAGTCGATGCATATTCATCTGTAGGAAATAGCACGGCATTACCCGCACTGCGGCATGGCGTGGTGCGCATGACGGCCGACCCTGCCCCCCGCGATGGGCGCTCGGTGCTGCTCGCCAGTTTCGAGGCGGACATTACCGCCGCGGATAGCGCCCAGGCCGAGGCGCGCCTGCAAGGCAGCCTCCTGGCAGCGCAATTGATCGACGTGCTGCGCCAGCAGTTCTGGGAGCTGGATTTCGTCGAAGCGAGCCGCAATGTCGAGGCTCAGTTCGACGGTAGTGGCTGGACGGTGCGCTGGGACCAGCCGGTGCTGCTCGGCGAGCCACGCTGGGATTGGCCCGACCAGCCGCCTGGGCAATTGATGCTGGGGATCAGCCCGGAAACCGGCCCTGGCAACGAGGGCAATTACTTCCCTGCACAGGATCTGTCATGAGTTACTCAAGTTCAATGCACGACCGCATGTTGGCCTGTCTGGTCATCCCTTGCCGCGTAGTGGCGGTGGATCCTGCCGCTGCGCGGGTACGGGTCTCGGATGGCAGCGGCTGGAGCAGCGCCTGGTTGCGCTGGCATGCACTGGCGGCAGGCCAGGCCCGCCACTGGCGCGCGCCAAGTATTGGCGAGCAGGGCGTGCTGTTGAGTCCCAGCGGCGAGCCGGCCCAGGGCACGTTCTTCCCGGGACTGTATGGCAATGCGGGGAGCCCACCAGATAACCGTGACCATCTTGAAGTGTGGCATTTCGCCGATGGCGGTTCACTGGCCTACGACTGGCAAGCACGGCGCTACGACATCCACTTGCCGACCGGCAACGCCAGCATCCGGGTCGGGGCCAGCACGCTGCAGGTCAGCGACGGCGCCATCAGCCTTGACGCAGCGGCGATCACCCTCACCGGAAGCGTCTCGATCAAGGGGCCGCTGGTGGTCAGCGGCGATATCAATGGTGGCGGCCAGATCATCGACACGGCCGGCAACACGGCCAATCACAAACATTAACAGACCCGCCGATGCGGGTTTTTTTCTGTCAGGAGACTGCTATGCAAACCTGCCCATGGGGCTCGGCCATTGCTGTCCGGCCCTCGCCTGGAGGTGCGCCATGATCGGTATGGACCGGCGCACCGGTCAGCCGTTGGCCGGCATCGCCCACCTGCGTCAATCGATTGAAGACATCCTTTCTACCCCCCTCGGCAGCCGCCGCATGCGCCCGGAATACGGCAGCCAACTGCGCCGCTACGTCGACTTGCCGGTCAACGAAGGTTGGAAAAGCGCCGTCCAAGCTGAAGTCGCCCGTGCTCTGGGACGTTGGGAACCGCGTTTGCAATTGGAGCGAGTCAAGGTGATTGCGGTAATCGGCGGTCAGGTCAGCATGAGCCTGCGTGGCCGCTACCTGGGCACTGAAGCCATGCTCGAGGTGCAGGTATGAGCCAAGTCGATCTGGCCCAGTTGCCAGCACCTCAGTTGCTCGAAGATCTCGATTACGAGGCCTTGTATCAGGCTGATCTGCAGACCTTTCGCGCGCATCTCGGGGACGCTTGGACCGCACAGCTTGAAAGTGACCCGGTCTGCAAGCTGCTGGAAGTCGGGGCCTACCGCAAATTGCTCAACCGGGCACGCATCAACGACGCGGCCAAGGCACTGCTGTTAGCTTACGCCCAGGGCAGCGACCTCGACCAATTAGCGGCCAATGTCAGCCTGCAGCGTTTGCTCATCCAGGCTGAAGACCGGACTAAGGTACCGCCGCTCGAGGCACTGTTCGAGTCTGACGCGGCACTGCGCGAGCGGGTGCAGTTGGTCTACGAGGGGCTCACCACTGCCGGGCCGCGCAACAGTTACATCCTGCACGCTCGCAACGCCTCGGGGCTGGTCGCTGACGCAACCGCCGAGAGCCCGTCGCCCGCGGTCGTCGATGTCACTGTGTTGAGCCTGGAGGGCAACGGTGTAGCAGATGCGCAGTTGCTGGCCCAGGTGGCCGCGTACCTCAATGACGATGACATTCGCCCGGTAGCCGACCGCGTCAGCGTGCGTAGCGCCGAGGTCTTGCCCTACCGCATTGATGCCACCCTTTACATCGCTGACAGCGGCCCTGAGTCGGAGGCGGTGCTCGCTGAGTGCCGTCGTCGGCTGCAAGCCTGGATCAACCCGCGTCGACGCCTGGGCGTCGAAGTTGCACGCTCCGGGATCGATGCACAGCTGCACATTGGCGGGGTCAGTCGGGTTGAGCTCAGCGGCTGGGCCGACATCCGCCCGAGCCAGTCCCAGGCTGCGTGGTGCACGGGCTTCGATCTGAAGCGGGGCGGCTGATATGGACAGCCTGCTGCCGCTCAACCGCACCGCGCTGGAATGCGCCATCGAAGCCGCAGGCGATGAAGACCTCAAGGTCGACTTGCGCCTGCTCTACAGCCCCGAAAACTGCTCGCCGCACTTGCTCTATCAACTTGCCTGGGCCTGGTCGGTCGACCGCTGGGACGACAGTTGGAGCGACGCGATCAAGCGCTCGGTGATTCGCTCGTCGTTCTTCGTACATGCCCACAAAGGCACCCTTGGCGCACTTCGGCGTGTGGTCGAGCCGTTTGGCTACCTGATTGAAGTGGAGGAGTGGTGGCAGGCCAAGCCGGCTGCTGTGCCTGGAACCTTCGCTTTGAAGATTGGCGTTTCCGATGCGGGCATCAGTGAGCAGACGTATGCCGAGTTGTCGGCGCTGATCGATGATGCTCGGCCGGTCAGTCGGCATATGACGGGGCTCGCCATCAGCTTGGAAAGCAGGGGCGCGTTATGCCTGGCTACAGCCGTCTTCGACGGCGAAACACTCGACGTATACCCGCCGCAGGCTGTTGACCTTGATGTCAGTGGCGAGATTGGTCGTGGCGGTCGTGATCACACAATTGACTATCTGGACGTTAACTATGGTTGACCAGACTTCGCAGTTTTACGCGATCCTGACTGACGTCGGGGCCGCCAAGCAGGCCAACGCGGATGCCTTGGGCATTGCTTGGACTTTTTCGCAAATGGGGGTAGGTGACGGAAATCCTACCGGCTTGGACAACCCGGCGTTGCCCATGCCGAACTCAAGTCAAAAAGCGCTGCTGAACGAGTGGCGCCGCGCGCCGCTGAATCAGTTGAAGGTCGACCCCAATAACGCGGCGGTGATCATCGCTGAGCAGATCATTCCCGCCGACGTGGGCGGTAAGTGGATTCGCGAAATCGCTCTATACGATGCGGACGGCGATATGGTGGCGGTGGCCAACTGCCCGCCGACCTTCAAGCCGCTGATGAGTCAGGGGTCTGGACGCACGCAAGTGCTGCGCCTGAATCTGCTGGTTAAGAGTGCCAGCAATGTGCAGCTCAAGATTGACCCAAGCGTTGTGCTGGCCACTCGAGAATGGGTGACCGAGGAACTGGCCCGGCAGGACTTCAAATACTCTGTTCTTGCGGCTACCACCGCCGCGATCACACTGAGCGGCCTGCAGACGGTCGACGGCGTGCCGCTCACGGCCGGGGCGCGGGTGCTGGTGAAAAATCAGGCTGCCGCCAAGGATAACGGCCTGTACCTTGTTGTCGCCGGCGGCGCCTGGACGCGCTGCACCGACGCTGACACAAGTACCAAGGTAACGCCGGGCATACTGGTCCTAGTTGAGCGGGGCACGCTCAATGGCGATAGCGCTTGGCAGCTGGTGACTGATGCGCCGATTACCCTGGGCGTCACGGCGCTGGCCTTCGAGATGGCTTTTGGCCGCACCGGCGTGGCCGCTAGTACCTATCGCAGCGTGACGGTCGACGCCTACGGGCGCGTAACCGCTGCGAGCAACCCGACCACGGTTGCCGGCTATGGCCTGACCGATGTGTACACCAAGACCCAGATTGACCAAGCGTTGGCCCTCAAGGCGGGGCTGGTCAGTCCAGCCCTGACCGGCGTGCCAACGGCGCCGACGGCGGCTGCCGGTACCAATACCGCCCAATTGGCCACTGCAGCATTTGTACAGTCCGCCATTGCCGCCCTGATAGCGTCCTCGCCCGGCGCCCTGGACACGCTGAACGAGCTGGCGGCGGCGCTGGGTAACGATCCGAACTTTGCCGCCACCATGACCAACCTCCTGGCGCTCAAGGCGGCTTTGGCCAGTCCTGTGTTCACCGGTGACCCAAGGGCGCCGACTCCGGCTCAGTTTGATGCAGATGCGTCTTTGGCAACGACAGGGTTTGTGCAGCGGGCCCTGGGCAGTTTCAGGGGGTACGGGACCATTGGGAGCAATCGAGCAGTTGCGTTAACCGACATAGGTTGTGTTCTGCGTGCTAACGGCATCTGGACGCTTACGCTGCCTACGCCTTCCGCACTGGGCCTCACCCCGGGGGCGGCCTTTACCATCTACGGGAGCGGCAACAATGCCACCGTAGTTCCCGGTGCTGGCGTGACCCTTTCGTGGAATGCCAACACCATCGCGAGTCATGTGGTGAAGTATGCTCAATCGGCCACGTTCATGGCGATTTCAGCGTCAGACTGGATCATTGTTAGTTCAACCGCAGAACCATGGAAAAATCTAGGGTTCGCTGAATCGGGCTTTACGACCGCAGAGCAGTTTGATGTAAGTACCAAATTGGCTACCACTGAGTTCGTGCAGCGAGCGCTGGGTAGCCTGAGAGGGATTGTGTATGTTTCTGAAGCTGTCTCCCTGACGGCTGCTCATGTCGGTGTCCTGCTGGTTGGGGGCGTCGAACTGTCGGGTAAAACTATCACGCTGCCCCCGGTTGCAAGCGTTGCCCTTGGTGCTCAGATTAATTTCTCGGCGGGCGCTAACGCCGCACCAGTAACTATTAAAGGGTACGGTTCGGAAGTTATCGCCCCTGGGCCTGGCTCAGGTTTCATCGTCAATTCGTTTGATATGACTGCGCTGGATTCGGTGGTGCTGGTTAACGTAGGGTCTGGCTGGCGAATGGTCGGCGGCTCACAACTGAACAAGAACAGCGTTCAGTTCTCCGCAGGTTTGTCATCAAACGGTTATCAGAAGCTGCCAAGTGGCTTGATTAAGCAGTGGGGGTCTATCGTCGTCTCGGGTGCTGGAACAGTCGGAGTTGTGACTTTCCCGATCGCATTTTCCAATGCCATCCTAAGCGTCATGGTGTGCGCAACAGGCACCCCGATGGTTGATCAGCGCGCGCTGACTGATTCTGTGGTGAACACCAACGGAATGAACGTGACGTACTACGGCGCAGGCGCTTCTTCGCGGATTCGCTGGGAAGCGATTGGCCACTGATGGGAGATTAAATAATGGCAATTTATAGCTCAAAGTCGGCTCGCGCCTTCTATGACGATGAGGTCAACACGGTGATTCCTGATGATGCTGTCAGGATATCCAAAGAACTCCATTCTAAAATCATCAACGGCCCTGAAAACGGCAAGGCTATTGACTGGGGAAGTGATGGTATCCCGTTTTTAGTTGATCGGCCCGCCCCGACAATTGCCGAGCTAGCGGTTACTGAACGGCTTTGGCGCGATGAGCAACTGATGGCTACTGATGGTGTCGTTATTCGGCACCGTGATGAGCGTGATATTGGCGCCGAAACCACGCTAGCCGTTGAGCAGTATTCCGAACTCTTGGCGTACCGTCAGGCGCTGCGCAACTGGCCCCAGGCCGAGGCGTTCCCAGACTCGCTACGACAGCGCCCAGCGGAGCCTGGCTGGCTCGCCCAACTGACCCAATAACGCCCCGCACTGACGGGGCGTTTTTCTTTTCCGCTGTACCCCTACGGCCTCGCTGACGCGGGGCTTTTTCATATCTGGAGAATCTATGTCTGGCTTCTTTCACGGCGTTACCGTAACAAACGTCGACACCGGCGCGCGCACTATTGCCTTGCCGTCGTCCTCGATCATTGGTTTGGTCGATACCTTCACCCCGGCGCCAGCGCTTACCGCGCAGCCCAATGACCTGATGCTGATCACCAGCGAGCGCGAGGCGCTTGCCGCGTTCGGCCCTGACGCGGCGATCACCAAGGCTTGCCAAGCTGTCTTCACCCGCGCCAAGGCGGTGATTGTCGCCTGCGGCGTGGCCAAGCTCGAGGACGCTGCCGAGCAGACCTCGGCGATCATCGGCGGCACCTTGGCGGACGGCAAGCGGACCGGCCTGCAGGCACTTCTCGACGGCAAAAGCCGCTTCAACGCCCAGCCGCGCCTGCTGGTTACCCCCAAGCACAGCGCGACCCAGGCGGTCGCTACTGCCCTGGTGGCGCTGGCTGACAAGCTGCGCGCAATTGCCATCATCGACGGCCCCAACACCACCGATGAAGCGGTCATCGCCTACGCCGGCGAGTTCGGCGCCAAGCGCGCCTATATGGTCGATCCGGGTGTGCAGTACTGGGACACCAGCAAAAACGCCACGGTCGATGCACCAGGCTCGGCGTATGTGGCTGGGCTGTTCGCCTGGACTGACGCGGAGTACGGCTTCTGGGCCTCGCCATCGAACAAGGAATTCGTCGGTATTACCGGCACCGGTCGCCCGATCGAATTCCTCGACGGTGACGAAACCTGCCGGGCCAACCTGCTCAACAACGCCAATATCGCCACCATCATTCGCGATGACGGCTTCCGCCTGTGGGGCAACCGCACCTTGTCGGCCGACGCGAAGTGGGCCTTCGTCACCCGTGTGCGGACCATGGATATCGTCATGGACGCGATCCTCTATGGCCACAAATGGGCGGTCGATCGCGCCATTACCGCGACCTACGTCAAAGATGTAACCGAGGGCCTGCAGGCGTTCATGCGCGACCTGAAGAACCAGGGCGCGATCATCAATTTCGAGGTGTTCGCCGACCCTGAGCTGAACACTGCCAGCCAGCTCGAGCAGGGCAAGGTGTACTGGAACATCCGCTTCACCGACGTCCCACCTGCTGAAAACCCCAACTTCCGCGTTGAAGTCACCAATCAGTGGCTGACCGAAGTCCTCGATTCCGTCGCTTAAGGAGCGCATTTACATGGCAATGATTCCCGAAACCCTGGCCAACTTGAACCTGTTCGTCGATGGCGTCAGCTTCCAGGGTGATGTACCCAGCCTGACCCTGCCCAAGCTCACCCTGAAAATGGAAGAGCACCGCCCAGGCGGCATGGACATGCCGGTCGAAATGGACCAAGGCATGGAGAAACAGGAGGCGGCGTTCACCACCACCGGTGTGCGCCGCGACGCCCTGAAGTTCTTCGGCCTGGCCGATGGCAGTGGCTTCAACGGCACCTTCCGCGGCGCCTTCAAAGGCCTCAAGGGCAAGATCAATCCGGTGGTAGTGACCCTGCGCGGCGCCCTCAAGGAAGTCGATATGGGCGACTGGAAGTCCGGTGACAAAGCTGAAATCAAGCACAGCGTGGCCGTGACCTACTACAAGCTCGAAGTCGATGGCCGACTGGTCTACGAGATCGATGCGCTGGGTATGAAGCGCGTGATCAATGGTGTCGATCAACTGACTGCGCAACGCATTGCGCTCGGCCTTTAAGGAGAAGCCCATGGCTCAAGCGAAAAAACTGCCGCAATGGCTGACCCTGAGCGCTGAACGCGTCAGCGTGCAGCTGTCCCGGCCCAGCCAGGCCAACGGCGTCCAGGTCGATAGCCTGTCGTTGCGCGCACCCACCGTGCGCGATATCCGCAACGCCCAGGCGGGCGGCGCCAATGATGACGAACAGCGTGAGCTGAACCTGTTCGCCTCGCTGGCCGAGGTCGGTATCAAGGACCTCGAAGGCCTGGCCCTGAAGGACTACAGCCGTCTGCAGGCGGGCTATTTTCGCCTGGTGCAGGACGACGAACTTTGACCCGGCCCGGCACAAGTCCGCTGCCAAGCGGCTGGCCAAGGAGCTGAATTTTTCCGCGAGCGAAATCATGACCATGTCGTACAGCGACATGGTCTGGTGGCTTTCGGAATGAGCAGGAGTAAGCCATGGCAGAGACAATAGGGCCATTCAACCTGGGGCTCAGCGTCAACTTCAGCCCGCCGTTGGGGGCTGCGCTTGACGCGCTGCGCATCAGCATCGATCTGTTACGCAAGCAAATGGATACCACCCGGCTCGGTCTGATCATCGGTGCATGGACCGGTGTCCGGCCTGTGCTTGAACCGGGGCATCTAGTCGGCAATTCGACCGAGCCGAATCATTTGCAGGGGCCAGGCGCACAGCGTCTGACACTAGCGCCTGTGAACGATCAGCTGGGTCGTCTGCATCAAAACCTGACCCGGCTGGACCAGGTGATATCCGGCCTGATCTGGGTCAAGCGGCAGGATCAGCCAGCGCAGTGGCGCGCGCCTTTGAAATATTCCCCTGAGAAGAGTGCCTCACCCGTGCCAGAGCAGCGCTCCGCTGAGGGGGCGCCGAATCTCGAAACGCCTAAAGTGAGTGGGTCTTTCAGCCCGCCGTTGGGGGCTGCGCTTGACGCACTGCGCATCAGCATCGATCTGTTACGCAAGCAAATGAATACCACCCGGCTCGGTCTGATTCTCGGTGCATGGACCGGTGTCCGGCCTGTGCTTGAACCGGGGCATCTAATCGGCAATTCGACCGAGCCGGATCATTTGCAGGGGCCAGGCGCACAGCGTCTGACGCTAGCGCCTGTGAACGATCAGCTGGGTCGCCTGCATCAAAACTTGACCCGGCTGGACCAGGTGATATCCGGCCTGATCTGGGTCAAGCGGCAGGATCAGCCAGCGCAGTGGCGCGCGCCTTTGAAATATTCCCCTGAGAAGAGTGCCTCACCCGTGCCAGAGCAGCGCTCCGCTGAGGGGGCGCCGAATCTCGAAACGCCTAAAGTGAGTGGGTCTTTCAGCCCGCCGTTGGGGGCTGCGCTTGACGCACTGCGCATCAGCATCGATCTGTTACGCAAGCAAATGAATACCACCCGGCTCGGTCTGATTCTCGGTGCATGGACCGGTGTCCGGCCTGTGCTTGAACCGGGGCATCTAATCGGCAATTCGACCGAGCCGGATCATTTGCAGGGGCCAGGCGCACAGCGTCTGACGCTAGCGCCTGTGAACGATCAGCTGGGTCGCCTGCATCAAAACTTGACCCGGCTGGACCAGGTGATATCCGGCCTGATCTGGGTCAAGCGGCAGGATCAGCTAGCGCAGTGGCGCGCGCCTTTGAAATATCCCCCAGGGACGAGTGCCTCACCCGTGCCAGAGCAGCGTTCCGCTGCGGGGGCGGAGCATCTGGTGACGCTCAAGGGAGAGGATGCTGAAAAAGCCGGGAGCCAGGCGGCGCCTGCGGCAGGCGCAAATAACAAAGCAGGGATGCTCGCAACGCTTGCGGCAGCTGCCACCATTCTTGCCAGCGCAAGCTATAAAGTGAGCCAACAAGCCTCCGCATCTGGACGATTGCGGGCGTTCAAGGCTGTAAGTGACGTTTTCGGTGCAGGCGTGGTTGGCGCTACGCTCACTGGTGGCAAGGCATTGGTCACAGGTGAGGATGGTAAGGAGAAGGTCGAGGGGGTTGCTGCGGCAGCGGGGGGATTAGGCGGGATGCTAACCGCAACAGCACTCGCAAACGCATTTTCCAAGAACAAGCGACTTCAACGCTATGCGCCGGTGATCGGCGGCTTCGTCGGCGACATCCTGGGTGGGCTGGCAGGCGGCAAGTTGCATTATTTTTTCCAGGACGAGCCAAAGCCGACCGCATCGAACGCGTCCTCAGTTGCGCAAGCAGGTGAAGCGGGATCCGCGCCAAGCTCTGCAGGTACGGGGCAACCGGAGCAACAAACACGCGATAAGAGAATTGAATCGGATGCGCCGTCATCGACAGTTGAATTTATCGGTATAGGCCGGTCATTCAATCCAGCGGCAGCGACAGTTTTCCCTCTGACGCCAGTCAATGGCTGGTCCGCCGCTTCATTGGCCCCTTCATACATACAGGCTGGAGCGGCAAGCTTTTCCAGTGCTGAGCCAGGTCTGTTGCGGACTGGCTCTGCCAAGGTCGGCTCCAGCTCACCCCTCCTCCAGCCACGCAAAGCCTGGAAAGGAATTCCAGGCCTGACACTGCTGGACACCACCCTTCAACTCGCCGAAACCTACAGCAGCGATGCCACGACTAATCAGAAGATCGAAGGCTATGGCACCGCTCTGGGCGGCTTGAGCGGAGGCTTGGCTGGCGCCGCCGCAGGCGCTGCAATCGGCTCGGTGGTGCCGGTGATCGGCACTGCTATCGGCGGGCTGGTCGGCGGCGTTTTGGGGAGCATGGGTGGCGAGCAGATTGGCGGTTGGCTGGCCAGGCTGGTGACCTCAGAAGCGCCTCCAACTGAGCAGTCTGCGGCCCATCGCGAATCCGACCCGGCGACATCACTTGGAGACGCGTCCCGATCGTTGGCCGAGTGTGCCAAGCAGCCAACGCTGTTGACCGATCCCGCACAGACCGCGCCAACAGCACCCACTCCCACTATCAACCAGCAATTCACCTTCACCGCGAATATGCCGGTCACCTTCAACAACAGCCTCTATGACCCCAGCACGCTGCACCAGTTGGAGGCGATAGCCCGTGGTCAGCTGGAAGAGCTGATGCGTCAGGCCCGCGCAGTGCAGATGTTTGAAACACCCCACGTTTCAATTTGAGGACCACTCATGAACTATCAGGAACAGCTGCAGGCTGGCCTCCACGCGCTGGTCAAGGCGGGTGAAGCGGGGCGTCGGCGGGCCGACGCCATGCTCGAGCCGATGGATCAGGCCATCGACCATGTACAAGGCGCTGTCGCCAGCCTGGAGGGTCTGCCGGTAGTGGGGCCGGCGATCGGTGCGCGCCTGCAACGCAGCTTGCGCGCAATCACCTCGGCCCAGGCCAAGGTGGCCAAGGTCATCGACAAATACGATCAGACCCTCAGCGTGGTGCGCCAGGTGCGTGATCGCCTCGGCACCTTCGCCGAGCAAGTGGACAAAGCCGGGGCCGCGGTGCGTCGGGTGGTGGGGGGCGTGCGCGCGGCAGTTACCGGCGCACTCTCGACCCTGGGCTTCGCCCCCGACAGCACCCCGGCAGCGGAGGCGGTCAAGCCGTTTGCCCACCTGCTCGTGTTGCAACCGCTCAAGCCCGGCGCCGCGGCGTACTACTTCAACCTGGATACCGCCGCGTTCGACCAACTGCGGCGGCAGACTCGCTTTCGCTGGGCGGGCCAGGAGCGCCTAAGCCGCGCCAGCGCGCAACAGGCGGTGGGCCTCGGCGAGGAGACCATCAGTATCCGTGGGGCGATCTTCCCCACCTTCAAAGGCGGGCTCGGCCAGTTGCAGGCACTGCGCAGCATTGGTCGGCAATTGCTGCCGCTGTCGTTGATCAGCGGGTACGGCGAGGTGCTTGGCAACTGGTGCCTGACCAGCGTTGAAGAAGAGCAGAGCAGCCTGCTGGCCGGCGGAATCCCGCGTAAACAAACCTTCTCACTGGAGTTCATCAGCTATGGGCAAGACCTGCATGACGTCTGAGGGGGACCTGCTCGACAGCCTCTGCCAGCACTATTACGGCCACCTCAACGGCAGCGTCGAGGCAGTACTGGCGGCCAACTACGGCTTGGCAGATGAGACTCAGCCGTTTGCCGGCGGGGTGCTGATCAGTCTGCCAGACCTCCCGCACGCCGCTGCCGGCACAACGGTCCAGTTGTGGGACTGACCCTGCTTCGGAGCCACCCCCATGCAACCAAAGTTTCGTATCGTTGCCGACGGCAACGACATCACCACGCTGATCAACCAGCGCCTGCTACTGCTGCGCACCAGCGACAAGCCGGGCATGCAGTCAGATGATTTCGAACTGCGTATCGACGCCCGCGACGGCGCACTTGCATTACCTTCCCGAGGCGCCTCGATCGAGGTTCATCTCGGCTATGCCGGGCAACCGCTGACCCGGCTTGGACGCTTTACGGTCGATGAAGTCGAGCTGTCCGGCCCGCCTGACACCCTCGTCATCCGCGGCAAGGCCAGCGACCTTTGCGGCAGCGGCAAGACCACCCGCAGCGGCAGTTGGGAAGCACTGCCGCTGCAACGGATCGTCAGTGAAATTGCTGCGCGTAACGGCTGGCAGGCGGTGTGCCCGCTGACCGTGCTGGTCGCGCGGGTCGACCAGTACGCGGAGTCTGATCTGGCCTTCATCACGCGTCTGGCGCGGCTATACGATTGCACCGCCAAACTCGCCAACGGCCAGTTGTTGGTGCTGCCTCGCCAGGCTGGCAAGAGCGCCAGCGGCAAGCTGCTTGGCGTGGTCACGCTTGACCGCAGCATGGTCAGTAAATGGCAGTTCCGCCTGGATGACCAGCAGACCCACAAGGCCGTACGTACCCGTCACCAAGACCCTGCCAGCGGCGCGCTGCAGGTGGTCGAGCTGGCTAACAGCGCGGTGTCGCCGGACGACCAGCCGGTGCATACCGACCGCCACGTCTACCCCAATCGCGCCGCTGCCGAACAGGCCGCCAGGGCGCGGCTGGCCAGCTTCAACCGTGGCACCGCCAGCCTGCGCCTGGAGATGGCCGGACGAACCGATCTGTTTGCCGAGCGCAGCATCGAAACCAGCGGCTTCTGCGCCGGGCTGGACGGGCTGTACCTGATCGATTCGGTTGAACAGCTGTTCACCAACAGCGGTTGGCAAACCACGGTGCACTGCAATGGAGGCAGCCAGGGCAAATCCAACAATAAGGGCGTCGCGCCGCGGCGAGGCACGGCTATCAAGGTCTGAGCAACGTGTGCGCGGCTCACCGTTGCGGCTCAAGCCCAAGACCTCGTCCTGGGCTTTTTTTTGTTAAACAAGGAGGTGCAGCATGCTTACCGAAGGCCAACTCAGCCAGATATTTCCCCTCGCCGGCCAGCGGGTCGGCACCTTTCTCGCAGCGCTCAACGAAGCTTTGCCGCGTTGGCAAATCGATCATCCGAGGCGCATCGCGGCGTTTCTCGCACAGATCGGCCATGAATCCGGCCAACTGCGCTATGTGAAGGAGCTGGGCGGCGATCGCTACCTATCCCGTTACGACACCGGCAGCCTTGCGCGGCGTCTGGGTAATACGCCGCAGTCTGACGGTGATGGCCAGCTGTACTGCGGTCGCGGCCTGATTCAGATCACCGGCCGCAACAGTTATCAGGCCTGTAGCCGGGCCCTGTTTGGCGACGAGCGCTTGCTGGCGCAGCCGCAGTTGCTCGAACAACCGCGCTGGGCCTGCGAGTCGGCGGCCTGGTTCTGGCATTCACGCGGGCTCAACGCGCTGGCGGATCGCGGCGAGTTCAACCGCATCACCCGTCTTATCAATGGCGGCCTGAATGGCCTGGACGATCGCCTGGCGCTGTGGGCTCGAGCACGCGAGGTGCTCTGTTGAGCCGCAGCTGGCTGGGGCTCTGCCTGCTGCTCATGCTTGCATCCGCTTTGCTGGCCTGGCAGGTCCAGGGGTGGCGTTACGGTCGGCAGTTGGCCGACCAGGCTACCCGCCACGCCCAACAGATGCGTCAGCAGGCTGATGCACTGGCCGATCAGCTGCTCGCCGAGCGCGCCCGACAGCACGACCTGCAGCAGCGTCTACAGGTCAGCGAATCGCGATATTTTCAGGAGCTTTCCAATGCCCAACAAACTCAGGCTCGCCTGCGTGATCGGCTTGCCACTGCTGATCTGCGGTTGTCGGTCCTGGTCGAGCGCGACAGCGCTTGCGCCACTGTGCCCGCCGCCGGCGCCCCCGGCAGCGTGGATCATGGCGCCGTACGCGCCCGACTTGAGCCAGCGCATGCTCGACGAATTATCGCCATCACCGATTTCGGCGACCGCGGACTGATCACATTGCGTGCCTGCCAGGACTACGTCCGCGAACTCACACGCTGACCCCTTGTCTGCCCCTCTCAGGGTGATAGGGTAGGGCGCATTCCCGTCAGGAGCCGACCATGGACCCGATCACCGTTCTTTCAAGCAGTCTGGGCGAGCACCTGCAGCAGCTCAATGCGCAGGTCACCACCGCCGAATCTTGCACCGGTGGCGGCATCGCCGAGGGCATCACGCGGGTTGCCGGCAGTTCGGCGTGGTTCGAGGCCGGCTACGTGACCTATTCCAACAGCCAGAAGACTCGCCAGTTGGGCGTGCCAGCGCAGTTGTTCGAGCAGGTGGGCGCGGTTAGCCGCGAGGTTGTCGAAGCCATGGTGCGGGGCGCGCAAGCCGCCAGTGGCGCGCGCTTTGCCGTGGCCGTCAGCGGTGTGGCCGGGCCAGGCGGCGGTTCAGCAGAGAAACCGGTCGGCACCGTCTGGCTGGCCTGGGCTGATGGCGACCGCGTCAGCAGTGTGCGCAAGCACTTTGCCGGCGACCGTGAAGCGGTGCGCCGACAAACGGTGATCGCCGCGCTAGACGGCTTGTTACAGCTTGGCACCGAGTAAATTGCCAACAGGGGTTTGCTCAGGCGCCTTGCTGTGGAATAATACTGGCTACTTATACAGTTATTCGGGCCGTCAGGGCCAGTCGATCACGTGAGGATTTCAATGGACGACAACAAGAAGCGCGCCTTGGCTGCGGCCCTGGGTCAAATCGAACGTCAATTCGGTAAAGGCGCGGTCATGCGCATGGGCGATCAGGATCGCCAGGGCATGCCTGCTATTTCCACCGGCTCGCTGGGCCTGGACATCGCGCTGGGCATTGGCGGTCTGCCGAAAGGCCGTATCGTCGAAATCTACGGCCCAGAGTCTTCGGGTAAAACCACGCTGACCCTGTCGGTCATCGCTGAAGCGCAAAAAGCCGGTGCCACCTGCGCCTTCGTCGATGCCGAGCACGCGCTGGATCCAGAGTACGCCGGCAAGCTGGGTGTCAACGTCGAAGACCTGCTGGTCTCGCAGCCGGACACTGGCGAGCAAGCGCTGGAAATCACCGACATGCTGGTGCGTTCCAACGCAGTAGACGTGATCATCATCGACTCCGTGGCAGCGCTGGTACCCAAGGCTGAAATCGAAGGCGAAATGGGCGACATGCACGTGGGTCTGCAGGCACGTCTGATGTCTCAGGCGCTGCGCAAGATCACCGGCAACATCAAGAACGCCAACTGCCTGGTCATCTTCATCAACCAGATCCGGATGAAGATCGGCGTGATGTTCGGCAGCCCGGAAACCACCACCGGTGGTAACGCGCTGAAGTTCTACGCTTCGGTACGTCTGGACATTCGCCGTACCGGCGCGGTCAAGGAAGGCGACGAAGTGGTCGGCAGCGAAACCCGCGTCAAGATCGTCAAAAACAAGGTTTCGCCGCCGTTCCGTCAGGCCGAATTCCAGATTCTGTACGGCAAGGGTATCTACCGTAACGGCGAGATCATCGACCTGGGCGTTGCCCACGGCATGATCGAGAAATCCGGTGCCTGGTACGCTTACCAGGGCAACAAGATCGGTCAGGGCAAGGCCAACGCCGCCAAGTACCTGCAAGACAACCCGGCCGTTGGTGCAGACCTCGAGAAGCAGATCCGCGACAAGCTGCTCAACCTGGGTGCTGTTGCTGCAGCCGGCAAAGCAGCCGCTGCTGCCGAGCCAGCGGGTGCCGACGCCGACGCAGAAGCTTGACCGATGCCCGCCGTACTCGACACCCCGGTTGCGGTTCGGCGGACAGCCATGGACCTGCTCGCGCGCCGCGAGCATGGTCGCGTGGAGCTGACGCGCAAGTTGCGTCAGCGCGGTGCTACAGATGACCTGATCGAGCCTGCGCTCGATCGGCTCACCGAAGACGGCTTACTCAGTGAAGCCCGTTATCTCGAGAGTTTCATTGCCTATCGTTCCAACGCCGGTTATGGCCCTGCACGTATTCGTGAAGAGCTGACCCAGCGTGGCCTCAACCGTGCTGATGTCGAGCAGGCCCTGCGTGACAGCGGGGTGAACTGGGCTTCACGGTTGCAGGATGTCTGGCAGCGCAAGTTTGCCGGGCAGCTCCCTCATGATCCGCGCACTCGCGCACAGCAAACCCGCTTTCTGGTCTACCGTGGCTTTGCCATGGAAATGGTCGGCCGCCTGTTGAACGGCCGAGACCTGGACGACTACTGAATCTCCCTGATCAACTGGCTTTCAGCGCTTGGCGGGCTCGTTGAGTGGTTTGTATCGGCTCTGGCCTGGCCCAGTTTTCGCTAAGGTTGATAAAGTCGATCAGCTCCCGCAAGCGTCCCTGATCACGCCCGGTGAAGGCGAAGGTGAGCCGGGTCAGATGATCAAAGCTATCCACTTCGTGTTCTGCGCTGGCATCGGCTTGCTGCTGGAATGTGCCGCTCAGGCGTAGATCGGCAAATGCCTCCTGGGCGTCGAACAGCGCGGCCTCGCTGAGCGGGTGATGCATGCGAATGACGAATTGATTCTTCAGCCAGCGGCTGGAGTGGTAGTTGTTATAGAACTGGGTGATCTCTTCCACCGCCTCGTCAGCGCTGTGCACCAGCCGCACCAACTTCAGGTCACGGGGCAGAATGTAGTGGTTCTCTTCAAGTTGCCGGCTGATAAACGCCAGGCAATCTCGCCAGAACGTCCCTCCGGGAGAGTCCAGCAGCACCACCGGCACCAATGGGCTTTTGCCCGTCTGGATCAGGGTCAGGACTTCCAGTGCCTCATCGAGCGTGCCGAAGCCGCCGGGGCAGAGCACCAAGCCGTCCGCTTCCTTGACGAAGAACAGCTTGCGGATGAAGAAGAAGTGGAACGGCAGCAGTTTGTCGGTGCCATCGACGGTGGCATTGGCGTGTTGCTCGAAGGGCAGGCTGATATTGAATCCCAGGCTGTTCTCGGTGCCGGCACCCTCGTGTGCCGCAGCCATGATGCCGCCGCCGGCACCGGTGATCACCATCAGCTCATTGCGCGTCAGGCAGGCACCCAGCTCGCGGGCGAGGGCGTACATCGGGTGCTCCAGCGGCGTGCGCGCGGAGCCGAATACGGTGACTTTGCGCCGACCACGGTAGCGCTCGAGGGTGCGGAAGGCGTGGTCGAGTTCGCGCAGGGCCTGCAGGGTGATCTTGGCGTTCCAGCGGTTGCTGTCGTCCTGTGCCATGCGCAGCACGGTCAGCATCATGTCGCGGTAGAGCGGCAGGTTGGTGCTGTTGGGAGCCACCTGTTGTAGCTGTAGGTCGATGTTGCTCAGATCGATGCCGCTGTTCTTGAAGTGGGTCAACAGAAGCTCGTTGGCTTGGTAGGGCATACAACTCCTCCTTGTGCAGCAGGACCTTCAGTGCCGGTTTCTGCCAGGCGGCGCATGGGCCGGGCTTGGCAAAAAGGCACAAGGGCTGAATAACAATTTAGACGTTGTGGCGTGATTGTGCTGGAGCAGTCCGCTGGTCGGGACGCGAGCCATTGCCAGTGCGATGCTGTTCACTTGAAGTGCGGGGCAGTCACTTGCAACCAGCAGCACAGCGCCAGGCGCGGGAGGTGGCCAGATGCATCGTTTGGTTATCGAAGTCGACCAACAGCTATACCGGCTGCTGGAAAACGCTGCGCGCGCGCATCACTGGAGTCTGGAAGTCGAGTGCCGGCGGCGGTTGGGCGGCGCAGAAGGGCACTCGAGGTATCTGCAGGCGTTGCTGGCAGAGTTGCGCGCCGAAGACGAGCAGCGGCGCGCCAAGTGAGGCCGTCAGCGGCAGACGATCACTTCTTCTTGTTGCCGGCCGTGCAGCTGGCAGCATCAAAGGCCTGGTCCATGACCGGGCTGTTGCTCTTGTACACCGTGAAGCGGTAAACCAGCACCGCGCCTTTGGACAGCAACTGACGGTAGCCATTGTTGCGGCAAACGCTGTCGCCCAGTTGGCTGCGCACCTGCTGCGGGTTGCTCTGCATGCGCTCGGCATGCTCCTGGCGTACGCTCAGGTGGTTGATCAGCGCTTTACCTTCAACGGTGTAACCCTGGTCGAGGATGTCTTCGTTGATAGCGCGAGGGGTGCCGACGCTGCTTTCCTTGGCGACCTTCTGCAACAACTGAGTCAACTCATACTCTTGCTTGGACGCGGCCTGGGCTGCGATGGGCAACATGAGCAGCAGGCTCAAGGTCGGGACGATAACACGCAGCATGGATCTCTCCTGATTCAATGACTGGCGCTTTGACCGGCACCTGCGGCTGGCGTTCCGTTGGCGCCGAGTGCTTGATTATAAGGCGCGCAGGCGCTGCACGGCAAAACAGCGCTGCTCTGATAGACTGGCGCCTTCGATTTGTGCCGAGTTGTTGAAGTGATCATCGTTAATCTGTCCTGCGGTGTGGCCTCGTGAGCCATGCGGTGGCGCGGCTGCGCGCCGAGCGCCTGGCCCGTAGCGTCAAACCCTTTGTAGCCCGTGGTTCGCGCGCGGTGCGCTGCGCCCACTGTCGGGTCATTGCCAGTCACTGCCTGTGTGCGCTGAAGCCTACCGTCACGGCTGAAGCGGGCGTGTGCCTGCTGATGCATGACACCGAGCCATTGAAACCGACCAATACCGGTTGGTTGATCGCTGATTTGATCGAAGACACCTCGGCCTTTGGCTGGCAGCGCACGGCGGTCGATCCCGCCTTGTTGGCGCTGCTGGAACAGCCGCAGTGGCAACCCTACATCGTCTTCCCCGGCGAGTTCGTCGCCGAGCAGCGGGTGGTCAATGAGGTCAGCCTGCCGCCCGGCAAGCGTCCGCTGTTCATCCTGCTCGACGCGACCTGGACCGAAGCGCGCAAGATGTTCCGTAAAAGCCCGTATCTGGACCGCTTCCCGGTGCTCAGCCTGGAAGCCGAACAGATGTCGCGCTACCGGCTGCGCCGCTCCAAGCGCGATGATCACTTCTGCACTGCCGAAGTGGCGGCGATGTGCCTGGAACTGGCTGGTGACGTGCGTGCGGCGCAAGCACTGGATGCCTATCTGGACGTGTTCAGCTTGCATTACCTGAGCGCCAAGCGGCATTTGCCGCTGGACCTGCAGGATGAACCGCATCAGCGCTTGCATACCTTTCTATAGTCCAAGGGGCAGCCGGCCGGGTTTGCTTCATAATGACGAGCACCGTGCCTCGGCACAGAACAGGATCGATTGATCGATGGCCACTTACGAAATCCTCATCGCTGATGACCACCCGCTGTTTCGCAGCGCCTTGCGCCAGGCGGTCACGCTGGGCCTGGGCCCGGACGTGCGGCTGGTCGAGGTGGCGAGCATCGCCGAGCTGGAAACCCACCTCGGCGACAAGTCCGACTGGGATCTGGTCCTGCTCGACCTGAACATGCCAGGCGCTTATGGCTTCTCCGGCCTGGTTCTGCTGCGCGGGCAGTATCCGCAGATTCCGGTAGTGATGGTCTCGGCCCAGGAAGAAGCGGCGGTGGTGGTCAAGTCGCGCGAGTTTGGCGCCAGTGGCTTCATTCCCAAGTCGAGCACCCTCGAGCAGATCCAGGACGCCGTGCAAAAAGTTCTCGATGGTGAGGTGTGGTGGCCGCCACAGGCATTCGAGAAAGTCGATGTTTCAGCCGAAGCCAAAGCCGCCAGTGAAGGCCTGGCAAGCCTCACGCCGCAGCAATTCAGGGTGCTTACCATGGTTTGCGAAGGTTTGCTGAACAAGCAGATTGCCTACGAGCTGAGCGTCTCCGAGGCGACCATCAAGGCCCACGTCACGGCGATCTTCCGCAAGCTCGGCGTGCGTACCCGGACCCAGGCCGCGCTGCTGCTGCAACAGCTTGAATCAGTTGCCAGCAATTAAAACCTGCGGCTTCACGCTTTTTTGACCCGGCTCCGGCTAGCCTTCTGGCCTTTTTCTTGTGAAGTGACACCCATGTCGCCATTCAAAGGCCAGACCGGCCTTAAACGTATCTTCAACGCCGCCGGCTATTCGCTGGATGGGCTGCGCGCAGCATTCAAAGGCGAAGCGGCCTTTCGCCAACTGGTGCTGCTCAATGTGGTGCTGGTGCCAACTGCCTTCTGGCTGCCGGTCAGCCGCGCCGAGCGGGCCATCATGATTGCCGTGTGCATGCTCGGGCTGATCGTCGAGCTGTTCAATTCGGCGATCGAAGCGGCCATCGACCGTATCTCGCTGGACCGCCACCCGCTGTCGAAAAACGCCAAGGACATGGGTAGCGCTGCCCAGTTCGTGTCGCTGTTGATGGTGGCGCTGGTCTGGGGCGTGATCCTGCTCTAGGCAATCGGCGGTAGGACGATCTCGTCGCTGCGACGCACACCGGCGGTGAAGTTGCGGCACAGTTCAAGAAACTCGCGCATGGCTGAGGTCTGGTACTTCTGCTTGTGCCAGATGAAGTAGAACTGCCGCGACAGATCCAGCTCCGGTGTTTCCACGGCGACCAGGCTGCCACGGCGAAATGCATCGCGCAGGGCCAGCCGCGAGATACAGCCAATGCCCAGCCCCGACTCGACTGCGCGCTTGATCGCTTCGGTGTGTTCAAGCTCAAGGCGGATGTTCAGGTTGGCGCGGTGGTGGCGCATTTCCTGATCGAACGTCAGCCGCGTGCCCGAGCCCTGCTCGCGCAGGATCCACGCCTCCTGGGACAGTGTGGCAATGTCTGCCCGGCCAGCCTTGGCCAGTGGATGCTGCGGTGCGCAGAACACCACCAGCTCGTCCTCGACCCACGGCTGCACCTCAAGGTCGGGGTGGTTGCAGTCACCTTCGATCAGACCCAGATCAATTTCGTAGTGGGCAACCTGTTGCACAATGTGCGCAGTGTTCTGTACATGCAGTTTGACCTGGCTCTCCGGATGCATCTGCATGAAGCTGCCGATCAGCAAGGTTGCCAAGTAATTGCCGATGGTCAGGGTTGCCCCCACCGACAGCGAGCCGAAACCGGACTTGCCGTTGAGCAGGTCTTCGATTTCCTTGGCCTGGTCGAGCAGGGCCACTGCCTGGGGCAGCAATTGGTGACCCAGTGCATTGAGGCTCAGGCGTTTGCCGGCGCGGTCGAACAACTGGCAGCTGGACTGGCGCTCCAGTTCGGTCACCGAAGTACTGGCCGCCGATTGCGACAAGGCCAGTACGCCGGCGGCTTTGGACACGCTCTGGTGCTGGGCTACCGCGACAAAAACCTGCAGTTGACGAAGTGTAAAACGCATATCTATATAACCGATAAGACATATCTTGATAATCAACTTAACAGATATCGTCGCTGCCCCTAAACTATTGCGTAACTGTGCGCTTGGTCCGCGCTGCGTCTTTCTTCAGGAGCCACCTTAGATGAGCAACATGAACCACGAACGTGTCCTCAGTGTTCACCACTGGAATGACACCCTGTTCAGCTTCAAGTGCACCCGCGATCCGGGCCTGCGCTTCGAGAACGGTCAGTTCGTGATGATCGGTCTGCAGCAAGAAACCGGCCGTCCGCTCATGCGCGCCTATTCGATTGCCTCGCCGAACTGGGAAGAGCATCTGGAGTTCTTCAGCATCAAGGTGCCGGATGGCCCGCTGACCTCGCAGCTGCAGCACCTCAAGGAAGGCGATGAGATCATCATCAGCAAAAAGCCTACCGGCACCCTGGTACTGGATGACCTGAACCCGGGCAAGCACCTGTACCTGCTCAGCACCGGCACTGGCCTGGCGCCGTTCATGAGCGTCATTCAGGACCCGGAAACCTACGAGCGCTTTGAAAAAGTGATCCTGGTTCACGGTGTGCGCTACGTGAATGAAGTCGCCTACCGCGAGTTCATCACCGAGCACCTGCCGCAGAACGAGTTCTTCGGTGAGGCGGTACGTGACAAGCTGATCTACTATCCAACCGTTACCCGCGAGCCGTTTGAAAACGAAGGCCGCCTGACCGACCTGATGCGTAGCGGCAAGCTGTTCAGCGACATTGGCCTGCCACCGATCAATCCACAGGACGATCGTGCGATGATCTGCGGTAGCCCAAGCATGCTCGACGAAACCAGCGAAGTGCTCGACAGCTTCGGTCTGAAGGTGTCGGCGCGGATGCGCGAGCCGGGTGACTACCTGATCGAGCGCGCTTTCGTCGAGAAGTAAGGCGAGCGCGACAAAAAACGCAGACCGAGGTCTGCGTTTTTTTATGCCTGAGATTTGCCCGGTGGCCGCCTGCGGTCAGCTGTCGAGGGTGACTTCCAGCACCTGGATCCGGTCCAGTTGCGGGTAGTGCCAGCGTACCTGTACATCCCAGAACTTGACCCCGTAGACGCGCTCCGGTGGCGGTACCTGGTAGGCCGGACGCGGGTCCTGGGCCAGACACTGCTCAATCAGCTCAACCAGCGGCTCACCCAGGCGCAGCGCGTGCTCACGGGCTTGCAGCAAGGCCGCGTCAGCCCAGGCCACGCTGATCGGTGCAGGCGCCGCGCTGGCCATCAGGTTGATCGCATCGCTGACGCAATCTGCGTAGGGCACGTACGGCTTGATATCCAGCACTGGCGTGCCGTCGAGCAGGTCGATCCCGGACAGCAACAAGCGCCCAGGCTCTACCCCTTCCAGGCGCACCACTGACTGGCCGATACCGTTGGGCCGATGCGTGGCGCGGGTGGCGAACACGCCCATGCTCTTGTTGCCGCCCAGGCGGGGAGGGCGGACCTTGAGCCGTGGCTTGTCTTCCAGCGCCTGGTGAAACAGAAACAGCAGCCAGACATGGCTGACCTGCTCCAGGCCTGCCACCGCATCACCCTGATCGAACGGCGGCAATAGCTCGAGCACGCCCCGCGCCGCCAGTGCCAGCTGAGGCTGGCGGGGGATGGCGAACTTCTCCTTGAAGCAGGAGCGGACAATGCCAACCGGCGCAACGCTATGCTGCATGCTCACTCAGCCGTGCACGCGCTGGGTCAGGCCCTTGAGGAAATTGCGCAGCAGTTGGTCGCCGCACGGGCGGTAATTGTCATGGCCAGCCTTGCGGAACAGTGCGCTCAGCTCTGGCTTGGTCACCGGGAAGTCGACCGACTTCAGAATCGCGTGCATGTCGTCTTCTTTAAGCTCGAAGGCGACCCGTAGTTTTTTCAGGACGGCGTTGTTGGTCACCGGTACTTCGATCGGCTGCGGTGGGCGCGACTCGTCGCGGCCGCGGCGATGGATCACCAGGCCATCGAGGAAGTGCGCCATGACTGCGTCCGGGCAACGCACATAGCCTTCCTCTTCTTCTTTCTTCATGTAGCTTGCGACTTCGTCGGCGGACACGGTAAGGCCGGACAGGCCGACGATCTCGATGATCTTGGCGTCATTGACCTTAAGCATGTAGCGCATGCTGCGCAGGACGTCATTGTGGTTCATTGTTGCAAATCCTGTTCAAAGCCGCGCCGAGCTGGCGCGGCAGTATTCCTTAGAAACGTTCGGTTGCTGCTACGTAGCGCCATTGGCCCAGCGGCAGCTTGCCCATCGACACACCGCCGACGCGGATGCGGCGCATGCTGACGATCTCCAGCTTCAGGCTGGCGCACAGGTCGCTGATATCGCCGCGCTGCGGGTTCTTCACAACCATGCGCAGGTGGGTTTCGTTCTGCCAGCTGGCCTTGGCCTTGGGCAGTTCGCGATCATTGCGCGACACGCCACGGGCAAGCCGCTCAAAGGCTTGCGGGGTGGCTTCACCGCGCACCTCGATGATGAATTCCTGCTCGAGCTTGCGCAGGTCGCGTTCGATCTTGCCGCTGACCTTCCAGTCCTGGGTGAACAACTGCAAGCCGCTGACGCCGCGCTCCAGCGGCGCCATGCAGGTCAGGCGGGTGAAGTGGCTGTGCAACGGGCGCACATCCTGGCTGTGGGCTTCGCTGAGGGTAGCCATGACCATGCTCGCGCGGGCGCTTTCCGGGTCCATCCCGGCGGGTTGATTGAGCAGCAAGGTCACCAGTGCCGGCGCCTCGGCGCGGGCCCCTGGCAGCAGGGCGACCTGCTGGCCCTCGACCTTGAACTGGGGCTGCTCGACGACCACGCCATCCACCGTCACCCAGCCGCCTTCGATGTACTGCTCGGCCTCGCGGCGGGAGCAGCCGAGTTGCTCGATGAGGCGTTTGGACAGGCGTACGGGTTCAGACATGGAGACGATTCGCTAAAGGCAGATTAAGACCTGCCATTGTACCTGCCCGCGCGTTGTTGAGGGCCGGGAATCTACTGCTTTAACGGTGTTTGTCAGCACCGTGGTCGCCACTGCGGTCGCGCAGACGAAGGTGCAGCAAGGGATACGGCTGACCGAGACCGTCCTGCTCCGAGCGTCCGATGATTGCAAAGCCCTCGTGCAGGTAGAAGCCCAGCGCCTGCGGGTTTTGCTCGTTGACGTCCAGATGGTCGGCGTTCAGTTCGCTGATGGCGTGGCGCAGCAGGCGCTTGCCGACACCTTTGCCGCGGTGCTCGGGGCCGACGAAGAGCATGGCGACCTGACCATTGGCTACCCCGGCGAAGCCGAGAATGCGCTGACGCACGTCCTTGCAGCAGATCAGCATGACCGCATCGAGGTACTTGGCCAGGATGTGATCGCGCAGCAGCAGGATGTAGGCATCCGGGAGAAAGTCGTGGGTGGCGCGGACCGAAGCTTCCCAGACGCGGATCAGTTCCGGGTAGTCGCTGGCGAGAGGGGTTTGCAGGGTGAACAGGGCTGGCATCGCGGCAGTCTCTGGTGCTGATTGCAGAACCATAGATGCTTAGTGCAGGCTTTGCTGGTTGGGGCCGCAATACGGCCCCAAGCAATCGTCAGATCGGCTCGGCCCACATGTCGTATTCGTCGGCATCCACGATCCGGCAACGGACCTTGTCGCCCGGCTTGAAGCCATGGTCGCCATCGATGAACACGCTACCGTCGATCTCTGGGGCATCGAAGAAGCTGCGGCCAACCGAGCCTTGTTCTTCGACTTCGTCGATCAGCACTTCGATCTCACGACCGATGCGCAGTTGCAGACGGGCGGCGCTGATGGCTTGCTGATGGGCCATGAAACGGTCCCAGCGGTCCTGTTTGATGTCGTCCGGCACTTCATCCAGGCCCAGATCGTTGGCCGGCGCGCCTTCGACCGGCGAGTACTGGAAGCAGCCGACGCGGTCGAGCTGGGCTTCGGTCAGCCAGTCGAGCAGGTACTGGAAGTCTTCTTCGGTCTCGCCCGGGAAGCCGACAATGAACGTTGAGCGGATCACCAGCTCAGGGCACTGCTCGCGCCAGTTCTTGATCCGCGCCAGGGTGCGGTCTTCGAACGCCGGGCGCTTCATCGACTTGAGCACTTTCGGGCTGGCGTGCTGGAACGGGATGTCCAGGTACGGCAGCAGCTTGCCAGCGGCCATCAGCGGAATCACGTCGTCGACGTTCGGGTATGGATACACGTAGTGCAGACGCACCCAGACGCCCAGGCTGCTCAGCGCTTCGCACAGCTCGAGCATGCGGGTCTTGACCGGGCGGCCGTTCCAGAAATCGGTCTTGTACTTGACGTCGACGCCGTAGGCGCTGGTGTCCTGGGAGATCACCAGCAGCTCCTTGACCCCGGCCTTGACCAGGCGCTCGGCCTCGCTCAGCACGTCACCTACCGGGCGGCTGACCAGCTTGCCGCGCATCGACGGGATGATGCAGAAGCTGCAGCTGTGGTTACAGCCTTCGGAGATCTTCAGGTAAGCGTAATGACGCGGGGTCAGCTTGACGCCTTGCGGTGGCACCAGGTCGATCAGCGGATTGTGGTCCTGGCGCGGCGGCACCACTTCGTGCACGGCGTTGACCACCTGCTCGTACTGCTGCGGACCGGTAACCGACAGCACGCTTGGGTGCACGTCACGAATGTTGCCCTCGGCGACGCCCATGCAGCCGGTGACGATGACCTTGCCATTGGCTTTGATCGCTTCGCCGATCACTTCCAGCGACTCGGCCTTGGCGCTGTCGATGAAGCCGCAGGTGTTGACCACCACGACGTCGGCGTCCTCGTAGGTCGGCACGACTTCATAGCCTTCCATGCGCAGCTGGGTGAGGATGCGTTCAGAGTCGACCAGAGCCTTGGGGCAGCCGAGCGAAACGAATCCTACCTTGGGCACGGTAGAAGCAGGGGTGGTGGACATAGCTAACCTCGGTATTGAATGCGGCTGCAGCGCCGGTGGCGCCGCAATCGTGACGGGCGCTAGCGGCGCCTCTGATCAAAAAGTGCGCAATTCTAGCGAGCACAAGGTCGCTTGACCAGCAGAAATACGACGAACGCTGCGCTATGCTTCGCGCCATAGCAGCGAGGTCCATGTTGGACCTGGCTGCGGGTTCGAATTCTATTGGTCCGATGTGGCCGTCTGCGGGAGTGGTCGATGGTTCAGGCAAGCAGTCACGCCCAAGCGGGGCAAGGGGCGGCACGCCCGATTGGCCTGCTGGTGGCAGCTGTTGGGGTGGTCTATGGCGATATCGGCACCAGCCCGTTGTATACGCTCAAGGAAGTGTTTTCCGGCGGCTACGGGGTGCCGGTCAACCATGATGGGGTGCTCGGCATTCTGTCGTTGATCTTCTGGTCGCTGATCTGGGTGGTGTCATTCAAGTATGTGACGTTCATTCTGCGTGCCGACAACCAGGGCGAGGGCGGCATCATGGCCCTCACCGCGTTGGCCACGCGGGCTTCAGCGCCTTATCCGAAACTGCGCATCGTCATGATCGGCTGCGGCCTGGTCGGTGCCTCATTGTTCTATGGCGACAGCCTGATTACCCCGGCGGTATCGGTGTTGTCGGCGGTCGAGGGCATGGGGCTGGCGTTCGACGGCATTGACCACTGGGTGGTACCGATTGCCGTGGTGGTGCTGGTGGCGCTGTTTCTGGTGCAAAAGCACGGTACGGCCAAGATCGGCATCCTGTTCGGGCCGGTGATGGTGCTCTGGTTCGCGGTGCTGGCGCTGCTCGGTCTGCATGGCATCGTGCAGAGCCCGGAGGTGATCAAGGCGCTGAACCCGGCCTGGGCGGTCAACTTCTTCGTGGTGCATCCGGGCATGGGTGTGGCCATTCTCGGCGCGGTGGTGCTGGCGTTGACTGGCGCCGAGGCGCTGTATGCCGACATGGGCCACTTTGGCCGCAAACCGATTGCCCGCGCTTGGTTCATCCTAGTGCTGCCAGCCCTGGTGCTGAACTACTTCGGGCAGGGCGCATTGCTGCTGCAGGACCCGGAAGCGGCGCGCAATCCGTTCTACCTGCTGGCTCCGAGCTGGGCGCTGTTGCCGTTGGTCGGCTTGTCCACCCTGGCCACGGTGATCGCTTCCCAAGCCGTGATTTCTGGAGCCTTCTCGTTGACGCGCCAGGCGATTCAGCTCGGTTACATCCCGCGCATGCAGATCCAGCACACCTCCAGCGACGAGCAGGGCCAGATCTACATTGGTGCGGTGAACTGGGCGCTGATGATCGGCGTTGTGCTGCTGGTGATCGGCTTTGAATCATCCGGCGCGTTGGCTGCGGCCTACGGCGTAGCGGTGACCGGTACCATGCTGATGACCACACTGCTGGTGGCGACGGTGATGCTGCTGTTGTGGAAATGGCCGCCACTGCTGGCAGTGCCGATCCTGATCGGCTTCCTGTTGGTCGATGGGCTGTTCTTTGCCGCCAACCTTCCCAAGGTAGTGCAGGGCGGCGCCTTCCCGGTATTGGCAGCGATTGCCTTGCTGTTGTTGATGACGACCTGGAAGCGCGGCAAGCAGATCCTCGTGGAGCGCATTGACGAAGCCGCGCTGCCGCTGCCGATCTTCATCAGCAGCATCCGCGTGCAGCCGCCGCATCGGGTCGAGGGCACTGCGGTGTTTTTGACCGCGCGGCCAGACGCCGTGCCTCATGCGCTGTTGCACAACATGCTGCATAACCAGGTTCTGCATCGTCAGGTGGTGTTGTTGACGGTAGTCAGCGAAGACCGGCCGCGGGTGCCGGAGCAAGAGCGCTTCGAGGTAGAAGCCTATGGCGATGGGTTCTTCCGGGTGCTCCTGCACTTTGGCTTCATGGACGAGCCGGACGTGCCGCAGGCACTACGCTTGTGCCATCTGGACGAGCTCGACTTTAGCCCGATGCGCACGACTTACTTCCTGAGTCGCGAGACGGTTATCGCCTCACGTCTAGAAGGCATGGCGCGCTGGCGCGGGGCGTTGTTCGCATTCTTGCTGAAGAACGCCAACGGCAACCTGCGCTTCTTCAACCTGCCGTTGAACCGGGTGATCGAACTGGGCACTCAGGTCGAGATTTGAAGTAACCGGGGCCGCAATGCGGCCCCGATTACTACTCAGTTCTGTTCAGCTACGTTGGTTTTGCCCTGGCGCGTCTCGATCTCGCCGATCAGGCGCTTGGCCAGTGCCGGGTAGTTCTCATCGAAGTGGTGGCCACCCGGCAGTTTCAGGCGCTCGCCAACTGCAGTGTGCTCGGTGCAGCCGCTCTCGTCGGCCTCTTCGACACCATAGATGCATACAACCTTGGCCGCAGGCATACGGGCCATTTCCGGGCCGGTCGGTGCTTCCTGGCCTTCCTTGCCAAGCCAGCCTTCGACTTCGATCTCGAAACTGCCGCTGCGCGCAAACGCCAGCAGGATCACCGCATCCACGCGCTGCTGATCCTCTGCTGGCAGGCGGTTGTAGATCGCCGGCAGTACGTCGGCGCCGAACGAATAGCCGGTCAGGACAAAGCGCTTGGTGCCCCACTTTTGCCGGTAGTGCTGCATCAATTCGGACAAGTCGATGGCGCTCTGTTCCGGGGTCTTGTGCTGCCAGTAATAGCGCAGCGTGTCGATGCCGACCACCGGATAGCCGAGTTTGGCCATTTCGCCTGCTACATCGCGGTCAAGGTCGCGCCAGCCACCATCTCCGGAAAGGAACAGGGTCACGGTATCAGTGGTTTGCCCGGCAGGCACTTCCACCACCGGGATGCTCAGCGCGTTGCCGTCGTGGCCGACCAGAACCTGGGTCAGCTGACCCTTGAGCACCTGCGGCAGATGGATGTCGTAGTCGCTGATGCTGGTTTCGGCGTTGTTTTGATCACGGACGAAGGCGGCGCTGGCGTCATCCGGGTTGTCGTTCCAGGCGACATTCCAGTGGCCATGGGCAGCGCTTTTCGGTAGTGCCGGGCAGCCGGGTTGCTCAAGCTTGAAGTCGACCGAGATGGCGCGGGCCTTGTCATCGGTCTGGCTGGACAGCCAGCGCCAGGCTTGCGCTGCGCCAGGGCCGATGCCGGCAACCACGGTCGGTGCGCCGCCCAGATGGCTGATGGCCTGATCCAGCGCCTGTTGCTGCTTGGCGCAATCGACAGGTGGCAGGGTCACCTGCACCAGCTGCGCTTCGCCGGCCTGGCTCAGGTCGAGCAGTTGCTTGTCGCTGAGCGCCTGATCTTCAGGCACGCCAATCGCCACGCGGGTTTTGGCGGTGACTGCAGGTGTGGCTAGAACCAGGCTGCTGCCATCGGTCAGGGTCAGGTGCTCGACCTGAGCCTCCGGCGCCGGCCGGGTCCACAACCAGAACCACACGGCGGCACCCGCCAGGGCAAGCAACAAAGCGATCAATAGGTAGTGCCAATAGCGTCGAATCATCAGCGTTTCACCAATCCAGTCAGGCCGCCAGCGATCAGGGCGGCAGTGTCAGCCAATGCCACCAGCGGGTCCAGCCCGGCTGGCACGGCCATGTAACGAGGTTCCCAGTCTGGCTGGAACTTGTCCTTGAAGCGGCGCAGACCCTGGAAGTTGTACAGCTGCTCGCCGCGCTGGAACACCAGCGAACCCAGGCGCTGGGTCAGCGGTGCGCCACGTCGCGGCTGCAGGCCGGAGAGCGGGACCATGCCCAGGCTGAAGCGCCCGTAGCCATGGTTTTTGTAGTGCAGGATCAAGCCGATCATCATGAACTCCATGGTCAGCTTCGGCGCTTCAGGGTGCGCGCGCATCAAGTCGAGGCTGGCCAGCTCCAGGCTGTGTGTCTCGAGCAGGTTGGCGAACGCCACCGGGTGACCTTGGAAGCGGATCAGGGCGATGCGGAAGTGCTGTAGGTATTCCGGGCTGAAACGGCCCAGCGAAAAGCCTTTCTCGCGCACGTTCTTGCCGCTGAGCCAGGCGTCCGAGATTTCCTTGAGCTCGTCCAGGGGTGCTTGGCCAGGTTCGTGTACTTCCAGGCTCAGGCCGTCGCGGCCACCGCGGTTCCAGGTGTAGCGCAGGTCTTTCATCTCCTTGCCTTTGGCTTCCAGATCGAAGCGGCGCAGATCAACCCGCGCTTCTTCGCCAAGCTTGAGCGCGGTCAGGCCGATGTCCATGTAGAAAGGCAGGTTCTCGGCGCGTACCTGGTAGAACACCGGGCGGGCATGGTGCACGTCGCACAGGTCACGGAACTGCCAGATCATCTCGGCGCGCTCCTGAGCAGGGCCAATCGGGTCGTACAGTGCGACCAGGCTACGGCCACGGCGGGCATACATGATGAAGGCGTTGTCGTTGGGGTGGAACAGCAGCGCCTTGTCGCCGGTCAGGGCCAGGCCGCCGTCTGGTTGATCGGACGCCAGCAGGATCTGCCGGGCCCGTTCCAGCTCATCGGCGGTCGGCAGATGGATCACCGGCCGCGCCGTGCGCAACAACCAGGTCAGGGCGACGAACACCAGCAGCACCGCGCTGCCCATGGCTGCGCGCAGGCCGCGTGGGGCGTCGGCATCGAGGGTGAACTGCCACCACAGCTGATGGCTATAGGGCACGTCCTGATAGGCGAACAGCAACAGCCAGACCGATGCGCCGATAACGCAAGCACTGGCGACCAGATACACCGGCGAAAACGGCAGCTCGAGCAGGCGGCTCGGCCGGTAGAACGAGCGTCGGAACACCGCCAGCAGGACTGCGGTGAACGTCAGCACGCAGGCTTCTTCCCAGTCAAAGCCTTTCAGCAGCGACAGCAGCGCGCCCACCAACAGCAACACCGTGGTCAGCAACCAGGCAGCGGACAGACGTCGGCGCAGGCCCTGGGCCAGCAGCAGGCAAAGCACGCCGATCAGGCTGGCGCCGAAGTGCGAGGCGTCGATCAGCCGGTGCGGTACCAGAAAGCCCATGTGTTCGAGGCGCGTGTCGATCTCCGGTGTGGCGCCGGAAAACAGCAGCACCACGCCGGACAGAAACACCAGAATCGCCAGCACTGGTGCAGCCAGCCCGGAAGCGGCCTTCAGTGCCTGCTGGGCGAACAGCAAGCGGCGGGCTTCGTTGGCCAGCAGCAGAACGCAGGCCAGCAGCAGCGGCAACACCACGTAGATCAAACGGTACAGCAACAACGCTGCTGCCAGTGGCGCCGCGCCAAGCTGATCGGCAAAAGCGGCCAGCAGGATCGCTTCAAACACACCAACGCCACCCGGCACATGGCTGAGCACGCCCGCTGCCAGTGCCAGCAGGTACACCAGCACAAACGCGCCAAACGGCGGCGCCTCAGGCAGCAGCAGATACAAAACTGTGGCGGCAGCCGCAACATCAAGTGCGGTGATCAGCAGTTGCAGGCCGGTCAGGCGCGCGCCGGGCAGGCGCAGCGTGCGCCGACCGAGCTTGACCAGCAGGCTGTCAGCCAGCGGCTGCTCGGCCAACCGGCGCCGATAGAGGCCGGCGACCAGCAGTGCACTCAGCATCAGTACCGCAATGGCGATGGCCGCCAATACACCGGCCGGCATGCGTAAGGCGATTGCTGCCGCAGGCAAGTTGCTCAGCGTTGCCAGTGCTGCCAAAGGGGGCAGGGCGCAGCCCAGCGACAGGCTGGCGAATACCGTCATCCGCGCCACTTCACCGGCACCCAGACCATGGCGGGCATACAGCCGATAACGCACCGAGCCACCCGACAGTATCGACAGGCCAATTGCATTGCCAATGGCGAACGCACTGAAACCGCCCAGCACCAGGGTCGCGGCTGGCAGCTTAACGGCGGCGTAGCGGCTGGCAGACCATTCATAACCAAGCAGGATCACGAAGCCGACCACGGTCGCTAGCAGTGCACCGAGCATGGCCTGCTTCGGCACGCTGAGAATGGCGTCGTGCAGCGCATAGATATCCAGCTCACTGAGCAGGTGACGGCAGGCAATCAAGGCCATGCCGAACAACAGCAGGGTCAGTACCAGAACGATCGGTTGCCGATACCGGCTCAGTCGCTCGAGCCAGGGCAGGCGTTGGGCAGCCACCGGCAGCGCCGCGGTGAGTGGCGTCTGGGGATCAGGGGTATGGGCGGTCATGAGTTACCTCGGGCCGACAGCGCGAGGTGAGAGAAAGGTGCGGCCAAGTGGAAGTCCCTTAGGAAAACGTATCCAGATATTACTCCTGCCGGAGGCGCTTGCAGCGGTCCGACGGGGTTAAAGATAGTTCATCCATTAGGGCTGGCCAGGGTGTGGCAAAAGGCGAGGGCAGGCTGATCGGGGATTTTCAGAACCCCGGAAACAACAAACCCCGCGCTGTTTAAAACAGTGCAGGGTTTGTTCTGACGATTTGGTTGCGGGAGCCGGATTTGAACCGACGACCTTCGGGTTATGAGCCCGACGAGCTACCAGACTGCTCCATCCCGCGTCAGTGGGGCGCATTCTACGCATTACTGGCACTAGGTCAAGCCTTCCACGCTGATGCAGCGTAAATAACTTCAAAGCACAACGTGCAGACGAAAAAAATGGCCGCTGTTTTCACAGTGGCCATTTTCTCTGTTTGGTTGCGGGAGCCGGATTTGAACCGACGACCTTCGGGTTATGAGCCCGACGAGCTACCAGACTGCTCCATCCCGCGTCTGTGGGGTGGACTATACCCTGATTCGCGCTGATGTCAAGCTTACCCTTTGATTTAGAACAAATTATTCTAGGACAGCTTTATTTGAAGCAAAGAAAAAGGCCACTGTTTGCACAGTGGCCTCTTCTATATTTGGTTGCGGGAGCCGGATTTGAACCGACGACCTTCGGGTTATGAGCCCGACGAGCTACCAGACTGCTCCATCCCGCGTCTGTGGAGTGGATTCTACGCCCTGGCGCTGCGCAGTCAAGCTATTTCTCAGGGAAATCCTTTTCTGTTCAATCTGTTAGCGTGTCAATTAAGCGCCGGGCTCAGCAACGGCGGGCATTCCAGGCCAATTGTCGAATAGCAGAGTGCGCACGGTGCCAGCGCGAGGCGGTTACGGTAGTATCTGTATGAATTTACAGTACTGACGGTCATCCATGTCTTTGCGCAAGATCATCCATGTCGACTGCGACTGCTTCTACGCTGCGATCGAAATGCGTGACGACCCGAGCCTGGCTGGCCGGCCGATGGCGGTGGGTGGCTCGGCGGAGGGGCGCGGGGTGATTGCCACCTGCAACTATGAAGCGCGCGCCTATGGGGTACGCTCGGCAATGTCCTCGCGCCACGCGCTTAAACTCTGCCCTGACCTGTTGATCGTCAAGCCGCGTTTTGAGGCCTACCGCGAAGCCTCACGCGAGATCCAGGCGATCTTTCGTGACTACACCGAGCTGATCGAGCCGCTGTCGCTGGATGAAGCCTATCTGGATGTCAGCGACAGCTCCTGGTACGGCGGCAGCGCCACGCGGATTGCTGAGGATATCCGCCAGCGCGTCGCCAAGTCCTTGCACATCACGGTTTCAGCAGGGGTTGCGCCAAACAAGTTCCTGGCCAAGATTGCCAGCGACTGGCGCAAGCCCAACGGACTGTTCGTGATTACCCCCGGCCAGGTGGAGGCGTTTGTTGCCGCGCTGCCGGTGGCTCGCCTGCATGGTGTGGGCAAGGTCACTGCCGACAAACTGACCCGGCTGGGTATCGAGACCTGCATGGACATGCGCGAATGGTCAAAGCTGGCGCTAGTGCGCGAGTTCGGCAGTTTTGGTGAGCGTTTGTGGGGGTTGGCCCGTGGTGTGGATGAGCGCGCTGTGCAGAATGACAGCCGGCGTCAGTCGGTCAGTGTCGAAAACACCTACGATACCGATCTGCCTGATCTGAACAGCTGCCTGGCCAAATTGCCTGAGTTGCTCGATAGCCTTAATGAGCGGGTCGCGCGGATGGACAGCAGCTATAAAGCCGACAAGCCATTCGTCAAGGTCAAGTTCCATGACTTCACGCAGACGACCATCGAGCAGGCGGGTGCCGGGCGCGATCTGGAGAGTTACCGACAGTTGCTGAGCCAGGCGTTTGCCCGAGGTGGCAAGCCGGTGCGGTTGCTTGGAGTTGGGGTGCGCTTGCGCGATCTGCGCGGGGCGCATGAGCAGCTGGAGTTGTTTGCGCAATCTTGAGGATGCGTCAGCAAGGCCGCCAGGCGGCCCTGTGACGAAGGCGATTATTGTCCGCCTGGATCTGCTACCAGTCGCCCGGTCTGTTTGGTCAGTGCCTGCAAGAATTCCTGCTGCAATTCTGGATCATTGCGGGTCAGTTCAATCAGGCTCTGCTCAAGCTCACTGGCTTCTTCTTCCAGGCCAAGCTCGGACAGCCGCTTGACCCGGTGAACCCACTGGCTGACATCGTCGTCTTCAAGGTCATCGAAGATCAGGTGCCGTGCTTCGACCAGTTTGTTGCGCAGCGTGCCGCTGACCAGCAGGCTGGAGTCGCCGCGAATGCCGTTGTCCTCGTCGACCACCTGCAGGTGCAGGGTGCCTACGCGGCCGAGATTCTGCTCGGAAAACGGCGCATCCAGCAGGTTCAGCCGCAGCACACCGTTACGGTCGGTGGTCAGCTCATGGTTGAGCTTGCCAGCCTTGACCTCGACCAGGCGCTCGCTCCAGGGCAGGTTGGTGGATTCTTCGCGCTTGGCTTTCTCCACCTCGCTGATGCCCGCCAGGTTCTGCTGGGCACGGCCGTTGGATTGCACGTTCATGAATGGATTGAGCCCGGCAACGCCATAGCTCAGCCAGTCATGAGTGACGCTCTGCGGCAGGTTGCCCAAGGCGAACACATTGACCACATTGGCACCGACTCCGGCCACCACCGCGACTGCGCCCAGCGGGATCTCGTAGATCTCCCGCCAGGGCTGGTAAGGGGTGTAGCGGTCGTAGCGGCGGGTCACTTCGAACTCGGTGACTTCGAAGCGCTGCTGCTCGTGAACGCGCACGCGCCGTTGCGGAAGCTCCATTACCTTGGGCTCGCCAACGTCGATCTGCAGACTGTGCTCGAGCAACTTGCGCTCGACGCGTTCTTCATGCTCGCTGCGCTGGGACATCTGATTGGCGCAGCCGCTGACGAACAGGGCGCCGCAGAGTGCGGCGCCCCCCAGGGTAAAGGTACTTCGCTTGTACATGTTCACTCGCGCATTGGGCTATCAGCGACGGATGCGGGCTTGCAGGAAGGTCAGCACTTCGTTGACCGGCAGCGCCTGGGCGTCCTGCTCGGTGCGGTGCTTGTATTCCAGATTGCCATCGGCCAGACCGCGGTCACTGACCACGATCCGGTGCGGGATGCCGATCAGTTCCATATCGGCAAACTTGTTGCCTGGGCTGGTCTTCTTGTCACGGTCATCGAGCAGCACTTCGAAGCCTGCAGCGGTCAGTTCGGCGTACAGCTTGTCGGTCGCCTCACGCACCACCTCGGTTTCGTAGCGCAGCGGTACCAGAGCGATCTGGAACGGCGCCAGGGCATCGTTCCAGATGATCCCTTTGTCGTCGTAGCTCTGCTCGATGGCAGCAGCAACCACGCGCGAAACGCCGATGCCGTAGCAACCCATCGACAGTACTACTGGCTTGCCGTTCTCGCCGAGTACTTGGCACTTGAGCGCCTCGCTGTACTTGGTGCCGAGCTGGAAGATATGCCCGACTTCGATGCCGCGCTTGATCACCAGGGTGCCCTGGCCATCTGGGCTTGGGTCACCGGCAACCACGTTGCGCAGGTCGGCTACTTCAGGCACTGGCAGGTCACGCTCCCAGTTGACGCCGAAGTAGTGCTTGTCGTCGATGTTGGCGCCGATGCCGAAGTCGCTCATCAGGGCCACCGAGCGGTCGATGATGATTTCCAGCGGCAGGTTCAGCGGGCCCAGCGAGCCTGCACCGGCGCCAATGGCGTCACGCAGCTCGGCGTCGCTGGCCATGACCAGCGGTTCGGCAACCTGCGGGAGCTTGGCGGCCTTGATTTCGTTGAGTTCGTGATCGCCGCGCACGATCAGGGCAATCAGCTTGCCTTCTTCAGCGCCGCGCACGATCAGGGTCTTGACCGTCTTCTCGATTGGCAGGCCATGGTTTTCGACCAGTTGGGCGATGGTCTTGGCGTGCGGAGTATCGACCAGGCGCAGCTCTTCGGTTGGCGCCGGGCGCACGCTTTCGCGTGGGATGGCTTCGGCTTTTTCGATGTTGGCGGCGTAGTCGGAGCTGTCGCTGAAGATCACGTCGTCTTCACCGGTAGCGGCCAGGACGTGGAATTCGTGCGAGTAGTTGCCACCGATCGAGCCGGTATCAGCCTGCACTGGGCGGAAGTTCAAGCCCAGGCGGGTAAAGATGTTGCTGTACGCCTGATGCATGCGGTCGTAGGTTTCCTGCAGGGAAGCCTGGTCGGCATGGAACGAGTAGGCGTCCTTCATGATGAACTCGCGGCCGCGCATCAAACCGAAGCGTGGGCGGATCTCATCGCGGAATTTGGTCTGGATCTGGTACAGGTTGAGCGGCAGCTGTTTATAGCTGGACAGCTCGTTGCGGACCATGTCGGTGATCACTTCTTCGTGAGTCGGGCCAACACAGAAGTCGCGGTTGTGCCGGTCTTTCAGGCGCAGCAGCTCTGGGCCGTACTGTTCCCAGCGGCCAGATTCCTGCCACAGCTCGGCTGGCTGGATGCTCGGCATCAGCACTTCAAGCGCGCCGGCGGCGTTCATTTCTTCGCGGACCACGGCTTCGACCTTGCGCATTACCCGCAGGCCCATCGGCAGCCAGGTGTACAGGCCGGAGGCCAGCTTGCGGATCATGCCGGCGCGCAGCATGAGCTGATGGCTGATGACCACTGCATCGGCAGGGGTTTCTTTTTGGGTGGCGAGCAAATATTGACTGGTGCGCATGGGGGGCCGTGTCGATTGCCTAAGACGTTGAAATGACCCCGCATTCTACGGGGGCGAAACGAAAGCGTACAGGATGCCGCAGCGCAGGCCAGTTGTCAGCCAAGAAAAAGCCCGGCGTGGTAGCCGGGCTTTTCAAGTGCGGGGCACTGCAAGCCAGGCTTACAGGATGCTCAGCGGGTACTCGACGATCAGACGCAGTTCGTCCAGAGAGTTGGAGTAAACGGCGTCGGACGAGCGATAAGTTGCCTGACGAACACGGAAGCTCAGGTCCTTGGCGGGGCCCTCCTGCAGCACGTATTTGACGTCGATGTCACGTTCCCACTCGGTTCCGTTGTTGGTGCCTTCCACTTTCGCATCCGTACCGCGTACGTAGCGAGTCATGAAGGTCAGGCCAGGAATACCGAACTCGGCAAAGTTCAGGTCATAACGTGCTTGCCAAGACTTCTCGCCTTCAGCATTGAAGTCGGAGCGGGCAATGGAGTTTGCCAGGAAAATGGTGCCATTACCGTCGACGCCATACTGATAGCCGCCGTCGCCGGTCATCTTCTGATACGCGACGGTGAAAGTGTGCGCGCCAATGCTATAGGCGCCGGACAAGCTGAATGCGCGGCTGTCGATCTTGTCGCCATCATAGGCTCGAGCTTCGCCGCTGCCACTGCTCTTGGTGTCATACACGTTAAAGTCGAACACCAGGCCTTGAGTGTCAGAGATCGGCAGAGCCCAGTTGACGTTGGCGTAGTATTTGCGCCAGTAGTCTTCAACCTTGGAGTAGTAAAGGCTGGTGCTGAGGCTGTCGGTGAAGGCATACGTGCCGCCGGCAACGTCGGCTTTTTTCAGGCGGAAGTTGTCACGGTTGGTCTGTTCCTGACCGGTCAGGCTGGTGAAGCGACCCGCATTCAGGGTGAGGCCTTTGATTTCGCTACTGGTGATCAATGTGCCTTGGGCCATCTCAGGCAGCAAGCGGCTGTCGTCGGTGGCGAATACAGGCAGCGATACGAATTGGTCGCCAGCCTTGAGTACGGTGTCGGAAATGCGGAACTTGACCGCCGCGCCACCCTTGGAGTAGTCGTCCTGGGAACGGCCATCTGAACCGGTAGGGAACAGGCCCGTGCCGGAGAAGCCACGACCGCTGTCCAGCTTGAGGCCGAGCATGCCGATGGCGTCGACACCTACACCGACGGTGCCTTGGGTGAAGCCCGATTCAAAGGTACCGATGAAGCCTTGGCCCCATTCACGCTGATCATGACGCAGGCCGGCTGCGCGGTTAGCGGCCGACTCCTGGTTACGATAGTCACGGCTGAAGTACAGGTTGCGCAACTTGACTGACAGCTGGCTGTCTTCAATAAAGCCTTTGGAATCATCCTGCGAAGAGGCGATGGCCATTTGCGAGGTGCCTGCCGCAACGGCCAGGGCGATCATGCTCCACTTCATCACGCGCATCGTGATTTGCTCCTTTGGTTTTTAGGAAGAGTACCGCTGCGCCCGGGGTTTTAATTATATGGGGCAGCTCTTTCTTGTTGTGTCGGCGCGAAGGTATATCACGCTGACTCTTTATTTGGCGATATGCATAAAGCAACTTTTCACAAACTTTATGGCGTGTCGCTTATAACTAATTCAATGTCGCAAATTACGCGCCGAACAGCGGACATATATCCCAGCGTTCTGCTCCCTCATCCGTTAACACAGGACGGTACCCCTTGATAGTGCTTCGGCGCCGTGGTCTGTCGGCAGCTCCTGCTCACTGCAGGTGTCGTGCCGACTTGGCGTTGAGGGAATGCAACAAGCGTGCTCATTTTCACATTGAGTTGATGAATTTTTCACATCTGCCTGATCGCTTGGTGGCAAACCTCCGAAAATAAAGGGTTCGGTCTGTCTGATGGTGTGCCAATATTCAACGGTCGATGCAACTGTAAGGTTGCTAACTAAACCAATGTGTTACCGCCGATTGTTCATCTTGAGTAGTTTTACTGGGAACCGCCGTCAGCACCGCGACGGACGGCTCTATTTTGGTGCGAAAAGTAGCGCTCTGTTACCGCGGCGGTGCAGGGCAGCTGTGCAAGCCAGCTAAAGTGTAGCTGGAGCGCCCGATTTCATGCCTGTTGCGGCTAGGCAGGGTATCCTCCGCGCACCATGCCTGCGTTGCGTAGGCGATCTGATTGAAGGAGATTTGCCGTGTTCGTCCTGGATCCGCGTTTGCAGCAGGATTGCCTGGTGCTGGGAGATTTCCCGCTGTGTCGGCTGCTGTTGAGCAAAGACGCCAATTATCCGTGGTTCATTCTGGTGCCGCGGCAAGCCGACGTCAGTGAGCTGTTTGACCTCGCGGCAGCCGACCAGCAGCAGCTGTGGCAAGAAACCACCTGCCTGGCAAATTCGCTCAAACAGGAATTTGCTGCCGACAAGATGAACGTGGCGACCTTGGGCAACGTGGTCAGCCAACTGCACATGCACGTGATCGTGCGCCACCGCAACGATGCTGCCTGGCCTGCGCCAGTGTGGGGCAAGGTGGCGGCTGCCGAGTACAGCGAGGAGCAACTCGCACAGCTTCGCCAGCGCCTGCGCTCGGCGTTGAACAACAATGACTTCAAGGAGGCGTGAGCTGATGTCTCTGGAATCGCAAATCATCGACCTGGAAACCCGTCAGGCGTTTCAGGATGACGCGCTGCAGGAGCTCAATGATGTGGTGGTCGAGCAGGGGCGGGTGATCAATCGTCTGCAACTGCAGATGGCCGAGCTGATCAAGCGTTACGAGGAGATGGTCGGGCAGTACGGCAGCGAAGGTGAAGAAGCGCCGCCGCCTCATTACTGAGGATGGGTACCTTGCGGGTGCATAGCGCCCGCAAGGCCTTTGCTGTCAGCGGCGCGAGACCGCGATCACGTCTTCGGCCTGCAGGCCCTTGTCGCGGTGCATGACCGAGAACTCCACGCGTTGGCCTTCGACCAGTACGCGGTGGCCGTCGCCACGGATGGCGCGAAAGTGCACGAAGATATCGTCGCCGGAGTCGCGCGAGATAAAGCCGAAGCCTTTCGAGGTGTTGAACCACTTGACGGTGCCGGTATCGCGCTTGCTGCCTTCCTGGGCAGCGCCGCCAGCATTGCGCGAGCGGCCGCTGCTGCGGCTGAAGCCGGCAACCAGGTGTGCCAGAACTGCCAGAGCAGCGCACAGCAGTGCAGGCAGGTTGCCCAGCTCCGGCCGGACCAGCACGGTTACTGTTTGCAGGACAACCGCCAGCACCAGCAAAGCGCTGGCCAGGTATTGCAGTTGCAGGCGCGCGCCGCGGTAATAAAGCGGCACGACCGGCGCCAGCAGTAGGTTGAGCAGGCCGAGCAAGGCCAGGTACACGGCCTCCGGTTGCTGCAGGAAGGGAATTGCCTCGGTGCGAAGGCTTGGTATGAGCGACAGCAGCAAGGCTGCTACGCCCGTCACCAGATGGACGATCTTGAACATTTGGGTTGGCTCACGTTTATAAGGTCAATCACAGGAAGAGCGGGCAGCGCGGTGCGCATGAGAGAGAAAGCGCGGTCACGCAGCTGGCCTGCCTATGCATCCGGCATTAACAATCCGCACGAATGGCACCCTGCCTATTTAACAGCAAAGGCCCGGTGAGCTCAAACCGGGCGGATGATGGGAGTGATCGATTGCCCTGCGTCACATGCAGGCGCAGGCAAGTCTTGTTACAGTGCCCCTTCATCCGCTTGACTACCCAAGCCATATGAAAAAGGGGAGCTTCATGGCAATCGATATCGGTATCAGTGAAGAAGATCGCAAGTCCATCGTCGATGGGCTGTCCCGTTTGTTGTCGGATACCTATGTGTTGTATCTGAAAACCCATAACTTTCATTGGAACGTTACCGGTCCGGCGTTCCGTACCCTGCACCTGATGTTCGAAGAGCAGTACAACGAGCTGGCCCTGGCGGTTGACTCGATCGCCGAACGGATCCGCGCGCTGGGCTTCCCGGCGCCTGGTTCCTACGCGTTCTATGCCCGCCACTCATCGATCCAGGAAGAGGAGGGTGTGCCGCCTGCTGATGAGATGATCCGCCAGTTGGTCGATGGGCAGGAGGCGGTCACGCGTACCGCACGCAGTATTTTCCCGGTGGTCGACAAGGTCAGTGACGAGCCAACGGCGGATCTGCTGACCCAGCGTATGCAGGTGCACGAGAAGACCGCGTGGATGCTGCGCTCGTTGCTCGAAGGTAAATAAACTGTTCAAGCCGCCCTGCGCCGTGAAGCGCAGGGCGGTGATGAACTGCACGCGCAGGCGGAAAATTTTGCCGCTGCTCATGCCCCGCCTCGCGGCGCTTCATTACACGCCATGATTCATGTCTCCAGCACATGAATGGATCCCCTTGGCAATGGAGTGGCAGCAGTGGACATCAGGGTGCGGCGCAGCAAACGCAATGTGTGTCAGGGACATTGGCCAGGCAAGGCCTGTGTCGATCCCTTCGCAGCGGACTTCGACATGCTGCAGGTGCAGCCAGTGTCGCGGTCGGTCAGGCTTAATGGCTTTGCCACCTGCCTGCGCCTGGAGGATGTGTATTGGCAGATATTGCAGCGTATTGCCGAGGTCAATCAGTGCTCGGTCAGTGCGGTGTTGTCCTACATTGACCGCGAAGTTCACCTGCGCCACGGCGGGGTGCGCAACTTCAGCGGCCTGGTCCGGGTGATCTGCGTTGCCTGGCTACGCGATCCGCCAAGCGCGCGTTGAGTGCCGGGCGGGCTGCACTGACCTCTCTAACCATATATAATGCCGGTTTTTGCTGCCCCGGCAGCCAGCGTTATGGTTTGCGAGAGATCCCCGTGCCCCTTTACGACTATCAATGTGCAGCCTGCAACCATCAGCTTGAGGCGTTGCAGAAGATCAGCGCCGCGCCGTTGACTGATTGTCCGGCCTGCCAGGCGCCGGAATTGAAGAAGCAATTGTCCGTTCCAGGTTTTCGCCTCAGTGGCACTGGCTGGTACGAAACCGACTTCAAGACCGGGGCAAAAAAGAATCTGGCAGGCGGCGACAAGGCCGACTGAGTTGAATTGCAATGTCCGGGTCTTGCAGTATTAGCCCTCTGGGCGGCCAAGGCCTCCATCGAATACACGAATCACGAGAAGCGAACCACCATCATGATGCGCAGCCAATATTGCGGCCAACTGAACGAGAGCCTGGACGGCCAGGAAGTCACCCTTTGCGGCTGGGTCCATCGTCGCCGCGACCACGGCGGGGTGATTTTCCTCGATATCCGTGACCGCGAAGGCATGGCCCAGGTCGTGTTCGACCCGGATCGCGCCGAAACCTTCGCCGCCGCCGACCGCGTGCGCAGCGAATACGTCGTGCAGGTCACCGGTAAAGTGCGCAAGCGTCCCGAAGGTGCAGTCAACGCCAACATGGCGTCGGGCGGCATCGAAGTACTGGGTTACGAGCTGACCGTACTCAACGAAGCCGAAACCCCGCCGTTCCCGTTGAACGAATACTCCGACGTCGGCGAAGAAACCCGCCTGCGCTATCGCTTCATCGACCTGCGTCGTCCGGAAATGGCCGAGAAGCTGCGTCTGCGTTCGCGCATCACCACCAGCATCCGCCGTTTCCTCGACGAAAACGGCTTCCTCGACGTCGAAACACCGATCCTGACCCGTGCCACCCCAGAAGGTGCACGTGACTATCTGGTGCCAAGCCGTACCCACGCCGGCAGCTTCTTCGCCCTGCCGCAATCGCCGCAGCTGTTCAAACAGTTGCTGATGGTGGCCGGCTTCGACCGTTACTACCAGATCGCCAAGTGCTTCCGCGACGAAGACCTGCGTGCCGACCGCCAGCCGGAATTCACCCAGATCGACATCGAGACCAGCTTCCTCGACGAGTCCGAGATCATGGGCCTCACCGAGAGCATGATCCGCAAGCTGTTCAAGGAAGTGCTGGATCTGGAGTTCGGTGAATTCCCGCACATGACCTTCGAAGAGGCCATGCGCCGCTACGGTTCCGACAAGCCAGACCTGCGTAACCCGCTGGAACTGGTTGACGTTGCCGACCAGCTGAAAGATGTCGACTTCAAGGTCTTCGCCGGCCCGGCCAACGATCCGAAGTGCCGCGTCACCGCCCTGCGCCTGCCAGGCGGCGCAAGCATGCCGCGTAGCAAGATCGACGAGTACACCAAGTTCGTTGGCATCTATGGTGCCAAGGGCCTGGCTTACATCAAGGTCAACGAGCGCGCCAAGGGCGTCGAAGGCCTGCAGTCGCCGATCGTCAAGAACATCCCTGAGGCCAACCTCAACGTGATCCTCGATCGCGTCGGTGCGGTTGATGGCGACATCGTGTTCTTCGGTGCCGACAAGTTCAAGGTGGTCAGCGAAGCCCTGGGTGCGCTGCGGATCAAGGTCGGCAACGACTTCAACCTGCTCACCTGCGAATGGGCACCGATGTGGGTTGTCGACTTCCCGATGTTCGACGAGAACGAAGACGGCAGTTTCAGCGCCTTGCATCACCCGTTCACTGCACCCAAGTGCACCCCGGAAGAGCTCGAGGCCAATCCGGCCACGGCGCTGTCGCGTGCCTATGACATGGTGCTCAACGGCACCGAGCTGGGTGGCGGTTCGATCCGTATTCACCGCAAAGAGATGCAACAGGCGGTGTTCCGCCTGCTCGGTATCGAAGCGGCGGAACAGGAAGAGAAGTTTGGCTTCCTGCTCGACGCGCTGAAGTTCGGTGCACCGCCGCACGGCGGCCTGGCCTTTGGTCTGGACCGTTTGGTAATGCTGATGACCGGCGCCCAGTCGATTCGTGAAGTGATCGCCTTCCCGAAAACCCAGAGCGCTGCCTGCGTCATGACCCAGGCACCGGGCCTGGTCGATGCCAAGGCACTGCGTGAGCTGCACATCCGTCTGCGTGAGCAGACCAAGGTCGAGTAACGCCGACCCGGGCGCGCCCGTGAGGTCGCGCCCTCGAATTTATCGCGTTCCGCCCTTCGGGGCGGAACCTGTTTGTGGATCAAGGATTCGGAGTCGATATGGCTGGTCATTCCAAGTGGGCGAACATCAAGCACCGCAAAGAGCGCCAGGATGCCAAGAGAGGCAAGGTCTTCACCAAGTGGATCCGCGAGCTGACGGTCGCGGCCAAGCAGGGCGGCGCCGATCCAGCGTCGAACCCGCGCTTGCGACTGGCGCTGGACAAGGCACTTGGTGCCAACATGAGCCGCGACATCATTGATCGGGCAGTTGCCCGCGGCGCCGGTACCAACGAAAGCGACAACGTCGAAGAGCTCAGCTATGAGGGTTACGGCCCCGGCGGCGTGGCGATCATGGTCGAAACCATGACCGACAACCGCAACCGTACCGCAGCGGCTGTGCGCCATGCCTTCACCAAATGCGGCGGCAACCTTGGCACCGACGGTTCGGTTGCTTATCTGTTCGAGCGCAAGGGCCAGATCAGCTTTGCCCCTGGCGTTGACGAAGACGCCTTGATGGAGGCGGCCATGGAGGCCGACGCCGATGACGTGGTCAGCAATGACGACGGCTCGTTCGAAGTGTTCACCTCGTTCAACAGCTTTTATGCCGTGCGCAACGCGCTGGAAGAAGCTGGGTTCAAGGCCGCCGACGCCGAAATCGTGATGCAGCCGACCACCAGTGCCGAGCTTGATCGCGATGGCGCTGAAAAAGTCCTCAAGCTGATCGACATGCTCGAAGACCTGGACGACGTGCAGAACGTCTATTCCAATGCGCAGATCTCCGATGAGGTCCTTGAGCAGCTAGGCTGATGCCGGCGCTTCAAGCCATCAGGGCCTGACTGCTCCAAGCGTGTTTTCATTTTCAACTTGCAGGCCCTATGACTCTGATTCTTGGTATCGACCCCGGTTCGCGCATCACCGGTTTTGGCGTGGTCCGCCAGACCGCCCGGGGCTGCGAATATGTGGCGTCGGGATGTATTCGTACGGGCGCCGGCGAGTTGTCCGAGCGCCTGCAGATCATCTTTCGTGGCGTCAGCGAGATCATTCGCCAGCACGGCCCGGTTACCATGGGCATCGAACGGGTGTTCATGGCGCGCAATCCGGATTCGGCGCTCAAGCTCGGCCAGGCCCGTGGTGCAGCCATCGTGGCCGGTGCCGAAGCTGGCCTGGAGATCGCCGAATATAGCGCCACCCAGGTCAAACAGGCGGTGGCTGGCACCGGCGCGGCCAACAAAGACCAGGTGATGCTGATGGTCATGCACCTGCTCAAGCTGACGCAAAAGCCGCAGATCGACGCCTCTGACGCCTTGGCTATCGCCCTCTGTCATGCGCATACCCGCTCCAGCCTGATCCCCCACGGCTTGACCACTGCGCGCAAGCGCGGCGGACGCTTGCGTCTGTAACCGCTTCATGCGCTGATACACATTTTGGCCGGGTGAAACGTTCACTCGACGCATTTGCTGATAGGGTTGACCGGTCTGTGGCCGGCGCTCGAAAGGAAGGATCGAAACGTGATTGGACGTTTGCGCGGCACCCTGGCGGAAAAACAACCGCCGCACCTGATTATCGACGTCAACGGCCTGGGCTATGAGCTCGAAGTGCCGATGACCACCCTGTATCGCCTGCCCAAGGTTGGCGAGCCGGTTACCCTGCATACCCATCTGGTGGTGCGTGAAGACGCCCACCTGCTCTACGGCTTTGGCGAAAAGCGCGAGCGCGAGCTGTTCCGTGAGCTGATCCGTCTCAACGGCGTCGGCCCCAAGCTGGCGCTGGCGCTGATGTCCGGGCTTGAAATCGACGAGTTGGTGCGCTGCGTGCAGGCGCAGGATGCCTCGGTGCTGGTGCGCGTACCCGGGGTTGGCAAGAAGACTGCCGAGCGCCTGCTGGTCGAGCTCAAGGACCGTTTCAAAGCTTGGGAGACGTCCTCGTCGATGTTCACCCTGGTATCCGACGGCCCGGCGCCGGCCGGTGGCGCGTCCACCGCCGAAGCCGACGCGGTCAGTGCGCTGGTGTCGCTGGGCTACAAGCCTCAGGAAGCCAGCAAGGCTATCTCGCTGATCAAGGACAAGGCTGGCCTGAGCAGCGAAGACCTGATCCGCCGCAGCCTGCAAGGGATGATTAGCAAGTGATCGAAGCCGACCGCCTGATCGCCGCTTCCGGACGCGACCGCGAAGAAGTCCAGGACCGCGCGATTCGCCCGCTGAGCCTTGATGAGTACATCGGCCAGCCGGTGGTGCGCGACCAGATGGGCCTGTTCATCCAGGCTGCCCGTGGCCGCAACGAGTCGCTCGACCATACCCTGATCTTCGGCCCGCCGGGCCTGGGCAAGACCACCCTGGCCAACATCATCGCCCATGAGATGGGCGTTTCGGTGAAGAGCACGTCAGGGCCAATTCTGGAGCGGCCCGGTGATCTGGCGGCAATGCTGACCAATCTCGAGCCGCACGATGTGCTGTTCATCGACGAAATTCACCGGCTCTCGCCGATTGTCGAAGAAGTGCTGTACCCGGCAATGGAAGACTTCCAGCTCGACATCATGATCGGTGAGGGCCCAGCCGCGCGTTCGATCAAGCTCGATCTGCCGCCGTTCACCCTGGTCGGCGCGACCACCCGAGCGGGCATGCTGACCAACCCCTTGCGTGACCGCTTCGGCATCGTCCAGCGCCTGGAGTTCTACAGCGACAAGGACCTGGCCACCATCGTTACCCGTTCGGCGGGCATTCTGGGCCTGGTCATCGATGATTTGGGCGCCTTCGAGATTGCCCGGCGTGCACGCGGTACGCCGCGGATCGCCAACCGCCTGCTGCGCCGGGTGCGCGACTACGCCCAGGTACGCGGCAAGGGCGAGATCACCAAGGCGGTGGCGGACCTGGCGCTGAATCTGCTGGATGTCGACGAGCGCGGCTTCGATCACTCCGACCGGCGTTTGCTGCTGACCATGATCGAGAAGTTCGATGGCGGTCCGGTCGGGGTGGACAACCTTGCCGCTGCCATCAGCGAGGAGCGCCATACCATCGAGGACGTGCTCGAGCCGTACCTGATCCAGCAGGGCTACATCATGCGTACGCCGCGTGGCCGCGTGGTGACGCGGCACGCCTACCTGCACTTTGGCTTGAACCTGCCCGGGCGTTTGGCCGACCCGGCGGATTTTTCCGATGTTGTCGATGAATGACAGATCAAAAGGCGGTTTCCGTGGTCCTACCGCTGGCATGCCCATGGCGCGCTGGCACTAAGGCATTACCGAATGCAAAAACACTTGCCGGGCGGATTGGCAAGCCGAGGAGTAAGCACTAGAGTATGCGCGCGCAAAATGGGCTTGAATCGTTCGCACACCGCTGTCGCGTCTATTACGAAGATACCGACGCAGGCGGCGTGGTGTATTACGTCAACTACCTGAAATTCATGGAGCGTGCGCGCACCGAGCGGTTGCGTCACCTGGGTTTCTCCCAGCATCAACTGGCCGGGGAGAATCTGCTGTTCGTGGTTCACTCCACCGAGGCGCGCTACCACGCGCCGGCGCGCCTGGATGACGAGTTGCGGGTAACCGCAGAAGTCGTCGAGGTGAACCGCGCCAGCCTGCGCTTCGTACAGCAGGTGTGGCGAGAACAAGATGCAAAGCTGCTCTGTGAGGGGCAGTTTCTGGTGGCCGCTGTGCGCGCCGACACTTTCAAACCCCGAGCCATCCCCCCAGCGCTGCGCGACGCCTTCCTGGCGGGCGGCCCGGGTACTCAATCGAATGCAGGAGAATAAGCGTGGAAGCTAACGTCGTCGACCATACCTCCATGTGGAGTCTGGTCAGCAATGCCAGCATCGTGGTGCAGCTGGTAATGCTGATTCTGGTGGCCGCCTCGGTCACTTCATGGATCATGATCTTTCAGCGCAGCAGCATGCTGCGCGCCGGTCGTCGTGCGCTGGATGCCTTCGAGGAGCGCTTCTGGTCGGGCATTGATTTGTCCAAGCTGTACCGTCAGGCAGGCAGCAACCCGGACCCGGATTCGGGTGTCGAGCAGGTGTTCCGTGCCGGCTTCAAGGAATTCTCGCGTCTGCGTCAGCAGGCGGGTGTAGACCCTGACGCGGTCATGGAAGGCGTTGGTCGGGCCATGCGCGTAGCCATCTCGCGTGAAGAAGAAAAGCTCGAGCAGAGCCTGCCGTTCCTCGCCACCGTCGGTTCGACCAGCCCATACATCGGCCTGTTCGGTACCGTATGGGGCATCATGAACTCGTTCCGTGGTTTGGCTTCTGCCCAGCAGGCAACCCTGGCTACCGTTGCGCCGGGCATCGCCGAGGCATTGATTGCCACTGCGATCGGCCTGTTTGCTGCGATCCCTGCGGTTATCGCCTACAACCGTTTTGCCGCACGCAGCGAAACGTTGATCAGCCGTTACTACACCTTCGCCGACGAGTTCCAGGCGATCCTGCACCGTAAAGTGCACACCAGCGAAGAGTAATCAGGTAGAAACCCATGGCCCGAGTTCGCCACAAACGCAAGCCCGTCGCCGAGATGAACGTGGTGCCCTACATCGACGTGATGCTGGTGCTGCTGGTCATCTTCATGGTGACGGCCCCGATGCTCAACCAGGGGGTCAAGGTCGACCTGCCCAAGGTTTCCAGCGAAGCCTTGCCGCAGGACAACAACGTCCAGATCCTTACCATCTCGATCAAGGCCGACAAGACCTACTACTGGAACCTTGGCAGCGAGGTCGATACCGACAAACAGATGGACAAGGCCATGACCTTGCCGGACATGACCAATGCCGTGACCAAGATCATTGCCGCCGGTCGCGACCAGGGCAAGCAGACCCAGGTCTTTATCCGTGGCGACAAGTCCGTCGATTACGGCTCGGTCATGGGCGCCATGGGCGGGTTGCAGAAGGCCGGTGTCGGTAACGTTGGCCTGATTACCGAGGCGCCCTGATGCAACAGCGAGAGCCATCTGCCTCGGAAAGCTACTTCTGGCCCAGTGTCTGGGCCATTGGCTTGCATGTCGTGGTGTTTGCGATGCTGTTCGTCAGCTTCGCCATGACCCCTGAACTGCCGCCGTCCAAGCCGATCGTTCAGGCTACGCTGTACCAGCTCAAGTCCAAGAGTCAGGCCACTACCCAGACCAATCAGAAGATTGCCGGGGAGGCGAAGAAAACCGCTTCGCGCCAGACTGAAGTCGAACAGCTGGAACAGAAGAAGGTCGAACAGGAGGCCGTGAAGGCCGCGGAACAAAAGAAAGCCGACGCGGATCAAAAGGCCGAAGCTGCTCGCGAAGCGGCAGAAGCCAAAAAAGCCGAAGAAGCTGCCAAGACTGCTGAAGCCAAGAAGGCCGCCGAGGCCAAGAAAGCTGAAGAGGCGAAGAAAGCCAGCGAAAAACAGCAGGCTGATATCGCCAAGAAGAAGGCGGAAGAAGAGGCCAAGAAAAAGGCCGACGAAGAAGCCAAGAAAGACGCAGCTGAAGAGGCGAAGAAGAAAGCCGCCGAAGAAGCCAAGAAAAAAGCCGCCGAGGATGCCAAGAAGAAAGCGGCAGCCGAGGAAGCGAAGAAGAAAGCAGCTGAAGAGGCCAAGAAGAAGGCCGCTGCAGATGCCCAGAAGAAAAAAGCCCAGGATGCAGCCCGCAAGGCGGCAGAAGACAAGAAAGCCCAGGCCCTGGCCGAGCTGTTGTCTGATACCACCGAGCGCCAGCAGGCTCTGGCTGACGAGCAGGGCGACCAGGTAGCCGGTGATTTCGACGACCTGATCCGCATGCGCGCTGCAGAAGGTTGGGCCCGTCCGCCTTCGGCACGCAAAGGCATGACGGTAGTGCTGCAGATCAACATGCTGCCCGATGGCACCATCACCAGCGTCAGTGTGGCCCGCGCCAGTGGCGACGGTCCGTTTGATGCTTCGGCGGTGGCAGCGGTGAAGAACATTGGTCGACTGACCGAAATGCAGGGCTTGAAGCCGAGTGATTTCAATGCGTATCGCTCGTTCAAGATGACATTTACACCTGAGGATCTAGCGCTGTGATTAAACTCTTTCGAGGGCTGCTGGTCATGCTCTGCTGCGTGGCAGGTATGGCCGTAGCAGAGGAAAAGAACATCCTGGTCACCAGCGGTAGCGATCGGGCCACGCCCATCGCGGTAGTACCGTTCGGCCTGCAGGGTGGCAGCGTGCTGCCAGAAGACATGGCCGACATCATCGGCAATGACCTGCGCAACTCTGGCTACTACTCGCCGATTCCAAAGCAGAACATGATCAGCCAGCCAAGCCAGGCCAGCGAAGTCATCTTCCGCGACTGGAAAGCCCTGGGCGCCCAGTACGTCATGGTCGGTAGCATCGTGCCGTCCGGTGGCCGTCTGCAGGTGCAGTACGCGCTGTTCAACGTGGCCACCGAGCAGCAAGTGCTGACTGGCAGCGTTGCCGGTACTGTCGACCAGTTGCGCGACATGTCGCACTACATTGCCGACCAGTCGTTCGAGAAGCTCACCGGCATCAAGGGTGCGTTTTCCACCCGCATGCTGTACGTGACTGCCGAGCGCTTCTCTGCCAACAACACCCGCTACACCCTGCAGCGTTCAGATTACGACGGTGCCCGGGCAGTGACCCTGCTGCAGTCGCGTGAGCCGATTCTGTCGCCACGCTTCGCACCGGATGGCAAGCGCATCGCCTATGTGTCGTTCGAGCAGCGTCGCCCACGTATCTTTGTCCAGCACATCGACACCGGTCGCCGTGAGCAGATCACCAACTTCGAAGGCCTCAACGGCGCGCCAGCCTGGTCGCCGGATGGTTCGCGCCTGGCGTTCGTACTGTCCAAGGACGGCAACCCGGACATCTATGTGATGAACATGGGTTCGCGCGCGATCAGTCGCGTAACTGCCGGCCCTGGTATCAACACCGAACCGTTCTGGGGTAAAGACGGCAACACGCTTTACTTCACCTCCGACCGTGGTGGCAAGCCGCAGATCTACAAAACTTCGGTCAGTGGCGGTTCCGCCGAGCGTGTAACGTTCGTGGGTAACTACAATGCCAACCCGAAACTTTCGGCGGACGAGAAGACCCTGGTGATGATTCATCGCCAACAGGGCTTCACCAACTTCAAAGTGGCGGCCCAGGACTTGCAACGTGGAAGTGTAAAGATTCTCTCAGAGACCAGTCTTGACGAGTCCCCCACTGTTGCGCCCAACGGCACCATGCTAATCTACGCCACCCGCCAGCAGGGCCGGGGAGTCTTGATGCTCGTCTCTCTCAACGGACGCGTGAGGCTCCCGCTTCCTACCGCGCAAGGCGAAGTCAGAGAACCGTCCTGGTCCCCTTACCTGAACTGATGCGGCGTTACACCGTTTTGCTTAACACACTGGGGTTTCATTAGGAGTTTCACGATGGAAATGCTGAAGTTTGGTAAATTCGCTGCGCTGGCTCTGGCCATGGCTGTAGCTGTAGGTTGCTCTTCCAAAGGTGGCGACAACGCCGGCGAAGGCGCTGCTGTAGATCCTAACGCTGGTTACGGTGCCAACACTGGCGCTGTTGACGGCAGCCTGAGCGAAGAAGCCGCCCTGCGCGCAATCACCACCTTCTACTTCGAATACGACAGCTCGGACCTGAAGCCAGAAGCCATGCGCGCTCTGGATGTTCACGCCAAGGACCTGAAGTCCAACGGCAGCCGTGTTGTTCTGGAAGGCAACACCGACGAGCGTGGTACTCGCGAGTACAACATGGCTCTGGGTGAGCGTCGCGCCAAAGCCGTACAGCGTTACCTGGTTCTGCAGGGCGTTTCCCCTGCACAGCTGGAACTGGTTTCCTACGGTGAAGAGCGTCCAGTTGCCACCGGCAACGACGAGCAATCCTGGGCTCAGAACCGTCGCGTAGAACTGCGTAAGTAAGTCCTATGCGTACGTGCCGCCGTGCTTTGACCGTCCTCGCACTCAGCCTGCCCTTCACGGCGTGGGCTGCAGTCCCTGTAGTAGATGACAACGCGAGCAGTTATCCGCCCGCGGGTTATGGCACGAGCGGCGCCTATGCCGGAGCAGGGGCTTCAACCCCTGCTTCTGCACAGGGTCAGTTGTTCATGCAGCTGCAACAGATGCAGGATCAGATTTCCCGCCAGCAAGGCATCATCGAAGAGTTGCAGAACGATGTGTCGCGCATGAAGCAGGAAAACCTGGAACGATACCAGGATCTGGACCGTCGCATTTCAAGTGGTGCCGCGCCTGCCGCGACTCCCGATAATTCTTCAACCGGTGGCGCATCCGATGCCGCTGCCGGTGCAGCAGCCGGCGCCGCTGGCGCTGCTGCGCAACAACCGGCCGCGGGTAGCGAGCCGGCTGATCCGGCGAAAGAAAAGCTCTACTATGATGCTGCTTTCGACCTGATCAAGCAGAAGGACTTCGACAAGGCCAGCCAGGCGTTTACCGCCTTCCTGCGCAAATACCCTAACAGCCAGTATGCCGGCAACGCGCAATACTGGCTGGGTGAGGTGAACCTGGCCAAGGGCGACCTGCAAGGTGCAGCTCAGGCGTTTGCCAAGGTCAGCCAGTCGTATCCCAAGCACAGCAAAGTGCCTGATTCCTTGTACAAGCTGGCCGACGTCGAACGTCGCCTGGGCCGTACCGACAAGGTCAAAGGCATTCTGCAGCAAGTAGTTACCCAGTACCCCGGCACTTCCGCCGCGCAACTGGCGCAACGCGACCTGCAAAAGCTCTAAGCAACCCGTTTGTGAGAAAACCCGCGCCTGGCGCGGGTTTTTTCGTTAGACTCTTGGCCCTTTTACGTAAACACGCTGCTGCGGATAACGCTTTGTCGAGTCCGCGACAGTGCCTGACGGAGGCGGACAGCCTGTTTAGCTGTCACGCCCGTGGCGATCATGCAAGATACCTTACGCATCACCGAAGTCTTTTACTCGTTGCAGGGTGAAACGCGCACGGCTGGCCTGCCCACCGTGTTCGTCCGTCTGACTGGCTGCCCGTTGCGCTGCCAGTACTGCGACAGCGCCTATGCCTTCACCGGCGGTACGATTCGCAGCCTGGATTCGATCATGGAGCAGGTGGCGGGCTTTCGTCCGCGGTATATCTGCGTTACCGGTGGCGAGCCATTGGCTCAGCCCAACGCGTTGCCGTTGCTTGAGCGTTTGTGCGATGCAGGCTACGAGGTGTCGCTGGAAACCAGCGGCGCGCTGGATATTTCCAAAGTCGACAGCCGCGTCAGCCGTGTGGTCGATCTGAAGACCCCGGCCTCGGAAGAATCGCACCGCAACCGCTACGAGAACATCGAGCTGCTGACCCGTAATGACCAGGTAAAGTTCGTCATCTGTTCGCGCGAAGACTACGACTGGGCTGTCTCCAAGCTGATCCAGTACAACCTCGATCAGCGCGCAGGCGAAGTGCTGTTCTCGCCTAGCCATCATCAGGTCAGTGCCAGTGATCTGGCTGACTGGATCGTTGCCGACAACCTGCCCGTGCGCTTCCAGTTGCAGCTGCACAAGCTGCTGTGGAACGACGAACCCGGCCGCTGAAACCCAAGGACCAAGACATGACTGACAAACGCGCGGTAATCCTGCTTTCCGGTGGCCTCGACTCGGCGACCGTGGTCGCCATGGCCCAGGCCGATGGCTACAGCTGCTACACCATGAGTTTTGACTACGGCCAGCGTCATCGCGCCGAGCTCGACGCAGCTGCGCGGGTGGCCCGCGACATGGGAGTAGTCGAGCACAAGGTGATCGGTCTCAACCTAGATGGCATCGGCGGCTCGGCGTTGACCGACAGCAGCATCGACGTGCCTGAGGCACCTGGCGAAGGCATCCCGGTCACCTACGTGCCGGCGCGCAACACCGTGTTCCTGTCGCTGGCCCTGGGTTGGGCCGAAGTACTGCAGGCACGCGATATCTTCATCGGCGTCAACGCGGTGGATTACTCCGGCTACCCGGATTGCCGTCCTGAGTTCGTCGAAGCATTCGAGCGCATGGCCAACCTCGCGACCAAGGCAGGTGTTGAAGGGCAGGGCTTCCGCATTCAGGCGCCGCTGCAGAACATGAGCAAGGCACAGATCGTCCAGGCCGGTGTTGCCCGCGGCGTCGATTACAGCCTGACAGTGTCCTGCTACCAGGCCGATGATCAGGGCCGCGCCTGCCGCAAGTGCGACAGCTGCCGCTTGCGCGCGGACGGCTTCAAGGCCGCAGGTGTGGAAGATCCGACCCGCTACTTTTAAGCCTTTTTACTGATGGGGTGTTGATTTTTCGTTAGAAATCAGTATTATACGCGCCATCAAAAGGGTCGTTAGCTCAGTTGGTAGAGCAGTTGGCTTTTAACCAATTGGTCGTAGGTTCGAATCCTACACGACCCACCATTTTTACAGCTGTGCGGAGCAAGCCTCTGGCTTGGTTCGGTATCAAATCAAGATGAAAAAGCCCGCCTTTCATGGCGGGCTTTTTCGTTTCTAGAGTTCCATGCGCGCAGCGTGGCATGGCCTTGAGGGCGTTGTCTTCACCAGAGCTGAGGCAGTGGTGCCGGGCCTTGCAGCGAAGGGAACAGCGGCAGTACATCGCTGGCCAGTTCACCAATGATGCCGAAGTGCAGGCATTCGTCGGATGGATCAACGATGAAACTGCAGCCGATAGCGGCCTGGCCTGCTGACAGGCACTTACTCAGCCCACTCCGGATCCCCGGTAAACACCACCGTGATCCACCGATCCGGCCCTTCGCCGCCCACCGCATCGCCGATTTCGTTGCGCAGGGCGTCCCACTCGGCGATGGTCCGTGCCGCCATGTCGGCAGGCACGATGAAGTACAGCTCGATCTCGCGCGAGCGCCCGACCTTGGCCACATACGCCCGAAACGACTGCAGGCCATGCTTGTGCACGAAGGCCTGGGCGACGTTGTCGACGTGTTGCTTGAGGTCGCTCGGCGTCACCAGGAAGATATCGGCCAGGGCCTGGCGTACCACCGACAACGGCAGCGGAATGATCACCAGGCACACCAGTCCGAGCACCGCCGGGTCGATGTACGGTGAAATCCACTGCCACTGCGTGCCCTGAATCGCCAGGCCAACGCAGAAGGCAATCAACAGCGCGGCGGTAATGCTCGCCGACATGACCCAGCCCTTGACGTCCATGCGCACGAAGTCGGAGTTGAGCGTGCGGTTCGCGCGGGCCTCGACCACGGCGATGGTGACGCAGGCAATCACGGTCAGTACGGCGTAGATCAGGGCGATGCCGAACTCGAGGTCGCGGCCGCCTTCGAGCAGGCTGCTGACCGCGTTGATCAGGGCGTAGATGGCCACGCCGCTGAGCAGAATGCCGTTGAGCGCCAGGACCATCGGTTCGAGGTGCCAGAAGCCCATGCTGAAGCGCTCGCGCAACTTGCGCGACATCTGCGCGCTGCTGATGTGGGCGGTGATCAGCTTGACCACCACCAGCGACAAGCCGCTCATGCTGGCGTCGACCAGCGAATAGACGCCGTCGAACACAATCGAGAACGAGCCCGAAGCCAGGCCGAAGGCGATACCGATGGTGGCGATGAACAGCGTGACTGCGATCGAGGTGCGCAGTAGGCCCTGCTCGCAGGTCAGGTCGAAAAATGTTGGTTTGGGTGAGGTTTGCATAACTGAAACTCTTGTACGGCGTTAATGCCGGGGATAGCGGCCTCGGCATTACCGAGGCCAGTACAGACTAGACGCGAAACTGCGCCATCAATGTTTGTTGCTGATTGGCCAGGTGGTTCAGCGCCTGGCTGATGCGCGCCGATTCGTCTGCCTGGCCGGCGAGCGAGTCGGTTACATCGCGAATGCCGGCCACGTTGCGGTTAACTTCTTCGGCGACGGCGCTTTGCTCTTCGGCAGCCGAGGCGATCTGCAGGTTCATGTCGGTGATCACTGCGACGGCCTCGCCAATGCGCTGCAGCGCGGGCATCGCCTGCTCCATCTGCTGCGCACTGTCCTGCGCCTGGCGCTGGCCGGCCTGCATGGTGCCGACCACGGCTTCGCTGCCTTGCTGCAGGCCTTCGATCACCTGGCGGATCTCCTCGACTGATACCTGGGTACGCTGGGCCAGGCTGCGCACCTCATCGGCCACCACCGCGAAACCGCGCCCAGCCTCGCCGGCGCGGGCTGCTTCGATAGCGGCGTTGAGTGCAAGCAGGTTGGTCTGCTCGGCAATGGCGCGGATCACCTCCAGCACCGAGCCGATCTGCTCGCTGCGGCTCTCGAGCGCTTTCGCCTGGCCCATCGCCGCATCCATGTCGCTGGCCAGTTGGGAAATTGCCCGACGGGTGTCGGCTACCCGCTGCAGGCCTTCGCGGCTGGCCTGATCGGCGCCGCGTGCCGCCTGCGCTGCCTGCGCGGCGTTATGCGCAACGTCCTGCGCGGTGGCGCTCATTTCATTGGCGGCGGTCGCCACCTGCTCGATCTCGCGTTGCTGTTGCTGCATGCCATTGCTGGTCTGGCTGGCGATGGCGGCGGACTGGTCCGCCGTGGTGCGCGCGTCCTGTAGCGAGGCTTTGACCTGGGCAATCACCGGTTGCAGCTTGTCGAGAAAACGGTTGAACCAGCCGGTCAACTGGCCCAGTTCATCATCGCGGGCGTAGTCCAGCCGGCGGGTCAGGTCGCCTTCGCCGCTGGCGATATCCTGCAGACGCCGGGATACCATCAGGATTGGCCGGGTAACGCCACGCGCGGTCAGCCAGACCAGCAGCAAACCCAGCACCGCTGCAAACAGGCCGATGGCCAGGCTGATCAGGTTGGCGTCCTGGTTATGCCCGGCCAGGCGTTGGTTCAGCGCTACTGCCGGCGCCTGCAACACGGCCTCGGGCAGCTCCAGCAGAACTTGCCACGGGGCGGCGTCAGGGATAGGCGCAAATGGCTGCGAGACGCGCATCTGGCCGTGATCCAGGCGCCGCACTGGCTGCCCGGCAAGCAAGCTTGGTAGCAGCTCGCGGGCCGGGCCGCTGAGGACGTGCTCGAGCCGCTTGCTCAGTTGCGTGGCATCAGCGCTGTGGCCGGCGAGCAAGCCCGCCGGGCTGACTATGCTGACCTGGCCCTGGCCGTCGAACAGTTCCTGGCGGCCACTGAGGCTCAGTTGCTGGAGGTTGTCCAGGCTGATGTCCAGGCCAACTACGGCGATAACCTTGCCGTTATCCATGATCGGCAGGGCGATGCTGGTCATCAGGATCTGCTGGCCGTTGATCTCGTCGAAGTAAGGTTCGACCACGCAAGCCTTGGCGGTTTGCTCCGGGCAGGTCAGCCAGCGGTTGTAGGGCGAGCCGTTGGCGCCAATGCTGCTGTCGGCAAGCATCGCCTCGGGCATGGCTTCGGCGGTCAGCGTGCCGGACTGTGCTTGCGACCAGTACAGCGAGAAGCGTCCGCTGTCATTGCTACCGTGCTCGGGCTGGTTGATGAAGCGCGCATCCTGTCGGTCGAGGGCGTTCGGTTGAAACACCAGATACAAGCCGATCAGGCCAGGATTGCCTACCAGCGCCGCGCGTGCCTGTGCGCTCAATGATGCGCGTAGATCGCTATCGCCGCGCTGCCTGAGTACCTGCACCAGGCGGCTGAAACCGCTGCCGTATTGGTAGGCATCCATGAAGTAGCGCTGAATGCGCAGCGCCTGGGTCTCGGCCTGGGCTTGCAGGCGCAGGCGCGCGCTGTGGTCGAGCAGTTCGCTGTTGGCGCTGAACACCTGTGCTGCGCTGCGGCGCGCCTGAGTCAGCGAGGTGGCCACCAGCAGGGCAACGATGACCAGCAGGCACAGGCCGGCGAGCAGGGTGATCTTCCACTGGATGGAAAGGCGGCGCAGGAGCATGGGTTTTCCTTCTCGAGCAGAGCGACGCCCGCATCAAGCGGGCGTCGGTGGGGAGGCTCAGTCAGCGATACAGTTGGGCGGTGCGATGCGAAACGCCTTGGTCAGCCAGCCGAGGTAGATCAGCCCGGCCAGCGCCCAGGCGCCGCCAAACAGCAGCGAGTGCTGGTTGAGGTCCAGCCACAGCGAGACGATGATGCAAAAGCCAATGGTCGGCAGCACCAGGTACTTGAAGGTCTGGGCCAGGCTCTTGCGACCCTTCTCGCGCAGGTAGCAGTGGTTGATCACCGCCAGATTGACGAAGCTGAAGGCAACCAATGCGCCAAAGTTGATTACCGAGGTAGCTGTGACCAGATCAAAGAAGATCGCCGACAACGCCACCAGTCCCACCACGGCAATGTTCAGCACCGGCGTCTTGTACCGAGGATGCAGACGGGCGAACACCCGAGTCGGGATCACCCCGTCGCGGCCCATCACATACAGCAGCCGTGAAACACTGGTCTGCGAGGCCAGGCCAGAGGCGATGGTGTTGATCACCGTGCAGGCGATGAACACCGACTGGAACAACTTGCCACCGACATACAAGGCGATCTCCGGCAACGCCGCTTCCTGGTCATGGAAGCGCTGCATGGTCGGGAAATAGGCCTGGATAAAGTAGGACACTAGAATGAACACCACACCGCCGATCAAGGCGGTGAGGAAGATCGCCCGCGGAATGGTCTTGCCCGGATCGCGAGTTTCCTCCGACAGGCAGGTCACCGCATCGAAACCCAAGAATGAGAAGCACAGAATGGTCGCACCGGCGGCCAGCGCGCTGAACTGCACCTGTGGGTCGACAAACGGGATCAGGCTCCAGGCCGTGCCCAGGCCCTCGCCATGCTCAAGGCCACGTGCGCAGAGATAGATGAACACGCTGATGATCGACACCTGCACGGCCACGAACAGGGCATTGAAGTGGGCCACCAGGTTGACGCTACGCATGTTGACCAGGCTGATCAGGGTGACGAAGCCGGCCACCCAGATCCACTGTGGCACCTCCGGGAACATCGCCGACAGGTACAGCTTGGCCAGCAGGGCGTTGACCATCGGCAGCAGCAGGTAATCCAGCAGCGACGACCAGCCGACCAGAAAGCCCACGTGCGGATTGATCGCCCGCTGGGTGTAGGTGTAGGCCGAGCCCGACTGCGGAAAACGCCGTACCAGCGTGCCGTAGCTCACCGCGGTGAACAGCACGCCCAGCAGCGCCAGGATGTAGGCACTGGGCACATGCCCGGCAGTAATCCCGGAAACGATGCCAAAGGTGTCGAAGACGGTCATCGGCGTCAGGTAAGCCAGACCGATGATCACCACATGCCACAGGCGCAGCGATTTGCGGAACTGGCCGCCGGTGCTTGGTTCAGGCTGCATGCGCGCGATGCTCCTGAGCCTGAACGGTGGGCGAGTAGGCGGGCGGGCACAGCCAAGTCGTGCGGATGAGCTCCATGTTGTTCACCTTTTATGTCGGAGCGAGGGCGGGCGCATGCGAGGCGCCGGTGGCATGGCTGACAGTGCCGCAGCGAAGTTCAAGGCGCGCAGAGTCCCTTGTGGGGCGAGTAGGCGCGCTGCGGTTGTTCTTCGTTGTTAGGCGCTGAAGCAAGGTGGTTAAAATAAAAAACGATGCGGGGTAGGGTGTCAAGTTAAACATGACAGGATGTAACGGAGATCGAGCTTTTATCGGGTTTTTGCCGCTTATGCCCCGAGGTAAGTGCGAATTTTCATTCAAAGACAGATTTTAATGTCCGTAAAAATTTACGATCGCTGATTGCCAAACACATCCTCAGCAAATTTTTGCCCACTGAGCCCGGCGCATCCGACAGGCGTCAGTGGTACCCTTCGTGCCCAGCGCGACGGTGTCGCACCCAGTCCCCCCTTATGGAAAGCAATCGGTTCAATTCATGAAGAAATCAGTAGGCATCCTCTCCGGCCTGGCCGTCGCCATCGCCATCGCAGCCACCGCTGGCGCCTGGTACACCGGCAAGCAACTGCCCGCCGAGTTGCAGGCTTCGGTCACCCGTGCCAACGAAGAACTGCTCAAGGCCACTGCTGGTACCGGCGGCAGCATGAGCCTGGAACTGACCTCGCTGGAGCAGCACCTGTTCAGCAGCACCGCGCACTACCGGCTCAAGGCCAAGGATGTGTGGCTGGGCGAAGGCCAGGCGCTGAACTTCGATGTCGGCATCACTGATCAGCTTGAGCACGGGCCATTCCCGTGGTCGCGGGTCAAGGCGCTGAAACTGATGCCGGTGATGGTCTCGAGCAACAGCGTGCTCGACAAGGACGAAGCCACAGCCAAGTGGTACAGCGCTGCGGGCGAGCAATCGCCGATCACCGCCAATGTCGATGTCGGTTATGGCGGTCACATCGACAGCGATGTTCGCCTGGCGCCGATCAAGCTCAATGAGGTAGACGGCAACAGCGTTGACTTCTCCGGCATGCAGGTGCTGCTCAGCGGCGACCGTGAAGGCAAGGCTGTGAAGATTCACGCCAACGCTGATCGTCTGCAGATGAAACTGGTGGGTGCAGACCATCCGCCAGCGACCTTCACCCTGGACAAGTTCAAGGTAGGCGGCAACCTGGCCAGCACCGACCACGACATGGTCTATGTCGGCAACGTCGATGTCCTGCTTGGCCAACTGGAGGCTGTGCTTGGGCCAAAGCAGGAAGTGATGTTGCTCAAGGACCTGGAGCAAACCAACCTGTACACCGCCGAAGGAACTGACAAGATCGGTGCGCGAATCGCGTACAAGGTTGGCGACATCAACTACGCCAACCGTGCCGTCGGCAGCGGCAAGATGGTCGTGACCATGAACTCGGTCGACGTGCCGGCCCTGCAGTCACTGGCCGAGTGGTACCAGACCAAGCTGCCTGAAGTGCAGGCCATGCAAGCGGCCACTGCCGCTGGCGAGCCAATGCCGTCGTTCAACATGAGCGAGGAAGAGAAGGTCAAGGTTCAGGCAGACCTGCGGAAGATGCTTGCCGCCAAACCAAAGCTGGCCCTGGAGGAGTTGTCGTTCAAGACTGCCAACGGCCAGAGTCACTTCAAGCTGGCGCTGGACTTCGCCGCGCCGAGCTCGTTCGACCTGCCGCCTGATCAACTGGCCAAGCAACTGATCAGCCAGCTCAAGGGCGAGCTGCTGGTGTCCAAGCCGATGGTCGGCGACCTGACCGCATTGCAGGCGCTGCTCGAAGGCCAGACCGACCCTCAGGCGATCGCTCAGCAGTCCAGTCAGGCCGGTGAAATGCTCGGCATGATGGCGCTGCAGGGCGGCATGGCCACGGTCAAGGGCGACGACGTCGTGTCCAACCTGCACTACGCCGATGGCATGGTCGACTTCAACGGCAAGAAAATGACCGTTGAAGAGTTCGTCATGAGCCTGGCTGCACTCATGGCGGCGCCGTGGCCGCAGGGCTGACCGTGTGAAGGCGGGGCCAGGCAACTGCAAGCACTTGCGCGCAATCAGGTCAGCTACGCCGGCCTGATTGGCACGCGCAGAAATCGCTTTTGCAATGACCTGATTGTCTGTAGCCTTCGGCGCGATAATAATCCGCGCCCGCAGAAGGCCGTGATGGCCTGTCTGGCCATCCGGCGTCATTAGCCTGACTGCCAGGGCTCGGTGATACTCTTGACTGACGCGCACGCGCGCCCGCAGGTCCAGCGATCATGACCCAGATTTCCGAACGGCTGTTGGTTCAAGCTCACCTTGACGCCAAGCAATCCCATCCCCTGACGCCCGCGCAGGAGGCCGAATACCGTGCGGCCATCGCTGCCGAGCTCAAGGCCCAGAATGCTGTGCTGGTTGCGCACTTCTACTGTGACCCGGTAATCCAGGCCTTGGCCGAAGAAACTGGCGGCTGTGTTTCCGACTCGCTGGAAATGGCCCGCTTCGGCAAGAACCACTCGGCCGACACCGTGATTGTCGCCGGCGTGCGCTTCATGGGCGAAACGGCAAAAATCCTCACCCCGGAAAAACGCATCCTGATGCCAACCCTGGAAGCGACCTGCTCGCTCGACCTGGGTTGTCCGGTAGAAGAGTTTTCGGCGTTTTGTGACAAGCATCCCGAACGAACCGTGGTGGTGTATGCCAACACGTCGGCTGCGGTCAAGGCGCGTGCCGACTGGGTGGTGACCTCCAGTTGCGCGCTGGAAATCGTCGAAACCCTGATGGATAACGGCGAAAAAATCATCTGGGGGCCGGACCAGCACCTGGGCCGCTATATCCAGAAGAAGACCGGCGCCGACATGCTGCTGTGGGACGGTGCCTGCATCGTCCATGAGGAGTTCAAGTCGCGCCAGCTCGCCGACATGAAAGCGCTGTATCCGGATGCGGCGATTCTGGTCCACCCGGAGTCGCCTGAATCGGTGATCGACCTGGCCGATGCGGTAGGCTCGACCAGCCAGCTGATCAAGGCGGCGCAGACACTGCCGAACAAGACCTTCATTGTCGCCACCGACAGCGGCATCTTCTACAAGATGCAGCAGCTGTGCCCGGACAAGGTCTTCGTGGCCGCGCCTACCGCGGGCAATGGCGCTGCCTGCCGCAGCTGTGCGCATTGCCCGTGGATGGCGATGAATACCCTCGAGCGCACCCTCGACTGCCTGCGCACCGGCAGCAACGAGATCCTGGTCGACCCGGCCTTGATCCCGCGCGCGATCAAACCGCTCAACCGCATGCTCGACTTCACTCAGGCGGCCCGCCTGAAGTTGTCCGGCAACGCCTGATCCGCAGCTTGGGCGACGCCGGGCAAACCGGCGCCGCCTGCACGCTGCTTAGCGCATCATGTCCTTGACCATCCGCTGCTGCTCGAGAATCTGCCGCTGACGGGCGTCGATCTGCGACGCCAGCGGGAAGTTGCTGCCCGCGCGGCGTTTGGCGAAGTCGAGCTGCTGCACTGCCTGGTCAAAATCACCGACCAGCGTGAAGTACTCGGCGCGTGCCCGATGCAGGCCAATGGTATTGCCCGACAGCCCGCGCACTTCAGCCACTTCGTACCAGACGTCCGGGTCGTCCGGGCGCTTCTTGACCAGGTCATCCAGCACTTTCTCTGCCTCAGCCGGCTTGCCCTGCTTGATCAACAAGTCGGCGCGCGCCTGCTGCAGCGGATAATTGTTCGGATACAGGCTGCGTAGCCGCTCGACCCGCTGCTGCGCGTCGGCCAGGCGATTGTTGGTGATTTCCAGGTCGATCTGCGCCAGGTTGTAGGTGATGTCGTTGGGCGCCTTGGCCAGCAGTTGCTTGAGGTTGTCCCGCGCTTCGTTGAGGCTGCCGCCCTTGATCTGCGCCAAGGCAAGGCCGTAGCGGGCAGCATCCAGCTTGGGATCATCTGCGAGTTGATCGCGGAAGCGCTTGGCCGCAAGCCCCGGCGTGCCTTCGTAGGTCAAGGCGACGCGGGCGCGAATCAGCTGATAGCGCAGGCTGTCCTCGACGCCGCCCTTGGGCATCTGTTCGGCGCGGTTGCGGGTGTCGGCGATACGCGACTCGGTCACCGGGTGAGTCAGGAGAAACTCCGGCGGCTTGGCGCCGTAGCGGTACTGCCGGGCGAGGCGCTCGAACATGCTCGGCATGGTGCGTGGGTCGAAGCCGGCTTTTTCCAGGTTCTGGATGCCGATGCGGTCGGCTTCCTGCTCGTTCTGCCGCGAAAAGCGCCGCTGCTCCTGAATCGCCGCTGCCTGGGTGCCGGCAATCAGGCCAATACCGGCATCGCCGCCACCACCGGCTGCCAGTACGATGCCGGCCAGCAGTGCGGCCATCATCGGCACCTGCATGCGCTGCTGAGCTTCTATCCCTCGGGCAAAGTGGCGTTGCGACAAGTGGGCCAGTTCGTGGGCCAGTACCGAGGCGTATTCACCTTCAGTCTGGGCATTGAGGAACAGCCCGCCGTTGACCCCGACAATCCCCCCGGGAGCCGCGAAGGCGTTCAGCTCGCGGCTGTCGATAAGCACAAATTCCAACCGGCGGTCCTGCAGCTGGCTGGTCTCGGCCAGGCGATAGACGCTGGTTTCGACGTAGTCCTTGAGCTGCGGATCATTGAGCTGGCGCACTTGCCCGCGCAGCAGGCTGAGCCAGGCGCGGCCGAGTTCATGTTCTTGCTGCGGGGAAACGATTGCAGAACTGGCATCGCCCAGCGACGGCAGGTCATCGGCATGCCCGGGCAGGGCCATCAGGCAGGCCAGCGTCAGCAGGGTAGGGCGCAGTAGATTCATGCACGAAACTCGCGTCGGATCAAAGACCCGTACTGTAGCCCGCTCACACCTTGGCGACCAGTGGCGGTATCCTACCAGGCTTGTCTGCCATGCACCGTTGCCACCGCCAGGAGCCCCTTGGATGATCGATACCCTGACCTGCGACGCCGAACTCGACGCCAGCGGGCTTAACTGCCCATTGCCGCTGCTCAAGGCAAAAATGCAGCTTAACCAGATGGCAGCGGGCGCAGTGCTCAAGGTGATTTCCACCGACGCCGGCTCGCAGCGCGACTTCAGCACTTTCGCCCGTTTGTCCGGTCATAGCCTGCTGCAACAAAGCGCCGAAGCCGGCGTGTATACCTACTGGCTGCGCAAGGCCTGAGTTTTCCGCCCAAGGATCGTCAATGTTCAAAGTGCTTCGTGACTGGATGCAGCGCTACTTCTCCGATGAAGAAGCCGTAGTCCTGACAGTCCTGCTGGTTCTGGCCTTTACTGCCGTGCTCACCCTCGGCGGCATGCTCGCGCCGGTGCTGGCGGGGATGGTCCTGGCGTATCTGATGCAGGGCCTGGTCAACGCCCTGGAGCGGATGCGGGTGCCCAGTGGTGTTGCCGTGGGCGTGGTGTTCGCCTTGTTCATCGGCGCGCTGGGGGTATTTCTGCTGGTGCTGGTGCCGCTGCTCTGGCACCAGTTGATCACCCTGTTGAACGAGCTGCCGGGAATGCTCGGTAAATGGCAGTCGCTGCTGTTGCTGCTGCCTGAGCGCTATCCGCACCTGGTCTCTGACGAGCAGGTGCTGCGCGCCATCGAATCGGTGCGCGGTGAGATTGGCAAGTTTGGCCAATGGGCGCTGACCTTCTCGCTGTCGAGCCTGCCGCTGCTGGTCAGCGCCATGATCTACCTGGTGCTGGTGCCGATTCTGGTGTTCTTCTTTCTCAAGGACCGCGAGTTGATCGGGCGCTGGGTCAGCGGCTACTTGCCGCGTGAACGCAGGCTGCTGACCCGGGTCGGTGACGAGATGAACCGGCAGATCGCCAATTACATTCGCGGCAAGGGCATCGAGATTCTGATCTGCGGGATCGCCACCTACATCGCCTTCATCAGCCTGGGGCTCAACTACGCCGCGCTGCTGGCGCTGTTGGTCGGGCTGTCGGTGGTGGTGCCGTACGTGGGGGCGGTGGTGGTCACCGTGCCGGTCACCTTGATCGCGCTGTTCCAGTGGGGCTGGGGCGATCAGTTCATCTACCTGATGGCGGTATACGCGATCATTCAGGCGCTGGACGGCAACGTGCTAGTGCCGCTGCTGTTCTCTGAGGCGGTCAGCCTGCATCCAGTCGCGATCATCTGCGCGGTGCTGCTGTTTGGCGGGCTGTGGGGCTTCTGGGGGATCTTCTTCGCCATCCCGCTGGCGACCCTGTTCAAGGCCGTGCTGGATGCCTGGCCCAGGCAAGAGCCGGCTGTAGCACCGTTGCTGTAAGAACTGGGGCCGCTTTGCGACCCTTCGCGGGTAAACCCGCTCCCACAGGTTTAGTCGGCGCTGCAGACCCTTGTGGGAGCGGGTTTACCCGCGAAGGGTCGCAGAGCGGCCCCATACAGTTTCAGGCCTGATTCAATGCCTGCGCCGCTGCAAGCACGGCATCGACATGTCCTGGCACTTTCACGCCGCGCCATTCCTGACGCAGAACACCGTCCTTGTCGATCAGGAAGGTGCTGCGGTCAACACCCATGTATTCCTTGCCGTAGAGCTTCTTCAGCTTGATCACGTCGAACAGCTGGCAGAGCGCCTCGTCCTTGTCGCTGATCAGCTCGAAGGTGAAGCCTTGCTTGGCCTTGAAGTTCTCGTGCGACTTCAAACCGTCACGCGAGACGCCGAACACCACGGTGTTTGCCGCGGCAAACGCGTCGAGTTGATCGCGAAAGCCCTGGCCTTGAGTGGTGCAGCCGGGGGTGCTGTCCTTGGGGTAGAAATACAGCACCACCTGCTTGCCCTTGAGCTCAGCCAGGCTGACGCTCTGGCCGCTGGTGGCCTGGGCCTGGAAGTCGGCGACAGGTTGATCGAGGGTTACCGCCATGTGAGGCTCCTTACACCGGGTTTTGAGGGCGCCATGGTTCGATCAGGGCATCCAGGTTGAGTGCATCGGCAAAGTCCAGGAACTGATCGCGCAGCCAGCTGATCTGGGTGCCAGCCGGCAACACCACGGTGAACTGGGCGTTGAGCATGCTGCTGCCGGTCTGCGGCGCCAGGTAGGTATCGCAGGTCATGGCTTCGAGCTCGACGTTGTGGTCGAGGAAGAACTGGCACAGCTCGTTGATGATGTCCGGGCGATAGGCGGCGCTGACATAGGCCACATAAGGCAGGGCCTGCGGGCGCACTTCCTGATCGGCGCTGCGCACCACATCAAGGGTCAGGCCGTGCTTCTTGCCCAGGCCCGGCAGGGTGGCTTCAAGGCGGGCAAGGGCATCCCAGCTGCCACCGACTTGCAACACCAAGGCGCTGGTTTCGCCGTGGCGCGACAGGCGCGAGGTGACTACCGCGCAACGATTGTCGACGGCGGCGCGGCTGAGAACGTTGGCCAGCTCCATGGGATTGGGGCCCAGGGCACTGATGACAAGGAATTGTTCGCGGACTGTGGGGGTGGACATGCAGCATTCCTAAAACGATGAGCGGTCGGTGCAGGACCTGGGACAGCCTCCGTTACAGCAAGGTTCTGAGCCGATTGCAGCGGCTGTAGACACCCGCGGGAGGCACTGTCGACGGCCCGGCGGGCCGCTCTGCACTGATCAAAGGATCAAGGGTAGCGAAAAGCAGCGCCGAGGGGAATGCTCCGCCCGCCAGCTTTGCTTGTGCAAGGCCGATGGCGCCAGTACCATTACCGCTCTCTTTTTCCGGCAGGAGCAGTTACATGATTGCGGGCAGTATGGTGGCACTGGTCACTCCCATGGATGCACAAGGGCGTCTGGACTGGGACAGCCTCGGCAAGCTTGTAGACTTCCACCTGGAAAAAGGCACTCATGCGATCGTCGCCGTCGGTACCACCGGCGAGTCGGCCACCCTCGATGTCGAAGAGCACATCCAGGTCATCGAATTTGTAGTCAAGCGTGTCAACGGCCGTATTCCGGTTATCGCCGGCACCGGTGCCAACTCCACCTCCGAAGCCGTGCACCTGACCCAGAACGCCAAGAACGCCGGTGCCGACGCCTGCCTGCTGGTGGTGCCGTACTACAACAAGCCGACCCAGGAAGGCCTGTATCAGCACTTCAAGCTGATCGCCGAGTCGGTCGACATCCCGCAGATTCTGTACAACGTGCCCGGCCGCACCTCCTGCGACATGCAGGCCGAGACCGTGATCCGCCTGTCCACCGTGCCGAACATCATCGGTATCAAGGAAGCCACCGGCGACCTGGTCCGGGCCAAGGCCATCCTCGATGGCGTCAGCAGCGACTTCATCGTGCTGTCGGGTGATGATCCGACCGCGGTCGAGCTGATCCTGCTCGGCGGCAAGGGCAATATCTCCGTTACCGCCAACGTCGCCCCGCGCGAAATGGCCGATCTGTGCGAGGCCGCACTGGCCGGCGATGCCGACAAGGCCCGCGCAATCAACGAACAACTGATGCCGCTGCACAAAGACCTGTTCTGCGAAGCCAACCCGATTCCGGTGAAGTGGGCGCTCGTGGAAATGGGCCTGATGCACAAAGGCATTCGCCTGCCACTGACCTGGCTGAGCGAGAACTGTCACGAAAAAGTCCGTACTGCCTTGAGCAAGTCCGGCGTACTGGTTTAATCGAGGAAGTACACCGCATGAAGCGATTGGCTGGTCTATCCGCCCTTGCCCTGATCATTTCCAGCACCAGCGGCTGCGGCTGGCTGTGGGGCGACGAGGGTTATTTCCGCGACCGCGGTAGCGATTACCTGCAGGCGCAACCGACCGCGCCGATGCAGCTGCCGGCAGACGTGGCCAACGTCAAACGCCTCGATCCGCTGTTGCCGATCCCGCGTAACGTTGCCGACGACACCGCTACTGGCGAATACGAAGTGCCGCGTCCGCAGCCGCTGTCGGCTGCTGCCGACATCAGCGACTTTACCCTGCAGCGCAGCGGTAACAGCCGTTGGGTGCTGGCCCAGCGTTCGCCTGCCGAAGTCTGGCCGGTGGCGCATCAGTTCTTTGAAGACAACGGCTTCCGCATCGCTGAAGAGCGTCCGCAGACCGGCGAATTCACCACCACCTGGCAGCGCTTCGACGAACTGTCGGCTTCGCTTGGCCAGCGCCTGGCCAGCTCGGCCAGCAGCGCCGAGAGTGAAGTACGTGTTCGCGTACGCATGGAGCCCGGCGTGCAGCGCAACACCTCCGAGGTGTTCGTGGTCAGCGTCGAGCGTCCGGCTGGCAGCACTGCCCAGACCGATTTCCCGAGCAACTCGACCAACACCGGCGTCGATGCGCTGCTGGTCGACGAGATGCTCGCCAGCATGAACCGCAGCGCCGAGAAGGGCGGTTCGGTTTCGCTGCTGGCTGAGCGCGACTTCGATGCCCCAAGCCGGGTCAGCCTGAGCGAAGACGGCAGCGGCAACCCGGTGCTCAACGTCGGTTCCGACCTCGACCGCGCCTGGTCTGGTGTCGGCCGTGCGCTGGAGCAGGGCGAATGGCGCGTTGAAGACATCAACCGCAGCCTGGGCCTGTACTACATCAACTTGTCCGAGAAACCCGAAGACAAGAACAACCAGCCCGGCTTCTTCAGCCGCCTGTTCGGCAGCGAGCCGACCCAGGAAGAGCGTGAAGAGCGCGCCGAGCGTTATCAGGTACGCCTGAGCAAGGTTGGCGAGAGCGTGCAGGTAACGGTCGAGAAAAACATCAACACCGTCGCCCCGGCCGATGTCGCCCGCCGCGTGCTGAGCGCCATTCAGGACCGTTTGGGTTAAGTGCGCTTCGCAGTACTTGGAAGCGGCAGCCAGGGCAACGGCACGCTGATCGCCAGTGGTGATACGTACATCCTGGTCGATTGCGGGTTTTCCCTGCGGGAAACCGAGCGGCGCCTGGCGCTGCTCGGGGTCTCGCCAGCACAGCTGAGCGCGGTGCTGGTCACCCACGAACATGCCGACCACGTGCATGGCGTGGGTTTGCTGTCGCGGCGCTACAATGTACCGGTCTACCTCAGCCAGGGCACCTTGCGCGGCTTGCGCAAGCCGGTCGAGGTCGCCGGTTTTCTCGGTTGTGGTGACAGCATCAGCATCGGCGCGCTGCAGGTCAGCGCGGCGCGGGTCGAGCACGACGCCCATGAGCCGCTGCAGTACGTGCTTAGCGATGGTCGCCGGCGCTTCGGCATGCTCACCGACCTGGGCTGCTACGACGCTCGGCTGCTGGAGCGCTATCAGGGTCTGGATGCCCTGCTGATCGAAGCCAACCATTGCCGCGACTTGCTTGCCCGCGGTCACTACCCGCACTTCCTGAAGTTGCGCGTAGGCGGCAGCCAAGGACATTTGAACAACCACCAGGCCGCCAACCTGGTGGCCGAGCTGGGCTGGCAGCACCTGCAACACCTGGTGCTGGCGCATCTCAGCAGCAAGAACAACCTGCCACAGCTGGCCCGTCAGTGCTTTGTCGACGCCCTTGGGTGCGACCCGGACTGGCTGCAAGTGGCGAATCAGGAACATGGGCTCGACTGGCGCGAAATCGCCTAGCCCACCAACTCAAGCAAGCGGAGCCCATCATGGAAAAACGCGACGAACTTTACCGCGGCAAGGCCAAATCGGTTTACAAGACCGATGACGCCGACCGCTTGATCCTGCTGTTTCGCAACGATACCTCGGCGTTCGACGGCAAGCGCATCGAACAGCTCGACCGCAAAGGCACGGTGAACAACAAGTTCAACGCCTTCATCATGCAAAAGCTTGAAGAAGCCGGCATCCCGACTCAGTTCGACAAGCTGCTGGGCGACAACGAGTGCCTGGTGAAGAAGCTCGACATGATCCCGGTCGAATGCGTCGTGCGTAACTACGCCGCCGGCAGCCTGGTCAAGCGTCTGGGTGTGGAAGAGGGCATCAAGCTCGAACCATCGACCTTCGAACTGTTCCTCAAGAACGACGAGAAGGGCGACCCGTTCATCAACGAATCCCACGTTGTGGCTTTCGGCTGGGGCACCGCCGAGCAGCTGGTCGAGATGAAAAAGCTGTCGCTCAAGGTCAACGAAGTGCTGAGCAAGCTGTTCGATGACGCCGGCCTGCTGCTGGTCGACTTCAAGCTCGAGTTCGGCGTATTCCACGGCCAGATCGTCCTCGGCGACGAGTTCAGCCCGGACGGCTGCCGCCTGTGGGACAAAGAAACCCGCAAGAAGATGGACAAGGACCGCTTCCGCCAGGGTCTGGGCGACGTGATCGAAGCCTACGAAGAAGTTGCCAAGCGTCTGGGCGTGCCGCTGTAAGGCCCGCTGTGACGCAAGCGTTTGATACCACGCGAATTTTTTTCAGATAAAGGTTTGCCTTTTACGAAATCGCTGGTATGATGCGCGCCATTGGAGAGATGCCGGAGTGGTCGAACGGGACGGATTCGAAATCCGTTGTACTGGCAACAGTACCTAGGGTTCAAATCCCTATCTCTCCGCCATACATCGAAAAGCCCCGCAGATGAAAGTCAGCGGGGCTTTTTATTTTTGCGTTATCTGAAATGTGCGCAGGCATGGTGTTACCGTACTTCCTGATTTCATTTTCATAAGTGGTGTGAGAAGACCTTCGCTAATGAGCTCTACTTGCTCTCATGCACCAAACTAATATGCCGCGTATGCGTGACTTGAATCAGTAAATTTAGTTGCTTTTTTACTTGCATGAAAATCGCCGTTTGAACCACTGGCTTCCCCCCGTTGCATAAAAGACCGCGGTCATCTCTGCTGATGCTGGTCGGCACCGGCCGCTGCGCCGTCAACGGCTGGGCAGGTTCAAGATTACGGTTCGGAAAGGGATTACAAGAAATGCAAGCTCTGTGAGTTCGACATGTTGAGAGGTTTTGTTGGTGTGAAGAGTAGCGTCAGAAGCCTTATATTTTTTCGTTGGCTCGCCAGATCTATCGCTCAAGCATTACTAAGCTCACTAACACGGTATTTGACTTGGATCCAATGCGCAGAAACTGTATGATCCCGCCGCCGTCAGTACGATGGCGCATGATCATTTAAAGGACTTAGTATGAAAAAGCTGTTCAAAGCTACCGTCGCTGTAGCCGTCGTATCGGGTGTTGCGCTGCTGTCGGGTTGCACCGGCCAGGTCTACAACCAGCAAAAGAATTGCTCTTACGACTACCTGTTCCACCCTTCGGTTTCGGTCTCCAAGATCATTGGCGGTTGCGGCCCGATCGACAAGCTGCCACAGCAGCAGTAATTCCAGATCGTTGATGGGGCCGTTCGCGGCCCCGTCCAAGACCCTCGGCCATCCACGTGGCCGGGGGTTTTTGTTGTCTGGCGTTTACTCGGGCCACGGCCGCCCCGCGACATCCGGCCACTGAGACATCCCGTCACCTTGCCTGCCACTTGCGAATTTGTTTGTGCTGGCATTTCGGTTACAATCGGAAAAACGTTTCAGCCCTGGCCGGTCAATTCGACCTTAGGCTGGCGTCCCTGTTTCTCAAGCTGCTGACTCCAATGATCAATAAAAAGCGCGCGCTGAAGGACATGGATAAACGAGGCCCTGCCTAGGCCTTCCTTACGTGCTATCGATTGGAATTGATCAATGTTCAAGAAAGCTGGCAAGACCCTGCTGGGTCTGGCTGTCGCGGCGAGCCTGATGCAGGCGCACGCCGATGAAGCGAAGAAAGTAGACGTGCTGCTGGTTGGCGGCGGCATCATGAGTTCGACCTTGGCGGTCTGGCTCAATGAGCTGGAGCCGAGCTGGTCGATGGAGATGGTCGAGCGCCTGGATGGCGTCGCTGAAGAAAGCTCCAACGGCTGGAACAACGCCGGTACCGGTCACTCTGCGCTGGCCGAGCTGAACTACACGCCAATGGATAAAGACGGCACCGTCAATATCTCCAAGGCCATCGAGATCAACGAATCGTTCCAGATGTCCCGCCAGTTCTGGTCGTGGCAGGTCCGTCAGGGCGTGTTGAACAACCCGCGTTCGTTCATCAACACCACGCCGCACATGAGCTTCGTGTGGGGCGACGACAACATCAAGTTCCTCAAGAAGCGTTACGACGCGCTGCAGGCCAGCCCGCTGTTCCGTCCGATGCAGTACTCGGAAGACAACGCGCAGATCGCCAAGTGGGTCCCGCTGATGATGGAAGGGCGTGATCCTTCGCAGAAGCTGGCCGTGACCTGGACGCCGATCGGCACCGACGTCAACTTCGGCGAGATCACTCGTCAGTTCGTCAAGCACCTGCAAACCCGGGAAAACTTCGACCTGAAGCTGTCCACCGAAGTGCAGGACATCACGCGTAACGAAGACGGCTCGTGGCACGTTGAGTACAAAAACCTCAAGGACGGCAGCAAGTCGGCCACCGATGCCAAGTTCCTGTTCATCGGAGCTGGCGGCGGCGCGCTGAAGCTGCTGCAGAAGTCGGGCATCCCGGAAGCCAAGGAATACGCAGGCTTCCCGGTCGGCGGCTCGTTCCTGGTGACCGAGAACCCTACCGTGGCCATGCAGCATATGGCCAAGGCCTACGGCATCGCCTCCACCGGCGCGCCACCCATGTCGGTGCCGCACCTGGACACCCGCGTGCTGGATGGCAAGCGCGTGATTCTGTTTGGCCCATTCGCCACCTTCTCGACCAAGTTCCTCAAGAACGGTTCGTACCTCGACCTGCTGAGCAGCACCACGCTGCACAACGTCTGGCCGATGACCAAGGTAGGTGTTGATCAGTATCCGCTGGTCGAGTACCTCGCTGGCCAGCTGATGCTGTCTGACGATGATCGCTTCGCGGCGCTGCAGACCTACTTCCCGAACGCCAAGAAAGAAGACTGGCGCCTGTGGCAAGCTGGTCAGCGCGTGCAGATCATCAAGCGTGACGAAGAAAAAGGCGGCGTACTCAAGCTGGGTACCGAAGTCGTGACCTCGCAGGACCGCAGCATTGCCGGCCTGCTGGGCGCTTCGCCAGGCGCTTCGACTGCGGCACCGATCATGCTCACCGTGCTCGAAACCGTGTTCAAGGAAAAGGTCGCAACGCCTGAGTGGCAAGCCAAGCTGCACGAAATCGTGCCAAGCTACGGCACCAAGCTGAACGATTCGGCTGCTGCTGTGCAGAAAGAGTGGAACTACACCGCTGAAGTGCTGCAACTGGAAAAACCACCGGTTATCGATCAGAGCGTTGGCACTGATACAACCGTGAGCAAGCCAGTTGAAAGCAACCCTGCGAGCGACATGGCGCTGTAATCAGGCTTTAGCTGCGCGGTAACCATTTGCCGCTACGGCAACCAGCCCATAAAAAACCACGAGGTGCTGCCTCGTGGTTTTTTTTTGCCTGCGGTTTGCGGTTCAGGCTTGAACTGAATTTGAGTCATGCGGAGTACCTTGTCTGGTGTCTGAATTCAAACCTGTGCGGTCGGCAGATCTGCGGCTTGCCACCAAGGCCCCGCTGGACGGCGCATGCTGTGCCTTGTGATCAGTAGAGAAGGGCGCTTCGAACGGCGTTCATTACGCCTGCTGCGCGAGCCGATGGGCTGCGCAGGGGGAGAGGATGCGGCGGTTACTCAGCGCTGGCGCAGGATGCACTCGAGCAGGCCGGGGAAGCGGCTGTCGAGCATTTCGCTGCGCAGCGAATTCATGTGCGTGGTGCCGACATTGCGCGTCTGCACCAGGCCCGCATCACGCAGCACGCGAAAATGATGAGACATGCTCGACTTGGGCCGGCCGCCATCCAGCTCGCCGCAAGTGGCTTCGGTGACACCCGCCAAATGGCGCACGATGGCCATGCGCACGGGGTCGCTCAAGGCGTACAGCACGCGTTCGAGGATGAGGTCTTCACAGCTTGGATGTTTGTAGGCTCGCATGGTCGACATGATAACGGGGCTTTCATTAATTGCCATAGTTCGATTATGATCGAACTATCGTATACCCAACCTGCTGGAGCTGGCTCATGTCTGCATTGTTCGAACCCTACACCCTCAAAGACGTCACCTTGCGCAACCGCATTGCCATTCCACCGATGTGCCAGTACATGGCCGAAGACGGCATGATCAACAACTGGCACCACGTGCATCTGGCAGGAATGGCCCGCGGCGGCGCCGGCTTGCTGGTGGTCGAAGCCACTGCAGTATCGCCAGAAGGACGCATCACCCCAGGCTGCGCCGGGATCTGGAGCGACGCCCACGCCGAAGCGTTCGTACCGGTGGTGAAGGCGATCAAGGCGGCCGGTTCCGTACCCGGCATCCAGATCGCCCACGCCGGGCGCAAGGCCAGCGCCAATCGCCCATGGGAAGGTGACGACCATATCGCCGCTGACGACGCCCGCGGCTGGGACACCCTGGCACCGTCGGCAATTGCCTTTGGCGCCAACCTGCCGAAAGTGCCAAAGGCCATGACCCTGGACGACATCGCTCGGGTCAAACAAGACTTTGTCGATGCTGCGCGCCGCGCCCGTGACGCCGGTTTCGAGTGGATCGAGCTGCACTTCGCCCACGGCTACCTCGGCCAAAGCTTCTTCTCCGAGCACTCCAACCAGCGTACCGATGCTTACGGCGGCAGCTTCGAAAACCGCAGCCGCTTCCTCCTCGAAACGCTGGCGGCCGTGCGTGAAGTCTGGCCTGAGCATCTGCCGCTGACCGCCCGCTTCGGTGTGCTGGAATATGATGGCCGCGACGAGCAGACCCTGGTCGAGTCGATCGAACTGGCCCGTCAGTTCAAGGCCGGTGGCCTCGACCTGTTGAGCGTCAGCGTTGGTTTCACCATCCCCGACACCAACATCCCGTGGGGTCCGGCCTTCATGGGCCCGATTGCCGAGCGCGTGCGCCGCGAAGCAGGCCTGCCGGTGACTTCGGCATGGGGCTTCGGCACGCCGCAGCTGGCTGAAGGCGCGCTGCAAGCGGGTCAGCTGGATCTGGTTTCGGTAGGCCGTGCGCACCTGGCTGACCCACACTGGGCCTACTTCGCCGCCAAAGAGTTGGGCGTGGACAAAGCCTCGTGGACCCTGCCAGCGCCGTATGCGCATTGGCTGGAGCGCTATCGTTAAGGCTCGCCCTAACGCCAGCCAGCACCGTTAACCACGCGGGGCAAGTCCGAGCAGCACAGCGCTGCGAGACTGGCCCCGCGTTTTTTGTGGCTAGCAGTTACTGGTCAAACACTATCCGTGCCTGGTTAAAGCACTGCTCGGCAATCGCCGACCTCGGCTCGCTGCGGCGCAGCAGCAGGCCGACCGGGCTGAGCACGCTGGCCTCGGTGATGGGGGTGATGCGCATGTGTTCGCTCAAATCCTCCAGCCCGCAGTTGAGCGGCATCACTGCGCAGCACATGCCGCTGGTGATGGCCTGGATCAGCTGGAAGGTCGAGTCGCTTTCCAGCACTGCCAGTGGCGCAAGGCCGCGGCTGCGAAAGCTCAGGTCCAGCGACTGGCGGTAATGCATGCCCTTGCTGAGCAGCCCCAACGGCAGATCCCCCAGCTCATCCCAGGCCAGCTCGCTTTGCTCGAACTGATAATGGCGGGTGTCGTGCAGCAGGCCCATGGTGGTGGTGCCCAGTTCGATCACGTCGAAAAAGCTTGAGTTGACCTGATCCAGATAGCAGATCCCCAGGTCGAGCTGATTGCGGCTGAGGCCATCGACAATCTGCTCGGAGGTACTCGAGCTGAGCTGAAACTGCAGCTCGGGAAACTTCTCCCGCAGCGGCACCAGCAGCGCCATTGGATTGAAACTGGCCAACGGCACGCTGCCCAGGCGCAGGCTACCGACCACTTGGCCGCGGCAGCTGGCCGCTTCGGCCTGGAGGCCGTCATGTGCGGCCAGCAGTGTCCGCGCCCAAGCCAGAATGCGTTCGCCGGCCTCGGTGAAACCCTCGAAGCGCTGGCCACGTTCGACCAGCACCAGGTCAAGTTCTTCTTCCAGATTACGCAGGCGCATCGACAAGGTCGGCTGGGTGATATGGCACAGCGCAGCGGCCTGACCGAAGTGCCGGGTCTGGTCCAGGGCGATAAGAAACTTGAGCTGCTTGATGTCCATGGGGCGGCCTGCGCAATCGGAATGCGTTGACCTTAACCAAGTTGAGCGGGGCTAGCCATTGTTTAGTCGCCGCCGCCCGGTTCAGCTGAGCACGTGATCGACCGGCATCAGCGCCGGCGGCAATGGCTCGTGGCCAAGCGCCGCAAGCACGTCGCGCTCCAGGGTGCGCACCAGTGAGTCGGTGGGCAGGTCGTTTTCGTCGCGGCCGAACGGATCTTCCAGCTCGTTGCCGATCGCATCCAGGCCAAAGAACGTGTAGCTGACGATGGTGGTGAACAGCGGCGCCAGCCAGCCCAAAGGTTCTGCCAGGGCGAACGGTAGCAGCAGGCAGAAGATATAGATGGTCCGGTGCAACAGCAGGGTGTAAGGGAAGGGTAGCGGCGTGCCCTTGATCCGTTCACAGGTCGCCTGCACTTCGGCCAGGCCAACCAGACGCTGTTCGAGCAGGGTGTAGCGCCATTCGCTGATCTGTTGCGTCTGCGCCAGCTCCGAGCAGCGCTGGCCGATGTTACGCAGGATGCCGTCGCAGACGTTGTGCGGGCTTAGTGAATGCGCCGGGTTCAGCCACGGCTGCGCCGCGCCGAGGGCATCCTCACCGCGCAATCCAGCGTTCAAAGCATGGGCAAAGCCGCACAGGCTGCGCAGTAACTCGCGGCGCAGCTCGGGGTCGGCAATCGCCACGCTCTCGCGCACGAACGAGCGCACCTCGATGAGCATCCGCCCCCAGGCCTTACGGCCCTCCCACCAGCGGTCATAACAGGCCGTGTTGCGAAAACTCATGAAGATCGACAGCGACAGGCCGAGCAAGGTGAAGGGCGTGGCGCTGACCGGCGAGAACATCTCTGGATAATGCCGCTCGACCAGCACGATCAACGCCGCCAGCAAGGTAACCAGCAGGCAGCGCCAGGCAATGCGCTTGACGATCGAGCCTTTCAGGGTGAACAGCACACGCAGCACATCGGGCCGGGAATGGACGATCATGGGGATCCAGAGGCGGTTGGGTCAGCCGCCAGTCATGTTCATGAAGCGCAGGATCTGCACCTCGCCGCCTACTTCGAAGTGGTGGCGGTAAGGCTTGAGCTGCACCGCTTCGCGGATGGCATGCTCGAGGCGCTCGGCGTCGCCTGGGTGCGCACGCAGCACCTGTTTCAGGTCCAGCGAATGCTCGTTGCCCAGGCACAGCAGCAAGCGGCCCTCGACGGTCAGGCGGACACGGTTGCAGGTGGCGCAGAAGTTGTGGCTGTGCGGCGAGATGAAGCCGACCCGCGTCTGCGCTGCCTCGGCCAAGCGCCAGTAGCGCGCCGGGCCCTGCGATGATTCGGCAGATTCGATCAGGCTGAAGTGCGCCGCGAGGCGGTCGCGCACATCATCGCTGGAATAGAACGACTCGCCGCGCTGATGCTCGCTGATCACGCCCAGCGGCATCTCTTCGATGAAGGTGATGTCCAGCTCACGGTCGATGGCAAAGCGCACCAGATCGACCAGTTCGTCATCGTTGCGACCCTTGAGCACCACGCAGTTGAGCTTGATCCGCTTGAAGCCGGCGCGGCGCGCGGCGTCGATGCCGGCGATGACCTGGGCCAGATCGCCGGTGCGGGTCAGCTGGCGAAAGCGCTCCGGGTCGAGGCTGTCGAGGCTGATATTGAGGCGGCTGAGGCCGGCGTCGAACAGCGGCTGCGCCAGCCGGTCGAGCTGCGAGCCGTTACTGGTCATGCACAGTTCACGCAGGCCGGGCAGGGCGGCAATGCGCCGACATAGGTCGACGATGCCCTGGCGCACCAGTGGCTCGCCGCCGGTCAGGCGGATCTTGCGCGTGCCGAGGGCGACGAAGCGTTCGGCTACCTGATACAGCTCTTCAAGGCTGAGAATCTGCTGGCGCGGCAAGAACTGCATGTCTTCGGCCATGCAATAGACACAACGAAAATCACAGCGGTCGGTGACCGACATCCGCAGGTAGTCGATTTTTCGGTTGTAGCCGTCGATCAGGGCCTGGCCGTTGGGTTCCACAATCGCGCTCGCGTCTAAGGAGGGTCGGCCGGTTGGCCGCAGGGCAGTGAGTCCAAGCTATAACCTGTACCCGACGCCGTCAAATTGCTTTGTCCACTCGGTTGATCGGCGCGCTCTATCAGCCGTTCAAACCAATTGATCGACGCATCAGCGATGCACCGGATAGGCCGTGGTGTACTTCATCTGTTCCATGGCAAAGCTGGAGGTGATGTTAGACAGGCCATCGGTGCGGGTGATCAGCTTCTTGTAGAAGCGGTCGTAGGCGGCAATATCGCTGACCACCACCCGCAGCATGTAATCCCAATCGCCAGACATGCGGTAGAACTCCATGACCTCCTCGAAGCCGCTGACAGTGGCGGCAAATTGCTCGAGCCAGGCATTGTCGTGGCGCTGGGTCTTGAGCTGGACGAACACGGTCAGACCCAGGCCCAGGCGTTGCGGATCAAGCAGTGCGACGCGGCCGAGAATGTAGCCATCATCCTGCAGGCGCTTGACCCGCTTCCAGCATGGGGTGGTGGTGAGGTTGACCGCTTCGGCCAGCTCCTTGAGCGAGGTGGAGGCGTCGCGTTGGAGCAGGGTGAGGATGTGCTGGTCGAAACTGTCCATGCCGGTGCGTCGCCTTGCCGAGAAAAATATGCTCCAGACTAGCCGTTAACGAGCACGAATAGAATGCTGGGGCCGGGGTATCGCGCGCATCCGCCTGCGCTCGGCCAATCGCGGCGGATATGCGATAGTGACGGCCATCAACCCCGCCTTCTACCAGTCACTGGGCCCGATCATGTCCGACAAACCGCGCAACTTCGCCACGCGTACCATTCACGCTGGCGAGCAATTCAGCGTTGCCGACAACGCCATCTTCCCGCCGATCTACACCGCCAGCTCGTACATCAAGCGCGGCCTCGACGATAACCCCGAGTACGCCTACAGCCGCGTTGCCAATCCGACCCGGCATGCCTACGAGAGCTGCGTTGCGGCGTTGGAAGAAGGGCTAGGTGCGGTCGCCTGTGCTTCCGGCGTCAGCGCCACTTCGACAGTGCTCGAGTTGCTCGACAAGAACGCTCACGTGGTGGTGATGAACGGCGTCTACGGCGGCACCTTCCGCCTGCTCGAAGACTACCGCAGCCGCACCTCCGGGCTGACCACCACCTATGTCGACCTGAATGACCTGGACGCCCTGGCAGCGGCGATTCGCCCGGACACGCAGCTGATCTGGATCGAGTCGCCGACCAATCCGCTGCTGCACCTGGTCGATATCGAAGCGGTGTGCAGCCTGGCCCGTGCCCGCAATATCCTCACCTGCATCGACAACACCTTCTGCTCGCCGTGGAATCAGCAGCCGATCACCCTCGGCGTGGACCTGGTGATGCACTCGGCGAGCAAGTACATCGGTGGCCACTCCGACCTCACCGGCGGAGTCGTGGTGGCGGCCAACGCCGAGTTGCTGGCGCGCCTGCGCAAGATCAGCATGGCCGTCGGTGCCGTGCAGGGGCCGTTCGATTGCTACCTGGCCCTGCGCGGACTGAAGACGCTGGACGTGCGCATGGAGCGCCAAAGTGCCAATGCCCTGCGGGTGGCGCAGTTCCTAGAGAGCCATCCGCTGGTCGACAAGGTGTTCTATCCAGGTCTGCCCAGCCACCCGCAGCATGAGCTGTGCAAGCGCCAGATGCGCACGGGCGGCGCGGTGGTGACCTTGCAGGTGAAGGGTGATCGCGAGGCGCTCAAGCGCTTTGTCGACGCGCTGTCGATCTTTGTCCTGGCCGATTCGCTGGGCGGCGTCGAGAGCATGATCAACCATTCCTGGAGCATGTCGCACAACTCGTTGAGCCCAGAGCAGAAAGGCGTGATGGGGATTACCGAGGGCCTGTTGCGGCTGTCGCTGGGGATCGAGGACTGCCGCGATCTGATCGATGATCTGCAAGGCGCCTTGCAGGCCAGCGCCGCAGTCTGAGGCTTTGTTGATCGCCATCGCAGGCTCGCCCCGCGATGGCGGTTTTACAGTTGTTGCAGCCGGGTCAGGACTTGGCTGGATGAATGATTCGTTCGATCTTGTCCTTGATCAGCAGCCGCTCCTTGCGCAATAGCGTGACGGTGTCATCGGTGGCGGCGGTGCGTTCAGCGACGTCCACCTCTTTGTCCTTGGCCTGGTAAGCCTTGTGTAGCTTGAGCAGTTCCGGGTCCTTGGCGCTCAGTGCGTGAAAGTCGTCAGGCTGGATGCTGAGGTCTGCGAACAGATCATGCGGTACGGGCATTTCTTCACCTCCGTCAGGGGTTGGACACTGGTGCAGAATCTTGAGGATAGCCGCGTTTGCCAAAGACGTGGGTGAGGGTGGTCCGGCAGCGGTTGGCTGAACGTCGGCTGAATGAAAGGTAAACAAGTGTAATTGTTGCTGGATGTTAGAGTTTGTTGGCGGGTTTTTCACAAAAAAACGATGGTCTGCTTCCCACAATCCGCTTCGAATTGCCACGCGCTGAATCGCGCCTGGGCCAACATCAAACTCGATAGCGAAGACCATGCTGAAACTCAACAATCTGCGGACCGAATGGGTCACGTTACTGGCCAGCCTGTACCTGTTGATTGGCTTCAACAGCCTGCTCTGGAGTCACCTCCAGGCGGTGGTGCCGCCAGGGTTGACGGGGCTTTGGCTGATGCTGGCGTTTGCCCTGCTGATGCTGTTTGCGTTCAACCTGGTGTTGACCTTGATTGCCTTCAAGTATGTGTTGAAGCCGGTCTTGATGGTGCTGTTTGTCAGCGGTGCGGCAGTGGCTTACTTCATGAATCAGTACGGTGTGCTGATTGATGCAGGCATGTTCCGCAACGTTGCCGAGACCAACATCAGCGAAGTTCGTGATCTGCTCTCGTTGAAGTTCATCGGCTATATCGTGCTGCTGGGTTTGCTGCCGGCGGCACTGGTGTGGAAGGCGCCGATCGCCTATCGCCCGTGGCACCGCGAAGTGTTCGGCAAACTGCTGGTCGGGGGTGCCTGTACGGTGGCGTTGGGCGCGGTGGCCCTGGCTAACTATCAGGGCCTGTCTTCGCTGTTTCGCAACCACCACGAAATCCGCCTGATGCTCACCCCAAGCAACGTTGTTGGCGCCTCGTTTGGCTATGCCAGCGAGCGGTTGGGCAGTGCGGCCGCGCCGTTTCAGCGCTACGGCGAAGATGCCCGCCGCGATGCCGCTGCGTGGCAGCAGCACAAGCGCAAGTCGCTGACGGTGTTGGTAGTGGGTGAAAGCGCCCGCGCGGAAAACTTTGGCGTGCTCGGTTATGGCCGCGATACCACCCCGCGCCTGAGCAAGGAAGACGGCCTGCTGGGCTTCACCGATGTGCATTCGTGCGGCACCGAAACCGCTGTCTCGGTGCCGTGCATGTTCTCCGGCATGCCGCGCAAGGACTACGATGCCAGCGTCGCCCGTAACCGGGAGGGGCTGCTGGACATGCTCCAGCGCGCCGGCCTGACGGTGCAGTGGCGTGACAATCAATCAGGCTGCAAGGGTACCTGCGACCGCGTGCAGTTCGTCGACGTCAGCAACCTCAAGGACCCCGCCCTGTGTGCCGGCGGCGAGTGCCACGACGAAATCCTCCTGCAAGGCCTGGCCGAGCTGCTCGACAGCCTCGACCAGGACACCGTGCTGGTCCTGCACCAGATGGGTAGCCACGGCCCTGATTACTACAAGCGTTATCCGCAAGCGTTCGAGCGATTCACCCCGGTATGCCGCAGCAATGCCCTGAACCAGTGCGATCAGCAGGCAATCATCAATAGCTACGACAACACCCTGGGTTACACCGACCACGTGCTGGCCTCGCTGATCGACCTGCTGCGCAGCCGGCAGGACAAAGTCGACACCGCCATGCTGTACCTGTCCGACCACGGCGAATCGCTGGGTGAGTACAACCTCTATCTGCATGGCACGCCGTACATGCTGGCGCCCGAGCAGCAACGCCATGTGCCGATGCTGGCGTGGTTCTCCGACAGTTACCGGCAGGACTTTGGCCTCGACAACGACTGCCTGGCGCGCCTGCGTGATGCCCCGCTGAGCCAGGACAACCTGTTCCACTCGATGCTCGGCCTGCTGCAGGTGCACAGCGCGGTCTACCAGCAATCACTGGACTTGTTCGCCGGCTGCCGGCCGTGGCTGGCGGCTGGCCGCTGACAGCAGCGCCGGGCGATGGTCGCCATGTTTCGCGTGCGCGGCCCACGGCGTATATACTGCGCGCCACTGTTTGTGGGAGAGCCTCGTGGCCAACGAAATACACTGGATCTGTGACGACCAGAGCCTGGCCGAGCACTGCCGGACCTGGCGCGAATTGCCCTTCGTAGCGCTCGACACCGAATTCATGCGGGTAGACACCTTCTACCCCAAGGCCGGGCTGCTGCAGGTTGGCGACGGTCAAAAAGCCTTTCTTATCGACCCGTTGCGGGTTCGTGACTGGCAGCCTTTGGCTGACCTGCTCGAAGACCCGCAAGTGGTCAAAGTGGTGCATGCCTGCAGTGAGGACCTTGAAGTTCTCCTGCGCCTGACCGGCAAGCTGCCACAGCCGTTGTTCGACACCCAGTTGGCCGCAGGTTACCTCAACATCGGTTTCTCGATGGGTTACTCGCGCCTGGTGCAGGACGTGCTCGGGCTCGATCTGCCCAAGGGCGAAACCCGCTCTGACTGGCTGCAGCGGCCTCTGTCGGAAACCCAAGTCAGCTACGCCGCCGAAGACGCCGTGCACCTCGCCGAGCTGTTTACCGCGCTGCGCCCGCGGCTGTCCGATGACAAGTATGCCTGGGTGCTGGAAGACGGCGCCGAACTGGTTGCGCAGATGCGCCGTGAAGTCGAGCCGCAGCTGCTCTACCGTGAGGTCAAGCTGGCCTGGAAGCTGTCGCGTCAGCAGCTGGCAGTCCTGCGTGAGCTGTCGGCCTGGCGCGAGCTTGAAGCGCGCCGCCGCGACCTGCCGCGCAACCGCGTGCTGCGTGAGCATTCGCTGTGGCCGATCGCCAAGACCCAGCCAGACAGCCTCTCGGCCCTGGCCAAGATCGATGACATGCACCCGCGCACCCTGCGTCAGGACGGCGAGTTCCTCCTGCAATTGATCAAGCAGGCCGGCAGTGTGCCGGCTGAGCAGTATCCGCCAGCGCTGCCTGAGCCATTGCCGATCGAAGCCTCGGCCATCCTCAAGCGCCTGCGCGCCATCGGCCAGGCCGAAGGCGAGCGGCTGGGCATCGCCCCGGAGCTGATGCTGCGCAAGAAAACCCTCGAGGCGCTGCTCAAGAGCGGCTACCCCAATGGGCCCTATCAACTGCCCGATTCGCTGCGCGGCTGGCGTCGCGAGCGGATGGGCCAGGCGCTGCTGGATGATCTGGCCGCGCTCGGAGAATCCTCATGAAACGCATCTGCTCGATCTACAAGAGCCCGCGCAAAAACGAAATGTACCTTTACGTGCTCAAGGCTGACGGCCTGGAGCGGGTCCCAGCAGGTTTGCTGCCGGCCTTCGGTACGCCGATTCACGCCTTCGACCTGGTGTTGTCGCCGGAGCGCAAGCTGGCCCGGGAAGACATCGAACAGGTGCTGAACAACCTCGAGGCCCAGGGTTACCACCTGCAGATGCCGCCGCTCGAAGACGAGTACATCGAGCACCTGCCTGAAGAACTGCTGCGCCGCAACGACCCGGTCTGATAGGCCCGCGCTGCCCATCGTTCGCCCAAGCGGCCCGCTACCCGGGCCGTTTTCCGTTATCTGCCAAGGTTGTCTTTTGAGATGCGCGTTCTGATCGCTGAACAGGATCATGCCAACTATGCCGGCCTGCTGGCCGCTGCCGCCCCCGACCTTGAAGTGCTGACCAGCGGTAACTCCGCCGAGCTGGCGCTATTGGCGCCGCAATGCCCAGTGTGGCTGGGGCAGCCAGACCTGCTGGCGACCCTGCTGCGCCAAGGCCATAAGCCAGAATGGGCGCAGTCGACCTGGGCGGGGATCACCCCGCTGCTGGCCGACGGCCTGACGCGTGACTACCGCCTGACCCGCGCTGTGGGCATCTTTGGCCAGGTCATGGCCGAATACATGCTGACCTACATGCTTGGCCACGAGCGCGAGGTGTTGTCGCGCCTGGTCAGCCAGGTCGAGCGGCGCTGGGATGAGCGCCCTGGGCACAGCCTGCAAGGGCGCCAGGTGCTGATCGTTGGCACGGGCGATATCGGCCAGCGTGTGGCGGAGTTTCTCGTGCCATTTGGTGTGACCCTGTACGGCGTTGCCAGCAGCGCGCGTCAGCAGGCGCCGTTTGTTGAAGTGGCTGGGCTCGATCAATTGCCACAGCGAGTCGAGCAGGCTGATTACGTAATCAACCTGTTGCCTGATACCCCGGCCACCCATGACCTGTATAACGCCGCGCTGTTCAAACGCTTCAAGCCCAGTGCGCTGTTGATCAACGCTGGTCGCGGTGTTTCGGTGGTGGACGCCGACCTGGTCGCAGCGTTGAAGGAAGGTCATCTGGCCGGCGCCGTGATCGACGTATGCCGGCAGGAGCCGCTGCCGCAACAACATCCGTTCTGGACGGCGTGGGGTTTACTGCTGACCGGGCACAGCTCCGCGCCGACCTCGCCTACGGCGATGGTGCGTTTGTTTGTCGAGAATCTGCGGGACTATTTAGCGGGGCAGGCACTGCGCGGCGAGGTGGATTTCCAGCGCGGTTATTGATGTGTAGCGCGGGGCGTCTGGAGCAAGTGTCGCCTCGCGCTGCGGTAGATCAGAGGCTGAAATCGCCTTCTGCAGCCAGCTCGGCCAGTGGCTTGCGCGGGCTAGGTACTTCACGGGCCTGCAGGCCTTCGGCGAGCGTGGCCTTGTCGCCCAGCTTGCCGATCGCGACCATCGCCTGCAGCTCATAGCCTTCGGGGATCTTCAGTTGTTCGCGGGCCATCGCCTGGTCAAAGCCGGCCATGCCGTGGGTGTGCCAACCGCTGAGGCTCGCTTGCAGCGCCAGATGGCCCCAGGCCGAACCGGTATCAAATGCGTGCCACAATGTTGGCGACTCCTCGCTGGCACCGGGTGCGATAAAGCTGGTCTTGGAAATCACCAGCACCAGCGCCGAGGCGTGCTGGGCCCAGCTGCGGTTGAACGGCACCAGCAGCTCCAGGTAGCGCTGCCAGTTTGGCGTGTCGCGACGGGCATAAAGGAACCGCCACGGCTGCGAGTTGTAGGCCGAAGGCGCCCAGCGCGCCGCTTCGAAGAAGCTCAGCAGGGTTTCTTCGCTGATCGGCTCGGGGTTGAATGCGCGGGGCGACCAGCGATTGATGAACTGCTCGTTGATGGCGTATTCGGCAACGCGTGGGTTGGCGCTCATGACAGCTCCTGCAAGACACAAGGGGAAGCCGGCACGCTACTGCGTCTGGACACCCCTGACAAGCGGTCTGGCTTTGCCCAAGGCCAGGCTCTAGACTGGCGCCGCCGCCTGCTGCGGCCCAAGAACAACTGCGAGAAACCGTGTGATGATGGCCCAGACTGCGCCTTTCTGGCAGCGCAAGACGCTCGATCAACTCGACCCGCAAGAGTGGGAATCACTCTGCGATGGCTGCGGCATGTGCTGCCTGCAGAAACTCGAGGACGAGGACGACAACAGCGTCTACTACACCCGCATTGCCTGCAAACTGCTCGATCTGAACAGTTGCCAGTGCAGCGACTACCCTAATCGCTTCAAACACGTGCCCGACTGCATCCAGCTCACCCCGGGCAAGGCCGATCAGTTCAAATGGTTGCCGCCGACCTGTGGCTATCGGCTGGTCAGCGAAGGCAAGGACCTGCCCGCCTGGCATCATCTGGTCTGTGGCGACCGCACCCAGGTGCATGAGCAACGTATTTCGCAGTCCGGGCGCATGCTCAGTGAGAACGATGTGGCTGAAGACGACTGGGAAGACCATTTGATTTTCCGCGCCGGCTGAGCCGTGCGGTGACTGGCCTGTGCCGAACAAGGAGTTTGTCTATGCGTTGCCCTTTGCTGCTTGTTCTGGCGCTGGCGGCTTGCTCGCCAGCCTGGGCCAAGAAGGTCGATCTGGATTACCAGGTGCGCCTGCTGCCCAACAGTGGCCAGGCCGAAGTACGCCTGACCCTGGCTGATGGCAGCGCGGTGCGTAGCCTGGATTTTGCCTTGGGCAAGGCCAATGCCTACAGCGGTTTTCAGGCCGATGGCCAGTGGTCACAGCAGGGTGAGCGTGGCGTGTGGCGCCCGGCTGCGGGCAAGACCAGCCTCAGTTACCGCGTCCGGCTCGACAGTGCTGTGTCGGGTGGTGCCTTCGAGAGCCGCATGACCGCGCATTGGGCGGTGTTCCGTGGCGATCAGTTGGTGCCGCCGGCACGTCTTGATCAACAGGACGGCACCGAGTTGGTAGCGCGCCTGGCAGTCGAGCTGCCGCCCGGCTGGAAGAGCGTGGAAACCGCCTGGCCGCGGATCGGCCAGCACAAGTTTCGTATCGATGATGTCTCGCGCCTGTTCGATCGGCCGACTGGCTGGATGCTCGCCGGTAACCTCGGCAGCCGCCGCGCGCGCCTGGGCGAAACCGACGTCACCGTAGCCGCGCCGCAAGGGCAGGGCATGCGCCGGATGGACACGCTGACGTTGCTGACGTTCGTCTGGCCTCAGTTGCAAGCGGTGTTCCCGCGCAATCCGCCCAAGTTGTTGCTGGTTGGCGCACGCGATCAGATGTGGCGGGGCGTGCTTGGCGAGCACAACTCATTGTTCATCCACAGCAACCGCGCCTTGATCAGCGAGAACGGCAGCAGCCCACTGCTGCGTGAGCTGGTCCAGCTGTTTGCGCAGATCAAGGTGCGCGATGACAGCGACTGGATCAGTGAAAGCGTGACGGACTACTACGCCACCGAACTGCTACGCCGGGCCGGCGGCATCAGTGATGATCGCTATGATGCCTGGCAGGCACGCCTGCACAAACAGGGCGCCAAGGTCACTCGGCTGGTGGCCAGGCAGGCTAACGCCGGGCAGATCGCGCGAGGCGTGCAGGTGTTGCAGGCATTGGATCGGGAGATCCGCCTGCACACTCAGAATAAACGCTCACTGGACGACGTCACCCAGGCGTTGATGCGCATGCCGAGTGTGAATACTGCAGAGTTCATCCAGATCAGCGAGAGCGTGCTTGGGCGCAGCTCAGACGTGCTTCAGAGCAAATTGCTACGCTAGCCCTGCTTGCACGCAGTTGGTGTAGGAGCGGCCTTGTGTCGCGAAAGGGTCGCATAGCGACCCCGGCATTTTGTGGTGCTGCACAAATCCTGGGGCCGCTGCGCGACCCTTTCGCGACACAAGGCCGCTCCTACAAAGGGCGCGGTGTTACAGCTTCGGGGTATGGACGGGGTCGTCACCGGTTACGGTTACGCCGCGGGTAGCAGCGTCGGCACTGGCGCGAAGCACTTCCAGCTCGGCGGCGCCACGGTCAATGTCACCCTTCAGACGCTGGTATTCCTGACGATGACGCAGCCACCAGGCCTTGGTCGCACAACGGCCCTTGACCCCGCGTGCCAGCGCCAGGCCGCCAACGGCAACCTGCAGCAGGCCGATCACGCCGCCATGGCGCATACCTTTGCTGATCATGAGGGCGCCACCGGCCAAGGAACTTGCGCGTTCCCAGCCATGCACGTTCTTTTCCTCGGTATGGGCATTGGAATCTAGATCAAGCATGAGCAGAGCCTCCAGGTAGGTTGGTAAATAACTGACCCTGGCGGTTGTCGCGCCGTTCATTTCATATGCCCAGCGGCCTGCCTGTTACTTGAATTTAGGCCCCGAGCGGGTGTTCAGGCCCTTGGCCAGGCGGTCGTAAAGCACCACGTTGACGGTTGCCGCAAGGTTCATGCAGCCTTCGGTGGGGATATAGATGGTTTCTTCGCACCAGGCGCGCACGTTTTCGTCGAGGCTGCCGTCTTCCGGGCCGAAGATATAGATGGCGCGATCAGGGTGGGTGTATTCAGGCAGGGGGCGGGCGCCGTCGACCAGTTCCACCGCCACCGGCGTGCAGCCCAGCGGGATGATGCGTTGCAGGTCGTCGATGCCGATCAGCGGAATGTCGTAATGCACCCGCTTGGTGTCGGTGACGAAATCACGCGCGCGCTCATACCGCTTGCCGGTGTAGAACACCGAACTGACGCCGTAACAACCCGCAGCGCGCATCACCGAACCGACGTTCTCTGCAGACTTGGGGTTGAACAGGCCGATGCAACTGTACCGTTTGTTCGCCACGTGCCGGGGCCCTTCGCAAAAAAAACGCGATTATACGGGGTTGCCCGGCCGCTGTGGGCTCAGTCTTTCTTGAGCAGACCGGCCAGCCCGGCGAACGGGTTGTGCGTAGCCTTGGCGATGCTCGGGGTGGCCGTCGAGCCTTCGCTGAAGTACTGCTGATCGGTGTAGCGCGAGTGCTCGTTGTCGTGGCAGTACAGGCACAACAGCTCCCAGTTGGAGCCGTCCTGGGGGTTGTTGTCGTGGTTGTGGTCGCGGTGGTGCACGGTCAGTTCGCTCAGGCGCTTGCCTGCGAACTCACGGGCGCAGCGGCCGCAGACGTGCGGGTACATCTTCAGGGCCTTGTCGCGGTAGCCCATTTCCTTGTCGCGCTTGGCGTCGGCGATGATGCGGTCCAGGCGGGCGGTGGCGGAAAGGGTGGAACTCATGGTGTGACCTTTCTTGTAATCAGGCTGATGACGGTTATGGCGTTGAGTCTAGCGTGGTTACAGGCCAGGCGGACAGGCAAAAACCCGCAGATGGGCGTAGCCTGTAGATGAATTTTCGACAGGAGGTTGCCGATGCTCCACGCGATCCTCAGCGCACTGATCCTGCTGGCCGCGCCGCTGGCCGACGCTGCCGGGCAACAGCCACGCATTAGTACGCCGGTGCCCGGTGCTCCGGGTACCGCCACGCCCACGCCGTATCCGCAGATCACCCCGAGCGCGCCACCCAAAGCCTACGACAATCAACCCGGTGGGCCGCTGTTGCCACCGATGCCGCTGCCTAGCCCGCGCCGGGACGAGCCGCTGCCCGGCTTGCAGCAGGACGCGCCCAGGCCGCAGGGCAAAGACGACTAGACCTGCGCCAGGCGCTGGCCGTCCTGCATGCGCAGGCGTTTGGACAGCGCCACGGCGAGTGCGCGAATGATCCGCGCAGCAATCCGCGGCGCTTCGTTGAGCATCTTCTCCAGCGAATCCTTGCCCAGCGTCAGCAGCTGGCATTCGCTGGCGGCCACGCAACTGGCCGAGCGCCGCTCGCCGTCGAGCACCGCCATTTCGCCAAAGGCGCCACGGCGCAATACGGCGATTTCGACGGCCTGGCCACTGCTGTCGGTCTTGCGCACCGACACCTGGCCGCGGTGCAGAATGCACATGAACGTGCCGGCGTCGCCCTCGGCAAAGATAGTCTCGCCGGCGCTCATGTTGCTCAGGCTGAAATAGCCGGCAGCGGCAGCAAATTCGCTGGCCTGCAAGGTGTCGAACAGGCCGCAGTCCATGAGCATGTCGCGGATTTCGGCATTGAGGTGGGAATGGTCGGACATGGTCTGGTCTTCTGCGCTTGGCGTGGCAGCGTTGATCACGCGGCCACGCAAGATTGTTCACGGTTGTGCATAGGACAACAGCAAAGCCGGTTTACACCACGCCGAGCTCATTGAGTACGAACGCATATTCCAGCGCCACATCGCGCAGCCCCTGATAGCGGCCGCTCATGCCACCATGGCCTGCACCCATCTCGGTCTTGAGCAGCAGCAGGTTGTTATCGGTCTTGAGCGTGCGCAGGCGTGCTACCCACTTGGCTGCTTCCCAATACTGCACACGGCTGTCGTTGTAGCCGGCCACTACCAGCATCGCCGGGTAGGCCTGAGCCTTGACGTTTTCATAGGGCGCGTAAGCCTTGATTCTTGCATGCACCTCGGGTTGTTCAGGGTTGCCCCACTCGTCGTACTCGGTCACGGTCAGCGGCAGGTCAGGGTCGAGCATGGTGTTGAGCACATCGACGAACGGCACCTCGGCAATCGCGCAGCGGAACAGCTGCGGGCGCAGGTTGAGCACCGCGCCGATCAGCAATCCACCGGCGCTGCCGCCGCTGATCGCCAGTTGTTCCGGGCGGCTGACACCGGTTGCGATCAGGTGCTCGGCGCAGGCGATGAAGTCGTCAAAGGTGTTCTGCTTGTGTTCTTGCTTGCCAGCGCGGTACCAGGCCTCACCCAGCTCGCCGCCGCCGCGCACATGGGCAATGGCAAAGGCCACGCCGCGCTCGAGCAGGCTCAGCCGCGCATGGGAGAACCACGGGTCGAGGCTTTCGCCATAGGCGCCGTAGCCATACAGATAGAGTGGCACCGTCTTGCCGACGTCGTCGCGGCGGCGTACCAGGCTGATCGGGACTTGGGTGCCGTCGTTGGCGGTAGCCCACAGGCGTTCGCTGACGTAGGCGTCGGCGTCAAAGGCACCGAGCACCGGGGTTTGCTTGAGCACCGTCTGCGCGCCGTTGGCCAGTTCCAGCTGGCGCACCTGGGCCGGGCGATTGAGTGCCTCGTAGCGCAGGCGGATGCGCGTGCTGGCAAATTCCAGGCTGTCTTGCACGTATAGGCTGTAGGCCGCATCCGGCAGCTCGACGCGGTAAGGCGCCTGGCCTTGCGGGCGTACTTCAATGATGGGCAGGCCGCCTTCACGCAGGCTCAGCGCCAAGGCACTGGCATTCAGACTGAGGCCTTCGAGCATGATGTTGTCGCGGTGGGCTACCAGCACCTGCCACTGTGCACGGCTGGGCACTGCCGCAGAGGGCGCCTGGTACAGGGCGAAGTTGATGCCGTCCTGGTTGCTGCGGATAAACCAGCGCCAGTCGCCATCGAGCTGGCCGTGATCGGGGAAGTATTCATGGCCTTCTTCGCGTGCAGCCAGGCAGGTGAACTCGGCCAACGGCGTCTCGGCATCCAGCACCCAGGCTTCGCTGGTGGTCTTGCTGTTGAGCAGCAGGATCAGCTGGCGCTCGGAGCTGGCTCGGTAGCAGTGCAGAAAGAAGCGCCCGTCGTCTTCTTCGAACACCGTATGCGCATCAGCCTCGCCCAGGCTGAACCGGCGCAGGCGGCATGGGCGATGGGTGTCGTCGAGTTCGGCGAAGAACAGCGTGCGGCTGTCGTTGGCCCAGGTCATGCTGCCGTCGCAGTCCTCGAAGGGCAGGGTGGTGATGGCGCCAGTGGCCAGGTCCTTGACATACAGCGTGTAGGTTTCTTCGCCATTGGTGTCGAGGCTGTAGGCCAGCAGCTGGTGGTCGGGGCTTACATTGAACGCGCCAAGCGACAGGAAGCCGCCGGCCGCCAGCTCGTTCGGGTCAAGCAACAGCTGTTCGGCGCTGGCGTCGACTGTGTTGGAATCATCTGCCGGGCGTGGGCAGCGGTAGTGGCGCGGGTACTCATCGCCAGCAGTGGTGCGGGTGTAGTACAGCCATGGCCCCCACGGCGAGGGCAGCGACAGGTCGGTTTCCAGAATGCGCCCTTTGATTTCCTCGAACAGCTGCTCGCGCAACGGCGCCTGATCGGCCAGGCAGGCCTCCTGATAAGCGTTTTCGGCCTGCAGGTAGGCGAGCACTTCGGCGCTGTCGCGCTGCTGCAGCCAGGCGTAAGGGTCGTTACCGGGGGCTTGCTGGGCGATCGGGGCAGTAATAGCGGGCATGTATGGTCTCTGGCGAAAGCGAATAGGGCCGGGCGACAGTGGCACCGGTGATCACGGGCAGACAGGCACCTGTGCCTAAAAGTGTTTATCATAGGCATCTCTTCGCCTGGCTTGCACGAACACCATGACCGAGAACGACTATACCCTTGCCTGGGGCCTGTATGCGGTGGCCGCCATCGGCTGCCTGCTGGTGACCTTCAAGCTGACTGGCTGGATGTGGCGCTGGCTGCGCGAACCGCTGCGGGTGCTGGTTGCGGTGCTGCTGCTGACGCCGACGATTGTCGACCCGGTCAAGGAAAGCTTCGCCCCGGCCATTGCCATCAGCGCGCTGGATATCGCCTTCAAGGTTGGCAACAACGCCTGGCGCGCGGCGTCCGATCTGGCCATGTACGGCATGATCGCCTTTGCTTTGTATCTGTTGTTCGTGCTGTTGCGCTGGCCGCTGGAAAAACGCGCCCGTGAGCGCCGCGAGCAAGCTGATGCAGCTGCCAGTCGGCAAGCCGCAGAAGACAGCGAAGTGCTGGTCGAGGCGCCGGTTGCCGCCGATCGCCACGACCGTTACCGCAATGATCCGCCGGCACCGGCCGCGCCTGGCCGTGGCCGGGTCGAGCCACGTCTCTGAGGGGAGCTGCAAGGCATGTGCGAACTGCTCGGCATGAGTGCCAACGTCCCCACTGATATCGTTTTCAGTTTTTCCGGGCTGATGCAGCGCGGCGGCCGCACCGGGCCGCACCGCGATGGCTGGGGCATCGGCTTTTACGAAGGGCGCGGCCTGCGCGTGTTTCAGGACCCGGCAGCGAGCAGCGAGTCGGAAGTCGCCAAGCTGGTGCAGCGCTACCCGATCAAGAGCGAAGTGGTGATCGGCCACATCCGCCAGGCCAACGTCGGCAAGGTCTGCCTGAGCAACACCCACCCGTTCGTGCGTGAGTTGTGGGGGCATAACTGGTGCTTCGCACACAACGGCCAGTTGCCGCAGTTCAGCGGCCAGCGCACCTTCTACCGGCCGGTCGGTGATACCGACAGCGAAGCGGCCTTCTGCGACCTGCTCAACCGCGTGCGCGACGCCTTCCCCGAGCCGGTCGAGGTCGAGCAACTGCTGCCGGTGCTGGTCGAGGCCTGCGCCGAGCACCGCAGCAAGGGCGTGTTCAACTGCCTGCTGAGCAACGGCGACTGGCTGTTCTGCTTCTGCTCGACCAAGCTGGTGCACATTACCCGCCGCGCGCCGTTTGGCCCGGCGCGGCTCAAGGACGTCGACATGATCGTCGACTTCCAGGCCGAAACCACGCCCAATGATGTGGTCACGGTGATCGCCACCGAGGCCCTGACCGAGAACGAAACCTGGAACCGCTACGAGCCCGGACAATGGGCCTTGTGGCGGCATGGCGAATGTATCGCCCACGGGCAAAGCTAAGGACGCGGCATGTTCAGAAGTTATCTGCGGTTGCTGTTGTTCACCTGCGGTCTGCTGGCGGGCATTCAGGTCCCTGGCCTGGTCAAGGATTACGGCCAGCGCGTCGAGGCCCGTGTGCTCGAGTCGCGCGAGGCCTTGTCCGGCTTCCAGGAAACCGCCCAGCGCTTCTTCAAAGGCGACCTGCAAACGCTGCTGCAGCATTACCGCACCAGCGAGGATCCGGTATTCATCAGCGATGCCAACAGCATCGAGAGCCTGCTGGTCCGCAACCAGTTGCTGGAAAACGAGTGGCAGGCCATGCAGGGCTCGTGGCTGAGCCAGAGCTGGCACGTGCTGGCGCAGGCTGACCCGCAATTGCGCGAAGAGACCTTGAACAGCTACAGCTACCAGATTCTGCTGGTGCCCGAAGCCATCGGCTGGGGCCTGAGCGCAGGCTTTGTGCTGGCGTTCGTGGTCGAAAGCGTGCTGGTGCTGCTGGGCTGGGTCATCCTTGGCGGGCGGCGCAAGGTGGTCAAGGAAAGCTGGCGCTAAGCCGGCTGGCCGCCTCGGCGCCGCCGTACTCTGTTCTAGTCGATTCAGGAGTCCGCCAGATGCAAACCCTGCTTCTCAACTGCGACATGGGTGAAAGTTACGGCAGCTGGCGCATGGGTCTGGATGCCGAGGTCATGCCCTACATCGACTGCGCCAATATCGCCTGTGGTTATCACGCGGGCGACCCGAGCATCATGCGCCGCACCGTGGCCCTGGCCCTGCAGCATGGTGTGACCATTGGCGCGCATCCGGCCTATCCGGATCTGGTCGGCTTTGGTCGTCGCTCGATGGCCTGCAGCAATGAAGAAATCCGTGATCTGCTGCACTACCAGATCGGTGCACTGGACGGCATCTGCAAGGTCCAGGGCGGGCGTGTGGCCTACGTCAAACCGCACGGCGCGTTGTACAACGACATGATGGCCGACCCAGTGAAATTGCGCGCCGTGCTCGAAGCCGTAGCCGCCTACGACAGCAGCCTGCCGCTGATGCTGATGGCTACTGCTGATGACCGTGCGGCGCAGCAGCTGGGCGAGGAGCTGGGTGTCACCTTGTGGTTCGAGGCATTTGCCGATCGTGGCTACACGGCCAGCGGCCACCTGCTGTCGCGGCGGCTGCCGGGGGCGGTGCACCATGAGCCGGCGTTGATCATCGAGCAGGCGCTGCGCCTGGCCCGTGGCGAGACGTTGCTGGCAGACGACGGCAGCACGCTGCGACTGAACGCCAGCACCTTGTGCGTGCACGGCGACAACGACAGCTCGCTGGCGGCGGTACGGCAGATTCGCCAGGCCCTGGATGCGCTGGTGCAGCCATGAACCTGCGCATCGAGGCGGTGGCCATCGACAGCCTGATGGTGCGCCTGTTCGATCGCATAGATGAAGCCAACATGCCTTGGATCCTCGCTGCCAGCCAGCGCCTGAGCAGTGCCCTGGGCGCCGATCTGGTTGACCTGGTGCCGTCCTATACCACCGTGATGGTGCAGTTTCGGCAGTCACCGGCTGCGGCGCGAGGGCTGATTATCGAAGCGCTGCAAAATCTGCAGCCGGATGCAGGCGCGGCGGGGCGCAAGCACGAAATTGCCGTGTGGTATGACCCCAGTGTCGGCCCCGAATTGCCATTGCTGGCAGCGCGCAGTGGGCTGTCCGAGGCCGAGGTGGTGCGCCTGCACAGTGAGCGTGAATACCCGGTATTTGCCCTCGGCTTCGCCCCAGGGTTCGGCTTCATGGGGCTGGTCGATGAACGCCTGGCCACGCCACGGCTGAGCACTCCGCGCAAGCGCGTGGCCGCTGGCAGCGTCGGCATTGCCGAGCGCCAGACGGCGGCCTACCCAGCAGTGTCGCCGGGCGGCTGGAACCTGATCGGGCGCACGCCAGTACGTTTGTTTGACCGCGAGCGCGAGGGCTACAGCTTGTTGCAGCCGGGTGACCGTGTGCGTTTCGTCGCGGTGGACCACGCCGAATTCATCAGCCTGGGTGGCGACGACAGCCCGCTGGAGGGTCAGGCATGAGTCTGTTGATCGAGGCCAGCACGCCGCTGTGTCAGCTGCAGGATGGCGGGCGCTTTGGCGTGCGCCATCTCGGCGTGACCCAGGGCGGGGCGCTGGATTGGGTGGCGCTGCACTGGGCCAACTGGCTGCTGGATAACGCCTTGCAGGCGCCGGTGGTGGAAATTCCCTTGGGTGGTTTCAGCGTGCTCGCCCAGCGCGACTGCTGCCTGGCCTTGGCGGGCGCTGATCTGGATGCACGAATCGATGGCCAGCCGCTCAAGCCCTGGCGCAGTTTTCATCTGCGTGCGGGGCAGCGGCTGAGCTTTACCCAGCCTCTGCACGGTGCTCGTGCTTATCTGGCTGCGCTTGGTGGTTTTCAGGCCGAGGCGGTAATGGGCAGTTGCGCCACGGTGGTACGCGAACAGCTGGGCGGGCTTGATGGCCAAGGTTCGGCGCTGATCAAGGGGCAGTTGCTGGCATGCGCCGAGGGCCTGCCGGCCGAGCGCGAGGTGCCAGCACAATCAAGGCCGGTGTACGCCGCCAAGCCTGCGCTGGATCTGGTAATGGGCGCACAACTGGGGCAGTTCAGCGGCACCAGCCTGTTCGAGGCGTTCAACCGGGACTGGACCCTGGACAGCCGCGCCGACCGCATGGGCATGCGCCTGCTCGGGCCGCAACTGGTGTACCAAGGCGAGCCGATGATCTCGGAGGGTATCCCTCTGGGCGCCGTGCAGGTGCCACCGGATGGCCAGCCAATCGTGTTGTTGAATGACCGGCAGACCATTGGCGGCTACCCGCGGCTGGGTGCATTGACGCCCTTGGCGCTGGCCCAGTTGGCCCAGTGCCTGCCGGGGGGGCAGCTGCGCTTCAGGGCGGTGCTGCAGGAGTTCGCCTGGCAGGAGCAGCAGGCTTACCTGCAACGCTGGGGCTGATCTGAACGGCCGGGGTTACTTGGCCAGGTACTTCATGGCGTCTTCCAGGCCGTGCAAGGTCAGCGGGTACATCTTGTCTTCGATCAGCTCGCGGATCAGGTGAGTCGACGTGGTGTGCTCCCAGGCCTGTTTGGGGTACGGATTGATCCACACCACCTTCTTGAATTTTTCCTTGATCCGCCGCACCCAGACATACCCGGCTTCCTCGTTCCAGTGCTCGACACTGCCGCCGGGCTGGGTAATTTCATACGGCGCCATGGCCGCGTCGCCGACGAACACCACCTTGTAATCATCGCCGTACTTGTGCAGCAGGTCGAAGGTGGCGAAGCGCTCGGCGTTGCGCCGCAGGTTGTTCTTCCACACCGACTCATACACGCAGTTATGGAAGTAGTAATACTCCAGGTGCTTGAACTCGGTCTTGCACGCTGAAAACAACTCCTCGCAAATGCGCACGTGGGCATCCATCGAGCCGCCTATGTCAAACAGCAATAGCAGCTTCACCGTATTGCGCCGCTCCGGGCGCATCTGGATATTGAGCAGGCCGGCATCGCGGGCGGTGTGGTCGATGGTGCCGTCGATGTCGAGCTCTTCGGCCGCGCCCTGGCGAGCGAACTTGCGCAGGCGGCGCAGGGCCAGCTTGATGTTGCGCGTGCCCAACTCGACCTGATCATCGAGGTTCCTGTACTCGCGCTGCTCCCAGACCTTGACCGCCTTGCCGCGGCGCTCGCCGGCGTCGCCAACGCGAATGCCTTCAGGGTTGTAGCCGCCGGAGCCGAACGGGCTGGTGCCGCCGGTGCCGATCCACTTGTTGCCACCGGCATGGCGTTTTTTCTGTTCTTCGAGGCGTTTCTTGAATTCTTCGATGAGCTTGTCCAAACCGCCCAACGACTGGATCTGCGCGCGTTCCTCATCGGTCAGCGAACGCTCGAACTCCTTGCGTAGCCAGTCTTCAGGGATCAGCGCCTCAAGGTGCCGGTCGAGGTTTTCCAGGCCTTGGAAGTACGCTGAAAAAGCCCGGTCGAACTTGTCGAAGTGGCGTTCATCCTTGACCAGAATGGTCCGCGCCAGAAAGTAGAACTCGTCCATGTCGGCGAATACCACCCGCTGCTGCAGGGCATTGAGCAGGTCGAGCAGTTCACGCACCGACACCGGCACCTTGGCCGCGCGCATTTCGTTGAACAGGTTGAGCAGCATGACTGGCTCCTGTCAGCGATTACCGCGCCGGCTCATGAACGCCAGGCGCTCGAGCAACTGCACGTCCTGCTCGTTCTTGACCAAGGCGCCGGCCAGCGGCGGGATGGCCTTGGTCGGATCACGCTCGCGCAGGACCGCTTCGCCGATATTGTCGGCCATCAGCAGCTTGAGCCAATCGACCAGCTCGGAGGTCGAGGGTTTTTTCTTCAGGCCCGGTACCTTGCGCACATCGAAGAACACATCCAGCGCCTCGCTGACCAGCGACTGCTTGATGTTCGGGTAGTGCACATCGACGATCTTCTGCAGGGTGTCGCGATCAGGGAAGGCGATGTAGTGGAAGAAGCAGCGGCGCAGAAACGCATCCGGCAGCTCTTTTTCGTTGTTGGAGGTAATGATGATGATCGGGCGCTGCTTGGCCTTGATGGTCTCGTCGATTTCGTAGACGTAGAACTCCATCTTGTCGAGTTCTTGCAGCAGGTCATTGGGAAACTCGATGTCGGCCTTGTCGATCTCGTCGATCAGCAGAATGACCCGCTCTTCAGCCTCGAAGGCTTCCCACAACTTGCCCTTTTTAAGGTAGTTGCGCACATCGTGGACCTTGTCCACACCCAGCTGCGAGTCGCGCAGGCGGCTGACCGCATCGTACTCGTAGAGGCCTTGATGGGCTTTGGTGGTGGATTTGATGTGCCAGGTGATCAGCTTCGCGCCAAACGATGCCGCCAGTTGCTCGGCGAGCATGGTCTTGCCGGTGCCGGGCTCGCCTTTGATCAGTAGCGGGCGTTCGAGGGTAACTGCCGCATTGACCGCCAGTTTCAGATCATCGGTGGCGACGTAGTCGCGGGTGCCTTCGAACTTCATCAACCAATCCTCTGCAAGTGTCTGGGCCGGCCCAGGCAAGGCTATCTAAATGTGTACTGGACTATACGCCGCACCTGGGCAGCTGCAAACGCAGACCGGGTATTCAGTCTCTGAATGGTGCGTCGCGCCGCCTTTCAGTCAGTGTCAGGCGCGGGCCTTTCATAGCGCGCACTGAACGCCTGGATGAAGCCATTGCGCAGGATCTGCAGAAACGCCTCGAAGCCATTGATGTTCTGCTGATGCACACTGCCGCTGAGCTCGACGCGGGTGGCGAACTGGTTTTCCGGCTGGTTTTTCAGCACGGTTTCGGTAGTGCCGACCACCGCTTCCCAGATCGAACGGAAAAAGCTTTTGTCTTTGTTCTCGACGTCTTGCTGCCAGTTGAATACTTCCACATTGCGCAGCAGCGGTTTGATGTAGCCCTTTAGTCGGCCTTTTTCGGCCTGAGCCTCGATCACCACGTCGCCATTGCCGGCATTGAAGTCGAACTTGCCATAGGCACTGGCGAAGTCATTCATCTTGCGCAGTTCAATGCCAGTAGCGCGCAGGCGGAACTCGAAATCATCGAAGTCGCTGAACGGGTCAAAGGTCGCCTTGCTCTCGACCTTGGCATCGCCGAGCAGGCGCGCGGTGCCTTCGAAGCTGGCGTCGCGGCGGCCCTCGGCATCGCGCACATTGGTCAGGTTGCGGATGCTCGCCTGCAACTGCGTGGCCTTGAGCGTTACCGGCGGCTTGGAGTTGAAGTTGCGGAAGGTCAGCGTACCGTCATCGATGCGCACTTCGTTGAGGGTGATCGGCAGCAGTTTTTCCAGCTGCTGGCGCCAGTCGGTGCCTTGACCGGTCTGCGAGTTCTGCTTGTTGCCACCGTCGACGAAGTTAAGCTCCGGGCGCAGGAAGGTCACCTCGGCCACCACTGCGTGGTCGTACCACAGCGAATGCCAGCTCACCGAAAAGTCGACTTTCGGCGCATCGACAAACGGCACCGGTACCTTGCCAGTGGTCTTGACGATCTTAAGGCCGTTGATCTGGTAGGCGCCGCGCCACCATGCCAGGTCGACGTCGCTGACCTGGCCGCGGTAATCACCCATGTCGGCCAGTTTTTCGTTCAAGTAGTCGCGCATCAGGTAGGGCAGGGCCAGGTGCACGGCAAGCAGTATCACAAGCAGGCTGACCAGGGCGACCAGTGGCCGGCGATAGCGGGCTGTCATGAGGGCTCTCCAAAGCAGGTTGAGCGGTTGACCGCAGGCATCGCCGGGGAGTTCGACCGGGCTTTACGCTGCTGGCGGGCAGGCTTACCCTTGAGGCTTTCCCCGCTCGGTTAAGGACCCTGCCAATGAGCCGTATCTACGCAGACAACGCCCATTCCATCGGCAACACGCCGCTGGTGCAGATCAACCGCATCGCCCCGCGCGGGGTGACCATCCTGGCCAAGATCGAGGGGCGTAACCCCGGCTACTCGGTCAAATGCCGGATCGGCGCGAACATGGTCTGGGACGCCGAAGGCAGTGGCAAACTCAAACCGGGCATGACCCTGGTCGAGCCGACTTCGGGCAACACCGGTATCGGCCTGGCCTTCGTTGCCGCCGCCCGTGGCTACAAACTGCTACTGACCATGCCCGCTTCGATGAGTCTGGAGCGGCGCAAGGTGCTCAAGGCGCTGGGCGCCGAGCTGGTGCTGACCGAGCCTGCGCTGGGCATGAAAGGCGCCATCGACAAGGCCAACGAAATCGTTGCTTCGGACCCGCAGATGTATTTCCAGCCTGGCCAGTTCGACAACCCGGCCAACCCGGCTATCCATGAAAAAACCACCGGCCCGGAAATCTGGAACGACACCGACGGCGCGGTTGACGTGCTGGTTGCAGGCGTCGGCACGGGCGGCACCATCACCGGTATTTCCCGTTACATCAAGCACACCCAGGGCAAGCCGATCCTGTCAGTTGCGGTCGAGCCGGTGGCCTCGCCCCTGATCACCCAGGCGCTGGCCGGCCAGGAGCTCAAGCCCAGCCCGCACAAGATTCAGGGCATTGGCGCCGGGTTCATCCCGAAGAACCTTGATCTGTCGATTGTCGACCAGGTCGAGACGGTCAGCGATGACGAAGCCAAGGCCATGGCCCTGCGCCTGATGCAGGAGGAGGGCATTCTCTGCGGTATCTCCTGTGGTGCAGCGATGGCTGCGGCCGTGCGCCTGGCCGAAAAGCCAGAGATGACCGGCAAGACCATTGTGGTGATCCTGCCCGACTCGGGCGAGCGCTATCTGTCGAGCATGCTTTTCTCTGACCTGTTTACCGAGCAGGAAAACCAGCAGTAAAATCCTGTGTCATGGCGGCTCTTGAGCAAACCGAGAGCCGCCTTGGATTCCCGGCGCAGGGCGTGTACCGCGCAATTGCCTGACCCCGCGCAATACCCCGCGAAAGCCTTTATTACAAAATCTTCAACATTGCTATCCGGCGCAACCTGTTTTTACTGCGGGCGGATGGGTTTATGATGTTCGGCTATCTGCAAGTGATGGCCTGATTTCCTACTCCAAGGAGTGTTGCATGAGCTTTTCCTTTGTCGCCAAGGCGGGTGTCCTGCTGGTGTTCTTCGGCAGCGTGCTGTACGTCCATTTGCGCGGCAAGGCGCGCTTGCCGGTGCTGCGCCAGTTCGTCAACCATTCGGCGCTGTTCGCCCCCTACAACAGCCTGATGTACCTGTTCTCCGGCGTGCCGTCCAAGCCATACCTGGATCGCCAGCGCTTCCCTGAGCTGGATGTGCTCAAGGACAACTGGCCGGTGATCCGTGAAGAGGCCATGCGCCTGTTCGACGAGGGCTACATCCGCGCCGCCGAAAAAGACAATGACGCAGGCTTTGGCTCGTTCTTCAAGAAGGGCTGGAAGCGCTTCTACCTGAAGTGGTACGACAAACCGCTGCCGTCGGCCGAGGCGCTGTGCCCGAAGACCGTCGAGCTGGTCAGCAGCATCCCCAGCGTCAAGGGCGCGATGTTTGCCCTGCTGCCAGGTGGTAGCCACCTGAACCCACACCGCGACCCGTTCGCCGGTTCGTTGCGCTATCACCTCGGGCTGTCCACACCCAACTCCGACAACTGCCGCATCTACGTCGACGGCGAGCCGTATGCCTGGCGTGACGGGGAAGACGTGATGTTCGACGAGACCTTTGTGCACTGGGTCAAGAACGAGACCGACGTCACTCGGGTGATCCTGTTCTGTGACATCGAGCGGCCGCTGACCAGCCCGCTGATGACCCGCATCAACCGTAAGGTCAGTGCCTTCCTCGGCCGTGCTACTGCACCGCAGAACACCGATGACGAGCGCGTCGGCGGGATCAACCAGGCCTATGCCTGGAGCAAGCGTTTCAGCAACAAGCTCAGCACCCGGGTCAAACAGTTCAAGCGCGCCAACCCGAAGGCCTACCGCATTCTGCGGCCGATCCTGGCCGTACTGGTGGCTTACCTGCTGTATCGCTGGTTGTTCTGACTCAGCGAAACTCTGCGGGGATGGCGTGGCGCAACACGCCTTCCTCGAACTCCAGCGTTCCAGCTTCGCGCTGGGTCAGCAAGTAATAGAGCAAGGTGTCGAGCGACTGCGTCGGCGGCACCTGCACGGCCAGCATCTTCACCGCCTGCTCCACTTCGCTGGGGCAACCGAACTCGCTCAGCGCTGCGCGCACCGGCTCCAACGCCCCAGCTAACTTGACCAGCACGCGAAACACGCTGGCGCCGCCACTGTTGCTCAACGCCGCAAACCACACCTCGCCATCGGCTTCGCTGACGCTGATCAGGTCGCCGGGGGCGATGCCGTAGGCGTAGAACGGGATGCTGTCGATCAGGTAGCCAGCCTCTGTCTGCTGCGCCCACAGGCCTTCCACCGAAGCCGGAGGGTAGCCTTGCGCATCCTGCTCCAGGCGGAACAGGATCTTTTTGAACACCGGCGAGTGCTCCGTGCTCATGAGCGCGCCTGCGCCAGCGCGCGCGGTGCAGGCCTGAGTACCAGCCACAGCGCGACGCCGATCAGCAGCCCGCCGTACAGGTGGCCCATCGACAGCGACTCATCCAGCAACCAGGCGCCCCACAGCACGCCGAAGACCGGGATCAGGAAGGTCACGGTACTGGCCTTGACCGGGCCGATCTCGGCCAGCAGGCGGAAGTACAGGATGTAGGCAAAAGCCGTGCATAGCAGGCCCAGCCCGAGCAACGACAACCACACCTGCCAGCCGCCCCAACTGGCAGGTGGCTGGCTGAGGGCGCTCCAGGCGAACAGTGGGCTCAACAGCAAGGTTGCGCCGAGCATGCTGCCCAGGGCCGACAGGCGGCTGTCCAGGCCGCTGATCCAGCGCCGCGCGAGGTAGCCGGCAAAGCCGTAGCAGGTGGTCGCGGCCAGACACGCCAGCGCACCTTGCACCAGGGCCAGGTCCAGTGCCACCGGGCCGGCGCCACTGAGGATGCCGACGCCGAGCAGGCCAAGAAAAATCCCCGCCAGCTTGCTGACCGTCATTGGCTCGTGGAAGAACAATGCGCCGATCAGCACGCCCATCAGCGGCGTGGTGGCGTTGAAGATCGCCGAGTAACCCGCAGGCAGCACCTGCGCGGCCACCGAGTAGAACGTCGCCGGGATGCCCGAGTTGATCATGCCCAGCAGCAGGCAGGCGCCGAGCTTGCCGTTGAACTGCCATGGCACCCGCGCCACGGCCAGGATCGCGATCAAGCCCAGGCACGCGATCGAGACCCGGAAAAACGCCGTCGGTACCGTGCCGAGCTCCGGGGCGATGATGCGCATGAACAGGAAACTGGCCCCCCAGACAGCGGCAAGGGTTAGCAGGCGGGCGAGGGCGATGGGGCTCACGGGGGTCTCCAGAATCAGGGCAGGGTGGGAGTGTACGTGAGTGCGCTGGGCAGGTTCTTGTCCTTTCTTGCTGCGCTACTAAGCTGAGCGCTTGAACCCTGCAGAGGCATCGGTATGTCCCAGCACTGGCCCGCCAGCGAAATCGCCCGCAGGGTACTCGATGGCTTCGATAACTACCGCGAGCACTTCCGGCAGATAACCCTGGGTGCGCGCGAGCGATTCGAGCGCGCTGACTGGCACGACAGCCAGCGGGCGGCAGCTGCGCGGATCAGCTTGTATGAGGAGAAGGTCGTCGAGGTCAATGGCTGGCTGCGCGAGGGATTTGCCGAGGCGCTATTGCTCGATGTCGCACAATGGCCGTTGGTCAAAAGCGCCTACATTGGGCTGATCAACCCGCGGCTGGACGATGAGTTGGCCGAGACTTGGTACAACTCACTGTTCTGCAGCCTGTTCAGCCATGACCTGATCAGCGACAGCTGCATGTTCATCCACACCACCCGGCCGGCCCTGCGCGACCATCAGCGCGCTGCGCAGACGCGCATTTATCAGGCCGACTGCAGCCTGAGCGGGTTGTTGCACCAGGTGTTTGCCGATTACCCGTTCAGTGTCGACTATGCGGACTTGCCCAGCGACGTCAGCCGCCTTGAACAGCAACTGCGCCGCAGCTTGCCCGACTGGGTGTGCAAGGACCCGAGCCTGGCACTGGAGCTGTTTGCGCCCGTGCTGTACCGTAACAAAGGTGCGTATCTGGTAGGCCGTTTGTACACCCGGGATGAGCAGTGGCCACTGGTGATCCCACTGCTGCACCGCGAAGGTCATGGCCTCGAGGCGGACGCGGTGATCACCGACGAAGCGGAGGTGTCGATCATTTTCTCTTTCACCCGCTCCTATTTCATGGTCGATGTGCCGGCGCCGGCGGAGTTCGTCAGCTTTCTCAAACGTATTCTGCCCGGCAAACATGTGGCCGAGCTGTATACCTCGATTGGCTTCTACAAGCATGGCAAGTCGGAGTTCTATCGGGCGCTGATCAATCATCTGGCCAGCAGCGACGACCGCTTCGTCATGGCGCCGGGTGTGCGCGGCATGGTTATGAGCGTGTTTACCCTGCCGGGCTTCAGTACGGTGTTCAAGATCATCAAGGACCGTTTCGCACCGTCAAAAACAGTCGACCGCGCTACCGTGATCGACAAATACCGCCTGGTAAAAAGCGTCGATCGGGTCGGGCGCATGGCCGACACCCAGGAGTTCGCCGACTTTCGCTTCCCGCGGAAAAAGTTCGAGGCCGCGTGCCTGGCCGAGTTGCTGGAAGTGGCCCCGTCCACCGTGGTGCTGGAGGGCGACACGGTGCTGATCCGCCACTGCTGGACCGAACGGCGGATGACGCCGCTGAATCTGTATCTGGAACAGGCCAGCGACGCCCAGGTGCTGGAGGCGTTGGAAGATTACGGCCTGGCGATCAAGCAGCTGGCGGCGGCCAATATCTTCCCCGGTGACATGCTGCTGAAGAACTTCGGCGTAACCCGCCATGGGCGGGTGGTGTTTTACGATTACGACGAAATCTGCTTTCTCGATGAGGTCAACTTTCGCCATATCCCGCCGCCGCGCTATCCCGAAGACGAGATGTCAGGCGAGCCGTGGTATTCGATCGGCATCCATGATGTGTTCCCGGAAGAATTCCCACCGTTTCTGTTCGCCGATATCGGCCAGCGCCGCCTGTTCAGCAAGCTGCACGGGGAGCTATACGACGCCGATTACTGGAAAGGGCTGCAGGCGGCCATTGCGGGCGGCAAGGTCATCGATGTGTTCCCTTATCGACGTCAGCCGCGCGAATGACGGTCAGCCCTTGAGGCATTTCAGTTCACTGAAGCTGGTGCGCACCTTGCTCAGGCGCTCTTGCAGAAGCTGACGCTGGGCGGGTGTGCTGTCCTTGATCAGGTCGACCAGCAGGCCGCGCGCCTGAAGTTCGGTGTTGTTGAACGCCTTGCGATAGTCCTGCGTCCACAGGCTCTCTTTGTGCTGCAGCAGCTGTGCGACGCGCGGTTCGAAGCTGGGCGTGGCGCGTTGCTGCATGGCCAGCAGCAACTGTTGCTGCCAGTGCGCGCGGTTGGCGATCCACTGGCGGTTCTGGTCGCCCAAGGCTTGCGACCAGTTCTGCACGCGCAGGCGCTGGGCGGCGTTGAGCTCGCCGAGCCAGGGCTTGGTGCGTTTCTCCATACGTTCGGCGCGTTTGCTGATCTGCTTGGCCAGCGGCGTGTCGACGTAGGTGCGCTGGCGCTCGCGGATGTCATCCGCGAATGCCTGGCGCATCTCTTCGACCTGCTGATCATCCATGCCGCGCAGCAGCTCGACGGCGGACGGGGTGATTGCTTCGGTGACCCGGGCAATCGCCTCGCGGGCCTCTGCTGTGCGCTGCTGCAAGGCCTGATCGGTGACTTGATCCTCGGCAACCATCGCACGCATGCGGTCGAGCCAGTCGAGGTAGCCGGGCAGCTGTGTGGTGCAGTGCCACGCCAGATGCGCCTGCAAGCGCTGGTCGAGCCAGTTTTTCTGCTCGCGGTTCATGTCTAGATAATCGCCCAGCGACCACGGCACCAGCGTGTCGAGGTTGCGATAGGCAAGGTCGATGCGGCTGCAGCCGAACAGGGTGGCGGCGCAGAGCAGGGCGACAAGGCTGAAGCGCAGGGCGTTGGTCAGGCAGACAGGCATGAGCGAATCCTTGCAAGAGCGTGCCAGCAATAGACGCAGCGGCGGGTTTGCAGTTCAGTCGAACCAGCGGTCGGGCGAGGCGGCGGGTTCAGGTGTAGAATAGCCGTCTTGTCTTGAGGAACATCGGAAATGGCTCTACTTGGGCGTTACAACAGTTTGCAAATCGTCAAGCACGTCGAATTCGGCCTGTACCTGGATGGCGGCGCCGACGGCGAAATCCTCCTGCCGCGGCGTTACATCCCCAAGGATACGCCCACCGAGCTCGATGACTGGCTCAACGTGTTCATCTACCTGGACAGCGAAGACGAGCTGATCGCCACCACCGAGAAGCCCAAGGTGCAGGTCGGCGAGTTCGCCAGCCTGAAGGTAAAAGATATCAATGGGGCTGGTATCTTCCTCGACTGGGGCCTGAGCAAAGACTTGCTGATGCCCTACTCGGAAGAGAAGCGCTCGCTGAAGATCGGCGATTACTGTGTTGTCCACGTCTACCTGGACAAACGCACCCGCCGCATCACCGCCACCGCGCGGCTGGACCGCTACCTCGACCTGACCCCGGCCGCGTACACCGCAGGCCAGCCGGTTGAGCTGCTGGTGGCCGATGAAACCGATCTCGGCTTCAAGGCGATCATCAACAACCGCCATTGGGGATTGATTCACAAGAACGAGATATTCAAGTTCCTGCGTTCGGGCATGCACGAGAAGGGCTTTATCAAGGAAGTGCGCCAGGACGGCAAGATCGCCCTGAGCCTGCAGCCGGTTGGTCAGGCCCTAGCCGATGGCCTGCAAGAGCAGATCATGGCCAAGCTGGAAGCTGCTGGCGGCACTCTGGCAGTGTGTGACAAGAGTGATCCGCAGGTGATCAGCGGCCTGTTCAACGTCAGCAAGGGCAACTTCAAGAAAGCCATTGGCGCGTTGTTCAAGGCCGGCCGTATCGTCATCCTTGACGATCGCATCGAGCGGGTCTGATCAGTCCTGGACGAAGGTGCGGAAGTCCAGCTGCTCGCCGCCCGGCCGGGTGTCGCGCAGCAGCGAATCGCGGTCAGCGCTGAGGGCCAGACTGATGGTCGAGCGGCGCTTGCCGGCGTTGCGCACTTCCAGTTGCTCCTGGTGCGCACGCAGGTAGTTGATCGGCACTTTCAAGTGCTGCAGCTCGTCTGACTCCGGGCTGTGCAGCAGCAGGTTGACCCAGTCAGGCTGGCCTTTGACCAGCAGCCGCATCGGGATGTCGAACCACCACAGGTTGCGCTTGGGGTCGAGGATGGCGAACAGGCAGTTGTCGCTGGTCAGCACCGGCCGGGCCAGCGCTTGGTTGCGCCGGGCGATGGCGGCGGGTTTGTCGAGTTTCATGCAGGTTCCTGCGGGTTGACGCTTGAGATGACCTGACATTGTGCGGGGTGGCGCGCGGGCGAGCAAGGCTTGCACACGCTGATGTCGCTTTACCCGGCTGCCTGCAATGGGCGGCTGTTTGCCGATGTTTCAGCGCCTGATGGTTTTGCGCGCAAGGCAATGATCGAGAAAAAAATGAAACTCTCGGCAAAGGCCACCGGTCGATTCGTATGTCGACGCGGTTATCTCGCGTCTTTGCCTAAAAGGAACTTCCCCATGAGTGGCACCAAAGACAAAGCGAAAGGCTTGGCCAACGAAGCGGTAGGTAACATCAAGCAAGGTGTCGGCAAGGTCACCGACAATGACAAGCTGCGTGCAGAAGGCAAGGCGCAGGAAGTCAAAGGCGAAGCACAGCAGAAAGTCGGCGATGTCAAAGACGCGGTTAAAAAGCCATAAGCGCTCATTCTTAGGAAAACGGCTACCCAAGGGTCGATGCCGGTAAGTTAAGGTTTGAATGCTGATTTTGGGGCTGCTCTGCAGCCCTTCGCGGGCAAGCCCGCTCCCACAGGATCGCGCACAGTCTGACTCCAGCACTGTACCTGTGGGAGCGGGCTTGCCCGCGAAGGGCCGTAGAGCGGCCCCAATTGCCTTTGATGAGCAATGAACAGCAACGCGCCTGACGTGGTCTATTAGACTTGCATGCATACCATAAGGCCTGTCGCATCGTCGGCCGGCAGCCAAGATGATCGAGCGGCGAAAGGAGACGCTATGATTTTTAACGCCTTGCAGGGCCTCCCCCTGCACCGTGTGCTGGTGCGCACCGTCAGTGAGTTTCTCGATGACGAGATGTCCACCTACGCGTCGGCTCTGGCCTACCAGATGCTGTTTTCGCTGTTCCCGTTCCTGCTGTTCCTGATTGCCCTGATCGGTTTCCTGCACCTGCCTGACTTCTTCTCCTGGCTGCGCTTGCAGTCCGAGCTGGTGCTGCCGCCGCAGGCACTGGAACAGGTCAATCCGGTGATCGACCAATTGCAGCAGTCCAAGGGTGGCCTGCTCTCGGTGGGTATCGTGATTGCCCTGTGGACCGCCTCGGCCGGTGTGCGCTTGATGATGAGTGCGATGAACGCCGCTTACGACGTTCCGGAAGGGCGCCCGGTGTGGAAGCGCATCCCGCTGTCGATCTTCTACACCATCGGCATCGCCGGCATGCTCCTGGCAGCGGCGGCGTTGATGGTATTGGGCCCACAGGTGATGGAGTGGATTGCGGCGCAGGTGGGCATGCAGGAGTTCATCGTTACTCTGTGGACGATCGTGCGCTGGCCGGCAATCGTCGTGCTGATGATGGTCGCGGTGGCGTTGATCTACTACGTCATGCCGGACGTGAAACAGAAATTCAAGTTCATTACCCCAGGCTCGGTGCTGGCGGTGGTGGTGTGGATCATCGCCTCGCTGGGCTTTGGTTATTACGTCAAGACCTTCGCCGACTACAACGCCATGTACGGCAGCATCGGGGCAATTATCGTGCTGCTGCTGTACTTCTATATTTCAGCCGCCGTACTCTTGCTTGGCGCCGAGATGAACGCGGTGATCGAGCACATGTCCGCCGAGGGTAAAGACCCAGGCGAGAAGGACTTTGACGGCCACAAGCCGAAGGAGACCGTGTCTGTGCTGGGTCATGAGCGTCCGGTGGCGACCGAACCCCCGAGCCCAGAGCCGAACCGCTGATGATCCGTGACATCCTGAAAATGGGCGATGAGCGCCTGCTGCGCATCGCCCCGCCTGTTCCCGAACACCTGCTTGGCAGCGCCGAACTACAGCAGTTGATCACCGATATGTTCGAGACCATGCACCATGTCGGTGGCGTTGGCCTGGCCGCGCCGCAGATCGGCGTCGACCTGCAACTGGTGATCTTCGGCTTCGAGCACAGCGAGCGCTACCCGGACGCCGAGGCAGTGCCGCAGACCATTCTGCTCAACCCGGTCATTACACCGCTGTCGAGTGAGACCGAGGAGGGCTGGGAGGGCTGTCTGTCGGTGCCAGGCTTGCGCGGTGTGGTGCCGCGGTTCACGCGCATCAGCTACAGCGGCATCGACCCTGAGGGCAACTTGTTCGAGCGCGTCGCTGAAGGCTTCCATGCGCGGGTCGTGCAGCATGAGTGTGATCATCTGATCGGTCGCCTGTATCCATCGCGGATCCAGGACTTCTCCCGGTTTGGCTACACCGAGGTGTTGTTCCCTGGGCTGGACATCGGCGACGACTGATCACGGCCGAGCGCGACCAGGTTTTTGCTGCGCTGATAGCGCGCCAGACGCATGCTCAGCGCCTCGGTCAGATCATGCGCGGGGCTAAAGCCCAATCGCTGATAGAACGGCAGTAGCTCCGGGTGGCAGAACAGCCACACGGGGCCCGATGCAGTTGCCAGCGAGGCCTCGATCAACTGCCCAGCGATGCCACGCCCACGCCACTGTGGGTCGACCAGCAGCCCGGTCAGCCATTGACCGTGGCCCACCGGGCTCAAGCTCATCCCCGCAACGATTGCGCCCGCACGCGCTACCCACAGCGCGCCGCCGGCTGCCGAGCGCATGCGCGAGCCTTGCTGGCGATAGAAGTGATCAAGCAGGCGTTGCTCCAGTCCGCAGAGGGGCGCGTAGGTCAGGGCAGTCATCGTGTGTTCCAGTTCAGCGGTAGCGGGCGCCTGGGGGGGCAGACTGTTGCACATTGCGCAAGGCTGTATGTCCTACCGTGGGGTTCAAGTATTGCGTAACAGGCGTAAAATTGTCTCATCCCCTCAGCAGTACGACAAAGCGGGACCGGTACTTCGTGCCATCGGTGCACTCGATGACAACTTCTCCGCGCCAATGACGGCGGACTGAAGTCAATCGCTCAGCTTGATCGCCTCAAAGGCCAACTCTCATGAAAGCTCTACTGATTCTTGCACTCTTCGGTGTGTCCTCGTTCGCCTTCGCAAAAGAGGCTCAACCGGTGTCCAGCCCACCTGTGGCAGTGCAATATGAATACGGCACCAACCTCGACATCAAACGCGTGATCAGCCTGTCGACCCTGCCCAATGTCTGCGATGTGGTGCCTGCCACCATGACTTACGAGGACCATCAGGGCCAGGTCCATACTCTGCAGTACCGGGCGATGGGTGAGGGTTGCAGCCAGGGCTGATCAGGCCTCGGCCAGTGCCTGACGGACGGCCTCCAGGCCTTGTTTGAGCTGTGCTCGGCTGGTGGCTGCCGACAGGCTGATCCGCACGGCCTTGACCTCATCCACACCAATCGCGAAAACGTTGCCGGGAACGACCTCGACCCCGCGCCTGCGGCAATCAGCGGCCAGCGCCTCGGCGCCGGCCGGTGCCGCTACCCATACGTGCGGTGAGGCCTGCCGGTCGTCGAGCAACGCCGCGCCCAATACACTGCGGGCCAGTCGCCAGCGCTCGGCGGTCTCCTGGCGGTTCCAGGCCAGGCGGCGGGCGGCAGTACCGTCGGCGATCCACTGGCAGGCGATATGCAGATCCAGCGGCGAGACCGACCAGTGACTTGCCTGGCTGTGCGGCTCGATCTGCGCGAGCAGGGACGGCTGGGCCACGATCCAACCCACGCGCAAGCCGGCGGCAACCGTTTTCGAAAGGCTGCTTACCAGAATTCCGCGCCCCTCAAGCAAGGGGTACAGCGGTGGCTGCTCGCTCAGTGCGCCGTACACATCATCTTCGATCACCAACAGCTGATGGCGTTTGACCACCTCGGCGATGGCCTGGCGGCGTGCCGCGTCCATGCAGGTTGAGGTCGGGTTGTGCAGGGTCGGGGTGATCACCAGCACGCGGGCGCCGCTGGCACGCGTGACGCGGTCCAGCTCATCCGGACGCAGGCCGTGCTCATCTAGCGCCACGCCGTGCACTGGCAAACGCAATTGCCGGCACGCCGCCTTGATCCCAGGCGCCGTCAGCGCCTCGACCATCACCGCTTCACCGTCCTCGCACACTGACTGCAACACGCAGTTCAGCGCGTATTGCGCGCCGGCACACAGCAGCAGCTCGTCGGTCGCGAGAGTCAAGCCGCGTTCGGCCAGCCAGCGTGCCCCGTGTACGCGCCCCGCCAGCAGTTGCTCAGGCCCCAGGTAATGCTCGAGCAAGCCAGACTGCTCGAGTTCTAGCAGCCTGTGCAGGCTGGCCTGCAGATCTCGGTTGTCGGGTTCGACCACTGGCACGTTGGTCGACAGGTCGATCACCGCTTGTTCTGCATCGTGGCGCTTGAGCCGGAACAGGGTGGCTTCCTTGCTGCCCGCCAGCACATAGGTACCACGCCCCACCGCGCCAGCGACCAGATGACGGGCAGCGGCTTCGCGGTAGGCTTGCTGGGTGGTGCTTGGGTTGAGCCCGAGCGCCCAGGCCAGGCGCCGCTGCGGCGGCAGGCGCTGGCCAACCTTGAGCTCACCGCGCTCGATGGCGTCGGCGATGGCATCGACCAGCGCCAGATAACGCGGCTGATCGCTGGCAGTCAGCGTCGGGATCCACATGAAATTGCCACCCATGCAATATATCGATTTACCCATACAATGCCCCGCGCCTAGGATCAGGGCAACTCACACGATGAAGGAAGATCGTCATGTTCGACCTGGCCGCACTGCGCGAAGCTGCTGATTTCGTCCACCAACACCTGCCCGCAACGCCGCAGCATGTCTGGCCGCTCCTGGCCGAGCGGGCCGGCTGCGAAGTGTGGGTCAAACACGAAAATCACGCTCCGACCGGCGCGTTCAAGGTGCGCGGTGGCCTGGTCTACGTGCGTTCGTTGTTGGCGCACGGGCAGCCGCCGAAAGGGCTGGTCACGGCCACACGCGGCAACCACGGCCAGAGCATGGCGTTGGCCGCGCGCCAGGCGGGTATCCCGCTGGTGATCGTCGTGCCGCAAGGCAACTCGCGGGAGAAAAACGCCGCCATGCGGGCCTTGGGCGCCGAGCTGATCGAGCATGGTGCCGACTTCGATCTGGCCCGCGAAGAAGCCGCGCGGTTGGCCAACGAGCTGGGCTACCAGATGGTGCCGTCGTTCCACCCGGAGCTGGTGCGCGGCGTGGCGACCTATGCCCTGGAGCTGTTCAATGCGGTCGCCGCGCTGGACTGCGTGTACGTGCCGATCGGCATGGGCTCGGGCATCTGTGGGTTGATCCAGGCGCGCAACCTGCTTGGGCTCAAGACCGAAATCGTCGGCGTGGTCTCGACTGCCGCCGACGCCTACGCGCAGAGCTTTGAACAGGGCCGCATCGTCACCACCGCCACGGCCAACACCTTTGCCGATGGCATGGCCTGTCGGATGCCGCACCCGGATGCCTTTGCCCTGATCCATCAGCATGCCGCGCGGATCGTGCGGGTGACCGATGACGAGATCGCCGAGGCCATGCGCATTTACCACGAAACCACTCACAACACTGCTGAGGGAGCTGGCGCTGCAGGTTTGGCTGCGCTGTTGCAGGAACGTGAGCGGCAGAAGGGCAAGCGCGTTGCGGTGGTGCTCAGTGGCGCGAATATTGATCGTCAACGTTATGCGCAGGTCTTGAGCGGCTGAATACCCAGACGGCGCTGGCGTACTCTTAAACGGGTAAGTGAAGATCGGCGCAACCGGGAAGCAGGCAATTTCTTCCAATACCGGCGCCGTTGGCCTGTGGCTTAATCAGCGCCTCCTGATCTGTCGCGTAGCTATTACCCATGCCTTTTTCCAACGGATTTCTGCTGAGCCTGTCGCTGTGTCTGGACATCGGCATCGCCAATATCGCCATGATCACCCTGGCCATGCAGCGTGGTTTTCTTCAGGGATTCTGGTTGGGCCTGGGCACCTGCGTAGGTGACCTGATCTACGCCATCGCAGCATTGGCCGGGATGACCGTGCTGCTGCAGTTCGAGAGTGTGCGCTGGGTGCTGTGGCTCGGTGGTTCGGCGTTGTTGATCTGGTTTGCGCTGAAGATGCTGCTGGCCGCCTGGCGCGGCGGGCATCTGGATGCGCGCGCCGAGGTGGTGGTCGAGTCGGGTTGGCGCGAGTTTGCGCGAGGGGTGTTTCTGGCGATGTCGTCGCCGAGCGCGATCCTCTGGTTCGCTGCGGTCGGCGGTGTGCTGATCTCCCGCTCAGGCGCTGGCAGCTTGCTCGACGCGGTTGTGTTTCTCGGCGGTTTCTTCGCGGCCGGTCTGCTCTGGTGCGTGAGCTTGTGCGGTATTGCCAGCCACGGCGGGCGCTTGCTCGGTGACCGCTTGCTGACCTGGTCTTACCTGCTGTCGGCAGCGATTTTCTGCTACTTCGCGGTGTATGTGATCGTTTCAGGCTACCGCGAATTCATTCTTGCCGCCGCGTAATGTTGCGGCGTCACGCCATGTACCCGGCGAAACGCTGTGATGAAGTGGCTCTGGTCGTAGAAACCCAGGTCCAGCGCCACGTCCTGTGCGTGTTGCCCAAGACGTAACCGGCGCCGCGCTTCGATCAGGCGCAGTTGCATGTGGTACTGCAACGGGCCCAGGCCGGTGGCCTTTTTGAAGCAGCGTACGAAGTGATATTTGCTCAAGCCGGCGACCTGCGCCAGCTGCTCGAGAGGCAGCCGTTGCTGCAGATGCTCACGCATGAATGCCTGGCTGGTAGCGACGGCCGCTGACTGCTCATGGGCGGCGCTGGCGGGTTGCTCCAGCAATTGCGCGAGCAACAACAGCTCGGCCTGTTCGCGTTGCTCGTCACTGGCCCGGGCCAGCTCCAGCAACGCAGCAAACAGCTGCGGCCGCTGCAGCACGCCTTGCTGCAAACGTGGCGCAGTAGCGGTCGAGCGCAGATTGTCGGCGCTGATCAGTTGCGTGATCGCCGCTGGCGCCAGGTGCAGGCTGATGTATTCCACACCTGTCGTGGCAAATTCCGAACCCTGCACGGCCAGCGGGTTGTACAAGGTGATCTGGCCTGGCGCCACCTCCAGCTCGCGGCCATCGAGCCAAATCCGCTCCTGGCCACTGAGATTGGCGCCGATCACGTACTCGTCATGGGTATGCCGCGGGAAGCTGGCACCGCCTTGCGCGCGCACCCAGCTCAGCTCGAAATGCGGGCTGGCAGGCAGGGTTTCGCTGGTCAAAGGCATGGCTATACCCGTAGGCGGCAGCAGGAGTGCAGTGGCTAATGGTACCCGTCGACCAGGCTCAAAAAAATATTTTTCAGTGCCTGTCGATTTCGCCTCTCGCAATTCGACTAGTCATGAAGGCGCTGGATGATCCTGCGCTGCCCTGGTCGAGAGCCCAATAATGACTACCTCAACCGAATCGCTACTGCGTCAACAGATCGACAGCTGGATGCAGTCCGTGCGCGAGCGTGACATCGATGCAATCGTTGCTCCCTACGCCGAAGACGTCGTCGCCTTTGACGCCATCCAGGCCCTGCACTTCAAGGGCAAGGCCGCCTACCGTGCGCACTGGGAAATGTGCATGGGCATGTGCTCGGGCGAGATGGTGTTCGAGATCCATCAACTGACCCTGCATGTCGACGACAACCTCGCCCTGGCCCACTGGCTCAATCGCTGCGGGCCTGCAGATGACGACAGCCAATGCGGCTTCATGCGCGTTACGGTCGGCTATCGTCGCAGTGGCGCGCAGTGGCAGGTCATCCACGAGCACTGGTCGGCGCCGTTCGACATGCAAACCCAGAAGGCGCTGTTCAACCTGCAACCTTGAGCTGAGCACGCCTGCTGTTATCGCCAAACGCACTGTCCACTGACGTTGGAGGCAATCATGAAATACCTGTGCCTGGTCTATTGTGACGAGGGGCTGCTGCACAGCTTGCCCGACAGCCCCGCCGATGCCGAATGCCAGGCTTATGCGCAGGCACTGGAGGGCAGCGGCCGCGTGCTCGCCGCGCAGGCGCTGCAGTCTGTCCAGGCCGCGACCACGGTGCGCGTGCGCAATGGCCAGATGAGCCTGACCGACGGGCCATTCGCTGAAACCAAGGAACAGCTCGCCGGTTTCTATCTGGTCGAAGCGCGCGACCTCAATGAAGCGTTGAGCATCGCCAAAGGCATCCCCGCCGCCCGAGTCGGCAGCGTCGAGGTCCGCCCGGTGCGCGAACTACAACCCTGAACGTGGAGCACAACAACAATGACGCACGCACACGCAGGCTCTGCAGTGGCCGAACATGAACTGTCCATCACTCGCCTGATCGACGCCCCACCGGCGAAGGTATTTCGCGCCTGGAGCGAACCGCAATGGCTGATGAAGTGGTGGGGCCCGCACGGCATGACCACCCCGGAATGCGAGATGCAACTGTGGGTTGGCGGCTTGTTCCGGACCTTGATGCGCACCGCGGACGGCACCGAATACGATAACCAGGGTGTCTTCCTGGAAATCGTGGCGCCACGTCGGCTGGTCTTCACCGATGCGTTTCGGCCGGGCTGGGTCCCCGCCGCCAAGGCCTTCATGACCGCAGTGGTGACCTTCGATGATGAACACGGCAAGACCCGCTATACCGCCCGCGCGCTGCACTGGAATGCCGAGGATTGCCGCGCCCACGAAGAAATGGGCTTTCACCAGGGGTGGGGGCAAAGCCTGGACCGCCTGGTGGAGGTAGTCACTCAGCAGATGCCTGACTGATGCTCGGCGAGCAGCTGCGTGAGGTGGTAGATGAGCTCTACCGACGAGACTCGCGGCGCATTCTGGCCACCTTGATTCGCCTTCTGGGTGATTTCGACCTGGCCGAGGAGGCCATGCACGAGGCGTTTTTCATCGCGGTCGAGCGCTGGCAGCGTGATGGCATCCCCAGCAATCCACGGGCCTGGCTGGTGTCGACCGGGCGCTTCAAGGCCATCGATCTGTTACGCAAACATGCCCGTTTCGATCATGCCCAGGCGGATCTGATCATGCTTGTGCCCAGCGATGACGACCCCGCTGATGAAGCGCTACTCGGCGATGACCGCTTGCGCCTGATCTTCACCTGCTGCCACCCCGCGCTGGCTGCGGATGTCCAGGTGCCGCTGACCCTGCGTGAAGTCTGTGGCCTCAGCACCGAGCAGATTGCCAGTGCCTTTGTCCAGCGTCCGGCAACCATTGCCCAGCGCATCGTCCGCGCCAAGGCGAAGATCCGCGATGCCGGTATCGCCTATCAGGTCCCCGAGCAGGCCGAGCTGCCAGAGCGTCTGGACAGTGTCCTGCGGGTGATTTACCGGGTCTTCAACGAAGGCTATTCAGCCAGCTCGGGTGAAGCGGTGGTGCGCCGTGAGCTGTGTGATGAGGCGATTCGGCTTGGTCGACTGCTGCTGCAACTGCTGCCAGCCCCGCAGGTAATGGGCCTGTTGGCGCTGATGCTGCTGCAAGCTTCACGGCAGGCAGCGCGCAGTGACCTTGACGGTAACCTGGTGCTGCTCGATCAACAGGATCGCCGCCTGTGGAATCACCAGCAGATCGCCGAAGGCTGCCAGTTGGCCGAACGGGCGCTGCGCGCTGGCCCGGCCGGTATCTACAGCCTGCAAGCGGCGATCGCGGCGCTGCATGCAGAAGCGCTACGCCCGGCAGATACCGACTGGGCGCAGATCATTGGTTTGTACGATGTATTGCAGCGCCACTGGCCATCACCGGTGATCGAACTCAATCGCGCCGCAGCCCTGGCCAGACGCGATGGCCCGCAGGCGGGCTTGGTGCTGATCGAAGCGCTGTTGCAGCGCGGCGAACTGCTCGACTATCACCTGGCGCACGCCGCCTGCGCAGAACTGCACGGCCAACTGGGCCAGACCGAGCAGGCTCGCGCAGCGTGGCAGCGAGCCCTGATACTGACTCAACAAGGGCCGGAGCGGCGCTACATCGAGCAGCGCCTGCGCGACTTGCAGGGGCGCTAGAAGTCAGGCTTCGGCAACGCTCGGCTCGAAGGTCGGCGGCGTCACCAGCTGCACGGTCTGCTGCTTGCGCGGCGCGAGAATCTCGGCTTCGCCGGCAATCACCAGCTCATCGTTCTGGTTGTAGACGTTGGTGGCGATACGCACCTTGAACTTGGGCAGCTTTTCGAGGATTTCCAGGCGCACGGTCAGTGTGTCGCCGATTTTTACCGGCTTCTGGAAACTCATCTGCTGGCCCAGATACACCGTGCCTGGGCCGGGCAGGTTGCAGGCCACTGCCGCGCTGATCAGGGCGCCGGTGAACATGCCGTGGGCAATCCGCTCGCGGAAGATGGTCTTGGCAGCGTACTCGGCATCGAGGTGGACGGGGTTGTGGTCACCGGACATGGCGGCGAAGAGCTGGATGTCGCGCTCTTCAACGCGCTTGACGAACTCTTCATTTTTCTGACCCACTTCGAGGGCTTCGTAGGGGGTGTTGGTGACCTGGGTCATCAGGGCTTCCTTATTGGCGGACGGGGCCTGGCTATCATTCACTGCGAGCGGGGCGGCCAAGGGCCAGCGCCTGCTCGAGCCAGCCGAGAATGTCGGCGGTAACCTCGTCGCGATTGGTTTCATTGAGCAGTTCGTGGCGCGCCTGCGGGTACAGGCGCAACTGCACATGCCGGTTGCCGGTCGCGCTCAAAGCGACGGCCAGATCACTGAGACGCTTGCCGGCACTCACCGGATCACATTCACCGCCAATTATCAGTATCGGCAGGTTCGGATCGACCTGGGCAAGGTTGCTCGGCCGGCTGACTTGCGCCAGGCCTCGGAGCAGATCGAGCCACAACTGATTGCTGCAGCGAAACCCGCACAGCGGGTCGGCGATGTACTTGTCTACTTCGGCTTCGTCGCGGCTTAGCCAGTCGAATGGCGTCCGGGTAGGCTTGAAGGCATTGTTGAAGCTGCCGAACGAAAGCTTGTCGATCAGCGCACTGCTGGCCTCGGCGCCCTGGCGCCAGGCTTCGGCGCGGACGATCAGGGCCGCGGCGCGATACAGCCTGGGCGGCTGCAGGTTGGAGCCGCTGAGAATAGCTCCGTGCACGCTGGCGCTGTGGTGCAGCAGGTAAGCCTGGACGATGTAACTGCCCATGCTGTGGCCGAACAAAAACAGTGGCGTGCCAGGAAATCGCTCGCCGATGTGCTGGCTGAGCAGGCCGAGATCGTTGACCACGGCATTCCAGCCATCCTTGCAGGCAAACAGGCCCAGACGACCGTTCTCGGCGGTCCGGCCATGGCCACGCTGATCAGGCGCGAGCAGGGCAAAGCCGGCGGCGCTCAGTGCCTGGCCCAAGCGCTGATAGCGCCCGCCATGCTCGGCCATGCCATGCGCCAGCAGCACCACGGCCTTGACCGGTGTGGCCGGCAGCCATTGGTGCAGGTACAGGTTGCTGTGCTCACTGGCGGCAACCCAGAGCGCATCGTAAGCCATGACCGCGTCCTTTTCTGTGCATGTTCCCCGACAGTGTACGCACTACCACTGAAATTGCAGGGCGGGCACAAATAAGATTCACAATGTTAATGGCGGCCCTTGGCGTGTTTGCCACCTCCCACTTACCTGCTAACGTCGGCTCAACGCCTGTCGCCCCGTGCAGCAGGTCAAGGACGCTCCAGGCCAAGAGGAACAATAATAAATGCATGCCGACTTCTGGAATGACAAACGCCCGGCGGGCGTGCCTTCCACCATCGATATCAATGCCTACCGCAGCGTGGTCGATGTGTTCGAGCGCTCCTGCAAGCGCTTCGCCGACCGCCCGGCCTTCAGCAACCTCGGCGTGACCTTGAGTTATGGCGAGCTCGAACGCCACTCGGCGGCCTTCGCCGCCTGGCTGCAGGCCAATACCGATCTGGCCCCCGGCGATCGTATTGCCGTGCAGATGCCCAACGTGCTGCAGTACCCGATTGCGGTGTTCGGTGCGCTGCGGGCCGGGCTGATCGTGGTCAACACCAACCCGCTGTACACCGAGCGGGAAATGCGCCACCAGTTCAAGGATTCCGGCGCGCGTGCGCTGGTGTACCTGAACATGTTTGGCAGAAGGGTGCAGGAGGTGCTCCCCGATACCGGCCTTGAGTACCTGATCGAAGCGAAGATGGGGGATCTGCTGCCTACCGCCAAAGGCTGGCTGGTCAATACCCTGGTCGACAAGGTCAAGAAGATGGTCCCGGCCTTCGATCTGCCGCAGGCAAAGTCGTTCAAGCAGGTGCTGCGCGAGGGCAGGGCGTTGAGCCACACACCGGTGCCGCGCAGCCTCGACGATGTCGCCGTGCTGCAGTACACCGGCGGCACCACCGGCTTGGCCAAGGGCGCCATGCTGACCCATGCCAATCTGGTCGCCAACATGCTGCAGGTACTGGCGTGCTTCTCCCAGCACGGCGCCGACGGCCAGAAGATGATCAAGGACGGCCAGGAGGTGATGATCGCGCCGCTGCCGCTGTACCACATCTATGCTTTTACGGCGAACTGCATGTGCATGATGGTCACCGGCAACCACAACGTGCTGATTACCAACCCACGTGATATCCCAGGGTTTATCAAGGAACTGGGCAAGTGGCGTTTCTCGGGCTTGATTGGCCTGAATACGCTGTTTGTCGCGCTGATGGACCACCCCGGTTTCAAGTCGCTGGATTTCTCGGCGTTGAAGGTCACCAACTCCGGTGGTACCGCGTTGGTCAAGGCCACCGCGGAGCGTTGGGAGAGCCTGACCAAGTGCCGCATCGTCGAAGGCTACGGCCTGACCGAAACCTCGCCTGTGGCCAGTACCAACCCTTATGGGCAGCTGGCGCGGCTGGGCACAGTAGGCATCCCGGTAGTGGCCACGGCGTTCAAGGTCATCGATGACGATGGCAACGAGTTGCCCTTGGGCGAGCGCGGCGAGCTGTGTATCCAGGGCCCGCAAGTGATGAAAGGCTACTGGCAGCAGCCCGAGGCAACGGCGCAGGCGCTCGACAGTGCAGGCTGGTTCAAGACGGGTGACATCGCCGTCATCGATCCTGATGGCTACACGCGGATTGTCGACCGCAAGAAAGACATGATCATCGTCTCGGGCTTCAACGTGTACCCGAACGAGATCGAGGATGTGGTGATGGCCCACCCGCAGGTCGCCAACTGCGCCGCAATCGGGGTGCCGGACGAGCGTTCCGGCGAGGCGGTGAAGCTGTTTGTGGTGGCCCGTGAAGGGGGCGTCAGCGTTGAAGAGCTGAAGGCCTACTGCAAGGCCAACTTCACCGGTTACAAAGTGCCCAAGCACATCGTCCTGCGCGATTCGCTGCCAATGACGCCGGTCGGCAAGATCCTGCGGCGCGAGCTGCGCGACATCGCCTGACCGGTCTGGCCTAGGCACTGCAGAGGCAAGCAGCGGCGACGCGCTTGCCTCTCTTTATATGCATAGCCAGTAGATCAACCCACAGCAGCCGGTTTGCGACATTTTGGCTAATTACTCTAAATATGACTTATATAATTCGTTGAGTCATATTTGTGACCGTTTGGCCTGTTTTGGCCTCTAGTCGACCCTTGGCAAAGCTGATACTCTCGGCCCGCTTTCAGAGGATACGGTTGGCAATGAACCGGCGCCTTCTATCAATAATAAACGCATAAACGCGTATAAAGAATTCGCTGTTGCTCAAGGAGTTGGCTTCCATGATCGAAAATTTTTGGAAGGATAAGTACCCAGCCGGGGTAGCGGCGCAAATCAATCCTGATGAATTCCCCAATATCCAGGCGGTGCTCAAGCAATCCTGCCAGCGTTTTGCCGACAAGCCGGCCTTCAGCAACCTGGGCAAGACCCTGACCTATGGCGAGCTGTACACGCTGTCCGGCGCGTTTGCCGCGTGGCTGCAGCAGCACACTGACCTCAAGCCGGGCGACCGCATCGCCGTGCAGCTGCCGAACGTGCTGCAGTACCCGGTGGCGGTATTCGGTGCCATGCGCGCTGGCCTGATCGTGGTCAACACCAACCCGCTGTACACCACGCGGGAGATGGAACACCAGTTCAACGACTCTGGCGCCAAGGCGTTGGTGTGCCTGGCCAACATGGCCCACCTGGCTGAAAAGGTGGTGCCCAAGACCCAGGTCAAACACGTCATCGTCACCGAAGTGGCCGACCTGCTGCCGCCGCTGAAACGGCTGCTGATCAACAGCGTCATCAAATACGTGAAGAAGATGGTCCCGGCCTATCACCTGCCCAAGGCCGTACGTTTCAACGATGCCTTGGCCAAGGGCGCCGGCCAGCCGGTCAACGAAGCCAACCCGCAGGCCGATGATGTTGCCGTGCTGCAGTACACCGGCGGCACCACCGGGGTGGCCAAGGGCGCCATGCTCACCCACCGCAACCTGGTCGCCAACATGCTCCAGTGCCGTGCGTTGATGGGCGCCAACCTGCAAGAAGGCTGCGAGATCCTGATCACGCCGCTGCCGCTTTACCACATCTATGCCTTTACCTTCCATTGCATGGCAATGATGCTGATCGGCAACCACAACGTGCTGATCAGCAACCCGCGCGACCTGCCGGCGATGGTCAAGGAGCTCGGCAAGTGGAAGTTCAGCGGCTTTGTCGGCCTCAACACGCTGTTCGTTGCCCTGTGCAACAACGAAGGCTTCCGCGCTCTGGACTTCTCGGCACTGAAGATCACCCTGTCCGGTGGCATGGCCTTGCAGTTGAGCGTTGCCGAGCGCTGGAAAGCCGTAACCGGCTGCGCCATCTGCGAAGGCTACGGCATGACCGAAACCAGCCCGGTTGCTGCGGTCAATCCGGCTGAGGCCAACCAGGTCGGCACCATCGGCATCCCGGTGCCGTCGACGCTGTGCAAGATCATCGATGACAGCGGCCAGGAGCTTGCCCTGGGCGAGGTCGGCGAGCTGTGCGTCAAGGGCCCGCAGGTGATGAAAGGCTACTGGCAGCGCGAAGATGCTACCGCCGAGATTCTCGATGCCGATGGCTGGTTGAAGACTGGCGACATCGCCTTGATCCAGACCGATGGCTACATGCGTATCGTCGACCGCAAGAAGGACATGATTCTGGTGTCCGGCTTCAACGTCTACCCCAATGAACTCGAAGACGTGCTCGCCGGTTTGCCGGGTGTGCTGCAGTGCGCTGCGATCGGTGTACCGGACGAGAAGTCGGGCGAGCTGATCAAGGTGTTCATCGTGGTCAAGCCGGGCATGACCCTGACCAAGGAGCAGGTCATGGAGCATATGCGCGCCAACGTCACCGGCTACAAGGTGCCGCGTTATATCGAGTTCCGTGATGCCTTGCCAACCACCAACGTCGGCAAGATCCTGCGCCGCGAGCTGCGTGACGAAGAGCTGAAGAAGCAAGGCCTGAAAAAGACCGCCTGATCAGGTGGCGACTGCGTGGCAGCTCATGCCCGCGCAGTCGCCGCTGCAGCTGTCAGCGCAGCTTTTCCAGCATCTGGTAGTACCACATCCCCGCCGCCAGCAGCGGATTGCCGAGCAGGTCGCCCATTGGCACCTTGACGTGCTTGCAGCCGGCAAAGGTATCGAACTTCTCCAATGTTCCGGTCACCGCCTCAGCCATGATTTCACCCATGATGTGGCTGGTGGCAACGCCGTGCCCGGAATAACCCTGGCAGTACCAGACGTTGTCCGAGAGTTTGCCCAACTGCGGAATGCGGTTGACCACGATGCCCATCGCGCAGCTCCACTGGAACTCGATCGGCACGCCTTTGAGAGCGGGGAAGGTGCGCTCGATGCACGGCCGCAGCTCGCCGGCGATATCCCGTGAATCCTTGCCGGAGTAGTTGGCGCCACCGCCGAACAGCAAGCGCTTGTCGGCGGTCAGGCGGTAGTAGTCGAGGACGAAGCGGCAGTCGTACACCGCCAGATCCTCCGGGTTGATCTGCTCGGCCAGTTCGCCCAGTGGCGCGGTGGTGACGATGCCGCCCATCGCCGGGAAGATCTTGCCCTTCAGTTGGCGCTTTTCCAGCTTGTGATAGACATCGCCGGCGAGCATCACCTGACGCGCCTCGATCCGGCCCTGGGCGGTGACCACCGCCGGGCGAGGGCCGTGAACGATGTCGAGTACCTCGGAATTCTCGAAAATCAGGGCGCCCATCGCGTGTGCCGCGCGCGCTTCGCCCAGGCACAGGTTGAGCGGGTGCAGGTGCAGGTTGCGCATGTTCTTCAGGCCGCCCAGGTACAGCGGGCTCTGCAGGTGGCGGGCAACCCCGTCGCGATCGAGCAACTCGAGCTGATCACCCATGCCACGGCGTTGGGCCTCGGCCTGAAAACTCTGCAGCTCGGCCATGTGCGATGGCTTCATCGCGGTGTGCAGGTGGCCGCGCTTGAGGTCGCACTCGATTCCGTAGCGTTGCACCCGTTGCTCGATGATCTCGTGGCCGCGCCAGCGCAGTTGCCAGATGAAGTCATCGACCTCGCTGCCGAGGCGCGCGCTCATCTGCTGGCGCATCGCCTCGTCGCCGGACAGGCTGCCCGTCACCTGGCCGCCGTTGCGCCCGCTGGCGCCCCAACCGATGCGATTGGTTTCGACAATGGCCACCTTGAGCCCACGTTCGGCCAGCTCGACCGCCGTGGCTACGCCGGTGAAACCGCCGCCGATGATCGCCACATCGACCTGGTGCGTACCCTGCAAAGTCGGGTACTGGCTGTGATCGTTGACAGTGGCGCTGTAGTAGGACGGCGCGCGCTGGGCCGAACCCTTGTTCAGTGCTGCGTTCATGCGAATTCCTTGAGATGAAAAGGGTAGGGCTCAGGCCTGGTGCAGGTACCAGCGCCAGTCCTGCTCGCCGACTTCGGCCATGAACTGGCGGTACTCGGCGCGCTTGACCTTGAGGTATACCCCGAGAAAATCCTCGCCGAGAGCCTCTTTGGCCCAGGTCGACTGCTCCAGTGCAGCGAGCACGGTCAGCCAGTCGGTGGGCAGGTGTTCGGTGGCCTGGGCATAACCGTTGCCCGTCACCGGCGCGCCGGGGTCGAGCTGTTCGCGCAGGCCCTGATGGGTGGCGGCGAGAATCGCCGCAGCCGCCAGATACGGGTTGGCGTCGGCGCCGCAGATGCGGTGTTCGATGTGCCGGCTGTTGGCCGGGCCGCCGGGCACGCGCAGGCTCACGGTGCGGTTGTCGACGCCCCAGGTCGGCGCCAGCGGCGCGTAGCTGTTGGCCTGGAAGCGGCGGAACGAGTTGGCGTTGGGGCAAAACAGCAACAGTGATTCATGCAGATGGCAGAGCATACCGGCGACTGCCTGGCGCAGCAGCGGCGTGCCGGCCGGATCTTCACTGGCAAACAGATTGCGACCCTCGGCGTCGGCCAGGCTCAGGTGCATGTGCATGCCGGTGCCGGCCAGTTCGGCGAACGGCTTGGCCATGAAGCACGCCTGCATGCCGTGGGCATGGGCAATGCCCTTGACCAGGCGCTTGTAGCGCACGGCCTGGTCCATCGCCGCCAGGGCGTCGCCGTGTTCCAGAGTGATCTCGACCTGGCCTGCGGCGTACTCGGAAATCGCCGTGCGCGCAGGGATGCCCTGGGCTTTGCAGGCGGCGTACAGGTCAGCCAGAAACGGCTCGATCTGCTCCAGTTCGCGCAGGCCATACACTTGGGTGGCGCGCGGGCGGCCGCCGTCGTTGTCCAGCGCGGGCTGCGGCCGGCCGTGGGCGTCGCGCTGCTGGTCGAGCAGGTAGAACTCCAGTTCGCAGGCCATCACCGGGTGGTAGCCGTCGGCCTTGAGCGCTTCGATGGTGCGCAGCAGGACGTGACGTGGGTCGGCAACACTGGCTGGCAGGCCTTCACGCGGGTGCATGCTGACTTGCACCGCCGCGGTTGGCACCCGCCGCCATGGTAGGCGCACCAGACTGCCTTGCAGGGGATAAGCGCGGCAGTCGATATCGCCGACGTCCCACACCAGGCCGGAGTTTTCCACGTCGTCGCCATTGATGGTCAAGCCAAGAATGGTGCTCGGCAGCGGCCTGCCGCTTTGGTAAACCGCCAGCAGTTCGTCACGGTGCAGCAGCTTGCCGCGGGGCACACCGTTGGCATCGAGGATGAACAGCTCGATCAGGTCGATATCAGGGTTATTGGCCAGAAACTGTTCGGCCTGCTCAAGGGGAGCAAAGTGCATGGTGGATTCGCTCGCGGCTCATTGCTGAGGCGCACGGACCTGCGCGCAATGGGCGCCAGGCCGGACTGGGTAAACCGGCGCAGAGACGCCGGGTCTGGTCAGTGCAACGCGGCCGAAAGATCGGGCGGGCGAGCGTGGCGGCAGTGCCACAGGGCCCAGAAGGCGAGGATGATGTGCACCAGTGGATTTTCGCCGACACAGGCCCGGGCCTTCGGCAGCGAAGGGCGGGACGGCGGGCGTGCGGTGCGGGTGGGGACGCTCATGGGTTGATACTCCCATGGGCTGTAAGGTTGATTAAATCAGCGAATGGCTACCTTAAGTTAGCTGCTGGCTAAACATTCGCGCCGGCCATGCTCGCTGAAGTTCACGCAACCCGCGCCCGGCGCTGAAAGCAAAGATTCGGCAAATCTGCGACAATCGCCCCTCTTCGAATGCCAATCATGTACCAGCAGGCTCACCTGCATCATTAAAAAGCCCCATGACTGATAACGCCATCGACCAGCTGCTGAACAATCTCGACCACGCCATGATCGCCGACCGTCATCGTCTGCGTCGGCAACTGCACGAGCTGCGCAAGCGCCCGGACGAGGCCAAGCTGGCCTTGTGGGCAGACAAGGTGCAAGCCTCGTTCGACAAAGTCAGCGCGCGCCAGGCGAGTGTGCCGAGTATCCGCTACGACGACAGCCTGCCGATTGCGGCCAAGCGTGACGAGATAAAAAAAGCCCTGAGCGAACACCAGGTGCTGATCATCGCCGGCGAAACCGGCTCTGGCAAAACCACCCAGCTGCCGAAAATCTGCCTGGAACTGGGCCGCGGCAGCCACGGCCAGATCGCCCACACTCAGCCGCGGCGGATCGCTGCGCGCAGCGTGGCCGCGCGGGTGGCCGAAGAGCTCGGCACGCCGCTGGGGGCGTTGGTTGGCTATCAGGTGCGCTTTGAAGATCAGAGCGATGCCAACACCTTGGTCAAGCTGATGACCGACGGCATCTTGCTGGCTGAAACCCAGCATGACCGCTTTCTTGAGCGCTACGACACGATCATCGTCGACGAAGCCCACGAACGCAGCCTGAACATCGACTTCCTGCTCGGCTACCTGAAGACCTTGCTGCACCGTCGGCCCGAGCTGAAGCTGATCATCACCTCGGCGACCATCGACCTGGAGCGCTTCTCCAAGCATTTCGACGATGCGCCGATCATCGAGGTGTCTGGTCGGACTTATCCGGTCGACACCTGGTACCGGCCGCTGACCAGCGAGCATGACGAGGAAGGCAACCAGGTCGAAGAAGACCTCAGCGTTGATCAGGCGATTCTGGCCACCCTCGACGAGATCGCTGCGCACGAGCGCAGTGCCGGCAAGGGGCCGGGCGACGTACTGGTGTTTCTGCCGGGCGAGCGGGAGATCCGCGACGCCGCCGAAATGCTGCGCAAGGCGCAATTGCGCCACACCGAAATCCTGCCGCTGTATGCGCGGCTGTCGCCGGCTGAGCAGCAGAAGATCTTCCAGTCGCACCCGGGCCGTCGCGTGGTGCTGGCGACCAACGTCGCCGAGACCTCGCTGACCGTGCCGGGCATCCGCTACGTGATCGACAGCGGCACCGCGCGCATCAGCCGCTACAGCTACCGGGCCAAGGTCCAGCGCCTGCCGATCGAGGCGGTGTCGCAGGCCAGTGCCAACCAGCGCAAGGGCCGCTGTGGCCGGGTCGAGCCGGGCATCTGCATTCGCTTGTACAGCGAAGATGACTTCAATGGCCGGCCGGCGTTTACCGACCCGGAGATCCTGCGTACCAACCTCGCCGCGGTGATCCTGCAGATGTTGCATCTGCGCCTGGGCGATATCGATGCCTTCCCGTTCATCGAGCCACCGGATGGCAAGGCCATCAGCGACGGCTTCAACCTCCTGCAAGAGCTGTCGGCGGTCAACCGCGAGAATCAGCTGACCCCGCTCGGGCGGCAATTGGCACGCCTGCCGATCGACCCACGGCTGGGGCGCATGTTGCTTGAAGGCGCGCGCCTGGGCAGCCTGCAGGAAGTACTGATCGTCACCAGTGCGCTGTCGGTGCAGGACCCGCGTGAACGTCCACCCGAGCGTCAGCAGGCGGCCGATCAGGCCCATGCGCAATGGAAGGACGTCGACTCCGACTTCGCCGGGCTGGTGAATTTGTGGCGCGGTTTCGAAGAACAGCGCCTGGCCCTGACCGCCAACCCGCTGCGCAACTGGTGCCGCAAGAACTTCCTCAACTACCTGCGCCTGCGCGAGTGGCGTGATGCTCATCGGCAACTGGCGTTGATCTGCCGTGACCTGCAACTGACCGTGAACAAAGAGCCGGTCGATTATCAGCGCATGCACAAGGCAATCCTCAGTGGCCTGCTCAGCCAGATCGGGCAGAAGACCGAAGAGGGCGATTACCTCGGTGCGCGGCAGCGGCGCTTCTGGATTCATCCATCGTCCGGCATCGGTCGCAAGCGCCCGCAGTGGGTGATGGCCGCCGAGCTGGTCGAAACTACCAAGCTGTATGCGCGCATGGTTGCCAAGATCGAACCGGACTGGATCGAGCCGTTGGCCGGCCACCTGATCAAGAAGAACCACTTCGAGCCGCACTGGGAGAAGAAGCGTGGCCAGGTGGTCGCCTTCGAGCAGATTACCCTCTATGGGCTGATTCTGGTCGGTCGCCGCCCGGTGCATTACGGCCCGATCGATCCGGTGGTTTCGCGTGAGCTGTTTATCCGCGAAGGACTGGTTGGCGGCGAAATCCAGTCGCGGGCCAAATGCCTGATGGCCAACAAGCGCCTGCTCGAGCAGCTCGACGAGCTCGAGGCCAAGGCCCGCCGCCGGGATATTCTGGCCGACGAAGAAACCCTCTACGGTTTCTACGAAGCACGCCTGCCGGCAGAGATTCACCAGACCGCGACCTTCGATGCCTGGTACCGCATGACCAGCCAGAAGGACGCCAACCTGCTGATCATGCGCGAAGAGGATGTGCTCGCTCGCGAGGCTAGCGAAGTCACTGCCGCGCAGTATCCGGACACCTTGAAGATCGGTGATCTGAGCCTGTCGCTGAGCTATCACTTCGAGCCCAATCATCCGCGCGACGGCGTCACCGTGCGGGTGCCGGCGCCGCTGTTGCCGAGCCTGCCGGGCGAGCGTCTGGAGTGGCTGGTGCCGGGCCTGCTCGAAGCCAAGTGCATTGCCCTGGTGCGCAGCCTGCCCAAGGCGCTGCGCAAGAACTTCGTGCCGGTGCCGGACTTCGTCAAAGCGGCGCTTTCGCGCATGACCTTTGGCCAGGGCAGCCTGCCTCAGGCCCTTGGCCAGGAGTTGCTGCGCATGACCGGTGCGCGCGTCTCGGACGAAGCCTGGGCCGAAGCCGTCGAGCTGGTCGAGAGCCATCTACGGATGAACATCGAAGTGGTCGACGGCGAGGGCAAGTTCCTCGGCGAGGGCCGTGATCTGGCCGAGCTGACTGCACGCTTTGTTGCCGCCAGCCAGGCGGCGTTGGCCATGCCGCGTACCGAAAAATCCGACCAGCCGGTACAGGCCAAGGCCTTTACCCCGGTAGCCGAGACCGCCCAGCAGAAGATCGCCGGGTTGTCGATGACAGTGTATCCGGCGCTGGTCGAGGACAAGGGCGCGGTCCGTGAAGGGCGTTTTTCGACCCATGCCGAGGCCGAGTTCCAGCACCGCCGGGCGTTGCAGCGGTTGCTCCTGCAGCAGTTGGCAGAGCCGGCCAAGTTCCTGCGCAGCAAGCTGCCGGGGCTGACCGAGCTGGGCTTGCTGTACCGCGACATGGGCCGGGTCGAGGCACTGGTCGAGGATATTCTCCTGGCCAGCCTCGACAGCTGCATCCTCGACGGCGAGGCGCAGTTGCCACGCGATGGCGCCGGACTGGCGTCGCTGGCCGAGCGCAAGCGTGGCAGCTGGGCGGAGCATGCCGAGCGGCTGGCGCGCCTGAGCCTGGAGATCCTCAAGCTGTGGCATGGCCTGCAAAAGCGCTTCAAGGGCAAGATCGACCTGAGTCAGGCGGTGTCGCTGAACGACATCAAGCAGCAGTTGGCCAACCTGGTCTATCCAGGGTTTATTCGAGAGACACCGGCGCAGTGGCTCAAAGAGCTGCCGCGTTACCTGAAGGCGATCGAGCTGCGCCTGGAGAAGCTGGGCAGCCAGGTTCAGAAGGACCGGGTCTGGAGTGGCGAACTGGCCAACCTCTGGGCGCAGTACAAAACCCGCGCCGACAAGCACGCCCAGGAAGGCAAGCGCGATGAGCAGTTGGTGCTGTATCGCTGGTTGCTGGAAGAGTACCGGGTGTCGTTATTCGCCCAGCAGTTGGGGACCAAGGTTGCGGTTTCGGACAAGCGCCTGAGCAAGCAGTGGAGCCAGGTAGAAGGCTAAATTGCTGAAGTTGTGGCAAACTCGCTGCAGGTTTCAGCGAGACCTGGCCAGGCCGGCATGGGCAGCAATACGCCGATGCAGGTGTGGCCAGGCGCAACGTTCGAAGGCACAGCCTTCGGCCGTTTCAAGGCAGACAATTACAGGTTCAACTTGGTACCAAGGTGCCATTAGCCAAACCCTATTTCGGCCAACGCCCCAGCGTGATGGCCTTCGACCAGAGGAACGATCGTGCATAACGTCGTGATCAGCGGCACCGGCCTGTTTACTCCGGCCCAGAGCATTTCCAATGAAGAACTGGTGGAGTCGTTCAACACCTGGGTGCAGCAATTCAATGCCGACAACGCCGACGCCATCGAGCGTGGCGAGGTCGAGGCTCAGGCCGAATCCAATGCGGCCTTTATCGAAAAGGCTTCGGGCATCAAGAGCCGCTTCGTCATGGACAAGGCCGGCATCCTCGACCCGCAGCGGATGAAGCCGCTGCTGCCTGAGCGCAGCAACGAAGAACAGTCGATCCTCTGCGAGATGGCCGTGAGCGCGGCGCTGATGGCATTGCAACGCGCTGGCCGCACTGCGGCCGATGTCGATGGCGTGATCGTCGCCTGCTCCAACCTGCAGCGGCCATACCCGGCCATCGCCATCGAAGTGCAAGCTGCGTTGGGCATCCAGGGCTTTGCCTTCGACATGAACGTGGCCTGCTCCTCGGCGACTTTCGGTATCCAGACCGCCGCCAACAGCGTGCAGCTGGGGCAGGCGCGGGCGGTGCTGATGGTGAACCCTGAGGTGTGCACCGCGCACCTGAACTTCCGTGATCGCGACAGCCATTTCATCTTTGGTGACGGCGCCACGGCAGTGCTGATCGAGCGTGCCGACCTGGCGACCTCGGCGCACCAGTTCGAGATTGTCAGCAGCAAGTTGCTGACCCAGTTCTCCAACAACATCCGCAACAACTTTGGCTTCCTCAACCGCACTGCCGAAGACGGTGAGGGTGCTGCCGACAAGCTGTTCGTGCAGGAAGGTCGCAAGGTGTTCCGCGAAGTGTGCCCGATGGTGGCCGAGCTGATTGCTCAGCATTTGGCCGAGAACGATCTGCAGGCCAGTGACGTGCGCAGGTTCTGGCTGCATCAGGCCAACCTGAGCATGAACCATCTGATCGTGAAGAAGCTGGTCGGCCACGAGGTGGCTGAAGAGGATGCGCCGGTGATTCTTGATCGGTATGCCAATACCAGCTCGGCGGGCTCGGTGATTGCCCTGCATTTGTATCAGGATGATCTGCCCAAGGGCGCGTTGGGCGTACTGAGTTCGTTTGGGGCGGGGTATTCGATTGGCAGCGTGATCCTGCGCAAGCTGTGATCTAACAGCGAGGCTGCTTTGCAGCCCTTTCGCGACACAAGAGACCGCGCTAGCCAGTCATGCGCGGTCCTCTGTAGGAGCGGCCTTGTGTCGCGAAATGAGGGCGCAGCCCTCACTGGCGTACCATCCGGACACCCTAATCACACATCCCTCAGCGCCACCGCGACTACCGTATCCGAACCCCACAAAAGGAGCAGGACATGGAAAGTCCCCACGCCCACAGCTTACGCCGTGGCCGAATATCCGAGCCCGGACGCTCATATTTGCTCACCACCGTCACCCGAAATCGCCAGCCGCTTTTCACTGGCTGGTAGAGCTTGGAGCGGGAACCCTCGCCAACCTGATATGCAGCTTCAAATCCCGCAGCAGCGTTGCTCTGTAACGTACTGGAGCCATTAGACAGCATATCTGGCAGCAAGGATTTCATGATCGGGCATTACGCCGGGATGAGGATATCAAGGCTGTCGCGCTGTACATCATTCGCAACCCAATACGCGCGGGGATCGTGCGCAGAGTTGGTGAGTATTCGCATTGGGATTGTGTTTGGCTGTAGCGGCCCCGGTGAGGGCTGCGCCCTCATTTCGCGACACCAGGCCGCTCCTACAAGAGACCGCGGTGTAGGAGCGGCCTTGCCGGGGCGCCGGACCGGTCGGAAAGGGCCGCAAAGCGGCCCCAGATTACTCGGTTAGAACTTGGCTTCCAGATCCACCTGCAGAGTGTCGACATCGGCATTGCTGTTCGGCAGTTGCGACAGGTCGGTCTTGGCCATCAGGTAAGCAGCGCCCACCGAGAAGTTCTTGTCGATTTCGTAACCGACCTTGAACTTGTGCCCACGCGAACCGGTGTAGCCGTTGCCGAAGTCAGAGTCGGTGAACAGGCTGACCACAGCGTTGCGTTGCACGTCGCGGTAGTTGTAATCCAGGCTCCAGGCGCCCAGCTTGGTCTTCAGACCCGCCAACCAGGCCTGATCTTCGCCATCGGTGCTGTCGGTGTTCTTCACGTACTGACCATAGGCCGAGAGTGGCAGCGCGAGGCCGGTCAGGTCGATCTGGCCAAAGCCTTCAACGAGGTTGAACTCGTTGGTGGTGTTGCCGAACGAGCGCAGGATGGTCGCTTCCTTGTCGTTATCGTAACCGTAGATGCTGGCGCCAACGGTGACCTTGAGCGTGTCTGCCGGAGCGAAGCGTGCACCCAACTGGCCGTGGTAGACCTGCGCATCATGCTTGTACTGCACACCGTCGCCGTCGACGTTGTCCTTGAGGGTGTACTGACCGGCGCTGGCAAACACTTCGGCGCCGCCCAGGTCGGTCTTGTAGGTAGCCGCCACGCCTTCGGGGTTGATGTCGCTGTCCCAGATGATGTCGCCCATGCTCACCCATGGCTGAGCCATTTTACCGCCGATCAAATGCAGGCCGGGCAGGGCAGTCGGGTGCCAGTCGAGGTAAGCCAGGTCGACCCACAGCGACTTCTTGTCGAAGTAGTTATCCAGGCTCTGGTTGGTCGAACGGCGGTCGGCGCTGCTGCCGGTGGCGATACGCACGCCTGCATCGACCTGTGGGTTGATCTCGCTGTAGAAGCCGACGCGAGCACGCACGCGCTGACGGTCCTGATTGCCGCTGGAGGCGTTCGGGTCGTCGACATTGACGTCTTCGTAACGCAGGCGCACATCACCTTTGACCTGGGTCTTGGCCGCCCAGGCGACTTTCTGTTCGAAGGAGCTCATGCGTTCGGCCTGGGCTTTCTGCGTGGCTTTTTCCTTGGTTTCCTGAGACAGGTCGGCCTGCAGCTCGTTGTACTGTGCCTGGTTGATCGAACCATTGGCGCGGAGCATCTCGAGCAGCTTGGCGTCGACTGCAGCACTGGCTGGAGTACTCAGAGCCAGCATCAGACCGGTCAGGCTCACTCCAGTTAGTGTAGAAACAAGACGCATAAAGTTCTCCCGTGTTGAGCAATATGGGGAGGCTTGGACGCCCACCCCCGAGTTGGCAATTCTGCGCAAAGCGCCTGAATAGACAGGTCGCCGCGGTTTCGAAAACAGGCGCAAGTATTGCGGGGGGCAATGACAGAATAATGTCTATTTAGTGGCACTGCGGTTAAACAGTCCGCCTGGATTTGTCAGTGGCGCCATCCTTGCCGGATACTGGCGGCCACCTCGACGAGCGCTTATATCGTGATCAGCTTGTACAGCCTTGCCCACATCCGCGACCTGCCAGCCGCTAGCTGGGATGCACTGGTGCCCGCTGGCCAGCCGTTTTTGCGGCATGCCTTTCTCAGTGCCATGGAAGACAGCGGCAGTGTGGTACGGGCCACCGGCTGGGCCGCCGAGCACTTGGTGCTGGAGCGCGACGGCGAGGTGCGCGCGCTGTTGCCGGCCTATCGCAAGTGGCATTCGTTTGGCGAGTATGTGTTCGATCACGGCTGGGCGGATGCCTGTGCCCGGGCCGGTATCGCCTACTACCCCAAGCTGCTCGGCGCGGTGCCGTTCAGCCCGGTCAGTGGCCCACGCGTGCTGATGCAGGATTCAGCCGACGGCTTGCTGTTGTTGCAGGCGTTGCCTGAGTACCTGAACAAGGGCGGCTTGTCCGGCGCACACATCAACTTCACCGACACCGCGCTGGACCAGACCATCGCCGGCTTGCCGGGATGGCTGGAGCGCCTCGGTTGTCAGTTTCACTGGCGCAACCGCGGCTATCGAGATTTCCAGGACTTTCTCGACACGCTCAGCTCGCGCAAGCGCAAGCAGATGCGCAAGGAGCGTGAGCAGGTGGTTGGCCACGGTATCGACTTCCAGTGGTACCGCGGTGATCAGCTAAGTGAGCTGCAGTGGGACTTTGTCTACCTGTGCTACGCCAACACCTACACCATCCGCGGGCGGGCGCCGTATCTGACCCGTGAGTTCTTCAGCCTGCTGGCCGAGCGCATGCCCGAGGCCATCCGCGTGGTGATCGCGCGTCAGGCCGGCCGCGATGTGGCCATGGCCTTGAGCCTGGTCGGCGGCGACAGCCTGTTCGGGCGGTACTGGGGCTGCCTGGATGAGTTCGACCGGCTGCACTTCGAGACCTGTTTTTATCAGGGCATGGACTTTGCTATCGCTGAAGGGCTGCAACGTTTCGATGCTGGCGCGCAGGGCGAGCACAAGCTGATTCGCGGCTTCGAGCCAGTCATCACTCGCTCGTGGCATTACCTGCTGCATCCAGGCTTGCGGGAGGCGGTCGCGGAGTTTTTGCAGCAGGAGGGGGAGGGCGTCAGAGCTTACGCCGAAGAGGCGCGGGGCATGCTGCCTTATCGTCAGGAGTAAGGGTCAGCAAGGTGTACGCCGAGCCTGTGCAGGCCCGGCGCGACAAGGCTGTCAGTCGACCCCGACGAAGCCGCCCGTCTGGTGTTGCCACAAGCGTGCATACAAGCCCTGATGGGCGAGCAGTTCGGCGTGGGTGCCGGTCTCGACCACATGGCCCTGGTCAAGTACGACCAGTCGATCCATGCGCGCGATGGTCGACAGTCGGTGGGCAATGGCGATCACCGTCTTGCCCTGCATCAGCGTCTCCAGGCTCTCCTGAATAGCCGCTTCCACCTCTGAGTCGAGTGCCGAGGTGGCTTCGTCCATGATCAGTATCGGCGCGTTCTTCAGCAGTACCCGGGCAATCGCGATGCGCTGGCGCTGGCCACCCGAGAGCTTGACCCCGCGCTCGCCCACATGCGCATCGAAGCCAGTGCGGCCCTGCGAGTCGGACAACTGGCCGATGAAGTCATCGGCCCTGGCCCCGCGCACGGCGGCCCAGACTTCCTCGTCGGTCGCGTCGGGCCTGCCGTACAGCAGGTTGTCGCGGATCGAGCGGTGCAGCAAGGAGGTGTCCTGGGTGATCATGCCGATCTGTGCGCGCAAGCTGGCCTGGTTGACCTCGGCGATGTTCTGCCCGTCGATCAGGATGCGCCCGCTTTCAACGTCGTACAGACGCAGCAGCAGGTTGACCAGAGTCGACTTGCCGGCGCCGGACGGGCCGATCAGACCGATCTTCTCACCCGGACGAATATCCAGGTTCAGGCCATCGATGACCCTGCGACCCTTGCCATAGTTGAAGCCGACGTTGTCGAAGCGCACCGCGCCGCGCGTCACTTCAAGCGCTGGTGCCTGCGCCTGATCGGTGACCGTGACCGGCTGGGCAATGGTCTGCAGGCCGTCCTGGACCATGCCGATGTTCTCGAAGATGCCGTTGACCACCCACATGATCCAGCCCGACATGTTGACGATGCGGATCGCCAGGCCGGTCGCGAGGGCAATGGCACCCACGGTAATCAGCGAGTTGCTCCACAGCCACAGCGCCAGGCCGGTGGTGGTGACTACCAGCAAACCGTTGAGCGTGGTGATGACCACATCCATGCTGGTGATCACGCGCGAGGCCAGCTGGGTTTTCTCGGTCTGCTCGCTGATCGCTTCACGGGCGTACTGCTGCTCGTAGTCGGTATGGGCAAACAGCTTGAGGGTAGTGATGTTGGTGTAGCCGTCGACGATCCGCCCCATCAGCTTGGAGCGGGCATCCGAAGACACCACCGCTCGCGCCTTGACCCGTGGCACGAAGTAGCAAAGTGCGCCGATGTAGCAAGCGATCCACACCAGCAGCGGTACCATCAGGCGCCAGTCGGCCTCGGCGAACAGCACCAGCGCACTGATCGCGTAGATCAGCACGTGCCACAGCGCATCCACCGCCTGCACCGCCGAGTCGCGCAGCGAGTTGCCGGTCTGCATGATGCGCTGGGCGATGCGCCCGGCGAAGTCGTTCTGGAAGAAGTTCATGCTCTGCTTGAGCACGTAGTTGTGGTTTTGCCAGCGGATCATGCTGGTCATGCCCGGGCTGATGGTCTGGTGCACCAGCAGGTCATGCAGGCCGAAGAACAGCGGTCTGATCAGCAGCACCACCACCAGCATCCACAGCAGTTCGGCGCCGTGCAGGCTGAAGAAGTTCGGGTCCGGGGTGCCCTGGGCGAGGTCGATGATCCGGCTCAGGTAGCCGAACATCGCCACTTCGATCAGCGCTGCGACCAGGCCGACGATCAGCAGGGCAACGAAGCTCGGCCAGACCTGACGCAGGTAGTACAGGTAGAAGGCCCACACCGTACTTGGTGGAGCCTCGCTCGGAGCATCACGGAAGATATCGATGAGCTTTTCGAAACGGCGGTACAGCATGGGCATTGCAACTCCTGTTCTACCCGACCGCTGGCAGTATCACGTCCCTGTGAAACCAGCGGTCAGTCGATGCGTTTGGCGGACTTGATGAACACCGGGTCAGCCGGGACATCACGCATGCCTTTTTTCACGGTGGTCTGCGAATTGACGATCTGATCGACCACTTCCATACCCTTGGTGACCTTGCCAAACACTGCATAGCCAGCGTCACGGCCCGGGTCGAGGAAGGCGTTGTCATTCACGTTGATGAAGAACTGGCTGGTGGCCGAGTTAGGGTTGGACGTGCGCGCCATCGACAAAGTGCCGCGGGTGTTGCGCAGGCCATTGCTGGCTTCGTTCTTGATCGGGTCTTTGGTGTCTTTCTGCACCATCTGCTCGGTGAAGCCACCGCCCTGCACCATGAAGCCCGGAATGACGCGGTGGAAGATGGTGTTGTTGTAGAAGCCGCTGTCCACGTACTGCAGGAAGTTCTTGGTGCTGATCGGCGCTTTTTCGGCGTTCAGCTCGATTTCGACCGGACCGAAGCTGGTGTCGAGCAGCACGTGCGGGGTCTTGTCCGAGGCCAGGACGCTAGTGGCAAAAGCAACCGAACAGGCAGCGAGCAGAATTTTTTTCAGCATGGGCTCAAAGATCCTTGAGAGGTGGAAACGCTAGTGAGGAACTGCAGCAGGGTCTGGTTGAAGACCTCGGCTTGATCAAGCGGCGTAGCGTGCCGCGAATCTTCGATTACCGCCAGCCTGGCGTGCGGGATCCGTTCGACGTAACGCTGTTTTAGTTGTACCGGTGTGTAATCGTGGTCGGCGGCGATCACCAGTGTCGGACACTGGATCTGGCCGATGCGTTCCGCCACGCCCCAGTCGACGATGGCGTCGAAGCTCTTCAGGTAGGCGCGCTTGTCGTTGCGCGCCCAGCGCTGGATCATCTTCTCCCGCAGGTCAGCCTGTTCGGGTTTGGGGAACAGGCGCGCGGCCAGGCCCTTGCCCACCGTCTCGACACTCAGGGCGCGGGCCAGGGCCCAGCGCTTGGCCCACCAGACCCAATCGCTGCGGGTGCGCCGTTTGACCTCGGGGGCGCTGTTGACGATGCACAGGCTGCGCAACCAGCGTGGGTGATCGACGGCGAACTGAAAGCCGATCATGCCCCCCATCGACAAGCCAACCAGGTGCACCGGGCCGGTCTGCAGGTGTTCGAGCAGGGCCAGCAGGTCTTCGCTGAAGGTTGCGATCTGGTAGCCGTCGGTGGGTTTGTCCGAGCGGCCATGGCCGCGGCTGTCGAGCAGGATCACCCGGTAGTGCTGACTCAGCAGCGGCACCTGCAGCTCCCAGTCGAGGCTGCTCGAACCGAGGCCGTGCAGCAGCACCAGCGGTTCGCCCTGACCGTATTGCTGGTAGTGCAGGGTGCAGCCTTCATGTTCGAAATAGGCCATGGGCGCGGGCTTCTCAGGCTTGTGGAGGGGCGGCGAAAGGCACATCCAGCGGCGCGGTGTCGAAGCTGCGCAGCAGATCGATGAGGATCTGCGTGGCCGGGCCGAGGGCTTTCTCTTTGCTCGAGTAAAGGTAGAACAGTGGGTGGCGACTGCCACCTTGATCCAGTTGCAATGGCTTGAGCAGCCCCTCGCGCAGCTCGCGCTCGATCATGTGCCGCGGCAGCCAGGCAAAGCCCAGACCGCTGCCGACAAAGGTCGCGGCGGTGCCCAGGCTACCGACTGTCCAGCGCTGCTCGGCGCCGAGCCAGCCGACATCTTTCGGTTGAGCGCGGCCGGAGTCGCGGATCACCACCTGCAACTGGCTTTCCAGATCCTGGAAGGTGATCTCGCGGCCCAGTCGGTGCAGGCTGTGTTCCGGGTGGGCGACGGCGATGAACTCGACCGAACTCAGCTCGGTGCCCAGGTAACCGCCGATGCTGAAGCTGCTGATGGCAAGGTCGGCGATGCCTTCGTGGAGCACTTCTTCGACCCCGGACAACACCTCTTCGCGCAGGCGCACGCGGCAGCCGCGGCTTTGCGGCATGAACGCGCTCAGTGCGCGCACCAGGCGGGCGCTGGGGTACGCTGCATCGACTACCAGGCGCACCTCGGCTTCCCAGCCTTGTTCCATATGATGGGCCAGGTCTTCCAGCTGACTGGCCTGCTTGACCAGGTGCCGCGAGCGCCGCAGCAGCACGTTGCCGGCTTCGGTCAGCACCGCCTTGCGCCCGTCGATGCGCAGCAGCGGCACGCCGAGTTGCTCCTGCATGCGCGCCACGGTGTAGCTGACCGACGATTGCGAACGGTGCAAGGCGTCGGCTGCCTGTGCAAACCCGCCGTGGTCGACCACTGCCTGCAGGGTTCGCCACTGATCAAGGGTTACGCGCGGCGCTTTCATCTTCGGCTCCTGTTGTCCTAAGCTGCGCTCTTTCAAGGAGAGCGCCCTGTGAAGAAATATTGTCTGGCTGTCTTGCTGTGCCTGCCATTGAGCGCAATGGCTTACCCGATCGATGTGACCAAGGACATCAGCGGGGTGAAGATCGACTACACCGCCTATGACACTGATCAGGACATCGGCAGCATTACCGTGAACAACTACGGCGAAGTGGCCGCGGCGTGCAAGGTCAACTTTCGCAACGGCCCGGAAGCGCCTCGCGTGCGGCGCGTAGTGGTGCCGGCAAACAAAAGCGTGGACGTGACCGCGAAGTTCAACCGGCAGATCATCAAGCTGCGCATCGCGCTGAGCTGTCAGCCGCAATAAAACGGATAAATCGATAGATTGGCTCTACTTTTTACGCTTTTTTATCGATAGGTCAACCTCTAATCTCGCCTCCATTGAATCGCACCCCGTTTATGCCAATGGAGGCAGCATGTCCCACGTATTGATCATCGAAAGCAGCGCCCGCCAGCAAGATTCCGTGTCGCGCCAGCTGACCCGCGACTTCATCCAGCAGTGGCAAGCGGCGCATCCTGGCGACCAGATCAATCTGCGCGACGTTGCCGCCAATCCGCTGCCGCACCTTGACGCCGACCTGCTCGGCGGCTGGATGAAGCCTGCGGAGCAACGCTCCATGCCTGAGCAGGAGGCTTTCGAGCGCTCCAACCAGCTGACTGACGAACTGCTCGCCGCCGACGTACTGGTGCTGGCGGCGCCGATGTACAACTTCACCATCCCCAGCACCCTCAAAGCCTGGCTGGACCATGTGCTGCGCGCAGGTACCACTTTCAAGTACACCCCGACCGGACCGCAGGGCTTGCTGCAAGGCAAGCGCGCCATCGTTCTGACTGCCCGTGGCGGCATTCATGCCGGTGCCGGCAGCGATCATCAGGAACCGTACCTGCGTCAGGCCATGGCCTTCATCGGCATTCACGACGTAGAGTTCATCCACGCCGAAGGGCTGAACATGAGTGGTGATTTTCACGAGAAGGGCGTCAACCAGGCCAAGGCCAGGCTGGCCGCGCTGGCGTGAGCCACTGAGGCTTGATGTTGCCCGCTGCAGATCTGTTGCCCAGGGTGGCGCAACCGGCTAAGGTCGCCGCCTTGATTTGCGAGAGAGCACCATGGGCTACCTGATTATCGTCGCGCTGATCCAGGCGTTTTCCTTCAGCCTGATCGGCGAGTATCTGGCCGGCAACGTCGACAGCTACTTCGCCGTACTGGCGCGGGTGCTGTTGGCCGGGCTGGTGTTTCTGCCGCTGACCCGCTGGCGCCAGGTCGAACCGCGCTTTTTGCGCTCGATGCTGCTGATCGGTGCCCTGCAATACGGCGTCACCTACGTCTGCCTGTACCTGAGCTTCCGCGTGCTGACTGTGCCCGAGGTGCTGCTGTTCACCATCCTCACGCCGTTGCACGTGACCTTGATCGAAGACGCCCTGAACCGACGCTTCAACCCTTGGGCGCTGGTGGCTGCACTGGTCGCAGTGGCGGGTGCGGCGGTGATCCGCATGGACAGCATCAGTGGCGAGTTCTTCATCGGCTTCCTGCTGCTGCAACTGGCCAACTTCACCTATGCCGCAGGTCAGGTGCTGTATCGCCACCTGATCGCCCGCAACCCTAGCGACTTACCTCACTACAGACGCTTCGGCTACTTCTACCTCGGCGCGCTGCTGGTGGTGCTGCCGGCGTTTCTGCTGTTCGGCAATGCCCAGCGCCTGCCGAGCACCGATGTGCAGTGGCTGGTGCTGTTGTTCCTGGGGCTGGTGCCGACGGCGCTGGGGCTGTACTGGTGGAACAAGGGCGCCTGCCTGGTTTCTGGCGCAACGCTTGCGGTGATGAACAACCTGCATGTGCCAGTGGGCTTGCTGCTCAACCTGCTGATCTGGAACCAGCACGAGCCGCTTGGGCGCTTGCTGATAGGTGGCTTGATGATTCTGGCCTCGGTCTGGCTCAGCCGGCTGGGCAGCAATCACGCTGCGCCAGCCGTTGGCGGGGTCAGGCGATAGCCTGACCTTGATAGCGCTCGGCGACGACGGACTGGCGAATCTCTGCCAGCAAGCCTTGCCGGGCAAGCTGCAGCGCATCCCAGCGTGCAGCGTCCTGCAGGGGCGGGATGGTCACCGGCTCGCGGCGATCGAAGCCGACCAGGGCAGCGTCGACCAGGTCGCCCACGGCCATCACCTCAGTCAGGGTATTGATGTCGATACCGGCACGATCCCAGATTTCCGTGCGTGTCGCTGCAGGCAGAACCGCCTGGACATAGACGCCCTTGGGCGCCAGTTCAAGGCTCAGCCCCTGTGACAGGAACAACACGAACGCCTTGGTCGCGCCGTACACGCTCATGCCGAATTCCGGCGCCAGGCCCACCACAGAACCGATATTGATGATCGCGCCGCTGCCGGCCTGCGCCAGCCGTGGCGCGATGGCGCTGGCCAGTCGAACCAGGGCGGTGGTGTTCAACGCGACCAGGTTGGCCACGCTGTCCGTTGATTGCTCGATAAAGCTGCCGGATTGCGCGGCGCCGGCGTTGTTGACGAGCAGGGTGATGCTGCTGTCATCGCGCAAGCGGGCTTCGACGGTCGCCAGGTCGCTGCTTTGCGTCAAGTCAGCCTGAATCACGTCGATGGCCACGGCATATTGCTGGCTCAGCGTTGCGGCGAGGGCATCCAGGCGGGTCTTGTCACGGGCTACCAACACCAGATCATGGCCGCGCTGGGCGAAGCGCTCGGCGTAGGTTGCGCCGATGCCAGAAGAAGCGCCGGTGATCAGTACGGTTTCAGCATTGTTCATGGACGAGTACTCAAGGTGAGTGGCTGTTGGGACAGTCAGATGGGGAAGCGGTTTTATGATGTCGACCATAATCAAAACTGTCAACGGTTTTGATTATGGTCGACATCATAGTATGATGACCCATCGTTACGAAGTCCCGAGGCGCCCCATGAAGATCACCAAGACGCAATCACTCGCCAATCGCGCGCATATCGTCGAGACGGCTTCGCAGCTGTTTCGTGAACGCGGCTACGACGGTGTGGGTGTGGCCGAGCTGATGGCCACTGCCGGGTTCACGCAAGGGGGGTTCTACAAGCACTTTGGCTCAAAGGCCGACCTGATGGCCGAAGCGGCAGCGCTCAGCCTGGAGAGGTCTGCCGCCGGTGCGTGCACTATTGGCCTGGAGGAGTTCGTCAATCGCTACGTCTCCCGCGCCCACCGAGATGGCAGAGACACAGGCTGCACCGTTGCAGCCTTGGGTGGCGATGCTGCTCGCCAGTCCGATGAGGTCAAGGCGACCTTCGCCAGCGGCATCGAAAAGACCCTTGCAGCCCTTGAAGAGAAGTACCGGGCGGGGACAGGGGCGACGCCCGAGCAGGCGCGCGCCAAAGTCGTGAGCCTGTTTACTCATGCCGTGGGTGCCGTCATGTTGTCGCGGGCGTGCCCGGATGACTCAGCACTGGCAGACGAAATACTGCAAGCGTGCCGGGCCGAGCTGCTGGATGCGCTGGCTGCCGACTGAGCAAGGCTTGCGCGGCTGCGCAAACCTTGTGGTCAATTTCTTGGCGATCAGCTGGCGTGGTGCGGCAGCGGTGACAAGCCACTGCTCTTGATCGCCGCATCTGCCTGAGGCGAAGCGAGGTATTCAAGCAGTGCCTTGGCCGCTGCCTGATGCTGGCTTTTGCTGACCATGGCGCCGGAATACATGGTCATCTTCTGTGCCTCGGCCGGGATCAAGCCAACGATGTCGATGCCCGGTACCGGCTTGAGTTCGCTGAGCTGCTGAAAGCCGATCTGCGCCTGCCCGCGAGCGACCACCGCACCGACCGGTTCGGCCGGGATCATGTGGGCTTTGGCATTGAACTCCGACCCCAGCTGCATACGTGGGAACAACGTCCTGGACAGATAAACACCGCTGGCGCTGTCCGAATAGGCGACCGATTTGCTCTCCACCAGCACCTTGCGCAGGTTCTGCATCGTGCTGATGTCCGGCTTCGGCTCGCCTCGACGCACGGCCATGGCAATGAACGATTTGCCCAGGTCGACGCGGCTGGCCTTGTCTGCCTGGCCGTCAGCGACCAGAGTGTCCAGCGCCGAGCCGACCATCAGGACCACGTCAGCATCCTCACCCTTGGCCAGCCTGTTGGGGATCGCCTGCGGGGTGTCGCCCATCGACGGCGCCGCCAGAACATTCAGTTTGACCCCGAACTTTTTCTGGTAAGCCGGCGCCACTTCGCGAATCGCACCCATGATGCCGCCCGAGCTGAGCACGGTCAGGGTGTTCGCGTCGCCAGGTACGGCTTCAGCTGCCGAGCACGCGAAGGTGGCCAGCAACAGTGCCGCGCAGGACATCGTTCGAAGCATGGGAATGTTCTCCGGATCAAAAGAATCCAGATTACTGAGGCGCAGCCCCCGGTTCAGTTAACGGGCCGTGAAGGATGTTTCATGTTCTGAGCAAGCGGCGTGAACGACTATTGCCTATGTCGGTACAGCAGGGCAGACGCTGCGGCATCGGGCACTGGCTTGCGAGGTGATAAATCGCGGGCAAAAGAAAGCCCGCTGCTAGGCGGGCAAGTTCAATCACACGTAGGGATAGCTAGAGATTGCGCCCCTTACCGTGAAAATTAAGTGAAAGTGAAGTCAACACGCCGTCAGATTTCACACACCAGTCCGATGCCAGCTGTAGCGTTCAAATGGCTGCAGATTCAGCCTCTGAAGTAGGGTTTGGATATGGCGATTGATAACAAAGACGCATCAATCCATGAAAATTAAACACTAACTGTTTCAAAATGTGTCCCGCATACTCTAGTTTAGAGCGTAACAAGCATTTTAAGAATATCGCTGGAGATCCGTCATGCATGCTTCATCCCCCGCTGCGGGCACTGCCCGTTCCCGCGCCGCAGCCGTGTTCCGCGTCACCTCGGGTAATTTTCTCGAGCAGTTCGACTTCTTCCTGTTCGGCTTCTACGCCACTCAGATTGCAACCGCATTCTTTCCTGCGGCGAGTGAATTCGCTTCCCTGATGATGACCTTTGCGGTGTTCGGCGCGGGCTTCCTCATGCGCCCGCTGGGCGCCATTGTGCTCGGTGCCTACATCGATGACGTGGGCCGGCGCAAAGGTTTGATCGTGACCCTTTCGATCATGGCCAGCGGTACGCTGTTGATCGTGCTGGTGCCCGGATACGCCAGCATTGGCCTGTGGGCACCGGCCCTGGTCTTGCTCGGACGGCTGCTGCAGGGCTTCTCGGCTGGCGCCGAATTGGGCGGGGTGTCGGTCTACCTGTCGGAAATGGCCACGCCTGGGCGCAAGGGCTTCTACACCAGCTGGCAGTCCGGCAGCCAGCAAGTGGCGATCATCGTTGCCGCAGCACTGGGCTACGGCTTGAACCAGTGGTTGGCGCCTGAGCAGATCAGTGAATGGGGCTGGCGCGTACCGTTTGCCGTGGGTTGCATGATCATCCCGTTCATCTTCCTGCTGCGGCGCAGCCTGCAGGAAACCGAAGAGTTCGCCAATCGCGCCCATCGTCCGACCATGAAGCAGGTGGTGGCAACACTGGCCAGCAACTGGGGTGTTGTCATCGGCGGCATGTTGATGGTGGCAATGACCACCAGCGCCTTCTACCTGATCACCGTGTATGCACCGACCTTCGGCAAGACCGTACTCAACCTGACCACCACCGACGCCTTGCTGGTGACGCTGCTGGTCGGCGTATCGAACTTCTTCTGGTTGCCCATCGGCGGCATGCTCAGCGACCGCTTCGGGCGCAAGCCGATGATGATAGCGATGACCGTGCTGACGCTGTTCACCGCTTACCCGGCGCTGTCGTACCTGGCTCAGGCAGCGAGCTTCTCGCACATGCTTGAAGTGCTGCTGTGGTTCTCGTTCCTCTATGCGCTCTACAACGGCGCAATGATCCCGGCGCTGACCGAGATCATGCCGGTCGAGGTGAAAGTGGCCGGGTTCTCGCTGGCTTACAGCCTGGCCACGGCGTTGTTTGGCGGCTTCACCCCAGCCATGTCGACCTGGCTGATCCACCTCACCGGTGACAAGGCTGCGCCGGCGTACTGGGTAACCTTCGCTGCTGGCTGCGCGTTGTGTGCCACGCTGGTGTTGTACCGCCGGGTCAAGACCGCTCAGCCACACGCGGCGGTTTGATCGGGTTATGACGCTTGGCGGCTCAGCTGCCAGGCATCAGCCCGATGCGTCTTCCTGGAAGCCCCACTCTGGGCGAGCAAAGCCAATAGCCACTGGCTCACCAAGGTGAGTTTTCTCGTGGCTGTCAAAGTCAGTGTAAGTGTCTGGCGCAGCACACTTATGCCAGCGGCACCCTGAGAACTGAGGTGGGTATGCTGAAGACGCTTGGTTTGACAAAAAATTGCAGGCAAAAGAAAGCCCGCTGCTAGGCGGGCTAAGGTCTATCACGTAGGGATGGGTATAGACTGCCAAGTCGCTCGTGAAAACTAAGTGAAAGGCAGGTCAATGGAGTGTCAGACCTGTGCCACTTTTGCCTCGGATGCCTCTGGAGAATCGCCATGGCTGATGCAAGCAACGATGATCGTCCCGTGTACCAGGCCGCCTGCCATTGCGGGACTGTGCAGTTTTCAGTGCGCTTGACCGATGGTGTGCGTACTGCGCGCCGGTGCAACTGCTCGCTCTGCCGTATGCGCGGTGCCGTTGCGGTATCAGCCAACCTGGACGATATCACTGTCACCCAAGGGCAAGAGGCGCTCACGCTTTATCAGTTCCACACGCGTGAAGCCAAGCACTACTTCTGCTCCAAGTGTGGCATCTACACCTTCCATCAGCGCCGTTCTGCGCCTGATCAGTACGGGGTCAATGTGGCCTGTATTGAAGGCATGAGCCCGTTTGATTTCCCTGAGGTGACTGTCAGTGATGGCCGCACTCACCCTAAAGACCGCTTAGATGGGGGCTCGCGAGTGGCAGGCTGGCTGCGCTACGAGAGCAATCCTGAGTGATTATCCAGCTTGTCTACTCGGCTTCCGAAACTGCCGGTTGATCGATGCTATCAGCGTGGACAGCGCGCTGCCCTGCTCGGGCTGCGTCTGCAGCAGCTTCAAGCCTGCGCAGCGATACTGGCTTTGCTTTGGAACATGGCGGTGTCAGCCTTGAAAATCAAATCGTCGAGGTCTTCACCATCTTCCGGATACCACGCCACCCCTAGGCTGGCGCTAACCTTGATTTGGCTGTTTCCCCATGGAATGGGCAAGGCGACGGCTTCGCAGATTTCCCCGGTGACGCGCTGGATATCGTTTCGGTGATGCGCGCCGTCGAGCAGCACGACAAATTCATCACCGCCCATGCGCGCCGCTATTTCAAACTCGCAAATATTGGATTTGATTGCCGAGGCTGCGTGGATCAGCATGGCATCGCCCGCCTGGTGGCCATAACGATCATTGATCTGCTTGAAGTGATTCAAGTCGATATAGCACAAGGCCAGATGCTCTCCACGCTTCTTTGCGTCGAGCAGCCTCTGACTAGCGAAGGGAATAAAACTATTTCGATTTGGTAAGCCAGTCAGGCTGTCATAGAAAGCCAGCTTGTGTACTTCCTCTTGTGCGAGTTTGCGCAACTTTATCTCGTTGCGTAGATGGCGCTGGGCATTCAACAGAATCAGAGCGAACATCAGGACAAGCGCAGAGCCGATGCTGACCAGAACAATGGTCTTGCGCAGTCGCTCGACGAGTTGCGGCGGGTTGGGGTCGTAGATGAAGTTTTCCAATCCGGCAATACTGTCGACCATGCCCAGTTCGAGGAAAGTCTCAGCCATACGTTGCCAGCGCCCTGGGTTCATATGACCGATCTCGATCAGGTCAGATACCACTAGCGGACGCATGGCCTCAGCTTCGAATTGCAAGTGCGCGCGACTTTTCTCCACCGAATACTGATTGAGCAGCAGGTCTATGATTTGCTCTGGGTTATCCATCGCGTAGCGCCAGCCGCGCAGCGTGGCGCGGCGGAAGGCCTCGACGCGCTGTGGATGCTCGTCAATCTCGGCCTGGCTGGTGAACAGGATGTCGCTGTAGAAGTCGATCCCGTAAGTAACGGGCGAGATGATGTTGTATGCCACGCCCCGTTCTTGCAGGTAGAAGGGCTCGTTGGTCAGGTATGAGTTGAACGCCGTCACTTTACCGCTGGCCAGATCCCCAATTTGAAAACTGCTGGGTATCAGCTGTAGTTTTTCGAGGGCTATACCTTCGCTACGGAACATCGCCAGAAAATCGGCATCTGTCTGCGCATTCATCAGCATCAACGGCTTCCCGATCAGGTCGTGCACAGTGCGAACACCTTGATCTGTACGAGCCACGAGCACAGAAGGTGAGTGCTGAAAAATCACCGCCAGAGCTACCAAGGGCTTTCCATGCAGGCGTGCGTAGAGCAATTCACTATTGGCTTCGCCGTACTGGGCACGCCCAGAGAGCACTTCTTCGACCGGTGTGACATTGGGGCCGCCTTCGTGCAAGCGCACGTCCAGCCCTTCTTCCTGGTAATAGCCCTGAGCGATGGCGGCGTAGTAGCCCGCGAACTGGAACTGATGTTTCCAACGTAGCTGTACATCAATCACTTGCGCAGCACTATTGTCTTGAGTGACAGGGCTCGCCCACGCAGCCTGAGCCGACAGCAGCACAAAACACAGCAGTCGACGCAGCCGAACCAGCAGAACTCTCTCCGGCCGGTCGAGCGCGTTAGAACAGCAACGGAGGCTGGGCATCGTGAAGGTCCGTTAATCGCGCTCATGGTTGAGCGTGCAAGGCGTTGCAGGGCATGGGTCGGCATTGTGACATCGCGCATGCAGGGCCAGCAATCGCCAGCCACGATGACCAAAGCGGCCGTTATCTTTGCTTCGGCGTGGCTGGCGCCTGATTCCCTCTAACAGGCAACTACTGGCCAAAAAGGGTCGGTCGGGCCCGACAGCTTTCGACCCCAAGCGGCTGTTCGCCCAGGCCGGCTAACGGTTAACAGCTGCCACCTACACACCACTGCTACCCTTTCGCTGAATTTGGATCGACGCGTAAGGAGGGAAAATGTTGAAGGATGCCTACCGCTATAAAGTGTGGGCCGATGAGCGCACCTTGGCCGCTTTGGCAGACTTTGAAGGAAAGGGCCAGGCCACGCCAGCGTTCGAATTCATGCGCCAACAGCTCAACCATATGGTCATAGTCGAGGAATTGTTCAAAGCTCGCCTGCTGGGCGAGCAAGCGCCGCATCCTGCAACTAATACCGCGGTCATTCCTGATCTGCACGCCCTCACACAGCGCCTGACCGCATGCGACGCGTGGGCCACCGATTACCTGGCGCGCATTACCCCGACGGAGCTTTGCAGCACTGTAAGTTTTGTGTTTTCGGATGGGCAGCATGGGACGTTGACGCGCCAGGAAATCCTCTTCCACCTCATCAACCACGGCACCTATCACCGGGGCGCGATTGGCCATGCGCTTGATCTGGTCGGAGGCAAACGTCCGGCTGATACCTACACCGTGTTCATTCATCGCGCCGAACCGCAGCGTCGCCAGTCGGCATCTGGATAGACGCGACATCCAGTGTTTCGAGATCTTCTGCTGGTGTCAGCGAAAGCCAGAGGGGAGCATGACTTCGCGGCAACCGACGCCGAGTTTGAGCTGATCAACTACTACTTTCAGTCGTCCAGCGAAGGAGAAGGTCTCGAGATCGAAACACACTGAACCTGACCGCTTCGGCATTAAATCCAATGTCCGCAATCTACCCATAGCGGCCATTCGCGGAAGACAGTTACCGACCAGAGGCGGACGCTCAAGACTGGTTACTTTCGGCCAATTGCTGCCATTCGGCCCCGTTTTGAGGGGCAGACGAGAATGTTAAAAATGAATCGCCCCGAGTTTCATAGATGCCTTCGAGCCTCAGGGATACCAGCCCAGTCCCAGTGGGACTGTCCGCTTTTGGCCGATTTCTGCCCTCCTTGAAGGGCAGCTATGGGTCGAAAGCGGTCATCCTCGACCCTCTGGTTTAGACCCTTCACAGCCAGTCGTGTAAGGCTGCAATTACTTCTGCTCCAAATGCGGAATCAATGTCTTCCACCAGCGCCGTCCTGCGCCAGATTAGGACGGGGTCAATGCGGCTTGTATTGAACGCCCTGACCAAGAATCGCAGGCAAAAGAAAGCCCGCTGCTAGGCGGGCCAAGGTCTATCACGTAGGGATGGCTATAGATTGCCAAGTGGTTCGTGAAAACTAAGTGAAAGGCAGGTCAACGGACCGTCAGACCTGCGATTTGGCGCAAATTTCACGCCTCACTCATCTCTTCCAGCCGCCGCGGCGCCGGCTCAGGCGCCGCACGCCCGGCCAGGCCAATCCGCATGTCATTACCACTCGGCTGCTGATAAACACTCAGGCCGAACTCCGGCAGCACCGCCAGTAGATAGTCGAACACATCGCCCTGAATCCGCTCGTACTCGGCCCACGCGGTCGTGCGGGTAAAGCAGTAGATTTCCAGTGGCACGCCTTCGGCGGTGGGCTGCATCTGGCGGACCATGCAGGTCATATTCGGGTGCACGTCGGGGTGGGCTTTCAGGTAGGCCAGGGCAAACGCGCGGAAGGTGCCGATGTTGGTCAACTTGCGTCGGTTGGCCGAGAGGTCGGCGACCAGGCCCTGGGCTTCGTTCCAGTCCTGCAGCTCTTTGCGCTTGCTCGCCAGGTAGTCGCCCAGCAGGCGTACGCCGGCCAGGCGCTGCTCTTCTTCGAGGGTGAGGAAGCGTACGCCGGCGGCGTCGATGAACACGCTGCGTTTGATCCGGCGGCCGCCGGATTGCTGCATGCCGCGGTAGTTGCGGAACGACTCGCTCATCAGGCGCCAGGTGGGGATGGAGACGATGGTCTTGTCGAAGTTCTGCACCTTGACCGTGTGCAGGGTGATGTCGACCACGTCACCGTCGGCGCCGACCTGAGGCATTTCGATCCAGTCGCCGACATGCAGCATGTCGTTGCTGGTCAACTGTACGCTGGCGACGAACGACAGCAGGGTGTCTTTATAGACCAACAGCAGTACCGCCGACATGGCGCCCAGGCCCGATAGCAGCAATAACGGCGAGCGGTCGATCAGGGTGGCAATGATGACGATGATGCTGAATACCCACAGCACCATCTTGGCCAGTTGCACGTAGCCTTTGATCGAGCGGGTGCGGGCGTGTTCGGTGCGCGCATAGATGTCGAGCAGGGCATCGAGCAGGCATGCCAGCGCCAAGGTCATGAACAGCAGGGTGAAGGCCAGCGCGACGTTGCCCAGGAAGTGCTGGGCGGTGGCGCCGAGCTCCGGCACCAGCTTCAGGCCGAACTGGATGATCAGCGACGGCGTGGTTTGCGCGAGGCGATGAAATACCTTGTTGTGGCGCAGGTCGTCGAACCACCTGAGGGCTTGTTGGCGGGCCAGCAGGCGGCTGGCATGCAGCACCAGAAACCGCGCCAGGCGGCCGAGAATCAGCGATACCAGCAGCAGTACACCCAGGCCAATGGCGGCGTGCAAGGTCGGGTGTTGGTCGAGAGTGCCCCAGAGATCAAGGGCGTTGAACCAGAGTCGTTGAATGTCCATAGGCTAAAAAAGCGGTCTGTATTGCGGAACGAGGGTCAATTAGAGCGCGGATCGGGGCAAAGTTGCCAAAAGAAATTCGGTTCTGGCGGCGGAAAACGGTACCCTATGCAACTTGAATTTACGCACTTGCCCGAGGTTACCCCCGTGTTTTCCCAATTCGCCCTGCATGAACGCATCCTTAAAGCCGTGGCCGAGCTGAAATTTGTCGAGCCGACTCCGGTACAGGCGGCGGCCATCCCCTTGGCGTTGCAAGGGCGAGACCTGCGGGTAACGGCACAAACCGGTAGCGGCAAGACCGCTGCGTTCGTCCTGCCGATGCTCAACCGCCTGGCTGACCTGGGCGGCCCGCGCGTCGAGATCCGTGCGCTGATCCTGCTGCCGACCCGTGAGCTGGCTCAGCAGACCCTCAAGCAGGTCGAGCTGTTCTCTCAGTTCACCTACATCAAGTCGGGTTTGGTCACCGGCGGTGAAGACTTCAAGGAACAAGCGGCCATGCTGCGCAAGGTGCCGGACGTGCTGATCGGCACCCCAGGGCGCCTGCTCGAGCAGCTCAACGCCGGCAACCTCGACCTGTCGCATGTGCAGGTGCTGGTACTGGACGAAGCCGACCGCATGCTCGACATGGGTTTTGCCGAAGACATGGAGCGTCTGTGCAAAGAGTGCGAGAACCGCGAGCAGACCCTGCTGTTCTCTGCCACCACCGGCGGCGCCGCGCTGCGCGATATCATCGGCAAGATCCTCAAGGATCCAGAGCACCTGATGCTCAACAGCGTCTCGCAGCTGGCTGAGGGCACCCGTCAGCAGATCATCATGGCTGACCATGACCAGCACAAAGAGAAGATCATCCACTGGCTGCTGGACAACGAAACCTTCCAGAAGGCGATCATCTTCACCAACACCCGCGTAGCTGCCGACCGTGTCTATGGTCACCTGGTGGCCAAGGACATCAAAGCGTTCGTGTTGCACGGTGACAAGGACCAGAAAGACCGCAAACTGGCCATCGAGCGCTTCAAGCAAGGCGGCTCCAAGGTGCTGGTAGCAACCGACGTAGCGGCCCGTGGCCTGGACATCGACGGCCTCGATCTGGTGATCAACTTCGACATGCCGCGCAGCGGTGACGAGTACGTACACCGTATCGGCCGTACCGGCCGTGCGGGTGGGGAAGGTCTGGCGATCTCGCTGATCACCCATAACGACTGGAACTTGATGTCCAGCATCGAGCGCTACCTCAAGCAGCAGTTCCAGCGCCGCCTGATCAAGGAAGTCAAAGGCACTTACAACGGGCCGAAGAAGGTCAAGGCGTCCGGCAAGGCCGTCGGCGTCAAGAAGAAAAAAGTCGACAAGAAGACCGGCGAGAAGAAGGCTGCTGCCAAGCGCAAGCCAACTGCCAAGCCGCGTCCTAACGCGCCATTGGCCAGTGTCGATGGCATGGCTCCGCTGAAAAAGCGCGCGCCCAAGCCAGAGTAAGTCCCTCCGGGGTCGCGTTCGCGGCCCCTGATCTGCGCCCGCCCTTCAGCGGCGGGCTGCAGTTGATCTAGCCGCAGGCGTTGCGACTGATCACTCCGCTTTCTTCTCCGCAGTTTTCAGCTCCTGCAGACGATGCTCGATCAGCTGGCACTTGTCCGGCACATCCTTGCTTTCAGTCGCCAGGTCCATGCCCTGCAACTCGTCGTTGATTTCCTTGGCCTTTTGCGGGTTTTGCTCAGTCAGTTGGCTGACCACCTTGGCCAGCTCTTCGCGTTTGGCGGTGGCTTCTTCCGGCGTGCAGGCCCAGCTTGGCAGGGCGATGCACAGACCGACAGCAATTGCACAGCTGCTTAGGATTTTCACGGGTTGACCTCCTTGTTGGCGTTATCCGGTTGAGGGGCCAGCGGCTGGAAAGTTCATGTGGTCAGGCCTTCTGAACGCTTGCCAACACCCGCATGTCCCACTCTGTATACCTCTTTCCGTCCACAGCAAGGAGCCATCGCCATGAGCCACTACGACTGGGATTTGATCGAACGCCTGTTGCACGAAGTGCAAAACGGCGCTGAACAAAGCTTCACGCCTCGCCCTTACGCCGAACAACACGCCGCCGCGCTGGCTGCCAAAGGCCAGCCGGTGGGTGACCTGGACCAGCTGAAAACCCGCGCCTGCGAATACGAAAAGCTTCTGCTCGATCGCGGCTACATTGCAAGCCGCCCGGAAGAAGAGGGCGGTAACGGTGAAAATTTCGTGCTCACCGAGCGTGGTTCGCGCCTGCTCAGCATGATCGACAGCAGCATCCCCGGCTTCGAGCATCCGCGTCAGGTGTTGGATGAGCAAGCCGATGCGCTGGATCAGCCGACCTTCGATCACGTGTCGTCGAAGGCGCAAATCGCTGGCGGTGCAATTTAGGCTGGCCGGGCCGGGCTTCGGCGTCCGATAATCGCAGTCTGATCCACTTATCTGCCGAGCCTTGCCCATGCCTGCGTATCACACCGAGGCCCGCCTATGAGCGCGGCCCGCAAGAACCCTGATGCCTTTGCCCTGCAATTGATGCTCGGTTTGTGTCTGATCTGGGGCAGTCAGCAGGTCATGATCAAATGGGCCGCTGCGGATATCGCGCCAGTGATGCAGGCGGCGTTTCGCTCTGGCATCGCTGCGCTGCTGGTCGGCCTGCTGATCTGCTGGAGGGGCGGCTGGGGGCAGGTGGGTAGCACTTGGCGTGCGGGGTTGCTGGCGGGCGCTTTGTTTGGCCTGGAATTCATGTTCATTGCCGAGGGGCTCAAGCTGACCTCGGCGGCACATATGTCGGTGTTCCTGTATACCGCGCCGATTTTTACCGCCTTGGGTTTGCACTTCATGCTGCCCAGCGAGCGCCTCAGGTTGCTGCAGTGGCTGGGCATCCTGCTGTCGTTCGCGGGTATTGCGTTAGCGTTTGCGGGAGGCGTGCAGCTGGATCAGATTGATGGGCGAACGCTGCTGGGTGATGCCTTCGGTGTGCTGGCTGGCTTGGCCTGGGGAGCTACTACTGTGGTCGTGCGCGGCTCGCGGTTGTCTGAAGCGCCGGCGACCCTGACCTTGTTCTATCAGTTGATGGTGGGTTTTGTCGGATTGCTGATGATTGCTCTGCTCACTGGGCAGATCGGCATGGTCACGCTTACGCCGCTGGCGATGGGCAGTGTGTTTTTCCAGGGCGTGGTGGTGTCGTTTGTCAGTTACCTGACCTGGTTCTGGTTGTTGCGGAAGTACCTGGCTTCGAACCTTGCGGTGTTCTCTTTCATTACTCCGCTGTTTGGCGTGACCTTTGGCGTGCTATTGCTGGGTGAGCCGTTGAGCGTGAATTTTGTGCTCGGTGCGTTGATGGTTTTAGCCGGAGTAGTGTTGGTCAGCGCTGAGCCTTGGGTGCGTCGGCAGTTGCGCAAGGTGGTTGGTTGAGGCGGTTAAATGTCGCAGCAACCCCCCTCCAAACGCCGCTTGCAACAGGGAGAAACAGTTGACCGGCGGTCGGAACAGCCCGCCGCTGCTTGATCCCTGTCAAAATCGGCCTTATGTATAGGATTAGACGCATGCGTAATGCAGGACATAGGACTATGATCTGTATGAAACATCGAATGATCGATTTGCCGTGAGGCTGACCCGTGAAGGGGGCACTATGAAAACACCACTGTTCAACTGGCTCCATGACCTGGCTGTCGCCTTGGGTCTGATACCGCCACCGCTGCAACCGGTGCCGATCCCCACCGACGAAGAGCAGCGCAAACGCCAGCCTCGTCGCCGTTGAAACGAACAGGCCGCCGCATTTGACTATGCAGCGGCCTTTGTCTTTTCAGCGCAGTGCAGTCAAATCAGGCCAGATTTGCGCTAGCCACCGGCCGCCGCGACAGCAGGCTGACCAGCACAAAGCTCACCAGGCCAACCGCCAGGCTGTAGTAGATCGGCGTATTGGCATCCAGGCCATCCTTGACCATGAACAACAGCGCGGTGGCAAAGCCCAGCGACATGCTGGCGATGGCTCCTGCGGTAGTTGCGCGTTTCCAGAAAATTGCGCCCATCAGCGGGATCAGCATGCCGCCCACCAACAGGTTGTAGGCCAAGGTCAGAGCGCTGATTACATCATTCACTGCCAGGGCGATGGCCAACACCACCAGGCCGGTGAGTAGGGTGAACAAGCGGCTGGTGGCCAGGCTCGATTGCTTGCCACCGCGCAGCTTGGGCAGCAGGTCTTCGGTGACCGTGGTCGAGGCCGCCAGCAGGCCGGCACTCGCGGTCGACATCATCGCCGCCAACGCGGCAGCCATCAGCAGGCCGCGAATGCCGTCAGGCAGGGTGGTCTTGATCATGGCGGCGAAGGCGTTGTTGGGGTTGGCCAGGTCCGGCAGCAGCACATGTGCCGCCATGCCGATCAGTGCGCAGGCCAGGCCGTACAACACGCAGTAGATACCCGCAGTGGTACCGGCGCGCTGGCAGACTTTTTCATCCCGCGCGGTGAACACCCGCTGCCAGATATCCTGGCCTATGAGGATGCCGAAGAAGTAAATCAGGAAGTAGGTGAGGATGGTGTCCCAGCCGATGGTGGTCCAGTTGAAGCTGGACGCCGGCAGTTGCGCCACCAGTTGATCCCAACCGCCGACCTTGTACAGGCACACCGGCAGCAGGATGAACATCAGGCCGACGGTCTTGATCACGAACTGAACGATGTCGGTCAGGGTCAGCGACCACATGCCGCCAATGGTCGAGTAGATCACCACCACGCCACCGCCGAGCAGCACCGACAGCCAGAACGGCAGGTCGAGCAGCACTTGCAGCACGGTGCCCATGGCCAGGGTTGAGGTCACTCCGATCATCAAGGCATAGGCCAGCATGATCAGCGCGCTGGCCTGGCGCGCCATCGGGTTGTAATGCCGCTCCAGCACCTGGGTCACGGTGAAGATGCGCAGGCGCAGCAGCGGTTTGGCCAGGAACAGGTTCAGCGCAATGATGCCCAGACCCAGTGCGGCGCAGAGCCAGAAGCCGGAGATGCCGTGTACATAGCCCAGGCGGACGGTGCCGACGGTCGATGCGCCGCCGAGGACGGTGGTGGCCATGGTGCCCATGTACAAGGTCGGGCCGAGGTTGCGCCCGGCCACCAGGTAGTCTTCATGGGTTTTCGCGCGGCGCATGCCGTACCAGCCCAGAGCGAGCATGCCGGCGGCATAGATCAATACAACGATGATGTCCAAGGCCATTGGGGGTCTCCCGATTATCATTATTATGGCGAGATCAAGTGCCCGGGCAGCCTCACGGTGCCCGGCGGTATCAGCAAGTACGGGTGGGCCTGTCACTGGCCCATGCAAGCAGCGCGACTGCAATCGAGCGCGCTGTCGACATCCTTAGCGGCGCGCTACTCCTGGCAGTACGCAAAGCATTTCAAACAGCAGGTTGGCGCCCAGCAGCGAGGTGTTGCCGGTGGTGTCGTAAGGTGGGGAGACCTCGACCAGGTCACAGCCGATCAGGTCCAGGCCCTGACAGCCGCGGATGATTTCGATGGCCTGAATGGTGGTCAGGCCGCCAATTTCCGGGGTGCCGGTACCGGGCGCCCAGGCCGGGTCGATGCCATCGATGTCGAAGGACAGATATACCGGGCCACCCGCGACCTTCTCACGCACTTCAGCCATCAACGGCTCCAGCGACTTGTGCCAGCACTCTTCGGCCTGCACTACGCGAAAGCCCTGGCGGCGGCTCCAGTTGAAGTCATCGGCCGTGTAGCCCTGGGCGCGCAGACCAATCTGCACGACCCGGTCGCAATCGAGCAGACCTTCTTCGACGGCGCGGCGGAAGGTGGTGCCGTGGGCGATCTTCTCGCCGAACATGTGGTCGTTGACGTCGGCGTGGGCATCAATGTGCACCAGGCCGATCTTGCCGTGTTTTTTATGCAGCGCGCGCAGAATCGGTAGGGTGATGGTGTGGTCACCGCCCAAGGTCAGCGGGATCACGTTGTGTTCGACGATGGTGTCGTAGGCTTCTTCGATGATGCGCACGGCATCCAGCAGATTGAAGGTGTTGATCGCCACATCGCCGATATCGGCAACCGACAGCGAGTCGAAGGGCGCGGCGCCGGTGGCCATGTTGTAGGGGCGGATCATGACTGATTCGGCGCGGATCTGGCGCGGGCCGAAGCGGGTGCCGGAGCGCAGCGAGGTGCCGATGTCCAGCGGCACGCCGACAAACGCGGCGTCCAGGCCTTCAGGGCTTTGCAGGTGGGGCAAGCGGAGCATGGTGGCGATGCCGCCGAAACGCGGCATTTCGTTGCCGCCCAGTGGTTGGTGCAGAGTCTTGTCCACAGTGGGCCTCATCAGTCGGTCGATTGTTATGGTTGTTCGAACCTGGGCCAACATGCTGCAACTGAGCGCAGCGGGCGGCGAGCAGGGTCATTGCGGGCAGTCTGCGCAAGCTGGTGGCCGAGAAGAATCGCTACCGACAAATACTTAGTTCAGGAATCTCTGAACTAAAGGTCGCCGCCAAGGTAGACTCCGCCCATTGCCACTTGCCCATTGCCACTGCGGACCGATCACCACCATGGCCTCGTCACTGCCCGACCCGAAACTGCTGCGGATCTTTGTCAGCGTGGTACGCCACCAGGGCTTTGCAAATGCCCAACGTGAGCTGAACCTGTCGACGTCGGCCATCAGCACCTACATGAGCCAGCTGGAGGCGGGGTTAGGCATCGTGCTCTGCCACCGTGGCCGCGGTGGCTTCAGCCTGACCAGCAAGGGCGAGCTGTTCCACCAGGAGACGCTGCGCCTGCTGGCCGAGCTGGATGGTTTTGAACAGTACGCCGCGGCGCTCAAAGGTGAATTACGTGGCACGCTCAACCTTGGCGTGCTCGACTCGACCGTAGGCGATCGCGCCTTGCCGCTGGCAGAGGCGATTGGCGCCTACAGCCAGGAGCATCCGGCCGTGCACCTGCACTTGTCGGTGTCCAGTCCATACGAGCTGCAGCTGGGGGTGCAGGACAACCGCCTGGACCTGGCCATCGGTGCGTTTTCTTCGCGCATGAGCGGTCTGGTCTATCAACCGCTGTATCGCGAGCAGCATTGGCTTTACTGCAGCAACCGCCATTCGTTGTTCGCCGAGAGGCGGATTCCGGAGCCCGTCATTACCCAGCAGCGCATGGTTGGGCGAGGCTACTGGAGCCAGGCCGAGCTGGCCCGGCACGGCTTCAAGCACAGCGCGGCAACGGTGGAAAGCATGGAGGCGCAGCTGATCCTGATCCTGTCCGGCGCCTATATCGGCTATCTGCCCGAGCACTATGCACAGGCGTGGGTCGACAAGGGCGATTTGCGCGTATTATCGCCCGCCACATTTGGTTACCAAGCCCCGTTCTCCCTGATCATCCGTCGCGGCCGTAGCCGCGAACCATTGATTCAGACCTTCCGTGATTTGCTCAAAAGTCAGCTGAACGTCAGCTGATAAACGCTTGGATGAATGCACTCCGTCAGGAACGGTAAATTTCCTACAAAAGTGCCTGCTGACAGGCTTTCGCTCTGCTAAATATTGATTGGCCCCTGATGAATTTCCATCGTTTGCACACGCAAGGATTGCCTTGATGCGCCTGAACTTGCCCGTTACCGAGCATGAAAGAACCTTCCCCAACGAACAGCGGCTTATTTCCACTACCGACCTCAATAGCCGCATTACCTATTGCAACGACGCATTCGTGGCCATCAGCGGTTTTACCTACGATGAACTGGTCGGACAAACCCACAATCTGGTGCGCCATCCAGATATGCCGGCGCCGGTATTTGCGCTGATGTGGGACACCATCAAACAGGGCAAACCGTGGATGGGCGTGGTCAAGAACCGCGCCAAGAACGGTGACTTCTATTGGGTCAGCGCGTATGTCACGGCGGTGTACGAAAACGGCCGCATCAGTGGTTATGAGTCGGTCCGCTCGGTGCCCAGCCGTGAACAGATCAGCCGTGCGGAACGGCTATACGCCCGCCTGCGCAGTGGCCAGCGCGCAGTGTCGTGGTCGACGCGTGTGCTGCACGGGGTTGGCCAGAGCTGGCCAATACTGGCCGCTGCTGCGCTGTCTACTGCAGGCTATCTCTGGCTCGCGCCGCAGGCTGCGATCGCCGTGCTGCTGGCCAGCCTGCTGGGTGCCGGCTATATGCTGAACCGCCTGCACGCTCGCGCTCTGCAGCGCACCCTGGACGAACACCCGAAAGCCTTCACCGACCCGTTGGTGGCCCTGACCTACAGCAATAACCGCGGCCTGCATGGCCAGCTGGACCTGGCCATCATCAGCGAAGAGGCGCGCTTGCAGACGGCGCTGACCCGCCTGGTCGATGCAGGTGTCGGGGTCAAGGCACGCGCAGCGCAGTCTGCTGGGTTGTCCGATGCCCAGGCGCAGATGCTTGATCGCCAGCGCAGCGAAACCGAGCAATCGGCCACCGCCATTGCGCAGATGGCTGCGACTATCCAGGAGGTTTCGCAAAACGTGCAGAGCACTGCCCATGCTGCCGGTGACGCTGACCAACTGGCCCAGCACGGCAGCCAGCTGGCTCAGCAAAGCCTGCAGGCGATGGGCAGCATGAGCGAGGCGGTCAATGACATCGGCCAGGCCGTGCACGCCTTGGCTCAGCAGACCCAGTCGATTGGCAGCGTGGTCGATGTGATCACGTCGATTGCCGAACAGACCAACCTGCTGGCGCTTAACGCGGCTATCGAAGCTGCCCGCGCGGGCGAGCAGGGCCGTGGCTTTGCCGTGGTCGCCGACGAGGTGCGCTCACTGGCCCAGCGCACGCGCACCTCGACCGACGAGATTCACCAGATCATCAGCAGCCTGCGTGCGGGCGCCGAGCGTGCGGTGTCGTCGGCTAGCCGTGGTGAACAGATCTCCCGCGACAGCGTGCACAGTGTCGAAGCGGTGCGTGAGGCGCTGAGCGGCATTGCCCAGGCGGTCAGTCGCATTACCGGCATGAGCCAGCAGATGGCGACTGCTTCGGAACAGCAAAGCCACGTCGCCGAAGACATCAACCAGCAGATCACGCGCATATCCCACCTGTGCGACGAGAGTGCCGGACAGGCCAGGCAGGGCGCCGAGATCAGCCAGGACCTGGAGCAGATGGCCGAGTACCTGCACAGCCTGGCCGAACGTTTCAACCGCTGACCACCTCCCGAACCCACATGGACGTGGGCGCTGTATGTTCTTCTCGAGTGGCTATGGCACACTGGCGCCCTCCAGGAGAACCCGATGTCCAGACCCCGCTGCGAACGCTGCAAGCGCGCGCAAGACCATTGCTTATGCCCGCTGATCCCCCGCCTCGACAGCCGTACCCGGGTCGTCCTGTTGCAGCACCCCAGTGAAACCGCGCATGCGCTGAATACTGCTCGCCTGGCCGCGCTCGGCCTGGTCAATGCACAGCTGTGGGTGGGGGAAGTGTTTGCCCAGCTGCCGGAGTTGCTGGCAACGCCGGGGTATCGGCCGGTGCTGTTGTTTCCCGGTGACGAGGCGCAGGCACTGACCGCGTATGCGTCACCTGATGAGCAGCCGTTGCTATTGATCGTGCCGGATGGCACCTGGCGCAAGGCGCGCAAGCTGTTGTACCTGAATCCGCTGCTGGCAGCGCTGCCACGGGTGACCCTGGCGCAGGTGACAGCCTCGCGCTATCGCCTGCGCAAGGCGCCGGAGGAGGGCGCCCTGGCCACCATCGAAGCCGTGGTGCAGGCGCTCAACGCGCTGGAGCAGCCGCGGTGTTTCGACGAGCTACTGCGCCCGTTCGACGCTTTGATCGAAGGCCAGATCCGCGCCATGGGGCGCGACACCTTCGAGCGCAACCACGGTTGCTGAATCAACGTTCGCGCATGGCCTCGGTGCGGGCCTTGAGCACCGGTTTGAGCAAGTAGTCGAGCACGCTTTTCTGCCCGGTGATGATATCCACCGTGGCGACCATCCCTGGAATGATCAGCAATGGCTTGTTGTCGCCGCCCAGGTGATTCTTGTCGGTGCGCACTTGGATCAGGTAGAACGCGTTGCCCTTGTCATCGGTCACGGTATCGGCGCCAATCAGCTCCAGCTTGGCCTTCAGCCCACCATAGATGGTGTAGTCATAGGCGCTGAACTTGACCATCGCGGTCTGCCCCGGGTGCAGGAAGGCGACGTCCTGCGGGCGCACCTTGGCTTCGATCAGCAGGTTGTCCTCGATTGGCACGATCTCGACCAGGTCGCTGCCCGGCTGGACCACGCCGCCGATGGTGTTGACCTTGAGCTGCTTGATGATGCCACGCACCGGTGACACCACCGTGGTGCGCTTGACCCGGTCGTCGATGGCGATGCTGGTAGCGCTGATCTTGGACAGGTCAGTGCGCTTGTCGTTGAGTTCCTTGGCCGCCTCCGAGCGGAAGGTGGCATCGGCTTCCTGGATCTTGCTCTTGATTTCTGCCACTGCCGCATCTGCCCGCGGAATGGCCAGGCTGGTTGCGTTGAGCTGACCGCGGGCTTCGACCGTGCGCTGCTTCAAACGCAAAATTTCCACCGGCGAAATCGCTCCGGTGCCTACCAATGGCGAAGACATGTTCAGTTCTTGCTGGAGCAAGCCCAACGCCGAACGGTACTGATCGACCTTGGAGCGGAACTCGGCCAGTTCCTGGGTCTTCTGCCGCAGTTGTTCGTTGAGCGTCTGCTTCTCGCTGGTCAGCCGCCGTTGCCGGGACTGATACAGCGCCAGCTCGTCCTCGGCCACCTGTGGCGCCTTGCTGCGAATCTCTTCCGGTACGGTGAACGGACGCCCTTCAGCCTCCGCCGAGAGCCGTTCGACCTGCGCCGTCAGTGCGTAGCGGTCGACCTCGCTTTCGCCCTTGTTGGACAGAAAGCGGGTGTCGTCAAGGCGCAGCAGGGTTGCCCCCTTGGCGACCATCTGGCCTTCACGCACGAAAATCTCGGTGACGATGCCGCCCTCAAGGTTCTGTACCACCTGGACCTTGCCCGAGGGGATCGCCTTGCCCTCACCGACAGTCACCTCATCGAGCACCGCCAGGCTCGCCCAGGCCAGCGCAACCAGCAGCAGCGCCGCCGCCAGCCATACCGTCAGGCGCGACAGGCGCGGCGAGTCCTGCAGCGTGGCGCCGGCCAGTTCGGGCATGTAGTCGCGCTCGGCAGTGTTGCCGGCACCTTGGAAATAACTGCGCAAGAAGGCCATCGGACTACTCCTCAAAAGCGTCTACAGCGCGGCGCCAATGCGCCCTTTGCGCAGCGCATCGATGACTGCATCCTTCGGCCCGTCGGCAACGATCTTGCCGTTGTCCAGCACCAGCAGGCGGTCGACCAGGCTCAGCATCGAGGTCCGATGCGTGACCAGCAGTACGGTCTTGCCCGGCACCCAGTCGAGCAGGCGCTGGCGCAGTTGCTCTTCGCTGCTGTTGTCCATGTGGCTGGTGGGCTCGTCGAGGATCAGGATCGGCGGCTCCAGCAGCAGCGCCCTGGCCAGCAGCACGGCCTGGCGCTGGCCGCCCGAGAGCAGCTGGCCGCGTTCACCCACCGGGCGGTCGAAACCCTGCGGATGCTGGCGCGCCAGTTCGGTCACGCCGGTCAGTTCGGCCACCTCGAGCATGCGTGCGTCGCTGACGTGGCGGGCCCCCAGGGTGAGGTTGTCGCGCAGGCTGCCAGCCAGCAGCGGCAGGTCGTGGGCGACGTAGCCGATCTGGCTGCGCAGGTCGGCGATGTCCAGCTGGCGCAGGTCGAGGTTGTCCAGCAACACCTGGCCTTCATCGGGATGATAGAAGCCCATCAGCAACCGACCCAAGGTGCTTTTGCCCGAACCGCTGCGGCCGACGATACCGATGCGCTCGCCGGGCTGCAGGGTCAGGTTGACGTCATTCAGCGCCGCAGCCGTCTGGCCAGGGTAGCGGAAGCTGACATGGCTGACGGCCACGCCGCCCTTGAGGCTGGTGTGCTCCAGCGCCTGTTGCTCGGCCTGGCGCTCTTGCGGCAAGGCCATCAGCGCATCGGTGCTGCGCATGGTCAGCTGCGCTTGCTGATAGCGGGTGATCAGCCCCGCGATCTGGCCCAGTGGTGCCAGGACGCGGCTGCCGAGCATGTAGGTAGCCACCAGTGCGCCGACACTGAGGTTGCCGGCGATGATGCTGTAGACCCCGGCAACGATCGTTGCCATGCCGCAGAACTGTTGGATGAACAGCGTACCGTTGCTGGCCAGCGAAGACAGGTTGCGTGCGTGCGCATCGAGCCGGGCAATCGCGCCGTTGGTCTGCTCCCAATGGTACTGGCGCTCACTTTCAGCGCCGTTGGCCTTGAGCGTTTCCAGCCCACCCAGCGTTTCGATCAACAGGGCCTGGCGCACTGCTCCCAGGCTCAGGCTTTTTTCCACGGTGTCGCGCAGGCGGATCTGGATGATCAAGGCAAAACCAACTGCCAGCGGGAAGGCAATCAGCGGGATCACCACCAGCCAGCCGCCCAGCAGGCCAACCACCACCAGCATCAACGCCACGAATGGCAGGTCGATGATGCTGGTCAAGGTCACCGCCGTGAGAAACTCGCGCAGCCCCTGGAAGTCATGAATGCTCTGGGCGAAGCCGCCGATGGTGGCCGGGCGCGCCTTCATCGACATGCCGGTGATGCGTTCGAACAGGGTTGCCGAAAGGATCAGGTCGGTCTTCTTGCCGGCCTGGTCCAGCAGGTGCGCGCGGACCATGCGCAGAACCATTTCAAAGGCGGTGCCGATGAACAACCCTGCCACCAGCACCCACAAAGTCGAGACTGCCTGGTTGGGCACCACCCGGTCGTAGGTCTGCATGACGAACAGCGGCACCATCAGGCCCAGCAGGTTGATCAGCAGGCTGGCCAGCAAGGCATCGCTGTACAGCCAGCGGGAATGGCGCAAGGTGTCGCGAAACCAGGCATCGACCCTCGGCATCAGCGGGGTGCGCAGGTTTTCCAGAGTGTGCCGCGGGCGGGCAAACAGGGCATGGCCGGCGTAGGCCTGTTCCAGCGCCTCGCACTCGACCCATTGCTCGCCGCCTTCGGCCTCGGACGGCAGGATCAACGCGCGGCCGTCTTCGCCAAAGCGCTGTAGAACAGCACAGCGGCCGTCTTTGAGCAGCAGCAATACAGGAAGGTTGAGTGTGGAAATTGCGCCCAGCTCACGCTTGAGAATCCGCGCTTGCAGGCCTGCGCGGGCTGCGGCTCTGGGCAATAACTCGGGCCCCAGCCGCTGGCTGGCCAACGGTAGGCCGCTGCACAAGCTGGCACGGCTGGCGGGGCAGCCGTGCAGTTTGCACAGAATCAACAGGCCATCGAGCAACGGATCGTCAACGTCCAGCCGGGGCTGGGCATTTTGCATACTGGTCACGATGGCCTACTCCTGCCGCAATGGAGGGTGTACGGCTACATCCGAAACGTTGCTCGATAACGGTCAACGCATTTCGGGCAACTTCGCTTCGCTGCGTACTTCAGTCTTGGCGATGGCTTCTGCCGGCAGCGCAATACGCTGTTTGCTGAGCAATTCACCCATGGTCGAAAGTACTCGGTACATCGAGTATTCCTCGGTGTAACGCACTTCGGTGTAACGGCGGTTGGCGTTGTACAGCTCGTTCTCACTGTCGAGTACGTCGAGCAGGGTACGCTGACCAAGACCGAACTGATCCTGATAGGCGGCACGCACGCGCTGGGTGGTTTCAGCGTATTCGCGCGCGGTCGGCGTCTGCTTGCGCGCGTTGTTCATGGCGTTCCACGACAGGCTCAGGTTCTCGTTGAGTTCGCGCAGGGCGTTGTTGCGGATGTCCAGCGCCTGGTTGATCTTGTGCGAGTCCGACTGCAGGCGAGCCTTGTCGCTGCCGCCGCGGAACAGGTTGTAGTTCAGCTCGACGCCTGCCTGCCAATCGTTGTTGCTGTGGCCGCGCTCGCCACCCAGGTTGTTGTTGGCGCCGGTGGCCAAGATGGCGTCCAGACGCGGGTAGAAGGTCGACTTGGCGACTTCGTACTGCTTCTCGGCGGCATTCACATCGGCCTGAGCCGAACGCAGGTACGGGTTGTTTTCCTGCATGCCGCGGCGTGCGTCTTCCAGCGTGCTCGGCATTTCCACCTTGATGGTCGAAGGGGTTTCCAGCTCGTCCGGCATCAGCCCGACCACGCTGTAGAAGTTGGCTTCGGCGTCAGCCAGATCGACTTCGGCGGTGTCCAGGTTGTTTTCAGCCAGGGCACGACGTGCGCGCGACTGATCGAGGTCAGCACTGCTGCCGACACCGCGCTCGGTGCGCAGGCCGATCTGGTCGTTGACGCGCAGGTGCGCTTGCATGTTGTTCTTGGCCAGGGTCACCAGTTCGCGACGCTTGAGCACTTCGAGGTAGACCTCGATGGTACGCAGGGCGACGTCCTGGGCGATTGCCTGAGTGTAGTAGGCACGCGAGTTGGAAACCGCTTCGGTACGGCCGACTTCGTTGGAAGTGTTGAAACCGTCGAACAGCATCTGGCGCAGACGCAGCTCGGACTGGGTGTAGTTCATGGTTTCTTTGTTGTGGTTGCGCGTGCCGTCAGCGTTCAGACCACGGGTGTTGAGGTTGTCGGAGCGCTGGCGACCGTAACCTGCAACCAGATCGACGCTTGGGTAGAACCCGCCACGGGCGAATTTCACATCTTCGTCGGCAGACAACCGGCTGTTGCGATAGGAACTGATTTGCGGGTGATGATCCACGGCGTTCTGAACGGCTTCGGTGATCGACATCGCCTGAATGTTGGCACTCGCCATGGCCAACAGGATTGCACTGGTGATGGGGGTAAGAACGCGCATGGGGTACATCTCCATTGTCTCTAAAAGTGTCCAGCATTCGCCAAAAAAATGACGATTATTATGAGGTAGACCGTTTCAAGTTTGTAACAACAGAGCTAAGAACATTTAACGCGCGAGCTAAGAAGATTTGTTCATAAGGTCTATGCGAAAAAAAACTTATGCGGTCTAAAGAATCCGCGACATTGTTCTACTCAACGGGCCTATAAATCAAGCTGTAGTCAGCGGTTTTAGGTCATTGCAACAAGTTCCAGAACTTTTGCAGCTAAGAACTCAGTGAAAACGGGCCGTGTCGGAATTTGGCGACAATTAATTGTCACTCTGTAGTAGCAAAATTCCATCATCTCTATCGGCTTGGCCTGCGCAGTGTAGAGCTGTTTGCTGACTTTTGGCGTTTGATTGACGCCTTTATTCGGCCTGGCGCCACTGTGTTTTTGCTGCATTCAAGCTGCAGGATCCGTTCGGCAGGGGAGACGTAGGGCATGGCTAAATTTATCGGAGTGGTCAGCAAGGTGGTCGGCCAGGTTTTCGCGGTTGACAGCGACGGCAGCCGCCGCCTGTTGGTCGAAGGCGACCGACTCTATGCTGGCGAACAACTCGAAACCGGTAACGCCGGAGCCATTGCGGTGCGCCTGGACAACGGCGCAGAGCTGACCCTGGGCCGCGACAGCAGCCTGCAGATGTCGCCAGAGCTGCTGGCTAATCAGGCCGCCCATGTGCAGACCGACGACGTCGCCCCCAGCCAGGCGCAACTGACCGATGTCGAGCGCTTGCAACAAGCCATCGCTGCGGGTGCCGACCCTAGTGAGGAGGCCGAGGCTACGGCGGCTGGGCCCAATGGAGGTGCCCCGGGCGCTTTGGGCGGCGGCCACAGCTTTGTCATGCTGACTGAAGTTGCCGATCGGGTAGACCCTACGGTTGGCTTCCCGACTGCGGGCTTCAATGGTGTACCGCTGTTGGTGAATGGCTACATTGGTGACCTCGATCCGACCAGTTCCGACGATGTGCTGCCGCCCGCGTCCCCACCTCCGGTGAATCCGCCAGACAACCCGGTCACCCTGCAAGGCCTTGATGTCAGCCCCGGCGAACTGATCCTCGACGAGGCCAACCTGCCCGACGGCTCCAACAGCAACCCGGCGGCGCTGACCCAGCAAGGCTCGTTCACCGTTATCGCCGCCGACGGCGTGTTCAATCTCAGCGTAGGTGGCATCAACGTAGTCACCGGCGGGGTGGTTACCGGTATTGGCCAATCCATCACCACCGCCCTTGGCAACACCCTGACCATTACTGGCTACAACCCGGCGACCGGCGTGGTCAATTACAGCTACACCCTTAACGGCACTGAGCAGCACGCCAACGGTGGCGGCAGCAATGTGATCGGCGAGCAGTTCCCGGTGCAGGTCAGCGACAGCGATGGCGATGTAGCCAGCGGCAGCCTCGACGTGATCATTCGTGACGATGTGCCCAAAGCGGTGAATGACAGCAACGCAGTGACAGCGACCGAGCAGCAGCTTGAGTTGACCGGCAACGTACTCAACAACGATGTGCAGGGCGCCGACCGGGTCGTCGGCGGGCCGGTGATTGCCGGTACCTTCAGCGGCACCTACGGCACATTGGTGCTGGCTGCGGACGGTACCTACACCTATACCCTCAACGCCGATGACCCTGATTTCAAAGGGCTCAAAGGTGGCGGCAGTGGCACCGAGAGCTTTACCTACACCATCAGAGACGCCGACGGCGATACCAGCAGCGCGACCCTGACGCTGAACATCAGCAATCTCAACGACCCAGTGACGATCGGCGGGCTGGATGTCGCCGGTGGTGAGCTGATTGTCTATGAAAAGAATCTGGTCAATGGCAGCGCGCCAGACGGCGCTGCGCTGACGCAGAACGGGACCTTTACCGTTGCCGCGCCAGATGGCTTGCAGAGCCTGAGCGTGGGCGGCATCACGGTAGTCAGCGGCGGCGCAGCAGGCGGTTTTCCACAGTCGATCACGACCGCGCTGGGCAACACACTGACCATCACCGGCTACAACCCGGCCACAGGCGTGGTGAGCTACAGCTACACGCTGCTCGACAATGAAGCCCACGCCACCGGCAACGGCAACAACAGCCTGGGCGAAACATTTGTCGTGACAGCCCAGGACAGCGATGGCAGCACTGCCTCGGCCAACCTTGACGTGAGCATTGTCGACGATGTGCCCAAGGCGGTGGATGACACCAACGCGGTAACGGCCACAGAACAGCAGGTGGAACTCAGCGGCAATGTCCTCAGCAATGACGTACAAGGCGCTGACCGGGTCGTGGGTGGCCCGGTGGTTGCCGGCACCTTCACCGGTACCTACGGCACGCTGGTGCTGGCTGCGGATGGCACCTACACCTACACCCTCAACGTTGACGATGCCGATTTCAAAGGCCTTACCGGCGGTGGCAATGGTATCGAGACCTTCACCTACACCATCAAAGACGCAGACGGTGACACCAGCAGTGCGACCCTGACCCTGAACATCAGCAACCTCAATGACCCGGTAACACTTGGCGGCCTCGACGTGAGCGGAGGCGAGGTCACCGTTTACGAGAAAAACCTGATCGATGGCAGCGCAGCTGACGGCCCGGCCCTGCAACAAGGCGGCACCTTCACGGTGATTGCGGCGGATGGCCTGCAATCTTTGAGCGTCGGCGGCATCAACGTAATCAGTGGCGGCGTAGCCGCAGGCTTCCCGCAGACGATCACTACCGCGCTGGGCAACACCCTCACCATCACCGGCTACAACCCTACGACAGGGGTGGTCAGCTACACCTACACCTTGCTCGACAACGAAACCCATCCGGATGGCAACGGCACCAATGGGTTGCAGGAAAGCTTCACGGTCGTTGCCAAGGACACCGACGGCAGTACCGCCACTGGCAGCCTCGATGTAACCATCGTCGATGATGTGCCGCAGGCTCACTGCGACTTCGCCAGAGTCGAGGCAGGCGGTCAGGTCAGCGGCAACGTGCTGGCCAATGATGTGATTGGCGCCGATGACTTGGCCGATGGCCGCTATGTAGTTGGCGTGCGTGCCGGCTCCGATACCTCCACGCCGGCCTCTGGACAGTTGGGCGTCAATGTCCAGGGCACCTATGGCTACATCACGCTGGATGCCGAAGGTAACGGCGTTTATCACGCCTACCCGAACAGCAATGCACCGGCTGGTGCTACCGATGTGTTTGTCTACACCATCCGCGATGCTGACGGCGATCAGAGCACCACGACCATTACCATCAACGTCAACAACTGCCAGATGATCGCCGGGCAGGATACTGACGTTACAGTGTATGAAAACGCCTTGGACATGACCAAGGACGGCAACGACCTGGCGCCCGGCACCGTCACCGGCAGCCAACCTGGCTCAATCGGCGAAACAGCCAGTGGGACCTTGGTCGGTTCGGTCACAGGCGGCGTGGGGGCTTTGACCTACAGCCTGGTGGGCAACACTGCAGGGCAATTCGGGCAGATTCAGGTCAACGCCGATGGCTCCTACACCTACACCCTTACCTCGCCGGCGAATTCGCCGACCCATCAGAACGACGGGCCGAACATCATTACCGAGAGCTTTACCTATCAGGTCAAGGATTCGCTCGGTAATACCACCACCAGCAACATCGTCATCAGCATCGTCGATGACGTGCCACAGGCGCATTGCGACGTTGCCCGAGTGGAAATGGGTGGGCAGGTCAGCGGTAACGTACTGCTCAACGACGTGATCGGCGCGGATGTGTCTGCCGACGGCAAGTACGTGGTCGGCGTGCGTGCTGGGTCCGATACTTCGACGCCTGCCTCTGGCCAACTCGGCGTCAACGTCCAGGGCACTTACGGCTACATCACCCTCGATGCCGAAGGTAACGGGGTTTACCACTCGTACCCGAACAGCAATGCTCCAGCAGGCGCGACGGATACCTTCGTCTATACCATTCGCGACGCTGACGGCGATGAGAGCACCGCGACCGTCACCATTAACGTGCTCAACTGCCAGATGGTTGCTGCACAAGACCACGATGTCACCGTCCATGAAAACGCTCTGGACCTGACCAAGGACGGCAACGACCTGGCGCCCGGCACCGTCACCGGCAGCCAACCTGGCTCGTCCGGCGAAACAGCCAGTGGGACCTTGGTCGGTTCGGTCACAGGCGGCGTTGGGGCTTTAACCTACAGCCTGGTTGGCAACACTGCAGGGCAATTCGGGCAGATTCAGGTCAACGCCGATGGCTCCTACACCTACACCCTGACCTCGCCGGCGAATTCGCCGACCCATCAGAACGACGGGCCGAACATCATCACCGAGACCTTTACCTATCAGGTTAAGGATTCGCTCGGTAATACCACCACGAGCAACATCGTCATCAGCATCGTCGATGACGTGCCACAGGCGCACTGCGATGTTGCTCGTGTGGAAATGGGCGGGCAGGTCAGCGGCAACGTACTGTTCAATGACGTGATTGGCGCGGATGTGTCTGCCGACGGCAAGTACGTGGTCGGCGTGCGTGCTGGGTCCGATACTTCGATGCCTGCCTCTGGCCAACTCGGCGTCAATGTCCAGGGCACCTATGGCTACATCACGCTGGATGCCGAAGGTAACGGCGTTTATCACGCCTACCCGAACAGCAATGCACCGGCTGGTGCTACCGATGTGTTTGTCTACACCATCCGCGATGCTGACGGCGATGAGAGCACCACGACCATTACCATCAACGTCAACAACTGCCAGATGATCGCCGGGCAGGATACTGACGTTACAGTGTATGAAAACGCCTTGGACATGACCAAGGACGGCAACGACCTCGCGCCCGGCACCGTCACCGGCAGCCAACCTGGCTCGACCGGCGAAACAGCCAGTGGGACCTTGGTCGGTTCGGTCACAGGCGGCGTTGGCGCTTTGACCTACAGCCTGGTTGGCAACACTGCAGGGCAATTCGGGCAGATTCAGGTCAACGCCGATGGCTCCTACACCTACACCCTGACCTCGCCTGCGAATTCGCCGACCCATCAGAACGACGGGCCGAACATCATCACCGAGACCTTTACCTATCAGGTCAAGGATTCGCTCGGTAATACCACCACCAGCAACATCGTCATCAGCATCGTCGATGACGTGCCCCAAGCGCACTGCGACGTTGCTCGTGTGGAAATGGGTGGGCAGGTCAGTGGCAATGTACTGCTCAATGATGTGATCGGCGCGGATGTTTCTGCCGACGGCAAGTACGTGGTCGGCGTGCGGGCCGGTTCCGATACTTCGACCCCGGCCTCCGGGCAGCTCGGCGTGAATGTTCAAGGGACTTATGGCTACATCACCTTGGACGCTGAAGGAAACGGCGTTTATCACTCCAACCCGAACAGCAATGCTCCAGCAGGCGCGACGGATACCTTCGTCTATACCATTCGCGACGCTGACGGCGATGAGAGCACCACGACCGTCACCATCAACGTGCTCAACTGCCAGATGGTTGCTGCACAAGACCACGATGTCACCGTCCATGAAAACGCTCTGGACCTGACCAAGGACGGCAACGACCTCGCGCCCGGCACCGTCACCGGCAGCCAACCTGGCTCGACCGGCGAAACAGCCAGTGGGACCTTGGTCGGTTCGGTCACAGGCGGCGTTGGGGCTTTGACCTACAGCCTGGTTGGCAACACCGAAGGGCAATTCGGGCAGATCCAGGTCAACGCCGATGGCTCCTACACCTACACCCTGACATCGCCGGCGAATTCGCCGACCCATCAGAACGACGGGCCGAACATCATCACCGAGACCTTTACCTATCAGGTCAAGGATTCGCTCGGTAATACCACCACCAGCAACATCGTCATCAGCATCGTCGACGACGTGCCCCAAGCGCACTGCGACGTTGCCCGAGTGGAAATGGGTGGGCAGGTCAGCGGTAACGTACTGCTCAATGATGTGATCGGCGCGGATGTTTCTGCTGACGGCAAATACGTGGTCGGTGTGCGCGCTGGGTCCGATACTTCGACGCCTGCCTCTGGCCAACTCGGCGTCAATGTCCAGGGCACCTACGGCTACATCACCCTCGATGCCGAAGGTAACGGGGTTTACCACTCGTACCCCAACAGCAATGCCCCAGAGGGCGCCACGGATACCTTCGTCTACACCATCCGTGATGCCGACGGTGACCAGAGCACCGCGACGGTCAGTATCAACGTGCTCAACTGCCAGATGGTGGCGACACCGGATCACGGCGTCACTGTCTACGAAAACGCTCTGGACCTGAACAAGGATTGCCACGACCTGGCTCCGGGCGCTGTGCTCGGCAGCCAGCCGGGATCGGCCGCTGAAACAGCCAGCGGCACTTTGGTTGGCGCCGTGAGCGGCGGCGTAGGCATCCTCACCTACAGCCTGGTCGGCAATTCCGAGGGCCATTTCGGCCAGATCCAGGTCAACGGCGATGGCTCTTACACCTATACCCTGACTTCGCCTGCCAGCACTTCGCCACAACAGAACGATGGCCCCAATATCGTCACCGAAACCTTCACCTATCAGGTCAAGGACTCGCTCGGCAACACCACCACCAGCAACATCGTCGTCAGCATTGTCGATGACGTGCCCCAAGCCCACTGCGACTTCGCCAATGTGGTCGAAGGCAGCAGCGTGACGGGCAACCTGCTGTGGAATGACGTGATCGGCGCCGACGTCTCTGCCGCTGGCCAGTATGTGATCGGGATCCGCGCCGGCAGCGACACCTCGACTTCTGCTGTGGGCCAACTCGGCACAGAGGTGCAAGGCGCTTATGGTTACGCAACGCTGGATGCCAACGGTAATGGCGTTTATCACGCCAACCCCAACAGCGTGTCACCGGCTGGAGCTACCGACACCTTCGTCTACACCATCCGTGACGCCGACGGTGATGAAAGCACTACGACGGTGACCTTCAACGTCCAGGACGCCAGCCAGGCGGGCTGCGTTGATGGAGTTGTTGGCGCTCGCTCGGCGGCCACTGACAAAGCAGCGCCGATCCGGTTCGACGTTGACGAACACAAAGCCACCGGCTCGCTCAAGGAGCTTGCTCGCAGCGCGTTCGCTGCCAACAGCGGCGCCATGACCTCCGCGCTGGTGGTGGCCGGCTATCTGGCGCAGATGGGCAGCAGCCACGCCGGCGAGCAGGACGTGTACACGGTGGCCCTGCGCAAGGGTGAGACGCTCACCCTCGACCACGATCGCGCGCCGGGCAACTTGCTCATGGAATGGAAAGGCGCAGCTGGCAGCTATCACCCTGTGGCGGACGGCGGCAGCTTCACCGCCAGCCACGATGGCCTGTACAGCATCCAGCTGACCAGCACGACCGACAGCACTGCCCCGGCGCAGGACAGCTTCAAGCTCAGCCTGCTGATCGATTCGAGCAATGTCCAAGGCCAGAGCCACCCTGGCGGCCAAACAGTTGGCAGCGACCCGGCAACTGGCACTGCAGACATCGTCTACCACGCAGACAGCACTGGCAGCGCGCTGACCGCCGATACGTTGTTGGCGGTGGAGGATGGCAAAGGCGAGGCGGTGCTGGTAAGCAGCCCAGGCAATGACCTGCTCGAAGGCGGTCACGGTATTGATACCGTCAGCTATGCCACAGCCAAGGCAGGCGTAGTGGTCGACCTCAACCTGGTGGGCCAGCAGGATACCCGCGGCGGTGGGCTGGACACCCTGGTCAGGATCGACAACCTGATCGGCTCGGACTACCACGACACCTTGATTGGCAACGCCAATGACAACGTGCTGATTGGCGGTCGGGGTGATGACCTGCTGACCGGGGGCGGCGGCAATGACACCTTCGTCTGGCAGAAGGGTGACACCGGCCACGACACTGTGACTGACTTCACGCCAGGCGCTGATCATCTTGACCTGTCGCAATTGCTTCAGGCCGATGCTGGCGCGGCGGCTTCACTGGATGACTTCCTGCACTTCAAGGTCAGCGCAGCGGGAGGTACGGTGGTGTCGACCATCGAAGTCAGCAGCGTGGCCGGTGCGGCGCCGAGTCAGACCATCGACCTGGCCGGCGTCGACCTTGCCCAGCACTATGGCGTAACGGCGGGGGCGGGTGGTCTGATTGCATCCGGGCATGACACTGCAACCATCATCAACGGCATGCTCAACGATCATTCGTTGAAGGTGGATACCGTCTAAGGTTGTTTGACTCATCTTGAGCCCGCTGGGGCCGCTTTGCGGCCCTTTCGCGACACAAGGCCGCTCCTACAGGGACCGCGCTAGTCAGTCATGCGCGGACCCTGTAGGAGCGGCCTTGTGTCGCGAAAGGGCTGCGCAGCAGCCCCGGCTATCTCAATTGGATCAACGATATCTCATAGTTCGCAAGGTAGGTGAGTGCCGGCCTGGCAGTGCCCTGGAGGACGGGCTCAACTGCGGCGCAGGGTCTTCTGCTTGAGAATGTACAGGCTCACCAGCACTGCGCTGGTGAGCATGAACAGTCTTGCCCAAAAGAGTGGCACCAGATAGCAGGACAACCCGATACTGGCCCACATCAGGCCAATGGCGTAGACCTTGCCTTTGAGCGGGATCCCCTCACCACCGAGGTAGTCGCGAATCCACGGTCCCAACTGCGGGTGATTGACCAGCCAGGCGTGGAAGCGCGGCGAGCTGCGGGCGAAGCAGGCGGCCGCCAGCAGCAGAAAGGGGGTGGTTGGCAATACCGGCAGGAAAATCCCCAATACCCCCAGCGCAACGCTGAGCCAGCCAGCGGCCAGCAACAGGTAGCGCATGACAGCTGTCAGTGATGGCGCGGCTTGAGCAGGGCTGGCTTTTCTTCCGGAGCGTGCAGCAGCAGGTACAGCGCGGTCAGGGCTTCCGGAATCTGCACGATCATGTCGTCCTGCAGGTTGGCGTCCTTGGCAATGTCTTCAAACTCTGGCTGCTCATCGAACAGACCCGAACCGACCATGATCGGCAGCAGCATTTCGCTGACTTCTTCTTCGGCGTTCTCGAACCAGGCTTCTTCACGCAGGAACACGCCTTCCATGAAGCCGATGCACCAGCCGCGCAGATCGGAGTCGTCCGGGTCTTCACCCAGGTCGAGGTCGCACGGCAGCTCGAACTCTTCGTCACTGGCCAGTTGACGGCTGATGTGGGCCTTGAGGGCGACCAGCGTGGCTTCGATTTCGACCCGCTGCGCGTCGCTGCTGTACTTGGGCTCTTCGGCAAACAGCGCGTCGATCCATTCGCGGTCAGGAACGGCCTCGGAAGTGATCGAAAGCGCGGTCAGGTAGCCGTGGGCGGCGACGTAATCCAGCGCTTCTTCGTGCAGCTCGTCGGCATCGAGGAAGACTTGCAGGCGGGTCAGTTGCTCGGCGAAGGACATTACGGGGCTACCTTGAAGAATAAACGATAACGAATTCTAGCACCTTGCTGCGATCACGGGGCAAAGGGAACGTCTGTCACCGTAGCGTCCTTTAGCACTCGTCGCTGGGGTATAATCCGCGGTTTTCAGCCGGGCACAGTGTTTGTGCGGCCCTTGGCAAAAGCTGCTTACGCATTCGCGCGTGTGCCGGACGAGTTTATCGTCCAGCCTGTGTTCGGGAATGATACGGCGATTTCGGAGTTTGCAATGCTCGAACAGGCTCAGCGCGTCCTCAAGGACATCTTCGGCTACGACAGTTTCCGGGGGCGCCAGGCAGCGATCATCGAATGTGTGGCCAATGGCGGCGATGCCTTGGTACTGATGCCTACCGGCGGCGGCAAGTCGCTGTGCTTCCAGGTCCCTGGCTTGTTGCGGCCCGGCTTGACTGTGGTGGTATCGCCACTGATCGCCTTGATGGACGACCAGGTTGCCACCCTCGACGAACTCGGCGTGGCCGCGGCAGCCCTGAATTCGACCCTGAGTGCCGAGCAGCAACGCGAGCTGGCCGGGCGCTTGCGCCGCGGCGAGGTGAAGATGCTCTACCTCGCGCCTGAGCGCTTGGTGCAACCACGCATGCTCGAGTTCCTGCAGGGCCTCGACGTATCGCTGTTCGCCATCGACGAAGCGCACTGCGTGTCGCAGTGGGGCCATGACTTCCGGCCTGAGTACCTGCAATTGGGCCAACTGGCCGAACAGTTTCCGCATGTGCCACGCATCGCCCTGACCGCCACCGCCGACATGCGCACCCGCGAAGAGATCGTCCAGCGTCTGCACCTGCAGGGCGCCGAGCGCTTTCTGTCGAGCTTCGACCGACCGAATATCTTTTACCGCATCGTGCCCAAGGAAGCGCCGCGCAAACAGCTGATGGCGTTTCTTGGCGAGCGCCGCGGCAACGCCGGGATCGTCTACTGCCTGTCACGCAAAAAGGTTGACGAGACCGCAGCGTTTCTCTGCGAACAGGGCTTTCCTGCACTGTCCTACCATGCCGGCCTGGCCGCCGACACCCGTGCCAGCAACCAGCGCCGCTTCCTCAACGAGGAAGGCCTGATCATGGTTGCGACCATTGCATTTGGCATGGGCATCGACAAGCCCAACGTGCGCTTCGTTGCCCACCTCGACTTGCCCAAGTCGCTCGAGGCGTATTACCAGGAGACTGGTCGTGCCGGTCGTGACGGCTTGCCCGCCGACGCCTGGATGGCCTACGGCCTGCAAGACATGGTCATGCTCAAGCAGATGTTGCAGAACTCCGAAGGTGACGAACGTCACAAGCGGGTCGAGCAGCACAAGCTCGACGCCATGCTGGCCCTGTGTGAAGAAACCCGCTGCCGCCGACAGTCGCTGCTGGCCTACTTCGACGAAGTCCTCGAACAGCCCTGCGGTCACTGTGACAACTGCGTCGACAAGGTGCAGACCTGGGACGCAACCGAGCCTGCGCGTCAGGCCCTGTCGGCGGTGTTTCGTACCGGTCAGCGCTACGGCGTTGGTCATCTGGTCGATGTGCTGCTGGGCAAGGACAACGAGAAGATCCGCAGCTTTGGTCACGAGAAGCTCTCGGTCTACGGCGTCGGTAAGTCCCTGAGTGAACATGAGTGGCGCTCGCTGTTCCGCCAACTGGTCGCGCGTGGCCTGGTCGATATCGACCTCGAGGGCTACGGCGGCCTGCGCCTGTCCGACAGCTGCCGGCCATTGCTGCGTGGCGAGGTCAACCTGCAGCTGCGTCGCGACCTCAAACCACAGACCAGTGCCAAGAGCTCCAGCGGTGGCAGCCCGGCCAGCCAGTTGGTGCGTGGCGAAGAGCGCGAGATGTGGGAAGCCTTGCGCACCCTGCGGCGCAAGCTGGCTGAAGAGCACAGCGTACCGCCTTACGTCATCTTCCCCGATTCGACGTTGCTGGAAATGCTCCGCAGTCAGCCTGCAAGCCTTGCCGACATGGGTCAGGTCAGTGGTGTCGGCGCGCGCAAACTGGAGCGCTATGGCCAGGCGTTTCTCGAGGTGCTCAACGGCGGCGAGAGCACGCAGGCGCCAAAGGTGGTGCTTGACCTGCGCCACGAACTGGTAAGCCTGGCGCGGGCGGGCATGACGCCGATGCAGATTGCCGGCCAGCTCAATTGCAGCGAAAAGAATGTCTACAGCCTGTTGGCCGAGGCGCTCGGCCGTCAGGAACTGAGCCTGGACCAGGCGCTGGACTTGCCCGAAGACCTGATGATGGAAGTGCAGGATGCCTTCCTTGATGGCGAAGGCGAGCTACCGCCGGTGGCGGAGATCGCAGCGCAATTCGCCCAGCGCGTACCGGAGGGTGTGCTGTATTGCATCCGCGCTGCGCTGGCGGCAGAGTTTGAGCTGTAACCAGGCGCGATGCCGCTGAGCGCGGCATCTGGCTGATCCTTGTCATATTTTTTGATGATTATCGGACATTTCCGTGACGCCCAGCCTTGCCTGGAGCGCAAGGCCATGATTAGCTGGCTAATAATTAGTTCTATCCATCGAGTTGTTTATGCCGCTTACCGACAATCAACACCGCTTTGGCATGCAACTGGCCCAGATGTCCCGGGGCTGGCGCGCTGAACTGGATCGCCGACTGGCCGGGCTGAATCTGTCTCAGGCTCGCTGGTTGGTGCTGTTGCACCTCGCTCGCTTCGCCGAAGCTCCGACCCAGCGTGAACTGGCGCAGAGCGTGGGCGTTGAAGGCCCAACGCTGGCGCGCCTGCTCGACAGCCTGGAAACCCAGGGTCTGGTGCGCCGCCAGGCGGTGCTGGAAGATCGTCGTGCCAAAAAGATTCTGCTCTGCCCACCCGCCAAGCCGCTGATTGAGCAAATCGAAACCATCGCCAACCAGCTGCGTACCGAACTGTTCAGCGGGGTAGACGAGGCTGACCTGGATATCTGCATGCGGGTCCACGCAAAGATTCTCGGCAACCTGGAAAAATCCTGAGGCGACGCCAGGGCTGCCATGCAGAGGCAGCCCCGGGCGCGTTCAATCAGAACGTGTGGCCCAGATTGAGATATACCGCTTTCTGCTGCTCGCTGTTGGCCCCATAACTGAGGTTCAACGGCCCTAGCGGCGTCTCCAACCCTAAAAATATGCTCGCGGCGTTGATGTAGCCACTGTCGAAGTCATTGTCGTTGTTCCAGGCCCGGCCGCGTTCGAGCGAGCCGCCGATGTACAGCGGGAAGTCCAGCGGCAGGTAGGCGCGTGGCGTCAGGCGCCGGTAATAGAACATCCGCATCAGGCTGATGTTCTGCCCCGACACCGAATCCTGACGGAAGCCCGACAGCTGCCGGGCGCCACCGAGCACGAAGCTCGAAGTGACCACGTCGGCGTCGTTCAGCGTGCGTCCGTAGCGCCCGCCAAGCACCAGCGTGTCGGCGCCGCTGCTGAGTGCCTTGTCCACGTTCAGCTCCCACTGACGATAGTTGCTGTCCGAATCCAGCGACTTGTCGTAGTTGCGCAGAGTCAGGCCGATGTCTTCGCCACTGTGCGGGAAGTACACGTTGTCCAGCGTATCGAACGAGTACTTGAGCTCGTAGAAACCTTCGTTGAAGCTGACCGAGGGCAGGTCCTGATCACCAATGCGAACGTCGGCGTTGCCCCAGGCCTTGCCCACGCCTGCACGCACCTCGCCATAGGTACCGATCTGGCGGCCGAGGTTGATGCCGAAACCATAGCGTTGCAAGCGGTATTCGGCGATCGGGTCATTTTCCAGTGTCGCTTCGATGTTCTGTGAACCCAGATCCAGATACGGCGCGACGAAATACCGCGAACCGATGTCCAGCGGCTGATAGAACTCGCTGTATAGCTCTTGCTGATCGCCGATCTGCGCCCGCGTCAGCCATTCACCGCCCAGCCGATTGATGCCATTGATGCGGTAGCTGGCGCCGAGGTTGAAGGCGCTGTCGCCGCGCATGTCGTCCGACAGGTTGAGGCCCAGGCGTAGGTAGTCGGTACCGCCGCGTTTGCCGCTGGCCTTGATCACCAGGGTGTTGTCGTCGCCCTTGTGCACCACGCGGTACTGCACACCGTCAAAGTAATCCAGGCCATACAGGGTACCCATGTCGGTCTGCAGACGCTCCAGCTCCAGTGGCTCGCCAATCGGCTGGCGAACGTAGTAGCGGATCACGTCGTCGCTGACCTTCGAATCATTCTCGACCTTGATTGCGGTAATCACCGGGGTGCGCTGGCGCGGCGAGCGGGCGATGGCGAGCTGAGTATCGCCCTCAGCCTGGCGCAGTGTAGCCAGCCGGGCATCAAGAGCACGGGTGGCGCGGTAGCCGGCCTCGATCATCTCGGCGGTGCGGCCGAAGTCAGTGACGCCGAATGCCGCCAAGGGCGGCTGAATCAGGATGTCATCGCGGTGCAGGTTGGCCAGTTGCTCTTCGGAGTTTCGCCGGGTCATCAGGGTGATCGACTGGTTGAGCACATCCACTACCGTGTTCAGTTGCTTGCGGTCGCGCAACGGAGTACCGATGTCGACCACAATGGCCAGATCGACGCCCATCTCGCGGGCGACATCCAGCGGGATGTTGTCGACCATGCCGCCGTCGACCAGCAAGCGCCCATCCATCTCGACTGGGGCGAACACCGCCGGGATCGACATGCTGGCGCGGATCACCTGCGGCAGGTGGCCACGGCGGAACACCACTTTTTCGCCACTGGCGATGTCGGTTGCGACGGCGCGGAAGGGGATCGGCAGTTTGTCGAAGTCGCGGGTATCAGCGGTGTGGGCCAATTTGCTTTCCAGCAGCAGGGCGAGGTTCTGACCCTGGATCACCCCCAGCGGCAGGCCCAGGCTGCCGTCGTCGCGAAAGCTCAGCTTCTGCTTGACCAGAAAATCGCGATCATCCTGCTTGCGCCGGAACGGCACGTCTTTGCGCGGTGGCGCATCGGACAGCGCCTGCTGCCAGTCGAGTGTGGTGGCGAGTTTTTCCAGCTCTTCGACGCTGTAGCCCGAGGCATACAGGCCGCCAATGACCGCCCCCATGCTGGTGCCGGCAATGGCATCGACGCGCACGCCTTGCTCTTCCAGCGCCTTGAGCACGCCGATGTGCGCCAGGCCCCTGGCTGCGCCGCCAGACAGCACCAGGCCGACCTTGGGCCGGGTGTTTTCGGCAGCTGTGGTCGGCAAACAGGTAAGCAGCAGCATCAGGCACAACAGCAAGCGGTGCATCGTCCAGTCTCAAAGCAGAGGGAAAGGCCGCTAGTATAAGCGGCCAACACTCTGGAGATAGCTGATCATGTCTGCGAGCAAGCCCGAAATAGTCATCAATTATTGCACTCAGTGCCAATGGCTGCTGCGCGCCGCCTGGCTGGCGCAGGAGCTGCTCAGCACCTTTGCCGACGATCTGGCCCGGGTCGCGCTGGAGCCAGGCACCGGTGGCGTGTTCCGGGTCACCTGCAACGGTGTGCAGATCTGGGAGCGCAAGGCGGATGGCGGCTTCCCCGAGGCCAAGCAGCTCAAACAGCGCGTACGCGACCAGATCGACCCGCAGCGCGACCTCGGCCACAACGATCGTTGATCAGCTGCCCTGGGTTGCAGGCTTGGCGGCGCTGGCCGGCTCGCTGGCCAGGCGGCTGGAGAGGATGATCGCCAGCACGATCAAGGCGCCGCCGGCGAGCATGGTCAGCGAAGGCCGCTCGGCGAATAACGCCCAGGCCACGGCGATGCCATAGACCGGCTCCATGCCGAACACCACGGCGGCGGTGCGCGCCTTGATCACCGCCAGCGCAGCGACGAACAGGCTGTGCGCGATGCCGGTACAGAACACCCCAAGCAGGCTGATCCAGAGCCAGTCGACAGCGCGAACGTCGGCCAGACCCGGCGCTGCGAACGGCACCAGGCACAGCGCTACCACCAGATTCTGCCAGAGCGCTGCCTGCGCCGCCGGCAAGCGCGCGCCACCCGCGCGGTTCGTCAGCGACAGCAGCGAGAACAGTAGCCCCGAAAACAATGCCCAGAGCAGGCCACTGGTGGCCTCGCTGGCCAGGTCGAAGGCGGGCGTGACGAGGATCAGGCCGATGCTCACCAGCACGACCAGCATCAGCTCGTTGCGACGGATGCGCTCGCGAAACAACAGCCCTTCAAGGATCACCGTGAACGCCGGGAAGCTGGCAAAGCCCAGGGTGGCGATGGCCACGCCGGCAACCTTGACCGCGATGAAAAAGCTTACCCAATGTCCGGCCAGCAACACGCCGCCAAACAGCAGACGGCGCACATCAGCGCCTTTGAGTGGCTGCCAGGTCTGACGCATGAACTGGGCAAACAGACCCAGCGCCAGCACGGCGAAGGCGGCACGGCCAAAAACAATGATGGCCGGGCTGGCCGAGACAGCGAGCTTGCCGAAGACACCGGTCAGGCCAAACAGCAGCGCGCCGATGTGCAGAGCGCCGAGGGCGGTGCGGGGTGTCATGGGAGTCCTCTGTGCGGACCGCTGGCGATAGGTACGAGGCGTGGCGCAGCGATGGCTGATGACAGGTGCGAGCCAGTTTAAGCGCAGGCGGGGGCGCTGTCTGTGGCCAATTCGCCCATCCCGTGCCGCGCATCAGCGTGTACGCAGCCCTGGCGCCTTACAAGCTGACCTTGCCCAGCAGGACGTCACGGAACATCGCGAAGTCGCCGATCAGGCTGTACCACGGATGATCGAACGTCGCCGGGCGATTCTTCTCGAAGACAAAATGCCCGATCCAGGCAAAGCCATATCCGGCAACCGGGATCAACAACAGCAACAACCATTTGCCGCTGGCAATGGTGTAGGCGAGCAGTGCTATCACCAGGCTGGTGCCGACGAAGTGCAGCCGCCGGCAGGTGGGGTTGCTGTGCTCGCCGAGGTAGAAGGGGTAGAACTCGGCAAAACTGCGAAACTGCGCTGTGCGGTCCATTATTTCGCTCCCTGAGCAACTGCTTATGGCGTGGGTACACGGCGTGGAGCCTGATTAGAGTCTAGAGTCATAGGCAAAGCGGGCCAGTGACAATAAGCGCCAATTGAGTATCCTTGGCATTCACCGCAGGAGCGGTCAGCACAAGAAGCCGGTTATGAGTGAAAGAACCACATCCGCCAGCTGGGCATCCGGCATCGTCAAGGCCCTCGAGCTGGAAGGCCTCGACTGCCAGGCCATGTTCAAGGAACTCGGCCTGGACTTCGCTGCGCTGGATGACCCGGACGCGCGCTTCCCGCAGGATTCGATGACCCGCCTGTGGCAACTGGCGGTCGAGCTGTCGGGTAACCAGGCGATCGGCTTGAACATGGCGCGGGTGGTGCGCCCGGCATCGTTTCATGTGGTCGGTTATGCGTTGATGTCCAGCCGTACCCTGGCCGAGGGCTTCGAACGGCTGGTGCGCTACCAGCGGATCATCGCCGAAAGCTCGGACCTGAGCTTCCGCCTCGGGCCCGAGGGTTACTCGCTGGTGCTGACCGTGCACGGCGACCACCTGCCGCCAACCCGCCACAGTGCCGAAGCCTCGCTGGCGTGCGCGCTGGCGCTGAGCAAATGGTTGAGCGGGCGACCGATCCAGCCGCGGCGCGTGCTTATCCAAGGGCCACAGCCTGACGACATCGAGCCTTACAAGGTAGCCTTTCACTCGCCGCTGGTATTTGGCGCTGCTCACGACGCGTTGGTGTTCGAGCGGGCCGATATGGAAGCGCCATTGCCCACCGCCAATGAAGCCATGGCGGTGTTGCATGACCGCTTTGCCGGCGAATATCTGGCCCGCTTCTCGGAAAGCCGCGTCACCCACCGGGTGCGTCAGGTGTTGTGCCGGATCCTGCCCCAGGGCGAGCCCAAACGCGAAACCGTGGCGCAGGCGCTGCACATGTCTCAGCGCACCCTGCAGCGGCGTTTGCAGGAGGAGGGCACCAGTTTCCAGACGCTGCTCGACGACACCCGTCGCGAGTTGGCCGAGCAGTACCTGGCCCAATCAGGCATGACCCTGCTCGAAACCGCCTACTTGCTGGGCTTTTCCGACCCGAGCAATTTCTACCGGGCATTTCGCCGTTGGTTCGACGCCACCCCCAGCGAATACCGCTCGCGGCTGGGCGCCGAGGCGGTCAGTGACGCCAGAACGCCGGCATACATAGAACCAGCACGGTGATGATTTCCAGCCGGCCGAGCAGCATGCCGCCCGCCAGGATCCACTTGGCGGCATCCGGTAAAGTGGCGTAGTTGCCCGCTGGGCCAATCACTTCGCCCAGGCCCGGGCCTACGCCGGACACAGTGCCCGCGGCGCCGGTCAGCGCTGTCATCCAGTCCACTCCCAGCAGCGACAGCAGCAGGGCGATTACGCAGATGGTGATGGCGAAGAAGAACGAGAAAGTCAGAATCGAGCGGACGATCTCTTCATCCAGGCGATGGCCGTTGTACTTCTGCTTGATCACCGCGCGCGGGTGGATCAGCTGATTGAGGCTGGCCTTGAGCAGGATGTAGGCAACCTGAAAGCGGAAAATCTTGATCCCGCCGGCCGTCGAGCCGGAGCAGCCACCGATAAAGCCCAGATAGAAAAACAGCATCAGCGAGAAGTTGCCCCACAGGCTGTAGTCGCCCAAGGCGAAACCGGTGGTGGTAACGATCGAGGTGACGTTCAGCGCGACGTGGCGCAGGGCATCCAGCCAGTGCAGTTCGGTGGTTGCCCAGTACCAGGTGCCAAGTACCAGCCAGGTGATCACCAGCAGGCCCAGCAAGCCCTGCACCTGTTGATCCTTGAACAGCGCTCGGCGATTGCCGCGCAGCGTCGCCACATACAGCGTGAACGGCATGCTGCCGAAGATCATCACCACTACCGCAACCCAGTGCACGGCCGGGATGTCCCACTTGGCCAGCGACAGGTCCGAGGTGGAAAAACCGCCGGTGGAGATCGCCGACATGGCGTGGTTGATCGCGTCGAACAGGCTCATGCCCGCCCACCAGAACGCCAGGCTGCCTAGGAAGGTAATGCCGACGTACACCAGCACGATCGACTTGGCGACCATGTGCGAGCGCGGCATGACCTTCTCCGAGCGGTCAGAAGACTCGGTCTGGAACAGGCGCATGCCACCAATGCGCAGCAACGGCAAGATCGCCACCGCCATCGCGATAAAGCCGATACCACCCAGCCAGTGCAGCATCGAGCGCCACATGAGAATGCCGGGAGACATGGTGTCCAGCCCGCTCAACACCGTCGCACCGGTGGCGGTAATCCCCGACATGCTCTCGAAAAAGGCGTTGGTATAGCTGATGTGCTGAGTCAACAGGAACGGCAACGCCGCGAACACGCAGACGATCAGCCAACTGCTGACGGTGAGCAGGTACATGTCGCGTGGGCGCAGGTGCACGTGCTCGGGGCGGCCGGGGATGATCAGCGCCAGGCCGGCGATGAAGGTGATCAGGCTTGACCAGAGAAACGACGGCATGTCGCCGGTGCGTTCGAACACCAGCAGGGTGGCCATCGGCACGACCATGCTGACCGCCAAGGTGATCAGGAAGATGCCGATGATGAAACCAATGATTCTTAAGGTCGGCAACGCCATGTGATCTGCTCTGACTCGAATCGGAAAGGGCGCCATTCTACCTGTGGGGCTGGTTAAGTAAACGCCCTTGGCAGATGCAGCGGTGCTGCCATGGCAGGCGTCGATAGTGCAGAATGGCAGCACTTTTTATCTGCCAGGAGGGTAGCCGATGGAGGCTCTCGACGCATTGCTCAACCGTGTATCCGTGCCACGCCTGACCGAGCCGGCGCCCAATGCGGCGCAACGCGAAGGGTTGTTCCAGGCGGCGTTGCGCGCGCCGGACCACGGCCAGCTGCGCCCATGGCGCTTTCTGACCATCGAGGGCGAAGGCCGGGCCAAGCTTGGTGAGCTGTTTGCCGAAGCGCTGGCCAATAAAGGCGACGCCAGCCAGGCCGCACTGGACAAGGCGCGCGCCATGCCGCTGCGCGCACCGCTGCTGATCGTGGTTATCGCGCGTCTGCAGGATCACTTCAAGGTGCCCAAGTCCGAGCAGCGGCTGGCCGCCGGTTGCGCTGCCCACGGCATCCTCATCGCCGCCCATGCACAAGGTATCGGCGCTGTCTGGCGTACCGGCGACATGGCTTTCGACGCCCATGTTCATCAAGGCCTGGGGCTGGAGGCCAACGAGGAGTTGATAGGCTACCTGTACCTCGGAACGCCGCTCAACGAGCCCCGCACCGCGCCTGTGCTGGACACGGCCGACTTCGTCCGCGCCTGGGGCTGAGTCGTGCAAGGGGCGCTCTGCGCCCCGCCGCTTTCGGTGTAAAGGAGCGCTCGATCAACTGCCAACGACGGCCGTGACCGGGAACTCCAGACGAGCAACGAAGCCTCCCTGGGCATGGTTGCCCAGGATCAGGCTGCCACCATGCCGCTCGGCTGCACGCCGGGCTATCGCCAGACCAAGCCCATGACCGGCGGAGTCCTGTCCCGGCGCACGGAAGAACGGCTCGCCGAGTTGAGCAAGATACTCCGGCGCAACCCCTGGACCATGGTCACGCACAGTTATCAGCACCCGCTGCTGCTCAAGCCTGGCGCTGATCTCGATCGGTTTGCCGCTGGGATTGAAGCGCAATGCGTTGCGCACCAGGTTATCCACGGCGCGCTCGACCAGCGTCGGCCAGCCCTGCAAGGTCAGCCCGGGCGCGGCTTCCAGGCGAATCTCCTGCTCCGGCGCACTCAGTTGCGCGTCCTTGCGCACACTGCCCAGCAGAGCGTTGACGTCGATCGGCTCAACCAACGCCTGCTCGGCATCGACTCGGGCCAGGGCAAGAATCTCGCTGATCAGGTCTTCCAGTCGGTCGCATTCGCGGGTCAGTCGCGGCCACAGGGCTTGGCGCTGCTCGGGTTGCGCGCGTTCGGCCAGCGCCAGGGCGATACGCAGGCGCGCCAGCGGTGAGCGCAGCTCGTGCGAGACGTCGCGCAGCAACTGGCGCTGGCTGCCGATCAAACTCTGCAGGCGCGCGCCCATCTTGTTGAAGTCGGTCGCCAGCACGCCGAACTCGTCACGCCGGGCCGCCAGTTGGGCCAGGCTGTTCTGCTGGTAGCTGGTCTGGCCAAGGTCATGCACGGCGCCGCGCAGGCGGCTCAGCGGGCGGGTAATCGACAGCGTCACCAACAGGCTGAACAAGGTCAGCACCACCAGGGCGATGCCGAGCGCGCTGAGTGGCCAGAGCAGGCTTTCGCGGTGCCAGGCATCCAGCTCCGGGTGCGGGATGCGGTAGATCAGCAGGTAGGTCTCGCCGCTGCTGGGGCTGGTGTATTCCTCGGTCAATCGGCGCCACGGCAAGCGCCGCTGGTCATTGTGCTGGCGCGCTTCAAAATCGGCCGCACGGCGCGGGAAGGTTCCCGGCACCACCGCATCGCCGGCGTCGTTGAGTACCTGCACATCGACCTTGTAGCGCTGCTTGCGCCGTTCCAGAAAGCGCTGGGCCGAGGCCACGCCGTCTTGTTCATAGTGCTGTGCCCAGCCGCTGGCCAGGGTATTCAGGCCTGGGTGACGGCTGAGGATCCAGTTGTCCTGGTTGAGCATATGGCCAAGCAGGATCGACAGCCCTGCGACCAGGGCGATGGCTAGCCAGAAACTGGCCAGGATGCGCCAGAACAATGAACGCAAGACGAGACCTCCACAAACGAGAAAAGCCCGGCCCGCTTCTGAGCGGGCCGGGCAGTGGGTTACAGCTTACTGAGCCTTGCCGGCTTTTTCAGCTTTCCAGGCCTGGAATTCCTTCCATTCAGCCTTGCGTGCAGCGCGTTCTTTCTGCTGCGCGTCGAACATCTTCTGTTGCTCGGGCTTGAGCAGGCCGCGGATCTCGCTGTCGGTCTTGTCATGACGGGCCTTGAGCTCGTCCTGCATGGCTTTTTTATCGGCCGCCGGCAGTTTGTCCAGGTAGCGCTTGGTAATCTCGCGCTGGGCTTTCATGCCGTCGCCCTTGAGCTTGCCGATCTGTTGGCGTTGCTCCGGAGTCAGGTCGAGCTGGGCGTAAGGCGCATTGCCGCGGTGATGCGGGCCGTCGTGACGTGGACCGCCGTCTGGCATGGCCATGGCTACGGTTGGCAGGGCAGCGGCAAACATCAGAGCGATCAGGGTCTTGCGCATGGTGTTTCTCCTCTCATGGGCCGGTTGTTACCGGATGAGCCCAGTTTAGGGAGATCAAGGTCAGGCGCAGTCAGGTCAAGGTAAAGGCAAGGTAAAGAGGTTGCAGGGCGTTGCGGCTCTCTAGAGCGAAAGGCAAACCGCGTCGCGCGGCTTGCCTGTGTCTGCTGCTGGGCTCAGAGGCTGTAGTAATAGCCACGGCTGCGCAGGGCGACGATGCGCGGGCGGCCGTCGGGGTGGGGCCCAACTTTACGGCGCAGGTTGCTCACGTGCATGTCCAGGCTGCGGTCATACAGCGTCAGTTTGCGGCCAAGGCTGATCTGGGCCAGCTCCTGTTTGTCCAGCGGCTCGCCAGGCTGGCGCAGCAGCGCCTCGAGGATGCGGCTCTCGGACAAGGTCAAGGTCATCTCGCGACCTTCGACGCTGACCACGCCACGGGCCGGGCTGAACGCCAGATCGCCGATTTCGACCTGGCTGCTCGGCGCTGCCGGGTGGCTGCGGCGCAATACGGCGCGCAGGCGGGCGGTCAGCTCGCGGGGGTCGCAGGGTTTGGCCAGGTAATCGTCGGCACCCAGTTCCAGGCCGAGGATCCGGTCCAATGGCTCGCCGCGTGCCGAGAGCATCAGCACCGGCAGTTCGGCGTGCTCGCTGCGCAATTGCTTGAGCAGCTCAAGGCCGCTGCCATCAGGCAACATCACGTCCAGCACCACGGCCGCCGGCGCGCATTCGGCCAGGGCCTTACGCGCACTGCGGCCATCATGGCAAGCCCGCACTACAAAACCTTCCTGGGTCAGCCAGCTGCAAAGCAGCTCGCAGAGCTCTTGGTCATCATCAATCAGTAACAGCTCGCTCATGACTCACTCAATTCAACCATTGACGGCGTCTTCTGTGTCCGCCAGTGGCAAAGATACCGCAGACTACCGAGAACAGTGCAACGTCTGCGCCAATTACGCAGCACATTTGTCGGTTCGGCGGTGTTGACTGAGGGGTATCGGCCGCTCGTCGGATTAGATGAGGGCGATTGGATGCCGGCCCTGCGGGCAGGGCCGGCAGGTGCAGCGGGTTATGGCATGACCTGCTTGAACGGCTTGACCACCACCTTGTCATACACGCCCGCAGCCACGTACGGGTCGGCATCGGCCCAGGCTTGTGCTGCAGCCAAGCTGTCGAACTCGGCGACGATCAGGCTACCGGTAAAGCCGGCAGCGCCCGGGTCATTGCTGTCGATGGCCGGGTGCGGCCCAGCCAGGACCACGCGGCCTTCGCCTTGCAGCTGCTGCAGGCGCTCGATATGCGCAGGGCGCGCGGCCAGGCGTTTGTCCAGAGAGTTGGCGACGTCGCTGGAGATGATGGCGTAGAGCATGTCAATCCTCGGTCTTGGGAGTAGTTGAGTCGCTGTCGTGCAGGTGGCGCGACAGGTAGACGCCTTGGGCGACCAGGAAGATCACGGTCATGCCGAGGCTGCCGAACACTTTGAAGTCGACCCAGAAGTCCTGGAAGGTAAAGGCCACGAACAGGTTGGCCGCACCGCAGATCAGGAAGAAGCAGATCCACGCCAGGTTCAGCCGTGCCCAGATCGCATCCGGCAGGGTCAGGGCGTGACCCATGATGCGTTTGATCAGCACCCGATCACCGATGAAGTAGCTGCCGGCAAAAGCCAGGGCAAACAACCAGTTGACCACCGGGGCTTTCCATTTAAGGAAGGTTTCGCTGTGGAAAGCCAGGGTCAGGCCGCCGAACAGCAGGCATGCGAGCAGGGTCAGCCATTGGCCTTTTTCCAGCTTGCGCTGGCGGATCAGCAGCGCGCCGTAGACCACCAGCGAGCTTGCGATCAACACCGCAGTGGCGCTGTAGATACCGCCGAATTCGAAGCTGTGACCGGCTACTTCGAGTGGGCGCGGGTCGAGCTTGTAGACGATGAAAAACAGCAGCAACGGAATGAAATCGACGAATTGTTTCACAATGGCAGCCAGAAGCGGGATGTGACGGCATAATATCAAACATCGATTCCAGCGAAAGCGCTCCTCCATGAATGTTGATCTGCACTGTCACAGCACGGCCTCCGACGGCGCCCTGGCGCCTTCGATTCTGGTCGCCCGCGCCCACGAGCACGGCGTGCAGACTTTCGCCTTGACCGATCACGACACCATCGAAGGCCTGCCCGAGGCCCGCCAGGCCTGCATTGAACGGGGTATGCACTGGGTCAGCGGCATCGAGTTGTCGTGCACCTGGGGCGGCGCGACCATCCACATATTGGGTTACGATTTTCCTCTCGATGCGCCGCCGTTGCTGAGCGCAATCGAAGCTTTGCACCGTGGTCGCTGGCTGCGCGCCGAAGAAATCGACCGACGCCTGGCTGCCAAGGGCATGCCCAACACCCTCGAAGGTGCTCGCGCGGTGCAGCAAGAACTCGGCGACAGCGGCAATGCTCCGGCGCGGCCGCACTTTGCCGACTACCTGGTGCGTGCCGGACACGTCAAGGACCGCGGCGAAGCGTTTCGCAAATGGCTCGGTGCCGGCAAGCTGGGCGATGTGAAGCTGCATTGGCCTACACTCGAGGAAACTGTCGCGACCCTGCGCCAGTCCAACGCTTGGGTGAGCCTGGCGCATCCGATGCACTACGAACTGACCCGCAGCAAGCGTAGACGGCTGATTGCCGACTATATTCAAGCAGGCGGGCAGGCACTTGAAGTGGTCAACGGCATGATGCCGGCTGAGCAGGTGGGCACCATGTCCATCCTTACCCGTGAGTTCGGCCTGCTGGCAAGCGCTGGCAGTGATTTCCACGGCCCCGGCACCTGGGGCGAGATCGGTGCCTATCGGCCATTGCCTGAGGACCTGCCACCTCTGTGGCGTCGATTCAAGCATGAGCAGCCTATGGCGGTTTGAACAGGACGATTTAGTGAGCCAATTTTTCCAGATTCATGCGGAGAACCCGCAGCCGCGCCTGATCAAACAGGCAGTGGAAATCATTCGCAAAGGTGGGGTGGTGGTCTATCCGACCGACTCCGCCTATGCCATGGGTTGCCAGATCGGCGACAAGAGCGCCATCGAGCGGGTGCGCCGTTTGCGCCAGCTCGACAAGAACCACAACTTCACCCTGCTGTGCTGCGACCTGTCGCAAATGGGCTTGTTTGCCAAGATCGACACCTCCACGTTCCGCCTGCTCAAGGCGCATGTGCCGGGGCCGTATACCTTCATCCTCAATGCCACGCGCGAAGTACCGCGCTTGTTGCTGCATGAAAAACGCCGCACCATCGGCCTGCGCGTGCCGTCCAATCCGATCGTGCTGGCGTTGCTGGCCGAGCTGGGCGAGCCATTGATGAGCGTCAGCCTGATCATGCCCGGCGACGAAGAGCCGATGAATGACCCCTACGAGATCCGCCAGGCGCTGGAACATCACGTCGACCTGATCATCGACGGCGGCTTTGGCAACGTCGAAGGGTCGACGGTGATCAACCTCAGCGGCGACGAGCCTGAAGTGATCCGGGTTGGCTGTGGCGATCCGACGCCGTTCCTGGTGGATGCGTGAATCAACTGGCGCAGCCCGAGGCAGCGGCCAGCGATCTTTCAGTACCGCAGCAACTGCAGCTGGCGCTGGTGTATGGCGAGGCGGTTACCGAGCTGCCGCTGGACCTATACATCCCTCCGCATGCGCTTGAAGTGATTCTTGAGGCATTTGAAGGCCCGCTCGATCTGCTGCTGTACCTGATTCGCAAGCAGAACATCGACATCCTTGATATTCCCGTCGCGGAAATCACCCGCCAGTACATGACCTACGTCGAGCTGATGAAGTCGGTGCGCCTCGAACTGGCCGCAGAATACCTACTGATGGCCGCCATGCTGGCCGAGATCAAGTCGCGCATGCTGTTGCCGCGCTCCAGCGAGGTTGAAGAGGAAGAGGGCGATCCGCGGGCTGAGCTGATCCGCCGCTTGCAGGAGTACGAGCGGTTCAAGGCCGCAGCCGAGGGCATCGACACCCTCGCCCGGGTTGGCCGCGACGTGATCATTCCCAGGCTGGACGCACCGCAGGCGCAGGTGCGCAAATTGCTGCCCGATGTCAGCCTGGAAGAGATTCTGCTGTCGATGGCTGAAGTCATGCGCCGCAATGACCTGTTCGAGAGCCACCAGATCAGCCGCGAGACACTCTCTACCCGTGAGCGTATGAGTGAGGTGCTCGAGCGCCTCAAGGGCGGCGCCTTTGTGCCCTTTGTCGAGTTGTTCACCGTCGAAGAGGGCAAGCTTGGCGTGGTGGTCACCTTCATGGCGATTCTGGAGCTGGTTAAGGAATCGCTGATCGAACTGGTGCAGAATGAGCCCTTCGCCCCGATCCATGTCCGTGCGCGGACCGACTGAAACAAGCCGACCCAACTCCAATGAACCTGAATGAACCGCGCGACCTGGCGTCGCTGATCGAGGCTTTTCTGCTGGCCTCGGGCAAGCCGCAATCGCTTGAACGGCTGTACGAGCTGCTCGATGAAACCGAGCGTCCGGCACCGGCTGTCTTCAAGAAGGCCCTCGAACTGCTGGCCAAGTCCTGCAATGGCCGCGCCTTTGAGCTCAAAGAGGTCGCCAGTGGCTATCGCCTGCAAATCCGCGAGAACTTTGCGCCTTGGGTAGGCCGGCTGTGGGAAGAACGGCCGCAGCGTTACTCGCGGGCCCTGCTCGAAACCATGGCGCTGATTGCCTACCGCCAGCCCATCACTCGCGGCGAGATCGAAGACGTGCGTGGTGTGGCGGTCAACACCAACATCGTCAAGACGCTGATGGAGCGCGAGTGGATCCGCATCGTCGGCTACCGTGAAGTGCCGGGGCGCCCAGCGATGTTTGCCACTACCAAGGCGTTTCTCGATCATTTCAACCTGAAGAGCCTTGACCAGTTGCCAGCCCTGGCCGAGCTTCGCGAGATGGAGCCCGAGCCCCTGCTTGACCCGGACGACGCCCCGGTGCCGGCGCATCTGCAGGCGTTGGCTGATGCCAGCCTGGGCGAGCAAGAGGTGGGCGAGCCGCCGACCGAGACCAGCTTCCGCAGCCTGCTGGTCGAGCTGGATGCGATGGAAGAAGGTCTGAAGATTGATTTTGAAGACCTGCCCGAGGCGCAGCCTGATCCGTTGCCCGAAGATGACGCCGAACTGAGTTGACCGTTCGGCGCAAAGCCTGGCTGCCTGCGTAAAAGGCGCTACTCTGCAGTGCGCTTGGCTGATGAACCGCGTATAGTGCGCGCCCCTCTGGCCCATTCGTGGCCAGATACCGCATTTCATTCTTACACCGGGAGGTGCCCAGATGAGTGACAAAGAGCTGCTCGATACCCAACCTATTCCTCCATCCGGCGAAAAACTGCAAAAAGTTCTCGCCCGCATCGGCGTGGGCTCGCGTCGGGATGTCGAGGCCTGGATCAGCCAGGGCCGGATCAAGGTCAACGGCGTTGCCGCGACCCTTGGTCAGCGTGTCGACATGCATGACGCGATCTCGGTCGATGGCAAGCTGATCAAGCGCGTGGAGGCCTCCGAGGCCACCCGCCGGGTGATCATGTACAACAAGCCAGATGGCGAAATCTGCACCCGTGACGACCCGGAAGGCCGTCCAACCGTGTTCGATCGCCTGCCACGGCCGAAAGAGGGCCGCTGGATCAACATCGGTCGTCTCGACATCAACACCACCGGCCTGCTGCTGTTCACCACTGATGGCGAACTGGCCAACCGCCTGATGCACCCATCCTACGAGATGGACCGCGAGTACGCGGTACGTGTGCGCGGCGAAGTCGACGACGAAATGCTCGACCGCCTGAAGGCTGGTGTAGTGCTTGAAGATGGCCCGGCGAAGTTCACCGACATCCAGAAAGCGCCGGGTGGCGAAGGCTTCAACCATTGGTACCACTGCGTGGTGATGGAAGGCCGTAACCGCGAAGTACGTCGCCTGTGGGAGTCGCAAGGTGTAATCGTCAGCCGTCTGAAGCGCGTGCGCTTCGGTCCGGTGTTCCTCAACTCCGACCTGCCAATGGGCCGCTGGCGCGAAATGAGCCAGTACGAAATCGACATCCTTGCCGCTGAAGTGGGCCTGCAGCCGGTTGCGCTGCCGACCTTGAACCTCAAGGCCAAGGACAAGATGGAGCGTATGCAGCGCAAGTCCAGCCGTCCGCTGGGCCGTGGCGAACGCGTACGCAATCTGCGCCCGGCGCAGGAAGGCCAGGCCGAGCGCCCGGCCCGTGCGCCGCGTGAAGACAGCGCGGCTGCGCGCAAGGGCAGCCGTGCCCCGGTCGCCAGTGCGGTAGCCGAGCGTCCGAGCGATGTACGCAAGCGCACCCACAAACCTGATGGTGCCCGCACCAGTGGCGGTCGCCCAACCGGCGGCAAGCCTGCTGGCGGTGGTCGCGGCAAGCCGCGCGGCTGATAGCGTTTGATCTGGGGCCGCTTTGCGGCCCCAGTCGTTTCGATGGCGAACCCAGGTGCAATGCCTGGCAACTTTTCCATCCGCCTCGTAAAGAAATCCTTACGGAATCCCCGGATTCCCCAAGCAAACGCTCACCGCGTAACGCAAACTTGCCAAACCCCCGCCCCAGAGCCCTCCCTGCACCCGACCAGCCCCTTGCCCAGTGCCCCGCAACACGCTGATATAGCCCCATGCCCTGTGCACAGCCTGGCCAAAGAGCCCGGCTAATAAAACAACAAATGGAGGCGCAATGTACGCCGATCAGTTCGCCACAACTGGCTCTTCCCACCGGATCGGTGCGCTTTTCCTACAGGAAATGACGCATCGCGTTGACGCCTGCGCGCTTGCGAGGGTATACAATGCGCCGCGTTTTACCTGTGACCCCTTTGCGTACCGCGCATTTCTGCTGACTCCCGGCTGACCGATCCTGGGCCTGTTGCCCGTCGCGTCCCGTGAATCCAGAAAAAATCCAAGGTAACCACCTTGCCCATTCCGCTGCGCCACGAGTGCGGTGGGTCCGATTCCGTCACAGATAAAAACAAGCAGGTGACTTCGTTCATGAGTGGACAAATCAAGCAGTCAGGCGAGCTCAAGCGGGGCCTGAAAAACCGCCACATCCAGTTGATCGCCCTCGGCGGCGCGATTGGTACCGGCCTGTTCCTCGGCTCAGCTGGAGTGATGGCGTCTGCCGGCCCGTCGATGATCCTCGGCTACGCCATCTGCGGCTTCATTGCCTTCATGATCATGCGCCAACTCGGCGAGATGATTGTCGAGGAGCCTGTGGCAGGTTCCTTCAGCCACTTTGCGCACAAGTACTGGGGCGGTTTTGCCGGCTTCCTGTCGGGCTGGAACTGCTGGGTGCTGTACATCCTGGTGGGCATGTCGGAGCTGTCGGCAGTGGGCAAGTATGTCCATTACTGGTGGCCCGAGATCCCGACCTGGGTCACTGCGGCGGCGTTTTTCCTGCTGATCAATGCCATCAATTTGATGAACGTGAAGGTGTTCGGCGAGACCGAGTTCTGGTTCGCGATCATCAAGGTCGTGGCCATCGTCGGCATGATCGGCCTGGGCGCCTACATGCTCACCTCAGGCAGTGGCGGCCCGGAAGCGTCGGTCACCAACCTGTGGGTGCATGGCGGGTTCTTCCCCAACGGCGTCACGGGGCTGGTGATGGCGCTGGCGATCATCATGTTCTCGTTCGGCGGCCTGGAGATGCTCGGTTTTACGGCGGCCGAGGCTGACAAGCCGAAAACCGTCATCCCCAAGGCGATCAATCAGGTCATCTATCGCATCCTGATCTTCTATATTGGCGCGCTGGTGATCCTGCTCTCGCTGACCCCTTGGAATACCCTGGTCGCCAGCATCGAAGCCGCCGGCGGCAGCTACGGCAGCAGCCCGTTCGTGCAGGTGTTCTCGCTGCTGGGTAGCGACGTTGCTGCGCACCTGCTCAACTTCGTGGTATTGACCGCGGCGCTGTCGGTGTACAACAGCGGCACCTACTGCAATGCGCGCATGCTCTACGGCATGGCCGAGCAGGGCGATGCGCCAGCAGGCCTGGCCAAGATCGACAAGCGCGGCGTGCCGGTTCGTTCGATTCTGGCTTCAGCAGCGGTCACCCTGGTAGCGGTGCTGCTCAACTACTTCATGCCGCAGCATGCGCTGGAGCTGCTGATGTCGCTGGTAGTGGCCGCGCTGGTGATCAACTGGGCGATGATCAGCTTCTCGCACCTCAAGTTCCGCCAGCACCTTGACCGTACAGGCCAGAAACCGCTGTTCAAGGCGTTGTGGTACCCCTACGGCAACTACCTGGTGATGGCTTTTGTGGTGCTGATCCTCGGCACCATGCTGATGATCCCGGGTATCCAGGTGTCGGTCTACGCCATCCCGGTATGGCTGCTGGTGATGTACCTGGCCTATGTCCTCAAGGGCGGCAAACGTGCCGGTCCTGCCGAGGCAGTTGTAGAGAGCGTGGCCAAGTAAACGGTCGCGGGCTTTACCCAAAACCCGATGTCAGGTCACTGACATCGGGTTTTTTATTGGCTGCGGATCAGATCTGCGCCAGCAACCAGCTACGGAATGCCCGCAGCGAGGGCAACGCTTCGTTGCGCGGCGGATAGATCAGGTAGTAGCTGCGCTGGCTGGCAAAGGCTGCGCCGGGGCTGTACAGCTCGCCTTTGGCCAATTCTTCCTCGACCAGAATCCGCGGCACCAGGCCAATGCCGATGCCGGCGCGCACCGCCTGGATCAGGTGCGAGGTCAGCTCGAAGCTCGGCCCCAGGCGCATCGATCGGTGTGGCAGCTCCTGATGGGAGAACCATTCGCCCCATGCATGAGGGTTGTTGGCCACGTTCAGCAGTACTTCCTGGCTGATCCGCGTTGGGTCCCACTGCTGGCCATCGCGGGCTGCGTCCGGCGGCAAGATCACCAGCAGTTGCTCGGCATGCAGGCGATGGCAGATCAGCCCGGGCAAGTCATTGCTGGCCACGCCGATGGCGGCGTCGATTTCGCTGGTGTCGAAATTGATCGCTTCGATGCGCGAATGAATATGCACCAGCATGCCCGGGTGCGCCGCGTAAAACTCATGCAGGCGTGGCAGCAGCCATTTCGAGCCGAAGGTGGGCAGGGTGGCCAGCCGCAGTGTGCCCACGCCGGACTGGTACGCCAAGGCCTGCAAGGTCGCGCTGCGGATGCGCCCGAGCGCCTCGCTGAGCTCGCCCTGGTACAGCCGGCCGACGTCGGTGAGCTGCACCTGACGGCCCTCGCGGCGAAACAGCGTCAGGCCCAGTTGCTGTTCCAGCGCCTGGACCTGGCGGCTGACCGCGCTTTGGGTTAGCGACAGCTCGGCGGCGGCGCGGGTGTAGCTCTCATGCCGGGCGGCTGCCTCGAAGGCCAGCAGCAGTGACATCGAGGGCGTCAGGTGGCGGTAATTCATTCATAAAGCTCATCAATAGCGGCAGGAATATCCGTTTGCCCCCAGCGGCAAACTACAGGAACATTGGCCTATTCGTCATCAGTGCCTGCGCGATGCATGCCGCAATGACAGGTTTACCGTGAATCAGCCCATATCAAGAGGCCATCCAACGATGATCGCCCAGTTGCACACCAGCGCGCCTGCCGCCAATTACCCAGAATTCCTCGAAGCCCTGCGTGGCAGTGGCTTCGCCGGCCAGATCAGCGCCGACTACGCCACCCGTACCGTGCTCGCGACCGACAACTCGATTTACCAGCGCCTGCCGCAGGCGGCGGTGTTTCCGTTGCACGCAGACGACGTGGCCAAGGTTGCAGCACTGATGAGCGAGCCGCGCTTTGCCGGCATCAAGCTGACCCCGCGCGGCGGCGGCACTGGTACCAATGGCCAGTCGCTGACCGATGGCATCATCGTCGACCTGTCGCGGCACATGAACAACATCCTCGAGATCAACGTCGAGCAGCGTTGGGTGCGGGTCCAGGCGGGTGTGGTCAAAGACCAGCTCAATGCTGCGCTCAAACCGCACGGGTTGTTCTTCGCCCCCGAGCTGTCTACCTCAAACCGCGCCACCGTTGGCGGCATGATCAACACCGATGCCAGCGGCCAGGGCAGTTGCACCTACGGCAAGACCCGCGACCACGTGCTCGAACTGCACAGCGTGCTGCTCGGCGGCGAACGCCTGCACAGCCTGCCGATCGATGACGCTGCGCTGGAGCAGGCCTGTGCCGCACCCGGCCGCGCCGGTGAGGTGTATCGCATTGCTCGCGACATTCATGAAACCCAGGCAGAACTGATCGAGACCACCTTCCCCAAGCTCAATCGCTGCCTGACCGGCTATGACCTTGCGCACCTGCGCGACGAGCAGGGCCGCTTCAACCTCAATAGCGTGCTGTGCGGCGCCGAGGGTTCGCTGGGCTATGTGGTCGAAGCCAAGCTCAACGTGCTGCCGATCCCCAAATACGCAGTGCTGGTCAACGTGCGCTACAGCAGCTTCATGGATGCTCTGCGCGATGCCAATGCGCTGATGGCGCACAAGCCGCTGTCGATCGAAACGGTCGATTCCAAGGTGCTGCTGCTGGCGATGCAGGATATCGTCTGGCACAGCGTCGCCGAGTACTTCCCGGCGGATGCCGAGCGGCCAACCCTGGGCATCAACCTGATCGAGTTCTGCGGTGATGACCCTGCCGAGGTGAATGCCCGGGTGCAGGCTTTCATCGGCCATCTGCAGACTGACAAAGGTGTAGAACGGCTCGGCCACACCCTGGCCGAGGGCGCCGAGGCGGTCACCCGCGTATACACCATGCGCAAGCGCTCGGTCGGCCTGCTGGGCAACGTCGAAGGCGAAGTGCGCCCCCAGCCGTTTGTCGAAGACACCGCCGTGCCGCCCGAGCAGTTGGCCGACTACATTGCCGAGTTCCGCGCGCTGCTCGACAGCTATGGCCTGGCCTATGGCATGTTCGGCCACGTCGATGCCGGCGTACTGCACGTGCGCCCGGCATTGGACATGAAAGACCCGGCCCAGGCGGCGCTGGTCAAACCGATCTCGGATGCAGTGGCAGCGTTGACCAAGCGCTACGGTGGGCTGCTCTGGGGCGAGCATGGTAAGGGCCTGCGTTCGGAGTATGTGCCGGAGTATTTCGGCGCGCTGTACCCAGCCTTGCAGCGCCTGAAGGGCGCGTTCGATCCGCGCAACCAGCTCAACCCCGGCAAGATCTGCACCCCGCCAGACAGCGCCGAAGGCCTGACCAAGGTCGATGGCGTGACCCTGCGTGGTGACCTCGACCGGACCATCGACGAGCGCGTCTGGCAGAGCTTTGGCAGCGCGGTGCACTGCAACGGCAACGGCGCCTGCTACAACTACGACCCCAACGACGCCATGTGCCCGTCCTGGAAGGCCACCCGCGAGCGCCAGCATTCGCCCAAGGGCCGTGCCTCGTTGATGCGCGAGTGGCTGCGCCTGCAAGGGGCGGCGGATATCGACGTGCTGGCTGCGGCACGCAGCAAGGTCTCCTGGCTCAAGGGCTTGCCGACGCGGCTGCGCAACAACCGTGCACAGCAGCAGGGGGAGGTCGACTTTTCCCACGAGGTGTACGACGCAATGGCCGGTTGCCTGGCCTGTAAATCCTGTGCAGGCCAGTGCCCGATCAAGGTCAACGTGCCGGACTTCCGCTCACGCTTCCTTGAGCTGTACCACGGTCGTTACCAGCGGCCACTGCGCGATTACTTGATTGGCTCGCTGGAATTCAGCATCCCGTACCTGGCCCACGCGCCGGGCCTGTACAACGCGGTGATGGGCTCGAAGTGGGTCAGCAAGTTGCTGGCCGACAAAGTCGGCATGGTCGACAGCCCATTGATCAGCCGCTTCAACTTCCAGGCGACGCTGACCCGTTGCCGTGTGCAGATGGCCACTGTGCCGACCCTGCGCGAACTGACCCCCGCCCAGCGCGAGCGCAGTATCGTGCTGGTGCAGGATGCCTTCACCCGCTACTTCGAAACGCCGCTGTTGGCGTCATTCATCGAGCTTGCCCATCGCCTCGGCCACCGTGTTTTCCTCGCGCCCTACAGCGCCAACGGCAAGCCGCTGCACGTGCAGGGCTTCCTCGGTGCGTTCGCCAAGGCGGCGATCCGCAACGGCAGCCAGCTCAAGGCACTGGCCGACTGTGGCGTGCCATTGGTAGGCCTGGACCCGGCCATGACCCTGGTGTATCGCCAGGAATACCAGAAGGTCGAGGGGCTGCAGGACTGCCCGAAAGTACTGTTGCCGCAGGAATGGCTGATCGATGTGCTGCCTGAGCAAGTGCCAGCCACTGGCGCCAGCTTCCGCTTGATGGCGCACTGCACCGAGAAAACCAACGTACCGGCCAGCACTCGGCAATGGGAGCAGGTCTTCGCACGTATGGGCCTGACATTGGTCACCGAGGCCACCGGCTGCTGTGGCATGTCTGGCACTTATGGGCATGAGGCGCGCAACCAGCAGACCTCGCGGACTATCTTCGAGCAGTCGTGGGCGACCAAGCTGGATAAACAGGGTGAGCCCCTGGCGACTGGCTATTCCTGCCGCAGTCAGGTCAAGCGCCTGGCAGACAAGCAGTTGCGCCATCCGCTCGAAGTCGTGCTGCAGTTTGCCCTGCGCTGAATTTCAGCGAGGTAGGGGAGTCATGGAGAGGTGACCGCAGGAGGGGGCGGTAGGTCTGGCTGATGAGGCTGGGCTTGCCAGCGGCACTCTGGACGGTGTGAAAACGTGATGAAGTGGGGTTTCCCGTGTTCAGCCGTTTTCACACTGCCGTGCGCGGTTATTCCTGATCAGCGCTGGATGTATCGTCGCCATTCTGCTCGACGGCTGGCGTCGGTTCAGAGTGGGCGGCAACGGTGTGCTCTTCGGGGTTCAGGCTTGGGAAGGGATGATTCGGGATCTCATGCATCTCGTCGTCCTCGCAAGTGTGAGTTGAAAAGGCTGCGCCAGGCGCGTGTGTGGCTTTGAAAAAGCTTGGGCAGGATACAGCAGTCGACATGACAGTTTGAACTTTTTGCCGATCAGCTGTCGGCTAGCGGGCGGATATCGGACGCAGCACGTGGCAGGGGATGCAGTTGAAACGGCAAGCGCCCGCAGAGTCAGCGGCCTCTGCAGGCGCTGCCAGGCAGGTTACTTGCGGCCTTCGGCGTTCTTGGCCACTTCATCGGTGCGGGCGCACATGATGAAGTCATTGCGGTGCAGACCTTTGATCGAATGGCTCCACCAGGTCACAGTGACTTTGCCCCATTCGGTCATCAGGCCAGGGTGGTGGCCTTCGGCTTCGGCGATTTCGCCAACGGCATTGGTAAAGGCCAGGGCGTGCTTGAAGTTCTTGAACAGGAATACCCGTTCCAGCTCCATATGGCCGTCACGCACTTCGATGTTCCAATCGGGGATCTGCCGGATCAGCTCGGGCAGTTCGGCTTCGCTGACCTGCGGGGCGTCGGCGCGGCAGGCTTCGCAGTGGGCTTGATTCAAGGCATTCATGGTGTGGTTCCAATTCGAGTTGTTATCGTCAAGGTGGCTTCAGGCAGCAACCTTGGGTGGAAACTTGGGTGCGTGCAGGCCCAGCTGCATGCCCTGGTGGACCATGCCCATGATGTCTTCATGGGCCAGGTCGAACAGGCGCTTGAGGTTGGGCAGGACGAAGTACACCGGCTGCAGGATATCGATGCGATAAGGCGTGCGCATTGCCTCGATCGGGTCGAAGGCCTGATGCTCAGGCTCGCTGGACAGACTGTAGACGGTCTCCTTGGGTGAGGAGAGGATGCCGCCGCCGTAGATACGTTGGCCTTGCGCGGTATCCATCAAGCCGAATTCGATGGTCATCCAGTACAGCCGGGCCAGGTACACCCGCTCTTCCTTGGTCGCAGCCAGGCCCAGCTTGCCATAGGTGTGGGTGAATTCGGCGAACCATGGGTTGGTCAGCAGCGGGCAGTGGCCGAAGATTTCATGAAAGATATCCGGCTCTTGCAGGTAGTCCAGTTCTTCACGGGTGCGGATGAAGGTAGCCACCGGGAAGCGCTTGCTGGCAAGCAGTTCGAAAAAGGTCTGGAACGGGATCAATGCTGGCACGCGTGCAACCTGCCAGCCCGTGGTGGCGCCAAGCACTTTGTTGATCTCGCCCAACTGGGGAATGCGCTCATGGGGCAGCTTGAGCTGCTCGATGCCGTCCAGGTACTCCTGGCACGCACGGCCTTCAATCACCTTTAACTGGCGGGTAATCAAGGTATTCCAGACTGCGTGCTCGTCTTGCGGGTAGTCGATAAAACCGTTCGCATCGGGCTCGCGGGCCACGTAGTGCGTCTGTTTCATGTGGCTCTCCTGGTGAGGGCTTTATTGTTTTGATTGCGACTGCCCCTAGGAATATCCCGATGCCGAAGGTTTTGCATCGGCTTAACGCGCACGTTAACCCGCTTCCGGCCGCGGTTTCGTAACGTTAATTTTACAAAATGTCGGTGATCCCGGAAAATCGCGGCCATGCGCGGTAGCTAAGCGCTATTTTTGTCAGCTTATCTTTACGACTTTTCTGCGTGCCGGTTAAAAATCGGCAGCTTCGAGATCTCTACATGCGTATCAAAGTGCATTGCCAGAACCGCATCGGCATCCTGCGGGACATCCTCAACCTGCTGGTGGAGTACGGCATCAACGTGCTGCGGGGGGAGGTGGGCGGCGACCATGGCAACGCGATCTACCTGCATTGCCCGAACCTGGTGAACCTGCAGTTTCAGGCGTTACGGCCCAAGTTCGAAGCCATCACCGGCGTATTCGGCGTCAAGCGGGTCGGCCTGATGCCCAGTGAGCGCCGGCACATGGAGCTCAACGCCCTGCTGGGCGCGCTCGAGTTTCCGGTGCTGTCGGTTGATATGGGCGGCAGCATCGTCGCCGCCAACCGGGCCGCCGCGCAGTTGCTGGGCGTGCGTGTGGATGAGGTGCCGGGCTTGCCGCTGGCGCGCTATGTCGAGGACTTTGACCTGCCTGAACTGGTCCGCGCCAACCAGTCGCGGATCAACGGCCTGCGGGTCAAGCTCAAGGGCGATGTGTTTCTGGCAGATATCGCGCCGCTACAGTCCGAGCACGATGAAAGCGAAGCGCTGGCCGGTGCTGTGTTGACCCTGCACCGCGCCGACCGCATCGGCGAGCGTATCTACAATGTGCGCAAGCAGGAGCTGCGCGGCTTTGACAGTATCTTCCAAAGCTCGAAAGTAATGGCGGCGGTAGTGCGCGAGGCGCGGCGCATGGCGCCTCTGGATGCGCCACTGCTGATTGAAGGTGAAACCGGCACGGGCAAGGAGCTGCTGGCGCGCGCCTGTCACCTGGCCAGCCCGCGCGGTCAGGCGCCGTTGATGGCGCTCAACTGTGCCGGCTTGCCGGAGTCGATGGCCGAGACCGAGCTGTTTGGCTACGGCCCGGGCGCATTCGAAGGTGCCCGCGCCGAGGGCAAGCTCGGTCTGCTCGAGCTGACCGCAGGCGGCACCTTGTTCCTCGATGGCGTTGCCGAGATGAGCCCGCGTCTGCAGGTCAAGCTGCTGCGCTTTTTGCAGGACGGCTGCTTTCGTCGGGTCGGCAGTGATGAAGAGGTATACCTGGATGTACGGGTCATCTGCGCGACCCAGGTGGACTTGTCCGAGTTGTGCGCGCGGGGTGAGTTCCGCCAGGACCTGTACCACCGCTTGAACGTGCTCTCGCTGCACATTCCGCCGCTGCGTGAATGCATGGATGGCCTGGACGGCTTGGTCGAGCATTTTCTGGATCAAGCCAGCCGGCAGATTGGCTGCCCACTACCCAAGTTGGTGTCGGCGGCCATGGATAAACTCGCGCACTATCACTGGCCGGGCAATGTGCGCCAACTTGAGAATGTACTGTTTCAAGCCGTTTCATTGTGTGAGGGCGGTGTGGTTAAAAGTGAGCATATCCGTTTGCCGGATTATGGTGTGCGCCAACCGTTGGGCGAGTTTTCCCTGGAGGGGCAACTTGCTGATATTGTCGGGCGTTTTGAAAGGGCGGTGTTGGAATCGTTGTTGGCGGAGTTTCCAAGTAGTCGTGCGTTGGGTAAACGCTTGGGCGTTTCACATACGACCATCGCTAATAAGTTGCGAGAATATGCGCTAGGTAAATCAGCGGATCAATAGTGCGGATTAAGCGAAAGGGGCCTTGCGGGCCCCTGTTTCATGCTGCTTAACCGTTCGAGCAGCCGTTGCCCATCACTCGGTATTCGAGAATGTGCTGTTGGCCCTGCGAGTCTTCATAGGTCATGCGGGCCGGTACCACTTCGCAGACATTGGGCACCGCGCTCATCGAGATAACACGGGCGATGTCCAGGTGCTGCGAGTAGTTGTACTGTTCAACCGGGATCTGCTTGGCGTTGTTTGCAAGGTCGTCGGCCAGTGCCGCGGTGCTGCAAAGAGTGCCAAGTGCCAATACCAGTAACGCTTTCATTTTCAGTTTACCTATACAGGGGCGAGAGGGTGCACGCAGCGCGTTTGGCGCTGCGCGTAAAACGATAATCAAGGGTTTTAATTATCTTGGGATTAACACCTGCCGGGTGGGGGCTACTGTCGGAAGTTAATCGCCTTGCCGTTGTTGGCGAGATGAATTTTAGGCCGCGGTGTACGGCTGAAACAGAGCGGGTTTTGATAAAGACTGTTGGCAGATTCTGTAACAATCCTGCGCCGCTGTACTGTGACCAGACTGGCGAAGTGCTGGCATGGCTGATCTAGAGCCATCGCTGAGGGAGCAGTGGGTAAAGGAGGGGGGCGCTACTACCAACGTCGAATGGCCCTGAGCACTCTGTTACAGTTAAAAACGGTTCCATACAAAAACAACTATTACACCGAGGTATCACAGATGAGTGCGGCTCCACTGTATCCCGTTCGTCCCGAGGTTGCGGCGACCACCCTGACCGACGAGGCCACCTACAAGGCCATGTACCAGCAATCGGTGATCAACCCCGATGGTTTCTGGCGCGAGCAGGCTCAGCGGCTGGACTGGATCAAGCCGTTCACCAAGGTCAAGCAGACCTCGTTCGACGACCATCATGTCGATATCAAATGGTTCGCCGATGGCACCCTCAACGTTTCCTACAACTGCCTGGACCGTCACCTTGAAGAGCGTGGCGATCAGGTAGCAATCATCTGGGAGGGCGACGACCCTTCCGAGAGCCGCAACATCACCTACCGCGAACTGCACGAGCAGGTCTGCAAGTTCGCCAACGCCCTGCGTGGCCAGGACGTGCACCGCGGTGACGTGGTGACCATCTACATGCCGATGATTCCCGAAGCTGTGGTCGCCATGCTGGCCTGTGCCCGCATCGGTGCGATCCATTCGGTAGTCTTCGGTGGTTTCTCGCCAGAAGCACTTGCGGGGCGGATCATCGACTGCAAGTCGAAGATCGTCATCACTGCCGACGAGGGCCTGCGTGGCGGTCGCCGTACCCCGCTCAAGGGCAACGTCGACCTGGCGCTGACCAACCCGGAAACCAGCAGCGTGCAGAAGATCATCGTCTGCAAGCGCACCGGTGGCGACATCGCCTGGCACCAGCATCGCGATATCTGGTACGAAGACCTGATGAAGGTTGCTTCCAGCCACTGTGCACCGAAAGAAATGGGCGCCGAAGAAGCACTGTTCATCCTCTACACCTCAGGTTCCACCGGCAAGCCAAAGGGCGTCTTGCACACCACCGGCGGCTACATGGTTTACGCCGCGCTGACCCATGAGCGGGTATTCGACTACCGCCCGGGTGAAGTCTACTGGTGCACCGCCGACGTCGGCTGGATCACCGGCCACAGCTACATCGTCTACGGCCCGCTGGCCAACGGCGCTACCACCGTGTTGTTCGAGGGTGTGCCAAACTATCCGGACATCACTCGTGTGTCGAAGATCATCGACAAGCACAAGGTCAATATCCTCTACACCGCACCGACCGCGATCCGCGCAATGATGGCTGAGGGGCAGGCTGCAGTCGAAGGTGCCGATGGCTCAAGCCTGCGCCTGCTCGGCTCGGTCGGCGAGCCGATCAACCCGGAAGCCTGGAACTGGTACCACCAGGCCGTAGGCAAGGGCCGTTGCCCGATCGTCGACACCTGGTGGCAGACCGAAACCGGCGGCATCCTCATCAGCCCGCTGCCAGGCGCGACTGGCCTCAAGCCGGGCTCGGCGACGCGGCCGTTCTTCGGTGTGGTGCCGGCGCTGGTCGACAACCTCGGCAACCTGATTGATGGTGCGGCCGAGGGTAACCTGGTGATTCTCGATTCGTGGCCAGGCCAGTCGCGCTCGCTGTATGGGGATCATGACCGCTTCGTCGATACCTATTTCAAGACCTTCCGCGGCATGTACTTCACCGGTGACGGCGCCCGTCGCGATGAAGATGGCTACTACTGGATCACCGGTCGTGTGGATGACGTGCTCAACGTTTCCGGCCACCGCATGGGTACCGCCGAGATCGAAAGCGCGATGGTCGCTCATGCAAAGGTCGCCGAGGCGGCGGTGGTGGGTGTGCCGCACGACATCAAGGGGCAGGGCATCTATGTCTATGTCACCCTCAACTCCGGTATCGAGCCTAGCGAGCAGTTGCGCCTTGAGCTGAAAAACTGGGTGCGCAAGGAGATCGGCCCGATTGCTTCGCCGGATGTTATCCAGTGGGCGCCAGGGCTGCCGAAGACCCGCTCGGGCAAGATCATGCGACGGATCCTGCGCAAGATCGCCACGGCTGAGTACGATGCCTTGGGTGATATTTCGACCTTGGCCGACCCTGGTGTGGTGCAGCATTTGATCGACACGCACAAGTCGATGAACCTGGCTTCGGCTTGATCAATCGGTGTGGAGGGGGCGCGCAGCAGCCCCACTCCCCAAGGCCCCGCTTCGGCGGGGTTTTTGCATTCTGTTACTTCGACATTCATCGGTAACCGATTTTGTCACCGGCGGCGCACCAAGGCGGGGCGTGGCTACCCACTCGGGCCCCAAAACAGGGCTGCCGTGGCTGTCAGCAAAACCGATGACACGCTGCACTTGCCGTATTACAAGGCTTTGCCAATAATAGGCGCACTTATTGCTTCGTTTACAGGTTGTTTCCTTTTCGCTCTTGCATAAATCGTAAGGGCTGTCAATATCGCCCGCTACTGTTTCATGCGCTTCTATAACTAGTTGTCGCTTTGAAGAAATATCGACTAACGGGCTGTCGTTAGAATGCCACTCACTCGCTCGTGGTCTGCGGCCCTGGTCGATACCTCTCGCGGCTTGCGTTGTACCCATTCGCATTCGGGCAGCTGTTACCCCCTGCCTTGTATTGCCCCGTACCGATGGAGTTACCTGATGAAGAAGCTTGCACTGCTTGGCGCCCTGGCGCTGTCCGTGTTTTCCCTGGTATCGCACGCCGATGAAAAACCGCTGAAAATCGGTATCGAGGCCGCTTACCCTCCGTTCGCTTTCAAGCAGCCTGATGGCAGCATTGCCGGCTTTGACTACGACATCGGCAATGCCCTGTGCACCGAGATGAAGGTCAAGTGCACCTGGGTCGAGCAAGAGTTCGACGGCCTGATCCCGGCACTCAAGGTGCGCAAGATCGACGCGATCCTGTCGTCGATGTCGATCACCGACGATCGCAAGAAGTCGGTCGACTTCACCAATCGCTACTACCTGACCCCGGCACGTCTGGTGATGAAAGACGGCACCACCGTCAGCGACTCGCTGGCCGAGCTCAAGGGCAAGAAGATCGGCGTGCAGCGCGGCTCGATCCACAACCGCTTCGCCAATGAAGTACTGGCCCCGCAAGGCGCAACTGTCGTGCCTTACGGCACGCAGAACGAAATCTACCTCGATGTCGCTGCCGGTCGTCTCGATGGCACTGTCGCCGACGCCACCCTGCTCGAAGACGGCTTCCTCAAGACCGACGCCGGCAAGGGCTTTGCCTTTGTAGGTCCGGCCTTCACCGACGCCAAGTACTTCGGCGACGGCATCGGTATCGCCGTGCGCAAGGGTGACAAGGCCAACCTTGATCGGATCAACGCTGCCATTGCCGCGATTCGCGCCAACGGCGAATACAAGAAGATCCAGGACAAGTACTTCAATTTCGACATCTACGGGCCTGAGGCCAAGTAAGACGTCGGACCGCAACTGTGCAATGGTGCAAACAGCAGAGGCTCTGAGGTTTGCACCATTTTTCATTCCCTAGGTCTGAGGAATCCCAATCATGTTGAAAGGCTACGGGGCAGTCATCCTCGATGGGGCGTGGCTGACGCTACAGCTCGCCCTGTCGTCGATGGCCCTGGCCATCGTGCTCGGTCTGATCGGCGTGGCGCTGCGCCTGTCGCCGGTGCGCTGGCTGGCCTGGCTCGGCGATATGTATGCCACGGTCATCCGCGGCATCCCGGATCTGGTGTTGATCCTGCTGATTTTCTACGGCGGCCAGGACTTGCTCAATCGGCTGGCGCCGCTGCTGGGCTATGACGACTACATCGACCTCAACCCGCTGGCTGCCGGTATCGGTACGCTGGGGTTCATCTTTGGCGCGTACCTGTCGGAAACCTTCCGCGGCGCGTTCCTGGGTATCCCCAAAGGGCAGGCCGAAGCCGGTGTGGCGTACGGCATGAGCAGCCGCCAGGTGTTCTTCCGGGTGATGGTGCCGCAGATGATCCGCCTGGCCATTCCGGGCTTCACCAACAACTGGCTGGTATTGACCAAGGCGACCGCGTTGATCTCGGTGGTCGGTCTGCAAGACATGATGTTCAAGGCCAAGCAGGCGGCTGATGCCACCCGCGAACCCTTCACTTTCTTCCTGGCGGTGGCTGCGCTGTACCTGGTGCTCACCAGTGTTTCGCTGCTGGCGTTGAAATACCTTGAACGGCGCTACTCGGTAGGCGTCAAGGCGGCAGAACTATGATCTTTGACTACAACGTCATCTGGGAAGCCATGCCGCTGTACCTGGGCGGCTTGCTGACGACCCTGAAATTGCTGGCGTTCTCGCTGCTGTTCGGTTTGCTGGCAGCGGTACCGCTGGGGCTGATGCGGGTGTCCAAGCAGCCGCTGGTGAATGTGCCGGCCTGGCTCTACACCTATGTCATTCGCGGCACGCCAATGCTGGTGCAGCTGTTCTTGATCTACTACGGCCTGGCTCAGTTCGAGGCAGTGCGCGAGAGTATCTTCTGGCCGTGGCTGTCCAGCGCAACTTTCTGCGCGTGCCTGGCGTTTGCCGTCAATACCAGCGCCTACACCGCTGAAATCATCGCCGGCAGCCTCAAGGCCACGCCCCATGGCGAGATCGAAGCTGCCAAGGCGATGGGCATGTCGCGCTACAAGATGTACCGCCGGATCCTGCTGCCGTCTGCCATGCGCCGCGCGCTGCCGCAGTACAGCAACGAAGTGATCATGATGCTGCAGACCACCAGCCTGGCCTCGATCGTGACCCTGATCGACATCACCGGCGCGGCGCGTACCGTCAATGCCCAGTACTACCTGCCTTTCGAGGCCTACATCACCGCGGGTGTGTTCTACCTGTGCCTGACCTTCATTCTGGTGCGCCTGTTCAAGATGGCCGAACGCCGCTGGCTGGGCTACCTGGCGCCGCGCAAGCACTGACCGCTCTGTGAGAACCGACAGCATGTACAAACTCGAAGTCCAAGACCTGCACAAGCGCTACGGCAGCCATGAAGTGCTCAAGGGCGTGTCCCTGGCGGCCAAGGCCGGCGATGTGATCAGCATCATCGGCTCCAGCGGTTCGGGCAAGTCGACCTTCCTGCGTTGCATCAACCTGCTCGAGCAACCGCATGCGGGCAAGATTCTGCTCAACAACGAAGAGCTCAAGCTGGTTGCCGGCAAGGAAGGCGCGCTCAAGGCGGCCGATCCGCGCCAGTTGCAGCGGATGCGTTCGCGCTTGTCGATGGTGTTTCAGCATTTCAATCTGTGGGCGCACATGACCGCGCTCGAGAACATCATCGAAGCGCCGGTGCATGTGCTCGGCATGAACAAGAAAGAAGCCCTGGAGAAAGCCGAGCATTACCTGGCCAAGGTCGGCGTCTCGCACCGCAAGGACGCCTACCCTGGGCATATGTCCGGTGGTGAGCAGCAACGTGTGGCGATTGCCCGTGCGCTGGCCATGGAACCGGAGGTGATGCTGTTCGACGAGCCGACCTCGGCACTCGACCCGGAGCTGGTCGGTGATGTGCTCAAGGTCATGCAATCGTTGGCCCAGGAGGGTCGCACCATGGTTGTGGTGACCCACGAAATGGGCTTTGCCCGCGAGGTCTCCAATCAGCTGGTGTTCCTGCATAAAGGCATCGTCGAGGAGCGTGGCAATCCGCGTGAAGTGCTGGTCAATCCGCAGTCGGAACGGCTCCAGCAGTTTCTCTCGGGCAGCTTGAAGTAACGCTGCACCTTTGCACCAGAATAGGGCATGCTGCGCAGCGAGCGCAGCCATCCCCGGCGCAACTGACGCCACCTCTTCTCAGGTTTCGGACCACGCCCTATGACCACCCAGCGTATCGGCTTTCTCATCTGGCCCAACACCCGGCCGCTGACCTTGGCCCTAGCCGAAGAAGCACTGCTGGTGGCTCAGCGGGTACATCCGGAAGTTATCTACGATCTGGTGTTTCTCCAGGCTGAGCCTGGCGAGCAGCAGGGCTGGCAGTTGCCGGGTGAGGCCTGGAATGGTCGGCTCGAAGGTTTCCAGAAGCTCTTCGTGCTGGCTGACGAGCCGCCGCAGGCGGTCACGGCCGCGCTGTCGTCCGGGCTCAAGCAGCTGGCTCGCAGCGGATGCGTCATTGCCGGGCTGGCGGCGGGCGTCTATCCCCTGGCGCAGCTCGGCCTGCTCGATGGTTATCGCGCCGCGGTGCATTGGCGCTGGCAGGATGATTTTGCCGAACGCTTCCCCAAGGTAATTGCCACCAGCCATCTGTTCGACTGGGACCGTGATCGCCTGACCGCCTGTGGTGGCATGGCCGTGGTCGACCTGCTGCTGGCCGTGCTGGCCCGTGACCATGGCGCCGAGCTTGCCGGTGCGGTATCCGAGGAGCTGGTGGTCGAGCGCATTCGCGAGGGCGGCGAGCGGCAGCGTATTCCGCTGCAGAACCGCCTTGGCTCCAGCCATCCCAAGCTGACCCAGGCCGTGCTGTTGATGGAAGCCAACATCGAAGAGCCGCTGACCACCGATGAGATTGCCCAGCATGTGTGCGTCTCGCGGCGCCAGCTGGAGCGGATTTTCAAGCAGTACCTCAATCGCGTGCCGAGCCAGTATTACCTTGAGCTGCGCTTGAACAAGGCGCGGCAGATGTTGATGCAGACCAGCAAGTCGATCATCCAGATCGGGCTGTCGTGCGGGTTCTCGTCGGGGCCGCATTTTTCCAGCGCCTACCGCAACTTCTTCGGCGCGACGCCGCGGGAAGACCGCAACCAGCGGCGCAACAACAGCCCGTTCGAGTTGAGTTCAGCGACTTCAGTCGACAAGTAGGATGATGGGCCGTTGCATGGCCCTTCGCGGGCAAGCCCGATCCCACATTGGGTAGCGGTCAAGCCTGTGGGAGCGGGCTTGCCCGCGAAGGGTCGTGCAACGGCCCCAACTATCATGTGAACAACTGTTCTCTCAATTACCCGCCACCTCTCCCCGACAGTTCCTCGCTCCTTTACACTGCGCGATTGCGACAGTGTTTGTCGCATTGCCGAAAACCTCTGTGAAACACGGTTTAGCGCTGTAACAAGTTGTCGCTTGGCCGCAAGGACAGGCGCTGATCAGTCCTTACAATCCCCCCATCGCTCGCCAATCCCAGGCCAGCGTTTCTCTTCAGGAGACTCAGATGTCCGTTGAGCAAGCCCCGGTGCAACGTGCCGATTTCGACCAGGTCATGGTTCCCAACTACGCCCCGGCGGCGTTCATTCCGGTGCGAGGCGAGGGCTCTCGAGTCTGGGACCAGGCGGGCCGCGAACTGATCGACTTTGCCGGCGGCATCGCGGTAAACGCCCTGGGTCATTGCCATCCGGCGCTGGTCAAGGCACTGACCGAGCAGGCCAATACCCTCTGGCATGTATCCAATGTTTTCACCAACGAGCCGGCGTTGCGTCTGGCGCACAAGCTGGTCGACGCGACCTTTGCCGACAAGGCATTTTTCTGCAACTCCGGCGCCGAGGCCAACGAGGCTGCGTTCAAGCTGGCCCGTCGGGTTGCCCATGATCGCTTCGGCCCGGACAAGCACGAAATCATCTCCACCGTGAACAGCTTCCACGGTCGCACCCTGTTTACCGTCAGCGTCGGCGGCCAGCCGAAGTACTCCGACGGCTTCGGCCCGAAGATCACTGGCATCAGCCATGTGCCGTACAACGACCTTGAAGCGCTCAAGGCACAGATCTCCGACAAGACCTGCGCGGTGGTGATCGAGCCGATCCAGGGTGAGAGCGGCGTAGTGCCTGCTGACCTGGCTTACCTGGAAGGTGCGCGCAAGCTGTGTGACGAGCACAACGCGCTGCTGATCTTCGACGAAGTGCAGACCGGGGTCGGCCGTACCGGCCACCTGTATGCCTACCAGCATTACGGCGTGATCCCGGACATCCTCTCCAGCGCCAAGAGCCTGGGCGGCGGCTTCCCGATCGGCGCCATGCTGACCACCGACGACATTGCCAAGCATCTGGTCGCCGGTACTCATGGCACTACCTACGGCGGCAACCCGCTGGGCTGCGCCGTGGCCTGTGCAGTACTGGATGTGATCAACACCCCGCAGACCCTGGCCGCTGTCACTGCCAAGCACGAGCGCTTCAAGGCACGCCTGGAGAAGATCGAGCTGTTCAGCCTCGTCCGCGGTGTCGGCCTGCTGATCGGCTGCGTGTTGACCGATGCCTGGAAAGGCAAGGCCAAGGACGTGCTCAACGCCGCCGAGAAAGAAGGCCTTATGGTGTTGCAGGCTGGCCCGGATGTAGTGCGTTTTGCACCGAGCCTGGTCATCGAGGATGCCGATATCGACGAAGGCCTGGACCGCTTCGAACGCGCGGTAGCCAAGCTGCTGCAAGGCTGACATACAGCGATTCTGTCGCCGCTGTCAGTAGTGCCAGCGGCGACAGCAGAATTCCAGCGCGGGTGCCTTGTCTCAGGCGGGCACCCGCCGTTTTGCCGCACCACGCTGTGCGGCCCGTATTCCCGAAAGGAGTGACACCATGCTGGTAATGCGCCCCGCGCAAATGGCTGACCTGAATGAAGTGCAGCGCATGGCTGCGGACAGCCCGGTTGGTGTCACTTCGCTGCCTGATGACGCTGCGCGTCTGGGCGACAAGATTGCCGCGTCGGAAACCTCGTTTGCCGCCGAGGTCAGCTTCAATGGCGAAGAGAGCTACTTCTTTGTGCTCGAAGACACCAGCACCGGCAAGCTGGCCGGCTGCTCGGCCATCGTCGCCTCGGCGGGCTACTCGGAGCCGTTCTACAGCTTTCGTAACGAGACCTTTGTGCATGCTTCGCGCGAGCTGAAGATTCACAACAAGATCCACGTCCTGTCGCTGTGCCACGACCTCACCGGCAACAGCCTGCTGACCAGCTTCTACGTGCTGCCGGAGCTGGTGGCCAGCGGCTTTGCCGAGCTCAATTCGCGCGGCCGCCTGCTGTTCATGGCCGCCCACCCGGAGCGCTTTGCCGACTCGGTGGTTACCGAGATCGTCGGCTACAGCGACGAGCAGGGCGAGTCGCCGTTCTGGGATTCGATCGGGCGTAACTTCTTCGACCTGAACTATTCCGACGCCGAGCGCCTGTGCGGGCTGAAGAGCCGGACCTTCCTCGCCGAGCTGATGCCGCATTATCCGATCTATGTACCGCTGCTGCCGGACCACGCTCAGGAGGCGATGGGTCAGGTGCATCCGCGGGCGCAGATCACCTTCGACATCCTCATGCGTGAAGGCTTCGAGACCGAGCATTACATCGACATCTTCGACGGTGGCCCGACCCTGCACGCACGTGCCTCGGGGATCCGCTCGATCAGCCAGAGCCGAGTAGTTCCGATCAAGCTCGACGAGGCCTCAGTCAAGGGTGGCCGCTCGTACCTGGTCTGCAATGGCCAGTTGCAGGACTACCGCGCCGTGTTGCTGGAGCTGGACTGGGTGCCGGGCAAGCCGGTCAGCCTGAGTAGTGAAGCGGCCGATGCCCTGGGCGTCGGTGAAGGTGCCAGCGTGCGCCTGGTCGCTGTTTGAGCGGCCTGGCCATAGCGCCAGCGTTCGCGACCCGCACCCGTCTTGCGGCCGGCACAGACCGCCGCTCAAGGAGATAGCATGATCGTTCGTCCTGTACGCAGCAGCGATTTACCCGCGCTCATCGAAATGGCGCGCAGCGCCGGTACCACTGGCCTGACTACCCTGCCGGCCAACGAAGAGCGGCTGGCTCAGCGCGTGCGCTGGGCTGAAAAGAGCTTCACCGGTGAGGCCGGGCGGGCCGACACCGATTACCTGTTCGTGCTTGAAAACGACGAAGGCCTGGTGGTCGGTATCAGCGCCATCGCCGGTGCCGTCGGCCTGCGTGAACCCTGGTACAACTACCGGGTCGGCCTGACCGTCAGCGCTTCGCAGGAGCTGAATATCTACCGCGAGATCCCGACCCTGTTCCTGGCCAACGACCTCACCGGCAACTCCGAGCTGTGTTCGTTGTTTCTGCGCAGTGATCACCGCAACGGCCTCAACGGTCGCCTGCTGTCGAAGGCGCGCATGCTGTTCATCGCCGAGTTCCCTGAGCTGTTCGGCAAGAAGGTCATCGCCGAGATGCGCGGGATCTCCGACGCCGCAGGCCGCTCGCCGTTCTGGGAGTCGCTGGGCCGGCACTTCTTCAAGATGGAGTTCAGCCAGGCTGACTATCTGACCGGCGTGGGTAACAAGGCCTTCATCGCCGAATTGATGCCCAAGTTCCCGCTGTACACGTGCTTCCTTTCCGAGGCTGCACGCAGTGTGGTCGGCCGGGTACACACCGACACCGAGCCGGCGCTGGCCATGCTCGAGCGCGAAGGTTTCAATTACCAGGGCTACGTCGACATCTTCGATGCAGGCCCGGCAATCGAATGCGACACGGCGAAGATCCGTGCCGTGCGCGAAAGCCAGAATCTGGTGCTGGCAGTAGGCACTCCAGGCGATGACGCCACGCCGTACCTGATCCACAACCGCAAACGCGAAGACTGCCGCATCACCGCAGCGCCAGCGCGGCTGGCGGCCGGCACGCTGGTGGTCGACGCGCTGACGGCGAAACGCCTGCGCCTGGGCGTGGGTGACCACGTGCGCGCAGTCACCTTGTCCGCCAGTCGGGAGGCGCAGTGATGACGACCCATTACATCGCAGGGCAATGGCAGGCTGGCCAGGGTGAGGCGCTGCAGTCGCTGAACCCGGTCACCCAGGCGCTCGTCTGGGCGGGGCAGGGCGCTGCTGCTGGCCAGGTTGCCGCCGCAGTAAGCGCGGCTCGCGAGGCGTTCCCGGCCTGGGCGCTGCTCAGTCTGGAAGCACGCATCGCGGTGCTGGAAGCCTTCGCCGAGCAGCTCAAGGCCCATGCTGACGACCTGGCCCGCTGCATCGGTGAAGAAACCGGTAAGCCGTTGTGGGAGTCGGCAACCGAAGTCACCAGCATGGTCAACAAGGTGGCGATCTCGGTGCAGAGCTATCGTGAACGCACTGGTGAAAAAAGCGGCCCGCTTGGCGATGCGACTGCCGTGCTGCGGCACAAGCCCCATGGCGTGGTGGCGGTGTTCGGCCCGTACAACTTCCCTGGCCATTTGCCCAACGGGCATATTGTGCCGGCGCTGCTGGCCGGTAACTGCGTGGTGTTCAAGCCAAGTGAGCTGACCCCGAAAGTGGCCGAGCTGACGGTCAAATGCTGGATCGCGGCGGGTGTGCCTGCGGGTGTGCTCAATCTGGTTCAGGGCGCCCGTGAGACTGGCGTGGCGCTGGCTGCCGATGCTGGTATCGACGGTTTGTTCTTCACCGGCTCCAGCCGCACCGGCAACCTGCTGCACCAGCAATTTGCCGGGCGCCCGGAAAAGATTCTGGCGCTGGAAATGGGTGGCAACAATCCGTTGGTGGTCGATCAGGTCAAGGATCTCGACGCGGCCGTCTATACCATCATTCAGTCGGCGTTCATTTCTGCCGGCCAACGCTGCACCTGCGCGCGTCGCTTGCTGGTGCCCGAGGGCGCCTGGGGTGACAGCCTGCTGGCGCGGCTGGTCGAGGTCTGCCGCAGCATCACGGTTGGCGCCTATGACCTGCAACCCGCGCCGTTCATGGGCTCGGTGATTTCCCTGGCGGCGGCCCAGGCCCTGCTTGATGCTCAGCAAGCGCTGATCGGCAAGGGTGCGCTGGCGCTGCTGGCGATGACTCAGCCGCAAGCAGGTGCGGCGCTGCTGACGCCTGGCATCATCGATGTCACAGGCGTTGCAGAGCGCCCTGATGAAGAGTTCTTCGGGCCGTTGCTGCAGGTCATTCGCTACGCCGACTTCGACAGCGCGATCGACCAGGCCAACGCCACCCAATACGGCCTGGCCGCCGGTTTGTTGTCTGACTCGCATGCGCGCTATCAGCATTTCTGGCTGCGTAGCCGCGCCGGTATCGTCAACTGGAACAAACAGCTCACCGGGGCCGCCAGCAGTGCGCCATTCGGTGGCGTCGGCGCCAGCGGCAACCACCGCGCCAGCGCTTACTACGCGGCCGACTACTGCGCTTACCCCGTGGCATCGCTGGAGACCGCCAGCCTCGCCTTGCCGGCGACATTGACGCCGGGCGTCACCCTATAACAAATGGTCTCGGAGCCTTGCCGATGAAATCCTATGAAGTGAATTTTGATGGCCTGGTAGGGCCGACCCACAATTACGGCGGCCTGTCGTACGGCAACGTGGCCTCGCAGAGCAACAGCCAGCAGTGCTCCAACCCGCGCGAAGCGGCGCGTCAGGGCCTGGCCAAGATGAAGGCGCTGATCGACATGGGCTTCAAGCAGGGCGTACTCGCCCCGCAGGAGCGCCCGGCCGTTGCTGCCCTGCGCCGGCTCGGCTTCAGCGGCAGTGACGCCGAGGTGATCCGTCGCGCCGCCCAGGAGGCCATGCCCTTGCTGGTTGCCAGTTGCTCGGCTTCGAGCATGTGGGTGGCCAACGCGGCAACGGTCAGCCCGAGCGCCGACACTGCCGATGGCCGCGTGCATTTCACTGCCGCCAACCTCAACTGCAAGTATCACCGCAGCATCGAGCATCCGACCACCAGCCGCGTGCTGGCGGCGATGTTCGCCGATGAGCAGGTATTCGCCCACCACCAGGCGCTGCCGGCGGTGGCCCAGTTTGGTGACGAAGGCGCGGCCAACCACACGCGCTTCTGTCGCAGCTATGGCGAGCCCGGCGTAGAGTTTTTTGTCTACGGCCGCAGTGCCTTCGACAGCCGCTACCCGGCGCCGCAGAAGTACCCGGCACGCCAGACCCTGGAAGCTTCGCAGGCCGTCGCTCGCTTGCACGGCCTCAGTGCTGATGGGGTGGTCTACGCTCAACAGAATCCAGCGGTGATCGACCAGGGCGTGTTCCATAACGACGTGATTTCGGTAGGTAACGGCGAAGTGCTGTTCTACCACGAGGATGCCTTCCTCGAGACTGATGCGGTGCTTGCCCAGCTGCAGGCTAAACTGGCCGGCAAGGGTGGCAAGTTCCAGGGCATCTGCGTGCCACGGGCGGCGGTGGCAGTGGAGGACGCGGTGCGTTCCTACCTGTTCAACAGCCAACTGCTGTCACGCGAAGACGGCTCGATGCTGCTGGTGGTGCCGGAAGAGTGCCGCAACAACCCGCGCGTCTGGGACTACCTGAGCCAGTTGACCAGCCAGGGTGGCCCGGTCAAGGAGGTCAAGGTGTTCGATCTCAAGCAGAGCATGCAGAACGGCGGCGGCCCGGCGTGCCTGCGTCTGCGCGTGGCCTTGAAAGAATCCGAGCTGGCGGCGGTCAATCCAGGGGTTATCATGTCGGCGCCGCTGTACGACAGCCTGATCCAGTGGGTCGATCGGCACTATCGCGATCGCATGAGCGACAGCGACCTGGCCGACCCGCAACTGCTCACCGAATGCCGTACGGCCCTGGATGACCTGACCCAACTGCTCAAGCTGGGCTCGGTCTATCCGTTCCAACGCCAACCCTGAAGAGAGAATTACGTAATGTCTGACGCCCTGCGCCTGATCCTGGAAGACGATGATGGCACCCAACTGGAAACCTCCTGCACGCGCTTTGCCGTGCTCTGGCAGGGCAAGGAAGTCTGGATTCAGCAGGACGGCCGCGGCCAGCTGCTGATCGGTGTGGATGTCGCTGAAGGCGATGCCGAGTTCGCCAACCTGCTGCTGCGCCCGATGGCCACCAACCTGGTCAGCCTGCAGCTGGAGATGGAGCCGGCTGAGCTGGGCGACGACGATGAGGATGGCCACGTGCACGGCCCGGATTGCGGTCACCACCACTAAGGATGTGCCTATGCTCGCCCTCGGCAAACTGCTTGACCTGACGCTTGGCGGCCGTGAGCCGGGCGAGAAGACTCAATCGACATCAGCAGGTCTGCGCCTGCGTTGGCTGGGGGAGGGCGCGCTGGAAGTGACGCCGCCGAAGGTGGACGACGGCACCTTGCACCTGCTGCTGTCGGCGGGTATTCACGGTAACGAGACCGCGCCGATCGAGTTGCTCGATCAATTGCTGCAGGGCATCGCCAGGGGCGAGATCGTGCCGCAGGCGCGGGTCCTGTTCCTGTTTGGCAGCCCAATGGCGATGCGTGCAGGCCAGCGTTACCTTGAGCAGGACCTGAACCGCTTGTTCAACGGTCGGCACGAATCGTCGAGCGGCTTCGAAGCGCTGCGTGCTGCCGAGTTGGAGCAGTACGCCCGCACGTTCTTCAGCGTGGCTGGGCGCAATCGCCTGCACTACGACCTGCACACCGCGATCCGCGGCTCGAAGATCGAGCAGTTTGCCCTGTACCCGTACAAGGACGGCCGCCAGCATTCGCGCCGCGAGTTGGCGCGCCTGAGCCAGGCCGGGATGCAGGCGGTGTTGCTGCAGAGCAAGACCTCGATCACCTTCAGTGCCTTCACCTACGAACAGCTCGAAGCCGAGGCGTTTACCCTGGAACTGGGCAAGGCGCGCCCGTTCGGGCAGAACGAAGAGGTCAACCTTGACCGTTTGCACAAGCGCCTGGTGCAGATCATCGAAGGCAAGGAGCCGGCGGTCGACGACAGTTTCGACGGCCTGCAACTGTTCAGCGTGGCCCGCGAAATCATCAAGCACAGCGACCACTTCCACCTGCACCTGCCGGATGACATCGAAAATTTCTCCGAACTGAGCAAGGGCTACCTGCTGGCCGAAGATCTGGCTGAAACTCGCTGGATCGTCGAGGAGGAGGGCGCGCGGATCATTTTCCCCAACCCCAAGGTGCGCAACGGCCTGCGTGCGGGCATTCTGATCGTGCCCGATTCGGGCCAGCGCCTGAGCTGATCCGTACCATTTGTCGCTGGCTGCGCGCTGCGCGGCCAGCCTCGAGCGGCGCATCCTGGCTGATTTTCCCTGCCCCAGCGGTAATTGGCTTGCCAGCGGCCAAACCCTCGCCTTAGCATCCCCTTCAAGTTTTTAGCCGTGCTGACCTGAAATTGCCCGCAAACGACCTTTCAGGGCGCATAAACACACTGCATCCAGCTTGCAGGACCGATATAATGCGGCCCTTTGCCGTCGTTTCGACGTGTTTGCCTTAACGGCCGCCGTTTCCGTGGAAGAACCTATGAAAAGCGCAGAAATCCGTGAAGCCTTCCTTCGCTTCTTCGAGGAGCAGGGCCACACCCGTGTTGCCTCCAGCTCCCTGATCCCGGGCAACGACCCGACCCTGCTGTTCACCAATGCCGGCATGAACCAGTTCAAGGACTGCTTCCTCGGCCAGGAAAAGCGCGCCTACACCCGCGCCGCCAGCAGCCAGAAGTGCGTCCGCGCCGGCGGCAAGCACAACGACCTGGAAAACGTCGGTTACACCGCGCGTCACCACACCTTCTTCGAAATGCTGGGCAACTTCAGCTTCGGCGACTACTTCAAGCGTGACGCGATCACCTATGCCTGGACCTTCCTGACTTCGCCGCAGTGGCTGAACCTGCCCCAGGAAAAACTCTGGGTCACGGTCTACGCCAGCGATGACGAAGCCTACGACATCTGGACCAAGGAAATCGGCGTGCCGGCCGAGCGCATGGTGCGCATTGGCGACAACAAAGGCGCGCCTTACGCTTCGGACAACTTCTGGACCATGGGCGACACCGGCCCATGCGGCCCGTGCACCGAGATCTTCTTTGACCACGGCGCCGATATCTGGGGTGGCCCACCCGGCTCGCCAGAAGAAGACGGCGACCGCTACATCGAGATCTGGAACAACGTCTTCATGCAGTTCAACCGCACCGCCGATGGCGTCCTCCACCCGCTGCCAGCGCCGTCGGTGGATACCGGCATGGGCCTGGAGCGGATCAGTGCGGTGATGCAGCATGTGCACTCGAACTACGAGATCGACCTGTTCCAGAACCTGCTGGTAGCCGCAGCCCAGGCCATCGGTTGCAGCAACGACGGCCAGCCTTCGCTGAAAGTCGTCGCCGACCATATTCGTTCGTGCGGCTTCCTCATCGCCGATGGCGTGCTGCCGTCCAACGAAGGCCGCGGCTACGTGCTGCGCCGGATCATTCGCCGCGCTTGCCGTCACGGCAACAAACTCGGTGCCAAGGGCAGCTTCTTCTACCAGATCGTCGCTGCCCTGGTCGCCGAGATGGGCCAGGCCTTCCCTGAGCTGAGCAGCCAGCAGGCGCACATCGAGCGCGTCCTCAAGAGCGAAGAAGAGCAGTTCGCCAAGACCCTCGAGCAGGGCCTGCGCATCCTCGAGCAGGACCTGGCCCAGCTGCAGGGCACTACCGTCCCGGGTGACGTGGTGTTCAAGCTGTATGACACCTATGGCTTCCCGATGGACCTGACCGCCGACATCGCCCGTGAGCGCGAGCTGACCATCGACGAAGCCGGTTTCGAGCGCGAGATGGAAGCCCAGCGCGAGCGCGCCCGCTCCGCCAGCGCCTTCGGCATGGACTACAACAGCCTGGTCAAGGTCGATGTTGCCACCGAGTTCCTCGGCTACCAGGCAACCACGGCACAGGCCAAGGTCGTCGCGCTGTACAAGGACGGCCAAGCCGTCGAGCAGCTGCATGAAGGCGACGAAGGCGTGGTGGTGCTTGATCGCACGCCGTTCTACGCCGAGTCCGGCGGCCAGATTGGCGATGCCGGCTACCTGCAGGCCGCCGACGTGCGCTTTGATGTGCGTGATACCACCAAGACTGCCGGTGCTTTCCTGCACCACGGTGTAGTCGCCACTGGCGCGCTGCGCGTAGGCGCCGAAGTTGAAGCGCAGGTGGATGCCGAAGTGCAGCACGCCACCTCGCTGAACCACTCCGCGACTCACCTGCTGCACGCGGCGCTGCGCCAGGTGCTCGGCGATCACGTCCAGCAGAAAGGCTCGCTGGTCGACAGCCAGCGCCTGCGCTTTGACTTCAGCCACTTCGAGGCGGTCAAGCCAGAGCAGCTCAAGGCGCTGGAAGACATCGTCAACCGCGAAGTGCGCAAGAACTCCGAGGTGCAAACCGAAGAGACCGACATCGAAACCGCCAAGCGCAAAGGTGCAATGGCGTTGTTCGGCGAAAAATACGGCGACAGCGTGCGCGTGTTGAGCATGGGCGGTGATTTTTCGGTGGAGCTGTGCGGTGGTATCCATGCCAAGCGCACCGGCGACATCAGCCTGTTCAAGATCATCAGCGAAGGCGGCGTGGCTTCTGGCGTGCGCCGTATCGAAGCGATCACCGGGGCTGCGGCACTGGCTTACCTGAACGCTGCTGAAGAGCAGGTCAAGGAAGCTGCGCAATTGGTCAAGGGTAACCGTGACAACCTGATCGACAAGCTGGCGGCGGTGCTCGAGCGCAACCGTCAGCTGGAAAAACAGCTTGAACAGCTGCAGGCCAAGGCCGCCAGCGCTGCCGGAGATGATCTCTCCAACGCAGCCGTTGAGGTCAAAGGCGCCAAGGTTCTCGCCGCTCGCCTTGACGGGCAGGATGGCAAGGCTCTGCTGGCGCTGGTCGATCAACTGAAGAACAAGCTCGGCCACGCAGTGATCCTGCTGGGCAGTGAGCATGAGGGCAAGGTCGTGCTGGTGGCTGGCGTGACCAAAGACCTCTCCGGCCAACTCAAGGCCGGCGATCTGATGAAGCAGGCCGCTGCGGCGGTTGGCGGTAAAGGCGGTGGTCGTCCGGACATGGCCCAGGGTGGCGGCGTCGACGTCGCTGCACTGGACAGTGCCCTGGCCCTGGCTGTGCCGTTCGCCGAACAGCGGCTTTGAGATGAAACGGCCCGCTAGTGATAGCGGGCCGTTTCAGGTTGGATTGTTTATTGGGTGCCCATCACGGGCAGAGGCAGCTTTGAAATGGCGTTGATCGTACAGAAATTTGGCGGCACCTCTGTCGGATCCATCGAGCGGATCGAGCAGGTTGCCGACAAGGTCAAGAAATTCCGCGAGGCAGGCGATGACCTGGTCGTGGTCCTGTCGGCCATGAGCGGGGAGACCAACCGCTTGCTGGACCTGGCCAAGCAGATTAGCGACAAGCCGGTTCCGCGTGAGCTGGACGTGATCGTGTCGACTGGCGAGCAGGTGACCATTGCCCTGCTGGCCATGGCCTTGATCAAGCGTGGCGTGCCGGCGGTGTCCTACACCGGCAACCAGGTGCGCATTCTCACCGACAGCGCGCATAACAAGGCGCGCATCCTGCAGATCGACGACCAGAAGATTCGTGCCGACCTCAAGGCTGGCCGTGTGGTTGTCGTGGCGGGCTTCCAGGGCGTCGACGAGAACGGCAGCATCACCACCCTCGGTCGTGGCGGTTCGGACACCACTGGTGTGGCCCTGGCGGCCGCGCTGAAGGCTGACGAGTGCCAGATCTACACCGACGTCGATGGTGTCTACACCACCGACCCGCGGGTGGTACCGCAGGCGCGCCGTCTGGAGAAGATCACCTTCGAAGAGATGCTGGAAATGGCCAGCCTCGGTTCCAAGGTGCTGCAGATCCGCTCTGTCGAATTCGCCGGCAAGTACAACGTTCCGTTGCGCGTGCTGCACAGTTTCAAGGAGGGTCCAGGTACCCTCATTACCATTGATGAAGAGGAATCCATGGAACAGCCGATCATTTCCGGTATCGCCTTCAACCGTGATGAAGCCAAGCTGACCATTCGTGGCGTGCCGGATACCCCAGGCGTTGCCTTCAAGATCCTCGGCCCGATCAGCGCTTCGAACATCGAAGTCGACATGATCGTGCAGAACGTTGCCCACGATAACACCACCGATTTTACCTTCACCGTGCACCGCAACGAGTACGAAGCGGCGCACAAGGTGTTGGAAAACACTGCGCGCGAGATCGGCGCCCGTGAAGTGATCGGCGATACCAAGATTGCCAAGGTATCGATCGTCGGCGTCGGCATGCGCTCGCACGCCGGCGTTGCCAGCCGTATGTTCGAAGCGCTGGCCAAGGAGACCATCAACATCCAGATGATCTCCACGTCCGAGATCAAGGTTTCGGTGGTCATCGAAGAGAAGTACCTCGAGCTGGCCGTGCGCGCCCTGCACACCGCCTTCGAGCTGGATGCGCCTGCCCGCCAAGGCGAGTAACGTGTAGTCAGGAGGAGGGCGCGGCTTGCCGCGCCCTTCGCGTTTCCGGCCGCCGGATGGGCCCTGTCCTGTCCTCTCTGGCGGCCACACACGCTGACTGTGCGTCCCGCAGCCAGCGCGCTACCTCAGACTGTTGTCCCTGATTGAACTGCGTAAGGAGAAAGCTATGTTGATTCTGACTCGTCGGTGCGCCGAGAGCCTGATCATTGGTGACGGTGAGATCACCGTTACGGTCCTGGGTGTCAAAGGCAACCAGGTACGAATTGGCGTTAGCGCGCCCAAGGAAGTCGCGGTTCACCGCGAAGAAATCTACCTGCGAATCAAGAAAGAGAAGGACGAAGAACCAACCCTTTAATTTTTATCAGATTTTTTTTAAAAAAGGGTTTGCAAACGGGGAGGGCTCTGGTTATAGTACGCCCCGTGTTGCGGTGAGGTGGCCGAGTGGCCGAAGGCGCTCCCCTGCTAAGGGAGTATACCTCATAAGGGTATCGGGGGTTCGAATCCCCCCTTCACCGCCATTATTCGCTTAGGGCGCTTCAACTGGCCAAGATTACTAAGTCGTTGAAATTAAACGAAAAAGTACTTGGCAAATCGGTAAAGCGATCTATAATGCGCGGCAAGACATGGACTCATAGCTCAGCTGGATAGAGTACTCGGCTACGAACCGAGCGGTCGCAGGTTCGAATCCTGCTGAGTCCACCATACAACATGAAGGTTTTGCTCGCAGAGCCGGATTGTTCAACCAGTGGTAATCTGGTCTAAAACTACCAACTTGGACTCATAGCTCAGCTGGATAGAGTACTCGGCTACGAACCGAGCGGTCGCAGGTTCGAATCCTGCTGAGTCCACCATATAGCACGGTGGTTGTGCTTGCACAGGCACCTTGTTTCAACCAGTGGTAACCTGGTCTAAAACTACCAACTTGGACTCATAGCTCAGCTGGATAGAGTACTCGGCTACGAACCGAGCGGTCGCAGGTTCGAATCCTGCTGAGTCCACCATCTTCATCAAGAAGCCCGCTTTTATAGCGGGCTTTTTGTTGTCTGCAATTCACCGAATTGTCAGTAAGCCGGACTAGACTGTGCGAGTAGGGCGCCCATGAGACAGGTCCTGCGCCTATGTGCTTTTTGTCTGGCGCCCACCGTCGCACTGATGGCTTTGCGCGTTGTCACAAGATAATCGCGTAAACGATTGTTCTGACCAAAAATTTAAGCAATCCGACAGCTCTTGCAGTGTATGATTGCGCCCGTCAGCCCCGCCGGGGCTTGTGGAATACCACCATGGACTTACCCAGTAGTTACCCCTTAATCCGATTTGCCAAAATAGATCTGATCGATTGATCTCCCCGGCGTGCTCCGCTGCTGGGAGTGGAGTTCGCCTATGACCGAAGTCGAAGTAAAGAAAAGCCAAGACAGCCTGCAGGATCGCCTGGCCCAGGTGATTGACCTGCTGCAGCGTCAGCGTGTTGTTGAAGACCTGACCCACCGTCAGGAGGGGCAGCACAATAGCCTGGTGGAGAGCCTCGTCCACCGCCAGAACCTGGTCGAGCTGCAACGCAAGCTCGATGACCTGCACCCTGCCGACATCGCCTACATTCTCGAAGCACTGCCGCTCGACGACCGCCTGACGGTCTGGCAGTTGGTGCGCTCTGATCGTGACGGCGACATCCTCCTGGAAGTATCCGACGCCGTCCGCCAGACCCTGATCGCCGACATGGACGATCACGAGCTGCTGGCCGCTGCCAAGGAAATGGACGCCGACGAACTCGCTGACCTGGCTCCCGAGCTGCCGCGTGACGTTGTCCACGAGCTGATGGAGACCCTCGACGCCCAGCAACGCGAGCGGGTCCGCTCGGCGCTGAGCTACGACGAGGATCAGGTCGGTGCACTGATGGACTTCGAGATGGTCACCATCCGCGAAGACGTCAGCCTGGAAGTGGTACTGCGTTACCTGCGTCGGCTCAAGGAGTTGCCAGGCCACACCGACAAGCTGTTTGTGGTCGACTCCGATGGCATGCTCAAGGGCGTGTTGCCGATCAAGCGCCTGCTGGTCAATGATCCGGACAAGCAGGTGGCTGAGGTCATGGCTACCGACCCGGTCAGTTTCCACCCTGACGACGACGCCTACGACGCCGCGCAGGCGTTCGAACGTTACGACCTGGTATCTGCCCCTGTAGTCGACAAGAGCGATCGCCTGATCGGCCGTCTGACCATCGACGAGATGGTCGACCTGATCCGTGAGGAAAGCGAAAGCGAAGTCCTCAACATGGCCGGTCTGCGCGAAGAAGAAGACATTTTCGCCTCGGTCTGGCGCTCGCTGCGCAACCGTTGGGCGTGGCTGGCGATCAACCTGATTACCGCGTTCCTCGCCTCTCGCGTGATTGGCCTGTTCGAAGGCTCGATCGAGAAGCTGGTGGCATTGGCGGCATTGATGCCGATCGTTGCTGGTATCGGCGGCAACTCGGGCAACCAGACCATCACCATGATCGTCCGCGCCATGGCGCTGGACCAGGTCAGCCCGGGCAACACCTCGCGATTGATGCGCAAGGAGCTGGCGGTGTCATTGATCAACGGCCTGGTCTGGGGTGGTGTAATCGGGGTAGTGGCGTATCTGCTCTACGGCAGCTGGTCGCTGGGCCTGGTAATGACCGGAGCAATGACTCTGAACCTGCTGTTGGCGGCGCTGATGGGGGTTTTGATCCCGATGACCCTGGTCCGCCTCGGGCGTGACCCGGCGATGGGTGCCAGTGTGATGATCACGGCAGTGACAGACAGTGGCGGCTTCTTCATCTTCCTTGGCCTGGCCACGATATTCCTGATGTAAACCCACTGCCGGCGCTTGATTGAAGAGCGCCGGCCGCCAGAAACAACAAAGCCAGCTTGCGCTGGCTTTGTTGTTTCTGGCGGTTTGATCAGGACGCGTCGGCGGCCATTTCCACATCGTGGGCAATCAAGGCTACCAGAGCGTTTTGTTGGCGGTGGGAGAGCTGGCGGAAGCGTTGCAGCAGCTCGCGCTCGTGCAGGCTCAGCTCAGGGCTGTCCAGGCGCATGCTCAGCTCGTCGCCCAGTGCACCTTCCTGGATAAGGCTCTGTTCCAGGCGGGCAATGATCTCGGAGTTCATGCTGCGGTGATGGTTGCGGGCTACCTCGGCAATGCGCTCACGCATCCCGTCTGGCAGACGAACGACAAACTTGTCAGCGGTGCGGCTTGAATAAATAGCCTGTTTCAATGGGCGCATATAAATTGACCGGTTTACTGGTTCAGGGGAAGCGGTTGTCAAATGCCGCGCGGTGGAAATCTGACCGTCGCGACGGCAAAATGTTCAACCGTCGTGTATTTTTGGCGTTCATCATGCCTAAAATCTGCCGTTTCCTTGGCGTCAATTCTGTGACAAATAGTGATCCGCATAAAGGCTTTTTGCCAGTACCAATTATCAGAAATGAGCACTGGTTTGAAAAGTTTAGCGTTTTTCGGATCTACTGAATGTCAGACCTCTGCCGTCAAAATCTGGTAACAGTCGGAAAAGGGCAGGGAAAACACCTAGAATGCGCTCGGTCCCTAACAGTGAGCATAGTGGCTATGCAATATGACGCAAGCGGCAGTCCATCGACAGTAGGTAGGTTGATATTCCTCGTTGGACCCTCTGGATCAGGAAAAGATTCCCTGATCGACGCGTCTTGGGCGAAATTGACCGAGCACGGCATCATGGTTGCTCGCCGCGTCATTACCCGCTCGCCCGAAGCACTGGGCGAGGCCGCGCAGGGTGTCAGCCCTGAGCAATTCGAGCAGATGCGCGCAGGTGGGCATTTTGCCATGTATTGGCAGGCAAATGCTTTGGCATATGGCATTCCGGCGCAGATTGATCAGTGGCTGCAGGCTGGCAAGCACGTTTTGGTAAACGGATCGCGGGCTTACTTGGCCGAAGCGCGGCGACGTTACCCGGACCTGCTGGCAATCCGCCTCGAGGTAAACCCGACCGTCCTGCGTCAGCGTTTGCTGGCGCGCGGCCGAGAGACCCCGCAAGCCATCGAGCAGCGTTTGCAGCGCAGCGCCGAACTGCAGGTGACCGCCGCCGACAACGTGCATGTGCTGGACAACTCGCAGACGCTGGAGCAATCGGTCACCAGTCTGTTTGCCTTGCTGCAGGCCGAAGGTTTGCTTCAAGCCTGACCGCTATGACAAGTCTTACGTGGCAAAAGCCCGAATCGGGCATGACAAACGGTCTGGCGCTGGTTAACATGCTCGCCGTCACGCTCATCGGCGCTCGCCGGTGGCCCTGGTCCCAGTAGCTCAATTGGATAGAGCATCCCCCTCCTAAGGGGAAGGTTGGCCGTTCGAACCGGCCCTGGGACACCATCTCTCGCGCTGCAGGCGCCCACGCAGCACCGTCACCTCCCCCAGACATTTCCCGCCGGACCTGGCACTTTCATGCTAGATTCTCGGAAATATCCGACCATTTCCATGCTGCAACGCCCAACTTGATCCCAAACGATCGGGATTACCGCGCTGGGCAGGCTTATTCACTACTCTGTGGAAGACATCACGATGCAGCAATCTTCTGCCGACGAGACCATTCGTGCGGCATTGCAGAGGTCCCATGCGCGGCTTCATCGCCAGCATGAGTTGGTGGTCGAGTTTGGCGTCGCCTCGCTCAAGGCGAGTGACCTGGACCTGTTGCTTACCAAGGCTTGCGTGGTGGTTGCCGAAGGCATGCAGACGCGCTTTGCCAAGGTGCTCACGCCGCTGCCCGACAGTGAAGACTTGCTGCTGTCGCACGGGGTTGGCTGGGACGAAGACGATATCGGTCACGCGACGCTGGGTGGTGACGTCGCCAGTCCGGCGGGTTATGCCATCGCCACCTACCGCCCGGTGCTGTCCAATCATCTTGGTCAGGAGCACCGTTTTCGCACCCCCGAGTTGCTGAAGAAGTACGGTATCGAGCGTGCCATCAACGTGCCGATTCGTGGTGCGATGACGCCGTTCGGCGTACTCGAAGCCGACAGCACCGACGGTGATGACTTCATCGAGAGCGATATCGTCTTTCTCGAAGGCATCGCCAACGTGCTATCGATGGCAGTCGAGCGGTTGGCGGCTGGTAACGCCGAGGCGCTGCCCGACCCGTATTCGGAGAGCATGCTCAACGCCAGCCCGGACTGCGTGAAGGTACTGTCGACCGATGGCGAAATCGAGTTCATGAATGACGCCGGCATGTGCCTGATGCAAGTCGGCGACCTGGCCATGGTCAAAGGCAAGCCTTGGCCGCAGCTGTGGCCAGAAGAGTCCAAGAACCTTGTGCTGGGCGTTATCGAGAAGGTCAGCAGCGGCGAATCCGCTCGCTTCGAGGCGTTCTGCCCGACCGCCAGCAACGAGCCCCGTTGGTGGGATGTCACCGTGGCGCCGATCGTCAGCCCGGACGGCGTGATCAGCAAGCTGATCGCGGTGTCCCGCGACATTACCGAGCGCCATCACCATGAGGCCAAGCTGCTCTCACTGATCGCCGCGCAGAACTCCAAGCTCAACGAAAGTGACCTTTTCCTTGAAGAGATTCACCACCGGGTCAAGAACAGCCTGCACCTGGTCAACACCTTGCTTATGTTGCAAGCCAACCTGACAGCGGACGAAGCGGTCAAGCTCCAGCTGGAGACTGCCGCTGGGCGCGTAGTGACGATTGCCAGCGTGCACGAGCGCTTGTACCAGGCGACAGAAAGCCAGGACCTCGATGTGGTTGAGTATCTGGGAGCGCTGTTGGGTGATCTGGGCAATGCGTTGGGTGATCGCAAGATCTCGTTGGAGGCTACGTCGTTTGTGCTGGCGCAAGAAAGAATGGCGCCGCTGGGGATGGTGGTGTCCGAGCTGATCACCAATGCGCTCAAGTACGGCAAGGGAAAAATCGAGGTCAGCCTGCACAAGGCTGAGGATCATGCCTTGATCACGGTGACCGACCAGGGTGACGGCTTCCCGGAGACCTTTCCCAAACCCAGTGGCACCGGACTGGGCATGCGTCTGGTCAAGAGTTACTCAGGTTACGGCGACAGCGCCATTTCGATTGATCGGCTGGAAGGCAAAAGCACCATCCGGGTCCGCTTCAAACTCTGATCCAGACCCAAGCGTGCAGCGCAGAGCGCGGTGCACGCCGGTCCTGCCGTTAGATATGCAGTGCGTGCCCCAAAGCGCGCAACGCGGCTTCCTGCACCGCCTCACCCAGGGTCGGGTGGGCATGGATGGTACCGGCTATATCCTCCAGCCGCGCGCCCATCTCCAGCGACTGAGCAAACGCCGTCGACAGTTCTGAAACTGCCACGCCTACTGCCTGCCAACCCACGATCAGATGGTTGTCGCGCCGCGCTACCACGCGCACGAAGCCGGTCTTTGACTCGAGTGTCATGGCCCGACCATTGGCCGCGAACGGGAACTGCGCAATGATGCAATCCAGACCTTGCTGGCTGGCCTGCTCCGGCGTTTGCCCAACCACCACCAACTCTGGATCGGTAAAGCACACTGCGGCAATCGCGGTGGGCGCAAAGAGCCGTGCGTGGCCGGCGATCAGCTCGGCGACCAGTTCGCCCTGGGCCATGGCGCGGTGCGCCAGCATTGGCTCACCCGCCACATCGCCGATGGCCCAGACGTTGCGCATGCTGGTCTGGCAGCGCTCATCAATGGCGACGGCAGCACCGTTCATACTCAGCCCCAGGCTTTCCAGATTGAAGCCTTGCGTGCGTGGCCGGCGACCGACGGCGACCAGCACCTGATCGGCCTCCAGCAGCAGTTGTTGGCCGTCGGCAGTGCGCGCCTGCAAGGAGCCGCCCTCATAGCCTTCGACGCTGTGGCCCAGGTATGTAGCGACGCCGAGCTTTTTCAATGACTCGGCAACCGGTGCAGTCAATTCGGCATCGTAAGTCGGCAAGATCCGCTCACGCGCTTCGACCACGCTGACCTGTACCCCAAGCTTGCGATAGGCGATACCCAGCTCCAGGCCGATGTAGCCGCCGCCGACGACCACCAGGTGCTGGGGCAGTGCCTTGGGCGCGAGTGCTTCAGTGGACGAGATCACCGCGCCGCCCAGCGGCAGCATCGGCAGTTCAACGCTGCTGGAGCCGGTGGCCAGCAGCAGATGATCACAACGGATCAACTGCCCATCGACCTCGACGCTTTTGCCATCGACGATCTTCGCCCAGCCATGGATCACGGTCACCCCGTGCTTTTTCAGCAAGGCCGCGACACCACTGGTCAAACGATCGACAATGCCGTCTTTCCAGGCCACGCTGCGGCTGATGTCCAGCTGCGGTGTGGCCACGCTGATGCCCAGTGCGGCGTGTTCGCTGTGTCGGCAGGTCTGGTGAAACCGCTCGGCTACATGGATCAGCGCCTTGGACGGGATGCAGCCGACATTCAGGCAGGTGCCGCCGAGCGCCTGACCTTCGATCAATACGGTAGGGATGCCCAGCTGGCCGGCACGGATCGCTGCGATGTAGCCGCCAGGACCGCCACCGATGATCAGCAGGGTGGTGTTGAGGGTCTGAGTCATGCTCACTCCACGAACAGGCAGGCGGGTTGCTCAAGCAAGCCGCGCACGGCCTGGATGAACAAGGCGGCGTCCATGCCATCGACCACGCGGTGATCGAACGAGCTGGACAGGTTCATCATCTTGCGCACGACGATCTGGCCGTCGACCACCACCGGCCGTTCGACCATGCGGTTGACGCCGACGATCGCTACCTCCGGGGTGTTGACCACGGGCGTGCTGACAATGCCGCCCAGGGCGCCAAGGCTGGTTAGGGTGATGGTCGAGCCGGACAGCTCGTCGCGGCTGGCCTTGTTGTTGCGCGCCGCGTGGGCCAGGCGGGTGATCTCGCTGGCATTGCTCCACAGGCTGCCGGCCTCGGCGTGACGCAGTACCGGGACTATCAGGCCGTTGTCGCCCTGGGTGGCAATGCCGACATGCACCGCACCATGGCGGGTGATGACCTGGGCTTCGTCGTCATAGGTGGCGTTGATCTGCGGGAAGTCGCGCAGGGCGACGACCATTGCCCGCACCAGCAACGGCAGCAGGGTGAGTTTGCCGCGGCTTTCGCCGTACTTGCGATTGAGCTGTTGGCGCAGGGCCTCCAGCGCGGTCACGTCGATTTCTTCAACGTAGCTGAAGTGGGCAACACGGCGCTTGGCATCCTGCATGCGCTGGGCAATCTTGCGGCGCAGGCCGATCACCGGCACCTGCTCGCTGTCGGTGCGCCGGCTATACCCACTTGGCGCTTGCCCGGCAGCGGACTGTGGTTTGCTCATGAAGTTGTCGAGGTCTTCGTGCTGAATACGCCCGGCCGGGCCACTGCCGTGCACATAACGTAATTCGATACCGGCATCCAGCGCGCGCTTGCGCACGGCAGGGGAGGCCAGTGGTTTTTCGTTGGCCTGGCGCGGCACGATTTCAGCGCTGGGCTTGCTCGCCGCAGGCTGGCTGGTGACGCTGGCTGGGGTAGCTACTGGCGCTGGCGCTTCAGTCTGTGCAGTGCTGACGGCAGGCGCCGCAGCTGCTGCAGCCGGTTTGCTGTCAGGTGCATCAACATGGTTGCCACTGCCTTCGACTTCGATGCGGATCAGCTCGCTGCCGACCGCCATGACTTCACCCGGCTGGCCGCCGAGGGCTACTACCGTGCCGCTGACCGGCGAGGGGATTTCCACCGTGGCCTTGTCGGTCATGACATCGGCCACTACCTGATCTTCGGCAATTACATCGCCGACCTTGACGAACCACTCAACCAACTCGACCTGCGCGATGCCTTCGCCGATGTCCGGCATCTTGATGACGTGCGTGCCCATTCAGACCTCCATGACCTTTTTCAGTGCCGCGCCAACCCGCGAAGGGCCTGGGAAGTACGCCCATTCCTGCGCGTGCGGGTAGGGCGTGTCCCAGCCGGTGACGCGCTCGATCGGCGCTTCGAGGTGATGGAAGCAATGCTCTTGCACCAGCGCGACCAACTCGGCACCAAAACCGCAGGTGCGTGTGGCTTCGTGTACGACCACGCAGCGGCCGGTTTTTTTCACCGAGTCGACAATCGCGTCCAGGTCCAGCGGCCACAGGCTGCGCAGGTCGATGACTTCGGCGTCGACGCCGGTCTCTTCGGCAGCCACTTGCGCGACATAGACAGTGGTGCCGTAGGTCAGCACGGTCACGTCGTTGCCGGGCCGCACGATCGCAGCCTTGTCCAGCGGCACTTTGTAGTAGCCGTCCGGCACTGCGCTCTGGGCATGCTTGGCCCATGGCGTCACCGGGCGGTCGTGGTGGCCGTCGAACGGGCCGTTGTACAGGCGCTTGGGCTCGAGGAAGATCACCGGGTCGTCGCATTCGATCGAGGCAATCAACAGGCCCTTGGCGTCATACGGGTTGGACGGCATGACCGTGCGCAGCCCGCAGACCTGGGTGAACATCGCCTCAGGGCTCTGGCTATGGGTTTGCCCGCCATAGATGCCGCCGCCGCAAGGCATGCGCAGAGTCAGCGGCGAAATGAACTCACCGGCCGAGCGATAGCGCAGGCGGGCCATCTCCGAGACGATCTGGTCGGAGGCCGGGTAGAAGTAGTCGGCGAACTGGATTTCCACCACCGGGCGCAGGCCATAGGCACCCATGCCGACAGCAGTACCGACGATGCCGCTTTCGGAAATCGGCGCATCGAATACCCGCGACTTGCCATACTTGGTCTGCAGACCTTCAGTGCAGCGGAACACACCGCCGAAATAGCCGACGTCCTGGCCATAGATGACCACATTGTCATCGCGCTCAAGCATCACATCCATGGCCGAGCGCAAGGCCTGGATCATGGTCATGGTAGTGGTGGACATGGCGGTTTCCAGGTCGATGCTGTTGTTGTGATCGTTCATGTTCAGACCCCCAGCTCTTGGCGCTGACGGCGCAGGTGCTCAGGCATTTCCTTGTACACGTCCTCGAACATCGAGGCGGCACTGGGGATCTGGCCATTGCTCATGGTGCCGTACTGCTCGGCTTGCTTCTGTGCCTTGATCACTTCGGCTTCGAACTCGGCAGTTACTGCCTGATGTTCTTCTTCGGACCACTGGCCGATGTGAATCATGTGCTGCTTGAGGCGGGCGATCGGGTCGCCCAGCGGGAAGTGGCTCCAGTCATCGGCAGGGCGGTACTTGGAAGGGTCGTCCGAGGTCGAGTGCGGGCCGGCGCGGTAGGTGACCCATTCGATCAGGGTTGGCCCAAGGCCACGGCGGGCGCGTTCAGCGGCCCAGCGCGAGGCGGCATACACCGCAACGAAGTCGTTGCCGTCGACGCGCAGCGAGGCGATACCGCAGCCAACGCCACGGCCGGCAAAGGTGGTCGACTCACCGCCGGCGATTGCCTGGAAGGTCGAGATCGCCCACTGGTTGTTGACCACGTTGAGAATCACCGGCGCGCGGTAGACATGGGCAAAGGTCAGGGCAGTGTGGAAGTCCGACTCGGCGGTAGCGCCGTCGCCGATCCAGGCCGAGGCGATCTTGGTATCGCCCTTGATCGCCGAGGCCATCGCCCAGCCGACGGCCTGGACGAACTGGGTGGCGAGGTTGCCGCTGATGGTGAAGAAGCCGGCTTCGCGCACCGAGTACATGATCGGCAGCTGACGGCCCTTGAGCGGATCGCGCTCGTTGGACAGCAGTTGGCATATCATGTCGACCAGCGACACGTCGCGGGCCATCAGGATGCTTTGCTGGCGGTAGGTCGGGAAGCACATGTCGCTGCGGTTCAGGGCCAACGCCTGAGCGCTGCCAATGGCCTCTTCGCCAAGGCTTTGCATGTAGAAAGACATCTTCTTCTGGCGCTGGGCAACCACCATGCGGCTGTCGAAGATACGCGTCTTGAGCATGGCGCGCATACCCTGACGCAGGATCTGCGGGTCGATGTCCGCAGCCCATGGGCCAACGGCGTTGCCGTGCTCATCGAGCACGCGCACCAGGCTGTTGGACAGGTCTGCGGTTTCGGCAGGCTCGACATCGATAGGGGGCTTGCGAACCTGGCCTGCATCGTTCAGACGCAGGTAGGAGAAATCAGTCTGGCAGCCTGGCCGGCCGGTAGGCTCGGGCACATGCAAACGCAGGGGGGCGTACTCGTTCATGCTGTTTACGCTCGCTCGAATATTGTTTTTGTGAGCTTTGAAGCGGTCGCCGCTGAATGCCGGCTCGTGACCAGCAGGTCAGTGCTGACTACATGGTAGTGGGAGCGCAGGAGAATATTTCTCTCTTGTTGATTGCCTTTGCCCTCACGCCCAGATAAACATTCCGCATAAACACAAAAAACTGGTGATTTTGTCTCATGCGCAAACTCGATCGCACCGATATCGGCATTCTCAACAGCCTGCAGGAAAACGCCCGCATCACCAACGCCGAGCTGGCCCGCTCCGTCAACCTGTCACCGACGCCGTGCTTCAATCGGGTCAAGGCGATGGAGGAGCTGGGCGTGATTCGCCAGCAAGTGACCTTGCTGTCGCCTGAGGTGCTGGGGCTGGACGTCAATGTGTTCATCCATGTCAGCCTGGAAAAGCAGGTCGAGCAGTCGCTGCATCGCTTCGAGGAAGAGATCGCCGAGCGGCCCGAGGTGATGGAGTGTTACCTGATGACCGGCGACCCGGATTACCTGCTCAGGGTGTTGTTGCCGAGTATTCAGGCGCTCGAGCGGTTTCTCGACTACCTGACCCGCTTGCCGGGGGTAGCCAACATCCGCTCCAGCTTCGCCCTCAAGCAAGTGCGGTACAAAACGGCGTTGCCGTTGCCAGCCAATGGCATGACCTTGCGTGAATGAGATGGACGATGTGCGAGGGTGTACAGGAACTCTGCCGTGACCCACTCATCGAAGCTAGACCTTTTTGCTGACTACGGCCTGCAGCCCGGCCTGTTTGCCCTTATGCTTGCCAGCATACCCTCCACCTGAATCGGGAGCCCCTCAGGGACGCATGCGCCAGATCTGGAAGTCTTTTCGTTCACTGTACTTTGCTGCGCTGATGATGCTGATTGGCTCCGGTCTGCTCAGTACCTACCTGGCGCTGCGCCTGGCGGCTGAAAACGTCGATAGCCTGTGGGTGGGTGCCTTGATGGCGGCCAACTACTTTGGTCTGGCGCTGGGCGGCAAGATCGGCCACCGGCTGATTGCCCGGGTTGGGCATATCCGCGCCTACGCGACCTGCGCTGGTATCGTCGGCGCGGCGGTGCTCGGCCATGGCCTGACCGACCTGTTGCCGGTGTGGGTTGGGCTGCGGGTGATCGTCGGTCTGGGCATGATGTGTCAGTACATGGTCATCGAGAGCTGGCTCAATGAGCAGGCCGATGCCAAACAGCGCGGTGCCGTATTCAGCGGCTACATGATCGCTTCGTATCTGGGCCTGGTGCTGGGTCAGTTGATTCTGGTTGTGCACCCTGAACTTGGCCCTGAGCTGCTGATGCTGGTCGCCATGTGCTTCGCCCTGTGCCTGGTGCCCGTGGCGATGACCCGGCGCATTCACCCGGCGCCGTTGCATCCGGCACCGATGGAGCCGAAGTTCTTCATCAAGCGTGTGCCGCAGTCGCTGAGTACCGTGCTTGGCGCGGGGCTGATCGTCGGCTCGTTCTATGGTTTGGCGCCGCTGTACGCCTCCAATCAAGGCCTGAGCACAGAGCAGATCGGTTTGTTCATGGGTTGCTGCATCTTTGCCGGGTTGTTGGTGCAGTGGCCGCTGGGCTGGTTGTCCGACCGTTATGATCGCGCAGTGCTGATCCGTAGCGCGGCGGGCGGCCTGGCGCTGGCGGCGTTGCCGCTGGCGATCCTGCCCAGTGTGCCGTTGGAAGTGCTGTTTGCGGTCGGCTTTGTCATCTCGTTGTTGCAGTTCTGCCTGTATCCGCTGGCGGTGGCTTTTTCCAATGACCATGTCGAGAGCGAGCGGCGGGTGTCGTTGACCGCAATGTTGCTGGTTACTTATGGCGTGGGCGCCTGTATCGGGCCGTTGGCGGCAGGCGTGCTGATGAAGCTGCTCGGGCCGCAGATGCTCTATGCATTCTTCCTGTTCTTCGCGCTGGTGCTGGTGTGGCGGATTCGACCGAAGGCGGTTACCGGTTTGCACCAGGTGGAGGATGCGCCGCTAGGACACGTCGCGATGCCGGCTGCTGGCTCGCCATTGTCGGCGGCGCTCGACCCGCGGGTGGATGAGCAGACTGTGCAGGATGTGATGCAGACGCCAGTGGCGGCGGAGGATACCGAGGAGGATCAGGTCGGTCCTGAGGGCAGGCCTTCCGAGCTGTAAGGGCTGGGCCCGCATAGCGGGCCCGGAATCTCAGTAATCGTCTTTATCGAATCGCCGCGCTTCACGCTGCAGCTGGTAGACAAAACTTTCGATCTTGCGCTGCGCCTGACCACTCAGGTTGTGGAAGCGCACGCCAGCGAAGGTGGTATTGATGCGTTCTTCGAAGTGCAGATGACGCAGCTCGACCATCACGTCCACCAGCCCCAACGGGTTGCCCGCCTTGAATCGCTCGTAAACCTGGCCCAATTGCAGACGCTGTTCTACGTCGCCTTCAAAACGCATCTTGCAGCCGGTGGCGGAGATGTCCAGCAGCTTGCCGCGCAGTGCGCCATTGCCCTTGATATGGGTACCATCAAGCGTCACATCGACCAACTGGGATAGTTTCAGCGCAGCGCGGAACGCGTTGCGGCGCTGGTGGTAGACAACTTCTTCCGGTAGGGGGCCGCGGTAGCTGCGGTGGCCATCGACCTCGGTGATGGTCAATGGCGAGTTGCATTCCCAGGCGATACGCACGCCGTCATGGAAGCCTTCAACGCGGAACGGTTCGCCGTTCTCTATGAATTTTTCCCCGTCGCGCGGGATCATTTCATCCAGTGCCACGCTGTTGCTGTCACGGTCAACATCCACTACATAGCTCTGGAACCGCTGGCTACGCTCGTGGAAGGTGATGATCAGCGGATCGTGGCTATCCAGCAGTTGACGCAAGTTGGCGACAATTTCCAAAGGGGTATTGAGCACCTTTGGCGGCTGGGGAGCATCGGATTCATTGAACACGGGTTATAAATCTCCAGGCAAAAACGACACACGCAATTAACGGCATTTTGCCAGTAGTACCGTGCAATGTCAGAAAAATCACACTTGGCTGAGCGCCCGCGGTTTGACCATTGGCGAGGTTGCGCCACGGCTGTCATACAGCGACGGAGAGTCGCCGCCCATGAGGATGCGGATTTGATTGGATGTGGCGTTTTGCTGGACCTGGATGATCCGCCCATTGGTCTCGTTGACCTGTTGGCAGGTATCCATCAACTGGGTCAGCACGCCGAGCTGCTGCATGATCAGCTCGCCGTTGGGCGAGAGGTCGGCAACTGCCTGCACACCGGCGCGATCCGCCGTGAGGCCGAGGCTGGTGAGCAGGTGATTACGGCGCTGGCCCTGCTGCTCGAGCAGCACGATCAAAGACTGCTTACGGGCGAGAATGGTCTCGAGCACCTCGATTTCACGGCCATGCAGGGCGACTGCCTCGTTCTGTAGCAACTCGAGCAGTTCCTGGGTGGGCGCGATGTCGTCTTCGATCAGTTGCAGCAGGGTTGTGTCGTGCATGGCTGGCTCTTTGGCTTGTAGCGTCCTTGAAGTCAGCGCGCCGAAGGCTTAGCGCTGAGCTTCGAAATCAAGCAGTTTACTGGCGACCCGGCTGGCATCGACCTGGTAGCTGCCGTCGGCGATCGCTTGTTTCAACTCAGCCACGCGGGCGCTGTTGACTACCGGCTGGTCGCGCAGCTTGTCGCTGATCTTCTGCAACTGCTGAGCCTCTTGGCTGAAATGTACCGCTTCTCCGCTGACGCTGGAGCGCGCTGGTGTTTCGCTGGCTTCACCGCTTTTTTCGGTGCTGCCGGCCGCGGTGCCACCGCGTACGCCGCCGACTGACGGCGAATTGTTCAAACGACTGAAGTCGATGACCATGATCAGAAACCTCTGGGTATTAAGACGCTTGCCTTGTTTTCGGCCAACCCGAAGAAAACTTTAGGCACGAATACGAAGCTGCCTGTCAGCAAGCTTTCGCTACCCGATTTCTGACACAGTTTAGGTAATGCGGTTCCTTACCGCCAGCACTGTTACATGGCTACTTCGACCTGGCCGGGGCCGGTCACCCGCGCCTTGACCACCCGCTTGGAGTTGAGGTTGCGCACTCTGATCTGTTCGCTGAAGCCGCCCTTGCTCAGTGCTTCGCCGGGCATGCGTACGCTGAGGGTGCCGCTGCGGGCCACGATCACCACTTGATCGCCCTTGCGGATCAGCTCTGCCTGTTCAAGGTGCTGCGGGGTCAGCACCTGGTCGAGCACCACCGGTCGCATCAGTTTCATGCCCACAGCCTGGTCCAGACTGCCGAGAAAACCCTGGCTGAGGGTGCCGACGTCGCGCTCGCGCAGAGTCACGTCGTCCTCGCTCACCACGCTTTCGCGCTTGAGCGGGCGGGCCATGACCACCACTTCGCGAAACAGCCTGACCTGGGCCGGTACAAACACCGTCCACGGCGCCGCGCTGTCACAGCGCACGCGTACCGTCACACGTCCGAGCGGCTGCGCCGGGCTTTCCAGCGACGCATCCAGCGGCTGGCTGCACAATGGCATGCGCAGGCGCGGGTCCAGGTTGTTGATCTGGATTTCGTAACGCCCGGCGGTCTGGCTGGTGGCCAGATAATCTTCGACGGTGAATTCAAGAAACCCTTGGGTGACACCGATAAGCTGTTCAGGCAAGGTTACCGCGTCGGCCAGCGCCCGAGCGGCAGGTGCCAGCAGGCACAGCGCAGCCAGGCTAGAGGCCAGCAAGCGGGTCAATCGTCGGGAAAATGTCGTTTTCATGTACATGACGCTCAAAAAAGCAAAGCCCGTGCCGACTTTAATAAGAAGGCAGAAACGTTAAGGAGTCTGGCATGGCTGGTGTTATGGATTCGGTCAACCAGCGCACGCAGCTGGTTGGGCAGAATCGTCTGGAACTTTTGCTGTTTCGCCTCAATGGCGCTCAGTTGTACGGGATCAACGTGTTCAAGGTCCGTGAGGTGCTGCAGTGCCCGGCATTGACCGTGTTGCCCAAGTCGCACCCGGTGGTGCGCGGCGTAGCCAATATTCGCGGTGCGACCATTCCGATTCTTGATCTGTCGATGGCAACCGGCTTGCCCGGCCTGCAGGAAGACATCCGCAACAGTTTCGTGATCATCACCGAGTACAACACCAAGACGCAGGGCTTTTTGGTGCATTCGGTCGAGCGCATCGTCAACATGAACTGGGAGGAGATTCATCCGCCACCCAAGGGTACTGGCCGCGACCATTATCTGACGGCAGTGACCCGGGTCGACAACCGCATGGTCGAGATCATCGACGTGGAGAAGGTGCTGGCAGAAGTTGCGCCATCGTCCGAGTCGGTGTCGGTCGGCGTGGTCGACCAAGAGGTGCACAGCAAGGCGGTGTCGCTGCGCGTGTTGACGGTGGATGACTCGTCGGTAGCGCGCAAACAGGTCAGCCGTTGCCTGCAGACGGTCGGGGTCGAGGTGATCGCCCTGAATGATGGCCGGCAGGCGCTGGATTACCTGCGCAAGCTGGTCGATGACGGCAAGCGTCCGGAAGAGGAATTCCTGATGATGATTTCCGACATCGAGATGCCGGAAATGGACGGCTATACCCTGACTGCGGCAATTCGTAGTGATCCGCGCATGCAACAATTGCACATCGTCCTGCATACTTCATTGTCTGGGGTGTTCAACCAGGCCATGGTCAAGAAGGTCGGGGCCGATGATTTCCTGGCCAAGTTCCGGCCGGACGATCTGGCTCAGCGGGTCGTTGACCGGATCAAGGCTACGCATTAAACCGGTCGGGGTACGCCCCGGCCTCAGCGATTGAAAAGAGGCGGTTGCATTGTCTACGGGTAATTTGGATTTCGAACAGTTCCGGGTCTTCCTGGAAAAAGCCTGTGGCATCCTGCTGGGCGAAAATAAGCAGTACCTGGTCTCCAGCCGTTTGAACAAGATGATGGAGCAGCAGGGGATCAAGTCGCTTGGTGAGCTGGTGCAGCGTATCCAGACCCAGCCGCGCAGCGGTCTGCGTGAGCAGGTAGTCGATGCGATGACCACCAACGAGACGTTGTGGTTTCGCGATACCTATCCGTTTGAGGTGTTGAAGAACAAGGTCATCCCGGAGTTCATCAAAGGCAATCCGGGGCAGCGCCTGCGCATCTGGTCGGCAGCCTGTTCATCGGGGCAGGAGCCTTACTCGTTGTCGATGTCGATCGACGAGTTCGAGCGGGGCAATCTTGGCCAACTGAAAATGGGCGCGCAGATCGTCGCGACCGATTTGTCGGGGACCATGCTGACCAACTGCAAAAGTGGCGAGTACGACAGTCTGTCGATCGCCCGTGGCTTGTCGCAGGAGCGTCTGCAGCGCTACTTCGATGTGAAGGCGCCGGGGCGCTGGGCGATCAAGGCGCCGATCCGCAGTCGGGTCGAGTTTCGTTCGTTCAACCTGCTCGACAGCTATGCGAGCCTGGGCAAGTTCGATGTGGTGTTCTGCCGGAACGTGCTGATTTATTTCTCGGCGCAGGTGAAACGCGACATCTTGCTGCGCATCCATGCCACGTTGAAGCCTGGGGGGTATTTGTTCCTGGGGGCTTCGGAGGCGCTCAATGGGTTGCCTGATCATTATCAGATGGTCCAGTGCAGTCCCGGGATTATTTATCAGGCCAAGTGATATGGCCCCAGTCACGTTGCGCTGACTGTTGGGGCGGCCTTGCCGGATGGTCGGAAACGGTCGCGCAGCGGCCCCGACTATCCCAAGGCCATGAACAAAAAAAGGCCAGCGTCAATCGACGCCAGCCTCTTCCAGAACAACAACCAATCAACCCCTCACAAGGTCAACTCAGAAGTCATACCGTACCTTGGCCGAGAACACATCGGCATCAAATCCGGACTTGCCGATGTAGTCATAATTCAGACCCACCGTCACAGCGCCCAACTTGTAATCAGTCCCCACGCCCGCTTCGTAACTGTTGCGTACCGCATCAGCTCCGTGCGTCACGAACGGCGTATTGCCCAGCAGGAAGGTAGACGTACTGCTGGCCTGGTCGGCCGCGAAGTCGTGATAGCCCATCAACTTGAACTGCGGTTCCAGCGTCCCGGCGCCCAGGCCAACGCTTCCGGCAACCCGAACCCCAGCCCCCAGCTCGATCGCTTCATAACGCTGATCTTCGATCTTCAGCGCAGCAGAAGAGCCTTTCTCACGGTAACCATCGATTTCCACTCGGCTGTAACGCGCCGCCAGGCGCGGCTCGATCAGCAACTGTGGGTTGATCCGGTAGGTATAACCTCCAACCAGATTCAGGCCCAGCAGGTCGCTGTCGTAGTCAGCCTTGGCGCGGGTGCCGGCGATGTCGCGCTTGCCTTCGTTGTCGTTGAAGCCGTAAGTCAGGCTGGCGTCAACGAAGTAGTTTCCCTGCTCAAAGCCGCCGTACAGGGTGAATGCGTGGCTGTCGACTTCGGTCTGGTTGCCGCTTTTGCCGTTGACGTCGGTATTGATGAAGCTGTACGCCAGGCCCAGGGTTAGCTGGTCGTTGAGCTTGCCATCAGCACCTACCGCGATGCCGCGGCTGTAGGCGTTGTAGCCGGCAATGCCGTCGCGTTGGCCTTGGGTCGCATCGCTGTACAGCGACTGAATCCACACGCCGGTCTGCTGGAGCGCGTCGCCCGACGAAGCGCCGCGCAGGCCGCTGGTGCGGCTGGTGGTCACGCCGTTGACCAGGCTTTGGCTGGTGGTCGCTGCCTGGGTAGCTCCGCCGTTGGTTTCCGGGGTCAGCTGTTCGGCAATCTTGGCCAGCTGCTTGCTGTCGGCGTTGACCGCAGCACGCAGCAGGGGGTCATTGGCGGCAAGCTTGGCGAGGACGCCGTCCTTGGCGAGGGCGCCGAGCGCGCGTTTGTGGTTGATGGTGCCGCCATTCAGATCCAGTACGTGGTCGATGCCTTGCTGATCCTTGGTGGTGACCACCGCCACGACCGTGTTGCCTTCGACAGCGCTGGTGTCGACATCGAGCAGTGCCGAGGTGCTGGTGACCAGCGGAGCACCTTGCAGCTCGCCGGCCTCTATCAGCTTGAAACGGCTGCCGTTGGCGCTGAAGTCATTACCGCGTGCAGTCAGTTTCAGTTGCGCACCTTCGCCGAATTCAGCGGTGCCGCTGACGCTGACGACGGCGCGAGCAGGGTTGGTGTCGGCGCCCAGGGTCAGGCCCAGTGCCGAGTTGCCAGCAACATACAGGTTGCCGTCGATGGTGGTGTGCGCCGACTGCAGCGCCAGGGTCGCCGAGTTGCCGCCCGAAACCGAACCGACGTCGATCCAGCCGTTGCCCTTGAGGCGAATGTTGGAGCCGTCAGCGGAACTGTCGGTGCCAGTGAAGGAGGTGTCGGCCTCGACTTCGATGTTCGACAGGTCGATCAGGTTGCCGACGATCACGCTGCCTTTGCGCAGGATCAACTCGACCGGGCGGTTGGCTTCGGAGGCATCGATCGCTTCATCCTGAGAGATGATGGTGCCGCTGTTGAAGATGTTCAGATCACCGTGCAACTGGTACTGAGGTTGCAGGCCCGGGCCGTCGAAGTCGACGTTGCCGATGGTGATTGCCGCGTCTTCGGCAATGATGGTGCCGGTGTTGAGCAGGTGTACGCCATCGGCGGTGCTCAGGCTGGCGCCGTCGAGCATGATGCCGTTGGCGTCGTTGCCGGTGGCGATGATGGTGCCGTGGTTTTCGATGCCGGCCAGGTCGACCATGTCGCCGCGGTTGCTGGTGGTGGCGTCGATGGCAGTGGCGCCTTCGCCGCTGACGACGATGCTGCCGTAGTTGATCACCTTGCCATTGATGGTGCCGCCTTCGAGGTTGATCCCGCGGGCGCTTTCGCCGCTGGCCACGATACGGCCGCTGTCGGCGTTGATCAGGTCGCCTTCGATCAGCGAGGTGCCGGAGAAGTCCAGTGCGCGAGCGACATCGGTGCCGCCGTCGTCGGTCAGTGGCTCGCCGATGGCCGACAGCAAACCCTGGTTGATCAGGTTGCCGCCGATCCGCGCTGGATCGATCATCAGCGCGTTGGCGCCGCCGCCGGTGGCGCTGATGCTGCCTTTGTTGATGACGTCGCCGGCGATGTCGTTGCGTGCCCAGCTCAGGCCATCTTCCCAGCTGTCCATGTCCACGCCGCCGGCAAAGTCGCCGCTGCTGTCGATGGTGCTGTTGAGGATCAGGTCGCCGGTAATCGTCGAGCCGTTCAGTTCAATGGCGTCTTCATCGCTGCCGCCGGTGTAGCTGCCAGTGAATTCGAGATTGCCGTAGTGAGTCTGGTGCTCGCTCTTGAAGCCGGCGTTGGTCAGGTTGACCACCTGGTTGGCGAGCGGCACGGCAAAGGCGGGGAGGGCGCTGGCGGTGATCGCCAGGGCCAGCAGGGTCTTGCGGAAGATAACGGGAGCCACGGTTCTGTCCTTGAAAAACGGGGGAGCAAACGGCGCGCATCCATGCATGGCTCTAGGCAGTAAGTCAGGCGACTACGGCCAGCGGGGCCGCATGTCTGCGCGGCGCGAATTCTATCCCAGATAGTGGCCAATTGACATTTTCGTTGGCGTCAATTTTTTGATTTGCCGCTTTTGCCGCCCAACTATTGCCGCCCGCCTCCCATCAAGCGGAAGCACTTTGCCGCTTTTCTGGCATTCCTATGCTCGCAAGCAAGGCTGAACGCCCTGATCCCGTGCCTTCCAGCTGGTTGGCACAGGCCTTGCTATAACTTCGCCAACGACACTCCGGCCCCATCGGCGAAGGTTTGCACCCATGAGCATCAGTTTCGACAAAGCGCTTGGCATCCATGAAAAAGCCCTGGGCTTTCGCGCTCAGCGCGCAGAGGTCCTGGCCAACAACATCACCAACGCCGACACGCCCAACTACAAAGCGCGTGACATGGACTTTTCGTCGGTGCTGGCTGCCGAGAGCGACAAGCAGCAAAACGGCCGCATCGCGCTCGACCGCACCAACACTCGCCATATCGAAGCGCAGGGCCTGGCCATGGGTGACGACACCCTGAAGTACCGTACACCGACACAGCCGTCGGTCGACCAGAACACCGTTGACGCTCAGGTCGAGCAGGCCAACTACACCGAAAACGCGATCGGTTTCCAGGCCAGCTTCACTTTGCTCAACAGTAAATTCAAAGGGCTGGTATCGGCCCTGCGCGGAGAGTAACCATGTCCCTTTCCAACGTTTTCAATATCGCCGGTAGCGGCATGAGCGCGCAGAATACCCGCCTCAACACCGTCGCTTCGAACATTGCCAACGCCGAGACGGTCTCGTCGAGCATCGACCAGACCTACCGCGCACGTCACCCCGTGTTCGCCACCACCTTCCAGCAGGCCCAGGCCGGCATGGGGCAGTCGTTGTTCGAAGACCAGGGTGAAGCGGGGCAGGGCGTGCAGGTAACGGGCATCATCGAAGACCAGAGCAATCTGGAAGCCCGCTACCAGCCTAATCACCCGGCGGCCAACAAGGACGGTTACGTCTACTACCCGAACGTCAACGTGGTCGAAGAGATGGCTGACATGATCTCGGCGAACCGTTCGTTCCAGACCAATGCCGAGCTGATGAATACGGCCAAGACCATGATGCAGAAGGTACTGACCCTGGGTCAGTGATAAGGAATCCGGACCATGGCTATCAACAGTACCAACCTCAATGAAGTGATCGCAGCGTCGGGTGTCAGCACCGGGACCAAGAAGGTGACCACCGATACGGCTTCCAAGACCGGCACTGATTCGCTGGGCAAGGATGCGTTTCTGCAGTTGCTGGTTTCCCAGATGCAGCACCAGAACCCGCTTGAACCGCAGGGCAATGGTGAGTTCGTGGCGCAGTTGGCGCAGTTCAGCAGCCTTGAAGGCATCACCTCGCTGAACGAGTCGGTCAATGCAATCACCAGTTCGCTGGGTTCGTCCCAGGCGCTGCAGGCGTCGTCGCTGGTCGGTCGTTCGGTGATCGTGCAGAACGACAAGGCGGTGGTTGACACCAGTGCAAGCTTCAATGGGCAGTTTGTGGTGCCGGAAGGCATCAGCGAAGCCAAGATCACGGTCAAGGACAAGGACGGCAATACCGTCAAGACCATTGAGCTGGGCGAACAGAAAGCCGGTTACGCCGACTTCATCTGGGACGGCACCAACGACAAGGGCGTCAAGGTCGATCCGGGTACCTACACCTTTACCGCCAGCACCATGGTGGACGGCAAGTCGGTACAGATGAATACCCTGCTGCCGGCCAAGGTCACCAGCGTCAGTTTCAGCGCCAATGGCGAAATGGTCCTCAACCTCGCCGGCGTCGGCAAGGTCTCTCTTTCCGACGTACAAACCATCGGTATCTAAGGCCAGAACGGCACAAGGAGCAACAGCATGTCTTTCAATATCGGCCTTAGCGGTCTGTACGCAGCCAACAAGCAACTGGACGTCACCGGCAATAACATTGCCAACGTCAATACCAATGGCTTCAAGTCCTCGCGCACCGAGTTCGCCGACGTCTATGCCGGCGCCAACCGTCTGGGCGTGGGCAAGAACCAGATCGGCAATGGTGTGCGCCTGGCCGCGGTTTCCCAGCAGTTCAGCCAGGGTGACGTGAACAACACCGGCAACGTGCTGGACATGGGTATCCAGGGTCGCGGCTTCTTCGTGTTGTCCGACAACGGCACCCAGGTCTATACCCGTGCCGGTGCATTCCAGAACAACAAAGACAACTTTGTGGTGACCTCCGACGGCCTGCGTCTGCAGGGCTACGCAGCTGATTCCAACGGCAAGATCCAGAAGGGCATCCTCACCGACCTGAAGATCGACACCTCGTCACTGGCGCCAAAAGCCACCACGTTGATCGATCAGGGCATCAACCTGAACTCCTCGGCAACCTCCATTCCGCTGCCGGCTACCCCGCCTGGCGCGGGTGATATCGTCTTCGACCCGGCTGACGAAACCTCATACACCAAGTCGTTCCCGACCAAGGTTTTTGACAGCCAGGGTAACGAGCACACCATGGAGCAGTTCTATCGCAAGACCGGCAAGAACGAGTGGACCATGTATACCCTGGTCGACGGCCGTAACCCGATGGATCCGACCAGCACCGCGCCGTTGGTGGGTACCGTCAGTTTCAACGAAGACGGCAGCGTTGCCTCGATGACGGCCGACCAGACTGGCCTGCCGACCGGCGCCGAATGGAGTGTGACCAACAATGTCTTCAGCATGAAGGGCTGGATCCCGGCCGAAAAAGACGGTGCCGGCAACTGGGGCTCCAATGGCTCGGCCGGCAACCCGGATGGCATGCGTCTGTCGATGAACAGCACTACCTCGTACAACACCGAGACCGCGCGCATGTCGCAGTCGCAGGATGGTTACGCCACCGGTGTTCTGTCGAGCCTGAGCATCGACTCCACCGGCGTCATGTTTGCCAGCTTCAGCAACCAGCAGTCGCGGGCGATTGGCCAGGTGGCGCTGGCCAGCTTTGCCAACGAGCAGGGTCTGCAGCAGATCGGCGGCACCCGCTGGACCGAGACCTTTGCGTCGGGTATCCCGGGCGTTGACGCACCCAAGACCGGCACTTTGGGCGGCGTCGAGTCCAACTCGCTGGAAGCCTCCAACGTCAACCTGACTCAGGAGTTGGTCGAGCTGATCAAGGCGCAGAGCAACTACCAGGCGAACGCCAAGACCATCTCGACCGAGAGCACCATCATGCAGACCACCATCCAGATGGTCGGCTAAAAGCGCTGAGGATGGACACTGGACGAGCCCCTTCACTGCAAGGGGCTCGTCGTTTCAGGCAAGGTGGACATGAAAAAACTGATCATCGCCAGCGCTGCTGTGTTGTATCTGCTGCAGGCTCAGGCTGGCACCGCGCCGTGGTGGCGCTGGGAAAGCCAGGTGGATGGCCGGCTGGTGTGTTCGCAGTGGTCGCCAGGGGAGGGTTGGAAGCGTTTTGCCGGGCCCTTCAACAATGCCGGTTGCCGCGAATTGTAGCCAGTTGCCGCCCGCGGCAAGCAAGCGCCGGATATCCGGCGTGAGTATTTCCCCACTATCCCCCATGAGCCCGTAAACACGGGCTTTTTCATGCTTTGTAAAAGTTGGTTCGGAACTTGCTTTATCGCCTGTATAGCAGCGGCGAGCGGCAAGCAATCGCCAGTGCAGTGGAGGAAGACTGTGGACAAGATGCTTTACGTGGCCATGACCGGCGCCAGCCAGAACGCGCTGGCGCAAAAGGCCCATGCCAACAACCTGGCGAACGTTTCAACCAACGGTTTCCAGCGTGACCTGGAGCAGGCGCGCTCGATGCCGGTGTTTGGTGACAGCTTTCCGTCGCGAGCATTTGCCCTGTCCGAGCGCCCGGCCACCGACTTCACCGCCGGTGCGCTGGTGGAAACCGGCCGCGAGCTGGACGTTGCCGTGACCGGCAATGGCTTTATCGCCGTGCAGGCACCAGATGGCAGCGAAGCCTATGTACGCACCGGCAGCCTCAATATTGACGCCCTCGGCGTCCTGCGCGCTGGCAATGGCATGCCGGTGATCGGCAACGGCGGCCCGATTGCCGTGCCGCCCGAGCAGAAGGTCGAGATCGGCGAAGACGGCACCATCAGCATTCGCGCCATGGGTGAAGACCCGCGGGTGATGGCTGAGGTCGACCGGATCAAGTTGGTCAACCCGGACATCAAGGGCCTGACCAAAGGTACCGACGGCATGATCCACACCACCAGTGGCCAGCCTGCGGATGCCGACATCAACGTCAAGGTGGTGTCGGGTTTCCTTGAGTCGAGCAACGTCAATGCCGTCGAGGAAATGACCTCGGTGCTGGCCCTGTCGCGCCAGTTCGAACTGCACGTGAAGATGATGAACACGGCCAAGGAAGGCGATGAAGCCATGGCCCGGGTTTTGCAAATCAGCTAATCAATTTTGAACGGGTGCCGAAAAACAGGCGCGCGAGGAGAACACTATGCTTCCGGCACTTTGGGTCGCCAAGACCGGTTTGTCCGCCCAGGACACCAACCTGACGGTCATTTCCAACAACCTGGCCAACGTTTCGACCACCGGCTTCAAGCGTGATCGCGCCGAATTCCAGGACCTGCTGTACCAGATCAAACGCCAGCCTGGCGCTCAGTCGACGCAAGACAGCGAGCTGCCTTCGGGCCTGCAGGTCGGTACCGGTGTGCGCATCGTTGGCACCCAGAAGAACTTCCAGACCGGCAGCCTGCAAACCACCGAGAACCCGCTCGACCTGGCGGTCAATGGTCGCGGCTTCTTCCAGGTCTTGCAGCCTGACGGCACCGTGTCCTACACCCGTGACGGTACCTTCCACCTGAACTCCGATGGTCAGGTAGTGACCGCCAACGGCTTTGCCCTGGAGCCTGCGATCGTCGTCCCCAACGACGCCCAGACCTTCACCGTGGGCCAGGACGGTACCGTGTCGATCACCACCGCCGGCAACCCGGCAGCGCAGATCATCGGCAACCTGCAGACGGCTGACTTCATCAACCCGGCAGGCCTGCAGGCAATGGGCAACAACCTGTTCTTGGAAACCGCTGCCAGCGGCGCACCGCAGGTCGGTACGCCTGGCCTGAACGGCTTCGGTACCACCCTGCAGCAGACCTTGGAAAACTCCAACGTCAGCACCGTGGAAGAGCTGGTCAACATGATCACCACCCAGCGTGCCTACGAGATGAACTCCAAAGTCATTTCGACCGCCGACAAGATGCTCGGGTTCGTCACCCAGCAGCTGTAAACCTTAGGTCGCTGTTGCAGCGCCAGTTCTACCGTGAGGGAAGCGTCATGAGCCGTTTGTTGTCCGTATTCGCCCTGGGTGGGGCGGTGTTGTTGGCCGGTTGCGTCGCGCCGACGCCCAAGCCCAACGACCCGTACTACGCGCCGGTGTTGCCGCGCACCCCATTGCCGGCGTCGGCCAACAACGGCTCGATCTACCAGGCCGGCTTCGAGCAGAACCTGTATGGCGACCGCAAGGCGTTTCGGGTGGGTGACATCATCACGATCACCCTCAACGAGCGTACCTCGGCGAGCAAGAGTGCCAACTCCCAGGTGGGCAAAGACAGCAAGGCCAGCCTCGGCCTGACTTCGCTGTTCGGCGCCATCCCCAATACCAACAACCCGTTGGGTAGTGGTGACCTGTCGCTCGAAGCCGGCTACAGCGGTAACCGCGCGACCAAGGGCGACAGCAAGGCCGCCCAGGGCAATACCTTGACCGGTTCGGTCACTGTGACCGTGGCTGAAGTCCTGCCCAACGGCATCATCGCCGTGCGCGGCGAGAAGTGGATGACCCTTAACACCGGCGACGAGCTGGTGCGGATTGCCGGGCTGGTGCGCGCCGATGACATCGCCACCGACAACACCGTACCGTCGACCCGCGTCGCCGATGCGCGCATCACCTATTCGGGTACCGGTTCGTTTGCCGATGCCAGCCAGCCCGGTTGGCTGGACCGCTTCTTCCTCAGCCCGCTTTGGCCTTTCTGAGTACGGATGCCCATGCTTAATTTCAGGCAGCTGATTGCCGCCACCGTGCTTGTATCCTGTGCGTTCAGCGCCCACGCCGAGCGCCTCAAGGACATCGCCAGTATCTCCGGCGTGCGCACCAACCAGCTGATCGGTTATGGCCTGGTGGTCGGCTTGAACGGCACTGGCGACCAGACCACGCAGACCCCGTTCACCCTGCAGACCTTCAACAACATGCTCTCGCAGTTCGGCATCAAGGTGCCGCCAGGTTCAGGCAACGTGCAGCTGAAGAACGTCGCCGCAGTGTCGATCCATGCGGATCTGCCAGCGTTTGCCAAGCCGGGCCAGGTAGTCGATATCACCGTGTCGTCGATCGGTAACTCCAAGAGCCTGCGCGGCGGCAGCCTGCTGATGACCCCGCTCAAGGGTATCGACGGCAACGTCTACGCCATCGCCCAGGGCAATCTGGTGGTCGGCGGTTTTGACGCCGAAGGTCGCGATGGCTCGAAGATTACCGTCAACGTGCCATCGGCCGGGCGTATCCCTGGCGGTGCCAGTGTCGAGCGGGCCGTGCCGAGTGGTTTCAATCAGGGCAACAGCCTCACCCTGAACCTCAATCGCCCTGACTTCACCACCGCCAAACGCATCGTCGACAAGGTCAACGAGCTGCTCGGCCCAGGTGTTGCCCAGGCCCTGGATGGCGGTTCGGTGCGGGTCACTGCGCCGATGGACCCAAGCCAGCGTGTCGACTACCTGTCGATCCTGGAGAACCTCGAGATCGATCCGGGCCAGGCCGTGGCCAAGGTCATCATCAACTCGCGTACCGGCACCATCGTCATCGGCCAGAACGTCAAGGTTTCGCCGGCTGCGGTGACCCACGGCAGCCTCACCGTGACCATTACCGAAGACCCGATCGTCAGCCAGCCGGGGCCGTTCTCCAATGGCCAGACGGCCGTGGTGCCACGTTCGCGCGTGAACGCCGAGCAGGAAGCCAAGCCGATGTTCAAGTTCGGCCCGGGCACCACGCTGGATGAGATCGTCCGAGCGGTCAACCAGGTCGGGGCAGCGCCCAGTGACTTGATGGCCATCCTTGAAGCGCTGAAACAGGCCGGTGCTCTGCAAGCCGACCTGATCGTGATTTGAGGGCGCTTTAGATGAACTCCAAGAGTCTGGTTTCCAGTCAAGCCGACAGCGGTGCCTACACCGACCTCAACCGCCTGACCTCGCTCAAGCATGGCGATCGTGACAGCGAAGCGAACGTGCGCAAGGTCGCCCAGGAGTTCGAGTCACTGTTCATCAGCGAGATGCTCAAGGCTTCGCGCAAGGCCAGTGACGTACTCGCTGAAGACAACGAGCTGAACACCGAGACGGTCAAGCAGTACCGTGACATGTACGACCAGCAGCTGTCCGTGAGTATGTCCCGCGAGGGCGGCGGCATCGGCTTGCAGGATGTGCTGGTGCGGCAATTGTCCAAGCAGAAGAACCCGGTCGCGACGCCCAACCCGTTCCTGCGCGGCGAGGGCGCAGGCCCTGCGCTGTGGGGGACCAAGGTGGCGACGCCGGTTCACGGCGATACCAGCAGTGCCGCGCGCAATGACGTCGCCGCGCTCAACTCGCGGCGCCTGTCGCTGCCTGGCAAGCTCACCGATCGGCTGCTGGCCGGCATCGTGCCGTCCGCCGGCAACCCGGCGCTTGACGGGCAACTGGTCAATGGCGTGGTCAAGGGCGACTGGGAGCCAGCGCAAGCGTTTGCTGCCGCCGATGGCGGTACGCGCATCCTCGGTCGGGCCATGGCCCAGCCACCGCTGGCGCCGAAAAGGGCCTTCGGCAACAGTGACGAATTCGTCTCGACCATGCTGCCAATGGCTGAACAAGCGGCCAAGCGCATCGGCATCGACCCGCGCTACCTGGTAGCCCAGGCCGCGCTGGAAACCGGCTGGGGCAAGTCGGTGATGCGCAACACCGATGGCAGCAGCAGCCACAACCTGTTCGGCATCAAGGCCACCGGCAGTTGGCAGGGCGGTGAAGCGCGGGCGATCACCAGCGAGTTCCGCGATGGCGCCTTCGTCAAGGAAACCGCCGCGTTCCGTTCCTACGACTCCTACCAGGACAGTTTCCACGACCTGGTCAGCCTGCTGCAGAACAATGCGCGCTATCAAGATGCGGTCAAGTCGGCCGATAACCCAGAACAGTTTGTGCGAGAGCTGCAGAAGGCCGGGTACGCAACCGACCCGAACTACGCCAGCAAGATCTCGCAGATCGCTAAACAGATGAAGTCGTACGAGAGCTACGCAATGCTCGGTACCACCACGCAACGTTAAGGGTAGAGAACCATGGCGAGTTTGCTCAATATTGGCATGTCAGGGCTTGGAGCCGCACAGTCGGGGTTGTACACCCTGGGTAACAACATCGCCAATGCCGATGTCGCCAGCTACTCGCGTCAGCAAAACGTGCAGAAGACCAGCGGCGGCCAGCAGACTGGCCAGGTCTTCATCGGTACCGGTACCACCCTGGCCGACGTGCGACGGGTGTACAACGCGTTTCTCGAGAACCAGTTGCGCACCACCACCTCGCTGTCCAGCGATGCCAACACCTACCTCAGCCAGATCACTCCGCTGGACAACGCCCTGTCCAGTGCCGATACCGGTATCACTGCAGCGCTGCAGAGCTTTTTCAGCGCCATGCAGGATGCCTCGGCCAAGCCGACCGAAGACGCCTCGCGCCAATTGCTGCTGACCAGCGCGCAGACCTTGGCCAAGCGTTTCAATACGTTGTCTGCCCAGCTCAATCAGCAGAACAGCAACACCAACAGCAACATGGCTTCGCTGGCCACTCAGGTCAACAACCTGACCAAGACCATTGCCGATCTCAACGAGCAGATCTCCAAGGTCAGCGTAGTCACCGGCCAGCCCAACGATCTGCTCGACCAGCGTGACGGTGCAGTCCGCCAGCTGACGTCACTGATCGGCGCCGATGTGGTCGAGCAAAAAAACGGCAACTACGACATCTACCTGAAGAACGGCCAGGCACTGGTATTGGGCAACACCACCCAGACCCTTGGCGTCGAGCCGAGCGCGGCCGACCCGACCCGCATGAGCCTGATCCTCAATCGCGGCTCGACCAAGATGGACATCACCAACAGCACCAGCGGTGGTGAGCTTGGCGGCCTGATCCGCTACCGCAAGGAAACCCTCGACCCGGCGCTCAACGAGCTCGGTCGCGTGGCACTGGTGGTGGCTGATGCAATCAACAGCCAATTGGCCCAAGGCATCGACAAGGAAGGTAACTTCGGCGCCAGCCTGTTCGGCGACATCAACAGCGCCAAGGCCATCAGCGAGCGCAGCATCGCCAAGCAGGGCAATGCCGGCACCGGCAATATCAACGTGACCATTGCCGACAGCGGCAAGCTTGGCACCAGCGACTATCAGGTTACCTTCAACAACCCGGCCAACCTGAAAGAATACACCGTGCGCAAGTTGCCGGAAGGCACCGACATGGGCACGCACAACCTCGACGACGACCCGGCGCCGGTGTTCGATGGTTTCAGCCTGTCGGGCAATGGCGGCACCTATGCTGCCGGTGACAGCTTCAAGATCACTCCTACGCGCAATGCTGCCGCCACCATCGAGTCGGTGCTGACCGACCCCAAGCGCCTGGCCATGGCCTCGCCGCTGACCGCTACCAGCGGTTCGGGCAACAAGGGCACTGGCGTGATCACCCAGCCAACCCTTACCACCAAGTTGGACATCTACGACGCAACCGAGCTGAACAAGCTGCAGACCGGCCTCAAGTATTCCACCCCGGTCAAACTGGTGTTCGGCGACGATGGCGCCTCGCCGCAGAGCTACACCCTGTACAACGCCAAGGGTGACTCGATCGGCACCGGCACGATCATCCCCGGCCAGGACAACAAGCTGCAATTGTCGGTGCCTTTGACCGATGCCAACGGCAATGCTCTAGGTGGCAATTTCACCTTCGAGATGAACGTCAACGGCGCGCCAAAAAACGGTGACAGCTACAGTGTGGCCTTGACTGGCTCAGGCTCGGCGGATAACCGCAATGCCCAGTCGGTGATCGACCTGCAAACCAGGTCCACCGTGGATGTAGGCGCCAACGGCAAGGGCATCAGCATCAGCGACGCCTATGCCAAGCTGGTCTCCAACGTAGGCGGCAAGGCCGGCCAGGCGAAGATGGACAGCGACGCCACCGGTGCATTGCAGAACTCTGCGTTGGACAGCCGCAATTCCTTGTCGGGGGTCTCGGTCGATGAAGAGACCGGCAACCTGATCAAGTTCCAGCAGTACTACACCGCGTCGTCGCAGATCATCAAGGCGGCCCAGGAAACCTTCGCCACCTTGATCAACAGCCTTTAAGGAGCCGTAGACCGTGCGCATTTCCACTTCGCAGTTCTACAACACCACCAGCGCCAACTATCAGCGCAACCTTGCCAACACGGTGAAGAGCCAGCAGGAAGCCAGCGACAACCTGCGCATCCGTACCGCGGCCGACGATCCGGTAGGCGCTGCGCGTCTGTTGCAGCTTGAGCAGCAACAGAACATGCTCAAGCAGTACAGCGGTAACATCACCAACGTGCGCAATGCCCTTGGCTCCAGCGAGAGCACGTTGAACGCTATCGGCAATGTCTTGCAGCGGGTAAATGAGCTAGCTGTGAGCTCTGGTAACGCAAGTTTCACTGACGCTGACCGCAAAGCCAATGCCGATGAATTGGCCTCGCTCGAGGAGCAGCTGTTCACGCTGATGAACAGCAAGGACGAGAACGGCAAATACCTGTTCTCGGGTTCCAAGGGCGATACCCAGCCGTATGTGAAGAATGCCGACGGCACCTTCAGCTATCAGGGTGACCAGACCAATCTGATGCTGCAGGTTGGCGACATGCTTAGCCTGGCGGCCAACGAAACCGGCTACAGCGCGTTCGAGCAGGCGCTCAATACCAGCCGCACCGAAACCTCGTTCAGCGACCCGCTGATGAATGACGGTCGCGTCAACCTGTCCAATGGTCAGGTGTCTGGCAACTCGACGTTCAATGACCGCTTCCGCGGCGGTGAGCCGTACGAGATCAGCTTCACCAGCAGTAGCCAGATGAAGATCATCGACAGAAATGGCCAAGACGTCACCAGCGAGGCGACTCAAGCCGGCGCATTCGATCCTGCCGGGGAAAACACCTCGATCAATTTCCGTGGGGTTGACCTGCGTCTGAAGGTCACCTTGCAGGCTGGAGATGACCCGGCGACTGCCCTCAATGGTCACAAGCTGGTGCTGGGCGCCAAGGCCGATACCGTCAGCGGCACGCGCAGCGCTGGCAATGGTCCTTCCGGCAGCCAGGTTACCGGCGTCAGCATTGTCGATGATGCCAAGTACAAGGCGGCATTTCCGGGTGGCGGGGCCATCCTGAGGTTCTCCGAAACCGATCCTACCCAGTTCGATCTGTACGCAGCGCCACTGAGCGCCAACAGCCGTCCAATTGACAGTGGTACCTTGAGCGGCACCGGTACTGCGCTTGATCCCTACGTCGCGACAGCCGCTGGTCTGAGTTTCACTCTGTCAGCGCCACCGGATGCTGGTGACTCCTTTGCACTCAAGGCAGATACCCATCAAACCCAGAACATGCTGGAAACCATCAGCCAGCTGCGCACCGCGCTGAGCACGCCGATGGATGACGATCCGGTCGCCCGGCAGAACTTCCTCGCGTCGCTGGATTCGGCAATCGGCAATATTGCCAGTGCTACCGACCAAGTCTCGGCATCGGTAAGTGCCATTGGTGGTCGCGGTCAGGCGCTGGATATCCAGGCCGAAACCAACGAGGCACTGAGCACCGAAAACAGTAAGACGCAGAGCTCGATCCGCGAAAGCGATCCTGCCGAGGTCATGCTACGTCTGCAGCGCCAGACCGACATGCTCAAGGCATCACTGCAGGCTTTTGCCAAGGTTGCGACGCTGTCGCTGGTCAACTACATCTGATCGCTTCGGCGCAGCTTCGCCGAGGAGCTGGCGCTGAGTTCTAGCAGGTCGTCAAGCAGCTGACTATGAGCCGGGCACCGCAGCTCGATGCGGTGCCGCCGGTCAGCTTCGACTACCTCGATTTACTGCTTTGAAGTGAGCTCCTGTGAACGCACACCCCCTTGTCACGATTGCCATCCCAGCGTTCAACCCTGAGTTCTTTCGCGCGACCTTGGTCAGTGCGCTGGCGCAGGATTATTCCAATCTGGAAGTGGTTGTCTGCGACGACAGTGCTGGGAGCGAAATCCAGAGCCTGTGCGTCGAGCTGGCACAAGCATCGCCGGTGCCTGTCCACTACACCCGCAACCCCAGCCGTCTTGGCCTTGCCAGCAACCTGCTGGCCTGCCTGTCGCGCGCCTCTGGTGAGTTGATCAAGGTTCTCTGTGATGACGACACGTTGTTCGGGGGTTGCATCAGTGCGCAGGCCAGAGTCCTGGCAGACTACCCGCAGGTGAGTCTTGTCATATGTCAGCGTCTGTTGTGCGCTGCCGATGATGTATTGCTACCCTCACGCTCGCTGAACTTTGTGATCTCCATGCAGAATGCAGTGCTGCATGGAACTGATTTGTTGGAGAGTATTTCCGATCATGCACCGAACCTGTTTGGTGGCCTCAGCCACGCGTTGATGCGGCGCGCGCAGGTCGGGCAGTACCTGGCAACCCTGGTCCAGGACGGCCAGGGCTTTGTCGCGCGGCTTGACCTCGCCTTGTATGCCTGCCTGCTGCGTCGTGGTCATCTGTGTAGCCTGAACCAGGTGCTCAGCCTCGAGCGCGTTCATCCAGGCCGGCTGAGCCTGCAGGGGAGCATGGTCGAGGCCTACAAGAGTGAAAGCGAATGGTTGATGCAGATGCTCGCGGCCCGCACCAGCGAAGCCGCGCCCGCCGATGGCTGGGTGCGTTACCAGGTGCTGGAGGAGTTTACCGGCGGCAGCGAGCAAGTCTGGGACGAGTTCAACCTGCGCCGCTATTTCTCGGCGCAGATGGCCAATTTCAACCAGCACATCGGCCATGACAGCCTGAGCTTTGCCGAGTTGTATGGCGAGTGGCTGGAATGCCGTACTTTGTCTGATGGCCAGCTGCGCTTGCTGCCCAAGCGCATCGAGCAGTGGCCTTCGCGGCCACGCATTGTCCCCGCAGTATTCTGCCGTGAGGGCGACGAGCGAGCATTGCGCCGGACGCTCGACAGCCTGGCCGTGCAATCCTATCCCGCGCAGCGAGTGCTGGTGATCGGCCCGGCCTCGCTGCAAGCCAGTGTCGGCCGCGACGTCGACTATCTGCTCGGCGACGAGTACGCGCAGGCTCTGCTAAATGGCTGGTTGCAGGACGATCAGCAAGCTGACTGGCTGCTGCTGATGCGTGCTGGCGATTGTCTGCAACCCCACGCGCTGGTGATCATGGCCGAGCGCATGGCGCTGCGCAGCGATATCCAGTGCCTGTATTTCGATGAAGGAGCGAATGACAATCTCGCACCGTCCGAGCCGGTATTCAAACCGGATTTCAACCTGGATTTGATGCGCAGCCTGCCCTATGTCGGCCGCCTGCTGGCGTTCAAAGCCAGCGGTGTGCGCGCACTGGGAGGCTGGGACGGGGAGTTCGGCGGGTTGGCAGCACACGATCTGCTCTGGCGTATGGTCGAGGCGCACGGGCCACAGGTGATTGAGCACATCGCCGAGGTGCTGGTGCAGTGCCAGTACCGTTATGCGGACTGGTTGCAGGAAAGCGCCAGCCACCCTCAGGCGGCGCGTATCGTGCAGGCCCATCTGCAGCGCCTGGCAATCGGTGCGAAGGTAGTCGCTGTCGAAGGCTCGCTGATCACCCGCGTGACCTATGAGCATCCACACGTGGCCAGCGTGTCAATTGTGATTCTCGCCGACGGCGAGCTGCAGGCGCTTATGCAGTGCGTCGAATCACTGTTCGCGCATACCGCCTACAGTGGCTTCGAGGTGCTGCTGGTGGCCGACGAAGACACCCCGGCGGCGCTGCTCGACTGGCTACAGGCGATGGCCGGCCTTGGCAGTGCGCAACTGCGCTGCATCAGCGTTATGGGGCGCGGCAGGGCTGCCAGCTTGAATCAGGCCAGCGTCCACGCCTGCGGCGACTACCTGTTGTTTGTCGACAGTGGCTGCCTGCTGTTTGACGATCAGTGGCTGGCCGAGATGATGCACCACGCTCAGCGTCCCGAGGTGGGGGTGGTCGGGCCGAAGCTGCTGGATCCTACTGGCGCTGTAATCTCTGCGGGTATGGTGCTCGGTATGCAAGGGGCAGCTGGCAGTGCGTTTGCGTCCTGCGCCGGCAACGCCGAAAGTTACATGAATCGCTTGAGCCTGGTCCAGAACTGGAGCGCGCTGAGTCTGGATTGCCTGTTGGTGCGGCGTGAGCTGTTTGATGCCTTGGGCGGATTCGAGGCGCTGGCATTGCAACACCAGTTGCACGACGCCGACCTGTGCCTGCGCGCTCGTACCGCCGGCTATCTGGCAGTGTGGACGCCATTCTCCAGAGTCGCCCGCACTCCTCATAGCGACCCGCAGGTGGCGACGCAAGCCGAGGAAAACGACCGTCTGGCGTTCTATGAGCGCTGGCTGGCGTGGGTCGCGTTGGATCCGGCCTACAATCGCAACCTCAGCCTGGTAGTGCCCAACTTCAATTTTGAACCGGGGCTGCGCAATGGCTGGGATCCTTTCATAGCTCGGGCCATGCCATCGGTGCTGGCGCTACCGACCAACGCCACAGCGATCGGCCACTACCGGGTAATTCAACCGTTTGTCGAACTCGAGCGGGCCGGCTGGGTGCAGGGACGCATCGATTACAGCGCCTCTGGCCTGGTCGAACTCGAGCGCGAAAAGCCCGATGTAATGATCCTGCAGTGCCGCTACACCCCGGGCAACATCCATGACATGACTCAGTACAAGCGTTTCTCCAACGCGCGCCGTGTGTATGAGCTGGATGACTACATCATCGAGCCTGCGAAGAAGAACGATCATGCCCGCAACATGCCCGGCAATATGCGCGAGCTGGTCGGTCAGGCCATTGCCCTGTGTGATCGAGTCGTGGTTTCGACCGAGCCGCTGGCCGATGCGCTGTCGCATTTGCATCACGATATCCGCGTAGTCCCGAACATGCTCGCGGCGGGATTGTGGACAGGCCTTGCCAGTCAGCGTCAGACCAGTGCACGGCCGCGGGTAGGCTGGGCGGGGGGCACCAGTCACCGGGGTGACCTTGAGCTGTTGGAGGATGTTGTCAAAACGCTCGCCGATGAAGTCGATTGGGTGTTCTTCGGTATGTGTCCAGAGCCCCTGCGGCCGTATGTGAAGGAGTTCCATGAAGGGATCTCGTTCAGCCAGTACCCGGCCAGGCTGGCCAGTCTGAACCTCGACCTGGCGCTGGCGCCGCTCGAGCGCAACCTGTTCAACGACTGCAAGAGCAACCTGCGTCTGCTCGAATACGGTGCCTGTGGCTTCCCGGTGATCTGCAGCGACACCAAGGCCTATTCCGGATATCTGCCATGTACTCGGGTGCGAGAGAACACCAGTGATCACTGGCTTGAGGCGATTCGGATGCACCTGGCCGACCCATTGGCCAGTTACCGCCAGGGTGATGCCCTGCGAGAGGCAGTGCTGCGCGACTACATACTCAACGAACATCATCTGCAGCATTGGGCGAATGCCTGGCTGGCGGACTGACCTTTGGCACCTGCTCCTGGTGGGTGCTGCAACGACCATTTCAACAGGTGTCATATGATCGAAATCGCAATCGGGTCCGCCAGTGATGTGACCGTGGTCCTGCTCGGGCATGACCAGGCAGGTCATCGCCCTCGGGCGCTTCACTACTATCGTGCGGCGGAGGTTGCCTGTGTGGCCGTGGAGCCGCTGCTGACGGGCACTTCGAGCGCAACGTGCAGCGCACGGCTGCTCGCAACGCTGACGGCAGTAGAGACGCCTTTGGTCATGCTGACGTTGGATGCCGATTTTGTCATCCCGACCGCGCTCGCTTGCGCTCAGGCACGTCTGCGCGAGTTGCCCCAGGCAATCGCAGCGCAGGGTTATGCCTTGGCGTATCAAGCTGACAGCGCCCGGCTAACTTATCACGCTGTCGGCACTGCCCTGGAGCATGCTGATGCCGGCAACGTCCGTGCGCGTCTGCAACAGTACGCACAGACCGGGCTGCAGGCCTGGCGCGCTGTGGTGCGCTTGGCAGACCTGCAGGTAGCTGTAGCGAGTGTACCGGACGACCTCGATTTCGCGGGCTGGCGCCTTGCGCTGTCATGGGCGATTCTGGCTCGTGGCGACGTGGCGATACTGCACCAGACTGATGTCGTGTGTGAACTCGCAACGGATCAGGCCAGCGCGCATGCGCGCGAAGAGCAACTGGCCAGCGCTGTGCGCTTGCTGCGGCAGTGGGACAGTGCGGGGCAAGGTATCGCTGCCGATGAGCACGGCTTTGAACTGGTCAACAACTTTGTCCGGCAGACTTGGGATCAGCAGCAGGCGCGTTTGCTGGTAACTTCGCGCTGGAGCAGTGTGATCGATGACCCGGAGCGTGATTTCGAGCCGCGCCAGCACGTCGAACTGCCTTACTACAATGCACAGCTGTTTGCTCAGCTGACGGCGGTGGAGTTCCTCTGTCATGCGTGGCCGACCGGTCAGCAGCATCAGTATGCGCTGGAAGGGGTGTGGGTGCGCCAGGGCGAACTGATGCGCGAGCACGCCAATGACACCCCAGAAAGCCTGGTCGAGCGCTACTGGCAGGCACTCTCTCTGGGCTTGTTCAGTCGCGAAGTGTGCCGGCGCTTGCAACTGATGCTGCTTGATGATGCCGACTCGGCCCGCGCCCGCGAACTGGCCAACTGGCTCGAGCGCCTTGGGCAAGTACCAGGCGCCGACAGTCAGCAGTTGCTCCAGGCAACACCTTCGGGCCAAGTCCTGGCAGCTATCGAAGCCAGTACTCCGGATGAGCAAGGTCGGACACGGGTGCTGGCGCATCTGGCACGCAACCCAGCTGCGACTGTCTGCTTTGTGCTGGTGGACCTGGGCAACGATGACGCCGCTCTGCAAGCGAGCTTCGACAGCCTGCTGGCCAGCGGCATGCGCAACTTCAAACTGGTGGTGCTCAAAGCCGGTCGACCGCCGGCGGTCACCACCCCGCGCGACACCTTGCACTTTGTTCAGGTGACAGAGGGCAACTGGGTCTCGCACCTCAACCGCATCGTCAACCAACTGACCAGCGAGTGGCTGATGCTGCTGCAGGCCGGTGACACGTTGCTTGCCGGCGGCCTTTTGCGTCTTCTGGCAGAGCTTGCAGATGCACCGGTCTGTCAGGCTATTGCCAGTAATGAAGTTCAGCGCGACAGCGATGGGCGACTGCTCGCCGTAGTGCGGCCTGGCAGCAATCTGGATTTGCTGCGCAGTCAGCCCGGGCTGATGTCGCGCCATTGGCTGGTGCGGCGTGAGGCGGTGGTCGAGCTGGGCGGTTACAGCGAAACCTGCCCGCATGCACTGGAGTTAGATCTGTTGCTACGCCTGGTCGAGAGCCAGGGACAAGGCAGCCTGGCGCACATGGATGAATACCTGGTGATTGGCCAGCAGGCCACGCCAGCACTGGCCACCGAAGCGCTCGGCGTGCTCAATCGGCACCTCGCCCAGCTGGGATACCGCGGCCATGTGCGTGCGCAGGAGGCGGGCGCACTGAGCATCGACTTCCGCCACTCGGCGACGCCACTGGTGAGCATCTTGCTGGCTAATCAAGGCGATATGGCGCAACTGCAGGCGTGTCTGACCGGCATCCTGCAGCGTACCCGTTACCCACGCTATGAAGTATTGGTCGCACGGCCTGTCGAAGGCGGCTCGACTTCGGGTGAGGCGCAGGCGTTCGGCAGTCGCGTGCGTCTGGTCAGCGCTCCGACGGGCAGTTCGCGTAGCCAACTGCTGTCGTTGGCGGCTGCAGAAGCGCGTGGTGAATACCTGTTGCTGTTGTCCGAAGCCTGTCAGGTGATCAACCCCGCCTGGATCGAAGCCTTGCTCAACGAAGCTCAGCGTCCTGAGGTGGGTGTGGTTGGCGCGCGTCTATGGGCGCCTGACGGCACCTTGGCGCACGCCGGCTATGCCCTCCTGGAAGGTGCGCAGGTGCACAGTCCATGGCAGAGCTTCACTGCGCAGCGGAGTGCTGCAGATCGCTGGCCGCTTTCTGTACGTAGTTGTGATGCGGTCAGCGGCGATTGCCTGATGGTGCGCAAGGAGGTGTTCGACGCGTGTGGTGGTTTGGCCAGGCGGGACGGTGCTGATATCGAGTTGTGCCTCACAGCACGCGCTACCGGCTTGATGGTGGTGTGGACGCCGCGGGCCGAGCTACTGCTCACCGCACAGTGTGCGGTCCAGGCTGGCCATGAGCTGGCAGAGCGCTGGCCGCATGCGTTTAGCGGCCAGCTAAGGGGGGGGATTGACGCACCTGGGCCGGTCGCGCCCGCAAGCCTGCAGTGGCTCGCCCAGCTCGGTTAAGTGGCGCGGGAATTGCAAAGCCGGGCTTAGTGCCCGGCTTTTTCGTCGCTGGGCGGCAAATTATTGACAGGGCAGGGCGACGCCAGTTGTGCTGCGGCGTGCGCGAGGTTCGGGATGCAGAAAAAAGTGGCCGTGGTGCAGTCCAATTACATTCCGTGGAAGGGCTATTTCGACTTGATTCGCAGTGTCGACGCGTTTGTTCTGTACGACGATGTGCAGTACACCCGACGCGACTGGCGTAACCGCAACAAAATCAAGACCGCCCAAGGTGAGCATTGGCTGACCATTGCCGTGAAGAACCGTGGGCGGTATGAGCAGTTGATCAACGAAGTTGAAGTCAGCGACGCGGACTGGGCGGCTCAACACTGGAAAACGATCGAGATGAGTTACCGCCGCGCGCCGTGTTTTGCGCAGATGGAAGCACCGCTGCGTGCTCTGTTCGAGCAGGCCGCCAAGCTCCAGCATCTGTCCAGCATCAATCATCTACTGATCGCTGGGCTGTGCCCGCTGTTGGGCATCCACACCCCGCTTTATCGCTCCGAAGATCTGCCCGGTGCTGATGGTCGCAATGAGCGCTTGATCCAGCTTTGCCTGGCTTTGGGCGCCAGCGAATATCTGTCCGGGCCTGCCGCCAGTTCCTACATGGATGAAGCGGCGTTCGCCGCTGCCGGGCTCGACGTTTCGTACATGAATTATGCCGGTTATCCCGAATACCCGCAGATGTACGGTGAGTTCGCGCATGCGCTGAGTGTTATCGACCTTTTGTTCAACACCGGAGCAGATGCCCCGGCTTTCCTGGAGCGCCGGGCGTGAGCGAAAACATCCTGCAGGACGTCGAGGCTTACTATTCGTCGCGTATCCGCAGTCATGGAGCGACCCCCGAGGGGGTCGACTGGAATGGCCCCGATTCGCAGCAGCTGCGCTTTGAGCAGTTGCTCAAGCTGGTCCCGCTCGCGGAGCGTGAGCAGGGGTTCAGCCTGATCGACGTCGGCTGCGGCTATGGTGCCCTGCTGACTTGGCTGCGCGAGCGCAGCTTCGCGGTTGACTACCATGGATACGACCTGTCGGCGGAAATGATCAACGCTGCGCTTGCCACGCATGGCAGCGACGCCAATGCCTTTTTCGAAGTGGCCGCAGCGCCCTCGCGCCAGGCTGACTACGCCGTGGCGAGCGGTATCTTCAATGTCTGCCAACAGACATCAGCTGAGGCCTGGCAAGGCTATATCGCCGAGGTCTTGCGTTGTATGGATGCCAGCAGCCGCAAGGGCTTTGCCTTCAACTGCCTGACCAGCTATTCCGACCCACCGTTCATGCGCGATTACCTTCATTACGCTGATCCGTGCTTTTACTTTGATCTGTGCAAAAGAACCTACTCCAGACAGGTGTCACTCTTGCACGACTACGGCTTGTACGAGTTCACCCTGCTGGTGCGCAAGGCATCGTAAGCGGCCGTCCGGTTTTCCTGTTTCCTGGAGATTCACATGCTCAAAAGCGGTTCCACTTCTGTTACCCAGTCTGACGAAAGCCAGCTCGAGGCTCGCGAGCAACTCTGGCAGGCGTTCACCAAGGCGCCGCTGGACGACGCCGAGAAAGAACGCAACCTGGGATTGTTCATCCGCTCAGCTTCGCTGGCGCGACTGCTGGCGATTTCCGACCTGTACCGGGAAATCGTTCATTTGCCGGGCTCGATTCTCGACTTCGGCACCTGGCGCGGGCAGAACGCCGTGCTCTGTGAAAACCTGCGAGCAGTATTCGAACCGTTCAACAAGCAACGTCGCCTTGCCGCGTTCGATACTTTTGCCGGCTACAAGTCGCATGACAATGACGGCAAGGTCAACAACGAGCACTTCCAGGACGGTTGCTACCACACCGGCAACGGCTACGCCGACTATCTGCGTCACCTGCTCGGTCTGCACGAAAGCATCAATGCGTTGCCACAGGTGCCCAGTGGTCACCAAGTGGTCGAAGGGGACATCAAGGACACCCTGCCGCCGTTCATTGAAGACAACCGCAACTTGCTGGTAGCGCTGGCGTTCTTCGACATGAATCTGGAAGGGCCGACGCGCTTCGCCCTTGAACAGATTCTGCCGCGCTGCGTACCCGGCTCGTTGCTGGTGTTCTTCCAGTTGCAGCGCGACTTCCTCCCCGGCGAGGGCTATGCCTATGCTGCCGACGTGCTGGGTAAGGTACGCCATGAGATCAAGCGCTCAGAAACCTACCCGTCGCTGTGTATCGTCAAGCTGCTCTGAGGAGGACTGCGCATGTTCCTTATCATTGGTAATGGCATGGTTGGCCTGGCTATCGCAGCGGGTTTGTCGCGCAGTGTGCCGGCTGATCAGATTCAGGTCATCGGCCCCGCCGACCGAACCAACAGTGCCTCGATGGCCGCTGCGGCGATGCTCAACTCGTTTGCCGAGCTTGAGCCGGGCGCGCTCGATCAGCCGCGAGATCGGCTCAAGTTCGAATTGAGTCAGGCCTCTGCGCGCTTGTGGGGCAACTTTGTCGAGGAGTTCGACATCCCTGCTGCCCACTACCGCTTGGGTACCGTGCTGGTCAACAACAATGCCTCAAACGCATTTGAAGACGCGGCATTCGATGCCATCGCCGGTTACCTGGACGAGTTCGCCGAGCCCTTCGAGCGAATCGAACCGAATATGGAGCCGGCCTATATGCCAGGTTCCAGCTACCGCAGCCGGCAGGCGTTGTTCCTGCCACGTGAAGGCGTGGTCAATCCCGACGGAGTAATCCATGCGTTGCAAGCGAGCCTGGTCAAGCGCGGCGTGCGCTTTATTGACGGCACTGTACAGGCGCTGGACAAGGTTGGCGGGTGCACCCGCGGTGTGACCCTGGCAGATGGCCGCGTGCTGGCAGGCGAGCGCGTTGTGCTGGCCAACGGCAGCATGGCCACCCGGCTCTGGCAAGAGCAGGACTGCATCCGCGTGATCAATGGCGTCGGCGCCACCGTAGTGCTGAAAAACCCTGGCATCAAGGGTCGCTATGTACTGCGCACACCAAATCGTGGTGGCGCCTGTGGCATCTACCATGCGCCCTATCAGGATGACTTGTTCGTGGTCGGCGCGACCAACCTGGTGACCACTGTCGATGAGCAGTATCCGCGCGCCGAAGCGGTTGCCGCGTTGATCAACGGCGCGATCAATCAGGTCAACCAGATGCACCGTGCCAGTGGCCTGGTGCGCTACAACTTTGGCTATCGTCCTGTCAGTCTCGATGGCTATCCGGTGCTCGGTCAGCTCAATGACAACACATTCATTGCCACCGGCACGCGCCGCGATGGCTACCACTTTGCTCCATGGCTGGCCGATAACTTCGCCGCACTGCTGCTCGACAAGCCGATTACAGGGCAAGCGCGTGCCTACTTTGAGCATGCCCGGCCGCAGCGCAGCGCGCTGCTCGACCAGCCGATCGAGGCCTGCTGCCGCAAGTACGCAGCCGTCAAATGCTCTGCGCTTTCGCAGCACGGCTATGACGCTGGCCACACCGATGCCGACCAGGCGATGGAGCAGTTCTACTATCACCGGGCCCGCGATTTTTTCGAGATGCACGGGCTTGAGCAGGCGATACAGGTGGACTTCCTCGATGCCTTGATCGGCGGCTATCTGTCGCTGGACGACTTCACCTGAAACGCGTGACCGGAGAAACGAACGTGGACAAGCAGGTTATTCCTTTCAACAAGCCTTTTGTGGTTGGCAAAGAGCTGTTCTATATCGCACAGGCGGTCATGAACGGTGGCATTGCCGGCGATGGTCACTTCAGCCGGCTGTGCCATCAGTGGCTGGAAAGCAATCTTGGTTGCCACAAGGCATTGTTGACGCACTCGTGTACCGCTGCCTTGGAGATGGCTGCGATCCTGGCTGACGTGGGGCCTGGTGATGAAGTCATCATGCCGTCGTTCACCTTCGTTTCCACCGCCAACGCCTTTGTCCTGCGCGGCGCGATACCCGTGTTTGTCGATATCCGCCAGGACAGCCTCAATCTCGACGAGCGCTTGGTTGAAGCGGCCATTACCGAGCGCACCAAGGCGATCGTGGCGGTGCACTATGCCGGCCAGCCTTGTGACATGGACGCGCTGATGCGGATCTGCGAGAAGCACGGCTTGATGCTTATCGAAGATGCTGCACAGGCTATTCTGGCTCGGCAGAAGACGCGTGCGCTAGGCACCATTGGCCACCTTGGCTGCCTGAGTTTTCACGAGACCAAGAACGTCATTAGCGGGGAAGGCGGTGCATTGTTGATCAATGATCCGAAGCTGATCGAGCGCGCCGAGATAATCTGGCAGAAAGGCACCAACCGCAAGGCGTTCGCCCGTGGCGAAGTCAGCAAATACACCTGGGTTGACGTTGGCTCGTCCTTTCTCCCAAGTGAGTTGACCGCAGCGTTCCTGTACGCACAGTTGGAGCAGGGGGAAAGCATCAACGATCATCGGCGATCGTTGTATGAGGCTTATTACAATCAGCTCGGCGCGCTGGAAGTTGACGGTTGTTTCACCCTGCCGCGCACACCGGGCGGCAAGCCGGCCAATGCACACATCTTCTACGTGTTGATGCGTAGCAGTGTCGAGCGGGACGCGTTGATCCGCTTCCTGCGCGAGCGTGAGATCTATGCGGTGTTCCATTATGTACCTTTGCACGACTCGCCGGCAGGTCTGCGCTTTTCGCGTAGCGTCGGAGAGCTGCCGATAACCCGCAAGGTTTCCGACTGTCTGGTGCGTCTGCCGCTGTTCTCCGACATGGCGGGTTGCCAGGTCGATGAGGTTTGCGCGGCCATTCAGGACTTTTTCACCCAGCTCACTAGCGCTTGAAACCCAAGCGCAGTCGCCCCGATTCTGGAGTTTCAACCGATGTCCAATCCTGCGCTGGGTCAGGGTTGCTCACCCGAGCAAGCTCTGGCCAATCTGCGGCAGCTGTACGCCAGGCCAGAGCATCCTTATTACATCCTGGCGCCGGACTACCGGGAAACCTCCTCAGGCATTGCCTCGCTGCACTACCTCTGCCATCTGCTCAATCTGCGCGGGCGAGAGGCCTATATTCTGGGTAAGGCTCAGGTCAACCCAGACCTGAAAACACCTTTGCTCGATGCTCAGGCGGCCCAGCGTCATGTCGATACTGGCCAGGTACCGATTGCGATCTATCCAGAGGTCGTCGAAGGCAATCCGTTCGAGTGCTCGGTGGTGGCGCGTTTCCTGTTGAACTTCGAAGGGTTCATCACTGGCCGCGGTATGGCTGCTGCTCCATCCGACCTGTTGTTCTATTCCGGCGCGTTGATTGCAGCGCGTCACGGTAACCCCGAAGGCGACCTGCTGTGCCTGCCGACCATCAATGTCGATCTGTTTTGTGCAGCTGCGCCCGGGACCGTGCGCGAGGGCACGTACCTGTACCAGAACCGCTTCGCATTGGAGCAGATCGACTATTCGCAGTTGCCGGCCGACATTCGCCTGCTGAGCATGGCCAATGCCCTGACCCTTGCCCAACTTGCTGATCTTTTGCGCAAAGCGCAGGTGATGTACACCCACGAGTGGTCGATGACGTGCGTGATTGCCGTGCTCTGTGGTTGCCCGGTGATTTTCATACCGGGTCATGGCATTGATCAGCAGTTCCTTGATGCCAGCTTTGTCGGTAGCAGCGGTTTTGCCATGCTCGATCAGCCCGATGCATTGCGCCACGCCAGCGCTGGCGTCGAAGGTGCATTGCAACGCTACGTTGAGCGTACCGCGCCGTTCTGGCAGCAACTTGAAGTGTTTGTCGACAAGACCCAGCAGGCCGCGCGGCGTGAGCAACAGGGCAATGCCCTGGGTGTTCTGGGCTGGCTGCGGCAGCGTTATCCGCTGGCTGAGCCGCTGCGCCTGATCAACGCAAAACTTGACGCAGCTGCGGCACCCACGATTGCCGTAGTTGTGCGCGCCAGCGCCGATCAGGTGGCTCTGGCGCGCACCCTGGACAGCCTGCAGCGCAGCCTTTACAAGCGTCTGGAGGTGATCGTTCTGAGCCGCGATGAGCCGGATCAAGCAACGGCGCGGTGGCTGCCAGGTGATTCAGAGCAATGGCAGGCGCCGGTCAACACATTACTCGCGGACAGCACCAGTGACTGGTTCATGCTGGTCGAGGCGGGTGTCGAATTTACCGCCAGCGGCATGCTGATGGTGGCCTTGAAACTACTTGAGACCCCGCCCAGTTGTCTGGCGCTGTTCGGCGACGAAGCGGTACGCCTGGACGGTGGAGCTGTTGACCTCTGCCTGCGGCCGGAACTGAACCTTGATCTGCTGCTGGCGCAGCCTGCCAGCCTGGCCCGACACTGGTTGTACCGACGCCTCGCCGTGCTGAGCCAGCAAGGTTTCGGTCTGGCCAGCGGAGCGGCGGCGGAGCTGGCCTGCCAGCTGCGATTGCTCAACGAGCACGGGCTGAGTTGCGTAGCCCACGTCAGCGAGCCCCTGTTGGTCGCCGACGGTGCGCCTGTCCGCGACTGCCCTGACGAGCGCGCTGTGATTGCAGCGCATCTATACGAGCGCGGTTATGCCCAGGCACAAGTACTGGCGCTGGCGCAGGCGGCTGGCTGTTACCGTATCGATTACCAGCACGCGCAGCAGGCCACCGTCAGTATCATGATCTATGTGCAAGGTGGTCTTGTGCAGTTGCAGCGTTGTCTGGAAATCCTCCTCACGCAAACCACCCACTCTGCTTACGAAATCGTCCTGATCGAGCCGGGGTCCGACGATCCAGCTGTGGCGCAGTGGCTGGAGATGGTCAGCCAGATTGACCAGGCGCGCTTCCAGGTGCTGCGGTTCATGCCTGGCCAGTCACGCGCTGCCTTGTGCAATGCTGCGGCGCAGGAGGCTCGCGGTGATTATCTGGTCTGGCTTGATGCTGGCGTCAGTGTGCTTGACGGGGGCTGGCTGCAGACGCTGCTCAACCAGGCCCAGCGCCCGGAAGTAGGGGCCGTGGCCGGCAAGTTGCAGACAGGCACTGGCTTGCTCCACCGCGCCGCGCTGGTACTAGGCCTGGGCGGCAGTGTGAGTAGCGGCGTAGACGGCGCTGCCCATGACCATGTCGGCTACATGGGCAGGTTATGGCTGGAACATGATTGCAGCGCGCTTGCGGATGAGTGTCTGATGGTCCGCCGCGACAGTTTCCTGCAGGTAGGCGGTTTTGCGCTCGATCCTTTGCTGGTGCCTTGGGTCGGCGCGGATTTGTGCCTCAAGCTGCAGCAGGCCGGCTACCTTAACGTCTGGACCCCTTATGCACGGTTTTTGATCGAAGCTGAAGTGGTCTCGCCACCCGGCGCCGATGAAGAAGATGCGCTGTTCGCCCGCTGGCTACCGCAATTGCTGCACGACGCTTGCTACAACGAGAATTTCTCGTTGGTGGCAGGCGAGGCCTTCGCAGTGCAAAGCAATGCCATGAGCTGGCGTCCACTCAAGGACATCGCGCCTACCGTCCTGGTGTTGGCCTCTGCTTGCGAGGGGGATGGCCAGTTGCGTCTGATCCAGCCCCACCAAGCCCTTGGCCGCGCAGGTCTGATCGATGGCACGGTTCATATGGGCTTGATGTCGCCCGTGCAGATCGAGCGCTTTGCGCCTGCAAGTATTGTCATGCAGCGGCCGATTGACGAAGACCAACTGTTGACGCTGCGCCGCTTGAGAGCGTTCTCGCAGGCCTTCAAGATTTGTGACCTGGATGGCTTTGCGCCGGGCCTGGCAGCTGGAGGCGGCGCTGCCGCTCTGTTGGAGCACCTTCAGCCGGGATTGATGCAGGCGGACCGCGTTGTGGTTTCCAGCCCTGTGCTGGCTGACCTGTTGCGTGGGGCACATGACGATATTCGCTTGCTTGAGAGTGCGTTGTCGGCAGATTGGGGTCGCCTGCAAGGGCAGCGCCGCACGGCTGAGCGGGCGCGCGTGGGATGGCTGGGCAGCACAGACGCCGCTCTGCTTGAAGTGGTCGTGCCAGCGCTTGCCAATGAGGTCGATTGGGTGGTGATCGGCGAGTGTCCGTCCGTGCTGCAGCCATTTGTCAAAGAGCTGCACCCGGCAGTTGAGCCTGGACAGTTGGGGCTGGCATTGGCGGCACTGAATCTGGATCTGGCGCTGGTGCCGCTTGCCGATACGCTGGTCAATGCGTGTGGGAGTGACTTGCGAGTGCTGCAGCACGCGGCCTGTGGTCATCCGGTAGTCTGTAGTCGGGTGGCCGGATTGGCCGGTGCGGACAGTTTGCCGCTGTCGCGGGTGGCTAACCAGACAGAGGAGTGGTTGCGGGCAATTCGCCTGCACCTAGAGGATCGCGATGCATCTGCAGCCTTGGGCGATGCGCTGCAGGCGGCTGTCCGTGCTGACTGGTTGCTGGCCGGGCCGCGTCTGCAGGCCTGGCGTCAGGTGTGGCTGGAGCGCTAGTCTGCGCGTGGGCAGGGCGCGCCGTGAGATGATCGACGGTCGGGCCGTGGCTTTCTTTGCAGAGCGCGCAGGAGGGTGATTCTCGATTGTCTGGTGAGTCGTGACTTGGCAGTCGAAACGTGCATCTTTACTCTATTGGGTCAGCGGGCAGTAAATTGCCATAGTAAAGGCGCGATCGTAAGGTCGTGGCCCCTGCGAATATCCGCCATATCTACCGGGAAGCCACAATGATTGGCATTAAAAGCATCGCCAGCTACGTACCTGCCGAGGGCGTCGACAATTACGCCCAGGGTGCGAAATTCGGCAAAGACCAGGATTTTATCTTCGGCAAGATCGGTTCGACCTTCTTGCCGCGCAAGGACGCCGATCAGGAAACCTCTGACTTGTGTGTCGAGGCCGCCAAGGCATTGTTTGCCAGTAATCCAGGGCTGGACCCGGCAGCCATCGATGCAGTCATCGTGGTTACCCAGAACGGCGATGCCGAGGGCCTGCCGCATACTGCCGCGATCGTTCAGCACAAGCTTGGCCTGGCAACCCATATTGCTGCTTTCGATATTTCCCTGGGCTGTTCCGGCTACGTTTACGGCCTGTACGCTATGAAGGGCTTCATGGAAGCGGCAGGGCTCAAGAACGGTTTGTTGATCACTGCCGACCCGTACTCGAAGATCGTCGATCCAGAAGATCGCAACACGACCATGCTGTTTGGTGATGCCGCGACGGCCACCTGGATGGGTGAGCAAGCCAGCTGGCAGCTAGGCAAGTCGTTGTTTGGCAGCGATGGCGGCGGTGCAGAACATCTGCGTACCACTGACGGCAAGTTCTTCATGAATGGTCGCCAAGTGTACAATTTTGCCTTGGTCAAGATCCCTGCTCATCTGCAACAGCTGCTCGATGCCAGCCAACTGCAGGCTGACGATATCGACTTGTATTGCCTGCATCAGGGCAGCGCGGCGATCGTTGACGCGGTCTCGTTGCGCTTCAAGGAGGGCGAGCACAAGCACAAGTTCGTCAAAGACATGGTCGAGACCGGTAATACCGTATCCTCGAGCATTCCATTGCTCCTCGAAAAGCACGTGCTCGGCTCCCGGCATCAGCGCGTTGCCCTCAGCGGTTTTGGGGTAGGCCTGTCGTGGGGCTCGGCGATCATCGAGCGTTGCGACTGAGCACCGCCCATCTCCTCGTTGTCGAAGCGCCGCCTTGTTCAAGGCGGCGTTCTTTTATCCGCCATGCGCCAAACCTTACAAAAGGATGAGCATTCATGGCTCAAGCGCTGCCTGTATCTTGGCGTCAAGTCCTTGAATTCACTGGGCTGGCACGTTGCCAGCAAATTATTTTGAAATTTCGCTAAAGCAACCCGCCCTGACGACGATAACTATTACGAAGGTTCTCTGTGCCACACCCGGCGAATTGCCAAGGCCGGAAGCCGTAGTACCCAATCCAACGAGGAATTCGTCATGGCTTTGACTGTTAACACCAACACCACCTCTCTGGGCGTTCAGAAGAACCTGAACCGTGCTTCCGATGCACTGAGCACCTCGATGACCCGTCTGTCCTCCGGCCTGAAAATCAACAGCGCCAAAGACGACGCTGCCGGCCTGCAGATCGCTACGCGTATGACTTCGCAGATCCGTGGTCAGACCATGGCTATCAAAAACGCCAACGATGGTGTTTCGATCGCTCAGACCGCTGAAGGCGCGATGCAAGAGCAGACCAACATTCTGCAGCGTATGCGTGAACTGGCCGTTCAGTCGCGAAACGACTCGAATAGCTCGACCGACCGTGACGCGCTGAACAAAGAGTTCCAGTCCATGCTCCTGGAAATCGACCGTATCGCTGACAGCACCCAGCTGAACGGCAAGAACCTGCTGGACGGTACCGCTGGCGTCATGACCTTCCAGGTCGGCTCCAACGTTGGCACTCAGAACCAGATCACCATCAGCCTCAGCGGCGCGATGAAAACCACCGGTGCTGGTGCAGCACTGACCGGTCTGGCTGGCAAAACCATCGCTGGTGCAGACACCACTGCTGCCCAGAACAACTTCAGCGCCGCCGTCAGCGCCATCGACGACGCTCTGAACGCGATCAACAGCTCGCGTGCTGACCTGGGTGCTTCGCAGAACCGCCTGACCAGCACCATCAACAACCTGAACAACATCAACGAAAACGCTGAAGCTGCTCGCGGCCGTGTTCAGGACACCGACTTCGCTGCTGAAACTGCCCAGCTGACCAAGCAGCAGACTCTGCAGCAAGCTTCGACTTCGGTTCTGGCCCAGGCCAACCAGCTGCCATCGGCAGTTCTGAAACTGCTGGGCTAATCTGCCAGTAGGTTCTCGGCGGGGGAGTGCGTTGAAGCGCTTCCCCGCTTTTTCGTTGCGAGGTGGTAGAAATGGACATGAGCGTCAAGCTGAATCTATCCTACCCGGCCGCGCGTCCGACCGAGCAGGTCGCCGAAAAGCCGGTTAGTGATGTAGCGGTATCCCGCCCTGAGGAAGGCAAGCGTCTCAGTGACGGTAACAAACCTTCAGCGGAGATCGATGCTGAACAAGTACGAAGTGCTGTTGCCGAGATCGAAAAATTTCTGAGCAACGGTAGACGCAACTTGGAATTCTCCACGGATGAAGAATCCGGCAAGGTCGTTGTCAAAGTCATCGCCAGCGAAACCGGTGAGCTGATTCGTCAATTGCCCTCGGAAGAGGCTTTGCGAATTGCAAACAGTCTGAGTGATGTCAACAGTCTTCTGTTCGACGCCAAGGTTTGACCGGCGGCGAACTATAATGATGCGGTGAAGGCCGGGAGCGCAGGAATGGCGCCTGGCCTATCAATGAGAGGGAAAACAGCATGGCAAGCCCGATAGCTTCCAGTCTTGGCCTTGGGTCCGGTCTTAATATTACCGATATCGTCAAGGTGCTGGTCCAGTCCGATACTGCCGCCAAGCAGGCGCAGATCTCCCGGCAGACCAGTAACAACGCTGCGTATATATCCGGGGTTGGCGCGCTGCGCAGCGCTCTCACTGCGTTTACCACTGCCATGGGCAAGCTCAACGACAAGTCTGCGCCGTCCTTCAATGCCTATGCAGCGACGTCGGCGAGCGACAGTATTGTCAAGGCGACGGCTGGCAATACCGCAGTTGCAGGCAGTTACAGCATCGAGGTGAAGAACCTTGCCACGGGCTCGAAAGTTGCCAGCGCAGCCTACGCCGAAGGTGCAAGCAAGTCGGTAACGGCCGGTGAGATGGTGATCGAGCAGAATGGCAAGACCTACAAGGTCACCATTGGCGATGATGCCACTCTGCAAACGGTGCGCGACCAGATCAACAAAGAACTGAGCGCCAGCGGCATCTCTGCCAACATCATCACCGGGAAGGATGGTGCCCGCCTAGTGCTGGGCTCTACTACCACTGGCGCGGGTAATGATCTCAAGGTCTCGGGTATCCCTGAGCTTGAGATCGACGGGACCAAGTCGATGGCCAGCGAAGGCGCTGGCTACATCGATGACGTTGCCAAGGATGCGCTGCTGACCATCGATGGCCTGGAAGTCAGCAGCGCCTCGAACACGGTCACTGACGCCATCAGTGGCTTGTCGTTGGAGCTGACTGGCAAGAGTGCCGTGGGTGTGGCGACCAAGGTGACTGTTGCCGCCAACAATGACGGCCTGAAGACCTCGGTGCAGGCTTTTGTCGATGCCTACAATACCATGCAAAGAGCCATCACCGCGCTGACCAGCACCAGTACTGACGCCGATGGCAATCTGGTGCTTGGTTCGCTGACGAACGACCCGACCACTCGCTCGCTGCTCTCCGATGTGCGCGGCGTGTTGGCAGAGGTAGGTGCAGGGGACCGCCTGACAACGTTGAGCCAGTTGGGTATCAATACCCAGAAAGACGGCACCCTGGAGTTCAGTGCCAGCAAATTCACCGCAGCGATGAGCGACAAGAAGCTTGGCGCTGAAGTGCAGGAACTGTTCACTGGCACAGGCGGTATCTTCGAGCGGATGAACAAGGCGATTGATCCGTATAACGCTACAGATGGCAGTCTGGCTGCACGCAAGACCAGCCTGGACAAGACGGCCAAGAGTCTGACCGACCAGCAGGCGGCGCTTGATCGTCGCACCGAGTCGCTGACCGAAGCGCTGACCAAGAAATACGTTGCACTGGACACCGCGTTGGGCAAGATGAAAGCCCAGGCCGAACAGATCACTTCGATCTTCGACGCTATCAACGCCCAGGCCAAGAAGTCCTGATCCGGCAACGCTGAGTCTCCCAAAAGCCCGGCTGCGTCCCTTCGACGCGCCGGGCTTTTTTATTTGCCGCTAAAGTTTTTTGACGCAGCGGCGATATACAGGGTATACGCAACCTTTTTTGCTGGAACGAGGCAGATCCATGAACCCGATGTTGGCCCTTCGGCAGTACCAGAAAGTGAACGGCGCGGCGCAGACCTCAGAGGCCAGCCCGCATCGCCTGGTGCAGATGCTCATGCAGGGTGGTCTTGACCGCCTTGCCCAGGCCAAGGGCGCGATTGCGCGCAATGACATTGCCCAAAAGGGCATCCTGCTGGGCAAGGCGATCGATATCATCGGCGGTCTGCGTGAGGGTCTTGATCTGGAAAACCACGGCGACAGCCTTGCCGAGCTGGACAGTCTGTACACCTACATGAGCCGGCGCCTGGTCGAGGCCAACGTCAAGACCGACCCGGCGATCATCGACGAAGTCGCCCGCCTGCTGATCACGGTCAAGGAAGGCTGGGATGCGATCGCCGACCAACAGCCGGAAGGCTGATCCAAGGAGCGTGGCATGAGCATGGTGATCGAGCGTATCGAACAGACCCGTGAGGCGCTGCTGGCAGCGCTCGCCGGCCGCGACTGGGATGCAGTGAGCGAGCTCGACCTCGAGTGCCGCCTGTGCGTCGATGACGTGTTGTCCGAAGCATCGCACAATGAAAGCCAGGTACGTGCCAGCCTTGAGCAGCTACTCGAGGTCTATCGGCATCTGATTGAAGTTGCAAGTGGGGAACGTCAAACTTTAGTCGACGAGATGACGCAAATCCGTCAGGCGAAAAATGCCGCCAAGGTATACCATCTGTTCAGCTGACACTGATGAGATACAAAAACTGAGCGCCATAAATTTGACTGTGCGTTTTTTTTTGACTTTACTAGTGGCTGTATTCGAATTTCAGACGTCCGAACACTGACCATTCAGTCGGAATGATGTCGAGCACGCCCTCAGGGCGCCGATATGACTAGGGAAGTTGCTATTGCATGTGGCGTGAAACCAAGATTCTCCTGATCGATGACGACAGCGCCCGCCGCCGCGATCTGGCAGTGGTTCTGAACTTTCTCGGCGAAGACAACCTGTCTTGCTCAAGCCAGGACTGGCAGCAAGCGGTAGAGTCGCTGGCCTCCAGTCGTGAGGTGCTGTGCGTACTGATCGGTGCGGTCAATGCGCCTTCCAGTGTGCAAGGGCTGCTTAAGACAGTGGCAGGCTGGGATGAGTTCCTTCCGATGTTGCTGCTTGGCGATGTTTCTGCTGCAGAGTTCCCTGAGGACCTGCGCCGTCGGGTGTTGTCCAACCTGGAAATGCCTGCCAGCTACAGCCAGCTGCTCGACTCCCTGCACCGCGCCCAGGTATATCGCGAAATGTACGACCATGCCCGCGAGCGTGGCCGTCAGCGCGAACCGAACCTGTTCCGCAGCCTGGTCGGCACCAGTCGCGCCATTCAGCACGTGCGGCAGATGATGCAGCAGGTGGCCGACACCGACGCCAGCGTGCTTATCCTCGGCGAGTCGGGCACTGGCAAGGAAGTGGTTGCGCGTAACCTGCACTATCATTCCAAGCGCCGTGAAGCACCGTTCGTGCCGGTCAACTGTGGGGCGATCCCGGCCGAGTTGCTCGAAAGCGAACTGTTTGGTCACGAAAAGGGCGCGTTCACCGGTGCGATCACCAGTCGCGCTGGGCGCTTCGAGCTGGCCAACGGCGGCACGCTGTTCCTCGACGAGATCGGCGACATGCCGCTGCCGATGCAGGTCAAGCTGCTGCGCGTGCTGCAGGAACGTACCTTCGAGCGTGTCGGTAGCAACAAGACCCAGAGCATCGATGTGCGCATCATTGCCGCCACGCACAAGAACCTTGAGGTCATGATCGAAGAGGGCACCTTCCGCGAAGACTTGTACTATCGCCTGAACGTGTTCCCGATCGAGATGGCGCCGCTGCGCGAGCGAGTTGAAGACATCCCGCTGCTGATGAACGAGCTGATCTCGCGTATGGAGCACGAGAAGCGTGGGTCGATTCGGTTCAATTCGGCCTCGATCATGTCGCTGTGCCGGCATGGCTGGCCTGGCAACGTCCGCGAGCTGGCCAACCTGGTCGAGCGCATGGCGATCATGCATCCCTACGGTGTGATCGGGGTGTCCGAGCTGCCGAAGAAATTCCGCTACGTCGACGATGAAGACGAGCAGTTGGTCGACAGCATGCGCAGCGACCTGGAAGAGCGCGTTGCGATCAACGGCCATACGCCGAATTTCTCCAATCACGCGATGCTGCCGCCCGAAGGCCTCGACCTCAAGGACTACCTCGGTAGCCTCGAGCAAGGCTTGATCCAGCAGGCGCTGGACGACGCCAATGGTATCGTTGCGCGGGCCGCCGAGCGCTTGCGGATTCGCCGTACGACGCTGGTGGAGAAAATGCGCAAATACGGCATGAGCCGTCGTGACGGCGAGGAACAGGCAGAGGATTGACGCCTGCCGTTTCCCTTGCATAGGGCTGCAGTGCAGCCCTGATAAGCCCTCCACCCTGTTAACCCTATCTCCGGCACGGCTATTGCTATATCGCAGGCAACACACCGTTTTTATGACGGTCAGCCACGCGAGAGAGCACGATGCCCCACGCCGCCCCGATTTCCCGAGCCGCTGATCCGCAGGGTCGCATCCCGGTCGAGCAGGAAAGCCGACAGGGCCTTGAACACGCATTCGCGTTGTTCAATCAGGTTTCCAGCCAACTGAATCAATCCTACGGCATGCTCGAGGCGCGGGTGCGCGAGCTCAAGGGCGAGCTGGCTGTAGTCAGTGCGCAGCGCATGGCTGAACTGGACGAAAAGGAACGCCTGGCCAATCGCCTGCAGAACCTGCTCGACCTGTTGCCAGGCGGGGTGGTCGTGATCGATGAGCACGGCAGGGTGCGCGAGGCGAATCCTGCAGCCTGCGAGTTGCTGGGCGAGCCATTGCTCGGCGAATTGTGGCGCCAGATCATTGCCCGCAGTTTCGCCCCACGCAAGGACGACGGCCATGAAGTGTCCCTGCGCGATGGCCGCCGTGTGTCTATCGCCACCCGCTCGCTGGATGCCGAGCCTGGCCAGTTGGTCCTGTTGACCGACCTGACCGAAACCCGTCGCCTGCAGGATCAACTCGCCCGGCATGAGCGCTTGTCCTCGCTCGGGCGCATGGTTGCCTCGCTGGCGCATCAGATCCGCACGCCGCTGTCGGCGGCCATGCTCTATGCCAGCCACCTGGCGGATCCGCAGCAACAGTTGCCCAGCGAAACCCGTCAGCGCTTTGCTGGAAACCTCAAGGAGCGCCTGCACGAGCTTGAGCATCAAGTGCGCGACATGCTGGTGTTCGCCCGCGGTGAGTTGCCGCTGGCTGATCGGCTCAGTCCGAAGGGTTTGTTCCAGGCGTTGCAACAAGCCGCGCAGGTGCATGTGCAGGGCCATGCAGTGCGTTGGCAGTGCGACACCCACCTGGGTGAGTTGCTGTGCAATCGCGACACCCTGGTCGGGGCACTGCTCAATTTGCTGGAAAACGCCCTGCAGGCAAGCACGCTGCCGGCGCGGGTAAAAATTCATTTGTTCCGCCGTGGGCATGCGCTGCACCTGTGCGTCAGTGATGCTGGCTGCGGCATCGCGCCGGCGCTGCTGGCGCGCCTCGGTGAGCCATTTCTGACCACCAAGACTACCGGTACCGGGCTCGGTCTGGCCGTGGTTCAGGCGGTGGTGCGCGCACATCAGGGCGAAGTCCGCATGCGCTCGCGACTAGGTCGGGGCACCTGCGTGCAGGTGATCCTGCCGCTGCTGGGCGAGTTGCCTGGGGAGGCGCGCTGATGGGTATCAAGGTGCTGCTGGTCGAGGATGACCGGGTGCTGCGTGAAGCGCTTGGCGATACCCTCGAGATCGGCGGCTTTGCCTACCGGGCGGTGGGCAGTGCCGAAGAGGCGTTGGCAGCTGTGGCCGGTGAACCGTTCAGTCTGGTGGTGAGTGACGTCAACATGCCGGGCATGGACGGCCATCAGTTGCTGCTGCAATTGCGCAGCAGCCATCCGCAATTGCCGGTGCTGCTGATGACCGCCCATGCTGCGGTTGAGCGTGCAGTCCAGGCCATGCGCCAAGGCGCGGTGGATTACCTGGTCAAGCCGTTCGAGCCGCAGGCGCTGTTAAGTCTGGTGGCGCGTCATGCTGGCGGTCGCGTCGGCGGAGCCGATGAAGACGGCCCGGTGGCATGCGAGCCGGCCAGCCGGCGCTTGCTGGAGCTGGCTGCGCGAGTCGCCCAGAGTGATTCGACGGTGTTGATTTCCGGCGAATCGGGTACCGGCAAGGAGGTCTTGGCGCAGTACATCCATCGCCAGTCCTCGCGAGCGGCGCAGCCGTTTGTGGCGATCAACTGCGCAGCAATCCCGGACAACATGCTCGAGGCAACCTTGTTCGGCCACGAGAAGGGGGCCTTCACCGGCGCCATTGCCGCTCAGCCAGGCAAATTCGAGCAGGCCGATGGCGGTACCTTGCTCCTTGACGAGATTTCCGAAATGCCGCTGGGCTTGCAGGCCAAGCTGCTGCGGGTGTTGCAGGAGCGCGAAGTGGAGCGGGTGGGTGGACGCAAGCCGATCGCGCTGGATATTCGCGTGCTGGCTACCACCAACCGCGACCTGGGCGCTGAAGTAGCGGCGGGGCGCTTCCGCGAAGACCTGTTCTATCGATTGTCGGTGTTCCCCTTGGCCTGGTGCCCGCTGCGCGAGCGCAGCGGCGATATTCTGCCGCTGGCCGAGCGCCTGCTGGCGCGCCATGTGGCGAAGATGAAGCACGCGCCGGTCCGGTTGTCTGCCGAGGCGCGCCACTGCCTGCAGAACCATCCGTGGCCGGGCAACGTGCGCGAACTCGACAATGCCCTGCAACGGGCGCTGATTCTGCAGCAGGGCGGCTTGATCGAGGCGGCGGATTTTTGTCTGGGTGGGGTAATTGCCTTGTCTGCACCGGCAGCGCTGGTCGCGCCTGCACAGGCAGTCACTAGCGATTCGCCTGCTGATTCCGGGGTGTTGGGCGATGACCTGCGCCGGCACGAATTCCAGATGATCATCGACACCCTGCGCGCCGAGCGCGGGCGGCGCAAGGAAGCGGCCGATCGACTGGGCATCAGTCCACGTACCCTGCGCTACAAGCTGGCGCAGATGCGCGATGCCGGCCTTGATGTCGAGGCCAGCCTGTTCGGCTGATTCACCTTAATTAACCCGCTTACAGGATGGCTGGCATCGCTCTTGCTAGCACCAGCCTATCCGCTGCATGAGTGTCAAAAAAATGCGGCCGCCGGAGAGAGAAGTTCATGAGCCAAGGTGTTGAATTCAATCGTCTGATGTTGGACATGCGGTCCATGCAGGCCGATGCCATGTCCCTGCCCAAAGTGGCAGCTGCGCCTGAGCTGGCGCCAGGGCAGAGCAGTTTTGCCGACATGCTCGGCCAGGCCATTGGCAAGGTCCATGAAACCCAGCAGGCCTCGAGCCAGCTCGCCAACGCTTTCGAAATTGGCAAGAGCGGCGTAGACCTGACCGACGTGATGGTTGCTTCACAAAAAGCCTCGGTGTCATTCCAGGCGTTGACCCAGGTGCGCAACAAGCTGGTTCAGGCGTACCAGGACATCATGCAGATGCCGGTTTGAGGACTAATTGACTCATGGCCGAAGCAGTCGTCGATAACGCCCCCGCCAAGAGCGGGCCGCCAGTGGCCAAGCCGCCGCTGTTCGGCATGTCGTTCCTGGAAAACATCTCGCGGATGCCCGCCCTGCGTCAGGTCGGCCTGTTGGTCGGGCTGGCTGCCAGTGTGGCTATCGGCTTTGCCGTGGTGCTCTGGTCGCAGCAGCCGGACTACCGGCCGCTGTATGGCAGCCTGGCCGGCATGGACACCAAGCAGGTCATGGAAGTGCTTGGCGCTGCCGACATCCCCTACAACGTGGAGCCCAACTCCGGCGCTCTGCTGGTCAAGGCCGACGACCTCTCCCGTGCGCGCCTGAAACTGGCAGCCGCTGGCGTGGCGCCCAGCGACGGCAACGTCGGCTTCGAGATGCTCGACAAAGAGCAGGGTCTGGGCACCAGCCAGTTCATGGAGGCGACCCGCTACCGGCGCAGCCTGGAAGGCGAGCTGGCGCGCACCGTGTCGAGCCTGAACAACGTCAAGGCCGCCCGCGTCCATCTGGCGATCCCGAAAAGCTCGGTATTCGTGCGCGACGAGCGCAAGCCAAGTGCGTCGGTACTGGTTGAACTGTATCCGGGCCGTGCGCTGGAGCCGGGCCAGGTGATGGCGATCGTCAATCTGGTGGCGACCAGCGTGCCGGAGCTGGACAAGACTCAGGTCACCGTGGTCGACCAGAAAGGCAACCTGCTCTCCGATCAACTGCAGGACTCTTCGCTGACCATGGCCGGCAAGCAGTTCGATTACAGCCGACGCATGGAAGGCATGCTCACCCAGCGTGTGCACAACATCCTGCAGCCAGTGCTGGGTAATGACCGCTACAAGGCTGAAGTGTCGGCCGATGTCGACTTCAGTGCAGTCGAGTCGACCTCCGAGCAGTTCAACCCTGATCAGCCAGCCCTGCGCAGCGAACAGTCGGTCGACGAGCAGCGCACCAGCAGCCAGGGGCCGCAAGGCGTGCCGGGTGCTCTGAGCAACCAGCCGCCAGCTGCCGCTGCCGCACCGCAAAACGCCACCGCCGCGGCAACCCCAGCGGGTGCCATTCAGCCTGGCCAGCCATTGCTGGATGCCAATGGCGCGCAGATCATGGACCCGGCCACCGGCCAGCCTATGCTCGCACCGTACCCGGCCGACAAGCGCAAGCAGTCGACCAAGAACTTCGAGCTGGACCGCTCGATCAGCCATACCCGTCAGCAACAGGGCCGCCTCAGCCGCCTGTCGGTGGCAGTGGTAGTGGATGATCAGGCCAAGCTCGATGCTGCGACTGGCGAAACCACCCGCGCACCGTGGGGCGCCGAAGATCTGGCGCGCTTCACCCGCCTGGTCCAGGACGCGGTGGGCTTCGATGCGAGCCGTGGCGACAGCGTGACCGTGATCAACGTACCGTTCGCCGCTGATCGCAGCCTGGAAATCGCCGATATCCCGTTCTACTCGCAGCCCTGGTTCTGGGACATCATGAAGCAGATGATGGGTGTACTGTTCATTCTGGTGTTGGTGTTCGGCGTATTGCGTCCGGTGCTCAACAACATCACCGGCGGTGGCAAGCAGTCTGCTGCCGACGGCGACATGGAGCTGGGTGGGATGATTGGTCTGGATGGCGATCTGGCCAACGACCGTGTCAGCCTGGGTGGCCCGCAAAGCATTCTGTTGCCAAGCCCGAGTGAGGGATATGAGGCGCAGTTGAACGCAATCAAAGGCCTGGTGGCCGAAGACCCGGGCCGTGTCGCCCAGGTCGTGAAAGAGTGGATCAACGCCGATGAGTGATAACCGAGCCGTTACCGCCAAACTGAGCCGCACCGACAAGGCCGCGATCCTGCTGCTGTCGCTGGGCGAAACCGATGCCGCGCAGGTCCTGCGCCATATGGGCCCCAAGGAAGTGCAGCGAGTCGGTGTGGCCATGGCGCAGGTGGGCAATATCCACCGCGACCAGGTCCAGCAGGTGATGAGCGAGTTCGTCGAAATCGTCGGCGAGCAGACCAGCCTTGGCGTCGGCTCCGACGGATACATCCGCAAGATGCTCAACCAAGCCCTTGGCGAGGACAAGGCCAACGGCCTGATCGACCGCATTCTGCTCGGTGGCAACACCAGCGGCCTGGACAGCCTGAAGTGGATGGAGCCACGCGCCGTGGCTGACGTGATCCGCTTCGAGCACCCGCAGATCCAGGCCATCGTGGTGGCCTACCTGGACCCTGACCAGGCCGGTGAGGTGCTGGGTAACTTCGACCACAAGGTGCGCCTGGACATCATCCTGCGCGTATCGTCGTTGAACACGGTACAGCCAGCGGCGCTCAAGGAACTCAACCAGATCCTCGAGAAGCAGTTCTCCGGCAACTCCAATGCCGCGCGGACCACGCTGGGTGGTATCAAGCGGGCTGCCGATATCATGAACTTCCTCGACAGTTCGGTCGAAGGTCAGCTGATGGATTCGATCCGCGAGATCGATGGCGACCTGTCCGAACAGATCGAAGACTTGATGTTCGTCTTCAACAACCTCGCCGACGTCGACGACCGTGGCATTCAGGCGCTGTTGCGCGAAGTGGCCTCGGACGTACTGGTGGTGTCGCTCAAGGGCGCCGACGAGCGGGTCAAGGACAAGATCTTCAAGAACATGTCCAAACGTGCTTCCGAGCTGCTGCGTGACGACCTCGAAGCCAAGGGCCCGGTGCGGGTCAGCGACGTCGAGACCGCGCAGAAGGAAATCCTCACCATCGCGCGGCGTATGGCTGATGCCGGCGAGATCGTGCTGGGCGGCAAGGGCGCCGAAGAAATGATCTAAGCCTTGTTCAGGCTGGCGCTGGAAGGTTCGACCTCAGGCGCCAGCGCTGGCACGCTGGATTTTTCCACCGACGCGCGCGCGAGCAGGGCGTACGTTGGCCGAACATGGTTTTTGAGAGCCCCACAGCATGTCCACCACCGAACACCCCAGCGACCTGATCCGTGCCCGCGACCTTGAAGGCGTCGATGTCTGGGCGCTGCCCAGCTTCGACCCGGCGCCTGCGCCAGCACCGGAGCCTGAGCCTGAAGTCATCGAGCCGGAAATCGAAGAGGTGCCCCTCGACGAGGTCCAGCCGCTGACCCTCGAAGAGCTCGAAGCGATTCGCCAGGAGGCCTACAACGAAGGCTTTGCCACCGGTGAGCGCGAGGGTTTTCACAGCACCCAGCTCAAGGTCCGCCAGGAAGCCGAAGAAGCCCTCGCCGCCAAGCTGGGTGAGCTTGAGCAGTTGCTGGCGCATCTGCTCGAGCCGATTGCCGAGCAGGACACCCAGATCGAGCGCTCGCTGGTGCACCTGGTGGCGCACATGACGCGGCAGGTCATCGGCCGTGAGCTACGCACTGATTCGAGCCAGATCACCCAGGTGCTGCGCAGCGCGCTGAAGCTGCTGCCGATGGGCGCCGACAATATCCGCATCCACCTCAATCCGCAGGACTTCGAACTGGCCAAGGCCCTGCGCGAACGCCACGAAGAGAGTTGGAAAATCCTTGAAGACGAATCGTTGTTGCCCGGCGGGTGCCGTATCGAAACCGCCCACAGCCGCATCGACGCCAGCATGGAAACCCGCATCGAGAAGGCCGTAGCGCAGCTGTTCGACCAGTTGCACGATCAGGCCCTGCATCCGGCGCCTGCCGATATCAGCCTGGACCTGGGCAGCACCGATGCGCCTTGACCGCACCAGCTTCGGCAAGCGCCTGGGCGGCTACGCCGAGGCGATCAGCCTGCCTGAGCAGCCGGTGGTCGAGGGTCGCCTGTTGCGCATGGTCGGCCTGACGCTTGAGGCCGAAGGCCTGCGCGGCGCAGTCGGCAGTCGCTGCCTGGTGATCAACGACGACAGCTACCACCCGGTGCAGGTCGAGGCCGAGGTGATGGGCTTTGCCGGGACCAAGGTGTTCCTCATGCCGGTTGGCAGCATTGCCGGGATCGCGCCGGGCGCGCGGGTGGTGCCGCTGGATGACAGCGGGCGCCTGCCGATGGGCATGAGCATGCTTGGCCGGGTGCTCGATGGCGCTGGCCGGGCGCTGGATGGCAAAGGAGGGATGAAGGCCGAAGATTGGGTGCCGATCGACGGGCCGATCATCAACCCGCTGAACCGTGACCCGATCAGCCAACCACTGGATGTCGGCATCCGCAGCATCAACGGTCTGCTTACCGTCGGCCGCGGCCAGCGCCTGGGTCTGTTCGCTGGTACCGGCGTCGGTAAGTCGGTGTTGCTGGGCATGATGACGCGCTTCACCGAAGCCGAAATCATCGTGGTCGGCCTGATCGGCGAGCGGGGGCGGGAGGTCAAGGAGTTCATCGAACATATCCTTGGTGAAGAAGGCCTGAAGCGTTCGGTCGTAGTCGCCTCGCCGGCCGACGATGCGCCGCTGATGCGCCTGCGCGCTGCGATGTACTGCACGCGCATCGCGGAATACTTTCGCGACAAGGGCAAGAATGTCCTGTTGCTGATGGACTCGCTGACCCGGTTTGCCCAGGCCCAGCGCGAAATCGCCCTGGCCATCGGTGAGCCGCCAGCGACCCGCGGTTACCCACCGTCGGTATTCGCCAAGCTGCCCAAGCTGGTCGAGCGCGCCGGTAACGGCGAGGCCGGCGGGGGCTCGATCACAGCGTTCTATACCGTGCTGTCCGAAGGTGATGACCAGCAAGACCCGATCGCCGATGCGGCGCGGGGTGTGCTCGACGGTCACTTTGTGCTGTCGCGGCGGTTGGCCGAAGAAGGTCATTACCCTGCGATCGACATCGAAGCCTCGATTAGCCGGGTCATGCCGCAGGTAGTAGACGCCGATCACTTGCGCCAAGCGCAGAAATTCAAGCAGTTGTGGTCGCGCCTGTCGCAGAGCCGCGACTTGATCAGCGTGGGCGCTTACGTGGCGGGCGGCGATCCCGAGACCGACCTGGCGATTGCCTTGCAGGCACGCCTTGTCGGCTTCCTGCGTCAGGGCCTGGACGAAAACGTCAGCGGCACGCAGAGCCGTGAGCAGTTGGCCGGCGTGTTTGCCACGCCCACAGGCGGTGGCTAAGCCATGAGCATGCCCAGCCGTGCCGCGCGCCTGGCGCCGGTGGTGAACATTGCCGAAGAGGCTGAGCGCAAGGCGGTCCAGCGCCTTGGTCACTTCCAGCAGCAGGTAGCCCAGGCCCAGGCCAAGCTGGCCGAACTCGAGCGCTTTCGCGAAGACTACCAGCTGCAGTGGATCAACCGTGGTGGGCAGGGCGTCAACGGCAGCTGGCTGCTCAACTATCAGCGCTTTCTGGCCCAGCTGGAAACGGCCATGACCCAGCAGCGGCAGAGCCTGGCCTGGCACCAGAGCAACCTCAACAATGCCCGTGCCACCTGGCAGCAGGCTTACGCCCGGGTTGAGGGCTTGCGCAAGCTGGTACAGCGCTACATGGATGAGGCGCGCCGGCTCGAAGACAAGCGCGAGCAAAAGCTGCTGGACGAGCTGTCCCAGCGCCTGCCGCGATCCAGCGCTTACTAGGGCATTGGTCGAGTTTGTTGGCGCTGCCGCTTGCAACTTGTCGGCGCGTCTTCTAAACCTTCTGAAGCTGCATCCGCCATCATCGAAGGAATCGCTAGCATGGCAGTGGAACCTACGCTTTCCCCCGACGGCAAGAAGCTGACGATTGCGATCAAGGGCCGTTTCGATTTCGCCAAGCATCAGGCGTTTCGCGATGCTTACGAGCGGCAGAACGGCCGGCCCGAGCAGGTCGTGGTCGATTTGAGTGAGGCAACCTACCTGGACAGTTCTGCGCTGGGCATGCTGTTGCTGTTGCGCGACCATGTTGGCGGTGACGACTCCGACGTGCGCGTGGTGCACGCCACAGCCGATGTGCGCAAGATCCTGGCGATCTCCAACTTCGAAAAACTGTTCGACATCAGTTGACCGCGCTCATGCCGGCTGAAGCCACTTTGCAGGTGCTGATTGCCGAGGATGGCGCTGCCGATCGTCTGTTGCTGGCGCAGATCGTACGCCGCCAGGGTCATCAGGTGTTGACCGCCGAAAACGGCGCCGAGGCGGTGGCGCTGTTTCGCCAGCACCGGCCGCAACTGGTGCTGCTCGACGCCTTGATGCCGATCATGGATGGCTTCGAGGCCGCGCGGCAGATCAAGGCGCTGGCCGGCGAGACCTTGGTGCCGATCATCTTTCTCACGTCATTGAGCGAGGAACAGGCGCTGGTGCGCTGCCTTGAAGCCGGTGGCGACGACTTCATCGCCAAACCCTACAGTGCGGTGATTCTGGCGGCGAAGATCGGCGCCATGGAGCGCCTGCACAGGTTGCAGGCCAAGGTCCTCGAGCAGCGCGATGAAATAGCCCGGCACCACCAGCATCTGCTCAACGAGCAGCGCGTGGCCAAGGCGGTATTCGACAAGGTCGCCCATACCGGCTGCCTGCAGGCGCCGAATATCCGCTATTTGCAGTCGCCTTTTGCGCTGTTCAATGGCGACCTGCTGCTGGCGGCCTACACGCCCTCGGGTGACATGCATGTGCTGCTGGGTGACTTTACCGGGCATGGCCTGCCCGCAGCGGTCGGCGCCATGCCGCTGGCAGAGGCGTTTTATGGCATGACCGGCAAGGGCTATGGTCTGGCGCAGACGCTGCGCGAAATGAACGCCAAGCTCAAGCGCATCCTGCCGGTAGACATGTTTTGCTGTGCGTTGCTGCTGAACATCAGCTACCAGCGCGGCATAGTGGAGTTCTGGGGTGGCGGGATGCCCGATGGCTATCATCTGGCGGCCAGCGGCGAATTACTGGCGACCTTGCCGTCTACCCAGCTACCGCTGGGTGTACTGGCCCCGGAACGTTTCGATGAGCGTACCCAGGTGATGCCACTGGCGCCGGGTGAGCGGCTGTTGCTGCTGTCCGATGGTGTAATCGAGACCAGCAACGCCGGCGGGCAACTGTTTGGGGTCGAGCGCCTGCAGCAGGTAATCGCCCTGAACCGCACCCCCGCACTGTTGTTCGAGGAGCTGCTGCAAGCCTTGCAGGCGTTTGGCGGGCGCGCTCGGGATGATGTCAGCCTGTGTGATATCCGCATGCTCGAGCCAGCCGCGGATTTACCCGCCAACGCCGGCCATGCCGACAGGGGGCGCAGCAGCCCGCTCGATTGGTCGCTAGGCTTCGAGCTGCGCGGCGAGACGTTGCGGTGGGTCAATCCAGTTCCGCAACTGCTGCAGCTGCTGCAGGAAATCCATGGCCTGCGACCGCTTGCCGGACAGTTGCACAGCGTCTTTGCCGAGCTCTATACCAATGCCCTGGAACATGGCGTGCTCGGCCTTGATTCAGCGCTAAAGGGCGATGCGGCAGGGTTTTCAGAGTTTTACCGGTTGCGCGGTGAGCGACTTGCGCAGCAGGTCGATGGTTACATTCGGATAGATCTCAAGGTTGAACCCTGGGAGCGAGGAGGGCGTCTGATCATCGAAATCCGTGACAGCGGCGTCGGCTTCGATGTCGAGCAGGTGCTGGCACGGCTGCCACGCCAGGATGCCTTCAGTGGGCGCGGAATACATCTGGTGCGGCGCCTGAGTCAGGATGCACAATGGATCGAGGGCGGTCGATGCGCCAAGGTAGAGGTGCTCTGGTGAGCACGCTGCCAGGCCCAGCCGCCTCAACAGGGAGTGAACAGATGATGGACGTGCACATCGATGAGCGGGTCCTGCGTGACTTGCAGGACATCATGGAGGGTGGCTATCAGCAACTGCTGGAGATTTTTCTGGAAGACTCCGAGCGGCGCCTGAGCCAATTGCATGGCGCGAGAAATGCCAGTGAGTTGGGCATGGCCGCGCACAGCTTCAAGGGCAGCAGCAGCAACATGGGTGCGGTCGGTTTGGCCGCCCTTTGCCAGCAGCTCGAAGAGCGGGTCAAGCAGTCGCCGGCCTATGGCGTTGAAGACCTGGTCAACCGTATCGACTCCGAATACCGCCAGGTGAAGTGCTTCTACCTACTCGAATGTGAGCGTGTCTCCGGCAGTTGAGCAAAACTGGCGCGAGTTTTGCCTGTCTCTGTGCAGACGATTTTGCCGCAAGCCGGCGCGGAGACCCTCGATGCCTGTCGTACCCAATCCACTGATCCAAGCCAGCGCTCCCGCCAAGCAGACCCGGATGGGCGCCGACAAGCCGCCTGCGGCCGCTGTTGCGCAGGATAAAGGCTTTGATCAAGTGATGGCAAAGCAGGCCCGCGACAGTGTCGGCCAACGTGACGACAAGGTGGCCCCGGCCAAACCGAAGGACAAGCCCGACGCCGCCTCGGCCGGCAAGGCCCAGACCGCCGACAAGCCTGAGGTTGCCGCTGACGGCAATAACTTGCCAGGCAGCGACCCGGCGCAGCAGGCCGACGCCAGCACTGACGGCGATAACAAGGCTTCTGTGGATGCCAGCCTGGTTGCCGGCCAGGTCACCGACGCCCCAGCCGGTGCCCAACTGATCCAGGCTCAGGCGCAGGCGATTGCTCCCGTCTTGCAGGCGGGTGTGCCGGCCACTGCAGCGCCGCAAACCGGCGAGCCGGCCGAGGCTGCGTTCGACCCCGAAGCTGACGCCTTGGCAGGCCTGCCAAGCCTGCGCTTTGCACTTGAGCACAGTGCTCAGGCCAAAGGCACGACCTCGGCGCATGCGGCCAATCAGTCAGAAACTGGCAAGGCACCCGCAGACGGCAACCAGGCTGCCGTCAATACCTTGGCGAACGTGGTCGAGAAAGGCGAGCACGAAGGCGGCAAGTCCGAGTCAGGCCACAAAGCTTTCGGCAGCCTGATCGAGGACGGCCTGAAAGACATCAAGAGCGCCAGCAGTGATACCCGCGTCGACAACTTCGCTGACCGCCTGGCCACGCTGACCCAGGCCGCCACCGCCAAGACCGCCAACGCCGTGCCGGTCAACCCCAGCCCGCTGCAACAGCCGTTGGCAATGAACCAGGGCGCCTGGACCGAAGGCCTGGTCAACCGGGTCATGTACCTGTCGAGCCAGAACCTCAAGTCGGCGGATATCCAGCTTGAGCCGGCCGAACTGGGTCGGTTGGACATCCGCGTCAATATTGCCACCGACCAGGCCGCGCAGATTACCTTTGTCAGTGGTCACGCCGGTGTGCGTGACAGCCTCGACAGCCAGCTGCACCGTTTGCGTGAGTTGTTCGCGCAGCAGGGCCTGGCCCAGCCTGACGTCAATGTTGCCGATCAGTCCCGCGGTCAGCAACAGCAGGCGCAGCAAGAGGCATCGCAGCTGTCCGGTGTGGCGGCACGGCGCGGCGCCGCCGCTGCGGCTGAGCAAGGTGAACAAGGTGAGCTGAGCGAGGCTTCACGCGCGGCCGAGCAGCAAGTAGTGATCGGCGACAGCGCAGTCGATTACTACGCCTGACCCAGCATTTGCTGATCCAGGACGCCGGGCCAGTCTGCCGTCACTCTGTTGGGTGACGACGGGCGGGCCCGGCGTTTTGTCTACGTTGCAATATCTGGCATAACACTTGCTCAAGCCACGTCATCCACCTACGAACCCCTGATGGACGACGGATTATTGGCATGGCGAAGAGCGAAGCAGTGAAAGACCCCGCCGCAAAAGGCAAACTCAAGTTGATCCTGCTGATGGTAGTGGCACTGCTGCTGGCGGTTGGCCTGTCGGTGGGCGCTACCTGGTTCATCATGCACAAGGGCGAAGCGGCGCCAGCCACCGACCCGGCCCTGGCCAACGTCAAGCCGGCTGCGATCTACGAGCCGCTGGCGCCGGCCTTTGTGGTCAATTTCAACCAGAATGGCCGCCAGCGCTATATGCAGGTGAGCATCACCCTGCAAGGCCGTAACCAGGCTGACATCGACGCACTCAAGGTGCACATGCCGGTGATCCGCAACAACCTGGTGATGATGTTCTCGGGGCAAGGCTTCGACACCCTGGCCAGCAGTTCGGTGGGCCAGGAGATGCTGCGCCAGAAGGCCACTGCGGTGGTCCAGGAAGTGGCGCAGAAAGAAGTCGGCAAACCGGTCATCGACCAGTTGCTGTTCACCAACTTCGTGTTGCAGTAGGAGTCCGTAATGGCCGTACAGGACCTGCTGTCCCAGGATGAGATCGACGCGCTGCTGCATGGCGTCGACGATGGCCTGGTACAGACCGAAAGTGCTGCCGACCCCGGCAGCATCAAGAGCTACGACCTGACCAGTCAGGATCGGATCGTGCGCGGGCGCATGCCGACCCTGGAAATGATCAACGAGCGTTTTGCCCGCTACACCCGGATCAGCATGTTCAACCTGCTGCGCCGCTCCGCCGATGTGGCGGTCGGTGGTGTGCAGGTGATGAAGTTCGGCGAGTACATCCATTCGCTGTACGTGCCCACCAGCCTCAACCTGGTCAAGATCAAGCCGTTGCGCGGCACCTCGTTGTTCATTCTCGACGCCAAGCTGGTGTTCAAGCTGGTCGACAACTTCTTTGGCGGTGACGGGCGTCACGCCAAGATCGAGGGGCGCGAGTTCACCCCGACCGAGCTGCGCGTGGTGCGCATGGTTCTGGATCAGTGCTTCGTTGACCTCAAGGAAGCCTGGCAGGCGATCATGCCGGTCAACTTCGAGTACATAAACTCCGAGGTCAACCCGGCCATGGCCAACATCGTTGGTCCCAGTGAAGCGGTAGTGGTGTCGACCTTCCACATCGAGCTCGATGGCGGCGGCGGCGACCTGCACGTGACCATGCCCTATTCGATGATCGAGCCGGTGCGCGAGATGCTCGACGCGGGCTTCCAGTCCGACCTCGACGATCAGGACGAGCGCTGGGTCAAGGCCCTGCGCGAGGACGTGCTCGATGTCAGTGTGCCGGTCACCGCCACGGTTGCCCGCCGCCAGCTGAAACTGCGCGACATCCTGCACATGCAGCCGGGCGATGTGATCCCGGTTGAGCTGCCCGAGCACCTTGTACTGCGCGCCAATGGCGTGCCGTCGTTCAAGGCGCGGCTGGGCTCGCACAAGGGCAATCTGGCCCTGCAGATCATCGATCCGATCGAGCGCCGCTGACGGCGTGCCGGTCGCAACCCCGAATTGAATGCTTGTCGAGGACACTATGGCTAACGAAAACGAAATCACCTCTGCCGAGGACCAGGCCCTGGCCGATGAATGGGCTGCCGCGCTGGAAGAAACCGGTGATGCCGGCCAGTCCGACATCGATGCACTGCTGGCCGCCGACAGTGGCGGCGCCGGGCGCCTGCCGATGGAAGAGTTCGCCAGCTCGCCCAAGCCCAATGAAAACGTCAGCCTCGAAGGGCCGAACCTGGATGTAATCCTCGACATTCCGGTGAGCATTTCGATGGAAGTCGGCAGCACCGACATCAACATCCGCAACCTGCTGCAGCTCAACCAGGGTTCGGTGATCGAGCTCGACCGCCTCGCCGGTGAGCCGTTGGATGTGCTGGTCAACGGCACCCTGATCGCCCATGGCGAAGTGGTTGTGGTCAACGAGAAGTTCGGCATCCGCCTGACCGACGTGATCAGCCCTAGCGAACGCATCAAGAAGCTGCGCTGAGTGAAGCCGGTGATACGCGCTGTGGCCGCTGTCGCCACGCTGCTGGTCAGCGAAGTGGTGGTTGCCTCGCAAGCGCCTGCTGCTGCCCCGGTTACCGCTGCGACGCCGCCAGGTGGTCTGGGCGGGCAACTGGCGCAGATGGTCTTTGGCTTGTTGCTGGTGGTCGGCCTGATCTTCGCGCTGGCCTGGCTGCTGCGGCGCATGCAGGGCGCCGCGCCGCGCGGTGGCCAGGTGATCGAGATCATCGGCAGCCGCACCATCGGCCCGCGTGACCGGCTGTTGCTGGTGCAGGTCGGCAAGGAACAGATCCTGCTCGGGCACAGCCCGGGCAGCATCAAGGCTTTGCATGTGCTGGCCGAGCCGGTCGAGGTGCCTGCCAGTGCCCGCCCGGCGACTCCAGAGTTCGCCCAGCGGCTGTTGGAGCTGATGGGCAAGGATCAGAAGGACACCAAGTGATGATCGGCGCCGTGCGCATGCTGTTGACCCTGGCGCTGCTGCTGGCCGCGCCGCTGGCCCTGGCCGCCGACCCGCTGTCGATCCCCGCCATTACCTTGTCCAGTGGCGCCGACGGCCAGCAGGAGTATTCGGTCAGCCTGCAGATCCTGATGATCATGACTGCGCTGAGTTTCATTCCAGCGTTCGTCATCCTCATGACCAGCTTCACCCGCATCATCATCGTCTTTTCGATCCTGCGCCAGGCCCTTGGCCTGCAGCAGACGCCATCCAACCAGGTGCTCACCGGCATGGCCTTGTTCCTGACCCTGTTCATCATGGCGCCGGTGTTCGACAAGGTGAACAAGGATGCCCTGCAGCCGTACCTGAGCGAGCAGATGACGGCTCAGCAGGCCATCGACAAGGCCCAGGGGCCGCTCAAGGACTTCATGTTGGCGCAGACCCGGCAGAGCGACCTGGACATGTTCGTGCGCTTGTCCAAGCGCACCGACATTGCCAGCCCCGAGCAGGCACCGCTGACCATTCTGGTACCGGCGTTCGTCACCTCGGAGCTGAAGACCGCGTTCCAGATCGGTTTCATGATCTTCATCCCGTTTCTGATCATCGACATGGTGGTCGCCAGCGTGCTGATGGCGATGGGTATGATGATGCTGTCGCCGCTGATCATCTCGCTGCCGTTCAAGATCATGCTGTTTGTGCTGGTCGATGGCTGGGCACTGATCATGGGCACCCTGGCCGGTAGTTTCGGTGGCCTCTGACACCGTCAAGGAGAGCGTGGCATGACCCCTGAAGTTGCCGTTGACCTGTTCCGTGATGCGCTCTGGCTGACCGCCCTGATGGTCGCCGTGCTGGTAGTGCCGAGCCTGCTGGTCGGCCTGGTGGTAGCGATGTTCCAGGCTGCGACCCAGATCAACGAACAGACCCTGAGCTTTCTGCCGCGTCTGCTGGTGATGCTGGTGACGCTGATCGTGGTCGGGCCTTGGCTGGTGACCAAGTTCATGGAATACATGCTTGGTCTGTACACCAGCATCCCGCAGTTGATCGGTTAGCCGGCGATGCTGGAGCTTACCGACGCGCAGATCGGCACTTGGGTAGCGACTTTCATGCTGCCCTTGTTCCGCGTGACTGCGGTGCTGATGACCATGCCCATTTTCGGCACCAAGATGCTGCCTGCGCGGGTGCGCCTGTATGCCGCGCTGGCGATTACCGTGGCCATCGTGCCGGGGCTGCCGCCAATGCCGGAGTTCGACCCGCTGAGCCTGCGCGGGCTGATGCTGTGCGGTGAGCAGATCCTGGTGGGCGCGCTGTTCGGTTTCTCGTTGCAGATGCTATTCCAGGCGTTTGTCATCGCCGGGCAAATTGTCGCGATCCAGATGGGTATGGCATTCGCCTCGATGGTTGACCCGGTCAACGGCGTCAACGTGGCGGTGGTCAGCCAGTTCATGACCATGCTGGTGAGCATCCTGTTTCTGCTGATGAACGGCCACCTGGTGGTGTTCGAGGTGCTCAGCGAAAGCTTTACCACCTTGCCGGTCGGCAATGCCTTGGTGGTCCAGCACTTCTGGGAAATAGCCGGGCGCCTGAGTTGGGTATTTGGCGCTGGGGTGCTGTTGATTCTGCCGGTGGTCACCGCACTGCTGGTGGTCAACGTATCGTTTGGCGTAATGACCCGTGCGGCGCCGCAGTTGAACATCTTTTCGATCGGTTTTCCGCTGACCCTGGTGCTCGGCCTTGGCCTGTTCTGGGTCGGCCTGGCTGACATCCTCTCGCATTACCAGGCACTGGCCAGCGAAGCGCTGCAGTGGCTGCGTGATCTGGCACGGGCGCGCTGAGCATGGCAGAAAGCGAGAGCGGCCAGGACAAGACGGAAGACCCCACCGACAAGCGCAAGCGTGACTCGCGCAAGAAAGGTGAGATCGCCCGTTCCAAAGAGCTAAATACTGTGGCGGTGACCCTCGCCGGCGCCGGCGGCCTGCTGGTGTTCGGCGGCCATCTGGCAGACACCCTGATGGACCTGATGCGGATCAACTTCTCGGTGTCGCGCGAGGTCCTGATCGACGAGCGCTCGATGGGTCTTTTTCTGCTGGCATCAGGCCAGAAGGCGCTGTGGGCGGCGCAGCCATTGTTGATCATGCTGTTCGTTATTGCCTTTGTGGCGCCGATCATTCTGGGTGGCTTCATCTTCTCCGGCAGCCTGCTGCAACCCAAATTCAGCCGGATGAATCCTCTGGCCGGGATCAAGCGGATGTTCTCGCTGAACGCGCTGACCGAGCTGCTCAAAGCGATGGCCAAGTTCGTATTGATCCTGTTTGTGGGCTGGCTGGTGCTGCTCAATGACCGTATAGCGCTGTTGTCCATTGCCAACGAGTCGCTGGAGCAAGCGATCATTCACAGCGCGGTAGTGGTCGGCTGGAGTGCGGTGTGGGTGTCGGCGGGGCTGCTGCTGATCGCTGCGGCGGACGTGCCGTTCCAGCTCTGGCAAACGCAGAAAAAGCTCAAGATGACCAAGCAGGAAGTGCGCGACGAGCACAAGGACTCCGACGGTAAGCCCGAGGTCAAGCAGCGCATCCGGCAATTGCAGCGCGAGGTCTCGCAGCGGCGCATGATGGCGGCAATCCCTGACGCCGACGTGATCATCACCAACCCGACCCACTATGCCGTAGCCCTGCAATACGACCCGGAGACGGGCGGTGCCGCGCCGTTGCTGCTGGCCAAAGGCAGCGACTTCATCGCCCTCAAGATCCGCGAGATCGGCGCTGCGCACAACGTGCAGATTCTCGAGTCGCCTGAGCTGGCGCGGGCGATCTACTACTCCACCGAGATCGAGCAGGAAATCCCTGCCGGCCTGTACCTGGCGGTAGCCCAGGTGCTGGCGTTCGTCTTCCAGGTCCGCCAGCACCGCGCCGGCAAGGGCAAGCGCCCTGATCCGCTGAACAAGGACCTGCCGATTCCGGACGATCTGCGCCGCGACAGCTGATCGCAGGCATCCGTTGGCAAAGTTGGACAGCTTCTTGCAAAGGCAGCGCAGGCGCTCTACAGGCGTCAAAGTTTTGCTTGAAGAGGAATCGCGGTGGATCGCAGTCAGTTAATCAGCAACGCGCGCAGCAACCTGAGCGGACTCGGTCGGGGCAACCTGGGTGTGCCGTTGTTGCTGTTGGTGATGTTGGCAATGATGATGTTGCCGATCCCGCCGTTCCTGCTCGACGTGTTCTTCACCTTCAACATCGCCCTGTCGCTGGTGGTGCTGCTGGTCTGCGTATATGCCCTGCGGCCGCTGGACTTCGCCGCCTTCCCGACCATTCTGCTGGTAGCGACGCTGTTGCGCCTAGCGCTCAACGTCGCCTCGACGCGGGTGGTGCTGCTGCACGGCCACGAGGGCCATGGCTCGGCGGGCAAGGTCATCCAGGCCTTTGGTGAGGTGGTGATCGGCGGCAACTACGTGGTCGGTGCCGTGGTGTTCGCCATCCTCATGATCATCAACTTCGTGGTGGTGACCAAGGGCGCCGGGCGTATCTCTGAAGTCAGCGCGCGCTTCACCCTCGATGCCATGCCCGGCAAACAGATGGCGATCGACGCCGACCTCAACGCCGGCCTGATCGATCAGGCCCAGGCCAAGGCGCGCCGCGCCGAAGTCGCCCAGGAAGCCGAGTTCTACGGCTCTATGGACGGTGCCAGCAAGTTCGTTCGCGGCGACGCCATTGCCGGCCTGCTGATCCTGTTCATCAACCTCATCGGCGGCGTGCTGATCGGTATCCTCTCGCACGGCATGTCGGGCGGGGAGGCCGGTAAGGTCTACGCGTTGCTGACCATTGGTGACGGTTTGGTGGCGCAGTTGCCATCCTTGCTGTTGTCCACCGCCGCCGCAATCATGGTGACGCGCGCCTCGGGCTCCGAGGACATGGGCAAGCTGATCAACCGGCAGATGTTCGACTCGCCAAAAGCCTTGGGCGTGTCGGCCGGCATCATGATCGTCATGGGCCTGGTCCCGGGGATGCCGCATGTGGCCTTCCTCAGCCTCGGTGTAATGGCCGCCGGTGGCGCCTATCTGGTCTGGCGCAAACAGCAGGTCAAGGCGGTCAAGGCGCTGGAAGAAGTGCAGCGCCAGCAGGATCTGCTGCCATCCCCGCAGCGCGCAATGGACACCAAGGAGCTGGGCTGGGACGACGTCACTCCGATTGACATGATCGGCCTGGAAGTAGGCTATCGGCTTATCCCGCTGGTCGACCGCAACCAGGGCGGCCAGTTGCTGGCGCGGATCAAGGGCGTGCGCAAGAAGCTCTCGCAGGATCTGGGCTTCCTCATGCCGACCGTGCACATTCGCGACAACCTCGACCTGCAGCCCAGTGCCTATCGTCTGACCCTGATGGGGGTAATCCTCGCGGAAGCCGAGATCTACCCGGATCGCGAGCTTGCAATCAACCCAGGTCAGGTGTTCGGTACCCTCAATGGTATCGCCGCGCGTGACCCGGCGTTCGGCCTGGAGGCGGTTTGGATCGACATCGGCCAGCGTGCGCAGGCGCAGTCGCTGGGCTACACCGTGGTCGATGCCAGCACCGTAGTGGCGACCCACTTGAACCAGATTCTGCAGAAGCACTGCCACGAACTGATCGGTCACGAGGAAGTCCAACAACTGTTGCAAGTACTGGCCAAGGCCTCGCCGAAGCTTGCCGAAGAGCTGGTGCCGGGTGTCATTTCCTTGTCGGGGCTGCTCAAGGTCCTGCAGGCTCTGCTCTCCGAGCAAGTGCCGGTGCGCGATATCCGCAGCATTGCCGAAGCTATCGCCAACAACGCTGGCAAGAGTCAAGATAATGCCGCGCTGGTCGCCGCAGTGCGCGTCGGATTGTGTCGCGCCATCGTGCAAAGCATTGTCGGCGTTGAGTCCGAGCTGCCTGTTATCACCTTGGAGCCAAGGTTGGAACAGATTTTGCTCAATAGTCTGCAAAGGGCCGGGCAAGGTCAGGAAGATGGTGTTCTTCTTGAACCGAGCATGGCCGAAAAGCTACAGCGTTCGCTTATCGAAGCGGCCCAGCGTCAGGAGATGCAAGGTCAGCCAGCTATCCTTCTGGTAGCCGGGCCGATCCGGGCGATGCTGTCGCGCTTCGGCCGCCTGGCTGTACCGAATTTGCATGTTTTGGCGTATCAGGAAATACCTGACAACAAGCAAGTCACCATCGTTGCCACCGTGGGCCCGAACGGCTGAGGTAGTGGAGTATGCAAGTTAAGCGTTTTTTCGCCGCAGATATGCGTCAGGCCATGAAGCTGGTCCGCGATGAGCTTGGCTCCGATGCCGCTATCATCGGTAACCGGCGCATCGCCGGCGGCGTTGAGCTGACCGCTGCACTGGACTACAAGCTGTCGGCGCTGGCGCCGCGGGTGCCCAACCCCGAGCTTGAAGACGAGCTGCGCAAGACCCAGTCGCGCATCGCTACCGCCCAGGCCGAACTGAGCAGCCGCAGCGATGCCGATGACGGCAACCGTCAGTTGTTTGCCGGCCTCTCGCTGACCGCTTCCGAGCCCTTGGTCGAGCCGCACGTCGAGCAGCCCGCCGCCCCGGCTGCGCCGGCAGTGGCGCCGGTTGATCCGCGCCTGTTCGATGCCATGCGCTCGGAGCTGTCCGGCCTGCGTGAACTGCTCGAAGTACAGCTCGGCTCGCTTGCCTGGAGCCAGTTGCAGGGCAGCAAACCGCTGCAGGCCAACCTCTGGCGGCGCCTGCAGCGTGTTGGCCTGACCGGTGCCTTGGCCCGTGAACTGCTCGACCTGACCGGCGAAATCGATGAGCCGCGGCAAGCCTGGCGGATGATCCTCGCGCACCTGGCGCGAATGATCGATGTACCCGAGATCGAACCGATCGAGGAGGGCGGGGTAATTGCCATGGTTGGCCCGGCCGGCATGGGCAAGACCACCACCCTGGCCAAGCTGGCAGCGCGTTATGTGCTCAAGTACGGCGCGCAGAACCTGGCGCTGGTGAGCATGGACAGCTTCCGTATCGGCGCTCAGGAGCAACTCAAGACCCTGGGCCGCATCCTCAACGTGTCGGTGACCTACGTCGACCCGGGCGAGTCCCTCGCCCAGGCCCTGGAGCCGCTGCTGCGCAAGCGTGTGGTGCTGATCGATACCGCCGGCCTGCAGGCCAGTGATCCGGCCCTGCGCATGCAGCTGGAGACGCTCGCCGGGCGCGGTATCGCTTCGAAGAATTATCTGGTCCTGGCAACCACCAGCCAGAAACAGGTGCTGACCGCCGCCTATCACAGCTACAAGCGCTGTGGCCTGGCTGGCTGCATCCTGACCAAGCTTGATGAAACCGCTTGTCTCGGTGAAGTACTGAGCCTGGCGATCAGTCATGAACTGCCCGTGGCCTATCTTACCGACGGCCCGCGTATTCCTGACGACCTGCACCTGCCGCGCAAGCACCAACTGGTCAGCCGCGCCGTCAGCGTGCAAATGCAGGAAGACCCCAGCGAAGAGGCCATGGCCGATATGTTCGCTGATCTGTACCACAACTCCGGCAAACGCGTGGGTTGAAGATGAACACAATGCAAAGTACCTACAGCAAGGGCTTTAATCACAGCCCTCCATGTGGCCTCGGTTCAAGCGCGACAAGGTAAAGAACAAATATGGGTAGCATGCATCCCGTACAGGTTATCGCCGTGACCGGTGGCAAAGGTGGCGTCGGCAAGACCAACGTTTCAGTCAACCTGTCCCTGGCGTTGGCCGAACTCGGCCGCCGGGTCATGTTGCTGGACGCCGATCTGGGTCTGGCCAACGTCGACGTGCTGCTGGGGCTGACGCCCAAGCACACCCTGGCCGACGTCATCGAAGGCCGCTGCGAGTTGCGCGACGTGCTCCTGCAGGGGCCTGGCGGGGTACGCATCGTGCCGGCCGCCTCGGGCACCCAGAGCATGGTCCACCTGCAGCCGGCGCAACACGCCGGGCTGATCCAGGCCTTCAGCGAGATTGGTGACAACCTCGACGTGCTGGTCATCGACACCGCTGCCGGTATCGGCGATTCGGTGGTGAGCTTCGTCCGCGCCGCGCAGGAAGTGCTGCTGGTGGTGTGCGACGAGCCGACCTCGATCACCGACGCCTACGCGCTGATCAAACTGCTCAATCGCGACTATGGGATGAACCGTTTCCGCGTCCTTGCCAACATGGCCCAGAGCCCGCAGGAAGGGCGCAACCTGTTCGCCAAGTTGACCAAGGTCACGGACCGCTTCCTTGACGTCGCACTACAATACGTCGGCGCCGTGCCGTACGACGAATGCGTGCGCAAGGCGGTGCAGAAGCAGCGTGCAGTTTACGAAGCCTTCCCTCGCTCCAAGTGTGCGCTGGCGTTCAAGGCCATCGCGCAGAAGGTCGATAGCTGGCCGCTGCCTGCCAACCCTCGTGGGCATCTGGAGTTCTTCGTCGAGCGCCTGGTGCAGCCCACCAGTGCGGGACCAGTGCTATGAGTGCAAGCGGTTTTCAGATGTACAGCAAGGCTTCCAAGGACGCCCAGTACGAGTTGGTCGAGCGTTACGCGCCGCTGGTCAAGCGCATCGCTTACCACCTGCTGGCGCGCTTGCCGGCCAACGTGCAGGTCGAGGATCTGATCCAGGCCGGCATGATCGGCCTGCTCGAAGTGTCCAACAAATACGATGCCAGCAAGGGCGCCAGCTTTGAAACCTACGCCGGTATCCGCATCCGTGGCGCCATGCTCGACGAGGTCCGCAAGGGTGACTGGGCGCCACGTTCGGTGCACCGCAATACCCGTATGGTCAGCGACGCGATGCGCGCTGTTGAAGCAAGAACCGGTCGCGACGCTAAAGATCACGAGGTTGCTGCCGAACTCCAATTAGGTCTCGATGATTATTACGGGATTCTGAACGATACCCTGGGCAGCCGACTGTTCAGTTTCGACGACCTGTTGCAGGACGGCGAACATGAAGGTCTGCACGAGGATGGCGCCAGTGCGCAGGTCGAACCGTCGCGTGATCTGGAAGAAGAACGCTTCCAGACGGCGTTGACCGATGCGATCGCCAACCTGCCGGAACGCGAGCGGTTGGTGCTGGCGCTGTACTACGACGAAGAGCTCAACCTCAAAGAAATCGGTGAGGTGCTGGGGGTCAGCGAGTCGCGTGTCAGCCAGCTGCACAGCCAATGCGCGGCACGTCTGCGCAGCCGGCTGGGTGAATGGCGAGCGCGTTGAAACCGGGGTCGCTGCAGTCGTTTTGACGGTGTACCGAATTGATTGAATGCGCGCTCGGGGCCGAGCGCGTTTAAGACTGCTTGGAGGTCTAATTGAACAAAGACATGAAAATCCTCATCGTTGACGACTTTTCGACGATGCGGCGGATCATCAAGAACCTCTTGCGTGATCTGGGCTTCACCAATACCCAGGAAGCCGACGATGGCCTGACCGCCATGCCGATGCTCGAAAGCGGCCATTTTGACTTCCTCGTCACCGACTGGAACATGCCCGGCATGTCCGGCATCGACCTGCTGCGCAAAGTGCGTGCCGATGAGCGTCTCAAGCATCTGCCGGTGCTGATGGTAACTGCCGAAGCCAAGCGTGATCAGATCATCGAAGCGGCCCAGGCCGGCGTCAATGGTTACGTGGTCAAGCCGTTCACCGCCCAGGTGCTCAAAGAGAAGATCGAAAAGATCTTCGAACGCGTGAATAGCTAAATCACGCCAGGGGGCGCCATGGACTCTAACAACAACTCTTTGGGTGAGTTTGAAAACACCCTGAAGAAGCACGCTCAGGAACTGGTCGAGAGCCTTGAGCGCGGCCGGTTTGGCGATGCGGTGCAGCTGATTCATCAGCTCAACCAGACACGCGACCGTGGCCTGTACCAGGAAGTCGGCAAACTGACCCGCGAGCTGCACAGTGCGATCGTCAGTTTCCAGATCGACCCGGCAATGCCGCAGGCCGAGGAAGTCTCGCAGATCACCGATGCCACCGAGCGTTTGTCCTACGTGGTCAAGCTGACCGAGGGTGCCGCCAACCGCACCATGGACCTGGTCGAAGCGAGCACCCCGGTACTCAACGACCTGGCCGGTGAGGCCCAGGCGCTGAGCACTGACTGGCAGCGCTTCATGCGCCGTGAAGTGGCCGCGCCGGAGTTTCGCGATCTGGTCAAACGAGTCGACAGTTTCCTGACGCACAGTGCCGAGGGCAACCGCAAGGTGTCCGGGCATCTCAACGACATCTTGCTGGCTCAGGACTATCAGGACCTGACCGGCCAGGTGATCAAACGCGTCACCGCGTTGGTCACCGAAGTAGAAAGCAATCTGCTCAAGCTCGTGCTGATGGCCAGTCAAGTCGACCGCTTTGCCGGTATCGAACATGACCACGATCAGTTGCGTGCTGAAAAAGATCAAGAAAAACATCCGACTCGGGGTGAAGGTCCGCAGATTCATGCCGATAAGCGTGAAGACGTTGTGTCCGGTCAGGACGATGTCGACGATCTGCTGTCCAGCCTTGGTTTTTAGGGAGCACGTTTAATGAGCTTCGGCGCCGATGAAGAAATCCTTCAGGATTTCCTGGTAGAAGCCGGGGAAATTCTTGAGTTGTTGTCCGAGCAATTGGTCGAGCTGGAAAGCCGACCGGATGATGCCGACCTGCTCAATGCGATTTTCCGCGGTTTTCACACTGTAAAAGGGGGCGCCGGCTTCCTCCAGCTCAATGAGCTGGTGGAGTGCTGCCACATTGCCGAGAACGTCTTCGACATCCTGCGCAAAGGTGAGCGCAGGGTCGACGCCGAGCTGATGGACGTGGTTCTGGAAGCGCTGGATTCGGTCAACAGCATGTTCGGCCAGGTGCGCGAACGCACCGAGGTGACCCCGGCTTCCCGCGAGTTGCTGGCAGCGCTGTCGCGTCTGGCCGAGCCGGGTGCGACGCCAGCGCCTGCCGCGGTGGTCGAGCCTGAGCCAGCGGTGGTCGAGGAAGACATCACCGACACCGAGTTCGAACAACTGCTCGACTCGCTCGATGCGGTCAAGGCCGAGGCCGAGGCTGCTGAACAGCCGCAGCCAGGTGCAGCCAGCGCCGAGTCGGATGAAATCACCGACGCCGAATTCGAATCTCTGCTCGATCAACTGCACGGCAAGGGCCAGTTCTCGGTCGAGGCGGCCACGGTCGCTCCCGAGGCTGTCGTGCCAGCGCCGGCCGGTGACGAGATTACCGACGACGAATTCGAAGCATTGCTCGACCAGTTGCATGGCAAGGGCACCTTCGCTGCCGATGCGCTGCCGACTGCTGCGGTTGCCGAGGCTGCAGCCAGCCCCGCGCCGGCTGCCAGCGGCGACGAAATCAGCGAGCACGAGTTCGAAGCGCTGCTCGATGAGCTGCACGGCAAAGGCAAGTTCTCGACCGACGCTGCCGAAGCGGCTGCTGTGGCCGTTGCGCCGGCAGCAGCCAAGGCTGAGGTGAAAGCTGCGCCCAAGCCTGCTGCACCCGCAGCAGCTGCCAAGCCTGCGCCAGCGGCCCCGGCACGTGCGCCAGCGCCAGCAGCGCCCGCAGAAAAGCACGCCAGCGAAGCCGAGACGACCGTACGCGTCGACACCGCGCGGCTGGATGAGATCATGAACATGGTTGGCGAGCTGGTGCTGGTGCGTAACCGGCTGGTGCGCCTGGGCCTGAACAGCGGCGACGAAGCCATGTCCAAGGCTGTGTCCAACCTCGATGTGGTCACGGCCGACCTGCAGACTGCGGTGATGAAGACCCGCATGCAGCCGATCAAGAAAGTCTTCGGGCGGTTCCCGCGACTGGTTCGCGACCTTGCCCGCCAGCTCAAGAAGGAAATCAACCTGGAGCTGGTCGGCGAAGAAACCGACCTCGACAAGAACCTCGTCGAGGCTCTGGCCGACCCGTTGGTCCACTTGGTGCGCAACGCGGTCGACCACGGCATCGAAATGCCCGACGAGCGCGACGCCTCAGGCAAGGCTCGCACCGGCAAGGTGGTGCTGTCGGCCGAACAGGAAGGTGACCATATCCTGCTGTCGATCTCGGACGACGGCAAAGGCATGGACCCCAACGTGCTGCGTGCCAAGGCCGTGGAAAAAGGCCTGATGGACAAGGACGCCGCCGAGCGCCTGAGCGAATCGGACTGCTACAACCTGATCTTTGCCCCGGGCTTCTCGACCAAGACCGAGATTTCCGACGTGTCCGGCCGCGGCGTCGGCATGGACGTGGTGAAAACCAAGATTTCCCAGCTCAACGGCTCGATCAACATCTACTCGGCCAAGGGCCAGGGTTCGAAGATCGTCATCAAGGTGCCGCTGACCCTGGCGATCATGCCGACCCTGATGGTGATGCTGGCCAACCAGGCGTTTGCCTTCCCGCTGGTCAACGTCAACGAGATCTTCCACCTCGACCTGTCGCGCACCAATGTCGTCGACGGCCAGGAAGTGGTCATCGTCCGCGACAAGGCGCTGCCGCTGTTCTACCTCAAGCGATGGCTGGTCCAGGGCCAGGTGCATGAAGAGCAGCACGAGGGCCATGTGGTGATCCTCTCGGTCGGCACCCAGCGCATCGGCTTTGTGGTCGACCAGCTGGTCGGCCAGGAAGAGGTGGTGATCAAGCCGCTGGGCAAGATGCTGCAGGGCACCCCGGGCATGTCTGGCGCGACGATCACTGGCGATGGCCGGATTGCGTTGATCCTCGACGTCCCGAGCATGCTCAAGCGTTACGCCGCCAAGCGTTATTGATTTTCGGTGGCGCAGCCTCGCGGTTGCGCCATCTAATGGAGTGTTTATGGCAGTCAAGGTCCTGGTGGTGGATGATTCCGGTTTCTTCCGCCGGCGCGTTTCGGAAATTCTCTCGTCCGACCCGACAATCCAGGTTGTGGGTACCGCGACCAATGGCAAGGAAGCAATCGACCAGGCGCTGTCGCTCAAGCCCGATGTCATCACCATGGACTATGAAATGCCCATGATGGACGGCATCACCGCGGTGCGGCACATCATGCAGCGCTGCCCGACGCCGGTGTTGATGTTCTCGTCGCTGACCCATGAAGGCGCCCGGGTAACCCTCGACGCGCTGGATGCCGGGGCGGTCGACTACCTGCCGAAAAACTTCGAAGACATTTCGCGGAACCCAGAAAAGGTCAAACAGATGCTCTGCGAGAAGGTACATACCATCTCGCGCAGCAACCGCCGCCTGAGCAGCTATGCCGCACCGGCGCCCGCGCCAGCCGCGAGCAGCCCTGCACCGGCCAGCAGCCTTGGCCACACACCTGCGGCGCGCACTCCGACGCCTGCTCCCGTGCGTAGCCCGGCAGCGCCTGCTGCGGCGCATTCGCCGGCGCCCAAGCGCAAGCCCTACAAGCTGGTTGCCATCGGCACCTCGACCGGTGGCCCGGTTGCGCTGCAGCGTGTCCTGACGCAACTGCCCGCCAGCTTCCCGGCACCGATCGTGTTGATCCAGCACATGCCCGCGGCGTTCACCAAGGCTTTTGCCGAACGCCTCGACAAGCTCTGCCGGATCAACGTCAAGGAAGCCGAAGACGGCGACATGCTGCGCCCAGGTCTGGCGCTGCTGGCGCCTGGCGGCAAGCAGATGATGGTCGATGGCCGCGGCATGGTGAAAATCCTGCCGGGCGACGAGCGCCTCAACTACAAGCCATGTGTGGATATCACCTTCGGCTCGGCGGCCAAGTCCTACGGTGACAAGGTCCTGTCGGTAGTACTTACCGGCATGGGCGCGGATGGCCGTGAAGGTGCGCGCCTGCTCAAGCAGGGCGGTAGCACGGTGTGGGCGCAGGACGAAGCCAGCTGCGTGATCTATGGCATGCCCATGGCCATCGTCAAGGCCAACCTGGCCGACGCGGTGTACAGTCTCGACGATATCGGCAGGCACCTGGTCGAGGCCTGCGTCTGATGGACGTACTCAGCCTGATCGGCCTGATCCTCGCTTTCGTCGCCATTGTCGGCGGCAACTTCCTCGAGGGCGGGCATGTCGGTGCGCTGCTCAACGCGCCAGCTGCGTTGATCGTGCTCGGCGGCACCCTCGGCGCGGCCATGCTGCAGGCACCGCTGCCGTCGTTCAAGCGTGCGCTGCAGATCGCTCGCTGGATCATCTTCCCGCCGCGGGTCGACCTGGCCGGTGGTATCGATCGGGTAGTCAATTGGAGCCTGACCGCACGCAAGGAGGGCCTGCTCGGCCTGGAAGGCGTGGCTGACGGCGAGCCTGATCCGTATGCGCGCAAGGGCTTGCAACTGCTGGTCGACGGCGCCGAGCCGGAGGCTATCCGGAGCATCCTCGAGGTGGATTTCCTGACCCAGGAAAGCCGCGATATCCAGGCGGCAAAAGTGTTCGAAAGCATGGGCGGCTATGCGCCGACCATCGGCATCATCGGTGCTGTAATGGGCCTGATCCATGTCATGGGCAACCTGGCCGACCCGTCCCAACTGGGCAACGGCATCGCCGTGGCGTTTGTCGCCACCATCTATGGCGTGGCCAGTGCCAACCTGATCCTGCTGCCGGTCGCCAACAAGCTCAAAGCCATCGTCATGCGTCAGTCACGCTACCGCGAGATGCTCCTCGAAGGCCTGCTGTCGATCGCCGAAGGCGAAAACCCACGCTCGATCGAGCTGAAGCTGCAAGGCTTCATGGAGTAAGCCATGCGTCGCCGTCGCCATACCGAAGAACCCGAGAATCACGAGCGCTGGCTGGTGTCGTACGCCGACTTCATCACGCTGCTGTTTGCTTTTTTCGTGGTCATGTATTCGATCTCTTCGATCAACGAGGGCAAGTACAAGGTCGTCTCGCAGGCCTTGCTCGGCGTGTTCAATGACCCTGAGCGGGCTATGCGGGCCATCCCGATCGGCGAAGAACAGCCGCTCAGCATCAAGCCAGCCGAGCCGTTGATCAAAGACAGCGAGCAGACCGATGCGGGCCTCGGCCAGACCAGCGCCGACCCGCTGCAGACCATCAGCGATGATGTGCGCAGCGCTTTCGGCGATTTGATCAGCTCCAACCAGATGACCGTGCGCGGCAACGAACTGTGGGTCGAGGTTGAGCTGAATTCGGCGCTGTTGTTTGGCAGTGGCGATGCCATGCCCAGCGACGCTGCATTCGCGATCATCGAGAAGGTGGCGAATATCCTCAAGCCGTTCGCCAACCCGGTGCACGTCGAGGGCTTTACCGACAACCTGCCGATCCGCACTGCGCAGTACCCGACCAACTGGGAACTGTCGGCCTCGCGTGCGGCCAGTATCGTCCGCCTGTTGGCCATGAACGGCGTCAATCCCGGGCGCATGGCCTCGGTCGGCTATGGCGAGTATCAACCGGTCGCCAGCAACGATACGGCCGAAGGCCGTGCGCGCAATCGACGGGTCGTGCTGGTGATTTCGCGCAACCTGGAAGTACGCCGCAGCCTGACCGCAACCGGCAGCGCCAATGCGACCCCGGATGCGGCGATGCGCCGGGCTGGCACACAAAGTGCACCGCCAAGCGCAGTAGCGGCGGGAGGGGGCTAGCCCCGTCAAATCCCCGTCACAGAATTTCACACCGTTCCCGGGAGGGCAGGCGGCCATACCGGGAGGAAGCAGCGCACCATGAGAGTCTGGGCAGTAGCCAATCAAAAAGGTGGCGTCGGCAAGACCACCACAACCATCGCCCTGGCCGGCTTGCTGGCCGATGCGGGCAAGCGCGTGGTCGTTGTCGATCTCGACCCGCACGGCTCTATGACCAGCTATTTCGGGCATAACCCGGATGCGCTGGAGCACAGCTGCTACGACCTGTTCCTGCACAAGGGCACGGTGCCCGAGGGCTTGCCGGGGCAGTTGCTGCTGCCGACCAGCCACGAACGTATCTCGCTGCTGCCGTCGAGCACAGCGCTGGCGGTGCTCGAGCGGCAGTCGCCGGGTCAGAGTGGCCTGGGCCTGGTGATCGCCAAGAGTCTGGCGCAGCTGTGGCAGGATTTCGACTTTGCCCTGATCGACAGCCCGCCGTTGCTCGGCGTGCTGATGGTTAACGCGTTGGCTGCCAGCCAGCAGTTGGTGATCCCGGTGCAGACCGAGTTCCTCGCCGTCAAAGGCCTGGAGCGCATGGTCGGCACCTTGGCAATGATCAACCGCTCGCGCAAGCAGGCGCTGCCGTATCAGATCGTGCCGACCCTGTTCGACCGTCGCACCCAGGCATCACTGGGCACCCTCAAGGTGCTGCGTGATACCTATGCCGACAGCGTCTGGCAGGGCTATATCCCGGTCGACACGCGCCTGCGCGATGCCAGCCGGGCCGGGGTCACACCATCGCAGTTCGATGGCAAGAGCCGCGGCGTTGTGGCCTATCGGGCCTTGCTCAAACATATGCTCACCTACAAACCCGCATTGCAGGTGGCCTGATGAAACACGCGCAACAGCTTGCCAGCAAACCGCAACTGGCCTTGCAGAGTTACCTCGATGGCCTGTTGCAGGAGGCTACCGAGCCGTTCGACCTTGACCTGCCAGCGGTAGTGGTCGAGGAGGCGCCGAGCAGCGACTTCGAAGCCGCCGTGCGCGAAGAGCAGGCACGTGATGCCCAGCGCAAGGCTGCTGTTGTCGACGTAGCTGGCGCCAGGCCGTTTGCCGAGCCGCAGGCCAAGCTGCTGCCGACAGTGCTGGCCCCCGCTGTGGCCGCGCCAGAGCCGGTGCTGAGCGTTGTCGAGACTACGGTGGTGGCCGAGGCGAGCATTCCGTTGCTGACCGAGGTCGAAGCGTCTGAGCCGGTCGCGCCGCTGGTCGAAGTGCACTTGCCGGCAGCCAATGTGCCGACGCCGCCTACGACCAGCGATGGTCGTCCGGCCTGGGCCGCGGAGCCGTTCGAATGCCTGTTGTTCGATGTAGCCGGGCTGACCCTCGCGGTGCCGCTGGTGTGCCTGGGCTCGATCTACACCCTGGCCGGGCAGGAGCTGACCCCACTGTTCGGTCAGCCGGACTGGTTCCTGGGCATCCTCACCTGCCAGGCGGGCAACCTCAAGGTACTCGATACGGCGCGTTGGGTGATGCCCGATCGCTACCGCGACGACTTCCGCCAGGGCTTGCAGTACGTGATTTCGGTGCAGGGCTACGAATGGGGGCTGGCGGTGCACCAGGTCAGCCGCTCGTTGCGCCTGGACCCCAACGAGATCAAGTGGCGTAGTCAGCGCGGGCAGCGGCCCTGGCTGGCTGGCACGGTCATCGAACACATGTGTGCGTTGCTCGACGTCGCTGAACTGGCCGAGTTGATCGCCAGCGGCGCCGTCAAGCAGATGCACGCCAAACACCAATAATTCGCGGCCACGGCCGCACCGAGCACACCGCCGCTGGCGGCATTTGAGGGTAGGGGAATGAAAAAGTCGTCCGCACAGGGTTCTGAAGATCCGATTCTGCAGTGGGTTACCTTCCGTCTGGACAACGAGTCCTACGGCATCAACGTCATGCAGGTGCAGGAAGTTCTGCGTTACACCGAGATCGCGCCAGTGCCGGGTGCGCCGAGCTATGTGCTGGGCATCATCAACCTGCGCGGCAACGTCGTCACCGTGATCGACACCCGCCAGCGCTTTGGCCTGGTGCCGACCGAGGTCACCGACAATACTCGTGTGGTGATCATCGAAGCCGACAAGCAAGTGGTCGGCATTCTGGTCGACAGCGTTGCCGAAGTGGTTTACCTGCGTCAGTCGGAAATCGAAACCGCGCCGAACGTGGGTAACGAAGAGTCGGCCAAGTTCATCCAGGGCGTGTGCAACAAGAACGGCGAGCTGTTGATCCTGGTCGAGCTGGACAAGATGATGACCGAGGAAGAATGGTCAGAGCTGGAGAATATCTGAGTTGATTTTCGAAGCTGCTGTCATCTTACTGGCGCTGCTTTGGGCGCTGAGCCTGTGTTTTTTTCTCAACTACAGCAAGCGCCAGCGTGAGCTGGCTGCGCAACAGGCTCAAGGTGATGCCGTGCGTGACCAGCGGATCAAGGAGCTGGCCAAGCGGGTGGACGATTACCAGAACGGCACGGTGCGCATGGGCGAGGCGATCCATGAATTGCGCGCTGTGGTCGCGCCGTTGCCGGACAAGCTGCAACAACTGGAGCAGCGCGATCCCAATGATGTGACCTTTTCCCAGGCGGCCAAGCTGGTTGGCATGGGCGCCAGTGTCAGCGAGCTGACTCAGACCTGTGGTTTGACCCAGGCCGAGGCCGAGCTGATGCGCAAGTTGCATGGCAGTGACTGAAAGATAGCGTCGGACCGGTCGGAAAGGGCTGCAAAGCAGCCCCAATCCAGCCGCCAAGTCCTGTCAGTGCGCCCAGGAATTGAACCCCCCAGTCTCGGCAATCCGGTTCAGCGGCAGATATCTCTGCACCGCGCTCTGGTACTGCTCAATGCTCAGCAGGCTCCAGAAGTTCTGCGGGCGCATGCAGTAAAGATTGTTCAAGTTGCGCAATGTGCGCATCGCCGGCAACTGCCGATCAACGACCGTGCTCAGCAGCGCCGGCCCGGTCAAGCGGGACAGGGTATTGGCGTATTGGTAAAACGCCCGGCGGTCCTCTTCCAGCCGTGGCTTGCTGTTGTAAAACTCCGGCTGTGCGAGAAACCGCTCATTCATTTCTGCACTGATAGCGTCCAAGGTCGGATTGCCTGCGCGGCTGCCGAGAAAGCTGTTGTTGTACAGGCAGTCCATGCCCATCTTCTCGTTGGACATCGGTGTCGACAGCAGCAGGCCATCGACAGTGGTCGCCAGCTCGAATTGATTCAGTGGTTCGATCGGCTCGGCGCCAGCCGGCTGGCGGTCTGCAGGATGTTCGCCGGGAGCAAACAAACGGTCGTCGATATCCATGTACAGCCCACCTTCTTCTTTGAGTAGCGGATAGCGCAGCACATCTGCCGCCGAAGCGTAGTTGCGGGCGACCCCGCCGTTGCCCTGCAGAGCGGCTTCGTACTGGCGGTAGGCGGGTGACCTGCGGAATGTGGCAAAGAATGGCTGTTCCTCCAGAGGCAACACGCGCAGGCTCGGTGCCTGCTCCGTCAATTGCCGCAGATTGCCGCTGAAGGCATCGCTGTCGGCGCTGGAGAGATACAGACGGAACGCCCAGCCGCTGCGTTCAACCCTGGTCGCGTTGTTGGCAATGTTGCTCAACAGCTGAGGCGGAATCGGGTCGTTGCCCACCCAGACACTCAAGACTTGTCTGGGGATCGGCTGCAGGCTGTCGGCAGTCGGCAGTGGCAACTGGACCGGCAACTCCAGATCCACCCCCAGCGCGCGCAAGGTGCGCATGCGCGTTGCATCGCTGACCGTTCGCGTGGCGCGGTCGACCGAGATCAGGTCGCGCCCCTGTGTGGGGGCGGTCATGTAGGTGGGATTGACCTCGTTGAGATCGCTTCCGGTAATGAACGCATCCTGCTCGACGTCATACAGCACCTCGATCGAGTAGCCATAGAGTGAGGCTTGCAGCGTATCTGGCTCGCCGGTGTAGTGGGAGATCCTGATCACCGCACCTGCCACGTTGTCGTCACCACCTGGCAACGGCGCAATGGTGTTGTCGCTGCGGAAGAACTCACTGGCATCTGCCGGCGGCAGCCGTGGCGGATCGAGCGGACTGAGCGGATATCCCCACTGCTCGTTGATCCGGCTGGGCCTGACGAAGCGATCCTGCTTGAAGGCGAACAACAGCGGCTTGTCGCTGGCCAACTGCTCGACCAGCGGCAGGGCATTGAGCAGGCCGAACTCGGCGGCGCTGACGCCCTCGGTTTGCTCCTGTAGTGACTTGCCGTTGATCGCCTGATCAAGGCCCAGGCCGAACTGGGCAACGCCACCTATGGCAAACAACGGCCACAGTTCAGGTACTGCCAGCGCCAGTGGGGCCAGGTAAGTCAAGGTTGAATCCAGATACCCGCGCCATCTGGCCTTGCTCACATCGCTGTCGCTTTTGATCAGGAAGTCGGCATCCTGGAAGCTGCGTTGGCGATAACGCTTGGCCAGCGTTGCAAATAAAGGGCCTTCAAGGCGCGGGCTGTAGGTTTTACCTTTGTAATTGACGTAGTCGCGCGGCGGCCAAGTGCCTGCTGTGGTGAAACCAGGGCGATTGGCGTCCAGAGGTAGTACTTGCGGGTAGGCTCCAAGGCCTTCCAGCGCCGTGCTCAGACCGCTGAAACTGAGGCAATCCGGCGTGTCGGCCTGATTGAAGTGGGCGTGCAGCGCCAGGCGTTTGGCCGGATCCTGGCATTGCTGTGCAAACCAGTCCTGTAACTCGCCGTGGGAGGCAAACTCGTGCAGCGGTGAGGTGTTGCCGGGGATGTACAGCAGGACTCGGTCGACACCCCTGCGTTTGAAGCAGACGAGGTCCGTGGCGGGGTAGCCGTAGACGTTGAGTATCCGCGCCTGCACGGCTGCCGGGGCGGTTTCTTCCAGTCTTGCCACTTGCCAGGCAAGCCTGACCGCGTCCTCGCTCAGGCTGCCCTCGGCCGCCTGTTTGTTGCAGGCGGCGATGAAATTCAGCTTGAGGCACTGGCCAAATTCCTCCAGATGCTGGCGCCAGTAGCTCTTCAGCGTTGCGGTGTAGTGTGTGTGAAAGTCCAGATCCCAGACAAAAGCCTGCAAGTCCTGCATCTGCACAGGAATGTGCGTGGCGTGTTCATAGGTTTGTGGCTGGGTCCGGCGAAAGATGCCGCTGAACACGTAGTAGTTGATCGCGCCCGGCTGATGCGGAGGACGCAGTTTGTCGACCAGGCGGATGATGCGATCCGAACCCGCCGGCTGATTGTCTTCGAGCATGTGCGGCAGCGCGTTGTTTTCAGGCGCTTGGTAGTTGCAGAGCAAGGCCTCGGTCAAGCTGAGTTTCTGCGCTACCACGCCGGTCCAGCCATAATCGGCGCCCAGCTGATAATGCAAGGTCACCACGTCGAGCTGTTCCGGCGGATGCTGGATGCCCTTGGCTTGCAGCCATTTACGCAGTTCGGCGGTGGCCGCGCGGTCTGCACGCGGTAGTTTGGCAAGATGGTCGCGGACGAACTGGATGCCGTCCTGGCCGAGGTTGGGGATGGGCATGATGCAGGCCTCAGAGAATTGAGGCACGACGGTGACTGAACTGTGTTGTCAGCCAGCGTTAATTATGTCTGCTTGCAGGTCCCCTAGCTGTATTTCAGCCACGTTTGGCCGGCGGCGCCAGCAGGGCAGTGGGCGGGGTGATGTCGCGCGGTGTCGCATCAGCCTCGGCAAACCCGACCGGGACCTTGCCGCGTAGCTGCCAGGCAAAGGCAATGATCTCGGCGATGGTCAGGTACAGCGCCTCGGGGATCTGCTCGCCCAGTTCCAGGCGTGCCAGCAGGCGCACCAGTTCGGCGTTCTCGTAGATGGGCACGTCGTGCTCGCGGGCAATCGCCAGGATCGCCTCAGCCAGCTCATCGTCACCTTTTGCGCTCAATGTCGGTGCCTGTTGGCCGTCATAGCTCAGGGCAATGGCCTGACGTGATTGCTTGTCACTCATGCGGTCTCATCCACCCAGCGTTGTTCGACACGTGTTTTCGGACCTTGTGGCGGCGTGCCAGTGTGGCATTGCAGGTCACCGACTTCGAGACCGCGATCAAGCAGGCGTGTGCGCAAACTGCCCAGTTGGCTGTCGATCAATTGCGCGGTCTGCGCAAGTTCCGCCCACAATTGCCCGGACAAGCGGCCCTGACTGAGCTGCGCCTGCACCTGTAACGGGCCGAGCGGCGGCAGGTCGAAGGCCAGCTCGATGCGCCACAACGACTCGAGCGGATCGCGTTGCTCGCGCTGGCCGTCAGCCTGCTGCTGCGGGGTTTCTTCGCGCTGCAGCTTCGCTTGCAAAGGGATGAACTCCTGGCCGTGGCGGATCGGGATTTCGGCCTGCCAGGTGGTCTGCAGGTTACCGTTTTCGCTCACACCGGTCTGTTGCAGGCTGCTCAGGGCGTGGCTCTGCAAGCGCGACACGGCAGCCGCAGCCAGACGCAGCAGTTGCTCCAGATCGCCTTCCTGCTCCAGGCTCTGCAGCAACCGTGACGGTAGCGGGAAACTGCCTGGTTGCGGTCGGGGGCTGACCCGGTCAAGCATGCCCAGTGCACTGCGGGCGAAGCCGGGCATCACCTGTGCCAAGGTATTGGCAGCAACGGTGGGGTTGCTCATGGGGTTGGCGGCGTTCGGCAGCGCCTGCGCAACCAGCCTGATCAACTGCGCTTTGAGGTCTGGGGCGATACCCGCAGGCAAACCGGCCAACAGCTTCGCCTCAAGAAAACCACCACTGTTGCTCAGCGCCTGCGCCACGCCTTTGGGGTCGCTGAGCTGGCGCGCATCCGGCAGGCTGGCCAGCAGGCGCTCGGCGCTGGCGCGCAGTAGGCTGGCCGTGTCGGGATCGCTGGCGAGCTGCTGCAATGCGCTGAGCACACCGGGCAGCGAAGCTTGCCGAGCCTGCTGGTTGGCCAGTTGCTGGCTGATCAGCAACTGATCCTGACGCCCGCTCAACGGCACGAAGCGCAGTGACTGGTCGCCCTGCACCAAAGCGCTGAGCAGGCTGCCCACCGGCAACGGGCGCGGGCTGTCGATACTCAGGGTGGCGCCGGCCTGGCTGCTGTTGAGCAGGCTGACCAACGCGCGAAAACTGGCAGTTTCACCGGGGTTGACAGGCAATGCCTGGTTGCTCAGGACCTTGCCCTGCAGCAGGGTACCGATCGGCACCTGGCTGGTGTCGAGGCGGGTGAGGGTGGTGACATTGTTGGCGTTGGCCTGCTGCACCATGACTGCCAGGCGATTGCTGTCGGCCTGGCTCAGCAGCAGCTGGCTGCCCGGAGCCAATGGTTGGCTGGCGGTGGTCTGGACCTGGGTCTGAGTACCATTGGCGGCAGTCAGGCGCAGCAGCAACTGAAAGTCGACGCCAAGCTGGCGCAGCGACATGACCTCGGCCTTGGCAGTCTCGCCTGGCGCGATCAGCCCGGGCTGCGGTTGCAGCAGGCGCAGCAGTTCGCCGGTCATGGCAGCTTTGGCTGCCTGCGGGGCGATTGCGCTTTGTGCGCCGAGACTATTGATTTCAGTCATGATTGTATACAACCTGTCGAAGCAGCCCTCTTGGCAGCGCGGCGGCGCGTGTAATAATGCCGGCCACGTCGCCCACCACTGTCAGTATAACGGCAGGCCAGGGGGCGACTTGAGACTCAGGCTCCACACAGAATAAGGCGGTACCGTGACCCTTGACCTTCGAGCCACCGGCCTGGCGTGCGAGCGCGACTGGCGCCTGCTGTTTGAACACCTGGATTTTCAGCTGGGCCCAGGCGACATGCTGCAGATCAGCGGCCCCAACGGCAGCGGCAAAACCAGCCTGCTGCGGTTGTTGGCCGGGCTGATGCAGCCCACCGCCGGGCAGATCCAGCTCAATCGCCAGCCGTTGGCCGAGCAGCCGCAGGCACTGGCCAGCATCCTGCTGTGGATCGGTCATGCGGCGGGTATCAAGGATTTGCTCACGGCCGAAGAGAACCTCGCCTGGCTCTGCGCGCTGCATCAGCCGGCCAGTGTCGAGGCGATCTGGCAGGCCCTGGCCGCAGTCGGCCTGCGCGGTTTTGAAGATGTGCCCTGCCACACCCTGTCCGCCGGCCAGCAGCGGCGGGTGGCGCTGGCGCGGCTGTACCTGGCCGGGCCGCCACTGTGGATTCTCGATGAGCCGTTCACCGCCCTCGACAAACAGGGCGTTGCGCAGCTTGAAGCGCACCTGGCCGCGCACTGCGAGGCGGGCGGCACAGTGGTGTTGACCACGCACCACAGTCTCACGCTCAAGCCTGCCGGCTATCGTGAACTGAATGTGGGGCAGTGGGCCGCATGAGTGTATTCGTCCTGTTGTTGCGCCGCGAAGCGCGCCTGCTGTTCCGCCGCCCGGCCGAGCTGGCCAACCCGTTGGTGTTTTTCGCCATTGTGGTGGCGTTGTTCCCCCTTGCCGTCGGCCCCGAGACGCAATTGTTGCAAACCTTGTCGCCTGGCCTGGTCTGGGTAGCCGCGCTGCTTGCGGTACTGCTGTCGTTGGACGGCTTGTTTCGCAGCGATTTTGAAGACGGCTCGCTGGAGCAATGGGTGCTGTCGCCGCATCCACTGGCGTTGTTGGTGCTGGCCAAGGTGCTGGCGCATTGGATCTTTTCCGGGCTGGCGCTGGTATTGTTGGCGCCGCTGCTGGCGCTGATGCTGGGCCTGCCGGCGAGCTGCCTGCCGGTGCTGCTGGCCTCGCTGCTGCTGGGCACGCCGGTGCTGAGCCTGCTCGGTGCAGTGGGCGCGGCGCTGACCGTGGGCCTCAAACGCGGTGGTTTGTTACTGGCGCTACTGATTTTGCCGTTGTATATCCCAGTATTGATCCTGGGCAGTGGCGCCTTGCAAGCGGCGTTGCAGAATATGCCCGCCACTGGCCACCTGTTGTGGCTGGCCAGCCTGACTGCCCTGGCTGTGACCCTGGCACCCTTTGCGATAGCGGCCGGCCTGAAGATCAGCGTCGGCGAATAACGAGATCTGGGCCTACGGCAGAATGCTCAAGGCCCAGCCAAGACCGGATGTACCTGATGAAAATAAGCTGGACGTGGTTCCACAAGCTCGGCTCGCCCAAATGGTTCTACGCCATCAGCGGGCGCATGCTGCCCTGGCTGACGGTGGCCGCTGTGCTGTTGCTGACAGTCGGCATGGTCTGGGGCCTGGCCTTTGCGCCGCAGGACTACCAGCAGGGCAACAGCTTCCGCATCATCTATATCCATGTGCCGGCGGCCATGCTGGCGCAGTCCTGCTATGTGCTGCTGGCGGTGGCTGGTGTGGTCGGGCTGGTGTGGAAGATGAAGATCGCCGACGTTGCCCTGCAGTGCGCGGCGCCCATCGGCGCCTGGATGACCGCCGTGGCGCTGGTCACCGGGGCCATCTGGGGCAAGCCGACCTGGGGTAGCTGGTGGGTCTGGGATGCGCGCCTAACGTCGATGCTGATCCTGCTTTTTCTGTACTTCGGCATCATTGCGCTGGGCCAGGCGATCAGTAATCGTGACAGCTCGGCCAAGGCTTGTGCGGTGCTGGCGATCGTGGGCGTGATCAACATCCCGATCATCAAGTATTCGGTGGAGTGGTGGAACACCCTGCACCAGGGCGCGACTTTCACCCTCACCGAAAAGCCGGCGATGCCCGCAGAAATGTGGCTGCCGCTGCTGCTCACCGGGCTTGGCTTCTACTGCTTCTTCGGCGCTGTGCTGCTGCTGCGCATGCGCCTCGAGGTGCTCAAGCGCGAGGCCCGCGCCAGCTGGGTTCGTGAAGAAGTGCTGAACAGCCTGGGGCGGAGGGCAGCATCGTGAATTTTGCCTCGTTCAGCGAGTTTCTCGCCATGGGCCACCACGGCTTGTACGTATGGTCGGCCTACGGCATTTGCCTGGCAGTGCTGGCGCTCAATGTCGCCGCACCACTGTTGGCCCGCCGTCGTTATCTGCAAGAAGAGGCGCGTCGTCTGCGCCGGGAGAACAATCAGTGAATCCGCAGCGCAAGAAACGCCTGTTGCTCATCGGCGCCCTGCTGGTCGGGGTCGGCGTCGCCGTTGGCTTTGCCCTGAGTGCCCTGCAGCAGAACATCAACCTGTTCTACACCCCGACCCAGATCGCCACCGGCGAAGCGCCGCTGGACACGCGCATTCGCGCCGGTGGCATGGTCGAGAAGGGCTCGGTGCAGCGCTCGGCTGACTCGCTCGACGTGCGCTTTGTGGTCACCGACTTCAACAAGTCGGTGCCGATCACCTATCGCGGCATCCTGCCGGACCTGTTCCGTGAAGGGCAGGGCATCGTTGCCTTGGGCAAGCTCAATGCCGATGGCGTGGTGGTGGCGGATGAAGTGCTGGCCAAGCACGATGAAAAGTACATGCCGCCTGAGGTGACCAAAGCACTCAAGGAAAGCGGCCAGGCGGCCAGCGGCGCGGAGCAGAAGCCATGAATGCTGCCCTGATAGTGCCCGAACTGGGTCAGTTAGCGATGATCCTGGCGATCTGTTTCGCCGTGGTTCAGGCCAGCGTGCCGCTGCTCGGCGCCTGGCGCGGCGACAGCCTGTGGATGAGCCTGGCGCGACCTGCCGCCTGGGGCCAGTTCGCTTTTCTGGTGTTTGCGTTCGGCTGCCTTACCCATGCGTTCATGACCGACAATTTCTCGGTAGCGTACGTTGCCAGCAACTCCAATACCGCTTTGCCGTGGTACTACAAATTCAGCGCAGTGTGGGGCGCGCATGAAGGCTCGTTGCTGCTGTGGGCATTGATTCTGGGCGGCTGGACCTTCGCCGTGTCGGTGTTCTCGCGCCAGTTGCCACAAGTCATGCTCGCCCGCGTACTGGCGGTGATGGGCATGATCAGCGTGGGCTTCTTGTCGTTCCTGATCGTCACCTCCAACCCATTCCAGCGCCTGTTGCCGCAGGTGCCGGGCAACGGCCGTGACCTCAACCCGCTGCTGCAGGACTTTGGCCTGATCGTCCATCCGCCAATGCTGTACATGGGCTACGTCGGCTTCTCGGTGGCCTTCGCCTTCGCTATCGCCGCCTTGCTCGGTGGCCGCCTGGATGCCGCCTGGGCGCGCTGGTCGCGGCCATGGACCATCGTCGCCTGGGCGTTCCTCGGGGTCGGTATCACCTTGGGCTCGTGGTGGGCGTACTACGAACTTGGTTGGGGCGGCTGGTGGTTCTGGGATCCGGTCGAAAACGCCTCGTTCATGCCCTGGCTGGTGGGCACCGCGCTGATCCACTCGCTGGCCGTCACGGAAAAACGCGGCGTGTTCAAGAGCTGGACGGTATTGCTGGCGATCGCCGCATTCTCGTTGAGCCTGCTCGGCACGTTCCTGGTGCGCTCCGGCGTGCTGACCTCGGTGCACGCCTTTGCCGCCGACCCGGAGCGCGGTGTATTCATCCTGATCTTCCTGCTGTTTGTCGTGGGTGGCTCGCTGACCCTGTTCGCTCTGCGCGCGCCGGTGGTGAAAAGCCAGGTCGGCTTTGCCCTGTGGTCGCGAGAAACCTTGCTGCTGGCCAACAACCTGGTGCTGGTGGTGGCTGCATCGATGATTCTGCTGGGTACGCTGTATCCGCTGGTGCTCGATTCCCTGACCGGGGCCAAACTGTCGGTCGGCCCGCCGTATTTCGATGCGCTGTTCCTGCCGTTGATGGCATTGCTGATGGTGGTGCTGGGGATCGGCGTGCTGGTGCGCTGGAAGGACACGCCGGGCAAATGGCTGGCGGGCATGCTCACACCGGTATTGATTGGCAGCGCAATTCTGGCGCCGATTGCCGGGCTGATTGCCGATGACTTCGACTGGCCGGCGCTGGCGACCTTTGCCCTGGCGGCGTGGGTAGTGCTCGCCGGCCTGCGCGACATCTTCGACAAGACCCGCCACAAAGGCCTGGGCAAGGGCGTGCGCGGCCTGTCCCGCAGCTATTGGGGCATGCAGGTCGCGCATCTGGGCCTGGCTGTGTGCGCCCTGGGCGTGGTGCTGTCGAGCAACAACAGCGCCGAGCGCGACCTGCGCATGGCGCCGGGCGAGACGGTCGAGCTTGGCGGCTATCACTTCCTGTTCGAAGGCGCCAAGCACTTCGAAGGGCCAAACTTCATCTCCGACCGTGGCACCGTGCGGGTTTCCAAGGACGGTCGCGAGGTCAGCGTGCTGCACCCCGAGAAGCGTCTGTACACCGTGCAGCAGTCGATGATGACCGAGGCCGGGATCGATGCCGGTTTCACCCGCGACCTCTACGTGGCCCTCGGCGAGCCGCTGGAAAACGGCGCCTGGGCCGTGCGCGTGCACATCAAACCGTATGTTCGCTGGATCTGGCTGGGCGGTCTGCTGACCGGCCTGGGCGGGCTACTGGCAGCCTTCGACCGGCGTTACCGGGTCAAGGTCAAGAGCCGCGTGCGTGAAGCCCTCGGCGCGACTGGAGCAACTGCATGAAGCGTTGGATGATGGTCCTGCCGTTGGCGGTGTTTCTACTGCTGGCGGTGTTTCTCTACAAGGGCTTGTTCCTCAAGCCCGATGAGCTGCCGTCGGCGATGATCGGCAAGCCATTCCCGGCCTTCTCGCTGGCCTCCACCCAAGGCGAGCGCAGCCTGACCCAGGCCGACCTGCTCGGCCGGCCGGCGCTGGTCAACGTGTGGGCCACCTGGTGCCCGTCGTGCAAGGTTGAGCATCCTTACCTGAACACGCTGGCCGAGCAGGGCGTGGTCATCCATGGCGTCAACTACAAGGACGATAACGCTGCGGCGTTGAAGTGGCTCGCCGAGTTCCACAATCCGTATCAGCTGGATATCCGCGACGAGCAGGGCACTCTGGGTCTGGACCTTGGTGTGTATGGTGCGCCGGAGACCTTTCTGATCGATGCCAAGGGTATCATCCGCTACAAGCACGTCGGCATCGTCGATGCCACGGTCTGGCGCGAGCAGCTGGCGCCGCTGTACCAGGGCCTGGTCGATGAGGCCAAGCCATGAAGCGCTGGTTGGCAGCAGCCGTGCTCGGCCTGAGCCTAGTGAGCGTGGCCAAGGCCGCGATCGACACCTATCAGTTTCGTGACGACGCCGAGCGCGAGCGCTATCAGCAACTGACCAAGGAGCTGCGCTGCCCCAAGTGTCAGAACCAGGACATCGCTGACTCCAATGCGCCGATTGCCGCCGACCTGCGTCGGGAGATCTTCCGCATGCTCGGCGAAGGCCAGAGCAATCAGCAGATCGTTGCCTTCATGGTTGATCGCTATGGCGACTTCGTCCGTTACAAACCGGCCTTGAGCGGGCGCACCTGGCTGCTCTGGTTCGGCCCGGCAATTCTGCTGGCGGGGGGCTTTGTCATGTTGGCGGTGATTGTCCGCCGGCGCCGGCAGCCGGTGGCAAGCGGCAGCGCGCAGCTGTCGATGGAAGAACGCGAACGTCTCGCCAAACTGTTGGATAAAGAAGCTACCCATGACTGAATTCTGGCTTGGCGCGGGCCTATTGTTGCTCGCCGCCCTCGGCTTTCTGCTGATCCCGATCCTGCGTGGCCGTGGCCGCCAGCAGGAACAAGACCGTACCGCCCTGAACGTGGCGCTGTATCAGGAACGTGTCGCCGAACTGAGCGCGCAGCAGGCTGCCGGCGTACTCGATGCCGAGCAACTGGCCAGCGGCCGTGATGAAGCCGCGCGGGAGCTGCTGGCCGATACCGAAGGCGCCGGCGAACCGCGCCAGGGTCATCTGGGGCGGGCGGTACCGCTGTTGGCAGCGTTGCTGGTGCCGGTGATGGCGGTGGGGCTGTATCTGCATTTTGGTGCTGCGGACAAGGTCGAGCTGACCCGTGAGTTTGCCCAGGCACCGAAAACCATGGACGAGATGACCAGCCGCCTCGAGCGCGCGGTGCAGGCCCAGCCGGATTCAGCTGAAGGCCTGTACTTCCTCGGTCGTGCGTACATGGCTGACCAGCGCCCGGCTGATGCGGCGAAGATCTTCGAGCGTGCCGTCGCCCTTGCTGGTCGCCAGCCAGAGCTGCTCGGGCAGTGGGCCCAGGCGCTGTACTTTGCTGCCGACAAACAATGGAGCGCACAACTGCAGGAGCTTACCGACGAAGCGCTCAAGGCTGACCCCAAGGAAGTCACCAGCCTCGGCCTGCGCGGCATCGCCGCGTTCGAAGGCGAGCGCTATCAGGAGGCCATCGACTACTGGCAGCGCCTGCTGGCGCAATTGCCTGAGGGTGATGCCTCGCGCGCCGCGTTGCAGGGCGGCATCGATCGCGCCGCCGACAAGCTCAGCGCCGCGCCAGGCAAAGCGGCCGCACCAGCTGTATCGCCCGCGCGCTTGCAGGTACGGGTCGAGCTGGCCACAGCGCTGCAGGGCAAGGTTCAGCCGAGCGACACGGTGTTCATCTTCGCCCGCGCCAAAAGCGGCCCGCCGATGCCGTTGGCGGCCAAGCGGGTGACGGTGGGCCAGCTGCCGATCGAAGTTGAACTGTCAGACGCTGATGCCATGATGGCGCAGATGAAACTGTCCGATTTTGCCGAAGTCCAACTGGTTGCACGGGTGTCCCGCGCAGGCCAGCCGACTCAAGGCGAATGGATCGGCCAGAGCGCGCCGATGAGCAATCGCACGCCGGGCATTCAGCACCTGACAATCGACAGCCCTGACCAATAAGAGAGCCCACCATGAAGCATGCCGTCCGCTTGACCCTGATCACCCTGGCCCTGGGTCTGTCTGCGTGTACGGTGCGCGAGCCGGTCCAGCAGCCGCTGCCACCGGTCGAAGGCGTGCCGCCGCGCCAAGGGCCGGCGATCACGCCATTGCCGGGTAGCAAGCCGGGTACGCAGCCGAGCAAGCCAACCGCAGCGCCGAAGGCCATGCCGCGCACTTCGGCCAGCTTCGCGCCACCGCCAGGTGGTGCCAGCCACTGGGACCCGAAAATGGGCGTGTATGTGCTGGAGAAAAAACCCAACACCTTCTACCGTCAGCGCACCTATTACCGCTATGACGGCGGCTGGAGCTGGTCGCTGAGCCCGGAAGGTCCATGGCAGGAAACCGACAGCAGCGGTGTGCCGGGTGGCCTGGGCCGCGCCTTCGCGCAATAAGCATCTGCAGCACCTCTCTACCAGGGCCGGTACAGTACAGTTGAAGGGCAATTCTTCGATTGACTGTACTTGCCCCTGATCCCGCATAATCCCTCCTCGCATAGAGCCGGAGGGTGCATGAGCAAGACAGTCCTGGTACTGGTTGAAACCGTCGACGATTACCTGCCGCTGCTGGAACAGGCGGGCTATCGACTGATTCGTGCGCCGAATGCGCAGCTGCGCGCTGCGGCCATCGCTCAGCAGGCCGATGAGATCGACGCGGTGCTCACCCGCGGCCCACTTGGTCTGACTGCCAGCGAGATTCAGGCGCTGCCACACTTGCAGATCATCTGTGTGATCGGTGCCGGCTATGAACAGGTCGATCTGACCGCCGCTGCAGCTCGTGGCATCACCGTCACCAACGGCGCCGGCGCCAACGCTGCAGCAGTCGCCGATCACAGCCTGGCCCTGCTGCTGGCCTTGTTGCGCAATATCCCCAACGCTGACGCAATCACTCGCCGCGGTGAGTGGAACCGGGTGATCAGCCCGTCGGTGTCGGGCAAGCGCCTGGGCATCATCGGCCTCGGTGCTGTTGGCCAGGCGATTGCCAAACGCGCGTCGCTGGGCTTCGACATGCCGGTCAGCTACCACAGCCGTACACCTCGTAAAGAGCTTGCCTACACCTGGTACGACAGCCCACTGCGTCTGGCCGAGGCGGTCGACATCCTCGTGATTGCTACACCCGGCGGCGCTGCGACGCAGCATCTGGTCGACGCCGATGTGCTCAAAGCACTCGGTGCAGAGGGCTACCTGGTCAATATCGCCCGCGCCAGTGTGGTCGACAGCGCCGCCTTGCTCGAGGCGCTGGAGCAGGGCTGGATCGCTGGCGCGGCACTCGATGTATTCGACGACGAACCCAACGTACCCGACGCCTTCAAGGCACTCGGCAACACCGTGCTGACCCCGCATGTGGCCGGGCAGTCGCCCGAGGCCGCACGCGATACGGTGACCCTGGTGCTGCGCAATCTGCAGGCGTTTTTTGCTGGCGAACCGGTGCTGACCCCCGTTCGCGGCTGAATTTTTACCCGGCCAGTCATGGACAGTGGAGCTTATTGCATGCAACTCGAGATCTTTCAGGTAGACGCTTTTTCCAGCAAACCTTTCGGCGGTAACGCGGCAGCAGTGATCCCGCTGGAGCAGTGGCTGGACGATGCCACCCTGCAGCGCATCGCCGAAGAGAATAACCTGTCCGAGACTGCCTACTTCGTCAAGCACGGCGACGGCTACCAGCTGCGTTGGTTTACCCCGACGGTGGAAGTCGACCTGTGCGGGCACGCCACCCTGGCCTCGGCCTGGGTGTTGTTCGAGCAACTTGGCGAGCAGGCTGAGGTGCTGCGCTTCAGTACCCGCAGCGGCGAGCTGCGGGTCAGCCGTGGCGCTGACGGCATGCTGGAAATGGACTTTCCGGCCAAGCAGCCGCAGCCGGTAGCGACCCCGCCAGGCTTGCTGGAGGCGCTCGGTCTGGACAGCGCACGTGAGGTGTACCGCAGCGATGACTACCTGGTGGCGATTGACGACGTGTCGTTGATCGAGACCCTGCGCCCGGACTTCGCCGCGTTGGCAGCCTTCGATGTGCGCGGTATTGCGGTGACTGCGCCGGGCCGCGGTTTTGACTTCGTCACCCGCTGGTTCGGCCCTCGGGTGGGCGTCAATGAAGACCCGGTGACCGGGTCGGCGCACACTTCGCTGGCACCGTACTGGGCGCAGCGTCTGGAGCAAAGCAGCCTGCGCTGCGAGCAGGGCGGTGCGCGCAAAGGCCAGTTGCACTGTGAGGTGCTCGGCAACGGCCGGGTTATCATCAGCGGCCACGGCGCGCTGTACCTCAAGGGCAGCGTGTTCATCTGAGTGCAGCGCAGCTTTCCCAAGGAGCTTCATGAACAACGAATTACAGATCACCGACCTGCTCGAAGGCGACGGCAAGGCTGTGGTCAAGGGCGCATTGATCACCACCCAGTACACCGGCTGGCTGGCCGATGGCAGCGAGTTTGATTCCTCCTGGTCGCGCGGCAAGCCGTTCCAGTGCGTGATCGGCAGCGGCCGGGTGATCAAAGGCTGGGATCAGGGCCTGATGGGCATGCGTGTCGGCGGCAAGCGCAAGCTGCAGGTGCCGGCGCACCTGGCCTACGGCGAGCGCAGCGTCGGCGCGATTCCGGTCAACTCCGACCTGACCTTCGAGATCGAATTGCTCGAAGTGCTGACCCGCGACGACTGAAACTGTAACAACTTCACCCGGCAAGTTTGCCCCGGCGAATGAATTTCGTTCACATTTCTAGGTCAAGATGGTCCCGCTTGCACGGCTGGCTCGCCAGCCTGTGCAGGTGATCACGAAATGCAGGCACGGACGCCTTCCTTCTTTTGTCGGATGAGTCCATCGCCATGAAGTTGCTGCAGTCCTTGCGACGCCGTCATCTCTACCTTGCCACTGCGTTTGCGGCAGTCCTGGTGCCCCTGACCTATGCCGTGGTGCACAACCATGAAGAGCCGGTCGATGGCACCCAGACTCTGGTGTTTCTGCGCCACGCAGAGAAGCCTGGCGAAGGTCTTGGCCAGCTGAATTGCCAGGGTCTGAATCGGGCCATCGAGTTGGCCAGTGTGCTGCCGGAGCGGTTCGGCGATGCCGATTATGTCTTCGCTGCCAACCCCTCGCGGCACGTCGAAGAGGGTAGCCAGGACCAGCGCTACAGCTACATTCGCCCGCTGATGACCATCAGCCCCAGCGCCATTCGCCTCGGTCTGCCGGTCAATATCGACTTCGGCGCCAATGACTACGACGAGTTGGCCGACGAGCTGCTGACCGACAAGTACCGCAACGCCACCGTCTACACCGCCTGGTCGCACGGTTACCTGCCTGATCTGATCAATGCCGTGGCCGGCAAGGCCCTGGGTGACGAGCGAGTCATCACCGAGGACTGGAGCAACGAGGATTTCGACAGTTTGTATGTGATTACCCTGACCTGGCACGACGGCAAGGCGAGCATGCTCAGCCGTAACGTGCGTCAGGGTCTGGATGGTGGCAACAAGGCCTGCCCGACCTGAGCCGGGCAGGGCTGATCAGCGGCCCAGGCGCATTGGCCAGCCGACGACCTTTTTCACCCGCGGGGTCGCGTAGGTGCGTACCTTGGAGGTGCTCAGGCCAAGCCGCACCAGCGACTCGGCAATGGTTACCGCAGCGCTGACACCATCCACCACCGGCACCCCGGTGCGCTGGCGAATCTGCTCGTCGAGGCCGGCCATGCCGCCGCAACCAAGGCAGATCACCTCGGCTTTGTCTTCGCGCACTGCGCGCTCGGCCTGTTCGACGATGGCGTCCACCGCCCGTTGCGGGTTCTCTTCAAGCTCCAGCACCGCCAGGCCGCTGGCGCGCACCGAGGCGCAGCGGTCATACAGCCCGGAGAGTTTCAGGCGATCTTCGATCAGCGGTACGGTGCGGTCCAGGGTGGTTACCACCGAGTAGGCGTGGCCGAGGTACATGGCGGTGCTGGCGGCGGCGTCGGTGATGTCTACCACTGGCACATCGAGCAACTCCTGCAGCCCCTCGCGGCCATGCTCGCCGTAGCCTGCCTGGATCACCGCATCATAGGGCTGGTCGTAAGCCAGCACGCGGTCCATCACGGCGATGGCCGCCAGATAACTTTCGAAATTGCCCTCCACCGACTCGGCGCCAAAGTACGGCGTCAGACCGACGATCTCGGTGCCTGGCGCGGCGACGCTGCGGGCTTGCTCGGCAATAGCCTCGGTGATGGCTGCGGTAGTGTTGACGTTGACGATAAGAATGCGCATGCAGGTTCTTCCTTGATCAATGGCTGCTGTGGTCGACGGCGATGCACTCACCGCTGACGTCGTGGTATTGGCGATTGCGCGGGGCAATCAGCAGGTACAGCGCAGCCGCGATGCCCGCACCGATCAACCAGGAGAACGGCGCCACGCTGTGGAAGTTGGGTACCAGCGCAAGGATGATGGCCAGCAGCGCCGCCGGCGCGAAGGCCGCCATCGCCCGCCAGTTGATGCCGCGGGTGTAGTGATAGGCGCCAGCCGGGTTCTCGCTGTACAGCTCAGGCACGTTGATCTGGCCTTTGCGCAGCAACCAGTAGTCGGCCATGATCACCCCGTACAGCGGGCCGAGCAGGGCGCCCAGGCCGGACAGGAAGTAGACGATCACCAGTGGGCTGTTGTAGAGGTTCCACGGCAGGATCAGTACCGCCAGCGTGGCGCTGATCAGGCCGGCGCGGCGGAAGTTCAGGTGGCGCGGGGCGAGGTTGCTCAGGACAAATGCCGGGGCGACGAAGTTGGCCATGATGTTCACCGCGACGGTGACGATCAGGAACGCCAGGCAACCCAGTACCAGAAACAGCGTATTAGGGATGGTCGCAACGATCTGGGTGGGGCTGTCGATGATGTGGCCGTTGATCTTGAACTGTGCACCGCTGAGCACCACGGTGATCACCGCGAACACCAGGATATTCACCGGCAAGCCCCAGAAGTTGCCGACGCGGATGGTCTTGCGGCACGGCGATGAGCGGGCGAAGTCGCAAAAGTTCAGCACCAGGGTGCCGTAGATCGCCAGCCACAAGGCGCCACCGGCGAAGATATTGCGCCACATTTCGTATCCGGTCAGTGGCTCGGCCACCGACCAGGCGATGCGTGTGTCGGCCTGGAAGTACATCCAACCGGCCAGGCTCGCCACTGTCAGCAGAATCACTGGGCCGGCGAAGCCTTCATAGCGGCGCACCATTTCCATGCCGTAGGCAAGGATCACCAGCTGCACCAGCCAGATCGCGACGAAGCACACCCAGCCCAGGCTCGACAGGCCAAGGATGCTGTCTTGATCGTATGCGGCCACCTGCGGCCAGATGGCGGTGAGCAATACCCGCAGCACCACCGAGGCGAGATAGGTCTGGATACCGAACCAGGCGATGGCGATCACGGCGCGAATCAATGCCGGCAACTGTGCGCCGTGGATGCCGAAGGCGATGCGGCTGATGACCGGGAAGGGCACACCCGTCTTCTGCCCCATGTAGCCAGACAGGTTCATGAAGAAGTACACCAGCACTGCGCCGATCGCCAGCGACAGGAGAATCTGCCAGCCACCCAGGCCGAGCGCGAACAGGCCCATGGCGAACGAGTAGTTGGCGATGTTGTGCACATCGTTGGTCCACAGCGCGAAGATGCTGTAACCGCCCCAGCGTCGGCCCTCGAGACGGGTCGGCGCGAGGTCGCGGTTGTGCAGGCGCGGGCTGAGTTCGAGGGCCGGCGATGCGCCGGTCAAGGTTGACGGCTGGGCGGTGCTGGCGACGGATAGTTCAGGGGCAAGGTCGAGGCTGCTACTCATTCCGGCGGCTCCTGATGCGCAGGTTGCAGTGAGGGGCGAGAGTGCACGGTCTCGTCTTGTCACGGCTGAACCTTGGCATCACTGGGTTCTGGAGGCTGCGGCCTGCTTGGGGCAGGCGCTGCGCGTTGTTGTGTATTTAGGTTTTGTTCAAGTTGTATACAAAACACAAGCACAGCAAAGCCAGTTCCATGCCATCGGGTGTGCAAGTTCACAATTTACTGTTCCGTGAACTCTTTATTTAAATCTCTAACTGACTGAATTAATTTGTTTATAAGTTGACTGATTGAACAAGTTAAATTTTTTACCAACTTACATTACTGATCAATCGGTCAAATTATCTCGCGCCGTGCGTGTAACGTCTTGGTGCTGCGCTTCCCAGAAGTGCACACAAAAATGGCACCTTAGGTGACAATCCTGTGTACAAAAAATAAACAGCACAATCTGGCCGTGCCGGTCTGCAGGAAAGCCGCTCACTCGGCCATTGGCGGCAGGCGGCGTTTCACCGGGCTCTTCTTGATGATCGCGGTGTTGGTTTCGGCCAGGACATTGATGCGGTCGAGCAAGCTGTCCAGTTGCTCCATCGAGCGCACATGCAGGCGGGCGATAAAGCAGTCCTCGCCGGTCACCTTGTCGCACTCGGTGAACTCGGCAATCGCGATGATCTGGCGCTCGACTTCCTGCAGTTGGCCGGGCAGTGGGCGGATGCGCACAATCGCCTGCAACTGATAGCCGAAACAGCGCGGGTCGATCTCGACGGTGTAACCGCGGAGCACGCCGCGCTCTTCCAGCCGGCGCAGCCGCTCGCTGACGCTGGGCGCCGAAAGCCCGCTGATCTGCGCCAACGCCTTGAGCGAGCGGCGCGAATCCTCCATCAGGGCGGTGATCAGGAGTTGGTCGATGGCATCGGTCATAAGTACCTCGTTAGGCAAAGCTTCTGATTTGCCTTGATCGTAAAGGTGAATGGCGATTTTTGCCTTGGTTATCCGCTGGAAGGCGGCAGCCAGCCCTCGTCATACTGTTGCCATCATCAACGGAGGTGGCCGATGGACAGTTCAATACGCCGTGGTTCGCTGGAAATGATCGTTGCCATGCTTATTTCCGGGACGATTGGCTGGTTCGTGCTGGTGTCCGGGCAACCGGTGCTGGAGGTGGTGTTCTGGCGCTGTGTGTTCGGCGCGGGGGCGTTACTGGTGATCTGCGCGAGCCTGGGCCTGCTCAAGTCCGGCGTGATCAGCCGCGGCGCCGTGTTGCTGGCGATTGTCAGCGGGGTGGCCATCGTCGGTAACTGGGTGCTGCTGTTCGCCTCGTATTCGCGGGCGTCGATTGCCATCGGTACTGCGGTATACAACGTGCAGCCGTTTCTGTTGGTCGGCCTGGCTGCGGTGTTTCTCGGCGAGAAGATCACCCTGGCCAAACTGAGCTGGCTGGGGGTGGCGTTCGTCGGCATGCTGGCCATCGTCAGTGCCCACGGCAACGGCCAGAGCAGTGGCAGCGACTATCTGCTGGGGATTGCCCTGGCCCTTGGGGCGGCGTTGCTGTATGCGGTTGCGGCGTTGATCATCAAGCGCCTGAGCGGTACGCCGCCGCACTTGATCGCGCTGATCCAGGTCAGCACCGGCATCGTCCTGTTGGCGCCGTGGGTCAAGCTTGGTGGGTTGCCCGCTGAACTGCCGGCGCTGGCCAGTTTGCTGACCCTGGGCATCGTCCATACCGGGCTGATGTATGTGCTGCTGTACAGCGCGATCCAACGTCTGCCGACTGCATTGACCGGCGCGCTGTCGTTCATCTACCCGATTGCGGCGATCCTGGTCGACTGGTTCGCCTTTGGCCATCGGCTGGCGCCGTTGCAGTGGCTGGGGGTGGCGTTGATTCTGCTGGCCGCGGCCGGCATGCAACAAGGCTGGTGGTTTCGCGCCCCGGTCAAAGCGGCGCCAAGCCCATGCGACTGAGCGCAGTTGAAGCGGGTAGAATGCCCTCTTTTGAGCCTCAGCGACGCGCCCATGACCTCCGTGATTGATACCCTCGAGCAGCACCTGCTCACCGCTCTCGACCCTGCTCCGTTGGAAACCCGGCGCCTGTTCCATGGCCGTGGCCGCTGCTGGGCAGGGCTTGAGCAGATCACGGTCGACTGGCTGCAGGGGGTGTTGCTGGTGGCGTTGTTCCGCGAGCCACCCGAGGGCCAGCTGGCTGAGCTTGAGGCGATGCTGCGGGCACTGGCCGAGCGCACACTGTGGACCGGCGAGGCGATTTTGATTCAGCACCGTTACCTGCCCGACAGCCCCGGCCAGTGGTTGCTTGGCGAGCCGGTGCAGCAGCGTGAGGTGGTCGAAGACGGCCTGACCTACCTGCTCGATCTGGGCGTGCGCCAGAACAACGGTCTGTTTCTGGACATGCGCTATGGCCGGCGCTGGGTGCGTGAGCACGCCGCTGGCAAGCGGGTACTCAATCTGTTCGCCTATACCTGCGGTTTCTCGGTGGCGGCGATCGCCAACGGCGCTGCTCAGGTGGTCAATCTGGACATGGCCAAGTCGGCACTGTCGCGTGGACGCGAGAACCATCGGCTCAATGGCCATGATGTGAGCCAGGTGGCGTTTCTGGGTCATGAACTGTTCAAGTCATGGGGCAAAGTGCGCAAGTACGGGCCGTATGACCTGATCATCATCGACCCGCCGACGTTCCAGCGCGGCAGCTTTGTGCTGACCCAGGACTACGCGAAAATCCTGCGCCGCTTGCCCGAGTTGCTCAGCGCAGGCGGCACGGTGCTGGCGTGTGTCAACGACCCGGCGATTGGCTCGGACTTCCTGATCCAGGGCATGGCCGAACAGGCGCCGGGCTTGCAGTTCATCGAGCGTCTGCAGAATCCGCCGGAGTTTGCCGATGCTGATCCTGAGGGTGGCTTGAAGGCGCTGGTGTTCCGCCAACTATAAGCTGCCGCCCTCGACAACGAGGGCGACAGTGCTTGGCAGGGTTCAGGCAGGCAATGCGCGGGCCTGGGCGGGCATCGGGTAGACCTGGGCGAAAGCGACGTTGTCGGTTTGATCGACGCGCTTTTTCAGGCGTTCGTTGAAAGCCCGGCTGACCGCGTACTGGCCACCGGAAATGGTTCGGAACTGCGCGGTCAGGACGAACCCGTTGAGGTCCATACGGTCGACGCCGAACACCTGCAGCGGCCCTTGCAGGTTGATCCGCAGCAGTGGGTCTTCGCTGATCGACTTGCCCACTTCGTGAATCAACGCCAGCGACTGATCGACGTCACTGTCGTAGGTGAACTGCACCGAGAAGAACGCATAGGCAAACTGCCGCGACTGGTTGGTAACCGCCTTGATCTGGCCAAACGGCACCGAGTGGACGAAGCCCTTGCCGTCGCGCAAGCGCAGGGTGCGGATGGTCAGGCTCTCGACCGTGCCGGCGTGGCCGGAGTCGAGCACCACCCAGTCACCGATCGAAATGGTGTCTTCGATCAGGATGAACAGCCCGGTGATCACATCCTGCACCAACTGCTGCGAACCAAAACCGATGGCCAGGCCAATTACCCCGGCACCGGCCAGCAGCGGCGCAACGTTGATGCCCAGGTTGGCCATGGTGGTGATGGTGCAGATCACTACCAGGATCACTTTCACCGCATTACGCAGCATCGGCAGGATGGTGCGCACGCGAGTGCTGGGCTGGCGCGAGCTGCGCTTGCCGACGGGTGGCTTCAGCGCCTCTTGAATGGCGGTGTCGAGCACCACCCACAGCAGCCAGGTCACCAGCAGGATCAGGCCGATACTTGAAATTGAGTTACTGATGGCCTGGCCGAGGCGGTTGCTCAGGGCAAAGTCGATCACCGAGAAACCCCAGATGCGCCCGAGCAGCTCGATAAAGGTAATCGCCATGGCGATGCGCAACAGCGCATGGGCGAGGCTGCGTAGCAGCTCCTTGTAGGGGCGGACCTTCTGCTGCGTATCAACCTTGCGTGACGCCAGCAGGTGTTGCAGCAGGGTGCTGAGGAACAGCGTGGCCACCAGCAGCACGGTGGTCAGCAGGGCATTCTGCAGGGCTTTCTGGCTCTCTTCGCCGGCACCGATCAGGTTGATCGCCGAGACCAGAATCATCATCAGGATCGGCAGGTACCACAGCTTGGAGAAGATCCGCAGGGTCTCCTGCACTGCACGGTGGTGCAGGCGATCATGCAGGTCGCGGTTGCGGATCAGGTGACCCACCGGCCGGCGCAGGCGCAGGACCAGGCTGGCAAAGATGAAGGTGGCGATCAGGCCGGTGATCACGGCGATGCTGGCGGTGATATTGCCGCCGACCTGGCGAGCGATCTGCGGGCTGGTCAGCGCGTCGCTCCAGGCCGCGAGAAAGCCGATCATGAACAACGCACGCGGTGCCATCTGCCTGATCACGGCGACGGCAGGGCGTTTGTGGCCTGCATCGAACAGGGTGATCAGGCAGAGGATGATCGACGTCGAGAACAGGCCGCTGCTGGTCGCGTAGGCCAGGCTCAGGCCGAGTGCGCGGGCAATCGATGGGTCGAGAAAGCGGCTGGCATACAGCGTCAGCGGCAAGCTCGCCAGGGCCGGCAAGGTATAGGGCAGCAAGTACCTCAGCAAGCCACGCAGGCGCTTGCGCCGTTGCAGCAGGGCGGTGCGCGCGCAGCGGGCGGCGAGCCAGCGGCCGAGCAGGCTGAGCAGCGAGAAACTGGCGGCCCAGGCTATCGTCAGCAGAACAAAATCGCCGATCAGTTGCAGGCCGTCGTGCCCCGAGTGGCGGTCGACCAGGCGCTCCACCTCTTTGCTGGCGCGGTCGGTGCGCAGGCGCCAGGTGTCCAGCACATGGGCATCGAGGTCGAGGTCTTTGGCTGCACTGTCGAGGCCATCGGCCAGGGCACCCAGCAAGCCACCCTGCAAAACCGGAGCAGGTTCTTCGGCGGGAGCTTCGGCAGGCGCGGGGTCAGCGGCGTAGAGTGAAGTGCTCAGCAACAGGCTGAGAAGTAGCGGGGTTAGCAAGCGCAGCACTGGAGTACTCCTTGGGCCGTGGCGGGCGTGGGGGGTTACTCAAGGAACTGATTGCCGAAGGCGAGGGAAGTTCGATGCAATCCGGGCCATGGCCTGGCCCGGATTGCTCTGGCAAGCGTCAGTCGATCACTGGCCGGTGTAGATCTGGTCGAACACGCCACCGTCGTTGAAGTGGGTCTTCTGCACCGTGCGCCAGTCACCAAAGGTCTTCTCTACCGAGAGGAAGTCGACTTTCGGGAAGCGGTCGGTGTACTTGGCCAGTACCGCTGGATCACGCGGGCGCAGGTAGTTGTTGGCAGCGATTTCCTGGCCTTGTGGCGACCACAGGTACTTCAGGTATTCTTCGGCGGCGGCGCGGGTGCCCTTCTTGTCGACCACCTTGTCGACCACGGTGACCGGCGGCTCGGCTTCGGCCGATACGCTTGGGTAGACCACTTCGAACTGATCGCGACCGAATTCGCGGGCGATCATTTCGGCTTCGTTTTCAAAGGTGACCAGCACGTCGCCGATCTGGTTGGTCATGAACGTGGTGGTAGCCGCCCGGCCACCGGTGTCGAGCACTGGCGCCTGCTTGAACAGCTTGCCGACAAAGTCCTTGGCTTTGTTTTCGTCGCCGCCGTTTTTCAGCACGTAGCCCCAGGCCGAGAGGTAGGTGTAACGGCCGTTACCGGAGGTCTTGGGGTTGGGCACGATCACCTGGACGCCGTCCTTGAGCAGGTCAGGCCAGTCTTTCAGCGCTTTCGGGTTGCCTTTGCGCACGATGAACACGGTGGCCGAGGTGAACGGCGCGCTGTTGTTTGGCAGGCGCGTGACCCAGTTGTCCGGGACCAGCTTGCCGTTATCGACCAGGGCATTGATGTCGGTCGCCATGTTCATGGTGATGACGTCAGCCGGCAGGCCATCGATCACCGAGCGCGCTTGCTTGCTCGAACCGCCGAAGGACATCTGCAGGTTGATCTTCTCTTTGTGCTCGGCTTCCCAGTGCTTCTGGAAAGCGGCGTTGTAGTCCTTGTAGAAATCGCGCATCACGTCATAGGAAACGTTGAGCAGCGTCGGTGCGGCCTGGGCCAGGTTGCCCAGAGTCAAGCCTGCGGCGAGCAGCGAGGCGGTAAACAGTTTTTTCACGACGCGATCCTTGTTCTTGAAACAGTTAATGGCAGAGTGCCTGCGACTATAGCGGGTGTTTCCCAAGCGTTTAAAGAACGAAATACGCTTTGGTTATTCCTTCCTGGGGAACAGCGCATTGCCGCAGCGCGAGCAGAACGCAGCGCCGTGCTCATGGCTGTTTTTACGGCAGGTCGGGCAGTCGTGCTGGAGTTGTTCGCCACGCATGGCGTTGGCCAGCTCGGCGGTGAAAATGCCGGTCGGCACGGCGATGATCGAGTAACCGGTGATCATCACCAGTGACGACAGCACCTGGCCCAGCGGCGTCTTCGGCACGATATCGCCAAAGCCCACGGTAGTCAGGGTGACGATCGCCCAGTAGATGCCTTTGGGGATGCTGGTGAAGCCATGCTCGGGCCCTTCGACCACGTACATCAAGGTGCCGAACACGGTCACCAGAGTCGATACGCTGACCAGAAACACGATGATCTTCTGCTTGCTGCCGCGCAGCGCGCTCATCAGGTAGTTGGCCTGCTTGAGGTACGGGCTCAGCTTGAGCACGCGGAAGATCCGCAGCATGCGGATCACGCGGATGATCAGCAGGTACTGGGCGTCGCTGTAATACAAGGCGATGATGCCCGGCACGATGGCCAGCAGATCGACCAGGCCGTAGAAGCTGAAGGCATAGCGCAGCGGCTTGGGCGAGCAGTACAGGCGGGTCAGGTATTCAGCGAGAAAGATCGCCGTAAAGCCCCACTCGATGGCGGCGAGCAGGCCTGAATAGTTCTGGTGAACCTCATCGATACTGTCGAGGATCACCACCACCAGGCTGGCCAGAATGATCAGCAGCAGGGTCTTGTCGAAGCGTCTGCCAGCGGTGGTGTCGGATTGAAAAACCAGAATGTAGAGCCGCTCGCGCAGGCTCGCCGGGGAGTTCATGGGGCGCGTTCCATTATGCAATGGGCAGAGCCTAGGGCTTGCCCCTCAGCTGTGCAAGCGGCGTGGCTTACCGCCCGCCAGCCCGCGCGGCAGGCGGCTGCTCAGGTGCAGCAACCAGCAGGCGGCCACAAACGGCGCGGTCAAGGCGGCCACCGGCAGCAGGTTGAACAGCGGTTGCAAGGCGATGGCCAGGATGATCGCCAGCAGCGGCAACCACGGCCGTTCGCGCTGGCCGCAAAAGGCCAGTGCCGCCAGCGCGGCATTGAAACCGAGCAAGCCCATCCCGGCGCTGTGGACATCGCCCATGAGCAGCGCAACGCAGGCGCCCAGGCCTGAACCGAACAAAGCCCAAAGTGCAGCGCTGCGATTGGACAGGAACAAACCGATGGCGATCAGCAGCCCCGCCAGCGGCTGCTCCAGCAGAAACACCTGGCCCAGGCCACGCGCCAGTGCCTGCAGAGGCTCGGCACTGACCGCTATGCCGGCGGCAGACGGCTGCGCAGCCAGCAGCGCGGCCCAGCCGAGCAGGACGAACGGTGCGGTATAGGCCGGCAGCAGGCAGGCGCCGCGTTTGCGCCATTGATGGACGAGGATGCTCGACAGGCCACTGGCGGCGATGATCAGCGGCGGCAGAATCACTGACCATGGCAACACTGCGCTGAACAGGATGCCGATCAGCACGCCGTTGTAGCTGTACAGGCCGGCCTGGCGATCAGCCCGGTCGTAGCCGCGCCGCTGCGCCGTGAGCAACCCTGCCAGCGCGCCCAGCAGGGCACCACCGACCAACTGCGGGGCGGTCAGAAGGATGGCGAGCAGACAACACAGGCCGCACAGCGGGCTACGCTGCAGCAATACCTGGCTGAAGCCGTTGAGAAGCGCCGTGGCCCAGTCGGGGCACGGGGTGACGAAATTTTGTGTGTACATGGGCAGTCAGTAGGTTGAAGTTGGCGGTGGGCCTCTTTGGGCCTCGGTTCCGCGGTTGGTCTTTTGGGCCGCTCTGCGGCCTTCGCGGGTGAACCCGCTCCCACAGGGTTTTGTGTGGGAGCGGGCTTGCCCGCGAAGGCTGCAAAGCAGCCCAATACGGTCCTAGATCAAAGTCTCGATGCGCAGCGTGTTGGTCGTGCCCGGCTTGCCAAACGGCACCCCGGCGGTGATCAGCAGCGTATCGCCGATGCTGGCCATGCCTTGCGCCTGGGCGATTTCCAGTGCGGTCGAGCAGATTTCGTCGACCTGGCGCAGGCGGTCGTTGACCACCGAGTGCACGCCCCAGGTCACGCTCAGGCGGCGCGCCGTCACCAGATTTGGCGTCAGGTTGAGGATCGGTGCCCGTGGCCGTTCGCGGGCGGCGCGCAGGGTCGAGGCCCCGGACTCGCTGTAGTTGACCAGCACCGCCACCGGCAGAATGCCGCTGATACGGCGGATTGCACAGCTGATCGCATCCGAGGTGGTGGCCTCGGCTTTTGGCCGGCCAACGTCGAGCTGTGCCTGGTAATCCGGGCCGTTTTCCACCTGGCGGATGATCTTGCTCATCATCTGTACGGCTTCCAGCGGATAGTCACCGGAGGCGGTTTCCGCAGACAGCATCACCGCATCGGCGCCTTCGGCGACCGCGTTGGCGACGTCGGTGACTTCGGCGCGGGTGGGCGCAGGCGAGAAGCGCATCGACTCGAGCATCTGCGTTGCCACCACCACCGGGCGGCCGAGCTGGCGGCAGGTGTTGATGATGTGCTTCTGGATCTGCGGCACGCTCTCGGCGGGGACTTCCACGCCCAGATCGCCACGGGCAACCATGATTGCATCGGACAGCTCGGCGATGGCCTGCAACTGGTCGACCGCCGACGGCTTCTCGATCTTGGCCATGAGGTAAGCGCGGTCGCCGATCAGCTCGCGCGCTTCGATGATGTCCTCAGGGCGCTGCACGAACGACAGCGCCACCCAGTCCACCCCAAGCTCCAGGCCGAAGGCCAGGTCGCGGCGGTCTTTCTCGGTCAGCGGGCTCAACTCGAGCACCGCCTGCGGCACGTTGACACCCTTGCGGTCGGACAGCTCGCCGCCGGCCAGCACTTCGGTATCGATGGCGTCGTCATGCTTGGCGGTCACGCGCAGGCGCAGCTTGCCATCGTCGAGCAGCAAGTCCATGCCTGGCTGCAATGCAGCGATGATTTCCGGGTGCGGCAGGTTGACCCGGTGGCTGTCGCCCGGGGTGCTGTCCAGGTCCAGGCGCAGGGCCTCGCCACGCTGCAGCTGGACCTTGCCTTCGGCAAAGCGACCGACGCGCAGCTTGGGCCCTTGCAGGTCCATGAGGATGCCCAGCGGGTAGTTCAGCTGTTGCTCGACTTCGCGGATCCACTGATAGCGCAGGGCGTGGTCGGCGTGCTCGCCGTGGCTGAAGTTGAGGCGAAAGATATTCACCCCGGCTGCGACCAGTTGGCGTACATCGTCGATGCCGTTGATGGCAGGGCCGAGGGTGGCGAGGATTTTGACTTTTTTATCAGGCGTCATGATTGGGCAGTCTCGAGAATCAGAATGGCGCGGAAGTCGTTGACGTTGGTACGGGTCGGCTCGGTTACGATCAGGGCGTCGAGCGCGGCGAAGTAGCCGTAGCCATTGTTGTTGTCCAGCTCATCGCTGGCCGAAAGCCCCAGGGCAGCGGCGCGGGCATAGCTGGCCGGGGTCATGCTGGCGCCGGCATTGTCTTCCGAGCCATCGATGCCGTCGGTGTCGCCGGCCAGGGCATACACGCCCGGCAGGCCTTTGAGGTTTTCGGTGAGGCTGAGCAAAAACTCCGCGTTGCGCCCGCCACGGCCATTGCCGCGCACGGTCACGGTGGTTTCACCGCCGGAGAGAATCACGCAGGGCGCCTTCAGCGGCTGGCCGTGCTGGACGATTTGCCGAGCGATGCCGGCATGCACCTTGGCCACCTCGCGCGACTCGCCTTCAAGGTCACCGAGGATCAGCGGGCTGAAGCCGGCCTGGCGGGCTTTCACGGCTGCCGCCTCCAGCGACTGCTGGGGTTTGGCGATCAATTGGAAGTGGCTGCGGGCCAGGGCCGGGTCGTCGGCTTTGACGGTTTCCGAAGCCGGGTTGTTGAGCCAGTCGATGACCGCTTGCGGCGCTTCGATGTTGTAGCGTTTGAGGATCGCCAGTGCTTGCGCCGAGGTGCTCGGATCGGCCACCGTCGGGCCGGAGGCGATCACGGTGGCGAGGTCGCCGGGCACATCGGAAATGGCATAGGTGTACAGCGTGGCCGGCCAGCAGGCCTTGGCCAGGCGGCCGCCCTTGATCGCCGAGAGGTGCTTGCGCACGCAGTTCATCTCGCCGATGGTCGCGCCCGACTTGAGCAGGGCCTTGTTGATCTGTTGCTTGTCGGCCAGGGACAGGCCTGCGGCTGGCAGGGCGAGCAGGGCAGAGCCGCCGCCAGACAGCAGGCAGATCACCCGGTCGCTTTCAGTGAGGTTGCTGACCAGCTCCAGCACGCGCTTGGCCACGGCCAGGCCGGCGGCATCGGGAACAGGATGGGCCGCTTCGACCACTTCGATTTCCTGGCAGCTGGCGCCGTGCCCATAGCGGGTCACGACCAGCCCGGAGACTTCACCTTGCCAGGTTTTTTCGACCACTTCGGCCATGGCTGCGGCGGCCTTGCCGGCGCCGATAACGATGACCCGGCCGCTACGGTCGGCGGGCAGGTAGGCTTCGAGGACCTGGCTTGGGTGGGCGGCGGCGATGGCTGTGTCGAACAGCTCGCGCAGAAATTGTTGCGGATCGACCGACATGGCAGGCTCCCAAAATTCTTGTTGTTATGCGTAATAAAAAAACGCCCCCGGAACGACCTCCGTGCAGGCTGAACCAGGGGCGGGTGTTGCTCGGTTGCGGGTCAGAGACCCCTGGGGGCTGCGTCGCAAGCCCCCGGATTCAAATCAATTCAAATCACTTCTCGTCGCGGATCGAGAAATTGGCCATGTGCTCCAGGCCCTTGATCAATGCCGAGTGGTCCCAGTTGCCGCCACCCAGTGCTACGCAAGTGCTGAACACTTGCTGCGCGTTGGAGGTGTTCGGCAGGTTGATGCCCAGCTCCTTGGCGCCTTGCAGGGCCAGGTTCAGGTCCTTCTGGTGCAGGTTGATGCGGAAGCCTGGATCGAAGGTGCCTTTGATCATGCGCTCGGCATGCACTTCAAGAATCTTCGACGAAGCGAAACCGCCCATCAGTGCTTCACGCACCTTGGCTGGGTCCGCGCCGTTCTTGGCGGCGAACAGCAGCGCCTCGCCAACTGCCTGGATGTTCAGCGCGACGATGATCTGGTTGGCGACCTTGGCGGTCTGGCCGTCACCGTTACCGCCGACGCGGGTGATGTTCTTGCCCATCAGCTCGAACAGCGGCAGGGTGCGCTCGAAGGCTTTCGGGCAACCACCGACCATGATGCTCAGGGTGGCCGCCTTGGCGCCTACTTCGCCGCCGGACACCGGGGCGTCCAGATAGGCCGCGCCAGTGGCTTTGATCTTCTCGGCAAAGGCTTTGGTCGCGGTTGGCGAGATCGAGCTCATGTCGATGACGATCTTGTTCGGGCCAACACCTTCGGCAACGCCGTTTTCACCGAACAGGACAGCTTCGACCTGCGGGGTATCCGGGACCATGACGATGATGAATTCAGCTTCCTGAGCCACTTCCTTTGGATTGGCCAGGGCCACCGCGCCAGCGGCGATCAGGTCAGCCGGTGCTGCGTCGTGATGGGTCGAAACGAACAGGCTGTGACCTGCTTTTTGCAGGTTTTGGGCCATGGGCTTGCCCATGATGCCAGTGCCGATAAAACCGATTTTAGCCATGAGAGATACCCTCTTTTGTAATTGTCGAATCTCGATGAACCAGGCGCAGCCCGATCAGATCGCGTTGTGCGTCTTCAGCCAGCCCAGGCCCGCTTCAGTGGTGGTCAGCGGCTTGTACTCGGCGCCGACCCAGCCCTTGTAGCCGATGCGGTCCAGGTGCTCGAACAGGAAGCGGTAGTTGATCTCACCGGTGCCGGGTTCGTTGCGGCCAGGGTTGTCGGCCAGCTGGATGTGGTTGATGCGCGGCAGGTTGGCTTCGATGGTGCGCGCCAGGTCACCTTCCATGATCTGCATGTGGTAGATGTCGTACTGCAGGAACAGGTTGGCGCTGGCGACCTCGGTCTGGATGTCCAGCGCTTGCTGCGTGGTGTTCAGGTAGAAGCCAGGGATGTCGCGGGTGTTGATCATTTCCATGACCAGACGGATCCCGGCGGCCTGCAACTTGTCGGCGGCAAACTTGAGGTTGTCGACAAAGGTCTTGCGCACGGTGGCGCATTCCAGACCCTGTGGCCGAATGCCCGCCAGGCAGTTGATCTGGGTATTGCCCAGCTCCTTGGCATAGGCGATGGCCTTGTCGACACCGGCGCGGAATTCTTCGACGCGGTCGGGGTGGCAGGCAATCCCGCGCTCACCTGTCGACCAATCGCCCGCAGGAAGGTTGAACAACACCTGGGTCAGGCCATTGGCGTCCAGTTGCGCCTTGATTTCAGCGGCGCTGAAATCGTACGGGAAGAGATATTCGACACCGCTGAAGCCAGCGTCGGCGGCGGCCTTGAAGCGGGCCAGAAAGTCCTGCTCGGTAAACAGCATGGACAGGTTGGCAGCGAAGCGAGGCATGGTGATCTCCTTGCAAATGAAAGCCCCCGGCACAACCGGCGCGGGGGCGTCAGGCAATCAGTCGAGCAGCGAAATAGCGGTAGGGGCGTCGTTGCCCACCAGGGCGAGGTCTTCGAACTCGTTGACCGCGTTGATTTCGGTGCCCATGGAAATGTTGGTGACGCGCTCGAGAATGATTTCAACCACGACCGGCACGCGGAACTCTTCGGCCATCTTCTGCGCCTTGAGCAGGGCAGGGGCGATTTCGCCTGGCTCGAATACGCGCAGGGCCTTGCAACCCAAACCTTCGACGACTGCAACGTGATCGACACCGTAGCTGCCGGCTTCGGTCGAGTTGATGTTCTCGAACGCCAGTTGTACACAGTAGTCCATCTCGAAGCCACGCTGGGACTGACGGATCAGGCCGAGGTAGGCGTTGTTCACCAGCACGTGGACGTAGGGCAGATTGAACTGCGCGCCAACAGCCAGCTCTTCGATCATGAACTGGAAGTCGTAGTCACCAGACAGCGCGACGACTTTGCGTTGCGGGTCGGCCTTGACCACACCGAGGGCCGCCGGAATGGTCCAGCCGAGCGGGCCGGCCTGGCCGCAGTTGATCCAGTGACGCGGCTTGTACACGTGCAGGAGCTGCGCGCCAGCGATCTGCGACAAACCGATGGTGCTGATGTAGCAGGTGTCCTTGCCAAATACCTTGTTCATCTCTTCATAGACGCGCTGCGGCTTGACCGGCACGTTGTCGAAGTGGGTCTTGCGCTGCAGGCTGGCCTTGCGCTGCTGGCAGTCTTCCAACCAGGCACTGCGGTCCTTGAGCTTGCCGGCGGCTTTCCACTCGCGGGCCACTTCCAGGAACATATCCAGCGCCTTGCCAGCATCGGAAACGATGCCCAGGTCCGGGGTGAACACGCGGCCGATCTGGGTCGGTTCGATGTCGACGTGAACGAAGCTGCGGCCTTCGGTGTAGACATCGACAGAACCGGTGTGGCGGTTGGCCCAGCGGTTACCGATACCGAACACCATGTCCGATTTGAGCAGGGTCGCGTTGCCGTAGCGGTGCGAGGTCTGCAGGCCGACCATGCCCACCATCAGCGGGTGATCGTCCGGGATGGTGCCCCAGCCCATCAGGGTCGGGATGACCGGCACGCCGGTCAGTTCGGCGAACTCGACCAACTTGTCGCTGGCGTCGGCATTGATGATGCCGCCACCGGCCACCAGCAATGGGCGCTCGGCGTCATTGAGCATGGCCAGGGCTTTTTCCGCTTGCACGCGGGTAGCGCCTGGCTTGTTGATCTGCAGTGGCTCGTAGGCGTCGATGTCGAATTCGATCTCGGCCATCTGCACGTCGAACGGCAGGTCGATCAGCACCGGGCCTGGACGGCCGCTGCGCATTTCAAAGAAAGCCTTCTGGAATGCGTAAGGGACCTGGCCTGGCTCGAGCACGGTGGTTGCCCACTTGGTCACCGGCTTGACGATGCTGGTGATGTCGACGGCCTGGAAGTCTTCTTTGTGCAGACGTGCACGCGGCGCCTGGCCGGTAATGCACAGGATCGGGATGGAGTCGGCGGCGGCGCTGTACAGACCAGTGACCATGTCGGTACCGGCTGGGCCGGAAGTGCCGATGCACACGCCGATGTTGCCCGGGTTGGCGCGGGTGTAACCCTCGGCCATGTGCGAGGCACCTTCGACGTGGCGAGCGAGGACGTGATCGATGCCACCGACTTTCTTCAGGGCCGAGTACAGCGGGTTGATAGCGGCCCCTGGGATGCCGAATGCGGTATCTACACCTTCCCGGCGCATGACCAGAACGGCTGCATCGATTGCTCTCATTTTGCTCATGGGTTGTGCCTCATCGATTTTGTAATTGTATACAACTTTCTCTTGGCCAGAGTGTATTCACGCTCGGTGGCCTAGGTCAATCCATTTTCGTCGGCAGCAAACGCTTCGGTCGGAATGCCCGTGAAAACGGCGTTTCGTCTGATCGTGCACGATCGTCTAAAAATATTGTATACAAAGATAATCGTAGTTGTGTTCTATTTATGCCATTGGATTTCAACTGCCCTCAGGGCTTCTCACAACAAGAAGAGGACCTTTCCATGACCACTTTGACCCTCAAAGTCGCTGTCAGCCTGGTGAACGCCGCGCTGGCCGCAGGCCGCAAGATCAACGCTGCGCCGCTGACCGTGGCGGTGCTGGATGCCGGCGGGCATCTGCTGACCTTGCAGCGTGAAGACGGCGCCAGCCTGCTGCGCCCGCAGGTAGCGACCGGCAAGGCCTGGGGTGCAATTGCCCTGGGCAAGGGCTCGCGTCTGCTGGCGTTGGATGCGCAGCAGCGACCGGCGTTTTTTGCCGCATTGAATGGTTTGGGCGAGCGGCCGGTGGTGCCGGCGCCAGGGGGCGTGCTGATTCGCGATCAGCAGGGCAGGGTGCTGGGTGCGGTGGGGATCAGCGGCGATACTTCGGATATCGATGAACAGTGCGCAATCAGCGCCATCGAAGCGGCGGGCCTGACCGCAGATGCCGGTGTCGCGGCCTGATCACTGCACCCAGGGCCGCGCTGCGGCCCTTTCTGACTCAGCTCAAGCCAGCTCTGGCTCACAGCCCTTGAGCACGAGCCGAATGATCGTTTGCGCAGCGGCCTCGTAATCACTGTCGGCGAGCTTGGCCTTGCCGGTGACGGCGGCGATCTGCCAATCGAAGTCGGCGTAGGTCTGGGTCGCCGCCCAGATGCTGAACATCAGGTGATGGGCATCGACCGGGGCGATCTGTTTGCGCTCAATCCAGCGCTGGATGCACTCGATATTGTGCCGGGCCTGCTCGTTGAGCTGCTCGACCTGGCTCGGCGAAAGGTGCGGCGCGCCGTGCATGATCTCGCTGGCGAACACCTTCGAGGCATGGGGTAGATCACGCGAGATGCGGATCTTCGAGCGGATGTAGGCACTCAGCACTTCTTTCGGATCACCGTCGGCATTGAACGGCGTCGATGCCTGCATGATCGGCGCGATGATGCTCTCGAGCACCTCGCGGTAGAGGTTGTCCTTGGATTTGAAGTAGTAGTAGACGTTCGGCTTGGGCAAACCCGCCTTGGCCGCAATGTCGCTGGTTTTGGTGGCGGCAAAGCCCTTGTCGGCGAATTCCTCGCTGGCCGCGCGCAGGATCAGTTCCTTGTTGCGCTCGCGAATGGTGCTCATTGCAGGGATCTTCCTCGGAAAGGGCGCCTCTAGGAGGGATCGGGCATGGTAGCACCGGCCCGGAGCGAGGCTCAAGGCAGGCTGTTTGCGCAAGGGACGAGGGAGCTGGTCTGGGGGCAGCCGGGGTGATGAGCATCGCAGAGGGGAAATGTCGGGCAGCAGTGCCTAGGCTGCTACTCGACCGGCGCTCAGCGCACGCTTGCCCGCACCTTGTCGCGAAAGCTGTTCTCGTAACCGTCCTGCAGCTTCACCTGCTCGGCCAGCGAGGCGAGACGGCTGCGCGGGATGACGATGATGCCGTCGCGGTCGCCAATTATCGCATCGCCCGGATGGCACACGACATTGCCGCACGCCACGGCGATGCCGACCTGGCCCGGGCCCCATTTCGACGGCCCTGCGGGGTTGACCGCGCGGGCATAGACCGGCAAACCCATGCTGTCGAGTTCTGCCACATCGCGCACGGCGCCGTCGATGACCACCGCCGCCACTTGCCGGGCCAGGCAGATCTCGCCAAGCAGATCGCCGAACACCGAGCGGTTGACCTCGCTGTTGCCATTGATCACCAGCACATCGCCGGGCTGCGCTTCGTCGAGGGCTCGGTGGATCGCCAGGTTGTCACCCTCGCGAGTATTGAGCGGCAGGATGGTGCCGAAAAAACTCGGCTTGCCAGCGGTATGGCGGATGGCCGAAGCCATCATGCCCATGCGCTGCAGAACGTCACCGATCAGGGCGACCGGGTAACGGGCGATCTCGCCAATCAGCGCCAAGTCTGCCCGTTGCCACTGGCTGTTGACGCTGATCGAGTCGTCGGACACGTTGATGAACATATGAAACCTCCAGATTCGCCGGCGCTCAGTCGAACGACTTCGCCACAGGTTGGTTGACCGGGTGCGCCGGGGCTTGCCCCTGGAGCACGGCGGCAATCGCCTGCAGGGCGCTCATGCCAACCCGCATCAACGATTCGTCGGTCTGCCCGGCCACATGCGCGGTGACGATCAGGTTCGGCGTTTCGGCGATGGCCGGCGTGGGGTGGTTGAAAGGGTTGATCATGTCGAGATTCTCCGCGTCGAGCACATCCACCCCCGCGCCGGCCAGCTTGCCGCTGTTCAGCGCAGCGACCATGGCCTGCTCATCGACCACGCCGCCCCGGCTGGTGTTGATCAGCAGCGCGCCGTCTTTCATCCGGGCGAACTGCTTGGCACCGATCAGGTTGCGGGTGGTGGGTAGCAGCGGTACATGCAGGCTGATCACATCGGCAGTGGCCAGCAGGGTGTCGAGGTCGACCCAGCGCGGATCGGTGCCTGGTGCGATTGCCGGGTCGGTGAAGATCACCTTCAGGCCAAAGGCCTCGGCCACAGGCGCAACGCTTGCGCCGATGTTGCCAAAGCCGACCAGGCCCAGGGTGCGCCCTTCGAGCTCGATGCCGGTCAGTGCCAGGCGGTCCTGCGCCCAGTTGCGATTACGCGTCTGCTCGCTGGCCATGGGCAGTTTGCGGCACAGCGACAGCAGCAAGGCGAAGACATGTTCGATGACACTGCGCTGATTGGCCCCGGGAGTGTTGGTGACCCACACGCCATGTTGCGCGGCGGCCTGGTAATCAACGTTGTCGTAGCCTGCGCCATGGCGGGCGACGATGCGCAGTTTCGGCGAGGCGGCGATCATCTCGGCGCTGACATGACCACCACGCAGAAACACCGCGTCGACCTGGTTGTGGATTTCGTCATAGCTGACGGCGTTGGCGCCATAGCCCAGACGCACCTCGCCAAGGTCAGCAAGGCCGGCGAGCACGCGCGGGTGAATGGGGCTGGTGACGTAGATCAGAGGCATGGTCTGTACTCAGGAAAATTGATGGCGATTGGCGTCGGCGGCAGCGTTGTTGCGCACGGTGCTGAGCACGATCAGGCCCAGCACGCCAGCGCCGCAGAGGATGAAAGCGGGTGCCGACTGGTTACCGCTGGCGCCGATCAGCCAGGTCGCCATGAACGGCCCGATGCCGCCACCGATCACCGCGCCGACGCTGTGGCCGAAGGCGACACCGGTGTGGCGAACGTGGGTCGGGAAGAACTCCGGCATCACCGAGTAGGTGCCGGCCAGGCACAGCGCGTACGGCACCATGCCCAGGGCCAGGCCGACCATGGCCAGGCTCACCTGGCCTTGCTGCATGAGCATGAAGGAGGGGATCGACAGGGTGGCGTAGCCGAGATAGGCCAGGCGCAGAACGGCCTTGCTGCCGATGATCGAGCCGAGGTGACCGGCCAGGGGAATCATCAGCGCGGCAAAACTCACCGCCACCAGGACAATGGTCGAGGCCTGACCTTTTGAGTAGCCGAGGATCGAGCTGAAGTAGGCGGCGATGAATACCGTGCCGATGTAAGTGCCGATGTTCTGCACCAGCGAGATCATCATGACCTTGGTCAGCGGGCGCATGTAATCGCGCACCAGCTCGGCGAAGGGCGCGCTTTTCGGCTCGGCGTCAGTGGTCTTGTTCGACTCGAACTCAGGACTGTCTTCAATGCCCAGGCGCATCCACAGGCCGATGATGCCCAGCGGCAAAGCCAGCAGGAACGGCACGCGCCAGCCCCAGTCGGCCATCTGCGGGTCGGTCAGCCAGGCTGCGGCCAGGCCAGCGATGGCCGCTGCCAGGCCCTTGCCGAACTGGGCGATCGAGGGCAGGAAGGAGATGTACAGCGAACGCCGATTGGCCGGTGCCCACTCGCGAATGTAGCTCGCTGCGCCACCGATTTCGCCGCCGGCGGAAAAGCCCTGAAGCATGCGCAGCGCCACCAGCAGAATCGGCGCCCACACGCCAATCTGCGCATAACCGGGTAGCAGGCCGATCAAGGTCGCGGCGATGCCCATCAAGGTGATGCTGGCAATCAGGCTGGTGCGGCGGCCCACCTTGTCACCCAGCCAGCCGAACGCGACGGCGCCGAGCGGGCGCACGAGGAACGCCGAGCCGAATACCAGAAATGTGTTGAGCAGGCCGGTGGTGGGGTCATCGGACGGAAAGAACACCAGCGCCAGGGTGGCCGCCAGATAACCGTAGATGCTGAAGTCGTAGTACTCGACGAAGGTGCCGAACACGGCGGCGGCGGTGGCTTTCTTCGCCTTGGTCTTGCGCTCGGCGACAGGCTCGGACATGGCGACGGGCTCGGTCAACGTATTGTTGTTATTCATAGGTCACTCCAGCGTTTTGGTCACGGCAATTTAAAAAATGGGACAGTGTCCTGTTTTGTTTTTTCCAAGCATCCTCGTGCACAGCCTGGTTGTCAACAGGCGGGCTAATTGCTTTGGTTGTGGCCTTGAGCACAGAATGGGCTCCCGTAGATGCCAAGCCTCTGAAATGCCTAACCCACGCCCTGAACCCGCGGCCAGCCACGCGGTTGCCGCCACCTCCAGCCACGGTCGTTTGATCGAGGTACTGGACGCACTGGTCAGACGAGCGGAGGTTGAGCCGTGGGGTGTCAGGGAGCTGGCCAGCGAGCTCGCCGAGAGCCGCAGCACTATCAATCGGATCCTGGCGGCACTGGTCGAGCGTGACCTTGCAGCGGAAGATGGCGCGGGCAAGTATCGGGTCGGGCCACGCTTGCGGGTGCTGATGCAGGCGGTGAGTGCGCACAGCGCCGTGTGGAATGCGGCCGGGAAGCTGCTCGATGAGCTGGCCGGCGATGCCAAGCAGTCAGCCTTGCTCTCGGTGTATGCCCCGCACTGTGACGGCTACTTCGTGCTGTGTTGCGGCGAGGCAGCGGCCACCTTGGCCTTCAGGCCGCAGCTTGGCGCGATTTATCCGCTGGGTTTTGGCGATATCGGCCGAGCGTTCGCTGATCATCTGAACAGCGGCGCGCAGCCTGACCAGCAACAGCTGCCGGTGCCAGCCGACAACGGGCAGGCGATGGCCGAATCCGAGTTCCCCGCAGCGGTGGCCCTGGCCACCCGGTGCTTGCCGCAAGGGCTGCTGGTGACGGTGTCGCTGCACGACCTGGGCGCTGGCGGTGGCAGCAGCGCCAGTGCGGCGTTGCGCAAAGTCGAACAGGTCTTGAACCACCTCGAGGGATTGCCCGTCACCGCGCGAGCCTGTCCGCAGGTGCGGGGTTGCGACGAGGACAGCGCCACTGCGGCTCGGCTGGAGGTATTGCTGCAAATCCTCTGTGCGGTACCCGACGGCTACCCCTGCAAGGCGGGGATTGCCGCCGAGCTGCAGTGCAACAGCGCCACGGCGCGCAAGATCGTCGAGTCTGCTGCACAGGCCAGCCTGGTGTTTGCCAGCGGCCAGGCGCTATACCCTGCGGCGCGCCTGTACCAGTGGGCGGCGGTGCTCGGCGACAACCGCTTGCCTGTGGCAAAACTGTGCCGAGCGATCGTTGAGGCGTTGGTCAAGCAGACCGGCGAAACGGTGGCCTTTCTCAGCTTCGATGCGTGCTCCAGCACGGCGCAATTCATCGAAGTGGCTCAGGGTTGGAAGCCCATCCAGTACAAACTCGAAACCGGTGTCGAAGTGCCGCTGTATGCCGGTGCTGCGGGCAAGGCTGTATTGGCGCACCTGGCCCCCGAGTTCGCTGACGGCCTGACCCTGAACAGATTCACCGAGGCCACCATCGTCTCGCATTCGGCGCTGCAGGCGGATTTGCTCGCCATTCGCGAACGCGGCTGGTCGCAGGGGGACGGCGAGCGAGTCCTCGGCGCCTTTGGTATCGGCGTGCCGTTCTTTGTCGACGGCCAGGTGGCAGGGTCGCTCTCGGCCACCATTCCGCAGTACCGCAAGCAGGATTGCGATCTAGCGGCATTGGTTGATCACATGAAGCTTGCAACCAGCCGCATCAGCCGGCTGCTTTCACTGGGCACTGCGCCTGCCCAAGGTGAACCGGGCCAGTAAGCCATGCCGCGGTTTGCGCTTAGCTGGCCGCGTATTTGCCGATGAACTGCGCCGCGATCATCGGCCGGCCGAAGTAAAAACCCTGGAAGGCAGTGCAGCCCATCGCTTGCAGGCAATCGAACTGGGCCTCGGTCTCAACGCCTTCGGCAACCGTCGATATGTTCAGTATCTCGGCAATTTCAATGATCTTTCTGATCAGTTCATATTTGCCCACGTCACTCTCAATACCGGCGATAAATGAGCGATCGATTTTCAACTCATCCAGTGGCAGTTCGCGCAGCAGGGCCAATGAAGAAAACCCCGTGCCGAAGTCATCCAGTGACCACGATATGCCGTCGCTGCGCAGATCTTCCATTTTCATCACGGTTGCCACCAGATCACTGGCAAATACCGACTCGGTTATTTCCAGGCGAAGTCGATTGGCAGGAATATTAAATTTGTGAACTATCTCTCGAACTTCCTCAACAAAGGTTGACGAAGTCAGTTGAAGCGGACTGACGTTTACCGACAACTTCCAGTGCTGTGCATCGCGGTGCTCGGACCACTCACTTAGCTGGCGACAGGCTTGTTCCAGCACCATCAGGCCGATGTCGTGGATCAGGCCGCTTTGCTCTGCAACGGGAATGAATTCGGCGGGCGACTGAATGCCGTGTCCGGGGCGGTCCCAGCGCAGCAGGGCCTCGGCGCCGATCACCCGCCCTTGCGCGCAGACTTGTGGTTGCAGGTAAGTGCACAGCTCGCGGCGGGCCAGTGCCCGTGCCAGCGCACTGTGCAGTTCGACCTTGAATTTCTGCTCATCGCGGAATATCGCCAGCACGCCCAGGGTCAGGGCCATGGCGGTGATGCTGTTCAGGGCATGCCCGAACTGGCTGATGTCTGATGGCAGCAATTCCAGCCGGCTAAAGGTCAATGGGCTGTTGGCGAAGAACACCAGGCCTGCGAAACATAGGCACGGAAACACCCAGCGCAGGTAGATGCCACTGTTGCGAAACAGTAGAAAGGCGGCCACGCCGATAGGGATCAGAAACAGGTTGGCCGAGCGTGATGTATCGGCCGTCGCCGAGTCGGCCAGGCTGGCAATCACGGTAGCGATCAGCAGGCAATGGGCCAAGGCCGGCAGCGCGCGCTGTGTCGGCTGAGTCGCCAGGTACAGGCAGGCCAGGCCAGACAGCACCACCGTGAACAGCAACACTGCCAGCAGCAACATGGCATGGGTCGCGTAATAAACGCCCCATAACGTGCCGTGCAAAATGCAGGCGACGCCGCTGAAGCGAAGGAGCAATTGGATGCGTGGCCACTGCGACGTGTCAGGGAACTTGCGAGCCATCCAACGCCTGCTCGCTTGAATTGATGTGTTCTTCACGTTGGCCAGTTCCACTGATGGAGTTGCGGTGTTGCGCGCACTAATAATCATAGACCACGCCACTCGCGGTTTACTGCGCATCATGGCCGGTGCAGATGACAAGCACGCCGCTCAAGTGCGGGGTCGCGCGCATGGTAGCAAACGTTTGCCAGGGAATGATGAATCGCGTGCTACGCGCCACCGTTATTAACTTGACCAGTTGATCAGTTCTACCGTGGCCCGAGTAATGGAGGCAAGGGCATCTATTGTTTTGTATCCTCGGAATAATAAATCGCCGCGCGTTGTTGGTTATTCAGTTTATAGTCCCGGGCTGTTGTTATGGAGGAGGTTTCTGTGTTGCGGCGAACGTTGTCAATTTTGCCGGCGGCTGGCCAATGACCAGCGCGCTCATTCTCGCCTTGGTGCCGATTGCCTTGCTGATCATGCTTGGGCTCTGGCTGCGCCACGCGAACTTCGTCGGCGAAGCGTTCTGGCCGTATGCCGAAAAGCTCGGTTATTACGTGCTGCTGCCGGCACTGTTCTTCCATAGCCTGGCAACCGCACAGCTGGGCGACCTGCCGGTGCAGGCGATGGTCAGCGTGCTGGTGGTGTCGACGGTGGCCGTGGCTGCGGTGATGGTCTTGGCGCGGCGGTTGTTCCCGGCCGATGACCCGGCATTTACCTCGCTGTTCCAGGGTGGTGTGCGCTTCAACAATTATGTCGGAGTGACCGCTGCGGCGGGGATTTTCGGCGCCCATGGCATCGCCTTGGCCGCCATCGCCAATGCTGCGATCGTGCCCACGGTGAATATCCTCTGCGTGCTGGTGTTTGCCCGATATGGCGCGGGCAGTCGCCCGACCTTGGCCCGCGTGCTCAAGCAGCTGGCGCTCAACCCGCTGCTGCTGGCCTGTGCGCTGGGCATGCTGGTACGGGGCAGCGGGCTTGCCATCCCGCCGGGCCTGGCTCCGGCACTGCAGGCGCTGGGGCAGGCGTCGCTGCCTTTGGGCCTGCTGTGCATCGGGGCGGCGCTGCACCTGCGCAGTATGCGCGGCTGGCTCAAGCCGATCGGCACTTCGTCAGTGATCAAGTTCGTGGCAATGCCCTTGGTGACGGTGTTGATCTGCCGCTTGTTCGGCCTTGAAGGCGAGGCGGCGCTGGCGGCGGTGCTGTTCCAGACTTTACCCACCGCGTCGTCCGCCTACATCATGGCCAGGCAGTTGGGCGGTGATGCGCCACTGATGGCGGCGATCATCGCCGGGCAGACGCTGCTGGCGGCGCTGGCGATGCCGCTGGTGGTGTTGGCGACGACACCGCTGCTGTAGCGCTGGGGCGCCCAGCCAGAACTGTTCAGCGTGGCTAGGGTCTCTATGCCAACTTGTCGGCAATCACGTCTTTATCGCAGCCGCGCGGGCTCAGGCCTGGGTGGCTGCGGACACCTTTAGGAATCAATGGAATGGCTGGCAGCAGTTTTTTTGCTTTGTTGGATGATATCGCGGCGTTGCTCGATGACATTGCGCTGATGAGCAAGGTCGCGGCGAAGAAGTCGGCGAGCGTGCTCAGCGATGACCTGGCGGTGAACGCCGAGCAGGTCACCGGCATGAAGGCCGATCGTGAACTGCCGGTGGTATGGGCGGTGTTCAAGGGCTCGTTGAAGAACAAGGCGATCCTGGTGCCGTGCGCATTGATCCTCAGCGCGTTGTTGCCGGCCGCGATCAAGTGGCTGTTGATGCTGGGCGGGATCTACCTGTGCTATGAGGGCTATGAGGCAATCAAGGACAAGCTTTCGCGTGGCAGCGATGAAGCAGCGGACGCTGAACACAAGCCTGTGCCGAAAACCCCACAAGCGCTGGCCGAGTACGAGCAGCGCAAGATCAAGGGCGCGATCAAGACCGACTTCATCCTCAGTGCCGAAATCATCGTCATCACCCTCAACGTGGTTGCCGATGCGCCTCTGTATCAGCAGATCATCACTTTGGTGGTGATCGCGCTGGCGATGACGGTCGGCGTATATGGCCTGGTCGCCGGCATCGTACGCATGGATGACGCAGGCTTTGCGCTGGCGAAGTCGAAAGCTCAGGGCGCCTGGGGCACATTCGTCAAGAAATTCGGGCGCGGCCTGGTGGCTGCGGCGCCGTTCCTGATGAAGGCGTTGTCGTGGATCGGCACGCTGGCGATGTTTCTGGTCGGCGGCACCTTCGTTGCTGAGGGTATCCAGCCGCTTGAACACCTGATCGAGGCGCTGGTTAGCGCGAGCGCGGGCTGGGGCGCGGTGGCGAAGTTCGGCCTGTACGGTGTGGTTGGCGCGATCACCGGCTTTGTCGCTGCGGTGGTCGTCGGCGGGGTATCGCGGGTGCGCAAACTGGCGAGCAACTGATCGAACTGGTACCGCTCCAGCAGGGTTCATCCTGACTGGAGCGGATTCATACGCCGCGCCTGATCAGATCAGATCAGATCAGATCAGATCAGAAGTGCACCTTGACCAGCAGGCTGGCGGTGTTCTGGTCGGTGGTGAAACCGTCGGAATCCTTGATCCCGTATTTGTTCTTCCAGTAGTCGTACTCGATACCCACGTACAACTGCTTCTCGCCCAGATGCATTGCCTTGCCCAGGTCGTATTTGATCTGTGGGTTGAAGTGCAGGTTGGCGTGGTAGGTGCCACGACGGTTCTGGTCGTTGTCGACTACCCAGTCCATGAAGCCGTCGATCAACACGTCCGAAGAGCCGACCGGGATGGTGTACGCCCACACCGGGGTGATCTGCCAGACGTTGTCGCCGGCGCGGCTGCCGTCGGTGGTGCGCTGGTAGAAGTTCAGCTGGAAGTAATCGAAGCCTGGGATATCCAGATCGAAGCCAGGGCCGATCAGGTAGGACTCGCTGTCGCCTTCACCAAACTCGTAGGTCATCGCCAGCAGCACGTCCTTGACCGGGCCGAAGGCGATCTTCTGGTCGAGGATCTTGCCCAACGACAGGCGCGGGCTGATCTCACCGTAGTAGGTGTTGGGGCCGTTGCCGGCGTCCTTTTTACCCTGGTAGAAGATCTTGTCGACAAACACGAAGTTGTCGCCGTACTTCCAGCCATCAGCGTGCTCGAAAGTGAAGGTCTGCTGGATTTCCGGGTTGACCTTGAAGTTCTTGCCCCACAGGTAGGTCAGGCTGTTGCTTTGCCACTGCAGCAGGTCATCGGCGAAGGTGGTCCCGGAGGCCAGCAGGCTGCCGGCGAGGATCAGGCTGTTGATGGTACGCATCGCGTGTGTCGCTCCCTTGATTCGGATCTGTTGTCAGCGCTCGGTGGTGGCGCTGTTTTTGTCTTTTGAGTCAACTTTTTTCGATTGACCACAGCTGTTTGGCAAGAGCTGCGCCAACTTTTGTCGTTGGTCGCAATCTTCCTGCTCGACGTCTTGCTGAACGGCTGAAAACGGTCCTGTACGGCTGGCAACACGCAGACCAACCACCCGAATTCATTGACTGAGCGGTCAGTAAACGCGGGCAGAAATCATTCTGCCCTGAGCGAGGGGGCGCGCAGATTACTCAGTTGCGCGCTGCGCCTCAAGTGCTCCGTCCTGAAGCACGTGGAACCAAAGTTGGGCGTTCGGTCAGCTTCTCAGAAATGCACCTTGACCAGCGCACTGGCTACGCTCTGGTTGCTGTCCAGATTGCCGCGGCTGTCGATGCCGTACTTGTCCTTCCAGTAGCTGTACTCAAAGCCGACATACAGCTGCTTGGCACCGTAGTTGAGGGCTTTGCCGAGGTCGTATTTGACCTGTGGGTTGACGTGCAGGTTGGCGTGGTAGGTGCCGCGGCGGGTCTGGTCGTTGTCGACCACCCAGTCGATGTAGCCATCGATGAGTACGTCCGAGCGGCCGACCGGGATGGTGTAGGACCAGGCCGGGGTGATCTGCCAGACATTGTCACCGGGGCGGCTGCCCTCGGTGTTGCGCAAGTAGAAGTTGAGGGTGAAGTAGTTGAAGCCGGGCACCGCCAGGTCAAAGCCAGGGCCGATCAGATAGGCTTCGTTGTCGCCCTCGCCACGCTCGTAGGTCATGGCCAGCAACACGTCCTTGACCGGGCCGAAGGCAAAGCTCTGGCCGGTGATCTTGCCCAGCGACAGGCGTGGGCTGAACTCGCCGTAGTAGGTGTTGGCGCCTTTGCTGGCATCGGCCTTGCCGTTGTAGAAGATCTTGTCGACGAACAGGAAGGTATCGCCATACTTCCATTTGTTGGCGTGCTCGAAGGTCACCGTCTGCTGGATATTCGGGTTGACCTTGAAATCCTTGCCGTACAGGTAGGTCAGGCTTTCGCCGTGCCACTGCAGCCATTCGCCGGCGTGGGCGGGGACGGTCGCCAGCAGGCTGCTGCCGAGCAAGAGGGACGAGGTGATGCGCTTCATGTCGTGATTCCCGGACTTATTGTTTTTTTTGGGGTTTTTTCGGCGCAAGGGCGCCCCGAACGGCCCATTCCGGCGGGCCGACGGTGGAGCGGTACTGCGTGAGCGTGAGAGCGTTGCAATCAACGGGGTAGCCAGCCTGGCCACCCCGTCGACTCAGTGTTGGTGACAGACGTCGTTGTGCGCCGCCCGGTCAGCACCACCGAGGATGTTGAACAGCACGTTGAGCACCAGGGCACAGACCGTGGCCATGGCAATCCCGCTATGGGTGATCGGTTCCATCCACTGCGGCATCTGCGCGAAGAACTCCGGCTTGACCACGGGGATCAGGCCAAAGCCGACACTCACCGCAACCAGCAACTGGTTGCGTCGGTCGGAGATGTCCGCCTCCTGGAGGATCTTGATCCCGGTGGCGGTAACCATGCCGAACATGGCAATCGACGCACCGCCAAGCACGGCCGGTGGAATCGAGGCGATCAGGTACGCCGCCTTGGGCAGCAGGCTGAGGCCGATCAGCATGGCCCCGGCCATGACCGTGACGTAGCGGCAACGCACGCCGGTCATCTGCACCAGGCCGATGTTCTGGGCGAACGAGGAGTGGGTGAAGGTATTGAAGAAACCGGCGATGAACGACGCACCGGCATCGCACAACAGACCCCGGCGCAACATGCCCGGGGTTACTTCGCGATCAGTCACCTTGCCCAGGGCGAGGAACATGCCGGTGGACTCGACGAAGATGATCACTACCACCAGGCACATCGACAGGATCGGCGCCAGGCTGAAGGTCGGCATGCCGAAGTGCAGCGGCGTGACCACTTGCAGCCATGGCGCAGCGCCCAGCCCGGACAGGTCGACCATGCCGATCGAACCGGCGACGATGTAGCCCAGGCCCATCCCAACCAGCACCGACACGTTGACCCAGAAGCCACGCATGAAGCGGTTGATCAGCAGGATCACGGCCAGCACCAGACCGGCCACCATCAGGTAGATCGGCGCGCCGAAGGTCTCCGCTTGCTGGCCGCCACCGGCCCAGTTGACCGCCACCGGGAACAACGACAGGCCGATCGACGTGATCACCGTGCCGGTGACCAGCGGCGGGAAGAAGCGCACCACCTTGGACATGAACGGTGCGATCAGCATGCCGAAGAAACCGGCGGCGATGGTCGCACCAAAGATGCCCTGCAGGCCCACGCCGGGCATGCCGGCCATGGCCACCATGCTGCCGACTGCGGCAAAGCTTGCGCCCATCATCACCGGCATGCGAATGCCGACCGGGCCGATACCGAACGATTGGATAATTGTGGCAACGCCTGCGACCAGCAGGTCAGCGTTGATCAGGAAGGCGACTTCTTCACGCGACAGGCCAGCGGCCTGGCCAATGATCAGCGGCACGGCGATCGCACCGCCGTACATCAGCAGCACGTGTTGCAGACCCACCAGGATCAGCTGAAACAGGGGCAGGGGCTGTCGTGGCGGCGCAACAGGGATGTACGCCTTGGATGACTCTGACATGCAGCACCTCGAGTTTTGTTTTTATTCTCGGATCCAAGCGGTCAACCTGCAGCGCGAGGCTTTGGGTAAAAGCCAGGGGTTCACGCTGCGGGTTTGCGCTCGATGCTTGCTTGTTGCGTAGTGCGCATGGCGCAGGCGTGCCCTGCACGGGAAGTGGTCCCGGTGCAGGAGCAAGCCTGGCGATGCGTGGGGTCAGTTGACGGGGGCGCCTTTGGCGATCCAGTCACCGACCAGTTTGCGTTCTTCAACGGTCATCTGGGTGATGTTGCCCAGCGGCATGATCTGGCTGGCAACCGCTTGCGCCTGAATGCGCGCGGCCTGGGCCTGGATCTGCTGCGGGGTATCGAACATCACGCCACCTGGCGCCGTGCTGAACAGTGGGCTGGTCGGCTTGGACGAGTGGCACACAGTGCAGCGTTCCTGGATCACGTTGTGAATCGTATCGAAGGTGTCACCCGACTGGGCTGCGGCCTGGGCCGGAGCCTGTGCAGCAGCGGCCGGTGCTTCAGCCGCCTTGGCCGCATCGGCAGCACGCTGTTCGGCAGCGGTCTTGCCGCCTACGGCCGTGGCTGGTAGCGGTTGATATTCGATCTTCGCCGCAGCCTGCTCAGGAGTAGTTGGCAAAGGTTTAGGGCCGGTGACATAGGCCAGGCAGATCATCGCCAGAGCGCCGACGGGCAGGGTCCAGGCGTATTTGTTGCTGTCGTGACGGGTGTTGAAGTAGTGACGGATCAATACCGCAGCCACTGCAATCCCGGCCAGGATCAACCAGTTGTACTGGCTGCCGTAGGTGCTCGGGAAGTGGTTGCTGATCATGATGAACAGCACCGGCAGGGTGAAGTAGTTGTTGTGCCGCGAGCGCAGCAGGCCTTTGGCCGGCAACAGCGGGTCGGGCGTCTGGTTGGCTTCGATCGCCGCGACCAGCTGGCGCTGGGCCGGCATGATGATGCGGAACACGTTACCGACCATGATGGTGCCGATGATCGCACCGGTGTGCAGGTACGCACCACGACCGCTGAACACCAGGCTGAAGCCCCAGCATGCGGCGATGATCAGTACGAACAGCACGCCGCCGAGCAGGGCAGGGCGCTTGCCCAATGGTGAGTCACAGAGAATGTCGTAGATGAACCAGCCGGCTACCAGCGAACCGATACCGATGGCCACGCCTTCGGCGCCGCTCAGCGAGCTGCCCGGGGCGAGCAGGTACAGGGTCGGGTTCCAGTAGAACACCACGCACAGCAGGGCGATCCCGGACATCCAGGTGAAGTAGGCTTCCCATTTGAACCAGTGCAGGTTCTCGGGCATTTTCGGCGGCGCCAGCTTGTACTTCTCCAGGTGGTAGATACCACCACCGTGGATGGCCCAGAGATCACCCGACAACCCATCGCGCGGGTTGCTGCGGTTGAGGTGGTTCTCCAGCCAGACGAAGTAGAACGATGCACCGATCCAGGCGACGCCTGTGATCATGTGAACCCAGCGAATGCTCAGGTTCAGCCATTCGTGAAGGTGTGCTTCCACAGTATGTACCTCTTGCCGATCACCAGCTTGAACGCTGCACGCGACCTTGCGCGCGATAAGCAGGCTGCGAGGGCAGCAGGTTTATCGCGACACCGAGTACTTCATGCAGGCCGTGGATGACCGACCTTTTCTTATTGGTGGGGATTGAGGATCAACATCTGTTCCTCGGTGAAGTAATGCTCATCGCAGTTGTTGCCTGAACCACTGCGATCAACCACCAGGAAATCATCCCGCTTTTCGATCGTCAGCACCGGGTGGTGCCAAACGCCGCGATGGTAATTGACGCCCTGCCTGCCGTTGCTGCGGAAGGCACGGACCAAACCTGATACAGGTGCATCGCCAACTGGCGCGACCACGATCAGAAACTGATTGCCGAGCAGCGGAATGAAAGCCTGGCTGCCCAGCGGATGGCGTTCGAGCATACGCACGGTCAACGGCATTTCCAGCGCGTCGGCGCGGAAGATACTGATGATGGCGTTGTCCTCAGGCTCGGCGGTTTCAACCGTGGCGAGCTTGTGGAAGCGCATGGTCGAGCCGTTGTTGATCATGAAGTGGTCGCTGCCGTCGGTTTCGATCACGTCACCAAAGGGGGCGAAGGCTTCTTTGCTCAGGGGCTCGATCACTAGTGTGCGCATGCTTGTTATCTCTTCTTCTATGACTGGCTAATGTGGTGGTGCGCTTGCCGGAAGGCCCTGGGTACGCTCGCGTGGCGGACTCGGGCCAGACCTCGTGGCAAGCCTTACAGCTGCAGCAGGCGGAACAGCGCGATCAGGTTGATCTGCGCCAGCGCCTCTTTGAATTCGGCATCGGCATCGTTGTGAATCCGGGTTTCGAACGCCGCCAGAATCTGGTGTCGGTTACTGCCCTTGACCGCCATGATGAACGGGAACTGGAGCTTGGCCTTGTAGGCATCGTTGAGTTCGGTGAAGCGGGCGAACTCTTCGGCAGTGCACTGGTGGATACCGGCGCCAGCCTGTTCATTGGTACTCGATTCGGTCAGCTCGCCCTGGACGGCGGCTTTGCCGGCCAGGTCCGGGTGAGCGTTGATCAAGGCCAACTGGTCGGCGTGGCTGGCGCTGAGCAGGATGTCGCTCATGCGCTGATGCAGGGCTTCGATCTGGTCCAGCTCGGCCAGTTGACCGAGGTCATAGGCCTTCTCGGCCACCCACGGCGAGTGCTCGTAGATGTCGGCAAAGGCGCTGACGAACGCGTCACGGCTCAGGGTCGAAGGAGTCAGGGTCTTGAAGGCGGTCATCAGGCGTTCTCGTTCTGGTACGGGTGGGTGGTGTGCCAGTGGCGGGCGATGTCCACGCGACGGGCAAACCAGACCTGGTCATGGCTCTTGGCGTATTCGACGAAGCGCTTCAGCGCTGCCAGCCGCGCCGGGCGACCGACCAAGCGGCAGTGCAGGCCGATCGAGAGCATTTTCGGTGCTTCGGCGCCTTCTTCGTAGAGCACATCAAAGGCGTCCTTGAGGTACTGGAAGAACTGCTCGCCACAGTTGAAGCCCTGCACCTGGGTGAAGCGCATGTCGTTGGTGTCGAGGGTGTACGGGATCACCAGATGCGGCTTGCCGGTCGGGTTGTTCGGCTCCCAGTAGGGCAGGTCGTCGTCGTAGGTGTCGCTGTCGTAGAGGAAACCGCCTTCTTCCATCACCAGCCTGCGCGTGTTGGCGCCGGTACGACCGGTGTACCAGCCCAGTGGGCGCTCGCCGGTCAGCTCGGTGAGGATGCGGATGGCTTCGAGCATGTGCTCGCGCTCCTGCGCCTCGTCCATGTTCTGGTAGTCGATCCAGCGGTAGCCGTGGCTGCAGATCTCATGGCCAGCTTCGGCCATGGCGCGGATCACATCCGGATGGCGCTGCGCGGCCATGGCCACGGCGAAGATGGTCAGCGGTACGCCGGTGTCCTTGAACAGCTTGAGCAGGCGCCAGACGCCGGCGCGGCTGCCGTACTCGTACAGCGACTCCATGCTCATGTTGCGTTGGCCCTGCAGGGGCTGGGCGGCAACCATTTCAGACAGGAAGGCTTCGGACTCTTTGTCGCCGTGGAGGATGTTGCGCTCGCCACCTTCCTCATAGTTGAGTACGAACGACAAGGCGATGCGGGCGTTGCCCGGCCAGTGCGGGTGAGGTGGGTTGTTGCCGTAACCGATCAGGTCGCGAGGGTAGTCAGCGCTCACTGCAGTCTTCCTTCTTGTACGTTGTGCGAGGGGTGGTGGACCCGCGTCGGGTTGTCGCACTCACCGGATGGGCTGATTGTATACAACTTCTGAAATCTTTTGTAAGCCTGTTTTTCCGCATTTCTGCCCTTTTGTCGCTTGAGACTGCTTTGCAAGAAACTTGCCTGATTGGTCAGCTAATGACCTGGGCCTGCTTATACAGCCTATATCTGGCGATACATAGCAGGTTTTCGCGAGCGTGTGGCGGAGTGGCGCTGAAGGGTCTAAAAAATTGTGTACAATTTATTGAGAAAGTGTCTTAATGAGCTCATTCCCGCACACGGCAGGCCCTCTTACGGTGCTTGCTGGGTATTTTCTGCCCACGAACTGAACAAGAGGCGACACGCACATGGGACGTCTGACCACTCACGTACTGGACGCTGCGCATGGCTGCCCGGGCAGCTCGATCAAGGTCGAGCTGTACCGTGTCGAAGGCCAGCAGCTGGAATTGGTTAATACCGCGCTGACCAACAGCGATGGCCGCGTCGATGCGCCGTTGCTGCAGGGTGACGATTACCGCACCGGCGTGTACCAGTTGCAGTTCAGTGCCGGGGATTACTATCGAGCTCGGGGCGTGGCTTTGCCAGAAGCGGCGTTCCTGGATGTTGTGGTACTGCGCTTTGGGGTCGACGAGAATCAGGAGCACTACCACGTGCCGCTGCTGATCTCGCCTTACAGCTACTCGACCTATCGTGGAAGCTAGTTGGTCGCTAGAAGAATCTTCGTAGGTCTTTGGCCCGCTCTCACACTGGCGGGCTTTTTTTCGTCTGGAGATTGGTGTTTCTGAGGTCTTGTGACCATCGCCGGTCTTTGTTCAGGTGTGTTTTCGCACGGCCTGGTTGTTCTGCTTCAGTACTCGGCCAGTCGCATAGCCGGCCTTGTCCTCGGCGCCAGCAGCAATGGCGCCCATGAAATTGAATGTGGCCCCGACGATGCGTTCAGCGCCTTTCTCAGTGGTCACCCATACGCGTGCGGCCTCGAGGTGAGCCGACGTGTTCGAGATCTGACCGCTGAGATTTTGCGTGGCTATATCGCGGTATATACCCGCGTGCTCAGTGGTCAGCGTGGCGTCGTTGTGACTCGTCAGGTTGTCGTTGACCTTGAACAGCTTTTGCGTAAAGGGTGTGCTGTCCACTTGGTCACTGGCAAATTTACGGATTACTGCCCTTCCCAACCTTGGTGATTCCTGCGAGGTTGGATCCGGGAAGAGTGCTTTGCTCGCCAGGTCTACTGACTTTTTTGCAACCTGAATTTTCGGTTGGACGTGTTTTCTCATGAACGTAAGCGCCCAAGGGGTTTTCCCAGTGGGGTCGGTAAGGTTTATCGGGTCATTCAGGCAGTAGGCATAGGCATTCAACCCACCGCTGCCGAACGGACTCAGGCTGTCCGGGCTGAGGAATTTCATGAGCGACGGGCTGTAGGCGCGATGACCGTTGCCGAGCAGGTAGTAGCCGGTTACCGGTTCGCGCTTTTGTCCGGTGAACGACAGCAGGCTGGCGCCCGCCTCCAGGGGGTGGTGGCCATAGGCGGCGTAGGCGATGCTCGCGCTGCTGGCGGCGCCCTGCAGCCGCACAATCGATCCTTGCTGATCGACGCCGAGCGGACAGGTGGCCGTGGTGTTGTCCAGCTGCGCCAAGGCTGACTCGCCATGGCGCAGCAGCGTGACGCATCGCTCACCTTGAAGCTCGGTCGCCAGGGATGACGCTTGGTAGAAGCGCAGCGCCGGGGGCAAAACGGAGGGTGGGGTGGTGTTGGGGAGCATGTTCGGGTCTCGGCATGGAGAAGATGAGACCCGAGTCTAACGTGGGGTTTTTCTGCAGTGACCTGTCAAAAATGACAGGCCACTGCAAGAGGCCCTAGAGGAATACGAACTTGGCGATGAAGATCACGCAGAGTACCCAAAGGCTGGGCGAAATCTCCTTGTACTTGCCCGTCCCGGCCTTGAGCACCACGTAGCTGATGAAGCCCAGGGCAATGCCGTCCGCCACCGAGAAGGTCAGCGGCATCATGATCACCGTGACGATCGCCGGAATGCTGTCGGTGGCTTCGTCCCAGTTGATATGGGCCATGCTGCCCATCATCAGCATCGCCACGTAGATCAGCGCGCCAGCGGTGGCGTAGGCGGGGATCATCCCTGCCAGCGGGGCGAAGAACATCGCCGCGACGAACAGTGCCCCGACCACCACGGCGGTCAGCCCGGTACGGCCACCTGCGGCCACTCCCGCAGCGCTCTCGACATAGCTGGTGACCGGCGGCACGCCAACGGCGGCGCCGAACACGCTCGAGGCACTGTCGGCCTTCAGCGCCCGTGACAGGTTTTCGATCTTGCCGTCCGGCGCCACCAGGTTGGCGCGCTGGGCAACCCCCATCAAGGTCCCGGCGGTGTCGAACATGTGCACGAAGAGAAACGCCAGCACCACGCTGATCATGCTCACGTTGAACACGCCGGCGACGTCCATGGCCATCCAGGTCGGCGCCAGGCTCGGCGGCAGCGAGAACACCCCGCCGTACTGCACCAGGCCCAAGCCCCAGCCGGCCAGGGTAACGCTGATGATGGCGATCAGGATCGCACCGAACACTCGGTGATAGCTGAGTACCGCGATCATCAGGAAGCACACCGCCGCCAACAGCGGCCCGGCCTCGTGCAGCGAGCCGAGCTTGATCAGGGTCGCCGGGCTGTCGACGACGATGCCCGCAGTCTTCAGGCCGATCAGCCCGAGAAACAATCCGACGCCGGCCCCCATGGCATGGCGCAGGCTCAGCGGAATGCTGTTGAGCAGCCATTCGCGAACCCGCGACAAGGTCAGGAACATGAACAGCACCCCGGAGACGAACACGGCGCCCAGCGCCGCCTCCCAGGTGTAGCCCATGGTGCCGACCACGGTGTAGGTGAAGAAGGCGTTGAGCCCCATGCCCGGCGCCAGGCCAACCGGCCAGTTGGCGTAAAGCCCCATCAGCAGGCAGCCGAGCGCGGCCGAGATGCAGGTGGCGACGAACGCCGCACCATGATCGATGCCGGCGTCAGCCATGATGTTGGGGTTGACGAAGATGATGTAGGCCATGGTGATGAAGGTGGTCACCCCGGCGATCATTTCGGTCTTGACGGTGGTGCCATGTCGCTTGAGTTTGAAAATCCGTTCCAGCCAGCTCGTTTCGAGCGGCGGGGTGAGATCCAGCGTAGGGGCGTCGGATTTGCGGGTGTCCACAGCGAGTACTCCTCAAGTCTTTCTTGTTGTTCGGAACCAGTGTCCTGCGCTATGCACTTGGTGATTCCGCGAGGGTGAGGCAGACGTCTGACCGTTTTTGTTGACTCATGGGTCAAGAAGTTGCTCGCTGGATTATGCGTTTGTGTACAAATAATGCAAATAATGTTTTATCTTTCCTGGGTACAATCTTGTAAATAGTGGCTATATGCCGAAATGGCCACCTGCAGAAACGGGTCAGCCTGTGTACAATGGGCCAGTACCTTTCTTCTTATTTCCAACCAGGGCTTGCCAGCCACCCTCTGACAGGCAGTACAGTCAAGGTCCGATTGGCGGATTCCCATGCTCGAGTGCCCATGAACGAACAGCTGCAGCCTCTCAAGAAACCTGTACGCACCGGCAAGGCCGGGCGCAGTGGTACCCAGGACGACATCGTCTACGCGCATATTTTCGAGGCGATCCTCGAGCAGCGGCTGGCGCCGGGCACCAAGTTGAGCGAGGAAGCGCTGGGCGAGATCTTTGGCGTCAGCCGCACCATCATTCGTCGCGCGTTGTCGCGTCTGGCCCATGAGAGCGTGGTGTTGCTGCGGCCCAATCGCGGTGCCGTGGTTGCCAGTCCGACGGTTGAAGAGGCGCGGCAGGTGTTCTTTTCGCGACGGATGGTTGAGCGGGCGATTACCGAGTTGGCGGTGCAGCATGCTACGGCTGAGCAGCTGAACGAGCTGCGGCAGATGGTGCGTGACGAGCGCGACAGCTTTTCGCGGGGTGATCGTGGGGCCGGGATTCGGCTTTCCGGGGAGTTTCACCTGAAGCTGGCCGAGGCTGCTGGGAATGCACCTTTGGTGAGTTTCCAGCGTAGTCTGGTGTCGCAGACATCGCTGATCATTGCTCAGTATGAGAGCGGGAACCGGTCGCACTGTTCGTATGATGAGCATATGCAACTGATCGATGCGATCGAGGCGAGGGATGCGGGGCAGGCGGTTAGCTTGATGATGCATCATATGGATCATATCGACAGCAAGCTGAACCTCGATGAGGAGAGTGCTTCGGACGATCTGCATGCGGTGTTTTCGCACTTGTTGCAGAAGAAGCCTGCTCGGGTTACTTCGGCTAAAGGTTGATTGGTTGGTTGTCGGCTTGGGGCTTATCCGATTGATGTGTGGTTTGATCGGGCCCCTTTCGCCCTTACGGCGAGTCACTTTTTTGGCAAACGCCCCAAACAAGGTCTTGGCTCCACATCCGGCCCCTTCGCTGCGCTGGCGCAGAGCGGGTCAAAGTGGGTTTCGCGATGGTGGTTGGCCGTCAGATTGCCGGGGCCGCTACGCGACCCTTCGCAGGTGAACCCGCTCCCACAGACCGCGCATGTCGATGGTACGCGGCCCCTGTAGGAGCGGCCTTGTGTCGCGAAAGGGCTGCGTAGCAGCCCCGGCAATCTCAAACCAATCAAAGCTCGGGCAGCCACAACAATCCCGCCCTGCGCCAGCGCGCTACCGCTGATGCACACACCGCCCAGCCGCATACGTCTCCAGTACCGTCCGATCATCCCCCAGCGTCGTCAACACAAACAACGTTTCCTCGATCCCCCCCGATTGCTGCAGGCGATACTCAAGCAACGGCGTAGCCTTATAATCGAGGACCACGAAGTCCGCATCATTACCCGGACGCAAACTTCCCACCCGATCCTCCAGCCGCAAAGCCCGAGCCCCACCCAGCGTCGCCAGGTACAACGACTTGAACGGGTGCAAGCGCGCGCCCTGCAACTGCATCACCTTGTAAGCCTCATTCAAGGTATGCAGCAGCGAAAAACTGGTCCCCGCGCCAACATCCGTGCCCAGCCCGACATTGACCTTGAACTTCTCAGCTTGCGGCAAGTTAAACAAGCCACTGCCCAGGAACAGGTTCGAGGTCGGGCAGAACGCCACCGCCGAGCCCGTCTCCGAAAGCCGCTGACACTCTTCATCACACAGATGCACGCCATGGGCAAACACCGACCGCTCCCCCAGCAGCTCGAAGTGATCGTAGACGTCCAGGTAACCCTTCTGCTCCGGGAACAAGCCCTTGACCCAGTCGATCTCCTGCAGGTTCTCGGACAGGTGCGTATGCATGTACACCCCCGGATGCTCCTTCAGTAACTGGCCGGCCATCGCCAATTGCTCGGGCGTGCTGGTCGGGGCAAAGCGCGGCGTCACCGCATAGTGCAGCCGGCCCTTGCCATGCCAGCGCTGAATCAGCGCCTTGCTCTCGGTGTAGGACGACTCCGCCGTGTCGGTCAGATAATCCGGCGCGTTGCGGTCCATCATCACCTTGCCGGCGATCAGGCGCAGGTCCAGCCGCTCGGCCTCTTCGAACAGCGCGTTGACCGACTCCGGATGCACACTGCCGAACACCAGCGCGGTGGTGGTGCCGTTGCGCAGCAGCTCCTGCAGGAAGATCTTCGCGACCTTGTCGGCATGCGCCTTATCGGCAAACTGCTTTTCGCAGGGGAAGGTGTAGGTGTTCAGCCAGTCCAGCAACTGCTCGCCATAGGAGCCGATCATGCCGGTCTGCGGGAAGTGGATATGGGTGTCGATAAAGCCCGGGGTGATCAGGGCATCCTGGTAATGCACCACGTCGATGTCGGCATCCAGCGTCGGCAGCAGGTCGCTGGCGTGACCAAGGGCGCTGATGCGGCCTTCGTCGACCACCAGCAGGCCGTCCGGGTAGTACTCGCAGGATGCCTCCAGGCCGACTTCGGCGGGGTCGCCAACGCTGTGCAGGATGGCGGATCGGTAAGCTTTGCGGGTTGCGCTCATAACACTCTCGTCAATTGGCGTGGCTGCGGCGGGACGGCGGCAGCAACTGAGCAATGGGGCCGGCATTGACCGCAGCATCGTGCTGGCCAAAACAGGCGTTGTAGGTGGCGATGATTTCGCCGGCAATCGACACGGCGATCTCGATCGGCAATTTGCCTTTGACCTCGGCCAGGCCCATCGGGCAGCGCATGCGTGCTAGCACCGCATCGTCATAGCCGCGATCACGCAGGCGATGCTCGAACTTGGCCCGTTTGGTCTTCGAACCGATGAGGCCGAACCAGGTGAAGTCGTTGCGCTTGAGGATCGCCGCGGTCAGCTCGAGATCGAGCTGGTGGTTGTGGGTCATGACGATGCAGTAACTGCCTGGCGGCAGCGCAGCCACTTCGTCGACCGGCTCCTCGCTGATGATGCGGCTCACGCCGGTGGGGATCAGCTCCGGAAATTCTTGCTCGCGCGAGTCGATCCAGCGCACCCGGCAGGGCAGGGCAGCGAGCAAGGGTACCAGAGCCCGGCCGACGTGGCCCGCACCGAACACGGCGATCTCGGCCTGCACCGCCGCCATTGGCTCGAACAGCAGCACGGTAACGCCGCCGCAGCATTGGCCAAGGCTCGCGCCGAGGCTGAAGCGCTCCAGATGCGGGGTGCTGCGCTGCTCGTCGAGCATCTGCCGGGCGATGTGCAGGGCCTTGTACTCAAGGTGGCCACCGCCGATGGTGTCGAACAGCTGGCGGGCGCTGACGACCATCTTCGAGCCGGCATTGCGCGGGGTCGAGCCGCGCTCTTCGATGATGGTCACCAGCACGCAGGGTTCACCGCGAGCTTGCAGGTCGGCGAGGGCGTTGATCCATTGATGCATGATACAAAACCTCAGTTGGCTTCAACTCAGCCCCGCGCAGCACAGGGCTGCGCGGGGCTGCCTGCGGTCACGATGTGACAGGTTCCACGTGCTGTTCAGCAGGCTGCTGCACGGCCAGGGTCTGGCGCATCTGCTCGCAGCCCCACAGGACCCGCTCAGGCGTGGCCGGCGCGTCGATGTTGGGTTGCGCGCGGTAGTCGGCGATGCTGGCGACGGCGTCCTTGATCGCGCACCAGGCAGCGATACCGAGCATGAACGGCGGCTCGCCGACGGCCTTGGAATGGAACACGGTGTCTTCCGGGTTCTTGCGGTTCTCGACCAGCTTGACCCGCAGGTCCAGCGGCATGTCGGCCACGGCCGGGATCTTGTAGCTGGCCGGGCCGTTGGTAACCAGCTTGCCCTTGGCGTTCCACACCAACTCTTCGGTGGTCAGCCAGCCCATGCCCTGAATGAAGCCGCCTTCGACCTGACCGATGTCGATGGCCGGGTTCAGCGAGTCGCCGACGTCATGCAGGATATCGGCACGCAGCATTTTGTACTCGCCGGTCAGGGTGTCGACGATGACCTCGACGCAGGCTGCGCCGAAGGCGAAGTAGTAGAACGGCCGGCCGCGCGCCTGTGAGCGGTCGTAGAAGATCTTCGGCGTGCGGTAGAAGCCGGTAGTCGACAGCGACACCTGGGCAAAATAGGCCTGCTGCACCAGCGTCTCGAAGCTGATCAGTTCCTCACGCACGCGCACATGGCCATTGCGGAATTCAACATCTTCCTCGGTGACATTCCAGTGCCGGGCGGCAAACTCGACCAGGCGCTTCTTGAGGATCTCGGCCGCGTTCTGCGCCGCCTTGCCGTTCAGGTCGGCGCCACTGGATGCAGCGGTCGGTGAGGTATTGGGGACCTTGTCGGTATTGGTCGCCGTGATCTGAATGCGGTCGATCTCGACCTGGAACACCTGCGCAACCACCTGTGCAACCTTGGTATTCAAACCCTGGCCCATCTCGGTGCCGCCATGGTTGAGGTGGATGCTGCCGTCGGTGTAGATGTGGATCAGTGCACCGGCCTGGTTGAGGAAGGTGGCGGTGAATGAAATGCCGAACTTGACCGGGGTCAGCGCCAGGCCTTTTTTCAATACCGGGCTGTGCTCGTTGAAGTGGCGGATCGACTTGCGCCGCTCGGCGTAGTCGCTGCTGGCCTCCAGTTCGGCGGTCATTTCCTCGATCAGGTTGTGTTCGACGGTCTGGTAGTAATGGGTGACGTTGCGCTCGATCTTGCCGTAGTAGTTGGCCTTGCGCACATCCAGCGGGTCACGGCCGAGCTGACGGGCAATGTGGTCCATCACCTGCTCGATGGCGACCATGCCTTGCGGCCCGCCGAAACCGCGGTAGGCGGTGTTGGAGGCGGTGTTGGTCTTGCAACGGTGGCCGTTGACGGTGGCGTCGCCAAGGTAATAGGCGTTGTCCGAGTGGAACATGGCGCGGTCGACGATCGAGCCGGACAGGTCAGGCGAGTAGCCGCAGTTGCCGGCGAGGTCGAACTGGATGCCGTGCAGGCGGCCGTCGTCATCGAAGCCGACGTCGTACTCGACGTAGAACGGGTGGCGCTTGCCGGTCATGGTCATGTCTTCGACCCGTGGCAGGCGCATCTTGGTCGGCTGGCCGGTCAGGCGCGCTATCACCGCGCACAGGCATGCCGGGCTGGCGGCCTGGGTTTCCTTGCCGCCGAAGCCGCCACCCATGCGGCGCATGTCGAGGACGATCTTGTTCATCGGCACATCGAGCACTTCGGCGACCAATTTTTGCACTTCGGTCGGGTTCTGCGTCGAGCAGTACACGATCATGCCGCCGTCTTCGGTCGGCATCACCGAGGAGATTTGCGTTTCCAGGTAGAAGTGCTCTTGGCCACCGATATGCAGGGTCCCCTGCAAGCGGTGCGGGGCGCTGGCCAGGGCGGCAACCGAATCACCGCGCTGATGGGTATGGCTGTCGAGCACGAAGTGCTTGTCGCGCAGCGCCTGGACCACATCCAGCACCGGTTCGAGGTCTTCGTATTCGATGATCGCCGCCATCGCCGCACGGCGAGCGGTTTCCAGGTCGCGGGCAGCTACCGCCAGCACCGGTTGGCCGAAGAACTCGACCTTGTCGATCGCCAGCAATGGGTCGCCGGCGACCACCGGGCCGATATCCTTGAGGCCGGGGATGTCTTCATGGGTGATGGCGATGCGTACGCCTTCGAAGGCGTAGCACGGCGCGGTATCGATACTCAGGATGCGCGCGTGGGCGCGGTCAGCTGTGCGCGCATACACATGTAACTGATTGGGGAATTCGAGGCGGTCATCGATATACACCGCTTCGCCGCTGACGTGTTTGTCGGCGCTGTCGTGCTTGACGCTGCGGCCGACACCGGTGGTCAGGTCCTGGCGGAACAGTTCGGCCATCTCGGCCTGGCTCTTGACGGCATGATGATTAGACATAGTCGGTCACCCGGGTTTCGATGTGCGGCGATTGCAGTTCGATGAAGTACTTGCGCAGCAGGTTCTGTGCGGTCAGCAGGCGGTATTCCTTGCTCGCGCGGAAGTCCGAGAGCGGGCTGAAGTCTTCGCCCAGCGCCTGGCAGGCACGTTCAAGGGTGGCCTGGTTCCACGGCTTGCCGCGCAGCGCGGCTTCACAGGCACGGGCGCGTTTGGGAATCGCTGCCATCCCGCCAAAGGCAATGCGCACGCCGCTGACCACACCGTTTTCGATGCTCAGGTTGAACGCTGCACAAACTGCCGAGATGTCGTCGTCCAGTCGCTTGGAGACCTTGTAGGCGCGGAACGTCCAGTCGTTGCTGGCCCGCGGCACGATGATCTTCTCGATGAACTCGCTGTCCTGGCGGGCCGTGATGCGGTAGTCGATGAAGTAGTCTTCCAGTGGCAGCACGCGCTGGCGCTGGCCCTGGCGCAGTACCACCTGGGCATCCAGGGCAATCAGCAGCGGCGGCGAATCACCGATGGGCGAGGCATTGCCGATGTTGCCGCCGAGGGTGCCCTGGTTGCGAATCTGCAATGACGCAAAGCGGTGCAGCAGGGCGCCAAAATCGGCGTACTCATCGCTGAGCGCGCCGTAGCAGTCTGTCAGCGGCGTCGCTGCGCCGATCTCCAGATGAGTGGCGGTCTTGTCGATGCGCTTGAGTTCGGCGACGTTGCCGACATAGATCATCACCGGCAAGGTCTTGTGGAACTGGGTCACTTCCAGCGCCAGGTCGGTGCCGCCGGCAAGCAGGCGCGCTTCTGGGTGCGAGCTGTACAGGTCGGCCAGGTCGGCAACGGTCAGCGGCACCAGACAGCGCTTGTCGCCGCTGTTCAGTTCGCCGGTTTCGGACGGGGCGATGGCCTTGAGGCGGGCGATGGTCTGCGCTTGTTGCGCATCGAACTGATCGCGGCACGGTGTGGCGCAGCTCTGTTCGGCAGCGGCGAGGATCGGCCGGTAGCCGGTGCAACGGCACAGGTTGCCGGCGAGGGCTTCCTGGGCCTGCTGGGTGTCGGCGCCGTTGCTGTTCTTCTGCAAGGCAAACAGCGACATGACAAAGCCGGGAGTGCAGAAGCCGCATTGCGAGCCGTGGCAGTCGGCCATGGCTTTTTGCACACTGTGCAGTTCGCCCTGATGCTTGAGGCCTTCGACGCTGATCAATTGTTTGCCGTGCAACGACGAAACGAAGGTCAGGCACGAGTTGAGGCTGCGGTAGCGCAGGCTCTGGCCGTCTTCTTCGAGCTCGCCGACCACCACTGTACAGGCGCCGCAGTCGCCACTGGCGCAGCCTTCCTTGGTGCCGGATTTGCCAAGGTGTTCGCGCAGGTACTGGAGCACGGTCATGTTCGGGTCCAGGGCGTGCTCATTACGCAGCTCCTGGTTTACGAGAAACTGGATCACGGGGAAGGCCTCGCAATGGTTTTATTGTTGTTCCGGCGGACTCTAAGCAGGCTTGATCGCCGGGTCAATGATTTTCTGACTCAAAGGTCAAGAAATCGCGCGCAGTGAGTCCGCACCGAACAGTGTGTCTTTTGTTAAGCATAGATCGCGCCTGATTCCCACGGCCGCCTGCAACGAATAAAGCGCAGCGCACCTCTGCGCGACTGCCTGGCAAGTGCGCTACAATCCGCCGCTTGTGCCCAGTTCAATGATTTTGAAGGAAAACCATGACGTTCAAGGCGCCGGACAGTCTCTCCGAGCAGATTGCCCACCATCTGGCCGAGCGGATCATCCGCGGCGAGCTTGCCCCGGGTGAGCGGATCCAGGAGCAAAAGGTCACTCAGGCCCTGAACGTTAGCCGCGGCTCGGTACGCGAGGCGCTGTTGATCCTTGAGCGTCGCCATCTGGTAGCGATCCTGCCGCGGCGGGGCGCCCACGTGACCCGTCTTGACGAGCGCAGTGTGCGCAGCCTGTGTGCGCTGATGGGCGAGTTCTACATTCTGCTCGGCAACGCCGTTGCCCAGAAATGGCGCACCGATGCCGACCTGATGCCGTTTCTGGGCATTCAGCAGCGCTTGCAACAGGCCTACGCCGCCACCGACATCAAGACCTTCGTCGCCGAGAGTTTTGCAGTGATGCGCGCTGCGTATCCGTTCGCCGACAACCCGTACCTGCAGGAAACCGTCGAGAACCTGCAGCCCGCCATGAGCCGCGCCTATTACCTCGCGCTGGATCAGCGCCAGGCGAATATGCTCGACTACCTCGACCTGTTCGATCGCCTGCTCCAAGCCGTGGTTGCGCGCGACATTGCACGTATTCGCGAAGTGCTGGTTGCCTACTGCCAGCGCAGCTGCGAGCTGGTGCTGGCTGCGTTGGCACGGGTCTGATCGATGCGCTTGAAGTGCATTCGCCTGGCCGGGTTCAAGTCGTTCGTCGACCCGACCACGGTCAACTTCCCCAGCAACATGGCCGCCGTGGTCGGGCCCAATGGCTGTGGCAAGTCCAACATCATCGACGCGGTGCGCTGGGTGATGGGCGAAAGCTCGGCTAAAAACCTGCGCGGCGAGTCGATGACCGACGTCATCTTCAATGGCTCGACCAGCCGCAAGCCGGTCAGCCAGGCCAGTATCGAACTGGTGTTCGACAACAGCGACAACACCCTGGTCGGCGAGTACGCCGCCTATGCCGAGATCTCGATCCGGCGCAAAGTGACCCGCGACGCGCAGAATACCTACTACCTCAACGGCACCAAATGCCGTCGCCGCGACATTACCGATATCTTCCTCGGAACCGGGCTGGGCCCGCGCAGCTACTCGATCATCGAGCAGGGCATGATCTCCAAGCTGATCGAGGCCAAGCCAGAAGAGCTACGCAACTTCATCGAAGAAGCCGCCGGCATCTCCAAGTACAAGGAGCGCCGCCGCGAGACCGAAACCCGAATTCGCCGCACCCAGGAAAACCTCGCCCGCCTGACCGACCTGCGCGATGAGCTCGGGCGCCAGCTCGAGCGTTTGCACCGCCAGGCCCAGGCCGCAGAAAAGTATCGCGAGTACAAAGCTGAAGAGCGTCTGCTCAAGGCGCGCTTGTCGGCCCTGCGCTGGCGTGAGCTGGACCAGAAGGTGCAGCAGCGCGGCGCCGTCATCGGCGATCAGGAAGTAGCCTTCGAGGCGCTGGTGGCCGAGCAGCGCAATGCCGATGCCAGCATCGAGCGCCTGCGCGACGGCCACCATGAATTGTCCGAACGCTTCAATCAGGTCCAGGGCCGCTTCTATTCGGTGGCCGGTGACATTGCCCGGGTCGAGCAGAGCATTCAGCACGGCCAGCAGCGCCTGCGCCAGTTGCAGGATGATCTCAAGGAAGCCGAGCGCACACGGCTGGAGACCGAGTCGCACCTGGGCCATGACCGCACCCTGCTGGCGACCCTCGGCGAAGAGCTGGAGCAGCTTGAGCCTGAGCAGGAGATGACCCTCGCCGCAGCCGAAGAAGCGGCTGCCGTGCTCGAAGAAGCCGAGTTGGGCATGCACGGCTGGCAGGAGCAGTGGGACAGTTTCAATACCCGCTCAGCGGAGCCGCGGCGCCAGGCCGAAGTCCAGCAGTCGCGCTTGCAGCAGCTGGAAACCAGCCTCGAGCGCTTGGCTGAACGCCAGCGCAAGCTGGCTGACGAGCGTGATCAGCTCAGCGCCGACCCGCAGGATGCAGCCATGCTCGAGTTGACCGAGCAGGTCGCCAGCAGTGAGCTGCTGCTGGAAGAACTGCAGCTCAGCGAGCAGGACGTGCTCGAACGCCTCGAAGCTGTGCGTGAGCAACTGCAGCAGCTCAACCAGAGCCATCAGCAGTTGCAGGCCGAGCAACAGCGTCTGGGCGGCCGGCTGGCGTCGCTGGAGGCGTTGCAGCAAGCCGCCCTGGAGCCGTCTGCCGGTGCTGGGGAGTGGCTGCGCGAGCAAGGTTTGCAACAGCGTCCGCGCCTGGCCGAGGGTTTGCGCGTCGAGGCAGGTTGGGAGCTGGCCGTCGAGACGGTGCTGGGTGCTGACTTGCAGGCAGTGCTGGTCGACGACTTCAGCCAGCTGGACTTTGCCACGCTGGAACAAGGTGATTTGCGCCTGTTGCTGGCGGCCGGCGAGGGCGCTCGGGTGCCCGGCAGCTTGCTCGACAAGGTCGAAGGGCGCACCGACCTCAGCCCTTGGCTGGGCCAGGTGCGTCCGGTCGAGACCCTTGAGCAGGCGCTGAGCCAGCGCCCAAGTCTGCTGGCTGGCGAAAGCCTGGTCAGCCGCGATGGCTACTGGGTGGGCCGGCATTTCCTGCGCGTCAGCCGCGGCAGCGAAGCGCAAGGCGGCGTGCTCGCCCGCGCGCAGGAGATCGAACAGCTGGCCGAGCAGCAACTGCAGCAACAGGAGCAGTTGGACCAGTTCGAGCAGCGCCTGCACAGCCAGCGCGAGCAACAGCGTGACCTTGAAGAGCAGCGCGAACAACTGCGCCGCCGTAGCCAGGACGAAAACCGTCAGCACGGGGAGCTCAAGGCGCGTTTGTCTGCCGGTCGCGCCCGCGCCGAGCAGCTTGAGCTGCGTCGCCGCCGCCTTGAAGAAGAATTAAGCGAGCTCGGTGAGCAGCGCGCCATCGAGCACGAACAGCTCGGCGAGGCGCGGCTGATCCTGCAAGAGGCCCTTGACCTGATGGCCGAGGACACCGAGCAGCGCGAACAATTGCTGGCCCGCCGCGACACCCTGCGCGAAAGCCTCGACCGCATCCGCCAGGAAGCCCGCCAGCACAAGGACCACGCCCACCAGTTGGCCGTGCGCCTGGGCTCGCTGCGCGCCCAGCATGATTCCACCCGGCAGGCGCTGGAGCGGCTGGAGCAGCAAGCCGAGCGCCTGAGCGAGCGCCAGGAGCAGTTGAGCCTGAATCTGGAAGAGGGCGAAGCGCCGCAGGAAGAGCTGCGCCTGAAACTTGAAGAGCTGCTCGAAGGGCGCATGAGCGTCGATGAAGAAATGCGCCTGGCCCGGCTGCATATGGACGACGCCGACCGCGAACTGCGCGACGCCGAAAAACGCCGCACCCAGGCCGAGCAGCAGTCGCTTTTGCTGCGCGGTCAGCTGGAGCAGTCACGGCTTGAATCGCAAGGCCTGAACCTGCGCCGCAGCACCTTGCAGGAACAACTGCTGGCCGACGGTTTTGACCTGCAAGGCGTGCTTGCCACGCTCGATCCCGAGGCCAGCGAAGCGACCACCGAACAGCAGCTCGAACAAATCGAAGGGCGTATTCAGCGCCTGGGTGCGATCAACCTGGCAGCCATCGAAGAGTACGAGCAGCAGTCCGAGCGCAAACGCTATCTGGATGCGCAGGACGCCGACCTGGTCGAAGCGCTCGAGACCCTGGAAAACGTCATCCGCAAGATCGACAAGGAAACCCGCACCCGCTTCAAGGATACCTTTGATCAGATAAATGCCGGTTTGCAGGCACTTTTTCCAAAAGTTTTTGGCGGTGGCAGCGCTTACTTGGAACTGACGGGCGAAGATTTACTCGATACTGGGGTGACAATCATGGCGCGCCCGCCTGGCAAGAAAAACAGCACCATCCATTTGTTGTCGGGTGGCGAGAAAGCCCTGACTGCGCTGGCGCTGGTGTTCGCTATCTTCAAACTCAACCCGGCACCGTTCTGCATGCTCGACGAAGTCGATGCGCCGCTGGACGATGCCAACGTCGGGCGGTACGCCCGGTTGGTCAAGGAAATGAGCGAGACCGTGCAGTTCATCTACATCACCCACAACAAGATCGCCATGGAGATGGCCGATCAACTGATGGGGGTGACGATGCACGAGCCAGGCTGTTCACGTCTTGTTGCAGTTGATGTAGAGGCGGCGATGGCCATGGTAGACGCCTGATAAGCGACGCTGAGGCGTTTTCAGCAGCTAAAACGCCTGTCATGTGTGACAGACGGTGTAAAGTTGCCTTTGGTCGTGCTAGCTTTACCGTCACGTGTATTCTGCGTGGGTAAAACGCCTGTCAGAACATAGAGTTGGCGCCACGTGTTAAAGGGCTTTGAACCCTTTGTTTTCAAGCATATTTTTTATAGAGGCACGGGATTAAATGGAAATCGGTCTGCGCGAGTGGCTGATCGTCATCGGCATCATTGTCATCGCCGGTATTCTTTTCGACGGCTGGCGTCGCATGCGTGGTGGCAAAGGCAAGTTGAAATTCCGTCTCGATCGCAGCTACTCCAATGTTGCGGACGAAGAAGGCGGCGCGGAAGTGCTCGGCCCGGCACGCGTGCTGGAAGGCCAGCACAAAGAGCCCGAGCTGGATGAAACCGACCTGCCGTCGATGAGCGCAGGGCGTGAGCGCGAGCGCGAAGCCAAACCCGTCAAGGCCGCCAAGCGCGGCAAGCGCAACAGCGAGCCGCATCAAGGCGATCTGAGCCTGGCGGCCGAGCCGCGTGAGCCCGACCTGTTCGCCGAGCCTGACAACGCCTACGAGACTGACAACAACCGCAGCAGCGGTTTCTCCTCGAGCTCGTCCAGCAGCAGCGTCAAGGAGCTGCCACCGGCTGAAGAAGTACTGGTGATCAGCGTGATCTCCCGTGACGAAACCGGCTTCCGCGGCCCGGCACTGTTGCAGAACATTCTCGAGAGCGGTCTACGCTTTGGCGAAATGGACATCTTCCACCGTCACGAGAGCATGGCCGGTCACGGCGAAGTGCTGTTCTCGATGGCCAACGCGGTCAAGCCAGGGGTGTTTGACCTGGATGACATCGACCATTTCAGCACCCGTGCGGTGAGCTTCTTCCTCGGCTTGCCAGGCCCGCGCCACCCCAAGCAGGCGTTCGACGTAATGGTCGCTGCTGCGCGCAAGCTGGCCCATGAGCTCGATGGCGAACTCAAGGATGACCAGCGTAGCGTGTTGACGGCGCAGACCATCGAGCATTATCGCCAGCGTATCGTTGAGTTCGAGCGTCGCGCGCTGACTCAGAAACGTTGATTTAACTGTGCGGGCAGGGTCGATAGTGATCCTGCCCGCAGTGATTTTTGCGCTAGAGCAGCTTTGGGGTTGAGTGGGGCAGGCGAGTGCGGCGGTGCCTGGATTGGGGCTGCGGCGCAGCCCTTTCGCGACACAAGGCCGCTCCTACATGGATCCCGTTGCCCTTGAGGTCAGTGCGGTCCCCGCCGCTCTTTAGGCATGCGCGGTCCCCTGTAGGAGCGGCCTTGTGTCGCGAAAGGGCCGCATAGCGGCCCCCCATCCGCCAAACCCACCCAAAGCCGCTCTTGTGCCCAGCAAGAGACCCCCCCCATGACCGCCGAAACCCGCATCCATCAGCTGCGCGCCGAACTCGACCAGCACAACTACCGCTACTACGTCCTCGACGAGCCAAGCATCCCCGACGCCGAATACGACCGCCTGTTCAACGAGCTCAAAGCCCTCGAAGCCGAACACCCGCACCTGGTCACCCCTGACTCGCCAACCCAGCGCGTCGGCGGCAGTGCCCTCGCGGCTTTCAGCCAGATCCGCCACGAAGTGCCCATGCTCAGCCTGGGTAACGCCTTCGAAGAAGCTGACCTGCGCGAATTTGATCGCCGCGTAGTCGACGGCCTCGATCAGCCCGGCGCCGTCGACTACAGCTGCGAGCCCAAGCTCGACGGCCTTGCGGTCAGCCTGCTGTACCGCGATGGCCAGTTGGTGCAAGGTGCCACCCGTGGCGACGGCACCACCGGCGAAGATATCAGCAGCAACGTGCGCACCGTACGCAACATCCCGCTCAAGCTGCAGGGCAGCGGCTGGCCAGCCGTGCTTGAAGTGCGCGGTGAAGTGTTCATGAGCAAGGCCGGCTTCGACCGCCTCAACGCCAGCCAGGCTGCCATTGGCGGCAAGACCTTCGCCAACCCGCGCAACGCCGCCGCGGGCAGTCTGCGCCAGCTGGACTCGAAGATCACCGCCAGCCGCCCGCTGGAATTCTGCTGCTATGGCGTTGGGCAAACCTCCGAAAGCATCGCCGACAGCCACATCGACACCCTCGAGAAGCTCAAGACCTGGGGCATGCCGATCAGTCGCGAGCTCAAGCACGCCGCTGGTATTGAAGAATGCCTGGCCTACTACCAGGACATCGGCGCTCGCCGCAACGAGCTGGCCTACGAGATCGATGGCGTGGTGTTCAAGGTCAACAGCCTGGCCGCACAGCGCGAGCTGGGCTTCCGTGCACGCGAGCCGCGCTGGGCGATCGCCCATAAATTCCCGGCCATGGAAGAGCTGACCGAAGTGCTCGACGTCGAGTTTCAGGTCGGTCGTACCGGCGCAGTCACGCCTGTCGCGCGCCTGAAGCCGGTCAAGGTCGCCGGCGTCACCGTATCCAATGCCACCCTGCACAACATGGACGAAGTCGCCCGGCTCGGCGTGCATATCGGCGACACGGTGATCATCCGTCGCGCTGGCGACGTCATCCCGCAAGTCATGCAGGTGGTGCTCGAGCGCCGCCCGGCTGACGCCCGTCCGGTGCCGGTGCCGAGTGAATGCCCGGTGTGCGGCTCGCAGGTCGAGCGTACCCAGTTGATCAAGCGCAGCAAAGGCAAAGAGACCACCAGTGAAGGTGCGGTCTACCGCTGCGTTGGCCGCCTGGCCTGCGCCGCGCAGCTGAAGCAGGCGATCATCCACTACGTCTCGCGCCGCGCCATGGACATCGATGGTCTAGGCGAGAAAAGCGTCGAGCAGTTGGTCGATGAGGGGCTGATCCGCTCGCCGGCTGACCTGTACAAGCTGACTTTCGAGCAGATCGTCGACCTCGAAGGCTTTGCCGAGGTTTCCAGCAACAAACTGCTCGAGGCCATCAACAACAGCAAGCGACCAAACCTGGCGCGCTTCATCTACGCCCTCGGCATCCCCGATGTCGGCGAAGAGACCGCCAAGGTCCTGGCGCGCTCGCTGGGCAGCCTGGCGCGGGTGCAGGAGGCGCTGCCGCAGGTGCTCACCTACCTGCCCGATATCGGCCTGGAAGTCGCCCACGAGATCCACAACTTCTTTGAAGACCAGCACAACCGCGACGTCATCCAGCAGTTGCTCGACAGCGGCATGCAATTGCAGGAGGAGGGTGAGCTGGCCCCCGAGTTCGCCGCCAGCACTACCCTCGCCGGGCTGATCGCCAAGCTCGACATCGCTTCGGTCGGCCCGACTGGCGCCGAGAAGCTGGTGGCCAAGCTCGGCAGCCTCGAGCAGATCATCCAGGCCGACGGCATCGACCTGCGTCAGGCCCTGGCGGCCAAGCAAGCCGAAGCCGTGCGCGAGTTCTTCAAGGTCGAGGCCAACCAACAGCTGGCACGCGCTATCGAAGCGCAGTTGCTGAAGTTCGGCATGCACTGGGCCAGCGACAAGCGCGTGGTCGAAGGCCTGCCCCTGGCCGGGCAGACCTGGGTGCTTACCGGCAGCCTCGAGCGCATGAGCCGCGACATCGCCAAGGACAAGCTCGAACAGCTCGGCGCCAAGGTCGCCGGTTCGGTCTCTGGCAAGACCCACTGCGTCGTCGCCGGCCCCGGCGCCGGCTCGAAGCTGGCCAAAGCCAGCGAACTCGGGGTCAAGGTGCTCGATGAAGACGCCTTTGTCGGCTTTTTGGCCGGCCACGGCATCGACATCTGACCGCCTCGCGGGTCAAGTCATTGAGAAATGATGATTTTTTCTTGATGCAGAGGTTGTAACTTCGTCCCAGAGCGGTACAATGGCGCGGCTTGTCACATGGCAAGTCGCGTTATGGTGGCCCTATCGGTCCCTCCGCATTGATTACCCGTTGACCTGGTCAGATCCGGAAGGAAGCAGCCAAGGCGGGGACATTGAGTGCCGGGGTGTGGCTGGTGGGGCTGCCTCCATTTCAGGGGTCGGAAAATCTTTCGACGCGCCTGCTTCAGCATCTCCCTTCGCTGTCCAACCCAACTCCCCTCAGTTATTCGAGCGCCGCTCGCGTACACGTACCCCTGCAGCCGCAACCTTCATCAACCGCTGAAACGTTGGACACGCCAGATGATCGTCCTCAGGGCACGCCGCCGCATGCCGCAGCCCTTTGCTCATGGCCTGCAAGCGTTTGACCTGTTCATCGATTTCGTCCGCCTTGGCCCTGAGCATGTCGCGATCGACCTGCAGGTCTACCAGCATCGCCCGCACTTCACTCAATGAAAACCCTGCCGTTTGGCCCAGCGCGATCAAGGCCAGCCGATCAGCCACGTCTGCGGAAAACTGGCGACGTTGGCCGGGGCTGCCAAGTGACTCGAGCAAGCCAGTCTTGGCGTAGTAGCGCAGGGTCGAGGCGGGTACTCCGGTGCGCTTGGCGACATCGGCGATGTCCATGATTGCTCCCTTGACTTGAAGTTGACTTCAACTTCTATGCTGCGCGGCATTGGGGTTTTTCGTCAATCTGCGAGGGTGTATTCATGGGCGTTACGGTTTTATTGATTTCCACGCTGGTGGTCGGCATCGGCGCCACGTTGGTGATGGATGCGTGGGCGATGGTGCTGCGCCGCCTGGGGGTGACAACGCTGAACTACGCCATGCTCGGGCGCTGGGCGGGGCACCTGCTGCGGGGCAGGGTGCACCATGCAGCTATCGCCAAGGCGGAGCCGATCAGGCACGAGCGGGTGTTGGGCTGGGCGTTGCATTACGCGATTGGCCTGTTCTTCGCCGCCGCGTTGCTGGCACTGCAAGGGGCCGATTGGCTGCACGCGCCGACGCTGCTGCCAGCGCTGACCTTTGGGCTGTGTACCGTTTTGGCGCCGCTGTGCATTCTAGAGCCGGCGATGGGGGCGGGCTGGTTTGCCAGCAAGACGCCAGCGCCGCTGCGCAACAGCCTGCGCAGTATGGCCACGCACCTGGTGTTCGGCAGCGGCTTGTATGCCACGGCGTTGCTGCTGTCACTGGTGTGAGCCGATCACCATCGGCGCTGGCGAAGTGGGCGCGGCGTAGCGCTGGACAATGCGTTCCATCTCGCCGGACTGCTTGATCCGCACCAGCGCCCTGAGCAGCGCCTGGGTCGGGCGCGACGGGTCGCTGCGGACCACGCAACCGAGGTTTTGCTCATCCAGCAGCGCGCGGCTCTGCAATTGCGCTTCGGCTGGCAGTTGGCGGTTGAACCACTGCAGCGATAACTCATTGCTCACTGCGTACTGGTAGCGCCCGGCCTGTAGTTTCTGCAGGGCCAGTTGTTGGCTACGGCTGTCTTCGCGGTGCAATTGTCCTCGGCTGAACAGGGGTTGCAGGGTTGGGTAGCTATAGCCGAGGACCGTACCAATGGCTTGAGCCGGCAGGCGCGAGGCATCCACGGGATCGAGCAGGCCGGCGCGGCTTACCAGCAGATCGCGCTGGACCATCAGCGGCACGCTCCAGATGTACTCGCCTGGGCGCTCGATCAACCAGTTGGTTGCGAGGTGGCAGCGCACGTCGACATCGCCGTCCTCCATGGCTTGCTGCATGCGCAGGCGGGCCAACACGTGGTACTCAGGCCGCACCCCGGCTTCGCGCGCGGCAGACTGCATCAAGTCATAAAGAATGCCTTCGACCGGCTGACCCTGCTCGATGCGGATCAGCGGCATGCTCCAGCTCTCGGCAATGGCGAAGCGCAGCACCGGTTGCTCGGCCCAGCTGGGCGTGGCGCATAACAGCAGGCTGGCCAGTAGTCGGCGCACGTGTATTCCTCCTTGATCTGCGTCGAACCGTGCATGGCTTAGCGTAGACGAGATTGGCCGGGTGCAATTTCGGCCCCGCTCCGCTAGCATTAGCGATCTTCCGCTGGTTCAGTTTGCGATGGTTTTTGATGAGTTATCAGGTTCTTGCACGTAAGTGGCGTCCGCGCTCGTTCCGCGAAATGATCGGCCAGACCCATGTGCTCAAGGCATTGATCAATGCGCTGGACAACCAGCGGCTGCATCACGCCTACCTGTTTACCGGTACCCGCGGGGTCGGCAAGACCACCATCGCGCGGATCATCGCCAAGTGCCTGAACTGCGAAACCGGCATCACCTCGACGCCCTGTGGCACCTGCTCGGTGTGCCGGGAGATCGACGAGGGGCGCTTTGTCGACCTGATCGAGATCGACGCTGCCAGCCGAACCAAGGTCGAAGACACCCGCGAGCTGCTCGACAATGTGCAGTACGCACCGAGCCGTGGCCGCTTCAAGGTCTACCTGATCGACGAAGTGCATATGCTCTCGACGCACTCGTTCAACGCCTTGCTGAAGACGCTGGAAGAGCCGCCGCCCTACGTCAAGTTCATCCTCGCCACCACCGACCCGCAAAAGCTGCCGGCCACCATCCTCTCGCGCTGCTTGCAGTTCTCGTTGAAGAACATGAGCCCGGAGCGGGTAGTAGAGCACCTGAGTCACGTGCTGACTGCCGAGAGCGTGCCGTTCGAGAATGACGCACTGTGGCTGCTCGGGCGCGCTGCCGATGGCTCGATGCGCGACGCCATGAGCCTGACCGATCAGGCCATCGCCTTTGGCGAAGGCCAGGTACTGGCCGCCGATGTGCGGGCGATGCTCGGCACCCTTGACCACGGCCAGGTGTATGGCGTGTTGCAGGCGTTGCTCGAAGGCGATGCGCGAGCGCTGCTGGAGGCGGTGCGCGATTTGGCCGAGCAAGGCCCGGACTGGTCCGGCGTGCTCGCCGAGATGCTCAACGTGCTGCACCGCGTGGCCATCGCCCAGGCGCTGCCCGAGGCGGTCGACAATGGTCAGGGCGACCGTGATCGAGTCCTGGCGCTGGCGTCGGCGCTGCCTGCCGAGGACGTGCAGTTCTACTATCAGATGGGTTTGATCGGCCGGCGCGACTTGCCGCTGGCACCAGACCCGCGCGGCGGTTTCGAAATGGTCCTGCTGCGCATGTTGGCATTCCGCCCGGCGGACAACGATGACGCGCCGAGACCGCAGCTAAAGCCAGTGGGGATCAGCCAGGCCACAGCTGATTCAGCAAAAGCGGTGGCAGCGCCCGTCAGCGCGGTTGCTGAGGTGCCGGCCCCGGCTGCGCCGGTGGCCCCAGCGGTTGCCGAACCAGTAGTCGCGGAGCCTGTTGCGGAACCAGAGCCAGAACCAGAACCTGCTGCGCTAGCGCCAGTTGCCGAGCAAGCCATCGACCTGCCATGGGAAGAGCAGGCAGCGCCTGTCGCTCCGCCGAAGCCACCTGTGCCTGAGCCGCCAGCCAAGCCCGAGCCGCAACCCGAAGCACAGCACGCGCCGTCACGTGACGACGCGCCGCCGTTCGACCCGGCTGCCTACGATGGCGTCGGTATGGAACGTGACGACGAGCCGCCGCTGGACGAGGACTACTATGCCGGCGAGGCCGACCCGGTTGGTTTCAGCTACCTCGACGAACTCGCCGAGCACGTTCAGGAAGACCAGCAGGCGCCGCCGCCCGAGCCGCTGCCAGCCTCCAAGCCGGCAACTGGGCTGGCCCTGCAATGGTTGGAATTATGCCCACAGTTGCCTGTATCGGGGATGACAGGCAACATCGCCGCAAACTGTACGTTAATTGCCGTCGACGGCGACAACTGGCTGCTGCACCTTGACCCGGCGCAGGGCGCGCTGTTCAACTCGACCCAGCAGCGGCGCTTGAACGACGCGCTCAACCAGCACCTCGGGCGCACCCTGCAGCTGAGCATCGAGCTGATTCGCCCTGAGCAGGAAACCCCGGCCCAGGCCGCAGCGCGCAAGCGTTCCGAGCGTCAGCACGATGCCGAAGTGTCGATCGAGCAGGATCCGCTCATCCAGCAGATGATCCGCCAGTTTGGCGCGACCGTGCGGCAGGATACTATTGAGCCCGTAGAGCCTCTGGTCAGCCAGGGGCAATAAACCGATATCCATGCGGCCGGCACTGCGCCAGGCCGCATCATATGAACCAATCGAGGTATACCCCCATGATGAAAGGTGGCATGGCAGGCCTGATGAAGCAGGCTCAGCAAATGCAGGAAAAAATGGCCAAGATGCAGGAAGAGCTGGCCAGCGCCGAAGTCACTGGTCAGTCCGGCGCCGGCCTGGTCAGCGTGGTCATGACCGGCCGTCATGACGTCAAGCGCATCAGCCTCGACGACAGCCTGATGCAGGAAGACAAGGAAGTCCTCGAAGACCTGATCGCTGCCGCCGTCAACGACGCCGTGCGCAAGGTCGAGCAGAACAGCCAGGACAAGATGGGCGGCATGACCGCTGGCATGCAACTGCCGCCGGGCTTCAAGATGCCGTTCTAAGGCGTTGGCTTTCCTGCAGGACAAAACGCCCGTTGATCGGGCGTTTTTTTTTTGCGCTGGGTAAACCCTGGCCAGTAACCGCAGCCGACCGAACCCGCAGGCGCGGTCGGGGGTCAACCACAACACAGGTAGGCCTTGTCGGTATCAGCTGTAGCTGATTTGACGCTGCCTGCCGTGGCCGGTATAAACCGCCTCTTAATTTGTATTGTCAGGCCTCTCCGATGAGCTTCAGCCCACTGATCCGCCAACTGATCGACTCGCTGCGCATCCTGCCCGGTGTCGGCCAGAAAACTGCCCAGCGCATGGCCCTGCAGTTGCTCGAGCGTGACCGCAGCGGCGGCCTGCGCCTGGCGCAGAGCCTGACCCAGGCGATGGAAGGGGTCGGCCACTGCCGCCAGTGCCGCACCTTGACCGAACAGGAGCTGTGCCCGCAGTGCGCCGATGTGCGCCGCGACGACACCCAGCTGTGCGTGGTCGAGGGGCCGATGGATGTGTATGCCGTGGAGCAGACTGGTTTCCGCGGTCGCTACTTCGTACTCAAGGGGCACCTGTCGCCGCTCGATGGCCTCGGGCCTGAGGCTATCGGCATCCCGCAGCTGATGGCGCGCATCGCCGAGCAGGGCAGCTTCACCGAAGTGATCCTCGCCACTAACCCGACCGTGGAAGGTGAGGCGACCGCGCACTACATCGCCCAGTTGCTGCACGAGCAGGGCCTGGTTGCCTCGCGCATCGCTCACGGCGTGCCGCTCGGTGGCGAGCTGGAGCTGGTCGACGGCGGCACCCTGGCCCATGCCTTTGCCGGGCGCCGACCGATTGCGCTTTAACTGGCTGTCCCCAGCCGGTTACTTCATCCGCGGCATTTCAATCCGGTGCTCGTGCACGCGCCGATACAAGGTTGCCCGGGAAATGCCCAGCGCCTGAGCTGCATCCGCCGGTTTCCAGCGATGACGAATCAGCGCATCGAGAATCATCTGCCGGGCCGGGCTGGAGACGCTGGTCAGCGCCGGCGCGTCCTGAGCGGCGCCGCGCAACTCTTGCGGTAGATCCTCCAGGCGCAACTGGCCACCATCACACACCGCGCAGGCATAGCGCAGCACCTGGCGCAGCTGCCTGAGGTTGCCCGGCCAGCGGTAGCTCAACAGCGCTTCCAGCGCCGCATCGGTGAGTAGCACCTCAACCCCGCAAGCCTGCGCCTCCTCGGCCAGCAGGCGGTGGATCAGGCTCAGGCGGTCATCGCGCTCGCGCAGCGGCGGCAGTTCGAAGCGGGCGTTGGCCAGGCGGAAGTAAAGGTCCTCGCGAAAGCGCCCGTCGCTGACCATCGTTGCCAGGTCACGGTGAGTGGCGCAGATCACCTGGATATCGACGCGCTCGCGCCGGGCCGCACCCAGCGGCGCCACCTCGCCCTCGGCCAGCACCCGTAGCAGCCGGGTTTGCAGGCTTAGCGGCATGTCGCCGATCTCGTCGAGAAACAGCGTGCCGCCATCGGCTTGCTGGAGCAGGCCCTGCATGCCTTTGCTGGAGGCGCCGGTAAACGCTCCGGCAACATAGCCGAACAGCTCGCTTTCGATCAGCGACTCCGGGATCGCCGCGCAATTGAGCGTGACAAACGGCCCTGCTGCGCGCTGGCTGAGCTGGTGCAGCTGGCGGGCAAAAACTTCCTTGCCGACCCCGGTTTCACCTTGCACCAGCACCGCCAGGTTGCAGTCCTTGACCCGCGTGGCCAGGCGCAGGTGCTGGCTGATGCGCGCGTCTTGGGCTGGCGCCGTGGGCACTGATGGCGTGCTGCGCCGCTGTGGCGCGCTGACTCGCCCATACAAGGCAAAACCTGGCAGGCGCTGGGCGCTGGCCTCGCTGGCGCGGCGCAGTTGCTCAAGGTCGAACAGCTCGCCGATGTGTTGCGGCAGGCGCCCGTTGCGTGCCAGCAGATGCTCGCGGGCGAGGCTGTTGAGCGCTTGCAGGCGGCCTTCGGCATCCCAGGCGAGCAGGTAATCGGGCTGGCTTTCGACATAACCGGGGGTGCCGTGGGCGCGCATCACCCAGTGGCCCTGGCTGCTGTGCATGAAGAAGGCGTTTTCAATCTCGCGAGCGGTCTGCTCGACCAGCTGGCGAATCAGGTGCTGGCTGCGCCGATCATCCGGCGACTTCAGCGCGGACACGTCGACCACCCCCAGCAGTTCGCCCAGCGGGTCGAACACCGGCGCTGCGGTACAGGTCAGGCCGATGAATGCAGCGCGATAGTGATCGCGCTTGTGCACGGTCACCGGCGCCTTGCTGGTCAGCACCGCCGCCACGCCGCAGGTGCCTTCTTCCACTTCCGACCAGCAGGTGCCCAGATACAGGCCGGCCTTGCGGCAGTCAGTGCGGATGCTGCTGTCGACCCGGTAGTCGATGGTGCGGCCCTGGCCGTCGGTCAGCAGCACGCAGTAGTCGGCGCCGCGCACTTGGGCGTGCAGGCGCGCCACGGCGTCGCTGGCGATGCGCAGAAACAGCTCGGCGCGCTCGCGGCATTCGTTGAGCAGGTTTGGCGAAAGGATGCGTGGACCCTGCTGCGAGCCAGGGTCGAGGTGATGCAGCTCCATCGAGCGCCGCCACGAATCGAGGATCAGCGCGGGTACCGGCACCTGTGGCTGGCGTTCGGCGTTTTTCAGCACGCGGCTGACGCAGTCGACATGGGCTCTGGAGTTCGCGGCGAGCATTCGGGCCTCCGGGTCTCTCGTTCTTGTCTTTATCGAGCCATTAAGCACCCGTGCGAAAGCCGCGACAAGCGCTGCTTGATTGGCGGCGCGGCTGAGACGCGGCGTCTCAGCGTCTCGCGGTCGGCGCTGCTGGCGCGGCACCCGGCGTCTCGCCGGCAAGCCGCCAATGTGCGCTGGACAATAGCTGAAACCGCTCTGCCACAGGGTTTGCAGCGTTCAGATCAAAAGCTGGCACCGGGCTTGCTCTGGCTCTCCTCAAACAATAAAACGAGGTGCGCCATGCGCCAGCCCGGCCCGATCATCGGGATCATTGCTAACCCTGCCTCCGGTCGCGACCTGCGCCGCCTGACGGCCAATGCCGGTTTGTATTCCAGCACCGACAAAGCCTCGGCGATCCAGCGCCTGCTCGCCGCATTTGGCGCCACCGGCATTGCCCAGGTGCTGCTGCCAACCGATATGACCGGCATCGCCGCCGCGGTGCTCAAGGCCAGCACTGGCCCGATGGCCCGTGAGCAGCGCTGGCCGGCGTTGCAGATGCTCGATCTGCCTCTGACGCAAACCGTCGCCGACACCCGCCTCGCGGCTCGCCAGATGGTCGAGCAGGGCGTGGCGATGATCGCTGTGCTGGGCGGCGACGGCACGCACAAGGCGGTCGCCGCCGAAGCCGGCGATACGCCGTTGCTGACCTTGTCGACCGGCACCAACAACGCCTTCCCTGAACTGCGCGAAGCGACCAGCGCGGGCCTCGCCGGTGGCCTGCTGGCCAGCGGGCAGATCCCAGCAGCCATCGGCCTGCGCCGCAACAAGCGGCTGCTGGTGCGGGTGCCGCAACAGCAGCTGTGCGAATGGGCGTTGGTCGAGGTCGCGGTTTCACCTCAACGTTTTGTCGGCGCCCGCGCCTTGAGCCGCAGCGAAGACCTGGCAGAAGTGTTCGCCTGCTTTGCCGAGCCACACGCCATCGGCCTGTCGGCCATCTGCGGGCTGTGGTGCCCGGTTTCACGTCAGGCCGAGCAGGGCGCCTGGGTGCGCCTCGATACCAGCGCCACACAGGTCTTGCTGGCGCCGCTCGCGCCCGGCCTGTTGCAAGGCTGTGGGGTGACCGCCAGTGGCCCGCTGCAGCCGGGCGTGGCGTATCCGCTGAGCCTGCGCAGCGGCACCCTGGCGCTGGATGGCGAGCGTGAAATCGAGTTTGCCGAGCAAGACACCCCAACCATCACCCTCGACCTGCACGGCCCACTTTCGGTCGATGTCGAGGCGGTGCTGGCGCATGCCGCCCGCCACCATCTGCTGGTCGTCCCCCGCGACCAGCGGCACACCCCTGCAACCCTGCGTTGAGACAACCCTGGAGAACAACAAGATGTCCACCCAACTCAGCTCCGAGCAGTTGCTGCATGCCTATGAAGTCATGCGCACCATTCGCGCCTTCGAAGAGCGCCTGCATGTCGAGTTTGCCACCGGCGAGATCCCCGGTTTCGTCCACCTGTATGCCGGCGAAGAAGCCTCGGCGGCCGGGGTCATGGCGCACCTGCGCGATTCCGATTGCATCGCTTCCAACCACCGCGGCCATGGCCACTGCATCGCCAAGGGCGTCGATGTGTACGGGATGATGGCCGAGATCTACGGCAAGAAGACCGGCGTCTGCGGCGGCAAGGGCGGTTCGATGCACATCGCCGACCTGTCCAAGGGCATGCTCGGCGCCAACGGCATCGTCGGTGCCGGCGCGCCGCTGGTGGCCGGCTCGGCGCTGGCAGCCAAGCTCAAGGGCCGCGATGACGTCTCGGTGGTGTTCTTCGGCGACGGCGCCTCCAACGAAGGCGCGGTGTTCGAAGCCATGAACATGGCCTCGGTGATGAACCTGGCGTGCATCTTCGTCGCCGAGAACAACGGCTACGCCGAAGCCACCGCGTCGAAATGGTCGGTGGCCTGCGACCATATTGCCGACCGCGCCGCCGGCTTCGGCATGCCCGGGGTGACGATCGACGGCTACGACTTCTTTGCCGTGCACGAAGCCGCAGGCGCCGCCGTCGAGCGTGCGCGCAGCGGCCAGGGGCCGTCGCTGATCGAGGTCAAGCTGACCCGCTACTACGGCCACTTCGAGGGCGACGCACAAACCTACCGCGCCCCCGACGAGGTCAAGAACCTGCGCGAAACCCGCGACTGCCTACTGCAGTTTCGCAACAAGACCACCCGTGCCGGCCTGCTCAGCGCCGCGCAACTGGACGCCATCGATGGCCGCGTCGACGACCTGATCGAGGACGCCGTACGCCGCGCCAAGGCCGACCCCAAACCACAGCCCGCCGATCTGCTCAGCGACGTTTACGTCAGCTACCCGTGAGCCCCCGACAATAACAACGACAGGACAATCACCATGGCAAGAAAGATCAGTTACCAGCAGGCCATCAACGAGGCCCTGGCCCAGGAAATGCGCCGCGACAGCACTGTGTTCATCATTGGCGAAGACGTCGCCGGCGGCGCCGGTGCGCCGGGTGAGCAGGACGCCTGGGGTGGCGTGCTTGGCGTGACCAAGGGCCTTTATCATCAGTTTCCGGGGCGGGTGCTGGATGCGCCGCTGTCTGAAATCGGCTACGTCGGTGCCGCCGTCGGTGCTGCCACCCAAGGCCTGCGCCCAGTCTGCGAACTGATGTTCGTCGACTTTGCCGGCTGCTGCCTGGACCAGATCCTCAACCAGGCGGCGAAGTTTCGCTACATGTTCGGCGGCAAGGCGGTGACACCGCTGGTGATGCGCACCATGGTCGGCGCCGGCCTGCGCGCAGCGGCCCAGCACTCGCAGATGCTCACCTCGCTGTGGACGCATATCCCGGGCCTGAAGGTGGTCTGCCCGTCGTCACCGTATGACGCCAAGGGCCTGCTGATCCAGGCCATCCGTGACAACGACCCGGTGATCTTCTGCGAGCACAAGCTGCTCTACAGCATGCAGGGCGACGTACCCGAAGAGCTCTACACCGTACCGTTCGGCGAGGCCAATTACCTGCGCGACGGCGACGACATCACCCTGGTGACCTACGGGCGCATGGTCCATCTGGCCATGGAAGCTGCCAACAACCTGGCCCGCCAGGGCATCGACTGCGAGGTGCTCGACCTGCGCACCACCAGCCCGCTGGACGAGGACAGCATCCTTGAAAGCGTGGAGAAAACCGGCCGGCTGGTGGTGATCGACGAAGCCAACCCGCGTTGCTCGCTGGCCACCGACATCAGCGCGTTGGTCGCGCAAAAGGCCTTTGCCGCGCTCAAGGGGCCGATCGAGATGGTTACCGCGCCGCACACGCCAGTGCCGTTCTCCGATGCCCTCGAAGACCTGTACATCCCCGATGCGGCGAAGATTGAAGCCGCCGTGCGCAAAGTCATGGACGCCTCAAGGAGTGCTGCATGAGCCAGATCCATACCCTGACCATGCCCAAGTGGGGCCTGTCGATGACCGAGGGCCGAGTCGACGCCTGGCTCAAGCAGGAAGGCGAGCAGATCAACAAGGGCGACGAAGTGCTGGATGTCGAGACCGACAAGATCAGCAGCAGCGTCGAGGCGCCGTTCAGCGGCGTGTTGCGCCGACAGGTCGCCCAGCCGGACGAAACCCTGGCAGTCGGCGCATTGCTCGCCGTGCTGGTCGACGGCGAGGCCGATGAGGCCGAGATCGACGCGGTGGTCGAGCGCTTCCAGGCCGAGTTCGTCGCCAGCGCTGCCAGTGAGCAGGCGCAAGGCCCGGCACCGCAGAAAGCCGAGGTCGGCGGGCGCCTGCTGCGCTGGTTCGAACTGGGCGAGGGCGGTACACCGCTGGTACTGGTGCACGGCTTTGGCGGCGACCTCAACAACTGGCTGTTCAACCACCCGGCCCTGGCCGCCGAGCGGCGGGTGATTGCGCTGGACCTGCCCGGTCACGGCGAGTCGGCAAAGACCCTTGAGCATGGTGACCTTGACGAGCTCGGCGGCGCCGTGTTGGCCTTGCTCGACCACCTTGATATCACCCGCGCGCACCTGGCCGGGCATTCCATGGGCGGCGCAGTGTGCTTGAATCTGGCCCGCCTGGCGCCGCAGCGGGTGGCCAGCCTGAGCTTGATCGCCAGCGCTGGTCTGGGCCGGGAGATCAATGGCGACTACCTGCGCGGTTTTGTCGAAGCGGCCAATCGCAATGGCTTGAAACCAGCCATGAGCCAACTGTTTGCCGACCAGGGCATGGTCAACCGGCAGATGCTCGAGGACATGCTCAAGTTCAAGCGCATCGAAGGCGTCGACGCTGCCCTGCGTTTGTTGGCCGCAGCGATTGCCGATGGCGACCAGCAACGCCATGACCTGCGCGGCGTGATCGCCCAACAGCCGACCCTGGTGCTGTGGGGCAGCGAAGACGCGATCATCCCGGCCAGCCATGCCCAAGGCGTTGAGGCCGAAGCGGTGGTGCTGCCAGGGGTTGGCCATATGGTGCAGATGGAAGCTGCCGAGCAGATCAACCAGCTGCTGCAGGACTTTGTCCGCAAGCACTGATCCCGCGAGCCTGGAGAAAACAACAATGAACGACCTCAGCCACTCCCATATGCGCGCCGCCGTCTGGCATGGGCGCAATGACATTCGCGTCGAACAGGTACCGCTGCCGGCAGACCCACCGCCGGGCTGGGTGCAGATCAAGGTCGACTGGTGCGGTATCTGCGGCTCGGACCTGCACGAGTACGTGGCCGGGCCGGTATTTATCCCGGTCGAAGCACCGCACCCGCTGACCGGTATTCAGGGCCAGTGCATTCTAGGCCACGAATTCTGCGGTGAGATCGCCAAGCTCGGCGAGGGCGTCAGCGGCTACGCCGTTGGCGATCCGGTTGCTGCCGATGCCTGCCAGCACTGCGGCACCTGCTATTACTGCACCCATGGCTTGTACAACATCTGTGAAAAACTGGCCTTTACCGGGCTGATGAACAACGGTGCGTTCGCCGAGCGAGTGAACGTCCCGGCCAATCTGCTCTACCGCCTGCCCGAAGGATTCCCGCGCGAAGCCGGCGCGCTGATCGAGCCGCTGGCGGTGGGCATGCATGCGGTGAAAAAGGCCGGCAGCCTGCTTGGGCAGAACGTGGTGGTAGTCGGGGCTGGCACCATCGGCCTGTGCACCATCATGTGCGCCAAGGCCGCAGGTGCGGCTCAGGTCATCGCCCTGGAGATGTCCTCGGCGCGCAAGGCCAAGGCCCTTGAGGTCGGCGCCAGTGCCGTGCTCGACCCGAGCCAGTGCGACGCGCTGGCTGAAATCCGCGCGCTCACCGGCGGGCTGGGTGCTGATGTCAGCTTCGAATGCATCGGCAACAAGAACACCGCCAAGCTGGCCGTCGATGCGATTCGCAAAGCCGGCAAGTGCGTACTGGTGGGGATTTTCGAGGAGCCGAGCCTGTTCAACTTCTTCGATCTGGTCTCGACCGAGAAACAGGTATTGGGTGCCTTGGCCTACAACGGCGAGTTTGCCGATGTGATCGCCTTCATCAACGATGGCCGCCTGAACATTCAGCCACTGGTGACCGGGCGCATTGGCCTGGAGCAGATCGTCGAGTTGGGCTTTGAGGAGTTGGTCAACAACAAGGAGCAGAATGTGAAGATCATCGTCTCGCCAGGCGGGCGTTGATCTCCACAGGCTGACCTACACGGGGAGATGCGCTGGCCGCCAGCGGCCAGCGTAGATAAGGCACCCCCTAGTATTCGCTCAGGGAAAACTCGGTCAGGCAGAAGGTCGGCACGCCTGCGTCCTGCAGCCGTTGCGAGCCTTCCAGCTCCGGCAGGTCGATGATCGCCGCCGCTTCGAATACTTGCGCGCCGGTGCGCCGGACCAGGTTAGCTGCTGCCAGCAAGGTGCCGCCGGTGGCAATCAGGTCATCGAAGATCAGCACCGAGTCGCCTTCACACAGGCTGTCCGCGTGCACTTCAAGAAACGCCTCGCCGTACTCGGTCTGATAGCCCTCGGACAGCACATGCGCCGGCAGCTTGCCCTGTTTGCGAAACAGGATCAGCGGCTTGTTCAACTGGTGGGCAATGATCGACCCGATCAGAAAACCGCGCGCATCCATGGCACCGATATGGCTGAATTCGGCCTCGACATAGCGCTCGATGAACCGGTCGGCCACATAGCGCAGGCCGCGCGGCGACTGGAACAACGGGGTGATGTCACGGAAGATCACACCCGGCTTGGGGAAGTCCACTACCGGGCGGATCAGGGCTTTGAGGTCGAAAGTGTCGCTGTACATGAGGGGTATCCTGAGAAATCTGGCCGCAAGTATACCCCGTCAACTGGCTCAGGCGTCGATAGCGCCGCCGGCCAGTGCGCACAGCTGGATCGGGTCGAGGATATGCACTTCCTTGCCCTCGGCCGTGATCAGGCCGTTTTGCTGGAAGCGCGTGAACACCCGCGACACGGTTTCCACAGCCAGGCCCAGGTAGTTGCCGATCTCGTTGCGCGACATGCTCAGACGGAACTGGTTGGCCGAATAACCGCGTGCGCGGAAGCGCGCCGACAGGTTGACCAGGAAGGTGGCGATGCGCTCGTCAGCGGTTTTTTTCGACAGCAGCAGCATCATTTGCTGGTCGTCGCGAATCTCCCGACTCATCACTCGCATCAGCTGGCGGCGCAGTTGCGGCAGTTGCACCGACAGTTCGTCGAGGCGCTCGAAGGGGATCTCGCATACCGAGGTGGTTTCCTGGGCCTGGGCCGATACCGGGTAGGCCTCGGTGTCCATGCCCGACAGGCCGACCAGCTCGCTCGGCAGGTGGAAGCCGGTGATCTGCTCCTCGCCGCTGTCGCTCAGGCTGAAGGTCTTCAGGGCACCGGAGCGAACCGCATAGACCGAGCCAAAATCGTCGCCCTGGCGGAACAGGAATTCCCCCTTTTTCAGCGGGCGGCCGCGTTTGACGATTTCATCCAGCGCATCCATGTCCTCAAGGTTAAGGGACAGTGGCAGGCACAACGGGGCCAGGCTGCAATCCTTGCAGTGGGCCTGGTTGTGTGTGCGCAGTTTTACTGGCTCGGACATTTCGATCGATCCTTGTGGGAAATCACACATAAGCCGTAAGGATAACCGACGGCATGGCTTGAGGGCCAGCCTGCACTTTTTTTGTGCAGGCTGGCGGGGCTGCAGCGTGGTGTCGCGCAGCCCGTCCTCAGCCAATGATGTGCCTGCCCCACAGGGAAGTCCATGCGCTGCTTGGTCGCGTCAGATCACCCGCGAGAAACGCTGGCGATTGTGTTGCGCCAGGTAGGCATCGAACACCATGCATACCGAGCGGACCAACAGGCGCCCGGCCGGCAGGACCTTGATGCCCTTGCTGTCGAGACGGATCAGACCGTCGCGGTGCATCGCCTGCAGTTGCGGCCACAGCTCATTGAAGTAACCACGAAAATCGATCATGAAAGTGCGTTCGATCTGCTCGAAGTCCAGCTCGAAGTGGCAGATCAATTGCTGAATCACCGCCCGGCGCAGGCGATCATCCTGGTTGCACAGCAGCCCGCGCTGGGTTGCCAGTTGTGCGTTGGAGAGGAGCTCCTTGTAGGTGTTCAGGTCGCTGCTGTTCTGGCAGTACAGGTCGCCGATCTGGCTGATGGCCGACACGCCGAGGCCGATCAGGTCGCAATGACCGTGGGTGGTGTAGCCCTGGAAGTTGCGCTGCAGGGTGCCTTCTTCCTGGGCGATGGCCAGCTCGTCGTCGGGCAGGGCAAAGTGGTCCATGCCGATGTAGCGGTAACCCGCTGCGGTCAGTTGCTCGATGGTGGCGTGGAGCATTTCCAGCTTGGCTGCCGGGGCCGGCAGGTCGTTGCTGTCGATACGCCGCTGGGGCATGAAGCGCTCTGGTAGGTGCGCGTAGTTGAACACCGAAAGGCGGTCGGGCTGCAGTCGGATCACTTCGTCGACGGTGCGGGCAAAGCCCTCCGGGGTCTGCTTGGGCAGGCCGTAGATCAAGTCCAGGTTGACCGAGCGGAACTGCAAGGTACGCGCCGCCTCGATCAGGGTGCGGGTCTGCTCGAGACTCTGCAGGCGGTTGACCGCACGCTGCACCACTGGGTCAAGGTCTTGCACACCGAGGCTGACCCGGTTGAAGCCCAGTTCGCGCAGCAGGCCCATGGTCGACCAGTCGGCTTCCCGCGGGTCAAGCTCGATACCGTAGTCGCCGGAGTCGTCGTCGAGCAGGTTGAAGTGCTCGCGCAGGCTCGCCATCAGCTGACGCAATTCGACATGGCTGAGGAAGGTCGGCGTGCCGCCACCAAAGTGCAGCTGTTCAACACGTTGTTTAGGTTCCAGATGACAGGCGATCAGCTGGATTTCCTGTTGCAGGCGCTGCAGGTAGGGCAGGGCGCGGGCGCGGTCCTTGGTGATGACCTTGTTGCACGCGCAGTAGTAGCAGATGTTGGCGCAGAACGGCACGTGCACATACAGCGACAGCGGCCGTACCGCGCGGCGGCTCTCGCGCAGGGCATGCAGCAGGTCGAACGAACCCACTTCGCTGTGCAGTTGCAGAGCGGTTGGGTAGGAGGTGTAGCGAGGGCCGGCCAGGTCGTAACGGCGGATAAGGTCGGCGTCCCAACGAAGTTCGTCGAGCATGTGGAATAGTCCCCGGATAGGAGCAGCAGTGTCCGAAGTCTATGGGCGTCTGTAGGAATCTGTTTTGATTTGTATCAACGCGCCTCGCGAGGCGCCCTCAGTGGCCCATCAGCCAGTGCTGGTGCGGGCCGGGCAGGGTCCACAGGCCAAACACGATCACCAGCAGGCCACCGGCCACGCGCACACTGCGTTTGCGCAGCAGCCGATTGACCCGCTCGGCGGCCAGCCCGGTGGCGAGCAGGACCGGCCAGGTGCCGAGGCCGAATGCCAGCATCAGCGCCGCGCTGTAGCCGGCATTGCCCTGGCTCGCTGCCCACAGCAGGGTGCTGTAGACCAGCCCGCACGGCAGCCAGCCCCACAGTGCACCGAGCAGCAGCGCCCGCGGCAAACTCGACACCGGCAACAAGCGAGTTGCCAGCGGTTGAATATGCCGCCACAGGCCACGGCCGAGTGCTTCGATGCGGGTCAGCCCGCTCCACCAACCCGCCAGGTACAGGCCCATGGCGATCAACAGCAACGCCGCGATTACCCGCAACACCTGGGCTGCCGGGCTGCTGGCCACGGCCCAGCCGGCCATGCCCAGCAGCAGGCCGGCGCTGGCATAGCTGAGCCCCCGGCCGAGGTTGTAGGCCAGCAACAAGCGCAGCCGGCGGCCGCGTTGTTCTGCCGGGATGGCCAGGGTCAGCGCGCCCATCAGGCCGCCGCACATGCCCAGGCAGTGGCCGCCGCCAAGCAGGCCGAGCACCAGGGCCGAGCCCAGCAGGGGCAGCAGCTCAGCCACGGGGCGGGGTGTCCTCATCCGCGGGCTTGGTCTCATGCTTGACCGCCGCTTGATGACCTGGGTCCTGGTCATCGAAGAGGATGCTGTGCGCCGGGCTGTCGAGGTCGTCGTACTGGCCGCTGTCGACGGCCCAGAAGAAGATGTAGATGGCCAAGCCAACGATCAGCAGGGCTGCGGGAATCATGATGTACAGCGCAGGCATGGCGGTATCGCTCAGTGAAGGATGGTCGCGCCGGCACCCGCCTCGACGCGGGCGGTGCTGGCGGGCGCGGGGTCGGGCAGGCGGGTCAGGCGCAGGGCATTGAGCACCACCACCAGCGAGCTGACCGACATGCCGATGGCGGCCCACACGGGGGTGATCCAGCCCAGCGCCGCGAACGGCAACATCAGGCCATTGTACAAGGTTGCCCAGGCCAGGTTCTCGACGATTATCCGCCGCGTGCGGCGTGCCAGCAGCAGCGCCTGGGCCAGCGCTTGCAGGCGGTTGGACAACAGCACCGCATCGGCGCTGGTTTTTGCCAGGTCAGTAGCCGAGCCCATGGCAATGCTGATGTCCGCTGCAGCCAGCACGGGCACGTCATTGACCCCATCACCGAGCATCAACACCTTGCGTCCTGCGGCCTGCAAGGCGCGCAGGCGGGCCAGCTTGTCGTCGGGGCGCAGGCCGCCAACCGCCTCATCGATGCCCAGTTGCGCGGCCACCTCAGCGACCATCGGCGAGCTGTCGCCCGACAGCAGCAAGGTCTGCCACCCGCGCGCCTTGCAGGCGTCGAGCAAACCCTGGGCGTCATCGCGCAGGCGGTCGTCCAGGCCAAACCAGGCCAGCGGGCCGTGTGCATCGCCGAGCAGCAGCCACTGGCCACGCGGCTCGGGCAGCAGCGGTGGCTCGCTGCCGCTCAGGGCGCAGACGAAACTGGCTTGGCCGATGCGCAGGTGCTGGCCGTCGAGTTGGCCTTCCAGGCCCAGCCCGGGCACGTTCTGCACTTCTTCGGCGGGCCGCGTGCTGCGGCCGAAGGCACGCGCGATCGGGTGCTCCGAGCGGTTTTCCAGGGCGGCGGCGAGGGCCAGGCACTGGTCGCTGCCCAGCGTGCCCAAGGGGCGAATGCTGCGCAGGGTCAGGCGGCCTTCGGTGAGCGTGCCGGTCTTGTCGAAGATCACCGTGTCGATCTGGTTGAGGCCTTCCAGCACATGCCCGCGGGTCACCAGCAGGCCAAGCTTGTGCAGGGTGCCGGTGGCGGTGGTCAGCGCGGTCGGCGTGGCCAGCGACAGGGCGCAGGGGCAGGTGGCGACCAGCATCGCCAGCACGATCCAGAATGCCCGGCTCGGGTCCAGTTGCCACCAGAGCAGGCCGATGGCGACTGCGGCCAACAGCGTGAATAACAAGAACCACTGCGAGGCGCGGTCGGCGATCTGCGCCAGGCGCGGCTTTTCGGACTGGGCGCGTTCCAGCAGCCGGACGATGGCGGACAAGCGCGTGGCCTGGCCCAGCGCTTGGACCTCGACGGTCAGCGTGCTTTCGATGTTCAAGGTGCCGCCGGTGACGTGATCGCCCGGGCTGCGCGCCAGCGGCAGGTACTCGCCGGTGAGCAATGACTCGTCGATGCTCGAACGGCCCTCGACAATCCGCCCGTCCGCCGGGATCACCGCGCCGGGCAGCACCTGCACCCGATCGCCGCAGTTGAGTTCGGCCAGCAGAATACGCTCGCTGCGCCCCTCGCTGTCCAGGCGCAAGCACGAGGCCGGCAGCAGGTTGACCAGTTGCGCAGTGGCCGCCGCCGTGCGCTCGCGGGCGCGGCGTTCAAGGTAACGGCCAGTCAGCAGAAACAGGGCAAACATGCCGACCGTGTCGAAGTACAGCTCGCCACTCCCGGTGATTGCCGTCCAGATACCAGCGCAGTAGGCCAGGGCGATGGCCAGCGACACCGACACATCCATGGTCAGGTGGCGGGTGCGCAGGTCGCGCGCGGCGCCTTTGAAAAACGGCGCACAGCTGTAGAACACGATCGGCGTGGTCAGAAACAGCGCAACCCAACGCAGAATGGTGTGCAACTCGGGGCTGAGGTCGATGTTGAATTCCGGCCAGGTGGCCATGGTCGCCATCATCGCCTGGAACCACAACAGCCCGGCCACACCGAGGCGGCGCAGGGCGCTGCGGTTCTCCCGCGCAAGCTGCTCGGCGGCCTGGTCGGGCTGATACGGGTGGGCGGCGTAGCCAATCTGGCGCAGCTCGGCCATCAGCTTCGACAACGGCAGTTGCAGGTCGTCCCAGCTCAGCAGCAGGCGGTGGTTGGACAGGTTCAGGCGGGCGTCGGCCACGCCTGGCACATTGCGCAGGTGTTTCTCGATCAGCCAGCCGCAAGCGGCGCAACTGATGCCTTCGATCATCAGCACCGCTTCGGCATGGCCATGGTCATGGCGGACGAAGCCTTGCTGAACATCGTTGCGGTCGTACAGCGCCAGTTCGTCCTGCAACTGCTGGGGCAGGGCCTCTGGGTTGGCGCTGGTTTCGCTGCGGTGCTGGTAGTAGTGCTCAAGGCCGCCAGCGACGATGGATTCGGCAACGGCCTGACAACCGGGGCAGCAGAATGCGCGCAGCTCGCCCAACACCTTGGCGTTGAAGCGGCTGCCGGCAGGGACCGGCAGGGCGCAGTGGTAGCACGGGTTGGGCTGAGTCATCACATCATGGCCTTACAAAAACCGCAAAGTTGCACGCATCCCCGTAGGAGCGGCCTTGTGTCGCGAAAGGGTCGCGAAGCGGCCCCAGGATTCATGCCGCGGCCACAATTGCCGGGCCAGCTTCGCTGGCCTTTCGCGACACAAGGCCGCTCCTACAGGTGCTCGGCGCCCTGGATGGCTTCATCGCCGAGCTGGAGGGTTACGCCGTGCTCGACCTTCTCTTCCTCGAACAAGCGCCAGATGTGGCCATCCTGGCTGCCCAGCAGCTCGACAAAGCGCCGGCCCTCGACCTTGTCGTCCAGTTGGCCAACATAGCGGCCCGCTTCGCTGCGCGCCAACTGGACTTTGCGGTCCTTGTCCGGCTGGGTCGGCGAGATCAGGTTGAGTTCCAAGGTCTGCGGGTCGCTGTTGCCACTCAGACGCAGCTCGACCTCGCCGGTCAGCTCATCGAGGAGCACGCTGGCCTTGAGGTTGAGAGTCTGCGCCAGCAGTTCGCGGTCGAGCGAGCGGTTGATGCCTTTGCCGGCCTCGTAGTAGTTGTCGTTGACCAGGTTGTCTGGGTTGCGCACGGCAATGCTGACCATGGTCAGGCTCAGGCACACCGAGGTGGTGAGGATGCCGATGAGGATCCAGGGCCAGAGGTGCTTGTACCAGGGGCTGGCGGCAGTAGCAGGCATGGAGCGGGTTCCTTAGCGAATTTGCGGGCCGATGAAACGGCTCTTGGCTTCAACCTGGGTGCCGTTGTCGTCGGCGTCCTTGAGGGTGAAGATGACTTCGTTGGTGGTCGACGGCAACTGCTCGGGGGCCACCGACAGCTGCACCGGCAGGCTGACGATATCACCGGCCTCGACACGGATCTCGCGCCGGCCTTGCAGTTGCAGGTCTGGCAGGCCGCTGGCCTCGAGCACGTAGACGTGATCGCGCTGATCCTTGTTCATGACTTTGAGGCTGTACACGTTCTCGATCCGCCCCTGGGCGTTTTCGCGGTACAGCACGCGGTCCTTGCTGACATCGAACCCCACCAGCGAACGGGTAGCGAAGGCCGTGGCCAAGGCGCCGATCATCACCAGCAGGACTACTGCATAACCGATCAGGCGCGGCCGCACCATGTGTGTCTTTTGCCCGGACAGGTTGTGTTCGGTGGTGTAGCTGACCAGGCCGCGTGGGTAGTTCATCTTGTCCATGATGGTGTCGCAGGCGTCGATGCAGGCAGCGCAGCCGATGCACTCGACCTGCAGGCCGTCACGGATGTCGATGCCGGTCGGGCACACCTGCACGCACATGGTGCAGTCGATGCAGTCGCCCAGGCCTTGCGCCTTGTAGTCGGCGTCTTTCTTGCGCGGGCCGCGCAGTTCGCCGCGGCGCGGGTCATACGAGACGATCAGGGTGTCCTTGTCGAACATCACGCTCTGGAAGCGCGCATACGGGCACATGTAGATGCACACCTGTTCACGCAGCCAACCGGCATTGCCGTAGGTGGCCAGGGTGAAGAAGCCGACCCAGAAGTAGGCCCAGCCATCGGCTTCGCCGGTGAAGAATTCCACGAGCAGTTCGCGGATCGGCGAGAAGTAACCGACAAAGGTCACCCCGGTGACGAAACCGATCAGCAGCCACAGGCTGTGCTTGGCGGTCTTGCGAGCGAGCTTGTTGGCGCTCATTGGCGCCTTGTCGAGCTTCATGCGCTGGTTGCGGTCACCCTCGGTGATTTTCTCGCACCACATGAACACCCAGGTCCACACGCTCTGCGGGCAGGTGTAGCCGCACCAGATGCGCCCGGCGAACACGGTGATGAAAAACAGGCCGAAGGCGGCGACGATCAGAATGCCCGACAGCAGAATGAAATCCTGCGGCCAGATGGTGGTGCCAAAGATGTAGAACTTACGCTCGGGCAGGTTCCACCAGACAGCCTGGTGGTCACCCCAGTTCAGCCACACGGTGCCGAAGTAGAGCAGGAACAGCAGCGCGCCGCCGACCATGCGCAGCCTGCGGAACACGCCGGTGAAGGCGCGGGTGTAGATCTTGGCACGGGAGGCATAGAGGTCGACGGAATCCTTTCCCTTGTTGGCAGGCGGGGTCACGTCATGTACCGGAATGTGCTTGCTCATCATCGAGTCCCACGGCAGTGGAGAAGTGCCGCGGCCAGTGCATGCCGGCCGCGGTCGTGCGCCTGGTGCTGACGCTCTGCGGCCTATGATACGCCTGTGCTGGCGAGGTCGGGCCGTGCTGCGACGTTATGTCGCGTTGGGTTTGCCTGTGAAATGGTGTAAGTGCGATTGTCAATTGATCCAGGTCAGCCGAGGTGCAAACGCCTCGGCTGACCTGGCTGGATTACGGCTTGGCAGGCTCGGCGGCTTCCTGCTGCGACAGGCTGTACACATAGGCGGCCAGCAGGTGCACCTTGTCATTGCCTTGCAACTCGGCCTGGGCCGGCATCTGGCCCTGACGGCCGTAGCGGATGGTCTGCTGCAACTGGGCGAAGCTTGAGCCGTAGATGAACGCCTGCGGATGGGTCAGGTCAGGTGCGCCCATGGCCGGCGTACCCTTGGCCTCGGGCCCGTGGCAGGCGACGCAGTTGGTGGCGAACAGTTTCTGGCCGTTGGCAGGGTCTGCCTTGATGCCCTCGGGCAGCTTGCGCCCGTCCAGGTTGGTCAGGACAAAGGCGGCCACATCAGCCACACCTTGCTCGCCGAGCACCTCGGCCCAGGCCGGCATCACGCCGTGGCGGCCGTTCATGATCGAGGCCTTGATCGTCTCCGGCTCGCCGCCCCAGCGCCAGTCGCTGTCGGTCAGGTTGGGGAAGCCATAGGCGCCCTTGGCGTCGGAACCGTGGCACACCGAACAGTTGGAGGCGAACAACCGGCCACCCATTTTCAGCGCCTGCGGGTCCTTGGCGACTTCCTCGATCGGCATCGCGGCAAACTTGGCATAGATCGGCCCGAAGCGGGCATTGGCCTTGGCCATTTCCTTTTCCCACTCGTGCACGCCGGTCCAGCCCGCCTCACCGTTGCTGAACTCGGTCTGCTTGTCGTTATCGAGGTAGCTGTAGCCTGGCAGGATGCCTTTCCAGTTGCCCAGGCCTGGGTACAGCACCAGGTAACCAAGGGCAAAGATGATGGTGCCGACAAACAGCCAGAACCACCATTTGGGCAGTGGGTTGTCGTATTCCTCGATGCCGTCGAAGGCGTGGCCGACGGTCTCGTCGGTGATGTCTTCGCGCTGGCCCTTGCGGGTCGACAGCAGCAGCCAGGTGAGGGCGAAGATCGTGCCCAACGTCAGCACGCTGACGTACAGGCTCCAGAAGGTAGTCATTGTTGTTTGCTCCTAGACGCTTTTGCTTGCGCTTGCTCGACGTGCTGGCTGGCTTCGGGGTCATCGGCAAAAGGCAGTTGCGTGGCCTCGTCGAAGTCGCGCTTGCGCCGTGGGCTGAACACCCACAGGGCGAGGCCGACGAACGCCACCAGTACCACCACGGTGCCCAGGCCGCGGATCATTCCGATATCCATCAGCGTCACCGTTTGCTTTTGATGATGGTGCCAAGGCCTTGCAGGTACGCCACCAGCGCGTCCATCTCGGTCTTGCCCCTGACCGCGTCGGCAGCGCCGGCGATGTCGGCATCGGTGTACGGCACGCCCAGGGTGCGCAGCACTTCGAGCTTTTTCGCGGTGTCCTTGCCATCGAGCTTGTGCTCGACCAGCCACGGGTAGGACGGCATCTTCGACTCGGGCACGACGTTGCGCGGGTTGTACAGGTGCGCGCGGTGCCAGTCATCCGAGTAACGCCCGCCGACCCTGGCCAGGTCCGGCCCAGTGCGCTTGGAGCCCCACAGGAACGGGTGGTCCCAGACACTTTCGCCGGCCACCGAGTAGTGCCCGTAGCGCTCGGTTTCGGCGCGGAATGGCCGGATCATCTGCGAATGGCAGCCGACGCAGCCTTCGCGGATATAGATATCGCGGCCTTCCAGCTCCAGCGCGGTGCGCGGCTTCATGCCTTCGACCGGCTTGTTGGTGACGTCCTGGAAAAACAGCGGGACGATCTGGGTCAGGCCACCGATGCTGACGGCAATGACCATGAAGAAGGCCAACAGGCCGATGTTCTTCTCGACTGCTTCATGCTTCATCAGTGCGCTCCCACAACGACGATCTTGGCGGCGGCTTCAGCTTCTGTGGCATCCGCTGCACGTACAGTGCGCAGCACGTTGTAGGCCATCAGCAACATCCCCGAGGCGAAGAACGCACCGCCCACTGCGCGGACGATATAGCCCGGGTGGCTGGCCTGCAGCGCCTCGACGAACGAATAGGTGAGGGTGCCGTCATCGTTGATCGCACGCCACATCAGGCCCTGGGTAATGCCGTTGACCCACATCGAGGCGATGTACAGCACGGTGCCGATAGTGGCCAGCCAGAAGTGCGCGTTGATCAGGCCGACGCTGTGCATCTGCGCCCGGCCGTAGAGCTTGGGAATCATGTGGTAGATGGCGCCGATCGAGATCATCGCCACCCAGCCGAGCGCGCCGGCGTGTACGTGGCCGATGGTCCAGTCGGTGTAGTGCGACAGCGAGTTGACCGTCTTGATCGCCATCATCGGCCCTTCGAAGGTCGACATGCCGTAGAACGCCAGCGACACCACGAGGAAGCGCAGGATCGGGTCGGTGCGCAGTTTGTGCCAGGCCCCGGACAGCGTCATCATGCCGTTGATCATGCCGCCCCAGCTCGGCGCCAGGAGGATGATCGACATGACCATGCCCAGCGACTGCGCCCAGTCGGGCAGGGCGGTGTAGTGCAAATGGTGCGGGCCGGCCCAGATGTACAGGGTGATCAGCGCCCAGAAGTGCACGATCGACAAGCGGTACGAGTAGATCGGCCGCTCGGCCTGCTTGGGCACGAAGTAATACATCATGCCGAGAAAGCCCGTGGTCAGGAAGAAGCCCACCGCGTTGTGGCCGTACCACCACTGGATCATCGCGTCGGTCGCACCGGCGTAGGCCGAGTACGACTTGAACAGGCTGACCGGCAGCGAGATGTGGTTGACGATGTGCAGCATCGCGGTGACGACGATGAAGGCGCCGTAGAACCAGTTGCCGACATAGATGTGCTTGGTCTTGCGCTTGACGATGGTGCCGAAGAACACCACGCCGTAGGTGACCCAGACAATCGCCAGCAGAATCGCGATTGGCCATTCAAGCTCGGCATATTCCTTGGTGGTCGTGTAACCCAATGGCAGGGTGATCAAGGCGCTGACGATGACCGCCTGCCAGCCCCAGAAGGTGAACGCCGCCAGGCTGTCGGAAATCAACCGCGTCTGGCAGGTGCGCTGGACCACGTAATACGAGGTGCCAAACAGCGCACAGCCACCGAAGGCGAAGATCACCAGGTTGGTGTGCAGCGGGCGCAGGCGGCCGAAGCTGGTCCAGGGCAGGTCGAGGTTCAGTTGCGGCCAGACCAGTTGCGAGGCGATGAACACCCCGAGCCCCATGCCAAGGATCCCCCAGACCACCGTCATGATGGCGAACTGGCGGACGACCTTATAGTTATAAGCAGTCGGACTGATTGCTGTGCTCATTCTAAGGTTCCACGGTTTGAATATTCTTGTTGGTTGAAAATCGGCGCCAGTATCGGTAACCCCTGGGGGTATGGCAACGCAAGGCTCCTCGCGCCGACCCGTGTCCAAACCCTGCATGCTGCCGTCCCGCAGCGCTTGGGTCTGGATGATTGTACACAAATAAATATTTGTTATGTGTACCGTTTCTCGACTTTTTCTGATCGATTGGTCAGGCTTTTTCGGGCCTGTCTGGGTAGGTCGGATACCCTTCCAAAGCCGTAGCTTGAACCGCCCAAAGTCTGCCCGGCGTCAGGCGCTATGGGACGTGCGAGTAGGGCGTTGCCGCCTTGGCATCAAGCTTAGTTGTGTTCGGAGGGGGTGCAAGCGAGGTGGGCGGTGGGGAGAAGCGGGGAAGCCGGGGCCGTGAAACGGCCCCGAGGGTGTCACTTGGCGGTCACGGTCTGCGCCGGTTGCGGTTGCGACAGGCTGTACACGTAGGCTGCCAGCAGGTGGACCTTGTCGTGGCCCTGAATGTCAGCCTGGGCTGGCATCTGGCCCTGGCGGCCGTAGCGAATGGTCTGCTGCAACTGGGCGAAGCTGGAACCATAGATGAACGCCTGTGGATGGGTCAGGTCAGGTGCGCCCATCACTGGCGTGCCTTTGCCTTCCGGTCCGTGGCAGGCGACGCAGTTGCTGGCGAAGATCTGCTGGCCTTTGGCTGGATCAGCCTTGACCCCTTCAGGCAGCTTGCGGCCGTCCATGTTGGTCAGCACGAACGCCGCCACATCCGCCACGCCCTGTTCACCGATTACCTCCGCCCAGCCCGGCATGACGCCGTGGCGGCCGTTCATGATCGAGGCCTTGATGGTTTCCGGGTCGCCGCCCCAGCGCCAGTCGCTGTCGGTCAGGTTGGGGAAGCCGTAGGCACCTTTGGCGTCCGAGCCGTGGCACACCGAGCAGTTCGAGGCGAACAGGCGACCGCCCATTTTCAGCGCTTGCGGGTCCTTGGCCACTTCTTCCACCGGCATGGCGGCAAACTTGGCGAAGATCGGCCCGAAGCGGGCGTCGGCCTTGTCCATCTCGCGCTGCCATTCATCGACCTGGGTCCAGCCATTCTCATAGCCCGGCAGGATGCCCTTCCAGTTGCCCAGGCCTGGGTACAGGATCAGGTAACCGACGCCGAAGGCGAGGGTGCCGACGAACAGCCAGAACCACCACTTGGGCAGCGGGTTGTCGTACTCCTCGATGCCATCGAAGCTGTGGCCCATGGTCTGGTCGGTGGTGTCCTTGCTCTGGCCCTTGCGGGTGCTGAGCAGCAGCCAGGTCAGGCCGATCAGGCTGCCGATGGTCAGTACGCTGATGTACGTACTCCAGAAGGTGGTCATTGCCCGTTACTCCTCATTGCAGGCTCCTGCCCGGCAGGGGGCAGGCGGTCATCGTCGAAGGGCAGCAGGCGCGCTTCGGCGAAATCACGGTCACGGCGACGGTTGAACACCCACAGGCTCAGGCCGATGAAGGCGATCATCACCACCAAGGTGCCGAGGCCGCGGATCATGCCGATGTCAATTGACAGTTCCATTGCTTACCTCTTGTTCTTGATCGCAGTGCCGAGCACCTGCAGGTAGGCGACCAGCGCGTCCATCTCGGTATGGCCCTTGACGGCGTCACGGGCACCGGCGATATCCGCGTCGGTGTAAGGCACGCCGAGGGTGCGCAGGGCGCGCATCTTGGTCTCGGTGTGGCTGTTGTCGACCTGGTCGGCGACCAGCCATGGGTAGGACGGCATCTTCGACTCGGGGACGACGTTGCGCGGGTTGTACAGATGCGCGCGGTGCCAGTCGTCCGAGTAGCGCCCGCCGACTCGGGCAAGGTCCGGCCCGGTGCGCTTGGAGCCCCACAGGAACGGGTGGTCCCAGACGCTCTCGCCGGCGACCGAGTAGTGCCCGTAGCGCTCGGTCTCGGCGCGGAACGGCCGGATCATCTGCGAGTGGCAACCGACGCAGCCTTCGCGGATATAGATATCGCGGCCTTCCAGCTGCAGCGCGGTGTACGGCTTCATGCCTTCGACCGGCTTGTTGGTGACGTCCTGGAAGAACAGCGGGACGATCTGGGTCAGGCCGCCGATACTGACGGCCAACACCATCAACACCGCCAGCAGGCCGACGTTTTTCTCGATGACTTCATGTTTCATCAGGCAACTCTCCTCAGGCCAACTGGGCGTTCGCAGGGGCGGCGGCTGCATCCGGTGCGCGCACCGTGCGCCAGGTGTTCCAGGCCATCAGGAACATGCCGCTGAGGAAGATCGCACCACCGACGAAGCGCACGATGAAGCCTGGGTGGCTGGCCACCAGGGTTTCGACGAACGAGTAGGTGAGGGTGCCGTCGGCGTTGACCGCGCGCCACATCAGGCCCTGGGCGATGCCGTTGACCCACATCGAGGCGATGTACAACACGGTGCCGATGGTCGCCAGCCAGAAGTGCGCATTGATCAAGCCAATGCTGTACATGCGCTCTTTGCCCCAGATTTTCGGGATGGTGTGGTACAGCGCACCGATGGAAATCATCGCTACCCAACCAAGCGCGCCGGCATGGACGTGGCCGATGGTCCAGTCGGTGTAGTGCGACAAGGCGTTGACGGTCTTGATCGCCATCATCGGCCCTTCGAAGGTCGACATGCCGTAGAACGCCAGCGACACCACGAGGAAGCGCAGAATCGGGTCGCTGCGCAGTTTGTGCCAGGCGCCCGACAGGGTCATCATGCCGTTGATCATGCCGCCCCAGCTTGGCGCGAGCAGAATCAGCGACATGACCATGCCCAGCGACTGCGCCCAGTCAGGCAGGGCGGTATAGTGCAGGTGGTGCGGGCCGGCCCAGATGTACAGGGTGATCAGTGCCCAGAAGTGCACGATCGACAGCCGATAGGAATACACCGGGCGTTCGGCCTGCTTGGGCACGTAGTAGTACATCATGCCGAGGAAGCCTGCGGTCAGGAAGAAGCCCACCGCGTTGTGGCCGTACCACCACTGCACCATGGCGTCGGTTGCGCCGGCATACACCGAGTAGGACTTGGTCAGGCTGACCGGGATTTCCAGGTTGTTGACGATGTGCAGCAGCGCCACGGTGAGGATGAACGCACCGAAGAACCAGTTACCCACATAGATGTGCTTGGTGGTGCGCTTGATCAGCGTACCGAAGAACACGATCGCGTAGGCCACCCAGACAATGGTGATCAGGATGTCGATCGGCCATTCCAGCTCGGCGTATTCCTTGGAGCTGGTGTAGCCCAGCGGCAGGCTGATCGCGGCGAGCACGATCACCAGTTGCCAGCCCCAGAACGAGAATGCCGCCAGGCGCGGCGCGAACAGGGTGGTCTGGCAGGTGCGCTGCACCGAGTAATACGAGGTGGCAAACAGCGCGCAGCCGCCGAAGGCGAAGATCACTGCGTTGGTGTGCAGCGGTCGCAGGCGGCCAAAGCTGGTCCACGGCAGGTCGAAGTTGAGGGCAGGCCAGGCGAGTTGGGCAGCGATGAAAACGCCGAGCCCCATCCCGACGATTCCCCACACCACCGTCATAATGGCGAATTGGCGGACCACCTTGTAGTTGTAGGCGGTTCTGGGTGTTGTGTTCATGTATGGGTTCCCATCCACGGTTATAGGCAGACTAAACAGCGAGGCAAGAATGAGAGATGGGCAAAATGCCGGTATTGACGGGGATCAATGGGCGCAAGTGGCAAATGTTTCAGGCTTGCGCTGCGATCTACCGCAAGCCGGTGGCGAGCAGGGCTATGTGGGGTGTTTGATCCTGGCCCACGGTGCTGGCGCACCGATGGACAGCGGGTTCATGAACGACATGGCGCAAAGGCTGACAGGGCAAGGGCTGGCGCTGCTGCGCTTCGAGTTCCCGTACATGGCCGAACGGCGCGCAACAGGCGGCAGGCGGCCACCTAACCCGCAGAAGGTTTTGCTTGAATGCTGGCGCGAGGTGTATCAACAGGTGCGACCATTGGTCACAGGGCCGCTGGCGATTGGCGGCAAGTCAATGGGCGGGCGCATGGCCAGTTTGCTGGCCGATGAACTGCAGGTGGATGCACTGGTGTGCCTGGGATATCCGTTCTACGCAGCGGGCAAGCCGGAAAAGCCGCGGGTCGCGCACTTGGCGGAACTGCAGACACCGACCTTGATTGTGCAGGGCGAGCGCGATGCCCTGGGCAACCGGGAAACGGTCGCGGGCTACCAGCTGTCGTCAGCCATCGAACTGTGCTGGATGGCGGCGGCGGATCATGACCTCAAGCCGCTGAAAGCGTCGGGCTTCACCCATGAGCAGCACCTGCAAACCACTGCAGAACGGGTTGCCCGCTTCATCCAGCGCTGAGCAGCAACTCAGCAGGCGCCGCGCCTGCTGAGCCAATGCGATTGCTGGATCAGTCGCGGTATTCGCACAGGTAAGCGGTTGCAACTGCGACCTTGAGCTGGAACTTGCTGTCGGCAGGCACGTTGAACTGGCTACCAGCGATGAATTCCTGCCAGTTGTCGCTGCCCGGCAGCTTGACGGTCAGGGCGCCGGAAACCACGTGCATGATTTCGCGCTTGGCGGTGCCGAACTCGTATTCGCCCGGGGCCATGACGCCGACGGTGGCCGGGCCTTCAGTGCCTTCGAAAGCGATCGACTTGACGGTGCCATCAAAGTACTCGTTGACCTTGAACATGGGGGCGACTCCTGTAAAGGGGGGATGAAAAAGGGGCTGGCCAGTATGCCCAAGCCCCAGCGTGTCGTCATCTGCTTTCAGGGGCTCTCGGCCGGCAGGCTCAGCGGCAGCAAACGCGCGGTGTTGCGCGCATCTTCGAGGGCGCGGTGCTGCTGGCCGCTGAACTGCAGGCCAGCCAGTTGCAGGGCGCCGTTGAGCCCGGCCGGGCGTTGCAGGTGGCGGGCCTTGGCGAAGCGCTGCTTGAGGTTGATGTGGGCGGTGTCCTGGAGCACGCTGCGCACTTTATAGTCGTGCCATTCCTGCAGCAGCTGGCGGCGGTCATAGTCGCCCCAGCTGACCCAGGCTTGCAGTTCGTCGGCATGCGTCCTCAGCCAGCCCTCGAACCCAGCCCAGGCCTCACGAAAACACGCGGCGGCGTCGACGTCCGCCTGGCTGATGTGGGTCAGCTTGCGGCAGAACGGAGTCAACTGCGGGCGTTTTTTCGGTTTGACGAAGCACTGGAACTGGTCGACCTCATGGCCTTGCCGCGTCACCAGGCTGGCGCCGATTTCAATGATTTCCATCTCTGTGAGCGGCCAGCCACCGTCGTCGGTGGTGGCCTCCAGGTCGATCACTAACCAATGGGCCATGGCAGGCTCCCTTGCAAGACTCGCTAGAGAGTAGCCAAACTCGGCCAAACAGGCACCCTATGGCACTTTGGCATATGTGCTGGTTGTGCCGCTTGCAGAAAACGCCTAGCTTAGGCGCATCAAGGTTTGGTGTGTCTGCAAGTGTCTGTGTTGATTCCACTGCCCAGGCTCAAGGCCTTCTCGTCGCTGTTGCTGGTTGCTCTGCTGGGGCACGTCGCGCCTGCCTGGGCCGAACCCGAGGCAGGCATCGAGGTGCGCATCGGTGCGGCGCATTTTCCGCCTTATTCCGAACGCCCGGAGCGGGGCGCCGACAGTGGCCTGCTGCCGCAACTGACACAGGCGCTCAACACGCTGCAAAAGGACTACTTCTTCGTTCTGGTGCCCACCTCGATTCCGCGGCGCTTTGCCGACCTGGAGCAAGGGCGCACCGACATGGCGATTTTCGAGAACCCTCAGTGGGGCTGGCAACAGGTCGCCCACCAGGCCGTCGACATGGGCCTGGAAGATGCCGAAATTTTTGTCGCGCGGCGCCAGCCGGGAAGGGACCAGAACTACTTCGCTGAGCTGCATGGCAAGCGTCTGGCTGTTTACCACGGCTATCATTACGCCTTCGCCGACTTCAACGCCGACCCGCAGCAGCTCAGTGCAAACTATCATGCTAGCTTGACCTACTCGCATGACAGCAACCTGTTAATGGTCCAGCGAGGGCGCGCCGACATTGCCCTGGTAACGCGCTCGTATTTCAATGATTTTCTTGCTCGCAACCCTGCCAGCCGCGAGCAGTTGATGGCCTCGGAACGGGTCGATCAGCTTTATCATCATTACGCACTGCTGCGCCCGAATGCACCGATCAGCCCGCAGGCATTTGCCGCGCTGTTGCAACAACTGCGCAGCAACGGTGAATTGACGCGGATTTTTCAGCCCTATCAGATCCAGACGACCAGCCCGCAGTAGCCCTCAAGCGTGCGGCTGGGCGCTTTTGCGGCAATGGATCAGGGCGTCGCGAATCATGAAGTTGACCAGCGTCGGCGAGACGCCAAGTTCCTTGGCGATGTCTTTCTGCGGGACGCCGTGCAGCCGGTACATCTCGAAGGCATAACGGGTGCGCTGGGGCAGTTCATTCAATGCATCGGCGATATGTTCAAGCGCAGCCAGGTTGATGTGGGTGTGCTCGGGCGATGCATTGACGATCACCACGTTCATGCCTTCCTCTTCGGTGCCCGAATACCTCAGCTCCATCGCCTGTTTGCGATAGTGATCGATGGCCAGGTTGCGCACGATCTGGAACAGATAGCTGAGTTGAGCTTTGATCGAGGAGGTGATCTGCGGTGCGGCGTTGAGCCGGAAGAAGGCGTCCTGAACAACATCCTCGGCACGCGAGCGGCAGCCAGTGATGCGCGCGGCGATTTTGAGGAGAATGCTGCGATTGTCGACGAACGCCTGGAGTAAGGGTGAATCGCACTTACTTGTGGATAGTTGTTCCGCCATGGAAATCACCTTAGCTCTTTTAGGAATAGGAGCGCTTTTGGATAGGGCGCTTCCTGCGACGAGCGACAAATTAGGCGGAATGATAATGGTTGTCAAATACGAAAGTTAATGAGTATCTATTCGTGTTTGATCTAAGCCTGCCCTCGCACAGTCATCACCCTCGGTGCCCGCACTGTTAATTATTTGCCCTGCCCATCCGTTCCCCTGTGTACCCAAGGCCGCCTACGCCGCCCGCATTCAGCGAGGCAACGGCCAGGCCCGACTTACCCAGACACTGGCAGGAACACCCATGACGGACGCCTTCGAACTCCCGCACTCGCTGGTCCAGGCCCTGGCGCAACGCGCCAAGCAGACCCCCGAGCGGATCGCCTTGCGCTTTCTGGCCGATGACCCGCGCGAGCAGGCAGTACTGACCTATCAGGCGCTGGATGCGCGGGCGCGGACCATCGCCGCAGCACTGCAGGCGCGGGCCGAGTTCGGTGATCGGGCAGTGCTGTTGTTCCCCAGCGGTGCCGATTACGTCGCGGCGTTCTTCGGCTGCCTGTATGCGGGTGTGATAGCCGTGCCGGCCTATCCGCCGGAGTCTGCAAAGCGCCATCATCAACAGCGCCTGTTGTCGATCATCGACGATGCCCAGCCGCGCTTGCTGCTGACCGTGGAAACACTACGCGACAGCCTGCAGGAACTTGACGCGCTCGCTGCTGACGGCGCGCCGCAGTTGCTGGCGGTCGACCAGCTCGACCCGGCGCTGGCGGCGCAGTGGCGCGAGCCGCAGTTGGCGGGCGATGACATCGCCTTCTTGCAGTACACCTCAGGCTCTACCGCATTGCCCAAGGGCGTGCAGGTCAGCCATGCCAACCTGGTCGCCAACGAGCAACTGATTCGCCAGGGCTTTGGCATCGACCTGAACCCCGACGACGTCATCGTCAGCTGGCTGCCGCTGTACCACGACATGGGCTTGATCGGCGGCTTGCTGCAGCCGATCTTCAGTGGCGTGCCGTGTGTGCTTATGTCGCCGGGGTACTTCCTGGCCCGGCCGCTGCGCTGGCTGCAGGCGATCAGCGAGTACGGCGGCACCATCAGCGGCGGGCCGGATTTTGCCTACCGCCTGTGCAGTGAACGGGTTAGCGAAGCGGCCTTGGCCGGGCTCGACCTTAGCCGCTGGCGGGTGGCGTATTCCGGTTCCGAGCCGATCCGCCAGGACAGCCTGGAAACCTTTGCCAGCAAGTTTCAGCCATGCGGCTTCGAGCGCAGCAGCTACTTCGCCAGTTACGGCCTGGCCGAAGCCACCTTGTTCGTCAGCGGCAGCCGTCGCGCTCATGGCATTGCTGCTCTGCAGGTCGATGCCCAGGCGCTGGCCGAGCACCGTATCGAAAGCGGCGAGGGCAGTGTGTTGATGAGCTGCGGCTATCCGCAACCCGAGCACGCCGTGTGCATCGTCGAACCACAGCAGCAACAGCTGCTGGCGGATAACCAGGTCGGGGAAATCTGGGCCGCCGGCCCGAGCATCGCCCGTGGCTATTGGCGCAACCCGCAAGCGACGGCACGCACCTTCGTCGAGATGAACGGCCAGACCTGGCTGCGCACGGGCGACCTGGGCTTTATCCGCGACGGCGAGATATTCGTCACCGGGCGCCTGAAAGACATGCTCATCGTACGTGGGCAAAACCTCTACCCGCAGGACCTGGAGCAGACCCTCGAGCGCGAAGTCGAAGGGCTGCGCAAGGGGCGGGTGGCGGTATTCGCCGTCGACGACAACGGCGAGGAGGGCATCGGTGTCGCTGTTGAAGTGAGCCGCAATGTGCAGAAGTCGACCGCTCCCGAGGCGCTGATCAAGACCCTCCGCCAGGTGATCGCCGATGCCTGTCGGCAGGCACCGGCGGCAGTGCTGCTGCTCAACCCCGGGGCGCTACCGAAGACTTCCAGCGGCAAGCTGCAACGCGCGGCCTGTCGCCAGCGCATGGATGACGGCAGCCTTGATTGCTACGCGCGCTTCCCGGCGATCAGCAGCGTTGCGTCGGCGGCTTCTGTGACAGAGCCCCTGCAAGCGCGCATCGCTGCCATCTGGCGTGACCTGCTCAAGGTCGAAGCGGTGGCGGCCGATGACCACTTCCTGCTGCTGGGTGGCAACTCGATTGCCGCCACGCAGGCGACCGCGCAACTGGCAGACGAGCTTGGCATCGAGCTGAGCCTGCGCACCCTGTTCGACGCCCCGGTGCTGGCTGACTACAGCGCAGCGGTAGCTGCACTGCTGGCTGACGGCGGCCAGCAGCGCACTCATATCGACGTGCGCGGCCGCGCTCAGCCACTGCCGCAGTCGCTGGCGCAAAACCGCCTGTGGCTGCTGTGGCAGCTGCAACCGCAGTCGGCAGCCTACAACATCCCGGCCGGCCTGCACCTGCGCGGCGAACTCGACGTTGCCGCGCTGCAGCACAGCCTGCAAGCGCTGGTCAGCCGGCATGAATCGTTGCGTACGGTGTTCAGCGAAGTCGACGGCCAGGCCCTGCAACGGGTGCTGCCTGAGCTGCAACTGGAGCTCGCTCAGCTTGACCTGCATGGGCTGGACCCCGCGCAGGTTGCGGCCCGCCGCGAAGCCGAGGCGCAGCAGCCGTTCGATCTGGGCAATGGGCCGCTGCTGCGCGCTACTCTGGCGCGGCTGGATGATGAGCAGCACCAGCTGTGGCTGACGCTGCACCACATCGTCGCTGACGGCTGGTCGCTGAACATTCTGCTGGATGAGTTCGCTCGCCTGTACGCGGCCCGCTGTCAGGGCCAGCACGTCAGCCTGCCAGCGCTACCGTTGGGCTACGCCGATTACGGCATCTGGCAGCGCCAGTGGCTGGCCGAGGGCGCGGCTGCAGCACAACTCGAATACTGGCAAGCGCAATTGGGTGATGATCTGCCGGTGCTCGATCTGGCCACCGATCAGCCGCGTTCGAGCCAGCGCACACTGCGCGCCGAGCGCCTCAGCGTAAAAGTCCCGGCCCAGCTCACCACCGCGCTCAAGCAGCTTGCCGAGCAGCAACAGGCCAGCCTGTTCATGATCCTGCTGGCTGCCTGGCAGGGCTTGCTGCACCGCTACAGCGGGCAGCACGACATCCGCGTTGGCGTGCCCAATGCCAACCGCCCACGCCTGGAAACTCAGGGCATGGTTGGCTTCTTCATCAATACCCAGGTGCTGCGTGCGCAGCTCGATGGCCGCCAGCCGTTCAGCCAGTTGCTGGCCCAGGTGCGTCAGGCCACGATCGAGGCGCAGGCGCATCAGGACCTGCCGTTCGAGCAACTGCTTGAAGCACTGCCGCAGGCGCGTGAGCAGGGCCTGTTCCAGGTCATGTTCAACCATCAGCAACGCGACCTGTCAGCGCTGCGCCGCCTGCCTGGTTTGCTCGCCGAAGAGTTGCCATGGCACAGCCGTGAAGCCAAGTTCGACCTGCAACTGCACAGCGAAGAAGACCAGCAGGGCCGCCTCAGCCTGGCCTTCGACTATGCCGCTGAGCTGTTCGACGCGGCCACCGTGCGGCGCCTGTCGCAGCACCTGCTGGCCTTGCTCGAACAGGTCAGCGCGCAACCGCAGCTGGCGCTGGGCGATGTGCAGTTGCTTGATGCCGCCTCGCGCACGCAACTGCTGCAATGGGGCCAGTGCGCAGCGCCGGCGCCGCAGCGCTTGCTGGTCGAGCAGCTCAACGAGCAGGCGCGCCTGACCCCGCAACAGCCGGCTCTGCTCTGGGACGGCGGCAGCCTCGATTACGCCAGCCTGCACCAGCAGGCCAACCGCCTGGCGCATTACCTGCGCGACAAAGGTGTCGGCCCCGATACCTGTGTCGCGATTGCCCTGCAGCGCTCGCCACAGTTGCTGGTCGGCTTGCTGGCGATCCTCAAGGCCGGTGGCGCCTATGTGCCGCTGGACGTCGATTACCCTGCCGAGCGGCTGGCGTTCATGCTCGCCGACTGTGGCGCGAGCCTGTTGCTCAGCCACAGCGACTGCCTGGCACAGCTGCCGCAGCGTGCCGAGGTCAGCGTGATCGCCCTTGACCAGTTGCACCTGGACAGCTGGCCAAGCCATGCGCCGGGGCTGCATCTGGAAGGCGACAACCTCGCCTACGTAATCTACACCTCAGGCTCCACCGGCCAGCCCAAAGGCGTCGGCAATACCCATGGGGCATTGGCCGAGCGCCTGCAGTGGATGCAGACCAGCTATGCGCTGGAGGCCAGCGATGTGCTGCTGCAAAAGGCACCGATCAGTTTTGACGTGTCGGTGTGGGAGTGCTTCTGGCCGCTGCTCACCGGTTGCCCATTGGTCCTCGCCGGCCCCGGCGAGCACCGTGATCCGCAGCGCATCGCCGAGCTGGTGCAGCAGTTTGGCGTGACCACGCTGCACTTCGTCCCGCCGTTGCTGCAGGTGTTTGTCGAGGAGCCGCTGGCTGCGAGCTGCACGAGCCTGCGCCGGCTGTTCTCCGGTGGCGAGGCGTTGTCGGCCAGCCTGCGTGATCGGGTTCTGCAGGTACTGCCGCAGGTGCACCTACACAACCGCTATGGCCCGACCGAAACCGCAATCAACGTAACCCATTGGCATTGCCAGCCAAGCGATGGCGAGCGTTCACCGATTGGCAGGCCGCTGGCCAACGTGCTCTGCCAGGTGCTCGATGACGAGCTCGAGCTGAGTCCGCCAGGTGTGCCGGGCGAGCTGTGCCTGGGTGGCGTCGGCCTGGCTCGGGGTTACCTGGGCCGACCAGGGCTGACCGCCGAGCGCTTCGTGCCGCAGGCCGATGGCAACGGCGCGCGCCTGTACCGCAGCGGCGACCGCGTCCGTTGGTTGCCCGAGCATGCGGCGCTGGAATATCTGGGCCGGTTCGATCAGCAGGTCAAGGTCCGTGGCTTCCGGGTTGAACCCGAAGAAGTGCAGGCCTGCCTGCTGGCTCAGCTGGGCGTCTCTCAGGCGGTGGTGCTGATTCATCAGGACGCGGTTGGTGCGCAGTTGCTCGGCTATTACACCGGTAACGAGCAGAGCGAGGCGCTGCTGGCCGCACTGAGCGAGCGCCTGCCGGCCTATATGGTCCCGGCGCAATTGATCCACCTTGCTCAGATGCCCATCGGCCCGAGCGGCAAGGTCGAGCGCAAGGCGCTGCCGGCGCCGGTCTGGCAACAACGCCAGCACGTCGAGCCGCACACTGCGCTGCAACAGCAGGTCGCGGCAATCTGGCGCGAAGTGCTCGGCGTGCCGCAGGTGGGCTTGCAGGATGACTTCTTCGCCCTCGGTGGCCACTCGCTGCTGGCCACCCAGATCGTCTCGCGCACACGCCAGGCGTTGGACGTCGAACTGCCGTTGAAGACCTTGTTCGATGCCAGCCAGCTGGGCGCATTCTGTGTCGAGATTGCCGGGCTGCGCGAGCGCGGCGAGCATAACCAGCAAGGCGCTATTGCGCGGGTCGACCGGCGCCAGGCGGTGCCGCTGTCGTATTCGCAGCAGCGCATGTGGTTCCTCTGGCAGATGGAGCCGGACAGCCCGGCCTACAACGTCGGCGGCATGGCGCGCCTGCGCGGCACCTTGCACGTGGATGCCTTCGAGCGCGCCCTGCATGCGTTGATTGCCCGTCACGAAACCCTGCGCACCACCTTCCCGAGCATCGACGGCGTGCCATACCAGTGCGTCGCCGAGCACAGCCCATTGCAGGTGCAGTGGCATGACTTCAGCGCGGTGGCTGCCGAGCAGCGCCAACAGCGCCTGCAAGCGCTGGCCGATCAACAGGCGCACCAGCCGTTCGATCTGGAGCGCGGTGCGCTGCTGCGCGCCTGCCTGGTCAAGGCCGCCGAGCGCGAGCACTACTTTGTCCTGACCTTGCACCATATCGTCACCGAAGGCTGGGCGATGGACATCTTTGCCCGCGAACTGGGTGAGCTGTACGAAGCCTTTGTCGATGATCGCGAGTCGCCGCTGGCGCCGTTACCAGTGCAGTACCTGGACTACAGCGTGTGGCAGCGGCAATGGCTGGAAGGCGGCGAAGGCCAGCGCCAGCTGGCCTACTGGCAGGCCCGGCTGGGCGATGAACAGCCGCTGCTGGAACTGCCCAGCGACCGCCCACGGCCGCCGGTGCAGAGCCATCAGGGCGGGCTGTACCGCTTCGACCTCGACCCGGCACTGGCGGCGCGGGTGCATGCGTTCAATGGCGAGCGCGGCCTGACCCTGTTCATGACCATGACCGCCACTCTGGCGGCCTTGCTGCACCGCTACAGCGGCCAGCGCGACCTGCGTATCGGTGCGCCGGTGGCCAACCGGATTCGCCCGGAAAGCGAAGGCCTTATTGGCGCCTTCCTCAACACCCAAGTACTGCGCTGCGAGCTGGACGGGCAGATGCGTGCAGGCGACCTGCTCGAGCAACTGCGTGAGACCATCGTGGCCGGCCAGTCGCACCAGGACCTGCCGTTCGAGCAACTGGTCGAAGCCTTGCAACCGGCGCGCAGCAGTGCCTACAACCCGCTGTTCCAGGTGATGTGCAACGTGCAGCGCTGGGCCTTCCAGCAAAGCCGCGAGCTGGCCGGGATGCAGGTCGACTACCTGCTCAACGACGCCAGTGCGACCAAGTTCGACCTGTACCTGGAAGTTACCGACCTGGACGGCCGCCTCGGCTGCTGCCTGACCTACAGCCGCGACCTGTTCGATGAACCGCGCATCGCCCGTATGGCCGAGCACTGGCAACAGCTGCTGGCTGGGCTGATCGCCGACCCGCAGCAGCGTCTGTGCGAGCTGCCGATGCTGGCCGCGGCCGAGCAACAGGCGCTACTTGACCAATTGCAGGGCGAGCCTGCTGGCGAGCTGCAACACACCCTGCACGGTCTGTTCAGCGTGCAAGCCCAGCGCAGCCCGGATTCGCTGGCGCTGACCTTTGCCGGTGAACACCTCAGCTATGCCGCCCTCGACCAGCAGGCCAATCGCCTGGCGCGGGTGCTGCGCGAGCGTGGCGTCGGCCCGCAAGTGCGGGTTGGCCTGGCACTTGAGCGCTCGCTGGAAATGGTCGTTGGCCTGTTGGCAATCCTCAAGGCCGGCGGTGCCTATGTGCCGCTCGACCCGGAATACCCGCTGCAACGCCTGCAATACATGATCGAAGACAGCCGCATCGGCCTGCTGCTCGGCCAGCGCGATTTGTTCGAACGGCTCGGCGAGTTGCCGGCCACTGTCGGCCGTTGGTGCCTTGAGGATGATGCCCCAGCCTTGGCTGATTACAGCGATGCAGCGCTGACCAACCTCAGCCTGGCGCAGCATCAGGCCTACCTGATCTACACCTCCGGCTCGACCGGCCAGCCCAAGGGCGTGGTGGTCAGCCACGGCGAAATCGCCATGCATTGCCAGGCCGTGATCAGCGCGTTCGGCATGCGCAGCGACGACTGCGAGCTGCACTTCTATTCGATCAACTTCGATGCTGCCAGTGAGCGCCTGCTGGCGCCGCTGTTGTGCGGTGCGCGGGTGGTCTTGCGCGGGCAAGGGCAGTGGGGCGCCGAGGAAATCTGCCAGCTGGTGCGCGAGCAGCAGGTGAACATTCTTGGCTTTACCCCAAGCTACGGCAGCCAGCTGGCTCAGTACCTGGCCAGCAGCGCCGAGCAATTGCCAGTGCGTCTGGTAATCACCGGCGGTGAAGCGCTGACCGGCGAGCACCTGCAGCGGATCCGCCAGGCGTTTGTTCCGCAGCAGCTGTTCAACGCCTATGGGCCGACCGAAACCGTAGTCATGCCGCTCGCGTGTCTGGCGCCGCCGACCCTGCCGGCCGACGCTGGCAGCGTGCCGATCGGCCAAGTGATCGGCGCTCGTAGCGCGTACGTGCTGGATGACGATCTGGCGCTGTTGCCCCAGGGCGGCATCGGCGAACTGTACATCGGCGGCGCCGGCCTGGCCCAGGGTTATCACGACCGCCCCGGTTTGACTGCCGAGCGTTTTGTCGCCGACCCATTCAGCGGCGACGGCGGCCGCCTGTACCGCACCGGCGACCGCGTGCGCCTGCGTGCTGATGGCTTGGTCGAATACGTTGGCCGTGCCGACCAGCAAGTGAAGATCCGTGGCTTCCGGATTGAACTGGGTGAAATCGAAAGCCGCCTGCAAGCCTACGCCGACATCGACGAGGCAGTGGTGCTGGCGCTGGACTTGCCCGGCGGCAAGCAGCTGGTCGGCTATCTGGTCTGCGCTCAGGCCAACGCCGACGCGGCTACCCAGGCCGATCTGCGCGAAGCGCTGAAGGCTCATGCCCGCCGGCACCTGCCGGACTATATGGTCCCCGCACACCTGGTGCTGCTCGCCCAGCTGCCGCTGATGGGCAACGGCAAGCTCGACCGCCGCGCCTTGCCAGCGCCGGATCTGGAGCTGGTGCAGCTGCATTATCAAGCCCCGGCGAATGCGCTCGAGGAGCAACTGGCGCAGGTCTGGCGGGAGGTGCTCAACGTCACCCGAGTTGGCGTGCAGGACAACTTCTTCGAGCTGGGCGGCGATTCGATTCTGTCGATCCAGGTGGTCAGCCGGGCCCGCCAGCTGGGCCTGCAGTTCACCCCGCGCGACCTGTTCCAGCACCAGACCATCCAGGCACTCGCCGCGGTGGTCAGGCACAGCGATGCGCCGAGCGTGATCGAGCAGGGCGCGCGGGTCGGCAGCAGCGCGTTGACGCCGATCCAGCAGTGGTTCTTCGACAGTGAAGTGGTCGAGCCGCAGCATTGGAACCAGGCCGTGCTGTTGCAGGTCTGTGAGCCATTGCTGGCGGCGAGCCTGGAACAGGCGCTGGCCGCGTTGCTGGTCCAGCACGACAGCTTGCGGCTGCGCTTCAGTCAGGTGAACGGTCGCTGGCACGGCGAGTATCAACAGCCGACCAGCGAGCAACTGCTGTGGACGGCAACGGTCGCCGATCTGGACGACTGCCAGGCGCTGTATACCGATGTGCAACGCAGCCTCGACCTGCAGCAAGGGCCGCTGCTGCGCGCCTTGCTGGTCAGTGATGGACAAGGCCAGCAGCGTTTGCTGGTCGTTATCCACCACCTGGTGGTCGATGGCGTGTCCTGGCGGGTGCTGCTCGAGGACTTGCAGGCGCTGTACCGCGGCGCCAATCTCGCGGCCAAGACCCACGCCATCGGCGACTGGGCAGCGCGCCTGGCTACCTATGCCGGCAGCGACTCGCTGCGCGATGAGCTTGGCTGGTGGCAGACGCAACTGGCTGGCGTGCGCCGTGAGCTGCCCTGTGATCATCCTCAGGGCGGCAACCTCAACCGACATGCACAGACCCTGAGCATCAACCTTGAGGTCGAACAAACCCGCGAGCTGCTGCAGCAGGCGCCGGCGGCCTATCACACCCAGGTCAACGACCTGCTGCTGACCGCCCTGGCGCGCACCCTGTGCCGCTGGAGCGGCGACCGCGAAGTGCTGGTGCAACTGGAAGGCCACGGCCGCGAAGGCTTGTTCGAAGACCTCGACCTGACCCGCAGCGTCGGCTGGTTTACCAATGCCTATCCACTGGCCTTGGCCATCGAGCCAGGCGACCACGATCAGGCCCAGGCAAGCTCGATCAAACGCATCAAGGAACAACTGCGCCAGGTGCCGCACAAGGGCATCGGTTACGGCGTACTGCGTTACCTCGCTGACGCCGCCAGCCGCGAAAGCATGGCAGCGCTGCCGCAGGCGCGGATCACCTTCAACTACCTCGGCCAGTTCGACCAGCAGTTCGATGCGCATGCGCTGTTCCAGCCGCTGGATGCGCCGGCGGGACTGGCCCACGACCTCGACGCGGCGCTGCCCAACTGGCTCAGCGTCGATGGCCAGGTTTACGGCGGTGCCCTGCAACTGCGCTGGACCTTCAGCAGCGAGCGCTACGAGCACGCCACCATCGCCGCGCTGGCCGAAGACTATCGCCGCGAACTGCTGGCGCTGGTTGCCCATTGCCTGGCCGATGGCAACGGCAGCTTCACCCCGTCGGACTTCCCCCTCGCTCACCTGAGCCAGGAGCAGATCGACAGCCTGCCCGTACCCGCTGCGCAAATCGACGACGTCTACCCGATGACGCCGATGCAGGAGGGCATGCTCCTGCATACCCTGCTCGAGCCGGGCACCGGCATCTACTACATGCAGGACCGCTACCGCATCAACAGCGCGCTCGAGCCGCAGCGCTTTGCCCAGGCCTGGCAGGCGGTAGTCGCCCGTCACGAAGCCCTGCGTGCCTCGTTCAGCTGGAGCGCCGGCGAAGCGATGCTGCAGATCATCCATAAGCCGGGCCACACCGCGGTCGACTATCAGGACTGGCGCGAGCTGGATGAAGAGGCCCAGGAGCAACGCCTGCAAGCGCTGCACAAGCAGGAACGCGAAGCGGGCTTCGAATTGCTCAGCCAGGCGCCGTTTCACCTGCGCCTGGTGCGCGTGGCCGACGAGCGTTACTGGTTCATGATGAGCAATCACCACATCCTGATCGATGCCTGGTGCCGCTCGTTGCTGATGAACGACTTCTTCGAGATCTATCAGGCGCTCGGTGAGGGCCGCCAGGCGCAACTGCCAGTGCCGCCGCGCTATCGCGATTACATCGGCTGGCTGCAACGGCAGGACCTCGATGAAGCGCGCCAGTGGTGGCAAGCCAACCTGGCCGGATTCGAGCGCGCCACGGCGCTGCCCAGCGACCGACCGCTGCGCCACGATCATGCCGGCGACGGCATGATCGTCGGCGACTGCTATACCCGGTTGCAGGTCGAGCAGGGCGCACGCCTGCGTGAGTTGGCCCAGGCCCACCAGTTGACCATCAATACCTTCGCCCAGGCGGCCTGGGCACTGGTGCTGGCGCGCTTCAGCGGCGAGCGCGACGTGGTCTTCGGCGTTACCGTGGCTGGGCGGCCGGTGAGCATGCCGCAGATGCAGCGCACGGTTGGCCTGTTCATCAACAGCGTGGCCCTGCGTGTGCAATTGCCGGCGCCGGGGCAGCGGCAAAGTGTGCGGCAGTGGCTGCAGGGCCTGCTCGAGCGCAACATGGAGCTGCGTGAATACGAGTACCTGCCGCTGGTGGCGATCCAGGAGCGCAGCGAGCTGCCCAAGGGCCAGGCGCTGTTCGACAGCCTGTTCGTGTTCGAGAACGCGCCAGTGGAAACGGCCGTGCTCGACCACGCCCAGCACCTCAACGCCAGCTCTGACTCGGGCCGGACCCACACCAACTTTCCGCTGACCGCGGTGTGCTACCCCGGTGATGACCTAGGCCTGCACCTGTCGTTTGACCAGCGCTATTTCGATCACGCCACGGTCGAGCGCTTGCTGGCCGAATTCAAGCGCCTGCTGCTGGCGCTGGTCGAGGGCTTTGACGGCGAGGTCAGCGCGCTGGCGTTGCTCGGCGCTGAAGAACAACGCTTCCTGCTCGAAGACTGCAACCGCAGCGAGCATGCCTACAGCCTTGAACAGAGCTATGTCGAGCTGTTTGAAGCGCGCGTCGCCGCGCATCCGCAGCGGGTCGTGGCGCGCTGCCTGGAGGCCAGTTTTGACTACGCCGGGCTCAACCTGGCCGCCAACCGCATGGGCCACGCGCTGCTCGCAGCGGGCGTCGCCATCGATCAACCCGTAGCCCTGCTGGCCGAGCGTGGCTTGCCGCTGCTGGGCATGATCGTCGGCAGCTTCAAGGCCGGCGCGGGCTATCTGCCGCTCGACCCCGGGCTGCCAGCGGCGCGCCTGCAACGCATCGTCGAGCTGAGCCGCACGCCGCTGCTGGTGTGCACCGCCGCCCACGCCGAACAGGCGCGGCAACTGCTGGATGAGCTGGCCGGTGCCGTACGGCCAACCTTGCTGGTGTGGGAAGAAATTCAGCATAGCGCCGTGGCTAGCCATAACCCAGGCGTCTACAGCGGCCCGGACAACCTCGCCTATGTGATCTACACCTCCGGCTCCACCGGTTTGCCCAAGGGGGTGATGGTCGAGCAGCGTGGCATGCTCAACAACCAGTTGAGCAAGGTGCCGTACCTGGGGCTGGACGAGCACGACGTGATCGCCCAGACCGCGTCGCAAAGTTTTGATATTTCGGTCTGGCAGTTTCTCGCCGCGCCGTTGTTCGGGGCCCGCGTGGAGATCGTGCCGAACGCCATCGCGCATGACCCGCAAGGCTTGCTCAGCCATGTGCAGGCGAGCGGGATCAGCGTGCTGGAAAGCGTGCCGTCGCTGATTCAGGGCATGCTCGCCAACCCCGAGCAGCACCTGGACCGGCTGCGCTGGATGCTGCCGACCGGCGAGGCGATGCCGCCCGAGCTGGCCGCGCAATGGCTGCAACGCTACCCGGCAATTGGCCTGGTCAACGCTTATGGCCCGGCCGAGTGCTCGGATGACGTGGCGTTCTTCCGTGTCGATGCAGCGTCGACCGAAGGCAGCTACCTGCCGATCGGTACGCCGACCGACAACAACCGGCTGTACCTGCTGGGTGAAGAACAGACCCTGGTGCCGCTGGGTGCAGTGGGCGAGTTGTGCGTGGCCGGCACCGGGGTGGGCCGTGGCTATGTCGGCGACCCGGTGCGCACGGCCCTCGCGTTCATACCGCATCCATACGGCGCGCCGGGAGAGCGCTTGTACCGCACGGGCGATCTGGCCCGGCGCCGGGTAGACGGCGTGCTCGAATACGTCGGTCGCATCGACCACCAAGTGAAGATCCGCGGTTATCGGATCGAGCTGGGCGAGATCGAAGCGCGCCTGCATGAGCAAGGCGAGATCCGCGACGCCGCCGTCGGCGTGCAGGAGGGCGTCAACGGCAAGCACCTGGTCGGCTATCTGGTGGCGCATCACGGCGTGACGGCTGATGCAACCTTGCTTGAACAGGTCAAACAGCGCCTGCGCAGCGACCTGCCGGAGTACATGGTGCCGTTGCACTGGGGCTGGTTCGACAGCCTGCCGCACAACGCCAACGGCAAGCTCGATCGCAAAGCGCTGCCAGCCATCGATATCGGTGCTCAGCACAGCCAGGACTACCTGGCGCCGCGCAGCGAGCTGGAAGCGACACTGGCTGTGGTCTGGGCCGATGTGCTCGGCAGCGAGCGGGTAGGCGTGCGCGACAACTTCTTCGAGCTTGGCGGCCACTCGCTGCTGGCCACTCAGATCGCCTCGCGGGTGCAGAAGCAGCTGCAGCTGAACGTGCCGCTGCGGGCAATGTTCGAGTGCAGCACGGTCGAGGAGCTGGCGCTGTATGTCGAAGGGCTGCAGGGCAGTGTGCTGGATGACGACAAGGTCGACCGCCTGAGCGACCTGATGGCCGAGCTGGAAGGCTTCTGACAGCTGCGGTGGGCGGGCGCTGGTCGCCCGCTCGCCGGCGCCTGGCCGAGCGTTAAATTCAACCTGTGGTTATCCGTTCTAGCTTGGACACCACCTGCAGCACCATCGCATTTGATCAGAGGCGCAATGACCATTTCTCGACGCGGCTTCATCGCTGGCCTGGCGCTGGCGGGGGCCACTGGCACGGCGGCTTACTACGCGCACAGGGAGCTGACCCACGACCCGGCCGACGACATCGTTACCCCCGGCGAAGCGACGGTGGAGCCTGCCGATTTCACCGGTCAGGTGCTCGCCGAGCAGATGCGCGGGGTTTGGGACCTGCGCTTCGAGGGCGTTGATGGCGGCCTCGAGGGCTTGCCACTCACGGGCGTGCAGGCGTTTATCGACGTCGCCACCAAGGGCCGTGGCCTGCGTGGTTTTGTCGATACCGGCGAGCAGTTGCGCGCTGACGGCGTGGCCGCCTACCGCATTCTCGGAGACCTGGTCGGGGCCAATTCGCGGCAGGTGCGCTGGCGTTTGATCAGCCTGCGCGGCGGCCCCGGCTACGAGTGCATCGCCACCCTGGATGAGGTCTGGGGCGAGTTCGCCAATGCCGGCAACGCCAGCCTCAGTGGCCGCTTGCAACGGGTCGACCGCTCGCTGACCCTGCCGGTGCCGGACAGCCGCTTCGTTGCGATCAAACGCAGTTTCCCCGAAGCACGTGAGCGCCTGAGGTACAACGCGGCGATGCAGGCCTGGGTGATCAGCCCCGAACATCGCTTGTTCCATCAGCTCTGGCACGCCACCCGCGACCAGTGGCACAAGCTCCCCGAAGACAAGCGCAACGCCCTGCGTGGGCTCGGTTGGCAGCCCGGCCCACGTGAGCAGGAGCGCGATGCCCGCGGCCCGCGCAAGCACCGCAATGGCTCGGGTATCGACTTTCTGTTCATGCACCGGCACATGCTCGCGGCAGCGCGGCAGTTGCAGGACTTGCCCGCCTGGCAGCAGTTTCCGCTGCCGCAGCCCAACGTCGAGTTCGACCGTCAAGGCTTTGCCCGCTACCACGAGAACCACGACGGCTGCTGTGTGCCGCCCAGCTGGCAGGCGCCGGGCGACGAGCCGTATGGCCAGTGGGTTGCAGCGATCAAGGCCAGCGAAACGTTCTGCAGTAACTTCCAGGTGTGGGAGTCGCAGTATCAGGACCCGCAGTACCTGGCCAGGCTCAGCCTGGGCGAGCTTGGTTCGGAAATGGAAATGACCCTGCACGACTGGCTGCACATGTGCTGGGCCTCGGTCCCGCGCGACCCAAGCAACGGCGCTCCGGTGCCGTTTGCCCGCGATCCGAGCGACTTTGCTCCGCGCTGGTTCGGTGCCGACAACGATTTTCTTGGCGATCCGTTTTCATCCCACGTCAACCCAGTGTTCTGGGGCTTTCACGGCTGGATCGACGAGCGCATCGAGGACTGGTATCAGGCCCATGAGCGGCTGCACCCGGGCCAGGTGCGCCGGCTTGAGGTGAGCGGGGTGAAGTGGTTTGCGCCTGGACGCTTCGTCGAGGTCGGCGATCCGTGGCTGGGGCCGGACACCCACGGTTGCAGCAGCACGCCCGGCCTGCGCCTGGGCAAGTCGGTGGAGATGGACGTAGAGACCATGAAGCTGGCTCTGCGCATCACTTTTGGTGAAGACGACACGCTCGCCGGGTTGGTGCGCAAGGTGCCGCAGCGGCCTTGGTATGCGCGGCACTTGTCGCTGAAGAATATCGTCTGAAGCCGGCCTGGGGCCGCGGCCCCGGGCGTTCGCCTACTGCTCGACCTGCCAGCCACCGCCCAGGGCTTTGTACAGCGCTACGCTGCCTTGCAGGCGGGCCAGACGCAGTTGCGCCTGCTGGTCCTGGGCCAGGTACAGCGTGCGCTGGGTTTCGAGCACGCTGAGCAGGGTTTCGGCGCCGGCGCTGTAGCGGCGTTGGGCAATATCGAAAGCCAGCCTGGCCTGGGTGAGTTCCTCATCCTGCCACTGGCGCTGACGGTCTATCCCGCTGATCGCGTTGAGTGCCTTTTCCACATCGGCAAAGCCGGCAACGATGCTGCTGCGGTAATTCTCCAGCAGTTCTTCCTGCTCGGCCGTGGCCAGGTCGCGGGCCGCACTGAGGCGGCCGTTATTGAAGATTGGCCCGATCAGCCCGGCTGTCAGGGTGTAGTAGGGGCTGTCGAGGATGTCGGCGAAGGTGCGCGCGCCACTGCCCAGTTCGGCGCCCAGGGTCAGCCGCGGCAACAGTGCAGCGCGGGCGACCTGAACATTGGCACTGGCGGCGGCCAGACGTGCTTCGGCGGCGGCGATGTCCGGGCGGCGGCCGAGCAGGTCGCTGGGCACACCACTGCCGATCTGCGGCCAGCGCACGGCGCTGATGCTGGCGCTGGTCTGCGGCAGGTTCTGCACCGGTTCGCCGAGCAGTGTGGCTAGCGTCACGCGGTTGTCTTGCCACTGTTGTTCGAGCAACGGCACTTGCCGTTCCTGAGCGGCGACCAGACTGCGCTGCTGGGCAAGCTCCAGGCGGGTGGCAGACCCCGCACCCTGGCGCGCCTCGACCACGCCGAGCACATCGCGCGCGTTGGCCAGGTTGAGGCGGGCGATGCGCAGTTGCTCTTGCAGGGTCAGGCCACGCAGGTAGCTGTCGGCAACGGCGCTGGTCAGGGTCAGCTCGACGGTGTGCCGATCAAAGCGGCTGGCGTCGACCTCGCGCAGGGCGCTGTCGCGAGCGGCGCGCACACCGCCCCAGAAGTCCACCTCGTAGCTGGCGTTCAAGCGTGCATCGAAGGCGGTGCTGGTGCGCTCGCTGCTGCTGGCGTCGAGCTGGTCGTTACCCTCGCCACGCAGCAGCCGCTGGCGGCTGGCGTCGAGGCCGTATTGCAGGTCCGGCAGCAACGGCGCGCCGGCAATCACAGCTCGCGCCTGCGCCTGGCGTACCCGTGCGGCAGCGCCGGCAAGGTCGTGGCTGTTGAGCCGGGCGCGCTCGACCAGACCGTCCAGCTCGCTGCTGGCAAACGCCTGCCACCAGCGGGCATTTGGCAGCGGGTGGTTATTAACCTCACTGCCGCCCTGCCAGGCCGACGGTGCCGGGAGGTTGGCCTCGGGGGCGGGCGCGGTGCTGCAGGCGGCGAGGGCAAGGCTCAGGGATAACAGGCTGATGCGGCTGGGCAAGGTCATGGATTATTCGCTGGTAAGGGCTTTGACCGGATCGAGGCGGGCAGCTTTGCGCGCCGGCATGAAGCCGAACACCACGCCTGTCACCACGGCGCAGGCAAAGGCGCCAAGAATGGCCGGCAGGGCGAAGGCTACGGCGATGTCGGCCAGCAGCAGGCCGCCGCCAATCGCCAGGGCGAGGACAATGCCGGTCACGCCGCCGACCATCGACAGCATCACCGCCTCGCTTAGGAACTGGCGGAGGATGTCGCGCTGACGGGCGCCGGTGGCCATGCGGATGCCGATCTCGCGGGTGCGCTCGCGCACGGTCATGAGCATGATGTTCATCACGCCGATGCCGCCGACCAGCAGCGAAATCGCGGCGATGGCGCCGAGCATCAGCGACAGGCTGTTCTGCGTGCGTGCTTCGGCCTGAATCAGCGCCGCGTCGTTGGTCAGTTCGAAATCGGCCTTGCCCTGGTGGCGCTGGCGCATCAAACGCTCGATGGCTGCTTCGGTGGCGCTGACCCTGGCCGAATCGGCGGCGGCGATGATCACGTACTCGGGGTCGTGGCTGCCGAACAGGCGGATCGCCGCTGCGGTATAGGGCACCACGATGCGCTCGTCGCTGTCCTGATCGCCGGAACTGGCACCTTTGGCCGCGAGCATGCCGATTACCTGAAACGGCACGTTGCCGATCAGCAGGTACTGGCCGATCGGATCGCTGCCCGGGGCGAGCAGCTTGTCGCGGACCTTCTGCCCGATCACCGCCACAGCGGCGCCGGAGCGCTCGTCGGCCTCGGTGAAGAAGCTGCCGGCCACCACCGGCCAGTTGAGAATGTGCGGGAACTGGATATTGTTGCCGCCGACATAGAACTGCTGATTGTTGTTGCCATGACGGACCATCAGCTCGCCGCCAATGACTGGCATGATCCGCTCGACTTGCGGCAGTTGCGCGACCGCAGCAACGTCATCGAGGCTGACGATGCCGCCGGGTTCGCGCAGGGTGGCGTGGCGCCCGCTCAGGTAGAGGATGTTCGAGCCAAACGCGGCCATCTGCGCCATGACCTGGCGCTTGCTGCCTTCGCCTACAGCGAGCATGACCACCACCGACGCGACGCCGATGACGATGCCAAGCAAGGTCAGTGCGGTGCGAAAGCGGTTGATCCACATCACCCGCCAGGCGGCTTGCAAGGCTTCGACCAGCTCGCCTTTCCAGGCGCCGCGCTCGACGGCGCCCTGATCCAGACGCTGGCGCAGGTCATCGGCCTGCAGCCCTTGTATGACCGCAGGCGGCTGGCCAGCCGCCGAGTCGCTGACGATCTGCCCGTCACGAATCTCGATCACCCGCGCTGCTCTGGCCGCGACTTCGCGGTCGTGGGTGATCAGGATGATCACATGGCCCTGGCTGGCCAGTTCGTCGAGCAGGTTCATCACCTCGGCGCCGCTGTGGCTGTCCAGCGCACCGGTCGGCTCGTCGGCCAGGATGATATGGCCGCCGTTCATCAGGGCACGGGCAATCGATACTCGCTGCTGCTGGCCGCCCGACAACTGATGCGGACGGTTGCCGGTGCGGCTGGCCAGGCCCAGCCGGTCGAGGAGGGCGGCGGCGCGGGCATGGCGCTCGGCGGCCGCGGTCCCGGCGTAGATGGCCGGCATCTCGACGTTTTCCTGGGCTGAGCCAGACGGGATCAGGTGGTAGCCCTGGAAGACGAAACCGAACGCTTCGCGGCGCAGCCAGGCCAGCTCATCGCTGTCCAGTTCTGCAACGTTCTTGCCAGCGAAGTGGTAGCTGCCGGAGGAGGGCCGGTCGAGGCAGCCGAGGATGTTCATCAAGGTCGATTTGCCGGAACCGGAGGTGCCGACGATGGCGACGAATTCACCCGGATGAATGCTCAGGCTGACCCCGCGCAATACCTGCACTTCAGGGCTGTCGATACCGCCGTAGACTTTGCAGATGCCGTTCAGCTCGATCAGAGGCACAGACATTCAACCTCCGCTGGCGCTGGGCGCGCCGATGACCAGTTGCTCGCCTTCGGCGAGGCCGTCGAGGATCTGCACGCGCAGTCGATCACTGAGGCCGGTGCGGACCTCGCGCTGCTCGATCTTGCCGTCGCGCTTGACCACCTGCGCCAGGCGCAGGCCCTCGGCCTTGCCTTCGTCGAAGGCGGCCAATGGCGCGGTCAGGACCTGGCTGGCCTGGCCGGCGACGAAGAACACCTGGGTGGTCATCTCGGCCATCAGCGCGCCGTCGGGATTGTCGACATCCAGCAGTACCGTGTACTGCACCACCTGGCTACCGGTGGTACCGGCGCTGGCGCTGGCCGGGCTGCCGCCACCCTGGCTGGTCTGATCCAACGGCTTGGGCGGGATCGGCAGGATCTGCCTTACCTGGCTGGTCCAGCGGCGCTTGCCGCCGGCGAGGGTGGTGAAGTAAGCGCTCATGCCCGGCTTGACCTTGCCGATGTCGGCTTCCGAGACCTGCGCCCAGACGGTCATCGGCGACAGCTTGGCGATGCGCAGGATCAGCGGGGTCTGCTGTTGGGCGTTGAGGGTCTGGCCCTCGCGCGCGTCCAGCGCCACCACCGTACCGTCCATTGGGGCAAAGATACGCGTGTAGCCAAGCTCGGCTTCATCACTGCGCAAGCTGGCCTGGGCCTGGCGGATCTGCGCCTGGTACATGTCGATGCGCGCCTGGGTGACCTTGAGCTGGGCGTCAGCGCTTTGCAGGTCTTCGGCACGGGTGGCGCCGGCGGCAGCCAGTGCACGTTGGCGCTGCTGTTGTTGCTGGGCTAGCTGGAATTGCGCGCGTTGCTCAGCCAGTTGCGCCTTGAGGTTGTCGATCGAATAACGCCCGGCATCGAGCCTGGCCTGTTGCGTCGAGGGGTCGATTTCGACCAGCAGCTGACCCTGGCGGATCGGGTCGCCGACTTCGACGTGCAGCTTGCGGATCTGCCCCGACGCCTGCGCCCCCACGTCGACGTAGCGGCGTGGCTGCAGGGTACCCAGCGCGGTGACGCTGCTTTCGATGTCGGCGCGGGTAACCGCGACGGTGCTGACTGGCGCGCCAGCCAAGGGCAAGCTGGCCCAGGCCAGTACGCTGCCCAGCGTCAGCAGGCCGAGGCCACCGAGCAAAATACGGTGGCGGGTGGTGGTTGAGCGACTCATGCGAACTTCCAGCCAGTGAGGTTGGCCACACGCTGCCAATCAGGGCGCGCACGGAGGTGCCAGATAGACGAAAGCGCTGTATCCGGATTTAGCCGGAAAAGGTGCTCGCGTGCTTGTTGCTGAGAATAATTATAATTTGTAAGATCGCACTCTGATATCACTCAGTCCCGCGTCAATGCAGTGCAGATTGCCCAGCAGGGAGACGCCAGGTGCCGTTGTGGAACATTATTATCGCGAGTTGGTGAGCTTTCTTTGCGCGCGTCTGGGCAATCGCCAGGCCGCCGAAGACGTGGCTCACGACGCTTATCTGCGGGTGCTGGAGCGTACCGATACGCAGCAGATCGAGCATCCCCGCGCGTTCCTTTATCGCACTGCGCTCAACCTGGTGATTGACCGCCACCGCCGCCACCTGATCCGCCAGACCGAATCGCTCGATGTGCTCGACAGCGATGAGCGCTGGCACAGCCCGGCGCCGTCGCAGAGCATGCAGCTTGGCCAGCGCCTGGCGCTGATGCAGCGCGCACTGGATGAACTCAGCGCGCCGTGTCGCGAGTGTTTTCTGCTGCGCAAGATCGACGGTCTGTCGCATCCGCAGATTGCCGAGCGTCTGGGTATTTCCCGCAGTCTTGTGGAAAAGCACATCGTCAATGCCATGAAGCACTGCCGCGTGCGCATGCGCCAGTGGGAATCGTGAACGGCGGCCAGTGAAAATCCCCGTGCTGGCACCTTGATTTCTCGCGTTTTAGCGACGAGTATCAGTAAAGACCCCGCCTGGTAGTCACCGGGCATGCCTGAACTGGCGCAGTATGGTCATGGAGCGTGTGTCCTTACCTCTGCCCAGGTTCGATCGATGCCTCATAAATCCTTGCGCATCCTCATCGCCGACGAGCACCCGTCCCAGCGTTTGCAGCTGGAGAAGATGCTTAATGCCATGGGGTATTACCGGATCGCCCCGGTGGAAAACTTCGAAGACTTGCAGCGCCTGGTGCAGAGCGCGCTGCAGCCGTTCAATCTGTTGATTGGCAACATCGAGCTGGCTAGCCACGCCGGTGTTGATCTGGCGCGTTTCTGTCGGGTCAGTTCGCAGATTCAGCATGCCCTGCTGTATCACTCGCAGCGCCTGAAAGTGCCGGCGGTGCCGCAGACCGAGCGCAAGGCGGTGAGCATCAGCCTGCCGAAAGTGCCTGACAGCGAGGCGTTGGAGTCCTTTATGGCAATCATCGACCTGCCGATGGTGGTCGGCCAGTTGCCGCTGCCGCCCGGGCTTTCCCCAGGCTCGGGCTATCCAAGACTGCGGCGCAACTTCGCCCAGACCGTGTTCAACCGCTAAGCCTGGATGCGCCTGATGGCTGCAGGGTTTGTTATTCTCTCGCCCTTTGCCGATCTGCGGACTCTGCCATGACAGCCATCGATAGCGCGCCTGCGCCGCGGTTTACCCGCGCTGACCACCGGACCCTGGGTCTGGCGGCGCTGGGCGGCGCGTTGGAAATCTACGATTTCATCATCTTCGTGTTCTTTGCCCTGACCCTCAGCCAGCTGTTTTTCCCGCCGGAAATGCCTGAGTGGCTGCGTTTGTTGCAGAGTTTCGGGATTTTTGTGACTGGTTACCTGGCGCGGCCGTTGGGCGGTATCTTGATGGCGCATTTTGCCGACCATCTGGGCCGCAAGCGGGTGTTCAGCCTGAGCATCCTGATGATGGCGCTGCCGTGCCTGCTGATCGGGGTGATGCCGACCTACGCCGACATCGGCTACGCCGCGCCGTTGATCCTATTGGCGCTGCGGATTCTGCAGGGCGCGGCAGTGGGCGGTGAAGTGCCGAGCGCCTGGACCTTCGTTGCCGAGCATGCGCCGGATGGCCGGCGCGGCTACGCATTGGGCTTTTTGCAGGCTGGATTGACCTTTGGTTATTTGCTCGGCGCGCTTACGGCTACTTTGCTGGCGCAGCTGTTTACCCCGCAGGAGATTCTTGATCACGCCTGGCGCTATCCGTTCTTGCTTGGCGGGGTGTTTGGCGTGATTGGGGTTTGGCTGCGCCGTTGGTTGAGTGAGACGCCGGTGTTTCTGGCGCTGCGTGAGCGGCGTGAGCAGCCGGTGGCGTTTCCGTTGCGCCAGGTGTTGCGCGAGCATCGGCGGGCGTTGCTGCCGGCGGCGCTGCTGACCTGTGTGCTGACTTCGGCGGTGGTGGTGTTGGTGGTGATTACGCCTACAGTGATGCAGCAGCGCTTTGCTATCAGTGCTGGGCATACCTTTGCCTTGAGCAGTGTCGGGATCGTGTTCTTGAATATTGGTTGCGTGCTGGCGGGGTTGCTGGTTGACCGCATCGGGGCGTGGCGGGCGTTGCTTGTTTATAGCCTGGCGCTGCCGGTGGGGATTGCCACGTTGTATGCGAGTCTAGTGGGGCAGTGGGGGATGATCTGGCCGGCCTATGCGCTGGCGGGGCTTTGCTGTGGGGTGGTGGGGGTGGTGCCTTCGGTGATGGTCGGGTTGTTTCCGGCGCAGATTCGGGTTTCCGGGATTTCCTTTACCTATAACGTGGCATATGCATTGTGGGCAAGTACTACGCCTTTGGCTTTGATCGCCTTGATGCCTTGGAGTCCTTGGGTTTGTGTGGGGTTCTGTTTGGTGATGGGGGTGGTTGGGGTGGTGACTGCGCTGTATTTTCAGGGGCGGGAGTCGTTGGTGTTTGCAGGTGATAGTTCTGCTTCAGGGGCGGCGTTGTGTCGCGAGGGGGCTGCTTAGTTAGGCTTGGCTGTCTTCGGGTTGATCGCGGGTCTTTTGAGATTATCCATTTTATTTATAGATAGTTCTGGCCCCTTTCGCCCTTACGGGTAGTCACTTTTTTGAGGCCCCCGGGCGTTTGCCAAAAAAGTGACTCACCGTAACGGCGAAAGGAGCCGGACCTACCCATGCATCACATGGACAAGTCCCAGCCCCCAGCCTCAAACAATCACATATTAGGGTAGTTAGGCCCACCCGCACCCTCAGGCGTAACCCAGGTAATATTCTGCGCCGGATCCTTGATATCACACGTTTTGCAATGCACACAGTTCTGCGCATTGATCTGGAACCGCTTGGCGCCATCTTCCTGCGTAACTACCTCATACACCCCAGCCGGGCAATATCGCTGCGCCGGCTCGTCATACAACGGCAGGTTACTGGCAATCGGTACACTCGGATCAGCCAGCTTCAAGTGGCAAGGCTGCTCCTCTTCATGGTTGGTACTGGAGAGAAACACCGAACTCAGCTTGTCAAAGCTCAACTTGCCATCCGGCTTCGGATAATCGATCTTCTTCGAGTCTGCCGCCAGTTTCAGGCACGCATAATCAGGCTTGGTATCACGCAGGGTGAACGGCAGCTTGCCGGCAAACCAGTTCTGGTCGACATAGTTGAAGGCAGCACCAAACAGCGGCCCGAACTTGTGCATCGCCGGGCCAAAGTTACGGCTGGCAAACAACTCATCATGCAGCCAGCTGGCCTTGAAGCCATCGACGTAGCTATTGAGCACATCACCGCCTTCACTCCCGGCCAGCAACGCAGCAGCCACCGCATCAGCGGCGAGCATGCCTGACTTCATCGCCGTATGGCTGCCCTTGATCTTGGCGAAGTTCAGTGTGCCCAGGTCGCAACCAATCAGTGCGCCGCCATTGAAGACCATCTTCGGCAGCGAGTTGAAGCCGCCCTTGGCGATTGCGCGGGCGCCGTAGCTGATGCGCTTGCCGCCTTCAAGGTACTGGCTGATCACCGGGTGATGCTTGAGACGCTGGAACTCATCGAACGGCGACAGGTACGGGTTGGAGTAGGACAGGTCGACGATAAGGCCAACCACCACCTGATTGTTCTCCAGGTGATAGAGGAACGAGCCACCGGTGTTCTCGTTGCTGACCACATCCAGCGGCCAGCCCGCGGTATGCACCACCAGGCCTTGCTCGTGCTTGCTCGGGTCGATCTCCCAGATCTCTTTGATGCCGATGCCGTAGTGCTGCACATCCGACTCGCTGTCGAGATTGAAGCGTTTGATCAGCTGCTTGCCGATGTGCCCGCGGCAGCCTTCGGCGAACAGGGTGTACTTGGCACGCAGTTCCATGCCTGGGGTGTACAGGCCATCTTTCGGCTTGCCTTCGCGGTCGACGCCGAGGTCGCCGGTGAGGATGCCGCGAACTACGCCGTTGTCATCGATCAGCGCTTCCTGAGCGGCAAAACCTGGATAAACCTCGACGCCGAGGTTTTCCGCCTGCTGGGCCAGCCAGCGGCACAGGTTGCCCAGCGAGATGATGTAGTTGCCCTGGTTGTGCATGGTCTTGGGCACGAACAGGTCAGGCACCTTGGTCGAGCTGCCGGCATCTTTGAGGACATAGATGTCATCGCGTTTGACCGCGGTGTTGAGCGGGGCGCCGAGCGCTTTCCAGTCAGGGAACAGCTCGTCCAGCGCGCGCGGTTCGAACACCGCGCCAGAGAGGATGTGAGCGCCGACTTCGGAGCCTTTCTCGACCACGCAGACGCTGATCTCGCTACCGGCTTCGGCGGCCTTCTGCTTCAGACGGCAGGCGGCGGACAGGCCTGCCGGCCCGGCGCCGACAATGACCACGTCGAATTCCATGTATTCGCGTTCCACTGGTTCTCTCCTACTCAAGGCTCATCGCTGTTTCTTGTCGGGGGACGGGCAGTCACCGGTAGCTATCTAGGCTGTAGCTTTACCGAACACGGACTACACCGCTGGGTCATGCCGCGCATTATATCTACACCACTCCAACGGTCCAATACAAACGTTTGTTTGAATTTGCCGCAGACCAGTAAAATCACAGGGAGGCGGCTGGAGGCTGGCCGATTTGCCGTATTGACCAGGCTGGGTGTTACGGTCAAGATACGAGCGGTTTTACGCTCGCCGTAGGCTGATCGATGGGCGCAGGAGCACCCCTAAAGACCAGGTGTAGAGCAGGGTTTTCGGGCTGAAAGCCGTCATGTAGTGGAGTTTACACGCCACCACAGAAAATGACCCGCAGGTTCTACCTCGGCAGTCGCTACAGGACTTATCAGTCACAGTGAATAATCCTCTGGCCGATTCGTTTTTAGAGGTGCCCTTGTACCCACGCGCAATCGCCGGGCCTTTGTCCCCAGGCGAGTTTCTTTTCACCGGAGAGTAACGAGGAATCCATGAAGGTTCTTGTAGCTGTCAAACGAGTGGTCGACTACAACGTCAAGGTTCGCGTCAAAGCGGATAACTCCGGCGTCGACCTTGCAAACGTCAAGATGTCCATGAACCCCTTCTGCGAAATCGCGGTGGAAGAAGCCGTACGCCTGAAAGAAAAGGGCATTGCGACCGAGATCATCGCCGTTGCAGTCGGCCCGACCGCTGCCCAGGAGCAACTGCGCACCGCGCTGGCCCTCGGCGCTGACCGTGCCATCCTGGTCGAGACCAGTGATGAACTGAACTCGCTGGCCGTGGCCAAGGTGCTCAAGGCGCTGGTCGACAAGGAGCAGCCGCAACTGGTGATCCTCGGCAAACAGGCGATCGACAGCGACAACAATCAGACCGGGCAGATGCTCGCGGCGCTGACTGGCTACGCCCAGGGCACCTTCGCCTCCAAGGTTGAGGTGGCCGGTGACAAGCTCAATGTCACCCGTGAAATCGATGGCGGCCTGCAGACTGTATCGCTGAACCTGCCGGCGATCGTCACTACCGACCTGCGCCTGAACGAGCCGCGCTATGCGTCGCTGCCGAACATCATGAAGGCCAAGAAGAAGCCACTGGAGACTGTTACTCCGGACGCGCTGGGCGTTTCTACCGCCTCCACTGTGAAGACCGTAAAAGTCGAAGCGCCGGCTGCACGCAGCGCGGGTATCAAGGTCAAGTCGGTGGCTGAACTGGTCGAGAAATTGAAGAACGAGGCGAAGGTAATCTAAATGACTATCCTGGTTATCGCTGAACACGAGAACGGCGCTGTTGCCCCGGCCACCCTCAATACCGTTGCTGCTGCCGCCAAGATTGGTGGTGAAGTCCACGTACTGGTCGCCGGCGCCAACGTTGGTGCTGTCGCCGAAGCCGCAGCCAAGATCGCTGGCGTGGCCAAGGTGCTGGTAGCCGACAACGCCGCCTATGCCCACCTGCTGCCGGAAAACGTCGCGCCGTTGCTGGCCGAGCTGGGCAAGGGTTACAGCCACGTGCTGGCTCCGGCCACCACCAACGGCAAGAACATCCTGCCACGGGTTGCTGCACTGCTGGACGTCGACCAGATCTCCGAGATCATCGCGGTCGAGTCTGCCGACACCTTCAAGCGCCCGATCTATGCTGGTAACGCCATTGCCACCGTGCAATCGAGCGCGGCCGTCAAGGTCATCACCGTGCGTACCACCGGCTTCGATCCGGTTGCTGCCGAAGGTGGTTCGGCCACTGTCGAAGCCGTCAGCGCTGCCCACGATGCCGGCAAGTCGGCGTTCGTTGGCGAAGAGCTGGCCAAGTCGGACCGTCCCGAGCTGACTGCTGCCAAGATCGTCGTTTCCGGCGGCCGCGGCATGGGTAACGGTGACAACTTCAAGCACCTGTACACCCTGGCCGACAAGCTCGGCGCCGCCGTTGGTGCATCCCGCGCTGCGGTAGACGCAGGCTTTGTGCCGAACGACATGCAGGTCGGTCAGACCGGCAAGATCGTCGCGCCGCAGCTGTACATCGCCGTCGGTATTTCCGGCGCGATCCAGCACCTGGCCGGTATGAAAGACTCCAAAGTGATCGTTGCGATCAACAAGGATGAAGAGGCGCCGATCTTCCAGGTTGCTGATTACGGCCTGGTCGCGGACCTGTTCGAAGCAGTTCCGGAGCTGGAAAAGCTGGTCTGATCCGCCTGCTTCACTTATAAAGAAGCCCGGCCCTCGACATGAGGGCCGGGCTTTTTTCATAAGGAGTGGTGGATGAATTTTCGCAGAACGGGCAGGGCGCTGGTCTGCCTGGCCGCGCTGATGTCGCCTGCGGTCATGGCGGCCGGCAAGTGCGAGCGCCTGGTCGCCACCGGCAGCCCGGATGCGCCGCCTTATTCATGGCAGGACCCGCAAGACCCGCGGCACCTGATCGGGGCCAACGTCGACCTGCTGCGCCAGGTGGCGACCGAGCTTGGCCTGAAGCTTGAAGTGCTGCACGCCGGCCGCCGCGATCAAGCGCTGGAAGAGGTGCGCAGCGGGCGTATGGACCTGTTGCTCGATACGCCCATGCAGGTAACCCAACTGGATGCCCTGGATTACATCCACCCTGCGCTGCAGCTCAATGAATACTTGGTCTGGACCCGGCATGACGGCGCCGTGGTGTTCGACGGGCCGGCTGATCTGGCTCGCTATCAGGGCACTTTGTCCGAGCGGGCGCGGCTGACCCCGGCCTTCGAGGCCTTTGCCAAGGCGCAGCTCAAGCTGGTGCCGGCGCAGAACCTGACTCAGGCGTTCCAGAAGCTGGTGCTCGGTCAGGTTGATTATGTGCTGGCCGGGCGCTACTCGGGCATGGCCATGGTCCAGGGCCTGGGCATGGCCAATGACCTGATCGCCCGTGGCCTGCCGGTGGACCGCCCCGGGCTGTACCTGGCGGTGTCGCACAACTCGGCCTGCAATGACGCCTGGTTGCGCGGACAACTGGCAAAAAAACTGACAGAATTGCCGATCTCCGGTGCATCCGAAACGGTGCTGCAACGTAACGTCGAACGCTGGAAGGCGCAGATGTTGGTGCCCCAGGATGCCCCCAAACAGTAGGAAGACCGTGTTGAGAATCCAACCCTTGATGCTGGCCCTGGCCATCACCAGCCTGGCTGGCTGTGCCAATGATCCGGCGCCCACTGAACAACTGCGGCTGTCCGAGCAGGCGCTGGAGCAGGCCAAGGCCGTCGGTGCTACCGATCAGGTCGAAGCGCTGAAGCTGGCAGACGAAAAACTGACTCGCGCCAAAGCCAATCTGCTCAGCCAGGACAATCGCGATGCACGCATGCGCGCTGAGCAGGCCGAACTGGATGCGCGCCTGGCCGAGGCACAGGTATTGACGCTCAAGAGCGAAGAGCAGTTGACCGTGCTGCAGTCGCGCGTCAAGCGCTTGCGCAAGCAATTGGAGGCGCAGCCATGAATCGCACTACGCCAATCGCGGCGCTGGCATTGCTGGCGCTGGTCGGTCTGCAGGGCTGTGCCAGCCAGCGCAGCGAGTCGGCCCTGGAGGACGCCAGCGCGGCGTTCCAGAAGGTCAAGGATGACTCCAACGTGCTGCGCAGTGCGCCACGCGACGTGATCCGCGCCGGCGAGTCGCTTGCCAAGGCCGAGCGCTTGTCCAGCTACATCGGCACCGGTGCCGATGTGCGCCACTACGCTTATCTGAGCCAGCGCTACAGCGAGATCGCTGCCGAGCACGCCAAGCTGTCGTTGAATCAGGAGCGCATCGCCAAGCTTGATCTGGAGCGTCAGCGCCTGCAATTGGCGCTACGTGAGGCCAAGCTGGCCAGTGTGCAGCAGCAAGGCAAGTGGGTCGAAGCGCAGATCAGCGCGCTGGCCTCCGAGCAGAGCGAACGCGGCCTGGTGATGACCCTCGGCGATGTGCTGTTCGACACCGGTCGGGCTGATCTGAAGAATTCGGCAAGTCGCACCGTGCTCAAGCTGGTGCAGTTTCTCCAGCTCAATCCGCGCCGTGTGATCCGCATCGAGGGTTACACCGACAGTACTGGTACGCCGGAAGACAACCTCAAGCTGTCGCGTGATCGTGCGCAGGCCGTGGCCGATATGCTGGTCGATCTGGGTATCGACGAGAAGCGTATTCAGGTCGAGGGTTACGGCGACCAGTACCCGATCGACGTCAATGCTTCGGAGCGGGGCAGGGCGCAGAACCGCCGAGTCGAGATCGTCTTCTCGGACGACAAGGGCAAACTCGCCTCGCCACGCTGACGGACGCTGCTCGCGGGGCCGTTGCATGGCCCCGTGAGCTGGCGTGGATAAACCCTGAAAGGGTGCTGGTCACGTAACTGTAATGTCGACTATTCTGCAATCTGTCCCCGTACACTTTGCAACTGTTCCGGTATTCTGCCTGTCAGTGAGTCGCATAAAAACAACGACCCGTCCGCGCTTCGAGAATCCGTCATGACCAACCTGCTGCTGTACCAGCGCATCGCCCAGCAACTGGCTGAGGACATCCGTCGCGGTGTCTACCAGCCCGGGGAGCGAGTACCGTCGGTGCGCAAGATGAGCGCGCAGCTCAATGTCAGCCACGCAACCGTGCTTCAGGCCTACGCCAACCTGGAAGACCAGGGGCTGATCCGCGCACGGCCGCAGTCCGGCTACTATGTGCACCAGACGCCAGCGTTGACTGCGCAGACGCCGGACATCGCCCGCGTCGAGCGGCCTGGCCTGGTCACCCGCGCGACCATCATCCAGCAGGTACTGACCGAGGCGCGTCGGGATGGCGTGTTCCCGTTCGGCGCTGCCGTGCCGCATGTCGACTATCTGCCGGTACGAGCGCTACACCAGCAATTGGCCAAGGTCACCCGTTTTCATAGCCCGCGAGCGTTCAGTTACATGTTCAGCCCGGGCTTCGAGCCACTGCGTCGACAGATAGCCATTCGCATGCGTGATGCCGGTGTGTTGGTCGACCCGCGTGAGATCATCGTGACCCATGGCTGTGTCGATGCGCTGCAGATGTCGCTGCGCGTGCTGACCCGGCCGGGCGACCTGATCGCAGCCGAGTCGCCGACCTATTACGGCCTGCTGCAACTGGCTGATCTGCTTGGGCTGAAAGTCATCGAGATCCCCAGCGACCCTGCCAACGGCATCAGCCTTGAGGCATTGCAGCTGGCGGCCAATCAGTGGTCGATCAAGGCGCTGGTACTGACTGCGCGATTGAGCAACCCGCTTGGCGGCACCATCCCGGAAGAGCGCCAGAAGCAGCTGCTGCGGCTGGCGTCGGACTTCGACATCCAGATCGTCGAGGATGATATCTACGGCGAGCTGATGTTCGAACAGGGCCGCACCAAGGCACTCAAGGCCTACGACCGGCTGGATCGGGTGATCTACTGCTCGAGCTTTTCCAAGACCTTATCGCCCGGCGTACGGGTGGGCTGGATGATTGCCGGCCGTTATCAGGCCGAGATCCAGCGCTTGCAGACTTTCACCACCCACTCGGCTTGCAGCGTGACTCAGATGGGGGTGTCGGCGTACCTGGAAAACGGCGGCTATGACCGCCACCTGCGCTTTATCCGCCAGGAATACCGCAAGAACCTCAGTGCGTATCAGTTGGCGGTGCAGCAGCACTTCCCTGAGGGCACGCAAATGACCCGGCCAACCGGCGGTTTCATCCTTTGGGTGAGTCTGCCTGGGCGGGTCAACACCCAGGAGTTGCATGTGCGCGCGCTGGAGCAGGGCATCAGTATCGCGCCAGGGTTGATCTTCAGTAATACCGAGCAGTTCAACCACTGTATTCGGCTCAACTGCGGTATCCCGTGGAACAAGGAAGCCGAGCGCGCCGTGATCACCCTTGGCCTGCTGGCCCATCAATTGTGCAAAGACTCGGCCAGTTCACTGTTCTAGTCTTGCCAGACTCAGGCGGAACCGCCAGCATAGTCCTGTCATTCAGCGGTGTTTATGGAGTTCATGAAAGCGCTTCGCTGTTTTGCCCTGTTGTTTTGCCTGGCTCCGCTGTGTTTCTCCAGCGGTGCGCTGCAGGCTGCGTCCACAGCGCCCGTCGCTGCCCCGGCCAAGGCGGCCAGCAAAGCCACCGCTGGCAAGGCGAGCACGCCCCCGGCAAAGGCTGCGGTACGCAAGAAGGCCAAGGCCAAGCCTGTGGCGAGAAACAAGCGCAAGGCAGTCAGCAAGGCTGTGGCCAAACCGGTACCCAAGACCAAGCTCGACCTCAGCTTGCCTACGCACCTGGTCGACAAGCTGGAACCGGAGGTGAACACCTTGTCGTCGCAACGGCGCAAGCCTCTGCTGCCGTCGATGTTCCCGGAGAACCCGCCAGCGGATGACAGCCCATTTCAGCTCAACGGGCGCTTGATCAACAACGAGATGCAGCTGCAGTTGCGCAATGACAGCCGGCGTGAAGTCGAAGGCGCTGCCATCGATTTCCAATTCCGCCAGTAACTGCAACTGACTGCCGGGTCACGGCAGATTTCATCTGGCCAGCAATTTCAAACGAATGTTTGAGTCGTTACTATCAGGGACGTTCGTCCCGTTTTGTTCCAGGAGTCTAGACTTGATGAAATGCCGAGAGGGTTGCGGTGCATGCTGCATCGCCCCTTCGATCAGCTCGCCCATGCCGCGCATGCCACATGGCAAGCCGGCCGGTGAGCGCTGCCTGCACCTGACGCCGAGCAATCTCTGTGAGCTTTTCGGCAGGCCGGAGCGCCCCGCAGTGTGTGGTGGCTTCAAGGCCGATGTCGAGGTGTGTGGCAGTGACAGTGACGAGGCAATCAGGCTTCTTGGCTGGCTGGAGCAGATGACGGCGGCGTGACACGGTATCTTCGACAACAAGGATAAGCATGATGAGATCGTTCAAGCGTATTGCACTGCTGTGTGGCATGGGTGTGTTGTTGGCTCCGGCCGCCTGGGCAGAAAACTGGCAGGTGGCCAAGGACAAGGACGGCATCACCGTGTCGCTCAGCGAGGTGGCAGGATCGCAGTACAAGGCCTACCGCGGCGTGACGGTGATCAAGGCACCGCTGGCCAAGGTCAAGGCGCTGCAGGAAGACGTCGCCGGGGCCTGTGCCTGGATCCATGAGTGCGAGTCGCAGAAGCTGCTCAAGCATGAGGGTGATCAAACCTGGACTTACAGCCGCTTCAATACGCCGCCGCTGGTTACCCCGCGCGACTCGGTGATGCTGGTTACCACCACTCAGCAAGCGGACGGCAGCCTGCTGCGCACGCTGGAAGAAAAGCCCGATTATCTGCCGGCAGAAAAGGGTTTTGTGCGGGTGGCCAAGGTCGAAGGCTTCTGGAAGCTGGTGCCCAAGGGTGACAGCACTGAGGTGACCTATCAGGTGCACACCGAACCAGGTGGCAGCGTGCCGTCCTGGCTCGCCAACAAATTCGTCGTGGATGCACCGTTCAATACCCTGCAGGCGCTGCGCGAGCGCGCCGAGAAGCCCTGATCGGCAAATGCAAAAAGGCTGCCCGAGGGCAGCCTTTTTTACGCATTCAGCATTAAACCAGCGATGCTTACTTGCGATCCGTCAGGTTGACGATATCGCGCTGCGGCTCACCGGTGTACAGCTGGCGTGGACGGCCAATCTTGTACGGGCTGGAGAGCATTTCTTTCCAGTGCGAGATCCAGCCGACAGTACGTGCCAGGGCAAAGATCACGGTGAACATGCTGGTCGGAATGCCGATCGCCTTGAGGATGATCCCCGAGTAGAAGTCGACGTTCGGATACAGCGAGCGCTCGATGAAGTACGGATCGGTCAGAGCGATCTCTTCAAGGCGCATGGCCAGTTGCAGTTGCGGGTCGTCCTTGATGCCCAGCTCGCGCAGGACTTCGTCGCAGGTCTGCTTCATCACGGTGGCGCGCGGGTCACGGTTCTTGTAGACGCGGTGACCGAAGCCCATCAGCTTGAACGGATCGTTCTTGTCCTTGGCCTTGGCGATGAAAGTGTCGATGTTGGAAACATCGCCGATTTCATCGAGCATGGTCAGTACGGCTTCGTTGGCGCCGCCGTGTGCCGGGCCCCACAGCGCGGCGATGCCGGCTGCGATACAGGCGAACGGGTTGGCACCCGACGAACCGGCCAGACGTACGGTGGAGGTCGAAGCGTTCTGCTCGTGGTCGGCATGGAGGATGAAGATCCGGTCCATCGCCTTGGCCAGCACCGGGCTGATCGGTTTGATCTCGCACGGGGTGTTGAACATCATGTGCAGGAAGTTTTCCGCGTACGACAGGTCGTTGCGCGGGTACATCATCGGCTGGCCCATGGAGTACTTGTAAACCATCGCGGCCAGGGTCGGCATTTTTGCGACCAGGCGCACCGCGGAAATTTCGCGGTGTTGCGGGTTATTGATATCCAGGGAGTCGTGGTAGAACGCCGAGAGGGCGCCGACCACACCGCACATCACCGCCATCGGGTGAGCGTCGCGGCGGAAACCGTTGAAGAACGACTTCAGCTGCTCGTGAACCATGGTGTGGTTCTTGACGGTGCTGACGAACTGCGCCTTCTGCTCGGCATTCGGCAGTTCGCCGTTGAGCAGCAGGTAGCAGGTTTCGAGGTAGTCCGATTGCTCGGCGAGCTGCTCGATCGGGTAGCCGCGGTGCAGCAGGATGCCCTTGTCGCCGTCAATGTAGGTGATCTTCGACTCGCACGAGGCAGTCGCCATGAAACCTGGGTCGAAGGTGAAGTGACCAGAAGCCCCCAACCCGCGGACGTCGATTACATCGGGACCAACGGTGCCGGTTAAAATGGGCAGCTCGACGGGGGCTGCGCCCTCGATGACCAACTGCGCTTTTTTGTCAGCCATGTGGCCTCCTATTAATGCTTGAAATCATCAGACAGACCCCCCACGCAGGGCCCGCACCACTATAGAGGGATAAATTCAGATGTCAATTTGCCTAAAGGTGGGTTGAATCACCCCCTAAGGCCTGATTTTTCAAGAAATTGGCGCCCGTTTACGCCTTTTGTTCGCTAAAGGCAATGCGCTATTTGGGCTAGCCCATCACGTTGTCATAAGCAGCCTAACTGTCTATACTCGGCAGCCGACCGCCAAGGGCTTGCAAGCCCGATTGCTGGGGGTCGCCGTTCTCTGGGTGGTGGGTACCTGACCAGTACACTTACCAACAACTTTGCCCTGTTAGCTTGGGGCTCTTCAGTGTGAAAAAAGCCGTGAAAAGCCAACGACCTGTAAACCTAGACCTAAGGACCATCAAACTCCCCATTACCGGTATTACGTCATTCCTGCACCGTGTCTCCGGCATCATTCTCTTCCTGGGCTTGGCGATCATGCTTTACGCATTGAGCAAATCCCTGGGTTCGGAGGAAGGTTTCGGCGAGGTGAAGGCGTGCTTGACCAGTCCGCTGGCCAAGTTCGTGGCGTGGGGTCTCCTCTCTGCCTTGCTGTATCACCTGGTTGCCGGTGTGCGCCATTTGATCATGGACATGGGCGTCGGTGAGACACTGGAAGGCGGAAGACTGGGCTCGAAAATCATCATCGCTGTTTCCGTAGTGGTGATCGTGCTGGCAGGAGTTTGGATATGGTAACTAACGTCACGAACCTCTCGCGTTCGGGCCTCTATGACTGGATGGCGCAGCGCGTATCTGCGGTCGTTCTCGCGGCTTACTTCATCTTCCTGATCGGCTACCTCGTCGCCCACCCGGGTATCGAGTTTGCCCAGTGGCACGCTCTGTTCTCCAACAATGCGATGCGAATCTTCAGTCTGTTGGCCCTGGTGGCCCTTGGCGCTCACGCCTGGGTCGGCATGTGGACCATCGCCACTGACTACCTGACGCCAATGGCGCTGGGCAAGTCGGCGACTGCGATTCGTTTCCTGTTCCAGGCGGTATGCGGCGTTGCGATGTTCGCTTACTTCGTCTGGGGTGTGCAGATTCTCTGGGGTATCTGATTCATGGCTATGATTCCAACGATTTCATTCGACGCCATCATTGTTGGTGGTGGCGGTGCCGGCATGCGCGCTGCGCTGCAGCTGGCCCAGGGCGGTCACAAGACTGCCGTGATCACCAAGGTCTTCCCGACCCGTTCGCACACTGTATCCGCCCAGGGCGGCATCACCTGTGCAATCGCCTCGGCTGACCCGAACGACGATTGGCGCTGGCACATGTACGACACCGTCAAGGGGTCGGACTACATTGGTGACCAGGACGCTATCGAATACATGTGTCAGGAAGGCCCGGCTGCGGTGTTCGAGCTGGACCACATGGGTCTGCCGTTCTCGCGTACCGAAACTGGCCGTATCTACCAGCGTCCGTTCGGTGGCCAGTCCAAGGACTTCGGCAAGGGCGGTCAGGCGGCGCGCACCTGCGCAGCTTCCGACCGTACCGGTCACGCGCTGCTGCACACCCTGTACCAGGGCAACCTGAAAGCCGGCACCACCTTCCTCAACGAGTACTACGCAGTCGATCTGGTGAAAAACCAGGACGGCGCATTCGTTGGTGTGATCGCGATCTGTATCGAAACCGGCGAAACCCTGTACATCAAGGCCAAGGCCACTGTACTGGCGACTGGCGGTGCGGGCCGTATCTACGCGTCGACCACCAATGCCCTGATCAACACCGGTGACGGTATCGGCATGGCCCTGCGTGCAGGCGTTCCGGTACAAGACATCGAAATGTGGCAGTTCCACCCGACCGGCATCGCCGGCGCCGGTGTACTGGTCACCGAAGGTTGCCGCGGTGAAGGCGGTTACCTGATCAACAAGCACGGCGAGCGTTTCATGGAGCGCTATGCGCCTAACGCCAAGGACCTTGCCGGTCGTGACGTTGTGGCCCGCTCGATGGTCAAGGAAATCATCGCCGGTAACGGCTGTGGTCCGAATGGCGACCACGTGATGCTCAAGCTCGACCACCTCGGCGAAGAAGTGCTGCACAGCCGTCTGCCAGGTATCTGCGAGCTGTCCAAGACCTTCGCCCACGTCGACCCAGTGGTCGCGCCGGTGCCGGTCGTACCAACCTGCCACTACATGATGGGCGGCGTTGCCACCAACATTCATGGTCAGGCCATGACCCAGGACGCCGACGGCGTCGACCAGATCATCCCGGGCTTGTTCGCCGTGGGTGAAGTGGCTTGCGTATCGGTTCACGGCGCTAACCGCCTGGGCGGCAACTCGCTGCTCGACCTGGTGGTGTTCGGTCGTGCTGCTGGTCTGCACCTGGAAAAAGCGCTGTCCGACGGCATCACCTACACCGACGCCAGCGATACCGACATCGAAGTCGCCCTGAGCCGCTTGAACAAGCTCAATCAGCGCACCGATGGCGAAGACGTGGCTACCCTGCGTCGCGAGCTGCAAAGCTGCATGCAGAACTACTTCGGCGTGTTCCGCACCGGCGAATACATGCAGAAGGGCATCGAGCAGCTGGCTCAGCTGCGCGAGCGTATTGGCAACGTCAAGATCAACGACAAGTCCCAGGCCTTCAACACCGCGCGGATCGAAGCGCTGGAGCTGCAGAACCTGCTGGAAGTTGCCGAAGCAACTGCGATCGCCGCAGAAGTGCGTAAAGAGTCGCGCGGTGCTCACGCCCGTGAAGACTTCGAAGATCGTGACGACGAAAACTGGCTGTGCCACACCCTGTTCTTCCCAGGTGAGAAGCGGGTTGCCAAGCGCGCAGTCAACTTCGCACCGAAGACCGTACCGGCGTTTGAGCCAAAAATCCGGACTTACTAAGGGGTGGCTGCTATGTTGAAAGTCGAAGTATATCGCTACAACCCGGACACCGACTCGGCGCCGAAAACTCAGATTTTCGAAGTCGACACCGGTGGCAAGGACCTGATGGTGCTGGACGTGCTGGCACTGATCAAGGAGCAGGACGAAGGTTTCTCCTATCGTCGCTCCTGCCGTGAAGGTGTCTGTGGTTCCGACGGCATGAACATCAACGGCAAGAACGGTCTGGCGTGCATCACGCCGCTGTCTGCCGTAGTAAAAGGTAACAAATTGGTCGTGCGTCCGCTGCCGGGCCTGCCAGTTATCCGTGACCTGGTCGTCGATATGAGCATCTTCTACAAGCAGTACGAGAAGGTGAAGCCATTCCTGCAGAACGATTCGCCAGCTCCGGCTATCGAACGCCTGCAATCGCCAGAAGAGCGCGAGAAGCTGGACGGTCTGTACGAGTGCATCCTGTGCGCTTGCTGCTCGACTTCCTGCCCGTCGTTCTGGTGGAACCCGGACAAGTTCCTCGGTCCAGCTGCACTGCTGCAGGCCTATCGCTTCCTGGCCGACAGCCGCGACACGAAAACTCAGGAGCGCCTGGCGTCCCTGGATGACCCGTTCAGCGTATTCCGCTGCCGCGGGATCATGAACTGCGTAAACGTTTGCCCTAAAGGTCTGAATCCGACCAAGGCAATCGGTCACGTACGCAACATGCTGCTGCAAAGCGGCACCTGATACACAGCTGTTGCAAGTGCAAGACACTGAAGCGCGGGTGGTGAGCCCGCGCGGAGGTGAAACCCGGGCAGGGGTCGATAAGGCCCACGCCCATTACCTATGAAGATTTGAGACCAGCAGGGGCTTCCGGGCTGGTACCCGGAAAATCTGCAGGATCCTCGGTGGCGTGATTGGTCGCTGTTCTCGGGCTTTCTCATGCGTATTGAGGTACTTGCCGATTCGTCCCCGAACGAGGGTGACCAAGCATGCAAGAAAGCGTGATGCAGCGCATGTGGGAAAGCGCCCACCTTTCAGGTGGTAACGCTGCATATGTGGAAGAGCTCTACGAACTCTACCTGCACGACCCTAACGCTGTGCCAGAAGAGTGGCGCACCTACTTCCAGAAGTTGCCCGCCGACGGCAGCACCGCTACCGATGTATCGCACTCGACAATCCGCGACCATTTCGTACTGCTGGCAAAGAACCAGCGCCGCGCTCAACCGGTTTCCGCCGGGAGCGTGAGCAGTGAACACGAGAAGAAGCAGGTTGAAGTTCTGCGACTGATCCAGGCCTATCGTATGCGCGGCCATCAGGCTGCCAAGCTCGACCCGTTGGGGTTGTGGCAGCGCCCTGCGCCCGTAGACCTGTCGATCAATCACTACGGCTTGACCAATGCCGATCTTGATACGACCTTCCGTGCCGGCGACCTGTTCATCGGCAAAGAGGAAGCGAGCCTACGCGAAATTCACGATGCGCTGGAGAAGACATATTGTCGCACCATCGGCGCCGAGTTCACCCATATCGTCGATTCCGAGCAGCGCAGCTGGTTCCAGCAGCGTCTCGAAAGCGTGCGTGGGCGTCCGGAGTTTTCCGCTGATGTGCAGGCGCATCTGCTTGAGCGTGTCACCGCAGGTGAAGGCCTCGAGAAGTATCTGGGTACCAAGTATCCAGGTACCAAGCGCTTCGGTCTGGAAGGCGGCGAGAGCCTGATCCCGATGCTGGACGAAATGATCCAGCGCTCGGGCTCCTACGGCACCAAGGAAGTCGTGATCGGCATGGCCCACCGTGGCCGTCTGAACGTGCTGGTCAATACCTTCGGCAAGAACCCGCGCGAGCTGTTCGACGAGTTCGAAGGCAAGAAGATGAACGAGCTGGGCTCGGGTGACGTTAAATATCACCAGGGCTTCTCGTCGAACGTGATGACCCCGGGTGGTGAAGTTCACCTGGCCATGGCGTTCAACCCGTCCCACCTGGAAATCGTCTCGCCAGTGGTGGAGGGTTCGGTGCGCGCCCGTCAGGACCGTCGCAACGACAGCGTTGGCGACAAGGTACTGCCGATCTCGATTCACGGTGATGCTGCGTTCGCTGGCCAGGGTGTGGTACTGGAAACCTTCCAGATGTCGCAGACCCGCGGTTTCAAGACCGGCGGCACCGTGCACATCGTGATCAACAACCAGGTTGGTTTCACCATCAGCAACCCGCTCGACTCGCGTTCCACCGAGTACTGCACCGACGTCGCCAAGATGATTCAGGCGCCGATCCTGCACGTCAACGGTGATGATCCGGAAGCAGTGCTGTTCGTGACCCAGCTGGCCATCGATTACCGCATGCAGTTCAAGCGTGACGTGGTGGTTGACCTGGTCTGCTACCGTCGCCGCGGCCACAACGAAGCGGACGAGCCTAACGGCACCCAGCCACTGATGTATCAGCAGATCAGCAAGCAGCGCACCACCCGTGAGCTTTACGCCGAGTCGCTGATCCAGGCCGGTCGTGTCGATGCCGAGCGTGCTCAGGCCAAGATCGACGAGTACCGCAACGCACTGGACAACGGTCTGCATGTGGTCAAGAGCCTGGTCAAGGAGCCGAACCGCGAGCTGTTCGTTGATTGGCGTCCATACCTGGGCCATGCCTGGACCGCGCGTCACGACACCCGTTTCGACCTCAAGACCTTGCAGGACCTGTCGGCCAAACTGCTGGAGATGCCGGAAGGCTTCGTCGTGCAGCGTCAGGTGTCGAAGATCTACGAAGATCGCCAGAAGATGCAGGCCGGTGGCTTGCCGATCAACTGGGGCTATGCCGAAACCATGGCGTACGCCACGTTGGCCTTCGAAGGTCACCCGATCCGCATGACCGGTCAGGATATCGGCCGCGGCACCTTCTCGCACCGCCATGCGGTGTTGCACAACCAGAAGGACGCCAGCACCTATATCCCGCTGCAGAACCTGTACCCGGGCCAGCCACGTTTCGACCTGTACGATTCGTTCCTGTCCGAGGAAGCAGTTCTGGCGTTCGAATACGGTTACTCGACCACTCAGCCAAACGCGCTGGTGATCTGGGAAGCCCAGTTCGGCGACTTCGCCAACGGTGCGCAAGTGGTGATCGACCAGTTCATCACCAGTGGCGAGCACAAGTGGGGCCGTCTGTGCGGTCTGACCATGCTGCTGCCGCACGGCTACGAAGGCCAGGGTCCTGAGCACTCCTCGGCGCGTCTGGAGCGTTACCTGCAGCTGTGCGCCGAGCACAACATCCAGGTGTGCGTACCGACCACCCCGGCACAGATCTACCACCTGCTGCGTCGCCAGGTGATCCGCCCGCTGCGCAAGCCGCTGGTAGTCCTGACGCCGAAGTCGCTGCTGCGCCACAAGCTGGCCGTGTCGACCTTGGAAGACCTGGCAGAAGGCTCGTTCCAGACCGTGATTCCGGAAATCGATACCCTCGATCCGGCCAAGGTCGAGCGCCTGATCCTGTGCAGTGGCAAGGTCTACTACGACCTGCTGGAAAAACGCCGTGCCGAAGGCCGCGAAGATATCGCCATCGTGCGTATCGAGCAGCTGTATCCGTTCCCGGAAGACGACCTGGTCGAAATCCTGGCGCCGTACAGCAACCTCAAGGCCGCCGTCTGGTGCCAGGAAGAGCCAATGAACCAAGGCGCCTGGTACAGCAGCCAGCACCACATGCGCCGTATCCTGGGCCGCCACAACAAGGCACTGGTCCTGGAATACGCCGGCCGCGACGCTTCTGCCGCGCCAGCCTGTGGTTACGCATCGAAGCACGCTGAACAGCAGGAAAAACTGCTGCAAGACGCCTTCACTGTTTAATGCTTTCGCGCACCTGAAACCGAATTTAAGGAAACACTGCTAATGGCTATCGAGATCAAAGCCCCAACCTTCCCGGAATCGGTTGCCGACGGCACCGTTGCCACCTGGCACAAACAGCCGGGCGACGCCGTCAAGCGTGACGAGCTGATCGTTGACATCGAAACCGACAAAGTCGTCCTGGAAGTGCTCGCCACTGCCGACGGCGTACTCGGCCCGATCGTCAAGGGCGAGGGCGACACCGTCCTCTCCGACGAACTGCTGGGCTCGATCGTTGAAGGCGGCGCTGCTGCCGCTGCACCTGCTGCTGCCGCGCCTGCTGCTGGCGGCGCTGCCCCGGCCGCTGCTGCCGACGCTGGCGAAGACGACCCGATCGCTGCACCGGCCGCGCGCAAGCTGGCTGAAGAAGGCGGTATCGATCTGGCTACCGTCGCCGGCACTGGCAAAGGCGGTCGTATCACCAAGGAAGACGTGGTTGCTGCCGTTGCCAACAAGAAGTCCGCGCCTGCCGCGGCTCCTGCTGCCAAGCCAGCCGCTGCTGCTGCCGCTCCAGTACTGACCGCCACTGGCGACCGTACCGAGAAGCGTGTGCCGATGACCCGTCTGCGCGCCAAGATCGCCGAGCGTCTGGTCGAAGCCCAGTCGAACATGGCGATGCTGACCACCTTCAACGAAGTCGACATGACCGAAGTCATGGCTCTGCGTTCGAAGTACAAGGACCTGTTCGAGAAGTCCCACAACGGCGTACGCCTGGGCTTCATGTCGTTCTTCGTCAAGGCCGCTACCGAGGCGCTCAAGCGCTACCCGGCAGTCAACGCCTCGATCGACGGCACCGACATCGTCTACCACGGCTTTGCTGACGTCGGCGTTGCCGTCTCCAGCGACCGTGGCCTGGTGGTTCCAGTACTGCGCAACGCCGAGCAGATGAGCCTGGCGGAAATCGAGAACGGCATCGCCACCTTCGGCAAGAAGGCTCGTGACGGCAAGCTGGGCATCGAAGACATGACCGGCGGTACCTTCACCATCACCAACGGTGGTACATTCGGCTCGATGATGTCGACCCCGATCGTCAACCCGCCGCAGGCGGCTATTCTGGGCATGCACAACATCATCCAGCGTCCGATGGCGGTCAATGGCCAGGTTGCCATTCGCCCGATGATGTACCTGGCGCTGTCCTACGATCACCGTCTGATCGATGGCAAGGAAGCAGTAACCTTCCTGGTCACCATCAAGAACCTGCTGGAAGACCCGGCTCGTCTGCTGCTGGACATCTAACACGCAGCTGCAAGCGGCAACCGGCCGGCTCCCGTGCGAGCCCGTCGCTTGCCGCTTGAGGCTTGCAGCTTGTAGCTGAAAAGGAATCTTTTATGACCCAGAAATTCGACGTGGTAGTGATTGGTGCAGGCCCTGGTGGCTATGTTGCCGCGATCAAGGCCGCTCAGCTTGGCTTGAGCACCGCCTGCATCGAGAAGTACACCGACGCCGAAGGCAAACTGGCTTTGGGCGGTACCTGCCTGAACGTCGGTTGCATTCCTTCCAAGGCGCTGCTGGACAGCTCCTGGAAATACAAGGAAGCCAAAGAGAGCTTCAACGTTCACGGTATCTCCACTGGCGAAGTGAAGATGGACGTTGCTGCCATGGTTGGCCGCAAGGCTGGCATCGTGAAGAACCTGACCAGCGGTGTTGCCACCCTGTTCAAGGCCAACGGCGTTACTTCGATCCAGGGCCACGGCAAACTGCTGGCTGGCAAGAAAGTCGAAGTCACCAAGGCTGACGGCACTACCGAAATCATCGAAGCCGAAAACGTGATCCTGGCCTCCGGCTCGCGTCCGATCGACATTCCGCCGGCTCCGGTCGACCAGAACGTCATCGTCGACTCCACCGGTGCCCTGGAATTCCAGACCGTTCCGCAGCGTCTGGGCGTAATCGGCGCTGGCGTGATCGGCCTGGAACTGGGTTCGGTATGGTCGCGTCTGGGTGCTCAGGTAACTGTCCTGGAAGCTCTGGATACCTTCCTCATGGCTGCCGATACTGCAGTTGCCAAGGAAGCCCAGAAGACCCTGACCAAGCAAGGCCTGGACATCAAGCTGGGCGCTCGCGTGACCGGCTCGCAAGTCAACGGCAACGAAGTCGAAGTGACTTACACCGATGCCAACGGCGAGCAGAAGATCACCTTCGACAAGCTGATCGTTGCGGTCGGCCGTCGTCCAGTGACCACCGAACTGCTGTCTGCCGACAGCGGCGTCGACATCGACGAGCGCGGCTACATCTTCGTCGATGACTACTGCGCAACCAGCGTGCCTGGCGTGTACGCCATCGGTGACGTGGTGCGTGGCATGATGCTGGCGCACAAGGCCTCGGAAGAGGGCATCATGGTTGTCGAGCGCATCAAGGGCCACAAGGCTCAGATGAACTACGACCTGATCCCATCGGTTATCTACACCCACCCGGAAATCGCTTGGGTCGGCAAGACCGAACAAGCCTTGAAGGCTGAAGGCGTAGAGGTTAACGTGGGCACCTTCCCGTTCGCGGCCAGCGGCCGTGCGATGGCTGCCAACGACACCGGTGGTTTCGTCAAGGTCATCGCCGATGCCAAGACCGACCGCGTTCTGGGTGTGCACGTGATTGGCCCATCGGCTGCCGAACTGGTTCAGCAGGGCGCAATCGCAATGGAATTCGGCACCAGCGCCGAAGACATCGGCATGATGGTGTTCAGCCATCCGACCCTGTCCGAAGCGCTGCATGAAGCCGCTCTGGCTGTGAATGGCGGTGCCATTCACGTCGCCAACCGCAAGAAGCGTTAATTATAAGAAACCACGGCGGGTCGCCCGTCGTGAGTCCTGCGTGCATGACTCACCGCGGAACGTCCGCCGGACCGGACCTTCGGGACCACCCGAAGGTTTAACGGTCACAGGTGGTGCGGCGCCATTGTTGGCGCAGCGCCGAAGCGCAGTACCTAACGAAGACGGTATAAAGCATGAATCTTCACGAGTATCAGGGTAAGCAGCTGTTCGCTGAATACGGCCTGCCAGTTTCCAAGGGTTTCGCAGTCGACACCCCTGAAGCAGCAGCAGAAGCCTGCGACAAGATCGGCGGTTCCGAGTGGGTTGTAAAAGCCCAGGTTCACGCAGGTGGTCGCGGTAAAGCGGGCGGCGTCAAGCTGGTTCGCAGCAAAGAAGACGCCAAGGCGTTCGCTGCACAGTGGTTGGGCAAGCGTCTGGTGACTTACCAGACTGACGCCAACGGTCAGCCAGTGACCAAGATCCTGGTCGAGTCCTGCACTGACATCGCCAAAGAGCTGTATCTGGGCGCTGTAGTCGATCGTTCGAGCCGTCGTATCGTGTTCATGGCTTCCACCGAAGGTGGCGTGGACATCGAGAAAGTCGCTCACGAAACTCCTGAGAAGATCATCAAGGCTACTATCGATCCACTGGTTGGCGCTCAGCCATTCCAGGGTCGTGAACTGGCGTTCCAGCTGGGTCTGGAAGGCAAGCAAGTTGCACAGTTCGCCAAGATTTTCGTAGGCCTGGCCAAGCTGTTCAAAGAACACGACCTGGCCCTGCTGGAAGTCAACCCGCTGGTCATCAAGGCCGACGGCGACCTGCATTGCCTCGATGCCAAAATCAACATCGATGCCAACGCAATGTACCGTCAGCCTAAGCTGAAGACCTTCCACGACCCGTCCCAGGACGATCCTCGTGAAGCCCACGCTGCCAGCTTCGAGCTGAACTACGTAGCGCTGGAAGGCAACATCGGTTGCATGGTCAACGGTGCTGGCCTGGCCATGGGTACCATGGACATCGTCAACCTGCACGGCGGCAAGCCAGCCAACTTCCTCGACGTAGGTGGTGGTGCTACCAAAGAGCGCGTGACCGAAGCTTTCAAGATCATCCTGTCCGACAGCAATGTCGCGGCCGTACTGGTCAACATCTTCGGCGGCATCGTTCGCTGCGACATGATTGCCGAAGGCATCATCGGCGCTGTGAAAGAAGTCGGCGTCAAGGTACCGGTTGTCGTCCGTCTGGAAGGCAACAATGCCGAACTCGGCGCTAAAGTACTGGCAGAAAGCGGTTTGAACATCATTGCTGCAACCAGCCTGACCGACGCTGCTCAACAAGTTGTCAAAGCTGCGGAGGGCAAGTAATGAGCGTCCTGATCAATAAAGACACCAAAGTCATCTGCCAGGGCTTCACCGGCTCGCAGGGCACTTTCCACTCCGAACAAGCCATCGCCTACGGCACCAAGATGGTTGGCGGCGTGACTCCGGGCAAGGGCGGCACCACTCACCTGGGCCTGCCAGTGTTCAACACTGTGAAAGAAGCTGTAGAAGCTACCGGCGCTGACGCTTCGGTCATCTACGTTCCAGCTCCTTTCTGCAAGGACTCGATCCTTGAAGCAGCCCTGGGCGGCATCAAGCTGATCGTCTGCATCACCGAAGGCATTCCTACCCTGGACATGCTGGATGCCAAGGTCAAGTGCGACGAACTGGGTGTTACCCTGATCGGCCCTAACTGCCCAGGCGTGATCACTCCGGGCGAGTGCAAGATCGGCATCATGCCAGGTCACATCCACTTGCCAGGCAAGGTCGGTATCGTGTCGCGTTCCGGCACCCTGACCTACGAAGCTGTCAAGCAGACCACCGACGCCGGCTTCGGCCAGTCGACCTGCGTCGGCATCGGCGGTGACCCGATCCCAGGCTCGAACTTCATCGACATCCTGAAGCTGTTCCAGGAAGACCCGCAGACCGAAGCGATCGTCATGATCGGCGAGATCGGCGGTTCGGCTGAAGAAGAAGCCGCTGCCTACATCAAAGCCAACGTGACCAAGCCGGTCGTTTCCTACATCGCTGGTGTTACCGCTCCTGCGGGCAAGCGTATGGGTCACGCTGGTGCAATCATCTCTGGCGGCAAAGGCACTGCAGACGAGAAGTTTGCAGCGCTGCAGGACGCAGGTGTCAAAACCGTGCGTTCGCTGGCCGACATCGGCAAGGCCCTGGCCGAGCTGACTGGCTGGGAAGCCAAGAAGTAATACGCTAGACCCCCCACGCGCACAGAGGCCACCTTCGGGTGGCCTTTGTCGTTTCAGCAGTACCGCAAGTCAGCTCACTGGGGCTGTCGTTCATAACCGCGACAGCCAATTGCCTTGGCGAGACACCTCGTCAGCCAGCCGTGCAGTCGGGGTGCAACTTGGTTACACTGTCGCCCACTTTCGTGTCGGCGCCCCAAAAGGGTGCGGGTATGTCAAAAAGGTCTGTCCCACCCGGACGGTCCCATATTTCCCTCATCCAAGGGGAAATCCCTCTCTAAATCCCGATTTCAGTAGTGTGGTATTTCCTTAAATGAAAGTTCTCAAAGGCCAGGATATTCTGGCGCTTGGCTTTATGACGTTTGCGCTGTTCGTCGGCGCCGGCAACATCATCTTCCCGCCGATCGTTGGCTTGCAGTCAGGCCCGCACGTGTGGATGGCAGCCTTGGGCTTCCTCGTCACTGCAGTAGGCCTGCCGGTCATCACCGTGGTTGCCCTGGCCAAGGTCGGCGGCGGCATGGACGCGTTGAGCAGCCCGATCGGCAAGTTCTTCGGTGGCCTGCTGGCGGCGGTCTGCTACCTGTCGGTCGGCCCGCTGTTCGCTACCCCGCGTACGGCGACGGTGTCGTTCGAAGTGGGCGTAGCGCCGTTGACCGGTGAAAGCCCGCTGGCGTTGTTCATTTATAGCCTGGTCTACTTCATCATCGTGCTGGCAGTGTCCATGTACCCCGGCAAGCTGCTCGATACCGTGGGCCGCTTCCTTGCACCGCTGAAGATCCTCGCCCTGGCGGCCCTGGGTATCGCTGCGTTTGCGCTGCCTGCCGGGACCATCGGCGAAGCACAGCCGGCTTACGTTGCCGCGCCGTTCTCGCAGGGTTTCATCAATGGCTACCTGACCATGGACACCCTCGGGGCGCTGGTCTTCGGTATCGTCATCGTCAACGCGATCCGCTCGCGTGGCGTAGAGTCGCCAAAGCTGATCACCCGCTATGCAGTCATCGCTGGCCTGATCGCCGGGTTAGGGCTGGCACTGGTGTACATCAGCCTGTTCCGCCTCGGTGCCGGCAGCCATGACATCGCCGCTGAAGCTACCAACGGCGCGGCCGTGCTGCATGCCTACGTGCAACACACCTTTGGCTCGCTTGGTAGCGGCTTCCTGGCGGTGTTGATCGCGTTGGCCTGCCTGGTGACTGCGGTTGGCCTGACCTGCGCCTGTGCCGAGTACTTCAGCCAGATTCTGCCGCTGTCGTACCGCACGCTGGTGGTGATCCTGGCCGGCTTCTCGCTGGTGATTTCCAACCTTGGCCTGACCAAGCTGATCATGTTCTCGATCCCGTTGCTGACGGCCATTTACCCACCGTGCATCGTGCTGGTGGCGCTGAGCTTCAGCAAAGGCATCTGGAACTCGCCGGTGCGTATCATGGGCCCAGTGATGGCCGTGTCGTTGCTGTTTGGCATTGTCGACGCGATCAAAGGCACGTCGCTTGCCCATATCCTGCCGGATGTCGTGGCGCACCTGCCGCTGAGCGATCAAGGCCTGGCGTGGTTGGTGCCTTCGGCGCTGACCCTCGGCGCGGCGATGCTTTGCGACTGGATGCTGGGCAAGCCGCGCGAGGTCCTGGCGTGAGGCACTGACAGCTTCTGGCGAGCGCTGGCCACAAGCCGCTTGGGCGTTTGCTGCAGCTGAATGACAAAACCCCGTGTCCGTCAGGATCCGGGGTTTTTTTATGCGTGGCTTACAATGTGCAACTAGGAGCGTTCCAGAATCTGCGGGCCAGGGCCTGCTTCACCGAGTACATCACCTGGGTTGCGCAACGGGCAGTCTTCCAGCGATAGACAGCCGCAACCTATGCAACTGTCCAATTCGTTACGCAATCTCGTCAGCCGTTCAATGCGCTCATCGAGGTTGGCCTTCCACTGCGACGACATCACCTTCCACTGCGCCGCAGTGAGTTTGCTGCCTACCGGGTACTGGCTGAACGCTGCGCGGATGGACTCCAGGGAAATCCCGGTGCGCTGCGCCACTTTGATGATGGCGATATAGCGCAACATGATCGCCGAGTAGCGGCGCTGATTACCTTCGCTGCGCGTGCTCGTGATCAACCCTTTGGACTCATAGAAGTGCAGGGTAGAGACCGCTACGCCGCTGCGCCTGGCCACCTCGCCGACGCTCAATGTCCGGTAGGGGCCGGTCGATTCGAGTTCTTTGTCCATGGTGCTTGACCTCAAGATAACTTGAGGTATTAGAGTGCCTCGCGCTGCATTTGGCAAATCTGCGCGCGCGCCGTGGGATTGGCGCGTGCTCCCCTGCGGGCTGGCTGCAATGGCAGCCGTCTGCAGCGGCAACGGGTAATAGCGCTTCTACGGATAAAGGCACTTCTATGAGTTTGGATAGTTCTGTGTGGCTGTTTCAGTCGCTGTACGCAGTTGGCCTGGCCATTTGGCTGACGATCGCTGTGATCGATAACCTGCGCGGGTTTCGTGAGTTGGTCCACGCGGTGGGGGTGACGATGTCGATGACGTCGCTGCAACGACCTCCCGCCATCCATTCGATCCTGTCGGAGCGTGCGCTGACCTCCGTGCGCTGGCATCGCCTGGCCGTGTCCGTGCTGCTGGTGCTCAAGTGCGTTGCTTTGCTTGCGTGCTGGATCGGGTGTTACCTGTTGCTTATCGGCGGCGGCCTGGAGCAAGCCCGTCCTTGGCTCAACGTTGCCCTGAGCGCTTTCACTGGCTGCCTGTTGGCCATGCATCTGGGCGGCCTTTGGTTCGCTTACTGGATTCGCGAAGACGACCTGCAACGCGGTCACCTGGCGTTACTGATCTGGACGTTGGGCAGCTTTTTCCTGTTCAACGGCCGCTGGGCATGAACCGAACCAAGTCCGAGACCAAGAGCCTCTTCGCCATGCATACAAAAACGACCCGTGCCCTCGCCATCGCAGCGTGTGCCCTCATCCTGTGCGCTGCGCTCTACGCAGCGGGTAATTTCAAAGACACTGCAGACACAGCTGGAGTGACTGCATTGACCAAGGTCGCGCTCGCTACCGTCGAGCACGGCAACGCTTCGAGTAGCATCTCCGCAATCGCCGGGCTGGAAGCCGCTCGCCAGGTGCAGGTGCCGGCGGAGGTCGGTGGTCGAGTGACCAAGATCTCGTTCACCTCGGGGCAGGCGGTGGCCGCAGGTGAGTTACTGCTGCAGCTCAATGACGCACCCGAGCAAGCCGAGCGCATACGCCTTCAGGCACAGCTGCGTAATGCGCAGACAGCGCTCGCACGCACCCGCAGCCTGGTCGCGCAAAACGCCGCGACCCAGGAGCAGCTCGACGACGCACGCGCGGCACATGACATGGCCCTCGGCGCGCTGCGGCAGAATGAGGCGTTGATCGCACAGAAGGCTATTCGTGCGCCATTCTCCGGGGTGGTTGGCATCCGCCGTGTGCATGAAGGCCAGTACCTGAACGCTGGTGATGCGATCGTCAGCCTGGTCGACGCGCGCACGCTTCACGCCAACTTCTCGCTCGCCGAGCAAAGCAGCCCAGGCCTCTACGTCGGGCAGCCGGTCGAGCTACTGGTCGATGCTTATCCTGGTCGCAGTTTCCAGGCAAAGGTAAGCGCGATTGATCCGTTGATCGACCGCTCGCGTACGGTCCAGGTGCAAGCCACGCTGACCAACCCCGACAGCCTGCTCAAGGCCGGTATGTACGCGAGCATCCAGGTGGCGCTCGCCGAGACGCAGCCGGTGCTCACCATTCCGGAAACGGCGGTGACTTACACAGCCTATGGCGACACGGTATTCGTGGCGGAACGCAACGACCAGCAGATGCTGGTGGTCAAGCGTGTCGCCGTCGAGGTCGGCGAGCGGCGCGATGGTCGCGTGGAGATCGACAAGGGCCTGCGCGAAGGAGATCGGGTGGTCACCTCCGGGCAGCTCAAGCTCAGCGATGGCATGGCCGTCGAGGAGGTCAAGCATGACACCTTGGCCGCACCAGATCCGCTTGCCAGCGATATCGCACAGGTGTCGCCATGAAATTTACCGATGTTTTCGTGCGCCGCCCGGTGCTCGCCTTGGTGGTCAGTACGCTGATTCTGCTGCTGGGCTTGCTCGCAGTGGGCAAGCTGCCGATCCGCCAATACCCCATGCTGGAAAGCTCGACCATCACGGTCATGACCGAGTATCCGGGAGCATCGTCGGAGCTGATGCAAGGCTTCGTTACCCAGCCGATTGCGCAAGCGGTGTCGTCCGTCGAGGGCATTGACTATCTATCGTCCTCCTCGGTGCAGGGGCGCAGCCTGGTCACCCTCAGGATGGAGCTCAACCGCGACTCGACCCAGGCGCTGACCGAGGTCATGGCCAAGGTCAATCAGGTTCGCTACAAGCTGCCGGCGCAGGCCTATGACCCGGTGATCGAACGCTCGTCCGGCGACTCCACCGCCGTCGCTTATGTTGGTTTTTCCAGCGCAACGCTCGCTACGCCAGCGATGACCGACTACCTGGCGCGGGTGGTGGAGCCGATGTTCTCCACCATCGAAGGGGTTGCCAAGGTCGAGGTATTCGGCGGGCAACGGCTCGCGATGCGGTTGTGGCTGGACGCCGACCGCTTGGCTGCACGTGGGTTGACCGCTGCCGATGTCGCGCAGGCTGTGCGGCGCAACAACTTTCAGGCCGCACCCGGCAAGGTCAAGGGCCAGTACGTGGTGTCGAGCGTGCGGGTCAATACCGATCTTGCCAGCGTCGCCGAATTTCGCGAGCTGGTAATTCACAACGACGGCAACCGCCTGGTGAAGTTGAAGGACGTCGGCACGGTCGAGCTGGGAGCAGCAGCGTCGGAAACCAGCGGCTTGATGGATGGCACGCCCGCGGTACACCTGGGGCTGTTTCCGACCCCGGCTGGCAACCCGCTGGTGATCGTCGCAGGGATCAGGGAGCTGCTGCCGCAGATCCGCCAGACCCTGCCGCCCGGCGTGCAGGTCGAACTGGCCTTCGAGACTTCGCGGTTCATCGAGGCGTCGATCGATGAGGTCATTCACACCTTGCTCGAAGCCTTGCTCGTGGTCGTGGTGGTGATCTATCTGTGCCTTGGCTCGTTGCGCACCGTGTTGATCCCGGTGGCGACCATTCCGCTGTCGATGCTGGGCGCCGCAGGTTTGATGCTGGCCTTCGGCTTCAGCATCAACTTGCTGACGCTGCTGGCCATGGTGCTGGCCATCGGGCTGGTGGTGGATGATGCCATCGTGGTGGTCGAAAACGTCCATCGGCACATCGCGGCGGGCAAGTCACCGGTCGCCGCTGCGTTGATCGGCGCGCGTGAGGTGGCCGGGCCGGTGATCGCCATGACCATTACCCTCGCGGCGGTGTATGCGCCGATTGGGCTGATGGCCGGCCTGACGGGCGCATTGTTCAAGGAGTTTGCTTTGACCCTGGCCGGCGCGGTGGTGGTGTCGGGCGTGGTTGCCCTGACCCTGTCGCCGGTCATGAGCTCGTTGCTGTTGCCAGCCAGACAGCAGGAAGGGCGCATGGCGCATGCCGCCGAGCAGTTCTTTGCTGGTTTGACGCGACACTATGGCCAGCTGTTGAGTATTTCGCTGAGCCACCGCTGGGCCACTGCCGGGTTCGCGCTGCTGGTGTGCGTGAGCCTGCCGCTGCTGTATCAGTTGCCGCAGCGCGAGCTGGCACCCGCTGAGGATCAGGCCAACGTGCTGACTGCGATCAAGGCGCCGCAGCATGCAAATCTGGACTATGTGGAACGTTTTGCCCATAAACTCGATGCCGTCTACGCAAGCATCCCGGAGACCGTCAGCACCTGGATCATCAACGGCAGCGACGGCGTGGCCTCCAGCATCGGTGGCATCAACCTGTCGACCTGGGGCGAGCGCGAGCGATCAGCCGCGCAGATCCAGGCGCAACTGCAGGGCGCCGTCAATGAAGTCGAAGGCACCAGTATCTTTGCCTTCCAGTTAGCGGCGTTGCCCGGTTCTACCGGCGGCCTGCCGGTGCAGATGGTGCTGCGCAGCCCACAGGGCCATGCGCTGCTTTACCAGACAATGGAGGAGATCAAACAGCGCGCACGAGACAGCGGCCTGTTTGCCGTGGTCGACAGTGACCTCGATTACAACAGTCCGGTGGTGCAGGTGCGCATTGATCGCGCCAAGGCCAACAGCCTTGGTATAAGCATGCAGGACATCGGTGAATCGCTGGCGGTACTGGTCGGTGAGAACTACGTCAACCGTTTCGGCCTGGAGGGCCGCTCCTATGATGTAATTCCGCAGAGCGTGGGCAATCAGCGCCTTACTCCGCAGGGGTTGGCGCGCCAGTTCGTGCGCACACAGGATCAAACGCTGGTGCCGCTGTCGACCGTCGTGCAGGTGGCGATGCAGGTAGAGCCCAACAAGTTGACGCAGTTCAACCAGCAAAATGCCGCTACCTTGCAGGCCATCCCTGCGGCGGGTGTATCACTTGGCGAGGCCGTGGCCTTTCTCGAGGGGGTGGCGAGCAGCCTGCCGGCCGGCTTCAGCCATGACTGGCAATCCGATGCCCGCCAGTACGTGCATGAAGGCAGCGCGCTGGTGTTCGCGTTCCTCGCGGCGCTGGTGATCATTTACCTGGTGCTGGCCGCACAGTACGAAAGCCTGATCGACCCGTTGATCATCCTGATCACCGTGCCGCTATCGCTATGCGGCGCATTGCTGCCGTTGGCGCTGGGCTTTGCCACCTTGAACATCTATACCCAAATCGGCCTGGTGACCCTGATTGGTCTGATCAGCAAGCACGGCATCCTCATGGTCGAGTTCGCCAATGAGCTGCAGGCGCGTGAAGGGCTGAACCGGCACACGGCCATTCTGCGTGCGGCACAGATTCGCCTGCGGCCGGTGCTGATGACCACTGCGGCAATGGTGGTCGGGCTGGTGCCGTTGTTGTTCGCCAGCGGTGCGGGTGCCAACAGCCGCTTCGGGTTGGGTGTGGTGATCGTGTCGGGGATGCTGGTCGGTACGCTCTTCACCTTGTTCGTGTTGCCCACGGTGTACACGCTGCTGGCCCGCAACCACTCGGCCAGCGCCACGACCCTTCGCGCACGACAACTTGCCGAAGTCGATACTTGTGAGGGCGCAGCGGAGCAGGGGAGCGCATCATGAAAAAACTGTACCCATGGGTCTTGATGGCCAGTGTCAGCGCGGTGCTCGGCTGCGCGGTAGGACCGCAATACGTTCAACCTGACACGCCGCCGATTGCAGTGCAGAGCAAGCAGGCGAGCCAGTTCAATGCGGCGCTGAGTCAGGCGCCGTGGTGGACGTTCTTCGATGAACAGCGGCTCACTCAGCTTATCTCCACGGCACTGACGCACAACCATGACATTCGCCAGGCCCAGGCCAACCTGCAGGCTTCTCGCGCGGTGTCCGATGAACGCCGCCTGGATCGACTGCCCACCGTCACCGCGCAAGCTGGCTATCTGCGCAGCATCGCGCAACAAGCCGACGCTGACGGTAAGGTCGAACGCAGGCTGAGCGAAAGCTGGCGGACAGGTTTCGATGCTCAGTGGGAGATCGATTTGTTCGGGCGTCTGAACCGCCTGAGCCAGTCGGCACAAGCTCGTTCGCAGGCAATGCAGGCAGAATTGGACTTGATCCAACTGACCATTGCCGCCGAAGTTGCGCGTGCCTATTACGAGGGTCAAGGCGCGCAGCACAGACTGCAACTGGCTCGAGCGCAGGCACAGAGCTGGCAAGAAACGCTGCAGTTGGTCCAGGCCCGCGTAATGTCGGGCAGCGGCTCCCCGGAGGATCTGGAGAACGCCCGCGCCAACCTGTTGCGCAGCGAGGCCGCCATTCCGCCGCTGGCAGTAATGCTTGAGCAAATGCGCTTACGGCTCGATGTGCTGACGGGTTATCGGCCAGGCCACCATTCAGTCAACTTCGACGCGCCATCATCGCCACCTCTGGTCAGGCAATTACCGCTGGGCGACGTCGATCGCCTGATCCGCGCCAGGCCCGACGTGGTGCGTGCCGAGCGCTTGCTGGCAGCGAGCACTGAAGACGTCGGCGCTGCGACTGCCGAACTGTACCCGCGTGTGGACCTGGGTGGCTTCATCGGGTTCATCGCCCTGGGCGGCAACACCATCGGCAGCGCATCACGCGCATTCGAGGTTGCGCCTGGCGTCAGCTGGCCTGCACTGCGCCTGGGCAGCGCGCGTGCGCGCTTGCGCGGGGCGCAGGCGCTATCGGAGGGCGCCCTGGCAGGCTACGAGCAGTCCTTGCTGCAGGCTCAGGAGGAGGTTGAGCACGCTGTTACCCAGCTCACCCAGCAACAAACGCGTGTGGCCAGGATGCTGCAATCGGCCACTCATGGCCAGGCAGCACTCGACATCGCGATGGCGCGCTATCGCGCGGGCTCGGGCAGCTACGTGGCAGTGCTGGAAAATCAACGCGCCCTGTTCGAGATCCAGCAGGAGCTTGCCCAGGCGGAGACAGCCTCGTATATCCAAGTCATCGCCCTTTACAAGGCACTGGGTTGGGGGGCAGCAGGCCCTGGTCATGCGCCGCAGGCGCTCACTGCAGATGCAGGCGTGTGAGCCGAAGCGTGGCAACCTGGGTGGTTGGCGAGGGGGCGCAGCTTTTGTAGTTCAACGCGTGTCTTTTGCCACATTCGGGCGTCGAAACCGATATCCTTTTGTGCACCTGAACGGTCGAGAACCTGCATGAGCTTTATCCAAAGCAACCTGAGCAACCTGTTGGCAGTCTGCTGGTTTGCCCTGTGCTGGGGTGGTTACACCCGCTACGCAATCTGGAAGGGCCGCGATACGGCCTGCCTGGCCAGCGTTCTGCACCTCTATCGGGAAGACTGGATGCGGCGCATGCTGCTGCGCGACAACCGCATTGCCGATGCCAGTGTGATCGGCAACCTTGAGCGCAATGCATCGTTCTTCGCTTCCAGCACGTTGATCATCCTTGCCGGTATCCTCACGGTGCTGGGGGCGTCGGACCGCGCCGTATCGCTGCTGGCCGACCTGCCGTATGTGCAGGTGGCTTCGCAGGGCATGTCGGAAGTGAAGCTGTTGGGCCTGGCGGCGGTGTTCGTCTACGCCTTCTTCACCTTCAGCTGGTGCATGCGCCAGTACAACTTTGCAGCGGTGCTGGTGGGCTCGGCGCCGATGATCGGCGAGCGCCTGGTCAACGAGCTTGAGCGCAAGGCATTTGCCGCGCGGGCAGCACGGGTGCTGTCACTTGCGGCCAACCAGTTCAACTTGGGCTTGCGCGCCTATTACTTCGGCATGGCCATGTTGACCTGGTTCATCAACCCGTGGCTGTTCATGGTCGTCAGCTTGGGCGTAGTGCTGATTCTTTATCGCCGCGAGTTCCACTCCGATGTATTGGAAGTGATGGTGTTCACCCCGACTGAAAGTGTCCCTGCTGACGCGCCGAAAGAGCCGACCGCGGTGTTGACTGAAACGGTTAATCGTTAAACTTCAGGCATAAAAAAACCCGACAATGTCGGGTTTTTTAATGTGCTGCGATTACGGCTTGACTGGTGCAGTCGGGGCCGGCTCGCCTTTGTCAGCAGCTTCTTCAGCTGCTTTTTGCTGCGCTTCAGCCTGGTCTTTGGCAGCTTCGGCGTTTTCCTTGGCAGCTTCATTCATCTTATCCTGAGCTTCGCCCGCTTTTTCCTGGGCTTGCTCAGCGTGTTCCTGTGCATCTTGAGCCTTGTTTTCGCTTGCCTTGTCGCAAGCAGCCAGGCCCATGGCAGCAGCCAGCATCAGAGCAAAAGCAAAAGGTTTACGCATGGGGTGTCTCTCCTTGGGTGGAATAACTTACTTGAACCTTCGAGTTCAAGTGCGCGAAATTAGTTCCACAGAGATTACAGATATATAAGTGCGCGTCCACTCTGGAATTTTCAACGCGCTTGTGCTGTCACGCCAACGAGGGCTTAACGGTGATCGATTCGTCTCTGACGGCCATGGCTGAACGCTTTCTGTCGGCACTCCGGCATTGCCAGTTATTGAACATGCGCGTGCATCAAGCTGATGCTGGCGGCATGACCCTGGTGCTGCCTTGGTCGCCGCTGCTGGTTGGCAATCCACAGACCGGTGCGGTCCATGGCGGCGCGCTGACCACGTTGATGGACACCACCTGCGGCATGGCCACTCTGTGTTCGTTGGCGCAGTTCGAAGTGTGCCCGACCCTGGACCTGCGCATCGACTATATGCACCCCGCCGAGGCCGGCAAGGATATCTACGGCCACGCGCACTGTTATCGTGTAACCCGCGATGTGATTTTCACCCGTGGCATGGCCTATCAGGATGACCCCGAGCAGCCTATCTGCCAGGTGGTGGGGACTTTCATGCGCCTGGGTCAGCAGGCCAGGGGTGGTATCCGCTTTGCTGGCAAGCTTGATGGAGGGCAGGGCTGATGATTCCGGCAGACGTTCGCCAGCGCCTCAATCAGGCCCACGCTGTGGGTGATTACGCACCACTGCTGTCATTGATTCCTTATGCAGGGCTCATCGGTATCGAGTGCGAGCGCCAGGGCGAGCAGCTGTTGTTCCGCTTGCCAGCCAGTGCCGACAATGTCGGCAATCCGCTGTTGCCGGCCATTCATGGTGGTGTCATCGCAGGTTTCATGGAGCTCTCGGCAGCGCTCTACCTGCTGGTCTATAGCGAAAGCGCGAGCATTCCGAAAATCATCGATTTCTCCATCGACTACCTGCGTGCCGGCTATCTGCGCGACACCTACGCCAGCTGCCAGCTCTGGCGTCAGGGGCGGCGGGTGACCAATGTCGCGATCAGTGCCTGGCAGGACGATCGCAACCTGCCGATCGCCATGGCCCGTGCTCATTTCAAGATCGAACCGGAAAAGCCCTTGAAATAGTCCGCCATGCCCCCATCTGTTGGACATCCCGCCGTAAACGCCGGCCACCGCGGCCTGCCAGGCGACCATTGCCATCAGATCGGAGTTTTGAAGACCATGAGTGTGGAGACACAAAAAGAAACCCTGGGCTTCCAGACCGAGGTAAAGCAACTGCTGCACCTCATGATCCACTCGCTGTACTCGAACAAGGAAATTTTCCTTCGCGAGCTGATTTCCAACGCCTCCGACGCCGCTGACAAGCTGCGTTTCGAAGCCCTGGCCAAGCCAGAGCTGCTCGAGGGCGACGCCGACCTGAAAATCCGCGTCAGCTTCGATGCCGAGGCCGGCACCGTGACCCTGGAAGACAACGGCATCGGCATGAGCCGTGAAGATGTCATTGCGCACCTGGGCACCATTGCCAAGTCCGGCACTGCCGATTTCATGAAAAACCTCAGCGGCGACCAGAAAAAGGATTCGCACCTGATCGGTCAGTTCGGCGTGGGCTTCTATTCGGCGTTCATCGTCGCCGACCAGGTCGACGTCTACAGCCGTCGTGCTGGTCAGCCAGCTGCTGAAGGCGTGCACTGGTCGTCGAAAGGCGAGGGCGAGTTCGAAGTTGCCACCATCGACAAGCCACAACGCGGCACGCGCATCGTTCTGCACCTGAAGAAGGAAGAACAGGAGTTTGCTGACGGCTGGCGCCTGCGCAACGTCGTGAAGAAGTACTCCGACCACATTGCCCTGCCAATCCAGCTGCCTAAAGAGCAGGCCGAAGCCGCTGAAGGCGAAGCCGCACCGGCGCAGGAATGGGAAACCGTCAACCGCGCCAGCGCCCTGTGGACCCGTCCGCGTACCGAGGTCAAGGACGAGGAATACCAGGAGTTCTACAAGCACATCGGCCATGACTTCGAAAACCCGCTGGCCTGGAGCCACAACAAGGTCGAAGGCAAGCTCGAATACAACTCGCTGCTGTACGTCCCGGCCCGCGCGCCGTTCGACCTGTACCAGCGCGAAGCGCCGCGTGGCCTGAAGCTGTACGTGCAGCGTGTGTTCATCATGGACCAGGCCGAGTCGTTCCTGCCGTTGTACCTGCGTTTCATCAAGGGCGTGGTTGACTCCAATGACCTGTCGCTGAACGTTTCGCGCGAGATCCTGCAGAAAGACCCGATCATCGACTCGATGAAAACCGCGCTGACCAAGCGTGTGCTGGACATGCTCGAGAAGCTGGCGAAGAACGAACCCGAGCAATACAAGGGCTTCTGGAAGAACTTCGGCCAGGTCCTCAAGGAAGGCCCGGCAGAAGATTTCGCCAACAAAGAGAAGATCGCCGGCCTGCTGCGCTTTGCTTCAACCCACGACGACAGCGGCGAGCAAAGTGTGTCGCTGGCTGACTACCTGGCCCGTGCCAAAGAAGGCCAGGACAAGATCTACTACCTCACCGGCGAAACCTACGCGCAGGTCAAGAACAGCCCGCACCTTGAGGTCTTCCGCAAGAAAGGCATCGAAGTGCTGCTGCTGACCGATCGTATCGACGAGTGGCTGATGAGCTACCTGAGCGACTTCGACGGCAAGAGCTTTGTCGATGTTGCCCGCGGTGACCTTGACCTGGGCAAGCTGGATTCGGAAGAAGACAAGAAAGCCCAGGAAGAAGTCGCCAAGGAAAAAGAAGGTCTGGTCGAGCGTCTGAAAGCCGCGCTGGGTGACAGTGTTGCTGAAGTGCGTGTTTCCCATCGCCTGACCGACTCGCCAGCCATCCTGGCCATCGGTGAGCAGGACCTGGGCCTGCAGATGCGTCAGATTCTCGAGGCCAGCGGGCAGAAAGTGCCGGATTCGAAGCCTATCTTCGAATTCAACCCGGCTCACCCGCTGATCGAGAAACTCGATCACGAGCAGAGCGAGGATCGTTTCGGCGAGCTTTCGCACATCCTCTTCGATCAGGCTGCCTTGGCCGCTGGCGACAGCCTCAAGGACCCGGCGGCGTATGTGCGTCGCCTGAACAAGCTGCTGGTCGAGCTGTCTGCTTGAGATAAGCGCTGAATAAGCCCGCTTCGGCGGGCTTTTTTATTACGGTCTTTTGTACCAGGACAAGGAGAAGCTTGATGAGCAAAGCAATCGTCGAATCGTTGGTCTATCACCACGCCGGCAAGGCTTACGAGAGCCGCTTGGTATACGCCCCAGGCGCAGAAGCAAAACCTGCTCTGCTGATGGCGCCGAACTGGATGGGCATCGGCGAAGGTGCCGAGCGCATTGCCAGGGAAGTCGCCGAGAAGGGCTATGTGGTGCTGATCGCCGACCTCTATGGGCAGTCGGTGCGGCCGACCAATGCAGATGAAGCGGGCGCCGCCATGATGCCGCTGAAAAACGATCGTGGTGAGCTGCGCAAGCGCATGCATGCCGCCCTGGCCCAGTTGCTGGGGCAGTCCAGGGCGCTGCTGGCGCCGGGCAAGGTGGCGGCGTTCGGCTTCTGTTTTGGTGGTTGCTGTGCACTGGAGCTGGCCCGCAGTGGCGCTGATCTGAAAGCCACTGTCTCCTTCCACGGCACCCTCGACACACCTGATAGCGCCGATGCCGGCAACATCAAAGGTTCGGTACTGGTGCTGCACGGCGCCAGCGATCCACTGGTACCCCGCGAGCAGCTACCTGCCTTCGAGCAGGAAATGAACGCGGCCAAGGTCGATTGGCAACTGGTCAGCTACGGCGGTGCGGTGCATTCGTTCACCGACCCGGCGGCAAACGTACCGGGCAAGATGCAGTTTGACTGGCGCACCTCGCAGCGCGCGTTCAAGGCTATGCACAATCTGCTCGAAGAAGTGTTCAAACCGGATCCTGCTTCGCTAGCGGGGTAACTCGATCCGCTGGGTTTCTCCGGTTACCACTGGCCATTGCCCGGCTGCCCAGTTGGCCCGCGCCTGTTCGATCAGTGCCGGGTCGCTGGCAACAAAGTTCCAGTTCATCCGCCGCGGCCCATCCAGCGGCGCGCCGCCGATCAGTGCCAGTTGGCATTCACCTTGCGCGTACAGCGTCAGTTCCTCGCCTTCTGGCAGCACCAGCAAGCTGTGCGGCTCGACCGGCTCATCATCGAGCAACACCTCGCCCTCCAGCAGATACAGCGCACGCTGGGTATGTTCAGTGGGGATCAGCAGGCTGGTTGCCGGTTGCATGCCGATGTGCGCGTACAGGGTAGGGGAGAGCACCGGTACCGGCGATTCAAGGCAAAAGCCTTGACCGGCAATCAGACAGATACGCACCCCCAGGGTGTCGCTGACCGGCAAGCTCGCTGCGCAGTGATGGCTGTAACTGGGCAGTGCCTGCTCGTGTTCACGCGGCGCCGCCAGCCACACCTGCAGCCCATGCAGGCGTGAGCCGCTTGCGACCAGCTCGGCCGGCGTGCGCTCGACATGGGCCACGCCACGACCGGCGCTCATCCAGCTGACCTCGCCAGGCCGCACACGTTGATCAGAGCCAATGCTGTCCTTGTGCAGCAGTTCGCCTTCGAACAGATAGGTCAGGGTCGCCAGGCCGATGTGTGGGTGTTGGTGGATATCCATGCCACTGCCCGCAGCGTAGTCGGTTGCCAGCATGTGGTCGAAGAACACGAACGGGCCGACGCTGCGGCACTGCGGCGAGGGTAGCGGCCGCAGAATGGGCTGGCCTGCGATGGTTTCGGCGCGTGGGCGGATGATCAACGGGCGGCTCATGCATGGCTCCAGGCACAGGGCTGAGGCTGCAAGCATAGCGGTTTGCCAGCCATTGCTGAACCGTGGCCACCAGGCGCGGGTCTACTCTGTTCGAATCAGCTCAAGGAAACTGCCATGATCGCCAGAGCACTGGCTGCGGTGCTGGTCTCGGGCCTGCTGTGCCACGCGGCGCAGGCGCGCGACTACCGCTACAGCGATGCCCATCTGCATTACGTCGACTTTTTCCAGGAATCCGAGGGCATGCCGGCCCTGCTTGCGGCGATGGACAATGCCGGTATCGATCAGTCGATGATTTCCGGGGTGTCAGTGGCGAAGAAGTGGCACGAGGACGAACCCAAGCGCCCGCGCTACTACGCCGGTGATGATGCCGATGCCTACTGGTACAGCGCCACTGACGTCTATGTGGCGGCCGCATTGGAAAAGCTGCCGGCCGAACAGCGCAAGCGCTTCCATCCATTCCTGACCGGCTTCAATCCGGTCGACAAGAATGCAGCCAGCCACATCGAGCGTATGCTCGAGCTGTACCCGGGAATGTGGCAGGGCATCGGCGAGGTGTTCACCCGCCATGACGACCTTACTGCGCTGACCAGCGGCGATACGCCGAGGGCCAACAACGAGGCCATGACACGGATTTATCACCTGGCCGCAGAACGTGACCTGCCCGTGCTGATCCACTCCAACATCACCTCCAAGCGCGAGCGCAACCCACTGTACCTGGCCGAGCTGGAAGAGCCCCTGCGCAATCATCCGCACACACGATTCATCTGGGCGCATGCCGGTACCAGCATGGAGATTCATCGCCATCAGACGCAGATGGACTTTCTCTTGCCGGTAGTAACGCGATTATTGAAGGACTATCCGAACCTGTACATCGACTTGTCCTGGAGTGTGCTCGAGCCGTATCTGCTCGACGAGGCAGGCAAGCCGCGCAAAGCCTGGGTCGAGTTGGTCGAGCAGTACCCTGACCGGTTCATGTTGGGTTCGGATGTGGTTGGTCGGTTCGACAGCCTGGGCAAGGAGCTGCATGGCTTCGATCCATTCCTGGATGCCTTGAGCGAAGAGGTGGCGCACAAGGTGGCGCGGGACAACTTCCTGGCGGTGCTGCCCAAGGGGCACTGAGCCGCGCCAGGCAACGCGAACGCCGAAAACAAAAACGCCCCGAACCAGTCGGGGCGTTTTCAGTGCAGCAGTCAGGCCTTACTTGCCTTCCCAGCGCTTGAGCACCAGGGTGGCGTTGGTGCCGCCGAAGCCGAAGCTGTTGCTCATGACGGTGTCGATCTTCGCATTTTCGATGGTTTCACGCTGGATCGGCAGGTCAGCAACTTCCGGGTCCAGCTCATCGATGTTGGCGGAGCCGGCGATGAAGTTGTTTTCCATCATCAGCAGGCAGTAGATCGCCTCGTGCACACCAGCGGCGCCCAGCGAGTGGCCGGACAGGCTCTTGGTCGAGCTGATCTTCGGTGCCTTGTCCTTGAACACTTCACGTACACCTTTCATCTCGGCAACGTCGCCGACCGGAGTCGAGGTGCCGTGAGTGTTGAGGTAGTCGATTGGTGTATCAACGGTCGACAGCGCCTGCTGCATGCAACGGATCGCGCCTTCGCCGCTCGGCGCGACCATGTCGTAACCGTCGGAAGTTGCACCGTAGCCGACGATTTCAGCGTAGATCTTGGCACCGCGGGCGAGGGCGTGTTCCAGCTCTTCGACCACGACCATGCCGCCGCCGCCAGCGATGACGAAACCGTCACGGTCAGCGTCGTAGGCGCGCGAAGCCAGCTCAGGCGTTTCGTTGCGCTTGGTCGACAGGGCGCCCATGGCATCGAACAGGAACGACTGGCTCCAGTGCTCTTCTTCACCGCCACCGGCAAAGACGATGTCCTGCTTGCCCCACTGGATCTGCTCCAGAGCGGTACCGATGCAGTGTGCACTGGTGGCGCAGGCCGACGAGATCGAGTAGTTGATACCCTTGATCTTGAACGGCGTGGCCAGGCACGCGGAAACGGTGCTGCCCATGGTGCGGGTAACCCGGTACGGACCGACGCGCTTGACGCCTTTCTCGCGCAGGGTGTCCAGCGCTTCCATCTGGTTCAGGGTCGATGCGCCGCCGGAGCCTGCTACCAGGCCGGTGCGTGGGTTGGAAACCTGCTCTTCGCTCAACCCCGAATCCTTGATCGCGTCCTGCATCGCCAGGTAGGCGTAGGCAGCGGCGTGACCGACGAAGCGGAACACCTTGCGGTCGATCAGTTCTTCGAGGTTCAGGTCGATGGAACCGGAAACCTGGCTGCGCAGCCCCATTTCCTTGTATTCCGGGTTGAAACGAATGCCCGGACGGCTCTTGCGCAGGTTTTCGGTGACGGTCTCTTTGTCATTGCCCAGGCACGATACGATGCCCAGACCAGTGATAACGACGCGGCGCATGCGAATAACCCTTAGAAATTGTCAGTGGAGGTGAACACGCCGACCCGGAGGGCTTCGGCCGTGTAGATCTCGCGGCCGTCAACACTGACCGAGCCATCGGCGATGGCCATGTTCAGCTTGCCTTTCAGGACGCGCTTGATATGAATGTTGTAGGTGACTTTCTTCGCAGTAGGCAACACCTGGCCGAAGAATTTCACTTCGCCAGAGCCCAGTGCGCGACCGCGACCCGGCAAGCCCTGCCAGCCGAGGAAGAAGCCGACCAGCTGCCACATGGCATCGAGGCCCAGGCAGCCCGGCATGACCGGATCACCTTCGAAGTGGCAGGCAAAGAACCACAGGTCTGGAGTGATATCCAGCTCAGCGACCAATTCACCTTTGCCGAACTTGCCGCCTTCCTCGCTGATATGCGTGATGCGATCAACCATCAACATGTTGGGGGCGGGCAGTTGCGCGTTACCTGGGCCGAACAGCTCACCGCGACTGCAGCGCAGCAGGTCTTCCCGAGTAAAGGCGTTTTGTTTGGTCATGCGAGCTCCTCAATAATCCCCATGCGGCAGGGGATGAATCTTCCCGGCCATCCCTGAGCACCAAAGGGCTCAAGGCGGCAGCCTACAGATAGACTATTGCGTTGTGGTGAAAGTCACAGTGATCCTGGTAAATGAGTACAGGTGTTCACTGAAACCGGTATTTTCAGGCCCAGCGGCGCGCCTGTCCAGCATTAAGACTGCCGCACTTTAACATTTATCGCCAGTCACGGCTGTCTGGCCGGGTGGCTCGCGGCCGCAAGCGTCAGCGGTATTTCCAGGGTGAACGTCGAGCCCCGCCCCGCGCGGCTCTGTGCGTGCAGGCGGCCGCCCATGCGCTCTGCCAGGGTTCGCGCGATGGCCAACCCCAACCCGGTGCCGCCGTAGCGGCGCGAGATCGAACTGTCGGCCTGCTGGAAGGCAACGAACATGCTTTCCAGATGCTGGTCGTCGATGCCGATGCCGGTGTCGCGAACCGCGCAGGTGAACCATAGTCCACCCGTATCGGCCAATTGCCAGCGCGGCTCGATTTCTACCCTGCCTTGCTCGGTAAATTTCAATGCATTGCCAATCAGGTTGAGCAGGATTTGGCGAATCCGCGTCGGGTCGCCATAGACGCGCATGTGCTCGGCGTCAGCGGGCAACTGCAGGTGCAAGCCCAGGCCACGCTGCTGGGCGCTGTGCTGGAAGGCTTGCACACTGCTGGTGATCAGTTCGCCAAGGCTGAATTCGATGTGTTCCAGCTCAAGCTGGGTGCGCTCGATACGCGAGAAATCGAGGATGTCGTTGATGACTTTGAGCAGATGCCCGGTCGATTCACTGGCGACAGAGGTGTACTCGGCCTGCTCGACGGTCATCTGGGTGGTTTCCAGTAACTGCAACATGCCGAGCACGCCGTTCATCGGTGTGCGCAACTCGTGGCTCATCATCGCTAGAAAGTCCGACTTGGCGCGGTTGGCCTGTTCGGCTTCCTCGCGCGCCTGGGTCAGTTGCGCGATTGCCTGACGCTGCTCCTGGCTGGCCTGCTCAAGGGCGCTGGCGAGGTTGTTGATGTGCCGCGCCAGGTTGCCCAGTTCGTTGTCATCGACCACCGGCACCGGGGTATTGAAGGTGCCTTGCTGAATCGCCTTGACGGCAAGCCCCATGTCGCTGATCGGCTCGGCCAGGCTGCGTGCCAGGCGCCGCGCCACAAGGAACGTGAAGAGCAGGGCAAACAGGGCGAAGATGCCGGCCTTGATCACAATCTCCTGCTGGCGCTGGTTGAAGGCATCGTCGGACATGCCGACGATGACCCGGCCCAGGTAATCATCGGTGATGCCCGGCAAGGTGGTCTTGGTGGGTGGCAGGAAGTCACTGTCCAGGCGGATCTGCTGCAGACGGATCGGCGCCTGGAACACCTCGACCCGCTGTGCGCGGTTGGCGCTCTCATCGGCCTGCTCGACATACACCAGAATATTGTTGCGGCCATCCTGAACCTCGAGGAAGCGCACATGGGGGATGCTCAAAGTGGCGCGCATCAGGCTGTCGAGCACTTCATTGTTGCCTGAGATAACCCCGTATTCGGAAGCCGGGGCCAGCTGATTGGCGATCAGTTGCCCGGTGTGATTGAGCTCCTGACGCAAATCCTGAATGCGCACGAAGGTGAAGAAGCTGATCAGCAGCAGCGTCAGCAGCAGGGCCGGCCCCAGGCTGATGATCTGGGTGCGGGTATGGATATCCCAGCTCAGGCGTTTACTCATGGGGTGGACTCTCCTGCGGCCAGGGCCAGTGCGGCGGCCTGCGGGTCGATCGGTTCGAGGCCCAGCGCGCGCGCCACCTGTTGGTTGCCGCTGACGCCGAAATGGACAGGGTACAAGCTGCGTGGCCAGCGAGCTGGCGGCTGATCGAGCAATTGGTCGAGCACTGCCAGCCAGTCGTCCTGGTCGCTATAGGTGCTGGCCAAGGCGCCGGCACGGACAAAACCGGCGTTGGGGCCGATCAGCGCCATTTGCCGGCCGTAGCTACTGAGCAAGACGTTTTTCGCGGTCTTGGCGTTATACAGATCAGGGTCATCCAGGCCGAGCAGTACGTCGCTGTCAGCCAGCACTTGCTGTAGCGGGCGGCTGTCGCGCAGGTCTGGCCAGGGCTGGGCAACGATCTCAAGCCCCAGTGGCCGTGCGGCCTGGCGCAACTCATTGAGCAAAAAGTGGCTGTGCTGGCCATAGAGCACGCCGATTCGTCGTGCCTGCGGCATCAGCAAGCGGGTCAGGCGCAACTGCCGGGCCAACGGCGGATCGTTCCAGAGCAGGCTCAGGTAGCCCGGGCGATCTGCCCCCAGCAGATGTTCGGCCTCGACGCGGCTGACCCGCATGAGCAATGCGCGCGGCCCGGCGGATTCGCTCATGCGCCATTGCAGCGCGGCGCGGTCGAGCAGGATCAGGCGCAGGTCACGCGGCAGTTGGCTGGGTGGCGGCAAGCTTGAGACGGGTTGGAAGTGCACCTGATCATTGCCACGGCGAACTTGCAGTGCCTGGGCGAAGCTGCGCATTCCAGCCTGGTCGCTGGCGCCGACTACCAGCACCTCATTGGCCGACAGTGTCGCCAGTGGCCACAGGCAGATCAGCAGCAGACCGAGCAAGCGCGCCATCAGAACTCCAGCTCCGCGCTGACGCTCAGGCGCTGACGACTGTCGTAGCGGTTCTGCGCGAGGGTGATCGGTTCATCGTCCAGACGCTGCTGCCACAGTGCGGCCAGCTCAAGGTTGCTGCGTCGAATGCGCAAGCGCTTGGCCAGGCGCAGGTCAACCCGCTCATAGCGATACTGGTTAAGCGCGTCATCGCCGTAGTAGAACAGCGCACTCGACCAGCCATCGCCCCAGTCGCGCAACCAGCCGGCAGAGCCGCTATTGCGCGCACTGGCTTCGCTGTCGTTGCGGTTGCTGGCCCAGGCGTCGACATAAGCGTAGGTCAGGCGCAGCCGGTCACGCTGGCCAAGGTGCCAATCGAGTTGCAGCTCACTGCCGCTGAAACGGGCCTTGTTGCTGTTGCTGGCGATGTACTGGTTGTTGCGCAGCGGCTCGCTGATCATGCCGCTGATTTCGTCGGAGAAGACCTTCAGGTCAAGGTTCAGACCGATTTCGCTGAAGCTGCCGTTGTAGCCCAGTTCACGCGAGCGCATCCGCTCCTGATCGAGATCGCCCGGGCCGCGGGTCTTGACGAAGTACTCGCCCCTGCCCAGGCCAGGCTGATAGGGGCTGAGGTTATTGACCGTATAGCTCCAGTTGACGTTGTTCTCGAACATGTCGGGTGAGCGCACTGCTTCGGAATACACCGCGCGCAGGCCATGACGCGGGGTGATCAGGTAGTTGACCGCCAGGCGCGGCGTCAGCGAGCTGCCGGACAGGCGGCTGTCCTCGAACATGGTTCCGCCCTGGATGATCCAGTGCTCGTCGGCGCGCCATTCCAGCTGGCCGAACAGGCGCCAGGTGTGGTCGCTCAGGGTGCCATTGAAATAGGTCTGCGAGTCAGCCTGGTCATAGCGAAAGTTGGCGCCGCTGAGCAGGCGCAGGTTGTCGGTCAGGCTCAGGGTGTCCTGGATTTCCAGGTCGTAGCGGGTTTCCCGGGTGCTTTGGTCGACATCACCGCACACGACCTGGCTGCCGCCCTGGCTGTCCCACTGGGTCTTGACCTGATCGCGCAGTGCCTGCAGCGCAGGATTGTTGTTGGCCGGCGGGTTGACGATGTTGCGGGCGACCTGCTCGGCGTAGTTCGAGTCGAGCTGCCACAGTCGAGTCAGGGCTGGGCTGAACGACAATGCCGCATCGCAGGCACGCCACACTTGCTGGCGGTCGAAGTGCTGCGCCGAGCCCTGTACATAGAGACTGTGCTGGTCATTGAAATCAATGTTCCAGCGCAGCGAGCCAGCGTAGTCCTTGGCCTTGACGTCTGCGTTGTTGCCACGGGCGGTGACGTAGGGAAACACCGGCTGATAGGTGTAGGGGCGCTGATTGCTGCCTTCCTTGGCCGCCAGTTGCCACTCCAGCGTCTGGTTGCTCGCCAACTGCTGCAGCACGCTCAGGTTGATCCGGTTGAGCCGGCGGCTGTCGCGGTAGTCAGCGCCCGACTGGTCGTGATCGAAGCCGTCATCCTCCTGGCCGGACATTGACAGACGCAGGTCGCCGCCCTCCCAGCCCAAGCCCTGGCTGGCGTAAAAATCGTTGACGCCATCCGCCCCGCGGCTCAGCTTGAGGCGCGTGCCCTGGCTGTCGGCAGGGCTTCGGGTGAGGATGTTGACCACCGCCATCAGGGCATTGGCGCCATAACTGACCGTGTTTGGCCCGCGAAACACCTCGATCCGCTCAATATCCTCAAGTGCTACCGGGATATCGCTCCAGTCGACGGTGGCCAGGCCTGCGCGGTACACCGAGCGGCCGTCGATCAGCACCTGCATGCGCCGCGCCTCGCTGACGTTGCTGCCATGGTAGTTGACCGTCGGCTGGTTGCTGGCGCCGTAGCCGATCATCATGCCCGGCACCAGCCGCAACAGCTCGGGGATGTCGCGGGCGCCGCTGGCGCGGATCAACTGGCTGTCGAGCACAGTCATGCTGCCCGGTACGCCGGCTGCAGATTGTTTAAGTCGGGTGGCAGTGAGAACTTGCGGCAGGTCCTGGTTGTCAATAAACAGGTCGTCGGCCACAGCTGGCCCGCCAAGCAGGGCAGTCAGTAATAGCAGGCGAGGGAAGGGCGGCGTGCCAGACAACACGTTACAGCCTTGTTTCAGCAGGAAACGCGCATGTTAACCGACCGTAGAGGTTTTTCCAGCAGCCCCATCCATGCTGGCTACACCGTCGAGCGGGTAATAGGCTGACACCGCGTGCCTCTGGTTATGCCGCATCTGGCCCGTATAATGCGCCCGTCGCCACTCAACTTTGGCTTTAACGGACTGGATATGACTGAACAGCAACCTGTTGCAGTTCTTGGAGGCGGCAGCTTCGGCACCGCCGTGGCCAACCTGCTGGCCGAAAACGGCAACCCTGTGCGCCAGTGGATGCGCGATCCGGACCAGGCGCAGGCGATGCGCGTCAACCGCGAAAACCCGCGCTACCTCAAAGGTATCCGCTTGCAGGACGGCGTCGAGCCGGTCAATGACCTGCTGGCCACCCTGCAAGCTGCACAACTGATTTTTGTTGCGCTGCCATCCAGCGCCTTGCGCAGCGTCCTGGCGCCGCATGCCGAGCTGCTGCGCGGCAAGTGCCTGGTGAGCCTGACCAAGGGCATCGAGGCGCAGAGCTTCAAGCTGATGAGCCAGATTCTCGAAGAAATCGCCCCCGAGGCGCGTATTGGGGTGCTCTCCGGGCCCAACCTTGCGCGCGAAATCGCCGAACACGCACTGACCGCCACGGTGGTCGCCAGCGAAGACGAAGCGCTGTGCCTGAGCGTGCAAGAGGTACTGCACGGGCGCACCTTCCGCGTCTATGCCAGTGCCGACCGCTTCGGTGTCGAACTGGGCGGCGCACTGAAAAACGTCTATGCGATCATTGCCGGTATGGCCGTGGCGCTGGGCATGGGTGAAAACACCAAAAGCATGCTGATCACCCGCGCGCTGGCCGAAATGACTCGGTTCGCCGTCAGCCTGGGGGCCAACCCGATGACCTTCCTCGGCCTTGCCGGGGTCGGTGACCTGATCGTCACCTGCTCGTCGCCGAAAAGCCGTAACTACCAGGTCGGCTATGCGCTGGGCCAGGGTTTGTCGCTGGAAGAAGCGGTGAGCCGGCTGGGCGAAGTGGCCGAGGGCGTGAACACCATCAAGGTGCTCAAGGCCAAGGCCGATGACGCCCAGGTGTACATGCCACTGGTAGCCGGGCTGCATGCGATCCTGTTCGAAGGGCGCACCTTGAATCAGGTCATCGAACACCTGATGCGCGCGGAACCGAAAACCGACGTCGACTTCATTTCCACCAGCGGCTTCAACTAAACGCTGAGCACAGCAAGGAGCAATACATGAGCGATACCCCCGAGCGCGTGGAGCGCGAATCGATCATCCTGCGGGTGCTGTGGATGCTCGTGTTCCTGGTGGTCTGGCAGTTGGCCGAATTGCTGCTGGCCGGCCTGGTGCTGGTGCAGCTGATCTACCGTCTGGTCTACGGCGCGCCGAGTGCCAGCCTGATGAACTTCGGCGACAGCCTGAGCCAGTTTCTGGCGCAGATCGGCCGCTTTGGCACCTTTCACAGCGATCGCAAGCCGTGGCCGTTTTCCGATTGGCCAACCCCACGCGCACCCGAGGGTGAGGCGCCACACGTTGTAGCGGCCGCGGCCCATCCGGTGCGTGATGAGGACCCCAAGCTGTGAAACTGTGGATCCTGCGTCACGGCGAAGCCGAGCCACGTGCTAATAGCGATGCCGAACGGCGCCTGACCAGCCACGGCCGCGAGCAGGTCCTGTACAGCGCAGCGCGGCTGCTGGGGCAACCACTGCAGGCGATTCTGGTGAGCCCTTACGTGCGTGCTCAGCAAACCGCTGCATTGGTGCAGGAAACCCTCGATTTTCCTCAGCCGCTGCGTACGGTGGCCTGGCTCACCCCAGAAAGCAGCGTGCGTGAAGCCATCACCGAGCTTGAACAATTGGGCTTTGAGCACGTCTTGCTGGTCAGCCACCAGCCGCTGGTAGGCGCATTGGTCGGCATGCTTGAGCACGGCCATTTGCAACAGCCGGCAGCTATGAGCACCGCCAGCCTGGCCGAGCTGGAAGGGGACTGGCCGTTGCCTGGATTGATGTCACTGAAAGCCTTGAGTCATCCCGGCTAGCCTGCGGCAACTGGCATTTTTGCCAGTTGCCTGGGCGTTCGGCTGATTACTAGCGTTGATCGCGTGAGAGTCGAACCGTGTAACAGGGAGTAGTGGATGAGTAGTCGACGTCTTGAATTGGTGAGCTCGGTGAGCCCACAGCGTGTGCTGGACAAACTGAACGAGCATGGCGTGCCGGACTTTGCCGAGCACCGTTTGCTGCAGGATTGCGCGGATGCCAGCTTCAATCGCCTGCTGGGCAAGTGCGAAGGCCAATATGAGCTTGAGCAACTGCGCCAGGCGAGCATTCGTATGGCGCATCTGCTGCAGACCAGCTGCCTTGCGCTGCGCCGCTCCAAGCTGGAAGAAGCGGACAAGGCCCAGGCTCGCGAGGCACTCGAGTATCAATTGGCCTACATGCAGGCGTGCCTGCGCCGGTCGATGGCCAGCTTCGATTGAACCGGCGATGACCTGAACGCCCTTGGCGATGACCTATCCGGACGTTGCCGCCGCCGCTGCGCTTGCCGACAATGGGCACTCTTTTCGTGAGAGCAGGCGGCCATGTCGCAGCAAATCTTCTTCGCCCATGCCAATGGCTTCCCCTCGGCCACCTACGGCAAGCTGTTTGCTGCGCTCGCGCCGGACTATCAGGTTCAGCATCTGCTCCAGCACGGCCATGATCCGCGCTTCCCGGTCGATGACAACTGGCTCAACCTGGTCGATGAACTGCTCCACCACCTGGCCCAGCAGCCAGGGCCGGTGTGGGGCGTTGGCCATTCTCTGGGCGGGGTATTGCACCTGCACGCGGCGCTGCGCTGCCCGCACTATTACCGCGGCGTGGTCATGCTCGATTCGCCAGTGTTGACCCGCGCCGATCAGTGGCTGCTGCGCACGGCCAAACGTTTTGGCTTCATCGACCGCATTACCCCGGCCGGGCGTACCCTGAACCGCCGCGCTGTGTTTGCTGATCGGGACAGTGCGCGGGGCTACTTCACTGGCAAGACGCTGTTCCGTCATTTTGACCCAGACTGCCTCGAGGCCTATCTGGAGCATGGCTTGGAAGCAGCTGAGGGCGGCCTGCGCCTGCGCTTCGATCCCGCCACCGAGATCAGCATCTATCGCAGTATCCCGCACTTGAGCCCGGCACCGGCGCGCCAACTGCAGGTGCCGCTGGCGATGGTTCGCGGCGATCGCAGCCGGGTGATCCGCCGCCATCACGCCTTTGCCGTGCGCACCATGCCGCTGGGCGAATACCACAGCGTGCCGGGCGGGCATATGTTCCCGCTGGAGCGCCCCGCTGATACCGCCAGCTTGATCAAAGGACTGTTTGATCGTTGGGGGCAGCCATGAGCGCGCAGGTCGAGGAAATCCGGCTCAATCTGGGCCACATCGAATTGGCAGCTCATCTGTTTGGCCCGGAGGATGGCGAGCCGGTGATCGCGCTGCATGGCTGGCTGGACAATGCCAACAGCTTCGCCCGGCTGGCGCCGCTGCTGCGCGGGTTGCGTATCGTCGCGCTGGATCTGGCTGGCCATGGCTATTCAGAGCATCGCCCGGCGGGTGCCAGCTATGCGCTGGCCGATTATGCCCACGATGTCGTTCGGGTTGCCGAGCAGCTCGGCTGGCAGCGCTTTGGCCTGCTTGGCCATTCGCTGGGCGCAATCATTTCGGCGCAGCTGGCCGGAGCGCTGCCAGAGCGGATCAGTCGCTTGCTGCTGATCGACGGCGTGCTGCCGCCTACCGGCGCCGAGCAGGATGCTGCGCAGCGGCTGGGCATGGCCCTGCAGGCGCAGTTACGCCTGGACAGCAAACGCAAGTCGATCTATCCGAGCCTCGAACAAGGCATCGAGGCGCGTATGAAGGGTATGGTCGCGGTCAGCCGTGAAGCTGCCGAACTGCTCGCTCAACGCGGCCTGATGCCGGTGCCGGGCGGCTATAGCTGGCGCAGCGACAGTCGTCTGACCCTGCCGTCGCCAGCGCGCTTGAGTGAGGCGCAGGCCATGGCCTTTGTTCAGCGCATCGAATGCCCGACCTGCCTGGTGGTTGCGGCGGATGGCATGCTCGCGCGCCACACGGCGCTGCTGGAGCAGCTACCCTTCGAGCAGGTGCGCCTGCCTGGCGGTCATCACTTGCACCTGAACGACGAGCAGGGCGCGACCCTTGTCGCAGACTGTATCAATCGCTTCTGCGGGTTTTCTTGACTTGCTCCGGACAAGTGCCGAGGCTTGGCAGGTTGAACAGGGAGACAACCATGGACATGCCTGACATTTACCCCCTCGCCACCCACGCCGCCAGCGGCAAGGGAGGCCGATGAGTATTCGAATTCTGGTTGCCGGCTGCCTGGGTCTTGCCAGCCCGCTGCTGTGGGCCGGCAGCCTGCCAGTGCCGCTGGACGCCAAGATAGTCGATCAGCGCCCGGCGCTGGAGCAGGAGCGGGTTTACCCCCTCGGCCCGTTGCGCAAGATCAGCGGCCGGCTGCGGGTTGACGACAAGGTCGAGAGCCGCGGCCAGGTCAGCTCCGTGACCTACCAGCTGCCCGCCGAACGCACCGCACGCGAAGCCTTTACCAGCGCCCGCGAAGCACTGCAGGAGGAGGGCGGTTATCCGCTGTTCTGGTGTGAAAAACGCGACTGCGGCGAAGCCAGTCTGTGGGCCAACGAGGTGTTCAAGAACGCCAGGCTCAACGGTGGCGATGAGCAGCAGGCGTTTATCCTGCTGCGCCGCTCGGCTGAGGAAGCCGATACGCTGGTTGCCTTGTACAGCGTCACTGCGGGTAACAAGCGGGTTTACCTGCATGTTGAGGAATTTATTGCCGAGTCGCCGCTGGGCGAGCTGCTGCCGACCTCGGCCACGGTCATGCGTGAGCTGCGCGACACCGGCAAACTTGACTATCCTGACCTGACGGCACCGTTGCCGGCCTGGGTGACCCTGCTCGGTCGCAGCCTGAATCTGGACAGTACTTTGCGCGTCAGCCTGAGTGGCAAGCAGGCTGAAGATTGGCGCGAGCAGTTGGTCAAGATGGGCGTACGCGCTGCACGGCTGGAGGTCGGCACTGCCGAGACCGAGGGGTTGCATTTGGAATTGATTCGTTAAATGAGTGCACCTGTGGCCAACAATGATCGCCTGCTGGTACAGATTCTGCTGTTGGCGCTGCTGGGCGCCGGCTTGTGGGTAATGGCGCCGTTCATCTCGGCACTGCTGTGGGGCGCAATCCTGGCGTTTGCCAGCTGGCCGCTGATGCGCCTGCTCACCCGTTGGCTGGGCGGACGTGAAACCCTGGCTGCGGCGGTGCTGACCACCCTGTGGATTCTGATCGTGGCGCTGCCGCTGGTGTGGCTCGGCTTCAACCTGGCTGACCATATTCGCGATGCCACGGCGTTTATCCGCGATGTGCAGGTCGATGGCCTGCCCGAGGCACCGGCCTGGCTGGGCAGTATTCCGCTGGTCGGTGAGCGCCTGCTGACCTGGTGGAACTCCCTTGACCAGCAGGGTGCGGCGCTGCTGGCATCGGCCAAACCTTACTTCGGCCAGGTTGGCAACTGGCTGCTGGCGCGCAGCGCGCAAATTGGCGGCGGCGTGCTCGAGCTGTCGTTGAGCCTGGTCTTTGTATTCTTCTTCTACCGCGACGGCCCGCGGCTGGCGGCATTTGTCCTGCGCCTGCTGCAGCGGCTGATCGGCGAGCGCGCCGAGTACTACCTGGAACTGGTCGCCGGCACCGTGCAGCGCGTAGTCAACGGCGTGATCGGCACGGCGGCGGCGCAAGGCCTGCTGGCGATGATCGGTTTCCTCATCGCTGGCGTGCCGGGGGCGATTGTGCTCGGTCTGGTGACCTTCATGCTCAGCCTGATTCCGATGGGGCCGCCGCTGGCGTGGCTGCCCGCCACCGCGTGGCTGGTGTGGCAGGGGCACTACGGCATGGCAGTGTTTCTCGGTATCTGGGGCACCTTCGTCATCAGCGGCGTGGACAACGTGCTCAAACCGTACCTGATCAGCCGTGGCGGCAATCTGCCGCTGGTGATCGTGCTGCTCGGGGTATTCGGCGGCCTGATCGCGTTTGGCTTCATCGGTCTGTTCATCGGCCCGACCCTGCTCGCCGTGGCCTACAGCCTGTTGCTGGACTGGAGCCGCAGCACTCAGCCGAGCGTGCAACCCTAGCAGGCTTTACGCTTTCTTTATGCGCTGAACCAGCGCTCGCTCTCGTTCCTTTACGGCCATCCCCCGGACAATCCTCGCAAAGCGGCCCACGCCGCATTCCGGGGAGATTGGCTCATGTACATGCTTGAAGGCGTGTCACTGCTCTTGGCAGTGGCGTTGGCGGTTTACCTGCTGGTTGCGCTGTTGCGCGCCGACCACAGCTAGGGAGCGGCCATGCACAGTTATGACTTTGCCTTGCTGCTGGCGTTTTTTGCCATCGTGCTGCTGCCCGCGCCCTGGCTCGGGCGCTTCTACTACAAGGTCATGGAAGGCCAGCGCACCTGGTTGTCGCCGGCGCTCGGCCCGCTGGAGCGCGGCTGCTACCGGCTGGCGGGCGTCCAGACCGAGCAGGAGCAGAGCTGGAAGCAGTACGCGCTGGCCCTGCTGACGTTTAACCTGGCCGGGTTTGTCCTGCTGTTCGCCGTGTTGATGCTGCAGGGTTACCTGCCACTCAATCCGCAACGGTTGCCGGGCCAGGACTGGTCGTTGGCATTGAACACGGCGGTGAGCTTTGTCACCAACACCAACTGGCAGGCCTACAGTGGCGAAGCGTCGCTTAGTTATCTGAGCCAGATGCTCGGCCTGACCGTGCAGAACTTCGTCAGCGCCGCGACCGGCCTGGCCGTGCTGGTCGCGCTGTGCCGCGGGATTGCCCGGCGTTCGGCGACAACGGTCGGCAACTTCTGGGTCGACATGACCCGCGCCACCCTCTACGGCCTGTTGCCGCTGTGCCTGCTGCTGGCGCTGTTGCTGGTGTGGCAGGGCGTGCCACAGACCTTTGCCGATTACGCCCATGCCGTGACCCTGCAAGGCGCTGACCAGACTATCCCGCTCGGGCCGGCCGCAAGCCAGATCGCAATCAAGCAACTGGGCACCAATGGCGGCGGCTTCTTTGGTGTCAACTCGGCCCATCCGTTCGAAAACCCCACGGCCTGGAGCAACCTGTTCGAGCTGGGGTCGATCATCCTGATCCCGGTGGCGCTGGTGTTCACCTTCGGCCACTACGTCAAGGACCTGCGCCAGAGCCGGGCGATTCTCGCCTGCATGCTGGCGCTGTTCCTGATCGGCGGGGCTACTGCGCTGTGGGCCGAGTACCAGCCCAATCCAGCGCTGATCAGTGAGCAGGTGCAGCAGTCGGCACCGATGGAGGGCAAGGAAAGCCGCTTCGGCACCACCGGCTCGGTGCTCTGGACAGTCACCACTACCGCCGCTTCCAACGGCTCGGTGAACGCCATGCACGACAGCCTCAACCCGCTGACCGGGATGGTCGCGATGCTCAACATGATGGTCGGCGAGGTAATCTTCGGCGGCGTGGGTGCGGGCCTCTACGGCATGCTTCTGTTCGTCTTGATTGCAGTGTTTCTGGCGGGGCTGATGATCGGTCGCACGCCTGAATATCTGGGCAAGAAGCTGCAAGCGCGGGAAGTCCAACTGCTGGTGGCGACCTTGCTGGTGATGCCGCTTGGTGTGCTGGTGCTCGGCGCCCTCGCAGCCAGCCTGCCAGGCCCTGCCGGTGCGGTCAGCAACCCCGGCGCGCACGGCTTCAGCCAACTGCTCTACGCCTACACCTCTGGCACCGCCAACAACGGCTCGGCCTTCGCCGGCTTTGGCGCCAACACGGTGTACCACAACGTCATGATCGCTTTGGCCATGCTCATTGGCCGCTTCGGCTACATCCTGCCGGTGCTGGCCCTGGCCGGCAGCCTGGCGGCGAAGAACCGCGCACCGCAAGGGCAGAACAGCTTCCCCACCCACGGCCCGCTGTTCACCGGTTTGCTGCTGGTGATCATCCTGCTGATGGGCGGCCTGACCTTCCTGCCAAGCCTGGCCCTGGGGCCGATTGCCGAACAACTGAGCCTGGGTTTCTGAGGAATCAACATGAACATGCCTATTGCTCAAGTCCAGGCGCCACGCCCTGGCACTGATCAGACCCGCTTCGCCGCACTGTGGCGGCCCGCCCTGATACAGGCGCTGGTCAAGCTCGACCCGCGTCAGCTCAAGCGTTCCCCGGTGATGCTGGTGGTGGCGCTGACGGCGCTGCTGACTACGCTGCTGTGTTTTGCGCCAGAGAGCGGTGTCAGCACTGCGGTGGCGATCCAGATCGCGCTGTGGCTGTGGTTCACCGTGCTGTTCGCCAACTTTGCCGAAGCGCTGGCCGAGGGTCGCGGCAAGGCACGCGCCGACAGCCTCAAGGCCGGCAGCCAGGGCTTGAATGCGCAGCGCCGGCGTGCCGATGGCAGCTTCGAAACGGTTGCCGCCAGCGCGCTACGCAAAGACGATGTGGTCAAGGTGGTGGCCGGCGAGCTGATTCCTGGCGACGGCGAGGTGCTCGAAGGCATCGCGGCGGTCAATGAGGCGGCCATCACTGGCGAATCGGCGCCGGTCATCCGCGAGTCCGGTGGGGACCGCTCCGCCGTCACCGGCAACACCCGGCTGGTCTCCGACTGGCTGCTCATCCGCATCACCAGCAACCCGGGCGAATCGACCCTGGACCGCATGATCGCCCTGGTCGAAGGCGCCAAGCGACAGAAGACCCCGAACGAGATTGCCCTCGACATCCTGCTGATCGGCCTGACCCTGATCTTCTTGATCGTAGTGGTGACCTTGCAGCCCTTCGCCCGCTTTGCCGGCGGCAGCCTGCCGTTGATTTTCCTCGCCGCGCTGCTGGTGACGCTGATCCCGACCACCATTGGTGGCCTGCTTTCGGCTATCGGCATCGCCGGCATGGACCGGCTGGTGCGGCTCAACGTGATTGCCCGCTCCGGGCGAGCAGTGGAGGCGGCCGGTGACGTGCATACGCTGATGCTCGACAAGACCGGCACCATCACCTTCGGCAACCGGCGCTGCAGCGCGCTGCACACAGCGCCGGCGGTGACGGCCAAGGAGCTGGGCGAGGGCGCCTTGCTGGCGTCGCTTGCCGACGACACCGCCGAGGGCAAGTCGATTGTCGAATACCTGCGCCAGTTGCACGACTTCAACGAGCCGGGCGCCGATCAATTCAGCCCGGTGGCGTTCAGCGCCGAGACACGGCTGTCGGGCGTCGACTTCGAGCAGCGCCGCTACCGCAAGGGCGCCGTCGATGCGGTGCTGGGCTTTGTCGGTATCGAGCGCTTGCAGATGCCATCGGCGCTGGCCAAGGAAGTCGAGCGCATTGCCCAGAGTGGCGGCACGCCGCTACTGGTGTGCGTCGACCAGCGCCTGCTCGGCGTGATCCACCTCAAGGACGTGGTCAAGCCAGGCATCCGCGAGCGCTTCGCCGAACTGCGCAAGCTTGGCATCCGCACGGTGATGGTGACCGGCGACAACCCGCTGACCGCTGCTGCCATCGCCGCCGAGGCCGGCGTCGATGATGTACTGGCCGAAGCCACCCCGGAGAAAAAGCTGGCGCGCATTCGCCAAGAGCAAAACGACGGCCGCTTGGTCGCCATGTGCGGCGACGGTGCCAACGATGCGCCGGCGCTGGCCCAGGCCGATGTCGGCATGGCCATGAACGACGGCACCCAGGCCGCGCGTGAGGCGGCCAACATGGTCGACCTCGACAGCGACCCGACCAAGCTGCTCGACGTGGTCCAGGTCGGCAAGGAGTTGCTGGTCACCCGCGGTGCGTTGACCACCTTCTCGATCGCCAACGACGTGGCCAAGTACTTCGCCATCCTGCCGGCGCTGTTTGCCGCGATTTACCCGCAACTGGGCGTGCTCAACCTGATGCAGCTGGCCAGCCCGCAGAGCGCGATCCTCTCGGCGATCGTGTTCAACGCGCTGATCATTGTCGCGCTGATCCCCTTGGCACTGCGTGGGGTGAGGGTGCAGGCAGCGAGTGCCGCCCATCTGCTACGGCGCAATTTGCTGATCTACGGTGTCGGCGGCCTGATCGTGCCGTTTGCCGGGATCAAGCTGATCGACATGCTGCTCAATGCCCTGCACCTGGTCTGAGGAGGCCGTTATGACTACTTACCTTCGCCCGGCCCTGAGCCTGGTTGTATTGATGACAGTGATCACCGGCGCGCTTTATCCGCTGGCGGTGACGGCGGTTGCGCAAGTGGCCTTCCCCACGCAGGCCAACGGCAGCCTGGTGCACGACGAGCAGGGCCAGGTGCGCGGCTCGGCGCTGATCGCCCAACCGTTCACTGGCGATGGCTGGTTCCACCCACGTCCGTCTGCGGCGGCGTATGCCACCGTGGCCAGTGGCGCGAGCAATCTGGCGCCGAGCAATCCGGCTCTGGCCGAGCGGGTCAAGGCAGACGCAGGCACGCTGTATCGCGCCGAGTTGGGGCCGGTACCGCAAGCCCTGCTGACCACCTCGGCCAGCGGTCTCGACCCGCATCTGTCGCCGCAAGCGCTGGCGTATCAGATCCCCAGAGTGGCGGCGGCGCGCAAAGTGCCGGTAGAGCGCTTGCAAGGGCTGATCGAAGAGGCCACCCTGCAGCCATTGATCGGCCCACCGGTGGTCAACGTGCTGGCGCTGAATCAGGCGCTGGAGCAATTGACCCGCTGTGCTGATCACCGCAACTGTGAAGGATGAAACATGAGTGACTCTGCCCGCGCCGACGCGCTGTTGGCCAACCTGCCGCGCGCCGGGCGTGGCCGGCTCAAGGTATTTCTCGGTGCAGCGCCCGGCGTGGGCAAGACCTACGCCATGCTCCAGGCCGCCCACGCCCAGCAGCGCCAAGGCGTGCAGGTGGTGGCCGGGGTGGTCGAAACCCACGGCCGGGCCGAGACCGAGGCGCTGCTCGGCGGCTTGCTCCAGCAGCCGCTGCTGCGCAGCCAATACCGGGGAGTCACTCTTGAGGAAATGGACCTCGACGGCTTGCTGCGCGCCAGTCCCGAGCTGGCTCTGGTCGACGAACTGGCCCACAGCAACGCCCCCAACAGCCGCCATGCCAAGCGCTGGCAGGATGTGCAGGAGCTGCTCGCGGCCGGCATCGATGTCTACACCACGGTCAACGTGCAGCATCTTGAAAGCCTTAACGACAAGGTTCGCGACATCACCGGTGTGCAGGTCCGCGAAACCCTGCCCGACTGGGTGCTGCAGGAAGCCTTCGAACTGGTGCTGATCGACCTGCCACCGCGCGAACTGCTGCAGCGCCTGCGCGAAGGTAAGGTCTACGTGCCCGAGCAGGCCCGCGCCGCCATCGATGCGTTCTTCTCGCAGACCAACCTCAGTGCCCTGCGGGAGCTGGCCATGCACACCGCCGCGGCGCAGGTGGATGCCGACCTGGCCCACGGCTATCGCCAGCTTGGCCAGGAAGCGCCGGCCCTGCGTGGTCGCTTGCTGGTCGGCGTCGACGGCGATCAGCAAGCCGAGCGGCTGGTCCGCCACGCCTGCCGCGTGGCCCAGCGCCGGCATTTGCCGTGGAGCCTGGTGCATGTCGACAACGGCAAGCTGCGCGACGAAAGCGCCCGCCAGCGTCTGCAAAGCGCGCAGCAACTGGCTGAGCGGCTGGGCGGCGAGGTAGTGCTGTTGCGCGCCGGCGAAGTCGCGAGGACCTTGCTCCAGCATGCCGCCGAGCGCCGTGCCAGCCTGGTGCTGGTGGGGCAGTCGCGTGATCGTCTGCGCCGGCGCCTGTTCGGTGCCGGTGTCGCTGCGCGGCTGCTGCGCGAAAACCACGGCCTGGAAATCAACGTGCTCGACCGCGAGGCGCAGCCACCCGCACCGCGCACGGCAGCGAAGCGGGTGTGGATCTGGCGGCACTATCTGCTGGCGCTACTCGCCACTGCGCTTGCCGCAGGCCTGGCCTGGGCGGTGTCCAGCGTGCTGGCGTTGCCGAATATCTCGCTGGTATTCCTCGCCGCCGTGCTGCTGGTGGCGGTGCGCAGCAGCCTCGGCCCGGCGCTGGCGTGCGCGGTGCTGTCGTTTGTCAGCTATGACTTTCTGTTCATCCCGCCCAACTTCTCTCTGAGCATTCAGCGCGAAGAGGATGTGCTGACGCTGGTGTTCTTCCTGCTGATGGCCGCGCTCACCGGCAACCTCGCCGCGCGCCAGCGGCGCCAGTTGCAGGCCTTGCGCGAGACCCAGGCGCAGACCAGTCAACTGCTCGACCTGTCACGCAAGCTCACCGTCGCCACCGACCGCCAGGCAGTATTCAGCGCCGCCAGCCAGCACCTCGACGGGTGGCAGGATCTGCACGTATGCCTGCTCGAGCGAGGTAGCGAAGGCCTGCTGCAAGCTGCCAACGGCCAGTTGCCCGGCTTGAGCGACACCGAGCGCGCTGCCGCTGACTGGGCCTGGCAGCACGGCCAGGCCGCTGGCCACGGTAGCGACACCTTGCCCAATGGTCGCTGGTGGTGGTGGCCGCTGTTGGTCGATGAGCAACCGCTGGCCCTGCTCGGCGTACGTCCACGTGACAACGCGGCCCTCACAGCCCAGCGCCGACGCCTGCTGATGGCGCTGGCCCAGCCGCTGGCGCAGGCCCTGGCCCGTGCGCGCCTCGGCGAACAACTCGAAGCTGCGCGGCTGCACGGCGAAACCGAACAGCTGCGCAGCGCCTTGCTGGCCTCGGTGTCACACGACCTGCGCACACCGCTGACCGCTATGCGCGGCGGCATCGATAGCCTGCTTGCGCTCGGCGATGCGATCCCGCCCGACGACCGCCGCGAATTGCTCGAAAGCACCCGCGATGAAGCCGAGCGCCTCGACCGCTACATCCAGAATCTGCTCGACATGACCCGCCTCGGTCACGGCAGTCTCAAGCTCGCGCGTGACTGGGTGGCCCCGGCCGATATCGTCGCCAGCGCCCTGCAGCGTCTGCGCGCGGTGCTGGCGCCGCTGCGGGTCAGCACCGATGTGCCGAGCGAGCTGCCGCTGCTGTTCGTGCACGCTGCCTTGATCGAACAGGCGCTGGTCAACGTGCTGGAAAACGCCGCGCGCTTTTCACCCCCAGATGGCCGCCTGCAATTGCAGGTCGACGTGCGTGATGAGCAACTGTGCCTGGCCGTCAGCGATCAAGGCCCCGGCATCCCCGAAGCTGAACGCGAAAAGATCTTCGACATGTTCTACACCGCCGCCCGCGGCGACCGCGGCGGGCAGGGCACAGGCCTCGGCCTGGCCATCTGCCAGGGCATGATCGGCGCCCACGGCGGCAGCATCCAGGTGGCTGACGGCATCGATGGCCACGGCACCTGCATCACTCTATGCTTGCCATTGCCCCCACAGCCCACCGCCGAAAGCCAGGACTCATGAGCCAAACTGCCACCTTGCTGGTCATCGACGACGAACCGCAGATTCGCAAGTTCCTGCGCATCAGCCTGAGCTCGCAAGGCTACAAGGTCATCGAAGCCGCCACCGGCGGCGAAGGCCTGGCCCAGGCGGCCTTGGCCAAACCCGACCTGATCGTGCTCGACCTCGGCCTGCCAGACATGGACGGCCAGCAGGTGCTGCGCGAATTGCGTGAGTGGAGCTCGGTGCCAGTGATGGTGCTGTCGGTGCGTGCCAGCGAGCTGCAAAAGGTCGATGCCCTGGATGGCGGCGCCAACGACTACGTCACCAAACCGTTCGGCATTCAGGAGTTTCTCGCCCGCATTCGCGCCCTGTTGCGCCAGGTGCCACAGGGTAGCGCCGCGCTGGCCAGTGCCAGCTTCGGGCCGCTGCTGGTGGACTTCGCCTACCGCCGCGTGACCCTCGATGGCAGCGAAATAGCGCTGACCCGCAAGGAGTACGCACTGTTGGCGCAACTGGCCGGGCACCCCGGGCGAGTGATCACCCAGCAGCAACTGCTCAAGGATATCTGGGGGCCGAGCCACGTCGACGATACGCACTACCTGCGGATCGTGGTTGCGCACGTGCGGCAGAAGCTGGGCGATGACCCTACTGCGCCACGGTTTATCGTGACTGAGCCTGGGGTGGGGTATCGGTTGTTGGTGCCGTAAGCCCGTACTTTGCAACACCGCTTCGGCGCTTGATCGCGATTGAGTAATACGAGTTGTGGATACTCGTGAACCGCATTTGCATGCGGTCCCGAGCATTCCGATTCAATTGTGACGAAGATGTGCAGCCTAGAAGTCGACCGTCAACCCCGCATACAACGCTCGCCCATCACCAGGCGAGTGCAGTGAGTCTTTAGCCCCATCCGGGTCATACCAGGCATATTCGTAATAACGGTCGGTGAGGTTCTTGAGCTGCAGGTCAACGCTCAACGTCTCGGTGAACGTATAAGTCGCTCCGATATTCATCAACACATAACCGCCATAAGTACCTTGAGTGTTTTCCCGCTCAAGATAGTAGTTGGTCTGCCCATTCATCCACGCAGTCAACTGCAACGCTTGCGTCGCCTGGTAACTGATACCGGTATTCCACAAATGATGCGGAACATGGTCAATTTCCTTGCCTTTACTCTGTGGCAAGGCGCTACTCGGCTCGAGGATTTTCGAGTATTGCCATGAATACGAAGCCCACACTTCGGTACGTTCGTCCGGGTGCAGGTTGACCTGCAGGTCGTAACCCCAGCGGCGGGTTTCACCGACGTTGTCGGACTCCCCGCTGGGGTCGTTGAGGCGGCGGCTGACTTCGCCGGTGGCGTCCTGGCGCCAGTAGGCAACGCGGCCATCAACCCAGCTGGCGGGGGTGAACTTTATGCCGGTTTCCCAGCCTTCGTTGATCGACGGTTGCAGGTCTTCATTGCGCGGCGGCACCTTGTAGGCTGCAGCGCCGCTGCCGACCTGGAACGTGCGGCCCCAGTTGGCGTAGACGCTGGCATACTGCCAGGGCGAATAGACCACACTGAGCTTGGGTTGCTTGATCAGCCCGTAGTCGTTGATGTCGGAGGTTTGCCCGGTGAGTTGGTTGGTGAAGTCGCCGCTGATCTTGTCGACGCGATAGGCCGGCACGATCTTCAGCGACTCGATCGGTTCGATCTCGGCCTGTACGTAAGCGCCGACCGTGTTGAAATCGAAGGCCTGGTCGCGGGTCTGTGCCTGGCGTACGCGCTGGACGGTGCGATAGCGCTCGCTGCGGTTGTCCTGCTTCTGCACGTCGCTGCCGCCTTCCAGGGCAAAGCCGTGCAGCCAATCTACTTCTGGCCGCCAGGTCAGCGAGGTGAGGGCGCCGTACTGGGTTTCATAGGCATCACGCTCTTGCTGCGCGCTGGTGCGCCAGTACTGGGTCCAGCGCCGATCATCGAAGGTATTCAGGTAGGTCTTGGCCGACCAGGCGAGGGTCTCGGCCAGGTCGGTGTCGAAGTGCACGCTGAGCTGGTTCATGCGCCGGGTGCCTTTGTCGCTGGCGTTGAAGTCGTTGCTCATGCGCGGGTGCTGGCGGGCATCGGCTTCGCTCAAGTAACCCGCTTCCTGTGCGTCGGCTTCGTAATGGCGGGCGCTAAGGCCGAGACGGTAGCTGCCGTCGTCGGGGGTATAGAACCACTTGCCGCTGAAGCTGTAGCGCTCGGTATCTGCATGCTCGCGATAGCCGTCGACCTGCTGGCGGGCGAAGAAGTAGTTCTGCGTCCAGTTGCTGGTTTCGATGCCCTTGGCCAGTTGCACTTCACGGGTGTTGAAGCTGCCGTAGCGCAGGCGTGCCTTGTTGTAGTTGCCGCCACTGCGGGTATTGATATTGACGTTGCCGGCGATGTTGTTGAGGCCATAGCGCGGATCGCTGGTACCGCGCACGACCTCGACGCTGTCGATGTCCAGCGGGAACACCGAGTCGATGAAGGGCATGTTGCCGTCATTGGTATTACTCGGGATGCCGTCGATCAGCAGCTTTACGGCGTTGACTTCGCCTTCCCCATTGAAGCCGCGAAACGACAACTTGCCCGAGGTGGTGCCTTGGTTGAAGCCGGTGAGCATCACGCCCGGTGCACGGTTGAACAGCTCCCAGCTGTAGGCAACGGGCATCTTCTCGAGAATGTCGCCGCCAAGAATATCTACTGAACTGAGCACACTGCTGGTCGCCAGCGGCCCGCTACCGGTGCCGGAGACGGTAACGGCGCCGAGGGTCAGGGTGGAATTGTCGGCAGGCACAGCCTGAGCAATGGCTTGGGACAGTGGGCAGAGCGTGGCGGCACAGGTAATGGCAAGCACGGGCACGACGCTACGTGCAGTACGAAGGTACGCAGGCATGAATAAAGGTTCCTGACAGAAAAGCCGGAGACGACCGTGCTGCGCAGTTCGCGCGCACGATCATTTGCTTGGCGACGATTCAGGTCAGCGGCGGGGCGCGTGGGGTGAGGTTCGGCCACTGCTGGCGCGGCAGCGGCAACTCCGGGCGCTGGCCGAGCAACAGGGCGTCTGGCCAGAAGCGCGGCAACAGGTGTTTGAAGTAGGCGCCTGGCAGCGCCGCTTGGCCGGTATGGCCACAGCAGCAATCACCGGCCTGGGGCTTGATCTCGCCGTGCCCGGAGAAGTCTGGCAACTCCAGCTTGAGTTGCGCCAGCACCGATTTGGGCAAACTCTGCCCGCCATGCAGGCTGCAGAAGCTGCCGAAGATCAGCGATTCATCCAGTGCGGGCTCACGCAGGGCACGGTCGAGCGGCATCGCCAGCAGGTTGAACAACACTGCGCAACAGGTGAGTAGCAGGAGGTAAGGGTGCAGGCGTGACCGCATCGGCGTTACCAGAAAAGTAGGCGCGCATTAAGCCGCATTTGGCTGGGCCTGTAAAAGTGTCTTGATGCGCTATGTTGTCACGGGTGAGCGCGATTGGTGCCGGCTGCTCCAGGCAAAGCCAGGCGTCGAGCGCTCGACACAGGCGACCACTGCGCAGACAATCACGCCTGCCGGCATCGGCTGTGCCCTGCAAACGCCAGGTGCCCAAAGCGGCCGTCAACCACGCCTCTCGCAAGGTTTCGCTAGCTCGACAGCTGCGAACAGGCTAAGCGCCAGCCGTTGAGTTGAGCAAATGCTCAACGCTGGCCCTAAGCTGCTCGATGGTGAACGGTTTGGCCAGCAACTGCGACTGATCCTGCCGCTCAGGGCTGCCGTTCGCGGTATCGACGCAGCCTGAGATGAACAGCACCTTGAGTGTTGGCCGTACTGCCCAGGCGGCTTCGGCGATTTTGTGACCACTGCTGCCGCCGGGCAAGATCAGGTCAGTAACGATCAGCTTCAGATCAGGCAACTCGGCGATACGCTGCACGACCTGATCAGCGCTGGGCATTTCAGCCACTTCAAAACCTGCCTCGTGAAGCGTTTCGGCAACCAGCTCACGAATAGCGGCTTCGTCGTCGATAACTATTGCCGATCCGCGGCTGCTGCCAGGCGTTGCTTGCAGCAGGTCTGCCTGCTGCGTTTGCGCTACAGGGGCGCTGCCTTGGTAGACCGGCAGGAACAGGCACACCGCGGTGCCTTTGCCCAGCTCTGACTCAATACGAACAGCCCCGCCGGCCTGGCGTGCGAAGTCCTCGACCATCGACAGCCCCAGCCCGGTCCCGGAGCCCAGCGGTTTGGTGGTGAAAAACGGCTCCAGCGCGCGCTCGACAATGCTCGCCGGCATGCCCATACCGGTGTCCGCCACGCAGATCCGTACATAGTCACCCGCTTGCACATGCAGAGTGCCCGGGTCGGTCACCGCCAGCGTACTGACCTCGATTCGCAGCCTGCCGCCTTGAGGCATTGCGTCACGCGCGTTGATGCACAGGTTGAGCAGGGCGTTCTCGAGTTGGTGGGCATCGCAGTGGCACAGCGTGGGTGCGCCAGGGGCGAGCAGTTCGATGTTGATCAGCGGCGTCAGCGTGCGTGCAATCAACTCTTCCATGTTCTTTATCAACACCGCCGGATCGACGCTAGCTGCAACCAAAGGCTGTTTTCTGGCATACGCCAGCAGCCGATGGGTCAGTGAACTGGCTCGTTGCGTGGCGTTTCGGGCGAGGGTGACATAGCGCTCGATCCCTGCCAGGCGGCCTTGGGCGATGCGTTGTTCGATCATGTCCTGGCTGCCGCTGATGATCGTCAACAGGTTGTTGAAGTCATGGGCTAAGCCTCCGGTCAGTTGCCCCAGCGACTCCATTTTCTGACTCTGCTGCAGCTGCGAACGGACTTGATCGAAGGCCAGCTGGCGCTCGCGGTACAATGTGACATCGCGGGCCACGGCAAAAAACCGACCCTGGCGGCCGGTGATACGCCAGTTCAGCAGCAGAGGCTGGCCGTTGTTGCGTACGCTTTGCGTGTCGAGCTCGGCAATCTGCCGATCATGCAGGTTACGCACGGAGTCGGATAATTGCGCAGGCGAAATATAGCTGTAGAACGCGCCATCTTTGAGCTGCTGCTCGGTCCAGCCGGTCTCGGCCTGCCAGGCCGGGTTCATCGCCAGCACTTCACCCTGTGCCGACAAGGTGCAGATCAGGTCGGGTGATAGTTTCCAGATGTCATCGCGCTCATCGGTACGCCGCTCGACTTCGTCCTCAAGGTTTTGATTGAGCCGGTCCAGTGCCCTGATGCTGCGCCGAAACAGCGCGCACACCACTGCCATTGCCAACGTCACCAGGCCAAAACTCAGGCTGTTGATCCAGTCGGTCCAGTCGGCGCCAAAGCCGACCGGCCCGATGAAGAAATATTGTGCCGTCAGCACCGCCATGATGCATCCCAGTACCGCTGGCCCCGCGCCGAACCAGAAGCCGATGAACATCAGCCCCGGAATGAAGAACAGGTAGGGCAAGGCTGTAGCGGGCAGTTGCGCTCGCGCGAAAGCGCACGCCACGACCACCACTACGGTGCCCAGATAGCGCAATGCAGGCGAGAGCTGCTTGCGCTCCAGGCGCAGCATGGCAGCGGCGGTCAATCTAGGCAAACGGGTCAAAAAACACTCCGAACAGTGGTAGCCAGGCATGCAGGTACAGGGCGTATATAGCGCTAAAGCACTGCTTTAGGCGCCTTCCCGGACTGATAGGCTAGTTACGCCTGGTCGTCCAATAGTTTTTTTTACGGTCGGCCGTTGCGAGGTTTGATTGTCCTCGCGCGCTCGGGCTGACTAAGCTGGCAATGTGCCTCATAGGTAAGTCTTTTGGATAGTGCTACAGGAGTTACGGTGGGTAATTCGTCAATTATGCACGATGAGCGGTTGCGTCTGGCCGAGGTCGATCGGCTGACGTCCGACCTGGTCAGTGGCTCGGACCCGGTGCTGAACAGTGTCGTGGCGATGCTCTGTGCCCATTTTCAAGTGCCTACCGCGCTGGTCAGCATCATCGACCGCAACTATCAAGTGTTCAAGGCGCGGGTAGGCATGGTCGCCGAGCGCACGCCCAGAGAGATGTCGTTCTGCGCCCTTGAACTTGAGCAGGATACTGTACTGGAAATCTGCGACGCCTTGACCGATGCGCGCACTGTCGATAACCCGCTGGTGCAGGGTGACCCCTACATTCGCTACTACGCTGGCGCACCGCTGGTGATCAAGCCAGGACTGAACCTGGGGCGGCTGTGCATCATCGACCAGGCGGCACGTCCGTCGTTGTCCGAGCGCGACCAGGCGCTGTTGCGCAGCGCGGCGCAGATTGTTGTATCGCGGTTGCAGTCGATCCATGATCAATATTTCTACGACAGTATGACCGGCTTGCCCAACCGGCGCCGTTTCGAAGCCGACTTCGCCGACTGCGCCAGCGTCGCTGGCCAGGTCGCAGTGTTCATCGAGCCTATTTCAGCAGCCGGCATGGACCGCCTGGTGAAGGCACTGGGCATCGAGTTTTTCGCAAGCTTCATGCTGGCCGTGAAAGAGGCCTTGCTGGCAGCCCTGCCGCCGGGGTCGCGCCTGTACCGCCCGAGCACGCTGGGTTTTCTGACCCTGATCGAATGCAATGACGTGGCCTCATCGCCGGCCAGGCTTGACGCTATCGTTGCGGCGCTGAGTGGGCCGTTGCACAGCGGCAATGTGCCGGTGTTCGCCGATGTCGGCATGAGCGTGCTCGAGCCGGATGCAGACACCGATGCATCGCTGGATACCCTGCGTTTGATGGCGAGCATGACCGATGCGGCGCGCCGCAGCGAGCGACGCTGGCTGGTCTATGACCCGCTGGTCGATACCAGCCAGCGCCGCAGTACGGCCTTGCTCATCGCTCTGGAACCGGCGCTGGTAGCTGCCGACCAACTTCGTCTGGTCTATCAGCCAAGGGTTGATCTCAACAGCAAACGCTGCGTGGCAGTAGAAGCGCTGTTGCGCTGGAAGCATCCGACCATGGGCGAAATCAGCCCGGCTGAATTCATCCCATTGGCTGAAACCACTGCTTCGATTCGCGGCATCACCCGGTGGGTGATCTGGCATGTCTGTCAGCAAATGCGCAGGTGGCGGGCGCAGGGGCTGCAGATGACCGTGTCGCTGAACATCTCCGCGCTGGATCTCGCCGATGGGCACCTGTTCGAGTACCTGAGCCGTACGCTCGGCGAGTTCGGCGTGGACCCGCGGCGCATCGAGCTTGAGTTTACCGAAAGCGCTCTGGTCACTGACTTCGACCAGGTGCAGCAACAGCTTCAGCGTTTTCGCACACTCGGGGTGGCGATTGGCATCGATGACTTCGGCAGCGGCTACAGCAACTGGGTCTACCTGCGCATCATCCCGGCCACCAGCGTCAAGCTTGATCGCTCGCTGCTGGCCAACCTGCAGCCGGGCAACAACGATTGGCACATCATTCGCGGGCTGGTCAGCCTGCTGCGCGACCTGCGCCTGACGGTGGTGGCCGAAGGTATCGAGACCGACCTGCACCACCATCTGTTGAGTGGCTGGGGCTGTGAGCAGGGCCAGGGCTATTTTTACGCGAAGCCGATGCCGCCCGCAGAACTTGAAACCTGGCTGCAGAAGGACTGCTGCGTGCCGATGACCTGACAAGGACGATGTTCAATCTCACAGCTGCACCTGCAAGATCTTCGACAACCCCCTGCCATTTCGGCCGCGTCGCTAACCACCGAGAACACCATGTTCAACTCAAAGCTAAAAAACCAGCTACAGCGACTGCAGGACGAAATAGACGCGCTGCAGCGCGCGCAGGCCGCAAGAACTCACGAGATGCTGGAAATAACGGTTGATCGGAACCTGCTGATCACCGCGGTCAATCGCAACTTTGCTCGATGGGTTGGGCGTGAACAGTCGCAATTGCTTGGGCAATCACTGGCTAGCATCGCGCCCAGCTATGTCAAAGAGTTGCCATGCTTCAAGGATTTTCAGCAGGCCATGAGCACTGGCACCGGGGTCAGCGACGAGTATCGCTATATCACCGCCGACGGCAGGATGGTCTGGATGAGAGCGGCCTGGTGCCCGGTCAAGTCAGCAGCGGGTGCAGTCACCCATATGTCGGCCTACGGCACCGATGTCACCGCGAGCATCGATAAAGCGCGTGAAAACGACGAGTTCATCAAGGCGCTGTACCGCTCGACCGCGGTCATCGAGTTTGAGCTGGACGGTACTATCGTTGCTGCCAACGACAACTTCTTGAGGACGGTGAACTATTCGCTGGCAGAGATCGTGGGCAAACATCACCGTATTTTCTGTGACCCCAACTATGTCAATTCGCCTGCCTACGAGCAGCTATGGCGTAGCCTCAACGAGGGGCAGTTCGTCGCCGAGCGCTTCCTGCGCTTTGACAAGTCAGGGCGCGAGCTCTGGCTGGAAGCATCCTACAACCCGGTGCGCGACACCCGTGGCCAGCTCTACAAGATCGTCAAATTCGCGGTCGATATCAGCGAGCAGGTCAAGCATGAGCAGGAAGTCAGCGCGGCCGCCGGGATTGCCTATGACGTTTCTCGCAAAACCGATGACTCGGCGAGAAGGGGGGCGGTCGCCGTAAAGGATACCGTCGAGACGATGAACCGTATCGTCTCGCAGGTCTCCACGGCCTCCGCCGGGGTCGAGGCGCTGGGGCAGCAGTCGCAGTTGATCACATCGATTGTTTCCACCATCGGCGGCATTGCCCAGCAGACCAACCTGCTCGCCCTCAACGCGGCTATCGAAGCCGCGCGCGCAGGCGAGCAAGGTCGGGGCTTTGCCGTGGTGGCCGATGAGGTGAGGAAGCTGGCCGGCCGCACCAGTGCCGCCACTCAGGAAATCGTAGAAGTGGTGCAGAAGAACAACACTCTTGTAGAGGCCGCAGTGGTCAGCATGGGTGAAAGCACGCATCAGGCTGAAATCGGCTTGGCGCTGGCCAGCCAGGCCGGCCATGTCATCACTGAAATTCAGTCGGGTGCGCAGGAAGTGGTAACAGCGGTCGGCCGATTCTCATCGCAGATTGCCGGTCAGTCACACCCGTGAAAGTGTGACCGGTAGCGCCGGCACGCCATCAGGCAGCCGGCTCGACCTCCAGAAACGCCGCTTCCAGCAGCTGCCGGGTGTAGGGATGCTGCGGCGCATGGAAGATTTCCCGCGCGTCACCTTGTTCCACCACCTGCCCCTGTTTGATCACCATCAGCTGATGACTCAGCGCTTTGACCACCGCTAGGTCGTGACTGATGAACAGGTAGGTCAGGTTGTATTTGAGCTGCAACGAACGCAACAGCTCCACTACCTGCCGCTGCACGGTGCGGTCAAGCGCCGAGGTTGGCTCGTCGAGCAGAATCAACGCCGGTTTGAGCACCAGCGCGCGAGCGATGGCGATGCGCTGACGCTGGCCCCCGGAGAACTCATGGGGATAGCGGTGGCGGGTGGCCGGATCGAGGCCTACTTCCTGCAGCGCGGCAATGATCGCCGCCTCTTGCTCTTGGGCGGTGCCGATGCGATGAATGCGCAGGCCTTCGCCGACGATATCGGCGACACTCATGCGCGGGCTGAGGCTGCCGAACGGGTCCTGAAACACCACCTGCATTTCTCGCCGCAGCGGCCGTACCTCCTGCTGGTTCATGCCCTGCAGGTTTTGCCCGTGAAAACGGATGTCGCCCTGGCTCGAGATCAGCCGCAGGATCGCCAGGCCCAAGGTCGATTTGCCCGAGCCGCTTTCGCCAACGATGCCCAGGGTCTGCCCTTGGGGCAGGCTGAAATTGATCCCGTCGACTGCCTTGACGTGGTCTACCGTACGCCGCAGCAGGCCTTTCTTGATCGGGAACCAGACGCGCAGATCATCCACCTCCAGCAGCGGCGCCCCAAGCGGGTTGGCCGCAGGCTGGCCGCTGGGTTCGGCGTTGATCAACATCTGCGTATAGGGATGCTGCGGGGCGGTGAACAGCGTCGTGCACTCGGCCTGCTCGACGATCTTGCCTTGCTGCATCACGCAAACACGGTGGGCGATGCGCCTTACCAGGTTGAGGTCATGGCTGATCAGCAGCAGGGCCATGCCCAGTCGTGCCTGCAGCTCTTTGAGCAGATCAAGAATCTTCAGCTGTACGGTGACGTCGAGCGCAGTGGTCGGTTCATCGGCGATCAGCAGTTCCGGCTCGTTGGCCAGGGCCATGGCAATCATCACCCGCTGGCGCTGGCCGCCGGACAACTCATGCGGCAGCGCCTTGAGGCGCTTGTGCGGTTCAGGGATGCCGACCAGGCCGAGCAGTTCCAAGGTGCGCGCCGTCGCCTGCTTGCCGGTTAAACCCTTGTGCAGGAGCAGGATCTCGTTGATCTGCTTCTCGATACAGTGCAGCGGGTTGAGCGAGGTCATCGGCTCCTGGAAGATCATTGCGATGCGGTTGCCACGGATGCGCTGCATTGGCTTTTCGCCAAGCTTGAGCATGTCCTTGCCGCCATACTCGATGCTGCCACTGGGGTGGCGCGCAAGTGGGTAGGGCAACAGGCGCAGGATCGAGTGGGCAGTGACCGACTTGCCCGAGCCGCTTTCGCCGACCAAGGCCAGTGTCTCGCCCTTGCGGATGTCGAAACTGATGCCATCGACCACGCGGTTGACCTGGTCACCGCTGAGGAACTCGACCGCAAGATCACGGACTTCGATCAGGTTAGGTTCGCTCATGTCATTTCCTCGGGTCGAAGGCGTCGCGGGCGGATTCGCCGATAAACACCAGCAGGCTGAGCATCACGGCCAGCACGGCGAAGGCACTGATGCCCAGCCATGGTGCCTGCAGGTTGGATTTGCCCTGGGCAACCAGCTCACCCAACGACGGTGAACCGGCGGGCAGGCCAAAGCCGAGGAAGTCCAGCGCGGTCAGGGTACCGATGGCGCCGGTGAGGATGAACGGCATGAAGGTCATGGTCGAGATCATTGCGTTGGGCAGAATGTGCCGGTACATGATCGCGCCGTTGCGCATGCCCAGGGCGCGCGCCGCGCGCACATACTCCAGGTTACGCCCACGCAGGAATTCGGCGCGGACTACATCGACCAGGCTCATCCACGAGAACAGCAACATGATCCCCAGCAGCCACCAGAAGTTGGGCTGGACGAAACTGGCCAGAATGATCAGCAGGTACAGCACCGGCAAGCCTGACCATATCTCCAGGAAGCGCTGGCCGGCAAGGTCGACCCAGCCACCATAAAAGCCCTGCAGAGCCCCGGCAATGACGCCGATGATCGAGCTGAGGATGGTCAGGGTCAGGGCAAACAATACCGAAACGCGGAAGCCGTAGATCACCCGCGCCATGACATCGCGGCCCTGGTCATCGGTGCCCAGCCAGTTGTCCGCCGAGGGCGGCGCGGGCGCCGGTACCTTCAAGTCGTAGTTGATGCTCTGGTAGCTGAACGGGATCGGCGCCCACAGCACAAAACTGTCTTTCTTCTCCAGAAGATCGCGGATGTAAGGGCTCTTGTAGTTGGCTTCGAGCGGGAATTCACCGCCAAAGGTGGTCTCGGGGTAGCGCTTGAACGCCGGGAAGTACCACTCGCCGTCGTAGCGCACGGCAATCGGTTTGTCGTTGGCGATCAGCTCGGCGCCAAGGCTCAGGCCGAACAGGATCAGGAACAGCCACAGCGACCACCAGCCTCGGCGGTTGGCCTTGAAGCGCTCGAAGCGCCGTCGATTGAGCGGGGACAGGGCCATTGGTCAATTCTCCCGGCTGGCGAAGTCGATGCGCGGATCGACCAGGGTGTAGGTCAGGTCGCCGATCAGTTTCACCACCAGCCCGAGCAGGGTGAAGATGAACAGGGTGCCGAAGACCACCGGGTAATCGCGGTTGATCGCCGCTTCGAAACTCATCAGGCCAAGGCCGTCGAGTGAGAAGATCACCTCGATCAGCAACGAGCCGGTGAAGAAGATGCCGATGAATGCCGAAGGGAAGCCGGCGATCACCAGCAGCATGGCGTTACGGAACACATGCCCGTAGAGCACCCGCTGCCGGCTCAGGCCTTTGGCTTTGGCGGTGACCACATACTGCTTGTTGATCTCATCGAGGAAGCTGTTTTTGGTCAGTAGGGTCATGGTGGCGAAGTTGCCGATCACCAGTGCAGTGATCGGCAGCACCAGGTGCCAGAAGTAATCGAGGATCTTGCCAGTGGTGGACAGCTCGTCGAAGTTGTTCGAGGTCAGCCCGCGTAACGGGAACCAGTCGAAGTAACTGCCGCCGGCGAACAGCACGATCAGCAGAATGGCGAACAGAAACGCCGGGATGGCATAGCCGACCACGATCGCCGAGCTGGTCCAGACATCGAAGTGGCTGCCGTGGCGCACCGCCTTGGCGATCCCCAGCGGGATCGACACCAGGTACATGATCAGCGTGCTCCACAGCCCGAGCGAGATCGACACCGGCATCTTTTCGGCAATCAGGTCGATGACCTTGGCATCACGGAAGAAGCTGTCGCCGAAGTCGAGCTGGGCATAGTTCTTGACCATGATCCACAAACGCTCCGGGGCGGACTTGTCGAAGCCATACATGTGTTCGATTTCAGCGATCAGCACCGGGTCCAGGCCCTGTGCGCCGCGGTAGTTGGAGCCGGCCACCGAGACTTCGGCGCCGCCGCCGGCGATGCGGCTGGTCGCGCCGTCAAAGCCTTCGAGTTTGGCGATCATCTGCTCGACCGGGCCGCCGGGCGCGGCCTGGACGATGATGAAGTTGATCACCAGGATGCCGAACAGGGTCGGGATGATCAGCAGCAAGCGCCGCAGGATATAGGCGAGCATGTCAGTTGGCCTCGCTCGGCGTGGTCTCTGGCGCAGGCTGCGTGGTCACGGCCGGTTTCACATCAGGCTTGATCCACCAGGTGTCGATGCCGACATCGTACTTGGGCGAGACCTTGGGGTGGCCGATGTGGTTCCAGTAGGCCACCCGCCAGGTCTTGATGTGCCAGTTGGGGATCACGTAGTAGCCCCACTGCAACACGCGGTCGAGGGCGCGGGCGTGGTTGATCAGGCTCTGACGTGAGTCGGCGTTGATCAGTTGCTCGACCAGTTGGTCAATGGCCGGGTCGCGCAGGCCGATGAAGTTGCGGCTACCGGGGTTGTCGGCGGCGCCCGAAGTCCAGAACTCGCGCTGTTCGTTACCCGGCGAGCTGGACTGGGGGAAGCCGCTGACGATCATGTCGAAGTCGCGCGAACGCAGACGGTTGATGTACTGCGGCACCTCGACCCGGCGCAGGGTCAGCTCGATGCCGAGGTCTGCCAGGTTGCGTTTGAACGGCAACAGCACGCGTTCAAACTCCGTCTGTGCGAGCAGAAACTCGATCACCACCGGCTTGCCCTGGGCGTCGACCATCTTGTCGTCGACGATTTTCCAGCCCGCTTCCTGCAGAAACTTGTAGGCCTGACGTTGCTGCTCGCGGATCATGCCGCTGCCGTCGCTGACCGGATTCTTGAACACCTCGGTAAAGGCCTGCTCGGGAATCTTGCCGCGCAGCGGCTCGAGGATCTTCAGTTCATCCGGAGTGGCCGGCTGGTTGGCCGCCATGTCGGAGTTCTCGAAGTAACTGCTGGTGCGGGTGTAGGCACCGTTGAACAGCTGCTTGTTGGTCCACTCGTAGTCGAGCAGCAGGCTCAGCGCCTTGCGCACGCGCACGTCCTGGAACATTGGCTTGCGCAGGTTGAAGACAAAGCCCTGCATACCGGTCGGGTTGCCGTTGGGCAGCTCTTCCTTGATCAGGCGGCCTTCGCGTACGGCGGGCACGTTGTAGGCGTTTGCCCAGTTCTTTGCCGCCATCTCCAGGTTGTAGTCGAACTGGCCGGCCTTGAGCGCTTCAAGGGCAACGGTGCTGTCGCGGTAATAGTCAAAGGTCATGACGTCGAAATTGAACATGCCGCGGTTGATCGGCAGGTCCTTGGCCCAGTAGTCCTTGACCCGCTCGAAACGCACCGAGCGACCGGCCTTGACCTCGGCAACCCGGTAGGGACCGCTGCCCAAAGGAATTTCCAGGTTGCCACGGTTGAATTCGCGGTTTTCGTACCAGTGCTTTGGCAGTACCGGCAGTTGGCCAAGGATCAGCGGCAACTCACGGTTGTTCTTGTGCTTGAACTTGAACAGCACTTTCAGCGGGTCTTCGGCAATGACCTCGGCGACGTCACCGTAGTACACCTTGTACAGCGGGGCGCCTTGGCTGACCAACGTGTTGAAGGTCCAGACCACGTCATCGGCACGCATGGGGTGGCCGTCATGGAAACGTGCTTCCGGGCGCAGGTAGAAGCGCACCCAGCTGTTGTCCGGGGCCTTCTCTATCTTGCCGGCAACCAGGCCGTACTCGGTAAACGGCTCGTCCAGGCTCTGGCGCATCAGCGTGTCGTAGATGCTGCCGACGTTTTCTGCAGCCACGCCTTTGTTGATGAACGGGTTGAGGCTGTCGAAACCGCCGAAGCCGGACTGGCGAAAGGTGCCGCCTTTGGGCGCATCTGGGTTGACGTAGTCGAAGTGTTTGAAGCTGGCCGGATACTTGGGCGGCTCGTCATACAGGGTCAAGGCGTGCTGCGGGGCAGCCAGCACGGGAAGGCTCAGGCAGGCTAGCAGCAGGCTGCCGGCCAGTTGGCGCAGGCGGTGCGGCATCATTTGGCTTTCTCCGAAGTCTTGAGCCACCAGCTGTTCAGGCCCAGGGTGTAGGGCGGCGTGGTGACGAAGGCGAACCGATTGCGGTAGGCCAGGCGATGATTGTCCAGATACCAGTTGGGGATCATGTAGTAATGCCACGACAGCACCCGGTCCAGCGCACGCGCGGCGGCGACCTGGTCATCGCGGGTGCGGGCAGCGAGCAGGGTGTCGAGCAGGTGGTCGACCACCGGATCTTTTACCCCCGCATAGTTCTTGCTGCCCTTGGTCGAAGCCTGGCTGGAATGGAAGTACAGCCATTGCTCGAGGCCTGGGCTGAGGGTCTGGTTCAGGGTCATCAGGATCATGTCGAAATCAAACTGGTCCAGCCGTTGTTTGTACTGGGCGCGGTCTACCGTGCGCAAGCGCGCATCGATGCCAATGCTCGCCAGATTTTCGACATAAGGTTGCAGGATCCGTTCTAGATTGGGGTTCACCAGCAACAACTCCATCTGGAACTGCTTGCCCTTGGCGTCCACCAGGCGTTGGCCGTCCAGCTTCCAGCCGGCTTTGCCCAGCAGGGCAAGGGCCTCGCGCAAGGTCTGGCGGCTGACGCCGCTGCCGTCGGTATGGCTGACCTGGTAGGGCTCGGTGTACAGCTTGGCCGGCAGTTCGTCGCGGAACGGCGCCAGCAGCAGCCACTCCTTGCCGGTCGGCAGGCCGCTGGCAGCAAACTCGCTGTTTGGGTAATAACTGGTCGAGCGCCGATAGGCGCTGCTGAACAGGGCGCGGTTGGTCCACTCGAAATCCAGCATCAAACCCAGCGCCTGGCGTACTTGCGGGTCGCTGAACGTGGCGCGGCGGCTGTTCATGAACAGCCCTTGGGTCTGGGTCGGGATGCGGTGCGGGATCTGCGCCTTGATCACCTCGCCACGGCGCACTGCAGGGAAGTTGTAGCTGTTGGCCCAGTTCTTCGCCTGATGTTCGATGTAGATGTCGAACTCGCCGGCCTTGAACGCTTCGAAGGCGACCGTGGCGTCGCGGTAGAACTCATATTCGACGCGGTTGTAGTTGTACTTGCCGCGATTGACCGCCAGGTCCTTGCCCCAGTAATTCTTGACCCGCTTGAATACCAGGCGCCGCCCCGGCTGCACCTCGGTGATGCGATAGGGCCCGCTGCCCAGCGGTGGCTCGAAGGTGGTGGCCTTGAAGTCGCGCTTCTGCCAGTAATGCTTGGGCAGTACCGGCATCTCACCCAGACGCAGGATCAACAACGGGTTGCCGGCACGCTTGAACACGAAGCGAATGCGCAACGGCCCGAGAATGTCGACTCGCTGCACTTCCTGCAGGTTGGTGCGGTACAGCGGGTGGCCGTCCTTGAGCAGGGTGCGATAGGAGAACGCCACGTCCGCCGAGGTGATCGGCTTGCCGTCGTGAAAGCGTGCCTCTGGGCGCAGGTTGAACACCACCCAGCTGCGGTCTTCGCTGTACTCGACCGAGCGCGCAATCAGGCCGTAGCTTGAGGTTGGCTCATCGCCGGACGGATCGTACATCCCCGTACCGACCATAAGCGTCTCGTTCAGCTCGCTGACACCGTATTGCAGGAAGTTTGGCGTTGTGACCGGGCTCGACCCTTTGAAGGTGTAGGGGTTGAGCGTGTCGAACGTGCCAAATGCCATGGCCCGCAAGGTTCCGCCCTTGGGCGCTTGCGGGTTGACCCAATCGAAGTGGGTGAATGTGGCTGGGTATTTGAGCGTGCCGAACTGCGCGTAACCGTGGCTCTCGCTGACGGTGGCGGCGGCGGGGAAGCTCAAGGCCAGGCTGAAGGACAGCAGGAGGGGACGTATCAAATCGGCATCCGATCCAGAAGGCGTTGGGCTTTGGTCGGGCTACAGTAACAGCTTGGCGGGATTGGAAAAAGAGTGATGCGAGAGGGGGCTGCAAGCGGGGCTGGGTGACAGCCCCGGGAGGATCAATGGCCGAGGTAGACGGTCAGGGTCTGGCCTGGTTTGAGGGCATGCCCGCTGCGCGGATTCCAGCGCTTGAGGTGCTGCATTTCGACGTTGAAACGCTTGGCCACCAGGTACAGTGAATCGCCCTTGCGGACCTTGTACTGAGTCGAGCGCTGCTTGGCCGAAGCAACCCGGTTGGCGGCTGCAGAGGGCGCATTGCCACCGCGCATGGCCAGGACCTGGCCGGCCTTGAGGCGATTGCCGGAGATCTTGTTCCAGCGCTGGATATCCTTGACCGAAACCCGGTTGGCCTTGGCGATGCTGCCCAGGTTGTCACCGCGCTTGACTCGGTAGCTGCGCGTGACCGGTGCGCTGGCTTCGGCGACAGCGGCTTCGAACACGGCCTTGCGTGGTTGCAGGCTGAGCAACTGTTCAGGGTTCAGGTTGGACAGGCTGGCCGAGAGCAACTGCGCCTTGGCAGTCGGCACCAGCAGTTGTTGCGGGCCGTCGACCGTCATGCGCTTCTTGAATGCCGGGTTGAGCTGGATCAGCTCGTCTTCATCGATATCGGCAAAGGCTGCGACCCGCGACAGGTCGAGGCGGTCATTGATGGCGACGGCGGCAAAGTACGGTTCGTTGGCGATCGGGTTGAGGTTGACGCCATACGATTCAGGCGTTGATACCACCTGCGACAGGGCCAGCAGCTTGGGCACGTAGTCGCGGGTTTCCTGCGGCAGCGGCAGGTTCCAGTAATCAGTCGGCAGGCCGAGTTTTTCGTTGCGTTCGATAGCGCGGCTGACGGTGCCTTCACCGGCGTTGTAGGCCGCCAGGGCCAGCAGCCAGTCGCCGTTGAACATGTCGTGCAGACGGCTCAGATAATCCAGTGCAGCGTTGGTCGATGCTGTGACGTCGCGGCGGCCATCGTAGAAGTTGGTCTGGCGCAGATTGAAGTGGCGCCCGGTCGAGGGGATGAACTGCCACATGCCGGCCGCATGGGCACGGGAATACGCCATCGGGTTGTAGGCGCTCTCGATCGCTGGCAGCAGGGCCAGCTCCAGCGGCATGTCACGTTCTTCGAGGCGCTCGACGATGTAATGCAGGTACAGGCTGCCGCGCTCGCCGGCGGTTTCAACGAAACGCGGGTTGCTGGCGAACCACAGGCGCTGTTGCTCGATGCGCGGATTGACGTCGATGGTGTCCTGCAGCGCGAAGCCCTGGCGCATGCGTTCCCAGACATCCTGGGGCGCCTGCTGCTTGGGCTTGGCCATGATCAACGGGGCCGGCTTGTGCTTGATCCGGGCCTGATAGTTGTGCGCGCGAACGCTTTCGGATTCATCTACCTGACGGGTGCTCTGGCAGCCCACCAAAGTGGCAGCCAGGGCCAGCGCACTGATCTGTGCGAGGCGCGTCAAAGCGACGGATTGCGAGGTTCTGCGGCTACTGGAAGGCATCGGCTGGGGCAGGTATCCGGGTGAAAAAGTTGGGCGATTCTAGGAACCGCTTTTGCCCGGGTCAACCTTTGCCCCTCAATTACGATATATCTTGAGGTTATCAGAAGCCGTCTTTCCAAGACCTCAAGGCAGCAAAAACAGCAGCTTGGCCTTCGTTTGAATGTCCCTTCCATTCGTCTGCTTTTTGTTTAACGGATGTTTCTGCGGTACGCAAAAAAGGGTTGGTAAGGCGTTCCAGGCCAATGGTGGAAGGCAGCGTTATGCGCTCATCTGCGCGCAGTCTGGTCACCTCCTCAAAGCGCGCGAGCACATCCGAATTGCTCGGTTCGACGGCCTTGGCGAAGCGCAGGTTGCTCAGGGTGTATTCATGGGCGCAGTAGACCTCGGTGGCGTCAGGCAGGGCGGCGAGGCGCTCAAGCGAGTTGTGCATCTGCGCAGGCGTGCCCTCGAACAAACGGCCGCAACCGCCGGCAAACAGCGTGTCGCCACTGAACAGCACGGGTGTCGGCGTCTGTGCGGTATAAAAGGCGATGTGGCCAAGGGTGTGCCCGGGCATCGCCAGCACCTCGAAGGTCAGCCCCAACGCGGTGACCTGGGCATTGTCCTCGAGCGCCAGGTCACGGCCTGGGATCTGCTCGCTGGCCGGACCGCTGACCCGCGCCCCGGTGGCTCGCTTGAGCTCGGCAACGCCGCCGACATGATCGTGGTGATGGTGGGTGATGAGGATATCCTTCAGCTCCCAGCCTGGGTTGGCCGCAAGCCAGTCCAGCACCGGTTGGGCGTCACCAGGATCGACCACCGCACACTGGCGTTTGGCAGTATCCTGTAACAACCAGATGTAGTTATCAGAGAAAGCGGGTAGTGCATCGATCTGTATCATGTGCGGATCCGAATCATCTGCCGTGGGACATAAGGGCATCTTAGCCGCGATGGTGCGGCGGGAGAACCTTGGAGGGAAGACGCAATGACCGACCAAGCCTTTGCCCAGGCCGACCCTGAATGGGTCGAGCTGATCAGCCTGGCCCGCGAATGGTTTCAAGGCCCTGTTGGGCAGTTGATGCTGCGCGAAGAAGAAAAGTTGCTTGAAACTGAACTCGCGCGTTTTTTTGGTGGTTATCTGGTGCATTACGGGCCAGGGGCTGAGGCGCCGCCGCATGCCAAGCAGGTGCATCGCAATGTGCGCCTCGGTGCGCCGTTGCCAGGGGTTGAAATCGTCTGCGAAGAACAGGCCTGGCCGCTCGCCGAACATGCGGCGGACGTCGTGGTGCTGCAGCACGGGCTGGACTTCAGCCTGTCGCCTCACGGCCTGCTGCGCCAGGCCGCCAGTGCGGTGCGTCCGGGTGGCCATCTGCTGATCGTCGGTATCAACCCATGGAGCAGTTGGGGCATGCGCCACCTGTTCAGCAAAGGCGCCTTGCGCAAGGCACGTTGCATCCCGCCGTCGCGGGTCGGTGACTGGCTCAACCTGCTCGGCTTTGCGCTGGAGAAACGCCGCTTCGGCTGTTATCGTCCGCCGCTTGCTTCACCGGCCTGGCAGCAGCGCCTCACCGGGTGGGAGCGGGTAGCCGGTGGCTGGCAGATGTCAGGTGGCGGCGTCTACCTGCTGATAGCGCGCAAGATGGTAGTCGGCCTGCGGCCACTGCAACCGGCCCGGCGTGAGCCGATGGGCAAACTGCTGCCGCTGCCCCTGGCCAAGGTCAATCGCGACCCGGCCAACCGCGACCATCATCCGGGTCGATAAATTACAGCGAATTAAGGCAGTACATGAGCGAAGAAAGCATCGAGATGTTTACCGACGGCGCCTGCAAGGGCAATCCGGGCCCTGGCGGCTGGGGCGTGCTGATGGTGTACAAGGGCGTCGAAAAGGAACTCTGGGGTGGCGAGCTGGAGACCACCAACAACCGCATGGAGCTGATGGCGGCCATCGAGGGCCTCAAGGCGCTCAAGCGTGAATGCGAGGTTGTGCTGACCACCGACTCGCAGTACGTCATGAAAGGCATCAACGAGTGGATGGCCAACTGGAAGAAGCGCGGCTGGAAGACCGCGGCCAAGGAGCCGGTGAAAAACGCCGACCTGTGGCGCGAGCTAGACGAGCAGGTCAACCGGCACAAGGTCACCTGGAAGTGGGTGCGCGGGCATATCGGCCATCATGGCAACGAACGCGCCGACCAGTTGGCCAACCGCGGCGTCGACGAAGTTCGCGCGCGTCACAAGTAATCCGACGCTGGGGTATACTCCCGGCTCTTTTTTGTCGTAGCAGTTGGAGCCACCGCCCGTGGAGCAGCAGAACACCCGATACGTCGTCCTCGATACCGAAACTACCGGCATGCCGGTTGGCGAGGGTCATCGGATCATCGAAATCGGTTGCGTCGAAGTGCTGGGCCGGCGCCTGACCGGGCGCCATTTCCATGTTTATCTGCAGCCTGACCGCGAGAGTGACGAGGGCGCGATTGGCGTCCACGGCATCACCGACGCATTCCTGATCGGCAAGCCGCGCTTCGCTGAAGTGGCTGACGAGTTCTTCGACTTCATTCAGGGCGCGCAGCTGGTCATCCACAACGCGGCTTTCGACGTTGGCTTCATAAACAACGAATTCGCTCTGCTTGGCCAGCATGATCGCGCCGATATCTCCAAACACTGCGGCATCCTCGATACCCTGATGCTGGCGCGTTCGCGCCACCCAGGCCAGCGCAACAGCCTCGACGCCTTGTGCAAACGCTACGGTATCGACAACTCCGGACGTGAGCTGCACGGCGCGTTGCTCGACTCGGAATTGCTGGCGGATGTCTACCTGGCCATGACCGGTGGCCAGACCAGCCTGTCGCTGGCTGGGCATGGTGCTGATGGCGAGGAGGGAAGGGACAGTGACGGCAGTGAGATTCGCCGGATCGTCGGGCGTCAGCCGCAGCCTGTGTTGATGGCTTCTGCTGAAGAGCTGGAGGCGCATGCTCAGCGTCTCGCGGCGGTGGCCAAGTCTGCCGGCGGCCCGGCGCTGTGGCAGAGTCTGAGCGAGGCCTGATCAGGCCTGCATGCGGGCCCTCCGTGGCCTGCTGGTTGCCGCAAGGCTGAATCAGGGAATGCGGATGATCTCGACGCCACTCTGGGTCAGCTCGAAGCGATCTTCACCCAGGTGCCGAACGCGATCGCCAATAGCCAGTCGATAGCTGGTAATCGGTTCACCATGGGCACTGCCGTCGTCCTGAAAGGTCGATTCCTGGAATTCGTGCACGGGGTAGATTCGGCCTTCGGCGTCACGGGCGTGAAATTGGCCGACCAGTACTGCTGCCATTTTGGGGGGAAACCTCTGAAAAATTGGAGAAATGTCTGCAGTCATAGACCAGTGAAACCGCCGGGAAGTTTTCTTGCAATGGGAAAAAAACCTCGGCGGCGAAACACGGTCATCTATAACTACTAACTCCATCAACCAGCAGAGGTTGTAAAACGCCATGAGCCAGGTGTATTCGGTAGCAGTTGTAGTCGGCAGCTTGCGCAAGGATTCCTACAATCGCAAGGTGGCCAAGGCCCTGGGTGAGCTGGCGTCCTCCAGCCTCAGCTTGAAGATCATCGAGATCGGCGATTTGCCGCTGTACAACGAAGATGTAGAGAGTGCCGGTGCGCCGCAGCCCTGGCAGCGTTTTCGTGACGAGATCAAGCGTAGTGACGCGGTGCTGTTCGTCACACCGGAGTACAACCGCTCGCTGCCCGGTTGCTTGAAGAACGCCATTGACGTTGGCTCGCGGCCTTATGGGCAAAGTGCCTGGGGCGGCAAGCCAACGGCTGTGGTGAGCGTTTCGCCCGGTGCAGTGGGTGGCTTTGGCGCCAACCATGCGGTGCGCCAGTGCCTGGTGTTCCTCGATATGCCATGCATGCAGATGCCCGAGGCATATATCGGCGGGGCGGCGACCCTGTTCGATGATGCCGGCAAGCTCAATGACAAGACTCGGCCGTTCCTGCAGGCATTCATCGACAAGTTTGCAGCCTGGGTGAAGCTCAACCGCGCGGTATAACACCGCTCCTACGCGGACTGGGGCATTTCGCCTTTGGCCAGGCGCTGGTTGATATCGGCAACGACCTCGGGGAGGTCGTTGATGGTGTCGACCAGGTAGTGCGGTCGCGCGCTTTCAAACAGTGCGTGAATCCGCTGCCGTTCACGCGCGAGTGTGCCCGCATCCAGCGCCTGGTACTCCTCCCAGGTCAGCCCCAAGGCATTCCCTGAGCAGACCAGCGCCACTGTCCACATACCGGCGCGGCGGCCTTCGAGGATACCTGGCACGGTGTCATCAACCTTGACGCAAGCACCGACGTCATCGATGCCCAAGGCAATCACATTGGCCAGCGCCTGCGCCGGCCAAGGGCGGCCATTGGGCGTTTCATCGGTCGCTACCACATGGTCGGCAACATAGCCGTTGCACTTGGCCAACTCGACCACCTTGTCCATGACTACCTTGGGGTAACCCGAGCACGAGCCAATCTTCAGGCCATCTGCACGTAGCCCAGTCAGCGTTTGCAGTGCGCCGGGGATCAATGCCGAGTGCACGGCGATCTTGTCGATTTGCAGTGGCATGAAGCGTTGATAAATGGCGGTCACGTCGTCATCGCTTGGCGTGCGGCCAAATACCTTGCGGTAGCGTTCGGCAATTGCCGGCTGATCGCACAAGGTGCGGATATGGTCCCACTTGCCCATGCCCATCGGCCCGCGGGCCTCTTCAATGGACACTTCGACGTCGAACTCGGCGAACGCCTCAACAAAGATCTGCGTGGGCGCGAACGAGCCGAAGTCGACCACGGTGCCCGCCCAGTCAAGAATGGCGGCTTGCAGGCGGGTTGGGTTGGTGTAGTTCATGTCACAGAGCCTCGCTCAAGAGTTGACTGCTGGTGTGCACCTGCATTTCCCGCAGCACCTGGGCCACGGCATCGACTGCTGCCTGCATGCCCTGCGCACCGACGGCACCGATGCAGCCAACGCGGAAGGTTTCGACCTGGGTCAGCTTGCCCGGGTAGAGGATGAAGCCTTTGGCCTTGACCCGTTCGTAGAAGTCCTGAAATCGGTAGCGTGGATCATCCGGTGCATGGAAGGTGACGATGATCGGCGCCTGAATGGCAGCCGGGAGGAAGCTGCGCAGGCCGATCGCCGCCATACCGTCGAGCAACGTCCGGCAGTTGTCGGCGTAGCGCTGGTGTCTGGCCTGCAGGCCGCCTTCTTCGGTGTATTGCTTGAGTGCCTCGTGCAGGGCGGCGACCACGTGGGTAGGCGGGGTAAAACGCCACTGGCCGGTCTTGGCCATGTAGGCATGCTGGTCGTACAGGTCCATGGCCAGCGATTGGCAGTTACCCTCGGCGGCTGCCAAGGCGGTTTTTTCCGCGAACACGAAGCCCATCCCGGGGACGCCCTCAAGGCATTTGCCGGAAGCGGCGATCAGCGCTTCGAACGGCACTTCTCGAGCGTCGATCGGCAATGCGCCAAACGAGCTCATCGCATCGATGATCAGGTGTTTGCCATGGCTATGCACTACATCGGCGATGGCTTTGAGCGGGTTGAGGATGCCGGTGCTGGTCTCGCAGTGGATCAGCGCCACGTGGGTAAGTTCGGCATCTGCTGCCAGCAGCCGTTCGACATCGGCGGCGGTAGTGGGCTGGTCCTCGGCGGTTTCGAAGGTGCTGTAACGACGGCCAAGCACTTTGCAGATTTTGGCCAGGCGCTGACCGTAGGCGCCGTTGATCAGCACCAGCACCTTGCCGTCGCGCGGTACCAGTGTGCCGATGGCCGCTTCTACGGCGAAGGTGCCGCTGCCTTGCAACGGTACGCAGTGATGGCTGGCGCTGGCATCGAGAATGGCTAACAACTGTTCGCAGACGCTGGCGGTAAGTTGGTTGAAATCACGGTCCCAGGAACCCCAGTCCACCAGCATCGCTTGGCGGGTGCGCAGAGAGGTAGTGAGGGGGCCTGGGGTCAGCAGAATCGGGGCATTGCTCATTGCGTGAATCCTCGCAAGCGGTGGGCTGAGACTGCGAGATCAAGGTTGCAATTGGGCGTGCTATCAATCAAATTGTTTGTTGTTATGCCAGCCATAAGTCAGGCCGATAGCTATGAACCTGTTCCAGTTACGTGCGTTTGATGCTGTTGCCCGTGAAGGCAGCTTTACCCGCGCCGCAGCACGTCTGTTCATCAGCCAGCCGGCGGTGACCGGGCACGTCAAGGCGCTGGAGGAGCACTACCAGATCACCTTGCTGCGGCGTACCGCCCGACGGGTGGAACTGACTGAAGAAGGCACGCGGCTGGCGGCCATTACCCGCGCGATGTTCGGCCTGGCCGAAGAGGCGCAGACTATGCTTGAGGCCAACCGCCAGTTGTTGACCGGGCGCCTGGAGGTGGCCGCCGATGGGCCGCACCGGGTCATGCCAATGCTTGCCCAGTTACGCGCTCGTTATCCCGGTATCACCGTCAACCTGCGCTTGGGCAACGCTCAGGAAACGTTGGCGGCACTACTTAGCGAACATGCCGATGTCGCAGTGCTTACCGAAGTTGAGCCGCGCAAGGGGCTCTATCTGCGTAGCCTTGGCCAGTCGCAACTATGCGCATTGCTGCCGGTTGCGCACCGATGGGCGGCAACTGCAGCTGCTCAGGCGCTGCCGCTGGAGGCTCTGGACAAACAGATCATGGTGTTGCGCGAGCCTACTTCAATTACCCGCCGCACGTTTGACCGCGCCTGCGCTCAGGCGGGGCTGCAGCCGCGGGTGCTGCTTGAGCTGGACAGCCGCGAGGCGGTAACCGAGGCAGTTGCGGCGCAACTGGGTATTGGCATCGTCTCGTCGATGGAAGTCGCGCATGATCCGCGGGTGGTGGCTCGGCCGCTGGCCGGCGACGGGTTGCTTAATCAACACATGCTGGGTTGCCTCGAGCGGCGTCGTGAGTTGCGCTTGATCCAGGCCTTTATCGAACTTGCCGTTGCCCCCTGAGAGACCGGCAGGGTCAGTCAGTTACAGCTCAGAGTGGCAATCGACGGTTTTTTCTACTGCCGGTCTAAGACGCCAGCAGCCTGTTACGGACAGACAATGAGCGAGAAAGACACTATTTCCATGCAGCTGGTGCGCGAAGCGTTGCTGCAGACAAGCACAGACAAGATCGCCGACCATGCGTTGCTGGCGCGCGCGGGCATCGATGCCAAGCAATTGGGGCAAGCCGAGGCGCGGGTGCCTGCTCAGGCCTATGCACGTCTGTGGCGGCTGTTGGCACGTCGTTGCAATGATGAGTTTTTCGCGATGGATGCGCGTGGGCTGCGCCGTGGCAGTCTCGCTTTTGTCTGCCGAGCGAGCATGTTGCAGCCCACTGTCGGAGCGGGCCTGCACACCGTTCTGGATTTTCTTGCACTGATGCTTGAAGACTTGCGGCCGGCATTGGCTGGCGAGCACGGGTTGGCGGAGATCGTGATCCAGGAGCCGCTGCAGGCGCCTCGTCGCGCTTTTACCTATTTCACCTTGTGGATGATAGTGCATGGCGTAGCGTGCTGGCTGGCCGGGCGCCGTATCCCGATCCTGGCCATAGATTTGCGCTGCAGCGAACCGCCGTTCTGCGACGACTACCGCGTCATGTTCTCGCAGAGCCTGCACTTCGACCGACCGCGCACACGTATGGTGATTTCCAGTGAGTGCCTGCAATGGCCGGTCAAGCGCAGCGCGGATGACCTGCAACGTTTTCTTGGTGAAGCGCCCGGCAATATTCTGGTCAGGTATCGCGATCCGGACAGCCTGGCGCGGCGCATCCGCAGTGACCTGTTGCGGCTGCCGCCAGCTGACTGGCTGGATGCCGACAGCCTGGCGCGGCAACTGCATCTGTCCGCTTCGACCTTGCGTCGGCGTCTGGCGGAAGAAGGACAGACATACCAAGGCTTGAAGGACAGTGCGCGGCGCGAGCTGGCAACAGCCTGGCTGACCGATCCGGGCGTCGCGCTGGATGAAGTCGCCGAACGCTTGGGCTTTGCTGATTCCAGCTCTTTTTATAAAGCGTTTCGCAAATGGTTTGGCTGCAATCCGGGACATTACCGGACGCTGATCCTAGGCCGCCACTCCAGTCCCTGATTTCCCCTGCAATTTCGAGGCGCCACGCCCCATGGTTGCTGGATTCCGACTTCAGGATCCAGTCCCAGGCCGCATGCCATCCTCCCTGCAAAAATCGAACAAGCGACTGATCAGTTCATCGGGACTATCCTTGCGGACTGGCTGAGGCGGGCTTCTTACGAGGGCACTGCTCTGGTCTATCCGGCCGTGCAGGCCACTGGGTCAGGCGTGCAGGTTGTGAGCAGAGACCACGCACGTATCGTCGAGGTTTGCCGTCAGGTAGATGTAGGCAAAGGCTACCAGACTCATCTGGATGAGGTACTGGAGGCACGCGAAGTTGACGGGTCTTGACCTGGGCGCATTGAAAAGGCATGAAGCGTGAGCCCGATAACGCTTCCCGCTGCCTACACAGCATAGCTGGCGTCACCTTGGAGGCCCTCTTATTCAAGGATCGCCAACCATGCCCCTGACACCGCCCACCCCAGCTGACGTCGCTGAACTGCGCATGGCCAATGCCACCGATGAGTTTATTGGTGACATCCTCCCGGTATGGCTCAAGCAGGCCTCTGCCGGCCAGATCAATCGGTTACGTGACCGTTTCAACCGGTATCGGCAAAGCCAGCAGCGATTGCGCGCGGCAACCCTGGACTTGATTCCGTTGCACGCTTTCGCGCAAGACCAGTTCAGCGCTTTATTGGCCGACAGGCTGCCTGCCGGGACCAAGCTGGAGGAGCTGCAATGGCTGGAGGTCCGCCGTAAATTCGGCCGTGTACCAGGCGCGCTCTGGCCATTCTATGTCCCTGATGTGGTTCGTGCACCGGGTCTTTTGCGTTTGATGCAGAACTTCCTTACCGAAGACAGCCTGCTGCAGGGCAGCGGCCTGGCTGCTGTGGGCAGTGAAGCAGTGCTTTCGGGTGATCCAGTGTCACTGGCAGCGGCCTGTCGCACGTTGGATGTGGGCGCTCAGTATCAGCGCCAGTTAGCCAAGGTGTTCAGTGCTTCGACCTGCGACATGTTGGTGGCGGACAAGCGCGCAGGGTTGGCGTTGGCAGCGGAAATCGCTGCGCTGAAGGGCGATGTCAGCGCTGCTGAGCAGATCGCCCTGGAGGAGGTTGCCCGCGGCCATTACGATGCCAATCAGCAGGGGTTGCGCGGTTTCCCAGGGTTGTTGAGCATTCTTGGTTGCACCACAAGCGATGCCGTGGTCATCCAGATGCGCGATAGCTTGGGTGAGGATCAGGGCCTCGTGCTCTATCTTCCCAGTGATCCGGGGCGCGCTCTACAGCGCTTCGAGGACTGGCACGCACTGGCCAGGGAACTGGTCCGTCAGTTGCGCGCGCCGGCCGATCGACAGCGGCTCAGTCAGCTGATTTCGCTCAGCGAGCGACCTGCATTTCTCACCACGCTTGCCAAGCGGCTCGACGACTCGGTGCCTGACCTGACGTTGCAGCGCATCACTCCCCAGCGCAATGTGTTCATCGAACTGGTCGATCTGCAGGTGCAGCGCGTGCACGAGGACGCGCGGCTGCTGTTGGTACCCACTGCAGAAGCAGACCGCGCGGCGCGCGCGCAGCGTCTGCAGAGCTGGCAAGCGGCAGGTCTGGGGCTGGTCAACCTGGCAGGATTGTTCATTCCGGGAGTTGGCGCATTACTATTGGGACTGTTGGTGGTGCAAACCTTGTCCGAAGTCTATGAGGGGGCGGTCGACTGGCTGCATGGCCACCAGCATGAAGCGCTGGATCACATGCTGGGCGTGGCCGAAAGCCTGGCGGTAACTGCGGCGATTGCTGGCGGGGCCGCCGTGGTGGCACGCGGGTTTACTCGCAGCGCTTATGTTGGCGCGCTGGAGCCGGTGCGTCTTGGCAACGGAGATATGCGCTTGTGGTGTGCGGATTTGACCAAGTACCGAACGCAGCCGGATGACAGCGGACTCCAGGCCGACGGCCTGTATGGCAACGCAGAACGCCGCTGGATGAGGCACGAGGGGCATTACTACGAGGTGCACCGAGCGACCCCCGAGGGGCCGTGGCGCCTGCGTCATCCACAGCGTGAGGGCGCATATGGCCCGGTGGTCGAGTTCAACGGCGAACGTGGCTGGCGGTTGCGTCTGGAGCGTCCGCTCGAGTGGGACGACAACGCCCTCATGCTTGAGCGGTTGTGGCCGCTGGATCCGCCTGTGGATGGCGTCCAGGCAGCGCGGATCATGCAGGTTGCCAGAGTCGACCAGGATGAGCTGCGTGGCTTGCTGGTGGCCAATCGACCCTTGCCGGTAAACCTGCGTGAAACCCTGCGCCGCTTCGATGCGGATGCTCGCACCCAGCGCTTCTTTGCCAGCCTGGAGGGAGCCACCAGGGTCAAAAGCGATGCGCAGGTCCAGGCCTGGTGTTTGGCCCAGCCCGGCTTGGTGGGGCTCGACGCCGACGCCATGCGCGAGGCCTTGCTCAGCCAGCAGGCAACACTGCGTCAACGCCTGTTCGAGCACCTCAGCAGGGTCGAGCTGCCCACCAACGACGGCTTGCTCGATAGGGTACGGCGGGATTTTCCGGGTCTGCCCGGCGCCTATGCACTCACTGCTGTGCAAGACGCCAGCCAGACGCAACGGGAAATCGCGATTCGTGAGGACCGGCTGCCGTTGCAGATCGCCACGCGGGCCCGCGCCTTGCTCGCTCTGGCGCGGATCAACCGGGCCGTAGAGGGGTTGTATCTGGCCAATGGGGTGGTCAGCTACAGTGGGGAGCTGGCCATCGCCCTGCTGCGGCGCACACCTAACTGGCCAGTTGCGGTCAATCTGGAACTGCGCGAGGGAAGCGAGAATGGCCGCCTGCTGGCGATCCTTGACCCACAAGGCGAACCGGCAGCCAGGACAGTGCTGGTGGTGCGCAATGGCCGGGTGCGTCTTTATGACAGCCAAGGGCTGGAACGTGAAGAAGAAGTCAGTGAACCTGCAGGCTTCTTCGAAGCGATAAGCGCATTGCTCTCGGCCGCACAGCTTGAGCGCTTGCCCGATCCGCAGGCACAACCCACCGAGCGCCTGCGCGCTGCGGCGACTTCACACTTGCCCGCCAGTAACAGCGCCCTGCGCGGCCTGCTTGGCTGGCCGGCCCAGGCGCCGTGGTTCAACCCCGGGCGACGCCTGGCAGATGGGCGTGTCGGCCACCTGCTGAGCGGCCGTGGCCAGGGGCTGCTGCAATCCCCCTCTCAGGTCCTGCGGGCACGCGTGCGGGCGCTGCATCCAGGATTCACGGATGCTGAAATCTCCGAGTACCTGCAGAGGCTGCTGCAGTCACCCGTGTCGCCGATGATGCTGCTGCTGCAACAGGAGGAGGCCTATGCGGCACTCGATTCCAGTCTCAACCAGTGGCAAAGCGCCGAACTTGACGAGTCAAGAAGTCGTCTGCGTGGGCAATTTGGCGACAGCCTGCGCCGGGCCTGGCGGCTGGAGGGTGACGCCATGGAGGTGCGCGACGATGCCCAAGCGAACATGCGTCTGGATTTGAGCGGCTTCCCTATCCGCACGCTGCCGGTGTTTCCGTCGACTGTAGAGTTCAGTCATGTTGCCGAGCTGATAATGACCGATCTACAGGTCGACACTGTGCCGGTGAATTTTCTACGGGCGTTTCCGCGGCTGCGTAGCCTTGGTTTCAACAGTAATCAGTTGCTGAGTCTGCCACGCGGGTTGGCTTATCTGGTCGATCTGGAAGTGCTGCGTCTTGCCCACAACCGCATTCGTCTGACAGCCGACGACCTGACCGTAATCAGCAGCCTCCCGCGCCTTGCCCACTTGGACCTCAGCTACAACCCCATCGGTTTCCTGCAGTTGCACTTCAATCATATCTCCCATTTGCGCGAACTGCGGCTGCGTCATTGCCGGCTTGGCGTGTGGCCGTTCGGGCTGGGGGTGTGTGGTTCCCTTGAACATGTCGACCTGCGCGACAATCAAGTGCTGGCATTGCCCGACGATATCATGATGATGCCGTTGTCCTACCGGCGTGCTTTTCTGCTTGACCGCAACCCCATCCCAAGCGAAGAGGTCGTGCGTTTATACAGCGTTCAGGATTATCAGCGCCGGCATGCGATTGCCGAGCCCGAGCAGGAGTTGGCTGAGCCGCAGAGCAGCGGCAGCGCCGCCTGGATCTCGAGCGTGGCAGCAGAGGATCGCGCGGCGCGCCTGGCCCAGTGGAACACCCTGGCCGCCATGCCAGACAGCTCACGTTTGTTCGAGCTGCTGGAACAACTGCGATCGACGTCCGACTTCGCAAACCATCATCAGTACCTCGCAGAACAGGTCTGGACGGTAGTGGCTGCGTTGGAGGGCGACGCGCAGCTGCGCGAAACAATCTTCGCCAACATGCAGGACAGTCAGACCTGCGCCGACGGTATAGCCGAGCGTTTCAGCGATGTGCAATTGCAGATTCTGATTGGTCAGGCAAATCGCGATGGGGCGTTGCATGAGCGTGGCAGCCGCCTGATCGATCTGAATCGGCGATTGTTTCGCCTGGAGCGGTTGGATCGTTTTGCTCGTGCCGACATTGCCGAGCGAATCAGATCGCAGCGCGGTGTGGACGAGATTGAGGTGCTGCTTTACTACCGCGTTGAACTGGCTGCCGATCTGGATCTGCCCCTGCAACCGCGCAGCATGCAGTACGCCAGGACAGCTGCGGTCGGTCCGGATCAGCTCGCCGCTGCCTTGAGCGTAGTGCGTGCGGCACAAACCCAGGAAGCGCTTGCCCTCAGCCTGAGTCAGCGGGACTTCTGGCAAGCCTACCTGCGGGAGCGCCATGAAACCACGTTCGATGCGCTCATCGCCGAATATGCAGCGCAAGGCGAGCAACTGGATCAGGAGCGTGAGCAACTGACCAGCCAGGACTACACCCAGCGCTGGCAGGATTTGCTTGATGCCCGTGAAGCTGCACTGCAGGCCTTGAGCCTTGAACTGACCCGTGAAGCGCTGGAGCAGGACGCGACGCGCCTGAGCAGTACCTCGCCGGCTCAGGAGTGACCGTTCAGACCAGTCAACCGAGTTGACGCTTTTGGCCATTGCCGGCTGGGCATAGCGGCGCGAACATCGTCGGACCGCACATCAACAATAACCAAGCAGTCCGACGATGCGCATTGCCTGCCCGGTCCATACCGGGCTTCTTGCGGTCGAACCAGCAAGGAACCTACCCATGCATGTACAAGGCAAAAATTTCATTGTTACCGGTGCAGCCTCCGGGCTCGGCGCTGCCACCGCGCAGTCGCTGGTCCAGGCTGGCGCTCGAGTAATGCTGGTCGACCTCAATGCCGAGGCGGTTTCGGCCAAGGCCAGTGAGCTCGGCGACAATGCCCGCTTCACGGTTGCTGATATCTGTGATGAGCAGGCCGCCCAGGCTGCAGTCGCTGCGGCAGTCGCTGCCTTTGGCAGCCTGCACGGGCTGATCAACTGCGCCGGTATCGTCGGCGCTGAAAAAATCCTCGGCAAGCAAGGGCCGCATGGCCTGGCGAGTTTTGCCAAGGTCATCAACGTCAATCTGCTCGGCAGCTTCAATATGCTGCGCCTGGCCGCTGCGGCTATTGCCGATACCGCGGCGGATGCAGATGGCGAGCGCGGTGTGATCATCAATACCGCGTCGGTGGCTGCCTATGATGGGCAAATCGGCCAGGCCGCCTACGCCGCATCCAAGGGGGCGGTTGCCAGCCTGACGCTGCCGGCAGCACGCGAACTTGCACGTTTTGGTATCCGCGTGATGACCATTGCCCCAGGCATCTTTGAAACGCCGATGATGGCCGGCATGACTCAGGAGGTGCGCGACTCGCTGGCCGCCGGCGTGCCGTTCCCACCGCGCCTCGGTCGCCCCCAAGAGTACGCCGCGTTGGCCCTGCACATCATTGAAAACAGCATGCTCAACGGTGAGGTGATCCGCCTCGACGGCGCCCTGCGCATGGCTGCCCGCTAAGGAGAAGCACAGATGACCCTCGCCAACGATCCAATTGTCATTGTGAGTGCCGTGCGCACGCCCATGGGCGGCTTGCAGGGCGATCTGAAGAGCCTGACTGCACCGCAACTGGGCGCCGCGGCAATTCGTGCCGCCGTCGAGCGAGCCGGTGTCGAGCCGGCCAGTGTCGACCAGTTGTTGTTTGGTTGCGTACTGCCAGCCGGCCTGGGTCAGGCCCCGGCGCGTCAGGCTGCCTTGGGTGCAGGGCTGGATAAAAGTACCACCTGCACCACGCTGAACAAGATGTGTGGCTCAGGGATGCAGGCCACCATCATGGCCCACGATCTGCTGCTGGCCGGCAGCGCCGATGTGGTGGTGGCTGGCGGCATGGAAAGCATGAGCAATGCACCGTACCTGCTGGACAAGGCCCGCAGTGGCTACCGCATGGGCCATGGTCGGATGCTCGACCACATGTTCCTCGACGGCCTCGAAGATGCCTACGACAAAGGCCGCCTGATGGGCACCTTCGCCGAAGACTGTGCCCAGGCCGGTGGCTTTAGCCGCGAGGCCCAGGATGCCTTCGCCATCGCCTCGCTGACCCGCGCGCAAACAGCGATCAAAGAGGGCCGTTTCGCTGCTGAAATCGTTGCCGTTGAAGTGACCGAAGGCAAGCAGACGCGGCTGATCAGCGACGACGAACAGCCGCCCAAGGCGCGTCTGGACAAGATCCCGCAGTTGCGCCCGGCATTTCGCGAGGGCGGCAGCGTGACCGCAGCCAACTCAAGCTCGATCTCCGATGGCGCGGCGGCACTGGTGCTGATGCGTCGCTCGCAGGCAGAGCAACGCGGCCTCACCCCGCTGGCGGTAATCCACGGCCATGCAGCGTTCGCCGATGCACCGGCACTGTTCCCCACTGCCCCCATCGGTGCCATCGACAAGTTGCTCAAACGCACCGGCTGGAGCTTGGCCGAAGTGGATCTGTTCGAGATCAACGAGGCCTTCGCCGTGGTCACTCTGGCAGCCATGCAGCAACTCGATCTGCCCCATGACAAGGTCAATGTCCACGGCGGCGCCTGCGCGCTCGGCCACCCGATCGGTGCCTCTGGCGCGCGGATTCTGGTGACCCTGCTATCGGCTCTGCGCCAGAACAACCTGCGCCGTGGTGTGGCTGCGATCTGCATTGGCGGTGGCGAAGCGACTGCGATGGCCGTTGAATGTCTGTACTGAGGTGAACCATGCTGGTAACTGACGAGCAACAACAAATTGCCGATGCGGTACGAGATTTCGCCCAGGAGCGGCTCAAACCGTTTGCCGAACAGTGGGACAAGGAGCACCGCTTCCCCCGTGAGGCGATTGCCGAGATGGCCGAGCTTGGTCTGTTCGGCATGCTGGTGCCCGAGCAATGGGGCGGCAGCGATACCGGCTACGTCGCCTACGCCATGGCGCTGGAAGAAATCGCCGCCGGCGATGGCGCCTGCTCGACGATCATGAGCGTGCACAACTCGGTGGGCTGCGTGCCAATCCTGAAGTTCGGCAGCGAGCAACAGAAGCAGCAGTTTTTGCAACCGCTGGCCAGCGGCGCCATGCTGGGCGCTTTTGCCCTGACCGAACCGCAGGCCGGCTCTGACGCCAGTAGCCTGAAAACCAGAGCACGGCTGGATGGCGACCACTATGTACTCAACGGCAGCAAGCAGTTCATTACCTCCGGCCAAAATGCCGGGGTGGTGATCGTGTTTGCTGTCACCGACCCGGCTGCCGGCAAGCGTGGTATCAGTGCGTTCATCGTGCCTACCGATGCGCCTGGATACCAGGTTACTCGGGTCGAGGAAAAGCTCGGTCAGCATGCCTCCGACACTTGCCAGATCGTCTTCGACGATGTGCGCATACCGCTGGCCAATCGTCTGGGCGAGGAGGGTCAGGGCTACAAGATTGCCCTGGCCAACCTCGAAGGCGGGCGCATCGGTATTGCCTCGCAAGCGGTCGGCATGGCTCGCGCGGCTTTCGAGGTAGCGCGTGACTACGCCCGCGAGCGGCAAAGCTTCGGCAAGCCACTAATCGAGCACCAGGCCGTGGCGTTTCGCCTGGCCGACATGGCCACCCGCGTCGCCGTCGCCCGGCAGATGGTGCTGCACGCCGCAGCGTTGCGCGACGCCGGCCGGCCGGCGTTGCAGGAGGCTTCGATGGCCAAGCTGTTCGCCTCCGAAATGGCCGAAAAGGTCTGCTCGGATGCCTTGCAGACGCTCGGCGGTTATGGCTATCTGAGCGACTTCCCGCTGGAGCGGATCTACCGCGACGTGCGTGTCTGCCAGATTTACGAAGGCACCAGCGACATTCAGCGCATGGTCATTGCGCGCAACCTTTGAAGGAGCAACCTGCATGGCATTCGAAACCATACTGCTGGACATCCACGGCAAGGTCGGCCTGATCACCCTTAACCGGCCGCAGGCGCTGAACGCCCTTAACGCGCAGATCATCGCCGAGATCAACCAGGCGCTGGACCAGTTGGAGCAAGACCCACAGATCGGCTGCGTGGTCCTCACCGGTTCAGCCAAGGCCTTTGCTGCGGGTGCCGACATCAAGGAAATGGCCGAGCTCAGCTACCCGCAGATCTACCTTGACGATCTGTTCAGCGAGTCCGATCGGATCGCCAACCGGCGCAAGCCGATCATCGCCGCGGTGTCTGGTTTTGCCCTGGGCGGTGGCTGTGAGCTGGCGATGATGTGCGACTTCATTCTCGCCGCCGACAACGCCAAGTTCGGTCAGCCAGAAGTCAACCTCGGCGTGTTGCCGGGCATGGGTGGCACCCAACGCCTGACCCGCGCCGTGGGCAAGGCCAAAGCCATGGAACTGTGTCTGAGCGGTCGCTTGATGGGCGCCGAGGAAGCTGAACGCGCAGGGCTGGTGGCACGCGTCATCCCTCAGGCCGAGTTGCTTGAAGAAGCCTTGAAGGTGGCGGCAAGCATCGCCGCCAAGTCGATCCCGATCAGCATGATGGTCAAGGAGAGCGTCAACCGTGCCTTTGAAGTCACCCTCAGCGAAGGTGTGCGCTTCGAGCGTCGGGTGTTCCATGCAGCCTTTGCGACTCACGACCAGAAAGAAGGCATGGCCGCGTTTATCGGCAAGCGCGAGGCGCAGTTCAAGGACGCCTGAAAACGGCGCGCGGTCGCAGGCACGGCGCATGCCTGCAACCGCTCCCACTCAGTACCAAGGATCCGCCGCCGACCTGCGACCAAGGAAGCACAGCGTTTGGCCCTTCGCATCATTCAAGCAGGCCTTCGCACTGCCTAGTATCGGCTCATTGCCTGTCGCGCCGACGGGCCATGGACAGTCGAGGCTTTCATGATTTACGCCGCTCCCGGCACCGCCGGAGCCCTGGTGCAGTTCAAGCTGCGCTACGGCAACTACATCAACGGTCAGTTCGTGCCGCCGATCAAGGGCGAGTACTTCACCAACACCTCGCCAGTCAATGGCCAGCCGATTGCCGAATTCCCGCGCTCAGGCGCCGAGGACATCGACGCTGCACTGGATGCAGCGCACGCAGTAGCCGAGTCTTGGGGGCATACGTCGGTACAGGACCGTGCGTTGATTCTGCTGAAGATCGCCGACCGCATCGAAGCGCACCTCGAACAGCTGGCGATCACCGAGAGCTGGGACAACGGCAAGCCAATCCGCGAAACGCTCAACGCCGATGTGCCGTTGGCCGCCGACCATTTCCGCTACTTCGCCGGGTGCATCCGAGCTCAGGAAGGCGGCGCGGCCGAGATCAACCAGAACACCGTGGCCTACCACCTGCATGAGCCGTTGGGGGTGGTCGGGCAGATCATTCCGTGGAACTTCCCGCTGCTGATGGCCGCCTGGAAACTCGCACCGGCGCTGGCTGCCGGTAACTGCGTAATCCTCAAGCCTGCCGAGCAGACGCCTCAATCGATCACTCTGCTTGCAGAGCTGGTAGGCGATCTGCTGCCCGCCGGTGTGCTCAATATCGTCCACGGCTATGGCCGCGAAGCGGGCGAGGCGCTGGCCACCAGCAAACGCATCGCCAAGATCGCCTTTACCGGTTCCACCCCGGTGGGCTCGCACATCATGAAGTGCGCTGCCGAGAACATCATTCCGTCCACTGTGGAACTGGGTGGCAAGTCGCCGAACATCTTCTTCGAAGATATTCTCCAGGCCGAACCGGCCTTTATCGAAAAAGCCGCCGAAGGGCTGGTGCTGGCGTTCTTCAACCAGGGCGAAGTGTGCACCTGCCCATCGCGGGCGCTGGTGCAGGAATCGATCTATCCGCAGTTCATGCAGGTAGTGCTGGAGAAGATCCGCAAGATCAAGCGTGGCAACCCGCTCGACACCGAGACCATGGTCGGCGCGCAGGCTTCGCAGCAACAGTTTGACCGGATTCTTACCTACCTCGAAGTTGCCGAGCAGGAAGGCGCCGAGCTGCTCACCGGCGGTCAGGTCGAGCGGCTTGAAGGTGAGCTCGCTGGCGGTTACTACCTGCAGCCGACCCTGCTCAAGGGCCACAACGGCATGCGCGTGTTCCAGGAGGAAATCTTCGGCCCGGTAGTCAGCGTGACCACCTTCAAGGATGAGGCCGAGGCTCTGGCAATTGCCAACGATACCGAGTTCGGCCTGGGCGCCGGGGTCTGGACGCGTGATATCAACCGCGCCTATCGCATGGGCCGCGGGATCAAGGCTGGGCGAGTCTGGACCAACTGCTACCACCTGTATCCAGCGCATGCGGCGTTCGGTGGCTACAAGAAGTCTGGCGTGGGCCGCGAAACGCACAAGATGATGCTCGACCACTATCAGCAGACCAAGAACCTGCTGGTCAGCTACGACATCAACCCGCTCGGGTTCTTCTGAGCCTGCGGTAACAACCGGTTCTAAAGTAGCAATGGCATTACACCGGAAACGGTGTATCAATAGACGCACCGCAATCCTGTGGTGCCAGAAGAGGATGAACCCATGTGGAAAAAGCCCGCGTTCACTGATCTGCGTATTGGTTTTGAAGTCACGATGTATTTCGCCAACCGCTGAATCTTCTGGGGCCGCTACGCGGCCCTTTCCGCGATAGCAGGCCGCTGCGAGGGCGCGCCGATCCGATTGCAAACCCTTCAGGATGCTTTAGGCTGAGCTTCACCTTCAAAAAGAACAATAGGCGTTGCATGAGCGCGAATCCGAGCCAGTTGCGCAAGTTCGTTTCCCCGGAAATCATTTTTGGTGCCGGCTGCAGGCATCACGTTGCCAACTATGCGCGGACCTTCGGCGCGCGCAAGGTACTGCTGGTCAGTGACCCCGGCGTGCTGGCTGCCGGCTGGGTCGCCGACGTCGAGGCCAGTCTTCAGGGGCAGGGTATCGACTACTGCCTGCTTACCGATGTCTCGCCCAATCCTCGCGTTGAAGAAGTCATGGCCGGCGCCGAGCGCTACCGCAGCGAACAGTGCGACGTGATCGTCGCCGTCGGTGGCGGCAGCCCTATGGACTGCGCCAAGGGCATCGGCATCGTCGTCGCCCATGGCCGGCATATCCTCGAATTCGAAGGGGTCGACACCATTCGCGTGCCGAGCCCGCCGCTTATTTTGATCCCTACAACAGCAGGCACCTCAGCGGATGTGTCGCAGTTCGTGATCATTTCCAACCAGCAGCAACGGATGAAGTTTTCCATCGTCAGCAAGGCTGTGGTGCCAGACGTGTCGTTGATCGATCCGGAAACAACCCTGAGCATGGACCCGTTTTTATCCGCCTGCACCGGCATTGACGCCTTGGTGCATGCCATCGAGGCGTTCGTGTCGACCGGCCATGGCCCGCTGACCGACCCACATGCGCTGGAGGCGATGCGCCTGATCAACGGCAATCTGGTACAGATGATCGCCAGCCCCAACGATATTGTCCTGCGCGAAAAGGTCATGCTCGGCAGCATGCAGGCGGGGCTGGCGTTTTCCAATGCCATTCTTGGCGCCGTGCACGCCATGTCGCACAGCCTTGGCGGGTTTCTCGACCTGCCCCATGGGTTATGCAATGCGGTGCTGGTCGAGCATGTGGTGGCGTTCAATTACAGTGCGGCGCCAGAGCGCTTCAAAATGATTGCGCAGACGCTGGGGATTGATTGTCGTGGGCTCAATCATGAACAGGTGCGCAAGCGTCTGGTCGATCACCTGATCGCGTTGAAGCATGCGGTGGGGTTTCACGAAACCCTTGGCCTGCATGGCGTCGGCAGCAGCGATATCCCGTTCCTGTCGCGCCATGCGATGGGCGATCCGTGCATTCTGACCAACCCGCGCAGCTCGAGCCTGCGAGATGTCGAGGTGGTCTATGGCGAGGCCCTCTGAGCCAGGCGCCGATGCCCTGGCCGGATTATTGGGGTTGTCCAACCACACGGTGCGCAAGAGCCACTACCCTGAGCTGGCGGTGCGCCTGGAAGAGCTCGAGGCGGAGCGCAATCGCTACACCTGGCTGTTCGAGCACGCCGTGCACGGCATCTTTCAGGCCAGCCTGGAAGACGGCATGCGCGCAGCCAATCCGGCGCTGGCGCGCATGCTCGGCTACGACCACGCGCAGGCGTTGCTGTTCTCGCGCAGCGATCTGGCCAGCTTGCTGTTCGATCGGGGCACCGATGAGTTGGCCGAGATCGTCGCCACCCTCCAGCGCGAGCGCGCTTTGCTGGCCTATGAGACCCGCCTGCGCCGCCGTGATGGCAGCAGCGTCGATGTACTCATGAACCTGCTGTCGCGTCCGGACGAACCCGGCGTGGTCGAAGGTTTCGTGGCGGATATCACCGAGCGCAAGCAGGCTCAGGCACGCCTGCAGCAGCTCAATGACCAGCTTGAACAGCGGGTTGCCGAGCGCACCAATGAGCTGATCGAGGCGCGCGACGCCGCGCAGGCTGCCAACCTGAGCAAGGACAAGTATCTTGCTGCGGCCAGCCACGATTTGCTGCAGCCGTTGAATGCCGCCAGGTTGTTGATTTCGACCTTGCGCGAACGCGACCTGGCTGCAGCCGAAGGCCTGCTGGTCGAGCGTGCGCACCAGGCACTGGAAGGCGCTGAAGACTTGCTCAGCGACCTGCTGGATATCTCCCGCCTGGATCACGCGACCATCCAGCCCGATTTCGACTGTTATCGACTTGATGATCTGCTGTTACCGCTGGAGTCGGAGTTTCAGCCGGTTGCCGAGGCTGCCGGGCTGTCGCTGCGGGTGCGTGGTGGTCCGCCGGTGATACGCACCGATTTGCGCCTGCTGACGCGGATACTGCGCAACTTTCTCAGCAATGCCTGCCGTTACACCGAGCAGGGGCGGGTGCTGCTGGGCTGGCGGCGGCGCGGTGACAAGCTGAGCATCGAAGTCTGGGACAGCGGCCGTGGCATCGCCGCCGAGCGCTTGCAGTCAATCTTTCTCGAATTCAACCAGCTGGATGTCGGCCGGGCTGCCGACCGCAAAGGTGTCGGGCTGGGGCTGGCAATCGTCGAGCGGATCGCACGTATCCTTGAGTGCAAGATCGGCGTACGTTCCTGGCCGGACCGCGGTTCGGTGTTCAGCATCGAGGTGCCTATCTCCAGTCAGGAGCCGGCGCCAGCGAGCCTGCCGATTACGCAGGCTAGTGTCGGCGACCCTTTGCCTGGGCGGCGCCTGCTGGTGCTGGACAACGAGCTGAGTATCCGCCAGAGCATGGCGGCACTGCTCGGCCAGTGGGGCTGCGAGGTGTTGACCGCAGGGGATCTGCATGAATCGCTGCAAGTCCTGCAGGGGCGGCCACCGGAACTGGTGCTGGCGGATTTTCACCTTGATCAAGGCCTGACGGGTTGCCATGTTGTTCGCGACCTCAGGGCGCACTTTGCCTGCACGATTCCGGCGGTGATGATTACGGCTGATCGCAGCGAGCAGAGCCGGAGGGCCATGCAGCGGCTGAAGGCACCGCTGCTGAACAAACCGGTCAAGCCAGGCAAGCTGCGCGCTGTGCTCAGCCAATTGCTGGCACAGTGACTGTGGCTGGAGCAGGGGATACTAGTGCACCTTGTACATCATTTCAGACAATTGCCCGGTAATCCCTGTTGCCCGTTGCGCCTTGGCGCCTTAGACTGCCGCCCCCTGTAAAAGAGTGCCGGTTGGCGCTTGAAGAATTCTGTTGCGCAGGCACTGGCCTGAGCGACACCCGAATCGCCCAATGCACATTTTTTCATAGAGAAATCGATGACCAAGGAACAGTTGCTGGCCATGTCGGCCGATGACTACATGAACGCTGCTCAGCTGGAGTTCTTCACCCAGCTGCTGCAAGCGATGAAGGTAGAAACCCACGAGCGCATCGAACAGAGCCGCATCACCATCGAGAGCCTGGATACCCCTTCGGATCCTGCCGACGTGGCGTCGGTCGAGGAAGAGCGTCACTGGCTAGTCAACGGTATCGAGCGCGATCAGCGCCTGCTGCCGCAGCTGGAGATGGCCCTCGGTCGTATTGGCGACGGTGATTTTGGCTGGTGCGAAGACAGCGGCGAGGCGATTGGCCTGCAGCGTCTGCTGATCAGCCCGACCACCAAGTACTGCATCGAAGCGCAAGAGCGCCACGAACAGATCGGTCGCCACCAGCGCCAGATCTGATCGATCGCAGCATGCATGGCCCCACGGAGCGATCCCTGGGGCTTTTTGCATTTGTTCGGCGCTACTATGGTTGCGGGGCGCCTTGATGGTTGCTCTGCATCAAGTCTGTGCTCGTTAAGCCGAAGGAAGTATAGATAGTGGCGTTATAGTGGCGTTTAATGGGGGGCAATAATGCCCTAGCGGATGGACCCTCAACATGATGCGTGACGGATCTGTGCCCACCTGTGACATGCCGCAACCCGCAAAACGCCCGGTCCTGCCAGGAATTGCCGTGTTGCAGGGGGCAGCGCTGGCTGCCGTGCTGGCCGCCATGGCGTTTGCTCAGTTGGCGTTCTATCTGGCCCTGCCGCTGGCATTGTTGGTGCTCTGGTTACCGGGCTGGCGCCGCAAGGCAGCCCAGCCAGGAAACGTCGCGCCGTCTTCACCGGCGCACAATGAGCTGACCCAAACCCTGGCGCGCAGCACCAGCCGTAACGCCTTGTCTGCCGCCTCCATGGCTTTTTCGGTACAACAGTTGGCCACTCGGTTGCAGTCACAGCTGGGCGCCGCCGATCAGATCGTTGACAGTGCACAGATCATGATCGGTACCGAGAAAGCCACCTCTCAGCTCAGCCAGCAGGCGTTGCAGGCGGCCCGTTCAGCACATTCCAGCAGCGCGGCAGGGCAGCAGGTACTGGCCGAGTCGATCCAGCGCATGCACCAGTTAAGCGCCCGGGCCACGGCCAGCCGCGAGTTGATCGAAGCCCTGCACCAGCGCAGCGAAGATATCGCTCGGGTCACCTTGGTGATCCAGGCCATCGCCAGCCAGACCAACCTGCTCGCGCTCAACGCGGCGATCGAGGCGGCCAGGGCAGGCGAGCACGGGCGTGGTTTTGCAGTGGTTGCCGATGAAGTGCGCGGCCTGGCCGGGCGAACCGCAGCCGCTACCGGCGAAGTGGGTGCGATGGTCGCCGATATTCAGGCCCGCACCGCTGAGGTGGTCGAGCAGATTCGTAGTCTGGCCGGGGATTTGAGTGCTGACCTGGTTCAGGTCGAGCAAACAGGCGAGCAATTGACCTTGATCGCCAAGCTGGCGGCCTCTGTGGAGCTGCAGGTTGACGAGATCGCCGAGGGCACCCAGATCAACCAGCAACAACTGGATAACCTGTTCCAGGCGGTTGGGCAGGTGCGCACTGATCTGGAGCTCAGCGATGGGCAAACGCGCAGTCTTGCCCAGGCAGCGGTGCATATGGAACGACAAGCGGAGGCGCTTAGCGAGCGGCTGGCCGAAGTTGGCCTGGATGACTATCACCAGCGCATTTTTGCGCTTGCCGAGCAGGGCGCGCGGAGTATCGCTGCCCGCTTTGAGCAGGATATCGAGCAAGGTCTGATTAGCGAAGAAGCGCTGTTCGACCGGCGCTACCAACCCATCCCGAGCATGCAGCCGCCGCGCTTCACCACCCGCTTTGACCAGTACACTGATGCGGTGCTGCCGCAATTGCAGGAGCCGCTGCTGGCCCAGCATGAGGGGCTGGTCTACGCGATTGCCTGCACTGGCGAGGGCTATGTACCGACGCACAACGCGGCGTTCAACCTGCCCTTGACCGGCGACCCGCTGCATGACACCGCGCACAACCGCAGCAAGCGCAAGTTCGACGACCGCACCGGTATCCGCTGTGGCAACCATCAGCAGCGGTTGCTGTTGCAAACCTACAGCCGCGATACCGGTGAACTCATGCATGACCTGTCGGTGCCGCTGTTCATCAACGGTAGACACTGGGGCGGCCTGCGTCTGGGCTACAAGCCCGAGCCTGATCTGAACTGAGCGGAGTTTATTGCCGCTGATGCAATACAGATGTACCAGGGCCGCGCTGTTTGTAGTTTCGGTTGATGCGTATTATGGCTACATCGTTAGGTTGCTAATTAAATTCCGGAGGGGATGATGAATAGCCAGATCGATGTCGCAGTGATGATCGGCTCCGGTGTGCCGGCAGCATTGCAGGCGCGTGGCCTGCGGGTCTGCTGGGTCGTGCTGGTGAATGGCGAACGTCGTGGTACCGCGTTTGCCAGTCGCCGTGAGGCGCTGGAATGTCGAGCTGCCTGGCAGGCCCAGCTCGGCCGAACACAGGCAGCCTGAAAGCCTTTTCAGCTCTCCAGAAAGCGCGCCAGTTCACACGCATCGCTGTGCCGGCGCCGAAAACCTCTTACCCGGCCGGTAGCGCTGTCGGTTACGTGAAAAAAGGCGATGCCGGCAGCCACGACCCGAAATCTGGGTCGGTCTGCAGCGCTGGTCAGGCAATAAATGTCGCTTGGGCCTCGACGGATTTCAGTATTTTCGTGCATATTTCTCCCGTGTAACGCGCAGAGGGTTGCCTTGGGCCGTCAGGCCTGGGACCTGTCGCTATCTATTGCATGTCTACCGGCAGTGTTGAAGTCAGCATTTACGCCTGCGTTGTGGGAAAATTGCCGAAATGTGGTGTGCGGATCTGGCTGGCACAGCGGGGGTTAAAAATCCTGCCTGCTGCGTAGTCGTTATGTACGGGCCGCTCGTGCTCTATTTCATTAGTCTTTCAGCAGCGATCTGAAATGGCTGCGCCGCCGATCAATTCGGGTGTGGCGCTTGTAACCCTGTTTGAGGATTTGAGATTGGCAGTCAGTACTCTTGATACCCATGCGTTATTTGCATTGGGCGACTTGCGTGGCAAGTTGGCCCAGTTGTTTCACGGGCGTTTCGTTTATGTCACCGAGCAAAGCCCCGACGGTTTGTACATGGCCGAAATCGACACCGACAGCTCATTGGTGGTGGATGACAAACAGCGGCTTGAGCTGAAGGTAGGCGATCACTTCCGCGCCGCAGTTCTGCCCAGTCGCGAAGGTGGCAAGCTGGAGCTGCGTTTTCGCGAGATCAAGCTGAATATCTACGGCGGCGACTATGCCTTCGTCAAGGTGGCGGAAGGTGAGGGCATCGTGTTTCGTAACGGCCAGGGCGTGATGTTGGTCTTTGCCGCCCAGCAACAAGTGCAGGAAGGCCTGGGCAAGCTGCTCAAGGCTGTGACCGGCAAGGTCGCCAAGTGGCGCAAGGGCGAGCTGACCACATTCAAGGCCAGTGAGTGAGTGACGATAGCTTGTCTGCCCAGGGACGGGCGGAGTTTCACCGCCAGTTCGAATCACAGGCGCAGGCGCATGCCGAGCGGCTGCTGGCCCAGCGCGCAGTGATGGGCAGCGCCTGGCTGAGTTGGGTTGCCGGCCAGTTGTATGAGATTACGCCCGCGCCCTTGGCTGCAATGGTCCGGCGCGAACTGCAGCGCTTGAATCGCTAAGCCCAGGCTGGCTTGGCGGGTATCTCAATTGCCCTGGTTATTGCCGCCGCTGATTTCAGCAGGTACGTCTTCGCCTGCCGCACGTTTACGAAACAGCGCTGCGCGGGCCAGTAGCAAGGTGGTAACCGGCACGGTTATCGACAGCAGAATTGGGATCAGCCAGGCATGCACGATTGGCCCCTGCTTCAACCATGAAAAATACAGGATCGATGCCAGGCTCACGCACCAGGTGCCGATAGTTGAAGCCAGTGCAGGCGGGTGCATGCGTTGGAAGTAGTCTTTCAGCCGCACCAGGCCGATCGCACCAATCAGCGCGAACAGGCTGCCTGTCAGCAGTAATGCTGCGGTCGTGAGTTCGAGCCAGAACGGCAGTTGTAGAGCTTCGGTCATTCTATTACCTCACCGCGCAGGAGGAATTTGGCCAGGGCGAATGAGCCTACGAAGCCGAACAAGGCAATCAGCAGTGCGCCTTCGAAATAGGTATCGCTGGCATAGCGAATGCCCAGTACGAGCATCATCAACATGGCCAGGATGTACAGGTAATCCAGCGCCAGGACCCGGTCCTGAGCGGAAGGGCCGCGGAACAACCTGATCAAGGCCAGCGCCATGGCGATGGTGAAGATGAACAAGCTGGCGAGAATGGCGTTGGCGAGCAGGCCTGTCATTCGAATATCTCCATCAGCGGGCGTTCATAGGTGTGCTTGAAGTGTTCGATGAACTGCGCCTCATCACGCAGATCGAACACGTGCAGCAGCAGCATGCTGCGGTCCAGGGCAAGTTCTGACCAGACCGTGCCGGGCACCACCGTAGTGATCATCGACAGAGCGGCCAGGCCGTGTACATCGCGCAGTGCCAGTGGAATGTGGACGAATGCCGATCGTGGCGGCCGGCGCTTTGCCGACAGTACGCTGCGGGCAACGTGCAGGTTGGAGGTGATGACATCCAGGCCAACACGGCCGATCAGTTTGGCAACCACCCACGGCCGTTTCACGTGCGCATGTTGCGGGCGCAGTGGGGCCAGCAGGATGGGCGCGAGAATCGCCAGCAAGGCGCCGAGCAGAAGATTGCCTGGGCTGACCGAGAGATTCAGCAACAGCCACAACGCGAACAGCGCAATGGACAGCAGCGGAGCGGGTAACAGACGGTTCATGGCTGCACCTCGGTGTTGAAGGAGGTTGGGCCAGGAATCGGCATCGAGCTCATGACTGCCTCGATGTAGGCTTGCGGTGCCTGCAGGCTTGCAGCGGTGTCCTGGGTATAGCGCAGCAGCGGTTCGGCCCTGACGCTTAGGAACAGGCACAGGCCGAGCAGAATAGCGATCGGCAGGCACTCGTAGCGGCGCAGCAGCGGCGAAGGGCGCTCTTCGGGCTTCCAGAAGCGCTGGATGCCAACCCGGCCAAAGGCGATCAGTGACGCCATGCCGGAAAGCACCAATAACGCGACCAGGCACCAGCCTGCCGCCGACAGTGGCTGCTCCGGCGCAACGCCCAAGCCCAGCGGGTTGAACAGCGCGCTGATCAGGCTCAGCTTGCCGATAAAGCCCGACAGCGGCGGCATGCCGATGATCAACAGCGCGCAGGCAATAAAGCTCAAACCCAGGAATGCCATGGTCCACGGAATGATCTGACCGATTACCGCCTTCTGCTGATCGTCCAGGTTGATGCCCTTGGGTGGATGCAGAGACTCCAGCAGAGGCGGCGACAGGCCTTCGTCATCATCCAGCGGCGTCTCGTTGGCCGAGCGCGAGCGCTCGATCAATTCCGCCAGCAGGAACAACGCGCACAGGGCCAGGGTCGAGCTGACCAAATAGAACAGCGCGCTGCCGGTCAGAATTGGCTGGCCGAAACCTATCGCTGCCATCAAGGTGCCGGCTGAAACGAGAATGCTCAGCGCTGCCATGCGCTCCAGGCGCTGTGCGGCCAGAATCGACACGGCGGCGACCGCCAGGGTTGCCAGGCCGCCGTAGACCAGCCATTCGCCGCCAAAGTGCGCCGATGCGCCGGCTTGCCCGGAAAATAGCAACGTCCACAGCCGCAGCACGGCGTACAGGCCGACCTTGGTCATGATTGCGAATAGCGCGGCAACCGGTGCGCTCGCCGAGGAGTAGGCCGGTACCAGCCAGAAATTCAGCGGCCAGATCCCTGCCTTGGCCAGGAAGGCCATCGCCAGAATGGCTGCGCCGGCGTGCAGCAGGCCACGATCAGCCTCAGGTACCAGCGGGATCTTCAAGGCCAGGTCGGCCATGTTCAGCGTGCCGGTGACGCCATAGAGCATGGCTGCACCGACCAGAAACAGCGAAGAGGCGAACAGGTTGATGGCGATGTAGTGCAAGCCGGCTTTGACTCGAGCGCGACCTGAACCGTGCAGGAGCAGGCCATACGACGCTGCCAGCAGCACCTCGAAGAAGACGAACAGGTTGAACAGGTCGGCGGTGAGGAATGCGCCGTACAGGCCCATCAGCTGGATCTGGAACAACGCATGAAAACTCGCCCCGGCGCCGTCCCAGCGCGCCCGGGCGAACAGCAGGGCGCTGACGCCGATCACGCCGGTCAGGCTTAGCATCAATGCCGAGAGGTGGTCGACCACCAGCACGATGCCAAATGGGGCTGACCAGTTACCGGGCAAATAGACACCGATCGACTCGGCTTGGCCTTGGCTGCGCACCCAGTTCAGCAGGGTCAGCGCAATCGCCAGGCCGATGATGCTCGACAGCAGGTTGAGGTGGGCCTTGATCCGGCGATGTTTCTCACCCAGCAGCAACATTATCGCCGCTGTCACCAGCGGCAACAGGATTGGTGCGACGATCAATTGATTCATCCAGCTCATTCTTCACGCTCCCGGCCATCGACGTGGTCAGTGCCGGTCAGCCCGCGCGAGGCCAGCAGCACAACCAGGAACAACGCGGTCATGGCAAAGCTGATGACGATCGCGGTCAACACCAATGCTTGTGGCAATGGGTCTGTGTAGTGCAGCAAGTCTTGCGTCACGCCTTCCTTGATGATCGGCTCTTTGCCGATGAACAGGCTGCCCATGCTGAAGATGAACAGGTTGACCCCGTAGGACAGCAGGCACAGCCCCATGATCACCTGATAGGTACGTGGCCGCAGGATCAGCCAGACCCCGGACGCGGCCAAGACACCGATGGCTACTGCAATTACTTCTTCCATCAGGCGGCTCCTGTCTGGCTGGATTTCTGTGCGCTGCCTGGGCGATAGGCGCGCACTGATTGGTGGGCCAAGGCCGTCAGAATCAGCAAGGTCGAACCTACCACCACGCTGTAAACGCCGATGTCGAAGAACAGTGCACTGGCCACGTGCACGTCACCCAGCAACGGCAGGTGCAGGTGCGCGGTATGGGTGGTCAGGAACGGATAACCCAGCAGCATCGCGCCAGCGCCGGTAAGCGTTGCGCAGAGCAGGCCGGTACCCATCCAGCGCAGCGGCCGCAGGCTCATCTGCGCCTCCACCCATTGGGTGCCCGCCACCATGTACTGCAGGATGAACGCCACCGACATCACCAGGCCGGCGACGAAGCCACCCCCAGGTTGGTTGTGACCGCGCATGAACAGGTACATCGACACCATCAGGGCCACCGGCAGCAACAGCCGCACCAACGCCGCGGGCACCATCATGAAGCCCATTGCCGTGTCGGTGGCATGCCGCGGATTGATCAGGTCGGTAACCACATCCGGGGCCAGCTGGCGCTGCTGCGCCGGCAGTTGCATGCTTTCCTTGGGTGGGCGGAAGCGGCGCAGCAGGGCGAATACGGTCAACGCCACGGCAACCAGCACGGTGATCTCGCCGAGGGTATCGAAGCCGCGGAAGTCCACCAGCATCACGTTGACCACATTGGTCCCGCCGCCCTGGGGTAGTGCACGGCTCAAGTAGAACGAGGAGATATCGTTGGGCGTAGGCCGGGTCAGCATCGAGTAGGACAGCAGAGCCATTCCGCCACCGACCAACACGGCCAACAGCAGGTCACGCAGGCGGCGCAAGCGTGCTCGTTCCAGACTGCCGGGCAGAGGTGAGACACCTTCGATACGGCGTGGCAGCCAGCGCAGACCGAGCAGGATCAGTACCGTGGTAACGACTTCAACCGCCAGCTGAGTCAGGGCCAGGTCAGGCGCGGAGAACCAGACAAAGGTGATGCAGGTCATCAGGCCGCAGACGCTGACCATGGTCAGTGCCGCCAGACGATGATATTTGGCCTGCCAGGCAGCCCCGATGGCGCAGGCAATAGCAATCAGCCACAAGGCTACAAACACCCCGGAGCCAGGTATCTTGGGTCGATCACCCCAGCTCAGGCCGCTATACAGCAGCGGCGTCAGGCCAGCGATAAACGCCGCCAGCACGAGCATGAACAGTTGTTTCTGCAAGCGTCGGGTAGTCAACGCTGCCTCCACGTGACGCGCGATCAGCATCAACCGGACCAGCCCATGTTCGAACAGGCGCTTGCCATTGAAGCGTTCGATCAGTGGCGGATACGGAAACCTGCCTAGGCGCAGTTGCTTGCGCAACAGCAGGTACAGCACCACGCCACCGCACATGGCCACCAGGCTCATGATCAGTGGCGCATTCCAGCCGTGCCAGATGGCCAGGCTGTACTCGGGCAGCGTGCCGCCGACCACCGGTAGCGCCGCTGCGGCGAGCAGGGGGCCGACCGATTGGGCCGGGAAGATCCCCACCACCAGGCAGGTCAGCACCAGCAGCTCGACCGGTGCCCGCATCCAGCGCGGTGGTTCGTGTGGGGTATGCGGCAGGTCCTGGGCAGGTGGGCCGAAGAATACGTCTACGGTAAAGCGCAGGGCGTAGGCAACGCTGAAGGTGCCCGCCAGGGTGGCGATGACTGGCAGCGTGGCTTCAACCCAGGCGGTAGAGGAAATGAACACCGTTTCGGCGAAGAACATTTCCTTGGACAAGAAGCCGTTCATCAATGGCACGCCGGCCATCGACGCACTGGCAACCATGGCCAGGGTCGCGGTGTAAGGGATCAGCCGCATCAGCCCGCTGAGACGGCGGATATCGCGCGTTCCGCTCTCATGGTCGATGATGCCCGCGGCCATGAACAGCGACGCCTTGAAGGTCGCGTGGTTGAGGATGTGGAACACTGCTGCGACCGCCGCCAGCGGGCTGTTCAGGCCGAGCAGCAAGGTGATCAGGCCCAGGTGACTGATGGTCGAGTAGGCAAGCAGGCCCTTGAGGTCATTTTGAAACATCGCTGCGAAGGCGCCCAGAAGCAGGGTAATGGCACCCGCGCCGCCGACAATCCAGAACCATTCCTCGGTGCCAGCCAGAGTTGGCCACAGCCGAGCCATGAGGAACACGCCTGCCTTGACCATGGTTGCCGAGTGCAGATACGCCGAAACCGGAGTCGGCGCCGCCATGGCGTGGGGCAGCCAGAACTGGAATGGAAACTGCGCACTCTTGCTCAGCGCGCCAATCAGTATCAGCGGCAGCAATACCGGATACAGCGCATGCTGGCGCACGGTTTCCCCGGCAGCGAGCACTTTGTCCAGGTCATAGCTGCCGACCACATGGCCGAGCAGCAGGGCACCCACTAGCAGGCACAGGCCCCCGGCGCCGGTCACCATCAGCGCCATATAAGCGCCGCGGCGTGCATCAGCGCGGTGGTGCCAGTAACCGATCAGCAGGAACGAGAACAGACTGGTCAGTTCCCAGAAGAACACCAGCTGGATCAGATTGCCGGAAATCACCAGCCCGAGCATTGCGCCCATGAACGCCAGGAAAAACGCGAAGAAGCGCGGCACCGGGTCTTGCGGCGACATGTAGTAGCGCGCATATAGCGACACCAGCGTGCCTATGCCCAGTACCAGCAGCGAGAACAGCCAGGCGAAGCCGTCCATGCGCAGCACCAGATTCAAGCCCAGGCTTGGCAGCCACAGAAACTCCTCGCGGATTACTCCGCCGTGAGCGATCTGAGGGTAGAGCAGCGCTACCTGAACCGTGCCGATGAGGGCCACCAGCCCGGCGAGAATCGACTCGGCGTTCCTAGCGTTGTGCGGCAGGACGGCCGCCAGGCAACTGCCAACGAAGGGCAGAAGCAATAGCACTATCAATGACATAGCGACCTAATCTGGAGGAGTTTGGTAAGGATAATACGTGCCGAACGGTTGATCACCAACACGCAAGCTGTGCCAGAATCCTACAAATGGGGTGTGACAAGCAGTTTTTTTATAACAGCTTTTTACAAAGCATAGCTGTTCTTTTCTCGGTTACTGGCTGGTTTCGCCGTCCACTGGCGCGTTATTTGCCTGCTGAGAACGATCACTGCGGCGGATCTTCAGTTCGCTGACGACCACGGCGATCACGATCAGCAACCCGCCAAGCAAGGCCATCCCGGGCAGACGCTCGCCGGCGAGGCGCCCGACTACGCCCGCCCACACCGGTTCGCCCGCATAGATCAGGGTTGCACGAGTGGGCGAAACCGATTTTTGCGCCCAGTTCATGGCCACCTGAATGATTGCGCTCATCAGGCCAAGGCCGAGGGCGCTGGCCAGCAGTAGCCAGGAAAAATCAGGCAATGATTCTCTGGTCGGCAGGATCATCGCAAATGACAGCAGCGAGGCAGTGGCCAATTGCACCACCGTCACCCTGCGTACATCGACCTGGCCGGCATAGCGGCTGATCAGAATGATCTCTGCGGCGATTGCCACGGCGCTGACCAAAGTCAGCAGTTCGCCTTCACTGAAGTGCAGGCCCGCACTGCTGGGGCCGGCGAGCAGCATCAGGCCGACAAATGCCAGGCAAATGCCGATGCTTGGCATCAAACCGGGGCGTCTGCCCAGCACCAGCCACTGCAATAGTGGTACGAACGGTACGTAGAGCGCGGTGATGAATGCCGACTGGCTGCTGTTGATCGTCTGCAGGCCCATCGTCTGCAAACCGTAACCGAGCATGATGGTGATGCCGATCAAAACGCCGGCCTTGAGTTCGAGCATGGTCAGGCCCGCCAATGCTCTTGCTGAGACCAGGCCCACGAACACGGCTGCCGCAGCGAAGCGCAGGCCGACAAAGAACATCGGGCCGCTGACGCTCATGACGTTGTGCACGATGAGAAAAGTGCCGCCCCACAGCATGGTAATGAACACTAGCACCAGCTCTGCCTTGCTCAGGCGGAAACTGACAGTGGTCTTGGACTGACTGGGGGCTTGGTTCATGGTTGCACGCTCGACAGGGGCGGCGCACAATCGCCGCAAAGTGGGCAGTATACTGCGCAAGGCATACCGATGAGCAATATAGTGCACAAATCCTCGACGCACCGCGCTTCCGTGCTTCAGCACGTCAGTCAGAACATTCGCCAATTGCGTGGCGCGGCGGGTCTCAGCCAGAGTGCCCTGGCCGAGCGCTCCGGAGTCAGTCGGCGCATGCTGGTAGCCATCGAAGGTGGTGAGAAGAACGTCAGCCTGACCACCCTGGACTTGATCGCCGAGGCCTTGGGAGTCGCGTTCAGCCAGTTGATTCAGGCTCCGGAGCAGCGCGATCCGAGCCGTATTGAAGAGCTGGCATGGGCCGGCGAGCATCCCGGCAGCAAAGCCTTGTTACTGGGGAGTAGCCCGGCGCGGCGCGAGGTGGAGTTATGGGAGTGGACGCTGGCCCCTGGCGAATCCTACGCCAGCGAGGCAGATGCCGAAGGCTGGAGCGAGCAGATCTACATCGCCGAGGGTTGCTTGACGCTGATTATCGAAGGTCAGGCCCAGCAGTTGGCGACGGGTCAGTTCCACATCTTTGCCAGCAACCGCCGCTATGCCTATCGCAATGACGGCGAGCTGCCCGTGCGGTTCGTGCGCAATGTGGTGATCTGAAGCTCACTGCTGGTAGGTCGCCAGGCATTCTTCAGTGTTTTGCACCGTTGCGTAAGCGAATGCCAGTGAGGCCATGAACGCTGCATGCACCTGAGCGGCTGGCACTTCCTGGCCATTGAATTCCAGCGCTCGTGTGGCGCACGCATCATGGGCGACTGTGACGCTGTAGCCAAAATCGGCGGCAGCGCGCACTGCAGCATCGATGCACATGTGGCTCATGCTGCCGACAATCGTCATGGCTTGCACTGCATGCTCATCAAGCAGTTCTTTCAGGCCGGTCTCCTGGAAGGCATTGACCTGTTGTTTGAGCAGCAACGGCTCATCACCGAGGGGAGCAGCCTTGGGGTGAATTTCGGCTCCGGCTGAGCCCGGCGCAAAGAATGGCGCGTCGGCGCTGGCAAATTCATGGCGAACATGCACGATCAGGTCGCCGCGCTTGCGCGCTGCATTGAGCAGCAACGCTGCGTTGTCGGCGGCCGCATCAGCGCCGTCGAGGGACCACTTGCCTCCTGGAAAGTAGTCTTTCTGGATATCGATAACGATCAGTGCTTGTTTGCTCATGCTGCCTCCTGCGGCGGGTGCCAGGTTGAACACTAGTTATAGATGCGAATTGCCTGGCAGGTGCGATACCGAAACTTACAGCAATGTTGTTAGCGGCTCTGACGGATGCGGCCCAGGGCCGCCAAGCGCCAGATGATCGTGATTGTTGCGCAGCGGGCACTCCTTCAGCGACATGCAGCCGCAGCCTATGCAGCCGTCCAGTTGGTCGCGCAGCAGAGTCAACTCTGCGATGCGCTGGCTGAGATCGTCTCGCCACCCGGCCGACAGGCGCTGCCAGTCAGCTGCATTCGGGGTATGGTCCAGCGGCAGGCTGGATAGCGCTTTGGCGATGGTGGCTAGCGGGATGCCCAGACGCTGGGCCATCTTGATCACCGCCACCCGGCGCAGCATCGCACGCGGGTAGCGGCGTTGATTGCCGGCGTTGCGGCTGCTTTGGATCAACCCCTTGGTTTCGTAGAAGTGCAGGGCGGTAACCGCGACACCGCTGCGGCTGGCCAATTGGCCAACGCTGAGCTGGCGCTCGGCTTCCCTAGTAGGGGGGCAGGCATGCTAATTAATCCTTGACCTTGACTTAACTCGAGGTTTTACCCTGCCGGCCATGATGACTGCAAGTACTGCATAAAGGAGATAGCCTGTGGCCGCTGCGATGCATTCCCTATGGTTTACCCAAATGATCGAATATGAAGTGCCGGCTAGCCGTCAGGCTGCTCTGGCCAACGCGCTGGTGTTGCGCAGCGAGCAACTGGCCACGCGCTGGCCGGCGTTGCTGAGGGTAAGCGTTCAAGCCAGCGATGACGGCAGTCGGGTCCTGCAACATTTGCAGTGGCAGACCCGTGAACAGTGGCAAGCGGCCTGCGGCTATTTCACTGATGAGCCATTCCTCGAGCTGCTTCAGCAGCATCAGGCCAGAAGTGTCAACTTCGCCGCGTACCAAGCTGTGCGAAGTCTGGTACGCGGTAATGATGGCGGCCTGCATTGTGAGGTTGGCGCGGTCGCTGATAGCCAACGCTAATCATCTGTTACCTGTGCCGATTGCGAGTGACGGGAGGCTGCTCCATTATCAACGGCTTGATCGCCGATGAAGTCGCTATCGCAGGAGTGTGCATGACATGAATAGCCAGTCCCAGTTGCAGCAGAACGTGCCGACGCGTCTCGCCCGTGTGCGCGAGGTCATGGCCAGCGAAGGCGTGGACGCGCTGTTGGTGCCATCGGCAGACCCGCACCTGTCCGAGTACCTGCCGGGCCACTGGCAGGGTCGTCAGTGGCTGTCTGGTTTTCATGGTTCGGTGGGTACATTGGTGGTTCTGGCGGACTTCGCTGGGTTGTGGGTAGACAGCCGTTACTGGGAGCAGGCTGCAAACGAACTCGCCGGCAGCGGCATAGAATTGATGAAGCTGATGCCAGGTAGTGCGGGCCCGTTCGATTGGCTCGGCAGCAATCTTCAGCCGCAGGCGACGGTTGCCGTTGACGGCGCTGTGCTGTCCTTGACCGCGTCTCGGCAACTTCAGCAGAGTTTGCAGGCCAACGGAATACGGTTGGTGACTAACAAGGATTTGCTTGATCAGGTCTGGGGGACACGCCCGGCGCTGCCGGCTGCTCCAATCTACGAGCACTTGCCGCCCCAGGCCACAGCCACCCGAGCGGAAAAACTGGCCGCGCTGCGCAGCACCTTGAGCCGCAAAGGTGCCGATTGGCATTTCATTGCCACTCTGGATGATATCGCCTGGTTGTTCAATCTGCGTGGCAGTGATGTTTCCTATAACCCGGTGTTCGTCGCATTTGCATGGATTGGTCAGCAGCAGGCGGTGCTGTTCGTCGACCTGAACAAAGTCGATGCCCAGCTGCGTCAGGCGCTGACGGCCGACGGTGTCGAGCTGCAGGACTACCACCAGGCAGGGCGCTTGCTCGCCTCGATTAAGGATGGCAGCACTGTGTTGATCGATCCGGCTCGGGTCACCTGTGGCCTGGTTGGTCGGCTCGGGGCTCAGGTGAAGCTGCTCGAGCAGATCAACCCGACGTCGTTGAGCAAGTCGCGCAAGAGCGATGCTGAACTGGCGCATGTTCGTCAGGTCATGGAGCAGGACGGGGCGGCGCTCTGCGAGTTTTTTGCCTGGTTCGAGGCCAACCTTGGCAAGCAACAGATCACCGAGTTGACCATCGACGAGCGCCTGACTGCAGCGCGAGCGCAGCGACCTGGCTATGTTTCACTGAGCTTCTCGACCATTGCCGCTTTCAATGCCAATGGCGCCATGCCGCACTACCGTGCTACCGAGCAGTCCCATGCGGTAATCAAGGGCGACGGGCTGCTGTTGATCGATTCGGGCGGCCAGTACCTGGGCGGCACTACCGACATTACCCGGATGGTCCCGGTAGGTCAGCCGACCCGGGCACAGCGTGAGGATTGCACTCGCGTGCTCAAAGGCATGATCGCGTTGTCGCGAGCGAGTTTCCCGCGCGGCATCTTGTCTCCGTTGCTGGATGCAATTGCGCGGGCGCCGCTCTGGGCTGATCAGGTCGATTACGGCCATGGCACTGGCCACGGCGTCGGCTACTTCATGAATGTGCATGAAGGGCCGCAGGTCATTGCCTATCAGGCCCAAGCGTTGCCGCAAACGGCGATGCAGGAGGGCATGATCAGTTCGATCGAGCCTGGCACCTATCGCCCAGGCAAGTGGGGCGTACGGATCGAAAACCTGGTGGTCAATCGCGCTGCGGGCAAGAGCGAGTTCGGCGACTTCCTTGCGTTCGAGACTTTGACCCTATGTCCGATCGATATACGTTGCCTGCTGGTCGAACGGCTCAATGATGAGGAAAGGCGCTGGCTCAACCAGTATCACGCCCATGTCTGCGAGCGGCTGGCACCTCTGCTGGCGGGTTCTGCACTGCAGTGGTTGCGAGATCGTACGGTGGCTGTCTGAGTCTGCGCTCCAACGTAAAAAGGGCAGCCATTTGGCTACCCTTCAGCGTTATTACTTGCAGATGACGATCATGCTGCGGCTGGTATAGCCAGCCGGGTTGATTCCGAACAGGTAGTCACCCGGTTCTTCATCAGTATCGCCCGAGCGGGCCACTACTCTATAGCCGCGAGTGCTGCACGCACTGGCCGCCTTCGCATTGCACTTTTCCCACGAAGAGGAAAGGCCGGAGCAATTGATGTGTAAACCCTTTTTCCCGCGCTTGACTTCGGTCTGTGCGGTGGCGGCACACCCTGCGATGGCCATTACAGCCAGGATGAGCAAAATACGTTTCATGCCTGTCCTTAAATGTGGGGGCGACTGCATGCCTGCTCCCATCGTCCTCGCCTGATTCTTCCTGAATTTACCTCAGCGTCCGTGTTCGGCACAGTAGATAGCGTAGAGATTATGATTTTGTGACAGCTTAATCAGGCCTGCGGGTCGGTACAACCGCTAAACACGGTAAATGAAAATATTTCTCAATTCAGTCAGCGACGACCGCCGGTGTACGTTCCTTGCGCATTGTCAGGGTGGCTCCAGCAGAAGCGGTGATGATCGCAGCGATAGCCAGCCACTGCCCAGAGCTGAGCTTCTCGCCGAGGAATAGTAAGCCCGACAGCGCACCAAAGGCTGGCTCGATACTCATCAAAGTCCCGAACGTGCGCGCTGGCATTCGGGTCAATGCAACCATCTCCAGGCTGTAGGGGAGGGCCGTTGATAACACTGCCACGCCCAGGGCGATAGGCAGCAGTGCCGGGTTGAGGAGTGCGGTGCCTGCATGAATGACACCGATCGGCGCAACGAACAAGGCGGCGATCACGACACCGAGTGCGGCTGTCTGCACGCCGTGCTCGGCGCCGGCCTTTTGCCCATAAAGGATGTACAGCGCCCAGCACACGCCGGCACCAAGTGCGTAGCTGGCGCCAACCAGGTCAACAGCGCTTGTGCTTTGTCCAACTGGTATGAGCAAGAGCAGGCCTGCAATTGCCAGCGCAATCCAGAGAAAGTCGATGGCGCGGCGCGAGGCAAAAATGGCCACCGCTAGTGGACCTGTGAATTCCAGTGCCACGGCGATGCCCAGTGGCACTGTGCGCAGCGACATATAGAAGAGCAGGTTCATCCCGCCCAATGCCATCCCGTAGATCAGCACATTGCGCCAGGTGCTGCTGTCCATGCGTGCGCGCCATGGGCGCAGGATGAGCAGCATGATCACGCTGGCAAAAACCAGGCGCAGGGTGGTGGTGCCCTGGGCGCCGATCAAGGGGAACATTCCCTTGGCCAGGGATGCGCCTGACTGGATGGATGCCATGGCTATTAATAGCAGGCCAATCGGGAACAACGTGGTGGCCATGCTGCGGGGCGTGGTGCTCATGATTCGGCAGGGATCCTGTGGTGGGCGCGATGCGCACTATAGTGCGCAGGTTGCTCGATTTGTCGCAAGCACGCTGTGCGGAGTGATCTTTTATGTCAGGCGATGAATTAACGCTTGACGCATTCCTGTGAGTCCTTATAATGCGCCCCACTTCCAGCGTAGTTGGAGCGGAAAACTCCTTGAGATTCAATGAGTTAGAAGTTTCAGGGGTGCTGCAAGAGCTTCGATCGAAAGATCGGCAGCGGTGAAAAAAGGCAGTTGACAGCAGGTTGTAACGCTGTAGAATTCGCCTCCCGCTACGAGAGATCGCAAGCGAGTCAAGTGTTTGAAGTTGAACGAGTTTCTCGCAAAATACTTCGAAATAAACGCTTGACAGGCACGGAGGAAAGCGTAGAATGCGCGCCTCGGTTGAGACGAAATGCTCAGCCAACCGCTCTTTAACAAATTGAATCAAGCAATTCGTGTGGGTGCTTGTGAGTACGGTTTGATAGTCGCCAAGATTATCAGCATCACAAGTGGCCACATGAGAAATCATAGTAGTCATTTGAGATTGCTGAGCCAAGTTTAGGGTTTCTTAAAAATCCAAGCAGTATTGAACTGAAGAGTTTGATCATGGCTCAGATTGAACGCTGGCGGCAGGCCTAACACATGCAAGTCGAGCGGATGAGAAGAGCTTGCTCTTCGATTCAGCGGCGGACGGGTGAGTAATGCCTAGGAATCTGCCTGGTAGTGGGGGACAACGTTTCGAAAGGAACGCTAATACCGCATACGTCCTACGGGAGAAAGCAGGGGACCTTCGGGCCTTGCGCTATCAGATGAGCCTAGGTCGGATTAGCTAGTTGGTGGGGTAATGGCTCACCAAGGCGACGATCCGTAACTGGTCTGAGAGGATGATCAGTCACACTGGAACTGAGACACGGTCCAGACTCCTACGGGAGGCAGCAGTGGGGAATATTGGACAATGGGCGAAAGCCTGATCCAGCCATGCCGCGTGTGTGAAGAAGGTCTTCGGATTGTAAAGCACTTTAAGTTGGGAGGAAGGGCAGTAAGCGAATACCTTGCTGTTTTGACGTTACCGACAGAATAAGCACCGGCTAACTCTGTGCCAGCAGCCGCGGTAATACAGAGGGTGCAAGCGTTAATCGGAATTACTGGGCGTAAAGCGCGCGTAGGTGGTTTGTTAAGTTGGATGTGAAAGCCCCGGGCTCAACCTGGGAACTGCATCCAAAACTGGCAAGCTAGAGTACAGTAGAGGGTGGTGGAATTTCCTGTGTAGCGGTGAAATGCGTAGATATAGGAAGGAACACCAGTGGCGAAGGCGACCACCTGGACTGAT
>NZ_CP080625.1:847500-3400000 GCF_019599025.1 Pseudomonas sp. S07E 245
AGAAGCTTGCTGGAGGTATCAGAAGTGCGAATGCTGACATGAGTAACGACAATGCGAGTGAAAAACTTGCACGCCGAAAGACCAAGGTTTCCTGCGCAACGTTAATCGACGCAGGGTTAGTCGGTCCCTAAGGCGAGGCTGAAAAGCGTAGTCGATGGAAAACAGGTTAATATTCCTGTACTTCCGATTGTTGCGATGGAGGGACGGAGAAGGCTAGGCCAGCTTGGCGTTGGTAGTCCAAGTTTAAGGTGGTAGGCTGAGATCTTAGGCAAATCCGGGATCTCAAGGCCGAGAGCTGATGACGAGTTGCCTTTAGGCGACGAAGTGGTTGATGCCATGCTTCCAAGAAAAGCTCCTAAGCTTCAGACAATCGGGAACCGTACCCCAAACCGACACAGGTGGTTAGGTAGAGAATACCAAGGCGCTTGAGAGAACTCGGGTGAAGGAACTAGGCAAAATGGCACCGTAACTTCGGGAGAAGGTGCGCCGGCGAAGGTGAAGGGTTTACCCCGTAAGCTTTTGCCGGTCGAAGATACCAGGCCGCTGCGACTGTTTATTAAAAACACAGCACTCTGCAAACACGAAAGTGGACGTATAGGGTGTGACGCCTGCCCGGTGCCGGAAGGTTAATTGATGGGGTTAGCGCAAGCGAAGCTCTTGATCGAAGCCCCGGTAAACGGCGGCCGTAACTATAACGGTCCTAAGGTAGCGAAATTCCTTGTCGGGTAAGTTCCGACCTGCACGAATGGCGTAACGATGGCGGCGCTGTCTCCACCCGAGACTCAGTGAAATTGAAATCGCTGTGAAGATGCAGTGTATCCGCGGCTAGACGGAAAGACCCCGTGAACCTTTACTATAGCTTTGCACTGGACTTTGAATTTGCTTGTGTAGGATAGGTGGGAGGCTTTGAAGTGGGGACGCCAGTTCTCATGGAGCCATCCTTGAAATACCACCCTGGCAACTTTGAGGTTCTAACTCAGGTCCGTTATCCGGATCGAGGACAGTGTATGGTGGGTAGTTTGACTGGGGCGGTCTCCTCCCAAAGAGTAACGGAGGAGTACGAAGGTGCGCTCAGACCGGTCGGAAATCGGTCGTAGAGTATAAAGGCAAAAGCGCGCTTGACTGCGAGACCCACACGTCGAGCAGGTACGAAAGTAGGTCTTAGTGATCCGGTGGTTCTGTATGGAAGGGCCATCGCTCAACGGATAAAAGGTACTCCGGGGATAACAGGCTGATACCGCCCAAGAGTTCATATCGACGGCGGTGTTTGGCACCTCGATGTCGGCTCATCACATCCTGGGGCTGAAGCCGGTCCCAAGGGTATGGCTGTTCGCCATTTAAAGTGGTACGCGAGCTGGGTTTAGAACGTCGTGAGACAGTTCGGTCCCTATCTGCCGTGGACGTTTGAGATTTGAGAGGGGCTGCTCCTAGTACGAGAGGACCGGAGTGGACGAACCTCTGGTGTTCCGGTTGTCACGCCAGTGGCATTGCCGGGTAGCTATGTTCGGAAGAGATAACCGCTGAAAGCATCTAAGCGGGAAACTTGCCTCAAGATGAGATCTCACTGGGATCTAGAATCCCCTGAAGGGCCGTCGAAGACTACGACGTTGATAGGTTGGGTGTGTAAGCGCTGTGAGGCGTTGAGCTAACCAATACTAATTGCCCGTGAGGCTTGACCATATAACACCCAAGCAATTTGCTCATGCAGATTGCGGTGGTGAAGACGAAACGCTGAAGATTCGTACACAAACATCACATATCCGAATTTGCTGGGCCGTTCATCTGGACGTTCTGGCTACAGAATTTCTTGACGACAATAGAGCATTGGAACCACCTGATCCCATCCCGAACTCAGTAGTGAAACGATGCATCGCCGATGGTAGTGTGGGGTCTCCCCATGTGAGAGTAGGTCATCGTCAAGATTCATTTCGCAAAACCCCTATCTGCGCGAGCAGGTAGGGGTTTTGTCTTTTCTGGATCTTGGAATTTGGGGCTGCATAGCGGCCCCAATCAAGGCAGCTTCAGCCCCGAGCCAGCTCAGCAAGATGCGCAATCACCTGCTCAGTCTTCAGTACCAATACATCACCTTCAAGCTTATCCAGCACCACTTCAGCAGTGTTGCCGATCAACGCGCCGGAGATACCCGTACGGGCAACGGTGCCGATCACCGTTACCACGGCTTTGTATTTATCCTCGGTGTAAGGAATCAGCACATCTGCCGGCCCTTCAGCAATGTGTAGGCGATCATCAGTGATATCGAACTCAGCTTGAAACGCGCTGCACGCCTCGCGATAGCGTTGTTCGATACTGTCCCGGTTCTGGTACACCGGATCAGCTGCGGAGAGCATGGGGGAGGGGTGGGCACTGATCACGTGCAGTTCGCCCTTGGCCAGGCTGGCGATGCCAAAACCGTGATCGATAATGCTCGCATGCAATAGGCGGTGTTCCTCATCATGATTGCCCACGTCGACCGCTGCCAGAATCACCCCACCGGTCCAGGGTTGCTCGCTCTTGACCATCAGTACCGCGCAAGGGCACTGACGCAGTAGCTTCCAGTCGCTAGGGGTGAGTAATGCTTTCTTCAGGGGGTTATCCGGACGATGCTCCTTGATTACCAGGTCGCAACCCTCGGCTTGCTGGGCCTGGATGATGGCCTCATGTACAACATCGTGCCTGCTTTGCTCGAAGCTAATATTGTCGTAACCGTCTTCCTGCAGTTGGCCCGCCAATACGCTCAGCAGTGCCTGATGGTCGTGCTTTTTGTCGCACATCAGCAGGTGCATACGGGCGCCCGTCACCCCGGCAATCAGCTTGGCCCGGGTCAGCGCCCGGCTGTGGGCGTGGTCTGGATCGAGTACAACCAGAATGCTTCTGACCTGTTGCATGAGCATGGACTCCTAGAATGGGTGGCCGATGCCTGACTATAGACGGCGCGCTCACGGTTGCCGTTTGACGTATATCAAGCATAGTCGCTGGCGATCGCCGCTGCCCTCGGTATAATCGCCGACCCTGCCGCTGTTCAGTTGCCGTGAAATTATGTCCCTGATTCCCGAAGTCGAAGCCTTTCTCGGTTGTCGCACCCCTGATGCCTGGATCGAAGCAGCACTGGCCGATCAGGAGACGCTGCTGATCGATCACAAAAACTGTGAATTCAAGGCTGCCAGCACAGCTTTGAGCTTGATTGCCAAGTACAACGCGCACCTCGACCTGATCAACATGATGTCGCGCCTTGCACGTGAGGAGCTGGTTCACCACGAGCAGGTACTGCGCCTGATGAAACGCCGGGGCGTACCGCTGCGGCCGGTCCCGGCAGGGCGCTATGCGTCCAGCTTGCGCAAGCTGGTTCGCTCCCACGAGCCGGTCAAGTTGGTCGATACCCTGGTGGTGGGTGCTTTTATCGAAGCGCGCAGCTGCGAGCGCTTTGCCGCACTTGTACCGCACCTGGATGAAGAGTTGGGGACGTTTTACCACGGCTTGCTGAACAGCGAAGCGCGGCATTTTCTCGGCTATCTGAAGCTTGCCAATCAGTATGGCGATCAGGCCGACATCGCGCGCGTAGTGGAGAAGGTGCGCGAGGCTGAAGCAGAGTTGATCTGTTCAACAGATCAGGAATTGCGCTTTCACAGTGGTATACCGCTGGCTCTGGCCGCTTGATCAGCGGCTGAGCCAGCGATCTCGCCCGTATTACGAACGACGGCCCAGCAGCAAGCCGACTACCAGACCGAAGCCTGCAGACACAGCAACGGTCTGCCACGGGTGGCCACCGATATAATCTTGAGTGGCTTCGACCACCGGCTGCGCACGGTCGCGTACCGAGGAGGCAGCCTGACGAGCCTGGCTCAGCTTCTGGCTAATCTGGGCGCGCAGGGTATCGGCCTCTTCGCCAATCAGCGATGCACTTTGCTCGAGCAGACGCTCGGACTCTTCAATCAACGACTGCAGCTCGCTGAAGACCTGGTCCTTGATCTGATCGGTATCGATTTGGGTGGTTTTCCGGGCCATGAACAGCTCCTCGTTTGGTGATGGTTAGAACAATGGATACCTGCGCGGCGGGAAAGTTGCGCAGACGTTCCGGCCAATTGCCGCATCAGTGTAAGATAGCCGGCAAATTTCATGCAGCAGGGTAGATTTTCATGAGTTTCAATCTGGCCAACAGAAGCTTTGAAGAACGGGCGCAGATCGAAGCGGAGAAAGCGCGACTGTTCGAGTATTGGCAGAGCAACCTTGGCAAGGTCAAGGCTGAAGCCGGTCGCTTGATTTCCGAGAAGTCTCGTCGCAAGGGCAAATGGGCCGAGTGGGTCCGCGCCGAGCTAGATGCGATGACGCCTCAGGATTTTGCGATCATGGTCCGTAGCGAGGTCAATAAAATGATGGCCGCCGCCAACGCCAATCGCTGATCAGGTGCTGCTGTCGTTGGCGGCCCTCAGCCGCTAGACACGTCACGAAGCATCTGCACACGAATTCGCACTTTTAATACGAACCTGCCACGCCCTAGGCTATCCAACGCCTGAGCGTGGCTTTTTCGTTTTTGGAGGTGGCACATGAAATCTGTCTGGCCAGTCCTTGGCCTTGGTTTGTTGCTGGCGTTACCTGGCAGCGCCGCATTCGCTGATACCAGTGCGCTGGCGGCCAACAACAACCCCTACAACAGCCCGATTCAGCGCGCCAACCCCAATAGTCGGCAGGGCAGTGCGCCTGATACCCCACCCGTGCGCGGGCCCTCTACCCAGCCCATGCCACGTCCACCGACGCTGGACAATCGCGGTATCGGCAACGGTGACAACTTGCGCCGCCAACAACAGACCCCACGCCTCGAACCCAGTCGCCCGCCGCGTGACAGCCAACGCGCGCCGTGAGCTTTTCTGCAAGGAACCCCGCATGACTCCACGATCCTGGTTGACCAGCTTGACCGTTGCAGCGTTGCTGCCCGTATTTGCCCACGCCGCCTCCGAGCAGCAATTTCCCAGTGAAGAGGGTGAGATCACCGTCAGCACAGTAGCCAATGGCCTGCGTAATCCTTGGGGCCTGGCGTTTCTTCCAGGCGGTAAGGACATGCTGGTCACCGAACGCCCTGGCAACCTGCGTCTGGTGACCGCTGAAGGCAAGGTCGGGCCACCCCTGAGCGGCGTCCCCAAGGTCTGGGCGCAAGGGCAGGGCGGCCTGCTCGATGTAGTGCTGTCGCCAGACTTCGACAAGGACCGCACGGTCTACCTGTCGTTCGCCGAAGAAGGCGACGATGACAAGGCCGGTACTGCGGTTGGCCGCGGCCAGCTCTCGGCCGACCGCGCGCGTCTCGACAATTTCACCGTGATATTCCGGCAGATGCCGAAACTGTCTGAAGGCAACCATTTCGGCTCGCGGCTGGTGTTCGACCGGAACGGCTATTTGTTCATCGCACTGGGCGAGAACAACCAACGCGCCACCGCGCAGGACCTGGACAAGCTCCAAGGCAAGGTCGTGCGCATCCTCCCCGATGGTGAAGTACCCAAAGACAATCCCTTCGTTGGCAAATCAGACGTTCGCCCCGAGATCTGGTCGTTTGGCCATCGCAATCAACAGGGCGCAGCGCTCAATCCGTGGAGCGGCGAGCTCTGGACCAATGAGCACGGGCCGCGCGGTGGTGACGAGATCAACATTCCCCAGGCTGGCAAGAACTACGGTTGGCCGATTGCTACCCATGGCATCAACTACTCGCTGTTGCCGATTCCAGAGGCCAAGGGCAAGCACGTTGACGGCATGGTCGATCCCCATCATGTGTGGGAGAAGTCACCAGGCATCAGCGGCATGGCGTTCTACGACCGTCCTACGTTCAAGGCCTGGGACCACAACCTGTTCATCGGTGCACTGGCCACTCAAGAGCTGATCCGCCTGCAGCTCAAGGGCGATAAGGTGGTGCACGAAGAGCGGCTGCTGGGCGAACTGAAGGCGCGAATTCGTGATGTGCGCGTAGGGCCTGACGGCTACCTGTATGTATTGACCGACGCCAAAGACGGCGCGCTGCTGAAAGTTGGCTTGAGCAACGACCAGTAATCGCGATAACAGGTACCATGGCGTTTTCCCAAACGCTCACTGGCACATGGCTATCGATCCGCAAACGCTCTATCAGCAGGCTTTGCAGCAGGACGGCTTCGTTGCCGATCCTGCGCAGGCCAATGCCGTAGCCGCCCTTCAGCGGTGTTTCGAATCCTTGCAGACTGACCAGGCCGGCCCGGGCGTCTACCTATGGGGGCCGGTCGGTCGCGGCAAGACCTGGCTGATGGACCAGTTCCATCGCTGCCTGCAAGTACCTGCAAGGCGCCAGCACTTTCATCGCTTCATGGCCTGGGTGCATCAACGGCTGTTCCAGCTCAACGGCACCGCTGATCCGCTGCGAGCATTGGCCAGTGAGCTGGCCGGGCAAATTCGTGTGCTGTGCTTCGATGAGCTGTTCGTCAACGACATCGGCGACGCGATCATCCTTGGCCGGTTGTTCAGCGAGCTGTTCGAGCACGGTGTGGTGATCGTCGCCACCTCCAATCAACCGCCGACTGAGCTGTACCTGGACGGCTTCAATCGTGACCGCTTCCTGCCCGCCATTGAGGCGATGCAGCGGCATATGCAGATTCTGCCGGTCGTCGGCGAACAGGATCACCGGCTGCACCCAGGCCTCGCGCGTCAGCGTTACTGGTGTGTAGCAGACAATGCGACCAGTACCTTCGGCACGCTGTTCGAGCAATTGAGTGCCGGCGACGCTGGTTGTGCCGAGCCGCTGCAATTAGGTTCGCGACAAATCCGCGTGGTGCGCCGCAGTGACCAGGCCATCTGGTGTCACTTCAGCGATCTGTGCGAGCAACCGTTGTCGGCCATCGAATTCATGGCCTTGTGTGACCGGTTTCCGGCGATCCTCATCGATGCTATCCCTGCGCTAGGCGGCGAGCAGCGCGCCGGGCGCATTGCACGGGGCACCGAAGATGCTGCCGAGCGAGTAGCAGCCGGCGATCGCCAGCTGCCGACGTTGTCAGCCAAAGACGATAGCGTGCGCCGCTTCATCGCTTTGGTCGACGAGTGCTATGACCGCCGCGTTGCCCTCTACCTTGAGGCCCAAGTGCCGTTGGATGCGCTCTACACAAAGGGCTACCTGGCATTCCCGTATCAGCGCACCTTGAGCCGGTTACGGGAAATGCAGTTGCAACGCTTTGGCTAACGGTCCGCTCAGAGCTGGTTCATTTCTGCAGCCAGTCGATCAAGGTCTTGTGGAAGCGCCGCGGTTCTTCGATTTGCGGCGCGTGGCCCATCCCCTCAAAGACGATCAACTCGCCCTGGGGGATCAGCTTGGCCGCCTGCGGTCCCAGCGCCTTGTAGTTGCCCAGCTTCGCCTTGACCTCAGCCGGGGCAATGTCGCTGCCAATCGCGGTAGTGTCCTGATCGCCAATCAGCAGCAAGGTCGGCATCTTCAGGTTCTGGAACTCGTGATAAACCGGCTGGGTAAAGATCATGTCGTAGATCAACGCCGAGTTCCATGCCACGCGCTCATGCCCAGGACCCTGATTCAAGCCAACCAGCATCTGCACCCAGCGCTCGTATTCGGGCTTCCAGCGGCCGGCGTAGTAGGTCTTGCGCTCGTAGTTGCGCACGCCCTCGGCGTTCAGCTTGAGCTCACGTTGATACCACTGATCGACCGTTCGGTAAGGCACGCCTAGGGCTTTCCAGTCTTCCAGGCCGATTGGATTGACCATCGCCAGGCGCTCGACCTGCTGCGGGTACATCAGCGCATAGCGGGTGGCAAGCATGCCGCCAGTGGAGTGGCCGAGAATGATCGCCTGCTCGACCCCCAACTGCTCGAGCAGGGCGTGAGTGTTGCTCGCCAGCTGCTGGAAGCTGTATTGGTAATAGGCAGGCTTGCTCGACGTGCAGAAGCCGATTTGGTCCGGCACGATAACCCGATAGCCGGCTTTGCTGAGGGCGTCGATGCTGCTTTCCCAGGTTGCGCCACAGAAGTTCTTGCCGTGCATCAGCACTACGCTGTGACCGTTGGCCTTGCCTTGGGCAGGGACATCCATATAGCCCATTTGCAAGGCCTGGTCTTGCGAGGTGAAGTCGTAATGCTGGAGCGGGTAGGGGTAGTCGAAGCCTTCGAGTTGCTGCCCATAGGTGGGCGACTCGGCAGCGAACGCCGGGCTGCCGATTAGGCAGGCGAGGGCCAGGGCGGTTGCGCGCAGCATGGGGTCACTCCGTGTAGGACCATGTAGGAAAAAAGCGACTGTAGCAGCCCGACACGCGCAACCAGCGGCAAAGGTGTTACTGGCCGTTAACCCAGCCCAGGGTAATCAGCACTACCACCAGGTAACGCCCACACTTGGCGACTGTCACCAGCAGCAGAAAACGCCAGAATGGCTCGCGCATGATGCCGGCAATCAGCGTCAGAGGATCGCCGACCACCGGCATCCAGCTAAGCAACAGCGACCACTGGCCCCAGCGTTGGTAGCGTTGCTGGGCACGCTCCAGTTGGGCGCCACTGAACGGGAACCAGCGGTGCTCACGGAGCCGTTCCACCGCCCGGCCGAGCAGCCAGTTGACCACCGAGCCCAGCACATTGCCCAGGGTCGCGACCAGCAGCAGGGTCAACCAGGCATGCTGCTCGCGCAGCAGCAACCCGACCAGCACCGCTTCGGACTGCAACGGCAGCAGAGTGGCGGCGCCGAAGGCGCTGAGGAACAACGCCACAAGGCTCATCATCGGCCGCGGCTCAGTAGCTGGCCACCACCTCGTCGTTACCCTCATGGGTCACGCCGATCACCTGATATGAATCTTTGTGATCGCCCATCTCCATCCCTGGCGAACCCATCGGCATACCGGGTACTGCCACGCCCTTGAGGTCGTTGCGTGTGGCGAGCAGGCGCACTTGTTCGGCCGGCACATGGCCCTCGACGAACTTGCCATCGATAACGCCGGTATGACAGGAGGCCAGCCGCGGCGCTACGCCGAGGCGTTGTTTCACGGCGCTCATGTTCGGCTCGACGTGGTCATTGACGGTAAAACCGTTATCGCGCAGGTGGCTGATCCACTGCTTGCAGCAGCCACAGTTGGGGTCACGGTAAACGTCGATGGTCTCGGCAGCCTGAGCAAGGCCAGTGAAGGCCAGCAGGCCCAGAGCAATCAGGCGAGTACGCAGCATGGTCAAATTCCTCGGCAAGGGGCGGCCGCCTGCAGGCGGCAGGCTCGGCGCCAGCTTAACGCAACCGGCGTCAGCCTGCTGCAGACAGGCCAAAAGCGGCCAGCATGGCGCAACTCACCTGACAGCAAGCTGACGCAGTCATTACAGCGCTGTCAGCCGGAAGGCGCAGCACCCTCCAGATCACGCATCAGCAACGCGTAATCGAGTGGCACCTGCTCAGGGATAGGCAGATACACCACGTGGCCGTCGCCAGGCGCTACCTCGATCTCGCGCTGCTGCCGATCGTGCAGGCGGCTCAGTTCGAAATGGTAGTTGCCGCGGGGTGTCATCAGCTCCAGCTGATCGCCAAGGGCAAAACGGTTCTTGACCTTGACCTCGGCCAGGCCCTCGACCCGCACACCGGTCAGCTCACCGACGAACTGCTGTCGCTCGGACACCGAATTGCCGCGCTGGTAGTTCTGGTATTCATCGTGCACATGGCGGCGCAGGAAGCCTTCGGTGTAGCCACGCTGGGCCAGCGATTCAAGGTTGTCCATCAGGCTGCGATCAAACGGCCGCCCCTGCAGGGCATCGTCGATGGCCTGGCGGTAGGACTGCACCGCGCGAGCGCAGTAGAAATGGGATTTGGTCCGGCCTTCGATTTTCAGCGAATGCACACCCATGCGCGTCAGCCGCTCGACGTGTTGTACGGCGCGCAGGTCCTTGGCGTTCATGATGTAGGTGCCGTGTTCGTCCTCGAATGCCGGCAGCGCTTCACCGGGCCGATTGGCCTCTTCAAGCAGGAACACCTGCTCGGTCGGTGCGCCCAGGCCAAGAGTCGGTTGCACTTCATGGACGATGTCGCCGCTGACGTTCTCCACCGCTGCAGTGGCCTGATACTTCCAGCGGCAGGCATTGGTGCAGGTGCCCTGATTGGCGTCGCGCTTGTTCAGGTAGCCCGACAGCAGGCAGCGCCCTGAGTAGGCCATGCACAGGGCGCCGTGGACAAACACCTCCAGCTGCATAGCGGGTACCTGCTGGCGGATCTCCTCGATCTCTTCCAGCGACAACTCGCGCGAGAGGATGATTCGGCTCAGGCCAAGCTGCTGCCAGAAGCGCACGCTCGCCCAGTTGACCGTGTTGGCCTGCACCGACAGGTGCACCGGCATCTGTGGGAAGTGCTCGCGCACCAGCATGATCAGGCCCGGGTCAGACATGATCAGCGCATCGGGCGCCATCGCGATCACCGGAGCAAGGTCCTTGAGGAAGGTCTTCAGCTTGGCGTTGTGCGGGGCGATGTTGACCACCACGTAGAACTGCTTGCCCAAGACGTGCGCTTCGTTGATGCCCAAGGCCAGGTTGGCATGGTCGAATTCGTTGTTGCGCACCCGCAGGCTGTAGCGCGGCTGGCCGGCATACACCGCGTCGGCGCCGTAGGCAAAGGCGTAGCGCATGCTTTTCAGCGTGCCGGCAGGGGCGAGCAATTCAGGCTTGGCGAGAGAGGTCATGGGCGCACCGGAGCAAAGGGCGCGGATGGTAGTGGCTGGCCAATTCAGGCGCATTGATCTGGATCAACCCTCGCAGGGCACTTTTTCCGATCTCTGCTGCACTAAAGGTCTGAATCCCCGAGGAATACTCATGAACCAAACCGCACTACAGAACAGGGCACTGGCCGTGCTGCTGGCCGCCGTCACCATTGCCTTCGTCTGGATCATGTTGCCGTATTACGGCGCGATATTCTGGGCGGTGATCCTGGGCATCCTGTTTGCCCCTTTGCAGCGCAACCTGTTGATCCGTTTCAACCGCCGGCGCAACCTCGCCGCCGGTGTCTCTTTGCTGATCTGTCTGCTGATCGCCATCTTGCCGGTGATCTTCACCAGTGCGCTGTTGGTACAGGAGGGCGCCTCGCTGTACCAACGCATCGAGAGCGGCCAATTGGACATCGCCGGTTACGTTGAGCAAGGCAAGAACATGCTGCCAGCGTTCGCGCAGCACGGCCTTGACCAGATGGGCATGGGTAACCTCGATGGCTTGCGCGACAAGATCAGCAAGTGGGCCGGGCAAGCCAGCCAGATCCTGGCCAGTCAGGCGTTCAGCTTTGGCCAAGGCACGTTCGATTTCCTCGTCAGCTTCGGCATCATGCTCTACATCCTGTTCTTCTTCTTGCGTGAAGGGCCGGAGTTGGCGCGCAAAGTGCGCCTGGCGGTACCGCTGCCCGAGGATCAAAAGCGCCGCCTGCAACTGAAGTTCAACCGCGTGGTGCGCGCCACGGTCAAGGGCAACCTGCTGGTGGCGATCACTCAGGGTGCGCTGGGCGGGGTGATCTTCTGGATTCTGGATATCCCCAGTGCGTTGATCTGGGCAGTGCTGATGGCGTTTCTGTCGTTGCTGCCAGCAGTTGGCGCGGGGATCGTCTGGGCACCGGTTGCGGCCTACTTCATTCTGACCGGGGCAACCTGGCAGGGTGTGGTGCTGACGGCCTTTGGTGTGTTGGTGATCGGTATGGTCGACAACGTGTTGCGGCCGATCCTGGTCGGGCGCGACACGCGCATGCCCGACTATCTGATCCTGGTATCGACCCTGGGCGGCCTGGCGGTATTCGGCCTCAACGGCTTCGTGATCGGGCCGTTGATCGCTGCGTTGTTCATTTCCAGCTGGACCATCTTTACCGAAACCAAGCCGCAAGTGCAGTTGCCCTGAATCTGCCTTATTTCAAGCTGTAGGACACACCTGCATACACGCCGAATCCTTCCCCGGGCGTCGCCCGGGGTTGGTCGCTGCCTTGATCGTCATAGCCCGGGGTGACGCTGGCGCTGTAACGCTTGTTGGTCAGGTTGCGCAGGTCGAGCCAGGTTTGCCAGTCTTGTTGCGGTGAGTCCCAACCCAGTCGCGCACCGAACTGGGCATAGGCATCGGCGTGGTTGCTGTTGGCATAGTCGACCTGCACCTTGGACGCCATCTGTGTATTGACGCCGACATGGAAGCCGCTCGGCCAGTCATAGCGCAGCTCGGCCTGGTAGTAGTGCACGGGCAGGCCAGGCAGGCGGTTGTCGCCAAAGCGCTGGTCATCGCGGTAGTGAAAATCGCTGAAGGTATAGGCTTGGCGCAGGCTCAGCTTGCCGCTGCCTGATTGTTCCCAGAGGGTGCTGTCCAGGCTGGCTTCGAGCCCTTCATGCACCGTTGCGCTGGCATTGAACTCCTTGGCAGGCAAGCCTTGTACGAGTTCAACCGCCAGCAGCTCATGGCGAACCTGAGCGTAATACCAGGCCAGATCCCAGCGGCCGACGGCCGAGTTGCCTCGCGCGCCAAGCTCGAGCGTGGTCGCCGTCTGGTTTTGCATCTTGATTGGCTGGGTCGCAACCGTAGAACTCCAGATCAGCGACCACGGGTGCGGCGGCTCGACCGAACGGCTGAGGTTGCCGTACAGCTGCAAGTTTGGCTGCCAGTCGTAGCGCAGGCCGATCCGCGGGGCGTAGTCCCAATCGTGCTGGCTGACCTTGCCGCCACTGGCGGGATAGCTGACGTCGCTCTCACGGCGGGTGTAGATCATGGCCAGGCCGGTGGTCAGCCACAGGTCTGGGATCAGCTCCAGTTCATTACCGACGTGCAACACGGTATCCGAACCCTGATAACTGAAGTCGCGGCTGCGGGCGCCGAAATTATCGCCATTGGTGCGGGCAAACTGCGACGCACCGCTGTTAGGCAGGTGCTTGGTGGTACGCCAACCCACGGTGGTCTTGCTCTCGTGGCCCAGCAACGTGTCGCGGCGCAGGTAGTTCAGGGTGCCGCTGACATCGGTGTAGGCCACCTTCAGGCGCATTGGCCCTTCGCGCAGGTCCATCGGGAAATCGTGGTAGACCAACCCAGCTTCAACGCGGGCATCGTCCTCAAGGTAGAAGGTAGTCTTGTTGGCCACCCAGGTGCTGCCCGGCTGCGGGCGGCTGTCGTCACGGGCCAGGTAGGCGGCGTTGGCGGCCCGTGGGTCGTGCTTGATCTGCTCCTTGGTCAGGCGCCCGGCCAGTTCGTTCTCGGTTTCCCGGTAGCGCAGGTAGAAGCGCGTTTCCAGATTCGGGTTGAAGCGATAGCCAACGTTGGCAGCAAAGCCCTTGGCGCTGCCACTGCTGTGCTCCTGGTAACCGTCGTATTCCGAGTCGGTCAGGGCCACGTAGTAATCGAGCTTGCCCAGTACCTGGCCGGAACTGATCTGGCGATGGGCGTAGCCGCGGCTGCCGGCCTCATAGCGCACCTGCAGGCGATCGGCATCGTAACCGGTGTGGGTCACGTAGTTGATCGCGCCACCGAGCGTGAGCGCGCCCTGATCAAAACCGTTAGCGCCCCGCAGCACCTCTGCGCGGCTCAGCCACAGCGGCTCGAGCAGCTCGTAAGGCGTGCCGCCGGGGCCAGTCAGCGGCAAACCGTCGAACATCGTGTAGACCCCTGAGCCGTGCGCACCCGGCGCACGGTTGATACCCGAGCCGCGGATCGACAGTTTGATGCCCTCATTACCCGCGGACTGGGCAAACACACCCGGTTGATAGGCAAGTACGTCCTGGTTGCTGGCCAACCGCCCTTGTGCCACTTGCTGCATGTCTACCAGATTGGTAGCGCCCGGGACTTGTCGCAGGCGCTCGTCGGCCGCCTCCAACTGGCTTTGCGGCTGATCATTGATCAGCAGTTGATCCAGTTCTACGGGAGCGCTGGCCAGCACCGGGCAGCTGGCCGTACTGATCAGCAGGCCTAAGGCGCGAGAGGGTGGAACACAACGCATCGAACGACTCCAATGGCAGAGGCTTACAGGGCAAAGGAGGTCAGACGTACGAGATGTCGCTCGAAGCACGTCCGATTCTTAAGCGGTCAAGTGTATGAAGTTAGAACGTTGTTGTAGGCGATCGCTTTACAACTGCCGGTACTGGAGCGATCAATCCGCGAGTTCGTAAGGTGGTGTCTTACCCCTCTGCTCTGAGGGCCGTATTCGAATCTGCGGAGAACCAGCCATGAACGCCGTCACCCCCCCGATTGATGCTCCGGGCAATAACCCGCCCATTTACCTGACGCCGCGCGAGCGGGAAGTACTGTTGTGGTGTGCCTATGGCAAGACCTCATGGGAAATCGGCCAGATCATTGGCTGCAAGGAGGTCACCGTAAATTTTCATGTCGGCAACATTCTCAGCAAGTTCGCCGTGACCACTCGGGTAATGGCGGTGATCAAGGCCATCCGCTACGGCATGCTGCAAGAATAATGAGGAGGCACGACCATGGACGCCGAGCTTCAATCGCCTGACCCAGCCCCGCCTTTGTACTATCTGGCGCGCCACGACCGGTTCTGGCCGCGCATCGAGCTGTCGAGTTTGCGCCAACGCTTGGCGATACCCGCGTACATCAGCGATACCCATCTGCAACTTGCCGGTCAACAGGCCTTGGCGATCGCCGCAGGGGAGTTCGCCAGCTGGCGCCGGCGTTTACGTGCACTGGGCTACACGCAACTCACCGACCTTTGCCGACATGTGCACGGTCGCCGCCTGTGCAGCTGCTATCAGCGTCTGGTCGAGCACTGTACGTTGCGCGCCTTGGGTGGCCGGTCAGCCTTGCAGGGAGCTGCCCATGAATGAGCTTGCCCAGGAAATGCTGCGTAATTGGGCGCAGATTGAGGGTGACCTGGCCAATTTCGACGGCCAGGCCCTGGCTGGCGCGATACTCGGCGCCTGGCTAGTTAGTTCGTCGAAGGGCAAGGCCTGGGTGACGATAAGGACGAGGCGCAAGTTGAGCCTGCAACAACGCCTGCTTACCCTGTTGCTGTCAGCGGGCGTGGGCTACCTATTCATGCCCCTGCTGTTGTCACTGGTGCCTTTCGTCTCCACAGGCGTTGCGGCTTTTGTCGCTGCGGTGGTCGTGATTCCGATCAGTGTCAAGGTGATGCTCTGGCTGGAGAACGCTGATCTCAAGGAGATCGTCCAGCGCTGGCGCCGTGGATCGTGATTGTCAGGCCGAATGCACAGCGGCGCTCAGTTGCTCAAGGCGCCGCTCCAGTTCCTGCAGGCGCAGTCGGTCCACGATTTGAATACGCAAGGCTTGCAGGTCGGCAGGCGCCAGCCCCTGCACCAGATCAAGCAGCTCTTGCGCCGCGTTTGCTGGCCCTGCCTGGGCTGTCCGTGCCGGGCTGCCAATGCCAAGCAGCAACCAGTCCAGTGACACGCTGTGGCGGTTGGCAGCTTCTATGCAAAACGCGTAGGGAATGCTCTCGCGCACCTTCCAACTGCTCAGGGTCTGCGGACTGACGCCCAGCTCTTTTGCAAGTGCGGAATCACTGCTGGTGCCGGTTAACTCCTTTAACCGGTGCAACACCGAAACTAGAGAGGTATTACTCATTATGAATATCCCTGATAAGTTCTGATAAGATCGATGGCACGGATGTACTCAATATGAATAATCTGGATGGATCCTTACCCGCACCGCATGGTACGTAATTATGATAGTGATGAATATTCTGATAGCGCGCGGGAACAACTTGCCCAGCTGTTGTCGGAGCGACTTACAGACTGCCGGTTTTCAGGTGTTCTTGCTGCCGACACGTTGTTCCCTACGACAGACCCACCTGATTGCAGGAGGGCGCTGTGAGTAGTTACAAACTGGTGTGCCCGCATTGCAGCAGCCGGATGCGCATCCGCACCAGCGAAGGGCGGCATGTGTTTCTCAGGGTCGCTTACCTGCAGTGCATCAATGAAGCCTGTGGCTGGTCTGTGCGTGCCGAGTTCGAAATGACCCACGAACTGTCGCCCAGTGGCATGCCCAATCCGGATGTCCAGTTGCCCAGCGCCAACCGCGAGCTGCGCCACGCTGCTCGTAACCCTGACCCGCCAAGGAAACCCGAGCCTGAACCCAGGCAGGGCGCGCGTACGTCGATCTGATCGAAGTGAGCCTGTTGCCCATAAAAAAACACCCCGCAGATGCGGGGTGTTTTATCTTGCCGGATGATCAGCCGATCAGTTGCAGGCCGGCCTGCTGGACCATCTCCAGCAGCGGCTGCGGGTATACACCGAGGACAAAGGCGAGCAGGGCAATTGCCAGCAGCATCACACCACCGGTCTGCTGCTCCCACTTCAGCGGCGCGTCGTGGCGACGCAGGTTCGGCTCGACCAGGTACAGGGTGACCATGACGCGCAGGTAGTAGTAAACGCCGATGGCGCTACCAATCACCAGTGCACCGACCAACCACCACAGTTGCGACTCGACACCAGTGGCGATGATGTAGAACTTGCCGATGAAGCCTGCGGTCAGCGGTATACCCGCCAGCGACAGCATCATCACGGTCATCACCGCAGTCAGGTACGGACGACGCCAGAACAGGCCGCGGTACTCGTACAGGGCGTCGGCGTCACGGCCGGCGTATGGCGACGACATCAGCGTGATCACGCCAAACGCGCCAAGGCTGGTGATCACATAGGTGACCAGGTAAACACCCATGGCTTCCATGGCCAGGCCTTTGCTGGCGATCAAGGCGATCAACAGGTAGCCGAAGTGGGCGATGGACGAGTAACCGAGCAGACGCTTGAGGTTGCTCTGGGTCAGCGCCAACAGGTTACCGATCAGGATCGAAGCTACGGCGATTACCGCCAGCACGGTGCTCAGTACACCGCTGCTGGCAGCAGGCGAGATCATGTACAGACGCATCAGCACCGCGAACACGGCAACCTTGCTGGCGGTGGCCAGGAACGCTGCGACCGGCGCCGGGGCGCCTTCGTAGACGTCCGGGGTCCACAGGTGGAACGGTACCAGCGACAGCTTGAAGGCCAGACCGACCAGCATCATGCCCAGGCCCATCTGAGCCAGCAGGCTTGGCATGTTGGTGCTGGCCAGCGCCTTGGCGATACCGTCGAAGCTTAGGGTGCCTGCATCGGCATACAGCAGCGCCATACCGAACAGCAGGAACGCCGAACCTGCAGCCGACAGCACCATGTACTTGATACCGGCTTCCAGCGATCGCTTGTTGAAGAACGCGTACGCCACCAGCCCGTAGACCGGCACCGAAAGCAGCTCCAGACCGATGAACAGCCCCGCCAGGTGGTTGGCGCTGACCAGTACCAGGCCGCCCAGTGCCGACATGAGCAGCAGCAGGTAGAGCTCTTCGCGGTTACCCGGGTAGCCTTTGGAACCTTCGCCCAGATAAGCATGGGCCAGGGTTACGCAGGCCAGGGTAGCGACCAGCATGATCGCCATGTACAGGCAGGCGAACTTGTCGATGGTGATCAACGGGGTGATCGCCAGCGGCGCGACTTTCAGTGCTGGCAGGATCGACAGCAGTGCAGCGTTGAGACCGATGGTCGACAGCAGGAAGGTCTGCGAGTGGTTGCGCTTCCAGGCGATCGCCAGCATCACCACAACCGTGGTGAGGGTGGTGATCAGCATCGGCGCCAATGCAATGAAGTGTTGAGTGGTGAATTCCATAGCGCTCTTACCGTGCCGAAGCGAGTTGAGTGAATGCGGAACCGAGCCACTGCTGCACGCCACTCATGGTGGCGGCAGAGGTGTCGAGGAACGGCTGCGGGTAGACGCCGAGCACGATCAGCAACACGGCCAGGCCCAGCACCATGATCAGCTCGCGGCCGTCCATGCCAGCAAGCACAGTCTCGGACTTGCTTGGGCCGAAGTAGGCGCGGTGGATCATGATTAGCGAGTAGACCGAACCGAACACCAGGCCAGTGGTGGCAATCACGGTGAACCACGGCACGTGGGCGAAGCTGCCGATCAGGATCAGGAACTCGCCGACGAAGTTGCCGGTGCCCGGCAAGCCCAGCGAAGCAGCTGCAAAGAACAGGCTGATGGCCGGCAAGTAGGCGATACGGTGCCACAAACCGCCCATTTCACGCATGTCACGGGTATGCAGGCGCTCGTACAACTGGCCGCTGAGGATGAACAGCGCGGCAGCCGAAACACCGTGTGCCAGCATCTGGATCACCGCGCCTTGCAGGGCTTGCTGGCTGCCGGAGTAGATGCCGATCAGCACGAAGCCCATGTGCGAGACGCTGGAGAAGGCGATCAAGCGCTTGATGTCGGTCTGCGCGAAGGCCAGGAAGGCCCCGTAGAAGATACCGATCAAGCCCAGGGTCATGGCGATCGGGGCAAACTCGGCCGACGCGTTCGGGAACAGCGGCAGAGCAAAGCGCAGCAGGCCATAGGCAGCGGTTTTCAGCAGGATACCGGCGAGGTCGACGGAACCGGCAGTCGGCGCCTGGGCGTGAGCATCAGGCAACCACGAGTGGAACGGCACTACCGGCAGCTTCACCGCGAAGGCAATGAAGAAGCCCAGCATCAGCAGGTACTCGGTACCGGCCGGCAGGTCGGCCTTGAGCAGGTCGCTGTAGTTGAAGGTGATGACGCCAGTGTTGCCGTAGTTGACCAGTACCAGGGCGAGAATCGCCACCAGCATGATCAGACCACTGGCCTGGGTGAAGATGAAGAACTTGGTCGCCGCGTAGATCCGGGTCTTCTTGCCATCCGCCGAGCTGTGACCCCAGAGCGCGATGAGGAAGTACATCGGCACCAGCATCATTTCCCAGAAGAAGAAGAACAGGAACAGGTCCAGTGCCAGGAACACACCGACCACGCCGCCCAGAATCCACATCAGGTTGAGGTGGAAGAAGCCGACGTGGCGCTGGATCTCTTTCCACGAGCACAGCACCGAAAGCACACCGAGCAGGCCGGTGAGCAGGATCATCAGCAGCGACAGGCCATCCAGCGCCAGGTGGATGCTGATGCCGAAGCGCTTGATCCATTCGACTTTGTATTCGAAGGCCCAGGCAGGTTCGGCGCCCGGAGCAGGGGCCAGGGTGTAGTCACCGTTGGCCCACAGCCAGAGGCCGATACCGAGCAACAGGGACATGGTCAGCAGTGCAATCCAGCGCGGCAGGGTAGAGCCGAAGCGCTCACCCAGCCAGCACAGGAAGCCGCCGATGAAGGGAATCAGGATCAGCCAAGGCAAAATCATGACGGGTTCGTTTCCTTTGGCAAAGTCGCAAGGTTCGCAAGTGTGAAAGTCATACCGCAGCCACCAGCACGGCGCCGAGTACGAGTACTGCACCTACGGCGATCGAAGCGGTGTACCAGCGCAGCTGGCCGGTCTCGGTCTTGCTCATGGCGACATGACCGCCACGTGCCAGCCGAGGGATCAGGCCGATGCCGCGATCTACCGGGTCCTTGCGCAGCAAGTGGCAGATCAGCAGGTAAGGTTTGACGAACAGCTTGTCGTAGATCCAGTCAAAGCCCCAGGCGGCGAACCACCAGGCCGTGAGCAGGCGACCGATGCCGCTGTTGGCGATGGCCGTGACCAGGCGACGCTTGCCTAGGAACAGCATGGCCGCCAGCAGGATACCGGCGATGGCGATGGCGCCCGAGGCGATTTCCAGGCTGTGCTTGGCTTCGCCACCGGCATGGCCGACGCTCTGCGGCAGCACCCCCGCCAGTGGTGGATGGATCCAGGCACCGACAAAGGTCGACAGAACGATCAGCGTGCCCAGTGGCAGCCAGTGGGAAATCCCATGGCCAGCATGAGCTTCGGTCTTGGCTTCGCCATGGAAGGCAATGAAGATCAGGCGGAAGGTGTACAGCGAGGTCATGAACGCGCCGAGCAGGCCAGCGTAGAGCAGGCCGCTGTTGCCGCTGGCGAACGCTTCCCAGAGGATCTCGTCCTTGGAGTAGAAGCCTGCGGTCAGGATCGGCAGGGCAGCCAGCGCCGCACCACCGACCACGAAGCTGGCGTAGGCCAGTGGCAGTTTCTTCCACAGACCGCCCATCTTGAAGATGTTCTGCTCGTGGTGGCAGGCAACGATCACCGCACCGGAGGCAAGGAACAGCAGCGCCTTGAAGAAGGCGTGGGTCATCAGGTGGAAGATCGCGCCTTCCCAGGCACCAACGCCCAGGGCCAGGAACATGTAGCCGATCTGGCTCATGGTCGAGTAGGCGAGGATGCGCTTGATGTCGGTCTGCACCAGCGCGGCAAAGCCGGCCAGTACCAGGGTCACACCGCCAACGATACCGACCAGGTGGAGGATATCCGGCGCCAGGGCGAACAAGCCGTGGGTACGCGCGATCAGGTAGACGCCAGCCGTGACCATGGTCGCGGCGTGGATCAGTGCCGAAACCGGCGTCGGGCCAGCCATGGCGTCAGCCAACCAGGTCTGCAACGGCAGCTGCGCCGATTTACCAACCGCACCGCCGAGCAACATCAGCGTTGCCAGTACCATCCAGGTATCACCAGCCTGGAACTTCTGCGGTGCCAGCACCAGCAGTTCCTGCACATTCAAGGTACCCAGCTGGGCGAACAGAATGAACATGCCGATGGCCATGAACACGTCGCCGATACGGGTCACGACAAAGGCCTTGAGGGCGGCGTTACCGTTGTTGCGGTTGCTGTAGTAGAAACCGATCAACAGGTACGAGCACAGGCCCACGCCTTCCCAGCCGAAGTAGATGAACAGCAGGTTATCGCCCAGGATCAGGAACAGCATGCTGGCGATGAACAGGTTGGTGTACGAGAAGAAGCGCGAGTAGCCGGCTTCGCCACGCATGTACCAGGAGGCGAACAGGTGGATCAGGAAGCCGACACCGGTGACCACGCCAAGCATGGTCACCGACAGGCCGTCCAGGTAGAGGGTGAAGCTCGGCGCAAAGCCATCCACCGACATCCACTGCCAGAGCAGTTGGCTGTAGGCGCCGCCCTCAGGCGGGGCAACGTTGAATTGCCAGATGACATAGGCCGAGACAGCAGCCGAAAGGCCGATCGAGCCAACGCCGATCAGCGCCGAGAGGTTCTCCGAGAACCGCCCGCGCGAGAACGACAGCAGCAGGAAGCCCAGCAACGGGAAGACGAAAGTCAGGAAGAGAAGGTTCATCCGCGCATCTCACTGGCAGCATCGATGTCGAGAGTGTGGAAGCGGCGATACAGCTGCAGCAGGATCGCCAGGCCAATGCTGGCCTCGGCGGCTGCCAGGCTGATCACCAGAATGAACATGACCTGGCCGTCGGGTTGTACCCAACGCGCGCCGGCGACGATAAACGCCAGCGCACAAGCGTTCATCATGACTTCCAGGCTCATGAGCACGAAGAGAATGTTGCGGCGGACCATCAGGCCAACCAGACCAAGGCAGAACAGAATGCCGGCGACTGCCAGGCCGTGTTCCATCGGGATAGCACCCATGATTTACTCCTTCGCCTCGTTGCGGCCCAAATGGAAGGCGGTGACGGCCGCAGCAAGCAGCAGCATCGAAGCCAGTTCGACCACCAGCAGATACGGACCGAACAGGCTGATGCCGACGGTCTTGGCGTCCACGGTGGTGCCGCTGATGCCCGCGCCGCTTGGCGCAACGAACAGCACATAGAGCAATTCAGCCAGCAGCAAGGCGCCCAGCAGCACCGGCCCGGCCCAGATCCCTGGGGTCAGCCAGCCGCGCTCCTGGGCGACTGAAGCCGGCCCCAGGTTGAGCATCATCACCACGAACACGAACAGCACCATGATGGCGCCGGCGTAGGCGATCACTTCCAGGGCACCGGCAAACGGTGCACCCAGCGAGAAGAAGATCATCGCCACGGAAATCAGCGAAATGATCAGGTAGAGCAGGGCGTGTACGGGGTTGGTGCCGGTAACCACCCGCAGGGTGGAAACCACGGCAATCCCGGATGCAAAGTAGAAAGCGAATTCCATCTTTCTGTCCTTATGGGAGCAAGCTCTTCACGTTGATCGGCTCGGCTTCGTTCTGTGCAGCGCCTTTCGGCTTGCCAGCGATTGCCATGCCCGCAACACGGTAGAAGTTGTAGTCAGGGTATTTGCCGGGGCCGGAGATCAGCAGATCTTCTTTCTCGTACACCAGGTCCTGACGCTTGAACTCGGCCATTTCGAAATCCGGAGTCAGCTGGATTGCGGTGGTCGGGCAGGCTTCTTCGCACAGGCCGCAGAAGATGCAGCGCGAGAAGTTGATGCGGAAGAACTCCGGGTACCAGCGACCGTCCTCGGTCTCGGCCTTCTGCAACGAAATGCAGCCGACCGGGCAGGCCACCGCGCAGAGGTTGCAGGCTACGCAACGCTCCTCACCATCGGGGTCGCGGGTGAGGACGATGCGGCCGCGATAGCGCGGCGGCAGGTACACAGCTTCTTCTGGGTATTGCAGGGTGTCGCGCTTGCGGAACCCGTGGGAGAACACCATGGCCAGGCTGCGCAGCTGCGTGCCGGTGCCCTTAACGATGTCGCCGATATACTTGAACATGGGTCAAATCCTCACTGGGCCGCGACGGCTGGCGTGTTGTAAAGCACGATCGCAGCGGTCACCAGCAAATTGATCAGGGTCAGCGGCAGGCAGAACTTCCAGCTGAAATCCATCACCTGGTCGTAGCGCGGACGCGGGATCGACGCACGGAGCAGGATGAACAGCATGATGAAGAACGCGGTCTTCAGGGCGAACCAGAGGAACGGCACCTGCGGCAGGATGCCGAACGGGCCATGCCAGCCACCGAAGAACAGCGTTACCAGCAGCGCCGAGATGAGGATGATGCCGATGTACTCACCGACGAAGAACATGCCCCACTTCATGCCGGCATATTCAATGTGGTAACCGTCGGCCAGTTCCTGCTCGGCTTCTGGCTGGTCGAAGGGGTGACGGTGAGTCACGGCCACGCCAGCGATGAAGAAGGTGCAGAAGCCAAAGAACTGCGGAATGATGAACCACAGGTTCTGCGCTTGATATTCGACGATGTCGCGCATGTTGAACGAGCCAACCTGCACGACCACGCCCATCAGCGCCAGGCCCAGGAACACTTCGTACGACACGGTCTGCGCCGAGGCCCGCAGGGCACCGAGCAGGGCGTACTTGTTGTTCGACGACCAGCCTGCGAACAACACCGCATAGACCGACAAACCGGCCATGGCGAAGAAGAACAGCAGGCCGATGTTCAGGTCGGCAACACCCCAGCTTGGGGTGATCGGGATGATCGAGAAGGCAATCAGCAGTGCGCTCATGGCCACTACGGGTGCCAGGGTGAAGATCACCCGATCAACGAACGGCGGGTTCCAGTCTTCCTTGAAGAACATCTTCAGCATGTCGGCCGCGATCTGGAACATGCCGAACGGGCCAACCCGGTTCGGACCGTAACGGTCCTGCCACCAGCCCAGCAGGCGCCGCTCGACAAAGCTGAGCAGCGCGCCGCAGACCACTACCGCGAGCAAGACCACGACGGCCTTGACCACGGCGATGATCGCGTCGATCACTTCGGGGGTGAACCAGGTCATTGTGCTGCCTCCTGCAGGCCTTCGACGGATGCACCGAAGATGGCCGGTGGTATCCCGGCCAGGCCTTTCGGCAACGCGACCAGGCCTGCGCCCAGCTGTTCATTGATACGCAGTGGCAGGCGCAGCGAGACGCCAGCGACGGTCAGGCTGAGCAGCGTGCCTTCGTTGACGCCGAGGCGGTCTGCTTCGGACTTGGCCAAGGCCACATAGGCCGGCTGGATGCGCTCTTGCACCGGTGCAGCGCGCGAGGAGGTTTCTTCGCTGCCGAACAGGTGGAACAACGGCACCGCTGTCCAGGTACCACGGGCCGGGCTGAAGGCTGCCGGGATCGCGCTGAACCAGTTCAGACGGTCACCCTGCGACTCGATCAGGCGCACGCCTGGGTCACCTGCACGCAGATGGCCACCGACCTCATCCTGAAACTTGTTCCAGGCTTGCGGCGAGTTCCAGCCCGGCGACCAGGCGAACGGCACTTGTTGGCGCGGTTCGACCGAACCCGAGTAGCCTTCCATGGAGAAGGCGAACGCGGTGTCCTTGTCTTGCGGAGTACGCGGCTCGTGCACGCTGATGTTGGCGCGCATGGCCGTACGGCCGGAGTAGCGCAGCGGCTCACGGGCAAGCTTCAGGCCCTTGATGCGGAACGCAGCACTAGGCGCGGCGTTGACGATCGCGGCCAGTTGCGGCGTGGCGGCAGCGCAGGCGCTGGTGACGTGGTCCAACTGAGTCCAGTCGACCGGCTTGTTGAGCAGGGTCGCGCGCAGGGCGTGCATCCAGCGCCAGCCTTCGTGGATCTGGATGCTGCTGTCCATGTAGGTCGGATCGAACACCTGGAAGAAGCGCTGGGCGCGGCCTTCCTGGCTGACCAGAGTACCGTCGCCTTCGGCAAACGATGCCGCCGGCAGGACCAGGTGAGCGCGCTCGCTGGTGGCAGTCTTGGAGTGGTCGGCAACGATGACCACCTTGGCCGCAGCCAGAGCAGCGTCGACCTTGGCCGCCGGAACACGGGCGTACAGATCGTTTTCGACCACGACAATAGCGTCAGCCTTGCCGCTGATGACCGCATCCAGCGCAGCGTCCACCGAATCACCACCGAGCATGGCCAGGCCGAGGCTGTTGGCCTCAGGCACCACCAGGCTCAGCGAACCATTCTTCTCGCGCAGCTTGAGCGCTTTGGCGATGTTGGCGGCGGCTTCGATCAATGCAGGTTCGGCCAGGGAAACACCCGACACCACCAGCGGACGCTGGGCAGCGACCAATGCATCGGCGATACGCTGGGCCAGGGCCTTGGCCTCGTCGTCCAGACCGATTACCGCTGGAGCACTTGGATCGATTGCATGGGCAACGGCGAAGCCCAGGCGCGCCAGGTCGGCGGGGGCGGCGTGCACGCACTCTTCAGCGACGTCATCGAGCTTGGTTTCAGCAAGGCTTGCGATAAACAGCGGGTACAGCGCGTGCTGACCGATGTTTTTCACTGCGGCGTCGAGCCACGGCTGTACGCGCATCGCGTCGGCCATGGCCTCGGCCTTGCCTTTGGTGGCCTGGCGAACCGACAGGGCGACGCGCGCTGCGGTTTGGGTCAGGTCTTCACCGAGTACGAACACCGCATCGTGGTCTTCGATGTCGCGCAGGGTCGGCACCGGCAGCGGGCTGTTGTTGAGCACGTCCAGCACCAGGCGCACGCGCTTGAGCTCGGCAGCTTCCATACCGGAGTAGAAGTACTCGGCACCGACCAGCTCGCGCAGGCCGTAGTTGCTTTCAAGGCTGGCCCGTGGCGAACCGATACCAACGATGGTGCGGCCGCGCAGCAGGTCGGCAGCCTTGTCCAGCGCAGCATCGACGCTCAGTTTGTTGCCATCGGCCAGCAGCGGCTGGCGCGGACGGTCCTTGCGGTTGACGTAGCCGTAACCGAACCGGCCACGGTCGCACAGGAAGTACTGGTTGACCGAACCGTTGAAGCGGTTTTCGATACGACGCAGTTCGCCGTAGCGCTCACCCGGGCTGATGTTGCAACCGCTTGAGCAGCCATGGCAGATGCTTGGGGCAAACTGCATGTCCCACTTACGGTTGTAACGCTCGGAGTGGGTCTTGTCGGTGAACACACCGGTCGGGCAGACCTCGGTGAGGTTGCCGGAGAACTCGCTCTCGAGCACGCCATCTTCAACGCGACCGAAGTAGACGTTGTCATGGGCGCCGTAAACACCCAGGTCGGTGCCGCCGGCGTAGTCCTTGTAGAAGCGCACGCAGCGGTAGCAGGCGATGCAGCGGTTCATCTCGTGTGCGACGAACGGGCCGAGGTCCTGGTTCTGGTGGGTACGCTTGGTGAAGCGGTAACGGCGCTCGTTGTGGCCGGTCATTACCGTCATGTCTTGCAGGTGGCAGTGACCGCCTTCTTCGCAGACCGGGCAGTCGTGCGGGTGGTTGGTCATCAGCCATTCGACGACGCTGGCGCGAAACGCCTTCGACTCGTCGTCTTCGATGGAAATCCAGGTGCCATCGCTGGCAGGAGTCATGCAGGACATGACGATACGACCGCGGGTGTCGTTTTCGTCGGTGTACTGCTTGACCGCACACTGGCGGCAGGCACCGACGCTACCAAGCGCCGGGTGCCAGCAGAAATAAGGGATGTCGAGGCCGAGCGACAGACAGGCCTGTAAGAGGTTGTCTGCACCGTTGACTTCGAGCGCTTTGCCGTCTACGTGGATAGTGGCCATGGTTCAAAGTTCTTCGTTGGCCCGCGTGAGCGGGCGTGGCTAATGGAAATCTGTGTGCCTGCGGCTCGCATCGGTCAATACCGTGCGCGCCTGCGAGGCTGGCGGGTGGCACGGACCACCCGCATGCAAATGTGTTACGCGCCGGCCACAGTCGGTTCGACCTGGATCGGCTTGGCCAAATCCGGGCGCAGGGTGTGCTCGCTGGTAGCAGCGACACCGGCCTCGAACTCGGAGCGGAAGTATTTGATGGCGCTGCCCAGCGGCTCGACGGCACCCGGTGCGTGGGCACAGAAGGTACGACCAGGGCCGAGGAAGTTGACCAGGCCGAGCAGCGTCTCGATGTCTTCTGCCTTGCCCTGGCCGTTCTCCAGCGCACGCAGCATCTTCACGCTCCACGGCAAACCATCACGGCACGGTGTGCACCAGCCGCACGACTCACGGGCAAAGAACTCTTCCATGTTGCGCAGCAGCGACACCATGCTGACGCTGTCGTCGACTGCCATGGCCAGGCCGGTACCCATCCGGGTGCCAACCTTGGCGATGCCGCCGGCGTACATCTGCGCGTCGAGGTGCTCAGGCAACAGGAAGCCGGTACCGGCGCCGCCTGGTTGCCAGCACTTGAGCTTGAAGCCATCGCGCATGCCGCCGGCGTAGTCTTCGAACAGCTCACGGGCGGTCACGCCGAAGGGCAGTTCCCACAGGCCTGGGTTTTTCACCTTGCCGGAGAAGCCCATCAGCTTGGTGCCGTGGTCTTCGCTGCCTTCGCGGGCCAGCGACTTGTACCAGTCGACGCCATTGCCAACGATGGCCGGCACGTTGCACAGGGTCTCGACGTTGTTCACGCAGGTCGGCTTGCCCCATACGCCAACGGCGGCAGGGAAGGGCGGCTTGGAGCGCGGGTTGGCGCGGCGGCCTTCGAGCGAGTTGATCAGCGCGGTTTCTTCACCGCAGATGTAACGCCCGGCACCGGTGTGAACGAACAGCTCGAAGTCAAAACCGCTGCCGAGAATGTTCTTGCCCAGCAGGCCAGCGGCCTTGGCTTCGTCGATAGCACGGTTGAGGTTTTTCGCGGCGGTGGTGTATTCGCCACGCAGGAAGATGTAACCGCGGTAGGCCTTGAGGGCGCGGGCGCTGATCAGCATGCCCTCCACCAGCAGATGGGGCTGTTGCTCCATCAGCATGCGGTCTTTCCAGGTGTTGGGTTCCATTTCATCCGCGTTGCACAGCAGGTAGCGGATGTTCATGGATTCGTCTTTGGGCATCAGGCCCCACTTCACCCCAGTGGGGAAGCCGGCGCCACCACGACCCTTGAGGCCGGCGTCCTTGACGGTCTGAACGATGTCGTCCTGGGACATCTGCGCCAGTGCCTTGCGGGCAGCGGCGTAGCCGTCCTTGGCCTGGTACTCGTCGAGCCAGATCGGCTCGCCGTCGTCACGCAGGCGCCAGGTCAGCGGGTGAGTCTCGGCGGCGCGCGCAATGCGGTTGGCCGGGCCGAAGGAAGTGATGGTCATACGTAACCCTCCAGCAGTTTGGTCACGCCAGCAGGCTGCACGTCGCCAAAGGTGTCATCGTCGATCATCAGCGCCGGGGCCTTGTCGCAGTTGCCCAGGCAGCACACCGGCAGCAGGGTGAAACGCCCGTCTGCAGTGGTCTGGCCAAGGCCGATGCCCAGCTCGCTCTGGATCTGGCTGACCACCGACTCGTGGCCGCCGATGTAGCAGACCATGCTGTCGCAGACACGGATGATGTGCCGGCCGACCGGCTGACGGAAGATCTGGCTGTAGAAGGTGGCCACACCCTCGACGTCGCTGGCAGGAATCCCGAGCAGCTCGCCAATCGCATAAATGGCGCCGTCCGGGACCCAGCCGCGTTGCTTCTGGACAATCTTCAGGGCTTCGATAGACGCCGCACGCGGGTCCTCGTAGTGGTGCTTTTCGTGCTCGATGGCCGAGCGCTCGGTTTCGCTCAGGGCGAAACGGTCGGTTTGGATAAGCGTGTTATTCATGCTTAGCGGTCCACGTCAGCCATAACGAAGTCGATACTGCCCAGGTACGCGATCATGTCCGCGACCATGCTGCCTTTGATCACCGAAGGGATCTGCTGCAGGTGCGGGTAGCTCGGCGTACGAATCCGGGTGCGATAGCTCATGGTGCCGCCGTCGCTCGTCAGGTAGTAACTGTTGATGCCCTTGGTCGCTTCGATCATCTGGAACGACTCGTTGGCCGGCATGACCGGGCCCCACGAGACTTGCAGGAAGTGCGTGATCAAGGTCTCGATGTGCTGCAGGGTGCGCTCTTTCGGCGGCGGCGTGGTCAGCGGGTGATCCGCCTTGTACGGGCCTTCCGGCATGTTGCGCATGCACTGGTCGATGATGCGGATACTTTGGCGCATCTCTTCGACGCGGACCATGCAGCGGTCGTAGGCATCGCCGTTGTTGGCCAGCGGCACTTCGAACTCAAAGTTCTCGTAGCCGGAGTATGGCCGCGCTTTACGCAGGTCGAAGTCCAGGCCAGTGGAACGCAGGCCGGCACCGGTGACGCCCCATTCCAGGGCTTCTTTGGTGTTGTAGGCGGCAACGCCGATGGTCCGGCCCTTGAGGATGCTGTTCTGCAAGGCGGCCTTGTTGTACTCATCGAGGCGCTTGGGCAGCCAGTCGACGAAGTCCTTGACCAGTTTCTCCCAGCCGCGTGGCAGGTCGTGGGCGACGCCACCGATGCGGTACCAGGCCGGGTGCAGGCGGAAACCGGTAATCGCTTCGATCACGGTGTAGGCGCGCTGGCGGTCGGTAAAGGTGAAGAACACCGGGGTCATGGCGCCGACGTCCTGGATGTAGGTTCCCAGGAACAGCAGGTGGCTGGTGATGCGGAAGAACTCGGCGAGCATGATGCGGATCACGTCGACCTTCTGCGGCACCTGGATCCCCGCCAGCTTCTCGACCGCGAGCACGTACGGCAGGTTGTTCATCACCCCACCGAGGTAGTCGATACGGTCGGTGTAGGGGATGAAGCTGTGCCAGGACTGACGCTCGGCCATCTTCTCGGCGCCACGGTGGTGGTAACCGATGTCCGGCACGCAGTCGACGATCTCTTCACCGTCCAGCTGCATGACGATACGGAAGGCACCGTGCGCAGACGGGTGGTTCGGGCCCAGGTTGAGGAACATGTAGTCCTCGTTGGCGCCCTGACGCTTCATGCCCCAGGCTTCCGGGTTGAAACGCGCCGACTCTTCTTCAAGCTGCTGCTTGGCCAGGGTCAGGCTGAACGGATCGAATTCTGTGGCGCGCGCCGGGAAGTCCTTACGCAACGGGTGACCTTCCCAGGTCGGCGGCATCAGGATACGGGTCAGGTGCGGGTGGCCGGCAAAGTCGATGCCGAACATGTCCCAGACTTCACGCTCGTACCAGTTGGCATTTGGCCAGATACCGGTCACCGAAGGCAGGTTGAGGTCGCCTTCGCTGAGTGAGACCTTGATCATCACGTCGCTGTTACGTTCTACCGAAAGCAGGTGGTAGAACACGCTGAAGTCAGCTGCCGGCAGGCCGCGGCGATGAGTGCGCAGGCGCTCGTCGACACCGTGCAGGTCGAACAGCATGCTGTACGGCTTGGCCACGTTGCGCAGAAACGCCAGCACTTCCTTGAGTTGGGCGCGCTTGACCCACAGCACCGGCATGCCGGTACGGGTCTCCTGGGCGACGAAGGCGTCGGCGCCAAAGCGGTTGTTCAGTTCGACGACCACATCTTGGTCGTCAGCCTTGTAAGGCGGAATATAAATAGCGGTGTCCGCTGTCATGGTCTCGGTCGCTTTCGGTCAACGTAGAGAATGAAGCCAGGCCGCCGGCTCCAGGGGGAGCGGGCGGCAGGTCGCTGGATCAGACTTCGTCGGGGCTGCGCAGGTTGGTGACCTGAATACGCTGTTCACGACGCAGGTCTTTCTGGGCAGGCATCTCGGCACGGTAAATGCCTTGATCGCCTACTACCCAGGAGAGCGGACGTCGTTCTTGCCCGATCGATTCCTGCAGCAGCATCAAGCCTTGCAGGAACGCCTCGGGGCGTGGCGGGCAGCCGGGTACGTAGACATCCACGGGGAGGAACTTGTCGACCCCCTGAACGACCGAGTAGATGTCGTACATGCCACCGGAGTTGGCGCACGAACCCATGGAAATGACCCATTTTGGTTCGAGCATCTGCTCGTACAGGCGCTGAATGATCGGCGCCATCTTGATGAAGCAGGTACCGGCGATGACCATGAAGTCGGCCTGACGCGGCGAGGCCCGGATGACTTCGGCGCCGAAGCGGGCGATGTCGTGGGGTGCCGTGAACGCCGTGGTCATTTCCACGTAGCAGCAGGACAGGCCGAAGTTATACGGCCACAGGGAGTTCTTGCGACCCCAGTTGACCGCACCACGAAGCACATCTTCGAGTTTCCCCATGTAGATGTTCTTGTGGACCTGGTCTTCGAGCAATTGATCGGTAACGGTTTCCCGCTCACCGACCGGATATTGCTCGTTGGGTGCATCCGGATCGATTCTGGTGAGATTGTATTGCATGCCAAAGCCTCATTGTTTCAGCTTCGCTTGCCGCTTGCGACGACCTTCGGGAGCCCAATCGAGGGCCCCGACGCGCCATAGGTAGACAAGACCTGCCAACAGAATTGCTATGAAAACGAGTGCTTCGACGAATCCGGTCCAGCCGCTTTCGCGGACGGACACAGACCATGCAAAGAGAAAGAGGGCTTCGATATCGAAGATCACGAAGAGCATCGCGACCAGATAGAATTTTGCCGACAGGCGCATGCGCGCCCCGCCGGTAGGCAGCATGCCGGATTCAAAGGGTTCGTTCTTGGCGCGGCCCCAGGCTTTGCTGCCGAGCAGGGCGGACAGGCCGAGCATGAAGGCGCACAGGCCGACGACACCCAGAAGGAAGATGGCAAAGCCCCAGTTGTGGGCGATGAGTCCTGCTGAATCCGACATGCTAGAAATCCTTATACAGAGACCCAGCTCTGCAGTCTGAAATAAGTAACGCGGCGACGCGGTGTCGCGGGTGCAGTGACCAAATGTCGCAGCTGAATCAATCGCGCTGATTTTATGGGTAAACCAAGAGCAAGTAAAATTTCTATGGCAAATTAATTCTTCGGTTTAACTACAAAAACCGATTGTAACTGGCTGAAAGCCTTGATTTTCGGGCATTGCGGCTGGTTTTGTTAATTATGTTTCCTGCATCATGTAACGGAATGCAAGTTGCGTAATGATAATTAATATCGTTTGGGGTGGTGCGGTTCATTTTACTTGGTCTGATGCTTGCAAAGTTGCTGGCGGTGCTTTTTGGTTGCAAATGCGAAGGGCTCTCGTTCTAGCAGCTTTTTAAACGGTTTGCCCCGCTCTGGATCAATGGTCTGGTGAGTACTGGGGCGGGGTTGTTCGCTTCTGGGAGCATAGACCTGATCCGGTTTTTTGCTCATACGCTGCCTGGAAGCTGGTCGGCCCTTTCTCGCTAGCCATAAAAAAACCCAGACTCCCTCACCGGGAGCCTGGGCCTGCTCATTCCATCAACCAACCGCTACCTCAATGGAACTGCTCTTCCTCGGTCGAGCCGGTCAGCGCTGTCACCGACGAAGCGCCACCCTGGATTACGGTGGTCATGTCGTCAAAGTAGCCAGTGCCGACTTCCTGCTGGTGCGCAACAAAGGTATAGCCCTTGCTGGCATCGGCGAATTCCTGCTCTTGCAGCTTCACGTAGGCCGTCATATCATTGCGCGCATAGTCATGCGCCAGGTTGAACATGCCGTGCCACATGTTGTGGATGCCGGCCAGGGTGATGAACTGGTGCTTGTAACCCATGGCCGACAGCTCGCGCTGGAATTTGGCGATGGTTGCGTCGTCGAGGTTCTTCTTCCAGTTGAACGACGGCGAGCAGTTGTACGACAGCAGCTGGTCCGGGTATTCCTTCTTGATCGCCTCGGCAAATCGACGGGCTTCGTCCAGGTCTGGCTTGGCGGTTTCGCACCAGATCAGGTCGGCATACGGCGCGTAGGCCAGGCCACGCGAAATTGCCTGATCGAGGCCAGCGCGTACTTTATAGAAACCTTCACGGGTGCGCTCGCCGAGCACGAACGGCTGGTCGTACGGGTCGCAATCGCTGGTCAGCAGGTCGGCGGCGTTGGCGTCGGTACGGGCCAGGATAATGGTCGGTACGCCCGCAACGTCAGCAGCCAGGCGCGCAGCCACCAGCTTCTGTACAGCTTCCTGGGTCGGTACCAGGACCTTGCCGCCCATGTGGCCGCATTTTTTCACCGAGGCCAGCTGGTCTTCGAAGTGCACGCCGGCGGCGCCCGCTTCGATCATGTTCTTCATCAGCTCGTAGGCGTTGAGCACGCCGCCAAAACCGGCTTCGGCGTCGGCCACGATCGGCGCGAAGTAGTCGACGTAGCCTTCGTCGCCCGGGTTCTTGCCCGCTTTCCACTGGATCTGGTCGGCACGGCGGAACGAGTTGTTGATGCGCTTGACCACGGTCGGCACCGAGTCAACCGGGTACAGCGACTGATCGGGGTACATCGATTCTGCCGAGTTGTTGTCGGCGGCAACCTGCCAGCCGGACAGGTAAATAGCCTGGATGCCGGCTTTGACCTGTTGCACTGCCTGGCCGCCGGTAAGCGCACCCATGCAATTGACGAAGTCCTTGTCCGGACGGAAGGACGGGTGGGCACCTTGGGTGACCAGCTTCCAGAGTTTCTCTGCGCCAACCTGGGCCAGGGTGTGCTCCGGTTGCAGCGAGCCACGCAGACGAACGACATCGGCGGCGGAGTAGGTACGGGTCACGCCTTTCCAGCGCGGGTTCTCGGCCCAGTCTTTCTCGAGGGCTGCAATTTGCTGTTCGCGTGTCAGTGCCATGTGATTAAAACCTCGTCGCATCATTCTTGGGGTAGTTGTGGTGCTGATGCTCAAAAGTCGCGGATCAGAGCGCCTGACGGCTGTCCTGTTCGAAGGAGGTACGACGGCGAACGCCAAGGCTCGAAGGGGAAGGAGGGCGCAGCTCGGGCAAGGTGCGGCGACAGGTCGGCTCGTGGATGCCTTGCTGTGGCGCGACAGGATTTGCCTGGTGACTGCGGTGATGCGCTTCCGTCCCTCGGGACAACTTCTCGTTGCAGTCGCAATCCGGTCGAACCGCCTTGTGGGCCGTATAGACACGAGACGCCTCCAGGGGTAGCCGGAGCGCGCCTCGAAGACCCTTGCCAGGGCCTCTGATTAGCGGGAGCGAGGCCATCATGCCCTTGTCAAAAAGTGCCTGTCAAATGTTTTGTAGTGCTTTTTTGGGTCTACTACATCTTTGGTCTAATGCGACTCCACAGTCAGTTTCAAGGCCTTTGGTCGAAGCCTCGAATTGCCTGGGTTCAGTCGAGAAGGTCGACTCTGACACGCAAAGTCATGTTTTCTCCGCGTTGCGTGCTGTAACTGTGGCTTGACGCACTCCGTTCAGCCTGGCTCTGCTGGTTGTACCCGGCCAAAGTAATCCACTCGCCAAGCCTGCCGGTCACGGTTGTGTCGGTGCTCTGCACTTTCACTACATCGGGACGTTCGCTGCTCATTCGATCATTATTGCTGCTGATTGCCAGCCGCACCGTTTCGCCGCTGACGCTCGGTGTGACATAGAAACCCTGGGTCACATTGCGATATTCAGTGTTGCTCTGAACGCGGCCGTAGCCGTCGGTGCTGCTGCTGGTGATCGGCACGCTCTGGCCAACCTGAATCAGCGCCGGTTGGCCGTCACTGGCCTGGATCTGCTGCAGGCCGCCCTCCCGGTTGCTGGTGCCGTAGCGAATCACCCGAGCATTGCCACGGTTGTCCTGAAAGTTGCTGTCATTGTTGTCGACGCTGATCAGCAAGCGCTTGGCTTTGCTGTCGAGTTGCTGCAGCAGCGCGCGCAAGTCGCCAATGCGTTCGGGGCTGGCGTTGACGATCAGCTTGTTCTCGAAGGCGCTGACGCTGCCTTCCTTGCCAATAAAGGCCTGCGCGGTGGGCAGCAGCTCGGCACTGCTGCGGTGCTGCAAGGGCAGCACTTCGGTGGCGGCCTGGGCGCCAAGGCTGGTAGCCAGCAGCAGTGAAGCGAGCAGGGGGCGTAGCAGCATGTTGGAGTTCTCCGCAGGTAGTACAGACATGATGGCAAATTTGTCACGGTTGTGCCGGATGAGGATCACAACCTGAGTCAAATGCGCTCAGTCGCCACGCACAGGTGGTTGCCCCCGGACAAATTACGTAACATCGCGCCCCCGCTCGCTGCACGCCCAGATGCCAGCGCTTGCACAGATTGACTGATCTCAGGAAGCCCATGAAACCCGCCCGACTACGCGCCGATCTTCTCGCCGGCCTGACTACTTCCTTCGCCCTGGTACCCGAGTGCATCGCCTTTGCCTTGGTCGCCCATCTCAACCCGCTGATGGGTTTGTACGGCGCCTTCATCATTTGCACCCTGACAGCGCTGTTCGGCGGCCGGCCGGGGATGATCTCCGGCGCGGCCGGCTCGATGGCGGTGGTGATCGTCGCGCTGGTGGTACAGCACGGCGCGCAGTACCTGCTGGCAACGGTGCTGCTGGGCGGGTTGCTGATGATCCTGTTTGGCGTGCTGCGCTTGGGCAAGCTCGTAAGGCTGGTGCCGTACCCGGTGATGCTTGGCTTCGTCAATGGCCTGGCCATCGTCATCGCCATGGCCCAGCTCGAGCATTTCAAAAGTGGCGAGCAGTGGCTCAGTGGCACCCCGCTGTACCTGATGATTGGCCTGGTAGCGTTGACCATGCTGGTGGTCTATGTGTTGCCGCGCCTGACCCGCAGCGTGCCGCCGGCGCTGGTGGCCATTGTTGGCGTCGGCCTGCTGGTGTATCTGCTTGATCTGCCGACGCGAACCCTGGGTGACATGGCACATATCGCCGGCGGCCTGCCGCAGTTGGCTTGGCCGCAGGTGCCATGGACGCTTGAAACGCTGAAAATCATTGCCCCCTATGCGCTGCTGATGGCCATGGTCGGCCTGCTGGAAACCCTGCTGACCCTTAACCTCACCGACGAAATCACCGAGAGCCGTGGCTTTCCAGACCGTGAATGTGTGGCCCTGGGCGCGGCCAACATGGTCTCGGGCATGTGCGGTGGCATGGGTGGCTGTGCGATGATCGGGCAGACCATGATCAACCTCAGCTCCAATGGTCGTGGGCGGCTGTCGGGGGTAGTGGCTGGCGGCATGATCCTGCTGTTCGTGTTGTTCCTGTCACCACTGATCGAGCGGATACCACTGGCGGCACTGGTCGGGGTGATGTTCGTGGTGGCCCAGCAGACCTTCGCCTGGGCCTCACTGCGGGTGTTGCACAAGGTACCCGTCAGTGATGTGCTGGCGATCATTGCCGTGACCGTGGTCACGGTATTCACCGACCTGGCCATGGCGGTGCTGTTCGGGATCATCCTCGCGGCGATCAACTTCGCCTGGCAGCATGCCCGCGAGCTGTACGCCGACAGCCATGTCGATAGCGATGGCAACAAGCACTATCAGGTACACGGCACGCTGTTTTTTGCTTCCACGGCGGCGTTCCTCAACCAGTTCGAGCCCACGCAGGACCCTGATGGGGTGACGCTGGATTGCAAGCACCTGAGCTTTGTCGACTACTCGGCGGTGGCGGCGTTGCAAACCTTGCGCGAGCGTTACAGCAAGGCCGGCAAGCATCTGCGTGTTGTGCACCTGTCCGAGCGCTGCAAGAAGCTGCTCAAGCGGGCAGGGGCCCAGCACTGATCGATCATGCCTGGGCCGGCGTGGATGCGCGGCTCAGGCATAACAACGCGCTGGCCTAGTTGCCGGTGTTCTTCTTGATGATCGCCTCGGCGATAGTGGCCGGCGCCTCACCGTACTTGGTGAACTCCATGGTGTAGCTGGCCCGGCCCTGAGTCATCGAGCGCATCTGCGTCGAGTAGCCAAACATCTCACCCAACGGCACCTCGGCGCGGATCACCTTGCCGGCCGGCGTCTCTTCCCCTTCCTGGATCATGCCGCGGCGCCTGCTCAGGTCGCCGATGATGTCGCCCTGATATTCATCGGGGGTGACCACTTCAACCTTCATCACCGGCTCCAGCAATACCGCGCCGCCTTTCTGTGATAGTTGCTTGGTGGCCATCGACGCCGCGATCTTGAAGGCCATCTCGTTGGAGTCGACATCATGGTAGGAGCCGTCGAATACTGCCGCCTTGAGGCCGATCAGCGGATAGCCGGCCAACACGCCATTGTGCATCTGCTCTTCGATGCCCTTCTGGATGGCCGGGATGTACTCGCGCGGTATGACCCCGCCGACCACCTCGTTGATGAACTCCAGGCCCTCTTTACCTTCCTCGCCTGGCGCAAAGCGGATCCAGCAGTGGCCGTATTGGCCGCGGCCACCGGATTGACGGACGAACTTGCCTTCGATTTCGCAGGTGTTGCGGATCTTCTCGCGGTAGGCGACCTGCGGCTTGCCGATGTTGGCCTCGACGCCAAACTCGCGACGCATGCGGTCGACAATGATGTCCAGGTGCAGCTCGCCCATGCCGGAAATGATCGTCTGTGCGGTTTCTTCGTCGGTCTTGACCCGAAACGACGGGTCTTCCTGGGCCAGCTTGCTCAAGGCAATGCCCATTTTCTCTTGATCGGCCTTGGTTTTCGGCTCGACCGCCACCGAAATCACTGGGTCGGGGAAGTCCATGCGCTCAAGGATGATCGGCTTGTTCAGGTCGCACAAGGTATCGCCGGTGGTGACGTCCTTCATGCCGATCAGCGCGGCGATGTCGCCGGCGCAGACGTTCTTGATCTCGGCGCGCTGGTTGGCGTGCATCTGCACCATACGGCCGACCCGTTCCTTTTTGCCTTTGACCGAGTTGAGCACGGCATCGCCCGAACTGAGGATGCCGGAGTAGACCCGCGCGAAGGTCAGCGTGCCGACGAACGGATCTGTGGCGATCTTGAACGCCAGCGCCGAAAACGGCTCATTATCGTCGGCGTGGCGCTCGAGCGGCCGGTCGTCGTGGTCCGGGTCGGTGCCTTTGATGGCCGGTATTTCGCTGGGGGCGGGCAGGTAGTCGATGACCGCGTCGAGCATCAACGGCACGCCCTTGTTCTTGAATGACGAGCCGAGTACGGTCGGCACGATTTCATTGGCGATGGTGCGCTGACGCAGGCCGGCCTTGATCTGCTCGTTGCTCAGCTCCTGGCCGTCCAGATACAGCTCCATGAACTGGTCGTTGGCCTCGGCGGCCGCCTCGACCAAGTGCGCACGCCACTCGTCGGCGAGTGCCTGCAACTCGGCGGGGATGTCCTCTTCGCGGTAGCTGGCGCCATTGTCGGCGTCATTCCAGTAGATGGCTTTCATCTTCAGCAGATCGATCTGGCCGATGAAGTTTTCTTCGCTGCCGATCGCCAGCTGAATCGGCACGGGGTGGTGGCCCAGGCGTTTGTCGATCTGCTTGACCACGCGCAAGAAGTCCGCACCCTGGCGGTCCATCTTGTTGATGTAGGCCAGGCGCGGCACATGGTACTTGTTGGCCTGGCGCCAGACCGTCTCGGACTGTGGCTCGACCCCGTCGGCCGCACTGAACACCACGACCGCACCATCGAGCACACGCAACGAGCGCTCGACTTCGATGGTGAAGTCAACGTGGCCGGGGGTGTCGATGATGTTGAAACGAAACTTGTCGGCGAACTGCTTGGTCGAGCCTTGCCAGAAGGCCGTCGTCGCCGCTGAAGTGATGGTGATGCCACGCTCTTGTTCCTGCGCCATCCAGTCCATGGTCGCTGCGCCGTCATGCACTTCGCCCATCTTGTGGTTGACGCCGGTATAGAACAGGATGCGTTCGGTAGTGGTGGTCTTGCCGGCGTCGACATGGGCGACAATGCCGATGTTGCGGTACAGCTCGATGGGGGTCGTGCGGGCCATGGTCAGTCACCTGAGGTGAATGCGCGGGAGGGGTATTCCCACGGTAGCAGACAGCACGCCGCCTGCTAGCCCAATGGCCGGCTATGCGAGGAACGGTGTCAGTCGGCCTGAGCCTGCAACTGCCACTTGCCGTCGACTTCACGCGCCAGGCCGCTGGCCGGCAGCAGTGCCAGCAGGCGTTGATGCAAGGCCGGGTCGGTGAAACCTTTGACGGTATCCAGGTCGAGCTCGCCGAGTAATTGCATGTCGGTCTTGGTGTACGACAGCCAGGCCTTCTTCAGGTACTGCAGCACATCACTGCCCGCCGTGTTGGCGAAGCGCCGGTTGAGCGTGCGGCCTTCCAGCTCGAAGGTGTGGCGGTGGCTGTAGTTGCTCTCGTCGCCTGCGCCTTCGACGCAGCGGTAGCAGCTGCAGGCGCCATCGCCGAAGGCGTTGCGCAGGTAGCTGTTGAAGTCCACGACGGGCTTGAGGGAAAGGCGTTTGTCGACCTCGAACAGGTCGGCGGTCATCGGTTGTTCAGCGCTCACGCAGTGTCCTCGTATGGTGTGGCGTGCATCGGCGGGCACCCTAACAGATCGGCGCTTTTTCGGCCATGCGCGCTGGCGCCCGCGCACATCCGGTCGTCTGCCACTCGCGCGGCGCCGCGTGCTGCCGTAACCTATGCGCCCCCGGTGCCCGCGCGCCGATCCCAACCCATGAGGCAAGTCGCTTGAACAAGTTTCCGTACATCGCCACCATCACCGTCAGCAGCGAAGACCGCGGGGGCGACACTGAAGCATCGGAGAACGTCAACATGCGGGTTGGCATCGAGGCTGTGACCGAGACCTTGAAGAAGGTGCATTTCGTCGCTGCACTGGCGGCCCCGGAAAAACCTGCCACGCACATCTGTGTGACGCTGGAGAACGGCCTGGTTTATTACGGCCCGATCGTCAATGGTCACGCCGAACTCGAAGGCGGCTGGATCGCCTTCGAGTCCGACATGCTCACCCCGCAAGAGCTCGGCCTGTAAGCCTCAGCCCAGCTCGGCCAGGCACTGCTCGAAGATATCCAGGCCTGCTTCGAGCACCTCTGCCTCGATGGTCAGTGGTGCCAGCAGGCGAATGATATGGCGCGCCTTGCCGCTGGGCATCAGCAGCAACCCCTTGCTGCGCGCCGCTTGCAGCAGTTTGGCCAGCTGCGCCGGGGCTGGCGTGCCGTCGGCATTGACCAGTTCGATGCCACGCATGGCGCCGACCCCGGTCAAACGACCCAGTGACGGGTACAGCCCTGATGCCTTCCAGCGTTGATAGCGGCCGACGATGGCTTGCTCATGGCGTTCGCCCCAGGTCGCCAGATTGGCATCGGTCATCTGCGCCAGGCTGGCCAACGCCGCTGCGCAGGCAATCGGGTTGCCTGAATAGGTGCCACCCAGGCCCCCCTTGGGCAACGCTGCGAGCAACTCCCGGCGGCCCACTACTGCGCCCAGCGGCATACCGCCGGCCATACTTTTTGCCAGCAGCAGCAGGTCGGGTTCGATCCCCAGTCGCGGGAAGGCAAAACGCTGCCCGGTACGGCCGAAGCCGGATTGAATCTCGTCGATGATCAACAGAATCCCGTGCTCATCGCAGAAGCGCCGCAGGGCTTGGGCGAACGTCGGATCAAGCGCGAGGAAGCCACCTTCGCCCTGCACCGGTTCAAGAATGAAAGCAGCCACATCCTCCACTGCCAGTTCGACGCTGAACAGCCGGTCCAGGGCCTTGAGCGCCTGTTCACAGCTGACATCGGTGTCATTGCTGGGGTAGGGCAGGTGATAGACCGGGCCCGGCAAATCGCCGACCCGCTGCTTGTACGGTGCGACCTTGCCATTGAGGTTGAGCGTGGCCAGCGTGCGGCCGTGGAAGGCGCCGTCGAAGGCAATGATCGCGCGCTTGCCGGTGGCGCCGCGGGCGACTTTCAGGGCGTTCTCGGCAGCCTCCGCGCCGCTGTTGGTAAGCATTCCGGCCATGGGGTAGCTGAGCGGCACAAAGCTGCTCAGTTGCTCCATCAGTTGCAGGTACGGGCCGTGGGCGGCAGCGTTGAACGCATAGTGGGTCAAGCGACCGGCCTGCTGTTGAATCGCTGCAACTACTGCCGGGTTGCAGTGGCCCAGGTTGAGCACGCCGATGCCGCCGACGAAGTCGATATAGCCGTTACCGTCGGTATCCCAGACATGCGCATTGAGGCCATGGGAAAGTGTGATGGGGTGAACGATGGAAATGGACTGGCTGATACTTTCCTGATTCATGGGGGCACGCGTACCTTGTTCGATTTTGCTGACTATCCAAGCGCTTTGATCACCCACGCACAAACGAATAATTCGATTGCGGTCATTCCCCTGATTCCTGAATTTTCAGCGGTGACTTGCACCGTGGCGTAAACCGCTGGCTCAAGGTGGTTGATGGTTTTTATTTTTTGGCCGATCGGTCAGGTCATCTCGGCATGAGTTCATTCCCTTGTGGAATCATGTGCTGCAAAAAGGTCGTTTGTTGGGGCTCCACCAAAGATCAATACTGACGTGGATCAATGATCGCGGCCGGGTAGGTCGGGATAACCAAAAGGCCTGCCTCGGTACGTACAGAACAACAACTAGATGCACGTTTGCATTGTACGAATTCTGCTCCAAGTTCAGCCGCCCGAGCGGCGGCCGACCCACTCGAGGGTTTTCCATGGCTTCGCTAAAAAACAAGAAACAGCGGTCCTTGCAACATGGTCTGACCTCGCGTCAGGTGTCGATGATTTCGATCGCCGGGATCATCGGCGCGGGGTTGTTCATCGGCTCATCCAACGCAATCGCCACGGCCGGGCCGGCGATTCTGATCTCCTACGCCATGACCGGCTTGCTGGTGCTGCTGGTGATGCGCATGCTCGGTGAGATGGCCATCGCCAACCCCAACAGCGGCTCGTTCTCGACCTATGCCAGTGAGGCGATCGGGCCTTGGGCTGGCTTTACCATCGGCTGGCTGTACTGGTGGTTCTGGGTGCTGATCATTCCGGTCGAGGCGATTGCCGGGGCAGACATCCTGCATGCGTATTTCCCTGACGTGCCGTCATGGTTGTTTGCATTTCTGATCATGTTGGTGTTGTCGTGCACCAACCTGATCAGCGTGAAGAACTTTGGTGAGTTCGAGTATTGGTTCGCCTTGATCAAGGTGATCGCCATTGTGGCATTCATCGTTGTTTGCACGATGGCGGTGCTGGGTTTCTGGCCATTGGCCGAGACACGCGGTGTGAGCCAGCTGTGGGCGAACGGCGGGTTTATGCCGAACGGCTTCGGCACGGTGCTGGGTGGGGTGCTGATCACCATCTTCTCGTTCTTTGGCGCCGAGATCGTGACCATTGCAGCGGATGAGACGGCCAATCCGAAAGACAAGATTCGCCGGGCAACCAACCTAGTGGTGTACCGCATCGGCATCTTCTATCTCGCGTCGATCTTCCTGGTGGTGTCGCTGGTAGCGTGGAACGATCCTGCGTTGAAGGCGGTGGGGTCGTTCCAGCGGGCGCTCGAGGTGCTGAATGTGCCGGGGGCGAAACTGGTGGTCGACCTGGTGGTGCTGGTGGCGGTTACCAGTTGCATGAACTCCGGGTTGTATACGGCTTCACGGATGCTCTACTCGCTGGCTTCGCGGGGGGAGGCGCCTGCTATGGTGCGGCGTGTGTCGGGTAATGGTGTGCCGACGGTAGCGGTGCTGTTGTCGACCTTGGCGGGCTTTGTCGGGTGTCTGGTCAACTACGTGTTCCCGGGAAAGGTGTTTGGCTTCCTGCTGTCCACTACCGGGGCGATTGCTTTGCTCGTGTATCTGGTGATTGCGATTTCACAATTGCGCATGCGTGGGCGGGCGGATCGGATGGGGACTGTGCTGGAACTGAAAATGTGGCTGTTCCCGTGGCTGACCTGGTTGGTGATCGGGACGATTGTGATGGTGCTGGGGTATATGCTGCTCAGTGATGCTTATCGGTATGAGACGTTGATGACTGCTGGGGTTACGGCGTTTATCTTGCTGGTTGCGGTTACGCGGCGTCGAGGTGGGCCGGGGCGTTCCTCGATTCTGGTTTCGGGTGATTGAGCGTTTTGGATTAGCCCCTTGATCGCCGACACAACGCGGCCCCTGTAGGAGCGGCCTTGTGTCGCGAAAGGCCAGCGCAGCTGGCCCGACATTCTTGCAGCGCTGTATGAATCGAGGGGCCGCTGCGCGGCCCTATCGCGACACAAGGCCGCTCCTACAACAGTCTGAATCAGACAATTCTTATGAGACCCATCCGATCAGCGGAATAGCCTAGCGGCGTTTTCACCATAGGCTTTCCGCGATGTTCACATACACCTCATCCTGTGCACCACCACGGCCTTCGCCCCGAACGGTTGGCTGCCGCCTGAACATCCCGGTTCAACACCCCTGATTGCTAACACTGCCAGCCAGTGGCATACGCCGCCGGCCTAGCTGTTCGCGACCGCGTTAAAGGAGATGTTCCATGCATGTCAGATCCAACCGCAAAACCCTGTCTGTTGCCGCCGTGCTGCTGGCCTCGGCGGTTGCACCGCGTTACTGATGCCAGCAACAGGCGCGGTCGCCGGCCGCGTCCTGATGCTGCCGATCTCCTGCAACGGGAGATAGTCAGTGCTGGCCTTTGTGCCCTACAGTGTCATTCCTACGCACAAAGGCTAGCGACCATGACCGATCTGAGCGCATTCCCTATCACCCGCAAATGGCCAGCCGCGCATCCCGAGCGCCTGCAGCTGTATTCGCTGCCAACGCCAAATGGGGTCAAGGTGTCGATCATGCTCGAAGAGATTGGTTTGGCCTATGAAGCGCACAAGGTCAGCTTCGAACATGAAGAGCAACTGAGCCCCGAATTCATCTCGCTCAGTGCCAACAACAAGATCCCGGCCATCCTCGACCCCAACGGGCTGGACGGCCAGCCGCTGGCGCTGTTCGAGTCAGGCGCGATTCTGCAGTACCTGGCCGAGAAGAGCGGGCAATTGCTCAGCGTCAGCCCGGCCCAGCGCTACCAGACCCTGCAGTGGCTGATGTTCCAGATGGGCGGCATCGGGCCGATGTTCGGCCAGGTAGGCTTTTTCCATTTCTTCGCCGGCAAGGATTTCGAAGACAAGCGCCCACGTGATCGCTACGTCAATGAATCGCGGCGGCTGCTCGGGGTGCTTGATCGGCATCTGCACGGCCGGGACTGGATGGTCGACGACTACAGTATCGCCGACATCGCCATCTTGCCCTGGGTGCGCAACCTGGTCGACCGCTACAACGCACGCGAACTGGTGCAGTTCGAGCAGTTCAAGGACGTGCAGCGGGTGCTGGACAACTTCCTCGCTCGGCCAGCGGTACAGCGCGGTTTGACGATTCCGAGCTGAGCGCACTGGGTGCTACAGGAGCGAGCGATGATGGCCGGCAAATGGATCCTTGAACAGCTTGCAGGCGATGGACAGGCCCGTGCCGCGGCGGTGTTCGATGGCCTTTGAATTGATCCGCGCCAGCGACAGCTACCTCAGCTTTGCGCGGGATCTCACCCGCCAGGCCATGCTGCCGTACTATCAGGCATTCGGCCTGCGCTGGATTGAAGAAGCCTTCGACCAGGCCTGGGGCTGGCGCGAACAGTGGCTTGTCATGGAAGGCGAGACTGTGCTGGGCTTTTGCAGCTTGAGTCAGGATCGCCAGGCGCTGTTCATTCGCGAACTGCATTTGGTGCCCGAGCAGCGCAACCGCGGCGTTGGCACCTGGGCCCTGCAAGCGCTGGCTGCGATGGCCGCGCAGCGCAAGCTGGGCTTGCTGCGGCTGATGGTGTTCAAGATCAACCCGGCGCGGCAGTTGTACCTGCGCCAGGGTTTCCTCGAGATGGGCGAAGACGACTGCTTCGTGCGCATGCAGCGCGCAGTCGCCTGATCCTCAACGCTGGCTGACGCGCACGGTATTGCCCTGGCGCACGGTCGACTCGAGCAGGGTGCCCTGCAGCGGCAACAGGTCGCCGATCAACAGGTTCTGCAGCAGTGGCTTACCGTCGAAGCTGTTACCACCCAACTCGACCTGGCGCATGCCTTCTACCCGCAGGATGGCCTTGCCGACCTGGCCCAGACGGTTGCCGCTGAGCAGCAGCGGGCCGGCCATGGGCGTGGCGTTGCGCAGGCTCACCGCGTACTCGGGGGTATTGGTGATGTGGTTGCCAAGCAGCGCCAGTGCGCCGACTTCGCTGGCGTCGATGGCGCTGCCGACACTGCTGCCGAGCAAGTTGTTGTCGATCACCAGTGGCGCTGCCGGGGTTGGCGCTAGGCTGCGCAGCTGGATGCCATTGCCACGGCTGTCGCCGATGCGGTTGCCGGCCAGCAACACCGCGCCTTGCTGCTCGCTGACTTCGATGGCAGCCTTGCCCGCGCCGAGGATCAGGTTGTTTTCCACCAGCGCGCGGGTTTGTCCACGCAGACGTACGCCGCTGTTGTTGTCGATGCCGCGCAGCTGGTTGTCACGCACGCTGACCTGGCTGTCACGGACATCGATTGCATATTGCTGGGACTGCTCGAAGCGGCTGCCCTCGATGGTTGCCTGGCTGCGCTGCAGCTCGACCGCACTGGACATCTCACTGAACTGGCTGTCGCGGATCACCACCGTCGCCGGGCGGCTGCTGGCCGGCTGCTGGGTGCTGATCGCCGTGGTCAGGCCACGCGACAGGTTGGCGTTATAGCCCAGACGCTTCAAGGTCGAGCCAACCACCTGGGTGTGGCTGCCGGCCCAGGCGATCACGAACGGACGCCAGGCGCGGTCGGTATTGCCCGCCTTGTCACCGGCCATGCTCTCCAGGTTGGACTTGTTCAGCCCCAGCCAGCCCTGGTTGATCAGCGCGGTACCGGAGTAGCTCGACAGATACAGGCTGGTGCCTTCGAGGACCAGACCGGCATCGGCGCCGATCATCAGCGGATAGCTGAGCAGGTAACCGTCCTTGTAGCGCTTGAGAATGCGTGAGTCGTTCAAGGCATCGTGCAACTGAGCAAGGGTGATGCTGCCGCCGCGCAGGGTCACCACTTGCGGGTGATGCGCCTGATAGCCAGCAATGGCCCGGAACAGCCCATTATTGACGAACGGCTCGAACGGCCAGCTGCCGGCCTGGGCCGAGAACATCGGTTGCAGGCTGACACTGGCGCGGCCCGCCGGGCGTGCGCGTTCGGCCTGGGCAAAGGTTACCGCCAGGCGGACCTGCTGGCGCAGCTGCTGCAAATGTTGCTGATATTGCTCGGCAGGCAGCACGTCGACCGTCTGCTTGATGGGCAAGGTCTGCGTGCCAGCCTGGGCAGTACCGGCCAGCAGCAGGGCGGCGAGGCAGGTCAGGGAAAAACGGGCGAAGGGGGCCATGGGCACGTCCTTGTTCAACGCAAATGGGAATAAGCAGGCTGGATCGGGCCGCCGAGCTGACTGTAGTTGTCGACCTCGCCGTCTTCGCTGTCGTACAGCTTGCGCGCCAGGCTATTGCCCGGGTTGCGTTGCAGGTACGGGATCAGCCAGGCCAGCTTGTACGGCGCTACGTCCGCCTGCGACTTGCCCTTGAGTTCTGGCAGGTCATCCGGATCGAGCACGCTGCGAGCGGCGAAGTTGGCCAGCAGATCAAGCGTATGCTGGTCTTCGGCCGTCCACGGCAGGCCGTTGACGCGGGCCGATTCAGCCAGCAGCACCAGTGGCACCAGCGCGTACTGGCTGTAGCTGGCCGCCAATTTGGCCCGTGCGACTTCCAGCGGCAGATAGGCGTAGCTACCATCGCTGTTGCGTACCGCCTGGGCCAGTCCGCGGCGCAGGTTGCCGTCGGCCCACTGGATGAAATCGTCACGACCGACCAGCATGCCGGTGGCCGCGACTGCCCAGGCTGCCCAGTAGTCGTGGTTGTTGAAGTACACCCCGCGGGCGCTGCGGCGTGGGTCGTACTCAGCGATGACGCGCTCGCCCAGGCGAGTGAACCAGTCTTTCTGCACCGGCGTCAGCTGCAACTTGCCATCGCTGGCCGACTGGGTCAGCAATACCGCGCCGGCCATCGATGCCAGCGCCCATTTACGTGCCGCCATGCCGGTGCTGCTGGCGTCCTCGGTGAGCAGCGCGCCGGCGCTGGCCCACTGTTCCAGCCACTGGTCCTGGCAGGCCAGGGCCATGTTGGCTTCCTGCGGTTTCTTCGCCCGCTGGAAGCGCTTGCTGGCATAGATCAGGCCGCCGATGAACTCCTTGACCTGCTTGCCGATCCGTTCGCTGTCGGCATCCGGGCTGCTGCGCAAGGTCGACTTGCTCGCGTCGCTCTGGTCGTATTTGCTTTGCAGGCGCAGGCTGCCGGTGTAGGGCGGCGGCGGCGCCTTGCTGCACTCAACGGTACGGTAGTCGGCGATCATCGCTGCCTGCGGAGTATTGCGCGCAGGCCAGATCGACTGAGCCGCCTGCACCTGAGGCGCGACCAGGGCCAGAGCCAGAGCCAGCAGGCTCAGTTGACGCGCGTGCGCGCGGCCAGTGCTGGCCGTCGCGCGTTGCAGGTTTACAGGCATAGACGGGTTTCCACATCGGTAGGCGCAGCGCTGGCCTTGGTCGGCTCAAGGAACACCGACAGCAGGTTGGCGCCGGCGTAGGCCGGATCTTTGCTCAGCTCAAGGTAGTACTGGCCACCGGTGACTGCAGCTTCACGGCGGAACCAGACCTTGTCGCGAGCACCGTTGTCGTAATAGACGATGACGTAGAAGTCCTTGACGTTCTTGTCGCTCAGGCGGATATCCAGAAAGCCGTTCGACCCGCTCAGCGCCTGGCGGTCACTGCCGGCGTTGGACAACAGCTCGATTCGTTCGCCGACCTTCAGCGGCGAGCGCTGCAGCTTGTTGCCAAGCACTTCGCGGGACGCTTCGCAGCCGCCTTTGACCGCCGGGATCAGCTGGCGATACATCAATGGCGAGTCAAGCCGGTAGTTGGCCGGCAGTTCCCAGACGATCAGCTTCGGCGGCGCGTCGGCCTTGTAGTCATCGGAGAGCAGGTACTCCAGCAGCGAGCCGTCCTCGCCAACGCCGGGCAGGGCGTAGTTGAGCACGTCGACGCTGAGGTACTGCTTGAGGTAGCCGTCGAAGTTGAACTGCTTGCTCTCGTCTTCCCGCGCTGCCGCGTTACTGTCACCGACCAGAATCACTTCCGGGTCCGGCGCCTCGTCGAACAGCGCTTCGGCGCTGGCCTCGACCGGGATGGTCTGGTAGCCGCGTACATACTGGAAACCGTAGTTGTTGCCGCAGATCGCACTCATGGCCAGGTTGAGGGTGCCGTCTTTGGGCACCATCACGCCAGGCTCGGTGCGGTACTGCTTCTTGGTCAGGCCGGCGTAGAACGGCTGACGGCGGATCTCGTCTGCCATCAAGCGCGCGGTCGCCTCGGCGCCGACCGGTGTCCAGTGGTGGTCGCGGCGGAAGAAGTACTCGCCCTTGGGCGGCTGCTGGACCAGCTGCATCATCGGCGCAACCACCGCGCCACCTTGTTTGAGCTGGCCAAGGTAAGCCGCCAGGTTGGCGCTGGCGCGGGCGTAGTCAAAGCCGTAAGGATGCTCGCCAATCAACCGGTCGCGGTGCATCAGGCCACGGGTCGGCTGGATCGCCATGGCAACCTGAATGCCCTGCTGATTGAAGGTTTTCATCAGGCGGGCAAACTCCGGGCGCATCGGCGCCGGAATGCCGAACTCGTTGGTCAGATCGACCGCCGAGCGGAACAGCCAGCGCTCCTGACCAGGGACGATCTCGCGCATCAGCTTCATGCGCCCCTCGGCATACTGCTGAGGATCGCTCAAGGCCGGGCAGACCATGCACTGCAGGTTTTCGCAGCCGGGCTTGGCGCCTTGCGCAGGCGTGGCGGCGTGGCCGGTCTGGCTGAGCAGGGCGAGGGCGGCGCCGAGGCCCAGGGGTTTGAGGATCTTCATTGCCATTTCATCCTTGCAGCGAAATTACTCGGTCGGGTCGATGCTGTTGGCCATGCTCATGCTGCGATTGTCGGGCAGCAGCACGTAGCTGTACGAGCGGCCCTTCTTCAGGAACAGCTCATCGAAGCTGGCGACCTTCTGCTCGGCCTCGTAGGCGGCGAAACCAATCTTGATTTCGTTGACCATGCGGCTGCCGGTCTGGCCGTTGCTCAGCGGGTCGACGATCACGTGCTTGCCGTCGACGGTCTTCAGCGCAGCTTGCTTGTCGCTGAGGTTGTAGAAGGCGATCTGGGCTTTTTTCGGCTCGTTGACGTATTTGTCAGCGATCAACTTGAGCTGCTTGCCGTCGTAGACCACGGTGCTGGCGGCATTGGCCTTGAGCTGGGGTTCGATGGCCTTGCCGCCGACGGCGATCTTGTGCGTGCCGGCGGGGATGAAGCGGTACCCGCTGAGCTGGCCGGCGGCGACTTTCTGCGGATTGACCTTGCCGCTGAGGCTGACGTCGATGTTGCTCTGCGACAGGTTGAGCACGCGGACAAACGCCGAATCGGCGGGGGCGACGGCATCGTACAGGTCGGCGTTGCCTTCGGCGGCGACCGCCAGGTGGCTGCCGAAGGCGAGGGCGATTGCGGTAAACAGGTGGGTGAGTTTCATCAGTTACTCCTTTGATTCTTCAAAAATGCTGCGGCTGGGCGCTACGGCTGAGCGAGCCGGGGCGATGGGCCAGCAAAGTGCGCAGGGGGAATTCCCAGACCACGGTGTCGATCTGTGGGTTGCTCAACTGATCGCTGGCGAGAAACTGGCTCATCGACTCGAACGGACCACGGGCTTCGACGGCAATCGAGATCAGGTCACGGTTGAGCGCTTCCTTGAGGAAGCCGACAAAGTTCCAGTCATCGATCTTGCTGTAGCTGGTGCCAACCAGCAGCAGGCTCTGCTCCTGCTCGGCAAACAAATCGTCGCTGCTCTGCTCGGCCTTGAGCGTCTCGTACAGGTCGATCTGGTTCGGGCCGAACTGCGGCGCGAGGCGGTTGTGGTCGAACTGGATGTAGTTCATCAGGTCGCCCTTGACGCTTTTCTCGCCGGCCTTGTGCGACACGTAAGCCTGATCGCCGACCAGTTGCGGGCGTTGCCGGGCCAGCTCAAAGGCGGCCAGACGGGCACCGTCCGGGCTCCAGTGGGTATCGGACTTGAGGAACAACTCCGGGCCGTTCAGTTTGCTGAGGAACGCCCCGCGCAGCGGCACCACGTCGAGCTGACGCGCTTGCAGTTCGCCGACAAAATCGTCGTACAGGCTGACTACGCGTGGATCGAAGCGGTGCTGTGCATGCTCGGCATACACATCCAGCTTCATCGGCAGCGGCAGGATCACCAGCTGCTTGCCGTGCTCGGCCAACTGCGTCTTGATCTTGGCGATCTGCTCCAGCTGGGTGTTGAGGTTGGCCTGCAGGTCATTCGGGACGCGATATTCCTGGTTGGTGTAGAGCCAGCCCTGCTTGCCCAGGACCACGCCTTTGGTGCCTTCACCAAACAGCTTGAACTGGGCATCGGCCCACAGCTCCACCGAAGGCTCACGCAGGAAGAAGCGCTTGTCGTAGACCTGCTCGAACTTGCGCAGCAGCTTGCCATCGACAAACAGGTTCCAGGTGTCGGTCTGGGTGCGGGCAAAGCTGAACACCGGCGGCAGCGAATAGACGAACATCGCCGCCAGCACCAGCACGAAGAGAATGCCATTGGCCTTGCTGGCCGAATTCATCACGGGGTACATGGCAGTCTCCTAGAACTGGAAATACAGGAAAGGCGAGAACGAATTCGCCGCCAGGCTGCTCAGTGCCAGCACGAAGCCGCCCCACAGCAGCACGCTGTGCAGCGCGCCGACGTGGCGCATGAAGTAGCCGTCCTTGTTGCCGGCGTAGAAACGCACGTTGTTGATCCCGGCCAGCAGCAGCCACACCACCGCCACCAAGACAAACGCCATGGCCATCTTCGAGGCACCCAGCACGTACAGCTCCAGCGAGCCGAAGCCGTTGAAACCAAACAGCGCCTGGTAGATGTCCAGGCTGTGGCGCAGGTCCATGGTGAAGAACAGCGGCATGCTCAGCACGATCAGCAGCGCGGTGCGCAGGTTGCGGCCGAGCTTGTACGGCGTGTTGATCTTGGTCGCCAGGTGGAACTTGCGCTCGATGACCATGGCGAAGCCGAAGAACAGCCCCCAGAAGATGAAGGCGAAACTCGCGCCGTGCCACAGGCCCGACAGCAGCATGGTCCAGACCAACGCGGGCAGGGCGCCGGTGACGCGTTTGCGCACCAAAGGCATGTACACGTAGTCGCGCAAAAAATGCGCCAGGGTCATGTGCCAGCGCGCCCAGAACTCGGTCACGCTCTGCGCTACGTACGGCTGGTTGAAGTTCTCCGGGAAGCGGAAGCCCATCATCAACGCCAGGCCCAGCGCCATGTGGCTGTAACCGGCGAAGTCGAAGTACAGCTGCAGGGTCGACACCACCAAGCCAAACCAGGCATCGCTGAACTGCAGCGTGCCTTCACCGACGAAGAGCATGTTGATCGGCGCAAGGCGGTCGGCAATCAACACTTTCATGATGAAGCCGAGCATGAACCGACATACACCGAGCGAGAACAGTTCCCAAGAATGGGTACGCTCGCGCAACTGCGGCGCCAATTGGCTGTAACGCAGGATCGGCCCGGCCACCAGGTGCGGGAACAGCGCCACAAAGGCGGCAAAGTCGATGAAGCGGTTGGTTGGCGTGGCGTCCTTGCGGTAGATGTCGACGATGTAGCTCAGTGCGTGGAACACATAGAACGAGATGCCCAGCGGCAGGAAGATGTTCTCCAGCGTCCAGGTGTTGATACCCAGTGGCGCCAGCAGCACCGCCAGCACTTCAGCGCCGAAGTTGGCATATTTGAAGTAACCCAGGGTCGACAGGTTGCCGATCACGCCGATCCACAGCAGGCGCAGCGCCCAGCGTTTGTCGCCGGCATCCAGGCGATCCTTGATGCGCAGGCCGAACCAGTAGTTCCAGTAGGTGATCGCGACGAACAGCAGCAGGAAGTCCGGCCGCCACCAGGCATAGAAGATGTAGCTGGCGGCAACGATCACGGTCGAGCGCCACTGCGGCCTGGCCAGGAAGTACACGGCCAGGAACAGCGGCAGATACAGGAACAGGAACACATTGGAGGCGAAGATCATGGCAAGGTCCGTCCTTAGTAGCTGACAACTACGCCGAGGCTCAGCTGATAGTCATCGCCGGTTTCCAGCGCGCTACCGGCATTGAGGTAGCTGGCGCTGACCAGGGCGTTGATATCGAGGTGCTTGCCATCGAGGGCGACCGGGAACATCTTCCAGTAGTAGTTGACGTCGAGCATTTGCCCGACGTTACGGCCACTGCCCTGGGTGCCCTGAGTGATCTCGCGGTTACGCTGGGAGCGCTGGTCACCGTTCATGCGGATCGGCAAGGTACCATCGGCATCCCGCAGGTTCAGCTGAGTGACCCGCATATCGAGCGCGGTGCGCGGCGTCGGCCGGGTTTCCAGGGCGATGCCGTAGTAGCTCAGGTTGCGCAGGTCGAGGGCGACGAACGAGCTGGTCAGGCGCGTGCTGTAGGATCCTGTGCGGGTGATCCGGTCCGACTGAATCGAGTTCAAGCGGAAGCCGTCGTTTTCATCGCTCGGCTTGTCGGTCAGGCCGCCGCGCAGTGCCACCCGTGGCGTCCACGGCAGGTCGTCGAAGCGCTTGCCCACTTCACCCAGCGCGGCCCAGCCTTTGCTGGTGTTGCCGGTGCTGGTGACGCCGTTGCCGTCGGTGTTGTCCATCTTGCCGTTGAGCGCGGCGAGTTCCAGATGGTAGTCGCTGACCAGCGGCGAGGGCAGGTTGTCGCCATTGAAGAACAGGCCGTAGCGCACGCCAGTGAAGTCGTAGCGATCGTCTGCGTCATGTCCGCTGTGGTCGTTTTCGTACATAAGGCGCACGCCGGCGCGGTTGTTCTGGGTCCAGCGGTAGGCGTACTCGCTCATCACATAGGTGGTGCGCGATTCGCTGTCCGGCAGCGAGTTGACGTCGGTGTTGTAGTTGTGGAACTTCTGCCCGACCGCGACGAAGGCGTCAGAGAAGGTGTCTTTGTAGTTGAAGCGCAGCGACTCGAGGCTGTCGTCCCACCAGATGCCGTAGGTATCAAAGAATCGCTGGCGACCGAACGATGCTGAAAAACGTGGATCATCACCGATCAAGTTACGTTTGACGTACAACTCGCGCATCTCGGCGTACCAGCCTTCAGGCTGTTCGCGGGCGTTGGTGGTAGTGCCTTCGTTGGTCAGGTTGCTCGACTGGCTGGAGTCATAGTTCAACCACAGGCGCCCATAGACCATCCATTTGGCCCAGCGCTTCTCCGGCGAATACCAGGCGAACGACGGCTCGTAGCGCAAGCTGTAGAACATCTCGCGGTCGCTGCCGACCTGGGAGTCTTCCGGGCCGTAGCCTGTTTGCACGGTGAGCTTGTTGAAGAACTCGGAGGTGATCACCGGCTCGCTGCCATCAGCAGCGGCAACCCGCACGGGTTCGTTGCTGTCAGCCTCGGGGCCGGTGACTTCTTCAGCAGCGAACGCTGCCGACATTGGGGCCAGGGCAAGCAGGGCGCCGAACAGGGGGGAATGCGCTTTCACAGGGTGGCCTCCTTCAACAGGTCGTTGCGTGCGGCCAGGGCACGCTCGATATCATCCTTGGGCAAGGTTCTTTCCAGACGTCGGACCAGGCTGCGCGCGCTGCGCTCACCCATGTCCAGGGCAATCCGCGCGTAGGTGTAGGCCTTGACCCGGTCATGGCACAGGGCACGGCCAAAGGTGTGCAGGCTGGCCATGCGGTACCAGGCAGCCGATGAACCCTTGTTGGCCTCGGCCTGGAATAACGCCATGGCCTTTTCCTGATCGGGCTGATCAGCCACGCCCTTGCTGTAGTACTCGGCCAGCAACAGGCCGGCGCTTGGGTAACCGCTGGCGCGCAGCTCTTCGATCAGGGCCAGGGCCTTGTCCGGGTCCAGCGTCAGCCAGTTGTTGACCATATAGAACGACGCCTGCAGGGCTTTGCCGCGGACCGGGTCGCGCTTTTGCACCAGATCGATCATCGCCTGGGTTTCATCGGCGTTATGCTCGGTCGGGTTGGAGATCATGTAGTTGGCCTTGGACACCATCGCCGGCACAAACCCGCGCTCGACGGCGTCATCGCGCCAGCGCTGAACCTGCGCAATCGACGCCGCCAGCGCCTCGGCCTGAGCCTTGTCGCGGGCCAGTTGCTCAGGCGTTGGCGGTAGCTTGGCAGCGGCCGGGTTGGCCTCTTCGCGCTCGTAACGGTCGGCGTCCTGCTCGGCGCGTTGCACGCTGGTGATGTTGTCCAGCAACGAGGCAATCGCGTGCACGACTTCTACCGGCAGCTGGCTGCGCTGCGGCTCAAGCTCGGTAGCGAAGGCGCGGAAGGCCGGATCCTGTTGTTCGCCGAGAAACGCGTAGTAACGGTTGACCGCACGCACATCGAAACGCGCAGCCTCGCGGTACCAGCGCTCGGCGCCGGCGCGATCGCCCTTGCGTTCAGCCAGCACCGCCTTGTACAGCTGCGGCCGGCAGTTGAGCAGGCACGACTGTTCGTACAGGCCGAGCAGCTCGGTGGCCTGCGGCACGTCGACCAGCTCCGGGTAGACCAGAAACACCTCAAGCGTAGTGCTGGCGTTGCGCGGGTCGAGCCGGCTCGGGTAGCGCTCCAGTGCCTGTTTCATCCACGGCTGTTGTGGCTGGCGCAGGCTTGGCTGGCGCTCGATCAAGCGTGCCAGCGAAGCCAGCGCCGGGATCAACCCGCGGCCATCGGCAAAGGCCTGGTGATACAGCGCCACCGATTCTTGCGGTTTGCCATCCGGCCGCCCGGCCAGTACGTCGCCCAGCAGCAGGGCACTGGCCAGGTCACCGCGGCCGGCCAGCTCGCGCAGGTCGGCAGTGACGTCGGCGCTCGGGTCCTTGTACAAGGCGTAGCGGATCTGCTCCAGGCTCTGTCCAGCGCTGGCGGCGCTGGCACAGGCGAGGGCGATGCTGGCCAGCAGCAGGCGCGAAGGCGTCTTCAGGGTCATGACGTCAGCTCTCTCGATGAACTCAGTTCTGGCCGGTAAATGGCAGGCCCAGGAACAGGTCTACCGACACTGCTTTCTGGTAGGCCGTGGCCGGCAACGGGCTGTCTGGGGCAATGGTCAGGGACAGGTTGCGGTTAACCTCGTCAACCCGTGCATCGACCACCTTGCCGCTGAAGTGTTCATCCAGGCCAAACACCTGCATGTCCACCGAGCGAATGCGGCTGACGTCGGCCAGCTTGTCGAACGGCACGTTGGCGCGTACGAACAGGCCTTGGTCTTTCGGCAGCAGATGCATCAGCGGCGCTTCTTTATAGCCATAGCCATCCAGTGGCTGGCTTGGGAAGTACACCTGGCAGTCGCATGGGCTGTTGATCACGGTCTCGATGGTGGCGCGGCCGAGCAGGGTTTGCAGGTCGCCTGGCGAGAGGTCGGCAACCGCCTTCATGTCAGCCGGGCTGGTGAAGCTGGTGGCCAACTGAGTAGAGATGCTGGCCAGTGGCTGACCCGCTTTGACTTCGGTGGTGCCGGCCGGCAGCAGGAACTTCACATAGCCGTTGTCGGGCATGCTGATGATCTGCGCGTTGGTCGCAACCTGGGCCTGCAGGGCCGGGATGCGGAAGAACAGCATGTAGCCCTTGTAGCCAACGAATGCCAGGGCAGCCAGGCCAGCAGCGCTGTACAGCAAGGTGCCGGTCATGGCCTTGAGGCGAGCACCGGCAGAACGCGGCGAAGCGTACTTGTGTTTGCGTTCCTTGATGTAGTTTTCCCGCTGCATCACGTTGAACAGGCCATTGATGTCGGCGATCTCGCCGGACATGTAGGCGGTGATGATGTAGCGCAGGATGTCGCGCTTCTGCGCGTCGAGGTCGACGAACTGCGCGCCGACTTCGTTGCCACGCTGGGAGACGATCTTGACCTTGCCATCGATCGACAGGTCGACCTGGTTCAGGCGCAGCTGGATCGATGCGTCATACAGCGCGCCGATGGTCAGCGGGCCTTCATGCAGCAGGCCGATACCGCCCAGCGATATGTCCTGCAGGGTGGTTTCGATGACGGTCTGACCACCGCTGGCAAGGCGCACGCGGGCGTTGATGCGGGTGCGTACGTACTGGCGCTCGTCAACCGCTTCATGAACGATGTTGGCCGATGTCTTGCCCGGGGCCGCGGGACTGTTGGTCATGCTCATGTGCAGGCGCCTTTCCTTTAACGTTGCGTGAGTTCAAGAAGTACGGTGATGACCCCGAAGAAGATGGCGATGGAGGAGAACAACATCGCCTTCGAGGACCAGCGGTTTAGCGAGGTGTCAAAATCGACACTGCCGGTAGCCAGGGTGGTTTTCTGCCGGGTCCAGCTTTGCTGGTCCATATGGAACATCGCGTAGACCTTCATTACCGAGCCAACGATCTGGTTGTAATAAAGGACAAACGGATACATCGGGCTGACCGGGTGCTTGGCGAACACGAACAGCACGGTCACCAGAGTGCGCGAGATCAATACCCAGAACAGGTACACCAGCAGGTACTGGATGCCGAACACCAGGCCAGCCACCACCGAGGCGGTCAGGCCCATCAGGCAGGTCCACATCGACACCCGTTGGTCCCACAGCACGTACAGGGTGAACAACCCCAGACGCGCGCGGCCGAGCAGGGCGGTGGCGCGAAAGTTCTGCCGCAGCGAGTTGCCGTACCAGCGGAACATCAATTGCCGGGTGGCGATCCAGAAGCTGTCGCTGGGCGGGTGCTCGACGGTCAGGGTGTGGCTGTCGGGTACATAGAAGGTGTCCCAGCCGGCGCGCATCAGGCTCAGCCAGCTGGACTTGTCGTCGCCGGTCAGGAACTGGAAACGGCCCAGGCGCCAGTGCTGAAGAAAGTCTGCTTCGACGTCGCGAATGAACTCCGGGTCGATCATCACGCTGGCGCGGAAGAACGACAGCCGCCCGGTCAGGGTCAGTACCCGGTGCGACAGGGCCATCGAGCACATGTTGATGTGCCGCTGGACAAAGCGCATCGAGTGCCACTGGCGCATCAGGCGGCTACCCTCGACTTCGCAGAACTCGTTGGTAGTCAGGCCGCCGACGTCGGGCAGCACGGCAAACATCTTCACGGCGCGCTCGACACAGCCGGGCAGCATCATGGTGTCGCCATCGACCACACCGACCACCGCATCTTCCATCGGCATCTGCCGCGACAGTGCGCGGAAGGCGTGGGCCAGGCCATCACGTTTGCCGGTGCCGCGGGCGCGGACGATCACTAGCTTGATGTCGTCGCGGTCGCGCACTTCATTGCGCATGATGTCCTTGATGAAATTTTCGTCGCCCTTTTCCACGATCGAAGCAATCACCGTGCACGGCACATTCAGCCGCTGCACTTCCTGAAACACCGACTGGTAGACCTTGAAGGTGGTCGAGGTCGGGATACGGAAGCTGGTCACCACCATGAACATGTGCGAAGGCAGTGCCGCATCACCCAGGCGCTCGACTTCGCGGCGCATGCGTGGGAACCGCCAATGCAGAAAATACATGCCGCGCAGGTAGTGCACGATGGCATTGCCATAGCGCCACATCCCGAGCGTGCCGATAACAAAGATGAACAGATGATGGCTCGGGTCCAGATAAGCCGGGGCGATCATCTCCGACGCCAGCGCGATCAGCCCGGCCAGGCACGCCCAGGCGCAGAAGCTGGCGGCCGCGCGCAGGTAACCTGGGGCCTCGAAAGGTCGCTGTTGCGTTCGTTCCATGTAGCGTGTGCTCCTGTCTGCGGCCGCACCCACGGCGAACTGCCGGGGGTGCGACCTGCATCGATTACCAGCAGATGCCTTGGCGTTGCTCGTCGCTGACGCCATCCATGAACCCGACCAGGTCGATGACCTGTTTGCCCTCGTTGTTCTGCAGGGCACTGGCAAAGCGCTCGTCGTTGTTGCCCAGGACGATCACATCGGCTTCGCCGATCACTTGCTCAAGGTCGTTCTGCAGCAACGAAGACACATGCGGGATTACCGACTCGATGTAGTCGCGGTTGGCACCGAACACCCGTGCGTACTCGACGTTGGCGTCGAAGATGCGCAGGTCGTAGCCCTTGCCGATCAATTTCTCGGCCAGGGTTACCAGCGGGCTTTCGCGCAGGTCATCGCTGCCGGCCTTGAACGCCAGGCCGAGCAGGGCGACTTTGCGTTTGCCGGTGCGCTCGACCAGGTCAAAGGCGATATCGACCTGATTGCGGTTGCTGGCCATCAGCGAGGCGAGCAGGGGGTGCTCGACATCCAGCTGGCCGGCGCGGTAGGTGAGGGCGCGCACGTCCTTGGGCAGGCACGAGCCGCCGAACGCAAAGCCTGGGCGCAGGTAATAGCGCGACAGGTTGAGCTTGTAGTCCTGGCAGACCACGTCCATCACTTCGCGGCCATCGACGCCGGAGGCTTTGGCGATGTTGCCGATTTCGTTGGCGAAGCTGACTTTGGTCGCGTGCCAGACGTTGCAGGTGTACTTGATCAGCTCGGCGACTTCCACCGACTTGCGGATCACCGGCGCATCCAGGCCCTGGTACAACGAAGCCAGCAAGTCGCCCGACTGGGTGTCGAGCTCGCCGATCACGGTCATGGCCGGGAAGTCGTAGTCCTTGATCGCGGTACTTTCGCGCAGGAACTCAGGGTTGACGGCAACGCCGAAATCGGTGCCGGCCTTCTTGCCCGAGTACTGCTCAAGGATCGGAATGACCACATTCTTGACGGTGCCCGGCAGCACGGTGCTGCGCACCACGACTGTGTGGCGGCTTTGCTTGTCGCGCAGGACCGTGCCGATTTCACGGCACACGGCTTCCATATAGACCAGGTCGAGGTCGCCGTTCTTCTTGCTCGGCGTACCGACGCACAGAAGCGACAGGTCGGTGGCGAGTACCGCGGCCTGCACGTCGGTGGTGCCGCGCAGGCGGCCCTGGTTGACGCCATCTTGCAGCAGTTGCTCGAGGCCTGGCTCAACGATTGGCGACTTGCCCTGGTTGATCAGATCGATTTTCGCCTGGGAGACGTCCACTCCCAACACATGATGACCGCGCGCCGACAAGCAGCCCGCGCACACTGCGCCCACATAGCCAAGGCCAAAGATGCTGATGTTCATAGATCCCTCTCCCAGGACACGGCAAGGCCGGCCGAGATGCTCAGTTCAAGAAGTTTTCAATTAGGCAGACGCGCAGAAACAAGCCGCGAGGAAGTGGCAATACAGGCTGTTTTTTTTGGTCTTTTTTCATCCTAAAGGGGTTGCTGTTAGAACCGCAAGCGTTGATCTGCGGCTTTGTGAAAATACTTTAATCGCTGCTTGTTAAAGTTTAAAAACCGTTTTAAAACAACGACTTAAAGTTTGATGTAAGTTCGGCGTCAAAAATCCGATGCTGCTTGATTGGCAACAAAATGGCGTCGGTAAACTGTCGTTGATGTATTATTTTCATCTTGCTGGCTGCGTGGGGTGCCAACTTGCGTCGAGCGGCTGTGCTAGGCATAGTTGCACTTGGTTACACCTCGGGTGCTGGAAGTGCTCGATCGCCCTTTACTGCACAGGAGGCATCTCATGAAAGGAATCGGACCTAGGCTGCGCGAAGAGCGTGAACGTCTGGCACTTACCCAGCGCAGATTTGGTGAGATCGGGGGCGTCGAGCCCAATGCTCAGGGCAAATACGAGAGTGGCGAGCGCACACCGCGTGTTGACTACCTTGCCGCGGTGGTCGCTTGCGGCGTTGACGCCAGATACGTGCTCGGTGGTGTCCGCACGCCACCGCCCATAACCAATCTAAGTGAAGACGAGACCCGCTTGCTGGGTACGTTTCGCAGCCTGTCCGCCAGTGATCAGGCTGCGCTGTGGTACCTCGCCGAGCGCTTGCTGGGTGACGCCAGCTAAAGCCTGACCAGATAGTCAGTTCAGATCGAGCAAAAGGCCTGGAATCGTGATGCGAAGGGCTAGGTCGACCTTGTAATTTTTTGTTATGGTGGCGGGATCCAATCGCCCCACTGACGAGGTGTCTGCTTGATTAGGGTCCTAGTGGTCGATGATCACGATCTGGTGCGTACCGGCATCACCCGCATGCTTGCCGATATCGACGGCTTGCAGGTGGTGGGTGAGGCGGATTCCGGTGAGACAGCCCTCAAGCTGGCCCGTGAGCTGAAACCCGATGTTGTCCTCATGGACGTCAAGATGCCTGGCATCGGCGGCCTCGAAGCGACCCGCAAGCTGCTGCGTAGCCATCCGGACACCAAAGTGGTGGCAGTCACCGTGTGTGAGGAAGACCCGTTCCCGACGCGTCTGCTGCAGGCCGGCGCCGCTGGCTATTTGACCAAGGGCGCGGCGCTGGATGAAATGGTCCAGGCCATTCGCCTGGCATTTGCCGGCCAGCGCTATATCAGCCCGCAGATCGCCCAGCAGCTGGCGCTGAAGTCATTCCAGCCGCAGGGCTCGCCGTTCGACTCGCTGTCCGAGCGAGAAATCCAGATCGCTTTGATGATCGTCGGCTGCCAGAAAGTGCAGATCATCTCCGATAAGTTGTGTCTGTCCCCCAAGACCGTCAATACTTACCGCTATCGAATCTTCGAAAAACTTTCGGTCACCAGCGATGTCGAATTGACGTTACTGGCCGTACGCCACGGTATGGTCGACGCAAGCCTCTGAGTTTCCATGTCCCCAATTTTTGATGCCAGCGCATTCCTGGCGACCTGCAGTGGTCGGCCGGGTGTGTACCGTATGTTCGACGCCGAGGCGCGGCTGCTCTATGTGGGCAAGGCCAAGAACCTCAAGAAGCGTCTGGCCAGCTATTTCCGCAAGACCGGGCTGGCGCCCAAGACTGCCGCCCTGGTGGGGCGCATCGCCCAGGTCGAAACCACCATCACCGCCAATGAGACCGAGGCGCTGCTGCTCGAGCAGAACCTGATCAAGGAGTGGCGGCCGCCTTACAACATCCTGTTGCGCGACGATAAGTCTTACCCATATGTATTCCTGTCTGACGGCCAGTTCCCACGCCTGGGTATTCATCGCGGGGCGAAGAAGGCCAAGGGTCGTTATTTCGGCCCGTACCCAAGTGCTGGTGCCATCCGCGAAAGCCTGAGCCTGTTGCAGAAGGGCTTCATGGTCCGCCAGTGCGAAGACAGCTATTACGCGAACCGGACCCGGCCGTGCCTGCAATATCAGATCAAGCGCTGCAAAGGCCCCTGCGTGGACTTGGTCAGCCCAGAGGAATATGCCGAGGACGTGCGTCACTCGGTGATGTTCCTCGAAGGCCGCAGCCAGCAGTTGGGCAATGAGCTCAATGCCGAGATGGAACAGGCGGCGATGACCTTGAATTTCGAGAAGGCAGCCCAGCTGCGCGATCAGATCGCCTTGTTGCGCCGGGTGCAGGACCAGCAGTACATGGAGGGTGGCTCCGGTGAGGTCGACGTGGTGGCGGCCTTCATCAACCCGGGCGGCGCCTGTGTGCACCTGATCAGCGTGCGCGGCGGGCGGGTGCTCGGCAGCAAGAACTTTTTCCCGCAGGTGGGCATAGAAGAGGAGGTCAGCGAGGTCATGGCGGCCTTCCTCGCCCAGTATTACTTGGGCAATGCCGAACGCGAGATGCCCGGCGAGTTGATCGTCAACGTCGTCCACGAAGACTTCGCCGCTATCAGCGAAGCCGTGCAGACCTTGCGCGGGCGCGAGTTAGCTATTACCCATCGCGTGCGTGGCACCCGTGCCCGTTGGCAACAACTGGCCGTGACCAATGCCGAGCAGGCGTTGAACGCCCGGCTGGCCAACCGGCAACACATGGCCGCACGCTTTGAAGCCCTGGCCAGCGTGCTGGGCCTTGATGAAGTACCGCAGCGCCTTGAGTGCTACGACATCAGCCATTCCAGCGGTGAGGCCACTGTAGCCAGTTGCGTGGTGTTCGGCCCGGAAGGCCCGATCAAGTCCGACTATCGCCGTTTTAACATCGAAGGCATTACCGGCGGTGACGACTATGCCGCCATGCACCAGGCACTGATGCGCCGCTATGGCCGGATCCAGGCCGGCGAGGGCAAATTGCCCGATGTGTTGCTGGTCGACGGCGGTAAAGGTCAGTTGAACATGGCCCGCGACGTCATGCAGGAACTGGGCATCAGCGACCTGACCTTGCTCGGCGTAGCCAAGGGCGTGACCCGCAAGGCCGGCTTCGAGACCCTCTACCTCAACGACGTAGCCCACGAGTTCACCCTCAAGGGCGACTCTGCCGCGCTGCACTTGATCCAGCAGATCCGCGACGAAGCGCACCGTTTTGCTATCACCGGCCACCGTGCCCGGCGCGGCAAGGCCCGACGCACCTCCAGCCTGGAAGACGTCGCCGGGGTTGGCCCGAAGCGCCGCCGCGAGCTGCTGAAACATTTCGGCGGACTGCAGGAGCTCAATCGCGCCAGTATCGACGAGATAGCCAAAGCACCCGGAATCAGTAAAAAGCTTGCCGAGTCGATTTATGCCAGCCTGCATAGCGAGTAGAATGCCCAGTTCAACTCGCAGCCAGTCGTACCGATGAATATTCCAAATCTGCTCACCGTTCTACGCGTCCTGCTCATCCCGATCTTCATTCTGCTGTTCTATGTGCCCTATCACTGGAGCTACATGGCTGCCAGTACGGTGTTTGCCATCGCCGCTGCCACCGACTGGCTGGACGGCTATCTGGCCCGTCGTCTGCAGCAGAGCACTGCGCTCGGTGCCTTCCTCGACCCGGTCGCAGACAAGCTGATGGTCGCGGTTGCTCTGGTGCTGCTGGTACAGGTACACGCGAACTTCTGGCTGACCTTGCCTGCGGCGGTGATCATTGGCCGCGAGATCGTTGTTTCGGCGCTGCGTGAGTGGATGGCCGAGTTGGGGGCGAGGGCACATGTTGCCGTGTCCAATCTGGGCAAGTGGAAGACTGCGGCGCAGATGCTGTCCCTGGTGATCTTGCTGGCCAACCCGCCGGTCTTTGGCTTCTGGGTTGTGCTGGGCTATGGTCTGCTGCTGGTAGCTGCAGCGCTGACGTTGATCTCCATGATCAATTACCTGGTCGCCGCCTGGCCGCATCTGCGTGAAGGTTCAGAGCCGAAATAAAACTTTTTTGAATCAAGGGCTTGACGGCGTTTGGCAGATCGCTAGAATAGCGCCATCACCAAGCGGGAATAGCTCAGTTGGTAGAGCACGACCTTGCCAAGGTCGGGGTCGCGAGTTCGAGTCTCGTTTCCCGCTCCAAATATCGGTCTGCAGAAGGAAGGTAATTTCTGCAAGGCCTTGAAAAAAGACGCTTCGGCGTCTTTTTTCGTTCCAGGCCAAACCACGCCGATCCATGGGCCGCCAGACTTTTTGCTCCAGGAATCAGCCCATGAAGCCCGCACTCCCGTTCGCTGGAGCGGGAGACCTGGATCCCCGTGGTGTGCCCGAGCCAAAAGGCGACGTCGCTACTCCGGTCGCCTGCTTGGAGTATTCTCACTGCAGCTCACTCCTGGCTACCCAGACACTCTACAAGACGCCCCCCCAGGGGTGCTCGGTAAGCAATCCCAGCGTCAAAGTCAGCGTCAGCTCGCGCTCGGCTGCGCTGCGTTCATCAGCCAGCATGCCCACCGCTTCAATGACTTGCTGCTCGTTGGCGCCTTCCTCGGGCACCAGCAGCGTTTCGAGGCGGTCATGGTAGGGTCGGTTCAGCGCCTCGTATTGTTCCGCAAAGGTCTCACGCAGAAAATCGATCCAAAAGCCATGCTGCGCCATCGAATCTGCGATACGGGCGTTGGTCTCTGCCTGCAGGATGGTCCGGGCGGCGTCACGCAGGCGAGCGTCGTTCACGTCGGAGAATATCCGGTGATACATGTAGCGCGCCTGGGCCGGCAGCCCCAGCGGGCGCACCAGACCGGCGCGATACGCCAGGTGTATTTCCACTTCATCGATCAGACCGTAGGGGTTGCTGGTTCTTAGCTCCCTTATGTGCTGCGCCGCGACGCGATCTACCTCGTCAAGCCGGTACAGCTCGCGGCCCAGCTGCACCAGTGCCGGGCTCATCTCTGCGCTGCCCAGCCCGGCCGTGCGGGTGGCGACCAAGGCGCGCACCTCGAACAAACTGAGCATCAACAGCATCTGGTCTGCGCAGGTCCGCGGGCCTGCTGCTTGCTGAAAAATCGCCTCCCGCACTTGTGTATTCTCCACGCACACCTCAACCAGCGCCCAGATGCGCCTGCGCAAATCGATGCCCTGAAGGTCATAATCACTGGATCGGCCGAGGTCGTTGAGAAACCGCATGAGATCATCGCAACCCGGTTGTTGCGTCAGGGCCAGCCACTGTTCGGAGCGGATGGCACGTTCCTCAACGCTGAAGTCGGCCAGCCATCGCTCGAGCGACTCCTGTCCGCCAGGCCCATGACGTCGCGTAGGCAATGCTCCCGCACCGGCCTCGCCCAAGGTGCTGCGCAAGGCGGTCTGGGTCGGCTCGGGTAACGGGTTGTCATGCAGGCTCAACCCGGCCAGTCGGCGGTGCGACCGAGCAAGGGTCGGGCTCATGTCCTGTATGTGATTGTCGCGCAGATCGATGTCTTCAAGCGCAGGGTGCATGTACACCTCTACAGGCAATTCGCTCAGGCCGCAGTGGCGCAAATGCAGGCGCTGGAGGTTGAGCAGACTGCCCAATGGCGGCAGCTGCCCGATCGGATTATGCGACAGGTCCAGCACCCGCAGTCTGGACAATGCACTGAGCCTGGCCAGGCCTGCATTGTCGATCACGATCTGATTGCGCGTCAGGCGCAGCTCGCTGAGCTGGGTCAGTGCCTGCAGGCCATCTGGAATGCCGCCTAGCAGATTGTCACTGAGGTCCAGGGTGCGCAGGTTGGCGAACCGTTGCAAAAACCCCTCGGTGATGTGCGTCAAATGCGCGCGGCGCAGAATCAAGTGCGTGACATGGTCAAAAGTCACCTGCGCCGGCAGCACCGGCAGACTATCGATACGCTCGCTATCTATCACCAGACGGTACTCGCCGTCCGCGTCAGGCCGCTTGCGCCGCCAGCACTGGCGAATGCGTCGAGCGATCAGGCGGCGGCGCTCGGGCAGAGGCGCAACAGTGGCCTCCCGGCGCCACGCGCCCAGGCTCTCGCCCAGTCCGATCAGGTGCTGCTGCAGGCTGTGCAAGTGGTCCCACGGTTGCTCACCCTGCATGCGAACACGCTCGAGGTAGACCTCTATCTCCATGTCGGTCAACGTCGGGAAGATTTGCTGATAACCGCGAAGCAGCGCGCGTCGTGAGCCTTCCGGGCGACCGCTGAGTACATAGCCGATGCGTCCATCACCCAGACGCATTGGAGGTCGGGGCGTGCCGATCGGCGCCATGCTCAGCAGCCGTGCCGCCTCGTTGCGGTCTGCGAAGGCTAGATCTGCAAGGGTGCTGGCCAGCTTCGCCGGCGATGCTGAGGCTTCGCCCAGCGCCACCCGTTGCTGCGTGTCCAGCACATGCAGCAGGGCCTTGAACAGATCGTCGCCAGCCAGGGAACCGGGCTTGGCGAAACCTGCCTTGTCGGTAGCAAGGTAGCCTCGTACGGTGCGGATCAGAGAGTGGGTCTGCGTGGGCTGTTCAGCGCCAATGCTGGCCGCGACATCACCGTTGAGCTGTGTGTCGCGCACCTCCACTCGCACCGTCGATTGCCAGGGCCATGCGGCGTGAAGCAAGCCCAGGGCCAGCTGCTCTGTGTCAGGCGTCACAGCAACTGGCTGCTCGAAGCCTGCGCAAGCGCGATCCAGGCGTGCGTCGCGCAGTTCCCAGCGAGCCTTTTCGGCCAGCGCCAGTGGCACCCTCTGTTGCTCCAGCAACTGGGTGAGATCGCTGTCGCTGGCGGCTGCGACCAACGCTCTGCCCGAGCGGATCGTCAGGCCAGGAAAGGCGCGGTGCAAGGGCTGTGCTGGGCCGCTCGGAACCGGCTGCGTCTCCTGCCAGTATGCCTCGAATGCTTGCCCGCGCAGGCGTGGGAACGACTCGTGGGCTACGTACCGTTGCAGTGCGTCACAGAGCCGGGCAGGGGCAGGGGCGTTTTCCAGATGCAGGCGCCGCAGGCACGCTTCATCCATGCCTACACTGCGCAGCAGCGAGCTGGCCAAGTCATGCCTGGCCAAACCGAGGTTCGAACCGAGCCTCCTCATCAGCATTCCCGCATCTTGCCAGTCATGGGGTCGCTCCAAGGCGTGGTGCACGCCACCAGCCTCGTTTTCCTCCAGGGCTATTGCTGCCGCTTGAGCACGATCGGGGTGCACCACGGTTGGGCGCTCCTCACTTTGTCCCAAACGGTAAGCCTGCTGCGCGATCGACACGTGTGGCTTGCCCCGCAGAACACCTCGCTGGCCCGACATCAGGCTGGTGCCTGCCATCGAGTAGCCCGGCAGGTCAGCTCGTGCCAGGCGCTGCTCACCTGTGGGCGTGAGCACGGGTGCCAGCTCATCAACGGCAGCTTTTCGAGCCAGTATCCCGCATGTTGCGGCTCCGGCGGCCGCCCCTAATCCGATCATCGCAACGTTTTGGGCCACAGACATCAGGTGGCTAAGCGCTGCCTCACGATCGCCCAGCTCCCACTCCTGGTAACCCTCGAATACGTTGTTTGTTACCTGGTGCGCAGCCAGCGCAAGCAATGGCAAGCCAAGCTCTGGTACGAAGAAAGCGGCCAGCCCAAGCATGTCCACGCCGAGTCCTTTGAAGAAATGCATGCGCCGGTCGCGTTCCTGGCTATCGACAGCGCTGTTGGGGACTGCCAAGGCTTGAGCGTCCTGCAGTACCTTATCGATCTGTACCTGACGCAGGTGCTCGGCCAACGAACCGGTAATAAGCTGCTGGCGCCCGTCCAGTTGCATCGGCTGCTGGGCACCGCCTTGGCCCAGCAAACCTTTCAATTGCTGGCTGACGTGCATCCGGTCATGCTCTTTGATGAACCGTTGGAAGAACGTTCGATAGGCTGGATCGCGCAGACGGCTACCCAAGGTGTTGAACACTTGCGACCATGACCCATAGACGTTCAGGGCCCCATGCGGATCGTCAGGGATCCACACCATCAGGCTCTGCGGCGCAGTGGTTGTTGCATCCGAGCGCGGCTGGAACACCGTCACACCGGTGATCACCCGCCCCAGCAGTCGAAGCTCGCTGAACGTACCTGCGGCGCTTTCGGCCGGAGCCGATACGGCGTTCAGCATCTCATCAAGCAGCACCCCCTCAACCTCGCCTTTAAGGCGCGCCAGTTGCGCAGCCGCCAGCAGGTTCGTGCGCCATGCTTCTTCGACTATGGCGTTGACGCTGCGCCGGCGGCTGTCGTCTGCAAACAGCACCTGCTTGAGATGTTGCTGATAAAGCGCGCCCACATCCAGAGAACGGCACAGTCCGGCAAATGCACGAGGTCGCAGCGCGATCAGCGTACCGTCTGCATCTTGCAGCCTGGACTCTGGCAACCAGGCCGACTCGGAGGTTTCCCGGCGCTCGAAGTTGTGCAGGGCGCAGGCCAGCAGGCTTTGCTCCGAGGTTGTGGGGACCACACGATCGGGAACTGTGCTGACACCTGATGGGTAACGCACGTGTACCACCCGGCGGAGCTTGGCCGTGTGGACATCCACTGGGCGCTGCACGAGCTTTTGCAGCGCTGCGTCCAGCGATGTGCTGGCGAAGCTGTCCAGGGGTTCTATCTGGGCGAAAAGACGCGTCAGCTGTTCGCGCGCACGCTGTTGCGCGCGCAGTGCCTGATGCAGAACAGAACGTTGATCGGCGGTAGCCGCGGTCAGCCAGTCTGGTAAGCGATCTGCTATGAGGGTATCAACGGAAGTGTCCGGGAATAGAGTATCTTTCATAACGCACCAATGAGCGCAAAACGCTCATTCAGCCCGCATTGTCACCGGCGCGTGCGGTAGTTATGTCGATGACAGCGGGTACTGGGACGCCAAGATCGAGAGCGATCCGCGCCGAACACATGAGAATGCAGCGCAATGAACGCTGGCAGGAGGGCGGTGGTTTTTGATTGATGTTGGGCAAGACAGGTTCACAACTGGCAAAAATGATAGGGCTGCTTCCTGAAATGATCAGCACTGAAGCCGCTGACGGCAAAGTCGACGGCTTGGTTGCCGAGTCGGATCACTCCCACTGGATCTCGCCCTTGGCCACCTTGGCACTCAGCTCCAACGAGCTGTCCCCGGCCAAATCCGGATAGCGCTTTTTCATCGCCGCAATCAGCTCAGCGGAGTTGTCAGCCTTGGCAGTCTCTTTGTCAAACGCGCGAATGTAGTCAGCGGTGAACTGAACAGCTTGCAGGCCCTTAGGGAATGTCCCGTTGAAATGCCCTGGTATCACCGTGGCCGGTGCCAGTGCCTTGATCTGCTCCAGCGTCGCCAGCCAGTGCTCATGGGAGGCGGCGCTCTGCGTATCAGCCATCCACACATGCTCACCCCATTGCACCGGAATGCCGCCAACCACCGTCTTGATCGAAGGAATCCAGACAAAGGTGCGCTCTGGCGTTGGGCCATCGAGGCCGATGATCTTCAATGGCTGACCTTCCAGCATCAGGGTATCGCGGCTGAGGGGCTGCGGCACCACGATCTGCCGCGGCGCATTGGCGCCAAGCTCGGGAGCCCAGATTTTCAGTTTCGCGTCTTTGCTGGCGTTGATATGGGCAACGGTCTGCGCGGTGGCGACAACTTTTGCCTGAGGGAATGCGCGCACCAGAGTGTCCAGCCCGAAGTAATAGTCAGGGTCGCCATGGCTGATGTAGATGGTCGTCAAATGCTTGCCGGAGGCCTTGATCCGGGCTGCAAGTTTGGCGGCCTCCTGCGCGGAGAACTGGGCGTCGATCAGGATTGCGTCCTGCTTGCCTTCGACCAGTACCGATGACACGGCAAAGATTGCCGCTTCGCCTGGATTGAACACATCCACAGTCAATGCCTGATGCGCAGGCTTGGTCATGGCGGGCGGCTCGCTGACTGGGCTGGCAGCGGGTGCGGTGCCAGCCACTAGCATGGCGAAGGCGCCGGTCAAGGCTGAGAGGACAAATCGCGGTGTTTGCATCGGAGTTCACTCGGCAAAAGATTGAAAGGAATGGGGCAACGCCCCTGGATTGAAGCGCACTGTCCGCATCAACGTGTAACGAAAATCAGCCCTCAGCTATTAGCGCTTTCTAAATTAAGTAATCATTAACCTGAGAGTAATGATCAGCCCCGGGCGTTGATTGATCGGCCTGAACTGCCAGCCTTAAATGACTCCACGAAAGCGCACCCGTGGAGTTGCAGAATGACAACAAGAACCTCCCCCCCACCGCAATGGTCGCGGCGGCGCAGCGAAAAGCAGCGCCGCCTTGAGCAGGTGCGAGACCTTGCCGATGGCGTGGTGTTGCCCAGCGAGCGGATCGTCGAAGCCCTTGAGCGCCTGATCGCCCCTGGTGACCGGGTGGTACTCGAAGGCAATAACCAGAAGCAGGCAGATTTTCTCTCGCGCTCGCTGGCCAAGGCCGACTCCGCTCGCCTGCATGACCTGCACATGATCATGCCCAGTGTCAGCCGTGCCGAGCACCTTGATCTGTTCGAGCGCGGCATCGCCCGCAAGCTCGACTTCTCCTTCGCTGGGCCGCAGAGTCTGCGCATCGGCCAGTTGCTTGAAGACGGCCTGCTCGAAGTCGGCGCCATTCACACATACATCGAGCTGTACTCGCGCCTGCTGGTCGACCTGATCCCCAACGTTGCCCTGGTTGCCGGCTTCATGGCCGACCGCGAGGGCAATATCTACACCGGCGCCAGCACCGAAGACACTCCGGCGCTGGTCGAGCCTACGGCGTTCAGCGATGGCATCGTCATCGTTCAGGTCAATCAGTTGGTTGACGACGTGCGCGACCTGCCGCGGGTGGATATCCCGGCGTCCTGGGTCGACTTCGTGGTGGTCGCGGACAAGCCGTTCTATATCGAACCGCTGTTCACCCGCGACCCACGCCACATCAAGCCGGTGCACGTGCTGATGGCGATGATGGCGATCCGCGGCATCTACGAAAAACACAACGTGCAGTCGCTCAATCATGGCATCGGTTTCAACACCGCGGCCATCGAGCTGATCCTGCCGACCTACGGCGAGTCACTTGGCCTGAAGGGCAAGATCTGCCGCAACTGGACACTGAACCCGCACCCGACATTGATCCCCGCGATCGAAACCGGCTGGGTACAGAGCGTGCATTGTTTCGGTACCGAACTGGGCATGGAGGACTACATCTCCCAGCGCCCGGACGTGTTCTTCACCGGCCGCGATGGCTCGATGCGCTCCAACCGCATGATGTGCCAGTTGGCCGGGCAGTACGCAGTCGACCTGTTTATCGGCGCCACGCTGCAGGTTGACGGCGACGGTCATTCCTCGACCGTCACCCGTGGCCGCCTAGCCGGCTTTGGCGGCGCGCCGAACATGGGCCACGACCCCCGCGGTCGGCGCCATGCAACGCCGGCCTGGCTCGACATGACCACCCCGGTGACTATGCTCGAACGCGGTCGCAAGCTGGTGGTGCAGATGGTCGAGACCTTCCAGGAGGGCGGCAAACCCACCTTTGTCGATACCCTCGATGCGGTCGAGGTAGCCAGGAAGGCCGGTATGCCGCTGGCGCCGGTGATGATTTACGGCGACGACGTGACCCACCTGCTCACCGAAGAAGGCATTGCCTATCTGTACAAGGCGCGCACGCTCGAAGAGCGCCAGGCGATGATCGCGGCGGTTGCCGGCGTGACCAGCATCGGCTTGCGCCACGACCCTAAAGACACCGCACGCATGCGCCGCGAAGGGCTGATCGCCTTGCCCGAAGACCTTGGTATCCATCGCAACCAGGCCTCCCGTGCGTTGCTCGCCGCCAAGAGCATCGCCGAGCTGGTCGACTGGTCCGGCGGCCTGTATAACCCGCCCGCACGCTTCAGGAGCTGGTGATGACTGCATCCATTCAGATCCACGCACCACTGCCGTTGTCGCACCAGTTGGCCGACCTGGCAGTTGAAGCGCTGATCGACGAAGCCGATCTGTCGCCCAAACCGGCCCTGGTCGACCGCCGTGGCAGCGGCGCCCACAGTGACTTGCACCTTGGCCTGATGCACGCTTCGGCGCTGTCGCTGTGGCCATGCTTCAAGGAGATGGCCGAGGCCGCCATGCTCCACGCAGAGGTCGGCCAGCCCTTGCGCGAAGCCCTCGGCCGCATTGGCCGGGAAGGCGAGACAGCCATGCGCGTCACTACTGCCGGCATCAATACTCACCGTGGTGCCATCTGGGCACTGGGCTTGCTGGTCGCTGCCCGTGCCCTTGATCCAATCAACAACGATGCCGCATCGATTGCCGCACGGGCAGGGCGCATCGCCCTGATCGACGACCGCTATGCGCCGCGTCAGCACGACAGTCATGGCCTGCAGGTACAGCGCCGCTTCGGCGTGCGTGGTGCCCGCGAGGAAGCGCAACTGGGCTTCCCGACGGTACTCGCCTACGGCTTGCCGCAGTTGGCCAAAAGCCGCGCTGCTGGCAGTGGCGAGCAGAACGCGCGGCTGGATGCGCTGCTGGCGATCATGAGTCAGCTCCACGACACCTGCGTGCTCTGGCGCGCCGGCCTCGACGGCCTGCAGGCCATGCACCAAGGTGCCCGTGGCGTACTGGATGCTGGCGGCAGCGCAACGCTTGCCGGGCGCCGTGCGCTGCGCCAACTGGATACGCGCCTGCTGGCGCTGAACGCCTCACCGGGCGGCGCCGCTGACCTGCTGGCGGCCTGCCTGCTGCTTGATAACTTCGGGAGCCTTTGAGCATGGAAACCTTGTCTTTCAGATTTCCGGCCGGCGCGCCGGCAACCAACCGAGCCTTGGTCGGCTGTGTCGGCTCAGGCGACCTCGAAGTGCTGCTCGAACCTGGCACCAGCGGTGTACTGAACATCAACGTAGTGACCTCGGTAAACGGCAGTGCGCCGCGCTGGGAGCAGCTTTTTCAGCGCCTGTTCGCCGAGCACAGCCTGCCCGCCATGAACATCGACATCCACGACTTCGGCGCCACGCCTGGCGTAGTACGGCTGAGGCTGGAACAAGGCTTCGAGGAGATCAACCATGACTGACATCGACCGTTTACTGCAGGCCTGCAGCTTTGTTGAACTCAGCGCCCGCGAGCGCGCCCGCGCCTTGCTCGATGCCGGCAGCTTTCGCGAATTGCTTGGGCCGTTTGATCGGATGATGTCGCCGTGGCTACCCCAGCAAGGCATCGTGCCCCAGGCTGACGATGGCGTGATCATCGCCAAGGGCAGCCTCAATGGCCAGCCGTTGCTGGTGGCCGCCATCGAAGGCGTATTCCAGGGCGGCAGCATGGGCGAAGTCGGCGGCGCCAAGATCGCCGGGGCGCTGGAGCTGGCGGTCGAAGACAACCGTAACGGCATACCCACCGCCGCTGTGCTGCTGCTGGAAACCGGTGGCGTGCGCCTGCAGGAAGCCAACCTCGGCCTGGCCGCGATTGCCGAGATCCAGGCCGCGATTGTTGAACTGCGCCAGTACCAGCCGGTGATCGGCCTGATCGCAGGTTCAGTCGGTTGCTTTGGCGGCATGTCGATTGCCGCTGGACTATGCAGCGGGTTGATCGTCACCCGCGAAGCACGCCTGGGCCTGAATGGGCCGCAGGTCATCGAGCAGGAAGCCGGCATCGAGGAATACGACTCGCGCGACCGGCCGTTCATCTGGAGCCTGACCGGCGGCGAGCAACGCCACGCCTGCGGCCTGGCCGACGCCTATGTGGCGGATGATCTGGCCCAGGTACGTGAGGCGCTGGTCGCGCAACTCGCTGCGGGCGAACCGGCGTTGCCGCGCAGCCGTCGCTACGCTGACTTCCTCGCGCTGTTGGCCACGCTGGGCACTGACTGTGTGCAAGTCGACGCTGCGCTGACGCGGGCGCTGTATCAAGGAGAACTGCAATGAGCCGTGGTCTTGAGTGGATTCGGGCGCTGGCCCAGGGCAGCGAGCTGCCAGGCTATCCCGCATCGGTAAAAGTCATCGACGGCGAACTGGGCAACCGTCCTGCACGCTTCATCGCGGTTGTGCCCGACGCGCAAAACCCCTTCCCAAGGGCTCGCGATGGCGAGGTCGGCCTGCTCGAAGGCTGGGGCCTGGCCAAGGCTGTCGATGAGGCGATTCAGGCTGACCAGGGCGGCACGCCGCGGGTGTTGGTCGCCGTGGTCGATGTGCCCAGCCAGGCCTACGGTCGCCGTGAAGAGGCGCTGGGGATCCATCAAGCGCTGGCTGGCGCGGTAGATGCTTATGCCCGGGCGCGCCTGGCAGGGCATGCACTGATTGGACTGCTGGTGGGCAAGGCCATGTCCGGGGCGTTTCTCGCCCACGGCTATCAGGCGCAGCGCTTGATCGCGCTGGATGATCAAGGAGTGATGGTGCATGCCATGGGCAAGGCGGCAGCTGCGCGGATTACCTTGCGCAGTGTCGAGGAGCTGGAGGCTCTGGCTGCAAAAGTGCCGCCCATGGCCTACGACATCGCCAGCTATGCCTCGCTCGGCCTGCTCTGGGAGCGGGTCAAGGTGGACGCGGTCGAGCAGCCGACTGCCGCCGATATCGGCAAGGTGCGCGCGGTGCTGGAAAGCGCTGTGGACGACATCGGCAGCAGTACTGATCTGCGCGGGCGACTGGGCGCGCCCAACCGGGCGATGTCTGCCCAGGTTCGGCAACTGCTGCGCGAGCAATGGTGAAAGCATGAACGCACACGACCTGCTGTGGGGCATGGCCCCGGACCATTTGCCTGCAGACGCCCCCGCGTGGGCGCGGCAGATGCTGCTGGCCGGTCAGCCGGTGGTGGTGCGCCGCGCCGTAGCCGGTGCGTGGCGCGTGGCGGTCGGCGTGCGTGGCAGTCAGCGCGGCGAGCGTCTGGCGGCTGAAATGCCCGTCGCCTCGATCAAGCGCCGTTGCAGCCCTGAACAGCTGCGCGGCGAGGGCAGGGCAGAGCTGGCTGCGCTGCAGGCACTGCACGCTGTTACGCCGTTTATGGACAGCCTCGGCCTGTCTTGGGGGCCGACCGGAGGGGTGGGCTATCAGTTGGCGACGGGGATCGCTGTGCTGCACCACGGCAGCGATCTGGACCTGGTTTTGCGCACGCCCGCAGCCTTGACTCGCGTCGATGCGAAAGCGCTGTATCAGGTGTTGTGCGCTGCACCGTGCCGTATCGACCTGCAGCTGGAAACACCCTTCGGCGCCGTCGCGTTGGCTGAATGGGCCGGCGCTTCAAAGCGGGTGCTGCTCAAAAGCCGCCACGGTGCATGCCTGGTCAGCGACCCGTGGTCAGTATTGGAACTGTCGGCATGAGCAGCTTGTTTGCCTTCCCCGGCCAAGGCGCGCAACGGCCCGGCATGCTCCAGCAATTGCCGGATGCGGCCGTGGTGCGTGCCTGCGTGGAGGAGGCCAGCGACGTGCTGCAGCAGCCGGTGTTGCAGCTCGACACGGCGCAGTCGCTGGCGTCTACCCGTGCGGTGCAACTGTGTCTGCTGGTGGCCGGTGTCGCCCATGCGCGCTGGTTGCTGGAGCGCAGCCCGGCGCCGGACTACGTTGCCGGTCTGTCGATCGGCGCTTACCCAGCGGCAGTCATAGCCGGGGCTTTGACCTTCGCCGATGCCCTGCGGCTAGTGGCGTTGCGCGGCGAACTGATGCAACAGGCTTATCCCGAGGGCTACGGCATGACCGCGATCATCGGGCTTGATCAAGGCACTGTCGAACGACTGCTTCAAGACTCGGCGCAGCCGCTGTACCTGGCCAACATCAATGCCGACAACCAGTTCGTGATCGCCGGCAGCGATACGGCCATGGCCGCGCTTGCCCGCCAGGCCCTGGCGCTGGGTGCCGGCGCGTGCAAGCGGCTGGCGATGAGCGTGCCGTCCCACTGTGCGCTGCTCGATGCGCCTGCCGCCGAACTGGCGGCTGCATTCGCCGAGGTGCCGCTCAAACGCCCGCAACTGGGTTACCTGAGCAGTACCAGCGCTCGCCAACTGCATGACCCAGAAGCCCTGCGCCGCGACCTGGCGCTGAACATGTGCCGCACCGTCGACTGGTACGGCACGCTGTGCAATGCCTACGAGCGCGGTGTACGGCTGCTGATCGAACTGCCCCCCGGCACCGTCCTCAGCGGCCTGGCGCGGCGTGTATTCAACTCCGGTACGGTGATCGCCTGCCAAGGCGCCCGCGCCGACACCCTGGATGCCCTGTTGCGGCGGGAGGTGAACGCCAGCGACTGACTGCCCGCATTTCGAAGAACAACAACAAAACAACTTCGATTCAACGTGAGGAAAACAACAATGATCATTTACGGTGTGGCCTTGCTGGCCATCTGCACGCTTGCCGGTGTCATCCTCGGCGACTTCCTTGGCGTTCTGCTCGGGGTCAAATCCAACGTCGGCGGGGTCGGCATTGCCATGATCCTGCTGATCTTCGCCCGCCTGTACATGCAGCGTAACGGCGGCATGAGCAAAGAGTGCGAGCTGGGCGTGGGCTTCTGGGGCGCGATGTACATCCCCATCGTGGTGGCCATGGCTGCGCAGCAAAACGTCGTCACCGCCTTGCATGGCGGCCCGGTCGCGCTGCTGGCAGCGATCGGCTCGGTCCTGCTGTGTGGCGCCACCATCGCCCTGATCAGCCGCACCCACCGCGGAGAACCGCTGGAAAAGGAGGTCGTTGAAACCTCCAGCGCAGTCGCACCGGTCGGAGGTCGCTGATATGGAAGTCATCCTCAAAGCACTTGAACACAACAGCCTGATCACTGCCTTCGCCGTAGTCGGCGCAGTGATGTGGATCTCGGTAATCCTCTCCAAGCGCCTGACCTTTGGCCGCGTGCACGGCTCGGCGATTGCCATCGTCATCGGCCTGGTGCTGGCTTGGGTTGGCGGCACCCTTACCGGCGGGCAAAAAGGCCTGGCCGACCTGACCCTGTTCTCCGGCATCGGCTTGATGGGCGGCGCCATGCTGCGCGACTTCGCTATCGTCGCCACCGCCTTTGAAGTGCAGGCCACCGAAGCACGTAAGGCCGGCATGATCGGCGCAATCGCACTGCTGTTGGGTACAGTGCTGCCGTTCGTGGTCGGTGCGGCAGTCGCCTGGAGTTTCGGCTACCGCGACGCGGTGAGTATCACCACCATCGGTGCCGGCGCCGTCACCTACATCGTCGGTCCGGTCACCGGTGCCGCGCTGGGCGCCAGTTCCGAAGTGATGGCGCTGTCGATCGCCACCGGCCTGATCAAAGCTATTCTGGTGATGGTCTTCACCCCCGTCTCGGCGCGCTGGCTGGCGCTGGACAACCCACGCTCGGCGATGGTCTTCGGCGGCCTTGCCGGTACCGTCAGCGGCGTTACCGCAGGCCTCGCGGCAACCGACCGCAGGCTGGTGCCATACGGCGCATTGACCGCAACCTTCCACACCGGTCTTGGCTGTTTGATGGGGCCATCGATCCTGTACTTCTGCGTACGCGGCCTGGTCGGCTGATAGTACCTTTGACAAGCGCCCCGGCCCCGAACGCCGGGGCGTTTGCGTTTCAGCCTTCGCGTTGGCGGCTGTACATCCGGCATTCGGCAACCAAGGCGAGCAGGTTCGGGTCGCGCTCGCGAGTCTTCAAGAACACCGCGCCGATATGCTGCTGATGACGGTAACGCGCCTGCAGCGGGATCAGCCTAATCCGGTTCTCGTACACCGCCGAAATCCGCCCCGGCAACAGCGCATAACCCACCCCGGAACTGACCATGCTCAGCAGGGTGAAAATGTCATTCACCTGCATCGCCACATTCGGCTTGAACCCCGCCTGCTCGAATACCCGCTCGCCATCGCGGTGAGTGGCAAAGCCCTGGGTCAGGGTGATGAAGGTCGAATTGGCCAGATCCGCCAGGTCGACCTCCTGCTCCTGAGCAAATGGCGAATCGGTCGGCACCGCCAGGAAGATATCGTCCGAGAACAGCGGTAACTGCTCGCACGCCGCATCGCAGGTGCTCTCATCCAGCGAGACCAGAATCGCGTCCAGCTCGAAGTTTTTCAGGCGGTACATCAAGTCCACGTTCGAGCCCAAGGTCAGGTCGATGTTCAGCTCGCTGCGGCGCAGCTTCAAGCCCATTACCAGCAGCGGCACGGTTTTCACCGTCAGCGAATACAGCGCGCCTAGCTTGAACCGCTCCGACGAAAAGCCCGCCGCCTCGCGTGTGGCGCGGACCATCTCGGTGGTGTCCTGGATCAGCTTGCGGGCCTTCTCTTCAAGCACGTAGGCGCTCTCCAGCGGCGTCAATGTACGGCCCTCGTGCTTGAACAGTGGGCAGCGCAGGGCGTTTTCCAGGGAATGGATGGCCCGGTGCACGCTGACACTGCTGGTGTCCAGCGCGCTGGCTGCACGGGCCAGGTTACCGCTGTGCATGAAGGCGAGGAATATTTCGAGCTTCTTCAGGGTGAGCTCTTCGTCGATCTGCATGTGGGCCTCGGGAGCGGTGGGGCGGTTTTCAGTTGCTGCTGACGAGCGAGGGGTAGGGCGGGATCAGGATAGGGCGTTGGAGCTTGGGCGGCAATTTGTATTCAGGGTGGGTGAACAGTGGTGGGTTGTGGATGGCCTCGGCAGCTATTGCGGTGTGGTTTTGCGTGCAGAGGCCGTGGGCAAACTACTCTTTGGGGAGTCGTGTGCGGCGACGACCGTATAGTTTTTTCTTGCGCGACGGTTCGCGTGCGGGTGCCTCTTCAAAGGCTTCAGCAGGCGGCGCTGCAGCTTTGACGTTGAACAGGCGGCAGACGATGTACCAACAGATGGCGAGTGAAAAGTTGTGGTTCCTAGCCATGACAGCCGCGGCTGAACGGCGCCGCTGACGCGGCGCCGTTCCCCTTCACTCCACCGTCTTAGGCGCAAAGCGCAATATCAAACAAGCAATCACCGCCGACAGTAGCGACCCCAGCAAAATCCCGATCTTGGCTTTATCAATCAGCTCAGCCTGCCCCGGAAACGCCAACTCACCGATAAACAGGCTCATGGTGAAACCAATCCCACAGAGCATGGCCACCCCGTAAATCTGCAACCAGCTAGCCCCCTGCGGCTTCGAAGCCAGGCCAGTCTTGACCGCCAGCAACACCCCGGCAAACACCCCAAGCTGCTTGCCCAGCAACAGCCCAAGGGCAATCGCCAGCGGCAGGGGCGCAAACACGTCGCTCCAGCTCAAGTGGGTAAACGCCACGCCGGCATTGGCAAAGCCGAACGCGGGTACGATCAGGAAACCTACCCACGGCGCAATGGCATGCTCCAGCGTCAGCAGCGGGCTCTTGGCATCGCCGGCGGTGTAGGGGATCAGCAGTGCGCCGACCACGCCAGCGATGGTCGCGTGCACGCCGGACAGCAGGGTGAAGTACCACAGGGCGGCGACGCCGATCATGTATGGCCACAGGCTGACCACGCGCAGGCGGTTCAGGCCCAGCAGCAGGGCGACGATAGCGCCGGCGCCGGCGAGGGCGATGAGGTTGATCGAGGAGGTATAGAACAGCGCGATGATCGCTACTGCGCCCATGTCGTCGATGATCGCCACCGATACCAGCATCACTTTCAGCGACAGCGGTGCGTGCTTGCCGAGCAGCGCCAGGGCGCCGACGGCAAAGGCGATGTCGGTGGCCGCGGGGATTGCCCAGCCACCGGCAAGGCCCGGTTCGACGGCAGACACCTTGAGGTAGATCAGCGCTGGCACTGCCATGCCCATCAGCGCTGGCAGCGCTGGCAGGCGGCGTTGCTCCCAGGTGGCCAGGCGGCCGTCGACCATCTCGCGTTTGATCTCCAGGCCAACCATCAGGAAGAAGATCGCCATCAGGCCGTCGTTGATCCACAGGTGCACGGTCATCGGCCCGAGCTTTTCTGTGAAGGTGGGGCCGACGGGCAGGTGCAGCAGGTGATGGTAGGCCGCAGCCCATGGGCTGTTGGCGATGATGATGGCCACTACTGCGGCAAGCATCAGCACCACGCCGCCTGCGGCTTCGCTGGCGAGCAGGCGCTGCAGCAATGGGCGCCGCTGGGCGTTGTTCAGAGAAACGGTCATGCGAGGTCCTCGTTCATGGATTCGCCCTGGATGCTGCAGGCATTGGCCGAACGACGGCCACGGCAAAGCGCTGGCACCGAATGGGCCACTGCAACAATAGGCGAGAAGAAGGGAAGGGGATGCAGCGAGCACGTACCCGGCAAAAAACGCGGAAACGGCATACGCCAAAGGAATAGCAAGGCTGCGTGCAACATGGATGGACTCTCGGAAAACAAATGAATGTTCTCCGTATTCGGGATAGCTCCCGGGCGCACGCAGCACACGCCAGGCGGCGAATTATACAGAGTTGGCAGTCAAGGTGGGCGAGGGGTCTGCATCGAAATGTTGCAATGGAGAGCCGCGCTCGAGCATCAGCCCATTGCGGGCGTCTGCTCGAGCGCGGTCAGGCGTTAGCCGCCGATGGCCGCAGTCGACCCTTGCAGCTGCCAGCGGCTGCGCAGCGACTGCAGTGCATCATCAAGGATCGAGATGCCGCTCTGCTCGCGTGCGATGCGCTCCTGGCGGAAGCTGTCGTCCAGTACCGTCAGCAGGCTCTGGCTGCGGCTGCTCGAGCTTGGCGTGGTCACGTCATCGGTCAGGTCGCCATTCACATAAGTACGCACCCGCTCGCTCTGGCTGGCGGATTGCGAGGCGCTGGCTTCGACCAGGCGGCCTTTGTCGAAGGCCAGGCGCGTGCTGCTGCTGGCCTGGTCGTTGATCTCGTGATAGCGGTAGTTCTGCGATTCGCGGTCCAGCCCTAGCTGCATGTTGGTCAGCGGGTTGAGGCCCAGGTGGTAACCCGCTTTCAGTGCGCTCTGCTGATCCTGCTGCACCGAGCGGGTCAGCTGGCCGCCACCTGTAATGCTGGTCGATTGCGACGCGCGGTAATCGAAGCGGTCGGATTCTTCCAGGCGCATCGGGTTGCTCTGCTGCGAGGTCTGGCTGATCGAGGCATTGAAGTCGGCCAGGCCGCTGAGCAGGGCGCGGTCGCTGGCGCTCTGCAACGAGCCACGCTCGGTCACCGCCTGCTTGCCGTCATCGACGGCGTTGAGCTGGGTGAATGCGTCCTTGAACAGGTTCATCAGGTTCTCATCGCCTTTACCGCGCTTTTGCGCGGCGTCGAACTGGCTCAGGTAATTGCTGATGGCGGCCTGGCGCTGGCTGCTACTGCCCAGCTTGGCAGCGTCCGGCGTGTCGAGGTTCATCTGTACGCGCCCGGAGGGGCCGTCCAGTGTCAGGTTGCGCGACTGCTCGTTGACGCTGAGGTCAAAGGTCTGTGGTTCGCCGTTGACGTCCAGCTTGGCGTTCAGTTGCAGGCCGCTGAACAGCGTCGTGTCAAACTTGACCAGGTTACCGAGCTGCAAGCGCGGCGGCACCTGGGTCAGGCCGTCGAGCGCCGATTGGAAGTCGTCGGCCATTGCCGCCAGGCCTTGGAGTTCTTCGTCGTTCAGTTCACCGCCAAGCACCTCGGCGCTCACGGCCAGGCCTTGTGCGCTGCTCGCCAGGGAGAGGTTGACGGTCGCTCCGGAGGCCGTGGTCAGGCTGAATGTCACCCCATTGGTGGGGTGCGAGCGCAGGTTGGCCAGCTGCAATTGCAGGGCAGCCTCATTGGGCTGCTCGCCGCTGGCGATGGTCATGATGGACTGCGAAACGGCCTTGCCGCCATTGCCTGCCAATTGCTCCAGCAGCGCGGCGCCGATGTTCTGGAAGCGGCCACCATTGGACGACGACTGGATGCTGTTCATCAGGGCAATGCTGAGCTTGTCCGATCCTTCCCGCTCCCAGACGTGGCGCACCTGCGGGCCAGCCAGAGTACCGTTGGCCAGCGTACCGTTGGCGGTGTAGGTCGGGTCGGGGGTAGCGTCCACCGCCTGGCCGAGGCTGACCGAAGTGCTTGGCGAGGTCAGGGGTTGGCTGGCTTGGGCAACCGCCTGCACTTGAACAGGCGGCGGAGCGTTGTAAATTGGGGTTAGGCGCTGCGCAGCAGTTATCGCATTCATGGTCGGCTTCCGTGCAGATCTAGGGTCTAACCCAAGGTATCGGCACGGTCAGGCAAAACCTTAGCGTTCATGTAGGTATTGGCGGGGCTGCGCCAGCCAGAAACAAATCAGCCCGCCAAAGGGCGGGCTGATTGCTCAAGCACAGACGATCAGCGGCGGCGGAACAGCGGCAGCGGTTCGTCGGTCGCGGCCTGGTAGGTCACCGAAAAATCTTTCAAGCCTTCGAGGGCATCGACGGGGTCTTTGTCAGCGCGAATGGCAAATGCATCGAAGCCGCAGCGCGCCAGGTAGAACAGCTGGTCACGCAGGACATCGCCGATTGCGCGCAGCTCACCCTTGAACTGATAGCGATCACGCAGCAGGCGCGCATTGGAGTAGTTGCGCCCGTCGGTGAAGGCCGGGAAGTTCAGGGCAATTACCTGGAAATGCGCAACGTCGTCACCGATTTCTTCAGCTTCTTCGTCGCTGTCCAGCCATACGCCAAGGCCGCCATCGCGGGCCTTGAGCGCATGGGCGTGATCACGCCAGAGTTGCAGCGGCACGATGTAGTCGTCGCAGTTGGTCAGTTCGTCGAACGAGGCATCCTTGGGCAGCAAGTGCCAGGTTTCGTCGACCAGCTGGTTGTTCTTAATGATTCGCTGCATAGACGCGCTCCTTGAAGGGGTCGATGCCAATACGTTGGTAGGTGTCGATGAAGCGCTCTTCTTCGGTACGTTGTTCAACGTAGACGTCGATCAGCTTCTCGATCACATCGGCCATCTGGTCCTGAGCGAACGATGGGCCGAGGATCTTGCCCAGGCTCGCGTCACGGGCGGCGTTGCCACCCAGCGAGACCTGGTAGAACTCCTCGCCCTTCTTGTCGACACCAAGGATGCCGATGTGGCCGACGTGGTGGTGACCGCAGGCGTTCATGCAACCAGAGATGTTCAGGTCCAGCTCACCGATGTCGAACAGGTAGTCGAGGTCGTCGAAGCGACGCTGGATCGACTCGGCAATCGGGATCGACTTGGCGTTCGCCAGCGAGCAGTAGTCACCACCCGGGCAGCAGATGATGTCGGTCAGCAGGCCGATGTTCGGCGTGGCGAAGCCGCTTTCGCGCAGCTCTTGCCAGAGTGTGTGCAGCTGACGCTGCTCGACATCGGCAAGGATGATGTTCTGCTCGTGCGAGGTCCGCAGGAAGCCGAAGCTGTAGCGCTCGGCCAGATCGGCAACGGCATCCAGCTGCTTGTCGGTGAGGTCGCCCGGGGCAACTCCAGTCGGCTTCAGCGACAGGGTCACGGCCACATAGCCTGGGCGCTTGTGCGCACGGGTGTTGCGCGAACGCCAGCGGGCGAAGCCTGGGAACTCCTGGTCGAGCTCGGCGTAGTCGACGTTTTCCAGCGCCTGGTAGGCCGGGTCGACGAAGTGGCGCGAAACGCGCTCGATCTCGGCTTCGGTCAGGGTCGTGTTGCCACCGCGCAGGTGGGCCATTTCGGCTTCGACCTTTTCCGCGAACACTTGCGGGGTCAGGGCCTTGACCAGGATCTTGATCCGCGCCTTGTACTTGTTGTCACGACGACCGTAACGGTTGTACACGCGCAGGATCGCGTCGAGGTAGCTGATCAGGTCCTGCCACGGCAGGAACTCGTTGATGAACGAGCCAACCACCGGGGTACGCCCCAGGCCGCCGCCGACCAACACGCGGAAGCCCAGTTCGCCGGCTTCGTTGTGCACCGGCTCCAGGCCGATATCGTGCACTTCGATGGCCGCGCGGTCGTCCTTCGAGCCGTTCACGGCAATCTTGAACTTGCGCGGCAGGTAGGCGAATTCGGGGTGGAAGGTGGTCCACTGACGGATGATCTCGCACCATGGGCGCGGATCGATCAGCTCGTCGGCGGCGACGCCGGCAAACTGGTCGGTGGTGGTGTTGCGCAGGCAGTTGCCGCTGGTCTGGATCGCGTGCATCTGCACGGTGGCCAGCTCGGCAAGGATGTCCGGGATGTCTTCCAGCGCCGGCCAGTTGTACTGGACGTTCTGCCGGGTGCTGATGTGCGCATAGCCCTTGTCGTAGTCGCGGGCGATCTTCGCCAGCACACGCACTTGCGTCGAGTTGAGTTGGCCGTAAGGCACGGCCACCCGCAACATCGGGGCGAAACGTTGGACATACAGGCCGTTCTGCAGGCGCAGAGGGCGGAATTCTTCTTCGCTCAGTTCACCGGCCAGATAGCGGCGGGTCTGATCACGGAACTGCTTGACGCGGTCCTCGATGATCCGCTGATCGTACTCGTCGTATACGTACATAAAAGTCCTGTCTCAGGCTGCATGCAGCTAATCGCGCGCACGGCCGCGCACTCCGGTTCGGAGCCGGGGAACGATATCAGGTTGCATTTATGCGCTAAAGTGATGTTTTTGCATATGAAAAGAACTAAACGGACTAAGTGAGACTGACTGGCATTTATTCCAGGCGTCTGCGCTGGGTATAATCCGCGCTTTGCTCCACAGAGATGCACCCATGTTCAAAGCGCTGTGCCAGAGTCTGTGCCTGTTTCTGCCGTTATCGGCCGGTGCGCAGGCGGCGTCCGTGGTGTTTCTCAACCCGGGTCATGCCAACGAGAACTTCTGGGTGGGATACACGCGCTTCATGCAGGCCGCGGCTGACGATCTCGGCATGCAGCTGCGGGTGGAATACAGTGAGCGCCGCGCCGATCTGGTGTTGAGCCAGGCGCGGGCTATCTTGAGCGGGCCGCAGCGCCCCGACTATCTGGTGCTGGTCAACGAGCTGTATGTGGCTCCGGAGATCATTCGCCTGTCCCGCGACAGCGGCGTGCAGCTGTTTCTGGTCAACAACGGCCTGACCGATAACCAGCTCGAGAGCGTCCGGGCACAACCGGACAAATACCCGCCAGTGCTGGGCACGCTGACCAGTAACGATGAGCAGGCCGGTTACCAGATGCTGCGCGAGATGGTCGCGAAGTTGCCGCCATCGGACGAGCCGATCGACCTGCTGGCATTTGCCGGCGTCAAGACCACCCCGGCCTCGCAACTCCGCGAGCAGGGCATGCGCCGGGCCTTGGCCGATCACCCGCAGGTGCGCTTGCGCCAGGTGGTATACGGCGGCTGGAACCGCGAGCGCGCGTTCGAGCAAGCGCAGCTGCTGCTCGAGCGCTATCCGCAAGCGCAGTTGGTGTGGTCGGCCAATGACGAAATGGCTTTTGGAGCGATGCAGGCGTTCGAGGCAGCGGGGCGCAAACCTGGCGTCGATGTGCTGTTCGGCGCGGTCAACAGCTCGCCTGAAGCGCTGCGCGCGCGTATCGACGGGCGCCTCAGCGTATTGATGGGCGGCCATTTCACTGTCGGCGGCTGGGCCATGGTCATGCTGCATGACCACGCCCAGGGCATCGCCATCAATCGCGACGGTGGCGGCGAATACAGCTTGCCGGTGCTGCAGTCAATCGATCAGGCCAAGGCGCGGCGCTGGCTGGCCCTGCAGGAGGGCGACGATTATGGTCTGGACTTCCACCGTTTCAGCGCCGAAGGGCGACCAGCCGATTATCGTTACCCGTTTCTGACGTCACCGGTCGACTATTGAAAGACCCTGCTTGAATCAAGGGCATTGCTCGACTTAACTGCTGGTGGTGTATGTGCATTCCCATAACCACTACAAGAGGCAATGCAATGGGTAACTCCACCAAGCTGCGCAAAAGCGACAGCAGTGTCGATGCCTGGGCGATCCTGTGTCTGATCGTGCTGGTCGTCGTCACTGCGGTGTACTGGGTCAGCCATCAGTAGCGCATCACTGCTGTCGACCGTGATTGCAACCTGAACCGCCCGTGGCAGGCACCGCCACGGGCGGCTTGCCTTTCAACGGGCGGTCAGGTGCATGGCCAGTTGCACCAGGCCAATCAGCACCAGTACGAATACCAGCGTGAACAGCACGCCCAGGGCGATGAAATGGCTGGCCTTGCCATGAGTGAAGTCGCGAGCGCGGTTCTTGCCGCTCTGCACGCCCAGGGCAGCGGCAAGCACGCTGTGCAGCATCTGCCAGAAGGTCGGCGGTTTGCCTTGGCTGGGGTCGTCCATGCTGGCCTCCTGTAGGTAGCGCAGGCGATCAGTGCACAGTGTAGACCTTCAGCAGGCAGGGGCCGCGCAGCAGCCCCTGGCACGCTTTAGTTGTCGTAACCCAGATTAGGTGCCAACCAGCGCTCGGTGACATTCAGCGCCTGGCCTTTGCGCTCGCTGTAGCGCTCGACCTGGTCCTTGTCGATCTTGCCCACGGCAAAGTACTGCGCCTTGGGGTGGGCAAAGTACCAACCGCTGACCGCTGCCGCCGGGAACATCGCGAAGTGCTCGGTAAGGAACACACCACTCTGGCCGGTCTCGCCAATGGCCGTGCCGTCGAGCAGGCGGAACAGGGTTTCCTTCTCGGTGTGGTCTGGGCACGCTGGGTAGCCCGGGGCAGGGCGGATACCGCTGTACTGCTCCTTGATCAGCGCATCGTTGTCCAAGTGCTCATCACGGGCATAACCCCAGTAGTCCTTGCGCACCTGCTCGTGCAGCCACTCGGCGCAGGCCTCGGCGAGGCGGTCGGCGAGCGCCTTGACCATGATCGAGCTGTAGTCGTCGCCCTTGTCCTGATAAGCCTTGGCCACTTCCTCGGCGCCGATGCCGGCGGTAGTGATGAAGCCGCCGATATAGTCGCTGACGCCGCTGTCCTTCGGTGCGACAAAGTCGGCCAGCGACAGGTTGGGCTTGCCGTCGGGCTTGATCGTCTGCTGGCGCAGGTGGTGCAGTTTGGCCAGCGGTTGGCCATCGGCGCCGTACACTTCGATGTCGTCGTCGGCGACCTGGTTGGCCGGCCAGAAGCCGAACACCGCACGCGCGCTGATCAGCTTCTCGTCGATCAGTTTGTCGAGCATCTCGCGGGCATCCTGATACAGCGCGGTAGCCGCTTCGCCGACCACTTCGTCGGTGAGGATGCGCGGGAACTTGCCGGCCAGGTCCCAGGAGATGAAGAACGGGGTCCAGTCGATGTACTCGGCCAGGGTCCGCAGGTCGATGTCTTCCAGCACCTTGACGCCGGTGAAGGAGGGCACTGCCGGGGTGTACTCGGCCCAGTCGTATTTGGGCTTGGCAGCAATCGCCTGGGCGTAGCTGAGGCGTTCGGTGCGGGCACTGCGGTTGGCGGTGCGTTCACGGACTTCGATGTAGTCCAGGCGAGTGCGCTCGACGAACTCCGGCTTGAGCTCCTTGGACAGCAACTGGGTGGCCACGCCGACCGCACGCGAGGCGTCGGTCACGTAGATCACCGCGTCGTTGGAGTACTTGGGCTCGATCTTCACAGCGGTGTGCGCCTTGGAGGTGGTCGCGCCACCGATCATCAACGGCAGGTGGAAGTCCTGGCGCTGCATTTCGCGGGCGACGTGGACCATTTCGTCCAGCGACGGCGTGATCAGCCCGGACAGGCCAATGATGTCGCACTTCTGCTCGCGGGCGGTCTGCAGGATTTTCTCGGCCGGGACCATCACGCCCATGTCGACGATGTCATAGCCGTTGCAACCGAGCACCACGCCGACGATGTTCTTGCCGATGTCGTGCACGTCGCCCTTGACCGTGGCCATGAGGATCTTGCCCTTGGCTTCGGGCTTGTCGCCTTTTTCCGCTTCGATGAACGGGATCAGGTGGGCCACCGCCTGCTTCATGACGCGGGCCGACTTGACCACCTGTGGCAGGAACATCTTGCCCGCGCCGAACAGGTCGCCGACCACGTTCATGCCGCTCATCAGCGGCCCTTCGATAACCTCGATCGGGCGTGTCGCCAGCTGCCGGCATTCTTCGGTGTCTTCGACGATGAACGCAGTGATGCCTTTGACCAGTGCGTGTTCGAGGCGCTTGCCGACCGGCAGCGAGCGCCACTCTTCGTTCTCGACCTCTTTGGTGGCGCCGCCGCCCTTGTAGTCGTCGGCAATCGCCAGCAACGCGTCGGTGCCTTCGGGGGTGCGGTTGAGCACCACGTCCTCGACCTTCTCACGCAGCGCAGGCGGGATCTCGTCGTAGATCTCCAGCTGGCCGGCGTTGACGATACCCATGGTCAGGCCATTCTGGATCGCGTGGTAGAGGAACACCGAGTGAATAGCCTCACGCACCGGGTTGTTGCCACGGAACGAGAACGATACGTTGGAGACGCCGCCACTGGTCAGTGCGTGGGGCAGATGATCGCGAATGAAGGCACAGGCCTCGATGAAGTCGACGGCATAGTTGTTGTGCTCTTCGATGCCGGTGGCAACGGCGAAGATGTTCGGGTCGAAGATGATGTCTTCAGCTGGGAAGCCCACTTCGTTGACCAGAATGTCGTAGCTGCGCTGGCAGATTTCGCGCTTGCGCGCCGCTGTGTCGGCCTGGCCCAGTTCGTCGAAGGCCATTACCACTACCGCTGCGCCATAGCGCTTGCAGAGGCGGGCGTGATGTTTGAAGGCATCTACACCTTCTTTCATCGAGATCGAGTTGACGATGCCCTTGCCCTGGATGCACTTGAGGCCGGCTTCGATCACTTCCCACTTGGACGAGTCGATCATGATCGGCACGCGCGAGATGTCCGGTTCACCGGCAATCAGGTTGAGGAAGCGGACCATGGCAGCCTGGGAGTCGAGCATCCCTTCGTCCATGTTGATGTCGATCACCTGCGCGCCGGCTTCAACCTGCTGCAGGGCGACTTCCAGCGCCTCGGTGTAGTTCTCTTCGCGGATCAGCCGGGCGAACTTGGCCGAACCGGTAATGTTGGTGCGCTCGCCGACGTTGACGAACAACGACTGGCGGTCGATGGTGAATGGTTCCAGGCCCGACAGCCGGCAGGCCTTGGCGATCTCCGGGATGACCCGCGGCGGGTACTTGGCCACGGCCTCGGCAATCGCCTGAATGTGCCCTGGGGTGGTGCCGCAGCAACCGCCGATGATATTGAGAAAGCCGCTGGCGGCAAATTCTTCGACCACTTCGGCCATTTCTGCCGGGGTTTCGTCGTATTCGCCAAAGGCATTCGGCAAGCCGGCGTTGGGGTGCGCAGAAACGTGGGTGTCGGCTTTGGTCGACAGCTCTTCCAGGTACGGGCGCAGGTCTTTGGCGCCGAGGGCGCAGTTGAGGCCGACCGAAATGGGCTTGGCGTGACGCACCGAGTTCCAGAAGGCTTCGGTGGTCTGCCCGGACAAGGTCCGCCCGGAGGCGTCGGTGATGGTCCCGGAGATCATGATCGGCAGCTCGATGCCGTCGTCTTCGAACACCTGCTGCACGGCGAAGATGGCCGCCTTGGCGTTGAGGGTGTCGAAAATGGTTTCGATCAGGATCAGGTCGGCGCCCCCGGCAATCAGCCCGCGGGTCGACTCGATGTAGTTTTCTACCAGCTCGTCGAAGGTGACGTTGCGATAGCCCGGGTCGTTGACGTCGGGCGAAATCGAGCAGGTGCGGCTGGTCGGGCCGAGCACGCCGGCGACGAAGCGCGGCTTGTCTGGCGTCTCCAGGGTTTTTGCGTCGGCCACCTGGCGGGCAATACGCGCGCCTTCCAGGTTCATCTCATAGGCCAGCGCTTCCATGCCGTAGTCGGCCTGGGAAATCTGCGTGGCGTTGAACGTGTTGGTTTCGAGGATATCGGCGCCAGCGTCGAGGTAGGCTTTCTCGATCGCGGCAATGATATCGGGCTGGGTCAGCAGCAAAAGATCGTTATTGCCCTTGATGTCACTTGGCCAATCGGCAAAGCGCGTGCCACGATAGTCGTGTTCCTCGAGACGATAGCTTTGGATCATAGTGCCCATGCCTCCGTCGAGGATCAGTATGCGCTCCTTGAGTGCGTGCTGGAGTGCTTGGAGACGAGCGCTACGGTCGGACATAGGACTACCTGGTCGGGCGAAAAACAGAAGGTGCGGAATGATAGCAAAGCTGCGCGGTTTTTAGGTGCGTAGGGCTTTTGCATGAATTTCTCTCATGTTTACGCATCCCGCCGGCCCGTTAGATACACCGTGATGGCTTTATTCGAAACCAGGACATTCGGCACATGATTCACCGCTGTTTACTTGCCCTAGCTGGCACGCTGGCCCTGTCGGTCAGCAGCATGGCGCTGGGGCAGGCCCCGCAATCGAGCCCGGCAATCTCCTACACCCGGGACATTCAGCCGATCTTTACCAACAAGTGTGTGGCCTGCCACGCCTGCAACGACGCTGCCTGCCAGCTCAACCTGGGCAGTGCCGACGGCGCCCAGCGCGGCGCCTCCAAGGTGCCGGTGTATCAAGGCGACCGCAGCCAGGCGGTGCCGACCACGCGTTTGTTCTATGACGCCCATAGCGAGCAGGCCTGGCGCAAGCAGGGCTTCTATTCGGTGCTCGACGGCCAGGGCAGTCAGGCGGCGCTGATGGCGCGCATGCTCGAGTTGGGCCACAAGACGCCGCTGACGCCCAACGCCAAACTGCCCGAGAGCATTGTGCTGGGCCTCAATCGCAACAATATGTGCCCGTTGCCCCATGAATTCGATGCCTACGCCGGTGTTCATCCTGCCGAAGGTATGCCCCTGGCCGTCACCGGCCTGACCGATCAGGAACACCAGACCCTGCAGCGCTGGCTGGCAGCCGGTGCGCCGGTCGATGCCCAGGCGCTACAGCCGAGCGCTGCGGAAGCCAGCCAGATCGCCGAGTGGGAAGCGTTGCTAAACCGCCCAGGCTCATCCGAGGCGTTGATCGGTCGCTGGCTGTACGAACATCTGTTTCTTGCCCATATCGACTTCGTGGGTGGCCAGCCTGGGCACTTCTTCCAGTGGGTGCGTTCGCGCACGCCCAGCGGTCAGCCGGCCGACATCATCGCCACTCGCCGACCCAACGACCCGCCCGGTACTGACTTCTATTACCGGTTGGTCCCGGTGCAAGGCGTGATCGTTCACAAAACGCACATCAGCTACCCGCTCGGGCCGCAGAAGCTCAAACGGGTCAAGCAGCTGTTCTATAGTGGCGACTGGCATGCCACCTCATTGCCAGGCTATGGCCCAAGGCACCGGGCCAACCCGTTCGAGACCTTCGAAGCGATCCCGGCGGTGGCGCGCTACCAGTTCATGCTGGATAACGCCGAGTACTTCGTGCGCACGTTCATCCGCGGGCCGGTCTGCCGTGGGCAGATTGCCACCGATGTGATTCGCGACAACTTCTGGGCATTGTTCCAGGAGCCTGCACATGACCTGTACATCACCGACGCACGTTATCGCGGTGAGGCGACGCCGTTGTTGGCCATGCCCGGCCAGATCGACGACGTTGGCAGCGTGATCAGCCTCTGGCATTCCTACCGCGACAAGCGTAACGAATACGAAAAGCTGCGCCGCGAAGCCTATGCTGAGGCCCCCGCGCCGAGCTGGTCGACCTTGTGGGCCGGTAATGACAACGCGCTGCTGAGCATCTTCCGCCACTTCGACAGCGCCTCGGTGAGCAAAGGCTTGATCGGCGACGTGCCACTGACTAGCTGGCTGTTCGACTACCCGCTGCTTGAGCGCACCTATTACCAACTGGCGGTCAACTTCGATGTGTTCGGCAACGTCTCGCACCAGTTGCAGACCCGGCTCTACTTCGACCTGATCCGTAACGGCGCCGAGGTCAATTTCCTGCGGTTGATGCCCGCTGACCAGCGCGGCGCGATCCTCAGCGATTGGTACCAGACCACCGGCAAGGTCAAGATGTGGCTGGATTACGAAGACATCGACACCGATACGGCAAGCGCTTTCAAGCTCGACGAACGTGACCCCAAGCGCGACTTCGGTCTGCAATTGCTGCAGCGCACCAAGAGCCTCAATGTCACGCCCGACCCGATCAACCGCTGCCAGGGCGCGTACTGCTCGCGGCCGCAGATGAGCGCCGAGTTTCGCGATGTCGAGCAGAGCCTCAGCCGCTTGGTATCACGTCCTGCCGCAGGCCTGAGGGTAATCAATCAGCTGCCCGAAGCGAGCATGCTGCGTATTGAGGGGCAGGGTGGGCAACGCCAGGTCTACAGCCTGCTGCGCAACCGTGCGCACAGCAACGTGGCGTTCCTGCTGGGTGAGGAATCGCGCTATCAGCCGGGTCTGGACACCCTGACCCTGGTGCCGGGCGTGCTCAGCAGCTACCCCAATTTCATCTTCAACATCCCGGCCAGCGATGTCCCGGAGTGGGTCGAAGACATGGAAGCTGCGCGCGACGATCCGGCCAAGTTCGAGCGCATCGTCATGCGTTGGGGCGTGCGCCGCAGTCACCCGCAGTTCTGGCAGTACTTCCACGATCTGAATACCTTTATCCAGGAGACCGATCCGCTGGAAGCGGGGGTGCTGGACATGAACCGCTATGAAAACCTGTGAGTTGACCGCCCGGCAGGAGGGCTGATCTTTTCATCGATGTCGTGGTCCCAATAGCAAGTGGTCTGTGGTTCGGCTCGCCGCTCTCGGTGGCGCGTCTGCGCCGAACCCCAGGCTTGAATGCACCAGGACCACAGGGCATTGCATGTTGTACTCGCTTCAGGCAATTCGGGCGTTCGCCGCCTGGGTGGTGGTTTGCCACCATTTCATGCAGATATTTTTCGACTTCCACGCCAGCGGCCCCGTTGGCGCCCTGCTCGCCGAGCGCGGCGCAGTTGGGGTGGATATCTTTTTTGTGATCAGCGGGTTGGTGATCTACCTGTCGACCCGTGACAAGGACATCGTCCCCAGTCAGTTTCTGCTCAACCGCGCGTTGCGCATCATACCCGCCTACTGGTTTTACACCGCTCTGATGGCCCTGCTGCTGTTCGGCGCCAGCCGCTGGATGCCGCATCAGGTGTTCGACTGGCAGCATTTGCTGCTGTCGTTGCTGTTCATCCCGGCAGAAAACCCCGGCGGCTACGGCATGTATCCAACGCTCAATGTGGGCTGGACACTGAATTTCGAGATGTTCTTCTATCTGCTGTTCGGCCTCGCCTTCATGGTACGTCGGCGTCTGCACCTGCTGCTGGTCACGGCCGCGCTGTTGCTGGTCAGCGAAGTTCTGGGGCGGCTGGGGGTGGTCAGCCACTTCTACAACAACGGCATCATCTACGAATTTCTGTTAGGGATCGGCCTGGGCGTGCTCTACCGCCGAGGTCTGATCCGCGAGGGCTTTTGGCTGCCGTTGGCATTGCTGGCGCTGGCCGGGTTTGCCCTATACCGGCTGGATGCGTCGCTGCGCCTGCTGCACTGGGGCCTGCCGAGCGCGCTGGTGGTGCTGGCGTTCATCTCGCTTGAGCCGTATTTCCGTGGCAACCAGCTGCTCAAGATGCTCGGTGACTGCTCCTACTCGGTATATCTGATCCATGTGCTGGTGCTGCATGCTGGCTGGTTCGTCAGCGAGCGCTTTGCACTCAACCCTTATCTGGTCTTCGCCTTCTGCGTGCCGTCCATTGGACTAATGTCGTGGCTGAGCTACCAATGGCTGGAACGCGGCCTGTATCAACGGATGAAGGCCTGGATCGATGCACGTTCGGCGCAGCAGCCAGCCTGGGAGCTATCCCGAGTCAAATGCTAGGACTTTGTTCGGGGCCTGGGTTGGCGTACACTTGCCAGCAAGTCTGTGAGGAACTTCCATGAGCGCTATAACCATTACCGACGCCGCCCATGATTACCTGGCCGATCTGCTCTCCAAGCAGAACACCCCGGGTATCGGCATCCGCGTATTCATTACCCAGCCAGGCACCCAGTACGCAGAGACGTGCATTGCCTACTGCAAGCCGGGCGAAGAGAAGCCAGAGGACACTGCCCTCGGCTTGAAAAGCTTCACGGCCTACATCGACGCCGTCAGCGAACCGTTTCTGGATGACGCGCTGGTCGACTACGCCACCGACCGTATGGGCGGCCAGCTGACCATCAAGGCGCCAAACGCCAAAGTGCCGATGGTCAACGAAGACAGCCCGATCAACGAGCGCATCAACTACTACCTGCAAACCGAGATCAATCCAGGGCTGGCCAGCCACGGTGGCGCAGTGAGCCTGATCGACGTAGTTGACGACGGCATTGCCGTCCTGCAGTTCGGTGGTGGTTGCCAAGGCTGCGGCCAGGCCGACGTGACCCTCAAGGACGGCATTGAGCGCACCTTGCTCGAACGCATTCCTGAGCTCAAGGGCGTGCGCGATGTGACCGACCACACCCAGAAAGAAAACGCCTACTACTGATAGCGGTAGTGGTGCGCAAGCAGACCCGGGCAGCAACGCCCGGGTCGCGCTTCTAGCAACAATCTGTTACTGATTCAACCCCCGCGACAACAGGTCGCAGCCGCGTATTACAAGGGCTGCAGGCCGATCACCGGCTTTGTTGGGTAGATAGCCAACAGAGGTCATGCCAGAATGCCGCGGCTTTTTGACCGGCCCTGCCCAGGGGCTGGCACCTTCCCTGTAAAGGATGGTTCCATGACTGATCTGTTGAGCCGGCGTGCCGTTGTCGCCGGCATGGGCGTACTCGGGCTTGGCCTGTTGGCCGGTTGCAACCCGGCGCGCGGCCTTGATTTCAAGTACGGCAAGAACATGAGCAACGAAATCCTCGGCCGTTCGTTCCGCCTGACCGATAGCCAAGGCAACGTGCGGACCTTGTCGAGCTTCTACGGCACCATGCCGATGATCTTCTTCGGCTTCACCCAGTGCCCGGCCGTGTGCCCGACTGCGCTGGCGCGTGCCGCCCAGATCAAGAAGCTGATGGGCCGCGATGCTGGCTTCTTGCAGGTGGTATTCATCACCCTCGACCCTGAACGCGATACGCCCGAAGTGCTTGACGCTTATGTCAAGGCATTCGACCCATCGTTCACGGCCCTGACCGGTACGCCGGAAGAGATCGCCGCGGTTGCGCGGGAGTTCAAGGTGTTCTACGAAAAGGTCCCCACCGGCGACACGTACACCATCTCCCACTCGTCCACCAGCTACGTCTACGATTCGCGCAGCACACTGCGCCTGAGCCTGGGGCATTCCCTGAATGCCAAGGAATGCACAGAAGACCTGCTTACCCTGATGGAGATCTGCTAAATGGCAATTTCGCTGCAACCGATCAAGCGCGGCCTGGCCGCTCTGGCACTGATGGGCATGGCGCTGCCGGCCCTGGCCGAGACCAGCGTCAGCGATGCCTGGGTGCGGGCAACCGTGCCGCAGCAGCATGCTACCGGCGCCTTCATGGTGCTGACTGCCACCACCGACAGCAAATTGGTCGGGGTCGCTTCGCCAGTAGCCAAGGACGTGCAAGTGCATGAGATGACCATGAACGGTGACGTCATGGGCATGCGCCAGGTCAAGTCGATCGAGCTGCCTGCCGGCAAAGCCGTGAGCCTGGATCCGAACGGCTACCATGTGATGCTGATGGGCCTGCATGAGCAGGTCAAGGAAGGCACCCAAGTGCCGCTGACGCTGACCATCGAAGACGCCAAGGGCGCCAAGCAGACCTTGCAGGTCCAGGCGCCCGTGCGTGGCCTGACAGCCGATGGCAACACTGGTGGCCACGAGCACGCGCATCAGCACTGACAGCTGCCGGAGCTATTCGCTCAGTAAAGAAAGCCGCTCCCTGGAGAGCGGCTTTTTTTTGCCGAGAATCAACCGCGAAAACGTGGCAGCGGGCGGTCGGTCTTCAGCGAGGTCAGCGTTTTGCGCACCTGTGCTTCTTCAGCCTCCAGTGCCCGCAAGCTGTCGCGGATCTTGCCGGCTGCGGGCACATCACCCTGCCGGTCGATCCAAGCGGCAATTTCCTTGCACGCGCTGGTCAAGTGGGTTTGGCGCTGATTCATCAACGTCAGCAGGGTGTTGAGCTCTTTTGCAGACATGGCAGGTTCCTCCGTTCAGCGCTTGAAGTGTAGCAGCGCTGGCAGAATTTGCCGGGCGCCTCAGCGGCTCAGGCAGGCGCTGCGGTAGGCGCCAGGGGTGACGCCGTAGGCCTGCTTGAACTGGCGGTTGAGATGGCTTTGATCGGCAAAGCCCAGGGCGAACGCGGCATCGGCAGCGGCCATGCCACCCTTGAGCAGCTCCCGCGCGCGGGCCAGGCGCCGTTGCTTGAGCCAGCTGTGCGGGGGCAGGCCGGTGGCTCGGCAGAATACCCGGGCAAAGTGAAAGGCAGACAAGTTAACCGCCGCCGCCAACGCTTCCAACGAAGGCGGGTTGGCGAGCTGGCTTTCCAGCAGCTCACGAGCGCGGGCGACAGCCAGCGGCTCACGGCCTGGATCGCGTGGCGCGCTGCACTGGCCGTGGCGCTGGGCCAGGGCCAGCACCGCTTGGCGCCAGGCAGTCTGCTGTTGCAAGGCGCTAGCCCCGGCTTCCGAGAGCTGGTGCAACTGACTGAACGCCGCCGCCAGGGCGGGATCATTGATCACGCTCTGCTGAAAGTACGGCATGCCCTGGCCGCTCAGTTCCAGCTCGTCGAGCACGCCCGTAACTCGTGCCTGCTCGGGATAAAAGCCCCGATAACGCCAGCCGGTCTCGTGCGCAGTAGCGCCGGTGTGCAGTTCGTCGGGGTTGATCAGGACCATGCTGCCCACCGGCGCCAGGTGCTCGCTGCCACGGTGCCAGAAGCGCTGCGCGCCCGATTCGATCACGGTGAACACATAGCCTTCATGCACATGCGGGGCAAACCGTTGCTGCACATAACGCGCGTGCAGCATCTCGACGTCGCCAAGTGCCGGCGCCTGCCAGAGGTGGGTTTGTTCACGCAGGGGTGTGCTCATGCCAGCCAGCTGCGCAGCAGGAAGAAGATCAACATGCTTACCAGCATGCTCAGCAGCACACTGCGGGTCAACAGCACCAGCGCCACAGCCACCACCGAACCGAGCAGGTACGGATTGGTCAGGCTCAGGTCAAGCTGGTGCTCAGGCAGAAAGATGATTGGCCCGCAGATGGCTGTGAGCATGCCGGGTACGGCAAAACCGAGAAACTGCCGTGCGTTGGAGCTCAGGCGCAGCGGTAAACGCGGTTCGAGAAACGCGTAGCGGTTGAGAAATACCAGCAGGCCCATGCCCAGGATCAACAACCAGATCATGCCCGTGCTCCAGCCAGTTTTTGACAGACAAAGCCTGCACCCATGCTCAGCAACCCTGCTGCAATCAATGCGGTCTCCCAGTGCCAGTAGGTGAACAGCACCGAGCTGAACAGCGATACCAGCACGCACACCAATGCCGGCACGTTGCGCACGGTGGGCGCTATCAGGGCAACGAAGGTGGCGACGATGGAGAAATCCAGGCCCAGTTGGTCCAGGTGCGGGATGTTCTGGCCGAGCACAATGCCGGCCAAGGTAAACAGGTTCCACGCCACGTAGAAGGTCAGGCCAACGCCCAAGGCATACCAGCGGTTGAACTGCTGTTGGTCGTAGTGGCTGGTCAGCGCAAAAAATTCATCGGTGAGCAGGAAACCCAGGCCCAGCCGCCAGCGCAATGGCTGGCCCGACAGCAGCGGGCGCATCGACAGCCCGTAGAGCAAATGTTGGGAGGTCAGCAGCAAGGTCGTGAGCAGGATCGACAGCAGGCTGGCGCCACCCTTGAGCATCCCGATCGCCACCAACTGCGCTGCACCGGCAAACACGATCGCCGACAGGCCTTGGCCTTGCCATGGGCTGAGGTTCGCCTCGATGGCCATCGAGCCTGCCAGCAGGCCCCAGGGAGCAACCGCCAGCGACAGCGGCAGGCTGGCAATGGCACCGTGGAGAAAGGCGTGGCGAGTGATTGGCTGACTGCTGGGCATGATGACGGCTGCAAACAACAAGGCAGCGCAGCATGGCAGAACAGCTCAAGGCTGGCTTGAACGATCTTGCTCGTCTACGGCCAGCCTGTGCTTCAGCGATTGCTGGTCAGGCGTTGCTGCGCAGCGGCGCAGCCGTTGATCTCTACTGCCTTCTGCAGCAGTGTCTGCCGATGCTGCGGGTCCAGATCACCCAGCAACCGATAGACCTCGGCCTGATAATCGCGCTGCCGCCCCCATTGCATCTGCAACCCTTGTGGCTGGCTGCGGTTACAGGCCAGGCGCACAGCGGGTTGCGGGTAGTACTGCGCGTACAACGTGGCCATGTTGGGGATGGCTTCCATCGCGTCGCGATACGCCGGGCTGGCGTTGTACGGTGGGCACCAGGTCGAAATGGCCGGCGCGGGCGGGGCAAAGCCCTGCTGCAGGCTGGCCTCGAGCAAGGGGCAGGCGGCGTCGGGAATCTGCGCGGCAGGCAGGTAGGTCATGTAATACAGCGCCAGCCGGTATTGCGCCACCGGATGCCCCAGCGCCACCGACTTTTTCAGCAACGCCACCGCGGTCGGCAGGGTCTGCGCCAGCGCCTGGCCTTGGCGGCTCAGCTCGGGGTCGCTGTCGGCAACCGAGCGTAGCGGCGAGGGACTGTCGCTCACGCTGTCGGCTTGCTCGAGCAGCGGCAAGGCCTGCCGGTAGAGCAGATCAGCGTGCGGGTCGATCTGGCTCTCAAGCGCGTATGCCATGGGCGCAGCCAGGGCCATGAGCAGGGGCGAGAACAGGACAGCACGCGTGACGATTGAACGTGGCGTGCCGCTGTTGGCAGCGTTGGAGCTTCGATGTTCTTTGCAGATGCGCATATGCCTCGGTAAATCACAGCGATGACCGGCTATTCTAGCCATCCCGAGGCCCATGCCGATAGACCATGGCCGCGTTTATCAGACGAGCTTGATCGGCGTCACCTTGCGCAGACGTTGTTTATCCTGCGCCAAGCCCAGCTTGGCAGTGATCACCTTGGCCAAGGTATTGTTCCCCAAGTCATTGAAATGCAAACGATCTATGAACAGTGACTGGGCGAATACCGGTGAGCTGTCGAGCATGCAATTCATGTCATAACAGGCGACAGAATCGGCTTCGTTCTTGATCCGGCGAAAGAATGCCGAGTGCCGTTCGGCATCGAAAACGCCCGCCAGCAACTGATCGAAGGGTACCGGCTGCTGTTGCAAAGCATCGAGCCTGGCCTGCTCAGCTGCGGGCACCGTATCGCGGCACCAGGGCAGCAGCGGCTGCAAGATGAAGGTGAGGGTGGCATGGCTGTCGGCCAGCAAGCGGTCCCACTGGCGCAAGGTGCGTCCAATACAGTCGGCAGCGCGCATCAGGCGCTTGTCCGCAGGCGGCAGCGACCAGCTCAAGGCAGGCTGCTCGCGGCGTGGCACCAACGCCTGGCGCAAGCGTTGCCAGAGCGAATCGACGCCTTTGCAGGGCGGTGCCTGCAAGGTCTCATTGAAGCTGTTCAGGTATGCCTGACGCGGGTCGGAACCCGTGGCCAGTAACTCGCTGAGGGCCTCCTGGGCCAACGTGTTGAGCCCGCTGAGGATCACCACATGGCCGATCTTGCCCAGCCGATGCTGGTGTGTAAGGAACAGCAGCAGCTCTTGCGTAGCACTCAGCCCGCAGCCAGCCAGGCTCAGCCAGACCTCACCGGTGAGCGCCGACAGGTGCGAGGCAACCGTAGCGTCATCGCCGCTCGCGCCTATGCCAAAAGCGGTCGAGCCGCCCACCAGCAGGTTGACTCGCGCCGTACTGCCACGTTCGGCGGGTGAGTAGCGCTTGCCCGCCCAGTGGCTATAGCGCAAGCCCAATGAATCGGTATTGATGGTGTCCGAGCGATAACCCCGTTCGTGCATGTACAGGGTTTGCGGCAAACGCCGGCTGCCCAGCTGCATAAAGCGCTGGTAGTCCAGTTGCAAAGGAAGCAGTTGGCCGTCCGTGGCGCTATCGATCAGGCTCATCAAACCTCCTCACTCGGTCAGCAGGCGTGTGCGGCTCAGGCCGTCAGTTCCTTCAGGTTGTAAAGCAGGCCGACCGCTGCAATCAGCAGCAGCGCTACGCCGGAGGCAAGGCTGATCATGCGGCTGCTGCGCTGCGAAGCGATCCTGCCGATGGCGAAGATATACAGACTGAGTACGGCGAAATCGATGGCGATCCACAGCAGCGACAGCACCACCATGCTCTTGCCGAACGACTCGGTGATCTGGATGAACTGCGGGAAGAACGAGATGAAGAAGATGATGTCCTTGGGGTTGGAAATGCCCACCATGAACCCCTGCAGCAAGCCGCCGCGGGCCGGTTGCGGCGTTTCTGCCACGGCTGCCGCTGTAGCCGTAGGCGGTTGCAGTGCCTCGCGCAGAGTCGCCACGGCGATGTAGCCGATGAATAGGCAACCGAGCAGGCTCATGCCGTTGAGCCAGGCCTTGTCGATGGCGGCGCTGGTCATGATGATCCAGGCCGCAGCGCCGATCAGGACCAGTGATGCCCAGTTGGTACCGATGGCCGTGAACAGCGCCTTGCGTGAGCCGGACGCTGCAGCAGTGTTGACGATCAGGGCGACGACTGGGCCGGGGGTGGCGATCAGCAGCAGCACGGTCAGGGCATAGGTGGCAGTCAGGGCGGTATTCACGATTCAGTTCTCGATCAGTGTGTCGGGTGCCTTGTGGGCATGGAAAGGGCAGCGCGACGGGTTCAGCGACCCCTGCTCCTGCAACTGGTACTGCTTCCATTCAAAATTGTCGTCTTGGCCGAAGTACCCCAGCGAGTCAGGCACGACACCGTCGTTGTAGTGGCTGACCCGTTCACGAATCCGCGCGCGAATGCGCTGACCGCTCTCGGTCTGGGCACTCGCGACTTCTTCGAAGCTCTCGCGGGGGTTGATCACGAAGACCATGCTGTCGCCCAGGTTGCGGCTCTTCATCAGCCGGTGCGCCGGGAAGTTCATGTTGATGAACAGCGGCATGCCGGCGAAGCAGAACGACCATTGATTATCGTGCGGGTCGCCCGGCACGTCCTGAGGCCAGGGCTGCGGGTCGCGGGCATGCACGCCTTGCAGCACTTTCCAGGCCAGCGCCTGCTGCTCGTCGAGGCTGCCGCCAGGGGCGGTTTCGATGAACACCAGCAGCGGGGTGCCGATGCGTTGCTTGCGAGGTATCGGTTCGATGGTGCGCACGTAGTCGGTCAAGCCCTTGGCCATGTCATCAGCCATGTGCTCAGCACGGGCGAAGACAATGTGACACGTCTTGGCACCGACCGCCTTGCGGCCAAACAAACAAGGAAATTCAGGATTGGCGAGAATTGCGCGAAAGTGTTCTATGGTTTTGAAGGTCCAGTGACTCGTATTCTGGACATGTTCGGCGGCCAGCTCTAGCGCATCCAGGCGATAGCAGTTTCCATATCCCGTAAACATGGTTTCCCCAGACGTTCTAATGATCATTTCTGCCTAGCTAAGGCTGATTAGCTCTATGTATTTATGGTTTACAGGCATTTTCTGAAATGCGCCCAGCGTTGTAAAACGCCTGGATTTATGACCTACTATTAGTCTCACTCATGCTGCGGACGGCCATAGATGTCAGAACGGATTCAAGCACTGCATGCCCTGCGCGCTTTTGAAGTGGCTTCGCGCTACGGCTCATTCACTCGTGCAGCCGAAGAGCTGGCCCTGACCCAGGGCGCCGTCAGTCATCACATCAAGACCCTTGAGTCGATGTTTGGCTGCAGCCTGTTCGAACGACGCGGGCCCAAGCTGCGCCTGACCGAACATGGCCGCTTGCTGGCGCAGGAGCTCAAGGTCGGCTTCAAGATCATCGAAAACGCCTGCGCCTTGCTGCGTCAGGATCGCTATGGCTTGCGCCTGAAAGCACCGTCGACGCTCACCGTACGTTGGCTATTGCGCGCGCTGGATGGCTTCAAGAAGGTGGAAAACAGCTGCAGCGTGCAGCTGTCGAGCGTGTGGATGGACATCGATAGCGTCGATTTTTATTCAGAACCGTACGACTGCGCGATTCTTCTGGCCAACGGTCGTTTCCCTGCCGACGTCGAGGGCTTCAAGCTGTTCGACGAGTGGCTGATTCCGGTCTGCCACCCCGATTACCTGCAAGACCCCAACCCGGATCTGGCCATACTCAGTCAGTGCGACTTCCTGCACCCCTCGACCGACCGGCGTGACTGGCGGCGCTGGTTGGCGCGGATGGACGCATTGCACATCAGCATCGACCAGGGGCAGGTGTTCGACACCCTTGATCAAGGTATTTCCGCCGCCCAGCAAGGCCTGGGCATCTCGGTAGTGGACCTGGTGCTGGCCAGCGCCGACGTCGCTGCCGGGCGCCTGGTAATGCCGTTCAAGCACGCCGTGGCAACCGGCGACGGCTATTACATGACCTGGCTCAAGGCCAGCCCCAAGGCTCGGCAGATGCTGCGGCTGCGCGATTTTCTGCTGGCCCAGGTGCCGCCGCTGGTGTCCAAGGAGATCAACTACCTCTACGGCTGACGCAACAGGGTAGAATCCCTGCTCAGCACGCCGTATCACAGAGGTCATCGCAGTGGAGTTGCAGCAGGGCTTTGTCCTCACCCGACATTGGCACGATACGCCCGAAGGCACCTGCGTGGAGTTCTGGCTGGCGACCGATCAGGGCCCGCGCCAGCTGCGTCTGGCGCCGCAGGAATCGGTGGCGTTTATCCCCGAGCGGTTCGCCGCCCACGCCCGCGCAGTGCTCAAGGGCGAGCAGGGTGCTGAGCTCAAACCACTGCGCTTGCGCGACTTCGAGCAACGCCCGGTGCTGGGCCTGTACTGCCGCCAACATCGCCAACTGATCCAGCTTGAGCACCGTCTGCGCAGCGCTGGTATCGATGTATACGAGGCGGATATCCGTCCACCGGAACGCTACCTGATGGAGCGCTTCATTACCGCGCCGGTGCTCTTCAGCGGCCAGCCGGATGCCCACGGCGTGCTCTGCAACGGTCAGCTCAAGCCGCACCCCGATTACCGCCCGCCGTTGCGCCTGGCCTCGCTGGACATCGAAACCACCGAGCGTGGCGAGTTGTACAGCATTGCCATCGAGGGCTGCGGCCAGCGTCAGGTGTACATGCTCGGGCCGGCCAATGGCGACCACAGCATCGTCGACTTCGATCTGCACTACTGCGCCGACCGCGCGCAGCTGCTGCACTGCCTCAATCAATGGATGGCCAGCCACGACCCAGATGCGATCATCGGCTGGAACGTGCTGCAGTTCGATCTGCGCTTGCTGCACGAGCACGCCGCGCGCTTGCAGGTGCCGCTGCTGCTTGGCCGTAACGGCGCACCACTGACCCTGCGCGCACACCCCGAGCGCAACCATGTGTTCGTCGAGGCGCCGGGCCGCTTGTTGATCGACGGCATCGAGGCGCTGCGTTCGGCGACCTGGAGCTTCCCTTCATTCAGCCTGGAGAACGTCGCCCAGACCCTGCTCGGCGAAGGCAAGGCGATCGATACGCCTTACCAGCGCATGGACGAAATCAACCGCATGTTCGCCGAGGACAAGCCGGCCCTGGCCCGGTACAACCTCAAGGACTGCGAGCTGGTCACGCGGATTTTCGCCCATACCCGCCTGCTCGAATTCCTCCTGGAGCGCGCCAGCGTCACCGGTCTGCCGGTGGACCGCAGCGGTGGCTCGGTCGCGGCGTTCTGCCATTTGTACATTCCGCACATGCACCGGATGGGGTTTGTCGCGCCAAACATGGGCAGCCAGCCGGACACTGCCAGCCCTGGGGGCTTTGTCATGGACTCGCGCCCCGGCCTGTACGACTCGGTGCTGGTGCTCGACTACAAGAGCCTGTACCCGTCGATTATCCGCACCTTTCTGATCGACCCGGTCGGGTTGGTCGAAGGGCTCAGCCAGCCCGATGACGAGCACTCGGTCGAGGGTTTTCGCGGCGCACGTTTTTCCCGCACCCGGCATTGCCTGCCAGCCATCGTCGAGCGCGTCTGGCAAGGCCGGGAAGCGGCCAAGCGCGACGGTAACGCGGCACTCTCGCAAGCCTTGAAGATCATCATGAACGCCTTTTACGGCGTGCTCGGCTCCAACGGTTGCCGCTTCTTCGACACGCGCCTGGCCTCTTCGATCACCCTGCGTGGCCACGAAATCATGCGCCAGACCCGCGCCCTGATCGAGGCCGAGGGTTACGACGTCATTTATGGTGACACCGACTCGACCTTCGTCTGGCTCAAGCACGCCCACGACGAGCAGGCGGCGGCGAGCATCGGCAAGGCGCTGGTGGCCAAGGTCAACCAGTGGTGGCGCGAGCACCTGCGTCAGAGCCTGAACCTCGATTGTGCACTGGAGCTGCAATACGAAACCCATTACCAGCGTTTTCTGATGCCGACCATCCGCGGCGCCGAGGAGGGCAGCAAGAAGCGCTACGCAGGCCTGGTGCAGGGCGCCGATGGCGAGCTGCAGATGATCTACAAGGGCCTGGAGTCGGTGCGCACCGACTGGTCGCCACTGGCCCGGCAGTTTCAGCAAGGGCTGTATGAGCGGATCTTTCGCAACCAACCTTATCGTGACTATCTACGCGATTACGTACAGCGCACCCTCGCTGGCGCGCAGGACGAACTGCTGATCTACCGCAAGCGTCTGCGCCGGCCGCTGGCCGATTACCAGCGCAACGTGCCGCCGCACGTGCGCGCGGCGCGTCTGGCCGATGACTTCAATGCGCGGCTGGGCCGTCCCAAGCAGTACCAGCGCGGCGGCTGGATCAGCTATGTGATCACCACAGCAGGCCCCGAACCGCTGGAAAACCTGCAGTCGCCGATCGACTACGAGCACTACCTGAGCCGCCAGCTGCAACCGGTGGCGGACGCGATCCTGCCGTTTGTCGGTGACGATTTCAACGCCCTGACTGGTCGCCAGCTGATGCTGTTCTGAGCCCGCACGGGCGCTAATTTTTCCTCGTTGCATTCGTTCTATAGGGATGGTTCGCCACCGCCCCACGCCTATAGATTCGGATGCCCACACAATGAATGCTGAAGACGCCCTGAAACTCGCTCGTCGCTTTATTGGCCTGCCGGTGGAGAAACGTCAGCTGTTTCTCGCTGCATTGGCCCGCGAAGGGGTGGATTTTGCCCAGTTTCCGATCCCGGCCGACGTGCCCGCCGAGGATCGCCAGGCGTTGTCCTATGCCCAGCGGCGCATGTGGGTGTTGTGGCAACTGGACCCGCACAGCGGCGCCTATAACCTGCCCGGTGCAGTGCGGCTCAAAGGGGCGCTGGACATCAACGCGCTGGAGCTCGCCTTCGCCAGCCTGATCGAGCGGCATCAGACCCTGCGCACTGTATTCCGGCGCCGTGATGACGACAGCGTGCAGCAGGTGCCCGCCGAGCAGCCGCTGCACATCGTTCATCAGGACTTTTCGGCGCTGGCTATTGATGCGCGCGAGCAGGCGGTACGAGAGGCAGCCGAAGCCCAGGCGGTGCAGCCCTTCGACCTTGAGCAAGGGCCACTGCTGCGGGTCAGCCTGCTGCGTCTGGCCAGCGACGAGCACGTGTTGCTGCTGACCCTGCACCACATCGTCTCCGATGGCTGGTCGATGAACGTGTTGATCGAAGAATTCACTCGTTGCTACGACGCTTTCGCGCTGGGCAAGAATCCTGCGCTGGCGCCGTTGCCGGTACAGTACGCCGACTATGCCCTGTGGCAACGACGCTGGCTCGAGGCGGGTGAGCAGGCGCGTCAGCTAAGCTACTGGCAGGATGCGCTCGGCAACGAGCACGATCCGCTTGAACTGCCCACCGATCATCCACGCCCGGCGCTGCCAAGCCAGCGCGGCCGGCGCCTGGAATTCGCCATCGACACAGCGTTGGCTGACGGCCTGCTCGAACTGGCCCGCCAGCACAACGTGACCTTGTTCATGCTGCTGCTCGGCGCCTTCAACGTGCTGCTGCTGCGCTACACCGGGCAAACCGACCTGCGTGTCGGCGTACCGATCGCCAACCGCAACCGCAGCGAGATCGAAGGCCTGATCGGCTTCTTCGTCAATACCCTGGTGCTGCGCACTCAAGTCGACGCCCTGCAGCCATTCGCCAGCTTGCTGCAAGCGGTCAAGGAGCGCGTGCTCGGGGCCCAGGCGCATCAGGATCTGCCTTTCGAACAGTTGGTCGAAGCGCTGCAGCTGGAGCGCAGCCTGAGCCACACGCCGCTGTTTCAGGTGATGTACAACCACCAGCCGCACGTAGCCGACATGGCCAGCCTGCAAACGGCCTCGGGCCTGAGCCTGAGTGCGGTGCAGTGGCAGAGCCGCACCACTCAGTTCGACCTGACTCTGGATACCTATGAGCAGGGCGGGCAACTGCGCGGCGCCCTTACGTATGCGGATGAACTGTTCGACGCCGCCACTATTGCACGCATGGCCAAACACTTCACCGGCCTGTTGGCAGCGCTGGTGGCCGACCCAAATCAGCGCGTTGGCGAGCTGGCGCTGCTGGCAGATGAAGAACACGACACCCTGATCAGCGGCTGGAACCAGACCGCCCAGGCCTATCCGCTGGATCAGTGCCTGCACAGCCTGATCGGCGAGCAGGTGCAGCGCACGCCCGATGCGCCGGCCGTGCGTTTCGCTGAACAGACCCTGAGCTACGCGGCCCTCGAACGCCGCGCCAACCAGCTGGCCAACCTGCTGCGTGAGCGCGGAGTTGGCCCGGATGTGCTGGTCGGCGTATGCCTGGAGCGTTCGCTGGAAATGGTCGTGGCCCTGCTGGCCATCCACAAGGCCGGCGGTGCCTACGTGCCGCTTGACCCGGAATACCCGCAGGAACGCCTGCACTACATGATCGACGACAGTGCCGTGCGCCTGTTGCTGACTCAGCGTGCGTTGCGGCCTTTGCTTGAAGGGCAGGCCGGCCTGCAGACGATCGATCTGGATCAGCCGCAAGGCTGGCTCGATGGCTACTCCGAGCAAGCACCGCTGTCGCAGACCTTGCCCCAGCACCTGGCCTACGTGATCTACACCTCAGGCTCCACCGGCAAACCCAAAGGCGCGGGCAACAGCCATGCGGCGCTGGTCAACCGGCTGTGCTGGATGCAGCAGGCCTATGCACTGACCAGCAGCGATGTGGTCCTGCAGAAAACCCCGTTCAGTTTCGACGTGTCGGTGTGGGAGTTCTTCTGGCCGCTGCTGACCGGCGCTTGCCTGGTGGTCGCTGCACCCGGTGCGCATCGCGACCCCGAGCGGCTGATCGAAACCATCGTCGACAACGGCGTGACCACCCTGCATTTCGTGCCTTCGATGCTGCAGGCATTTATCCATGAACATGGCGTTGAGGCCTGCCAGAGCCTGCAGCGCATTGTCTGCAGCGGCGAGGCACTGCCGCTGGAAGCGCAGCAGCAGGTTTTTGCCCGCTTGCCGCAGGCTGCGCTGTACAACCTCTACGGGCCGACTGAAGCGGCCATCGATGTCACGCACTGGACCTGCATCGACGAAGGCGCGTTGGCCGTGCCGATTGGTCAGCCGATTGCCAACCTGCGCACTCTGGTGCTGGATGCCCAACTGCAACCGGTGCCGGCAGGTGTTGCCGGCGAGCTGTACCTGGGCGGGATCGGCCTGGCGCGCAGCTATCATCGCCGCCCCGGGCTGACCGCCGAGCGCTTCGTCGCCTGTCCGTTCGTTGCCGGGGAGCGGCTGTATCGCACCGGTGACCGGGTCCGCCAGCGCCGCGACGGGGTGATCGAATATCTGGGCCGCTTCGACCATCAGGTCAAACTGCGTGGCCTGCGCATCGAGCTGGGCGAGATCGAGACGCGCCTGATGCAGCAGCCGCAGGTCGATGAGGCGGTCGTGCTGGTGCAGGAAGGCAAACACCTGGTGGCGTATCTGGTACTTGCTCAGGAGCCACAGGAGGGCTGGCAGGCCCAGCTCAAGAATGCGCTGCTCGAATGCCTGCCCGAGTACATGGTGCCGACCTACTGGCTGGCATTGGACCAGCTGCCCGTGACTGGCAACGGCAAGCTCGACCGCAAAGCCTTGCCACTGCCGGAGGCGGCGCCGCAGCAAACCTACGTGGCCCCGCAGGACGAACTGCAACGGCTGCTGGCCGGGATCTGGCAGGACGTGCTCGGCGTAGCCCAGGTAGGTCTGGAAGACAATTTCTTCGAGCTTGGCGGCGACTCCATCGTCTCCATTCAGGTGGTCAGTCGCGCGCGTCAGGCCGGCGTGCGGCTCAAGCCGCGTGACCTGTTCCAGCATCAGACGGTGCGTAGCCTGGCCCAGGTCGCGGTGCGCGACAGCGAGGCCCAGCAAGAGCAGGGGCCGGCAACCGGCGACGTACAGCTGACGCCGATCCAGCACGCGTTCTTCGCGCTGGACATGCCGCAGCGCAGTCACTGGAACCAGTCGCTGCTATTGAGCCCGCGTGAACCGGTGCAAGCCGAAGTGCTTGAGCAAGCCTTGCAACTGTTGCTGGCCCAGCACGATGCCCTGCGCCTGCGTTACACCGCGCAGACGCAAGGCTGGCAGCAGGCGTATGCGCCGGTCAGCAGCGCTCGAGTGCTGGAATCCGCGCAGGTAACCGACACCGCCCAACTGGCAGCACTCTGCGATGGGGTGCAGTGCAGCCTCGATCTGCAGACAGGGCCACTGCTGCGTGCGCTGTTGGTAGAGCTGCCTGATGGCGAGCAACGCTTGCTGCTGGTCATTCACCACCTGGTGGTCGATGGAGTGTCCTGGCGGGTGCTCCTCGAAGACCTGCAACTGGCTTATCAGCAATTGGCCGCCGGCCAACCAGCCAGTCTGCCGGCTAAGACCAGCAGCTATCAAGCCTGGGCCGCGCGCCTGCAGCAGCACGTACCGGCTGTGCTCGATCAGCTGCCGTACTGGCTTGCCCAGCATCAAGACATCGCCGAACTACCGTGCGACCGCCCCCACGGCGCCCTGACCAATCAACTGCAGCGCAAGGTCGAAGCGCGCCTGTCGCGAGAAGCCACCCGGCAACTCTTGCAAGTCGCTCCGGCGGCTTACCGCACCCAGGTCAACGACCTGCTGCTGACCGCTCTGGCGCGTCTGCTGCAACGCTGGACGGCGCAACCAGGCTGCCTGATCCAGCTCGAAGGCCATGGCCGCGAAGACCTTGGCGATGACCTCGACCTGACCCGCAGCGTCGGCTGGTTCACCAGCCTGTTCCCGGTACGCCTGCAAGCCACGGCCGACTGGCCGGGTTCGATCAAGGCGGTCAAGGAGCAGTTGCGCCGGGTGCCCGGCAAGGGTCTCGGTTATGGCCTGCTGCGTTACCTCGCCGAGCCTGCCGTCGGCGCCCAACTGGCCGCGCTGCCAGCGCCGCGGGTGACCTTCAACTACCTGGGCCAATTCGATGGCCAATTCGACCAGGCGGCGCTGTTCGCCCCGGCCAGCGAACGCAGCGGCCAGGCGCAGGACCCTCAAGCGCCGCTGGCCAACTGGCTGACCGTTGAGGGCCAGGTGTATGCCGGGGAGCTGGCCTTGCAGTGGGGCTACAGCAGCGCCATGTATGACGATGCCAGCATCCAGCAACTGGCCGACGGTTATCTGCAGGAGCTGCACGCGCTGATTGCCCACTGCCTGCAAGTGCCGGCCGGGCAGGTGACGCCCTCGGACTTCCCGCTCGCCAGCATCAGCCAGGCGCAGCTCGATCAGTTGCCGGCCAGCGCCGATCAGGTCGAAGACCTGTACCCGCTGGCGCCGATGCAGCAAGGCATGCTCTTTCACAGCCTGTACCAGCCGGCAGACGGCGCTTACGTCAACCAGATGCGCCTGGACATCGCCGGCCTCGACGTCGAGCGCTTCCGTCAGGCCTGGCAAGCTGCGCTGGATCATCACCCGATCCTGCGCAGCAGCATCCATTGGCAGGGCCTTGAGCACGCGCATCAGTTGGTCCATCGCCAGCTGCAACTGCCGCTGACGTTGCTCGAAGCGGGTGAACATGACCTTGACCAGTTGGCCGCCGCCGAGCGCGCGCTGGGCTTCGATCTGGCTCGCGCGCCATTGCTGCGCCTGAGCCTGGTGCCGACCGGTAGCGGCGACTGGCACCTGATCTACACCAGCCACCACATTCTGCTCGACGGCTGGAGCAACGCCAGCCTGCTGGCTGAGGTGCTCGGCCGTTATGCAGGCGTACAGCCGAGCGCTGCACCAGGGCGTTACCGCGACTATCTGGCCTGGTTGCAGGGGCGCTCTGCTGAAGCTGCCAAGGCCTACTGGCAAGTCGACCTGGCAGCGCTGGAGCAGCCGACCCTGCTCGCCGAAAGCCTGCGCCGACCGGCGCACGGCAGCGGCTACGGGCAGCTGCTGGCCGAGCTCGAGCCCGTGCAGACCGAGGCGCTGAAGGCGTTCGCCCGCGCCCATAAAGTCACCCTCAACACCTTGCTGCAAGGCGCCTGGGCGGTGTTGTTGCAGCGTTACAGTGGGCAAGCGTGCGTAGCCTTCGGCGCCACCGTGGCTGGCCGCCCGGCCGAGTTGCCGGGCATCGACGCGCAGCTTGGGCTGTTCATCAATACCTTGCCGATCGTCTGCCAGCCGCACCCGCAGCACAGTGTGGCGCAGTGGCTGCAGGCCTTGCAGTCGCACAACCTGGCGCTGCGCGAGTTTGAGCATGTGCCGCTGTACGAGATCCAGGCCTGGGCTGGGCAGCAGGGCAACGCGCTGTTCGACAGCCTGCTGGTATTCGAAAACTTCCCGGTGGCCGAGGCCTTGAGCCAGGCTGACAGCAGCGGGTTGCGCATGCGCAACCTGAGCAACCACGAGCAGACCAGCTATCCGCTGACCCTCGGCATCGAACTGGGCGCGACCCTGCGCCTGGACTTCAGCTACGATCTGGCGCGGTTCAGCAGCGAGCAAGTAGCCGGGTTGTGCAGCCAATTGCGCCACCTGCTTGAGCAGTTTGTCGCCGCCCCGCAAGGCGTGCTCGGCAACCTGACCCTGCTTGATCACACCGGCCAGTACAACCTGCTGCAACGCCAGGGCGACAGCTGCATGGCGCTGCGTGATCAAGCGCTGGTGCATCAGCGTATCGCTGCTCAGGCCGCCAGCACGCCTGGAGCATTGGCGGTGTGGACCTCGGCAGCAAGCCTTGACTATGCCAGCCTCAACCAACAGGCCAACCGCCTTGCCCATTGCCTGATCGAATCCGGCGTCGGCCCCGGCCAACGCGTCGGCTTGGCACTGCGGCGTACCCCGCAGTTGATCGTCAGCCTGCTGGCAGTGCTCAAAAGTGGCGCCGCCTATGTGCCGCTCGACCCCGGCTACCCGGACGAGCGCTTGCTGTTCATGGTCGAGGACAGCCGTCTCGACCTGTTGCTCAGTGAGGGTGGGCTGCTTGCTCATCTGGCACTGCCGGCTGGCTTGACGCGGCTGCAACTCGACGCGCTGGGCGATCAGCTGGCCAACGCATCAACGCTGGACCCGGCGAACCGCGCTTGTCCTGAAGACCTCGCTTACGTCATCTACACCTCAGGCTCCACCGGCAAACCCAAGGGCGTGGCGATTGCCCATGCGGCCCTGCGCGAGTTCTGCGAAAGCGCCGCTGACTATTCCCGACTTGCCGCCAGCGACCGCGTCCTGCAGTTCGCCACGTTCAGCTTCGACGGCTTTGTCGAGCAGTGCTATCCACCCTTGAGCGTCGGCGCGGCGCTGATCATGCGCGATGACCAGCCGTGGTCGGTCGAGCAGTTGGCCGAGGTGCTGGTCGAGCAGGGCGTAACCCTGGCCGACTTGCCCGCTGCCTACTGGCATCTGTTGGCCAAGCTGTGTGCCAGCGAAGACCGCAGCCTGGGGCGGTTGCGCCAGGTGCACGTCGGCGGCGAGGCGATGTCGGTCGAGGGCTTGCGCCTGTGGCATGCGGCCGGGCTGGGCGCGGTGCGCCTGGTCAATACCTACGGCCCGACCGAGGCGACGGTGGTGTCCAGCGTGCATGACTGCCAGTTGGCCGACGCCAGTGCCGTATATGGCGTGCCCATTGGCCAGGCGATTGCCGGGCGCAGTTTGCGCATTCTTGATGCTGGCGCCGAGCTGCTGCCGGCCGGCGCAACCGGAGAGCTGTGGATTGGCGCTGCGGCGAGCCTTGCACAGTGCTATTTCGACCGCCCGGCGCTCACCGCCGAGCGCTTCTTGCCCGACCCGTTTGCCAGCGAGCCCGGCGCGCGGCTGTACCGCAGCGGCGACCTAGTGCGCTACAACCCGGCAGGTGCTATCGAATACGTCGGCCGCATCGACCACCAGGTGAAGATCCGTGGTTTTCGCATCGAGCTTGGCGAAATCGAAGCGCGCCTCGCGGCTCAGCCCCCCGTGCGCGAGGCAGTGGTCGTAGCGCTGCCAGCCCGCCATGGCCTGCAACTGGTGGCCTATGTGGTGCCAGTCGATGACCTGGAGGCGCTGGCCGTGCCAGCGCAGGATGACCTGCGCGGCGTTATCCAAGACGCGTTGAAAGCCGATTTGCCGGACTACATGCAGCCCAACCAGCTGATCCTGCTGGCGCGCCTGCCGCTCAACCCCAACGGCAAGCTCGACCGCAAGGCGCTGCCCGCGCCGCAGGCCGTCAGCCACAGCCAGGCGCTGCCGCAGACCGATCTACAGCGCCGTGTTGCCGCCATCTGGCAGTCGGTGCTGGACGTGGCGCAGGTCGGCCTCGGCGATAACTTCTTTGCCCTCGGCGGCCACTCGCTGCTGGCCACGCAGGTGATCAGCCGGGTGCGTCAGGAGCTGGGCTTACAGCTGGCCCTGCGCAGCCTGTTCGAGGCGGCCACCCTGCAAGACTTTGTCGCCAGCATCGAACACAGCGAGCGCGCCGCGAGCATGCCGGTGCTGCGCCGGGTCGATGAGCGCCAGCCGCAGCTGCAGTCGTTTGCCCAGCAGCGGCTGTGGTTCCTCTGGCAACTCGAGCCGCACAGCTCGATGTACAACATTGCCCGCGCGCTCGAGCTGACCGGCACGCTGGACCCGCGCGCGGTGCGCCAGGCCTTCGACATGCTCGTACAGCGCCATGCAGTGCTGCGCACCACCTATTTCGAAGCCGATGGCGAGCATTGGCAGCAAGTGCATCAGCAGCTGGCGCCGGAATTTGCCTTCACTGATCTGCGTGGCTCAGCCGAAGGGCAGGCTGCGCTCGAGCAGCACCTGCAGAGCGAAGCCCGCCAGCCGTTCGACCTGGTCGACGGCTCGCCGATGCGCGTGCGCCTGCTGCGTCTGAGCGAGCAGCGCCATGTGCTGCTGATCACCCTGCACCATATCGTCGCCGACCACTGGTCGTTTGGTCTGCTGCCGGCGGAGTTCGTCAGCCTGTACCAAGCGGCCCGCAGCGGCAGCCCATCGGCGTTGCCGGAGCCACGCCTGCAATACGTCGACTTCGCCGTCTGGCAGCGCGAGTGGCTGGCGGCCGGTGAACTCGAGCGGCAGCTGGCCTACTGGCGCGCCCAGTTGGGCGATGACCATCGCCTGACCAGCCTGCCGGCATCGCCTGCACGGCAGGCAGCCTCGGCCAATGCCGCCTATTGCGAGGTGCACGAGTTCCACTTCAGCCCGGCCCTGAGCGAGGCCCTGCGCGAATTCGCCACGGCGCGGGGGGTGACCTTGTACATGCTCCTGCTGGCCGGCTTCAGCGTGGTAGTGGCCCAGCGCAGCGCCAGCAGCCGAGTGCGCCTGGGTACCGATGTGGCCAACCGCAACCACGCCGGGGTTGAAGATCTGGTGGGGTTCTTCGTTAACCAGTTGGTACTGCAATTGACGGTCGAACCACAGGCCAGCGTCAGCCAGTTGCTGGAGGCGGCGCGCAGCACCGTGATCGGCGCTGCCGACCACCAGGACCTGCCGTTCGAGCGCTTGGTGGAAGCCCTGCGAGTTCCGCGCAGGGCAGGGCGTTCACCGCTGTTTGCGATCAAGTTCATCTATCAGGACAGCAGCGATGTGCCGCTGTCGATCGACGGCCTCGAGATCCAGCCATTGCCGGCCGGTAAAGCCGCCGCCGAGCTGGACCTGATCGCCGAGTTCGTCAACGCGCCCGCCGGCATATACCTGGGGCTCAAGTGCGATGCCGGACTCTACGCCAGTGCCGACATGGCCTGCCTGTTTGGCCAGTTGCAAGGGGTGTTCGAGCACATGCTTGGCGACCCGCAGGCGGCCTTGGCGCAGTTGCTCGAAGGTGCAGCGCAGGTGCAACAGGCGGCCGAGCAACAGGCCCTGGCCGAGCGCCAGGCGCAATTGCAGCAACAGCCGATCCAGCGTCGTCGCCCAGGCCGGGTGGCGGTCGAGTAACGGCGGCAAGGACAGTCAGGCAGGTGCGCGCCAGGGGGCGCCACCTGATACACGAATGGGAGAGGTGCAATGTCGAATTTCGAGTCGCAAGTGATACCGGCGCTGGGCAAGGGGCGGCGCAAGAGCCTCAGCCTGGACCAGTCCAGCCTGGTCACCTTCAGCCCGATGTTCGCCGACCGCCCGCTGCCGCTGGTGTGCACGCCAAGCATGCCCGGGGTCAACCTGATCGAGTGGGCCGGGCAGAACCGCGCCCTGATCGAAAGCAAGCTCGACCAGCATGCGACCCTGCTGTTTCGTGGCTTCAACGTGCCGGATATCCACGCCTTCAACCAGTGCGTCGATGCGATTTCCGGCGGCGCGCTGGAGTACCTGTTCCGCGCCTCGCCGCGCACCCAGATCACCAAGAAGCTCAACGTCTACAGCTCCACCGACTACCCGTCGGCAGAGAAGATTTTCCCGCACAACGAGCACTCCTATTCGCCGGTGTTTCCGCTGCACCTGTACTTCTATTGCGACCAGCCCTCGGCCACCGGCGGCGAGACGCCGTTCGGTGATACCCGGCTGCTGCTCGAACGCATCGACCCGCAGGTGCGCGATGAATTCATCCGCAAGCGTGTGCTCTACGTGCGCAATTACGGCGACGGCATGGGCCTGCCCTGGCAAACGGTGTTCCAGACCGAAGACCGCGCCGAAGTCGAGGCTTACTGCGCCAGGATTGGGATCACACCTGAGTGGAAGCCCGGCAATCGCTTGCGCACCCGCCAACAAGGCCCCGCGGTGGTGCGCCACCCGCGTACGGGCGAAACGGTGTGGTTCAACCACGCCACCTTCTTCAACGCGCTGACCCTGCCCGAGAGCATTCGCGACAGCCTGCTGGCCGAATTCGAACCGCAGGATCTGCCGCAAAACACCTACTTCGGTGACGGCTCGCCGATCCCCGAAGACTACATCCGCCACCTGCAGCAGCTGTACCGCGAGGTGATGGTCGAGTTCCCGTGGCAGCAGGGCGACGTGGTGGTGCTGGACAACATCTTCACCATCCATGCCCGCAACGGTTACAGCGGCCCGCGCAAAATTCTCACCGCAATGGCAATCCCGCTGAAAAGCACCGACGTGGCCATTGGTTAAGGACATCAGCATGACGTACAGCACTCCAGCAGAAATCTTCCAGACCTCCGCCCAGCAAGCCGCACTGCTGCGCGCCGAACGCAATGCCGGGCGCCCGCTGCTGGCCACCCTGCAGCTGCCTGCCAGCGTTGTCGGTGACGACGCGCAGTGGCACGCCGCGCTGCTGCAACTGGCCGAGCGCCACGAAATCCTGCGCACTCGCTACACCCAGGTGCCTGGCCTGCAGTTGCCCGCCCAGGCGATCAGCGCGCAGGCCGAGGTACGCCTGATGCACGCGGCTGACCTTGAGCACGCCCGCGAGCTGGCTCGCGCAGCGTTGGCAGAGACGCCGCTGGTGGCAGTGCGTTGGGCTGAGCAAGTGCTGCTCGCCGCGCCGCTGGCCAGCCTTGACCGGACCAGCCTGCGCCTGTTGGCTGATGAACTGGCGGCGCTTGGCCAGGGCCAGACATTGCCTGAATTCGATGCCTTGCAATATGCCGACTACGCCGCTTGGCAGGAGGAGCTTGCCGAGCAGCAACTGGGCCAAGAGGGCCTGGCCCATTGGCGCGGTCTGCTGGCGCAATTTACTCATGCCCCGCAGCTGCCATTCGAGCGTCGGGTTGGCCTGGGCGGCGAGCGGGAGTCGAGCCGTCTGGAGTTGCCATTGGCGACCGTGGCTGGCTTGGCGGCGCAGCTTGGGCTGCCGGCGCAGGTAGCGCTTGGCGGGCTATGGACAGGTTTTCTGGGCGGCCTGCTGGGCGAGCAACGAGTTTTGCTGAGCCTGCTGGTGGACGGTCGCAACGAACAATTGCTCGCCACCTTGGGCCACTTCGCTCGGCGTCTGCCGGTTGCCGCAGAGGTGCCGGCGCAGCAGTCTGTGCGTGAGCACCTGCAGGGCTTTGCCCAGCAGTTGGCGCAGAGCCGCTCCTGGCTTGAATGCTTCAATGAAGTGGAGCTGTTCGAGAGCAATCTGGACCAGCCCGGCCCGTTGCTGCTTGGCGCTGACATCGAGCTGGAGACTGAGCACGATCTGGTGCTGGCGCAAGATCCCGCTCAAGCCGAAAAACTCCACCTGCAGGCGCGCCGCTGCGGTCAGCAACTGATTCTGCAACTACTGGCCCCGATCGGCCTGCTCGCACCGGGCTTGCTGGATGCCTGGCTGGCCCAGTTTGCTGTGTTCATCGCCGGGGCTGCGGCCGCGCCTGAGCACCCCGTCAGCGACATCGCCACGCTCGATGCCGGCCAGTCGCAGCAGGTGCTGGCGGCGCTGGACCATAGTGCCAGCCTGCAGACGGCGCAGGCGCAACTGCTGCACCAACTGTTTGAACGCCGCGCCGCGCTGCATCCGCAGCACATCGCCTTGCAGGTTGAAGGCCGCCAGCTGAGCTACGCCGAACTCGACCGCCAGGCCAACCGCCTGGCGCGGCGCCTGCAAGCCGAAGGTGTCGGCCGTGATGCCCTGGTGGGCGTCTACGGCGGCCGCTCAGTGGAAATCGTGGTGACCCTGCTGGCCATTCTCAAAGCTGGCGGCGCCTATCTGCCGCTGGATCCGTCCTATCCGCACGAACGGCTGAGCTTCATGCTTGAAGACGCTGGCGTCCGCTGCCTGGTGCGCTTGCAGGCGCTGCCTGAAGCACTGACGCTGCCCGCTGCAACCGTGCAGCTGGAAGTGACCGCGCAGACGTTGGAGGAGGGCGACGCCAGCCCGCTGCCGGCCAGCACTCACAGCGACGATCTGGCCTATGTGATCTACACCTCCGGCTCCACCGGCCTGCCCAAAGGCGTGATGATCAGCCATGCCAACGCCTGTGCCTCGACCCAGGCGCGGTTGCAGTTCTACCGCGAACCGATCCAACGCTTCCTGATGCTGTCGTCGTTCTCGTTCGACAGCTCGGTGGCCGGCATTTTCTGGACCCTCGCTCAAGGCGGCAGCTTGTGCCTGCCGGCCGAGCAGGCACACAAAGACCCGTTGCAGATCGCCCAGCAGGTTGCCGACCAGCAAATTTCGCACTTCCTCGCGCTGCCATCGTTCTATGCGCAGATCCTCGAAGCACTGCCAACTGACGCCGGCCTGGCCTGCGTGATCGTGGCCGGCGAGGCCTGCCCGGTCGAGCTCAGCGAACGCCACCAGCAACGCTTGCCGCAGACACTCTTGGTCAACGAGTACGGGCCGTCCGAGAGCGCCGTCTGGTGCACTGCCCAGGCAGTTGCCGAGCCCGTGCTGGCCGAGCGCGTGGCGATCGGCACGGCGATTGCCGGCACCCGCTTGCAGGTGCTCGACGAGCAGGGCGAACTGGTCGGCTTCGGTCGCCCGGGTGAGCTGTATATCGCCGGCGCCGGCCTGGCCCGCGGCTACCTGGCAAGGCCGAGCCTGACCGCCAGCCGCTTCTTGCCGGACCCGCACGGGGCAGTACCCGGGGCGCGCCTGTACCGCACCGGCGACCGCGTGGCCTGCCGCCCGGACGGCGTGCTCGACTACCTTGGACGCCTCGATTTCCAGCTGAAGATTCGCGGCTTTCGTATTGAGCTGGGCGAGATCGAAGCGCGTCTCGGCGCTGACAGCCGTGTCCGCGAAGCGGCGGTGGTTGCCCGCGATACCGCAGCCGGCAAGCAGTTGGCCGCCTATGTGGTATTGCACGCCGACGCGCCTGCCGATGCCAGTGAAGCGGCGCTGCTGGAGCTGCTGCGCGAGCAATTGCCCGAGCATATGGTGCCAGCCTTCATCAACGCGCTCGAGCGCATGCCGTTGACCCCCAACGGCAAGCTAGACCGCAACGCGCTGAGTGCCCGCGAGCAACGCGGTCAGGCCTACGTCGCACCGCGCAATGAGCTGGAGCAGACGCTGGCGCGCATCTGGCAGGAGGCGCTGGAGCTGCCGCAAGTCGGTATCCACGACAACTTCTTCGCCCTCGGCGGGCATTCGTTGCTGGCCACGCGGATTCGCTCGCGGGTACACAGCGAGCTCAATATCAACCTGCCGCTGCGCGCATTTTTCGAAGGTGAAACCGTCGAGTTGCTGGCCCAGCAGGTTGAGCTGCACCGCGATAACGAAGTCAACGAAGACAAGCTCGATGCCCTCGAAGCCCTGTTCGCCGAGGCTGAGCAGCAATGAGTCAGCTACCCGATCGGATGTTGGCCCTGGCCAAACGCTTTGCCGGCTTCAGCCCAGCGGAACGCAGCGCCCTGCAGGCGAAGATGATCGCCCAGGGGCTGTCGCTGGATATTCTGCCGATTCCGCCGCGCGAGGCGGGCATCAGCGAGTTGCCGGCCTCGTATGCGCAACAGCGGCTGTGGTTGGTATGGCAACTGGACCCGCAGTCCAGCGCCTATAACCAACCCGCGCAGCTGCGCTTGCGTGGACAGCTGAACAGCACCGCGCTGGAGCAGGCGATCGGGCAGTTGATCGAGCGGCACGAAGTGCTGCGCACCAGCTTCCGCTGGCACGAGCAGCAGGTGTTGCAGGTGATCCACCCGCAGCGTCAGTTTGCCCTGACCCGGCTCGACCTCAGTGCCGCGGGTGAGGGCGCCGAAGCGCTATTGGCCGAACAGATGACGGCGCTGGCCGAGCAGCCCTTCGATCTGGAGCGTGACTTGCTGCTGCGGGCAACGCTGATCAAGCTCGATGCCGAGCAGCATGTGCTGTTGTTCTGCAGCCACCATATTGTCTGCGATGCCTGGTCGTTGCCGATCCTGGTTGGCGAAGTCAGCGAAGGTTATCGCCAGGCCTTGCACGGCCAGCGCGCTGCGCTGCCGCCTCTGGCCGTGCACTACGCCGACTACGCCCACTGGCAGCGGCTGTGGCTGGAGGCCGGTGAGGGCGAGCGGCAGCTGGCCTACTGGCGCGAGCGACTCGGTAGCGAGCACGTGCAGCTGGCTTTGCCACTGGACCGGCCACGCACGGCCAGCCGCAGCAACCGCGGTGCGCGCCATGAAATCGAATTCGATGCAGCCCTTGGCGCGCGCCTGCGCGCTATGTCGGCGGCGACCGGCAGCACGCTGTTCATGCTGCTGCTGGCCAGCTTCCAGGCCGTACTGCACCGTTACAGTGGCGCCGCTCAAGTCCGCGTCGGCACGCCCGTGGCCAACCGTACTCGCGCTGAAGTCGAGGGGTTGATCGGCTTTTTCGTCAACACGCAGGTGTTACAGGCTGATATCACGCCCCAGCAGACTTTTGCCGCGCTGCTGGCCCAGGTCAAAAGCCGGGTCCTCGAGGCCCAGGCGCATCAGGACACGCCGTTCGAACAACTGGTCGATGCCCTGCAACCCGAGCGCAATCTGGACAGTAGCCCGCTGTTTCAAGTGCTCTACAACCATCTGGTCGACGCAGCCGACGCCGGCCGCCTGGAATTGCCGGGCTTGACCGTCGAGGTGCAGGGCAGCGGGCATGAAGCGGTGCGCTTCGACCTGACCCTGAGCACCCGCGAAGCCGATGGCCGCTTGTATGCAGCCTTGGTGTACGCCACTGATCTGTTCGACGCCAGCACCATTGCCCGCCTAGCCGAACACTGGCGCAATCTGCTCGCTGATGCACTGCGCGATCCGCAGCAGGCGATTGGCGACCTAGCGCTGTACAGCCCTGCAGAACAACAGCAGTTAGCGCAATGGGCCGAAGGCGGCACGTTGCAGCAGCGCGCCCTCGATGTACCAGCGCGGATCAGTGCCCATGCGCAAACCACACCTGAGGCCATCGCTGTGGTGCAAGGCGCACGGCGCCTCAGCTATGCCCAGCTCGACGGCCAGGCCGAAGCCTTGGCCGGGCGCTTGCGCGAGCAGGGCGTGGGCGCCGATGTACTGGTCGGTATCGCTGCCGAGCGTTCGCTGGAGATGGTCGTCGGCCTGCTGGCAGTGCTCAAGGCCGGCGGCGCCTATGTGCCGCTGGCGCCCGAGTACCCGCAGCAACGTCTCAACCAGATGATAGCCGACAGCGCCCTCGAGCACCTGCTGGTGCAGGCGCCGCTGGCTGAGCGCTTTGCCGAGCTGACCGGCGTCCACCAGCAACTGCTGCCCGACCCGACCCAGGCGTTGTCCGGCGCAGGCTGGGCGCTGGCGCCGATCAGCGACCCGCAGCAATTGGCCTATGTCATCTTTACTTCCGGCTCCACCGGTCGCGCCAAGGGCGTCACCGTCAGCCACGGCGCGCTGGCCAACTACGTTGCAGCCATCGGCGAACGCCTGCCGATCACTCAGGCGCGGAGCATGGCGCTGGTCTCGACCATGGCCGCTGACCTTGGTCATACCGTGCTGTTTGGCGCGCTGTGCCACGGCCAGGCCTTGCACCTGATCGACAACGACATGGCGGTCGATGGCAGCGCCCTGGGTGCTTATCTGCACAACGAACAGATCGATGTGCTGAAGATCGTGCCGTCGCACTTGGCGGCGCTGCTTGGCGAAGATAACGCCGCAGTCATCCCCCGGCAGTGCCTGGTGCTGGGCGGCGAAGCCTGCCCGCCAAGCCTGTTGCAACGCATCCAGCAGCTGGCCCCGGCCTGCTGCGTGGTCAACCATTACGGCCCGACCGAGACCACGGTCGGCGCCATCACCCAAAGCCTCGATGGCGACTGGGCGCACGCTACACGCCTGCCGCTGGGGCGGCCGCTGGCCAATCTGCGCGCCTATGTGCTCGACAGTGATGCTGGCGCGCTGCCGGTGAACTGTGCCGGTGAGCTGTACCTGGGCGGTGCCGGCGTCGCCCGTGGCTATCACCTGCGTCCGGGCATGACCGCCGAGCGCTTCGTGCCCAACCCGTTCAGCGCCGATGGCGCGCGGCTGTACCGCACCGGTGACCAGGCGCGCTACCGCGCCGATGGCCTTCTGGAGTTCATTGGCCGGGTCGATCACCAGGTCAAGATTCGCGGCTACCGGGTCGAACCTGGCGAGGTGCAGGCCTGCCTGCAGAGCCACCCACAGGTGCGTGAATGCGCCGTGGTTGCTCAGGACGGCCCGACCGGCAAACAGCTGGTGGCTTATCTGGTCGCCGCCGAGGCCGATCTGCCCGGGATCCGTCAGTGGCTGGGCGAGCAGTTGGCAGCGCATCAGGTGCCGAGCCATCTGCTGCTGTTGCCGACGCTGCCGCTGACCGCCAACGGCAAGCTGGATCACAAGGCACTGCCGCAACCCGACGTCAGCAGCCAGGCCGACTATCGCGCTGCCGCCAACGACGTCCAAGGTCAACTGGTAGAAATCTGGCAAGCGCTGCTCGGTGTCGAGCGGGTGGGCATCAGCGACAACTTCTTCGAACTTGGCGGTGACTCGATCATCGCCATCCAGATGGTCGGCAGGGCGCGTCAGGCGGGCATTCATATCGCCTCCAAAGACGTCTTCCGCTGCCAGACCATCCTTGAGCTGGCAGCCGTTGCCAGCTGTATCCAAGTGCTGCAGATCGACCAGGGCCCAGTGCGCGGCGAGATGCCGCTGACGCCGATCCAGCAGGTGTTTTTCGCCAGCGACATCCCGCAGTTGCAGCACTGGAACCAGTCCGTGCTGTTGACGCCACGCAGCCCGCTGCAAGTGGCACTGCTGGCCCAGGCACTGAGCACCCTGCAACAGCACCATGACGCTTTGCGCCTGCGCTATCAGCAGGTTGCCGGGCAATGGCAGGCCAGCCACGTCGACAGCATCGAGGCTTGCCTGTGGCACGAAGCCGTGGCCGACGAAGCCGCTGTGCGCGATCTGGGCCAGCGTGCACAAGCCAGTCTGGATCTGAGCAACGGCCCGGTGCTGCGCGCGGTGCTGATGGACCTTGCCGATGGCAGCCAGCGGCTATTGCTGGTGATCCACCACCTGGTGGTCGATGGCGTGTCCTGGCGGGTGTTGCTGGAAGACTTGCAGCAGCTGTACCGGGATCTGCAACAGGGCACGCTGGCGCGTCTGCCGGCCAAGACCAGCGCGTTCCAGAGCTGGGCCCTGCGCCTGCGCGAGCATGCCCGCGGCCCGCTGACCGAGGCTGAACTGGCCTACTGGCAACGCTTGCGTGACGCTGATGCCAGCCTGCCACTGGACCGCCCACACGGCGCCAACCTGGCCTGCCATGGCCGCGCTATCAACACCCGCCTGCCACGCGAGGCCACCACCCGCCTGCTGCAGGACGCTGCACGAGCCTACCGCACGCAGATCAACGACCTGCTGTTGCTGGCCCTGGCCGAAATGGTCTGCCGCTGGACCGGTCGCCCTGAGGTGCTGGTGCAGTTGGAAGGGCACGGCCGCGAAGAGCTGTTCCCTGAAATCGACCTGTCACGCACGGTTGGCTGGTTCACCAGCCTGTACCCCGTGCGTCTGGCCCCAGCCGACGATATCGCCAGTTCGATCAAGGCAATCAAGGAGCAACTGCGCCAGGTGCCGGGCAATGGTCTGGGCTTCGGTGTGCTGCGTCATCTCGGTGACGATGTCTGCCGCGCCGCGTTGGCGGCAGTGCCGAAACCGGCGATCACCTTCAACTACCTGGGCCAGTTCGACCAGAGCTTCGACGAGCATTCGCTGTTTGCGCCGGCAGCGGAAAACGCCGGGGACGAGCGCGACAGCCGTGCCCCGCTGGGCAATTGGCTGACCCTCAACAGCCAGGTCTACGGCGGCGAGTTGGCGCTGAGCTGGAGCTTCAGCAGCGAGGTGTTCGACGATGCCACGGTGCAGCGGCTGGCCGACGACTATCAGGCGACCCTGCTGGCGCTGATCGAACACTGCTGCCAGCTGGCAAACGGCGGAGTAACGCCGTCCGACTTCCCGCTGGCGGCGCTCGAGCAAACCCAACTGGACGCCTTGCCGGTAGCACCGCGGGCCATCGCCGACCTCTATCCACTGGCGCCGATGCAGCAGGGCATGCTCTTTCACACCCTCTACCAGCAAGCCTCGGACGACTACGTCAATCAGCTGCAGGTGCCGGTGCAAGGCCTCGACGCCGAGCGTTTCGGCAAGGCGTGGGCGGATGCAATTACAGCCCATGACATCCTGCGCACGTCCTTCCACTGGCAGGGCGAGCTGAGTGAGCCGGTGCAGATTGTCCATCGTCAGGTCGAGCTGCCGTTGCAGGTGCTCGATGGCCAAGGCGTGGATCTGGAGGCATTGGCCGCTGCCGAGCGGCTGGCCTGTTCGCGCTTTGATCAGGCGCCATTGCTGCGTCTGCTCCTGCTGGAACTGGGCGGCGACAAGCAGCACCTGATCTACACCAACCATCACATCCTGATGGACGGCTGGAGCAGTTCGCAGCTGATGAGCGAAGTGATGCAGCGCTATCACGGCCTGCAGCCGGCTCGTCAGCCTGGTCGTTATCGCGACTACATCGGCTGGCTGCAGCGCCAGGACAGCGCCGCCTGCGAAAGCTTCTGGCGCCAGCGCCTGACGGCCCTGGACGAGCCTACCCGGTTGGCCGGTAGCCTGGACCGGGGCACGGGTGCGAGGGGCCATGGCGAGTTTCACCATGACTGGGACGAAGCCAACAGCCAGCACCTGCAGGCGTTTGCCCGGCAACAGAAAGTCACCGTCAACACCCTGGTGCAAGCGGCCTGGCTGCTGCTGTTGCAGCGCTATACCGGCCAAGCCAGCGTGGCCTTTGGCGCCACGGTGGCCGGGCGGCCGGCAGAGCTGCCGGGGATCGAGCAACAGGTCGGGCTGTTCATCAACACCTTGCCGGTCATTGCCACCCCGCAGGCAGGCCAGCGCGTCGGCGACTGGCTGCACAGCGTCCAGGCCGAAAACCTCGCCCTGCGTGAGTTCGAGCACACGCCGCTTAACGATATCCAGCGCTGGGCCGGCACCGGCGGCGAGGCACTGTTCGACAGCCTGCTGGTGTTCGACAACTATCCCGTGGCCGAGGCACTGGGCCAACAAGCCGAGAGCAGCGTGCGCTTTGGCGACGTCGCCAGCCGCGAACGGACCAACTATCCGCTGGCCGTGGCAGTTGCAGCCGAACGCCGCCTGAGTATCAGCTACGGCTACGACCGCGCAGCGTTTACCCGCGTCACCATCGAGCGTCTCAATGGCCATCTGTTGCAGTTGTTGGCCGCCTTCATGGTCGACGCCGAGCGCCCCTTGGCCAGCATCGAACTGCTGACCGAAGCGGAGCGCGCTGCGCTGTGCCACGACTGGCCACGCTTCGCCGAACCGCCGGTACACCTGGGTATCGGCGCCATGGCCGGCGCCTGGCCAGAGCGTCAGGCACTGATCTTCAATGGCCAGCGTTTCAGCTATGGCGAGCTCGACCAGCGTGCCAACCGTTTGGCCCATGAGCTGATCGCCCGCGGCGTCGGCCAGGAGCTGCGGGTGGGCGTGGCGTTGCCGCGCAGTGACGGCTTGCTGGTGGCCCTGCTCGCCGTGCTCAAGGCCGGTGGCGCCTACGTGCCGCTGGACCTCAGCTATCCGCGAGAGCGTCTGGCGTACTTGATGGAAGATTCCGCCATCAGCCTGCTGCTGACCGAGGCGCCACAGCGCGCGCAACTGCCGATCCCGCCGGGGCTGGCGGTGCTCGAGCTGAACAGCCTTGACCTCAGCCAGCACGCGAGCAGCGCACCTGCCGTCGAGGTTGCGCCCGAAAGCCTGGCCTACATCATCTACACCTCAGGCTCCACCGGCCGCCCCAAAGGCGTCGCTGTCGCCCACGGGCCGCTGGCGATGCACTGCCGCAGCACCGGCGAGGCCTATCGCATGACGCCGGCCGATTGCGAGCTGCACTTCCTCTCGTTCGCCTTCGACGGCGCTCATGAACGCTGGCTGACCGGCTTGCTGCATGGCAGCAGCATCCTCTTGCGCGACGACAGCCTGTGGACCCCGGAGCAGACCTGCGAGGCGCTGCGCGAGTACGGCGCGACCATGGCCGGGTTCCCGCCGGCCTATCTGCACCAGCTTGCCGAGCACGTGCAGCGGGTCGGCAATCCACCGCCGATGCGCCTGTACAGCTTTGGTGGCGATGCCATGCCGCAGGCCAGCTTCGAGCTGGTGCAGCAGGTGCTCAAACCGAAGATGATGATCAACGGCTATGGCCCGACCGAAACCGTGGTCACGCCGATGGTCTGGCGCACTGATTTGAATGACGTCTGCAGCGCGGCCTATGCACCGATTGGCAGTTGCGTGGGCGAGCGCAGCGCGTACGTGCTCGACGCCGACCTCAACCTGTTGCCGGTCGGTGTGGCGGGTGAGTTGTATATCGGCGGCACCGGGCTTGCTCGCGGCTACCTCAACCGCCCTGGACAAAGTGCCGAGCGCTTCGTGCCCGATCCTTACGGCGAAGCCGGTGCACGGTTGTACCGCACCGGCGATGTGGTACGCCAGGACGAGGCGGGGGTATTCGAGTACCTCGGCCGCATCGACAACCAGGTCAAGATTCGTGGCTTCCGTATCGAGCTAGGCGAGATCGAAGCGCGCCTGATGGGCTTTGCCGCCATCAGCGAAGCCGTGGTGCTGGCGCAGGAAACTGCACAAGGGCGCAGGCTGGTGGCTTATCTGGTGGCCGCCGCTGGCCAACGCCAGGCGCATACCGATGCAGCCTTGCTCGAGCCGATCAAGGCCGAACTCAAGGCCGCGTTGCCCGATTACATGCTGCCCGCGCATTGGCTGCTGCTCGAGCAACTGCCGCTGACACCCAATGGCAAGCTCGACCGCAAGGCCTTGCCGCTGCCGACGGTTGACCACGCTGCGCGCAGCTACGTGGCACCGCGCAATGACGTCGAAAGCACGCTGGCTGCGTTGTGGCAGGAGGTGCTCAAGGTCGAGCAGGTTGGCGTCACCGACAACTTCTTCGAACTCGGTGGCGACTCGATCATCTCGCTGCAGCTGGTTGGCCGTGCGCGGCAGGCGTCGATTCGCTTTACGCCTAAGGACCTGTTCGAGCAGCAAACCATTCAGGCGCTGGCTGCCGTCGCTGAAGTGGGTGAGGGCGAGCAGATCGACCAAGGCCCGGTAACCGGTGCGCAGGTACTGCTGCCGGTGCAGCAGTGGTTCTTCGAGGAGCCGATCCCGAGCCGGCATCACTGGAACCAGTCGGTACTGCTCAAAGGCCGTGAGCCATTGCAGGCCGCCACGCTGGAGCAGGCGCTGCAGGCCTTGGTCGCACAACACGATGCGTTGCGCCTGGCGTTTGTCGAGCAAGCCGATGGCTGGCAGGCGCACTACCGTGACGTAGACGTCGCTCAGAGCCTGCTGTGGCAGGTTGAGGTGGCCGATACCGCTGAACTGCAAGCACGCTGCGAAGCTGCCCAGCGCAGTTTTGATCTGGCTGCCGGGCCGTTGTTGCGGGCAGTGCTGGCGACCTTGGCTGATGGCAGCCAGCGCTTGTTGCTGGTGGTGCATCACCTGGTGGTCGACGGCGTGTCCTGGCGGGTGCTGTTCGAAGACCTGCAACGGGCCTATCAGCAAGCGCTGCAAAACCAGCCAGTGCACCTGCCGGCAAAATCCAGCGCCTATCAACGCTGGGCCGAGCGCTTGCAGACTCATGCGCAGCGCGCCGCCGCGCCAGCCGAACTGGATTACTGGTGCAGCCAGCTCAGCGGCGCGGTTACCGGTCTGCCCGGTGTTGCAGCCAACGCGATCGCCAGCGGCCTCGATGCCACCAGCGTGCACGCCCAGCTCGACACCGAACAGACCCGTCGCCTGTTGCAGGCAGCGCCGGCAGCCTATCGGACGCAGGTCAATGACCTGCTGCTCACCGCGCTCGCCCAGGTGGTGGGCCAGTGGACCGGCGCCGGCTCGACCTTGATCCAGCTCGAAGGCCATGGCCGCGAGGCGCTGTTTGACGACATCGACCTCAGCCGCACAGTCGGCTGGTTCACCTCGGTGTTTCCGCTGAAGCTGACACCGGCTAACGATCCTGCAAGCTCTATCAAAGCCATCAAAGAACAACTGCGCGCCATCCCCGACAAAGGTTTGGGCTACGGCGTGCTGCGTTACCTCGGTTCGGCGGACACTCGTCGGCAACTGGCTGCGCTGCCGGTACCGCGCATCACCTTCAACTACCTCGGCCAGTTCGACGGCAGCTTCAGCCAGGATGATGCCTTGTTCAGCCCGGCCAGCGAAGCCCATGGCAGCGATTCCAGCGCTGAGGCGCCGCTGGGCAATTGGCTGTCGATCAGTGGCAAGGTGTATGACGGCCATCTACGCCTGGACTGGAGTTTCAGCCAGGCGATGTTCGACCCTGCGCCGATGCAGGCGTTGGCGGATGCCTATGTGCAGGCGCTGGCCGAGCTGATCGAACATTGCTGCGACGAGCGCCACGCCGGCGTCACCCCATCCGACTTCCCTTTGGCCGGTCTTGCGCAGCCCCAGCTGGACGCACTTGGCGTCGCGCCTGCGGCCATCGAAGACATCTATCCGCTGGCACCGATGCAACAGTACCTGTTGCAACATGAGCTGCATGACGCGGTGGCGGGCGACTTCGTCAACCAGATGTGCATGGACCTCGATGGCGTCGACCCGGAGCGGCTGCGCCAGGCCTGGCAGGCGGCGATGGATCATCATCCGATCCTGCGTACCCGATTTGCCTGGGCGGCGCCGTTGGCTGCTCCGGTGCAGGTGGTGCATCGCCAGGTGCGGTTGCCGTTGCGGCAGGTGGATGGTTGCGAACTGAGCACTGCTCAGCTTGAACAGCTGGCCAATGATGAGCGCCTGCGTGGGTTTGAACTGGATGCTGAGCCGTTGTTGCGGTTGGTGTTGATTCACCGCGGTGGCGCGCGCTATCGGTTGCTGTGTACCAATCACCATATTCTGCTGGATGGCTGGAGTGGTTTTCAGCTGTTCAACGATGTCCTGGCTGCCTACACCGGGCAGGCGCTGGTGCGCAGTGGTGGTGGCTATCGCGATTACATTGCCTGGCTGCAAAGCCGTGACCGTTCTGCCGATCAGCACTTCTGGCAAGGCCAACTGGCCTCGTTGCACACGCCGACCTTGCTGCAGCGCTGCGCGATCGGTCGCACTGCGGCAGCGGGAGGAGGGCATGGCGAGTTGGCCTACCGCTTTGACGCACTGCAGACCGAGCAGGTTGCCAGTTTTGCCCGCCGGCAGAAAATCACCGTCAACACGCTGATGCAGGCCGCCTGGTTGTTGCTGCTGCACCATCACACGGGTGAATCGACAGTCGCCTGCGGCGTGACCTTGTCTGGACGACCGCCGCACTTGCGCGATATCGAGCGGCAGCTGGGCCTGTATATCAACGATGTGCCACTGGTGGCCGAAATAGATCGTCTACAAGGGCTGGGCGACTGGCTGCAGGATTTGCAGACGCGCAACCTGCGAGTGCGCGAGCATGGCTACAACGCGCCAGGTGAGATCGAAGGCTGGGCAGGCCTTGGTGGTGCGCTGACCGACAGCGTGATTGTCTTCGAGAACTATCCGGTCAGCGCCGCACAAGCGAGCGGTGACAGCCGCGGCTTGCGCTTGCAGGCCATGAACAGTGTCGAACAGGCCAATACCCCGCTAACGCTGTATGTGGAGCTGAAAGGCCAATTGCAGCTGCGCTTTGACTACCGACTCGATGCATTCGCTGAGGATGCGGTGGGTCTGCTGAACGAGCAATTGGTGCAGGTGCTGTGGCAGTTGGTGGATGGGCGAGTTGATCGCAATCTGGGGGAGGTGTTGGGCAAACGACCGTTGGCGGCGTGATGGCTTGTCGTGAAGGGTGGAAAAAGGGGCACCGAAAGGTGCCTCTTTTTTTTTGCGATGACTTATGGGCGGCACCCGTTAGCAGTAGGCTCGCTGGCTTAGCCGTGCATGCATCTCGCTGCCCTGCAAAATGCAGGGCAACAAAAAGCCCCCGCCGGAATCCCGGTGGGGGCTTTGAACTCGCGAGACTGCGAGTCAGATCAGAAGCTGTATTTCACATTGAACATCACGTTGCGTGGTGCCCCCCAGTACACGGAGTCATAGTTGCCCAGGCCACTGTAGTAGTGCTTGTCGAAAAGGTTGTTCACGTTAACCGTGCCTTTGAGGTCGCGTGTGAAGTCATAACCCGCATTGAGACCGACCAGCGTAAAGGCCTTCTGCTTGAATTTGGCGTTCGGGTCATCGGTGGTGTACCACTCACCCGGTTGATAGAACGTCTCGCTCTGCCATTTGAGATTGCCGCCTACCGTGACCTTGCTCCAGTCGCCCGGCAGCCTGTAGTTGGTCGCGAGTTTCAGCAGATGCTGCGGTTGGTTGGTCGCCACGCGCTCGTCGTCGCTATCATGCGACTCCGCGAAGGTGTAACCACCCATCACATTCAAGTCCTTGAGGACCTCGCCCGAGACCTCCAGCTCGACGCCGCGTGTTTTTACACCTTCTCTGGCTTCGTAGATGGACCGAAAGTTTTGCGCGTCGTAACCGACTTCTACTGCGAAGTTGTCCTGAGACAGCTGGAACACTGCCAGGCTGGCGTTGACCCGATCCTCAAGGTAAGCGCCCTTGATACCAATCTCGTAGCTCTTGCCCGTCATCGGATCAAGCGGTTTGCCCGTCGCATCGCGGTTGTATGCCTGAGGCTTGAAAACGTCGGTGTAGCTGAAGTAGACAGTGTGGTACTGATCCAGATCGTAGGTGACGCCGGCATAAGGTACGACCTCGCCAGACACCTTAGAGTCTGCTGGCAGCTTGCGATTCACGGCGTTGATCGTATCGATTTCCCAGGTGTAGTTGACCACGCGGGCGCCAACGATCAATGACAGTTCGTCAGTCGGCTTGAAGATCGATGCAGCGAAGGCAACGCTCTGGCGTGCCTTGATATCGAAGGTTGACCACCACTGGAAATTGGTCGGGTAGTCTCCGTATCCATCCCATTGGAAGACGTCCTCGACAATCGGGTTGGTTTGGCCGTCCTGGCGAACTGATTGAGATTTGGTTTCAGAATAGTTGTAGCCAACAACTGCCTCGTGGATGCGTCCACCCAGGGTGAACGGGCCTCGTGCATAAAGGTCGAGGCCTTTTTCCTTGCTGGTGGTATTGAACTTCGACGCGGTACCGAATTCCTGGTTAATCGTGCCGTCCGGATTGATGTTGCCGCCGATGAAGCCGTGGGAGATTCTGCCGTCATCGCGGATGCCCTCAGCGCTGACGCCGGACATCAACTCACGCGAGCGATACTGGCGTCCGCTGGCCACACCTTTGAGAATCCAGTCGTTATCGAAGGTATGTGACAGTTCGACAAACGCCCGCTGAGTTTCCTGATTACGCCAGGACCAACGGTCGGCGGCGTTGAAATCGCGATCAAACTTGGCGATGCGACCGTCTTGGTAAAACCCAGGCATCGCGTTGACTGTACTGCCGTTATCGTTGTTTTTCTGAATGTCATAGCCGACCGACAGCATCGTGCTTTCGTTAAGGTCGGCCTCCAACACACCATAGAAAGTGTTTTGCTCGCCGGTCAGGTAGTTCACATAGCTGTGCTGCTTCTGGGTACCCACCACGGTGCGACCGCGAATGTTACCGCTGTCGGTAAGAGGGCCGGACAAGTCGATGTCGGCGGTGTACTTGTCCCAAGAACCGGCACCCAGGCCGACCTTGCCCTGAAACTTGTCGGTCGGGCGTTTGCGCACTAGATTGACAACGCCCGACGGATAGCCGGTGCCGTTGACCAAGCCGGTTGCGCCCTTGAGCACTTCTACCCTGTCGTAGATCAAGCTGTCGCCGATGCTGTAGTTGTCACGCAGAGAGCCGCCTTCGGAGGAGAGGCTGGGAACGCCGTCGAACTGAAAATTCTCCAGTTTGAAACCGCGCGAATAGAAGCTATAAGCCTCTGAGCTTTCTTGGTCAACAGTAATCCCCGGCGTCTGCTTGAGCACATCGGAAACACTTTGCAGGTTCTGATCATCCATCTGCTGGCGAGTGACCACACTGACCGACTGCGGCGTCTTGCGCAGGCTCAGAGGCAAGCGCGTAGCCGCTGCGGTTTCACCGGTGGTGTACGAACCTGTTCCTTCGGTGGTGATCCCTAACGCCGCCCCGGAAATGTTCGTTGCACCCAACTGCATGGCCGAATCATCCGCCGCCCGCGGAGCGCCAAGGGTGACGACGTTGCCCTGCACGCTGTAGCTGACGCCAGTGCCCTGCAGCAGTCGCGCCAGTGCTTGCTCAGGCGACAGGCGACCGGCTACTGCTGCGCTGCGGCGGCCTTGCACGGTGTCCTGGCTGAACAGGATCTGCATGTCGGTCTGCTTGCCGAAGCTGAGCAGCGCGCTACTCAGCGGCTGCGCCGGAATGTCGAAAGCCAGGTCCTGCGCCTGAGCAACCGTTGCATAGGGCAGGGCCAGGGCCAGGCCAAGAGCGCTCATGCTCAACGATGGGCGCAAGGCATGGCGCAGAAGCAGTGCTTTTCCTAGTGGGGTGAGGCGGTGTGGTGCTGGCATTGTGTCGGCTCTTATATATGGCGTAAGTGTTAATGCGATTGCGTCTCAACTTACAATGGAACGCATGACCCGCTGAAAACCGGAAAAGTTTTTTCAGGCCGGCTCCAGATCGCTGCGCACCTTGCCCGAATCCATCCGTACCAGCTGGTCGGCTACATCGAAATAACGGTCGTCGTGGGAGATGACAATGATGGTCTTGCCCAGCCGTTTCAGATCGGGCAGCAGCTCGGTGTAGAAGATGCGGCGGAAGGTCGGGTCCTGGTCAGCGGCCCATTCGTCGAATACCAGCACCGGCCGCTCTTCGATCCAGGCATTGACCAGCGCCAGGCGCTTGCGCTGGCCGGTGGAGAGGTCGGTGGTGGTGAACGCGCCGTCGCGGATGCTGACCTTGTGGGCAATTTCCAGACGTTCCAGGTAACGGGCAGCGTCTGCCGGCAGGTCGCCGTCGCCCTGGACCAGGTCGTCGAACAGGTAGTAGTCGGCGAAGATGGTGGTGAACAACTGGCGATAGTCATCGCGGTTTTGTGCCGTTACCGCCTGGCCGTTCAGGCGTATTTCCCCTTGCTGCGGCTCATACAGGCCCAGCAGCAGTTTGATCAGGGTGGTCTTGCCGCAGCCGTTTTCGCCAACGATGAAGACAATGTCGCCCTGGCGGATCTTCAGGTTGACCGGCCCGAGGGCAAACGGCGTAGCGCCGTCAACTACCGGGAAGGCATAGCGCACGTCGCGCAGTTCCAGCTCGTGCACCGCTTGCGCGGGCTTGGCCGGGGCGTCGAGCAGCAGATGTGGCTCCGGCGAGGAGAACGTCTCGGACAGCTCGGCAATGCGCCGGAAGGCAATTTGCGCGCGGCTGACGATCGGCAGGTTGGCAATCAACTGCTCGAGCGGGCCTTTCATGTACAGCAGCACCAACACAAAGCCACTCATCACCGCCTTGTTGCTGTCGGGCCAGTAGGCTTGCATGGCCAGCGCCAGGCCGATCACCACGAAGAACAGCATCGAGCCAAAGGTCTTGGCGACGATGAAGATGTTCACCGACTCGATCTGCTTGCGGCAGATCAGCGAAGCGCTTTCACGGATGCGCTGGGTGAACATGCGCTGGCGGCGCGGGCGGTGAATGCGCAGTTCCTTGGCGCCATCGGCAATCGCGCGGTAGTGCTTTTGCAGGTTGTCTTCTTCATCACGTGCTTCGAGAAAGCCTTTCAGGCCTTTGTTCTGGGCGACGAACTGCGCGGTGCAGCCGATGGCAATGGCCACCAGCATCATCAGGAACATCGGCCACGACAGCATGGCCAGATAGCCCAGGCAGCCGAGGGTGACGGTCAGCGAGATGGCCAGCGGGGCAAACACGAAAGCGAAGTCGCTGATGGTGTCGATGTCGTGAGTGAGCACCGGGATCAGCCGGTGACTGCGAAACCGCTCGATCTGCGCAATCGGTGCGCTGAGGACCTTTTCGCCAAGCTCCAGGCGCAGGCGGCGGATGATGTACTGGCCGACGCGGTTGCTGCTCATGTCCGACAGGATTGAGCAGCACAACGCCAGCAGGCACAGGCCGGCGAAGGCGGCGACGACGTTGCCGGTCAAGCCAGCCTCGCTGTTGAGGGCATTGTTGATGGTGGCCAGCAACACCGTAATCGACAAGCCACCGACCATGCCCAGCACGATGGACACAGTCACGAGGGGCCAGAACGGCTTGAGCAGGCGCAGCAGGTCGGCGAAGGCGCTGCGGCTGCGTGGAGGGCTGATCATGGAAACTCCTGAGTCGAACGGCGAGAAAAAGACAGATAGCCGTGCGCGCAAGGCTGGCGTATCCCTGCAGAGAGGACGAAGCGGGAGGAGGGGGATTTAGCGAGGAGAGAGGGGAGGGTGAGCTGCTCGCGCAAATGGTGGACAGAAATGTCCACCACTCGCAGAGCAGCTCAGGTTGAAGCCAATTCAGATAGCCGTTACGACTCGGTTACGTGCTGTTTTTCACTCGCGTGCTTAGGTGCAGACTTGGTTTCCTGGACGACGATGTAAAACTCCTCGCCATGCTTCACCGCGCCGTACAGTACTGCCTTTTCGATCAGTTCGCTGGCACGCACGTGACGCAGCATCATCGGATCCCTGCGCAGATCGCGATACAGCGCCACGCACAGCAATACCATCACGATCACAAAGGGCAGGGCCACGACGATAGTCAGGTTCTGCAGACCGGTAAGGGCCGCGCCGGGATTCGCCGGGTCGCCAATTGCGAGCATGATCGCCGCAACGGTGCCGGTCAGGCCGCCCCAGAAAATCACCGTGGACCGCGACGGTGTCGTCGTCCCGCGCTCCGACAGCGTGCCCATCACCAGCGAAGCAGCGTCCGCCCCGGACACGAAGAAAATCGCCACCAGCACCATGACCAACACCGACGTCAGGCTTGCCAGCGGGTATCCGTCCAGAAGCTGGTAAAGCGCGGTATTGCTGTTGACCACGCCGTCCACCAGCAGCAGGCTGCCCTCACGCACTGCATCGATGCTTGCACCGCCGAACAAGGTGAACCAGATCAGGCTGACCAGGCTTGGCACCAGCAGCACGCCGCTGACGAACTGGCGGATGGTCCGGCCGCGACTGATGCGGGCGATGAACATGCCGACAAAAGGCGTCCAGGAAATCCACCATGCCCAGTAGAACACGGTCCAGCTGGACAGCCAGCTGTCCATCTGCGGGCCGCCACTGGCGCTGGTACGCGCCATCATTTCCGGTAGCAACTTGATGTAGACACCGATAGAGGTCGGCAGCAGGTTCAACATCAATAACGTCGGGCCGACCAGGAATACGAACACGGCCAAGGCAAGGGCCAGGATCATGTTGACGTTTGACAGCCACTTGATCCCTTTGCCAATCCCGGACACCGCAGAGGCAACGAAGGCGATGGTCAGCACGGTCACGATGGCGAGGTAAAAGATTTTGCCAGGGTGTTCGATCCAGCCGTTGTATTCCAGGCCGCCGGCGATCTGCAGCGCCCCAAGCCCCAGTGAAGCGGCAGAGCCAAACAAGGTGGCAAAAATGGCCATCATGTCGATTACCCGCCCCAGCGGCCCGTTGGCATGCTTGCCGATCAGGGGACGAAATGCATTCGAAACCAGCTGCGAGCGGCCACGCCGAAACGTACCGTAAGCAATCGCCAGGCCTACAATCGCGTACATCGCCCACGGGTGCAGCGTCCAGTGGAACAGGGTGGTAGCCATCGCCACCTGCATCGCTTCGTTGGACTGGGGGGCCGCTGCGCCGGGAGGTGGCGTCATGTAGTGAGACAGCGGCTCAGCGACGCCGAAAAACATCAGGCCGATGCCCATGCCGGCACTGAACATCATCGCGACCCACGACACTGTGCGAAACTCGGGCACCTCGCCGTCACGCCCGAGTGGGATCCTGCCGTACCGGCTCGCCGCCAGCCAGAGCACGAAAATCACGAACAGCGTAGAGGTCAGCACGAAGAACCAGCCGAAATTGATGATGACCCAGGATTGCGCCGCTGACGCGCTGGCGGCAAGAGTCAACTGGCTGAGGAAGCCCCAGAGGATGAAGGCGATTGCGGTGATGCTGGTAATGCCGAACACGATCCAGTCGATCTTGCCTTCTAGATGCCGATCTTGCCGCGCTTCTTCTGTTTTGGAGGGGTCGGTTACGCCGAGTGCGAGGGTTTCAGCGTTGTTTTCCATTGCCATAAATTAACTACCCACCTTGAAATTTTGCAGGTCTTTGTTCTTGTTTTCTCGGTAACGCTGCAAACAGTCCGACGTCAGTGCGCACTGGAGGCCTGCCGATTATCCATTTCCTGTTCACGCCGCCTGTTCTGAGAGCGTCCATGCGCAATCCTTTTGACGACTTGCGACAACTGCGCAGGGAGAATCTGGTGCAGGGCAACGGCGGGAGAAGGACGGTCAGGCGGGCGCTTGCCCTGAGCAGATGCGGGGGATTCAACGGGGAAGGTGGCGGGCAGCCGGTTGCTTAGCGGGTTCGGCCTGATGGCAGGCCAAACCCTTTAACGACGCAGATCAGAGGCTGCGTTCGAAGAAGTATTCGCGCTCAAGACGCAGCAAGGCGGCCTTCTTGTGCACGAACTGGATGTCTTTCAAGTGGCCGAAGCCCTGCGACTTGAGAAATTCGATCTGGCGCGTGTGATCGATGCGCGGCTCGCCAAGAATGCGCTGAGTACGCGGGTCATCCAGGTACATGTAATGCATCAGCGAGTTGAACCAGGCCTTGAGCTTGCCCACCCCCTGGTGCTTGCTCTCACCGACCACCACATGCCAGCCGCGGTCGTAGTCGGCCACGTCATAGAACGGCGCGATGCGGTCTTCCTTGCACCAGTACACCTCGAAGTAGGCGAACGGCTCATCGTCGAAGCAGCCGATCAGCGGATGCACGCGCGGGTCGTCGAGCATCTCGCGCAGGTAGGCGGCGTGCTCTTCGAGGCTGCCGGTCTGCTCCCAGAAGTACGCCACCTGTTCCAGGTTCATCCAGCGGTTGAAGGCTTCGAGGTCGCGGTCGGGGTCGATGGTGCGCAGGCTGAAAGTGCTGTTCAGGCCCGGCAGGTGGCGCCGATAGACTTCGCCGGCAGGGATGGGGGGGCGCTGAGGGTGGCGTTTTTCGCCGCTGAAACAGTAATGCGGGGCCGTGTGCACACTGGCCGGTGCTGTCAGCCATGCCAGCGGGTTCTGCCAGAAGGTGGCGCGTCGGCATTGCAGTTCGAGGCTGCCATCTGCACTGGGCAGCTGCGTGTCGAACACGCCCTGGCGGATTGCCGCAACGGCGAATGCCTGCGGGGCTTTGAGGTTGATGCTGAGCACGGCGGATTTTTTGCGGTAGGCAAAGTGGCTGCCGATCACTGCCAGCAAGGCGGTGGCGGGGTAGTGCGCGGGCAGCGGGCTGTCGATCAGCACGCGCTCGCCGTCGAAACGGTAGCTGAGCGCGGGCAGGTCGCCGACCTGCAGCACGCCCTCGGCGGTGTCGCCGTGAGTGCTGGCGCGGCGGCCATCAGGCAAGGTCAGGCTGAACAGTAGTGCGGGCATGGCAGGGCTCCCTCGGGGCACGGGTGGGGTGGCGGTCACAGTTCGCGGGCAACGCGAAAGCTCAGCCAGTCGCCGCGGTCGGACGGGATGGTGGCGTTGCGGTTGCCGGAGCGGGAGAAGATCGGCGGCTCGATCCAGTCGTTGCCGCGCATCGACAGCACCTTGCAGCCAGGCTCGGTCCAGGCGCTGCCGTCGTTGGGTGCGCCTTCATAGCTGTCGCGGTAGCAGTCAGGGGTGAATTCGGAAACGTTGCCGTGCATGTCATAGACGCCAAAGGCGTTGGGCTTGAAACTGCCGGCCGGGGCGATATTGGCAAAGCCGTCTGCTGGGCCGTAGGTGTTGGCATTGAGGGCGATGCTGTATTCCTTGTCCGGGTCCAGCGGGAACGGGAAGGGTCCTTTGCTGCCGCCGCGGGCGGCGTATTCACGCAGCGCTTCGCTGGGCATGAAGTACTGCTTGCCGGTCTTTTTCGACAGCCATTGGATGTACGCCTGGGCTTCGTTGAAGTCCAGGCACACCGCCGGGTTGCGCGCTTCGTACTTGTAGCGCGGGATGCCGGCGATGCACTGGCGGCCTTCGCGGTCATCACCGCTGGGCATGCGGTAGCCGCTGTCGCGCAGGTACACATCCCACTCACCTTTGAGTACCTGGAAACGGCTGATGGCGATAGGGCGTTTGAAGGTCACCTCATGCTGCGGGCCTTCATCGGGCTGGCGGCCGACTTCACCCTCGGGGGTGCCCATGCTGAAGCTGCCTGCGGGCAGTACCACCAGCTCTGGACAGTCCTTGCAGTCACGGATCACCGTGCCGGGCGCTGCGGCCTGGGCGCCGCTGCTGAGCAGCATGCCGGCGGCGAGCGCCAGGGTCAGTCCGTGCAGGCGGGCGAGGGTTGGGCGCGAGGTGGGTTGGGACATGGCAATTCTCGTTGGCGAATACATGGGTTACACCGTTTTGCGCAGCAGGGCGACAAAGCGCTCGAGCTGGGCTTCGTCGTTGAGCAGGCCCGGCGCGGTGCGGATCACCGGGCCGACATCGCGGTACACCGCATCGACCATGGCTTTGTTTTTCTGCAGGTAGGCGGCGACCTCGTCGCAGTCGCGATCCTTGACCCGGAAGAAGCAGAAACCGGCGGAAAGCGTCGGGCTACGGGGGGTTACCAGCTCGACCCCTCGCACCGTCGACAGTTGCTGTTTGAGGTAGCTGTTGAGTTGATGGATGCGCGCCTGGATGTCGGCCTTGCCCAATTGCAGGTGCAACTTGAAGGCTTCATCCAGCGCCCAGCGGTGCTCGAATGCGTGGTAGCCACCGGGGGTAAAGGTGGTGGCAAAGTCGGTGTCTTCGGAGAAGGTTGGCACCATTGGCGTCAGGTGTTCGACCTTGGCGCTGCGGGCGCAGACGATGCCGGTGCCACGTGGGCCGAACAACCATTTATGCGTGCCGGCGATGAAGAAGTCGCAGTCCATGCTCGGCACGTCGAGGTCTTCCACTCCAAGGCCATGCACGCCGTCGATCACATACAGGATGCGGTCCTGTTCGGCGCGGTCGCGGTTGGCCTCGCGCACCAGCGCGCCGATACGCGCAACCGGCAGTTTGACGCCGCTGCCCGACTGCACCCAGGTCATGCCCAGCACGCGTGTCTGCGGGCGGATGGCCTGGCGGATATTGCCGAGAATTTCATCTTCGCTGACCAGCACCGGGTCTTTGAACAGGGTGATGCGGCGCACCTGGGTGCCTTGCTTGCGGGTGCGCAGGTCGAGGCTGGTCTCGGCTGAATAGTGCTCGTGCACGGTGGTCAGGATCTCTTGATCCGGACGTACCAGGATGCCGCCGTAGACCATCGCCAGGCCTTCGGTGGTGCTGCCGGTGAGGGCGATCTGGGCCGGGCTCACCCTCAGGTATTCAGCGGCGGCGCGGCGGACCTGGCCCTCGCGCTTCCAGGTTTCCTGCAGGTCCCAGTCCATTGCCAGGGCCGGATTGCGGTCGATCTGTGCGCGGTAGCGGGCGATTGCCTCGCGGACTGGGCGCGGCTGCGAGGTGACCAGGAAGTTGGACAGGTGCAGGTAGCTAGGGTCCTGCTCGAACAGCTGCTGCAGGTCACGCCATTTGTCGCCGCTGGCGCTGGTCGCAGGATTTCCAGCAGCCGTGGCGAGCGCGTATTGGCCCAGCGGCAACGTGGCGGCGAGCACCCCGGCCTGCTTGAGAAAGGTCCGCCGCGGGTTCATGGCTGTGCCTCCACGACAGGGCTGGCCGATTGCAGGCTGGCGACCGGTTGCGCCGCTTTTTGAACCTGCGCCCAGACGCGCATGAAGTTGCCGCCCCAGAGCTTGGCGATATCGGCCTCTGAGTAACCGCGGGCGATCAGCTCGGCTGTGACGTTGCGGACCTCGCCGACGTTGTCCCAGCCTTGCACACCGCCGCCTTCATTGAAGTCCGAGCTGATGCCGACGTGATCGATGCCGACCTTGGCCACCGTATAGTCGATGGCCGCGACAAAATCCTGCAACGTGGCCTTGGGCTCGTCTTCGAGAATGCCGTACAGCGCGCCTGCGTACTCGCCGAAGCGCTGCTCGGGCCAGCCGGCAATGATCGGGTCGCCAGGCATCAGGGCCATGGCCAGGTCTTGCAGGGGCGGCAGGTCGAAGCGCTGGCGCAGCGCGTTGAGTTTGTCGCGGGTGCCCTGGGTCAGCGGTTTGAGGTATTGCGAGAACGCTACCACCTGGACCACACCGCCACTGTCCTTGATCAGCTGCAGCTCGCGGTCGCTGAGGTTGCGCGGGATGTCCACCAACGCCCGCGGCGCTGAATGCGACGCTACCAGCGGTGCGCGGCTGAGCTGGGCGACCTGCTCCAGCGCTGGCGTCGACATCTGCGACACATCGATGATCACGCCCAGGTCATTGAGCCGTTGCACGGCCTGCTTGCCAATTGCCGACAGGCCGCCGAGGGCATTTGGGGTGTCGTTGAAAAACGGCATCGGCCGCGATGAGTCGGCCCAGGCATTGTTGCCGATATAGCTGAAGCCGAACATGCGCATGCCGCGCGCAGCCCAGGTGTCGAGCAGATCGATGTCATTACCCAGTGGGTACGCATTGAGCATGCTCAGAAAGATCACGAACTTGCCTTCGCCGTGCAGACGGCGGAAATCGTCGGGGCTGTAGGCGATGGCGACCTGATTGGGAAAGTCGCGGACCAGGCCGGTGATGATCCGGTAGCGCACTTCCTGCTGGTGGCGCGCTTCATCGACAAAAGCGGCGGTTGGCTTGTGCGGCGCGTTGTCGCCGTTCCACATCTCTGGCCAGCCGAACAGGTTCAGCGCGGCACCGGACAGCCGACCGCGGTTGAGCTTGACCAGATCGAACTGGCCCGCGCCGTCTTTATCGAACTCGTTGCCGGCGCTGGCGTAGTCCAGCGGCAGGCTGATATGGCTGTCAAAGGTGAGCATGTATTCATGCAGCGCGTCCGCCTGCTGGGTCACCTCGGCGGGGTAGCCGCGGTTGCTCCAGTGGTCCCAGGCCAGGTAGCCGCCGCCACCCAGCGCCAGCAGCAGGGGCAGGCCCAGGTACAGCGCCTTGTTGCGCAATCGTATGTTCATTGCCATCTCGGATCAGGGTGGTAACCGGGCGTGGCTCAAGCCACACGCTATGAGGGGAAGGACGTGTGGCCACGGGGAAAAATTAATCGCCTGGCGGCAATCGGCTATGCTCAAACAGGGCGTAGGCATTTTCCGTAGGTGCTGTCGTCCTGATCTGCGAAGGTATTGGAAATCGGCAGTTACGCTTGAGCCAAGCGGGTGTTGGATGACTTGGTTTAGGCTCGCCGACAGGATCTTTCTCCCCGATCTGTAGTCTTTGTTTCATCGAGAGAATAAGGAGATGTGCATGCTTGTCCGGTCATTGACCCTCGCCACGTTGCTAGCCGTAGCTGGCCCTTTGCTTGCCGCCGACAGCGATGCGCCGTTGGCAAAGGAGCTGGGCAAGGCCAGGCCGTTGGTGGTGATTGCCCCCAGCCCAGCTGACCCGACCTTGCGTGGCCTTAACGAGGCACTGAATGAATCGGCGACCAAAAAGGCCTTTGAAGAGCGCCAGCTGGTGCTCTACAGCGTTGCTGGCCTAGCGGGTACGCGCGAAGGGAAAAACCTTGAGCAGCAGACCACCATGGCCCTGATTCGTGAACTGAAACTGGGTGCGAGCAAAGGCACCAAGGTCATTCTGGTGGGCAAGGATGGCGAGTTTCATGTGTTGAAGGATGACGACAGCGGCGACAAGCTTGATCCGCAGGTGATCTTCAAGGCGGTGGACGAGTTGCCTGCCAGCGAGAAGGCTGCTGCGGTTGCGGCACCGGTTGCGGCAGCTGCTCCGGAGCCCAAGGGTAAGGAGGCCAAGAACGTCAAGCCGGCCAAGCCGGCCAAGCCAGCGGCGCCACCCAAGCCGCTGGAGGATTGAGCGCAAATAAAGGTATACACGCGGTACCAAGCTGTCTCACCGGACGCCAGCCGGCCGGAAAGGATTGCGTAGCGGTCCACCCGCCCGCGTGTATCACTCTGTATCCACACCTATTCCTGACCTACTCCCATACAAAAGCACCGCAGTGCCGATACATCACCGACACACCACTGCGGCTCAATGGCTCCACTACCAACCGCAAGTGGAGCACCACCATGAAACAGTCGAAAAACACCCTTGGCCTGCTTGGCGCTGCTGTCGTCGGCAGCCTGTTGCTGGGCAATAGCGCCTTTGCCGTCGAACCGATGAGCCAGGGTTATCAACTGGCCGCCGCCAAGACCGACGCGGAAGGAAAATGCGGCGAAGGCAAGTGCGGCGGCAGTGAGAAGGCTGGCAAAGCCGAAGGCAAATGCGGCGGTGAGGCCAAAGCCGGCAAGGCCGAAGGCAAGTGCGGTGAGGGCAAATGCGGTGCCAGCGAGAAACAGGCAGGCAAAGCCAAGTCCTGACCGCCAACGTCCGCAGGCCTCGATCCTCGGTATGGATCAGGCCTGCGGCACTTGCCCGGAGTACCAAGCATGAACAACCCGCATCTGCGCACCGGCCTAGGCCTCCGTCGCGGCCTGTTACCCGAATTGCTGACGATGCCCCTGGGGGCGGTAGACTTTCTCGAGTGCGCCCCGGAAAACTGGATCGGTGTCGGTGGCAGCCATGGCCGCAGCCTGGCCCAGCTGGCTGAACGCTTTGCCATCAGTTGCCATGGGCTATCGCTGTCACTCGGCGGCATCGCACCGCTGGACCGGACCCTGCTGACCAGCACCCGGCAGTTTCTGGATCGCTTTGAGGTCCGGCACTATAGCGAACACCTCAGCTATTGCAGCGATGACGGTCACCTCTACGACCTGTTACCGATACCCTTCACTGATGAAGCCGTGCGCCACGTCGCCGCGCGCATTCGTCAGGCTCAGGACCAGTTGGGCAGGCGAATCGCGGTCGAAAACATCAGCTACTACGCCGCGCCTTACCAGGCCATGAGCGAACTGGCGTTTATCCGCGCGGTACTGGACGAGGCTGACTGCGATCTGCTGCTGGATATCAACAATGTCTACGTCAATGCCTGCAATCATCGCTATGACCCCGTCGACTTTCTTCACGGTTTGCCCCGCGAGCGGGTCACTGCCATGCACGTGGCGGGTCACTATGACGAAGCCCCCGACCTCAAGGTCGACACTCACGGCGCGCCGGTGAAAGAGCACGTCTGGGACCTGTACGCAGTGGCCTGCGAGCGCTTTGGCGTGCAGCCGACGGTTCTTGAACGCGATTTCAACTACCCGCCATTGGCCGAGCTTCTGGCCGAAACGGCGCGCATTGCAATGGCGCAACAAGCCCGCGGGAGGCGTGCAGCATGAACCTGCATCAGCAGCAATTGCAGATGGCCAACTACGTGCGCGACCCCGTGCGCAACCCGCCGCCGGCCGATATCGAGGCTCGGCGCCTGCGGGTCTATCGCGAGCTGTTCTACAACAGCATCGAAGGGCTGCTGGCAGCCAGTTTCCCAGTGATGCGAGCAACCCTGGGCGAGCTGGTCTGGCACGCGAGAGTGCGTGATTTCTATGCCGCTTACCGTAGCCAGACGCCGCTGTTTACCGAGGTCGGCGGGGCATTCATCGAGTACCTGCACGAGGCTGATCTGGACGCCCCGTGGCAACTGGAACTGGCCCATTACGAATGGATCGAAGCGCAGCTTTTCCTGAGCGCTGATGAGGCCTTCACCCAGCTGGATACAGCCGATCTGCTGGAGGGCGAGCCAACACTGTCGTGCCTGGCGCGGATCCTGGCGTACCGCTGGCCGGTCGATCGGATCGGCCCCGGCTATCAGTCTTCAGCGCCACCTGCATCGCCAACCTTGTTGCTGGTTTATCGCGATCAGCACCTGCAGGTGCGTTTCGCCCGACTCACCCCAATGGCCTACCAGTTACTGGCCGGGCTCAGCGGCAGCGGACGGCAGCGCTTGCAGGCGCTGGGCGACGAGCAGGTTCAGGCGCAGGGCTTGGCGCTGCTCGAAGACCTACACGCGCAGCAGCTTGTCATCGCCGCAAATTACCTGGCGGGTGCCTCGGCCTGAGCCTCGGCGGATTTCTTCGCCGGCGGCTTCAACCGGGTGACTCCCAACAGCACCAGTGCCATGCCTGCCACTTGATACAGTGAAATCTGCTCACTGAGAATCGCCCACGACGCCAGCACCGTCAGTACCGGGCCGAGGTTGCCGACAGCCGCCGTCTGAGTAGGCCCCAGGCGCTGAATCGCCAGGGCCAGCCAGTAGATTGGCAGCACCGTGGAGAATACTGCCATCAGTCCGGCATTGGCCCACACCGCAGCCGGCAACTGCGCCAGCTGGCTTGCATCCGCCACCAGCAGGTAGTGGGCCAACACCATCAAACTTGAAGCCGTACCGCACAACCCGGCCAGGCGCATAGAGCCCATGCGCTTGAGCAGCATGCCTGTGCCGCAGTAATACATCGCGTAAGTGACCGCGCTGGCAAACACCCACAACGAGCCGACAATGATCTGCTGGCCTGCGCTGGCACTGCTGACATCGTGCACGAATGCGATGCCCAGGCCGACATAGCAAAGCCCCATCGCCGCCATCGTGCGCAAGGTGGGCCGTTCACGCAGGGCGACGGCCTGGATAAGCAGTACCAAGGTGGGGTAGGTGAACAGGATCAGCCGCTCAAGCCCCGCGCTGATGTACTGCAAGCCATAAAAGTCGAACCAGCTGGCCAGGTAGTACCCAAGCAGCCCCAACACTGCCACCCGCAGCCCATCGGCCACCGTCAACCGTTCGCCACCCTGGCGTTGGCTGAGCCACAGCAACCAGACAAACAGCGGCAGGGCCAACGCCATGCGCATCGCCAGCAGGGTGATTGCATCTACCGCAGCTGCGGTGTAGGCGAGTTTGACGAAGATCGCCTTGAAGCTGAAGCCCAGTGCCGCGAGCACTGCAAACAGGCTGCCGTTGTCGATCTGGCGTTTGAGCATGGCGTGTAAGCGAGACATGGCGAATCCGGAAACAATTGGTAAGGTTTATTCTGCGCATAACGCGGCGTACTGTAGAATCGCTATTTAGCGAACAAGGCTTTCGTTTTTGGAGAAGACCTGATGCACTTCGACCTTGCTGATCTGCGCCTGATCGCGGCGATCGCCAGCAGCGGAAGCCTGAGTAAAGCCGCGGCCACCTTTCCGGTAGCCGTCTCGGCTGCCAGCAACCGCCTGCGTCTGTTCGAGCAACGCAGCGGTTTGACCTTGTTCAACCGCCGCGCCGACGGTATGCAACTGACGCCCTCCGGGCGGCTGGTGCTGGAAGCTGCCCGTGGTGTGCTCGGCGAGGCAAGCAAGCTGCAGGCGACCCTGCACGAACTGGCCGGGCAACGCCGAATTACCCTGCATCTGGCAGCGTCGACGGTGACCAACAGCACCTTGCTGCCGGCGGTGCTGGGGCCGTTCCTGGCGGACTACCCGCAGGTCGATCTGCAGTTGGTCGAGCACAAAAGCATCGATGTACTGCGCGTGGTGCTGGCCGGCGAGTGCGAAATCGGCGTGTATGACGGCAACCTGGTCAATGACGGTGTCGTGTCGCTGCCGTTTCGTACCGAACGGCTTGTGCTGCTGGTGCCCGCCGAGCATGCGCTGGCCGAGCGCGGCCCGTTGCGGCTGGTCGACGCGCTGGATTTTGCTTTTGTCTGCCTGCCGGCCGAACGCGCCATGCAACGCTTTGTCGAGGAGCTGGCGATGAACCTGGCCATGCCATTGAAGGTGCGGGTCAGGGCGCCCAGCTTCGAGGCGATAGCGCAGTTGGTCGCGCAACACGCCGGCATTGCCATCGTGCCGCAGACCGCTGCCGTGCGCGCCGAGCAGGAGTTGGCCGTGCGCTGGCTGCCACTGCAGGAGCGCTGGGCCACGCTGGAGCTCAGGGTGTGCTTTCGCAGCTGGGAAGGACTCAGCTCGCATGGACGGCTGTTGGTGAGCTTTCTGACCGGGCAGTGAGGCGCCGCACAGAGCCCCGGTCGTCAGTTGCGATCACCGAGAACGTGCTCAACGACATCGAGGGCGCGTTGCAGACCATGACCGCTCAAGGAGCTGGATGACCAGTGCCATGAAGTACAAGGGTTTTTATTGAGCAGACCACTGGACAATTGCGTTTTGGTGCGGATGATGCATGAACAAATCGCCACGACGGAAATCGTGCGCTAGGCATACCGCGCAGGGTCGCGCAGAGCGGTTTACACCGTGCCATTTCATCACTTCTGCATACAGGCCCGTCAATCCATGGCGCTCGACCCCCCAACGATGTTGACCATCTCGATAGCCCTTGCCGCCGCTGCGGCGCTGTACCTGGCGGTCGAGTGGCGCACCGTGCGTGAATCTTCATTGCTGTATTGGAGCGCAGGCTTCGCCACCATTACCGTCGGCTGCGTACTGTCGTTGATGCGTTTGCAGGGAATGCTGTTGATCGGCATCTGGTTCGCCAATGGCCTGCTGGTTACGGCGCACTTTTTGTTCCTGCTGGGGGTGGCGCGCTTCACCGAAACTCGCCTGTCACGGGGCTGGTATTCGATTTTTGTCATCTGGACGGCACTGTTGCTGCTGCCAGACGGGCCTGAATGGTCAAAGCTGATGCTGCTGGCCAACTCGCTGCTGGTGGCGGTCACGACGCTCAAAGCCAGCTCGCTGCTGCGCCCGCATGGGCTGTCGCTGAGCGTGGGTGCGGTGCAGTTGCGCTTTGTGCTGCTGCTGCACGGGCTGTTCTACCTGGCCAAGATGATCCCGCCATTGATGCCCGGCACGTTGATTGACCTGGCGGCGTTCCGTGGCGAGATCATCCAGATTTCGCTGGTTGAAGGGGCGATGGCGATCATGCTGATCGCATTGTCGATGACCGGCACCGAGCGCTATCGCCGCGAACAGCAGATCGCCCGCCTGGCCGCGCGCGACCCGCTGACCGCAATGTACAACCGGCGTGCTCTGGAGGTGCGGGCGCCGCGCCTGCTGGGTCAGGTCAGCGCCGCGCGCCCGGGGGCGCTGTTGATCATCGATATCGACAACTTCAAGATGGTCAACGACCTGCTCGGCCACGCTGCCGGCGATCGCCTGCTGGTGGCGCTGAGCGAGATGATTCGTGGGTTGGTGCCTGCCCATGCGCTGGCTGCCCGGTTGGGCGGCGACGAGTTCATCATCTTGCTTGGCAACACCAGTCGTGAACGGGTCAACCAGCTGGGCGACAGCCTGCGCGAGCAGTTCCAGCTACTGACCTCAGGCTCTTATGCGACACCTGCGGCGGTAACCTTGAGCATTGGTGCCAGCTTGTTCGATCAGCCGCCCAGTAGTCTCACAGCGTTGATCGAGCAGGGTGACAAAGCGCTTTATGAAACCAAGCGGGCAGGGCGCAACAGCATTAGTCTGGTTGATTTGACCCTGGGCACTCCGGTGGTCGATTGAGCACAGCTGCCAACTAATTGACTGCGATGGAGCGGGTTATGGGCGGTCTCGACGAAAAGCTGTCACTGCGCGTTGATGATTACCGTGCGAGCCATGCAGTCTTTGCAGTTGACTACAGTTTCAATCTGGTTGGCTTGCGCATGCACAGCCGCTGAACCGCAGCTTACGCAGTGCAGCCTGGTGCCGGACGCGGCCGCTGCGCCGCCAGGCGTGGGCAATTGGCTGATGTAGGCAAACAAGGTCTGTTCCAGGCCATGGTCATCCAGTTTCAGTACCACGCCATGCAGGACTTGGCTGAAGCCTGACCGCGGTGCCTTCACCTCGTAGCCGGGCCAACGAAACGGCCAGCGCTCGTCGACCGCACGCTGGCCAAGCGCGAGCATCCGCCCGGGGATGGTATTGGAGGCGATGTGTTTGTTTACCTGACACTGCGCGGCAAACGCCAGCGCGCCGCGAATGGCCGTATTGGTCAGCGACCAGATACTGCGTATGGGCAGTTGTAACAGGAGCTGCGCGGCCACCTCACGGGATTTTTTCCACGCATCGAACGGCAGGCCGTGATCGGCCGCTCGGCTGAGGATGTAGGCATACACCTCTTCCACAGCCAAGCGGTGGAGTACTTCGACGATCTCGCCATGCCAGGCCGCCAGCGGCCCCTGTGACAAGTCATCGAGCAGCGCCTGCTGCAGTTGCGTCAGGCTCGCCCGCTCCGGGCCGGTCAGGTAGACATTGACGATCCAGCACACTTTGTCCAGCCGCGGTACCAGTGCCGAGCCGGTGCTGAAGGCATCCACGGCTGAACCTGGATCGATCACCAGCACTTTGCGCTCGCGCAGCGTCTGCAACAACGCGCTGTCCATGTCCTGCGTGGGTGTGAGGCGGGCATCGCCGCGCAACTCGGCCAAGGGCGCCAGGCGCTGGTTGGCCTGGTCTGCATGGGTCATGAGCAAGGCCAGCAATTGCACTTTGCTGGTGAAGTCCAGCGAGGCGAGCGGCACGCCGGGGATATCATCCAGCGACCACTGTGTTCGAATCCGCTGACGACGCTCCAGGGTTTGTTGCTTTTGCTGGGCCATTCGTGATGCCTTGCAGGGCGCGCAGGTGCAATAACGCAGCAGGCGGGTCCGGCCAGGCGGGTAGTGACGATGATCGCAGCCCTTGCAGAAGGCTGGATCAAGATTCCAGCTGGTCGCCGTCTTGCCCCTGCGTCGCTCATACATCGGCACGGCGCAGTAAGGGCAGGTCACGTCCGGCGACGCGATCGGCGGAAAGCTCTTGATCAGGCAGTTGGGTGCAAGGTCGAGGTTATAGCGCTGAATCAGAGCGGCGTTTTTGGCGCCACCGAGGTATTCCTGGTAGAGCTTTTCGACCTGTTCAGCGCTCAAGTGGCGCAGCTTGTTTTGATAGTCCGACAAACCTGATTTCTCCCTCGGAAACATCGCCTTGGTGTGAGGGAGGATCATGCGGCGCATCGATTTAGCCTGGGAAGAGCCAACAGGGCCGATCCTTCCTAAGCGTTTGTAGGGCGTTTCCCAAGCATTGCCGTTGGGGGCTTCAGCTTACCCGGAGCCAGATGGCGGAGGCATCGTCACTGGCTTTGAATCGGGGGTAACGCAGGCAGGCAGCATCTTCCTTTTCGATCCGACGTAGCTGCAGTGCCAGATCCGCCAGGCCGTGGTGCAGCAGATGGGCGATGAAGTCAGCGGGAGTGAAGGCCGCGTAGCTGTCCAGCAACGCGCTGAAACCGTCGCTCATCAGGACCAGGTCGTCGCCCGCTGCCACTGGCGTGCGGGTGTAGCGCAGGGCAGCGCGGGCGGCCTGGGCATCTACGCTGAGGACTGCCTTGGGCCGCTCCCGCGCCAGCCTGCGGTCAGCGATGATGGCCGGTGTGCGTACGCCATGGGCGCCAGTGCCCGGGCCCAGGGCTGCGGCTTCGGCGCTTTCAGCCTGGCGGTCTGGCGCGGGGGTGAGGAAGGCAATGCCTTGCGCACTGCGGTGCAGCACTGCGCAGTCGCCGAGAAAGCTGCAGCTCAGCTGATCGCCTTCGAGCGCTACCGCCGCGAACGAGGCGCGGGGCAGTTCCCAGGTCGCGAGCGGAAGGCGCTGACGCTGGCGTTCGTAGTCACGGGCAACGTGCTCGAAAACCGATTCACACACCTGCTCCAGGTTACCTTCAGCACCCGCAAAAGCCCGCTGCGCGGCCGCCGCCAGCCATGCTGCGCCGCCGCGTTGGCCGAGCAGGCCAGGCGGGCCGAGGTCGGTGGCGCCATCGATCACCCACGCGTGCAGGTCTGCGCTGCCAATGCGGTCGTCGTTGGCGACGTCTGGCTTGCCGGCCAGGCTCAGGCTCTGGATAAGGTCGAGGTGCATGGTCGATCGGTCTTCTTGGCGGGTGGCTGGGAGGGGTTGGACCGGGTATTGGCCCGCGGGTTCGTTCAGCTCGCGGGCGCGTTCCAGCATACCTGATGACCCTGGTCGCATTCGAGTAGGGCAGTAGGTGGGGGTTGAGTCCCCAGGCCAACCTCAGAAGCTGTACTTGAAACTGGTCATCAGATTGCGCGGCGCGCCGTACACGCTATATAACCCGGACTGGCTGTAATACTCGCGATCGAACACGTTATTGATGTTCAGCGCAGCACTGAGGTTGCGGCTGATGTCGTAGCGAGCCATCAGGTTGGTAACCGCATAGCTGCTCTGGCTGAAGGTGTGCAAGTCAGCGCCAACCTTGCTCTGCCAGTTCACCCCGCCGCCAATCGTCAGTTTGTTCAGCGGCCCGTGCAGCCGGTAGCTGGTGAAGGTCTTCACGCTGTTGCGCGGCAGGTTGGTATTGATGCGCTGGTCATCGGCATCGGTGGTCACCGAATAGGCATAGCCGGCGGACGCCTGCCAGCCTTCGGCCAGTTCGCCGTTCAGTTCCAGCTCGATGCCCTTGGATGTGGTGTCCTGCTCGGCGCTGTAGACGTTGTCGTGCTGCCAGATGGCAAGGTTGTCCTGCTCCAGCTTGAACAGCGCAAGGCTTGAGTTGAGCTTGCCGTCGAGGTGCGAGCCTTTGATGCCGATCTCGTAGCCGACGCCTTCCATCGGGTCGAGCGGGTTGTTGTCCTCATCGGTCACCCACGACGCTTGCGGGTTGAAGATCTTGGTGTAGCTGGCATACAGCGACCAGGTCTGATCAAGGTCGTAGACCACCCCGGCATACGGGATGAACACGCCGCTCTCTTTGCGCTTGACCTCGGTCTCGGCGCCGCCGTACGGGCGCTCGGAGGTGTCGCGCTGCCAGTCGATCAGGCGGCTGCCGAGGATCAGGCTGAGGTCTTCGCTGACGCTGAAGCGCGAGGTCAGGTAGGCCGCGTACTGGTCTTCATCGATCGACGACTTGCCGCTCTCGGTGAAGGTGGGCTTGGCCGAGTTGCCGTCCCAGTCGAACAGGTTGTCGATCGCGCCGGCAGGCGAGCCGGCATAGTCGTAGCCCCAACCGCCCCAGCCGGGCACGCTTTCCTTGTACTGGGACAAGGTCATACCGGTGATCAGCTCGTGCTCGCGGCCGAACAGGCTGAAGGGCCCGGTGGCGTAGACATCGAGGTTGTCCTGGCGTGGCGTACCGGAGAAGCGCACGGGCAGTTGCGACAGGCCGCTGCCGTCGGTATTCAAGTCGCCCATGGCGAAGTTGAACACTTCATCGAACTTGTTTTCAGCGTGGGTCAGCTCGATCTTGCCGCTCCAGCCGTTGCCCAGTTGCTGTTCGATGGAGGTGAAGAAGCTGGTTTGCTCGTGGTCGTTGTAGGACCAGTCCGGGGCGGCGTTGAGCGAGCGCTTGAGGCTGGTGCGCTGGCCGGTGCTGAAGCGCGACGGCAGGCCCGAGCGCAGCGGCGAGTCGACGTCGCTGCGCAGGTAGCTGAAGCCCAGGGTCAGCAGGGTGTCTTCAGTCAGGTCGAACTCGGTGATGCCGTAGATCAGCTGCGACTGCGAAGAGTAGCGGTCGATCCAGGCCTTCTCGGTCTTGTAGTCGGCGACGAAGCGGCCGCGGATGTTGCCCGCGTCGGTCAGCGGGCCCGAGACGTCGAAGCCTGTGCCGTAGCGGTCCCAGGTGCCGGCCTCGCCGGTGATGCTGGCCTGCGCATCGGCTGTCGGGCGCTTGCGGATCAGGTTGATGGTCGCCGACGGGTTGCCCATGCCGCTGATCAAACCGGTGGCGCCGCGGACGATTTCGACGCGGTCGTACATCGCCATGCTCTGCGAGTAGTTGTCCAGACGAGTGTTGGTGGGCACGCCGTCGACCTCGTAGTTCTGGATGGCAAAGCCGCGTGACCAGTACGAGTCGCTCTCGGCGCCGAGGCCGTCGCGCACGACGATGATGCCGGGGGTGGCCTCGAGGGCATCGGTGAGGTTGGTCAGGCGCTGGTCATCGAGGCGCTGGCGGGTCATCACGGTGAGCGACTGCGGGGTTTCCTGCGGGGTCAGGTTGAGGCGGGTCGAGCTGCTTGACGAATAGGTGGTGTAGAGGCCGGTGCCTTCGGTGGTCGAGCCGGGGGCTTTGCCGGAGATGGATACCGCGCTCAGCTCCATCGCGCCGCTGCTGCTGGCTTGCAGGGTGTAGTTGCCGTTGGCACTGCGGCTGGCCTCCAGGCCACTGCCGGCAAGCAGCATGGCCAGGCCCTGGTCAACGTCGAAGTTGCCGTGCAGGCCGGCGGTGCTGCGCCCGTCGGTGAGGGTGCTGGGGTAGCTCAGCAGAATATGGGCGGCCTGGCCAAAGCGGCTCAGGGCTGGCGCGAGCGGGCCGGCCGGGATGTCGAAGTCGGCCTGGGCCTGCTCGGCGGCGCTGGCCCAGGTGGGCAGCATCAGCAGCGGTGCGGTGGCGGTGATGCAGGTGATGGCCTGGACCACGGCGCCGGCCAGTTTATGCTTGAGATTCACGCGTTGTTCCCCGATTGAATGGATTGTCTGGGGGTTAAGTCTCGCGAGGATCAAAAAGGGACCACCCTTGCGCAGATTTTTTTGCGTCAGGCGATGCGTGGCTTCAATGTCACCCAGTATCGGGTGAAATGCTCGACCTCAAGCTGCAGGGTGTTGGCCACGGCGAGGATGACCTTGTCGGTGTCGGCCAGCGGGAAGGTGCCGGATACACGTAGCCTGGCCAAAGCGGGATCACAGGCCAGATGGCCGCGGCGGTAACGGCTCAGTTCAGCGATGAATTCTGCCAGTGGCTGGTTTTGAGCGACCAGCATGCCCTGGCTCCAGGCAGGGGCGGCGAGCGGTTCAGGTTGCCGGTTGACTACGCCGGTTTCGGCAAAGCTGGCCCGCTCGCCGGCTTGCAGAGTGATCGGCGGCTGCGCCAGCAGGGCAGGGCTGAGCACCAGCGTGCCGCGGTAGACGCTGATCTGAGTAACGCCTGCGCGTTGCCTGACGCTGAACTGCCCCAGTTGCGCCTCAAGCCGGCCCTGAGCGGTGTGTACCGACAGCATGCGCCGGGCGCCGGCGTTGCTACGGGTGATCAGCAGCTCGCCGCGCAGCAGTTGTATCCGCCGCTGGTTCTGTTCGGTGGCGACGTTGACGGCCGTGTCAGTGTTCAATTGCAGCTCAGTGTCATCGGCGAGGCTGATGCGCCGTTGTTCGCCGACCCGGCTGTGATAATCGGCGCTGAAGTCTTGCACCAGGGCTGTGTCCTTCATGTACCAGGCACTGGCGCCGGCGGCCATCAACACGCTCAGTTGCTTGAGCACACTGCGTCGCGACGAGCCTGGGCGCAGCGCCGCCTGGGCCAGACGGCGCTGGCCCGGATTACGCAGGTCGCCCATGCGCTGGGCGAATGCTTCGGCGCGTTGCCAGGCATGTTCATGCATCGGCTGCGCCTGCCTCCAGGCCATCCACGCGGCGAGGGTGGCCGGGCTGACCTCAGGTTCCTGCAACTCGAAATGCCAGCGCATGGCCTGCTCGGCTATTTCCGCGGTAATCGGCGACGTGCTGCTGGTCACGGCAGGTCCAGGCTGTCATCGAGGACGATGCACCGCGCGCTGGCTTTGATGATGTAGCGCTTGATGGTAGTTACCGATAGCTTGAGCCGGTCGGCAATCTCGGCGTGGCCGAGGCCATCGACCTGCGACAGCAGAAACGCCTCGCGCACCGGCCGCTCCAGGCTTTCGAGCATGGCATCGAGGGCGATCAAGGTTTCGAGCAGGATTGCCTGGGTTTCCAGGCTTGGCGCAACCAGCTCGGGCATTGCCGCCAGCGCTTCGAGATAGGCGCGTTCGATTTTCTGCCGGCGGTAATGGTTGCACAGCACGCTCTGCGCCACCTTGGCGAGAAAGGTCCGCGGTGCGTGCAGCGCTGGCAGCTGCTCTTTGGCCAGCAGGCGCATGAAGGTGTCCTGGGCCAGATCCGCTGCGCTGTGCGAGCAACTCAGGCGTTGCCGCAGCCAGCCCGTCAACCAGCTGTGTTGCTGACGGTAGAGCACAGCCACGTTGCACAGGGCAGGTTGGGAGGATGGGAGCATGATCTGCAGGCGCCGATGGGAAGTGTCGCAAACGATAATGCTTATCATATATACGGCTCGGGGCGATGCGCAACAGGTGCGAATCGGTTGGCTATTGCAAAGCTACTGGCCACCGCACGACAATAAGAGTCATTACCACTCGCGAAACGTTCTATTGCCATGTCCGCCAATGATGCGTCCCTGCACACCGCCGTCAATGACCTGTACTGCGAGCATCACGGCTGGCTCAATCGCTGGTTGCGCCAGCGCCTGGGCAATGCTTTCGATGCCGCCGATCTGACCCAGGACACCTTCGTGCGCGTGCTCAAGGCGCGCAGCGCCCTGGAGATCCGCGAGCCGCGGCCGTACTTGTCGAGGATCGCCAACGGTTTGCTGATCGACCTGTTTCGGCGCCGTTCGCTCGAACAGTCCTACCTGCAGGCACTGGCCGCCATGCCTGAAGCGCTGCAGCCGTCTCCGGAAGAGCAGGCGATCATGCTGCAGGCGTTGGTCGAGATCGACCGCTTGCTGCAAGGCCTGGGGCCTAAGGTCAAACAGGTGCTGATCCTGTCGCAGTTCGACGGCTTGAGTTACCCGCAGATCGCCGCGCAGTTGGGTATCAGCCTGCGCAGCGTCAACAAGCATATGGCCAAGGCCATGGAGCACTGCTGCTTGATGCAGATCCAGATGCAGCTGGCATGAGCCTGACCCTCGCTGAACGGCAAGCGATCAGCGCCGCAGCGCGCTGGTACGCAGCGCTGCAATCAGGGGTCGCTACCGACGCCGAGCGGGCGGCCTGGAACGCCTGGCTGCTGGCCGATCCTGTTCACCTGCAGGCCTGGCAGCGTATGACTGCCGTTGCCGAGCAGATGGCCAGCGTGCCAGGTGCGGTGGCGGCACCGGCATTGCGTGGCCTCGAGCGCTCGCGCCGACAGGTGCTGCGCAGCGTCATGATCCTGGTGCCTGCTGCGTCACTGGGTTGGCTGAGCTGGCGCAGTGATACGCCGCAGCAGCTGTTTGCCGATTTTCGGACCACGGTTGGTGAGCGTCGCCAGTTTCAGTTGGCGGATGGCAGCAGCCTGTGGCTGAACACCGATTCGGCAGTCAACGTGAGGTACGACGGCAGCCAGCGTCTGCTTGATTTGCTGCAGGGCGAGATTCTGATCAGCACGGCCCCTGACGCTGCGCAGCGGCCGTTCAAAATCCACACCCGTCACGGCGAGGTACTGGCGCTGGGCACGCGCTTCATCGTTCGCACTCACGAGCAGAACGCCGAGGTCGCCGTAATCGAGAAGGCGGTAGAGGTCCGCACGGCCAGCGCTGGCGCAGCCATTCGGGTCGAAGCGGGGCAGCGGCTGGACTTCAATAAACGCTCGTCGGGGGCTGTGCAGCGCAGTGATGCCTCCGTGGGCGCCTGGCAGCAGGGCAGCATCATTGCCGTGGAGCGGCCGTTGGCTGAGCTGTTGGCGGATCTGTCGCGTTATCGCCGCGGCGTGCTGCGTTGCGATCCGCAGATTGCCCGGATGAAGGTCTCCGGAGCGTTCCCGGTCGATGACACCGACCTTGCCCTTACCGCACTGGAAAGTGGCCTGTCGCTGCGGGTCACGCGCTTCAGCCGCTACTGGGTGCATGTCTCGGCAGCGGCCGTGGCCCATTGAAAAAAATTCGCAGGCATGTGCACTTTTTACCGACGCCGTTCGGCTCATCCCCCAATACGTTTTATTGAGCAATGTTCAGGGGGAGGGTAGGCATGTCTGCAATGCACAAACGGGGTCGTCTGGCGACCGCAGTCAGGGCTGGATTGTTGGCCGCAAGCATGGCCAGTGTATGGTCGACGGCAACAGTCGCCGCTCCGGCGCAGGAGCAAGGCGCGGCGCGGGCGTTCGCGATTGGCCCGGGCAGCCTGACCGAGGTACTCGGCCGCTTCGCCAGCGCAGCGGGTGCTGCGATCTCTTTTGATGGCCGCCAAACAGCCGGGCTGCAGTCGCCAGGGCTCAATGGGCAGTTCAGCATTGGCGAAGGTTTTGCGCGGATTCTTGCCGGCAGCGGCCTGCAGGCCGAAGCGCAGGCTGACGGCACCTATGTGCTGCGTGCTGCGCCCGCTACTGGTTCGGCAATGGAGCTGGGCGCCACCACCATCAACGGCCAGGTGCTTGGCGCCACTACCGAGAACAGCGGCTCGTATACTACCGGCGCGGTCTCCATCGGCAAGGGTGAGCACTCGCTCAAGGAAACACCGCAGTCGGTCACGGTGATGACCCGCAAGCTGCTCGATGACCAGAATCTCAACACCATCGACCAAGTCATGGAAAAGACTCCGGGCATCACCGTGTATGACTCGACCATGGGTGGAAAATACTTCTACTCTCGCGGTTTCCGCATGTCGGGCCAGTACCAGTACGACGGCGTGCCGCTGGACATGGGCAACCTGTACGTGCAGGCCGACAGCTTCAGCAGTGACATGGCCTATTACGACCGGGTCGAAGTCCTGCGCGGCGCCGCCGGCATGATGAAAGGCGCGGGCGGCACCGCCGGTGGCGTCAACTTTGTGCGCAAGCGTGGCCTGGCCGCTGCCCACACCGATGTCACCCTGTCGGGCGGCAGTTGGGACAATTACCGTGGACAGGTCGACACGGGCGGCCCGCTGAATGCGTCCGGCACGCTTCGCGGCAGGGCGGTGATCGCGCAGCAGAGCCGGCACTACTTCACCGATGACGCCAGCCGCAAGGATCAGGTCTATTACGGCGCACTCGATTTCGATCTCGGCCCTGACACTACCCTGGGCCTCGGTGTCGCCTATGAAGACGTCGACGCCAATCCATGCTGGGGTGGCTTGCCGCGCTATCGCGATCGCAGTGACCTAAAGCTGAGCCGCTCGACCTGCCTGGACCCTTCGTGGAATACCTGGCGCAGCCAACGCACTACCGTATTCAGTGACCTCAAGCACCAGTTCAATGATGACTGGCAGCTCAAGGTCGCCAGCGTCCATTCAACAAACACCCAGGATATCAAATACGCTTTCGCCTCCGGCGCTGTTACCCCTGGCGTCGACACCACCGGTATGCTCGGCAGCATGTATGACTACGACCAGGTCGACTATGGTCTGGATGCCTATGTCGATGGCAAGTTCGCAGCGTTTGGCCGGCAGCACGAGTTGGTGTTCGGCGCCAATGCGAGCCGCGCCGACAAGGACGACTTCTATTCGGTCGCGTTTCTGCCGCAACGACAGAATGTATTCAACCCTGACAAGAATATCCCTGAGCCGGATGACAGCTACTTCATCGACAATGCGTCGCGCGGTGGCCCGGTCAAATCGGTTACCAAACAGAGAGGCGTGTACTCGACGCTGCGCCTGAAACTGGCCGATCCGCTGACGCTGGTGGTCGGTGGACGGGTCAGTTGGTACAGCTCAGAGACCGATTCGGAGTTCCTCAACGGCGTTGCCCCACAGCATTCGCGCAGCCGCGAGACCGGCCAGGTGACCCCGTTTGCCGGCGTACTGCTGGACCTCAATGACAACCTGACGGCCTACGCCAGCTACTCGGATATCTTCACCCCGCAAGGCAATTACCGCGATGAAGCCGGATCGGCGCTCAAACCGTTGGTAGGCCAGAGTTACGAGTTGGGGATCAAGGGCGCCTGGTTCGACGGTCGCCTCAACAGCGCGTTCAACCTGTTCCGCACCCTACAAAAGGACCAGGCGCAGACGGATTACTTTTCGTCATGCCCGTCTTCCGACGGCTATTGCTATGTCAACGCCGGTAAGGTTCGTGCGCAGGGTTTCGAGGCTGAAATCAGCGGCGAAGTCATCGAGCGCCTGCAACTGATGGCGGGCTATACCTACACCCAGACCAAGACCCTCGACGACATCGACGCCAGCCTCAACGGCGCAGCGTTCAACAGCTATGTGCCGCGGCATGTACTGCGGATGTGGGGTGAATATGCCTTGGACGGGGCGCTCGAGCGCTTCACGGTTGGGGCAGGGGTGAATGCGCAAAGTGACAATTTCCGCCTGTCGCCTGCCAGCGGCGAGAAAATCACCCAGGCAGGTTACGTGGTCTGGAATGGACGGATCGGTTACCGCATCGATGACACCTGGTCGCTGGCACTGAACGCTAATAACCTGTTCGACAAGCGTTACTATGCAACCATCGGCACCGAGGCGTTCGGCAACTACTACGGTGAGCCGCGCAACTTCATGGCGTCGGTGAAGGCGAGCTTTTGATCAAGGAGACTGCGTTGATGGATCGGGCCTATTGGCTAGCGCTAGGTGGTCGCGCGGCGCAGGATATTTATGCCTGGTCGGCGTTCGTCGCGGCCACGGAGTTTCTCTGGCAGGACGCTGCGCTGGTCAAGGACAGCGATGCCTGGCAGGCGCTGTGGTTTGAACTTGAGATCGTCAATGCGCTGGCATTGGACGAGTGGGATGAGCAGGGGCGACCTGGAGACTGGTCGGTGCGCTGGGGTAAGGATTATCAGCAGGATGCGGCTGAGCTGGCGGGGCGGTTGCTAGCGCTATTGGAGTGATCCGGATTTCGACATGGGAGCTGCGCGGCAGCCCCCAACCATCCAACGGTCTGTTATCAAGGCGCGCCAGTTAGGTGGCGCGAACCGTTCACTCAGTCATCAGCGCAGCCCTTTGCTGGCTGTGCAGCTTTCTCGATGCCTGCAGTGCCACCAGCAGCACTGCACAGGCGGCCCCCAAGGCCAGGGCGAATCCAGCGTGGACACCCGCGCCGTCAACGATTCGCCCGGCACCCGCAGCGCCCATAGCCACGCCAACATTCAGCCCAGCCAGCAGCCAGGTCATGCCCTCGGTCACTTGCTGTTCAGGGACCAACCGCTCGATCAGGGTCATCGCCACAATCATGGTGGGTGCGAAGCACAGGCCCGCCACCAGTACTGCGGCCGCCAGGGCAGGGATGCTGCCCGCAAGCATCAGCGGCAGGGTGGTTACGGCTGTAGCGGCTGCACCGATGAGCAGCTGTCGATGCAGCGCAACGTTCGTCTGCAAAACGCCAAACAGCAAGCCGGACGCGCAAGAGCCGAGCGCATATGCGGCCAGTACCACGCTCGCAGCTGCCGGGTGCTGAAGCTGCTCGGCGAATGCCACGCTGGCGATATCGACGGTGCCGACAATGATGCCCATGCACACCATCAACAGCGTCAGCAGACGCACGCTGCCCAGGCGGATGACCGAGCATGCTGGTGTAGCCAGATTATCGGCAGCAGCAACGCCTGGCTCGGTAGCACGTTGAAGCAGCAGCGCCGTCACGCCAAGCGCCAATACGCTTGCGCTCAGCAACAGCGCAGCTTCTGGAAACACCGCCACAGACAAGCCTACCGCAAGCGGTGGCCCGAGGATGAACGTCACTTCGTCAAGGACCGTTTCCAGCGAATACGCCGTTTGCAGGCAGGGCTGGCCGCGATACAGGGCGGTCCAGCGGGCCCGCACCATTGCCGACATGCTTGGCATGAACCCGGCGAGCAGTGCTGCGATGAACAAACACCAGACTGGCGCCTGCCACCTGGCGCTGGCGGCCAGCATCAACAGGCCGACCACGCTGATCGCGGTCGCGACCGGCAACACGCGGCGTTGCCCATGCAGATCAACCAGCCGCGACAGCTGCGGCGAGAGCAGGGCGTAGGTCAGCACAAAGGTCGCCGAGACCAGCCCTGCCAGGGCATAACTGCCGTAGAGCTGGGATAACAGGGTGATGATGCCGATACCGGTCATTGGCAGAGGTAGCCGTGCCAGCAGGCCTGCGGCGGTAAAAGCAGTGCTGCCAGGTGCGGTGAACAGTGCTCGATAGGTGGGGGCCATGGGGATCTCCTGAAATGCCGACTTGCATGTGCATTGCCCATGCAGGGAAAATACATACGCTGTGTATGAAAGCGATCGTATATTCATACGCTGCGTATGTAAATCATCATTCAGGCCGTAGCCAGGAGAACGCAGATGGTTCGTCGCACCCGTGTCGAGATGGAAGAAACCCGCGCAGCCTTGCTCGCCACCGCGCGCAAGGTGTTCACCGAGCGTGGCTATGCCGACACTTCAATGGATGACCTGACCGCCCAGGCGGGCTTTACCCGCGGCGCGCTATATCACCACTTTGGTGACAAGAAAGGGCTGCTGGCGGCGGTAGTCGAGCAGGTCGACAGCGAGGTGGACGCACGGCTGCAGGCCATTTCTGATTCCGCTGAGAACCCCTGGGAAGGCTTCAGCGGTCGCTGCCAGGCCTATCTGCAGATGGCCCTCGAGCCGGAAATCCAGCGCCTGTTGCTGCGTGATGCCCGAGCGGTGCTGGGCCCTGCCTCGGCCGAGGCGCAGCGCCACTGTGTCGAGTCGATGAAGGGGTTGATCGATGAACTGATGGCGCAAGGGGTAGTAGCCGAGACCGACTCGGAAGCATTGGCATCGTTGATCTATGGCAGCTTGTCAGAGGCAGCGTTCTGGATCGCAGAGGGTGTGCAGGCAACTGCTCGGCTGGAGCGTGCGACGGCCGCGCTGGAGCTGCTGCTGCGTGGGCTGCTTATCAAACCTTATAACCCTCTGTAATCACCTGAAAGTGCTCTAGGATACAAATGGCTGACCGGCCAGGAACGGCGGAGTCATCTATGGCAGCGGCTTTGCGCTGCCAGTGTGATCCAGCCTTCACTGTCTCTGGCTGCGCGCGCCTGGGCTGAAAAGTGCCCAGGCATGCAGTAAAGGGTTCGCGGGCTGAGTGCGAGATCACCCTCAGTGCCAAAGCCCCAACAGGATAGTCGCGCCAATCACCGTCGCAGCGCCGCCAATCCGGGTTGAAATCTGCGCAAACGGCATCAGTGACATGCGGTTGCAGGCTGACAGGATAGCCACATCACCGGTACCGCCCAGGCCGCTGTGGCAGCTAGTGACAATGGCCGATTCGATGGGGTACATCTTGAGCAGATTGCCTACCAGGAAGCCGGCAACTGCCATCGACACCACCACCGCAATGCACACCATCACGTAGCCGACCGAGAATACGCTGGCAACGCTCTCAAGTGGCACATAGAGCATGCCCAGGCCGATCATGGTCGGCCAGATAAAGACCGTGGATACCAGTTTGTAAAAACGCTTGCTGCCCTTTTCCAGGCGATCAGGCAGTACCCGCATGTATTTGAACAGGACGGCTACCACGATCATCATCACCGGGCCTGGGATGTGCACCAGTTTCTCCAGCAAACCGCCGAGGACGAAGAACGAGCAGATCAGCAGAACGCCGGCACCCATGTAACGGAAGTCTATTGATTGATCTTCTTCGTCATCGATCTTGAACTTGTCGTTCTCTTCCTTGGCGCGGATCAACATGCCATTGCCGCTCAAGTGCGGTTTACGGGTAGCCAGTCGGGCGAGCACACCTGCGCAGATGATCGCAACGATATTGCCGATCACGGCGGCGGGTACCAGCTGCGCGACGAATTGCTCAGGGGTGCCACCAAGGATATGTGCGTAGGCCAGGGACAGCGGCAGGATACCCTCACCGATACCGCCGCCAATGATCGGCACGATGATGAAGAACAGGGTGTGGTGGACGCTATAGCCGAATGCCACGCCGACCAGGATGCCCGCCGCAATTGCCGCAGCCGTGCCGGCAACCAGCGGTATGAACATTCGCATCATGCCTTGTACAAGGATTGTGCGGTTCATACCGAGGATGCTGCCAACAACCAGGCTGGCAATCACGAAATAGAGGAAGTTGGCATCTTTCATCAACACCTTGGTGGCGTCGATCGTGCTGCTGCCGAAGAAGCCGTGATACACCAGCACAGAGGGCAGTAGCAGGCACAGGATTGCGCCGCCGCCAATGTCTCTGAGAATGGGCAGGCGTTGGCCGATCTGGCCTAACAGCATGCCCAGGGTCATGATCACGGCCAGGCCGCCGATCATGCTCTTGGGTAACAGTCCGAAGTGTGCCGACATGAACACGATCAGTGCGATGCCCAGAAAATAAGGAAACGGGATTACCCCGATTTCGTATTCCATGAGCGCGCTGAAGCGGCTTTTTTTAGTCGAAGCAAGGGTAGCGGAGGTCATGCTGAAGTCCTCGATTATTGTTGTGTGAGGAAAAGCCAATGGCCTCGGTCCACGGTTTTCCGAAGCGTGAGGCATGCTATCCTTTAACGAATCGTGGAAAAATAAGGATTTCATAAAGGCTATGAACACGATTCATGAAGAAGCCCCGCTTCCGGAAGACCTTCGGGTCTTCCTTACGGTCATTCGCAAATCCAGCTTCGCGGGTGCTGCGGCCGAGCTGCAGCAGTCACCCGCCTATGTCAGCAAGCGCATCAAAATTCTCGAGGACACGCTCGGCACCAAGCTCATCCATCGTTCAACGCGCCGTTTGACGCTGACGGATGCGGGTATCCGTACGCAGCAGTGGGCGACCAGAATCCTCAACGACATCGACGATTTCGTGGGTGAACTGAGCCAGGTGCGCAAGGCGCCCAGGGGGCTCTTGCACATCTGCAGCAGCTTTGGATTTGGCAGAAATTACGTAGCGCCAGCGCTTGCCGAACTAGCAGTGGCGTACCCGGATCTGGAGGTTCGTTTTGATGTTTTCGACCGTGTCGTCGACATTGTCAGCGAAGGCTTCGATCTGGAAATCCGCGTTGGCGACGACATCCCTGGGCAGCACATCAGCCGCCAGCTAGTGGCCAATCGGCGGATTATCTGCGCGACGCCGGAGTACTTGCGGCAACGGGGTACGCCAACCAGCATCGAAGATCTGGCCGGGCATGATTGCCTGGTGCTCAAAGAACGCAACAACAGTTTTGGCGTCTGGCATTTGCGCAATGGCCAGAGAGAAGTAGCGGTGCGGGTCAGCGGCCAGCTGTCGTCGAATAACGGCGAGATCGTCTTGCAATGGGCGCTGAAGCATCGTGGGCTGCTGTTGCGTTCGATGTGGGACGTCAAGCCGCTACTTGAACAAGGCCAGCTTGTTCAAGTGCTGCATGACTACAGTCAGAGTGCCAACGTCTGGGCGGTATATCCGACGCGATTGGCCGAGTCGGGAAAGCTCAGGGCCTGCGTCGAGTTTCTGCAAGCGTGGTTCAGTCGACTCAGAGCCGACTGAATCCGCCTGCCTGTGGCAATGGCGCAACCGCTGGCTCAAGCCAGCCAGGGATTGCGCGCGAGGTGACGCGACTCGAAGTCACAGATCTGACCGTGCCGTTGCAGGGTCGTACCAATGGCATCCAGCCCCAACAGCAGCGCTTGTTTGCGTAACGCGTCGATGTTGAATGCAATGGCGCGGCCATCCACCAGGAGGATGTGCTGAGCCTCCAGATCGATGGCGATGCAGGCACTGCCGCGTTCGCCGACGACTTGTCCGAGCTCCTTCAGTTCAGCCGGTGAGAGCTGAATGGTCAGTACACCATTGCGCTGGCAGTTGTCGTAGAAAATACCGGCGAAGGTAGTCCCGATAAGCGCACGTACGCCGAGCTGCTTCAACCCCCAAACAGCATGTTCACGGCTTGAACCACAGCCGAAGTTCGGGCCGACCACGAGAAACGCTGAGGTATTCCAGGGCTCCTGATTCAGTACAAAGTCCGGGTTGGGCGTGCCGTCGGCAAGAAAGCGCAGGTCGAAGAACACGCCCTTGTCCAGCCCGCTGCGGTCGATGCCTTTCAAGAACTGCTTGGGCATGATTACGTCGGTGTCGACGTTGGCTGCCAGCATCGGCGCTGCGCAGCCTTCTACATAGGTGAACGATTGCATGCTCATGCCTCCAGTACCAACGCACGTACATCGACCAGGTGACCGGTGACCGCCGCAGCGGCAACCATTGCGGGGCTCATCAGGTGGGTGCGCGCGCCAGCGCCCTGACGGCCCTCGAAGTTGCGGTTGGTGCTCGAGGCGCAACGATCACCCGGGTTGAGAACATCGTCGTTCATGGCCAGGCACATCGAGCAGCCTGATTGACGCCATTCGAAGCCGGCATCGCGGAAAATGTCCGCCAGACCTTCAGTTTCGGCCTGATCACGCACCAGCGTTGAGCCGGGCACGATCATTGCGCGAACGCCATCGGCAACCTTGCGGCCTTTGACCACGCGCGCCGCGTCGCGCAGGTCTTCGATACGCGCGTTGGTGCAGGAGCCTATGAACGCATGGCTGATGGTGATGCCTTGCAGGGCAGTGCCCGGCTGCAAGTCCATGTAACGCAGGGCCCGCTGCAGGTCCTGGCGCAAGATCAGATCAGATTGCTGCATTGGATCAGGCACCAGGTCGGTAATGGAAGCCGCCTGATCAGGGCTGGTGCCCCACGTGACCATCGGTTGCAGGTTGTCGACATGCATCTGGATTTCCTTGTCGAAGCTCGCCCCCGCATCTGAATACAGTGATTGCCATTGCTCGACCGCAGCCTGCCACTGGGCCCCTTGCGGTACCCGCGGCTTGTCCTTCAGGTAGGCAAAGACGTTCTCGTCAGGCGCCATGAACGCCCCGCGAGCGCCCGCTTCGACGGCCATGTTGCAGATGGTCATGCGTGCTTCCACGCTCAATGCGTTGATGGCCGGTCCGGCGAATTCAATAGCGTAACCGGTAGCACCAGCTGCGCCGATCTGGCGGATGAGTTCCATGATGATGTCCTTGGACACCAGCCCTGGGCCAGGGACGCCTTCAACTGTGACGCGCATGCTCTTCAAGCGTTTGTAGACCAGGGTCTGGGTGGCTAGCAGGTGTTCGATTTCGGAAGTACCTATGCCGAAGCCAAACGCCCCCAGTGCGCCGTAGGTAGTCGTGTGGCTGTCGCCGGCTGCGACAACCATGCCTGGAAGGATATAGCCTTGCTCAGGCGCGACCACGTGCTCGATGCCTTGGCGCTTGTCGAGGACGTCGAACAGTTCCAGGCCAAAATCACGGCAGTTCTGTTCGAAGAAGCTGACCTGCAGTGCACCGCCGGCGTCGGGCATCTGCGCGGTGCGGTGCGGCGCAGTCGGGTTGACATGGTCTACAACGCATAAGGTTGCAGAGGGCCGCCAGACTTTTCTGCCTGCTTCGCGAAGCCCGCTGAAGGCTTGTGGGCTGGTGTATTCGTTGGCGACCTGCCGATCAATGTAGAGAAGCACATGACCTTGGTCGTCCAGCTCGCACACAGTGTGCGAGTCGATATGCTTCTGATAAAGCGTTCTTGGGCTGCTCATCGCACGTACGTACCTTTGTTGTTATTCCGCCCTTAGGCATCACGGTCGCTGCACTGCAGCGTTGATTACAGAATAACTACGCGACCACGAGCATCAACCCGACATCAGTGGAGTCTGGATTCACACTTCGTGCATAAGTGTTTGATCCGCTTCGTGCTATCAGGCTGGCTCGATGACGGGTGTCAGGAAAGGGGCAGGGGGGCGAAATCAGCTGTCATCATGAATATGCCTAAAGCTGCTGTGAAATCGTTTCAATATTCCGCAAGGGGTAAATGACCTAGAATTTTCTCCACACAGAGACGCGATTGATCTTGAGGTTGAAGTTGCCCATCACGGCAAACGCAACGGACGCATTCAGTCTCATCTCGCCGCACAGGACGACAGTTAGCGATGAATAACCAGTTTGCCTTTACCCTGAAAAGTCTTCGTTTCGACGAACACTATCAACCCTGCGAAAAGACCCGCATTACCACCAACTTCGCCAATCTGGCGCGCGGCAGTAATCGCCGGGAGAACCTGCGCAACACCCTGCAGATGATCGACAACCGCTTCAATGCCTTGGCCCATTGGGACAACCCGACAGCGGATCGCTACAGCGTCGAACTGGACATCATCTCGGTTGAAATGGACCTCGGTGCACCTGACGGCGCGCGCGGCCTGCCGTTGATCGAGATATTGAAAGCGACCGTAGTGGATCGCGTCACCGGCGAGCGTACCCAGGGCATGGTGGGCAACAACTTCTCCTCCTACGTGCGCGATTACGACTTCAGTGTGCTGTTGTTGCAGCACAACAAAGGCGCGTCCGAGTTTGCCGTTCCGGAAAACTTCGGCGAGCTGCACGGCAAGCTGTTCCAGCACTTCGTCACGTCCAGCGCCTACCGCGAGCACTTCGCCAAGCCCCCGGTTATCTGCCTGAGCGTTTCCACCAGCAGGACGTATCAGCGCACCGACAATCACCACCCGGTGCTGGGTATCGAGTATCGCCAGGATGACTACTCGCTGACCGATGAATACTTCAAACAGATGGGCTTGAAGGTGCGTTACTTTATGCCGCCCAACAGCGTTGCGCCGCTGGCGTTTTATTTCTCGGGTGATCTGCTGGCCGATTACACAACGCTTGAGCTGGTCAGCACCATCAGCACGATGGACACCTTCCAGAAGATCTATCGTCCCGAGATCTACAACGCCAATTCCGCGGCGGGAAAGTCGTACCGGCCAAGCCTGCAACATGAAGATTATTCATTGACGCGCATCGTCTATGACCGCGATGAGCGCAGCCGGCTGGCGCAAGAGCAGGGCCAGTTCGTCGCCGAACACTTCATCAAACCTCACCGCGCTGTTCTCGAACAGTGGGCCGCCAACTACGCGGTTTGAGCCGTTAACAAAGCAAGGTTATCTACCGTGAAAAAACTGCTACCCACTTCGACTGCCGGCAGCCTGCCGAAACCCTCCTGGCTGGCCCAGCCCGAAACACTCTGGTCGCCCTGGAAACTGCAAGGCGATGAACTGACTGAGGGTAAACAGGATGCGCTGCGTCTGTCGTTGCAAGCGCAGCAACAGGCGGGCATCGATATCGTCAGTGACGGTGAGCAAACCCGTCAGCACTTCGTCACCACGTTCATCGAGCATTTGAGCGGGGTTGATTTCGAAAAGCGCGAAACTGTCAGGATCCGTGACCGTTACGATGCCAGCGTGCCAACCGTTGTAGGCGCTGTTGCGCGGACAAGACCGGTGTTTGTCGAAGACGCCAGGTACCTGCGCCAGCTGACCGATCAGCCGATCAAGTGGGCACTGCCGGGCCCCATGACCATGATCGATACGCTTTACGACAGCCATTACAAAAGCCGTGAAAAGCTGGCGTGGGAATTTGCCAAGATCCTCAACCAGGAAGCCAGGGAACTGGAAGCGGCCGGCGTCGATATCATTCAGTTCGACGAACCGGCCTTCAACGTATTCTTCGACGAAGTCAACGACTGGGGCGTTGCTGCCCTGGAGCGGGCAGTCGAAGGCCTGAAGTGCGAAACCGCGGTGCATATCTGCTACGGCTACGGCATCCAGGCCAACACCGACTGGAAGAAGACCCTCGGCTCGGAATGGCGTCAGTACGAAGAGGCGTTTCCGAAACTGCAGAAGTCCAGCATCGACATCATCTCGCTCGAATGCCACAACTCCCATGTGCCAATGGACCTGATCGAGCTGATCCGTGGCAAGAAGGTAATGGTCGGCGCGATCGATGTGGCGAACCACACCATCGAAACGCCCGAAGAGGTGGCCAACACCTTGCGCAAAGCGCTGCAGTTCGTCGATGCCGACAAGCTGTACCCGTGCACCAACTGTGGCATGGCGCCGTTGCCCCGGCAGGTTGCCCAGGGCAAGCTGAGCGCGCTGAGTGCGGGTGCAGAGATCGTTCGCCGAGAGCTCTGAAGCCCCTGCCGGGCCAGTGGCGGGTCTGGTCTACAGATCTGCCAGCGCACCTTTGTACAGCACCGGCCCGGTCGGTTGACCGGTCGGCGAGCCGCCTTTCGGTTCAAGGCTGATCGCCAACACCACGGCCTTGCCGAGCAATCGGCTCTGGGCCTGATCAAGCTTGAGCGTGCTGCGGCCAGTCGCGGCGATCACCCCGAGCGAGACCGGCTTGCTGCCCGCGGCGATCGCCCAGAGTTGCAGGCTGTGCGCCGGGGTAATTGCAGTCAGTGCCAGCGCTTCGATGTGCAACTGGTCTGCACCAGCGTCAATCCGGAACACAGCCTGCGCAGTGTCACTGCGCAGGGTGGCGCGGTAGCGGCTGTCGTCGAGGTTGTGGATCACGCCAAACACCACGGCCACTGCCAGCGCACAAGCCACCACGCCGATACGCAGCCCGTTCCACCACCCGCGTTTAGCCGGTTCAGTGACCGGCTGCGGTTCGATGCGTGCCCTGATCCGCTGCCAGACATGCTCGGCAACGGGCGACTCTGGGATAGTCTCGGTCATGCTGGCCAGGCAGGTTTGCCACTGGGCAAGCTCTGCACGCAGCGCCTTGTCTTCAAGCAACAGCCGTTCAAAGCGCCGCTGCGCCAGCGCCGGCATCAAACCGACGGCGTAGTCGCCAGCCAAGGCACGGCGCAGGGCAGGGGTTTGATAGTTCATGATTCAAGGCACCTGCGCAGGCGCTCCATACCACGGCGGATCCACGACTTGACCGAGCCCAGTGGAGCCTTGAGGTGGACGGCGAGTTCGGCACAGGACAAACCCTGGAAATACGCGACGGCGATCGACTGGCGTTGCATGCCTTCAAGCGTGTCCAGGCAGCGGTTCAGCGCGCTGGCCTCGCGGGCAGTGCTCAATTGCTCATGCGCGGAAGGACCTTGATCCTCCAGCAGCTGCGCTTCGACATCGCTCAGCGAGCGTTCACGTTGCTTGCGCAGGTGATCCACGGCCTGATTGCGAGTGATGTTGATCATCCAGGTCATTGGCGCGGAAATGTGCACCTGGTAGCGGGAGGCGTTATGCCAGATGCGCACGAAACTCTCCTGCAGCACATCTTCAGCCAGATCGCCGCGCCCCATGAAACGCAGGGCAATCCCGTGCAAGCGCGGGCTTACACTGCGATAGAGCGTTTCGAAGGCACGTCGGTCGCCCAGCGCAGTGGATGCCAGGAGCTGCGCCAACTGGTCACTTTCGGCGATTGAGATAGCTGTTCTCCAGGCAATCGGGTTGAGTGATGCGAGGCTTCGATTGCAGTCAGAGAATAGTGTAGGAAATGGGGCCGGGCCATTCACTGAGCGGCGCCTGGCCAATACCGCCGCACCCCGTCCGATGAGCGCGGCGGCAGGGCTCAGCCTTTAGGCATCAGGACCTTGTCGATTACCTGGATCACGCCGTTGGACTGGTACACGTCGTAGGTGGTGATGTCGGCCACGCCACCCTTTTCATCCTTGAGGGTGATGTTGTGCGGCCCGTTCATCATCGCCCACAACTTGCCGCCCGCCACGGTGGTCAGTTCGGCTTTGCCGCCGCCCGCCTTGATCTTGGCGGCAAGGGCAGCCATGTCGAGCTTGCCGGCAACGACGTGATAGGTGAGCAGTTTGCTCAAGCTGGCCTTGTTTTCCGGTTTCAGCAGCGTGTCGACAGTGCCCGCGGGCAATGCCGCGAAGGCTGAGTTGACCGGCGCGAATACGGTGAACGGGCCTTTGCCTTTGAGGGTGTCTACCAGCCCGGCCGCTTTCACTGCGGCGACCAAGGTCGTGTGATCTGCAGAGTTCACCGCGTTGTCGATGATGTCCTTGCTCGGCAACATGCTCTGGCCGCCCACCATGACGCTGTCCTGGTTCATGCTCGCCGCTTGCGCGGTACTGATGGTGAAATTACCGGCGAAGGCGAGCGTCAGCAGGCTGGCGACCAGCTGCGTTTTCAATGCAGTGCGTTTCATGGTGGTGATCCTTGCAGGAAGTATCGGCCAGGAAGGTCTGTCCGTGTTTGATATACGCGGTGGGTGGCGGGTTGGATGCAGTGGGGCAAGTTTTATTTTCAGGGCGGGACAAGCGTGTCGCTTGGCGCTGGTGAAATGTCGCTGATCGGCTCGGCCCGAGTCGATCAGCGTGGTTCTTACAGTTCCAGGTCCAATAGCGCCTGAATGGTTTGTCGGCGTCTTATCAGACGAATATCGCCATCCTCGATCAGCACTTCCGGCAACAACGGCCGACTGTTGTAGTTCGACGACATGGAGGCGCCGTAGGCCCCTGTGTCGTGGATCACCAGCAGGTCGCCGACACAGGCCTGGGGCAACAACTGCGCCGCCAGCCCGTGCTCGTCCTGGGTGAAAACATCGCCCGACTCGCACAGCGGGCCAGCCACCTGAGTCAGTTGCAATGGCCGCTCGACTGGATTGCCGTTGGCATCAAGCACTGTCATGCGGTGATAACTGCCATACAGCGCCGGGCGCAGCAAATCGTTGAAGCCGGCGTCGACCATGATGAAGCGGTTGCCGCCCATCTGCTTGACCGCACGCACCTCGGTCACCAGGTAGCCCGACTCGGCAAGCAAGAACCGCCCCGGCTCGATCTCCATGCGCACGCCATGGCCAAGCATTGTTTCGATCTGGCTTTTCGCCGCTGCCCAGGTCCGGGCATAGCGCTGGATGTCGACCGGAGTGTCGCCGTCCCGGTACGGTACCGATAACCCGCCGCCGATGGAGAACGCCTCGATATCCATGTCCAGCCGGCCGACCAACTCGACCATCGCCTGGGCGACCTGCTCCAGGTGCGCATAATCCACACCTGAGCCGATGTGCATGTGCACGCCCACCAGGTGCAGGCCGTGGGCGCGGATGCAGTCGAGGGCCTCGCCAAGTTGCTCGTGCCAGATGCCATGCTTGCTGTTTTCGCCGCCGGTGTTGGTCTTGCGGCTGTGGCCGTGGCCGAAGCCCGGGTTGATCCGCAGCCACACCCGGTGCCCGGGGGAGCATTCGCCCAGCTGTCGGAGCATGTCGATCGAGCCCGCATTGACCTCGATGCCCGCTTCGACCACCCGCGCCAGCGTCGCGCGATCCAGCACATCGCTGGTCAGCACCAGCTCTGCTGGCTGCCGATCAAGCGTGGCGCCTGCAGCCAGGGCCCGTTCGATTTCGCCCAGTGATACCGCATCCAGGGCCAGGCCTCGCGCGCGCATCAGGCGCAGGATATGCAGATTCGGGTTGGCTTTCTGCGCATAGCGAACCAGATTGAAGCCTTGCAACTGGTCGATCCTGGCGTTGATGGTGTTTGCGTCGTAGGCCCACAACGGCGAGCCATGGCGGCGAACTGCGCTGGCCAGCAAGTGGAAGGGGGTGGATTCAGGCATGGGGTAATCCTTGTACGGGAGGGGCCCAAGGTTGCGGTAAGCGACGTATTTATCAAAATAGCTTTTTATGTGTCAGCAATTCATATCTGATATGGCAATTCTGCTGCGTCGGTGCCGCTGTGAAGCTTACATTTCGTCATATCGAGATCTTTCGGGCCATCATGTCCGCCGGCAGCGTGACCGGGGCTGCACGCCTGCTGTTCACCTCGCAACCTACCGTCAGCCGTGAACTGGCGAGGTTCGAACAACTGGTGGGATTGAGCCTGTTTGACCGCGAAGCAGGACGCTTGAAGCCGACGGCGCAGGCGTTGCTGCTGCTGGAGGAAGTGGAGCGGTCGTACATCGCTCTGGAGCGTATCGATCGCTGCGCCCAGGCCATTCGCAACTTTGAGCAGGGCAGGTTGGCGATCACTTGCCTGCCACTGTTTTCGCAGACGTTACTGCCAGAGGTGTGTCGAAGCTTTCATCAACACTACCCCGGCGTGAGCGTGCGGATCGAAGCGCAAGAGTCGCCACTGCTGGAAGAGTCTCTGATTGCACAACAGCATGACCTTGGGCTCACCGAGGTCGAGCAAACGCCACACGGGACCGTCGCTGAGTTGTTGTTCAGCGCAAGCATGGTCTGCCTATTGCCGGATCAGCACCCGTTGCTCGACAAGCGCCAGCTTGAGCTCAGTGACTTTCACCAGGTTGATTTCATCAACCTCTCCAGCTTGGATACCTATCGCCAGCAGCTGGATCAGCATTTCAGCGCGGCAGGCGTCAACCGGCGCACCGTCATCGAGACGACCAATGCCGCCTCGGTATGCGCGATGGTCAGGCAAGGGCTGGGCGTGGCAGTCATCAATCCGCTAAGTGGCCTGTCGATACGCAGGCTGAGTGTCTGCGTACCCTACAAAGTGATGTTGGTTCACCCAGACCACCGCCCCGGCTCGGCGGCGGTCGATCGTTTCTGCCAGGCGCTGCGGGCGCAAGCGCGCAAGCTGAGTGATGCCTTGGCTACGGGGCTGTAAATTCACTTTGCCCGTTCCGAGCGCAGCAGCAGGGCCGCGACTGCGCAGACGGTAAGCGCCAGGCACGACACATAGAATGCATCGCTGTAGGCCATCAGGTAGGCCTCGCGGCGGATCGTCCCGGCCAGCCCTTCGAGCAGCTGTTGCTGCTGCAGCAGCCAGCTCTGCATCGGTTGGCCGATACGCTCCTGCAGGGCGGGCGAGAACAGCGTGACGTGCTCATGCAAGCGCTCGCTATGCAGCCGTTCGCGGCTGGCAACGATCTGCGTCAACCCCGCCGTACCGATGGCCCCGCCGAGGTTGCGCAGCATGGAAAACACCGCCGAGGCTGAGCCGGCCTGGCGCTTGTCCAGGCCGGCGACGGCCAGCACCGACAACGCCACCATGATGAACGGCTGACCAATGCCGCGCACCACGGTCGAGGGAATGATCACGTTGTTGCCGGCATCGGCGCTCAGCCACGCGCCCAACCAGCAGCCCAGTGCCATGATCAAAAAGCCGCTGGCGACCATGAACTTGGCACTGGTCCAGCCCATCAGGCGGGGCATCAGTGGCGCCAGCAGCAGTTGCACCACGCCGTAGGCAATCAGCGCCACGCCGACCTGATGGGCGCTGAAACCCTGCAGCTGCGACAGATAGTTGGGCACCAGAAAGACCAGGCCAAAGGTAGCCGCGCCAAAGATGAACATCGCCGCGCTGGCCACGCCGAAGTTGTAGTGGCCGAGCAGGCGCAGATTGATGAAGGCACGTGAGCCAAACAGCTGGGTCGCCACGAACAGCACCAGCGCAACGGCGGCAATCAGGCTGAGGCCGGCAATCAACGGCGAGCTGAACCAGTCGAGGCGGCCGCCTTCTTCCAGCACGATCTGCAGCCCGCCCAGGCCGATGACCATGGCGGCGATGCCCAGCCAGTCGCCTTGGCGCAGGCGCGCCAGCTGCATCGGTTTGGCTTCGATCGACCAGGCGATGGCGAGCAGCAAGGCAATACCCGGCACCAGTTGCAGGTAGAAGATCCAGCGCCACGAAAAGGCGTCGGTGAGCCAGCCGCCCAGCGACGGGCCGGCGGCTTGGGCGACGCTGTTGGCCAGGCTGAACAGGGCCATGCCCATGGCCATCTTGCGCGCCGGTAGCTCGGTGATGATCAGCTGGAACGACAGCGGAATCAGCACCGCGCCAGCCGCGCCCTGAATGACCCGGATGAAAATCATCGTGTCCAGATTGGGTGCCGCCGAGCAGGCTACCGAGGCGAGCAGAAAGATAAACGAACCGGTCCACATCACTCGGCGCAGGGAGAACACTTCGACCAGCCAGGCGGTCAGCGGGATCATCACGATTTCTGCGACCAGATAGGCCGTGGATATCCATGAGCCTTCTTCAAAGCTGGCCCCCAGTGAACCCCGGATCTCGGGCAGCGCCGCGCTGGTGACGTGTACGTTCATGCCGGCCATGAAGCAGCCGAACAGCCCCGCCATCACTGCCACCCAGGCACGCAACGATACCGGTTGCTCAGTGCTCATCGGTGCTTGCCCCCGGGCGCGTGTCGACCCGTGTCACAACCGACATGCCGGGCAGGATCGGCAGATCCGGCAACGGTTGATCGAGCAGGATGCGTACCGGGAAGCGCTGCACGATCTTGGTGAAGTTGCCGGTAGCGTTATCGGACGGGAGCAGCGCGAAGACATTGCCGGAGGCCGGCGACAAGCTCGCTACATGCCCTTGCAGGTCGTGGTCGGAAAAGCTGTCGACCGCGATGCGTACCGGCTGGCCGGGGCGCATGTGCTCCAGCTGGGTTTCCTTGTAGTTGGCCACGACGTAGGCCTGCTGCAACGGCACCACTGCCAGCAGCGGCTGGCCTGGCACCACATATTGCCCGGCACGAACTCGGCGTTGGCCGACCACCCCGGCGATCGGGGCGCGAATCACGGTGTCTTGTTGATCCTGCTCGGCCAGCCGTTGTTGGGCTTGCGCGCGGGAAAGGGTCGCTTGGCACTGCTGGAGTTTGGCATCGACCTGCGCGGCGCGCAGTTTGGCCATGTTCAGTTGCGCTTGCTGTTGCTGCAGCGCGGCCTGGGCGACTTGCTCGCCCGCTTGCGCCTGGCTGGCCTGGCTGGTGGCGGTTTCCAGCCGTTGCGCGGTGGCGGCGTGGTCATGCACCAGTTCGCGATAACGCTGGACATCGAGCTGGCTGCGGCGTGCTTCGGCCTTGGCGCTGCGCAGGGCGGCCTGCGCCTGGAGGATGGCCTGGCGTTGCAGGGTGATCCGCTCGGCCGCCAGTTGCTGGCTGGCAGCGGCTGCGAGCAGTGCCGCCTGCGCCTGGGCAACACCGGCTTTTGCCTGATCAAGGCGGGCGCTGTAGTCGCGATCGTGCAGGCGCACCAGCACGTCTCCGGCCTTGACCGGTTGGTCGTCTTCGACTTCAACGGCCGCCACATTGCCCGCCACGCGCGAACTCAGCGCCACCCAGTCAGCCTTGATGTAGGCGTCATCGGTGCTCTGCAGATAGCGGCCCGTGGCCCACCAATAACTGGCCAGCGCCACCAGCGCGACCACGGTCACGGCGAGCGCTAGCGTCAGCGCCAGGCGCCGCCGGGTTGTGGTTTTACTGCGCTGCTCGGCAGCGTTGGGCACGGTGGGTTGTACGGCACTGTTCATGGTTGGGTTCCGGTTTTACTGATGGGTGCCTGCCAGCGGCCGCCGAGGGCGCGCAACAGGTTGATCTGGGCCTGGGCGAGACGACCTTGGGCGTCGACCTGGCGAGCGCGCAGGCCTATCAGCTCGCGTTCGCTGTCGAGCAACGCCAGGCCGTCGAGGGCGCCGGCGCGGTAATTGAAGTCGGCCAGTGCATGCGCACGTTGACCGTGCTCCAGCGCAGCGGTGACGGCCAGCAGGCTTCGCCGCTCACCGTCGAAGCGAGCGAGGGCCTGGCGCACATCCTTCAATGCAGCCAGCGCGACGCCTCGGTAATGAGCCCGTTGGGCCTGCTGCAAGGCTTCGGCCTTGCGCACTCGGGCGCGGTTGGCGCGCACGTTGGGGAACTGCCAGGTGATCAGCGGGCCTATGCCGAACATCACCGCGCGGCTATCGCCGAGGTGACCGAGGTGTTGGTCGGCAGCCGTCAGCGAAGCGCCAAAGCTGACCTTGGGGTAAAGGTCGGCGGTGACGATCGCGACGCCCAGCCCGGCGGCGCGCAGCTCACGCTCGGCCTGGCGCACATCCGGGCGGCGTTCGAGCAACTGCCAGCCATCGCCTAGCGGCAGCGCAGCCGCCAGCGTGGGCGGGCTGTCGCAGGTTATGGCCTCTGCCGGCGCAGCCTGGCCACTGAGCATGTTCAGCTCGTACCGGGCCATCTGCCGGTGCGCTTCGAGCAACGGTAATTCGGCGCGCAGCTGCTCTCGCAGTGCGAGCAGGCGCTCGCGGTCCAGCTCGGTGGCGATGCCCGCTTGCTGCTGGCGTTGGCTGAGTTGCACGCTGCGCGCAAGGCTGCGCAGGGATTGCCTGGCTTGGTTCAGACGGGCGCTGTAGGTGCAGTGCTGGACGTAGGCACGGCTGGTTTGAGTGACGACATTCAGGCGCACCAGGTCCAGTGCTGCGGCGCTGGCGTCGGCCTGCACCGCGGCGCGCTCGATGGCAGCGCGTACCTGCCCCCAGATATCGACCTGATAGGCCAGCTCGATGCCCGGATTGAGTTGCCACTGCGCCGAGGCGTGGCTGTCGGTGGCTTTGGCCAGGGTCTGATCATCAGCAGTTTTACCGTAAGTGGCTGCCAGGCCAAGTGCAGTGGCGGGCCAGCGTTGGGCGTCGAACTCGGCAATGCCCGCCAGCATCGCCTGTACGTTGGCTTCGGCCTGGGCCAGGTCCTGATTGCGCGCCAGGGCGCGCTGTACCCAGCGGTCAAGCTGCGGATCATTGAACAGCCGCCACCAGTCCTCGGGCAGGGCCTGCCTGCTGGTACCGATGGGCACGCTGGCCAGGGCATCAATCTGCAAGGGGGGCGGCGCGGGCGCAGGTTGCCGGGTGCAGGCAGTCAGCGCACAGAGCATGGCCAAGGCAAGCCGGGTAGGGCGGGGGGAGGATTGGCGTAAAGGCATCACAAATGTCGCATCAGGGGCTGTGATGCGAGGTTACTCAGCGCACCCGCTGCGCCGCTGCCGCAAGCGCGCCAACCATGCGTGCAAACGGGACAACCTGCTGGCTAGTCGCTGCTGCCCAGCAGGCGCAACTGCCAATCGCTCGGCGCCTGACCGAGCGTGCGCTTGAACATGGCCGCAAAGGCGCTGGCGCTTTCGTAACCGTGCTCCAGCGCCACCGTCAGGATCGGCTTGCCCTCGGCGAGCTTCTGCTGGCTGAGCATGACCCGCGCGCGAGTCCGCCATTCGCCATAGGACATGCCCACTTCCCGCTGAAACAACCGCGCCACGCTGCGGGCACTGAGGTTGAGCTGCGTGCCGCATTGCTCCAGGGTGAGGTCTTGGGCCGGGTCGTCGAGAAAGCGCTCGCACCACGCTCGCAGCCGCGCATGCTGCGGCATCGCTACGAAGGCATCGAGGTGGGCCGCGTTGGCCAGCTCGTGTTTGATCAGAGCGCGGATGTGCTCGCCGTCCTGTCGGTCGGGCAGGCGTGACGCGGCCAGAATCAATTCGCGCAGCAATCCGGAAACGACGATCACCTGACAGCGGTCGATTTGCGCTTCAAGCAGCAGCGTGCGCATGCGCACCTGGCCTTGCATGGCGATCGCGTGGTCGACCCCGGCCGGTACCCACAGGGCATGCCCGCCGGGGATGACGTAGTTACCGCCGTCACTGCTGACACGCATGATGCCGCTGGCGGCGTAGATCAGCTGGTCTTCGCCGTGGCAGTGATGGGCAACGTGCTCGCCGTGTTGATAATCCCTTCCCAGCGTTTGCATGGATCGCTCCGTTTGACCGGATCTGATTATACCGTTGGCTGGTGGTGGTTTATTGCAACATGTTTCTTTCGAGGAATTTATTCTGCCTTAATTTCGCTTTTTTAGAGCGTTTATCGGTTGCCGATTGCTTTTTATCGCAATCAGCGTGCGCTTGTTGTTGCTGCTTGCGGTTGCAGCTATTTCATAGCCAGCAAGGTGTAACACATCGGCACCTGCAGCTCGTTGCTCTCATAAACGTCATAGAGCTCTTCGCGGTTCGAGTGCGGGTATTCGGTGAACGCCTGCAGTTGCAGCGACGCTTGCAGCACAGCGGTGACGATGTCGCTCATGCGGTGGATGTGCCAATACGACGTCACCCCATTCGCCTCACCCTGGCCCTCATAAACAATGGCCTTATCCTCAACCACAGGCTCGGTCTGGAAGTAGCTGCCGCTGATGCGCCAGGGGTCGTTGGACTCAGGTTCGAGCATTTCCAGGAACGGGTGAGTTTCGTAAATTGCCAGCGTCCCGCCCGGCTTCAGCGTGCTGGCGGCGTGGCGGAAGAACGCGGATAGATCGGGCATCCAGTTGAGCACGCCGATGGTGATCAGCACCACATCGAAGTGCCCGTTCATCGAGGCTGGTAGCTGGTGGATGTCGGCCTCGATGAACTCGACAGCGTGGGGCGACCTTGCGGCGAGTTCATGGGCTTGCTGCAGGAATGCGGCGGACTGATCGACGCCGACCACATGCTCGGCGCCTAGCGCATACAGCGAGAGCGCTTCGCGGCCATTGTTGCAGCCCAACTGCAGTACCTGTTTGCCGCGAAGGTCTACTTGCTTGAGCAGCGCCGTGAGTGTCGGGTCCAGGCAGGAGAACTGCGCATGGGCAACCTCCGTCAACAAGCTCTGCCAGGTGGCACCGTTGCGATGCGCATCGGCAGAGGCGTTCCAGGCATCGCGGTTGCTTTCGATCATTTGCTCGAACGAAGGCATATTCGGTTTCACTCCATGAGAGTGCCGGTGATCAGGCCGGCTGGTTGCTCAGTGAGCACGGTAGTGAGGCGTAACGCAAGTTACAAACCCACCGAGCAGCGAGTACTTCGGCTTTCAAATCTAGCAGGGCTGTGCCGCAAGGTGGTTGCTGACCTTGCGGCCCAGCACCAGCACCGTCATGAAGCCGCAGGCGACCAAAGCAGTTGCCAGGCTGAGCAACGCTGCCGTACCCAGCTGATCGACGATCTGCCCACCAAAGAACGAGCCTAGCGCAATGATCACCTGGAACATCGCCACGAACAGCGGCATGCCGCGTTCGACGTCCTTGGGTGCAACGATGAACATCCAGATGCTGGCGCAGGCCGGGAACGCACCGAAGGCGAAGCCCCACAGCGCAATCAAGATGGCCGCGCCGGTCATGCCGGTGGCGAAGTGGGGGAACAGTGCAGTGCTGATACCGATCATTACAGCCACCAGCATCAGGGTATGACGCACGCTGCGGTTGGCGGCAAAGCCGGCGAAGATATTGCCCAGCACACCAGCCACGCCGTACAGCAACAGCAGCGAGCCAATGGTCGGCCCGTCGAAGCCGGCATTCTGTTTGAAGAACGGCGCCACGTAGGTGTATGCCGCAAAGTGCGCCAGGCCAATCAGCAACACGGCAATCAGGCCAATCCGCGCCTGCGGATTGATGAACAAAGCCGGCAGGTCACTGACGCGGATAGCCTTTTCTGGATTGAGCCGCGGTAGCAAAAGCACCTGCGCCAGCAGCACCGGAATGCCCACCAGTGCGGTCACCAAGAAGGTCATGCGCCAGCCCATCAGTCCGCTCAGCCAGGTACCGACCGGCACCCCGAGCACGGTGGCCAGGGTTACGCCGACCATGATGATCGAGGTCGCCTGTGCCACGCCGACACCCTTGGGCGCGAGGCGGCCACTCAGGGCAATCGCGGTGGCCCAAAAGCCACCGATACTGATGCCCAGCAGCACGCGGCCGAACAGCAGCAGGCTGAAGTCGCTGGCGTAAGCCACAACTGCGTTGGCGATGATCATGATCAGGGTCAGGCCGATCAGCAGGTAACGGCGGTCCATAGTGCCGATGCCGACTGACAGCAGCGGGGCAGCGAGGGCCGCCATGATGCCCGGCACGGTGACCATCAGCCCGGCGTGGCCGGCGCTGATGCCCAAGTCGCGGGCGACGTCGTTGAGCACGCCCACTGGCAGAAACTCGCTGGTAACCAGGGCAAATGCGCCCACAGCGACCGAGAGGATCGCCAGCCACTGCTGTGCGACGCTTTGTTGATTGTGTTCAGGGAGGCCGCTAGGGGCCTGGCTGGCGCTTGGCATGAGGCTAGTTTCCAAGGATGAGGTCGCCTTGAGCAGGCGGGAGAGGGCGGATTGGCGGGCATTATAGAAGTCGCCTGCGGCAAGCGGGCAGGCGTGCGGTTCGATAGTAATCATCAGTGGTATCGATGAAAGGTGCTGAACAGAGCGGCTGCCAGTGCCAGCCATGCGCGCGCTTCTATCTTGGCTGAAACTGGCAGATCAGCATTGACAGTGCCGGTCACCCCCTTACAATCGCGCCCCCTCGATTCAGCACGCACAGCGAAAAGGAGCTTCGATGCAACGGGTGATGATTGTTGGGCAGCCGGGTTCGGGCAAAAGCACCCTGGCGCGGCAGCTGGGCGAACGCACTGGTTTGCCGGTCGTGCACATCGACACCATTCACTGGCAGCCCGGCTGGGTTGAACGCAGCCGGGATGAGAAGACCCGACTGTGCGGCGAGGTCGAGGCGGGTGAGCGGTGGATCTTTGAAGGAGGGCATTCGGCGACCTGGGAAAATCGGCTGGCGCGCGCCGACCTGTTGATCTGGATTGACCGATCGACTCCGCTGCGGTTCTGGCGGGTGTTGCTAAGGACGTTGCTCAATCGTGGTCGAACCCGGCCTGACCTGCCGGCAGATTGCCCAGAGTTGCTGAGCAATCTGCCTGAGTTTTTCCGCTTCATGTGGCAAACCAGGCAGTCGGCGCGGCGCAAGATGCAGCAGTTGGTGGCGGATGCACCGCGGGGTTGCCGGGTGGTTTGCTTGCGTTCTGATCAAGAGACTCAGGCGTTTCTGGCGAGTTTCGACTAAGGATTCGCGGTGCGCTCGTGGAGTTGGGCCGCTTCTGCCTCTATCGCAATGTCTTTTGCATGATGATCGTGCGCTCGGCACCGTGAAATTCGTCGCGAACCTCGCTGAAGCCCAAGCGCCGATAAAATGCCTGAGCAGTAATCGACGAGGGTACGCTCACCACGCCGAGGCCTCTGGCCTGCGCCACTGCCTCAAGTTTGCGCATCAATTGCTGCCCAACCCCGCGGCGCTGATAATCAGGACTCACAAATACACTGCGCACCACACCGCCATCCAGGCTCGCCGTAGCTACTACCTGATCTTGCAGAGTTGCGACATACACCTCACGCAAGGCAATCAGTTGCTCGACCGCTGCGGGTGAAAAACTGCGTTGCACCTGTTCAATGATGTCTGCTGAGTAGTCCCTGGCGTTGGACACACGCAATGCGCCAATCACGACCGCGCTGATTGCTGCTGCGTCCGCCACGGTTGCCGGTCGAATCACAGAAGTCATCCTATGCCCCGGCTTGGGTTGGGGGTGTACCAAGGTGCTGCTGACTCGAGATGAACGTGTTTCTGTTTGGCTGGCAGCAACGGTGTGTCGAGCGTGCCCAGTGCAATCGAAACCCAGTCAGCCAACTCACCCGTTGAGCGCGACCAGAACAGCGTTGATCCGCACTCGCTGCAGAACTCACGTTTTACTGTGGCTGATGATGCATAGGCCCTGATGCTCGACTCGCCACTGAGGATGCGTAGCGCGTCGCGTGGCACGCTGGCGTATGACGCGAATGCGGCGCCGTGGCCTTTGCGGCATTGACTGCAATGACAGTGGCTGACGGCTTTTGGCGGCGTAAGTAGCTGGTAGCTGACGGCGCCGCAGAGGCAACTGCCGCGATGGGTTTCGGTCATGTGCTTCTCCAAGGGAGCGAAGCAGCAGCGTAGCCAGTTGTGCTGGGTGGGTCTAGTCGCGGGTAATGGGGCCGCTGCGCGACCCTATCGCGACACAAGGCCGCTCCTACAGGGACCGCGCAATACCTGCTGACGCGGTCCCCTGTAGGAGCGGCCTTGTGTCGCGAAAGGGCTGCAAAGCAGCCCCAAATTCCCACGCTCACATCGTCAGGTCGTTATCTCCACACTGCGTGGCTGCCCCCCAATCCTGAACCAGACTGCATCGAACGGATCCAGCCCGGTGCTCTGGTTCTGATGAAATTGCGGCATAGCGAGCGTTGGGTGGGGGCTGGTCGCCCGCTGAGGCAGTTACGCAGCGGCCTCAGTAAGCAAGGTTCACCACCACCTCAAAACTGCGTGACCACCGTCACGCCTGCCGTCTCGAACCGGTCCATGTTCACCAGTGCATCAATCGACTGCTCAAGGCTGATGGTCTTGCCCACCAGCTTATCCGGGGCCAGCTTGCCGCTGTGAATCATCTCGAGCATGGCATCGTAGCGGTGTGCCTGCATGCCATGGCTGCCGCAGATTTCCAGTTCATGCGCAATCACCTTGCCCATCGGCACGGCCGGGCTGGCGTGGTCGGCGAGCATCAGGCCCACCTGTACGTGCCTGCCGCGACGGCGCAGGTTATTGATCGAGTTGAAGCAGGTAGTCGGATGGCCCAGCGCGTCCAGCGATACATGCGCACCGCCTTTGGTAATCTCCATCACCGCTTTGGCAACGTCCTCCATCTGAGTGGCGTTAATCGTGGCAACGGCGCCCAGCGCGCGTGCCAGCGCCAGTTTGTCATCGGCGATATCGACTGCCACCACATTCGCGCCCAGGGCGTGAGCGATCATCACCGCGGACAGGCCAACCCCACCGCAGCCGTGCACGGCGACCCATTGGCCCGCGCTGACCTTGCCTTGATCGACTACCGCGCGAAATGAGGTGACGAAGCGACAGCCCAGGCTAGCAGCAGTGGCATAGTCCATCGATTCGGGTAGCGCGACTAGGTTCAGATCCGCGTGGTGGATGCCTACGTATTCGGCGAACGAGCCCCAGTGGGTGAAGCCAGGTTGGAACTGGCTGTGGCAGACCTGCTGATTGCCGCTGTTGCATTCCGGGCATGCCCCGCAACCCCCCACGAACGGTACGGTAACGCGGTCACCGACTTTCCACCGGCTGACGTGGCTGCCGACCTCGGCAATGACTCCGGCTAGTTCATGCCCTGGCACGTGTGGCAACTGAATGTCGGGATCATGGCCTTTCCAGCCATGCCAGTCGCTGCGGCATACGCCGGTGCCCTTGACCTCGATGACCACGCCGTGGCGCTCCGGGGTTGGGTCGGCGACGCTCATCAGACGCGGTGGCTGGTTAAAGGCTTCGTACACTACAGCTTTCATGGCAACGACCTCCGTGTGCATGGCAGCACAATCTGGTTCAGCGCTTGGGGTCCGGTCAATTATCCGCAATCAAGCTGAAATTGCCTTTCAGAGTGCAATTGACTTTGAGGGTTGGCTGAAATTAACTTCGCTTAAAGCCATTCCTTTTGAAGAGTCCTTTCATGACCGAACGCCTTGATAAGGTAGATATTGCGATATCAGACAGACTGCAACGCGACGGCAGGCTGTCCAACGTCAAGCTTGCCGAGCAGTTGTCCTTGAGCGAAGCCTCCTGTTGGCGAAAGCAAAAGCGCCTGGAGCAGTGTGGGGTCATCGAAGGCTACCAGGCAGTGCTCAATAGAAAGAAGCTGGGCCTTGGGGTGATGGCTTTCGTGCAGATTTCCTGCACGGACCACAGTGAGGAAGCGACTGCAAAATTCGAACGGATCATCGAATCGGCGCCGCAGGTGCTGAGCTGTCACAACACCACGGGGGAGGCCGACTTTTTGTTGCAGGTAGTGGCTAGAGATCTCGACAGCTACAGCCGGTTTGTCGAAAAAGTGCTGAGGACCCTGCCGGGCGTTTCCAGTATCAGGTCCAATATTTCCCTGCGTGAGCTGAAGACTTCCAATCGACTGCCGGTGACCGAGCTGGTGAGTATTTGACAGGCGGATGCCAGTAACCAGGGCACCGTTTGCGCTGGCTACTGGCGAAGCTCATTCAGCCAAGCGGCGCTGTGGTTACCCCGTCAAGCTGGCGCCAGATCTGCAGTGGGTTGTCTTGCTTGAGCGCGTCAGGCAGCAAGGCATCCGGCAGGTTCTGATAGCACACCGGTCGCAGGAAGCGCTCGATGGCGGTCGAGCCGACCGACGTGCTGCTGCTGTCGGAGGTGGCCGGGAAGGGGCCGCCATGGACCATCGCATCGCAGACTTCGACGCCGGTAGGGAAGCCGTTGACCAGCAGCCGGCCGGCTTTCTTCTCCAGCGTCTGAACCAGGCTGCGCGCAACCTCCAGGTCCTGCTCCGTCAAATGCAGGGTTGCCGTCAGCTGACCTTCAAGCGACCTGGCGAAGGCCAGCATCTGGTCCACGCTCTGGCAACCGATGACGATTGCCGCAGGGCCGAACACTTCTTCCAGCAGCTGCGGGTTGGCCGCGACATTGGCGAAGGTCGTGCGGTACAGATGACCCTGCGCTTGCGTCGCGCCAGAAGGCGGCTGGCCAGCGGCGACCAGTGCTGTGTCGGGCTGCGCAGCGATCCGTTGCAGGCCGGTCAGGTATGCCTGGTGAATGCCCGTTGTGAGCATCGTCTGGCTGGCCTTGTCAGCCAGGCAGGCACCGGCACGGGCAACGAACGCTTCCAGCTCAGGCCCTGCAACGGCCAGCAGGATGCCTGGGTTGGTGCAGAACTGGCCGGCGCCCAGTGCCAGCGCGTCGGCAAAGCCTGCGGCGATTGTCTCGGCTCGTGCTGCCAGTGCGCCTGGCAGCAGGAACACCGGGTTGACGCTGCTCATCTCGGCGTACACCGGGATCGGCTCGGCACGCGCTGCGGCTGCCCGTAGCAAGGCCAGGCCACCGCTGCGCGAGCCGGTGAAGCCAACGGCCTTGACGGCCGGGTGGGCGACCAGTTGTTGGCCAACGTCATTGCCGTCACCCACCACCAGCGAGAAAGTGCCTTCGGGCAGTTCCAGTTGCTGCACAGCCTGTTGGATCACGCGCCCGACCAGCTCACTGGTGCCCAGGTGTGCTCGGTGCGCCTTGACGATCACCGGGCAGCCTGCGGCCAGTGCCGAGGCCGTGTCGCCGCCCGCGACCGAGAACGCCAGCGGGAAATTGCTGGCGCCGAACACCACCACAGGCCCCAGCGCCACCTTGCACATACGCAGATCCGGGCGCGGCAGTGGCACTCGGTCAGGCAGGGCAGAGTCGAAGGTCGCCTGCTGCCAGCGGCCTTGGCGCAGCACCGAGGCAAACAGCCGCAGTTGGCCCACGGTACGCCCGCGCTCACCTTCCAGGCGGGCCAGAGGCAGCCCGGTTTCGCTGTGGGCGCGCTCGAGCAGCGTTGCGCCCAGGCCGACGATACCGTCGGCAATCGCTTCGAGAAACTGCGCGCGCCGTTCCGGGCTGGTCGAACGCAAGCTGTCAAACGCCTGGTCGGCAAGCTCGCACGCCTGTTTGACCAAGTTGGCGCTGGCGCAGTTGAACACAGGGGCGGGGATGGCCTCTTCAGTCGCGGGGTTGATCGCCAGCAGTTCACGGCCTTGGCCACGAATCAGTTGATGCCCGATTATTTGTTCGCCGGTAAGTGGCATTGCTCTACTCCGTAAACCAGTTACTTGTCAGAAGAAATCGGCTGCTTCAACAGCAACAGGTAAGCCATGGCGGCAACCGCTGCGACGACGGCGCTGATGAGGAATGCCGAGGCGAACGAGCCCGATTGCTGAATGCTGAAGCCGGTGACGATCGGTGCCACCGATCCTGCCAGGTAGCCGCCGAAGTTCTGAATGGAACCGAATGACGCGACCTGGCGGCTGTCGACGATGGTGTTGGCGATCATCCAGGCGGTGGAGCTGGCCATGTTGATGCTGAACAAGGCGCAGCAGAGCAGGGCCAGGCTGAGCACAATGCCGCTGCCAAAGGCCAGGGGCACGGTGAACGCCGCTGCTGCCAGCAACGCGCTGATCACCACCCGTTTGCGACTGCCCAGCACCGTGCCGCCTTTTTTCACCAGGCGGTCGCAGAGCCGGCCGGCGACGATGGTGCCCAAGGCGCCGAACACGTAAGCCAGTGACACCACCCAGGCGGTCTGATACAGGCCCAGACCGTGCTCACGCTCGAAGTAGCCGGGCAGCCAGGTCAGGTGCAGCCAAAGCATGTAGATCACGCCCATGAAGCCCAGCACTGCGCCCCAGGTGCTCTTGTGGCGGAACAGTTCAGCCCAGGCGCTGAGCTGGGATTTCAAACTTGGCTTTGGCGCCACGTTGGCCTGTTGCTGAGTCTGCGACGCCAGCAGGCGCTCGCGTTCTTCGGCAGGCAATTCGGCCAGGTAACGCTCCTTGCTCTTGTAGAAGGCGAACCAGCACAGCGCGATGACGATGCCGAACACGCCGGTAGCGATGAACATCCCGCGCCAGCCCCAGTTGATCATCAGCAGGGTCAGCAGCGGCGGGGCGATGCACGGGCCGATGCAGGTCGAGGACAGCACGATGCCGGTGGGCGTCCCGCGTTTTTCTGCCTCGAACCATTCCGCCAGGGCCTTGGCCGCCGAGGGGAACATCGGCGCTTCGCCGATGCCCAGCGCGATGCGCAGGCCGATGAATGCCGAGAAGCTGTTGATCAGGCCCGAGGCAGTCTGCGCCACCGACCAGCCCAACAAGGCGGCGCCGAGCGAGAGTTTGCTGCCCAGGCGATCGATGATCACCCCCAGCGGCAGTTGCGAGAAGGCATAAGCCAGGGAAAACGCCGACAGCAGAATGCCCATCTGCGAAGGCGTGATGGCCATGTCGCGCTGGATCGAGGTGTTGGCAATCGATAGAGCGCTGCGGTCGACATAGTTGATGATGCCGATCACCAGCAGCAGGCTGACAGTGATGAACTGGTATTTCTTGAACGGGTTTCGGCTGGCTACCGTATCCGCAGTGCGGTCAAGCTCGGCTTGCGCATATTTACTGGTCATGGCTGTTCACTTTTATTGTTATTGGGGATTAGCTGTTGGCTTGGGCTTACATGGACGCCTCGAGCATCCAGCGGTAGTCCTCGGCACTGGCTTCACGGGGATTGGTGCGGTGGCTATGGTCGGCCAGGGCACCCTGGATGATGCCTGGGAACATCGCTTCGCTGACGCCCAGTTCACGCAGGCCTGTCGGCAAGCCCAGGGCACGGGTCATGTCACGCAGGGCCGTTTCGATCTGGCTGTCGTCAGCCAGGCCCATGGCCTGGGCAATGCGCAGCGTCTTCTGTTCAGCGGTCATCGTCGCCGCCTGACGATTGAAGGCAATCACCGCCGGCAAGAAGATCGCGTTGAGCGTGCCGTGGTGCAGGCGCGGATTGATGCCGCCCAGCGCGTGGCTCAGGCTATGCACACAGCCCAGGCCTTTCTGGAATGCCAGGGCGCCCTGCAGTGACGCGCTCATCATGTTGGTCCGCGCTTCGAGGTTGTGCGGGTCGGCGGTGGCAGCGGTGATGAAGCGCCAGGCGCGCCATAGCCCGTCCAGGGCAATGCCGTCGGCCGGCGGGTTGAACGCAGGCGCCATGAACGTCTCAAGGCAGTGCGCAATAGCGTCCATGCCGGTGGCAGCGGTCATTGCGGCGGGCAAACCTACGGTCAGCGCAGGGTCGCAGATGGCTGACTTAGGGACTACATGCGGTGAGATCACGCCGACTTTGCGACCGTCATCGAGGATCAGGATGGCGCCGCGACCGACTTCGCTGCCCGTGCCAGCAGTGGTCGGTACCGCAATCACTGGCGCAGTGGCGGCGGTGATGTGGGCAAGGCCGCCTTCGATCACGGCAAAGCGCTTCAGTGGGCCCTCATGGCGGGCGCAGACGGCCACGCCTTTGGCCAGGTCGATGGCCGAGCCGCCACCAATGGCGATGATGCCGTCGCAGTTGCATTCGCGGAACATGGCGACTGCTTCGCGGACTGCGCTCTCGTTTGGGTTGGGTGGCGTGGCGTCGTAGATCGGCAAGGCCATGTCAGCGCCTTCGAAGGCGTCAAGCGCGCGGTCGACCAGCCCGGCGGCGCGTACGCCGCGGTCGGTCACGATCAAAGGTCGGGTTATACCAATGCGCTGGCATTCGACGGGCAGCAGCGTAATCGCGCCGACCTCGAACTGGATTTGAGTGATGTAGTTGATCAGGGACATGCGCTCTCCTGGAGCCTTTTGGCTTCTTTGTTTTTGGCCAATCTCAGGGCCTTGCTGGCGCACCGGGTGCGTCATCGTGCGGGGCCAGTATAGAAATCCCCTGCGGGCTGTGGTACTGAGAACAATCCATACAGCTATAACCAGGACTCATAGCCAATGACGCCATCGTTGAACTCGATCATGTCCCGGCTGCACGCCAGGCATTTGCGCCTGTTGATCGAGCTGGATGCGCACCGCTCGCTGCTCGGCGCGGCAGACAGCGTCGGGCTTACTCAACCCGGTGCGAGCAAGGCGTTGCAGGAGATCGAGACGACCTTTGGTACGCTGCTGTTCAGACGCACCAACCGTGGCCTGGAGCCGACCGCTGCCGGCCATTGTGCGATCAGATCCGCTCGGGTGATCCAGGCCGACCTGTCCAACCTGCGGCATGACCTCGATGCGATTTTGCGTGGAGTCGGCGGCAGGCTTGCGGTGGGTGCGATCATGGGCGCCGTGCCGCTGCTGATGAAGGCGGTATCAGAACTCACGGCGATCCAGCCGGAAATGTCCTTCGAGATCGTCGAGGGCACCAGCCAGTTTCTGCTCAGCCAGATTGAGAGTGGTCGCCTGGACATGGCTGTGTGCCGAACCTCTGTCAGCAGCTCACCGCATTTGTTCGCCAGTGAGTTCGTCCAGCACGAGACACTTGCAGTGATCGCCAGCGTCGATCATCCGCTCAAGGACGCCGCGACCTTGAGCCTGGAGCAGCTGGCCGAGAACCGCTGGATTGTCTACCGGGCGAACATGCCCATGCGCGTGCAACTGGAACGTGAATTCCACGATGCCGGCCTGCGCTTCCCGCTGCACCTGGTGGAAACCACGTCGATTCTGGCGACGTTGTCGCTGTTGCAGAACCAGCCTGAATTCGTCGCGCTGGTGTCTATCGATGTGGCCCAGCAGTGTCTGCAGCATCACCGCATCTGCATTCTGCCGCTGGCGATCCAGTCGGTGAGTGACCCGTATGAGTTGGTTACACGCCAGGCTAGTCAGGAAACGCCGGCCATGCAGCAGCTTCGCGGCTTGCTGCTCAGCGCTGCTGCTGGCGGCTCGACGCGTTAGCCAGCGAGCCAATGCTCATACGCCGCCGTCATCCGCTGCCGGGTCGGCGCATCTGCCGGAATCAGATGCTCGATCCGCATCGACTCCACGGTGATGTCCAGCGGCATGCCAAAGGTGGTGAAGGTTGACAGAAACCTCAGCTCACCCTGCGCTGTATTCACCCGCGTCAGCAACACCGGCATGGCTGCGGGCGCGTGCAGTTGAGCAGCGGGAGCCGGCAGCTCGCGTAGTAACTGCGCGAGCTCGGGACTAGCCACGGCCTCCCGCGACGCACGCTGCCAGGCGACCGCGCGAATCTCGTCGGCATTGGCCAGCCGATCACCCAACCCGCCGGGGCGCAGCAGTGTGTCGAGCAAATTCAGCCGCGCAGTCGCCTCGGGCGCGATGCCGGCCATGGCAAACAGCAAGCCGGCACTGGCATTGGCCGCGGTGACATCCCAGTTGCTGGCGATGACGATGGCCGGCGCCGGGTTGTTCGCGTGCAGAATATGTTCGATAGCTTCGTGGACCATCTTCAGCTCCGGCGCGTCCAGCGGCGATGTGGCGTAGCGCGGGGCGTAGCCGGCGGCGACGAACACCTGGTTGCACTGCTCCAGCGGTGCGGCCAGCGCCGAGAGCAGGGCATGCAGAGTGCTCGGGCTGGCTTTGGCACGGCCAGTTTCGACGCAGCTTAAGTGACGCTGCGAAACCCCGGCCAGCAGCGCCAGTTCGAGCTGGCTGAGGCGCGCCTGCTGACGCAACTGGCGGACCTGCTGACCGGCCGAGGCGCTCGGGGCCGGTTGCTGGCGATGGAAAATTGGCTGGTTCATACGTCGACTCTGACCGTCCTTGGTGCCTTGTGTCCATGACCTGTCAGGTCATTGAGAGGGCGCAACACTATCACTACTCTGCCGGCGAACCCTACCCAAGGAGTGGCTGATGACCCCGCGTTTGCTTGCCCTGACCTTGCTGGTGCCGTTTGCGGCGTATACCGGCTGGACCCTGCTGAATGCCGAGCAGTCGCTCGTCGCGTTTGGCCTGGAACTGATGGCGCGGCCTGATACAGCTCAGGTCGTCATCGACCTGTATCTGATGGCAGGGCTGGGCTGCTGCTGGATGGTCAGCGATAACTGTCGCCGTCGTGGAACATGGATTTCTCTGCTGCCTTACTTGCTGCTGACCGCGGTGTTCGTCTCGCTGGGGCCGCTGCTGTATTTGGCCATCCGAGGCGTTAGCAGTGAGCGTCCAGCATGAATGACGCCCTGCAGGTGTATGCGCTGTGTGTTGTGCTGCTGTTTCTCAAGATGCTTGCGATCTCTTGCTATCAGGGCCACCTGCGCTTAAGCGTGTTGGCGTTCCACAACACTGACCTATCTGGCCGGTGTGCAGCCGTGGCGAACGATCTGCTATGCGGTTGCGCTGATATGCCTGCTGGGCTTTTGCGCGGCCATTGCCACCCAACTGACGATGGGATGACGCCGCGCCGCTACGGCGGCTATCAACGGTTGACCAGCCTGGCCGGCAGAGCGATCACCAGCAGGCAACTGAGCAGCAGGCAGACGGCAAATGCCCACAGCGCGGCATGGGCGTTGCCGGTCAGGTCGGTCATCACTCCCATCAGCGAGTTGCTGACCAGCCCGGCAATGTTCGCCAGCGAGCAGGCGAGGGCGAAGGCAGTGGCCGCCGCAGTGCCCTTGAGAAAGGTCGCCGGCAGGCTGAAGAACACTGGCACTGCACCGATGATCGCTGCTGAAGCGATGGCAAACAGCAGTACCGTCATCAGCAGGTCATGGCTGAACAAGGTGCTGCTGGTCATGGCAATCGCGCCGACAATGAAGGGCACGATGATGTGCCAGCGGCGTTCGCGATAGCGGTCGGAACTGGCGCCGATCAGCAGCATGCCGATCAGCGCTGCCAGGCTCGGAATGGCCGTGAGCAGGCCAATGTGGAAGGTATCGCTGACCCCCGCGTCGCGGATGAAGGTCGGCATCCAGAACCCCATGGCATAGGCGCTGAGCAAAATCGAAAAGTCGATGCCGCCGAGCATCCACACCTTGAGGTTGAAGAAGCCATCGCGAAAACGCTGCTTGCTGCCTGTGTCTTCGGCATCGTCTGCCGCGAGGTCGGCAGCCAGTTGCGCCTTGTCGTCATCAGACAACCAGCGTGCCTGCTGGAAGCTGTTGGGCAGAATCCACAGGGTCGCAACGCCCAGCAGCACACTGGGGATCGCCTCCAGCAAGAACAGCCACTGCCAGCCGCGCAGGCCGTGCAACTGGTCGAAGCTGCTCATGATCCAGCCAGACAACGGCCCGCCGATCACGCTCGACAGCGGTAGGCCAATCATGAACAGGGCAATGATCCGCCCGCGCCGGTAGCTTGGGTACCACTGGGTCAGGTAGAACAGCACGCCCGGCAGAAAGCCCGCTTCGGCCGCGCCGAGCAGAAACCTCACCAGGTAGAACTGAGTGGTGGTGGTTACCAGCAGCGTGCAGGCCGACAGCAGGCCCCAGGTGATCATGATGCGGGCGATCCACAGCTTGGCGCCGACCCGTTGCAGGATCAGGTTGCTGGGTACCTCGAAGAGGATATAGCCGACGAAGAACAAGCCCGCGCCCAGGCCATACGCGGCGCTGCTGAACTGCAGGTCAGTCAGCATCTGCAACTTGGCGAAGCCGACGTTGATGCGGTCCAGGTAGGCCGCCAGGTAGCACAGGCACAGAAACGGGATAAGCCGCCAGGTAACCCTGCGATAGAGCGCGTGCGGGCCCTGCGCGACTGCGCCGTGGGCGGTTGTGGGGTGGTGCATTCGGGTCTCCTGACGCGCGGGCGAGCAGCGGATGCTGCAGCGCTTTGTCGTGCGCCGCAGCTAAAGAACAGAGGCAATCCCGGCGGGAAACACCCGGCATGCCGATCCGTCGATATAATGCCCGGCTTCTGCAGGTATTCGGAACAACCTATGCGTCAGGTTTTGCTTGTTGTCGATGTTCAGGCCACGTTCAGCCCGCCGGAATGGCTGGTTGATGGTGTGCGGGCGTTTTCTGCGCGCATCCCCACCATTGCCTCGGTCGAGTTGCATGACGAGCAGGTGACGCCCTTCGAGCGCCAGCTCGGCTGGCACCCTGCGGCGCAGGATGAGTGCCTGGTGGAGGTCGATCAGGTGTTTATCAAGCACGGCTACGGGCCCACTGCAGCGATGCTCGACTATCTCAAGCAGATGGACGTCGAGCGTGTGCTGGTGTGTGGTCTGCAAACTGAAACCTGCGTGCTCGCCGCAGGCTTTGCCCTGTTCGATGCCGGTCTGTCGCCGACGCTGGTCACCGACCTCACCATCGGCTCGTCGCTGGACCGTTCCGGCAAACTCGGTATCGAGCTGTGGCAGCACCACTTTCGCCAAGTCACCACGCGGGCCGAGGTACTTGCCGGGTTGCATGGCTGATCCGCTGCGACCTGAGCGGACTCAATCGAATGGTCCAGCGCTGGTAAAGGCGCCGCCTTGCAGCAGGGCACTGCGCTCGTCCGCCGCGGCTTGGGGCAGTTGCTCCAGCTTGCCCCTAAACTGCTCGGAGCTGTCCTGCGGCGCAAAGCCCAGGTGCGTGGCGTAGCGGTTGTTCCACCACAGGTCACGGTTGGCAGACACGCCATACACCACGGTGTGGCCGACGTCCTCTGCGAGCAGCGCGCGTTCGACCAGGTGGGCCAGGTCGGCGTAGCTCAGCCAGGTCGAGAGCATGCGCAGGTTACGCGGTTCCGGGAATGACGAGCCTATGCGCAAACTCACGGTCTGAATGCCGTAGCGGTGGAAATAAAACGTCGCCAGGTCTTCGCCGTAGGCTTTCGACAGCCCGTAGTAGCAGTCCGGTCGGCGCGGCGAATGAGCATCGAGCTGGACATCCTGCGGGTAAAACCCGGTGACGTGATTGGAGCTGGCGAACACCACCCGTTTGATACCGTGCAGGCGCGCCGCTTCATAGATATGAAAGGTGCCGCGAATGTTCGCGTCGAGAATATCTTCGAACCTGCGCTCTGTGGATATACCGCCCAGGTGGACGATGGCATCCACCTGATCGGCCAGCGCATGCACGCCGGCTTTGTCGGCCAGATTGCAGCTGACCACTTCTTCATGGTCGCCGGCAGCGGGCGCCATCTCACTGATATCGGATACTCGCACGACATTGGCGTGCGCCTGCAAGGCATCGCGCAGGATCTGCCCGAGGCCGCCGGCAGCGCCGGTCAGCAGCAGGCGGTTGAAGGGTTTGGTCGAGGTGGAGGAGGGTGCAGTCATGGCGGGTGCCTGTAGTTGGAGGTGCAGGTTCGGCGGTGCTCGGTAGCAGCGGGCAGGCCTTGTGGCCGCCCGCCAGCGAGGCCTTACATGAAGTTGTACTGGATGCCCAGGCGCCAGCGCGCCTGGCGGTCATCGGTGTAGGAATTGACCTTGATGTCGCCGATCTCCATGAATGGCGCCCACTGTTTGTTGAGCTTGTACTTGATGATCAGGTTCTGCTCGTAGTCGCTTTTCTTGTTGTCGTAGCGGATGTAATCGGTACTGAAGTGGATGTACTGGTACTCGAACGCCCACGGCCCTTTGGGGGTGTAGCCGAGCCAGCCTTCCAGGCGCGTGGTGTTCTGGTTGTCCTTGGCGCGGTGCTCTTTGCTGTGATCGATCTGATCACGGTCGAGGCTGCGCGCGTCGTGGCGTACGCGGCTGGCGACGTACCAGGTGTCGCTGATCTTGTAGCTGTACTTGAGGCCGAACTTGTAGGTGGTGGCGTCTTTCGAGCTGTCCATCTGGAAGGCCGGGGTCAGCGTCGATTTGGCACTGAGCTTGTGGTTGTAGTCGACGGTGAATTCATGGCCGTTGTTGACCATGTTGTCGTAGGCGACGTCTTCGCGGTCGCCGGCAGTCTTGTATTTGATCTCGGCGCCAAAACCCAGGCCACTGTCCATCCGGTAGTTCAGCTTGATCCGGTCGGAGTGAATGCTGTCGTCTTCGGTAAAGCCGTGCCGGTAGTTGATGCTGGCCGAATCTGCGTGGGCGTAGAGCGACAGGCCAAGCGTGCTGACAGCGATAAGCGTGCGGAGTGTGGTGTTCATGCGATCTTCTTTTTTTGTTTTTGTTGAGGTCGTTATGAGGTCGGGCAGTGAGGATGGGTGCGGGGTGGGGGATGCCCTCCGTGGCAAATATTTCAAATAAGTTATCGTACAACTTTAGGGTTGTCTATTTTTTATTGAAATGTTGTCTGATGACATAGATTAGGCCATCTATATCAAGGTTTGTGGGGTTTAGTGGCGGGATGGCAGGTCGCTGATGGCGTATAGAGAAGGGAGGTTTTGCGCGGTTTATAAAGTTTCAAAGGGGTGCTTTTCAATTGTTGTATGATGACGTAGGATCATCCCCAGAGCGTGACCTTTCCGCCACAATTCCAATAAGAAGGCTCAGACGTCCATGATCATCACTGCAGTAAACGTCCAGGTATTTTCCTACCCCACCCGACGCGCCGTAGACAGCGCCGGCCATGCCCATCCGGGCGATGTCACCCAGGCCAAAATGGCCTTGCTGCGGATCAAGACCGAATGCGGCAACGAGGGTTTTGCACTGGGTGCGCCCGAGCTGATTCGCCCGTATGTGCTGGATGGCTTCGTGCGCAAAGTGCTGGTCGGCGCCAACGCCTTCGACCGCGAAAAGATCTGGCACGACCTGGCACACTGGCAGCGCGGCAGTGCCAGCCAGTTGACCGACCGCGCGCTGGCGCTGGTTGAACAGGCGCTGTGGGACTGGGCCGGGCGCAAGCTGAACCTGCCGGTGCACAAGCTGATCGGTGGCTTTCGCGACAAGGTTCCGGCGTACGGTTCAACCATGTGTGGCGATGAGCTCGAAGGTGGGCTGTCGACCCCGGAAGAGTACGGCCGCTTCGCCGAAACCCTGGTCAAGCGTGGCTACAAGGCAATCAAGCTGCACACCTGGATGCCGCCGGTGTCGTTCGCGCCGAGCGTGAGCATGGATATCAAGGCCTGCGCGGCGGTGCGTGAGGCGGTTGGCCCGGACATCGCGTTGATGATCGATGGCTACCACTGGTACAGCCGGACCGAAGCGCTGACCGTTGGCCGCGCGCTGGAGAAGCTCGACTTCGCCTGGTTCGAAGAGCCAATGATGGAAGACTCGGCCGAGTCCTATGCCTGGCTGGCGGGGCAGCTGGACATCCCTATCCTTGGCCCGGAAAGCCTGGGCGGCAAGCACCTGAGCCGCGCCAGCTGGGTCAAGAACGATGTCTGTGACATTCTCCGCGCCGGGGTTGCCGGTGTCGGCGGGATCGCCCCGTGCCTGAAGGTTGCGCACATGGCCGAAGCGTTTGGCATGGACTGCGAGATCCACGGCAACGGCGCGGCCAACCTTGCGGTGGTCGGCGCCATCAAGAACTGCAGCTGGTACGAGCGCGGCCTGCTGCACCCGTTCCTCGAGTACGACGACGTCCCGGCCTACCTCAAGCGCCTGGTCGACCCGATGGACCAGGACGGCTTCGTGCACTTGTCCGACCTGCCGGGCTTGGGCGAGGAGATCGACTTCGACTACGTCGAGACCAATACCCTGCACAGCTTCTGATTCGTGCATGGCGGCACGCGCCATCGCGTGCCGCCCGAGAGTCCAATAACTATAAAAAGGCTATCTCACATGAACGTACTCCCCACATTCTGGGCAGGGGTGTTTGCCGCGTCGCTGGCACTCACCTCGGTCCCTGCAGCATTCGCCAAGACCCCGGCCGATCAGTTGATCGTCGGCATGAGCATGATCAACCTGCTCTCGCTCGACCCCGCTGCGGCGACCGGGCTGGATGTTTCCGAGGTCAATGCCAACCTGTACGACATGCTGCTGGTGCAGGATGTCAAACAACCCGACCAGCTGCTGCCGGCCCTGGCCGAAAGCTGGCAGGTCAGCGCAGACCGCAAGACCCTTACCTTCAACCTGCGCAAGGACGTCAAATTCCAGTCCGGCAACGCCCTCAGCGCCGAAGACGTAGCCTGGTCGCTGCAGCGCGTGCTCAAGCTCAACCTGGCCCTGGCGTCGACCTGGAAGGCCTATGGTTTCAATGCCGGCAACGCCGAGCAGTACCTGCGCGCCAGCGACGAGCATACCTTCGTCCTCGAACTGCCACGCCCGACCGACCCGATGCTGGTGCTCAACACCCTGGCCACTTCGCCCAGCGCCTTCATCCTCGACCGCAAAGTGGTCCAGCAGCACCAGAAAGGCAATGACATGGGCGGCGCCTGGCTGACCACTCATGCGGCCGGCAGCGGCCCGTTCATTCTCAATGACTGGCGCGCCAACGATGTGATCCTGATGACCCGCTTCGACGGTTACTGGGGTGGCCCGGCCAAGCTCAAGCGCATCGTCATGCGCAACATGACCGAATCGCAGTCGCTGCGCCTGATGGTCGAGCGCGGTGATCTGGATCTGGCCAAGGGCATGTCAGCACCGGATATCGAAGCACTGGAAAAGTCCGACAAGGTTCGCACCCAGACCGTCCAGCGCGGCACCCTTTACTACGTGGCACTGAGCGTCAAGAACAAACCCTATGACGATGCCCGTGTACGCAAGGCAGTGCGCTCGCTGATCGACTATCAGGGCATCAACCAGACGGTCATGCCGCACTACGGCCAGCTCAACCAGCGCCCGCTGCCGCTCGGCTTGCCGGCGCGGCTGGATGATCCGGGCTACACCTTGAACGTCGCCGAGGCGAAACAGCTGTTGGCTGACGCCGGTTACCCGAACGGCTTCAAGACCACCATTCGTGTCCTCACCGAGCCGCCGTTCATCAACATTGCCTCCAGCCTGCAAGCGACCCTGGCCCAGGCCGGCATCCAGGCAACCATCGTCACCGGCACCGGTAACCAGATCTACGGCGCCATGCGTGAGCGCAGCTTCGACATCCTGGTCGGGCGTGGCGGCGGCGGGGCCGAGCGCCATCCGCATTCAAGCCTACGCACCCTGGTGTACAACCCGGACAACCGCGACGAAGCCAAACTGAGCAATTTCCAGGGCTGGCGTACGTCGTTCTACAGCCCTGAGTTGAACAGCCTGATCGAGCAAGCCGAAGTCGAACCCGACAAAGCCCGGCAACAGGCCCAGTACCAGCAGATCCAGGCCACCCTCGACGAGCAGGTGGGGGCGATCCTGCCCGTGTCGCAAATGACCGACACCGTGGTGCTTTACCACGATGTTCAGGATTACCAGGGCCATACCGCGGCCACCACCCGTTACAAGGACGTCTACAAGTCGCGTTGAGTCGAGCCGGGGCGCACCGCCCCAGGCCGGCCGGTGATTGGTAAACGCTTTTTCAGGAGCCTGTTATGTTTGTTTCGACTGCCTCTGTGCTGGGCGCGCGCGCGTCCGGTACTGCCCGCCGGGCGAGTACGGTGCTGGTGACCCTGCTCGGTTTGCTGGCGCTGACCTTCTTCATTGGTCGGGTAATGCCGCTGGACCCGGTGCTGGCCGTGGTCGGTCCAGACGCCGACAGCTCCACCTATGACCAGGTCTATCGGGCGATGGGTCTGGATCAGCCGATCTGGACCCAGTTCGGCATGTACCTCAACGACCTCCTGCACGGTGATTTCGGCAACGCCCTGCTGACCGGTCACCCGGTGCTGGAAGACATCAAACGGGTGTTCCCGGCGACCATCGAACTGGCCACCCTGGCGATCCTGTTCGGCATCCTCATCGGCCTGCCACTGGGCGTTGTCGCTGCCAGCAATCAGGGGCGTATGGGCGATCACCTGGCGCGGGTAATCACTCTGTTCGGTTACTCCACGCCGATCTTCTGGGTCGGCATGATGGGCCTGCTGGTGTTCTACGCCTGGCTCGGCTGGGCTGGCGGAGCAGGGCGGATCGATCTTGCCTACGACGGCATGGTGCCGGACGTCACCGGCCTGCTGCTGATCGACACCGCCCTGGCCCGCGACTGGGAAGCCTTCACCAGCGCGCTGCGGCATATCGTCCTGCCGGCGCTGATCCTGGGCCTCAACTCGGTGGCCTACATCAGCCGCATGACTCGCAGCTTCATGCTCGAGCAGCTGTCTCAGGAGTACATCATCACCGCCCGGGTCAAGGGCCTGTCGCGCCGTCAGGTGGTCTGGGGCCATGCCTTTCGCAACATCCTCGTGCAGTTGCTGACCGTGGTCGCACTGGCCTACGGCTCATTGCTCGAAGGCGCGGTGCTGATCGAGACGGTGTTTGCCTGGCCGGGCTTCGGCCAGTACCTGACCAGCAGCCTGATGCTCGGCGACATGAATGCGGTGATGGGCTGTGTGCTGGTGATTGGCTTGATCTTCGTTGCCCTCAACCTGATCAGCGACGCGCTGTACAAGGTGTTCGATCCAAGGACCCGCTAAGCCTGCGCGGCAAGCGCGAACCCATAACTATAAAAAGGATGCCCCATGAATATTGTATTTCCGACCCTGCGCAACAGCCTGTTCGGCGCGATCCTGGCGCTGAGCCCGATGCTGGCAGCCCAGGCGAAAACCCCCGCCGACCAGTTGATCGTCGGCATGAGCATGGTCAACCTGTTCTCCATCGACCCGGCCAACGCGCCTGGCCTGGACGCTTCCGGGATCAACGCCAACCTCTACGACACCTTGGTCAAGCGCGACAACGGCAACCCCGAGCGGCACGTGCCGCAACTGGCTGAAAGCTGGACGGTGAGTGAAGACGGCAAGCAGATCACCTTCAAGCTGCGCAGCGACGTCAAGTTCCACTCCGGTAACCCGCTGACCGCTGAAGACGTGGCCTGGTCGCTGTATCGGGTGATGAAGCTCAACTTCGGCCTGGCCACCACCTGGAAGGCCTACGGCTACAACCTCGACAACATTCAGGCGTCTATCCGTGCCACCGACGCGCACACGCTGGTGATCGATCTGCCGCAGCCGACCGATCCTTTGCTGGTGATCGACTCGCTGGCGATTTCGCCTAGCGCGGTCGTCGTAGACCGCAAGCAGGCCCTGCAACACGAGAAAAACGGCGACCTCGGTGCTGCCTGGCTGGTCACCAACGAAGCTGGCAGCGGCCCGTTCACATTGAGCAAATGGAGCGCCAATGACAGCCTGGTGATGACCCGCTTCGACGGTTACTGGGCCGGGCCGGCGAAGATGAAGCGCGTGCTGGTGCGGCACATGACCGAATCGCAGTCGCTGCGCCTGATGCTCGAGCGCGGTGACCTCGACCTGGCCTACGGCATGGCTGCGCCGGATATCAAGGCAATCGAGCGCTCGGATGCGTTGCAGGTCCAGGCGCTGCAGCGCGGCACCATGTACTACGTGGCGATGAGCATGAAACAGCCCGAGTTCGCCAAACAGCAAGTGCGCGAAGCGGTGCGCAACCTGATCGACTATCAGGGCATCGACCAGCAGGTCATGCCGCACTACGGCACCCTCAACCAGCAACCGATGCAGCTGGGCCTGGCTGCCCGCCTGCCTGACCCTGGCTACACCATGAACGTCGCCAAGGCCAAGGCGCTGCTCGCCGAAGCGGGCTACCCGAACGGCTTCAATACGACCATTCGGACCTTGTCCGAGCCGCCGTTCATCGACATTGCCGCACGTATGCAGGCGACCCTGGCCGAGGGCGGGATCAAGGCCACCATCGTCACCGGCACCGGCAACCAGGTGTACGGCGCCATGCGCGCGCGCAACTTCGAGATGATCGTCGCACGCGGTGCCGAGCGTTACCCGCACCCGTACTTCAGCCTGCGCACCTTCGTCTACAACCCCGACAACAGTGACGCCGCCGGCCTGCCTAACTTCCAGGGCTGGCGCGCATCGTTCTTCAACCAGCAGCTCAACGAGCTGATCGATCGAGCCGGGGTCGAGCGCGACGCCGACCAGCGTCTCAAGCTCTACCACCAGGCGCAGACCCTGTACGACAAGCAGGTCGGGCCGATCATGATGATCTCGCAGATGACCGACACCGCGGTCAGCGCGGCCGACGTCAAGGGCTTCACCGGCGACGACGCCGAGGCGACCCGTTACCTGGGCGTCTACAAGCAACGCTGAACCCCGCCGGGACGCCTGCGAGTGTCCTGCCGGGCCATGATTGCACCGAGAGAGCATGCCGATGATAGCCAACATCTCTACCACTGAAACCGCTGCCAAACGGCAGGCCGACAACACCCCGGCGTCCAGCCTTGACGCCTTCTACAAAAGCAGCCTGCGCGTGCTGCGCCACCTGCTGCGCAACCCGATGACCCTGGCTGGTCTGCTGGTCGCGCTGCTGCTGGTCGTAGTGGCTGCGTTCGCACCGTGGATCGCCACCCACGACCCGGTCGTGCAAAACCTTGCCAATGCCTTGCAGGCACCGGGTGCGGCGCACTGGTTCGGCACTGACGAGTACGGCCGCGACATCTTCAGCCGGCTGGTCTATGGCGCCCGGATCACCCTCTACATCATTGCCCTGGTGACCATCATCGTCGGCCCGATCGGGTTGTTCATCGGCACCGTCTCCGGTTACTTCGGCGGCATCGTCGATACGGTGTTCATGCGCATCACCGACATCTTCATCTCGTTCCCCAGCCTGGTTCTGGCGCTGGCGTTCATTGCGGCCCTCGGCCCTGGCCTGGAGCATGCGGTGGTGGCGATCGCCCTGACGTCGTGGCCGCCAATCGCGCGTCTGGCGCGGGCTGAAACCCTGTCGCTGCGCAAGGCTGACTTTGTTGTTGCCGTCGAGCTGCAGGGCGCGTCATCGACGCGGATCATCCTCCGGCACATCGTGCCGATGTGCATGTCGTCGGTGATCATCCGCCTGACCATGAACATGGCCGGGATCATCCTCACCGCCGCAGCGCTGGGCTTTCTCGGCCTCGGCGCGCAGGCGCCGCTGCCGGAGTGGGGCGCGATGATTTCGACCGGGCGCCGCTACATGCTCGAGTGCTGGTGGCTGGTAGCCGTACCGGGCGCCGCGATCATGCTGGTGAGCCTGGCGTTCAACCTGTTGGGCGATGGCCTGCGGGACATTCTCGACCCGCGTAGCGAGTAACTGGAGGCTTTATGTCGACGCTCAAACTCAATGTCGATTCGCTCAATGTGCGCTTCGTCAATGGCAAGAAAGAAATGCACGCGGTGCGCGATGTGTCGTTCACCCTGGGCCGCGAGAAGCTGGCGATTGTTGGTGAGTCCGGCTCGGGCAAGTCCACGGTTGGCCGCAGCCTGCTCAAGCTGCACCCAGGCAGCACCCAGATCACCGCCAAGGCCCTGCAGTTCGGCGATGTCGACCTGCTCAGCGCCAGTGAAAAGGCCATGCAGAAGATCCGTGGTCAGCGCATTTCGATGATCATGCAAGACCCCAAATACTCGCTCAATCCGGTGGTCAAGGTCGGCGAGCAGATCGCCGAAGCCTACCTGGCGCACCACAAGGCCAGCCGCAGCGAGGCCCGTGAGCGGGTCATGCTGATGCTCGAAAAAGTCCATATCCGTGACCCCAAGCGCGTCTACAACCTGTACCCGCACGAAGTCAGCGGAGGCATGGGCCAGCGCATCATGATCGCCATGATGGTGATCACCAACCCGGAAGTGATCATCGCCGACGAGCCGACCTCGGCGCTGGACGTCTCGGTACGCCAACAGGTGCTCAGCGTGCTTGAAGAGCTGGTGGTCGAGCAGCAGATGGGCCTGATTTTCGTCAGCCACGACCTCAACCTGGTGCGCAACTACTGCGATCGGGTGCTGGTGATGTACGCCGGGCGGGTGGTCGAGTCACTTGCCGCGTGTGACCTGCAGTACGCCGAACACCCTTATACCCGTGGCCTGCTGGCAGCCTTGCCGAGCATGGACAACCGTCGCCCGCGCTTGCCGGTCCTGCAACGCGACCCGCTCTGGCTCACCTGCTGAGGTAACTGCCCATGTCCATGATCCAAGCACACGCATTGAACCTCAGCTTTGGCGTCGGCGCTGCCGTCAACCAGGTGCTGCATGACGTCAACCTGACCGTCGAGGACGGCCAGTCGTTCGGCCTGGTCGGCGAGTCCGGCTCCGGCAAGACCACCGTGCTGCGCTGCCTGGCCGGGCAGTATCGGCACTGGAGCGGGGCGCTGAGCATTGCCGGTGTGCCCTTGCAGCAGAAGATCCCCAAGGATCACTTTCGCAAGGTCCAGATGGTGTTCCAGGATCCGTACGGTTCGCTGCACCCGCGCCACACCATCGATACCGCGCTGCGCGAACCGCTGACCATTCATGGCATCGGCGAGCGTGATGATCGCATCAACGACATCCTGCTCAAGGTCGGCCTCAACGACAGCTTTCGCTATCGCTACCCGCATCAGTTATCGGGTGGCCAGCGCCAGCGCGTGGCGATTGCCCGCGCGCTGATTCTGCAGCCGCGGGTACTGTTGCTGGATGAGCCGACCTCGGCGCTGGACGTCTCGGTACAGGCCGAGATTCTCAACTTGCTGGCCGACCTGCGCCAGCGCGAGAAACTCACCTACCTGATGGTCACCCACGACCTCGGTGTGGTCAGCCACCTGTGCGACAAGGTCGCGGTGATGCAACAAGGGCGCATCGTCGAGCGCCTCGACAGCCAGGCCCTGAGCCAGGACCTCGCCAGCCATGAGTACACCCGCATGCTGGTGCAGGCCAGCCGCGATTTCAGTGCTGAGTCAGCTCGCCCTGCAGTTGCCTGAAATCTCTGGGGCCGCCTTGCGGCCCTTCGCGGGTGAACCCGCTCCCACAAGGACTGCGGTGAACCCTGTAGGAGCGGGTTCACCCGCGAAGGGCTGCGAAGCAGCCCCAAAAATCTTGAATACGAAAAAACAAGGAAGATAAAAACATGCCGTACGTACGCATTGCCGTTGTCCGCAAACAGCACTTGGCGCAAGCGGTCCTCGCCGCACTGAGCCTGGGCTGCAGCCTGCCGCTATGGGCGCTGGAAGCGCCGAGCAAGGTCCAGGTGCCGACTCTGGCCTACGACGACCAGCAGATCATTCTGGTCTGGGAAAAACCCGCCGGTCATGCCGACATCAGCGACTACCACGTCTACGCCAATGGTCAGTTGCTCGGCAGCAGCAACGCCAACAACGACCAGGTGTCGCCCGCCAAGCCCTACATCGACCGCTTCTACCAGCAGGACACGCGCAACTTCCACCACCGCATCGCCATCCACAGCTTTACCGCCAACGGTCTCAAACCCGATACCGAATACCGCTTCAGCGTGCGATCAGTGGGGCGCGACGGCAAGGAGTCAGGCGACAGCCCGGTGGTTGTGCAACGTACCACCGCCGTGCCGGCGTTGTTCGATGTGAAGAAACACGGTGCCAAAGGCGATGGCAGCAGCCTTGATACCGCCGCTATCCAGCGCGCCATCGATGCTTGCACGGTCGGCTGCAAGGTGCTGCTGCCCAAGGGCACCTACAAGAGCGGCGCCCTGTACCTGAAGAGCAACATGACCCTGGAGATCGCCGAAGGCGCGACCTTGCTCGGCTCCGAGCGCGCCGAAGACTACCCGCGTGAGGGTTACATCCAGTACCCGTATTCGACCACGGTGCGCCCGGCCTCGTTGATCAATGCCTTGCCACGTGATCCGCGCCAGCACCAGGCCTTTGAAAACATCCGTATCGTCGGCAAGGGCACCATCGACGGCAACGGCTGGAAGCGCAAGGCCGACGCCATCGATGAGCGCGGCCAGCCGTTACGGGTGTATCTGGCCAGCGACAATACCCGCTATATGCTCGACGGGCTGCTGGCCAAGGCTCAGGTCGAGCGCGCCGTGGCCGAAGGCATGAACGTCAAGGACGCCTACGGCCAGATGCGCTCGTCGCTGATCACCCTGCGTGATGTGAAAAACGTCTTTTATGGCGGCTTCACCGTGCTCAACCCGGCTTACCACGGCATCATGAACCTGGAAACCGAGAACGTGGTGCTGGCCAACACCACGCACAAGACCTACGACGCCAACAACGGCGACGGCATCGAGTTCGCCAACAGCCGTGGGGCGATGGTGTTCAACAACTTCTTCGATACCGGCGATGACTGCGTCAACTTCGCGGCCGGCACGGGTGCCGAAGCAGTCAAGCAGAAGGCCCAGCAGGATGCCTGGATCTTCAACAACTTCTTCCGCCAGGGCCATGGCATGGTCGTCGCCGGCAGTCACACCGGCGCCTGGATCGAGAACATCCTCGCCGAGGACAATGTCTCCGATGGCACCGACGCCGGGCTGCGCATGAAGAGCACCAACTTCATGGGCGGCGGCGCGCGCAATGTCACCTTCCGCGATTCGGCGATACGCAACACGGTCAAGCAGGCGTTCATTTTCACCCTTGATTACCACGACCCAAACGCCAAACTCGACTACCAGCGCTCGACCATCGCCGGGCAGTTCCGGGATGTGCGGGTCAGTGATGTCAGTGTCGAAAACGCGCAACTGGCGGCAATCGAGGTCAAGGGCGACAGCCAGCATGGTGCCTATCACCAGAGCTTGAGCTTCGAACGGGTCCGCTTCAGTGGTCCCGCGCTGGCCAGAATCGATGGTTTGAAGGACTCACGTTTTGACACCATCCGCTTTAGTGAAACCGGCGGCACCAACCCGTGGCAGGTCAAAGACAGCGACGGGCTGGCGTTTCAGGATGTCGAGCCCGCGCCGGCGCAGCCCTGAGCCGATATCTGCTTACTCGCTGTAGAACGCCTGAACCTGCTGCGCCTCGCGCAGGCGCATGCGGCTGTTGCTCAGGTGCAGGAACATCGCCGCGCGCGCGGCATCCACCTGGCGGCTGGCAATCGCGTCGAAGATCTGCTGATGTTCGGCGTTGATCCCGGCCAGGTAGGTGCTGCGGTTGCTCTGCCCGGTGTAAGCGGAGTTCATCCGGGTGCGCGGGATCATCTTGGTGCCCAGGTGTTTCATGATGTCGATCAGGTAATGGTTGCCTGCCGCCTTGGCGATTTTCAGGTGGAACTGAAAATCGGCATTGGTGGTGCTGCCTGACTTCTCCGGCCCCTGCAGCAACGCCTGCAACGCCTGCTGCAACTCCTCCAGCGCTTGCGCCGACGCGCGCTCGGCAGCCATGCCGGCGGCTTGCACTTCAAGGCTCAGGCGGAACTCGAGCAGATCGAGCACATCGGTCAACAGGACGATGGTGGCGGGCCCGACGTTGAAACCTTCGGGCGCCGGCATGTCGAGGACAAAAGTGCCGACACCGTGCTGGGTATCGACCAGACCGGCCGCCTGCATCCGCGACAAGGCTTCGCGCACCACCGAACGGCTGACGCCTTCGCTGGCCATGATGGAGGCTTCGGTGGGCAATTTGTCGCCACGTTTGAGGGTGCCGTCGCGCATGCGCTGAGCGAAGCGTTCGACCAGCGACTCGGCTAGGCGGCGTGGCTTTTGCGGGGCGGTTGAAGTTTGATCCGGCATTGTTCTGCTCGTGTGTGAACAATCGCCATTATAAAGGGTTTCCACGGCAAAGCAGCGGGTATAATGCTGCCATCGTCTGATTTCAATGGATCCAAGCAATGGCCCCTGCTGCCCCTGACCGACGCGTGAGCCTGGCCCAGCAACTGGTAATTGACCTTTCCCGGCAGATCCTCGCCGGCGAGCTGCCGCCGGGTAGCAAACTGCCCACCGAACAGGCGTTCACCGAACAGCGCAAAGTCAGCCGCACGGTGGTCCGCGAAGCGATGTCGCGGTTGCAGGCCGAGGGCCTGGTAGAAACTCGCCGTGGCATCGGCACTTTTGTCGTCGACAGTATGCGACCTGCCCAGTTTCACGAAAGCAAGCCACAGCAGGGCAGTGCTTACGATGTCGTAGCGATCATCGAACTGCGTTTGAGCCTTGAAGTGGAGGCTGCTGCGATCGCCGCCCAGTGCGCGAGTCCTCGTCAGTTGGCGACGATTCGCGCCGCCCTGGACGAAGCCAATGACCTGCAGCAGCTAGGTGCGCAGAGCACCCGTATCGACTTTGAATTCGACTTGCAGATCGCCCTGTGCACCGGCAACAGCTTCTTCATCGATGCCATGAACCATGTCGGCAGCACCTTGATGAGTGCTGCGCCGCCAGCGCGGGCGGTAGAGAGCGAGTTGCGCACGCTGCAAGTGCGCGAACGTGAGCAGATCTACGCTGCGATTGCCCGCAAGGACGCCGACGTAGCGCGTGCAGCCATGCGCCTGCACCTGACCAACCTGCTGCACCACGCGCGGGCTGCGGTACCATCCGCGCAGTGAGTGCAGGGCAGGATCACGGCGTGCCGTTACGCCCATGCGAGCGAAAACCTTCCCGCGTGCTCAACCGCTCGTAGTAAGCGTTGACCGCCGGCAGCCCAGGCTTGGCGTCAATTTCAGCGCAGGCTGGCGAGCACCTCGCGTGCCTTGTCCAATGCCAGTCTGGCGCGGTCATAGGGACTGACGCCTTGCTCCATCAGTTGCCGGGTGGGGATCTCCAGGCTCAGCGGAATACCGCTCGGCAGTGCCTTGAGCAAACCGTGCAGGTCACAATCGCCATCCCCTGGGAAGCGTCGTTCCTGGCGAGCCTGGCGCAGGATCTCGGCCATCTCCGCAGGCCGTGGGCCCACCACGTCGCACAGCTGGGCGTAGCGCAGGCGCTGCGGCGCAGTTGCGCTGGCGGCAGCGAGTGCTTGCAGCGACGAGCCTGAGCGATCGAAGTGGAAGGCATCGACCAACACCGCGCCGTTGCTGCGTCCAGCCTGCTCGACGATGTGCCAGGCCTCGGCCAGGTTGCGCACATCGGTCCAGGGCATGAACTCCAGATTGACATGGATACCGAAGGGTAGGGCCAGCTCGCAAAGCGCGGCGAAATTGTCGGCCGTGCGCACTGGGTCCGGATCGTTGCCGGCAATCAGCAGGTCGCTTGCTTCAAATTCGGCGCCGGCCTCCAGCACGGGCAGAAACGCCTGCACCTGGGTGTCTGGCTTGAGCCGCAGGATCTCGATATCCAGCACCTTGGTCCCGGTGTCGCGCAGGCGCTGAAGGGTCTGGCGCCGTAACTGCGCATCGGCTACCAGCGGGAAGTGGTGCTCTTCAGGGGTTGCAGGCTCCAGGCGCAGGCCCACATGGCTATAGCCGGCGCGCGCTGCAACCTCGACCATATCGGGCGGGGACAGCTCAAGTACGGTCAGGGCAGCAAGGGAGAATATCTGGTCGCTCATGCTTGGCTCTCTAATTGTGTAGCGGCGCTGGTCTGGTGTGCGCCGGTTAGAATCGAGTTCCAGTTGTAATCAAATTCTTCCCTGAGGACTACCTGAAAAGCGCGCCCAAGCGGCGCTTTCGTTCGATAATCGCCCTCATTAATCCGCTTAACGCTGCCCTTTGATTGACCCTCCTGCATTGCTGGAATAGTTTTCCAGTCACAGAACACCCATTTGGGCTGTCTTATGTAGCTCGGGACCAGGAGACCTTGATGAGCAACGTCGCAAGCACCGCAGAATCACCCTACGCAGGCCTCTTCGATCGCGGGCTTGCGGTGCTGGAACTGCTCGCCAGCAGCGCCGAAGGCAGCTCGCTGACGGACATTTCCGAGCAACTGCAGATCCCCCGCAGCGCCACCCACAGGCTGCTGAGCACTTTGTGCGACACCGGCTATGCCCGGCAGGAGCACGAGCGCGGCACTTATGTGCTGACCTCCAAACTGCAGGCGCTGGCGTTTACTCACCTGGCCGCCGACGGCACGATCGATGCTGTGCAACCGGTGCTCAACCGGCTTGCGGCCGAGGTCGGCGAGCTGGTGCGGCTGTCGGTGGTGGACGAGCAGCGCCTGACCTGGGTTGCCCGTGCGCAAGGCGCACGTTCCGGGCTGCGCTATGACCCGGACATGGGCATGGAGGCCAGGCTGTCCTGTTCAGCCAGTGGCTATGCGTGGTTGGCGAGCATGACCGACAAGCAGGCCCTGGCCCTGATTCTCAGGCAGGGCCTGGGGCAAGTGCAGAATTATGGTCCGAACGCACCACAGACGGTGGAAGCGCTGCTGACCAATATTCAGGCCGCGCGCGAGCAAGGATACGCGCTGGCTGTACAGACCTTTGCCGACTGGATGTCGGCCATCGCAGTGGCATTGCATCATCCGGTCACCCACGAGGTGATCGGCGTGGTCAGCGTTGCCGGGCCGGTCTTTCGCCTTGGCGAGGCACGGCTGCACCAGATCGCGCCGGCGCTGATCGCCGCGGTGGCAGAGATCCGGCAGTTGATACCAGGCTCGCCAGCCTTGATGAGCCCAGGCCTGACCGCTCTAAGCCTCACTCCGGGGGGCCAGGCATGAGCATGCGACGTCTGGACTGCGACCTGCTGGTGATTGGTTCGGGAGCCTCCGGGCTGGCGGCGGCAGTCACTGCTGCGGCGCAGGGGCTGAAGGTCATTGTTGTAGAGAAACACTCATCCTTTGGCGGCGCTACGGCGTGGTCCGGTGGCTGGTTGTGGGTGCCAGGCAATCCGCTGGCCAAACGCGCCGGTATCCATGAGGACCCGCAACAACCACGCACTTACCTCAAACACCAGCTCGGCGACCGCTACAACGCGGAGCGGGTGGATGCGTTTCTCGACAATGCGCCGAAGATGGTCGCGTTTTTTGAAGAGAACACTGCGCTGCAATGGGCCGATGGCAATGGCATCCCGGATATTCACGGGCACTTGCCGGGCGCGGCGACTCAGGGACATCAGGTGATCGCCGCCCCGTATGACGCGCGCGCCATGGGCCCGCTGATCAAGCGCATGCGCACGACCATGCGCGAGACCTCGTTCATGGGCATGCCGATCATGGCCGGTGCTGACCTGTCGGCTTTCCTCAGCATGACCCGCTCGTTCAAGTCACTGCTGCACGTCAGCAAGCGTATGCTCCGGCACCTGCGCGACCTGGCCGTGCATGGCCGGGCCATGCACCTGGTCAATGGCGTGGCACTGGTGGGCCGGCTGGCCAAGTCAGCCGAAGACCTGGGCGTGACGCTGATCGAGTCGGCGCCGGCGCAGCGCTTGCTGCAGGAGCAGGGCAGAGTGATCGGCGCGCTGGTCGAGACGCCTGCTGGGCCCACCGAGATTCATGCGCGGTGCGGGGTGGTGCTGGCTGCCGGTGGCTTCCCCAACGATCTGCAGCGCCGGCAAGCGCTGTTCCCGCGCACATCGGCCCCTGAAGATCACCTGGCCCTGCCGCCGGTTCAGTGCAGCGGCGATGGTATTTCGCTGGGCGAGGCGGTGGGTGGCGTGCTCGAACTCGATGTTGCTTCAGCGGCAGCCTGGGCGCCGGTGTCGCTGGTGCGCCATGCGGACGGCAGCAGTGGCCACTTCCCGCATATCATCGACCGGGCCAAGCCGGGATTGATCGGCGTGCTGTCCAACGGCAAGCGCTTCGTCAATGAGGCTGACGGTTACTACGACTACACCGCAGCCATGGTGGCTGCCGCGCCAGCAGGTGAGGAGGTTGCGTCCTGGCTGATTTGCGATCATCGCTTCCAGCGCCGCTTCGGTCTTGGCCATTCGCGGCCGTTCCCACTGCCGGTTGGGCCGTCGGTGCGCAGCGGCTATCTGCAACGCTGCGCCACCCTCGAGGGGCTGGCGCAAGCCTGCGGGATCGACCCGGCAGGCTTGCTCGAAACCGTGCGCAGCTTCAATGAACATGCCCGCAAGGGTGAGGACCCGGAGTTTGGCCGTGGGCTTAGTGCCTATAACCGCAAGCAGGGTGACCCGCTGGTGACAAAGGGCAACCCGTGCGTGGCACCGATCGAGCATGGCCCGTTCTATGCGGTCAAGGTCCGCCCTGGCAGCTTCGGCACCTTTGCCGGGTTGAAAACCAACGGCAACGCGCAGGTGCTGAACAGCGCAGGCGTGGCTATTGCAGGTCTGTATGCAGTGGGCAGCGATATGGCCAGCATCATGGGCGGCATGTATCCGTCAGGCGGGATCAACCTCGGGCCGGCCATGACCTTCGGTTACGTCGCAGGTCTGCATGCTGCGCAGAGCAGATGAAGGTGCTGAGTCATACGAGCCGAACCAATTGAGCTACAACTGACTCAATAGGCCATCTACATGATGGGTTTTTGCCATGATTGATTCAGCCGCTTCATTCACCGATTTGCTCCAAGCTGGAGGGGCCTGTGCCAGGCTCCGCTAAGCTTCGCGCCCGCGCCACGGTCATTTGCCTGCGTGAAGGCAATGTGCTTTTAGTGCGCAAGTCGGGAGGCAAATGGAATTTTCCTGGCGGCGCGATCGAGCAGGGCGAGCTACCGGTTCAGGCGGCTGCAAGGGAGATGAGCGAGGAGACTGGGCTCGACTGCGAAGCACTGCTGGAATTATGCACCTTGGAAGAGGGCAGCGTGCTCCATCACATCTTCACCACGCAATTGTTCGAAGGTGCCAAACCCGCACCCGGCAACGAGATTGTCGCCTGCAAATGGGTCAAGCGCGTTGCGCTTAATAAGACTCAACTCAGCCCCAGCGCTTCAGCCTTGATGGCCCGTGCGCTGCCTGCCCTGATGGCCTGAATGGCTCAAGCGCAGGCGGTTTCGTTGCGCCTGGCGCATTCCGCCTGGGCGTCTGCGCGCTTGGCGTAGGTGGGGGTCAAACGCAACTTGGCGACAGTGTCATACAAGTCAAAGCCGTTGCACGACGGCGCGGTACAAAATCCTACCGCTCTGCGGTAGTGATATTCCTTGATCGGTAAAGCCGAAACCACGACAAAACGTGCGCGCATGCTGGTGCCTCCGATGGCAATACCAAACTATTAGTCATATTGTGGGTACTAAGCAAGCAGACTAATACTAGGCCGACCGGTGGCAGCCGCGCTGACGCGCACGTGTAGGAGCGGCCTAGTGTCGCGAAAGGCGCTGTTGGCGTCGTACCCGGTGGATATGGTCTATTGTGATGCGATGCATCACACCAGCGTGAAATGCTCGATCACCATCGAGGTCGAGTCGACTGCGGGCAAAGGCACCACCTTCAACGTGCGTATCCCGCTGCAGGTGGCGACGGTTGCTCAGAAGTCGTAGCGGCCAGTGACGCCAAGTGTGCGGGGTGTTCCCAACACCCCGGTGTAGGCACCGTTGGGTGAGTTCCACAAGGTGCTGTAGTAGGTCTTGTTGCCGGCATTGCGCAGCCACAGTGACAGGTCCCACTGGCCGTCGCCGAGGTCGCCGCGCACGCCCGCCGAAAGATTGACCACCGCATAACTGGGCAACTGCGCAAAGCGCGAGTCATCCACCGTGCCGACCGCGTGCGAGCGGAATGCATAGCTGGCATTGACGTAAGGCCGCAACATCCCGGCCTGCCATTCATAGGCGCCGTTGGCATTGAAGATCCACTTCGAGGCGCCGACCACCGCGTGCCCGCTCAGATCACAGGAGGCCGGTGCGCCCGGTTGCAAGGCGACCTCAGCCGGGCAGGGCGCGTCGACGTAGTCGCGATAGCGCACGTCGTTCCACGAGCCGTTGAGGTTCAAGGTCAGACCGCGGATCGGCAGCAACGTCGACTCAAGCTCCAGCCCGCGGCTGCGCACCGCTCCGGCGTTGGTCAGGTAGCTGGTGAGGTTGGCATCATCGTAGGCGTTGGTCTGGTAGCCATGCACCTCAGTCCAGAACAGGTTGGCATTGAGCAGCAGGCGCTGATCGAACAGGCTGCTCTTGAGACCAAGCTCGGCATCGTTGGCGCGTTCGCTGCCAATCAACAGCGAGTCGGCGCCGGCCACCGGCGCGCTGGCGACGCTGAGGTTGACCCCGCCGGACTTCTCGCCGTGGGACAACGATGCGTAGCCCATCACCTGATCATTGAAGTGGTAGGCGAGGCTGACCAGCGCCGAGGGGCTGAAACTGTACAGGCCAAGGTCGCCCGAGTCGTAAGCACCCAGCCGCGCCGCGCGCACGTTGGCAGCAGCACCCGTCACCGATGCGCCGCCGCTGGGCGCAAAACGGTTGACCCGCGCCTGCTTGACCTCATAAGTGCCGCGCAGACCGGCGCTCAGGTCCAGACGCGGCGTCAGGTGCCAGGTGCCCTGGGCGAACAAGGCAAAGCTGTCGGTATCGATGCGTCCCTTACCCAGGCTGGAGACATCGTTCAAGGCGCCTTGAGGCGTGCCGTTCCAGGTGTCGGCGAGCGGGCCGTAGTCGGTGAACACTTCATTGCGCATTTCCTGGCGCATGTAGTAAGCCCCGGCTACATAGTCGAACAACTCCCCGCGCGGCGAGGCCAGGCGCAGCTCCTGCGAATACTGGCGGTCGCGCGCCGACTGGCCGACATTGCGCATCACCGGTACGTTCAGCTCGTCATCGTTGCGCGGGGTGAAATCCCACCAGCGCCAGGCGGTGATCGAGGTCAGGGTGTAATCACCCGGCAGGGTCCAGTTGGCTTCCAGCGAGCTGCCGCCCTGAAATACGCGCACGTTCTGTTCGGCATCCAGATTGACCCGACGGCCCTCGGCCAACGTTGCGCCCACGGCTGCTGCGCGCTGCTGATAGCGGTTGACGCCGTTGATGGTCGGCCCGGTGCTGAACAACGAGCGCGTGCCTGCGCTGGAGTCTTCTTCGTTGTAGTCGGCGATCCAGCGCAGGTTGAAGCTGTCGTTGGGTTCGAACAGCAATTGCCCACGTAGGCCCTGGCGGGTGCCGCCACCCAGGGTTTCACCATTGAACTGGTTATCGACGTAGCCATTTTCTTCGCTGCGGTAGGCCGAAAGGCGCCCTGCCAAGGTGCTGCTCAATGGCCCGCCGAGGCTGGCGTGTGTCTGCTGATAGCCGCCTTCGCCGATCGATGTGGCGACGCTGCCCTCGGGGCTGAAGGTCGGCCGCCGAGTGCTGATATTGAGCACTCCGGCGGTGGTGTTCTTGCCAAACAAAGTGCCTTGCGGGCCGCGCAGCAGCTCCAGCTGCTCGATGTCGAGCAGGTCGAACACGGCCATGCCTGGTCGGCCGAGATAGACGTTGTCGAGGTAGATGCCGGCGCTGCCCTCGAGGCCGTCGCTCGCCGGATTGTTGCCCAGGCCGCGAATCGACAGGCTCGACTGACGGGCATGCATGAACGCGACGTTGACGCTGGGCATGGCTTGTTGCAGGTCTTGCAGCCGGTACAACCGTTGGTTCTGCAGGGTCTGCGCTGACAACACCGACATCGCTGAGGGCACGCTTTGCGCATCTTCCTCGCGGCGCCGGGCATTGACGGTAACGGTTTGCAGGCTCGTGTCGTCGGCGTGCGCCGAGGCTGCGAGCGGCTCTGCGGCATGGCTTGGGCTGCACGCCAGCGCGAACAGGCCGGGGATAACCCGGGGCCAGAGGCACGCGCGGCGCTGATGAGAAAAACGCAGGTTCATCGGTAACTCCAGTGATGAGGCACCTCTCGCTGCGCGTGGTTTGCGTAAGCGTGATCGCAAGGGTTGGGGGGTATTGGCTCAGTCGCGCAGCCAGGGGATATCGGCGGCCTGATAGCGATGGGCGCGGAAGATCGCGTTGTTTTCACCGGGCAGGTACGCACGCGAGGCGGCGTCCGGGTACGCGGCAAAGTGCGGATTGATGTATTCCCATACCACTTCGCCGGCGCGGGTTACCTCGAACAGCCGGCCGAAGTTGGCTTCGGTGATCAAGGTATTGCCGTTATGCAGGCGTTGGGCACCGCCCATGAACGGGGTGAAGAAGGCATAGCCTGGGCTGTCGGCGTATTGCCATTCAATGCGCTGGGTATGCGGGTCGACTTCGATGACCCGCGAATGCGGCATCGACACGTGTGGCCGCGAGATGCCGTTGTCGAAGATCAGGATGCGCCCGTCCTCAAGTTCACTTGGGCAGTGCTGCTGGGCTACCACATCGTGACCCAGGCGCCAGAGCACGCGGTCGCTGGCCTTGTCCACGGCAATCACCGCCGACACGCTGCGCAGGCTGAGAATGACCTTGCCGTCGCGGCCCGGAGTAACTGCGTTGGTCATCGGCCAGTGATAGCGCTCAAAGCAGGCGTGCAGCGGGTAGTCTTCCGGCGCCAGGTGCTCCCAACTGCGCCATTGCCAGACCAGCGTGCCGCTGCGGTCGACCTCCTTGACCACATCGCCATAGATCACCCCGCCTGCGGCCTCGCTGCCGGGGATACCGCCCTGGATGCGCTGCGCAAACGCTGCCGGCAGTGGCTCGGCGGTGGTGTAGAGCAGGTTGCCGTTGGCCAGCCATTGGGCATCGTGGTGGTGCGCCAGGTCGGTGTACTCCCAGACCACCTCGCCGTCCGGCGTAACCTCGCTGAAGGCACCGCCATGCCAGACCGACCAGCCGCCGAACAGCTCAGCCGAGTCTGGGTGGTTGCCGTTGTAGCCCAGGTTGCCATTGGCCAGGATCACCGCATCGCGGCCGGGCCGCTGCGGCAGTTTCCAGTGGTGTACCTGCTCACCGCGCAGGTTGATCAGGTACACGTTGCCGTCGGCGGTCTGCGGCGCAAACAGGGTGTAGCCGCCAGCCGAACGTTCGGCGTCGATGCCGATCAGGCCGGTGGCATGGCGACGCAAGGTAGTGCGGTCGAGTGCGGGCATGGCTTTTCTCCAGATGAGCGCGGCCCTGCCGACGAGTGCGGCATGCTGCGCGGGGTTCAGGTCAGGGGCGGTGGGGCAACAGCGGGTTGTAGCGGTCGTCGAAGGCCTCGGCGACCTTGATCGGGCGGGGCAGCAAGCGCGCCTCGGTGAAGCGGTCAGCCAGACGTTGCTGCAGGTCGGTCACCCGTGGGTCCAGCGCCACGTAGTGCAGCTGCTGGCTGGCGAGCATCTCCTGCAGCAACGGCAACGGCAGGCGGGTGACTGTGGCCAGTTGCGCGGCCCAGGCGTCGGGATGCGCGGTGGCCCAGTCCTGCGCGCGCGCCAGGCGCTGGATGAAGTCGCCAAGCAGCTCGGCCTTGACCGGGTCTTGCAGCGCGGCGAGGCTGGCGACGGTGAAGTTGAGGCCGGTTTCTGGCCATTGGCTGCCGTCGAGCAGCTTGCGCGCACCGCGCGAGGTGGCCTGGCCGACAAATGGATACCACACCGCCCAAGCATCCAGCTTGCCGCTGGCGAAGGCGTTTTGCGCATCGACCGGGCTGGCGTAGACCAGCTCGACGTCGCTGCTGCGCAACCCGGCCTGGGCAAGCGCTGCCAGCAGCAGATAGTGACCGCTGGTGCCCTTGGCCACGGCAATCCGTTTGCCCTTGAGCTCGGCTACCTGGCTAATCGACGAGTTGCCCTGAACCAGCAGGGCGTTGTTGTTCTGCGCGCCTTCGGCAGCGGCTACCACCCGCACATCGAAGCCGCCGGCCTGGGCGAAGACGGGCGGAGCATTGCCGACTACGCCGACATCGACTGCCGCAGCGTTCAGGGCTTCCAGCAATGCAGTGCCGGCCGCAAAAGGGTGCCAGTCGAGGCGATAAGGCAGCCCTTGATCCTCACCCGCAGCCGCCAGCAGAGCCTGGGTCAAGCCGCTCTGGTCACCCACCTCCAGTTCGGCCACCGACGCTGCCTGAGCGGGCAGGGCGGCGAACAGCAGGCTGGTCAACAACAGCTGTGCCAGGGGGCGCGCAAGGTACTTGGCAGGCAACGATTTTGTCGGCATCGTCTGGGCTCTTGAATTGGAAAGTGCACTCAGTATGTCCACGCGGCCTCGTCCCCACCATGTCAAACACCCCTCGTTTTCTGCCATGACGGCGCCGCGAACAATACTGGTGCTGGCCTTCCCCGGCGCACTGCTGCTCAACGCCGCCGGGCCGTTGGAGGTGTTCGCCGCCGCGCCACGGGTACTTGCTGGCGAGTTGGCAAGTAACCCGCCGTATCGGGTGGTGTTGGCCTCGCCCGCAGGGGGCGAGGTCGAGACGATCTCCGGTATTGGGGTCATGACCCGCTCTTTGCAGGAGGTCGAGGCCGAGGCAGTGCTGGACACGCTGATCGTGATTGGCGGGCCGGGGGTGGCCGCGCTGGAGCGTGACGCCGAGGTGATTGCGTGGTTGCAACGGCGTGCGCCGAGTGCGCGGCGCGTCTGCTCGATTGGCAGCGGCGCGTTTGCCTTGGCCGCTGCCGGCCTGCTCGACGGGCGGCGGGTGGTCACCCACTGGCAGTTTGCCGAGAGCCTGCAGCGCAGTTACCCGGCATTGACCGTCGAGCACGACGGGCTTTACCTGCACGACGGCGCGCTGTGGACCTGTGGTGGCGCCAGTGCCGGGATCGATCTAGGGCTGGCGTTGGTCGAGGAGGACCTCGGCCCCCATGCTGCGCTGGCCCTGGCCCGCTACTTCACGCTGTTTCTGCGCCGCTCGGCCGAGCAGGCCCAGCTCAGCGCACCGCTCAAGGCGCAGAGCGATGCCCTGCGTAGCGACCGTGATCAGCGCCTGGTGCGCCTGCATGGCTGGATTGCCGAGAACCTCGACAGTGATCTGCGCGTCGAGCGCCTGGCCGAGAAGTTCGGTATGAGCCCGCGCCATTTTGCCCGCGCCTACACCGCAGCCACCGGCGGCACCCCGGCACAGACGGTCGAGACCTTGCGCCTCGAGGCTGCCTGCCGTTTGCTCGAGACCAGCCAGGAGCCGATCAAGCGGATTGCCGAAACCAGCGGCTTCGGCAATGAAGAGCGCATGCGCCGTAGCTTCCAGCGCCAGCTCGGCGTGAGCCCGTTGGCCTATCGCTCACACTCGCGGCTCACCTCAGCGACGCAGGACGCGCCAGCGGCAGGGCAGATCGGTTATCGCCATGACCCCCGGCTGGAGATTGCCATGGAGCACCTGGCGCAGTAGCCAGCGGCTATTTGCAGTTGCCTGCCTTGCGGTACCCGGCAGCCTGCGCCTGGGCTTCGGAGTCGAACGTCACCTGGTTCTTGCTGGCGACCTGGCTGTAGCTCGGGCAGCCGCTGGGCAGGTGATAGACGTGGCTGTTGCGGTTACCGATGATTGTGCCGGTGTTGGCACTGGCCAGTGACGGTTGTGGAGCAGGGCGCGCTGCTTTGCTCGGAACACTGCTGACCACGCCATCGGCCACCGGCTTGTAGCCCGGCGTCCAGCTGCGGGCGCCGGTCACGAACGGGTTGGAATGGCCCATGACGGCGCTGATGCGCCGGTCGCGTTCCTTCTCCCAGGCCGTCACCGGGTGCTGTTTGTCCCAGGCCATCAGCAGCTGTTGCTGTTGCCGCGACATGTTCAGGTTGTAGCGGTCGAACATGTAGAAGGTGGTGCGTGCCACCAGGCCTTTGACCTCGTCACGCGGCTCGGCGGCGCGCTGGTTGAAGTCGACGCGGGTCTGGCACTGGCCATATTGCGGGCCGACGCTTGCGGCCATGCCGTAATTGAAGTTGCTGCGGTCGCCATTCACTTCACCCACGGCCGGGTAGAGGTTGAACAGGTCGGCTTCCATCGCCTTGAACACCGGATCGTCGTTGGCGCAGTTTTCGCGGCCGCCGTTCTTCCAGCACTGGCGCTGGTGGCCGAAGGTCCAGGCCGGGACAATGTGCTCCCATTCGGTACGCTCGGCGCGGCTTTGTTGCTTGCGGGTCTGGTAGCCGCACGACGCCGGGTCGATGCGGCCGCCGGACTTGCCGACCCAGGTCCATTTGCAGCCACAGTACAGCTCGCCCATGGCGCTGCTGGCCTGGTCCAGATAGATCTTCTGTTTGGCGACGACTTTGGCTTCGGTGAAGGTGGCAGGTGGTGTGGCGAAGGCGGGGTAAATGACCGCGAGGCTCAGCCCGAGGACATACAGCAGTTTTTTCATGGTCAGGCTTATCAGTCAGGCTTATCAGATTGGGGCGCGCATTATACGCACGAAACCTGTCTATCTTGCCTACATCAGGGCAGGCTTATGCCTACAGCCAAACACCCTTTGGCCATGCAGGGGTGCTGGCTTGCAGCCATGTTTATCCAAGTTTCTGGCCCGCCAGCATCCGCGCTGCCAGGTAGCCAAAGGTCATACCGGGGCCGAGGGTGATGCCGCCGCTGGGGTAATAGCCGCGCATGATGCTGTTCATGTCATTGCCCACCGCGAACAGCCCAGGGATCGGCGTTTGCTGTTGGTCGAGCACGCGGGCCTGGGCATCGGTGACCAGCCCGGTGAATGTGCCAAGGCTGCCCGGCACCAGCTTGACCGCGTAGAACGGGCCCTGCCGGACACTGCCCAATGACGGGTTGGGGCCGTGCAAGGGTTCACCCTGGGCTCGGTTGTAGGCTGATTCGCCACGTTGAAACAGCGGGTCGCGGCCCTGTTCTGCATGCTGGTTGAAGCGGGCCACGGTCGCTTGCAATTGCTCGCCATCGATCCCGCACTGGCCGGCCAGTGCCGCCAATGTGGGCGCCTTGTGCAGGTAGCCTTGGCGCACGTAGGGGGTGGTCGGAAACGGCCATGGCTTTGACCAGCCGAGGCCATAGCGGCGCTGCGCGCGGTGGTCGCAGATCAGCCAGGCCACCGGGCTTTCATTCGACGCGGTGGCGGCAAACAGCGCGCACATGAAATCGTGGTAGGAGTCGGCCTCATTGACGAAGCGTTGGCCATTTTGCCGCACCGCGATAAAGCCCGGCTTGGCCCGTTCCATAAGGTGGGCGAAGCCGCTGAAGCCGCCATCGGCACGCGGCACCCGCGACACCGGTGCCCAGGCAGCGCCATGGGCCATATCGGCGCTCACCTGCGCACCGACGCTTTCACCCAGGCGCAGGCCATCACCGCTGTTGCCCTTGGGTGCAGCGCTCAAGTGCTCGCTGTCGTCGGCACAGTGAGCGAGCAACTGGGCGCTGCGGTGGCGATCGTGGGGGAAGCCGCCGCATGCCAGCACTACTCCGCGCCTGGAGTGTACCTGGACACGTCGCCCGCCTTGCTCAACCGTCGCTCCGAGCACGCGCTGGCCGTCGCTGAGCAATGCGCGGACAGGGGTTTCGGCAAGTAGCTGCACATCGCGTTGGAGGGCGCTCTTCAGCAGGCGTGCGACCAGCGCATTGCCGTTGACCAGGTGCATGCCGCGGCCATGCCAAAGCATGTCTCGGGCATGGCGCAATACGCGCATGCCGGCGTAGCGCAGTGAGCGCCAGCGGTGTCTGGCATTGAGCAGATTATTCAGGTCAGCGCCGCCGGCAATGCCCATGCCGGCCGGACTGATCAGGTCGAGTGGGCGCCGCAGCTTGTTGATCCACGGCCCCAGCTCGCGGCCGTCATAGGGCTCGGCGCAGACCGAGCGGCCGCCTTTGGCATGGCCCGCGCTGGCGTGAAAATCAGGCATCGTGCTGCCGCAGAAAAATTTCACTTCGGTGTGCTGCTGGAAGAAACCGACCATCTCCGGGCCGTGGCGCAAGTACGCCTCCAGGCGCGTATCGAGCTGATCACAATGCAATTCGTTGCACAGGTAGAGCCGCGCCTGCTCGATATCGGCGGCCCCGCCATCAGCGCCCGCCAACGGATTGCCAGGGACCCACAACCAGCCCCCGGACCAGGCGCTGGTGCCGCCGAAAACCGGCTCCTTCTCGACCACGATGACCTCCAGCCCGAGCTCGGCAGCGGTGACGGCTGCAGCCAGGCCCGCGGCGCCGGAGCCGACCACCAGCACATCGCATTGCAGGGTTTGACTGGCCGACAGGGCAGCAGTGTTCGACGGCAAAGCGCTCAAGGCAGCCTCCGTTGTAATGGCTTGAAGAAGCGGCTGCGCCCGAGCGGGCGCGAGCCTTAGGGACCTGCGCGGTTATTGCAGCGGCGAGAAATCGGTCGGGCGCAGCAGGCGCGACTCCAGCGTGACTACCGCATCGAGCGCTTTGTTCTGGCGGGCGAACTCCAGCCAGCGCGGGTCGGCCGCCATTGCTGCGCGGCGGGCGGTGCGCTCATCCAGGCTGGTGTAGGCCCACAGGTGTACCACCTGGTTGACCTCGCCAATTTCGGTGGTGAAAAAGCCGACCAGATGGCCCAGGTGCTCTTGCTGTACTTCCAGCGCAGCGCTTTTGTACAACGCCAGCCAGTCAGCCAGCTTGGTCGGTTTCAGGGTGTAGGTGCGTAGTTCATAGAACATGCTGCTCTCCAGAGGGCTGTGTTGAGTGGGTTGAGGTGGTTGCGGTGGCGCCATTCAGGCGCCCGGCGATGTCTTTGGCAGCCAGATAGGCAAAGGTCAGGGCAGGGCCGAGGGTGATGCCCGGCCCTGGATAGGTGCCGGCCATGATCGAGTTCATTTCGTTGCCGGCGGCATACAGCCCGGCGATCGGTTCGCCCTGTGCGTTGAGCACATTGGCCTGGCCGTTGGTGATCAGCCCGCGTGCCGAACCGAGGTCGCCGGTGTGCAGGCGAATGGCGTAGTAGGGCGGCTTGTTCAGCGGCCTCAGGCAGGGGTTGGGCGTGTGCAACGGGTCGCCCATATAGCGGTTGTAGGCATTGCTGCCCTTGCCGAACTGGCGGTCGACGCCTGCCGCGGCGTCGTTGTTGAAGCGCTGTACGGTCTGCGCCAATTTGCTGGGGTCGATCGCCAGCCGCGCGGCCAACTCGGCCAGGCTATCGGCCCGCAGCAAGTAGCCGGCTGCGATCAATGCGCTGTTGTCGACCGGCCGCGGTCGCGCCAGGCCCAGGCCGTAGGTGTTCAGCGCCTCGCCGTCACAGACCAGCCAGCAGGGCGCGTTGGCTCCGCCGTTGGCAAACATCGCCTCGACAAAACTGTGATAGGAGTTGGCTTCGTTGACGAAGCGCTGGCCGTCCTGATTGACCGCAATCACTCCCGGCTTGGCGCGGTCGGTGACCAGGTGGGGAAAGCGCTCCTCGCTGCCGTCGGCCTTGCGCAGGCGCGAGACCGGCGCCCAGAAGAAGTTGGCTGCCAGTTGCTCGCCCAGCGCTGCCTGCACCGATGCCGCCAGGCGCTGGCCATCGCCGACATTGGCTGGCGGCGACATGCTCAAGTGCGGCGCAGCACTGGCCGGGCGCCACTGCCCGGCGTGTTCGCCAGCAGCAAAGCCGCCCATGGCCAGCAGCACCCCGCCCCGGGCGCGCACGGCGTGTTCCTCGCCGCGCCAGTGGATGCGCACGCCGCTGACCACACCGTCCTCGACGATCAACGCCTGCGCCGAAGCCTCGAGCCAGAGCTCGACACCATTGGCAAATGCCGTGGTGGCCAGCCGCGCGATCAACGCATTACCGACCGTCAGGCGGGTGCCGCGCGGGTGACTGAGACGATCCAGGCCATAACGCGCAAGCAGTTTCAGGCAATGGCCGAGCGAACGCAGCGAGCGCTTGCAGCTGAGAAAATGCTGGATGTCGACCCGATTGACCATCATCCCGCCAAACAGCAGCATGCCGTCCGGTGGTTGTTTCAGGTGCCTGAACTGCGCGCCCAGGCGGCGCCCGTCGTACTCGTCGATCTCCAGCGCGCGCCCGCTCTGGGTCGCGCCGGGCAGGTACGGGTAATAATCCGGCGACAACGGCCGCAGGCTGTATTTGAGTTCGCTGTTCTGTTGCAGAAAACGCAGCGCCTCACGGCCATGTTCGATAAAGGCGTCGACCAGTTCGGGCTGATAGTTGGCGCCGATGACCTGCTGCAGATACAGGCGCATTTGCTCGGCCGGCAACTGCAGCCCGGCGGCGCGCGCCTGGTCGGTGTCATGCAGCCAGACCGCACCGCCGGAAATCGCCGATGTACCGCCAAAACGGTCGGCTTTTTCCACCAGCAGCACGTTCAAGCCAAGGCTGCTGGCACTTACCGCAGCGGCGAAACCGGCAGCGCCGCTGCCGAGCACGATCAGGTCATAATTTTTGTTGTTCATGTCTGTCACCTGATTGACCCTGCGGGTCAGATATCCAGCGGAGTCACGCCCATGAAATGGCCGAGATTGCCCAACTGCGCCAGGGCCATCTCCGGGCCGGTCTGGATGGCGCAGCCCATGCCCCGGGCAAACGACAGGAACGGCGTGAGCGCCGGCGCCGTGACTACGTCGGCGACCAGGGTGGTGTCGCGCAGGGTCTGCATCAGCGCGACCGGCAGTGGCATCGGCCCGTCGCCAGTAGCGCCCATGCCCACCGGCGAGGCGTTGACCACCAGATCGAATTCGGCCAGCGAGGCGGGGCTGGCGCTGATGGCGATATGCGGGAAGGAGGTGCGCAGCAGCTCAGCCAGCGTTTCGACACGCCGGCCGTCGAGGTCGCTGATGGCCAACCGGGTCAGTCCGGCCTGGCACAGCGAATAGGCGATGGCGCTGCCAACGCCACCAGTGCCGATCACCAGTGCGTTTTTATCGCGCGGATCGAAGCCCTGCTTGCGCGCGGCATTGAGAAAGCCCTCGCCATCGACGATGTCGCCGAGTAAACGGCCATCGGCTTCACGGCGAATCACATTGACCGTGCCCAGCGCCTGGGAGCGTTCGCTGAGGCCGTCCAGGCGGCTGGCCAGCTGCTGCTTGTAGGGCACGGTGACCACGCATCCGCGCAGGTTGTGCCAGCCGCGCAGCATCGTCACAAAGCCATCAAGGGCCGTGTGCTGCAGGTCGATGGCGAGCATGGCGGTGTCCTGACCTTGCTCGGCGAACCAGCGATTGAAGTTTTCCGGTGACTTCACCTGGGCAATAGGTGAGCCGACGATGGCGACCAGTTGGGTCGATCCCTTGATCATATGCAGCACTCGCTGGTTGGCTTTGTTGTGAGCCGATAGTGCGAGCTGCGGTTTGCAGCAACAATCAAGGTGAACGCCAGATCGGTTGATAATCGCGCTGTCGATGCGATAATCGCACTCATCCTTTTAATGAGCGCAGGCGCCATGAAGCAGCCCACTATCCACTCGCGCGATCTGATCGTCGGGCTGCAAAAAGGCCTGGCACTGATGCAGTTGTTTTCCCAGGACCACCCGCGCCTGAGCGTGCCCGAGGCGGCGCGGCTCGCCGACATGACCCATAGCGCCGCCCGGCGCTTCCTGCTGACCCTGGTGCATGACGACTATGCGCAAACTGATGGCCGCTATTACTGGCTGACTGCCAAAGCCCTGCGCATCGGCCAGGCTTACGTCGATTCGGCGGTTTTGCCGCGCATGCTGCGGCCGATCGTCGAGCAGGTCGCGCGAACCACTCAGGAGCATGTTTCGGTCGGGGTGCGTGATGGCGACGACATCGTGCATATCGTACGCAGCCGCTACAGCCACATCGCGTCGCTGTCGATCCGTCCAGGCTCGCGGGTGCCGATGTACTGCACCGGCAGCGGTCGGCTCTGGCTGGCGAGCCTCGATGAAGAAGCGCTGGCGGGCTATTTTGCGCGTAACCCGCTGCGGGCGATTACCCCGTATACCTTGATCGACGAGACAGAGGTGCGCGCCCAGATCAACCTGGCACGCGAGCGCGGGTATGTGTTGCTGGATCAGGAATACGAGGTGGGGATGCGTGTGCTGAGCGTGCCGCTGATCGATCGGGAAGAGCGGTTGCAGGCGGTCCTGACCATCACCACCCATGCCTCGCGAATGACCACCGAGCAGATGCGCGAACGCTATTTGTCGGCGTTGTACGAGGGCCAGGCGTTGTTGCGGCCGATCATGACCTTGTAGTTGAGGGCGGTTCGCCGCCAGCGCCTGAGCGATAGCGGCGAACGTTTGGCTCAGTCAGCCTGTTCCTGGCGCAGTCGCGCCAGCAGCGCCTCTGCCGTCGCTTCCGACGATGCCGGGTTCTGGCCGGTGATCAGGTTGCCGTCCTCGACCACGTAACTGGCCCAGTCGGCGGCTTTGGAGTAGTTGCCGCCTTTGGCCTTGAGCATGTCTTCGACCAGAAACGGCACCACCTTGGTCAGGCCGACGGCTTCTTCCTCGGAGTTGGTGAAGCCGGTTACGCGCTTGCCCTGGACGACCGGGCTGCCATCAGCTGCGTTGACGTTTTTCAGCACGCCTGGGGCATGACACACGGCGGCTACCGGTTTGTTCGAGGCGTAGAAGGCCTCGATCAGGGTTTTCGAGTCGAGGTCTTCGGCCAGGTCCCACAGTGGGCCGTGGCCGCCTGGGTAGAACACTGCATCGAAGTCGTACGGGTCGATCTCGCCCAGCGGCAGGGTGTCGGCGAGTAGCGCTTGCGCTTTGCTGTCAGCGGCGAAGCGGCGGGTGGCTTCAGTCTGTGCGTCGGGTTCATCGCTTTTCGGGTCCAGTGGCGGCTGGCCGCCTTTGGGCGAGGCGAGGGTGACCTCGGCCTGGGCGTCGATGAAGGTGTAATAAGGGGCGGCGAACTCTTCCAGCCAGAAGCCGGTTTTCTTGCCGGTGTCGCCGAGTTGGTCGTGGGATGTCAGGACCATCAGAATCTTCATGTGAGGCTGTCCTCCAGAGCTGGATGTGTAGGTGCGTTTATTTCAGAGGCTTGGCTGGCGCAGACGTTCAACGATTCCGGCCATGAGCCCAGAAACAGCTGGGAGGCGCTGCGAGCCAACCTCAAGCATCCACCCCACCGGCAATCGCAGACAAAGCCCTGAACGCATCACTGCCCAACGGCCGACTCAAGTAATACCCTTGACCTTCATCACACGCCACCGCCTGCAGCAGTTTCAGGTGATCCGTAGTTTCCACGCCTTCAGCGGTAACCGTGAGAGACAACGCCCGACCCAAGCCAACGATGGCCTGAATGATCGCCTGATCACTTTCGTTGTTGTCGCTCTGGTCCAACCGACTAAGAAAGCTTCGGTCGATCTTCAAGCCATCGAACGGAAACGCGCGCAGGTAGCTCAACGACGAATAACCCGTTCCAAAATCATCGAGGGCGATGCGCACGCCCAAGCGTTTAAGCGTGCGCATGATCTCTAGCGCACCCGCAGCATCGTCGAGCATGACCCCTTCGGTGATTTCCAGCTCAAGCCGAGCAGGGGCGATGTTGCTGGCGCTCAGCACATGCTGGATCCGCTCGATCAGGTTGCCGCGTTTGAATTCGGATGGCGACAGGTTGACCGATACAAACAGCTGCGCGGGCCAGTTGGCGGCATTGCGGCAGGCCTGTTCGAGCACCCAGTTGCTCAACGCCAGGATCAACCCGGACTCTTCGGCAATCGGCACGAACACATCCGGTGCGATCTGTCCGCGCAGCGGATGCTGCCAGCGCACCAAGGCTTCGGCGCCGACCATCTGGCCGTCGGCGATGCGGTAGCGGGGCTGGAAGTGCAGCTCCAGCTCGCCGTTCTTGATCGCCTGGCGCAGGTCGCTTTCCAGGCGTCTGCGCTCGATGATCCGCGCGTTCATGTCGCCGGCATAGAAGCGCCAGGTGTTGCGCCCGCCGCTCTTGGCTTCATACAGGGCGATGTCGGCATAGCGCAGCAGTGCGGTCGCCTCGCAGGCATCGTGCGGGGCCATGGCAATGCCGATGCTAGCACTGATGAACACCTCTTGGTCTTCGATCGCGATCGGCATTTCGATGGAGGCGATCAGCCGCCGGCACAGGGTTTCGACCTCTTCCTGAGAACTGACATCGGTCACGATCAGGACGAATTCGTCGCCGCCCACCCGCGCTACCAGGTCGGCATGCCGTACGCAATCGGCCAGGCGACTGGACACTTCATTGAGTACCCGATCACCGGCGGCATGGCCGAGCAGGTCGTTCACCGGTTTGAAGCGGTCCAGGTCCAGGCAGAGCATCACCAGCGGCTGCTCGACAGTGGGCTGGGCCTTCAGTTTGCCGTCGAGGAAGGCCTGCAGGCGGGTGCGGTTGGGCAGGCCAGTCAGGGCATCGTGCTGAGACAGGAACTCGATGCGCCGGCGCGCTTCGACTTCTTCGGTGACATCGGTAGCGGTGCCGCGCACGCCGCCGTCGGGCAAGGTGCGTGCTGACAGGCGGGTGATCCGTGCTTGCCCGCGGGCATCCAGGTAGCGGCATTGCACACTGATCTCGGGGCGGCGGTTGGGAATGCTCAGCCACTGCGATAGCAGACCCATTTCGGTGGTCAGCAGATCGTCGATGTGGGCGCCTAGCCAAGTGTCGCTGGACAGTCCAGTCACGCACTGAAAGCGCTCCGACAGGTAAGTGAAGCGCAGGGCCGCGTCGACCTCCCAGATCCAGTCGGAGCTGGCTTCGGCAACATCGCGAAAGCGCGCTTCGCTGGTGGCCAGGGCAGCCTGGCTGTGTTGCAACGAGGCAAAGCTGGCGTCCAGCGCCTGGGCGGCGGCGGTGGTGCGGCGCAGGATCACCCAAGTCATCAGCGCCACCAGCAAAGCGGCCAGGCCGATCAGCGGCAGGCCAACGGCCAGCAGGCGCCAACCCGGCTGAGCTGGGGTCCATTGCAGGGTGCCGCCGTCATCGGCCAGCGTTACTACGCTATCAACGGAATGCTGGCCATGGCTTGCTACACGCAGCTGAGCTACACCGAAGTCGGTACCCAGGGCAGCCAGTTTTTTTGGGTCCAACACATCGACAAAGATCAGCACCGAGTGTGCTCGGTTGTCTGGCGTGACGGTGGGATCGGTGCCTGGGGTGATGGCCGCTGCGGCAATCACTGCGGGCGCACCGCCAATATTGATATAGCGGGTAACGGAGGTTTGCGCCTCGGCACCGGCCCGGGCCGCGTCGGCGATGCCGGCAATGGGCTGACGCAGCCAGTCGCTGGCTTCTTCACTGCGCTGTTTGCCATCGATTACCGAATACACCGTGCGGTTCTGGTCATCGACCACGAACAGCCCCTGAAAGCCGAAGTCGTCGTACAGCGTCGGGCCGATATTCTGATTGATGTAGGCCCAGTCGGTGTCGACCTCGGCGTGCAAATGGCGGTAGGCATCGCCCCAGAAGGCATAATCCTGAACCGTTACGGCCAAGGATTTTTCCAGCGACTGCACCGCCTTGCGCACGTAGAAGGCATTCTTTTCCTGCTCAGTGCGGTCGAGATCCTGCGCCAGATAGACCAGCGAAATGGCGGCGAGCAAAAACACGCCAGCGAGCAGCGCAACAAATTTGAAAAGTGGCGCACTGGCCAACCGTACGCTGGAAGGGCTGACAGCATTGGAAGAGCTGTTGGACATGGATTGCGCTGCTCGAAAGGGCTCATGGAGGTTATCGGCTGCTTGAACTCGAGGATGAGGAGTGGCGGGCAGTTCCCGATGAACTGTCTATCGGTTGGCGCCGTTTGTGACTTACCAACTGATCGGCTTGCCATCCCAGGCCCAGAAACTACCGCTCTGCTCGGGCCCATGCTGGCGTGCCAGCTCGAGGATGCACTTGGCGGCAAACGCAGTGGTGAATAGCTGCTCGGCGGGTACATTGGCCTGAAAGGGCCGGGACAGCTGTGTGTCAGTGGTGCCAGGGTGCACCAGCAATACGGTGGATGCCGGGTTGACTCGGCGCAGTTCGATGCTGGCGGTGCGCAGCAATTGATTAAGGGCGGCTTTGCTGGCGCGGTAGCTGTACCAGCCGCCAAGCTGGTTGTCGTCGATCGAACCGACCCGTGCCGACAGCGCAACGAAGGTTGTCGGTTGCCTGCGCAGCAGTGGCAGCAAGTGCTTGAGCAGTAGCACTGGAGCAAAGGCATTGGTCGCGAAAGTGGCTTGCAGGCCGCTGAGGTCGAGTTGCGCCAGGCTCTTTTCGGCGCGGGCGCCGTCCTGCTGAAGAATACCCAGAGTGCTGATCACCAGGTGCAAGTGTTGGCAGCTCGCGCCAACTTCGCGCGCCAACTGCGCCAGCGCTTGCTCATCGCGGGCATCGCAGTCAAACCGCAGCAGGCGTTGGCCATGCTCCTGGGCCAATGCTTCCAGCTCAGCGCTGGTACTGGCGTGCCGCGCTACTGCGTATACCCGCTCGACGTCAGGGTGGGCGAGCAGGCTTTGACACAGAGCCAGGCCAATGCCTTGGCTGGCGCCGCAGATCAGTGCATTGGCAGGGGCAGCGAGCGCGGGAATCAGTTTCATCGACTACCTCGGAAACGCAAAAAAACGGCCGTCCGAGGACGACCGTTCTGGGTTACGTTGGCGACACTATCAGTGTTTGTCCACTGTGTTCTTCACATCGCCTACCACTTGCTGAGCTTCACCTTTCTTCTCCTGAACCTTGCCTTTGACTTCCAGTTCAGTGTTGTCGGTGGCCTTGCCAACGGCTTGTTTTACTTTACCAACAGCTTCGTTGGCCATGCCTTTGATTTTGTCAGAAGTACCGCTCATGGACGTTCTCCTAGCTCAATAGTATGTGTGTGTCGTCGACATCTTTAATGACCGCTTGCCACTTTCAACAGTTGCACCTCCTGGCGAAAATAAATCCGGTGTCATCTTCTTCGCTTTCATTGCCATCAACTAATCAGCGCAGCGTTGCGATCTGGCGGTTACGGCTGGTCAGCGCAAAGCGACCGATAGCAAAGCTCAGTGCGCCGCTGATAAGCAGGGTGATCAAGGTGCCCCAGGCTGCTTTGGACAGGTTCTTGGCGGCTACGTCAGCTGCTTCGCGGGCTTGCTGCTCAGCCTGTTGCTTGAGAGCTTCGACTTTCTCTGCTGCCTGCTGGTAAGCACGGGCGTAGTTGTCGACGACCTGCTGGGCTTCTTCGCGGCTCTTGCCGGTCCGAGCAGCCACGATGTTGACCAGTGCATCCTTGTCAGCGGCGCTCAGCGCTGGGTCGCCAGCCTGCTTGATGCGGTCGAACCACTGCTGCAGTTGCTCCATGGCCTGAGTCGGGTCATTGGCGACGGTGGTCGCAGCCTGTTCGGTCTCGGCGCTCACCTGGGCAGCGCTTTGCTCAACATTATTCGGCGCCAGGCCTGCTTTGCCGGACTGTTGCAGGGTTTTGTCCAGCTCAGCCTTGAGGCTGTCCCAGTCCAGGCTGATACCGTTCTTGTCGAGCTGCTGCTTGATGCTCTGGCCAACCCCCGGCGCTGCTGCGGCTACGCCATCAGCGGCCAGCGACAAGCCTTTGCCCGCGATATTGCCGGCGGTGCCGACCACACCGGTGGCCAGCGAGGCCAGCAGCCAGGTGGTGAGCAGGGTGGTGATGGTCCAGCTCAACAGGCCATGCAGGCCACCGCGAGTGGGGGCAGTGCGGCCTGCCACCCACGCACCAGCAGCTACTGCAAGCAGGGTGCTGGCGAACAACCAGATACCGGCACCGGTGCCGAATCCGCGCAGCGGGTTGCCGGCTTCGAGCGGATCAACCGCGCCAGCACCGATCGCGGTACCGAGCACGCTCAACAGCAGATAAGTCACCAGGGCAATTGCACCACCGGCGAACACCGAGCTCCACGATACCCGCAATGGCTGGGCAGGCACTGCGGTAGTGGTTGCGTACGCGTCAGTCATGTCAGTCATCTATGCATCCTCAGCAAGGCAGATTCCAGTTCAGTCACCCGTGGGTGGACCGTGATTTGAGTTTGCCCAGGCGTCCAGGGCCTGTAATGACGCATCTGCACCCCCCGATCTGGTGCATTCGCACTAATCTGCACGGGCAGACGATGCACTAAGCTGGGCGGGCACCTTTTGCCACGGCGTGCTTCTAACCCGGGTGCGCCTTGACCCACTGGAGATCGACCCATGAGCGACGCTGTGCTTGCCCGAGAAACCAACCGCCGCCAGTTGCAGCAGATCATCTCCGGGTTGTCCGATGGGGTGATCCTGGTCGAGGTCGATCAGACCATCCTCTGGGCCAACGAAGCTGCCCTGCAGATGCACGGTGTCAGCGAGATCAGCGAGCTGGGCGCCAACGCAGAGGAGTACCGCGAGCGGTTTGCCTTGCGCTATCGCAACAACCACCCGCTGGAGCCCGAGCAATACCCGATCAGCCGGGTCGCGGCCGGTGACGTGTTCAGTGATGTGCTGGTCGAGGTGCTGCGGATAGGCGATGAAGAAGAGCGCATGCGCGTGCAGCGCATCCGCAGCATGATCCTGGAGGACAGCAAGGGCGCCCCGGAGTCACTGGTGCTGATCATCGCCGATGCCACCCAGTGGGCGAGTGCCGAGCAACGCTTTGAAAAGACCTTCAACGCCAACCCGGCACCGGCGGTGATCTGCCGCTTGAGCGACCTGCGTTTCATCAAGGTCAACCAGGGCTTTCTGGAGATGACCGGGCACACCCGGGAGAACGTCATCGGCCGCTCGGTGTACGAGGTCGACGTGCTGGAAAACGCCGAGCGCAAGGACCTTGCCATCGAACGCTTGACCAGCGGCGGTACCATCCCGCAGATGCAGGCCGAATTGCGCCTGCCTGAAGGCGGCAGCAAGCTGGTGATCGTTGCCGGCCAGCCACTGGACATGCATGAAGAAGACTGCATGCTGTTTTCCTTTACCGACCTTGAGCCACGGCGCAAGGCCGAAACCGCGTTGCGCCAGAGTGAAGAGCGCTTCGCCAAGGCGTTTCGCCTGAACCCGGTGCCGACCCTGGTGTGCAGTGCTGACCGCCAGCAGGTGGTGGACGCCAACGAGGCGTTCCTGGCGACCCTGGGCTACACCGCGCAGGAGCTGATCGGCCGTACCGTTGATGAGCTGGATGTGGTCGAAGGCCGCGAGGTGAGCACTCAGCTGTTCGACCTGCTGGAAAAGTCTGGACGCATCGAGGGCCTGGACTTGAAGTTGCGCAAGAAGGGCGGCGAGATCATCGACTGCGTGCTCGCCGCCGACACCGTCAGCCTGCAGGACTCGCCGTGCTACCTGCTGGTGGTGATGGACATCACCGAGCGCAAACGCTCTGAGCTTGAGCTGGTGGAGGCCATTGAGGCGGTGATGCACGATGCGTCCTGGTTCAGCCAGACCCTGATCGAAAAACTGGCCAACGCCAAGAACCTCAACACCCGCCAGTTCCCGCCGGCGTCAGTGACCGACCTGACCGCGCGCGAGCGCGAAGTGCTGGGCCTGATCTGCGAAGGCCTGGCCGACAAGGAAATCGCCGCGCGGCTCAAGCTGGCGCCCAACACCGTGCGTAACCACGTAGCGACGGTGTACTCCAAGCTCGATGTGCACAGCCGCAGCGAGGCCATTGTCTGGGCTCGCGACCGGCGCCTGTTCGTGCGCCAGGGTTGAACGTTGGCCGGCGCGCGGGTCTCTAACGGTACGCATTGATCACTGGAGAGGTACTGACGATGAACCCAGCAACGGAAGGTTTGGAAGAACAGGGGCCCAGCGGCGTGCCGTTCGTCAACGACCCGCAAAAGCCTGCCAACCATGGCCACACCGAGGTGGTTGAGGAAGAGGAAGATATCGATCCGGTCGAGCCAGAAGAGGCCGACTGATGGCCGCGCCAACCACACCTGATGGTCGTTATCTCGTCATCGATGGGATGCTCTGGCGCTGCTCCAATCCCAGCCTGGCCGAGCCAGAGCGGCAACGCTTGGTGAATGAGCTGATGACTGCTCGACGTGCTGTGAAAGCGGCCAAGGGCCGTGTGGATGCAGAGGCGTTGCGCGAGGCTAGAGCAGGCGTGCAGGCGGCCAAGGTAGCCTTGGGCGAACGCGGCCCGGTGTGGTGGGACGATGGCAGTGCCGACTTCAATCGGCACAAGGTCCGGAATACACCCTATGCGCAGTGGTATGAGGGTTTGCAGACCTGAGCAAGCGGCTATCGCGGGCCAGGACGGCCCGCGACAATTGCGCTATGGCACCTCAGTGATGCTGGAGCGCGGCACGCACTTCACGGACCTGTGCCGCAGTCACCTTCGAGGCCTGGTTCGACCAGCCATGGCGCAGGAAGCTCGCCAGCGCGGCCACTTCAGCATCGTCCATGCGCTCGGCAAAGCCGGGCATCGGCAGCACCGAAGGGGCACGTTCGGTGGACGGCGTCATGGCACCCGCGAGGATTACCTGGATCAGCGCCGACGGGTTCTCGGCATTGACCACCGAAGCACCGTCAAGCCGCGGGAATACCTGCTCGGCGCCCTGGCCGGTGACAAAGTGACACGCGCCACAGTTGTCCAGGTACAGCCGCTGACCCAGATCCAGGTCCTTGGCCGCCGTCAGTTTGGCGATGGTGGCCTGGCTGCGCTGCGGGGCGTGCTGATACTCACCTTTACCGGTGGCCTCCAGCGATTTGAGGTAGGCGGCCATCGCCAGCAGGTCTTCGTCGCTCATGTGCGAGGTACTGTTGGCGACCACATCCTTCATCTCGCCCGCCACAGCGGCGATGCTGTTGCGCCCGGTGCCCAGGTAGTCAACGATCTGCTGCTGGCTCCAGTGCGGCATGCCGCGCAGCGCCGGTACCGCCCAGCCATTGAGCTCAGCGCCGCTGAGATAGCTGCCAGTGCGCTCGTCCAGCCCTTGCTCCTGCATGGTCAGTGCCCGTGGCGTGTGGCAAGAGCCACAGTGGCCAAGGCCCTGAACCAGGTAGGCGCCGCGCTGTAGTTGGGCATCGTCGATGCTCACGGCGTCGGCCGCAGCCGCTTCGGGCGTAGGCGAGAACAGCGCGCGCCAGTACGCCAGCGGCCAACGGATCGACAGCGGCCAGGCAATGCCATTGGCTTTGTTGGCCTGTTCCACCGGCGCCACACCCTTCATGAAGTAGGCATACAGCGCCTGCAGGTCGGCATCGCTGACCTTGGCATAGGACGGGTAGGGCATCGCCGGATACAGCGCACTGCCGTCATGGCCGATACCGCGGCGCATGGCCCGTTCGAACTCACCGTAGCTCCAGGCGCCGATACCGGTCTTGTGGTCGGGGGTGATGTTGGTGGAGTAGATGGTGCCGATTGGCGAGGCAATGCCCAGGCCCCCGGCGAACGCCTTGCCGCCATCGTGGCTGGTGTGGCAGGCCACGCAGTCGCCGACCCGGGCCAGGTAGGCGCCCTTGTCGATCAACTGTTCGGTGATCGGCTGTGGCATCTGCGCGCTGGCGTCGCCGGAGCGGTTCAGCCACAGGCTCACGGCCCAGGCCAGCAATGCCAGCAGGGCCGCGAGCAGGAGCAGACGGATCAGGGTCGATTTCATCGAAGCGCTCCTCATGCCTGCACCAGCGGGCCAGGGTTTTTCAGGTACTGGTCCTTGATCGCCTGGGCGGCGAACAGGGTCAGCGCGCCGATCAGCGCGGTCGGGTTGGCCTGGAAGTTCTGCGGGAAGGCGTTGCCGCCGGGGACGAATACGTTGTGCACGTCCCAGCTCTGCAGATAGCGGTTGAGCGCGCTGGTCTCGGGCGAGTCGCCCATGATCGCGCCGCCGACGTTGTGGGTGGAGACGTACTTGGTGATGTCCCAGTGCGAATCCATGTCCAGGTAGCTTTCGCTGACGCTGTCGGGGTTGAGCTCCTTGGTGATGTCGCCAACGATGCCACGCAGGTGCTGCTGCAGTTTCAGCTCGTTGGGCTTCCAGTCGAAGGTGATCCGCAACAGCGGCTGGCCCCACGGGTCCTTGTAGGTCGGGTCGAGGTCCAGGTAGTGCTCGCGATAGGACATGCAGCCGGTAGAGATACTGACCTTCATCGAATGGCCGTACCAGTCCTGCATGCCTTCTTTCCAGCCCTGGCCCCACTCAGGGGTGCCGGCGGGCAGGGCGGTGCCGATCGGCGTGCCGGTGGCCTGCGAGCTGTGGATCTTGGCGCCGCCGATCACACCCAGTGCCGGGCCGTCGAAGTTGCCTGGCGAGATGTCGTTGAACATCTGCCCGGTGGCGCCGGCAGTGGCGAACGGGTTGAAGGTCTTGTCCTTGAAGAACAGGGTGCTGCCGCCAACGCTGAGGAAGGCATAGTTGCGGCCGATGGTGCCCTTGCCGGTCAGCGGGCTGTACGGCTGGCCGATGCCCGACAGCAGCATCAGGCGCACGTTGACGAACTGGAAGCCCGCCAGTACGACGATCTTGGCCGGCTGGAACACTTCGTTGCCCTGGCCATCGGCATAGGTCACGCCCTTGGCAGTCTTGCCGTCGGCGTGCAGCTCAACCCGCAGGACGTTGGCGTTGGTGCGGTAATCGAAGTTGTCCATGCGCTTGAGAGCGTCCATCACCGCGGTTTGCGGCGAGGCCTTGGAGTAGTTCAGGCACGGGTACTTGCTGCAATAACCGCAGTAGTTGCACGGCGCGATCTGGTTGCCGTAGGGGTTTTTCCAGGCGCGCGAAACGTTGGCCGAAGGGTTGGGGAACGGGTGATAACCCAGCTTGCGCGCGGCTTCGGCGAACATCGTGTTGTTCAGCGTGTCTTCCAGCGCCGGCAGCGGGAAGGGGCTCGAGCGTGGCCCTTCGAACGGGTCGCCGCCTTCGACGATGCGCCCCTGCAGGTTGCCGGTATTGCCCGACAGGCCGCAGATCTTGTCGAATTTATCCAGATACGGCTCGATTTCTTCCCAGGTGAACGGGTAGTCCTGGATCTGCATACCTTCACCCAGCACGCCGGGTTTGTAGGCCTGGTCGGCGTAGGTCTTGAGCTTGATGTCGGTCGGCGTTGGCCGGATCAGCACGCCGGTCCAGTGCAGGCCCGAGCCGCCGACGCCGGTGCCAGGCACGAATGCGCCCCACTGGCGAGTCGGCAGAGCGGTGCTCTGCATGTTGTGGCGCACGGTGAGGGCGCCGTCCTTGGGCGTGACCATGATCTTGTTGCGCACGCCGTAAGCGTACTGGTCGGCGGGCTTGGGGTAGGTGAAGTCGGCATTGCTGCGGTCTTCGCCACGTTCCAGGGCGCGCACCTTGAGGCCGGCCTGGGCGAGCTCGATGCTCATCAGCGAGCCGGCCCAACCGAGGCCGACCACGACTACATCGACTTCGTCATTGGTAATGTTTGGCATAGGTAACCTTGAATGCTCTGTCGCTTGGCGAAGGGTTCAACCGCGCTGGCCGGTCAGGCTGACCGGGCCGAGCGGGTAGGGGACGTTGTGCTGGGCTACCCATTCCAGGTAGCTGGCACGCGCGCCGGGGAAGCCGATCGCAATCCACGCCTTCATGCCTTTGTTGCCGCCGTAGATCGGGTCGGCAAGCCAGCCCTGGCGGGTGATGTTGAGCAGTTCGCTGAACAGCAGCTTGGCCTTGAGCACAGGCTCGCCGTGGGCGGCAAAGTCGACCTGGCCGTTCTGCATCTGCTTGAGCACCTGCTCGCGATCGCTCAGGGACAGCAGGGCGAAGTGCTGGCCGTATTTGGCCTGGCACCAGCCTTCGAGCGCGGCGATGCCCTGGCGGTAGATCTGCTGCGGAGTGAACGGCAGCTGGTAGCCGAGGGTGGCCGGCGCGTTGACGTCGAACGGGCCCTCAAGGTACACCTCGCTACCCAGGTCGCCGGCCAGTTGCTGGTCGATGAAGATCGGCACGTTGGTCTCCAGCGCACCGGGGCCGCGGCCATCAGCAGGGATCAAGCGGTCGCAGGCAGCCAGGATGAAGGTCCATTCGGCTGCAGTGAAAAAGATCGGCGTGTAGCTGTCCAGGCTCGGCGCGGCGAGCTCGGCGGCGGCAGCGGCGCTCAGGCCGTTGAGGGCGATGCCCATGGCGGGCAAGGCGATCAGCGAGGACAGCAGAAACTTTCTTCGCGATGTTTGCGTGGCAATCAGCATGCGGGTTCACCTATGACTATTCACGAGGAACCCGAGATGTATCCGGTAATCCGTTACCTGTAGAAGCCGCGATAGTCTCAGATGAGATAGCGCTATCTTCCAGTGTGCCTGGTCAGGCGCTACAGCAAAAACGGCTCTACGAAGTGTGGGGAGACTGAATTGGGCGCTGCTCTTGTATGAAGCCTGGCAGTCGCGTGGCTTGAATGAACGACCCTCTCGAGGGCGTCATTAGGCCTGATTTGGACATCACGGGTAACGAGAAGCATAGCAAGCTACCGAGTCTGTTACAAAACATTTCTCGACGGATGTCAATGTCGTTATCGTCGCAGGCCTTCAATGCACCAGCTGAGTGATGCATGCCGGTCGCGAGAGCTGTCTGCCCGCTTTATTCAGGGCTGGATACGGCGGCCTCAGCTGCTTCGGCAGCGGCTTTCAGACGGTCAGCCTTGCAGATGTACTTGGGTTTTTTTGGGGCGAGTTTGGCGTTGGCTTTTTGCGCCTTGGCCTTGAACAGCTGTTGCAGTTTTTTCTGGCGGTTCATGTGCTTTCTACCTGCGAGTGGACGCCGGCATGATATCGCGATTTCGGCTCGCGCGTGTGCGCCGGCTGGCCGGCGCACACGCGCGATTGAAGCGTAAACCTCAGGGAATCAAACGTGCCTCTCGCAATTGATCAAACACCTCGAAAAACGCCCGATCACTTGCTTGATAGGCACTGAAGCCCAGCAGCCGACTCTTGGTCATGTCGGTCACAACTTCGATCGGCCGGCCGAGGTCGGCATCGGTGTGCCAGGGCGAGACCAGGCGGCTGATGTCGGCTTCCTTGAGGCCATGCTCGGCGACGATCTGGCTCCACAGCGCCTGGTCATCGGCCATCTGCGCCTCCAGCGGCGCCGGCGACTCGGGGAAGGGCGCGGGTGTGAGGCCGAAGTAATTGGCGATCCGGCCCCACATCCACTGCCAGCGGAACACATCGCCATTGGTGATGTTGAACGCCTGATTGGCGGCTTCAGGGGTAGTCGCCGCCCATAGTTGCTGCTGCGCGAGCTGGCGGGCGTCAGTCATGTCGGTCAGGCTCTGCCACTGCACGCGCGAGCCGGGGAACACGAACGGGCGGCCGCTTTGCTTGCAGATGCTGGCGTATACGGCGAGGGTGGTTGCCATGTTCATCTCATTGCCAACGGCCACGCCGGTGACGGTGTGCGGGCGGTGGACGCTCCAGGTGAAACCATCGCGCTCGGCAGCGGCAAACAGTTCGTCTTCCTGGGCGTAGTAGAAGTTCTCGACATCCAGCCGGCCTTGTTCCTCACGAAACGGCGTCTGCGGCAGGCTGCCCTTGCCATAGGCCTCGAAGGGGCCAAGGTAGTGTTTCAAGCCAGTGACCAGAGCGACGTGTTTGACGCTGCCTGCCGGGCGCAGCGCCGCGAGCACATTGCGCACCATGGCGCCATTGACGCGGATGTTTTCCCCTTCGCTGGCCTGGCGCGACCAGGTGGTGATGAATACGTGGGTAGGCTTGAGGTCGGCCAGCGCCGCCTGCAGCGAGGCAGGGTCTTGCAGGTCTGCGGCCACCGGGATGATCCCCGGCGCCGCCGTTGGCTTACGCGAGAGCGCTGCCACCTGCCAGTGATTGTCGAGCAAAAGCTGGGTGATGGCGCTGCCGACGATGCCGCTGGCGCCGACTACCAATGCTGTCTGGGTCATGATGTTCTCCTCAGGTAATGGTTTTCTGAGCAGGCCAGCACGCCAGAGGTTCAAGCCGATCTGTGTTCGATTCAGCCGCTGGCCCGAGCGGCGCGCAGGGTCAGCAGCGCTGAAAGGACCAGCAGTGCGGCGCTGGCAAAGAATGTCAGCCGATAGCCACTGCTGTCGAAGAGTACCCCTCCTGCGGTCGAGCCGAGTGCGATGGACAACTGGATTACCGCCACCATCAGCCCGCCGCCGGCTTCTGCATCATTGGGCAGCGACTCGGCCAGCCAAGCCCACCAGCCCACCGGTGCAGCAGTGGCAAACAGGCCCCACAGGGCGAGCAGGGCGAACACGGCGGGTACCGAAGTGCCGAACATGACCAGGCCTACGCCGATGACGGCCATCAACAACGGGATGACGATCAATGGCCGGTACAGGTTGCGCTTGAGGAAGGCGCCGATCAGCACTGTGCCGATAAAGCCCGAGACGCCCAGGCCAAGCAGGATCATCGACAAGGTGGTCACATTTACCCGGCTGACGCTTTCCAGAAAGGGCCGCACGTAGGTGAACAGCATGAATTGGCCTATGAAGAACACGCCGACAGCGAGCATGCCCAGTATCACGATAGGCCTTTTCAATAGCGCCAGGACGCTGCCCGACGGGCCAGATCGCTCATGCGTCGGCATCGACGGCAGGCTCAACCATTGCCAGACCAGCGCGATCAATGCCACCGGCACCAGGCAATAGAATGCGCCGCGCCAGCCGATGACACCACCAAGATAGCTGCCTAATGGCGCGGCAATGACAGTGGCCAGCGCATTGCCGCTATTGAAGATGACCAGCGCCCTGGGCACGCTGGCCTTGGGCACCAGGCGCATGGCAACCGCCGCAGACATCGACCAGAAGCCGCCGATGACCACGCCGATCAGGGCACGGCCGAGCATGTAGACGCTGTAATTGCTGGCCGAGCCGACAATCAGCCCAGATACGCACATCAGTGCGGTCAATAACAGCAGCAGGGTCTTGCGGTCGAGCGAGCCGGCCAGCCTGGCGATGGTCAGGCTGGTCAGCACGGCGAATGCGCCGGAGATGGCAATGCCGTAGCCGGCCAGCCCTTCGCTGACGCTCAGGTCGCGAGCGATTGGCGTAAGCAGGCTTACCGGCATGAACTCGGAGGCAATCAGCGCGAACACGCACAGGGTCATGGCAAAGATGCCGCTCCAGTAAGCGGGCGCACTGCCCTGGCCGTCGTTGCGGTACATACCCGGCGAGGCCTCGATGGTTGGGCTGGACATAATGGATTCCGTTTTTGAAGGACAATGCAGCTGACGTGTCGTGGTTTAAATCTTGACTGATAGAGCGTCTGCTGATTAGTAGAGGGAATCTGAATGTGGTTGTGAGAAAATCTCAGCAATGAAGCACGCCAAGATCAACGACCTGCAAGCGTTCATCGCTGTCGCCCAGGAACAGAGTTTTACCAAGGCAGCGGCCCAGCTGGGCGTCACGCCGTCGGCGTTGAGCCATGCGATGCGTGCGTTGGAGCAGCGCCTGGGCGTACGGTTGCTGGCCAGGACTACCCGCAATGTCGCGCCCACCGAGGCCGGGCAGCGCTTGCTGCAGTCGCTGGCGCCGCTGTTCGAGCAGATTGCCGAGCAGGTCGAGGCGCTCGGCGAGCTGCGCGACAAGCCTGCCGGGACCCTGCGCATCACCTGCACCGATGACGCCATCGATCTGTACATCCGGCCCAAGCTGAAGGCCTTTCTGCAGACCTACCCGGATATCACCCTGGAGCTGATGGTGGACTACGGCTTCACCAACGTGGTCGAGCAGCGTTTCGACGCCGGGATCAGAATGGGCGAGTCGATCAGCAAGGACATGATCGCCGTGCGCATCAGCCCGGACTGGCGCCTTGCGGTGGTTGCTTCACCCGAGTATTTCGCCGCTCACGGCATACCGCAGACGCCACACCGGCTGACTGAGCACCGCTGCCTGAATATCCGCCACCGCCCTGCTGGATCGATCTATGCGTGGGAGTTCGAGAAGGATGGCCAGGCCTTTACCGTAAAGGGCGAGGGCCAGTTGGTGGTCAACAGCATCATGCACGTGCTCAACAGCGCGGTTGACGGTATCGGCCTTGGCTACGTGCCGTACGCCCTGGCGGCGCCACTGATCGCTGAGGGGCGCTTGCAGGAAGTGCTGGCGGACTGGTGCCCGTACTTTCAGGGCTTTCACCTTTATTACCCGAATCGGCGCCAGCCCTCGCCGGCATTTACCGCCTTTGTCGAGGCGATGCGCTATCGCCCGTAGCTCAGGTGAGCGCCGGTTCGACTGGTTCGATCGCCCGGCCCAGCTGCATTGCCTGCGCCTGCAAGATACGCATCAACTGCAGCGTGGCCTGGGCTGGTGGCTCGAAGCGCGAGTAGACAAAGCTGATATCGAAGCTGATCTCATCACTTAGCGGCACAGTTTTGAGGCCGCTGTCCTGGGCGACGAACTCGTCGATGATGGTCATACCCATGCCTTGCTTGACCAGTGCCACGGCCTCCACTGCATTGGTGAACGACAACAGCGAATCAAGCTGCACGCCGCAGCGGCTGAAGGCCTCGCCGAGCAATTGACCGAATGCCATGTCCGGGCGGAACAGCAGCAGGGGATAGCCCTGCAGTTGTCGCAATGACAGGGATGGGTGATGCGCCAACGGGTGGTCGAACGGCATCAGCGCAACCATGCGCCCGCGCATGTAGGGCACCGAGTGCAGGTGGTCGTGCGGCAGCGGCAGGGCGGCGATGGCCAGGTCGACCTTTTTCGACAGGATCTGATTGGCCATCTCGACCATGAGCGTGGTCTGCCATTCGATATTCAGCGCCGGCACCTCGCGCTTGAGCTGGGCCAGCGCTGCCGGGATGACCACGGTCGACAGCGAGGCACTGCAGCACAGGCGCAAGGTGCGCTGGGCACCGCTGGCCAGTGCCAGCGCACAGTCGTTGACTACCAACGCCGCTTGGTACACCCGCTCGACTTCACGATAGAGGACCTGCGCCTCGCCGGTCGGTACCAGGCGATTGTTGATCCGTTCGAACAAGCGGTAACCCAGGCGCCCTTCGATGTAGCCCATGAGCTTGCTCACCGCTGGTTGCGAGACATAGAGCAGCTTGGCCGCGGCGCTGATCGAGCCGGTCAGCATCACCGCGCGGAATACTTCCATGTGCCGCAGCTTGAACAGCATGTGATCTGCGCTCGGTCGGTCTGAGGGCATAATCATTACCTTTGGTTATGGTCTTGCTCATCCAGGTATGAGCGCTGGTGGCGGCTGCGCAGTATCGTTAGCTCCTGCCTGGCGCCATGTCGGTGGCGACAATACCAAGATTTGCCGGCCCGCGCTGCGGCGTCTGGAGAGAGAAACGCATGAGTATTTTCGACGAGCCAAAGATCGACTGCCATAACCATTTGTTTGATCCAGTAGCTTACCCCTATCACCCCGATGCGCCGTATGCGCCCTCCGGCCAGGAAGTGGCCACGCTGACGCAGTGGGAGGAGGTCATGGCTGCCTACGGCGTATGCAATGCCTTACTGGTCGGCCCCAACAGTGGCTACCACACCGACAACCGTTGTCTGCTGGCGGCATTGGCAGCTGGTCAGGGCCGTTTCAAGGGCATTGCGGTGGTCGACAACGCTATCAGCCTCGACGCCTTGGCTGCGCTGCAGGCCCAGGGCGTAGTTGGGGTTGCCTTCAACCCGGCACTGTACGGCCTGCAAACCATGGATGGTGCCGAAGCACGTCTGGCCAAGCTGGCCGAGTTGGGCATGTTTGCCCAGATTCAGGTGTGTGATGACCAGTTGCTGGAGCTGCACGGGCTGCTCGAACGTAGCCCGGTGCGCCTGCTGATTGATCACTGTGGCCGGCCGAACGCGGCGGCCGGGGTAGGGCAACCGGGCTTTCAGGCGTTGCTCAAGCTGGCGCGTTCCGGGCGCGCCAGCGTCAAGCTGTCGGGTATGCAGAAGTTTGCCGCAGCCGATGCCCTGCACGCCCAGAGCCATGCCTATGTGCAGGCCTTGATCGAGGCATTCGGCCCAAACGCCTGCGTGTGGGGCTCGGACTGGCCGTTCATTCGTCAGCACTCGCGGATCGACTACGGCCCGCTGCTCAAGCTTGCCGAGCGGCTGGTGCCAGACCCGCAACTGCGCCGCGAGATCATGTGGGACACCCCACGCCGGCTGTTCGGCTTTGCCTGAGCCGCGGCCATCACCGCCTGTAATCTCAACCAAGGAGCAACACCGTGAGCCTGCACCTCGAAGGACAAACCGCGATTGTGACCGGTGGCATGCGCGGCATCGGCCTGGCCATTGCCCGCCGGCTGCATGCCGAAGGCGCCCGTATCGTCATCTGGGATCTGGCGGTGGATAGCTGGGACAGCACTGCCGCTGGCTTCGAGCCCGCAATGTGCCAGGCCGTCGATGTCGCCTCGCTGGCCTCGGTCGAGGCGGCCTTTGCCGAACTGATCGAGAACCTGGGCCGGGTCGATATTCTGGTCAACAACGCCGGCATCAACGGGCCGGTGCTGCCGTCCTGGGAGTATCCGGTAGAAGCCTGGGACAAGGTCATCGCGATTGACTTGAACGGCGTGTTTTATTGCTGCCGCACGGTCATCCCGCATATGCGCGAACGCGGCTACGGCCGCATCGTCAATATCGCCTCGATGGCCGGCAAGGACGGCGTGCAGTACATTTCCGGCTATTCGGCGGCCAAGGCTGGTGTGATCGCCTTCACCAAGGCTGCAGCCAAGGAGCTGGCGCAGGACGGGGTGCTGCTCAACTGTGTGGCACCTGCCATGGTCGAGACGCCACTGATGGCCGAGATGACCCAAGAGCACATCGACGCGAGCAAGGCCAAGATCCCCATGGGGCGGTTCCTCAAGGCCGAAGAAATCGCCAACATGGTCACCTGGATCGCCGGCCCAGAGTGCAGCTTCACCACCGGCTTCGTGTTCGACCTCAGTGGCGGCCGAGCCACCTATTGACGGGATTGTTGCCAACGATTGACCTGCGGCATGCAAACCCGCCACGCGCGCATTGGCGCCCGGGCAATTCTGGGCCAGACTGACGGGGCGTCGTCAGTCTGCCGGGATTGCTTGGGCAGACGCACCGTCATCCTTGCCGAGGGTCGCCAATGCTCGAACGCTGTCGCTGGCGATGTTGCCTGTTGTCGCTGATTCTGCTGCTGCCGATGGCTGCGATGGCAGAGGACGACTGTCGGCACCTGACCGCTACCGGTAATCCGGAATATCCACCGTACCTGTGGCGCGACCCGGACAACCCGGCACTGCTGATCGGCGCCAATGTCGACTTGCTCCAGCATGTGGCCAGGCAACTGGGCATCGACATCGCCGTGGTCTACAGCGGGCCGTGGTCGCGGGCGCAGGAGCAGGTACGCAACGGCCGTATCGACCTGCTTGCCGGTCTGTTCATCACGCAAACGCGCGAACAGACCATGGACTTCATCAAGCCGGCATTTCTGACCACCGCCAGTATGGTCTGGGTCCGTCGTGATGACGGCTTTGCCTACGTCAAATGGGACGACCTGAAAGGTCGCAATGGCGGCACCCTGGTCAACAACAGCCACGGCCAGGCGTTTGATGACTTCGCCAGCGCCAATCTCAACCTGGAAGCCGTGCCCAGCGCCCACCAGGCGTTCGAGAAGCTGCTGCACAAGCGCAACGACTACGTCCTGTTCGAACGCTATCCCGGCATGGCACTGGCGCGCACGCTGGGTGTGGAGCACAAGCTGCAGATGCTTGAGCCGCCGGTGTCTGCCGAGGGTTTGTACCTGGCCGTGTCGCACAATGCGCCATGCAACGTGGCCGAGCTGCGCCAGCGGCTGGCGGCGACCATGCAAGAGGTGACCGCCGGGCCGTTGCCCGCGCAGTGGGTCATGCACAACCTGCAGCGTTGGCGCAGTCAGAACGAGCCCGGAACGTTGCCTGGCAAGCCCTGAACGTTTCAGCCAGGCGCACTCACGTTAAGCCGCGAGCACTCCGCTTCAGCCTCAGCTCGCTGATTGAAGGTCAGTTGCAATCGCAGCTTTTCAACGTTGTCGTACAGGTTGAAGCCGCTGCAGACAGCCCCCGTGTAGAACCCAATACCGCGCTGAGGGCACGGTTTTTCTTTTGGCACAGCTGGAATCACCACAAAACGCGGCTGCATGTTGAGCGCCTCCCCAGGCAGATGCTTTAACTATTAGTCTGCATCATGCAAGGGTGCAAGCAGGCTCATGCTTGGACGACCGACGGCAGCCTGCTGCAAGGGCGCCCGTTGCGGGCGCCGCGTGCTCAGGTCGCGCTCAGAAGTCCCAGCGAGTGGTCAGCATGTAGTTGCGCGGCTCGCCATAGGCGCCCGCTTTGTAGAAGCCAAGGTTGGTGTAGTAAGTCTTGTCGAACAGGTTGTTGGCGTTGACGGTCGCCGACAGCTGCTTGGTGAACTGGTAGCGGGCCATGGCATCGACCAGCCAGTAGGCCTTTTGCGAAAACTCCTCGTAGCGCGCCTGCGGCGTGTTGTAGATGTCCTGCCAGGCCACGCTCTGCCAGCGCGTGCCGCCGCCGATAGTCAGCTTGTCGAGTGCACCGGTCAGCTTGTAGCTGGTGTACAGGGTGACCTGGTCTTCAGGTTCGAAGGTGGAGATCTTCAGGTTGTTGTCATCACGCACGATCTTGTGGGTGTAGCCGGCCTGGACCTGCCAACCCGGCGCAAGCTCGCCGGACGCTTCGATCTCGTAGCCTTTGGTGACTGCCTGAGTGCCCTTGAAGGCATAGTTGTCTGGCGTGGGCACGCGATCGTTGTATTCGTCATCGGAAATCGAGCGGTTGTCCTCATGCACCTCGAAGTAAGCGGCGCTGGCGTTCAGGCGGCCATCGAGAAACTCGGCTTTCAGACCAATCTCGTAGTTCTGGCCTTCGTCCGGCTCGAGCATCTTGTTGTCGCGATCACGATTGAAGGCTTCCTGCGGCATGAAGATATCGGTGTAGCTGGCGTACACCGAGTAGGTGTCGTTGAGGTCGTAGATGGCGCCGACGTAGGGCACGAAGCGGCCGCTTTCCTTGTAGGTCGGGTCGAGGCCGCTGATGGTGTAGTTGACCACCCGACCGCCGAGCAGCACTTTCAGGTCGTCAGTGATGTTGAGCCGGGTGGTGAAGTAGGCGCCGGTCTGGCGCACGGTATCGTCGGTACGCTGCGAAGGCCTGCCCCAGTCCGGTTCGGCAATGTTGCCGTGCCAGTTGTTGAAGTCGACTACGTTGGGCTCGCGCAGGGTGTAGTTCCAGTAGCCTTTGCCATCCCAGTTGGAGTGGGCGATGGAGCCGCCGACCACCAGTTCGTGTTCACGCCCAAACAGGCTGAACGGGCCGGAGGCATACAGGTCGGCCGAGTCGCTGACAGTCTCGCCGGTGAACTTGCCGGGGACGATCGCCGAGGTGCCGTCGGCATTCGGCGTGGTGCCCTGAATGGTGCCCATCACCGCGTGGTAACCATTGATCTTGTGATCGACCTGCAGTTTGCTCACCCAGCCGTTGTCGAAGTTGTGCTCAAGCATGGCGAACACGGTGCGGGTGTACTGCTCCCAGCTGCTCCAGTCAGCCGCATTGTTGAACGAGCGCGAGATGTTGTTGTGCTGGCCTTGGGCGTTGAGCAGGGGGAAACTGCCTGACCACGACGAGGCCTTGGGCAGGCTGTCCTGATAGTCGCCGCCGACGGTGAGCAGGGTGTCTGGCGACAGGTCGAACTCAAGGATGCCGTAGTACACCGGGGTCTTGCGCGAGTAGCGGTCCATGAACGAGTGCTTGTCCTGATAGGCCGCTACCGCTCGCCCACGCACGTTGCCGCTGTCGTTGAGCGGGCCGCTGACGTCCAGCTCGCTGCGGTAGTTGTCCCACGAGCCTGCGCCCAGCGTCGCGTGGCCCTGGAAGTCGGCCGTAGGCTTTTTGCGTACCAGGTTGATGGTCGCACCCAGCGAGCCGGCGCCGGTGAGCAAACCAGTCGCGCCCTTGAGCACCTCGACGCGGTCGTAGATGGCCATGTCACTGAGGGTGTTGCCGGCTGAATAGCCGACGTTGCGCGCGGTCGAGGGGATGCCGTCGTACTGGAAGTTGTTGATCGAAAAGCCGCGCGCGTAGTAGTTGCTGCGCTCGCTGTCGAAGGCTGAAACGGTAATGCCCGGGGTGTGACGCATGACGTCGTCGACGCTGTTGAGGCCGAAGTCATCCATGTGCTGACGGGTGACCACGGTGATCGACTGTGGCGTCTGGCGCGGGGTCAGTACCAGCCGGGTGGCGGTGGCGATCGAGCCTGGGGTGTACGAGCCGGTGCCCTCGCTGACGGTACCCAACTGATTGGAAATCACTTCGGTGGCGCCCAGCTCCAGGGCCGCGCCGTCCTGTGCGATCGGTTGCAGCGAGTAACGACCGTCGCCCTCGCGCACCGCTTGCAGGCCGGAATTGAGCAACAGTCGTTGCAAGCCTTGATCGGCAGCAAAGCTGCCATCCAGGCCAGCCGTAGCCAGACCCCGCGTCAGCGCTGGGTCGAACGACAGCACCACGCCGCTTTCAGCAGCGAAATGGGTCAGCGCAGTGCCGAGGTCGCCGGCCTGGATGTGGTAATCGCGCTCGCTGCTGTCGGCAGCCTTGGCGGGCATGGCCAGGCCCAGCCCAAGCAGGGTGGAGAGGAGCAGGGCGCTGCGAAGGCTGGCGCTGAGGCGGCCAACCGGGAAAGGGGCGGTCATGGCGTGAAATCTCGTTGTGGGTGGCAGGCGGGCTTATCTGCCCTTCGCTGAGTAAGTCGAATGGGAATGAGAAAACCTATCATCCATGCCGAAAAAATATTCAGCACCGCCTGCCGCTGGGGAAAGGCATTGAACCTGGAAGATTGCCGGCCACTCAATCCTACGCAACGCCGTGATTCCAACCAGGTACTGATGAGGTGCTGAATGAACGCTATCGAACTGCTGGAACAAGACCACAAGACGGTGAAAAAGCTGCTCGAAGAGCTGTCCAACACCACTGAACGGGCGTTGAAAAAGCGCACCGAGCTGCTGGCGCGGATCGAGCTGGAGCTGCAGGCCCATACCACCATCGAAGAAGAGATCTTCTACCCTGCGCTGACCCAGGCCGGCGACAAGGACGACGTCAAGATGTACCACGAGGCCAAGGAGGAGCACCGCACGGTGGATGCGCTGGTATTGCCTGACTTGCTCAAGACGCCACCCGATACCCTGGAGTTTTCCGGGCGGATGAAGGTGCTCAAGGAACTGCTCGAGCATCACATCGAAGAGGAGGAGTCGGATATGTTCCCGCGCGCCAAGGAGCTGCTCGACAAGGCAACCCTTGAGCAACTGGGCGACGCCATGCAGGCGCAGAAAAAACTGATCAAAGACGAACACCGCGTCGCCTGATGCAGGCAGGGGCCACGCGCCAGGTTGAATCTGGCGTGTGGCCCTTGCACGTCTTCGCTTAGAAGCTGTACTTGGCGGTCAGCATCATGTTGCGCGGCGCGCCATAGACATCGCCGCCGTATTGCCAGGATTGCGAGATCGCCGAGTAGTACTTGCGATCAAAGATGTTGTTGGCATTGAGCTGCAGGTCGAGGTTGCGGTTGACCTGATAGCCGGCCATCACGTCGGTGACTGCATAGGCACCTTGTTCAAGACGGTAGTTGCCACCGTCGACCAATGCGATGTCGTTGTACATCCGGCTCTGCCAGTTGACGCTGCCGCCGACGCGCAGTTTTTCCAGAGGGCCCTGGAAACGGTAGGTCGTGCTGATCTTGAACTGATGCTCAGGGGTGTCCGTGTCGAACTGCTTGTTGACCAGCGCCGGTTGCGCGGCATTCTTGGTGGTATGGGTGCGAGCATAGGTGTAACCGCCGCCGATCTGCCAGTTGTCGGTGAGTGCGCCTTGCAGCTCCATGTCGATACCTTGGCTGCGGATCTCGCCAGAGGCTTCGTAGCAGGTAAGCTGAGTCGACGAACAGACAGTACGTTCGAGCACTTCCACCGCACGGTTTTCCTGGTCGACGCGGAATACCGCCAGGCTGGCGTTCAGGGCACCGTTGAAGTACTCGCCCTTGATGCCTACCTCGTAGTTCTTGCCTTCAATCGGACGCACCGGCGAATTGCTTGAGCCGCGCTCGGTCTGTGGCTGGAAGATATCGCTGTAGCTGACATACACCGAGTGATTGTCATTGAGCTCGTAGATCAGGCCGGCATAGCGGGTCACGTTGCGGGTGACCTTGTAATCGCCCTGGCCATCCTTGTCATCGTAGTCATACCAGTCCAGCCGGCCGCCGAGGATGAGCTTGAGTGGGTCGGCCAGGCTTAGGCGGGTGGTCATGTACAGGCCGTCTTGAGTCGTGACGGAGCGGTCGTTGGTGGTATGCAGGAAGTTCGGTTTGCCGGCGTTGATGGGCCAGTTGGGGTCGTATGGGCTGTAGTTGTGGTTGGTCATGTCGTAGATGCGGCGGCTGGTGCCGACCACCAGTTCATGGCTGCGCCCCAGCGCCTGGAACGGGCCGCTGGCGAACACATCAACGCCTGCCTGGTTTTCATCGTGCTTGGACTGGTAAACCGTTCGACCCAGCGTAGTGCCGGTCCAACGCGACTGATACGACCCCGAGAACAGCGCATTCTGCTCGGCATAATTGGCATTGACCTGCAGCTTCCAGTCATTGGCCAGGCGCTGGCGCAGTTCGGCAAACACCGTGTTGATTTCCTGGTCCTTGTTCTCCCAGTCGGTGCTCGGGTTGTACGAGCGCGGCAGGTCGAGGTGGTGGCCATCGAGGCCAACCATCGAAGAGCCCCAGAAGTAGTTGGTCTTGTCCTTCTGGTGCGACAGGCCTACGGTCAGCGTGGTGTCTTCGCTAAGGTCCGCTTCGGTCACCGCGTAGAACAGGCCGTGGCTTTCTTCGGCATCGTCGACAAAGCTGTTGGCGTCGCGGTAGGAGGTGACCACTCGGCCGCGCAGAGTGCCGCTGTCGTTCAACGGGCTGGAGGCATCGACCTCGCCGCGATAGTCGTCCCAGCTGCCGGCAGCGCCGGTCAGGGTGACTTTCTGTTCGGCCAAGGGCCGCTTGCGTACCATGTTGATCGCCGCCGACGGATTGCCCGCGCCGGTCACCAAACCTGTAGCGCCGCGTACTACTTCAACCCGGTCGAACATCGCCAGGTTTGGCTGCACCCCGGCCGTCCAGCCCGAGTAACCGCTGGGGATACCGTCGTACATGATGTTGTCGATGTCGAAGCCACGCGCGGTATAGGTCTGTCGGCCAGGGCCACTGGAGAAGTTGAGGAACAGCCCCGGCGTGGCCTTGACCACGTCATTGATGCTGGTCATCGCCTGGTCGTCCATGCGCTGGCGGGTAATCACCGTGACTGCCTGTGGCGTCTCGCGCATGGTCAGCGGCAGTTTGGTCGCCGTGGCCATGGCGCCTGTGGTGTAGGAGCGGGAGCCTTCGGTGGTGCTGCCCAGCCGCTCCGAGCTGACTTCGGTTGCGCCTAATTCCATGACAGTCGATTGCGCCCCATCCTTGGGCTTGACGGCTTCTTCGGCTACGGCATGGGCCATGCTGGCCATGCAGATGGCGGAAGCCAAGAGAGTACGCGACGGGCTGAAACGACGTTGCGGGATAAGGCGCGACATGGGTTGCGGTTCCTGACGGTCTTTTTAGTAAATGTTTATGCTTATGAGAAACATTACCAATTAGTTTGTCAGGATTTTCCGAGCAGCAACAGCCAAGGGCTGCAAAAAATCCAATGAATTTTTCACATTTGGCTGATCAGTAGATGCAGTGGGTGCCGCGACCGTTTCAGTCTTTGCCTTTGCCGATACGTTTGCCGGCCTGCTGAGCAACTTCCAGCGCCTGGCCATCGCGCTGCTTGCCCTGTCGGGCCTGGCCCATCAGTTGCGGGATAAGCATGCCTTCGGGCAAGTGCCGCCAGAACCTGCCCGGCATGTGCATGCGCATTGCATCGGGGTTGAGCCGGGCCGGATTGAAGATGTGCCGGTAGTAGGTGCGCCACAGATCCGCACCGGGGTCGTCGGCGTGCTGCGCCCATTGCCGCCAGGGCTCGGGGCAGTGGCGTCGGTAGTCCAGTGTATGGCCGTCGAAGCGAATGCCGTCGCGGTCGGTGGCGATCAACCAGCGCTGGCGGCCGAGGCGCTCGGCAAAGTGGCCGCTGGCGCTTTCAAGAATGTCGTGGGCCGGCTGATGATAGGCGACCAGGTCCAGTTGCAGCTGCGCAGCCAGTGCTGCCGGCAGCGGCACGAAGCGCACAAACGCATGCAAGTGATGGGCTTCGCGGCTGACCTGCTTGATCCGCCGGTGCAGCTCGCTGCCGAGGCGGTCGCCGGGGAGCATGGCGGTACGATCGCCATGGGCGACCCGCCAGAGCACTTCATACAACAGGTTCCAGCGCTGCTCGCCGCAGTAGCGCGAGGCCTGTTCCAGCTGAACCAGCAACGCCGCTGGCACCTTTGCCCGAAACGGCCCCGGGCCCTCTGGCAGGGGCGCCGGCACTGCCAGCAGATCGTCCATCGGCCCTTGCGCCCAGGTGACGTCGGCGGGATCGATGCCATGCCCGAGCAGCGCGCGCGCCTGTTCGCGCCAGAGGCTGAATTGCTGGTCGCAGTCGAGCGCGATCATCCCCACAGGCCCATCTGCACTGGCGCTTGCGGTTCGCGCAGGCGCGCTCGCAGCAGGCCGCTGCGCAAATCGGCCTGCGCCGGGCGATAGTCGCTGGTGACAATGAAAGGCCGCGCCTTGTCGAGTACGCAGCGCAGCTGGATCAGGTCGTCATAACGTATGCGCCGCTCCCGGCGTAGCGCTACCAAGCGTTCGACGCTGCGCAGGCCAATGCCGGGAATCCGCGCGAGCAAGGCGGGCTCGGCGCGGTTAAGGTCCAGCGGGAACACCTCGCGATTGGACAGCGCCCAAGCTAGCTTGGGGTCGATATCCAGGTCCAGGTTGCCAGCCTGGCTGAGCAGCTCGCCAGCCTTGTAGCCGTAACCGCGCATGAGGAAGTCAGCCTGGTACAGACGGTGCTCGCGCAGCAATGGCGGGGCGGCTAGAGGCACGCTGCCAGGGCTGTCGGGGATCGGGCTGAAGGCCGAGTAATACACGCGCTTGAGGCCAAACCCCTGATACAACGATTCGGAATTGCCAAGTAGGGTCCGGTCATCGGTGTCATCAGCGCCGACAATGACCTGGGTACTTTGCCCTGCGGGGGCAAAACGCGGCGCCCGCGGCTCGCCAGCTACGGCCTGCTGACCGCGCTGGATAGTGCCCATGGCCTGGCGGATGGTGTGGCCCTGTTTTTCCGGGGCCAGGCGCTTGAGGCTTTCATCGGTGGGCAGTTCGACATTCACGCTCAGCCGATCCGCCAGGCGACCGGCTTGCTCGATCAGCAGCGGGTCAGCGTCAGGGATGGTCTTAAGGTGGATGTAGCCGCGAAACTCGTGCTCTTCACGCAGCAGCCGGGCAACTTCGATCAACTGCTCCATGGTGTAGTCGGCCGAGCGAATGATGCCGGAACTGAGAAACAGCCCGCTGATGCAGTTGCGCCGGTAGAAATCCAGGGTCAACCGCACCACCTCTTCAGGGGTGAAGCGTGCCCGCGGCACGTTGCTGGTACGGCGGTTGACGCAGTATTGGCAGTCGTACAGGCAGAAGTTGGTCAGCAGCACCTTGAGCAGCGAGACGCAGCGGCCATCCGGCGTGTAGCTGTGACAGATGCCCATGCCATTGGTCGCACCAAGCCCGTCGCGGCCGCGCGAGCTGCGCTTGGGCGCGCCGCTGCTGGCGCACGAGGCGTCGTACTTGGCGGCGTCGGCAAGGATGCCGAGCTTGGCGATGAGCTCCATTAGTCGATCTCGATGTACTGAATATTCATACAGTATTTGTAGATCGGTCTGGTTGCAAGTGTTGGCCGTCGGCAATTGCCAAATGGCCCTGAAACCATTGCGGCAAATGCGCCGCAGCGGCTTCAGGGCATAGGCATCAATCGCGTTTAGGCAGTACGCCGCTGAGCAATTGCTTGGCAGTCTGCTTGATGATCCCGGCCTGATTGGGATCGCCCTGGAGCAATGCCGAGGCAAATTTCTTCGCCTGCTCAAGGGTCATATGAGGCGGCAGCGGTGGCACATCCGGGTCGGTGCGGAAATCGATCACCACCGGCACATCACTGGCCAGGGCTTCTTCCCAGGCGGGCGCGACGTCTTCTTCGCGGCCTACATAAATGCCCTTCAAGCCGATCGAAATGGCGAACAGGTGATAGGGCACATCAGGGATGTCCTGGCTGGCGGCGAACTTCGGGTCGCCCTCCATCACCCGTTGCTCCCAGGTCACCTGGTTGAGGTCCTGGTTGTTGAACACCGCGCAGATCCAGCGGCCATTGCCCCATTGCTGCCAATACTTGGCCACGGTGATCAACTCGGCCATGTTGCTCATCTGCATCGCGCCGTCACCTACCAGCGCGACAACGCTGCGCTCCGGATGGGCGAACTTGGCGGCAATCGCATAGGGCACCGCTGCGCCCATGGACGCCAGCCCGCCGGAGAGCGAGCACTGCATGCCCTTGCGGATCTGCAGGTCGCGGGCAAACCAGTTGGCACACGAGCCGGAATCGCTGGTGATGATGGTGTTGTCGGGGAGGCGTGGCGACAATTCGTGCACCACTCGCTGCGGGTTGATCGGGTCGGCAGAGGTCAGCGCTCGCTTGGCCAGCTTCTTGTCCCAATCCTTGCGCCAGCCTTCGACCTTGTGCTGCCAACTGCGCTGGGTTTTTTCTTCCAGCAGTGGCAGCAGGGCTGCGAGGGTGTCGGCGGCATCACCGACCAGATTCACTTCCATCGGGTAGCGCAGGCTGAGCATGTCTGGGGCAAGGTCGATCTGCACGCCCCGAGCCTGGCCCTCCTTGGGCAGGAACTCGGCGTAGGGGAAGCCCGAGCCGATCATCAGCAAAGTGTCGCATTCCTCCATCAGCTTGAAGCTTGGTTCGGTGCCGAGCAGGCCGATGCAGCCAGTGACCCAGGGCAGGTCGTCAGGCAGGACCGCTTTACCGAGCAGGGCTTTGGCGACACCTGCACCGAGTTTTTCGGCAACTGCCTGCACCTGCTCACCCGCCTGCAAGGCGCCGGCACCGACCAGAATCGCAACTTTCTTGCCAGCATTGAGCGCATCGGCTGCGCGCTGCAGATCGGCATCGTACGGAACTACTTTGGGCTTGCTGAAGCCGATACCCGAATGCAGCGTGCCATGGGCCCGGGCTGGTTCTTCATACGCCAGCTCCTGCAAGTCGTTGGGCAGGATCAATGCAGTGACCTTGCGCTCGCCGATGGCGGTGCGCACGGCGCGGTCGACCAGGTGGCGCACCTGCGACGGCGCGGCGGCCTGCTGAACAAAGGCGCCGGCGACGTCCTTGAACATCGACACCAGGTCCAACTCCTGCTGGTAGTGCCCGCCCAACGCCGTGCGCGCCTGTTGGCCGACAATGGCCAGGACCGGCATATGGTCCATGCGTGCGTCATACAGACCGGTCAGCAGGTGCGAGGCGCCGGGCCCGGAGGTGGCGATGCACACTCCCAGCTCGCCGGTGAACTTGGCATGTGCGCTGGCCATGAACGCGGCCATTTCTTCGTGGCGGCACTGCACGAATTCGATCGAGCCGGCCCGACGCAGGGCGCCGAACACGCCGTTGATGCCGTCGCCGGGGTAGCCAAAGATGCGCGTGACACCCCACTGGCGCAAACGCTCGACGAGAAAGTCACTTACGGTGATAGCCATCGGTTTCTCCTTCAGTGATGCGTGGATGAAGGTTGGGACTGGCTCTGTCCCGGCGCGTTCAGATTAAACCGGCCAGAGGCGACCCCGGACACTCGGTTGAACTGATCCCGCCTGGCTCGCCTCGAAACCAGACACCCCTGAGTGGAGGCAGCACCCAACCTGGGCTAACACTGATAAGGCTGGGTCATTCATTCACCTACAGACAGAGGCGCGTCTGGCCTCGCTGGAGAACCACATGACGATCACGAACACCTCGAAACTGCTGCTCGCAGGTTTCACCCTCAGTTGTGGGCTGGCCAACGCCCAGGCTGCCGAAACCAAGCGGGTGGACGTCTTGCTGGTTGGCGGCGGGATCATGAGTTCGACCCTGGCGATCTGGCTCAACGAACTGGAGCCGAGCTGGTCGATGGAGATGGTCGAGCGCCTGGACAAGGTCGCCGAAGAAAGCTCCAACGGCTGGAACAACGCCGGCACTGGGCACTCTGCGCTGGCCGAACTCAATTACACCCCCGAGAAAGACGGCAAGATCGACATCACCAAGGCGGTGGAGATCAACGAGTCGTTCCAGATCACTCGCCAGTTCCTCGCCTGGCAGGTCAAGAACGGCGTGTTGAAAAACCCACGCTCGTTCATCAATTCAACGCCGCACATGAGTTTCGTCTGGGGCGATGACAACATTCGCTTCCTGAAAAAACGCTACGACGCGCTCCAGGCCAGCCCGCTATTCAGAGGGATGCAGTATTCCGAAGACTCTGCCCAGATCAAAAGATGGGTGCCGTTGATGATGGAAGGGCGCGACCCCAATCAGAAGCTGGCGGCGACCTGGACGCCGCTCGGCACCGACGTCAACTTTGGTGAAATTACCCGCCAGTACGTAGGGTATTTGCAGTCACGCGAAAACTTCAGCCTCAAGCTCTCCAGCGAAGTGCAGGACATCAGCCGCAACGACGATGGCTCCTGGCACGTCGAGTACAAGAACCTCAAGGATGGCAGCAAGTCGGCCACCGATGCCAAGTTCCTGTTCATCGGTGCTGGCGGCGCAGCGCTGCCGCTGCTGCAGAAGTCCGGCATCGAAGAGGCCAAGGATTACGCAGGCTTCCCCGTGGGTGGCTCGTTCCTGGTGACCGACAATCCAGCTATCGCCGAGCGCCACATGGCCAAGGCCTACGGCATCGCTGCAACCGGTGCGCCGCCCATGTCGGTGCCGCATCTTGATACCCGTGTGCTGGATGGCAAGAGGATGATCCTGTTCGGCCCGTTCGCGACCTTCTCGACCAAGTTCCTCAAGCAGGGCTCGCTGTTCGATCTTATGGCCAGCATGAGCCTGCACAACACCTGGCCGATGGTGCGTGTTGGCGTGCGTGAATTCGACCTGGTGCAGTACCTGGTTGGCCAGGTACTGCAGTCCGATGACGACCGCTTCGAAGCGTTGCAGACCTACTTCCCCGAGGCGAAGAAAGAAGACTGGCGCCTGTGGCAGGCCGGTCAGCGCGTGCAGATCATCAAGAAAGACGAAAACCAGGGCGGGGTGCTCAAGCTCGGCACTGAAGTGGTCGCGTCCAAGGATGGCAGTATCGCCGGCCTGCTCGGTGCATCGCCGGGCGCTTCGACTGCGCCGCCGATCATGCTCGATCTGCTCAACAAGGTGTTCAAGGACAAACTCGCGAGCGCGCCGTGGCAGGACAAGATCAAGCAGATCATCCCATCGTATGGCACGCATCTGAACGACAGCCCCGAACGGGTCGAGGAGGAGTGGGCCTACACCAGCGAGATTCTCCAGCTGACCCCGCCACCGGCCATCGACAAGCGCCAGGACCCGGCCAACCCGGATGATATCGACCCGGTCAGCCAGGACCATCAGACCACTGACCCTGACCTCAAGCCCTGATCAGCACAACCCGCAATGCAGAAGGGGCGCCATCATGGCGCCCCTTCGTGTTACTGCTTAGGCTTCAGCGTCCCAGGGACGATCGCCGTGTTCATCCTTGATACGGGTCGGCAGGCCCATCACGTCCAGCGCCTTGAGGAACGGCTCGGCTGGCAGCTCCTCGACGTTGGCCATGCGCTTGACGTCCCATTCGCCGCGAGCAACCAGCAACGCCGCCGCCACTGGCGGCACGCCTGCGGTGTAGGAGATGCCCTGGCTGTCGGTCTCGGCGTAGGCTTCTTCGTGATCAGCCACGTTGTAGATGAACACTTCGCGCGGCTGGCCGTTCTTGCTGCCCTTGACCAGGTCACCGATGCAGGTCTTGCCGGTGTAGCCAGGCGCCAGCGAGGACGGGTCAGGCAGCACTGCCTTGACCACCTTCAACGGCACCACTTCAAGGCCTTCAGCGGTCTTGACCGGTTGCTCGGAGAGCAGGCCAAGGTTTTTCAGCACGGTGAAGACGTTGATGTAGTGCTCGCCGAAGCTCATCCAGAAGCGCACGTTGGGCACGCCGAGGTTTTTCGACAGCGAGTGCACTTCGTCGTGACCGGTCAGGTACAGGTTCTGCGAACCGACCACCGGCAGGTCGTCGGTGCGCTTGACCTCGAACATGGTATTGCTGGTCCACTGGCTGTTCTGCCAGCTCCACACTTGCCCGGTGAACTCGCGGAAGTTGATTTCCGGGTCGAAGTTGGTGGCGAAGTACTTGCCATGCGAGCCAGCGTTGACGTCGAGAATGTCGATCGAGTCAATCTGGTCGAAGTATTGCTGCTGTGCCAGTGCGGCATAGCTGTTGACCACACCCGGGTCGAAACCGACGCCGAGAATGGCTGTGATGTTCTTGTCCTGGCATTCTTCGAGGTGTTTCCACTCGTAGTTGCCGTACCACGGCGGGGTCTCGCAGATCTTGCCCGGCTCTTCGTGGATGGCGGTGTCCAGATAGGCAACGCCGGTATCGATGCAGGCACGCAGCACCGACATGTTGAGGAATGCAGAGCCGACGTTGATCACGATCTGCGATTCGGTCTCGCGGATCAGTGCCTTGGTCGCCTCGATATCGAGTGCATTGAGCGAGAAGGCCTGGATATCGGCGGGAACCTTGAGGCTGCCCTTGGCCTTGACGCTGTCGATGATGGCCTGGCATTTGGAGATGTTCCGCGACGCAATGGCAATACGACCGAGTTCGTCGTTATGCTGCGCGCACTTGTGGGCCACCACCTTGGCGACACCTCCTGCACCAATGATAAGAACGTTCTTCTTCAATTTATCCCTTGCTCCTTACTGAAGGCCTGACTTACGACAGGCTGGAAACGTAGTCTTCAAAACCGAACTCGCGGACCACTTCGACGCTGCCGTCGAGTTGCTTGACCACAATGGACGGCATTTTCAAACCGTTGAACCAGTTTTTCTTGACCATGGTGTAACCGGCCGCATCGATGAACGACAGGCGATCACCAATGGCCAGCGGACGATCGAATTGGTACTCGCCGAAAATGTCACCGGCCAGGCACGACTTGCCGCACACCATGTAGCTGTGCGCGCCATCGTTGGGGGCCATCTTGGCGTCGAGGCGGTAGATCAGCAGGTCGAGCATGTGCGCTTCGATCGAGCTGTCGACCACGGCCAGGTTCTTGCCGTTGTACAGGGTGTCGAGCACGGTCACTTCCAGCGAGGCGCTCTGGGTGATGGCGGCTTCGCCCGGCTCCAGGTACACCTGCACGCCGTACTTCTCGGAGAAGCTCTTGAGGCGCGCGCAGAACTCGTCCAGCGCATAGTCGGCACCGGTGAAGTGGATACCGCCACCGAGGCTGACCCACTCGACCTTGTGCAGCAGATGGCCAAAGCGCTCTTCGATGTGCGCAAGCATCTTGTCGAACAGGCTGAAGTCGCCGTTCTCGCAGTTGTTGTGGAACATGAACCCAGAGATCTGGCCGATGACTTGCTCGATCTTCTCCGGGTCCCACTCGCCGAGGCGGCTGAATGGGCGCGCCGGGTCGGCCAGCAGGTAATCGGAGCTGCTCACCTGCGGGTTGACGCGCAGGCCGCGGACCTTGCCTTCGGACTGTTCGGCAAAGCGCTGCAGCTGGCCGATCGAGTTGAAGATGATCTTGTCGCAGTTGGCGAGCATGTCTTCGATTTCGTCATCGGCCCAGGCCACGCTGTAGGCGTGGGTTTCGCCGACGAACTTCTCCCGGCCCAGTTTGAGCTCGTAGAGCGAGGACGAAGTGGTGCCGTCCATGTATTGCTGCATCAGGTCGAATACCGACCAGGTGGCGAAGCACTTGAGTGCCAGCAGTGCCTTGGCGCCGGAGTGTTCGCGCACGTAGGCAATCTTCTCGAGGTTGCCCAGCAGCTTCTGTTTGTCGATGAGGTAGTACGGCGTCTTGATCATTTAAGGCCCCCGGCCAGGCCGGCCAAAAAAAGGACACGCATTGTGCCTTCACTGGCCGCATATCGAAAGGGTCGTAGACGCATTTCGTCAGAGTTGTGTGTCGCCCTGCGCCTGTTGTCGCCATTGGTCGAACGGCGAGGAATTATTTCCCGCAGCTGAGGCCTAGTAAAACAGACAGATATGACGGTCGTGAGGAGGCATCAACCGATGAGCACAAAATACAAAGTGGGCGATACGGTGCGCTGGAATTCCGAGGCCGGGGTCATTCATGGCACGGTGACCAAGGTGCATCTGCACGATGTCGAGTTCATGGGCAGGCAGCGCCATTGCTCGAAGGATGAGCCGCAATACGAGGTCAAAAGTGCCAAGACCGGGCATCTGGCGATGCACCGTGAAGACGCCTTGCACAAGGAGTGAACCTTCGCCGTACTCGACCGGTCGCAGCAAATACCTTCATGCAAAAAGGACGTTAACGATGAAATCGATGACTCGACTGTTCACAGGTCTCGCTCTGGTAGGTGCACTGGGCGCAAGCGCAGCCTGGGCTGACCAGCCTGGCGCCGACTGGAAAGTCACCAAGGATCAGGCCGAGGCCAGCCTCAAGGCCGCCGGCTACACCCAGATCACCAAGATCGAGGCCGACGACGGCCATTGGGAAGGCGAGGGCGTCAAGGCTGATGGCATGAAGTACGACTTCCATGTCGACCCGTACACCGGCAAGGTCACCAAGGACGAGATGGATCATTGATGGGCAGTAACTGAGGTTTTCTGCGGTGGTGCTCTTGGCCCGTGCTCGTCACGGGCTTTTTTACGCGCCTGGAATGAGCTATTGCGCAGCCAACCACAGCTGAATCTGCTCAAGCGTCGCCGTAGCCCCGCCGCACACCACCACCAGCACCTTGCGGTAGTTACCCAGCGCTTCTGCTTTATAGGCCAGCGCCAAGGCCGCGCCGCAGGCCGGCTCGACCAGCAGACGGTGATCGGCAAGGAAGCGCTCACAAGCCTGCAGCGCCTCGCGGTCCGTGACCAAATGGCTTTCAACCGGATGGCTGCGCGCGCATTCCAGCGCTTGCTCGGCAACCCGCTTGGCGCCCAGGGAGGTGGCGATGGAGCTCAGCGCTGGCAGCTCGACCGTGTGACCAGCCTCGACTGCAGCGTGAAACGACGCCGCGCCTGTGGTTTCCACCGCCAGCACCGGCACATCGTCCCAGCCATTGCGCTTGAGGCCTTCGACTACACCGCTGAGCAAGCCGCCGCCACCGACCGACAAGATCAGCGCATCGGGCTTGCAGTCGGCAGCGGCGACTTCGTCGATCAGGCTGGCGTGGCCCGTCCACAGTAGCGGGTCATCGAATGGATGAATGAAGGCATCATTGGCGCCGACCAGGGTTTGCGCCAGCTGGTTGGCTTCCTGCCAGGAGCCGCCGTGGACGATGACCTTGGCGTCCTCCAGGCGCAGCAGCTCCCTGGCCCGCTCGCTGGTGGTCTCGGGGACGACCACGGTCACCGGCACGCCCAGGCTGCGCCCGGCATAGGCCACCGCCAGCCCGGCGTTGCCGCCCGACGAAGATACAAAGTGACGCGCACCGCGAGCATGGTGCTGCTCACAGGCGTGGCCAACCCCGCGCAGCTTGAACGAGCCGCACGGCTGCAGGGCGTCGAGCTTGAGCCAGATCGAACGGCCAGCGGCGAGCGACATCGGCCGCGATTCGATCAAGGGGGTTTGGATATGCAAAGGCATGCTGATCTCCGCTGGATTATGGCTGGCGGGGCGCTGCAGTGGGCTCGCCACGCAGCTGCTCCAGATAGTTGTAAACGGTGTAGCGGGTCACGCCGAGCGCGGCTGCGGCCTTCTCGACCCCACCCTTGACGATGAACAGGCCGCGCTCCTGCATCAGGCGCACGGCCTCGACCTTGGCCTGCTTGGTGAGCCGGCCCTGACCAGATGAAGCCAGGGCGCTGTCGATGATCTGGGTCATCAGCAGCGCCATGTCGGCCGCGTCCTCAACCACCGCCACTGCAGGTGGCGCGGCAGTCAGTGGCTGCAGCTGGGTGAGAAAGGCGAGGGCGGCCTCCAGCCCACTGTTGTCGACGTTGATGCACAGGCTGGCGAACGGCTGCCCTTCGCTGTCGCGCAGGATCGCCGTGGCGCTGCGCAGGGTGCGGCCTTTGATCACGGTGGGGTAGTCGGGCAGGATCACCGGCTCGCAGCCAGGCTGGTTGGCCGCCTGCATCAGGGCCTTGAAGCCCTGGTCCTGCTCCGGCGCGGCAAGGATCGGGCTGCCGACCACGCGCCCGGACAGCTGGCCATTGGCGATGGCGACCACCGATTGCTCGGGCTGGTCGAGGTCGTGCAGGAGGATTTCCATATTGCGCCCGGCCACGCTGCCGATTGCCGCGATGGCGGCTTTCAGCGTGGAGAGGACGATCTGGCGTTCACGAAGAATGTGTGCAGCGGGCATGGATAATTCAACAAAATGTCAATTTTTAACATTCTGTTGAATTATCGCGAGGGCGTCAATCGGCAGCGCGTGGTTCAGCCCAGTGCCGGAGTGCGCGGTGGCACGATGCGGCGCGCGCCGGTCGACTCGAAGGCGCAGGCGAAGCTCAGCAGGGCCGAGTCATCGTAGGCACGGCCGGCAAAGGTCAGCCCGACCGGCATACCGATATCGGCCATCACACCCATCGGCACGGTTACGGTCGGCACGCCCAGGTGGCGGATCGCGAGGTTACCGTTGGCAACCCAGACGCCGTTGCTCCAGGCAATGTCGGCCGAGGCTGGATTGACGTCGGCATCGGCGGGGCCAACATCGGCCACCGTCGGGAACAGCACGGCGTGCAAGCCAAGCTGGTCCATCCAGTCTTCCAGGTCGAGCTTGCGCGTCTGCTCCAGGCCGCGCAGGCCATCGGCAACGGTGTCGATCTGATCCCAGCTCTTGAGGCCGCGCTTGGCCATGTTGACGTATTCGTCCATGCCGGCCGCGAGGTCGTCTTCACGGTTAGGCAGGGTGCCCGGGTCGTGCGGGAAGATCTGCGGCCCGTCGACATCGGCCAGGCAGTTGAGATTGGGGTCGTTGTTGGCGCGCAGGAAGTCGTCAAAGGCCCAGCCGGACAACTCCCACAGCTCGTCGTGGAGAAACTCCTTGCTGACGATGCCACGGTTGTAGACGGTCGGCGCACCCGGGCGATCGCCTTCGCAGTTGGACACCAGCGGGAAGTCCACCTCGATCACTTCGGCGCCGGCGGCTTCCAGCGCCTGGCGCGCCTGCTGCCACAGCGCGATGACGCTTGGGCGAGTGTGGATACGCTGGCCGGTCGGGCCACCGATGCCGGGTTTTTCCGAGGTGCCGGCGAGTTCGTCGGCATTGATGTACATGCGTGGCACGCCGAAGCGCTTGCCCTGCAGCGAGTTGGCATCCTGCGCTAGATCAAGATAGGACGCCGGGCGTACCGCCGATGCCTTGGGAATTGGCACCCACGGCTGCAGGCGCCACAGATCGCCACGGGTGTCGGCATCGTCGGCCACCACCACGTCGAGGATTTCCAGCAGGTCGTGCATGGTCCGCGCAAACGGCACCACCACATCCATGGTCGGTGTCAGCGGCCAGTTGCCGCGCACCGAGATCACCCCGCGCGATGGCGTGTAGGCGCACAGGCCGTTGTTCGAGGCCGGGCCGCGGCCACTGGACCAGGTTTCTTCAGCCAGGCCAAATGCGCAGAAGCTCGCGGCGGTGGCGGTGCCGGCACCGTTGGACGAGCCGGAGGCAAACGGTGCGGTCAGGTAGGCGGCGTTATACGGGCTCTCGGCGCGGCCATACACACCGCGCTGCATGCCACCGTTGGCCATCGGCGGCATGTTGGTCTTGCCCAGGCAGACCGCACCGGCGGCGCGCAGTCGCTCGATGGTGAAGGCGTCCCGTTGCGCCACCAGCTTGGCAAATGCCGGGCTGCCGGAGGCGGCGGTCATGCCTTTGACCAGGTAGCTGTCCTTGGCGGTGTAGGGGATGCCTTCCAGCGGGCCGCGGCTTTCACCACGAGCACGGCGAGCATCGGACGCCTGGGCTTCGGCGATCGCCTCTGGGTTGCGCACCACGACCGCATTCAGCGCGCTGGCGCTGTCGGCTGTGTCATAGGCATCGATGCGTGCCAGGTAGGCCTTGACCAGTTCGACCGCTGTGGTGCGGCCAGCTTCGAGCGCGGCGCGCAGCTCGGCAATGGAAACCTCGGTTACCTCGATCATGCTGTCACCAAACGTATACAGGTGGGGGCTAGTGGCGCGAGTGTACAAGAAGGATTGGGGGGAAGCAGGCTTGCAGCGGGGAAAAGCATTGTTGCAGGGCGGCATTTATTGGCCCTATTTGCCCTGAGCATTGATCGTTTTCCGACAGACATTGTCGGACGAAACATGCACGGTCTACGCTTGACCTGAGAAAAAGTGCGCACGATGCGCCACGCTGGAGCCAACTGTCTGATGTCTACACCGCCTGACAAAACACCAAAAGCTACTATCAATCCCCCTGTATTCTGGATTTCTTCTGTCCTGCTGTTGCTGATCGTGCTCTACGCGAGCGTGTTCCAGGCCCATGCGCAAAGCCTGTTTGCGCACATCCAGGGTTGGATCATCGGCAACGTCAGCTGGTTCTACATCCTGGCCGTGGCAATCATCCTCGGCACCGTGGTGTTCCTCGGCATCAGCCGCTATGGCGACATCAAACTCGGGCCTGACCACAGCACCCCCGACTACAGCAGCACCACCTGGTTTGCCATGCTGTTCTCGGCCGGCATGGGCATCGGCCTGATGTTCTTCGGCGTTGCCGAGCCGGTCATGCACTTTCTCAAGCCGCCCATTGGTGATGGCGGCACGGTCCAGGCGGCGGGGGAGGCGATGCGCATCACCTTCTTCCATTGGGGCCTGCACGCCTGGGCAATCTATGCCATCGTCGCGCTGATCCTGGCCTATTTCAGCTATCGCCAGGGCTTGCCGTTGACCTTGCGCTCGGCGCTGTACCCGCTGATCGGTGAGCGCATTTACGGCCCGCTGGGGCATGCCGTGGACATCTTCGCCATCATCGGTACGGTGTTCGGCGTTGCCACTTCGCTGGGCTTTGGCGTGGCGCAGATCAATACCGGGCTCAATGCGCTGTTCGGTGTGCCGGTGTCGACCGGGGTGCAGATCGCCTTGATCATCGGCACCACCTTCCTCGCCACCTTGTCGGTGATGTCTGGCCTGGACAAAGGCATCCGCCGCCTGTCCGAACTGAACCTGGGTTTGGCGGTGCTGCTGTTGCTGATGGTCATGCTGCTGGGGCCGACCGTGTTGATCCTGCAGACCTTCGTGCAAAACACGGGCGGTTACTTGAGCGAGATCGTCAGCCGCACACTCAACCTGTATGCCTACCAGCCAACCGACTGGATCGGCGGCTGGACCTTGTTCTACTGGGGCTGGTGGCTGGCCTGGTCGCCCTTTGTCGGCCTGTTCATTGCGCGGATTTCCCGTGGCCGGACCATTCGTGAGTTCGTCACCGGCGTGCTGCTGGTACCGACCGCGTTCACCCTGCTGTGGATGACCGTGTTCGGCAACACCGCAATCCACATGATCCTCGACGAGGGCCTGACTGACCTGGCCATGGCGGTCGACAAGGACACCTCGCTGGCACTGTTTGCCTTCCTTGAGCACTTCCCGTTCGCCAGCGTGATCAGCACCCTGGCGGTGATCATGGTGGTGGTGTTCTTCGTCACCTCGGCGGATACCGGGGCGATGGTAGTGGACATGCTGGCGTCTGGTGGGCAGGAGAACACCCCGTTGCGCCAGCGCGTGTTCTGGGCGGCGAGCATGGGCCTGGTGGCGATTGCGCTGTTGCTGGCCGACGGCCTCAAGGCGTTGCAGACGGCAACCATCGCCAGTGCATTGCCGTTCACCCTGGCGCTGCTGTTCAGTACCCGCGGGCTGCTCAAGGCGCTCAAGCTGGACGCCACCAAACGTGATCTGCGCTATCAGGCACTGGCGATTTCGCCAACAGCCTCGCGTGCTGCCGGTAACTGGCAACGGCGCCTGCGCACCCTGGCGATGTTCCCGCGGCGTGCCCACGTCGCGCGGTTTATCGCCGACGTTGGCTTGCCAGCATGTGAGGCGGTGGCTGATGAGTGGCGCAGGCAGGGTTATGACTGCAGCGTCGAGCAAGGCAGCGAGGGCAGTGTGATGCTCAAGGTCGGCCCGAGCGAGGGCACCTTCGTCTACGAGATCAGGCCGCAGGCGTATGCCACGCCAAGCTTTGTCACCGCCAGCGATGCGCCGCCGGGCGAGGAGCGCAAGTACTTCCGCGCCGAGGTGCACCTGCGTGAAGGCGGCCAGGACCATGACGTGATGGGCTGGTCCAAGGATGAGGTGATCGGCGACATTCTCGATCACTTCGAGCGGCATATGCATTATCTGCACTTGGTTGGCTGAGACAAACGTCCAGCTCAGCCCTGTGTAGGAGCGGCCTTGTGTCGCGAAAGGCCCGCGTAGCGGGCCCGGCGATCTATGGTGGCTGCACGATTTCTGGGGCCGCTGCGCAGCCCTTTCGCGACACAAGGCCGCTCCTACAGGTGGCGTATCACGTGATAAAAAAAGCCCCGCAGGCCAGGCCTGCGGGGCAAACGGTTGGGGGAGGAGCCAACCAAAGGAGCTGTTGCAAAAGCGTTGTGGCACTTAGCGCAGGCTGGCTACCGCTTCAGGCTGCCAGCCGCCACCCAAAGCCTTGTAGATCGCGACGATGCCGCGATACAACTCGACTTCGCCCTGGGCCTGGGCATCTTCCGCGCTGAGCCGCTCGCGCTCGGCATCCAGCAGTACCAGATAATCCACGGTGCCTTCGCGATAGCGGATCGAAGCCAGGTCGGCGGCCTTGCGGCTGGCATCGCTCTGGCGCATCAAGGCCTGCAAACGCTGTTGGGTCTTGCCGTAATCACTGAATGCATTGGCTGACTCTTCCAGCGCCAGCAGCACCTGCTGTTCGTAGGTAGCCAGTGCGCCTTCGGCGTCAGCCTTGGCGCCACGGATGCGCGCACGTACGCTGCCCAGGTCGAACGCTGCCCAGGTGATACTTGGGCCAAGCCCCCAGGCATTGGCGGCGGACGAGCCGATCTGCGAGCCACGCGCGGCGGTGAAGCCAAGGAAGCCACTCAGGCTTACCCGCGGGAACAGGTCGGCGGTCGCTACCCCAACGTTGGCGGTCGCCGCTGCCAACTGGCGCTCCGCGCTGCGAACATCCGGGCGCCGACGCAGCAGTTCAGCGGGGTCGCCGATCGGCAGTGCTTTGGCGATTGCCGGCAGCTGTTTAGGCGACAGATCAACGCTGAGCTGATCCGGGCGCTGGCCGAGCAGAGTGGCGATGCGGTTTTGTGCGCGCACCTGCTGTGCCTGCAGTTGCGGCACGGTGGCCTCGACTGCCGCCAGGCGGGCATCGGCGCGAACCACGTCGAGCTCGTTGCCGACGCCGGCATCGCGCAGGGTCTCGGTAATGCTGCGCGAGTCCTGCTGGGTCTTGAGGTTGGCCAGGGCGATTTTTTCGCGCAACTGCGCGCCACGCAGCTGGCCATAGGCATCGACCAGCTCGGCGATCATGCTCACCTGCAACTGCTGCAGGTCGGCCGCGGCGGCGGCCTCTTGCGCTTCGCTGGCTTCCAGTTGGCGCTGAATGCGGCCGAACAGGTCCAGCTCCCAGGCCATGTCCAGGCCCAGGTCATAGCCTTCGCTGTTGACCCGGCGCTCGGTCTGGCCCGGGATCTGGCCTTTGCCCAGCTCACTGCTGGCACGGCTGCTCACCACCGGCAGGTTGTCGTTGTCGACATCCTCCCGGATCGAGCGCGCCGCCTTGAGCCGGGCGAAGGCCACGCGCAGGTCGCGGTTGCCTTGCAGCGAAGCCTGCACCAGCTGGTTCAGGGTCGGGTCGTCGAACTGCTGCCACCACACGCTTTCAAAGCGGCTACGGTCGAAGGCCTTGACCTGCAACTGGTTGCCCAGCTGCGCCGGCTCGGTGTTCGGCGTCTGGTAGTCCGGGCCCACCGCGCAGGCCGCCAGGGCCAGCGTCAACAGGCTCGGGGTCAGTGGTTTGAGGAGGTTCATGCGTGGTTCTCCAGCGGCTTGGCTTGCGCGGCCTTGCGGGCTTCGCGACGCTCGACATAACGGCGGATCAGGACGAAGAACACCGGGGTCAGGAACAGGCCGAACACGGTCACCCCGATCATCCCCGAGAACACTGCCACACCCATCGCATGGCGCATCTCGGCACCGGCGCCGGACGAGAACACCAGCGGCACCACGCCCATGATGAAGGCAATCGAAGTCATCAGGATCGGCCGCAGACGCAGGCGGCAGGCTTCCAATACCGCGGCCAGGGGATTGAGCCCTTCGGCTTGCTTGTCCTTGGCGAACTCGACGATGAGGATGGCGTTCTTGCACGCCAGGCCCACCAGCACGATCAGGCCGATCTGGGTGAAGATGTTGTTGTCACCGCCCGACATGATCACCCCGGTAATCGCCGACAGCAGCGTCATCGGTACGATCAGGATCACCGCCAGCGGCAGGCTCCAGCTTTCGTACTGCGCCGCCAGCACCAGGAACGCCAGCAGTACGCAGAGCGGGAACACCAGCAGCGCGGTGTTGCCAGACAGGATCTGCTGGTAGGTGAGGTCGGTCCACTCGTAAGTCATGCCGTTGGGCAACTCGGCCTTGAGCAGTCTTTCCATAGCCGCCTCGGCCTGGCCGGAGCTGTAGCCTGGGGCGGCGCCACCGTTGATTTCTGCGGTGATGTAGCCGTTGTAGTGCATCACCCGGTCTGGCCCCGAGGTGTCGCTGACCTTGAGGAAGGTCGCCAGCGGGATCATCTCGCCCAGATTGTTACGCACTTTCAGCTGACCGATCTGCTCGGCGTCTAGGCGGAACTGCTGTTCAGCCTGAACGTTGACCTGATAGGTGCGGCCAAAGCGGTTGAAGTCGTTGGTGTACAGCGAGCCCAGGTAGACCTGCAGGGTGTCGAAGATATCGTTGATCGCCACGCCGTGGGTCTTGGCCTTTTCCCGGTCGATATCGGCATCGACCTGCGGCACGTTGACCTGATAGCTGGTGAACAGCCCTGCCAGCTCGGGTACGTTGTGGCTCTTGGCAATGATGTTCTGGGTTTCTTCGTACAGCGCTTCGTAGCCGAGGTTGCCGCGGTCTTCGATCTGCAGGCGGAAGCCGCCAATGGTGCCCAGGCCCTGTACCGGCGGCGGTGGGAAGATCGCGATGTAGGCATCCTGAATATCAGCAAACTGCGCGTTCAACGCAGCCGCGATGGCCGCCGCCGACTGGCTCGGGTCGGTACGCTCTTCAAACGGCTTGAGCGGAGTGAAGACAATGCCGCTGTTGGGGCTGTTGGTGAAACCGTTGATCGACAGGCCTGGGAAGGCTACCGAGTCGGCCACACCGGGCTGCTTCAGGGCAATCTCGCTCATGCGCTTGATGACGGCTTCGGTGCGGTCGAGGCTGGCCGCGTCGGGCAACTGGGCGAAGGCGACCAGATACTGTTTGTCCTGCGCCGGGACGAAGCCGGTCGGGGTCGAGGCAAAGCCCAGGTAGGTCAGCGCCATCAGCCCGGCATAGACGAACAGGGCGATGCCGCTGGAGCGGATGACCCGGCCCACGCCGGCCACGTAACGCAGGCTGGCACGCTCGAAGAAGCGGTTGAACGGGTTGAACAACCAGCGCCCGAAAATCCGGTCCAGGGCACGCGAGAAGCGATCCTTGGGCGCGCCGTGTTCTTGCAGCAATACCGCCGCCAGTGCTGGCGACAGGGTCAGCGAGTTGAAGGCCGAGATCACTGTCGAAATAGCGATGGTCAGGGCGAACTGCTTGTAGAACTGCCCGGTCAGCCCGGAGATGAACGCTGCCGGGATAAACACCGCGCACAGCACCAGCGCCGTAGCGATGATCGGCCCGGTCACTTCACTCATGGCCTTTTGCGTGGCTTCGAGTGGTTTCAGGCCCAGGCCGATATTACGTTCGACGTTTTCCACCACCACGATGGCGTCGTCGACCACGATGCCGATCGCCAGCACCAGGCCGAACAGCGACAGGGCGTTGAGCGAGAAGCCGAACAGATGCATCACGGCAAAGGTGCCGATCAGCGAGACCGGCACGGCCAGCAGCGGAATGATCGAGGCGCGCCAGGTCTGCAGGAACAGAATCACCACCAGCACGACCAGAATCAAAGCTTCGAACAACGTGTGCACGACGGCTTCGATCGAGCCACGGACGAACACGGTCGGGTCATAGACGATGCTGAAGTCCATCCCTTCGGGGAAGTCCTTTTTCAGCTCGGTCATCTTCGCCCGGACTTCGTCGGAGATTTCGATGGCGTTGGAGCCAGGGCGCTGGAAGATCGGGATCGCCACCGCTGGCTGGTTGTTCAGCAGCGAGCGCAGGGCGTATTGGCTGGAGCCGAGTTCGACCCGGGCAATGTCCTTGAGGCGGGTGATTTCACCATCGGCACCGGCGCGGACGATGATGTTCTCGAACTCTTCCTCACTGACCAGGCGGCCCTGGGTGTTGACCGACAGCTGGAAGCTGGTCGAACCTGGCGCAGGTGGCGCACCGAGCTGGCCGGCAGCGACCTGACGGTTCTGCTCGCGAATCGCCGTGACCACATCGGTGGCGGTCAGGTTGCGCGAGGCGGTCTTGTTCGGATCGAGCCAGACCCGCAGCGAGTAGTCGCCCATGCCGAACAGCTGCACGTCACCGACGCCGCCCAGGCGGGCCAGCTCATCCTTGATGTTGAGGATGGCGTAGTTGGACAGGTAGAGCATGTCGTAGCGCTGATCCGGCGAGGTCAAGTGCACGACCATGGTCAGGTCGGGCGAAGCCTTGTCGACGGTGATACCAATGCGCGTGACTTCTTCGGGCAGCTTGGGCTGGGTCCGGGTGACGCGGTTCTGCACCTGTACCTGGGCGTTGTCCAGGTCAGTGCCCAAGGCGAAGGTGATGGTCAGGGTCAGCTTGCCGTCGGCGGTCGACTGCGAGGACATGTAGAGCATGTTCTCGACACCGGTAATGGCCTGTTCCAGTGGCGCGGCAACGGTGTCGCCGATGACCTTGGGGTTGGCCCCGGGGAAGTTGGCGCGCACCACGACCGTAGGCGGGACCACTTCGGGGTATTCGCTGATCGGCAGTTGGAACAGCGCAATCGAGCCCGCGATCAGCAGGATCAGCGACAGCACGGCGGCGAAGATCGGCCGGGTAATAAAGAATTTGGAGAAGTTCATCGGTGTCGTCCCTTAACCGCGCGGTGCCTGGGCACTGGCGACTTTCACACTGGGGCCGGCCACGCGCGGCGCCGGGTTGCTGGCTTCCAGCGCCTGACGCTGCTGGGCGAGGTTGGTCAGGGTCTGCTCACTGGCCATGGCGCTCTCTTCTGGAGTCACCTGGGAGCCTGGGCGCACCCGCTGCAGGCCCTTGACGACGATGCGCTCGTCCTTGTTCAAGCCGCTGCGGACGATGCGCAGGCCTTCAAGCTTGGGGCCCAGTTCAACGGCGCGGTAGGCAGCCTTGTTGTCCTGGTCCATGACCAGCACGAACTTCTTGCCAAGGTCGGTGCCGACCGCTTCGTCGTTGATCAGCACTGCGTCGTACTTGGCGCTGCCGACCAGCTTCAGGCGGGCGTACAGGCCCGGGGTGAACTGGCCGTCAGTGTTGTCGAACACGGCGCGGCCGCGGATGGTGCCGGTGCGCGGATTGACCTGGTTGTCGACGAAGTTCATCTGGCCCAGGTGCGGGTTGCCGGTTTCGTTGGTCAGGCCCAGGTACACCGGAGTGCTCTGGCCACGTTGGCCTTCACGCGCCAGCTGGGTGTACTTGAGGTACACGCGCTCGTCGGCGTCGAAATAGGCATAAACCTTGTCGGTGGACACCACCGAGGTCAGCGGGGTGACATCGGCGCTGACGATGTTGCCGGCGGTGAACTCGGCGCGGCTGACCCGGCCGCTGATCGGCGCGGTGACCCGGGTAAAGCTCAGGTTGAGGCGGGCCAGGTCCAGTTGTGCCTGGATCGCGGCAACCCCGGCGCGGGCTTCGGCGGCGGCGCTGCTGCGCGACTCGGCCAGCTCGGCGGAGATGGCGTTGCTGTCACGCAGACGCTCGCCGCGGCGGGCTTCGTTTTCGCTGCGCTGGGCGCTGGCGCGGGCCTGTTGCAGTTGTGCTTCGAGGCGGCGGACTTCGGCCTGGAACGGGCGCGGGTCGATCTGGAACAACAGGTCGCCCTTTTTCACCTGGGCGCCTTCGGTGAAGGCCACCTGATCGATCTGGCCCGATACCCGTGGGCGGACTTCGACGGTTTCTGGCGCTTCGAGGCGCCCGGTGAACTCGTCCCACTCGTTGATCGGTTGCTCGATCACCTTGGCCACGGTGACCTTCGGCGCGGTCGGAGCCTGCACGGCGTCTGGGGTACGGCCGCAGGCGCTGATCACCAGCACTGCCAGGGCAGCGAGGGGATAACGCAAGGGTTTGAGTGATTGTTCCATGGAGAAATCCGCCAATGTATATGGATAGTGGGGCGGATTCTGCGCGGCGCGCGGGTGGGGAACGAATCGAATGCGCCGAAGGTTATTATCATCCAGAATGATAAACCCACTGCCGCCATCGATACTGCGCATGGCCAGCATGCCGCGCTGAGGCGCGGATAGGCAAAATAACGTCAGGCCTTAGGCAAATGCTTGCCCGGCCAGCGTCGCTGCAGCAAGGGGCTGAGGTAAGGTAGCAGGGATAAATCAGAGCGCGCCGCCGACGGCGCCCCAGAGGTGCCTGTGGCTTCCTATACCTTGCGTCAGTTGAAGTATTTCGTCACCACGGTGGAGGCCGGCAGCGTTGCCGAGGCTTCGCGCCAGTTGTATATCGCCCAGCCGTCGATCTCTACCGCGATCAAGAACCTGGAAGAGAGTTTTGGCGTGCAGCTGTTTATCCGCCATCACGCCCAGGGCGTGTCGCTGACGCCCAGCGGCAAGCGTTTCTACGCCAAGACCAAGTCGCTGCTGCAGATGGCCCACGAGTTCGAGCAGAACGCACTGGCCGACAACGACACGGTGGCTGGGCAGATCGACATCGGTTGTTTTGAAACGGTGGCACCGCTGTATCTGCCGCGTTTGATCGCTGGGTTTCGCGAGCGTTATCCGGGGGTCGACATTCGCCTGCGTGACGGTGAACAGCAGGAGCTGATCCAGGGGCTGACTGCTGGCACCTTTGACCTGGCGTTTCTATACGACCATGACCTGGATGGCACCATCGAGGCCGAGCCGTTGATGGCACCCCAGAAACCATACGTGTTGTTGCCGGAGAAGCACCGCTTTGCGGGTCAGGCGCAGGTGTCGTTACGCGATTTGTGCCCAGAACCGATGATCCTGCTCGACGTCGCGCCGAGCAGGACCTACTTCGTTAGCCTGTTCAATGAGTTGGGGCTGACGCCGAATATCGTATTCAGCTCGCCGTCGATCGAGATGGTGCGGGGGATGGTCGGGCAGGGGTTTGGTTTTTCGCTGCTGGTGACTCGGCCGCATTCCGAGTGCACCTACGATGGCCAGCGGCTGGTCACGGTCGACATTGCCGAGCCAGTCGAGCTGTCCGGGTTGGCCGCAGCGCACTTGAAACGGGTGCAGTTGACCAAGCCGGCGCAGTTGTTTGTCGAGTTTTGCCGTGAGCAGTTGGCCAGCCTTTAGGGTGTGGGGCCGCAACGCGGCCCCAGCAACTTCAGCTATGCCGCTCAGTCCGGCACGACCGCAATCACATCGATCTCCATCAGCCACTCAGCCTGCGCCAACCCGGCGACCACCAGCCCGGTGGAAATCGGGAACACGCCCTTGAGCCATTTGCCGACCTCCTGATACACCGGCTCGCGGAAGCGCGGATCAGTGATGTAGGTGGTGGTCTTGACGATGTGCGACATGTCCGAGCCGGCTTCTTCAAGCAGCTGCTTGACGTTCTTCATGGCCTGCTCGGCCTGGGCACGCGGGTCGCCCAGCCCGACCAGGCGGCCTTCGAAGTCGGTACCGACCTGGCCGCGCACATACACGGTGTTGCCGGCGCGCACCGCCTGGCACAGGTCATTGTCGAGCGACTGGTTAGGGTAGGTGACCTTGGTGTTGAACATCCGTACGCGGGTATGAGTAGGCATCAGTGGGCTCCGAGGGTGCTGACGTTGTGAGGTTGGGCGGCGGCATCGGCGTCGCGCTGATGACGGTCGCGGTAGGCCAGGTAAGTGCGTTGCGTGGCGATATGACCGGCGACGTGCTTGGCGTCGTGCCACACCCCCCAGATGAACGACGAGCCGCGCCGCGACAGCCACGGCAGGCCGAGGAAGTACACTCCAGGCTCCTGCGACACGCCGCGTTGATGTACTGGCTTGCCGTTGCTGTCGAATGCATTGACCTGCAGCCAGCTGAAGTCGACGCCGTAGCCGGTGGCCCAGATGACGCTGGTGACGCCGGCCGCGATCAGGTCCAGCTGCAGGATCGGTTCGCTGATGCAGGCCGGGTCGGGCAGGCGTTTGCGGGCTTCGGGTTCTTCCGGCAGGTCCAGGCCGTTGCGCTCGATGTAGGCATCGGCGGCGTCGAGCAGGGCCAGGTAGTTTTCGTCGCCGCGGCGAATGTTGTCGGCCAGGTTGTTCTGGAAGGTGGCGACACCGTTGTCGAATGAATCGGTCAGGCCGACCAGGGTCATGCCTTGGTGGGCGAGGGCGCGGAAGTCCACCGTGTGGCCGCCACGGGCGCCGCTGACGGCGATGGTCACGTGCTCACGGCCAGGTTTGGCGATTTCTGCATCCCATTCGCCCAGTACCCCCAGCCACCAGCAGAAGTCGCGGTTGCGGTAGGCGCGCGGCGGGCGATCGTGGGCGCCGACCGAGAGGTACACCTTGCGCCCAGCACGCATCAGCTCTTCGGCGATCTGTACGCCGGAAGAGCCCGCGCCTACTACCAGTACCGCACCTTCAGGGAGCTGCTCAGGGTTGAAGTAGGCGGCAGAGTGGATCTGCTGCAGGCGTGGGTCCTGCGGGGCAATGGCGGGGATGACCGGGCGCTGGAACGGGCCGGTGGCAGCCACTACGCGGTTGGCGCGGATGGTGCCCTGGTTGGTCTCGATGACAAAGCCTGGGCGGTCGGCATTGCGTACGACCTTCTTCACTTCAACGCCAGTGCGTACCGGCAGATTGAATTTACGTACATAGCGCTCGAAGTAATCGGCCACCTGCTCCTTGCCGGCGAAAGCGTCGGCGTCCAGGTCGAATTCCAGGCCGGGGAAACGGTCGTGCCAGACCGGGCCGTTGGCTACCAGCGAGTCCCAGCGGCCGCTGCGCCAGGCCTCGGCAATGCGGTTGCGCTCCAGCACCAGATGCGGCACGCCGAGTTTGCTCAGGTGTTCGCTCATGGCGACCCCGGCCTGGCCGGCGCCGACGATCAGCGTGTCGATTTCGATGTTGTTCAATGTCATGTTCGAGCCCTTCTTGGAAGGCGATTTGATCAGGTCGGTGGGAGACCGCCTTTGCCTGGGGCCAGACTAGGGACTGCTCAATAGCGGCGAAAATACTATTTAGCTGGGGCTTGCCGATAAATTGGCGAAGGCCAGGTGCAGCAAGGGCTGCAGCGCGGTTTGGCAGTGCTGTCAGGGTGATTTTGTTGGCCGTGAGTTTTTTCCTGTGCAGGGGCAACAAAAAAGGTCGTTTCGTAGGCTGGGCGGGCTGTCCAGAATGCTCGGTATTGAGTGGCGGGCAGTTGTCTTCCGCCTGGTTTTCGCCTGATACAGGAGCTGCACCATGACCTTTTCCATCATTGGCCGCTGCGCCGAAACCGGCCAGCTTGGTATCGCCATCAGTTCTTCCAGCATCGCGGTAGGCGCCCGCTGCCCATGGGTGCGCGCTGGGGTCGGTGCAGTTGCCAGCCAGAACATCACCCTGCCTGCCCTTGGCCCGCAGATTCTTGATGCGCTGGAGCGAGGCCAGCTACCACCCGCTGCACTGGACCAGGTGTTGACGGCCAACGGCTGGAGTGAATACCGCCAGGTCACGGTGATCGACAGTCATGGCCAGGTCGCGCTGTTCTCTGGCAAGCAGGCCTTGGGCGTACACAATGCCGTGGCCGGTGAGCAGTGCGCGGCGGCGGGCAATCTGCTCGCTTCGCAGCAGGTGATCCAGGCCATGGTCGACGCCTTCGAGCAGGCCGGTGGGCACCTGGCGGATCGCTTGCTGGCCGCCATGCACGCGGCTGTCGCGGCAGGTGGCGAGGCCGGGCCGATCCATTCGGCGGCGTTGAAGATTGCCGGTGAGCTGACCTGGCCGCTGGTTGATCTGCGTGTGGACTGGGCCGAGCACGACCCGATTGGCCAGCTCGATGGTCTCTGGCAAGCCTACCGGCCGCAGATGAACGACTACGTGACCCGCGCACTCGATCCGACCCGTGCACCGAGTTACGGAGTGGCGGGCGATGAATGAGCTGAGCAGCCAACAGCTGTTGGGGCGGCTGATCGGCTTTGCCACGGTCAGCCGTGATTCGAACCTGCAACTGATCGGCTTCATTCGTGATTACCTGGCTGAGCTGGGGGTAGCGAGTGAGCTGTTTTTCAACGCCGAGGGCACCAAGGCCAATCTGTTCGCCAGCATCGGCCCGACCGATCGCGGCGGCGTGGTGCTGTCGGGGCATACCGACGTAGTGCCGGTCGATGGCCAGGCGTGGAGCGTCGACCCGTTTGTCATGACCGAACGCGATGGCCGCTTGTATGGTCGCGGCACGGCGGACATGAAGGGGTTTATCGCCTCGGTACTGGCGGCGGTCCCGGCGTTTCTCGCGCAGCCGCTGCACACGCCGGTGCATCTGGCGTTTTCCTATGACGAGGAAGTCGGCTGCCTGGGCGTGCGCTCGATGCTCGACGCCTTGGCCCAGCGGCCGCACAAACCGCGTTTGTGCCTGATTGGTGAGCCGACCGAGCTGAAACCGGTGCTTGGCCATAAGGGCAAGCTGGCGATGCGTTGCCAGGTGCATGGCGCGGCCTGTCATTCGGCCTATGCACCTTACGGGGTGAATGCCATCGAGTATGCGGCACGGATGATCGGCAAGTTGGGCGAGATTGGGCAGGCGTTGGCCGAGGATCAGGATGCGCGTTTCGATCCGCCGTTTTCGACGGTGCAGACGGGGGTCATCAAAGGTGGCCGGGCATTGAATATCGTGCCTGAGGAATGTGAGTTCGACTTTGAAGTGCGGGCGTTGCCGGGGTTTGCTGCAGAGGCTGTGGCGGATCAGTTGCAGGCCTACGCCGAGGCCGAGTTGCTGCCGCGGATGCGGGCGGTGAGTGCCGCGAGTGATATTCGGCTGTGGCCTTTGAGTGCGTATCCTGGGTTGGCTACGGCGGCTGATAGCGAGGCTGCGCGGTTGGTGGCGTTGCTCAGTGGGTCGAGTGAGTTTGGCACGGTGGCGTTTGGGACTGAGGGAGGGTTGTTTGATCAGGCGGGGATAGCGACGGTGGTATGTGGGCCAGGGAGCATGGAGCAGGGGCATCGGCCGGATGAGTTTGTCAGTGTCGAGCAACTGCGTGGGTGCGATGGGATGATGTTGCGGTTGGTGGATTATTTGCGGGGCTGATGATTGCGCTGCTTTGAGTGGCGCCAGCTTGCCTTGGCATATCCGTCTGGTGGTGGGCCGTGCTGTGCGCTTCTGCTGTACCGGTGGCTCACTGTTTGACGGCCCGAGGCCATGTGTCTGCTCTGTAAACCGTTAGATAGTGTGTTCAAACGTAAGGCATTTCTCTCGCTGCTGTAGGACGCATCCTGTTCGCTTTTGGCGGGGAAAAATACCGGTCAGAAGCTGCTAGTTTCCCTGGCTCAACCAGCACAGGGCGTTTGCAGATGCGCGTGATAATTGACGGTAAAGGTCAAGCTGTCGATGGCGATGATACGACAACGGGTGCGGTGTGCATCGCCACGGGTGATGGCTACATCTGTGATGGGCGCATGGTCCTGCGTGTCGGCGACAAGACCACGGCCTGCCCGTTGTGCGCCGAACCAGGCACCGTTGCCGAAGGCGCGCCATGCTTTATCTCCGATGGCAGCGAAGTGGCGGTCGATGGTTCGCTGGTGCTGTGCGCTTGCCCGCCCGGTACCAACCGAGTTGTAGCGCCACCTGATTTTGTCCCACCCTGGCGGGAGACAAGGTCATCGCGCGTGGTCGGCCCAAGCGCGCAGAGCTTTGGTCAGCCTGTGCACTTCGTTGATAGCCGGCCGTACATCAATGAGCCAGGCTTCCATATTGTCCAGCGCAACATGTCCTTCCCGCAGGTGCTGATGCAGTTAGCCGAGCAGGACAGCACCTTGCCGATCTCGCGCCTGCAGATGCTCAACCCGACCTTCAAGGACGGCTTCAAGGCCGGAGAGATTTTCGTCATCGGGAACCCCGACAACGGCGACGCCTGCACCCGCGAAGAAGCTCAACTGATGGCCGCCGCACAGCAGGCCCGTGATTCGTTGGCGCTGCTCGACTACGACGAGGCCGAATTCATGATGGAGCATCAGGCTGAAATTGCAGGATTGCTGACAGGCGCGAGCCAGTCCATGGGTGTCGGTAAGGATGTACTGGAGCAAGGCCTGAGGCAGGTCCGGGCGACCTTGCTCGAAGTCGACCAGTTACACAAACAGCAGTTCGCCAAGTTCGGCCACCTGAACAGCCCGGAGTTTTTTGCCAGTCGACAGAAGTTGCTCAGGCAACTGGATGGACAGTTGAAGGCGGCGTTTTTGAACAAGCGATTGAACCTTGGCCCTTACGAGCGTCTTCGTCGTGATTTGAAGATTTCTACCAAGAGCCTGGTTCATCACTGGTCAAAGGCCGGAGGGCCGGGGCAGATTCCGGGGTATGCCACGCATTTGGATGAGGTGGCGGGTGCATCAAAGTATCTAAACCGCGGCGGCGCTGTGGCTATTGGTTTGGGGGCGGTATCTTCTTATTTAAAGGTTCAGGAGGTGTGCCGAGCTGGCGAGGCAGCCGAGTGTAAAAAAATTCGACTGACCGAAGCAGGCAGCTTCTCGGGAGGAATAGCAGGAGGGGGAGCCGGAGCTCAGTTGGGTGGAGCAGTTGCTACAGGATTTTGTGGCGTGTTCTCTGTTGTATCTGCTGGCTTAGGCGCCCCTGTATGTGGCTTGGTGCTCGTAGGTGCTGGCTCATTGGCCGGCGGCATGCTAGGTGAAATGGTTGGAGAAGTAGTAGCCGAGTCACTTTATGAGCAATATTATGATTGAGTTCAGCAGTTGGTCGCCAATGTTTCGCATAGTTATATTGGTGTGCCCTACAATGATTGTTCTATCAGGCTTGGCGTTAAGCTTTTATATTGCATGCAGTCGAGACTTCTTCATCGCGCTGTCTGCTATCAAAAGTAGTCCGTGGCTTGAGCAGCAAAAGAATTACATGGGCGTTTCAAGTGTACGCTCGCGCTGGATGCTTGTTTGCAATATGTGCGGTTTGTTGCTTCTGCCAGGTCCGCACATTCGAAGAGGGTTACTAAGCATTGAGGAGCTGCGTGCGTTTCCGGCCGGATTGAAAAAAAGGATGCTGACGTCTTTGTGGCTGACTATTGTTGGATGCGTCTGGATACTGATCGTCGTTGCAATAATCAAGATAGAGCAGTATTGAATGTTCCGCCTTGCTCCGGTATTGCCTCTGAATCGCTGAAGGATCAAGATCAAGATCAAAATCACGCCTCGCTGCGCTGGCGCACATCAACAGCGGGGCTGCCTTGCAGCCCTTCGCGGGCAAGCCCGCTCCCACAGGGTCCGCGTTGCCTGAGAGTGGCTTGGTCAGTATTGATAGAGGTTGCCGGGGCGACGGACTTAAGGGATTAATGCTGACCTGAAAGTATCGCGAACTCTGTGGGAGCGGGCTTGCCCGCGAAGGGCCGCGCAGCGGGCCCAGCAATCTCAAAACAGAGAAAAATTCAGAAACATGCAGAGACCTTGAAAGGGACGGCCCGTAAAGGCGAAAGGGGCAGCATTGGCCAACACCAGGAAAGGATAAGCCAACAACCCCACACAGCCCACCAAGCCAGCCCCAATCAGAAGCTGGCCTTGACCTGCAATCCCACCACCAGCGCATTATCGATATCAGTCCCGGAAAACGCTCCAGGCTCGATGATGTACTGCACGTCCGGCCGCAGATTCAGCCAGGGCGTGGCCTGATATCCATAGCTCAGCTCGATCAACTGCTCAGCACTGTCGATATTCGGGAACTCGCGATCACTGGCAGCAGCGGCATCCTCCAGCACATCCCGACTACGTGGATTCGGCACTGCTCGGCCATAGCCCAACGACAAGGTGTCCCGCGGGCGGCCTGCAAACGGCTGGTACAGCACCACGCCCGTGCCATACCACTTGGTAAACGGCGATGCCGCCTTGCTCGACGCCGAGTATTGACCAAACGCATGCAGGCTACGGCCGGCCAGGGCGGGGTCATTCCATACCGCCTGATCAATCAACAGGTAGTGCCCACCTCGGCCAGCCACTTCGTCATCACTGCCAATGCGTTTGACGTTGGAGCTGTCGTAGTAGTAACCCAGCTTGTACTCACCCGGCAGTTCGCCTCGCAGTTTGTACACCAGCTCTACCGGCACCACCGTGCCTGTGGTGTGCTTGGGGCCCAGCTTCCAGGCACGGCTGGAATTGCCGTTGCTTTCGGGGTCAACGTTGAACGCCGCCACGCGCACTTGCCAGGCCGGCGAAAGGTCATATTTGACCCGCGCACCGAGCCGCGCATTGGGGTAGTTGGTCCAGCCACTGCCGCCGGACATGTTCAGCGGATGGCCGCAGAAACCGGCGTTCATGAAGTTGCACAGGATGCCGCTGTCGAGGCCGCCGAGGTCGTTGCCCATGGCCATGTAGCCGAGCTTGATGTTCAGCGCCGGAGTGAAGTTGCGTTCGTAGCTGAGCTCGGTCAGGCGTGTGTACAGGCCGCCGAAGTTTTCCTGGATCGGCAGGCGGTTGCCTACCAGTTCCTCCGAGGCGCTGTGGCCGCGGCGGTCGTTAATGCTCAGTTGGACCTTGCCGGCGTTATCCACCCCATACAAGCGGGACAAGTCGAACTGCACGCCCAACTTGATGTTCTGCGAATAGCGCGCCGAGCGGTGCAGGCCGCCATCAGCGTTGTAGGCGGTCTCGCCGCTGTAGTCGGCGCTGAACTTGACGCCATCGTCTTCAAGTTGATGGCGCAAACCGCCCCAGTCACCACTGAGGGTGCTGCGCTGGAGCAGATCGGCTTCGGCCATGGCGCCGTTGCTGGCCAGTACCAGCAGCAGGCTGGCGGTGATGCGGGTAGGGGTAAAACGGAACACGGAGGACATTGCGCAGCTTTCCTGGGAATCGCGAGGTGGTGATAAATAGCGCCGCTGAAAGCATGAGGCCGCTCCTGCAAAGGGTATGCAGGAGCGGCCTCATGCCGCACGGAAGTGACGCGCGTTATGGCAAGGCGTAGGCCATTACATAATCGCCACGGTCGGTCGACTGGCGGGCACCGCCAGCGGTGACGACCACGTATTGCTTGCCGGTCTTGGGCGAGACGTAGGTCATCGGGCCACCCTGGCTGCCGACGGGCAGGCGGGCTTTCCAGACCTCCTCACCGTTGCCGCTGTTGAAAGCGCGCAGGTAGAAGTCCTGGGTGCCGGCGATGAACACCAGGCCGCCTTGGGTCGACAAGGTGCCACCCAGCGTCGGCAGGCCAACCTTGATCGGCAGGTGCATGCGGATGCCGAGCGGGCCGGTGTCTTCAACGGTGCCGACCGGCACTTGCCAGGCGACCTGGCGGGTCTTCATGTCGATCGCGGTCAGGGTGCCGAATGGTGGCGCCTGGCAAGGGATGCCGGCAATCGACAGGAAGCGGTTCTTGTTCACCGCGTACGGCGTGCCTTTCAGCGGTACCGCGCCCATGCCGGTGTTCAGCGCTTCGCCACCACCGGCGGCTTTGCCCTGGTTCTGCGACGGGATCATCTGGACCCACAGCCCCAGGCGCATGTCGTTGACGAAGATGAAGCCATGCACCGGATCGGTGGAGATGCTGCCCCAGTTCATGCCGCCCAGCGAGCCCGGGAAGCTCAGCGACAGGTCGGTGCCTGGCGCGGTATAGAGGCCGTCGTAGCGCATCTTCTTGAAGTCGATGCGGCACAGCAATTGGTCATACGGGGTTGCGCCCCACATGTCCGATTCGGTCAGGGTCTGCGCGCCGATCTGCGGCATGCCGACTGACTTCGGTTGGGTCGGCGAGTACGGTTCGTTGGGGATGTTGCTTGGCTTGACCGGCACTTCGTCGACCTGGGTCAGCGGTTTGCCAGTGGCACGGTCGAGCACGTAGATCTGCCCGGCCTTGGTGCCGATCACCACCGCAGGGACGGTCTGGCCGTCGTCCTTGATGAAGTCGATCAGGCTCGGCTGCATCGGCAGGTCGAAGTCCCACAGGTCGTTGTGGACGGTCTGGTAGACCCACTTCTCGTTACCGGTGGTAGCGTCCAGCGCCAGTACCGATGCGCCGTAGGTGTGGTCGAGCTTGCTGCGTTCTACACCATAGATGTCGGTGGACGACGAACCCATCGGCAGGAACACGGTGTTCATTGCCGGGTCGTAGGACATCGGCGCCCAGCTGTTCGGCGTGCTGCGCACGTAGGTGCTGCCGTCAGTCGGGGCGTTACGGTCTTCAGGGTTGCCTGGGTCGAAGGCCCAGCGCATTTGCCCGGTGATCACGTCAAAACCACGGATCACGCCACCTGGCATGTCAGTCTGGACGTTGTCGGCAACACGCCCGCCAACCACCACGGTGGTGCCGGCCATCAGCGGTGCCGAGGACAGCTGATAGTACGAATCCGGGACATCACCCAGGCCCGCCATCAGGTTGACCTGGCCGTTGTTGCCAAAGCCTTGGCAGAACTCGCCGGTATCCGCGTCGACTGCAATCAAGCGACCGTCGATGGTGTTGGTCAGCAGGCGGCGCTGGCAGTTGGCGCCAGGGGCAACCGTGGCTGCAACGACCGGCGAGCTGTTCGGCTGGGAGGGCTGGGCCAGCGGCGCGCTAGCGTCGAAGTAGGCCATGCCACGGCAACGCTGCCAGACTTTCGACTGGGCGTTGATGGTGTTTTTCCACAGCTCCTTGCCGGTGTCGGCGTCGAGTGCGATCAGGTTGTTGTGCGGGGTGCAGATGAACACCTTGTTGCCGACCTGCAATGGGGTCAGCTGGTCTTCGGCACCGTTGCCGTCGCTGAGGGCGACATCACCGGTGTGGTAGGTCCAGGCGACCTGCAGCTTGTCGACGTTGCCACGGTTGATCTGGTCGAGGGCGGCGAAGCGGCTGCCACCTTCGGTATTGCCGTAGTGAGCCCAGTCTTTCTGCGCTTGCGCAGGTTCGACGGCGGTCAACCCCGGACCTTTGCCAGTTGGGGCAACGCTTGGGTGGGCGACGAACATGTTGCCGGCCGCGACCACGACTGCTACCGCCATGACGCCAGCGACGGCGTAGGCGCCGCGGCCAGTGGCGGTGCCGTTGGCGCGGGCCAGCAGCGGGTACACCAGCGCGACTACGGTGCCGATCACGGCAAACATGAACAGGCGCGAGAACAGCGGCCAGAACACCAGGCCGGTGTCGAGCACTGCCCACAGCGCGGTGCCGAGCAGGAACGCGGCATACAGCCAGGCGCCGGCGATCTTGCGGCGGGCGATGAGGATACCGGCGATGGCCATGGCCAGGCCGCCGATCAGGAAGTACCAGGAGCCGCCCAGACCGGCCAGCTTGATGCCGCCGGCAGCCAGCAGCAGGCCGAGCAGGGCGATGATCACGCCCAGGCCAACCAGAATGATTTTCGAGGCGCCTGAGGCGCGCGGTGAGTCGTTCATGCCAAGGATCTCGCAGGTGGAATACGCGGAGTTTAAGCCCTTAGCAAGCTAATTAACAAGTTGGTACATTTGCCCTTGAGACCTATTGTCGCAGGGCTGAGCTTGCCAAGATGCCTCGAAAAGCTTAGATCAAGTCGCCAACTCCAGCTTAAAAACGGCGAAATCAATAATGTGAAAATTTCGCGAAAAAGCTTGATCTGGCTTTGTCGAGGTAGATTTTTGCGTCTGCCCGCTGCGGTCAAGCTGGCGGACTGGTCAGGTAAGGCTGGCCGTGATTGCACCCAGGCTCCATTTGGAGCAAGGTTGGCCGATTTGGCGGACATCAACTGCGATGGACAAGCTGCTGGCAATCAAGGCCTTCATGGCAACCGTCGACGCGCGCGGCTTTTCGGCTGCAGCGCGTAACCTTGGGGTCGCCACCTCTTCAGTGACGCGCCTGGTCGATGCCCTGGAGGCTGAACTGGGCGCCGCCTTGCTCAACCGCTCCACCCGGCAAGTCAGCCTGACCGAGGCGGGCGCCAGTTATTACCAGCGCTGCCGCGAGGTGCTCGAGGCATTGGCCGAGGCCGATGCCAATGTCGGCGACCGTGGCGAGGAGCCCGTCGGGGTGCTGCGTTTGTGCCTGCCCGTCGAGTTCGGCCGGCGGGTGATAGCGCCGCATCTGGGGCGCTTTCTCGCCACGCATCCGGGGCTTGAGCTGGACATCGACCTGAGTGATCGCTTCGATGACCTGCTCGAGGGCCGCTACGATGTGAGTATTCGCCTGGGCGAGGCCGCGCCCAGCGACGAACTGATCTGCCGTCCGCTCGGACGCTTTCAGCGCTGGCTGGTGGCAAGCCCCGCGTACCTCGCCGGGCCCGCGCCGCTGGAGCACCCACGAGGTCTCAATGAACACGCCTGCCTGCGTTTTCGCTATGGGCAGTCCGCTCGGCCGTGGCGCCTGTCACGTGACGAGCAGACGCTGGAGCTGGATATCAGCGGGCCGCTGCGCAGCAGTAACGCCGATGTGCTGCGCGAAGCTGCACTGAGTGGCGCCGGCATTGCCTTGCTGGCCGACTGGCTGGTGCGCGAAGACGTCGCCGCCGGGCGTTTGCTGCGGCTGTTGCCTGATTGGCAGATCAGCCCCGGCTCCGCCAGCAACGCGATCAATGCCCTGTACCTGCCCAACCACCGCGGCTCACGCCGGGTACAGGCGTTTGTCGGCTTTTGCGAGGCACTGCTGGGCGAGTGAGGGCAGGGCGTTGCGCTACGCGCAAAGACCCCTTGCGCAGCCGCTGGATTCTCTTGCCCTGCACCGCTGGGTAACGTGCACAACATCTTCCCTGATCATCCACCGAGGCACCTGCACATGAGCCCATCCATCGCTGCCAGCCAGCCCTCCACCGCAGGCCTGAGTCGGGCCCTGGTAACCCTGTTGGCGTTTTGCTGTGGCGCGATCGTCGCCAATATCTACTACGCCCAGCCGATTGTCGGCCTGATTGCGCCAGACCTTGGCCTGTCAGCCGAGCACGCCAGCCTGATCGTGTCGCTGACCCAGCTCGGCTACGCGCTTGGTCTGCTGTTACTGGTGCCTCTGGCAGACCTGGTGGAAAACCGCCGGCTGATGGTTGCTACCGCAGTGCTGGCTTGCATCAGCCTCGTCCTGGCGGGCACCAGCAGCAATGGCCAGGGTGGCTTGTTTCTTGGCTATGCCTTGTTGATCGGCTTCAGCTCGGTGTCGGTGCAGATGCTCATTCCTCTGGCAGCGCACCTTGCCCCTGAGCAACAGCGCGGGCGCGTGGTGGGCAATATCATGGGTGGCCTGTTGCTGGGGATACTGCTGGCACGGCCACTGGCGAGCGTGGTTGCTGACCACTTCGGCTGGCGCACAGTGTTTGTCGGCGCCGCCGGGATCATGCTGGCGATCATCCTCTTGCTGGCGCTGACCTTGCCGCGGCGGGTGCCTGAGCACAAAGCCAGCTATGCGCAACTGATGGCCTCTTTGGCAGGGCTGTTGCGCCGCTACCCGGTACTGCGTCAGCGCTCGCTGTATCAGGCGTTGATGTTCGCCGCGTTCAGCCTGTACTGGACGGCGGTGCCGATGGCATTGAGCGGGGAGCATGGCCTGTCGCAGAGCCAGATCGCAGTGTTCGCTCTGGTGGGCGCAGTCGGCGCAGTCGCTGCGCCATTGGCGGGGCGGCTGGCTGATGCCGGGCATGCCCGCCGCGGCTCGCTGCTGGCATTGGTGCTGGCGCCGCTGGCGCTGTTGCTGGGCCTTAGCGCGCCGGGGTTCAGCGTGATCGGCCTGGCGCTGAGCGGGGTACTGCTGGACTTCGCCGTGCAGATGAACATGGTGATCGGCCAGCGTGAGGTGTATGCGCTGGACCCGGCCAGCCGCGGCCGATTGAATGCGCTGTACATGACCAGCATCTTCGTCGGCGGCGCAGCGGGCTCGGCGCTGGCCAGCCCACTGTATGAGCAGCTCGGCTGGCATGGCGTAGCGCTGGTGGGCGCCACATTGCCACTGCTGGCGCTGGGCATATTCGTGCTGCGTAGCCGGCGCGGTTGAAGGCGCCGCTTCAATGACTGCAGAGCGAGCGGACTCAGCTCAGGCGATCATTGCGGCGCACCAAACAAGCCGGTCCAGTAGATCCCGGCATCGCTCTTGGGGTCCACGGCGTAGGCCGCGCCCAGTTCGCTGAAATCCGGGTTCATCAGGGTTGCGCAATGGCCTGGGCTGGCCAGCCAGCCATCGATGACCTTGCGCGGAGTGTCCAGCCCGGCCGCGATGTTTTCGCCGACCAGCCGATAGGAGTAGCCGGCCAGTTCGGCGCGGTCACCCGGAGTGCGTCCATCACGGTCGATGTGATCGAAGAAGTTCTGATTGGCCATCGCCCGGGTATGGTCGGCAGCAACGCCGGCCAAGGTGGCGTTCCAGCTGAGCGGCGCGGCGGCGGCGAACGGCTGGCCACCGCATTGGCGGGGCAGCTGGCGCGCTGCATTGATCTCCTGCAGCAGCTTCTGGCCTTCGGCCTGCCAGTCACCGAGGCGACCACTGAGCAGCGGCCGAGCCAGCACGATGCGCCAGTCGCGGCCTTCCTGGCTGACGCCTATATCGACGAACTGCGGGTCGAGCACCACCTGGCAGAAGCTTTCGGCGATGGCCTTCATCGCCGCCGGCGCATCGCGCGGCCCGGACAGGCTGATCGCCTGCACGTTGACCATCGGGTAAGCCGCGCGGGACATTGCCTGCTGCAGGTCGCGGGTGCCTTCCGGCGACAGCGCCAGGCGGGTATCGCTGCTCAACGGCGGCAGCTCCAGCGAACCTTCGCCGGCGCAGCTCTGCGGCTGGCTGCGGTAGGCGTTGATCGACGCGATCAGTTGCCCTTCCTCGCTGGTGAACGCCTGGGCGCCACAAGACACACCCAGGCCCAGCGTCAGCACGGTAAGACAGGCAACGGATGACAGGACGCGCATGTGTATCTCCCTATCTGGCAGCGCGAGACTCGGCGCTGCTCATCCTACACAAGCATCTGGCTTTTGGCCCTGCGTCGTGCGGTGCAATTGAACGGCCGATTGTCGAACATTATCGGCAAAAGAGGGAGTAGACCTTTCTTGCTGAAGAAAGTGCGGTACTTGCTGGGAATTATTTGCATTCTCAGCAGGCCGCTGGCCGTTACTGTCCGCAGGCCAACAGCAGTGCAACAGTTTGCCCGTCGCCATTCACTGCCAATAAGGTCAAACCCAGCAAAATCAGGGCGTTGAAACCAGGCACAGGTCCTGCAATAGCCCTTGCACACCCCTTGGGCCCGTGCAGGAGCATCCTTGAATAACTCCATCCTCCCCCTGACCTTGCTCAGTGCAGCATTGATGCTGGTCGGCTGCGAACGCACCGAGCAGGTCAACGCCCATGGCGATCAGCCGGTCCACGGCGGCACACTGGTGTACGCCACCGACCGCGAACCAACCTGCCTTGACCCGCACGTCGCCGGGGACATGCCGCAGGTATTCGTTGCTCAGCAATACCTCGACTCGCTGGTGTCGATGGACAGCCAAGGGCGCATCGGCCCGTGGCTGGCCACGCACTGGCAGGTCGCCGCGGATGGCCTCAGCTACACCTTCCAGCTACGCCGCGATGTGCGCTTTACCGATGGCACGCCGTTCAATGCCGAGGCGGTCAAGGCCAACCTCGATCACATGGCCAACCCCAAGACCCAGTCGAGTACCGCCGGTGGCTATATCCGCCAGTATCGTGGCACCGATGTGATCGACGACTACACCGCTGTGGTCCACCTGGCAACGCCCTATGCAGCGTTTCTCGAAGTGCTGGCGCAGGGCTTTCTCGGTATTCAGTCGCCTACCGCGCTCAAGCGCAGCCGTGACGTCAACTGCGAAAGCCCGGTCGGCAGCGGGCCGTTCAAGGTGGTGCGCTGGGACCGGCAGAACCAGGTTGAGCTGGTGCGCAACCCGGACTATAACTGGGCGCCGCCAACCGCCCAGCACCAGGGCCCGGCTTACCTGGAACGGATCGTGTGGAAGTTCATCCAGGAGCCGTCGGTACGCTTTGCCTCGCTGCAGGCAGGCGAAGTCGATGTGATCGAAACCCTGCCGCCCGAATCCCACGAGGCCGCACGGCGCAACCCGGATGTCGAGCTGATCGTCGCCCAACGCCCGGGTAACCCCACCAACGGCACTTTCAACCTGCGTCGCGCCCCGTTCGATGACATCCGCGTGCGCGAAGCCTTTGTGCGCAGCGCCGATATCGAGGGCGCGCTGAAGAGCGTTTATTTCGGTGAATTCCCCCGCGCCGGCGGCCCGCTGAGCATGGCCACGCCGTTCTACAGTGCCGATTTCGAGCACAGCCAGGAGTACCAGCCGGCCCGCGCCGCCAAGCTGCTCGATGACGCTGGCTGGACCAGCCGCGATGCCGAGGGCTACCGCAGCAAAGACGGCAAGCGCCTGCGCGCAACGGTGTTGATCGGGGCACGCACACCGCCGTCGGAGCTGACCTTGTGGGAGCAGGTCCAGGCCACCACCCGCGAGGCCGGGATAGAGCTGGTGCTGGAGCAGATGAGCGATGTGCAGGTCACGGCCCGGCAGGCCGCCTGGGACTACGACATCCGCATTGGTTACTGGAACACCAACACCCCGGACGTGCTGCGGATCATCTTCAGCTCGGCTTTCGTCCAGCCGGCCGGGGTCGGTGGCTACCACCAGAATTCCTCAGGCTACGCCGATCCCGGCTTCGACAGCCTGCTTGATCAGGCCCTGGCCACGCAGCAGCCGGAGCAGCGCCGCGCGCTGTATCAGCAGGCCCAGGCGCAAGCCGCCGGGCAATACCTGCAGCTCACCACCTATCCGCAAAGCACTCGCCTGGGCATCTACAAGACCGCCCGAGGCGTGCGCCTGGAGCCGTCGTTGGCGGTCACTTACCTGTATGACGCCTGGGTGATCAAATGAGCAGTGCAACTGAACTGGCAATAGCCGACCCGCGCCGCGAGCGCCTGGCCGCACTCGGCCGCCGCGCCGTAATCCGCCTTGGTGGCGGGTTGCTGGTGCTGTGGGCCGTGGCGACGCTTACGTTTTTTGCCTTGCGTCTGATGCCGGGCGATCCGGTGCTGGCGATTCTCGGTGGTCCCAGCGGCAACCCCAGTCCGGAAACCATCGAAGCCACGCGCATCGAGTTCGGTCTGGATAAACCGCTGGCCGTGCAATACCTGCTGTACCTGGGCCGCCTGCTGCAAGGCGACCTTGGCCTGTCCTACTCGCAGCACCTGCCGGTGACGCGGGTGCTGGCCGAGCAGGGCGGTGCGACGCTTGAGCTGACCATCGCCGCGTTGTTGCTGGCCTGGGTGCTGGTGTTGTTGCTGACGGTGATCACCGCCGGGCGCGGTCGTCTGATCGGCGGGCTGGCCTCGCTGGCCGAAACCCTCAGCGCCGCCTTGCCGCACTTCTGGCTTGGCGTGGTGCTGCTGGCGGTATTTGCCTTTGGCCTGCGCTGGTTCCCGCCGGCGGGCAGCGACAGCCTGGCCAGTTTGGTATTGCCGGCATTTTCTCTGGCCATTCCGCTGGCGGGTTTCATTGCCCAGGTGACCCGCGAGTCGCTCGAGCTGACCCTGGAACAACCGTTCATTCTCACCGCCCGCAGCCGTGGCTTGAGTGACCTGGCCGTGCGCTTCCGGCATGCCTTGCGCCACGCCTTGTTGCCCGGGGTTTCGCTGTCGGGTTGGGCCATTGGCGCGCTGATCAGCGGCGCGGTGGTGTGCGAAGTGATCTTTTCCCGCAAGGGCATCGGCCGCCAGCTGTATCAGGCGGTGCAGGCCCAGGACATGCCGCTGGTGATCGGCATCAGCCTGGTAGTTGCCGCGGGCTATGTGCTGGCCAACATTCTGGTGGACCTGCTCTACCAGTGGATCGACCCCCGCCAACAGGAGGCCACGCCATGAGCGACCTGATACTTGACCGTGTGCAGGCGCCGCTGCACCGTCAGCGACGGATCAACCTGCCGCCAGTCGGCGCAAGCCTGGCCCTGCTGTTTCTGGCCGCGTTACTGCTGGCTGCGCTGTTTCCCCAGCTATTTACCCACGTCGACCCACTGGCAATCGTGCCGCGCGATGCGTTCCAGGCGCCGAGCTGGGCGCACTGGCTGGGCACTGATCAATCCGGACGCGACATCTTTGCGCGGATCATTCACGGCGCCCGCCAGAGCCTGCTGATCGGCGTCGCCGCCACGGCGTTGTCGATGACCATCGCAATCAGCCTGGGCTTGCTTGGCGGCCTCGGTGGTGCGCGGGTCGACCGCGCTGTCGGCTGGCTGCTGGAGGTGCTGTTTGCCTTCCCCAGCTTGATCCTGGCGTTGCTGTTCGTGGCGGTGTTCGGCAGCGGCGTCGGCACGCTGATCGTTGCCACCGGCCTGGGGGGTGCGCCCGGTTACGCGCGCATGGTGCGCGGCCAGCTGCTGGCGGTGCGCAACGCCGGCTACATTGAAGCGGCGCGCGCGCTCGGCCATCCCACCTCGCGGATTGTGCTGCGCCAACTGCTGCCCAACGCCATGCGCCCACTGGTGGTGACCATGACCATGGGCGTCGGCCAGGCCATTGTCTGGGCCTCGGCGCTGAGTTTTCTAGGCCTAGGCGCCCGGCCGCCGGCACCGGAGTGGGGGACCATGCTGTCGATGGGCCGCGACTTCATCGCCAGCGCCTGGTGGCTGACGTTCTTCCCTGGGCTGTTCATCGTTCTTACCACCCTGGCCACGACGGTCACGGGGCGCTTCATTCAACAACGCCTGGAGGGCCGCCAAGCATGAGTGACAAGACCTTGATCGTCGACGGCCTGACGGTGTCGTTCGCCGGCCAGAGTGTGGTCCGCGACCTGAGCTTTACCCTGGCGCCCGGGCGCTGCGTGGCCTTGGTCGGCGAGTCCGGCTCGGGCAAGAGCGTCAGCGCCCGGAGCCTGGTCGGCCTGACCGGCACGGGCGCCGTGGTGTCGGCGCGTCAGTTGCGCTTTGCCGACCACGACCTGCTTGATCTCAGCGAGCGTCAGTGGCGGCAGGTGCGCGGCAAAGACATCGGCTTTGTCTTGCAGGATGCGCTGGTCTCGCTCGACCCGTTGCGACCGGTCGGCAAAGAGATCCTTGAAGTGTTGCAGACCCATGGCTACGGCGACCGCCAGCAGCGTGCGGCGCGGGTGCATGAACTGCTTGAGCTGGTCGGCGTGCCGGACCCTGCACTACGCGCCCGCCAGCGCCCCGGACAGCTGTCGGGAGGCTTGCGTCAGCGCGCCCTGATCGCCAGCGCGCTGGCCATGCAGCCGGCGCTGGTGATCGCCGACGAGCCAACCACCGCGCTGGATGCCACGGTGCAGGCGCAGATTCTGCAGGTGTTTCAGCAGATCAAGGCGCGCGGTGCGTCGCTGCTGATCATCAGCCACGACCTGGCCGTGGTTGCCCAGTTGGCTGACGAGGTGCTGGTGCTGCGCCATGGCGAAGTGGTCGAGCAGGGGCCGATGCAGCAGGTGCTGCGCGAGCCTCGACATGCCTACACCAAGGCGTTGCTGGCGGCGGTGCCAGCCGAGCATCCGCGGGGCACCCGGCTGTCGCCGCAACGCGTGGCCAGCACGCCCAGGCTGGTCAACCGTGGCCTGGGCGAGGTCCTGCTCGAAGGCCGTGACCTGGGCAAGCGCTACACCGGCCCGGACGGGCTGGCGCGGCAAGTGGTGCAGGGCGTCAGCTTCACCCTGCACGCCGGCCGCACGCTAGGCATCGTTGGTGAGTCCGGCTCGGGCAAAACCACCGTGGCGCGCCTGGCGCTGGGCCTGCTGACGCCAGACCAGGGCCAGGTGCTCTATCGCGGCAAACCCTGGAACCTGCCCGACGATGCCATCGCCGAGGCCAGCCGGCGGCCGCTGCGCCGCGAAATCAGCGTGATCTATCAAGACCCGCTCGGTTCGTTCGACCCGCGCTGGACGGTTGCGCAGATTTTGGATGATGCCTTGCAGGTCGCCGGCGTCGAGGCGCCAGCACGGCCGGCGCGGATTGCCGTGCTGCTCAATCAGGTGCGCCTTGCCGCGGACCTGGCCCAGCGCCGTCCTTTGCAGCTGTCGGGCGGCCAGCGTCAGCGCGTGGCGATCGCCCGCGCCATCGCAAGCGAGCCGAAGCTGATCATCTGCGACGAGCCGGTATCGGCGCTGGACGTCTCGGTGCAGGCGCAGGTGCTGGATCTGCTCGCTGATCTGCAGGACGAACTGGGCCTGGCCTACCTGTTTATCTCCCACGACCTGGGGGTGATCCGCCATGTCAGCGACGACGTGCTGGTGATGCGTCACGGCCAGGTCGTCGAGCATGCACCGGTCGAGCAGCTGTTCCGGCAGCCGGCCCATAAATACACCCAGCGTCTGCTTGGCTCAGTACCGCGCCTGCCCGGCGCGGGCACTGAATTGGTCGTACCGCCGCTCGACCTCGAGCATGAGGCCTTCGACCTGTTCGACGAAGCAAGACTGTGGAAAATTGCCATCTAAGGACTGCCCCATGACTACCTTTCAACGTTTGCCTGCCCAAGCCCCAGCCAATACCGTCGCCGCGCTGAAGGCCCGTGTCAGCGCCTTGCTGCCGGCGATTGCCGCCGGCGCTGCCGAGCGTGAGCGCGAACGCCGGCTACCCTATGCGGCCATCGCCGAGCTGGCCGCAGCTGGCCTGTACACCGTGCGTATCCCGCAGCAGTACGGCGGCCCTGGTGGCAGCGTCAGTGATGTGATCGAGTTGCTGCTGCAGGTGGCCGCCGCCGACTCCAACGTCGCCCAGGCGCTGCGCCCGGGCTTCGCCTTTGTCGAAGGCCTGCTCGCGGCCAGCGCCGAGGGTGCCGAACAGGAGCGCGTGCGCTGGTTTGCCGTGTACCTGCAAGGTGCGGTGATCGGCAATGCCGGCTGGGAGCTGGGCGGTGCCAATGGCGCCATTGCCGCGCGTTTGGTGCGCGAGGGCGATCACTTCCGCGCCAACGGCAGCAAGTTCTATAGCACCGGGGCGCTGTTTGCCGACTACGTCAGCGCGGTGGCGTTGGACGAGGACGAGCAGCCGGTGTCGTTCATCCTGCCGCGTGACCGCGAAGGACTGGAGCTGGTCGACGACTTCGATGCCATGGGCCAGCGCCTGACCGCCAGCGGCACCACCCACCTGCACAACGTGCGGGTCGAGGCCAGCGACATCCGCACGCGCACCGTGGAGGAGGGCAAACGCACCATCGTCACGCCGTTCCTGCAGCTGTTTCTCGGCACCGTGCTGGCTGGTATCGCCCGCAATGCCCTGAACGACGCGGGCCAGTTTGCCCGTGAGCATGCACGGCCGATCAAGCACAGCAGCGCCAGCCAGTCGGTCGATGACCCGTACGTGCAATTGTCGGTGGGCGATATTGCCGCCAGGGCTTTCGGTGCCGAGGCACTGGTGCTCAAGGCCGCCGCCAGTATCGATCGCGCCTGGGCCGCGCAGCTGGATGAAAGTGCCGTCGAGCAGGCTGCACTGGAAGTCGCCCAAGCGCAGTACCTGGCAGCCGAATTGGCGCTGAAAGCCGGCGAAACCCTGTTCGATGTCGGCGGTGCCTCGACCACTGGCCGTCAGCACAACCTCGACCGGCACTGGCGCAATGCGCGCACGGTGGCCAACCACAACCCGCGCCACTGGAAGGCGGCGGTAGTCGGCGCCTGGCAGCTCAAGGGCACCCGGCCACCCGTCTCGGGGCTGTTTTGACGGCTCAGCCGGCGGCTTTGGTCGGCCATCTGCAAAGCCCCAAGGTGCCGGTGATCATCGGCGCTGCGCTGTTCATGGAACTGCTCGACAGCACGGCGGTGATGACCGCGCTGCCGAGCATGGCCGCCGATTTTGGCGAGCCGGGGCTGCGCATGAACCTGGTGGTCTCGCTGTACATGCTGGCCCTGGCGCTGTGCGTGCCGATCAGCGGCTGGGCGGCCGAGCGTTTTCGCCCACGGCAGGTAATGCTGCTGGCGATGGGCTTGTTTACCGGCGCCTCGCTTACCTGTGCGCTGGCTGACACGCTCTGGCAACTGTGCCTCGGGCGCATGCTGCAAGGTGCTGCCGCAGCGCTGATGACGCCGGTGGGGCAGGTGATCATCCTGCGCTGGTCGAGCCGCGATCAGTTGCTGCAGTCGATGTCGTGGCTGGCGTTGCCGGCATTGGTCGGGCCGTTGCTGGGGCCGCTGCTGGGCGGTTTGTTGGTGACGGTGCTGTCGTGGCACTGGATCTTTCTGGTCAACCTGCCGATCTGCCTGCTTGGCTGCTGGTTGATTCTCAAACATGTGCCGGACTTTCCGGCGCGCAGTGTACCGCCACTGGACTATCGCGGCCTGCTGCTCAGCGGCGGCGCGTTGGCGCTGCTGGTGGCTGGCCTGGAGTCGCTAGGCCTTGGCCAGCTGCCGCGGCCATGGGCCCTCGCGCTGATCGCCGCCGGCGGGCTGTTTGCCCTCGGCTATTGGCTGCATGCCCGCCGCCATGCCAGCCCACTGGTCGACTTGAGCCTGTTGCGCCTGCGCAGCTTCGGTGTTGCCCAGGCGGGCGGGGGGCTGTTCCGGCTGGGCTCGGCGGCACAGCCGTTTCTGCTGGTGCTGTTGCTGCAAAACAGCCTGGGCATGAGCCCACTGGCGGCGGGGTGGTTGATGGTCAGCGGCGGCGTCGGGGCGTTGTTGATGAAGTTGCTGGCAGTGCCGCTGGTACGCCGTTACGGCTACCGCCGGGTACTCAGCTGCAACGCACTGCTCAGCGGCGTGGGCATCGCCTTGTGCGCAGCGTTCGACCGCGATACGGCAGTGTGGTTGATGGCGGTGGTGCTGTTTGCCGCAGGCCTGGTGCGCTCGTTGCAGTTTTCCACCCTGGGTGCAGCGAGCTATCAGGATGTGCCAGGCGAACGCTCGGCGGCGGCCAGCTCGCTGTCGGCGATGTCGGTGCAGTTGACCATGGCCATGTCGGTAAGTCTGGCTGGGGTGATGCTGGGGATCCTGGCCGCGGCTGATGGCCGGGTCGAGACGTCTGTCGAAGATATCGCTGTAGTGATGCTGCTGTCGGCGCTGCTGTGTGTGCTCTCGGGGCTGGTGTTCCGGCGTTTAGCCAACTGATTGAACGGGGCCGCACACCAGCCCCGTTCATTGGTCGATCAGTGCGCGCCGGCGGCCTTGCTCAGGTCGCTCTCGGCCCACTCGGTGTAGATGCAGGCATCGGCCACCGCCCAGCGCACCTTGACCGTGTCGCCCGGCTGCATCGGCATACCGGCTGCCGACAAGGCCTTGACTGTCATCTCGGTGCCGCCTGCGCTGACCACATGGCAGGTCTGGCTTTCACCAAGGAACAACACTTCGCTGACCTTGGCACTGACTTCGTTCCAGCCTGCCGGCAAGGGCTCCCGCGCTGCCTGTTCGGCGCTCAGGGCGAGGGCTTTTTCCGGGCGCACCATGATCAGCGCGTCCTGCCCGGCGACCAGTCCTGGGGTCAGGCGAATCGCCAATGGCTGCCCTTCGAAACTGCCGGCGCCGTTGCTGCTGGCCTTGATCCGGAAGAAGTTCGAGTTGCCCAGGAACGACGCCACAAAGGCATTCGGCGGGTTCTGGTAGAGGTCATAACCGCTGCCCAGGCCGACGATCTTGCCGTGGCTGAAGATGGCGATGCGCTGCGACAGGCGCATGGCTTCTTCCTGATCGTGGGTCACGTAGACGATGGTGATACCGAGGCGACGGTGCAGCTGGCGCAGTTCGTCCTGCAGGTCTTCGCGCAGCTTTTTGTCCAGTGCGCCGAGCGGCTCGTCCATCAGCAGGATGCGGGGCTCGTAGACCAGCGCGCGAGCAATCGCCACGCGCTGCTGCTGGCCGCCGGAGAGCTGCGCCGGGCGGCGGTGGGCGAACTGCTCGAGCTGCACCAGCTTGAGCATGGCGTCGACGCGCTTGCTGATCTCGCTGGCGCTGAGCTTGCGGATCGCCAGCGGGAAGGCAATGTTGTCGCGCACCGACAGGTGCGGGAACAGCGAGTAGCGCTGGAACACCATGCCGATGTCGCGCTTGTGCGGCGGCACATTGACCAGCGATTGCTCGTCGACCAGGATCTCGCCGCTGCTCGGTGTCTCGAACCCGGCCAGCATCGACAAGGTGGTCGACTTGCCCGAACCGCTGGAGCCGAGGAAGGTCAGGAATTCGCCGTTCTGGATATCCAGGTTGATGTTGTCGACGGCGGCGAAATCGCCGTAATGCTTGTTCAGATTACGCAGGCTGACAAGGGTCTTGTTCGGCGCGTTGTCTTTCATCACTGCACTCATTGTTATTGTCTCCGGGCACTCAGGCGCTGACTGGATTGCGCCGGCGCAGGGCGGCGGCGATGAGCATGACCAGGAGCGACAGGCCGATCAGCAACGTCGAAGCGACGGCGATCACCGGGGTCAGGTCCTGGCGCAGGGTGGTCCACATTTTGACCGGCAGGGTCTGCAGGTTGGGGCTGGCCATCATCACACTGAGCACCACCTCGTCCCATGACACCAGAAACGCGAACAGGCCGCCGGCGATCATCCCCGGGCGAATCGCCGGGAAGGTCACCTTGAAGATCGCCTGCAAGCGCGAGGCGCCGCAGATCACCGCAGCGTCTTCGATCGACTGGTCGAACAGCTTCAGCGAGTTGATGATCGAGATGATGGTGAAGGGCAGGGCGACGATCACATGGCTGACGACAAAGGCGAACAGCGTCCCGGTGTAGCCAAGCTTGAGAAACAGCGCGTAGACCGCCACGGCGATGATCACCAGCGGCACGATCATCGGCAGGGTAAACAGGCCGTAGAGCATTTCCCGCCCGGGGAAGCGCCCGCGCACCAGGGCGAAGGCGGTCGGCAAGCCCAGTGCTACTGCGCACACGGTGGTGAGCACGGCAACCTTGAGGCTGGCCAGAGCGGCGTCCATCCACTCCGGGTTGGAGAAGAACTGGCCGTACCACTTCAGGGTCCAGCCTGGCGGGGGGAATACCAGCCATTGCGAGGAGCCGAATGACAGCAGCACGATGAACAGGATCGGCAGCAGCAGAAACGCGGCAATCACACCGGTGGTGGCATACAGGCCAAACCGCAGCGGGCGGCCCATGGCATTTGGAGTCAGGAGCATCGCGGCTTACCTCGCATTGCCGACCGGGGATTCCGGCTGCAGCTTCAGGTACAGGTAGAAAAGCACCAGGGTGATCAACACCAACAGTGCGGCGGCAGCGCTGGCCAGGCCCCAATTGAGGAACGACTGCACCTGCTGGACGATGAACTCGGGCAGCATCATGTTCTGCGCACCACCGAGCAGGGCCGGGGTGACGTAGTAACCGAGCGACATGACGAACACCATCAAGGCCCCGGAGAACAACCCCGAGCGGCACAGCGGCAGGAACACCTTCCAGAAATTGGTCCACGGGCTGGCCCCACAGATGGAGCCTGCCTGCAGCACCATCGGGTCGATGGCGTGCATGGTTGCCTGCAACGGCAGCACGATGAACGGGATCATGATGTAGCTCATGCCGATCACCACGCCGGTCAGGTTGTGCACCATTTCCAGCGGCGCATCGATGATGCCCATCGCCATCAACGCCTTGTTGATCACTCCGGAGGCCTGCAGCAGCACCAGCCACGAGTAAGTCCGTGCCAGCAGGCTGGTCCACATCGACAGCAGCACGATGTTCAGCAGCCAACGGCCCCAGCCCTTCGGTACCAAGGTGATAGCCCAGGCCAGCGGAAAGCCCAGCAGCACGCTGATCAAGGTCACCAGGCCGGCCACCGAGAAGGTGTTGAACAGCACCCGTGCATAGGCCGAGTTGGCGAACAGCTGCTCGTAGTTGCCCAGCCCCGGCACCGGTTCGAGCACGCCGCGCAGGAGCAGGCCGATCAGTGGCGCAAAGAAGAACAGGCCTAGGAACACCAGCGCGGGCAGCAGGTTACGGCTACCGCGCCAGCGTTGACCCATCCCGCTGCGGCGGGTGGCCGTGCCGGGGGCGCCGGTGCCGCTGGGGGCACCTTGCGCGTTGTGCAGGGCGTTGATGGCGACTTTCATTTGACCAACCACTCATTCCAGCGCGCAGCGATGGCCTGGCCGTTTTTCGCCCAGTAGGCGAAGTCCAGTGTGACCTGATCCTGGGCGTAGGCGGTGGGCAGGTTCGGCGCCAGTTCAGGTTTGAGCTGGCTGACGCTGTCGAGGTTGACCGGGGCGTAGGCGGTGAGATTGGCGAACTCGGCCTGGCCCTTGGCGCTGCTGGCGTTGGCCAGGAACTTCATCGCCGCGTCCTTGTTCTTGGCGCCTTTGGGAATGACCAGAAAATCAGCCATGACCAGGTTCTGCTTCCAGCTCACACCGACTGGTGCGCCGTCTTGTTGCAAGGCATACACGCGGCCGTTCCAGAACTGCCCCAGCGACACTTCACCAGACGCCAGCAGTTGCTGCGACTGGGCGCCGCCGCCCCACCAGACGATGTCTTTCTTGATGGTGTCGAGTTTCTTGAAGGCGCGGTCCAGGTCCAGCGGGTACAGTTTGTCGGCGGCTACACCATCGGCCAGCAGGGCCAGTTCCAGCACGCCGGGGCTTGGCCACTTGTACAGGGCGCGCTTGCCGGGGAAGGTTTTGGTGTCGAACAGCGCCGACCACTCGGCCGGCTTGTTGCTACCAAGCTTGCCTTCGTTGTAACCGAGCACAAACGAGAAGAAGAACGAGCCGACACCGTGGTCGGAAACGAACCGCGGGTCGATCCGGTCGCGTTTGACGGTGTTGAAATCCAGCGGCTCGAGCAGGCCTTCTGCTGCGGCGCGAAGGGCAAAGTCGGCTTCGACGTCCACCACATCCCACTGCACGTTGCCACTCTCGACCATGGCCTTGAGCTTGCCGTAGTCGGTCGGGCCGTCCTGCACCACCTTGATGTTGCTCTCTTTGGAGAACGGCTCGGCCCACGCCTGCTTCTGCGCGTCCTGGGTCGTACCGCCCCAGCTGACGAAGTTGAGGCTGTCGGCGGCCTGGGTGGCCTGACAGGCCAGGGTCAGCAGGCTGGCGGACAGCACTGCGCTTACACGTTTGCTCAACAGCATGGTTACGCCCTCGTTACTTTTGTTATTCGAGGCGGGTTCTGTCACCCGCCAATATGTTCGGGAGCAGCAATTTCAACGATGTGGTGCGGCCAGTTTTGAGTGTAGGAGCCGGCCAAGATTTTAAGGTCTACGGGATATCATATTATGGTATTCCAAACTTTTCGCAAGAGGCATGCGTGTACCGGCGGTCAGCGATTGCTCAAAGCACAGCGGGCTCGAACGGGATGCTTTGCACCACTTCAAGCTCATACCCAGCCAAACCCGCGTACTTGAGCGGCGGCCCCAGATGGCGCAGTTTGCCCACGCCCAGGTCCTGCAGAATCTGCGCGCCGGTGCCGACCTCCGAATAGACCTTGGACTGGCCTCGCTGATAGGGCCGCACGGGCTGGGTCAGGTGTGGCACACGCTCCAGCAGCGCTTGCGAAGACTCGTGATTGGCCAGCACAACCACTACCCCGGAGCCTTCTTCAGCGACCCGTTGCAGGGCGGCCCACAAGGTCCAGTTGGCGGGACCGGCGTACTCGGCGCCGACCAGGTCGCGCAGCGGGTCGATTACGTGCACACGTACCAGGGTGGGTTGTTCGCGGCGGATATCGCCCATGACCATGGCCATGTGCACGCCACCTTCGATCCGGTCTTCATAGGTCACCAGACGGAAGGTGCCGTGCACGGTGGGCAGTTCGCGCTCACCGATGCGCTTGATGGTCTGCTCGGTGCTCAGGCGATAGTGGATGAGGTCGGCGATGGTGCCGATCTTGATGCCATGCTCGGCGGCGAACACTTCCAGGTCGGGGCGGCGGGCCATGGTGCCGTCGTCATTGAGCACTTCGACGATGACCGAGGCCGGGCTGAACCCGGCCAGGCGTGCCAGGTCGCAGCCGGCTTCGGTATGCCCGGCCCTGGTCAGCACGCCGCCTTCGCGGGCGCGCAGGGGGAAGATATGCCCCGGCTGGACCAGGTCCTCGGGGCGAGCATCGGCCGCCATCGCAGCCGCTACCGTGCGCGCGCGATCAGCGGCGGAGATACCGGTGGTGACGCCGCTGGCGGCTTCGATGGAAACGGTGAAAGCGGTGCTGAACACGCTGCCGTTGCTCGGCACCATCTGCTCCAAGCCCAGCCGCTGGCAGTGCTCGTCGGTGAGCGTCAGGCAAATCAGCCCGCGTGCCTGGCGCGCCATGAAGTTGATCGCCTGGGCGTCGCAGCGTTCAGCCGCGATCAGCAGATCGCCTTCGTTTTCACGGTCTTCGTCGTCCACCAGCAGGACCATCTTGCCTTGCCGATAGTCCTCGAGAAGTTCTTCGATGCTGTTGAAAGCCATGCTGCACGCTCGCTGTAGTTTGTCGATTATTGTGGTATACCATCATACACAACAATCTGAAAAACTGGAGAGCAGCGGATGAAGGCTTACTGGATCGCCCACGTCGATATCAGCGACCTCGAGCAGTACCAACAGTACACCCAGCGCGCGCCGGCAGCGTTCAAGGCGTACGGCGGCAAGTTCCTCGCCCGGGGCGGGCGCAGTGAAGCGTTGGAAGGCAGGTCGACACCGCAGCGCAGTGTGGTGATCGAGTTCGATTCTTATGAGCAGGCACTGGCCTGCTATCGCTCGGCGGAATATCAAGACGCCTGTAGCCACCGACAAGGGGTGGCCAAGGCTGAGGTAATCATTGTTGAGGGGGTCGAGGGTTGAGCACTGCGTGAAGCAGGTGAGGGGCCAGCACTGACGGCCCCTCTGCTCATGCCATCCCAGGCAGCTCGTTCGGGCGCAGGTCGAATACCAGCACTTCAGCGTCGTGGCCGTTGGCCAGGCTCAGCACCTGCTCCTGGCGTAGCCGCACGCCGTCACCTTCGCTGAGCAGCTGGCCGTTCAGCTCGATGCTGCCGCGGGCAACATGCACATAGGCATGACGGTTGTCCGGCAGCTTCAAGGTGGCACGCTCATCACCGTTGAACAGCCCGGCATAGACCTTGGCATCCTGGCGCACCTGCAGCGAGCCCTGTGCACCATTCGGTGAGATGATCAGGCGCAAGCGGCCACGTTTGTCAGCAGCGCTGAAGTGCTGCTGCTGATAGCGCGGCTCGGCGCCTTTGACCTGCGGCACGATCCAGATCTGCAGAAAATGCACCGACGCGTCATGGCTGTGGTTGAACTCGCTATGGGCAACACCGTGGCCGGCACTCATCAGCTGCACGTCACCGGGGCGGATCACCGAGCCGGTGCCTAGCGTGTCCTTATGTTCCAGCGCGCCTTCCAGCACGTAGGAAAAAATCTCCATGTCCCGGTGCGGATGCTGACCGAAGCCCTGGCCGGGCGAGACGCGGTCGTCGTTGATCACCAGCAGGTCGGAGAAACCTTGCTCTTCAGGGTCGCGATAGCTGCCGAAGGAGAAGGTGTGAAACGATTTCAGCCAGCCATGAAAGCCCAGGCCGCGGTCTTGTGCTTTGCGAAGTGTGAGCATGGTGATTCTCCTGTGAGCCTGCGCCGGGAAGGCTTTGGGCTGTTGATGGATGAATCTTACTGTCACTCAGTATCATGAAAAACTAGCTTCTCAGAGATTAACTGTCAGGTTCAGGCTGACAATACTGCGCCAATACAGCGAGGTGGGCTTTATCCGGATCTATCATCAACCGACTGATTCAGTTCAATGATCTCGAGGCTTTTCGATCAACCAATAAACCAATAGATGCCCAGGCAGACAAAAGCCGCTATAAAGCGCTCGACCGTCACCAAGAGCAACCCGATGAACCCATACGAAGACATGCGCATTTTCACCCAGGTCATGCAGGCCGGTAGTTTCACCGCGGCAGCCGACCTGCTGGGCATGTCCAAGCAGTCGGTCAGCCGGCGCCTGATGCAGCTTGAAGAACGCCTCGGCGTGCGCTTGCTCAACCGTTCGACCCGGCGCCTCGACGCCACCCCACTGGGCCAGCAGTACTTCGATTCTGCCGTGCGCCTGCTCGGCGAGATGCAGCAGGCCGAGCAGGACATCAGCGGCCAGACCCAGGCTCTGCGCGGGACCCTGCGCTTGAGCGCGCCGCTGTCGTTTGCCATCAGCCATCTGGGCAGTTTGCTCACCGAGTTTCTGCAACTGCATGCGCAGTTGATCGTCGAGATCGACCTGAGCGACCGCGCTGTGGACCTGATCGGTGAGGGCTACGATCTGGCGCTACGGATTGGCACGTTAGAGGACTCAAGCCTGGTTGCGCGGCGTATTGCAAGTATCGAGCGGGTGTATTGTGCCAGCCCGGGCTACCTAGCCGCGCGCGGCACACCGCTCGAACCCGAAGCGCTGCGCGAGCATGATTGCCTGCCCTATGGTCATTCACGCCAGGTGCAGTGGCAGTTCAAGGGGCAGGGCAAGACACTGCAGGCGATCGCCGTCAGTGGGCGCATGCGGGCCAACAATGGCGAGCTATTGAGAGATGCGGCGATTGCCGGGATGGGGGTGACCTACTTGCCGGCTTTCATCGTCGAGCAGGCGCTGGCCGATGGGCGTCTGGTCAAGTTGCTCGAGGCCTGGACACCGCCGCCGCTACAGCTGTCGGCGGTGTATCCGCAGCACCGCCAAATCGCTCGGCCGGTGCAGGCCTTTGTCGAGTTTCTGCGCGAGCGACTGTAGCCAAACCGGGCCGGCGCGAGGCCAGCCCGTGATGGCCTTGGCTCAGGCAGCTGCGGCCAGTTTGGCGCTGGTCTGGCGCCGGCGGTAAGCGCTATCGCGGCTGGCCAGCCACCAGTACAGCGGCGAGGTGATCAGCAGCCCCACCAGCCACGACAGGTCGGCGCCGTTGATGTGCTCGGACACCGGGCCGACGTACAACGGGGTGTTCATGAACGGGATCTGCACGATGATGCCTACGGCATAGGCCAGCAGCGCCTGCGGGTTGTAGCGGCCGTAGATACCGCCATCGACCTTGAAGATCGACTCGATGTCGTAGTCGCCCTTGTGGATCACATAGAAGTCGATCAGGTTGATCGCGGTCCACGGCACCAGTACCACCAACAGCACCAGCACCATGTCGACGAAGTGGCCGATAAAGTCCGCCGAAGCAAACACTGCCACCACGCAGCAGGCCGCGAGGACGATTAGCGACAGCACCGCACGGCTCTTGGCGGTGGGGATCCAGCGCCAGGCGAAGGTCTGGATCAGGGTGATGATCGACAGCACCGCGCCATACAGGTTGAGCGCGTTATGGCTGATCACGCTGAGCAGGAACAGCACCAGCATCAGCGGGCCGATGGCGCCGGTGGCCATCTTCACCGCGTCCATGGTGTCCATCCCGGCCGGGATCGCCAGCACGGCCACGGCGCCGAACACGAACGACAGGCTGGAGCCGAGCGCCGAACCGAGGTAGGTGGTCCAGAACGTCGAGGAGACTTTGACGTCGGCGGGCAGGTAACGCGAATAGTCGGACACATACGGCGCAAAGGCGATCTGCCACAGCGCGGCGAGCGAGACCGTGGCCAGCCAGCCGGCCAGGTTGAAGCCGCCGCGGGTGAGGAAGTCGTCGCTTTGCACATGGCTGAAGATATAGCCAAAGCCGACCACGATACCGATGCCCAATACCCAGGTGCCGATACGGTTGAGCACATGGATGAAGCGGTAACCGATGATGCCGATGATGCCCGATCCCAGCGCCCCGACCACGATGCCGACCGATACCGGAATCGACTCCGCGACACCGTGCAGTGACTTGCCGGCAAGAACGATATTGGATGCGAAGAAGCCGATGTACATGACCCCGGCAATCACCACCACCAGCAGGGCGCCGAGCGAGCCGAACTGGGCGCGGCTCTGAATCATCTGCGGGATGCCCATCTGTGGCCCCTGCGCCGAGTGCAGCGCCATCAGCACGCCGCCGAGCAAGTGGCCAACCAGAATGGCGACGATGCCCCACACCAGGTTCAGGTGAAACAGCTGCACGCCAAGCGCGCCGGTGACGATCGGCAGCGGCGCGATATTGCCACCGAACCAGAGGGTGAACAGATCCCTGACCTTTCCGTGGCGATCCTGCGGCGGTACGTAGCCGATTGTATGTTTTTCTATCAGAGGGGCCGAATTGGCTGCACTGGTCATGACTGACTCCAAGGCAAGGAGGGGCGTCGGGAGATCCCCGGGTACGCGCCGGCAATGGGCGACGTGTTCTTGTTGGAGGGATGATGGCGGCTGGTTGGCGAACGAGAAATTAGTAAATATGTACTCATGAACGTTAAAAAACCTAAGGCCGAACTCGGCCTGAAAGGTCTTGGAAGGCAAGCTTCGTGCCGGCCTGGCAAATGCCCGCAGGCACGCGAGTAAAGGGCCATGCGTGGAGAGTCTGTGCAAGGCAATGGGGCGCGCTGTGACGCCCTGCACCAGCCTGGTGATCGCTACTGACGGCCGTTTGTCCGACCTGGTACAAAATGCCACGGAACGTCTGCGCCGGTTTGATCTCCTATTCAGCAGATAGAGGACAACACGTATTGGGCAATTGACGGTCAGCACAAGATGAAGTCAGGTCAGAATAATCACCCAGACCAGGCAAAACTGCCTTTTCTGCTGGGGGGTGGCAGCATTGGCAGCCAGATCCAGACCATGGACTGGTCAGGCTCTCCGCTGGGTGCGCCGCAACAGTGGTCGCTCAGTCTGAAGACGCTGATGGCAACCATTTTGCCGGCTCAAGCTCAGATCGTGTTGTTCTGGGGTCCTGAATACGTGGCGCTGTATAACGATGCTTACTCGACCACAATTGGCAATAAGCACCCGCGCGCGTTAGGGCGACCTGCACAGGAAAACTGGACCGAGCTGTGGGATGACCTGGAACCGCTGCTGAGCGGCGTGCGCAACACTGGGCAAACTTTTTCAGCCAAGGACCGACCGTTTTACCTGGAGCGTAGCGCCCACGGCGAGACGGCTTATTTCGACGTGTCCTACTCTGCCGTTCGCGAAATCGACGGCAGCGTTGGCGGTGTATTGTGCGTCGTCTCTGAAACCACGCAAAAGGTGCAGTTCGAACGGCGGCAGAGCTTTCTCCTCGAACTGGGTCAGGCGCTTCCGGAATTGACCGAGCCGGAACAGATCGAAGCCTATGCCATCGAACGCGTAGGCCAGCAACTGGGCGCCGTGCGGGTTTTTCTAGCCGAATCGCAAGGAGATGATCAGCAGATGCGCATCGCCCGCGATTGGGTAAATGGTGCGATTTCCAGGGTTGGTGATCTGACCTGCGGCGAGAGTCCAGTGCTACTGACCGAACAGCTCGGTCGCGGGTTCGCCGTGCAGGGTGCAGATGCCGCCAGCGTGTATGTGCCGGTACTGCGCGGCAGCAGCATTGATGCCATCCTCGGCGTCGAGTTTGCCGCGCCGCATTTTGTCGACGAGGACCAGTGCCTGCTGCTTGAAGACACCGCCAAGCGGGTCTGGCAGGCAATCACCCACGCCCGCTCCGAGCGGGCGTTGCGCGCCAGCAGTGCGCACCTTGAGGCAACTTTTGCCGAGCTGCTGGCGCTTAATGAGTCCCTCGAAGAGCGTGTCTCGGCAATGCTGGCCGAACGCGAGGAAGCCAATCGGCAGCTGTATGAAACTGGCAAGATGGAGATGATTGGCCAGCTCACCGGCGGTATCGCCCACGATTTCAACAACATGCTCACCCCGATCATTGCCTCCCTGGAGCTGATCCGTCGACGGCCAGAGGATGCTCAGCGTTCAGTGCGCTTGATCGATGGTGCGCTGCAGGCCGCTGAACGTGCGCGAATTCTGGTCGGGCGCCTGCTCAGCTTTGCTCGCCGGCAGACACTCAAGCCGCAAGCCGTGTGCCTGGCAACACTGGTCAATGACATGCACGAGTTGATGGCGCGCTCGTTGGGGCCGACCATTGAGGTCGTGGTGCAGATCGATCCACAGTTGCCCAATGTGCTGGTCGATCCCCATCAGCTTGAGCTTGCTTTGCTCAACCTGGTGGTCAACGCACGCGACGCCATGGCCAATGGCGGGCGTGTGTATCTGGCCGCCGGGGTTGGTGAAGATGACCCGGATTGGCCGGAAAGCGTGCACGGCCGCCAGGTCTGGCTGCAGGTGCGTGACAGCGGCTGCGGCATGAGTGAAGAAGTGCTGGAGCGTTGCTTTGAGCCGTTCTATTCAACCAAACAGGTCGGCAAAGGCTCCGGCCTTGGCCTGCCCATGGTGCAGGGCCTGGCAGCTCAGTCAGGCGGTGGCTTTGCCATCGATTCGCAGCCGGGGCAGGGCACTCGGGCGACATTGTGGCTGCCAGTCAGTCGCGGCCAGGTCTGTGAGCCGCTTGCCGAAGTTGGCGACGCCATCATGGCACCAGGGCAAATGCAGGTCTTGCTGGTTGACGATGAGGACATTGTGCGCAACGCAACGGCCCTGCAATTGCGTGACCTTGGCTATCGGGTAGCCGAAGCCGCCAGCCCCGCGCAGGCGCGGCGAATGCTGGCAGAGGGGCTGGCGATGGATGTGCTGGTGACTGACCAGATCATGGTCGATGAGACCGGCGCCAGGTTCGCTCAGCAACTGCGCCAGCAGCAACCGCAATTGCCGGTGCTGATCATTACCGGTTATGCCAACCTGACCCCGCGTGAACTCAATGGTTTTGCTGTTCTGCGCAAGCCGTTTCGCCGGGCCGAACTGGCTGAGAGTTTGGCCCAGTTGCTCGCGCTCAACAGCCCACTGACGGAGCCTCCTGAGGCAAGTACAGGGTAAACGTGGTGCCCTGGCCAGGCTGGCTGATTACCTGCACATCGCCGCCTGACTGCTTGGCGAAGCCAAATACCTGCGACAAGCCCAGGCCGGTGCCTTCACCGGCCGGCTTGGTGGTGAAGAAGGGGTCAAAAATCCGCTCCAGCAGCTCTGGCGCAATACCCGTGCCATTGTCGATCACCGAAATCGCGGCAAACGCCCCCGCCTGCAGATGATCACCCGGTTGCGCGGGCATGCGCTGGTTGGCAACCAGTTGCAGTACCAGCGTGCCTACTCCATTCAACGCGTCGCGGCCATTGATCATCAGGTTAAGCACTGCGGTTTCCAGCTGGCCTGGGTCCGCATGGACAAAACACGGCGTCTGCGGCAGTTCCAGTACCACCTTGACCCGCGCACCAGTGGCGGTATCGAGCATGTCGGCCATGGCTTGCAGGCGTTGGCCAACCTCGAATATCTGCGGGCTGAGCGCTTGGCGCCGGGCAAAGGCGAGCAGTTGGCCGGTCAGTTTCGAGCCACGCTCAACCGTCTCGATCATGGTTTGCAGATAGCGCTGGCGGCGGCTGTCTTCCAGGTCGGGACGTTGCAGGAAGTGCAGCGACGAGCGAATGATGGTCAGTAGATTATTGAAATCGTGCGCCACGCCTCCGGTCAGCTGGCCGATCGCTTCGAGCTTTTGCGACTGGCGCAGGACTGCTTCGGTTTGCAGCAATTGCTCGGTGCGCTCTTCGACACGCTGTTCCAGGCTGGCATTGAGTGCTTCGAGGGCGGCGGCGCTGGCGCGCACCTCGGCAACGGCCTGGACCCGCTGGATATGCGCCCAGCAGCGCTCGGTGACTTCGCTGATGAGCCCCTGCTCGTAAGCCGTCCAGTGGCGCGGTTGGCGGTCATGGATAGCCATCAGTGCGGTCAGCCGACCGTCCTTGATCAGCGGCATGCAGATGGTCGCAGTGATGCCAATGGCCTGGAACGTCGCGGCCTCATGTGGCAGCAGTTGGCTGAGGTTGTCGTCGATCACCAGCGCCCGACCGGCGCGCAGCTGGCTGACCGCCAGGCTGCCGAAATCGGCCAGCCGATAGTGGCCCACCAACCGTGGTGAGCCGGTCGCGACGGCATCGCCGCAAATGGTGAAACCGTCCTGATCTGCGTCCATGACGGCATAGGCACAGCTGGACAGGCCGAGATGTCCGACCAGTAGACGGGTGGTGGTGGCCATGATCAGGTCAGGCTCGGTGGCGTCGGCCAGGGTACGGCTCAGACTGTCGAGAAAATTCAGGCGCTGATTGGCGACCACTGTCGCGGTGGTCTCAGTGACTGTATCGAGCATGCCGACCAATTCGCCATTGTGGTCGCGGATCGGGCTGTAGCAGAACGTGAAGTAAGCGCGTTCGGTACCGCGCTGGCGATCAATCAGCAGTGGAAAGTTCTCGATGAACACCGCTTCGCCGGCAAGGGCGCGCTCGGCAAGTACTCCGATGTCGCTCCACGCCTCCTGCCAGACTTCGCTGAAAGGAATGCCCAAGGCCAGTGGCTTGCCGCCCAGGATATCGCTGAAGGCATCGTTGTGCAGAGTGAGCATCTGCTCGCCCCATAGCACGGCCTGAGCGAACCGTGAGTTAAGGCACAGCGACAGGGTGGTCTTGAGCACGTCGGGCCAGCTTTCCATAGGCCCGAGCGCAGTTTGCGCCCAATCGTGGGCGCGGATGCGTTCGGCCATCAATCCGCCGCCTTCCAGCCATTTAGCCATTGCTAGGTCGATCCGTTTGCAGGGAGCACAAGGTTGCCCGTTGGCAGGGCTGATTGCGAGCGCTTTATGCGGGATGTCAGGCACTTTCGCGCGCGATCAGCTCGCAGTGCAACAGGTTCAGCCGCGGCACATCGACATCCACGGCGATTGCTCCCAGGTGCTGCAGCACGCGCAGCGCGGCGATCTCGCCAATCTCCCGCGAGGGCGGGCGCAGGGTGGTCAAGCTTGGCAGCAGCATGTCAGCGAAGGCGTAGTCACCAAAGCCCATTATGGCCATCTCTTCGGGCAGCTTCAGGCCGGCGCGCTGGCCGGCGAGCACGGCGCCGGCGGCCAAGTTGTCGTTGGCAAAGATGATCGCATCCGGGCGCGGCTCGCGGCGGATCAAGGCCTGCATCGCCTGCTTGCCCGCCTCGAACGGAGCGCTGTCCGCCGTCGGCACGAAGAACCACGGCTCCAGCCCGGCATCGCGCAAGGTTTGCGCATAACCATCGCGCCGTTGCAGCGCACTGAAGTCGCCGGCCGCGCTGTTCTGCACGAAGGCGATGCGCCGGTGGCCCTTGTCGAGCAGATAGCGGCAGGCCTGCACGCCGACCTCGAAGTGCAGAAAACCTACCTGCAATGGCTCCCGCTCGGGGCAGTAGTCCCAGATTTCCACGACCGGTACATCGGCCTCTGCCAGCATCTTCTCGGTGGCCGGGCTGTGAAACTGGCTGGTGACCACCAGTGCCGCCGGCGACCAACCGAGAAACGCGCGCACTGCGCTTTCTTCCTGTTCTTCGCTGAAATAGCTCGACGCCAGCAGCAACTGATAACCGTGCTTGCTCAGGGTGTCGCTGAAGGCCTGGATGGTCTGGGCAAAGATCGGCCCGGAGATGTTTGGGATGACCATACCGACGATACGCCCGCGTGCCGAAGCCAGCCCGCCGGCCACCAGATTGGGCACATAGCCCAAGGCTTCGACCACGGCTTTGATGCGCTCACGCAGGGGCGGCGAAACCTGCTCGGGTTGATTGAAGTAGCGAGACACGCTGATCGATGACACGCCGGCCTCGCGCGCCACTTGGGCGAGGGTGACGCGGCCCGCGCCGCGGCGCTTACGAGGGGTGTCCTTGAGCTGGCTCACAGGGGCATCTCGAATGAATGAGCGCCGATGTTAGCGCTAACCCAGGCATGCTACGCAAATAGCTTTATGGAATAACAAAAGTTTTTTTAAGTATTTGACCTGCTAAGCGGCGGGCTTGGATACTCGGTCCATGTTAGCGCTAACACAGCGCTGCTGTTGGCCACCGACTGCCACTCGCACGAGCGAGACCAGACATCGACAGCACTTCAATTCAGTCTGGTCTTTCAGGGCAGTAAGCATCATGCACATACATCACATCCGAGGCGCCGTTGCGCGCGCCAGCCGTTTCCCCGTACGTTCGCCACTCGCCACAGCCGTGTTGCTGGCGGCCATCGGTCAGTCGGCACAGGCTGCTGATAACGACCAGCAGAACCCGCAGGCCACTGCGCTGAGCGCCGTCACCGTGACCGCTACACGCCGCGAGGCGAGCCTGCAGGAAGTGCCGGTTGCGGTCTCGGTGGTGCAGGGCGAGCAGCTCGAACGCGATAACCGCAACAGCGTCGCCAGCATCGTCCAGCAGGTGCCGACCCTCAACTACCGTGCGGGTGCGTCGAACAAGGACACCTCGCTGTTCATTCGTGGCGTCGGCACTATCTCGACCTCACCAGGCGTCGAGCCGACCGTAGCTACTGTGGTCGACGGCGTGGTGTTTGGCCGACCAGGCCAATCCACCCTCGATCTGCTAGATCTGGAACGCATCGAAGTGCTGCGCGGCCCGCAGGGCACGCTGTTCGGCAAAAACGCCTCCGCCGGCGTGCTCAACGTGGTCAGCAAAGCTATCCCCGAGCAGACCCAAGGCTATGTCGACTATTCGCACTTTGGCGGTGGCGACGAAAACCGCCTGCGCTTTGGCCTCGGTGGCCGCTTGAACGAGCAGCTCAAAGGTTCGTTGAGCACGCTGTGGGGCGACTATGACGGCAACGTGGAGAACCTCGCCAATGGCCATGATGTAAATGGCTATGAGCGCAAAGGCCTGCGCGGCAAGCTTGAATTCGAACCCAGCGATGAGCTGCGCCTGACCCTGATCGGCGACTACATGAAGGGTGAGGACACCTTGCCCAGTGGCGTCGTCACCCAGGCCAGCACGGCCTTTCGCAACCAGCTGGGCGCGGTCCGGCCGAGCGCGCACAACCGCGACATCAGCAGTGATTTCAAGACCCACGTCGAGGACGAAAACCAGGGCTTCTCGGCCCAGCTTGACTGGCAACTGGGGGATTACACCCTGACCTCGATAAGCGCCTGGCGCGGTTGGGACAACACCCAGTATCAGGACGGTGACCGCCGTGCGCTGTTGCCGCTGACCGCCTCCCATGACAAAGGCACTGTCGACTACGACCAGTACAGCCAGGAGTTTCGCCTGACCTCGCCCAAGGGCCAGTTCAACGAGTACGTGCTGGGCGCGTTCTACATGCACGGCACCTCGCGGGAAACCTACCAGCGGCTGTCGGTCAACGGCGGCGTAGCCAACAGTGGCCGCGCCGACTATTCGACGACCAATGACAGCGTTGCCCTGTTCGGTGAAAACACCTTCAACTTCACCGATGATTTGCGGGCCATCTTCGGCCTGCGCTGGACCCACGATGACCTCGAATACGATCACCGTCGGGTGTCCACCTCGCCGACCTCGGTGACCGGCATCCAGCCCTCGACTGCCAGTCAGGGCTCGGTCGATGAAGACGGCTGGAGCGGCCGCACTGGCCTGCAATATGACTTCAACGACAACCTGACCGGCTACGTGACCTATTCACGTGGTTACAAGGGGCCGGCCTACAACGTGTTCTTCAACATGCAGCCGCGCGATACCGGTGCACTCAAGCCAGAAACCTCCGACGCTTACGAGATCGGCCTCAAGAGCACTGCGCTGGACAACCGCCTGGTGGCCAACCTGGCGCTGTTCCATACCGACTACGACGACTACCAGGCCAACTTCTTCGACACCGTGGCCAACCAGGTGGTCACCCGCCTGGTCAACGCCGGCAAGGTCAAGACCCAGGGCGTCGAGCTGGATGCCAGCTTCCAGGTCACCTCGCAGCTGAAACTGTCTGCCGCAGCGGCCTACACCAAAGCTCGCGTCGACCACTTCAACTGCCCAGCGGGCGCGGCTGCCAGCTGCGACATCGACGGCGGCCGCCTGCCGTTCACCCCGGACTGGAAGACCTACCTGCGCGCCGACTATGTGATCCCGCTGGACAACGGCCTGGATATCGAGTTGGCCAGTGACTACAGCTGGCAGGACTCGGTGCAGTTCAGCCTCGACCAGAACCCCGACACCGTACAGGGTGCCTACGGCATCTGGAACGCCAGTGTTGCCCTGGCCGATTACAACGAGGGCTGGCGGGTCGCACTGCTGGGCAAGAACCTTGGCGACAAGTCTTACGCACAGATGCTCTCCAGCGGCGGCGACTATATCTATCGCTCGGTGCCGCGCGATGACGGCCGCTACTTCGGCGTGCAACTGCGCAAGGACTTCTAACCGAGCGGCCAGTCCTGTGGCCGCCTCTTTGCACCGATCAGCGAGTAACTCCGATGAGTACAGCACCCCGTCAACTCAGCCTCGGCGCCTTCATCATGGCCACCGGGCACCACGTCGCCGCCTGGCGTCATCCAGACGTGCCGGCTGATCCGCTGGACTTCGCCATCTACCGGCGCGTAGCTCAGGCTGCCGAGGCGGCCTGCTTCGACGCACTGTTCGTCGCCGACAGCGTGGCCGCGCCGAGTGATGCCCTAGCCAGCCACAGCGCACGCTCGGTGTACTTCGAGCCACTGACATTGCTGTCAGCACTCAGCGCAGTGACCGAGCGCATCGGCCTGATCGCCACGGCTACCACCAGCTACAACGAGCCGTACCATGTGGCGCGCAAGTTCGCCTCGCTCGATCACTTGTCCGCCGGCCGCGCAGGCTGGAACCTGGTGACCTCGGATGCCGCCGCCGAGGCTGGCAATTTTGGCCGCAGCGCGCATATCCCGCATGGCGAACGCTATGCCCGCGCTCGCGAGTTTCAGCAGGTGGTGCAGGGGCTGTGGGACAGCTGGGCGGATGATGCGTTTGTCCGCGACAAGGCCAGTGGCGTGTTCCATCACGCCGATGGCGTGCGTGCCCTTGAACATGTTGGCGAGCACTTTCGCGTCAAAGGCCCGCTCAATGTCGCTCGCACGCCCCAGGGCAGGCCGGTGCTGGTGCAGGCCGGTTCGTCCGAGGCCGGACGCGAGCTGGCGGCCGAAACTGCCGAAGTGGTGTTTACCGCGCAGCCTTCACTGGCCCGGGCGCAAGCGTTCTATGCCGACCTCAAGGGCCGCTTGGCGCGCTACGGGCGCGAGCCGGATGCGCTGAAGATCATGCCCGGCGTGTTCATCGTGGTGGGGCAGAGCGAGGCCGAGGCGCAGGACAAGGCCGAGCAGTTTCAGGCGCTGGTCGACCCCCGGGTAGGCGTGGCCTTGCTCGGGCGCATGCTCGGTAACTTCGACCTGTCCGGCTACCCGTTGGACGGCCCGTTGCCGGAGCTGCCACCGACTGAGGACGGCCAGCGCAGCCGCCAGCAGTTGCTCACCGAGCTGGCCGGCAGCGAACAGCTGACCCTGGCCCAGCTTGGCCAGCGCATCGCCGGTGGCCGCGGCCACTACAGCCTGATCGGCACGCCGACGCAGATCGCCGACGAGCTGCAGGCCTGGTTCGAAGGCGCCGCCGCCGACGGTTTCAACGTGCTGGTGCCGCACTTGCCGCAGGGCCTGGAAGACGTCGCCCGCTGGGTCGTGCCCGAGCTGCAGCGCCGTGGGCTGTTCCGCCGTGAATACCAGGGGCGCACCCTGCGTGAGCATCTGGGCCTGCAAGTGCCGGCCAATCCCTTCTTTGCCAAACGAGGTCAACCATGAGCTACACCGCCCACCCCGAGCGCTATGCGCGCATGCCGTACCGCCGCGTCGGCCGCACTGGCCTGGTCCTGCCGGCGTTGTCACTGGGCCTGTGGCACAACTTTGGCGATGCCACGCCGATCGACACCCAGCGCGCGCTGCTGCGCACGGCGTTCGATGCTGGCATCAATCACTTCGACCTGGCCAACAACTACGGCCCGCCGTACGGCAGCGCCGAAAGCAACTTTGGCCGCTTGCTGCGCGAAGACCTGCGCGCCCATCGCGATGAGCTGATCATCTCCAGCAAGGCTGGCTGGGACATGTGGCCTGGGCCCTATGGGCAGGGCGGCAGCTCGCGTAAGTACCTGATCTCCAGCCTCGATCAGAGCCTGACGCGGCTGGGTCTGGACTACGTCGATATCTTCTATTCGCACCGTTTCGACGCCGACACGCCGCTGGAAGAAACCGCGATTGCCCTGGCCGATATCGTCCGCCAGGGCAAGGCGCTGTACATCGGTATCTCGTCCTATTCGGCGGGCAAAACCCGCGAGATCGCAGCATTGCTGCAAGCGCTGAATGTGCCGCTGCTGATCCATCAGCCCTCGTACAATCTGTTCAACCGCTGGATCGAACAGGACCTGCTCGACACCACCGCAGAGGTCGGCGCCGGGGTCATCGTGTTCACTGCGCTGGCCCAGGGGCTGCTCACCGACAAGTATCTGCAGGGCGTGCCGGCTGATGCGCGGGTCAACCGTGCCGGCGGCAGCTCGCTGCGCGCCGAGCACTTGTCCGAAGCCAATATCGCTCGCGCCCAGGCGCTCAACGAGATCGCCCACCGGCGTGGCCAGAGCCTGGCGCAACTGGCACTGGCCTGGACCCTGCGCGATCCACGCGTGAGTTCGGCCCTGATCGGCGCCAGCCGGCCCGAGCAGATCATCGAGAACGTCGCCGCTCTGGACAACCTCGCGTTCAGCGCCGAGGAGCTGGCCGAGATCGACCAGTTCGCCGTGGAAGGCGGGATCAACCTCTGGGAAAAACCCTCGACCGACTGGAAGGAGTAAGCCATGACTATTGTTCGCATGGCTGCAGCACTGCTGTTGGCCCTAGCGGGGACTGTGCAAGCGGCAGATCCGGCCAGTTTGCGCATCGGCTACCAGAAGGGCTCGATCAGCCTGGTGCTGGCCAAACAGCACGGTTTTCTCGAGCAGCGCTTTGCCAATACCAAGGTGCAATGGATCGAGTTTCCGGCCGGGCCGCAGATGCTCGAGGCGCTCAACATCGGCAGCCTGGATATCGGCTCGACCGGTGATATCCCACCGATCTTCGCCCAGGCGGCCGCTGCCGATCTGCTCTACATCGGCGCCGAGCCGGCCAAACCGCGAGCAGAAGTGATCCTGGTGCCCAACGCCAGCACGCTGGCCAGCGTTGCCGAGCTCAAGGGCAAGCGCATCGCCCTGCAGAAAGGCTCCAGCGCGCACAACCTGCTGTTGCGCAGCCTGGCCAAGGCCGGCTTGAGCATCCGCGACGTGCAACCGGTGTACCTGGCCCCGGCCGATGCCCGCGCGGCGTTCGAGCGCGGCAGTGTCGATGCCTGGGCGATCTGGGACCCGTTCTATTCGGCTATCGACGTCGAAGGCAAAGCGCGGGTACTGGCGGACGGGCAGGGCTTGGGCCTGATCGGCCCGTTCATGCTCGGCGCGCGGGGCTATGTCGAAGCCAACCCCGAATTCGTCGGCCAGTTGCTTGAGCAGATAAGCCAGGCCGAGGCGCTGACCCGCAGTGACGAGGCCGGCAGTATCCGCACATTGGCGGACTTCATGGGCATGCCCGAAGAGGTCGTGCGGCGCAGTTTCAGCCATCGTCCGGCGTCGCCAGTGCTTGCCGTCAGTGACGAAATCATCGCCGCGCAGCAGCGCACGGCACAGTTGTTTTTCGACAACCGCTTGCTGCCCAGGCAGGTGCAAATTGCGCCGGCAGTGTGGCGGCGACCGTGATCTATCCCGCAGCAGTACAAAATGTGTATCTGCTTATTCGAGGCTAACTGTATAGGTGGGCGGGCGAGGGCGCTGGGCTACTGTGGGTGCACAACATCTACCCGCTCGGGACACTTGCTCATGTTTGCCTCCTTCGACCTGCTGATGGCGTTCGTACTGTTCGCCTTCGTATCCTCCATCACTCCGGGGCCCAACAACACCATGTTGCTGGCCTCAGGGGTCAACTTCGGCGCGCTGCGGACCATTCCCCACGCGCTGGGGGTCAGTGTCGGCTTCATGCTGATGGTGCTGGGAGTGGGCTTTGGTCTGGGTGAAGTGTTCAAGGCCTGGCCTGTGCTGTACACGGTATTGCGCTATGTCGGCGCCGCCTACCTGCTGTACCTGGCGTACAAGATCGCTACCTCCGGGCCGATCTCCGCCAACGGCAAAAGCACGGCCAAACCGATGACCTTTCTCGGTGCTGCGGCGTTTCAGTGGGTCAACCCGAAAGCCTGGGTCATGGCTGTTGGCGCCATTACCACCTACACCCCAGCGCAAGGCTACGTGGTCAACGTGATCGTGATTGCCGCCGTATTCGCCCTGGTCAACCTGCCTAGCGTTGGGATCTGGGTAATGTTCGGCAGTGCCTTGCGCAACCTGCTGCAGAATCCGCGCTGGCTGATGCTGTTCAATGTCCTGATGGCAGTGCTGCTGGTGATATCGCTTTACCCGCTGCTGTTTGTACAATCGGCGTTTTCCTGAACCGGCGAGTACAGCCAAGCGATGCAATTGATCCCCTGGTCTCACGACTGCTCCGAAGGCTTTACCCTGCGCGGCTGGCGCACGCCGGCCAGCGGCAAGCCGTTGCTGCACTTTCTGCATGGCAACGGCTTTTGCAGCCTGGCTTATCAACCTTTGTTGATGCACCTGGGTGAGCACTATGATCTGTGGCTGAGCGATGTGCAGGGGCATGGCGACAGTGACCACGGTGGGGTGTTTCGCGGCTGGAACCGCTCGGCTGAGTTGGCGGTGGAAGCATTCGAGGCCGGCCGCGGCGAGTACGGCGCGGTGCCGTGCTACGCGCTGGGGCACAGCTTTGGTGGCGTGCTGACTGGGCTGATCGTGGCTAATTATCCGCAATTGTTCGAGCGCGCCGTGCTGCTCGACCCGGTTATCTTCAGCCAGCGCATGCTCGTCACCATGGGCGCTGCCCGGCTGTTTGGCCTGCACCGCAGTCATGGACTGGCGCGCAAGGCGGCCACCCGGCGCAGCCACTGGCCTGACCGCGAGGCGGCTTTCGCTGCGTTGCAGGGCAGGGGGATTTTCAAAGGCTGGCACGACTCTGCGCTGCGGGCCTATGTCGAGCATGCGATCGGTGATTGCGGCGAGGGGGTGGTGCTCAAATGCCGGCCTGCGCGTGAGGTCGATATTTTCAGTTCGTCGCCGCAGCGGTTGTGGTCGAATCTGGCCAGGATCAGCACGCCTACGTGCATTCTCTATGGTGAGCAGACGTACCCGTTTGTAGTGGCGTCGGTGCAGCGGCTGGCTGCGCTCAATCCGCAGGTGAGCAGCCAGGCGGTGGCGGGAGGGCATTGCTTCATGCAGGAAGATCCGGCAGCGGCAGCACTGCGGATCGCGAGTTTTCTTGATCATCAAAAGGTTTCAGACTCTGTAGCGATGCAGTAACCCTGGGTGATAGCAGGGTAATTGCCCTGTCAAGGTCGTCCCGGTATAGTGCGATCAATTCTCAAATGCGATTGCATCGCTCACAGGACTCCAGCGTTATGGGCTCGGCTTCTTCCCGCGACTTATCCGCCCATGGCGACATCCACGGCCTGTATGTCGAGCACCACGCCTGGCTCAAGCGCTGGCTGTGGCAGCGGATGGGCTGTCGCAGCGATGCCGCCGACCTTACTCAGGACACCTTCCTGCGGTTGTTTCGCCCCGCAGTTGCGCCCCGCGCATCCGACCTGCGCCAGCCCCGTGCTTACCTGGCCACTGTTGCGCGCCGTTTGATGCTCAACCTGTATCGTCGCCGCTCGGTTGAGCAAGCCTGGTTGCATACCCTGCAACAGATGCCTGAGCAGTGGGCTGCGTCGGCCGAAGAGCAGTATCTGATCCAGGAAGCCCTGCAACTGATAGATTCGCTGCTGCACGGCCTGCCTTCGGTGGTGCGCCGGGCGTTTCTGCTGTCGCAGCTCGAAGGCCACAGCCATGCGGAAATTGCCATGGCACTGGGGGTAACGGTGCGCAGCGTGCGGCGTTATCTGACCCAGGCGATGGAGCATTGCATGCTGCTCGCCATGGCCGATGAGCGGTGAGCGAACGGCCGCTGGAGCGACACATCGTTCGCGAGGCCGCGCGCTGGTACATACGCTTGAACGGCGCCGAGCATAGTCCTGCACTACAACTCCGATTCGAGCGCTGGCGCGATCAGCACCCGGACCACGCGCGCGCCTGGCAGTTGGCGCAGCGGGTAAGTGAGCAGTGGCAAGGCGTTCCCGAGGGCGTCGCGTTACCCACCCTGGAACGAGCCGATGGGCTCAGCCGTCGTGCTGGCCTCAAGGCGCTGATGGTGCTGATGACCGCCGCTCCTGCTGCGCTGGTGGCCTGGCGGCAGACCGATTGGCTGGCCGATGAACGTACCGCGATTGGCGAGCAACGCGAGCTGACCCTGATCGACGGTACGCGCCTGGCCCTCAATACCCAAACTGGCGTGGACATCGTTTTCGATGCCAGCCAGCGGCTGCTGCGCTTGCGTGGCGGGGAGATCCTCGTTATCACGCACCCGGACAGCCTGAGCCGACCGCTATCGGTGCAGACCGAGCAAGGCATCATCCGTGCACTGGGCACGCGCTTCAGCGTGCGTCAGGAGGGCAACGACAGCCAGGTCAGCGTGTTCGCCGGCGCCGTCGCCATTCAGCCTGTGCAGGGCGGCAGCGACTTACACCTGAGCGCTGGGCAGAGCGCCCATTTCGACCGCCGTCAGGTGTCGAGCCCAGCGCCATTGCTTACCGGCGCTGGCGAGTGGGCCAGCGGTGTGCTGCGCGTCGAGCGGATGCCCCTCAACCTTTTCGTCGAAGAACTGAACCGCTACCGACCCGGCTGGGTGCGATGCGATGCACAGGTCGGGCAATTGCTGATCAGCGGCGCGTTCCTGTTGCGCGACACCGACCTGATCCTCAGCGCAGTGTCCCGGGCGCTGCCAGTGCAGGTGGTGTATCGCACGCGGTATTGGGTGAGTTTGCAGGCGCGAACCGTCTGAAAAAAAGTCTGCAGCGCCTGTCCGCTTTGCCAGCGCTCGCGTGTCCTCCAGGCACACAGATCTTTTCGATTCGGAGTCTGCATGCCTTTGTCATTTCGTTGCTCACCAATTGCCTGCGCCGTGCAGGTCACAGCTCTGGCTGTGAGCCTTAGCGCCAGTCCCTCGTTGTTTGCCGCCAGCAACCTGCACTACACCATCTCGCCAGGGCCGCTGGGCCAGGTGCTGTCGAGCTTTGCCGCACGTTCGGGCATCAATCTCGCCATCGAACCGGCGCTGGTAGACGGACGCCAGAGTGCCGGCCTGCAAGGTGAATTTGCGCTGCAGGCGGGCTTTTTACGCGTACTGGCCGGTAGCGGTTTGCGGGCGGTTGATCACGGCAACGGCGTGTACGCACTGGCGCCGATCCCCCAAACGGACGCAGCGCTGGAACTCGACGCCACGCAGGTCGTCGACACCCGCTTCAGCAGCACCATTGGCGATGGACCAGTGCCGGGTTATGTGGCCAAACGCACCACGGTCGGCACCAAGACCGACACGCCAATCAATGAAATCCCGCAAAGCATTTCGGTGATTACCCGCGATGAAATGGACCAGCGTGGTGTACAGGATTTCAATGCCGCTGTGGCCTATACCCCCGGGATTCGCGCGTTGGACTACGCAGGCGGGCAAGGCGCCCCGGATATCTTCCTGCGCGGTTTTCGTGCCTTCAACCTGTTCGGTCTGTATCAGGATGGCCTGCGCACCGGCTTCAACCAGTACGACACCAACTTTGAAACCTTTGGCCTGGAGCGAGTCGATGTGGTCAAAGGTCCCGCTTCGGTGCTGTTCGGGCAGATGGCGCCGGGTGGGGTGGTCAACATGACCAGTAAACGCCCGCAGGAAACGCCGATTCGTCATCTCGAAGTGCAGTACGGCAGCTTCGACCGGCGCCAGCTGGGTCTTGATGTCGGTGATCAGCTCGATAACGACGGCACCCTGTTCGGTCGGCTGGTCCTGCTACAGCGCGAGAGCGACACCCAGGTCAGGCACGCCCCTGATGACCGCACTTATGTAGCGCCGTCCCTCACCTGGAAACCCGACAATGCCAATACGCTGACGCTGCTTGGCAGTTACAGCAAGAGCCGTACGGGTGGCTCGGAGCAGAGTTTTCCGTTGATTGGTACCGTGCGCAAAAGCCCCTATGGCCATATTGATTCAGACACCGACCTGGGCTGGAAGGGCAGCTATTACCACAGCGAAAACACGGTCATCGGCGTGCAGTACGAGCATCAGTTCGACAATGGCTGGAAGCTGCAGCAAAACCTGCGCTACATGCATTCCAATGTTGGTTACCTGTCCAGTGGTCCTGATGTGGTACTCAACGCCGACGGCCGTACCCAGGACATCGGTTTGCAACTGCGGCCCAAAAACAGCGATACCTTCCTCATCGACAATCATCTGCAGGGGCTGGTCGACACGGGTCCGTTGCAGCACATCTTGCTGGCCGGTCTGGATTATTCGCACTACAAGGCCCGCGAAACGCGCCGTAACGGCGACCCCGATCCTGAGGTCGAGATGATCGACCTGTATCGCCCGGTCTACGGTGGTGCGGCCATCTGGTACGACCCTTTGCAGCGCTCTACCGACACACGTTTGCAACAGGTCGGGCTGTACCTGCAGGATCAGATCAAGCTCGACCGCTGGGCGCTGACCCTGGGTGGCCGTCAGGATTGGTCCACCGCCTGGGAGGAGGGCTTGTACTTCGGTACAGAGCAGGTCGATACCGTGCAGCGTGACCGCAAATTCACCGGCCGCGTGGGCCTTGCCTACCTGTTCGACAATGGCATCGCACCCTATGCCAGCTACAGCACTTCGTTTCAGCCCAACCCGGAAGCCTACCGTGACGGCACGCTGTTCGAGCCGACTGAAGGCCGCCAGTACGAGATTGGCGTTAAGTACCAGCCGCCCGGTTATGACGCTTTCATCACCGTTTCGGCGTTTGATCTGGTGCAGACGAATGTCTCCACCACCGATCCGGTCAATCCCGGTTTCTCGGTGCAGAGCGGCGAAGTGCGTTCACGTGGCATCGAGCTGGAAGGCAAGGCCAGCCTCAGCCATGAGCTGAACGTGCTGGCGTCCTACGCTTACCTGGATGCCGAGATCACCCAGGACAACAGGTTCGAGGGCAACGCGCCGCGGGCGACTGCGCGCAATACCGCCAGCCTCTGGCTCGACTACACGATCGCAGACGGTGCGCTCAAAGGCGTAGGTATGGGGCTTGGACAGCGCTATGTTGGCTCGTCATATAACGTGCAGCACACCGTGAAGACGCCCCATTACCTGCTGACCGACGTCACCTTGCGTTACGACCTGGCGGGTATCGGGCTGGACGGTATGAGGGTGTCGGTTACGGCCAGCAACCTGTTCGACAAGCACTACTTCCAGCCAGGCTTTTACGAAGACTCGGTGCTTTACGGCAACCGGCGCAACGTGATTGCCAGCCTGAGCTACGACTGGTAGCGGCGCTGGCCCGGAGCCCTTTCAGGCGGTAAGGGGCTGATGCAATCAGTGCGCCTGTCCAGACTGTTTTTTACGCAAGGCAGCCGCCACCTCGGCCTCGATCGCGTAGGCCGGGGCTTCCAGCTCGTTGTAGTTGCGCGTGTAGCGCCGGGCGAACTCGCTGACGCCCAGCTCTTGATACTGCTGTACATGCTTGAGGTCATGGGCCCACAGCGCGACATTGTTCTCGGCATCGCTGGCATGGCGAAAGATCACCGTGTCGATCAAGGTCACCGCGTTCACATCGGGGTTTTGCAGCAGGGCATTGGCGGCGCTGACCTGCTGTTGGTCACCGACCCGGTAGCGCAAGGCGTCGAGCACGGCAAAGTCGTACCAAGCGTCTAACTGAACGCGGATATGCAGCGGGATCGGCTCGGTGCCGAGTGCAGTGGCGTCGGCCTGAGCTTGTTGCAGGGCGAAGACCAGGCCGCTTGAGGCCATGTGTTCGACATCCTGCAGGATCTGCCCAGCCTGGCCGGGGTCGAAGGGGGTGCAGAAACAACCCATCAAGCACACTTGATACTGGCCCGCCGGGCAGGTGTCTGCGGCAGCTGCAGGTCGGGCCAGGGCCAGGGTCAGGCTGAGCCACAGCAGCAGGGCAGGCCTCAAGCGAGCACCTTGGCGACCAGGCTGCGGCTGGCCTGCAGCAGTTCGCTTTGCACGGTTTCGCTGGCCAGCATGCGCCCGACCACCACCGCGCCGACACATTGGCTGATCAAGGCCCAGGCCAGTTCAGGATCATCCAGGGTCTCGCTCCAGGCTGCATGCAGTACGACCAACCAGTGCTCTGCCTCCTGGCGTACGGTTTGGTCGGCGCGGGCGATCTCCACCGCCAGTGGCGGCAGCGGGCAGCCTTCTTCGGCGTTATGCAGATGGGCCAGGCTCAGGTACTGCTCCAGGCAACGGGCCAGACGCTGGCGTTCGGCGCCGCGCGCGGCCAGGCGGGCGAGGGGGCTGTTGCTCAGCTCACGGCGAACGATCTCGCTGAACAGGTCGTCCTTGCACGGGAAGTGGTTGTAGAACGCGCCACCGGTGAGGCCAATAGCTTTCATCAAATCAGCCACGCCGGTGCTGGCGAAGCCGCCGCGCTTGGCCAGTGCGCCGCTGCTGGCGATGAGTTTTTCGCGGGTTTGCAGTTTGTGTTCAATGGAGTAGCGCATTCAGATGATCTCCGCGCCCGGGCTTGACGGTGGTCGGATCATAACATAGCGTTCGTTTACTAAATGATCGTTTACCAATGGAGGTGGCCGTGGCGGAACGAGACAAGGTGGTGCTGGTGATTGGTGCCGGCGATGCGACCGGCGGAGCCATTGCCAAGCGCTTTGCCCGCGAGGGTTATATCGCCTGTGTGACCCGTCGCGACGCGGCCAAGCTGCAGCCGTTGCTGGACGAGATCAATGCCGAGGGTGGCCGGGCGCATGGCTTTGGCTCCGATGCGCGCAGCGAGGAGGACGTCGCCAGCCTGATCGAAACCATCGAGCGCGATATCGGCCCGATCGAAGCTTTCGTGTTCAATATCGGCGCCAATGTGCCGTGCAGCATCCTCGATGAAACCCCGCGCAAGTTCTACAAGATCTGGGAGATGGCTTGCTTTGCTGGTTTTCTGACCGCTCAGGCAGTGGCCAGGCGCATGGTCACTCGCGAGCGCGGCAGTATCATCTTTACCGGCGCCACCGCCGGCACCCGTGGCGCGGCGGGATTTGCCGCGTTCGCCACCGCCAAGCATGGCCTGCGGGCGCTGGCGCAGAGCATGGCGCGGGAGCTGGGGCCGCGTAATATTCATGTTGCCCATGTAGTGGTCGATGGGGCCATCGACACCGCGTTCATTCGCGACAACTTCCCTGAACGGTATGCGCAAAAAGACCAGGACGGCATCCTCGACCCTGCGCACATTGCCGACAGTTACTGGTTTTTGCATGCCCAGCCCCGGGATGCCTGGACCTTCGAGCTGGACCTGCGGCCGTGGATCGAACGCTGGTAAAACTGCCCTTCAAAGGATCGAGCGATGAGTAAATCCGTGGAGTTTTTCTTCGACCTCGGCAGCCCAGCCAGTTATCTGGCCTGGACGCAACTGCCCGAGCTATGTGCGCGCCATGCTGTGCTGCTGGTCTATCGGCCGATGCTGTTGGGGGGCGTGTTCCAGGCGACCGGCAACGCATCGCCAGTCATGGTTCCGGCCAAGGGCCGCTACATGATGCTCGACCTGCAGCGGTTCGCGCAGCGCTATGGCGTGGCATTCGGGCTGCCAGCTGGCTTTCCGCTCAATACCCTGGGGTTGATGCGCGGGCTGACGGGCATGCAATTGCACGCACCTGAGCGCTTTGAGACCTTGCTTGCGTTGCTGTTCAACGCACTTTGGGCAGAGCAACGCGCACTGGGCGATGCGCAGGTGTTGGAGCAGACGTTGGCTGCTGGCGGTTTCGATCCACAGCAGTTCGCCGAGCTGGCAGCGCAAGTCGAGGTCAAACAGGCATTGAAAGCAGCAACCGAGGAAGCAGTTACGCGCGGCGTATTTGGCGCGCCGACCTGTTTTGTCGAGGGGCAGATGTTCTTTGGTCAGGACCGGTTGGACTTTGTCGAACAGGCCTTGCGCTAGCTATCCAGGCCTAGCAGTAGCTCGATCTGTCGGCGCTCCCAGATGCTTAGCAGCTCGACCGGGTTGGTGCCGTAGCGCTGCCAGCTGTCACCGTTGCTGCTGACACCTTGCGGGGTGCAGCAGCTGGCGCAGTGGGCGAGGCCTTCGGGATCGATGATCAAACTCAGTTGCCAGCCGGCGCTGCTGACTTCGATCAGGTCTGGGCGCGGGCGCGCACAGACCTGCAACGGCTCCACCCCCATCGCAACATCACGCAGGCATTGGTATACCTCACGGCTGCTGGGCGCGCGCATGCTGTCGATCAGAAGTTGGCCGGGGTGTTGGCGCTGATGATCTCAGCCTCGTCCTGGCCGATGTTCTTGAAGCTGTGGGCCAGGGTAGTGGGAATGTAGTAACCATCGCCGGCATTGAGCACGCTGACCTGGCCGTCTACCCACAGCTCAATGGTGCCGCGGGTAACCAGGCCGCATTCTTCGCCTTCGGCATGCACGATCGGCTCGCCGGAATCGGCGCCAGGCGCATACAACTCACGCAGCATACGCATCTGCCGGCCTTCGACGCTGGCACCGACCAGCAGCATGCGCAGGCCGTTGCGGCCCAGGTCGGGTTGGTCGCCGCCGCGGAAGACAAAGCGCTCTTCGCGCACCGGGGTATCGAAACTGAAGAACTCCGCCAGGGACATGGGGATGCCTTCAAGCAGCTTTTTCAAGGAACTGACAGAGGGGCTGACGCGGTTTTGCTCGATCTGCGAGATGGTCGAATTGGTCAGGCCGCTGCGGCGAGCCAGTTCTCGTTGCGAGAGGCCGTTGCGTTCACGCACCAGTTTGAGTCGTGTCCCCGTGTCCATTAGCCGCCTTGTCTGTACTGAAGAGTGGTGTAAAAAATAATAAGCGACGCATTAAAACACACTCTTGTCAGCAACGCGCTGCGCATCTAAACGGCGCTGGTCGTGGTGGCTTGAGTCACGGCCAGCGCCTGCTGCAGCTTATTTGCCGTCGCGCAGCGGCCCCGGCCACATGCTTTTGAACACAGCATCGCGGCGGACCCAGGCGTGCATCAATGCCGCACCCAGATGCACCAGCACCGTGGCAAACAGCAGATAGCCAGCCCAGCTGTGTGCGCCTCGCAGCAGCGCATACAGCTGCAGGTCGTGCGGGGCAATGGCCGGCAACTGCAAGGGGCGTGGATAACCACCGGCCGAGAGCATCGCCCAGCCCAGCAGCGGCATGCTCAGCATCAGGCCATACAGGGCAATGTGCGAGGCCTTGGCGGCTAGCCGCTGCAGTGCGGGCAGGTCTGCCGGCAGCGGTGGATGGGGAACTGTCAGGCGTACAGCGATGCGTACCAGCACCAGCAGCAACAGCAACAGGCCGGTTGCCTTGTGCAGTTCCACCAGCAACGGATGGCGGGTCGACAGGTCGCTGACCATGCCCACGCCGATAAACAGCATGGCCAGGATCAGCACCGCCATCAGCCAGTGCAGCAACCGCGCGAAGGGGTGAAAGGCAGCAGGTTTCATGGCCGTACTCCAGTGTTGAGAGACTCGCGGCTACGCCGATTGAAGGACTCCGAGTAGGCCGCCGAGCGTGCTGCCAGGATCGGATCGGCAGTGGCCTGAATGCCGCTCGGCAGAATCAGCGGGTCGAAGTTGAGGTCACGGCAGGCGCCTTGCTCGGGGGCATCGACGGCATTGATCACCAGCGTGCCGGCATCGATGCTGCGCCGTTGCGCGGGCCACGGTTTGGACGGGTCTTCCAGCGGGTCGCCCGGCTCGGCCAGCACCAGGCGCAAGGTCCAGCGCAGTGGGCCTTGGCTCAGCCGTTGGGCGAGGTCGTGCTGCAAGAACAGCGTGTCGCTGACCTGTGCGGGGAGGGCGCTATAGGGTGTTTGCGGCTCGACCTGCCAGCGCACCGCCTGCTCTTTGCCCTGGCGGTCGATCAGGCGGAAGGCGTTGATGCTGTGGTATTGGGTGCTGGCAAAGCTGTCGCTGGGCTTGTATGAGGCCGCCCATTGGCGAAACGCCGCACTTTCCGGGTGCTCGGCAAAAAACGCCTGCATACGCGCCGGGTCCGGCTTGCCGGTGGCAGGATCCGGGGTCATGGCCAGCACCTGTTGGTAGAACGCCTCTGGGGTGCCGATTGCCAGTACCGGCGGGTTGTTCATGCCGGTGCGCCAGAGCTGGCCGTCGTCGGTGGCAAATTGCAACGCCATGCTTCGCACGGGCACACCGGTGTCAGGCGTGGCCGGGTTGGCGCCGCCAATGGCGAAGCGGCCGATCACTGGCACCCGCGCCTGCTCGAAGACCCGCGCGCTGGACAACGGCGCGGCCAGCCCGCTGCTCTCGAAGTAGCCGGTGACGCAAAGGCCTTTGGCGTGGTTCTTGCGATACCCGGGGTGGTGCCCGGCCTGGGCTTCGAAGGTGTCGATGATGCGTTGCGGGCTGAGTTTGGGGCCGCCGATCCAGCCAGCGGTGTAGGCAAACGCGCAGCCGGCGACGAGCAGGCCGGCGGCAATGGCCGTCAGCCGCCAAAGCTTGGCGGGGCCGTGCACGGGAGTGTTCATAGGCAACATCCGGGTCAGTGAAGATGCGAGTACGACGGGGCGCGGCGCAACTTATTCCAGCCGCCCGGGAATAAATTTCGTGGCGCTGCGTCTGCCCCTTACACTGACTGCCCATGGGCTGGAATCACAGCATGCACGATCTCGACGACTCGCAATGGCGCGAACTGCTGCAGCGCCTGCGCCGCTTTGCCGTGTGGCTGACGCGCGAGCCGGGCAGTGCCGACGACCTGGTCCAGGCCACCATCGAACGCGCTTTGAGCCGTAGTGGCCAGCAGCGCGAGGCCGACGCGCTGCGGGCGTGGCTGTTCAGCATCCTCTATCGGCTGTTTCTCGACAGCAAGCGCCGCGACCGGCTGCACCGGCGCTGGCTGGCCTGGTTCAGCGGCGGCCAGGAGATCAGCGAGCCGATCGGCGACAATACCGAAGACATCATCTTCGCCCAGGCCGACTTGCAGGCATTTGCCCAGTTGTCGGCCGAGCAGCGCGCGCTGCTGTTGCTGGTCAGCGTCGAGGGCTTGAGTTACAAGGAGGCCGCCGAGGCCTTGGCTATTCCTATCGGCACGGTGATGTCGCGTTTGTCGCGGGCCCGTGCAGCATTGCGCCAACTGACCGAGGGCAGCCCAGCGTCCCCGGCCCTGCGGAGATTGAAATGACACGCCTGACCCCCACCGAGCACGAGTTGCACGCCTATATCGACGAGCGCCTCGACCCTGTGCGCCGCGCTGAAGTCCACGCGTGGCTGGCCGCCAATCCGCAGGAGGCTGCGCGTATCGAGGCCTGGCGCAACGACGCCCGGCGCCTGCGCGCGGCTCTGGCCGGCTTTGGCGAACTGGCCCCTGGCCCGCAGCTGGAGCTTGGCCAGTTGCAACGGCGTCTGCGTCAACGGCGTGTGCGCCGGCTGGCGACGGCGGCGGCGTTGCTGTTGAGCCTGGGTGTCGGCGGCATGGGCGGCTGGCAGGCGCGGCAAATGAGCATGGCATCAACCGAATTGCCCATGGCCGATGCGCTGCAGGCCCATCGGTTGTTTGTCGGCAGCAGCGCTTTGGATATTCAGGCCAGCGACCCTGGCCAGCTGCGCGCCTGGCTGGGCAGCCATTTCAATCGGGTCGGCCAATTGCCCGACCTGGCCGGCTTGGGCTTTCAGCCAGTGGGTGCGCGCCTGCTGAGCAACGAGCAAGGGCCGGCGGCGCTGGTGGTGTTCGAAGACAAGCAGGGTGAGCGGGTCAGCCTGTTCATGCGCCTGCCCGGCGAGCACTTTGCCAAGATGCCGACCGGTCAACGCACCGATGGCCAGCTGGAAGCGCGCTACTGGTCGCATGGCGCCTACAACTTCGCGTTGGTCAGCGACGCTGACGATCAGCGCAGCGAGTCGCTGCGTGAAGTACTTGGCGTCAGCCTGTAGCGGTTGCTGTCAGCCGCGCATCTGTTCGATCAGGTGCCACAAGCGCGGGTCGTTGAAGTCATCGATAACCAGTTGCGCGCCGGCTTGCTGCAAGCGTTCGGCCGTCTGGGTGGTGGCTATGGCCACGGTGAAGATCCCGGCAGCGCTGGCAGCGGTTACGCCGGGCAGTGAGTCTTCAAACGCCAGCGCATGCTCGGCATTCGCCTGCAGCCGCTCCAGGCCGGTCAGGTAGGGCAGTGGATCGGGCTTGGCCCGCGCCAGTTCGTCGGCTACCAGCACCTGCGTGAAGCGCTCGGTCAGGCCCATTGCGCCAAGCATGTGTTCGGCATTCAAGCGCGGCGCATTGGTCACCACACACATGCCGATGGCCTCTGCCTGGGCGTAATCGAGCAAACGCAGTAACCCAGGCAACGGTTGCAGTTCAGGGGCGAGCTCGCGAAACAGCGCTTCCTTGCGCTCCGCCAGTGCCTGGCGCTGCGCCGGGCTCTGATCTGGGAACAGCCTGGCGAATAGCTCACCGTTGGCCTGACCGCTGATCTGTTCATCGAACTGGGCCTGGGTCAGCTCGCGGCCGTCCTGCTCGTGCAGCAGTTGGCGGAAGGCTTGCAGGTGCAGCGTGTCGGTATCGGTCAGGGTGCCATCGAGGTCAAACAGCAGGGCGGTCAGCATCGGTTATCCATAAGCTTGTACATCGAGCAGGGGATCATAACCAATGCGCACGACGAAGGGGGCTGTTCAGTTTTAGCAGAAAAGAGTACAAATGTGCTCCATGGACAATATGACCCCCAAACGCCGCGCGATTCTGGCTTTTATCCGCGAGCGCATTACCGATCACAGCCAGCCTCCGAGCCTCGCCGATATCGCCGAGCGCTTTGGTTTTGCCTCGCGTAGCGTTGCCCGCAAGCACATCAGTGCGCTGTGCCAGGGCGGCTACATCGACGTCACGCCCAATCAGGCCCGCGGTATCCGCCTGGCCGAGCCTTTGCGCCGGCCAGAAATCCTCGAGCTGCCGGTCCTTGGCCAAGTCGCTGCTGGTGCGCCGATCGGGCCTGACCTGGATATCCACGAGCAGTTGCTGCTCGACCCAAGCCTGTTCCGGCGCACGCCCGACTACCTTCTCAAGGTGCGCGGCGAGTCGATGATCGACGACGGCATATTTGACGGTGACCTGGTCGGCATCCGCCAGCAAGGCGAAGCCGACGACGGCCAGATCGTGGTCGCCCGGCTGGATGGCGAGGTCACTATCAAGCGTCTGCAGCGCATCCCCGGCGGCTTTCGTTTGCTGCCGCGCAACCCGGCCTATGCGCCGATCGAGGTTGGCCCTGAGCGCGACTTCTGTATCGAAGGGGTCTTCTGCGGCCTGCTGAGGCGCGACTGATGGGCGCCGTGGTCGATCTGGACGGCCTGCTCGACCAGCGCCGAATTTGGCGTGGCCGGCAAACCCAGGCGCGCCCGCTCGGCCTGCAGCCAACCGGCCATGCCCAGCTCGATGAGCGCCTGCCCGACGGCGGTTGGCCTGCCGCTGCGCTGAGTGAGCTGCTGTTGGCCAGTCCAGGCTGTGGTGAATTGCAATTGTTATGGCCGAGCCTGGCCCGGCTCACCGCAGAGTCCGGGCGGGTGGTGCTGATTGCACCGCCGTTTATCCCTTTTGCGCCGGCGTGGCAGGCAGCCGGGGTTGATCTGCGCTGGCTGACCCAGGTCGAGGCTGCGCCTACCGATGCCTTGTGGGCTGCCGAGCAGTGCTTGCGCTCGGGCAGTTGTGCAGCGGTGTTGTGCTGGCCTGAACGGGCCGATGATCGCGCCTTGCGCCGCTTGCAGGTGGCTGCCGAAACCGGCCAGGCGCTGGCGTTTGCCTGCCGCCCGCAGCACGCGGCGCACAACCCGTCACCGGCGGCGCTGCGTATTGCTGTTGATACCCGGCCCGCACAATGGCGGGTGCTAAAGTGCCGCGGCGGCATGCCGCCTGCTGTGCCAATCGCCAGTCGCGGGCAGGGTTGATGCAGCATGTTGTGGGCCTGCATTTTATTGCCGCAGCTGACGCTGGACAGCGTCCTACGTGAACGCGATGACCCGGATACGCCGCTGGTATTGATCGGCGGGCCGACTCAGCGCCGGGTGCTGCAAGCGGTCAACCCGGCTGCTGCCAGGCTCGGCTTGCGCGCTGGGCAGACGCTGACGGCCGCCCGCGCATTGGCCGATGGTTTCACCTGCGTTGAAGCCGACCCGGCCCAGGTCGAGCAGGTTCAGCAGTTGCTGGCTGCCTGGGCCTACCGCTACAGCGCGCAGGTCAGCCTGCATTATCCGCGGGCCTTGCTGCTCGAGGTCGGTTCCAGCCTGCAGTTGTTCGGGCCATGGCCTGTGCTCCAGGCGCGCCTGCGCGAAGAGCTGGATGCTCTGGGGCTGCGCCAACGCATTGTGCTGGCGAGCAACCCGGTGGCTGCTCGCATGCTTGCCAACTGTCATGACGGCCTTGCCCTGAGCGACGCCGACGACACCCGCGCGGCCCTGGCCAAGTTGCCGATCAGCAAGGTCGGGCTGCCCACCGAGGCCAGCGAGGCCTTTATGCGGATGGGCCTGCGTCAGCTCGGTGAGGTGCTTGGCCTGCCGCGTGATGCGCTGGCCCGACGCTTTACCGCCGGGGTGCAGCTGCATCTGGATCAACTGCTGGGGCTGCGCAGTCTGGGTCTTGAGTTCTACCTGCCGCCGGACCGCTTCGAGACGCGTCTAGAGCTCAACTTCGACGTTGAATCGCATCAGGCCTTGCTGTTCCCGTTGCGGCGGATGATCAACGACCTGGCGGCGTTTCTGGCCGGGCGCGACTGTGGCGTGCAGCGCTTCGAGCTGCACCTTGAGCATGTTGAGGGCCCGGACACCGTGCTCAAGGTCGGGTTGTTGGCCGCCGAACGTGATGCGACCCTGCTGTTCGAGCTGGCCCGCGGGCGCCTCGAGCCGCTGCGCATCACTGCGCCGGTGCGCAACCTGCGTTTGCTGGCAGCAGACCTGCCGGCCTTTGTGCCGCAGCATCAAGCGCTGTTCGACCCGCGCGCGCAACAGGCGCAGCCGTGGGAGCAACTGCGCGAACGGCTGCGCGCGCGGCTGGGTGATGAAGCGGTGCAGGGCCTGCGTGCCGAAGCCGATCATCGCCCCGAGTGCGCTTGGCAACTTGCCAGCCAAGGTGCGTCCGGGCCGCTGCAGGCTGCTGTAGATAGCCGCCCGGGTTGGTTGTTGGCGGCCCCTTTGCGCTTGAGCGAGGCCGATGTGCAGCTGTTGGGGCGAGCCGAACGGATCGAATCGGGCTGGTGGGATGGCGGCGATGTGCGCCGTGACTACTACCGCATCGAAACCCGTGAAGGCTTGCGCGGCTGGGCCTATCAAGACCTCGCCGAGCCTGGTCCGCTGTGGTTGCAGGGGTGGTTCGCATGAGCGCCGGCGGCTATGCCGAGCTGCATTGCCTGTCGAACTTCAGCTTCCAGCGTGGCGCTTCCAGTGCCGACGAGTTGTTCAAACGTGCCCGCGAGCAAGGCTATACGGCGCTGGCGATCACCGATGAGTGCACCCTGGCCGGTATCGTACGCGGCTGGCAAGCCGCCAAAGCGCACCAACTGCGGCTGATCGTCGGCAGCGAAGTACGCTTGCAGGACGGGCCGAAACTGGTTTTGCTGGTCGAGAATCTGCGCGGCTATCAGAGCCTGTGTGGCTTGATCACCCGCGCCCGGCGGCGGGCGGGCAAAGGCGAGTATCAGTTGTTTGCTGCGGACCTTGAGGCCAATTGCGAGGGCTTGCTGGCGCTATGGATACCGGATGCGGCTGACGACGCGAACGCCGCTCAGTGGCTGCGTGAGCTGTTTGGCGAACGGCTGTACCTGGCCGTGCACCTGCACCGTGGCGCTGACGACACTACGCGCCTGGCTCGTTTGCGCACGCTGGCTGCCCAGTTAGACATTCGCGCTGTGGCCTGTGGTGATGTGCACATGCACAGCCGTGGGCGGCGCGCCCTGCAGGATTGCATGACCGCCGTGCGCCATCACTGCACGATTACCAGCGCCGGGCGTTACCTGTTCGCCAACGGCGAACGCCACCTGCGCAGCCTGGCTCAGCTCAACGAGCTGTACCCTGCAGACTTGCTCGAACAAAGCCAGTTGATCGCCGAGCGCTGTCACTTCGACCTGAGTGAGCTGAAATACCAGTATCCACGCGAAGTAGTGCCGTCAGGGCAAACCGCGGCCAGTTGGCTGCGCCACCTGTGTGAACAGGGCCTGCCCCGGCGTTGGCCGGACGGCGCCAGTGCCGAGGTGCGCCAGGTCCTCGACAAGGAGCTGGCGCTGATCGAAGAGCTGCACTACGAGAGCTACTTTCTCACCGTGCACGACATCGTCGATTTCGCCCGCAAGCAAGGCATTCTCTGTCAGGGCCGCGGTTCGGCGGCCAACTCGGTGGTGTGTTTTGTGCTCGGCATCACCGAGCTTGATCCGATGCAGCATCATCTGCTGTTCGAACGGTTTCTCTCACGCGAGCGCAACGAGCCACCCGACATTGATGTGGACTTCGAGCACAACCGCCGCGAAGAGGTCATTCAGTACGTGTTCCGCCGCTATGGTCGCCACCGTGCGGCACTGACCGCCGTGGTCAGTACCTATCACGCGGCTGGCGCGGTGCGCGATGTGGCGCGGGTGCTCGGGCTGCCGGCCGATCAGGTCGATGCGCTGGCCAAGTGCTGCGGCCGCTGGACGGATCGCATCCCCGATGCGCAGCGCCTGGCCGAGGCGGGCTTCGAGGCGCAAAGCCCGTCGTTGCGGCGGATTCTGGTGCTGGCCGGCGACCTGATCGGTTTCCCCCGGCACCTGTCGCAGCACCCTGGGGGCTTTGTCATTTCCGAGCAACCGCTGGACCAGCTGGTGCCGGTGGAAAACGCGGCGATGGCCGAGCGCACGGTGATCCAGTGGGACAAGGACGACCTCGATATGGTCGGCCTGCTCAAGGTCGACGTGCTGGCGCTGGGGATGCTCAGCGCGCTTCGCCGTTGTTTCGATCTGCTCGCGCAGCACCGTGGGCGCCATTTGACCCTGGCTACCATTCCCAGCGAAGACCCTGCGACCTACGCCATGATCAGCCGCGCCGAGACCATCGGTGTGTTTCAGATCGAATCACGCGCGCAGATGGCCATGCTGCCGCGGCTCAAACCCAAGACGTTTTATGACCTGGTAATCGAAGTGGCGATCGTCCGCCCGGGCCCGATTCAGGGCGACATGGTCCACCCGTATCTGCGCCGGCGGCTAAAGCAGGAAGAGGTGACGTATCCGTCGCCAGCGCTCGAGGCCGTGTTCAAACGCACGCTGGGTGTGCCGTTGTTCCAGGAACAGGTCATGGAGTTGGCGATGGTTGCCGCCGACTACAGCCCTGGCGAAGCCGATCAGTTGCGCCGCAGCATGGCCGCCTGGAAGCGGCACGGCGGCCTTGAACCGCATCGCGTGCGCTTGCTCGAGGGCATGCTGCGTAACGGCTACGAGCTGGCTTTTGCCGAGCGCATCTTCGAGCAGATCAAGGGCTTTGGCAGTTATGGCTTCCCTGAGTCGCACACTGCCAGCTTTGCCTTGTTGTGTTACGCCAGCAGCTGGCTCAAGTGCCACGAGCCGGCGATCTTCACCTGTGCCTTGGTCAACAGCTGGCCAATGGGCTTCTACAGCCCTGACCAGTTGCTCCAGGACGCCAGGCGCCAAGGGATCGAGGTGCGCCCGGTGGACGTCTTTTACAGCGAGTGGGACTGCACCCTTGAGCCGTTGGCCGGCGGCGCCTTGGCGATCCGCCTGGGCTTGCGCCAGATCCGCGGGTTTACCCAAGCCGATGCCTTGCGCCTGGCACAGGCCAGGCAGCAACGACCTTGGCGCGATGTCGAAGACCTGTGCCTGCGCGCCGAACTCGACAGCCGTGCCCGCGCGCGCCTGGCAGATGCCGGGGCGTTGCGCGAGTTGGCCAGCGATCGTCATCAGGCCCGCTGGCAGGTGGCTGCCGTGCAGGCGCAACTGCCCTTGTTCGCCGATATCGGCAGCGCAGGCGAGCAGGCCGTGGCGTTGCCAAGGCCAACCGTGGCGCAGGACCTGGTAGCCGATTACGCCACCCTTGGCACCACCCTTGGGCCGCACCCGTTGAGTCTGTTGCGCCCGCGTCTGCGCGCGCTGGGTTGTCGCAGTTCGGCGGAGCTGGACAGCGTCGAGCATGGCGATGCAATTGCTGTGACCGGTCTGGTGGTTGGCCGGCAGCGTCCTGGCACGGCCAGCGGGGTGACGTTTGTCACCCTGGAAGACGAGGCGGGCATGGTCAACGTGGTGGTCTGGCGCGACCTGGCCGAGCGTCAGCGGCGGGCGCTGGTTGGCGCCCAGTTGCTCAAGGTCAGTGGCCGACTGGAACATGAGAAGGGCGTCAGGCACTTGATTGCCCGGCGCCTGGAAGACGTCAGCCCGCTATTGCAAGGGCTGGACGTGCGCAGCCGCGACTTTCACTGAAGCCCGCCTAGACCATCGCCAGGTGCTGCTTGCGCGTAGGCGGGGCAAAGGCCTGATCAATCGCTTGCAGGTCGGCAGCGCTCAAGCGCAGCTCGCCTGCCGCGGCATTGAGCTGCACATGCCTTGGGTCGACGGCCTTGGGGATGGCAATCACTCCAGCATGGCGGGTAACCCAGGCCAGGCTGACCTGCGCTGAGGTGGCGTTATGGCGCTCGGCGATTTCGGCTATCAGCGGATGCTGCAGTAGCTGACCTGCCTGGGCCAGCGGGCAGTAGGCCATGATCGGCATCTGCTGCGCCTGGCTCCAGGGCAACAGGTCGAACTCGATGCCGCGTTGGGCCGGGTTGTACAGCACCTGGTTGGCTGCACAGGCCGCGTTATCAAGCTCAACCATGTCGTCCAGATCGAAGTTGGAAACACCCCAGCGACGAATCTTGCCTTGTTCGCGCAAACGCTCGAAGGCCTCGACGGTTTCTTCCAACGGATACTGGCCACGCCAGTGCAGCAGGTACAGGTCAATGCAATCGGTGCCCAGCCGGCGCAGGCTGCGCTCGCAGGCTTGCGGCACGCCGCGCTGGCTAGCGTTGTGCGGGTAGACCTTGCTGACCAGAAACACCTGGTCACGGCGACCAGCCATGGCGGCGCCGACCACTTCCTCGGCGCCACCTTCGGCATACATCTCGGCGGTGTCGATCAGGCTCATGCCAAGCTCGATGCCTTGCTGCAAGGCCGCCACCTCGGCGGCCTTGCGCGCCGGGTCTTCGCCCATGTACCAGGTGCCTTGGCCTATGGCGGCAACGCGGCGGTCTGCAAGTTCTACTTTGCGCATGTCAACTCCTGTGGCGGGGTGTGGGCAATGACTACATCCAGCAGCGCCTCGGCTGCGGTTGAAAGCTTGTGTTCACTCAGCGAAATAACGCCAATACGCCGCTCGACGCTGGGTTCAACCAAGGCGACGCAGCGGGCGCCAAGCTCCTGCATCTGCTTGATGCACAGGGCCGGCACAGCGCTGACGCCAAGGCCATTGGCGACCATGCGGCCGATGGTGGTCAACTGATGGCTCTCGAACGCCACGGTCAACTTGCCGTGGCCGGCGGCGACGTTTTGTTCCAGCAGCAGGCGCACCGCAGACGGTCGTTGCAGGGCGATGAAATCTTCGGCCAGCAATGCCTGCCAGCTCACCTCATGCTGCAGCGCCAGCGGTGAGTCTGCTGGCACCACCGCCACGAAGCGGTCCATGTACAGCGGCACAAAGCGCAGGCCGTCGAGGTTGTCCGGCTCGAAACCAATGCCTAGTTCGACGCGGCGATGGCGCACCAGTTCCTGCACCTGTTCATTGATCACGTCATGCACGGTGACGTTGACCCGCGGATAACGCTGGCGAAACACCTTCAACGCCTGCGGCAGCAGGTTGCCGGCAAAGGCCGGCATCGCCGCCACCGAGACCCGCCCCAGTTGCAAGGTAAAGCGCTGGCGCAGCATCTCTTCGGTGTCGTCCCAGTCGGCCAGCAACCGCCGCGCCAACGGCAGCAGCACCTCGCCTTCGGGGGTCAGGCTGACGCTGCGGGTGGTGCGGGCGAGCAGGGCGCCGCCGAGGTTGTCCTCCAACGCCTTGATGGTCAGGCTCAAGGCCGGCTGCGACACATGCAGATGCTCGCCCGCCTGGGCAAAGCTCAAGTACTTGGCTACGGTGACAAAGGCACGCAACTGCTTGACGTTCATGCGGGGGTGGGCCTTTTGTTTTAGAAAAATTATCAATCGATGACTAAAACAAAATTAACAAATCAGTCGGCAGCGGTGAAGATGGCTGCACGCACAAACAACTATAAAGGCGAATCAGCATGGCCGGACTGGATAAGCGCGTTGCAACCTACGAAGAGGCCCTGGCAGGCCTGACCGACAACATGACCGTACTGGCCGGCGGCTTCGGCCTCTGCGGCATCCCGGAAAACCTCATCGCCCAGATCAAGCGCAGCGGGGTCAAGGGCCTGACCGTGGTCTCGAACAACTGCGGCGTCGATGGGTTCGGCCTGGGCATCCTCCTCGAAGAACGGCAGATCGCCAAGATGATCGCGTCCTATGTCGGCGAAAACGCCGAGTTCGAGCGTCAGTTGCTCAGCGGCGAACTTGAAGTGGTACTGACCCCCCAAGGCACTCTGGCAGAAAAAATGCGCGCGGGCGGCGCTGGCATACCGGCGTTCTTCACCGCCACCGGCTACGGCACCCCGGTTGCCGAAGGCAAGGAAGTGCGTGAGTTCAATGGCCGCAAGTACATCCTCGAAGAAGCCATCACCGGCGATTTCGCCATCGTCAAAGGCTGGAAGGCCGACCACTACGGCAACGTGGTGTATCGCAACACGGCGCAGAACTTCAACCCGCTGGCCGCAACCGCCGGCAAGATCACCGTGGTCGAGGTCGAGGAGATCGTCGAACCCGGCGTGTTGCTGCCAAGCGAGATCCATACCCCAGGGATCTTCGTCGATCGTGTGATCGTCGGTACCTTCGAGAAGCGCATCGAAAAGCGCACCGTCAAGGCCTGAACGCCGCCCATAGAACAACAAAGAGATCCAGACCATGGCACTGACCCGCGAACAGATGGCCCAACGCGTCGCCCGTGAACTGCAGGACGGCTTCTACGTCAACCTCGGCATCGGTATCCCGACCCTGGTGGCCAACTATGTCCCCGCCGACATGGACGTGATGCTGCAATCGGAAAACGGTCTGCTCGGCATGGGCGAGTTTCCCACCGAGAGCACTATCGATGCCGACATGATCAACGCCGGCAAACAAACCGTCACCGCCCGCCGCGGCGCTTCGATTTTCGATTCGGCACAATCGTTCGCGATGATCCGCGGCGGCCATGTCGACCTGACCGTACTCGGCGCCTTTGAAGTGGATGTGGAAGGCAACATTGCCTCGTGGATGATCCCCGGCAAGCTGGTCAAAGGCATGGGCGGCGCCATGGACCTGGTCGCAGGCGCCGACAACATCATCGTCACCATGACCCATGCATCCAAGGACGGCGAGTCCAAGCTGCTGTCGCGCTGCAGCCTGCCGTTGACCGGTGCTGGCTGCATTCGCAAGGTGCTGACCGACCTGGCCTATCTGGAAATCGAAAACGGGGCGTTCATCCTGCGCGAAACCGCGCCGGGCGTGACTGTCGATGAAGTGATCGCCAAAACCGCCGGCAAGTTGATCGTTGCCGATGATGTGCAAGAAATGACCTTCTGATCGCCGCCGCTTTACCCCAGCCCCCTGTAGTGGTGGGCTTGCTCTGCAAAGGCTGACCCCTTTGCCGAGCAGGCCCGCTGCTGCAGGTTTTTTGCGTGTGCCTTGAAATCCCCTGACAAGACCAATAAAAGGAAAACTACCGTGGCCGCTGAAATTCAGGATAGCCGCTCCGCCCGGTTCGCTCTGCGCTGCTCCAACTGGGCCGAGCGCTGGTTCCCCGACTCGTGGGTATTTGCCGCCTTGGCGGTGGTGCTGGTGTGCGTGGCCGCAATGGCCATGGGCGCCAAGCCGACCGACACTGCCAAGGCCTTTGGCGATGGTTTCTGGAGCCTGATCCCGTTCACCATGCAGATGGCCTTTGTGGTCATCGGCGGTTATGTGGTCGCCAGCTCACCGCCGGCGGCACGGCTGATCGATCGGCTGGCACGGATCCCGAAAAACGGCCGTTCTGCAGTCTGCTGGGTGGCGCTGATCTCGATGGTGGCGTCGTTGCTCAACTGGGGCCTGTCGCTGGTGTTCGGCGGCTTACTGGTAAGGGCATTGGCCCGCCGCACCGACCTGAAAATGGACTATCGCGCTGCAGGCGCAGCGGCCTACCTTGGCTTGGGCGCGGTATGGGCGCTGGGCTTGTCCTCGTCGGCGGCGCAGCTGCAGGCCAACCCGGCCAGCCTGCCACCGTCGATCCTGTCGATTACCGGCGTGATTCCCTTCACCGAGACCATCTTCCTCTGGCAGTCCGGCGTCCTGCTGGCGGCGCTGGTGATCGTCTCGCTGATCGTGGCCTATGCCACCGCACCCGGCGCCAGCAGCGCGCGTACTGCCGAGCAATGCGGTATCGACCCCAGCTTCACCGCGCCGCCGCCGGCGCAGCGTACCCGTCCCGGCGAATGGCTGGAACACAGCCCGGTGCTGACCTTGTTGCTGGTGGCATTGGCTGCAGGCTGGCTGTACCAGGAGTTCGCCAGCAAACCGGCGATTACCGCGATTTCCGGGCTCAACACCTACAACTTCCTGTTCATCATGCTCGGCGCTCTGCTGCACTGGCGGCCGCGCAGCTTTCTCGATGCCGTGACCCGCGCAGTGCCGACCACCACCGGGGTGCTGATCCAGTTTCCCCTGTATGGCTCGATCGCCGCGGTGCTGACTCAGGTCAAGGGCATCGATGAGCAGACTCTGGCTCACCATATCTCGACCTTCTTCGTGCAGATCGCCACGCACGACACCTATGCCTTGCTGATGGGCGTGTACTCGGCGGTGCTGGGCTTCTTCATCCCCTCGGGCGGCGGCAAGTGGATCATCGAAGCGCCGTACGTGATGCTGGTGGCCAACGACCTGCAGTATCACCTCGGCTGGGCGGTACAGATCTACAATGCGGCCGAAGCCTTGCCCAACCTGATCAACCCGTTCTACATGCTGCCGCTGCTTGGGGTGCTTGGGCTCAAGGCGCGGGACCTGATCGGCTTCTCGTTCGTGCAGCTGCTGGTGCACGCGCCGTTGGTGCTGGTGCTGCTGTGGGCACTCGGCTCGACCTTGCAGTACACGCCACCGGTGACGCCGTGAGCGGGTGCGGGCACTTAAACGGTTAAACGCGGTCACAGCCGGGCACATATTTACTCAGGAGCTGTAATGAAGAAGATTTCTCTGTGTCTCGGCGCCGCACTGTTGGCCGGGCTGGCGGGCTGCGCTGGCAATGACCACCTCGACACCAGCCGACTGACCAAGGTCGATGAGAACCACGCCAACCTTGAAGCGAACGGCGCGCGTTATACCCTCGACAGCTACATCATCCCGTTCAACCAGCCATACTTCATCAGCGTCCAGCGCGATGACGGCAAACCGCTGACCATCGCCGAGGCGGCAGCTGTCGCACAGCCGTACATCGAAACACGTGGCTGCACCCAGCCCGTGGCGCGTCGTCCGGATCTGGACAAGAGCAACGCTGCGAAAACCCAGTGGATCGTTGGCATCGAGTGCTGATGACTGGCTGTTTGCTGGTGCGCTGAATCGACAACGCCTGGCTGACCTCTGTTGAGGTTCAGGCAGGCGCTTGTGCAGGGTGTGGCTACCCGCTCAAACCGCTCAGCGCAGTTGCGCCAACAGTTCCTGCAGTTTTTCGATGTTCTGTTGATCCAGCGCGAACACCGGCCGGCGTGGTTCACCCGCATCCAGCCCGGTCAGGGTCAGGCCGGCCTTGACGGTAGCCGGTAAGCCGCCCTTGAGGATGAACTCAAGCAATGGCAACTGCCGGTAGAACAGCGTTTTGGCCTGTTCCAGGTCACCCGCCAGTACCGCGTGGTACAGCTCCAGATTGAGTTCCGGGATCAGGTTGCAGGCCGCCGTGCACCAGCCCTTGGCACCCGCCGCGAACGCTTCCAGCGCCAACGGGTTGCAGCCGTTGTAGAACGGCACCTGACCCCCACCGAGTACATGCAGCTTGTGCATCCGCTGAATATCGCCGGTGCTTTCCTTGACCATGGTGACGTTGTCGATTTCGCGCACGATGCGCAGGATCAGCTCGACCGGCATGTCGGTGCCGCTGGTGGCCGGGTTGTTGTAGAGCATGATCGGCAGGTCTACCGAAGCTGCGATGGCGCGGTAGTGCTGAACAATCTCGCGCTCGCTGAGCTTCCAGTACGCGGTCGGCAACACCATCAGCGCATCGGCGCCATGTGCCTGGGCAAAACGGGCACGGCGGATCGCCCCGGTAGTGGTCAGGTCAGAGACGCTGACGATGCTCGGCACGCGCTTGGCAATGCTGGCCAGGCTGTACTCGGCGACCTGTTGCCATTCACTGTCGCTCAGGTAGGCGCCTTCACCGGTGCTGCCCAGCGGCGCGATCACGTGCACGCCACTGTCGATCAAACGCTCGATGCACTGGCCGAGTGCGGGCAGGTCAAGCTGTTCGCCGGCATGGCTGAACGGGGTAACTGTGTAGCCGATGATGCCGTGGAATTGTGTAGTCATGGTGCAAGGCTCCGCAAACAAGGCAGGGTTGATCAGTTCAGGCAGTCTTCATGCTTACGCAGGCACTGGCGGGCGTAATAGTTGAAGGCAGCAGTGTGGCGTTTGGGCCGGTCGATCCAGTCGTGTGCCTCGCGGCCCAACGCGGGAGTGATCGGTTTGATGGTGCCGGCAGCCATCGCCAGCAATTGCAGACGGGCGGCGCGTTCGATCAATTGGGCGTAGACGCAGGCTTGCTCGACGCTGGCACCGGTCGACAGCTGGCCGTGGTGCGAGAGCAGAATGGCGCGCTTGTCGCCCAGCGCGTTGCTGATCAGTTCGCCTTCTTCGTTGCCCACCGGGACACCTGGCCAGCCTTCGAGAAAGGCGCAGTCTTCGTAAAGCGGGCACAGGTCCATGTGCGAGACCTGCAGCGGCACTTCAAGCATCGACAGCGCTGCGACGTGAGTCGGATGCGTGTGAATGATGCAGTTGACGTCTGGACGGGCGCGATAGACCCAGCTGTGAAAACGGTTGGCCGGGTTGGGCATGCCCTGTCCTTCGAGCACTTCCAGGTCCTCGTTGACCAGCAGCAGGTTGCTCGCACTGATCTCGTCGAAACCCAAGCCCAATTGCTGGGTGTAGAAGGTACCGGGTTGTGCCCCGCGGGCGCTGATTTGCCCAGCCAGGCCGGAGTCATGGCCGTGGTCGAACAGAATTCGGCAGGTCAGTGCCAGCTTTTCGCGCACGGTCCACGTATTATCGGCGAGCGAACTTTGCATCTGGGTCAGCGCCTGGCGCACCAGTTGCTCTTTGCTGTGTGACAGGGTTGTGGCCATGGGCGACTATCCTCTGTGGCGAATGATGAAGGTCAGCGGTCTGTGCTCGGCTGTGTGGTGTGGTCCGAGCTCAATGACGCAATCAATGACACGAAATATCCTATATGACACTAAGTGTCATAAGCAACAGCGTTTCTTGGGAATACCGAAATTCATGTCTATCCGATTGAAATTGCTGAGAAAAAAACTCGGTATCACGCTTGAGGTACTGGCTGACAAGGCCGGGATGACCAAAAGCTACCTGTCCAAGGTCGAGCGCGGGCTGAACACACCGTCGATCGCCAGCGCGCTGAAATTGGCGCGGGCGTTGAACGTCAATGTCGAAGAGCTGTTCTCCGCAGACGCCAGCGATCAGGCGCGCTACAGCCTGGTCCGCCAGGGTGAACGGCAGTCCTTGGTCGGCAGCGGCGAGGGTCCCGGCTATGCCGTGCTGACCTCGCAGGTCGGCCAGCGCAGCCTGCTGCCGTTTCTGATCCAGCCGCCCACCGAGTTCAGCGATCCGACCTTCAAGGAGCACCAGGGCGAGGAGTTTCTGTTCGTCCATAGTGGCCAGGTTGAGGTCGATTTCATGACCGAGCGTGTGCTCCTGGGGCAGGGCGATGCCTTGCATTTCAACGCCCAGACTCCCCACCGGCTGCGCTCGATTGGCCCGCAGCAGGCGCAGTTGCTGGTGGTCGTGCAGGGCGGCGAGTAAGGGGGCGGGGCGATGATCGAGGTCTCACGGTTCTGGCGCGATCCGGCATTGCCTTTTGTTGAAGCGCGCCGCGTGGGTGACGGCCGCCAGGTGTGTTACGCGGCACACTCCCATGAGAGCTTCTCGCTTGGAGTGATTACGGGTGGGCGCAGCAGCTACATGACCGGAGCGGTCAGTCATGAGGTGACTGCGGGCAGCACGGTGTTGATCAAACCGAGCGTGGTGCACAGTTGCAACCCAGTTGCTGGCGAGGCGTGGTCGTACCTGATGCTGTTTGTCGATATGCCGTGGCTGAGTGCGCAAGGCGTGCAGTTGCCAGAGGCAACCCTGAGCCATTCCACAGCGCTGTACAGCCGGGTACTACAGTTGTTCGCGGACTTGTTCGATGAAGCGACGGCCGAGCGCGAAGCCTTGCTGGCAGCTTTTTTTCGGGACTTGCCCGGCTATCTGCAACCTGAGGTAGCGACGCCCAATGATGAGCATGCGCAATTGGACGCTGGCGCAGCGTTCATCCGCACGCACCGGCAGGACCCGTTGACCCTCGCCGAGATCTGCGCCGCTGCTGGTTTGTCGCGGGCCTACCTGATTCGCGCCTTCCGCCAGCGCTTTGGGTTGACCCCGCATGGTTATCTGCTGGACCAGCGCGTGCAATATGCGCGCAGCCAACTGCGCCTGGGCCGGCCCATCGCCGAGGTGGCGGTGGACGCAGGCTTTGCTGATCAGGCGCATTTGCAGCGCGCGTTCAAGCGGCACCTGGCGGCAACCCCCGGGCACTACCGTAACGCCTCAGGCGCGCAGCAGCACCACAGCGCTGGCCACGAGTAATGCCGCCAGCAGGCGATTGAACAAGCGCAAGCGCTTCGGCTTGTCCAGGTAGTGGCTGATCACACTGCCGGCCCACGCCCAGCTGGCGATCGAGACAAAGCAGATCGGCGCGTAGATTGCGCTGAACAGCCACAGCAGTGGCTGATCCCCGCCGGTATAGGCGCCCACGCCGGCAACAGCCGCCAGCCACGCCTTCGGGCTCAGCCACTGCATGGCCGCGCCTTGCCAGGCTGAGGGTGCCTGCAGCTGTTGTTCAGCCGCTAGTTCGCCGTTGTCGCGGGCCAGTTGCCAAGCCATATACAGCAGGAACAACACACCGCCCCACAACAGCAACTGGCCCAGCGCTGGCCAGCGCAGCAACAGCTGGTGCACACCCAAACCGCACAGCAGCAGTAGCAAACAGAAACCCAGCGTCGCACCTGCGACATGGCCAAGGCTCGCCCGCAGGCCGTGGCGGGCGCCGCTGGCCAGGGCTACGATATTGACGGGGCCGGGTGAAATCGAGGCTGCCAGGGCAAAGGCAGCCATGGACAAGGACAGGCTCATGAGCAGGACTCCAGAGTTGAGGTGCGCTGATGGTGCGCGCCCACCCGGCCTACGTATTGAACCAAAGTCCCCTGCGGTTTGCCTCGGAAACACCTGTTACAGGTTTTGTAATAGTTTCCCGCTGTCAGAAAATACGACTGTAATTGTAGGATCTCCATCCCAATTTCCCATTCAGGTATCTATGAACACCTTCTCGGAGCCCCCCAGTTCCTGGTCGTCCCGGCCATCTTGCACCCCCTCCCGTAGCACATCCCTTGTGAGTACCCGCTAATGGAATGGCTTGCCGACCCCACGGCCTGGCTAGGCCTGTTGACGCTTATCGTCCTCGAGCTGGTGCTGGGTATCGACAACCTGGTGTTCATCGCCATCCTGGCTGACAAGCTGCCCCCGCATCAGCGCGACCGCGCGCGGGTGATCGGCTTGAGCCTGGCGCTGATCATGCGCCTGGGCCTGCTGGCCAGTATCTCGTGGATGGTCACCCTGACCGAGCCGCTGGTCGAACTTTTCGGCAAGACGTTCTCGGGCCGTGACCTGATCATGCTGTTTGGTGGTGTGTTCCTGCTGTTCAAGGCCACCATGGAACTGCACGAACGACTGGAAGGGCATGTTGCGCAGTCCAGCGGCAGCGTCCGCCATTCGGCGTTCTGGCCGATCGTTGCGCAGATCGTGGTGCTCGATGCGGTGTTCTCGCTGGACGCGGTGATCACTGCAGTGGGTATGGTCGAACACCTGTCGATCATGATGATCGCGGTGATCTTCTCGATCGGTATCATGATTGTTGCCAGCAAGCCGCTGACCCGCTTCGTCAACGCCCATCCGACCGTGATCATGCTGTGTCTGGGCTTCTTGATGATGATCGGCTTCAGCCTGACCGCAGAGGGCCTGGGCTTCCATATCCCGAAAGGCTACCTGTACGCGGCGATTGGTTTCTCGATCCTGATCGAGCTGTTCAACCAGCTCGCCCGGGCTCGTCGCAAGCGCAGCCTGCAACAGCATCGCCCACTGCGTGAGCGCACTGCGCATGCGGTATTGCGCCTGATGGGCGGTCGCCGGGTAGAAGCGGACGAAGTTGGTGAAGAGATTGCCGATCTGGTTGAGGGTGGTCAGGAGCAGGTGCTGTTCGATCGCCGCGAGCGGGTCATGATCAGCGGTGTGCTGAACCTTGCCGAACGGCCGATCCGCACGGTGATGACGGTGCGTACCGAAGTCGATGCGCTGGACCTGGCACTGCCTGCCGAGAGCATAACCTTGGCCTTGGCCAACTCGCCATACTCGCGCCTACCACTGATTCGTAACGGGCGTATCGAGGAGCCGCTTGGTTTCGTGCACAAGAAGGAGCTGCTCAAGGAGTACCTCGAGGGCAACAGACCTGACCTTGAGGCGATGGTGCGGGCGCCCCTGAATCTGCTGGAGAGCTTCAGCATCCTCAATGCGCTGGAGCAGATGCGCGGCCAGTCGACCCATATCGCCTTTGTGGTCAACGAATTCGGTGACTTCACCGGTTTGCTGACCATGACCGATATTCTTGAGTCGATTGCCGGTGAGTTGCCAGACGCCAGTGAGGTCGAAGGCCCGGCCATTGTCGAGGAGGCTGACGGCTTTGTGGTCAGCGGTGCCTTGAACCTTAGCCAGGTGCAGGCGCGGACCGGCTTCAGTGCCCGCGCTACCGAGGACTACCAGACCCTCGCGGGCCTGGTGATGAGCTTGCTGGACCGCTTGCCGCGGGTCGGTGATTGTCTGGCCTGGAACGGCTGGACCATGACCGTGATTGCGGTGGAGGAGCGGCGCGTGCGCCAGGTGCGCCTTACACAGAGCGGCGGCGTTGACGGAGCAGGTGCTTGATGCCCTCGAGCACCAGCACCAGTACTGCTGCCCAGATAGGCAGGTAAGTCAACCACTGGTCACGACCAATGGTTTCGCCCAGCAGCAGGGCGACGCCGACCAGCAGCACCGGTTCGACATAGCTGAGCAGGCCAAACAGGCCGAACGGCAACAGCCGACTGGCGAGTACATAGGCAATCAGTGCACCGGCGCTGATTGCCCCGAGCAGCGGAATCAAGCCGTAAAGCCCGGGGTGTGCACGCAGGTCGGCGGCCGACAGTGGGCCGTGGAACACGAAGTACAGCGCCCACGGCAACAGCAGGAACATGTCGCACCACAGACCGCCCAGGTGATCGGTGCGGCAGCGCCTGCGCAGCACGAAGTAGATCGGGTAGCCGATCATCACCACCAGGGTTTCCCAGGCGAAGCTGCCATGCTGGTACAGCTCGTGGCCTACCCCCAGCGCTGCGCACGCCACTGCCACTTTTTGCAGGCGTGAAAGCCGTTCGCCGTAGACCAGCCGCCCGGTCATGACCATCGCCAGCGGCAACAGGAAATAGCCCATCGACACCTCTAGGCTGCGCCCGTGCAACGGTGCCCAGAGGAACAGCCACAGCTGCACACCCATCAACCAGGAAGTGCCGAGCATGCCCAGTAGCAGCGCCGGGCTGCGGCGCACCCGGGCAAACAGCTCGGCGACACGCTGCCAGTCCTTGCTCAGCAGCATGAAAAAGGTCAGGCAGGGTAGGGTCAGCAGGGTCCGCCAGCCAAAAATCTCTTCGCCGTCGAGCGGCGCCAGCAGCGAGCTGTAGAAGTACATCACGGCGAACAAGCAGGACGCCGTGACCGATGTAACAATTCCTTTTGACACGAATGCCTCAATTACAGTGAATGAACGGTTTGGTCAGCTGCGCATGATCTCAGGGCGAACTTCCTTGGGCAACTGCGGACGAGCCGCCAACGCCTGTAGAAAGTCCTCCAGCGGCATCGGCCGAGCAAACAGGTAACCTTGCTGAAAGTCCACGCCGTGACCTTGCAGATAATCGCGCTGCGTGGCTGTTTCGACACCTTCGGCGACAATGCCCAGGCCCAGCTTGGCCGACAGTTCGATGATGCTCTCGAGGATGTGCTGCGACAGCGCGTCACCGCCGATCATGGCGACAAAGCTCTGATCGATCTTGAGGTAATCGACCTTGAACTGACGCAGGTAATTAAGGCTTGACTGGCCGGTGCCAAAGTCGTCGAGGGCGATCATCACGCCCATGTCATGCAGTTTGGCAAACAGCTCGAGCGCAACCGGGGTGGCCTCAAGCAACTTGCGTTCGGTGAGCTCCAGGGTCAAGGCAACTCGCCCAGGAGGAAAGTGCTGCAGGAACGTCCGGCAATCTTCCAGCAAGCTCAGGTCCTGGCAGTGGTCGGCAGTGATGTTGATGCCGATATGAAAGCCGTCTTCCAACAGGGCCGCGTAGGGCGCGAGGCTTTGAGCGGTGTGCAGCATGAGGGCACGGGTCATCGCGACGATCTGCCCGCTGTGTTCGGCATAGGGGATGAACAGGTCAGGGCGCACCAGACCTTCGCGCGGATGGTTCCAGCGCATCAACACCTCGGCCCCGGCCCAGTGGTAATCACCCTTGCGTACTACAGGTTGGAAGTATGGTACGAATTCGTTGGCCTGTAGCGCCCGATCCAGCTCCGCGCGTGGGGACGATGCACGGCGCAGTTGCCAGCGGCAGACACCTGCGGCCGCGACGCCCAGCAGCAGTAAAAGGGCCATCACCGCAGGGTACTGCTGACTGATCAGTTCGACCTGCTCGCCTGCGGCAAAACCGCCATGGACACTGAACGGATAACGCGTCGAGGCCTGCTCTACTGCGGCGCTGGGCAATGCAGGCGGAGTGCCTTGATGAACTATGCCATCTTGGCCCATCCAATTGCCGCCGACGCGCAGGTACAGTTGCTGACCGCTGCCAATGAGCCTCAAGGCAGTGAGCAGATGGTCACTGTCGACAATGGTGAGCGCCGCGCGTTGTGCGTTGCCTGCACGATAGACCAGCAAGGCATGCCCTGGCGTGACAGAGTTGCCATCCATCAGCCACAGACGGTCGTCAGTATAATGAATGGGGCTGACATCCTCCTGATGCTCGCCAAACAATGACGTACAGTAGAGGATGTTGTCGCTGACCAGATTGGCTGAGCGCACAAAAGGATTGCGCGTGACCTCACTGCGCAGCGCGACCGCAAGCTGCGCGCACGGCTGCCCTGCCAGTGGCAGCAGGGCCTGGGCTGCCGTTGCCAGGCTGTCAAGAATGTGCTCGACATGGGCAACGACCAGACGGCTGGTTTTCTCGCTGGCCTGATACATGTCACGCTGGCTTTGCCAAGCCATTACACCAGCCCCGCACAACACAGGCAGAAGGCCCACCAGCCACGGGAGCAGGGCATGCCAACGGCGGCGGCCGGGATGTTTGTTTGAAAGGGGCATGTGGACCTGAATGTGACGATGACCTGCCTAGGATAGCCGCTGGTCGGGCTGAGCGGACAACTAAAAGCGCGACAAACCCATTTACGCCCTATAGAATCCAATTACGAATAAAACAATAAAGTCCTCTCATGCTGAGGGCCAAGCCGCCGAGAATGTGCCCCTATGCCACACCATGGGTTCAAATTGATCATTGGTACTTTCCTCGCCCGCAGCGTGCGTGGCATCCCCTGCTCGCCACCCGGCTGTCCGCCATCGAACGCAACTGAATAATCGTTATTACGCAGTAGATGAGGACACGAACATGGCTGATATCTTCGAAAACCCGATGGGCCTGATGGGCTTTGAGTTCATTGAACTGGCATCGCCGACGCCGGGCGTGCTGGAACCTGTATTTCAGATACTGGGTTTCACCAAGGTCGCTTCGCACCGCTCCAAAGATGTCCACCTGTACCGCCAGGGCGACATCAACCTGATCCTCAACAACGAGCCCAAAAGCATTGCCTCGTACTTTGCTGCCGAGCATGGTCCGTCGGTGTGTGGCATGGCCTTCAAGGTGCGCAACGCCCATGAAGCCTATGCGCGTGCACTCGAGCTGGGCGCGCAGCCGGTGGAGATCGAAACCGGCCCGATGGAGCTGCGACTGCCCGCCATCAAGGGCATTGGTGGTGCGCCGCTGTACCTGATCGACCGTCACGAAGAAGGCAGCTCGATCTACGACATCGACTTCAAGTTCATCGAAGGCGTCGAGCGCAATCCGGTCGGTGCGGGGCTGAAGATCATCGACCACCTGACCCACAACGTCTACCGTGGGCGCATGTCGTATTGGGCCAACTTCTACGAGAAGCTGTTCAACTTCCGCGAAATTCGCTATTTCGACATCAAGGGTGAATATACCGGCCTCACCTCCAAGGCCATGACTGCGCCGGATGGCATGATCCGTATTCCGCTGAATGAAGAGTCGTCCAAGGGCGCCGGCCAGATCGAAGAGTTCCTGATGCAGTTCAATGGCGAGGGCATCCAGCATGTCGCCTTCCTTACCGATGATCTGCTCAAGACCTGGGACGCGCTCAAAGCTCTGGGGATGCGCTTCATGACCCCGCCACCACAGACTTACTACGAGATGCTTGAAGAGCGGCTGCCAGGCCACGGCGAGCCGGTGGACCAGCTGCAGCCGCGCGGCATTCTCCTCGACGGCGCGGCTGAATCAGGTGACAAGCGCCTGCTTCTGCAGATCTTCTCGGAGACCTTGTTGGGACCAGTGTTCTTTGAATTCATCCAGCGCAAGGGTGATGACGGTTTCGGTGAAGGCAACTTCAAGGCCTTGTTCGAATCGATCGAGCGGGATCAGGTGCGTCGCGGCGTTCTCGACGTGCAATGACGGCTGGCGCACCCTGCTTGTGGTTCAGGCAGTGGTGCGCTCTCGCTTGCGCCGAGCGCGGAGTATGCCCCAGTAGGTAATGGCGGCAGTCAGCAGACCTACCAGCGTCAGCGAGGGCAAGACCTGAACCATCAGCATACGCGCCTCTGACAGCGTGTACCCCGCTGGATAGCCCACGTTCACCCGATAGTCATGCCGAGTCGACGGCGTACTGCGGAAGAATTCGCTCTGTGAAGGTTGTTGCTGATCGCGGCTATCGCCTTGACTCCAGAGATAAGCGTCCTCGAACTCCAGTACCAACACAAGCCCATCCTGAAAACCCTGCAGTTCTCTGCGCAGCTCAATGCCATAGCTCGTCGCAATGATGCCTGGGCCATCGTTGCTCAACCGGTATTCGACCATCACGCCATTGGGCGTTGTCGGCGAGTCGAAATTCAGCCTGACCGTGCGTCCGGCGGTGATGTCGATGTGATGCGGAATGATCGTTGGCAAGGTGCTGCAGTACGCCAGATCATCTTTGGTCAGCTCCAGTGAGTGGATTCGCGGGTCGCTGGCGGTCATCGCTCGCAGTTGTTCGATCACGTTGTCACACGCCTGGCCGCTGAACTGGCTGGCGGTACTGGCCGTGAGCAACAGACTGTCCAAGCGTCGATCGATCGCGAACAAAGCCTCATGGGCCGATATGCGCGCGTTTTCGTCCAACTTGCGCTCCAGCTGGTAGTACATCACGGTCAGCCCGGAAACGATCGGTATCAGCCCGACCGCCGAGACTAACAGCAGCTCCAGCAAACTACGCCCTGTGTGCATGAGTTTTGACATCGGCAACATCCTTCCCTCTGGTGCTGTCCGCGTTTGGACAACTGGCAGATCAGATTACGTAGGGCGCGACACCGCAGATGTAGGCTTATGTCGATTCAGCTTTGGGGAAACACCAGCTACGCTGTGGGAGCTCGGAGCAAAGCGGCGTCAGAGGTCTCCTGCTTGCCTCGCAAATCCGGCGTTGCAGTGGATCAACTTCCAGCAGATCATGCGCATTAAGTAGTCAGCCAGCCGAGGTCAAGGAATCCAGACAGTGGTCGCCAAGGGCAAGTCGTCCGATACCGATTTTCAAGTCATCCATCTTCAACCCAGTTGGAAGCAGGTCGACCCGATTGCGGAGGCCATTCGCATGTTCGATTGGGGCGCCACCCCCTGGGTGTACTCGCGCAATGGCCGTCCTCGCTGCGGCACGCCGTGGATATCATGCTCGCGTCGCCGTTCCCGGCAGCGCTGATATGGGGCGACAGACTTACGATGTCGCAGATGCTGCAGGTGCGATGAGCAAGTTTCGCCACGATGGAAGTTTCGATCTTTTCATCACCGACATTGGCCTGCTTGGCGGATCCAGTGGTCGCCAGGTGGCGCAGGCGATGCGGCGGCTGCAACCGCAGCAGAAGATCCTGTTCATAACCGGCTACAGCGAGCACCCGATCGAGCAGGCCTTGCTCGACCAACCCGATACGGGCTTGATGCTCAAGCCATTCTCGCTCGCACTGCTGGTTGCTCGGGTACAGAGTATGCTGACCGAGGCAGAGTGATAGAGCGCTGGCTAACAGTTTGTACAGTCCGCGTCGCCTCTAACCCCAGTCCTGAAGCCTCGGACAGAGTGCAATTGGTTGCCAAGTGCTACAAGCCTTGTTGCAGAATCGGATCGTCCGGGTTCTGGCGCTCTAGCTCGGCCAGCAGCACTTGCACATTCTGCAGTTGCCCGGTCTCCTTCCAGTACTGGATCAACAAAAGCCGCGCGTTGCGACTGGCAGGTTGCCGGTCGAGGATGGTTTGCAGCTGCTTCTGGGCGGCTTCAACCTGCTCGAGCTGATGCAAGGTGACCGCCAGCATGTAGCGGTAATCAGTGTTTTCCGGCTCCAGTTCAACCGCGCGGGCAAACGCCAGCAAGGCATATTCAGTTTGCTGATGGCGATTGAGCCACAGACCGAGATCGTGCTGCAGAAAGGCCGAGTCTGGCTGCAGCGCCAGCGCTTTGGCCAAAACCTGGCGAGACTCGTCGTGCAAGCCTTGGCGTTCGAGCAGGCGTACCTGGACGGCGAGGGCATCCAGGTTTTGCGGGCTCAGCTGCAGACTGCGCTGCAGGGCCAAAGCGGCATGTGCGTAATCATCCTCATGCAGGTACAACCGGGCCAGATGCACTTGCGCAGCGCTGTCTTCCGGTTGCGCCAGAAGGGCTCGTTGGTAGGCTTCGAGGGCTTGTTGCAGCGGCCCGAAATACAAGCCGATGGCGTCCGCGTCGAGGCCGAGGAGGGCATCTACTGCCGCGAAGCGCACACTTGGCTCGTCATCATCAAGCATAGGCCCAAGCGCCAGGCTGCGTTGGCCGGCAGGCAACAGGCGGCGAATACTCTCGATGGCTGCGCGACGTACCATCGGGTCATCATGTTGCAGGTCAAGCCTGGCCAGCTCCAGCGCTTTTGGCGAGGGATAGTTGGACAACTCGGCATACAGTGCTGCGCGCCGGATGGGCGTCAGGTCTTCACGCTGCAACTGTTGATAGAGCACCCGCGCAGCTCCTGGCAGGCCGTCGTGGGCCTGGCGCAGCGCTTTGCCATAACTGTGCGGCGCGACTGCCGGGACGCTAATTTCGACATCACGCGAGCAGTAGCCGAGGGTGGCCGATACCAGGACCAGAGCGAACACGGCGATCAGGTACAGGCGGTGTCTGGGCATTGGCAGGTCCGGTGGTCAGGAAGCACTGAGCTTGGGCCAGCCGCCGCCTAAATGCAATGCGGGAGGGCGCGTGGGCGTCGCTAGACAACACCGCAGTCAGCGAATGAAATGCACCTTGCCGGTGTCGTCATTGCCCATGTAGATCCCGTACACACCCGCCTGACGCTCCAGGATATAGCGCTCGAGAATCTGTCGGATGGCCGGGTAGTAGATCTCGTCCCAGGGGATCTGGTCAGGCTCGAAAAACTTGTAGGCGAGGGTCTCGGCACCGAACACGCCGGTTTCAGCGGTGGCGATGGCGCGGAAGACGATATACACCTCGCTGATTTTGGCCACGCTGAAGATCGAGTAGGGCGAGACGATTTCGGCCTGTACGCCGGTTTCTTCCCAGACTTCACGCAGCGCCGCCTGTTCGGTGGTTTCGCCGGCTTCCATGAAACCTGCCGGTAGCGTCCAGGTGCCAGGGCGCGGGGGGATCGCGCGCTGGCACAACAGGTACTTGCCATCGCGCTCGATGATGCAGCCGGCGATGATTTTCGGGTTGATGTAATGGATGTAGCCACAAGCGCCGCAGTACAGGCGCTCATGGGTATCACCGGAAGGTACGCCCCGGGCAAGCTCGGTAGTGCAGTACGGGCAATAGCGCGGGGCGTTGGGCATGGTCAGCGGCCTATGCGAGGGTCCTTCAGGGCCAGGGGCGCAACGATCTCGCGCACCTTGGTATTGTCGTCCTGCTTCTGGCGCAGGTAGTCCAGCGCCACTGCAGCGGCAGCGCGTACGTGGTCGACCGAGGCCTGGTGTGCGGCAAGCGGGTCGCCACTCTTGATCGCCGCAACGATCTTTTCCATTTCCTTGTTGCTGGCGCCACGGCGGTTCTGTTGCGACACCGAGGTCGCTCGCAGGTAGCTGATGCGCGCCTGCAACTGACGCAACTGGGTTGCCGCGACATGGTTGCCGGAGCCTTCCAGGAGCACGTCGTAGAAGCCTTGCACCGAGTCGATCACCTGTTGCAACTCGCCATCTTCAAGCGCTTCGCGGTTGACTTCGAGCGCGCGCTCGAGGGCGCGGATGTCCTTGGCCTTGGCGTTGAGGGTGAACAGCTGGACGATCAGGCCCTCGAGTACACAGCGCAGCTCGTAGATGTCACGGGCATCTTCCAGGGTGATGATCGCGACCCGCGGGCCCTTGGCGTCGGCAAATTCGACCAGGCCTTCGGATTCGAGGTGGCGTAGTGCTTCGCGGACCGAAGTACGGCTGACGCCGAGGCGGTCGCACAAGTCGCGTTCGACCAAGCGGTCACCGGGTAACAGGTGAAAGTTCATGATCGCGTTGCGCAGCTTGTCGAGCACGATCTCGCGCAGGGTAACGGGGTTGCGGTTGACCTTGAAGCTGTCGTCGAGTGGCTGGCGTTTCATCAGGTGCGCTCTTTATGAGGCTGTTGCGCCAACCTCGCGAAGCACCACGAACCGGGGCGCTCCTTGCAGTGGTTCGAACAGCCCGCTGTTAACGGGTTGACTCCGCGTCGGCTTCGGCAAATGCCTCGCGGGCCAGCCGGAAGCTGTCTACCGCCGCCGGCACGCCGCAATAAATGCCGACCTGGAGCAGGATCTCGCGAATCTGTTCACGGCTCAGGCCATTACGCAAGGCGCCGCGGATGTGCAGCTTAAGCTCATGGGGCCGATTGAGCGCGGAAATCATTGCCAAGTTTATCATGCTGCGCTCTTTGAGCGACAAACCATCACGGCCCCAGACATGCCCCCAGCAGTACTCGGTGACCAGGTCCTGCAGCGGCTTGGTGAACTCATCGGCGTTCTGCAGAGAGCGGTTGACGTACTCTTCGCCCAACACCTGCGTGCGGATCTCCAGGCCCTTTTGATACTTGTCGTTGCTCATGGCAGTGCTCCGCAATAAAACAGGGGCTGCGAACAAGGGTGAGGTTCGCCGCAGCCCCCAAAAAGTCAGCGCTGCGCCAGGCAGCGCGGTGGCACTCAGGTCAGCCGAGCGATGGCAGGGCGCCGAGCTTGCCACGATGGTAGACCATCGGCGTCACCGGCTCGGCCGGCAGCACCAGGTTTTTCACCGCACCGACGATGATCGCGTGATCGCCGCCGTCGTATTCGCGCCACAACTCGCACTCGATGATCGCGGTGGCCTTGGTCAACAGCGGGTTGCCCAGCTCGCTGAGCTGCCACTCGATGCCCTTGGCCTTGTCTTTGCCCTTGCCGGCAAAGGCATAGGCTTCGGCGGTCTGCCCGGCCGACAGCAGGTGAATGGCAAACTGCTTGCTGTCTCGCAGGATCGGGTAGGTGTCCGAGGCGTAGTTGGGGCAGAACAGCACCAGCGCCGGCTCGATCGACAGCGCACTGAAGGCGCTGGCAGTGATGCCGACGATGCCGCCGTCGGCGTCCAACGTGGTAACGACCGTGACGCCCGAGGGAAACGAGCCCATCACGTCTTTGTAGATGCCAGGTTCGATCATCTTGGCAGTGCTCCTTAGCGCATCACGAAGGGGTCGGGCATGGGCGCGGTGGACAGGTTGATCCACACGGTCTTCAGCTCGGTATAGGCCAGCACCGAATCGATGCCACTTTCACGGCCGTAGCCGCTGTTCTTGAAGCCGCCGATCGGCGCCATGGCCGAGACTGCACGGTAGGTGTTGACCCAGATGATCCCTGAGCGCACGTCACGGGCCAGCCGGTGGGCGCGGCCCAGGTCGCGGGTCCAGATACCTGCCGCCAGGCCGAACTGCGAGTCGTTGGCGATCGCCAGGGCCTCTTCTTCGGTCTTGAAACGAATGACCGCCGCGACCGGGCCGAATACTTCTTCCTGCATGATCTTCAGCGAGTTGCTGTCGCACTCGAACAGGGTCGGCTCGTAGAACCAGCCATCGCCCTCGACCTCGGCCCGCTTGCCACCCATGCGCAGTTTGGCCCCCTCGGCGCAGGCTGCGGCGACCAGGCCTTCGACCACTGCCAGCTGCTGTGCGGTGGCCATCGGGCCCATTTCGCTCTGCTCGTCCTGAGGATTACCGATGCGGATGCGTTTGGCCCGCTCGACCAGCCGTGCAACGAACTCGTCGTAGATTTCGTCCTGCACCAGCAGCCGCGAGCCGGCCACGCAGCTCTGCCCAGAGGCCGCATAGATACCGGCCACTGCACCATTGATGGCGCTGTCCAGGTCGGCGTCGGCGAAGATGATGTTGGGCGATTTGCCACCCAGCTCCAGCGACAGTTTGGCGAAGTTCTCGGCGCTACTGCGCACTACATGGCGGGCAGTCGCAGCGCCGCCGGTGAAGGCGATCTTGCGGATCAGCGGATGACGGGTGAGGGCAGCGCCAGTGCTTGGGCCGTAACCGGTGACTACGTTGACCACGCCAGGTGGGAAACCGGCCTCAAGGGCCAGGCGGGCCAGCTCGAGAATGGTCGCCGAAGCGTGCTCGGACGGCTTGAGGACGATAGTGTTACCCGCGGCCAGCGCCGGTGCCAGCTTGATTGCGGTCAGGTACAGCGGGCTGTTCCAGGGGATGATGCCGGCCACTACACCCATCGGCTCATGCACGGTGTAGGCGAACAGATCAGGCTTGTCCAGCGGCAGGGTGCCGCCTTCGAGCTTGTCGGCCAGGCCCGCGGTGTAATGGAAAAACTCTGGCAGGTAACCGACCTGGCCGCGGGTTTCGCGGATCAGCTTGCCGTTGTCGCGGCTTTCCAGCTGGGCCAGGTGTTCTTTATTCTCGGCAATCAGGTCGCCAAGCCGGCGCAGCAGTTTGCCCCGCGCAGTCGCGGTGAGGCCGCGCCAGGCCTTGCTGTCGAAGGCGCGCTGGGCCGACTGCACGGCCTGCTCGACATCAGCTTCGTCGGCGTCGGGCAGTTGCGCCCAGACCTGCGCGGTGGCCGGGTCGAGGCTGTCGAAAGTCTTGCCGTTCTGGGCATCGCACCATTGGCCATCGATGCACATCTGGAAACGAACGAGGGTCATGCAACTATCCCCTTGGCGGATTCGGTGAGGGTGCGCGCTTGACTGAGGAAGTCCAGCAGCATCTTGTTGACTTCACGCGGCGCTTCTACTGCCATCATATGCCGTTGTTCGGCGAGGACCACGCAATGTGCGCCGGGGATACGTGCGGCGAGCTGGCGGGTCATGGCCGGAGTGGAGCCGGAGTCGAGTTCGCCGGTGGCGATCAGGGTTGGTGCCTGAATGCTGCCCAGATCGCTTTCGCGGTACATGTCCTGGGTGGCGAACAGCGAATAGGTAGTGTGGTAGCCCTGCGGGTCATTGCTGGCCAGGATCTGCTTGATCGCGGCGACCTGAGCCGGGTTGGCGGCCTTGTACTCGCGGCTGAACCAGCGCTCCAGGGCGGCGTCGACGTTGGCGTCCGGGCCCAGTTCGGCCGCTTGTGCCGCGCGGGCGATGACCCCGGCGCTCTGCTCGGGCGAGCGGTTGAACACGCTGTTGAGCACCACCAGGGCCGTCAACCGCTGCGGATAATTCAGGGCAAAGGCCCGTGCCACCAAGCCGCCCATCGAGAAGCCGATAACCGTGGCCTGGGCGATCTGCAGATGGTCGAGCAGCTCGGCCAGTTGCGCGGCGTAGCCCTCAAGTGGGGTATCGGCGGCAGGCAACTGGCTCTGGCCGTGGCCGAGCATGTCGTAGGCTATGACCTTGTAGTCAGTAGCGAGGCCGACGATCTGGCCGCCCCACATTTCCTTGTTCAGGCCGACACCGTGGATCAGTACCACAGGCTGGCCTTGGCCAGTCACCAGGTAGCTGGTGCCGGCGGGTGTGCGTTCAGCAACAGGCTGAATCATCGAGGGCGCTCCTTGAGCGTGAGGCGTGGCGCTGTGCGCACGCCCCGGCCCGTTGATCTAATTGTTATTGAGCTTTTTCGGCTGCCAGTTCTTCGAGGTCGATGTAGCGGTTGCCGATGCGCGGGTGCAGGCGGCCGCCGTCAGCGGCGCCCAGTACCACCACGATCTCGTCGGCACGTGGTGCATCTTCGATCTGCATTTCCAGGGTGATGTAGTGCGAACGCAGGCCTTCGTCATCCTTCTGCATCATCGGGATCTGGATCGAGGTGCCTGGGCCGCCACGCTTGTTGGTGAAGCTCAGGTAGCTCTTGGCTTGCACCGCTTCGCGGTAATGGTTGCCAAAGCGCAGGGTGTGGATCACCGCCGAAGCGTGTTCGATCTCGCCATCGGCACCGACGACCGCCGCTTTGCCGTAGGCCTCGATCTTGTCCGCGCCGCCGATGGCAGCAATCAGACGCTCGACCATCAACGCGCCGAGGTCGGAGCAATTGGCACGGATTTCCGGTTTCAGATCATCAACGAAACCGCGACCCGCCCATGGGTTCTTGATCACCACAGCCAGGCCGACCATGGTCACCGGTTTGTCGGTGGCCTTGCCGCCTTCGATGCGGGTTTCTTCGGAGTAGGTGACGATCTTGCGGATTTCGAAACTCATGGGTGGCTCCTGTCAAAGGTATCTGGTCTTGTTGTCTGATGGTATACCATAATATTTGTTCTGCAATAGCTTGATTGAAATTTCTCCAGCGATAAGACCAAAGGCCGGGCAATCCAGTGATGCAGGTGCGGGGGGAGGTAGATGATCGGCAAAAAAATGCCCGCTCTCGCAGGCGATCAAGCCCGCAGGAGCGGGCTGTTCCCGCAATGAATTCAGGTAATGGGAATTCAGTTGAAAGCCGGCACGACTTCCTTGATGAACAACTCCAGCGACTTCTTCTTTTCGGCATGCGGCAAGCTGTTGTCACACCAGAAGCTGAACTCGTCGACGCCGAGCTCCTGGTAGTACTTGATGCGCGCAATGATTTCTTCAGGCGTGCCGATCATGGTGTTCTTGCGAATGTTGTCCAGCTCGAAGGCGGGCACTTCGGCAAACTTCGACTCCGGGCTCGGCTCGAGGAAGCCATTGACCGGAACGGTCTTGTTGCCGAACCAGGCATCGAAGGTGCGGTAGAAGCGCGCAATCGCTTTGGCGCCGATCTTCCAGCCATCTGGATCTGCAGCGCTGTGCACGTGGGTGTGGCGCAGCACCATCAGTTGCGGGCGCGGTACCTCTGGGTTGTTGTCCAGTGCGGCCTGGAATTTGTTTTTCAGGTCGAGCACTTCTTCGTCACCCTTCATCAACGGGGTGACCATCACGTTGCAGCCGTTCTTCACGGCAAAGTTGTGCGAGTCTGGGTCACGTGCGGCAATCCACATCGGCGGCATGCCGCTTTGGACTGGCTTGGGTACGCTGGTCGAAGTAGGGAATTTGTACACCTCGCCTTCGAAGGCGTAATCGCCTTTCCACAATTCGCGGACCGCCGGGACCATCTCACGCAGAGCCTTGCCGCCTTCAGTGGCGGGCATGCCATTGGCCATGCGGTCGAATTCGAATTGGTAGGCGCCGCGCGCCAGGCCCACTTCCATTCGCCCGTTGCTGATCACGTCGAGCAGGGCGCATTCGCCGGCTACCCGGATCGGGTTCCAAAACGGCGCGATGATGGTGCCGGCGCCCAGGCGAATCTTCTCGGTGCGTGCGGCCAGGTAGGCCAGCAGCGGCATCGGGCTGGGCGAAATGGTGTATTCCATGGCGTGGTGTTCGCCGATCCACACGGTGCTGAAACCGCCGTCCTCGGCCATCAGGGTCAGTTCGGTGAGGTCTTCGAACAACTGGCGGTGGCTGACCTGTTCATCCCAACGTTCCATGTGCACGAACAACGAAAATTTCATGGGGCATTCCTCAACGCTTGAATGTCGCGCCTGGCAGGGCAGGCGTCAGTGATCACAACGGACGCGCCTGGCATCCGTAGACAGAATAGGCAGTGCTCAGGCGAAGGCAGGCAGGCTGGCCATCTTGCCGCGGCAGTAGATCATCGGCTGTGGCGCTTGCTCAGGCACGATCAGGTTCTGCACCTTGCCGACCATGATGGCGTGGTCGCCACCTTCATATTCACGCCACAGTTCGCACTCGATGATTGCGGTGGCGTTGGCCAGCAGGGGATTGCCCAGCTCGCTCAAGGTCCACTCGATGCCAGCGGTCTTGTCCTTGCCCTTTTTCGCGAAGGCGTAAGCCTCGGCCTGCTGCTCGCCGGAGAGCAGGTGAATGGCAAAGCGCTTTTTGGCGATCAGGACAGGGTAGGAGTCGGAGCTGTAATTAGGGCAGAACAGCACCAGCGGCGGGTCCATCGACAGCGAGGAAAACGCGCTGGCGGTAAGGCCGACGATCTGGCCGTCGTCATCCAGGGTGGTGATGACGGTAACGCCGGACGGGAAGGAGCCCAGGACGTTCTTGTAGACGGTTGCGTCGATCATGAAGTGATCCTCTTCGCAGGGGAGCGGTGGTCCGCTTTTTATCGTTGATGTGTCTGATGGTATACCGTAATACTCGTTTTGCAAGCGCTAATTACGCATCTGGAAAAAACACGATGAAAGGCGCCAACCCTTTGAATACGGGGTCTTGCCGTCAATTTAGACTGGCTTGGAAGGTTGCTGAACCGGATCAGTTACTGATTTTTAAGGCGGCGCAGTGTTGTCAAAAGTTTGGAATACCATAATATGGTCCGCAGCTGAGAGGCCGCCATGAGCGGTTTCCTACAACGATAAAAACGACCCTTTCGAGCTGAATTCCTATGTCCCAATCGTCGTCGCAGCACCAGTTTGTCGAGAATCACACGGTCGATTACGTTCCACCTGCAGAGCGCCACGGGAAGGCGCGCGACCTGTTCACCCTCTGGTTCAGCACCAACATCGCGCCACTGCCCATCGTCACCGGCGCCATGGTGGTTCAGGTGTTTCATCTGAATCTGCTGTGGGGGTTGATCGCCATCGCTCTAGGGCACTTGCTCGGCGGGGTGGTGATTGCCCTGGCCTCGGCGCAGGGGCCGCAATTGGGCATTCCGCAAATGGTCCAGAGCCGTGGCCAGTTCGGCCGCTATGGCGCTCTGCTGATCGTGTTCTTCACCGCACTTATCTATGTTGGCTTCTTCATCTCCAACATCGTGCTGGCCGGCAAATCGATCCATGGCATTGCCCCCAGCGTACCGATGCCGACGGCAATCGTGATCGGCGCGCTCAGCGCCACGGCGATCGGCGTGATCGGCTACCGCTTCATTCATAGCCTCAACCGCATCGGCACCTGGGTCATGGGTTCGGCGCTGCTGGCCGGTTTCATCATGATGTTCGTCCAGGACCTGCCCGCCGACTTCTTCAGCCGCGGCAGCTTCAACTTGTCCGGCTTCATCGCCACTGTGTCGCTGGGCACCATCTGGCAGATCAGCTTCTCGCCCTACACCTCTGATTACTCGCGCTATCTGCCGCGCGAAATCGGCATCGCCAAGCCGTTCTGGGCGACCTATTTCGGTGCCACCCTGGGCACCATCCTGTGCTTCAGTTTTGGCGCGATTGCGGTGCTGTGCGTGCCGGAAGGCACTGATGCCATGGCGGCGGTGGAACAAGCCACTGGCTGGTTGGGGCCGATCCTGATGGTGCTGTTCCTGCTCAATATCATCAGCCACAACGCCCTCAATCTGTACGGCGCGGTGCTGTCGATCGTGACCGCGATTCAGACCTTCGCGGCGCAGTGGACTCCCAGCATCAAGGTGCGGGTGATCCTCGCTGCAGTGATTCTGCTCGGTTGTGGGATGGTTGCGCTGAACGCGTCGGCTGACTTCATCGGCCAGTTCATCGGGTTGATCCTGGCACTGCTGCTGGTGCTGGTGCCGTGGGCGTCGATCAACCTCATCGATTTCTACCTGATCAAGAAAGGCGTGTACGACATCGCCTCGATCTTCAGCGCCGATGGCGGCATCTATGGGCGCTTCAACCACCACGCGATCATTGCCTACGCCTGCGGCATTCTGGTGCAGCTGCCGTTTGCCAATACTGCGCTGTATGTCGGGCCGTACTCGAATCTGGTCGAGGGCGCAGATTTGTCGTGGTTGTTTGGCTTGTTGGTGACCTGCCCGCTGTATTACTGCCTGGCCACACGTGGCCAGACCCAGCGGGCTGGCAAGCCGCTACACATCAACCCCTGATAGACAGCGGGGGCTGCTCGGCAGCCCCCTTTTACTGTCAAAGCTTGAACTGCGCCACCATCCCGTTCAGGTCCACTGCCAGGCGCGACAGATCCTGCGCCGCAGCGCTGGTCTGGTTGGCGCCCGCCGAGGTCTGCATCGACAGATCGCGGATGTTGACCAGGTTGCGGTCCACCTCTCGCGCCACCTGCGCCTGTTCTTCGGAGGCGCTGGCGATGACCAGGTTGCGCTGGTTGATCGAGGCAATCGCTTCAGCAATTACCTCCAACGCTTCGCCGGCTGACTGGGCCACTTCCAAGGTGCCGTTGGCGCGGCTGCGGCTGCTGTGCATGGCTGTCACGGCGCGTTCGGTGCCGTTCTGGATACCGGCAATCATCTGTTCGATTTCAGCGGTGGACTCCTGAGTGCGGTGGGCGAGGGCGCGCACCTCGTCGGCGACCACGGCAAAACCGCGGCCAGCTTCGCCAGCGCGGGCGGCTTCGATTGCCGCATTGAGGGCCAGCAGGTTGGTCTGCCCGGCGATGGCGCCGATCACGTCCAGCACGCGACTGATTTCGTTGGCACTGGTGGCCAGTTGTTCGATTTCAGTTGAAGTGCCGCTGACGTCGTTGACCAGATGCTGGATCGAGCTGAGTGCCTGATTGACCTGATCGCGACCGTCACGGGTGCTCTGGTCGGCGCCTTTGGATGCATCGGCAGTGGTCACGGCGTTGTTGGCGACTTCTTCGACGGCGGCAGTCATCTGGTTGACCGCAGTGGCTGCCTGGTCAATTTCGGCGCTTTGCTGATGCAGGCCGCGGCTGGTGTCTTCGGTCACGCTGTGCAGCTCTTCGGAGGCCGAGGCCAACTGGTCGGATGAGGCAGAGATCTTGCGCAGGGTGTCGCGCAGGCTGCTCTGCATCCGCGCCAGGGCAGCGAGCAGCAGGGCTGGCTCGTCCTGGCCTTGTACACGGATGTCCTGGGTCAGATCGTTGGTGGCGACGCGTTCTGCCACTGCGACGGCATCAGCCAAGGGCACGACGATGCTGCGGGTGAGCAGAATCGCGATGGCCACCAGTGCACCGAGGATGATCAACAGCGACACGACGATCACCGAAAACGCCTCATCGGCCACGTCGCTGCTGCGCTGGGAGGCCGCCTCGGCGCCATTGCTGTTGTAAACGAGCAGAGCGCCCAGGGCTTTCATCATCACATCGGCGGACTGCGCCATGGCGCCAGTCAATAACGCATTGGCCTCGTCAGCCTTGCCAGCCACTATCAAGCCGAGTACCTGCTTCTGCTGATCCAGATACTGGCGCTCGGCGGCGGCGAAGGTATTGAACAGGGCGCGATCATCAGCAGCGACGATGGTTGCTTCATAGGCCTTGATACCGCTGGCCAGTTGCTGGTTGATGCTGTCGACCAGGGCCATGCTGCTCTGGCGGGCACTTGCCTGTGTTTCCAGTGCGGTGCGCAGGGTAATGGCGCGGGCGCGGCCCAGATTGGTGCCGACGTCGCTCAAGGCAACCATGGCCGGGATCCAGGTATCGCGGATCTCATCGGTGGAGCGGTCCATCTGGCGGGTTTCGTACAGTGAGAGTAAGCCCATGACCAGTACCAGCACGCCCAGCAGGGTAAACACACTGGCGGCGCGAGTGCCGATCTTCATATTCCGTAATTGCATGGGAAGCTCCTTGACGATGGCTGGCAGGCGTCAAGAGCTGGTTCGGCGAAGCCGCGTCACCTGATAGGCGCCGGGCTCTCGATGCGCTGCGAAAGGGTGAGGTTGTTCCTCAATCGTGCTGATTGTTTTTTTCGATGATGCCACAGTGCCACTATTATTGACCACTCATTCAATGTAACTGCAACTTACGACAGTTCCGTCATTTTCTGACGAAACTGTCAGCTTTGTTACGCTCAGACGATAGCAATCGCGGGGTCGGCGGCAGCCAGCGCCGTGGCCCTGTCTGCGGCTGGCGGGTAGATCCATTGCGTGTTGATTTGCCGTTTGACTGCCTTGCCTTCCTCACCTTGCAGTTTCAGCTCGCGCTCCCAACCTTCGCTGAAGGTCGCGCCCCACGCGCCGAGGTCGAGGCAGGTGACATATTTGGGCTGGCGATAGACCACGGGCGTTAGTGCGAGCAGATCTGCTGCGGCGTTGTTGCCCGCATGGCGGCCCATAGGGATGGCATGCTGGCAGGTCATCAGGGCATGGTTGCCGAGGTCATCGACGGCCGCCCAGGCAACGTCGCCGGTGGCATAGATGTGTTCCTGACCTTTGACCTTGAGATGCTCGTCTACCCGCAGCCGGCCGTGGCCGTCGCGCTCGCCGGGTATTTGTGCCGTCAATGGGCTGGCCTGCACGCCGACGGTCCAGATCACTGTCTTGCTGGCGATGTAGTCGCCGTTGTCCAGCGTGACGCCGCCACTGTCGACTGCCACCACCGAGGTGCCGGGCAACCATTCCACGCCGGCTTGTTTGCAGGCGGCGACGATTGAGGGAGTGATCCCGGCGCCTAGTGCCGCGCCGATCTGTGCGCCGCGGTCGACCACCACTACGCGCAAGCGGGTCTCGGCGCCGAGCATTGCACGCAAACGCTCGGGCATTTCGGTTGCCGTTTCGATGCCGGTGAAACCGCCGCCGCACACCACCACGGTGTTGCGCGCAGGGGATCCCGGCAGCGCGGCGAGCGCGTGCAGATGCTGTTCAAGGCGCACGGCCGATTCCAGTTGGTCGACATCAAAGGTGTGCTCGGCCAGGCCGGCAATGTTCGGGCGCGCCACCTGGCTGCCGGCGGCGAGGATCAGGCGCCGATAGCTGATCCGTTGGTTGTCGCCAGCGCCGTCTTCATAGCTGACCTGGCATCCATCCGGGTCGATCGCCCGGGCGTGACCCTCGATGAACTTCACCCCAACCGCATCGAACAAGGCGGTCAGAGGCGCCTGCAGGGTATGTGCCTGGGCCTCGTAAAGGCGTGGGCGGATGCGCATCTGCGGCTGAGGGGCGAGAACGCTGATGCTCAACTCGCCGCGTTGCGCCTGGTCGAGCAAGCGCGCAGCGCTGAGTGCGCTCCACACGCCAGCGAAGCCTGCGCCGATGATCAGGATGTCGGTTTTCATGGGATTGCTCCGGGTGATTGAGAGGGACGAGACACCATCGAGCACAATCCTGTTGTCGCTCGAATAACTACGACTCTATTGGTCGTAGTTATAAATCACAAGTGTTTTGTTGATTGCGATCAGCGTCGAACCAGCCGGTCTTTGCCTACAGGCGGCCACAGGCGTACCATTTGCGACTAATCCAGTCGGAGATTGATATGTCGCTTTACAGCGCCGGGGTTGAATACGGCATCCATTGCCTGCTGCTGTTGCTCAATGAGCAGGGTGAGAGCCGCGAAGCCAGCGTGCGTGATCTGGCCGAGCTGCAGGGGGTGCCTCAGGAATACCTGGCCAAGGTCTTTACCAAACTGGCTCGCGCCGGCCTGGTGGCGGCCACCGAAGGCGTGCGCGGCGGGTTTCGCCTGGCGCGGCCGGCGGCCGAGATCAGCGTGTTGGACATCGCCACTGCAATTGACGGGGCGAAGAAGATTTTCGATTGCCGCGAAATCCGCGAGCGCTGTGTGCTGTTCGAGGGCTCGGCGCCGAGCTGGGCGACCGAGGGCACCTGCGCAATCCACGCGGTGATGATCAGCGCGCAGAAACGCATGGAAGAGACCCTGGCCCAGCAGAGCATCCTTGATCTGGGGCAGCGCTTCGGGCGCAAGGCGCCGGCGCAGTTTGGCGAACAGCTCAACGACTGGATGAGCGATCGCCGCGAGGGCAAGGGCAGCGCCGGCGACATCCCTTTGACCGAGGTTTGAGCGGGGCGGTCAATGCACCGCTTGGCGCTGCCCGACGCAGGCCTGGGCCTGTAGCGCCAGTTCGTCAAGGCGCTCATCGCGGCGCTGTTCGGCGTCGATCATGGCGTCTTCGCCTTGCTGCTTGAGCAGGTAGGCATGGATCTGGCGCACTTCCAGCGTTTCATAGATCGGGGCGATATCCAGAGTGCCGATCAGCGCGCCGCTGGCGTGGCCGGTGCTGCTCATCAGCACTTGCGGGCCACGTGCCGCGACCACCTGCATGCCCATTTCTTCAAACCAGGGCACCAGCCCTGCGAAGGCATTCAGTTCGACACAGCTGTAGCGTGACTGCAGGTCAGCCAGCAGTGCGCGAGCGATGCCCTGGCGACGGTGGCTGGGCAGCACCACCATGAACGCCAGCGAGCAGGCCTGCGGGTCGTCCTGAGCGGGCAGAGTGAGCGCGAAACCCAGTAGTTGATCAGGCGCATCGGCATCCAGCGCGAGCAACAACTGCACGGCCAGCCCACGTGTGCCGTCCATGGCTTGCAGGTACTGGTGCACCTCAAGGCCGACACCGTATTGATAGAGCGGGTAGAGCGGGTTGTCACTGCTGATGGCGACACTACTCAGCTCGCCGACATGGTCGATCACCAACTGGCGGATCTGGTTCTGGAAGGATTCGGGCGGCACGCTGTCGAGGCGGCTGAGAATGAACATTGCAGGCAAAGCTCCGGCTGGCAAAAACACCCCGCGTCAACGGCAACGCGGGGTGACAGTCTACCCGGTTTTGTCGGTTCAGCTGTGCTCGGCGAACGCCGCCAGCATCAGGTCAAGGTTTTGTACCGCCGCGCCCGAGGCACCTTTGCCCAGGTTGTCGAATACCGCAGTGAGCACAACCTGGCCGTGCTCCGGGTTGGCGAACAGCGCCAGGCGCAGATCATTGCTGTCGTTGAGCGCTTCTGGGTCCAGTGCTGCGGCTGGCCCGTGCTGGTGCAATGGCATCAACTGGACGTGACGGGCGTTTTGATAATGCTCCTGCAGGCAAGCTTGCAGATGCTCGGCATTCACCCCAGCAGGCAACAGCCGCAATTGCAGCGGGATGCTCAGCACGATGCCCTGGCGGTAATCGCCATAGCCTGGGAGAAATACTGGCCGCGCGCTGAGCCCAGCATGCTGCTGGATCTCCGGCACATGCTTGTGGGCCAGATCAAGGCCGTACAGCTGCAGCGTAGGCATGCGCTCTGCGCGTGGCTGTTCATGCCGCTCGACCGCGGCCCGGCCGCCGCCGGAGTAGCCTGAGATCGCATGTACTGTCAGTGGATAGTCGGTGGGCAGCAGCCCGGCCTCGATCAGTGGCCGCAACAGGGCAATGGCCCCGGTTGGGTAGCAGCCAGGGTTGCTCACCCGCTTGGCCTGGGCGATGCGCTCAGGCTGCTGCGCATCCAGTTCCGGCAAGCCATACACCCACCCTGGTGCAGTGCGGTGGGCGGAGCTGGCGTCGATGACCCGCACCGCCGGGTTGTTGATCGCCGCTACCGCTTCGATCGCGGCGGCATCCGGCAGGCACAGCAGGGCGATATCGGCGCTGTTGATCGCCTCTGCGCGGCGCTGTGGGTCCTTGCGCTCGGCTTCGGCCAGGGTCAGCAGGCGCAAGTCGTTGCGCCCGTGCAGGCGGGCGTGGATCTGCAGGCCGGTGGTGCCTTGGTCGCCGTCGATAAAGACCAGAGGAGTACGCATGGGGCGATGTCCGTGTAATAAGGAAGATGGCCTATGCTCGCTCACGACTGGACGAATGGAAATTTGCATTTCATGATGATCACGTTCAGAAATCCTGAATCAGGGAGCGCTTCCGTGTCAGTCCATTTGCATCCAGCCCATGCGTGAAATCAGCCTCGACCGTTTGCGCACTCTGGTGGTGATTGCCGACCTTGGCTCGTTCGCTGAAGCTGCCCGCCAGCTCAACCTGGCGCCGCCGACCATCAGCCTGCACGTCGCCGAGTTGGAGGCGCGGGTAGGGGCGCCGCTGCTCAGCCGGACCCGCGGTCAGGTGCGCCCGACGGCCATCGGCGAGACGCTGCTGGTGCGGTCGCGAAAGCTGCTGGCAGACGCCGAACTGGCACTGGAGGAGGTGCGCCGACAGGTGCAGGGCTTGACTGGGCGGGTGCGGCTGGGCGCGTCGACTGGCGCCATCGCCCATCTGTTGCCGCAGGCGCTGGAGAGGCTGCGGGTCGAGCATCCGGGGATTGATGTGCAGGTGCAGGTGTTGACTTCGCAGGCTTCGTTGGCGGGTCTGCGCGAGGGGCGGTTGGATATTGCTCTGGTGGCACTGCCGCAGGTGGCTGGCAAAGGCGTGCAGATTACGCCTTGGCGGCGGGATCCGATCATGGCCTATGTGCCCAGTGAATGGCGCCCGCCTGCGCGGGTGACGCCGGCGTGGCTGGCTCAGCGGGCGTTGATTCTCAACGACAGCAGTACTCAGTTATCGCGAGTGATTGCGCAGTGGTTTGGGGCAGCGGGGTTGTTTCCTGAACCGCGCATCGAGCTGAATTTCAATGACGCGATCAAGAGCCTGGTCGGTGCTGGGTATGGTGCGACGCTGTTGCCGCAGGAGGGCGAGGTGGCGGCGCTGGATCCGCGAGTGAGTCGGCGGCCGCTGCGGCCGGGGTTGTGGCGGCAACTGGGGATTGCTTGCAGGGTTGGTGAGATGGAGCGCGCCACCGGCTATGTGCTGGCGGCGTTGCAAGGGTTGCGGCAGTGATTCGAAGCGCACATGGTGTCTGTGGGAGCGCCCCGGCAAGGCCGCTCCTACAGAGTGCGTATGCTGCGGGCGGCCCTTTCAGTACTTCTCGCACAGCTGATACCCCAGCCCATGCACCGTGTGCAGTAACGGGCTGTCGAACTGTTTGTCGATGATGCTGCGCAGGATATGGATGTTGCTGCGCAGGTTGTCGCCCTGCGGTGCGTCACGTCCCCAGATGGTTTCTTCGAGCTCGCTGCGACGGACCAGGTTGGGGCTCTTTTGCATGAGCACCTCGAGCAGTTTGCGGCTGGTTGGCTTGAGCTTGAGCACCGTGCCGGCTCGGGTCACCTCGAGGGTGTCGAGGTCGAACTGCAGGTCGGCTACTACCAGCTTGCGACTGGCGCGCTGCTGGCGCCGAGCGACCACTGACTGCACCCTGGCCAGCACTTCGGACATGGCGAACGGCTTGACGATGTAATCGTCGGCACCGACCTTGAACCCGGTCAGGCGATCGCTCAGCTCATCGCGTGCGCTGAGCATGACGATCGCCACCTGCGAGCGCGAATGCTCGCGCAGGCTGTGGCAGATCTGATTGCCGTCGATGCCTGGCAACATGATGTCGAGGATGATGGCGTCAAAGTTGTGCGACGCCGCCAGATGCAGGCCGGTCAGGCCGTCCAGCGCGCCGGTGACCTCGTGACCCCTGAGCTGGAGAAACTCGACCAGATTGTCGTGAATATCGCGGTGGTCCTCGATAACCAGAATTCTCATTGCTGTCCCTTGTGTTTGAAGCGCATCAACCGCGTGTCGATAACTCTTGAAGTCTTATGCCAACCGCTCAAAGCGGGCAAACGTGCAAGCCTCGGCGTCGGAGTCAGTGCGGGCAAGCCCTGCAAGGCTGGCCGGCCATAGCAGAACAGGGCCGTCAGCCAGGTCGTCAACCAGACAAAGATCCCGGCCCAGAACGTATGTGACATGAAGTGCCAGCCTTGCAGTACCCGGGTGGTGCCATAGACCAAACCTAGCAAGACAACCCCCACCAACAGCAGCCGTGCGTGGCGCCATCGGGTGCGCAGTGACGGCTGCATGGCTCAACTACCTCTCTTGGCAATCAACCTGGGCCATTGCTCGGCGTTGGTCTGGACGAGAATGTGGGGTTTGCCGTGGCCGTCGACAGCCACGAACAGCGCGCTGGCATAGGCACTGGAACGCTGGCAGTGGCTGCAACAACGCCGACGACCGAGGCCATGCGCGGCAGGCGCCGGGTCAAACCGGCTGAACCGGAGTACTGCTTGAAGACCGCTTGTTGCACGTTCGATGCTCCCGACGTTTTCAATGGTGGCAATTTAGGTGTCGGGCTGTTGGGGTCGGGTGAAGCAAATGTGAAAAATACCTTCAACTGGCGGCGCTGCCGAAATCTCTTGCAAAGCAGCCTGGGCAACGCCACCGTCAGGCTTTCATTGGGCGTAGAAGGGGCAAAGATCGGCAATGGCTTATGAAGTGGACGATCGCCTGGTCATCGGCGTGGCATCGAGCGCGGTGTTTGACCTGAGTGAATCAGACGCGGTGTTTCGCCGCGAAGGCGAGGCGCAGTACCGCGAATATCAGCAGCAGCACCTGCACGCGCCGCTGGCGCGGGGGATTGCCTACCCGTTCATCAAGCGCTTGCTGGCGCTCAATGACCTGTGTGATGACCCGCAGGATCCGCTGGTCGAGGTGGTCTTGCTGTCACAGAACGATCCGGATACCGGCCTGCGCGTGATGAAGACCATCGAGCACTACGGCCTGAACATGACCCGGGCGATCTTCATGCAGGGGCGCTCGCCTTATGAGTTCATCCCTGCGCTGAACATCTCCCTGTTCTTGTCGGCCGACAAGGCCCACGTTGATGCGGCGATCAAGGCAGGTTATCCGGCCGGGCAGGTGCTCGATTCACAGTTCGACGATGACGAGGACGATGATGGCCTGCGCATTGCGTTCGACTTCGATGGGGTGCTGGCAGGGGACGAATCGGAGACGGTGATGCAGCGCGATGGCCTGACCGGCTTTCATGCCCATGAGGTCAGCAACGTGACCCAGCCGCACAACCCCGGACCGTTGAAGGCGTTCTTCGTGCGCATTGCCAGCATCCAGGCCGCTGAAGAGCGTTACAAGCTGGCGCATCCCGGTTACGAGAACCGCCTGCGCGTATCGATTGTCACCGCGCGCAATGCGCCTTCCCATGAACGCGCGCTGAATACCCTGAAGAGTTGGGGGGTGATGGCCAACGACGCGTTCTTTCTTGGCGGTATCGAGAAGCGCCGGGTGCTGCAGGTGCTCAAGCCGCATATCTTCTTCGATGACCAGTCTGGCCACCTCAACAGTACGCGCACTGTTGCGCCGTCAGTGCACGTACCGTTCGGCATTACCAACCAGCCGCTGTAAACCTCAGAACCAGCGGTCGTTGCGTTTGCGACCGCGGGTCAGTGCCGGCAGGATCAGCCCCAACAGCAGGCCGGCACCGGCAATGCTGCCGCCGTAAACCATATAGCGCATCATCACCTGCTTGTTCTCGTCCCCCAGTTGCGCCTGGGCATCGCGCAGGGCGGACTGGGCTTGGTCGAGTTGCTGGGTCAGGTCTTTGTTGCGCACTTCCAGTTCGTCAGCCAGCGTCTTGCGCGAGTCGAGGGTCTCCTGCATGCCCTGCACGCGGGCCTTCCAGCTGTCGTCGATGGTTTTCAGCTGCTCGGACAGTTGCGTGACCTTACCGTCCAGCTCTGGCAGGCGTTCGGCCTGCCCCGGTACTGCCTGCAGGTCGCTGTTGAGGATCCACACCAGGTCGCCGTTCTGGCCGCGGATCTGGCTGTAGTTGCCCTGGGTGTCGACCAGGCTGACCTTTTCGCCAGCCTTGAGGCTGCCAACGATGCGGTGGCCATTGGTCGGGCCGCTGCGCACATAGGTGCTCAGGCTGTCACTGACCCAGCGCGCATCGCTACTCGGCTGTTCGGCCTGAACCGGCGCGGCGAGGGCGATCAGGCAAGCGAGCAGGCTGCCACGCAGGGCAGGACGGACGGGTAGGGCGGGGCGGGAATCGGGCATGATGATCTTCGCTGCTACTGGACAAAAGTAGGCCCGATGACTGGGCCGATGAACGGGTCGGTGACTTGACCGTCAGCCAAAGACCGTTTTTTTGTCAGCAGGTTCACCACCTGGCGTGGGAAATGTCAGCTAAGTGTTGCGGAATTGTTCAGGGCTGATGATGGCAGGCGTACTGGCCCGATTGCATGAAAATGCCATCGAGCCAGCTCGTTCAATCACGCTTTCAGGTCACGACCTGGTAGCACGGCACATAGGCTGCGCCGCCAGGTAGCTTCATCCGGTGCTGGTCAACGAAGGCCTGCAGCAAGCGTCCCAGCGGGTCGAGCACAGCGCTGTCACCGCGGATCTGATACGGGCCGTGTTGCTCGATCAGGCGGATGCCATTGTCCTTGACGTTGCCCGCGACAATCCCGGAAAACGCTCGGCGCAGGTTGGCCGCCAGTTCGTGCGGCGGCAGATCGCGGCGCAACTCAAGGTTGGCCATATTGGCGTGGGTCGGGTCGAACGGGCGCTGGAAGCCCTCTTCAATCTTCAGCAGCCAGTTGAAGTGGAAGGCATCGTTGCGCTCGCGGCGGAACTGCTTGACCGCCTTGAGCCCCTCGACCATCTGCCGCGCAACCTCAGCCGGATCATCGATGATGATCTGGTAATGCGCTTGCGCCGCTTCACCCAGGGTGGCGCCGACAAACGCATGCAACTGCTGCAGATAAGCTTCGGCACTGCGCGGCCCGGTCAGCACCACCGGGAACGGCAGGCCTTCGTTGTCCGGGTGCATCAGGATGCCGAGCAGGTACAGGAACTCTTCGGCCGTGCCGGCGCCACCTGGGAAGATGATGATGCCGTGACCAACCCGGACGAAGGCTTCCAGGCGCTTCTCGATGTCGGGCAGGATCACCAGCTCGTTGACGATCGGGTTCGGCGCCTCGGCGGCGATGATGCCCGGCTCGGTCAGGCCGAGATAGCGGCTGCCGTGCATACGCTGTTTGGCGTGGGCGATGGTGGCGCCCTTCATCGGCCCCTTCATTACGCCCGGGCCGCAGCCGGTGCAGATATCCAGCTTGCGCAGGCCCAGCTCGTGGCCGACCTTCTTGGTGTACTGGTATTCCTCGCTGCTGATCGAGTGGCCGCCCCAGCACACGACCATCTTCGGCTCGACGCCTGGGCGCAAGGTGCGCGCGTTGCGCAGCAAGTGGAAGACGTAATCGGTGATGCCCTGGGAGCTTTCCAGGTCGATGCGCTGGCTGGCCAGTTCGCTCTCGGTGTAGACGATGTCGCGCAGGGCGCTGAACAGCATCTCGCGGGTGCTGGCGATCATCTCGCCATCGACGAAGGCATCGGCCGGGGCGTTCAGCAGTTCGAGGCGTACGCCGCGGTCCTGCTGATGGATGCGTACTTCGAAGTCCTTGTAGGCTTCGAGAATGGTCTTGGCGTTGTCGACATGGGCGCCGGTGTTGAGGATCGCCAGGGCGCATTGACGGAACAGGGTGTAAAGGCTGCCGCTACCGGCTTCGCTCAGTTGCTGAACTTCACGTTGCGACAGCGTTTCGAGGCTGCCTTTGGGGCTGACGGATGCATTGATTACATTGCGTTGGGGCATCTAAGTCTTTCCTGTGCATGTAAAACTCCTACTTGGACACCACCATACCGACAAATGTGCGCCGCAACGAGGGGGCTGTTGAAAATCCCTCGTTCGCTGCTCAGCCGAACAGCCGTTGCACGGCCAAGGTGATGCCCAGGCCGCCGAATACCAGCCACAGATTGAGAATCGCCCCGGTTGCCAGCGCCCTTGGGCCGGCCTGGCGAATCTGGCTGAATTTGGTCTCCATGCCCAAGGCGGTCATGGCCATGGTCAAGGCGAAGGTATCGAACTGATTGACCGCGCTCACCATGCCAGCGGGCAGCACCTGCAGCGAGTTGACCAGCACCAGTGCGAGAAAGCCAAAGGCAAACCACGGCACATTGATCTTGCCGTTGCCCTGCGCCTGGCCAGCCTGGCGCGAGCGGCTGATCCACAGGCCCACCACCAGCAACACCGGCACCAGCAGCATGACCCGGGTCATCTTGACGATGGTGGCGATATGCGTGACTTCCGGGCTGACGTTGCTCGCTGCGCCGACCACCTGGGCGACCTCATGCAGGGTGCCGCCGAAAAACAGGCCAACGCCGAGCGTGTCCAGGCCCAGCCAGCCGCTGTTGACCAGCACTGGGTAGAGCAGCATCGACAACGTGCCGAACAGCACCACGCTGCCAACCGCCATGGCGCTCTTGTGCGGCTGCGAGCGCAAGGCCGATTCAAACGCCAGCACTGCGGCTGCACCGCAGATGGCGCTGCCGGCGGCGGTCAGCAGAGCGGTGTCGCGGTCCAGCTTGAATAACTTGATGCCGACCCACAGGCCGAGCAGCAAGGTGCTCACCACGATTGCCAGCGACACGGTCAGGCCTGACCAGCCGACCTGGGCGATCTCCTGCAGACTGACTCGTAGGCCGAACAAGGCCACGGCGATGCGTAGCAGATTGCGTGCACTGAAGTTGATACCGCTGGCCCAGCCGGCGGGTATGCCTTGGCGCAGCAAGTTGCCGTACAACGCGCCGGCAAGGATGCCGACAATCAGCGGGCTGATGCCCAGGCGGGCAAAGGCGGGCAGTGCTGCCAATTGCGTCACTGCCAGGGCGAACAGGGCGACAAACAAGATACCGTTGAGCCGCCCACGGGTGTCGTGAGTAGGCGTATGCGAGTGTGTAACGGGAGCCGTAGCCATCATGCATCCTCCGGTCGAGGTAGCGTTTCGATAGGTCCACGTTAATTCAGTTATAAGCTTATAAAAAATCGTGATTCAGGATGGAAAATATCCGCCTAGCTGATACTTTGTGCAGATGACCCCTGAACAGCTTATAACCTTCGCTACCGTTGCTGAGCACGGCAACATCAGCCACGCGGCGCTGGCCCTGCACCTGTCGCAGCCTGCCGTATCCGGGCAGTTAAAGCTGCTGCAAGAAGAATTCGGCGAGCCGCTTTATCAGCGTGCCGGCCGTGGCGTGCGCCTGACTGCAGCGGGGGAGCAATTGCTCGGCCACGCGAAACGGCTGCGCGATACCTTCGTCCAGGCCAAAGCGCTGAAGGACGCGCTGCGCGGGCTGGAACGCGGCACCTTGCGCATCGGCGCCAGCACGACCCCAGCGAGCTATCTGCTGCCGTACCTGATTGCCGATTTTCGCCAACGCTATCCGCAGGTGCTGGTGACGACCATCAATGGCAATACGGCTGACATCGTCGCCGCCCTGGGATCGTTGGATATAGCCCTGATCGAAGGTCCGCCCGGCCCCGACTTGCCGGCAGGCACAGGGGTTACACCGTGGCGCGAGGACGAAATTGTTGCCATCGTGCCCAGCCAACACCTGCTTGCCGCAGTTGAGCACGGGCAGACCCTGCAAGCGTTGGGCGCCTATCCACTGGTTCTGCGCGAAAGCGGTTCGGGCGTACGCCAGTTGGTCGAGCGAGCATTTGCTCGCAGCGGGGTGGCGATGCGGGTGGGCCTTGAGATAGCCGGTGTAGAAGGGGTCAAGGAAGCAGTGCGGGCAGGGATGGGCGTCGGTTTTGTCTCGTCGATGTCGATGCGCCACGAGGACGCAGCGCTGCGGCGCCTGCGGGTTGCCCCGGAGGCGTTGACCCGGCGCTTCTCGATCCTGATGCCGCATGCCGACACGCCGTCGCGGGTGGCGGCGCGGTTTCTTGAGCTCTGCACTGCGCCCGCTTGCGAGCCGGGGCAGGGCGTGGGGCCGGCGGATCAGTAGACATCGCGCAGGTAGCGTTTCTGCTCGCTCAATTGGCGCCAGTAATCAGCAGCGGCGTCGGATTCCAGGCCACCATGACATTGCGCAACCTGGCGCAGGGCATAATCGACGTCCTTGGCCATGCGGCTGGCATCGCCACAGATATACAACTGCGCGCCTTCTTGCAGCCAGCGCCAGAGCTCGGCGCCTTGCTCCAGAATGCGGTCCTGAACATAGATTTTCTGCGCCTGGTCGCGGGAAAATGCCAGGCTCAAATGGGTGAGCAGGCCATCGCGCTGCATGGCTTGCAGCTCTTCGCGGTAATAAAAATCACTGGCCGCGTGCTGCTCGCCGAAGAACAACCAGTTGCGGCCTGGATCACCCCGCGCCTGGCGCTCCTGCAAAAAGCCCCGGAATGGCGCCACGCCAGTGCCCGGGCCGATCATGATCATCGGCAGCGAGCCATCGGCCGGTGGGCGAAAGTGCTTCGATTGCTGGAGGAAAACCGGCACCTCGGCGTGTTCTGCGCGGTCGGCAAGAAAGGTCGAAGACACGCCCTTGCGCTTGCCGTAGCGCACGGCTGCAACCGTGAGATCGACTGCACGGGGATTGGCCTTGGGGCTGGAGGCGATCGAGTACAGGCGCGGTTGCAGGCGTTTGAGTGTGCCAAGCAACTCGCTGGCGCCGCAGTCGATCGGGTAGGCATGGAGCACGTCTGCCAGCTGGCGGCCCCACAGCCACTCATTCAGCTGCGCTTTGCGCTCGCTGCTGAGCAACTGCTTGAGTTCCGGGTTACCGCTGCGTTCGGCGATCAATGCCAGCGCTTCGCGGCTGGGGCGGGCGATTTCGAAGTGTTCGCTCAGTGCCTGGCCTAACGGAACGTCACCAAGCTTGTCGAGGCTGACCGGCGTGTCCGCAGCCAAGCCGGTCAGCTCGAGCACTTCGCCGACAAGTTCCGGGCAGTTGCGTGGCCACACGCCCAGTGCGTCTCCCGCCTCATAGGTCAGGCCTGAATCTTCCAGGGCGAAGGAAAACAAGCGGGTGTCCTTGCTCGCACCCGGCTGATTCAAGCGAACATTGCTCAACAGGCGTGAGGCATAAGGCTTGGCTTTGCTCGGCGTCGCGCTGGTTGCTGGGTCCTCAATCAGCGCTGTCGGCGCAAGATCGAGTGCCTGCTGCAACTGCGCCAGCCAGTGCTCGGCCTGCACCTCGTAGTCGCTATCGCAGTCGACTCGCTCAATCAGGCGGGTCGCGCCCAAGGCTTGCAGGCGATGATCGAGTTGCTTGCCGTGGTTACAGAACTGCTCATAACTGGCGTCACCCAGCGCCAGCACGGCATAGCGCAGTGACTCAAGCTGCATCTGCTGCGCATTCAATGCGCTCCAGAAGCGCTCGCCGTTGTCGGGTGGGTCGCCGTCACCAAAGGTGCTGCTGATCAAGGCCAGGGTCTGCGTGCTGGCCAGCTTGCTCGCGGAAAAGTCCGCCATCGCACACAGCTGCACGCTGACCCCTGCGTCGCGCAAGCGCTTGGCGTAGCGCTCAGCCAGGGCTTCGGCATTGCCGGTCTGCGAAGCCCACAGCAGCGTCACGTGGCCTGGCAAGGCAGCGTCTTCCTCGGCCCCCATGGCGAGGTCTTCGTGAGCAGGGCTGGCGGTGATTGCGGGAGCGCTCGCCGTATCCAGCCATTGGTGGTCGATCAGCTCGACCCGTTGCAGCGCAATCGCACAGCACTTGAATTCGGGTTGCAGCGAAATCGGGTCGACAGCGTCGTTGGTCACGGCATTGATCGCCAGGTTGTCGCCAAACACATCGTTCCAGTGAAAAGGTGCAAAGCAATTACCCGGCAGGACCCGTTCGGTGATCACCGCTGGCAATACGGCGCGACCGCGTCGCGAGCGTATTTCCACGGCGTCTCTGGCCTTGATGCCAAGCATGGCTGCATCCTGCGGGTGGATCTCGATAAACGGCCCAGGATTGAGCTTGTTCAGCGTGGCCACCTTGCCGGTCTTGGTCAGGGTGTGCCATTGGTGCTGCACGCGTCCGGTGTTGAGCAGCAATGGGAAGTGTTGGTCGGGCATTTCAGCGGGTGGCAAATGCGGGCGCGGCAGAAACACGCCCTTGCCATGCTCGGTCGGGAAGACGATGGCAGGTCGGCTGCCGTCTTCTGCCAGTGCAAGCGACTGGCTGACGCCGTCGTTGAGGTAGCGGACCGGATTGCGCGTCTCGCCAGGGTCCACAGCGCACGGCCACTGCAGCGGCTGTTCGCGTAGGCGGGCGTAGGTCGCCCCGCGAATGTCATAGCCGGTCTTGGGGTTCCAGGCGCGCTTGATCTCTTCAAATATCTCGGCTGCGCTGCTGTAGCTGAAGGCATCGGCAAAACCCATCTCGCAAGCCACCCTGGCAATGATCTGCCAGTCGGGCAGGGTTTCACCGGGTGCCTGCACGGCTTGCTGCATCAGGGTCAGGTTGCGTTCGGAGTTGATCATTACCCCTTCAGCCTCAGCCCACAGCGCGCCGGGAAGGAGGATATCGGCGTAGCGATTGGTCTCGGTGTCGAGGAAGGCGTCCTGAGTGATCACCAGCTCAGCCTGTTGCAAGCCGTCGATGACCTGCTGGCGGTTGGGCACCGATGCCACCGGGTTGGTGCAGATGATCCAGCAGGCCTTGATCAGGCCGCTGCGCATCTGCTCGAACATCGCCACAGTGCCGCCGCCTACCTCCTGCCGCAGGCTGCCGCGCGGGATCGCCCACAGGTCTTCGATGAACTGCCGGTCGGCCTCGACCAGCACCGAGCGTTGGCCGGGCAGGCCGGGGCCCATGTAACCCATCTCGCGCCCCCCCATGGCATTCGGTTGCCCGGTCAGGGAGAACGGCCCGCTGCCCGGGCGGCAGATGGCGCCGGTGGCCAGATGCAGGTTGCACAGCGCGTTGGTGTTCCAGGTGCCGTGGGTGCTCTGGTTGAGACCCATGGTCCAGCAGCTCATCCATTCGCCGGCTTCACCGATCCAGGCTGCAGCCTGATGAAGGTCGGCCTCAGGGATACCCGTGATGCGCGCGACCTGGTCTGGCGGGTAGTCTTCGAGAAACGCCGGCATGGCCTCCCAGCCCGCGGTGAACGCCGCGATGAACGCCGGATCGGTGTGGCCGTTTTTCACCAGCAGGTGCAGCAGGCCGTTGAGCAGGGCCAGGTCGGTGCCGGGCTTGATTTGTAAAAACAACTCGGCTTTGTCTGCCGTGGCAGTGCGGCGAGGGTCGACGACGATCAGCCTGGCTCCGGCCTTGACCCGATCCATCATGCGCAGGAACAGAATCGGATGGCAGTCAGCCATGTTGGCGCCGATCACGAAAAACAGCTCGGCCTTGTCGAAGTCCTGATACGAGCCCGGCGGCCCGTCCGCGCCAAGCGATAACTTGTAGCCGCTGCCGGCGCTGGCCATGCACAGGCGCGAGTTGGACTCCAGGTTGCTGGTGCGGACAAACCCCTTGGCCAGCTTGTTGACCAGATACTGCGCCTCCAGCGACATCTGCCCGGAGACATAGAACGCCAGTGCATCGGGGCCGTGCTGTTCAAGGATGGCGCGCAGGCGCCGGGCGGTCTCTTTGATGGCGGTGTCCATGGCGATCCGCACCGGGTCCTGATTGCGCTGCTGGCGCAGGTAGGCGTTTTCCATCCGGCCAGAATCAGCGATGGCCTGGCCACAGGTGGTGCCCTTGGTGCAGAGCCTGCCGAAGTTGCTCGGGTGCGCCTTGTCGCCGCTGACCTTGACTACGCGGTTGTGCTCGACCTGCATGACGATGCCGCAGCCCACGCCACAGTAGGGACACACGCTGCGTACAGTTTTGCTTGTCATCTTCGCCCCTTGATCTCTGCCCGCCGCAGCGGCCCAGAAACAAAAAAGGCGCCATGAGACCTCCCGTCGAAACGGGGTCTACACGGCGCCTTTGTCGTATTAGGTGCAGTCTTCGTTGACTGCGCAGGTGAACTAGCAAACAGCGGGCCATAACTCGCCCAGCACCCGCCCGACTCGCGCTGGCGAGTAACTCTATTGGACGCTGTTCACTTACGTTGCACTCAGAATTTGCACGGGAGGGCAGGGCGCACCAGTTCAGCGCACAGCGCTGGCATGGCTCGTTCAGCGCTGCAACGCGTGGTTCAGGGCCTTGAGCAGGTCGTCGATCGCGTAAGGTTTTTTCAGTAGCTGAGGGTGGCGCTGGGAACCCTGGGAAAGGGCGCTGCTGTAACCACTGGCAAGCACCACCGGCAATCCCGGCCAGCGCTCGCTGATCACATCAGCCAGTTCCAGCCCGGTCATGCCCGGCATCACTACGTCGGAGAGCACCACGTCAACTGGCGGGTGTCGGCCTTGCAGCAGCTCGATAGCGGCTGCTGCGCTGCTCACCAACTGGGTCTTGTAGCCAAGTTCCTGGAGCAGGCTGACGGTAATTTCGCCAACCTGTGCGTTGTCTTCCACCAGCAGCACCTGAGCGTCGTTTACTGCCAATGGCACTGCAATCTCTTGTTGCGAAGGGGGAGGCGGGGTTGCTGCGGGCAGCGCGATCCTCATCGTCGTGCCCGTTCCCAGCTCGCTCTCGACGCTGACCTGGCCACCGGACTGATTGACGAAACCATACACCTGGGACAGCCCCAGGCCAGTGCCCTTGCCGACGGCTTTGGTGGTGAAGAAGGGTTCGAACACCCGTTCAAGGTTGGCCGCATCGATGCCATGCCCTTGGTCAGTAACGCTGATGATCACAGTCGGCGCACTGGCTGGCGAAGAAAGCGCAGGTGCGGCACTCACTGCCAGCGTTATGTCGCCCGCGCCCTGCATTGCATCGCGGGCATTGATTACCAGATTGACCAGCGCCGTCTCGAATTGATTTGGATCGGTGTTGACGTAGTGGTCCTGCTCTGGAAGTGACAGCTCGATACGAATGTTCGCCCCGACCATGCTGCGCAGCATCTCGGCAATTTGCTGCACGCGCTGCGCCGCCAGAAAGGTTTCTGGCTTCAATGTCTGGCGGCGGGCGAAGGCCAGCAGTTGCCCGGTGAGTTTGGTCGCTCGGTCAGCAGTTTCCAGGATCAGGTCGATGAAACGGTGTTGCTTGTCGCCCGCGCCGGGATTGCGCCGCAGCAACTCTGCTGCGTTGCGGATGATGGTTAGAATGTTGTTGAAGTCATGGGCCACGCCACCGGTGAGCTGGCCGATGGCTTCAAGCTTCTGCATTTGCCGCAGTTGCGCCTCGGCGGCGAGCAGGTCGCGTGAGCGCGCTTGCACCTCAACTTCCAGCTGTTCGTTGAAGTTACGCAGTTGGTCTTCTGCGTCATGCCGGTCATGCACGTCGGTGGAAGTGCCGTACCAGCGCAGGATCTGCCCTGAATGCGGCTCTCGATAGGGCGTAGCGCGGACCATGAACCAGCGGTAGGTGCCGTTTTGCCCGCAGAGGCGATGTTCGGTCGTGAAGTCCTGCCCGCTCGCCCGGGCCAGTGCGAAATCTTGCACTGTTTTGCCAACGTCCTCAGGGTGAACACCAGCATGCGTCATCAGCCCGTTACCCGCACCATCGACCGCCGCGCCGAAATATTCCTGCCAGCGGTTGTTGACGAACACCACACTGCCTTGTGCATCGCATACCCACGCCAGCTGCGGCATGGTGTTGGCCAGAAGCTCGAAGGCCGCTTCGCTCTCATCGAGCCGTGCCTGGCTGCGGTGGCGCTCGGTCAGGTCGCTGGCTGCACCAAACCACTCGATGAGCTCGCCGGACTGGTCAAAGATAGGCACCGCTCTGGAGTGGGTCCATCCAAAACTGCCGTCGGCGAGTAACACTCGATGCTCCAGTTCGAACACGGATTGGGTGCGGATCGCTTGCTCGACTGCCGCCAACACCTGGGTGCGGTCTGCGTCTGGAATGTATTTCTCGATCCAGCCCTGGCATGGCTGAGCGGTCTCTTCGAGAAAGCCCTGGCCGGTCAACTCATGCATCTGAGTCCAGTCGGGGCTCATGCGGTAGAGGGTGGTACTGCTGGCACTGACCAGTGCGCGGAAGCGCAACTCGCTGTCATGCACGGTGCTACTGCTACCTGTCGCGGACAGCGGCGGCCCGGCGCGTTCAGTTCGAAGTGTTGGTCGATGTTCCATGAGCTGTCCCTGAGCTGAAAGTTGCCATGCAGACCCGGTCGGATCACGCGTGATTACGCAGGAGAGGCCATGCTTGCTCGTGGAGTTCAGTGCGAATGGTCATGGTGCGATATGCGGCATGCCCTGGACTGAGGCATTCGCGCCCTGTACCGCAATTGTTGTGTCGCTGAACCTGGCAGGCAACAGAACTGGACGATGGCAAATTCGACCGGTTCAAAGTGCTGTCAGCGGCGAGGGGTGATGGAGGTCGGCGCCGCAAGCCTGGGCATCGATCTGAGCCACGACTATGCCGGCTTGTACAAGTGGCTGCTGGCGAGCTTTCTCGTTGGTAAACGGATTCGTTAGTCGGTGGCACTTGCGGCGTATCACGCGCTGGTCGTGGGCAATGGCTAACCATTTGGACCTTAGCGTCAAAGTGGATGCAGTTCGGCTGAGTCAATAGTTGCTCAGCTTCGACGGTATAGTTCCCAAGGCGTTGGAAATATTTATGCGGGAGTTGCACTGCATGCAACGGTGAATCAGTTAGATATCCGGCGTTATGCAAAACTCTTCGTTTTGTATAAGTTTTTTTGCCGTTTATCAGAACGTTACCCTGTTTGCACTGATGTAGTTGATTCGACAACCTGAAGCGCTATGTTGGGTAACGATAGGATTAAAGTCGCAGGAGGATGCCATGCGAATTCGCGGTGATGTGTTCTGGAGTTGGGCCGACCCCGCGCTGCACCATCGAGGTCATGACGAGAAGCTCGAGAGTGGTGTCATGATCGACGTTCAGGTGCGCTTGGCACGCACTGGCCAGACGCAGTTGTTCATCGGGATCTATGCCGCGAGCGGAATGTCGCTGCACGAGGAGGCTTACGATTCTCGTCCTGGAGAATCAATGACGCACGCATTGGCCTGGGGGGTAGGGCGAGCAAGGCATTTGATCAAGGAGCAGCGGCTCGGCAAACGTGTCGCCTAGCTGCGTAGGGCGGCGCGGCAGTGGGCCCTGACGAAGATTGCCATTTTTGGTAGCGTCTGCGCCCTATGAAGAATCCCAATCAGACACGCGTCAGCACACAGAGAATCACCAGCATGGTCGAGCAAGGCCAGGCGGATGGCTCGATCAGCGCGGCTTCGCCGCCAACGGTCCTGGCTGAAGGTATTTATCAGCTTTGGCTAGGTGTCGTTGCTGGTCAAGGTTACCCATTCGGAACAGCCTTTTGATGTAGCAATGACAAACAGCCAACGCCTCTTGAACTGACTTTTTCAGCGCCTTCAACCCGTCTCATACTGAATAACCGTGAGCAAATCTAACTTCGTCGCTGAATATAGCGCCATCGTTGCAGTGCTGAAAAAATACAACGAAGGCGGCAAGCAAGCGGACAGCCGTATCATGCAGCCGGCCTCAAGCGATCAGGCCACTATTTTTGGGCTTGATGGCAACAACAAGTTGGTCGGGGGCGCCATTCAGGAGTTGTTCGACACCATCGACAAACCATCTTTCCGACCTTCGCCCGAAGCCCAAGGTGTGATTGTCAATGTTGATATTGTGGGTACTGCCGCCAGCGCGCGGATCGATACCAATGATATTTCCGGTTTCTGCTTCACCGATTTTTTCAATCTGCTGAAAGTCGAAGGTGAATGGAAAGTGATCAGCAAGATTTACCACACCCACGTAGCGCCCTGAATCTACGCTCTACACCAAGAGCAGGACTGTGATCCAATGGTCTGCCAGCTTCGATAATCGCGGGCTGGACTCGCAAGGCCAGCAGGTCGAGGCTATCCGCGAATTGATCGTAGCTGGCCATGACAGCCTGCTGGCACATTTCGAGAGCCAGCCTTCGGCTTGAATCAATGCTCCGGGCGCGCAGTCGATGCGCTCGGACAGCTGGAGCATGTACCCATGAATGAACACATTGCAGCAGTCGCGCTGGAAAAAGCCTACAGGCTGCTCAACCACGGCCCGACGGTCCTGGTCTCTGCTCGCCATGCTGGCGTGGACAACGTGATGGCTGCGGCCTGGGCGTGTGCGCTGGACTTCTCGCCGCCCAAGTTGACGGTGGTGCTGGATAAAATCGCCAAGACTCGTGAGCTGGTCGAGCAGAGTGGCCAGTTCGTGATCCAGATTCCGACCGTAGCGCAGGCTGAGCTTACCTTCCAGGTCGGCCACCGTAGCTTGCTCGAGCAACCGGACAAACTGGCGCGCAGCGCGGTCGAGCTGTTTGCTGTGCCCGGCCACGATCTGCCATTGGTTGCGGGGTGTTCAGCCTGGCTTGCCTGCCGCCTGATCCCCGAGCCGCACAACCAGGATCGCTACGATCTGTTCATTGCCGAGGTCGTAGGGGCCTGGGCCGATACGCGGGTGTTTCGTGACGGGCACTGGCACTTCGAGACTGCTGATCCCAACTTGCGCAGCCTGCACTATGTCGCTGGCGGCCACTTCTATGCGATCGGTGAGGCCGTCGACGTCGAATCCAAGGCTGAATAAGGCCAGTCGATAAACGATTGTCACAGCACAAAAATGCGTTCGGTGGCGGTCCCCTTGAGCGTCTCTCCCTCCCAGCGAGCAATCACCAGAGGAGCAATCGCATTGCCAAGCACGTTGAGCGTGTTGGTACCGCTTTCGACGATGCGGAAAATCCTCTGCACTTTGCGCCCCGAGAAGTCTGTGAGCTGACATGGCCAAAGGCGTCTGAGCGGGTTATCCCTAAAAAGCCGTCTTCAACGTCAACGACAGGCTGCGCGGGTCACCATAGATGGCACCGGCATAGAACCCGTAGCGGGTGTAGTAATGCTTGTCGAACAGGTTGTTGGCATTGAGCGTCAGCGAGACATCGTCATTGATGTCGTATTTGGCCATCGCACTCCAGATCGCATAACCCGACCAGTTGACGTCCGTGGCAGCGCGGCTTACGCCGTTGCTGGGCTGGCCAGCGGGGGTGGAGTTGGCGCGGATGTTGGTCTGCGCGGTAACGCCGGTTCCGACGGTCAAACGATCGAGTGGGCCAGACAGGCGATAGGTGGTCGAGGCCTTGAACAGGTGCGACGGGTCGCTGCGACCGTCCGCATCGAGCCTGCGCAAATGCAGGTAGGTGTAGCCGGCATAAAGGTTCCAGTCCGGAGTAAGGGCACCCGAAACTTCCAGATCGATACCGTCGGTTTCCACCCCTGAACCGGCCTTGTAGGCCTGGGCGCCGGTTGGCGTCAGATTGTCGCTGTCGGTGACGGCCTTGTTTTCCTGACGGGTCAGGAAGTACGCCGCCTGGGCGTTGAGCAGGCCTCCCAGCCATTCGCCCTTGATGCCGCTTTCATAGCTTTGGCCACGAATTGGCTCAATCTTGCTGCCGCTGACGCTTTCTTCGCTCTGCGGGGTGAAAATATCGGTGTAGCTGGCGTACAGCGAGTAATTGTCGTTGAGGTCATAGACTGCTCCCAGGTACGGAGTGACGATGCCGTTTTCTTCCTGGTTGCTGCGCACGCCTGCGGTACTGCGGGTAGTGCTGCTGTAATTGCTGACGCGGGCGCCGACGATCACCGACAGCGGGTCGGTAATGCTCAGGCGTGTCGCCGCGTACATGCCCTGCAGGCGGGTGGTGGTCTTGCTGTGCAGGCCGGTCTTGTAGGCATTGATGGCGTAATCGTCGTCCACGCCATCATGCCAGTTGCTGATCGGGAAGCCGTTGTTGGCGCGGAACTGGCAGCCGAGGGTGTTGGCGCTGGTGCGGTCGGCGCTGACCATGTTGCAGGTGTACTGCGGCGACCAGGCAACCGTGCGGCTGTCGCTGTAGCCGAGCATGGCTTGATGGCTGCGACCAAGCATTTCGAACGGGCCGCTGACATCGATCTGCGCCGATTGCTGGGTCGTGTCGGTCGAGCTGTGCAGGCCGTTGAGCACCGCGCCGCTGCCGTCCTGGTTCCAGTAGCCGCCATATACGCCGCGGCCGACCGAGTTGACCTTGGCCAGGCCGCGGTGGTTGAGCGCGTCAGTGGTGCTCTGCGCCGCCTTCAGGTTCAGGCTCCAGTCGTTGTCGAAGTGATGCTCCAGCGAGCCGAAGGTGGTGCGCGTTTCGTACTCGCCAAAGCTCCAGCTGGGCACCAGGTTACTGCTGCGCGGCAGCTTGGTCTTGCTGCCGTCGCCGTACCAGATCGGAATGTTCGCGCCCCAGCCACCGCCAACAATCTTGCTGTATTCGTACTGGTAACCAGCGCCCAGGGTGGTGGCATCACTCAAGTCGAACTCGAAGCTGGCCAGTGCCGCGCGCGAACGCTCGGACTGATTGTCGCGGAACGAGTTGGCATCCTGCTGGGTCATCACCAGCCGCGAGCGCAGCCTGCCGTCTTCCGTCAGCGGCAGGTTCAGGTCGGCGCCCAAGCGGCGTTTGTCCCAGCTGCCGTAAGTGATGTAGGCACTACCGCCAAATGCCTTGCCTGGACGCTTGCGAATCAGGTTGACGGTGGCCGATGGGTCACCGGTGCCGCCCATCAGGCCGTTGGCGCCCCGGACGATATCGATGCGTTCATACATGTCCATGTTCAGCGCCGTGCCTGCGCCGCTGAAGTCCGAGCCGCCGGGGAACTGCAAGCCGTCTGCCTTCCAGTTGGTGATCGGGTAACCACGCGCGCGGTACTCGGTACGGCCGCCAACTTCCATTTTGCTCATGCTGACGCCGGGCGTGGTATCCAGCGCCTGCTCGATGTTGGTGATCTGTCGATCCGCCATTTGCGCCTGGGTGATCGTCGTGACTGACTGCGGCGTCTCGCGGGGTTTGAGCTTCAGCCCGGTGGAGCTGGTGGTGCTGTTGACGGTATAGCCCAACTGTTCGGTGCTGTTCTCAACCGGCATCTGGCCATCGACGTTGACTGCATCCAGTTCGACGACCCTCTCGGCGTTGGCGTGCAGGCTGAGGCTGCCCAGGGCCAGGCCGATTGCCAGGGGCAATGGCGAGCGGCGGCAGTACAGACGTGGGTGTTTGCTTGCGATCGCAAGCGGTGTATGCGCGGAATGAATGGTCATGATGCCCTGCTGTGCAATTGGTAATTCATCGTATTCGCAGATGATTTTTGCTAGCATTTTATGCATCGCTTCTGCGCGCTCTATCAGCGGCTTGTATGGGTATGTAATGGAATGTAATGAAGGTTTTATCGACCGTGCGGAGGTCGCCCGGCTTGCGTCGGCGAGAACGTTTCTGGTGGTCGATGACGATGACGAGATCCGCGAACTGCTCTGCGATTACTTGAGCGAAAGCGGCGATCGGGTACTGGCCGCCGCCAGTGGCAGCGAGATGTGGCAGCAGTTGGCACGGGAACCGGTGGACCTGGTGGTGCTCGACGTGATGCTGCCTGGCGAAGATGGCTTGAGCCTGTGCCGGCAACTCCAGGCCAAACCTGGCTTGAGCGTGATCATGCTGTCGGCCAAGGGCACGGCGTTCGACCGCATCATTGGCCTTGAGGTAGGCGCCGACGATTACCTGGCCAAGCCGTTCGAACCGCGCGAATTGCTCGCCCGGATCAAGGCCGTGCTGCGCCGTTCAGCGCGCGCCGACGCTGCAGCCGAGCAACGGCCGGATCTGCCACAGCGCTTTGCCGGCTATCGCCTTGATCCTGTCAAACGTCTGCTCACGGCCGCCGATGGTACGGCCTGCACATTGCCGCGCTCGGACTTCCGGGTCCTGCGCGAACTGCTGGCTGCGCCCGACCAGGTGCTGACCCGCGAGCATCTGACGCGCAGTGCGATGGGCCGCGATTACACCGCAGACGATCGCTCCATCGACATGTGCATCAGCCGTCTTCGCCAACTGCTCAAGGCTGCGCCCCAAGGCGAAGTGCAGATACTGACTGTACGTAACGAGGGCTACCTTTTGAGCCTCGGCGCTGCAGATGCGCGACACTGAACACCCGCGCACCCGCCTGCGCAGATCACTCCGGCGGCTTTGGCCGAAATCGCTGTTTGGCCAGCTGACGCTGATCATGGTCAGCGGCACGGTGGCGATTCAGCTGCTGTCGAGCAGCATCTGGTTTGACGTGCGCTTTGCCCAAGTGCTCGAGGCGCCGGTGCGGCTGATCGCCAGCCGCACTGCGCCGCTGCTGGACACGGCCGGCTGTGACCCCGTGGTGACCATTCAGGCACCGGCGCATTATCAGGCCAGCTGCGTGCAGTCCCCCAGCACAGCTGAGCGGCAGAAGGGCCTGCGCCGAACCGGTCTGTTGCTCGAGCAGGCCCTGGCGTACGAGCTTGGCCGTGAGCAGAGGGTGCGGGTGCTGAGTGTCGAGCTCACCGACCCGCAAGGGCAGCCGGTCACCTGGCCGAGCCTGTTCGGTTTGCAGACGGCCATGGCCCATGTGCGCTTTGCCGTGGCCTTGGCCGACGGCCACTGGCTGCAGGTCAGCGGCCAAGAGCTGCAGGGCTGGAGTGGTGAGTCGGCCTGGGCGCTGATAGCCGATTACGTAATCAGGGTGTACGTCCTGCGCATCCTTGCAGTGCTCGCCGTGTGCTGGCTGGCGGTGCGGTTGTGCCTGCAACCGCTGCGCAGGATGAGCGACGCTGCGCGGGCGCTGGGCGAGAGCCTGGAGCAACCGCCGCTGCGGGTAGAAGGGCCTTCAGAGGTGCGCCAGGCGGCGCATACGTTCAATGCCATGCAGCAGCGGATTATCGCCATGGTCAATGACCAGAGCTTTTTCCTGGCCGCGGTATCCCACGATTTACGCACGCCCTTGACCCGCATGCGCCTGCGCGTAGAGCGCATGGGCGACAGCCCGGACAGCCAGCGCCTGAAGCTCAATATCCAGCAGATGGACCAGATGATCGCCCAGGTGCTGGACTACCTGGAAAGTGCCAAGCAGCACACCTGCCAGATCATCGATGTCGACCGGCTGGTGCGCAGCGCCTGCGTCGAGCTGTGCAGTGCTGAAGAGCGCCTGCCCATCAGCGGCCATGCTGGCGCGGTCTATGCCAATGAGGTGCTGTTGCTGCGCTGCATCCAGAACGTACTGGTCAATGCCCTGCGTTATGCGCAGCAGGTCGAGGTGCGACTGGAACGGACCGAGCAGGGCGTGCTGATCCAGGTCGACGACCGCGGCCCGGGCATTGCCGACAGCCAGCTGCAGGTCATCACTCAGCCCTTCGTGCGCGGTGATCACTCGCGTAATTGCCAGTCCGGCGGTTACGGGCTGGGGCTGAGCATCGCCAAGCGCATCGCAGAAAATCATCAGGGCAGCCTGCTCTTGAGCAACCGCCAGGGCGGCGGGCTTTGCGTGCGTATTTTCATCGCCCAACGCAAGGCCGACACCGCGCCCATCAAAGGTTGCGCACGGTAGTCAGGGCGGGTGACCACACGCCATGCCCGCAGCGCGCGCATGAGCGCTGTTCGGCGCTGTCGTGGAATACGCTCAGGCCGCAGCTTACACAGCAGTACAGCCCAGGGCCGGGTGGTACCTTGTACTCCGGGCGATGCTCATCAGGCAGAACCGACAGGCCGGGCCGGGTTTCTTCGGCGGTGTAGAAGTACAGACTGACATTGCCGTCCGTTTCCAGAAGTCCAAGCCTGACCTGGCCCAGATGTTCGACGCCTTGCTGGCGCAACTCCATGAACAATTCTTTGGACGAGATATTCAAGTTGCGCAGTGAGTGGATTTCATAGATGCCGTCTTTCACTACGGTAATGGGTACACCATCGATCCAGGCTTCACAGGTTTTACTACGCGTCATGATGTAGATGGTTACCCGATAGAGCAGTAGCAGTGTCACAAATACCAGCGCAACAGGCAGTAGTGGTACATCTTCATAAAAAGTGACATCACCCGCAGCGGAACCCAAGGTCAGAATCACCACCAACTCAAAACGCGAGAGTTGCTTGATCCCACGTCGGCCACTGAACTTGAGGAACAAGAACACCGCTAGAAACGCGGCCAGTACACGGCAGGCGACTTCCAGCAGAAACGCCCAGGGCAGGTCGCCCAGCAGCATGCGTTGCAACTCGAACGACTCCATCCATGACCTCGATTTCGATTGGCTTCGCTAGGATTGACCGCGACTGGCATGGCGCAGTTCATCAAACGCCAAGGCTGCCCTTATGAAACGAATTGGGCCTATTATTTGTACAATATATTTATTATGTACAAGAAAGCGCCGCGCACGCTGGAGAATGTAAATGAAACTGTAAATTAGTGAATTTTCAGAATTGCCAGGCAGTCCTAAATACTTAGGGGAGGACTGCTCAATGTTGGGTCAAAAGTTATACATCGTTGAATACACGCTTCGCGGCGCCGAGCGCAACTTCGTTATCCGACTGGAGCGGATGGACAATGCCTTGGCGTGGCACTGGGCGGGCTGTGATGCCGGGATTGCGCTCATCCCGCGCTTCGGTCAGCACAATATAAAACATGTCAGCCGGCCCATGGCTGAACGCTACGGGTTGGAGAACGTGCGCTGGCGGCTCGCAGGGGCAGGCCCGGCAGCTGCTCTCGAACAGCCGTCAGCGAGCAGCGCGGTCGAGGAATCCCAGTGAAATTCACGTCCGAAGGTGCCGTGCTGACCGGCAAGTCGATACTGGTGATCGAGGATGAGCCCCTGTTGCAGGAGTTGATGTGCGCAATCCTCAGCGAACTGGGTGCGCAATGTTCGGCGTTCGCCAACGCCGAGGATGGCCTGATGGCATTGCTCAAGCGTCAGGATCAATACTCGCTGGTGATTGTCGACCACTCCTTGCCGGGAGATATCAAAGGGCTGGAATTGGCGGCGATGGTGCGCCAGCGCTGGCCCGCAACGCCTGTTCTGGTTACCTCCGGGCATGCCCTTCGGAGTAGCGATCTGGGCGCTGACCAGCGTTTTCTGATGAAACCGTGGTCAGTCCAACAGTTGAGCGCAGCGGTGTTCGCCGCGCTCGACGGCGATTAGCCACGCCTCAGCCGGCGGTAGCTTGATGTTGGCGCGTTGCGCACGCGTCTTCGCGGTGTCAACAGTGCCACTGACCAATGGCATTACGACTCGGCATTCTCGCGACGGGCGCGCTGGATGCGGCTGACCACGATCTGCACGACTACTGCAACCAGGCACAGCAGGCCGATGCGCCAGCTGCCCTCGACGGCGTAGTGCTCGGCTACCTTGCCGGCAAGGATGACGCTGAGAAAGATGGCGACAGGCAGGATCAATTTGTTCATTGCAAAAACCACAGATGATTCAACGAGCCGCCATCCTACAGCTATGCGCACCATGCTCCTACTGCTGATCAGGCAAAACGGAACGACGCGCCATGGGCCGAAGCCGGCAGGTAGCTGGAGCCGTCATTGCGCAGGCGTGAACGCAAGGTGCCGCTTTGTGGCTGGGTGCGGTACAGGCCACGTTTCTGCAAGGCCGGGATCACCAGTTCGACAAAGTCTTCCAGGCTGCCTGGGCTGATCAGCGGGTTGATCATGTAGCCGCTGGTGCCGGAGATTGCTGCGTGCTCCTCGATGCGCTGCGCTACCTGCTCAGGCGTGCCGACCAGGATCAGGTCGGTGCCTCGGGTGACGCTGGCAAAGCGCTGTTTGACATCGCCAGCGGTCAGCGGCTTGCCGCTGCCGTCAGGGCGCATCATGTACGAGGTCAGGCCTTCGGTGTGGGTCGCCAGGGGTTCGTTGTCGGCATAGCGGCTGATGTCGATGCCCGTGTCGCCGGCATAGCTCACCAGTTGCGCTTGCAGGTGGTAGTTGCTCTGCAGTTGCTCGTATTTGCGCTGCGCCTCGATTTCAGTCTTGGCGGTGACGATCCGCAGCACCGTCAGCGACTTTACATCGTCGGCCTGGCGACCACGGGCCTGCGCTTGAGCCCATATTTCATCCAGACCCTGACGGATTTCCAGCGGGTTGGACTTGGCGATGAAGATCAGCTCGGCGTGCTTGGCGGCAAACTCGCGCCCGCGCCCGGACCAGCCGGCCTGGATCAGCAGCGGGGTTCGTTGCGGCGACGGTGAGCTGAGGTGCGGGCCGGCGACGCGGTAGTGTTCGCCAACATGGTTGATCGGCCGCACGCGTTCACCCTGGGCATAGAGTTGGCGGGACTTGTCGGCGACCACCGCGTCCTGCGCCCAGCTGCCTTCCCACAGCTTGTAGACCACATCGAGGAATTCTTCGGCACGCTCGTAGCGGTCATTGTGCTTGATCATCTGTTCCAGGCCGAAGTTGCGCGCGGCACTGTTCAGGTAAGAGGTGACGATGTTCCAGCCAACCCGGCCATTGCTCAGGTGATCCAGCGTGCTGAAGCGCCGGGCATGGGTGAAGGGATGTTCGTAGCTGGTGCTGACGGTGACCCCGAAGGCGAGGTTTTCAGTCACTGCAGCCAACGCCGGGATGATCATCAGCGGATCATTGGCAGGCGCTTCGACGGCCCACTTGAGGGCCGCGTCGGCTGTGCCGCCATAGCCATCGTAGAAGCCCAGCACATCGGCAAAGAACAGCATGTCGAGGTTGGCCTGATCGGCGATTCGCGCCAGGTTCGACCAGTAGCTCAGCGAGTTGATGCCCAGGCGTTCGTCGGCCGGGTGGGTCCACAGGCTCGGCGCACCGCCACAGCCGACACTGACTTGTTCATACAGGGCAAACAGCAAAGGTTTGGGATCAGCTCCCGGGTGCGGCGAAGTGCTCAAGTTGCGGCTCCAGTCCAACAGAATTCGTTAGATTGAAGCGCACTAAAAAATCTAAATAAACGACTTATTGGGAATATAAGACTCTGTTGCGGCTATATGACCGCATCTTTGAGGGTGCGCTCGATACCGCCCAGCAGCAGGCTCTGCATCAAGCGCAGGCCCTCATCCTCGGGCAACCCGCGGCCCTGTAGCCAGCCAGGCAGTTGATTGAGCAGGGTACCGAGCGCTTGCCCGGTGGCCGCCAGCGCCGGACCACTGAGGCGTGTCTGTGGTGCCACCAACTTCAGCAAGCCCGCCTGATAACGCAGGCGAACCAGCGCCAGCCGCGCCTGCTGTTCATCGCTCAGGCAACACAGATCGCGTTCGGCCAGGCGAAACTGCAAGCCGCGCTCGGCGTGCAGTTGCCAGTGCGCTGCGATCACCGCAGGCAGCGCCGGCTTGCCTCGGGCCAAGGCCTTGCGGCCCTGGTCGAGGGTCGCCTGCAGCTCCTCGTACAGCTCTTCGATCAGGTCATAGAGCAAATCCTGCTTGCTCGGAAAATGGTGATACAACGAGCCTGCAGTCAGGCCAACATGCGCCGCCAGCTCACGCATGCTGACCTGGCCAAAGCCCTTGGCGGCGAACAGTGCCATGGCCTTGTCGCGACGCTTGTCAAAATTGCTGCAGCGCAGAGCGGCATTGGCCGACATGGCAGGCGCTCCTCAGTAGGTGAAGAAGCCGCGACCGCTTTTGCGGCCAAGGTAACCGGCCGCGACCATTTCCCGCAGCAGCGGAGCAGGGCGGTACTTGCTGTCGTTGAAGCCGTCGACGAATGCCTCCATGATCGCCAGCACGGTGTCCAGGCCGATCAGGTCGGCCAACGCCAGCGGGCCGATAGGCTGGTTGCAGCCCAGACGCATGCCGGTGTCGATGTCCTCAGCGCTGGCCAGGCCTTCCTGGCGCACGAAGATCGCTTCATTGATCATCGGCAGCAGGATCCGGTTGACCACAAAGCCCGGACGGTTGCCAGCTGTGATCGGCGTCTTGCCGAGCTTTTCGGTCACCACCAGAGCCTGGGCGTAGGTGCTGTCGTCTGTCTGCAAACCACGGATGATTTCCACCAGCGCCATCATTGGCACCGGGTTGAAGAAGTGCACGCCGATAAAACGCCCGGGGTGCTCGATGCTGGCGGCCAGCTGGGTTACCGACAGCGATGAGGTGTTGGTCGCGATCAGGCAAGCGCTACTGACGTTGGCCGCGGCCTGTTGCAGGATGCGCTGCTTCAACTCGAGGTTTTCGGTCGCAGCCTCAATCAACAACTGCACCTCGCGCAGGTCTGCATAATCGGTGCTGGTACGAATCCGGCCACTTGCCGCAGCAGCCTTTTCGGCCTCCAGCGTGCCCTTGCTGACCTGGCGTTCAAGGTTCTTGCTCAAGGTCGCCATACCGCGCTCCAGCGCAGCATCGCTGACGTCGATCAGCAGCACTTGATAGCCCGCCACTGCGCACACCTGGGCAATGCCGTTACCCATGGTCCCGGCGCCAATCACTGCAATCCGTTCAATGCTCACAAAGCCGCTCCTTATACGCGTTCAAAGACGACAGCGATGCCTTGACCGCCGCCGATGCACATGGTCGCCAGGGCATAACGGCCTTGCACCCGCTGCAGTTCATGGATGGCTTTGGTAGCAATGATTGCACCGGTGGCGCCGACCGGGTGACCGAGCGAGATGCCCGAGCCGTTCGGGTTGACCTTCTCTGGGTCGAAATCCAGCGCGCGAGCCACTGCGCAGGCTTGCGCGGCAAACGCCTCGTTGGACTCGATCACATCCAGGTCATTGACCGTCAGGCCGGCCTTTTGCAGCGCTTTTTGCGTAGCCGGAATCGGTCCCAGGCCCATCAGCGCCGGCTCGACGCCGGCATGTGCGTAGGCTACCAACCGCGCCAGCGGCTTGAGGCCCAGCCGGCGTACCGCTTCACCGGTGGCCAGCACCAGGCCGGCGGCGCCGTCGTTGATGCCGCTGGCATTGCCTGCGGTGACCGTACCGTCCTTCTTGAACACAGTCTTCATCGCAGCCAACTGCTCGGCGCTTACATCGCCGCGCACATGCTCGTCGACGGCGAACTGCACTGGGCCTTTGCGGGTTTTCAGTTCCAGCGGCACGATCTGGCTGTCAAAACGGCCTTCGGCAATCGCCCGGGCGGCGCGTTGCTGGCTGGTCAGCGCCAGCTCGTCCTGCATCTGCCGGGTGATGCCGTGCTTGGCCGCGACGTTCTCGGCGGTGATGCCCATGTGGAAATGCTCGAACGGGTCCTGCAGCACACCGACCAGATAATCGATGCCTTGCAGATCCCCCATGCGTGCGCCCCAGCGCGCCTGTGGCAGCAGGTACGGCGCGCGGCTCATCGACTCGGCGCCGGCCGCCAGGGCGATATCGGTGTCGCCCAGCAGCAAGCTTTGCGCGGCCGAGACGATCGCTTGCAGGCCCGAACCGCACAGGCGGTTGACGTTGAAGGCCGGGGTTTCCTTGGGAATGCCGGCATTCATCGCCGCCACTCGGCCCAGATAGGCATCGCGGGCTTCGGTGGGGATGACGTTGCCCATCACCACATGACCAATCTGCTCGGCAGCCACGCCGGAGCGCTCGATGGCAGCACGGGCCAGCGCCGTGGCGAGGTCGGCCAGCGGCAGGTCCTTGAGGGCACCGCCAAAGCCTCCGATGGCGGAACGGACGGCACTGACTACGTAGATTTCTGTACTGCTCATGGCGGGCTCCAGTTGCGAAGGCGTAGCGGGACGGGGCCAGGCTCTGCGAGAATGGCCGCCATCTGTGGATGGCCCGAGTCTAGGCAATGCCTGCCTGGCGGCCTATGTCGGATCTGCTCATTCAACCTGGCGTTTTTTGCCACTCAGCATAGACAAGCGAACCCCAGCCATGCGCGATAGCGATTCGGTCGCGGTGTATTTTCTCCAGGCCATGCTGCATGCCCTGGCTGATCAGCCGCAGTTGCGCGATGCACAGTTGCGCGCCGTCGGCATATCCCCTGAGCTGCTTGAAGACCCGGAGGCACGGGTGCCGGCCAAGGCCTTTGCCCAGCTCTGGTTAAGTTTGATTCAGGTGCTGGACGACGAATTTTTCCGCCTCGACAGCCATGGCATGCCGCTGGGCAGCTTTGCCTTGATCTGCCGGGGGTTGATCCAGGAGCCCAGCCTGGACAAAGCACTGCGTCAGTGCCTGGGCAATTTCGGCCTGTTTCTGCGCGACCTGCGTGGCTCGATCAGCGTACGTGGCTCGCGCACAGTGATCAGCGTGCAGTCGAGCATTGCCGATCCGCTGACCCGGGGGTATGCCGAGGAAACCTATCTGGTGCTGGTGGTCGGTCTGCTGTGCTGGTTGGGCGGGCGCCGGTTGCAGATCGAACGCACCGAGCTGGCCATTGCACGTCCTCCACTGGAAGACGACACGCTGCTGTGGGGCGCTGACCTGCGCCTGGGCAGTGGCCGTACCGAGGTGGAGTTCAACAGTGCCGACCTGCGCCTGCCCGTAGTGCAGGACCTGGCCGCCCTGAAGACTTTTTTGCGCACTGCGCCGCAAGGACTGGTCATTCGCTTTCGCAATCAGAACGGCCTGGTGGCGAAGGTTTATCGCCACCTCAAGGCCCGCGATTATGGCGAGTGGCCGACGCTGGTCGGCCTGGCAGAGCAGCAGGGTTTGAGCGCCAGCAGCTTTCGCCGGCAGTTGCAGCGCGAAGGGCGCTCATACCAGCAGATCAAGGACGAAGTACGTCGGGCGATGGCCTTCGAACGCCTGCGCGAGGGCCTCTTGAGCGTTGCTGAAATCGCCGAGCAGACCGGTTTCCAGGAGCCCAGCGCGTTTCACCGCGCGTTCAAGAAATGGACCGGGCACAGCCCTGGTAGCTACCGCTCGCGGCTGCTCGGACGCGAGTAACCCCAGCTCAGGCCGGGATCATTGCGAACCCTACGCCGAAACGATTCCAGGCGTTGATGGTGGCAATTGCCAGCGTCAGGTTGACCACTTCGGCAGGCTCGAAATGCTCCTGCAGCGCTTGATACTGGTCTTGCGGCGCACCGTGTTCAGGCAACTTGGTCAGGCTCTCGACCCAGGCCAGCGCCGCCCGCTCGCGAGGGGTGAAGTAGTGGGTTTCCTGCCAGACCAGCAAGGTTTGTAAACGGGCCTCGGTTTCGCCGGCCTTGCGCGCATCATTGCTGTGCAGGTTGACGCAGTAGGCGCAGCCGTTGATCTGCGAGGCGCGCAGGCGGATCAGCTCGAGCAGCGAGGTTTCCAGGCCACTGTTGGCCAGCGCCTGCTCCAGGCTGAGCATGGCTTTGTAGGCTTCGGGCGCGTGTTTGGCCCATTCAAGGCGACTGTGCATGGTTTGGCTCCGGTAGGTGCTAGAGGCCGCCGGCTGGCGGGCTGTTGCGCAAAGCTTAGCGCCGGGCAGCGTGGCGCCCGATAGCCAATCCCCGGCTTTGCCAGGAGGCCAATGGCGCTATTCAGGTGGCCACTGACAGGCATCCAATCTCTTCATTTCAGCCTTGACCCTGGAGTCGGGATAATCAGCGCATCGCTTACCGGAGATTCATTCATGTCCAACCCAAGCCATATGCGCGAAGCGCTGGATCTGGCCCGAGAGAATATTCAGGCCGGCGGCCGTCCGTTCGGGGCTGTGCTGGTCTATCAAGGTCAGGTAGTGGCGCGTGCCGTCAATGAGATCCACAGCAGCCAGGACCCAACTGCCCATGCCGAAATGCAGGCTATCCGCCAGGCGTCGCAGGTGCTCGGCACCGCGCGCCTGGACGGCGCAGAGGTCTACGCCAGCGGTCACCCGTGCCCGATGTGTCTGGCGGCCATGCACCTGTGCGGCATCGAGCGTGCATGGTTTGCCTACGACAACGACGAGGGCGCTGCCTTCGGCCTGTCGACCGCTGCCGTATACGCTGAAATGGCCAAGCCGGCGCAACAGCAAAGCTTGCCTTTGCGGCCACTCAAGCCGCAGGGCGAGGCTGGCCTGTATCAACAATGGCAGCAGGCCCAGCAGGTATGAGAGGTGCATTGAACCTGCTGCTGATCATGCTCCTGGCGCTTAATCTGCGGCCGATCCTGACCAGTATCGGGCCGTTGCTTGAAGCGATGCGCGCCAGTACCGGCCTTGGCTATCAGCAAGCGGCGCTGCTGACTGCGTTGCCGGTGCTGTGCATGGGCCTGGTGCCCTTGACCCAGCCCTGGCTGCGACGCTGGCTGAGTGAGCATGGCGGCATGCTGTTCGGCTTGGGCGCCATCGCTGCGGCATGCCTGTGGCGTTTGCAGGTGGCCAGCGCCTGGGCGCTTATCGTCAGTGCTTTGCTGGCCGGGATCGGCGTGGCGCTGGTGCAAGGCATGATGCCGGGGTTGGTCAACCGCTGGTTCCCGCAGCGGCTGGCAACCAGCATGGGCCTTTATTCAGCGGCGTTGATGACCGGCGGCGGCCTGGCGGCGGTGCTTGGCCCGCACATCAGCGAGTACTTTCAGCGCTGGCAGGTCGGCCTTGGCATCTGGGCAGTGCCGGCGCTGCTGGCAATGCTTGCCTGGGGCGTGTTGCGTCCACGCCAGGCGCCTGCACAGGCACCGGGCGCGGCGCGCGGGCACTGGTTCGGCAATCGCCGGGCGTGGTTGCTCGCACTGTACTTCGGCCTGATCAACGGCGGTTATACGAGCATGGTGGCGTGGCTGCCGGCCTATCACCTGGAGCACGGCGGCACCGCTCAGGGCGGGGGTGACCTGGTCGGTTTGATGACCGTGTTCCAGGTCATCGGCGCGCTGGGGATGCCATGGCTGTTGCGCCATCTGGTGGATCGCCGGCCTGGCCTGTGGCTGGCGTTGCTGGTGCAACTGTGCGGCTTCAGCGGGCTGCTGCTGGCACCCAACAGCGCGATGGGGTTGTGGGTCGGCTTGATCGGTTTTGGTCTGGGCTCATGTTTCAGCCTGAGCCTGACCTTGACTCTGGAGCATCTGAAAACTCCGGCAGAGGCGGGAAGCCTGGCGGCTTTCGTGCAAGGTATCGGCTTTATCATTACCGGCATCGTGCCGTACATCACCGGCTGGCTGCGCGATGTCACCGGCGACTTTGAGGCCTCATGGACCTTGCTCACGCTGACGGTAGTGGCCATGTTGCTGGTCACCGCTCGGTTCGTCCCGCAGGGCTACGCTGGCGCGATGGCCCGGCCAGCACGTGGTGCCGAGGTGCAGCCGCTCAGCTGATCTGGCGCAGGGTATCGGCGACCCGGTCCAGCGCCGGGTCGATATCCAGTAGCTCGATGGCGCCGAAGCCCAGTAGCAGGCCAGGGCGTACGGGCACCTCGCTGAAGAACGGCGCCAGTGAATACAGGCCGACCTCGACCTTGCGCACCAGCTTGATCAGCAACTCGACATCGACAGTGGGGCTGGCCAGCGCGCTCATGTGGAAGCCAGCATTGGCCGGCACCGCACTGAACCATGGCGCCAGGTCCCCCTGCAAACGCTGCAGGATCCGCCCGCGGCGGGCGCTGTAGATTTCGTGGCAACGGCGGATGTGCTTGCTCAGGTAGCCCTCGTTGATAAACCGCGCCAGTGCCCACTGTTGCAGGGCCGGGCTGTGCAGATCGCTCAGGTGCTTGGCCACGCAGGCGGCGCGCAGTACCGCGGGCGGCAGCACCGCATAGCCGAGGCGCAATTCCGGCAGCAAGGTCTTGGAAAAGGTCCCGACATACGCCACCAGGCCGTGCCGGTCTAGTCGCTGCAGGGCATCGCTGGTTGGTCCCTGATAGCGGAACTCACAGTCATAGTCGTCTTCGATGATCAGCGCGCCCAGCTCAGCGGCCTTGTCCAGCAGGGCCTGGCGGCGTGCTTCGCTCATCGGCATGCCCAGCGGAAATTGATGCGATGGCGTCACATAGATCAGCCGCGTGCCAGGCTCGATCTGTTCAACGCACAGGCCTTGCTTATCCACCGGCACCGATTGCAGTTGAGCGCCCAGAGCGAGAAACAGCTGGCGCGCCGGTGAATAGCCGGGGTCTTCCATGGCCACTCGACAGCCCGGCTCGACCAGCACCCGGGCGATCAGGTCCAGCGCTTGCTGGGCACCGTTGCAGACCAGGATGTCCGCCGCACTGCAATGCACGCCGCGGGCGTAGGCAATGTGATGGGCGATGGCTTCGCGCAGCTCCGCCAGGCCCTGGGCATGGAATTGCCGTTCGGGGTGGCGCTGGCTGCGGCGCAGGGCGTACTGCATGCAGCTGCGCCATTGGTCGAACGGGAACTGTGCCTTGGTCGAAGCGCCACCGATGAAGTCATAGCGCGACGGGCTGTCCAAACCGGGCCTGGCGAGCACCGTCGCCCGTTGCTGCCAGCGTTGCAGCGACGCGCTGGCCGCCAGTTCGACCACCGCCGTAGGGGTTGCCTGAGGCGCGCGCCGCTGGCTGATGAATGTGCCGCGGCCAACCACGGCGCTGAGCAAGTTGTCGTAGGTCAGGCGCGAATAGGCCTCGGCAACGGTCTTGCGCGACACGCCCAATTGCTCGGCCAGCAAGCGCGTTGGCGGCAGTTGGCTACCCGCCGCAAGGTGGCCGCTGTCGATACCGGCGCGCAGCTGCTGATAGAGCTGATCGGCAAGGCCTTTGCCCCCTTCGAGGCGAATGTGCAGTTCCATGGAGCGTTCCCGAGCGCGTCTGAATGCTCAGGATACCTGCTCTAGCAGACAGTTTCGCGGCCAGGCCAATGCACGTCCGGCAGTGTCTCGAAGCCAGGGCGGGCAAACAGATAGCCCTGGAACAGATTGACGCCCAGGCTGCGCAGTGTCAGGTACTCCTCGACGCGCTCGATACCTTCGGCGATCACCGTGATGTCGAGCTTGCGGCAGATACCGACGATGCCTTCGACAATCGCGCAGCGTGCGCGGCTCTGGTGAATATCGCGGATCAGCTCCATGTCGATCTTGATGATGTCTGGCTGAAACTCTGCCAGCAGACCCAGCCCCGAATAGCCAGCTCCGAAGTCATCGATCGCGGTCTTGAAGCCAAGCTTCTGGTACTCGAGCACAATGCCGCGCAGGTGCTGCTTGTCGACCATGCTTTCGTTTTCAGTGAATTCGAAGATGATCCGATTGGTAGGGAAGTTGAAGCGCTGAGCAGCATCGAGCGTGGCGCGGATACACGCGGCTGGCTGATACACCGCGTTGGGCAGGAAGTTGATGCTCAGGTAGGTCGGCAGCGCGAGCTTGGTGGCCAACTCCACCGCCTTGACCCGGCACGACTGGTCGAACTTGTAGCGATTGGCCTGAGTGACCTGGTCGAGGATGCTCTTGGCACCGCTGCCATCGGTGCCGCGGACCAAGGACTCGTAGGCGAATACGGCCGAACTTGACGCGTCGATGATCGGCTGGAAGGCCATGCTGATGGCAAACGGCAGCGGTTCGCTGTCACGACAGTGGCGGCACCCAGGGGAAGGGGTTTCGCCGGTGCTGGAAATGTTCATTGCGGGTGCCTCTTGATGGCTGGGTATCAACATCTCGCCAGAGGCGGAAATGGCTTGAACGTGCGGGCCTCTTCCTGAGGTAGACAACTCCGATATACGGTATGACTGCATCAATGTGCGCATGGTATGCAAAAACAGTGGACGCGCGTGGCGAAAACCGACGCATGGCACTTTGGCATTACGGCTGCAGGGTACGTTTCAGAGCGTTTTTGCGCCACTCTTGAAAACAGATCAAGCGAGTTGATCAGCCCTGCGCGGTCAACGCTTGCTCGACGATTTCGATCCAGTGCCGCACAGGCGTGCGGCCCGCGCCGTCGAGATGGGTCTGACAGCCGATATTGGCAGTGGCGATGATCTGCGGTTTGCCGCTTTCCAGCGCGTCCAGGCGATTATCGCGTAGTTGCCGGGCCAACTCGGGCTGGGTCAGCGAGTAGGTACCTGCCGAGCCACAGCACAGGTGGCCGTCCGGCACGCTGGTGAGACTGAAGCCCAGCCGTGTCAACACGGCTTCCACCGCACCGCCGAGTTTGAGCGCATGTTGCAGCGTGCAGGGGCAGTGGAACGCCAGCCGTTGTTCGCGGCACAGGCCGAGCAGCTCCAGCGGCTCGGCGCGCACAACCTCCACCAGGTCACGGGCGAGGGCGCTGATGCGGGCGGCTTTGCCGGCGTACAGCGGGTCGTGGGCAAGCAAATGGCCGTACTCATGGATAAACGCGCCGCAGCCGCTGGCGGTCTGCACAATGGCTTCAGCGCCGGCCTCAACCGCCGGCCACCAGGCATCGATGTTGTTCCGGGCGCGTTGCAAACCCTGCTCTTGGGCGTTCAAGTGATACTCCACCGAACCGCAGCAGCCCGCCGCCGGGCTTGGCTCGACACTGATGCCGAGGCGATCGAGCACGCGTGCGGTGGCGCTGTTGGTGTTGGGTGAAAATGCTGCTTGTACGCAGCCTTCAAGCAAGAGCACGCGACGGTTGTGCCGCGGCACCGGGCGCAGGCCTGGCGCTGTCACGCTTGCAGGCAACTTGGTTTTTAGACCCGCCGGTAGCAGCGGGCGCAGTACCTGGCCGCTGCGAGTCAGCGCCTGGAACAGGGTTGGCCGTGGCACCACGGCGCGCAGCGCGCCACGCAGCAGGCGTTGACCGAGCGGGCGGGGTACCTGTGCCTCGACCACGGCGCGGCCGATGTCCAGCAGGTCGTGGTATTGCACGCCTGAGGGGCAAGTGCTTTCGCAGTTGCGGCAGGTCAGGCAGCGGTCCAGATGCAGTTGGGTGCTGGCGGTGACCGGCGCGCCTTCCAGCACTTGCTTGATCAGGTAGATCCGCCCACGTGGCCCATCCAGCTCGTCGCCCAGGAGTTGGTAGGTGGGGCAGGTGGCGGTGCAGAAACCACAGTGCACGCAGGAGCGCAGAATGCGCTCGGCTTCTGCGCCGCGGGCCAGGCCTTGGGCTGCTTCGCTCAGATTGGTCTGCATGATCTGCCCTCACAAGTCTGCATACATACGCCCGGGATTGAAGATGCCCTGGGGGTCGAGCTGCTGTTTGAGTGCTCGGTGGTAGCGCAGCAGCGCTGCGGGCAATGGGGTAAAGCTGTCAGCAACTGCTGAATAGGCCGTGGCGTGCCCTCCGAGGGCAGCGGCCTGGCTGCGGATCTGCGCAGCGGGTGCTGTGGACTTCAGCCAGCGCTGGGCGCCGCTCCAGTCGATCAGCTCGCGCCCTGGCAGGCCGGTGGGGCCTGAGGCAATTGGCAGCGACAGGCGCCAGAGCGGCTGCGAATCGGCAAAGAACGCCAGCCGCTGCTCGCGCAGATCGTCCCAGAAGCGGCTATCGATCAGCTCGCCGCCGAGGCGCTGAAATGCCGACTGTACCGACCCTTCGCCACCCTCCAGGCGCAGGCAGAGTACCTCGCCGTCATGGCAGGCTGCGCTGATCGGCAGCGGCTGTTGACCCCATTCAGCGAGCGCACTGAGTGCCAGATGCGCAGGCATGTGCAAGCGCAGGCTGAGGCATTGGCGCGGTCGCGGCAGCACTTTGAGCGAGACTTCGCTGAGCAGCCCAAGGCAGCCGAAGCTGCCGGTGAGCAGGCGTGACAGGTCGTAGCCGGCAACGTTCTTCATCACTTCGCCGCCGAACCGCAGCAACTTGCCGTGGCCGGTGATGACGCGGCTGCCGAGAACATGGTCGCGCACCGCCCCCGCCCAGGGCCTGCGTGGGCCGGAAAGCCCCGCTGCAACCGTGCCGCCCACTGTTGCTGCCGGTCCCAGATGCGGCGGTTCCCAAGGCAGCATTTGCCCAGCTTCAGCCAATGCGGCTTCGATTTCAGCCAGTGGCGTCCCGGCGCGCGCGGTCAGGACCAGCTCGGCAGGGTCGTAGCTGACGATGCCGCTGTGGCCGCGGGTGTCGATGAGCTCGCCTGCAACGGGGTTGCCGAGCATGGCCTTGCTGTTGCTACCCTGGATGCGCAGTGGCGTATTTGCAGCCAGCGCCTGCTTGACCTGATCAAGCAGGTCCTGGCTCAGATCACCGGCAAGGCTCATCAGAAGCGCTCCAGGTCAGGGAAGGGCAGTTGGCCATGGTGTACATGCAGGGCGCCAAATTCGGCACAGCGCTGCAGGGTCGGAATGTTCTTGCCGGGGTTGAGCAGCCCCCGCGAGTCAAACGCTGCCTTGACCGCGTGAAACAGGGTGATTTCGTCGCTGTTGAACTGCGCGCACATCTGATTGATCTTTTCCCGGCCGACGCCATGCTCGCCGGTAATGCTGCCACCCACCGCCACGCACAGCTCGAGGATCTTGCCGCCGATGGCTTCAGCCCGCTCCAGCTCGCCCGGCACATTGGCGTCAAACAGGATCAGCGGGTGCATATTGCCATCGCCGGCATGAAACACATTGGCCACGCGCAACCCATATTCGGCGGACAACTCAGCGATCGCACTGAGCACCCGCGCCAGCTGGCGGCGGGGAATCGTGCCGTCCATGCAGTAGTAGTCCGCTGAAATCCGCCCCACGGCAGGGAAGGCGTTCTTGCGCCCGGCCCAGAAACGCACCCGCTGCGCCTCGTCGCAAGCCAGTTGCACCTGGCTCGCCCCAGCCTGCTCCAGCACGGCCTGCACCCGCGCGCAGTCCGCCGTTACATCGGCTTCGACGCCATCCAGTTCACACAGCAGGATCGCCGCTGCGTCCACCGGGTAGCCGGCATGGATGAAGTCTTCAGCGGCGCGGATAGCGAGGTTGTCCATCATCTCCAGGCCCGCGGGGATGACCCCCGCGCCGATGATTTCGGCAACCGCGCGGCCAGCGTCCTCGACGCTGTTGAAGCTGGCCATCAGCACCCGCGCCACCTGCGGCTTGGCCAGCAATTTGACGGTGACTTCGGTGACAATGCCGAGCATGCCCTCGGAGCCGGTAAACAGCGCCAGCAAGTCAAAGCCCGGGCTGTCCAGGGCATCACTGCCCAGACTCAGGTGCTCGCCTTCGATGGTGAGGATGTCGACTTTGAGCAGGTTGTGCACGGTAAGGCCGTATTTCAGGCAATGCACACCGCCGGCGTTTTCAGCCACGTTGCCGCCAATCGAACAGGCGATCTGCGACGACGGATCAGGTGCGTAGTAGAGGCCGTACGGCGCTGCGGCCTGAGAGATGGCCAGGTTGCGCACGCCAGGTTGCACCCTGGCATAACGCCCCTGCGGGTTGACCTCAAGGATCTGGTTGAAGCGCGCCATCACCAGCAGGATGCCCTTGCTCAACGGCAAGGCGCCGCCGGACAGACCAGTGCCTGCGCCGCGCGCAACCACCGGCACCCCGCGCTGGTGGCAAATCCTGAGCAGCGTCTGCACCTGCTCCAGCCGCTCTGGCAGTACCACCAGCAACGGCAGGGTGCGATAGACCGAGAGGCCATCGCACTCATACGGCTTGAGGTCCTCGCTGCGGTGCAGCATCTCCAGGTCGGGCAGGGCGCTGCGCAGCGCCCCCAGCACCTCGGCCTGGTCGATGGCCGGCAGCCGGCCATCGACGCGTTCATCGTAGAGAATGTTCATCGCGCTCCCTCACGACTGCAAGGCTTACTGCGCTAGCTTCCTGATCATCGCCACCGTCAGGTACAAGCGCGGTGCGACACTGGCCAGCTCGATGTACTCGTCATCGCCATGCAGCCCAGCACCGACCACACCCATGGTTTCCAGCACTGCAGGCTTCGCGCTGCCCGGCACGTAGGCATACCCGGCGTCGGTGCCAAAGCGCATCGCAATCGGCTCAAGCGTGCGGTCGATCTGGCCATACAGCTGGCCGGCGGTTGTGGCCAGGGCGCTTGAGCCTTCATTGCGCGCCAGGGGTGGGCGGCCTTTCTCGAGGGTGACGCTGGTCTGGGTGTCGGCGATCAGCTGCTTTTGTGCGATGCGTTTGGCATCGGCCGCGACGCGATCGCTTTCGCTCAAGTCCGAATAGCGCATGTCGGCTTCGGCCGTGGCCAGGGCAGGAATGATGTTGGCCTTTTCGCCGGCTTTTGCCAGGGTCCAGTTGACCGTGGTGCCTTTGTTGGCATCGCCCAGATCCTTCAACTGGAGGATCTGATGGGACAATTCAGTCAGTGCGTTGCGGCCTTCTTCAGGTGCAGAACCAGCGTGCGAGGAGCGGCCTTTGACTTCGAGTTTGAGGCGGTTGATACCGTTGGTGGCGACAGTGACGGCGTCCTTGTCTGGCGGCTCGTAGGAGAATACGTAATCATGCTTGCGGGCCAGCTCGGCGATGATCTTTTTGGAGCCGGCGGAGCCCATTTCCTCATCTGGATTGAACAGTACGGTGAGGGTCCGGTAGCCTTTGAATTGCTGGTCCTGCAGCAGCTTGAGCGCGTGCAGGATCATCGCCACGCCGCCTTTGGCATCGGCAACACCGGGGCCGTAGGCGCGTTCGCCTTCGATACGAAACGGCCGCTTGGCCACCGTGCCGGGGCCGAACACCGTGTCGTAGTGGACCATCAGCATGAAGTCTTTGCTGCCGGTGCCCTTGAAGGTACCGACGATGTTGTCGCCAACAGAAGGTGTGGCGGGATGGGTTTCAACCTGGGCACCGAGCGCCTTGAGGCGCTTGACCAGTTCGGCGCTGACCTGGCTAAGGCCTGCTTCGGTGCCGGTACCGGTGTCGACCGAGACCAGGCTTTTGAGGGTGTCGAGATAATGTGCTTGCTCGGCTTGGGCTTGCTTGAGCAGGTCCTGTGGGGTCGGTTCGGCGGCAATGGCCTGGGAGCAGGCCAGGCACAGGGCGAGGGCGGCGGCAAAGGGTGGGCGGGGCATCGGCATTGGTGGTCTCTTTTTATTGGCTTGAACTGTCAGCCTAGACCCTCAGCGCTCTACGGCAAGGCTTTGGCTTGAATAGGTGAGGATTGGCGGTTGATCAAGAAACTGGTGCGCATGGACGATCTGCAGGTATTCGTCACCACCGTCGAGGCCGGCAGCTTCTCGGCGGCGGCGCGGCAACTGGATATTTCCCCGGCCTTGGCCAGCGGTGCAGTGCAGCGCCTGGAGCGCAGCCTGGGTATCCGTTTGTTCGTGCGTTCGACGCGCAAACTGCGCCTGTCCGACGATGGCCAGCGCTACCTGCCGCATGCCCGTCAGGTGCTGGAAGCACTCAGCGAGGGTGAGTTGGCACTGGCTGACGGGCGCGAGGAAATTGCCGGGGCGCTGCGCCTGTCGATGCCGTCCGATCTGGGCCGTAACCTGCTGTTGCCGTGGCTGGATGAGTTTCAGGCGGCGCACCCACGGATCGAACTGCAGCTAAGGCTGAGCGACCAGGTTGCGGACTTTTTCAGTGACCGACTGGATGCGGGGATTCGTTATGGGCAGTTGGCCGACTCCAGCCTCGTGGCGCTGCCGCTGGCGGCGAACAACCGGCGCATCCTCTGCGCAGCACCTGCCTACATCGCCCGGCATGGTGCGCCGCGCACCCCAGAAGAGCTCACCCAGCACAACTGCCTGCGCTACATGATGGGCGACCTGACCCATGAACGCTGGAGCTTTCATACCGAGCACGGCGTCAAGGCGGTGATGGTCGCCGGCGATCGCACCAGTGATGATGCCGATGTGGTGCGGCGCTGGGCGGTGGCGGGGCTGGGTGTGGTGTTCAAGTCGCAGCTGGATGTGCGCGCCGACCTCGAGGCCGGGCGCCTGGTCGAGCTGTTCCCGCGGGCCTGGGGGCAGCCGACGCCGTTGCACCTGGTGTGTGCCCACCGGCAGTCATTGACGCCGGTGGTGCAGCAATTGCGCGCATTCCTGTTACAGCGGCTGCAGGCCCTGGGCGATTGATCCAGGTACAGCCGCTGGCTGAGCAAGCCTAGGCGTCGAATCCTTCTAGGACGATCTTGCCCTTGGCCTTGCCGCTCTCGATCAGGGCGTGAGCCCGGCGCAGGTTCTGTGCATTGATCGCACCGAAGTGCTCACCCAAGGTGGTGCGTAACACCCCTTCGTCAACCAGTGCCGCAACTCGATCCAGCAATTGGTGCTGCTTGATCATGTCGGCGGTCTGGTACAGCGAGCGGGTGAACATCAGCTCCCAGTGCAGCGACAACGATTTGCGCTTGAGCGGCACGACGTCGAGAGTTGCCGGGTCGTCGATCAACGCCAGCCGACCTTGTGGACGCAGGACTTCGATCAGCTGAGCGAAGTGGCGGTCGGTGTGGGTCAGGCTGATGACCATATCGACCTGGCCATCGCCGATCTGGGCAATCTGTGCGGGCAGCGGCTGGCTGTGATCGACCACATGATGCGCGCCCAGGTCCTTGACCCATTGCTGAGTTTCCGCGCGTGAGGCAGTGCCGATCACGGTCAGGTCGGTCAGTTTGCGGGCCAGTTGGGTAAGGATTGAGCCCACCCCACCGCCAGCACCGACGATCAGCAGGGTCTGCCCCTGGCCGCCACCTTCGGCAACGCCCAGGCGGTCGAACAACAGCTCCCAGGCGGTGATCGACGTCAGCGGCAGCGCTGCGGCACTGGCGGCGTCGAGGCTGCGCGGTTTATGCCCGACAATGCGCTCATCCACCAAGTGAAACTGGCTGTAGCTGCCGGGTCGGTCGATGGCGCCGGCGTAGAAGACCTCATCGCCTGGCTGGAACAAGCTGACGTCGCTGCCGACCTCCCGGACGATACCCACGGCGTCCCAACCGAGTACTTTCGGCTGCGCGGTGCTGCCGCTGCCGGCGCGGACCTTGGTATCGACCGGGTTGACCGAGATGGCCTGCACTTCGACCAGCAGATCGCGGGGCCCAGGGGTGGGCTGCTCAAGCTCGGTGTCGAACAATGCCGCAGGATCGCTGATCGGCAGGCCGTGCTGAGTAAAGACAATGGCTTTCATGGAGGCTGTTCCGCTGAGTGGTGAGGAGTTGCAGCAACCATAGCGTCTGGCAGTGAGGGCACCAAGGCGTGGCGCGCCGAGACTGTTTCGTCGATTTGTTGAAAATGACGGATGATTATCAAAGCCGCACAGCAAAAGACCACGTTACGCGGGGCGTAGACGTGGTCCAGTGTTTGTCGCATACAGCAGCGATCAGTTGTCTTGCGACAGGATCGCCTGAGCCAGCTCTTCGTCACTGACCTGCAGGCCAGGGTTGCTTTGACGCGCCTGCTCCAGCGCCGATTCAACGTAAGCGCCACGGATGGCACCGCCGCTGGCTACGAATGCCGACAGCTCGTCACGCGCCGGGATGATCCGCTTGTCATCCTTGAAGGTCGAGTACAGGGAAGCGGATACACCCGCCGAAGTAGCGATATCACGGCCATCGACACGGGCCATTGCCGAGCCAACAGGCAGCAGAACCAACAGCGAAGAAACAACAATCAAACGACGCATGGCGAAACCTCCAGAAGGGTGAAGCCTAGGGGAATGTCTGCATGATCATAAGAGCGGCAATGACTGAAACTAGTTCAATTGGCTGCGCGCGCGCAGTGGTCTACGTACCCGAGCCATGCTCTACTGCTGGGCGAGCTGTTTCATTCAACCCAAGCTGAAGGTCGACCATGTCTGAATACACGCTGCACTGCTTTGGTGAATCCGGCAATGCCTACAAGGTTGCGCTGATGCTTGAATTGACCGGTTGCGATTGGCAAGCGGTGCCGGTCGACTTCTTCAATGGCCAGACCCGAGATGAAGACTGGCGCAGCCAGGTCAATCAGCAGGGCGAAGTGCCAGTGCTTGAACACAACGGCAAAACTTTGACCCAGTCGGCGCTGATTCTCGAGTACCTGGCCGAGCAGACGGGCAAGTTTGGCTGGCACAGTGAAGACGAGCGCCGTGAGATCTGGCGCTGGATGTTGTTCGATAACCACAAATTCACCAGCTATTACGCGACCCTGCGTTTTCTCTACGGTTTGAAAAAGACCGGTGAAACCGAAGTCACGACGTTCTTCCGCGATCGGGCAAAAGCGGCCTATCGCGTGGTCGACCAGCACCTGAGCAGCACGCCCTATATGGTCGGCGGGCGCTTGACCATCGCTGACCTATCGCTGGCCGGCTACGTGTACATGCCTGAAGATACCGGCATGCAGCTGAGTGATTTCCCTCATATCGAAGCCTGGAAACAGCGGATCAAGGCTATGCCCGGCTTCAAGTTGCCCTATGAACTGATGCCGCGCGCCTCGAACCTCTGAGCCGTCGGCGTTGCTCCGCTTGCGCGGGGCAACGCCGGTTTGCCGTCAGTAGCGCAGCTCGAGCCCAACATAGGCGCCGATGCCGTCGCCCGGCCAGAACGACGCCGAATCCTGCCCGCGCGCGTTGTAGACGGGGGTAATGGCCGAAACATAAGCTTTGTTGGCCAGGTTTTTCACGTCCAGCGAAACCTTCCAGTTACCCTTGGGCGCCTCGTAACCCACTTTTGCGCCCCAGATCGTGTACGAAGGCGCATACAGCGTGTTGGCGTAGTCCACTGCCGTGCGCGATGCCGACTGCACGTTGACGCCGCTGTACCAGCCGCTGTGGTGCTGGTATTGCAACTCGCCTTGATAGACATGCTTGGGGATGCCAGGCAGCTGGTTGTCGCCGAAGGTATCGTCGTTGCGGTAGTAGAAGTCGTTCAGGGTGTAAACCTGGCGCAGGCGCACCTGATCGCCTTGCGGGTTTTCCCACAGGCGGGTGTTCAGGCCTGCTTCGATGCCCTGGTGAATGGTCGGCGTGGCATTGAATGCGCCGGTGACCGCCGCCGCGCCATTGCTGGCCGGGATGATCTGCACGTTGAGCAACTCGTTGTGAATCCACGAGCGGTACAGCGCCAGGCTGCCGTCGAAGATCCCATGCGAGCCTTTGATGCCGACCTCGAAGGTGTTGCCTTTCTGTTCCACCAGCGGGCGAATGTACGGCAGAGTCGGGCCGGAGCCTGAGTATTCCCAGGATGCCGGCGGGTCGATACTGCGGCTGAGGTTGGTGAATACCTGCAGGTTGGGGCTGAACTCATAGCGCAAACCGACCCGCGGGGCGACGCTCCAGTTGTCGTAGTCGACATGCTGCGGGAAGTCGGTGCGGTTGGGGTTCACCGCATAGTCGATGTCGGCCTTGCGTCGCACGTTGACGAACGACACACCGCTGGTCAGCCACAGGCCATCGACCAGGTTGAGGTCATTGCCCAGGGCGATCACCCGGTCGAACGAATCCTGATAGTCGACTTTCTTCAAGCTGACCTTGTCGTCATTGGCCGAATTGACCCCGCCGCGCAGGTGTTGGGTCGAGGTGAAGGCAATGCTGCTGCGGCTTTCATGGCCGAACAAGGTGTCGATGCGGTCATAGCCGAGCAGCAGGCCGAGGTCGTGCCAGTCCCAATAGCTGGGGTTGGTCGGGCTGCGCGGGTTATTGGTGTGGCGGTAGTCGTGGTAGGACAAACCGACGGTCAGCCGGGCATCGTCGTCGAAGGTGTAGGTGGTCTTGCTGCCCAGCCATATGCTGCCGGGGCGGCGCGCACCAGCACCGCTGCTTTCGGCGGTCGCACTGGCCCGGCGTGGGTTGTGCTTGGCCGCGGCGAGGGTCGTCGCGCTTGGGTCATTGTGGAATTCGTCGCGGTAACGCAGCAATACCCGCGTTTCAAGTTTGGGGCTGAAGCGGTAGCCGGCATTGGCAACGATGCCTGAACTGCGCGACAGGCTATAGTCGCGGTAGCCGTCGTTGCGGTAGTTGTCGGCTTGCAGGTAGTAATCCAGGTCGCCCTCGACCCCGCCATAACTGATGCTCTGCTTCTGGTAACCGTAGCTGCCGGCCTCGCCACGCAGGCGCAGGCCGGGCGCGGTATAGCCACTGTGATTGACGAAGTTGACCGCGCCGCCGAGGGTCAAGGCACCGTACTGGAAGGCGTTGGCGCCGCGCAGGATCTCGGTGTAGTTGACCCCTGCGGCGTTGAGGAACTCATACGGCGTACCGCCCGGACCGGTCAGCGGCAGGCCATCGAAGAGAAACTTGATGCCTTCCCGAAAGTAGCCCGGCGAGGTGTTTGCGCCCGAGCCTCGGATGGAGATCTTGGCTGCATCGTTGCCGCCGGTGGACTGCACGAATACCCCCGGCTGATAGCCAAGGGTGTCCTGCAGGTTGCCGGTGCGGCCTTTGGCGACTTCTTCGCTGTCGACCACGCTGGTGCCACCAGGGACCTCTGCCAGTTGGCTACTGGCCGCTTGCGCAGCAGTCTGCTTTGCCCCTTGGACGGTGACGGTACCCAGGGTCCGTTCGGTCTCTGCAGCATACAGTGGGCTGGCCAGGGTGGCGCTAAGGGCTGTGGCCAGGGTGGCGTGGCGGACAGCCACACGCAGTTGCTTGGGTTGCAGCACGGGCATTGGGGTAATCCTTGAAGTTCATTAGTTAGTTGCCTCGGCGTTCTATGGGCATAGTCAGGCCTGTCACAAATTGCAGAGCAGGTTTTATGCCAGCTTGGGAAAGACACTGCGGGGCGGGGCGCGCCGTCATTCAGTCTTCGATGCGTGAGTAAAAAGCACCTTAATTGTTGCTCGGCTGTCGGCATTCAAACACTCAAGGTTATATGTTAATTACCCGAATCAAGGAGTGATGTGGTCTTTGCGAAACTGCTCTGATGGCCGTGCTTGAGCGCTTCTTGGAAAGATACCGGCAACTGTTGGCTGAGCAACAGAGCGGCAACAGTTTGTGCTGGAGCACAACTAGGCAAGGCGCCTGAAGGCCAGTAAACAGGTACTTTAATAGCTGGCACGACACCTGCAGTACTCACTTTACCAGCATTCAACGGTGGCCCTCGAAACAGCGAGGTGCGGCGGTGATATATATAAAGGGAGTATCAGCATTGCGTGCGAAAGTTCGACTTACCGGTCACCCGCTAGGCAACGCCGCCAGTGTGGCAGTGCTGATGGCGCTGCTCAGCCCCTCGGTATTTGCTGCCGGGGATTCCACCCTCGGCACAGTGACCGTCACCGGCGCCGCAGCCAGTGGCGCTCAGAAGGATCAGAAGCGCCTGCAGAAGGTTGCCGGCAATACTGCAGTGATCGACAACCGTCAGGTCGAGCAGGGCCGTGCTGCCAATGCCGAAGACGTGCTCGCCCTGCAGCCGGGAGTGTTCGCCCAAGGCACCAGCGGCACCGCCGCGAACAAGATTTCGATCCGCGGTTCCGGGCTCAATACCTTCTATCAAGGCTACGTGCTGGGCACCAAGTTTCTTTTCGACGGCCTGCCGATCACCGGTCCCGGCGGCACCCAGGAAGACTTCCTCGACATGCAGGGCATCGACCACACCGAGGTCTTGTACGGCGGCAACGCCTCTGAGTACGCAGCGCTGTCGCTGGGCGGTGCGATCAATTTCGTCAGCAAGACCGGGCGCACCGACCCGGGTAATTACGCCCGCTTCGAGGTGGGCAGCTACGGTTACCGCAAGCAACAGCTGAGCACCGGAGGCGTAGTCGGCGACAGCGACTATTACATCAACGTGCTGCACAACGAGCGCGACGGCTATCAGGACCAGGCCAACAACGAAGGCCGCGGCCTGGCGGCCAACTTCGGTCATGTGTTCAGCCCCAAGCTGGAAACCCGGCTGTTCGTCAAATACCGCGAGGAGCAACTCACCAACGGCAATACGCTGACCCGCCAACAGCTCAAGCACGACCCGCGCAGCAATAGCGCCCCGACCGGGCGGCGCAAGGACGGCACCACCTTCATCGGCAACAAGACCACCTACACCTTCGACGATGGCAACAAACTCGAAGTCGGCGCTTCATACAACAACTACCCCTTGCTCAACGGCTGGCGCTACTCACCCACGCCGCAGGACTGGCGCTCCAAGGACATCAACCTGACCCTGCGCTATTTCCGTACTGGCGACCGCCTGTTCGGCCTGCCCAGCGACAGCAGCATTATCTTCAGCAACACCCGGGCTTCGCTGGCTGACGTCAAGTCGCACAATCGCAGCACCGGCGCGAAAATCCAGGAGACCAACTACACCGGCTCGCGGGACACGGTGCTGACGTTCGGCAACGAGCTGCAATTGACCGATGCGCTGTGGCTGTCCTCGGGCTTGTCGTTCGTCAATATCCGCCGCAAGGCTGAGATCGAAGGCACCACGCTGACCACGGCCAACCCCAGCAACCTGCCGACCCGGGTTGAATATGTCGAAAATGATCTGGCGCCGCGGCTCGGCCTGCGCTATCAGATCAACCCCGAATTGCAGCTGTTCGGCAATGTCAGCCGCAGCATCGACCCGCCGGTGACCTGGCAGTTGGGCAGTACTGGCAACCCGTTTCTCTATGATGTGCGGCCACAGAAAGCCACCACCTTCGAAGTCGGTGTGCGCGGCAGTCATGGCATCTTCGATGGCAGCCTGACCCTGTACCGCTCGTGGGTGCAGGATGAGCTGCTGACTGTGGTGGTGCGCCAGGCCAGCGCCACCCAGGACCAACTGACGGCGACCTCGAACGCCAGCCCGACGATTCACCAAGGCATCGAAGCCGGCCTCAATGCGCTGCTCTGGACCGGTGCCAGCGGCGACACCCTCGACCTGCGCCAGGCTTACACCCTCAACGACTTCAAGTACCGCGACGACGACACCTTCGGCGGCAACGAACTGCCAAGCCTGCCGCGCCAGGTTTACCAGGCTGAACTGGCCTACCGCCAGGCCAGCGGTTTCTACGCCTCGCTCAACCTGCGCGCAGCCTCCAGCTATTACATCGATTACGCCAACACCTGGCAGGCGCCGTCGTACCTGCTGTGGGGGGCCAAGGTCGGCTTCCAGGCGCCGAGCCGCAAGTGGGAAGTGTTTGCTGACCTGCGCAACCTCACCGACCAGCGCTACGCCAGTGCGGCCAACACCGCCTACAACGCCAACGGTCGCGATTCTGCCAATTTTTATCCGGGTGATGCGTTCTCAGTCACCACCGGCGTAGCGGTGCGCTTCTGATGGCGGCTGCCCAAAGGCACGTGCTGACGCCGATTCTGCTGGCCAGCGCGCTGCTGTTCGGCGGCTGCTCGCCACCCGCGCCGCCGCACACGGCAAGCAGCCTCAAAGGCGAGGCGGTGACGGCCGTCAACGGCATCATGCGCTACCCGGCGAGTGATTTTGTCGAGCAGCGTGAGGGCCTGCGCGGTGGCACCTTGCGCGTGTCTGCCGCCACCGATTCGGGCAGCTTCGACATCCACGGCTTGTCCCACGGCAACATGCAGTGGTTGGGGCGGATCCTGTTCGATTGCCTGGTCTATCAGGCCGAAGACGGCACGCTGACGCCCTGGCTGGCGAAAGGCTGGGATATCAGTGCCGATGGCCTGACCTATACCTTTCACCTGCGCGATGACGTCACCTTCAGCGACGGCGCGCGGTTCGATGCCGAGACGGTGCGGCTGAACCTTGAGCACATGCGTGACCCGGCGACCAAATCCCCACTGGCGGCCGCTTATATTGCGCCTTACCTCAAGGGCCGGGTGATCGACGAGTTCACCTTCGAGGCGACCCTGCGCGAGCCTTACGCGCCGTTCCTCGACGTGCTCTCGCAGGCATGGCTGGGCATGATTTCGCCGAAGCAGATCCTGGAGGCGCCTCGTAGCATCGCGACCCGGCCGATCGGCAGCGGGCCGTTCGTGCTCGACAGCTATGTGCGCGACCAAGGCGCGGTGTTCAGCCGTCGCGCTGGCTATGATTGGTCGCCGGCGGCCATCAAACATCAGGGCGAGGCTTATCTGGATCGGCTCGAACTGAGCTATGTGCCCGAGGCGATGATCCGCTACACCGCACTGGAAGCCGGCGACAGCGACATGGCCCTCGACGCACCGCCGCAGAACGCCGCTGCGATCCGCGCCAACCCGCAATTGACCCTGCGCAGCCGGATCCGCAAAGGCAATCCTGCGCGCAGCATCACCTTCAATGTCGAGCGGGTGCCGTTTGACGATGTGCGGGTGCGCCAGGCCATGGCCAAAGCCATCGACCGCGACGGCCTGGCATGGATATCGGGCTTTGGCGAATTTCTCGCCAAGGGCGACTATCTCGCCGTGAATACCCCAGGCTACGACCCGGTCGCGCAGGACGCACTGGCGTTCGATCCGGCCGCAGCCAATCGCCTGCTGGATGCGGCCGGCTGGACCGAGCGCGCTGCCGATGGCGTACGCATGCGCAACGGCCAGTGCCTGCAAGCGACCTTGCTCACCTATGACAACCCGGCGTTTCCGGCCAACGTTGCAGTGGCGGTACAAGCCGATTTGCGCAAGATCGGCTTTGCCATGGCCATCGAAGTACTGCCGCTGACGCGGGTCATGCAGCTGCGCTACGCCGGTGAGTTCGATGCGATCGGTGGTGGCTACTGGCACACCAATACGGCTGACGGCCTGTACATCCTCTATCACAGCAATGCCATTCCCAGCGCGCGTTTGATTGGTCAGAACGTTGGCCATTTTCGTGATGCGCAACTGGACCAATACCTGGGCGAGGCGCGCCGCAGCACCGATCCGCAGCGGCGTCGCGAGCTCTATCGGCTGGCCCAGCAACGGCTCGGCGAGACCGTGCCGGCAGTGCCGTCGGTAGAAAGCCAGATGCTGCTGGCCTACCGCAAGGCCGTCGCCGGCGTGCTGTTCGACGGCTCGCACAATGTCCCTCTGTTCACCAGCGTGTGGCTGGCCAAGGAGCAACCATGAAGTTAGTGGCGACGGTACTGCGCCGCCTGCGCGATGGTGTGATTGTGCTGTGGGCGGCAGCCAGCCTGACTTTTCTGGGCATGCAGCACAGTGGCGGTGATACCGCGCTGGCGATTGTCGGCGGCCCGGATGCAATGCCCAGCGCCGAGCTGCTGGCCCAGGTGCGCGCCGAGTACGGCCTTGATCAGCCGCTGTGGCGGCAGTACCTGAGCTACCTGGGACGCCTTGCTCAGGGTGATCTTGGCGAGTCGTACCGCTTGCGCATCCCGGTGGTGCAGGCGATCGGCGAGCAACTCGGTGCGACCTTGGCCCTGGCCAGCACTGCAGCGTTGCTGGCGGTAGTGCTGGCTCTGGCGTCGGCGCTGCTCACCGCCAACCGCGGACGGCGCTTGCGGGCGCTGGTATCGGGGGTCGAGCTGGTGCTCTCGGCGGTACCCAATTTCGTCATCGGGACGGTGCTGCTGCTGGCCTTTAGTTTCTATTTCCACTTGCTGCCGCCGTCCGGCTCGGCCGGCTGGCGGTCGCTGCTGCTGCCCAGTCTGGCGCTGGGTCTGCCCATCGCTGCGCTGCTGGCGCAGGTGCTGCGCCAGTCACTGGAACAGGTGCTCGAGCAACCCTTCATCACTCAGGCACGCGCTCGCGGTATGTCCGATACCGGCGTGCGCCTGCGCCATGCCTTGCGTCACGCGCTGGTGCCGTTGGTGACGCTGGCCGGATATGTATTCGCCAGCCTGCTCGGCGGGGCGGTGGTGCTCGAGCTGCTGTTCGGCCGCCAGGGCATCGGCCGCTTGATGCTCGACGCGACTGCCAACAAGGACGTGCCGCTGGTGCTCGGCGTGACCTTGCTGGCTGCTGCCATCTACGTGCTGGTCAATCTGCTGGTGGACCTGTTGACGCAGGCCATTGACCCGCGCACTGCCCATCATTGAATCCGTGAAAGGAACCGTCATGAGTCACCCATCGAACACTGCAATCACCGATGCCGAACTGGACGCGCGGTTCGCCCCGATCTACACCCGCATCGCTGCCGGTGCTGTTGAACGCGAGCAGCAACGAGCCCTGGCCCATGAGCCAGTGGCCTGGTTGCGCGCAGCGGGGTTTGGCGCGCTCAGGGTCCCGCACGTCCACGGCGGGCTGGGCGCCTCGCTGCCGCAGTTGCTGCGCCAGCTGGTGCGCCTGGGGCAGGCTGATTCGAATCTGCCGCAGATCTTTCGAGCGCACTTTGGCTTCGTCGAAGGTCGCCTGTCGGCAGCCGATGCTGATTCGCAGCAGTACTGGTTTGCCCGCGTTGCCGCCGGTGAGCTGTGGGGTGCGGCCATGGCCGAGCGCACTGACAGCACCAGCAACACGGTGCAATTGAGCGACAGTGGGGAGGGCGGCTATCGCCTCGATGGCGAAAAGTATTACTGCACCGGCACGCTCTACGCGGACTGGGTTGCAGCCGTGGCCAACCATGGCGACGACTTCGTCAGCCTGGCGGTGCCGACCCGCGCGGCCGGGGTTGAAGTGGTCGATGACTGGGACGGCTTTGGCCAGCGCCTGACCGGCAGCGGCACCACCCGCTTCAACCAGGTTGCCGTCCCCGAACGGCACATTCTGCGTCGTTTTGCCAAGCGCGAACTGCGCGCCGAATCGTACCTGACGGCGTTCTACCAGGCCGTTCACCTGGCCACCCTGGCAGGCATCGCCCGGGCTGTCCTGGCGGATGCCGTGGGCTTTGTACAGGGCCGCACCCGCGCGTTCGGCTTGCCCGGCCAGTCGCGACCGGCTGACGACCCACTGGTGCAGCAAGTGGTCGGGCGCCTGTCGAGCCTGGCCTTCAGTGCCGAGGCGCAGGTCGGCGCGGTTGCCCAGAGCCTGCAGGCTGCATCTGCAGCCGGCCAGCTCGGCGCGGTGCCGGAGCAGCTCTACACCGATGCCGAAGTGCACGCCTTCCAGGCGCAACAGATCGTTTTGCCGCAAGTACTTGAGGCGACCAGCTTGCTGTTCGAAGTCGGCGGCGCTTCGGCCACCAGCAACCAGCGTCGGCTCGACCGCCACTGGCGCAACGCGCGCACCCTGGCATCGCACAATCCAGCGATCTATCGCGAGCAGGCGCTGGGCAACTACTACCTCAACGGCATCAGCCCGGCTGCCGCCTGGCGGGCCAAACAGTCGGCAGTCAGTGACGTGCAGCCTACCTTCGATGAAGCCAGCGCTGTCTGAACAGGAGCAACCCCATGACGCAAGCAAAACAGATGAGCCTGGGCATGAACATTCTCGGCTTTGGCTCACACTCCGGCGCCTGGCGTCAGGGCGAGGCTGCGCTGAATGCCTATATCGACGTCGACTATTACCGCAACATCGCGCGCATCTCCGAACGTGGCTGCCTTGACGCGATCTTTCTCGCCGATGGCCCGGCATTGTCAGCGGATGTCGCCAGCCAGCCGGGCGGGCGCCTGGAGCCGACCCTGCTGCTTACCGCCGTGGCTGCGGCCACCGAACATATTGGCGTCATCGCCACCTGTTCCAGTACCTACAACGAGCCGTTCAACCTGGCCCGGCGGATCGCCTCGCTGGATCACATCAGCGGCGGCCGTGCCGCTTGGAACGTGGTCACCAACGCCGGCGATGCCGCCGCGCAAAACTTCGGCCTCAGCGGCGCGCCGCTGCATGTCGACCGCTATGGCCGTGCCGAGGAATTCGTCGATGTAACCCTCAAACTGTGGGATAGCTGGGAGGACGACGCGATCATCGGCGACCGCGCCACAGGCCGCTTTGCCGACCCGAGCAAAGTGCACACGGTGGACTTCAAGGGCGAGCACTTCCAGGTCAAGGGCCCGCTCAACCTGCCACGCTCGCCGCAAGGCCGGCCAGTGCTGGTCCAGGCCGGTTCGTCCGAAGGCGGCAAAGCGCTTGGCTCACGTTACGCCGATGCGATCTTCACCACCCAGACCACCTTGCCCGACGGCCTGGCCTTTTATCGCGAGATGAAACAACGCGCCCAAGCCTGGGGCCGCGACCCGCAGCACTTGAAGATCATGCCCGGGCTGTCGACGGTAATCGGCAGCACCGAGGCCGAGGCCCACGCGCGCTTCGACCAGCTCAATGCCTGGCACGGTGAGCACGGTTTGCTGCAGCAAGTGGCCGGGCGGATCGGCATTGATGCCCGCGAACTGGACCCGGACGCGCCGCTGCCCTGGGCGCAAATCGGCGCTGTAGCGGACTTCGAGCGCGGCTCGCATGGGTTTCTCGAGGCGCAACTGAACCTGGCCCGGCGCGAGAACCTGACCATCCGCCAGCTGTCGCGGCGGATTCTGGTGGGCCACCGGTTGGCCGTCGGCACCCCCGAGCAGGTTGCCGACACCTTGGCCGAATGGTTCCTGGTTGGCGCCGGCGACGGCTTCAACATCATGCCGGACATGTTCCCGTCAGGCGCGCAGGTGTTCGTCGAAGAGGTTGTTCCGCTACTGCAGAAGCGTGGTTTGTTCCGCCGCGAATACCAGGGCCGCACCTTGCGCGATCACCTCGGCTTGCCCAAGGCCAACAACCAGTACACCCAGGCCAACAGCGCGGGCCTCGCGCGGCTGGCCTGAGACCATCGCCTTCAGTCATTTATCGAAAAGGATCACATCATGCAGTATCGCCGCCTGGGCCATACCGACCTCAACGTCAGCCTGCTCAGCCTTGGCTCGATGACCTGGGGCCACCAGAACACCGAGCAGGATGCCCACCAGCAACTGGACGCCGCCATCGCCGCCGGGATCAATCTGATCGATACCGCCGAGATGTACCCAACGCCGACCCGGGCCGAAACCTGGACCACCACGGAGCGCTTCATCGGCAGTTGGCTTGCTGCACGCGGTAACCGCGACAAACTGGTGCTGGCAAGCAAGATTGCCGGGCCGTCGCGTGATCCTGCCGGGCAGACGCACATTCGTGACGGCCTCTCGCACCATGATCGGCGCAATATCGTTGCCGCGCTGGATGGCAGTCTCAAACGCCTGCGCACCGACTATCTGGACTTGTATCAGTTGCACTGGCCGGACCGCACCACCAACTTCTTCGGCGCGCGTGAATACCCCTACGTGGATGACCACCCGGACAGCGCTGCAATCGCTGAAACCCTGGCGGTGCTCGACGAACAGGTCAAAGCCGGCAAGGTCCGCCATATCGGCGTTTCCAACGAAACGCCGTGGGGCGTGGCGCAGTTCCTGCGGCACAGCGAACAACGCGATTTGCCGCGCATTGCCAGCATCCAGAACCCGTACAGCTTGCTCAACCGCCTGTATGAGAACAGCTTGTCGGAGTTCAGCCACCGTGACGGCGTTAGCTTGCTGGCGTATTCACCGCTGGCGTTCGGCACGCTGACCGGCAAATACCTCGATGGCGCACGCCCCGAAGGCGCTCGCCTGTCGTCGGTGTACCGCACCTTCAACCGCTACGACAGCAGTGAAGCCAACAGCGCCATCGCCAGCTATGTGCAGATCGCCGTCAAGCGAGGTTTGAGCCCAGCGCAGCTGGCGCTGGCCTTCGTCATCCGTCAGCCGTTCGTAGCCAGTGCCATTACTGGCCAGACCAGCCTGGCGCAGTTGCACGACAACCTCGGTGCGCTGGAGCTGCAACTGGATGACGAATTGCTGGCCGAGATTCAGGCTGTGCATCGGCGTACGCCAAATCCGGCGCCTTGAGCCAGGAGGTTGCATGAACGCGATCATTCCCGCTGCCCAGGTGCCGACGCTGGCAACCAGTGCGCGACTGTCGCGCTGGCGCCCTGCGCGGCCAGGGTTGTGCCTGGCCTGGGCGACCATCGGCTTGCTGTTGCTGGCGGTGGCACTGCCTGGCTGGCTGGCGCCGGCCGATCCTTTGCTGGCTGATGCGCGCCTGGCTTATCAACCGCCCAGCAGCCAGTTCTGGCTGGGTACCGATGAGAATGGTCGAGACGTGCTTAGCCGTGTTATTCACGGGGCGCGTGCATCCCTGCTTATCGGTTTCACCGCAACCCTGCTCGGGCTGGGCCTGGGCACCTTGCTAGGATTGCTTGCCGGCCTCGCACCGCGCTGGCTGGATAACCTGCTGATGCGCGCGGTGGATGTGCTGCTGGCATTTCCCGACCTGCTGCTGGCGCTGGTGGTGATCACGCTGTTTGGTCAGGGCACGACCAACTTGATCATTGCCGTCGGCATCGCGGCAGTGCCGCGCTATGCCCGGCTGGTGCGCGCGCAGACCATGAGCATCCGCCATGCCAGCTTCGTCGAGGCGGCACTGACCCTGGGTCGGCGGCCGCTGGCTGTGGTGTTTGCCCATGTCCTGCCCAATGCGGTGCAACCGGTCCTGATCCTCGCCTGCATCGGCCTTGGCGGGGCTATCACCGCCGCTGCCGCGCTGAGTTTTCTCGGTTTTGGCGCTCCGCCACCGGCACCCGAGTGGGGCGCAAGTATGGCAGTGGCACGCAATTTCATGGCCAACGCGCCCTGGCTGATGGCCTGGCCGGCGCTGGCAATTACCTTGACTGTGATTTCCATCAGCGCCATCGGCCGAGACTGGCTACGGCGCAGTGAGGGCAAAGGCCTATGAGTGGCTTGAATACGGCGTCGGCACTGGTCGACATCCGCGACCTGCGAGTGAGCTTCAACGGTGTAGCGGTGGTACACGGAGTCGATCTGCAGGTGCGCGCCGGGCAGTGCGTGGCGTTGGTTGGCGAGTCGGGCTCGGGCAAGAGCGTCACCGCCCGCAGCCTGGTCGGCCTGGCGGGCCCCGGCGCGCAGGTGCAGGCGCAACGGCTGGAGTTTGCCGGGCGCGACCTGCGTGTATTCGACCAGGCTGACTATCAACGCCTGCGCGGCGCGCAGATCGGTTTCATCATGCAGGACGCACTGGGTTCGCTCGACCCGTTGCGGCGGGTGGGTGGCGAAATCGAAGAGGCACTGCTGCTGCACTCTGACCTGGGCGCGGAGGCACGTCGTCTGCGGGTCCTGCAGTTGCTCGCCGAGGTCGGCGTGCCTGAGCCGCAGGTGCGCGCTCAGCAGTATTCGTGGCAGTTGTCGGGTGGCCTGCGTCAGCGCGCGTTGATCGCCTCGGCGATGGCCTGCCGGCCGCGCCTGCTGATCGCTGATGAGCCGACCACGGCGCTTGACGCGACCGTGCAGGCACAGATTCTGCGCCTGCTTGAACAACTGCGCGATGAGCAGAACAGCTTGTTGATGGTCAGCCATGATCTGGCGGTGGTGGCACGGTTGGCCGATTGGGTGGTGGTGATGCGCGGCGGACATGTAGTGGAGCAGGGCAGTGCCGAACAGATTCTGCAGGACCCGCAAGACCCTTATACCCAGCGCCTGCTCAGCGCCGCGCGTGCCGTCCATTTGCAGCGCACAACGCAGCCTGCGCTGGCGTTGGTTGAGCCCAGTGCGAGCAGCATTGAACAGCCGGTATTGCTTGCTGCAAGCGGGCTGGGCAAATCCTTTGCCGGCCCCGACGGCAGCGTCCGCCAGGTGTTGAGCGAGGTGTCGTTGCAGTTGCGCGCCGGGCAAACCCTGGGTGTGGTCGGTGAGTCCGGTTCTGGCAAAAGCACCCTGGGGCGCATCTTGCTCGGCCTGGAACAACCCGACCAGGGCCGGGTCGAGTTCGCCGGTAGCGACTGGTTGGCGCTCGGCGCCGAGCAGAAGCGGCGGGCACGGCAGGGCATCCAGGTAGTGTTCCAGGACCCGCTGGCTTCGTTCGACCCTCGCTACAGCGTGCTGCGCGTACTCAGCGAAGCGCTGGCGCTGGCCGGGGTGCCGCGCTCCTTGCAGCGGGCCGAGGCGGTGGCGTTGCTGGAGCGCGTGCAGTTGCCTGCCAGCGTGCTTGATCGGCGCCCGCTGGAGCTGTCTGGAGGCCAGCGTCAGCGCATTGCCATTGCCCGTGCACTGGCAATGAAACCGCGCCTGTTGATCTGCGACGAACCGGTGTCGGCGCTGGACGTGTCGGTACAGGCTCGCATCCTCGCCTTGCTGGCTGAACTCAAGGCCGAGCTGAACCTGGCCTGCCTGTTCATTTCCCATGATCTGGGTGTGGTCGAGCAGGTCAGCGATCATGTGCTGGTGATGCAAGCGGGCAGGGTGGTTGAGCAGGGTAGCGCCGCTCAGGTGTTGGGCCAGCCGCGCCATGCCTATACCCGGGCGTTGCTGGATGCGGTGCCGACGTTGCCACCTGCGCAGCCACTGTGGGTGCGCCGCCTCGCGGTATAAAGCTCAGCGCGCCAGTGCTGGGTTAGGCTTGTAAAAAAGGAACAGCCTGGTCTCGGCAGTCTTGCGGTAAGCCCTGGCCCAGGCTGGCCGCGCCGAGCGGTCGTGGAAATACAGGGCGCCATTGGTAGGGTCCTTGAGCTGCTGGTTGAGCGCCTTGCGGGCGATTTCCTTGGCAATGTCGTAGCGGTCCTTTTCCTCGACCTGGTCAGGGCGCCCGTCGCACCACCAGGAAAACTGGCAACTCTTGCTTTTGACCCCCTGCTTGACCACGCCGCAGATGGTGTCCGGGAAACCGTCCTGGCCGAGGCGATTGAGCACCACGCTGGCGACTGCGCTCATGTCCTTGGCATCGGCCTGTTTGGCCTCCCAGTAGATGGTGCGGGCCAGGCAGGTGATGCTGTCGTCCATCGGCGCCTGGCCACTGGGATCGACCGCTATGACCTCGCCTGAAGTCAGTGCCTCGTTTTTTTTCGCCGGCGGTGCGTCGTTGACGACCTTCTTCTCGAGCGCTTCGGCCTTGTCTTCGGCGACCGCGGCGGTGGGTGCATCGGCGGCAAGGGTGGGGCCTGCGAGCAGGGCCATGAACAAAGCAAAAATGATCGCTGACGCGCGCATGACGAGCCTCGCAGGTGGGTGCTGGAGGTCAGTCTAGCTGCCGCTGCGTTGGGCTGCCGCAACCTGAGCTGCGGGCTGCAGAGGAACCGCTTCGTGCTGGGAGGCGGCGGGATGCGGCGCAATCATTGTTGTTCGGCCGCTCGCGAAGGAGTCGGCTGCACTTGAAGGGAAGCCGCCTGATGAGCATCAATATCGAAATCCTCTACTACCGAAACTTCAATTTCGATGGCAAGTTTCACTTGCGCTGTATCGGTCCAGACCTGCACAAGATCAAGCGTATTCGTTACGTGCTACGCGTCATCAACGCGCGAGGGCCCAAGCGACTGGACTCCTCCACCTCAAGCTCCCAGGTTGACAGCGGGCTGCTGGTTGACCATGGCTGTCCGGCCATTCTAGGCACCGATCTGAGGCACGGCCGCTTCGAGATAACCGCAAGCATCACCCTGACCGACGAGCAGATCATCCAGCTTGACCTGCCCTCCGATGCTGATGCCACCATCACTTGGCCAACGATGGTCATCGAGATCCAGCCCGAAGAAACCGAACGGCGTATGCTGGATCGGGTCCCGCTGACGGGAGCCTCGTTACGCGTCAAACGTTCTGCAGCGCCGCCTGAATCTGGGCCCAGGCCTGTTTACGACCCACTGCTGCCCGTGTTCAGCGGACTGCCCGACGGCGCTGCCGACAAGGCTCTGCCGGCGCTGCTGGTCAAGTTCGGCAAGGACGGTTTTGCCTCCTTCGTTGCCGATCTTGAGCCGGACAGCCGCTCGAGGTTGGTCCGTCTGTGGCCGAACCTCAAGCAGGTCATCCAGCTGCAGCCGGTGCTGAGCGCTGAAGAGCATGACGACGACGCGCTTGCAGTGCTGCGCGATTACTACCTGCTCGCACAGCCAGCAAGCATGTTCAACGATACCTTCATCGCGCTACTACGAACCCTGGCGGCGCTGGACTACGTCGAGTCGCTATCCTTCCCGCCCGCCGAGCAGGAACCCGGCAACCTCATTGCCGCGGCGCTCGCTGCGCTAGTGGCGACACTGATCACGGGTGCGGCGGTGGTAGCGGGTGATGACGCTCACGACGATTCGCAACCGACGCCGGACTTCGATGCGCTGCAGACTTACCTGGATGCACCGACCGCCTCGCACAAAGGGATGAACATCCGCAGCGTCTGGAGCAAACAGGTGACCGGCAAGGGCACCCGCGTGCACTTTTCCGATGCGGGCTTGTTCGCCAGACATGAGGACCTGCGCGGGACTGAACGGCTACACGTGATCAGCGACCAACCCAACGCCGACCCGGCCCACGGTACCGCATCGGTGGGCCTGCTGTTTGCCCAGGCCAATTCGTTCGGCATGAACGGGATCTGCCATGATTGTGAGCTATACCTGTACGACAATCGGGCCATCGACCACCGCAAATACCCCCGCACGCCCGCAGACCTGCTGCGCCAGGTACGCGCAGGCGACATCGTCGCCATCAACAGGCAAAGCGCCAGCATCCATGTACTCAGCACCTATTTGCCGTCGCTGCACGAGCGCGACTGGTGGGATGTGTGCGAGGCGCTGACCGCGCGCGGCGCGGTCGTGGTCAATGCCGCCGCCAATGGCAGCAATCAGTCGCTGGCGGACAAGGGTACGACGCGGGGGCACGGTGTCGATCTAGGCCAATGGCCTTACTTCGACGACCATGGCGATGCCTCGACCATTTTGGTAGGGGCCTGCCAGTCGTGGGACGGCAAGCCTCATCAGTACTCCAATTACGGCTACCGCTATCGAATGCTCAACGCGTGGGGTGATAGTGTCGCCACGCTGGGCTACGGCAAGCTACAGGACAAAAAGGGTGACGACCGAGACTACACCAGCAGCTACGGTGGCACCTCCAGCGCAACCCCTTTGGTGACGGGTGCCCTGAGCCTGATTCAGTCCTACGCCATGCGCCAGCATCATGTTTATCTGAATGCCGACCAGATGCATTTGCTGGTGATGGCGACAGGTTATCAAGACGCTACCTTGCCTCTGACCGACGTCCTGCCGATGGGCAGTAGGCCGAACGTGGAGGCAGCGTTGGTAATGCTTGACCGAATTCTCGGCGGCGGCACGTTCAGCGCTCACGACGAGCTCTAATGCGCTGCCCCGGGTCGTCTGCGCTCGGGGCAGCGTGAAAATCAATCACACCCTGAACTGATCCATCAGTGCTTGCTGCTGGTTTGCCAGTTGGTTGAGCGACTGGCTGACCCGCGCCGACTCGTTGGCCTGGCTTGACAGCGATTCAGTCACGTCGCGGATAGTCGCGACGTTGCTGTTGATCTCTTCTGCCACTGCGCTCTGCTCTTCGGCAGCCGAGGCAATCTGCAGGTTCATGTCGGTGATGACCGTGACGGCCTGGCCGATTCGTTGCAGCGCAGTGACCGCTTGGCCAACTTGCTCGACGCCGCCCTGGGCCTGGCGGTGGCTGCTGTCCATGGCGTCGACTACTTCACGCGTGCCAGCTTGCAGCGCCTCGATCACCTGGCGGGTTTCTTCGACCGACTCCTGGGTTCGCCGTGCCAGATTGCGCACTTCGTCAGCAACTACGGCAAAGCCGCGTCCTGCTTCGCCGGCGCGGGCTGCTTCGATGGCGGCATTCAGGGCGAGCAGGTTGGTCTGTTCGGCGATCGAGCGAATCACTTCGAGCACCGAGCCGATTTTTTCGCTGTTGCCAGCCAGCCCTTCGACCTGGGCCATGGCGCTGCTCATGTTGGCTGCCAGGTTATCGATGCTGTCGGTGGTCTGGCCAATCACGGCGAGGCCTTCACGGGTGGCCAGGTCAGCCTCGCGGGCGGCCTGGGCGGCCTGTGCCGCGCTGCGGGCGACGTCCTGAGCGGTGGCGCTCATCTCGTGCGATGCAGTGGCCGCCTGGTCAACCTGACGATACTGTTGTTCCATGCCAGCACTGGTCTGGCTGGCGATTGCAGCAGACTGATCAGCCGTGCCACGGGCGGCCTGCACCGAGCGTTTGACGTCAGCGATGGTGGGCTGCAGCTTGTCGAGGAAGCGGTTGAACCAACCTGCCAGTTCACCGAGTTCATCACGCTTGTCGTACTGCAGGCGACGGGTCAGGTCGCCTTCACCACTGGCGATGTCCTTGAGCATCGCTGCCACGCCCAGGATCGGCCGAGTGACGCCACGTGCCATCAGCCAGACCAACAGCAACCCGGCTAGCGCCGCGCCCAGGCCTAACCCCAGTTCAAGCAAGGTGCCGCTGGTGTTGAGCGCATCAAGTTCGTTCTTCAGCGCTTCGGCCGGACCGGTCAGGGCGCTTTGCGGCACGTCGAGCAATACGCCCCACGGCTTGCTGCCGGGAATCGGCTGAAACGCTGCCAGCACTTTCAAACGCTGTTCGGCGTGAACAATCTGTAATTTGCCGTCCGCCAGCTTGCGCACCAACTCGGCGCCTTGCGCGACATCGACCTGGTCGAAACGCTGGGCCAGCTTGCTTGAGTCGGCGCTGTAGCCTGCGAGCAGGCCGACCGGGCTGAGGATGCCGACCGTGGTCTGGCCTTGATAAAGGCCGCGGCTGGCTTCTTCGCTCATGGCCTGCAAGCTGCTCAGGTTGATGTCCACCGACAGCGTGGCAATCACCTTGCCCTTGACCGACAGCGGGAAGACGATGCTCGTCATCAACACCTGTTGGCCGTCGATGGCATAGAAATACGGCTCGACCACGCAGACCTTGCCGGTGCTGCGCGGGCATACCCACCAGGTGTTGGCCGGTTGCCCGCTGGGGCCGATTTCGATGTTGGCCATGTCCAGTTCAGGCAAGGCCATGGAGGTCAGTTTGCCGGCCTGCGGTTGCGACCAATACAAGGCAAAACGGCCAGTTTCGTTGCTGCCCAACTCGTGCTGATTGGTGAACAGGCTGTCCTTGCCATCCAGCGCGTCAGGCTCGAACACCAGCGACAGGCCTAGCAGCTCAGGGTTGGCCAGCAGGGCGCTGCGCACTTGTGCGGTCATGTCTTCGCGCAGGTCAAAGGCGTCCAGATAGCGTTTTTCCGCCTGCTCGCGCAAGAACAGCACCTGCCGAGCAAAACCTGCGCCGTACTGGTAGGCGTCCATGAACTGGCGGCGAATGTTCAGCGCCTGTACTTCACCCTGCGATTCGATGCGGGCTTGAGCTGAGTCGGAGAGCATCTTCATGCTGCTGGCCTTTACCAGGTCGGAGCTGTGGTCCATGCGGTACAGGGACAGACCGACCAGTAGCGTGACGATGGCGGCCAGGCACAAGCCGGCGAGCAGGGTGATCTTCCACTGGATGGACAGTTGTCGCAGAGGCATTTTGGGAAAGTCCCTTGTAATAGGTCTGCACTCTGTGTCGGCGACCACAGGATTTTCTTTATTCAAACGTTCAATTGAATTCGGCCTTGGCCGATTTGACATCTGTCGACTCGCCCTTCAGAGTGTGCGCCCTTCGCATTGCACCCCTCTGGACCGGCCGCTGCCTGTGTGCAGCCTGACGCCGGTGCCAATGCTTTCCGTCTGTCGTAACGAGGTAGTCCACACCATGAATGCAGTCATTGCCGCGGTCGGCATCATGCTGATATTGAGCCTGTCCCGCGTGCATGTGGTGATCGCATTGATCATCGGTGCGCTGACCGGCGGCCTGGTCGGCGGCCTGGGTATCGAGGGCACGTTGAAGGCCTTCAATGGTGGGCTGGGCGGCGGCGCCACGGTCGCGTTGTCCTACGCGCTGCTTGGCGCATTTGCCGTAGCCATTGCCAAATCGGGCCTGGCTCACGCGCTGGCAGATCGGGCCTTGAATATGATCGAGCGCCAGGGCCATAGCGAAGGTGGCAAGGTCAAATGGTTGCTGATCGGCCTGATGCTGGTGGTGGCCGTGTCGTCGCAGAACATACTGCCCATTCACATTGCCTTCATCCCCCTGTTGGTGCCGCCGCTGTTGTATGTGCTGACCCGACTGCGCATCGATCGGCGGCTGATTGCCTGCGTGATCACCTTTGGCCTGATCACGCCGTACATGTTCCTGCCGGTTGGCTTTGGCAACATCTTCCTCAATCAAATCCTGCTGGCCAATGTCAGCCGCGCCGGGGTCGACGTCAGCGCGGTCAACGTTACCCAGGCGATGGCCATTCCTGCGGCCGGCATGCTCGCCGGGCTGCTCCTGGCAGTGTTCGTCAGCTACCGCAAGAAACGCGACTATGACCTGGCGAAAATCGAGCAGGTCGAGCAGGTCAGTGTCAGCTACAACCCCTTGACGCTGATGGTCGCTGGCCTGGCGATCGCAGCAGCGTTCATCATTCAGCTGTGGCTGGATTCGATGATCATAGGCGCCATGGTCGGTTTTCTGATCTTTTCGCTGTCGGGCATCGTGCGCTGGAAAGACACTGATGATCTGTTTACCGAAGGCATGAAGATGATGGCCATGATCGGCTTCATCATGATTGCCGCCTCGGGCTTTGCCGACGTGATGAAGGCAACCGGCGAGGTCAACAGCCTGGTCCAGGCCTCTGCGCAGTGGATCAACCACAGTAAGGGCGTTGGTGCCTTGCTGATGTTGCTGGTGGGCTTGCTGGTGACTATGGGCATCGGCTCGTCGTTCTCTACCGTTCCCATTCTAGCCGCGATCTTCGTGCCGCTGTGTGTGCAACTGGGCTTCGATCCAGTGGCTACAGTGTGCATCGTCGGCACAGCGGGTGCATTGGGTGACGCCGGGTCGCCAGCATCGGATTCGACCCTGGGGCCGACTTCGGGCTTGAATGTGGACGGCCAGCATCACCACATCTGGGACACCGTGGTGCCGACCTTCCTCCATTACAACCTGCCACTGCTGGCCTTTGGCTGGCTTGCGGCGATGGTGCTCTGACGCCCCGCGTCAGCCCTTGTTGGTCAACGGTGTGATGCGGTTGAGGACGGTGCTGCCGTCCTTGCTGCGGGTCAGGTAGACCGGCAACACCTTGGGCAGGTTATCGACCATGCGCTTGACTTCGCGGGTGTTGTACACGCCGCTGACGCGGATTGCGCCGGTACTGTCATCGGCCAACAGCAGCGGGCGCTCCAGGTAGCGGTTGATCACCGGCAGGGCCTGGGCCAGGCTGAGGTTGTCCAGCACCAGCTTGCCACTGCGCCAGGCCAGGCTGTTGTCGGCGTCATCATTCTGCGCCAGGGTCGGCTCGAAATCGCCGGCGTGATAACTGGCTTGCATGCCCGGGCCCAGTCGATAGCCGCCATCGTCACCGTGGCTGCTGACCAGTACCGAGCCTTCAACCAACGTCACCTTGACCTCGTCGTTGTACTTCCAGACGTTGAATTGGGTCCCGGTTACCCGCGTCTGGCCGTTGCCGGCGCGCACGATGAACGGGTGGGCGGTGTCGTGGGTAACCTTGAAAAACGCCTCGCCGCGGGTAAGCGTGACCTGGCGTTGATCTTTGTAATTGAAGAAGCGCAGTTCGCTGTGCAGGTTGAGCTCGACCTGGCTGCCATCGCTCAGTTGCACCTGGCGCACCTGATCGGTAGCTTCGAAATGCTGGTAGTGATTGGGTAGCCAGCCTTGCTCCCAACCGACCCAGCTAGCCAGCGGCAGGGCCAGCAGGGCAATGGCTGCAGCCGAAGCGAATGGCCGCCAGTGGCGTGGCTGCGCCTTGCGTACTGGGCGGGCGCCAATCTCGACGACAGCCGTGCGGCGTGGCAACAGATCAGCGGTCTGCCAGATTTCCTGCATCGCGCGGTATTCAGCAAAGTGCCGCGGGTCGGCCGCCAGCCACAGATCAAATGCCTCGCGCTCGGCCGCCGTGCAGTCATCGGCATGCAGGCGCATGCACCAATGCGCCGCAGCGTCGGTGATGGCATCGTCCTGGTTGGGGGTCAAACGGTCCTGATTCATTACGGCTCCCGGTTTTGCGCATTCTACCCCTGCCAAGGGGGTCCCGAGAACCGAGATAATGGCGAATGACTATCAGATACGCGATATTTCGTCAGCTTTGCCTATCTGCGGACGCTAATCAGCGTCCGCAGCGCTGATTTATCAGGCCAGCTCCAGCCAGATCGGCGCGTGATCGGAAGGTTTTTCCATGCCGCGCAGGTCATAGTCAACACCAGCGTCCTTGAGTCGTGGCAGCAAGCCACTCGAAGCCATGATCAGATCAATGCGCAGACCGCGCTTGGGCTGGTCTTCAAAGCCGCGGCTGCGGTAGTCGAACCAGCTGAAACGGTCGCTGACCTGCGGGTTCAGGTAGCGAAAGCTGTCGACCAGGCCCCAGTCCTTGAGACGCTGCATCCACTCACGCTCCTCTGGCAGGAAACTGCATTTGCCAGTCTTCAGCCAGCGCTTGGCGTTGTCAGCGCCGATGCCAATGTCGCAATCTTCAGGCGAGATGTTGACGTCGCCCATCACGATCAGCGGCTGCTGATTGTCGAACTGGCCTTCGAGCAGCACCTGCAGGTCGCTGTAGAAACGCTGCTTGGCGGGGAACTTGGTCGGATGGTCGCGGCTTTCTCCCTGCGGGAAGTAACCGTTCATGATGGTGATCGGGGTGCCGTTGGCGTCGGCGAAGGTGCCCCAGATGAAGCGCCGCTGGGCGTCCTCTTCGTCAGTGGCAAACCCTCTGTGCAGTGCCAGCGGCGCCTGGCGCGAGAGCAAGGCGACGCCATAGTGGCCCTTCTGGCCGTGGTAATGCACGTGGTAGCCCAGGGCTTGCACGTCAGCCAAGGGGAACTGCTCGTCACTGACTTTGGTTTCCTGCAGGCCGATAACGTCTGGCTGATGCTTCTCGATCAGCGCCGCCAGCTGATGCGGACGGGCGCGCAGGCCGTTGATGTTGAACGAGACGATCTTCATGGCGAGGCAACCCCGGTAAAACTGCGGATGCTATCGAACATCGGCGCTCATCGCCAGCATGGTGGCGCTGCCTGCGCGCAGCGGTGAACCAACCCGCGCTGCCTCGCCTCCAAGGTGTACGTTCACTCCATGAAGGTTTAACTGCAATGCCCGACGATATCCGCGCAACCGCTCGCACCTGTTTGCTCGACAAGGGCTACCGCCGCGAGGTGCGCGCTGTGCTGTACGAAGTCTATCGGCAAGAGCCGACCGTTGCCTATCTGTTCGAGGCCCAGCGCCCTGGCTATGAACGGCGCCTGCGCGCCATGATTCGGGCATGGGTTCGCCAGCACTTCTACCTGCAGCTACCGGCAGTGGGCCTGATGGTCGAAGACCGTCTGGCCGGGGTGGCGCTGATCGTGCCGCCGCTGCGGCGCCTTGGCGTGGCTGACAGTTGGATGTGGCGCTTGCGCATGATCATCGGCACCGGCCTGCGCTGCACCCGCCGCTACCTGGATTATCAGGCAGCGTTGGTAGGGAGCTTGCCGTCAGATCAGGTACATATGCTGCCACTGCTGGGCGTGCACCCTGACTTCAGGAGTCAGCAGCACGCTGAACAATTGTTACAGGCTGTTCATGACTGGTGCGCCGAGGAGCCAGGCAGCCATGGCGTGGTGCTGGATACCGGCAATGCGCGTTATCTGGCGTTCTACAAGCTTCAGGGGTATCAGGAGATTGGCGAAATTGCCATAGGTCCAGTGACTGAGCGGGTGTTCTTTCATGCCAATCCTTTGTCATCCAGGTCAGTAACAGCGTGACCTGCGAGGTAGACGGCTCCTTTGCGCGCCAAGCTCTGGTAGCATGCGCGGCATGACGTATTCAGGAAGATTGACCTGGGGCCTGATCATCCTGGCCGCCAGCAGCACAGTATGGGCCCAGAGCGAACTGCTGGTGCGGGTCAAACCCGCCAACAAGGCGCTCAAGGCGAATGTCGAAGGCTATATTGGCAGCCTGGGAGACCGTGACGAGGACGCATTGCTGCGTTTCAGTCGCGGCGCCGAAGAGCAGGCGCGCAAAGCCGCGCAGGCACTTGGCTACTATCAGGCCCAGATCGACACCGAGGTCAAGGCGCCGGCCGGGCCTGACCAGCATCCGCAATTGATCATTCGCATTGACCCCGGTGAGCCGGTGCGCTTGCGCAATGTCACTGTGCGCATCGAGGGCCCGGCCACCGAGCTGAAGAGTTTTCGTGTACCTGATAGCGCCGCGCTGCGCCCCGGCGAACGCCTCAATCATGGTCTGTATGAGGACGCCAAGCGTCTGATCCAGAATCAGGCTTCGCGTTACGGCTTTTTCAAAGGGCGCTTTACCAGCCAGCGCCTGGCTGTAGATCCGCAGGCCGGCGTTGCCGACATCGAACTGGTGTATCAAAGCGGGCCACGCTTTCAGCTTGGCGCCGTGCACTTTGCCGGCGACACGCCGCTGGACCAGGACCTGCTGCAGCGCATGGTGCCGTTCAAGGCCGGTACGCCCTATGATTCCGAGCTCATCGCCGAACTCAACAACGACCTGCAGTCGAGCGGCTATTTCGAAGGCGTGCGGGTCGATGCGGCGCCCACCGCTGCGGTGGGCGAACAGATCCCGGTCGACGTCAGCCTGGAAACCCGCAAACCACGCACCATGGGCCTGGGCCTGGGCTTCTCGACCGACGTTGGCCCGCGCGGCAAGGCCAACTGGACACGCCATTGGGTCAACCCGCAGGGTCACAGCTATGGTTGGGAAACCGAACTGTCGGCGCCGCGGCAGAACGTCGGCCTGTGGTATGACATACCGCTGGATCCGCCACTGACCGACAAGCTGCGCTTCGCCGGTGGCTACCAGAATGAAGAGATCGCAGGCACCGATACCGTCAGCAAGCTGCTCACCGTTGGCCCTGAATGGCACAGCAAGCTGCCCAGCGGCTGGCAGCGGGTGGTGTCGCTCAAGTATCAGCGCGAAGAGTACAAGCTGGGGGATGACTCCGGTTTGAGCAAGCTGCTGATGCCTGGGGTAAGTTACTCGTACCTGCGCAGTGACAACCGCATCGACCCGCACAATGGCTACCGTCTGCAGTTCGATGTGCAGGTGGCCAAGGAAGGGCTGATGTCTGACACCAACCTGCTACACGGCAACGTCCTGCTCAAGGGCCTGACTACCCTGGGCCAGAATCACCGGCTGCTCGGCCGGCTGCAATTTGGTGGCAGCGCCACCAACAGCTATCAGAGCAAGATTCCGCCCTCGTTGCGCTTCTTCGCCGGTGGCGACCAAAGCGTGCGTGGTTACGACTACCAGACCCTATCTCCGAAAAACAGCGACGGCGACCGTATTGGTGGCCGCTACATGGTGGCCGGTAGCGCCGAATACCAGTATTCGGTGGCCGAGAAGTGGCGTATCGCGACCTTTGTCGATCAAGGCAACTCGTTCAACTCGCTGGATCTGCCCAGCCTGAAAACCGGCGTCGGTGTCGGCGTACGTTGGGTGTCGCCGGTCGGGCCACTGCGCCTGGACCTGGCCAAGGCACTGGACGACGACGGCGGCATCCGCCTGCACTTCTCGATGGGGCCTGAGCTGTGACGCGTGCTTTGAAGTACATATTAATCAGTCTGCTGGGCTTTGCGCTGCTGATCGCACTGAGTCTGAGCCTGCTATTGGGCACGCAAGCCGGTAGCCGCTGGGCGCTGGACCTGGTGCCAGGGCTGACGGTCGACGACTTCCAGGGCCAGCTTGGCAGTAACTGGCAGGCCCGTCGCTTGAGTTGGGACGACGGCGCCAGCCGAGTCGAGGTGCAGGCACCGCAGTTGAGCTGGTCGCCGCTGTGCCTGCTGCGGGCCACCCTGTGTATCGAGCGCCTGCAGGCTGAGCGCATCGACATGGCATTTGCCGCCAGTGAAACCGTAGCCGACAGCAACCCGCTGCAGTTGCCGACGCTGCGCCTGCCAGTGGCTATCGAACTAGGCGAAGTGAAACTTGGCCAACTGCGCCTGGATGGCAGTGACCTGCTGGGTGACCTGCAGCTTGCGGCGCACTGGAGCAACAATGGCCTGCGCATCGATACCTTGCAGTTGCAACGCGATGACCTGCATGTGAGCGTGCAGGGCGACGTGCAGCCCGAGGGCGACTGGCCAGTGCAACTGACTGGCAGCGTGCAGCTGCCGCCGGTAGAGGGGCAGGCCTGGCAACTGGCGCTGAATGCCACCGGCGAGCTGCAGAAGACACTCAATCTGGACGCAACCAGCACCGGCTACCTGAGCGCCCGCCTTACCGGTGAACTGCAGGCTTTGGCGGAGCACCTGCCAGCCAGACTGCGGCTTGAGTCGGCCGCCTTCAAGCCGGTTGCGACGCTGCCGGATACCTTGCAGCTCGAGCAACTCAAGCTGGATGCCGTGGGCGATCTGGACAAGGGCTACCAGCTCTCCGGCTCGGCCAATCTGCCGGCCGAGCAGGGGCCTATAGGTCTGCTATTGGCGGGCAAGGTCGACGCCAAAGGCGCCCGACTGGATGCTTTGGACCTGAACGCCAGCGACAGCCAACGGCTCAAGCTGCAAGCCACTGCCGACTGGCAGCAGGGGCTGATTGCCGACGCTAAAGTCGATTGGCAGGACTTCCCGTGGCTGCGTCTGTATCCGCTTGAAGAAGCGCCGCAAGTGGTGCTCAAACGGTTGACTGCGGATGTACAGTACCGCGATGGCAACTATCAAGGTTCGTTCAAGGGTGATCTGGACGGCCCGGCCGGTGCATTCAATTTGAGTAGCCCGTTCGAGGGTGACTTGAGCCACGTACGCCTGCCGCAATTACTGCTCAGCGCAGGGCAGGGCAAAGCTGCCGGCAGCGTCATCGTCGGTTTTGCCGAGAAGATCAGTTGGGACGTCGACCTGCAGCTTTCAGCGCTCGATCCAGCCTACTGGCTTGCCGAGCTGCCAGGCACGCTCGCCGGGCCGCTGCGCAGCAAGGGCGAACTGCACAACGAGCGCCTGCAACTGAGCGCCTTGCTCGACCTCAAAGGCCGCTTGCGCGGTCAGCCAGCAGTGCTCAAGGCCGAGGCCGAGGGGGCTGGCGACAGTTGGACACTTGGCGCCCTGGCCATCCAGTTGGGCGACAACCGCATCAACGGCAGCGGTAGCCTGCAGCAGCGCCTGGCCGGCCGGATCGATCTGGATATGCCGCGCCTTGGCCAGCTGTGGCCCCGCTTGCAGGGCCAGGTCAAAGGTCGCCTCGACCTCGCCGGGACCCTGCAAGCGCCGCAGGGCACTTTGAGTGTGCAGGGGCAACAACTGGCTCAGGCAGACAACCGTGTGCAACGACTTGATCTCGATGCCCGCCTGGACAGCGCCCAGCGCGGCCAACTCACCCTCAAAGCGGGCAATATTCGCCTGGGCGAGACTTCGCTTGGCGATCTGAACATGGCCGGCAAAGGCGATATTCGCCAGCAGGCCGTGACGCTGGCGCTGGCGGGTCCGCAGCTCAAGCTCGACCTGGCTGCCGACGGTCAACTGGCCAAGGGTGACTGGCGTGGTCGTCTTGCCAGTGGTCGGATTCAAGCTGGCGGGCAGGACTGGCAGTTGCAGGCGCCGGCCCGTTTGCAGCGCTTGGCCAACGGTCAGCTGGATTTCGGTGCCCATTGCTGGCGCTCGGGCCAGGCCAGTCTGTGTGGCGAAGACCAGCGCCTGGCGCCGGAGCCGCGGCTGCGTTACCACCTCAAGCAGTTCCCGATCGAGAGCCTGGCACAGTGGATGCCCAAGGACTTCGCCTGGCAGGGGCAGCTCAATGCCGACATCAATCTGGATATTCCTGCAGCCGGACCCAAAGGCACGATACGCGTGGATGCCAGTGGCGGCACCTTGCGCGTGCGCGATGGTCAGCGCTGGCTGGATTTCCCGTACCAGGTCCTGCGCCTGGACAGCACGCTCAATCCGCGCCGTATCGACACGGTGCTGAACTTCCGCGGCGAGCGCCTTGGCGAGCTCGCGCTGACAACCCGTCTCGACCCGTTGGGTAAGGACAAGCCGCTGTCTGGCGACTTTCGTCTGAGCGGGCTCGACCTGGCGATCGCGCGGCCATTCCTGCCAATGGTCGAGCGCCTTGCCGGGCAGCTCAACGGCAGCGGCCGCTTGTCTGGCTCTCTGCTTGCACCGCAAGTCAATGGCACTCTGGCCCTCACTGGCGGCGAAGTCAGCGGTGCGCAGCTGCCGGTCAGCCTGCAGGATCTGTCGGTGCAGGCGCTTATTGCAGGGGAACAGGTTCAGTTGCAAGGCGGCTGGCGCAGCGGTACAGCCGGTCGCGCTCAGCTCAGCGGCAACTTGACCTGGGGCCAGGCGCTGGCGATGCAACTGCGCTTGCAGGGTCAGCAACTGCCAGTCACGGTCGAGCCTTATGCCACGTTGGAAGTAGCCCCTGACCTGACCATAAGCCTTGAAGGCGAACAGCTTGCGGTCAAGGGCAAGGTATTGGTACCCAAGGGTGCAATCACCGTACGTGAGCTGCCACCCTCCACGGTCAAAGTGTCCGACGATACTGTCATTATCGGCAATCAGACCGAACAGGGCACGCCGCCAATGGCCATCGCCATGGACGTCAATGTCGAGGTCGGCCAGGACAAACTGTCGTTCAATGGTTTTGGTCTGACGGCCAACTTGCGCGGGCACGTGCACATTGGTGACAACATGGATACCCGTGGCGAACTGAGCCTGGCCGATGGCCGGTATCGCGCCTACGGCCAGCGCCTGACAATCCGCCGTGCACGGTTGTTGTTCGCAGGTCCCATCGATCAGCCCTACCTGGATATCGAAGCGATTCGCCAGGTTGACGATGTGATTGCCGGTATTCGTCTGAGTGGCAGCGCTGAGCAGCCGACCACCCAGGTGTTCGCCGAGCCAGCGATGAGTCAGGAGCAGGCATTGTCTTATCTGGTACTGGGGCGGCCGCTGGGTGGCTCCGGCGAAGACAACAACATGCTTGCCGAAGCAGCCCTGGGTCTGGGCCTTGCCGGCAGCGCCGGGCTCACTGGCAGCATGGCGTCCAATCTGGGCATCGAGGACTTCCAGCTCGATACCGAAGGCTCGGGCAACACCACCAGCGTGGTCGCCAGTGGGAATCTGACCGAGCGCCTGAGCCTGCGTTATGGGGTGGGTGTATTCGAGCCGGCCAACACCATCGCTCTGCGTTACAAGCTGAGCAAGAAGGTATATCTGGAGGCGGCCAGTGGCTTGGCCAGCTCGTTGGATATCTTCTACAAGCGCGACTTCTGATCGAGAGGGTCAGCGTACGCTGGCCGCTTCGACATCCTCGTTGCTGTCTGCTCCAGGTGGCTGCGGGTTGCCGCGCGGCGTGGGCACCATGAGGTTGGTGTATTGCTCGATCAGGCGATTGAGCGCCTCAGGCGGCTCGCATGCCTGGAACTGCATGCGGATCTGCACTTCGTCCGGGTCGCGGCCATCGCCGCGGCGTGCTTGTGCTCCGATGCTGACCTTGAAGCGAGCGCACGCATGCGCATCGGCCGCTTCGGCCAGCGCAGTTTTTATCTCTGTGCTCCTTACCCGGACCGAAAGGTCTACCTGCATACGCTCCAAGGCCAGGCCCTTGGGCGCCACCAAGGTAATCAGCGGCACCCTGATCATGTGCTGACCATCTATGGCCACCTCGACCATTTTGGCTTTCATCGGTGCGCCGAGGGCGTCGGGGTCATGATCGAAAAACTGATCGAACAGGGTGATGTACTGCTGGGCGATCAAGCTGTTGGTGGCGGCAGCGGCTTCCTGCAGGCCGCGGGTGATGTCGCGCAGGTCACTGCAGAGCATGGGCGCGGGCGGGGTAGGGGTGTCATCCAAGTTCATCGCTCCTCTAGGCGGCAAGCCCGCCATCAAGGCCGGGCTCTGGATTCACGGCAGGGCGTTGCAGTCATGCCTGCTCGACAGGCGGCAGGGTGTCGTCCTGGGAGATGTCGCCAGGGTTGCGTGCGTTTGCCGAAGGCAGAAGGCTCGGCCTGGTAGCTGCTTCGGTCAAAAAGTCGATTACCCGCATCATCGCCTCCGGCGGATCCTGACGGCGGACGGTTGTGTTGAACGCGTAGCGGGCGCGGGTGTCGGTCTTGCGTACCTGAGTCGACTTTTGGCTGACGCTGCCTTTGACTTCAAGCTTGAACGGGCCCCAGCCGAGGCTACCAGTGAGGCTGGCGTCGGGCTCGGTGGAGGTACTCAGTTCAGCCATCTGGCTGATGGTGATCTCGAACTCTACCCGACCTTCTTCGATAGCGATGTTGGGGTGGGTGACGGCGGCCAGCAACGGCACTTTCAGGCTCTTTTGCACTACGCCCTGGTATTCACCGTCTGCGCCGATCAGCGTTTCGTCGTAGTCGATCTGGATCGCGACCGCCTTGCCATTCTGGATGCATACACCCATCAGGAAGTCTGCGTAGGCTTTGCTGGCGCTGATCTGGGCCTGGATCAGCGCCTGTAATGGCGCGGAAATCATGCGGTCCATGGGCAGGGCGTTGATGACCGAGCCGACCAGTGTGGGATCAATAGACATTATCCAGCTCCTTGGCTAGCACTAGGGGTGCTCAGCGGGCGTGGTTTCCTGACGGCGAATGTTGCCGATTTGGCGCAAGCTCAACCCGTACTTGTCGGCCAGCAGGCTGCGCGAGAGGCCATCGGCGCTCTCTTGCTGAATCTGCAAGTTGCGCAGTTGGCGCAGGAAGTGGTCGGCCTTGGGAATCTCCAGGGCAACCCCGGCGAAACGCTTTATCAGCGCGTCCAGGGCTGCGGCTGGAAGCACTTCTGCAAGCTTGGTGCGGTCGCGGTGCTTGGGAATGTACTTGGGGCGCCCACCATAGGCGCAGGTCAGGTTGTAGGCATTTTCGATGCCGATACACTCAATGAGCGACTGTAGTGAATGCGGCAGCAAGGCGATATCGATACGGCTGAAGTCTGGCATTTGCATGTGTGGCTCCCTCGTGGGGGTAATGGATTGCGCTGTGCGTGACCATGACTGGGTAGAACGTGCCGGGGGGTTTTTGCCCCGTGGCGTGATTCGATTGTCGATGACCCGTGCAGGCAGTCCTAGGCGTCAAGCGAACCGAGGTGTGTAGTTCCTGGGTGTGCTTGACGCAGGGATCGAGAGATTGGGGTGTAGGACTATGCGACAGGGCCCGCCTGTACGCCTTGAAACTTCTTGCTCCCCTGCCAGAACAGTTGCCATGGGTAGGGTTGCCCTCAGTCACAGGGATAGCTGCTCAGCAGGCTCACGCCAGCCAGGTAGGCGTGGGGCGCGTCGACCATGCTTGCTGGGAGTGCTCGGTAGTCGACCAGCAAACACAGGGCGGTCATTGGATGATCGTTGATGCGTCCTGTCACGGTCGGCGCAAAGTCTTTTCGGTATAACGCTTGCGCGTGTCCGCTCAGACCTGCCTGGTCGGCGTGGGCCAGCGTTTCCCGGGCGAGGCGGGGAAGCTCGCGTTGCTCCACGAGAAAATGCAGCTGGTCAGCCGCGGGGTTCAGGTAACCGGCGTTGCGCACGCGTTGCCACAGTTGTTGCCACTGGCTTGAGCCGGCACTTTGGGCGAGTTGGCTGCCTAGTTGATGCAGGCGATCATCGGCCAGCGCTGGCCGCTCGACGGCCAGGGCCGACGCTGCGGCAAACCAGAGAGTGAGGATGCGTAGACAAGTATTCAGCATGGGGGCACCTATGGGCTGGGTAGAACCCCTATGCTTTCAGCAGACGCGGATGTGGCTCAGCAGGAAATACACGCCTGCGCCTGATGCCGTTGTATCATTGCCTCGGCTCCATGTGAGCCCAATGTCTCTGATGTCGCAAGGAACTCCCGATGACACACGTGCAGCGCCTGAAATACTCGATCCTGATCATCCTGGTGGTACTGGGCATGATGCTGGGGCTTTCCTACCTGCAAAAGCAGGGAACGATCACCGAGCAGACGTTCCAGTACTGCGCCATTGCCATTGCAGTGATCGTAGTGGTGATCAACGGTTTGTTGCGGCGCAAGGTCAAACCCTGAATCCAGCGGGCCGGCCATCCTGGCCGGCCGGCGGCTCAGCGCATTTGAGCCGACTCGAGTACGGCGCGTGCCTCTGGGTTGAGGCTATAGCACTTGTCGCCGCCCAGGCTGATCACGCCCTCGGCGCAAAGTCGCTTGAGCACTTCGCGCACGCTCAGAAACGACAACGGGATGTCGAGCTGTTCAAGCTGCGCATGGATGCCGCGCACACCGACACTGCGACCGTTACGATCAGCGGCATGCAAGGCATCGATCACCTTCAGTCGGATCAGGCTGGTGCGCAGGCCATATTTGCGCAGCAGCTCGCGAATCAGCTCATTGCCAATCCGCTCTTCACTATCGGCAAGTTGCCCAGCGCCGGCATTGGCTGCGCCGTTCGGCTTGGCTGGGGCCTGTTGTGGCTGATACATGTGAATGCTCCTTTTCGTGGGCTGTCCCGAAATCATGGTTCCTCATTGATAAAGACGAACGAGATTGGAAAAACTGCAGTTTTGCCGGAAAAATAAACGGCTGATTCTGTTCAAGACGTGTCAGCACGGCTGCATGCGTAAAATTTTCGTCCAGCTATTCGTCTCAACGGGATGATCTCAGATACTCAAGGAACGCCCGTGAAGCTATATTTGCGCCGCTCCGCTCAGTTGAGCGTGGCTGTTGCGTTGGCGGTATTCGGCCTGCTGGCCCAGCCCCGTGAAAGCGCTGCTGCTGCCAGCGCCGAAATCCGCCGCACCAGCTTTGGCGTGCCGCACATCCTGGCCAGCGACGAGCGGGGGCTTGGCTACGGTATCGGCTACGCCTATGCGCAGGACAACCTGTGCCTGCTGGCCAATGAGGTGCTGACGGTCAACGGCGAACGCTCGCGTTATTTCGGCGGCCAGGGCAAAACCGTTGAGCAGCGCAACAACCTCGACAGTGATCTGTTCTTCACCTGGCTCAACACGCCCGCTGCAGTCAGTGCCTTTCTGCAGGCTCAGCCGGTGGAGGTGCACAACCTGCTCGAAGGCTATGCCAGCGGCTTCAATCGCGCGCTTGGCGAGCGGCGGGCGCAAGGCTTGCCGGCGGAGTGCGGCGGGGGTGAGTGGGTGCGACCGTTGACCAGCCTGGATCTGGTCAAGCTGACCCGGCGCTTGTTGGCCGAGGGCGGCGCCGGGCAGTTCGTCGAAGCGCTGGTTGGCGCATCACCGCCCAAGCTCGCTGCGCAGCATCAGGCCGCTGACTTCAGGCTGGCGCTCGAGCGCCAGGCACTTTTCGCCATGCAGCGTGGCAGTAACGCGGTAGCGGTGGGCTCGGAGCGCTCCAGCAATGGTCGCGGGCTGCTGCTGGCCAATCCGCATTTCCCGTGGATGGGCGGTATGCGTTTTTATCAGATGCAGCTGACAATTCCAGGTCGGTTGAATGTGATGGGGGCGGCGCTGCCGGGCCTGCCGCTGATCAATATCGGCTTCAATCAACATCTGGCCTGGACGCATACGGTCGATACCTCCAAGCACTTCACGCTCTACCGGCTGCAGCTGGACCCCAAGGATGCAACCCGTTATTTGCTCGATGGCAAGTCGCTGCCACTGGCGCGGCAATCCCTGCGGGTTACGGTCAAGGGCGAGGATGGCTCACTGCGCGAGGTCGAGCGGCAGGTCTACACATCGAAGTTCGGCCCGGTTGTGCAGTGGCCAGGCAAGCTTGACTGGGACAACCGCTACGCCTACAGCCTGCGCGATGCCAATCTGGACAACAGCCGAGTGCTGCAGCAGTGGTATCGGATCAACCGCGCCGACAGCCTTGACGCCCTGAGGGGCTCTGTTGCTGAGCTGCAAGGGATTCCTTGGGTCAACACGCTGGCAGTCGATGCCGGCGGGCGGTCGTTGTACCTCAATCAATCGGTTGTACCCTATGTTGATCAGCAGACGCTGGCGCAGTGCAGCGACCCGGCAGCCGGCACCAAGCTGGTGGTACTGGATGGCTCGCGCAGTACGTGCCAGTGGCAAAGCGACCCACAGGCGGCGCAGCCAGGTATCGTTCCGGCGCGACTGTTGCCGAGCCTTGAACGGCGCGACTTTGTGCAGAACTCCAATGACCCGGCGCGGATGAGCAATCCGGCGCAGCCGTTGCTGGGCTTTTCGCCGCTGGTCAGTCGCGATGATCAGCCCCTGAGCATGCGCGGCCGCTTCGCCCTGCAGCGGCTGCAGGGCCGTGGCAAGCTCGGCGTCGCTGAACTGCAAGGCATGGTGTTTGATGATGAGGTCTATCTGGCCAGCCTGCTGCTGCCGGAGCTGCTTGATTGGTGCAAGGGGGGCGGGGCTGACGTTGCCCAGCTGTGCCAAGGCCTCAAGGCCTGGAATGGCAAGGCTGACCTGGATGCTGGCGTGGGTCTGCTGTATTTCGAGCAGATCGCCGAAGCGATGGCCGAGCATCCGCAGAGCTGGCGCGTGGCCTATGATCCGGCCGACCCAGAGCACACACCGCGTGGGTTGGCCGTCGAACAGGCCGCTGTACGCAAGCTGCTGCACCAGGCGGCGCTGGCCGCGCAAGACCAGGTAAACCAATCCGGGATAAGCGCAGACAGCCGCTGGGGGCAAATCCAACAGGCGGCGGATGGCACCCCGGTGCCAGGCGGACCGCAGGAGCTGGGCGTCTACAACGCCATGTACAGTGTGCCAGTGGGGCAGGGCAAGCGTCTGGTCGTCAGCGGCACCAGTTACCTGCAAATCGTCAGCTTCACCGAGCAAGGGCCGCAGGCTCAGGGCTTGCTGGCGTTTTCGCAGTCCAGCGAAGCGGCCTCGGCGCACCATGCCGACCAGACTCGTGCGTTTGCTGCCAAGCAGCTGGCACCGCTTGCGTTCACTGAAGCGCAGATCAAGGCTGACCCGCAGTATCGGCGGTCGGTCATCAGTGAGCGCGACAAGGCTGCGCCGGTCAGCAGCGCAGATTAAGCGATGGGATAGACAAGGCCGCTGTCGCAGATATCTGCAACAGCGGCCTTGGTGAGTGCAGCAGCCGACGTCGACGACTCAGGTGAAGTCGAACGGCGCCAGCTGGAAACCCTGATCATCTACCTGCAAAGCCCAGCCGCGACGGTCCCAGTCGCCCAGAACAATCCTGCGCGCCGGGCTGCCATCGACCAGCAACTTGTGGATCGCCGGCCGGTGGGTGTGCCCGTGGACCAGCGTGCGCACGCCGTGCGCCGCCATCACCCGCGGGACTTCATCGGGCGTGACATCGACAATCTCGGTGTTTTTCATGCGGGTCTGGGTCTTGCTTTCGCTGCGCAGCTTGCGTGCCAGCTTGAGCCGCATGGACAGCGGCAGGTGGCGCAGCACCCACAGCGTCAGCGGGCTACGCAGATAGCGGCGCAGCTTCATGTAGCCGACGTCGCGGGTGCACAACGTGTCGCCGTGCATCAGCAGTACCGGCTCGCCGCCCAGATCGACCACACTGGGATCGGCGAGCAAGGTGCAGCCAGCGGCAGCACAGAAATCCTCGCCGAGGAGAAAATCGCGGTTGCCGTGCATCAGGTAAATAGCGGTACCGCTGTCGCTCAAGTTACGCAATGCCTGGCAGATCGACCGCTGATACGGGGTCATCGCGTCATCGCCGATCCATGCCTCGAAAAAGTCACCGAGAATGTACAGCGCTCTGGCGTGGCGTGCGCGACCTTCGAGCAGGTCAACAAACGCCCGGGTAATCTCCGGGCGTTCTTCTTGCAGGTGCAGATCAGAGATCAGCAGAATCACCCAATGATCTCGGCTTTCTCGATGATCACGTCTTCTTTCGGCACGTCCTGGTGGCCGGCTTTGGAGCCGGTGGCAACGGCTTCGATCTTGTCGACCACGTCCTTGCCTTCGATGACTTCGCCAAATACCGCGTAGCCCCAGCCTTGGGTGTTCTTGCCGCTGTGATTAAGGAAACCGTTGTCGGAGGCGTTGATGAAGAACTGCGCCGAGGCCGAGTGCGGTTCCATGGTGCGGGCCATGGCGATGGTGTACCTGTCGTTCTTCAGGCCGTTGTCGGCTTCGTTCTGAATGCTTGGGCGCTTGTCTTTCTTCTCGCTCATGCCGGGTTCAAAACCGCCGCCCTGGATCATGAAACCTTTGATCACACGGTGGAAAACGGTATTGCTGTAGTGGCCGGCTTCGACGTAGGCGAGGAAGTTTGCGACGGTCAGCGGCGCCTTCTCGGCGTTCAGTTCCAGGACGATGTCGCCGTGGTTGGTGGTCAGTTTGACTTGGGACATGCTCAAATTCACTCTTCAAGGCATACAGAAATTGGCTGCGCGCAGCACGCGTACATCAGCTGACGCAGGATTGGCTTGCCGCGACACAGCGCGCGCGGCGCCATTTTGCCCGGGTTGCGATAAATCGCGCCACTTTGTCGGCGCCCGGCTGTCAGCAGCTTGACTGCTTCGGCTATGATAGGCCCTTTGATTCAATCGGCCTACCCGGGCTGAACACCAGCATTCAAGGATCCTATGAGCAAGCCCACTGCCGACAACGCGCCCAACGCCGCTGCCAAAGGCGCTCCCGCCGTCCCTGCAAACTTCCTGCGGCCGATCGTTCAGGCTGACCTGGACTCGGGCAAGCACACGCAGATAGTCACCCGCTTCCCGCCGGAGCCCAACGGTTACCTGCACATTGGCCACGCCAAGTCGATCTGCGTCAACTTCGGCCTGGCCGAAGAGTTCGGCGGTGCCTGTCACCTGCGCTTCGACGACACCAACCCGGCCAAGGAAGACCAGGAGTACATCGACGCGATCCAGAGCGACGTCAAGTGGCTGGGCTTCAACTGGACAGGTCCCGTGCGCTATGCCTCGCAGTACTTCGACCAGTTGCACGACTGGGCGGTCGAGCTGATCAAGTCGGGTAACGCCTATGTCTGCGACCTGACTCCGGAGCAAGCCAAGGAATACCGCGGCAACCTCACCGAGCCTGGCAAGAACAGCCCGTTCCGGGAGCGCAGCGTCGAAGAAAACCTCGATCTGTTCGCGCGCATGAAAGCCGGCGAGTTCGCTGATGGCGAGCGCGTGCTGCGGGCCAAGATCGACATGGCCTCGCCGAACATGAACCTGCGTGACCCGATCCTCTACCGGATCCGCCATGCCCACCATCACCAGACCGGTGACAAGTGGTGCATCTACCCCAACTACGACTTCACCCACGGCCAGTCGGACGCGATCGAGGGCATTACCCACTCGATCTGCACCCTGGAGTTCGAAGGTCATCGCCCGTTGTACGAGTGGTTCCTCGACAACCTGCCAGTGCCGGCGCACCCGCGTCAGTACGAGTTCAGCCGGCTCAACCTGAACTACACCATCACCTCCAAGCGCAAGCTCAAGCAGCTGGTTGACGAGAAATACGTGCAGGGTTGGGATGACCCGCGCATGTCGACCCTGTCGGGCTTCCGTCGTCGTGGTTACACCCCGGCCTCGATCCGCAACTTCTGCGACATGATCGGCACCAACCGCTCGGACGGAGTGGTCGACATGAACATGCTCGAGTTCAGCATCCGCGATGACCTCGACCGCACCGCGCCGCGCGCCATGTGTGTACTGCGGCCGTTGAAGGTAGTGATCACCAACTATCCGGAAGGCCAGGTCGAAAACCTCGAGCTGCCACGCCACCCGAAAGAAGACATGGGCGTGCGCGCGTTGCCCTTCGCCCGTGAGCTGTACATCGACCGTGACGATTTCATGGAAGAGCCGCCAAAAGGCTACAAGCGCCTGGAGCCGAACGGCGAAGTGCGTCTGCGCGGCAGCTACGTGATCCGTGCCGACGAAGCGATCAAGGACGCCGATGGCAACATCGTCGAACTGCGCTGCTCGTACGATCCGGACACCCTTGGCAAGAACCCTGAGGGGCGCAAAGTCAAGGGCGTTATTCACTGGGTCCCGGCAGCGGCCAGCGTCGAGTGCGAAGTACGCCTGTACGACCGCCTGTTCCGTTCGCCGAACCCGGAGAAAACCGAAGAGGGCGGCAGCTTCCTGGACAACATCAACCCCGATTCGCTGCAGGTGCTGAGCGGCTGTCGTGCGGAACCTTCGCTGGCCAACGCCCAGCCTGAAGACCGTTTCCAGTTCGAGCGCGAGGGTTACTTCTGCGCCGACCTGAAAGACACCCAGCCGGGCCGCCCGGTGTTCAACCGCACTGTCACCCTGCGTGACTCCTGGGGCAGCTAAGGAATCGCCGTGCTTAACATCTACAACACGCTGAGCAAGACCAAGGAAGCCTTCAAGCCGCTGGATGGCAACAAGGTGCGCATGTATGTCTGCGGCATGACCGTGTACGACTACTGCCACCTCGGCCACGGCCGCAGCATGGTGGCCTTCGACCTGGTCACTCGCTGGCTGCGCAAGAGCGGCTTTGATCTGACTTACGTGCGCAACATTACCGACATCGATGACAAGATCATCAACCGGGCCAATGAAAACGGCGAGACCTTCGATGCGCTGACCGCACGCATGATCGATGCAATGCACGAAGACGAGCGCCGCCTGAACATCTTGCCGCCGGATCAGGAGCCGCGTGCCACCGAGCACATCGCTGGCATGCACGCGATGATCCAGACCCTGATCGACAAGGGTTATGCCTACGCACCGGGTAATGGCGATGTGTACTACCGGGTGGGCAAGTTCGTCGGTTACGGCAGGCTGTCGCGCAAGAAGATCGAAGACCTGCGCATCGGCGCCCGTATCGAAGTTGACGAGGCCAAGCAGGATCCACTCGACTTTGTCCTGTGGAAGGGCGTCAAGCCGGGCGAACCAAGCTGGGATTCGCCATGGGGCCCGGGCCGTCCGGGCTGGCACATCGAGTGCTCGGTGATGTCCACCTGCTGCCTGGGCGAGAGCTTCGACATCCACGGCGGCGGCAGCGACCTCGAGTTCCCGCACCACGAGAACGAGATCGCGCAGAGCGAAGCGGCCACTGGCAAGCAGTACGCCAATGCCTGGATGCACTGCGGCATGATCCGCATCAATGGCGAGAAGATGTCGAAGTCGTTGAACAACTTCTTCACCATCCGTGACGTGCTGGAAAAGTATCACCCGGAAGTGGTCCGCTACCTGTTGGTGGCTAGCCACTACCGCAGCGCGATCAACTACTCGGAAGACAGTCTGCGCGACGCCAAAGGTGCGCTTGAGCGCTTTTACCACGCACTGCGCGGCCTGCCACGGGTCGCTCCTGCGGGCGGTGAGGCATTTGTCGAGCGCTTCAGTGTGGCCATGAACGATGACTTCGGCACCCCCGAAGCCTGCGCCGTGCTATTCGATCTGGTACGCGAGATCAACCGCCTGCGCGACACAGACGTCGAGGCTGCCGCTGGCCTGGCTGGGCGCCTGCGCGAGTTGGGTGAGGTGCTCGGTGTGCTGCAACTGGAGGCTGATGACTTCCTGCGGGCCGGCGCCGAGGGCAAGGTCGACGCCGCTGAAGTGGAGGCGCTGATTCAGGCGCGTCTGCAGGCTCGGACTGACAAGAACTGGGCCGAGTCGGACCGTATCCGTGATCAGCTCACGGCGATGGGTGTGGTGCTTGAGGACAGCAAAGGCGCCACCACCTGGCGCCTGGCTGACTGACCGCAGTGCCGGGGCCGCGCAATGCGGCCCCGGTGTTCAGCTGGCGAGCGGGCAGTGCAGGACCAGCCTGGCGCCGCCCCATTGGCTTTCACCAATTTCAAGGGTGAAGCCGTGCAAGTCAACGATCGCTGCAACTATCGACAGCCCGAGGCCGAAGCCAGGGTGGCGATGACCTTCCTCACTCCGATAGAAACGCTTGAGTACGGCGGTGCGTTCCTGTTCCGGGATGCCTGGCCCGCTGTCTTCGATCGCTACATGCACGCCGCTGGCATCCTGACTGGCAGCAATGCGCACCTGGCCACCTTCAGGGGTGAATTTGATCGCGTTGCCGACCAGATTGGCCAGCGCCTCGAACAGCAGCTCGCGATCGCCGTGCAGCGCCGACAACTGCGCTGGCTGCTCCAGTTGCAGCTCGATAGTGCGGTCCTCGGCCAGCGGCAGGTAGAAGTCATGCAGCTCGACCAGCAGTGCCTGTGGATCAAGCTGGACGAAGCCGGCGCGGCGCTGGCGGTCCTCCAGTTCACTGATGCGCAACAATCCGCGAAACCGCGCCATCAACGTGTCAGTCTCGCCGATGGCCTGATCCAGCGCCTCGGCCTGGGCAGAATCCTCGCCGCTCTGCTGGCGAATCCGATACAGCTGCGCACGTAGCCGCGTCAGGGGCGTGCGCAGGTCATGGGCAATGTTGTCGCAGACGCCCTTGACTTCATGCATCAGCCGCTCGATGCGGTCGAGCATGGCGTTGACGATGGCCGCCAGCATGTCCAGCTCATCGCGCCGGGCCGACAGTGGCAGGCGGTGGGTCAGGTCGCCGGCCACGATCAGTTCGGCGCTGGCCTGCACCGCGCGGATCCGCTTGAGCGGCCGCCTGCGCAGCAGGTACCAACCGGCAAAGCCTGGTATCAGGGTCAGGGAGATGCCCCACAGCAACGCATCCAGGATGATCCGCGTGACCACGAACAACGAGCCGTTGTCGCGAAACAATACCAGCCAGCGACCGTCCTGCACCTTGATCGCAACCGCGTCGCAGGTTTCGTGGATCATGCCCGGGTCGGCGCTGTCCAGGCAGTGCTTGAGCTCATGCACCTTGCCGTCCAGGCGCAGCTCCTTGGGGATGGCGCGGATACGCCCGCCCAGTGGATTGAGCTGTGCGTCGAACAGGCCATAGGCGTCGAAACTGCGCTCTTCGAAAGCCTGGCTGGCGATCAGGGCGTCGTCCAGCTGCTTGCCGCTCATGTGCGCAAACAGATGCTGACGCTGCAGCATGGAATGACGGGTGAGCTTGTTCAGGTAGCTAGAAACCTCGAAATACAGCACCCCCATGAGGATGCTGCTCCAGGCCACGAAGAGAAAGCTGTACAGCGCCAGCAGGCGACTGGTGGACGAGCTCCAGCCTTTAGACGGGTTCAGCAATGGCATAGCCCGAGCCCCGCACGGTTCGAATCAGTGCGCACTGGCCGGGAGCGTCGATCTTCTTGCGCAAGCGGCCGATGTGCACGTCGATCAGGTTGGTGCCTGGGTCGAAGTGATAGCCCCACACCTCCTCGAAAATCATCATCCGGGTGATTACCTGGCCGGCGTGGCGCATCAGGTATTCGAGCAGCTTGTATTCGGTGGGCAGCAGGTTCAGCGTTTGCTCGCCGCGACGGGCTTCATGGCTGATCAGGTCCAGCTCGAGGTCCGCCACCTGCAGGCGGGTCTGGGTCATCGGTACGCTGTTACGGCGCAGCAGCACTTCGACCCTGGCAGCCATTTCGTCGGAGGCAAACGGCTTGGTCAGGTAATCGTCGCCGCCGGCACGCAAGCCGCGCACGCGTTCGTCAACGTCGGAGAGGGCGCTGATCATCAGGATCGGCGTGGCAATCTTCAGGCTGCGCAGGGTGGTGACGATGGTCAGGCCATCGACTTCGGGCAACATGCGGTCCACGGTGATCAGGTCGTAGCCACCGGCAATAGCCTTTGCCAGGCCTTCGCGGCCATTGTCTGCCCACTCTACATCCAGGCCGTGGCTGGTCAGTTCAGCGACGATTTCCTGGCCGGTGACGGCGTCGTCTTCGATGGTCAGTACGCGGGGCATGCTGGTTCCTGGGCGGCGAATTGAGGTTCGATTGTGCCAAAGAATAGCCAAACGGCGATTTAAGAAAAATTCATCTGGCTAAAAAGCACTACGGGGCAAGCCCACTCTCACCCAACCGTACGCGGTAAGTGAGAGCAGACTTGCCCCGCAAGGGCATGGCGTTAGCGCTTACGCGACTTTGACGATCCAGCCAGCCGGCGCTTCGACGTCGCCGCTCTGGATGCCGGTCAGCTCGTTGTAGAGCTTGGTGGTGACCGGGCCGACTTCGGTTTCACTGTGGAACACATGCAGCTTGCCGTTGTACTGGATGCCACCAATTGGCGTGATCACTGCCGCGGTGCCACAGGCACCGGCCTCGACGAAGCGCTCGAGGTTGTTGATCTGTACGTCGCCTTCGATGACCTTCAGGCCCAGACGCGATTCGGCCAGCTCCATCAGCGACAGGCGGGTGATGCCCGGCAGTACCGAAGCCGACTTCGGCGTGACGAACTCGTTGTTGGCAGTGATGCCAAAGAAGTTGGCCGAACCGACTTCTTCGATCTTCGAGTGGGTCAGCGGGTCGAGGTAGATGCAATCGGCGAAGCCGGCTTTCTTCGCCTCATAGCCCGGCTGCAGGCTTGCCGCGTAGTTGCCACCGACTTTGGCGGCACCGGTGCCCTGCGGCGCGGCGCGGTCGAAATCGGAGATCAGGAACTTGTGCGGGGTCATGCCGCCCTTGAAGTACGAACCGACCGGGATCGCGAATACCGAGAAAATAAACTCAGGTGCGGTACGCACGCCGATATTGTCACCGGTACCGATCACGAACGGACGCAGGTACAGAGCGCCCTTGCCGTGTGGCGGCACGAATCGCTCGTTGGCCTTGACTACCTGTTTGCAGGCTTCGATGAACTGATCGGTCGGCACCCGCGGCATCAGCAGGCGGTCGCAGCTGCGCTGCATACGCAGGGCGTTCTGATCCGGACGGAACAGGTTGACGGTGCCATCCTTGCAGCGATAGGCCTTGAGGCCTTCAAAACACTGCTGGCCGTAGTGCAGGGCGGTCGAGCCTTCGCTGATGTGCAGCACGTTGTCATCGGTCAGGGTGCCCTTGTCCCACTCGCCATCGCGGAACACGGACAGGAAGCGCTTGTCAGTCTTGATGTAGTCGAAGCCCAGCTTGTCCCAGTTAATGCTCTCGTTACTCATGACACCCTCGATTGTCTTGCAGATGCCCGATCACTCGGGCTGCTGTTATTTGCGCACCACGCCACGATAATACATCCGCCGCAGATCGGAAACGTCCAGTCTCAGATTCATCCAAGCCGTAGCGAATCGTGCAGTTGCAGGCGTTGTAAAAAGGCCTGGTCATGGCAGGCCACCAGTAGGCCACCGCAGAACTGATCGAGCATCCGTTCCAACGCCAGCAGCGACGGCAGGTCGAGGTGATTGCTCGGTTCGTCCAACAGCAGCAGGTCGACCGGCCGCTGGCGGTAGAGGAGCCCGGCCAGAGCGGCCTTGAACCGTTCGCCACCGCTGAGCAGGGCAGTGGGCATCTCCACCCTTGCCGCGTCCAGGCCCAATTGCGCCAGGCGGGTCCGCACCTCGCTGTGGGCCAGCCCTGGGTTGGCCAGGCGCAGGAAGGCGAGGGCGCTCAGTTCGGCGGGCAGCAGGCTGTAATGTTGGTCGAGCAGGGCGACCTCACCGTATACCTGAAAGCTACCTGCGCTGGCCTGGAGCTGGCCCGCCAGCACCTTCAACAGTGTCGATTTGCCGGTCCCGTTGGCACCGATCACAGCCATGTGCTCGCCGCTGCGCAGATGGAGATCGAGCGGCGCCTGGCTGCCCCGGGGCAACTGCAAGCCGCTGACGCTCAGCACCGATTTGCCTTGGCTGCGGCCAGCGTCCGGCGCGTGCATGACGATGGGGCTGTTGCGTTCTACCTGCTTGTTGGCCTGGCGCAGTTGCGCGTGCAGCTTGGCCTCGGCTGCCTGGTGTTCGCGCTGCTGTCTACCGGCAGTGGCCTGGCTGCGCTGCTGCTGACGGCCGATAAGGATTTTTGCTTGATTGGCCTGTCTGGCCTGGCGCCCCGCGTCGGCTTGCCGTCGCTCGAGGCTCTCGCGTTGCTGTTGCAGCACCTGCGTCTGACGGCGCCGTTCGTGCTTGAGGCGATCAAGGGTGTGCAGGGCACACGCCTGTTCATGCGCTTTGGCGTGCTCATAGTGCCGGTAGTCACCGGAGTAGCTGCGCAGGCCTTGCGGGGTCAGCTCGACAATCCGCTGCATGTGCCCAAGCAGGGTGCGATCGTGGCTGATTACCAGCAGGCCTTTGACCCAGCCCAGCAGCATCTGGTGCAGTTGCTCGCGAGCATCCACGTCGAGGTGGTTGCTCGGCTCATCAAGGATCAGATAATCGGCCTGGCTAACCAGCGCGCCGATCAGCGCCACACGCATCGCCTGGCCCCCGCTCAAGCTCGCTGCATCGCGCTCCAGCTCAAGCTGGCCGAGCCCATGGCGGTCCAGCTGGGCTTGCACTCGCTCGCGGATATCCCAGCGTTCAGCCACTACGTCGAAATCTGCCGGGTCAGCGCTGCCTGCTTCTATGCGCTGCAGCGCAGCAACGACCGAACCCACCTGCGCCAGCTCTGCCACTGTGCTGCACTGGCTTACAAAATGTTGATGAAGGTAATGCACCCGGCCGCTGCGCAGGCAGCGACCCTCGCTGGGTGCCAGCGAGCCGGCGAGGATCTGCCCGAGCAGGCTCTTGCCGACGCCATTGACACCGACCAGGCCGGTGCGGCGTTGGTCGAAGGATTCACTGATAGGGGCAAACAGCTGCCTGCCATCGGGCAAGGCCAGGGTGACGCCGTCCAGCGTCAGGATCGAGGTATTGGTCATGCACAACTCCACTCATGCCGCGACATCCCCAGGCGAGAGCTGAGGGCTGAAGGCTGGCCGTCGAGGTGACGGCGGCATCAATGGCGCATTGGACCAATACCTGTTTGAGGGGATGAAGGCCAAGCCTAGCGGATACCCTGGCATGGGTAAAGCCTGACCCGGCCAGGCCGGCTGGCCGAGGGCAACCGTTAGTCTTCGCTCTGCTGGCAGAAGCGCAGGCGGTTGCCGAACGGATCCCAGATCTGCATCTGCAAGCCCCAATCGACGGTTTCGGCCTCGGGACGGGCATAGCCGTACTGTTTGTCCTGCAGTTCACGCTCCAGCGCGCGCAGGTCGTCGATGCGGGCAAAGATGGTCGAGCCGGGCGAGGCGTCACCGTGGTGTTCCGACAGATGCAGGATCAGCCCATCGCGACGGATTTGTGCGTACAGCGGCAGATCCGGGCTGAACCGGTGCTCCCAATCGAGCGTGAACCCGAGAAAATCGAGATAGAACTCTTTGGCCTTGTCGACCGAGAAGATCCGCAGGATCGGGATGGCAGGGGCTAATTGCATGGTGACTTCCTTGGTCAGCTGAAGGCGCTACTGTAACCCGCTTCGCGTCCTCCAGCACCAACCTGGCAGCACTGAAACGGGGCCGGGCGACGCCCTTTAAGTGTGCGGCATGCGCCCCGGTGCCTCTTGCCAGAGCGCTTTGTGCCTCGCGCCAGGGCAAAGTTGGCCCGCAATCTGCAAAGCATCCCCCAAGCAAAATTGATCGACTGGTCAGACGCGGCGCGCAACGGCGCCATGCTGATCGGCTCAGGGCCGCAGGGCCGGGATTTTCAGGGGGCCAGGATGTCTTTGGCGCAACAGATCGAGCAGCAAGACGACGACAGCGGGTGGAGCGCCTACCTGCAACTGCGCTTTGTGCAACGCGACGGCGTGACCCGCCTTGGTGCGCGCAAGCATTTCGGACCTCTTTTGGTGCAACGACCGTTTCATCCGGAAGGCAGCCCATGCCACGTGTACATCCTGCACCCGCCAGGCGGCATCGTCGCCGGCGACCGGCTTGAGCTGGACATCCAGCTGGAAGCCGGCAGCCACGCGCTGCTGACCATGCCCGGCGCGAGCAAGTTCTACCGCAGCATCGGCCCGACCGCGCGCTTGCATCAGCACTTTCACCTGCAGGCCGGGAGCACCCTGGAATGGCTGCCTCAGGACAGCATCTTCTTTTCCGGCGCCAGGGCGAGCCTGGACAGCCGCTTCACCCTGGAGCCGGGCGCGCGTTTGCTCGCCTGGGAAACGCTATGCCTGGGCCGTCCGGTAATGAACGAGCGCTTCGAGCAAGGCGCGCTGGACAGCCGCCTGCGCGTCGAGCTGCCGGGTGATCCGGGCCTGCACGAGCGCCTGCGCATCGAGGGCGGGCGCCTGGACAAGGTCGGCGGGCATCCACTACTGGCGACCTTTTGCGCCGCGCCCGCTGACCAGGCGTTGCTGGAGCAGGTCCGCGAGTTGCTCGACAGCCTTGGCAACCCGGTCGGGGCAACCCTGCTGGGCGAGCTACTGGTGATCCGCCTGCTCGATCACGACAACCAACATCTGCAACACACCCTGCAGCGCCTTTGGCATGTGCTGCGCCCGGCCGTTCTCGGCCTGGCGCCATGCCCGCCGCGCATCTGGGCTACCTGAGAGAGACGCCGTGGAACTGACCCCCAGAGAGAAAGACAAGCTGCTGCTGTTCACTGCCGCATTGCTGGCCGAGCGCCGCCTGGGCCGTGGCCTGAAGCTCAACTACCCGGAAGCCCTGGCGTTGATCAGCGCCGCGGTGATGGAGGGGGCCCGCGATGGCCGTACCGTCGCCGAACTGATGAGCCTTGGCCGTGAGGTGCTGCGGCGCGATCAGGTCATGCCCGGCGTACCGGAAATGATCCATGACGTGCAGGTCGAGGCAACCTTTCCTGACGGCACCAAATTGGTGACCGTTCATGATCCTATCGTCTGAGGAGGCCGGCATGATTCCGGGTGAAATCCAAGTCGCCGTTGGCGACATCGAGCTCAACGTGGGCCGGGCAACGGTCAGCGTCAAGGTTGCCAATCACGGTGACCGGCCGGTACAGGTCGGCTCGCATTACCACTTCTATGAAGTCAACGACGCACTGGTGTTCGAGCGTGAGCCGACCTTGGGCTTTCGCCTGGATATCCCGGCCGGCACCGCGGTGCGCTTCGAACCCGGCCAGGCGCGTACCGTGCAGTTGGTGGCCTACGCCGGCAAGCGCGAGATATATGGTTTTCAGGGCAAGGTGATGGGCCCATTGGAGGGCAGCGCATGAGCCGGCTGTCGCGTCGCGCCTATGCCGACATGTTCGGCCCGACCGTGGGCGACCGGGTGCGCCTGGCGGACACGGCGCTGTGGGTCGAGGTCGAGAAAGACTTCACCATCTATGGTGAAGAGGTCAAGTTCGGCGGCGGCAAGGTCATCCGTGACGGCATGGGGCAGGGCCAGATGCTGGCGGCCGAGGCGATGGACCTGGTCCTGACCAACGCACTGATCATCGACCACTGGGGCATCGTCAAGGCAGACATCGGCATCAAACACGGGCGGATTGCCATGATCGGCAAGGCCGGCAACCCGGATGTGCAGCCTGGCGTCACCGTACCGGTCGGCCCTGGCACCGAGGTCATCGCCGCCGAGGGCAAGATCGTCACCGCTGGCGGCATCGACTCGCATATCCACTTCATCTGCCCGCAGCAGGTCGAAGAGGCCCTCACCAGTGGCGTCACCACGTTTATCGGCGGCGGGACCGGGCCGGCCACCGGCACCAACGCCACTACCTGCACACCTGGCCCTTGGTACATGGCGCGCATGCTGCAAGCGGCCGACAGCCTGCCGATCAATATCGGCCTGCTCGGCAAGGGCAATGCCTCGCGCCCTGAAGCGCTGCGCGAGCAGATCGCTGCTGGCGCAGTCGGGCTCAAGCTGCATGAAGACTGGGGATCGACTCCGGCTGCGATCGACTGCTGCCTGAGCGTGGCCGAAGAGATGGACATCCAGGTCGCGATCCACACCGACACACTCAATGAATCGGGCTGTATCGAAGACACTCTTGCCGCTATCGGCGACCGCACCATTCATACCTTCCACACCGAAGGCGCCGGCGGCGGCCATGCCCCGGACATCATCCGCGCAGCAGGGCAGGCCAACGTGCTGCCTTCGTCGACCAACCCGACCTTGCCGTACACCGTCAATACCGTCGACGAACACCTCGACATGCTGATGGTTTGCCATCACCTCGACCCAAGCATTGCCGAAGACGTAGCGTTTGCCGAGTCGCGCATTCGCCGTGAGACGATTGCCGCCGAGGACATCCTCCATGACATGGGCGCATTTGCCATGACCTCGTCCGATTCGCAGGCCATGGGCCGAGTTGGCGAAGTGGTGATTCGCACCTGGCAAGTAGCCCATCAGATGAAGCTGCGCCGCGGCCCGCTGGCACCCGACAGCGACTACAGTGACAACTTCCGGGTCAAGCGCTACATCGCCAAGTACACCATCAACCCGGCAGTGACCCACGGCATCGCCCATGAAGTCGGCTCGCTGGAAGTCGGCAAGCTGGCTGACCTGGTGCTTTGGAAACCTGCGTTCTTCGCGGTCAAACCGGCCTTGGTGATCAAGGGCGGGATGATCGTCACCGCGCCGATGGGCGATATCAACGGCTCGATTCCAACACCGCAGCCTGTGCACTACCGGCCGATGTTCGGCGCACTGGGCGCCGCTCGCCATGCCACACGCATGACTTTCGTGTCGCAGGCAGCGCTCGATCAGGGCGTGGTCGAGCAGCTCAACCTGCAGAGCCTGATCGGCGTGGCCAAGGGCTGCCGCCAGGTGCGCAAGCGCGACATGGTCCTGAACACGCTGCAACCGCAGATCGAAGTCGATGCACAAACCTATCAGGTGCGTGCCGACGGCGAGCTGCTGGTGTGTGAGCCAGCCAGCGAACTGCCGTTGGCGCAGCGCTATTTTCTGTTTTGAAGGAGCACCCATGATTGTTCTCAACCGGCGCATCAGTGCCGCCGACAGCGCCGAGCAGACGATTACCGGCACCGTGACCCTGAGTGTCGATAGCCGGATCAAGAGCCGCCTGCGGGTGACTCTGGACGATGGCCGTGATGCCGGCCTGATGCTTGAGCGTGGCCACCTGCTGCGTGGCGGCGAGCTACTCGGCGATGCCGACGGCGTGCACCTGGTGCGCGTGCTGGCTGCTGCCGAGTCGGTCTCGACCGTGCGCTGCAGCGACCCGTTGCTGCTGGCGCGGGCAGCCTATCATCTGGGCAACCGCCACGTGCCGTTGCAGATCGATGCCGGCCTGCTGCGTTATCAGCATGACTATGTGCTGGACGACATGGTCCGTGGCCTTGGCCTGCAGGTCACGGTCGAGCAGGCACCGTTCGAGCCTGAAGCCGGCGCTTACCAGAGTGCGCCACACAGCCATGCCCACGGCAATGATCACCCCTTCGTGCGTATGCCCGCTGCCCACTAATAAGGAACCCAGATGAAAAAGACACTCGCCCTTGCCCTGCTGTTGGTGGCCGTACCGGCCTTCGCGCACCCCGGTCATGACAGCAGCCCGCTGCACGATGGCCTGCTGCATCCGTTGACCGGCCTTGATCACTTGCTGATGTTGCTCGGTACCGGCGTGCTGGCGGCCTTGACCCGGCGCAACCTGCTGTTGCCGCTGGCAACCCTGGCAGCGATGTTTGCCGGTGCTGTGTTTGGCCATCTGTTCGGTGGGGTGCTGGGCATGGAAAGCATGATCGTCGGCTCGCTATTGGTGGCAGCAGCGGCGTTGCTGGTACCTGGCCGGCAAGTGTTACTGGCCCTGGCAATGCCGCTGTTCGCGCTGTTCCACGGCTGGGCACATGGCGTGGAAGCAACCCCAAGCGCCTTCTGGCTGTTCAGTGCCGGGTTCGTTACCGTCAGCGGTTTGTTGCTCGCCGCGGGCTTTACCGTCGGTTGCCTGCTACGCCGCCACGCCAAGCTGCAGAAAGCCTGTGGCGGCGGCCTGCTGGCGTCGGCCGCTGTCATGCTGGTCGGCTGATGAGCAGCGACCTGGCGTTGCTGCGTTTACTGCAGCTGGCCAGCCCGGGCTTGCCGGTGGGCGGCTTCACCTACTCGCAAGGGCTGGAATGGGCGGTCGAGGCCGGCTGGGTAAGCACCACCGAAGGTTTCTGCAACTGGCAGCGTGAGCAGTTGCACGACACCCTCGGTTATCTCGACTGGCCGCTGCTGGCCCGCCTGTACCGCGCGTGCGAGCGTGCTGACGTCGAGGCTTTCGGGCACTGGAGTCAGTTTCTCCTGGCCAATCGCGAGACCGCCGAGCTGCGCCTTGAAGAGCGCCAGCGGGGTTACGCGCTGGCGCGCATTCTTGACGGCTGGCAGCTCGGGCAAGACCTTGCCTGGCGGCCGCAGCTTGAACTCACCCAGTTAGGGGCGATGGCATGGCTCGCCGTGCACTGGGCAATTCCTATACGCCAGCTGGCGCTGGGGCTCGGCTTTGCCTGGCTGGAAGGCGCGGTCATGGCCGGCGTCAAGCTGGTGCCGTTTGGCCAGCAGGCGGCGCAGACCGTACTGCGCGACCTGGCCGCCGAACTGCCGGCGGTGCTGGACATGGCGCTGGAGCTGGACGACGAGCAGTTGGGCGGCGGCCTGCCGCTGCTGGCCATCGCCTCGTCGCGTCACGAAACCCAATACACCCGTTTGTTCCGTTCTTGAGGACTGCCAACATGCAAAGCTATCAGCAACCCCTGCGCATCGGTGTCGGTGGCCCGGTCGGCTCCGGCAAGACTGCGCTGCTCGAGGCCCTGTGCAAGGCCATGCGTGATCACTACCAGATCGCCGTGGTCACCAATGACATCTATACCAAGGAAGATCAACGCATTCTTACCGAAGCCGGCGCCCTGGAGCCCGAGCGGATTGTCGGCGTGGAGACCGGCGGCTGTCCGCATACGGCGATCCGCGAAGACGCCTCTATGAACCTGGCTGCGGTGGAGGCACTGGCGCGCAAGTTCGGTAACCTTGAGGTTATCTTCGTCGAGAGCGGCGGTGACAACCTCAGCGCTACCTTCAGCCCCGAGCTGGCCGACCTGACCATTTACGTCATCGATGTTGCCGAGGGCGAGAAGATTCCGCGCAAGGGCGGCCCAGGGATTACCAAGTCGGATTTGTTGGTGATCAACAAGACTGACCTGGCGCCCTATGTCGGCGCATCGCTTGAGGTCATGGAACGTGATACCAATCGCATGCGTCCAGAGCGGCCCTGGACGTTCAGCAACTTGAAAAAGGGCGAAGGGCTGCAAGCGGTGATCGACTTTATCGTCGAGCGCGGCATGCTTGGTGTCAGGGCGTAAGGCACAAGCGCCATCAGTCATGGCTGCAGCAACTGGTCGGCTCTCGAGGGGCCGACCAGTAGGGTTGGTTACCAGCGGGCTATCAGCGCTGCGGGATCAAGCGCTCAACTCGTCGCGGTAGCTGGCCAGGTAGACCAAGCGCTGATGACTGGCCTTCTCACGATCGTCGATGATCATTTTCAGGGTGAAAGAAGCCTGGTCCAGATACGCTGGCAGCTCCTGGCCAGTAATGTACGTGCCTGACAGCTTGTTGAGTTTGCTCCAGCCATCCTTGAAAGTCTGGGCAAATCGGTCCGATACCACGCCAACCGCCAGCCACTGTCCTGCCTGGCTGATAAAGAATTCGTCGGTAGAGCGGACCAACTGGGCCAGGCGATTGGCACGCAGCCGTGCGCTATTGCCGGCACTCTCATAGCTGGAAACCTGGTCCGTCGCCTGGTCAAGGATGACCTGCATGAAGTCGGAAAATGATTTGAAGAAAAACGCCATTTCTTCAACGATCTCTTTGGTCCGCTTGAGTGCGCTCACGCTCAGATTCAACGATCGAACGGCAAGTTCGATGTTCTGTTTCTCGTTCCGCTGGCCGGCAAGCAGGGCAGTGAGGTTTACCAGCTCGGAAGCTTGCTCACGGCGGGTATTTTCGTACTCCTCGGCTTTAACGAGCATCTGCATTTGCATGTCGCGCAAATTACCTGCTTGTTTGCGTTGTTCATCACTCAGCGATGCGGCATGTTCGCCGATGGCTTTGAGCGCCTCCTCCAGTTGTGACAGCTCCTGGCTGAGTTCGCCTTGCCGTGCGGCTACCTTTTCAAGGTCGGCCTGGACATCGCTGATACGGCCATCGAGGGTACCCTTGGCCGGATCAGCGGCGTCGGCGTTGCGCTTGCTCAAGTCATCCAGGTTGGACTTCAACTTGTCACGCTGCTCGTTGAGCAGCGTTTGCTCCGCACGCAGCTCGGAGCGCGCTTTTTTCATCTGGATATCTTTGTGCAGGCCATCTGCCTGGTTCTGCTGGCCAAGCCCTGCTGCGGCTGCCATCGAGGCGCCGCCAATCACGGCCGATGCGCCGCCGGTAGCTCCCATGGCTATCATGGGCAGCAGCCCCCCCAGCATCTGTGCGCCGGTCTTCAAAAGCGACGCCCAGAACGATTTTTGCTCGGCGGTCTTCGCCTGTGATCCGTATTCTTGCGCCAGCTTTTCATAGCGGGCAACCTGTTGCTGCAAGTCGGTGACCAGACCCTCGAGCATCTCGCGCCGAGCATTAGCGATGACGAGTTCGCTCTGCAGCTTGCTATCTGCCTGAATGGTATCGCTTAGCGCGACTTCGCTGCGTGCGGTCGCTTCGGCGGTGTTACGGATGATGACATCGTATCTGTCCGCGATCGTGGTAAGGCTGTCGCGCACGGTAATTGCCGCTTGGGTGATTTCGTTGGCCATGGCCAGCAAATCAGCGGTGACGAATTCCTTGATTTGCTCCGGGTCACCGCCTTCCTTCACGTCAAGCCAGTCGGGTAGGCAGTTGCGCAAGGTAGTGCCGATTCTATTGGCGACGCGAATAGCGCTCTTGATGCCTCGCTCACTCTCCTGCTGAGCGGTGATCAAGTCATTCATGATCGAGCCGATCCTGACGCGGATGTCTCCCTGCTCCTGGGGCGTGGTGTTGTAGGCGATGTAGAGCAGGTCGATGGCATGGTCGGTATCGTGCTTGGCCCGACTGGTGTCATAGGTGCCTTCGATCTTCTCGACATAGTTGGCGACCAGCGCAGTCTGCTCGACAGGTAAGCGCAGCGGTGTGGCAGTGCTCAGCGCTTCGATATGGCTGCTTATAGCGCTATCGATACGAGCATTGCGGCTGATGAATGGAATGACTTCGCTCATGGTAATGGCCTTTTTGGTGGGTTATCGGGGCTGCAGTCCACTTCCCAGGAGGTCGGGAAGCGCACGCCTTGGTCGCGTAAAGGCGACCAGGCTTTTTCCAGAAGACGCCGGCCGGCGATCAGGTTGGCTTGAGCAGGCGGCTCAAGCAGGGCAAGGGCATCGGCTTGGCATTTGCGCGGATTGGCCGTGTTTGCTGCGCACTCGTCGCCGGCAAACAGGAAATCGTCAACGTCGTGGGTAATGCTCTGCCTGGTTTCGCGTGACGAGGCCAACAGCGACTTGACTGCTGCGATCTGGCGCTCGGCCGAGCGGCCGATGGCAATGCAGTATTGGACAGCCGCTATCTCGTTACTGATGCCGCGCAGAGCCTGGTCGTGTTCAGGTCGCCACGGTAGGGATTGGTTGCGCTGGCGTTCCTGTTGCAGCTGTCGCTGCAGACGCCCGCGTGCGGCCTCCAGCTCAGGCAAGCGCCTGAGCTCACCGCCGACACTGTTTTCGATGTGCTGAATACGGCTAATCATCAGCTCTTCCACGCTTTGCAGGTGTGCCGTGCAGACAGTCATGCGTGCCTCCAACACGGGTTCGAGGCTGGCACGGGCTGCGTTGCCGTAAAGCACCGCACACAGCGCGAGCAGCACGCACGGCTGAGCAAGCGATGAGTGCAACCTGTGGCACATTCGGAAAGTGATTTTCATTGGGCACCTCGCTACGAAGTCCCTTGAACACCCGTCACGGACTGCTGCAAACAAGCGCGACGGTGGTCCTCAGGTGGTGCCGGGATTAAGCCCCGGGCGCCATCTGCGGATAAGCAGGAAAGGCTCTACTTGGAGTTGAGCGCTGAGTTAAGTGAGGAAGCTCAAGCGCGCAGACGTGCCCTAGAGGGCGGAGGAGGGGTAACGCTTGAGGCCACGCGTTACCAGGCGAGGGTCATCAGTTGCCTACGATCTGGCCAGCATTCGCCGGGAGCCATCGTCGGGTAAGCGTCATTTCAAGGCTGAGGGTTACTGCTGCCAGATCCCTGGCCAGTGCCCACGGGAGCGTCGGGAGTACCCATGCCCGGTAGTTTGTGATCGTTGCTCTGGCTGGCAGGAGGGCTGTCTGGATCATTGCCGTTCAGGCGAGGGTCAGTGTTGCGTGGCATGGGTGTTTCGATAGGGTTGAGCGTGCTGTCCGCGCCAGGCTTGGGCGCGCTGTTATGCGGGTCGTCGGGGTAGGTCGGGCCTGTACCGGCGGCCATGGCCAAAGGCGTTGCGAGCACGACGGCAAGCAGCAGGAAGCGTTTCATGGGCAAGCTCCTTTGCGTGGATAAAGTGCCAGCCTTGCCGCGGAACAGACGTTGATCACGCGGCAAGGCCCTCATCTCACTTGAGCCTTACACCCCACCCTAGGTGCCAGTATCCCGACCAACGGTCAGACGAACTGCGCCAGCAACATGATGAAGATGATGCCGACCACCGACAGGATGGTCTCCATCATGCTCCAGGTCTTGAACGTTTCTGCTACGGTCATGTTGAAGTACTGCTTGACCAGCCAGAAACCGGCGTCGTTGACGTGGGACAGAATCAGCGAACCGGCGCCGGTGGCCAGCACCAGCAGCTCACGGTTGACCCCGGGCACCAGCGCGATCACCGGTGCAACGATACCAGCGCCGGTGATGGTCGCTACCGTTGCCGAGCCTGTGGCGATCCGGATGACCGCCGCCACCAACCAGGCCAGCATGATTGGCGATATCTGCGCTTGCACCGCCATCTGGCCGATGACGTTGCCCACACCAGTGTCCACCAGCATCTGCTTGAAGCCGCCGCCAGCGCCGACAATCAACACGATGGCGGCGGTGGGGGCCAGGCTCTGGTCAAGCATCTTCATGATCTGCTGACGGTTGAAGCCGCGCGCCGCGCCGAAGGTGTAGAACGCCAGCAGCAGCGCCGCGAGCAGGGCGGTGATCGGGTGGCCGATCAGGTCCATCCACTGGCGCACGATGTTTTCAGCGGGCAGCACCACATCAGCAAACGTCTTCAGCAGCATCAGCACTACCGGCAACAGCACGGTGATCAGGGTGATGCTGAAGCTTGGCAGGTTGCGCTGGTCGGACTCGCGAGCAATCTGGTCCATCAGCTCTTGTGACGGGTTGCCCGGGATGTAACGCGAGATGAAATTGCCGTACAGCGGGCCGGCGATGATTGCCGTCGGCAGCGCTACCAGCAAACCGTAGAAGATGGTCTTGCCGATGTCGGCATTGAAAATGCCGATCGCCAGCAACGGGCCTGGATGCGGCGGCACCAGCCCATGCACGACGGACAGGCCTGCCAGCAGCGGAATACCGATCTTGACCAAGGATACCCCGGTGCGTCGGGCTACGATGAACACCAGCGGGATCAGCAGCACAAAGCCGATTTCGAAGAACAGCGGGATGCCCACCAGAAATGCGGCGAACATCATGGCCCAGTGCACCTTCTGTTTGCCGAAGGCGCGGATCAGAGTCTGCGCGATCTGGTCAGCGCCGCCGGAGTCGGCCATCAGTTTGCCGAGCATGGTGCCCAGTGCAAGCACGATGCCGACAAAGCCAAGCACGCCGCCAAAGCCGTCCTGAAACGACTTCATGACCTTGGCCACGGGCATGCCCGAGGTCAGGCCGAGAAAGCCCGCAGCCAGCGTCAGCGCAACAAAAGGATGCACCTTGAAGTGGGTGATCAGCAGGATGAGCCCGATGATGGTCACCAGGGCATCGAGTAGCAGGAACGTATCGGTAGCCAGTCCGAACATGATTAATGAGCCTCGGTTTTGTCTTTGTTGTTAGGCGTAGCGTTATGGAACTTCTGGTGCTTTTTAACGTCGAGACAGCGCTGTCTTTGGTGAGCTGGTAAACCGCCGCTCAGGCGATTCGCGCCAATGCCCGCTCACCGCAGGGCTTTAACCAGTCATGTACGCTTTCGGCCAGCGCGGCCACCGGCCGGGTAGCGTCCAGCGCCAAGGTCAGTGGCTCGCCACGAGGGGATTCGAGGGCGGCAAACTGGCTTTCGATAAGGCTGGCAGGCATGAAGTGGCCAGGACGGGCCAGCACGCGCTTCTCGGCCTCGGCAGGGGTCAGCTCGAGGAACACGAAGCCTAGCTCAGGCACCGCTTCACGCAATGCATCGCGATAGCGGCGCTTCAAGGCAGAGCAGGTCAGGATTGGTCGTTCGCCGGCCTTGAGCGTGGCCTGTAGCTCCTGGCCGAGCAGCACCAGCCAACCGGCACGGTCGGCATCATCGAGCGGCACGCCAGCGCTCATTTTTTCGATATTGGCAGCGGGGTGGAAAGCATCGCCTTCGATCAGCCGACCGCCACTGCGGGCGGCAATGGCAGCGCCGATGCAGCTCTTGCCGCAGCCTGCTACACCCATCACCACGATCGCGGACAGGGGAGAGTTCATCAGTACCTCCTGCAGGTAAGATAGCGCTGTCTCGACATGGACGTCGATGTGTGGGCGCCACCCTCCCGGATGTTATTGGTCTTGTCTAACGCAGTATGGTCGCTCGACGCAGGGCAATTGATAAAGATTACATTGCCTGTGTCCTGGGACAGCGCTACCTTAGTGGCCGTTCCCCACCCTTGGCAAGTAGTAAAATTACAACACCCATGTCACGCACCGGCTCCCGCACTACTGGTCGTCCCACCCTGGCAGAAGTCGCCAGGCTCTCCGGCGTTTCACCGATCACGGCCTCGCGGGCGTTGCGCGGTGTCGCCACCGTTGCCCCTGAACTGGCCGAAAAGGTCCTCGCTGCGGCGGCCACCCTGGGTTACATCGCCAACCCGGCAGCCCGCGCGCTGGCCTCGGCGCGCAGCCATTCGGTGGTGGTATTGATCCCATCGCTGTCCAACCAGCTGTTCATCGATACCCTCGAAGCGATCCACGCAGTGATGCGGCCGCGCGGTCTCGAAGTGCTCATCGGCAACTATCACTACGACGTTGATGAAGAAGAGAACCTGATCCGCAACTACCTCGCCTATCAGCCCTGTGGCGTGCTGTTGACCGGCTTTGATCGCACCGAAGGTTCGCGCCATTTGCTGGCTGCCAGCCGAGTGCCCTGTGTGCACATGATGGAGCTGGGTGAGCAGGCAGATGCGGTGTCTGTAGGGTTCTCTCAGCAGCAGGCAGGCTACGCTGCCGCCCGCCATTTGATCGAGCGGGGTCGACGGCGGCTGGCGTTTATTGCCGCGCAGCTCGACCCGCGGGTAATGCAGCGCGCCGCAGGCTTTCGCCAAGCGTTGCTTGAGGCCGGATTGCAAGCGCCCGAACTGGAGCTGCTGGCCGCACAGCCCTCGTCAATTGGTCTTGGCGGCGAACTGTTCAGCCGCTTGATGGCACAGGCGCCGGAGGTCGACGGGGTGTTCTTCTGTAACGATGACCTTGCGCAGGGCGCAGTCCTGCAGGCCCTGCGCCAAGGCATCGCAGTGCCGCAACGAGTGGCCATGGTCGGCTTCAACGACCTGCCAGGTTCTGCCCACATGGTGCCGCCGTTGACCTCGATCCGGACCCCGCGTGCTGCCGTTGGTCGGGCCGCGGCGCAAGCGCTGCTGGCGATGCTCGATGGCAAGCGGGTGAGCGCCACGCGTCAGGATCTGGGCTTTGAGCTGATGGTTCGGGAAAGCTCCTGAAGCGGATAATTGTAAGGTGATATCAGCGGGCTTGCGCCGTTTCGCCGGCGATCTATGCTGAGGGCACCCCGTCCATGCAAGGAGCCCGGCGTCATGTTCGATTACCATCGCAAATCCGATATCGTCGAAATCCAGCGCTGTCATCAGGCCTTGGTGGGGATGGAGGCCAGACTGGCCGCGATCAGTCGGTCGATGGCCATGATCGAGTTCACCGCCGACGGCGCTATCATTGCCGCCAACGATAAATTCTGCCAGGCATTGGGCTATAGCGCCCAGGAGATCGCGGGCAAGCATCATCGCCTGTTCTGCGATCCGGAGTACGCCAAAAGCCCGGCCTACCAGCAATTGTGGCAAGCGCTGGGCAGAGGCGAGGCCATCAGCGGTACCTTCGAGCGCGTCGACAAGGCTGGCCGCGAGGTCTGGCTGCAAGCCAGTTACATGCCCGTGCTGGATGAGCAACAGCGCGTCACCAGTGTGATCAAGGTCGCCTCTGACATCACTCAGCGAATCCACGACGAGCACGAAAGCGAAGCCCTGCTGCAGGCGATCGGCCGATCCATGGCAGTGATCGAATTCACACCAGAGGGGCGGGTACTGACTGCCAATGCCAACTTCTTGCGAACCATGGGCTACCGCCTCGAAGAAGTGGTGGGCCGTCATCATGGACTGTTTTGCCTCGCCCATGAGCGTGAGTCGGCCGAATACCGCGAGTTCTGGGCGTCGCTTAACCGCGGCGAGTACCATTCGCACCGTTTCGAGCGAATCAACAAGCAAGGGCAGGTTGTCTATCTGGAGGCTTCATACAACCCGATCTTCGATAACAAGGGCCGGTTGGTCAAAGTGGTCAAGTTCGCCAGCGACATCACCGCCCAAGTCAGCACTCAGCAAAGCGCCGCCGATGCCGCCCACGCCAGCTCCGTGCAGACTGACGCCTGCGCGCGTAAAGGCAGCGAGGTGGTGCAGCAGACCGTGCAGGTGATCGAACAAATCTCTCAGGAGCTGAGCGACGCTGCGCGGACCATCGACGCTGTCAGCAAGCAGTCGGAGATCATCGGCCAGATTGTATTGACCATTCGCGGCATTGCCGACCAGACCAACCTGCTGGCACTCAACGCCGCAATCGAAGCGGCGCGCGCCGGTGAGCATGGCCGTGGTTTCGCTGTGGTAGCCGATGAAGTACGTAATCTGGCTGCACGCACCAGCAAGGCCACCCTGGAGATCGTCGATGTGGTCAGGCAGAACCACGACTTGTCACTGACTGCGGTCGCCAGCATGCAATCGAGCTTGTCGCACACAGGGCGCGGCGTGCAGTTGGTCAACGAGGCGGGCACGGTCATTCTGGAGATTCAGCAAGGCTCGCGGCACGTTGTCGATGCGATCGGTCAGATCAGTTCGACTCTGCAATTGCATTGAGCCCAGCGCGCAGTTCACCTAGCAGGGTGTGCAGGCTTGCCTGCAATTGCTCCCGGGCGGCTGCGCTGGGTTGGTCCGAGGCCAAGGCCTGCTCGAGTGTCTCGCAGTCGCGTACGACCCCGCGCACCTTGAGCATTTTCGCGCCGCCCTTGATGCGATGCGCAAGGTCGCGTAGCGCAGCGCTCGGCGGGTTTGCTCCCAATGCGTGCAGGGCGGCCAGGTCTTCGGCGGCACTGCGTGCCAGTTGCTCGAGCAGACGTCTGATCAGTTGCTCGTCACCTTGGGTCAAATTACGCAACTGATCGATGTCGAATCCGCTTGGGCGCGGAGTTGGCGGATTCAATGCGCAGCGCGGCAAGTGCGCCTTGAGGGTATGCAGCCCGATCGGTTTGAACAGACAGTCGTTCATGCCGCTGTCCAGGCAGCGGACGCGCTCCTCGGCCTGCGCGTTGGCGGTAACGCCGATGATGGTGCAGGCAGGCTGGCCACTTGCGCGTTCCAGCGCACGAATGCTGCGGCTGAGCTCATGACCATCCATGACCGGCATGCTGCAGTCGGTGATAACCAGATCGAACTCGCCCGCTTGCCAGCTGGTCAGGGCCAGTTGGCCGTTTTCAGCCAACGTCACCTGATGACCGAGGCTGTTCAGTTGTTTATCGAGCAACAGCAGGTTGGCCGGGTAGTCGTCGACCACCAGAATGCGCAGAGGTTGGCCGGGTTGCTGCTGGGTGGCCTCGCTGATCTGCGGCTGCGATGCAGGCGTTGCGCTGGGCAGCGCCAGTCTGACCTCGACGCGCGTGCCAAGGCCCTCGACGCTTTGCAGCTGCAGCGTGCCGCCCATCAGTTGGGCCAGGCTGCGACTGATCACCAGACCCAGCCCTGCACCTTGCTGGGCGCGTGGGCCGTCGACCTGGGCAAAGCTGTTGAACAGGCGCGCCTGGTTGACGGGGTTGATACCCACGCCACTGTCTTGCACGCATAAGGTCAGTTGCAGCAGCTCTGCCGAGGCCGGCGCGCAGGTGAGGCTGACGAGGATCTCGCCGCGGTCGGTGAACTTGATCGCATTGCTCAGAAGATTGGCCAGGACCTGCTTGAAACGCAGCGGATCGATCAGCACCCAGAGTGGCTGCTCAGGCAGCTCGCTGCGCAGTTGCAGGCGTTTGATCCGGGCATTGCCGTCAAATACGCGCAAGCTGGCACGGACCAGTTCGATCAGATCGGTCGGCACCGGTGTCAGGGTCATGTGGCCAGCTTCGATGCGCGAGATGTCGAGGATGTCGCCAATCAGCTCAAGCAGACCAATCGCGGAATCGTGGGCAGTCTGCAAGGTCAATGGGTCGCTGCGAGCGCCATCTTCCAGGGCCAGCTCCAGCAAGCCGATAACCGCGTTCATTGGCGTGCGAATCTCGTGGCTCATGGTGGCCAGGAAGGTGCTTTTAGCCTGACTGGCCTGCTCGGCAGCGTCCTTGGCCTGGCGTAGCTGCTCAAGCAGGCCCCGACTGAGGAGCAGTTGCGCCTGCAACGCCCGTTGGGCCTCGGTGCGCTGCTGGATCAGCTTGCGCAGATAGGTGTTCCAGAACACGACACCGGCCAGCAGCACGCCGCCGAGAACCAGCATCAGCAGGGCCAGGCTGCGATAATTGCGCCACGGGCTGTCACTGACCAGGGTGGTGTTGCGCCATCGGTTGACCAGTTGATCCAATTCGTCGGGCGGTATGCTCAGCAGCGCCTTGTCGACAATCGCATGCAGCTCAGGCTGATTGGCAGCCATGGCGAAGGCAGCCATCGCCGGTTCCTCGCCAAACAAGGCGGCAATGCGCAGGCGATGATTGAACACATGATCTATGTAATAGCGCGCATTGATATGGCTGCTCAAGGCGACTTCTGCTTCACCGTTGGCCACCGCTTCCATCAGCCCCAGTGGTGAATCGACTTCCACCAGCTTCGCCTGTGGATGTTGGCGCTGCACCAGTGCACCCTGCGGAGAGCCACGTACTACTGCGATCCGGCGGTTGTCGATCAATGCCGCCGGAGTGCTGGCGGGGTTGCCGGCGCGGGTTACCAGCACCCGCGGACTGACCAGGTAGGGGCGAGTGAAGCGCAAGCGTGCCGCGCGCTCGCTGCCGTAACCGATCGCGCCGATCATTTGCGCCTCGCCCCGCAGCAGTTGGTCAACCATTTCCTGGACGGCATCCACTTCGCTGATCTGAAAATCCAGCCCGGTGCGCAAGCTGATCTGCTTGAGCAGATCGGGGGCGATCCCGCTCGGGCGTTGCTCGGCGTCGTCGAAGGTCAGCGGCGCCAGGGACGGCGTGACCAGCACCTTGACGCTGCGGTTATGTTCGATCCAGTGTTGTTCGGCAGGGGTCAGCGGGGTGTTCAGGCGCTGGAGCAGGAGGCTGGTATTGCCGCTGCTCCAGCGCCGCAGAATGTTCAGCCGCTCGCTGTCGCTGATGCGGCTCAGGGCCTGGTTGAGCAACCTGAGCAGGCGCGAGTTGTCGCGGCGCGTGGCGAAGGCGAACGAGCCGCCGGGCAGCGCCGAAAAATGGTCGATGCGCACCTGGCCTTGGTAGCTCTTGCCGATCAGGTAGTCGGTGCTGATGGCGTCGCCCAGGTAGACGTCGGCGTCGCCCATGGCGACCGCAGACAAGCCGCTCAAGGTCGAGCGATAAAGTTGCAGCTGTGCCTGCGGATACTGGGCCTTGACCGTACTGGCCGGCAGGTAATGGTCGACCATCGCCAGCCGCAGCCCGGCCAGGTCATCGCCGTGGCGCACGGCCTTGTCCTGGTCCTGTCGAGCGACGATCACCGGCAGGTCGTCTGCATATGCCTGGCTCAAGGTAAGCTCGGCATTGCTGGCTTCGGTTGCGTTGGAACTGCCCAGCAGATCGATTTGCCCGTCCTGCAAGGCTTTGATCGCCTGTTCGCGGCTGTCAAAGCGCTGCACTTGAACGGCTATGCCCAACTGCTCGCTGATCAAGCCGGCATAGTCAGCATTGAGCCCTTCATGATCGGCTGGGGTGATATTGATTTCAAAAGGCAGGTAATCCGGCCCCGAGCTGCCGAGTACCAGTACCTTGTGCTGGTTCAGCCACTCGCGGTCATCGACGGCAAGGTCCAGTGGAGCAGCAGCGCTGCTCGAGCGTGCCAGCAACTGCCGGGGCTGACTGTCAGCGAGCACGGCCGCAGACGCGCCGCTAAGGCTGATCAGGAGTAGCAGTGTGCGCAGACCGGTCATGGCGTAAAGCTTCAGTTGACGCTGTTGCGCTTGGCCAGATCGATCATTTCCACCAGCGACTCCGACTTGAGCTTCTCCATGATGCGTCCGCGGTAGGTGCTGATGGTCTTGGCGCTAAGGTTCATGGACTCGCCAATGGCCTTGTTGTTTTCGCCCCGAGCCAGCCTGCGCAGTACCTCCATTTCACGGTTGGACAAACTGTCCAGTCGGGCGTTTTCAGACTCCAGCGAATTGCTGTTGACCGACATTTGCGGAAAGGTCGAGTAGCCCTTGATCAGTGCCTTGAGGGCGAATACCACCGACTCGATGTCTTCGTTCTTGTTGACGAAAGCGCCAATCCCGGCGTCCAGGCAACGCCTGACGTAGAGGTCGGCAGGCTGCCCGGTCAGGGCCATGATCTTGGGTGGTGGGTCCAGCAGCTGCAGGCGCTTGATCACCTCCATGCCGTCCAGCTCGGGCAGGCCGATGTCAACGATCACTACCTGGGGTGAGAGTTTGCGGGCCAGTTCCACGGCTTCCTTACCATCTTCGGCGGTGCCAATGACTCGAAAACGTTCGCGCTCAAGCAGCATGCGTACAGCCGTTAGAACGATTGGGTGGTCATCGACCAGCATCACGGTTGTCATTGCTAGCTCCTGTGGTGAAGAGGGTCCGTTGCCTGAATCACACAGGAACGTAGCTGAGGGTTGATCCGCAAACCTCAGGCAGCGCGCAAGATACGTCGATTCTCAGTCCATGATAATGCCGAGTATATGCGTGATGAACAAACCAGGTGATTCTGAGGAAAATTCCTACAAAAAATACGGTAACAATCAGGATGCGGCAGGCCTTCCGGCCTGCCGGCGGTAGGAATCAGGCGCAGGGCGCGTGGTCTTTGATGACGCGCTTAGTTGAGGCGGGGTTGTTGCTCAGTGCGTTACCAACGCGGGTCGGCCGGCTTTGCAGCTGACCAGCGCAGTTCGGGCAGCGTCCGTGCAGACGTTGTTCGGCACAGCTACGGCAATACGTGCATTCGAACGAGCAGATCATTGCATCCGGGCTGTCGCCGGGCAGTTCGACGGCGCAGCATTCACAGTTGGGGCGTAGTTCCAGCATGGGCGTGGCTCCGATAGCAACAAGGTAGGTCGAGTCTGCTCCGCGCTGGCGGCGCTGGCAATCAGCCGTTGCCGGGGCGATACAGGTGAGCATGGCCGGCGCGATACAGGGCTGATTCGGCGAACGGTGTATCCCCAAGTACGTGACCGACCAGGATCAGCGCAGTTCGCCGAAAATCCCGTGTACTGGTGAGTTCGACGATGTCCGCCAGCGTGCCTTTGACCCAGTCCTGATCCGGCCAGGTGGCGCGATGGATGACCGCAACCGGGCAGTCAGCGCCGTAATGCGGCAGCAGCTCTGCGACGATCCGTGGCAGGTGCTTGACGCCGAGGTGGATCGCCAGGGTGCTGCCATGCCGGGCCAGATCGCCGAGTTGCTCGCCGGCGGGCATCGGCGAGCTGTCGCCGTAACGAGTGAGGATCACCGTTTGGGCGATGCCCGGCAGGGTCAGTTCACAACCCAGCAGCGCGGCGCTGGCCGCCGTTGCCGTTACCCCAGGGATGATCTGGTAGTCGATGCCCAACTCGCGCAAGTGACGGATCTGCTCGCCGATGGCGCCATACAGGCTCGGGTCACCGCTGTGCACCCGCGCCACATCGTGGCCTAGCGCATGCGCGCTGTGCATGGCGTCGATGATCTGCTCAAGGTGCAGTTCGGCGCTGTTGATGACAGTTTCGGCGCTGTGGCCCTCGAGCACTGCGGCGGGGACCAGCGAGCCCGCGTAGATGATCACCGGGCACTGCCGGATCAGGCGCTGGCCTTTGACCGTGATCAGTTCCGGATCGCCCGGGCCGGCGCCGATGAAGTAGACCGTCATGGCAAATCCTTGCAAATAAAATGGAGGCGATTATCCAGCACTGGCGAGGGCGAGGGTAGCGCCCGCCAACGTTTGCCGGGTGAGCACCAGCCGCGCGCTGCCGTGAGCACGCGCGGCCAAGGCCAGGGCGGTGCTTTCGGCTACGCCCCAGCAGCCGCTGTGGGCGAAGGCTGTAGCGGAGTGCTGGCTGAGCTGTGGGGCAAAACGCTGCAACTGCTCTGCGGGAAAAAACTGCAGCGCCAGTTGCAGGCGATCGGCCAGTTGATGCAGGCCGGCCTCGCTGACTTTCAGCTCGATACTGGCGATGCCCTGCACTGCATGCAGGGTTAAGCCAAGGCTGGCCAGACTTTGTTGCAGCAGCGCTTCAAGCAGGTCGGCGGGGCAGCCCTTGCGGCAGCCAACGCCGACATACACGGCGGGTAGCGGCTCAGACATCAAGCCTGCCGCGAGCGGCGGAACAACCACGCACTGAGCAAGCCCAGGGCAATCCAGAAGGCGGCATTGGTCAGCCACGAGGCGATCTTGAACTGGGTTGCCAGGGCTTCAGGCGCAAGACTTTCATGCACGCTCGGCTGCGGCGCGCCGATCACGTGTGGCAGCGCCAACAGCAGTACGCCGACTACCTTCAGCAGCCAATGCTGGGCAAACACAATCAGGCCCAGGCCGACCGCAGTTGCGGCCGCAGTGCCGATCCACCAGGTCTGGCGCTGGCCAAGGTCGGCTGCCGCCGTGCCCGGCAGCTCTGCCGGCAAGCCCAGCGTTGGCGCCAGGCAGAACACGGCAAAACCGGCCAGGCCCCACAGCGCTCCGGTGGCGACCCGGTTGGGTTCGCGCAGGCTGTACAGCGCTGCCAGCATCAAGGCAAAGCCGACTGCAACCACCAGGTTGCCGCCGGTGGTGGCCAGCACGCGCTGCCAGCCGTCTTCAGGCGCCCAGGCTTCGGCACTGTGCTCGTGGGCAGCAACGGCGCTGTCGCCATGCTCATGCTGGGCAGCCGGCGCTGGGCTCTCGAAGGTTTCCGCTTCGAGGATCAACGGGCTGATCCAGAAGCTTTGCAGCAGGGTCAGCAGCAGGGCGGCGAGCAGGCCGCTGAACCCTGCAGTACGGGCAATGCGCGTGATCATGCGAGTCTACTCAGTGGCAGGGGAAGGCAGCGCTGTGGCGCGTATCGTGGGCTGCGTTGTGCACCGCCTCGATGTGCGAGAAACCGGCGAAGTACACCAGGCACAGGCCAACCAGGCTGGCGCCGACGGCGATGACCAGGCGTTGACTGAGGCTGACGGGGGTGGCGATGCTGTGTTTGGCACTGGTGATGGGCATGACGCAATCCTCTGCTTGTTATAGGCAGGGGGCAAGCGCACCGGCCCCGGGCATGGATGGCCCAGGGCAATGCGACAGCGCCCGCCCACCGCGGGGTGTTGATATTCGACTACGCAGGCCGGTCTCCGGGCTCACGAGGAGGAGCAGGGCTCCTTGAAAAGCGTCACCTTCCCATGCCCTACAGCCTGGCACAGTGGTCAAGACACTTCGCTCGCTTACCGTTGCGGGGGCAGCACCGGAGTAGTCGGGCTCTCCATTGAGGCCAGCGACGCACCGGTTTCCCGTTTCACCCCATAGGGGGCACCTGAACGCAAGGCGCTAGCAAACCATGCCGCAGCGGCGCGCTGCAAGTGACAAGTTGCACGCCAGCGTGCATTCAGCCGCCTATATATGGCAGATGACAGCCCCTAAAGCCGCTTGCAGCTTGCCGCCGGGGTGCGTAGCCTTGTCTGCTTCGAGGTTCTCCGGCGTGGCCGGAGCTAAGACGGGAACGCGGTCAAGCCGCGGCTGCCCCCGCAACTGTAAGCACTGATCAGGATCGACACAGCCACTGCGCCTTGCGCGGGAAGGCGTCATCCAACCGGCCCGGCGCCGGTGCGGTGCAAGCCAGGAGACCTGCCTCGAGACGATTTCGACTTTAATCCGGGCGGGGTGATCCGGAGGCGAACAAGCCCGGCTGTGACAGCCTGCGGCGCTCGTCCTGCATGCCCGCGCCATTCTGCCAAGGGCACACGCATCCATGAAAACACTGGCCAAACTCCCCGTCACCATCGTCACCGGCTTCCTCGGCTCGGGCAAAACCACGTTGCTGCGGCACATGCTCGACAACGCCCAGGGCAGGCGCATCGCGGTGATCGTCAACGAGTTCGGCGAGCTCGGTATCGACGGCGAAATCCTCAAACAATGCACCATCGGCTGCACCGAAGAAGAAGCCTACGGGCGTGTCTTCGAGCTGGCCAACGGCTGCCTGTGCTGCACCGTGCAGGAAGAGTTCTTCCCGGTCATGCGTGAGCTGGTGGCACGTCGCGGCGATCTGGACCACATCCTGATCGAAACCAGCGGCCTGGCCTTGCCCAAACCGCTGGTGCAAGCCTTCCAGTGGCCAGAAATCCGCAACGCCTGCACGGTCGATGCGGTGATCACCGTGGTCGACAGCCCGGCAGTGGCTGCCGGTACCTTCGCAGCGTTCCCAGACCAGGTCGATGCCCAGCGCAAGCTCGACCCGAACCTTGATCATGAGTCGCCGCTGCACGAACTGTTTGCCGACCAGCTGGCCAGCGCTGACCTGGTGGTGCTGAACAAGGCCGACCTGATCGACGCCGAAGGCCTGGCCAAGGTTCGCGCCGAAGTCTCCGAAGAGCTGCCGCCGGCGGTCAAGGTCATCGAAGCCAGCAGCGGCCGCCTGCCGCTGGATGTGCTGCTGGGCCTGGGTGCCGAATCGGAAGCGCACATTGATGGGCGCCGAACTCATCATGACAGCCACCATGACGACGATGATCATGACGATCACGACCATGATGCCTTCGACTCGATCTCGCTGGATTTGCCAGAGGCCGATGAGCGCTTGCTGCTGGCGGCCCTCAACCAATTGGTAGTGGAGTTTGGCATCCTGCGCGTGAAAGGCTTTGCAGCCATCCCGGGCAAGCCGATGCGTCTGCTGATCCAGGGCGTAGGGACCCGCTTCGACAAGCATTTCGACCGGGCCTGGGGCGCTGACGAGGCGCGCATCACGCGCCTGGTACTGATTGGCCAGGAGCTTGACGCCATTCAGCTCGAAGCCCGTCTGCGTCAGGCTCTGGAAGCCTGATCCATGCACCTGTTGCGCACCCAGCCCGGTGGTTTTGTCCCGGACGACAGTATTGCCGACCTCGGCCAGACTGCCGCCGAACTGGTCATTCTGTGCAGCGGTGACTCGCACCTGGCGCTGCTGGCCGAAACCGCGGAACAGCTGCCTGGCGACTACCCCAGCGTGCGCCTGGCCAATCCCATGCAGGTGCAAAACCATGCCTCGGTCGACCTGTATGTCGACCAGGTGCTGCGCCATGCAAAGTTGATCCTGGTATCACTGCACGGCGGCGTTGGCTACTGGCGCTACGGCATCGAGCAGTTGGTCGAGCTGGCGGCGCGCGGTGTTCAGGTGATCATGGTCCCGGGCGATGATCGGCCTGACCCCGAGCTCACCGGTTTGAGCACGGTCAGCAGCGACCAGGCCGAGCGCCTGTGGCACTACCTGCGCCAGGGCGGCAAGGCCAACGCGCTGAATCTGTTCAACTGCGTGGGCAACCTGTGGTTCCAGCGCGACTATGCCTGGCAGGAGCCGGAAGCGCTGGCCCGTACCGTGGTCTACCACCCAGCCAAGGCCAGTGCGCAGTTGCCGGACTGGTACGCCGACTGGGATCCTGCGCTGCCGGTGGCGCCGCTGCTGTTCTACCGCTCGCACCTGCAGGCGGCCAACACCGCGTTCATCGACGTGTTCTGTCAGCGGCTGCAGATGGCGGGGCTCAACCCGTTGCCGATCGCTGTAGCCAGCCTCAAAGAGCGGGCCTGTCTCGATCAGGTTGAAGCGTGGATGGATGAGGTCCAGGCCGAGGTGGTGATCAACACCACTGGCTTTGCCTTGTCCAGCCCCGAGCGCCCCAACGCGCGGCCGCTGCGCCGGGATGTACCGGTGTTGCAGGCGATCTGCGCGCAGGACAATCAATTGGGCTGGGAAACCAGCGAGCAGGGCCTCGGCGGCCGCGATCTGGCCATGCACATCGTGTTGCCGGAGCTGGACGGGCGAATCATCACCCGGCCGGTCAGCTTCAAGGACCTGGCCTGGCGCAGTGAACGCAGCCAGGCGGATGTGGTGTGCTATCGCGCCCACCCGGAACGCATGGACTTCGTCGCCGAGCTGGGCCGTCGCTGGGTCGCGCTGGCGCGCTTGCCGAATGGGCAAAAGCGTGTCGCGCTGATCCTCGCCAACTATCCGACCCGCGATGGCCGGATTGGTAACGGTGTCGGCCTGGACACGCCGGGGGCGGCCTTGAACATCCTTGAGGCGATGCGCGCTGCGGGTTATCCGCTGGACGAGCTGCCGGCCACCGGCACCGCGCTGATCCAGCACTTGCTCGGTGGCGTGACCAACGACCTCGACAACCTCGATCAGCGCCCATGCGCGCAGAGCCTGAGCCTGGCCGACTACCAGGCCGCGTTCGCTCAGCTGCCGGCAGAAAACCAGGCGGCCGTGCTCGCCCGCTGGGGCGCCCCTGAAACAGACCCGATGTGCCGCAGCGGCCGCTTGATGGTAGCGGGCCTGCGCTTTGGGCAGACCTTCGTCGGTATCCAACCGGCGCGCGGTTATCAGGTTGACCACAGTGCGGTGTACCACGACCCGGATCTGGTTCCGCCGCATGGCTACCTGGCCTTTCACTTCTGGCTGCGCCACGCTTATGCAGCGGACGCCGTCATTCATGTCGGCAAGCATGGCAACCTCGAGTGGTTGCCAGGCAAGGGCGTCGGTCTGTCGGCGCAGTGCTGGCCCGACGCGCTGCTGGGGCCGATGCCGAACATCTACCCGTTTATCGTCAACGATCCGGGCGAGGGCGCCCAGGCCAAACGCCGCACCCAGGCGGTGATCATCGACCACCTGATGCCGCCGCTGACCCGCGCCGAGAGTTACGGCCCGCTGCGCGACCTCGAACAGCTGGCCGACGAATACTACGAAGCCCAGCTGCTTGATCCGCGCCGTGCGCAGGAGCTGCAGCGCGACATTCTGGCGCTGGTCAAGGCCAACCATATCGACCGAGAGCTGCAGCTTGAAGGTCAGCTGGATGATGCTGCAGTGTGGCTGCCGCGCCTGGATACCTACTTGTGCGACTTGAAAGAGTCGCAGATTCGCGATGGTTTGCACGTGTTCGGCCAATCGCCGCAAGGCCGCCTGCGCAGCGATACGCTGCTGGCGTTGCTGCGGGTCGAGCGCGGTGACGGCAAAGGCGGCAACGCCAGCCTGATTCGTGCTCTGGGCAAAGCCTTCGAGCTCGGTTTCGATCCGCTCGACTGCGACCTCGGTCAGCCTTGGCAAGGGCCACGGCCGGCCATGTTGCAGGCACTGGCCGACGCGGCCTGGCGCACCCACGGTGATACGCGCGAGCGCCTTGAACAACTGGCGTTGACGTTGATTGAACAAGCGCTGGCCGGCAACCTGAAGCTGCCCACCGAAGAACAATGGCAGGGCGTGGCACAGGTACTTGAAGAGCTGCTCTCGGTTGTCGCGCCAAACCTCGACAGCTGTGGCGGCGCCGAGCTCGAGGGCCTGCTCGCGGCACTGGCTGGGCGCTTCGTCGCGGCAGGCCCCAGTGGCGCACCGAGCCGCGGCCGGCTTGATGTGCTGCCGACTGGGCGCAATTTCTACACCGTCGATGTGCGCAACTTACCCACTACCACTGCGTGGCGACTGGGCTTCGCCTCGGCCAACCTGATTCTTGAGCGGCACCTGCAGGACCATGGCGATCATTTACGCCAACTCGGCCTTTCGGTCTGGGGCACCGCGACCATGCGTACCGGTGGCGACGACATTGCCCAAGCCATGGCCTTGATGGGCGTACGCCCGGTGTGGGCCACCGGCAGCCAGCGCGTCGACGACTTCGAGATCCTGCCGGTGAGCTTGCTCGACCGGCCACGGGTCGACGTCACCCTGCGTGTGTCAGGCTTCTTCCGTGATGCGTTCGGTAACCTGATCCGCCTGTTCGACGCCGCCGTGCAGGCAGTGGCGGCACTGGACGAGCCAGATCACCTCAACCCGCTGGCGGCCCGCGTGCGGGCTGAGCGCCAGGCACTGATCGAGAGAGGCATCGAAGCCGAGCAGGCTGCGCGCCAGGCTGGTTGGCGGGTGTTCGGCGCCAAGCCAGGTGCCTATGGAGCCGGGGTGCAGAACGCCATCGACGGCCGTCTGTGGCAGGACCGCAAGGACCTGGCGGAGGTTTACCTCAACTACGGCAGCTACGCTTACGGCGTCAGTGACGAGGGCACGCCCGCCCGTGCCCAGTTCGCCACGCGGCTGGGCCAGGTGCAGGCAGTGCTGCAGAATCAGGACAACCACGAGCACGACCTGCTCGATTCCAACGATTATTACCAGTTCCAGGGCGGCATGCTGGCCGCTGCCGAAACCTTGCACGGCGAGGCGGTAGCGAGTTACCACGGCGATCATAGCCAGGTCGACCGACCACGCATCCGCACTCTCAAGGAAGAGCTCAACCGAGTTATCCGTGCTCGGGCGCTGAACCCAAAGTGGATCGACGGCGCCAAGCGCCACGGCTACAAAGGCGCGTTCGAGCTGGCAGCGACGGTCGACAACCTGTTCGCCTTCGACGCCACCACGCACCTGATCGACGACCATCATTATCAGGCGCTGGCCGAGGCCTATGTGCTTGACCCGGCGACCCGTGAATTCATGCGCGAGCACAACCCCGAGGCCCTGCGCGACCTGACCGAGCGTTTGCTGGAGGCCCAGCAACGCGGCCTCTGGGAGGAACCCGGCAGTTACCGTGAAGCACTTGAGGAGCAGTTGCTCGAAGGTGAGGAAGACCACTGAAATGACTGAACCGATGCAGTTTCCGCTGGCCGCCGTGGTCGGCGCCGAGGCGCTCAAGCTGGCATTGTGCCTGACCGCAATCGACCCAAAGATCGGCGGCGTGCTGATCGAAGGCCCGCGCGGCATGGCCAAGAGCACCCTGGCCCGTGGCCTGGCAGACCTGCTCGGCAGCGCCGAGCAGCAGCCACCCTTTGTCACCTTGCCGCTGGGCGCGACCGAAGAGCGCCTGGTCGGCACGCTGGACCTCGACGCAGCGCTGGGCCAGGGCAAAGCGCAGTTTTCCCCTGGAGTGCTGGCCCACGCCGATGGCGGCGTGCTGTATGTCGACGAAGTCAACCTGCTGCCCGACCCGCTGGTTGACCTGTTGCTGGACGTTGCTGCCAGCGGCACCAACCGCATAGAACGCGACGGCATCTCCCATCGTCATTCGGCGCGGTTTGTCTTGATCGGCACGATGAACCCGGAGGAGGGCGAGCTGCGCCCGCAACTGCTTGATCGCTTCGGCCTGAACGTGTCGCTGGACGAGTTGCCCGAGCCGCAGGCACGCCAGCAGATCATCCGCCGGCGCTTGGCCTTCGACAGCGATCCGCAAGGCTTCTGCGCCGAGTGGGCCGGTGCGCAGCAGGACCTGCGCGAGCGCTGCCAGGCAGCGCGCGTGCGCCTGGAGCAGATTGCGCTGGATGACCAGGCCCTGGCCTGGATCACCGAACGCTGTTTTGCTGCCGGGGTCGATGGCCTGCGCGCAGATCTGGTCTGGCTGCGAGCTGCACGTGCTCACGCTGCCTGGCGCGGCAGCGAGCAAATCGATGAAGAAGACGTCACCGCCGTAGCCGAGTTTGCCTTGCGCCATCGCCGCCGCGAAGCCCCAGCCCAGCAACCGCCAAGCCCAGCGCCGGCGCAGTCGCCAGCCAGCAGCAATGCCAGCGCGGGGCAGGGCGGCGACAGTGGTGCACTGCCAGCCCAACCGGTTGCAGCTGGGCCGCGGCGTGAGGTACCAAACTGGGCAAAAAAGCCCTGAGCATCCGTCAGCAAGGTTTGTCCGCGGCGGATGCCAAGCCCCGGCCAGGCAGCTTGCGCGGTGCTGCGCGTGGACAGGCACGCAAGGCCGCTGCCGGGCGTGTCGCCTGGCCGGCGACCCTGCTCAAGGGCCGGCCAAAGCAGCGTGGCGATTTGTGCTGGCAGCAGCGTCAGGGGCAGCCGGCAGAGCTGTGGCTGGTGATTGTCGATGCCTCGGCGTCAACCCGCCGACATCAGGCGCTTGCCCAGACCAAGGGCGTGCTTGCCGAGCTGTTCGATCAAGCCTATCGCCAACGCGCACGTCTGGCTCTGCTGACCGCCAGTGGTCGTTCGGCCCAGTGGCAGCGGCATGGGCTGAAAGCTTCGGCGGCACTGCAGCCCTGGTTGCAGGCCCTCGGCGCGGGTGGCGGCACGCCGCTGATCAGCGCCTTGGAGCAAGCTCGGCAATGGCTGCAGGCACGACACCAGCGGCATCCGCAGGAGGTCCAGCGTTGCCTGGTGTTTACCGATGGTCGCCTGCAACGCTGGGGCGCGCTGCAGCCGATGCCCTGCACGACCTGGTTGATCGACATGGAATTGGCGCCAGTGCGGGTCGGTAAAGGCAGATTGCTAGCGCAACAATTGCAGGCCGAGTATCAGCATATCCAGCACTTCAAGCAGCTGCGCTGATATATATCCAGACGTCACGAATGGCGGCTGCGACAGGATGTCGCGCTAACGAGAGAGTTGCCATCAAGGCATAGTGCGAGTTGCTAAAAGTGCGCGCCAGGCACGCACTTTTAGCATCAACAAATGCTTACTTGGGCATCGACCAAGGTTGCAAGTCATAACCCTTCTGACACAGTTCGGCGCGCACTTCCTCGATCAGGCTGGCCCATTGCGCCGGGTCTGAATAAATACGCGAGGAGACTTGCTTGCTGCCGATACGGGTGTTGGTCCGGTCGATCACTGCCAGGCTCAGTTCACCAGTACCGTTGGGTGCATCCCAGGCAACGCACTGGAAGGGTTCGAAGGCGTGGTCGGCAATCAGCAGTGCTTCGTTGACACGGAGCGGGGCATTCATGGTTCGGTCTCTCTATGGTCCCAAACAGCGAAAGTAAGTCCGCGCTGTATCAAAGGTGCCAAGGTAAATAGCGCGGGGTTATGGATACTGATGCTCGCTGAGCAGGGTGAAGTCACAGCCTTGATGAATTTTTTTTTTGCAAATACTCAAATCCGCTCAGCTGCCCGGCTCCGACGGCAACACTTTGTAAAAGCTCGCGTGTAGCGGAGTTGGCGGCGGGCATCCGGCAGACCAACGGTACTGGGTAAGTTGGAGTTCGTTGCTACTGTTAATTCGGGCGCTGCAACGTATTGTTTCTACTTAAAAAACCAACAATTGGCGCCAAGGAACGGTCATGCTCGAAGCTGCAGCGCAACGTCGCCTGTTGATCGTCGACCCGTGCGACGACTGCCACCGTCTGTTACCGGGCCTGCGCGGCGCCGGTTGGGACGTGCACAGCTGCACCCTGGCGGCGGCGCTTGAGCATCCTTGCGATGTTGGCGTACTGCGCCTGCAAGCCTCGCACCTGCAGGCGCCTGATGCGGTCAAGGACATGATCAAGCGCAGCAATACCGAATGGATCGCCGTGCTCAATGCCGAGCAACTGCGTGCGCAGAACGTTGGCGACTTTGTCTGCGAGTGGTTTTTTGACTTTCATACCTTGCCGTTCGACGTTTCCCGCGTGCAGGTAACCCTCGGCCGCGCCTTCGGCATGGCCCGCCTGCGTGGCAAGGGCGCAGTGCAAGTGGACAAGCCCGAGCATGAACTGCTGGGTGACAGCCGGCCGATACGCGAGCTGCGCAAGCTGCTCGGCAAGCTGGCACCGACCGAGTCGCCAGTACTCATCCGCGGCGAGAGCGGTACCGGCAAGGAGCTTGTCGCGCGGACTCTGCACCGTCAGTCGCAGCGGCACGATAAGCCGTTTATCGCGATCAACTGCGGGGCGATCCCTGAGCACCTGATCCAGTCCGAGCTGTTTGGCCACGAGAAGGGTGCATTCACCGGCGCGCACCAGCGTAAAGTCGGGCGCATTGAGGCAGCCAATGGTGGGACCCTGTTCCTCGATGAAATTGGCGATCTGCCGCTTGAGCTGCAGGCCAATCTGCTGCGTTTTCTGCAGGAAAAGCACATCGAGCGCGTTGGCGGCGATCAACTGATCCCCGTTGATGTGCGGGTATTGGCTGCTACCCATGTGGACCTTGAGCAAGCCATCGAGCGCGGCAAGTTTCGCGAAGACCTGTATTACCGGCTCAACGTGCTGCAGGTGGTCACTGCGCCGCTGCGCGATCGGCACGGTGATCTGTCGATGCTGGCCAGCCATTTTGCCCAGTTTTACAGCCTGGAGACCGGGCGCAGGCCGCGCTCGTTCAGCGACAGTGCGCTGGCTGCGATGGGCCGGCATGAGTGGCCGGGCAACGTGCGCGAGCTGGCCAATCGGGTCAGGCGTGGGCTGGTGTTGGCCGAGGGCCGGCAGATCGAGGCGCAGGATCTGGGTTTGCAGGTGCTGGTCCCCGAGGAGCAGCCGCTGGCGACGCTGGAGGATTACAAGCACCGTGCTGAGCGCCAGGCCTTGTGCGATGTGCTCAACCGGCATTCGGACAATCTGAGTATCGCCGCCAAGGTGCTGGGCATCTCTCGACCCACCTTCTATCGACTCTTGCACAAACACCAGATCCGTTGATTGGGACGTGCAATTGCTTTCCTGCTGCCCTTGGACATTGAACTGGGCCAGTTAACCCGCCCGGCGCAGGGTGAGGTTTATCCGGCGTGCGCCCATCCGTGGGTGGGTGCCGGGCTTGACCGGCATTACCCCGTGAAAGCGCAGGCGGTCTTCGCCGCCCCATACCAGTACGTCACCGTGATTGAGGGTGATGCGCTGGGTCGGGTCCTTGCGTTGCATCCCGCCGAACAGAAACACCGCCGGCAACCCTAGCGAGATGGACACGATTGGATGGGCGAAGTCGTTTTCGTCGTGGTCCTGGTGCAGGCTCAGCTTGGTGTCGGCAAGGTAGTGGTTGATCAGGCAGGCATCGGGGGTGAAATTATCGAAGCCAGCGGTTTCAGCCGCGTTACGGGCGACCAGCAAGAAGCTCTCAGGCAGGGCTGGCCAGGGCTGTTGGGTTAGCGGGTCGTGCGGGCTGTAGCGGTAGCCTTGCTGGTCACTGACCCAGCCAAGCGAGCCGCAGTTGGTGAGCGCGACGGCCATGGCCTGGCCACCTGGGGTGCGCATGTGCCGAAACGGGGCTGCGCGCAGGATTGGCCGCAGGTCGTCCAGCAGGGTTTCGACCTGAGGCAGTACAAAACCTGGAAGCAGGACCGTCTGCGCAGCCAGGCGCTGCGGGGATGGGCCGAACAGGTCGAGGTCGGACTGGATCATCTGGCTAAGGCTTGGCGTCGTTGGTTTGGGTTCAGGTGTACCTAGCGATGCAACCCATACTAACGGCAGGGTGCACGCCATGTCGCGCTGGTCCGCTCGGCGGAGCTCCTACCAGACAACGCCAAGACGTCTGCAAACGGGCTTGGGCAACTGATAACCTGTATCGGCCGCCGACAGCCGCGACGTATACCCTGCGCGACATCCTGTCCAGGCAAGTGCTGGCTTATCCTGTGCGCGATACCGAGCAAGAGCGACGCAAGGACCTGGAAGACTTCGTGCAAAAAGCCAAAGCCATGTGCGTGCAAGCTTACATGGAGTCAAAGCCGGCCAAGTCTGCGCCTTGATCCGGCGCTGGCAGTTCAGGCCAAACTGGGCTATTGCTGATGAACTGGCGGTGAGGCCGCGCTTGGAGGTAAACGATGAAACGAGTATTGAGCATCATCGCATTGGTATCGCTGGCCGGCGTCGCCAACGCAGAGATCCCGATGGTGAACGCTACCTGCCCGGGCAACCTCGAGGTTCACACCGATGAAGGCGGGCCGTTGTTCATCAATGGCAAAGAAGCCAAGTTGAAGAAGATCAATGACAACTACTTCGAGGCCAAAGGCGGCGGTGTGACCGTATCGTTATCGATCAGCCCTGATGGTACGCCGAGTATGTCCTATACCGGCAAAGGCGGGGCGAATGGCATATGCGAAATAGCCGAAGAAGATTAGATCGTGAGGGTTGCCACAAGGGTTCATCAATTGCCCTTCGCACGACCTGACCCTCCTCAGCGCGAGCTATGCGCTCCAAACCAGCGGGTAGCAAAGGCCGTCAGCGTACTTCGCAGACCCACTTGTGATTGCACCGGTACGGGGTGCGTGTAAACCGAACCTGGACCAGACGGGTCAGCCCCTGCTGGGCCAGGACATCGGTGAGCTGGGTGAGTGTCTCTGCTTCGATAGTCATCGCTGTTACCTCTTCAGATTACTTTGCTCATGATTATCGACTGGCACACCCGCGCAACAATTCAATTTGATTAGCTCGGCATCGATTGCAGTAAGCTGTTGATTCTTTGTTCATGGTCCGCCTTATGCCCAGTTCATTCACGCTCATGCCGTCGCCCGTTGGCGTGCTCACCCTGGTCGCCCGCGATGACCGCCTGGCTGCTGTACTGTGGGAGCAGGAGCGCGCAAACCGGGTGCGTTTGGGTGAGCTGCTGCGTGATGACGAGCATCCGCTGCTGCAGCAGACCGCGCTGCAGTTGGGTGAATATTTCGCCGGTCAGCGGCGCCACTTCGAGCTTGAGCTGGACTTTGCCGGCACCGCGTTTCAGCGTGAGGTGTGGGCGGCGTTGCTGACCATCCCGTTTGGCGAAACCCGCAGCTACGGCGACATTGCCCGACAGATCGGCAAGCCGAGTGCGGTGCGCGCAGTCGGCGCGGCCAATGGGCGCAATCCCCTGTCGATCATCGCGCCGTGCCACCGGGTGATTGGCGCCTCGGGTAGTCTGACCGGGTTTGCCGGCGGCTTGCAGGCCAAGCAGTTTTTGCTGGCCCTGGAAGGGCGCCAGAGCCTGGTGCTGGATTTTTAACGGCCGCCAGACAGCTCGGCCAACTCAATTACCGCGGCGCTGGCACTTGTGGTGTCGAGCATGATCAGGCCTTCGCTGTGCTCATCCAGCGCTGCCAGCAGCCGGCCCTGGCTGTCCCAGGCTGCCGAGCAGCCGGCGCCAATAAAGGTGTCCGCCGGGCCCACGCAGTTGGCCAGCAATACAGGCATGCTCAGCCGGCTGGCAACGGCGGGATAATGGGCAAAACCTTCACGGATGCCTTTGGCTGATTTGGCTACGCTGACCAGATATACCTCTGCGCCGTCTTCGCGAGCCTGCATCGCATGCTCAACAAACATCGACTCATAGCAGATCGCCGGAGAGACCCGCAGCTCACCTGCAGTGAACACCAACGGATGGTCCCCTGCAGTAAAGAACTCCATCTCGTCGGCATGCAAGCGCTGTTTCGCGTACACCAGTGCAGGTTTCGCAGGGCGCAGAATCGGCATACCGATCTGCACGCCACTTGCGGCCTGCAGCGGCAAGCCCAAGGCCACGCTTACTCCAAGCTGGTCACACAGCGTTTGCACCGGCTCCAGCCAGACCGAGTCTGCGGTTTGCGCCAGCGCTTGGGCGAGGGCGGGCTCGTAGCCGCTCAGGGATAACTCCGGAAACACCACTAATTGCGCGCCGGCACGTGCCGCCTGCTCGATGCAGTACAGGTGTCGACGCAGGTTGCCAGCCAGGTCACCCTTGAGCGCTGCCAGTTGTACTGCACACAGTTTCATGACCAATCCCTGGATGACGCCGCTGAAGCACCGAGGATACTATCGGAGCAATTACCCACGCCAGTGGGATCCAGGGAAGGAGACGAGATGAGCCAGCACGCAGCTATTCCACCTGATTCACTGATCTGGCCCAGCGCCCAGCAAGCCAGCTTTAGTCATTGTCAGTCGATCACGCTCGTGGACCATGGGCTGCCGGCGATGGCGCATTACCTGCAGATGATGCGCGGTATGCCGCGCTGGATCGATAATTTGATGGTGCTGCGCAATTGGCTGGTCCAGCTGGTGGGGCTCAAGGATCTGGGCCGGCTCAGCGCAGTCAATTCGCAGCGCTCTCCGGGCAGCTATGAAGCAGGGCAGCGGGTGGGTATTTTTACGCTACTGGCCAATACTGATGATGAGGTGCTGCTGGTCGACAGCGATCGCCATCTGGATGTGCATGTAGCCTTGTTGCGTCGACCGTCAGCACAGCCCGGGCAGTGTGAGGTACTGGTTAGCACCGTGGTGCGAACCCACAACCTGTTGGGACGTCTGTATATGTTGCCCGTGGCGCCTTTTCACCGGCTGATAGCACCGATTGCCTTGCGTCGTTTGCGAAAGGGGTAGTTGCAATGCAGCGTTTCCAGCAGGTAGCCGCCAATGAACTGGGCAGGGACTTGGCAGTTGGCGATATCCACGGTCATTTTCCGCGTTTGCAGCAGTGCCTGGACGAGGTGGCGTTTGATCCGCAGGTTGATCGCCTGTTCAGCGTCGGCGATCTGGTTGATCGTGGACCGCACAGTGAAGAGGCCCTGGAGTGGCTGGCGCAGCCTTGGTTCCATGCAGTGCAGGGCAACCACGAAGCGCTGGCGGTGAGTTACCTGTGCGGCGACCCGCTGGATCTGGATATGTACCGCGCGGCAGGCGGCGGCTGGTTTCTCGATTTGCCCAGTGCTGAGCAGCAGCGCTATGCCAGTGTTTTCGTTACCCTGCCGCTGGCCCTGCAGGTGGCCACCGTAGAGGGGCAGATCGGCCTGGTGCATGCCGATAGCCCATTCAATGAATGGTCACAGTTACGTACCAGCCTGTTGGGCGAGGATGACCCGCGCGTCCGCGAGATCTGCCAATGGTCGCGGCGGCGTTTGCGCGAGGGCGATACGCATACGGTAGAAGGCTTGAGAGCGCTACTGGTGGGGCATACCTCGGTGCTGCAGGTAAAACAGCTGGGCAATGTCTGGCACCTGGATACCGGTGGCTGGAACAAGGGGCATTTCAGCCTGCTGGATATGCAGCGGTTGGTCCTGCTCAGCCCCGCCACAAGTGAATGAGCACGGCGCTGGCGAGCAGAATCAGCAGTGCCCCTGAGGCACGTTCCAGCCATGGCAAGGCGTGGATGAAGCGGCTAAGCACGCGGCGGTTGCCAATGGCGCAGGCGACCAGCAGGTCCCACAGCAACACCACACCGAACATCCAGCTGGCATAGGCAAGTTTCCACGCGGTGCTGGTACTGGCGAGCATGCTTGCCAGGCTTACGTAGAACAGTGCGTTTTTCGGGTTGAGAATGGCCGAAGCAAAGCCCATCAGCAGGCACCTCAACCAGCCTTGCGCGGCCTGCACGGGTTCGCTTTCGACCTCAAAGCTGCTTTCGCCGGCATGGCGCAGGAACAGTCCGCCGATGTACAGCAAGTAGGCGCAGCCTGCGACTTGCAGCGCGATAAACAGTGCACTGCCGTCCTTGAGCACCGATACCCCGGTAAACGCTGCACCGATAAACACGCCGTTGGCCAGGGCGATACCCAGGCAGGCGCCGCTGGCTACCCGCCAGCCGGCTTTGATCGAGCTGCGCGCAACCAGAAAGAAGTCAGGGCCGGGTGACAGCAGCGCGAGGAAGTGGGCGCTGGCGACTATCAGAAATTGCTCCATGGGGCGGCACTACTCAGGCATTGGAGGCGCAATTCTGCGGCCCGCCCGGGACAGCGTATTGAACAATATTGCAGTCAGCGCATCAGGCGATAGCGCCCCGGCGTTGTGCCGGCATGCGCCTTGAATACCCGCTGAAAATGGCTCTGGTCGGCAAAGCCCAGTTTATAGGCGACTTCTGCCAACGGCAGGCCTTGGCGTAGGCACTGCCGTGCCCGATTGACCCGCGCATTGAGCAGGTAGGCGTGCGGGGTCAGGCCAGTGGCCGCCTGGAATGCGCGGATCAGCTGATAACGCCCAAGCCCGGCTAGGGCTGCGAGAGAGGCCAGACTGAGCTCAGCCAACTCGGCCTGGTCGATAGCCGCGATAACGTCGACAAGGGCGGCGCCGCTCAAGGACGGTGCAGGGGCTGTCGGAGAGGGCGCATACGCTGAGAAGTCGTGCTCGGCCATGAACTGCACCAGCGCAGCCTCTTTTTGCAGCGGCGCGGCGGCGGAGAACAGCAGCGTGTTCAACTGACAAAAGTGTCGATAGGCCTGCGGGCAGCGGCTGATTCTTGCCGGTCTGCCACGGTCGCCTGCGACGACGCCGGATTCTACGCGCAACTGACTTAGCCACTGCGCATCGATGTGCACCATCTGATAACTCCAGGCCTGCCCGGATTCAGGGTTGCACGCATGCACCCGCTGCGCGGGCACCAGTACCAGAGCGCCCGGGCTCAAGCGTTGCTGGCCTGCACCGGCACCGCTGAAGCGGCTGAAACCAGCATCGACCGCGCCAATCGAGAAGGTCGGATGGCTGTGTGCCTTGTAACAGGCACGGCTATGACAGGCGCGTCTGCTCTCGACGAAGGGCAACGCCGGGTCGTGCCAGATTTCGCTGCTTGCGGTGTGCATCAGTGGCCTGTCTGAGTTGCTGTGCAGACCTGCGAGTCTACCTGCTCGGTACTGTGTCGGCCATTTGCCGCGTGACTGTGCTTGACCCGGTTCCAGAGCGGGGCGACCCTTCGCAGGTATTCGAGGAGAACAACAATGGACATGTCGAGCCTGCTGCTATTCGTCCCCGCCTGCTTTGCCCTGAACATGGCGCCTGGACCGAACAACCTGCTGTCACTGCATAATGCCAGCCGTTATGGCCTGCATACTGCTTGCCTGGCCGGGGCCGGCCGAATTCTGGCGTTCAGCGGCATGATCGCCCTGGCGGCGATGGGCCTCGCTGTGGTGCTGCATACCAGCGCCTGGCTGTTTCTGACCATCAAGTTGATCGGGGCGGGCTACCTGTTCTATATCGCCTGGCAGCTGTGGAGGGCGCCGGTGGGTGAGGCTGCTTCAGGAAGCGGCGAGCCTCGCGGGATCTGGCGGCTGGCCCGGCAGGAGTTCTGGGTGGCGGCGGGCAATCCTAAAGCCATATTGCTGTTCACCGCGTTTTTGCCGCAATTTGTCAGCACCGACAGTCCCACGCCGGTAGGCGAGCAGTTCCTTTGGTTGGGCGTGTGGTTCCTGTTGCTGGAATGGGCAGCCATCGCCATCTATGGCGCACTCGGTGCCTATCTGCAGCGCTGGTTCAACCAGCCGCGGCCTCGGCGGTTGTTCAACCGGATCAGTGCCTCGCTGCTGGGCTGCGCCGGCCTGGGATTGTTGGCAGCACGACGCTAGCGGCGCCAGCGCCCTCTGATCTCAGTCGCGGTAGACCACCTGGACCAGGTGATAACCAAACTTGGATTTGATCGGGCCGTGGATTTCGCGCACGGCTTTCTTGAAGATCACCTGGTCAATCGCGCCGACCATCTGCCCGGGGCGCACTTCGCCCAGGTCGCCGCCGCGCTTGGCAGAGGGGCAGGTTGAAAACTTCTTGGCCAGCACGTCAAACGCCTCGCCCTTGGCGATACGCTGCTTGAGCTGCTCGGCTTCAGCGGCGGTCTTGACCAGAATATGGCGGGCTTGAGCTTTCATGGGACACCTGCGTACCGGGAAAAAAAGGCGGCCATTATGCCTGATCGCGGCGCGTACGGCAGGCCGCTCGACGGTTACTGGGCGAGCCAGCCGCCATCCACGTTCCACGCAGCGCCACGGACCTGGCTGCCGGCTTCGCTGCACAGGAACACCACCAGCTCACCCAGATGCGCAGGGGTGACGAACGCGCCTGAGGGCTGCTTCTCGGCCAGCAGATCGTGCTGTGCCTGCGTCGGATCGACACCTGCCGCGATGCGATCGTCAATCTGCTTTTGCACCAGTGGGGTGAGCACGAAGCCTGGGCAGATGGCATTGCAGGTGACGTTGCTGGCGGCGGTTTCCAGGCCAACCACCTTGGTCAGGCCGATCACCCCGTGCTTGGCTGCCACGTAGGCCGATTTGCCGACCGAGCCCACCAGGCCATGCACCGAGGCGATATTGATGATCCGCCCCCAGTTGCGCTCACGCATGGCCGGCAACACCAGGCGGGTGCCATGGAACACTGCGGAGAGGTTCAAGGCGATGATCTTGTCCCAGCTCTCGGCGGGGAACTGCTCGACCTGGGCGACATGCTGGATACCGGCATTGTTGACGAGAATGTCGACGCCGCCAAAGCGCTCGGCAAACGCGAACAGCGCTTCGAGCTGGGCGATGTCAGAGAGGTCAGCCGGATGATGGGCGACTTGCACGCCGTGCTGATTGATTTCGGCAAGGGCAGCGCTTGCATCGCCAAAACCGTTGAGAACGATACTGGCACCTGCGCCGGCCAGCACCTTGGCAATGCCCAGGCCGATGCCGCTGGTTGAACCGGTGACCAGTGCAGTTTTACCTTGTAGAGACATGCAAAGCTCCTGGAGTGCTGGCGTTTGTGGAGGGCGCCTCGGCGGGGAACTTGAGGGTAGCACTTCCGCCTCTGCAGATGCCTGCCCCGCACTAGCCAGTTACGCTTTCCAGCCCGGCTAGATAATCGCCAAAACCCTCGCGTGCACGGCTGTCACGGCGGCTGCTGGTGGCTACGCTGTGCCTGGCGGTCCAGACTATCTGTGCGCCTTGAGCCTCAAGCGCCCGCACCAGGTGCACGTCTTCATGGGCGGCCAGCGGAGCGAAGCCGCCAGCCAGGGTATAGGCTCTGGCGCAGATGCCAAGGTTGGCCCCATGAATATGCCGATGGCCCTCACGAGCTTCATAGCGGCTGAGGTACAACTTGCGCAGCGCTGCCGTCTGCCAAGGCTGCCAGCGCTCGATATGCACCGTGCCGCAGACTGCCTGCGCTTCGCAGGCCAGTTGCGACAATAGCCAGTGGCCGGGCACGCGGCTGTCGGCGTCAGTGCACGCCAGCCAGGTTGCGCCGCGCTCCAGCATCAGTGCCGCGCCCGCCTGGCGCGCGGCACCGACGCTGCCCGCGCCGACGCTCAGCGTCTCCACCTGATGACGGCGGGCAATGGCTGCGCTACTGTCGGTGCAGCGATCCAGCACCACCAGCACTTCTACCTGATGCCCGGCCTCGCGTGCCAGCGCGGCGGCGGCATTGACTGACTTCAGGCAGCGGCCAAGGCGGCGCGCCTCGTTATGGGCGGGGATGATCACGGCAATCATGCGCACCTCTCGTCGACATCGACCACGCGGGGCTGACATGACCAGTACTCGAGCAGGAAGTCGGCCTCCTCATGGCGAAACTGGGCGTACAACGGTAGATGCCTGGCGAGCATCGCGTGCACCTGGCGGCCGTTCTGCGGGCATCCGGCAATCGGGTGAAGCCAGTGGCAAAGGATCAGGCCACCGTCATCGTCCAGGCTGGCTACCGCTTGTTCAAGCACCTGCAACCAGTCGGTAGGGTCCAGGTAGTAGCCAACCTCGCTCAGGACAATCAGATCGAAACGCTCAGCTGGCCAGTCACCCGGCAAGCGCCCGCGCTCGACGCTGACATGGGCCATATCGGCTGTGCGCTGGCGGGCCAACTCGACGGCGGTCGGATCAAGGTCCTGGCACACCAGCTCCGCGCAGCGCTCAGCCAGCAGCACACTCAGCTCGCCGTTGGCGCAGGCAGGTTCGAATGCGCGCTCATAGCGCTGGCGCGGCAGGCTGGCGACCAGCAGCTCGCGCTTGCGCCGTTCATACCAGCGGCTGCGGAATGCCCATGGATCATCATTACCGGCGTACAGGTCGGCGAAATACTTCGAATCAACGCTCATAGAAACACCAATTCGAAAGGTTGCAGCAGGCAGTCGAGCAAATGTTGCGGCAGCACCGGCGGCTGGCCGTCATCGGCCTCCAGTTGGCTTGAATGGGCGCCGATGGCTTTGCGCTTGCGGGTTTGGCGCAAGTCGTCGAGCGGGTAGCGGTGCGCGCGTGACCACGGTAGGCGTGGATCATCCGGTTCAGCCCAGTGCCAGGCCCATACCGGCACTTCAGCCAATTGCGCGCTGCGCGCCTGAGCCGCCTGCGCGGCGGCGCGGCCTACGGCTTCGTGGTCGCAGTGGCCGTCGTTGCGCCAGGTAGCCATGAGCAGGTCACCCGGCTTGAGCAATTGATTGAGATGGTTGACCAGAAATGCCTCGTCGCGGCGCACAGCACCGTCTTTCAGACTCAGCCGGCGCCAGTCCAGTTTGTTCAGGTCCAGATCCAGCTGCTGCAAGGCGTGGCGGCTTTCAAGCGGCCGCTGCCGGCGCAGCCGGTGCTCGCTCCACTGGGCGGAGTCCGGATGGCTGCCCTCGCCATCGGTTACCGAGACCAGCACCAGATCCTCCTCACGGCCCTGAAAGCCGGCCAGCAGCCCTCCGGCCATGAGGATTTCGTCGTCTGGGTGCGGCGCCAGCAGGACCAACCGGCGACCGGGCGGGCACAGCGTGTCAGCGTCGATCCACTTGCTGCGGGCCAGGTGCGCAGAGTGCTGCCAGTCTGCCCAGGCGGTGCCGGTGCTGGCCTGGATCAAGTTTTCGGTCATAGCTGCCAGGCTCCTGCTGGCTGTTGTGCCAGCTGTTGTCCAAGGGTTGCCAGGTCCCGCTCGGCGTGGCTCTGGCGCAGGTAAACGGGCAAGTCGGCGCTGAGCCGGGCGAAGTGGCTATCACGGCAGAACGGCGTCGCACCAAGGGCGCGGCCCACATGATGAATGACGCACTCTGCTGCCTGCTCGACCTGGGCACGTACGCGGCGCACCGGCAAACTGGCTTCTGCCTGCGGATGTTGATCAATCCAGGCGGCGCACTCGTGCAGCGCGGCCCGGGCGGCGCACAACGATGCGTCAACGGCGCCGAGATGGGCATCACCGTGGGGGTCCGGGCGTGGCTTGCGTCGCTGCTGGTGTAGATACCCCGCCAGCGCTTCGGCGGCGCCATACCAACAAGCGGCAATGCCGCCACCGCCCTGCCAGAAGCCAGGGCGGGCGAGGTACTGCCCAGGCTTGCCGACGGCAACGCCAATAGCTCCGTCGAAGACGATGTCGGCGCTGGCTGTGGCAGCCATGCCGACCGCCTGCCACTTTTCCGGCTCAATCCGCAGGCCAGGCTGGCGCAGATCGATGGCTACCAGTTGCGGCTGGTCATCGTTGGCCCAGGCAGTGATCAGGGCATGGTCGACCTGCAGCGCGCCGGAGCACCAGGCTTTGCGGCCCGCGAGGCGCACCTGCTCGCCGCTGCGCGAATTGATCAGCGTGCGGGCATCCGGGGGCTCTGCAGCCCACACCGCCCATAGGCCATTGCCGGCAAGCCGCGCAGCACCGCATTCGGCCAAAATCGCCAGGGCATCGGTATGGCCTTCGTAAAGTTTGGCCAGGGTCAGGTCGCAGCCGCCAATCTGCGCCAGCATCCGCCAACGTTGAAGCGTCTGGCCATGGCCGGGCAATGGCAGTTGGTCGAGCTGTGCCGCTTGCAGTGTGTGCATCAGCTCGGACAGGTGAGTGTCCACACTCACCTGTAGCGGTCGCTCGGCGAATGCCTGCAGCAGTGGGGATAACTGATGTTGCGGCTGGCCAGCAGTTTCCTTACTCAGGCACGCCTGCAGGGGCTTCTCCATGATGGCTCCAGGACAATCGACAAGTCTCTAGAGTGGGAGAGGGCGGAGCAGTCCAGAGTTCAATCGATTCGCGGCGCGGACAGTTGTGCCGGGCTTAAGCACGCGGGTCGAATGCCTCACGCAGCGCATCGCCGATGAACACCAGCAACGACAGGATCAACGCCAAGGCAAAAAATGCGGTAAAGCCCAACCATGGCGCTTGCAGATGTTGCTTGCCCTGGGTCACCAGTTCACCCAGCGACGCGCTGCCGGCGGGCATGCCGAAACCGAGGAAGTCCAGTGCTGTCAGGGTGGTGATCGCCCCGGTGAGCATGAACGGGACGTAGGTCAGGGTCGCGTTCATGGCATTGGGCAGAACATGGCGCAGCATCACCTGCATGTCCGTCAGGCCGAGCGCACGTGCTGCCTTGACGTATTCAAGGTTGCGCCCGCGGAGAAACTCGGCACGCACCACGTCGACCAGCGCCAGCCAGGAAAACAGCGCCATGATCCCCAGCAACCACCAGAAATCCGGTTCGACGAAACCGCTGAGAATGATCAACAGGTACAGCACCGGCAGGCCGGACCAGACTTCCAGCAGGCGCTGGCCAAGCAAGTCGACCCAGCCGCCGTAATAGCCCTGCAAAGCGCCGGCAGATACGCCAATCAGCACGCTGATGGCGGTCAAGGCGAACGCGAACAGCAGTGACACGCGAGTGCCGTACAGCACCCGAGCCAGCACGTCCCGGCCTTGATCATCGGTACCCAGCCAATTGCTCGCGGAGGGTGGGCTGGGGGTGGGTACCTGCAGATCGTAGTTGGGGGTGTCGGCACTGAACGGGATCGGCGCAAACAGCATCCAGCCGCCCTGATCCTCGATCAGCTGACGCACATACTGACTGCGATAGTCGGGCTGGAACGGTAATTGGCCGCCAAATTGCTGCTCGGTGTAGCGCTTGAGGGCCGGTACATACAACTCGCCCTTGTAGCCGAGCAGCAGCGGCTTGTCGTTGGCGACCAGCTCGGCGCCCAGGGTCAGCACCAGCAGGCCGGCAAACAGCCACAGGGCAAGCCAGCCGCGGCGGTTGCGGCGAAAGCGTTGCAGGCGGCGCAGGGTGACGGGCGAGAGCATCAGTGCGCCCTCCCGTCGAAGTCGATCCGCGGGTCCAGTACGGTGTAGCAGAGGTCACCGATCAGGCGAATCAGCAGCCCGGCCAGGGTGAAGATGAACAGCGTGCCGAACACCACCGGATAATCCCGCGAGACCGCTGCTTCATAACTCATGCGGCCCAGGCCATCGAGCGAGAAGATCACTTCGATCAGCAGGGATCCGGCGAAAAACACCGTGATCAGCGCCTGGGGTATGCCGGCCACTACCAGTAGCATGGCATTGCGCAGCACATGCCCGTAGAGCACCCGTCGCTCGCTCAGGCCTTTGGCGCGAGCAGTCACCACGTATTGACGAGAGATTTCTTCGAGAAACGCATTCTTGGTCAGCAGGGTAAGCGTGGCGAAACCGCCGATCACCAAGGCACCTACAGGCAATACCAGATGCCAGAAGTAGTCGGCGACCTTGCCCAGCACACTCAACTGATCGAAGTCCTCGGAAACCAGCCCGCGCACCGGGAACCAGTTCAACGAGGTGCCACCGGCAAACAACACGATCAACAGCAAGGCGAACAAGAATGAGGGCAGGGCGTAGCCGATCACGATCAGCGCGCTGCTCCAGGCATCGAAGCGGCTACCGTGGCGCACGGCCTTGCGGATGCCCAGGGGGATCGACACCAGGTAAGTGATCAAGGTCGCCCAGAAGCCCAGCGACAAGGTCACCGGCAGCTTCTCCACGATCAGATCGGTAACCTTTGCCCCGCGAAAGAAACTGTTGCCAAAATCCAGCCGGGCGTACTGACCCAGCATCAGCCAAAGCCGCTCGGGGGCAGTCTTGTCGAAGCCGTACTGGCGCTTGATCTCCTCGATCAGTTCCGGATCCAGGCCACGGGTGGCCCGGGACTGTGCATGAACCACTTCGCTGCCGGCGCCAGGCGTACTGCCACCGCCGATACCCTGCAAGCGCGCTACCGCCTGTTCGACCGGCCCGCCAGGCGCGGCCTGAACGATGGCGAAGTTGACCAGCAGAATGGCCAGCAGGGTTGGGATGATCAGCATCAAGCGGCGCAGGATATAAGCGGTCATGGCGAAGCCTTCAGCCGTTCGGCCATCTGCTCATTGGTCAGTGCGGTCGGGCTGATCTCCCACCAGGTATCCAGGCCTTCATCATAGGCGGCCTGGACCTTGGGCCGGCCAAAGCGGTTCCACCATACCGTGGAGCTGCCGGGCGGGTAGTAGTTGGGGATCCAGTAGTAATTCCATTGCATCACCCGGTCCAGTGCATGCGCGTAACGGCGCATGCTGACCTGGCTGTCGGCCTGCACCAGCCCAGCCAGCAGGCTATCCACGGCGGGGTCCTTGAGCACCATCAGGTTGTTCGAACCTGGGTCGTTGGCGACCGCCGAGCCGAAGTAGTTGAACAGTTCGCTGCCGGGCGAGAGGGTCACCGGATAGCCGGTGACGATCATGTCGTAGTCGCGCGCCATCAGCCGGTTGACGTATTGCGCCGCGTCGACGTTGCGAATGTTCAAGGTGACGCCGATTTGCGCCAGGTTGCGCTTCCACGGCAGCAGCATGCGCTCAAGCCCTGCCTGGCCGTTGAGAAAGGTGAACTCGAACGGCTGGCCCTCGGCGTTGACCAGGCGGTCACCAAGCGGCCGCCAGCCGGCAGCTTGTAGCAGTGCCAGTGCCTGAAGTTGTTGCTGGCGGATGATCCCTGAAGCATCGGTCACCGGCGCGGTGAACACCTGCGTAAAGACCTCGTCCGGCACGCGACCGCGTAGCGGCTCAAGCAACTCCAACTCTTGCGCATCCGGCAACTCCCGGGCAGCCAGCGGCGTGTTGGCGAAGATGCTCTGCTGGCGGATGTACATGCCGCGCATCATCTGCCGGTTGCTCCACTCGAAATCCCAGAGCATGGCCAGCGCCTGGCGTGTACGGCGATCCTTGAACATCGACTGGTCGAGGTTGAATACAAAACCTTGGGCCACCTGCGGCTTGGCTGGGCCCAGGTGCGCGCGCTGCAAACGACCGTCGTCCAGCTGCGCGCCGTTGTAACCGAGGGTGTAGGCGGTGGCCGAGAACTCGCGGTTATAGTCAAAACCGCCACCACGCAGCACCTGCCGGGCGACCTCGGTATCGCCAAAGAACTCGATGCGCATGCGTTCGAAATTGTAGCGGCCACGGTTGACCGGCAGGTCCTTCGCCCACCAGTTCGGGTCGCGCTCGAAGGTGATGCTGCGGCCATTGTCGATCTTGCCGATGCGGTACGGGCCGCTGCCCAGCGGTTTGCCGAAGCCGGCACCCGTGGCGAAGTCGCGCTGCTGCCAGTCGTGCTCCGGCAGTACCGGCAACGTGGCCAGGTCCAGCGCCAAGGTGCGCCCATGGGGTTGTTTGAAGTCGAAGCGGACAGTCCGCGGGCCCTCTATGACAACCGCCGCAACCTCGGCAAACTGCGTGCGAAACTTCAGGCTGCCTTTGCTCAACAACAGCTCATAGGTAAAGCGCACGTCTTCTGCGCGGACGGGTTTGCCGTCGGCGAACGTCGCGCGGGGATCGATCTCGAAGCGCAACCAGGCGTCGTCCGGCCCGCGTTCCATACGCCGAGCAATCAGGCCGTAGACCGTGTAGGGCTCGTCGAACGAACGTACTGCCAGTGGCGCATACAGCCAACCGTCGACTTCGCTGACGCCGGTGCCTTGGTCGATATAGGGCAGGACATGGTCGAACTGGCCAATCTCCATCGCCGAGCGGCGCAGGCTGCCGCCTTTGGGGGCGTCAGGGTTGACGTAGTCGAAATGCTGGAAGGTGTCGGGGTAGCGTGGTGCTTCGTCATAGACCGTAAGGGCGTGCCTGGGCTCCGCCTGGGCGAAGGTGACAAGGCAACCGGTAAGTAGCATTGTCACCGGACGACAAAAGCGCCCAATACGCGCGATAGCGCCTCCCCGGCATGCGCCAGGTCGGTCGCCATCGCGAGCCAGGCCCGGCGCCGCAGCGAAACTGCAGAGACGGGCAGGCAAGACTGGATCAGTCCTGACGGCTGGTCACTTCCAGCAGGTGGTAGCCGAACTGGGTCTTGACCGGACCTTGAACTTCATTCAGCGGCGCGCTGAAGACCACGGTGTCGAACTCCTTGACCATCTGGCCTGGGCCAAACGAACCCAGATCACCGCCTTGGCGGCTGGATGGGCAGCTGGAGTTGGCCTTGGCGACTTCAGCGAAATCAGCGCCGCCCTGGATCTGAGCTTTGAGCTCGTTGCACTTGTCTTCGCTGCTGACCAGGATGTGGCGGGCGGTGGCTTTGGCCATGGGAAATGCTCCTTTTGAATGAGTCCGCAAGCCTAGCGCAAACCACACGCGGTTGTCTGCCATGGTTGCTGTCGCTGGCAGCCAACACCGTTTGCAGGGCGCCGCAGCTGCCGCTGCTGCGCGCCGTGTCCGCGCCGGGTACTACTGACGCAGGCGCATGGCGCAGCGTTGCAACAGTCGCTCGCTGGCCTCCCAGCCAAGGCATCCGTCGGTGATCGATACCCCGTAGGCGAGGTCGCCTTTGCCCAAGGCCTGGCAGCCATCGTACAGATGCCCTTCAAGCATCATGCCGACCACTGATTGATCCCCCGCCAGCCGCTGCGCCAGCACATCGTCGAACACGGCTGGCTGCCGAGCTGGGTCCTTGCCGCTGTTGGCATGGCTGCAGTCGACCACGATGCGCGCAGCGAGCCCCGCCTTGGCCAGGCTCTGACGCGCACGAGCGATGCTCTGCGCATCGTAGTTAGGCCCATCATGGCCGCCGCGCAGGACCAGGTGGGTGTCTGCGTTGCCCAGCGTATCGATGATCGCCGGATGACCCTGAGCGTCCATGCCAAAGTGCCGATGCGGATGGGCGGCGCTGCGCATGGCATCGGTCGCAACCGTGATACCGCCGTCGGTGCCGTTCTTGAACCCCACCGGCAGCCGCAGACCGCTTACCATCTCGCGGTGAATCTGCGACTCGGTGGTGCGTGCACCAATCGCTGCCCAACTGAGCAGGTCATCGAAGTAGCCGGCAGCCATCGGCTGGAGCAATTCGGTGGCGATCGGCAAGCCGCGTTCGAGCATGCTCAGCATCAAGCCACGGGACAGGGCGATACCGGCGTGCATGTCGTCGCTGCCGTCCAGATGCGGGTCGTAGGCCAGGCCCTTCCAGCCGACTGTAGTACGCGGCTTTTCGACATAGGCGCGCATCACCAGCAGCAGCTTGTCGTCGACCTTGCGGCTGAGTGCAGCGAGGCGGTCGGCGTATTCCAGCGCTGAGCGTGGGTCATGAATCGAGCACGGGCCAACAATCACCAGCAGGCGCGAGTCGCGGCTTTCGAGAATGGCGCGGACGGCCTGGCGGTGCTGCTCCACTTGCTGGGCAAGTTCAGGCGTGAGTGGCATTTGCTGCTTGAGCAGGTGCGGGCTGGGCAGGCGCTGGCTGACAGCGGAGTTGGCAGCAACAGGTTGGGTCAGGGGCAGGGCGAGGGTAGCGGCTTGCATAGTTCTGTTTCCCTGGGCGGACAGCGGGTTCAGGCCCGCGTGGTCGGCCCTATCGAGGTGTTCGACAAATCGTCAAATGCGGTTCTTGTGCGGCATCGCCACCGGAAATCGACCGAACGGAGGCGGCAGGCTGGCCCGAACGGGATTGGCTAAATCGCCAGGTATAGGTGGCTGCGCGGTAGGAAGTGCGGTAGTTCATGTTGAAATCCTCGATATGTTTGGTGTTTTTCAAAGGCCTGGAAACGCAAAACCCCCGGTCGGGAAGCCGACCGGGGGTTGAGTATTCTCATGTTCGGCGGCCCCTCGAAGAGTGGGCGCCGTTGGGTATCAGCGGCGCCTAGTGGCTAAACCAATACCCAAAATAAACGGTGGAGACGACCGAACCAGGCACGACAGCCAGCAGCCGGCGCGCAGTGCGTGCGGTGCAGGTGGCAGTGTGGTGGTGGCTGTGGGTCATGTTGCACTCCAGTGATTGAGTCCGAGCTTACTGCACCTGCAACGGCGCATTCAATGGCTGAATGCGCTTTTTTATTTCAGCGCCGCAGGTAGGCGGTGAAGTCGATATCGCCGGCGCTGAGGATCGCCTGCACCCGGTTGTGCACATTCAGCTTGCGCAGGATCGCCGACACGTGAGCCTTGACCGTGGTCTCGGCAATGTTCAGGTGGTAGGCAATCTGCTTGTTCGATTCGCCCTTGGTCATCCGCTCAAGTACCAGCAGTTGCTTGCGGGTCAGCGCCTGCAGCAGCTCCGGGGCGAAGCTCTGCGCTTCGCTGACCGCGCGGCGGGTGCCGGGCTTCTGCGTGCGGATGATGTCCGGTGGCAAGTAGACATTGCCGTTGAGAATCTGCTCGATGGCGTCGGTCATCTGCGCCCGCGGCGAGGACTTGGTGATGAAGCCGACCGCGCCATAGGTAATGGCCTGGAGCACCACCTGCTTGTCCTGCTCGGCCGAGACGATTACCACCGGAATGGTCGGTGCCTCGTTGCGCAGGTTCATCAAACCGCCCAGGCCGTGCATGCCGGGCATGTTCAGGTCGAGCAGGATCAGGTCGAGGTCGTCGTTTTCGCAGGTCATCGCCAAAGCGCTGTCGAGGTCGGCGGTTTCCATTACCTCGCTGCCTGGAAATCCATCGGCAATCACGTTGTGCATGGCCTCGCGGAACAATGGGTGATCGTCGGCGATGAGAATCTTGTACATGGCTGTGCACCTTATTGTTGTATGTGTGCTCGCACGCAGGGGCAGTTCGCTTGGCAGCAGCCCTCGTTATGCCGCTATTAAGAGCCGGTAGCAAGGCTTTGTGAATGCGACCATCGCCATGCGAAGCAGTACCAAAGTAGTAGGTCTGGGCAGCGGCAGGGCTTCTAGCATGGAGGCCTGCACTGTACAGGAGGCACAAGGCATGGCCATTTTGCTGGTAGACGACCACCCGTTGCTGCGCGCCGGCATTACCGCGACCCTGGCCCAGGCGTTGCCGCAGATGCCCTTGCTGCAGGCCAGCGATGGCGAGCAGGCGCTGGCCATGGTGCAGGCGCAGGTGCCGGGGCTGGTGATCATGGATTTCGACCTGCCGGGCATCAGTGGCCTGGAAACCACCCGCCGTCTGCGCCAGCGTTTGCCACAGCTACGCGTGCTGTTCCTCAGTGAACATGCGCAACTGAGCCTGGTGCGCCAGGCATTGGCGGCTGGGGCTTGCGGCTTTCTGTCCAAGCAGGTCACCCCTGAGGTACTGGTCGAGGCGGTGCGCAAGGCCCTTAGCGGACATGCCTATATCGAGCAGGGCTTGGCGACCGCGTTGGCCTGTCAGCCCGCGCAGGCTGAGACCGACTGTCTGCATGGCCTGACGCCGCGCGAGGCCGAGATTTTCCTGCTGCTGGCCAAGGGCACGGCGTTGCGCAGCATTGCCAGCCAGCTGTGTATCAGCAGCAAGACCGTGTCCAATCACCTGACCCTGCTCAAGAGCAAGTTGCGCGTCAGCAGCCAAGCGGAGCTGGTCCACCTGGCGCTGCAGGCAGGGTTGCTCAAAGCGGTCGCCTGAGCAGGCCGGTTTACTTCCAGGTCTGCGGGCAGCCTTGGCAGCCTTCCATGTTGCTGTCCTGGAAATTCGCATAGTGCTGACGGGTGCCGCGCAAATCAGCATTTTCCAGATTGCTTTCGCCAAGCTTGGCTTCCTGCAGGTTGGCATCGGCCAGGCTTGCGCCCTTCAAGTCGGCTTTGCTCAGCCAGGTCATCTCAAGGTCAGCCGCCTGCAGCTTGGCGCCGTGCAGTTTGGCCCCGGACAGGCGTGCGAACTCCAGATAGGCCGCTGACAAATCGGCATTCTCAAAATTGGCGCCTTGCCCGTACATGCCCCAGGCCTGTACCGCGACCAGTGTTGCGTTCTGCAGTTGCGCCAGGCGCAGGTTGCTTTGCTGCAGGCTGGCACGGGTCAGGTTGGCGCCGCGCAGGTCGGCTTTTTCCAGGTTGGCCAGATCCAGCCGGGCATGGCGCAGGTTGGCCTCGCGCAGGTCGGCGCCAGACAGGTCGATCTTGCGCAGGTCCTGATTGCTCAGGTCGGCGCCGCGCAGGTTGGCGTTGGCGCACTTGCTTTCGGCGGCGATCACGCAGCCATTGATGGTCAGTGGGGCATCGCCCAGTTCATCGGCAACAACCGGGCTGAGCGCCAGCATCAACGCGAAGGGAAAGTAGTTCATGGTGGCTCCTCAGAGGAGGGCAAGGCCCTCGTTCACGGCGCTTGGCCGCAGCCACAACCAGCGTACGAGGCGCTGGTTGGGGCCGCAACCAGGCAACTCAGCGCTGGGCTGTCTTGCTGTCCCAGGCCGGGATCTTGAACACCCAGAACGAGCCGCCCTGTGCCACAGGTTTGGTCAGCTCGGCCATGTCGCCACCCCACAGCGGTACCGCGCCACCGTAGCCGACGGTTACGCCGATGTACTGCTCACCGTCCTGGTCCCAGGTGATCGGCGGCGAGACGATGCCGCTGCCGGTCTGGAATTTCCACAGCTCCTCGCCGGTCTTGGCGTTGAACGCCTTGAAGTAACCGTCGCCGGTACCGGTGAACACCAGGTTGCCTTTGGTTGCCAGCACGCCAGCCCAGAGCGGCAGGCGCTCCTTGTGCTCCCAGACCATCTTGCCGGTGGTTGGGTCCATCGCGCGCAGGGTGCCGACGTGGTCGTCATACATGCGTTTGATGCGGAAGCCCATGCCCAGGTACGCCGAGCCCTTCTTGTAGTTGACCTCTTCGGTCCAGTATTCCTCTTTCCACTGGTTGGCCGGCACGTAGAACAGCCCGGTGTCCTGGCTGTAGGCCATCGGGTTCCAGTTCTTGCCACCGAGGAACGGCGGCGAAACTTCGACTGGCTTGCCCTTGGTCTGGCCTGGTTCAGGCTTGGCCGGACGCTGCCCTTCGTTTTCCACCGGGCGCCCAGTCTTGAGGTCGATGTGGCTGGCCCAGGTGATGTTGTCGGCGAACGGGAAGGCGTTCTTCAACTTGCCGTTGGTGCGGTCGACTACGTAGAAGAAGCCGTTGCGGTCAGCATGCGCGGTGGCTTTGAACTGCTTGCCGTCCTTGTCCTTGTAATCGAACAGAACCAGTTCGTTGTTGCCGGAGAAGTCCCAGGCATCGTTCGGCGTGTGCTGGTAGAACCACTTGACCTCACCGGTGGTGGGGTCGACGCCGACCTGGCCGGAGGTGTACAGGCTGTCGTAGTCGTGCGGGTTGCCGTCCTTGGAGGTGCGCGCCCAGGTGTTCCACGGGCCAGGGTTGCCGGCGCCAACAATGATGGTATTGGTTTCGGCATCGAAGCTGGCGCTCTGCCAAGGAGCGCCGCCGCCGTGGCTCCAGGCCTCGACCTTGCCGGTTGGCGAGCTTGGATCATCCGGCCAGGACGGCGCTTTGACGTCGCCGGTCGGGGTGCTGTCCTTGCCGTTCAGGCGGCCCATGTGGCCTTCGACAAACGGTCGCATCCAGACTTCTTCGCCGGTGTCCGGGTCACGTGCATACAGCTGACCCACCACGCCGAACTCATCGCCCGAGCTGCCGTGAATCAGCAGTACCTTGCCGCTCTTCTGGTCTTTGATCAGGGTTGGCGCGCCGGTCATGGTGTAGCCGGCGCTGTGGTCGCCGAACTTCTTGTTCCAGACCACCTTGCCGGTGTCCTTGTTCAGCGCCACCACCCGTGCATCGAGGGTGCCGAAGAAGATCTTGTCGCCGTAGATGGCCGCGCCGCGGTTGACCACGTCACAGCAGGGGCGGATGTCGTCCGGCAGGCGGTGGTTGTAGGTCCACAGGCGCTTGCCGGTCTTGGCGTCGAGGGCAAATACCCGCGAGTAGGAGCCGGTGACGTAGATCACGCCGTCATTGATGATGGCCTGGGATTCCTGGCCGCGTTGCTTTTCGTCACCGAAAGAAAACGACCAGGCCGGGGTCAGTTTGAATACGTTCTGGTCATTGACCAGCGCCAGTGGGCTCCAGCGCTGGGCGTTGGTGCCCATGCCGTATTGCAGCACGTTACCGGTGGTCTTGTGGTCGTCGGCGATATCTTCCCAGGTAACCGGCTTGGCCTGGGCAGCGCCGCCGCAGGCCAGGCTGGCCAGGAGCAGGGCGGCAGAAAGAGGCGAAAGCAGGGCGGGTGATGTTCTTGTTGTCATGGTGGAGTTCCCAGTGAGGTTGTGCCTGGTTAGCCTGGAACGCCGCCGCTGATCGAGATACGGAAAAAGTCCCGGTCACCTCGGGAAATCTTCCCAGTCCGGACATGATTTGGCACTGCGCCGCAAGCGCTACTACCAAGGGATAAGGGTGCGACCCCCAAAGCAGCATGTGGCCGCTGGCACTGGCTTTCTAGGATGGTCGGGCCGCCTCCGTTCGAGAGGCGCAGCGTGCAACTTCAGCAGTCGAGGGCAGAACAATGACAACCCCTAAAAGCGCCTGGCACCTTTCCCTGTTGCTGGCTGGCCTGTGCGCCGCCGGTGGCAGCTTCGCCCACGGCAACGTAACGCCATCGGCGGTCAATACCGATGGGCTGGAGCCCTTGGGCAGTGAATGGCGTAGCGAAAACCCCTACCGCAGCAGCAAGGACCATGACAAAGCGCTGTCGATCGGCGCGTCGGCCTATAACCAGAACTGCGCCGCGTGCCATGGCCTCGAGGCCAAGTCCGGTGGCATCGCCCCTGATCTGCGCATGCTCGATGAAGGCGCCGTCGGTGATGAGTGGTTTGTCGAGCGGGTGCGCAACGGCGCGGTGCGCGACGGGCGGGTGTACATGCCGAAGATGGCCGACTTTCTCAGCCAGGAGGCGCTGTGGGCGGTGCGTACGTATCTGGACAGTGTGCATGTCACCGAGTGAACCGCGACCTGTACTGCTGTGATGCGTAGGCCGCGGGGAGGGAGCCAGGGCCGCAGGGCGGCCTGGGGCATCAGCGCTCAGTCGGGTGGCTCAATGGACGGTTCTTGCGCCTTCTGCGACTCGTCCATTTGTCTCAGGATGTCTACCAGCGAAGGGATCTTTGGCTGTTCGAAGTCGCCACCAGGGGTTTGGGACTGCTTGAGCAGTCCTTCGATCGAGTCCCGGTGCCCTGGCGGGTAGCGCATCAGTTCGAGTTCGCCCAGGTTGTCTATGAATTCAAGCGTTCTACGTACATCCAGACGCCCGTCAGACTCGTGGTCGCGCAACAGTGCGTTTTGCTGGACCCATGCATTGTCCATGTCCTGTCGAGCTTCCCAGGCGGCGTACCGCTCTACGCTGGTATAGGCGCCACTTTCGTCTTCGAGGATGGCGACAACCTCTTCGCGCGAGAGATGAGCAAAGGGGTTGGCAGTGTCACGCTGCCCCCGTACCACCCCCGCGATGTACTTCGCGGCCTGTTGACTCTGCTTGAGCCGTTCGGGTGAAGCCTCTGCAGGAATCTCATTTAGTGCCACAGACGCATTACCCAAACGCTTTATCTCGGCGTTGACCTTGAATATGAAACTGTCTGGGCCATAGACGCGCTGAAATTTTTCTTCCAGTTGTTTTTGCGTGAGTGTGGCCTTGGCGCTGAGCGCCATGCCTTCAGCAGACAGTTGTACTTCACTACCGGCTTCCGGCTTGCTGGCAACGTTGGCAGTCACCGGCGCGGATCGCGATGTCGCCGTTGCCAAAACAGGGCGAGGCACGCCCTTTAATGTCGTGTCTATCATGCGTAGAGTCCCTTGACCGGGAGGGTTGCACAGGCGTGCACTCCTCCCGCATTGATGAGCGACTATTTGATCGTGAAAGTCACGCTGTAGTCATAGGGCGGCGAACTGTTAATGCGGGTTGTCTTGGCCTCGCACGTGGCCCGGGTTGATCCGACAGACGTTGCCTTTTTGTCCCATTTCACCAGAGGTAATGAGACGTGAGATGTTTCGAATTTGCACTCTTTGCGACCTGATTTATAGGTAAAACGCAGGCCAGAGGCAGAAGAGGACGCACTGTTCAATTTGAATTGAGTTGAAGATTTTTCGCTGATAGGTCCCGGAGCAGGGTCGAGGGAACCAAACGCATATTGGTAGGTAAACGTGGCAATGGAAGTTGTCTCATTCTTCACCGTCACACTCACGACGGTGTTGCTCCAGGCATTCGCCATGGGCGCTACTACTGTCAGGATCACTGCAGCGATCTTTAGCCGATACATGTACTTTCCTCCTAGTGCTTTCAACGCCCCCTGAATAAGCGGCGCCACTCGATATCCGGGGTGAGAAAAAGTGCTCAGGCCCAGACACCTGACATGTCGGCAAGGAAACAGCACGCTGTATCAGACGTGGTCTGATAGATGCGTAGGAAATTTCGCTATTAACAAAACAGGCGCCTCAATCGGCGCCTGTGGAGGTCTGTCGCGGCCTGCATTCAGGCAGGTCCGGGAGGAGGGCCGGGGCTACAGCGGATAGTGCTTGAGCTCGCGCGCGATCAGCATCCGCTGAATCTCGCTGGAGCCTTCATAGATCTGCGTGATGCGTGCGTCACGGTAATAGCGCTCCACCGGATAGTCTTCCAGGTAGCCGTAGCCGCCATGCACCTGAATCGCCATCGAGCACACCCGTTCGGCCATCTCCGACGCGAACAGCTTGGCCTGTGACGCCTCCGAAAGGCATGGCTTGCCCGCACTGCGCAAACGCGCGGCGTGCAGGATCAACAAGCGCGTGGCGTTGACCTGGACCTGCATGTCGGCCAGCAGGTTGGCGATGCTCTGGTGCTCGTTGATCGGCTTGCCGAACTGGATGCGATCTCGCGAGTAGACCAGCGCGGCCTCGAACGCGGCGCGGGCAATCCCCAGCGCCTGGGCGGCGATGCCGATGCGGCCGCCTTCGAGGTTGGACAGGGCAATGGCCAGGCCCTTGCCGCGCTCACCGAGCATATTGGCGGCCGGGATGCGGCAGTTGTCCAGGCTCACGGCGCAGGTGTCCGAAGCACGGATACCCATCTTGTGCTCGCTGCGATCAACCTTGAAACCAGGATTGTCGGTCGGCACCAGAAACGCCGACAGGCCTTTTTTGCCGAGCTCCGGATCGGTCACCGCAAAAACGATCGCCAACCCGGCGCGACGGGCGTTGCTGACGAACTGCTTGGCGCCGTTGAGCACCCACTCACCGTCCACTTGCTCGGCGCGGGTGCGCAGGTTGTGCGCCTCTGAGCCGGCCTGAGGTTCGGTCAGGCAGAAACAGCCGATGACCTCGCCACTGGCCAGCCGAGGTAGCCAGGCCTGCTGTTGCTCAGGCGTACCGTAGGCCAGCAGCGGGCCGCAGCCTACCGAGTTGTGAATACTCATCAAGGCGCCGGTCGCGCCGTCGCCAGCCGAGATTTCCTCGACCGCCAGGGCATAGGCCACGTAGTCGGTGAAACTGCCGCCAAACTGCTCCGGCACGACCATGCCAAGCAAGCCCAGCTCACCCATCTTGCGCACCACCCCGTCGTCGATCCAGGCGGCTTTTTCCCAGGCCTGGGCATGCGGGGCGATTTCGCCGCGGGCAAAATCGCGCGCCATGTCGCGGATCATGATCTGTTCTTCGTTCAGTTCCAGGTCTTGCATCTGCGTACTCCCAGGCTCACAGCCCTTCGAAGAATTGGTCGACCCGCGCCTGCGCCAGCTCTGCCAGGGTCGGCGGGTTCCAGCGTGGCTGCTTGTCCTTGTCGATGATCAGGGCGCGCACGCCCTCGATGATGTCGCCATGGGCGAACCACTGCCGGTCCAGGTGCAGCTCCATGGCAAAGCACGCCTCCAGGCCGAGTTTGCGCCCGCGCCTGAGCATCTCCAGGGTCACGGCCATGGCCAGCGGCGAGCGGCTTTGCAGCAGGTCGGCGGTGGCCAGCGCCCAGGCCTGGCTGTCGCCGATCCGCACCGTGCGCAGTTGTTCGATGATGTTGGCAAGGTCGGCCTGGGCGAAGTAGTGGTCGATCACTGGGCGCAGCTTGGCCAGCGGCGCGTCGGCCAGTACCTGGGTGCCGAGGCGGGCCAGCGCGCCCTGCAGGTCCTTGAGCGGATGCTGACCGAAGCTGAGCTGGTCCAGGGCCTGATCGAGCTGAGCAAGCTTGTCGCTGCTCAGGTACCAGTTGGCCAGGCCGCAATACAAGGCATCGGCCGCCTGGATCTGGCAGCCGCTGACGCCCAGGTAGGTGCCCAGTTCGCCCGGCACGCGGGACAGGAAGTAGCTGCCGCCGACGTCCGGGAAGTAACCGATGGCGGTTTCCGGCATGCCCAGCCGGCTGCGCTCGGTAACCACGCGCAGGTCGGCGCCTTGGGCCAGGCCCATGCCGCCGCCGAGCGTGAAGCCGTCCATCAACACCAGGGTCGGTTTGGGGTAGTGATGGATGCGCAGGTCGAGGGCGTACTCCTCGACGAAGAACTCTTCATGCAGGCTGCTGCCGGCCTTGAAGCTGTCGTACAGCGAGCGGATATCACCGCCGGCGCAGAAGCCTTTTGGCCCTTCACCGCGCAGGACCACAGCCTGCACCTGCGGGTCGACTGCCCAGGCGTCGAGCGCCTGCTGCAGGCTGCGCACCATGTCCAGGGTCAGCGCGTTGAGCCCGGCCGGGCGATTCAAGGTGAGGTGGCCAATCTGATTGCGGACTTCAGCCAGCACATGATCGGTGGATGAAATTCGAGCGTGCGCGGTCATCGCGATCTCCCTGCTTTGTTATTGATTTTCCAAGTGAAGTCTGGAGTGCACTGGAGGATCAAAAGATCCTGCCATGCAAATATGTCCTGCACAATCGACATATCTGCAGCAGCTGACTGCATGAATGTGCCATGTACCCGCTTTGTGCACCCCGCCTTGCGAATGAGTTACTGCCACTTTAGCCGAGTGCGCCCCAAGGAGCGGGTCGTAGTGCTTGCAGGCGCAAGCCGCCCGGCACCGGCCAAGGAATTGGCCAATCACCGCCAAGGCAGCGTAGGGCCGCGTGCGTGGGCTTTCGATAATCGCCTGGACACCTGTCCAACCGATTGCGGAGCGCGTCATGCACAACAACAATAACAACTCCCACCGCCGTATCCTGCCGCTGCTTGGCGGCCTTGCCAGCCTGGCCTTGGTCCCATTGGCGGGGGCCGAGATCATGCTCTACGACAAGGACCAGACCACCTTTTCCACCGACGGCTACATCAACGCCTTCTACGTCAACAGCGATATCGACCGCGCCGGCGAGCAATATGATCGGCGCCAGTCACGGGTGAAAATGGGCTTTCTGCCCAATACCCTTGGTTTCAACATGACGCGCCAGATCGACGATCTCAAGCTGGGTGGGCGTGCCTCGTTCTGGGTCAGCATCAACGACAGTGAAACCAACGGCACCGACACCGCCATCGATGTCCGCCAGTTCTACGGCACGGTAGCCAACCCGGAGTGGGGCGAGGTGTTGATCGGCAAAGACTTCGGTTTGTTTGCCCGCTCCAACATCCTCCTCGATGAACTGCTCACTGGCTACGGCCAGGTCAGCGACACACTTGGCCTGGTTGACGGCGGCGGGGTCTCGTTCGGCAACATCGGCAGCGGCTATCCCTATCCTTTCCCGACCTCGCAGATCACCTACCGCACACCGGTAATGGACGGCCTGCGCGTGGCCGTGGGGATAATGGACCCAGTCGACACCAACGACGACAGCGCGGTCGGCAAGGCCTATCAGAAGAATCCGCGCACCGAGAGCGAGATCACCTACCAGTTCGATCTGGGCGGCGCGAAGATCTACAGCTGGCTCAACGGCAGTTACCAGACCTCCGACAACACCGACAGCAACGTCGACTCGGTGACCTCCAAAGGTCTTGGCTACGGCGTACAAGCCAAGATGGGTGCGTTCTCGCTGACAGGCTCGGGCTTCAGCGCCAAGGGCATCAACCCGTTCTTCACCAACAATGCTGGCGAGGCGACCCTGCGTGAGGTCGACAGCCAGGGTTATCTGGTGCAGGGCTCGTACACCTTCGGCAAAAACCGCCTGGCGCTGTCGTATGGCAAGACCAAGGATGACGGCAACGGTGCAGTGAACACTGGCGCCGACTATGAAACCCGCGGCATTGCCCTGTTTCGCGAGATCAATGCCAACTTGAAACTGGTCGCCGAATACAACCAGTTCGAGATCGATGGCCATGACGGCGATGCGCAAAACGAGGACACCGATACCTTGGCCCTGGGGGCTGTGCTGACCTGGTAAGCGGGCGGCTGGCGCGGCGGCATGCCGCTGCAATCCGCTGGGGCATTTGCTGTATGCTCACAGGCATTGCCAGGAGATGCCGCGCCATGTTCACCAGTCTGCTGACGTTTCTGATCACCCTTGCCGCCATGGAAGGCGTTGCCTATCTGGCCCACAAGTACATCATGCATGGCTTTGGCTGGGGCTGGCACCGCTCGCATCACGAGCCACGCCACGGTGTGTTCGAAAAGAACGACCTGTACGCCGTAGTGTTTGCCGGGTTGGCCATCACCCTGATCGCGTTGGGTACTGCCGGCTGGTATCCACTGCAGTGGATCGGTGCCGGCATGACCGGCTATGGCCTGCTCTACTTCATCGCCCATGACGGCCTGGTGCACCGGCGCTGGCCGCTGCGGATCGTGCCGCGCCATGGCTACCTCAAGCGCCTGTACCAGGCTCACCTGATGCACCATGCGGTGCAGGGCAAGGACGGCTGTGTGTCGTTTGGTTTTCTCTACTCGCCTACGGTTGAGCAGTTGAAGGCGCAGCTGCGTGCGCGTCACGGTGGACCGTTGCGCGAGCAGCGAGTGGACGCTGCCAAAGCTGCAGCGCCCGTGGCGGATAGCGACGCCAGCCGCGGCTGAGGGCCTGCCACAGGCCACTGGCAACGGCGGCGAGTTTTTCCCCCTTGCTGGTCGACAGGCGCCCGTCCCAGGCGGCATCACCCGCCGCCAAAATTTTCAGGCCGATGCGCCGATACACCGAACCCGCTGTTGCCACTGCCCAGGCTGAACGCCAGGGTAGGGCGCTCAAACCGGCCTGGGCGCTGGCATAGTAGGGCTCTGCCTGCTGCACCAGACGTGTGCCCATGCGCGCCACGGCAGTGCGGTGGCGTGGTTCGGCAAGCTGTTCGGCAGTGACCGAAAACTCGTCCAGCCAGGCTTGCGGCAGATAGCAGCGGCCAACCTTGGCATCATCAACGATATCCCGGGCAATATTGGTCAGTTGCATGGCCAGGCCAAGGTCGCAGGCGCGATCGAGCACGGCGTCATCGCGTACGCCCATGACCCGCGCCATCATCAGGCCGACCACGCCGGCCACGTGGTAGCAATAACCCAGTGTTTGCTCTAGCGTCTGGTAGCGCTGGCCGGCAACGTCCTGCTCAAACCCCGCCAGCAGGTCGAACGCCTCTGCCTGCGGTACGCCATGGCGCCGGGCAACTTCGCGCAGTGCAGCAAAGGCGGGGTCGGTGACCGGCTGATCGGCGCAGGCAGCTGCGGTGTGCTGATACAGGCCGGCCAAACGCAGGCGGGCTTCCTCAGTTTCCAGCACGCTAGCCTGATGGCCGGCTTGCTGGCCGTCGATCACATCGTCGCAATGGCGGCACCAGGCGTACAACAGCACTGCGCTGCGGCGGGTGACCGGGTCGAACAGGCGCGAGGCTGCGGCGAAGCTTTTCGAGCCGACGGCGATGCTGTGTTCGGCGTGGGCGAGCAGTTGCTCGTCGCCACTCATCGCTGCAGATCCTCGAGCATCAAGCCTGCGGTGGCCTTGGCCGAGCCGATCACGCCCGGCACGCCAGCGCCTGGGTGGGTGCCGGCGCCGACCAGGTAGAGGTTGCTCACCTGCGCATCACGGTTATGCGGGCGGAACCAGGCACTTTGGGTCAACACCGGCTCCAGCGAGAACGCCGAGCCCAGGTGGGCGTTGAGTTCGTCACGAAAATCTATCGGAGTGAAGCTGCGGCAGGTGACCAGGTCTTCGCGCAGCCCGGGGATGTAATAGCGCTCGAGGTAATCGAGGATTTTCTCCTGATAGCGTGGGCCTTCGACCGCCCAGTCGACCGGCGCATTGCCCAAATGCGGCACTGGCGCGAGCACGTAATGGCTGGAGCAACCGTCCGGCGCCATGTCCGGGTCGGTCGCGCAGGGCGAGTGCAGATACAGCGAGAAGTCTTCCGGCAGATTGGGGCCGTTGAAGATTTCCTGCACCAGCTCACGGTAGCGCGGGCCGAAGCACACAGTATGGTGACGCAGTTGCGGCTGCCGGCGCTTGAGGCCGAAATGCACAACGAACAACGAGTTGCTGAAGCGCTTGCTTTTCAATCGGCGTGCTTCGGACTGGCCGCGCCGGTGCGCGCCGAGCAGGTCGGCGTAGGTATGCACCACGTCGGCGTTGGAGGCGATCGCATCAGCCGTCCAGTGGCGGCCGTCGCGGCTGCGCGCACCGATCAGGCGGTCGCCCTGGGTATCGAAGCTGACCACGTCGGCGTTCAGCTCGAGGGTGCCACCGAGGTCGGTGAACAGCCGCGCCATGCCCTCGACCAGCGCGCCGGTGCCGCCTTTGGCAAACCACACGCCCCACTCACGCTCCAGGGCGTGGATCAAGGTGTAGATGGCCGAAGTGGCGAATGGATTGCCGCCCACCAGCAGGGCGTGGAAGGAGAACACCTGGCGCAACTGCGGGTTGCGGATGTACTGACCGACCATGCTGTAGACACTGCGCCAGGCCTGCAAACGGGCCAGTTGCGGGCCGGCATGGAGCATGTCGCGGAAGGTCAGGAACGGCACCGCACCAAGCTTGATATAGCCCTCTTCGAGGACTGCTCGGGAGTACTTCAAAAAGCTCTGATAGCCGGCGACATCGGCCGGCTCCATGGCGTGGATCTGCTGCTCGAGCTCGGCTTGATCGTTGCTGTAGTCGAACTGCGTGCCGTCTTCCCAGCACAGCCGGTAGAACGGCGCGACCGGCAGCAGCTCGACGTAGTCGGCCATCGGCTTGCCGGCCAGCTCGAACAGCGCTTCGATCGCGGTCGGGTCGGTGATCACTGTGGGGCCGGCGTCAAAGGTAAAGCCCTGGTCGTGGTAGACGTAGGCACGCCCGCCCGGCAAGTCGCGACGCTCCAGCAACGTGGTGTGAATCCCGGCCGCTTGCAGGCGAATGGCCAATGCCAGGCCGCCGAGGCCGGCACCAATCACCAGCGCGGTTTTGCCTTGGGTCATGACTGCTCCTTGAAATGCTGTGGAGAATGGCGCAACGCCGCCCGTAGCGCCTGGCCGACGGGGACTGGCGGTTTGCCCGAAAGAATGCGCAGACGATCAGCCGCAGAGCTTTGGCCTGCATAAAAACGTGCGATCAAGCCTTCCGGCAAGCGGTAGAAGCGTTGCATGACCTGCCAGCGCTGCTGCGCGCTGCCAGCCAGGAACAGCATGCGATTGAGCAGCCGATAAAAGCCCTGGCCGCGCCAGCGCTGCGCTAGATACGCGCCCATCGCCTGGTGCAGTTGCGCACTGGCGTCAAACCGCTGCGTTGCGAGCCAGTCGGCCAGGCGCACCGCCTCCGGCAGTGAATAGCCGGTCGTACAGTGGCACAGCCCGGCGCGCAGCCCTGATGAGACCTGCCCATGCTGCTGCGCCCACCAGGCCGGAAAGTCTTCTGCCAGGGTGATCGGCAAGTCGCCTTGCTCCTCGCGCAGGCACTCGGCGACCCGCCAACCGTGCTGACGCAGATAGTCATCGATATTGCTGCGCAATTGCGCTGTAACTGGCGGGCTGTGGTCGACGTAGTGGGTGTCCTCGATCAGCAGGGTATCGGCGCTGAACGGCAACACGTAGACAAAGCGGTAACCGTTGCCCTGGGCGACTCGGGCATCCATCAGGATCGGTGCTTGCAAGCCGTGGGGCTGCTCAAGCCGCAGCACCTGGCCGAGAAACGCCTGGCGGCCAAGCACCCGGTGCGGGCTGGCCTCGGCGCCACGGCCATCGATGGTGACCCGCGCCTTCAGCACTTCGCCGCTGGCCAGGGTGACCTGCTCCGGCGCAAGCGAGGTGATCTCGCAGCCGGTACGCAGGGCCGTCCCCAGGGCCTGGGTGATGACCTCGGCAAAGCGCTCGCTGGTGATGCTCGCATAGCCACTGGCCATGCGCCGCGACAAGTGCGGAAAGTGCACGTGGTAGGCCGGCCAGCGCTTGACCACCAACGGCTCCAGCCAACGCTGCTGGGTGGGCGTGAGGTCGGCATCATGGAACGACCAGGTATGGTTGCCGCCAGGGTTGGCATCACGCTCCAGGCAAAGCAGTTTCAGCTCAGGCCGTAGTTGGCTCAGGCGCCAGGCGATCAGGCCATTGGCCAGGCCGCCACCGGCGAGGATCAGGTCGTAATGCATGGTGGGTTCTCTGCCAGTACCGGTTGGTGGCTGCGCAACGCTGCCTCGACGATGTCCGCTGCCTTGGCCGCGCCACCGGCCGTGGCCAGTTCGCGTTGCAGCGCAGTCAACCTGGGCAGCGGTTCGCGTAGCAGGTGGGCGAGGGCGCTGCGGATGGCACTGACACTGGCCCGCCGCGACAGCGCCACGCCCAGACGATGATAGGCAACCCGCGCCGCCACGCCCGGTTGATCGAATGCAATCGGCATGACCAACAGCGGCGTGGCTGCGGCAATGGCATCCAGCACGGTATTCAGGCCGCCATGGCTGATGACCACGTCGGCACGGCGCACCGCCCATTGCTGGGGCGCGAAGTCGGTTACGAAGGTAGCGCCCTGTTGCAGCAGCTGCGCTTGCTGAGCGTGATCGAGGCCGCCGCAGTGGGCGATCAGCAGCTGCACATCCAGCGCCTGGCAGGCCTGGCTGATCTTGCTGAACAAGTCGAAGCGATGGCCCTGCAGGGTGCCCAGGCTGGCAAACACCAGTGGCCGCGCCGGGTCCAGGGGCCAGTCGGCGGCGTCCTGCTGCGCCGCCACCCGCAGCGGCCCGACTGCATGAAAGTGCGCCGGCAACGCCTGGCGCGGAAAATCAAAGCTGGGCACGGTCTGGCTGATTTGCGCCAGCGGCGACAGCCAGTCATGCAAACCCTCACGCTCGACCAGGCCATGTTCGCGGCAGGCCTGGCGCAGCACGCGCCCCAGTGGCTGCATCAACCAGTCGAAGACCTCGGTGCTGCCGCGGTACAGGCGCCGCTTGAAGCGGCTTTGGCCGTAGTCGAACGGCATCACCGGCAAGGGTATGCCGGGTTCGCGGTTGATCGGCAGCGCGCAGGCGATGGATATCCAGGGAATACCCGCCGCTTCCGCCGCCAGCGCCCCGGCCGGTTCCATCTGGTCACACAGCATGGCATCCACCTGCTGCGCAGCGAGCGCCTCGGGCAGGCAGGCGCAGAGCATCGCGCTGGTGCTCGCCAACTGGTCGATCAAACGGCGCAGATGCATCGGCCCAGTGGGGATGGCGGCCAGGCGCAAGGTCTGTTCAAGATGGTCGTCGGCAAGCCGCCCGTGGCCTACCGCGACAAAGCCGATGCGTGGGTCGCTGAGCCAGCGCTGCGCGGCAGGTTGGTGAAAAAAACTCACGCGGTGGCCGCGCTCGACCAGCTCCCCGGCCAGCGCCTGCAAGGCCTGGAAATGGCTGGGGTAGGGCGGGGCGACCACCGCAAAGTGACTCATGACAGGTCCAGCCCGGCCGCCAGCAAGCGCGCCCGACGCAGCGCTGCCAGGTCACGCGAGCCGGTGCAGAAGCACGCGACCCGCAGCTGACGAATGATGATCTCGAAGTGCTCGACCACCGCCTCGGTGGACTCGGTGGCAGCCTGCAACACGCCGGCAGCCTGACCGACCAGATCAGCGCCAAGGCGGATCGCCTTGGCCGCATCGATGCCGTCACGAATACCGCCGGAGGCAATCAGAACGCTGTTGGGCAAGGCCCGGCGCAATCTCTGCAGACACAGCGGCGTCGGAATGCCCCAGTCCGCGAAAGCCATGGCCACAGCGCGATCGGCGTGGGTGCTGGCACGCTCGGCTTCAACCGCTGCCCAGCTGGTGCCGCCGGTGCCGGCCACGTCGATCACCTGCACACCGGCTTCGAGCAGGTCGCGGGCCACGCTTGGCGAGATCCCCGCGCCGACTTCCTTGATGATCACCGGCACCGGCAGCGCTGCAGTCAGCGCCGAGATCTGCGCGAGCACGCCGCGCCAGTCGCGGTCACCTTCGGGCTGCACTGCTTCCTGCAGCGGGTTGAGGTGGATGATCAAGGCGCTGGCTTCGAGCATTTCGACGGCGCGCCGGGCCAGATCCAGGCCGTCGGCTTCGCGCAGTTGCGCCGCGCCAAGGTTGGCCAGCAGCGGAATATCCGGGGCCAGCCGGCGTAGCTCGCGGGTTAGGCCCTGGTCGTCGGCACTACGCAGGCTGACCCGCTGCGAGCCGACACCCATGGCAATCCCCAGCGCCTGCGCAGCCTCGGCCAGATGGCGGTTGATGCGTGTGGCGCGCTCGGCGCCTCCGGTCATCGAGCTGATCAGCAACGGCGCACGTAATGGCGTACCCAGCAAGGAGCTGCTCAGGTCGATGCTGTCGAGGCACAGTTCAGGCAGGGCGCAGTGCTCGAAACGGACAGCGGCCCAGCCGGCATCGGCATGCGCGGTGGTTTTATCTGCGCCCAATACGATGTCAAGATGATCGTCCTTGCGCTGGCTCAACACGCTTTTTTTCATTCCGGCTCCGCTGCCAGTGAATCATTGGGTGAAAATCATGGCCTTACCTTGTACAACGCTAGTAGCTTTGTACAGCTATGCTGGGAAACAGTACAGTTCTGGCAACGGCCCCTGATAGTCGTTCCGTCAACTCGCGGCCAAGACCGCACCACCGAAGAGGCCAGGATGACCACTATCGCACGCACAACCTCGGCCACTGACGCCGACTTCGCTGTTTACCTTGCTCGCATGCGGGCAGAGCTGGACAGCCGCCTCAGCGCGCTGCTGCCAGAGGTCGGTCACGAACGCGATCTGCTCGCCGCCGCCATGCGCGAAAGCGCCCTGGCGCCGGGCAAACGCCTGCGCCCGTTGCTGTTGCTGCTGTCTGCCGAGAGTTTAGGTGGTTGTAAAGCGGCAGCGCTGGATCTGGGCTGTGCGATCGAGATGGTGCACGCCGCCTCGCTGGTGCTCGATGACTTGCCGTGCATGGACAACGCCGCGCTGCGCCGTGGCCGGCCCACGCTGCACCTGGCGTTTGGCGAGGACGTGGCCATCCTTGCCGCCATTGCCTTGCTGTCGCGCGCCTTTGGCGTGGTGGCGGCGCTACACACGGTCGAGCCGGAGCAGCGCAATCGCCTGATCGCGATCATGTCGCAAACCATCGGCGTCCACGGCCTGGTCAGAGGCCAACTGCAAGACCTGCGTGACGGTGCAACAGTGCGCAGTGCCGAGCAGATCGCCGAGACCAATCAGCTCAAGACCGGCGTGCTGTTTGCCGCGATCATGGACATGGCCTGCCTGCTCGGCCACGCCCATGAAGGCGTGCGGCAGCCTTTGCAGCGCTTTGCCAGCGAGCTGGGCCAGGCGTTCCAGCTGCAGGATGATCTGCGCGATTGTGACCCGGACACCGGCAAGGACCTGGGCAAGGACGCCGGCAAGTCGACACTGTTTGCCTTGTGCGGCGAAACCCAGACGCGCCATCGCCTGCACAGCCACCTTGAGGCTGCCGAGCAGTGCCTGGAGCAGGTGTTTCTTGCCGAGCAACCGATTGGTTGCCTGCTGCGTGCAGTGTTCGCCAATGTGCGTTCACCCTTGGCCCAATCAAACTTTTGCGCCAGCGTGCGATCTGCTGAAGTACAGGTAGATATCTCAAGGAGCACGTCATGACCGACCACGACCCGCAACACACCGGCGACAAGGTGCCACGTCCACTGTCCTCCGAGCAGGCCCAGCAAGGCCAGCGCGTAGAGGGCAAACCTCTGGAGCGGCCGGACCCGGACACCGAAACGATCGACAAGGTGATTACGCCCACTTCGATCAAGGAGCTGGATGAGCAGACCGCAGAAATCGAGCGGCGCCTGCGTGAAGCGCGGGAGAAGGGTTTGTAAGTGCAATCCCTTTCAAGGTTTCTGCATTTTTCTCTGATTTGAAATCGCTGGGGCCGCTGCGCAGCCCTTTCGCGACACAAGGCCGCTCCTACAGGACGGCGTACACCATGATTTTTGGTCTATGCGCGAAAAGCTTTTCACGGCGCCGCCCATGTAGGAGCGGCCTTGTGTCGCGAAAGGGGCGCGTAGCGCCCCCGACGATCCAACGACAAGTGCGGTTCTAGAACACCTTGCAAGGGAACGCTTGGCACCGCGCCTGCCAGGGCGCGGTTGATCAACGTCAGAAGGTGTAGGCAACCCCGGCCTGCACAGTGCGTGGCTCACCTGGGTAGGCGTAGCGGTTGAACGCGCCTTCGTCATAGCCTTTGTTGAACACGTTGCGCACATCCAGATTCAGCCGCACATGCTCGTTCAACTGATAGAAGCTCAGCAGGTCGACCACGGTGTATTGCTCCATGGTGTAGGTGCTGGCGGCCGTCTGACCCTGGCGGTCATCCACATATTTGACGCCCATGCCCATGCCGAAGCCTTTCGCCAGGCCGTCCTGGAATTCGTAGGTGTTGAGCAGGCTGAAGCTGTTGCGCGGGATGTTGGCCAGGCGGGTGCCGGTAGGCAGGGTGTTGTCCTTGGTGACTTCAGCATCCACGTAAGCGTAGCCGCCGATTACCCGCCACTCAGGGGTCAGGTTGCCGGCCACGTTGATATCCAGGCCACGGCTGCGTACTTCACCGGCGGCGACGCTGAAGGTGCCGGTAGGATCAGCTGGGTCGCGGGTCAGCACGTTCTCTTTGACGATGTGGTAGATCGCCGCGTCGACGCTTAGCTGGCGATCCAGTGGCTCCCACTTGACGCCCAGTTCGTAGGATTTGCCCTTTTCAGGGTCGAAGCCGTTCCCTTGCATGCTCGCGCCGCTGTTTGGTTTGAACGAGCGTGCGGTGTTGGCATACACGGCGACAGTTTCGGTCAGGTCGTAGATCGCACCCAGGCGCGGGGTGACGGCGTTGTCTGCTGCGTCCCAGCCAGTGGTGCCTGGCAGGTAGTTTTCGTACTCGTGCTCGAAGCGCTCGAGCCTCACACCAGCCAGCACCTTGAAACGCTCGGTCAGGGCGACTTGATCTTGCACGAAGGCCGACCAGGTCTTGAGATTTTCCTTGTCATGCGTGGTGGTGCGGGTCAGAGCAGGGCGTGGCTGGCCGAGGACTGGATTGTAGATATCGATCGGGTAGGCGCCAGAGCCGTTAGCGGAGCGCTGGATGATCGACTTGTAATCATAGTCTTCGTATTCAACACCGGTCAGCAGCGTGTGAGCGAAGCCTGCGGTTTCGAAGTGGCCGGTCAGGTTGAGCTGGTAGTCACGGTCGGTCCATTCCAGCTTGCGATAGTTGAAGTTGCGACCAAGGGTACGGCCATCAGCTTGCAGGCTGTTGGCTTCGACGGCATTCCCTTTCAAGCTGCCATCCAGCCACTGCATACCGCCAGCCAGGGTCCAATTGTCATTGAGCAGATGCTCAAAGCGCAGCTGGGCCATGTTGTTGTCGTTGTGCAGCAGGTTGTCGCTGCCTTTCTCCCAGACGTTGGTGTCACGCGAGGCGCTGCCGCGCTGGGTGTCATAGCGGGTCAAACCACGGTCGAGCGGGTGGTTGTTGCGCATGAAATCGCCTTCGAAGACGATTTTGGTACTGTCGTTGGCCTGCCAGCTGAGTACCGGGGCGACATCATAGCGTTCGCTGTCAACGTCATCGCGGAAGCTCTCGCCGCCTTCGCCCAATACGTTCAGGCGATAGGCCAGGCTGCCGTCTTCGCTGAGCGGGCCGGTGGCGTCGAGCGTTGCCCGGTGCATGCCCTGGTCATCGAACTGGCTGCCCAAGGTCACCTTGGATTCGGGCAACGGCTGTTTGCTGACAACGTTGAAGGTGCCGCCGGGATCGCCACGGCCATACAGGCTGCTGGCCGGGCCGCGCAGTACTTCCAGGCGCTCGACGGTGTTGGCGTCCGGCGCGTTGGGGTAGCCGCGGTTGATCGGGAAGCCGTTGCGATAGTACTCGCCCGTGGTGAAACCGCGCACGGTGACGGTGGTCAGGCCCTGGCCGCCGAAGTTGTTGGCCCGGCCCACGCCGCCGGCGTAATCCAGCGCGTCCTGCAGGCGGGTTGCGCCAGTGTCTTCGAGCACGTCCTTGGGCACCACGCTGACTGACTGCGGAGTCTCGTGCAGGGCGGTGTCGGTGCGGGTAGCGCTGGCCGAGCGGGTGGCGCGGTAGCCGATCACAGGGCCATCGGCGCGTTCGCGCTCGCTGGCGGCATCGATGTTGACGGCTTGCAGCTCGACCGTTTGGGCCGGGTCGGCATCAGCCAGAGCCACAGGGGAGATAACATTGAGCAGACAAAGGGAAACGAACGCACGACGCATGGACGATACGATCCTGGCAGGGGGAAGATGCGCCGGATCATATCTGGAAACAATTCTCGTTTACAGAAATATTTTGCGTACTAACGTACCAGGTTTTGGCTGCAATCCTTGGGGTGATTGCCCAGCGAGCCGCAGCGCTGACAAAACGCTGCGGCAGGCCGATCAGTGCGGAGCGCGGATGATCGTCTTGAGCAGGTCTTCCGGGCTGATATGCCCAACCACCTGCTGCACACCGCCACTGCCTGGCGAAGGCAGGTCGATGATGTGCGAGCGCATCTTGCCGACAACATGCATCTCACACGGCTTGCAATCGAACTTCAAGGTCAGTACTTCGTCGCCCTGGATCAATTGCATCGGTGCAACCTTGGTGCGTACGCCGGTCACGCCTTTGGCCTGTTTCGGGCACAGGTTGAACGAGAACCGCAAACAGTGCTTGGTGATCATCACCGGCACTTCGCCCAGCTCTTCGTGAGCCTCGTAGGCGGCGTCGATCAACTGCACACCGTGGCGGTGATAAAACGCCCGGGCCTTTTCGTTGTAGACGTTGGCCAGGAACGACAGGTGCGATTCCGGATACACCGGCGGAGGGTTGCTTTCGGCCTTGCGTGCACCGCGTGGGTGGGCGGCGATCCGTGCTGTGGTCAGCGCCTCGATGGCCTCACGGCGCAGGGTCTTGAGCTGCGAGTTGGGGATGAAGAACGCCTGCGGTGCATCCAGCTCGATAGCGCTGGCGTGGTACTGGGTGGTGCCCAGTTGGCCGAGCAGGTCATGCAGTTGATCGAGCGCCTGTTGCGGCTTGTTGGCCGGGCCAAACGGGCCGTCGAGGGCGACGCTGACGCTGATGCCTTCTTCACTGGTGGCGGTCAGCTGCAGACGCTGCTCGCTCAGTTGCGCCTGCCAGGCCACGCCGACCCGGCGCTCCGCGGAGGTGCGCTGCAAGGCCTGCTGCCAGTTGTGATCGAGGTTGCGCGACAGCGGATGGTTCGGCTTGAGCCGGTACATGCCATCCGGCATCTCGTTGGGCTCGACCCGGTAACGGTAGCGCGGTGCACCGTCTTCCTCGAACTCGCCCTTGAGCTCGGCGATGTTGGCGCGGAAACCCACCACTTCGCGCTTGACCAGCACGTTGAGGCCGTCACCGTTGCTCAATGGCACCTCGGTGACCACCTGCATGTCACGCTTGCCGACCTTTTCCACCACGCCTACCGGCAGGCCGGTGAAGGTGGGCGAGTCGAACGCGCCGATGTCGATCTTGCGGTCGCTGACGAAGTAGTCAGTGCTGCCGCGGTGGAAGGTCTTGTCCGGGTCGGGCATGAAGAAGTGTTCGGTGCGGCCACTGGAAGCACGCGCCAGCTCGGGGCGGTTCTCCAGAATCGCATCGAGCTCTTTGCGGTAATGGGCAGTGATGTTCTTCACATAGCCCATGTCCTTGTAGCGGCCCTCGATCTTGAACGAGCGCACGCCGGCATCGACCAGATCGCTGAGGTTGGCGGTCTGGTTGTTGTCTTTCATCGACAGCAGGTGCTTCTCGAACGCTACTACTCGGCCCTGATCATCCTTGAGCGTGTACGGCAGGCGGCAGGCCTGCGAGCAGTCGCCACGGTTGGCACTGCGCCCGGTCTGCGCCTGGGAGATATTGCACTGGCCGGAGAACGCCACGCACAGCGCGCCATGGATGAAGAACTCGATGGCCGCATCGGTTTCGCTGGCAATCGCGCGGATCTCTTGCAGGTTGAGTTCACGCGCCAGCACCAGCTGGGAGAAGCCGGCCTGATCGAGGAAACGCGCCCGAGCCAGGGTGCGGATGTCGGTCTGGGTGCTGGCGTGCAGCTCGATCGGCGGGATATCCAGCTCCATCACCCCAAGGTCCTGCACGATCAACGCATCGACGCCGGCATCGTACAGCTGATGGATCAGCTTGCGCGCTGGCTCCAGCTCGTTGTCATGGAGGATGGTGTTGATGGTGGTGAACACCCGCGCATGGTAGCGCCGGGCGAACTCGACCAGTTCGGCGATCTCGCTGACTTCGTTGCAGGCGTTGTGCCGCGCGCCGAAGCTCGGGCCGCCGATATAGATGGCGTCAGCGCCGTGCAGGATGGCTTCGCGGGCAATCGCCACGTCGCGGGCAGGGCTGAGCAGTTCCAGGTGATTCTTGGGCAAGGACATGGCTTTATTTTTTCGGGCTGTCACGGTTTAGGCGGGCATTGTAACGGTGAAACGCTCACGCGGCACCTGCGCGCTGCCCGATGGTGAGTCGGTACTGGTCAATTAGCTTGAACGCCTGCGCTTGCCACCCGGTCGTACTTGAAAACATAGCCCGACCGACCGTGATGAGGCCCCGACCATGAGCGACACCCCGACCGACCCTAGCGGCCAGGCCATCAGCCTGAGCTTGAACGGAACGCCCCGGCAGCTGCAGGTGCAGCCCTGGACCACCTTGCTTGACCTACTGCGCGAGCAGCTCGACCTGACCGGTACCAAGAAAGGCTGCGACCACGGCCAGTGCGGTGCCTGCACGGTGCTGCGCAATGGCCGCCGGGTCAACGCCTGCCTGACCCTGGCGATCATGTGCGATGGCGACCAACTGACCACCATCGAAGGGGTCGCAGACGGCGACAGCCTGCACCCGCTGCAACAAGCCTTCATCGAGCATGATGCCTTCCAGTGCGGCTACTGCACCCCCGGGCAGATCTGCTCGGCGCTGGGCATGGCCAACGAAGGCCGCGCGCGCAGCCGTGACGAAATCAAGGAAGCCATGAGTGGCAACCTGTGCCGCTGCGGTGCCTACAGCAATATTCTCGATGCCGTGGAAGCGACCTTGCCGTTGATTCATGGAGGGCCGCGGCCATGACTCCGTTCCAGTACAGCAAGCCCACCAGCATCGACGCCGCTTTGGCCCTGACCGGCCCACAGGCGCGGTTTATCGCTGGCGGCACCAACCTGCTCGACCTGATGAAGGAAAACCTCGACCAGCCCGAACACCTGATCGACATCACCGGCCTGCCGCTGGACCAAGTCAGCGAAACCGAGGCGGGCGGGCTGCTGGTCGGTGCGCTGGTAAGCAACGCCGAGCTGGCCTGGCATCCCCTCGTCGAACAGGCCTATCCGCTGCTCAGCCAGGCGATCCTGGCTGGTGCTTCGCCGCAGTTGCGTAACATGGCCAGCACTGGTGGCAACCTGCTGCAGCGCACCCGGTGCTACTACTTCTATGACGCCGGCACGCCGTGCAACAAGCGCGAACCTGGCTCGGGCTGCCCAGCCCGTGATGGCCTCAACCGCATCCATGCGATTCTCGGCGCCAGTGACAGCTGCGTTGCGGTGCACCCCTCGGACATGTGTGTGGCGCTGGCAGCGCTTGAGGCGCGGGTACATGTGCAGGGCAAGGCTGGCGTGCGCCAGATCGACTTTGCCGACTTCCACCGCCTGCCGGGTGACAGCCCGCAGCGCGACAACCAACTGGCCGACGATGAACTGATCACCGCCATCGAGCTGCCGGCGCCGCAGTTCAGCCTGCACAGCCACTACCTCAAGGTGCGTGATCGGGCCTCCTATGCGTTTGCGCTGGTCTCGGTTGCTGCCGCGCTGGAACTGGACGGCGACAAGATCGTCAGCGCCCGGCTGGCGCTTGGCGGCGTCGCCCACAAGCCTTGGCGCAACCCAGCGGTGGAGCAGATGCTGCAGGGCCGCGCTGCCACCGGCGAGAGCTTCGCCGCTGCGGCGGACATGCTCCTGGCCGATGCCCAGCCACTGGCGCACAACGCCTTCAAGATCAAGCTGGCCCACGCGGCCATCGTCCGCGCCTTCACTGAAGCTGCCGCAACAGGAGTTGCCTGATGAATACCTTGAAACCCGTTAGCGGCCAGCCCATGGACCGCGTCGACGGCCCGGCCAAGGTCACCGGTCAGGCCCGTTACGCGGCCGAATACCCCACCCCTGATTTGCTCCACGGCAGCGTGGTCTCGAGCACCATCGCCCGCGGCCGCGTGCGTCATATCGACTGCGAGGCAGCATTGCGCCTGCCAGGCGTGGTGGCGGTGCTGCACCATCAGAACCGGCCAAAGCTGGCGGGCGAAGACGAACAGTACGAAGACGCTGATTCGGCAGATGGCTCGCCGTTTCGCCCGCTATACAACGACCGTGTGCTCTACAGCGGTCAGCCGCTGGCACTGGTCGTCGCCGACAACCTCGAACTGGCCCGGCATGCCGGCACGCTGGTGCGCATCGAATACGAAACCGACACCCATCAGACCGATCTGCTCGCCGGGCAGGCCCATCCCGCGCCGGCTGAGCTTCCCAAACCCCGCGGCGACTTCCAGCAAGCCTATGACGCTGCACAGGTGCGGGTCGATGCTACTTACAGCACCCCGATCGAGCATCACAACCCGATGGAGCCGCACGCGTCCACGGTCATCTACCACCCAGGCGGCAATCTGGAAGTCCACGACAAGACCCAAGGCACGCAGAATTGCCGTGATTACCTGCACAGCGTGTTCGGCCTGCCCAAGGAGAAACTGCGAGTATTCGCGGCCTATGTCGGCGGCGCGTTCGGCTCTGGTTTGCGCCCGCAGTATCAGTTGCCACTGGCCGTGATGGCGGCGCTGCAACTGCAGCGCTCAGTGCGCGTCACCCTAACGCGCCAGCAAATGTTCACCTTCGGCTACCGCCCACGCACTGTGCAGCAGTTGCGCCTGGCCGCTGACGCGCAGGGCAAGCTGCAGGCGATCCATCACGCCGCTACCGGCCAGACCTCGCGCTTCGAAGACTTCAGCGAGCACGTGGTCGAGTGGAGCGGCATGCTCTACCAGTGTGACAACGTGGCCATGGACTACCGCCTGGTGCCGCTGGATGTCTACACGCCGCTGGACATGCGTGCGCCTGGCGCGGCGCTGGGCTTGATCGGCCTGGAATGTGCGATGGACGAGCTGGCGGTGGAACTGGGCATGGACCCGGTCGAGTTGCGCCGGCAGAACTTTGCCGAGAGCAACGGCAACGAAGGCAAACCGTATTCCAGCAAAGCTCTGCTGGACTGCTATAGCCAAGGTGCCGAACGCTTTGGCTGGGCCGCGCGCAATCCGCAGCCACGCAGCATGCGCGAAGGCCACGAACTGATCGGCTGGGGCATGGCCGGCGGGGTCTGGGAAGCGATGCAGATGAAAGCCAGCGCCCGTGCGCGCCTCGATGCCCACGGCCAGTTGGTGGTGAGCAGCGCGACCACCGATATCGGCACCGGCACCTATACCGTGATGACCCAGATCGCCGCCGACGCGATGGGCATGGCGCCGGCTGAGGTGACCTTTCTGCTAGGGGATTCGGCGCTGCCGACCGCACCGTTGCAGGGGGGCTCGTTCACCGTGTCGTCGGTCGGTTCAGCGGTGCGCCAGGCCTGTGAAGTGCTGCGTGGCAAACTGCTGATGGCGGCGCGTAGCTGTTATCCGGAGCTGGCCGGTCATCCGGCTGAGGACATGGTTATCAGTGAGGGTGAGCTGCACGTTGGTCGCCGCCGTTATCCGCTGGGCGAGATACTGCCGCGCAGTGGCCTGGAGGCGAAGGTGGTGTGCGAGCCCGATGCCCGCCGTGACGGCTATGCAACGGCAACGCACTCAGCGGTATTCGTTGAGGTGCGGGTCGATGAGGAGCTCGGCACGGTGCGTCTTGGGCGGGTGGTCAGCGCGATTGCAGCGGGGCGGGTGATCAATCCGAAGATGGCCCGCAGCCAGATTCTCGGTGGGGTGGTCTGGGGTGTCAGCATGGCGCTGCATGAAGAGACCTTGATCGACCATGAACTGGGCCGCTACATGAACCACAACTTGGCGGAGTACCACATTCCGGTACAGGCGGATTTCGCCGACATCGATGTGCTGTTCGTGGATGAACCGGACGAGATCGTCAACGCCCTCGGCTCCAAGGGCGTCGGTGAGATCGGTATCGTCGGGGTGCCGGCGGCGGTGGCCAATGCGGTGTATCACGCCACTGGCAAGCGGATGCGTGAGTTCCCGTTGACTATCGATCGAGTGCTTGGTTGAGGCTGACTCCGGCTGCCGCGGCCTGGAACGAGGCTGCTGCAGCCGGGGCAGGGGTCAGAACTGGTATTCCATGCCGGCGCCGGCGTACCAGGAGCGGCCGGGGGCTGCTTCGTAGTAGCGCTGGTTACCATCGCCGACAATCACCGAACCGACGTATTGGCGATCGGTCAGGTTGTCCAACCGCAGCAGTTGATGGAAGGTCCATGGGCCAAGGTTCTGCTCGAAGCGCGTGCGCCAGTTGAATACGGTATAGGCCGGCGCAGCGGTCTGTTGATTGCTGTCCTCAACGTAGACTTTGCTGCGATATTGGCCCTCAAGGCCCATGCTGATCCCTGGATGCGGTTTCCACACGAGCTCGGCAAATAGACTGCTGCGCGGTACGCCAGGCAAATTGTTGCCTTTCTCGATGGTGCTGCTGCCTTGGCTGACGGATTCGTCATAGGTTGCATCAAGCAGCGTGTAGGCGACGTTGGCCTGCCATTGTTCGCTCAGCTCCCGTTGCACACCAAGCTCCAGGCCACGTCGCAGTGTCTGGCCGGCGTTTTGGTAACTGGTGCGACCGTTGTTTGAAGCAAATACCACCACTTCGTCTTCGGTCTGAATCTCGAACAGCGCCAGGTTGATCCGGGTGCGGTCGTCTGGACGGGCTTTAAGGCCGATCTCGTACTGGGTGCTGGTCGCGGGTTTGAGGCCGAAGTTGAAGCCTTCCACGGCACCTGGCGCATAGGCCATCTCGGCCTGCGTCGGGGTCTCGAACGCCTTGCCAGCGCTGACGTAGCCGTGCAGCTCAGGGGTGAAGGCGTACATCACCGACAGTGTCGGCGTGGTGCGTTGATACTTTTTCGAGCCGCTGGAATCGCCATTGGCCAGGTACTTGTCGTCGACCTCCATTTCCATGCTGCTGCGGCGCACGCCAGCGTCCACGGTCCAGCGGTCGAGTTCCCAGTGGGCTTGTAGATAAGGGTCGAGGCTGGTGGCGGTGTCCTTCTCGTCGCGACGCAGTTCACCTTTGACGCCCAGCGTGTCGCCGCTGAAGTTCTGGAAGCCGCGGCGGTCGTCCGTGCTGCGGTCGTAATCGGCGCCGGCGGTGAGGGTCAGGGCACCGTAGGCGACTTCGACCGGTTGAATCCAGCGCAAGGTGCCACCGTGGAACTCCCGGTCGAAATCGACCACGCCACCGCCGCGGTTGTTGGGCGCTGTGCCTCGGGGGATCGACAGATACTGAATCACACTGCGCTTGCCCGCATACAGATTGAACTGCAAGGTCGCGTCACCGAAATAACGCTCGTAATTCATCCCCACTTGCTGGTGATGGATGCTTTTGCGCGTGTTGTATTCTTCGGCGCGGCTGCTCACTGAGCGCGGATCAGCCTTGTAACCTTGCCAGGTCTGCCCCAGCGGGTCCTGCGTGCCGTTCTGCTCCAAAGTGCTGAATATCAGTGCCAGGCGGCTGTCTTCATCGGGGCGCACATGCACCTTGGCAAAGGTCTGGTCGCGCCGGGCCGCACTGTGGTCGCGGTAGCCATCGGTGTCCAAGCGAGAAGCATCGAGGACGAACCCGGCATAGTCATTGCCACCCTCGCCGTAGACATGGTTCTTGTTGAAGCCATCGCTGCCAAAGGTGGTGTCGACGCCGACTTTGGGCGCCCCGGCGCCATCGCGGGAGAACATCTGGATCACGCCGCCGGCATTGCTGCCGTAGATCGCCGACGCAGGGCCGCGCAGCACTTCGATGCGCTCGGCCACATCGAGGTTGAGCGAGGCTGCCTGGCCCTGGCCATCGGGCGTACTTGCCGGGATTCCATCGCTGAGCAGCTTGATCCCGCGAATGCCAAATGCCGATCGAGCGCCATACCCGCGAGAAGATATCTGCAGGTCCTGGGCGTAGTTCTGACGGTTCTGCACCACCAGCCCGGGCACGCGATTGAGCGCCTCGGACAAATTGACCCCCAACTGGCCATCAGCGATCTGCGCGCGTTCCACGGTGTCGATGGAGTAGGGCAGGTCGAAGCTCTGGTTGGGTGCATAGGTGCCCGTGACCACCACCGGCTCGAGCAGGTTGAAGGTGGTTGCAGGCTCGGCATGGGCCAGGCTGCACAGGCCGAGGGTTGGCAGTAGAACGGTGAAATGGCGACGCATGGGGCTTCCTGCTGCTTGAAGCGGTGATAAAAGTGCGGTTTACGCGGCCCCTGTAGGAGCGGCCTTGTGTCGCGAAAGGGCTGCGTAGCGGCCCCAGGATCTGCGCCACGCCGCAAAATCGCCGGGGCCGCTACGCGCCCCTTTCGCGACACAAGGCCGCTCCTACAGGGGGGTCGCGTCAGGCTTTGGCGGCCATTGCGGTTACTTCTACGCGCATGCCTTCAACTGCCAGTGCGGCCACGCCAACGGCGGCCCGGACCGGCCATGGCTGGCTGAAGAAGCGCTGGTAGACCTCGTTGAATGCAGGCCGGTCAGCCATGTCGGTGAGGTAGATGGTCAAGTGCAGCACACGGTCCATGGAACTGCCAGCGCGCTCCAGGGCAGTTTTCAGCGCCTGCAGAGTGCATTCGCTTTGCTCGACAATCCCGCCCAGCTCCAGGCTGCCGTCTGCCCGGGTCGGGATCTGCGTGCTCACCAGCAAATTGCCGAAGCCGGTCACGTCGGACGAGATCGACTCCGGGTCTGGGTCTGGAATGAAGGTAATGTCTGCATTTGCCATGGGAATAGATGCCTAGCACGGGAGGAAAGGCGCAAGCCTACGTGAGCGAGCCGGGCCGGTCGAGCCGCCGCTGGGCCATTGAAATTGAAATAGTAGGCATTGCCGGTCAGAATCGCGGCCATTTGGCCGAGCGCACAGCCTCGGTTATGCAGAAGGAACAGGGCTTGAACGAACACACACTGTCGCAACGCCTGGAACGGGTCGCGGCGAACGTGCCGGCATCAGCGCGGCTGGCGGATATTGGCTCGGACCACGGTTACCTGCCGGTGGCGTTGATGCTGCGCGGGGCGATCGAGTTTGCCGTGGCTGGCGAAGTGGCGCAGACGCCGTTTCACTCGGCGCAGCGCAAGGTGCGTAAAAATGGCCTGGAGCAGCGTATCGCCGTGCGCCTGGCGGATGGCCTGGCAGCGATCGAAGCGGGTGACCGGATCGATGTGGTCAGCTTGTGCGGTATGGGCGGCGAGACCATGTGCGAGATATTCGAGCGCGGCAAGAATCACCTGGCTGGCAGCGAGCGGTTGATCATGCAGCCCAACGGTGGCGAGCAGGAGCTGCGCACTTGGGTGATGAACAACGGTTACCGCATCGAGCATGAAGAGGTCCTGCGCGAGAACCGCTTCGACTACGAGATCATCGTTGCCGTGCCGGCTGCTGACGTGGTCTACACGCCGCAGCAGCTATTGTTTGGCCCGCGCTTGATGGAGCAGCGCAGCGAGGCGTTTCTGGGCAAGTGGCGCCGCGTGCTGCGTCAGCGCCAGCAGACCCTGGCGCACTTCGAACATGCGCAAGAGGTGCCGCAGGCCAAGGCCCGGCTGTTCAGCAAGCAGGTCGAGTGGATTACTCAACTGCTGGCCGGGGCCTGATCGATTACATCTGCGAGCAGTTACCCATCTCGCGGAAGCTGATGTCGTGGCGCTGGCCTTGCTGGTCCAGATAGGCCATCCGCGCGGTGCCCACCTTGCAGTCTTCGATGTCGCTTGCCGGTGTAATGGAAATCACCTTGGCAACGTCCAACGGCATGCCGTAGTGGTATTGCTCAACCGCTGCGGGTACTGGTTGTTGATTGCCCTGGTCGGCGTAGGCAACGGTGGTAGTCACTGAGCTGAGAAGGGCAAAAATTGTGATAATGGCTTTCATGATGAGCTCCTCTTACGTATGAGCCATGATGCATTGCTTGGCGATTCACAATAAATGGCCTGCAACGTGATAGATTGCTGCTCTTGATGTACGAATTAAATTTCAGGAGCGCGCTTCCATGGACATGCTGCATGCCATGCGGACTTTCACCCGGGTAGTCGATTGCGGCAGTTTCGCGGGCGCCGCCAATGCCCTCGACATCTCTGCCGCCCAGGTCTCACGCATCGTCGCCGAGCTTGAAAACCAGTTGCAGACCCGCCTGCTGCACCGCACCACCCGGCGCCTGCGCATGAGCGAGGCGGGCGAGCGTTTCCTTGAGCGGGCGCGGCAGATCCTGTTGCTCAGTGAAGAGGCCATGGACGAAGCGCGCGGCGCGCACCTTACCCCGCGCGGGCGGCTGCGGGTGCACTCCACCCATGGCTTGGGCCTGCTGATGATGCCGCTGGTGGCGGCCTATCAGGCGGCCTGCCCGGAAGTGGTGATGGAGCTGACCCTGTCGCAGCGCAACCCCGATCCGCTCGATGAGGGCCACGACGTGGTCATCACCATCGGCCGCGGCTTGCCGGATTCGCAGCTGATTGCCATCCCCCTGGGCGGCATCTACAGCATCCTTTGTGCCTCACCTGACTATCTGGCGCGTCACGGCGTGCCCGAGCGACCAGAGGACCTGCAGCAGCATGTGTGCATGCGCATGGGCGACCCATTGTTCGAAGAGGACTGGGTATTTGAACAAGCGGCCGAGAGCTGCGTGATTCAACCGCAGCAGACCTTCCTGACCAACGTCGCGGATGCCATGTTGCAGGCTACCGAGCTGGGTATGGGGATTGGCTTGATTCCGTATTTTTCCGCGACCAGGGCCATCGAGCAGGGACGGCTATGCCGGGTATTGGCGCCACATCGTCTGCGGCAGCGGGAGATTTATGCGATCTATCCGTCCCGGCACTATCTGGATGCCAAGGTGCGGACCTGGCTGGACATGCTCAAGGAGCAACTGCCGCTGATGTTCCAGGCGCATGAACAGGTAGTCGAAGAACAGCGCCACTGGCGCTGATTGAACTGAAGCGCGGCGCTGCAGGTTTCCCCACAGCGCCCCTGCAATCAATGATCGTCTTGCTCGGCACTGCTTGAGTCGCTTGGCCCAGGGGTCTTGCCATCTGCGCCATCGGAGTCGGTACCGGTATCGCTGCTGTCGTTATCCGGGCTGCCGCCTGGGCTGTTGACGCTGCTGCCATCACCGGCGGTGCTGCCACGCGGTTGGTCGCCAGAGGACTGTTCAGTGGTGGACTTGCCGCTGTTCATGTCTGTGGCAGCAATGCTGACGGTAGAAGCAAGGCCCAACGACAGGGCAAGAACTAACGGAAGCGGGCGGAAGCGAACCATGGTGAATCTCCTGTAAGGATGATCGTCATGTGTTCGGCCACGCCAGCGGGGGCAGGGTGCCCGTCGGGCGACGAGCGGTCATGCCCCCGGCGCGGGTCAGGCGTGTTCTGCAGCAGGCGCCGGCGCCTGGGTTTCAGCCATCGACGGGTGCTCCTGCACGGCATGGCGCAGTTCTTCGGTCACCCGCAGTTCGGCGCCACTCGGCGAGAACGTGGTGCTCGCAGCAAACGGCGCGGGATGCTCCGGTGCCGGGCGCTTGCCACGGCGCCAGAGGAAGAAGCTGACCATGGCCAGGTTGATCACGGCAAAGGCCCAGAACAGGCCGACTTCGCCGTACGAGGTCATCACCGGCGAAATCGCCAGCGGCGCCATTGCCGAGCCCAGCGAGTTGATCAGCAGCAGGCCCTGGATCATCGGCACCAGCGCATCCGCCGGGGCGCGGTCGGCAGCGCTGCTGACCGACACCGGGTACACCGCGAACACACAGCCGCCGAGCAGGAACAGCATTGCCGGCAACAGAACCGAGTTGGCCGGCAGCAGGCCGATCACCAGCGACAGCACGGTGCACAGCGCGGCCAGCGTGATCAGCACATCCTGGCGGTCCTTGCGGTCGGACCAGCGCCCCACCGGATACTGCAGCAGCATGGCGCCGAGAATCACCCAGGCCATCATGGTGCCGACTTCACCCACCGCCAGACCGATGCGCTGCAAGTACAGCGGCAGCAATGTATACACCGCGGCGATTGCCACGCCCGAACCAAAGCAGCCGACCAGCCCGGTGGGGGCCACGCCCAGCAGTTGCCGGGGTTTGAGCGGCTCGACCTGATCGAGCACCGGCGATACCTGCGGCAGGATCACGATCGGCAGCACCGACAGCGCTGCCAGCATGCCGGCAACCATGTATGGCGCGCTGGCGCCCAGGCCAGTGATCTCGCCCAACGCAGCCTGGGCCAGCACGCCAGCACCGTAGAAGGCGATCATGTAAAGGGCCAGCAGGCGCCCGCGGATCCTCGCGTCGCCGGCCATCAGCAACCAGCTTTCAATCACCAGAAACACGCCGACGGCAGCCCAGCCGTTGATCAGGCGCATGGCCATCCACCAGGTGGTGTCGTAGAACAGGCCCTGCATCAGGCTGGTGGCGGTGATCAGCGCGGCGAAGCTGCTGTAGGCACGGATGTGGCCGATGCGCAGGATCAGCCGGTCATTGAACAGGGCGCCCAGGGTCAGGCCGATGAAGTAGGCCGAAGAGACGATACCGATCATCGTCGCCGATTCGCCCGCCGTACCCAGTTGCAGTGTGGTCAACGAAGACATGAAACCATTGCCCAGGGCCATGATGAACAGCCCAAGCAGGGGCGCCAGCGCCATGGCCAGCAAACGCGGAGACATACATACCTCAAGAAGAAATCAGCAGATGTGTGCCTTTTTGCCGCGCAGGCTGGGCCGGGCCATTGCGGACCGGTAGCGAGGGTGCCTGTAGCAGGGTGACTGGCGAAAAGGAGGCGCGATTTTAAGCGTTATCCTGAATTTGCCAAGGGGGCTGGCCCTGCGACCATCCGCCGCAGGATAAACGGTCGGCGTGTGGCTGCAGCAGCCCGCGCTGTCAGGCGTGGCCATCAGCCAGCCGTGGCGGCTGAAACAACTGCCGAATCAACTCGCGCAACCAGCGATTGCCGCTGTCCTGGTGGTAGCGTGCGTGCCAGTGCTGCTTGACCGTGAAGCCGTCGACCGCAAGCGGGCAATCGGTCATCTGCAGGCCATGCATGGCGGCCAGTGTCTGGCCGATATGCCGAGGGAGCGTCGCGATCAGGTCGGTCGAGCCGACCACCATGCCCAGCCCGAGAAAACCGGGCAGCTCAAGCATCACCCGGCGCTCGATGCCGGCCCGGGTCAGAGCCGCCTCGAGCAGTTTCTGGCCGGTGCCGGCACTGACTTGCACGTGTCCCTCGGTCCGGTAGCGGGTGATGCTCATGGGCTCCCCGTCGGTGGCATGCTTGGGGTTGCTCAGGCACACCCAGTCCTGCTCGAACAACACCTGCTGGTACATGCCGCCGCCCAGCCAGGGCACAAAACCAATGGCCAGGTCGGCCTCGCCTGATTCCAGCGCGCTTTCGGTATTGCCGTCGATGCGTGCCGCTTCCAGGCGGATGCCCGGCGCGTGCGAGCGCAGATGATTGAGGATGCGCGGCAGCAAGGTGATGTGGCTGGCATCGCTGACGCATAAGCGAAAACGGCGCTGCGCGGTCGCGGCGATGAATTGTGGCTCGGAGGCAGTCAGTCGGCGCAGCGATTCGAGCACCTCGCGGCACGGCCCGATCAACTGGTCAGCCCGCGGCGTGGGCGCCATGCCGCCGGGGGTGCGCACAAACAAGGTGTCGTTCAGTTGCTCGCGCAGGCGTGCCAGCCAGATGCTGATGGTCGGCTGGCTCTGGCCCAGTTGCTCGGCGGCGCGGGTCACGCTGCGGCAGTTGTAGAGGACATCGAACAGGCGCAGCAGCTTGGGATCTGGCAGGGCATCCAACGGGGTCATTATTGTAATTCTCAATAGTGCTATTGAGGCCATTGTATAGCCCAAATAAGCCCGCCTGCCTAATGTAGTCGCAAAGCACAGGAGGCTTGCGACGTGAAAATCTGCATTCTTGGAGCCGGCGCCCTCGGTTGCGCCATTGGCGCTGCCTTGAGCGAGGCGGGGCATGAAACCTGGTTGTTGAACCGCGGCCAGGCGCATGTCGCTGCGATCAACCAGCACGGCCTGCACGTCAACGATGAGCGTGGCGAGCGCCACGTGCGGGTCAACGCCAGCGTCGATGCCGAAGAGATCGGCGCGGCCGATCTGGTGGTGGTGCTGGTCAAGTCGTTCCATACCGCTGAAGCGATTGCCGGCGCCACTGCCTTGATCGGCCCGCAGACACTGGTGCTGTCACTGCAGAACGGCCTGGGTCACGAGGACATTCTGGCCGAGGCGGTCGGTCGCGAGCGGGTATTGGCCGGCAAGACCTACGTCGGTGGCGTGCTGCTGGCGCCCGGCTCGATCCGCGCCGGGGTAGCCGGCAAGCAGACTTTTATCGGCGAGCTCGACGGCCAGTTGACGCCACGGGTGCAAGCCATTGCCGACGCCTTCAACGGCGCCGGGCTGGCCACCAGTGTCAGCGACAACATCCTCGGCACCATGTGGGACAAGCTGTTGGTCAACGTCGCCACCGGCGCGCTCAGCGGCATCACCATGCTCAGCTATGGCCAGCTGTACAGCGAACCGCTGCTCGAGAGCACGGCCAAGGCAGCGGTGGCCGAAGCCATCGCGGTCGCCGAGCGGGCCGGTATCCGCCTCAGCCTGACCAGCCCAGAAGCTGCCTGGCAACTGGCTGCCGAAGGCCTGCCGGCGAGTTTTCGCACCTCGATGCTGCAGAGCCTGGAAAAAGGCTCGATCACCGAAATCGACTTCATCAACGGCTCCGTCGTGCGCTGGGGCCAGCGCCATGGCGTGCCCACGCCGGTCAACGCGACCCTGGTGGCCTGCATCAAAGGCATCGAACGCGCCATGGCCGACTATCAAAAGAGGGACTTCAAGTGACTGCCAAAGCCTACCTCGAACACGTTGCATTCTTCGTCAAGGACATCCACTGGCACATCGGCTTTTTCAGCGAGGTGTGCGGCATGACCATGCGTGAAGTCCAGGGCAGCCTCGAGCAGCCTGCGCAGTACTGGACCCTGGGCGGTTTGCAGTTCATCCATCAGCCGGATTTTGCCGGCCCGGAAGGGCGCATGGCCCACCTGGGCATCATGTGCGAAGACCTCGAGGCCAGCCTGGCTGCTGCGCAGCGCTTCGGCGTCACGCCATTGCCGCAAGGCTTCAACTGGTTCCGCCTGCCGGATGGCCTGGCGATCGAGCTGATTCAGGCCCGGCCGGTCAGCTGCGTAGCCCAGGCATTGGCGATTGACCCACGTGCACAGGAGCAAGCATGAACGTAGTGGAAAAATTCTGGGACGATGCCCGTGAAGGCGACGAGTGCATCAGCCCAAGCTATACCGTGACCCGCGAGCGCATTCTGGCCTATGCCGACCTTACCGGTGATCACACCCCGGTTCATGTCGACGAGGCTTACGCCAACGCCAGCCACTTTGGCTGCCTGGTTGCCCATGGCTTGTTCGGCCTGTCGATTGCCGACGGCCTCAAGACCCAATGCGAATACCGCTTCGTGCCCGGCATGTCGCTGGGCTGGACCTGGGACTTCCTCCTGCCGATCAAGGTCAACGACGTGCTCCACGTGCGCATGCGCGTCGGCTCGATGCGCGCAAGCAAGAGCCGCCCAGGCTGGGGCATCGTGGTCTTGCCGTCGGAGCTGATCAACCAGCACGGCGAAGTGGTGCAGCGTGGCGAGCACCGGTTGATGGTCCCAAGGAGGGCGCAGGCATGAGTCAGGCATTACCACTCGCGGGCATTCGCGTCATTGATTACAGCCACTTTCTCGCCGGCCCTTACGTTGGCCGCTGCCTGGCTGCGCTGGGCGCCGAAGTGATCAAGGTCGAGCGCCCAGGCACAGGTGACGCGGGCCGCCAGCATGCCTTCACCCTGGACGAGCAGCAGAGCGGTTACTTTCTGCAACTGAACATGGGCAAGCAGGGCGTCAGCGTCAACATGCGCGACCCGCGCGGCAAGGCCTTCATGCAGCGCCTGACCGACTCGGCCGACGTCTTCATCGAAAACTACCGGCCCGGTGCACTGGAAAAGCTCGGTCTGGGCTACAGCGAGCTGTCGGCGCGCAACCCGCGGCTGGTCTATTGCTCGATCTCGGCCTATGGCCACACCGGGCCTGATGCGCACCGCGCAGGCTTCGGCCTGATCGCCGAAGCCAAGAGCGGCATCATGCAGATGGTCGGCGTACCCGGCGAGGCACCGCCGTTGCTGCGTATTTCGCTGGGTGACATGTACACCGGCATTCATGCCGTAGCTGCAATCAACGCGGCGTTGTTGGGCCGGGTCAGCAGTGGCCGCGGCCAGCATATCGACATGGCCCTCTACGACACGCTGGTGTCGATGCACGAATACGCCGTGCAGTGCTACACGCTGTCCGACGGCACCGTGCTGCCCGAGCAGACCGGGCATGACATGCCGACGTCGACCCTGTACGGGGTGTTCCGCGCCGCCGATGGTGACCTGGTGATCGCCGCGCAGGTGGACGACGCCTGGCAGCGCTTCGCCGCCATGCTCGAAGCCAACGGCGGCCCGAGCGGCTTTGGCAGTGACAGCCGCTTCCACAGCCTGAACGGGCGCAACGCCAATCGCGAGGACATTCTGGCGGTGGTGCGCGAGTGGGTCGGCGCGCGGCAGGTGGCGGATATCCTCGCCTTGCTCGACGGCATCGACATCCCCAGCGCCAAGGTCCAGCGCATCGACGAGGTGCTCGCCGACCCGCAGATCAAAGCCCGCAACATGGTCATCGAGCAGGAGCACCCGCGCTACGGCACCTTGCGCCTGCCCAACCTGCCGTTCCGCTTTTCGGACTGCGATACCACCATTCACCAGGTCGCCCCGGACCTCGGCCAGCACAACGCCGAAATCGCCGCCGGGCTTGGTTTCAGCCCTGAACAGATCGCTGCGATGCAGGCAGATGGGGTCTTGTTCAGCCACGGAGATGCAGCATGACTGACCGCTATACAGTGATCGGGCGGCCGATCAATCACACCAAGTCGCCGCTGATTCACGGCCTGTTTGCCCAGGTCAGCGAGCAGGTACTTGAATACGGCGCCATCGAAGGCCAACTCGACGGCTTCGAAGCGCAGGTACTGAGCTTTCGCGAGTCGGGCGGGTTGGGCATGAACATCACCGCGCCGTTCAAGCTGCGCGCGTTCGAGCTGGCCGACCGGCGCAGCGAGCGCGCCCAGTTGGCCGGTGCCGCCAACGCGCTGAAGTTCGAAGACGGGCGCATCGTTGCGGAAAACTTCGATGGCATCGGCTTGCTGCGCGACATCGAAAGCAACCTTGGCCAGCCGCTGCGCAACCGCCGCGTGCTGTTGCTCGGCGCCGGTGGTGCGGTGCGTGGTGCGCTGCTGCCGTTTCTGCAGGCAGCGCCGTTGGAGCTGGTCATCGTCAACCGCGATATGTCCAAGGCCGTGGCGCTGCGCAATGAAGTCGACCACCCGCTGCTGCGCATCAGCCGTTACGAAGAGCTGCAGGGCGAGACCTTCGATATCGTTATCAATGCCACCTCGGCCAGCCTCAGCGGCGAGCTGCCGCCGTTGCCTGCTGACGTATTGAACGGTGCCCAGCTGGCCTACGAGCTGGCCTACGGCAAAGGCCTCACGCCATTCCTGCGGCTGGCCCGCGAGCAGGGCGTGCCGAACCTGGCGGACGGCGTCGGTATGCTGGTCGAGCAGGCGGCAGAGGCGTTTGCCTGGTGGCGCGGGGTGCGGCCTGAGACGCGCGCTGTGATCAACCAACTGACCATCCCCCTCGAGTAGCGCCATGAGCGTCAATATCCTGATGCTGCACGGCATCAACCACAACATGTTCGGCAAACGTGACCCACGCCAGTACGGCACGGCCACGCTGGCAGACATCGATCAGGCCTTGCAGGCGCTGGGTGAGGAACTCGGCGCGCGCATCGAGAGCTTCCAGAGCAACTACGAAGGGGCGATGTGCGAGCGTATTCACCAGGCCTACGAAGAGCGGGTCGATGCGGTGCTGATCAATGCCGGGGCCTGGACCCACTACAGCTACGGCATTCGCGATGCGCTGGCGATTCTGGAAGTGCCGGTAGTGGAAGTGCACATGTCGAACATCCATGCCCGCGAGGCGTTCCGGCATCACTCGGTATTCGCCGAAGTGGTGCGCGGGCAGATCTGTGGATTTGGTGTCGACACCTATCTGCTGGCCTTGCGTGCGGCGATGGGCATGCTCTGATTGACGCTGGCCTGCTAGCGCTTTTATCAACGCCAGAACGCCGGGCGCGGGGCAGCTGGGGCATACTGGGATCTTTTCCAGGCGATCGGCACTGATCGCCGTTGAGGGCAAGGCATGCTGGCTTCGTTGTTCGCTGTTCTGGCACCGGTGTTTATCGTCGCGGGCATTGGCTACGGCTGGGCCCGCAGCGGTATCGACTACCCCACCGAATTCATCGCCCGGCTGGTGATGAACATCGGCACCCCAGCCTTGGTGCTGTCGACCTTGAGCCGGACCAAACTGGACCAGTCGGCCTTTACCAATATGGCGTTGGCCTGCGTGCTGTGCATGGCTGGCATGGCCTTGGTCGGGCTGCTGGTCAGTCGCTTGTCTGGCCTGCACTGGCGCGTCTTGTTGCCGGCGTTCATGTATCCCAACACCGGCAACATGGGCCTGCCAATCAGCCTGTACGCCTTTGGCGAGCATGGCCTGGCGCTGGCGGTGGCGTTCTTTCTGACCTTGTCGATCTTCCAGTTTACCGTGGGCATTGCCGTGGCTGGCGGCGCCAGCTCGTTCAAGGCGCTGCTGCGCAACCCGATCGTGATCAGCCTGGCGGGGGCCATGCCGATCATCTTTCTGCAATGGGAATTGCCCAAGTGGCTGGCCAATACTGTCAATCTGCTGGGCGGCATGACCATCCCGTTGATGCTGCTGACCCTCGGCGTGTCGCTGGCCAGCATCCGCCTGCAACAGGTCGGCAAGGGCATGCTGCTGGGCGGCCTGCGGATCGTTCTGGGTGGCGCGGTTGGCTGGGCAGTGGGTGAGCTGCTTGACCTGGAAACCATGGCCAAGGCCATCCTGGTGTTGCAATCGTCGATGCCGGTGGCAGTGTTCAACTACCTGCTGGCCGTGCGCGCCAAGCGCTCACCTGAAGAGGTCGCCAACCTGGTGATGTGCTCGACGATCCTGTCGTTCGTCTGGTTGCCGCTGGTGCTGGCCTGGTGGCTGTAACCCGCAGCCTAGTCGCTTGAATGCTCGGCGCGGGTATCGATGCCGACCACCACCGACATCCCCGGGCGCAGACGCTTGGCGTCGGGCTGGTCCTGGTCGACGGTGATCCGCACCGGGATCCGTTGCGCGATCTTGACGAAGTTGCCGGTGGCGTTGTCGGCTTGCAGCAAGGCGAACTCCGAGCCGGTCGCGGGTGAGATCTGCTGCACGTGGCCGCGCAGTTTCAAGTGATCGAGCGCATCGACGCTGAAGGTCACCGGCTGGCCAATGCGTACCTTGGCCATCTGGGTTTCCTTCATGTTGGCGATGATCCAGTGGTTGTCCGGGACCAGCGGCATCAACTGCGCACCTGAATTGACATAAGCCCCCAGGCGCGTGCCGATCTGGCCGAGCTGGCCATCGCGCGGTGCGGTGACCCGGGTGTTGTCCAGGTCGATGCGGGCCAGCTCGACCGCGGCCTTTGCGTTTTCTACCGAGGCTTCCAGCGAGGCGCGGTTGACGATCACCGTCTCTACGTCCTGGCGCGCGATCTCCAGCGCGGCCTTGGCCTGGGCCAGGCTCGCCACTGATGCTGCATGATTGGCGCGGCTGACATCCAGCTCCCGGCGCGATACCGAACCGTCGCTGACCAGCGCCTGATTGCGGCGCAGGTCAGCCTGGCTCTTGTCGGCCTGGGCGGCAGCATCGGTGATCGCCGCCTGGCGCTGGACGATGGTCGCCTCGGCGCTCTTGCGCTGCTGCAGGTTGTTGGCCAGCGCGGCCTGCTGTTGCTGTAATTGCGCAATGGCCTGGGCCAGGCGCTGGGTGTAGATGCGGTCATCAAGGCGCACCAGCAGGTCGCCGGCCTTGACGTACTGGAAGTCCTGCACCGGCACTTCGACGACATAGCCGGACAGCTGCGGGCCGATCAGCGTGACCTGGCCACGCACCAGCGCGTTTTCGGTGCTCTCGATATCGCTGCCAAATGGCGGCAGTTGCCAGGCGTACAACACCAGCAGGATGCCGGCCAGGGCCACGCCGGCAAAGGTCAGCACAGACAATACCCGCACTCGTCGCGAGCCGCCGGGGTTGCTCGGCTGCGTGGGCGGGGTCTGACCTTCCGGAGTTTCGGCAATGGCGTTGGTAGAGGTGATCGGTGTTTCTTCATTCATTGATTCGAAGCGCCGCGGGTTGAGTCGGAAAGGGCCGCCTGGCGGGTCGTGTGCCAGACCCACAGGCTGCGCAGCGAAATCCAGAGCATGGTCAGTATGGCAATCCCGGCGATCAGCAGGAATACATCGTTGTAAGCCAGCACGTTGGCTTCGCGGGTGGCGGCATTGGCCAACAAGCGGGTGCCGACTTCAGTGCGCAGGGCCGGGTCGGCAATGACTCCAGCATAGCTGCCGCCACCGCTTTGGACCCGAGCGTTGACCAGGGGTTCGAGGCGGCTCAGCTGTTCGCTGAGGTTGCTCGAGTGGAATTTCTCGCGCACGGTCTGGAAGGTGCCGAGCAAGGCCGCGCCAAGCAAGCCGCCGAGGTTGTTGCAGATCCCGAACAGCACCGAAAAGCTGACCAGGTTGCGCGGGTTGGCGCGCACGTGGCCGATGCCCAACGCCATCGATGGGCCGAGGAAGAAGGTGCTGCCAAACGCCAGCATGAACTGGCTCAGGTACATCTGCGCTGGCCGGGTCAGGTTGCTCGAGCTGCTGTCCATGTAGGCGCCGACAGCCATCAGCGCCAGCGAGCCGAACAGCGGCAGCACCAGGTGCTTGGGGTTGATGGTCAGGGCACTGGTGACCAGCCCGGCCACGGCGCCCAGCAGCATCACCCCATACAGGCTGCGCAGCTGCTCGGTGCCCAGGTTGAGCGTTTGCAGAAAGCCCACCGCGCCGGTCGATTGCTCGGAGGTGACCATGCGGATCAGGATCACGCACAGTGCCAGGCGGATCACCGCGGCGCTGCTCAGCCAGCGGGTCATCAACAACGGGTTGCTGCGGTTGTGCTCGATCGCCAGCCCGGCGCAGATCAAACCGATCGAGGCCGCCAGCGCCATGCCGATCCACGGCGTGTCCAGCCACCATTCGATGCGCCCCAGCGACAGCGCGGCGCAGAGCAGCGCGGTGCCGCTGGCCATCAGGCCAAAAGTGAGAAAATCCAGCGGCTCGAAGGTCTTGAAACGGTCGCCGGGCGGCAACTTCAGCAGTAATACGCAGCCCAGCGCGGTCAGCGCCAGGCCCAGTTCGAACATGTACAAACCGCGCCATTCGGCAATCTGCAGCAGGTCTTCGGAGAAGATCCGCGCCAGCGGTATCGCCAGCTGCGAGGCACCCAGGCCGAGCACCATGGCTTTGAGTCGCCAACGCTCGGGAAAGGCCTGAATCATGTAGTACAGGCCCAGTGAGCTCAGCGCTGCGCCGACCATACCGTGGGCTGCGCGCACGGCGATGGCTGAGTTGATGTCGTTGACGAACAAGTGGGCGAAGGTGACCAGTGCATACAGCACCAGGAACACTTCGGTGAACGCGCGCAGGCCAAACTGCTGGCGAAACTTCACCAGCAGCAGATTCATCGACACGTTGGTCATCACGAACGCCGCCGGCAGCCAGGCCATTTCGGCGCTGGTGGCACCGAGCGCGCCTTGCAAAAAGGTCAGGTTGGCGGTCACCAGAGCATTGCCCAGGCCGCCGGTGATAGCCACCAGCAGGCCCACCGCGCCGTAGGCGAGGCGAGTCAGAGGTGGATGCAGCGGGGTCGACGGCGAGCCGGGAATGGTCGGCTTTTCGTGGGGGAGCCACTGGCGTGGGGCGTACTTGTCCATCGGAAGGGCTTGGCCTTGGTCTACTTGCGAAACTGTACGTCAGATCGGTCAAGCGGGTGAAGCTGCTGCAGCAATTTTAGCGCTGCTCAACTGGCCAGCAACTCAAGCTCTTGCGCGCGTTTGGCTTCGGTGACCGACAGCTCGCCCGGCAGTTCGACATTGTTTTTGCACGCGAGAATCTCCGCCATCACGCTCACGGCGATCTCGGCTGGGGTCTTGCTGCCAATATAGATGCCAATGGGGCCGTGTAATCGCTTGAGTGACGCCTCGGTTTCGTCAAAGTGCTCGATCAACCGCTCACGTCGTTGCTGGCTATTGCGCCGCGAGCCGATCGCGCCGATATAGAATGACGGGCCGTGCAGGGCTTCGAGCAGGGCCAGGTCATCCAGCTTGGGGTCGTGGCTCAGGGCCAGAATGCAGGTGCGCAGGTCCGGCACGAACGCCCGCACCACGTCATCCGGCATGCCCACCACCTGCTCGACACCGGCAACACTCCAGCCCGCCATGTGTTCCGGTCGCGGATCGCACACGGTGACCTTGAAACCATTGAACTGGGCCATGGTAGCCACATACTCGGCCAAAGCGCCGGCGCCGATCAGCAACATCCGGTAGCCAGGGCCAAGGGTGCTGACCATGCGCGCGCCGTCGAAGCTGAATTGCTCTGGGGTCGACGTGTGTTCCAGCGTCGCCGTGCCGCTGGCCAGATCCAGGCTGCGTCGGGCCAGGCCGCCTGCATCCAGCCGCTCCAGCAGCAGGCCAAGGGCTTGATGGCAGGGGTTGAATTCGAGCACCAACTCCAGGGTGCCGCCGCAGGGCAGGCCAAAGCGGTGGGCTTCATCGGCGCTGACGCCGTAGCACACCACCTGCGGCAAACCGTCGCTCACACCGCTGCCACCGTAGGCGCGGGTGTAGCGGTGGACCAGGTCATCTTCGATGCAGCCGCCGGAAACACTGCCGATCACCCGGCCGTCCTCGCGCAGGGCCATCATCGAGCCGACCGGGCGTGGCGACGAGCCCCAGGTGCGGGCAACGGTCGCCAGCAGCACCTGCTCGCCAGCCGCCAACCAGTCGCGGGCGGTGCGCAGGACCATCAGGTCAATGCTTTCCATCGGTGTTCCTTGATCTGTTTGTGCACTATGCAGTCATGCTCGCTGACGGTAATCGCCCCGCGAGCACTCCTGTCTTACTGAGCATCGCAGCATGCTTGAGGTTCCTTTCAACGCATCTGCAGGATGATCGGGCTGCTGCTGGCCGGGTCGGTGTGCTCGCGCAGCTTGGCCACGTCCTTGGCGGGCACTGCAGTGCCGGTGTTGCCCCAACTGCTGCGGACAAAGCTCAGTACCTCGGCGATTTGCTGATCGCTCAGCTGCTCGCGGAATGACGGCATGCGGTAGGCATCCGGTACGCCGGCGGCAACCACCCGTTGGGCACCGTTGAGGGTGATGTTGATGGCCGAGGCGTTGTGCTCGGCCAGCGCAGAGGTCGCTCCGGCCAGTGGCGGCATCCATTCAGCCTGGCCGCGGCCATCCAGCCCGTGGCAACTGGCGCAGGCGGTGACGTAGGTGTGCGCACCAGGTTTGTCCAGCTGCTGCGCTGCCGATACGGCTTGGTATTGCCAAGGCGGGCCATCGCGTTTCGGGTCGCCCGGCAACGACTTGAGGTAGTGGGCGATCGCTGCCAGGTCTTCATCGCTCATGAACTGCGTCGAGTTGTTGAAGGCCTCGGTCATCGAGCCGTAGACCACCGCATGCTGGTTGCGCCCGGTCTTGAGGAAGCGGGCAATGTCGGCTTCGCTCCAGCGGCCCAGGCCGGTGTTGTGGTCATTGCGCAGGCTCGGCGCGTACCAGCCGTCGAGCAAGGCCCCGGAGACGAAGGTAGCGCCGCGCTCGCTCAGGGCTTTTTCATCAAAGGCGATGCCGCGTGGGGTATGGCAACTGCCGCAATGGCCGGGGCCCTGCACCAGGTAGGCGCCACGGTTCCACTGGGCATTCTGCTCAGGCTTGGCGGCGTAGGGTTCGGCCTCGGTGAACAGGCCGTTCCACAGTGCAATTGGCCAGCGCAGGCTCAACGGCCAGGGGATTTCCCCGGGCTTGTTGGGCTGGTTGGCTGCTTGCACGCCCTGCATGAAGAAGGCGTACAGCGCCTGCACGTCTTCGTCGCTGAGCTTGGAATAGGACGGGTATGGCATGGCTGGGTACAACCGGCGCCCGCCGGGCGCAACGCCGTGGCGCACGGCCTGGTCAAACTCGGCCAGACTGTATTTGCCAATGCCATGATCAGGGTCGGGAGTGATGTTGGTGGCGTAAATCGCCCCTAGCGGCGTCGCCATCTTCAGCCCGCCGGCAAACGGCGCGGCGTCCGGCAGGCTGTGGCAGGCCACGCAGTCGCTGAGGCGGGCGACGTATTCACCGCGCTGGACCAAGGCCGGATCGGTGTTGCTCTGGGTTGTAGCGGTAAACGGCGAGGCCGGTTCACGGGTGACGTACCAGGCCAGCAGGCCGGCCGCGATCAGGCACGGCACGGCTAACAGGGCCAAGGGTCTTGCAAGGCTTTTTCGAGTCATGTGCAGGTCGTCCTGGGCCAGCTTAGCTGAAGGTATAGCGTGACAGTGGCATGCTGCGGATGCGCTGGCCGGTCAGCTGCGCTACCGCGTTGGCGACTGCCGGGGCGACCGCAGGCAAGGGTGGTTCGCCGATGCCGCCCATCTTCTCGCCACTTTCGACAATGCGTACATGCACTCTGGCCATGCGCGCCGCTGGCAGAATCGGATACAGGTCGTAATTGCGCGCGCGGGGCTTGCCATCGACATACACCGCTTCTTCGAGCAAGGCTTGCGACAGCCCCAGCGAGACCGCGCCGTTGACCTGAGCCTCGACGATGGCTGGGTTGACGATGCTGCCAGGATCGATGGCCTGCCAGATGTCATGCACTTTGACCTGGCCGTTCTCGATCGAGACTTCAGCGATTACTGCTGCATGCGAGCCAAACGGTGAGGCCATGGCTACGCCGCGGGCACGCTTGCTGCCGTCTTCGGCGGTGAACGGGCCCCGTTTCCAGCCACCAGACAGATCGGCCACCGCCTTGAGCAGGGTGCTCAGGCGCTGGTTACCCTGCAGCAGGTGCATGCGCAGCGCATAGGGGTCCTGGCCGCCTTTGTCGGCCAGTTCGTCGAGGAACGCTTCATAGAAGAAGTCGTTCATCGAGTTGCCCACCGAGCGCCAGTAGCCGAGCATTGCCGGGCCCTTGACGTAGATCTGCGCGACGCGACGGTTGGCGATCGCGTACGACTTGCCGGACAAACCTTCGAGTGCCGTCGGGTCGCCTTTTTCCGCTGGGCTGCCGGCGATTGCTTCGGTCGGGCCTTCGGTAGCGCTGACAGCTTCGATTGCCACCGGCATGCCGTTGGCGTCCAGCCCGGCACGGAACTTGACCACCGCCATCGGCCGTAGCACGTCGCGGACAAATTCTTCTTCGCGGCTCCAGATCAATTTGATCGGCCGGCCGACGGCCTTGGCCAGGGCGATCGCTTGCGGATAGGGGTTGGCGCTGTCGTAAAGGAAATGCCGGCCAAAGAACCCACCGAGCAGCGGCGAGTGCAGGGTGATCTGCGCAAGATCGAGGCCGGTGCGCTTGGCGATGTCGGCGCGGAACATGTCGGGTGCCTGGTTCGGCAGCCAGACTTCGAGCGAGCCATCGTCGTTGTAGCGGGCCAGTGCAGAAGGTGGCTCCAGCTGCGCGTGGTTGACGAACTGATTGTGGTAAGTGGCCTCGACCTTGGTCTTGGCGCCGTCCAGGGCTTTACTGAAATCGCCTTCAAGCTCTTCTTCGCGCTGCGGCCCGGTCTGCGCCGCCAGGTGCTCGCGGAAGCCGTCGCTGGAGAAGTCCGCCGGCATCGGCCGCACCTTGGAGTCCGCAGTCGGCTCCTGCCATTGCACCTGCAGCGCTTCGGCAGCGCGCTTGGCGTGCCACCAGCGCTCGGCAACCACTGCCACTGCGCCCGGCAGCTGATGCACCGAGTGCACGCCCTTCATGGCCTTGACCTGCGCCTCGTTGCGCACACCAGCTACGGTCATGCCCAGGCGTGGCGCGTGCTGCACGGCGGCGTGGAGCATGCCGTCGACTTTCAGGTCGATGGCGTAGACCGCCTTGCCGGTGGATTTGTCGTAGGCGTCGACACGCTTGACCGGCTTGCCGATCCAGCGGAACTGGCTCGGGTCACGCAAGGTAATGCTGTCCGGATCGGGCACCGGCAGGTCCATGGCCGCGCCGGCCAGCTCACCGTAGCTCAGCGAACGGCCGGAGCTGGCGTGAATGACCCGACCCGGCTCGGTGCTCAGCTCACTGACCGGTACGCCCAGCTTGGTGCTGGCGGCCTGCACCAGCATGGCCCGGCCGAGGGCGCCCAGGCGCCGCATGACCGGGTAGCTCAGGCGCACCGACATGCTCCCGCCGGTAATGCGCATGCCGTTTTCCAGCACCACGTAAGCTTCACCGGGCGGCGCGGCTTCGACCAGGAAGGTGGCAGGATCGGCATCCAGCTCCTCGCCGACAATCTGCGCCATCGCCGTGAAGGTGCCTTGGCCGCCTTCCATGAACGGGCTGAGCAGGCGGATGCTGTTGTCTGGGCGGATTTCCAGGAACGCCGGCACCTGAGTGCCCAGCGCTGGGGTTGCCGCTGCAGCGGCTTGTACCCGCGAAGCGCCTAGCGGCAGGCCAAAACCCAGCACCAGAGCGCCAATGGCGCTGCCGGCGAGAAAGCGCCGGCGCGACAGGTTGACCGGTTGATCGAGCGCGAGCAGATCGGCGGGGTAGACGACAGGCTTGGTCATACCACGTCCTCCTGCTTGGCCAGTGCATGCACGGCGTCATGGATCGCGTTGTAGGTACCGCAGCGGCAGAGGTTGATCATCGCCGCAGAAATCTGCTCATCGCTGGGCTTGGGGGTGTGCTTGAGCAGGGCAGTGGCGGCCATGACCTGGCCGGACTGGCAGTAGCCGCACTGTGCGACTTGTTTGTCGACCCAGGCAGCGACCACGCGCTTGCCGACAGCGTCGGCCTCGATGGCTTCGATGGTGGTGATCTCACGCCCGACCACGCCGGCAATCGGCGTCACGCAGGCGCGCACCACATTGCCGTCGACCAGCACTGAACAGGCGCCGCATTGGGCCAGGCCGCAGCCGTATTTGGTGCCGGTCATGCCCAGGTCATCACGGATTACCCACAGCAGTGGAGTATCCGCGTCGGCATCGACCTCGTAGGTCTTTTGGTTGATTCGAAGCTGCATGGCTCACCCGTAATCAGTCGGTTGGATGGAACTCTAGTTTTTATCAGGCCGCCAATGCCCCAGGCCCTGCGCACCCCATGCGGAAAAACTAGCACAAGGTGGTCAAGGCGCAGCCGGCGGCTGCTCAAGCGGTCGGCGGTGTTGCTCATTTGATTCAGTTCAGGCGCAGTGTTTCGATCACGACCTGCATGGCGCGTGAGGTCTCGCGCTGCGCCGAGTAATACAAGTGGTAGCCAGGAAAGCTGCGCCACCACGTTTCAAGCACGGGCACAGCCCGGCCAGCCGCCAGATGGGTGGCAGCCAGATCGTGTGGGACATAGGCCAGACCATGGCCGTCGAGGGCGGCATTGAGCACCTGGTAGATGCCGTTGAACACCAGCCGGCCCTCGACCCGCACGCTGATTTCGCGCTCGCCGTGCTTGAGCTCCCAGGCATACAGGTTGCCCTGGGTTGGCAGGCGCAGGTTGATACAGGCGTGTTGGCTGAGTTGCTCCGGGGTTTCTGGCATATGCCGTTCGGCGAAATAAGCGGGCGCAGCGATGATTGCCAGGCGCATGTCCGGGCTGATGCACACCGAGCGGATGTCCTTGCCCAGGCTGTCCCCCAGGCGTACGCCAAAGTCAAACCGGCCCTGGACGATATCGGAGAAGGCGTAATCGCTGTGCAGCTCCAGGTTCAAGCGCGGGTAGCGCGCCAGCAGGCTTTGCAATTTTGGCCAGAGCAAGCTGTCGATGGCATGGTCGCTGGCGGTGATGCGCACGGTGCCGCTGGGCATGTCGCCGAGTTCGACGACCGCGTGCAGTTGTGCTTCGATCAGCTCAAGGCGCGGTGCCACCTCGGCGATCAAGCGTTCGCCTGCCTCGGTAACCGAGACGCTGCGCGTTGTGCGCGTCAGCAGGCGCACACCGAGGCGCGTTTCCAGGTCGCGGATGGTGTGGCTGAGCATCGATTGCGACATGGCCAACTGTGCTGCGGCGCGGGTGAAGCTGCGCTCGCGGGCAACGACGATCAACGCCTGAAGTTGGCTGTAGTGCTCTCTGGCCATTGCAGCAGTCCTGAAATCCAGTGGTGTGCGCTAATAATTGGCGCAGAGACGACACTGTAGGCGGGATGGGCGGCACTAGAAACCTGCATAAACTGCATGCAGCTATGAGCTTGGTTGATAAATACCGGTGCAGCGTGCGTGGCTGGAGCACGTTGGGCGAGCCGGGCAGGGTAATTGACTAGACGCGCAGTGCCGCAATCAGCAGGGCCATCGCCCCTGACGGTTGCCGTCGGCTGGGGTAATAAAGGTGTAAGCCGGGCCACACCGGGCTGAAGTCTTCGAGCATCTGCAGCAGCTTCCCGGACTGCACATGCTGCTCGACCAGTTCCGCAGGCAGATAGGCGACGCCAAGCCCGGCCAGGACGGCTTCCACGGCGTCGGAGGTGTTGTTGAAGATCAGTTGCCCGTCCACACGCAGATTGACTTCGCGGCCATCGACTGCAAATTCCCACGCCCATAAATTGCCCCGCGTCGGCAGGCGCAGGTTGATGCAGTTGTGCTGCAACAGGTCGCTTGGTGTGTGCGCCATACCGTGATGCTGCAGGTAAGCCGGGGTAGCGACAACTGCATAGGGCGCATCCGCAGCGATGCGCACGGCGATCATATCCTGCGCCACTGCCTCGCCGAGCCTGACCCCGGCATCGAAACGTTCGGCAACAATGTCGACAAAGCCGCTGTTGGTCGACAGCTCGACCTTGATCCCCGGATGTGCCGGCAAAAACAGCTTGAGCTTGCTCATCAGCACCGCCCGCACGGCGTGATCGGAGGCGGTGATGCGGATCGTGCCGGTAGGGCTGTTGCTCAACTCGGTCAGCGCCTGCAACTGCATATCGATGGCCTCGAATTGCGGTGCGACGTTCGCCAGCAGTTGCTCGCCGGCCTCTGTCACCGTCACATTGCGCGAGTTGCGTGACAGCAGGCTGACGCCCAGGCGGGCTTCCAGGGCGCGTACGGCGTGGCTGACGGCTGTCTGTGACACACCCAGCCGCGCTGCCGCTTTGGTGAAACTGCGCGCGTGCGCGACGGCAAAGAACACACTCAGGCCGGAGAACGCATCGCGCAAAGTCTTGGGGTCCATGGAGGGCACTTCACTGGAGAACTGTCGGGCAAACTACAGGGATGGTCTGACGATGAACAGCGTTCTGATCGAGCGCTGGAGTGAGCAGATAGGGCTAGGCGCTGCCTATAAGAGGCATGACGATTCAGGCCGCTGGTTTCGCTCGTTTGGCAATGAGAGATCACTTGGCGGCCCCAAGATCAGCGTTGCTGGCGTTGCTCCAGACGCTGGGCGAACTGGCCAATCACTTCAACCACCCGCTGCGCACCGTGCTGAATATCCTCGATCACCGCGCCAGCCTTGTGCGCCAGCTCAACACCTTGCTCGGTCTTCAGCGTACTCGCCTGCATGCTCGCCACAGCCTGGCGGGCCAGTTCGCGGTTCTTGCCGACCACTTCACTGATCGCCACGGTGGCCTTGCTGGTGCGTTGCGCCAGGTTGCGCACCTCATCGGCGACCACGGCAAAGCCGCGGCCTTGGTCGCCGGCGCGGGCGGCTTCGATTGCCGCGTTGAGGGCCAGCAGGTTGGTCTGCTCGGCGATGCTGCGGATAGCATCGACAATGGTGCCGATCTGATCGGACTGCTCACTCAGCGCACTGATCGCCTGGCCCATCTGCGTGAGCTCGTCGGCAATGCTCTGCACCATGTTTACGGTCTGTTGCACCACTGCAGAACCCTGCTGGGTACACTCATCGGTGTGCTGCGACGTCTCGAAGGCCACCAGTGCAGCTTGCGATTCGGCCTCGCGCTGCTCGATCTCAGAGGTGATATCACTGGCAAACTTGACGACGCCATAGAGCTTGCCGTGCTCGTCATACAGCGGGTTGTAGGTAGCCTGCAGCCAGACGGTGGCGCCGCGACTGTCCAGGCGCGGGAATTGGCCTGCCTTGAACGTGCCACGATTCAGCGCTGCCCAGAACTCGCGATAGGCGTCACTTTTCGCTTCGCTGGCAGAGCAGAACATCTGGTGATGCTGACCGCGTATCTGATCCAGGCGATAGCCCATGACCTCGAGGAAGTTGGCGTTGGCATTGATCACGCGCCCGTCGAGAGCAAACTCGATGACGGCCATCGAACGTTCAATGGCGTTGATGAAGCTGGCCTGTCCCTTGGCGTGCTGCTGGGCTACACCATGCTCGTCCTGAAGCGTGGCGACGGTCTTGCGCAGCGCAGCCACTTCGGCCTCGAGCGCGGCTTGACGGGTGTGTTCCGCATGCAACAACTGCTGGTGGGTGCTGGCGCGGATAAGCATGGCGGCGGGCCTCGGGGACAAAATCTGCGTGTTGGCACGGTGCCCACACAGGAGGTGCCATTAAGCCACCACCGCTAATATTTGTACAAATATTTATTGTTGTACAAGTATGAGAACTTAAGTGCCCCGTTCGCGGTCAGGCTCACTTCCAGCCCAGCAGCCACCGGGTGGAGTCGCGCAGTTCCTGCCAGTCGAACACTTCACTGCGCCCGGTCAGCACCGCCTGCAGCTCGACTTGCAGCGGCGTGCCTTCGTCATCACACAGCAATTGGGTGACGATGAAGTGCTTCTCGCGGTTTTGCGGTGCGCGTGCTGTCCATTTCGACAGCGCCAGTTTGCGGGGGTTGAACCTGTTCATGAGAGCTCCATGCGCGGTGGCTGCTGATATCTTTGCGTCTAGGCTATAGACTTATACACGCATTGCGGATTGTACAAGAATCGCCATTTTGTCACAGGGAGCTCCCACATGACCGACGCTACCCGTACTACCTCGATCACCTTGCAGCAGTTGCGCAGTCTTGCTGATGCGGATTCAGTCGACGAGCTTGAGCTGCTGTCCCTGGAGGGCGGCATTTACCTGCTCAGGGTGCGTACCGCAACAGGCCTGCAGACTTTGGCCGGTGAGGGCGGCAGGCCGATGCACCTGCGCTCGTCGACGCACTTGCGCAGTTTGCTCGCGGGCTTCCCGGCAATGCGCTGTGTGCTCGTCCAGCATGTAGTCCACGATGAGATGTGCGGCCAGCGCGAAGGCCAGATCGAGCCATTGCGCCTGCCATTGTCACTGGAGCAGACGTGGTAGCCGCAAGTACTCCGCGACTGGGCCTGATACTCGGTGACCAGCTGTCATTCGACCTGAGTTCGATCCAGGCACTGGACCCGCAGCGTGACATCCTGCTGCTGGCCGAAGTGCAGAACGAGGCGAGCTACGTGCCGCATCATCCGCAAAAAATAATCATGATTTTCAGCGCGATGCGACACTTTGCTAAAGCTTTACGTGAGCATGGTTGGCAAGTGATTTATGTTGAACTCGATGCTTCCAGCAATACCCATAGCCTGCCCGGCGAAGTCCAACGCTGGCAGGCCGAGCTTGGTGCAAGCGAAGTGCACTTCACCGAATGCGGCGAGTGGCGCCTTGAGCAAGCGTTACGCAGTTGCCCGGTAGCTCAGGTGTGGCACCCTGACCGGCGCTTTCTCTGCTCGCGCCAGGCCTTCGCCCGCTGGGCGGCAGGCCGCGAGCAGCTGCGGATGGAGCAATTCTATCGGTCGATGCGCAAGCGCTGCCGGCTGCTGCTCGAAGACGATGGCAGCCCGCTGGGCGGCGCCTGGAACTTTGACCGCGACAACCGCAAGAGCCTGCCACGCACTCTGCGCGGGGCGTTCCCGGCGCGGTTCAGCCAGGACGCGATCACCCAAGCGGTGGTGGCGCTGGTGCGCGAGCGCTTTGCCAGCCACTACGGCAAGGTCGACGGCTTCGACTACCCTGTCGATCATGCCCAGGCGCAGGGTCTCTGGCAGCACTTTCTCGACTTCGGCCTGGCCGCCTTCGGTGATTATCAGGACGCCATGGCTGAAGGTGAGCCGTTTCTGTTCCATTCACGCATCAGCGCGGCGCTGAACATCGGCCTGCTGGATTTGCGCCAGCTGTGCAGCGATGTCGAAACCGCATACCGCCAGGGCCGCGTGCCGCTGAACGCGGCCGAAGGCTACATCCGCCAACTGATCGGCTGGCGCGAGTACGTGCATGGCATCTATTGGCTGCGCATGCCGGAGTACGCCGAGCTCAATGCCTTTGGCAACCAGCGTCCGCTGCCCGAGTTCTATTGGACCGGTAACACCGGCATGCGCTGCATGGCTCAGGCGATCGGGCAGACCCTCGAGCTGGGCTACGCACACCATATTCAACGGCTGATGATCACCGGCAACTTTGCCTTACTCGCCGGCATCGCCCCGGCGCAGATCTGCGAGTGGTACCTGGCGGTATATCTGGATGCCTTCGAGTGGGTCGAGTTGCCCAACACGCTGGGCATGGTCATGCATGCCGACGGCGGCTACCTGGGCTCCAAACCCTATTGCGCCAGCGGCCGCTATATCCAGCGGATGTCCGACTACTGTGGCAACTGCGTTTATCAGGTCGAGCAGTCGCTGGGCGAGCAGGCTTGTCCGTTCAACGCGCTGTATTGGCACTTCCTCATGCGCCATGAACAGCAACTGGCGCTCAACCCGCGGCTGGCGCAGGTCTATCGCGGCCTGGCCGGGATGGACCCGCAACGCCGAGAAGCGCTGTGGCAGCGTGGTGAGACGCTGCTGGCCAGGCTCGACGCAGGAGAAACGCTTTGAAAAAAGCCCATCTGCCGCAAAAGGACTGCCCGGTCTGCGGCTTGCCGTTCAGCTGGCGCAAGCGCTGGGAGCGGTGCTGGGATGAAGTGAAATATTGCTCTGAGCGCTGCCGCCGAGCGCGGCGCAGCGCCCCGGGCGAGGACACTCAGGCGGATTGCTGAGCGCCACGCTGGAACTGTTCGATTATCGAGCATGATCCGCTTTTGAGCGCTCAATTTTGGCCAAAAGGCGCCGAACGTAATGGGTAGTGCAGCTCACCCTTCGCATTCGGAAGTCTAGCCATGTCCTTGCGCCACTTGAATATTGCCACTCGCTCTTACTTGAGTTTCAGCCTGATCGCCGCACTGGTGGTGATCCTCGGCGTGTTTTCCATCAACAAGATCTCCACCATGCGCGAAGCGGTGGTGTACACCGAACAGGTGACCAACGTCGGCACGCGCTACCTTGGCGAAGTGCGCAGCCACATGCTGGGGCTGCGTATCATCACCATGCGCATGGCCATCGCCCGTCAGCCTGCACAACTGGCGCCCACCCTGGCGCGCCTGGAGGAGCTCAAAGGCCTGCTGGACAAGGGCCTGCAGGGCTACAGCGCGGTGATGCCGGCGCAGGCCAAGCCGGTGTTTGCCGAGATGCAGCAATTGATCAGCCAATATCGGGTACTGCTCGACCAGTACAAGGGCTTGTCCGATCAGAATCGGCTGGAGCCGATGCAGGGCATGCTCAGCGGCACCATGCAGGATATCTCCACCCGCACCGGAGAGCTGTATGACAGCCTGGTCAAGCTCAGCAGCGAGGCGGCCGCCGCACATACCGCAGAGGCCCGCGAGGACTATCAGCGCGCCTTGTGGCTGACTGCGAGCGTGGTCGGCCTGGTGCTGCTCCTGACAATCAGCCTGGCCTGGCTGCTCACCCGCAGCATTGTCAGCCCGCTACGTGCGGCGATTGCCGTGGCCCAGGACATCGCCGCCGGTGACCTGTCGCAGGCGGTGGTGGCTAGCGGCAACGATGAAGCCAGCCAGTTGATGCGTGCACTGGCGGCCATGCAGGCCAGCCTCAAGGATGCGCTGCGCTTGATCGGTGACTCGTCCCAGCAACTGGCAGCAGCCAGTGAACAGATGTCGGCGATCACTCGGCAGACCTCCACTGACCTCAGCCGGCAAACCGACGAGATCCAGCAAGCCGCTACGGCAGTTACCGAGATGAGCGTGGCGGTGGAAGAGGTGGCGCGCAACACCGTCAGCACCTCGAGCATTTCACGCGAGTCCGAAGAAGCGGCCCAGCGCGGGCGCGAGCGGGTAGCCGAAGCCATTCGCTCGATTGGCAAGATGCGCCATGACGTGCAGGAGGCCTCGGCGCAGATCGAGGCGTTGTCGGTGCAGTCGCAGGAGGTGGGCAAGGTGCTGGATGTGATCGGTGCGATTGCCGGGCAAACCAACCTGCTGGCGCTCAATGCGGCCATCGAAGCCGCACGGGCCGGTGAGGCTGGCCGAGGCTTTGCGGTCGTGGCCGATGAAGTTAGAGCGCTCGCGGCGCGTACCCAAAGCTCGACGCTGGAGATCGAGGAAATGGTCAATGCCATCCGCACCGGCACCGCGCGGGTAGTCGCTTCGATGCTCAGCAACAGTCAGCAGGTTGCGCATACCCTCGAGGTGGCGGAGTTGGCCGGCGAGGCGCTGGATGAGATCACCAGCGGCGCCTCGAGCATCCACGAGCGCAACCTGGTAGTGGCCAGCGCCACCGAAGAGCAGGCGCAAGTCGCGCGCGAGGTTGATCGCAACCTGCTGAACATCCGCGATCTGGCCCTGCAGACCTCGGAAGGCGCCGACCAGATCAGCACAGCCAGCCAGGAACTGGCCAACCTGTCGATTGGTTTGAACGGGATGATGAAACGCTTTCAGCTGTGAAACACCCTAGCCATTAAAATAAACCGCCCTCAGGCCAGCATTACATCGTTTTTCAGCGCTGCTGGCCTTCCCTATAGTCCTCGCATACCCAAACGGAGCACCGACGTGCTCCCTTGATGCGAGACTGGCTATGAACAACAAGAAAACCCTCGACGCCAAGGTCGGCGCCGGCACCCGCGTAGTGTGGGGCGGCGAGCAGGTCAGCCACCCTTACAACGCTACCCAGACCCCGATTGTGGCCAGCGCCGCCTATGGCTACGACGATATCGATACCTGGTATGACGTGGCGCTGGGCAATCAACCTGGGTTTATCTACAGCCGCATGAGCAACCCCACCGTTGCCGTGCTTGAAGACAAGCTGTGCGCGCTGGAGGCCGCCGAGTCCGCAGTCGCCTTCAGCTCTGGCATGGCCGCCATCAGTGGCGTGCTGCACAGCCTGCTGGCCTGTGGCCAACGGGTGGTGTCGACCCGCGACAGCTATGGCGGTACCAACAAGATCTTCGAAGAGTTCCTGCCGCGAATGGGCGTTGAGGTAACTCTGTGCGACACCTACGACACCGAGGCCATCGAGCGAGAGATCGCCCGTGGCTGCAACGTGGTGTACCTGGAAACCCCCACCAACCCGACCCTGAAGGTGCTGGACATCCGCCGCCTGGTCGCAGCGGCCAAGCGGGTAGGGGCGCTGGTGGTGGCGGACAATACCTTCGCCACGCCGTTGAACCAGAACCCGCTGGCGCTTGGCGTTGACGTGGTGGTGCACAGCGCGACCAAGTTCCTCTCCGGCCACGGCGATGTGCTGGGCGGTATTGCCTGCGGCGCTGAAGCACTGATGAGCAAGGTGCGCCACTACCGCGAAATCAACGGTGCTGCGCTGGACCCGTTCTCGGCCTACCTGATCATCCGCGGGATCAAGACGCTGGCCCTGCGCCTGCGTCAGCAGCAAGCGAGTGCCCAGGCGCTGGCGGAGTACCTGTGCACCGAGCCTTTGGTCGAAGCAGTCAACTACCCGGGCCTGGCCCAGCACCCTGGGCATGCCATTGCCCGCGCGCAGATGCGTGGCTTTGGCGCGATCGTCAGCTTCGTGCTCAAAGGTGGCATGCGCGATGTAGCGCAGTTGCTGCCGCTGCTCAAATACGCCCACCGTGCCGGCAACCTGGGTGCGGTCGAAACCATCTATGGCCCGGCGCGCACCACCAGCCATGTTGAAAACACCCTGGAAGAGCGTCAGGCACTGGGCATTTCCGAAGGCCTGGTGCGCATCTCGGTCGGTATCGAAGACACCGCCGACCTGCTCGCGGACCTGCGTGATGCCTGCGCCGTGTTGCGCGAGCGACAGCGTACGCAACCTCAGTGCACTGCAGTGCACGCCTAGCGTGAGCTCAAGGCCTGGCGATAAAAACGTCGCCAGGTCGCTTCATGAAAACCGACAATAACAACAACTGCTGGCTGCCGAACTCACCGTGGCGTCATCGCGGCGGGACGTGTTCGCCATCACTTTCATGAGAATAAAACCATGCACTCTGAGCACAATGACGCACAGGCCGGCAGCGGCCCTGCGTTCAACAAAGACATGCAAACCCGCCACATCGTCATGCTGGCGTTAGGCGGTGTGATCGGCACCGGCCTGTTCCTCACTTCCGGCTACACCGTCAACCAGGCCGGCCCGCTGGGCGCAGTGATTGCCTACATGATTGGCGCGGTAATGGTCTATCTGGTCATGGTCTGCCTGGGCGAGCTTGCCGTGCAGATGCCGGAAACCGGCTCGTTCAGCAGCTACGCCACCCGCTACCTGGGCCCCGGCACTGGCTACACCGTGGCCTGGCTGTACTGGCTGACCTGGGCGGTGGCCATCGGCTCGGAGTTCACCGCAGCCGGCATCCTGATGGTGCGCTGGTTCCCGGAAACGCCGGTGTGGATCTGGAGCGCGCTGTTTGCGCTGGCGGTGTTCATCAGCAATGTGGTGTCGGTGCGGCTGTTTGCCGAAACCGAATTCTGGCTGTCGCTGATCAAGGTCCTGACCGTGGTGGTGTTCATCGCCATCGGCGGTGGCGCGATCTGCGGGCTGTTCGATGTGCAGCATGCGCAGGGCGCGGGGCTGAGCAACTTTACCCGTGAAGGGTTGTTCCCGACCGGCTTCCTGCCGATCGCCATGACCTTGCTGGCGGTGTCGTTCGCGTTCTCCGGGACCGAGCTGATCGGCATTGCCGCAGGAGAGGCGGCCGACCCGCAGACCAGTGTGCCCAAGGCGATCCGCACCACCATCGTGCGCTTGGCGCTGTTCTTCGTCGGCACCATCTTCGTGCTCGCCACCTTGCTGCCGCGCGAACAGGCCGGCCTGGTCGAAAGCCCGTTCGTGCTGGTGTTCGAGCTGATCGGCATTCCGTACTCGGCCGATATCATGAACTTCGTGATTCTCACCGCGCTGCTGTCGGCGGCCAACTCCGGCCTGTATGCCGCCTCGCGGATGCTCTGGACCCTCAGCGATCAGGGCCATATGCCCAAGTGCTATGCACGCCTGTCGCGCCGCGGCACGCCGGTCAACGCGATCATCCTGAGCATGGCCGGCGCCGTGGCCTCGTTGCTCAGCAGTGTGTTGGCGCCGGATACCGTGTACCTGGCACTGGTGTCGATTTCGGGGCTGGCCGTGGTGGTGGTGTGGATGAGCATTGCCGCCAGCCAGATTGCCTTCCGCCGCCATTACGTAGCCAACGGCGGCCGGGTCGAAGATCTGCACTTTCGCGTGCGTGGCTATCCTTGGGTGCCCCTGGGCGCGATCGCTTGCTGCCTGCTGGCCTGTATCGGCATCGCCTTTGACCCGGCGCAACGGGTAGCGCTGTACTTCGGTCTGCCGTTCATAGCCTGGTGCTACTTCGTCTACTGGGTGACCCGCAACAAACGTGCGCAACGCCTGCGCGCCGAGGCTGGCGTGCAGCGTCCGGCTAGCGCCGCCTGAGCCGCACAAGCGATAGTGCACGCAGTCAATTGCCGAAGAGGTTGCGCCGATGAATCAAAAAACCCTACCGCCGCTGAATTGGCTGCGGGCGTTCGAAGTGTCGGCGCGTTACCTCAACTTCACCCACGCGGCCGAGGAGCTGTGCCTGACCCAAGGCGCGGTCAGCCAGCAGATCCGCCAGCTGGAGAGCCACCTTGGGGTCGCGTTGTTCAAGCGCCTGCCACGCGGGCTGGGCCTGACCGAAGAAGGCCAGTCCTACCTGCCGGTGGTGCAGGACGCCATCAGCCGGCTGGCGGTGGGCACCAACGAGATCTTCGGCCACAACCAGCGCCGCCCGGTGAAGGTGCGTGGCAGCTTGAGTTTTCTGCAGTACTGGCTGGCACCGCGGCTGGCGGATTTCTGCCGAGAGCACCCGCTGATCGACATCCGGTTCATCAGCAACCTGTGGGTGAAAGAGCCTGACGGTGAAGATGACCTGGAGATCCGCTGGGGTGCCGGCAGTTGGCCGGGGCTGGTGTCGCAGCGCTTGACCTGGGATGTGCTGCAACCGGTCTGTTCGCCGGCGCTGCTCGCCGCCGCTCCCCTGCAACACCCGCGCGACCTGGCCCGGCATGCGCTGCTGCATGTGCTGGGTTATGAAGAGGGCTGGGGTTATTGGCTCAAGCGAGTCGGTGCCGATGCCGTGGATTACTCGCGCGGTTTGCAGTTCGACACCATGGTTTCCACCTTGCGCATGGCCGAGCTGGGCCAGGGCGTGGCCTTGGCGCGCTCATCCATCGCCGAGGATCTGCTCGCGTCTGGCGCGCTGGTCGCGCCGTTCAGCCAGCGTATCGAAGCCAGCGAATCGTTCTATCTGGTCCGCGCCCAGGGCGAAACCCTGAGCGCCGAGGCCGCCGCATTTTCCACCTGGCTGGTGGCACAGGCCCATCGCCATTTGTAGACCTTATCGCGTAGCTCTTATCAGGAGTCACCATGCATTACGTAAGCACCCGCGGCGCAGCTGGGCTGGCCGATTTTCGCCGGGTAGTGCTCTCCGGGCTTGCCGACGATGGCGGCTTGTTCGTGCCCCAGGCTGTGCCGCAATACACCCCGGAGCAGATCGGCAGCTGGTCGTGGCTGCCGTTCGACGAGCTGGTCTGGCGGGTGGTCTCGCCCTACGTGGGCGGAGCAATGGACGAAGCTGCGTTGCGCGCGCTGCTCAGTGACAGCTACCGCGACTTCGATCATCGGGCGATCACGCCGTTAAGGCAGATCGGCCATAACGAATGGATTCTGGAGCTGTTCCATGGCCCGACGCAGTCGTCCAAGGACTTTGCTGCGCAGTTGCAGGCGCGCCTGGTTGCGCACTTTCTGCCGCAACAACAGGGCAGGGCGCTGGTGATCGGTGCCACCAACGGCGAGACCGGGCTGGCCGCGATCGAGGCCTTTGCTGGCTGCGCCAACGCTCAACTGGCCGTGTTGTACCCCGAGCAGGGTGTGCCGCCGGCGCAGTTGGCGGCCTTGCACCAGGCAAACCCGCAACAGGTCGCGCTGATTCCGGTAGCGGGCAGTTTTGACGACTGTCAGACCCTGGTGTCGCGCCTGCTGCGCCAGTGGCCGTTGCCTGAGGTGACGCCGATCTGCTTCAACTCGACCAACTGGGTCGGGGTGCTGGCGCAGATCGTCTATTACTTTCACGCCGCGCTGCAGCTTGGCGGCGGCACGCGGCCGGTGGCCTTCAGCGTACCCGCGGCGAGCTTTGCCGAAATTTACGCAGGCTACGTCGCGCAGAAGATGGGCTTGCCGATCAACCAGGTGATCGTTTCGACCAACAGCAACGACGCCCTGCATCACTTCATCCAGCGCAACCGCTACTCGACCCGGCAAAGCAGCCGCACCTCGTCGCCGGCGATGGACTTCTCGCTGTACTCAAACCTCGAGCGGTTTATCTGGGAGCTGTACGACCATGATGGCCATGCGGTGAGGGCGTTGATGGAGCACTTCGAGGCGTGCGGTGAGCTGAGCATCGGCAATCAGCAATGGTTACGGGCGCGGGTGCTGTTCGACTCACATGCGGTTGAGGAGCTGCAGATTCGCGAAGAAGTCCTACGCTTGTTTGCCGAGACCGGCGCGGCGGTTGATCCACATACTGCCGTGGGCGCGTTGTCTGGGCGGATTCAGCGACGCAGCCTGGGCGCGCCGATGGTCACCCTCGGGCAAATCGCGCCGAGCAAATCGGCTGGCCTGCTGGCGGAGCTTGGGGTGTGGCCTGGCCCGGTTGCCGCCCTGGCCGAACCGGACGAGGTGCGCACAGGCCTGCAAACGGGCGATCTGGCCAGCTTGATCCAGGCGCTGCGCCAAGCAACGCAGGCGCGGCCATGAAGCGCATTCTTGATCCACTGGACGAACATATCCTGGCCGAGCTGACCGCCAATGCGCGTATCGGCCACGCCGAGCTGGGCGCCAAGGTCAATCTGTCGCGTAACGCGGTGCGCCAGCGGATCGAGCGGCTGGAGCGCGATGGCGCGATCCAGGGCTATACCATCCGCCTCGGCGACTCGCGGCGGGCCTCGTCATTGATCAGCGCGGTGATCTTTGTCTACCGCTATGACCGCATGCGCGGCGCCGATGTGCTGGCCGGCTTGCGCGGCATTCCCGAGGTGGTCCAATGCGAAGTGCTCAGCGGTGAGTTCGACCTGATGCTGCGGGTCAATGCCGCCTCGCCCGAGCGTGTGCACATGGTCTGGAAAGAGATCGCCGGCATGTCCGGGGTGGAAAACACAGTGACCTCGTTCGTGCTCTCGGCCGAGCACTGAGGCGAGCAAAACGACCAACAAATGCAGCATTCTGACCAATTCAACTGACTGCGGTGAACACTTAGGCTGACTCCATCAAACAACGCCTGAGAGCAACGCAGACATGACTGAATATAAAATTGCATTGGTGGGTTTTGGTGGGGTCAACCGTGGCCTGGCGCAACTGGTTGCCGAACGTAATGCCTGCTGGCAGGCAAGTTTGGGTTTCAGCCTTAAGATCGTTGGCGTCAGCGATATCTTCCTCGGCTCGATCGTCAACCGCGACGGTCTCGATGCCGCCCAGCTGGTGGCCCTGCCAGCCGAGAAAGGCGCCTTTGCCAAGCTGCACGGTGGCACCGCCGAAGCTTTCACCGAGACAGTGATCAAGCAATCCGGCGCTGACATCATCGCGGAGGCGACCTTCACCAATCCTGTCGACGGCGAACCCGCCACCACCTTCTGCCGCTGGGCCCTGGAAAGCGGCATTCATGTGGTCACCACCAACAAAGGCCCGATTGCCCTGCACGGCAGTGAGCTCAAGGCGCTGGCGCGGCGCAACAACGTCGCTTTCGAGTACGAAGGCTCGGTCATGAGCGGTACGCCGGTGATTCGCCTGGCCAGGCAGGCGCTGGCCGGAGCTGAAGTGCAAGGTTTCGAAGGCATCCTCAACGGCACCTCCAACTATGTTCTGACCCGCATGCAGGAAGGCCTGAGCTTTGCTGCGGCGGTCGCCCAGGCGCAGCAGTTGGGCTACGCCGAAGCTGACCCAAGCGCCGACGTCGATGGCTATGACGTACGCTTGAAAGTGGTGATCCTTGCCAACGAACTGCTCAACGCCAAGCTGCAGATCAGCGACGTGGCCTGCTCGGGTATCAGCAACATCAGCGCTGAAGACATCGCCACCGCCAGCCGCAATGGCCAGTGCTGGAAGCTGATCGGTGCGGCCCAGTGCCAGGCCGATGGCTCGGTGCAAGCCAGCGTCGCTGCACGTTTGTTGCCGCTCAGCCACCCACTGGCCGGTATCAGCGGGGCAACCAATGCGGTCTCGTTCACCACTGAGCTGGTCGGTGCAGTCACGGTGTCCGGCCCGGGTGCAGGCAAGATCGAAACCGCCTTTGCCTTGCTCTCGGACATCGTCGCCATCCACACCAGCCAGCAGCAGTAAGCGGAGAGCAGCCATGAGCGTAGCCAGCAAGGTCAATGTGCAACTGGTCGAAGCGCAGCAGATCGATGTGTTCAGCCCTTATGACGGCCGCTTGATCGGCAGCGTGCCGTGCCTGGATGCCAGTGCGGTGCCGGCCATCCTCGAGCGTGCCCGCCAAGGTGTGCGCCAGGCCGCGGCAATGCCGCGCCATCAGCGCGCACGTGTGTTGGAGGAGGCGGCGCGGCGGGTGCAGGAGCAAGCCCAGGCGTTTGCCGAATTGATCGTCGCCGAGGCCGGCAAGACCTTGCGCCAGGCCGAGAAAGAGGTCAAACGCTGCATCAACACCCTCAAACTGTCGGCTGAAGAGTCGCGGCGCAATGCCGGTGAGGTGGTGCCGTTCGAGGCCTATGAGGGCTCGGAATCGCGCCAGGGCTGGTTCAGCCGAGAGCCGTTGGGGTTAATCGTCGCGATCACACCGTACAACGACCCGCTCAATCTGGTCGCACACAAGCTCGGGCCAGCGATTGCCGGTGGCAATGGGTTGATCCTGAAACCGTCCGAACTGGCGCCGCTGTCGGCCCTGAAGCTGGTCGAATGCCTGCTGCAGGCGGGTTTGCCGGACTCGGTGGTCACTGCCGTGACCGGTGGTGTCGAGTTGGGCAAGGCGCTGGTCGAACTGCGCGAGGTGCGCATGGTGTCGTTCACCGGCGGCTTTGTTACCGGCGAGTCGATTGCCCGCAGTGCTGGCCTGAAAAAGCTGGCGATGGACCTGGGCGGCAACGCACCGGTGCTGGTGTTGGAAGACTGCGACCTGGAACCCACGGTCGAGTCGTGTGTCTCCGGGGCGTTCTGGGCGGCGGGGCAGAACTGCATCGGCACCCAGCGGATCTTGGTGCAACGGCCGATCTATGAAGCGTTCCGCGCACGTTTTGTCGCCCAGGCACAGGCCTTGCTACTGGGAGACCCGGCCCTGCGTGAAACCGATGTCGGGCCGATGGTGACCGAACAGGCTGCGCGCCGCACTGAACAGTTGGTCAACGAGGCGCTCAGCGAGGGTGCGCAGCTGCTCTGCGGTCACCAGCGCAAGGGCGCCAGTTACGCGCCAACGGTGCTGGAGCAGGTCAGTCATGCCAGCCAGATCTGGCAGCAAGAGGTGTTTGCGCCGGTGGTGATTCTTGAGCCGTTCGACCAGCTGGACGAAGCAGTGGCGCTGGCCAACGCGCCGGAATACAGCCTGCACGCCGGAGTGTTCACCCGTGACCTGGCCAAGGCGTTGAAGCTTGCCAGGCAGATCGAAGCAGGTGGGGTGATGATCAATGATTCGTCGGACTATCGCTTCGATGCCATGCCGTTTGGCGGCTTCAAGTACGGCAGCCTCGGTCGGGAAGGGGTGCGCTTCGCTTATGAAGATATGACCCAGCCGAAAGTGGTGTGCATCAACGATCTGGGCTAACCGCAGCGCGCTGCCCTGCGCTGGTTTGGCGACAGGGTAGCGTGATGTGCAGAGCAGATCCGACGAACGGTAGGTGACTTAGGTCTCGACTTTTGATGTATTGAAACCGGTTTCATAATCCGTCTCAAACAATAATCACAAGAGACCTCAGATGACCGATACAACGTCCAGCCCGCGTGAGCGGGTCACCATCAGTCAGGTTGCACGGGTCGCCGGTGTATCCAAGGCGACCGTGTCGCGTTATATCGGTGGCGACCGTCAGTTGCTCGCCGATGCCACTGCGCAGCATCTGGCCGAGGTCATCGAGCGTCTCGGCTACCGGCCAAACCAGATGGCCAGAGGCCTCAAGCGCGGCCAGACGCGCCTGATCGGCATGCTGGTCGCCGACATTCTCAACCCCTATTCAGTGGCCGTGATGCGCGGCGTTGAAACTGCCTGTCGCGAGCACGGCTACAGCCTGGTGCTGTGCAACACCAACCGCGATGACGAGCAAGAGAGCCATCACCTGCGCGTGCTGCAGTCCTACAACGTCGAAGGGCTGATCGTGAACACCCTCGGCCACCACCAGGGCGAGCTGCTGGCGTTGCACCGGGATATCCCCATGGTGCTGGTCGACCGTCAGGTGCCGCAGCTCAATGCCGACATGGTCGGGCTGGATAACGCCGACGCAGTCGAGCAGGCGCTGGACCACCTGCAGGCTCGCGGCTACCGCGACATTCTGGCAGTCAGCGAGCCGCTGGATGGCACCAGCTCGCGACTGGAACGGGTGCAGGCCTTTACCGCATCGATCAATCGCCGCCCCGGCATGCGCCAGCAGATCCTCGAGTGTGCGGCTGATTTGCCCGCATGTCTGGGCAATTTCCTCGGTGCCAGCGGGCATGGCCCGCAAGCGATTTTCACCTTCAACGGCGTGGCCACCCTGGCCGTCACTCGCGCCTTGCACGAGCGCGGCTGCAGATTGTTCGAGGATGTCGGCCTGATCGCCCTCGACGAACTCGACTGGCACCCATTGGTTGGCAGCGGCATTACCGCGCTGGCGCAACCTACCGAACGCATCGGCGCGTTGGCTTTCAACTGCCTGCTTGAGCGGTTGCGTGGCGGTAACGCTGCTGCGCAGCGCATCGACCTCAAGGCCGAACTGATCATTCGCGGATCGACCAACCCCCGTATTTGAACAACGGAGTCACGTCCGTTTGCGTTGCATCGAAATGAAACCGGTTTCATAAGGACAATAACAATGCGCTCGAACCCCGTTTCCATCAGCCTTTCCAGCTACGGCGCCGACTTGGTCCGCCAGCGTGGCCAGGCCAGTTTCGTGCCGTTGCTGGCTGCGGCCGGCGTCAGTCGAGTCGAGCTGCGCGAAGAACTGTTCGCCAGCCCGCCGGACTGCCCACAGCTGTCTGCCGCAATCCGCACCTCAGGCATGGAATGCCTGTATTCCTCGCCGCTGGAGCTGTGGCTGGAGGACGGCCAATTGAACCCGGCGTTGCCTGCCAAGCTACAGACCGCCAGGGCCGTGGGCGCGGTGGCACTCAAGGTTTCCCTTGGTCACTATCAGCCGCGCTGTGACCTGACGGCGCTGGCTGCGCAACTCTCGGCGGATGGCCCCATGCTGCTGGTTGAAAACGACCAGACTGCGCACGGCGGGCGGATCGAACCGATGCTGCAGTTTCTTCTGCGCTGTGAATCCATGGCACTGCCGCTGGGCATGACTTTCGATATTGGCAACTGGCGCTGGCAGGGTGAGTCGGCGGTTCAAGCCGCTCACGAGCTGGGCCGCTGGGTGCGCTATGTGCACTGCAAGGCGGTCGAGCGCCAGGCCAATGGCCGCCTGGTCGCAGTGCCGCCACGCGCAGCCGATCTGCTGGCCTGGGAGCAGATGTTCAGCGAGTTCAGCCCGGCAGTGGTGCGCGCGGTCGAGTTTCCTCTGGTCGGTGACGACCTGCTGGCGGTAACTCGTGCCCAGGTCAACAACCTGGCTCGGCTTGCGCTGACGGCGGAGGTGAGCCATGCCTGACCATGACGTGTTGTGCTTTGGCGAGACCATGGCCATGTTCGTCGCCGAACAAACCGGTGAACTGGCGCAGGTCGGCCAGTTCGGCAAACGCATTGCCGGTGCCGACAGCAATGTTGCGATCGGTTTGTCGCGGCTGGGCTTCAAGGTGCGTTGGCTGAGCCGGGTCGGCAATGACTCGTTGGGCCGCTTCGTGCTGGACAGCCTGCTCAAGGAGGGCCTGGATTGCTCGGCGGTGCAAGTCGACCCTGAGCATGCCACCGGCTTTCAGCTCAAGGCCCGCTGCGATGATGGCAGCGACCCCGCCGTCGAATATTTCCGCCGCAACTCGGCTGCCAGTCATATGTCGCCGCAGCTGCTGAACGCACAGTTGACCAGCGCCGAACATTTGCATGCCACCGGCATTCCGCTGGCGCTGTCGGCCGGCTGCCGGGCATTGGCGCATGGCCTGGTCGACGCCATGCGCAGCGCTGGCCGGAGCATCTCGTTCGACCCCAATCTGCGCCCATCGTTATGGCCTGACCAGGCCAGCATGATCCGCGAGGTCAACGCGCTGGCAGTCAAAGCCAACTGGGTGCTGCCAGGCCTTGAAGAGGGCCGTTTGCTCACCGGTCGACAAAGCCCTGCTGACATCGCCGCGTTTTATCTGCAGCAAGGCGTCGAGCTTGTGGTGATCAAGCTGGGCGGCGAGGGCGCTTATTTCTGCAGCGCGGACGCTGAGGGCTGGGTGCCGGCATTCGCTGTTGCGCAGGTAGTCGACACCGTCGGCGCGGGCGATGCCTTTGCAGTGGGCGTGCTCAGTGGCCTGCTCGAAGGCTACCCACTGGGTGAAGCGGTTGCCCGCGGTAATTGGTGCGGCAGCCGCGCGGTGCAGTCGCGCGGGGATATGGAAGGCCTGCCGCTGCGCAGTGAACTGGAACTGTACAACCGGCGCAGCTGCGCCTGAAACGCTGATCGCCGGTTAGCCGGCACCTGGTGCAACAAAAACAACCAAGCTCAGGAGCACACCTCATGCAAACGACCAGCCTCGCGCGTCGCCGGTGGTGGTACATCATCCCGATCGTGTTCATTACCTACAGCCTGGCCTATCTGGACCGCGCCAATTACGGCTTTGCCGCAGCCTCCGGCATGGCCGACGACCTCAAGATCACCCCGGCCTTGTCGTCCTTGCTCGGTGCGTTGTTCTTTCTCGGCTACTTCTTCTTTCAGGTGCCCGGGGCGATCTATGCGGAAAAACGCAGCGTCAAGAAGCTGATCTTCGTCAGCCTGATCCTCTGGGGTGGGCTGGCGACGCTGACCGGGATGATCAGCAATGTGTACTTTCTGATCGCCATCCGCTTCCTCCTCGGGGTGGTCGAGGCGGCAGTGATGCCGGCGATGCTGATCTACCTGTGCCATTGGTTTACCCGCGCCGAACGCTCGCGGGCCAACACCTTCCTGATGCTCGGCAACCCGGTGACGATCCTGTGGATGTCGGTGGTGTCGGGCTATCTGATCAAGCATTACGATTGGCGCTGGATGTTCATCATCGAAGGCCTGCCGGCGGTGCTCTGGGCGTTTATCTGGTGGCGCCTGGCGGCGGACAAACCGGCCCAGGTGAGCTGGCTCAGCCAGCACGAGAAGGACCAGTTGCAAGCGGCGCTGGCGGCTGAGCAGCAGGGCATCAAACCAGTCAAGAACTACCGCCAGGCGTTCCGCTCGCCGCAGGTCATCGTGCTGTTGTTGCAGTACTTCTGCTGGAGCATCGGCGTGTACGGCTTTGTGCTGTGGCTGCCGTCGATCCTCAAGCAGGCTGCCAATGTCGATATCGTCACGGCGGGCTGGTTGTCATCGGTGCCGTATCTGGCGGCAGTGCTGGCCATGGTCGGCGTGTCGTGGGCCTCGGACCGGCTGCAGAAGCGCAAGCGTTTTGTCTGGCCACCGCTGCTGATCGCCGCGCTGTCGTTCTACGGCTCGTATGCGCTGGGCAGCGAGCACTTCTGGTGGTCGTACGCTCTGCTGGTCCTGGCCGGAGCCTGCATGTATGCGCCATACGGGCCGTTTTTCGCGATCGTGCCGGAGATTCTGCCGAGCAACGTCGCAGGCGGGGCCATGGCCTTGATCAACAGCATGGGCGCACTGGGCTCGTTCGGTGGCTCGTGGCTGGTGGGCTACCTGAATGGCGCCACCGGCGGGCCAGGCGCCTCTTACCTGTTCATGTGCGGTGCGCTGCTGACGGCGGTTGCCCTCACGGTCGCACTGCGTACACCCCAGGCTCAGCCCAAGCGTCGCGCTGGCGGCCTGGCACTGAATCATTAAGGAATTGCCATGAAAAAGACCATAGTCCTCTACAAGCGCTTGTCCGATGATTTGCTCGGCCGCCTGCGCGAGCAGGCCGAAGTGATCTTCGTCGACACCGCGCAGGCGGATGGCCTGGCCCGTCTGCGCGATGCTTTGCCCCACGCCCATGGCCTGCTCGGGGCCAGCCTGCGCCTGGACAGCAGCCTGCTGGACCTGGCACCGCAACTGGAAGCGGTGGCCAGCGTCTCGGTGGGGGTCGACAACTACGACATCGCTGACCTGACCCGACGCGGCATCGTCCTCACCAATACCCCCGATGTGCTTACCGAAACCACCGCCGATACTGGCTTTGCCTTGATCCTGGCGACGGCGCGCAGGGTGGTCGAACTTGCCAGTTGGGTGCGGGCAGGGCACTGGCAGGCCAACCTGGGGCCGGCTCACTTCGGCACCGATGTGCACGGCAAGACCTTGGGTATCGTTGGTATGGGCCGCATCGGTGAAGCACTGGCCAAGCGTGCGGCTGCGGGGTTTGGCATGCGCGTGGTGTATCACAGCCGTCAGCCCAAGCCTGCCGTCGAGGCCCTTTATGGCGCCGCTTGTCGCAGCCTCGACGGGCTGCTGCAGGAATCGGATTTTGTCTGCCTGACGGTGCCGTTGAGTGCCGCGACCGAGGGTTTGATCGGCGCGCGGGAACTCAGCCTGATGAAACCCGAGGCCATCCTCATCAACATTTCCCGTGGCCGGGTGGTGGATGAAACCGCGCTGATCGAAGCGCTACGTGAGCAGCGCATTCGCGGGGCCGGGCTGGATGTGTTCGTCAAAGAGCCGTTGGCGGCGGATTCGCCCTTGCTGCAACTGGACAACGTGGTGGCGACGCCGCACATCGGCTCGGCGACCCACGAAACCCGCCAGGCCATGGCCCGCTGCGCGGTAGACAATTTGCTCTGTGCGTTGGCTGACCAGCGCCCACAGAATCTGGTCAATCCGCAGGTTTGGGCAATGCGCTAGCCGGCATTGCTGGGGGCGCAAAGCGCCCCGACGTTCTAGGGCCAAACTCACTGTCGTACTGAAACCAATTGACATATGTTATTTGTGATCACATATTGAAGCCATAACAACGCCAATATGTGAGTCTGCCCATGACTGATCGCCCAACCCTCCTGCCGGTAATGCGCCCGGTGTCGCGCGACACACTGCAGGACCAGGTCTACCGCCAGATCCGTGAAGCGCTGATGAGCGGCCGCTTTCAGCCCGGCCAGAAGCTGACCATCCGCGGCCTGGCCGAAGCCTTGGGTTCAAGCCCGATGCCCGTGCGAGAGGCGCTCAACCGCCTGAGTGCCGAAAACGCCTTTGAAGTCACTGAAACAGCCCGCCTGCGGGTGCGCATGATGACGCCGGAGCGCCTGCGCGAAATCCGCGACGCGCGGGTAGCGCTGGAAGGCTTGCTGGCCGAGAAAGCCGTGGTGCTGCTGACCCAGCGCGACCTGACCGAGATCACCCAACTCTGCGAACAGATGCAGCACGCCGCCGACAACGTCGATGTGGCGCGTTATCTGTGGACCAACTTTGCCTTTCACCGGCGCATCTACGCTGTGGCCAACGCCGAGTTGACCGTCGCCGCGGTGGAGAACTTCTGGCTGCACATGGGCCCATGCTTTGCCCTGGTCGCGCCGGACAAGGCCCACCTGCAACGCTCGATGGAGGCGCACAACCGCATCGTCGAAGCCTTGCAGGCCGGTGATGGCGCCGCTGCGCGGGCGGCGGTCACCGACGACATCATGCAGGCGGCCGACTCGCTGGCACGCCTGATCGTCAAGAGCGACCGTTCCAGGTCGCCTGCTTCAGGAGTTAAAAAAGCATGAGCGTTCTGAACCGACTGATTCCCTACAGCGGCCTGCGCGTATTGATCTCTGGCGGCGCCGCCGGCATCGGCGAGGTGCTGGCTGCGGCGTACATGGAGGCCGGCGCCAAGGTGCATGTCTGCGATGTCAGCGAAGCGGCCCTCGCGGCGTTTCGTGATCGCTACCCGAATAGCCTGGCAACCAAGGCCGATGTCAGCGACCCAGCGCAGATCGAAGCCGTGTTCGAGGTCCAGCGCGAGCAGTTCGGCGGCCTCGATGTGCTGATCAACAACGCCGGGATCGCCGGGCCGACGGCGGGCATAGACGCCGTCACCGACGAAGAGTGGCAGCGCACCGTCGATATCAACCTGACCGGGCAATACCGCTTCGCCCACCATGCGGTGCCGCTGCTCAAAGCCTCGCCGAATGCCCACCTGATTCACATCGCCTCGGTGGCGGGGCGCCTTGGCTATGCCTGGCGTACGCCTTATGCCGCAACCAAATGGGCGATCGTTGGGCTGATGAAGTCCCTGGCCAGCGAGCTGGGCGAGAGCGATATCCGCGTCAATGCCTTGCTCCCGGGCATCGTCGAGGGGCCACGCATGGACGGCGTGATTCGCGCCCGGGCCGAGCAGTTGAACGTGCCTGAAGCGGCGATGCGTGACGAGTACCTGCAGAAGATCTCGCTCAAGCGCATGGTCACCGCCGAAGACGTCGCTGCCATGGCGCTGTTCCTGTGTTCACCGGCGGCACGCAACGTGACCGGCCAGGCCATCAGCGTGGATGGCAACGTCGAGTACCTGTAACGGCTCGACCCCTCATGCAGTAACGGCGGGGCTGCAGCCCTGCTGCTGACGTATTCACTTTCTCACCAAGAACAAGAATGGAGAAATTCGCATGTCCAGAAAACGCCCGATCATCATTACCTGCGCGGTCACTGGCGCTATTCACACGCCGTCGATGTCGCCGCATCTGCCGATCACCCCGCAGCAAATTGCCGATGCCGCCATTGGTGCCGCCGAAGCCGGCGCTGCCATCGTCCACCTGCATGCACGTGACCCGATCGATGGCCGGCCCAGCCAGGACGTCGACCTGTTCCGCCAGTTCTTGCCGCAGATCAAGGCCAAGAGCGACGTCGTCATCAACATCACCACCGGCGGGGCGCCAACCATGGGCGTTGAAGAGCGCCTGCAGCCGGTGGCTCAGCTCAAGCCGGAGCTGGCTTCACTGAACATGGGCTCGATGAACTTTGGCCTGTACGAAATGCTCGAGCGCTTCACCGAGTTCAAGCATGACTGGGAGCGGCCATATCTGGCAGAAAGTGACGACCGGATCTTCCGCAATACCTTCCGCGACATCGCGCACATACTCAACGCCTGTGCCGAGAACCGTACCCGCTTCGAAATCGAGTGCTACGACATCGGCCACCTGTATACCGCCGCGCATTTCCTCCAGCGCGGCCTGCTCAAGGCACCGATATTCATCCAGTCGGTGTTTGGCCTGCGCGGCGGTATCGGTGGCCACCCGGAAGACCTTGCGCACATGCGCCGTACGGCTGATCGGCTGTTTGGCGACGCTTATCAGTGGTCGATCCTGGGCGCCGGGCGCAATCAGATCCCGCTGGGTACCATGGGCCTGGCAATGGGCAGCCACGTACGGGTTGGCCTGGAGGATTCGTTGTGGGACGGCCCGGGCCAACTGGCCGCATCCAATGCCGACCAGGTCAAACGCATCCGGACAGTGATCGAAGCGCTCGGCGCGCGAGTTGCAACGCCGGATGAAGCCCGGGAAATACTCGACCTCAAAGGCCAGGACAAGGTCGACTTCTAGCCCCGGCGTCACCTCGCGGATTCTGTGCAGCGGGGCGTTGGGCCCGGCTGCCGGCACCTTCAGCATTCACCGGCTACTCAAGCCATGAGGTTTGTGCGATGACAATTACAAGAAACATCGATAGCGCTGCCACACCCCGTGATTCAGCCACGCTGAACAAGGTCATCTTCATCAAGCTGATGCCGTTGCTGATTGCGGCGTACATCCTGAGCTTTCTCGACCGCACCAACATCGCTTTGGCCAAGCATCAGCTGGATGTGGATCTGGGTATTTCGGCGGCGGCCTATGGGCTGGGCGCCGGCTTGTTCTTTCTGACCTATGCGCTGTCGGAAGTACCCAGCAACCTGATCATGCACAAGGTCGGCGCGCGCTTCTGGATCGCCCGCATCATGGTGACCTGGGGCCTGATTTCGGCCGCGATGGCGTTTGTTCAGGGCGAAACCTCGTTTTACATCCTGCGTCTGCTGCTGGGTGTGGCCGAGGCGGGGCTGTTCCCCGGCGTGATGCTCTATCTGACCTATTGGTTCGGCCGCGAGCAACGTGCGCGGGCGATTGGCTACTTCCTCCTGGGTGTGTGCTTCGCCAATATCATCGGCGGCCCGCTGGGCGCGTTGCTGATGCAGCTGGACGGCGTCTGGGGCTGGCGTGGTTGGCAGTGGATGTTCATGCTCGAAGGCCTGCCGGCGGTGTTCTTCGCCTATGTCGTGTGGATGAAGCTGCCGGACCGGCCGAGCAAGGCGCCGTGGCTGAGCCCGGCTGAAGCCGAGCAGATCGAACGCGGCCTGGCGGCTGAGCAGGAGGAAGGTGCAGGGCAGGGCGGCCATTCGCTCAAGCAGTGCCTGACGCCGCAGATCTTCCTGGCGATCCTGGTGTACTTCTGCCATCAGATCACGGTGTATACGGTGATCTTCTTCCTGCCGGGGATCATCGGCAAATACGGCGAGTTGACCACGCTGCAGATCGGCTTGCTGACCTCGCTGCCGTGGATCGCCGCAGCCGTGGGTGCCATGGCGCTGCCGCGTTTTGCCACGACCCCGCAGCGGGCGCGGATGATGCTGGTGTGCGGGTTGCTGACCATGGCCGCCGGGCTGGGTATCGCCTCGCTGGCAGGGCCGGTGCTGAGCCTGCTGGGCTTCTGCCTGTCGGCGCTGATGTTCTTTGTGGTGCAGTCGATCATCTTCCTGTACCCGGCGTCACGCCTCAAAGGCGCTGCACTGGCCGGTGGGCTGGGCTTCGTCAACTCGTGTGGGCTGTTGGGCGGCTTTGTCGGCCCGTCGGTGATGGGCCTGATCGAGCAAACGACAGGTAACGCCATGGACGGGATGAAAATCATCGCGGTGATCCTGGTGCTCGCCGCGCTGGCTGCCCTGCGCCTGCGTCAAGGGCATGAGCGCAAGGTCCCCAAGGCTGAAGCGCATGGACGCCGACAGGTAGTTTGAGTCCACCCTGGGCTGCTCTGGCTGACGTTGCCGGCCAGAGCAGCCCTTTTGCGGTTGTAAGCTTGGACTATTTGTCTTTGACCTGCTCGAACGACTTGGCCATGTCTCTGGCCCAGCCATCGAGTACCGCTTTCACATCCTTGGTCTGCATGACCTGGTCGGCGTTATCCAGTTCGGCGCCCGCACCTTTGCGCACCACCTGCGCCACCAATTTGTTGTCGGCCGCGTCGATGAAGGCCGCTTCAGTGGCGAGGCTGGTGTCCTGATCACGGATGCCGGTCGCGGTGCTCACGCCGGCTGCGATCAAGGCAATCGGGATCACTTCATAGGCTTGCAGGCTCTTGGTGCTCGCACTCACCGCGGTAATCGCCGGCCGCACGATCAACACCCCCGGGCCTGGTCCCTTGGCCAACGGCATGACCTTGGCCATTTCCCGCTGCAGGGCCTGATCGTAATACTGGGTGATGCCTTGCAGGGTGCTGGCGGGGATCTTGGCCGTGGGCTGCGGCTTTGGATACAGCTGGCTCGGTTCGATATAGACCTTGGTGTAGCGGCGTGCATCGAGCTTCGGATCGACCCAGCGCATCACCGGCGCACCGGAAGGTGAAGTCTCCTGCTTGAGCAAACTGTAATCCTTGAGGAATCCAGAATACTGGTTGGACTCGACGTACTTGCTGGCACAGCCAGACACTGCAAGTGTTGCCACGCACAACGCGGTCAGCAGTAACTTTGACTTCATGTTGTTGCTCCTTGTGGACCGATCTCGGACGAGATCACACTGCCGAGGGGGAATCGCCACGTCGCGCGGCCTTTCACACTATCCAGCTGCAGCGTTGCGATTGGTGTCAAACAGGGTGATGCGAGTTGCCCTGTGGCCCGCATTGCTCATGTAATGAGCGCAGCCGAGTCCAGTACATGACAGCGCTGTTACTTGGCACACCTGGGCAACCGTCAATCAGCATAGTCCAGCCATGCGTAAGTAAAGAGTTGGGCTAGGATTAGCTGGAACAGGCGCGGCGGGCATTCGAGCTGCGGATTACAACGAATGCCAAAGAAGGTCCAGACCCTTGAACACCTCACGCCGCGGCTTCTCCCTGCAAGTGCTGATTGGCCTGGCAATCATGTTCAGTACGCTGACGCTTGGGGCAGTGCTGGCCTACCAGGGCTACCGCAGCATTGAGCACACCTTGCTGGCTGCGTCGGCCGACACCAGTCGCCAGCTGGCGCGCACCATCAACGAGCGGGCGCAGCGTTTGATCAACCCGGTGCTCAGCTCGATCCGTCTGCTTGCCCATGACTCGCTTGCCGAGGCCGTCACGCTGCAGCAACGGCTTGATCGTTTGCCCTTGCTCGCGGCCAGCCTGGACGCCAACAGCATGCTCAGCGCGGTGTATGTGGGCTATGCCAATGGCGAGTTCGTGCTGTTACGGGCGCTGCGCGACAAGGCCGATAGCCAGAGCGTGCATGCGCCCGCAGGTGCCGCGTACCTGTTGCAAAGCATCAGCCTGGACGGCAGTGGGCAGATGCTCGGTGAGTGGCGCTTTTACGACAGAGGGCTGACGCTGCTGCAAACGCTGGCCAAACCGGACTACCACTTTGACCCGCGTACGCGGCCGTGGTTTGTCGAGGGCCTGGCCAGCGCGACTACCCAGTTGACCAAGCCCTATGTGTTTTTCACCACCAGGGAGATCGGCCTTACGGTTGCCCAACGCAGCATCACTGGGCACGCAGTGCTGGGCATGGACGCCTCGGTCAACGACCTGGGCGGCGAAGTTGCTGACCTGCGCACGACCCCCGGCACGCAGATGGCGGTGGTGGGCAGTGACGGCGAGGTAGTGTTTTACCCAGACCTGCAGCGGGTAGTGGTCCAGGACGGTGCGGCGCTGCGTTTGTCGCGCCTGGACGAGCTGGCGGTCGACAGCCTCAGCTGGCTGTTCGTCAACAATTACCAGAGCGCAGACCCTGTCCACTATCAGGCGGCCGGCCAGGACTGGTACGGCGTGCAGGTTCCGCTTTCGTCATTCACCCAGCACGATATCCGCCTGCTGATCGCAGTACCCGCGGCTGAGCTACTGGGCGGCGCGCGGCAGATGCTGGTGGCCGAAGCGCGCTGGGCGATTGTTTTGATCGGGGTCCTGCTGCTGGTCGGCTGGGCCCTGGCGCGGCGCATCGGCCAGCCGCTGCAGGCGCTGACCGAGCAAGTACAGGCTCTGGCCAGCTTCGACTTCAGCCGGCGCGTCGGGGTCGAGTCGCGGATCAGCGAGGTCAGCGCGCTGAGCGAGGTGCTCGGCGGCATGTCGCGCACCATTCACAACTTCCAGGCGATCACCCTCAGCCTGAGCCGGGAAACCAATCTGGAAGATATGCTTCGCCAGGTGCTGGGTGAACTGGTGGAGGCGACTGCCGTAACCAGCGGTGCTGTCTATCTGGCCGGCGAAGACAGCGAGGTATTACGCCTGGCTGCCCACTATCGCGATGAGCGCTATCCCGCTGACCTGCAGCTTGGCGTGCACGAGCCGCATCAACTCAATAGCGCAGTGGAGCAGGCGATGCCTGGCCAGACACCGACCATGGCCGTGGCGCTGAATGACCGCAGCGGGCAGCGCCTTGGGCTGTTGGTGTTGCAACTGGGCCCGGCGCAGCTGCACTCGGGCGGCATTGCACCGGCATTTCGCCAGTTTGTCGAGGAGCTGTCCGGGGCGGCCGCAGTGGCCATAGAGACACGCCAGTTGATCGAGGCCCAGCAGCGCCTGCTCGACGGCATCATCCAGCTGCTCGCGGATGCCACCGATGCCAAAAGCCCCTATACCGGGGGCCACTGCCAGCGGGTGCCGGTGCTGGCGCAAATGCTCATGGACAGTGTCATCGCCGCAAACAGTGGGCCTTACGCGCAGTTTCACATGAGCGCGCTGGAGCGCTATGAGTTCAGGATCGCGGCGTGGCTGCATGACTGCGGCAAGGTCACCAGCCCAGAGTACGTAGTCGACAAGGCGACCAAGCTGGAGACCTTGAACAACCGCATCCACGAGATCCGCACCCGCTTCGAAGTGCTCTGGCGCGATGCCGAGTTGCTCTATTGGCAGCGCCTGGCTGAGGGTGGCGAGCAGCAGGCGCTGCAAGTAGCGCTGGAGAATACCCGGGCGCAGTTGCAGGAAGAGTTCGCCTTTATCGCCAATGCCAACATCGGCGGCGAGTTCATGTCCGATGCCGATATCGAGCGCTTGCGTACCATTGGTTCGCGCCCGTGGCTGCGCAACTTCGATAACCGCCTGGGCTTGTCCCGTGACGAGGCAGAACGCCTGGCGCCAGTGGCCTCGGCATTGCTGCCGGCGCCTGAGCAACTACTGGCTGACCGTGTCGACCACCTGGTGCCATGGGGTGAGCGCAAGCCGCCAGTCGACAAACACGACCCACGCAATACCTGGGGCTTCGACATGCGCCTGCCGACCCATGCCTACAACTATGGTGAACTGCACAACCTGAGTATCCGTCGCGGCACCCTGACTGACGAAGAGCGCTTCAAGATCAACGAGCACATCGTGCAGACCATCATCATGCTCAACACCTTGCCGTTGCCCAGCCACCTCAAGCGCGTACCGCAGATTGCCGGTAACCATCACGAGAAGATGGACGGCAGCGGCTACCCGCGTGGTTTGAAGAAAGACGACATGAGCATCGCCGAACGAGTGATGGCGATTGCCGATATCTTCGAGGCTCTGAGTGCCGCTGACCGGCCCTATAAGGCAGCCAAGACGTTGTCGGAGTCAGTCAAGATTCTCGGCTTCATGGCCCGCGACCAGCACATCGACCCAGGGCTGTTCCGCCTGTTTTTAAGCAGCGGTGTGTACCGCGAGTACGGCGAGCGTTTTCTGCGCAGTGACCAGCTTGACGACGTCGATATCGAGCCTTATCTGCGCGCATTCGCAGGGTCTTGAGGGCGTCTCGAGGGCGTCTGGAGGGTGCCTGCCGACTATCGATTGCGCTCATGAAAGTTTGACCGATGAGTCAAATCTGCCTAGGGTAGCCCGCTCTGTTTTTCTGTCTGAGCGTGTTATGACTACCCCGTACAGGCTGCCAGCAACCGTCTACCTGCTGGGTTTGACCATCTTCACCCTGGTCACCGCCGAGTTCATGGTTGCCGGGATGATGCCGGCATTGGCTGATGCCTTCTCCGTCAGCCTGGCCCAGGTCGGCAACCTGATTGCCTTCTATGCATTGGGCATGGCCCTCGGTGGGCCGCCGCTCACAGTGCTGTTGATTTCTCGCGGCATCGGTAACAAACGGGCGTTGATCGCCTTGTTGGTCGTCTATTTATTGGCCGCCGGGGTGTCCGCCGTGGCGCCGAGCTACACCATCCTGCTGACGGCGCGGGTGATCATGGGTGTGGCCAGTGCAGCCTGCATCGGCCTGTGCATGACTCTGTGTGCCGGGCTGGTGCCGTTGGCCGCGCGGGGCAGGGCGATCGCGGTGGTGCTGGCGGGGCTGATGCTGTCGCCGGTGGCCGGCGTGCCGCTGATCACGGTGATCGAGCAGGTCGCCGGCTGGCGCGCCAGTGCCTGGATGATCGTTGCCCTGGCGCTGCTGTGCACCTTGCTGGTCGCACGCCAGCTGCCGCAGGACGTCGCCGGCCAGCAGCCCAGCCTGCGTCGGCAACTGGACGACCTGAAAAGCCGCAGCCTGTGGGGTGCCTACGTCACCAGCGGGCTGATCATCGGTGCGACCTTTGCCGCATTCAGCTACATCACACCGATCTTGATCAACGAAGTCGGCGTATTGCCCGCTTACGTCGCACCGCTGCTGGCGCTGTACGGCGTCGCCAACGTGCTTGGCAACCTGTTCATCGGACGTATCGCCGAGCGGCACACCTTCCGCGCCTTGGGTTGGGGGCTGGCGTTGCTGGTGCTGGCCATGGCCGGCTTTGCGCTGGGCGGCGAGCATCGCTGGTTGAATTTGCTGTGCTTTATCCTGATCGGTTTTACCGGCGTGGCGCTCAACCCAGCGATGGTCGCGCGGGTGATGAAGGCCGCCGAGCCGGGCGCGTTGGTCAATACCCTGCACACCTCGGTCATCACCGCTGGTTTGGCCTTTGGCAGTTGGGCGGGGGGCGAGGCGATCGATGCGGGCTTTGGCCTGCGTGCGCCGCTGTGGGTTGGCGCGGCGCTGGCCGGACTGGGCCTGATCAGCCTGGCGCGGCCACTGCTCAATGCCCGCACGCCTGCGCCAAGACCGTATGCCTGATTGAAGCAGGGCGCAACAGTCAGGACTGTTGCGCCCACGTGTTTGCTTAGTGGCCGCCCTTCATGCGGCGCGCCAGCAGATACAGGCCCAGGCCGACCAACGCGGTCGCCGCGCCGATGTAACCGGTGCTGGTCCAGCCCAGTCCAGCAGTAATCGCCATGCCGCCCAGCCACGGCCCCAGCGCATTGGCCAAGTTGAACGCTGCGTGGTTGGATGCCGCCGCCAGGCTCGGCGCCTCGTGGGCAATGTCCATCAAGCGAATCTGCAGCGGCGCTGCCAGGGCGATCATGCTGCCGACCAAGGCGATGCCGAGCATGACTGACCACAGTGCATGGGCGGCGTAGGTGAAGAACAGCAGCACGCCGATCGACCAGAGCAACACCAGGCCTACCGCACGGAACTGCAGCCGATCAAACAGCTTGCCGCCGGCAATGTTGCCGATGATGCCGCCGGCGCCAAATGCCGCCAGGGCAAAGGGGATCATCTGTGCCGAAGTGCCGGTCACCTCGAGCATGGTGGGCGCCAGATAGCTGAACACGCAGAACATCCCGGCAAAGCCCACGGCGGCAATGCCCAGCGCCATCCACACTTGCGGCAAGCGGAACGCCTGCAACTCCTTGCGCGGATCGCTGCGTGCTTCATCGTCACGCTGCGGCACGTAACGCCAGACCAGGGCAATGGTGCATAGCGCGATCACGCCCACCAGCAAGAATGCCGACCGCCAGCCAAAGTACTGCCCCAGCAGGGTTGCTACGGGGTTGCCCAGCAGCATGGCCAGGGTCAGCCCGAGCATCACTCGCGCCACCGCCCCGGCCCGCTGGTTACTCGCGACCATGCTCGAGGCCACCACCGCCGCGATACCAAAATAGGCGCCATGGGGCAGGCCGCTGATAAAGCGGAACGCCACCAGGCCGCCGAATGATGGGGCAAAAGCGGTCGCCAGGTTGCCCGCGGCATACAGCGCCATCAGCAACAGCAGCATGTGCTTGCGCAGCAGCTTGGCGCCGAGAATCGCCAGCGCCGGTGCACCGACCACCACGCCCAGGGCGTAGGCACTGATCGCGTGGCCGACTTGAGGCTCGGTCAGGTGCAGGTTGCTGGCAATGTCGGGCATCAGGCCCATGATCGCGAACTCGCCAGTGCCGATGGCGAAGCTGCCCAGGGCCATGGCGGCCTCCATTTTCGCCACGGTGGCTTTGGAGGCGGTTGGGGGAGGGGCTTGGTGAACTGACATCGGGATCCTTGTTGAAATACGCTGAAACGTTTAACTGAGCAGTTTATGGATGTGAACACGCTCCGTCGAGGCGGTTCATCGCTTGGCCAGCTAATGCTGTAGATGCCTGCGGAGTACAGATGTACTCCGCGTCGAAAAAGCTCAGCTCAACCAGCCTTGCGCCTCTTCCAGAAAATGCATGACTGCCCGTGAGCGCTCATCCACGCGGGTGATCAACGACAGCTCGCTGTGCATGTCGGCCTGCTCGAGTTCGAGCGTACGGATGCCCGGCATGCTCAGTTGAGTGAGGGTTTGCGGGAGAATGCTGATGCCGATACCGGCTGCAATCAGGCCAGGAATGCTCATCAACGAAGGCACTTGCATGACGTTGGCAGGGTGCAACTGATACTGCCGGCACAGCTGCAGTATGTGTGAGGTCAGGCCGATGCCGAGCGGGTCCTCGAGGAAGATGAACTTCTCCTGGCGCAAGCTCGCCAGATCGCCGTTGAAGGTATCTGCCAGGGGATGGTTGTCAGGCATCAGCAGGACCAGCCTGGAGGTACTGAAGCAGTGGGTGCGCAGGCGGGCGGGCAAATGGTCCTTGAAGATCCGGGCAAAGCCGATGTCGAGCGTGCCTTCCAGCAGTTTGTCGAACTGAGCCTGAATGCGCGCATCGAGCAGGGTCACCTTGACTTCCGGATAGCTGCTGAAATAGTGCCGAATCAACTGTGGCAGATTGGCCTCGAGCAGTGCCGAGTGGTAGCCGATGGTAATTTCACCGATCTCTCCGCGCCGAGCGCGCTTGGCGGCGGCCACGGCCAGCTCACTGGAATGCAGGGCGTCCCGCGCATGCGGTAGAAACGCCGCGCCAGCGGCGGTCAGTTCGACGCCGCGATTGGCCCGGCGAAACAGCGTGACGGCCAGCTCGCTCTCCAGAGTCTTGATCAGCTGACTCAACGCAGGTTGGGCAACCTGCAAGTGCTCGGCAGCCTTGCTGAAGTGCTGAAACTCGGCGGCGCAGACGAACGCGCGCAGATGACGTAGCTCCATGATTCGACCTGTATAAGGCTAGCTTATGAAATTATCCGGTTTTCGATAATTATCTTGCAGGTAAAAGCGCCTAGAGTCGACTCAGATGCACAACCGTCCGCTACGGGCGCTCGATAACAATAATGATTGAGACACTCATGAATACGACAGATGCCTCTGCTGCAGACAGTCAGATGTCCAGAAAGGCGGTCACCGCCGCCACCATCGGTACCGCGCTGGAGTGGTTCGACTTCACCCTTTACGGCGCGGTAGCTGCAACGGTCCTGCCCAAGCTGTTCTTCCCGGCCATGGAGCCCACCTCCGGCTTGCTCGCGTCACTGGCGACCTTTGGCGTAGGACTGGCGGCGCGGCCACTGGGCGCGATCACCTGCGGCTATCTGGGTGACAAACTCGGCCGGCGCAACCTGATGCTCGCGACAGTCAGCTTGATGGGCCTGGCCTCGGTGCTGATGGGGCTGCTGCCGACCTACGCGCAGGTGGGGATCTGGGCGCCGATCATGTTGGTGATCCTGCGGATCATTCAGGGCTTCGCGCTGGGCGGCGAGTCGACTGGCGCGCAGCTGATGGCCCTGGAACATGCACGCTCGGATCGGCGCGGGTTCTATTCAGGGCTTCTCGGCCTGTGCTCGCCACTCAGTCAGATACTTGCCAACGGCGCATTGCTTGGCCTGGCCGCGTTGCTCAGTGCCGAGCAGTTCGAGTCGTTTGGCTGGCGCATACCCTTCCTGATGAGTTTCGTGCTGGTGGTGGTGGCGATCTTTATTCGCCTCAAGGTCAGTGAAACGCCTGCCTTCGTTGCCTTGCAGAAGACCCAGGCGCCCCATGCAGGCAGCCCGTTGAAAGATGTGCTGAAGACGCACTCGCGGACCATTCTGCGTTTGATGCTGTTCTTCTGCTCGCCGGCCGCGCTGTTCTACCTGATCGTCATCTTCAGCTTGAGCTATCTGGTCAAAAACCTCGGCATGAGCCAGTCCATGGGCTTCATGTCACTGATGGTGGCCAACGTCTGCGCCATCTTCGGTGCGCTGGCCGGCGGCTACCTGAGCGACCGTTGGGGGCGCAAGAAGGCCTTGGCGTTTGGCTCCTGCATGACCCTGGCGATCCTGATGGTCTACTTCCCGATGCTCAATACCCAGCAACCGGCAGTGATCATGGCAGCGATGGGGCTGTTCCTCGGTTTCACCCAGTTCCAGAGCGGCATCCAGCCCGTCGCCTTTGCCGAAGCGTTCCCGACCAACGTGCGTTACAGCGGCTCGGCCCTGGCCTACACCGGTGCCAACCTGCTGATCGGCGGGCCGATGCCTATCCTCGCCGTGTGGCTGATGAGCCAGACCGGCAATTCACCCTGGCTGCTGGTGGCTATTTGCGCCGCGATCAATCTGGTCTCGCTGGCGATGATTCTGATCGGCCCGGAAACCCGCGGCATCGATCTCGACCAAGCCGACGGCGACGCCACTGTGCAGGCCAACGCGTCACCCCAGTACCTCAAATAAATGCAGAGTCCGACCATGAATCGTTCAGTCTTTATCCTCAACGGCCCCAACCTGAACATGCTGGGCCGCCGCGAACCCGAAATCTATGGCACGACGACACTGGCCGAGGTGAAGCACGATTGCCAGCAGTTGGCGGCCGAACTGGACCTAGTGTGTGAGTTTCGCCAGACCAATCATGAAGGGGTCATGGTTGACTGGTTGCAGGAAGCCTTCGAGCGCGAGGTGGCCGTGATCATCAACCCCGCTGGCTTTTCATTCCACTCCATCCCGGTGCTGGATGGCATGAAGTTGATCAAGGCGCCGTTGCTGGAGGTGCACATTTCCAACATCCATGGACGCGATGAACTGCATCGCCATTCGATTACCTCGACAGTGGCCAATGGTGTGATTGCAGGCCTTGGGGTTGAAGGGTATCTGCTGGCGTTGCGGGCGATAGCCAGCCGGCTTGGCTGAGTGTACGGTCAGCACTTCTGAAACTTGTGTTTGGGTCGAGAACGTCGGGGCTGCTTCGCAATCCTTTCCGACCGGCCCGGCGCCCCGGCAAGGCCGCTCCTACAGATTGACCGCATCCGGCAGGCCAGCGCGTACATCTGTAGGAGCGGCCTGGTGTCGCGAAAGGGGCGCAGAGCGCCCCCACCGTCACCCATTAAGCAGGGTAGAATGCGGCTCGCCATGAGCGCATTGAAGGTAGTGATTTTGCTGACTGCAGGCCCTGTGAATCGTCCGTTGTTCGTCGCCTTCGACGGCCCTAAAGGCACCGGTAAAACCACGCTTCTGGAAGCCGTGACTCAGGCTCTGCGCGCGGAGGGCAACAAGGTTGTCCGCCTTTGCGAGAAAAAGAGCGATCCGTTTCGTGGCGAGACCATGGCCCTGGTAAACCAGGTAGCGCGAACCCCTTGTGCAGACCTGGAGTTGCAGATCTGCCAACGCCTGGCAGACAGCCGCGCCTGGATCTCACAGCAGATACTGCCCAAACAGCCCGCCGACAGCATCATCCTGATCGACCGCTGGTATCCCTCCGATGCTGCCTTTCGCCGTCTGGTGCCGTTTGCGCAGATCCTTCAGCTGAACCTTGAGCGTGACGTGCAGGTGCCCGACCTGCACGTAGGAGTCGTCACCGCCCCGAGCATTTCATGGGCCAGGGCAGCGGCACGCTCGCGCGGACTGAACAGTACCGTGATGCACACGCTGCAAGAGCATGTCGCTTCGAGCGAAACGTTTGAACGTGCGGTTGCCGAGCATGGCTGGGTATTGTGTCGCAATGAGGGTAGCGTTGAAGACGCGACGAAGCAGATTGTGGCTGAAGTTCAAAGCCTGGTTGTTGGTTTGCCAATATGAAGTGATGTCAGCCACCCTAGTGCAGGAAATAACCCGATGCAGACACCCATGCGCCACATCCTCGGTGTACTCGCAGCCAGCTTGGTCACGGCGCTGCTCGCCAGCATCATCCAGACGCAACTGATACTCAGTGAGTTGATCGGGCTGGGGGCGCCGATCACGGCATCGATCCGCATGCACTCGACCGTGACGGATCTGATGACCTTCGCGCCGATCATGATGGCTATTGCAGTTGCGACGCTCGCCCCGGCGTTGCTGCTGGCGCATTGGCTGGCCAACAAGGTTTCAGTGCCACGCATGGCATTATGTGCGGGTGCTGGCATGTGTGGGCTTTGGACGGTGTTCTGGCTGATGCGCTCGGTCATTCCCATGCCGGCGATCCCCGGCACCAGAGACTTGCTCGGCCAGGTGTTGATGGCTTCGACGGGGATTGTCGCGGGTTTGCTGTATGCACAGCTGACCTCACCAACCCTCGCAGTTGAAAGCAGTCAGGACCGGGCCAAGGCGCTATTGGCGGTTGCGCTGGCTGGTATCCCGGCCATCCTGTTCTTTATTGGCGCACCGGCTGGCGTCGAGCGGCCTGCCGTCGTTGACGCGAGTAGATACAAAGTCCAGACAGTGGCCACTGGCTTGAGACAGCCATGGTCGGTTGCACTACTGCCGGATGGACGCGCATTGGTGACCGAGATGGCAGGGCGCCTGCTGGCTATCAGCAGCGACGGCTCAACTGCACAGATAAACCTCGATGGGCTTCCGGCGCTGTTCCAGCAAGGTGCTGTCACTGGATTGATGGATGTCGTGCTGGACCCGCAGTTCGAGCACAACCGCCTGCTTTATCTAACCATGGGTTATGGCAAGGCAGGCGCCAATGGCACACAGCTGGTGCGGGCCAGACTGGTTGGCAATGCGCTCAATGAGGTGCGCGTGCTATTCAAATCGACACTCAAGCCCAGCGCCGGCAACAACGGCGGGCGCCTGGCATTTCTCGCCGATGAGACCCTGGTGCTGACCGTAGGCGATGGCAGCACGCGCCGCGAAGAGGCGCAAAACCGGGCCAATTCGCTGGGCAGCGTGGTCAGGCTCGACCGCGATGGCCGGCCACCGGCGGACAATCCTTTCATCGATCAGGCAGGCACTGCTGCCGAGCTCTACAGCCTGGGCCATCGCAACCCGCAGGGCATCGCGGTCGATCCTGCAACCGGCGATTTGCTGCTCAGCGAACACGGCCCCCGCGGTGGTGACGAGATCAATCAAATAGTGCCGGGCGGCAACTATGGCTGGCCCATCGTTACCGGCGGAGTTGACTATCCGTTTGCGCAGGTAACACCACTACGTCAGCTGGCGGGCTATGAAGATCCAGTCGTGCAGTGGACTCCTTCGATCGCACCGGCCGGCCTTGCCGTCTATCGCGGCACGATGTTCCCGGACTGGCGCGGCAATTTGCTGGTACCTGCGCTCAAGGAACGGGCGGTGCGTCGAGTATTGCGCAACGGCCGCCAAGTGGTCGGGCAGCAACTGCTGCTGGCAGACCTGAAGGAGCGGATGCGCGATATCAAGGTTGCGCCGGACGGTTCAATCTACGTCCTCACCGACGGGCCTGACGCCAGGCTATTGCGCATCGTCGAACCCTGAGCCGGATCAATCGGCCATGAACTCACGCGGCGGCGGTTGCAGATCAGCCAGCAGATTCTTCAAACCATCGCTCCATTGCCGGCGAATATGGCTGTAGTACGGGTCATCCTGATGGATGCGCACCGGCGCCTTGGCGGCAAAGCTGTCCTTGGCATACACCAGCAGATCCAGCGGCATGCCCACTGACAGATTGCTGCGGATGGTCGAGTCGAACGAAATCAGGCCGCAGCGCAGCGCCTCGTCCAAAGGGGTGTGGTAGGTCAGGTTGCGATCGAGAATCGGCCGGCCGTACTTGCTCTCGCCAAGCTGCAGAAACGGCGTGTCCTGGGTGGCCTGGAAGAAGTTGCCCTGGGCGTAGACGTTATAGATGCCCATCTCGGTGCCGGCGATCTGGCCGCCGACCATGATCGTGCAGCTCAGGTCGATCTGTGCGGTCAGCTTGCTGCGGTCGCGGCTAATGACTTCGCGCAGCGTATCGGCAACCAGCACCGTGGCGTCGTACAGCGAGGTCACATTCAGCAAGTGGGTGCCGCTGCCGCGGCTGCGCTGTTCGAGCAGGCTGACCACCGATTGCGAAGTGGCCAGGTTGCCTGCGGTCTGCAACACGATCAGGCGTTCACCTGGCGCGCTGAAGACGAACAACTTGCGAAAAGTGGAGATCTGGTCGATGCCTGCGTTGGTGCGTGAGTCGCAGATGAACACCAGTCCGTCTGCCACGTGCATGGCGACGCAATAGGTCATGCTGGTTACCTTGTGCTGTGGGAATAGAGGCCCCGTCCTGGCGAACCTGACGGGGCTTTGTTGCTACTGGCGATGGACGTGAACGCTGGCCTGCATCGACTCGGTGCCGCCACCGCGGCGTACACCGCGGACCGGGCAGGCATCCAGGTAGTCGAGGCCGACTGCCAGTTTCAGGTGGCGCTCGGGGCGGGTGATGCGGTTGGTCACATCGAAGCTGTACCAGGCGTCATCGATCCAGGCTTCGGCCCAGGCGTGGCTGGCCAGGTGGGTTTCATCCTCGGTGCACAGATAGCCGGACACATAGCGCGCCGGAACGCCCAAACTGCGGGCGCAGGCGAGAAAGGCGTGGGTGTGGTCCTGGCATACACCGGCACCGCCGTTGAAGGCTTCGATGGCGGTAGTGACTACCGAGGTTGTTCCCGGGCTGTACGGCATCTGGTCGGCGAGGCCCTGCATCAGTGCGGTCAGCGCTGCGCGGTCCCGGTGCGCGCCGCAATGCTGAATGGCAAAGGCCTTGAGCGTGTCATCGGCCTGGGTCAGGTGGCTGGTGCGCAGGAACGGCAGGGGCGACTGCTCGCCGGCTTCCTGCTCGCATTCGGAGTCGATTTCGACCTGGCCGCTGGCGGTCAGGGCCAGGTGCCCGTGGGGTTTGTCCAACGTCAGCACATGCAGGATGTTGCCGTAGGGGTCGATCTGGCTGTTGACCTTGCGCGGCAGCTCCAGCTGCCAGTCGAGGATACGCTGGCGATCGCTGCTGCGCGGGGTCAGGCGCAGCAGCTGGATGCTGTTGCTGACATCGCTGGCGTAGCTGTAGGTGGTGTCGTGACGGATAGACAGTTTCATACGACCTCCAGGTAGGAATTGTGCACGCTCTGGCCCAGCTGGTGGATACGGCCGATGAAGTCGGTCAGCCACAGGTGCAGGCCGGCGTCGAGAATTTCGTCGATGCCGGTGTAGCGCAGGCGCGCATTGAGTTCGGCGGCCATGCGCTGGGCGGCGCGACCGGTGTTGCCCGGCAAGCCGGCGAGGATCTGGTCCAGCTCGTCGATACAGGAATGCAGCGAGCGCGGTACGTCGACCCGCAACAACAACAGCTCCGACACCGGCCGCGCGCTGGGCGCGTTACGGTAGATCTCGTTGAACGCCTCATAAGAGGTCAGGGCGCGCAGCAGGGCGCTCCACTGGTAATAGCCGCGGGCCGAGTCGTCGCTGACTTCTTCGGAGGTTTCGCCGAACATTTCATAGCGCGCATCGAGCAGGCGCAGGGTGTTGTCGGCACGCTCGAGAAAGGTTCCCAGGCGGATGAAGCTGTAAGCATCGTTGCGCATGATGGTGCCGGAGGTGGCGCCGCGGAACAGATGCGAGCGCTCCTTGACCCAGTCGCAGAACTGGCTGATGCCATAGCGGCCGAGGCCGTTGCTGGCGATATTGCGCATCTCGATCCAGGTGGCGTTGATGTTTTCCCACATGTCGGCGGTGATACGCCCGCGCACGGCGTGGGCATTGGTCCGCGCTGCCTGCAGGCAGCAATAGATGCTGCTGGGGTTTTCCGCATCGAGGGCGAAGAAGTGCAGCATGCGCTCGGAGTCCAGCTCGGTGTGCTTGCGCAGGTAGTCGTCAAGGGTGCCCGAGGCCAGCAGCGACATGGCCAGTTCAGCGTGGCCATCGGAGCGGCCGGCCTGGGGCATCAACGACAGCGAGTAGCTGACTTCAAGCATGCGCGCGAGGTTTTCGGCGCGCTCCAGGTAGCGCGACATCCAGTACAGATCGGAAGCGGTTCTTGAGAGCATCGGTCAGTCCTCCACCACCCAGGTGTCCTTGGTACCGCCGCCCTGCGACGAGTTCACCACCAGCGAGCCTTCCTGCAACGCCACGCGGGTCAGGCCGCCAGGCACCAGGCGGGTCTCGCTGCCGGACAAAACGAACGGGCGCAGGTCGATATGGCGCGGGGCGATGCCTTGTTCGACAAAGGTCGGGCAGGTCGACAGGCACAGGGTCGGCTGGGCGATATAGGCATGCGGGCGGGCTTTGATGCGCGCGCGGAAGTCCTCGATCTGCGCTGCCGTTGCCGCCGGCCCGACCAACATGCCGTAACCGCCGGAGCCTTGGGTCTCTTTGACCACCAGCTCGGGCAAGTTGGCCAGCACGTGGGACAAGTCGGCAGGCTTGCGGCATTGCCAGGTGGGGACGTTCTTGAGGATGGGCTCTTCGCTGAGGTAAAAGCGGATCATGTCGCCCACATAGGGGTATATCGACTTGTCGTCGGCCACGCCGGTGCCGACGGCATTGGCCAGCACCACATTGCCGGCGCGGTACACCGAGATCAGGCCGGGCACGCCAAGGGTCGAGTCCGGGTTGAAAGACAACGGGTCGAGGTAGTCGTCATCCAGGCGTCGGTAGATCACGTCGACCCGCTGCGGCCCGGCGGTGGTGCGCATATAAAGATGCTCGTCACGCACGAACAGGTCGGCGCCTTCGACCAGTTCGATGCCCATCTCGCGGGCGAGAAACGCATGCTCGAAATAGGCACTGTTGAAGCGCCCGGGGGTGAGCACTACGGCGGTCGGGTTGTCCAGCGGGCTGGCGCTCTTGAGTGTGTCCAGCAGCATGTTCGGGTAGTGGTCGATCGGGGCGATGCGCTGCGCGGCGAACAGCTCGGGGAACAGGCGCATCATCATCTTGCGGTCTTCAAGCATGTAGCTGACGCCGCTTGGGGTGCGCAGGTTGTCTTCGAGCACGTAATAAGTGCCATCGCTGTCGCGCACCAGGTCGACCCCGGCGATGTGCGCGTACAGCCCACGGTGCAGGTTCAAGCCCTGCATTGCGACCTGATAGCCCTCGTTGGCCAATACCTGTTCGGGCGGAATGATGCCGGCCTTGAGAATGCGTTGGTCGTGGTAGATGTCGTGCAGAAACAGGTTCAGCGCCTGCACCCGCTGAATGCAGCCGCGCTCGACAATGCGCCATTCACTGGCGCGGATGCTGCGCGGGATAATGTCGAAGGGGATCAGACGCTCGGTGTCCTGCGCGTCACCATAGAGGGTAAAGGTGATGCCAGCGCGGTGGAACAGCAGGTCGGCCTCACGTCGACGTTGCTCCAGCAATTCCAGCGGTGTATTGGCCAACCAGCGCGAAAAAGCCTGGTAGTGGGAGCGGCAACTTCCGTTTGCCTCATACATTTCATCGAAAAAAGCCCGGGACATACCCACTCCTTGCTACGCATCGTCAGCAGCGTTGTCGCATACCTGATCAGCGTTGCAATGAAGGTGCCGAAACGGGCAGGGCAGTGTGGCTAGGACTCGAATTGATGCAGAAATTGCGATTGGGCGCTGTTTAGCATCAGAAAAACGACGCAATGTAGGCTTTTACGCTCAATCCACGTCAACGGCGGGAAGGCTTGGCGCATCAAACAGGTGCGCGTTGGCAGGCTTTGCCAAAGTTGCCCCAAACGGGGGCGTTCAGGCGGTGGTGCGAACGTGCTCGACAAGCTCGACGCGGTTGCGGCCGCTGGCTTTCGCGCGATACATGGCCTTGTCAGCGCAGACCAGTAACGCATCAAGATCACTGTCGGCAGTTGTGGCATAGACCAGGCCGATGCTTGCCGTCACGCCGTGCTCGCTGCTCACGTTGAGTTGGGCGATCAATGCCCGCAGGCGCTCGGCAATCTCGACGGCCTCGGCCTGGGGCGTGTTGGGCAGCAACAGTGCGAACTCTTCACCGCCGAGCCTGCCGGCGATGTCATCGTCGCGCAGGCAGGCACTGATGACCGTGCCAATGCGTTGCAGGACCCGATCCCCCGCCGCATGGCCGAAGGTGTCATTGATCTGTTTGAAAAAGTCGATGTCCAGCATCAGCACAGCGACCAGCCCGCTCTGCTGCTCGCACAACGCATGCTGGGCCGAGGCATGATCGAAGAACGCCCGGCGATTGTTCAAACCGGTCAGCCCGTCTGTGCAGGAGGCAATCATGGCCAGCCGGTGGGCATGTTCCATTTCATGCTTCAGGCGCCAAGCAGTCTCCAGTGCTGACGACAGACTGCGGGTGGCATTGACGACAAACGAGGCGAACACCAGCACCGCCAGGGCTATGCCTTGTTGCAAGGCAGAAGGCTGCAGTAACAACCAGATCGTGCAAGGCAGCAGCACCAGAGCAACGGACACCAGGGTCATATTGCGAAAGGACGAGTAACACGACACCGCGCTGACCGACATGCCTACTGCAAACAGCATGATCAGCGTCTGCCCGACCAGATCACCGACCGGCATCACCGCAAGCGCGCCGAGGCCCCAGGTGCCTGCCGACAATGCCAAGGTCAGCCAGTAGCGGCGCTCCCACTGTTGCGGCGAGCGCTGGTTGGGCGCGGCGCGGCGGTAGGTGATGAACATCTCGGTACGCAGCAGCGTGGTCGCAGTCAGCACGCTCATCCAGATGAGCACCGCTTCGTGATCAAAGCGCTCCCAGCCCATCCAGCACAGCATCGCTGCAGCCAGGTAGCTGCCCAGCACCGCCGGCGCCGATTGCACGAACAGCTGCTTGAGCCGATCGGTCCTGACGTGCTGGGTGATCTCGGGGCGAAGGTCGGGGGCGTTCATGGCGTGAGGCCGCAGCTCTGGATACGGGTGCGGCATTGTGTCATTGCGCCAGCGCCGCGCAAAGCGCTCCAGGCGAACGTTCATTGCTGCCATGCGTCATACCCTAAAGCCTGCGTACATTCACTTTTGCCTTGTGGGGAGCTTATGACAGATCAGGACGACTACATTAAATGGCTCGAAGCGCGTTCCATGCTCAAGATTTCCCAGGACCGGGCCAAGCTCTACGGCGGCCAGTCGCGGCTGTGGATGAACGCCTATGCCGAGTCGCAACCGCGCCGGGCAATTGAAATATCCTCGGTGTGGTTGACGGTGTACCCCGACGCGATCGTCTCGCCTGAAGGGTCTTCGGTGCTCCAGGCGCTGGGCCATGAAGCGCTGTGGAAGCAGTTGTCCGAGATTGGCATCCAAGGCATTCACACCGGTCCGATCAAGCAGGCCGGTGGGATCAGCGGTAATCAGTTCACGCCAAGCGTGGACGGTAACTTCGACCGCATCAGTTTTGACGTCGACCCGCTGTTCGGTACCGAAGAAGAATTGGTGCGCATGAGCAGGATCGCCGCCGCGCACAACGCGGTGACCATCGATGACCTGATCCCCGCACATACCGGCAAGGGCGCGGACTTCAGGCTGGCCGAGCGGGCCTATGGCTTGTATCCGGGCTTGTATCACATGGTCGAGATTCGTCAGGAAGACTGGCACCTGCTGCCTGACGTGCCCGCGGGCCGCGACGCCGTCAACCTGTCTCCAGCGGTATGCGACGAGTTGAAGGCGCGGCATTACATTGTCGGCCAGTTGCAACGGGTGATCTTCTTTGAACCGGGAGTCAAGGACACCGACTGGAGTGCAACACCAGCGATTACCGGCGTCGACGGCATCGAACGGCGCTGGGTCTATCTGCATTATTTCAAGGAAGGGCAGCCGTCGCTGAACTGGCTCGACCCATCGTTTACCGCCCAGCAGATGATCCTCGGTGACGCGCTGTATGCCCTCGACTGCCATGGCGCACGCGGTATCCGCCTGGATGCCAACGGCTTCCTCGGCGTCGAAGCACGCGCCGAAGGCCCGGCCTGGTCCGAGAGCCATCCGTTATCGATCACCGGCAACCAGATCCTCGGCGGGATGATCCGCAAGGCCGGCGGCTTCAGCTTCCAGGAACTGAACCTGACCCTGGATGACATCGCCCAGATGTCCAAGGGCGGTGCCGACCTATCCTACGACTTCGTTACTCGGCCGGCCTACCAGCACGCGTTGCTGACCGGCGATACCGAGTTCCTGCGCCTGATGCTGCAGCAGATGCACGCCTTCAAGATCGACCCTGCCTCGCTGATCCATGCCCTGCAGAACCATGACGAGTTAACCACCGAGCTGGTGCACTTCTGGACCCTGCATGCCCATGACATGTTCATGTACAAGGGCCAGACCATCCCCGGCAGCATCCTGCGCGAGCATATCCGTGAAGAGATGCATGAGCGCTTGTCTGGCGAGCATGCGCCGTACAACCTGCGTTTCGTCACCAACGGCATCTCCTGCACCACCGCGAGCCTGATCACTGCCACGCTGGGGATTCGTGACCTGGAGCTGATCACCGAGGACGATATCGCCCAGATCCAGAAGATCCACCTGTTGCTGGTGATGTACAACGCCATGCAACCCGGCGTGTTCGCGCTGTCGGGTTGGGACATGGTCGGCGCACTGCCACTGCCGGCCGAGGCTGTCGCCGAGCGCATGCTCGATGGCGACACGCGCTGGATTCACCGCGGTGGCTATGATCTGGCTGGGCTGGCGCCTGAAGAGCAAGCATCCGTGCGTGGCATCCCCAAGGCCCGCGACTTGTACGGCAGCCTGGACAGCCAGCTGCAACGCAGCGATTCGTTTGCCAGCATGGTGAAAAAGATCCTCGCTGTGCGTCAGGCCTATGGCATCGCAAGCAGCAAGCAGATTCTGGTGCCGGAAGTCAGCAGCCCTGGCTTGCTGGTCATGGTGCATGAACTGCCTGCCGGCAAGGGTATTCAGATCAGCGCGCTCAACTTCAGTGCTGAAGTCATCAGCGAGGAATTGACACTGGCCGGGTTCACTCCGGGCACCGTGGTCGACATGATCAATGAAACGGTCGAGGGCGACCTCAGCGAGGACGGGCGCTTGATGATCAACCTGGAACCTTATGAAGCGCTGTCGCTGCGGATCGTCAACAGCAGCGGGCATTTCTGAGACGTTAACTCGCGATGTGAAACCAGACCAGAGACTGCGCCGGTCTGGTTTTGCGCAGAGTTGTTGGAAGCAATCGAACCAAAAAGCTGTCTTTCAGGTCAGGATAAGGGTCTAGTCCACCACATGAGAATCTGACCATGCATACCTTTACCTTGGAATACCTCTTCAACGGCGAGCGCCGCACTCACCAGCTCGAGCTCAAGCAGGATCACCTTGCTACCCATGAGGCCGCGCTGCACTTGATCATGTTGCACCATGGTGATGGTGAGAACAGCCTGGTCATGCCTGACGCCGATGCCACTCCTGCCGAAGTTCTCGAGCAGGCGGCTTTACTCGGCATATCTGAAGTCAACGTAGTGCTTTGATCCGCCACAGCTGGTAAAAGGACCTTCCGCTGGCGCCATGAAGCACCGGCGTCTGAAAGTAGCTGAAGGGACTCGTCATGCAGAAAACAATCAGGCTGGCCAACACCGCTGATATCGATGCGATTTTCCACATCCGCACAAGCGTTCGAGAAAATCACCTGTCGCATGAGCAACTGACGCAGATGGGCATCACCCCCGAAGCCATTGAACAAGCACTTATCGAGGCACCGTGTATCTGGATTGCTGAGGTCGACGGTGTCCCGGCAGGCTTTTCAATGGCTGATAGCGGTGATGCTTGTGTGTTCGCGGCATTCGTACTGCCCCAGTTCGAGGGGCAAGGTCTGGGTCGCTGCCTTATGGAACGCGCAGAGTGCTTCCTTTTCCAGCAGCATGAGACGATATGGCTGGAAACCGCACAGGCCAGTCGCGCCAGCGGTTTTTATTGCAAGCTCGGCTGGCGCTGCGTGGAGCAGTTGCCTGAAGGCGATATTCGCATGGAGAAGCGCCGGCAGCAGGCTGATACATAGTTTGCCGGCAGTCCTGACTTGAGTCCTACGGCTCGACGATGTTGTCCAGCAGTGTCGTTCCGTAGGAGTTGTCGACGGCGCATAGCCATTGGTCCGCAATGAGTCGAAATACGTAAGTTGCTTTGCGCGAAATCTCGATTTTGTCACCTGCCTTGTCAGTAGCCTGCAACAGGGTTTCCATGACGACGAGCGCGACATCAGCCCCCGGAATGACCTGCATCTCGCCTTGCGTGACAACAATGCTGTGATTGAAATGCTCCGCGATGGCGACAAATGCGCGGCGGATGCTGTCTTTGCCGGTGACCGTCAAACCCGGTTTGACCACCAGCGTTGCGTCATCGGCATAAAACTTCATTAACTCGTCGAAATCTTCGGCGGTGATCGCGTGATCAGCGGCCTCAATTGTCGCTTTGAGCGTTCGGGTAAGTGCATCCATTGCTGTGCTCCTGCGTGAGAATGCTGTGCACCGCCAACCCGGCGCCTGAGATCACGGCGATAAGCCCTGACGTCTCTATGAACGTTGGCAGCCTGGCGTTGAAGAGTAAGCCGAGCAGGGCGGCAAACAAAGACTCCAGTGAGATCAGTTGACCTGAGAGCACCATCGGTAGCCGCCGTGTCGCAGCGTTCCAGGCCCAGGCGCAAATCACCGAAGACACAACAGCGAGAACCAAGCCCCAGGCATAAAAGCGTGCCGCAGTGGTGAAACCGAAACTCGCACTCGTCAGTTCAAGCAGGCCCAGCGAATGTAATAACGGCAGGACGCACAGTGTAGCTATGCCGGCGCCGGCCATCATCAAACCCGTCCAAGCGCGTGTGGCGGCAGGGGCGATCTTTCCCATAGCGCGTTGATTGAGCAGGCTGAAGGTCAACCACAGTGCTACTGCCAGGACGGAGAAGAAAACGCCCGCCAGCCAACTGGTGCTATCCGCGTGCGGCAGCGCCACGCTGCTGATATTGGAAAGGACGAGCCCAAGCACAATGAACAGCAGTGGAAATCCAAGGCGACGCCACTGCACTGTCTTTTCTTTGGCATTGCCGAGCAAGGCAAGCAAGACCGGCACGAGGCCCACAAACGCCGCCGCCAGTACCGGGCCGGCGAAAATTACGCCTGCGGCAATACAGCTGCCGTAGCCTAGATAACCTATTACGCCCAGGCCTGCAGCGAGCACCTGCTGAGAGAACCGCAACGACCGCATTTGGGCGCGGCACAGCATGACGCCCAGCACGCCCAGAGCACCTGCAATCAAATAGCGTATGACCATCAGGTCGTAGATGCTGTAGGGGCCAGTGACATAAGGCGCTATGAAGTTGAGGGCCCAGGCCAGGGTCGCCATGACGGCGAACAGTACTCCAGCGATAAGCGTTGAAGGTGAGGTTGTCATCAACTGAAATCCATCAAGGGTTCAGCCAATGTTGCGCGCGCGGCAAGTATGTTAAAAACGACTTTTCAGGCTTGGATTCATAACAGCTGATTATGAATATGCTCAGGAACACATTACCTCCGCTGACCAGTTTGTTGCCGTTCGAGACGGCCGCACGGTTGGAGAGCTTCTCCAAGGCTGCTGACGAGTTGCACATCACTCAGGCGGCCATCAGCCGGCAGATAAGGGCGCTGGAACAAGACCTGGGTGTGAAGCTCTTTGTCCGCCGCAATCGAGCAGTGTTCTTGACGGGTGAGGGGCGAGCGCTGGCAGAGGCGGTAAGCACAGCATTGCGAAGCATCAGTAATCAGGCCGTGGCACTACGGCAAACCCATGGCAACGACCGGGTTGTCTTCCTGTGCCAGCTATGCGAAGCCTTTTACTGGTTGATGCCCCGTCTTGCCAGGTTCCACGAGCAATACCCGCACCTTGAGGTTCAGGTGATCACCTCGACGCGACCTCTTGGCGAATTCACTGACCACTTCGATGTAGCCTTGCAAACTACCGGACGCGCGAGCGGGCCGCACGCAGTGTGCTTTACGGCAGCCGATGAAGTGTTCCCGGTGTGCAGCCCCAGTTACCTGGCGGCTGACACGTTGTTGAGCCTTGAAGAGCTCCGCCTGCATACGCTCTTGCACTATCGCTCTACACCACAGGACTTCATTGACTGGTCAGACTGGTTAAGCGCTTTTGGCAGGGCGATAGCGGAAGATACGCCTGGTAAGGTGTTTGATAGCTACCCGCTGATGCTGCAGGCAGCAGTAGCGGGGCACGGCGTGGCTCTTGGATGGCGCCACAGTGCTGGAAAACTGATCGAGGAGGGCGCTTTAATTCAAGTGTGCGCTGAATCCATTCCTCTGCCCGATGCCCTTTCTGTCTACACAGCACAAGGCGCGGCTGATCGGGCTGAAGTGCAGGCGCTGCTCGCGTGGCTCCGGGAAGAGTTGCTGGAGCGGTAATACCCGCGGGCTGGCCCCGATTAGAGTCAATTCTTGCGAATCCTTGGCCTGTCCAATCATCCAGCATGGATGCAAAGCCAGTACCCCACCTGGCGTGTACATAGTAGCGTTGCGCATTCGACGAACTGCCACGGTCCGTTGTCTGTCTGCCCACGGATCGGGCCACTCACGAACTAGGATGTCAGCATGGAACGTGTTCAAGCGGTAAACCAAGCGGCGATTGATGAGGCGCTGATCGTCTTTGCTCGTTATAAGATGGGAGCGATCAGGATTTTCGACCTGGAGCGCGCCATGAGTTACGAAGTTGGCGAAGCGTTGGCCAAAACTAACCTGGTGAGGTTTTCGATTGCCAGAATGGCTTCCGGTCGTTATCGCATCAGTGATGAAGGGGAGAACGCCATTACCGAAGCCGGTCGCGCTCGCCTAGAGCGGCTGCGGGGGTAAGGAGACAAAGCGTCCTGGGAGCAGCCGATGAGCATACGCAGCCTCGTGAGAAACTTGCCGGCGGACCCTGCCAGACCAGGCTGGGTGCTGGGCTGGGGCGTGCTGCGCGACCGCCATCCGTGGCATCTGGTCGATGTATATGCCGACCAGACTACCGCCAGAATAGAAGCCGAACGCCGCGGCGACAGTTACGTCGTGGAGTTCGGCTCGCACCGCATCGGCTCAAGCGATTTCATCTGCGGCGTCAGCTTGCCCGAGGGCTGACGGGCAACCAGGCCGCGGGGTATGTTAAAAGCGATAGGCAGCACGCAGCGACAGCGCATCCGAGCGCGACTGCTGCCCCAGTGCCCGCGTGCCTTGATAGCCAATCCCGGTGCTCAGCCCCGATGCCCACAGCAGATCCATCCCGAGCGACGCAGCCAGGGTGTCGTCACCGAAGCCTTCGGTGGTGATCGTGTAGGTTGAATTGCCAACATCGGCATAGCCAAGGCGGGCGCTGGATTCGGAGTTGAAGGTGTGGCTGAACTCCAGGCGCGAGCGCAACGTCAGGTAGGCCCAACTCAGCGCAATCCCGTACTGCCCACGCAGGCCAGCCACGCCCGACACCAGTGAAAAACGCTGCTGGGCGTAATCGAGGTTGTTGGCATCTGCATTCGACTCCTGATAGCCGTGCAGCCAGGTCGTAGAGGTATCCAAGCGGCCATAGGGCGATACCAGCCAGTTCTGGCTTTTCAGCTCGTAGCCAGAGCTTAGCGAGGCGAACAGCTGATCGCCGTCGCGGCTGCCTTTGGCGTAGCCGCCGGAATCAGTCACGAAGCGCTCACTGTCGAATTGCAGGCGGCTGTAGCCGAGCAGTGCATCGACAAATACCGCGCTCGGGTGATAACTGGCATAGGCAGCCACGCTGTAGGACTTGCCGCGGTTAGTGCTGCCGGCAGAGCCGATATCACTCTTGTCGCTGCCATAGCCAACCCCCACTCCGGCTGTCAGCGCACGGCTCAGGCGAAAGTCGATCCCGCTGCTGACGCCAATCAAGGTGCTGCTGACCTTGCTGCCGCCGCGCTCGGTATTGCCGAAATCAACATAGCCCCCTGTCCATACCGATACATTGCCGCTGGCAGGCGCAGTGGGGTCATGGTCGGCTGGATCTGCATGCATCAGTTGCGGCTGGTCGTTGGCCAGCATCTGTGTGGCTGCGAGCATATCGAGATCGGTCTGCTCGCTGTCGGCCGCCTGGCCTGGCTTGTTCCGTGGGTGTGCCTGCGTGGGGTTGAAGCGCAGATTGAAGGCGTTGCGGTGCCCGTCCGGGCTATGCAGTTGCTCAAGACGGTCAGTGAAGTTGGTGACCTGCGCCCGGGCGAACTGCTGAGCACTTTGGGTCTGCGCATTGAGCACGCCGATCACTTCGGCGTCCTTGCCCGGGTCAGGCCGTGCATTGATCTGCAGGGTCAGTGTTGCAACCTGCGAGACACCCCAGGCGTTTGCCAGGGTGAAGCGCAAAGTGACGGTGCCACTGGCCCTGGCCGCTGCCGTGAATTCAAGGGTGGTCTGGTTCAGGCGCACGCTGCCCAACGCCTGCGACGGTGTGTCGAGCAGGGTTGCAGAGGTGAACGGGCCACCGCTCGCGCCCGCAGTCAGGTTCAGGGCGACACTCTGGCCGGCCGCAACCGACGCACTGACATCGGCTGCCTCGGGCGTGACGCCGCTGCTGAGCAGTGAGTAATTGGCCGTCATCTGGGTGCCGTTGGCATCGGTCACGCTGATCGAAAATGAGCCACTGCCGGTAGCAGTCGGCGTGCCGAACAGGCTGCCGGATACCGGGTCCAGCGTCAGCCCGGCCGGCAGCCCGGCCGCACTGAACCGATAGGGGCTGACGCCGCCGCTGGCACTCACATTCTGTCGGTAGACGCTGCCCACGGTGGCAGCGGGCAACGCGCCGGCTGCCGGAGCCAGCACCAGGGTAGCAGGGCTGACCGTGATGGAAACGCTGGCAGCAGCCGATGTGCCACTGGCATTGCTGGCACTGTAGCTGAAGCTGTCACTGCCCGAGAAACCTGCTTGGGGCGTGTAGCGAATGCTGGTGCCACTGGCGACCGCCGTGCCATGCAACGGCAACGATGTGACGGTCACGGTGGTAGCAGCGCCACCCGAGAGCCCCAAGGCAATGAGGTTGTTCGACGAGTTGGCGGCGACCACCGCGGATACCGCCGCGACCGTGGGCAAGGCGGTGCCAATGGCAAGCGTGTAGTTGGTACTGCCGGCATTGCCAACATTATCCGTGGCCGTGACTGCAACGCTATAGGCGCCGGCCAGGGTAGGTGTGCCGCTGATCACTCCGCTGCTGGTGTCGAGGGTCAAGCCGCTCGGCAAGCCGGTCGCGGCATAGTGATAAGGCGCAGTGCCGCCGGATGCCAGCAGCGAGGTGCTGTAACTGGACGCGACCGTGCCGCCGGGGAGCGGGCCGCTGGCCGGGCTGAGTGCAAGCGTCACCGCCGTGACGGTAATGGTTACAGTCGCCGGCGCAGAAGTGCCGGCCGCGTTGGTGACGGTATAACTGAAGCTGTCGACCCCGGCGAAGCCCGCTGCAGGCGTGTAGCGCAGGGCAAGGCCAGACGCCGTGGCGGTGCCATGCTGGGGCTGGCTGGCGATCGCCGCGCTGTCGGCAGGGCCGCCGGACAGGTTGAGGGTGAGCGCGTTGCCTGTGCTGTTGGCGGCAACGCTTGCCGACACGGCGCTCGCCACCGGCGCCTGCGCAACGATCGAGAGGGTGTAGTTGGTGGTGGCGGTCGCGCCGTAGGCGTCGGTGACGATGACCGATGGCGTGTAGCTGCCGGCAGTGGTGGGCGTCCCGCTAAGCACACCGGAAGTGGTATTCAGCGACAGCCCCGCTGGCAGTCTGCTGGCTGCGTAGCCATAGGATGCCGTGCCCCCAGCACTGCTGATGGTCTGGCTGTAACTGCTGCCGACCTGGCCTGCGGGCAATGCACCGGCAGACGGAGTGATGATCAGTGTTGGTTGCGAGACGGTCACAGTGACCGTCGCCGGCGCAGAGGTGCCTGAACTGTTAGTCGCGGTATAGGTGAAAGTGTCGCTGCCTGAATAGCCCGCGACAGGCGTGTAACTGATGCTGGTTCCGCTCGCCGTGACTGTGCCATGGCTGGCTGCAGTAGCGACGGCGACCGAGCTGGCGGTGCCGGTAATGGCCAGGCTGATCGGGTTGTTCGTGCTGTTGGCACTCACGTTGGCCGTAACCGCACTGGCCTGCGGCGCGGCTTGGGCCCTGTCGACGGTGATGGTGTAAGACTTGGTAGTGACTCCATCCGCAGCCGTGATCAGCAGCGTGAAGACGTTCGAACCCACTGCGAGGCCAATGGGCGGGGAAGCGCTACCTGAGTTTACCGGTGTGCCATTCACTGTGACCGTGCTGTTGTTGTCTGTGGGGGTCGGTGTGAGGGAGAGGGTGCTTGTAGCGTTGGCGACCGAAGCGCTGTAGCTGGTGGTGGCCGTGCTGAAAGCTGGCGTCAGGCTGCCTGTCGAGAGCGTTAGGCTGGATAGGGTGGCATCCGTGGATACTGCACTGAGGCTGGTGCAGCTGAACACCAGGTTGCTGATCTGGCCATTGGAGGTCGTAGCCCGAATGGCTGCACCATTGGCCTCCAGGCTGCCTGCGGGGACGGTCATGGTGACCGTGTGCGGCGTATTGGTGGTGCTGTTCGCTGCGTTGTAGGTCTGAAAACCGGCAAGGCTGTAGCGAGCGAGACTAAGGCTGTCAGCAGCGGTGGGATTGCCCTGGTACGCCGTCCCGCTGTCACTGAACGTCAGCGTCAGCGCATCTCCCGGGAGAAAGTCCGAGGCGGGATATTTGTTCGTACCAAATGCCAGTGAAACTGAGCCGGACAAGCTGTTGATGGCCGTACAGCCATTTGATAGCGCGAACGCTGGAACGGTGTTGAATACGGTCAATGCGGCCACGGCCACCCCAGCGCGCAGCCACTGGCCCAACGATATACGGCGCATTCATCACCCGGTGCTTAGGCTTTTATCAAGCAGTTATTGGTAGCTGGCGGAACGGATAACGCCCGTGTCTTGCCGTGAATACTCACTACAGCCTCAGGGCTGGTAGATAGAGCAGGGCGCTGATAGGGGCCAGGATGGCGCTTGGACAGTCGCTCTGAGGGATATCGGCACGTGCGTGCCGAACTTGACGCCTTCCCGTTGAGGAACGCGATAACCCGGAAATCTTGCGGCTTCATTTTCACCGTTAAAGCGAAAGTGTTGCCGGAATGCGAGGGTTTTTCTGCAGAGCTTGCCAGGTGAATATCATCGCCACGGACCACGGTGGTCCCCAAGCTCATTGTTCCGGAGAACTTATGATGGATGCGTCCGCCAAAGCGTTGGTATCAATTGCCGTACTCAAGGCCAAGCCTGGTCAACGAAAAGCCTTGAAGGATGCACTGCTGTCGTTGGTCGAACCGACCCGTGCGGAGCCGGGCAACCTGGACTACGTATTGTTCGAGCTGCGTGATGAGCGTGGCACGTTCTACATGCGCGAGGCATTCGCAGATCAGGCCGCGCTCGATGCGCATTTCGCCATGCCGTATTTCCAGCACTTTGCTGGCATCGCTGATGAGCTGCTGGCTGAGCCATTGCAGCTGATCTTCCTTGAGCAGGTGTCGGCGTAGCTAGTCGTTTGGCGATATGACCGGTGCGCATCGACGTTGAACTATTCATGACGCCTGTCACCCTAACCTTGTGCAGCTATCTACCGGCTCAGGCAGACCCTGAGCCTCCCCACTGACACACGAAGGTTTGACGAACATGAAGAGTGAACAGGTTGAAGGCGTAGTAGAACAAGTTGCCGGTAAAGCCCAGAGCGCTGTCGGGAAACTGTTTGGTGATTCCAGCCTCGAGGCAGAAGGTGCGGGCCGCCAGGCATGCGGTCAAGTGACCCAGGCCTACGGCGATGCAATGAACAGCGTGTCCACCTTCGTCAAAGAAAAGCCAGTGACTGCGATGGCTATTGGCGCGATTGCCCTGTTGGTGCTTGATCGCGTTCTGCGCCGCTGAGTCCAGGCAGGAGCCTCTAGTAATTGTCCCGGTTAGGCGTTGAATGCGAGAGGCATTGCTTGAGCTTATGCGAGCTCCAGCATTAAGCACAATCTGTACTACTGTTGGGCCTCCGTCTGATGAGCTGGAGGCTCAATTGTTTCCGCATCTCCCTGGACTATCCGTTAGCACACCGCGAGGAATCTTCTGTCCTCCTGGAAAGCAGGCCATGAGCAAAAGGGATATGATCCGGTGAGTTCCAAGGCCCCTCGCGCTGACAGTGTTAACGGCTGTGGAGTAGGGCAGTAACACACACATCGGATAACCTGCCGGAACGGAAGGTGCAGTAATGTTTTTAAGCCTCGAAGTGCGCAGCTATGAGCGGGACACCCCTCACCATCACCACGATCACGCTCAATTGGTCCTGCCGATTCGCGGCCGAATGGACATAGACGTAAACGGACGTGGCGGATGTATTGATCAGTCATTGGCGGCACTTGTGGAACCTGGCTCAGATCACTCGCAACACTGCGACATCGATAGCCGCTTTTTGGTTCTGGACTGCGCGCCTGCCACGCTGGAAACGCTCCACATCGAGCGCCTGGCTCGAAACATCTATGTGCCAATCCCCCCCGCAACGCGTCGGCTCATCGAGTTCGCCGAGTTGATAGGTCATGCACAACTCTCCATCGCGACGTGCCAGCTGGGGCACTTGCTGTTGTCCTCACTGAGCCCGGACGCGACCTGTTTTACCGATCCTATGGAGCGGTTGATTGGTCGTCTTCGGAGCAACCCTGGAGCCCATTGGAACAATGAAGCCATGGCTCGGTTTGCCAACATGAGCGTGAGCCAGTTGCATCAGCGATTCCGGCAAGTGTTCAACATGAGCCCGCAGGCCTGGTTGACCGAGTTGCGTGTGCAGGAAGCGCAGCGATGGTTACGTGGAACTGCCTTGCCCATTGCTGAAATAGCCTTGCGTGCGGGCTTCAGCGACCAGGCATCGCTGACACGCACCATGCAGCGCCTGAAAGCCACGACCCCGGCGGCCTACCGTCGTGCGCAGCAACAGCCTGGGTAAAGCATTCCGTAGTTACCGACAATACGCACCGAAACAGCTGCTCCAGACTTCGCTCATCAGGTTTTGGAGCGCGGGTGAAATGGGTGCAGATCGATTATTGCTGAAAGGTATCTTCTACGGGGTGTGTGCGGGTGTGTGCTGGGGGGTGATCTTCCTCGGCCCGCAACTGACCCCCGAACTGAGCGGCCTGCAATTCGCCGTGCTGAGGTTTCTTTGCTATGGCGTGATTTCCGGGGCGCTGCTCGCACCTCGCTGGAAACGCGTGTGCGCCAAGCTCAGCAAGGCCGACTGGAAGTCGCTGTTCTGGCTCAGCCTGATAGGAAATCTCATCTACTACACGCTGGTGGGCACCGGTGTGCAGTTGGTTGGCATAGCTACAACATCGCTGATTGTCGGGCTGATTCCGGTGCTCATCACACTGGCAGGTCGGCATGACGAAAATGCCGTTCCGCTGCGCAAGCTCGTTCCTTCGCTGTGCTGTGCAGTGGGCGGGGTAACGCTCATCAGTTGGCATGCAATTACCAACGGCGACCGGACCGATATCCTCACCAACATCGCAGGGATTCTGTGCGCGGCGGGCGCGTTAGTGACCTGGAGCTGGTTCGCGGTGAGTAACGCTCGGCGTCTGGTTCAGGTCGCCAGCGTTTCCTCCAATGACTGGGCACTGCTGACAGGAGTCATGACGGGCGCTCAATCATTGCTCTTGGCGCTACCTGTGCTGGGGTGGCAGGCCGGAACGTACGGCAACACTGAATGGCTTGATTTTCTTCTGGTAGCTGGCGGGGTAGCTTTTCTGTCTTCCGTGGTGGGCGGCGCGTGCTGGAACCAGGCGAGCCGGCTCCTGCCCTTGGCACTGAGTGGGCAAGTGCTCGTGATAGAGACATTGGCGGCGCTGCTTATTGGCTTTTTATGGGAGCATCGGCTTCCTGATCCATTCGAAATTGCAGCAATTGCGCTGCTGGTTACAGGTGTTGTCTGGTGCCTGAATTGTCACCGTACTCAGCATCGCCGGGATAGCCGTGTCATGCCGCTTTAGGAAGCGCACCGGGTGAGCAGTGGCAGCTACTGCCACATGACTGACCACGCTCAATGTCGCACTGAAACACTGTAAAGGACTAACAATGCTTATCGTATTCGGCGGCCTTCCAGGCATGCAGGCATCCAGTGGGAGCGACTTTTCAGCCTGCGCCGATTTGTTTCAACAGCGCAGCCACAATGGCCTCGGGCCGGTCTTCTTGCATGAGATGACCGCAATTTTTGACTCGAATACAGGGCTGCTGGGCGATCAGCTCGGCAAGACGCTCGCCCTGCGCATACGGGATCCAGGCGTCTTCAGCGCCCCACAAAACCGACACTGGGCAATCAAGTCTTGTGTACAGCGGCTGAATCTCGTCAGTGAACGCTTGATCCATCTGCGCGATCTGCCGATAGAACGCAGGCTGACCAATTTCACCCACCCAAGGGGCACTGTAGATGCGCAGGGCTTCTTCACTCAACGGGGTCGCTGCTGAGGTTTGCAGGTAAGCAGCCAGCAGCGCGCGGTGCATGTAATCGGGCATTCCAGCAAATACTGCCTCGTGTTGGCGGACATGCTGGACGAACGGCGAGCCCCACGGAGCCAAAGCGACTGCGTCGAACAGGGTAAGAGACGCGTAGCGCAGGCCGTTCAGGTAGTACGCTCGCAGCGCAGTAGCACCGCCGAAGTCATGTGCGAGCACGTCTGGCCGGTCCAAGCCCCATTCTTTAAAGAGGGCAGTGAGCACATTGTTCTGGACGGCCAGCGAAACGTCTTGATCCGCCCTCATCTCAGACTGGCCGTACCCGACCAGATCGAAGTAGTACACGGTGCGATGGCCAGCTAGCAGGGGAACGATGCGCCTCCAGACTTGGGAGGAAAAAGGCGTCCCGTGGATGGCTACCAAGGGCGCGCCTGATCCCATCTTTCCCCACCTGACGGCGTTGCCTTCGATAATTGACGTGTAGGGTAGATCCAGCATGGCTCACCTCATATTGTCATTCGGCTAAATGACTATATGATGCCGGCATGGACAGATCAATACAGATGAAAGCGATGAGCAGCGAGGTTCGGGTAACGATACTTCGATTGCTTGCGAAGCCTCATGAACACTTTGCAGATCAGTGGTCGGCCGATCCTGCTGAACTCGGCGTTTGCATGACGCTTATTGCCAAGGCGCTGGGTGTCGCTCAGCCGACTGCAAGCCGGCATTTGGAGATTCTTGTGCAGGCCGGGTTTGTAACGGTGGCGAAGAGGCACAAGTGGTCTTACTGCAAGCGTGATGAGGTGATGATTGCCGGGTATCTTGAGTGGCTGACGCGGGAATTGGCGATAGGGAAGGGCTCACAGGGGGCGGTGTGAACCCTCAACAGCAAACTCGGTTTTTCGCAGCTTTGGAGAAGGGTATTTAGAGGGTGATGGTCGTGGCGAATACCGTGACGGCTATCCAACACGTAGTACATTTGCAATGGCTAGGCACACCGAGGCGGCATTAAGTTGAGAGAGCTGCGAGTGGCAGGCAGGCTCTCAGTCTTGTGCGTTTCGAAAACCACGTGGTTTGGCACTACTCTTGTGCGTCGGTGGAATTCATAGAGCGTTCTCGCTGATACACTGCTTTTTGTTCTGACAATTGCCAATCGGCTGGAGTGAAATGGATATCAGAGAATTTTGCCTCGCTCATGAATTTGATATGAGAAAGTGTTCGGTCATGTCAGGCGGTGGTAGTTTTGGATTGGCCGACCTTGAGACCTCACCGGTCGAGTTTTTATCGCTGGCGGAGGATGATTTTGAGCGGGGCGGACTGGCGGCACGAGTCAACGCTACAGCCAATGCAAAACGTGCCATTGTCAGCCAGCTAGATCAGTTGTTGACCTCTTTTGGCTATCCGTCATTCAGATGGGATGTGCCGAAGAAGATTGAACGTCTTAGGGCTTTGGGACTGCTCGCGCCGAGTCTGTTGCGAAAAGTCTTAGATATGCGAAATGTTCTTGAGCATGAGTACATAACTCCTGAGATTGGAAACGTTGAAGAAGCGTTGGATATCGCGAGTCTCTTTGTGATGTCCGCATCGGCGATGTTCATTCCGTTTGAAGACGTCTTGGAGTTTTCACATCTTGAATCAGGTGTGAGGAAAGGGTCGGTCACACATATCACTGCGGGATTGAACCGAAACGCTGGTAGGGTTTACTACACATTTTACGCATACGAACCTGGCGAATACGCGGCGCATTGCGTTGGTCAGTGTGAGATCGAATCAGGGCATGTATTGTTCGAAGCTATGGTTAAGCTTTCTGCATCGCTGATGCTTCAATACAAGGTCAACCAGGCGCTCAGTGATTTTAAGAGAGCCGTTACGTAACCGTGAGTGCTCGTGAGATTGGGGCGGCGCCCTGAGTGGCAACAACCCAAAGCAGTCATCGGTAGTGGTCAACTCATCCCGGACACAGTTTGATATTTTCTTCAGCTTTGGCCGGAGCCAGTCCATGGTTGAATTGATGGGGCCGGATCCAGTTTTAATGGCCCATCAGGTACTGGCTGGTGCTAGCCAGTTTTCAGCGCGGCTGGTGTAGAAACGGATATTCGTGACAGATAAACCTAAGGAAGGATGTGAGGATGGTAACGGAAGAGGCTGATTTTTCATCGTCCGGGGTTTTGTGCAAAACCGACCGGGGATTAGTGGAAGTGGACACAATACCCGCAGCGCAGAAAACAATACTATATTTAACATAATATACATTATGCGAACCTTATTATATGGAGTTGGGGGGCTCTGGTGGTCAGATTTAAAGCCTGACGGCGCCTCCTGCTTTCAGCTTGGCGATGCCTGAGATCACTGCGTGCTTGAATGCCGCCCGACAAACGCTGCCTCACCAATTGACGGAGAAATTGCATGTGGCTTTGCACAGAATGGAAAATCGACTGGGCAACGGCTGCTGCTGCAATCATCGCACTTATTATCTGGAGCTTTGACAAGGCTTAAAGAAACGTGAACGGGCCGCAAGCGCGAAGCTCCTAGCTCAGATCATGACAACACCGGTTGGAGCTACCCAGATAGAAATCGCAAAATTCAGATGCTATGTGGTGCCTTCTGATAGCGACCAAACATACTTACTGGAGGTGCGAAATGATGAAAGCGCCCGAAAATATTTGGCTGCTCAAGCGTCGAAAATCACCATCGATCTACCATCTCAATTCTTAGATAAAGCTGACATCTTCAGCGAGACAGTCAACAACAGGCTTGCGAATGCATTCTCACAAGTGAACCGCCTAAAAAAGATGTCCAGCCTGCTAGCTGATCTACTAGACTCGGCGTTAGAAGAAGAAATTTCCCAGCACCTTATGGCGGTTCTCAACCAAATCAAAGAGGCGGAACAAGCCACTGCAGAAGCTTTCCAGGCTCTCTTAAAGGCCGGAAAACCCTCTTAAAGTTTAGGTCTGCCCTACTCCACTCTAATAGCTAAATAATATAACTATGCTAAATAGTCATTTAGTGTAGTTATATTGGCGTACCTACCAGCCGCGGTGTAAGCAACGAAACTAGCTCGGTTTCAGGCATCACAGTCGGCGTGCTGCTGATCAACCATTTCAGCCCCGATCTGTCCAAAAACGGCACGCTGCGAACCACAGTGCTATCGGTGTCCGAATATACACCTCCCAAAGCAACATTCCTGCCGAACCCCGAAAGCACGCGAGACGCAAGCGACGTGGTATTGATCGGCGGCACTCCGTTCATTGCCTTCGAATAATGAAGCCTTTGATAATCTTCGCCTGATGCCGGTCAGTCGTGAACACGTGCGGGTTGGAGATTACACACCCCCTGCCCGCCTGCTCCATGGCGTTCAGCTCTGCATCCAAATTGAACGACTGTAAGCGCTCCATGAACCCAACGTTCAAAGCGCCCAACTGATCCCGTCGGCCTTCCCCTCGCCTACCAAAGCCAGCGGGCACGCGATCTTTTATCACCACTGCCGCAGAGTGTGAGCAACTGACGGATCCCCTCCAGTGCCGGCCCATCAATCATCCTGGCAAAGACCGGGTCGGCGATTTCGCGGCTGAATTAACCAATGCCTCTTCAATCCCGCGCAGCGCCAGACCTCGGTCACGTCACTAGCGATATCACCAGGTCTGCAATATTGAGAGGCGCGAATGCCACGGTCAGCAGCGCATAGGCCTTGCGCGATCTGGCGGCAAACACACACAGCGGAAACACGATCATGACCACGTCAAACGCGCCCCAAAGCGCCATGGGCGAAACGCCGAACAACAGAATGTTGACGATGAACCCAAGCAGGTAATAGCCGGACAAGAATAACAGCGCGTAGCGGCCATCTTGCTCGAAGTACACGCGAAGCCCTTCGCGCTCGTCCTCGCTGCGGCTGGGCAAGATCAGCGCCGAGGAAACGAACAGCGCAAGTGCCAGCAGCACCAACAGCAAAAACTCCTGGAACGAGAAGGTCGCCCTGACTTGCGGCAGCGAATTGACCGCCCACCAGAAATCCATCTGGGTGGTGAAGAGCATGACCGCCCAGACCAGAGCCACCCAATCTGGAGCAGCGTTGCGACGGATTCGGAAGACGGTCAGCGCCCCTAGAAGCAGGCGTGTCACAGAAAGGCCCAAAACCATGGATAGGACGGTAGCAACGATAGGGAAATTGCTCATGGTGCCTCCTGCTGACCAAGACTCTGGACAGCGTAGGCGGCGAACAGCAAACTTTGCACGATGAGTATGGGTTTTGGGGGCTTTTCGGAGGATTTTCAGTGCCTGTGAAACCGAGCGGCGCGCGCGCGGCGCTGGGCCTACTCGCCACAGCAAGCCTCGAGGCCGGCTGTTGCCCACCAAAAACTGCAGCATCACTCACCCAAGGAGCCTGCCTTGTCAGAACGCACTCACTGCGGCGTGAAGCCCAGCGACTCTGCCTGGTCGGTGTTTCTGGTGTTCTTGCGCCTGGGGCTGACGTCTTTCGGTGGCCCCATTGCGCACCTGGGTTACTTTCGTGAAGCATTTGTAGCGCGCCGCCAATGGCTCAGTGAACGCAGTTATGCCGAGCTGGTCGCCGTGTGCCAACTGCTTCCCGGCCCCGCCAGCAGCCAGGTCGGCATCGCTCTGGGCCTGTCACGGGCGGGGTTCGCGGGTGCTGTCGCCGCGTGGGCAGGGTTCACATTGCCATCGGCCCTCCTGCTGACGCTGTGTGCTCAGGGCCTGGGGGCATGGGGAGGTGGCGCCCCAAGTGGCCTGTTGCACGGCCTGAAAATCGTCGCAGTCGCCGTGGTGGCCCAGGCGGTGTGGGGCATGGCACGTAGCCTTTGCACCGATGTTACGCGGGTAACCATCGCCCTGTTCGCTGCCTGTACCGCGCTACTGTGGCCCAACGCGATCGGGCAGATAGCCGTGATCACAGGGTCGGCCATCACAGGCTTGATCCTGCTAAAGCCTCCGGGTTCCCCGGCAGGAGAAGAGCTGCCGTTTTCAGTCAGCCGAAAGGCCGGGCTGGCTGCGCTGGTACTGTTCTTTGCCTTGTTGGTGGGCTTGCCGCTACTGACCCGCATCTGGCCCTCGCAAGCATTGGCAATGGTCAACGCCTTTTATAGCGCAGGCTCGCTGGTATTCGGCGGCGGGCATGTGGTTCTACCGTTGCTTGAGTCGGCCACAGTGGCCAATGGCTGGGTCGCAAATGACACTTTTCTCGCAGGTTATGGCCTGGCGCAGGCCATACCGGGCCCACTCTTCACGTTTGCAGCCTTCCTGGGTGCATCCATGAGCGTGCAGCCGTCCGGCTGGGTGGGAGCGAGCGTTTGCATTCTCGCCATTTTCACCCCCTCCTTCCTGTTGGTGATCGGTGTAGTTCCCTTCTGGGAAGCACTGCGGCGCAGCGCCCGCAGCCAGTCAGCGCTTGCCGGGGTAAACGCCGGCGTGGTCGGGCTTCTGCTGGCTGCCTTGTACCAACCGGTGTGGACGAGCGCCATAGCCAAGCCAGCAGACTTGGCGTGGGCGCTGATCGCCTTGATGGCCCTGATGTTCTGGAAGTGGCCTGCATGGTTGGTTGTCTTGGGCTGCGGCGTGTTCGGTTGGCTGCTGAGCAGCTTCTAGAGACCCTAGAGACAGTATCGGCCAGCTCACTGCAAGGGAAGCGATACGATGGCAGCCAGCCCGCCAGTGGCCCTGTTCTCCAGGCGCACCTCCCCACCCAGCCGCTCGACAATAGTGGCCACGATGGATAACCCCAGCCCTGCGCCATTGGGACTATTGCGGCTATAGAAGCGCTCGAATACCCGCACAAGATTCGCCTCGTCTATACCTTGGCCTTCATCTTCGACAACCAGTTCGATGCGATTGGCCAGGCGCTTCAGTGATACCGTGATACGCCCGCCAGGCGGTGAATGCTCCACCGCATTGGAAACCAGGTTCTGCAAGGCGATGCCCAACGCTCCGGCATCGATCATCAGGCCATGGTCACCTTCGCTGAGATCCAGCGAGGGCTCCAGGCCGCGATCCAGTATCCAGGGGGTGAGATCCGCCAGCACATCGGTGACCACGTCGCCCAGGTCGACACGGGTGGTGGCGCGCTGACCAAGGCGCGGCTCGACCCGGGCGAGGGTCAGCAACTGATTGACCACCCGGGTCAGCCGGTCCACTCCGCCAATCAAAAAGCCCAGGGCTTTCTGGCGCTCGGCATTGGTACTGGCGGCCTGTGCGTTCTGCGCATGCAGGCGCAGGATCGCCAGCGGCGTGCGCATCTCATGGGCGGCGTCGGCAATGAAGCGATGCTCACGCCGCAGCAGGTCATCGATCTGCGCCAGCAGGCGGTTGATGGCGGCTTGCATAGGCTCAAGCTCGGTCGGCAACGGCACCAGTTGCAGGGGTTCGAGGGAGTCGGCATGGCGCCCACGAATCACATCGGCCATGTTCTGCAAAGGGCGCAAGCCCCAGCCGATGGCCGCCCAGACCAACAGTGCCAGGCCCAGGCTGCCAAGCAGGAACGGGAACAGGGTATGGCGTACGATGCGGTCGATCAGGTCGTAACGCACATCGTCGCGCTCGCCCACCCAGATTACCCACTGTTTTTCGGGCACCGGTAATACAAAGCCGCGCCACTGTTCGCCCCCACTGGCAAAGTCGTAGAAGCCCGCCGCCGCAGGCGGTGCATCGAGCGTCGGCGCACTGGGGGTGTGCACCAGCAACCGTGCTCCCTCCCCCCACACCTGAAACGCCAGCTTGCTCTCATAGGGGTGGCCCACACGGTGGCGCCCGGCCTTGCCCAGCGCCTCGTTAAATGCCTGATACAGTTTTTCGCGGTTGCCATCCTGCACCGGCAGGTTCATTACCCCCTGCAACAGCCGGGCATTCTGAGCCATGTGAGCATCGTAGACTTCATTGATCTCGCGTCGGCTGTCGTGATAGTTGTACAACGCCAACAAGCTGGTGCCGAGCAGCATCAGCGCCATCACCCGCCACAATGTGCGCTGGCGCAACGAGCTCACAGCTTGGCCTCGACCAGATAACCGATACCGCGCACCGTGCGGATCAGGCCGTTGAACAGTTTCTTGCGCAGCTGATAGATGTTCACCTCCAGCGTGTTGCTCTCAGGCTCCTCGTCCCAGCCATACAGCAGCTGGGTCAACCGCTCACGGGTGAACACCTTGCCCGGTTGTGCCAGCAACTCGTGCAGCAGGCGATACTCCTTGGGCGTCAGTATCACAGGCACGCCGTTGTAGTGCACCTGCTGGGTGGCAGGGTCCAGGCTTACACCAGCGTGCTCGATCAGCACCTTTGCCCGCCCGGCGCTGCGCCTGAGCAAGGCGCGCAGGCGGGCCTTGAGCTCATTGAGGTCGAAAGGTTTGACCAGGTAGTCGTCGGCACCGGCATCCAGGCCAGAGATACGGTCCTCGGTCGCATCGCGCGCGGTGAGAATCAGTACCGGCAAGCTGTTGCCCCCTGCCCTCACCCGTCGCAGCAGCTCGATGCCTCCCAACCGCGGCAGCCCGAGGTCGAGGATCACCAGGTCGAACACTTCATGTTGCAGGGCATGCAGCCCGCTCAGGCCATCGCGCAGCCAGTCGAGGGTGTAGCCCTCTTGGCGTAACCCGTCGCAGATCCCCTCGCCCAGGGCGGTATCATCCTCAACCAGCAGCAGCCGCATGTTCAGTCCTGTTTGTCCTTGATGGCCTTGAGTAAAGCATCGATATCGCCACGCCGGCCCTGATCGGCCAGTTCGCGGCCTGGCCGTGGCGGCGCCTGGCGTGCTTTTTCCAGGGCAGCGGTGGCTTCAGCGTAGCGTTTTTGCCGGAACAGATGATCGGCCCAGAAGTAATTGCTGTCGATACCGTTGGGGTTTACTTGCAGCGCCTTGCGCAACAAGGTATCTGCCTTGTCGCTGTCACCGAACCCGATGGGCCAGCCCGGCACCTGGTCGTACAAGGTGCCCAGGCTGGTATACGCCGAGCCCTGTAGGGCATTGGGGTCGAGTTTCATCGCCTCTTCGAGGCTGGCCTTGGCCGACTTGACCTTGCCCAGCGCCCCCAGGCCGCCGGTGGCACCCGCCCAACTGCTGTTGATGATGCCCTCCCAGATCAAGGGTTCGGCCGAGCCCTGGTGCTGGTGGACCAGCGTAGAAGCATCGGCTGCCAGTTTCTCGAATGCCTCGGCGCGTTTGTCTTTAGGCGTCTGGTACTGGATCTGCGCCCAGCGCTGCTGCAAGTTAGCCAATTGTTGGCTGCCGGCCTGGTCCAGCGCCCAGGTGAACGGTGCAAACGCCAGCAGGCCGGCGATGAACAGACGTTTCATTTGATCGACTCCTTGGAATGGCTAGCAAGGTAGCGGCGGATCACCGGCAATTGCTTGCGCAGTGCGCGGTCGACCACCCCGGGCAACATGCCGTTGATGCGTACAAAGAGCTTTTCTGGCCAACCCAGGTAAAGCTCGCTGCGTTCTGACTGCACGGCCTTGAGCACAGCACGGGCCACATCTGCCGGGTCGTCCATGCCGACCTTCAGCGCCTGGTTGAGCGCCGTGGCGGCGGTGCTGTTCATTGCAGTACGGGTTGCCCGGGGGGCGGCGTACATGACATTCACCTGGGTATCCGCCAGCTCGCGGCGCAGCGCCTCTGAGAAGCCGCGCAGGGCAAACTTGCTGGCGCAGTAGGTGGCATAACCGGGGTAGCCGATCGAGCCGTAGGTGGATCCGACGTTGACCACCAGTGCCCTGGGTTGTGCGCGCAGCAGCGGCAGGCACACACGTGTCAGTTGCAAGGCGGCTTTGAGGTTGATGTCCAGCAACTCGTCCAGCGCCTGTTCGTCGATCTGGTCGAACAGGGCGAAACGGTTAACGCCTGCGGCATTGATCAGGACATTGACCCCGCCCATCTCCCGGGCACGGGCGAGCACCTGCTCACGCCCGCCATGGCTGCGCAGGTCGGCTGATTGCCAGAGTAGTCTGTCGTGATAACGGTTCATCAAACTGGCGAGCTTGCCCATCTGCCGGCTCACCGCCAGTACCCGGGCACCGGCTGCACACAGCTGCTCGGCCAGTTCCAGGCCGATGCCTCCGCTGGCGCCGGTGAGTATCACTACACACTCAGGCAAGCGCATGACGCACCTCTTGCAGGCCCGCACGCGGCAGCGCGTGGAACATGTCGGTGTACAGGCGGTAAACCACTTTGGCCGCATGAATTACAGCACGCTGGTCGTCAGCATCATCAAGGCGGTCCATCAACTGCCGGTAGGTGGCCATGTGGTCCTGGTCCAGCGCACCGTGGGAGCTGAGGTAGCTGAAGGCGCTGTCAGGCAACGCCAGCGTGCTCTGGATCGTGCCGGCCGCCTGGGTGGCCAGGGCAATGCTGGTGCCTTCGAGCACATTGACCATGCCAAACAGCCCGACCGGGTTGCCACGGGCAATCAAGTCGTAAAGGTAGGCGACCATCAGCTCGATCGGCAGCGCCGGGCGACCGTCACGCACCGCCTCCCAGTCGCCACCGCAGGCATTGATGTCATTGAGGACCCACTGCTCGTGGCCATACTCCTCGTCGATGTATTCGCACACGGCGCCGCGCAGCCATTCCAAACGTGAAGGCAGCCGCGCCCCGCACGCCATCATCAGTGGCACGGTGTGGCGTACATGGTGATATGCCTGGGTCAGGAAGGCCACGTAGCTATCGAGGCTGACGTGTCCCGCCAGCGCATCGCGTATGACCGGTACGGCAAACAGGGCCTGACGTTCCTGGGCGGTTTGCATTTGCAGGGTATCGAAAAAGGACATGGCAGACCTCACAACGGGATGTCGGATAACAGGGAGTGGTAACGCCGCAGGATGGCCTCGCGGCGCGGGCGGCCATTGGCGGTCAGTGTGTCGTCGGTACTGGACAAGGGGCACGGCAGGCGACGCCAGGCATGGACCCTGGCGTAGTCCGGCAGCAAGGCATTGCACTGCTGCACGGCCTGGTCGATGAGTGTGTCAGGGGTAGCGGGGTCCAGCGGCCAGAGCAATGCCAGGTTCTTTGGCAGGGCCTCGCCATGCACGAACGCCTGGGCAATCACGCCGCTCTGGGTCAGTTCGGCCTCCACCCACTCCGGGTTGACGTTGCGCCCGAAGCTAGTGATGAACTGGTGTTTCTTGCGGCCATCGAGGTACAGGTAGCCCTCCTCGTCGAAATGGCCAAGGTCGCCGGTGGCCCACCAGCTATCGCAGACGGGTGGTTCCTCCAGATAGCCGAGCAGCACCGAGCCCGCCACCAGTACCTCCCCGTCCTCGGCGATACGCACCTGCACATGGGGCAGCGGTTTGCCGACACTGCCGCGGCGGGTTGCGCCCGGGCGGTTCAACGCCACCACCGAAGCGCACTCGGACAAGCCATAGCCCTCGAACACCGGTAGACCAATCACTTCGGCGCGGGCCAGCAAGCTGGGCGCCACCCGGGCACCGCCGACCGCAACGAACCGTAGCGCCCCCACCCGCATCAGCCCGCGCTCGATGGCGGTGATCAGCCCCATCAACAGCTGCGGCACCAAAATCAGGCTCTGCGCGCCGCTCAGGGCGATGGCCCCCAGCAAGCGCTTGCAATCGACCTGGCTTGCACCGCCCATGCCCAGTTGCGCCTGGGGGTATAGCAGCACACTCGCTCCGGCCATCAAGGCGGCGTAGACACCCAGGTTTTCCAGCAGCACACCCAGCGGCAGCACCGCCAGGTAACGCTGAGGTTCACTGGGTCGGCTGGCCACCTCCAACTCCCGGGCGACTCGCAACAGAGCCTCTACAGATAGGCACACGCCTTTGGGCTTGCCCGTGCTGCCGGAGGTGTAGGTGATCTTGGCGGTACCGGCAGGCAGCGCGGCAGCGGGCTGTGCCTCGCGAACCCAGAACACGTCCTGCTGAGCGAACCCCAGCTCGGCGAGCGTACCGTGCCATTGCGGGTCGCACAGCACATGGCAGGCACCACTCTGCTCGATGCAATGGCTGAATTGAGCAACACTGAAGAACGACGGCACGATTACACAAGGACGCTCGGCAAACAGCGCCGCCAGGTCCCAGAACAGCAGCTGCGGGCTATTATCAAGGGCCAGTACCAGCGGGCCGGACGAGCGCCCGCGCAAGCTATGGGTGCGCAACCCCACTTCGGCCAGCAATTGCCTGAAGGTGAAGCACTCGGTCGCCCCTTGCACGGCAATTGCGTCAGCGTGATCGCGCGCAAACGTCACCAGCAGTTGATGCAAACGCTCCAGTTCATGCGGCATGGCCAGTCTCCCGAAAGGCCATAGGCAACCCCAGGCGCTGGAACACCCCGGCCTTGCTCAAGGCATCGAAGCCGTGACCTATGCTGCCGGCAAAGACTTGCGGATGTTGAGCGTAGTAGGTACCCCATTGGTCCAACTGCCCATTCAGCCGAGCCGGGTCAGCCGACGCCAGTACCGACGGTACCAACCCCAGGCGCTGGAAACTGTTGATCAGTGTCGTTGCACCGGTGAACGCCACCCACTTCAGGCCGCGTGTGGCCAGAAACCAGGTCACCGCTATGATCATGATTCGCGCGCTGCCGGCACTGAGCGAGGCCAGGTTGCCCACTTCGACCATGCACTCACGCCCAAGGGGGGAGCCCGCCACGCGTGAAACTGCAGCTTCCAGCGGCTCATCCAGATAGTGTTCGAGAAACAGCGGCCCGCTGTCGGCAAGGCGCAAGCCTGCGGCAGCAATCAGCCGGCCATGGCTGTCGTGCAGCGCCAGGAGTTCTGGCAGGTAATGGTGCACATCAGCATGATGCACGTTGGCAAAACACTGATGAATGAAGTGCTCAAGCTCATCGCGGCCAGGGTCCTTGTGCAAATGAAGCGACAAGTGGGCGTGATGATCGACGTGGCTGCCGATAGGCAATGGGAGCAGGCTGCTCCACTGAGACTGAGTCATGAAACTCCCCCGGTTTGGGCTTGATGGGGTGAGTATCAGTGCTCAATCTGAAGGGAATCTGAAGTCACGGATTCGACCTTGGTCGCAGTCCGGGTACTGACCGGTGGAGGTCGAAGCCAACGCGATAACGGCGGCCGCTGACTGACCTTTATCAATCACCCAGTGCTGTTCAAGCGTAGAACCGACACGATGGCCATTACCGGCCAGACTGATGCCAGGGCCACAGGGGAACCGTCAATGTTTACTGTCACGCTGATCAACGCGCTGGTCGTGATGTTGGTGGTGGTGATTCATTACGAATGCCTGTTACGCCTGAACGACTGGCTACCGCGGCTCAAGCTCTGGAGCCGGTTTCGCATCGTCATCGGGGTGTTCGGCGCGTTGGCGGCCCACGCACTGGAAGTCTGGTGCTTTGCCCTGGCCTATTACCTGATGGCCAATGCCAAAGGCTGGGGCACGCTGAGCGGCAACTTCGACGGCACGTTCATGGACTGCGTGTACTTTTCATTCACCACTTACACCACCATCGGCTTTGGCGATATCGTGCCAAGTGGCGACCTCAAATACCTGACAGGCCTGCAGGCGCTGACGGGCCTGGTGATGATCACCTGGACGGCCTCCTTTCTGTTTCTGGAAATGCAGAAGTACTGGAAGACCAAGTAGCGAAGCGTGACCCTACCAGCCCGGTAATTGACAACTGTCAAGCGCGCACAAGATAACGCGTTGAAACTAAACCTCCTTTGTACACCCCACAAAGTAAGGAGGCTTGCCATGGAATCCGCCGAAACACCCCGCACTCACGCCGCAGCGTCATTTCCTGCCACCGCCGGCGAACACTGGATCGAAGCGCTCGACAACGGCACCCATGTGCTGATCAGGCCTTTGCAGCCCAAAGACCGCCAGCGCGAGAAGAGCTTTATCGAACGCCTGTCGCCACAGTCGCGCCACTTCCGCTTCCTGTGCCAGCTCAAGGAGCCTGGTGAAGCCATGCTGGATCAACTGATGGTCGTTGATCACGACCAGCACATGGCCTATTTGGCCCTCGCCCATGTCGACGGTGAACTGCAGGAGGTCGGTATTTCCCGTTACGCGACCCAATCGGGTAGTGAAGAATGCGAGTGCGCCGTCACCGTCCTCGATAGCTGGCAGCGTCACGGTTTAGGCACATTGCTGCTCCAGCACCTGATCGACCACGCACGTGCCCAGGGCCTGCGGCACATGTATTCCATGGACGCTGCGGCCAATGCAGCGATGCGCGACCTGGCTCAGGCAGCAGGGTTTACCAGCGCCAGAGATCCGGATGACCCAAGCCAGCTGATTCACCGGCTTTCGCTGGCCTGAGGCAATACCGCGGCGGTGGCCTCCGGCACCAGGTCGAGGTGCCTCTGGCACTGCCGCCGATCGGCTGCGGTCATCCCTCCCCCGGGCCTTTTTGCCCAGCCCCTGAGCCTTGCCCTCGCTTGCATGTTCATGAAAACCTCCAGTACCGTGCTAGCGCACAGGGCCTATGGCAACCGTTTCCAGGTACTCGGGCACGCACACCGGCCAGCCGAGCTCAAGGCTTATCCGTCGGCGCAAGGTGTCCGCAGCATGCGGTTCGCCATGAATGACGTAGGTTTGCCGCGGTGGCCGGGTGAAACCGCGTAACCACTCCATGATTTCGTCCGCATCCGCATGCGCCGAGAGGTTGTCCATGGCAAACACCTGCGCCCGAATCGGCACGTCTTCGCCATGCAGGCGCACGCTGCGCGCCCCGGCCACAATATCGGCACCCCGGGTACCGCCCGCCTGAAAGCCAGAGAACAGGATGCTGTTGTGCGGATTGGGCGCCAGCGCCTTGAGGTGGTGCAACACCCGCCCCCCCGTCGCCATACCGCTGGCGGCGATGATGACTGCAGGTTCGTGCAACTGATCCAGGCGCCTGGATTCATCGACCGTGCGGATGATGTGCGTGCCTTTGCACATCTGCGCACATTCAAGCGCCGTCAAGCGGTGCTCACCTTTGAACTGCTGGTACAGGGCCGTGGCATCCATCGCCATCGGGCTGTTGAGATACACGGGTATGTCGGGTATCAGTCCGTCGCGCTTGAGCGTGTACAGGTAGTACATCAACAGTTGCGCACGGCCAATGGCAAATGACGGTACCAGCGTGATGCCATGGCGCAGCAGGGTCTGGTTGATCACATCCGCGAGGTAACGCTCCGGAGCCTGAGCAGGGTGCGATCGGTCACCATAGGTCGATTCCACCAGCAGCGCATCGGCCGCACCGATCAGCTCGGGCGCACGCATCACGGGGTCGTGCGGCCGCCCCAGATCGCCTGATGACACCAGCGTCTGGCCATCCACCGTCAGTTGTACGGTCGCCGCGCCGAGAATGTGCCCGGCACTGCGCAGCAACAGTTCGATACCGGGCGCGACCTGGGTGCGGTGGTGCAGCGCGACAGGCCTGAACAGGCGCAGTGCCCGTTTGGCATCCAGTTCGGTGTACAAAGGGCGAGCCGGCGAATGCCTGGAATAGCCATGACGGTTCGCATGCTCGGCTTGTTCCTCCTGCAATCGGGCGCTGTCGAGCAATAGAATTTCAGCCAAGGCACAGGTCGCCGGGGTGGCATATACGGGGCCGCTGAAGCCCTCGCGCGCCAGCACCGGCAGGTACCCGCTGTGGTCCAGGTGCGCATGCGTGAGCACCACCGCATCCACCGCCCGCAGTACTGCCGGCAGTGGCTCCCAGTTACGCAAGCGCAGTTGCTTATAGCCCTGGAAAAGCCCGCAGTCGATCAGCACCCGTGTCGAATCACGCGTCAGCAGGAACTTGCTGCCCGTCACCGTGCCCGTACCGCCGAAAAAGGTCAGTTGCATGGCGTTGGCTCCCAGGTGTCGATCATGCAGGGATGAACGGACAGTACGCTGCACGGTGGATCGCTCACCATACGTTCTGTGGTGTCGCCCAGAAGCTTGCTCAAACCCTTGGGCTGCACTACCCCCAGGACCACCACGTCGATATCTAGGGCCGCCACCTGCTCCCGGATCACGTGCACTGCCGAGTGCGGGTCTATGTCTGTGAGCAGCACCAGCGGTTGTCGATACCGACCCATGGGAAACCTCCGGCCGCACGCGGCGATGGCAAGTAGCATCGATCTTCGAGCGCCCTACCCATCAGCGCTTGATGCGGATCAGAAAGTCATCACCTGCGCACCAACTTGATCAATGTCAGAACCGTACCGACGCCTCTCGGTACGCTACCTGGGCGGCGATGTCAGCGAAATTCTCCATGAGCTTGACCTCCACGCCTGAAAAAAAAGGCCCTTGCGGGCCTTGCACTTCAACCTTGCGAATGCTCGGGCGAGATCACCAGAACACTGCAGCTGAGCCGATGCAGAATCCGCTCGGCCGTACTGCCGATGAACCAGCCGATTCCATGATGGTGGTAGCTCCCCATCACCAGCACATCGATGTCATTGTTGTCCATGAACAGCGTCAGCACCTTGGTCGGGTCCCCCACCCGCAGGTGGCGGTGCTCGGCGGGGATCCCGTTGCGTTCGGCCAATGCCTGAAAGGCATCGGCCTGGGCCTCGTGAAGTGTTCGTGACAGGTTCGAATCGAACAGGAACGAATGTGCCCGGGCGTCGTCGGCGTCCAGGTACATGGAACCCATATCGTAGGCGTACAGCAGTTCGATCTGGGCGTTGCATTGCAAGGCCAGCTTGAGCGCTTCGCTGATGATCTGGTCGTTGAACCCTTCGAACTGATCCTCTGGGCGCGACAGATCAACTGCTGCAAGTATCCGGCGCGGCAAGGCATTGCTGGCGTTGTGAACCAGGTGCAACGGGATACGAGTGTCGCGTAACAACTGGACGTCGAGCGAGGTGAACATGGCGCGCATCCACCACGGTTCATGCTCGAGCCCCTTGATCAGCATGGCGAACGGCTGCTCACGCAGATGCGCCTGGATCTCGTCCAGCGGATGCTGCACCCACACCACCTCGGTGGTCACCGTCACGCCGCTGCGGCGCATCGACAATGCCTGGGTTTCCAGCCATTCACGGTGTTGCTGCACATAGCCCTGCCGCATGACCGCCAACGCCTGGTCGTTGACCAGGCCGGCAGTGACCAGGCCCTCAAGGTAGTCAAAGGCGACGATGTGCAATGGCATGCCCTTGGCTTTGGCCAGCGCCGCCGCACGGTCATAGACCGGCGTGCGGCGCATCAAGGGCGATGCGATCAGAAGAAGTCTTTGCGGATTGGTCATGGCACACCTCTACGGGCTCGATGAGTACCTCGATGATCTGCCAGCAGCACCTGTGCGGTTTGATGTTTATCAAAAGTCAGGCGCCACTCACCAACCCCTGCCACCGCTCGACGCAAAATTGACTCGGATCAAGACTTACCGGCTTTTTTAGCGCACGCTGTAGTTGCCAACAAAAATCAGCGATGCCCCGGAGGCATGCCATGGCACTCATGAAAGCGGCCATTTATGTCGAAAAGAACCGCATCGTGCTGGAAGACAAGCCCATCCCTGAGATCGGCCCGCTAGATGCGCTGATGCGCATCAGCACAACGACGATCTGTGGCACCGATGTGCACATCCTGCGTGGCGAGTATCCAGTGGCCAAAGGGCTGACCGTCGGCCACGAGCCAGTGGGTGTCATCGAAAAACTGGGCTCAGAGGTTCGCGGTTTCCACGAAGGGCAACGCGTCATCGCTGGCGCCATCACCCCAAGCGGCCACAGCAATGCCTGTCTGTGTGGTTGTGGCGCCCAAGACGGCGCCGGTACGGCGCATGGTTTCAAGGCCATGGGTGGCTGGAAGTTCGGCAATGTCATCGACGGTTGCCAGGCTGAATACGTTCGAGTGCCGGACGCAATGGCCAACCTTTCGGCCATTCCCGACAGTCTCTGCGACGAACACGTGCTGATGTGCCCCGATATCATGTCCACCGGTTTTTCTGGTGCAGAACGCGGGGGCGTGACAATCGGCGATACCGTCGCCGTGTTCGCCCTGGGCCCGATCGGCCTGTGCGCCGTCGCCGGCGCCAAAATGCTGGGCGCCACCACCATCATCGGCGTGGACACCGTGGCGGCGCGCATCAGCGTGGCACGCGAAATGGGTGCTTCACACGTGGTCGACTTCAAGCAAGGCAACGTGGTGGCGCAGATCATGGCGCTGACCGATGGCCGTGGCGTAGATGTAGCCATCGAAGCGCTGGGCACCCAGGCCACCTTCGAATGGGCACTGCGGGTGCTGCGCCCCGGCGGCACACTGTCCAGCCTGGGCGTGTACAGCGCCGACCTGCGCATCCCTTTGGATGCATACGCTGCCGGCCTTGGCGATTACTGCATCGTGACCACACTGTGCCCTGGCGGCAAAGAGCGGATGCGCCGGTTGATGGCGGTGGTTGCCAGTGGCCGCGTAGACGTTTCCCCCTTGGTCACCCACCGTTTCCGGCTCGATGATATCGAAGCCGCCTACGAATTGTTCGCCAACCAGCGCGACGGCGTAATGAAGGTGGCGATCACGCCCTGAACCTCGCCACGCCGTCGGCAAGGACGCCATTGCCCCCTATCGATAGGCAGTCCCTTGCTCATGCATGCACTGGAGGTTCCAATGAACGTCTACGTCGAGAAAAGCGCCAACGGCAATCGCTGTTGGGTACACATGGACGAGTGGCGGGTGAGTTTCAGCACATCCATAGAAGCCGAGCAGTTCGTAGGCGTGCTGACCGCCCGCCTCAACGCGCCTCATTCACTGAACAAGATCGCCACCGTCGCTCTCAGACCTGCGAAGGAGGCATGAAATGTCGGGCCTGACCGACTTTCAGCTGCTCGGGCAGCCTGCGCCAAAGTGCAAACCACCGCCCATTCATTTCAAACCACTGACATGCCGGTGCAGTGAGTGCCGGGTCAACGGCTTGTGTTTGCCCGCGGGTTTGCCCATGCACTGCAACAGTTATTTCGGCACACTGATCGGCCCTCGTATCCGGGTCAGCAAGGGGGCTGCGCTGTTCAGCGCAAATGTACCCTTGAGTAGCCTGTATGCGGTGCACTCAGGCAGCTTCAAGACGAACCTGAACAACGCCGAAGGCCAGGGTGTGATCATCAACTTCTGGATGACAGGGGACGTACTGGGGCTCGATGCCGTAGCGACCGAGCTTCATGTCTGTGATGCCATCGCCCTGGAAGACAGCGAAGTGTGCCCGTTGCCCTATCATCGCCTGCAAGCCCTGGCGCGTAATTTCCCCATGCTGCAACAGAGCTTGAACCGCCTGATGAGCAGGGAGATTATCCGCGAGCATGAGCGCGTGCTGATGCTTTGCAACCTCTCTGCCGAGCAGCGGCTTGCCAGTTTCCTGCTGAGCCTTTCCCGCCGCTTCGTCAGCCGCGGCTATTCACCCCACGGTTTCATGTTGCGCATGTCTCGCGAAGACATCGGCTCTTACCTCGGGCTGCGCCTGGAAACCATATGCCGCTCAGTCGCTCACTTACGCGGTCTGGGTATCGTCAACCTGCACGGCCGGCAGGTGGAGATCCTCGACATGCCAGCGCTGATCGCGCTCGAACTGGGCTCCCCGGCCAGCTTTGCCATCGCCCCGGTAAAGGCCTGATGCTCGACCTGGTGAACTTGGCTCACGGGGCCGTGGCATTGGGCATAGGCATGCTGGTTGGCCTTGAACGGGAGCGCAAGAAGGTCAACAGTGAGGCTCCCGCCGCAGCGGGTTTGAGAACCTTCGCAATCACCGCCCTGATGGGGTATGTCTGCCATGTACTGGCTGGCCCGGTTCTGGTCGGCGTTGCATTGGTGGGCATAGCGCTGCTGTTGGCCATTTACCACCGCACAAAACCCGACGAGGATTCGGACATTACCAGCGCAATCGCCTTGCTGCTGGTGTTGGTGTTGGGAGGCCTGACAGTCGAACACCCCGAGCTGGCAACCGCCATCGGTATCGTACTCACCATACTGCTGGCCCTGAGGCGTGAGCTTCATCGTTTCGTGCTGCAGCAACTGAGCGAGGGCGAACTGCGCGATGGCTTGTTGCTCCTTACAGTCGCGCTGGTTGTGCTGCCGTTGACGCCGGACCGCTTCATTGGCCCCTACGGGGTACTGAACCCGCGGGTGATCTGCACACTGGTCGTGTTGCTGATGGCCGTCGGTGCGCTAGGGCATATCGCCATGCGCCTGCTGGGGCCACGCTATGGCCTGGCACTGAGTGCGATCGCATCCGGGTTTGCCTCTGGCTCAGCGACCATTGCCGTGCTTGGCCATCAAGCACGAAGGCAGGACACGTTCATGCGCGCGTTCGCCGCTGCAGCGGTGCTGTCCAACCTCGCCACCCTTGTCCAGTTTGGTTTGGTGATTGGCGTTGTCGACGTGCGCTTGCTGCGCCCTTTCTGGCCATCTATAGGTCTCGGTATGCTGGTCACGCTCATTTACGGCGTGCTGTTGCTGGCGCCTTGGCGCCCTGTGCCAGTCTGCCCCACGACCAAGCCTGGCAGCGGTGCTTTCAGCCTGTTCACAGCACTGCTCATCACGCTAGCGATTACCTGCATTGCATTGTTCTCGGCGTTTCTGCTCGAGCACCTTGGTCACAAGGGGCTCAGCATTGCTGCCTTTATCAGTGGCTTGGGCGATGCGCATGCCGCAACTGCTTCGATCGCTTCACTCGTTGCTGCAGGCCAGCTGAACAGTGCCGACCTGATGCTACCGGCAATGATGGCGCTCACAGGGAATACCATAACCAAATGCGTACTGGCTTGGAGCAGCGGCGGTTCTTTGTTCGCTCGCCACCTCATTCCGGCTCAGTTCATCATTCTTGGCACGGTATGGCTTGCATTTTTGATCTGATACATCAGTCGGAACGCTCCGAACGATTTGACATAGCCATGGCCGGCACATCCCGCCATTAGGCGCTCAGCATTCGAGGTACAGTTTTCAACCTCTGACACCAAGGTAACTGCTAACTCCTTGTCGGCAAGTCCTTCGCAGATGAGCGCCAAATAGTCCGTTGCTTTCACCAGGCCTGCACGCCTTTCACTGCGTCACCTCCCGCAACACCTCGTCCTTGACCACCGCCCCACCAATCGGCGCCTTCAGCAGCAGGAAGTACGCCACCGCCGAACACAACGCCACCACCGCGCTGATCATGAACGCCGTATTGAACGACCCCGAGTACTGAATGCTAAAGCCCGTAACGATCGGCGCGACCGAGCCGGCAATATACCCACCAAAGTTCTGGATCGAACCAAACGAGGCCACCCGCGGGCTGTCGACGATGGTGTTGACGATCATCCACGCCGTGGCACTGGCCATGTTGATGCTGAACAACGCCAGGCACAGTAGAATCACACACCCGGTAAGCCCGGTGACGTACGACAGCGGCAAGGTAAACAGCGCTGCCAGCACCAGGCCGGTGATCACGCTGAACTTGCGGCTGCCGAGAATGCTCATGCCCCGCTTCACCAGCCGATCACAGAAGCGGCCGGCGACGATGGTCCCTACCGCACCAAAGCCATAGGCCAACGACACCACCCAGGCAGTCTTGTACAAGTCCAGGCCATGCTCGCGCTCAAAGTAACCGGGTAGCCAGGTCAGGTGCAGCCAGAGCATGTAGATCACGCCCATGAAACCCAGCACGGCGCCCCAGGTGCTGCGATGCTTGAACAGGTCGAGCCAGCCGGCAAAGTACGACACCTTGGGTGCTTGCGGGGCGGCGGCAGGTGCCACGTGCTCGGTGGGCAGCGGTTTGCCTTCGGCCGCCAGCTCGGCCAGGTACTGCGCCTTGCTTTTGTAGAAGGTCAGCCAGCACACCGCCAGCACTACGCCCAGCAACCCAGTGATGATGAACATGCCGCGCCAGCCGTAGTTGACCATCAACAGCGTCAACAGTGGAGGTGCCAGGCAAGGCCCGAGGCAGGTCGACGACCAGACGATGCCGGTAGGTGTGCCGCGTTCGTTGGCATCGAACCATTCCGACAGCGCCTTGGCTGCCGACGGGAACATCGGCGCCTCGCCGATCCCCAGCAGCACGCGCAGGCCCATGAAGCCGGCGAAGCTGTTGACCAGGCCGAAGGTGGTCTGGGCGACCGACCAGGCCAGCAACGATGCGCCGAGGGCGATCTTGCTGCCCAGGCGGTCGATGATCATGCCCATCGGTAACTGGGCGAAGGCATAGGCAATGGAGAACGCCGACAGCAGGATGCCCATCTGCGAGGGGCTGATCATCATGTCTTTCTGGATCGAGGTGTTGGCGATCGACAGCGCACTGCGGTCCAAGTAGTTGACGATACCGATCAACAGCAGGAACACCACCGTGATGCTCTGGTACTTCTTCAGTTTGTTCATTGCGTGGCCTTTATTATTATTGTTGCAGCGCGTTCAGCGCCTAGGCGATCCGTCATTGCTGTCGCGTTCATTCATGGTCGGTTACGGTTGGATCAGGGTTGCCGCGCGGTCACTGCCGCGTCGAGCAGGCCGCGGCGGCTGAGGCTGTCAATCAGCGAGCGCAGGCCGAAGTTCCACTGCGGCGCCTGGTCGCTGGTGGTCACCCGGTTGCTCAAGGCGCCCAGCTGCGCGCTGCTGATGGTGACTACGTCGCCAGGCTTGTGAGTGAAGCCATTGCCCGGTTGGTCGCGGTCTTGCTTGGGGGCGAACAGGGTACCGAGAAACAGCACCAGGCCGTCCGGGTACTGGTGATTTTCGTTGAGGGTCTGCTGCACCAGGTCGAGCGGGTCGCGGCTGATCTGCTGCATCGAGCTGCGGCCCGAGAGGATGAAGCCCTCCTCCCCTTCAACCCGCAGGTCGACTTCGGCGTTACGCACGTCATCGAGGCTGAAACCTTCGTCGAACAGACGCAGCAGCGGGCCCAGCGAGGTCGAAGCGTTGTTGTCCTTTGCTTTGGACAGCAGCAAGGCACTGCGCCCTTCGAAGTCACGCAGGTTGACGTCGTTACCAAGCATGGCGCCCTTGATGCTGCCGTCGCTGGACACTGCCAGTACCACTTCCGGTTCTGGGTTGTTCCAGCTTGATTTGGGATGGATGCCGATGTCGGCGCCGTGGCCCACTGCCGACAACGGCTGGGCCTTGGTGAAGACTTCGGCATCCGGGCCGATGCCGACCTCCAGATACTGCGACCACAAGCCCTGCTCCACCAGCACGGCGCGCAACGCCTCGGCCTGGGCTGAACCTGGGACGATCTGTGACAGGTCGGCACCGATCCGGCTGGCCAGCGTGTCGCGGATCGCATCAGCCTTGGCCGGGTCGCCCTTGGCTTGCTCCTCGACCACGCGTTCCAGCAGGCTGGCGGCAAAGGTCACGCCGGCAGCCTTGACGGCCTGCAGATCGATCGGTGCCAGCAGCCAGGGTTTGCTGATGTCACGTTGGCGTGGATCGCTGTTGGCAAGCAGCGCCGGCAGCTCGGTCAGCGCATCGGCCAACGGCAGCGAGCGCAGATAAGCCACCGGGTCAGCCACTTCGAGCAGCGCCGAAACCGTGGCGACGTGGGCGCTGATGTCATGCACTGCGCCCTCCTTCACCAGCACTACTGCCGGGCCTTGCTCGGGCAGCCATACCCGCCCTACCCAGCTGCCACTGTTACAGACGGCGGCATTGTGGCTCAACGGCAACGAAGGCTTGCTGTTCGATTGATCTGTCATGTCTCTACCTTTTTTGTAGTTGTCTATTAGTGACCAAGCGCGGCCACTTGCAATTGGGCGGCGAGCTGGTTGAGGTCTGCGAGCAGAGTCGGCGCCAGGCTTACGCCCTGGGCCAGAGCCTTGCTGCGCAGGGCCAGGCCGGCTTGCCCAGGCAGGCGCACCGGGCGCTCCGGATCTACTGGGCGGCTGGCGAGGATCAGTTGGCCGAGGAAGCTGGTTTCGTCAGTAAACGCCTGTAGGCCGCCAAAGAAGCGCGGATCAATAACTACCGCAGTGGCCGACGCGCCCCATTGATCAGGGCAGTCCTTGCGGCCATGGCCGGCCAGGCCCGAGGTCAGTGCTTCGACCAGAATCGCCAGAGCGAAGCCCTTGTGGCCGAAGGCCTGGCCACCCAGCGGCAAGATGCTGCCCTGCGGGCGGGTGAAGAAGTCCGCAGGGTCATCACTCGCCTTGCCTTCGTTGCTCATCAGCACCGGGTGCGCCAGCTTGCTGCCGTTATCCCGGCATTGGCTGACCATGGCCATGGTCACGGTGGACATGCTCACATCCAGCAGGATCGGTTCGCCGCAGGTAGGGATACCGGCGGCAATCGGATTCGGTGTGTAGATCGGGTCAACGCCGCCATGCGCGCAGACCAACCCCACAGAGGGATCTGAGGAATACACCATCGCGACCAAGCCACGGTCGGTGTATGGCTTCAAGTAGGCCGCCAGGCAGCCAATATGCGCAGCGCGGCGGACCACGGCGATGCCGATGCCCTGTGCGCTGGCCCCGCTGGCCGCACAGTCCAACGCACGGCTGACGCAGTACGGGCCGAGTACATAGTTGCCGTCGAACAGGCTGGCAACACCGCTGTCGGAGATCTGCTCCAGCGCTGCCGCCTGAGCCTTGACCTGGCAACTCAACATGCCGCCAATGTAGCGACTGACCAGATTCAGGCCATGGGTGCGATGGCCGAGCAACTCGCCTTCGAGCAGCACTCGGGTTACCACTTGGGCGACCTCCGCGTCGGCGCCGGCGCTTGCAAACAGGCGCTCGACAAACGTGCTGAGTGCGTTCACTTCATAGCGGATGGCTTCGCTCATACGCTCAGTTCCCGGTCTGGTTGAGCGCTGCCGTGCTCGGCTGACCATCCACCAGGCGCTGAATGCCCAGCGGGTTGGCGTTCTGCAAGGCCGGCGGCAGCATGGCGTCAGGGATGTTCTGGTAGCACACCGGGCGCAGGAAGCGGTCGATGGCCAGGGTGCCAACCGAGGTGCCACGGGCATCGGAGGTCGCCGGATACGGGCCGCCATGCACCATCGCATCGCAGACTTCGACGCCGGTCGGGTAGCCGTTGAGCAACACTCGGCCCACTTTCACTTCCAGCGCGCCAAGCAGCGAGCCGTGATCAGCCAGGTCTTGCTCATCCGCCAGCAAGGTTGCTGTCAGCTGACCGCGCAGAGCGTTCACGGCTTGCAGCAGTTGCTCGGCATCATCGACCCGAACCACCACAGTGCACGGACCAAACACCTCTTCCTGCAGCAGCTCGTCCTGCTCCAGCAGCAGGCTGACATCTGCCTCGAACAGCTGCGGCTGGGCCTGATCGCCCTGTTGCCGGGCACCGCTCAGGTGCTCGATACCAGGGTGCGCGAGCAACCTCTGCAGGCCTTTGTCGTAGCTGCGCAGGGTGCCGGGGTTGAGCATGGTCTGCGCCGGCTGATCAGCCATGTGCCCGCGCAACTGCTCGATAAAAGCGGTGAAGGCCGGCGAGCGAATGCCTAGTACCAAGCCCGGATTGGTGCAGAATTGCCCACAGCCCTGTACCACCGATGCGGTCAGGTCCTTGGCTAGCTGGGCACCGCGATTTGCCAGTGCCTTCGGCAGTGCCAGCACCGGGTTTATGCTCGACATCTCGGCAAATACCGGGATCGGCTGCGGTCGCGCTGCCGCCATATCGCACAACGCCCGGCCGCCTTTGAGCGAACCGGTAAAGCCCACCGCCTGGATACCCGTGTGTTTGACCAGTGCCTCACCCACGCCGCTGCCGAAGATCATGTTGAACACGCCCGCCGGCATGCCAGTGCGCTCGGCAGCGCGGATCAACGCTTCGGCAACGCGCTCGGCGGTTGCCATATGGCCGCTGTGGGCTTTGAACACGACCGGGCAGCCGGCGGCCAATGCCGCAGCGGTATCGCCTCCCGCGGTGGAGAACGCCAGCGGGAAGTTGCTGGCACCGAACACCGCCACCGGGCCAACGCCGATGCGGTATTGACGCAGGTCGGGGCGTGGCAACGGCGTGCGCGCTGGCAGCGCTTGATCAATACGAGCGCCATAGAAATCGCCACGGCGCAGGACCTTGGCAAACAGACGCATCTGGCCGCTGGTGCGACCCCGTTCGCCTTGGATTCGCGCGCTGGGCAGCGCGGTTTCCTGGCAGGTCAGGTTGACGAAGTCTTCACCGAGGGCATCGAGCTCGTCGGCGATCGCCTCAAGAAACTCTGCGCGGCGTACTGCCGGCAAATTGCGAAACGGTGGGAACGCGGCACTGGCCGCTGCCACGGCGTTGTCGACCTCGGTCAAGGTCGCTTGATGAAAGCCGCCCGCTAGCTGCTCGCCGGTATGGGCGTCGATGCTGTAGACCAGGGTGTCGCCAAGTGCGCTGCGCTGGCCGCCGATGAAGTTGAATCCGTTAACGTGCATAAAAAGTCGCCTCGAAAGATGAAGGGGGCTGGCAGTCAGGTCACGGCACCGATCTGCCAGGGCACGAACTCGTTCTGCCCGTAGCCGTGCTGTTCGCTCTTGCTGCGCTCACCCGAGGCGATGCGCAGCATCTGTTGAAAGATGTAGGCACCGCGTTCTTCGATGCTGGTGGAGCCGTCGGCGATGCCGCCGCAGTTGACGTCCATGTCCTCTTCCTGGTGCTCGAACACCCGGTTGTTGGTGGCCAGCTTGATCGACGGCGCAGGCGCGCAGCCGTAGGCCGAGCCGCGGCCGGTGGTGAAGGCAATCAGGTTGGCGCCGCCGGCGACCTGGCCGGTGGCGGAGACCGGGTCATAACCTGGGGTGTCCATGAACACCAGGCCTTGAGCGCGCACCGCCTCGGCGTATTGATAGACGTCGACCAGATTGCTCGAGCCGGCCTTGGCCACCGCGCCGAGGGATTTCTCCAGAATGGTGGTCAGCCCTCCTGCTTTGTTACCCGCCGAAGGGTTGTTGTTGAGCTCGGCGTTCATGCGCTGGCAGTAGTCTTCCCACCAATGAATGCGTGCGATCAGCTTCTCGCCGACCTCACGGCTCACCGCCCGGCGCGTCAGCAGGTGCTCGGCGCCATAGATCTCCGGTGTTTCCGACAGGATCGCGGTGCCGCCGGCCGCGACCAGGCGGTCAACGGCATTACCCAGTGCCGGGTTGGCGGTGATCCCGGAGTAACCATCGGAACCGCCGCATTGCAGGCCAACGACCAGGTGCCGCGCACTGACTGGCTCACGTTTGACCCGATTGGCGTCGGCCAGCAGCGTCTTGACCTGCTCGATGCCGGCGGCGATGGTCTTTGAGGTGCCGCCGATGCCCTGGATAGTGAAGGTGCGCAGTTGCTCGCTGGCTTTCAGGCCCTGGGTTTCCAGCAGACTCTCGATCTGGTTGGTTTCACAGCCCAGACCAATGATCAGCACAGCGGCGAAATTGGGGTGTATCGCATAGCCTGCCAAGGTACGGCGCAACAGACCCAGCGCTTCGCCACTGGGGTCCACTGCGCAACCGGCACCGTGGGTCAGGGCGACCACACCGTCGATATTCGGGTAGTCGGCCAGCGCCTCGGGGTGGATATCGCGGCGGAAATGATCAGCCACTGCCCGGGCGACGGTTGCCGAGCAATTCACCGAGGTAAGGATGCCAATGTAGTTGCGTGTGGCGACGCGGCCGTCGCCGCGCACAATCCCCTGAAACACTGCTTCAGTAGCAGCCAGGCTGCGTGCATCGACGCCAAAGGCATAGTCGCGGGAGAAGTCGCCCATCTGCACGTTGTGCACATGGACGTGATCGCCAGGTTCGATGGTTTGCGAGGCGAAACCTATGATCTGGCCGTAACGGCGCAGTGGCTGGCCCTGCTCCAAACGCTCGGTAGCGACTTTGTGCCCCGACGGGATGGGTTGGCGCACGGTGATCGCTTCGCCATCCAGCTCAAGGCCTTCAGGCAGCGCCTGGCGTGCAATCAGGACGTTGTCCAGCGGGTTGAGGCGGATGACCGCAGGGTCGGCGCAGCGGGCAATCAGTTCCATGGGACCTCTCAGGGTACGGCTGACTTCTTGTTATGGCGTCGCCCGTTTGCTGCCGGGCGAATCTGCCACCACTGTATGAAGCCTTACCGATAATTCCCAATGAGATGAACCGATCAGCCGATAACCTGGGGTTATCAATACGTCAAATCGCCCCTCGTTTAGAAATCGCTACCGCTGCCCTCCTCCATGCGCCGCTGCTGGGCAAACTCCAGCAGGATATCGATGAATTCTCGCGCAGAGCCGGTTGGCGGCTGATCCTTACGGGTGATCACGCCGTACTCCAGCGGCGATAGATGCAGCGGGCTCTGCAGTTCCTTGAACAGGCCGCTGCTCAGCTGCGCGGCAACCATCGAGCGCGGCAGCATGGCGATCATCGGTGCCGACTGCAGCAATTGCAGGAACATCGGCATTGAAATGGTCTCAACGCTATCGGCGGGTGTGGCAATGCCGGCCACCTTGAAGGCCTGCTCAAGCCGCCCGCGCAGCGGCGTACCCAGCGGGTACAGCACCCACGGCCAGTCCGCGAGCGCTTCGAGCGGCGTGCTGGCCAGCTGATTGAGCGGGTGACTGCTGTTGACCACCAAGGCAAACGGTTCAGGTTCCAACGGCTGAAAGTCGAACACCTGGCTGAAGCGCTCCTCGGTGAAACGGCCGACCATGATGTCGAGCTTGTTCTGCTCGAGCATCGTCAGCAGGTGGTCACTGGAATGCTCCACCACCTCGATCGACAGCAACGGGCTACGTGCTTTGATCGCAGCAATGGCCTGCGGCAGCACCCGCGGCGTCGAGGCAAAAATCCCGCCCACCCGGATAAACCCGTGGCCGCCCTTGCGCAGGCGGTTGAGCTGGTCGACAAACTGCTGCGACTCAACCAATGCGCCCTGGGCGTACTTGACCACGTATTCGCCAAGCTCGGTCGGCGGCATGCTGCGCGGCAGGCGCTCGAACAGAGCAAAGCCAAACTGCTCCTCGAGATCGCGCAGCATCTTGCTCAACGCCGGCTGGCTCAGGTTCATCAGGTTGGCGGTGGCGTGCATGTTGCGGGTACGGGCCAGGCTGTCGATCAGCACCAGGTGCTTGAAGCGCAGCCAGTTGCAAAAGCTGGAGTGGATGATGTCGGACGGCATCAGAAAACGGCCTCAGGCAGGTAGACAAACATGGCTATTGTGGGGCTCGCAGGTACTGCAGCAACGTTTCCAGTGCCACCGAGCGCGGCCGTGAACGCAGCGTCAGCAGGCCCAGATTGGCCAGGCTGATCGGCAGCTCCACCGGCAGGATCGCGACCATGCCGTACTGGGCGTAATGCGCGGCGACATCGTTGGGCACCACGGCGATCATGTCGGACGCCTCCAGCATGGCGGTGGTCGCCAGAATCGACGCAGTCTCGACGATGTCCAGCGATTGCACCATCCCCCCGGCCTGCAGCGCACTTTCGACCCGCCGCCGCATCGGGCTGCCGATCGGGTGCAGGATCCACGTCAACGCGACCAGATCAGCCAGCTGCAATGTGCTCGCTGCCGCCATCGGGTGGCCAGCGCGGGCGATCACGCGCATCTGCTCACCGCCCTCGAACAACTCGATATTGAGATCCTGGCTGTCGCTCTGATCCGGCAAGCGCCCCACCACCAGGTCGAAGTCACCACGCAGCAACGCCGGCAGCAAGGTATCGCTGGTACCCACTTCAAGCGAGATGCGCACCTTGGGGTGGTCGCGCTTGTAGGCCAGCACAGCCTTGGTCAGCAAGCCCGGCACCGGCCCCATTACGCTGCCGACCCGCACCAGCCCGGCGGCGCCACGCGCAAGCTCGGCGATCTGCGCCTGGGCGTGCTCGAACTCGTGCAGCGCACTTTGCGCGTAGCGAATCATCACCTCGCCGTACAGGGTTGGCTGCATGCCACGCGGCAGGCGCTCGAACAGGCGCACTTCAAGGCGCTCCTCGAGCTGTTGCAGCAGCAGGCTCGCAGCAGGCTGGGTGGTGTGCATGGCCGCAGCAGCGCGGCGCAGGTTGCCGAACTCGCCCAAAGCGTTGAGGAGGATTATCTGACGGCTGGAGATCTTCAGCGGGCCAAGACTGCGCGGCGCCTGCGAGGTGTCTGCTGGGGTCTGAGGCATATCAATTCTGATATCCATAGTTAGGAATTAGCGATTATGCCTGTATCGCTCGGCAACCTACAGTCAGGTCTCCAGAGGTAACCCAGAACAAGAGACCGCCATGAGCATACGCATTACCCACCTGAGCGTTCGCGACATTCGCTTCCCGACTTCGCTGTCACTGGACGGCTCCGATGCCATGAATAGCGCGCCTGACTACTCGGCCGCCTACGTCGTGCTGCACACCGATGCCGGCGAGCTCGAAGGCCACGGCTTGACCTTCACCATTGGCCGCGGCAACGAGATCTGCGCCGCTGCCGTGCAGTCGTTGGCGCCGCTGATTGTCGGCCAGACCCTGGAAGAGATCACCGCAGACATGGGTGGTTTCTGGCACCGCTTCACCGTGGGTGACAGCCAACTGCGCTGGCTGGGGCCGGAAAAAGGCGTCATCCACCTGGCCACTGCCGCCATCGTCAACGCCGTGTGGGACTTGTGGGCCAAACATGAAGGCAAGCCAGTGTGGAAGCTGCTGGCCGACATGAGCCCCGAGCAACTGGTCGCGTGCCTGGACTTCAGCTACGTCACCGACGTGCTCACCCCGGAAGAAGCCATCGCCCTGCTCCGCCGCCAGGTGCCGGGCAAGGCCCAGCGCGAGGCGCAGATGCTTCGCGAAGGTTACCCCGGCTACACCACCGCGCCCGGCTGGCTCGGCTACAGCGAAGAGAAGATGCGCCGCCTGGCACGTGAAGCGGTCGAAAACGGCTGGACCCATATCAAGCAGAAGATCGGCGCCGACCTGGAAGAAGACATTCGCCGCGCCAGCATCCTGCGTGACGAGATCGGCTGGGAGCGGACCTTGATGATGGACGCCAACCAGGTCTGGGGCGTCGAGGAGTCTGTCAGCAACATGCGCCGGCTGGCAGCCTTTGCCCCGCTGTGGATCGAAGAACCAACCAGCCCCGATGACATTCTTGGCCATGCCACGATCCGCCAGCGCATCGCGCCGATTGGAGTCGCCACCGGCGAGCATTGCCACAACCGGGTGATGTTCAAGCAGATGTTCCAGGCCGGCGCGCTGGACTTCTGTCAGCTCGATGCAGCACGCCTGGGCGGCCTCAACGAGGTGCTGATCGTGCTGCTGATGGCTGCCAAGTACGACGTGCCGGTGTGCCCGCACGGCGGCGGTGTTGGCCTGTGCGAGTATGTGCAGAACATCGCGCTGTTCGACTACATCGCCGTTTCCGCCTCGCTGCACAACCGGGTGCTGGAGTACGTCGACCATCTGCATGAACACTTCATCGACCCCGTGGTGATCCGCCGCGGCCGCTACATGCCGCCGCAGCGCCCGGGCTACAGCATTGAAATGCACGCCGAGACCCTGGAACGTTACCAATATCCCGACGGCGCAGTCTGGCTGGACATCCAGCGTGGTTGATTGACCTACCGCAGCGCGACGCACCACCGCGGCGCGCTGTTACTTATAGCTTTCGGGGAAAAAACAATGACAATCCTCACACAACCGACAGCGGCCGCCGCGCCTGCTGTTGCGGCTGATCAGCGCCTGAACAGCCTGCTTTTGCGCAAACTGATGCCACTGCTGGTCATCGTCTATGTAATGAGTTTTCTCGACCGTACCAACATCGCCTTGGCCAAGGCCAGCATGGGCGTTGACCTCGGCTTGTCGGCTGCTGCGTATGGGCTGGGCGCGGGTCTGTTCTTCCTGACCTACGCCTTGGCCGAGGTGCCGAGCAACCTGATCATGCAACGGGTCGGCGCGCGCTTCTGGATTACACGCATCATGATCACCTGGGGCCTGCTGTCTGCCGGCATGGCTTTCGTCGAGGGTGAGACTTCGTTCTACGTCATGCGCCTGCTGCTGGGCGTCGCCGAGGCGGGGCTGTTTCCCGGCGTCATGCTCTACCTGACCTACTGGTTCGACCGTGAGCAACGCGCCCGCGCCACGGGCTATTTCCTGCTCGGCGTGTGCCTGGCCAACATCCTCAGCGGGCCGCTGGGCGGTGCCTTGCTGGAAATGGACGGCGTGCTCGGCTGGCATGGTTGGCAGTGGTTGTTCGTGCTTGAAGGCTTGCCCGCCGTAGCGCTGGCGTATGTCGTCTGGAAAAAGCTGCCCGATGGGCCGAGTTCGGCGCCGTGGTTATCGGCCGCTGATGCGCAGGACATCGAGCGCCGGCTGGCGGCTGAACGTGCCGCTGCACCGCAGCAGAGCAAGCTGTCGCAGATGTTTCGCGACAAGCAGATCTGGCTGGCGATCGCCGTGTACTTTGTGCATCAGATCACTATCTACACCGTGATCTTCTTCCTGCCCGGGATCATCGGCACTTACGGCGCACTGTCGCCCTTGCAGATTGGCCTGCTCACGTCAGTGCCGTGGATCGCTGCTGCAATTGGCGCGGCAACCCTGCCACGCCTTGCCACTTCACCAAACCGTTGCCGCACGCTGCTGTTCTTCGGCCTGCTGACCATGGCCGCCGGGCTGCTGCTGGCTTCGGTAGCCAACTCGTTCATTGGCCTGATCGGGTTCTCGCTGACGGCATTGATGCTGTTCGTGGTGCAGTCGGTCATCTTCGTCTTCCCCTCTAGTCGCTTGAGCGGCAATGCGCTGGCTGCCGGGCTGGCATTTGTCACGACCTGCGGTTTGCTCGGGGGCTTTGTCGGCCCATCGGTGATGGGCTTGATCGAGCAAGCAACCGGCAGCACCCGCAATGGCTTGTGGATCATTGCTTCGATGCTGGTTCTGGCTGCGCTGCTCAGCATGCGCCTGCGCCAGGGTCAGGAGCAGTAACCGCCATTGGTCGGGGAACCGCCCTTTGCAAACGACTGCTACCCGCCCACAGCGCTCATAACTACTGAGGGTGGTGCAACGGCGTCACCCCTCACTCCTGTGCTTGGCCTGCCTGCTGGCAGGCCTTTTTTATTCAGCCGAGGGAATGATCATGCGCGAGCAAATGATAATGGGTGGCGGCAGTGTTGAAGACGATTGGCCAGAATTGGTCCCGGACCGCCCCGATGGGCAAGCAGACGACCCAGATGCTGACCCTAACTTGACTGACCCGGACGAGCGCCCTGGCGTCCCCGCCAGTGATCCTGAATCAGGCGCCTGACCTGGCCGTAGACTTCCAGCAGACAAAACAAAGCCGCTCCCAATCAGGAGCGGCTTTGCTCAGACAGCCCGACAGTAACTGCTGGCTACCGCTTGTTCAGGCAGTAGGCAGCATCGACTGGTTGGCACCGGCACTGGAGGCTGGTTTGCCACCCGATGGCCTCCAGCTCACTTCACTGATCCCGTATCGTTCGGCCATGGGCCTGCTGACCTTGCGAATCTTTTCACGACCAAACTTGGGAATAATGCCAATACCGGCGTCACAACTAGCCCAGTGCCAAGCCTCGGCGTTATCCATCCGATCCAGCCGGATGATGAAGCTGCGCGTTTTACCGTGCAGCTTGTAATCGACGATATACAGCTCTGGGGTAGGCATCGCAGGGGGCCTCCTCTTCTCCATGGATGACAACTAGTGGAACCGGTGGGATCACGAAGATTCAAAATTTTGTCGAACAAAGCACATAAACGGTTTGCGGCGACCCCGCATGCGTTCAGGCACCGGCAGGGTCGAGCTGCAGCAGCAGGCCGAATCCACCCAGCAAGACCCAGAAAATCAGGAACAACCACGGCGTCCGGATCGAAAACATCAGCGATTTGCGGTAACCACGATGGGTTGACTCAGACTCGCTGAACAACGGCCAATCATCGTATGCAAAGCCCATGCTTGGCTCGTTGTGCAACAGGTGACTTTGCTTGAAATGCCAGTGGTCGATGATGCTGTACGAGGCGCGAATTCCAGGCCAGGCGTTGAGTGAGCTGATGATGCCCAGCAATGCCAAAAACGCAGGCACAACCAGAGTAAAAAGCCTGCCCCAGCTGGGATTGCCGTTGGCCATACAGGACGCATAGGCAATTACCAGAAAAGACTGTGCCGACAGATAAGCATCTGTGCGGTTGGCAAGAATCGTGGTCTCGAACTGGATTTCTCGGCGGTAGAACTCCAACCGCTCGCGGGGGGTTTCGAATGTTACCCCCTGCGGCGGCGGAACAAGATCCTCGCTGGTGACCGATGTGATGATGCGTTCCGTCATTACTACTCCTCTCAGCTGCTCGCAGCGGGTCCAAGCCGCCCATTGGTTACCGGGTCTGTGGCAACACCTGGGGTCAATACGACCTTGCGGCAGCGTTCTTGCTGTTCGTCGAACATCTCATAGCCGCGCACTGCATCTTCCAGGCTGAGGCGATGGGTGATGATTGCTTCGGGATTGAGCCGTCCTGCTTCGATATGTTCGAGCAGTTCAGGCAGGAAACGTTGTACGTGAGTTTGGCCCATCTTGAAGGTCAGGCCTTTGTCGAATGCATCACCGAACAAGAAGCCATGGATGAAGCCGGCATATACGCCGGGCACACTGACTACGCCACCACGGCGCACTGCTGCCATGCACTGGCGCAGCGCCTTGCCGTTGCTGCCTTCAAGCTTCAGCGCCGTCAGTACCGATTCAGCAGTACTGCCCTTGGCCTCAAAACCCACTGCATCAATGGCCGCGTCAACGCCGCGCATGCCTGCGGTCTGGCGAATGATGGTGTCAGCAGGGTCGTCGTCATGATCAAAATCGATCGGAATCACGCCGTAGGCGCGCTTGGCGTAGTCAAGTCGATAGGCATGTTTGTCGACCATGAAAATCTGCTCGACCCCAAGCATGCGTGCGCACGCAGCACTCAGCAGTCCTACCGGACCTGCCCCATAAATAGCCAGGGAAGAACCCTGGCCAACTCCCGCATTGGTCACTGCCTGCCAGGCGGTGGGCAGAATGTCTGACAGGAACAGAACTTTGTCATCGCTCAGCGTGCCTGGCACCTTGAAGGGACCGACATTGGCCTTCGGCACCCGTACATACTCGGCCTGGCCGCCGGGAATGCCGCCATACAGGTGGCTATAGCCAAACAACGCCGCACCGGAGGGGATCAACTTCTTGTTGAGGATCGCCCCGCGTCCGGTATTGGTCGTCTCACAAGCGGCAAACAGGTCATTTTGGCAAAAAAAGCAGCTGCCGCAGGCAATCACGAACGGGATGACTACCCGATCTCCCCGCTGAACCGCGGTCACGTCGCTGCCAACGTCCTCAACGATCCCCATGAACTCATGGCCGAGAATATCGCCCTCTTCGAGCGCAGGTATCCTGCCGTGATACAGGTGCAGATCGGAGCCACAGATGGCAGTGGCGGTTACTCGCAGCAGAATGTCGTCCTTCTCTTGAATGCCAGGGTCAGCCACAGTATCAACCCGGACATCTCCAGCGCCGTGAAAGGTCAATGCGCGCATATTTGTCGCCTCCAAGTGCAGCTGCTTAGTAGTTACGAGCCGGCCCAAATGGGATCGGCTCCATCAACATTCGCTGCGACTGACCAGCGGCGCCAAATACCGCCCTGCAAAATTTCAGGCGTGAACGCTCCATTGAACCGAGTCGATACTGATCGGCAGCTCATCGATAGTGTGGATCAGGCCGCCCGCTATTGCCTCCTCAGCACTCAAGATGCGTGGTTTGGCCAGCAAATAGTGCTCTATATCCAATGGTTGCTCAGCGCCAGCCGTGCGCTCCGCAACTATTTGCGCGTAGAACCGCAAGTCGTAATCAAGGCTCATGGCGTACTCGGACATACGTGCGTGGTCGACTGAGCCGTGCAGCGTCCAGTGGAATGGGTGAAACAGAAACTTGCTCATGCGACAGGCCGTGCGCTGTTCACCCGCCAGAAACAGAATATTGCCCATCGATTCGACCGTGCCGAGGTTGTGCGTATGCACCAGTACCGGCAACGAGCGCAGAAAGTTGTACAGCGTGAAACCGTAACTGCAGTCACCGCCCATGGTGGCGATGTTCAACTGAAGTGTTTGCGCGCCTTGGTTGAGGGCTCGTGAACAGGTATTGATCAGGTTACCGCAGGTCGAAGATGTGATCGGGCCGGTGAAGTGAATGATGTGACGGGCCATGCGTGCCTCCGGAGGTGGCGGGCATTGGATGCCGGTGCATATATCAAGGTGGAATCGTCAAGCGCGGCAAAGTTCAAAATTGCTGGTGGCGCTGCGTACTAAAGCGCCCACTGGTCAACCCACGCTGAACCCTGACGCTCACGCAGAGGTCGCAGTAAAAGACCGATTCTGCACAAGGACTCCACCGTGAGCGACATTCGCATCGGCATATCCGGATGGCGTTATAGCCCCTGGCGCAAGGACTTCTACCCGGAAGGCTTGCGCCATAAGGATGAACTCGCGTTTGCGTCACGAGCAGTCAACAGCATTGAAATCAACGGCTCTTTCTACGCGCTGCAAACCCCAGCACGATATGCGCAATGGCGCGATGAAACACCAGACGACTTCATCTTCTCGGTCAAGGCCCCGCGCTATATCACCCATACCCGCCGGCTCAAGGATATCGAAGAGCCGCTGGCGAATTTCTTCGCCTCCGGCCCACTGATGCTGGGTGACAAGCTTGGTCCGATGCTGTGGCAGTTCCCGGCCACGATGAAGTTCGATGAAGAACGCTTCAAAGCTTTCTTCGAGCAGCTCCCGCGCGATCGCCGGGCCGCCTGCCGCTGTGCCGAGCAGTGCGCCGAACGCCTGCGCGGCAATGGCGCGACCGCCATCACCGGTAATGTCCCCTTGCGTTACGCCATCGAGATCCGTCACGAGAGTTTCCTCTGCGCCGCCTTCATCAAACTGCTGCGTAAACACAACATTGCCCTGGTTGTCGCCGACAGCGCCGGCAAATGGCCGTATGTCGAGGACGTGACCGCAGATTTTGTCTATATGCGCCTGCATGGCGATGTCGAGCTGTACAGCAGCGGCTATACCGCACGCGCCCTGCGCCGTTGGCGCCAGCGCATCGAAGCCTGGAGCCAAGGTGGCCAGGCGCAAGACGCTCGTCTAGTGGTGCCCTGCGCACCGCGCAAGCGCGCCCAGCGCGACGTCTACTGCTACTTCGACAACGACCAGAAAGTCCATGCCCCTTATGACGCACGGCGTCTGTTATCCAAGCTCAAGCTCGATGGCGAACTGGTCACCGAGCCGGGCGTCGAACCGCAGGTGGATCTATGAACCAACCGCTACACGAAGCGCGCTGCAGCGTCGGCAGCGTTACTGCCGTGCATGGCCTTAACGTGCTGACGATCAACGTGCACAAAGGTTTTACCTTCTTCAATCGGCGCTTCATCTTGCCCGAGCTGCGCGAAGCGGTACGCAGTACCGGCGCCGATCTGGTGTTTCTGCAAGAAGTACATGGTACTCATCTGCAACATGCCGAGCGCCATCCGACCTGGCCAACCACGCCACAATACGAGTTTCTTGCCGACAGCATGTGGTCGCAGTTCGCCTACGGGCGCAATGCGGTGTATCCCCATGGCGACCACGGCAACGCGTTGCTGTCCAAATTCCCCATCGTCGAGCACCGAAATCTGGACGTCTCGATTGACGGTAATGAAGAGCGCGGCCTGCTCCACTGCCGCCTGCAGGTGCCTGGCCATGATCAGGTGCATGCGGTGTGTGTTCATCTGGGCCTGCGTGAGGCTCACCGCCAACGCCAGGTGCAGCTGTTGCTGGAATTGCTCGACAGCTTGCCGGCCAAAGCGCCGGTGATCGTCGCCGGCGACTTCAACGACTGGCGCCTCAAGGCCGACAGCGTGCTCAGCGAGCACCTGGTCGAGGCCTTTGGCGACCGCTTCGGCATGCCTGCGCGCAGCTTCCCGGCACGCCTGCCGCTGCTGCGGCTGGACCGCATCTACCTACGCAATGCCCTGCCACGCTCGGCGCAGGTGCTATCCAAATACCCATGGTCGCATCTGTCCGACCATGCCCCCCTGGCCGCGGAGATCAGCCTATGACGTTATCCTGGACTGAAGGCAACACTGTGCAGTTGCTGATCAATGGCGAGGAGTTTTACCCCCGTGTCTTCGAGGCAATGGGCCAAGCGCAGGAGGAAATCCTGCTCGAGACGTTCATCATCTTCGATGACAAGGTTGGCCAACAGCTGCAGCGGGTGCTGATCGAGGCTGCCCAGCGCGGCGTGCGCGTCGAACTGGTGGCTGACGGCTACGGCACCGGCGAGCTGCCCGATGCGTTCATCGCAGCGATGACCGAAGCGGGTGTGCGCTTCCACGCCTTCGATCCGCAGCCGAAAGTGGCTGGCATGCGCACCAACCTGTTCCATCGCCTACACCGCAAGATCGTGGTGATCGACGCTGAGCGGGCGTTCATTGGCGGGATCAATTACAGCGCCGATCACCTGGGCGACTTCGGGCCGATGGCCAAGCAGGATTACGCGGTGGAAGTCACCGGTCCCGTGGTCGCCCAGGTGCACGCCTCGAGTATCAGGCTGATGAAGCCGGTGCTGGCCGAACCCAAGCGGGTCAAGCCGGTGACCGAGCCGGCGGGGTCGGTGCGCGCGGTGCTGGTCGAGCGTGACAACCGCAAGCACCGCAACGATATCGAAGAGCAGTATCTGCAGGCCATACGCGGTGCGCGCAAGCGCATCCTCATCGCCAATGCGTATTTCTTCCCCGGCTACAGGCTGTTGCGCGAGCTACGCAATGCGTCTCGCCGTGGCATCGAGGTAACGCTCATTCTGCAAGGGCAACCAGACATGCGTTGGGTGCGCGCGCTGTCGCGGTTGCTCTACAACTACCTGCTGCGCGACAACGTGCGGATTCACGAATACTGCCAGCGCCCATTGCACGGCAAGGTTGCCCTGGTCGATGACGAATGGTCGACAGTCGGCTCGAGCAACCTCGACCCGCTGAGCCTTGCGTTCAATCTGGAAGCCAACCTGCTGATCAAGGATCGTGCGTTTAACCAGCAACTGTACGAGCACCTCAGCCAACTGGCCGGCAATCACTGCAAGGCCGTCACCCTTGAGCGGATGATTCGTGGCTACTGGTGGCGAGCCCCATTGATTTTTGCCGGCTTCCACCTGACCCGATACTTCCCGCGGATTGCCGGGGTGCTGCCAGCCCATCGGCAACGCCTGAAATCGCTGCAACCTGAAGTCAGTACCCAAGGTGAACTGCGTGAGGGCAATACCTGATGGAACGGAAAACCTGGCTCACTTGGGGCAAGCGCCTGTTCACCCTGCTGTTCATGCTGATGATCCCGGTATTGCTGTACTACCTGGCACGCAACCTCGACTGGAATGAAGTCCGCCAGTCGCTGCTGGCCTACAAGCCTGGCACGTTGATCGTCGGTTTGGGCCTGGCCCTGTGCAGTTATCTGGTGTTCGCCAGCTACGATCTGCTCGGGCGCGCCTACACCGGCCACAAGCTGCCTGCTCGGCAGGTGCTGCCGGTGGCCTTCGTCTGCTATGCGTTCAACCTCAACTTCACCACCTGGGTCGGCGGCGTTGCTCTGCGCTACCGCCTGTACGGGCGGCTGGGGCTGGATAACGCCACCATCACGCGCATCCTCACCTTGGGTTTGCTGACCAACTGGATGGGCTACATGCTGCTGGCCGGCAGCGTGTTTGCCATGCGCCTGGTCAAGCTGCCTGAGAGCTGGTCGGTGGGCGCTACCGGGCTGCAGCTCATCGGTGTGCTGATGATCGCCGTATCGGTCGGTTACGTGCTGGCCTGCGGTTACGCCAAACGCCGCACCTGGCATATCCGCAAGCACGAGATCACCCTGCCCTCGCTGCGCCTGGCGCTGTGTCAGGTTGCCTTGGGCGCCAGCAACTGGGCGCTGATGGCGGTGCTGATCTACTGGCTGCTGCCGGGTGATCTGTTCTATCCGTCCATTCTCGGTGTATTGCTGATCAGCTGTGTGGCGGGCGTGGTGGCGCACATCCCGGCCGGGCTCGGAGTGCTGGAAACGGTGTTCCTGGCCCTGCTGCAAGGCCAGCTCAGCCAGGGCAGCCTGGTCGCCGGACTACTCGGCTATCGCACCCTGTATTACCTGATACCGCTGGTGCTGGCGGTGATCGCTTATCTGATTCTGGAGAAACGCGCCAAGGCCCTGCGCCAGCAGGACAAAGCGCAATTGCACAAAACCTGAGCGTCAACAAAAGCGGCCGACCGTAAAGGCCAAGGCCCGGGAGACAAACCATGTGTATCCGTGCCTTGCTTTTACTCGGTGCATGCCTGGCCAGCAGTCACGTGCTGGCTGAGGCCTGCGACGTCGTGACCCGCTCCTCCAGCGAGGCAGTCAAGCCTGTCGAAGGCCACACCTGCTACAGCTACAGCAACATGCCCGCCGAGGCCATCGACTGGTCGTGCAGCAACGAGAGCAAGGAGATGCTCAGCACCGACAAGCGCAAAGTCGCCAAATGCGCCGAAGGCAGTGTCGGTAGCTGTATTGCCCAGTTGACCCAGGAAACCCTGGCCAATCCCAAGTCGATGGGCCGCGATGAACCCGCCACGCGGCCAGCGATCGGCAAGGAGGCCCGGGTGATCACTTACTACTACGACACGCCTAGCCTGGGCCAGGCGCGCACGGACTGCGAACGCAGCAACGGTATCTGGCAGACCCACTAGAGGCTTCCGGACACAGGTCGGCCCCGGCACGGCCCGAAGCTGCTCTACCTGCAGCAGCCTCGAGCCACACCGGGGCCGATTTCAGGACGGCTCAGGGCGAGATGGGATCGCTGGCCGGGAAAGTCTCATCAAGGGCGTTGTCGACATTGCTCTCATTCGGTTGCGCAGTCTCGCCGCATTTGCAGTCGCCCATGCGACAAGGCTCGCCATTGCGGTGACCGCTGGCGCAGGCTTCGCAGCAGTAGCCCTTGCCGTCTTGCAGGAGGGTATTGGCGTTGATCGTGCAAGCGCAGTCAAGGCATGCACAGCGTAGTTCGGTCATGATTCGCGGCTCCGATTGGATGCTTCATCGTCTACAGGTGAGACCTCATCGGTCCATGGCTCGCCATCCAGCGGCGCTGAGCGCGCCAGCTCTGCTTCGTCGAGGCCAAAGCCGCCGCCGATTTCCTCGGCGTCTACTTCACGCAAGACTTGGTCGGCCGGGTCTCCACCATCACCTGGCTCGTGCGGGTCGCGAGCGCCGGTCTGATCGAACAAGGTGTCTGGGCTCAGGTCGTCCAAGGTCACGTTGTCTTCGTGCAGGCTCTCGGTCAGAGCCTCGCCACCGGTCATGCCGCTTTCGGCCACACGCTCTGGCGGGAAGTCATGTTCGACTTCAGCCAGTGAGCGCTCGTCGCCGGCCCTGCCCTGGCGCTCATCGTCGCGGTCGCTGAAGTCCAGCTCGTGCACACTGCCCATCCGATCCTGAATATCGTCGATCTCGGCAGGCGTGCGGGTTTTCGGGTCGTTAGGCTGAGCCATGTGCGCTCTCCATCAGGTGGGTTCATAAAGTCGACCACCCCGGTTCGCAGATGACTCAAATTTGTTTATCAGGTGCAGACCAAATCCTCGCAGCCGTTGATATCCCCCCGCCCGTCACAGATGGAACTCCCTGCGCCGCCCTCGCCTCCCAACTTCAGAGAGCCTGGGATTTGAACAGGAGCCCGAGATGAGCGAACCCCTGCAGGAATATCAACGCAAACGTGATTTCAACGCCACCCCCGAACCCGCCGGCAAGTCACGCCGCAGCAAAAAGCCACAGGCATTGCAGTACTGCATCCAGAAACACGATGCCAGCCACCTGCACTACGATTTCCGCCTGGAACTGGACGGCACCCTGAAGAGCTGGGCAATTCCCAAAGGCCCTTCACTGGACCCCAAAGTGCGCCGGCTCGCTGTGCATGTCGAAGACCATCCGCTGGACTACGCCGAATTCGAAGGCAATATCCCCGACGGCCATTATGGCGCCGGCGACGTGATTGTCTGGGACCGTGGTGTGTGGGAGCCCGAAGGTGACGCACAAGCTGCCTACGCCAAGGGCAAACTGCGCTTCCGCCTGCAGGGCGAAAAACTCTCAGGCGTGTGGAATCTGTTTCGTACTCGTCTGGTAGGCAAGAAAGAACAATGGATGCTGGTCAAATCGCATGACGGCGATACCCGTAGTGAAGACGAATACAGCATCGTCGAGGCTCTGCCTGACAGCGTGATCAGTGACCGCACACTGGTGCCGCGCAAAGCAGCAAAGTCTCCCGCCAAAACGGCCAGGAAAGCACCGCCTGCTGCCAAGCGCAGCGCCAGCAAAACCAAAGCGGAGCTACCTGAAAAACTGCAGCCTCAGCTGGCAACTCTTGTCGATGCCGCGCCTGCCGGCGACTGGCGCTACGAGGTCAAGTTCGACGGCTATCGCATCCTCGCCCGGATCGACGGCGATGATGTCCGCCTGTTTACTCGCAATGGCCACGACTGGAGCGCGAAGATGCCCCACCAGGTCGAGGCGCTGCGCACGCTCAAGCTGAAGCAAGCCTGGCTCGATGGTGAAATGGTGGTAGCCAACGAACAGGGCGCTGCGGACTTTCAGGCATTGCAGAATGCCTTCGATACGCAGAACGACGAGCAGATTACCTATTACCTGTTCGACCTTCTGTTCCTGGGTGGCGAAGACCTGCGTCAGGTGCCGCTGCAAGATCGCCGTGAGGCGTTGCGCCAGCTGCTTGAGCACAATGAGCGGGACTGTCTCAAGTACTCAGCCGACTTCGACGAGCCGGTCGAATCGCTGCTGCAGAGTGCCTGCAAGCTGGAACTTGAAGGGCTGATCGGCAAGCGAGCCGACAGCGTCTACTCAGGCCGACGCAGCAATGACTGGATCAAGCTCAAGTGCCAGCTGCGCCAGGAGTTCGTGATCGTCGGCTATACCGATCCCAAAGGCAGCCGCAGCGGGTTTGGCGCCTTGCTGCTGGCCCTGCACGACAAGCCCAGCGGTGAGCTGCGCTATGCCGGCAAGGTGGGCACCGGCTTTACTGCAACGACGTTGGCCAGCATCCATGCACGCCTGAAACCTCTCGAAGTCGCCAAGCCGGCGCTCGCCAAACCTCCAACGGGCGCAGATGCGCGTGGCGTGCATTGGCTCAAACCGAAACTGCTGGCCGAAATCGCCTACGCACAGATCACCCGCGACGGCAGTGTGCGCCATGCGGTTTTCCACGGTCTGCGTGACGACAAACCGGCCAAGGCCATCGACCTGGAGCATGCAATGCCAAAAGCCGCCGTTGCTGAGAAATCCTCTAACAAACCCAGCGATGATGAAAGCCTCGGTGAACTGCGCTTGACTCACCCCGACCGGGTGATCGACGCCGGCAGCGGCGCCACCAAGCGGCAAGTCGCCGAGTACTACGCCGCCGTCGCCGACTGGCTCATGCCGCAACTCAAGGACCGCCCAGTGGCACTGGCACGCGCACCGGATGGGCTGGAAGGCGAACTGTTCTTCCAGAAAAACGCCGGCCAGCTGCACCTACCCGGCGTGCTTGGCTACGACAAGGCCGAGGCTGGTCAGGCGGCCATGGTCATCAACAGGCCTGAGACCTTGCTTGGCGCGGTACAGATGAACACGCTCGAGCTGCACACCTGGAACGCCACCGACAAGGATTTCGACAAGCCAGACCGCTTCGTGCTCGACCTCGATCCTGATCCTGCGCTGCCTTGGAAAGCCATGTTGGAAGCCACCCAGCTGACCTTGACCCTGCTTGATGAGCTGGGTCTCAAAGTATTTCTCAAGACCAGCGGCGGCAAGGGCATCCACGTGGTGGTGCCGCTGACCCGCCGCGCCGGATGGGACGAGGTCAAAGACTTCAGCCATGCCCTGGTCAATTACCTGGCCAAGCTGTTCCCCGAGCGCCTGAGCGCCGTGTCCGGGCCAAAGAACCGCGTCGGGCGGATCTTTATCGACTACCTGCGCAATGGCAAAGGCGCCACCACTGCCTGCGCCTACAGCCTGCGCGCACGCGAAGGCCTGCCAGTGTCGGTACCGATCTGGCGTGAGGAGCTGACCGAGCTCAAAGGTGCCAACCAATGGACGATCAATAACCTGCACGAGCGTTTGGCTGAGGTTGAAGATCCATGGGCCGATATGGCCAAGACGCGCCAGTCAATTACCGCTGGCATGCGCAAAAAGATGGGGCTCAAGTGATGGTGGACTGGATCGACCTTCTGCAGTGGCCGGCCATGCTGCTTACCGTAATTGCCGCCTGGTGCATCGGTTCACGCCGACCCCATCGGCGGCGGATGGGTTTCTGCTGCTTTATCAGCAGCAATCTGTTGTGGGTGATCTGGGGCTGGTCGATCGAGGCCTGGGCGTTGATTGCACTGCAGTTCTGCCTGGGCGCGATGAACCTGCGCGGCTGGAAGAAAAACCTGCAGGCCGAAATGAGTCACTGACCGTACCCCTCGCCCATGCCCCTCAGGAGGCTTTGCGTGTACGCTTGGCGGGTTTCTTTTCCGTAGTTTTGGCAGGCTCGGGCGCTTTCTTCTTGGCTGCACCGGGCTTGCCCCCGAGGCTGCGTTTGAGCAACTCGGTAAGGTCGATGATATCTGCGCTTTTCTCGCCCTTGCCGCCCTCGGCCTTCTCCACCACGGCGATCTTGCCCTTGCTCGCCTTCTCTTCGACCAGATCCATGATCGTCTGCCGGAACGCATCATGATATTGGTCCGGCGTCCACGGCCCGCTCATGTCTTCGACCAGGCGCTTGGCCATGTCCAGTTCACGCTTGTCGACCTTGATATCGGTTACGCTCTTGTCCAGCTCCAGCGTATCGAGGCCGCGCACTTCCTCTGGCCAGCGCAGAGTGATCATCACCAGTGCATCATCCAGCGGGCGCAACAGCGCCAGGTGCTGGCGGGTATGCAAGACCACCGTGGCCAACGCCACCTTGCCGGTGCTTTCCAGGGTTTCGCGCAGCAACGCATAAACCTTGCCACCGCGCTTGTCCGGGCTCAGGTAGTACGGCGTATCAAAGTGCTGCAAGGGAATATCGCCGGCCTCGACAAACGAGAAGATATCGATCGTTTGGGTGGCCTCAGGGCGCGCCTTGCGGATCTCGTCTTCACTGATCACCACATATTGGCCTTTCTGGTACTCCACGCCTTTGACGATGTTGTCCTTGTCGATTTCCTTGCCGGTGACCTTGTTGATGCGCTTGTAGCCCACCGGCTCCATGCTGCGTTTGTCGAGCCAGTCAAAATCGACCCGCTCGGTACGCACGGCGGTATTGAGTGAAACGGGGATGTGCACGAGGCCAAAACTGATCGCGCCTTTCCAGATTGCCCGGGCCATGGTCAGCTCCTGAAATTGCTAGGGTTGCCCAGGCTGGAATGAGCGCAGCGCACCGCAGCGCTCGCAACATTGACACTCCAGCCCGGCTTGTCGGTGATTGATCAGGGTCCGCCATTGGCAGCCCCGCAGCAGGCAGTAAAACTTCATCAGCCACCTCCACGGCCTGAACCACTTCAGGCCCTTAATATGAATGACTGCATGGCGAGATGAAGGTTTGATCGAGATGCCGCACGGCCTGGCCCAAGCGCTCTGAACCAATCATCAGGACCAAGCGTCAATCGCAAAAGACACTCAAGGTGCCCCGTCATGCCGCAAGCTCAAGTCCAGGCTGTACTCGATTATCTGAAGCAGCAACACCTGCTGCTGACCACTGCCGAGTCGTGCACCGCAGGGCGCATGGTTGCACTACTGGCCGAAAGCCCAGGCACCGGCGAGGTGCTCGAGAGCGGCTATGTGGTGTACTCGCCTGAAGCGAAAAAACGCCTGCTGGGGGTGAGCGATATCACCATCGAGCGCTATGGATTGACCAGTGAGGCGGTAGCTTGGGAAATGGCGATGGGCGCCCTGCGCGACAGCACCGCTACCGTTGCAATCGCCACCACCGGAGTTGCCGGGCCAGAGAGTGCCGACGGTATAGCGCCGGGAACATTGTGTTTTGCCTGGGCCTTCGCCGGCGAGCCGCTGGCGGTTTTCACCCGAACCCAGCGCTTTTTCGGAATTCGCACCGAGGTACTGCAACAGGGTGCGCTGTATGGATTGACACGCTTGAGCCATTACCACCAACGCTGGTTGCGCGGCGAACGGGCTTGATCCAGATCGGCTCAGGGCTGAGTAAGGTTGAGGTTTCTGGCCGGCCAGGCGCCTTGACCTTCTGCAACGACCATTTCAACCACCTCGCGCAGCCCCTGGCGTTTATCTCGCCCGGCCAATCTCGCATGTTTGAGGTATTCCAGCTGCCGATCAGCACTGGTGCCTTCAGTCAAAATGCGCTGCGCCTGCATGAATGCCCGTTCGGCATCGACCGAGTCAGGCGGGTGCTGCCCGCGTAGCTGCGCCAGCCAAACCAAGGCGGATACCGCCTGTTGCTGTTCAAGCCCGATGAACTGCCCATGGCGACCATAACGCATGGCCCGCCAGTAGTTCTCTTGGGCAATCCAGTGAGTTTCGCGACTGGCCGGCGCCGGAGCGTAATGAGGCATGACGCAACACTCCACCAGATGGCGAAACAAACCCGCAATGCACAGCGCATCTTCCAGCCGCGGGCAACCATCACTGATACGCAGTTCTACAGTGGCAAAGCGCTGGGATGGCCGCAGCGCCCACCAGAATGCGCCATCGATAGCCAGCGAGCCTGTTCGCTGCAGCAACCCGCGATAGCGTTGATACGCAGTCCAGTCTGCCAGCGGCTCTGGCAGGCCCATATGTGGCCACTCGCCGCAAATCGCCCTGCGGTAGCTCATGTAGCCGGTGTTCTCCCCGCTCCATAGCGGTGAAGAACTACTCAGCAGCAGGAACATCGGCAACCAGTACACCACTTGGTTGATCAGCTGGATGCGATCGCAGCCAGGTGGCACGCCGACATGCACATGCAGCCCCGAGAGCACGCTACGCCGCGCCACGTGCTGGTAATCATCGAATAATTGCCAGTAGCGCGGGGTGGTCCTCGGACGCTGGCGTTGCCACTGCGCGCTGGGGTGACTGCCGGCACAATAGAGGGCAGCGCCCTCCTCGGCCAACGCCTCGTTCAGGCGCTGGCGGCTATCATCGAAAAACTGCTGGGCCTGGCGCACGTGATCGAATATCGGCGAGGCGACTTCGATCTGGCAGCGGAACATTTCTTCGGCAAAATACTGCCCCATGACTTCGCGGCAGAGATTACCCACCACTGGCGAAGGTGCAGCCAGCACCTTGCCGGTGACTGCTTCTACCAGCAGGTATTCTTCTTCGATGCCGAAGGTACAAGGCTTGAACATACGTTCATCCGATTCGGGTAACGCTTAACGCAACTGCTGCAATCCGCTCGACCTGCTCATAACCTGGCTCATTCAACTGTTCGCCGAACACGTCCGGATCAAGCTCGCGGTAGACCCAACTCCAGCGTGGCCCGGCCAAAAGTGCGCGTGCCGCTTCAAGCAATGGGTCACGGCCCTCGATCATGGCCACTCCGGTATACAGCAGCAGCGTGCCCCCGGGGCTGAGGCGCTCACAGCCTTGTTCGATGATCTGTAACGACAACTGCGCACCGAGTGAGCCGCCGCCGTGGCGATACTGGCGCTGCTGGGTGTCGAGCATGTAAGGGGGATTGGCGACGATCAGGTCGAACGTGCCAGTGACACCGTCGAGAATATTGCTGCGCTGGACTGAAACATTGGTCAAACCTGCCAAGGCGGCATTAACCGTGGTGTAACGCAGCGCCAGCGGGTTGATGTCCACCGCACTGACCTGAGCATGCTGGGCCGCCCTGGCGATCAGTAGCGCGCCAACTCCGCTGCCGCAGCCGATGTCTACAGCATGCTGCACGGGCGTTGCACAGCGCTGCAGATGCTCGTGGATGACCTGGGCAAATCGGTAACTGTCCGGGCCGAAGAATACTGCATCGCTGGCCTCGGTCGGATAGGCGGAATGCACCAGGAGCAGATCTTCCAGAGTCGACCAGCGCACCTTGCTGCGCAGCGACTCGCCGTGCTCGTCCAATACCTGAGCCTCGGCCAGCTGCTGCAGTTGGTCCGCCGACAAAAGCCCCGCAGCAAATGGCCTGCTCCAGCCAAAAATGTCGCGCAGTGTGCAAGCGCGCTGGGCCTCAGGTCGCGCATTGTTACGCGCATGAGTCGCTGGGCTGACGCAAGTAAACCGATAGCCGTCAGCACGCAGGTGCTTGCCTAATTGCAACAAGGCCTCGTCAGCCTGAGTCTGTTCTTCGCTGGCTGCAATCAATGAGCGTTCTCCTGGGTAAGACCGGTAGCGCGAATGTACGCGCGGGTAGCTTCCAACCCCGCCGGCAAGGCATGCCGGTTACCTGCCATACGGGCGATGAGCGTTTCCAACGGTGCGGTCGAAGGCTTCTGCATACTGCTTGGTGCGTCGAGCTGCAGCCCAGTCTCCCAGCTTCCGGGGGCAACGCGGCGGATCCTCGGGCCTTGCCAGTCCGCGCTGATCCAGTCGTACCACAGCTGCTTTTCATAGGCACTGAACACGCCGAACATAGGTGCAGTGGGGCCCTTCATGACGCGCCAGAAGCGGCTCTCGGCCGGGTCCTGTCCGCGCACAACCCATTTTTGCGCTTGCAGCGCATCGAGGAAGCCGGCCATGCCGTCTGGTTCAGCCAGCCATTGATTGATGGTGCGGCCCTGCAGGCGGCAATGGTCGGAATGCATGAACTGGCCGAAGAGGCGCTTGCGTTCCAGCGAGCTGATCAGTTCCTGTTCAAGATCGAAGCTGGCGATAAGCGCGGTGGCAGATTCACCGAGCTCGTTCAGCCGATAACCCTGACGAACCCGTTGGTAGTAGGCTCCGGCGTCGCTTTCCGGCAGCAATTGCAGCAGTGCCTGAATCGATTTGTGCGCGTGGCCGGTTGCAGCATTGTCGATGGTGACGTGCAGCTGGAAGTAGTGGCCGTCGATGCCCAGTTCTGCCAGTTCATAGGTGGTGATCAACAGATGCAGCGGTGGTTGCTCATAGCCCAAGTTGTAGCCAATAGCCTCGGCCTCGAAGGCATCGCCGTGCGCGCCCAGGGCCAGTTGAACGGTACCTTGCAGATAACGCTCATCGACAAGTGGCAGCAACTCCAGGCAGCCAAGGCGGCTGAGCAGGCGCTGATAGATCAGGACGTGGTTGCAACGCGGATCACCATCACCCAACTCTTCTAAAAAGGTACGGATAAGGCCGTGATAGCGTGGGTCCTGCCAGTGCTGCAAAAAGCCATGCAGCCAGGCACCATCGACCGCTTTGGTCGGAGCCACTTGCTGGATGTACCACAGTGCCTGGGCGCGGTTGGCAAAATAACGGCGTGGCCCGCCTTCGCGGCGCTGAGTCAGGTAAGTCGCGAACTCCGCAGCCACCTGAGCACTGTGGCGCACCGCCCAGTCGCTGAGCTGAGCAGGCGAAGCTGGAAGATCATCCGCCAGTTGCTCGGCGCGCTTGAGCTGTCGGGCAAGCCATTGTGCACTGTCGACGCTGTGGCCGTGCAGGAGTGCCCGGTAGCGCTGTTCGAAGCTGTCTTCTGTGGTCAAGGCCGGAACCATGGAGGCGGCCTTGCGGGTCATCACCGTCATGACTCATTCCTCGTGCACTTATTGGTTTTTGTTGTCCTGCGGCATGGGTTCTGGCCCAGGCGCGGGTTGTGGAGCGGGTGTCTGGTGCTGCTGCATCTGCAGTGAGGGCTTGCTTTCATCGGCATCTTTGGCTGGGTGGCTGTCGTCGCGGTCAAAACAGCCGGTCAGTACCGCCAGGCTGCCGAGCAGGCAAACGGTAGGTGCTATAGACCGTGGGCGCATGATCTGTCTCCTTCAGCAACGCCGCGCCGGCGGGAACCGGCGCGGCGTCATTTCACTTACGAACGTCCGCCCTTGCGGCCGGAATCACTGGACTCACCACCACCTGACTTCTGTCCGCCCTTACGGCCGGCTTCAGAAGCTTTTTCGCGATCATTAGCGAAGTTGCCCGGGTTTTTCGTTCCACCCTGGCTGCCGGTCTTGTTGGTGTCTTTCTTGTCCATGGTGCGTAACCTCTCGTAGCTACTGGGATGCACGGTGATGAGCCGCACATAGCTGGGAGTGCCGCGATAACAGCGGATTCGCTTTATTTCCGAAAGGTTCGGACCAATGGCATTAAAAGCCCGATGAGGCGTTATTTAGTGCGCAACGCTTAGGCAGGTTGCTCGAGCTGGCGTTGCCGACGCCCTAGCCAGCCGCCGACCCCGGCCCAGCTCAAGGCAAGAGCTGCGCCGATCAGCATCGCCAGCTGCGGATGCTCGCCGAGGAGGTCCAGGCCGCGTTTGAGCCAACCACTCAAGGCGTCGCCACCGCGATAGACCACCGTGTCGATAAAGCTCTTGGCCTTGTACTTGGCTTCGGCCGGTAGCACCGTAAAAAGCATCTCGCGACCGGGCCGCACCAGTGCGTATTCGCCAGCGCGGCGTACCACCATCACCCCTACAAACACGGCAAAGGTCGGCGCCAGGGCCAGCCAGACGAAGCCCAGGGCCATCAGCAGCGGTACGCCAACCAGCAGCACGCCGACACCCAACCGCCGCGCGAGCCTGCCAGTGATAAACAGCTGGGTGAGAATCGCCAGCGCCTGCACCACGCTGTCGATCAGACCGAACACCTGCGTCTGCTGAGTCCGATCAGTGAAGGTTTCACTAACAATGCGGGCCTGTTCGAAGTACAAAAAGGTGCTGACACTGGCAAGCAGCACCACGAACAGGGCAATGCCCAGTAGATAAGGCGAACGCAAGACTGCCGTCGCCCCGGCAAACGGATTGCCACCCAGCGGCTTGTTCGGCGGCAGTTCAGCAGTCAGCTCCAGAGGATGCTGCGAACGCCAGTGCTGCAGGTAAGCGCTCGCGGCAATGCTGCCAAGCAGCAGCAGGCTGGCCAATAACAGCAATCCGCTGTGGCCCAAGGGTGCGACCAGCAAGGTTCCCAGCACTGGCCCAGCCAAACCCCCTGCGCTGGCTCCGGCAGCAAGCAAACCGAACAGGCGCTTGCCCTGCTCTGTGGAAAACAGGTCCGCCAGCACGCTCCAGGCCAGGGAAATCGCCAGCAGATTGAACACAGACAACCAGATGTAGAACGCACGGGCCGTCCACAGCGCCTGTTGGTCAACGGCAAACAGCCCCGCAAACAACACCAGGTTGCTGACAAAGAAGCCGTAGGTCCACGGCAGAATGCGCTTGCGTTTGACTCGCGATGCCAGCCAGCCGAACAGCGGCAGGCAGACCAGCGTGGCGATGAAGGTGCCGGTGAACAGCCACTGCAGATTGTCGATGCCGCCGGCGATGCCCATGGTTTCGCGCACCGGGCGCAGCATGAAATAGCCGGTAAACAGCAGAAAGAACATCACCAGGCCGGCGGCCACTGCCGGCCCTTCGCCAGGTTGCAGGTTCAGGCTGGTGCCCAGCCGCTCACGCCAACGGCTCATGAGCCTAGCCAAACAGTTTGATCAACGCGCGCTGGTGCGCCTCGCTCAGCAACTGACCATGGCCGGCTTTGAGCTGGTCGATCTGGCGATCGGGGCGGCCGGTGGCGGGGATCACCGCCGTCACGGCCGGGTGGCTGATGGCGAACTTCAGAAACAGCTGCGCCCAACTGCTTGCGCCTACCTGTGCCGCCCAGTCTGGCAAGGCCATGTCCTTGACCCGGGCAAACAGGCGGCCATCGTCAAAGGCACGATTGATCAGCACCGCAACGCCCTTGTCCTGGCACAACGGCAACAATGCGCGAGCGGCCTCGGGCGCATTTACCGAGTAATTGATCTGGACAAAATCCAGCGGCTCCTTGCGCACGATCTGCGCGACCTGTTCATGGCTGCTGGACAGGTAATGGGTGATGCCGACATAGCGGGTCTTGCCCTGCGCCTTCAGTTCACGGGCATAAGGCAGCTGTCGCTGCCAGTCGCGCAGGTTATGGATCTGCAGCAGGTCGACCCGATCGGTGCGCAGGCTGCGCAAGGTGCCCGCCCACTGCGCCTCGGCAGCGGCCTTGCTGTCAGCGGCAATTTTGGTGGCAAGGAAGCACTGGCGATGCCAGCCGCCCTCCTCCAGTAACTGGCCAAGAATGGCATCGGCACCGCCGTAATTGGGCGAGGTATCGATGATGCGCCCGCCGCCAGCAAAGAACGCCTGCAGAACCTGCTGGAGCCGCTGATACTCGGCACTCCCTGTTTCCACTTCGAAGCTGCCAGAGGTGCCGGCGCCAATCACCGGCAGCGCCTCGCCAGTGCCGGGCACCTTGCGGGTCAGCAAGCTGTCGGCGGGAGCTGCCAGCAACCAGGGGCTGCTGGCCAGCAAGCCCAATGCTGCACCAGTGCGTAGGACATCACGACGCGCATACATGGAAAAGCCCCTGTCATAAGCCGGAAACTTTCAAGGCTAGCCGTGATGGCGCGAGCTGTCGGTGCATTCTGTATCTGGATGTTTGGCCGCTTGGCCAGGATCAGCCGAGCAGCAGACGCAGGTCCAGCCCCTGTTCAGTCATCGGCGGGCACCAGTAATAACCACCAGTCAACGGCCGGCTGAAGCGATAGAGGGCATCCACCACGCCGTCTTCCAGGCCGCTCATGCGCCGCAGCTGGACATCGAAAGCGTCGAACGAACGGCCAAGCGCTACAAACGCCAGGCCTGCGCCGCGGTCGTCAGCCCACGACACCGAACGACGCACCATGAACGCTTCCGGCGCGTAGCTTTCCTGGGCGGTACGTTTGACGTGAGCCGATTCCGGCGCATCGTCGAGCTCTTCGTTGTCTTCTAGACGGCGGCCAATTATGTCGTCCTGTTCGGTCTGAGGCAGCGACTTGAAGTAGCTCAGGTCATGCTTCCACAACTGGAACGCTGCGTAGCTCGAACCCGCCAGGCCGGGCTCAGCGTCGGCGACGATGGCAGCTTCGACCGCAGCGTCGTCACTTGGATTTTCAGTGCCGTCTTCGTAACCGGTAAGGTCTCGACCGCCCTGGTGCAGGAAGCCGTCGATGCTGTCGACCAGTTGCAGCGCCGGCGCCAGCTGCGCGATCAGTGCCTGGCTGCGCAGATACAGGTCACCACGTTCTTCGCCACGCAGCCACAGCCACAGCGCGTGCTGGGTGCTTGGGTTGTGTACCACTGCATCGAGCTCAGGGAACGCCTGCAAACCCGGAATTGCCCGGCCCAGCGCAGTCGCCATTGGCAGCCCGACGCCAGCAATCAGGCTGCGCCCGTCGATTTCGGCGAGCAGCGCATCCAGTACGCCAGGCAGGGCTTGTGCGCTGTGCAGGGTAAAAAACAGGTGACGGGCATGAACCGGCACCGGGGTGGCAAGCAGACCTTGCTGGAACGGCATGACGGGCGAATCCTCGGCAAAAGCGCGAATCCTACTGCGCTGATGGCTCGACCGCAACGCGGCCAGATCGCACAGCGCGGGCTGATTGCCATGGATCCGTTAACAAAACTTTACCAAGGCATGGCGTATTGCGATTACCTCTCATCAAAAGCCCACCTACACTGCTCGCAATCCATTGTTCGAGACTGCCGCCATGACCGCCTCACCCTTGCTCACCGCCATGCTGCCGATCGCCTTGGGGATCATCATGCTCGGCCTTGGCCTGTCGCTGACCCTCGCTGACTTTGCTCGGGTAGCCAAGTACCCCAAACCGGTGGTCATCGGCCTGGCGTGCCAGATCCTGCTGCTGCCTTTAGTGTGCTTCATGATTGCCAATGGCTTTGGCCTGGAGTCGGCACTGGCGGTGGGCTTGATGCTGCTGGCAGCCTCGCCGGGCGGTACTACCGCCAACCTGTTCAGCCACCTGGCACACGGTGATGTCGCGCTGAATATCACCCTCACCGCGGTCAACTCACTCATCGCAATCCTGACCATGCCGCTGCTGGTCAACTTGTCGCTGAGCTGGTTCATGGCCTCCGATCAGGTCATTCCGCTGCAATTTGCCAAGGTCATGCAGGTGTTTGCCATCGTCCTGCTGCCGGTAGCGCTGGGGATGATGATCCGGCGCTGGGCGCCAACCTTTGCCGGGCGCATGGAGAAGCCGATGAAATTGGTGGCGGCGTTGTTCCTGGCCTTCACCATCGTTCTCGCGCTGACCAAGGACTGGCAGACGGTGCTCGAGTACGCGCCGGTAGTGGGTGCGGCGGCGTTGCTGTTCAACCTGCTGAGCCTGGGTGTCGGCTACTACCTGCCGCGCTTGCTGAACATCCCCAAGCGCCAGGCGATAGCGATCGGCATGGAAATCGGCATCCACAACGGCACCCTGGCGATTGCCTTGGCGCTGAGCCCGTCACTGCTGAACAACCCCACCATGGCGGTGCCGGCGGCAATCTACAGCCTGATCATGTTCTTTACCGCCGCGGGCTTTGGCTGGTGGGTCAGCCGTGGTCACCAGGCTGAAGGGATTAGCGAAGGACGGCGCGAAACGGTCGGTGATTGAAACGGTTATTTGAGCGCAGTTTTGCTGCGCTCACGCAATTGACGCCTGAGCACGCGCAGGGGCGGCGCATAAAAGAAGCCAAACGATACGCAGCCCTCGCGCCCCTTGACTGCGTGATGCAACCGATGCGCGCGGTGCAGCCGTTTCAGGTAGCGATTGACCGGCCGCAGCCGGCGCGGCCAGTGCCGGTGAAACAGCCCGTCATGGGCCACTACATACAGCAGGCCGTAACCTGCCACACCCGCGCCAACCCACTGCAGCGGCGCATGCCCGGCCTTGCCCAGCGCTACCAGTGCTGCGGCAATCAACGCGAGGGCCGCAAGGTAGACATCATTGGTTTCCAGCACGCCCAACTGCGGCTGATGGTGCGAGCGGTGCAACCACCAGCCCCAGCCATGCATGATGTATTTATGCGCGAGCGTGCCGACGCCCTCCATGGTCACCAGGGTGCCGAGCAGGACGGCCAGATTGAACAGCATGGGAGAATCCGCAGTGAGTGGGCAAAGCAGCAAGGTTACCACTGCCCGCTGTAGGCTTCAGCCCGCCAGACCCAGAGAAACGTCGTTATGAAGCCATTGTCATGTTTCTGCCATTGACCCTCACCGAGGTGTGGCGTAAGGTCCGCAGCGCAATTTCGCACCCTTACAGGAGTCCTGCATTGGACAGTAGCCCCAGTCGATTGCGACAGGTCCACACGGCGAGCTAGTCCGGCAGTGCTTTTGCCACTGTCTCGCCGTTAACGCCAGACGGTGGTTCATCGGTCCCGCTCGGGACGATGTTCTCCCTTTTGCTTTTTCCGCCCTCGCCCACGGCGAAGGTCCGGTGGCCCTGCGCATTCTGTTTTTCGTTCGCGTCGTCAAGGTACGACGCTGATACGGGCATGCTGCCCGTAGAAAGAGGTTTGCTATGGATTGGAAAATATTCTTGCTGCGCGTCAGCGTGGCACTGGTACTCGGTGCACTGATCGGTGCAGAACGCCAACTGCGCCAACGTCTAACCGGCCTGCGCACCAACGCGCTGGTCAGTACTGGCGCCTGTCTGTTTGTCCTTATGACCCAGGCAGTACCCGGTATGGCCGCCACCGATGCCTCGCGGATTGCGGCCTATGTGGTGTCCGGGATCGGCTTTCTCGGCGGCGGTGTGATCATGCGCGACGGCTTCAACGTGCGCGGGCTCAATACCGCAGCAACGCTATGGTGCACGGCAGCAATCGGCGTGCTGTGCAGCGTTGGTCTGTTGCTCGAGGCGACGCTGGGCAGCCTGGTGGTGCTGTGCGCCAACATCCTTCTGCGCGATATCGCCCAGCGCCTGGACCATCAGGAAGTACTGCCGGCCAGTGAGGTAGAGCAACGCTTCGAGGTGCGCATCGTCTGCCGCGGAGAAGATGAGATACAGGTGCGCAGCCTGATGCTGCACAGCCTGAGCGACCCAGGGCTGCGCCTGCAGTCGCTGCACAGTGAAGACCTGCCCGACTCGGTACGCCTGGAAGTACGCGCGCAGTTACTGGGCAACGCTCAGGCCGCTGCCCAGCTGGAGCGTCTGGTCAGCCGGGTGAGTCTGGAAAAAGGCGTGAGCGCGGTGCGCTGGCAAGTTCGCGAGTCGGCAGCTGACTGAACGCTGATCAGCCCTGCGCCTGGGCCATGCAATAGCGGTCCCGGCCCTGGCGCTTGGCTTCGTAAAGCGCGGCATCGGCTTCAGCTACAAGCGCTTGTGAACTGATCGATTGCTGCGCCGGATGAGCCACCGCGATACCGGCGCTGGCCGACACTACGCCAAACGGGCTGCCGGCGTGCTCGATAGCCAACCGGCGCAACTGCTGCAATGTCTCCTGTACGATCAGGCCGGCCCCGTGGCCATCGGTGTCAGGCAGCAGCAGGGTGAACTCTTCACCGCCATAACGCACAGCGAGATCAGCCGGACGCTTCAGCGCCTGCCCCAGTACTTCCGCGACCCGCCGCAAACATTGGTCACCTGCCGGGTGGCCATATCGGTCGTTATAAGCCTTGAAGAAGTCCAGATCCATCATCACCAGCGCCACCGGATAGCCTTGCCGCCGCGCCCTGGCGATCTCGACATCCAATACGGCATCGAGCCGGCGCCGGTTGCCCAGCCCGGTCAGACTGTCGGTCAGCGCCAGATCCTTGAGCGTCTGGTGCGCCTGGTGCAAGGCGCGCTCGATGACAATACGCTCACGTAGCTGACGCAGCACCACCCAACCGAACAGCGAAAGCCCGAGCAGCAACACCAACAAGACGCCGATCGACTTGATCACATCCTGGCGCCATGCCGCCAGGATCGCATCGCGCGACAGGCCGGCCTGCACCACCAACGGGTAACTGGTCAGCGCACGGTAGGCATACAGCCTGGGTGTGCCGTCAACCACCGCTACAGTCTCGACCACGCCCTCGTTGGCATACGGCAGGTAGTCCCGAAACACTTCGCTGTCCGCCAGGCTGCTGCCCAGCACCTGCTCGACAAACGGCCTGCGCACGAGGATCGTACCGTCGCGCTTGGCCAGCACCAGCGCGCCGCTCTGGTCGATTTGGAAGTCGCCGTAGTAACGTACGAACCAGTCGACCTTGATCGTGCCCAACAGCACGCCGGCAAAGCTGCCATCGGGAAAATTCAGTCGGCGCGAAATGGGGATGATCAACTCTTCGGTAGAGCGGCTCTTGACCACCGAGCCGATCCTGATCTGCCGGCCCGTATGCTCACGGTGATAGATGAAGTAGTCGCGGTCGGCATTGTTGGCCTTCGGCGCTGTGACGGTGTGATCGGTTGCCAGCCAGGTGCCATCCGCGCCGTACACGAACAGGCCATGCAACTGCGGCATTATCTGTACTTGTTGGCGCAAGAGCGCGTGCAGCCGCGGCCGATCGAGGTTGGCGAAGCCATCGCCCTCGAGGCGTTCAGCCAATGCCGCGGTAATCGCATCGACCTGCCGGATCGAGTCCTCGGCGTGCTGGCCACTGGCTCTGGCGAGGTTGACCACCGAGTTTTCAGCAACGGTGAAGGCTGCGCGATAGTCACGCCAGAACCGCCAGGCCTCGGTCGCGACGAATACCAGCATGACCACGGCCATGAACGCCAGCACCAGGCGAAACATCGCCGCGGCGCGGCCTTCACCGTTGGCCGCGAAAAGGCCGTGCTCATCAGGCTTATGGGTAAAAGGCATGCAAATCCCTTTCGCTCGCTTGGCCTTTGACTATAGATCAGCGATGTTTGCGCGTACTCAGTTCGATCCAGGTCGGCGCATGGTCACTGGCCTTGGGCTCATTACGGACCCAGGCATCGACGCCCGCGTTTTTCAGGTACGGCGCCAGCTCGGCATTGAGCAACAGGTGGTCGATGCGCAGCCCGGCATTGCGTTCCCAATGCTTGCGAAAGTAATCCCAGAAGGTAAACACCTGCTCATCGGGGTATAGATGCCGCAGCGCATCTGTCCAGCCTTGGTTCAGCAGGCGTTGGTAGCAGGCCCGCGATTCGGGCTGGAGCAAGGCATCCTTGCGCCATGAGCGCGGGTCGTAAATGTCCTGGTCGGTGGGCACCACGTTGAAGTCGCCGGCGAGCACAGTCGGGTGGCCGCTGTCGAACAGTCCCTGAGCATGTTCGATCAGACGCTCGAACCACTCCAGTTTGTAATCGAACTTCGGCCCCGGCTGCGGATTGCCATTGGGCAGATACAGGCACGCCACCAGCACGCCGTGAACAGCGGCCTCGAGGTATCGGCTCTGCGGATCATGCTCCATGCCTGGCAAGCCGCGGCGCACCTCCAGCGGCTCGGCGCCGCGGGCCAGAATCGCCACGCCGTTCCACGACGGCTGGCCCTGAAACAGGCAGCTGTAACCTGCAGCTTCAATGGCCTGCAACGGAAACGTCTGATCTGGCGCCTTCAGCTCTTGCAAGCAGGCAATGTCCGGCTGCTCCCGCTCAAGCCAGGCGAGCAATGCCGGCAAACGGCTGCGGATGCCGTTGATATTGAAGGTGGCGATCTTCAGCGCTTTCATGTGTCAGGGTCGTTGACGTGGGCCTGCACAGCTTCCTGCAGGGCGTTGACATGGGCTTCGTCGGCCAGTTGTTTCAGCGCCAACCAGTCGTCCCAGTCCAGCCCGCCGTCATCGCGCAAGGCTTCAGCCGTGCGGATCAACTCGTGGTGATAGGCGTCGGGCGACTCGCGCCGGTAGCTGACGTCATCATATTGCGCGTACCAGGCCGCCAGTTCGGGAATGCTGCGTTCAATGCTCATGCGTTTACTCCTGCCTGAACCTTTGAATGTCTGAACCCTGCTCGCCGCGCATCGTTCCCATTAGTGCGCCAGCGGCACAACGACAACAAAAAAATTAAACCTTTGCTGCATGCCAATGCTCAACCTTAGGCGACATTGACGTCGCGCCAACGCAAAGGTGTGAGAAATGAACAATCTGTTCCTGAAACGAATCGGACTGTCCGTCGCCCTGGGCATGGCCTCTTTGCATGCAATGGCGGCAAGCTCCGACGACTTCGTTGACGCAGCTGCCGAGTCTGGCATCGCTGAAGTCGTGACCAGCAATCTGGCCTTGGAAAAAACCCAGAGCGCCGACATCAAGACCTTTGCCCAGCAGATGGTCGCAGACCATACCAAGGCTAATCAGAAGCTCGGCGACATCGCCAAAAAGCATGACATCAGCGTGCCTGACGAGGCCGCGATGACCGACAAGGTCAAGAAAGTCATCCTTGAATGGCGTGACGAGTCGTTCGACAAGTCGTATGTGAACAACCAGGTCGCTGCGCACGAAAAAGCCGTCGAGCTGTTCAAGAAAGAGGCTGCTTCAGGGGACAAGCCAGACCTGAAAGCCTTCGCTGGCGAGACCCTGCCGGCACTGGAGAAGCACCTGGAGCATGCCAAGCAGCTGCAGGCTAAATACGACAAGTAACCCGAATTGGCGAGGCTAAGTATTTATGAGTAACGACCCACTTCGTGACGAAGTTCTGACCCGTCTTTTGCACGCGCACCCGCAAGGCCTGGGCAAGGAAGTGCTGGATAACTATCGCGGCGAAAAAGTCGTGGCCGGCATGCTCAAGACGCTGCAGGACGACGGCTTGATCCATGATGGTAGCGTTGAGGTTGATGCCGAGCATCAGATCAGCGTGCAGTATCCGATCAAACTGTCCAGCGCCGGCGTCGAAGCCGCCAAACGGGTCGAAGCCTAATCGACTCGTCTGCTCCTGCACTTGGTGCAGGAGCAGCTCGCGCCGCCAAGGCGCGAGCTTCCCTTCTCGAATTCCTGCCTTAGTGCTTCTTCTCGATATCGCGCGGCGGAACTGCTGGGCCCTGTGGGTCTACCTGCGGATCGTCCAGGTCCGGCGAGTCCGGATCAAAACCCAGGTCGTTATTTTCAGTGGCCTCATCTGAAGAGTGCGGGCCCTTATTCGGTTGCTCGTGCTCGTGGCTTTTCTCGTTGGACATGCGCAGATCTCCCATGAATGTCTATGGAAGAACCCTGCACAGCGGTAAAGTTTGATTTATTACTTTAATCCGCGCCCACATCACCGCGCTGCAAACTGGCCAGAGCATCGCTGCGGCTGACCAGCTCTGCCTTTAGGAAATCGAGCTGGCGGGCCTGCTCGGCGCAAAGTTCGCGCTTCTGCTCCAGTTGCTGCGTCTGCCCTTCCAGCTGGCGACGCACTTCGTCACTGGCCCCCTGCGCCTGTGCCAGAATCGTGCGCAAACCCTGCACCTGGGCGTCGCGCTGCTCCAACTGATCATTGATGACCTTGAGTTCAGCGGCGGCCTGGCGAGCCTCGGCCTGCAGCCGCTCGTTGTCGCGATGCAGGCGAGTGGCCTCTTCCTGCCTGACGATCAAGCTCTGCTGCAACTGGCGCAGCTCTACCTGCAACTGCTGTACCTGCCCCTCGTGCCGGCGCTGCTCCTGCTCACGCTGCTCGCGGCTGGCGGTGCGGTAGTGCTCAAGTGCGTCGCGGGCGTGACGATGCTTGTCCTCGAGCGAAGTGATCTGTTCATCCTTGTCGGCCAGGCGTAACTGCTGCTCGCCGAGCGCCTGATTGAGGCTGGCGCTGCGCAACTGTTCGGTTTGCAACGTGCTCTGGGTGGACGCGAGCTTTTCCGACTCGGCCTGCAGGGCATTGGCCTGAATCTGGATTTGCTGCTGCGCCGCAGCGAGTGCCTGCTGGGCGATGCTCAGCTGAGCCTGGAACTGATCACGCTGCTCGGTGAACTCGCTTTCAGCTGCTTCGATGCGCGCATCGCCCTCCTCTCGCAACTGATCCGCCAGTTGTTCGACCAGCCGCGCCAAAGGCTCACTTAGGTTACCGGCCGCCAATTGGGTGGCCGCAGGATGCTGGCTCTCAAGTTCCTTCAAATAACGGTGAATGGTGGTCTTGGAGCCGGTATTACCCATTTCGATACGTACCGCATCAATGCTCGGGCGCTCGCCTCGGGCAATCAAGGCCTGCCGCGCCTGCTGTACTACCGCCTTGTTTATTCCGCCCCGGGCCATGTCTGCTCCTACGATTTCGTAATGTGGTACGTACCATGTAATTACGTACCGATTATCTGCCTAGCGACGGGCTTTAACAAGCCGTTGCTAACATTCAATAATCACGGCTTATCGCATGTGAGGACCTTTAACCTGCGCTGGTCAGTGAGTGGACGCAGCCGAGCTGTACAAACAGTCGAAATCGCAGTTTTGCAGCGCGTATAGCCGTGAGTAGCAAAACGCCACCAGTCATAAGGCTGTCATTCAACTGTCGTATTTTCAGGGGACTACTCAAGGCCGGGAAACGAACAGCAGTGATCCGCCTAACCCCCTCCTCCGCAAAGCTCCTGCCGCTGCTTCTACTGATGCTGTGCGCAGTCACTCTCGCCTTTCTCTGGGGGCTGCATGCAACCCAGAAGAATGCTGCGCGCCAACAGGCGCTTGCGGCCAAGGCCGCCGAACATCTGAACCTGGCCAGCGTCGTCGCACAGAGCCTGCGCCAGGTGGTTGATCGTGCTCAGGCTGTGGGTCGCAGCACGCTGCAAGACGTGACGAAGCCGGCTCAGGATCGCCTCAGCCTGGTGAAGATCCTGGCCTCAGACCCGCTGCTCAAACGCATGAGCCTTTACGACAGCAACGGCGCACGGGTCTTTGCCAGTGATGCTGACGAACCGCAACGCCTGCCCAGTGAGTGGCTGGACCAACTGAAAACCCATGTCGCGCGCTACGGCTTCAAACCCTTTCTGGCGCATGCGCTGCCCAATGCCAGCGACACGTCGGAGCGACGCGTGCCGTTTCTAGTGCCCCTGTCCAACCTGCCTGGCCGCCAGATCGACAGCGTACTGTTGGTGCAACTGGACATCGGCTACCTCGCCCTGCTGTTCCAGCACATCGATCTTGGCGCCAGTGGCTTCATGCGCTTGCTTCAGGATGACGGCCAAGAGCGCCTGCGTATCGACGGCAGCGGCGTGGTGGTGACCGGTGAGGCGCTGCTACCGGTGCCGCCAGCCAGTGGCGCAGACGCCGGCAGCCTCACTCAATTCGCCGCGGATGGCACCTATCAGAGCTTGTATCGGCGAGCCGCAGATCGTGGTTTCAGCGTTGTCGTCAGTCAACGCCACGAAGAAATCCTCAAACCGAGCACAGCCAACTTCGCCCGCCAGTTCTGGCTGAACCTGTGCATGACCATCATGATCGTCGCCAGCCTGGCCTGGAGCCTGCGTTTACTGAGCAAGCGCCAGGAGGCGTTCAGCGCCCTGGAGCAGGCGCAGCAGGTCAACCAGGAACTGATCGAGCGCCTCGAAGAGGCCCATCGGCGCAGCAGCCACGCAGCAGCAACCGATCACCTCAGCGGCCTGCATAACCGTCGCCAGTTCGTCGAAGTCGCCAGCAAGACGCTGACCCGCCAGCGCGGCAAGCGCCGCTTGATGGCGATCCTGTTCATTGACATGGACCGCTTCAAGTCGATCAACGACTCGCTCGGCCACCGCATCGGCGACCTGCTGTTGCAGGCCGTCGCCGGGCGCATTCACCGCATGCTGGAAGACGGTGATGAGGCTTCGCGCTTCGGCGGTGACGAGTTCGTCGTGCTGCTCGCTGGCGAGCGCAGTGAAGACCAGCTCGACAACTGGGTGCGTGCTCTGGTCGAAAAGCTCTCGGCCACCTACGCGCTGGATGGCCAGGAGGTCAACACCAGCCCCAGCGTCGGCGTCAGCATCTGCCCGCGCGACGGCCAGGACATCGACGCGCTGATCCGCAACGCCGACGCCGCCATGTACTCGGCCAAGCAGGCCGGGCGCGCGCAATATCGCTTTTTCGACCCGTCGCTGAATGTCAGCGACCTTCATGCGTTCAACCTTGAGCAGGCGTTTGGCAGTGCCCTGGCCGAGCGTCAGTTCGTTTTGCATTTCCAGCCGCAGATCCGGCTCGACAACCTGCAGGTGGTGGGTTACGAGGCCCTGGTGCGCTGGGATCACCCAGAATTCGGCCTGCTCTACCCTGACCGCTTCATTGGCCTCGCCGAGCGCAGCGGCTTCATCGTCGCGCTGGGTTGGGAGGTGCTGCGCATGGCCTGTGAGGAACTGGCCAGCTGGACCGCACGCGATCCGCACACACGGATCGCCGTCAACGTCTCGGCGCTGCAGCTGCGCCAGGCCGATTTCAGCGAGCGATTGTTGAATGAGCTGGACCAGCTCGGCGTCGCCGCGCAGCGCCTGGAACTGGAGATTACCGAGACCACCGTGCTCGATCCGGAAGGCACTGCGGTCGATCACTTGCAGCGCCTGCGCGCTGCGGGTATCGGCATCAGCCTGGACGACTTTGGCAGTGGTTACGCCGGCTTCGCCCATCTGCACGCGCTGCCCCTGAGCAAGTTGAAGATTGACCGGGCACTGATCGCGCCGCTGTGCAACAGCTACGATGACAGTCCGATCGTATCCTCGACCATCATCCTGGCCAAACGCCTGGGCCTGGAGGTGGTTGCCGAGGGTGTCGAAACCCGCGAACAGGTGGTCTGCCTGAAGCTCGCCGGCTGCGACATCGCCCAGGGCTACCACTTCAGTCGGCCGTTATCGCCTACGCAACTTCACGAGTATGCGCCCTTCAAGGCCATCGAAGAGCAGCTCTGCCTGGAGCACTGAGGCTGTACTGCCGCTTGACCAGCCCACACGTTGGTCAGCAGCCTGCGGCTGGTTTATTGTGTGGGCTTCAGTTCACCACAATCCTGCCCCCATGACCGACATCGAGCGCTACGTCCGCGCCGCCACGCGTGACAATACCCGGCGCAGTTACCAGGCCGCCGTCGAGCATTTCGAGGTGCGCTGGGGCGGTTTTCTGCCGGCCACCGCCGACAGTATCGCCCGCTACCTGGTCGAGCACGCTGAACAGCACGCGGTCAGTACGCTGCGCCAACGCCTGGCGGCCCTGAGCCAATGGCATATCAGCCAGGGCTTTCCCGATCCGACCAAGGCACCCTTGGTGCGGCAGGTCCTGCGCGGCATACGCACCTTGCACCCGGCGCCGGCCAAACAGGCCGCGCCGCTGTTGCTGCAACATCTGCAGACCGCCGTCGCACGCTTTGAACAAGAAGCGCAGCTGGCGCGTGAACGAAATGACATGCCCGGCTTGTTACGTGCGCGCCGGGATGCGGCCTTGCTACTGCTCGGTTTTTGGCGTGGCTTGCGCGGCGATGAGCTGGCACGCCTGCGCGTCGAGCATATTCAGGCCCAGGCCGGTGTCGGCCTTACCCTGTACCTGCCGCGCAGCAAAGGCGACCGCGAGGCACTTGGCGTACAGCACCGCACCCCGGCGCTGAAAGCGTTGTGCCCGGTGACGGCTTACCTGCAATGGCTGGAAGTGGCGGGCATTGCCCATGGCCCGGTGTTTCGCAAGCTCGATCGCTGGGGCAACCTGGGCCAGGCGCCACTCAACAGCAACAGCCTGATTGCCGTGCTGCGTGGCATGCTCGAACGCGCCGGGGTGCCCGCCTCACTGTATAGCGGCCACTCACTGCGACGCGGTTTCGCCACCTGGGCCACAGCCAATGGCTGGGAGTTGAAGTCGTTGATGAGCTATATCGGCTGGAAGGACGCCAAATCCGCGCTGCGCTACATCGATGCAGCGCAGCGCTTTGGCGATCTGGCGGTGTTGCCCGCGGCGCAGGAGCGCTTGCTCATTCCTTGAACGGGTGGCGGGCAATCCCCGCCACTTCCGGGCGGATCATGTACAGGTCACCTGCATCCGGATAGTCGAGCAGCTGCGCCGGGGTCATGCCAAAGCGGGCGGTGGTGATGTACAGCGTGTCCAGCTCCGGGCCGCCAAAGCAGCAGCTGGTCGGCCGCGGCACCGGCATTACCACCTGGTCGCTGAGGTGACCGTGGCGGTCGTAGCGCAGCAGGCAACTGCCGTTGAACTGGCACACCCAGATGCCGCCTTCCTTATCTAGCGCAATGCCATCCGGGCGACCCAGCTCGGCCGGGGTTTCGGCAAACAGGCTGATCTCGCCCAGCACGCCACCGGCGAGATAATCAGCACGGTAGATCGAGCGCGCCACCGAATCGACGAAGAATAGCGTCTGGCCGTCTTGCGACCACGCCAAACCGTTGGGCAAGGACATCTCGCGATGGATCACTTCGGCATGCATTTCGTGATCGAAGCGGTACAGTGCGCCGGTCTTGCCGCTGGGGCCTTCATCCATCAGGCCGGTGACAAAGTGGCCCTGCGGATCACAGGCGCCGTCGTTGAAGCGGTAACTGGAGCGGTGATGCACGGGCGCCGAATACTGACGCACCTTGCCTTCGCCAAGGTCCAGCAGCGCAGCACTGGCATCCTCGGTGAAGATCAGATTGCCTTGGTCGGTCAGGGCCAGAGCGCCAATTTTCGCAGCGGATTCGTAAACCCGTTCGACATCGCCCTGCGGCGTCAGGCGGTTGATGCGTCCGCCGGAAATATCGACGAAATAGAGGACGCCGCTGTGCGCATCCCAGACCGGGCTTTCACCAAGATCGGCACGGGTACGGGCGACTTTGACTGGCGCGTAATGGCATTCCTTGATGCTACTCCAGCGCTCGGCGACTTCGCTGAGGCTGGCGGCTTCTACCCGGGCCAGATCGCGAGGATAGCTGACGCCGCTGTTCTCGCAGAAGCGTGTAGCGGTGAACTGGCCGTTGCTGGCGCGCAGGATGTAGCCGGTGTCACGGCACAGTTCACTGGCCAGGTAGAGCAGGCCTGGGGTCACCCATTCAGGCTTGAGGTCCTCACTGGGCTGGCTCACCCCCCACATGCGGGTCTTGGCCACAGGCGAAATCGCATTGACCAGGATGCCGTGGGCCAGGCCTTCCATGCTCAGCGCATTCATGATCCCGACCTGGGCCATCTTGCCTGCGGCATAAGCTACCAGCCCTGGCTGGGCATAGCGCTGGTACATGGCGCGGTCAGAGGTGGTCAGTACGACTCGCGGCGCCGCCGAGCGCTTGAGGTGCTTCCAGGCATGCTTGGCCAACCACACCGGCGCATGCACGCTGATGCCCAGAGCGCGTTCGAGAAATGCCTCCTGCTGGTCTTCGATGTCCTGATAGCCGACCCAGCCGGCATTGTGAATGAGGATGTCGAGCTGGCCGAACTGCTCGATGGCAAGCTCGATCAATTGCTGGCAACCCGCCTCGTCGTCCAGCCGACCAATGTGGGCAACCACCTCGCCACCCTGGGCCTTGAGAGCCTGCAACGCTTCAGTTACCAGTGCCTGATCTTCGCCTTCGCCAGCGCGATCGGTGCCCAGGTCACTGATCACTACCCGTGCGCCCTGCGCCAGCAGTGCCTTGGCATAATCCAGGCCAAGCCCCTGGCCTGCACCGGTAATAATCGCGACTTTATTTGTGAATGGCATCGACGAATCCCCCCGATTCTCATTCACAGACAATAACAATAAAAAAATCAATGACTTAATACTAAAAGCATGCAAACTTGATATCTAATAGATATCACCGAAACCCCGCAAGCGGATGACCGAGCCCCACCGGGTTACTCATACAGATAGCAACAGCCCGGGCGAGCAGGCTTCTGCGCCGCCCAAGCACACATTATGATGGCGCGCCTGCAGAAGTCCTGTGAGCACACGCCCCTGCACCAGTTCGCCTCGATGAAGGAAAGTAGAATGATCGAGACCCGTTTGCTCAGGCAGTTCATCGCCGTGGCCGAGGAGTTGCACTTTCACAAGGCAGCTATTCGTCTGCACATGGCGCAGCCGCCTTTGAGCCAAGCGATCAACCGCCTCGAGGACAAACTCGGCTTCAGCCTGTTTCTGCGCAACAAGCGCGGGGTCAAGCTGACCGCCGCTGGCATGGCATTTCTGGAAACCGCTTATCGCACCCTCAAGGAACTCGAGCAAGGCATCGAGTACGCCCGCAATGTCTCCGAGGGCGTGTGCGGCAAGCTGACCATCACGGCCATTTCGATTGCCTACTACGAGTCGCTGCTGAACTCGCTGCGGCGCTTTCGCGAAAGCTACCCGAACGTACGCCTGACCATCCGTGAAATGCCGTCGGCGGCCCAGGCCGCCGCCTTGTTGGCCGGCGAAGCCGACATCGCCTTCATGCGCAAGCTGCCACTGCCGCCGGATATCATCGAATCACGCCTGATTCTCAATGAACAGATCGTGATGGCCTTGCCGGCCCATCACGAAAAGGCCCGCCACGCCAACGTCGACCTGCGCGAATTCGCCGAAGAGGACTTCGTATTTACCCCGCAGGCACTGGGTAATGGCTACTACAGCCAGCTGATGGCGCTGTGCGAGTCGGCAGGCTTCTATCCCAAGGTGGTGCAGGAAGCGTCGCAGATTCACACCTTGATCGGTTTGGTCGCCTGTGGCTTCGGTGTAGCCCTGGTGCCGGAATCGATCGCCAACTCGACGCTGCGCGATCGGGTCCTGTTCCGCCCGATCAAGCCCGTTGGTGATCAGCCCAACGCCAGCATGGGCCTGTACATGAACTGGAACAACCAGAACGCTTCGCCGGCGCTGGGCAGTTTCATCTCGATGCTGGACCTTGGCGCACCGAAGTGTTTCAGCGACACCCTCCTCGACCTCGCGGCCCAGGAGAGCATCCTCAAGCGCGATCTACACCGATAGCTGGTTATGGCGCAGCCAGGCATCCAGTGCCAATGCTGTTTCCAGGTTGTTACGGCGCAGCTGCGAGTTGAAATAGCCCTCGGCGTGATCCAGTTGCGTGATTAGCTGAGCTCGATCGATGACCGCGAACGCCGGGCTGTCAGCCGTTGCCAGCAACTGCCGGGTGCGCTCGCGCAGGAAGCGCTCGTAGGCCAGGTTTGCCGAAGTCGGATAAGGGCTTTTCTTGCGCGCCAGCACGGCCGGTGGCAGTAGATCAGCCGTCGCCTGTTTGAGCAGCCACTTTTCCTCGCCTCCTCTACCTTTTATCGACCACGGCACGTTGTGCACGTATTCGACCAGCTCATGATCGGTATACGGCACACGCACCTCGAGGCTGGCGGCCATGCTCAGGCGGTCCTTGCGGTCGAGCAGGATCGGCAGCCAGTGGTGCAGGTGCAGGTGGCTGATCTCGCGCATGCGCCGCTCGACAGCGTCGTCGCCCGGCAGATGCTGCACTTGATCCAGTGCCTGGTGATAGGCGCTGTCCTGATAGCCGGCAAAATCGCAGTGGCGGTTGAAGTCCGGGTTGATCAGTTCTGCCTGCAGCAGTTGCATCCGTGACAGCCACGGCATCCGCGCCGCAGCGATGGCCTGCGGATCGCGACACCAGGCATAACCGCCAAACACCTCGTCCGCGGCCTCGCCTGAGATCGCCACCGTCGAGTGGCCACGGATGGCTTTGAACAGCAGATACAGAGAGGTATCGACATCGCCAAAGGTCGCCGCTGAATCATTGGCCAGGTACACCGCCTGCCTGGCCTGATCGGCAACCAGCTCGCGGTTATCGATCAGGATGGTCTGGTGCTGGCTGCCGATATGCGCGGCGGCGGCCAGGGCATACGGCTCGTCGCGCTCCGGGCGGAAGGCATCGGCCTGGAACTGCTCGGCCTGGCCGACAAAATCCACCGAGAACGAATTGACCGTACCGCCCTGTTCGGCCTGCAACTTGCGCTGGGCCATCGCTGTGAGAATGGTCGAGTCAAGCCCGCCGGACAGCAACGAGCATACCGGTACGTCGGCATACAGCTGCTCGCCCAGCGCTTTACCCAACAGTTCGCGGGTGCGCTCAATGGTGCTTTGCAGGTCGTCCTGATGCTCACGTCGTTGTAACTGCCAATAGCGCTTGAGCTTGACCTGGCCGTTCGGCCGCCACGATAGCCGATGCCCCGGTGGCAGCTCGCGAATGCCGCGCAGCGCCGTGCGCGAGGTGCCCCGCGACAAGCTCAGGGCATCGACCAGCCCCACCACGTCGAGCTGTTTGCTGAAATCCGGATGGGCCAGAATCGCCTTGATCTCCGAGCCGAACAGCAGGCCCTGGCCATGTTCGGCGTAGTACAGCGGCTTGACCCCGAGGCGATCCCGTACCAGCAGGAAGTGCCCGTCCCGCTCGTCGAACACGGCAAAGGCGAACATTCCCGACAGCTGCTCGCTGCAATGCTCGCCCCACTCCAGGTACGCATGCAGCACCACTTCGGTGTCGCTGCGGGTCTGGAACTGATGCCCGGCCAGACGCAGCCGCTCGCGCAATTCGTTGTGGTTGTAGACCTCGCCGGTATACACCAGCGCCACTTGCTGGCCATTGCCGAAGCGGTAAGTCATCGGTTGTACGCCGCCAGCAAGGTCGATGATTGCCAACCGCCGGTGGCCGAGCAAGGCATGCCGGTGGCGCCAGCTGCCGCTGGCGTCCGGGCCGCGCAGGGCCAGGGTGTCGGTCATTGCCGCCAGCAGCGGCGCGTGTTGCTCCAGGTCGCGACTGAAGTCGACCCAGCCTGTAATTCCACACATGGTTGCCGCTCCTTATTGACCAGCCTCAGCGGCCGGCACCCGCCCGACCAGCGCTTGCAGGCGCTTGGCAATGTCCAGCAACTGCCGCTCGCTGTCGCGTCGGCCCATGATCTGCACCGACAGCGCTGCTTTGCCATCCGGGCTCAGGCAGATCGGCACGGTGATAGCCGGCAGGCCGCTAAAGCTGGCCAGCGGGGTGAAGCTGATCTTCTGTGAGTAGTCGGTGTCAGCAGGCGATGGGATGGTCGAGTCGCCGGGCTGCGGATCACGCCGGTCGAACGGCCGATTGGGGTCCATCGGGAATACCACGAAGTCCACCTGGGCGTTATCGAACCAGCTGTCGATGCCTGCGCGAACGCTGTCCATACGTTGCTGGATGGCGTTGTACTCTTCCTCGCTGACACCGGCACCGACGGCCAGCGCGCTCTGCGTCGACCAGTGCAGCTCGCAGTCGAACACCTGCTGCCACGCCGCAGAGGCCAGCCACGCATCACGGGCACAGAGTTGCCAGGCGTCGCCGCGGCACGCCCACAGTTCAGGCATGTCGACATCACTGTCGGCCATTTCAAGCTGCACCACGGCGCTGCGCGCCTGAGCCAGCATGGCGAGCATCTGCGCGCTGGTCAGGCCCGGCTCATGCACATGGCTGAGGAAACCGACCCGGTACTGCTGCTTGAGCGGCAGTTGCTCGCCGAGCAGACCATCGATGCCAAGCATCGGTAGCAGCAGGTCGAGGTCATCGGCGCTGCGCGCGACCCAGCCAAGGGCGTCCATGCGCGGAGACAGGGGGAATACGCCGGCCAGATTCCCGGCCTTGTGCGTCATGCGCAAGCCGACCATGCCGCAGTGCGACGCAGGCCAGCGGACCGAGCCGAGCACATCGGTGCCCAGCGAGATATCGCACAGCCCCGCCGCCACCGACACCGCGGAACCTGTGCTCGAGCCCGAAGGGTCGATACTCGGGTAAAGCGGGTTGCGGCAACCGCCACCAAAGGCGATGTTCAGCTCGGTGGTGGTCACCTTGCAAGTCAAGACCACCCGCGGGTCCAGCCAGGTCAGTGCTTCGGCGCTGCGCGCTGGATAGTGACGGTAGCTACGCAGGCCCAGCCGGGTCGGCAAACCCGCAACGTCAACGGTGTCCTTGACGCCCAGGCGGAACCACGGCGACTCGGCCGGGCGGGTGCTGACCAGGCAACGGTAGTGGCCGTCGGCATGCACCGCCCATTGCTCATACTGCGCTGCCCAATCGGCGGCCAGTGCTGGATTGGCCTGCAGTTGCGCATAGCGCTCACGCAGGGTCAGGGCCAGGTAATTCGGCACCTGTTGGCCAACTGCTGCGGGACCGCAGTTGGCCAGGTAGGCGTCGATAGCATTGTCGGTTTTAACGTATGACATCGGTGTATTCCTTGACAGTTGATGCCGCCGCCCAGGCTTGTGGCTTGCCTGTGGCAGACAGCGGTAAGTGATCGACGTGATGGATATGCAGCGGCCGCGGCGTGCCGGGCGTGAGCTGAGAAAACGCAGCCAGCACAGCCCCGCTGCTGACTGACGAATCGCCCAGCACTATGGTGTAGGCCTCGCCGCGCAAACCGTCGCGTAGCGGCACACAGGCCAGGCTTGCGCAGCCCAGCAGCGTGCCCAGTTCGGCGCCTAGCCGGGCCAGGTCGAGGCGAACGCCATTGACCTTGATCAGGCTGCTGACCCGGCCCAACCACTGCACCCGGCGCGGGTCGAGGACCTGCACCAGGTCGTCACAACGGTGGCTTGGCGCTGCGCAGGCCTGGCCCTGCTCACGGGCAATGCGTGGGCTGGCGATTTCCAGGGGCGCGGGCTGGCCAGCGGGCGTCAGTAGCTGAACGTCGTCAAGCAAGGTCCACGGCTGCTCCGGCGTGCTACTGGCATCCAGTTCGCGGACGGCAATCGCGCCGGTTTCGGTCGAGCCGAGCACCTCGATGAAACGCACCTGCGCACCGGCAAACTGCTGGGCCACAGCCAGTGCGCCGGGTGGCAACATCGATGCACTGTGCACGATCAACAGCGGGCGCTGGCCAGCCAGGCGCTTGAGCAGCGCTGGCAGCAGTTTCCAGGTACTGGCAATGGCCAGGATCACGCACTGGCCGTGGCCAGCCAGCGTTGGCAGTTGTTGTTGTTCGAACGAGCACAGCTGTAGCGCCGCCCCATGTACGCGCGCACCGGTTTCGCCGAGGATCTGCCCGTAGCTGTGGCTGACCGGCGCAAAGCTGATGATCTCGCTGACCTGCGGCGCCCAGCGCTGATAGATCAGCCGCGCCTCTTGCTCCATTTGCGCGCGGCTGCGCAGCCACTGGCGCGGCGCGCCGCTGGAACCAGAAGTGTGGAACACCTGCTCAGCACTCACTCGGCGGCCTGCAGGGTGAGCTGGTCTTCGACCTTCTGCGCAACGAAGCGCTGCATCTTGTCCAGAGTCTCGAACCAGAAGCGCACATCGTCGCTGAGGTAGTCCACCTCGATGCTGAAGCGGTCCTCGACGGCAGTAATCACCTCAACTGCCATCAGGCTGTCGAAGCGCTCACCGAGAAAGTCGCGAAAGCTGGCCTGGCTGTCGATGCCGAGGACTTCGGGGCCGAGCAGTTGGGCAAGAGTCTGGCGGATCTGTTGTTCGATGGAGGGGGTATTCACGAGCCGGTGCTTCCTTGTTGAGTGCTTGCGTTGATCAATGCCGCGCCCGCGCTGTAGAACACCTGTTCAGGCGCGATCGGGTCGAATTGCAGATAGATGAAAGCTGTGCTGTAGCGGCTGCGCAGCCCCGCGTACAGGCCGTCGGCCAGGGTCTGCTGCGCGAGCATGTCGCGCTCGCTGGAGAGTGTGATGCGCACATGAAACTGCGCAGGCTGGCCGTCACGGTCCTGGCTGGGCAAAGGCATGCCGGCGCTGAACACGCAGTCCAGCGGCAGCGGCGCGAAGAACACCATGCAGTGCGCGGGGTCGGCGCCCAGGCTCTTGAGAGCGCGGGTAAAACCCAGTGCAATGCGCTTGCGCTCGATCAGCGGCAGCGGCGCGCAGGCGACGGTAATGGTCGGCATGCTTGGTGTCCTTATGACAGTTGCAGGTTGGGCAAATGGCGGCGGCTGCCGTCGACGAATGCCTGCAGCAGACGGCCCAGGCAGGTCGACAGCGCATCACTGCCCTCCAGATACAGCGGCGACCAGGCAAAGCCTTGCGCGGTGCTGACCTTGTCGAGGAAGAAGCGCAGGTGAGCGATGTCCACCGGCAGCTCGAATGCCAGCGCCATGGCCACCGCCTGATAGGTGCTGAGCAGGTCGGGGATACGTTGACCGTGATTGGCGAAGCCACCCTGACGAACCTTGTGCGCCGCCAGCAGCACTGCCGCAGCCTGCTGCACGGGGTGGCCGAGATAGGCAAGGCAACTGAGCGCCTGCAAACCGGCGCGCAGCGATGACGCGCCCCGCGGATAGGCGCTGTAGGTCAGCCGCCCGCTGTCTTCATGCTGACAGGTGCCGACAAACCGCTGCAGGCCATCCAGCGCCACACCGCTGTTGTCTCCCAGCGACTGCAGGATGGCCACCGCAGCAGCGGTCGAGACCATGTCCGAGCCGCGGCCTTCCCAGAAGCCAAAGCCGCCGTCCGGATTTTGCAGCGAGGCCAGCCATTGGCCGATTGCCTGACGGGCCTGCGGCTGTTCGGCAAATGCCCCGGCAGCGAGCCCCCAGGCCGTGCAGCGCACCTCGGCACCGCGCCCGGGCATGTACATGATCCCGGCCTCGTTGGGCATCTGGCAGCCTTCGATCCAGCGCAACGCCGCAGCACGCTGGCCGCTGTCGAGGCTGCCGCCGAGGATCCCGGCGGCGCTGGTCAGAACATCCGCCGCCGTGCTCGCTTCGCGGTAGGTATAGCCGCCACCCGGTGTGGCCAGGCTGGCGATATAGTCAGCGACATCATCGGCCAGCCAGGCGACTGGCTGCCCGAGTGCCTTGAGTGAGCCCACCGCGCAGAACACCGCCCAGACATCCTCGCCGTCATATCCCTGCCAGCGGACAAAACCGCCTGCGCTGCTGCGGCGGGCAACGATCCAGTCGCTGCAACGCTGTGCGTCCAGTGGTAGTGCGTGCAACTCTGCCAGGCTTGCAGTGGCCCGGTAGGTTGCCCACAGGCACGCCGACTCGGCCGACTCGCTGAAGCGAAAGCCGCCGTCAGCCAGCTGCTGCGCCTGCAACCAGGCGATCAATCGCGTGCGGTCCCACGCAGGCGCCGGCAGCCCGGCTCGTTGCAGTGCGCGGGCGGCCATCACGCCATAGAAGCAGGCGCGGGTATCGGCGACATCGCGCTCGGCAAACTCAGCCGACCAGCTCAGGCCACCATTGGCGCATTGCAGACCCTCAAGCCAGCGGTACAGCGGTTCCCGCTGCTGGACCTCGCCGCGGCAGACTTCGAGCAAGGTGCGCAATGTGTAATGCGTGGCCCAGGCATCTGCCGTCTGGCCCGGGCACATGGCGTAGGCGTCGCCATCGAACAAGGTGTGCAGCCATGCGGCAGTGGCGTCTGTGTCGCTGACTGGCGCCGCCAGATCCTTGAGGGTTTCGGTGCAATAGAACGTGGCCCAGGCATCGGACGGCATACCCTTGCTCCAGGCATAGCCGCCATCACGGTTGCGCCGTGACTGGATATACGCCTGCAGCTGCGGCACATCGGCACTGCCCAGGCGCTCGACCCAGGCCAGGCTGCGGATCGCAGCATAGGTGCACCAGAGGTCAGCCTGATGATTGGCCAGGCCCTGCCCTTGCGGAAATTTCGGCAACACCGCGCTCATTGCGCACCGCCAACAAAGCGCAGATTGGTCTTTTTCCAGCTCTTTTGCGAAGCGCCGCTCTTGCTCAACACCGACAGGTTGTTGATGAACAGGATGCGACTCCAGCGCAGGCGCATGTGAGCTTGCGAATGGGCCTGCAAGCGCGCCTCGATCGCCGCCTCCTGACCAGTGTCCCAGAGCACATCGCGCTCCAGGATCAGCGCGGCGCTGTCCTTGTCGCGGTCGACTTCGATCATGTAGCCCGTGGCGTCGCAGTTGCCGTAAACGACTTCCTCGACGGCGCGAATATCCAACGCCACGCCGCCGACTACCACGGCATCGTTGTCGCGGCCATTGATCAGCAGGCTCGGGCTGAGCTGGCCGGCCTCGCAGGCGCCGCTGATGGTCACGCTGTCACCGGTATCCAGGCGCAGCAAGGGCCGCGCATACAGGTTCAGCGGCGTTACCACCAGACGCCCGCTGAGACCTTGCGCCAGCGGCACCAGTTGGCCGTCCTCCAGCAGCAGTTCGAAGTAGTTGGTGGTGCAGGCCAGACGCATCTGTTGATCTTCGCCAACTGTCGCCAGGGTGCCGGTCTCGGTACTGCCGTAACTGGCATCGAATACCTCGCACTGCCACCAGCGCGCCAGGCGCTGGCGGAATGGCTGGGTGTTGACCTCGCCCAGCAGCATGATCGTCTGCACCGACAGGGCGAAGCCGTCGAGCATCTCCCGCTGTTTAAGGTAGCGAGTCAGCTGGACCAGCACGCCAGGGGCAATGAACAGCACGCTCGGCTGGTAGGTGGCGAAGGTCTTGCACACCCGCTCCCAGTCGGTGATTCCGGTGGTAAACGGATACAGGCGCACGTGGGAGACGTCCAGGTAGTCGCAGACGTTGGCAATCAGGTCGCCGACCGGGACGATATCCGACGGCATAAGGTTGGCGACCCTGGAGCCTGGTCTGAGTACCGCGCGCCATTGGCTGGCGACGCTGATGGCATTCCAGATGATGTCTTGCTTCAGGCGCGGGGTTGGCGTCGGTTCGCCGGTGGTGCCGGTGGTAGCGTAATAGCGCGCTGCATCACTCAGGCCGACCGTGCAAAAATCCAGCGGAGTGGCCTTGAGGCTGGCCTTGGGCGTGACCGGCAACAGGGCGAAGGCTGCGCTGCTGAACGGGCCGATGTCCGCGTAATAGCGGCTGTTGCGAGCTCGTTCCCAGGCGGCCTGCAATTTGCCGGTGTAAAAATTCTGACAAGGCATATTTCTGCCGAATTGGCGAAGCTCGCCCTCGGCTGCCGCTACGACTGAATGGTCGTTTTCCTTGTGAACCAACATCGCCCCGCCCCTCTCGAATAAGTTGCGCCGAGAATTGGCGAGTGCAGACCTTGAGTAAAATACTTTTGGCGAACCGGCGGTGATAGGTCGCAAGTATTAATAGCCTTGGAAATACAACGATTTAGCCCATATCAAGGGCTGCCGCCTGCTCCCCGTCCCCGTACGCTCTGGGGCAACTGCGCATATCAGATTGAGACCTTTATTGTATTTCCCTCGAGCTGTCGTCGCTGCGCACTATCGCCGCTCCTTGCAGCAGGTGCAGGGCGAACGACGACACTCAGGGAGCGACACCGATCATGCTGACCCAAGCCGCCAACGTGCTCGACGGCCCACTGGCCTGGAGCCTCAATTCCTGGCGCGACCGCAGCGCTGCGCAGCAACCGCTGTATCACGACCAACCTGCCCTTGAGCAGGCGCTGGCGAGCTTGCGCCAGGCCCCCGCGCTGGTCAGTCGGCAGTCGATCAGCTTGCTTACGGGCTTGCTGGCCCAGGCCCAGCAGGGCCGTGCGTTTGTCTTGCAAGGCGGTGATTGCGCCGAAGACTTCACCCAGACCGATCAGGCCGCGCTGAATCGCTTTCTGCAGCTGATGCAGCAGATGAGCCAGCTGCTGACGCGGGGTGTACAGCGGCCAGTGATCAAGATCGGCCGCCTGGCCGGGCAATACGCCAAGCCACGTTCCAGTGATATCGAAACCCGCGATGGCCTGAGTTTGCCGGTGTATCGCGGCGATATCGTCAACCAGGCCGAGTTCCGCGCAGCAGCGCGGCGGGCAGATCCGCAGCGCTTGCTTGCAGCCTATGCTCACTCGGCCGCGACCTTGCGCGACATCCGCACCCTGCAGGGTTTCATGGACAGCGATGGCCTTTGCGATCAGGCGCTGTTCATCTCCCACGAAGCCTTGCTGCTGGAATACGAGCAGGCGTTGACCCGGCAACAGGACGATGGCTGCTGGTTCAACCAGTCCACCCACCTGCCGTGGATTGGCCTGCGCACCGCCCAGCCCGACGGCGCCCATGTCGAATACCTGCGTGGGGTGAGCAACCCGGTGGCGGTCAAGGTCGGCGCCGAAACTTCGGCCAGCGCACTGCTGCAGCTGATCGAACAGCTTAACCCGCACAACCAGCCGGGCCGGCTGACGCTGATCCACCGCATGGGGGCGGCGCTGCTGGAACAGCACCTCGGGCCGCTGATCGACGCAGTAGAGCACGCTGGCGCACGGGTGTTGTGGCTGTGCGACCCCATGCACGGCAATACCCGCACCCTGCCCTGCGGCACCAAGACCCGCGCCTTCGATGACATCCTGGCGGAAATAGAGACGGCCTTCGCCGTGCATGCCTGGCATGGCTCGGTCCTCGGCGGGCTGCACCTGGAACTCACCGCTGAAGCAGTGACCGAATGCCTCGGCGGCCCAGGCCAGCTGCAGCCGGAGGATCTGCACCGCTGCTATCTGAGCAAGGTGGATCCACGCCTGAATGGCGAACAGGCGTTGGCCTTGGCCCAGCACTTGAGCCGGATGCCGCCATGCCGTTAGCCATATACGTGTTTTCGCTGTGCACCTTTGCCTTCGGCTTGTCTGAGTTCGTGGTCGCCGGTCTGGTTTCGGCAATGGCGGGCGATCTGAGCAGTTCAGTCGCTGCAGTGGGCGCGGCGATTGCGGCGTACGCGTTGGGTGCCGCCATCGGCGCACCGTTGCTGACTGCGGCGCTGGCGAGCTGGCGTGACCGCTCGCTGATGCTGCTGACGGTAGCAGTGCTGGGGGTGGGAAGCCTGCTGCTGGCAAGCGTCGAGCAGGTGTTGACCTTGCACCTAGTGCGCTTTGGGATTGGCCTGGCCCACGGCGTGTTCATGGCGCTAGCGGCCAGTGTCGCAGTCAAGCTGGTAGCACCCGCACAGGCTGGGCGGGCATTGTCGGTGGTATGGATGGGTTTGACGGTGTCGTTGGCACTCGGGGTACCGCTGGGCACGCTGCTGGGCAGCTTCTGGTCGTGGCGGGTGATATTTGTCGCGCTGGCGCTGCTCGGTTGTTTGAGCTTGATCGGCTTGCTGCGCTGGATGCCGGTTCAGGTCGGTGCGGCGGATGCTCAGCCTGGCGCGGGGCTGAGCGGCCTGCGCGCCGTGCTACTGCGGCCGTTGTTGTCCGTTGCCGCGGTGTCCATGCTGGTCAGCGTCGCGGTGTTCAGCTTTTTCAGTTACGTGTCGCCGTACCTGCTGGAGGTGAGCCAGGCCGGGCCACGTTTGTTGAGTGCGGGCATGCTGCTGTTTGGCGCCTGCACGATTGCTGGCAATCTGGTTGGCGGATATGCCGGCGACCGCTTTGCGATAAACCGCTGCCTGTTGCTGGCCCTGCTCATGCTGGTGGTCACACTGATGCTGCTGTATGTGTTCAGGCAGTCGCCATGGGCCGTGCTCGGCCTGGTCGGGGTGCTGGGGGCAGTGTTCTTCGCCATCGTCACACTGTCCACGTTGCGCCTGCTCAACCTGGCCAAAAGCGTGGCGCCGCACGCCAGCGGCGTGGCCTCTGGGTTGAACATTGCTGCGTTCAACCTCGGCACAGCGCTCGGCGGCGGGCTTGGTGGCCTTTTGATCGGTCAGCTCGGCCTGGCGTGGTTGCCGCTGGCAGGCGTTGGCGCCGGGCTGTTGGCAATTGCTGTGCTACTCAGCCAGACGCCTGCTGATGTGCCCTATGAAGCTGAAACTCAGCGCTGAGCCTTGGCGCACTGCCACAGCCGGGCAACATCGCTGGCGCGCGCCTGCAGCAGTGCCGGCGCTTCGCTGCACGCCTGAGCCAAGGTCATCGGCCCACTGGCCAGCGCAAACGCGGCATCGATGCCATGGGCGTACAGTTGCTGGTAACCCTCGCCCAGGGTGCCGGCCAGCACCACCACCGGCACACCATGACGTTTGGCAACCCTGGCCACGCCCATGGGCGTTTTGCCGCGCAAGGTCTGCGCGTCAAAGCGGCCTTCGCCGGTGATGACCAGATCGGCGCCCTGCACCAGTGCATCCAGCCCGGCCAGCTCGGCGACCACCTCCACTCCAGCGCGGAAACGCGCGTCCATGAATGCCTTGGCCGCAAAGCCCATGCCGCCGGCAGCGCCGCTACCGGGCGACTCCCTGAGGTCATTACCCAGCAGTTGCGCGCAATGGTCGGCAAAATGGCCAAGGGCGAGATCCAGCGCTGTCACCTGCTCAGGGCTGGCGCCTTTTTGCGGACCAAAAATCGCCGAGGCGCCATTCGGACCACACAGTGGGTTGTCGACGTCTGCAGCGACTTCGACCTGCACCTCAGCCAGGCGCGGATCAAGCTCACTGGCGTCGATCCGGGCCAGTTGCGCCAAGGCCAGGCCGCCTTCGGCCAGCGCCTGGCCATCGGCGTCGAGCAAACGCAAGCCAAGGGCGCGGAGCATGCCGCTGCCGCCGTCGTTGGTGGCACTGCCGCCAATCGCCAGGACGATGCGTTGGGCCCCCGCGGTCAATGCCGCGCCGATCAATTCGCCGGTGCCCCAGGTGCTGCTGCGACAGGCGTCGCGTTGCTCGCCGGCGACCAACTGCAAGCCGCTGGCTTCGGCCATTTCGATGATTGCCGTGTGGCTCTCGGCGAGCCAGCCCCAACTGGCCTCGACCGTCTGCCCCAGCGGCCCGCGCACCGCTTGCCGGCGCAGCTCACCGTGGCTGGCCGCGACAATCGCCTGCAGCGTGCCTTCGCCGCCATCGGCCATCGGACACTCGATCAGCTCGGCCTGTGCCCATACCTCGGCCACCCCGCGCGCAATGGCCTGGGCGACGGCAGCAGCGTCGAGACTGTCCTTGAACGAATCGGGGGCGATGACAATTTTCATGGGGATTCTCCTGATCCTGTTGCAGCGATGCTGACAGTTGCGTCATCCGCAGGCCTCGGTCAGATGCACAAAAGCCCGGCGCCGTTGTTTGGGCAAACGCCTTTGCCACTCAGCTCAGTCGGCGGGCAACAGCTGCAAGCCCAGATACAGGGTCAACATGCCGTCCAGCCGCTGTGGGTCGACTTCGCCCAGCTCGGCGATACGTTCCAGGCGATAGCGCAGGCTGTTGCGGTGGATGCCCAAGGCATCGGCACAGGCCTGGCTCTGGCCATCATGGCCGCACCAGGCGCGCAAGGTATTGAGCAACTGGCCGCTGGCGTCCTTGCTACGAATGCGCAGCAATGGCTCGAGCAATTCATCCAGCGCGTCGTCGTTGCGGTGACGCCACAGCAGTGCTGGCAAGCGGTAGCGGGTCAGGTTCAGCAAGCGCTCGGCAGGCAGCACTTCGCGCCCATAGGCAAGCAAATCACGCACCCGCCGGTAGCCGCGTCGCAATTGCTCAAGGCTTTGCGCTGGCGGGCCCACGGCCAGGCGCTGGACGTGCCAGCCATGGCGCTGCAGCCGTTCGAGCAGACGCTGTTCATCCAGCGCGACCGCTGCCGGCCGACACCACAACAGCGACTGACGGGCCGGGCTGACGCACCAGCCATCCGGGTAACGGCTCATCAGCCAGGTGGCCAAGGCTTCTGCAGGCGGTCCGGACTCCAGCTCGAACAGGCACGGCACCCGTGCCAATTGAGGCTTGAGGCCAAGTTGCTGGGCCTCGTCGAGCAAACGCGTCGAATCACCACTACTGCCCAGCAACAATGCCAGCAAGTCATCACAGCGCTGGCGTCGCCATTGTTGCTCGACTTGCAGGTGACGCTGGGCCAGGAGCATTTCGGCGGTCATCCGCACCAGCTCGCCGTAGGTGCGCAATTGCTGCGGATCACCGGTCAGGCCGAGCACGCCGATCAAGCGGCCATCGAGCATCAGCGGCAGGTTGACGCCGGGCTGCACGCCCTTGAGGCACTTGGCCGCGTCATTATCGAGCTCGACGATCCGGCCATTGGCCAATACCAACTGGGCACCTTCATGGCGGGTGTTGATGCGCTCTGCTTCACCGCTGCCGAGGATCAGGCCCTGGCTGTCCATGACGTTGACGTTGCACGGCAGGATGGCCATCGCCCGGTCGACGATATCCTGCGCCAGGTCATGGTCCAGTTCGAACATTCAACGGTCCTTGCAGTGATAGGATTTGGGCCGCAGCACAGCGGCCAGCGCTGACACCTGTGCATAAGCACAAAGACAGCCGCGCTGCGCTCGCCGAGACTCGTCAGGCGAGCGCCGAAACAGGCGACGCGGTAACAATCATAACAACAGAGATCCCGATCATGGCACACAGCTCTGCCCCTGACCAAGGCCACGATAGCACCCGCAATGCGCTGTACCGGCGCATCACACTGCGGCTGATTCCATTCATTTTCATCTGCTACCTGTTCAACTACCTCGACCGCGTCAACGTTGGTTTTGCCAAGCTGCAGATGCTCGATGCACTGAAGTTCAGCGAAACCGTCTATGGCCTCGGCGCCGGGATTTTCTTCATCGGCTACGTGCTCTGCGGCCTGCCCAGCAACCTGGCGCTGAACCGCTTCGGGCCACGGCGCTGGATCGCCTTGATGATGATCGCCTGGGGCAGCCTGTCGACCTGCTTGATGTTCGTCACCACGCCGACCGAGTTCTACGCCCTGCGCCTGCTCACCGGCGCCGCCGAAGCCGGCTTCTTCCCGGGCGTCGTGCTGTACCTCTCGCGCTGGTTCCCCGCGGATCGACGCGGGCGGATCATGGCCCTGTTCATGTCGGCGATTCCGGTCTCGGGGCTGCTTGGCGGGCCATTTTCGGGCTGGATTCTGCAGCACTTTGCCGCTGGCCAGCACGGTTTGGCCGGCTGGCAGTGGATGTTCCTGATCCAGGGCCTGCCGACGGTGGTGCTGGGCGTACTGGCGATCAAACTGCTCAGCGACGGTTACCAGAAAGCGCCGTGGCTCAGCCCGGCCGAGCGGCAGATCATCGAAACCGACCTTACCGCCGATGCAGCACGCAAGCCGGTCACCAGCGGTGACAGCGTGCTGTCGGTGCTGACCAATCCGCTGATCTGGACCTTTGGCTTCATCTACTTCTGCATCCAGAGCGGCGTGTACGCGATCAACTTCTGGCTGCCGTCGATCATCAAGAGCATGGGCTTTGACAACCCACTGCTGATTGGCTGGTTGAGCGCGATCCCGTACCTGTTGGCCGGCGTGTTCATGATTCTGGTAGGCCGTTCGGCTGACCTGCGCAACGAGCGCCGCTGGCACCTTGTGGTGCCGATGCTGATGGGCGCGATCGGCCTGCTGATCGCGGTCAACTTTGCCGGCCATCCGCCGATTGCCATTCTTGGTCTGTCGATCGCGACCATGGGCGCCCTCACCGGTTTGCCGATGTTCTGGCCGATGCCGACTGCCTTGCTCAGTGCTGCCACTGCGGTGGCTGGCCTGGCGATCATCAACTCGGTCGGGCAGATGGCGGGCTTCCTCAGCCCGTATCTGGTGGGCTTCATCAAGGATCAGACTGGTTCCACCGATGCTGCACTGTACTCGCTGGCCGGGCTGATCGTGATCGGCAGCCTGGTGGCCCTGCGCGTCACCCGTGCAGGCGCCTTGAGCAGCGCCCGCGCCGATTGAAACGGCTGACCGTTGCCGGGCCTGGCGCCCGGCAACACCTCACCGCCACAACTTTACTACCCCGCCCTCCTTGCCCAGCACCGGGTCCAGCTTCGGCAACGCCACCTTGGCAATCCGCGCCACCGCCTGCGCGTGGCCACGGGAACTGGGCCGTTCGACCTCGTAATCTTCCTGCCCCCGCGGGTAACCGCCAACTACCAGGAAGTCATCGCTGCAGGTGACGCAGCGGTGGCCAGTGCCGGCGGGCAGCACCAGCACGTCGCCCGCCTTGACGCTCAAGGTCTGCCCGGCGGTCCCACCCAGGGTCAGCCGCGCTTCACCCTGCGCTACGCCAAGCACCTCGTGGGCGTTGGGATGGAAGTGGTGATAGGGAAACACCCCATCTCGCCATAACGCAGGCCACCCGTGCACCTCGAACAGCGCCTCAAAGGCCGCCGCTCGGTCCGTGCCGTGCGGCCACTGCATCGCATAAAGCAACACCGGCAACACGCTGTTCGGCGTCGAGCCGTCGTCGGCGAAACGTAGCTGGCGCGGCTCAACCGGCCGCGGCGCGATAGATTGCTGCTGGTCCATGATCTGCCCCTCACAGGCTTGTATCCTGTTGAGAAGCTTGAATGCCGTCAGGCGTTCCATTTCAAGCAGGCGCTCACTGCCTCAGGCTTTTGCGCTATGGTTGCAGTCTGACCGGCACTTCGAACCGGCCCACGACAATAACAGCACGGGGAGCGCCCATGACCGCGCCTGCCACCGACACCCGCGCCAGGGAACTGGCTGCGTTTATCGACTGCCACTTCGCCGAGCGCGGCCTCGCGCCGGAAGCGGTGATCGCCGAATCGTGGTTTCGCAGCATCAATCAGCACCACCTCGACCCAGGCCTGCGCCATGTCGACAATATCCTCAGCGCCGCCGAGATTCGCCAGCATCAGGCTCAGCACGAGGCCTACCTGAGCATCGCCGGGCAAGGCGTCAACGGCCTGGCCCGAAGGGTGGTCGATGCTGGCTTCGCCGTGCTGCTCAGCGATGCAGACGGCATTACTCTGGATGCGCGCCTGCCAGCCGATCACGACCGTTATTCACGCGCAGGGCTGATTGTCGGCGCGCGCTGGGACGAATCGATCGCTGGCACCAATGGCATCGGCACCGCGCTGGCGTCGGGGCAGGCGCTGACCATCCACCGCCAGGAGCATTTTCTTGCGGCCAACGCCCGCCTGAGCTGCTCGGTGTCACCGATCTTCGATGCGCAGAATCAGTTGCTTGGCTGCCTCAACGCAACCTGCCTGTTCAACGATGGGCCAAAACAGGCGCAGCACCTGACCCTGCACCTGGTTACGCTGTACGCGCGGCTGATCGAGAACACCCATTTCCGCCAACGTTACCGCGACCGTCTGACCCTGGCCCTCAAGCCTCGCGACGACATCACCGATCTGGCCAATGAGCAGCTATTGGCGCTGGATGAAGGCGGCCGGGTGATCGGCGCCAACCGGGCTGCATTCATGGCCCAGCCTGGCGCCCTGCTGGGCTTGCGCATCGAGCAGTTGCTGCCCGCCACTATCGATGAGCTGCTGATGCTCACCCGTGGCGGCGCTTGCGGCACCCAACTGCGCGAGCCTGGCAGCGAGCTGATCATCGAAGTCGGTTTGCGTGTGCCGGCCGGTTACGGGCTGCGCGCCAAGCCTGTGGCGCCGGCCCCAACTACAGCCCGCCATCCGACACTTGAGCAACTTGCCGGCGGCGACAGCCAGTTGCAGCAAAGCGTGCAGCGTCTGCGCAAGGTGCTGGACAAGGACATCTGTATCCTCATCACCGGTGAAACCGGCACCGGCAAAGAGGCCTTTGCCCGCGCCGTGCACCAGGCCAGTCGCCGTGAGGCCGGGCCGTTCGTTGCACTCAATTGCGCGGCAATCCCCGAGTCGTTGATTGAAAGCGAGCTGTTTGGCTACCGCAGCGGCAGCTTCACCGGCGCCAATCGCAAAGGCATGAAGGGCAAGCTGGAACTGGCCAATGGCGGCACGCTGTTCCTCGATGAGATCGGCGACATGCCTGCACACCTGCAAACCCGCTTGCTGCGGGTGCTGGCCGAGCGTGAGCTGCAACCCCTGGGGGCCGAAGCGCCAGTGGCGTTGGATATTCAGGTGGTGTCGGCGACCCACCAGGATCTGGCCAGCATGATTGCTGACAAACGCTTCCGTGAAGACCTCTTTTACCGTTTGTGCGGCATGCGCATGAGCCTGCCGGCGCTACGCCAGCGCAGCGATCGCGCCGAGTTGATCGAGCACCTGCTGCGACGGCTGCCCGAAGCGCAAGGGCTGCAGCTGGACGCCGAGGCTCACCGCTGCCTGCTGGGCCACCCTTGGCCTGGCAACGTGCGCCAATTGCTGAACGCGCTGCGCTACGCAGCCGCGCTGGCGGAGAATGGGGTGATAAGCCTGAATTGTCTGCCGGAGGAGTTGCTGGCGAGTGCGCCGCGGACGCCGGTCCTTGCACAGCCACTGCGCCTGGAGGCGCAGGTCGAGGATGCCGAAGCCCGGCATTTGCTCGATGTACTGCGGCGCGAGCGTTGGAATATCAGCGCGGCAGCAGACGCGGCGGGAATCTCCCGATCGACTCTGTACCGCAAGATGAAACGACACGCAATCGTGCCGCCGAATCAGGCTGACTGAGCGCAGCACTGGCCGCTGCACGAGCGTGCCGGCCAGTGCTGCCCCCCATGTTACTCAGCCCTGGATATACACCACTTGCGTGCGCGTGTACTCATACAGCCCATGCTTGCCATCCGCCCCGCCCACCCCAGACTTGCGCGCTCCGGCGTGGAAACCCTGCATGGCCTCGAAGTTCTCGCGGTTGATGTAGGTTTCGCCAAAATCGATTTCGCGGCTGGCTTTGAGTGCGGCGTTCAGGTCGCGGGTATATAGCGACGAGGTCAGGCCATATTCGCTGTCGTTGGCCAAGGCAATCGCTTCATCCAGGTCGTCGATGATCTGGATCGGCAGGACCGGGCCGAAGATCTCCTTGCGCATGATCTCCATATCCGCCGAACAGCCGGCCAGCACCGTCGGTTGATAGTGGAAGCCCGCACCAAGATCAGCCACCTGCCCGCCGGTAATCACCTGAGCGCCCTGCCCGACTGCCGTGCGCACCATCTGCGCGACCTTGTCCAGCCCGGCCTGATTGATCAATGGGCCCATGTCCAGGTCAGCCTGCAGCGACGGGTCGCCATAGCGCGTGGCGGCCATCGTCTGCGCGACCTTGTCGATGAAGGCATCCGCCACCGCGCGCTGCACATACACCCGCTCGGCGCAGTTGCACACCTGCCCGGTGTTGATCACCCGCGAGGCGACGATCGCGCGCACGGCCAGGTCCAGGTCGGCGTCGGCCAGCACGATAGCGGGCGCCTTGCCGCCCAGTTCGAGGTTGAGCTTGGTGATGTTTGGCGCTGCCGCAGCCATGATCCGCGCCCCGGTGGCGACACTGCCAGTGAAGCTGACCAGGTCAATGCCGGCATGGCTGGTGAGGCTGTGGCCGACACTCGCACCTTTGCCGCCGACCACGTTGAACACCCCTGGCGGTAGATCGGTTTCGGCCACCAGCCGGGCAAACTCGTAGCAGTTGATCGGTGTCTCTTCGCTGGGTTTGATCACGATGGTGTTGCCGGTCAGCAGCGCCGGCGCCATCTTGCGCGCAATCAGGAAGAACGGGAAATTCCACGGCAGCACCCCCGCCACCACACCCAGGGGTTTGCGCAGCAGGAAGATGTGCTCGTTGGCGCGATCACTGCTCAGCACCTCGCCCTCCAGGCGGCGCGCCCATTCGGCCATGTAGTCGAGGTAATCGGCAGTGAAGTTGACCTCCACCAGGGCCAACGCCGGCACCTTGCCCTGCTCCTGGGTGATGATGCGCGCCAGGCGCTCGGCATTGGCCCGCACCTTGCTGGCAATCTGGCGCAAGTAACCGGCGCGCTCGATGGCAGGTTTTGCCGCCCAGCCTTTCTGCGCACGGCGCGCTGCGTCAATCGCGCGTTCGACCTGCTCAACGGGTGACTCCGGCACCGCCCCCAACAGCTCGCCGTTGGCCGGGTTGAACACCTCGATCAGTTGTTCGCTGGCTACAAAAGCGTTGTCGATATAGTTCTGGTACAGATTATCGGGCATCGTCATGTCACTCCTTGGAGGTATTGTCGGCAAGCGGCGTGGCGGCTGCGGGATTGGCGCTGAAACGCTGCCAGACACTGCCTTCGCTTTGCAGGTCGTGGGCGCGCTTGATCAGGTATTGGTGCACCTGTTCGACCTGCTCAGGCTTGAGCGCTTCGGCGAACGAAGGCATACCGTCCGGGATGCGCCCGCCATAGAGAATGCTGAGGAACATCTGGTGTTTTTCCGCGGTGAGCTTGCGCAGGTCCGGCAGCACGCCGCCGCTGACGGCATGGATGCCATGGCACTGCGAGCAGTTGCCGTCGTAAAGCGCAGCACCGGCGGCTACGGTTTTTTCGTCAGCAGTGAGCGCTGGCGGTTTCGGCGTGTCGGCCGGCGGTGGGGGCTCACGCAGGGTGGCGTTGCCGCCGATCTTGTAGGTCAGCACCTGGGCGAACGGCTGCACGCCGGCGCGCAGCGACAAGGCCCCGGCAAAGGTCGAGAACGCCCCGCCCCAGCCGGCCATGAAGGTCACGTATTGCTCGCCATCTACCGAATACGTGATCGGCGCAGCCATCACGCCGCTGGCAGCAGGTGATTCCCAGAGCTTTTTGCCATCGTCGGCGGCGTAGGCGATCACCCGGCCATCGGCACTGCCCTCGAACACCAGGTTGCCCGCCGTGCTCAGGGTGCCGCCGTTGAAGATGGTGATATACGGCACTTCCCAGGCAGGTGCCTGCTTGACCGGGTCCCAGGCGATCAACTTGCCTGACCAGGTTTTGGCCATTTCCAGCAGGCCTTCCGGGCCTTCGGGCATCATCCCGGTGCGCAGGCCGAGCTGGTACACGCTCTTGAACGGGTGACGCTTGGGCGCTTCCGGGATGTGCTCGTAGTAGGCCGACATGATGTGCGCCGGGATGTACACCAGCCCGGTGTTGGGGTTGTAGGACATCGGGTGCCAGTCATGTGCGCCCCAAAATGCGGGGGTCACCAGCTTGCGCTTGCCGTCCTTCCAGTACGCAGCTGCCTCATCATCGACGATTGGTCGGCCAGTCTTCATGTCGATGCCCTTGGCCCAGTTGACCGGCACGATGTTCTTCGCCGAGAGCAACTCGCCGGTGGCGCGGTCGAGCACATAGAAGAAGCCATTTTTCGGCGCCTGCATCAATACCTTGCGCTGTTTGCCGTTGATCGGCAGTTCGGCGAGGATCATGTGCTGGGTGGCCGTGAAGTCCCAGGCATCGCCCGGCGTGGTCTGGTAGTGCCAGGCGTATTCGCCGGTATCGGCATTGACCGCCACGATCGACGACAGGAACAGGTTGTCGCCCTTGGCCTGGCTGCGCCATTTCGGATCCCACAGCGAGCCGTTGCCGACGCCGATATAGAGCAGGTTCAGTTCTGGGTCATAGGCGAACGAATCCCACGCCGTGCCACCGCCGCCCTGCTCGACAAAGGCATCGCCGTGCCAGGTCTTGCTGGCGATTTCCATCGCCTTGTCTTCAGGTGGCAGCTTGGGGTCGCCAGGCACGGTGAAGAAGCGCCAGGCCTGCTTGCCGGTTTCGGCATCATAGGCGGTGACGTAGCCACGCACGCCAAACTCGGCGCCGCCGTTGCCGATCACCACCTTGCCATTGACCACACGCGGCGCGCCGGTAATGGTGTAGCTGCGTTTGTCGTCGCTGCGGGTGTCGACCGACCATACGCGCTTGCCGGTCCTGGCATCGATGGCTTCCAGGCGGCCATCGAGCACGCCGACATAGACCTTGCCCTGCCACACGGCTACGCCACGGTTGACCGCATCGCAGCAGGCTTCACCGGCCCGATTGCGATCGGACTGCGGATCGTACTTCCACAGCAGCTTGCCGTTGCGTGCGTCCAGGGCATACACAACCGAAAATGGCCCGGTGGTGTACATCACGCCGTCGACCACGATAGGCGTGGCCTCGACGCCGCGGTCCAGATCAAGCTTGTAGCTCCAGGCCAGGCCCAGTTGATTGACGTTGCTGTCATTGATGGTGTTCAGCGGGCTGTAGCGCTGTTCATCGTAGGTACGGCCATGGCTCATCCAGTTGCCGGGCTCTTTGTCGGCGTCGATGATGCGCTTGCCATCGACCTCGGCGGCAAACGCCGGGGCCAGGCAAGCCAACGCCAGGACGGCGCAACCTGCGCTTCTCATCAAGGCACCCGGCATGGGCCGGCGGTGCGGACCTGATTGGGTCATCGGGGAATCTCCGTTCTTGTTATTGGCGACACCCAGGGAATGTGTCGTAAAGAACAGGAGCAACGGCTGTGCCAGCGCCAGGAATACCGCTGAAAGCCCCGTCGTAGAAAGCTTTATTCACTGTCGAACGTAAGCCGGCGAGCCTACGAGTCGCCGCAGTTTCGGCACACGTGGCGCAGGAATGGAACAGGTGTGTCAGCCCGAGAGAGGCTTCGATGGTAGGCTGCGAAGACGTCTCAGCAACAGACTCCCGATCAGCGCTGCAAGGACGAATGCCATCGCTAATGCCCGCAGCAAGTCCCCTTCTGCCAACGCGACCCCTGCGCTGCACAAGCCGCCAACGGTAAATACCAGCGTGTTATTCAGAGCGGCTGCCGTCCCTGCAATCTCAGGGTGCAGGCTCAACGCCCAGGTAGTCGCGGCCGGGCGCACAATCGTTGTACCGGCACTGCAGACCACCATCGACAGCATGATTGCGGTGACGGTCGGATTCAGCACGTACAGCCAGAGAAACAGCGACAACCCGGCGACGCCGATCAAAATCAACCCCAGTCTGATCTGTGCACTTACCTCCATGCGTTTGTTCAAGGCACTGGCGACCACGCCGCCAATGATATAAGCCGCACCGTAAGCAATGAATATCAGTGAAAAGGCGTAGTCGGTCATCCCCAGCAGATCCATGAACAGCAAGGGTGACGTGACAATGAAAGAGAAGTGGCAGGCAAATGCCATTGCGGACAGCAGCGAATAGCTTATGAAGCGTCGATCCTTGAACAAGGTGCGATAGCCGCTCCGTGGGGCGACAGGACGCGTAGCGTCTGTGAGCGAGAGACTACACAGCAACACAGCTAACGCCGCGAGCACGACAAACGCCTGAAAGCTGCCCTGCCAACCAAGCCACTGTTGCAAAAAACTGCCTGCCAGCGGTGATAGGGAGATAAACAAACCGCTGGCGGTAGTCAGCAAAATCCGCATCGAATTGCGCCGATGTTCGCTATACAGGTCCTGAACCAGTGCATGGCTGAGTACAAAACAACCGCATCCAGCGGCCTGCACCAAGCGGAACACCATGAAAGACGAAAAGTCCCAGGCATAAATACAACCCACGGCACCTGACGCCGCCGTTATCAGTCCGACTAACAACAGGCGTTTACGACCAAGGCGATCGGATAGCGGTCCGATCCAACACTGCGACAGCGCGGCCCCAACGGCGAACAGGCTGATGGACCAGGCGATATCTCGGGTTGGCACCGAAAATTGTGAAGATAACGCTGGGAATGATGGAAGTATCACATCTAGAGGGAATATCCCAAGTAAGCTCATCAGTATCAGTACAGTAACTAACAGCCGATTTTCAGATGATTGATCTTTAAGCACTACGCACCTCAGCACTACGAATCAGCGGCATGGTTACCGACGGATATTGCGTCACCAGGCTGCATCAAGCATCGCTGTCTCGTTATGCGCGTGGCAATAAGCACAGGCAGGAAAAAAATCCCATAGCGTTGTGAGGGATTTCGCTAACTATCAGCTGCGTATAAACATCATGTTGAGTATTTGAAAATGCTGTTGGCGCTGCGCGACACAATGCCGCGCACATTTACAGGCAGGATCAGGCAACAACCCCGCTGTTTTGCCCTTTCAAACCTCACCGCTTGCCTGTAAAAAAGGTCATCCCCCCTCCCCACTCAAGGACCTTCCCCATGCTCTACCGCCCTCTTGGCCAAAGCGGCCTGCAGGTTTCAGCCCTGACCCTGGGCAGCATGATGTTCGGCGAGCAGACCAGCGCCGAGGATTCGCTGCGGATCATCGACAAGGCCTGGGACCAGGGCGTCAACTTTGTCGACACCGCCGACGTCTACAACGGCGGGCGCTCGGAGCAAATCGTTGGCGAGGCGGTGGCGCGCAACCGGCAGGACTGGGTGGTTGCCTCCAAAGCGGGATTCGGTGCAGTAGACGGCTTGCCCAACCGCAGCGGGCTGTCGCGCAAGCATCTGTTCAATGCCATCGAAGCCAGCCTGACGCGCATGGGTACCGATTACCTGGATATCTACTACCTGCACCGCGAAGACCACAGCGTGCCGCTGGAAGAAACCGTGCGGGCCATCGGTGATCTGCTGCAACAGGGCAAGATCCGTTACTGGGGCGTGTCCAATTTCCGCGGCTGGCGCATCGCCGAGATCTGCAACGTGGCCGAGCGCCTGGGTGTGGCCAAGCCGGTTGTGAGCCAACCGCTGTACAACATCGTCAACCGCCAGGCCGAACCTGAGCAGTTGACTGCTGCGGGTTATCACGGGCTCGGCGTGGTGCCGTTCAGCCCATTGGCGCGGGGCGTGCTCAGCGGCAAGTACGCACCGGGTTCGGAGCCAGACGCCGGTAGCCGTGCCGGGCGCCAGGACAAGCGCATCATGGAAGTGGAATGGCGTCAGGAGTCACTGACCATCGCGCGCAAGATCCAGGCCTACTGCGAGGGCAAAGGCGTCGGTATCGTCGAGTTCGCGATTGCCTGGGTGCTGAACAATCGGCTGGTCAGCTCGGCCATCGTCGGGCCGCGCACCGAAGCGCAGTGGGACACCTATGCCGGGGCACTGCAGGTGAAGATCACCGCCGAAGATGAAGCCTTCATCGATGCGCTGGTGACCCCAGGCCACGCCTCGACTCCAGGCTTCAACGATGTAGCCCACTTTGTCAGCGGCCGCCTGGCACGCTAACAAAGCCGCTAACTGGCCGCTGTCCCCCGTAGGAGCGGCCTTGTGTCGCGAAAGGGCTGCGTAGCGGCCCCATGATTATGCAGCACCGCAAATAGCCGGGCCCGCTGCGCGCGCCTTTCGCGACACAAGGCCGCTCCTACATGCCGCTTGACGACCCAAGCAGGTGGCTGATCGCGGTCTTGAGCTTCATCGGCCGCACCGGTTTGTGCATCAGGGTGTGGCCAAGCAGGCGCACCTGCTGCTTGAGCTCGTTGCTGTAATTGGCGGTGATCATCAGCACCGGTATGGCCCGGTCGCGGCAGGCGTTGATCGCCGCTACCGCCTCGATGCCGGTGCGGTCATGGTCCAGGTGATAATCGGCGATCAACAGGTCGACCCGCGCCCGTGGCAGGGCGACCTGACGCTGCAGGTCCGCTTCACTGGCCGCCGTGGTGACCTTGCAGCCCCACTGTTCGAGCAAGCTGCGCATGCCGGCGCAGATCGCCCCGTCGTTATCCAGCACCCAGATCCGCGCATCCTGCAGCGATTGCAGCTGCGGCATGTCCTGCTGCAACGCTGAGCCTTTGCTCACAGGGCGCTGGCAGCACGGGACTTCGACCGAGAATACCGAACCTTTGCCGGGCACCGAGCGCAGCTGGATGGGATGCCCGAGGATGCCGGCGATCTTGTCGACAATCGCCAGGCCCAGCCCCAGGCCGCGATCCTGGTCCGGCCGCTGCGCCTCGCCGCGCTTGAACTCGTGGAACACTTCGCGGCACTTGTCCGCTGCGATGCCGATGCCGGTATCCCACACCTCGATCAACACCTTGTCGCCGCGCCGCCTGCAACCGAGCACGATCCGCCCGCTGGGGGTGTAGCGCACGGCGTTGCTGAGCAGGTTGCGCAGGATCCGCGCCAATAGCTGCATATCACTGCGCACGCGCAATCGGCTCGGCACGTAGTCAAGGCGCAGGCCTTCGCTGGCGGCGACGGTAGCGTGCTCGGCCGCGAGGTTGTCGAGCAGGTCGCTCAGGGCAAAACTCGCGACATCGGCGCGGATCACCCCGGCGTCGAGCTTGGAGATATCCACCAGCGTGCCGAGCAGGCTCTCGACGCCATCCAGGGCGTTGCTGACGTTATGGATCAACGGGCCTGCGCCAGGCTGTTCGAGCAAGGCACTGGTAAACAGCCGGGCGGCATTCAGCGGCTGCAACAGGTCATGGCTGACTGCGGCGAGAAATTTGGTTTTCGACAGCGTGGCCTGCTCGGCGTCGGCCTTGGCATCGCGCAGGCTGGCTTCCATACGCCGGCGCTGGTCAATCTCGCCCAGCAATTGGCGATTGAGGCTGGTCAGTTCGGCGGTGCGCTCGTGCACGCGCAGTTCCAGGTGCTGATAGGCCTGATGCAGCGCTTCGGCATGGGCGTAGCGCTCGGTGATATCGGTGAAGGTGTTGACGAAACCGCCTGTGGGCAATGGATGCGTACGAATTTCCAGCATGCGCCCGTCGAACAGGCGCTGCTCCAACTCCGGCAGCGGCTGGCCGTGGTCGTCGCGGCTGGCGGGCGTCAGCAAGGCCAGCTCGCTGTCGGCAATCACGTCGGCAAACTGCCGATGGCTGGCAATCGGTGCCAGGCCGCTGACCTCGAGAAAGCGTCGGTTCCACAGCTCCAGCACGCCCTCGGCGTTGACCATGGCCAGGCCCTGCGACAGGTTGTCGACCGCCCGCTGCAGCAGGTACGACTTATGCGCCAGGGCCTGCTCGCGGCGGTGGTTCTCACGCAGTTTGACCCGGGTGACGTCGGTGAAAAGCATCACCCGGCCGCCATCGCGGGTCGGCCGTTCGCTGACCTGCAACCAGCGCTCGTTGCGCAGCCGATACAACGGTTGCTCGTCGCTGCTGGCACGGGGTTCTTCGCGCAGCAGGTTGTGCATCAGGCGTTTCACCTCGACCAGCTGCATACCGCTGGCCACGCGCAACCGGCTGGTGGCCCAGAGCGCCTTGAAGCGCCGGTTGAACAGCACCACGCGCAGGTCGGCATCGAACAGCACGAACGCATCGGAAATACTCTCGATGGCATCTACCAGCCGCTGGTGGGCGGTTTCGGCGCGCTGATGCGCGTCGCTGAGCAACAGATGGCTGGCCTTGAGTTCGACCAATACCTGGTTCAAGGCATCAGTACGCTCGCGCACCTGCTCGGCCAACACCACCGAATGCTGGAACGCGGCAAAGGCATCGTCCGGCCGCGCCGCACCCGACTCCAGCCGCTCGATCAACGCTGCATTGATGCGCTTGAGCTTGTGGTTGTCGCGTTGCAGCTGGCTGATCTGCTCAGCTGGCGATGCGCTCGCGGGGCCGTCCGATGGCAACGCCGGTGAAGGTCTGGTTGATATGCATGCCATTGAACTGCTCCCCATAGGTGTTGAAGCCCAGCACCTGCTGGCTGCGCAACAACGCGCTGACCTCGGCCACAGCAGCGCCCTCGCTCTCCAGCTCGAGGCGGCGCAGTACGCAGTCGCAGCCGATGGTCAGCAACAACGGCCCGAGGCGCTGGCGCAGGCCCTCGAACAACGATTGCAGGTTGTCCAGCAGCGGACCGGGGCGCATTGCGGTGAGGACGATGCCGTTCTCCACCGCGCAGTAGAAGCTCAGGCTGCCATCCTCATGTACCTGCTGAATGGCCCGCACGTAGTGGTTCTGGTTGATCCGCAGCGCCAGTGGGTGCGCCGCAAACAGCCGATGATCGAGCGCACCCACGGGTACACCGATCAACTGGGCGTACTCAGCGGCTGCCGGCTCGGCGTTCAGCTCATAGACCCGGCGCAGCTGACGGTCGGCGCGAGTCACCACCAGTTTCTCGCTGCGCGGCTGAATGTGATCGGCGCTGAACACCTCGAACTCCAGCCAGGTATTGACCAGCAACAAAACCGCCGCACCGCTGTGGAAGGCACCGTTGTAATACACATGTGTGCGGCTGAGGTGATTGTCATCACCTGCCGAACCGCCGAACTGCGGAATATCGCCCAGCGCCGCTGCCAAGGCAGCCAGCACCACCTCTTCCCGGCTGGACAGGCCGTCGAACAGGGTCAAGGCAAAGCTGTGCGCCTTGATCGGTGCCAGGCTGTTGCGTCGGCAGTCTTTGACCAGTTGGGCAACCAGCGCCTGCGCGTCGAGCAGGCTGAAACCGGGTACCGCTTCCACCAGGCCAGCGGCGATGGAGAAGTAGCGCCGGTCGAAACCGACCGCGGTGATACAACCGCGCGCATAGCCCTCCGGGGTCAGTTCGCCGGCGCTGGTGCAGCCGGCCAGCCCCACCGCCGGAAATTGCCCCTGTAGCGCAGCCGCCAATGCCGGCAGATCGTATTCGGCAGAGCAGAAAAACAGCACAAAGCCTAGCTCGGCATGCCGCAGTTGATCAGCCAGCTCACCGGCTGCCTGAGTAGCACAGGTAGCCCGCGACAGTGCGCTGAAGACGCCTTCGCTCATAAGTCGAATTCCGAGAGAGATACAGCCATGGCCGCAGGATAGGCAAGCCTGCGGCTCAGCCGAATGCTACTTGGGTAGGGGGTCGGGGTGGCATTGGTTGTACGCGGCCCTCGCGCTAAATACCAAGGGCTGCGGCCAGACGTTGCAGGCCGGCGATAAGCGCCAGATGCAGCGGATAGAACGCATAACCCCAGCGCCCGACCCGCGGTACCTGCCAGCGTTCCTGACGCGCCAGCCACAGGCCTATTGGCAACGACATTGCTGCGGTGCTCAGGATGACCAGAGCGATGGGTTGCAACGGATGCGCACGTAACCAACTGTTGGTCACGTTGCCCGCCACCGCCAACGCACACGGCAGCAGCCAGCCGGCGCCGCCGTAGCGCCTGGCGATCAGTATCGCGGCGGGGAGCAGGACGCCAGGCAAGCCGTACATCAGGTGATCACTGAACAGCGCTGCAGTCAGCGCAGCGCTCAAGCCGAGCAGGCAGGCCAGCGCCTGTCGATGGTGTATTGCCCAAGCCAGCAACAACCCGAGCGTCAGGGTCGGGATCACGTTTAGCGTCTGCGAACCGGTGTCCAGCCAGCGGTACGGGCCTTCGGACAGCACGCCAAATACCAGCAGCCAACCGAGATAGCGCGCCGCGCTGCGGCTGGGCCACATAGCCGGGTCGCTGCGCCCGACGTTGATTGCCAACGCCAGGCAGAACAACGGAAATGCCAGCCGGCCGATGACGAACAAACCGTCGGCAGCTGGCCATAGGTAACGCAGGTGGTCGGCGACCATGGTCACGATCGCCGTCCACTTGACCAAATCCAGCCCGGCCGAGCGCACGGTTATCGCCCGGACTCGCTGCTCACCATTGGCTGCAGGTACTTGGCGGTCCATGCCGCCAACGGCAGCGGCGGTTGTTGATGAATGATGCGACGCCAGATCAGACCAAGGTCTTCCAGGTTGAACATCGAGTTGGCCGATGTGCCCGACCAGGCTGTTGGCGTGCCGACGCTCCACTGGCCAGTGCTGTCGCGGCTGGCCATCTGGAAGCGGAACGTGTAGTTGCCGGGAATGCCCATGCGCAGGTCGGTCACCACCAAGGCATCACCGACCTCGTCGTAACGCAGCCAGTCTCCCGTGAACCAGCGCAGACGCGCGTGCAGTGGGTCATCACCAAGGCGCTTGGCTGCCTCGAGGTTGCGCGAATGACGCAGCATTTCCGGCGGCTCGCGATCGAACACGCTGCTGACGCCCTCGAAGTAATGGCCGTCCGCGGTTTTCGCCATCACCCGCCAGACCAGACTGTTAAAGGCGATAGGCACGGCACGCACTTCGGTCACTGCTACGCCTTGCTGATCCAGAGCGGCTGCAAAGCGCTGCTCGGCATGCATACGCGCGCCCAGGCCAAAGCCGAGGTAGGCGGTACTGAACAGCAATGCGCAGGTCATCAACGCAATCGCCCTGCCCTGCATGCCGCGAATCGCCGCGAACAGCACAGTAAACAACAGCGGCAAGGTGTAGACCGGATCAATAATGAACACCGCCGCCCAACTTTCCGGGATCAGTTGCAACGGCCAGAACAACTGGGTGCCATACACGGTGAAGGCATCGAGTACCGGATGCGTGATGAGCACCAGCCAGAACGCGGCGAACAGCCTTGGCCAGCGATAGCCGCGCTCCGGCCAGTACTTATGGCCAAGCCAGGTCACCAACCAGGCCAACAACAAGGCCAGGCCGGTGAGCACGAACAGTGAATGCGAGAAACCACGGTGGAAGGTCATCTGCGACACCGGATCGGCATAGCGGATGATCACGTCGAGGTCTGGCAAGGTGCCCAGGGCGGCGCCGTAGAGCAATGCCCGGCGGCCTTGAATACGGCCTAGCACCGTGCCTTGCAGCGCTGCGCCGAGCACCGCTTGAGTGAGTGAGTCCAAAGGTCAGGTTTCCACAAAAAGTCTGTTGGCAACCTACCTGCATCGCCGGTCACTGTGCAAACGCTATCGCCGCAGCGCAGCGTTTGCAGCGGGCTGGCAACTCAGCCATCTGTGAGCGGCGCGGGGCTCACAGCAACTGCCAGGTGTAGGCCAGAATCAGCCGGTTTTCGTCGATATCGCTGCGATAATTCGAGCGCGCCACCGCGTTTCTGACACGAATCCCCAAACCCTTGAACACCCCGCTCTGCACCGCATAACCAATATCCAGATCGCGCTCGCGGTCCTTGCCCTCGAAGCCGCGGCCGGTATCGACATTGTTGCCGGTTATGTAGCGCACCGTCGCGGTCAGGCCAGGGATGCCCATGGCGGCGAAGTTGTAGTCATAGCGCGCTTGATAGGAGCGCTCATCGGTGTAGGCAAACTCATAGGTGGGCACCTCGTTGCCCAGCGGGGTGATATTGGCGAATACCCGTGGAAACGGGCTTTCGCCATAGATGCCCTGATAGCCGACGTGAAAGCTATGTCCGCCATGCCGGGCTGTCAGCAACGAGAAGAACGCCTGGTTGTCGATCTGGCCAAGCAAGGCATCGCCGTCCTCGCGGGCAGTGAAATAACCCAGGTTGGCGCTGAGCACCCAGTCGCCGAACGGCTTGCTGTGCTTGAGGCCGACAAAGCCCTGCTGGTAGATGTCTTCGAGCTGGCCATACCATAGGCTGGCGCTGGTCTGCTTGTCGTTGAAGACATAGTCACCACCCAGGTAATTGAACGCGTCACTCGCGACCTGGCGCATCGGCACATGGCCAAGCATGGCGTTGAGTTTGTCATCCCCGCCTTCGTTGCGCAGGTGCGTCGAAGACAAATGCCCAGCCTGCACGGTCAGCCCGTTGATCTCGGCGGAGTTGAGGCTGACGCCCTGATAGGTGGGTGGCAGCAGGCGAATGTCGCTGAAGGTCAGCACCGGCAGATTCGGCTGCAGCTCGCCAACGCGCAGCTCGGTTTGCGATACGCGTGCTTTGAAGGTGCCAGCCAGGCGACTGTAATCGCTTGCCGCACGCCCGTCGCCATGCACTGGCAACAGCCCGCTGTTGACCCGGTCCGGACTGCTGTCGAGGCGAATCCCGAGCAAGCCCAGTGCATCGACGCCGAAACCGATCGGGCCAGGGGTGTAGCCGGACTTGAACTCGAGGATGAAGCCCTGGGCCCACTCCTCGGCCTTGGACTGCTGGTTGGCGCCGACGATGTCAGAGAAATCCCGGCTGAAATAGTAGTTGCGAGCGCTGAGGCTGGCTTTGGCGTCTTCGAAAAAGCTGCTTTCAGCAGCCAGCAGGGGTTGGCTGAGCAAGGTTATGCCCAGGGCGACACAGGGGTTAGGGTTCATCGCGAAGCTCTCTTGATCTTGTTTTTATGAATGGATCGCTACTACGGTTTTGCACTACGGATTTTCAGGGGTTACGGCGCAAGGCATCCCCCGCCTGCGGCCGCCGCAAACGCAGCAAGGCATGCGCACAGAGGCCGAACAGCAAGCCCCAGAACGCCGCCGACAAGCCCAGGAAGGCAACACCGGAGGCCGTCACCAGAAAGGTGAACAACCCGGCATCACGCTCGCTCGGTTCGGCCAGGCTGCGGGCCAGTGCCTCGCTGATCGCGCCATACAAGGCGAGCCCCGCGAGGGCGGCAATCAATGCAGCAGGAAAAGCGGCAAACAACGACATCAGGGTCGCGCCGGCGATGCCCAGCAGCAGATACAAGCCACTGCCGGCCAATGCCGCGATGTAGCGTCGACGCGGGTCTTCGTGAGCTTCGCGGCCGGTGCACAGGCTGGCCGTCACCGCGGCGAGGTTGAGTCCGTGGCAGCCGAACGGCGCCAACAGTATGCCGCCCAGGGCACTGGCACTGATCAACGGGCTTGCCGGCGTCTGGTAACCAGCATTGCGCAGCACGGCCATGCCCGGCATGAACTGCCCGGTCAGGGCCACCAGCACCAGCGGCAAGGCCAGGCTGAACACTGCCGACAGGCTGAATTGTGGGGTGATCAACTGGGCGGTAGCAAACTCCAGCACCAACGCCTCACTGCGCAGCTGGCCGCTGAGCACTGTGATCAACGCGCCAACGGCCAACACCGCCGCCACCGCATAGCGGGGCTGCAAGCGCCGCATCAGCACATAAGTGATGAACATCGCCACGACCAGCGTCGGTTGCACCGGCAAGGCGCGAAACACTTCAACGCCAAAGCTGAACAGAATGCCGGCCTGCATGCCTGCCGCAATCGAGCCCGGCAGGCGTGCGATCAAGCCGTCGAACGCACCACTCAGGCCAATCAACAGCAAGATTAGATTGGCCACCAGATAGGCGCCGACCGCTTGCTCGAGACCAATCTGCGGCAGCGCAGTCACCAGCAGTGCCGAGCCTGGAATCGACCAGGCGATAACTACCGGCACCCGATAACGCAGGGTCAATACCGCGCCAAGCACGGCGCTGCCCATCGACACGGCCCACACCCACGACGACAACTGGCCGTGGGACAGGCCCGCAGCCTCGGCAGCATGGAAGATGATCACCAGCGGGCCGGCGTAGGAAATCATCGTCGCCAGCAGGCCGGCGACGATGGCAGACAACGAACAATCCTTGATCAGGTCTTTCATGGGACCTCTGGCCAGACCGGGGCCGGACGGGATGTCCGGCATGGGTTGTTCAAGCAACATCAAGTGAGGGCGATTACGCCTGCTGCAATGCCCGCGGCCGACCGCTGCGTTGCTCGGCCTCGCTGTCCGGCGCGCGCTGCAGCTGGAAGTCGAAGCGCAGCTCGGCATAGCGCCCGCTCACGCCCCGCGTGCCGTCTTCGCGCATCTGCACTTCGCCGACCAGGCCGTCACGGGTGGCGTAGGCGAAGTCGTCCCACAGGTACTTGTCGCCAGCCAGGTTGATCTGCGTGGTCAGGTGCCGATAGCCCGGCGCCGAGATGAAGAAGTGGATGTGCGCCGGGCGTTGGCCATGCCGGCCGAGCAGGTCCAGGCACTCCTGGGTTGGGCCTTGCGGGTCACAGCCGTAACCCGATGGCACGATCGAGCGCGCGCGGTAATAGCCCTCGGCATCGGTGACGATGCGCCGACGCAGGTTGTATTCGGACTGGCTTTGGTCGAAGAACGAGTAAGTGCCACGGGTGTTGGCATGCCACAGGTCAACCGTGGCGCCGGGCACAGGCTGGCCAGCCGGATCGAGGACCTGGCCTTCGAGGAACATCACCGTGGCTACGCCCTCCTCGCTGCCATCGTCCATGCGCACCTGGCCCGCGGCAATCGGCGCGCCGGCGACATACAACGGCCCTTCGATGGTGCGCGGAGTGCCACCGGCAAGGCCGACGGCGGTGTCCTTGGCGTCCTGCAACAGGTCGAGGAAGTGCTCGATACCCAGGCCCGCGACCAGCAACCCGGCCTCACCACGACCGCCCAGGCGATTGAGGTAGTCAACGGCGTGCCAGAACTCGTTCTCGCTGATCTCAAGGTCCTCGATCAGGCGCGCGCTGTCCTGCAGGACGCGCAGGATGATCTGCTTGAGCCGAGGGCTGCCTTCATCGTTACCAAACCCTGCGGCTTGTTCGAAGAACTTGGTCAGTTCGTCAGTGTGGGAAATTTTCACGGTCATGTTTGCTTACCTCTAATAATTGTTCTTGGGCGAGTCGGGCTCGATCAACGGTCGTCGCTGTGGACTGACGAGGGATGCCGGCACAGGCCGGTCACTTCGATGGCCATATACGGGAACAGCGGCAACTGCATCAGGGTGTCGTGCAGCGCCTCGACACTGGGCACGTCGAACACGCTGTAGTTGGCGTAGTGCCCGGCAATGCGCCACAGGTGACGCCAGGTGCCGTCGCGTTGCAGGCGTTGGGCCAGCTGCTTTTCGTCAGCCTTGAGCTGGGCGGCCCGGGCCGGGTCCATGTCAACGGGCAGGTTCACGGTCATCTTCACGTGGAACAGCATGGGTTTCTCCTTGGGTAAGGTCGCAATCAGCGCCGGGCGAAACGCGCCAGGCGGGTTTCATCCAGCTTCAGGCCCAATCCGGGCGTGCGTGGTACATGCAGTTGGAAGTCGCTGTAGCGCAGCGGCTGCTCGACGATGTCTTCGGTCAGTAGCAGCGGCCCGAACAACTCGGTGCCCCAGGTCAGCTGGCGCAGGGTCAAAAAGGCGTGGGCCGAGGCCAGGGTGCCGACCGCGCCTTCGAGCATGGTGCCGCCGTACAGGGCGATGCCGGCGGCTTCGGCGATCTGCGCGGTACGCAGCACGGCGCGGGGGCCGCCGTTTTTAGCGATCTTCAAAGCGAACACGCTGGCAGCGCCGTCGGCGGCGAGGCTGAAGGCGTCTTCCACGCTTTCGATCGACTCGTCGGCCATGATCGGCGCCGGGCTGCGCTGGTTAAGACGGACTTGCCCGCTGCGGTTGATCCGCGCTATTGGCTGCTCGATCAGGTCGATGCCGTTGTCGCCAAGCACCTGGCAGGCACGCAAGGCTTGCGACTCATCCCAGTACTGATTGACGTCGACGCGCACGCTGGCGCGCTCGCCCAGCTCACGCTTGATTGCCACCACATGGCGCAGGTCCTGCTCCAGCGGGTTGGCGCCGATCTTCAGCTTGAACAGCCGATGGCGGCGGATCTCCAGCATGTGCTCGGCTTCAGCGATGTCGCGGGCGGTGTCGCCACTGGCGAGGGTCCAGGCCACTTCGAGGCTGTCGCGCACCCGGCCACCGAGCAGCTCGCTGACCGCCCGGCCCAGGCGTTTGCCCTGCGCGTCGAGCAAGGCACTTTCGATGCCCGACTTGGCGAAGGTGTTGCCCTTGGCCAGCTTGTCCAGCTTGAGCATGGCGGCATTGATGTTGTCGGCTGGCAGGCCGACCAGCGCCGGGGCCAGGTGCGCGTCGATGTTGGCCTTGATCCCTTCCGGGCTCTCGTAGCCGTAGGCCAGGCCACCGATGGTGGTCGCTTCGCCAATGCCTTCGACGCCGTCGCTGCAGCGCAGGCGCAGCACCACCAAGGTCTGCTGCTGCATGGTGTGCATCGCCAGCTTGTGCGGGCGAATGGTCGGCAGGTCGACGATGATCGCCTCCAGCCGGTCGATAGTCGGGCTTGTCATGCAAGGCCTCCAGTTACGTCAGTCAAAGGGTTACGCCTGTGCCAGCGCGGCCAGGCCGTGGCGCCGGCTGCTGGCCAGGTGCACGGCCATGGCCAGCGCGGCAACCGCGCCGGGGATGGCAAAGGCGATGAAGTTGAGTTGCAGCGGCAGGTTGATGCCCATCAGCGCGCCGCCCAGCAGCGGGCCGACGATGGCGCCGTTGCGGCCGATACCGGACGCCCAACCGAGGCCGGTCGAGCGCATCGACAGGCCATAGAGCTGGGCCGCGCCGGCATACAGCAGGATTTGTGTGCCGATGGTGGTGGCGCCGGCAATGAAGATCAGCAAGTACAGCACGGGCATCGGGCTGTTCACCCCAAGCAGGCTGATCGACAGCGCCGCGGCGACGAAGAAAGCGATCTTGACCTTGACCAGGTTGTAGCGATCACCCAGCCAGCCGCCGAGAATTGCCCCGGCCATGCCGCCGAAGTTCAGTGCCAGCAGGAACGACAGGCTTGAACCCAGGCTATAGCCGGCGTTGGCCATCAGTTTCGGCAGCCACGAGCTGAGCGCGTAGACCATCAGCAGGCAGCAGAAAAACGCCAGCCACAGGGCCAGGGTGCGCACTGCCAGGCCGTCACGAAACAGCTCCAGCACCGAAGCGCCCTTGCCTTTGCGCTCGCTCGCCTGCAACACATCGTCAGCCTGCACGTCGCAGTCCGGATCAAGCCGTTTGAGCAGCGCACGAGCTTCGTCGCTACGGCCTTGGCGCACCAGAAAACCAATCGACTCGGGCAGGTAGTAGAGGATCACCGGCAACAGCAGCAACGGCAGCGCTGCGGCAAAGAACATCGACTCCCAACCAAAGCGCGGCAGCAAGAAGATGCCGACACCTGCCGAAAGCATGCCGCCCAGCGAGTAACCACTGAACATGATCGCCACCAGCGTGCTGCGCAGGCGTTTGGGTGCGTACTCGTTCATCAACGCCACGGCATTGGGCATCAAGCCGCCGCAGCCGAGCCCGGCGATGAAGCGGTAGATGCCGAACTCGCTGGGGCTGCTGGCAAAGCCATTGAGGATGGTCGCGCCGGAGAACAACGCGAAACAGATGGCGATGCCCTTCTTGCGCCCGATCCGGTCCGCCAGGCTACCGAACAGCAGCGCACCGAACATCATGCCGAACAGCGCGTAGCTGCCCAGCGCGCCGGCTTGCAGCGGGGTCAGCCCCAACTCCTTCATGATCACCGGCAGCACTACGCCATAGATGAACAGGTCGTAGCCGTCGAATACCAGCAGCAGGCCGCACCAGGCCATGACCATCCAGTGGAACGGTGAAAAGCGCGCGTTATCAATGATCGGGTGAACATCCAGGGTTCGCATGGCATCGGTCTCTGTTGTTTTTGTTGTGAGAGGTAAACGCAGGCTGGGCGACTGTCAGCCGAGGTCGCCGCCGCCGACCGGCAGGGTCACGCCGGTGATGTAAGAGGCCTCGTCGGAGGCGAGAAAGAGGATCGCGTTGACCTGTTCGTCAATGCTCGCGTAGCGCTTCATCAGGCTGCTGTCCAAGGTCTGGGCAACGATCTGCTGGTACCAGGCCTTGTCCTGCTCGCTCTGCGCATCGCTGTTGCGCGGCACCCGCCGGGGTGGCGCTTCGGTGCCGCCGGGCGCAGTGGCGTTGACCCGAATGCCGCGCTCGGCGGTCTCGAAGGCCAGGCAGGCGGTGAGTGCGTTGACGCCGCCCTTGGCTGCGCCATAGGGCACGCGGTTGATGCTGCGGGTGGCAATCGACGACACGTTGACGATGGCGCCGGCGCCACGCTCGAGCATGTACGGCAGCGCTGCATGGCAGCACCACAGGGTCGGGAACAGCGAACGGCGCACTTCGGCCTCGATCTGTTCCGGCTCATAGTGCTCGAACGGCTTGGCCCAGATGGTCCCGCCGACGTTGTTGACGAGGATGTCGATCCGGCCAAAGCGCTCGATCGCGCTGGCCATGACCCGGGCGCACTCGGCGTGCTGCTCGAGGTCGGCAATCAGCGTCAGCGTGCCCTCGCCGGCCAGTTCATGAACCAGCTCGGAACGGTCTACGGCTACCACTTGAGCGCCTTCGGCCTTGAGCCGCCAGCACACGCCGCGGCCAATGCCTTGGGCCGCGCCGGTGACCAGCGCGACCTTGCCTTGGAATCTGTTGCTCATCTCTGCTCTCCCCAGCGGCGCCTTCGTCTGCACGCGGCGACGCTGCTGCCATTGGCAATAAAAAAGAGGCCAGCCGCACCCGCACGATGCGGCCAGCCCCCAAGGAAACTCAGGCCGCGGCGGCGAACTTCTCGTAATAGAAGTTGGCCGGGGTGATGCCTTGTTCGCGGATGTACTGGCTGACCGCCTCGACCATCGGCGGCGGGCCGCACAGGTACACGTCGACATCGCCGTTGTTCAGGTGCGCCGGTTCGATGTGCTGGGTGACGTAGCCCTTTTGCGGGTACTCACTGTCAGGGTTGGCAACGCAGGCGCTGTAGGTGAAGTTGCTGATGCGCGCAGCCAGCGCCTGCAGGCGGTCGAGCTCGACCAGGTCGAAATCGTTGGTCACGCCGTAGATCAGGTGCAGCGGATGCGCGCTGCCGACTTCGGCGATCTTTTCCAGCATCGCCGTGAACGGTGCCAGGCCGGTGCCGCCGGCCAGCAGCAACAACGGCCGCTGGATCGGGCGCAGGTAGAAGCTACCCAGCGGGCCGGCCAGGCTCATGCTGTCGCCGGCCTTGGCCAGACTGGTAAGGAAGCTGCTCATCAGGCCGCCGGGAACGTTGCGGATGAGGAAGCTGACCTCGCCATCCTTGGGCAACGAACTGAACGAATACGCGCGGCTCTGACCGCTGCCCGGCACCTGCAGGTTGACGTACTGGCCTGGCAAGAAGGCCAGGCTGCTCAGCGCTTCGCCCTTGATCGACAGGGCAATGGTGCTGGCCGACAGCTGGCGCACATCGCTGATCTCGGCCTGGAAACTGCCCTGCTCGGCTTTGCACAGCTGCGACGATGCCGGGATGCGCAGCACGCAGTCGGATTCGGCGCGCATCTGGCAGGTCAGCACGTAACCCTGGCTGATTTCTTCTGCGCTGAGGGCGTCTTCGATGAAGTCCTCACCCAGCGCATAGCTGCCCGCCTCGGCCTTGCACTTGCAGGTGCCGCAGGCGCCGTCACGGCAGTCCAGGGGGATGTTGATGCCTTGCCGATAGGCCGCATCGGCAACGGTTTCGTGGCCTTCGGCATTGATGAAGCGGGTGATTCCGTCTTCGAAATTGAGTGCGATCTGGAAGCTCATGTTGCACCTCGCGGACGAGCCTGCCCGCAGCGCGCTCTGCGGCACGCTGGTCAGTACTCGTCTTGACCAGAAGTCAGATGTGGTAGATGTCGATGACCTGGCGAACGTAGTCGTTCTTCAGCACCACTTTCTTGGCCTTGATCAGCGGCTGCTCGCCGCGCAGATCCAGGGTGTAGAAGCTGCTGCCGAAGTAACTGTCGGTGGTCTTGTAGCGAAAGCTCAGGGTGTGCCAGTTGAAGCGCACCTGACACTGCTCGCCACTGTGCTCGACAATCTCGATATTGCTCAGGTTGTGCGAGGTGCGGGTATCCGGAACTGTGGCACTTGAGCGCTCGGTCTGGATGCGGAACACGCGGTCCTCCAGCCCTCCTCGGTTGCCGTACCAGATCAGGGAAATCTCGCTTTGCGGGTCTTCGGTGAGCTGGTCGTTGTCATCCCAGGATGGCATCCAGAAGGTCGCATCGCTGGCATACAGCTCCAGCCACTGCTCCCACTGGCCATCGTCGAGGTAGCGCGCTTCGCGGTAGAGAAAGTCGCGCACGGTGTCGTATAAAGCGCTCATCGCACGGCCTCCACTGGGATCAGCTGCGGCTCCTGCTCGAGTGCCTTGAGCATGGTTTCCTGCCAATACTTGTGCTGCAGCACGAACAGGCCTTCATCTTCGGTGCGCACGCCTGACAGCAATGGCTTGAGCTCGATCTCGCGGGCGGCCTCGTCGGCCCCTTCGACCCAATGCTCGGCGCCGCGCGACATATCGTTCCAGCCAGTGCCACCGCCGTAGCCGGTCTGGCACGAGCGGAACTCTTCGAGGTCATCCGGGGTGGCCATGCCACTGACGTTGAAGAAGTCTTCGTACTGGCGGATGCGCTTGGCGCGGGCCTCGCTGCTCTCGCCCTTGGGTGCGATGCAGTAGATGGTGATCTCGGTCTTATTCACCGAAATTGGCCGGGCGATGCGGATCTGCGAGCTGAACTGGTCCATCAGGTACACGTTCGGGTACAGGCACAGGTTGCGCGAGTTCTCGATCATCCAGTCGGCACGGGCCTGGCCGAAATCTGCCGCCAGTTGCTCGCGGCGCTCGTAGGCTGGGCGGTCTTCCGGGTTGGCCCAGCGCGTCCACAGCAGCAGGTGGCCATGGTCGAACGAGTAGAAGCCGCCGCCCTGTTTGGCCCAGGCACCGGCGCTCATGGTCTTGATCTCGGCAGCGCTTTCGCGTTGCTTGCGCTGGTTCTGGGTAGCGGCGTAGTTCCAGTGCACCGAGCTCACGTGGTAGCCGTCGGCGCCGTTTTCAGCGGTGAGCTTCCAGTTGCCTTCGTAGATGTAGGAGCTGGAGCCACGCAGCACTTCCAGGCCCTCGGGCGACTGGTCGACGATCATGTCGATGATCTTGGCCGATTCGCCCAAGTGCTCGAGCAGCGGTTTCACATCGGCATTGAGGCTGCCGAAGAGGAAGCCGCGGTACGACTCGAAGCGCGCCACCTTGGTCAGGTCGTGCGAGCCGTCGCAGTTGAAGCTGGCTGGGTAACCGGCATTGCTCGGGTCTTTGACTTTGAGCAGCTTGCCGCTGTTATTGAAGGTCCAGCCATGGAACGGGCAGGTGTAGCTGGCACGGTTACCGCGTTTGTGCCGGCAGAGCATCGCCCCGCGGTGGCTGCAGGCATTGAGGAAGGCGTTCAGCTGGCCGTCCTTGTTGCGCGCGATGAACACCGGCTGGCGGCCCATGGTCAGCGACAGGAAATCGTTCTTTTCAGGGATCTGGCTTTCGTGGGCCAGGTAGATCCAGTTACCTTCGAAGATGTGTTTCATCTCCAGGTCAAACAGGCGCGGGTCGGTGAACATCTCCCGCTTACAGCGGTAGACGCCCGATTCCCGGTCGTCCTCGAGCATGGCATTGAGGTAGTCGAATCCCAGGAACATGGCCAGGGTCTCCATTGTTATTGTTCAGGCCAGGTCAGGTTAGGACGAGCGCGGCGGGGGCAATATCCGGATTGTGCAGAGTGCTATCCGTTTTCTGCAGGCTTGCTGGAGGGGCTGAGGGTGCGGCGCCAGAACGGCGCCAGCGGGGGTTCAGGTGCGGCGTTTGAAGGTTTCCGAAGGCAATTCGGCGAATTGCTGGCGGTAGCTGTCGGCAAAGCGGCCCAGGTGCATGAAGCCGTAATCCATCGCCAGCTCGGTTACGCTGCGTACCGAGCAGCTCGGGTCAGCCAGACACTCGTGCAGGCGCTGCAGCTTGCGCTGGCGTACATACTGCTTGGGCGTGGTGCCCAGATGCCGATCGAACAGCGCATACAACGAGCGCAGGCTCATGCAGGCCTGCTCGGCCAACGCCTCCGCCGGCAGCTCAAGCTTGAGGTTGCGTTCGATGTAATCGAGGATGCGCTCCAGGCTGGCGCCCGGCGCGCCGAGGTTCTCCCGCTGGACATTGGTGCTCATCAAGGTCAGCAGCTTGCTGGCGACGATCTGGCTGTAGTGGCCCTGCACCCGCGGCAACGAGTCACTGACCTCCGCCTCATGGCAGACCATACCCAGCAGGTTGACAAAGCCGTCCAGCTCCTCCAGCCGGTAATGATTGCGCAAAAACCGCACGCCACCGCTGGGCCGCTGCCAACGCTGCTCATCGCAGATCGATTCGAGCAACCGGGTCGGCACCTTGAGGATGAATTTTTCGCAGTCTTCCGAGTAGGTCAGGTCGACCGGATCATCCGGGTTGATCAACAGCAATTCGCCCGGCACCAGGTGGTGCTCGCGCTGTGGCCCGCGCCACAGGCAATTGCCGTGCAGCAACACCTGCAGGTGGTAGATCGTTTCAAGCGCTGGCGAAGTAACCCGCACGCTGCCGCCATAACTGATGCGGCACAGGTCCAGCTCGGCCAGTTTGCGGTGGCTGAGGCTGGCTTGCGGATGGGTGGTGCGCGACAGGCCGATGCAGTGCTGGCCTACATGCCGGTTGACGTAATCGGAGACGGCATACGGATCAGCGTGGTGAAACACACTGCTACGCTCGCTCAACAGGCGGTTTTCCATAGGCAAGGCACTCGGCTCATTCTTGTTATCGTCGCCGCTTCCTACTGCCTCAACGGCGAGTGGTCGCGGTCGTACACGCTCAGTCTATCGGGCCGGTCGCCGGGTACAGCAGGCAAGTGACAACCGGTGGCTTGGCTACACACTACGCAATGCAAGGGCTGCCAGGCAATGCGACCTCAGTAACGGCCGGGCGAACAGCGCGCTCTTGCGGCCAGCATTTGTCCGATTATCGAACGCAGGGGATAGGCGCAGGCTCTAGATCAGTCTTCGCCTAGGGTTGATAGCCCTTTTTACTGACACAGCTTGCAATCATCCGACTACACCGCTCGGTTACTTTCCTTACACCGCAATCGGCGCTTCTGCTAAAAACGCCTGCATGCCCTCTTCTCTTTTGCTTCACCTCAAACGTCGCTGGCTCAGCTGGCTGTGCATGGCCGTGCTCCTGATCGGCCTGCCGGCCGGCTGCAGCGTACTGCAACACAAGGAGCGCGAGCTGGTGTTTCGCATCGAGCCCGGCCAGGCCAGCTGGTTCCGTGGCTTGCCCGCAGGTGTGCAGGAACTCGACCTGCGCCCGCGCAGCTTCACCGCCAACCAGAGCCTGCATGCCTGGTGGTGGCCAGCCCAGCGCGCCGATGCACCGGCCATCCTCTACCTGCACGGCGTGCGCTGGAACCTCACCGGCCAGCTGTTTCGCATCGAGCAACTGCATGCCATGGGTTACTCGGTGCTTGCCGTGGACTACCGCGGCTTCGGCCAGAGCCGCGGCGACCTGCCGTCCGAGGCGACCGTCTATGAAGATGCGCAGGTGGCCTGGGAGCGCTTTGCCCAGCTGCAACCGGACCGCAACAAGCGGCTGATCTTCGGTCACTCGCTCGGCGGCGCGGTGGCTGTGGAGCTTGCGGCCGAGCTGAGCCGCCAGGCGCAAAAAGACGGCAGCCCGAGCGCGGCGCGCGGCTTGATCCTGGAATCGACCTTCACTTCGCTCGGCGATGTTGCGGCAGTGGTAGCCGATACCGCCCTCCCAGTGCGCTGGCTGCTGTCGCAAAAATTCGATTCGATCGACAAGATCGACCAGGTCGGCATGCCAGTACTGCTGGTGCACGGCCAGAACGACCGCTACGTGCCGCCACGCTTCAGCCAGCAATTATACGAGGCCGCGCAGCAGCCCAAGACCCTGCTGCTGGTGCCTGGTGCCAGCCATAACAACAGCATGAGCCTGGCCGGCCCGCGCTATCGCCAGGCGATCAAGGCACTGCTCTAGCGCGGCCTATTGGACGGGCAGGAAGTTCATCAGCAACAAGCTCTGCGCGTAGTTCAAGCCAATCCGCCGGTAGCGTTCATCGAGCATCTGCGCCAACAGGTCGAGCCGGGCGACGATCTTGCCGAACTCGACCGCGAAGCTGAGGTTGCTGCCCTCTTCGGAAATCTCGTTGGAGAACAGCAACAGCACGCCATTGGCGTCCTGACGCTGGCTGAGCATCCAGGTGGCTTTTTCGATGTTGCGCGCGGCGTTGTTGACGAACAGCGGGTCGATCGCATCGGTCATGTAGAACTCGCTGCGTCCGCCGTGGGCGGTGATCAGCATACTGCCGATGGCATAGATGAAGGCGCCGACCCGATCGCCGCGGAATTCCGGGCTCAGGGCGTAGCTGAGGGCTGCCAGATCGCGCCGCTGACCGAGCTGCGGCAGCGGCTGGCGTTGCTCGATGGCCAGGCGGATCTGCCGCTCGGCGGTAGCGGCGTCAAGGTAGCCGGACTGCTTCCACTGGTTGGGATTGCGCGCGTACAGCTTGTTCATCAGCAGGTACAGGCTTTGCAGGTTGTCGCGCATCGCCAGGGTGGCCATGCGGTCGACGCTGGTCTGAAACAGCTCGCTGGGTTTGCCATCACTGAACTGGCTGACGATATCGCGGCCCTGTTGCTCGGTGCACGCGCACAGCAGGGTCAGGGCGCCGGCCAGCAGCAGGCGGGGGCAGGTTCGCAGTACGGGGACAAGCATCGGCACCGGGGTCTTGATCAACGACGGGGCCGGGGATCGGCTCTGCCTGACCAGACATAGAGCGCGAAATGGCGAAAAAGTGCAGTTGCGCAGGCCAGCCAGGCCTGCGCAACGGTATTGCAGGGGCTCAGCCGGTCACATGGCGTGACGCAGCAACTCGATCATTTGCGCATGCAACGCAGGGTCACCGCAGGCCACCACACAGCCGCCGTTCTGCGCCGAGCTGCCATCCCAGGCGGTGATCACCCCGCCCGCCCCTTCGATGATCGGCATCAACGCCTGCACGTCATACGGCTGCAGGCTGGCCTCGACGATCACATCGACAAAGCCACTGGCGAGCATGCAATAGGCGTAGCAGTCACCGCCGTAGCGCATCAGCCGCGCCTGGCCGGCAACGGCTTCAAAGGCGGCCTTGCGCGCCTCGCTATCGAACATGTCCGGCGTGGTGCACATCAGGGTGGCTGAGGCCAAATCGCTGCAGGCACGGGTCTTCAGCGGCGTGCTGCCGAGCCAGGCTCCCTCTGGGGTACCGATGAAGCGCTCGCCGGTAAACGGCTGGTTCATCACCCCGACCACCGGCTTGGTGCCGTCGTTGAGCGCGATCAACGTGCCCCACAGCGGCAGCCCGGTGATGAAGGCGCGGGTGCCATCGATCGGATCAAGCACCCAGGTCAGCGGGCTGCTGCCAACCGCCACGCCCTGCTCTTCACCAAGGATGCCGTGGCTTGGATAGCGTTCCTGAATCAGCGAGCGCATGGCGTCTTCGGCGGCCTTGTCGGCCACGGTCACCGGGTCGTACAGGCGCCCGCCCTTGTCCTCGACCGCCAGGTTGGCGCGAAAATACGGCTGGATCGCAGCCGCAGCGGCCTGCGCCAACTGCTCGGCAAATGCACGGTATTCGCCGATCTGTTCAGCGTTCAAGGTCATGGTGGCGGGCCTCTGGCAACGATAGGGGTTGGCATCATACCCGAGCCTGCCGGGTGATGGCGTACCGCCTTGCGTGCGCCAGTGATGCTGGGGTTAAGGTAGTCTAGCGGCCAGACCGATTCCTCATTTGCCACGGGACACCCTCAGGATGCCATGTACCGTAACCGCTCTGGTACTCGCCGCCGGCCATAGCCGCCGGTTTGGCAGTGACAAACGCCAGCACCTGCTGAGCAGCGGCCAGACCCTGCTGCAGGCCAGCCTGCAACTGCCGTGCGTGCAGTTGGGCGAAGTCTGGCTGGCGCTGCGTGACGACGACCCTGCCCCGGTCGGCCTTGCTGATAACGTGCGCATCCTGCAATCGAGCAGCAGCCGGCTTGGACTTGGCCACAGCATCGCTACCAGCGTCGCGCAGATCAGTACCGCGTCCAATGCTCAGGGCTTGCTGGTGATGCTGGGTGACATGCCGTTCATCCAGCCCGCCACCCTCGCCGCGCTGCTGGCCAAGGCGGACCGTCGCCTGATCATCCGCCCGACGTATCAAGGCAAGCCCGGCCACCCGGTGCTGTTCGGTCGTGAGTGGTGGCCGCAGTTGTGCACGCTGACCGGCGATGAAGGCGCCCGCAGCGTGCTGCTGGGCAATCCGCAGGCGGTGCGCAGTATTGAATTGGGTGATCCTGGGGTGTTGCTGGATATCGACCGGCCGGGTGATGTGCCCAGCCGGGATAAACACTAGGCAGCGCTTGCCAGCACCCGCCGCTCCTCCAGCAGCTTGATAAACATACTCAAGCTGCGCGACACAGTACCGCGCCGCCACACCAGCCAGGTCTGCAAGTACCGAAAGTCTTCCGACAACGGCCAAACGCTGACCGTGCTCAAGCCCGGCATGCTGTCGAGCATGCTGCGCGGCATCAACGCCAGGCCGGCACCAGCACTGACGCACGCAAGCATGCCGTGATAGGACTCCATCTCATGGATTTTGCCGGGCACGGCCTGATCCTGGACAAACCAGTTCTCGAAATGATGGCGGTACGAGCAGTTGGCGCGAAAGGCGTAGATGCTCTCGCCGTTGACGTCGCGGGCGCGGCTGATTGCGGCATGGTTGAGTGGCGCAATCACTACCATCTCTTCATCGAACACGGCCATGCCTTCCAGCGTTGGGTGCAGTACTGGGCCATCGACGAAGGCTGCGACCAGGCGCCCGGACAGCACACCTTCGAGCATGGTCCCCGAGGGCCCGGTCGACAGGTCCAGATCGACCTTGGGAAAGCGCTGGTTGTAACTGGCCAGCAAGGCCGGGATGCGCACGGCGGCGGTGCTTTCCAGCGAACCCAGGGCGAACGTGCCCTGCGGATCTTCGCCGGCCACGGTCAGCCGCGCTTCGTGGACCAGGTCGAGAATGCGCCGGGTGTACTCGAGAAAATTCCAGCCCGCCGGTGACAGGCGCAGGCGGCTTTTCTCGCGGATGAACAGCTCGACACCGAGGTCTTCCTCAAGCTGCTTGATCCGCGTGGTGAGGTTCGACGGCACGCGGTGAATCTGCTGGGCAGCGGCGCTGATGCTGCCGTGCTCTGCCACTGCCTTGAAAATTTCCAGTTGCACCAGATCCACAGTCATTCTCCAAACGTGAACGTTGCGCTCATTATTATTCAGTTTTCAATACGGTTGCACGCCACTAGTCTGAGCTTCGTCAACTTACAACAACGAGGACCTCCGCCATGAGCGAGATCAGCAGCCTGACCCACGCCATTTCTGTCGACCCGTTCAGCGGTGAGCAGATCGGCCACTATCCGTTCGACACCGACGCCGCACAGGAAGCGGCGCTGCAACGTGCCAAGGTTGGCTTCAACCAATGGCGCCAGGTGTCACTGGGGCAGCGCAGCGAGTATCTGAACGCCCTGGCCGATGCTCTGCAGGCCAATCACGAAGCATTGGCGGTGATGATCAGCCGCGAAATTGGCAAGCCGATCAGCCAGGCACGTGGCGAAGTGACCAAGTGCGTTGGCCTGTGCCAATGGTACGCCGAGCACGGCCCGGCGATGCTGGCTGCCGAGCCTACGCAAATTGCGACGGCACGTATCGAATACCGCCCACTGGGGCCGATTCTAGCCGTGATGCCGTGGAACTTCCCGCTCTGGCAAGTGCTGCGCGGCGCGGTCCCGGCACTGCTGGCGGGCAATACCTATGTGCTCAAGCATGCCCCGAACGTCATGGGCAGCGCCTATCTGCTGCTCAACGTGATCAACCAGGCTGGCCTGCCAGCAGGCATCTTCGAAGTGCTCAACGTCACCCCGGACGGCGTGACCCGGGCGATCAATGACCCGCGTATTGCCGCCGTGACCCTGACCGGCAGCGTCCGCGCCGGCATGGCGATTGGTGCCCAAGCCGGTGCTGCGTTGAAGAAATGCGTACTGGAACTGGGCGGTTCCGATCCGTTCATCGTACTGGCGGACGCCGACCTCGATGCAGCGGTCAAGGCAGCGGTGATCGGCCGCTATCAGAACACAGGCCAGGTCTGTGCAGCAGCCAAGCGCCTGATCGTCGAAGAAAGCATCGCCGAGGCGTTTACCGCGAAGTTCGTCGAAGCCACGCGTCAGCTCAAGGTCGGCAACCCGCTTGAGGCTGACACCTACATCGGCCCGATGGCCCGCTATGACCTGCGCGACGAGCTTGACGGCCAGGTGCAGGCAACCTTGGCTGAAGGCGCGGTGCTGCTGCTGGGTGGCAAGAAGGCTGAGGGCGTCGGCAACTTCTACGAGCCGACCGTATTTGCCGGCGTTACGCCGCAAATGACCGCGTTCAAGCAGGAGTTGTTTGGCCCGGTGGCAGCGATCATCAGCGCCCGTGACGCCGACCACGCCGTGGAACTGGCCAACGACAGCGAGTTTGGGCTGGCCTCGACCATCTACACCGCCAACCTCGAGCTGGCTGAGCGGATGACCTCGGCGTTGGATACCGGTGCGGTGTTCATCAACGGCTACTGCGCTTCTGACCCGCGGGTAGCGTTCGGCGGCGTGAAGAAGAGCGGCTTTGGCCGTGAGCTGTCGCACTTCGGTGTGCGCGAGTTCTGCAACGTGCAGACGGTGTGGCTGGATCGCAATTGACAGCAGCGTGAGTAAAAGGGGCAAGTCGCTTGTGCGGCTTGCCCCTTTTTTTGCCAGCTAGTTGTCGCGCACCTGGTCCTGCACCCAGTCGAGCATGCCACCCGGCACAATCAGCTCATGCCTGGCGCGCGAACAGGCGGTGTACAGCCCCGCGAGCATGCGCGCTCGCTCATTGCGGTTACCGGCGGCGGCAGGCGCAACCATCAGCTCTGGCGAGACCATGACCCGGGCGAACTCCATGTTCTTCACGTCGCGCACCCTGGCCAGGAACAACTTGGGCGCCTTGTCCCAGCGATAACGGCTCTTGGCCTTGGCGAAATCTTCCGGCGTGTAGCCCCTGCGCAGCAGGTTGGCCACAGCAGCAAAGGCCTTGTCGTCGCCCTTGTCCTGTTCCAGCGCCTGCCAGCTGGCATAGCGGAACAGCATGTTGTGCCGCGGGCGCGTGCCGTAGCGGTACAACTCGATGCAGTCTTCGACAAACAGCTCGAACTCCTTGCGCGCACCTTTGAGCAAAACAAACGGTACGCCCTGATGGGTTAGGCGCTGGAACCAGCCGAACAGACCCCATTCGTCATCCACCAGCAGCGCCGTAGGTTGCTCGGGCACCGTCACCGTGTCGAAGAAACTGACCCGGGTGTAGTGCTCGGCGCTGCCGGTAAAGGCCGCCTGCACTGCGGCCGGGTGGGCCAGGATCAGCGGGTTCAGCACGCCCTCCATGGCCGGCCCGGCACGCAGCGAGTGATCGATGCAGCGCTGGCGGATGAACTTGCCGTGGTGCGGGCTGAGGCCGTTGAGGTTCTGCAGGTCGTCGCCCAGGGTAATGATTGCCTGCGGGCTGCGGTCGAGCACGGCGAGCATGGGCGCCGACAGCTCGTGGGCTTCATCTACGATGACATGGCTGAACTGGCTGTCGATCACTTCCAGCGTCAGCGACAGCAGCTTGACCCGGTGATAATCGCGCACCGGCAGCTGAATCTCGCGCGCCGAGGGGCGGATCAGCTGTTGCCAGTACAGGCGCGCCTTTTCCAGCAGCACCTCCTGATCCAACGGCGAAAAGCCGTGGCCCATCCACGGCAAATGATGCAGTTCGATGGCGGTGTCTGCGCTGCGGCAGAAGCTGCGTACCGCCTTGATGCACAGGGCGACCACTTCACGCGCCGCCAACGGGCCGATGTCCGGTACTGCCAGCCACTGTACGACTTGCGCCTCCTGCGGGCGCCACGACAGTTTGCTGCGGTAGACGTCGCGCAGGCGCCAGCCGTTGCTGGTCAGGTCGCGGTCAAGAATCTCGTCGGCCAACTGGCCAAAAGTGCGCGCGGTAAACGCCGAGGCGTCCTTGATCCGCGCCTGCAGGGCGCGTAGCTGGCCTTCGGTCATGGCCAGCAGCAAGGTCCGCTGCGGGTCGAGCAAACGGGCGAACTGGTTGATCAGGAAGGTCTTGCCGGTGCCGGCAAACCCCTGCACCGCCACCGACTCGTCAACCCCCGAGAGAAACTCGCGCAGCAAGCGGTTCTGCTGGTCACTCAGGCGCAGATTGCTCGGCAACGACGGCAAGCTGACCGGTCGCAACGGCGTTACCTGCTCGCGATAGGCATCGGCAAAGGTAAAGCTCCAGCCACCTTCGCTGTCGCGCAGGTCGGCAACATCGACAGGCTGCTCGGCCGCCAGCAGGCCGATGCCGTTCTCGCCGAGCATGCCCAGGCCCATGGCGAACACTTCTGGGTCAAAACGGCTGGCGACCTGCTGCTGGAAGCGCGACGGCGCCGCCGCTTCAACCTCATCGGCAATCCGCACGATCTCGGCAAAGCGCCGCTGCTGCGCTTCGACCGAAGGCGCACCCTGCTGGCGCGGCACATTCTGGATAAACAGCACCGCAGCGCTTTCCAGCAGGCTGGCCTGCACAAAGAACTCGCTGGCGTGTTGACTGGCCAGGCCGTCGGCCTGTTCGCTGGTCAGGGGCAGATAAAACATCAGGACCTCGGTACATTACTGCCGCGCACGATACCAGCAATGGCTCTGATCTGCAGAACTGTACCGGGCTACCTGGCCCGCTTCAGCGTCTCGCTGGGCAGCTCGGCAAACAGTTGCCGGTAACTTTCCGAGAAGCGCCCCAGGTGCCAGAACGACCACTGCATGGCCACCTCGGCCACGGTCGCCCCAGCGCCACGCAACAAGTCACGGCGGGCGCCGTTCAAGCGGCGCAGGCGCAGCCAGTGCGCCGGCGGCATGGCGGTGAAGGCCTTGAAGATCTGCTGCAACTGGCGCACGGACACCCCGGCAACTTCGGCCAGCTCGACGAGGTTGAGCGTTTCGTCGGGGCAATCGGCGGCCCAGTCGCTGACCCGGCGCATGACCGCGCGCGCCTCGCTACGCCGGCCATGGGCATCGCCCTGCAGGCGTTGGCTGGCATTGTCGAGAATGAACAGGCAATCCTCGAGCAGCTGTTCGCCCAACGCCCTGCCCTGCAATGGGCTGTCAGCCTCGCCCAGCCGGGTCAGGATCGCGCTCAGCCAGCTGCCGAACAGGTTGTTCTGCACCGAGTCCAGCGGGGTCATGAACAAGCCTTCCAGGCGGGCGACATCCAGCCCATGGCGCTGGAGAAAGTCGCGGCTGAACACCACCGCCACTTCCTGATAGTTCTCGGGCGTGATCCAGATATTGCGGCTGTCTTCATTGAGCAGGTACAGGCTGTTCTCGCTGCGATCAAAGCAGAACGTCAACGAGCCACTGGGCGCGCTGAAAAACTGCTCAACGCGGGTGTTCAGGCGTTCTTCGTAGACTTCGACGCCCTCAAGCTCCAGGCTGCGCAGTTGGCCATTGAACAACCCCGGCGACATTTGCCGGTATTGCTGCTGCCAGCCGGGCGTTGTGCGCACCTGTTCACTGACATCACTGGTCTGGAAAGCCTGAACTTGCAAGCCGTTGGCGCTGGTCACGCGGCATCCTATATGCACTCTTTTGGTGCATTTGCTGGCGAAAGAAGTGGATAGATCAACCCTGCGGGCTGCGCCCAAGATAGCCTCCAGCGCAGCGACTGGGAAGATCCCTTCGCGTGGCGCGATCAAAACCCAACCAAGAGGTCTGTATGAACGCCCCCTTCGATCAGCTTTCCACCTGGCTGAAAGAACACCGCATCACCGAAGTCGAATGCGTGATCAGTGACCTGACCGGGATCGCCCGCGGCAAGATTGCACCCACGGCCAAGTTCCTCCATGAGCGCGGCATGCGCCTGCCTGAAAGCGTGCTGCTACAGACCGTCACCGGCGACTATGTCGACGACGATATCTACTACGACCTGCTCGACCCGGCCGACATCGACATGATCTGCCGCCCCGACCCGTCGGCGGTGTACCAGATCCCGTGGGCCATCGAACCCACCGCCATCGTCATCCACGACACCTTCGACAAACAAGGCAACCCGATCGAGCTGTCGCCGCGCAACGTTCTCAAGAAAGTCCTCAAGCTCTACGCCGACAAGGGCTGGCAGCCAATCGTCGCGCCGGAGATGGAGTTCTACCTGACCAAGCGCTGCGAAGACCCGGACTTGCCCCTGCAAGTGCCGATGGGCCGCTCCGGGCGCGCTGAAAGTGGCCGTCAGTCGTTCTCGATCGATGCCGCCAACGAATTCGACCCGCTGTTCGAGGACGTCTACGACTGGTGCGAGATCCAGTGCCTGGACCTCGACACGCTGATCCACGAAGACGGCCCGGCGCAGATGGAGATCAACTTCCGCCACGGCGACGCGCTGGACCTGGCCGACCAGATCACCGTGTTCAAACGGACCATGCGCGAGGCCGCGCTCAAGCACAACGTCGCCGCAACGTTCATGGCCAAGCCGATCACCGATGAGCCCGGCAGCGCCATGCACCTGCACCAGAGCGTGGTCGATATCGCCACCGGCAAGCCGATCTTCGCCAATGACGACGGCAGCATGAGCGAGCTGTTCCTGCACCACATCGGTGGCCTGCAGAAGTACATCCCCAAGGTGTTGCCGATGTTCGCGCCGAACGTCAACTCGTTCCGCCGCTTCCTGCCGGACACCTCGGCCCCGGTCAACGTCGAGTGGGGTGAAGAAAACCGCACCGCCGGACTGCGCGTACCGACCTCAAGCCCCGAGGCCATGCGCGTCGAGAACCGCCTGCCGGGCGCCGATGCCAACCCTTACCTGGCCATTGCTGCGAGTTTGCTCTGCGGCTACCTGGGCATGGTCGGCAAGATCGAGCCGAGCGCTGCAGTGCAGGGCCGCGCCTATGAGCGACGCAGCCTGCGCCTGCCGATTACCATCGAAGACGCGCTGCAGCACATGGAGGAATGCGAAATCATCCAGGACTACCTGGGCAAGCAGTTCGTCCAGGGTTATGTCGCGGTGAAGCGCGCCGAGCACGAGAACTTCAAACGGGTGATCAGTTCGTGGGAGCGCGAGTTCCTGATGATGAGTGTCTGATCATCTGCGGGGCGCCGAGCGCCCCGCCTTACGCAACATCACGACCCAGAATAAAACCAGAGAGGTGTCGACATGCGTCATTTGCAGTCCGTGATCCCCGCAGCATTCGCCCTGATGTTCGGCGCCGCCGCTCAGGCCCAGCCGAGCGTCAGCGTGTACAACTGGACCGACTATATAGGTGAAACCACCCTGGCCGACTTCCAGGCCAGCAGCGGCATCAAAGTGATCTATGACGTGTTCGACTCCAACGAAACCCTGGAGGGCAAGTTGCTCGCCGGGCGCACTGGCTACGACGTGGTGGTGCCGTCCAACCACTTCCTGGCCCGCCAGGCCAAGGCCGGCGCCTTCCTGCCGCTGGACCGCAGCAAGCTGCCGAACTTCAGCAACCTCGACCCCAAGCTGCTCAAGCAGCTGGAGCAGAACGACCCCGGCAATAAATACGCAGTGCCGTACCTGTGGGGCACCAACGGCATCGGCTACAACGTCGACAAGGTCAAGGCGGCGCTGGGCATCGACAAGATCGATTCGTGGGCAGTGCTGTTCGAGCCAGAAAACCTGAAGAAACTGCAAAAATGCGGCGTAGCCTTCATGGACTCGCCGGATGAACTGTTCCCGGCCATGCTCAACTACCTGGGCATGAACCCGCGCAGCGAAAACGAAGCCGATTACAAGAAGGCCGAAGCCAAGCTGGTGGAAATACGGCCGTACATTACCTACTTCCACTCCTCCAAGTACGTTTCCGACCTGGCCAATGGCGATGTCTGCATCGCTTTCGGTTACTCGGGCGACGTATTCCAGGCGGCCAATCGCGCGGTTGAGGCGAAAAACGACGTAAAAATCGCCTACAGCATTCCCAAGGAAGGCAGCAATCTGTGGTTCGACCTGCTGGCCATTCCCAAGGACGCCAGCAACCCTGAACAGGCCCTGGCCTTCATCAATTACCTGCTCGACCCTGAGGTAATCGCCAAAGTCAGCACCACCGTCGGTTATGCCAACGCCAACCTCGCGGCCAAGGCGCACATGGATCCGGCGCTGGTCAACAATCCCGAGATCTACCCGCCGCAAGAGGTGCTCGACAAGCTCTATGTATCGAGCACACCGAGCCCGAAAATCATGCGGGTCATGACCCGTTCCTGGAGCAAGATCAAATCCAACCGCTGAGCCGAGCCTGTGCCATGTCATTAGAGAGCCAACACGCTGCCTCGTACTACGCCGCCACGGCGCGCAGCAGCGCGCCCTACCCTGCGCTGCAAGAACAACTGAGCGCCGACGTCTGCGTGGTCGGTGGCGGCCTGACCGGGGTCAATACTGCGCTGGAACTGGCCGAGCGCGGTTTGTCGGTGATCCTCCTCGAAGCCCGGCGCATCGGCTGGGGCGCGAGCGGGCGCAACGGTGGCCAGCTGATTCGCGGCATCGGCCATGATGTCAGCGGTTTTGCCCGCTATGTCGGCCAGGACGGCGTGCGATATCTGCAACAGGCCGGGATCGACTCGGTCGAGCTGGTGCGCCAGCGCATTACCCAGTACGCCATCGACTGTGACCTGCGCTGGGGCTTCTGCGAGCTGGCCAACACGCCCGCCCAGTTTGCCGCGTTCAAGGACGAGCAAGCACAACTGGCCGAGCTCGGTTACCGCCATGCCACGCGCCTGGTTGATGCGGCACACATCGGTGAAGTGGTCGCCAGCGAGCAGTACGCAGGCGGGCTGATCGACATGGGTTCAGGCCATCTGCACCCGCTCGACCTGGTCCAGGGCGAAGCGCGCGCTGCGGCAAAGTTGGGCGTGCGTATCTTTGAACAAAGCCCGGTGCTGCGCATCGAGCATGGCCCGAGCGTGACCCTGCACTGCGCCCACGGCAAGGTGCGCGCGCAGAGCCTTGTGCTTGGCTGCAATGCGCACCTGGACGAACTCGAGCCGCGCCTGAGCGGCAAGGTGCTGCCCGCTGGCAGCTACGTGGTGGCGACCGAGCGACTGCCTGAACAGGTGGCACAGGCGTTGATTCCGCAGAACATGGCTTTGTGTGACCAGAAGGTCGGCCTTGATTACTACCGCCTGACCGCCGACAACCGCCTGCTGTTTGGCGGTGCCTGCCACTATTCGGGCCGCGATCCGAAAGACATCGCCGCCTACATGCTGCCCAAGGTGCGCAAGGTGTTCCCGCAACTGGCCGATGTACGCATCGACTATCAATGGGGCGGCATGATCGGCATCACCGCCAACCGCTTCCCGCAGGTGGGCCGCTTGAGCCAATACCCCAACGTCTACTATGCCCAGGGCTATTCCGGGCATGGCCTCAACGTGACGCACTGGACTGCCAAGCTGCTGGCCGAAGGCATCGCCGTCGGCCACAGCCAGGGCCTGGATGTTTTCAGTGCGGTGCCGCACCTGACCTTCCCGGGCGGCAAGGCCCTGCGCTCGCCGCTGCTGGCAGCGGGCATGCTCTGGCATCGGCTGCGCGAAGTACTGGGCTGAGCCCACGGGTGCAGGCCCGCGCCGAATCGGCGCGGGGTTGAGCTGGGTCAGGCGAAGAAGCTGTAGAAGATCGCCGACAAGGTGATCAAACCGATCAAGGTAACGAACACATTGGACAGCTTGCCCGAGTACTTGCGCAGCGCCGGCACCTTGCGTACGGCGTACATCGGCATCAGAAACAGCAGGCAGGCAATCACCGGGCCGCCCATGCTTTCGATCAGGCGCAGGATGCTCGGGTTGAGGGTGGCGACCGCCCAGCACGTCAGCACCATGAACAGCGCGGTAACCCGCTCCAGACGCTTGGCCGGCCAGGCTTTGCCGCGCCCGCGCAGGCTCTTGACGATCATGCCCTGGAAGCCCTCGCTAGCGCCGATGTAGTGGCCGAGGAACGACTTGGTGATTGCCACCAGGGCAATCAGCGGTGCCACGAACGCGATCACCGGGGTCTGGAAGTGGTTGGCCAGGTACGACAACACCGAGATGTTCTGCTCCTTGGCGGCCGCCAGGTCGGCGGGGCTCAACGCCAGCACGCAACTGAAGCAGAAGAACATCACCGTCAGCACCATCATCACGTGCGCGGTTGCCAGCGTGCGGCCGCTCTTGCGGTCAGCGTCGGCGCCATAACGGTGCTTTTGGTCGACGGCAAAGGCCGAGATGATCGGCGAGTGGTTGAACGAGAAGACCATGACCGGGATCGCCAGCCACAACGTCAGCAGCAATTTGTTGACGCTGATGCCTTCACTGGCCTGGGCGAGGAAGGCGCCGTTCCAGTTCGGGATCAGGCTCAGGGCCAGCAGCAACAGCGAGGCGACGAAGGGATAGACCAGGATGCTCATGGCCTTGACGATCATCTGTTGGCCGCAGCGCACGATCACCATCAGACCGCAGATCAGCAGCAGCGACAGCAGCACCCGCGGCGGCGCCGTCACGTGCAACTGATGCTCGAGAAAACTGCTCAGGGTATTGGTCAGGGCAACGCTGTACACCAGCAGGATCGGGAAAATCGCCAGAAAGTACAGCAAGGTGATCAGCTTGCCGGCGCCGGTGCCGAAGTGCTCCTCGACCACCTCGGTGATGTCCTCGTTGCCGCTCTTGCGACCGGACAGGACAAAGCGGGTCAAGGCCCGATGTGCATAGAAGGTCATCGGCAACGCCAGCAGCGCGAGGATCATCAACGGCCAGAAGCCGCCGACCCCAGCGTTGATTGGCAGGAACAACGTTCCGGCGCCAATCGCCGTGCCATACAGGCCCAGAGCCCAGGTGGTGTCATGGCGGTTCCAGCGGGTTGCATCCACCGCTGCAGCCGCAACGGCCGCATCCGCACGAACAGTCGTGGTGCTATGTACATCGGTCATCAGATATCGCCTTGTAGTTATTTTTGTCGCTGATACAGCGGGTAGTGCCTTGGAGCTGAATGCACGCTGCCTTGGCAGATGCGCATTCAGCCCCGTCGAGTACGGGTCAGCACTCGACGTACGCAACGGCGAGGCCGCCGCGTGAGGTTTCCTTGTAGTTGGCGTGCATGTCGGCGCCGGTGTCGCGCATGGTGCGAATCACCCGGTCGAGGGAGATGAAGTGCTCGCCGTCGCCGCGCAGGGCCATCTGCACAGCGTTGATGGCCTTGACGGCGGCAATCGCGTTGCGCTCGATGCAGGGGATCTGCACCAGCCCGCCGACCGGGTCGCAGGTCAGCCCGAGGTTGTGCTCAAGGGCAATTTCGGCGGCGTTTTCCAGCTGCGGTGCGGTCGCGCCGAGCACCTCGGCCAGGCCCGCGGCGGCCATTGAACAGGCCGAACCGACCTCCCCCTGGCAGCCCACTTCGGCGCCGGAAATAGACGCGTTTTTCTTGCACAGAATGCCCACTGCCGCCGCCGCCAGCAGAAACGCCACGACATCGTCGTCGCAGGCGCTGGGGTTGAACTTCATGTAGTAATGCAACACGGCGGGGATGATGCCGGCGGCGCCGTTGGTAGGCGCGGTGACCATGCGCCCGCCAGCGGCGTTTTCTTCATTGACCGCCAGGGCAAACAGATTGACCCACTCCATCGCGCTCAAGGTCGAGCCGATCACGTTGGGCTTGCCGACTTCCTGCAGGCTGCGGTGCAGCCGCGCGGCACGCCGCTTGACGTTGAGCCCACCGGGCAGGATGCCGTCATTGCGCATGCCGTTGGCCACGCACTCGCGCATCGCGGCCCAGATTTTCAGCAGCCCAGCGCGGATGTCATCTTCACTGCGCCAGGCGCGCTCGTTGGCCATCATCAGTTGGCTGACGCTGAGGCCGTGCTGTTTGCACAGGCTGAGCAGTTCGGCAGCGCTGGAAAACTCGTAAGGCAGCTTGACCTGCTCGGCGCTGCTCTGTGGCGCATCGATCTCGGCTTGCTCGACGATGAAGCCGCCACCGACCGAGTAATAGGTCTGGCTGAACAGGCAGCCCTGCTCGCCCTCGGCATTCAGCGTCATGGCATTGGGGTGGTACGCGAGGCTTTCGTCCAGCAGGAGCATGTCGCGGCCATAATCGAAGTCTACCGGCTGGCGGCCGTCGAGCATCAGGCAGCGCTCCTGCAGCAGCTGGGCGATACGCGGCTCGATACTGTGCGGATCGATCTGGTCAGGCCACTGCCCCATCAACCCCAGCAGGCAGGCGCGATCAGTGGCATGGCCGACGCCGGTGGCGGACAGCGAACCATACAGGCGCACCTCGACCCGCTGTACCTGAGCCAGTAGCCCGCGCTCGCGCAGCGCCTGGGCGAAGGTTGCGGCGGCGCGCATCGGCCCTACGGTGTGGGAGCTGGAGGGGCCGATGCCAATCTTGAAAAGGTCGAAAACACTGATAGCCATGCTAATGCCTGACCGTGGCGGCCTTGAACACCTGCGCACGGCTCTCTGGAAAAATTGAACGGTGTTGCCAAGTTGGGCGATACTGCCGCGCCACCACGGCAATGACCAACGAAAGTTTCTAAGCTAGCCTTTAGCAGGACTAAACGATGAGAAGGCAAATTACTGGCCAGTTCTATGTCTGGCTGCATGTGTTTTCCTGTGCGGCGCGGCACTTGTCGTTCACCCGCTGCGCCGAGGAACTACACATCACGCCCGGCGCGGTCAGCCAACAGATGCGCCAGCTCGAAGAGCATCTGGGCTACCGTTTGTTCCTGCGCAAGGCCCGTGGTGTCGAGCTTTGCGCCGAAGGCCAGCGCCTGGCGCTGACGGTCGCCGAAGCCTACGGCAGCATCGAAGCGGAGTTGCTGCGGCTGGACGCCGGCGATATTCGTGGCACCTTGCGCCTGCGCTCGATCCCGTCATTTCTGGCCAAGTGGCTGACCCCGCGCCTGCCGCGCTTTCAACAGCGCTACCCGGATCTTGAGCTGCGGCTGGTGGCCGAAGACAGCAACCAGGCCCTGCACCCGGATGATTTCGACCTGGCGATCGACCTCAATGACGGCAGCTATCCGGGCATGCTGTCGACGCCGCTGCTCGACGAGCAGATATTCCCGGTGTGCTCACCTGCCCTGCTCCGTGGCCGGCCGCCGCTGCACGGGCCGGCTGACCTGGTGCATTACCCGTTGCTGCACGACATGACCGCCTGGCGCGGCAGTTCGGAGTACGCTGAGTGGGAGTTTTATCTGCAGGGCATTGGTGCCGGTGAGTTGAATGTGCGCCGCGGGCACACCTTCAACCGCAATCACCTGACCATCGAAGCCGCCATTGCCGGGGTTGGCGTGGCGATAGCGCGGCGCACCCTGCTCAATGATGAGCTCGAGCGCGGCGCGCTGATCGTGCCGTTCGGCGTAGCGCTGGCCAACCACAAGCGCTACGTGCTGCATTACCCGCCCGGCGGCTTGAACCAGCCGGGCGCGCGTGCCGTGCATGACTGGCTGGTGGAAGAAGCGCAGGCGTTTCGCGCGCTCCACCCGCTGGCATTGGATGTGTGAGCCGGCTCAGTACGCCTGTTTGCCGGTGAACGCATTGAGCGTGCGCACCAGGATCACGAAGTCCAGCCACAACGACCAGTTGTTGATGTACTCGATGTCCGAGTCGACCCGCTGGATCATCTGGCCGATGTCCTTGGTTTCGCCCCTGAAGCCACGGACCTGGGCCAGCCCGGTCATCCCCGGCTTGATGTTGTGGCGGGCGAAGTAATCGACGATGTCTTGCGAATACAGCGTGTCGTGATGCAGCGCATGCGGCCGTGGTCCAACCAGCGACATTTCACCAGTCAGCACATTGAACAGCTGTGGCAACTCATCCAGGCTGGTACGCCGGATAAAGGCGCCGACCTTGGTAATCCGCGGATCGTTTTTCTGCGCCTGCTTGACCACGCCGTTTTCCAGCGGGTGAATGTGCATGCTGCGAAATTTCCAGATGCGGAACGATTCGCCGGTCCAGCCCATGCGTTCCTGGCGGAAGAACACCGGCCCCGGGCTGTCGATCTTGATCGCCAGGGCGATCAGCAGCAGCACCGGCGAAGCACAGAGCAAGATCAACGCGGCCAGCACGCGGTCTTCCAGGTTCTTGAGGAACAGGCTCATGCCGGTCAGCGGGGTTTCCGACAGAGTCAGCACCGGGATCCCGGCGATTTCCCGCACGCTGTGGTTGATCAGCCGCAGCGAGAAGATATCGGGCACCCAGTTGACCGCAATGCACTTGTCGAGCAGCTTCAGATAGACGTCGTTGATGACCTCCGAGCCGCCCAGCGGCGTCACCAGATACACCGTGCGGATCGCATGCTTGGCTACCAGCCCATCGAGCTCGGAGATGTGCCCCAGCACCGGCGGTTTGCCGTCACCGGCGACGCGGCTTTGCTCGTCGGGCTTGTCGATCCACACGCAGCCCACCACACGCTCGCCAAACCAGGGGTTGTTGCTGATCTTCAGGTAAAGAAAGTTGGCAAGATCGCCCGTGCCGATGATCAGCGCATTGTCGGTACGCAGCGCATTGGCCATGAAGCGCTTCTGCACTTCGCGCACTGTGTAGTGCAGGAACAGCTGCAGGAAATAGCCGCTGACGAACAGTTTGCCCACCAGCAAGCGTGAGTAGGTTTCGCTCTGCTTGGTCAGAAACGCCATCACCATCAAGAAACAGAACGTCGCCGACCACGCCTTGAACAAGCGAAACGCCTTGATCGACAGGCCGACGTTGCTGCGGTAGATACCGTAGTGGTCATAGATCACTGCCAGCGCACCGATCAGTAACAGCAGCATGATCACGTAGTCGGAAGTGATGTAGCCGAACTGATCAACGATCAGGTACCAGGCGATGCCAGTCACCGCGATACCGTCAAGCCCAGCCTGAATGGCGTTACTCACGCCACTTCTGCGCTGGAGCAAGGAACGACTGCTTCGGGGCTCGAAAACCATCATCAGACCTCATCAGATGTGAGCGCAGCGATACATCACTGCTTACAACTTTGGTATTACAACCAACTGACTGAACACACTGCCAAGCCAATGCTGCACGCACGCCGACGATTGAATTCGGCGTAGTTCCGGGGGGGTTATGGGGCATTTGATATCACTGTAGCAGTACCACGGAGAGGCGACGGGGCGAATCATCGTGGCGACGGTTTTTGGCAGATTCGCAGTGCCCGGCACCACCTTCAGCAGGTCATTTCAGATGCGCTTCGGCGCGCTGCGCACCGCGCTTGCGGCAGCTTTTCGGTAGCGCAACGCACGCAGCATGAACAGCGGATTGCCGATCACATACCGCTTGAACAGACGCCTGGGCTCACGCAGCAAGCGGTAGGCCCACTCCCCTTTCAAGCGGCGCACCCAGTGCGGCGCGCGGGTGACTTTGCCTCCGAGAAAATCCAGGATGGCGCCGCCACAAATGATCAGGCACGGCCCAGCGGCCGCAGCCAGTTGCGCTGCGATAGCCTCCTGTTTGGGCATGCCCATGCCCAGCACAATCAACTGCGGCTGATACTGCCTGGCGAGCTCAAGGTAATGTTCAGCGTTGGCAAACCCGTGCTCGACCGAGACCAGCTCGATTGCAAACTGCGCCTGACAGCGAGCACCGGCCTGGCTCACGAATGGCTCCTCGGTGCCCCACAGCGCGACCCGTTTGCCCCGGTACGCCGCGATCAGTTTGGGAATCAGGTCGGTCCCGTTCATGTTCAGGCCTGGCTCAAGTGCGAGTTGGCGATACAGCAGGCCCATGCCGGCGCCATCGCGCAGCAGCAGGTCAGCCGCGCTCAGCGACGCACAATAGCCCTCGCTGGCAGCCACCAGATTCAGCGCATGAGCATTGACGAAGCCCAGCACCGTTGCCTGGTCGGGCGCCGCAAGGGTCGCAATCAGCTGTTGCTCGGCAGCCCCATCGACAACCACCAGCAGCTTGCCGAGGATAGCGTCCCAGCGTTGTTGCCATGGCCGCTCATTCATTGACTGTCATCCCGCTTCGAACGCACCCATTCCACCTGACGCTTGAGCAAAAAACCCACGTACAGGGGGATTTTTTTCGCTGCGTAGAATGGCGCATAGAGCAACACCGAGAACGGAATCAGCTCGCGTGAGAAGCGCGCCCAGGCCAGCACCACTGCTGCGCCCATCAGCACCAGCGCAAGGCTGGCGATGGCTGCGGCAAAGGCCACGCCGAGCAGTGCGAAGGCCAGCCAACTGACGACGAAGATGGCCATCAGGGCCAATACCAACAAGGCCAATGGTGGCACCAGCAGGTCCAGCGCCATGGCCAACAACGGCCCGTTGCGTTGCAGCAAAGCGGCGCCCAGCAGCTTCGGCCCTTCTGCCAGCAACACGCCTAGATGGCCGTGTTCCCAGCGGGTGCGCTGGTTGCTGAGGCCGTCGTCGCTGGTGGGGAACAGGCTGGTGACCTGGGCCTGCGGGCAAAACAACGGCGGCTTGCCGTCACGGCAAAAATCCAGGCCCAGCTTCAGGTCTTCGACCAGGTGACCGGTGGCCAGATTGGCCTTCGCCAGATCAGCCCAGGCGAAGGCCATGCCGGTGCCCATCAATTGGCATGGCAGCCCGATCCGGGCCCAGCCGCGCGGCCGCACCAGATTCTTTACTCGCCAGGCGAACTCGGCGACTTGCACCTTGAGCCCGGCCCCGGCAGGCGCGCACATCAGGTCAAGGGCCTGCACCGGGCGGCCGGTGGCGAGGCTGCAACGCGCCAGAGTTTCAATCGAGCCAGCACTCAACAGGCAGTCGGCGTCGATGATGATCACCACCTCCGGCGGCGCCGCGGCCAGCTGACGCACGCCGTAGTCCAGGGCATAGCCCTTGCCACGCAGATGCGGATGCTCGCGCTCGACCACCTCGGCGCCGGCCGCGCGAGCCAGTGCTGCGGTGCTGTCAGTACAATTGTCGGCGACTACCAGCAGGCGATCACTGTCGAGCAATTGCTGACGGATGCTGGCCAAGGTGGCGCTGACACCCCCTGACTCATTGTGCGCCGGCACCAGCACGGCCACCCGCGGCCTGGGGCCGGCAGCCAAAGGCACCGGCCGCGCCGGCAGGCACGCCAGCACGACCTGGGCAAACAGCACCAGGACCGGCAGCAGAATCAACAGCGCCAACAGCGCCAGCAGCCAACTTGTCAGTGTGATCATGCGCCCGCCCTGAAATAGCTGGCCAATTTGGCCGCTTCGGTATCGATGTCGTGGCGCTCCAGCACCCGCTGATGGGCCGCATCGCCCATACGTTGCAGCACCTCGTCCGGTTGCCCAAGGCAGTCGGCCATCGCCGCTGCCAGCTCCTGTACCGCCCCTGCTGGGAACAGCCAGCCATTCTCGCCAGGGCGCACCAGTTCAGGGATGCCCGCCACATAGGTGGTCAGCACCGGGCGGCGCAAGGCCATGGCCTCCATGATCACCACTGGCAGGCCTTCGGCAAAGCTGGGCAAGACCAGGGCGCGAGCGGCGAGTAGCTCCTCGCGAACCTGGCCGCTGCTGATCCAGCCAGTAATACGCACCTGCCCCTGCAGCCCATAGCGGGCAATCAGGGTCTCGAGCTCTGCGCGCATCTCGCCATCGCCGGCCAGCACCAGCTCGAACGTCGTGCCTTGCGCGGCCAACTTCTGCGCCGCCTCAAGCAACAGCAACTGGCCCTTCTGCTCGCACAAGCGGCCGACACACACCAGCCGCGGCACTGCCGGAACCGGCACCGGCGGACCTGCATGGAAGGCCGCTTCCAGCCCGCAGTGCACGACCTTGACCTTGTCCCAATGGGCGTGCGCCACCCAGCGATACAGCTGACTGCGGCCGTAAGAGCTGACGGCGGCGACAAACGCCGCACGGCGGACCTTCTCACCGATATGCAGAAACTGCGGTTTGTCGAATTCCTCCGGGCCGTGCACGGTGAAGCTGTAGTGCGGCCCGCCCAAGGCATTTGCGAGCATCACCACCTCGGTCGAATTGGTGCCGAAGTGAGCGTGCACATGCTCAGCGCCGAAAGCCTGCAACCACTGCACCACGCGGCACGCCTCGGCCAGGTAGATCAGGTGATAAGGCCAGCTGCGGTCAGCCCGTCGGCTCATGCCCAGGGCCAGCCACAGCGCACCGGAAAACCGCCGCGGCTGAGCGCGCAGAACCTCGAGCAATGGCTTGAGCAGCCCTTTGACGCCGTCTTCAAGGACGTAGCGGGTCTTGCTCCGCTCAGCGATATCGTCGTTGTCCTGCAACTCGCCGTCCCAACCACGCAGGGCGATCCGCTGTACTTCAATGCCCTGGCGCTCCAGCGCGAGGATTTCGCGGCGAATGAAGCTGTGGCTGACCTTCGGGTACTGATTGATGAAATAAGCTATGCGCATAGGCAATCGATCAATCCCTGAATAATTAAATGAACCGCGCCTGCTACTGGCAGCTGCCTAATGCCGAGGGCTCGCGGGCAGCCGCATCGGCCTCGCTGAGCACCTCGTCATAGAAGCCCAGCAACTCGCTAGCCTGATCACTGAAGACAATGATGTTGTCCTTGAATGGATTGCGGTGCCGAGCGAAGCGTGGCTGATCATCGAGAATCGCCACGATTGCCTGGCGCAGGTAGGTCTCATCGCCGCTCAAGGGAATGATCGTGCCGTTGACGCCCTCGATGATGTCCTCGACCGTGCCGCCTGAGTGAGTACTGATCACCCAGACGTCGCGAACCAGCGCCTCGCGTACTGCCAGGCCGAAGGTTTCTTTGCATTGAGTGGGGAACAGCAGCACATCGATGCCCGAGAAGAACGCATCCATGGTGGCCTGGGTGTAACCAGGGATGATGCTCACCGTGCCGGGGATCTTGATGCTGTGCCGGTTGAACGAGCGAAAGCCCATGTTCAGCAGGTTGTCGACCACCTTCAACTCGTAGTCGGACCGGTCCAGGCCGCTGAAGGCGCGGATGATCACGTCGATACCCTTGACCGTCGAATCACCGCCGACAAAGCCAAAGCGAATGGTCTGCCCCGGCTGCTTCTGGTAACCGGCCGCCGGCGCCATGATGCCGTTGCGGTTGACCTGGATGTGCTCCGGATCGAAGCCGTTGGCAGCGTACAGGTCCTTGCAGAAGCGACTCGGTGCAAGCAACAGGTTGGCTTGCTTGAGCGTGTCCGCCAGGAGCTTTTGCCGATGTTGGTTGAGCGCCGCGTCGTCGACGCAGGTAGCGCACACCGCCAGGTCAATGCTGATCTGCCCGCAGTAACGGCCCTGATCGTTGATCATGAACTGGCGTCCGCAGATCCACCAGGCGTCATGCAAGGTCACCACGAATGGGATGCCGGCGCGTGCGCAGCAATCGGCCAGCTGCGCGCCGAGGCCCTGGATTGAATGCAGGTGCACCAGGTCCGGGGCGACGCTTTTGAGTACGGCCTCGAAGATCGGCACGGTGGAATGGTTCTCGAACATGTCCCGGTCGGATATCTGTTCCGACAAGCCCATACCCAGCACTGCCGCGCCCTGTGCCTCATAGCGATACAGGCTGTAGCGTGGCACGTCGGTATCGGGGATGGCCGTGAACACGAACTGCTGCCAACGGCCGGTAGCGCCAGTCAGCCGCGACATCTGTTCGGCGATGACCGTGGCGCCACCAAAGCTGCGTGGCGCAAAAAAGATGTTGGCCGAGAGCAGACGGCGCCCACTCTTGCTGGGCGGCGCGGCAAACACTTGCCCCAGCTGCTCTGCGGTCTCTACCAGACACACCTGGCTCGCCCCTGCCTCGCGCATGGCCGTGGCCAGCGGCGGGCTTGCCGCCAGCGCCTGGTCACAGGCCAACAGGGCCTGGCGATGCTGGTTTACGGCGGCCAGCAGGCGGTTGATGGTGTCTTCGCTATGCCCGACAACATCGTCGCGTTGGCCATAAACCAGCGGGTCGAAGATCAGCTCGTCGCTGTCCCACCAACAGTTGACCTGGAGCCGCTTGGCCTCGGCAAACAGCGGGGCCAGTTCGGCTACCGCCGGTAGCTGGTGGAAGATCACCACCGAGCAGGTTTGCAAAGCAATCTGACAGGCGCCAGCATCGCGCCAGTCAAGCGAAACGCAGTGATGACCCAGGTCTTGAAACATGCGTTGCAACTGCGCCGGGCGGCGTTTCGGCTGCTGGTCGGCGCTGAATTCGCTGAGCAGCAGAACATCCCGTGGGAACAGCTCGCTGGCAGCCACTGCCGGCGCGGCCAGCGGCACTTTGGTGCGGGTCGCCGCCGGGCTCTTCCAGAGCAGCTGCGGCCCTTGCTTGAGCAGCTCGCGAACGATCTTGCGCAAGGTCGGGTAGACACCCGCCTTGCGCAGGTAAGCTCGCAAGCGCTGATCTGCGCGCGGCTCGGTGGTCAGCAGGCGGATCAACTTGGCGACCTTGGTGCTGAAGGTTCGAGAACCGATCGCTGGCTCATCTTCAGGCAGCCTCAGTGCAGAGCCAAGCCGCTGCCGGTGGCTGTGCAACTGACGCTGGCCAACCCCGCCGGGAATGGCCGCCTCGATGCTGGCAAAGACCTGATCCAGCAGCGCGTGGCGGCGGCGATACATGGCCCGTTTCTTCGCAGCGATGTCGTCGGCCGAGCGCCGCGCGGCGGCCACAGGCAGGCTGTAGAAGTCCTGATGCGCGGAGGCTACCGCGCCATGCTCGAGCCAGATGACGTCGTAGTTGGCGGCCAGGTCTTCACCTTTGTCTGCCCCGAAATAGGCATGCCGGTGATGCCGGTAGGCGTCGGCCACGGCATAGATCCGCGTCACGCCAATGGTGCGTGCCAGGCTCTTGAGCGCTTCGATCAGGAAGCTTCTCGGGCGCATGCCTTCGAAGTCCTTGGTCAGGTCGCGATAGATTGCCAGCGAGCGTTCGCTGTCGATGCCTTTGTGGATGCCCTGCACCGCGCCGATTACCAGGTTCAACTGGCCGTCCATATGGCACAGGGTGAATGCCAGCGACGCGACCCGCAGATCCCCCTGGAACAGGTTGAGCACCAGTTCGCCTTCGCGTTTGAACCAGATCGGCCGGTCCAGCACCAGGCTGCAGCCCGGCGAAAAGGCCGACAGGTCGCACAGTTGCAGCGACTCGTCGCGCCCCAGCAACAACAAGGTGGGCAGGTAGCGGCTGACCACCTCATAGTGCGAGGCCAGCACACTCAAGCGCAGCGGCGCCTTCCAGGACTTGCTGATGTAGGGCCATTGCACCACACCGATGCAGTCCACTCCGAGACGGGCCATGCGCTGCTTGCCCAGCACCGACGAGGTGCGCTGCATGAAGGCGCTCAGCTCAGGCCACTGCCTGGCCATCGCCAGTACCAGCTTGAATTTGTTGTTCAGTGCCCGCAGCGAGTAGCCCGGTTGCAACACGAGCACGCTTTTCGCTAACGATCTAACCATCATCGGCATCTCACTTGTACTCGATCAAACCCGACTTGCCGGCGGCAAACCTGTTCAGCAAAAACTTGACCTGGCCGAGCATCTCGGGGAATTTCGCCAGCACCAGAAACACCGCCTGCAGCCAGTTCTCACGCGGTGAGCGAGCGCCGCGACGGGCCAGCCGCAGCGCTTGTAGCGGATAGATCAACAGCAGCAGCAACCACACGGGCCCAAGCATCAGGCTGAGCAGGATGATCAACAGCGGAATCAGCAGGCCCCACAGCCAGGCTCGGCGAGACTCGCGCCGCCAGTGCCGCTCGGGCGCCGCGCCATGCAACCAGGCGCCCTCGGCAAAGGCATAGCCGCCGCGCAAGGTGCGCTGCCACCACTGGCTGAAACGGGTCATGGCCGCGTCATGCAAGGTCATTTCCGCGTCCAGCCGCCAGATCTTCCAGCCCCGCTTGCGCAGGCGTACGCACAGCTCCGGCTCTTCGCCGGCAATCAGCTCCGGGCGAAAGCCCGACACCGACAAAAATGCCTCGACGCGCATCAACGCATCGCCGCCGCAGGCCTTGGCCTGGCCGATCGGCGTGTCCCACTCAAGGTCACACAGCAGGTTGTACACCGAGTGCTCAGGGAAGCGCTCACGGCGCCGGCCGCAGACCACCGCGACATCGCCCTGGGCATCGAGAAAAGCCTGCGCGGCGGGCAACCAGCCACGGGCCACTTCACAGTCCCCGTCAACGAACTGCACGTAGCGCATCCCGGGCATCAGCCGCTGCAAGCAGGCGAAACCTTCGTTGCGCGCTCGCGCCGCGGTGAACGGTATGGATAGATCCAGCGCCAGCACTGCCACACCATGATCAGCAGCGCGTTGCAGCGAACCGTCGCTGGAGCCTGAATCGACATACACCACCTGCTCCGCTGACCCTGCAAGCGAGGCCAGGCAACGCTCCAGTCGCAAGCCCTCGTTCCGACCAATCACCACTACGCCGATACCTGTCACCATGAGCCTCACTCGCCAAACCGGAGCGCAACCGCGCGCACCTGCTCACTCTGCTGTCATCAATCCTGCGCCAACAATGCAGGTTTTTTCAGTTTGACGGTTGCTGGCACTCCGACCGCCAGGGCGTCATCCGGCACATCGATCAACACCACAGCGTTGCAACCGATCACCACGTTGTTGCCAATGCGGATGTTGCCCAGCACTTTTGCACCCGCACCGATATCGACGTTGTTACCGATGATCGGCGCAATCGGCTCGCTGACGTTCTTCAGGCCAACCACCACGCCGTTGCGAATTCGGCAGTCGTCACCAAATCGAGCATAGCCACTGATGACGATGCCGCCGAAGTGATCGATGACGAAATTGCGCCCGACCACGACTTCGCAAGGCAGCTCGATGCCGGTAATGATCTGGACAAACTTGAACAGCACTTTGTAGATCAGCGAAAACAACTTGCGTAGCAGCGCCGGGCGCACGCCGTAACGCCAGCGGCCAAAACGGTAGACCAGCATCACCCAGAAGCCCTGGGCGCCCCAGTCGCCGCCGTAGGCCTGCAAGTCAGCGCGAATATTGTCGAACATGGGCTCTCCTAGCGTGTCGGTTGGCTGGCCAGGCGCGTGGCAAACAGCAGCTTCCAGGTTGCCACGTTGTGCTGCCAGCACGCCTTGATCGCTGGCCAGCCGCGGCCTTTGAGCAAGGCCTTGAGGGCCAGGACCAGATCGCCCACGCACACCAGCAGCATATGCAGGATCAGCCCCAAGACGCCGTGGTGCTTGCGAAAATAGAGCAGTTCGCTTTCGATCTGATAAGCCGAGATCTGCCGGCTGGCAGCCTCGAGCTTGGCCACTGACTTGGAGCTCTCGCCGCCGATGTGCACCACCGTCGTGTGCGGATAGAACACCACCTTCCAGCCAGCCTGCTTGACCCGCTTGCAGTGGTCGACTTCCTCGTAATAGAGGAAGTAACGCGGATCGAACAAGCCGACCTGATCAAGCACTTCCCGCCGTACCAGGTAGTAACAGCCCGGCAGCCAGTCACATTCGCGGACCGAGTCATGGTCCCAGTTCATTTCATCGACCATCTTCACGCCCGGGAACAGGCGTTTGAGGCCGGTACGCGCAATGAACACGTTCAAGGGCGTGGGAAAGTAGCGGCAGCACGGCTGCAGGTCGCCCTCGCGTCCTTCCAGGCGCACGCCGAGCACGCCGCAGTCCGGGTGCTGGTCCATATAGGCGATGGTTTTCTCAAGCGTGTCGCTGGCGACGAAGGCGTCGGTATTGAGCAGCAACGCATAGCGGCCCTGCAGGTGCTCGAGCAATTGATTGTTGGCGCGGCCAAAACCGACGTTGTCGCGATTGCTGACCAGCAGCGCCTCGGGACAGACCTCGGCCAGGCGTTCCAGCGAGTTGTCGACCGAGGCGTTGTCCACCACCAGATAGCTGGCCAGGGTTTCGCTGTCGGCGCGGCGCAGGGCATCGAACATCGGCTGCAACAAGGCGCCGGTGTTGAAGTTGACGACCATGACGTCGACCGGCTTGCTAGCCATTGTTGTTGTCTCCAAAGAAGTACTGGCGCCTGACCTCGGCCAGCATCGGTTCCAGTGCCGGGTCGTAGGCGCCCTCACGCTTCTTGATCAGGTCGATCCAGGGGTAGGCATTACAGCGTTCCTCGACGCGCTGGATCATCTCGGCAGTGGTGCAGATGAACCTGGCCGGGTTACCACCCACCACCGTGCCGGGTGGCACGTCTTTGGTCACCACCGAGCCTGCCGCCACTACCGAGTCGGGGCCGATGGTCACCCGCGGCATGACGATGGCACCGTGACCGACAAAGCAGTTGTCCTTGATATCGATGAAGCCCACCGAATCGAGCTGTTTGCCATAGCACACCTCGATCAATGCCACCACGGCATCGTGGCCGATCAGGGTGCAGTCGGACAGGCCGACATTGCTGCCCAGGCGCAACAGCGCCGGGTCGGTGATGTTGCAGCCTGGGTTGATGTGGATATTGGTACCGACCGAATAGAACTTGCCCCAGCGCGCCATGTACGCGCCCCAGTCACGGGCATTGGGGTTGCAGATTTTTTTATAGGCCGCGCCGCCGCGCCCGGTCGAGTACACAAACGACGTGATTGTGTTGCGTATCCATCCATACATGCTGCTTGCCTCGCCAATAAAGCAATCCCTGGTTGCTGAGGCGTCTGCGGTCTCGTTTTGTCCTTGCGACCGTTTGCGCACCCAACCCGTTATCAACCGCAGTGAAGCAACTACTCGTTCAAACAACCGCACCGCTTGCTGCCCGGAGCCTGGCGTTGAGGTGATCGGCCAGGCGCAGGGCAAACTGGATCAGCGGCATGGTCGGGTTGGAGGCGCCGCCCTTGGCGAAAATACTGCTGCCGGCGACATACAGATTGTCGGTCGCGAACACCTTGCAGTCAGTATCCACCACGCCAAATTCAGGCGAAGCGGCCATGCGCGTGGTGCCCATGTGATGCGCATGCGGGGCCATCTTCAGTGGCACGCTGCTCTCGTAGACAAAATCGTTGAGCTTGACGAAGCCCAGGCCCATTTCGGCGAACTGCTTGGCCATCTCGGCGCCGATGCACTTGATGGTATGCCGGTCGTCTGCACTCACCACCCAATTGACATTGACCTTGGCCACGCCCAGCTCATCCTTCTCGTCGAGCAAGGAAATACGGCTTTGCCGGTTGGGAAACTGCTCGATCATGGTGCCGATGATGCCGTCGCCAGGACAACTGAACTTGGCGATGAACTCGACCTTGCTGGCCACGCCCATTTCACAGGCGAGGTTTTCCAGAAAGTGCTTCACCTCGGCAGTTCTGCCGTAGGTCTGTACATCGGCCAGCACCGCCGTGGAAACATTGCCCTTGCCTGCCTGGTACTCGGCAACGAAGGCGTCGGTGGTGTAGTACTGGCGCGACTCAGTATCCTCGCCGTCCTTGAGGATAAAAGTGCCCATGTCGACGTTCAGGTGCTCCATGAAGCAGCGGCCGACCGGGCCGTCCTTGCTGACTACGCCGGCGGCGCGCAGCGACTCGCTGTTGAGCAACTGCCGGGCGTTCTCGATCGCGCCAGTGGCGAGGATGAAGTGCCTGGCCTGCAACCGCGCGCGCTGGCCGTTGTAGTCGGACACCAGCACCGCCCCGACGCGGCCAGAATCCTGGGCGAATTCGATGTCGACACAGTTGCAGTTGATGAACACGTCCAAGCCAGGGGTGTCGTTGAGCGCTGCTGCGTATTTTTGCGCAAAGCGCGTGGGCGGGCTGAGCAGAAACCGGTCTGCTTCGAACTCGCCGCCCTTCAGCCCGGCATTCATGGTGTGAAATTCGGCGCCTGCGGGCAGATCGACGATGTCCATGGCAGCAGCAAGGTACTGCTCGATTTCCGCATAGGCGATTGGCCAGCCGGGCATTTCGCCGGGTGGTGCCACAGAGAAGTCCGATGCGGTGAAGGGGCGGCAGCGCCCTGCCCAATGGTTTGAGGTGCCGCCCAGATAGCGCAGACGGGTTTCTTCAGCGTACAGCTCAAGGCCGGTCGAGGTGCATTTGTAGAATGCCTGCGACTGCGGGGTGTATTCATGACCGCCCGCTTCGAGCAGCACCACCCGCCAACCGCCGGCGGCCAGGCGCAGGGCCAGGGTGATGCCGGCTGGGCCGGCACCGACGATGCACACGTCGTAATCATCGCGCAGCGTTTTGTCTGCCTGATAGTCCTTGATCATGCTGGCCCGTCCCGAAAATAGTCAGCAGGCAATACCCAGCCGTTTATCACCACGAACCCGGCCTTTTTCTCGGCAGGCTTTGCCACCGCGCTGGCACCCACGCCAAACATCGCCCCGCCGATCCCCAACACCACACAACCCCGAAGAAAGCCTCTACGACCGGACAGCCGACTGCAAAATTCAAGCTTCCCCATAATTCCAAGACCTGTGCCCGTGGATTATTGACATCTTAGTAGCTGGCCCGACAAGCGTCAGAGCCAGGCGAAAAAATGCGTGACCGCAACGCCGAACAACGCCCCGACCGCCAGCATGGGCAGCACCACCAGCTCGCGCTTGAGGCTGAACATGCCCAGCTTGCAGTTGACGCAGACCACCAGGATCAAAGTCGGCAAGGTGTGCAGGGCGACCCCCCAGATCGCGTATTCGACGCCGCCCAGGGCCAGTAACAGCGGTAACAAGGCCCACAGCGAAACCAGCCGGATGATGTTGTCCATGGCCTGATACTTGGTCAGGCCGAGGGCCACCCAGAGCTGATGCGACATGGTGTAACGCAGGGTGAAGAACGACAACGACAGAATCGCCAGCATCGGGCCGGCTTCGGCATAGCGCTCGTCATACATCCAGCCGATCAGCAACGGGCTGGCAGTCAGCAGTACGCCGCAGGTAAACAGCATGGCCAGGTCGACCAGCAGCTTGAACCGGTAATACAGGCGCTTGAGCCGCTCCATGTCGCCTTCCCGGACTGCCTCGCTGAACGCGGGCAAGGCCACCGAGCCGCCCAGGCGCAACAGCCCGGTCTGGATCGCGCCCAGAATCAACACTGCAATCGAGTACACCCCCAGTTGCGCCACCGTCATGCTCGCGCCGAACCACATGCGGTCGCCGTACATCGCCAGCACACCGACCATCGACGACAACAGGATCCAGCGGCCGAACACGATCAGCTCCTGCAGTGCGTCGCGGTCCCACTGCAGGCGGTTGCCATGGCCGTGCATCGCCAGGTGGCCAAGCAAGGTGCCTGCCAGCGCCGAAATCAACCCGGCCAGCACCAACGACCAGATCGAACGGGTGAAGTAACCAATCAGCAACATCGCCAGCAATCCGATGAACTGCGACGCCAGTTCGATCAAAACCACGCGCTTCTGTTGGAAAGTTCGCACCGCCACATCTATCTTGGTCGACTGAAAGCCCCAGATGATCGCCGACAGGCCAGTGGCAGCCAGCACCATCGGCAGCTCGGGGGCAGCGTAGGCCGACTCGGCAGGCCACAGGTCAGCCCGCTGGGCATACCAGGCGGCCAGTGCCAACAGCAGGGTCAGACCAAACAGCACGAAACCGCGCACGATCTGCACGGTCCAGGCGGTATTGAGAAACAGCGGATCGTCGCCGCGCGTGCTCTGGATGATGTTTTGCCGCAGACCGACGTCGGACAGCAAGTGCAGGAGCATCGAAACCGTGCCGGCAATGACCATCACACCGAACATTTCCGGCAACAGCAGCCGCGCCATGATCAGGTTGCCGCCCAGCCGCATGCCCTGTGAAGCCAGCAGCGACACCAGGTTCCAGGCTCCGGCCCAGATTGCCCTGGAGCGCAGGCTCACGGCAGCGGACGCTTCAATCGACGGCATGACTTCAATCTCTGACTGAATGGCTAGAAGTCACTATAGTTTCAATTAGCCATGATGCGAGTCTCAATAATCCAGGGATAGGTGCCCTAGCCAATGCCAGAACATTTTCGTGCACTGATCGTTATTTTGTTCGTGGCCAGCGTGGTGTTTGTGATGGCGCGCAAACCGGCACTGGATATCATTCCGCCGGCGGACTTCAAGCGCCGCCGCAACCTCTGGTTTGGCCTGACCCTACTGGCGTTTTTTTCCCACAGCTTCTGGCTATATGCCGCCGCCACCGCAATGATCCTGTATGTGGTGCGGCGCCGTGAACACAATGTGCTGGCACTGTTTTTCATCCTGCTGTTCCTGATCCCGCCGGCGTCGGTGGAAATACCCGGCTTCGGCGTGGTCAATTACCTGTTCGAGATGAACCACATCCGCCTGCTGTCGCTGTGCCTGCTGCTGCCCACCGCACTGGCCCTGAGCAGACAAGGCGACACCCTGGCCTTCGGCCGCACCCTGCCGGACAAGCTGCTGGCGGCCAGCCTGATTCTGATGGGCCTGCTGTACCTGCGCGAAACCACCCTGACCGATACCTTGCGCCAGAGCTTCTATCTGTACACGGATGTGTTTCTGCCCTACTACGTTGCCAGCCGCGGCCTGAAGCAGATCAGCGACTTCAAGGATGCGCTGCTGGCGTTCGTGCTGGCGGCGTTTCTGCTGTCGTTGATTGCCGTGGCCGAGTTTTCCCGCCACTGGCTGCTATACAACGCGCTGACCGATGCCATGGGCACCCAGTGGGGCATGTCCGGCTACCTCAGCCGCGGCGGCTCGCTGCGGGCCAGTGCTACCACCGGCCAGGCGATTGCGCTGGGCTACGTGATCAGCGTGGCGATAGGCCTGTTCATGTTCCTCAGTAGCTATGTACGCAGCCGTTTGCAGTGCCTGCTCGGCGCATTGCTGCTGGCGGCCGGGCTGATCGTGCCGCTGTCACGCGGGCCGTGGATCGGTGCGATGATCATTGTCGGCGTATTCATCGCCACCGGGCGCAACGCGGTCAAGCGCCTGAGCCTGCTGGCCATGGCCGGTGTGCTGACACTGCCGCTGCTGAGCGTGATGCCTGGCGGGGAAAAGGTGCTCGACCTGCTGCCGTTCATTGGCAACCTGGAAAAAGAGAACATCACCTACCGCGAACGCCTGCTGGACAACTCATGGATCGTGATCCAGCGCAATCCGCTGTTTGGCTCGTTCGACTTCCGCAATACCCCGGAAATGCAGTCGATGATCCAGGGCGAAGGCATCATCGACATCGTCAATACCTATATCAACCTGGCCCTGCGGGTCGGGCTGGTCGGGCTGACGTTGTTTGTCGGCTTCTTCGTCAGCATCCTGTTCGGCCTGCGCAAGGCGCTGCGCGCCTTCCCCGACCGCAACGAAGAAGGTCGCCTGCTCGGCCGCGCCCTGTTGGCGACGTTGCTGGGCATTTTGGTGATCATCTTCACCGTCAGCAGTATTACCGTGATCCCTGTCGTGTACTGGTCGATTGCCGGGGTAAGCGTGGCTTACATACAGATGGTGCGCCGTGCCCGCCAGGCAGAAGCCGGTAGCGCATTCGCCAGCCTTCAATCCAGGTAATGACAATGACCTCACTGCGTATGCGCCCCCTCATGCGGGCCTCGGCCCTGCTCGCTCTGGTGCTGTTGCCGCTGCCGGCGTGGACGGCAGAGTGGTCAGTCAGCGTCGACCAAAGCAACGGCCTGCCGAGCCTGACCCGTGGTGGCGGCCCGGTCATGGCGTCACGCTTCGACTTCTGGGGCGCGGACTGGAGCTGGACAGGCTTCTACACCGCGCTCAAGGTCAATGCGCCCTATGCGTACAGCCTGATGGGCAAGAGCAAGGACCTCGACTTTGATCTGACCGCGAGCATCGCCAAGCCGCAGGCACAGACCCTGAGCTGGGACATCACCCTTGACGCCCACAGCAGGAAAACCGACATCATGGGCGGCGGCATCGTGTTCAACTTCGACCCGGCGCTGATTGCCGGCGAGATGGGCAAGCCGGTGTTGCTGCCGGGCAACAGTGGCTGGTCGTGGGGCAACGATGCCCATGGCCGACGCATCGAGATGCGCTTCCAGCCCGCCTTGGCCAGAGTGTTCATGGAACGCGGCGACCCCAGTGAAATACGTGCGTTTTTCTATGAGGACCCGATTGTACCCGGTCGCCAGCAGATCAAGGCGACGCTCACGGTCAGCGGCGATATCGACATTGGCCAGACCACGGAAGAACGTTTTGGCCTGGCCGACCCGAACAGTTGGCCGGATGACCAGCTCGACTGGCGCACCGCTCCGGTCGATCTGTCATTTCTCAATGCCGGTGAGAAACCGGCCGGCAAGCGCGGCTTCGTCAAGGCGGACGGCGAGCAGTTGGCCTTTGCCGACAACACCCCTGTGCGCTTCTGGGGGACCAATCTGTCTGCCTATGCGCTGTACAACACCCCCGACGACGAGATCAAGCAACAGGCCAAGCGCCTGTCAGCGTTGGGCTTCAACCTGATCCGCCTGCACCATCACGATTCGCCCTGGGTCAGCCCGAATATCTTTGGCGATGTCAGCAAACTGCGCGATACCCAACAGCTCAATGCCGAATCGCTGCGCAAGCTCGACTGGTGGATCAAGTGCCTGAAGGACGAAGGCATCTACATCTGGCTGGACATGCACGTCGAACGGGTACTGACCATCAACGACCAGATCAGCGATTTCGCCGAGCTGGCCAAGGGCAAGAACTACATCGACCTCAAAGGCTATGCCTACGTCAACGCCTCGATCCAGCAAGCGATGAAGCGCTTTGCCGAGCAGTACGTCACCCATGTCAACGCCTACACCGGCATGGCCTACAAGGATGATCCGGCGATTGCTGCGCTGTTGCTGACCAATGAAAACGACATCGTCCAGCACTATGGCAACGCGCTGCTGCCGGACAAGGGCGTACCGCGCCACAGTCAGCGCTACATGGAGCTGGCCAAAGCCTTTGCCCAGCGCCACGACTTGCCGGCAGACCGCACCTGGCGTGCCTGGGAACCTGGCCCGTCGAAGCTGTTTCTCAACGACCTCGAGCACCAGTTCAACGTCAGCCTGATCGAGCACCTGCGCGGGCTCGGCGTGAAAGTGCCAATCGTCACCACCAGCAGTTGGGGCGGCAATGGCCTGAGTACGCTACCGGCGCTGACCTCTGGCGATATGATCGATGCCCACAGCTACGGTGCCAGCGGCCAGCTGGAAAAAAACCCGCTGACCAGCGACAACCTTGTTAACTGGCTGGCTGCGGCGCAGGTTGCCGGCCTGCCGATGAGCGTGACCGAGTGGAACGCCCAGCCGTTCCCCAGCCCCGATCGTCACTCGCTGCCGTTGTACATTGCCGGCACCGCCAGCCATCAGGGCTGGGACGCGATGATGCAGTACGCCTACAGCCAGCAGGCTTTCATCGCCCAGTGGATCCGCGCCGACAACTGGAACGCCTACAACGACCCTGGCCTGATGGCGACCATGCCCGCCGCCGCCCTGCTCTACCGGCGCGGTGATGTGCAGCCCGCGCAGACCCGCTACGTCTTTGCGCCCTCACCCGCCACCCTGTTCAACCGCCTGATCACCCCGGCCAACTCGGTCCTGCTGCGCAGCGCAATGGAAAAAGGCCAGTTGCAGATCGCCCTACCGGCCTCCCCCGAGCTGCCCTGGCTGCGGCCCAGCCCCATCGCTGCGGACGCGCAGGTGCTGCAGGACCCGGACCAATCGTTGCTGGCAGCCGATGCCAGCGAGTCCAGCTCTGACACTGGCGAGCTCAAACGCAACTGGCAGCAAGGCGTGTATACCATCGACACCCCGCTGACCCAAGCGGCGACCGGCTGGTTGGGCGGGCGTTCGATGAGCCTTGCGCAACTGGGTCTCGACCTGCAAACGCCATACGCGAGCGTGGCCGTGCAAAGCCTGGATGGCAAACCGTTCAGCCAGTCACGCGAGCTGCTGATCTCGCTGGGCACCCGCGCGGTGCCGCGCCCGGATGACATGACGCCGTTTCACGTCGAGCCGCTGCAAGGTCGCGTCAGCATCAAGGCTGGGCCTGGTTTGAAGCTGTATACCGGCAAACAGCAGCAGTTACCCGTCAGCTACGAGGACGGGCGCTATGTGATCACTTTCGATGGCCAGCACATGAGTAATTGGCTGTTCTTGAAATAGCCATTTTTGCCACCTACCCTCTCAGAAGTCAGCTTTAGTCCGCGTTTGCTCGACCCGCCTTAGATGCACCTGTTTGACCCACCCAGGAGTGGACGGAACACCTACAGATTCCAGGAGAATTGGATGAAGTTTCTGGTTGTCGGCGGCGCAGGCTACATCGGTTCACATATGGTCAAGCACTTGCTGCTGGCGGGGCATCAAGTTGTGGTCGCCGACGTCATGCCGGCCCACAGTGGGGTCGTCTGGGTCAATCTGGACATCGCCGACCGGCCAGCACTGGATGCGCTGTTTACCTCTCATCGCTTCGATGCGGTGTTTCACTTCGCCTCGTTCATCCAGGTGGGCGAATCGGTCAGTGACCCCGGCAAGTATTATCAGAACAACGTCGCCGCGACGCTCTGCCTGCTCCAGGCGATGATGCAGGCAGACGTCAGGCAGCTGGTGTTCTCGTCGACCGCCGCAGTGTACGGCGATCCCCAGTATGTGCCGATCGACGAGGCCCATCCAAAGGCGCCGATCAACCCCTATGGACGCAGCAAATGGATGGTCGAGCAGATGCTCGAAGACTTCGATCGCGCCTACGGGCTGCGCTCGGTGTGCCTGCGCTACTTCAATGCGGCTGGGGCTGACCCCGATGGCATGCTGGGCGAGTGTCATGAGCCGGAAACTCATCTGATCCCATTGATCCTGCAGGCGGCCTCAGGTCGGCGCCCGGCAGTGACCGTGTTTGGCCGCGACTACAGTACCTCGGATGGCACCTGCATCCGCGACTATATCCATGTCAACGACCTCGCCTCGGCGCACGCCTTGGCGATCGACTACCTGCAGGCCGGCGGCGCCAGTACGGCGTTCAACCTGGGCAATGGCGAGGGCTTTTCCGTGGAGCAGGTGATAGCTGCCGCTCGCGGTGTCACGGGGCGGTCAATCAATGTCATCGAGGCAGGACGCCGCGCCGGCGACCCGCCGAGCCTGGTGGCCGACGCGAGTAAAGCTCGACAGATCCTCGGCTGGCACACCCAGTACCCACTGCTTGATGACATCCTTGGCCATGCCTGGAACTGGGAGCAGCAATACCCCTGGCGCTAAACACCAAGGGTTGGTCAGGGTTGAACACTACTCAGTAGTAAGAGCGGGTCTGCGCTTCGGCCTTGTTCAGCACGGCACCAATCAGGTTGGCGGTGGCCAGGTGGTACAGGCAGTCTTCGATTTCCTTTTTGCTGTTGTTGCCGTTGGCGACCACCAGCAGCACGCAGTCGAACTTGGGCAGCACGGTGATTGCATCGTCGGAGCTGAGCAACGGCGGCAGGTCGAAGATGCAGATGCGTGACTCGTAACGCTCGCGCAGGTCATGGATCAGGTTGTTCACCTTGGGCGAGGACAGCACCTCGGTGGACAATGGCACCGGCTCACGGGTTGGCAACACGACAAAGCGCGGCAGGGTCGGGTTGACCAGCACCTCTTCCAGCCCAGCCTGATTGTTCAGGTATTCGTTGAGCGCCTTGCCCATCGGCAAGCCCAGGCTGCTGCCGACCCGCGGCCGGCGCAGGTCGAAATCAACCAGCAGCGCAGTCTTGGTGGTGTGGTGGGCGATGCTCATGGCCAGGTTGATGGCCAGCACGGTCTTGCCGGCCTCAGGCGTTGGCGAAGTGATCGCCAAGGTCCGCCAGCCGTTCTCTTCCATGGTTTGCAGCACTTGCGTACGCAACAGGTCGAAGGCCCAACTCATGTTCGAGTTCTTGTTGTAGGCGACGATTCGATGCCGCTCCAGATGCTCCGCGCGCAGCGGCACCACCGTGGTGTTGACGTAATCGAACTGGCCCAAAGCCTCGGGCTGCTGCAGCACCGGTGCTGGTTGCGCGGCACTCGCTGTTACAGGATGAAGGTTGCTTCCAGTAGCCGGCGTACGTCTGTCCATCGCTGCTTTCCCTATTCAAACCGAGCCATAGCTTTATAAAGCAGAAGGTCCAATGGCATGTAGAACAGGTGGACCATGAGTAACATGATAGCCACCAGTGCCAGTGCAGCAAGCACCGCCAGTACTCGCCAGCGCCTGCGTTTGGCCAGTTCAGCCTGGGTGGCGATGAACGGCACCGCAACCAATACCCGCTTGCCGACCACGCTTTCCAGTGCGCCAACACCGCGCACGCGCTGGTTGAGCATTTCCATCAGCATCACCAGTGCCGCGCCGCCAGCCGGTGCCAGTACCGCGCCAAGGGCGACGATCTTCTTGCGATTGGGCTTGACTGGTTTTTCCGGCAACAGCGGCGGCTCGAGCAGAACAAAGCGCTCGGCCTTGTTTTCCTGCTCCAGGCTTTCGGTGATTTTTGCGCCCATTTCCTTGGCGCGGATTTCCTCGTACTTCTTGCGGGCGTTGTCGTGGTCGCGCATCAACGTGACCAGGCCGCGTTCGACCTGCGGCGCCTCGAGAATCTCCGCCTCGTAGCCTTCGATCTTGGCCGAGAGCTGACGCTTTTGCTCAACCAGCGAGGCGATGCGCTGCTGCGCGGCGCCGATTTTGGTACGGGCGCGGGCAACCTCGAGGCTGACGCCCGAAGACGCTTTAGGACCGCCACCTGCCGCCTGCAGCGCATCGATCTTGCGTTTGACGGCAATCACATCGGGGTGGGCTTCGGTGTACGTGGTCAGCAGGCGAGCGTATTCAGCCTTGAGGCTGGGCAGATCCTGCGGCAAGTCAGCTGCACCGCCGCGGCTGCCATCGGCTTTGCTGGTGACACCGGCGTTGGCGGCAGACAGTTCGACTTCAAGGTAGCGCAGCTCTTCCTGAGCGGCCTTGTAGTCACGATCGATCTCGCGGAATTCAAGCTCGGCGCGGGACAACATGCTCATGCGCAACGCCTGGTTCTCGGGCAAGGTGTTGGCGTGCGCCTGTTTGAAGTCAGCCAGCTGATTTTCCAGGGTGGCCAGTTCAGCGCCCAGCTTGTTTGCCTCCTGGGTAAGGAATTCGGTGGTTTCGGTGGCGCGCTCGGTGCGCTGCTTGACGTTTTCATTGAGGAACAGCGTGACCAGCTCGTTGGCGACTTCCTGAGCCACCTCGGGACGCTTGTGCTCGAAGGACACGTTGAAGGCTACAGTGGTTTCACCGCGGCCTTTGACGAAGGTGCTGAGGGTGTTGACCACGATCGTGTTGCGCATCTGATCGATCTTGTCCGACTCGCTGAACTGGCGGCCCTTGTCGGCAAACAATTGGTACTTGTCGATGATCCGCAGCAGATTGTCGCGGGTCATAACTCGCTGGCGAATCACCTCGATGCGCTCATCGGCGAAGCTGCTGTTGTTGGCCGAAACCAGTTCGGGCGAGATCTGCTGCGACTCGACCAGAATGGTGCCGGTGGACTGATACAACGGTGGCACGCTCAGCGCGATCGCCACGCTGATGGCCAGAATGACCACGATGGTCACCCCGAGCAGCAGCGCACGGTCCTTGATGATGGCGATGTAATCCTTGAGGGACAGCTCGTATTCAGACTTCATAGTGGCCACCAGGCTGAACGTCAGAGGTCGGGGATTCGGTAAGTGAGGGTCAGGCCGACAATGGTGCCAACGGCGTCACCCAGGTCGTTCTGCTTGCGCTCGCGGTGCATCAAGGACAAGCGCACGTCCCAGAACTGCGAAAGCTCCCGGCTGGCCCACACGCCGTAGGTCTGCAAGGTATTCGGGGTCTGGCCCTTGCTGTCTTGCCAGGCCGCGTCGACGCCGACCCGGGTCAGCTCATCGACTGCATAACTCCAGCTTCCGCGCACGGCGTCGACTTCGGCAAAGCCGCCCTCGGCACTGGCCACCGTGCTGCGTTCGGCAGTCAACGTGGCGTCATGCCGTTCGCCGTTGTAGCGCAGCGATGCACCGCCTTCCCCGCGGCGCCCGCCGCCATCACCAGAGACCTGGTTGACGCCTACGCGCAGGGTGCCCTCGAGCCGCTCGGAGAACTGGTACTTGACCCCGACCACCGGCGCGTAGCTGTTGGAAGCGCTGGCGGTGGTGTCATCGTCAGGCTCGTAGCGCCTGGCGGTGATGCCGGTGAAGAACTGGGTCTGCGCACTCCAGGCGTAGGTCAGGGTGAGTTCGCTGGCCAGTTCGTCGTAGCCGGTAAGCGTGTTGATGTCGTAGCGGGCCCGGTTGTAGGTGGTTTCGTTTTCCAGGGTGGTCCGCTCGGTCAGCGCGCGGTTCCAGTTGCCAATCAGCGAATACAGCTTCTGGGTGCCGTCAGTGGTGACCACACCGGTTTCAAGCACTGTGCCGGAAAGTGTCGAGCTTTCGCTGTACAGGCCACGCAAGCCAAAACCACCGGTTTCGGTCTCACGCTGCCAGCCAATACTCAGATTAGGGTCTTCGCGGTCATCGACCACCGACTTGTCGGATGAGCGCAGCACCGTCAGACCCAGGCCGAAGCGCAACTCATCGCGATCGTATTTGCCAACCAGGCTGTAATTGGGCGCAATGATGGTGCGCACCACGCTTTGCTCCTGGGAGCTGAGCAACAGCGGGTTGCTGTCGTATTCGACAGTGCTGGGCAATGTTGCCGAAGACTGCCAGACGGCAGCGTGGACCGAGGCCGAGTACGGCAACATGCAGATTGCCGTTACAACACCTGTTGCGCGAAGCAGCGGCACGGTCGATTTTGCGCTAACCAGCCCGCTCAAGGGACGACCAGCGTATCGCCAGCCTGAAGTTGGATATTGGTGGACAGATCACGCCCCGAAACCAAATCCTTGTAACGCACCGGCAAGACCCGCTCGGTATTGCCGACACGGCGGATCACCTTGATCGCGCTTTCATCGGCGAACTTGTCCAGTCCGCCGGACATGCTCAAGGCCTGCAGCACCGCTGTCGGCCCAGACATCTGTACCGGGCCAGGCTTCATCACCTTGCCTTGCACATAGACCAGGTTGCCGTTGACCTCAGTTACCACGACGCTGACGTTGGGGTCTGGCATGTACTTTTCGAGTTGGCGGGCGACACGGCTTGCCGCCGTGGTGACATCCAACCCAGCGACATCAACCCGGCCTGCCAGCGGGAAAGTGATGCTGCCGTCGGGCAGCACTTTGGTTTCCTGGCGCAGGCTGTTATCGCCCCACACCGAAACAGTGACCTTGTCGCCCGGACTCAGCAGATAAGGCGAACTCTTTTCATCGGCACTGACCGTACCGGACCAGACCGCAAGCACGCAGACCAGTGAACCTAACAAACGCACCATGGGGGTCCCTCCGGCCAGGCGGCCGTCAAAAGAGCACTTAATGAGAACTACGCACAACCTCTCGCTCTACTGCAAAGCTGCATTGCCACCGCTGCAGCGGCTCTGCGCTGCTTTACGGCCGTTGCCGCAATGCCCTGTCAATCACCCGGCGTTAGCGCCACTGGCATCTGGAATATAGCTAGGCTTTGAGAATTGACAAGCCGCTCCTAGCCAACCCTGCTGCTCTATCTTGATCGATCAGACCTGGCGCCCACCCACACAATTGAAAACCAGCCAAACGCTTGAAGCCGATCAGATTTTTCTTCTATTGGCGACGGCGACAAAACCCACAACTGCAAACGCAAACAACCATGCCGCTGTCGTCAGCGGGATGACGCTGTTCTGGCTTACATATGAATCAGCGGCACGAGCAGCACCGCTTAACAGCACCAGCAGGAAAATCGATTTGATAAACAGGGTCGAACGCATAATCCCCTCCAGAAAGAGGACAAACAGATGAGTTGGGTGCAGATCGCATGGGGTGTTGAAATGAGCTTATGGGCACAATGATATTACGTCAATGATCCGACACCATAATAAAACTCAATCGGGGGGCACTGTTTTCGTCAAAAACACGACAACTGAAATATGCTGTTTTGCCTAATCAGCTAACAACGGCCAAAAGCGCCTATGCTCGCTAATCTTCGCGGTAAAAGCGGGGCTTGATGACCACTTGAATGCGAACATTTCGCGTCAATGAACCATTACGCAGGCGCAAATCAGAGTTTAACTGGTTAGCAAATGCGGCGCGGTTATTCCGCTTGGCGATATATATGTTCTGCAGGTGTTTCATAAACGAGAAGGCAATGTAATAGATTGCATTTAACACGTGCCAAATAGACATCCACCTGCCCAATTGCCAGGCAATGGGGTATTAGCCTGCTGGCAGCAGATCGAGAGTTCGGTCGAGTTCATCCCTATCGATAATAAAGCCGTCACCTTCTGGTTGACCGACGACAAACGCGAAATGTTGCCCATCGCGATCTGCCAAGTATTTGTAATAACTGACAAAACGGTTGGGCGGTTGCAGGGTCAGGATGGTCCCGCCCTCTCGCAATATGTTGACGCCGTGGACGAGCTGGCTGCCTTCGACACCCGCAACAATCCTGGCACCCGCGCACGCCGCCACAATGGTGGGCACATCGTTGCGCAGCGGGTCGATGACGCGAAAGCCATACTGCGTGCGCAGGTGCTCGGCAATCGCCAGTTCGTTGCGCAGCAGGCGCAGCTCGCCAGCGCCGCCGCGCAGCAAGAACACACCGGGATGCGGCGCATGGCTGACATGTGATAGCAACTTGTCGCCCATGGCGCGATAGCGTGCATGCCGGCTGCGGTTGTGGCTCTGGTCATCGAACAGGACCAACTCGCGGAAGAAGGCCGTGTGCAGGCGCAGCGGGTTCATCCCCAACCAGGCTTCATAGGGCGGCGCCTGAGTGAACAGCGGCAAGCGTGCTGAGGGCGCAGTCGTTACCGGCACTCCCTCATCGCATGCCAGCGCATAGGTCACGCAGTCTTCCATCAGCCAGGTGCCAAACCACGAATTGCCATTCTGCGTGCAGTAGATCGCTGCGCGCTCGATCTCGTGCTCCACCGCGATCCTGGGAAGGGTGCGCGGCTTGGCCGACAGCCATAGGCTGGCGTTGTCCTTGTACAGAACGCCATCGATAAGCCAGACATCCTTGAGCAAATAGCCCCGGGTGGGGCCATGTTCGACCTGGATGCCGCCGGCCATTGTCGGGCCGGGATGCACATAGGGGAAAAAACGCGCCTCCCAGCCGGTTACCCGCTGCATTTGATCAGGCAGGTAAATTGCCGGTGGCGTGATGGTGCGCTCACCCGGGGCGATATCCCAGCTCTTTACCGCAAGGCTCTGCAGGGATCTCGCAGCTGACCGCGCCAACTTTTGCCGGGCAATGTTCCGATATGCGGCAAGCGTCCAGGTGTGCTGGCGCGAGGCTGGCTGGCCACTGAAATTCGAGATATTGCTTGGCATGAAGCCTCCTCCCACAGGACGGGTTCAACACAGGGGCGGTGCGCCAATTCGTCCTGACTAGCGGCCGCTAGGTGGACACAATCCGCTCCATCGTGGGGGGCGATTGCAAGCTGGCATAGCGGCTGCGCAGGGTCTGCAAAAACCCTTCGCCATGGCCGTGGCCGCCGTACAGGTAGATCTTGTGCAGCCCGCCGAACACCATCTCGTGGTAGCGGCTGGCGACCTCGTCATCACTGGGCCCGTCGGGCAACCCCAGGTGCAACGTCAATTTGTTGCCCTCGACCGCGAACAGGGGCGTATCCCAGAGAAACTGTGCGGCTCCCGTCTTGGGCAAGCGCACAAACATATAGGCATGGTTACCCAGCGAATCGACATCCCCGCCCCGCCGTCGCTTCCACTTGAGCAGACCATCATCCGGACGCGCCAGGCACAGGCCAATGTCGTAATAGTCATAACCATTGGCCAACGCCCATTCGAGGGCCATGTAGGTGGTGATGGAATTGACCTCACGCAGCTTCTTGGCATCGCTGAATATCGCTTCGCAGTAACCAAAGCGCAGGGTGCTCCAGTAGCGCTTGCCGCCGCGAGTGATTTCGCAGCCAAGATGGCAGGCGACCACGTCATCGCCCAGCGTGATCAGGTCCAGACGGCCAACACCCTTGGCGATGCGAAACACCTCTTCAGTGGCAAACTGGGCAGCATGAATGCCCTGCCGGGCGGTGGCGTAGGGGCGCAACAGCTCACGGTCAGCCATGGCGATCTCAGCATCGTCGAGAGTCTGGCGCATCTGGTACAGCGGCCGGTGCTTGCGAATGCTGCGGCGTAGTTCGCTGTCATAGCGGGCGGTGATGTCTTCCAGGGGACGACCCAGCGGCACTACGGCGCTCAGATAATGCGGCACCGACAACGCGCCGCTGGTGGGCATTTCGCTGATCACCACGGTTTGATCGGCGCCACCTGACGGCGCCACCGCGTAGGTTTCGGCGACCGCGGCCTGGCCCTTGCCGGCAATCAACAGTTTGGCCATTTCGCGCTGCTGCTTTCTGCCGATGTAGAGGATCTGATAAGGGCTCTCTTGCTTGAGCCGAAAGCGGCTGACTTCCCAGCGCCAGACACAGGCACGGCTGAGCACATCACGTAATCGATTAGAGACATGCCGCATCTCGTAGCGCATCGAGGGAGAGATGAATTTTCGAGCAACTGCCTGCAGGTTCTCTTTCATGTCTTCTTCAATGTCCTTGGCAAAAGCCATCCAGGCAAAACGCAGGGTCATCATCAACGCGCAGGAAAACGCGCTTAACTTATTGAAAGTTAATGCAATAGCTGTATGACTTCGCACTCATAATTGGTAACAATTAAAGATGCAAGGTAGCCCCTTTGCAAGCGGCATTTTGACAGCATGGCGCATGCTTTTATGGCGTCAAATTTTATCTTTCAGGTTGTGCTGACCGGGCTACGTTGACGCGCTGCCAACCACGCCTGCAGGGCGGCTGCGGGCATCGGCCGCGCCATCAGATACCCTTGCCCCTGATCGCAACCTGCATTGCGCAGGAAGTCGTACTGCGCCTGGGTTTCGATCCCCTCACCGGTGATCCGGAAACCCAAGGCATGGCCCAGGTCGATAATTGCCCGAGCAACGGCTACCGCGTCATCATCGTCAGGCAGGTCCTTGATGAACGCACGATCGATCTTCAGGTGATCGATGGGCAGCGAGCGCAGATAGGCCAAGGATGAGTAGCCGGTACCGAAGTCATCGACTGCAGTCGCCACGCCCATTGCCTGCAGTTGCGCGAGCACGGCGCAGGCCTGTTGTTGGCTCTCCATCAACAGGCTTTCGGTAATTTCCACTTCCAGCAACTGCGCTGGCAGCCCATGACTGGCCAAAGCGCCGGCCAGGCTGCTGACGTAATCACTGCGCTCGATCTGCAGCGCCGCAACGTTGATGGCCAGCGGTCCTGGCAAGCAGTCAGTGTTGCGCCAGCTGGCCAGCTGCGCGCAGGCCAGTTCCAGCACGCGCTCGCCCAGCGGGATGATCAAACCGGTCTGCTCGGCCAAAGGCACGAACTCGCCCGGCGCAACCAGGCCATGCACCGGATCACGCCAGCGCAGCAGCGCTTCGACGCCTTCCACCCGGCCGCTGAACAGATCGATCTTGGGCTGATACCACAACTCGAATTCATTGTGCTGCAAGGCGCGGCGCAGGTTGCGCTCCATCTCCAGACGCTGCTGCAGGCGTGCAGTCATGTCCGGATGGTAAGGGCGCCAGGCATTGCGGCCGTTTTCCTTGGCGACGTACATCGCGGTGTCGGCATGACGCAGCAGGCTGTCGACATCATTGCCCTGCTGCGGGCACCAGGCCAGGCCGATGCTGCCGGTGACCAGCGCCGCGTTGCCATTGAGATCGAAGGGCCGCTGCAACGCCCGCAGGATCCCCTGCACCTGCTGGCTGACCTGGCTCTGGCTGCCCTGCAGCATGAACACGAACTCATCACCGCCCATGCGGCAAACCCGATCGCCTTTGTTCAGCTCTTGCAGAAACCGCGCCGTTGCCTGTTGCAACAAAAGGTCGCCCATCGCGTGGCCGAGGCTGTCGTTGACCTGCTTGAAGCCGTCGATGTCCAGCATCAATACAGCCAGGCCATGGCCTTGATTGATGGCAGCGGCCAACTGCTGCTGGAACAACACTCGGTTGGGCAGCCCGGTAATGGTGTCGTAGTGGGCCAGCCGCACAAGCTGCGCCTGCGACTCGCGCAGCTCGCGGTTACGCCGTTGCAGCAGACGCCGGCTACGGTTGAGCTGAGCAACGAACAAGCTGAACAAGCCGGTAAAACTCAGGGCGAACAGGAACAGCGGCGAAGTGAACAAGGCCAGCGCAGGCCAACCTTCGCGAGGTTCGGCGACCAATTGCCAACGGCCACCCGGCACCTCGACGGTCTGCGTCAGCAGCGGCTCTTTGAACAGCCCGGCATTGCCCCAGATCATGCCGCCTTCGGCACCTTTACCGTCGCTGCCGCGCACGGCCAGGTCAATCGGCAGCTCCGGGCCGATACCGGCGGCCTGCAGCAAACGGTCGATATCGGCAACGGTAGAGACATTGCCCCAGTAGAATTTGACCCCACGCTTGCCGTTGACGAACACCGGGCGCCGGTAAATCAGCGCTTCACCGCCCTGGTGGAGCTTGACCGGGCCGGCCAGTACAGGCTGTTGCCGTTGCCGGGCGAGCTCGAGCATGGCGTATTGGTCAGGCAGGGTATGGTAGTCCAGGCCAATGACGGACAGATTGCCCCCACGTGGGTGCACGTCATTGATCACATCGCCTGGCGCCAGGGCCACATGGCGCATGTACGGCACCGAGGCCAGCGCCTCACGCGCCATGCCGCGAAAGTGCTCGGCGCTGATCACGCCATCGGCCGTGATCAGCTGGGCGATGCCCTCGGTCTCGCCAAACGCAGCGCGCAATTGCGCCTCAAGAGCGACCCTCACCCCCGATAATTGTGTAGCCACATGCGCCACCTGCTCGAGCTGCTGGCGCTGCATGTCTATGCGGCCCAGCACAACTGACAGACCAATACCGATCAAGGCAAAGCCTACCGGCAACAGGCGGTTGATACCGCGCCGCACCGGGTTGGCGGCGGGCACTGAGGGATCTTGGTCGAGGAAAGCACTGATCATGAATGCGCGGTCGCAGGTCGATGGATTGTGTATCGGCGCAGGTTGGGCAATGTTGAGCCAGACTGGTGTTTTTCCTCGTGCGAGCGCATGCTCGAACAGCTGAAGCGTTTCACCCATACACTAATCGTGAGGTGCAGTATTCATGGACAGTCTGCTCGATTCGTTGTTTCCAACCGCCGATGACATCCCCGAGGCCTGGCGCCTCGGGCCGCCGCTGGAGCAACGCGATTATCTGGTCAATGGCGAACTGCGCCAGTGGCCTGGCCCGCTGGCCACCGTGCGCAGCCCGATCTGGCTCAAGCATGGCGATGAAGAGCAGCAAGTGATCCTCGGCAGCGCACCGTTGCTGGACGCCGACACTGCACTGACGGCGCTGGACGCTGCAGTCCACGCTTACGACAAAGGCCGCGGTGCCTGGCCGACCATGCGTGTGGCCGAGCGGATCGAGCATGTGCAGGCGTTCCTTGACCGGATGCGCGAGCAACGCACGGCGGTGGTCAAGCTGCTGATGTGGGAAATCGGCAAGAACCTCAAGGATTCCGAGAAGGAGTTCGACCGCACCTGCGATTACATCGTCGATACCATCAATGCCCTGAAAGACCTCGACCGACGCTCCAGCCGCTTCGAGCTCGAGCAAGGCACGCTCGGCCAGATCCGGCGCGCGCCGCTGGGCGTAGCGTTGTGCATGGGGCCCTACAACTACCCGTTGAACGAGACCTTCACCACGCTGATCCCGGCGTTGATCATGGGCAATACCGTGGTGTTCAAACCGGCCAAGTTCGGCGTGCTTCTGATCAGGCCGCTGCTGGAAGCGTTCCGCGACAGCTTCCCGCCGGGGGTGATCAACGTGATCTACGGCCGCGGGCGAGAAACCGTCAGCGCGTTGATGGCCAGCGGCAAGGTCGATGTGTTCGCCTTTATCGGTACGCACAAGGCCGCCAGCGACCTGAAAAAACTCCACCCGCGCCCGCACCGCCTGCGCGCAGCGTTGGGCCTGGATGCCAAGAACCCAGGCATCGTGCTGCCCCAGGTCGACCTCGACAATGCAGTCGACGAAGCCGTCACCGGCGCGTTGTCGTTCAACGGCCAGCGTTGCACCGCGTTGAAGATCCTGTTCGTGCACGAGGATGTGGTCGACGCGTTCCTCGACAAGTTCCAGCGTAAACTGGCTGCCCTCAAGCCTGGCATGCCGTGGGCCCCGGGTGTGGCGCTGACGCCGCTGCCCGAGCACGGCAAGGTCGACTACCTCAACGGCCTGGTTGCCGATGCCACTGGCAAAGGTGCACGGGTGCTCAATGAAGGTGGTGGCCAGAGCCGCGGTTCGTTCTTCTTCCCTGCCCTGCTCTACCCGGTCAGCGCCGACATGCGCGTCTATCAAGAAGAGCAGTTTGGCCCGGTTGTACCGGTGGTGCCGTACCGCGACCTGGAGACGGTGATCGAGTACGTGCTCGACTCCGACTACGGTCAACAGCTCAGCCTGTTCGGCAATGACCCGGCCACCATTGGCAGCCTGGTCGATACCTTCGCCAATCAGGTTGGCCGGATCAACCTCAATGCGCAGTGCCAGCGCGGGCCGGACACCTACCCTTTCAACGGGCGCAAGAACAGCGCCGAGGGCACCTTGTCGGTGCACGACGCACTGCGGGTATTCTCGATCCGTACTTTGGTAGCCACCAAGTTCCAGGAGGCCAACAAGGACCTGATCAGCGAGATCATCCGTAATCGCCAGTCGAGCTTCCTGACCACCGATTACATCTTCTAGCGCCTGCAAGGGGTCGGCCTCCAGCTTCAAGTTGAAAGCAGCCGCGCTTTGCTTGAAGCTTGGGGCTTGTAGCTGGGAGCTGCTCCACATGCGAATCATCGAAAAAAACGCCAGCCTGGTGCGAAGCCTGACCCTGGCCGAGGAAGAACTGCTGGCAGGCTTTGCTGCCGGCAGCCTGAGCGGGCCAGCTGTGCTGCAGGCCAACCAGATGCTGATGAAGGTGCGCAGCGCCAACCAGTGGCTGGCCTGCGACTGTCGCAAGGACGCCTTGCCGGTGCTTAACATTGCCCTCAATGGCGATACTGGCAGGCTGGTCCTGCGCAATAATCCGGACACCCCCGAACATACCCCTGGCTGCCCGTTCAGCAAGGATGAGCGCGAGGCTGAACAGAGCCGCCAGGAGAGCACGCCGCCGCCCGCGTGGCTTGCGCCAGACACGCCGCTGGGGCTGATTGGCGACTTCCGCAAGGCCAGCGAGCAAGGCCCCGCCGGCCCGGTCAACGAGGCTGCCGAACGCAGGGCACAACAGCACCTGCTGTCGCTGCTGCTGACCTGGATCGAAATCAGCGGCCTCAACGTCTATGCCAGCCACCTGAAAAAGGACCTCACCGCGCAGTTCGCCGAGCTGCGCAGCGTGGCCAGCCGTTACCCATTGCTCGAGCGCGTGCCGGCCAGCAACTATTTGGAAACGCGGCTGGACATGAAGCACATGATGATGCTCAAAGCACGCCTGCGTGAGGCGACGGTGTTCGGCAATCACCGTCGGCATGGCTTGCTGCTCGACTGCGTCGATCAGATCAAGGGGCGCAAGCTGTTCAATGCCCGCAGTGAGGATGGCTTCGACTTCCAGGGCCATCATCTGTACTGGGGTGGCAACCGCACCAGCGGTCCGCTGCTGGCCCTGGCGCTGTACTCGCCGGCCACTGCCGGGAGCAACTTCTATGAGTTGATCCACGTTGCCAGCGTGCCGGTGCTGTCACGCGCGCATCTGTTCCCGGTGTACCGCGACGAAGAACGCGAACCGCTCAAGGCGTTGGTGTCGCTGATCGACTGGATGGCCAGCAAAGGGGTCAAGGTGCTGATGCGCCGCCCGGTGATTGGAGGCCAGGTGATGGATGAGCTGGTGCTGACCTCGGATCAGGACCGGGTGTTGTCAGTGTCACTGCTGGAACAGCCGGTCGGACCGGAGCCCGACACCGAGCACTTCAAGCGTTACGCCGACTTCAAAAGCCTGGAGACCTTCCGCAAGTTTGTCGCCGGTTTTTTCATGCGCGAGCGCTGAAGCGGCCTGGCCCCGCGTGGGGCCAGGCCGCGCTGGAACGGCTCAGAACGCCGCGCGGAAGATTGCTTCGATTTGCGCCTGGCTGGCGGTGCGTGGATTGGTCACGCCACAGGCGTCCTTCAACGCATTTTCAGCCAGCAGCGGCACGTCCTGCATACGCGCGCCAAGTTCTGCCAGGCCTGCAGGAATGCCAACCGCCACGGCCAGGTGCTCGATCGCCGAAATCGCTGCGCCAGCGCCTTGCTCTGCATCCAGCCCACACACCTTGATCCCCATCGCCTTGGCGACATCGCGCAAACGCGGCGAGCTGACCTTGGCGTTGAAGCGCTGCACGTGCGGCAGCAGCACCGCATTGCACACGCCATGGGGCAAGTCATACAAGCCGCCGAGTTGGTGCGCCATGGCATGCACGAACCCCAACGACGCATTGTTGAAGGCCATGCCGGCCAGGAACTGCGCGTAGGCCATGTTCTCCCGCGCCTGCAGGTCGCTGCCATCGGCGACGGCCTGGCGCAGGTTGTCGCTGATCAGGCTGATGGCTTTTAGCGCGCAGGCGTCGGTAATCGGCGTGGCAGCGGTGGAAACGTAGGCTTCGATGGCGTGAGTCAGGGCATCCATGCCGGTGGCTGCAGTCAGGCCCTTGGGCATGGCAGCCATCAGCGCCGGGTCGTTGACCGAGAGGATCGGCGTCACGTTGCGGTCGACAATGGCCATTTTCACGTGGCGGGCTTCGTCGGTGATGATGCAGAAACGGGTCATTTCGCTGGCGGTGCCGGCGGTGGTGTTGATCGCAATCAGCGGCAGTTGCGGCTTGGTCGAGCGGTCAACCCCTTCGTAGTCACTGATCCGCCCACCATTGGTAGCGCACAGGGCGATACCCTTGGCGCAGTCGTGGGGCGACCCGCCGCCCAGCGAGACGATGCAGTCGCAGTGTTCACGTTGCAACACGGCCAGGCCTGCTTCGACGTTGGCAATGGTTGGGTTGGGCCGCGCGCCGTCAAACACCACGGCATCGATATCACGCATGGCGAGCAGGCCGGCAATGCGCTCGGCAACGCCAGCCCGGGCCAGGCCCTGGTCGGTGACGATCAATGCCTTGCGCAGGCCGTAGCCAGCGATGGCAGTCATCGCTTCGTCCAGGCAATCAATGCCCATGATATTCACGGCGGGGATGAAAAAGGTGCTGCTCATGGGGGCGGATCCTCAAGGTCTGTCTACCTTGAGAATCTGCCCAATCGCGGCCCACAGTGTTGATCCATAGCAACGATCAATCCGCCAGGCAGACCGACTATCGGTTTAGCCGAGGAATAACCGATAGGCAGGGTTGTCGGTCTCGTCCCAGTAGCGGTAACCCATCTCATCCAGCGCAGCCGGCAGGCCCACCAGCTCCTCGTCGGGGACTTCCAGCGCGGCGAACACCCGCGCTTCGGCGGCACCATGGTTGCGGTAGTGGAACAGACTGATGTTCCAGCGTTTGCCCAGGCGCTCGAGGAAGTCCATCAACGCCCCTGGCCGCTCCGGGAACTCGAAGCGCAGCACCCGCTCATTGCTGCCTGGGGCAGCGTGCCCGCCGACGGTATGGCGCACATGCAGCTTGGCCAGTTCGTTGTCGGTCAGGTCGAGCACCTGATAGCCCTGCCCGCTCAAGCTGGCCAACAACTGCTCGCGAGGGTCAGTCAGCGGGTGGGTCTGCACGCCCACGAACAGCCGGGCTTCCTTGCCTGGGTAAAAGCGGTAGTTGAACTCGGTGATCTGGCGCTTGCCCAGCGCTTGGCAGAAGGCGCGGAAGCTGCCGGGCTGCTCGGGAATGGTCACGGCAATGATCGCCTCGCGCTGCTCACCCAGCTCGGCCCGCTCGGCAACATGGCGCAGGCGGTCGAAGTTGACGTTGGCGCCGGAGTCGATCGCCACCAGCGTTTGCCCTTTTGCGCCCTCGCGGGCGACGTATTTCTTGATCCCGGCCACGGCCAGCGCGCCGGATGGCTCGGTGATCGAGCGGGTGTCGTCATAGATGTCCTTGATTGCCGCACACAGCTCGTCGCTGCTGACGGTGATCACTTCATCGACAAAGTGCCGGCATAGCTCAAAGCAGTGCGCGCCGATCTGCGCCACCGCCACACCATCGGCAAAGGTGCCGACCTGGGGCAGGATCACCCGTTCGCCCGCCGCCAGTGCCGCTTGCAGGCAGTTGGAATCGTGCGGTTCGACGCCGATCACCTTGATCTCGGGGCGCAGGTATTTGACATAGGCAGCAATGCCGGCGATCAGGCCACCGCCACCCACCGGCACGAAGATCGCATCCAGCGCGCCCGGCTGCTGGCGGAGGATTTCCATGGCTACGGTGCCTTGCCCGGCGATTACATCGGGGTCGTCGAACGGCGGCACGAAGGTCGCGCCATGCTCGTCGGCCAAGCGCAGCGCGTGGGCCAGCGCATGGGGGAAGCTTTCGCCATGCAACACCACATTACCGCCGCGCGAACGCACACCCTCGATCTTCAGGGTTGGCGTGGTGGTGGGCATGACGATAGTTGCCTGCAAACCCAGATGGGCAGCGGCCAGGGCGACGCCCTGAGCATGGTTGCCGGCAGAAGCGGTGATCACGCCGCGCTCGCGCTGGGCTGCGGTCAGGCGCGATAGGCGGGTGTAAGCGCCGCGGATCTTGAAGGAGAACGTCGGTTGCAGGTCTTCGCGCTTGAGCAGGACCTGGTTGCCAAGGCTGGCCGACAGCGCCGCAGCGCCTTGCAGTGGAGTTTCAATGGCCAGGTCATACACCGGCGCAGCAAGAATACGCCGCACTTGCTCGGTTAGCAGTTGCGCGGGCGTGAGACGCGGGTTGACGTTGAGATTGGTCATCGATGACTCCTGGTGGTTGCGGTATTGCCCAGGAGTCAGAGAAAACAAACCCGCCTCCAGGGCGGGTTAGGTGCACGTACGCGCTAGCCCGCCAATCCGATAATGGCGGTAATAATAATGTTCAGGGCGCGACGCTGCGGGAAGGTATTCATGGGTAAGGAACTTATCCTGTTGCGCTACAAGCCGTCAACACTTGGCTTGCTGCGCCGAGAGCGGCACATCGAAGACCTTGTCAAAGCCCCACTGGAACACGAACGCGTAGACGAAGAAAAACGCGAACAGCGCCAGGTTGGTGAGCAATGCCGCCCACAGGCTGATATCCAGCCAGTACGCCACCAGTGGCAGCAACAACACAACCAGCCCGCCTTCAAAGCCCAGTGCGTGGAGGATGCGCCGCAGGACGGTGCGCTTGCGTTTGGTCTGGCGCGCCTCCCAGCGCTCGAACGCCCAGTTGAAGGCCATGTTCCAGCTCATCGCAACCCCGGACATAAGCACCGACAGCGCCGTCGAGTGGGCCATGCCGGCATCGAACATCAGCGCCAGGGCGGGGGCTACGCAGGCCACGGCGATGACTTCGTAGCAGATGGCCTGAACGATCTTGCGGGCCTTGCCTTGCATGTACGGCTCCTGGGAGAAACGGCCCGCAAACGGTACGCCGCTTGGCGGCGATGTTCAAGCCGCCGGCAAGCGTATGCGGAACTGCGCCCCGCCGAGCGCCGACTGGGCAACCGTAAGTGTGCCGCCCTGCCCTTCGATTGCCCGCCGGCTGATCGCCAGGCCCAGGCCAAAGCCGCCGCTATTGCGATCGCGGCTGCGGTCCAGCCGATAGAACGGCTGGAAGATCCGCTCGCGCTCCTCCTGCGGGATGCCGATGCCGTCGTCCTCAACCGTAAGCAGACAAGCGCCGTCCTCCAGGCGCAGGCGCAGCAGCAGCTTTTCGTCGCAATAGCGCATGGCATTGCGTACCAGGTTTTGCACGGCGCGGGCGGTCAGGCGCGGGTCGAGGACGAAGCGCGGCAGGTTGGCCTCGGCTTTGACTTCCCACTGAACACCACGACTATCCAGCTCCTCGGCAAAACCGCCAAGGACGCTGTCGACCAGCTCCAGCAGCGACACTTCCACCCGTTCGTTGGCCTGCCCGGCGGTTTGCAGCCGGCTGTAGGACAACAACTCGAGGACCAGCTCATCAAGCTCGCGAACGTGGCCGACCAGCTCCAGCAAGCGCTTGCGGTTGGCTGGCGGCACTTCGTCAAACAGCAGTACCAGGCCAAAATCCAGCCGGGTCAGCGGCGTGCGCAGTTCGTGCGAGACAGCATTGAGCAGTTCACGTTGTTCGTTGACGTGCCGCTCCAGGTCGCTGGCCATGGTGTCGAACACACCGGCCAGTTCACCGATGTTGGAGCGCGCAGATATCTGCGTGCGCGCGGTTAGTTGCCCTTCGCCGAGACGCCGCGCGGTTTTCTTGAGCCGCTGCAGATCCCGCCAGTGTGGCCACACCCAGCCCAACAGGCAGCCGAGCAAGGCGGCACCGATCAGCACGGTCACGCCCCAGGACAGCAGGTTGATGTCGACCGGATCGGGCGGGCTGTGCAGGCTCACCAGCCACTCGCTGTCCAGCGCCGCCATTGCCGTTCGGTAGTAACCCCAGTCGCCCAGGCGCACAACATGCAAGCCTGCCTGCAGGCGCTCGCGTTCGGGCGCCGTTAGCGCAGCCTGATCCCAGCGCAGCAGTTGCACCTGCAAAGGGCGGAAAATATCCGCCACTTCACGCTCGACCGCCGGCCATTGCTCAGCCGGCGCCTGCTGGAACTGGCGCACGATCAGGGTTTGCACGCCCCTGGCCTGGTCTTGATTGAAGGCCATGAAACGTTCATGGAAAGCACCGACGATGGCATCGGGGATCAACAACAACGCGCCGGCGTAGGCAACGATGATCAGCAGGTAAAGGCGTACCAGAATCTTCAGCATGGTGCCTTCAGTACTCCCATTCGCCGCGGCTGAACAGGTAACCCTTGCCCCACACGGTCTTGATTTTGCGCGCTTCGCCGGCGTTGTCGTCGAACCTGCGCCGCAGCTTGGAGATCGCCACGTCCACCGAGCGATCGGTGCCGTTGAACTCGATGCCCCGCAACTGTTGCAGGATGCGGTCGCGGCTGAGCACTTCACCGGCGTTGCGCGCCAGCACCACCAGCAGGTTGTACTCACCGCTGGACAGCTCGACTGCCTCGCCGCGCCAATTCACCGTGCGCTCGGCCAGATTGATAAGCAACCCGCCGACCTGGATCACATCGCTTTCCAGGTGCGGTTCATTCACGCTGCTGCGGCGCAGCAAGGTACGTACTCGGGCCAGCAGCACCCGCGGCTCGCAGGGCTTGCTGACATAATCGTCAGCGCCCATTTCCAGGCCCAGCACCTGGTCGTGGCTATCGTCGCGGGCAGTCAGCATGAGAATCGGCAGGCACTGTGATTCCTGGCGCAGCAAACGGCATACCTGCAAACCATCCAGGCCGGGCAGCATCAGGTCGAGGATGACCAGATCAGGCCGCTGCCGCCGGCATTCGTCCAGCACCTGATCGCCGCGAGCAATGACGGTGACGTGGAAATCGTTGCGCTGCAGGTAGCTGGCAATCAGTTCGGACAACGCGCTGTCGTCTTCAACCAGAAGAATGTTCGGCATAAGTAGCTTGGCTGAGGGAAGTCAGTAATGAGGATATAGATCCTACGCAGCCGCAGCCGTTTTCCTTACACTTTTTCACATACGCCCTACAGTGCTTCACAGCTTATTAGTGGCCAGGTGCTTTAGCATAGCGCCGGTCATTATCGGAAAGCTGCGTATGTCTAACTATCCAACACTCCCCCTGCGCCATCTGGCGCCTTTGGCGCTGCTCGGTGTACTGCTCGCCGGCTGCGACAGCGCTGCCAAGCCAGACGACCAAGCGCCTCCGGCGCAGGTGCGGGTTGAGACCGTGCAGGTCCAGCCGCTGGCGATCACCAGCGAACTGAGCGGTCGCATCCTTGCCCCGCGCACCGCCGAAGTGCGTGCACGGGTGGCTGGCGTGGTGCTCAAGCGGGTTTATCGCGAGGGCAGCGACGTCAAACAGGGTGATGTGTTGTTCCTGATCGACCCGGCGCCGTTCAAGGCAGACCTCGACAGCGCCCGCGCCACCCTGGCCCGCGCCGAGGCGACCCGCTATCAAGCGCGCCTGCAGGATCAACGCTACGGCGAGCTGGTGGCCGACAAGGCCGTCAGCCGCCAGGAATACGACAACGCCCACGCCGCCTTGCTGCAAGCCGACGCCGAAGTTGCCCAGGCCAAAGCCGCGCTCGATCGCGCCCGGCTGAGCCTGGGTTATGCTACCGTCACCGCGCCGATTGCCGGGCGCATTGGCCGCGCGCTGGTCACCGAGGGCGCGCTGGTCGGGCAGAACGAAAGCACGCCGCTGGCGACGATCCAGCAATTGAACCCAATCCACGCCGACGTCACCCAGTCGACCCGCGAGCTGACCGCCCTGCGCCGGGCGCTGCGGGCCGGTGAGCTAAGCCAGGTCGGCGAGGATCAAGCCAAGGCCACCCTGATTCAGGATGACGGCAGTGCCTATCCGCTGCCGGGCAAGCTGCTGTTCTCGGACATCAGTGTCGACCCGAGCACCAACCAGATCACCCTACGCAGCGAATTCCCCAACCCGGACCTCGACCTGCTGCCCGGCAGCTACGTGCGCGTACGCCTGGAGCAGGCGGTACAACCCAAGGGCATCAGCGTGCCGCAGCGGGCCATCCTGCGTGACAGCGCAGGCGTGGCCAAAGTCATGCTGGTCGATCAGCAGGACCAGGTCGTTGCCCGCGAAGTGGTCCTGGGCAATGCCCAGGGCGATCGCTGGATCGTCAATGAAGGCCTGCAGCCTGGCGACCGCGTGGTAATCGAAGGCCTGCAACACATCAAGGCCGGCGATCAGGTGCGGGTTGACCTAAAAGCTGACGCCAACCCCATCGTCCAGCACAACGGCCAGTGAGGGCCTGATTCATGCCGCAGTTTTTCATTGACCGGCCGATTTTCGCCTGGGTCGTAGCGCTGTTCATCCTGCTTGCGGGGGCGCTGAGCATTCCCAAGCTGCCGGTGGCGCAGTATCCCAACGTGGCGCCGCCACAGATCGAGATCTATGCCGTCTACCCGGGTGCTTCCGCTGCAACCATGGACGAGAGCGTGGTCAGCCTGATCGAGCAGGAGCTCAACGGCGCCGACAACCTGCTCTATTTCAACTCGCAAAGCAGCCTGGGCAGCGCCACCATCACCGCCACCTTCGAGCCGGGCACTCAGCCGGACCTGGCTCAGGTCGATGTGCAGAACCGCCTCAAGGTGGTCGAGTCGCGCTTGCCGCGGCCGGTCACCCAGCAAGGTTTGCAAGTCGAAAAAGTTTCGACCGGTTTCCTGTTGCTGGCCACCCTCACCTCCGAGGACGGCAGCCTCGATGAAACTGCCCTCAGCGACATCCTTGCGCGCAACGTGATGAACGAGATCCGCCGCCTCAAGGGTGTTGGCAAGGCGCAGCTGTACGGCTCGGAACGGGCCATGCGGATCTGGATCGACCCGGCCAAGCTGATCGGCTTCAACCTCACGCCCAACGACGTCTCGGTGGCCATCGCCGCGCAGAATGCTCAGGTGGCACCCGGCAGCATTGGCGATCTGCCGAGCAGGCCAACCCAGGAAATCACTGCCAACGTGGTAGTCAAGGGCCAACTGAGCACGCCGCAGGAATTCGCCGACATCGTCCTGCGGGCCAACCCGGACGGTTCCAGCGTGACCGTCGGCGATGTCGCCCGGGTCGAGATCGGCGCGCAGGACTACCAATTCGGCACGCGCCTGAACGGCAAACCGTCGACGGCCTTTGCCGTGCAGCTGTCGCCCGGCGCCAACGCCATGCAGACCGCGACCCTGGTTCGCGAGAAGATGGAGCAACTGGCGCCGCTGTTCCCGGCCGGGGTCAAGTACGACATCCCGTATGACACCTCGCCATTCGTCAAGGTCTCGATCCAGCAGGTCATCACGACCCTGTTCGAGGCGATGCTGCTGGTGTTTGCAGTGATGTTTCTGTTCCTGCAGAACATTCGCTACACGCTGATCCCGACCCTGGTGGTGCCGGTGGCGCTGATGGGGACCTTTGCCGTGATGATGGCGATGGGGTTCTCGATCAACGTGCTGACTTTGTTCGGCATGGTTCTGGCCATTGGCATCCTGGTCGACGACGCCATCGTGGTGGTGGAAAACGTCGAGCGGATCATGGCCGAGGAAGGCCTGCCGCCCAAGCAGGCAACGCGCAAGGCGATGGGCCAGATCAGCGGCGCCATTGTCGGCATCACCCTGGTGCTGGTCGCGGTGTTTCTGCCGATGGCCTTCATGCAAGGCTCGGTGGGGGTGATCTACCAGCAGTTCTCGGTGTCGATGGCGGTGTCGATCCTGTTCTCGGCCTTCCTTGCCCTGAGCTTGACCCCTGCCCTGTGCGCCACCCTGCTCAAGCCGGTAGCCAAAGGTGGCGAGCACGCCAGCAAGGGCTTCTTTGGCTGGTTCAATCGCCGTTTCGAGCGCATGAGCGACGGTTACCAGCGCTGGGTGGTGCACGCGCTCAAGCGCAGCGGTCGCTATCTGCTGCTGTATGGCGTGTTGCTGGCGGTGCTAGGATATGGCTTCAGCCAGTTGCCGACGGCGTTTCTGCCGACCGAAGACCAGGGCTACACCATCACCGACATCCAACTGCCGCCGGGCGCCAGCCGCGCCCGCACCGAACAGGTGGCGGCGCAGATCGAGGCGCATAACAGCGGCGAGGCTGGGGTTGGCAATACCACGTTGATTCTTGGCTTCAGCTTCTCAGGCAGCGGGCAGAATGCCGCGTTGGCGTTCACCACGCTCAAGGACTGGTCCGAGCGTGGTGCTGCCGACAGCGCGCAAGCCATCGCGGACCGGGCCAATCAGGCGTTCAGCCAGATCAAGGACGCCGTGGCGTTCTCGGTGCTGCCGCCGCCCATCGACGGCCTCGGCGAGTCGACCGGCTTCGAGCTGCGCCTGCAGGACCGCGGCGGCCTTGGCCATGCGCAACTGATGGCCGCCCGCGACCAACTCCTGGCCGAGGCAGGCAAGAGCAAGCTGCTGGTCAACGTGCGTGAGTCGTCGCTGGCGGAAAGCCCGCAGATTCAGCTTGAAATCGACCGGCGTCAGGCCAACGCGCTGGGCATCTCGTTCGCTGATATCGGTTCAGTGCTGGATACCGCGGTGGGCTCAAGCTACGTCAACGACTTCCCCAACCAGGGCCGCATGCAACGGGTAGTGGTCCAGGCCGAGGGCGATCAGCGCAGCCAGGTCGAGGACTTGCTGAAGATCCACGTGCGCAATGACAGCGGCAAGATGGTGCCACTGGCAGCGTTCGTACAGGCCAAGTGGGTCACCGGGCCGGTGCAATTGACCCGCTATAACGGTTATCCGGCGGTTTCCATCAGCGGCGAGCCAGCGCCTGGTTACAGCTCAGGTGACGCCATGGACGAAATGCAGCGCCTGGTCGATCAATTGCCCGCCGGCACTGCGCTGGAGTGGACGGGGCTGTCGCTGCAGGAGCGCTTGTCCGGCAGCCAGGCACCGCTGTTGCTGGCCTTGTCGCTGCTGATCGTGTTCCTGTGCCTGGCGGCGCTGTACGAGAGCTGGTCGATCCCGACTGCGGTGCTGCTGGTGGTACCGCTAGGCGTGCTCGGTGCAGTGCTGGCAGTAACGCTGCGCGGCATGCCCAATGACGTGTTCTTCAAGGTTGGTTTGATCACCTTGATTGGCTTGTCGGCGAAGAACGCGATTCTGATCATCGAGTTCGCCAAGAGCCTGGTCGATCAGGGCCATGATCCGGTTGATGCCGCGGTACAGGCGGCAAGGCTGCGGCTGCGGCCGATCGTGATGACGTCGCTGGCGTTCATTCTCGGCGTGGTGCCGTTGGCGATTGCCAGCGGTGCGAGTTCGGCGAGCCAGCAGGCGATCGGTACCGGGGTGATTGGCGGCATGCTCAGCGCGACGCTGGCGGTGGTGTTTGTGCCGGTGTTCTTCGTGGTAGTGATGCGCTTGGCTGGGCGACGCAAGGCTGGCGTTGAGGCAAGCGAGCGCGGCTGACTGGACAAGCTGGGTGTGACATGGGAGGGTTTCTGGCTTGACTGCCAGGAGCCCTTTTTTATGTCTGCGCGATTGCCTGCCTGTTCTGTATTGATCCTTGCCGGTGGCCGGGGGGCGCGTATGGGTGGGCGCGACAAGGGGTTGCTGGAGTGGCGTGGGGAGCCGTTGGTGGCGCATGTGCAGCGGGTGGTGCGGCCGTTGACCGACGATGTGGTGATTTCCTGTAACCGAAATCAAGAGCTGTACCGTGGGTATGCTGATCAGTTGGTGGCTGATGCCGAGGCGGATTATCCGGGGCCCTTGGCTGGGGTGATTGCGGGGTTGGCGGTGGCTCGGCATGACTGGGTGGTGGTGTTGGGGTGTGATGCGCCGTTGATTGACCGTCGCTTGATCGAGGATTTGCTTGAGCTTGCGGTTGGGCAGGATTTGCCGGCGATGGTGCGTCAGGGGGGATATTGGCAGCCGATGTTTGCGGTTTTGCCTCGGCGGGTGTTGCCGTTGTTGCGGCGGGCTTGGCTGGAGGGGGAACGGAGTTTGCAGCGGGCTCTGGTGGGGGTTGGGGGGTGCTGTGGGTTGGACTGTGCTGTGGGGGATCCCAGGTTGTCGAATTTCAATACTCCGGAGTTGCTTGGGTCGTGATCTTTCGACTTTAGATGCTGGCTTAGGTTTATGCCCTAATATACTGATTTTTATCAGGTTTTTGTTTTTTAGATAATGATTACTAGTTAGCTTTTCGTGGAGGACAGCCAATGGCCGATTGCTGTCTCTCGCCAAAAGCAGCAGCCAGCCAAAAGCGGCCTCATGGATCGTGTACCTCTAACACAGCCCGTAGCGGCGATCCTGCCTATGTTCGCTAGCGAACAGACTCCCCCCCATGAACACCCCACACTCGTCAGTGGAACGCTGCACCCGGCGGCGCAACGCCCCGCACACCTGGCCTGGCGTAGAACCGCCTTCATTCCACATGCGACTTGCCCTGCGCGGGTCGTGCGAAGGAATTCATGCAAAATATCCTGACTCGCACCCTGTCCAGCCTATGGCGCTCACCGGCCATCTGGCTTCGGTGGAGTGCAGCGCGGCACAAGTTCGAATACGAGCCCATCCTGCGTTCCGACCTGTTCAATGCGCAGCAGATGGCAGATCACGGCATCGTACTTGCCCGTCAACATGTGCTCGGGCGCCTTTCAAGAAAGGACGCCTTGCTGGGCCGCCTGACTGACAATCAACTGCTGCTGGAACGCAGCTGCGCAGCGCTCATGACCGTGCAATTGTCCAGCCGACGCGCCACCCCTGCGGCAGAATGGCTGCTGGACAACTTCTACCTCATCGAAGAAAACATCCGTACCGCCAGAACCCACCTGCCCGACGGCTATAGTCGCGAGCTGCCACGCCTGGCCGAAGGTCCTTCGGCCGGCCTGCCGCGGGTTTACGACATAGCGCTGGAAACCATCGCTCACGGCGATGGCTGGGTTGATGCGCCCAGCCTGGATTGTTTCATCGCCTCTTATCAGACCATCACCCCGCTGACCCTGGGCGAGCTGTGGGCCATCCCGATCATGCTGCGCCTGGCGCTGATTGAGAACTTGCGGCGCGTGGCGTCTCGGGTCATGGCAAACCGCGATGACCGTAACCTTGCCGATGACTGGGCCGATCGCTTGATCGAAATGGCCGAGCGCGACGCCAAGAGCGTGGTCTTGACCGTTGCCGACATGGCGCGATCGGCACCGCCGATGACGCCATCATTCGTAGCAGAACTGGCGCGCAGGCTGCACGGGCAAAGCGCAGCATTGATATTGCCGATGGCCTGGATAGAACAAACGCTAGGCGAGTCGGGCCTGACCGTAGAGCGCCTGGTGCAGATGGATGCCCAGCAGCAAGCCGGTGACCAGGTGTCCATCAGCAACAGCTTCGCCAGCCTGAGGTTGCTGACGGCGACCGACTGGCGCGAGTTCGTTGAGCTGCTAAGCCATGTCGAACAGGTCTTGTGCACGGATCCGGCCGGCGTCTACGCGAACATGGACTTTGCCACCCGCGATCGTTACCGCCATGTGATCGAACGCCTCGCCCGGCATTGCGTGCAGTCTGAAACCGAGGTGGCACAAGCGGCCATCGAACTGGCTAGCACTCCACAGCTCGTGAGCCATGTGAACGGGCATGTGGGCTATTACCTGGTGGCTGGCGGTTTGCCCCACCTTGAGCAGGCGCTGCACGCCAGCGTGCCGCTGCACCAACGCTGGAAGCGCCTGCTGCAGAGCGCCCCGTTGAAGTTCTACTTGTGCCCTGCACTGCTGCTGACGCTGCTGTTAGCCTGGCCGTTTCTCAGCAGCGCTTATCACCGCGGCACGCCAATCTGGGGCTTGGTCCTGCTCGCCGTGCCAGCGCTATTGATGACCAGCAGTCTGGCGATTGGGCTGGTCAACTGGCTGGTGACCCTCACGGTAGTCTCCTCGCTTCTGCCGCGCCTAGATTACAGCAAAGGCATACCGGCCGAGGCACGGACGCTGGTGGCGGTGCCGACGATGTTTGCCAGTACCGACGACATCGAGGCGCTAGTGGAAGGCCTGGAAGTGAGATTCCTGGCCAATCGCGATGCCAATCTGCATTTTGCGCTGCTCAGTGACTTCATGGACGCTCCTGCAGAGGTGATGCCCGAGGATGCCGAACTGCTCGCTCTGGCGCGGCAATTGATCGAGGCGCTCAACCACAAATATGCCGATGGCCAGGTCGACCGGTTCTTCCTGCTGCACCGGCCCAGGCACTGGAGTTCGACCGAACGGGTCTGGATGGGGTATGAACGCAAGCGCGGCAAGCTCGCGGAGCTCAACGCGTTGCTGCTTGGTAAAGGAAAGGAGCGCTTCGCATTGATCGTCGGTGATGTCGCGCCACTGAGCGCGGTACGCTTCGTCATCACCCTGGACACCGACACCTTGCTGCCCCGCGATGTCGCGCGTCAGTGCATTGGTACCATGATGCACCCGCTTAACCATCCGGTATTCGATCTACAGAGCGGTAAGATCGTCAGCGGCTACGCCATCCTCCAGCCACGCGTAGGGATCAGCTTGCCGAGCACGGCACGTTCGACCTACGCCCGACTGTTTGGCAGCGATGCGGGTATCGACCCCTATACCCGCGCCGTCTCCGATGTTTACCAGGACCTGTTCCACAACGGCTCCTTCATCGGCAAGGGCATCTATGCCGTCGATGCCTTCGAACAGGCACTCGAAGGCTGCCTGCCCGATAACCGCATCCTCAGCCATGACTTGATCGAAGGCTGCTACGCCCGCTGCGGGTTGCTCAGCGATGTACAACTGTATGAAGAATATCCGTCGCGCTACAGCGCCGATGCCAAGCGCCGACACCGCTGGATTCGCGGAGACTGGCAAGTGCTGTACTGGGCCTTGCCGTGGGCACCGAAGCCCGAGGGAGGATTCGCACGCAACCCCCTGAGCAACCTTGCCCGCTGGAAGATTCTCGACAACCTGCGCCGCAGCCTGGAGCCAGGCGCCTTCCTGGCCATGCTGGTCTGGGGATGGTTGGGTTCGAGCGAAGCCATCTCCTGGACATTGGCGGTGGTCATCCTGGTCTTTGTCCAACCCACGCTGCAGTCAGTACTGGCGCTGGTGCAGAAAGCGGCCGATATTCCCCTGGGACAACACCTCAGCGCGGCATTACGGACCTCGGGCCAGCATTTCATGCGCGCGCTCTTGTCGATTGTCTGGTTGCCGTCCGATGCGTTGTTGAGCTTCGATGCGATTGGCCGCTCATTGTGGCGCATGCTGATCAGCAAACGCCGCCTGCTGCAATGGCAACCTTCCCGTGAGGTGGAGCGTTCCAATGGCACCGGCCTGTCGGACATGTATAAAAGCATGTGGATTGCCCCGGCACTGGCGCTGCTGCTATTCGCGGCCCTGCTCCCCTCCCTCGCCGTACTCGCACTGGCGGCGCCTTTGCTGCTGGTGTGGTTGGCAAGCCCGGCGATTGCCTGGTGGATCAGCCTGCCGACCACACCCGCGGGGTTTAGTCCGTCAGCGCAAGACCTGCGTTTCTTGCGCATGCTGTCACGCCAGACCTGGGCGTTCTTTGATCGTTACGTAAGCCCTGAGAACAACTGGTTGCCGCCGGATAACGTCCAGGAAGTACCCAAGCTGACCATTGCGCACCGGACCTCCCCGACCAACATGGGCATGGCCTTGCTCTCGCACCTGGCGGCCCACGATTTCGGTTACCTGAGCGGCGGGCGCTTGCTGGAACGCATCACTGCAATGCTTGAATCCATGGCCGGCCTAGAGCGTCATCAAGGGCACTTCTACAACTGGTACGACACCAAGACACTGCAGCCGCTGGCGCCTAGGTATTTGTCCACCGTGGACAGCGGCAACCTGGCGGGCATGCTGCTCACCTTACGACCGGGGCTGCTGGGATTGATCGACACGCCTCTGTTTGACCGAAGCACCCTGAGCGGCCTGGGCGACACCCTCGATGTGCTTCAACAGGCGTTAGAGGGCGTAAACCTCGATGACCGTGCCGTGCTTGAACTGCGCGTAAAGGTAGAGTCGGCGCTGGTCCAGGACACCCCGGACAACCTCCTGCCATTACTCGATCTAACGGCTACTTTAACAATCGACAGTCCGCCCAGGGCTGCTGAAGAAGCCCATTACTGGCTAGAGGCATTACAGGCGCAGTGCATGGATCTGCGGGCAGAACGACTACTCTTCGAGCTACCGTCGGCACCCGCCCGGGACAAGCCACCCGCACTCACCCTGCGGCAAATGGCCGAGCTCGATTGCACCCTGTGGCTGCCCGCCGATCAGGCGCAAGTTCAGGAGGTACAACGCCTGGCCCGCGCACGAATCATTCATCTTGAGCACCTGGCCGAATTTTGCGCGTCACTGGCCAGCATGGACTTCACCTTCCTCTACGATGCCCAACGTGACCTGTTCTCGATAGGCTACAACGCCGACGAACGCAGGCTGGACCACGGCTATTATGATCTGCTCGCTTCAGAGGTACGCCTGACCAATTTCGTGGCCATCGCCCAGGGCCAGCTGCCGCAACAGGCCTGGTTCACCCTCGGACGCCTGCTCAGCAACAATCGTGGGGGGCCGGTGCTGCTTTCCTGGTCCGGATCGATGTTCGAGTACCTGATGCCCAACTTGATCATGCCTAGCTATGAAGGGACGCTACTGGAGCAGACCTGTCGCGCGGCCGTCGCCTTGCAGATCGAGCATGGGAACCAGTTGGGCATCCCCTGGGGCGTGTCCGAGTCGGGTTATAACACCCTCGACGCCCACTTCAACTATCAGTATCGGGCCTTCGGCGTTCCAGGCCTTGGGCTCATGCGCGGGTTGGCCGAGGACACCGTGATTGCACCGTACGCCAGCGCCCTGGCGCTGATGGTCGAGCCGCAAGCGGCCTGTCGCAACCTTCAACGCCTGGCGGCCCAAGGTTCGGCAGGGCGCTATGGCCTGTACGAAGCGGTCGACTACACCGAGGCACGCCTGCCGCGCGGCCAGCACTATGCGGTCGTGCGCTCGTTCATGGCGCACCATCAGGGCATGAGCCTGCTGGCCTTGACCAGCGTGCTGTTGGACCTTCCCATGCAGCGCCGTTTCGAGTCGATCCCGGCCTTCCAGGCGACCGTGTTGTTGCTGCAGGAGCGCGTACCGAAAACCGCCGCGCCCTACCTGCATGCAACCCAGGCACGTGCCACAGGGGAAAACCCGGAGACGCAGGAAACCAGGCTGCGCGTATTCGCCGATCCCGGGCGCAAACGCCCCGCTGTGCAGCTGCTCTCCAACGGCCGTTACCACGTCATGCTCAGCAGTGCCGGGGGCGGTTACAGCCGTTGCAACGACATCGCCGTGACCCGCTGGCATGAAGACGCGACCCGCGACAACTGGGGCATGTTCTGCTACCTGCGCGATGTCAGCAGCGGCGTATTCTGGTCCTCGGCCCACCAGCCGACCCTGCACCGGCCAGAGAGCCATGAGGCGATTTTCAGCGACTCCCGGGCCGAGTTTCGCGTTCGCGAGCTCGACTTCGATACGCACACGGAGGTCGTCGTGTCTCCCGAAGACGATATCGAACTGCGCCGGCTGCACATCACCAACCGCGGCCGCGTAAGCCGTAGCCTGGAGATTACCTCCTACGCCGAGGTGGTACTGGCGCCGGCGGTCAGTGATGCCATGCACCCGGCCTTCAGCAACCTGTTCGTGCAGACCGAACTGGTGCCGGCGCTGCAGGCCATCGTCTGCACCCGCAGGCGGCGCTCCACTGAGGAAGCCGTGCCCTGGATGTGCCACCTGCTGGCCGCCCACGGCGTGGACATCGACGCCATTTCCTACGAGACCGATCGAGCGCGATTTATAGGTCGCGGACGCAACGCTTGCGCACCAGCGGCGCTCGATGGCCATGTCCAGCAGCTGTCCGGCAGCGCAGGTTCGGTGCTGGATCCGATCGTAGCCATCCGCTGCCGTATCACGCTGGAACCCGGGCAAACGGCGACCATTGACCTGGTGACCGGCGTCGCGGACAGCCGTGTCGGCTGTCTGTACCTGATCAATAAATACCGCGACCGCCACCTCGCCGATCGGGTCTTCGACTTGGCCTGGACCCACAGCCAGGTGTTGCTGCGCCAACTCAATGTCTCGCAGGATGATGCGCGCCTGTTTGAACAGATGGCTGCTTCGATCCTCTACGCCAATGCCTCGTTGCGCGCGGAAAACAGCATCTTGATGGCCAATCGACGGAATCAATCGAGCCTGTGGGGCCAGGCGATCTCCGGAGACCTGCCCGTCGTCCTGCTGCAGATTTCCACCGTCGAGAACATCGAACTCGTGCACCAGATGGTCAAGGCCCATGCCTACTGGCGGCAAAAGGGGCTGATGGTCGACCTGGTGATCTGGAACGAAGATCAGGCCGGCTATCGCCAGCAACTCCAGGACTTGATCATAGGTGTGGTGACCTCCGGCAGCGAAGCCTCGTTGATCGATCATCCCGGGGGCATTTTCGTGCGGCCGGCACAGCAGTTGTCGAACGAGGACCGTACGCTGATCCTGTCGGTTGCACGCCTGGTGCTGAGCGAAGACAACGGCGGCATCGCCGAGCAGGTTCATCGGCGCCATGCCATCCCGGTACACCCGGCGCTCGTCCCCACGTTCAAGCACCAGGCAAAGGCAACACAAGCGACCCTGCCGGCTATCGAAGGTCTGCTGCTGGGCAATGCCTATGGCGGCTTCAGTGCCGATGGCAGCGAGTACGTCATGACCTTGCAGCCTGGCAGGCCGACGCCGGCGCCATGGGCCAACGTATTGGCCAACCCACACTTCGGCACGGTGATATCCGAAAGTGGTGGCGCTTACACCTGGATGGAAAACGCTCACGAATTTCGCCTAAGCCCCTGGCATAACGACCCGATCACCGACGCCAGCGGCGAGGCGATATATGTGCGCGATGAAGACACCGGGTATTTCTGGTCGGTGACGCCGCAGCCTTGTCCCGGTACTGGCGCGTACCGGACCCGGCACGGCTTTGGCTATAGCGTATTCGAGCACGATGAAGACGGAATCCACACCGAGTTGTGGGTGTATGTGGCGCTGGACGCTTCGATCAAATTCTCGCACTTGCAGATTCGGAATCGCTCAGGCCGCGCCAGACGCCTGTCGACGACCTGCTATGTCGAGTGGGTACTGGGCGACTTGCGCAGCAAATCGGCGATGCATGTGGTGACGGAAGCCGACCCTAGCAGCGGCGCATTGTTCGCCAGGAACGCCTATTCGATCGAGTTTGGCGAACGGGTGGCGTTCCTCGATACCGACTCGAGCGACACTCGCATCAGCGGCGATCGCACTGAATTCATCGGTCGCAACGGCAGTCTCAAGACACCAGCGGGACTGCAGCACGCGCGGCTGTCGGGCCGTACCGGTGGCGGCCTGGATCCCTGCGCGGCAATACAGGTTGCCCTCGACCTCGACAACGGTGAAGAGCAGGACGTGGTCTTCCGGCTCGGGGCAGCCAGGGATAAGGCGTCAGCGCTGCGCCTGGTTCATCAATACCGCGGCCTGGCGGCGGCCAGCGCGCAACTGGCGGCGGTACGCGAGCATTGGCGTGCGCAACTGGGCGTGATTCAAATCCAGACCCCCGACCCGAGTATCGATGTCATGGTCAATGGCTGGCTGATGTACCAAGTGATCGCCTGTCGCTTCCAGGCCCGCAGTGGCTACTATCAGTCCGGCGGGGCCATCGGCTTTCGCGATCAACTGCAAGACAGCATGGCGATGATCCATGCCGACCCCGCCAGCGTGCGTGGTCATCTGTTACTGTGCGCAGCCCATCAATATGCCGAAGGCGACGTGCAACACTGGTGGCATCCGCCGCTCGATCGGGGGGTGCGCAGTGGCTGTTCAGACGATTACTTGTGGCTGGCATTGGCGACCAGCCACTATGTCAATGTCACCGCCGACCTCAGCGTGCTGGCAGAACCCGTGGGTTACCTTGAGGGCCGTCCGCTCAATGTCGGGGAAGAATCCTATTACGACCTGCCGGGCAAATCGCACCTGGTGGAAAGCCTCTACCAGCACTGTGTCCACGCCATCGAACACAGCCTGCAGCGCGGCAGCCACGGCCTGCCCTTGATCGGCACGGGCGACTGGAACGACGGGATGAACCGGGTCGGCCAGCTGGGCCGCGGTGAAAGCGTGTGGCTGGGCTTCTTCGGCTTCGACGTTCTGCAGCAGTTTGCCATCACTGCCCAACTGCATGGCGACTCTGCTTTCGCCCAACGTTGTTCCCGGCAGGCCGCCCTGCTGCAGGCCAGTCTCGAGGAGCATGCCTGGGACGGCGAATGGTACCGCCGCGCCTGGTTTGACGATGGCCAGGTCTTGGGCTCGGCCAACAATGACGAATGCCGCATCGACTCGATCTCGCAAAGTTGGTCGGTACTGTCGGGCGCCGCCTCGCAGACCCGACGCCGCACGGCCATGGCCTCGGTCGAGCAGCACTTGGTACGGCCCGACACAGGCGCGGTCCTGCTGCTCGATCCACCTTTCGACAAGGGCGCGCTTGAGCCCGGCTACATCAAGGGCTATGTGCCGGGTGTACGAGAAAATGGTGGCCAGTACACCCATGCCGCCGTCTGGGCCGGCATGGCCTTCGCCGAGCTTGGCGACAACGCCAGGGCGTGGCGGTTGCTCCACATGATCAACCCCGCGGGCCATGAAGTCGCCAAGCGGATCGAAACCTACAAGGTCGAGCCCTATGTCATGGCTGCCGACGTCTATGGCACGCCGCCCCATGCGGGCCGTGGGGGGTGGACTTGGTACACCGGGTCGGCCGGCTGGACGTACCGCTTCATCGTCGAGTCATTGCTCGGCTTGCGGCGTGTCGGCACTTCATTGCACATCGAACCGCTACTGGCGCAGGGATGGCCTGGTTACACCCTGCAATACCGTTATGGGGCAACGACTTACCATATCGAAGTGCGGCCAGACACGACCACTACGCTTGCGATCATGCTGGACGGCGAGTTGCTAGGCCAGGACACGCTTCAACTGTCGGATGATGGCAAGCAACATCAGGTATTGGTGACATGCCCGGTCAAAGCGCATCAGCCAGAAATACAAGGGCACGACAGAACTGTCGAAGCCGATCTTGAGCGCTGAGATGCAGCGACGTTCTCTTGAGCATCGCAGATTGCTGCGGCGGATTCGGTGCGTTGCCGCGCTTGGTGCGCTTTGGAGTAACCTGTCCCCCTCAGGAAATTTTCCCTCGAAGGGCGGCTGATATGTTCGTTGTACCCAGGCCACAACAGAACTACCTGCTGGCAGCGCTTCCGGGGCCAGCGCTGGAGCGCCTCCTACCCCATCTCGAACCGGTCGAGCTGCCACTGGGCAAAGTGCTCTATGAATCCGGCGGTGCCCTGCGGCATGTGTATTTCCCCACCGATTGCATCGTGTCACTGTTGTACGTGATGGAGAACGGCGCCTCGGCCGAGATTTCGGTGGTCGGAAACGAAGGCTTGATCGGCGTGGCAGTCTTCATGGGCGGCGAAAGCACACCCAGTCGTGCCGTTGTGCAAAGTGCCGGGCATGCCTATCGCTTGCCCGGCCAGCAACTCAAGGACGAGTTCAACCGCCATGAAGAGATGCTGATGCTGATGCTGCGCTACACACAGGCACTGATCACGCAAATGGCCCAGACGGCGGTGTGCAATCGCCACCACGCCATCGACCAGCAACTGTGCCGCTGGCTGCTCTTGTCGCTTGATCGCCTACCAGGCAATGAACTGATCATGACCCAGGAATTGATCGCCAACATGCTGGGTGTACGCCGCGAAGGCGTGACCGACGCTGCCGGCAAGCTCCAGCGGCTGGGGGTCATCGAATACAGTCGGGGACATATCAAGATCCTGGACAGGACTCGTCTGGAGGAGCTGAGTTGCGAATGCTACGCCGTGGTCAAAAGAGAAACCGAACGGTTGCAGCCTTACTTTCCGTTCCCAAGCGACTCATGAGGATGTCCGAAAGTCGGCTTTGGGTCGGGAGCGGTCAGTCCGGAGCGGCGGCTTTCGACCCATTGCAGCCGTTTAGACCAAGCAGTGGATGCCACGGCCCCTACGCTGCTCACTGATCGGCCAAGCATAGATACTGATGCAACTGCTCTCCCAGAACCTCGAACGCCTGAGCGATCCTGTTAATTTTGCGCAGGTTGTTGTGCATTGCGATCCACACGTCTACCTCAAAGCCGAAATCGTGTGGCAGCACGTGTATGAGGTCGTGCGATTTTGCTATTTGCGTCGGGCAAAGTCCGAAGCCTAAGCCCGCTTTCAGAGCGGCCAGCTGAGCGAGGTGATGATCAGAGGCGATGGCGAAATGCTGGTCGGCATCGCACAGACCGGCTTCGACAAAACGACGCAAATCCGCTGAGCGTCTGTCCGGCCCGATCAGAGGCCGCTGGCGCAGCGACAGCAGGGAGGCTGGATTACCGTAGCGCTCCAGGCACCTGGCACTGGCATGGATGCCAATCCGCAAACTGCCGACACGCCGCACCGTGATATCAGCTTCGTTGGGCCGCATCAGCCGCACCGCAATATCCGATTGCAGCCTGGCGATGTCTTCAAGCGCGTCGCTTATGCTCAACTCAAGTTTGAGCCCGGCGTGTTCGTAATGGAAAGGGCGCAGCAGGCCAGGCAATACCTCGACGCCAAGCAACTCGCCACAGGTCAGCCGGACTGTACCGTGATCCATCGACGCTTCAGAGCTGGCCATGCGGTTGAAGGTTTGCGCAGCCAGATCCATGGCCTCCACATGCTCGATCAGGCGCTGCGCTCCGGCAGTAGGCGTCAGCCCTTGAGGTGTGCGGGTGAACAGACTCACACCGAGAGCGTGTTCAAGATGGTCGAGGCGCCGGCGCGCAGTGGCCTGGGCGATACCCAGCAACTTCGCCGCGCCGCTTAGGCTGCCAGAGCGCAACACGGCGAGAAATACACGCTGGCTTTCCCATTCAATACCGCTCATACATTCTTGGCCAACAGTTGCTCCTAAATTGATCTTCTGCTCGAGCCCGTGAAAAGCGATCATTCGCCCACATATTTCCGGGCGTCATTGTAAGGAACCAACGCATGAGAATCACCGGTCAGTGCCGATGTGGGCAAGTCACCCTCGAGATCGTGGCGCAGCAATTGCCGCCGCTGTATGCCTGCCACTGTTTGAACTGCCAGCGCTGGAGCGGCAGTGCGTTTGGTCTGCACATGTTGAGCGCGGCTTCGGCTGTTCAGACGGTGGGCGAAACGGCGATCTTTGAGCATGAACACCAGGGTCAAACGTCTACCCAACATGCCTGCGGCACATGTCATACCCGGCTGTTCAACGAGACCACGGCAGCCCCCGGCATGCGTGTGGTACGCGCCGGCATCCTGGATGGCTCTGAACGTTTAGAGCCAGTTGCGCATATCTGGACACGACGCAAGCAGCCATGGCTGGTGCTGCCGGCGACTATCGCGCAATGGCAGGAGAGCCCGACGCCCGAAGCATTCGCCGCCGCACTAGGGTAATAGAGCTTGCTCCTTCATCAGTGAACGCGTGACTCGCCGCTTGGAAAACTCTCGGAGTTGACTACTTCCGCTTCGGGTCGAAAGCCGCCGCTCCGGACTGACCGCTCCCGACCCTTATCTGCCGCTCACGGACGGTCACGTCCGGCCCGGGAAGTATCCATCCGTGAGCTTTCTTAAACCACTTCAAGCTTACATGTGCCCCTTGCACGGCAGCCATTTTTCAGGCCGCGATTGTCAGTAGTCTTTAGTTGCGCGAGAGTAAATCAGGCGATTTACCGGCTGCCATCTGATAGTCGAAACTCCACTGTCAGGTGACTGACTTCGTGAACAGATTTGAGCCGCTCACGAATGCTGTCGGCGTTCGCAGTGGCGTCGCCAAGGACGCTGACGATGGCAGCATGGGCTTGTGGCCCAACCCGCCAGACGTGCAGGTCCGTAATGGAGGCATCTCCCGGCTTCTCAACCAGTTCGCGAATTTCCTCGGCAACGTGCATATCTGTCTGGTCCAGCAGTACCCCAGCTGTAATCCCCATCAAGCTCCAGGCCCAACGTGCGATGACAATGGCGCCTACGATGCCCATGGCCGGGTCCAGCCAAACCCAGCCGAGATATCGCCCGGCGAGCAGTGCAACTATGGCCAGCACCGAAGTGAGTGCGTCAGCGATGACATGGACGTAGGCCGACTTCAGGTTATTGTCATGGCCGTGATGGGCATGGCCATGATCATCATGATCGTGCCCATGACTGTGCCCGTGGCCCAGCAACAGCGCACTGACGAGGTTGACGACCAGGCCGACAACTGCGATGAGCGTAGCGGTACGGAACTGAACATCCGTTGGCTGCAGGAGGCGCATGACAGACTCAACTCCGATGCCCAGGGCGACCAGGCCGAGAATCAGTGCCGAAGCGAACCCGCCCAGGTCACCAACCTTGCCGGTGCCGAAACTGTAGCGCTGGCTGGATGCATGACGTCTTGCGTATCCGTAAGCGACTGCGGCGATGCCCAGCGCCCCGGCGTGGGTTGCCATGTGAAAGCCGTCGGCGAGCAACGCCATCGAGCCTGTGAGATAGCCGGCGGCGATCTCGCCAATCATCATCACAACAGTCAGGGCCACAACCCAAAGCGTACGCTTGGCATTTTCGTCGTGGGCCGAGCCAAGGAACATGTGGTCGTGTGTGTGGTTGATCTTGATGCTGTTCATGAACGTGTTCACTTGGAGTAGCGTCGGATGGCTTCCAGTAGCTCTTCGACACCCTTGCTACGCTCTTCTTCGCTGAGCGCTGGGTTAGCGACATGCTCCCGTGCATGGTCCTCGATGATTTCCTCCATCAAGCCATTGATGGCTCCGCGAGTAGCGGCAACAAGGTGAAGTGTTTTGGCGCAATCGTGGTCTGATTCCAATGCCCGTTCAACGGCTTGGATTTGCCCGGCGATACGTTTTACGCGCTTGAGAAGATCGTCTTTGTTTGCTGCGATATGATCCATGGATACCCCCTATACCTATCTACTGCCTATGATAGGCATACCCCCTATACCTATGCAAGGTCGTTGCCCGAAACCCCTGGCAGGTAAAGTCAGATAAGAGCTAGAGGGAATGGGTATCTGTTTGTACCGACAGCTGTCCTCCGCAAAGGGCAGCTTCGGGTCGATAGCGGCCAGTCGTAAACGGCTGCAATCGACCCATAGCTGCCCTTGGCGGAGGGCAGCTAACGGCCAATAGCGGCCGTTCTGGAATGGCAGGAAACGACCGATAACTGCCTTCGATACGCGACTTTCGTCCGCCAGCGGCTCGATTGTAAGAATATGGCGGAGAGCTGCAAAACCGCCTACGCTTATAGAATGATTCCTCGAACGCCTTGCCCATCTGGTGGTATAGAGCCGAGAGATCTGACTTCCTTTGACCGTCCGCTTAACACCCACCCGGACCAACCCGCGCCTATCGCCAGCAACTGCCCCCTGAGTCCGGCCCACACGACCAGCAGTACGGCGCAACGGGTAAAAGCCAGACCTAGTCCCCCCACCTGCCGTTCAAAAGCGACCGATGCCGCAGCACCTCTGGAAACGGGGGCGCTGTTCACGTTCTGCCATGAGGTCAATCCGTATGTATCGGCCGAGCACGATTCCTTACCAGCAGCATCGAGGGTTCAGCCGAACCTTCACTCAGGGGCATTTGAGCCTTGGATTATTCTTTCCCATGGAGGCGTTCGACGGGGACACTCCGAGCATGCTCAACCAGGTCACACTGGCTAAACAAGCCGAGGCGCTGGGCTTCTGCGCGCTCTGGTTTCGCGACGTGCCGCTTCGCGACCCTGGCTTCGGCGATGTCGGCCAAGTCTTCGACCCCTGGGTTTACCTGGGTTATATGGCTGCCCATACCTCGGAGATTGCACTTGGCACCGCCTCCATCGCCATCCCGCTGCACCATCCCCTGCACACGGCCAAGGCGTCAGCCAGCGTAGATCAGTTGAGCACTGGTCGCATGATTCTGGGGGTTGCTTCGGGAGATCGGCCAGTGGAGTTTTCGGCGTTTGGCGTCGATCCCGAAAGGCGTGGAGAGATCTTTCGAGAACACTACGAAGTGATTCGCCGCGCCCACAGCACCAGTTTTGAGCCCATCCACTGGAGCACTGGTGAAATGCAAGGCGCAGACCTGATTCCGAAACCGACCACCCAATTCATTCCAATGCTCGTGACCGGCAACAGTCGCCAGTCACTGGATTGGATCGCGCGTGAGAGCAACGGATGGATCAACTATCCACGCATTCCGAACATGCAGCGGCTGGTCGTGGAAGATTGGCGACTGGAGGTCACGAAACAATGTGGTTCTGTGTATAAGCCCTTTACTCAGTCGCTGTACATCGATCTCGATGAGAATCCGTCAACGCCACCCACACGTATCCATTTGGGGTTCAGACTTGGACGTTACCATCTACGTTTTTTGCTGGAGTCGCTTGAGGAAATCGGCGTGGACCACGTCATTCTCAATCTCAAATACGGCAAGCGCCCTGCGGTGGAAGTTATTGAGGAATTGGGTACGCACATCGTTGCGCAGTTCGGAGTGCAGCCGCGTCAGGCAGCTCATTGAACATCGGTCACTGCTACGCCGACGAATGCTCACTTGACGAAACCATAAGGTGTCACGGTGCGGATGACCTCCGGTTCTATATCAATGATGGAGATCTTCGCGCCATGAGCGACCGGTGCCCGGCAAACAATCTACCCTACCCAGCCTAAACCCGTGATGAGCACGTTGCCTTGCAGATTCTGTGCGGCTTCCACGCCGTCCCTGGACACGATTTGCGCGCGTATCCTTTCACTTATACCGAGCGCGGAAGCATGGCATGAATCCTGGACACGGCACTTTAGCCATGACATTTATCTTCAATACAAGTGTTTTGATTGATCACCGCCCGGAACAGCAGCAGGCCCAAGCTATCCTGATTTTCACAAAATACATCGTGGGCCTCCCAGTACTGACTGGAGCTTCCTATTGGGTTTGCTTAGCCGGGTAGCTTGGCCGCAAGGACGTCAACCTTCTCGATTGATGGCGGTTCGGCAAATAGCTCGGCAGCGTTTGCCATAAGCGCCGCCGCGACCTTGCCCGAAAGATGAGCCTGCCGGCCCGCTTCATCCGGGAATGCGTCAAAGATGCCAAAGGTGGACGGCCCCAAGCGGATTCCAAACCAGGCTGTAGTGGCTGGCTCCTCCTCCACTAACGGAAGGCCACCCAAAAGAAAGCTCTCTACATCCTTTTCTTTCCCGGGTTTTGCTTCTAGGCGAACGAACAACGCTACTTTGACCATGATGTGGCTCCTGTTGTTACGATGCGGCTGGCGCTATCAGATCGCGATAGCTAAGAGGGGCATCCGAGACTCTTAACTATGGTCGACGATACCAGGATTACAAACCCAAATAGACCAAGGGTAGCGGCGAGTAGCGCACGAGCAGTGAGAACGACGTAGTGGGCAGCATGTAACCGCAAGTCAGCCACTTGCTCACTTGGTCCCACCCTCTGGTCTGATAATGATGATTCAACGATATCTGAAATTTAGAAAAACATAAGAGATCATGGTTGCTGTCAGGCCGACCAATATGTACTCGACGCGGGGTAAAAACACGACTAACCCGCCCAAAGAAAACACTATCAACGTGTTTTGTAGGATGTATTTCCTTATTCTACTCACGGCTATGAAATAGCCATATTGCTTACCTAGGAAAAACAAGGCCATGCCGGTGATCGACATAATCTGGAAATCGCGTATCGCAATGTCGTTCAGGATCGCATGCCTAATCAAATTTGCCAGAAGTGCCAGCCCCATAAAAAGAAAAAGGTGCGAGTAGATTAAGGCGTGCCCACTCATACTGCTTTGATGTTTGTTCAGCAAGTAAAAACTATCAAAATAGATCCACCAGATACTGCAAATCATGATAAATCCGGTGATGGCTGCCATCACATTATAATAACCCCATTGAATGTTAGATAAGCCTCCGGAAAGGCTAATAATTGACTCCCCCAATAAGATTAGGGTGAGTAGGCCTATGCGCTCAACCAAGTGCTCTGTGTGTGCTGGCAACGGTTTTAGTTTAGTCCAGAAAAATACAGGAAACAGAATATCAAGAACAATCCCAATATAAGCAACAAGGTAACGCAAGGGCGGGTCAAAAATAACGGATGAAAGGCTAATAACTGCGCTAACTAATAGGGCGAAGCCAAGCCTTGAGGAAAGTTCGCCGCGAGAATCGAGTTTACTAATGGATGAAATATACATAACACTGATGATTGCACGTATACCAAAATAGCAAGCAATAATGAGCGGGTAGTTCACTTCCAAGTCTTCCCCGATCCGTGCCGATAGCACAATGAGCAGGAGCATTATGAATAATGTTGCCAAACGGTGAAGATTGCTGTCTGTATCGAACCTGTTGGAGTAAATCGTGTGACTGGACCAGATCCACCACAACGGCACAAAAAGCAGTAAGAATGTCCATAATTGCTTATGTTCAAAGTGCCCATCATGAACATGTCCGAGAGTGTGCGTAACTTGGCCTATCGTAACAACGAAAGTCAGGTCAAAAAACAACTCCAACCATGTGGCGTGTCGATTTTCTTCATAATACTTCAAAGATTTCATTAGTTGCCGGCTCCGTGCCCACCTCTTTAATGTAAAAGGAAACTAACGTTGGTTTTTCCTCGGCTCCGATGTTGGTGATGCCAAGCCGATTTGGCTCTCTAGCGATTTCGTCCACGCACTAACAAAAGCTCAATCATCTGACTCATCCCGATGAACTCTGGAACTCCGTCATAGCGAAGCCCGTCAATGTAAAACGCTGGGGTGCCATTCACGCCGCTGCGTACACCGCCATTGAAATCGGCTTGTATTTTGGGAATGTAAGTATCCTCTTGCATTGCAAGATCGAATTCCTCCCTGGAAAGGCCGTGTTTGAGAACGATGGCGCGATACAGCGGCAGGCCCAATCGATCCTGATTTTCGTACAATTCGTCGTGGGCCTCCCAGAATAATCCTCGACTCCCGGCATACTCAGCGGTGACCGCTGCACCCAGTGCATGGGGGTGAGCGGTGGTCAGAGGGAAGTTACGGAACACAAACAGCAAGTCATCGCGAAAATGCTGTTGCAGATTCTTGACCATCCAATAAGCTTCACCGCAATAGGGACATTCATAGTCGCCAAATTCGACCAAGGTGACCTTGGCATGCGCACTTCCCTGGCGATGGTCGTTGGCACTTACCGGGACTTTGAGAGTGGCCATCTAATCACCTGTTAATTTTTGGTTGGCGTGCTTTGTGGCGAATTCGCCAAAGCATCCAGCGCATCCAGAATACCGTCCGCACCAGGGTTGATTGCCATCGGGGAGACGTAGCTCCAGGCAACCACCCCGTCCTTGTCAATCACGAACAGCGCACGCTTACAAACCCCGAGCTGGGACTGGTACGCTCCATACTGTCGTGCCACAGCCCCTTTGGGCTCGAAATCGGCCAGCAGGCTGAAGTGAAAATTCCGATCTTTGGCAAAGGCCTGATGGCACCAGGCGCTGTCAACCGAGATACCCAGTAGCGCCGCACCGTATTCTCTGAATGTGGGTAGCAACTGGTTGTACAAAGTCAGTTGGTCACCACACACCGAAGTCCAGTCAGCGGGATAAAACGCCAATATCACGGGATTTCCCTTTAGCTCACGCAGCGACAACTGTTGATCAGGGGTTGCGTGAAGAGTGAAGTCGGGCGCGACAGTGCCGGCCGGCAGCGGCCCCTGAACCAGGTCGCCATTGGTTTTTTGTGCATCATCGAACTCTAAAGTATTCATTGCTTGAACCTTGATAGATGGGTGGTTGGGACGTGCTCAGTGGGATGCGACGTGCCCGGTGGGATAACTCCATCCACCATCAAGGGGTTCAAAAAAAGACAACGCTGCCTCGATCTCAGCCTGAGCCTGAGTGATTTCGGCAGCGAAACGTTCACGTTCCGCATCAAGGAACACAAGAAGATCCGCCGTGTAATCGCGGAATTGGATTAGGCCAGGTTGGCAGGGGAATGGTCAGATTCGCTCTGGCTCACCAATGACTATAGTCGTTGATGACGCTTACCGTAGTAGCTGAACGATTTTTCGCTACCCTCCAGTGCCAACAACACTCACGCGCTTATCTTGCTGCCATTTCAGGCGGCGTTTTAACACGATGATTTTGGCAGCTATTTCGCCACTTCAGACAAATTTACATCTGCTTTCTAGACGACAACTGCTGCCCCTTACGACAAGCAGAAATCGATCAGAGGCAGACACTGAAACCGCCTTCAGGTCTACAGAATGAAGGTTGATATGGGAAATGCTCTGGACAAACGAGTCGTTGTCATTAGTGCCGACATCGTGGGCGCTTCGCTGGCGTAACACCTGGCTGATAAAGGCGCGAATATCACCTTGGTTGAGGCTGAAGGTATCGCGTCGGGAGTGTTTGGAGATTCACTCGCATGGAGCAACATCCTATACGGATAACGTGACCCCATTGCAGCACTGCGCGGAGCAGCAGTCAAAGATGCGGCTCGCGCAGCGATGGTGCTGTACCTAACGAATAGTCGAGATCGGTCTTCGGGAAGCTGAGCGGTAGACTTTGCGGATATTGTCACTGACCGCTTTTGGCCGGTAGCTGCCTTTCGCGAAGGGCAGCTATGGGTCGATAGCTGTCATTCGCGAACGGCTGCTAGCGCCCCATGGAGACGAAAGAGTTCTTAGCGCTTCCCTACCCCGCCGATACATATACGCAATCGTCGTCTCTGGATAACATCGCGGGACAAGACATGTAGCGGGCATTTATCGATGTACCCAGGCCCGCAGTTGATGTGCGGGCTATCAAGACCCGTCAAGACCCGGGAGCGTGATCGTGAGAGTCCCTGAGTAATCGCCAGCGGCTGCCCAGGCCGGGCTCAGCCCCGAGCGTCGGAGTAAGCAGGGCCGCTGCGCAGGCCGGTGTTCTCTTCAACCGCTCCGGTGCCGTCGAGGTAGCCATGCTTGCGCAGGTCGGGCATAAGCACGGCAGCCAGCAGCGTGATGGCGCTCATGGCCGCCACATAGTAGTAGAAGTACGACTCCACCCCGGCGCCGCGCAATGACAATGCCACGTACTCAGCGGTGCCGCCGCACAGTGCATTGCCCAGTGCATAAGGCAAACCCACACCAAGCGCGCGCACTGTGGCGGGATACAGGTCAGCCTTGAGCACGCCAGTCACCGGCGTATAGAACGCGGCAATCAACAGCCCGAGCATGACCAGAGCGAAGGCTTCGTAAGGGTTACTGACGCTCTTCAGGCCCGTCAGTAAGGGCACGATCAACAGGCTCGAAAGCAGGCCGAAGGCGATCATGCTATTTCGCGAGCCGATCCGGTCGGCCATCATCCCGAACACCGGCTGCAGGCACATGAATACCACCAGCGCGGCAGTCATGATGAAGCTGACGGTCGAAGGGTCGAAGCCGGCCGACACCACCAGATACTTCTGCATGTAGGTGGAGAAGGTATAGAAGTGCAATGAGCAACCGGCCGTGATGGCAATAGTCAGCAGAACAGCTTTCTTGTGTTTCATAAGTGCCTTGATCGACCCGGCTTCTTTGTGTTTCGAGCCCTGGGCGTGGGCGGTCTCAAGCATCGAGCGGCGCAGGTACACCACCACCAGTGCGCTGACCGCGCCGATGAAGAACGGAATGCGCCAACCCCAGGCCTTGAGTTCTTCGATCGGCAGCACATTCTGCAGCACCACCACCGTCAGCAGCGCCAGAAGCTGGCCGGCGATAATGGTGAAGTACTGGAACGAGCCAAAGAAGCAGCGCTTGCCCTTGCGGGAAATTTCGCTGATGTAGGTGGCCCCGGTACCGTATTCAGCACCGACCGAGAGCCCCTGCATCAGGCGGGCTACCAGCAGTAGCACTGGAGCTGCCATGCCAATGGACTCATAAGTGGGCAGCACAGCGATCATCAACGAGCCGCCACACATAAGGAACACTGAGATGATCATGGAATACTTGCGACCACGGGTATCGGCCAGGTAGCCAAAGATCCACCCGCCCAAGGGGCGCATGAAGAAGCCCACGGCGAAGATTCCGGCAGTCGCCAGCAACTGCGTGGTCTGATCGCCTTGAGGGAAGAACAGGGCTGCGAAGTAGATCGAGGTGTAGGCGTAGATGAAGAAGTCGTACCACTCCACCAGGTTGCCGGAGCAGGCACCAAGAATGGCGCGGATCCGTTGGCGGTTGGTCAGATTGTGGATATCAGGCGCAGCGGGATTGTTATTGTTGGCGTGCATGGGGTAACTCCAGATCTAAGGCAAACGTAAGGCAGGAACGACAGCGTCGGTTTACCTTCGATTGATCGGCTTGGAGTCGTGGCGGGAAAAAACGGGCGGCAAAACGCGAGGCGATGAAACGCGCATCATGGGGGGTACCTTCTGGGATCTATTATTTTACAAGTCAGCGAAAGCGCACTGACTTTTATTCCCGGGCAAAGCTACGCCCTCGCCTGGATAGCGGCCAGACCCGCTACCCTCTAGCAGTTATGCCTCAATTGAATAGCTGGCTGCGTCAGAGCATATGCCCAGCCCAGATACCTTCGGCCACCAATTCCGAAGCAATGTCGACGAAGGTCTGGCCGACATAGCGGGTTGCCGGGCTCACCTGGCGATCGGCGGGAAGCACCAGCACCAGTTTTCGCATGGGCGTGGGGTCGACCAGCGGTGCCGCGCACAGCGTGCCGTCGTTCAAGCGCGAGTAGATCGACGCCAAGGGCAACGCGGTGTAACCAAAGCCATTGCGAACAAGATCGATCATGGCGCCGAAAGAATCCGCCTCGACGCTGGTGGTGATCTTGAAGCCGCGCTCCAAGGCACATTGGTCCATGATCTTGCGCAGCCCATGACGGGGGCTGGGCAAGACCATCGGTTCGCTGGCCAACTGCGAAAAAAGGAACGCTGTATCGAGGTTGAGCCCGGACTCGGGAGGGCCGACCAGCACCAGGTTTTCCATCATCACCGGTTCTATACGCAGGGTATGCAGCGGCTGAGGGTCGTAGGAGATGGCCAGCTCCAGCTCGCCGCGCTGCAACCAGTCCAGCAGGTAGCCGCTGAAGGCCGATGAAAAGCGGATTGAGAGGTCCGGATGGGTGTCGCTGATGCGCTTGACCAGCGGAACCGTGACGATCTCGGCGATCGTTGGCGTGGTACCGATGGCGACCATGCCGCGAAAGGCCGCGCGCCCGCCGGCTACCGAAGTACGAATGGACTCCAGCTCGTTCATGATACGGGTGGCTCGCTCAAGCACCTCCAGCCCCGCCGCGGTGATCTCCATCCCACGGCCATGGCGCTCGAACAGGTAGACGCCCAGCTCCTTTTCCAACTGCCGGATCTGCCGACTCAATGCCGGTTGCGCTACGTGTAGCCGGTCCGACGCCTTGCTCAAACTGCCAAGCTCCGCCACGTGGATCAGGGTTTTGAGTTGCGTTACGTCCATCTATCAACCACTGGCAGGGAAAGGGGCGCCGCTGGAGCGGCGTATTTGACAGTCTAAAGACCGCATCGAGCGCCAGCTATAGCATTTGCGCATAGCAGCTAGAACCAAATTGATGCGGCCCAACTACGGCACTGGCTACCTCGGTTCGCAGGCCGGTGAAGCCTGCGATGGGGCCATATCCGGCAAGCGCTGACCTCAAGCCGTTGGCCGTTCTGCCCCCGGGGCAGCGGCGCGGGGAGTTGTTGATTGCTCTTCCGGGTCCTGCAACTCCCCTTCCCATTTGGCAACTACCGCCGTGGCGATCGAGTTACCCACGGCGTTGGTGGCCGAGCGCCCCATGTCCAGGAAGGTGTCGATGCCCAGTATTAGCAGCAGCCCCGCCTCGGGAATATCGAACTGTACAAGCGTTGCGGCAATCACCACCAACGATGCCCGAGGCACACCTGCCAGCCCCTTGGAGGTCAGCATCAAGGTCAGCAGCATGAGGACCTGCGTGCCGAGGGTCATCTCGATACCGTAGGCCTGGGCGATGAAGAGCACGGCAAAGGTGCAGTACATCATCGAGCCGTCGAGGTTGAAGGAGTAGCCCATCGGCATCACGAAACTGGAAATCTTGCGGCTGACCCCAAAGCGGTCCAGCGCCGCAAGGAGTTTCGGGTAGGCCGATTCAGAACTGGCTGTGGCGAACGCCAGCAGAAACGCCTCCTTGATGAGTGCCAGCAAGGCGAACACCCGCCGGCCCAGGAACATCGCCCCGGCCAGCACCAGCAACACCCAGAGTAAGACCAAGCCCAGATAGAAGTCGCGCATGAACACAGCGAACGTAGCCAGGATCGACAAGCCATTGACTGCCACCGTGGCAGCCATCGCCGCCATGACAGCCAGGGGCGCGAGCTTCATGACGTAGCCGGTGATGAGCAGCATGGCCTGCGCCAGCTCATCGGCCAAGCGTATCAGGCCCTTGGCTTTTTCCCCCAGCGCCGCCAAGGCGACCCCGAAGAACAGCGAGAACACCACGATCTGCAGGATCTCGTTGTTGGCCAAGGCTTCGGCGAATGACCTGGGTACCAGATGGGTCACAAAGGCCTTAAGGGTAAAGGCCGATGTCTGCAGTGAAGTGGTTTCACTCACGTCCGGCAGCGGCAGTGCCAGGTGCAGCCCTGGTTGCAGGATATTGGCCATCATCAAGCCTACAGCCAGCGACAGCAGCGAGGCCGTCAAGAACCACATCATGGCCTTTCCGAACACCCGACCTACTGCACCGGCATCGCCCATGTGGGCGATGCCTACCACCAGGGTAGAAAACACCAGCGGCCCGATCAGCATCTTGATCAGCCTCAGGAACACGTCCGAGATCACGGAGATGTATCCGGCGGTTTGGGCTGCAGCGGCTTTGTCCGGGCTCGTGAGAAAAATGACGTAGCCGATCACCACGCCGAGAAACATAGCCAGCAGTATCCAGCCAGCCAGCGGTAGTTTGAATTTCATTTAGCACCTCTATTCAACCGATAGGATCCGTTACCGCCAGGGCGGTGCGTCACGGAACGAAGTAGGACAGTGCAAGGTGCCGGAGCCGGCAGGGCGAGGATGGTGTATCGGCCAACGGCGGCTCAGCAGAGATGAGCCACCTGGCGAACGTACGCAGGGAACGGAGCAACATGGTCGACCCTCGATCTTATTGTTGTTTTGATTCGATGGCGGCGCGGCCGCGACCGAGCCGACAACCTAGCGTCTTCTGCGCCGGCCCATAAGCACTGGGCGTGTCTATCAGCTATGCCCACTTTCTATAACCACAGCCTCCCCCTCCCGAGGCATGCCTGATACCAACTCCGGAGTTGCTCGCGCTCAACGCTGGCCCGCGTGTCATGGGTATACCTATGCCGTCTCGGCATATCTCAAAGAAAAAAACGGTAGTCGTCGTGCAAGGCAACTCCCCCCATGATGAGGAAAAACAAAAGCAGCACTGCCGGGAGAGACCCCATGTCATCGCAAGAATCTGAACAGAACTGGCAAGAGGACGTGTTCCGTGTCCTCAAGGCCCACGACGTCAAGCACGTCGTGTTCGTCCCTGATGCCGGCCACTCGGCAGCCATCCGCATGTCCTACGCCGACCCTGATATCAAGGCCGTTGTGCTTACCACCGAAGAAGAAGGCATCGGCTACCTGGCCGGCGCCTGGTTGGGAGGCGAACGCGGCGCCTTACTGATGCAATCAAGCGGCGTCGGCAACTGCATCAACACCCTCGCCTTGCAGAGCTGCGCCGGCTTCCCGCTATTGATGGTGGTGACCATGCGCGGCGACTGGGCGGAGTTCAATGCCTGGCAGAACCCCATGGGCCAGGCCACCGAAGCCTCCCTGAACCTGATGAAGGTGATGACCTGGCGTGCCGACCTGCCAGAAGATGTCGCGCCACTGCTGCACGGCGCCGCCACCATGGCCTTCAATGGCGATGCCGCCACTGCCCTGCTGCTCGGCCAGCGTCTGATCGGAGAAAAGAAATGGGTCAAGTAAGCGCCAATCACGTGCTCTGCCGCCGTGAAGTAGTCCGTACCCTGCTTGCCGATCGCAACGATGTGCTCGTGGTCACCGGCCTGGGTTCTGCCTCCTATGATGTGATGGCCGCAGGCGATCACGACAACAACTACTACCTCTGGGCCGCCATGGGCAGCGCCATCACCGTGGGCCTGGGCCTGGCCAATGCGCAACCGGACAAAAGTGTGGTGGTGGTCACCGGTGACGGCGAACTGCTGATGGGCTTTGGCGCCCTGGCCACGGTTGCTCTGCAGCAACCCAAGAACCTGACAATCGTGGTGCTGGATAACGGCCACTTCGGTGAGACCGGCATGCAGGTCAGCCACGCCGGGTTCGGCATCCAGCTGGACCGGGTCGCCGAAACCTGCGGTTTTTCCTGGACTCAGGAAATCCGTGAGATGGACGGTGTACATGCCTTGCGCGAGCGTTTCGCCACCCGTGATGGTGTCAAGCTGGCGACGGTAAAAATCAAGGCCGAGAACCCCCCACGGGTACTGCCGCCGCGCGATGGTCATTACATCAAGAACCGCTTCCGCGCTGCTCTGGGTTTCCAGCCCATCTGACCGTGTTAAAGGGCCGGTCGGCGGCCGAACCACGATGACGCTGCCGGCCCGCCCCGATTTGGAGAATGATGATGAACGACAACAACAACGAAGAACTCAATGCCATTCGTGAGGGTGTGCGTGCGCTATGTGGCGACTTCCCCGCCGAGTACTGGCGCAAGATCGATGAGGAAAAGGGATTCCCTGAAGCCTTCGTCAAAGCCATGACCGACGAGGGTTGGCTGTCGGCGATGATTCCCGAGGAGTTCGGCGGTTCCGGCCTGGGCCTGGCCGAGGCTTCGGTAATTCTTGAAGAGGTCAATGCCTGCGGCGGCAACTCCGGCACCATCCACGGCCAGATGTACAACATGTTCACCTTGCTGCGTAACGGCAGCGACGAGCAGAAGCGCTATTACCTGCCCAAGCTGGCCAGCGGCGAACTGCGCCTGCAATCGATGGCCGTTACCGAGCCGTCCACCGGTACCGACACCACCAAGATCAAGACCACCGCAGTTCGCCAGGGCGACAAGTATGTGATCAATGGTCAGAAGGTGTGGATCTCGCGTGTGCAGCACTCCGATCTGATGATCCTGCTGGCACGTACCACCCCGCTCGCCGAGGTGACGAAAAAGGTCGATGGCATGTCGATCTTCCTGGTCGACCTGCGTGAGGCCATCGGCAATGGCCTGACCGTACAACCGATCGCCAACCTGGTGAACCACGAGACCAACGAGCTGTTCTTCGACAATCTGGAAATCCCGGCCAGTTGCCTGATTGGTGAAGAAGGCAAAGGCTTCCGCTACATCCTCGACGGCCTCAACGCAGAGCGCACCCTGATTGCCGCCGAGTGCATCGGCGATGGCCGCTGGTTTGTCGAGAAAGCCAGCCAGTACGCCCGTGATCGCGAGGTGTTTGGCCGGCCGATCGGCAAGAACCAGGGCGTGCAGTTCCCCATCGCCGAGGCGCATATCGAGATCGAAGCCGCCGACCTGATGCGCTGGCGCGCCTGCGCCGAATACGACAGCGGGCGCAACGCCGGGGCGGCCGCCAACATGGCCAAGTACCTGGCCGCCAAGGCCAGCTGGGAGGCGGCCAACGCCTGCCTACAGACCCACGGCGGCTTCGGCTTTGCCAACGAATACGACGTCGAGCGCAAGTTCCGTGAAACCCGCCTGTACCAGGTCGCGCCCATCTCGACCAACCTGATCCTGTCCTACGTGGCCGAACACCTCCTGGAGTTGCCACGATCGTTCTGATCCGGACCGCCCCCGTTACCCACGGGGGCCTGCCATAACAAGAGAGACAACCAGCATGAGCCAGCCCATCCGCCCCCTTGACGGCATTACCGTCATCAGCCTCGAACACGCGATCGCGGCGCCCTTCTGCACCCGCCAGTTGGCCGACCTGGGCGCCCGGGTCATCAAGGTGGAACGCCCTGGCAGTGGCGACTTCGCCCGGGGCTACGACCAGCGGGTCAACGGTCTGGCCTCGCATTTCGTGTGGACCAACCGCTCTAAAGAAAGCCTGGCCCTGGACCTCAAGCAGGAAATCGCCGGCGATATTCTCGACCAACTGTTAGAGCAGGCCGATGTGTTGGTGCAGAACCTGGCACCGGGTGCGGCCGCTCGCCTGGGACTGAGCTTCGAGGCGCTGCACGCACGATTCCCGCGGCTGATCGTCTGCGATATCTCCGGCTACGGCGCGGGCGGCCCTTATGAACAGAAAAAAGCCTACGACCTGCTGATCCAGAGCGAAGGCGGCTTCCTGTCGGTCACTGGTGGGCCGGGGGAAGACGGGATGGCCAAAGCCGGCAACTCGATCGCTGATATCGCCGCTGGCATGTATGCCTATACCGGTATTCTTTCGGCGGTCCTGTTGCGGGAAAAGACCGGCATCGGCAGCCAGGTGGAAGTGTCCATGCTCGAGGCATTGGTGGAGTGGATGAACTACCCGCTTTACTACGCCTACGAAGGTGCCGCACCACCGCCACGTGCCGGCGCGGCGCACGCCACCATCTATCCGTACGGCCCGTTCCCGGTGGGCGACGGCAGCACGGTCATGCTTGGCCTGCAGAACGAGCGCGAGTGGCAGCTCTTCTGCGAACAGGTGCTGCAACAACCGGAGCTGGCCAGTGACGAGCGCTTCAGTGCCAACTTCAAGCGCGTAACCAATCGCGATGCGCTGCGCGGACTGATCGTCGAGGCTTTTGCTGCGCTGAACTTCGACACGGTGATCGAGCGCCTCGATGGAGCCAGCATCGCCAATGCCAAGGTCAATGACATGCAGGGTGTCTGGGCCCACCCGCAACTGCAGGCCCGCGACCGCTGGCGGCGGATCGACACCGCCGCCGGTTCAGTACCCAGCCTGTTGCCGCCCGCCACCAGCAACGCCTATGCACCGCGCATGGATCCGGTCCCTGCGCTAGGGCAGCACAGCGAAAGCATCCTTGCCGAGCTCGGCTTGCCCCATGAACGTATTCAGCAACTGCGCACTTCAGGTGTCATCTGACCCCTCTTTTTTCACGCCCGTTGCCATCGCTTAAACACAGAGTATCCCTGCCTATGAAAGTGCTCGTCGCAATCAAACGAGTGGTCGACTACAACGTCAAGGTTCGCGTCAAGGCGGACAACTCCGGCGTCGACCTTGCAAACGTCAAGATGGCCATGAATCCCTTCTGCGAAATTGCCGTCGAGGAAGCCGTACGCCTGAAGGAGAAAGGCGTGGCGAGCGAGATCGTGGTCGTTTCCGTTGGCCAGACCAGCGCCCAGGAGCAACTGCGTACCGCCCTGGCCCTGGGTGCCGACCGCGCCATCCTGGTCGAAGCCGCTGACGAGCTGAGCTCCCTGGCCGTCGCCAAGGCACTGAAAGCCGTTGTCGACAAAGAGCAGCCGCAGTTGGTCATCCTCGGCAAACAGGCCATCGACAGTGACAACAACCAGACCGGCCAGATGTTGGCCGCACTGACCGGCTACGCCCAGGGCACCTTCGCCTCCAAGGTCGAAGTCGCTGGCGACAAGCTGAACGTCACCCGTGAAATCGATGGCGGCCTGCAGACCGTTGCGCTGAACCTGCCAGCCATCGTCACCACCGACCTGCGCCTGAACGAGCCACGCTACGCGTCGCTGCCGAACATCATGAAGGCCAAGAAGAAGCCGCTGGAAACTGTGACTCCAGACGCGCTGGGCGTTTCCCTCGCCTCCACCAACAAAACCCTGAAAGTTGAAGCCCCAGCAGCCCGCAGCGCTGGCATCAAGGTCAAATCGGTGGCCGAACTGGTCGAAAAGCTGAAGAACGAAGCGAAGGTGATCTGATGAGCATTCTGGTAGTTGCTGAACACGACAATCGCACCCTCGCCGGCCCTACCCTGCACACCCTGGCCGCCGCTCGCCAGATTGGCGCTGACATCGTGGTGCTCGTAGCTGGACTGGACGCAGCCGGTGTGGCGTTCGCTGTCGCGCAGTGCACTGGGGTGACCAAAGTGCTGCTGGCTGACGATGCCGCCTACGCCCATCAGCTCCCGGAAAACGTGGCGCCCTTGGTGGCCAACCTGGGCCGCGACTTCAGCCATGTGCTGGCCCCGGCCACCAGCAACGGTAAGAACCTCCTGCCACGGGTAGCTGCGCTGCTGGATGTCGACCAGATCTCCGAGATCATTTCGGTCGAATCCGCTGACACCTTCAAGCGTCCGATCTACGCAGGTAACGCCATTGCCACCGTCCAATCCAGCGCTGCGGTAAAAGTCATTACCGTGCGCTCCACCGGCTTCGAGGCGGTACCGGCAGAAGGCGGCCGTGCGCCAATCGAGGCCCTGGGTGGCGCTACAGATGCAGGACTATCGGCATTTGTCGGCGAAGAACTGGCCAAGTCAAACCGCCCCGAGCTGACCGCCGCAAAGATCGTGGTGTCCGGCGGTCGTGGCATGGGCAATGGGGACAACTTCAGCCACTTGTATAGCCTGGCCGACAAGCTCGGCGCCGCGGTTGGCGCTTCACGCGCGGCGGTGGACGCAGGCTTCGTTCCCAACGACATGCAGGTCGGTCAGACCGGCAAGATCGTCGCACCGCAGTTGTACATCGCCGTGGGTATCTCTGGCGCTATTCAGCACCTGGCCGGCATGAAGGACTCCAAGGTCATTGTCGCGATCAACAAGGATGAGGAAGCACCTATCTTCCAGGTAGCTGATTATGGTTTGGTCGGCGACCTGTTCGAGATCGTACCGAAACTGACTTCGACGCTGTAAAGGACAATAAAAAATGAGCATACCTGCGCCCCAAACATGGATTGGCCGTAGCGAGACTGTCCATGACTGCATCAGCCATAACCTGGTCAACCGTATAGCTGCCACCTTGAGCGAGCCGGCCCCCGCCCCTGGTGATGCCTTACCCGCACTCTGGCACTGGGCGTTTTTCCAGGAGCCTGTCGAAGCGGCCGGCCTAGGAGGCGATGGCCATCCGGCGCGGGGCGGTTTTCTGCCCCCTGCAGACAACCGCAACCGCATGTGGGCCGGGGGGCGCCTGGAGTTCATCCGCCCGCTGCGGATCGATGCTCAGGTGTCCCGCCGCTCGACCATCCTCAATGTCGAGGAGAAGCACGGGCGCACCGGCTCCCTGCTGTTCGTCACGGTGCAGCATGAATATGTGCAGGACGGGCAGCGGGCACTGGTTGAAGAGCAGGACATCGTCTACCGCGAGCCCTCACCGCCCAAGCTTGGCGGCACCGAGCCGATGCCCCACGGTGATTGGAGCGAAACCGTGCAGCCAGATCCGACGCTACTGTTCCGCTACTCTGCGGTGACCTTCAACGGACATCGCATTCATTACGACTGGCCATACGTCACCGAAACCGAGGGCTACCCGGGTCTGGTGGTCCACGGCCCACTGATCGCCACCCTGAACCTGCGTGCCTTCGTGCGCGCCAACCCGCAACTGAACGTACGCCGGTTCAGCTATCGCGGTGTACGCCCACTGATTTGCCCGGATGCCTTCCAAGTCGGCGGACGGCTGACTGGCGACGGCAAGGCCCTGGTATGGGCGGGTAATCAGGCCGGCCAGGCGCAGGTCGGCGAAATAGAATTCGCCCAGGGGGTACGCCAATGAGCGCCGAGATCATACGCAGCGCACTGTTCGTGCCGGCTACCCGCCCAGACCGCATACCCAAAGCCTTGGTCAGTGGCGCAGATCGGGTCATCGTTGACCTTGAGGATGCCGTTGAAGAGGCGCTCAAGGAACAGGCGCGCGACAACCTCGAGCAGTTTCTCAGTGAGCAGCCCCAAGCCCGAGTGCTTGTGCGCGTCAACGCGCCCGGCCACTGGGCCCATGAGGCCGACTTGGCGCTGTGTCAGCGCCACACCGGCGTCATTGGCATCTTACTGCCGAAAGCGGAAACCGTCGGCCATATCGAACGTACCCATGCTACCGGCAAAGCGGTGTGGCCAATCATAGAGAGCGCCAAGGGCCTGGCCGCTCTGCCCCACCTAGCGGCTGCGACAGGCGTAGACCGTCTGTCGTTTGGCAGCCTGGATCTAGGCTTGGACCTAGGGCTGAATACCGGCAGCGCCGCTGCCGAGCAGGTCTTGGGCCATGCCCGCTATGCGGTGCTGCTCCACAGCCGTGTCGCCGGACTTGCTGCGCCGCTGGACGGCGTTTTTCCTGCCATTCAGGACACCGACGGGTTGCAGCGCCAGGTGCGTTTTGCCCGGGACATGGGCTTTGCCGGCGCCCTGTGCATCCACCCTGGGCAGGTCAACGTGATTCACGCCGCGCTCAAGCCTTCGGCTGCCGATCTGGAGTGGGCGCAGCGGGTGGTTGAACAGGCTGAAACTGGCGCCGGCGTGTTCACCCTTGATGGCCAGATGGTCGACGCCCCCGTGATCCTTCGCGCCCGGACCATGCTGCTCCAAGCCGGCTGAAGCCTCCGTTATCGCTCCCGGCACCGCACACCACCTCTGTTCTGACGCGCAGCGGTGAGCGGTACCGGGGGCACCTATCCAGAGAGGTGCCCCATGTGTCTGCTCACTGGTACACCCCGGCCCCGGCGCCACTGCAAACGCCTGCTCTGCCGAGTGCTGCGCGCACTTTCGAGGTTGCCGGCCTATGATTGAAGCCGCCCGTGCCTGTCCCTCCTCCCTGACCCAGGCTGCAACCGAACTGATGGTCGAGATTGGCTATACCGCCATGAGCATGAGAAAGCTGGCCCTGCGCGTCGGCATTCTTCCCGGCAGCCTTTACCATCACGTCGATTGCAAACAGGATCTGCTGCTCAATGTGGTGCTGGACATCATCGAACGCCGCAAGCAGGCCTGGGAAAACGGCGCCCAACCTCAATCTCTGCATGCTTATGTGCGTTTTGCGCTGGCACGGCAAGTGGCTCTTCCCCAGGAAGAGATGGTCCTTCGTCACGAAGCCAGGCACCTGGACGACCGCCACCGGCTCTGGCTGGAGCGGGCAATGGGGCAACTGGCCGAGCCACTCCGCCAGATTATCGAGGGGGGGTGCGCTATAGGCCTGTACCGCGTGAGCGACCCTGCCCGAACTGCCGTTGCCATCTTGGCGATCATCGAGAGCGGCAACAGTCTGCGGGTTGGCAATACGGCCTTCGATGAAAGTTGGATCGAGCAGCACATCTTGCGGATGTGCAATGCCTTGCTGCTGCCCGAGCACTGTTCCGTCTGACGAACTGCCTTGATTGTGCGCTCGCCATGACCTTGCCGGCGGCACTATCACCTGAATCGCAATCTCTTAAGACGTCCCTGGCGGTTCAGAGCCCGCCAGAGTGGACTGCAAGCGGCATTAAGTGTCGAGGTGGTCCCTGACCCGCAGCCGTTGCCGGAACGCTTCAAACGCCTGCGGATTAACCATACGTGGCCCCGGCTCGCCACGTAGCAACTGCAGAATCTGATCGGCCGCCCACGCGCCCATGCGCTCCCGAGCTTCGCGCGTGACGCCAGCGGTGTGATACAGGCCGACCACGTTTTCAAGGCCAAGCAGAGGATGATCCAACGCAGGCGGCTCCTGATCCCAAACGTCAATTCCCGCAGCTCCAAGATGGCCGCAGGCCAAAGCGTCATACAGAGCGACCTCGTCATGCAAGCCGCCACGTGCGGTATTGATGAACACAGCCCCTTTGCGCATGGCCGCGAAAGCCGACGCGTTCATGAGGTTCAAGGTCGAAGCCAGACGCGGGCAATGCAACGAGACTACATCACTGTGCTGCAACAGGCTCTGCAACGTGCAACTGGAAGCGCCCCGTTGGCCGATCTGCTCCGCGCTCAGCAGGGGGTCATGGGCAAGTACCTGCATGCCCAAGGCCTGGGCTATACGGGCGACGCGTGTACCAATCTCACCGATACCGATCAAACCCAAACTTTTGCCGAACAACTCGCTACCCATCAAGTCTTCGCGTGAAAACCCGCGATCCCGGCGCAAGCGCCGGTCCGATTCGCTGATACGCCGCGCGCAATCGAGCATCAACCCCAGCGTGGCCTCGGCAACCGATTGGGCGTTGGCGCCCGATTGGTTGACGACCAGGACACCCGCGTGGGTGCAGGCTTCGACATCCACTGTGTCGAAGCCTGCACCATTGGTCGAGACACACAGCAGGCCCGGCAACTGGCGGAGCAGCGCCTCGGTCACACACCATTGCCGCGGGAGCTCGTCCCGCGCCGAGGGCACCTGGTATACCTGGCAATTGCGCAGCGCCTGCAGGATGACGGCAGGCGGCTGGTCACGGGCGACGGTTTGCAGCACGACATCGGGCGAAGCTTCGAGGATCTGGGCCATCACCGGGTGATACCAGACGTCGAATCGCACGATCTTCTTCCTTTGAGTAGTCATGCTTGCCTTGCCTCAATGACTGGGGTGGGTCGGCAGGGATTTGCGCCCCATGAACTTGCGTATGCCGATGTTCTCTTCGACCTTGCCGTCGCCGTCGAGATAACCATGTTTGCCAAGATCTGGCATCAGCAGGGCCGATACCAGAGTGACGGCGCCGATGACCGCCACGTACAAGTAGAAGTACTGCTCCATTCCCACGGAGCGGAAGGTCAATGCTACATACTCGGCCGAACCGCCGAACATCGCAGCCCCTACTGCGTAAGGCAAGCCCACACCCAGTGCGCGTACGGTCGGCGGATAGAAATCGGCCTTGAGAACACCGGTGACCGGTGTATAGAAGGCTGCAATCAGCAACCCGGCGAGCACCAGCCCGAAGGCTGCGAGCGGGTCCTGCACTGTCTTGATCGCCGACAACAACGGGATAACCAGGAAGGTGGACAGCAGTCCAAACATGATCATGTTGCGGCGCACGCCGATTTTATCAGCGAGCAAGCCGAACACCGGCTGCGCCAGCATGAAGATCACTAATGCACAAGCCATGATGATGCTCACCGTGGGGGCCGGGATACCGACACTCACTACCAGGAACTTCTGCATGTAAGCAGTAAAGGTATAGAAGTACAGCGAGCAGCCGATGGTGATGGTGAAGGTGAGCAGCACCGCGCGACGGTGTTGCATCAGGCCCCGGAGCGAGCCGGATTCCTTGCTCTTCATTCCTTCTTCAGTGGCTGTCTCGCGCATGGTCCGGCGCAAGATCACTACCACGATCGAAGCCAGCGCGCCGATCAGGAACGGCACCCGCCAGCCCCAAGCCTTGAGGTCCTGTTCCGACAGCACCATTTGCAGCACCGCAACCGTCAGCAGCGCCAGCAGTTGCCCGGCAATGATTGTCATGTACTGGAAGGAGCCGTAGAACGAGCGCCGCCCGGCGCGGGAAACTTCACTGATGTAGGTGGCGCCGGTGCCGTACTCGGCGCCTACCGACAACCCTTGCATCAGCCGTGCGATCACCAGCAGAACCGGCGCTGCGACACCCACCGTGGCGTACGTGGGCATGACCGCGATCATCAACGAGCCGCCGCACATCATGAACACTGAGATGATCATCGAGATCTTGCGCCCACGGGTATCGGCGATGTAGCCGAAAATCCAACCACCAAGCGGGCGCATGAAGAAGCCGACAGCAAAGATACCGGCCGTGGCCAGCAGTTGGCTGGTCTGGTCGCCAGCGGGGAAGAACAGTGATGCGAAGTAGATCGACGTGTAGGCGTAGATGAAGAAGTCGTACCATTCCACCAAGTTGCCGGAACACACACCCACAATTGCGGTTGTGCGCTCTTTGCGCGTCAACGGACGTGCCGTGCTCATGTCTGCATTCATGATCGCTAACCCTTGTTGTTATTTTTTTTTGCCAACTCGGGTACAGCTTTGCATAGCGTCGTTTTGGGGGAAGAGGCGCCACAGGTCTAACAGCTATGCCGGGCAGGCATGGCCGTCTAAGCCGGGCTTTCCCGCCGTTTGTCCTGCAGATAGCGGCAGACTTCTTCTGCGACCCGGCTCAGACAGCCTTTGAAAAAGTGGTCGGCGCCGGCGTACACCGATACGCGGCGGTGTTCGCCAGCGGCCCAGTCCATCAAGCTGACCAGGGGCGCCATCTGGTCACACTCGCCGTGCACCAGCAGGCAATCCTCTGGCAGGTCCGGCGCTGGGTAATGGCGGCCCCCCGGTACATCGCCGACCGGCATCCCCAGCAAGACCAGAGCTTCGAACTCTCCCGCCGCTGCGCAGGCCAGCCTGGCGAACACATGGGCGCCAAAAGAAAAACCGATCAAGGCGATGGCCAGCCCAGGCATGATTCCGGCCATGTGCTTGAGCACCGCCTGACTGTCCTCAGTCTCGCCCGTACCGCCATCATGACTGCCCTCGCTTAACCCCACCCCACGAAAACTCGGCCGCACCACCAGCCATCCGCTGGCACACAACTGCCTGGCAAGGGTCACTGGCACGATGTGCCGGGGGCTGCCGCCCAGCAGTGGTTGCGGATGGCTGACGATAGCCACCCCCTTCGGTGAGGTTGATGGATGATCGAGCAGCAGGTGGAGCTTGCCCACCGGGCCATCGATTAGCAGCTCTTCACGGTCCAATTGTGACATTGCAACTGTCTCCTCGATGGTTGACGCTCAAACGGGCCGGCCAGGCAGTGAACGCATGACCAACAGCACCAGCACGACATTGACGACGGCCAAGCCAGCAAGCGTTGCCAGCACACCCATGGCGCCAAAGTGCTGAAGCAGGTAGCCACCGACCAGCGGCGTCAGCGCCTGACCGATAAGCGAAGGCCGCGACATCTTGCCCATCAGCGCCACGTACTGCGCCGGCGGCATCAGCGCAAGGGGCAGCAAACCCCGGACGATGGCACGCAGGCCATTGCCGCAGCCGTAGAGCAACAGCCCCAGTGCCGTTGCGCCAGGCGCCAGGGCAACCAGTGACACGCCCACGGCCACCAGAGCTGAAGACACAAGCGCTGTCCAGATCGGATGTCGCTTCCGGGCGACGATCTGCAGCACGCGCGAAGCCACTTGGCTGGGTCCCAATAGCGCACTCAGCGCGATTGCCGTAGCCAGGCTGTGGCCCAGCCCCTGCAGCACTGCCACCAGTTGCACTGAAACTGCAGTCATGATGATTGCGCCGATCGCAAAGATCCACATGAGCGACAGGTACAGACGTCGGTCGATGCTGACATCGCTCGCCGCGACCACAGTCTTGCTCTCGGTCCCGTTTAGGCCCGCCGGCAGTACCCATAGGTACAGCGGCGCGACCACGACAATCAGCATCAGCGCATAAGCGGTACAGGTAACTCGCCAGCCGAGCTGCTCGATTGCGAACGCCACCAGCGGCCAGGTGATGGTAGTGGCAAAACCAGAGATCAAGGTGATCCCAGTGATCGCCCTGCCCGCCCGCTCGGCGTACAAGGCGCCGAGAGTGGCAAACAGGGCTTCGTAAAGACCAATGGCCATGCCGACGCCAATGACAACCCAAGCCAGCAGGAACACTTGCAGGCTGTGAGCGTTGGCGACGATCAACAGCCCCGCTCCCACCACGATTCCGCTCGCGGCCATCTGCAGGCGACCACCGTACCGAACCACCAGCCGGCTGGCCAGCGGTGCTAGCAGTGCCGACACCATTAAGCTGAGCGACAGCGCGCCATAGACCCAGTGGCCATCCCAGCCGGTCTCGCGCAGGATGGGCTCACCCATGACCGCCAAAATAAAGAAGGACCCACCCCAGACCATTATCTGGAGTATCCCCAGGCAAAAGATGCCGACGGGTCCGGGGAGGCGTAGAGCAGCGTTCACAAACGGCCTTCATGTACGGAGGAGATCGACGCCGGTGACCACCGTCGGCAATGTGTTTCGAGGAGGGTGCTGTTGGGCGCAAAGCGCATCGCGCTGTTGCTCGATTCTACTGGGAGGAGTAAAGGGCTGCTATTGAATCACGGCATTTCAGCTATGCCAGGCGACGCAGTGATGATGCACTCAGTTGGGGCCAAACAGCAGGCTCGCTTAGATCGAAGCACGTCTGCCTGCCTGAGTGCGCAGACCTGCCAGCGGCAGCCACTTGGGGACTTAACTTCTCGCTGAGGAGGGTGGGAACTGATGTCCTCGGAAGCCTGCATCAAGATCTTGGCCTGGCTGATAGCGGCGCGGATATCGGCCTCAACGGCTTCGATCTAGCGGGTAGGCTGAGTGCCCTCACGGGCACGCCCGCGGGTCACCACTATCACGCCCTTGACGTCGGCCACGCGTCACTGATCAATCGCGCCCACCTTTTTACAGAAAAACTTTTAGACGGACGCCCACGGCCTTTGGCGGACATAGTGATAGATGACGTGCGCCCGACGTACTCATTGCATATTGAAGCGCTGGAGCGTATCCCGCAGCCCAAGCAAATCCACAGTGCTGACGCCCGCCTCGATGCCATCACGGATACCTGCCTCCTTCCCTGGCGCGGCTCAATTCAATGACTTCTTGCACGCGGGAGCGCTCTACTACCACCACACCGTCTCGATCCCCAACTATGATGTCACCCGGGCGCACACTCACACCGCCCGGTCGCCACGATTGAGACCTCGTCCTTCATGACCGCCGAATCCCGCCTTCAGATCTGTCGCACGGGAACCCAATTGCACCGGTGCGTCAACACCACCTGAAAACGCAAGATAAGCCCCGACACCCAAGCGTGGGCGCTCAACCACCACCTGTTTGCCAGCCCTGATCTCCAGGCAAGTCAAACTGGGTGCGCGATGCCCATCCACCTTCAGTGCGCAGTGTGCACCGGTGCAACTGACGAGTAACTCGCGCTCTGCCTTGAAACGGAACGGAAAGATGTTTACTTCAAGCCCCTATCACAAAAAGGCTGCACCACCTGTATCGCACGTATGCAATTGAGGAGGTGCAGCCTTTCGCTGCTCTACTTCAGCGTCGTTATCTAGCTATCGCGCGTCTTCGCAGAAGCGGTGGATAGCCTGACACGCCGCACGCAGCGAATCGTCATCGAGCGCGTAAGCAATGCGCAGGTAGCCTGAAAGACCGAAAGCACTGCCCTGAACGACTGCAACGTTGGCCTCCTCTAGCAACGCCAGGGCCACCGCCTCATCATCGACCAACTCACAACCGGCGGGAGAACGCTTGCCGATCAGCCCAGAACAGTCGGCGAAAGCGTAGAAAGCCCCTCCTGGAACTTCGCAACTAATCCCCGGCGCCTGATTGAGCAGCTCGACCATATAGTCGCGACGCCGCTGGAAGACTTCGCGGCTATGAGCGATGAAGTCTTTCGGACCGTCGAGGGCAGCGATTGCTGCGTGCTGGGAGATGGAACAGGCACCTGAGGTCTGCTGCCCCTGAAGCTTCTCCATCGCCTCGAGCAGCCAGCGGGGACCGGTAGCAAACCCGATTCGCCAACCCGTCATGGTATAGGCTTTCGACACGCCATTCATGGTCAACGTCCGTGCAGCCAGACGTGGTTCAACTTGGGCAAGGGTGAGGAAGTCACGGTTGTCGAAAATCAGATGCTCATAGATGTCGTCAGCCAGAATCAGAACCTGCGGGTGGGCCAGCAATACCTCAGCCAGAGCTTGCAGTTCGTCGCGATCGTACACAGCGCCCGTGGGATTGGACGGTGAATTCAGGATCAGCCAGCGAGTGTTCGGGCTGACGGCTTCGGCCAGTGCTTGCGGAGTCAACTTGAAGCTCGATTCGGCGCCGCAGGCAACAATGCGCGACTCGCCACCACACAGCTCAACCATTTCTGGGCAGCTGACCCAGTACGGCGCCGGGATCACAACTTCGTCGCCTTCGTTTAGGGTTGCGGCCAGGGCATTGAAGATCACTTGCTTGCCGCCGCTGCAAACCAGCGTGTCCTGCCAGCTGACGTCGAGACCATTTTCACGCTGGTATTTGCGCGCGATGGCTTCCCGCAACGCACGAAGGCCGGCCACCTGGGTGTAGCGAGTGTAACCACTGTTGATTGCACTGATGGCTGCGGTACGAATATGCTCCGGCGTATCGAAGTCAGGCTCACCCGCGCAAAGCGAAATGATCTTCGCCCCTTCTGCGCGTCGCGCAGCCACGCGGTCGATGATCTTGTAGGTTGCCGAAGGCTTGGCAGCCTCCAAGCGACGGTTAAGCGTTTCCAGGCTCACGCGTGTTCCTCCGGGTGAGTAAGGCCCATCAGGTCCATGGTGGTGTGCCCCTCGCGCAGCTTGGCCATGAACAATGCCTCTTTGTCCGCACGCTTCTGGCCTTCGCGTAGCGTACGTTCGACTGCATCCGCCGGGATGATGATCACACCGTCCTCGTCCGCGACGACCAAATCGCCGGCGCTTACTTGTGCACCGCTGAAGTCGAACGGTTTACCTACTGAAGGCGTAGTTGCCTTGACGGTACCTTTGACCGATATACCCCGCGCAAACACTGGGAAGCCATGCGCTTCAAGCGCGGCGATGTCGCGTACGCCGCCATTAATTACCAAACCGACAATGCCTGCGGCTTGCGCCGCCACCGTGAGCACTTCACCCCAGTAGCCAGCAATGAAGTCGGCGCAATCACAGACCAGGACGCTACCGCGCGGCGCTTTGGCCACGGCCAGGTGCAGGCCCAGGTTGTCACCAGGCGAACACTGCAGCGGGTAAGCGGGTGCGGCAATGAAGGCGCCCTTCCAGACAGCGCGAATCTCGCGGTCGACTGCAGACGGCAGCCCAGAGGCCTCATACAGGGTGGAGCTACCGAGAACCTTTGCAATGTTCTGATAATCGTTTGGAAGGCTCATGGCTGTTTGCTCTGCAGGGAGTGGTAACCGAGGGCGGCACGCGCTTCTTTGAGGCTCTTGCCAGTGGCGATCTGTTCGCGGATCTGCGCTTCGACATGTTCGATACGACGTGCCGTTTCAGCGACCTCCTGAGCACGATCACGCGGGACGATGACGACACCATTGGCATCAGCGACAACGATGTCGCGGGCGCAAACTCGAGCTTGGCCAACCGACACCGGCTGGTTTACAGCCACAACTTCCACGCGGTCCTTACCGGTACGCATGAAACGGCCTTTGCTGAACAGCGGGTAGCCCTCGCCCAGCGCCTTGTTCACATCGCGGCAGACTCCGTCAATGACCGTGCCGGCAATACCACGGGCCAGTGCGTACTGGGTCATGATGTCGCCCCACACCGTGCAATCGGTACGGCCGTCATTGGCGATGACCACTACATCGCCTGGTGCTACTTCATCAATGAAGTCACCGACAGTACCGGGCGGTGTGCTCGCGCTGACGTACTGAACAGTGAAGGCAGGGCCGACCACGACCTGGCTGTAGTTGGCCAATGGCGAGATACCGAAGGCCTGGCCCGGAAGGCCCAGTTTATCCATCGCGTCGGACACACCCGGGGTATCCAAGCCTTCGAACAAGGCAACCACGTCTTTATCAGAAAGGCTCATATCAGTGCTCCACCTTGATGGCTTCGAATTGCGTGTCGTGCATGACTTCTTCGACCGAGCGACCGGCGCGAACAGCGTCGACCATGCCGGCTTGGCGACGGTCAATACGCTCGGCCAGATCAAGCACTCTCTCGACGGCATTGGCCGGAACGAAAACGGTGCCGCATTCGTCGGCGATCACGTAATCGCCCTCATCAACTTCAACACCAGCCATGCGAACTTTGACGGCCGCGTCGATCTGGATGAGCCTGTTGCGCGCGCTGATCATGGTCACGCCGCGACCGAATACCGGGTAACCGATATCTGCGCTGCCGCGGATGTCGCGGCTGAAGCCATCGATGATCGATCCACGAATGCCTTTGCGCGTGGCTGCGTTGGCGAGGATGTCGCCCCAGCTGGAGATACCGTCAACACCACCGGCGATCACCAGCACGCGGTCATCGGTGGTGATCTGCTCCACGACCGGGGTAATCAGGTGAACGGTGGGCGCCACGTCCTGCTTTGGCCCCAACTGCACGGTGCTGGCTCGCCCGACAATTTTGGGGCAGTTCCAGAGCGGCAGCAGGCCGTTAGTGGCGCCAGGCATTTGGAGGAAGTCCAGAGCGTCCGACACTGTGTTGGTATCGAGCGCAGCCAGGCGTTCAAGCGGGGCTTTCAAGCTCATCGGTTGCAGGCCTCTTGTTGGTGAGGCTTGAGTATCGGCGCCGTAGTTTGATACGTATATTACGAAGAAGCTAAGCTTGTTATATCCTAAACCTATGGAAAAGCGCCGTGATCAACTTTCGCTTGATACGCCACCTATGGCTGTTCCTGGCTGTGGCAGAAGATCAAAATTTCAGTCGCGCGGCCAAGCGGCTGGGGATGTCGCAACCGCCGTTGACCGAGCAAATCCAGGCGCTCGAACAGTCCCTTCGGGTTCAACTTTTTACCCGTTCTCGCCGCGGTGCACAGCTGACTGCCGCCGGCGCCGCGATTCTTCCCGCGGTCCGGAAATTCGCTGATCAACTGGAGCGACTAGAGTTGGCGGTTCACGAAGCCGTCGCAGGCCATGCCGGCGTGGTGACCATCGGGGCGATTACATCGGCCATGATCGACGTGCTACCCCCGTTGATCGAGCGTTTCAAGCAGAACCATCCGTTGATTACGGTATCGGTTCGAGAGATAGATAGCGCGGAAGCCATACCCGCACTGGAGGCGGGTGATATCGACATTGCATTCGCACGCCTGGAAGGGAATCTCGGTCGACATATTCAATCCTTGCCGTTGTCCGAAGATAGGCTGGCTGTCGCGCTACCCAAAGACCATCCCCTGGCTGCCAAAGAGTCAATCTCTCTGCAATCCCTCGCGGACGAAACCTTGGTCATGGCTTCACGGGATGTGAGTCCTGTGTACTTCGACTATTTGGTTGGGCAGTGCAAGGCCAGCGGCTTCGCCCCGCGCATCGTCCACCAGGTGCGGTCCGTATCGTCACAAGTCGCCTTTGTCAGTTGCGGTCAGGGCATCGCATTGGTACCGACGTCTATGGGAAAACTCGCGCCGGACAACGTCGTCATCCGCCCTTTGCATCCCGAAGTAAAAGTGGTGATCACGGCCATAGCCTGGCATAGCGAGCATAAAAACCCATTGGTAGAGGCAATGATCGACCATGCAAGACAAGATTTACTGTCATAGGCCGGGCGTATGACAGGGTTCGTGGCTTCGTATTTTACAAATCATTAGGCTCGTTCAACATTGGGGACTCTGTTATAGGAGTTTGTATCCGTGTCCCATGCAGCTCGCTTCACGTACGAGAAAATCCCACTGAGCATCGATGGTGTGCAACTCGATCTGGCGGTGATACACCGCTCCGGGCCAAAAACGCCCATCCTGTTCCTCCACGGATTCGGTTCTACAAAAGAGGACTACGCCGATATCACCCTGCAGGCGTCTTTCGAAGGACACCCCTTCATCGCCTATGATGCGCCAGGCTGCGGTGAAACGGAGTGTGCCGACCTGTCGCGCATCAACATCGCATTCCTGGTGAAAACCGCGCAAGCCGTGCTCAAGCATTTCGGAATCGACAAGTTCCATATGGTAGGTCATTCCATGGGAGGACTGACCGGCTTGGTACTGGCTCACGAAGAGCCTGATCGCATTCAAAGCTTCGTTGATATCGAAGGCAACATCGCACCTGAGGATTGCTTCCTCAGTCGGCAGATACATGATCATGACCGTGATGACGATGCGGGCTTCTTCCGTGATTTTATCAATCGCACTCGGTTGGCTTCGGACCCAGCAAGTGCAATATATGCGGCCAGCCTCGCCCATAAAGTACGGACCGGCGCTGTGCGTGGCATTTTCGAATCGATGGTCAATTTGTCCGACAACGCTCAGTTGATGGACAAGTTTCTCGCACTACCATTCCCATGCCAGTATATGTATGGGATAACCAACTCACACCTCTCCTACCTCGACCATATCGCTGCACAAGGCGTGGAACTGGCGTGCATCCCTGATTGCGGTCACTTCCCGATGTATTCGAATCCCGCCCTAATGTGGAAGTATATCAAGGCTTTGCAAGACCGCGCCTGAGCGGTTCGTATCTTTACCGCGCGGTTGAGTCGGCCGCGTGAAGCTCGCACTACCCCCAGTAATAATAACAATGAGGTTGCGCCATGCTCGAAGCCATCAATGGTTTTCTTTCGGGAAAGCTGCTCATCGTCCTGGTCGTCGGACTAGGTACTTATTTCACCATCAAAACCCGCTTTGTGCAGCTTCGGTACTTTCTGCACATGTTTAAAGTTTTCAAAGACAGCCTCAGCGTAAGCGTCTACCGAACACACCTTCAGGTTGTTCGCTGGATCTCTGCGCAGCGGTAAACGCGCGGCAGCGATCATGAGCTTGATCCAGTCAGCACGCGTGACGGGCATGATCCGCATGCCTATCTTAAAGATGTGCTGATGCGGCTACCGATGCAGCGGGCCAGTGAGATCGGACAATTGCTGCCGCATCAGTGGGTACCGGTCTGACCTAGGTTATGTAAATCAGGCTACAGCTTACAATTTGGTGTCCGCCACGTCAGATGAAGTACTAGAGTGGCGAACAACGCGAAAGGCAGTCCGATTCCCAGCGATATTTTGTGAGCCAACAGTGCTCCTGCACCACCACCCACAATAAAAGCCAGGATCAGGAAGCAGGAGTCAGCCAGTTCAGTTCCAGGCCGGATAATGAGTTTCAATAGATAATGCATGCTGAACTGTCTATTCCAAAGTTTCGGTGGGATACGTTGATCACAGCATCGGGCCAAACCTAATGGCCTGGGGTTGCCGCGAGAACCGCCTTTTCAGCCTCGCTAGGAATCACCCCGTAGTTTCAGCCAGCAGCACAGCTTGGCCGGTGCTGTTCTTCAAGATGACTTCGGCTTCCACTCGGTGTCGGTCATCAATCCGGACAATTGTCCATACGCAGGTCAACTCCTCCCCAACATAGACAGGCCGCTTGAACTTGAAGCTCATTGATGCAGCCAGCCAACCCAAGTGTCCGCCGATCTCAGTGATCAAAGTCGCAGTCAGGAGGCCTTGAGCGATGGTGCCGTCAAAACCTTTGGCTACAGCGTATCGGGCATCGGAGTGGACTGGGTTGTGGTCATGCGATAGTGCTTCGAACTGAACGAAGTCAGCCTCCGAGAAGGTGCGCTTGATCTCGAATGTGTCGCCCTCTTCAAGCCCTTCAATCGCCCTCTGGCGTATCGCGTTCATTGGACTCTCCTGCCGCATCAAAAGGTGTGCTCAGATCCTGGGAATGATCCTGACTCCACATCCTTAGCAAAGGCTTGAGCAGCGTCATTCAACACCTTTCGCACATCAGCGTATTGCTTGATGAATCGAGGCAACTGGCCTTGCCGCAGACCTGCCATGTCCTGCCATACCAGTACTTGAGCGTCACAGCCGTTCCCCGCCCCGATTCCAACGGTGGGAATGCCAACTGCCTCGGTGATTCTTCTTGCAACCTCGCCTGGCACCATCTCAATGAGCAGGCCGAACGCTCCTGCGCGCTCAAAAGCCATCCCTAAATCAATCAACCTTTGCGCGTCTGAGCCCTTGCCCTGGATACGGTAACCGCCCAGTTGATGCTCTGCCTGCGGGGTGAATCCAATATGGGCCATCACTGGAATCCCTGCGGCCACCAGCTTCTCGACCTGGGGGAGCATCTCAATTCCACCTTCGAGCTTAACGGCGTGCGCGCCACCTTCTTTCATAAAGCGCACGGCTGTATGGAAGGATTGCTCAGGTGATCCCTGGTACGAACCAAAAGGCAGATCGGCAATGATCAATGCGTGCTTGGTAGCCCGCGAGACCGCGCTGACCAAGGGCAACATTTCGTCAGCGGTTACTGCCAAGGTCGAGTCATAGCCGAAGACATTGTTACCGGCTGAATCGCCGACCAGAAGCACAGGAATTCCTGCCTCCTCAAATATGGCTGCGGTGTACATGTCATAAGCGGTCAACATGGCCCATTTCTGGCCCCGCGCTTTCATCTGGTGTAGATGAGGAATTCTTACTCGCCCACGATTTTGGCTAGCGTAGGGGGCGGTGGTCTGTTCAGACATTGCTTTACCTTCCATTAAACGGTCAGCCGCTCCGCCGCGAGGACGACAGCGATGACAATCATTGCGGCCCCTGAGATGCGGCTCACATTGAGCGCGGCCCCAGGTCGAGAAGTCAGTACAGCGCGTGCGCCATAGCCCACGGCCAGATAAACGACTCCGCAACTGAAAGCATGGATGAGCCCTAGCGCAATGATCTGGACTGCAACCGGCCAAGCGGCAGACGAATCAGTGAACTGAGGTAGCAAAGCCAGGAACAGCAGCAGCACTTTTGGGTTCAGGCCGCTTACACAAAGTCCCTTGAATGCCCAAGTGATCCAGCCTCCATCATCTGCGGCGTCCCCTTGAGCGGGAACTGAGGGTTTGAGCAGCATGTTGAAGCCGAGCCACAAGAGATAAGCAGCCCCCATCAGCGTAAGCGTCGACAACGCATAAGGGATTTTCACCAGCAGGCCACCCACACCCGCCGCGACGATCAATGTCGCGAGAACATGGCCTGAGAGCATGCCCAATACCGCAGGTACCACGGTATGGCCTCGCAAACCCGCTGAAATGGCGTAAGCCCAATCAGCACCTGGGGTGATAACAAACAGAAATGAAACGGCCCAGAAGGCCATCATCAGAGAAGCGCTCACGATCAATTTTCCTCTTGCTCATCACCAGTACGGCACCTTCGGCCCTGGTAGAAACTGAGAGAAGGATAAAGAAAGCCTGGTGTTATTATCTTGCGTAGTTACTCGCAGAGCACCGAGGCCGTGGAAGGTTTTACGAAATGGATCGAATTGATAGGAAGATTCTTGCGGAGCTGCAAGGAGATGGTCGCCAGTCACTCACGGACTTGGCCGAGCGCGTGGGGCTGAGCTTGTCCCCTTGCCATCGACGAGTTCGCGCTTTAGAAGAGGCTGGAGTGATCAAGGGATACCGCGCCCACCTCTCTGCCCCCGAGCTAGGGCTCAATTTCTCTTCACTGGTGTTCGTGACGTTACGAGAAGGGCATCAGCAGGCCGTAGCAGACTTCGAAAAAGCCTTACCAAGCATTCCCTACATCGTCCAAGCTCAACGACTGTTTGGTGATCCGGACTACCTGCTAATGGTCGTAACCGCAGACCTTCCGGCGTTTCAGAAGCTCTATGATGATGAGCTATCGAGGCTGCCAAATGTACAGCGGCTAACCTCGACCTTGGTAATGAAAGATGTCATCACAGATCGCCTACTGCCGTTGGAATGAGCGCCACGAATCCGGTTGTATCAACCTGACTTCACCGGACGCTTACGCCTCAGCAGCAGTTCAGCGCAAATCAGCTCGTTTCAAGCACTAATGTTAAGCCTCGCGGGTCGGGTTGGTGCAGGCAACATTGCCGGCGTTGGAGTTGCCGTAACAATGGGGGGGCGGGCGCTGTCTTCTGGATGTGGGTCACAGCTTTGGTTGGATTGGCGACCACGCTTATGGAGTGTAGCTTGGCCAAGTTGTACAAACGTAAAGATGTCAGAGGCCAATACTAGGGCGGGCCGTCCTTCTACATCGAATACGGGCTGAATAAGCGGTGGCTCGGCGTACTGATGGCAATTTTGCTGATCGTCATCTTTGGTTTTTCATTCAACGGCCTGCAATCGCATGCCGTAACCCACTCCCTGCAAAATGCCCTCGGCATTGATCCTAGTCATTCGGGCATCGTTCTGGCCGTCGTACTGGGACTGGTATTTATAGGCGGCATCAAGCGTATCGCGAAGGTGGCAGACCTGCTGGTACGGGTGAAGACGCTTGCCTACGTGGCGGTAACGCTCTACGTGATTGTTTTGCAGTTCGATTACGTGCCAATGATGTTGCTGACCATCATCAAAAGCGCCTTCGGCCTGGACTAGGCATTCGCCGGCCTCGTTGGCAGCGCCATCGTGATGGGGGTCAAACGCGGCGTGTTCGGCAATGAAGCAGGCCTGGGCAGTGCTCCGAATGTCGCGGCAGTGGCTGAGGTCAAGCATCCAATTTTGCGCTTGGTGGCTTCCTGCTGGCACGCGCCACGAAGAAAATTAGGTTAATTGAGCAGGCGACCTAGGCATACTGCGTTGAAATCGGCGTAACACCGGTTTAACGGCAGAGCCAGACCGCGTTAAATTCCGACCTGCGCTGACCGCCTGGGCGCCAGCGTTTGAATGTCATATCGCGGCCTACTGGCTCAGGGCTGCATCAAGGCTCTGGCTGGCACCAGGGCCACACCGTCACCTGCATTCTGGAGGCGCTGCGGCTGGTCAGCTGGAACCGCCAGGCTGACAAGATCAAGCTCACAGCCAAGGGTCGGCATTACATCGACCTGGCATTCAAAGCCAGTCCAGCACTTAGAGCAGATTTGTACTCCACTCTGCTGTAACCCCTCTACCCTCTATTTCGGACAGGCGATTCGGCCCTTTGAAGCCGCGCCTTCTGTAGCAATTAGCCGTGCACGCCCTACACCCCAAGCCAATGCCCTAGTCATCGACTCGCCTGGTCGGGAGTCGAAGGCCTCTTCGTGCAATGCCATGCCTTCGGGCGCATAGACTCCGATGAACATCTGCGTGCTCCCCGTGCGCGAAAGCCTCACTTGTACATCGATGTAGGTGCCGTCATCGAGGGTTTCGTCATGGATTCGATGGTGGAGCGTGGGGTCAGCCCAACCCCAGAAAATATCACCGCGGATTCGCATGCCGTACTCCTACGACTCAGATAGTTATGAGGTTGTAGTAAGCAAGATAGCGAAAGCGAGGCGGTAATCAACTGCGGCTCAAGAGGCCGAGGGCTTCACCGGACGAGCGGAACCGCCTTACGAATCGACACCGGGCTTATCCAGAGTTGCGGCGAAACTCATCCATTCATCGAACGCCTTCCGATGCTGGGCGCAGACATAGTCCCATCCAGCACCAGTAGTGCACCCGTAGGCCACCTGGCTCATCGTCGCAGCGGTTTGCATGTCCAGCTTGCGTAGCAGCTCATAAGCTTGAAATTGCCTCTCCCTGTCTAGCTTTGTCACTGTAATCACCGATGTCCAAGGCCAGCCGAATGGCACGCTTATTCGGTAGACCCTTGCAGTACCACTTAAGTCATTAATCCTCCCGATTACACCGAATGACCTTAGAGGTGCGGCCAAGGAATCGTCATGTCTGAAGATATCAAGCTGATCCAGCCAGCGCCGGTCGTCGCGACGAATACGGAATGTTCCAGCACCCTGACCTGCCTGACTTCTAAGAGGATGATGTCGACCGGTGCAAAGCCTGGCGCGCCTCAGGGCCGGATGGTTACAGTCGGGCGCATGCCGCCTATCTGTGCATCGGCATATTCAATCCAGCGCGCGAAGGCATCACGGTGCTGGCGGCACGTTTCCTCCCAATCAATCTGTTCCATCTGCTCGTAGGCTATTTGCTTCATCGTGTCAGCAGCCAAGTCGCTCAGACCCTTGAGAGCCTGGTACGCCTGATATTGGCGCTCATGCCTTTCAGTGTCCATGAGAGTTCATCCGCAGTAATTAATAGTAGCCACTGATCAAGCGACCTTGGCAAGCGGCGTGAAGGTTCGCTACTTACTCAAAAAGCCGACGAGCGACACTAATATTCACCGCATACGAACGCGGAGCCGGCGGAGCCAAGACCAAGATTGAAGCCGTGCGCAACGGAGAGCATCTGATCGAACCTATCTATTGGGTGAAGTCATGATCGCCGTTGCTCAACTCCGCTCTATCCGGCTCTCAAACTGCGGTGGGTAGTCAGCACTCCCTTCTCATCAAACAAGAAAATCATCTGGTTTCCGCCTTTGTCCTGACAAACAACTCCATCAGTGTTCCCGTCAACAATTCCTTGGCAAGCCATATTCCATACGTATGGACGGATTTGGCACTTCAGGGTTTTGCCATCTTGGATAATTAGGTGGTTGGTAGCAGAGACATCTTTTGGATCGGGCCTAGGGCAAGCGCCTTCACCCCAGTCGACACCCTGATGATTTGGTTGCGAAGCACAGCCGGCCAATAGCAGAAGGGGTAAAAGACACCTGAAATTCATGAGCACCGTCCTTGGTTATGAAGATATGTTCGAGGGTCGTCCATAGAAGCCCCTCTTATTGTGCGTCACTTCGCAGAGGGATCGAGATCTTCCGCAACTCCCTCTGCATTCGTTTCACATGGACCTGCTCCGCCGCGTCATCGCTGAAACAGACTGGACGTCAGCGGACGTGAAGCGCAACGCGATCACCAGACTCGCGACGATTCTGGATGCCGCAACCCGTGAGGGTATGCTGACCAAGAGCCCAGCAGCGCTGATTGAGCTTCCAAAGCGCTCAAGGAAAGAAATCGACCCGTTCACCCTGGCTGAGGCCAACACCATCATCAGGCAGACGTCGAATCTACACAAACAGTGGGTGCCGGTGCCGAATGAAATGGGGATCAGACGTCGCCCCCCATACAACTGCCGCCACACCTATGCGACAATGTGCGCAATGTCCGGCCTCAATCCCGCATTTATTGCCCAACAGCTGGGTCACAGCGTTCAAATGCTGCTGTCGACGTATGCCCGTTGGCTCAACTCAAGCTCCGATTGGAGCGAGCTGGAAAAACTCAAGATTGGTATCAAATCGGTATCAGCTGAAAAGCCAGCCCCGTAAGTGACTGATAGGTAAGCCCTTTGATCTCCACCGCTAACATCACCATGCAATTCGGCGCCAAGCCGCTGTTCGAAAACGTTTCGGTCAAATTCAACAACGGCAACCGCTACGGCCTGATCGGCGCCAACGGTTGCGGCAAGTCGACCTTCATGAAGATCCTCGGCGGTGACCTTGAGCCGTCCGGTGGCCAGGTGATGCTCGAGCCGAACACCCGCCTGGGCAAGCTGCGCCAGGACCAGTTCGCCTACGAAGACTTCACCGTGATCGACACTGTCATCATGGGCCATGAACAACTGTTCAAGGTCAAGGCCGAGCGTGACCGCATCTACTCGCTGCCGGAAATGAGCGAAGAAGACGGCATGGCTGTCGCCGAACTGGAAACCGAGTTCGCCGAGATGGACGGCTACACCGCCGACTCGCGCGCCGGTGAGCTGCTGCTAGGCCTGGGTATCCCGCTGGAGCAGCACAACGGCCCGATGAGCGAAGTCGCACCGGGCTGGAAGCTGCGCGTATTGCTGGCCCAGGCGCTGTTCTCGGACCCGGACGTGCTGCTGCTCGACGAGCCGACCAACCACCTGGACATCAACACCATTCGCTGGCTTGAAACGATCCTCACGGCGCGTAACAGCACCATGATCATCATTTCCCACGACCGGCACTTCCTCAATAGCGTCTGCACCCACATGGCTGACCTGGACTACGGTGAGCTGCGCCTGTTCCCTGGCAACTATGACGAGTACATGACTGCTGCGACGCAATCGCGCGAGCAGCTGCTGTCGGACAACGCCAAGAAGAAAGCCCAGATCGCCGAGCTGCAGACCTTCGTCAGCCGCTTCTCGGCCAACGCCTCGAAAGCCAAGCAGGCTACGTCGCGGGCCAAGCAGATCGACAAGATCCAGCTGGCCGAAGTCAAGCCATCGAGCCGGGTCAGCCCGTTCATCCGCTTTGAGCAGAACAAGAAGCTGCACCGTCAGGCCGTGACCATCGAGAAGATGGCCAAGGCGTTCGACAACAAGGTGCTGTTCAAGGACTTCAGCTTCACCGTCGAAGCCGGCGAACGTGTTGCCATCATCGGCCCCAACGGCATCGGCAAGACCACCTTGCTGCGTACCCTGGTCGGTGAACTGCAGCCAGACGCAGGTGCGGTGAAGTGGACCGACAGCGCCGAGGTCGGTTACTACGCGCAGGACCACGCCCACGACTTCGAAGATGACGTCAGCCTGTTCGACTGGATGGGTCAGTGGACCCAGGGCGAGCAGATGATCCGTGGCACCCTGGGCCGAATGCTGTTCTCCAACGACGAGATCCTCAAGTCGGTCAAGGTCATCTCCGGTGGTGAGCAAGGCCGCATGCTGTTCGGCAAGCTGATCCTGCAAAAGCCCAACGTACTGGTGATGGACGAACCGACCAACCACCTGGATATGGAATCGATCGAAGCGCTCAACCTGGCGCTGGAAAACTACCCGGGCACGCTGTTGTTCGTCAGCCATGACCGTGAGTTCGTGTCGTCGCTGGCCACTCGCATCCTCGAGCTGACGCCAGAAGGCGTAGTCGACTTCAGCGGTACCTACGACGACTACCTGCGTAGCCAGGGCGTCGTGGTCTGATCTGTCGCTGACAGGTTGAACCCAGCGCGGGGCAAGCCTGCGCTCATGTGAACCGAGGCATTCGGTCATTTGGGCGCGGGCTTGCCCCGTCGTCGTTTACAGGGCCACGCCAATGCACGCCGTAGTACTGGCAATTCGTTAGCCTGCTTTCATTTCCCTCGCGCAACCGCCATGATGGGGCACGCCCCACCGCCCGCCAGCGAACGAGCCCATGACTGCACAAGTGCCCTCCCCTGATCAAGGCTTTGCCATCACCCGCCAGATTCTTGCGATCGTTTTCTACACCTTCATTACCTTTCTCTGCATCGGCCTGCCGATCGCGGTACTGCCCGGCCACGTGCATGACCAACTCGGCTATGGCGCGGTAATCGCCGGGGTGACCATTGGCCTGCAATACCTGACCACGCTGCTCAGCCGCCCGTTTGCCGGGCGGGTAGCGGATAGCCTGGGCGGCAAACGTGCAATTGGCTACGGGCTGTTGGCGATCATCGGTTGCGGAGTGCTGACGCTGTTCTCGGCCTGGACATTGGCTTGGCCGCAAGCAAGCCTGGCGCTGCTGCTCGGCGGCCGCGTGCTGCTCGGGCTGGCGCAAGGCCTGATCGGTGTAGCGACCTTGAGCTGGGGCATCAATCAGGTCGGTGCCGAGCACACCGCACGGGTGATCTCCTGGAACGGCATTGCCTCGTATGGTGCCATTGCGATAGGTGCACCCGTCGGCGTGCTGCTGGTGGCTGGGCTTAACTTCAGCGTGCTCGGCCCGTTGCTGGTGATCCTCGCAGTGGTTGGCCTGTTCGCCCTGCGTCAACGACCCGATGTGGTGGTAGTGCGTGGCGAGCGCCTTGGCTTCTGGTCAGCGTTCGTGCGCGTGGCGCCGTGCGGCACGAGCCTGATGCTGGCGTCGATCGGCTACGGCACGCTGACCACCTTCGTCACCTTGTACTACCTCGAACGCGGCTGGACCGGCGCTGCGCTGTGCCTGAGCGCCTTTGGTGTGTGCTTCATCATTTCGCGCTTGTTGTTTGTCAACGCGGTCAATCGCTTTGGCGGTTATACGGTGGCGATAACCTGCATGGCGACCGAAGTGGTCGGCTTGACGTTGCTGTGGCTGGCCCCCTCACCGGGGTTTGCTCTACTTGGCGCTGGCCTGACCGGCTTTGGCCTGTCGCTGGTATACCCGGCGCTCGGCGTCGAAGCGATCAAGCATGTGCCACCGAGCAGCCGTGGTGCCGGCCTGGGCGCCTATGCGGTGTTCTTCGATTTGGCGCTGGCCATTGCCGGCCCGGTAATGGGCGCGGTCGCCGTACATCTAGGTTACGCCTCGATCTTTTGCGTAACCGCCCTGCTGGCGCTATCAGGAGTAGGCCTGACGCTACTGCTGGCGCGGCGAAATCAACGCGGCTGAGCGTTCTGCCGGTTCTGGTGCACCAAGCGCCTGGGTAAAGAAATCAGCCGTTTCACGCTGCAACGAGCGGTGGATCTGGCGCCGGTCGATACCGGCAGCGTCCTGGCAGAGCAGCGGCATGCGTGCATGTTGCTCGTCATCGCAAGGCGCCATGAATACGAAATGCCCGGCGCCGGCCAGCAGGCGGTAATCGGGTGTCACCGGCAACTTGCGCGCCAGCGCATCGGCGTTGTGCTCCAGCGCGAGCAACTGGTCGTTGTCGCCGCTGTACATCAGTACCGGCAGGTGGACGTTACTCAGAGCATGCCTACCAAACATCAGGCTAAGCGGCGCCATCAACACCATAGCGCCGACGCGCGGGTCGGCATGGGGCGCCAGTTCACTGCGGTCGGCAATCAGCACACCATGGGTTTTACAGGCATCGGCGTCGGTCGGCCGTTCCTGGCAATAGCGCTGCAGACGCTCCAGATCAGGCTGCGCACCGGACAGGATCAGCGCGGTCTCGCCACCTGCCGAATAGCCGATCACGCCGACCTTGCCGTCGTCCAGATAGGGGCCCAGCAACGCATCTGCCCGGGCGGCAGTGATCGCCGCGCTGACCTGCAGCGGGCGCCCGTACAGATTGCTCAGGGTACCCAGCCGGCTCGGATCACGGGCGTTGTCACCAGGGTGGGTCAAGGCGATGACCACAAAGCCCTGGCGGGCAAGGCCTGTGGCCAGGTCATGCAGCGCCAGTGGGCTCCCGGTATTACCGTGGGAAATGACCAACAGCGGAAAATGCCCAAGCGCCACCGGCGCTTCCTCGGCAGCGCGCAGCTGATAGCCGTCGATACGCAGACTGTGGGTCGCGCCACTGGCAGGATAGAAAGCCAAAGCGTGCATGGGCCGCGCATCTACCGGATCGGTGAGTTGTAGAGCGTGCAGGCCAGCGACCCAAGGCGCGGCATTGGCGTGGCCGATCAAGCTGGTGAGCACTACCAGCGCGGCAATCGTTCTTGAGAGGTAGGTCACCGGCGTCTCCCCCGCAGATGGGCGGATGACATCAGCTTAAGGCTCTATGGCTCAGGGCAGATGAAAACTGGATGAAACACACAACGATTGCGGGCAGATGACAGCAAAATTCGCCGCCACCTGCCCGCTTCCATCTGGTTGAACCGTGATCAGGCGGCTGCGAACAGCTCGCCGGCGATCTGCGCCTGGGCAGCGTCGATGGCTGCAGTGCGCTGCTCAGGGCCATAAGCCAAGCCGTGGGCGCGGACGATTTCCAGATCGGTGACACCAATAAAGCCCAGGAACACCTTGAGGAAATCTTCATGACCAGCGCCAGTGGCCTGGCCGGCGTGCAGGCCGCCAGCAGTCGACACCAGGATCACCTTCTTGTTGCCGCACAGGCCTTCTGGGCCGGCCTCGGTGTAGCGGAAAGTCTTGCCGGCCACCGCAACGCGATCGATCCAGGCCTTGAGCTGGGTCGGCACGCTGAAGTTGTACATCGGCGCACCGATCACTACCGCGTCGGCAGCGAGGAATTCGTCCAGGGTTTCCTGGCTCAGCTTGGCCTCGAACGCCTGGGCGGCATCACGCGCTTCTTCAGCGGTGCCTGCAGCCAACAGGGTGGCAGCCGAGAAATGGCTGATGGCGTCGGCAGCGAGGTCGCGGTACACCACTTCGATGCTGGCGTCGGTAGCCTGCCAGGCCTGGACCACTTCGCGGCTGAGCTGGCGGGAAGCGGAATTGTCGCCGAGGATGCTCGAATCGATGTGCAACAGTTTCATGGGGACTCTCCAGGATTGGCGACCGCGATAGGATCGATCTCGATGTAGAGAATCCTACAGAGCTATCGAATAGATGATTAGTAGCTAAGAATGCACTAGATTGTCCCATCGGTAGGACAATGGGATACGTGAATGCAAGATCTTAACGACCTGTTTTATTTCGCCAGGGTGGTCAAAGCCGGTGGCTTTGCCGCCGCCGGGCGCCAGCTGGGGATACCCAAGTCACGCCTGTCGCGGCGCATCGCCGAGCTGGAAGAGCGCCTCGGCACGCGCCTGCTGCAACGCACCACCCGCCAGCTGAAGCTGACGGCGATCGGCGAACGTTACCTGCAGCACTGCCAGGCCATGCTGCTCGAGGCGCAGATGGCCGACGAAGCGGTCGCAAGCATGACCAGCGAACCCCGCGGGCGTCTACGAGTGTCGTGCCCGGTAGCGTTGGCTCATACGTTCCTGCCGGAGGTGATCAATCGCTTTCTGCTGGCATACCCGCTGGTGCAGCTCGACATGGTCCTGCTCAATCGGCGTGTGGACCTGATTGGCGAGGGTATCGACGTCGCCATGCGAGTACGCGATCTGGGCGATGAAGACCCTGCCCTGGCTACCCGACGTCTGCGTCAGGCACAGATGCATCTGGTGGCCGCCCCAGGGTTCGCCGAAGGCCTGACCGAGCCGGCGCAGTTGGCGACGCTGCCGGTCCTCGGCGCGACCGAAGCGGACCGGCTGGTGCACATCCGCCTGCTCGGGCCCAATGGCCGTGAGCAGGAGCTGGCGCTGGAGCCACGGCTGGCGATTGATGACTTCATCCTGCGCAAGGCTGCGGTGCTCGCCGGGTTGGGCTTCACACTCCTGCCAAGCCTGTACTGCGAAGAAGAGCTGGAGCGTGGCGAGCTGGTCAGGCTGCTCCCGGAATGGTCGCTGCCTGGCGCTTGGCTGCAGGCAGTTTACCCGCACCGGCGCGGCATGCTGCCCGCGGTGCGTGTGTGGATTGATCACCTGGCAGCAGCCTTTGAGGCCTGTGGAGAGCGGTATGTCTGAAGCAAGCATGAACCCCGAACAAGCAGCGGCCTTGTGCCTGGGTTTACCGGGCGCGCGAGAAGATTACAAATGGGGCGGTATCCGGGTGTTTTCGGTGGCCGGCAACAAGATGTTCGCGGTGCTTGATCTGGGCGGTGCCGGGCTGTCGTTCAAGGTCGCCGATGAGCTGTTTCTCGGCTACGTTGACCGTCCGGGGGTGAAGCCTGCGCCCTATCTGGCCCGTGCCCGCTGGATCAGCGTGGCAGCGCCCTATGCGATGGGGCGCGAGGAGCTGGCTGACTTGCTGCAGCGCTCGCACCAGCTGGTGGTGCGCAAACTGCCAAAACGGCTGCAAGCGGGTTTGTTGCTTTGAGCGGCAACGCTGCCGCTTATATAGGCAGCAGCGCCAGCCAACGCCCACCCAGCAGCACCTGATCCAGCCAGAACAGCTGGTGCAACGCAACGATGGCCCAGAACGTCAGCTGAAACGACAACTTGCGCGTCTTATGCCGGAAAAGCTGCTGCGCCAGCAACGCTCCGGGCCAGCCGCCCAGCAGCTCGCTGGCATGCAGGACCTTTTCTGGCGTGCGCCAGGCCTGGTTGCGAGCCTGTTGTTTATCCTGCCAATACAGCAACAGGCTGATCAGGCTCACACACGGATACAGCGCCAAGGGCAGCCATGACTGCCCGTTCCAGGCCATCTGCGCGGCGCCGAGTCCCGGCAGCAAACACAACCCAGCCAATGCAAGCAGCTTCAAGCGCAGGTTGCGCACGCCATCGCCAGGGGCCTGGCCGCGCGGGCGTGAGGTTGCCGGCTGCGGGCGGGCCATATCAGCCTTGCGCCGTTGCCCAGTCGATCAGGCCAAACTGCCAGGTCGCCAGGATCAGCAGGCCGAACACGATGCGGTACCAGGCAAACAACGCATAACTGTGATTGGCGATGAACTTGAGCAGCGCGCGCACGGCAATCATGGCGAAGATGAACGACACCACAAAGCCAATGGCAAACACCGGCAAGTCGGCGGGCTGGAACAGGTCGCGGTACTTGTAACCGGAGTACACCGCAGCGCCGACCATGGTTGGCATGGCCAGGAAGAACGAGAACTCGGTAGCTGCCTTGCGCGACAGGCCAAACAGCAGGCCGCCAATGATGGTCGAACCAGAGCGCGAAGTGCCGGGGATCATCGCCAGGCACTGCACCAGGCCGATTTTCAAAGCGTGGGTCCAGTTCATCTGGTCGACGTGCTCGACTTCGATGCGGTGGTTGCGGCGCTCGGCCCAGAGCATGATCACCCCGCCGACGACCAGGGCCGCAGCCACGGTGATCGGGTTGAACAGGTGATGGTGGATGAAGTCGGCGAACAGCACCCCAAGCACCACTGCCGGCAGGAACGCTACCAGCAGGTTGACGGTAAAGTGCCGTGCGCTCGGCTCACTGCGCAGCCCCAGCACCACCTCGATGATCTTGCGGCGAAACTCCCACACCACCGCCAGGATTGCCCCGAGCTGGATGATGATGTTGAAGGCCATCGCCCGCTCGCCGCCAAAGTCGATCAGATCGGCGACAATGATCTGGTGGCCGGTACTGGAAATCGGCAGAAACTCGGTCAGTCCCTCGACGATGCCTAAGATGATTGCCTGAAAGGCACTCCAAAAATCCATTGTTCCCCCGCTGTGGCACTGCTGACTGCAGCGCCGTTGTTCTTGATTTACTGATAGTGGCCGCGTCGCGGCCCGGCAGTTTTACAGCGACTGTTGGTCGCTACGCCAGTCGAAAAGTTCGAGATGCCTAAAGGTTTCATCTTGAGCGGCCGAGATGCTAACAGACGAGCCTGTTTTAGGCTTGCCTGGATCCACCATGAAATGCCGCGCCAGGCACTTGGCCTTTGGTCGAGTACGGTTCGCAGGCCATGCATGCTTGGATGCCCCTGAATAACAAGAACAATCCGGGAGTGCCCTGTTATGAAGACCTTGAGGTCGATGTCGATCAGCCGTCGCTTGTGGCTGATCCTGCTGGTGGCAGTGGCAATGCTGGTGGTGCTGGGCCTGGTGATGCTGCGTCAGATCCATGGTGACCTGTATCGGGCCAAGGCTGAAAAGACCGAGCACGTGGTACAGACCGCGGCCGGGGTGCTGGCCTACTACCAAGGGCTTGAGGCCACAGGCACGCTCAGCCGTGACGCCGCGCAGCAACAGGCGCTGCAAGTGGTGCGCAGCCTGCGTTACGACGTGCAGGACTATTTCTGGATCAACGACCTCGGCCCGCGGATGATCATGCACCCGGTCAACCCCAAGCTCGATGGCCAGGACCTGTCGGCCATTCGCGACCCGGACGGGTTTGCCCTGTTCAACGAGATGGTCACCGTGGCTCGCAGTCAGGGCGCCGGGCAGATCGACTATCGCTGGCCCAAGCCCGGCGCCAGCGAGCCGGTGGTGAAAACCTCCTATATCCAGCTGTTCAAGCCGTGGGGCTGGATCATCGGCTCCGGCGTCTATGTCGATGACGTGCAAGCCGAGTTCGCCCGCCAGGTACGCGATGCCTGCCTGATCGGCCTGGGCATCGCCTTGCTGATGGCGCTGCTGGTGATGCTCATCGCGCGCAGCATTGCCCGTCCGTTGCAGCAGGCCGTACAGGCGATGGGCACCATTGCCAGCGGCGAAAGCGACCTGACCCAGCGCCTGGATACCCATGGCAAGGATGAAGTCACCTACCTGGGCGAGCACTTCAACCGCTTCAACGGCAAGTTGCAGGGGGTGATTGGCCAATTGCAGGGTGCCGCCCATGCCCTTGCCCAGTCTGCCGGCCAGGTCGGCGACAACGCCGGGCAAGCGCAACTGCGCAGCACCCAGCAATCGCTGCAGATGGACCAGGTGGCCACCGCAGTCAACGAAGTCACCTATGCCGTGCAGGATGTGGCCAAGAACGCCGAACAGGCCGCCAGCGAAATGCGCGCCGCGCAAGCGCAGGTCAGCCATGGCCAGCAGGCGATCCACGGTAGCCTGGCGCAGATCGACCGCCTTTCGCTGACCATCGACGAGGCCGTTCAGGTGATTCGCCAACTGGCCGGGCACAGCACCAAAATCGGCGGTGTACTGGAGGTGATCCGCTCGATTGCCGAGCAGACCAACCTGCTGGCCCTCAACGCTGCCATCGAAGCCGCGCGGGCCGGCGAGCAAGGCCGCGGCTTTGCCGTCGTGGCGGACGAAGTACGCTTGCTGGCGCAACGTTCGGCGCAGTCGACCGCTGAAATCCAGACCATGATCGAGCACCTGCAAGGCCAGTCCGAGGCTGCGGTGAAAGCCATCGATACCTCCAGCGAGGCCTCGCGCCAGACTGTCGCACAGGCCCGCGAAGCCGGTTCCAGCCTGGATGCGATCAGCCAGGTGCTGAACAACCTGACTGCGCTCAACGCCTCGATTGCCAGTGCCACCCTGCAGCAATCGCACGTGGTCGAGGAGATCAACCGCAATGTCACCGACACTGCCGGGCTGTCGCTGGAAACCGCCGAGGCGGCCCGCCAGTCAAGCGCTGCCGGCCTCGCCCTGGGCCAGTTGAGCGAAGAACTGGAACAACTGCTGCGCCAGTTCCGCGTCTGATGCCTACAGCCACTGGATCAGCTCTTGCTGCCTGATCCAGTGGCCTTACGCAGACAGCTACACCTACCCCGCCCCACAGGCTACAATCGCGCCCTTCCCCTGCCCCAAGGATCGCCGATGTCCGGCCTGGAACTCTTCGCCGCCGCCCTCGGCGTCATCGCCGTATGGCTCACGGTCAAGCAGAACCCCTGGTGCTGGCCGATCGGGCTGGTGATGGTGGTGCTGTACAGCTGGGTCTTCTATGAAGTGAAACTGTACTCGGACATGCTCCTGCAACTGATCTACGCCGTGTTGCAGCTGTATGGCTGGTGGCAGTGGACTCGCCCTGGCCACCGCGAAGACGCCCGCCAGGTCTCGCGCCTGCAGACCACACCGATGCTGACCGGGCTGGGCCTGGGCCTGCTGGCCAGCCTGGCACTGGGCGCAGCGATGGCGCACTGGACCGATGCCGCGCAGCCCTGGCTGGACGCAGCGCTGACCGGCTTCAGCCTGGTGGCACAGTTGTGGATGGCGCAGAAGCGCCTGCAGTGCTGGACTTTGTGGATCGTACTGGACGTGATCTTCGTCGGCCTGTTCCTGTACAAAGGCCTGTACCTGACTGCCGCGCTGTATGCACTGTTCACGCTGATCGCCGTACGTGGCTGGTTCGAGTGGCGGCGCGACCCTGCCCTGGTGCAGGCATGAAGGTACTGGTGCTGTGCGGTCCGGAGTCCAGTGGCAAGAGCTGGCTCAGTGGCGAAATCCAGGCACACTTCGGCGGCGAACTGGTGGGCGAGTACGTCCGCCACTTCATTGACGAGCAGGGCCGGGATACATGCTTCGCCGACATCCCGGCCATTGCCCGTGGGCAGCTGGCCTGGGAAGACAGCGCGCGGGCCCGCCAGCCTGATCTGTTGATCCTCGATACCCACCTGCTGAGCAACATGCTCTGGAGCAAGGCTCTGTTCGGCGATTGCCCGCCTGATATCGAACAGGCGCTGTTGGCGCGGCGCTACGACCTGCACCTGCTGCTCGACCCGGCCGGGGCCGACTGGGTCGCCGATGGTCAGCGTTGCCAGCCGGACCTGCACGAGCGTCAGGCCTTTTTTGCAGACAGCCTGGACTGGCTGCAACGCCACCAGCAACCGGTGCAAATCATCGGCGGCAGCTGGCCGCAACGCAGCGCTGCGGTTTTAGCTGCAGTCCAGCGCCTGCTTGATGGCAAATCGCCGGCCTGTGCTACCGAGTGTTAACTCGCTGACACACCGAACTGGGTCCAAGTCCCTGTGTTTACGTGCCCTGCGGCGTAAACAGCGGTGCTGTCACGCTGGTGATACAGCTTCGACCAAACGCCGTTCAGGTATGGCCAGAGCCGATGCGTCGCTTGTTTGCCCGGGAAACTGTGTCAGTGCTGAAACAGCTGCTGCGATGCGTAAACAGCATGTGGCCGTAGCTGACTGATTCCCAAGCAATTAGTAAAAGCGGCACGGCTCCTGCTCTCCTCCTTCGCAACGCTGATCAGGGCCAGCGATCCGAAGAAGGAATTGCCACCGTGGCGACACTCGATAAAGGCACCTTTCACCTGTTACTGGCAGGTTGCGCACTGGGGGCAAGCCTGGCGCTGCCGGCCCAGGCCGACAATGGGCTGATCGTCATCACCCGCGACGTGCAGACGCGCAATGCAGTGCGAGCACCGCTGATCCCCGACCCGAGCCCAGTCACCGTCAACACCAACCCTTCCGCGCAGATTCTCAGGCAAACCAACGAGCTCAGCGATGGCGACTTCGCCTCGATCAGTAGCGGCGCAGGCATCAGTTCGCTGATCACCCAGCAGACCACCAACCTGGGCGGCAACATCAGCACCCAGAACCAACTGCCGAATCTGGCCGGCGGGCGTTCCACAGGCTCGGGCAGCGGCATCGCCAACATGGTCAACTCCAACGTGCAGCAAGGCCTCGGCGTACTGAAAAGCATCGGCGGGGGCCAATGACATGAAGCGCTCATTGCTGATGCTGGCCACGCTCCTCACAGCCCCTGCGTTCGCCCAGTCACCCATCGTCAACAACGCCAGCATCGACAGCTCCGGCGCCATGTACCAGGGCAACATGGCGGTCAACCAGGCTGCGGGTGATTTTTCCCAGCAAGCCAACGCCCGCGCCCTTGCCAATGGGCACGGCGCCAGCGCCACCACGCAGATCCGCCAGCGCCTGCACACCACGGTAGACGCCAACATGGACGCCACTGCCAGCATTCAAGGCAACGCCTTTACCAACGGCAACGGTGTTCTGGGGGTAAACCAGAGCAGCGGCGCCAGCAACCAGCAAGCCAATGCGCTGCGCATCAGCATCAGTGACCAGCCGCAAAGCATCGACGACAGCGTCCTCATGCAACAGAACGTGGCGCTGCTCAACAACTCCGATCCAGCTGACCCGAACCTTGGCAGTCGCCAGGTCACTACCGGTAACCAGGCATTCACCGGCAGCCGTGGGGTCATTCAGTTGAATCAGAGCGCCGGGGTAGGAAATCGAACGGCCAACACCCTGAGCGTCCGGGTCGTGGACTGACCCAAACAGGTAAGAACAACACTTAACCTAAAATAAGTACGGAGAATCACCATGAAACCTTCGATGGCAATCAAGCCTCTGGTTTTCGCAATTGCTGCGATCATGGCTGTAGCTGTACAAGCTGATGATCGGCGTGGCAACGGGCATGGCAATGGCAACAACAACCAGCCCCGCACGACCATCATCCCTATTAGCGCAACTGCCACCGCAATCGACCGCCAAAGCAGTACAGGCAACACGATTCACAATGAAGGCACCATCAACGAAGCCGAAATGAGCAGCTCCGGCTCCGGCGCCAGCGGCAACGTCGGAGTCAACGTTGCGGCCGGTAACGGCAACCAACAGGATAACGCCGCGGCCATCGCCAACGCTGCTTCTGATTCCAGCCTGGACAACAGCTTCGTGTTCGGCACCGCCACCGCAACTGCCGACGTCAAGCAATACAGCAACAACAACAAGGTCAACAACTGGTCGACCCAGAGCTCGGCGGTGATGTCCGGTTCGGCGTCTGGCACCAGCGGCAACGTCGGTATCAACATTGCCGGCGGCGACCTCAACCAACAGAAAAACACCATGGCGATCGCCAATACCAACTCGCCTATCGGTAACTCGGTCGCCACTGCCCGCGCCGATCAAAACGGCCCAGGGCTAACCGTCAACAACCGTGCAGATCGCAGCTACACCGTCGAAACGCTGAGCTTCACCACCTCCTCCAGCGGCTCCTCGTCACGCGAAGGCACCTTCAATTCGACCGACGACCGGAGTTCCTCGTCGAGCCTCAACCTGAGCGGCTCCAACGCCGCCGCGTCGAGCGGCTCGCACAGCTCCAGCGCCAGCGGATCGAACAGCTGGTCAGCCAGCGGCTCGGGCAGCGCCAACGCCAGTGGCTCCAACAATGCCAATGTCAATGGCTCGGCCAGCGGCAACGCCAACAGCAGCAGCTCGGCTTCGCTGAGCGCAACGCTTGCCGCCGCAGCCGACGCAGCGCGTTCGGTGACCTTCACCAACGGCGACCGTGAACGCACCCGCAGCGAAACCGCCAGCGGCTCGCTCAACGCCTCGCTGGACGCTTCGGTCGATACCTCGCACCAGACCAGCTACGATTCTTCGTTCGAAAAATCCTTCGGCTCTTCGTATGACAAGTCGCGTGACTACTCCTACGACAAAGCCCGCGATTCTTCCTACGATAAATCCCGCGAGTCTTCCTACGAGAACGCTTCTGCTTCTGCCTATGAAAAATCAGTCGAGGCGGCTTCCGAGTCTTCCAACGACATTTCCAAAAGCTACAGCGAAGCCAACTCGTATGACCTGAGCAACACTGTTTCCTTCCAGGTCCTGACTCCTACCGGCTGGGCCAACCCTGTTACCAACACCGCTACCCTGAGCGGTTCGGTCAACGGCGGCAGCGGCAACCTGGGCGTCAACGTCGCATCCGGTGTCGGCAACCAGCAAAGCAACTCGCTGGCAATCTCCAACACCTCGTTCTGAGTGTTGCCTCGAAGGCCCCCTGCCAAGGGGGCCTTTCTCACCCGAAGCAGAAGGCCCGATCATGCGCATTATCGCCCTGGCGTGTTTGCTTTGCCTGGCCAGCCTGAGTGAAGCGGCGCAAATGCCACTTTCCGTGCTGCCCAATGGTGCGGTGGTGTACAAACCCATTCAAAGTGTTCGCGAGCGCAAGTTCGCTGACCTGGTGCAGCAGAAGACCGACTTCAGCTGCGGCGCAGCAGCGTTGGCAACCATTCTGCGCCAGGCCTATTGGCTGGACGTCAACGAAGAACAGATCATCGAGGGCATGCTCGCCCACGCCGATCAGGACATCGTCCGCGTGCAAGGCTTCTCGATGCTGGACATGAAGCGCTATGTGGAAAGCCTGGGCATGCGCGCTCGCGGCTACCGCGTCACCACCGACACCCTGAACAGCATCCGTATCCCGGTCGTGGTGCTGATGGATATCCGCGGTTACAAGCACTTCGTGGTGATGCAGAAGGTCGACAAGGGCTTCGTCTATATCGGCGACCCGGTCCTGGGCCACAAACGCTACAAGACCGAAGATTTCATCAAGGGCTGGAACGGCATCATCTTCGCCATCATTGGCCAGGGCTACGACAAGAGCAATGCCCTGCTCGACCCACCCCAACCTTTGACCGCCAAGAGCCGCGTCAATGGCTTCACCCCGCTGCAAGACGCCGAGTTGATGGACTTCGGCTTTATCCAGAGCGACTTCTTCTAACACTAACAACAGGGGCAGCAAGCTCCGGGAGCACGCGATGAAGATTCCACTGTGGCTGGCACTGACCTGCCTCGCCGCCAGCCTGCCAAGCCATGCCCAGGTACTGCAACCGATCGAACTCAAGGACCAGGAACTGGCCAACCTGCGCGGCCGCTACGTGCTGCCGGGGCGCATTGTCAGCTTTGGCCTGATCATGAGCAGCACCTGGGAGAACGCCAAAGGCGAGGTGATCGGCGCACGCTCGTCGATGCAGATCCAGCAATCCACCATCAAGCCGCAGTTCTATGTGTCCTTGATTGACGAAAAAGGCACCGGCACAGCTTCGACGCAAGCCCCTGGCACTGGCACCGTGACAGGCGGCAACGGACTCAACAGCACCACCGGGGTCACTCAGGTAGTGCGTACCGCTGGCGATCACAACACCGCCTACAACGATGTCGATATCAATGTCAGCCGCGGCAACCAGGCTCCTGCCAGCGAACCCCAAGGCCAGGTATTAGCGGCCGGCACGCAGTTGGTCGGCGCCAACGGCGCAGGCTCGTTGAGCGTTTCTTCAAGCGGTTCCGGAATTCAGTTGAACATCGCCGCAGGCAACAACCAGGGCAGTACAGTGCAACGCCTGGCCCAAGGTGGACTGATGCAAAACACCACGTTGCTCGGCGCCGGCAACCAGGTTCGCAACATCACCTCGCTCAATGTCGTGCTGCGTGACAACGTCGCCGGCGCGGGTGCCATGAACGGTAATCTGGACCAGCTCAAAGGCATTCGCACTCTAGGATTCTGATCTACGCTCTGTCTCATCACATGTAGTCAGAAGGGACGGCTAACCCATGCATCGATTGACCACGATCAGAGCTATCGTTTGTCTGAGTAGCCTGACTCCGGCGACATTGCTTTACGCCGCTGCCGACCCTCAGGTCGAAGCGCTCAAACAAGAACTGATCGAGCTCAAACAGCGCTACGAGGCGCAGCAGAATGCGCTGATGGTGCTTGAGCAACGAGTGCGTCAGGTTGAAGCCGCGCCCCCGGCCGCGCCACCGCCCAAGCGCCTGACCCGTTCCCCTGCCGAATCGGTCAAAGGTGGCCAGAGCGTGGCCGCCGGCGCGCCAGGTGCATCCGGTAGCTCGTACGGGCAGTCTCTGCAGGACGACTCGGAGCCGGCGCAGAGCGTTTCCAACCTGTATGACGAGGCCAGCGGCTTCTTTGGCCGCGGCAAGTTCAGCGTCGAAACCGGCATCACCTACACCCACTACGACACCCGCGCACTAACCCTCAATGGTTTCCTCGCGCTGGATTCGATCTTCCTCGGCAACATCAACCTGGACCGGATCAAGGCCGACAACTGGACCCTCGACCTGACGGCGCGCTACAACCTCGATCAGCGCTGGCAGTTCGATATAAACGTGCCAGTGGTGTACCGCGAGTCGACCTACTCCTCAGGCGGCGCTGGCGGAGCCGGCCCCGTCACCTCGGATGCCACCGTGACGCGCGACCCGACCATAGGTGATGTCAACGTCGGCGTTGCCTACAAATTCCTCGATGAATCGGAAGATTGGCCGGACGCGGTATTCACCCTGCGAGTCAAAGCCCCGACCGGCAAGGATCCGTACGGCATCAAGCTGGTCAACGACCCCACCAACGACAACCTGTCGGTGCCCGAAAGCCTGCCGACCGGCAACGGCGTATGGGCGATCACGCCGGGCATCTCGCTGGTCAAGACCTTCGACCCGGCGGTGCTGTTCGGTAGCTTGTCTTACACCTACAACATGGAAGACTCGTTCAGCGACATCAGTGCCCAGGCCAACAGCAGGGTGCCGGGCGACGTCAAACTGGGCAACTCGTGGCAGATCGGTGCCGGTATCGCCTTTGCCCTGAACGAGAAGATGAGTATGTCCTTCTCGGTATCGGACCAGTTTGCCAGCAAGAGCAAGATCAAGCCTGACGGTGGCGACTGGCAGTCGATCAGCAACAGCGACTACAACGCTGCCAACTTCAACATCGGCATGACCCTGGCTGCGACCGACAACCTGACCATCGTGCCAAACCTGTCGATCGGCCTGACTGACGACTCGCCAGACTTTTCCTTCAGCTTGAAATTCCCTTACTACTTCTGATCCGGCAAGCACACGCGGGCGCTTCGGCGACCCGCGTTTTGGTTACTTGCCTTGTCCAATCCGGCCTCGCCGAGCTACGCCTGTTATCATCCAACAGATTTGTGTGACGGTTTGATGGCAGGAAGGACGCTTTGGTGAAAATTATACTCGGCCACCCCCGCGCACGGTTGTGGGCGCTGACCGTACTGGTCTTGCTGATCCCCTTGGGCGTGCGCGCTTTGTTGGGCTGGTCCAACCCATTTGGTTACTTATCCGATCTGGCCATTGGCAGCTTGCTGGTGCTGGCTCTGCACCGCTGCGCCTGGTGGCTGGTGATGCCCGTATTGATCGCCTGGGCAGCGCTGCTGGTGGCCTCGGCGGAGCTGGTCAGCGCGGTAGGCAGGCTGCCGGCCAGCGCCGACCTGAACTATCTGTTCGACCCCCAATTCATGGAAAACTCCACCGGTGGCGCCCTCGCCCACGCCTGGCTGCCCTGGGTGTTGCTGGCAGCCGTAGTGGCCTGGCTGGCGAGCATCTGGCTGACGCGCGGCGCCGTGCCGCAGGCATTGCCGCGCAAAGCCTGGGCACTGCCAGTACTGTTGCTTGGCACGCACTGGGCCGGCCAGCACCTGCTACCGTCCGACGCTGACCAGTGGCGCCAATTCAACCTGCCCCACCAGTTGCTTTCGGCAGGCGCGGGTGATCTGCAGCGCAAGGCAAACAAGCACTTTGGCGACAATCTGCCGGTCCCGGTGCTGGAAAGCGCCGGTCTGACCCAGTCCGACCTCAACGCGCCGCGGCTGCTCGATGGCCCTGGCAGCGCCCGCAACGTCCTGGTGATCACCCTGGAGGGGATTCCCGGCGCTTACGTGCGCGCCAACCGCAAGGCCTTGCACAGCCGTTTTGACGAGGAGCTGATGCCCAACCTCAGCCGCTGGGCCGAGCGTGGCATGAACACTCCGGATTACGTTCTGCACACCCACCAGACCATCCGCGGGCTATACGCGATGCTCTGCGGCGACTATGACAAGCTCGCCAACGGCACCCCCAAGGGTGTCGAACTGCTGACCCAGGAGCAACGCAACCAGGCCTGCCTGCCCGCGCAGTTGCGTCAAGCGGGTTTCAGCACGCATTTTCTGCAGGGCGCCGGACTGCGCTTCATGGCCAAGGACCGGGTCATGCCGCACATTGGCTTCGAAGATGTGCATGGGCTGGAGTGGTTCAGCAACGCCAACTATCTGGAGTTCCCCTGGGGCAAGGACGACCGCGCGTTTTTCGAAGGCGCTCACACCTACCTGAGCCAACTGCGCAAACAGAACAAGCCGTGGATGCTCAACCTGCTTACGGTAGGCACTCATCAGCCCTACTCAGCACCTGAGGACTACCTGCAGCGCTTCGACAGCCCGAAGCAGGCGGCAGTAGCGTATCTGGACGATGCGCTGGGCGCGTTTCTCGATACGCTGGAGCGCGAGGGCGTACTCAAGGACACGCTGGTCGTGATTACCTCGGATGAATCCCATGGCATCGACGGTGTGCGCCTGGCTTCCTCCTGGGGCTTCAACCTGACCCTGGCGCCGGAACAGGCCAGCCTGCCACAGATAAAGAACGGCACCTATGGGCATGTCGACCTGACCACGTCGATTCTCGATTACTTCGAATTGCCGATCCCGGCGGCCCTGGGCGGCCGCTCGTTGTTCCGCGAGTACGATAGCGGTCGCGAGATGATCTCGTTCACCAACGGCATGCTGCGCTACCACAACGGCCAAGGCACCTATACCGAGTGTGACTTCCAGCAGCGCTGCCGCAACTACGCCAGCACTGGGTTCATTGCCGACACGGCCAAATACCTCGGCCCGAGCAGCGACGACGTCGGCCAGCAATTGGCCGATCTGGCCACCACCCTTGACCGCTCGCTGCTGCAAAGCCCGCTGAACCTGCGCTACCAGTTTGGCGGTACCAACCGCATCGCCTTGGGCAAACACGCCGACAATGACTGGACAGACAACCTCATCGGCGCGCAGTACCTGGAAATGCCCGAAGGTTCGCGCACGCGCATTCGCCTGGAGGTTCGCGCATTGGACCCGGCCCATGTCGCGCACTTGCAGCTCAAGGCCAAGGAGTTCGAACAGGACGTGCAAGTCGGCCTGCCGGAACAAATGGTCGCGACCGCCGACGAGCCCATGGTTCTGGAGTTCGATTTCGATAACCCGAGTGTACGCAAGGCCTTCTCGTTCCACCTGCTGGGCTACGGCGAAGGCGAGATCGAAATCAGCGACTTCAGTGTGATCACCGCCATGCCTGGCGAAGAAGACAACCTCGACGAGCTGGACGGGCACGTCGCCCAGTCCAGCTGACGCTACTGCAACGCTATTGTGCAGCCGCCAGGGAACTCGGCAAAGCGGCGCTGCCTCTACTTGAAAGACGCACTGGTGAAGTTCACCCGAGCGTCTTTACTTGAATAAAAACAATAGCGTCACAGAGGGATGTGCCCCATGAAGATTGTGGTCACCAGTATTCTTGTCGACGATCAGGCCAAGGCTTTGGCTTTCTATCACTACGTATTGGGTTTTGCCCCCAAAGAAGATGTACCCATGGGTCGGCATCGCTGGCTGACCCTGACCTCGCCTGACGTTCCCAACGGCGTCGAATTGCTCCTCGAGCCTGACGACCACCCGGCGGCAAAAGCCTACAAGATCGCCATGCGCCAGGACCAGATCCCCGCCACCTCATTTGCGGTCAAGGATATCCAGGCTGAGTACACCCGCCTCTGCGCAGCCGGTGTCGCCTTCACCAAACCACCTACCGACCTCGGCGCGGTCACCGTCGCCGTGTTCGATGACACCTGCGGCAACCTGATCCAGATCGCTCAGCGCCACTGAGCACCAGCGTCGTCAACGCAAGGAATGACCCATGCGCTACGAATTCAACGAAGTGCTCAACGATCAGATTGATTATTTTTTGCTTGGCGACATCCAGCTGCTCGCCCGTTTCAAGGAAGAAAACGGCCTGCCCGACGACCTTGCCTATGAATTTACCCACACTGACAGCGGGGATCGGGCAGTGCTGGAAGGCGTGGTGCTGCCTCTGGCCGGCATCGAAAACCTGCCTTATACCGTTATCTTCAGCCTTGATGAAGTCAGCGCCGCCCTGCTCCAGCCAGGTAGCCAGCTCAAACACCGCCGAGAGGGTTATTGGTTACGGGTGGAAAATCGTGCGGTGATGCTGTTCACCTGGCGGATTCTGCAGCATTTCACCAACAAGACCATGGGCGATCTACTGGCGCGCTATCAAATGCGCAACCGGCCGATCATCGAGCTGGAAAACGGCTGGTACCAGGTTGAGGTACTGGCCGGTGCCGTGCTGCGCGATGGCCTGTATGAGCCCACGTTCGAGTTCATCTTCGAATCTGCTGCGCGGCGCATTGACCGTGCGCCAGTCGACACCGCTTACGCCTTCACGTTACGCGCTGACATAGCCTGAACCGAGGCCCGACGGGAGCCGGCCGAGGCCGCTCCCGCAGGCAGTCCCAGGGCGTCAGGTAATTTCCCGATCCTTGGTTTCGGGCAGGAACAGGATCCCCAACACCGCCGTCATCAGCGCAATGATGATCGGGTACCACAGCCCATAGTAGATATCGCCCGTGGCCGCGACCATGGCGAACGCCACGGTCGGCAGAAAACCACCGAACCAGCCGTTGCCGATGTGATACGGCAGCGACATCGAGGTGTAGCGGATGCGCGCCGGGAACAGCTCGACCAGCCAGGCGGCAATCGGCCCGTAAACCATGGTCACGTAGATCACCAGAATCGTCAGCAGCAACAGCACCATGGGATAGTTGATCTTGTTCGGGTCGGCTTTTTCCGGGTAGCCGGCTTCTTTCAAGGCTGCGCCGAGAGTGGCGGTGAACGCGTCATTGCGGAGTTTGAAGTCAGCACTGGCCAAGCTGCTGCCATCAAAACTGGGCACCTGCCGCTCGCCGATCTGGATCTGGGTCAGGCTGCCAGGTTCGGCGTGCTGGTTCTGGTAGGGAATAGCACGCTTGGCCAGCAAGCTCTTGGCCACGTCGCAAGAGCTGGTGAATTTGGCTTTGCCCACCGGATCGAACTGGAACGAACACTGCTCAGGATCGGCAATCACCACCACAGGGTTCTGCGCCTGGGCGACAAACACGTCCGGATTACCGTATTGAGTCAGGGCCTTGAAGATCGGAAAGTAGGTGAACGCCGCAATGATGCAACCGGCCATGATGATTTTCTTGCGGCCGATGCGGTCGGACAGGCTACCGAAGATGATGAAAAACGGGGTGCCGATCAACAACGAGCCAGCAATCAGCAGATTGGCCGTCTGCGGGTCGATCTTCAGGGTCTGCAGCAGGAAGAACAGCGCGTAGAACTGCCCGGTGTACCACACCACCGCCTGCCCCGCAGTGCCGCCAAGCAGCGACATGATCACCACCTTCAGATTATCCCAGCGGGCGAACGATTCGGTCAGCGGTGCTTTGGACTGCTTGCCCTCAGCCTTCATCTTGAGGAATACCGGCGACTCGTTGAGCTGCAGGCGGATGTACACCGAGACAGCCAGCAGCACGATCGACAGCAGAAACGGTATACGCCAACCCCATGCTTCGAACGCCTCGGTACCCAGCGCCGTACGACAGGCAAGGATCACCAGCAGCGAGAGAAACAGGCCCATGGTCGCGGTGGTCTGGATCCAGGCGGTAAAGAAACCCCGCTTGCCCTTGGGTGCGTGCTCAGCAACGTATGTCGCGGCGCCGCCGTACTCACCGCCCAGCGCAAGGCCTTGCAACAGCCGCAAGGTAATCAGAATGACCGGGGCTGCTACACCGATGGTCGCGTAACTGGGCAACAGCCCGACCACTGCGGTAGACACCCCCATGATCACAATGGTAATCAGGAACGTGTGCTTGCGCCCGATCATGTCGCCGAGGCGGCCGAACACGATTGCGCCAAACGGGCGCACGGCAAAGCCTGCAGCAAAGGCCAGCAGCGCGAAGATGAACGACGTGGTTTCGTTGACACCGGCGAAGAAGTGCTTGGCGATGATCGCCGCCAGCGAACCGTAAAGATAGAAGTCGTACCACTCGAAGACTGTGCCCAGGGACGAGGCAAAGATGACCTTGCGCTCCTCCTTGGTAATGCTGTGCTTGGGCGCGCTGCCCGTCGAGGTGCTGTTGATCGCCGCCATGGGTTGCCTCCGTCGTGCATGAGTAGGCCGGAGTACTACACAGTCGAGCACCGCACCCTGGCCCTTGGGCTTTTCTTGGATCACGGTTGCGCGAAGCACGACGAAGCAGACCGCCTCGGATCGCAGCAAGGTAAGCTCAAGCATAATCGCCTTTGCCGGGATCGCCAGCCGGCTACAGACGTCGCGCCTGAACAGCGTTATATACCGCCAGGGCCGATCTGCCGTAGGGTTCGATGGCGCTCCAATTCGACAGGAGTGCGACCATGAGCAACCCCCCGTTTCATCACGCGCAAATCGTCCGTAGCCTGCCCGCCTGGAGCAAGGAGCTGCACCCTGACCATGTCAAACAGGTGCTCACCCGCGCACGCAAGGACTATCTGGATTCCACGGGCGCACCTTACCCGTGGTACGCCAAGGCCCTGCCCATCGAGCAGGATGCCATTCGCCGGGCAGTTGCTGAGCGCGACCGCAGCCAGCAGATGCTGAAAGCGTTGCTGAGTCCGCTCAAGGGCATCAGTACCTTCTGCCGCCCGCTACTGCAACAGCGGCTTGCGATCAGCACTTCGGTTGACCAGGCACAGTATGTCTATCAAGCCACGCAGGTCGAGCAACCGACCGTCCCGCCGGGTGGGCCGAGCGTGCCAACCACGCCGTTGCCGGTGATTGCCAAAGGTCAACCACAACTGCGCAGTTTGCTTGAAGCTGCCCTGCACAATTTTGAAGGGCTTGAGGACACCACGCGCCTGAGCCGGCTGCAGAGCAGCGCAGAGCAGATCACTGGCCTGCCGGAACTGAGCCTTGCCGACTTCATCGGGCACTGCCGGGCGCTGGATCTGGGCCAGAAGTTTCAAGATCACTTGAGCAGTGTCTATGACGGCACGCAGGCCAGCCAGATCCGCGATGCCGCGATCAAGGCGCGCCGCGACGAGTTTCGACTGCAGGCACGCATTGCCTCGCTCAAAGGCCTGCTGAGCAGTCAGAACGCCGCCGCAGCGCACGCGCTGAGTGCTGACAACGCCAGCGCCGACCAAGCACTGCAATGCTCGCAGATCCTGCTGCTGGGCGTACCGATCCACGAAGTCATGTTCATCTCTCGGGCGGGAAGTGCCGAGGGCGGCCCGGCCATACTGTACATCCCCGGGACAACAGATCAGATCAGGGAATATGCATCGATCGCAGACAGTTTCACTGCCTTCAAGCAGGCACTGCTCGACCCGCAGGTGCGCAAGCGTTTGCTCGCTTTTGTCCCTCAGAGCCAGCAACCGCAGCTAAAGGTCAAACTCATGCGGGCACTGTACGAGAACAGCGAGGACCACGACGGGCAGGCGCTGGTCCCACGGCGATCGGTTCATCTGGATATCGTCTTCACGCCGTTGCCCAGCCAACCCTGGTCAACCCTCGAAGCGAGGCACGTGGCCAGGCTCAAGAGCGATGCGCGCAGCATTGCCGTGCCCACTGCCGACATCGACGCCAACGTGCGCGAGAAACAACTGCTCCACTGGTTGGACATGGGCATGACGATACTTAACGTAGCCGCCTTCTTCATCCCGGTGCTAAACCCGCTCATGCTTACGCTGGGCGCAGCGCAGATCATGGGCAGTGTTTTCCAGGGCATCAGTGCCTGGGAAGACGGCGACAACGCCGAGGCCATCGCGCAGCTGGAATCGGTCCTGCTCAATATTGCGGTCGTCGGCGCAATCGGCGGCGGTGGCGCTGTCCTCAAGGCCTCCGGCTTTATCGACGCAATGCAGAGTATCCGCGTGGGCGATGAAGAACGACTCTGGCATGCGAGCCTGTCCGGCTACGCCAGCGACATCCAGATATCTGCCTTGCAGGCACCCGATCAAGCGGGACTGTATCACCTCGACGGGCGGACCTACGTACGCATCGATCAAGCACTTTATCAAACGGAGCAAGCTGCGGACGATGCCTGGCGGGTACTGCATCCGCAGAATCGCCAGGCGTATTCACCGGCGCTCGAGCGTAGCGCCGGCGGAGCCTGGCGGCTGGCCCACGAATCGCCACTGGAGTGGGATCGCCCGACGTTGCTGCGCCGGCTTGGCCGCTTGGCTGAATCATTGAGTGCGTCCGACCTCGACAGCGCCTGGCGCAGCACGGGGCTTGACGACGGCGTGCTGCAACGCGTGCATGTGGCAGGCGAGAAGATGCCGTCACTGCTCGAAGATGCCTTGGCCCGCCTTGAAGCCGATCGACAAGTCAGCGAGATCATTGATAGCGTACGCAACGCCCGCACTCTGGCGGCCTCTTACAACTTCGCCCTGCCCGAGCTGGTGCAGCTACACCGCTGGCCGCAGGATCATGTCATTCAGGTCTTCGAAGGCAGCGAACGCTGGGGGGCGTCGACCTTCTACAGAGCCCAGGCGCAAGCCTTGGGTGAAGTGGTGATCCAGATCAGCCGCAGTGAACTGGAAAACGGCGAGCTGGCCGAGGTCGTTCTGTCGCAGATGGAAGATGCCAGCGTCCTGAGTGACGCCAGCGTGACCGAAACAGAGCGCGCGCAAGCCTTGCAGAACCAGTTGGCCGACAACCTCGAAGCCAGCCGTCAGGACGTGTTCGACAAACTTTACCCCGGTTCTCAGGCACCAGCCACGACCGCGGTCACGCGCCTGCGCGGACAATTTGCCGGCCTGCCCCGAGTGGCTGCAGAAGAAATCGAAGCACACGCCAGCAGCGTCGAACGCCAGCAGATGAATGCTCAATCGGGGCGTATTCCGCTGCGTGTGCTTGAGGAGGCACGCCTGATGCAGGCACGCGCGCGCCTCGATCGGGCGATTCTTGGCCTGTATCGCCCGTTTCTCGCCAACACCGACACCAGCCTGTTGATCGAGGGTCTGCAAGCCCGCCAACCTGAACTGCGTGGCATGCAGCTGTTCAGCGCGGCAGCAGCTGACCGTGCCCAGGCTGCCAAGCTGATCGGGCAACAGCCGCTACCCTCGCGCGTGCGTTCACCACTGCGCCTGGCAGACGGGCGGATCGGCTATCCCCTCAGTGGTCGCGGTGTACCACGACCGCGCGGAACCACTCCAGCACGACGACTGCAAGCCCTATACCCAGAGCTGGACAGCAGCCAAATCAACCAGTTACAAGCCGAACTGGCCCAGGGCGACAACCTCGCAGCAGCCATTCAGCAGCTGCAAACCGAGCAGCGGACCCTGCACCATGAACTGGCACGATGGACCAATGCCGCAGCGGACATCCTTGAACGTGACGAGCGCCAGCACTGCGCCGAGGTGTTGAAACGTTCCTGGCGCCGTGAAGGTGGTGCCGAGCGCGGCACGTTGAGACTTGAACACATTCGCTTGGCCGAGCTGCCGGTACTGACCGCGCGTTTCCCGCACATTCGCTCGTTGAAAATCGACGGTCTGCAGTTGCAACGACTTCACGCCGATTTCTTTGCAAACTTCCCGAAGCTGGAAAAACTGACCTTGATTAGCCATCCGCAACTGCCCGGCGAAGCGATTTTTACCGCGCTGCGTGGGGCTCCGGATCTGATCCAGCTGAAGATTTCCGGCTGCGCCCTGAGTGAACTCTCTACCACTGCACATCAAGTTCTGGGGGCCATGCGTCGCCTGCGCATTCTCGATCTGGGTTATAACCAGCTCACTCTGGATCATGCCCAGATGACCTTTCTGGCCACCCTGCGGCTCGACGCACTGAGACTGAGCAACAACCGCATCGTCCTCGATCAGGCATTGGCCGAGGCCTTCCAGAACCTGATCAACCTGCAGGCCCTGCATCTGGACTTCAACCCGCTGGGTGTGCCGCCTGACTTGAGCTACATGGCACGTTTGAATCAATTGTCGCTGGGCCACTGTCAGTTGCAGGCCTGGCCACCGGGCTTGACCACCCTCATGAGCCAGCCACAGTACCAGCTGCGCCAGCTGGAACTGTCATTCAATCGGATCCACACCGTACCGGACCTCGCGGCGGTGATGCGCACGCCGTACGCTCGAGACCTGGGTGCGGGCTTGCCGGGGCGAATCTGGCGTTTCAACTATAACAACCTGGAGGCAGAGACACGCTCGCGCTTGCTCAACATCGGTGTCAACGCCTACGAGCACGAGGCAGAGGTGGCGCAGTGGCAAATGTTCTGGCGAGGCAATGCCACGCCGGCACAGGAGCAACTCTGGATCTCACTCTTCGAGCATGGCGAGAACACTGAACTGTCCGGGGTGCTGGAACGACTGGTGCAGTCTGCCGAAGCGCGTCGTCAGCCTGAGGCGCTGGCCAAGCGCGTCTGGGCATTGCTCGAGCAAGCTGCGGCAGACAGCGCGCTGCGTCAATCGCTCGACGAGGTCGCCCAGGCGTTCCCGCCAACGTGTGGGGATGCCGGCACGGATGGCTTCAGTGCACTGGAAATCGAAGTACTCACTCACCTTGCCAGCCGCAGTGAAAGCCCTCTGGCAACTCAGTTGCAGCTCTACCGCAAGTTGTTCAGGCGTGCTCAGGTCGACGCGCTGGCCGACCGCATCGCGCTGCGTCGCACCTTGCGCAAGGCCGCGCTGCAAGAAGCCGACCTCACCGGTGACGAGGTCAACCTGCCAGCGCTGGACCCGCTCGACGACGTCAACGCCGCACCGGACTTGGAGCTGCATGCAGGGCTGATCGACGACATCGAGATTCGCCTGGCCTTGCGTCAGCAACTGGCGCCCGTTCTCGACTATCCGGAACCGAGCAGCGGCATGCTGTACGAACAGATAGCGATGCTCAACGCGCAAATCCGCAGCAACGTAGCCAACGAAGTCCGCCGCCTTGATCTGGACACTCAGGCCCGGCACAGCTGGTTGCTGGAGCAACCAGCGTGGGAACATAGCGTGCGCCGGCAAAACGCTGATCAGTTCCTGGCGTTGACCGACTACTGGCGTGCCGGGCTCGACTACATCGACTACTGCCTGGACGAAAGCAACGAGCCGGTCACCCAGCTCTCGGCATCGGTCATCAATACATTGCAGACGGCGCTGGGCCTACCCTTGCTGGACACAAGCGGCAATCTGCTGAGGATCCCGCTGAACTCGGCTCAGTATCAAACCGCGATCGATGCACTGCTACTGGAGCAGAAAGCCGTTGAGCAAGGCTTGTTCGAGAGCATTACCCGGAGCCTGGAAAGCACCACCGCCTGACGCTGCTAACTGCCGCGCAGGTCTTCGAAGAAGGCCTGCCGGCCATCTACCTGGGTAGCCGCCCGCGGCAGTTTTGCGGTTTCGCTGCGGGCCGCTTCGACATGCCAATAGCAGTGTCTGACCGCTCGGGTCATGGCGACATAGGCAAGCCGCTGCACCTCTTCCTTCTGCGCCGTATCAAATGCCTGCGCATCACCGGCGCGGCCTAGCCCAGCCAGACGATAGACCTGATTCTTGTATGGAGAGCTGGTCAGATACTGACAGTCCCCGAGCATGAATACCGTATCGGCCTGCAGCCCCTTGGCGCTGTGGTAGGTCAGCTGACGCAGTCGACGTTGCGCTGCCGGCACACTCGCATCCATCGCGCATACTTCTTTTATATGCTCTGAAATCAGAAGCTTATCGCTGCTTTTTCGAAACAGTATCATCACTGATTCGCCGCGTTTATAGTGCTCGATCACCGTCTGACCAAGCGCAGCCTCATCCCGCTCAAGCACCTTGACCGGCGACAATGGCAGGCTTGCCGCGGGGCCACTGGCCCGGGCTTTCTTACCGGCGATCGCCGCGGTGCCCTTGACCATGTGCTCTGCCGCATCGATCACGTGCTGCTGACTGCGGTAATTGTCGATAAGCATCACCCGCGTGTTCGCCGGCGACGGGAACGTCTTGCTGAATTCGATGAAGTACTTGGGCGAACTGCCTCGCCAGCCGTAGATCGACTGCCAATCATCACCCACACACATCAGTGATGCATGCTGGGCGTTGCGTGCGACATGCATGGCTGGGCCGCGCCGTCGAATCTCCGCGAGGCTGGCTCGCAACCAGCTGACGATCTGTGGCGAGACATCCTGAAACTCGTCAATCATCAGGTGCGCCAACGGGCGCAGCAATGGATCGGGCAACAGCCGCAGATTTTCTGGGTTGTTCTCGCCAAACAAGGCGAACATGCGGTTGTAGCTCATCACCGGTGGAGACTGCGCCAACAGATGTGACTCCAGCGCTTTCCAGAACAACGCCAGCGCCTCGAAAAACACCGCATCGTTATCGCCGGGAGGGAAACTCATGGCGCTCACAGCGGCGCTGACATCCAGGCCGAGGTTCTCGATAAAGCCGGCGGCGCTGACAAATGCATCGAGCAAAGGCGCCGGGGCAAGCTCGCCATTGACCTTGTACTCAAAGCCCGGACCAGCCACCGCATCACCTGCCAAAGTGGCAGCCAAACGCTTGGCGCTCGCGTAGTTATCCAGCCAAATCAGTGGCTTATCGCAGAATGCTTGAAACAGGGTGCGCTTCACCGCCCATTCTGCACGGACGGTAAGCTTGGCCCCGCGACGCTGGTACTGGGCGCTTTCGCTTGGATCAAAGCCAAGTACCACCAGGGCGTCCTGCCCAGCCAGGCGGCCGTGCACGTGAAACTGGCTACCGCGGATCTGCACCGTTTCGCGGCAAGGCTCGATGCCCTTGATCGGCCAGGCGCCCGCGCCGAACCACAGATCCTCAATCACATCACACAGTTCTTCATCGCGCTGAGCAGCCAGTTGGGTCACTTGCGCGCGCTTTTGCACATCCGGGTGATCCGGGTCCAACGGCTTGAGCTGCAAGGCCTCGCGGCGCAGAGCTGAGATCAGCTCGGCAAAGCGCGGACTGCCCCCAAGCAGGTCGCTGTAGCAGCTGTTCAGTTGCTGGCGCTGGGCATCATTGAGGCGCAGATCGAATGGGTTGCTATCGGCTTCGCTCAGACCCTCGTTGTCGTTGCCCAGGTTCTCGAATGCGCGGAGCTGGCCAAAGCCCGGCAGGCTGCGCACCAGCGGCAGGATACGCGAATGAAAAGTACGCACCAGCTCACGGGCTGCAGCGGGCGCCAGGCTGATCTGCCAGTGGTCGAAGACCTGCTGCAGACGCTTGATGAAATCCAGCCGTGACTCGCGGGTAAAGGTCACCACGGTCATCGCATCCAGCTCGTAGCCCAGGTAGTGGCGCAACAACAAGATGCGCAAGACCAGCGAAGTCGACTTGCCAGCGCCTGCGCCCGCCACCACACAGGTCGACGGTGTGTCGCTGAAGATCAGCTTCCACTGCGCGGCGCTGGGCTGTGCAGCTGCGGGCAGACGCTGGGCAACATCAGCCTTGAAACGCTTTTTCAGTTCAGCAGTGACCGGCAAACGCCAGTCGTCGAACAGGTTGTTGTCCTGCCCGGGGCCTGCGCCCTGCTCTGGACGGGTATCACGAATCACCAGTACCTGCCGGCCGGCTTCATAACCCTCGGCGCGGCCCTGCTCAAAGCCCTCGCGCAAGCCATCGACATGGCCACTGCGCTGCCCGGTGGCGTGGCCGAGAAACCACGAGTCGCGGTGCTGCGCTTGCAGCCGGCTCAAGCCTCGGCCCAACAGTCGTGCGGCCAAACGGCGCAACCAGGGCAACTGGGCAGGTGGAATCAGTTGGGCGGGGCTTTGGGGAAGCTCGTGCGACACGGTCACTCCAGTGCGATCAATACATCGGCTTATGGTGGCTGCAACGCGTAAAAATCGCCAGCAATTGCTTGCACATCAGCCTATTAGCCGATGAATCGCATAATTGACTGCAGCTCTATACATCGGCTAAGACGATGGTTTTAAGCCGTTATTTACGCTTATATTCGATTCTTTTTAGCTGCATCATGGCGTCCATCCAACGCTATTCAGGGAGCCGACTGTCATGCTGCACCTCAGACCTTTTGCCAGCCTGGGCCACGCCAATCACGGCTGGCTCGATGCTCATCATCATTTTTCATTCGCTGAATACTACGACCCAACGCGCATGCACTGGGGCAACCTGCGGGTCTGGAATGACGATCTGATCGCCGCCGGCAGCGGCTTCCCGCCGCATCCGCATCGGGACATGGAGATCATCACCTACGTCCGTGAAGGGGCGATCAGCCACGAGGACAGCTTGGGTAACAAGGGCCGTACCGAGGCCGGCGATGTGCAGGTCATGAGTGCTGGCAGCGGCATCGTCCACAGCGAGTACAACCTGGAGAAGGTCGACACGCGGATTTTTCAGATCTGGATCATCCCTGAACGTGTTGGCGCAGCACCGGCCTGGGACGTTCGCCCGTTTCCCAAAGGCGAACGCGGTGAAGGCTTTGTGACCCTGGCCAGCGGTCGCAGCGGCGACGAGCAGAGTTTGCAGATCCGTGCCGACGCAAGATTGGTAGCCGCCACCTTAAGGGCCGGTGAAACCGCACGCTACAGCTTCGATGAAGGCCGCCGGGGCTATCTGGTACCCGCCAAAGGCAGTATCGAGGTCAACGGCGTGCGGGTGGAGACGCGTGATGGTCTGGCCATCGAGCAAGAGCCGGTGCTGACCGTGACGGCGCTGGAAGACAGCGAAATCGTGCTGATCGACGTCGCCTGACCTGCATAGCCAAACGCCTCAGTAGTCGAACCGATCCACCGCCCTGCGCCGCTCGTTGTCATCGCGGCGGTCGTAGGCCGCCGTGGTCTGGATATTGGCATGGTGGGCCAGCTTCTGCGCAATCGACAGATCATGCTCTTCAATGACCCGGGTAATGAACGCCCGGCGAAAATCATGCGGCATAATCTTGACCCCGACCTGCGCGCCGCGCTGGCGAGCGATGTAATAGATCGCATGCTTGGTGATGCGCGCGCGGGTGATGTGGTTGCCGCGGCGGATGCGATTGAACAGGAACTCATCATCGGCTTCGCCGACAGGTAGCTGCTCACGGCGCAAGTCCAGCCACGCCTGGAGTTTTTCGAACGCCCAGGCCGGTGCGTACTTGACCAACTGCCGGTTGCCCTTGCCCACTACCTGCAAACTGCGCTCGGTGAAATCGACCTGCGCCAGGTTGATATCCACCGACTCGGACTTGCGCATGCCGGTGCCGTACAGCAGTGCAATGATCGCAGCGTCCCGCACACCTTGCGGCCGCGAGTCGGCGGCGCAGGCATCCATCAGTTCACGAATCAGGCTGCGCCGCAGATTGCGCCCGGGCGGCAGCCGGCTGCCGGTCGCCGGTTTGACCTCACGCATGCGCAGCAGCTGTTCATGCCCTATCAAGCCCTGGCGCCAGGCTTCGTTCATCACCCCACGCACGGCATTGACGTACAGCGAAGAGGTATTGGGCGCGTAACCGTCTGTGCGCAGCGCCGCGACCAGGGCGATGATGTGCCCAGGCTCAAGCCGGTGCCAGGACACGTCGGCGATATCACAGTCGATGAAGCCGAGCCGGTCGGCGGCGTCCTGCAGAATGTAGCGCATGGTCAGCTGACTGGAAGGCGCCAGCCGGGCGAGATACTGCAACAGGGGGTTTTGCAGAGAATCGGTCAAAACATGAATCCTATTCCTTGAACTTCAAGCTGCAATCAATGCCATCATCTTGATATGCAACAGGTTTGGCCCTTCGAGCTGCCCTGATGGTACCGGAAACACCACGCCGTTGCTGACCAGCAAGTGCCCGTGTGCACCGACGCTTGCGATGTTATGCACCGCGCCAGCCCAAAGCGCTAAAGTAAAGCTCACCGCCCCTGCCAGCGAGGCCCTATGGCACTGCACCGTCTGACCCGCTCTCACCCTCGCCTGACGATCGCCACCCTTGCCGGGCTGGTTGGCGGCTGGTTGATTCCGGCCGAAACCCTGATCCAGCACCTGCTGGCCGGCTGGAACCTGGGTGTCTGGCTGTATGTGCTGCTGGTGCTGTGGCTCAGCTGGCGGGCCACACCGGCCAAGGTTCGCCAGGTCGCGCAGATCGAAGACGAGAATGCCGGCCTGGTGCTGTTCGCGGTCTGCCTGGCGGCAATTGCCAGCCTGGCTGCAGTGGTACTGCAACTGGCAGCCAGGCAAGACCTGCACGGTAGCGAGTTGACGGTGCACTACCTGTACACCGGGCTGACCGTAGCCGGCTCCTGGCTGCTGATCGGCTGCATCTTCAGCCTGCATTACGCGCGACTGTTCTACACCTCGGCACTGCCAGAACCGCCCCTGCGCTTTGCCGATGGCGAGCGCAAACCGGACTACTGGGACTTCCACTACTTCGCTTTCACCCTCAGCGTGGCCGTCCAGACCTCCGACGTCGGCGTTGCCGACCGCGGCATCCGCCGGGTGGTTCTGGCGCAATCTCTGGTGGGTTTTGTCTTCAATACGGCGATTCTGGGGATCACCATCAATATCGCCGCGGGCTTGTTGGGCTGAATATGCCGACGAAAACGTTTGCCTCAATGCGCTAGCCGTGACCGAGGTCAAGCATTGGTATAAATGTCATCTTTTGTACGAGAAACTACCGCCTCAGGTGCTAAGGTTACAGTCCTTGACACCAATTGACAGCGCAACACTCAACCCTTTCCTACACAAGGTCGAGGAGGCAAGCATGAACAAGATGACGTTTCCCAATGCTTGCCAGGTGATGCGCTGGCACTTCCATCCTTTGGGCTTTGAAGCCAGCATGGATGCCCCGCGCAGCATGATTGTGCGCCTGTTCGATCGCGAGTCGGGCGAAACCGTGCTGGCCATCGCCGGTATCCCCTGCAGCGCGATCATGGCCGCCAGCGATGTCGAGCGCATCATTGAAGCTGTCGAAGATGCAATGGCCGCTTTCATCCCCTCCTTTGTCCTCCGCACTGCGGTCTAGCTGACCCGAGGCGCTTCGCGCGGCGCGAGCCCTGCCATGAATTGCTCTGCCGGCACCGGTCGGCCCATCAGATAACCCTGCAACGAGTCACAGCCCAGACGGGTGAGAAAATCCTGCTGACTGTCGGTCTCGACACCCTCGGCAACGATACGCAGGCCCAGCGCCTGGCCTAGAGCCACAATTGCCGAGACGATCGCTGCATCGTCGCTGTCATGCTCCAGGTCGCGGACGAAGCCGCGATCGATCTTCAGCTCATTGGCCGGCAGACGTTTGAGGTACATCAGGCTCGAGTAGCCGGTACCGAAATCGTCGATGGAAATATCCACGCCCATATCGGACAGCCTCTGCAATACCAGCAGGCTGGCATCCGCGTCACGCATGGCGGTGGTCTCGGTGATCTCCAGGGTCAGGTTGTTGGCGGGCAGCTGATTGCGCTGCAATGTCTGGGCAACCCCGTCGACCAGACCGGCGTAGCAAAACTGGATGGCCGACAGATTTACCGCGATGCGCCAGTCTTTATGCCCCTGCTCGAGCCATTGACGCATCTGCCGACAGGCTTCGCCAAGCACCCATTCACCGATTGGAATGATCAGCCCGGTTTTCTCGGCCAGGCTGATGAAGCGGTCCGGGTACAGCAGGCCATGTTGCGGATGCTCCCAGCGCAGCAAGGCTTCGGCACCGATCGGCACCCGCCGGACGGCGTCGAACTTGGGCTGGTAATGCAGGCGGAACTGGCCCTGTTGCAGCGCGACACGCAAGTCCTGCAGCAACTGCAACTGCTGGCGTGCATCGCTGTTCATCGAGACGTCGAAAAAGCTGTAGCCGTTCTTGCCAGCGTTTTTGGCGTGGTACATCGCCGCATCGGCGTTGCGCAGCAGCTCGTGCTGATCCATGCCGTTGCCTGGATAAAGCACGATACCAATACTGGCAGTCAACTGCAGGTCGTGTTCCGCCACTCGATACGGCCGCGACACCAGGTTCACCTGCTTGATTGCGACGCCCATTGCGTCACCCGGCTCTTGCAGCTCGACCAGCAGCACAAACTCATCGCCACCGATGCGCGCCAGCGTGTCCTGGCTGTGCAAGTGGCCACGCAGGCGCTCGGCCACGGCCTTGAGCAACTGGTCGCCGACATGATGGCCGAAGGCATCGTTGACTGGCTTGAACCCGTCCAGGTCGATGAACATCAGGGCAAAGCAGGTGCCCTGCTCGCTCGCCTTGCCGATGGCCTGCTCGATGCGGTCAGCCAACAGCGTGCGATTGGGCAGGCCGGTGAGGATATCGTGCAGGGTCAGCTGGGTCAGCTCCTGGTTGGCCAGCGTCAGCGAGCGGGCGAGTTCGGTAGTCCGCGCAATCAGGCGTGCATCCAGCACCGACGTGAGCAAGGCCACTGCAATCACGGCGAGGGTGGTGATCAGTACCAGGTAGACCAGACCATCGCCTTTCAGGCCTGTGCCAAGCGCGCCGCAGTAACTGCCCTCAGGAAAGCTTGCCGCGGCCATGCCGGTGTAGTGCATGCCAACGATCGCAATGCCCATCAGCACGGCCGCAGCGCCGCGGATTTGCCGCACGTAAGGGGTCTGCCGGCGCAGGCGGAATGCGATCCACAGCGCTGCTGCGGATGCACATACCGCAATCGCCAGTGAAGCGCTGAACAACTGGGGATCGTAATCGATCCCTGGTTGCATGCGCATCGCGGCCATGCCCATGTAATGCATGCTGCTGATGCCGGTGCCCATGATCAACGCGCCGCAGGCCAGTTGCAGCAGAGGCAGGCTGGGTTGGTTGATCAACCACAGGGCAAAACCTGAGGACAGCACCGCGATCAGCAACGACACCAGTGTCAGAGTCAGGTCGTAGCCCAGGTCGATCGGCAGGCTGAAGGCGAGCATACCGATGAAATGCATCGACCAGACCCCGCTGCCCATCGCCAGCGCCCCGCCGCACATCCACAGATGAACGGCACGCCCCTTGGCCGTGGCAATGCGCCCGGTCAGGTCCAGAGCGGTATAGGACGCAAGAATAGCCACGCACAGTGAGATCAACACCAGCGCGGGGGAATAACTACCGATTAGCATGGGGGTTCCGGCATCGGGCGCAGGGAGGGCCCGGAAAAGCCGCTGATTGTACTCAAGCCTTGGCGAAACGCACGGCATTTCGCGGGACTGGGCCATAAGAATGCCAGCATGCAGAACGGGCGCGTCCAAACCGGGGAAAACGCCGCTTTCACGGCGTCAAACCCTAGTCGGATTCGCCCTGTTGTTGCGCTTGGCTGAACGCCTGCTGACTATCCCAACCGCCACCCAACGCGGCGATCAATTGCACGCTGGCGATCAGCCGCCCTTGCAGCAAATTGAGCACGCTGCGTTCGTTGCTCAGCGCAGTGGCCTGCACATTGACCACGTCCAGGTAGCCAATCAGGCCGGCCCGGTACTGGTTTTCGGTCAGGCGCAGCGACTGGCGTGCGGCCTCCAGCGCTTCCTGGCGTACGACTGCTTCATCGCCATAGACCTTGAGCTGGACCAGGTAGTTTTCCACCTCCCTGAAGCCATCGAGCACGGTCTGCCGATACTGCGCCACGGTCTGGTCGTACACCGCGACGGTGCGGTCCACTTCGGCGCTGCGTTTACCGGCATCGAACAAGGTCATGGCCAATGACGGTCCGACCGACCAGAAGCGGTTCGGCAGCTCGATCCAGTTGCTGAAGCTGCTGCTTGAGTAGCCGCCGCTCATGCTCAGGCTCAAGTCCGGGAAATACGCCGCGCGGGCCACGCCGATGCTCGAGTTGGCAGCCATAACATTGCGCTCCGCCGAAGCAATGTCAGGGCGCCGTTCGAGCAATTGCGAAGGCAGCGCCAGCGGCACCTGCGGCAGCGCCGGGATCGACTTGCTGTCAGCCAGGGCAAAGTCCGCGGGGGCCTTGCCCATCAGCACGGCAATTGCGTTCTCATACTGGGCGCGCTGCCAGATCAGGTCGATCAGGTCGGCCTGGGTGCTTTTGAGCTGGGTGCGCGCCTGGGCGACCGCATCCGGCCCGGACACGCCAGCTCGGTACTGGTTTTCGGTCATCTTCAACGAGCGCTCGTAAGCGGCCACGGTGGCCTCGAGCAAGCGCTTCTGCTCATCGATCACACGCAGTTGCAGGTAGTTCTGCACCAGCTCCGACTGCAAGCTCAGGCGCATCGCTGCCAGCTCGGCAAAGCTCGCCTCGGCACTGGCTTCGTTGGCATTGAGGGTTTCCCGCAGCTTGCCCCACAGGTCGATCTCCCAGCTCACCCCAAGCTGGGTGGTGTAGGTGTTGCGGATACCGCTGCTGTTGTTCGACAGGCTCGAGCTACTGCTACCGGTGCCCTGCGCCGAGCGGTTCTTGCCTGCCGACAGATCGAGGCTGGGGAACAACGAGGCGCGGCTGCTGCGGATCAATGCGGTGGACTGACGATACTGCGCTTCGTACTGGGCAACGGTCTGGTTACTGCGGTTGAGCTCCTCGACCAGGCTGTTGAGCTGGGCATCACCGTACAGCTCCCACCAGGCGCCACGGGCAATCGCATCCGACGGTTTGGCCTGAGTCCAGCCTTCGGCCTGCTTGAACTGGGCAGGCGTGCTCAGCTCGGGCCGCTGGTAATCCGGGCTCAAGGTGCAGGCACTGAGCATCAGCACGCAGAGGCTGGCGCCAAACAGGCGCGAGCCACGGCCGCGGCCCAGCAGCTGCAAGGCACGGTGAAGCGGAGTTTGGGCAAAATTCATAGCGGGGTATCCAGTGCAGCGTCGGTACGTACACCGCGCCAATGGTTGAATCGGTGACGCAGGCGATCGAGGTAGAGGTAGACCACAGGCGTTGTATAAAGCGTCAGCACTTGGCTGAAGACCAGCCCGCCGATAATCGTCAGGCCCAGCGGTTGGCGCATCTCGGCGCCTTCGGCATTGCTCAGCAACAGCGGCAAGGCGCCGAGGATGGCGGCAATGGTGGTCATCAGGATCGGGCGCAGGCGTAGCAGGCAAGCACGCCGGATCGACTCTTCCGGCGATAGGCCTTCGTTGCGCTCCAGTTGCAGAGCCAGGTCGATCATGAGGATGGCGTTTTTCTTGACTACGCCGATCAGCAGGAACAGCCCCAGCAGCGAGATCAGGCTGAACTCGCCGCCTGTTACGTACATCGCCAGCAGTGCACCCACGCCAGCAGATGGCAGGGTCGAGAGGATGGTCAGCGGGTGGATGTAGCTTTCATAGAGAATCCCCAGCACCAGATACACCAGCACCAAGGCGCCGAGGATCATCAGCGGCTGCCCTTCCTGAGTCTTGCTGAACGCGTCGGCGGTACCGCCAAGCTTGGCGATCACGTCTTCCGGCAGGCCCAGCCGGGCCACTGCCCGCTCGACCGCGGCCATGGCCTGATCGGTGCTGTAGCCCTCGGCCACGTCAAAAGCGATGTCTTCCGAGGCGAACTGACCCTCGTGGCTGACTCGGTCGTTGGCCAGGCTGTTCTCGTAGCGGGCAAAGGCTGACAACGGCACCCGCGCGCCGTCGGCGGTGATCACCTGGACTTGCTCCAGCGTGCTTGGGTCCCAGGCATACTTGGGATTGATCTCCAGCACTACCTGATACTGGTTGAGGCTGTCGTAGATGGTCGAGATCTGCCGCTGGCTGTAGGCGTTGTTGAGCACCGTGGTGACCATCTCCATATCAATGCCCAGGCGCTTGGCCTGATCACGATCGACCACCAGCGTTACCTGCTGAGTGCCGGCACCGTCATGGGCGTCGATGGCGGTCAGCTCGGGCAGCGCGCGCATCGCCGCGGTGACCTTGGGGAACCACTCGCGCAGCGCAGCCAGATCACCGCTCTGCAGGGTGTACAGGTACTGCGAAGAGGTCTGGTCGCGGCCACCGCCGCCCAGCTGCAGGTCCTGGTCGGCCATGAGGAACAAGCGCCCGCCGGGTACTTTGGGCAGCTCCTTGCGCAGGCGCTCGATCACCTGTTGGGCATTGATCTTGCGTTCGCTGATCGGCTTCAGGCGCACCAGCACCATGGCATTGTTGGTGCCGCTGTTGCCGCCGATGAAGCCGGCCACGCTTTGCACCGCCGGGTCAGCCAGCAGCGCCCGCCGGTAGATTTCCATTTTCGGCTGCATCACGCTGAACGACAGGCCGTCGTCGCCACGCACAAAACCCATCAGTTGGCCGGTGTCCTGCTGTGGCATCAGGGTCTTGGGTACCACCACATACAGCAGCACATTGACGCCGATGGTCAACAACAGGCTGAACAAGGTCAGGCGACGATGGCGCAGGACCCAACCCAGGCTGCGGTCGTACCCGGCGACCATGCGCTGATGCTGGCGGTCGCTCCAGCGCTGCAGGCGGTTGGGCTGTTGCTCGTGGGGCTTGAGCCAGCGCGCGCAGAGCATTGGCGTCAGAGTCAGCGAAACGATCAACGAGACGATTATCGCCGCCGCCAGGGTGATCGAGAACTCCTGGAACAGGCTGCGCACGATGCCGCCCATGAACAGGATCGAGACGAACACCGAGACCAGCGAGACGTTCATCGACAGCAGGGTAAAGCCCACCTCTTTGGCGCCGAGAAACGCCGCGCGCATGGGCGGCTGGCCGTTCTCGATATGGCGGGAGATGTTCTCCAGCACCACGATGGCGTCGTCGACCACCAGCCCGGTGGCCAGGATCAGCGCCATCAGCGACAGGTTGTTCAGCGAGAAGCCACACAGATACATGACCGCAAAGGTGCCGACCAACGACACTGGCACCGCAAGGCTTGGGATCAGCGAGGCACGCAGGTTGCCAAGGAATAGATAGACCACCAGGATCACCAGCACTACAGCAATCAGCAAGGTGTGCTCGGCTTCCTTGAGCGTCGCGTTGATCACCGGCGAGCGGTCCATGGCGATGTCCAGCTTGACGCTGGCGGGCAACAGCGACTGCAGCGCGGGCAGTTGCTGCTTGATCTGCGCCACGGTCTCGATGATGTTGGCGTTGTTCTGCCGGTTGATCACCAGCAGCACCGCGCTCTGGTCGTTGAAAAAACCACTGTTGTAGCGGTTCTCGACGCCATCGGTGACCGTACCGACGTCCGACAGACGCAGGATGGCGCCGTCCTTCTGGCGAATCACCAGCGACTGATAGTCCTTGGCTTTTTCCAGCTGATCGTTGGCGCGCACCTGCCAGTTGCGCTCCGCATCCTCGACAAAGCCCATCGGCCGACGCTGGTTGGCATTGCTCACCGCCGTGCGCACCTCATCCAGCGACAGGCTGTACTGGTTGAGCAGCTGCGGCTCGAGCGCGATGCGTACCGCCGGCAGCGAGCTGCCGCCGATCTGCACTTCCCCTACTCCACTGACCTGGGCCAGGCTCTGCGACAGAATGGTATCGGCCAGGTCGTACAGCTGCCCCTTCTGCAGCACGCTGGAGGTCAACGCGATGACCATCACCGGCGCCTGCGACGGGTTGATCTTCTTGTAGGTGGGCATGCTGCGCATACCGCTGGGCAGCAGGTTGCGGGTGGCGTTGATCGCCGCCTGCACTTCCCGCGCGGCACCATCGATGTCGCGGCCCTGCTCAAAACCGATGATGACCCGGGTCGAGCCCTGGTTGGAGCTGCTGGTCAAGGTGGTAACGCCAGCAATGGCACCAAGCTTGCGTTCCAGCGGCGTGGCTACGGTGGAGGCCATCACCTCGGGACTGGCGCCGGCCAGGTTGGCCGAGACCACGATTACCGGAAAGTCCATCTGCGGCAGCGGCGACACCGGCAGCAGACCAAAACTGACCCCGCCCAGCAGCATGATCGCCAGGCTCAGCAGCATGGTCGCGACCGGCCGGCGAATGAATGGCCCGGACAGGTTCATGCTTGCGCCTGCTTGGCGTCATCGCGTGGCCGCCAGCGCTGGGCCAGGCGGTCGAAGTACAGGTAGATGACCGGTGTGGTGAACAGTGTCAGAACCTGGCTGACCAGCAGCCCGCCAACCATCACCAGCCCCAGCGGCTGGCGCAGCTCGGCGCCGGAGCCGGTGGCAAGCATCAACGGCACCGCGCCGAACAACGCCGCCAGCGTAGTCATCAGGATCGGCCGGAAGCGCAGAAGCGCCGCCTGGTAGATCGCATCGTGTGGGGTCATGCCTTGGTTGCGTTCGGCCTCCAGGGCAAAGTCGATCATCATGATCGCGTTCTTCTTGACGATACCAATCAGCAGGATGATGCCGATGATGGCGATCATGCCCAGGTCATTGCCGCTGATCAGCAGCGCCAGCAAGGCGCCGACCGCCGCCGACGGCAGGGTCGAGAGGATGGTGATCGGGTGGATGTAACTCTCGTAGAGCACGCCGAGCACGATATACATCGTCACCACAGCCGCCAGAATCAGCAACAAGGTGCTCGACAGGGATGCCTGGAAGGCCTCGGCAGCGCCCTGGAAGCGGGTCTGCACGCCAATCGGCATGGCGATCTCCTGCTGCACCTGCTCGATCGCCGCCACCGCCTCACCCAGCGCCACACCGGGTGCCAGGTTGAACGACATCATCACCGCCGGGAACTGACCGATGTGGGAGATCGCCAACTGCGCCTGGCGCTGCTCGATACGTGCCAGTGCCGACAGCCGCACCTGACCGCCATCACTGGCCTTGACGTGAATCGACTCCAGCGCCGCCGGGCCGATGTTGGCGGCGTTCTGCGACTGCAGGACCACTCGATACTGGCTGGCCTGGGTGTAGATGGTGGAAATCTGCCGCTGACCGAAGGCGTCATACAACGCGTTGGTGATCTGCGAGACGTTGATGCCCAGCCGGCTGGCCATATCCCGATCGATCACCAGGTACACCTGCAAGCCCTGGTCTTGCAGGTCGCTGGCGACGTCGCGCAGTTCGGGCCGCTGTTGCAGGGCCTGAACCAGTTTGCCACTCCAGGTGGCGAGCATGTCGGCGTCTGGCGACGACAAACTGAACTGGTACTGGGTACGGCTGACCCGGTCTTCAATGCTCAAGTCCTGCACCGGCTGCATGAACAGGCGGATACCGACCAGCTTGTCGACTTGCGGCTGCAGGCGTGCGATCACTTCAGTGGCGCTGACGTCGCGCTCACCGTGGGCTTTGAGGTTGATCAGCAAGCGGCCACTGTTCAGCGTGGCGTTGTCGCCATCCACGCCAATGTAGGACGACAGGCTTTGCACCGAAGGGTCCTGCAGGATGATCTTGCTCAGCGCTTGCTGACGCTCGCTCATGGCGGCGAACGAGGTCGACTGCGGCGCTTCGGAGATGCCCTGGATCACCCCGGTGTCCTGCACCGGGAAGAAGCCCTTGGGCACGGCCATGTACAGCACCACGGTCAGCACCATGCTGGCGATGGCAACCAGCAGGGTCAGCGGCTGGTGGCGCAATACCCAACGCAGGCCGCGGCTGTAGTGCTCGATCAACCAGTCAATCCAGGCGCCGCTGGCGCGATAGAAACGGCTCTGCTCTTCTTCCTTGGGCTCGCGCTTGAGCAAGCGGGCGCACATCATCGGCGTCAGGGTCAGCGATACCACCAGCGAAATCAGGATCGCCACCGCCAGAGTGATGGCGAACTCGCGGAACAGGCGGCCGACCACGTCAGCCATGAACAGCAGCGGGATGAGGACGGCAATCAGCGAGAAGGTCAACGAGATCAGGGTGAAGCCAATCTGCCGGGCGCCCTTGAGCGCGGCCTGCATCGGCGTCTCGCCCTCCTCGATATGGCGGGAAATGTTCTCTAGCATGACGATTGCGTCATCGACGACAAAGCCGGTGGCGATGGTCAGCGCCATCAACGTCAGGTTGTTGATGGAAAAACCCGCCAGATACATGACACCAAAAGTACCGATAAGCGACAGCGGTACGGCAATCGACGGGATGATGGTGGCACTGACCCGGCGCAGGAACACGAACGTCACCATCACCACCAGCACGATGGCAATCAGCAACTCGTGCTGTACATCGGTAACCGCAGCGCGGATGGTCTGAGTGCGGTCAGTCAGCACCATCACATCCAGGCCTGCCGGCAGGTTGTCGGTGATCGACGGCAGCAGGTCCTTGATGCGGTCGACCACTTCGATGACGTTGGCGCCGGGCTGACGCTGAATATTCAGCAGCACGGCCTGGTTCTCGTTGGCCCACGCCGCGAGGCGTTCGTTTTCGGCGCCATCGACGATTTCAGCCACGTCTTTCAGGCGCAGCGGTGCACCATTGTTGTAGGCGAGGATGAGGTTGGCGTATTCCTCGGGGGAGCGCAGCTGGTCGTTGGCATCAAGCATCGACACCCGGGTGGGGCCGTCGAAGTTACCTTTGGGCTGGTTGACGTTGGACGCGCCGATCAAGGTGCGTACGTCTTCCAGGTTGAGGCCGTTGGCCGCCAGGGCATCGACGTTGACCTTGATCCGCACGGCCTGGCGCTGGCCGCCGGCAATGCTGACCATGCCCACACCGCTGATCTGGGCAAGCTTCTGCGCAACCCGGGTATCGACCAGATCGTTGAGCTTGGGCAACGGCATGGTCTTGGACGAGATTGCCAGGGTCAGTACCGGCGTATCAGCCGGGTTGACCTTGTTGTAAACCGGCGGCGCTGGCAGGTCGCTGGGCAACAGGTTGCTGGCGGCGTTGATCGCGGCCTGCACCTGTTGCTCGGCAACGTCCATGTTCATGTCGAGGCTGAAGCGCAGGGTCAGCACCGAGGCGCCGCCGGAGCTGGTCGAGGCCATCTGGGTCAGGCCCGGCATCTGCCCGAACTGGCGTTCCAGCGGCGCAGTGACGGCGCTGGTCATGACCTGCGGGCTGGCACCGGGATATAGAGTCATGACCCGGATGGTCGGGTAATCGACCTGGGGCAAGGCCGCTACCGGCAACAGCTTGTAGGCAATCAGGCCAGCCAGGACCAACGCCAGCATGCTCAGCGTGGTGGCGACCGGGCGCAGGATGAACAGCCGCGAGAGGTTCATGCGCCCGCCTTGCCCGACGTGCCAGCCTCGCTGGTGCCGCTGCCATCCTGGCCTTGCAGATGCTGACCGGGGGTGGTCGGTACTTGCGAGCTGTCCTCCACCACTTCTACCGCGCTGCCTTCACGCAGGCGATCGGTACCTTCCAGTACCAAGCGGTCACCGGCGACCAGGCCGTCGAGGATCACACTGCGCTCGCCATCACTCGGGCCAACCTTCAGTTTGCGGATATTGACCTTGCTCTCTGCGTTGACCACATAGGCAAAGCTGCCATCGTTGCCGAACTGGATCGCAGCCGCTGGGGCCATGACCACCTGTTTGAGGGTGTCGGCGAGCAGGCGCACGTTGACGAACTGGTTGGGGAACAGCGCCTGATCCTTGTTGGCAAAGCTCGCCTTGAACTTGAGAGTACCAGTGGTGGTGTCGATCTGGTTGTCCAGGCTGCCGAGCACGCCACTGGACTGCAGCTTGCTCTCGTTGCGGTCCCAGGCCTCGACGGGCAGAACAGCGCCGCTGCGATAGCGCTCGAGCACGGTGGTCAATTCGGTTTCCGGCAAGGTGAAGGCGACGCTGATCGGCTCGGTCTGGGTGATCACGACCAGCGCCGTGGTGTCGTTGGCCGCGACCAGGTTGCCCAGGTCGAGCTGACGCAAGCCCAGGCGGCCGCTGATCGGTGCGCGGATCTGGGTGAAGTCGAGGTTGAGCCGGGCGTCGCTGACTGCGGCCTGATTGGTCTTGATCAGGCCCTGGAACTGCGCCAGCTGCGCCTCGGCGGTGTCCAGGGTCTGTTTGGCGATGCTGTCTTCGGCGTACAGGCCTTTATAGCGGGCCACGTCAACCTGGGCGTTTTTCAGCTGCGCCTGATTCTGCGCCAGGGTGCCTTCGGCCTGCTGCAAAGCGATGCGGTAGCTGCGCGGGTCGATCTCGGCCAGCAGGTCGCCGGCCTTGACCTGCTGGCCTTCCTTGAAGTGGACCTTGACCAGCTCACCGGCGACGCGGCTGCGCACGTTGACCGTGTTGTTGGCGGTCACGGTGCCCAGGGCCTTGTAGTACAGCGGGAAGTCGCCCACCTGCACCGGCTCTACCCGCACTGGCACGGCCTCGGCAGAACTGCCAAAACCAGGCCGGCCGCTCTTGCCTGCGCGCCCGGCTTGATCCTTGGGCGTCGACGCGGCAGGCCACAGCCACCAGGCCAACAGGGCCACCAGGACCAGGATCAGCAGGCCAAACAGCCAGCGACGGGGGGAGCGGGAGACAGGAGCTTGCATGGCTTGAACGAACCTTGTTCGGAAACGGCGACTTGGGAGGGTGAACGATAAGCACTGATATCGGTTTAGCAAAGCAGCTTTACAGGGCATTTACCTTGGGCTGACGTTGCTAACGCGATGAACTTTAAATGAAAACGGCCTGGAGCAGGGTCCAGGCCGTTTCAGGGTATTGCTTGTTGCGTGCGCGGACCGCAGAGCGGCCCCGCTGCGCTTACTTCAAGACAGCCAGGACCGCCTCGTAGTTCGGCTCTTCGGCGATTTCGCCAACCAGCTCGCTGTGCAGCACTTTGTCGTTCTCGTCGATGACGACAACAGCGCGTGCCGCCAGGCCAGCCAGCGGGCCGTCAGCAATGGCTACGCCGTAGTTTTCGAGGAATTCGCGGCCACGCAGGGTCGACAGGTTCTGGACGTTTTCCAGGCCTTCGGCACCGCAGAAGCGCGCCTGAGCAAACGGCAGGTCGGCCGATACGCACAGCACAACGGTGTTGTTCAGCTCGTTGGCCTGGGCGTTGAACTTGCGCACGGAAGTCGCGCAAGTTGGCGTGTCAACGCTTGGGAAGATGTTCAGCACTTTGCGCTTGCCGGCGTAGTCTTGCAGCGACTTGTCAGCCAGGCCATCACCAACCAGCGAGAACGCAGGTGCCTGAGCGCCAGCTTGCGGGAGGTTGCCTTTGACCTGAACCGGGTTGCCTTTGAGGGTCACTTGAGCCATGAGCGGAATCCTTATGCGGGTGTTTGAAAAGGACATCGAGTTAAGCATGAAGCGCCGCTCAAGCCTATGGGTAGCGATGAAATTGTTCTACTGCCGGGGAATTCGTGTGAACAAAAAAATGCCCGGAGCGCAGCAGGCGGTCCGGGCATCCTCTTATATGGAAGCCATCACCAGCCGAGCACGCTGGCGGCCAGCGAGTAGACTACCGAGCTGATCGCGACCAGGCCGACGAAGACCACAAACAGGTTGGACATCGCCCCGCTGTACTTGCGCATCGACGGCACCTTGCGGATGGCATACATCGGCATCAGGAACAGCAGCGCGGCAATGATCGGCCCGCCAAACGATTCGATCATGCCCAGGATGCTCGGGTTGAGGGTGGCGACAATCCAGCACACCACCAGCATCAGCGCTGCGACCATGCGGTCCAGAGCCTTGGCCCCGGGGCGCAGGCCAGTCTTGCCGATAATGCCTTTGAGGCCTTCGCTGGCACCGATGTAGTGGCCCAGGAACGACTTGGCGATGGCAATGAAGGCAATCAGCGGTGCAGCAAAGGCAATGGTCGGGTTGCTGAAGTGGTTGGCCAGGTACGACAGGATCGACAGGTTCTGCGCCTTGGCTTCGGCCAACTGGGCGCTGTCCAGGGTCAGCACGCAGCTGAACACGAAGAACAGCACCATCGCCACCATCAACAGGTGCGCACGCGACAGGATCTGCCCGCTGCGCTCGTCGGCGTGCTCGCCGTAACGGCGCTTCTGGTCGACAGCAAACGCGGAAATGATCGGCGAGTGGTTGAACGAGAACACCATCACCGGGATTGCCAGCCACACGGTGTGCAGGAACGCCGAGCCCGATGGCACCTGCATCGCGGTATCGAGAATACCGCCACTCCAGTGCGGCACCAGGTACAGCGCCAGCAAGGCCAGGGCGACGATGAACGGGTACACCAGCAGGCTCATGACCTTGACCGTGGCCTGTTCACCGCAACGCACGATGGCCAGCAGGCCGAGGATCAAGCCAAACGACAACAACACCCGCGGTGGCGGGGTCATGTGCAGTTGATGCTCCATGAAGCTGCTGACGGTGTTGGTCAGGGCCACGCTGTAGATCAACAGGATCGGGAAGATCGCGAAGAAGTACAGCACGGTGATCAGCGCGCCAGCCTTGAGGCCGAAATGCTCCTCGACCACCTCGGTGATGTCGCCGCCACGCCCGGACAGCACAAAGCGGGTCAGGCCGCGGTGGGCGTAGTAGGTCATCGGGAACGCCAGCGCGGCGAGGATCAGCAGCGGCCAGAAACCGCCCAGGCCTGCGTTGATCGGCAGAAACAGGGTGCCGGCGCCAATCGCGGTGCCAAACAGGCCGAGCATCCAGGTGGTATCTTGTCGTGCCCAGCTGCCGAGGGTGGCACTGGTGGTTTGTTCGAAGCGTTGTTCAACGCTTGAGGCCTGCTCATTCATCCGGGTGCAACTCCACTCGCAAGACTGCAACAGGCTGAGCGTGGCGAAACACTAGGCTCGCGCACCTCAACCGAAAAAGAGGGGCGCGATTGTGCACTGAAAGGTGGCGCTTGCGAAGCCCTGTCCGAGCGGCGGTTGCACTTGTCATGACAACCCAGGGGCAACCCCGTGTTGCCAGACCGGCTGAAAGGGGCCGATTGCCGGCCCCTGCCCTGATTAGCGCTGGACTGCGGCGAACGCCTCGGCAACCTGGCGCAGGTTGCTTGGACGCAGGCCGGACATGCACACCCGGCCACTGTCGATCAGGTAAACGCCGAACTCGTCACGCAGACGGCGGACCTGCTCGACGCTGAAGCCGGTGTAGCTGAACATGCCGCGCTGTTCGAGGAAGAACGTGAAGTCCTGCCCTGGCAGCAGCTCGCCGAGCAGGTCGACCAAACCTTGGCGCATCTCGAGGATACGCAGGCGCATCACTTCGACCTCTGCTGCCCACTGTGCATTGAGGCTGGCATCGCCGAGCACGCCAGCAACAAGTTGCGCACCGAATGCTGGGGGGCTGGAGTAGTTGCGGCGCACGGTTGCCTTGAGCTGGCCAAGCACGCTCTGGGTGCTGGCCTGGTCGTCGCACACCACCGACAGACCGCCAACGCGCTCGCCGTACAGCGAGAATATCTTCGAGAACGAGTTGCTGACCAGGCACGGCACGCCGGCACGGGCCATTTCGCGGATGGCGTAGGCATCCTGCTCCAGGCCTTCGCCGAAGCCTTGGTAGGCAATGTCGAGGAACGGGATCAGCTCGCGTGCCTTGACCACTTCGACAACCTGCTGCCACTGGTTCTGGTCCAGATCGACACCGGTCGGGTTGTGGCAGCACGGGTGCAGTAGCACCACGCTGTTTGCGGGCAGAGTCTGCAACGCAGCCAGCATGCCGGCGAAGTCGACGCCACGGGTAGTGGTGTCGAAGTACGGGTAGGTATTCACCTTGAAACCCGCACCTTCGAAGATGGCGCGATGGTTGTCCCAGGTCGGATTGCTGACCCAGACTTCGGACTGCGGGAAGTAACGCTTGAGGAAGTCGGCGCCGACTTTCAACGCGCCCGAGCCGCCTACGGTCTGCACGGTAGCCACGCGGCCGCCGGTCACTGCCGGGTGATCGTTACCAAACAGCAGCGCCTGGATCGCCTGGCGATAGCTGGCCAGACCTTCCATTGGCAGGTACAGCGAAGCCTCGTGAGGCTGGTTGGCCAGGCGTTTTTCAACCTCGGCCACTGCCGCCAACTGCGGCACGATGCCGGCAGCATCGTAGTACAGGCCGATGCTCAGGTTGACCTTGGCCGCACGCGGGTCGGCCTTGAAGGTTTCCATCAACGAGAGGATCGGATCGCCGGCATAGGCATCGACATGTTTGAACACAGCGCACAGCTCCTTGAATCAGCACAGTTCGGAAAAGCTTGAGCGAGGATACCCGGAGTCGGGGCAGAGAAACATCACCTTGCTGCAACGGGTCTGTGCAAGGTTGCACGGCCCAGGTATTTCAACCCATGCAACATGACGATCAGCCGAGCAATTGGCGCAGGCCCTGCAGCTCGGTTTCGCTCAGTGCGACACCTTCGCGCTCGGCCGTAGCACGCTCACGATAGCGCCGCTCGCCGGGCATGCGTGACAGGCCGGCCGCCTGCATCTGCTCCAGCAAATGACGGCTGCGCTGCGCAAAACGCTCGCCTTCGGCCTTGCTCGGGTCGATGACGATCAGCAGTTGCCCGGTCCATGGCGTCTTCGCCCCGGGATGCGCCGACCAGTCGAACTCCCAGGAGAAGTTACCGCCGGTCAGCGCCGCCGCGAGCAACTCGACCATCATCGACAGCGCGGAGCCTTTGTGGTCGCCAAACGGCAACAGCGCGCCGCCGTCGAGAATCGCCTGCGGGTCGGTGGTCGGCTGGCCCTTGGCGTCTACCCCCATGCCCAGCGGCAGTTGCCGCCCTTCGCGGGCCGCGATCTGGATATCGCCATGGGCCATGGCGCTGGTGGCCATGTCGAACACGATCGGGTCATGCTCGGCGCAGGGCGCGGCAAAGGCAATCGGGTTGGTGCCGAACAACGGCTGGCGCGCACCGTGCGGGACTACACAGGTCATGCTGTTGACCACGCTCAAGGCCACCAGGCCTTCATCGGCGAACGGTTCGACGTCCGGCCACAGCGCCGCGAAGTGATGCGAGTTATGGATCGCCAACACCGCGATCCCGGCACTGCGCACCTTGGCCAGCAGCAACGGCCGCGCCGCCGCCAGCGCGGGCTGGGCGAAGCCACCGCCGGCATCGACGCGAACATAGCCGGAGGCGACGTCGGTCACCGCGGGCAGCGCCTTGCCGTCAACCCAGCCACTGGCCAGCGTCGATACGTAGCCCGGGATACGAAACACCCCATGGCTATGAGCGCCGTCGCGTTGAGCACTGGCACAGTTGAATGCCAGCGCTGCCGCCACCGGCTCACTGCAACCGTGCTGTTCAAGGATCGCCTGCAGTAACGTCTGCAGTTCGGCAAAGGGCATGCGCACGGTACCGCTGGTGGAGGATGCAGACATCTGGAGCTCCTTGTTGAAATTGTTTGGCTCGGAGTGTGCCACGGGTGAAAACTGTCAGCCACATGACAGCTATCTGTCAATTGTTGACTTGATGACAGAAAACATTCATTTTCTATTCCACGCCCTACCCGACCGGAGTCCGACATGAGTCAATCGATCAAGCAACGCCTGGAGAACAGCCTGCACGGCGCAGCTGCCTCAGGCCGCACGATCGCCAGCTACATGCTCGGCAACCTGCATGAAGTGCCGTTCCAGACCTCCGCCAGCATCGCGGAAAAGCTCGGAGTGAGCGAATCCAGCGTTGGTCGCTTCTGCCGCTCGCTCGGCTACGCCCACCTCAAGGCGCTCAAGCAGGACCTGCAGAACGACCTCGGCGACGGGCCGTGGCTGGTCGGTGACCGCTTGCAGGAATACCGCCAGCAGCACGACGACAGCCAGAGCGCCGGCAGCCTGGAGCTGGAAATCGCCGCACTGGTGCGCGTCCATGAATACAGCCGTAGCGAGGCCTGGCACCGGGTTGCTCAGCGCCTGGCGCAGCGGCCACGGGTATTTGTCGCAGGGTTTCAGACCGAACGCGGCGTCGCCCAGTGCATGACCCATTTGCTGCACTACCTGCGCGATGGCGTACAGGCTGTGGATGGCAGCGCCGGGCACTTTGGCGACGTGCTGCTGACCCGCCCCGAACACTGCGCGCTGGTGGTGTTCGAGGCCCGCCGTTATTCGCGCCATGCCCTGCTGCTGTGCCAGAAGGCACGCCAGGCAGGCATCCCGGTCACGCTGGTGACCGACACCTTCTGTGACTGGGCCGATGCCAACGCCGATGAGGTGTTCCGCATCCCCACCGAATTCAATCTGTTCTGGGAATCCACCTCGGCGATGCTGTCGTGGGTGCACCTGATGGTCAACGAGGTCTGCAAGAAGCTCGGGCCGGATGTTGAAAAACGCTTGGAAGCGACTGCCGCTCTACATAACGAGTTCGTCGGCTACACCTCGTGGCCCGCGGACAAACAACAATAGCAAGAGTGCAACCCAGAGGTGCGAGATGAACAAGACCATGGCTATGGTGGGTGCGTGTGCCCTGCTGCTGGCGGGTGCGGCCAGCGCCGAGACCCTGCGTTTCGCCACAGAGGGCGCTTATCCGCCCTTCAACTATGTCGATGCCGATAACAAGCTGCATGGCTTTGACATCGACATTACCCACGCCCTGTGCGAGCAGATGAAAGTCGAGTGCACGCTGGTGGCGCAAGACTGGGAAGGCATCATCCCGGCACTGATGGCGAAAAAGTACGATGCCGTAGTCGCCTCGATGATCGACACCGAAGAACGGCGCAAGAAGATCGCTTTCACCGACCATTACTACCGCACACCACTGTCCGTGGCGGTCGCCAAGGACAGCCCGATCACCGATGCCCAGACCGACTTCAAGGGCTACACGGTCGGCGCCCAGTCGTCCTCGACCCAGGCTATCTATGCCGAGGACGTGTATGGCCCGGCGGGCGCCAACGTCAAGCTCTACCCGACCATGGATGAGGCCAATGCCGACCTGGCTGCCGGCCGCCTGGACGGAGTCATCGCCGACAAGTTTCCGCTGCTCGACTGGCAGCAGAAAAACGGCAAGGACTGCTGCAAGGTGCTCGGTGACGTCAACCAGACCAAGGCCAATGCGGCAATTGCCGTACGCAAGGACGATCAGCAACTGCGCGAGCGGCTGAACAAGGCGCTGAGCGAGATTGTCGCCAACGGCACCTATCAGAAGATCGCCAGCAAGTACTTCGCCTTCGACATCTATAACTGATCGGTCAGCGCAAGGCAGGCTTCGCGCCGTGGGCGCCCTGCCTTGCGCGCCGCCACGTTCACCTGGCTGGGGAAACACCCATGCTCGATCAATTGTCTTTGTTGTCTTTTGCCAGCGGTGGTTGGGGCCCGGCGTTGCTGGCCGGCGCGCTGGTCACGGTGTCACTGGCGCTGGCCTGCCTGCCGATCGGCTTGCCGCTGGGACTGCTGGTGGCAATGGCCGCGCGCTCACGCAAGCGCCTGCCGCGGGCCTGGGCTACCACCTTTTCTACGGTGTTTCGCGGCCTGCCTGAACTGCTCACGCTGCTGATCATTTATTACGGCTGCCAGATCGCAGCACAAAAGCTGCTGGCGGCGATGGGCTATGAAGGTGAGGTACTGATCAATACCTTCCTGGCGGCCATGATCGCCTTCAGCCTGGTGTTTGCTGCGTTTTCCAGCGAAATCTGGCTGGCGGCGTTCAAGACCCTGCCCAAGGGCCAGCTCGAAGCCTGCTCGGCCCTGGGGCTGAGCAAACGCACTGGTTTTTTCAAAGTGGTACTGCCGCAACTGACCCGGATCGCCCTGCCCGGCCTGTCCAACAACTGGCTGTCGCTGCTAAAGGACACGTCGTTGGTCTCGACTATCTCGCTGGTCGACCTGATGCGCCAGACCAACCTCGCCGTCAGCGTGACCAAGGAGCCGATGTTCTTCTATGGCGTCGCCTGCCTGGGCTATCTGCTGTTCTCGGCGTTGTCCGGGCGCGTGTTTGCCTTCATCGAACGGCGCTATAGCCGCCACCTGCAAGGAGCGCGGGCATGAGCTTCGAACAATTACTGGCGCTGGTGGTCGACCCCGACCTGCTGCAGCGCTACGGGCCGCGCTTCATCGATGGTCTGCTGGTGACCGCCAAGCTGGTGGCCATTTCGTTCACCCTCGGCGCCGTGCTTGGCCTGCTGCTGGCGCTGGCGCGGATCTCCAACAAGACCGTGCTCAATCGCATGGCGGCTGGCTATATCTACTTCTTCCGCGGTTCACCACTGCTCGCGCAGCTGTTTCTGCTGTATTACGGCCTTGGCTCGTTCAAGAGCTTTTGGCAGGACGTCGGGCTGTGGTGGTTCTTCCGTGAGGCCTGGTACTGCGCGCTGCTGGCATTCACCCTGAACACGGCCGCCTATCAGGCCGAGATCTTCCGCGGCAGCCTGCTGGCAATCGCCCCAGGCCAATTCGAGGCCGCCCGCGCGCTCAACCTCAAGCGCTCGACCACGTTCTTCAAGGTGGTCATGCCGCAATCGCTGCTGGTCGCCATCGGCCCGCTGGGCAATGAGCTGATCCTGATGATCAAGGCCAGTGCGATTGCCTCGCTGGTCACCATCTACGACCTGATGGGCGTGACCAAGCTGGCGTTTTCGCGCAGCTTCGATTTCCAGATCTACCTGTGGGCCGCCGTGCTCTACCTGCTGATCGTGGAAATCGTCCGGCGCACCCTGAAATACCTGGAAGGCCGCCTCGGCCGCCACCTGAACTGACCCAAGGATACGCTCCATGCATTGCCAAACCATTGTTCTGGGCGCCGGGATCGTCGGTGTCAGTACCGCGCTGCAGTTGCAAGCGCGCGGCCGCCAGGTCGTTCTGATCGACCGTGACCAGCCCGGCAGCGGCACCAGCCATGGCAACGCCGGCCTGATCGAACGCTCCAGCGTCATCCCCTATGCCTTCCCGCGCAACGTCGGCGCACTGCTGCGCTATGGCCTGAACCGCCAGCCGGATGTGCGCTACAGCCTGTTGCACCTGCCCAAGGCGGCGCCCTGGCTGTTGCGTTACTGGCGCCAGTCAGCACCCGGCCGGCTGGCCGGCGCCGCCGCCGATATGCTGCCGCTGGTGCAGCGCAGCGTCGAGGAACACGACGCGCTGATTGCCGCTGCCGGGCTCAGCGAACTGGTCCAGGCCAAAGGCTGGATCGAAGTGTTTCGCGACCCGAGGCTGTTCGTTCAGGCCAAGGAGGACGTAAAAAACCTGGCGCGCTATGGCCTGCAGTACGAAATCCTCGAACGTGACCAACTGCAGGCCCGCGAGCAGCAACTGGACGGCGGCGTGGTAGGCGGCATTCACTGGCTCGACCCGAAGACCGTGCGCAACCCTGGCGGCCTGACCCGCGGCTATGCCGCGCTGTTCGTCGAGCGCGGCGGGCAGTTCCTCCATGGTGATGCGCGCAGCCTGCGCCAGCTTGACGGTCAGTGGCAGGTGCAGAGCCAGCGTGGCGCGGTCACGGCCGACGAGGTCGTGATCTGCCTGGGGCCGCAATCGGCCGAGCTGTTCGGCCCGCTGGGCTATCGGTTCCCGCTGGGCATCAAGCGCGGCTATCACATGCACTATGGCACCCGCGGCGACGCGCAACTGCAGCATTCGATCTGCGACACCCAGGGTGGTTATGTGCTGGCGCCGATGGCGCAGGGCATCCGCCTGACTACCGGCATCGAGTTTGCGGCCAGCGACGCCCCGGCCAACGAGATCCAGTTGCAGCGCTGCGAAGCCCTGGCTCGTCGGCTGTTCCCCGCGCTCGGCGAACGCCTGGATGAGCAGCCCTGGCTGGGCCTGCGTCCCTGCCTGCCGGACATGCGCCCGATAATCGGCCCCGCACCGCGGCACAAGGGCCTGTGGTTCAACTTTGGCCACGCCCATCACGGCCTGACCCTGGGCCCGGTGACTGGCCGCCTGCTCGCCGAGATGATGACCGGCGAGCAGCCGTTCACCGACCCTGCGCCTTACCGCGCAGCGCGCTTTGACTAAACCAGCGGGAGAACAACAACATGACCGCACCTTTGAACCTTGCCAGCCTTGCCCCTGAAGCCGATAGCCGCCCAGTGCTGATCGACATGAAAGGCTTGAACAAACACTACGGCGCCTTCCACGTGCTGCGCGATATCAACCTGCAGGTCCGCGAAGGCGAGCGTATCGTCCTCTGCGGACCCTCCGGTTCAGGCAAATCGACCTTGATCCGCTGCATCAACCGCTTGGAGATCGCCGAGCAAGGCAGCGTTCATGTCGACGGCATCGACCTGGCCAAGCCCTCGCGTCAGGCCGCTCAGGTGCGCAGCGAAATCGGCATGGTGTTCCAGCACTTCAATCTGTTTCCACACATGAGCGTGCTCGACAACTGCCTGCTGGCCCCAACCAGCGTGCGCGGGCTGTCGCGCAAGGACGCCGAAGAGCGGGCGCGGATGTACCTGAGCAAGGTCGGCATCGCCAGTCAGGCCGACAAATACCCCAGCCAGCTCTCCGGCGGCCAGCAGCAGCGCGTGGCGATTGCCCGTGCCCTGTGCATGAAGCCGCGGATCATGCTGTTCGATGAGCCAACCTCGGCGCTCGATCCGGAGATGGTCGCCGAGGTCTTGGATGTGCTGGTGAAGCTCGCCGGCACCGGCATGACCATGCTCTGCGTCACCCATGAAATGGGCTTTGCCCGCCAGGTGGCAGAGCGTGTGCTGTTTCTTGAGGGTGGCCAGATCATCGAAGACAGCCCGCCACAGACGTTTTTTGGCCAACCCAAAACTGCCAGGGCCCAGGCATTTCTCAAGCAGATTCTGCACTGATAAGCCGCAGTGCAAGGGCTGGATCATTGCAGCGCTGCAATGATCCAACTGCGTCGTTAATTATATTTACCAAAACCCCTGCCAAACCCTTGCCAGCCAAGGCTCCGCTTCCCTCAAGCGCCCTGAAACCGGCGCCAGAGCGCTCACGCCTCGTTTGACATATCGAACGGCTCTGGCAAGCTAGAGACAAGCCCCGACCGGCATCGTCTCCTTCAGCGAGCCGGCAGTGCTCGGGGCTCCAGGCCGCACACAAGGCCCAGGCCGTGCGCCTGCACAATATCGACAGGAAGCACCTGTCCCAAGGTGACATATGTCCAACAGCAACATTGGCAACAAGCAAACTTCCCTGCGCAAACCCGTCGTCCTGATGACCATGGGCAGCCAAGAGCGCAAAGGCCATGACTATCAGGTCATGACCCACAAATACATTACCCCCCTGGTCGACTTCGCCGACTGCCTGCCTGTGCTGGTTCCGACCTGCTGCGGCACCGATGACCTCGAGCGTTATCTGGATATGGCCGACGGCGTCTATCTGACCGGCGCTGGCAGCAACATCGACCCGGCCCTGTACGGCCAGGAGAACGAGACGCCGGGCAAAGGCCAGGACAAGAACCGCGATCTGTTCGACATCCCGCTGGTCAAACTGGCTCTGGCCCGTGGCCTGCCGATCTTCGGCATCTGCCGCGGCATGCAGGAAATCAACGTCGCACTGGGCGGCGACATCTACCAGAAGGTGTACGCCGAGCCGGGCTTCAACGATCACCGGGAAAACCCCGAGGATCCGGTTGAAGTGCAATACCAGGCCGTGCACAGCGTCACCATCAAGCCGGGCAGCTGGCTGCGGGATGCCTTGGGCACTGACCAGATCCGGGTCAACTCGTTGCATGGTCAAGGCCTGCGCAAACTGGGTGAGGGCCTTGAGCCAATCGCCCAGGCTGAAGACGGTTTGGTCGAAGCCATCCACGGCCCGAGCATCTCGCCCTTCCTGTTCGCTGTGCAGTGGCACCCCGAGTGGCAAGCGGCGAAAAACCCTGACTCGATCAAAATTTTCGAGGCGTTTGGCGATGCTTGCCGCGCTCAGGTCCGCAAGTCCCAGGCCAGCAAGCGCAACCAGGCTGCCTGAGTCCCTGCTTCGTTAGTTTGATCGCGGGGCGGCGCAAGGCCGCCCCCGCTTCCCCGGTCACCCTCTGCTGGTCCCAGAACACCTACCGTGGCAGCGCGGGGCGGGCGTGTGCCTGTCTCCGCGATCCTTTTTTCTGCCATCCGTGCAGAGATATGATGACTAACGGCTGCTTTATTATTTCCCTCCATCCCGCGCCCTGACCTCACACCTATCCCCCTGCGAGTACCTGCCGCATTTGTGCGGAAACCGACTATGAGAAAAAATCTGTGGCAAGGGACTAGTCATTTCTTAGGTTGTACGATAACTTACCTCTCAGATTGATTCACCACCCCAAAAGCGCCACAGGAAACCAATAACAATGAATCCACTAGAGCTGCAGTCCATCCTCTCCCACGGTCTGCTGTCGTTCCCGGTAACCGACTTCAATGCCCAGGGCGACTTCAATCAGGCGGGCTACATCAAGCGTCTGGAATGGCTTGCCCCGTATGGCGCGACTGCGCTGTTCGCCGCCGGCGGCACCGGTGAGTTCTTCTCCCTGGCCGCCAGCGAGTACAGCCAGGTGATCAAGACTGCAGTCGATACGTGCGAGCATTCGGTACCAATTCTGGCCGGCGTCGGTGGTTCTACTCGCCAGGCCATCGAGTACGCCCAGGAAGCCGAACGTCTGGGTGCCAAAGGTCTGTTGCTGCTGCCGCACTACCTGACCGAAGCCAGCCAGGACGGTGTAGCCGACCACGTTGAAGCCGTGTGCAAGTCGGTCAAGATCGGTGTAGTGGTCTACAACCGTAACGTCTGCCGCCTGACCGCGCCGCTGCTCGAGCGCTTGGCCGAGCGTTGCCCGAACCTGATCGGTTACAAGGATGGCCTGGGCGATATCGAGCTGATGGTGTCGATCCGTCGCCGCCTGGGCGATCGCTTCAGCTACCTCGGCGGCCTGCCGACCGCTGAAGTGTATGCAGCTGCCTACAAGGCGCTGGGTGTGCCGGTGTACTCTTCGGCGGTGTTCAACTTCGTGCCCAAGACCGCGATGGACTTCTACCATGCGATCGCTCGCGAAGATCACGCCACCGTCGGCAAACTGATTGATGACTTCTTCCTGCCGTACCTGGACATCCGTAACCGCAAAGCCGGCTATGCCGTCAGCATCGTCAAGGCCGGCGCCAAGATCGCCGGTTACGACGCAGGCCCAGTGCGTTCGCCACTGACCGACCTGACCGGCGAAGAGTATGAAATGCTCGCCGCCCTTATGGACAAGATGGGCCCGCAATAAGCGACCCCGCGGCCTGCCAATGCCGCAACCGGAGCGAGGCCACGCCCGCTCCGGTCTTATCGATCCCCGCACAAAAATAACTAGTGGGAGTACACCTTCATGCAAGCGACGAAAAAAACGCATGTACGTTATCTGATCTTGTTCATGCTCTTCGTCGTGACCACGATCAACTATGCAGACCGAGCGACCATTTCGATCGCTGGCTCCAGTCTGCAGAAAGATTTAGGGATAGACGCGGTCACCCTCGGTTATATCTTCTCGGCCTTCGGCTGGGCCTACGTGCTCGGGCAAATCCCCGGCGGCTGGCTGCTCGACCGCTTCGGTTCAAAGAAGGTTTACGCCTTCAGTATCTTTACCTGGTCGCTGTTCACTGTGCTGCAGGGCTTTGTCGGTTACCTACCGGTGGCCAACGCGATCATCGCCCTGTTCATGCTGCGCTTCATGGTCGGTTTTGCCGAGGCGCCGTCGTTCCCGGGTAACGCCCGCATCGTGGCGGCCTGGTTCCCGACTGCTGAACGCGGCACCGCATCGGCCATCTTCAACTCGGCGCAGTACTTCGCCACTGTCCTGTTCGCACCGCTGATGGGCTGGATCGTCCACGCCTGGGGCTGGGAACACGTATTCGTGGTCATGGGCGTACTGGGTATCGCCTTCTCGGCGGCCTGGATGAAGCTGATCTACAACCCTAAAGAACACCCGATGATCAGTGCCGAAGAACTCGACCATATCGAGCGCAACGGCGGCCTGGTCGACATGGATAAACCCAAGGCAGCCGGCGCCAGCGGGCCGAAGTGGGCCTACATCAAGCAACTGCTGAGCAGTCGCATGATGGTCGGTATCTATCTTGGCCAGTACTGCATCAACGGCATCACCTACTTCTTCCTGACCTGGTTCCCGGTGTATCTGGTGCAGGAACGCGGCATGTCGATCCTCAAGGCGGGCATCATCGCCTCGTTGCCAGCGATCTGCGGCTTCGTCGGCGGTGTATTGGGTGGCGTATTGTCTGATGGTCTGCTGCGTCGTGGTCATTCACTGACTTTCGCCCGCAAGGCGCCGATCGTGGTCGGCCTGCTGCTCTCTACCAGCATGGTCATCTGCAACTACGTCGACGCCGAATGGATGGTGGTGGCGATCATGGCCCTGGCGTTCTTCGGCAAAGGTCTTGGTGCGCTGGGCTGGGCGGTGGTATCGGACACCTCGCCCAAGCAGATCGCCGGGCTGTCCGGCGGCATGTTCAACACCTTCGGCAACATCGCCTCGATCACCACGCCGATCATCATCGGTTACATCATCAGCGCTACTGGCTCGTTCAAGTGGGCACTGGTGTATGTCGGTGCCAACGCCCTGATCGCGGTGCTGAGCTACCTGGTGATCGTCGGCCCGATCAAACGTATCGAGCTGCGTGACGTGCCCAACGATGAACCGGCTCAGCCGGCCAGCAGCGAACTGGCCAGCTCGCGCCACTGAGTGATTGCGCCTGCACCTGCTGAAGCGGGTGCAGGCGTCTCGAACAAAGCCTGAAATAACTACAAGAAGGGCCTGAACATGCAGCTGATCGAAACTTCCGACTCGCCCCGCTACGTGCGCCTGCACGAGGATGACAACGTAGTGGTGGTGGTCAACGACGGTGGTTTGGGCGAAGGCGCCCGCTTTGCCGACGGCCTGACCCTGGTTGAAGCAGTACCACAAAGCCACAAGGTCGCCACGCTGGATATCGCCCAGGGCGAACCGGTGCGGCGCTACGGGCAGATCATCGGCTATGCCTTGGAACCGCTGCGCAAAGGCAGCTGGGTGCAGGAAAGCCAGCTGGCGATGCCCGCCGCCCCCGAACTCGACAGCCTGCCGCGCTGTGACGCCGTCCCTGCCCCTCTGCCGCCGCTGGAGGGTTTTACCTTTGAAGGGTTCCGCAACGCCGATGGCACCGTCGGTACGCGTAATATTCTTGGCATCACCACCACCGTGCAATGCGTGACCGGCGTGCTCGACCATGCGGTCAAACGCATCCGCAGCGAGTTGCTGCCCAAATACCCCAATGTCGATGATGTGGTGGCACTGACCCACAGCTATGGCTGCGGCGTGGCAATCAATGCCCGTGATGCCTACATCCCGATCCGCACCGTGCGCAACCTGGCGCGTAACCCGAACCTGGGCGGCGAAGCCCTGGTTATCAGCCTGGGCTGCGAGAAACTGCAGGCCGGCCAGGTCATGCATGAAAACGACCCCTCGGTAGACCTCAACGACCCGTGGCTGTACCGCCTGCAGGACGCCAGCCTCGGTTTTGTCGAAATGATCGAACAGATCATGGCGCTGGCCGAAGCGCGTCTGATCAAGCTCGACCAGCGCCGCCGCGAGACCGTGCCGGCCGCAGAGCTAATCCTGGGCATGCAATGCGGCGGCAGCGATGCCTTCTCCGGTATCACCGCCAACCCCGCGCTGGGTTTTGCCGCCGACCTGCTGGTGCGCGCCGGTGCCACCGTGCTGTTCTCGGAAGTAACCGAAGTCCGCGATGCCATCTACATGCTTACTTCCCGCGCGCAAACACCGGCCGTAGCCGATGCACTGGTGCGCGAGATGGACTGGTACGACCGTTACCTGGAGCAAGGCGCGGCCGACCGCAGCGCCAATACCACCCCGGGCAACAAGAAAGGTGGCCTGTCGAATATCGTCGAGAAGTCGCTGGGCTCGATCGTCAAGTCCGGCAGCGGCGCCATTCAAGGGGTGGTTGGCCCGGGTGAACGGGTCGAGCGCAAGGGCCTGATCTTCTGCGCAACCCCTGCCAGCGATTTTGTCTGCGGCACCCTGCAACTGGCGGCGGGGATGAACCTGCACGTGTTCACCACCGGCCGCGGTACGCCGTACGGGCTGGCCATGGCGCCGGTGGTCAAAGTGTGTACCCGCACCGAGCTGGCCCAGCGCTGGCCGGACCTGATCGACATCGACGCCGGGCGCATCGCCACCGGCCGCTCGAGCATCGAAGAGTTGGGCTGGGAGCTGTTCCATTACTACCTGGACGTGGCCAGCGGCCGCAAGCAGACCTGGGCCGAACAGCACCGCCTGCACAACGACATCACCCTGTTCAACCCGGCACCGATCACCTGATCGCTTTGCCCTCTGCCGCCGCGCTTGCAGCGTGGGCCGCAGAGGGATCTGTCCTATCCATTGTGTACTTCAACAGGAGCAAGACATGCCTGAGATTCTTGGCCACAACTTCATCAACGGCCAGCGCAGCGCAGCTGGCAACCAACGCCTGCAAAGCCTGGACGCCACTACTGGCGAAGCGCTGCCCTACAGCTTCGTGCAGGCCACCGAAACCGAAGTGGACCAGGCCGCCCGCGCTGCCGCCGCAGCATTCGTTGAATTCCGCCAGCTGGCACCTGCCCGTCGCGCCGAGTTCCTCGATGCCATTGCCGCCGAGCTGGACGAACTGGACGACGCCTTTGTCGCTATTGTCTGCCGCGAGACCGCCCTGCCCGCTGCCCGCATCCAGGGTGAGCGCGGCCGCACCAGCGGCCAGATGCGCCTGTTTGCACAGGTGCTGCGCCGTGGCGACTACCTCGGTGCGCGCATCGATCTGGCCCTGCCTGATCGTCAACCCTTGCCGCGGGTCGATCTACGCCAGATGCGTATTGGTGTCGGCCCGGTCGCGGTGTTTGGCGCAAGCAACTTCCCGCTGGCCTTCTCCACCGCTGGCGGCGACACCGCAGCAGCATTGGCCGCAGGCTGCCCGGTGGTGTTCAAGGCGCATAGCGGCCACATGGCCACGGCCGACCTGGTCGGTTGCGCGATCACCCGCGCCGCCGAGCGCACCGGCATGCCCAAAGGCGTGTTCAACATGGTCTTCGGTGGCGGCGTCGGTGAGTGGCTGGTCAAGCATCCAGCGATCCAGGCGGTTGGCTTCACCGGCTCGCTCAAAGGCGGCGACGCACTGTGCCGCATAGCCGCAGAACGTGCGCAGCCAATCCCGGTATTTGCCGAGATGTCGAGCATCAACCCGGTGATCGTCCTGCCGGGTGCGCTGGCCAAGCGTGGCGAAGCCATCGCCCGCGAGCTGGCAGGCTCGGTGTGCATGGGCGCGGGGCAGTTCTGCACCAACCCAGGCATGGTCATTGGCCTGCGTTCTGCTGAGTTCAGCACCTTGCTGGCCAATGTTGGCCAGGCGCTGGATGCTCAGGCCGGTCAAACCATGCTCAATGCCGGCGGCCTGCGCAGCTATGTCAGCGGCCTTGAGCATCTACAGGCGCATGCCGGCATCGAGCACTTGGCGGGTCAGGCGCAGGAAGGCTCACAGGCGCGTGCGCAGCTGTTCAAAGCGGACGCCAGCCTGCTGGTCAATGCCGATCCACTGCTGCAGGAAGAGGTGTTTGGCCCGGCCACCGTGGCGGTCGAGGTGCAGGACAACGAGCAACTGCGCGCAGCCCTGCAAGGCCTGCGTGGCCAGTTGACCGCAACCCTGATCGGCGAGGCAGAAGACTTCGAGGCGTATGCCTGGTTGGTCCCGCTGCTGGAAGAGAAAGTTGGCCGGATCCTGGTCAACGGCTATCCGACTGGCGTTGAGGTCTGCGATGCGATGGTCCACGGCGGGCCATATCCGGCAACTTCGGATGCACGCGGGACCTCGGTGGGGACATTGGCGATCGATCGCTTCCTGCGGCCGGTGTGCTACCAGAACTACCCGCAGGCGTTGCTGCCTGAGGCGCTCAAGGACGGTAATCCGCTGGGGTTGCGTCGGTTGGTGAATGGGCAGTGGAGTGACGGCGCGCTTTAAGCTTTTTGGGGCCGCTGCGCGGCCCCAGAAATCTACACCCCTTGCGCCTCTGCCGCCTCATGCGCCTGGCGCAGCCGCTCACGGCTATTGGACAGATGCATGCGCATCGCCATCTTCGCCCCTTCGCTATCGCCCCGCACAATCGCCTCGTAGATCGCTTCGTGCTCGTGGCGCAGACGGCTCATGTAATGCGCCTGGTCATCCTGGGCAATACGCGCCGAATTGAGCCGCGTGCGCGGGATGATGCTGGTGCCGAGGTGATTGATGATGTCGGCGAAATAATGATTGCCGCTGGCCTGGGCGATCCGCAGGTGGAACTGGAAGTCTGCCGATACCGCATCGGACGCGTGCGCAGCGCCTTCGTTGATCTCATCCAGGGCCGCACGCATCCCGCTCAACTGCTCGTCGGTACGGCGCTGCGCCGCCAGCCCGGCAGACTCGATCTCCAGGGCGATGCGTAGCTCCAGCACCGCGAGCACTTCACGCAGGGTGACCACGGTGGCGGGATCGATGCGAAAGCCACTGCCAGGCGAGGCCTCGAGCACGAACGTGCCGATACCGTGACGGGTCTCGACCTGCCCGGCAGCCTGCAGCCGCGAGATAGCCTCACGCACTACGGTGCGGCTGACGCCTTCCTCAGCCATGATCTGCGACTCGGTCGGCAGCTTGTCGCCGCGCTTGAGCTGACCACTGCGGATGCGTTCGGTCAGCACCGTGACCAATTCCTGGGCCAGACTGCGCGGCTTGCGCCGGGTCCTTGCCTGTACCTGCTGCTCTGTCATGCCCTGTAGTTCACCTTGAGAGACAGGCACCATGATAGCGCAAGCAGTTGTACGATCACATACGCAGACTGCGGGTTTTTATTGATACTTTGGCACTGCCTGTTTCGTACCTCGGCGTCCGTGCTGGATGGCGGCAAATTGCTGGCCCCCAAACCTCGAAAGCGAAGGCAAACTTCGTTTTCCTTCAGAAGCTTAGGACAGCATCATGCGGGTATTTCTAGCAACCATGGCCGGCTGCCTGCTGGCGACCTTCGCTATCACAGCCCAGGCCAAAGCCTTGAGCCAGAACGATCGCAACGTGTGTAGCTGGGGGTCGCAGATTGCCGCTGAGGCGCAGCAAGCCAAGCTTTCCGGGGTCAACGTGTACGCCACGCGCAAGCGCCTGCAGGCGCGCAAGTTCCCCAAACCGTGGATGCGCATGACCGCCTTCGGGATCACGGAACAGACCTACAACAGCCGCTCCCGACTCAAGCCTGCGGCCATCAAGAAAACCTATTATGACCAATGCGTGCAACACGCTATTGCCAAGCGATAACGCCATAAATCAGTAACTTATAAGAACTTTCTGATAAATATTCTAGGCCTTGATTCGCCATGGTGGCCCTGAATGGAATGAGCGCTGCAGCCAGTCCTTGAGTGAGCCGACGGCTGCAGTGTGCAATCGCGCCGAGGGCCGTACCAGGTAGATTCCGGCCGTGACATCCAGTTGCCAGTCTGGCAGCACGCGTACCAGCCTGCCGGCGGCCAGGTCTTCGATCATCAACCAGTCGCCGCCAGCGATAATGCCGACACCCCGGCGGGCAGCCTCCAGCAAGGCTTCATTGTCATTGCTGCGCAGTGAACCTGAGACCTTGACGCTTACATGCCGCGCGCCGGCCGTTAGATTCCATTCAGGAAACGAGCGCAAGCCACTGAAACCCATGCAGTTATGCTCGGCAAGGTCAGCAGGGACTTGAAGCGTGGGATGTTTGGCCAGGTACTCCGGCGATGCGCACAGAATGCGCAGATGATCGCAGAGCTTTTTTGCCACCAACCGGCTGTCCGCCAGCTCACCGATACGGATTGCCGCGTCAAAACCTTCAGCCACCAGATCGACAAAACGGTCTGAGTACTCGACCTCCATCGTTACCTGCGGATGCGCCAGGACGAAGTCGGCCAGCAGCCCACTCAGCCAGCGCCTGCCCATCGCCGCCGGCAGCGCCAGGCGTAGACGCCCCCGGACGGTCGCAGCGCCCTCGGCCGCTTCCTGTTCGGCTTCATCGATCAAGCGACTGGCCTGGCGCAGCCGCTGCACCAGTCGCTCGCCCTCATCGGTGAAACGCAACTGGCGGGTAGTGCGTTCAACCAGACGAATTCCCAGGCGCTGTTCGAGCGCACTCAAACGCCGCGACAGCACCGACGGGTGGCGGTCGAGCTGGCGCCCGGCAGCGGCGAATGAACCTTGCTCGTGCAAGGCCAGCAAGCTTGCCAGTTCATCCGCGCGGCGGCTGTCGAAGGCGTCCATGGGCAGGCTCTCAAACAAGGTCAAGGGATCAGTATCAGCGCCCCCTCGGAACGGCCCTGCTCCAGGTCCGTATGAGCCTGGGCAACATCAGCCAGCGGGTAGCGGCGCCAGATACGCGGCAAGATGATACCTTGGCTGACAGCCTCCAGCACGTCTGCCGCGCGCTGCTGATATTCCTCGGCAGTCTGGGTATGGGCGGCCAGCGATGGCCGTGTCAGGTACAGCGAGCCCTTGGCATTGAGCGTGCTCACCTCGATGGGCGCAGGGGCACCCGAGGTCGCCCCGAACGACACCAGCAGCCCGCGCGTTCGCAGACTGTCCAGTGAGGCCTGCAGCGACACTTTACCAATGCTGTCATACACCACGTCCACGCCCTGCCCCGCAGTCAGTTCCTTGACTTGGGCGGCCAAGGTCGCCGCATCAAATACCAGCACGTGCGCGCAGCCTGCCTCCTGTGCGCGACCGACACTTTCAGGCCGGGACACAACACCAATCACCGTCGCCCCCAAGTGCCTGGCCCACGCCACCAGCAACTGGCCCACCGCGCCACCAGCACCGTAGACCAGCAGCTGAGTGCCGGGACCTACTGAATAGGTAGTCTTGATCAAGTACTGTGCGGTGATGCCCTTGAACAACACTGCGGCGGCCTGTTCATCACTGACCGAGGCCGGCAACTTGACCAGACGCTCGGCCGGGTACAAGCGGCCACTGGCGTAGCTGCCAATCGGGCCGGTGGCATAGGCAACCCGATCGCCAACCTGCAATGAGGCGACGCCCTCGCCCACAGCCGTCACCCGCCCTGCACCCTCCAGCCCCAAGCCACTTGGCAGCACCAGCGGCGCAGCACCTTTGCGTTGCAGCAGGTCGAGCGGGTTGACGCCGATGGCGGTCTGTTCAAGCCAGACCTGACCCGGCCCCGGCTGCTGCGGTTGCACAGTCTCCAGTTGCAGTACATCTGTGGTGCCGGTGTCGGTCAGAACGATTCGTGCGGACATGGCCAATTTCTCTGGTTGGTGGAATGCCGTTGCAGCTTAGATATCCATCTGCCGTCGAGCAATCAGGCCTGGCACAGATGATTCGTGCACCTGACGAAGCAATACATCTCGAAAGTACCGTTGCGGTCCAGCTCAAGCCCGGCAAGACTACGTCCACGACCACCCGACGCAGGCTTGCTCGCCAAGCCGTTCAGGCCACTGTTGCTTATGCACGACAAGACCACGTTCAGCGTGCCGGTAACCCACCGATCGCTGCTGCTGCCCATTCTTCTGAGTTTGCTGGCGTTTGCCGCCAACTCGGTATTCTGCCGTCTGGCCCTGCGCGACGGCGCCATTGATGCCACCGCCTTCACGGCGATCCGGCTCGGCAGTGGCGCGCTAGTGCTCGCCGCATTGGTGTACTGCACTCGGCGGCCTCGCAATCCGGCAGGCAGCTGGGCCGGAGGACTGGCCCTGTTCGCCTATGCCTGGCTGTTCTCGCTCGCCTACCTGCAACTGGGTGCAGGCACCGGCGCGCTGATTCTGTTCGGGGCAGTACAGATCAGCATGTACGCTTTCGGCATGTGTCGAGGCGAACCGCTGCAGCGCAAGGTGCTGCTAGGGATGTTGATTGCCTTCGCCGGACTGCTTGCATTGCTGTTACCCGGCACCGACGCACCGCCGCTTGCCAGCGCGTTGGTCATGCTTACCGCAGGCATTGCATGGGGCGCGTATTCACTGCTGGGCAAAGGGTCAGCCGACCCGCTGGCGGCAACTGCAGGCAACTTCCTGCGCAGCTTGCCGCTGGTGCTTGGCGCTGTTGTGGCAATGGCGCTGAGCGGCGCATCGCTGCACTGGAGCGGCGAAGGCGTGCTGTATGCGCTCGGATCCGGCGTGCTGGCCTCCGGTGCCGGTTACAGCCTCTGGTATAGCGTGGTCAAGTGCATCAGCTCGCAGCAGGCGGCGACCATGCAGTTGAGTGTGCCGGTGCTGGCAGCGCTTGGTGGGGTGTTGTTGCTCGGCGAGCCACTGACCTGGCGCTTGGGCCTGACTTCGCTGGTGGTGCTCGGTGGGGTTACGTTGGCGTTGCTGCCGACGCGTCGGGCCTAGGTAGCCAGCCGGGTAGCCTTTCACCCTCGATAGCGAATTTTCCTACGCCCTTCTCAGAAGCCGGATAGGTCCCTCAAAAGCCCTACCCCGGTATGGTTGGCAGGCAATCAAAGCCGTGAAAACAGCGGCCCCGCCCCAGCCCCGTCGGCAACTCATCGGCCCTATCGGCGACGCTTGCAGACGCTGAAAAGGACGTCCCATGCCCAGCCAATCCGACCTGAGCTTCCGCTTCGAGCCTCTGGCCAGCCGCACGCCGTTCGAAGTGGTGTCGTTCACCCTCGAAGAAACCCTCAGCACGCCTTTCAAGCTCACGCTGGAGCTGATCAGCTACCGAGCTGATGTCGATTTCGCCGAGCTGATTGACAAGCCAGCGCTGTTCACCATTTGCCGCGACCAGCAGCCAGTACGCTACGTGCATGGTTTGATCAGCAGCCTTAGCCAGGGCGAAAGTGGTTTCTATCGCACCCGCTATCAAGCTGTCATCGAACCACAACTGGCACGCGCACGCCTGCGCTCCAACTGGCGAATCTTCCAGCAGCAGAGCGCAGCGCAGATCCTCGAGGTCATGTTCAAGCGCCAAGGCCTGACCCAGATCGAATTCAGCACCACGTGCGACCACCAGGTCCGCGAGTTTTGCGTGCAAGCCGGCGAAACCGACCTCGACTTCATTGCACGTCTGGCTGCAGAAGAAGGCTACATCTACAGCTTTGACCACAGCGCTACTGCCCACACCCTGCGCGTGACCGACCGGGTGATGAGCCTCGGGCAGATCAACAGAAGCGTCATCAAGCCCGCAGACGATCTACGCAGCTATGCCGATGATGACACTGCCGATCCGCTCAGCGTGCTGTATCACTCCAACAGTGGCGGCGATCCCGCCGGCCCTTGCCTGCGCAGGCTTCGCTATTGCGAGCAGGTGGCAACCACCCACCAGCAGCAGCGCGACTATACCTTCCTGCGGCCAGCCTACCGCCAACAACACGGGGTGGTTGCCAGCCAGTGGAAGCTGCCCTGCAACAAGTACGAACGCTTCGACTATCCCGGCCGCTATAACCTTGATGTGGTTGGCAAGCCGTTCACCCAGACGCGGCTGACCGCACGCCGCCACGCGGTGCGCCTGGCTGAAGTGGAAGGCGACGATGTTCGTCTGCAACCTGGGCTGAGCTTCAATCTGATCGATCATCCCCGTGAGGACTTCAACGCCCACTGGCGGGTGATCAGCGTGCGTCACGTCGGCAGCCAGTTCACCAGTCTGCAGGAAGAGGCGGCGGATGCCGACCAGGGCACACACTATGTCCAGCATGCTGAGCTGGTACCGGGCCGCATCGACTGGAAGCCCGCATTGTTGGCCAGGCCGCGGATTGACGGGCCGCACATGGCGACGGTGGTCGGGCCGCCCGAGGAAGAGATTTATTGCGACCAGTGGGGGCGGGTCAAGGTCAGCTTTCCGTGGGACCGAGAAAGCAAGGACAACCAGTTCAGCTCGTGCTGGATCCGCGTCGCCCAGGGCTGGGCAGGCGGTAGTTGGGGGTCGATGGCCATACCGCGAATCGGCCAGGAAGTGATCGTTCAATACGTCAATGCCGATCCCGATCAGCCATTGATTACCGGCCGCACCTACTGCGCCAACCAGCTGCCGCCCTATGATTTGCCGCAGCACAAAACCCGTATGACCATCAAAAGCCAGACCCACAAAGGGCAAGGCTTCAATGAGCTGCGCTTCGAGGATGAGCTGGACCGACAAGAGGTGTTCATTCACGCCCAGAAAGACCAGAACAACGTGGTCCGGCACAACGAAACCACTCAAGTCGGCAATGATCGCGCCGAGCAAGTCGAGCGTGATGAAACCCTCAACGTCGGCCATGACCGCACAGAGTCGATCGGCAATGATGAAAAGGTGTCGATTGGTCAGGATCGTCAGCATCAAACTGGTCGCGATGACGTCCTCGAAATCGGCCGCCACCACAACATCACTATCACTCAGGACCGCATCGAGCAGGTCGGCAACCACCGCCGCGACAGCACAACTGCCAACCACACCGTCGATATCGGCGGGCACCTCGAACAACAGGTCGCTGGCCACGTCGACCTGAAAGCCGGCCAAGCGATTCGCTACCAGACCCAGGACTTCGAGATCGAGGTCGCTGGCAGCTTCTCGATCAAATCGCCGGGCGGTACGTTACGCTTGGATGCTTCCGGGATAACCCTCGACGGTGTCGCGATAAATTTCAAAGGCCCTATCGGTCAAGCACCTGAGGGGAGTTCCTACGCCTTCAGCATCAGCGGCAAGCCTGAGCCGGGTGAGCCTGTCTGCCTGAGTTGCCTGCTCAAAGCGATTCAAGAGGGGCGCAGTGTTGTCCGCCTCGAAGGGGTCAACGCATGACCACAACGGCCACCAATCTTGGAAACGAGATCGTCGAAGTACTGCGCAACCCGCGTTACCGCCTGACTGGCATCGTCGAGATAAGCCGCTTGAGCGAGCGAGATCGCAGCGAACTGCTGCGCCGTATCAAGGAATACGCGCTGCCATTACTTCAGCAGCCCGAATTCGCCAACCTGCAGGCGCTTGGACCACGGTTGATCACTCCAGCGCCCGACTATGGCCTGGACGGTCAGTGGGGCAACTACTGGGATGTCGAACACTACGGCAAAGAGGGCATCTGCGCGTGGATCGTCAGTGCGATGCCGCCGCCAGAACTGCTCGTGCACCTGAGCCAGGCCAATCGCACGGTCGCGCCTGATGGCAATAGCTACCTGCTGCGTTGGCACATCGCACGTAGTCTCCAGGCTCTGCATGCACGGCGCGACTTGCCGGCGGTACGCGAGTGGCTCGCGCCTGTCCATAAAATATGGCTACCGGTACCTGACCCAGGTCGCGAGCGCTGGGTATGCCTCGATGGAGAGGATCGCGCGCCGATCAGCCAAGACAACGCCTTCGAGCTGGACTCCGCGTGCTGGCAGGCGCTGACCGGCGACCCGCTGGAATACACCTTGGCCGACGCCATCGGCACCGCGATGGCAGCTGCGGGCATGACCGGCCAATGCCACACCATTCGCCTAGGCATTGCTCGCGCGCATTTGAGTGCAGCTCGCAAAGCTGGCCTGAGCCGCCAGCAGGACCTGATCAGCTACGTGACCATGATGACCCTCAACGGCGATGCGCTGGCTGAGTCGGCCGCATGGACGCAGGCCGTTGCCGAAGCAAGCGAGCTCAAACGCCCGCTGGCAGACGCCCTGCAAGCGCCCCTCTCCTGCCAGCCTCGATAAGGACACCACCATGATCAGCATGGACAAGCTCTTCGCTATTAACCGGGCTGCCTGCGAGGCCCTCAGCGTACCGTTAGCCGCAGGCCCTGCAGTCAGCTGCACCCGCAGCTTCACCATTCTGCCGCTGCGCTACGCCGCCGTCGGCGGCAACTCCGGCTTGCGCGAGCGCCTGCCGCAATTGCCAGACAACCTGCATCACGCGCATCAGGCTGGCGCATTGACTCAGGCTGCCTACGCGATACGGCCACTGCGTGAAGGATTCCTTTACGTCATGGAAGCTCGCCGAATCGGCAACAGGTTGTTATTTCTTGACCCGTTCCGCATTTCGGCAGATGGCTCACTGGCCATCACCAGCTTCGATGACCCCTGGCAAGCCCCGCCGGCCTCGCTGACGGCGCAGGACGTGATGCGCAACCTGGCATGGGCTCTGACTATCCACGATGTCGATGACCTGATCGGGCTGCGGCTGTTCTACAGCCCTGACCCACTGAGCAGAGCTACGCTGATGCGCCTGTTCCACCAGGCTTCCAGCGTGCCGGCTGTGAACGTGGCCAAGTATGCCGTCCCCTCCTGCTCAGTCCCTGAATCCCATGTGCTGACTTACGGTCAACTCGACCTAGTGGCCGATTTCGCCGCAGAGAACGATCCAGACCTGCGCAAGATGCTTGACGCACAGCTGTCTTCGACGCCGAAGATCATGTCGCTGGTGGCCTCTCGGCAGATGCTCAAGCCAAAGCCGAACAGCGATACGCCGCGAGGTATCGCCATCGTGGTGGAAGACGCGATCGGCATTACCCAGGATCTCAATGCCTGGCGCAACGCGGGCCTGGAACACCTCAAAGGCTGGCTGGAAACCACCACCCCCGGCGCTGAACCAGAGCAGCCGGGGATCAGCAACGAGCGCAAGGTGCTGGTGGCACAAGCGTTCACTCAACTGCACGCCGAGTTCAGTGAGCGCAAGGTCGGCGCGCTGCTGAGCCGCCACACGCAGAGTCTGCGTGAGTACCTGACAGATGGCGAACAAAGCCTGCCGCCCGGTCCAACCCGCGAATGGTGGGCGCACACACGCGAATGCATTCTTGAAGTTGATGCACAGTTCAAGCGCAAGGATCTCGAAGCGCGTGCTGCCACTGGCGAGTTTGCCAAGGCTTTCGAAGAGCGCTACTTGCCAAGGGTCGATCTGCCCGCCATGCACGTTCAGCTGGGCTGGTTCGAGACCGTCAGCCGCGAAGCGCAACGCCAGGCTGATGCCCGGGCAGGCGACCACCTGATGTGGCTGCAGCATCCGCGACTGCTTGCAGCACTGGATCTCTATGACCAGGAAGACCTCACCAGCGGTCTGTGCTTTGCACACCAGACCGGCCTCTGCGTGCTGGGTATGGAAGGCACCGTCAAAGGCGCGCAATTGCTCAGCCGCTGGTGGCAGAGCGGCGAAGTTGAAGCGAGTAACTTGGCCATGCGCGCTTATGTGTTCAATCAGAAATCAGTTGCCGAGGTACTGGCAAAGACCCAAAGCGATATGCGCATTCTCCACGGGCCAGCGGACGACTGGCAAAAACTGGAAACCGCACTGCAACAAGCCAAGGCACTGGCGGCGCAATTCAGCGCAATCGACGGCCATTTGGAGCAGTTAGCCCAACATGGCCACGTCAATACTGCCGGCGCACTGGCCTGGATTGGTCATTTAGGGCGTGAAGCCCTGAGCGCCGGTGCGCCCAACGCTGTAGACCGAGCACTGCATCGGCGTCTGGTAACTCTCCTTACTGCTTCGCTGGGTGAGCAAGCACTCAACTTGCGCATGGCCGAACACGCCCAAGCCGGCCATACCCCCTCACCGGGCCGCGTTGCCGCACCGATTGTGCGTCGGCTTGATCAGGCCTATGCCGACAGCCTGAACGGTGCGCACAGCAACAGCTCCTACCGGCTGCGGGTCAGCAGCGCGCTGCTGTTGCTGGAAGCGAGTCTGTTGCTGCTGCAAGGCAGGCGAGAAGATAAGGATCGACGGTTCTGGAGCGAGGTGGCTGCGGGGGCGTTGACGAGCGCGGCGGCGGGGATGGAGTTGTTGGCGGTGGGGACAGAGCAAGCACTGGCATCTCTTGAAAGGAAGACTGCCTCGGCGAGGGGAGCGAGTATCAGCCTGGGACGGTATCGTTTATGGGGTGCAGGCTTGGCTGGGGCTGGCGGACTGGTGAGCGCAGTCTTAGACGTAATGGATGCGATCAACGCGAGTAAAAGTGCGATACCCTCTGTAAGTAGACGAGTAAGTTTAACCGGTGCTTACTCAATAAGAGCAGCTGCGACTTCCGCCTTAGTCTTAGCGCAGGCAGGAACTGCATTTGCACATGCCGGGCCTTTATTTAAATGGCTTGCACTCCGAAACGCAGGAGTGGAAAGAGCGTCCTTGCAAACCGTAGCGGGACTTTCAGCTCGACTTGCTGCCAACAGAGCCGCAACCCTGCTTCTGAGCAGAATAATACTCGTCAGTGGGTGGACTGTTCTTGCAACGACAGTGCTAATCATGATCATTGATGACAATGCTCTCGAGAAATGGTGCAGTAAATGCTGCTTCAGGATCGATATAGCAAATGAAGGTTACGACACCGATCTGGACGAATTGGCGGGGCTACTCACCATCGCACACGAGGGTATGTAATGTATCTTATTGAGTGGCAGGCCTGGGAGCTTGTGATAGATCAGACGCGCTCTACTGGAGCCAAGAATTGTAAAACCCCTAGCCTGCCAGTGGTGTACGAGTCTGATGAAGCAAGGGATGTTAAAGCAGCACAGCAACAAGCCAGCGACAAGCCGAGAATTAGAGGCCCTGTCTACACTCTCTCAAACCACATATTGGAGGTGCGAGCAGGAGCCTCGGAAGATAAACGCGGACTCATAAGCATGCTATCAGCGATGGTTCTCAGCCTTATATCAATCGGCACAGTGGCCACAGCGCACTACTTTTCCGAGCTAATCTCTAGTATCGCCGATACTGACAGCAGCATTGCACCTGACACCTTATTTCTTGCCATATTCTTCTTTGCACTAACCTCCTGCTATGCAGCAGCATATCTTAAATATGGGCTTAAAATCACGCGCTTGGAAATGTTCACCTCGCGGCACCTACTGGTTCGATTCAACAGACTTACCGGCCAGGTCCACCTACACCGTCCTTCATACTGCGGTGGAGTGGTGACCCTACCATGGCACGGAATCACTTCATCGGGTGCACCAGGCGGCAACGGTGGAGCTCTCACACTTTTTCTCTTCTGGTCATCCCAAGCTACCAAGATGTTATATCCGGAAATTGTATGGATCGGTAAAGTTTCCACAAACCCTCATGAAATCCAGGCCGAATGGGAATTCATCCGCCGCTTCATGGAAGAAGGCCCCGAGGGCCTACCCCGCCCACGCATCACTTCACACTTCCCTTGGCCATGGCAGGCATTCACTCCGCAGTTCGAGGGCCTTACCCACTACTTCTGGAATTCGTCGCCGATCATCAAGTTAGGCCTCGTTCTTATCTCGCCCGCGTTCCTCATCATCGGCCTAGGCCACTGGCTAAGCCTGCTGCTGTGCTGGAAACCGCGCTGGCCAAAAATCATCCGCGAAGCAGGACTGCCTGGTAAACCCATCCCGCCGCTAACCACTTTGGCCGACAGGCCGCCTCATATCCAGGAGCGCCTGCGTGCGAACGCCCATCTGTGGGCCATTCGCCCGGGCCAGCGGCCGGCGAAAAAACCACGCGCTACCCGTAGGCGAGCCAAGCCCGGCAACCAGTCCACTACAGCCAAGGAGTCCTCCACCGATGAAACCCATTGTGCTGATCGGCCACAAACATGACTGCCCAATTCACGGCATCGGCGAAGTGGTCTCGGGCACTTCTGCGACAATGGTCGGCGGGCGCGAGGTTGCTTGTGTTGGCGACCGCATAAGCTGCGGCGCCGTCATTGAAAGCGGCTCGCCAAGTTACGCCATCGCAGGCAAGGCCGTGGCCCGACTTGGGGACACCACTGACCATGGCGGCACGCTGATCGAGGGCAACAGCGGCTGGCTGGTCGGCTGAAGTATCGATGTCACTGGGCCCAGTGCACCGCCTAAGCTTGTACCTATCTGTCACTGCCGGAGCCAGCCATGTCCTCCCCTGCCCCTGAAACCCGCCTCCAGCAAAGCTGGCATGACAACGCCCACGCCTGGATCGAAGCCGTGCGCAGTGGCAGTATCGAAAGCCGCCGCCAGGTCACCGATCAAGCGATCCTGCTGGCCATCCTGTCACGCCAGCCACAGCGGGTTCTCGACCTCGGCTGCGGTGAGGGATGGCTGTTGCGCGCCCTCACTGCTCGGGGTATCGAAGCCGTAGGCGTGGATGGCGACTCAACCCTGGTCGAGGCAGCACGCGCAGCCGGCTCAGCACCCGTCCACCACTGCAGCTACGAACAACTCGCCAGCGGCGATGTGGGACTCGGCAAATGCTACGACGCGATTTGCGCCAACTTCGCACTGTTTCATCAGGACATCATCCCGCTGCTGAGCGCGATGACCACCTTACTGGCTCCGGGCGGCGTCCTGGTGATCCAGTCGCTACATCCATGGAGCGCCGCCGACGGTGATTATCAAGATGGCTGGCGTGAAGAATCCTTCGCTGGGTTCGAGGGTGATTGGAAGCCGATGCCGTGGTACATGCGCACGTTGACAAGCTGGCTCGCGGCGTTGGACATGGCCGGACTAACCCTCCTCCAATTGCAGGAACCGCAGCATCCACAAAGCCCCGTGCCGCAATCGCTACTGCTGGTCGCAGAGCTGAAACACAAGGAATAACGCTGAAACCCCGCAAACACAAAAGGATATAAAAATAACAAAACAATCTAACCAAATGGAATAAAAAAATTGAAAGCCCTGAGCCGCCTCCCTTACGCTGGAGCCCACATTCCAGCCTTCGCTCAGGAGCACCCGCCTTGTCCAACCGTGCCTTTTCTCCTCTTCGCCGCCTATTGGTCGGCGGCCTGCTGGCCAGTGTCGTCAGCTCCATACTGCCTTGGTCACAAGCCATAGCCGACGATGCCAAGACCTTGCGCATCGGCTACCAGAAATTCAACAGCGTAAACATCCTCAAGGGCACGGGCGCCTTGGAAAAGGCGCTCGCTGCACAGGGCGTGAAAGTCAGCTGGCACGAATTCGCCGCCGGCCCGCAACTGCTAGAAGCGCTGAGCACCGGTGCGATCGACCTGGGTCACGCCGCTGATGCACCGTCGGTGTTCGCCCAGGCCGCTGGCAAGCCTGTGGTCTATCTGGCGGCTGAACAGCCCTACCCGCGCGGGATTGGCCTGGTGGTACGCGAACAGGATCACATCACCAGCGTGCAGGAGCTCAAGGGCAAGCGAGTTGCCACTGGCCGCGGCTGGAATGCCCAATACCTGCTGGCCGTCGCGTTGCAGCAAGCTGGCTTGAGCTATCAGGACATTACCCCGGCATACGTCAACAACGCCGCCGATGCCGTCGCCGCCCTACAGTCGGGTAGCGTGCAGGCTTCGACGCTGTGGGACCCGTTCCTGGCAGCAGCCGAGCAGCAACCGGGCTTGAAAAACCTGCGCGACGGCAGCGGCCTGACCAACAACCGGACCTTCTACCTCTCCACCGCGAGCTTTGCCGACCAGCACCGCGAATGGCTGAAGACCTTCTTCAGCGAGCTGGCCAAAGTCAGCCAGTGGGCCAATGCCAAGCCAGCGGAAGTTGCCAGCCTGCTGGCACCGCAACTAGGGATCAAGGCTGAGGTGCTGGAAGTGGCCAGCGAGCGCCGCAATTACAACGCCGTGCCGATTACCCCGGCAATCGTTGCCGAACAGCAAAAACTGGCCGACACCTTCCAGGGCCTGGGTCTGATCCCACACAGGTTGACCGTGGCTGACGCGGTGTACCCGACCGCCGTCCTGCCCTGACGCCAAGGAACGCCTCGCATGCCCCGCCCGATTCGCTTCAACGCCTTCAGCATGAACGCCGCCAGTCATCAGTCCCCCGGGCTGTGGCGCCATCCGCGCAATACCAGCGGGGCGTTCAACCGGCTGGATTACTGGACTGACCTGGCTCGTCTGCTTGAACGTGGCCTGTTCGACGCGCTGTTCATTGCCGATGTCATGGGCATCTACGACGTCTACCAAGGCGGGCCCGAAGCGGCCTTGCGTGGGGGCGTGCAGGTCCCGGTCAACGATCCCCTGCTGCTGGTCCCGGCCATGGCCGGGGTCACCGAGCATCTGGGCTTCGGCGTGACCTTCTCGCTGACCTACGAGCACCCGTACCCGTTCGCCCGCCGCATGTCGACCCTGGACCACCTGAGTAATGGCCGGGTCGGCTGGAATATCGTCACCGGCTACCTGGACAGCGCCGCACGCAATCTTGGCCTGGCTCGGCAGTTGGGCCATGACCAGCGCTACGACCTGGCCGATGAATACCTGCAGGTGCTGTACAAGCTCTGGGAAAAAAGCTGGGATGACGATGCCGTACTGCTGGACCGCGAATCGGGCCGCTACATTGAACCCTCGCGGGTCCATCCGATTGGCCATCACGGCGACCATTTCCAGGTCCCCGGGATGCACCTGTGCCAACCTTCGCCGCAGCGCACGCCTGTGCTGTTCCAGGCCGGCGCCTCCGCGCGCGGTCAGGCCTTCGCTGCGGAGCACGCCGAGTGCGTATTCATCAGCGGACCGACGCCGACGGTGCTGCGCCGCTATGCTGACGGCGTGCGCCAGGCCAGCGCCGCGGCGGGACGCGGCCCTGACGAGGTGCTGATTTACGCGCAGGCGCTGTTGATCGTCGCGGACAGCCGTGAGCAGGCGCAGGCGCGCTTTGCCGAATACCGCAGTTATGTGGATCTTGACGCCGCGCTGGCGCTGCTGTCCGGCTGGACCGGCATCGACTTCGCCGGCCTCGATCCGGATGCGCTGATTGAATATGTCGAGAATGATGCTGGCCGCGCAGCCCTGGCCGCCTTTACGGCGGCCGACCCAGGCCGGCAGTGGACGGTGCGCGAAGCCGCCGAATTCATCGGCCTTGGCGGCCGCGGCCCAGTCTTGATCGGCTCCGCCAGCGAGGTTGCCGACCAACTGGAGCGCTGGCTCGACCAGACCGGTGTCGATGGTTTCAACCTCACTTACGCCGTACAACCGGATGATTTGAGCAATGTCGTCGAGCTGCTGATTCCAGAGCTACAACGGCGCGACCGCTACCCTGTGGCCTACGCGGAAGGCACATTGCGCCACAAGCTGTTCGGCCAAGGTGATCGCTTGCCCGAGAACCACGCGGGGCGCAAGGTGAGCATTCATTAATCGAATAGCGGGTATTTCAACATTTAATTTGTGGATGGCTGTGCACGGACCCTATCCTGTCCGTGCATCCCCTGCGGCGCACCGGCCGGTGCGGTTTCCGGCACGGGGAGAGAACAACAAGTCGAGACTGTCCATGTCGAACCATTCCTACTTCGCCCCTCACGGTGGGCACCCCGCTCAAACCGAGCTGCTGACTGACCGTGCCATGTTCACCGAAGCCTATGCCGTTATCCCCAAAGGCGTGATGCGTGACATCGTCACCAGCCACCTGCCGTTCTGGGACAAGATGCGCATGTGGGTTATCGCTCGCCCTCTGAGCGGCTTTGCCGAGACCTTCTCGCAGTACATCGTTGAAGTCGCTCCGGAAGGCGGCAGTGAGCGTCCAGAGCTGGACCCGAACGCCGAAGCGGTAGTGTTCGTGGTCGAGGGTGAGATCGACATCACCCTGCAGGGCAAGCATCACACCCTGGCTCCTGGCGGTTATGCGTTCATTCCACCAGGCGCCGAGTGGAGCCTGCGTAACCACAGCAAGGCCAACGTCACCTTCCATTGGCTGCGCAAGCATTACCAGCGCGTCGAAGGCCTGGATATTCCAGAAGCGTTCGTCACCCACCGCGACAATGCGACCAAGATCGAGATGCCGGGCACCAACGGTGGCTGGGTCACAACGCGCTTTGTCGACATGGCCGATATGCGCCATGACATGCACGTCAACATCGTCACCTTCCAGCCCGGCGGCGTGATTCCGTTCGCCGAGACGCATGTGATGGAGCACGGTCTTTACGTGTTGGAAGGCAAAGCCGTGTATCGCCTGAATCAGGATTGGGTTGAAGTTGAAGCTGGCGATTTCATGTGGCTGCGCGCGTTCTGCCCGCAAGCTTGCTATGCCGGCGGCCCGGGTCCGTTCAGCTATCTGCTGTACAAGGATGTCAACCGTCATGTGCACCTGACACTCAATCCGCAGCGCTGAGTCAGCACAACGGGGCCGCTTAGCTGCGGCCCTTTGCCGCGATCGGCGCCGCAGCACACATCGACGACTCGCTGTCAGGCGATCCGCTTGGCTGCAACCGGCTGCTGTGCCTGACGTTGCTGAGCGCGCAGCTCTGCAACCAAACCCACCAGATCGCGGCAACTGTTAAGGCTGTCGATCGGCACATCAGTCAGGGTTACGCAGTGCTTCAAGCTTTGGCCCTCGCCCAGCCGGATGGTCAGGCTGGCACCATCAGGGCAACTGACCTCGCACCGATCAGGCAGGCAGGCCTGTTCGATGATTTGCCGCATTTCCAACATTGAAACACCTATCAACGACATGGTACGACCCTCTTCATGGGATGGCCTTTTGTCTTTGAGTGCACCGTCAAGGGCGAGGCGTCAGCTGAGGTTGCTCAATTTCAAGCGGCGGTCCATTCGCCAGAACATCCACTGCCCAGCCACCCACTAGCACCTTAGTGGAAGATCGCCGAGCCATGACGACCGTTCGATCTGCCATCGCCCTCGCGCGACGGGCGGTCCGCCTATGCCTGCCGCTCAGTGGGCGGCGCCATGCATACCACCCATACGTCCAAATCGACCCGCTTGAAAGTCATCCAACGCCTCGGCAATCTGCGCCTGGCTATTCATCACAAAAGGCCCATAGCCAACGATTGGCTCGTCGATCGGTTCACCGCTGAGCAGCAGCAGGACCGCACCCGCCTGCGCCTCGAGGTGGACCCCCGCGCCGGCTCGGTCAAGCAGCACCAAACTGGCCGGGCCGGCTGCGCGGTTACCATTGACCGTTACGCTGCCGCGCAGCACGACTATGGCGGCGTTGCGCCCAGTGGCGACCGGCAGTTGCAGCGTTGCGCCGGCGTTGAGGCGGACATCCCAGACATCCATCGCGGTGAATGTGCGCGCCGGGCCCGCGGCGCCCTCGAACTCGCCGGCAATGACTCGCAGGCTGCCGCACTGGTCTGCCAGCGGCACAACCGGAATATTCGCTGCCAGCAGTGTCTGGTAACCCGCCGGGGCACGCTTGTCCCGCGCCGGCAGATTGACCCACAACTGCACCATCTCCAGTGCTCCGCCGCTGCGGGCAAACGCTGGCGAATGGAATTCTTCATGGATGATGCCATCGGCAGCGGTCATCCACTGCACATCCCCCGGCCCGATCAAACCGCCGGCGCCCGTGGAGTCGCGATGCTCGACTTCGCCCTGGTAGACGATGGTCACGGTCTCAAAGCCGCGGTGCGGGTGTTCGCCAACGCCGCGCCGAGCGGTGGTGGGCGCAAAATCGTGCGGGCCGGCGTAGTCCAGCAGCAGAAACGGACTGATATGCCGAGCCAGTTGGTCATAAGTAAACAGGCTGCGCACCGGAAAACCATCGCCCACCCAGTGCCCGGCAGGGGCTTGATGAACGCCCAGAATGTCTTTCATGAGAGGTCTCCTTTTTGACCGGGTACAAGCTTACCTGCGGTGATAATCGAGCAATAGACGGTGTAAACAGCACTGATTGTCTCGCTGACAGGACAATCTGCGTGCCTGTCAGATGGCATGGACCATCAGAAGCTCTGTCAGCACCTGCGCCAACGAGCGCACCATCTGCTCGGCAGTTGGCCTGTGCACTATGACAATCTCGTAGCTGTCGACCTCCGGCAAACCGTGCTCGCTACCCAGTACGCGGTGTTCAGCCGTCGCAGCCCGCGGCGGCAGCAGGCTCACACCCATCCCATCGGCAACCGCCGCTTGAATCCCGCTCAGGCTGGAGCTGGTGAAGCTGATGCGCCAGCGCCGGCCCATGCCTTCGATGGCGTTGATCATGTCATCGCGGTACAGCCCACGCGGGGGGAAGGTCACAAGAGGAATTGGATCGAGTTCGAACGCCGGCAGCCGCGCACTATCGATCCACTGCAGGCGCTCGGGCCAGCAGGCCACCCCTTCGCGGCTGTTGCGCCGCTGTTTGAGCAGCACCAGGTCCAGCTCACCATTGTCGTAGGCTTGGCTAAGGTCGCGACAAAGCCCGCTGGTCACCTCGAGTTTGACCTGCGGATGGCGCCGGCTGAAGTCAGACAGCGCATTGGTCGTGCGCCCGCCGACGAAATCCTCCGGCACCCCAAGCCGCACCGTAGTGCCGACCATCGCGCCGGCCAGGGCTTCGAGCATCTGATCGTTGAGCGCCAGCATGTGCCTGGCATAGCCAAGCAAGGTCTGCCCGGCATCGGTAGGCAACACATCACGATTGCCCCGCACCAGCAGGCGATGGCCGACCATTTCTTCCAGCCGCCTGACTTTTTGACTGATGGTCGATTGAGTCGAGTGCAAGCGGGCTGCGGCAGTTGTGAAGCTGCCGCAATCGGCCACCACAACGATCGCCCGCAACAAGTCGAGATCGAACAACGCCCTATTCGATTTAACGCTGATAGACATCAGAGGATTCAATTTATAAATGATCAGTCTGACTTTTAGCATGCCTGCCAGCGCTGAACCACCCACGTGCTCCGCCAAGGGCCGATAAGCCCAGGATGCCTTGACGTAAACGTAAAGCTCCCAGTAGCTTAGTGCGATAAATCTTCCGAGCCCAAGCATGAGCACCCAGACCTACAGCATCTCCGACCTGTCCCGTGAGTTGGACATCACTACCCGGGCCATCCGCTTCTATGAAGAGCAAGGCCTGATCAGCCCTGAGCGGCGCGGGCTGGAGCGCATCTACAGTGCCCGCGACAAAGTCACGCTCAAGCTCATTCTGCGCGGCAAGCGCATCGGCTTTTCCCTGGCCGAGTGCCGCGAGCTGATCGAGCTTTATGACCCGAGCGGCGGCAACTTCAAACAGCTCAACAGCATGCTGGTGAAAATTGCCGAGCGGCGCGCTCAGCTGGAGCAGCAGATGCTCGATATTGAGCAGATGCACCTTGAACTGGATACCGCTCAGGAGCGTTGCGAGCAAGCGCTTGCCGCCACGCCCAAACCTTCCGACAGCACGTGCTGAATCGCCACAGGAACCCTGCCATGTCATTGCCAACACACGTTCGCCTGGTTGAAGTCGGCCCGCGCGACGGCCTGCAGAACGAAGCCCAGCCGATCAGCGTCGCCGACAAGGTGCGCCTGGTCGATGATCTGAGCGAGGCCGGTTTGTCCTACATCGAGGTGGGCAGTTTCGTCTCGCCCAAGTGGGTCCCACAGATGGCCGGCTCGGCCGAAGTATTCAGCGCGATCAAGCAGCTTCCTGGGGTCACCTACGCAGCGCTGGCGCCGAACCTGCGTGGTTTTGAAGACGCGGTTGCTGCGGGTGTCAAAGAGGTAGCTGTATTCGCCGCTGCTACCGAGGCGTTCTCACAGCGCAATATCAACTGCTCGATCAGTGACAGCCTGCAGCGTTTCGAACCGATCATGGAAGCAGCGCGCAGCCATGGTGTGCGGGTGCGCGGGTACGTGTCGTGTGTGCTTGGTTGTCCTTGTGAAGGCCGGGTCAGCGCCGAGCAGGTTGCTCCGGTCGCCAAGGCGCTGCATGACATGGGCTGCTATGAGGTATCGCTGGGCGACACCCTCGGTACCGGCACTGCCGGTGACACACGCAGATTGTTTGAAGTGGTCTCGGCGCAGGTGCCGCGTGCACAACTGGCCGGGCACTTCCATGACACCTATGGCCAGGCCCTGACCAACGTCTACGCGAGCCTGCTGGAAGGTATCCAGGTGTTTGACAGCTCGGTCGCCGGGCTTGGCGGCTGCCCTTATGCCAAGGGCGCTACCGGCAACATCGCCACTGAAGATGTGCTGTACCTGCTGCAGGGGTTGGGGATCGAAACCGGCATAGACCTCGACCGGCTGATCGCCGCCGGCCAGCGCATCAGCCAGGTGCTGGGGCGACCGACAGGCTCGCGTGTCGCGCGGGCCCGAAGCGCACAATGAGTCACGCTAATGTCATCAATGTGTGGGCCTGGTGTTACCGCCCCCACGTTGCGCAGCGGAAATTCGGGTAACAGGGAAACAATTCGACAGAATTTCCCGCAGTGAAAAGATGCAGAAAATAGACAAGCCCTTGATCTTCAAGGCTTTTAAAAAGTTGGCACGCCACCTGCTATATCTCTGACATAACAAGAACAAAAACGTGACACCCAATAAAAACAACAGGTAACGGCTCTGACATAACAAGAACAACACGGCAGAGGCGTAGCAAGCAGATTTTTTTGGAGTAGAACTGGTTTCCTGGGAGTTAACCCCGCGGCCTGACACAGAACAACAAAACTACCTTCAGGTAGCCACAGTCACGGTCGGATCAACATGATGAAAGCAGGTCAGCGCTCAAAAAAATACGTTTGCTCTTGACCCCGCATGGGGGTTGCTCGCAGCACCGAGGCAGGCTTACAAAAACAACAAAAGGCCCGTCTTCAATAATAACAACAGAGCAGGCAGCAACGATTTGAGGGGAGCTTCGGCTCCCCTCAGTGCTATCAGCCCTCTTCTTCCCGCTGCTTCTGATCGTTGCCTCCTTCGACCTTATCTACCAGCTTGGGCATGGTGCTCAGCACCAGCAGCGCCAGGATCGTACTGATCAGCGCAGTCGCCTCCCGCCCCATCCCGGCAGCCGTCCCAATGGCTGCGGTCATCCATAAGCCCGCCGCAGTAGTCAGCCCCTTGACGTGGCTGGGATCCTTGCCATTGCCTTTGAGAATGGTACCCGCACCCAAAAAGCCGATACCTGCAACGATGCCCTGGATTACCCGGCTCAGCGCCTGAGCATCTGCGCCGGCCATACTCGGCGCCAGCACGAACAGTGCTGCACCCACGGAGACCAGCATGTGCGTACGCACGCCAGCAGACTTGCCGCGGTGTTCACGCTCAAAGCCCAGCACGGCGCCCAACACCGCGGCCATCAGCAAACGCACCAGAATGCGTGTGACCTCCTCGACGTTGGTCACATCGGCAAACTCGGTCTGGATAGTAACCAGAATCCTCTCCCAGCCGCTTTCCATCAACATCCTCCTCTGCCCGTGTTGACGGTTGACCCCTCAGCCCACGCCGAAGTGCCGTTCGATCAGCCAATGCAGCAACCCGGGCAACCGTGCGGTCACTAATAGCAACCACCCAGAGGACGCTGACATGCCTATAGAAGTTGACCAGAACAGCCGCCACTGCACGCTCATCAGCGACAAGCTGCGGATCGAGGGCACTGGCCCGGAAGTCGAGATCGTCACTGACGAGCAGCTGCGCATGTCCGTCGCTGTGCTTGCCGGGGAGCGCATACCGATCACCGAAGCGGAGGCTGACGCGCTCACTGTTATCGGTGCGGTAGATAGCCGCAGGCATCTGAAGGCAAGCGAGCCTGGGTCGGTAATCTAAGGGTTCGCCGCGGCCCACGAGATAACTGATACGGTTTTTATCGCCTTAGCTGAGTCTGTGCTGCAAACAGTCACCGGCCCATAGTGCCCGGGTCTGTTGAAGCCTGATGAGCCACGCGACATGAGCGATAAGATTCCGTACCACGTGATTGAGGTAACACCCCCAGCAGCGCAAAGAGGCAGCGGTTACAGCGGCGGCGCCGTTCACACGCGCAGCTTCAGCGGCATCTACCGCAATCTTCGGATCGGTTTTGCCGGTGCCTTGTTTGCCTTGTTCTTCGGTACGGCCTGGCTGGACTGGGATGGCCGCCAGGCAGTGCTGTGGGATCTTGCTGACAGTAAATTTCACGTATTCGGTACCACCTTTTGGCCGCAGGACCTCATCCTCCTGTCGGCGCTGCTGATTATCAGCGCCTTTGGCCTGTTTGCCATCACCGTCTTCGCAGGCCGAGTCTGGTGCGGTTACAGCTGCCCGCAGAGCACCTGGACCTGGTTGTACATGTGGTGCGAAAAAATCAGCGAAGGCGATCGCAATCAGCGCATCAAGCTGGCGGCGGTGCCATGGAGCGTGAACAAAGTTGCCCGGCGGAGCTTGAAACACGCGCTGTGGCTGGCCATTGCCGTACTTACCGGGCTGACTTTTGTCGGCTACTTCACGCCTATCCGCCCCCTGGCGCAGGAGCTGCTGAGTTTGCAGCTGACGGGTGTTGCCCTGTTCTGGGTGCTGTTTTTCACCGGCGCCACGTACCTCAATGCCGGTTTTCTGCGCGAAGCCGTGTGCATGCACATGTGTCCCTACGCGCGCTTTCAAGGTGTGATGTTCGACAAGGACACCCTCGCCGTCGCCTATGACCCGCGTCGCGGCGAAGCGCGAGGCCCACGCAAGAAAGGCAGCGACCCGCGCGCGCAGCAGCTGGGCGACTGCATCGACTGCACGTTGTGCGTGCAGGTCTGCCCGACCGGTATCGATATCCGCCAAGGCCTGCAGATGGCCTGCATCGGCTGCGCCGCTTGCATCGATGCCTGCGACGGGGTGATGGACAAGATGGGCTACCCGCGCGGGCTGATCGGCTACAAGTCCGAGCACACCTTGCAAGGCGGCTCCACCCACTGGCTGCGCCCACGCCTGCTCGGCTATGTAACCGCGCTGGTGGTCATGATCGGCGCCCTGGTGCTCGCCCTGCAGGAGCGGTCGATGGTGTCGCTGGATGTGATCAAGGACCGCGGCTTGTTCCGCGAAAACGCCTTGGGCCAGATCGAGAACATCTACTTGCTCAAGGTCATCAACAAGACCCAGCAGCCACAGCGCTACCAGCTGCGCCTGGTGGATGCGGACGGCTTCGAGCTGCACGGCAGCACCGAATTCACCTTGCGCGCCGGCGAAATGGGCGAGCTGCCGGTATCGGTCGCGATGCTTGCAGAGCGGCCTAGCAGCAGCGCCCAGGACCTGACCTTCGAAATCCAGGACAGCGACGAGCCAAGCATTCGCAGCAGCGCGCGCAGCCGCTTCGTCGCGCCGTTGAACCGCTGATCCCTTACACTGAGCCATCACCATGCCTGCCGACCGCCCATGAAACGCTACGAACGCTTTGCCGATGACATTGCTGAACTGATCCGCTCCGGGGTACTCGGCCCTGGCCAGCGGGTGCCCTCTGTGCGCTACGCCAGCCAGACCCACGGGGTCAGCCCGTCGACAGTGTTTCAGGCCTACTACCTGCTCGAGCGGCGAGGTTTGATCCGTGCCAGACCGCGCTCAGGCTATTTCGTCAATGCGCATGCGCCGCAGCAGATGAGTGAGCCGCAGATCATGGCGCCAGTCAGCGAGTCAACCGAGGTTGACGTCAGCGGGCTGGTATTTTCCATCCTCGACTCGATCAAAGATCCCAATACGGTTGCGTTTGGCTCGGCATTCCCCAGCCCTGCGTTGTTCCCACTGCAACGCCTGTCGCGCTCATTGGCCAGCGCCAGCCGCGCGATGGACCCGCGCATGGCGGTCACCGACCTGTCGCCCGGCAACCCGCAACTGCGCCGGCAAATCGCCCTGCGCTACATGGTCGCCGGGCTGATGTTGCCGATGGAAGAGCTGTTGATCACCAATGGCGCGCTCGAGGCATTGAACCTGTGCTTGCAGGCAGTCACCGAGCCAGGCGACCTGGTGGCCATCGAAGCGCCGGCATTTTATGCGTGCCTGCAGGTACTGGAGCGGCTCAAGCTCAAGGCTGTGGAAATCCCCGTGCACCCGCGTGAAGGGATGGACCTTGGGGTGCTTGCACAGACCCTGGACAAGCACCCGGTCAAGGCGGTGTGGTGCATGACCAATTTTCAGAACCCGGTCGGTGCGAGCATGCCTGAGCACAAGAAGCAGGAACTGGTAGAACTGCTGCGGCACCATCAGGTGCCGCTCATCGAAGACGATGTATATGCTGAGTTGTACTACTCGCAGCAAGCGCCCAAACCGGCCAAAGCCTTCGACACCGATGGCCTGGTAATGCACTGCGGCTCGTTCAGCAAAAGCCTGGCGCCGGGGTATCGCATTGGTTGGGTCGCGGCCGGGCGCTTTGCGCAGAAGGTAGAGAGGCTCAAATTGATGACCTCGTTGTGCGCATCAATGCCTGCGCAGGCGGCCATCGCCGATTACCTGCAGCACGGCGGCTATGACCGTCACCTGCGCAAGCTTCGTTATGCGCTGGAGGGTCAGCAGGCGAGCATGTTGGCAGCGATTGCGCGCTACTTCCCGGCGCAGACGCGGGTCAGTCAGCCCTCTGGTGGATATTTCCTGTGGCTTGAGCTGCCAGAACAGATGGATGCGCTGAAGCTGTTTCACATGGCTGCCGCACAAGGCATCAGTATTGCCCCTGGGCCGATCTTTTCGCCGACCCGGCGCTTCGGCAACTGCATCCGCTTGAACTACGGCAGCCCATGGGATGCGAGCGCCGAGCAAGCCATGGAAACCTTGGGGCGAATTGTGCGCTCGTTCTAGTGGTGACCGACCAGTCAAGCTACAGTTGCGCAGTGAGACATAGCGCAGGATGCAAATATGCACGACCCTCAACTGCGCGCCTTGCGCCAGCAACTGGACGCCTTGCAGCAACGCAACAACGCCCTTGAAGCACAACTCGCGCAGCGCCAGTGAAGCGAGCAAAGTCTTTATCGCTTTGTCTTCGACACCATGGACATGGGCTGTTGCATCATCGAATTCTTCGACGGCCCGGCAGGCCCGCTGAGCGACTATCGGCATGTACTGACTAATACAGCTTGCTTCACCCATGCCGGGATCGACCCACTGGGCAGAACTATTCGCCAGTTGCCACCCGTCAGGCGGAATTCTGGGTCGAGTTCTACGGCCAGGTCTTGCCCTCCGGTGAGCCAAAGCAGCTCGAGCAGACGCTGGACGCGACAGGCACCGACAACGGCACAGGCATGAATTCGCAGATACTGCTCAAACCTTTGACCTTAAGACCTTGGCCCAACGCGTCAGTCAACTGTTGGCGGCGTCAGCACCATCGCAAGCCGGTCCTGAATGACGGGGATTTCGGCTAGCGCCCGCCGCCTAGTTCGATAAAGCTGCCGGTCGAGTAGGACGCCTTATCCGACAGCAGCCAGAGAATCGCCTCGGCGACTTCCTCTGGTTGGCCGCCCCGCCCCATCGGCAACCCTGCCTCAAGTTTGTGCACGCGCTCGGCATCACCGCTGAGCGCATGAAAGCCGGTGTGAATATAACCGGGCCGCACCCCATTGACGCGCACGCCTTCGCCGGCCACTTCTTTGGCCAAGCCAATGGTGAACGTATCCAACGCGCCTTTCGACGCAGCGTAATCAACGTACTCCGCAGGTGAACCAAGGCGCGCCGCCAACGACGACACATTGACGATCGCCCCACCCTGGCCGCCGTGCCGACGGGCCATGCGCAGCAAAGCATGCTTGGCACACAGCATCGGCCCGACCACATTGGTTTTCATCAGGTTGAGCAGGCGGAACTCGGACATGTCTTCCAGGCGGCTCTGCGGGCCGATGGTACCAGCGTTGTTGACCAGTGCCGTTACCGGCCCAAGCTCATGGTCAACGCGCTGGAACAGCTGGATGACCTCGTCCTCGACACTGGCATCGGCACGCACGGCAATCGCTTCGGCACCGCGCTCGCGGACCTCGGCGAGGATGCGCTCGGCTGCCTGATCGTCAGCATGATAATTGATGCAGATACGATAGCCTTGCTCAGCGGCAAGCCGCGCTGAAGCAGCGCCGATGCCACGGCTGGCGCCGGTAATCACGATAACCTTGTCCATCGATTGCCCCTGGGCGACTGATGGCACAAGGCTAACGCTTGCTTGCCTGAGTTGACAACTAATGTCCCGCTGAGGCCGGCCCGGCCTTGGCCGTAAACGGCGGCTTGGCAAACCATACCAACAGGATCAGGCCGGCGAATACCCAGGTCATCAGGGTGAAGTAGTCCACCGTCGACATCATGTAGGCCTGGCTGTTGACGATCTGCTCAAGCTGCGCGTAGCTCTGCGGGCTGGCACCCCCCAGTTGCTCAAGCGTATGCCGAGTGGCGGGATCGTACTGGCTGATGTGCTCGCTCAAATAGGCGTGATGCTGATCGGCCCGGCGAATCCAGATCCAGGTTGTCAGCGATGCCGCAAAGCTGCCGCCCAGGGTCCGCAGGAATGTCGCCAGGCCTGAGCCATCGGCGATCTGCTGCGGTGGCAGGTCAGACAGCAGAATGCTCAAGGTCGGCATGAAGAACAGCGCCACGCCGATGCCCATGAACAGCTGCACCAGGGCAATGTGCTGGAAGTCCACCTCGCTGGTGAAGCCGGCGCGCATGTAACAGCTGGCGCCGATCGCTAGAAATGCCAGGCCGGCCAGCACCCGCAGGTCGAAGCGGTGCGCATACTTGCCCACGAAAGGCGACATGATCACCGGCAGCAAGCCAATCGGCGCCACGGCCAGCCCGGCCCAGGTGGCGGTATAGCCCATCTGCGTCTGCAGCCATTGCGGCAGGATCAAGTTGATGCCGAAAAAGCCTGCGTAGCCGCCAACCAGCACGATGGTGCCGACGCGAAAGTTGCGATGGGCAAACAGCCGCAGGTTCACCACCGGGTGGCGGTCGGTGAGCTCCCAGATAATGAAGATGGCCAGGAACACCACCGAGATCAGGCTGCCCATGATGATGAACGACGACTCGAACCAGTCCAGGTCGTTACCCTTGTCGAGCACTACCTGCAACGCCCCCACCCCAATGATCAAGGTGATCAAACCGATGTAGTCCATCGGTTGCCGGCTGGTCACGACCGGTCGCGTGCGCATCTGCTGGCGCACCACGGCAGCGGCGAACAGGCCAATTGGAACGTTGATGAAGAAAATCCACGGCCAGCTGTAGCTGTCAGTAATCCAGCCGCCCAGGATCGGCCCGGCAATCGGTGCAACAACCGTCACCATCGCCAGCAGCGCCAGCGCCATCCCCCGCTTGGCCGGTGGATACACTGCAATCAGCAAGGTCTGCGTCATCGGGTATAGCGGCCCGGCGACCACCCCCTGCAGCACGCGAAAGCCAACCAGCTCAGGCATCGACTGGGCGATCCCGCACAGAAATGACGCCATCACGAACAACAGCGTCGCCCAGATGAACAGCTTGACCTCACCAAAACGCCGGCTTAGCCAGCCGGTCAGCGGCAAGGCAATCGCGTTGCTCACCGCAAACGAGGTGATCACCCAGGTGCCCTGCTCGTAACTGACACCGAGGTTGCCGGAAATGGTCGGCAAGGCGACGTTGGCGATGGTGGTATCGAGTACCTGCATGAACGTCGCCAGCGACAGACCAATGGTGGTCAGCAGCAGGCTTGGCGGAGTGAACTGCGCAGCGCCGTTGTTGTTCATCGCTGCGCCGTCTTGCCTGCGGCGCTGTTGTCATGAATCAAGCGCGCGATCAGTCGGTCAGCGTCGACCAGTTGGCGCTCATACACCTGGGTGCTGTAGCTGGCTTGTTGCGGAGGCTGTTGCGCCAGGGTCGGGCCGGTCTGATCGTGCAGGTCGACTTCAACCACCGTCGACAAGCCGATGCGCAGCGGATGATCGCGCAGCTGCTCGGGGTTAAGGTGCACACGCACTGGCACCCGCTGGACGATCTTGATCCAGTTGCCGGTGGCATTTTGCGCAGGCAGCAAGGCAAACGCGCTGCCGGTACCGGCACCGAGGCTGTCGATGGTGCCGGTGTACTTGATGTCGCTGCCATACAGATCGGCGCTGATCTCTACCGGCTGGCCGATGCGCATATTGCGCAGCTGGGTTTCCTTGAAGTTGGCGTCGATCCACACCTCATCCAGCGGGATCACGGCCATGGTCGCAGTGCCCGGTTGCAAGCGCTGGCCCAACTGCACGGTGCGTTTGGCAACATAGCCTGTAACGGGTGCAACCAAGGTAGTGCGAGCGTTATCCAGATACGCTTGGCGTACATCGGCAGCGGCAGCCATCACCTCCGGGTGCGAGGCCAACAGCGTGTCGTCAACCAGCGCAGTACTGGTGTTCAGCTGCTGCTGGGCGCTGTCCAAGGCACTTTGCGCGGAACTCAGGTCATCCTGGGCATGGGAGATCTCTTCGCGGGAGATCGCCCCGCTGTCGGCCAAGACCTTGCGCCGGTTGTAGTTATCGCGGGCTTTCTTCAATTCCGCAGCGCGGCTTTGCATCTGTGCCTTGAGCGAGTCGACGTTACTGTACAAGCCGCGGACCTGGCGCACGGTACGCGCCAGCTTGGCCTCGGATGACTGCAAGGCAACCTCGCTGTCGGCGGGATCGAATCGCAGCAAGACCTGGCCGGCTTGCACCAGATCGCCATCGTCGGCGCCGATACTGGTAACCGTGCCGGTCACCAGCGGAGTGATTTCCACCACGTTGCCGTTGACGTAGGCGTCATCGGTGCTCTCGTGCCAGCGCCCGACCAGGCTGTACCAGGCCCAGGCAGCAGCGCCACCGAGTATCACCAGCAAGAGCACGGCCAGCAGCCAGGTCTTGCGCTTGCGCGAATTTTCGGGAGCCGGGGAAGATTGGGTTGTGTCCGCAGGAGTGGCCATGACAGTACCTTGGAGAATTCGTAACAGGGATCAACGATCGCCGAAGCGGCGGATCGTCAGAGGGTCGCCGGCATTGAGCAGGACCTTGGCCAACAGGCCTTCGAGGGTCTGCAATTCTTCAGGCTGGAGCACGCCGACCAGTTCGTTCATTGCCGCTGCGCCTACTTCGGGCACGCGATCTGCCAGGCGCTGACCGTCGGCGGTCAGGGCCAGGCGCACCTGACGGCGGTCGTCCGGGCAGCGATTGCGCAGGATCAGCCCTTTGTGTTCGAGGCGGTCGAGCATGCGCGTCATCGAGCCGCTGTCCAGGCCCAGGTAGCGACACAGCTCGGCCGGGGTGTCGACCTGGTACTGAGTGACGATGATCAGCACCTTGAATTGCGCGGCCGTAACCCCTTCGCCCTCGAGATGCGCGTCAAGAATGCGGTCCTTGAGCAGCGCCGCTCGGCCAAGCAGCATGCCGATCGTGCAGGTCTGGAAGTTTTCAGGACTGAAATGCGACATCGGCTTGCACCCCAGCTCAGACAAATGTGTGTGCAAATATTACTGCTTAGGCAGTGAATGTCAAAGCCTTGATTAGGGGGCTATGTAAATTGCCGATGATTGGCGGCAATGCCTTATCTCTGAAGGCCGCAAGGCTCGCCCACAAAAAAGGGGCACAAGGCCCCTTCTCTGCTTTCGATATTCAACTCAGCTCGCTTATCAGGCGATAGCTGCATCCACCAGCACCTGAGCCTCCTTGACCAGGCGCTGCAAGTGCGCCTCGTCGATAAAGCTCTCGGCGTAGATCTTGTAGATGTCTTCAGTGCCCGACGGCCGCGCGGCAAACCAGCCATTGGCCGTCATCACCTTGAGCCCGCCGATCGCCTGAGCGTTACCCGGCGCGTGACTGAGGATCTGCTCGATTGGCTCGCCCGCCAGTTCAGTCGACGTCACCTGCTCGGGCGCCAGCTTGCTCAGCAGGGCTTTCTGCCGTGGATCGGCCTTGGCCTCGACTCGGGTTGCGTAGGGCTTGCCCAGCTTCGCAGTGAGGTCGGCATAGATCTGGCTCGGGTTACGTCCGGTGCGGGCAGTCATCTCCGCGGCAAGCAAGGCTGGAATAAGCCCGTCCTTGTCCGTGGCCCAGACCGATCCGTCGCGACGCAGGAACGAGGCGCCGGCACTTTCTTCGCCGCCAAAGCCAAGCGAGCCGTCGAACAGACCCGCAGCAAAGTACTTGAAACCGACTGGCACTTCGTAAAGGGTGCGGCCAAGCGCTGCAGTCACGCGGTCAATCAAACCACTGCTGACCACGGTTTTGCCCACTGCAGCATTGCTGCGCCATTGCGGGCGGTTGCGGAACAGGTAATCGATGGTCACGGCCAGGTAGTTGTTGGGTTGCAACAGGCCCTCGGCGGTGACGATGCCGTGGCGGTCGTGATCAGGATCGCAGGCAAAGGCCACATCGAAGCGGTCGCGCAGGCCGATCAGGCCCTGCATAGCGTAAGGCGAGGACGGGTCCATGCGGATCTGCCCGTCCCAGTCGACGCACATGAAGCGGAAGGTCGGGTCGACCTCGGTGTTGACCACTTCCAGGTTCAATTGGTAGTGGTCGGCAATCGCCTGCCAGTAACGTACCCCGGCACCGCCCAGCGGATCGACGCCCAGACGCAGGTTGGCCGAGCGGATTACCTCGAAATCGATCACGTTTTCCAGGTCGGCGACGTAATTGCCCAAGTAGTCGTGACGCTGGGTAGTCGGCGCTTGCAGCGCTTGCGCATAGTCCATGCGCTTTACCCCAGCCAGATCTGCGCCAAGCAGTTCGTTGGCCTTGGCCTCGACCCACTTGGTCACGTCGCTGTCGGCCGGCCCGCCATTGGGCGGGTTGTACTTGAAGCCACCGCTCTGCGGTGGATTGTGCGACGGCGTGATGACAATGCCATCTGCCATGCCGCTCTGGCGGCCGCGGTTATAGCAAAGGATCGCGTGCGACACCGCAGGCGTTGGGGTGTATTCATCGTCCTTGGACAGCATCACCTGCACGCCGTTGGCGGCCAGCACTTCCAGCGCGCTGGCGGCCGCCGGCGCGGACAACGCATGGGTATCGGCACCGATGAACAGCGGCCCGTCGATGCCTTGCTGCGCACGGTACAGGCAGATGGCCTGGGTGATCGCCAGCACATGCGCCTCGTTGAAGCTCAACTCCAGCGACGTACCGCGATGCCCCGAGGTGCCGAAGGCCACGCGCTGGGCTGCCACGGACGCATCAGGGCGGCCGGTGTAATAGGCGGTCAACAGGCGGGGAATATCGACCAGCACACTGGCCGGAGCCGGCTTGCCTGCCAAAGGACTGAGCGTCATGCAGAAACCTCGAGTTCAACGAATGTGAGTGTTGGAACACGCAGTGTACTGGGAGTTGCAATGCCGTGCGATGGGGCCTGCGGGGATTATTCGCTAGCTATCTGCCACCATTTGGGAAACATCTGCTGAACGCGTGTTTCAGCGAAGCGCTCGTCGATCAAAAGCAACACGCCGCGGTCCTGATCGCCACGAATGACCCGCCCTGCGGCCTGGATTACCTTGCGTACGCCGGGGTACAGATAGGCGTAGTCAAAGCCGGCGCCGAACTGCCGGCCCAGGCGTTGCTTGAACTGCTCATTGATCGGGTTGACCTGTGGCAAACCCAGCGTGGCAACAAATGCGCCGATCAAGCGGGTTCCCGGCAGGTCGACGCCCTCTCCAAATGCGCCGCCAAGCACCGCAAAACCAATGCCCTCGCCATCCGGGACAAAGCGCGCCAGAAACGCTTCGCGCGCAGCTTCGTCCATGCCGCTGGCCTGCTCCCAGCGCGGCAACTGCGGATAGCGCTCGGCAAGCAGTGCGGCCACCTGTTGCAAGTACTCGAAGCTGCTGAAAAAGGCCAGGTAGTTGCCAGACTTGCTGCGGTACTGCTCGGCGATCAGCTCGACGATAGGCGCCAGTGACGCCTGCCGTTCGCGGTAACGCGTCGACACATGACTGATGATGCGTACCTGCAATTGCTCGGCCTGGAACGGCGCGGCAACATCGAGCCAGGCCGTGTCGGCCGGCATCCCAAGCAGATCGGCATAGTAATGCCGAGGGCTGAGCGTGGCAGAAAACAACGTGACACTGCGCGCAGCGCTCATGCGCGGCCCAAGCAGGCGGGCCGGGACAACATTACGCAGGCACAGCGTGCTCAGGCGTCTGTTACGCGGGCCATTACGCACGCTGACATCAAACAGAAAGTGCTCGTCGAACAGCTCGGCAATGCGCGTGAACTGCAGGGCCTGGAAAAAAAACTGCAGCAGCAGCGGATCAATGCCCAGAGGCGATTGGTTGAGCTGCTCCTGGATCAAGCCAACACATTGCTGCAACGCCCCGATAAAGGCTTCTGGCAGGCGCTCGCCGGCTTGATACGGGACACGCTGGTCTTTATGCAGGGCATTCCATTGGCGGTTGAGCCGATCCAGCGCGCTGCTCAGCCCTTGCGGTTTGCTTTGCCGAAGCGTCAGCAACTGGCCCTGATCGAAACTGGCGCTGTACATCGCCCGACCACGCTCGACCAGGTTGTGTGCTTCGTCCACCAGCACTGCCACGCGCCACTGATTGAGCTGCGCGAGGCCAAACAGTAATGCGTGGGCATCAAAGTAATAGTTGTAGTCCGCCACGACCACGTCCGCCCAGCGCGCCATCTCCTGACCCAGATAATAAGGGCACACCTGATGCGCCAGCGCGACCTCGCGCAACGCTTCGCGATCCAGCACCGGCACAGTGCCAGCGGCCTCGCGGGCAGCCGCCAGGCGATCGTAAAAGCCTTTGGCCAGTGGGCACGACTCGCCATGGCAGGCGTTGCCTGGATATTCACAGGCCTTGTCCCGCGCGATCAGCTCAAGGCTGCGCAGAGCCGGCTGCGGGCTGGCGGCGGTGAGCTGGCGCAGGGCATCCAGGGCCAGTGCCCGCCCCGGGGTCTTGGCGGTCAGGAAGAACACCTTGTCGAGCTGCTGCGGCACCACCGCCTTGAGCAATGGAAACAACGTGCCAAGTGTCTTGCCGATGCCGGTACTGGCCTGAGCCATCAGACAGCGACCGGTGCTGACGGCCTTGTACAGTGTCTCGGCCAACTGGCGCTGGCCCTGGCGAAACTGCGGGTAGGGGAAACTCATTGCCTGCAAGCCCTGGTCGCGCGCTTGCAAACGTTGCTCCTGTGCCTGGGCCCAGGCAAGAAAGCGTTGGCATTGAACCTCGAAAAACAGCTGCAGATCTGCTGCGCTGTAGTGCTCGCTGATCAGCGTTTGGCGGTCGCTGTCGACATCCAGATACACCAGCGCTACGTCGATGCTGGGCAACTGCCGCGCCTGGCACAGCAACCAGGCGTAGACCTTGGCCTGCGCCCAATGCAACTGGCGATGGTTGGCTGGCTGGCGCGCCAGATCACCGCGGTGGGTCTTGATTTCTTCGAGGCGGTTGCGCGCCGGATCATAACCATCGGCGCGGCCACGCACCTGCAGGCTGAGGTATTGGCCTTGCAGGCTGACTTCAGCTTCATAACCCACCTCGCGGCGTGCCACTACCCGGCGATGGCCGGCGATGCCCTCCTGCGCAGTGGGTGATGGGGTAAAGCGCAGGTCGAGGTCGCCGACCTTGGCGCTGAATTCGCACAAGGCGCGCACGGCGACGGTATAACTCATGCCTGGGCAGCCGCCCAACGCACATGGCAGACGGTAACCGGCAGGCCGTGTTCGCGGCAGAATTCGATCCAGCGCAGCTGATTGTCCTGGAGCCGATCGCCCGGTCCTTTGACCTCGATCATGCGATAGCTGCCCTGCTCCGGCCAGAACTGAATCAGGTCAGGCATGCCTGTGCGGTTGTTGCGGATGTCCTGCAGCAAGCGCAGGAAGCACTGTTTCAGATGCATTGCCGGCAGGCAGCTCAGGGCCAGTTCAAGCAGCTCCGTGGGCAGCATCGACCAGAACACGAACGGCGACTGCAGGCCATATTTGGCCTGATAACACGCGCGGATCAACTCGCCATGGCTGGCATCATCGAGCCGCCCCAGGCAGCTGTCGAACAGCGCGCTGCGGCGCTCGCGAAAGTCAGCGTCATGCAAGTCCTGCGGCGCGCTCTGAAACGGGTGAAAAAACGCCCCGGTCACGGGCGCGAAGATCGGCTCCCAGCACAGCAGCCCGAACAAGCTGTTGAACAAGGTGTTCTCGACGTAGTGCACCGAGCCACCCTCCTGTGCCAGGTGCTCCTGCACGGCCCGCTCGACACCCAGCGCAGCCATCTCGGCGGGCAGTTCGAGTTCGAGGAGGGTAACCGCGCCAACCCGCCGCCGCGGCGTCGGTGGCCCGCCGAGCTTGCGTGCCAGGCGCGGCAGCATGCGCGCCAGGGCCTGTGTTTCGAGCGGGTTGGCAGGCGCACTGGCCATCTGCTCAGCAAGCCTGTGCGCCCTGCTCCACTGCTCGCTGCGCTCGTGCACACGCACCTGGCGAATACGCGCCTCAGGATGCTGGCTCTGCTCGTAGACCGCCAATGCCAGCTCCCATTCGGCCAAGCGTTCGCAGTGCTGGCCAACGCTGAACAACAACCGCGAGCGCCGCCGCGCCAGCCAGGGGTTGTCACTGTGCAGGCCGTCGAGTTCCGCCAGCAGGGTTGCCGGCGCCTCGCCCTGCTCCAGGCGCTCGGCGCAGTGATGCAGGGCCATGGCCAGGTCGACTTCGGCACGTTTGCGCAGGGCACGAGAGTCATCACTGAAAGGGACTTTTTCAAAGCGCAGCACGCCGGTATCGGCGAGCACGAAGTCTGACCAATCCTGGTAGAGGTTGCCAAAAAACAGCAGGCGCAACCGATCACACAGGGGCTGCAATCGCCAGTGGATGACCTTCACATCAAAGCCGGCGAACCATTGGGCCAGCGGCCTTGGCTCCAGCTGCAGGGCTTGCAGTTGCAGCAGCAGATCAGCCTTGGCTGCCCGTGGCCTGACCAACTGCGCGGCAAAGCACGCTGCCAGTTCGTCTTTGCGCAGCAAGGCAAACAACTGCTCGATCGTCAGTGGCGCGCGCTCGCAGATCCAGCCCAGCTCTCCCAGCGGTCGCAGGGCTGAGTGGGCATCACCAATCTCGGCATAGGTCAGCTTGTCAGTGCGAAACAGCTCACCTTTGCGCATCACCATACGTACCAGCAGCGCCTGGGCGGGCTGCGGCAGGCGCTCGAACGCAATCAGAAAAGCCTGCTCGGACTCATCGAGCAGATCGTGGTAACGCTGGGCGACCCACCCCAGCACCTGGCGAAAATTATGCAGGTAGTAGAGCGGGTCTTCGACGGAATGGGCAATCACGGTACGGGTCAGGCAGCGGGGACAGCTACTGGTTATACATACAGATAGCTGATCCTGGCAAGCACTCCGGATCAGTGGTCGTCAGCTCATCGGCACTGCGCAGCAAGCACAGGGCCATGTCGCGTCGGGCCAGGTACTCCAGCATGCGCCTGGCGGGCTGCCCCACCTGCCGCCCATACACCGCACGCAACTGCACCAGGCTCAAGCCGCTTGCCTCGACCAGCCAATGCAGGACGCCATCGGGGCATGTTTTGCCCAGCAGGGCCCGATGCAGGTAGGGCATGGCCACCAGCATCCCCGGGTGATAGCACTCGATAAAGCTCACCAGGCCAGCACCGTGACCAGCAAATGGGGCATGCAGCAAACAGATCAACTGCTTCTCGGTCAGCTCCAGCACCTGCATCAGACGCGCTTGCGCCATTTCGTCGGCGGCCTGTTCTGTGCGTGGTTTAAGGCCCAGCCGCAGGTTTGCGCCCTTGACCCGACGCTGGACAATGCGCTCGCGCAACTGCCGGAGCTGGGTCAAGGCATCCACCTCAAAGCACACCGCCAGCGGTGGCAAACACTCAAGCGCGACGAGGGGCGCTTTCAACAGCCGCTCGAACTCAAGGTCCGCCGGCTTTTGATCGAGCAGGTCGTCAACTGCGATCACCTGCAAGGACGCACCATCGCTGCTATCGGTTGGCGCAAGCGCAGCTTGCGACGGCGTAGCGACAACGTCATGCAGCCAGGCCAGCGCCCTGATAAGGTAGGCGATATCCAGCGAGAGCGGGTGCAAGCCGGGCTCGTCAGCCAGGCGCAAACAACGCCGGCACCACGCCAGGTAGCGGTAGCGCTGGCGGGGCGGCAGCATGGTGATCAGTGCCAGTACGCCTTGCGCATCGCTCAGCACCTGGTTACACGCGCTGGCCATCTGCAAATGCAGGCGGCTGCCAAGCAGCGCCTCTGCCGCGCCGCCATTGAGATGCCCAAACAGCAATAACGCATCGCGGGTCGGTATCCAGTCCGCGTGCTGTGTTTGCGGCCTGCGGCTGAAGGGCACCAGGTGCTGGCCCTGGATCATCAGCAACTCCACGCGCGGATCGTCCTGCAGAAACAAGGTGCTGAAACACCGCTCGTGATAGTCCAGCACGGCCTCGCTGGCCGCCGGCAGCGAGGCAACCAGCACTTTCAGCCTGAACGTCTGCGGCGCACGCTGGGCGATGGTCAGCTGAGCTGCGCGCAGCGTGCTCAGCAACAAAGCGCTGTCACGGTCTGCGCCGTGAATCACCAGCAGTTGAAACTGGCCAAGACAGTCAACCCCTCCCGCTGCGACCATCAGCCGTTGAATCAGCAGCTGCATCGAGGCGCGCAGTGCTTGCGACATATGCTCCATCAAGTGTTCAAGCACTTGCGTGTAGACATATTCCAACGCTTGTTCATGGATATTGCTCATGACGGCACTCCCTGTTTCAGACCACTCATCCTCGAACTACCGAGTATGAGCAATCTCAATGTGTCGATAAACTTTTGGGAAATTTCCCACAAGCAATTGCGAAACCATGGCTTAGTTGCTGAGCTTCACATCCTCTAGGCACAAGCGCTCGCTCGCCCCTCCTCCGGACCAGCGCCTGAGCGCCTGTGACTGCGGCGCGTGCTGTGAGCCTGGCAAGCTGATGAGTTCGTCCTGGGCGATTAACGCCAAAGTTCTGGGAATAAACGCTTCATCCAAGAATTAACGAGAAAACCATCAGCAAGCAAGCACAACAATCAAGCAGCTCAATCGTAAATTAGACGGAGAAGTTTCAGCGACAGGGTAAGCTGTAGGATATTTACTTAAAGCGTGTAGGATTTATCCGAAGTAACGCTTTGATACGGAATTAGCCGCAATCAACAACGAAAAAGGGCCGCAATGCGGCCCTCTCAAAGGTGGGACTGATTACCGCCAGCCTGGCGGCAGCAGGTTTCAAACCTGGCCCATGTCCAGCACCACCCGGCCACCGCATGGGCACTCGTCCATGTAGCGATGAGCCTCGACCACCTGACTGAACGGATACACCTTGATGATCTGCGGCGTCAGCAACTGGTCAGCCGTGAACTGGTTGATATCGCGTAGCGCACGCTGCAAGGCGACCTGATCCTGGCTGATACCCAGCTCCGGCTTGCCGATGAAGTTGCCGATGCAGTGCACGTAGAACTGGATGTTCTTCTGAAACGCCGCGCACGCAGGGAACGGCGTCTGGTTGCCACCTTGCAGGCCATACAGCACCAGGCTGCCACGCGGCGCCAGAACATCGCCCAATAGCGACATCTGCGGCCCACCCAGGCCGTCGAGGACCATGTCCACGCCGCGCCCGTCGGTGTACTTGCCGATCTGCATGAGCAGATCCTGCTCCTCGGTGACGATGACCTTGTCAGCGCCCAGGCCCAAGAGGTATTCGCGCTGTTCCGGGTCCTTGGTTGCAGCAAACACCTTCAAGCCCAGCGCCTTGCCCAGCTGGACAAATGCCGGCCCGGCGCAGTGGCTGGCATCAGTGACCAGCGCGGTCTGGCCGGCCTTGGCCCGCGCCAGATCAACATAGGCGAAGTAGGCGATCAGCAGCGGCGTGTAATGCACGCTCGCTTCGACCGGAGAGAGAATATCCGGGTAGCGGGTGATCGCCGTGCGCGGCAAGACGATAACGTCACCGTACACCGGATGATCATTGGCGCTGGTGGCCGGGAAGCTCGCTACCCGATCACCAACAGCTATATCGTCGACGCCAGCGCCTACTGCGGTGACCACGCCGGCCATTTCCTGGCCGATGCCGGCTGGCAAGCGCGCCTTGGACGGTGCCAGGTTCTGCCGCCAGAGCACGTCATACCAGCTGACGCCAATCGCTTCGACGCGGATCTGCAGCTCGCCGGCAGCGGGCGACGGCGCGCCCTGCTCCTCGATGCGGAGCACATCGGCGGCGCCGAAGGAGTGGAATCGGATCATGCGGGACATCGCATACCTCGCCTGTGTGAATCTCGTATTACCACGAACTTTATCCGGGCTTTCACCGTTAGACCATCAGTGGCGATTAATAGTCGACATGCCTGTCATTGATTGGGCACCCTGCAAAATCGCAGATTGGCTCCCGGAAATCGGTGCAGGGTAACAGCCTTTGGCCGTAAGATTCACCCCTGCCCACCTCTGGCGATAGGCTAAGCGCATCGATGAACCGTAACGACCTGCGTCGTGTAGACCTCAACCTGCTGATCGTGTTCGAGACCCTCATGCACGAACGCAGCGTGACCCGCGCCGCCGAGAAGCTGTTCCTCGGCCAGCCCGCGATCAGCGCCGCGCTGTCGCGCCTGCGCAATCTGTTCGACGACCCGTTGTTCGTGCGTACCGGCCGCAGCATGGAGCCCTCGGCCCGCGCCCAGGAAATCTTCGCTCTGCTCTCCCCCGCGCTCGACTCGATCTCCACCGCCGTCAGCCGCGCCGCCGAGTTCGACCCGGCTACCAGCACCTCGGTGTTTCGCATTGGTTTGTCCGACGACGCCGAATTCGCCCTGCTGCCGCAACTGCTCAAACGCATCCGCGCCGAGGCGCCAGGTATCGTGCTGGTGGTGCGCCGAGTCAACTACCTGTTGATGCCGACCCTGCTCGGCTCCGGCGAAATTTCGGTAGGGGTGAGCTACACCAGCGACCTCCCGGCGAATGCCAAGCGCAAGGTGCTGCGCCGCAGCAAGCCCAAGCTGCTGCGCGCCGACAGCATGCCCGGCAGCATCACCCTGGACGACTTCTGCGCTCGCCCGCATGCGTTGGTGTCGTTCTCTGGTGACCTGTCCGGTTTCATCGATGAAGCGCTGGATGAGATTGGCCGCAAGCGCCATGTGGTGCTGGCGGTGCCGCAGTTCAATGGGTTGGGGAGTTTGCTGGGCGGGACCGACATTGTCGCTACGGTGCCGGATTACACCGCCGCAGTGCTGACAGCAGGCGGTGGGTTGCGGGCGGAGGATCTGCCGATTGAGGTGCAGAGCTTTGAGCTGCACATGGCTTGGCGTGGAGCGCAGGATAATGACCCGGCAGAGCGGTGGTTGAGGTCGCGGATACAGATGTTTTTTGGCGATCCGGACAGCTTGTGACTGAAATCCCTGGGGATTCAGGTAGCGTGCGATTTCGATTTTGCAGCACGGTCGTAATCGGTAGCAAATGGAGCACGCTTGCAACAGCCCCCACACACAACCTTTCACTCGCTCATCAACCAGCATTTTTCAGTGCATGCAGAGCTCCTGTGCACCACGTTGAAGCACCCAGGCTCATAGGCTCAAGCGCACGCAAGGCTGCCGAGCGCAGGCGATCCTACGATTAACGCAATTGGTAGGGTGCTTACGACTTGGCTTGCTATTTGCTATCAATCTGCCATCCGAGTGTCGCGGTTGGAGAGGCAAATGTCGCTTTCAAGTAAAGTCATGCAGTTATCCTCTAGCGAAAAGAACTGGCTACCCTGGTTCGGCAAAACAGGAAAGATTGCGATGGGGTGGTCATGCCGGCTTAATCGGTCGGCTTATCCTGTGATCGAACAAACCTTTGAAGCCATTGCACAAACCCGCGTGCAGTTGCTACACAACTGGACCCGCGAGCAATGGGAACACCTCGCGGAACTGGCGGAAACGCTCGGTCGTGATATTGCCCATACCGACAGGTATGCGCTGATGGACAAGCTCAGCCAAGCCGAAGATTTTTCCGAGCTGTTTGTTGTGGGTGTCGACGGGAAAGTCATCACCTCTACCTGGAGCGGACGCTGCAACAATAAGCTTGAGAACACCCGCGCCTTGGCCGAAGGGTTGAAAGCACCGTTTCTACATGGCCCCTACATCGATCCATTGACGTTGCAGATCGGTCCATCGACTTCACGCTTTCACGATGAAGTCACGTTGATGTTTTATCAGCCATTGATGGCCGATGGAAAAGTCCTAGGCTGCCTTTGCGGTCGTGTGCCAAACGATGTCTTGGGCGATCTTATACAACGTGAGGCCGGGCACATCTATGCCGAGTCGGGCGACAATTATCTGTTCATGGCGCAATCACGCTTTGATCCTGCGGTCGTGCCGGGAACCGCGTTGTCGCGTTCACGTTTCGAGGACGGCACGTTTACCCACGCAGAGAATCTGAAAAGTGGCGTACGCACGCCCTACAAGACCGTGCAGATTCAACGGCACACTGAGTTGGAACTGCGCTTCACCGACCCGGCGACCCAAGAGTTGCACCCAGGTGTGCGCGAAACAATCCGCATGGGCTCCAATCTGTTCGTGACGTATCCCGGTTATTCGGACTATCGGCACATCCCGGTGGTGGGCAAGGGAGTTACGTTCCAACTGCCAGGATCACCTGATCGCTGGGGAATGATGTGCGAGGCCGATCTGGAGGAAGTTTACCGTCGACGCTCACTCAGTTATGGCCTGATGAAACCTTATCTCGCAACCATGACAGGGCTCTTTGCCTGCAATTACACGATTCAACATTACAGCGGCCTGGCACAGGGCATGATCGATGCCCTGGAGGTTTTGGGCATGGTCTGCGCCGCTGCGCTGTTCAGCCTGTTGGGGCCTAAACGGCTTGCGCAACGGTTGAGCGAGATGACAGGCGTGATCAGGACCATTGCCGAGGGCGAGGGCAACCTTCGCCAGCGCCTGGACACCGCGCGAATGGCCAACGACGAGACCGGCGACATGGGGCGTTGGATCAACAGCTTCATCGATAATCTGGACTCGGTGGTCGGCCAGGTAGTGAAGGCCAGTCGCACCGTCGGCGCCACCAATCAGATGATGCTGGGGCGCAGCCAGGAAGCCGGCATCACCTCCGCCGAGGTGGCCGAAGCGGTGCATTGCATGATGATCATCGTTGAAGAGCAACTGGGTGAAATTCAACAAGCCTCTGCCAGTGCCGAACAAATGAAACAGGCGATGGACGAAGTCGTAACCCGTGCTCGCGAGCAGTTTCTCGCGGTGCGGACAGGCACCCAGTCGATTCGGGATGTGGTCGAGCGCTCTTCCGCAAGCGTGCAGTTACTCGACAGCCGCATGACGCAAATCGGCAACATTACCGGGCTGATCAGTGACATCACCAACCAGACGAACCTGCTGGCACTCAATGCTGCCATCGAAGCCGCACGCGCAGGCGAACATGGGCGAGGTTTTGCCGTGGTTGCCGATGAGGTACGTAGCCTCGCCTCACGTACCTCTCGGGCTGCCGATGATATTCGGCAGATGGTCGAGGGCTTGCAGAATGAAACACAAACCGCCGTCAGCTTCATGAAGGAAGGCGTCAAGGACGTCGATAACAGCTTGCGCCTGGCCGAAGATGCGTCCTCGGAAAACGTGCAGTTGCATCAAGCGGTGGAAAGTATGTTTGCGGTCATTCAGCAGTTGAACAAGCGCAGCCTTGACTATGGCAAGACAATCAAACAGGTCGACCACTCTTCGGCGCAGATGCGTGAGACGGTAGTGGTGTTGCAAGGCAGTGCCGAGACCGTGCGGCTCAATGCCAACAAACTGCAAAAACTGGTGGGGCAGTTTGAAGTGAGCAGCATCAGCAGCGGACAGGTGGCGGCTGCTTGATAACGCCGCAAGGGCGCCAGCAATGCAGCGCACCCCGTTGATGTGCCCAGCCATGGCCAATCAGATGATCAACGATCACGACGCCGTGGCCGGCAATCTCTTGTCAGGCAGCCTCCAAGCTTCGGAGCATGTAAAGGCCATAGCTTGCAGCAACGACTTATCGATAACTATTATCGTGGCGCAAGTGCAAATCCTTCTTGTTTAGATGTAAAGTTCGCGCGCTGTTGCTGACTGCCACCGCGCACTGCCGTGAAGGGCCACAAAGCGTCCTCCGCTTCGCGCGAACATAATGAGAAGACCAAAGGATGTTCCTTCGCCATGCGCCAGGTTACCCACCCAAGCCCCGAACATTTCGCCCGACGCCCAGCCTTCAGCCTTAGCGCACTGGCACTGACCATGGCCAGCCTCGGCTCAGGCAGCCTGCAGGCCGCTGAGGCCAATCCGGTACCGGCGTCCGTAGAAATTGACGCCACCAATGTAACCGGGCAGAGCGTCGAACGGCCCACCGAGCATGTGCTCGGTTACGTCGCCAAACGCAACATGAGCGCGACCAAGACCGACACGCCGATCATCGAGACGCCGCAGTCGCTGTCGGTAGTCACGAGCGACGAGATCCGTGACCGCCAAGCGGAAACGATGGCCCAGGCGCTGAGCTACACCCCAGGATTCACGGCCAGCTCGACCGCTTTCAACCGGACTGCTGACCGCTTCCGCATCCGCGGCTTCTCGGTCGAATCCGCCACCGGCGGCTCGCTGCGCGACGGCCTGCGTCTGCAGACCAACTCCTACGACGGCATTCAGGAACCGTACGGCCTGGAGCGCGTCGAGGTCATTCGCGGCGCTGCCTCGGTGCTCTACGGCCAGCTCTCGCCCGGTGGCATGGTAAACGGCGTCAGCAAGCGCCCAACCGAGGCGCCGCTGCATGAGCTGAATCTGCAGGCGGGCTCCAATGACCGCAAGCAGCTCTCCGCCGATTTCAGCGGGCCACTGGCCGGTAGCGACACCCTCAGCTATCGCCTTACCCTGCTCAGCCGCAACAGCGACACCCAGCAGGATCATCTGAACGACGACAGGTTCTACATCGCCCCGGCGCTGACCTGGCGCCCTGACGAAAACACATCGCTTACGCTGCTGTCCTTCTACCAGAAGACCGATACGCGTTTCCCCGCGCCTCTGGCCTATCAGTTGGTCGAAGGTGTGGGCAAAGGTGCTTTCACTATCGGTCGCCACGACTTTATCGGCGAGCCGGACTACGGCGACATGAACGGCGAGATGTCGGCCTTGGGTTACGAGTTCAGCCACAACTTCAACGAGCACTTCACGGTCAATCACAAGCTGCGTTATTCCGAGTCCGATGTGAAGTGGAGATACCTGCAAGCGCAGACGTCCGCGGCTGCTATCCGCAATGCCGCCAATACCGGCATCCTTGCACGGCAATACAGCGATCGCCATGAGCGTGCGCGAACCTTGGCCACCGATACCAACATCGTATCCAAGTGGCAGCTCGGCAGCGTCGAGCACACTGCTCTGGTCGGTTTCGACGGCTACGATATCTCTTACGACTCGCATAACTTCCGAGGGGCAGCCCCCAGCCTGGACTTGAGCCGCTACAACTATGGTCAACCCGTAGTGGTCAACAGAAACCCCGCCACAGACCGTGGCTCGCAGCTCGATACGCTGCAAAAAGGTGTCTATTTCCAGGATCAGATCAAGTTCGACGACAAGTGGGTCTTGCAGTTGGGTGGCCGCCACGACTGGGCCGACCAGCAGCAGAAGGCGCACCGCAATGACGCCAAAGCCAGCCAGAGCGACGAGGCCACCACTTGGCGCGCCGGCCTGGTTTACCTGGCGGACAATGGCCTGGCGCCCTACATTAGCTATAGCGAGTCGTTCTTCCCGGTTTCCGTTGCGGAAGTCACTGGCCAGAGATTTGATCCCACCGAAGGCAAACAGTACGAAGTGGGTGTGCGCTATCAGCCCAAGGACAGCAATCTGCTGCTAAGCGCAGCAGTCTATGAGCTGACCCAGACCAATGTACTCAAGCAGGATCCAGCCACCGAAGAGTACCGCCAGACCGGCGAAGTGCGCTCACGCGGCCTGGAGCTGGAAGCCAAGGCGGATATCACCTCGGCACTCAGCATGATCGCTACTTACGCCTATACCGATGCACGCACCACCAAGAGCGCTATTGCCGCCGAAGTGGGTCAACGTACCGACGAGACCCCATACCACCAGGCAGCCCTGTGGACCAGCTATGACTTCGTCAACTGGGGCATTGCGCAACTGACTGTGGGGGCCGGCGCCCGTTACATGGGTACAACACAGGCCTCGGGCGTCGATTCGGCCACCCCAGCCTATACCCTGTTCGACGCCATGGCACGCTACCGGATCGACGACAACTGGGCCGTGACCGTCAACGCCAACAACCTGACCGACAAGCGTTACGTACAGTGCAGCTTCACCTCCTGCAGCTACGGTGACGAGCGCACCCTGCTGACCTCGGTGAACTTCACCTGGTGATCTGCAGCGCCGCGCGCTGAGCAAGCAACTTGCTGCAGCGCGCGGCCTTACCTGCCTAATGCAAGGCAGCGCGACCGATCAAGAATAGCCAGGCACAGCGACTCCTCAGATAACCATGAGCATGAGCGCAACGTCGCAGGTCGTGCTGACGGTGTTCGCCCAGAGCATGATGGGTAGCGTCCAACTCGCCTACCCTGCCCGCTGCTAAAGGCGCAATCCTTCAAAACTAACCACCCGAGCCCATGGAAGCACCCCACATGTCTATCGACTTCAGACCCGCTCACGCCTCGGACGCGCACGACATCGCGCGCTTCTTTCAACTGACTTCGGAGGGCATGGCCGACTACATCTGGAGCAAGCTCGGCGCACCAGGGGAAGCGTTGCTGAGTGTCGGTGCGGCTCGCTATGCCAGGGAGCAGGGCGACTTTTCTTACAAGAACTGCCTGATGGCCACGTCCGACGGGCGCGTCATCGGCATGATGCATAGCTATGCGTTGCGCGCGAGCCTTGATGCGCCTGCCGAGGCCGACCCGATCCTCGCGCCTTATGCCGACATGGAAATACCCGACACCTTGTACATCTCCAGCCTGGCGCTGGATGAGGCATGGCGCAGCCAGGGGCTGGGCGTCGAGTTTCTGCGCCACGCGCAGCAGCGCGCCGACGACGCTGGGCTGGATGGGCTATGCCTGATCGACTATGCGGAAAACCACGGTGCCCGCCGCTTTTACGAACGTCACGGTTTTCAAATCGTCAAAACCTGCCAGATCGTTGCGCACCCGATGCTGCGCGTGAGCGGTGAAGCCCATTTGATGTATCGCCCTATCCACAACGTGCCCGAGAACAATCAATGAACAAGAGTCTCACCGTATTCCGCGAACTGGATATCCAACCGGTACGCGACCTGCCCTTTTTCGAAGAAGTCCTGGAAGGCACCCCGCACACGTTGACGTCCAAGTACTACCACGATGAACAGCAAGGTCGCATTTGCGGGGAATGGCAAGCCAGCATCGGCGCTTGGCGCATCGACTACAAAGTCTGGGAGTTCTGCCACGTCCTGAGCGGCCGCTGCGTCATCGAGCTTGAGGGCTGCGCCCCGGTCACATTGGCCGCTGGCGACACGTTCATTATCGAACCGGGCGCCAAGGGCAAGTGGACTGTGCTGGAAGACATGAAGAAGAACTTCGTGATTCTGGTGCCGGCGGGCTAGGTTCTGCACGAAAACCAACCTGACCACGACTCGGTCACGGACACCCGCCCGGCGCCACACTCCCGCGCCGGGCCAGCCCTTCAAGCCTATCGATCAAAACCCAACAGTCGCCGAAACCAGATACGTCCGCGGCGTTGACAAGCTCAACCCAGGCTCACTGTCATCCGACGCCCCGGCCGAAACCCAGTAGCGATCATCCAGCACGTTCTCGACGCTGGCTCGCACCGTCACATCCTTGTCCGAAACCTTGAAGGCGTAGCGCGCACCGAGGTCGAAGCGCTCCCAGCCGTCGATCTTCTTGCTATTGGCCTGGTCGAGGTACTGCGAGCTGGAGTGAATAGCGCGCGTGGTCAGGGTCAATCCTTGCAGCGCAGGTACGTCCCATTCGGCGCCCAGGCTGACGTTGTATTCAGGCGTGGCCGGGGCGCGGTTGCCGTCGGCAATGCCGCCGACCGTGCCGGTCAACTCGCTGTCGATGAACATCACGCCACCGAGCAGGCGGACGCCCTCGAGCGGCTCGCCGAACACACTTAGCTCGATGCCCTTGTTTTCACGCTTGCCGTTGGGGCCAAACACGCGCGTGGCAGCGTTGGTTTCGTAGGCAGGTTGCTTGATGCGAAAGGCGCTGGCGGTCAGGCCGAAGGTACCGAGGTCGTACTTTGCGCCTACCTCGATCTGGCGGCTGATGAAGGGCGCGAAGATGTCGTCAGAATTGCGCGAGGTCGAGGGGGCGATCTTGCCCTGGCTCAGGCCTTCCAGGTAGCTGGCGTAAAGCGACAACTGCTCGCTGAGCTTGAACACCACACCACCCGACGGCGAAAGCTTTTCCTCGTCATAGCCGGTGAGGCCCTTCGCACCATTGCGCCAGTCGTCGACTTTGACCCGCTGCCAGCGCGCGCCCAGGGTCAGTAATACACGGTCGTCGAAAAAGCCTAGCGTATCGGCCAGGGCTATGCCGGTGAACCGGTTTTCGGTGTACACCTCGGCATCAGGGCGGGTCGGGGTGCCGGGTGTTGGGATGGCGCCCGGGTTGTACAGGTTGCTGGGGCTTGCGGCGTAGCGTGCGCCGCCGTTGGTGAAGTCCATGTAGAAGTAGCTGGCTGACAGGTTCAGTTCATGGCTGACCGGGCCGGTAGTGAACCAGTTGCGCAGTCCGGCCATTGCAGTGCGCACCGATTCGTCGCGGGTAAAATCGCGCGGCAGCACACTGAAATCGCCGGCGTCATTGCTGACCGGCACGTTGTGGCGCAAAAAATCGTGGTTGCTCTCGCGCGCGCCGAACGCGGCGTAGGCCATCAGCGAATCGCTCAAGTCATATTCGCCGTTCACCGTGCCGAAGGTGTCCTCGGTACGCGCCTTGGTCCAGGCCTGGGCGTAGTTGCGGTGTACATCCCTGGCGTCTGGCACCTTGGCATCGGCACCGATCAGCACTCGCTCCTGCGGGGCGTCGGTGTCGCGCTGGGTGTGGCCGAGGTCGGTGGACAGGCGCAGCCGCTCACCGCGAAAATCCAGGCCCAGCACGGCCATTTCACGGTTGACGCTCTGGTGATCCCAGGTGGTGTCACCGGACTGCTTGACCGCGTTGAAGCGCAAGCCGAACTGATCACCCTCACCAAAGCGTCGGGCGATATCCACGGCGCCGCCCGCCTGGCTGTCCGAGGCGTAGCTGCCGGTAAACTCGGTGAGCGGTTTGTCCCCTGCCCGCTTGGGTACGACGTTGATGCCCCCGCCGACGCTGCCACGCGGCGAAATGCCATTGATCAGTTGGCTGGGGCCTTTGAGGATATCGACGCGGTCGGCCATTTCCATGTCGATGGAATACGTTGGCAATACACCGTACAAGCCGTTGTAGGAAACATCGCTGTTGAACAGGCTCAGGCCACGGATGGTGAACTGCTCGAAGCGGCCACCTGCAGGGTTGGTCGCGCGCACGGAGGGGTCACTGGCGACCAGATCGTTGAGGGTGCGCGCCTGCAGGTTCTTCACCGTCTGGCTGGTGTAGGTGGTCATGCTGAACGGCGTGTCCATGAAGTCACGCGAGCCAAGCAGGCCCTGCGAGTTGCGGCGAGCGACCTGGCCACCGGCGTAGGGCACGCCGTCATCGGCCACGTGCCCACTGCTGATCGTGGTCGGCGCAATTTCCAGGGTACTGGCATCCTGCGTTACTGGCACCACGGTGTACGCATCAGCGCCTGTCGACTGCAGCCGCAATCCGCTGCCTTGCAGCAATTGGGCGAAGCCTTCCTCGACGCTGTAGCTGCCCGAAAGCCCGGCACTGGAGCGCCCATTGACCAACTCAGGGCTCACCGACAGGCTCACCCCTGATTGCGTGGCAAAACGGGTCAGCGCGACACCCAGGCTACCAGCTGACACTGCGTAACTGCGCCGGTCAACGTCATCGGCCCAACTGACCGGGACGAAAAGTGGTGTAGCACTCAGGCTCAGCACCAGGCTTACGCGCAACAAAGACTCACGGCCTGAACGGCCAGGCATCACGACGGACATAGCGGGCAAGCTCTCGTTTTCAGTTCACTTACCTGGAATGACCGGTGAGGCGAAAAAAAGGGACATGGGTTACGCCTGAGTTTTGTTACACATGAGCGTTGAGGGGCAGCAAGGTGACCCAATAGCGGGTGCGTGACTGCACCTCGAGCGGCAGGCTCGCCGCCAGCAGAGACAGCACACGGTCGGTATCGTCCAGGCGAAAGCTGCCGATCACCCGCAGGTTTTCCAGTTCAGGCGCCCAACGCAACAACCCCGGGCGGAAGCGCCGCAGCTCGCGCAGGAAATCGCCCAGCGGCTGGTTCTGGGCAATCAGCACACCCTCGCGCCATCCGGGCAGCGAAGCATCGAAGCGACCGACCTCACCCGCCCCGCCAGGCCGCAACCTGACCTCCTCACCTTCACGCAAGAATAGCGCCGGCCCCTGCAACGGGTGTAATTGGGCTGCACCGCTGGCGACTTTGATCTGGCAGTCGCGGTCATTGAGGCGCACGCACACATCACTGCGGCCAACCACAACCCGACCGTACGGCAAGTGAATGGTCAGCCCAGCGCTGTCATTCACCCTGAGTGCCATCTCACCGCGCACCAAGGTCAGCTCACGCTTACTCAGGTCGACGTTGACCGCGCTGTCGGTGTTCAACTGCAGCAGGCTGCCGTCGGCCAGTTGCAGGGTTTTCTGTTCGCCGATGGCGGTGTGCACATCGGCCAGCCAAACCTGCACGGGCACCTGACGGGCGATCAACCAAGTGGTTGGCAAGACTGCGGCAATACCCAATGCGCGCTTGATTGCGGCACGGCGCGCAAGGTCGGGACGATCCAGTGAAGCCATGGCCAAGGCCGGCGGCAGCGCTTCAAATCGCTGGCGCAGTTGCTGCGCTTTCTGCCAGATGTGTTCATGGTTGGCGCTGCTGTTGCGCCAGTGCTGGAGGCGAATGTGATCTGCTTCGGTAGCCGTGCCTGACTCCAGCAACGCCAACCAGCGCGCCGCTGCGCGGGCAACCTCTTGCATCTCGCTGGTGGACGCCGTGCGCATCAAAGCTGCACCAGCAAGCAGTGTTTGTAGGCTTGTGCCATATAGCGCTTGACCGTGCGCTCCGACACGTCGAGCCGCTCGGCGATCTCGCGATAGCCCAGGCCGTGCAATTGGCTCCAGAGAAATGCCCGGCGCACCAGCCGTGGCAGGCCATCCAGCAGTTCGTCCAGCGCCTGTAGCGTTTCCAGCAGCAGCCAGCGCTGTTCTGGAGACGGCACGCACTCCTCGGGCAGTTGCGCCAGCGCTTCGAGGTAGGCCGCCTCCAGGCTACGCCGGCTGTAGAAGTTGCTCAGCAGACGCTTGCCCACGGTCAGCAGATAGGCCCGTGGCTCGCGTAACTCCTCGAGTTTTTGCGCGCTGGAGAGTACCCGCAGGAAGGTATCCTGACTCAGATCGGCCGCATCCCAGCTATTGCCGACGCGGTGGCGCAACCAGTTCTCCAGCCAACTGCGATGCTCGCGGTACAGGACGCTCAGGCGCTGATCGGGTGGCGTTACGGCGTCAACCATGGAGTGAGGCTCTGCACTTCAATGAATGGTATTGATTCTATTTAACAATAGAGTCGGTTACCAGATCATTTCCTCCACCGGGTCAGCTACTCAACCAGGGCGGTAAGCCGGATGCTCATGCGCTGCTCGCTGGTAGCCCGCACTGATGCAGTGCTACCAGCGCGTACAGCACTTCTAACGGGGTTCGTGAATAGGACAGCCGTTATGGCTACCCCTGAACTCCGACGACATCTCGTACGAAGGCTTGCGCACTCGCATTACGCCCCCGAGCGGACGATGGGCAGCCAGACCATGCCAAGGACTGAAAGCCATGCCATCGTCGATTTCATGAACCTTGGCGTCATCCCACGAAGGCTGCGCTTCGACCTCCAGTCGAGCGACCGTGAGATACGGGCTGAGATCCTCAGGCCATTCAACCGAAGCGTCCTCGATGGGCATTTTATCCAGATCGGTCGCCAGTTGGACACGGATCTCCCAGACCCCGCCGTGTGTATTGAAGTGCTCGGCAACAGCCGCACGCAGGCCGTCAGGGTTGTCGTCCAGATCTACCTTCAGATCGGTCAATGCCGTCAACTCGGGCGAAACAGGCACTATGGCAAGCTTGGCATAATAAGGACCGTACAGCACAGGCACCACAGTGGTGAAGGTCTCACCGAGGACATGAGTCTGCGGATGGCCGCCGAGGCTCTTTAGTGTGCCGCTCTCCCCGCCCATGGCCTCGACCACCGACTCGACGCCGCGCAAAACCGCTGAAAGCGCTTTCTTCATGCCTGGCGCTCGGTCAGTAGTCTTGGCCAGAAGTTTCAGCGTCTTGAGAAACGCCTTTGGGTCAGCCGCAGTGAAAGCCTTGGCGTTCTGCATCACGAAATCCTGAGTCACCTCGCCCTCACTACCAGGCAAACGAGGTCCATCAACGCCGACAATCTTCAGCGCCAACCCCCTGGGAGTGGACACCTTGTCGTCGAGGATATCGCCGGGGTTGGTCGAGAACCGTAGATAGGCAGAATAACTGCCAGCGCGAGCGAATGCGCCTTGAGCCAAGGCAGGCGGTAAGTCGCCAATTACGACCACACGCCCGCGCAGCAAGCCATGGGCCTTGGCGTGGACACTGCGGTTGGCGTGGCCCTCATCGGCGAAGGTTTTTTCCATGATGTCGTGAAGCGTCTGCGCCAGTTCCTTGCTGGTCTGCGCCTCGTCGTCGGGGATCTGCTCGAACGAGGGCTGGAACATGAGCGGCGCAGTGGCGACAGTTACTTTGGATTGATCACTCATCACAATTCTCCGGCCAAGCTCACGGCTGAAACTTGGCATTTTCATAGAGCCAAAAGTTTACTTGCCCAGATCAGCCTCCAACCGCTGCCCAGCATAGGCCTGCGCCTCGGCGGCATTTTTCACCACTGCAGCGGTGCCGAAAAACTCGTGTGTCACGCCATCGGCGTATTTCTGGTAGGAAGGCGTATTCGTACTGGACTGAGCTGCAGCCAGCAAAAGCTTGTTCTGCATGGTGACCTCCAAGGTTGAGGCGAAAATGTTCGCCTCTACTAACCTCAGGGCCATAAGCGGGAATGACGTTCAATTATCCGACGTTGGCTCAGACGAATGGATGCTGCTCGATCTACTGCCCAAGCGACTGATTTGCAGACCACTGCGGCTCCACACTTTGGCGAGTCAGCTGGCCGTAGCGCTGCGGTTGATGCCAAGCCAGCTGCGCATGCACCTTGGCAGTGGCCTCCAGGACCTTCTGCGTCCAGTTGTCATCCTGCGGAGAGACGACCACGACGCGGAAACCGTGATCGATACCCTCAGCCCGAACTCCGTCAGAATCATCCACATGCAGATCGATGTCGAACAGGCCCGGATGCTTGGACGGTGGCCGTGACAGCCCATGCTCGGCCATCACATGCAAATGCCGGTCATTGTTGACCACGCCGTCGACGCGGATGCCATACAGCAACAGCCAGCGCTTGATATAGGCCGGGGTGCGGCCAGACGAGGTATAGATCCACACGCTGCAATTCTGCCGGCGCAGATCGCGAATCAGCTCACGAGTACCAGCGCGCAGCGGTTCACCCAGCCAATCATGCATGAACCCTGGCAGCTTGCTGCTCTCGGCTGGGCAATTGTGGTGGTGGCAGGCCAAGGTGTCGTCGATATCAAACGAAATACGAACCTGTGGGCGGCCCAGCAGGCGCGTTGCCGCTTGCCAGCCACGAGAGATGCCGGCCTGGCACTGTTGCAGCACTGGCGAGCGGCTCATCGGTGAGTCCCCTGATAACGGCGCGCAGGCGGCGTGTTGAGGAAGAACACCGTAGCGGCCGGTGCTTTGGCCTCGAGGAAGGCGGCGTACTTCTTTTTGATCTTGGGCAATTCGTACAAGGCTTTGACACCGTGTTTGGCGGAGTTGCGGATGACCGAGGACGGGTTGAAATAACCCTCGGCGTTGTCCAGCGTCAGCACAAACGGCGGCAGCCCTTCGCGCATCAACAGGTAACTGACCAGGAGCGAGCCCGTGCGGTTGTTACCTTCGATAAACAGCTGCGGCTTGCTGAGGATGCGCACATACACACCGGCTGCGCGCTTCCACACCGAATCGCTGTGGTACGAGCAGTACCAGTTGTACAAATCCTTGATGCCGCCTTCGACGTTGTTGAAGAAATGTTCTTCAGTTGCAGCCAGGTGCTGAGCGAACTCCACCCGCCGTGCCGGGTCACTGCCACAAAGCACGGTGGCGTTGATCTCGAGCATCAGGTTCAGCTGCTGCAGGTCGAACAGGTCGATGCCGCGGGCAACATAATCGTCTACCAGGGCATAGCCTTCCAGCACATTCTGCAGCACCTCGTCGGTGAACGGATCGCGCTGCTCGGTGAAGTGCTGGCTGAGCTCGCCGAAGCGGCTCTGCACCTCCCGCAGTGCGCGCTCTATAGCGCGTAGATCAAGACGACGTGTTGCAGACATTGGCAATCCCGAGAAACAATTTAACAAAGGCGACAGCGCTGAGACTGGCTCGAATCAACTGAACTTGCCGCTGATGTAGTCATTGGTCAGCTGCTCACGCGGGCTTTCGAAGATCTGCGTGGTCGGCCCCATCTCGACCAGATAACCAGTGCGTGTGCCTTGGGAAATGTCCACCGAGAAGAACGCCGTGGTATCAGCCACACGGATCGCCTGCTGCATGTTGTGGGTCACCAGGGCGATGGTGTAGTCCTTCTTCAGCTCGACCATCAACTCTTCCACCCGGCGGGTTGCAATCGGGTCCAGCGCCGAGCACGGTTCATCCAGCAGCAGCACTTCAGGCTCTGTGGCAATGGCACGGGCAATGCACAGCCGTTGTTGCTGGCCACCGGACAGCGACAGGCCGCTGGCCTTTAGCTTGTCCTTGACCTCGTCCCACAGCGCAGCGCCCTGCAGCGCGTGCTTGACGCGATCGCCGAGGTCACCCTTGTAACGATTCAAACGCAGACCGAAGGCAACGTTGTCGAAGATGCTCATCGAGAACGGGTTGGGCTGCTGGAACACCATGCCGATGTAACGGCGCACTACCACCGGGTCGACGCCTTTGCCATAGACGTCCTGGCCAAGGAAGTGCACGTGGCCTTCGAAGCGGAAGCCTTTGACCAGGTCGTTCATGCGGTTGAGGCTACGCAGCACAGTACTCTTGCCACAGCCAGACGGGCCGATGAAACCGGTGATCTTGTTCTTCTCGATCGGCACGTGGCTGTCGCGCACAGCGAGGAAGTTGCCGTAGAAAATCTTGTCCAGTTTGCAGTCCATTACCACGGGTGCCTGGCTGACAAACGGAGCGGCTTTTCGCGCAGTGGATACGTTCAATTCAGTTGCTCCTGAGTTCAGTACTTGGGCTTGCCGAAGATACGGCTGACGACATTGACTACCAGCACGATCATCACCAATACCAACGAGGCGGCCCATGCCAGTTCGAGCTGATTGTCGAAGGGCATGCCGGAGAAGTTGTAGATAAGTACGGCAAGCGATGCCGTCGGGTTCATCACGGCCAGGCTGCCGTCATGGTAGATCCAGTAGTTGCTGAACAGCGCCGTGAACAGCAGCGGTGCGGTCTCGCCGGCAGCGCGGGCAACCGCCAGCATGACGCCGGTGAGGATCGCCGGCAGGCCGGTGGGCAGGACGATCTTCCAGACCACCTGGGCGCGGGTGCAGCCCATGCCGTAGGCGGCGTCTTTCATGATCTTGGGCACCATCTTCATGGCTTCTTCAGCGGTCAGCACCACGATCGGCAGCATCAGTACCGCCAGTGCCACGCCACCGGCAGGCGCCGAGTAGGTGCCAGTGGTCATGACCACCAGCGCATAGGCAAATACCCCAGCCAGGATCGACGGCAGGCCGGTGAGCATCCGCGCAGCAAAGCGCGAGGCGTTGGCCAACTTGCTCTCAGGGCCAAGCTCGGCGAGAAACACAGCGGCGATGATGCCCACTGGCACTGCGATGGCTGCGGCGATGCCGACCATGACAAAGGTACCGGCCATGGCGTTACCGAAACCACCGCCCATTTCGAAACCGGTGGGTGGCAGCTCGGTGAACACTTCAAGATTCAGGCGAGCACCGCCACGCATGATCAGCATGTACAGCACGGAAATCAGCGGCACGCTGGCCAGAAACGCTGTGCACCAGACCAGCGTGGTCAGGCTCAAGCTGCGCAGGGCGCGCCCTTCGAACCGGCGTTGCAGGCTTGGCACTGCAGCTGTTGGCGACGAGAGGTCAGTCATTATTTGTTACCCCGTTGCGCGTAGAGCATGATCATCGAGCCGAGCACGTTCACCAGCAGGGTGATGAACATCAGCACCAGTGCGGCGTACATCAGCACCTCGACCTCGTTCGGCCCGGCTTCCGGGAAGTTCAGCGCGAGCAAGGCGGCCAGGGTGTTGGCCGGGGCGAACAGCGACAGGGTGATGGTGTTGGCGTTGCCCACCAACATCGCCAAAGCCATGGTTTCACCCAGGGCGCGGCCCAGACCAAGCACCAGCGAGCCAAAGATGCCGGTTGCAGCGGCTGGCACCATCACCTTGAGGATGGCCTCCCAGTGGGTGGTACCCATGCCGTAGGCGGCCTGCTTGGTTTTCATCGGCACGCTGGTCAGGGCGTCCTGGGACACAGCGGCAATGGTCGGCAGAATCATGATGGCCAGTACCAGCGCCGCAGGCAGCAAGCCTGGGCCGCTCAGGGACGAGCCGAAAAAGGGGATCCAGCCCAGTTCGCTGTTCAGCCACGCGGTCAACGGACGGATCGCCGGGATCACCACGTAGATGCCCCACAGGCCGTAGACGACGCTGGGGATCGCGGCGAGCAGCTCGACGATGGTACGAAACACGGCTGCAAGCTTTGCAGGGAGGAAGTCCTGGGTCAGGAAAATGGCCATGCTGACGCCGAAAAAGCCTGCGATCAGCAAGGCGATCAGGGCGCTGTAAAGCGTGCCCCAAATAGCGGGAAGAATGCCGTACTTGCCTTGGTTGACATCCCAGACGGTGCCGAACAGCACGTCGAAACCGTGCTTCTCCATGCCGGGCAGTGCCTTGCGGCCGACTTCGAAAACCAGCGCAACCACCAGCGCCAGGATCAGCACCACGCCGATGCGGGCGAGCGCACGGAAGGCGCGGTCAACCAGAAAGTCCTTGGTGGACGGTGGCCGGCACGCTGAGTCGGGGTTATCCGGTATGGCAAAAGGTGTGTTCATTGGCGAGTTCCGGGACAGGGAGCAAACGCTGCGGGCTGAACGCTCAGTCCGCAGCGACCTGGCAGTGTTACTGGATGTTTGCGGAAGCTTTGCGTACTTGCTCTACAACCGACGGCGGCAGCGGGATGTAGCCCATCGAGTCAGCAATCTCCTGACCCTTGGTCAGGCTGTACTCGACCATTTCACGCATCGCCTTGGCCTTAGCCGGGTTGCCGTTGTCCTTGCGGAACAGCATCCAGGTGTAGGAAGTGATCGGGTACGACTTGGCACCGTCCGGATCCGGCAGCCAAGCGACCAGGCTTTCCGGCATTTTCACCGCAGCCAACGCTTCGGCACCGCTCTCGGCGTTTGGCACGACGTATTTGCCGGCTTTGTTTTCCAGCTGGGCGAAGTCGACCTTGGCCAGTTTGGCGAAGCCATATTCGATGTAGCCAATGGCGCCTGGGGTCTGACGAACAGTAGCGGTTACGCCGTCGTTTTTCGGCGACTTGATGAACTTGTCAGTGGCTGGCCAGTTGACGGTGTTGCCTTCACCCAGTGCTTCTTTGAACGCAGGGTTGATTGCCGACAGGTGTTTGGTGAACACCGCGGTGGTACCGCTGGAGTCAGCACGAACAACTACGGTGATCGGCGTGGCAGGCAGCTTCAGATCCGGGTTGGCGGCAACGATCTGTGGGTCGTTCCACTGGGTGACCTTGCCGAGGAAGATGTTCGAATACACTTCACGCGACAGTTTCAGCCCCTTGGGATTGCCTGGCAGGTTGTAGGCCAGAACGATTTCGCCGGCGGTCATTGGCAGCATTTGTACGCCTTCGCCGACCTTGGCGATGTCTTCGTCTTTCATCGCCGAGTCACTGGCGGCGAAGTCGACGGTCTTGTTCAGGAAGTCCTGAACCCCTGCCCCGCTCCCCTTGGATTGGTAGTCAACGGTGACGCCAGCAGTGTTCTTGCTGAAATCCTTGAACCAGGTCAGGTAGATCGGTGCTGGGAAACTGGCGCCGGAACCGGTCAGGCGCACGTTTTCTGCGGCGAAGGTTGCCGAAGTGGCGCTAAGAGATACCGCAACGGCAAGTGCAGCAGACTTCATCAGGCGTATCATGGAAAAGCGCTCCGTGTGATGGCCCGCACACATTGCAGCACTCTTGTTACAGCTTTGTGACGGTTGAGTGGCATACGAAGTGTTTATCGCTGAAACAGGCGTTTCAGAGGTGCTGGTGTAGGTCGAGACTCGCGCCATCACGCAGACCTGTGTAGGAGCGGCCTTGCCGGGGCGCCGGACCGGTCGCGAAAGGCCCGCACAGCGGGCCCGGAGATTTCGGCGGCGAAGCTGAGATCTGGGGCCGCTGCGCAGCGCTTTCGCGACACAAGGCCGCTCCTACAGGCGCTGTGGGTCTGGAACCTATTGCTCATTACACCAGTCATTCTGCTCAAGTGAGGTGTGATCTGACGGGTGTCGATAACGCTTCATCCCCACGCCCCCCCTGCGAGACTCAAACCTTGGACAACCTCCGGCAAACCGACTCTCATGATCGTGCGCTCGACTGGCTGAACTTCTTTCTGGCTGATGTTCGCGATGGCCTGGGGCCGTATCTGGCGATCTATCTGCTCGCGGTGCATCAATGGCAGCCGGCAAGCATCGGCCTGGTTATGACCATCGCCGGGGTCACCGCGCTGCTGGCGCAGACACCGGCGGGTGCATTGATCGACCGCACGCCCGCCAAGCGCGCCGTGGTGGCGATTGCGGCACTGCTGGTTACCGGGAGCTGTTTGCTGCTGCCGCTGATCTCATCGTTCGGGCTGGTGGCCTTGACCCAGACCATCAGCGCGATCGCAGGCTCCGTGTTCGCCCCGGCAATTGCCGCCATTACCCTGGGTATCACCGGCCCGAAGGCTTTCACCCGACGCGTGGGGCGCAACGAAACCTTCAACCATGCCGGCAACGCCTGCTCGGCGTTGCTCGCCGGCGGCCTGGCCTACCTCTATGGACCAGTCGTGGTGTTCTACCTGATGGCCGCGCTGACCATCGCCAGCATTATCGCCGTCAAACGGGTGCCAGCAGCGGCCATCGACCACCAACTGGCCCGTGGCCTGCCCCACACGCCAACCGGCGACACTCAGCCAGCCGGACTGAGCCTGCTGCTGCACAACCGCACACTGCTGCTGTTCGCCGTGTGCTGCGCGCTTTTCCACCTGGCCAACGCAGCAATGCTGCCGCTGGTAAGCCAGAAGCTGGCCCAGGTGGACCTGCGCCTGGCCACACCGCTGACCTCGGCCTGCATTGTCGCGGCGCAACTGGTGATGGTGCCGATGGCACTGCTGGTTGGCGCCAAGGCCGAGCAGTGGGGGCGCAAGCCGTTTCTGCTGGTGGGATTCTTGATCCTGCCTCTACGAGGCGCGCTGTACGTCCTCTCGGACAATCCCTTCTGGCTGGTCGGCGTGCAGCTGCTCGACGGCATCGGCGCAGGGATCTTCGGCGCGCTGTTCCCGATCGTGGTCAAGGACCTGACCGAGGGTACCGGGCGCTTCAATGTCAGCCTCGGCGCATTGACCGCGGTGTTCAGCCTCGGCGCTGCACTAAGCCCGGGCATCGCTGGTTTGGTGGTACAGTCGGCCGGTTATGACGCAGCCTTCCTGACCCTGGCTGGCATCGCCGCTGCGGCGTTCGTGCTGGTACTGGTCGCGCTGCCGGAAACCTCCTCCCGCTCGGCCGAAGCGCCGACGGTCGTCCCTACTGTGGCAGGAAGCTGAATCCACCATGCCTGTTGTTGATACTGCGCTGATCATCTGGTTGGTGGCGGCCCTCGCCACTTGTGGCGTCATCCTGCGCCCCTGGCGTATCCCCGAATACGTCTGGGCCATGGGCGGCGCGCTGCTGCTCACCGTGCTCGGCCTGATTGCGCCACAAAAAGCCTTGGCTGCGATGGCCGAAGGGGGTGATGTATACCTGTTTCTGATCGGCATGATGGTGCTGGCCGAACTGGCGCGTCAGGAAGGCTTGTTCGATTGGCTGGCGCGCTATGCCGTAAGCCACGCCCGCGGCTCCGGGCAGCGCTTGTTCGACCTGGTGTTTCTGGTCGGCACCCTAGTCACCGTATTCCTCTCCAACGATGCCACCGCCGTGGTGTTGACCCCGGCGGTGTATGCGGCGTGCAAGGCGGCCAAGGCCGAGCCCCTGCCCTATCTGTTCATCTGCGCATTCATCGCCAACGCCGCAAGCTTCGTTCTGCCGATTTCCAACCCGGCCAACCTGGTGGTCTTCGGCAGCCAGATGCCGCCGCTGCTGGAGTGGCTGAGGCAGTTCAGCCTGCCGTCGCTGGCAGCGATCAGCCTGACCTACATAGTGCTGCGCCTGACCCAGCGTAAACAGATCATGCAGCCACTGGCCCTGACCGTTGACTCGCAGCCGCTGACTCCCGGGGCCAAGCTGTGCGCGCTGGGCATTGTCCTGACCGGGGCACTGCTGCTGACCGCCTCGGCGCTGGACACTGCGCTGGGCCTGCCAACCTTCTGCGCTGGCCTGACCACCACCGCCTTGATTCACCTGAGCCAGCGCCGCAGCCCGATGCCGGTGCTGCGCCATGTCGCGTGGGGCGTACTACCTTTGGTGGCCGGGTTGTTCGTGCTGGTCGAAGCCGTGGCCCAGACCGGCGTCATCGATCATCTGGCGCATGCCCTGGCGGCACTCGCCGAACAGTCGCCAGCGCAAGCCAGCTGGGCTGCCGGGGTCGCTGTGGCGATTGCCAGTAACCTGATGAACAACCTGCCCAGCGGGCTGATCGCAGGCTCGATGGGGCACATGGTGCAGTTGCCTGGGCAAACCACGGCGGCGCTGCTGATTGGCGTCGACCTGGGCCCCAACCTGTCGATCACCGGTTCGCTGGCGACCCTGCTGTGGCTGGTAGCCATCCGCCGTGAGGGGGAGAATGTCAGCGCCTGGCGCTTCCTGCGGCTGGGCTTGCTGGTCATGCCGCCGGCATTGGCGGCTGCGCTGTGGGCCGTGAAGTTTTGAGCGGGCGCTGGCGAAAGCCGCAGCGCCCAGCACGAGGATAATTCATGCTTTACGTTGTCATGCTCGGCGGGCGCCATCCGCGCGCCAGCATCGAAGTTCACGATGTAGTCTTTGCCCAGGGCGACTCGCTCGAGCAGCTCTACCCTGAGCTACGCAATGCCTGGTTCGGCAGCCTGAAAGGGCTGCACATCGACTCCTGGCTGGAAGTGCACGGCATCGACAATTACCGCGTCGAGTTCAGCCAGGCAGCGCCGCAACCCGGCGCAGTGCGCTTGTTCTTCCTCAATCTGGGCGGTTACGAGCGGCAGGTATTCGGCGAAGCGCACCGTTATCTGCTGGTGGCTGCCAGGGACAAAGCCGAGGCCAAGCAGTTGGGTAAACGGCGCATGGCCGCTGGCTGGTTGAAGCCGCATACCGACGCAATACTCGACGTTGATGATTGCCTGCCGATCGACCTGTTGGCTGGGCGCTATGTGCATCTGGTCGAGGGCGAGCATCAGGGCATTCGCCAGCGCAGCGACTACATCCTTATCTAAGCCACCCGCTCAGGGCCGGCGGCGCAGATAGCTTTCCAGCGGGTCTTTGCTCAACCCTTCCTGCGCCTGCGCGACCGAGGCGATAAACAGCGAGAACAGCTCGGACTGCTTGCCGATGTCGAGCTTGGCGTACAAGTGTTTGCGATGGGTCTTGACCGTGTCCTCGCTGATACCCAGTCGCTCTGCCAATGAGCGTATCGAGTGCCCACGCAGCATGTACTGCGCGACCAGGCATTCGCGCTCGGTCAGCAACGACGAGCCAAACTTCACCAACGCTGCATTGATCTGCCGCCCCAGCGCACTCTCGAACCGCCCGCCAAGCATGTGCGCATCCAGGTCGCCCCAATGCCGACGCACCACCGCCAGCACCCACGGTGCGATGCGCTTGAGTTCGGCAACTTGCTGCCTGCTCAATCGCGAGGTGCTGGCCAGCGCAACGGCGATGGTCAGCTTCGGCCCGAGTGGCACCAGGTAATTGATCTCTTCCTCCAGCCGCGCATGCTGATAGAACGACAGGTAGTACTCACTGCGCTTGAAGTGGTCCGGCGCGACATCGCTGAGGCGATAGCAGCCGGGCGCAATGCCCTCCAGGCTCGCGCGGTAGAACGGGCACAGCAGATAGAAGCCTTCCAGATACTTGCGCACGTTGCCCTCAGGCATCCACGGCCCCTCATCGTCGCGCTCGAACAGCGTCGACGGCAGGCCTTCATGGGGAAACAGAAACACCGTGATGGCATTGGCCGGCGCCAGCAGGTTCAGCGCCGAATACAGCGACTCGACAAAGGCCGAGGTGCCGATGCAATCGGTCACCTGTGCCATGTGCTGAAACCACTGTTCGGATCCAAGCCGGTCTGTACTCATCACGGGCGTCTCGTGTGCGCCTTGGGCCAGCGCTTAACGCAGCTGGAACCAGGTGGTTTTCAGGTGGGTGTACTTGTCGAATGAATGCAGCGACAGGTCACGGCCAAAGCCGGACTGCTTGCCGCCACCGAACGGCACGCTGACATCCAGCGCGTCCATGGTGTTGACCGACACCGTACCAGCCTTCAGCGCCTTGGCAACCCGGTGCGCGCGGTTGAGGTCGTCGCTCCACACCGAGGCCGCCAGGCCGTAGACACTGTCATTGGCCAGCGCTACCGCCTGCGCCTCATCGTCAAAGGCGGTGACGGCCAGCACCGGGCCGAAAATCTCTTCACGGACCAGCTTGCTGTCCGGATTTACCTCGGTAAATACGGTGGGCTGGATAAAGTTGGATGAGCCGTTGAACGTCAGTTGCTGGCCTCCGCAACGCAGCTGCGCGCCCTCCTCCTGCGCTTGCCCGATAGCACGCATGATCCGCGCGGTTTGCTCGCTGTCGACAATGGCCCCGGCGGCACTCGCGGGGTTGAGCGGATCACCCGGCAGCCACGCCTGCGCCTTGGCCATCACCCGCTCGACGAACTCGTCGTGGATAGCTCGCTGCACGTACAACCGTGAATTGGCCGAGCACACTTCGCCTTGATTGAAGAAGATCCCGAACGCAGCTTTTTCAGCTGCCAGATCGAGATTCTGGCAGTCGGCAAACACCAGATTCGGGCTTTTGCCACCGCACTCAAGCCAGACCTGCTTGAGGTTGGACTGGGCCGAATACTGCATGAAGTACTTGCCCACCTGAGTCGAGCCGGTGAACACCAGGCAATCGACATCCGGGTGCAGCCCCAAGGCTTTGCCGGCTCTCTCGCCGAGGCCCGGGACAACGTTGAGCACCCCTTCTGGAATGCCCGCCTCCAGCGCCAGCTGGCCAAGACGCAAGGCGGAAAACGGCGACTGCTCGGCAGGCTTCAACACCACGCTGTTCCCGGCAGCCAGTGCCGGCGCCAGCTTCCAGGCCGCCATGTCCAGGGGGAAGTTCCAGGGCACCACCGCAGCGATCACGCCCAGTGGCTCGCGGGTGATGGTGGCCAGCGTGTTGGCAGCCGTCGGCGCGACCTGATCGTAGAGTTTGTCCAGCGCCTCGCCATACCAGGCAAACACCCCGGCTGCGCCCGGCACATCAATGTTGTAGGCGTCCATCACCGGCTTGCCCATGTTCAGCGAGTCGAGCAAGGCCAACTCTTCACGGTGCACCAGCAGCAGCTCGGCCAGTTTCAGCAGGATCTTCTTGCGCTCACCTGGCGCCATGCGTGCCCACGGCCCCTGGTCGAAGGCCTGGCGCGCAGAACGCACTGCCAGGTCCACTTCACGCTCACCGCAGGCGGCAACCTGCGCCAACACCTGATTGGTTGAGGGGTTGATAGCGGTAAAAGTCGCACCTGTAGACGACTGCACCGCCCGGCCGCCGATGAGCGCGGTGTCGATGAAGGTTTGGCGCTGGGCCCGCTGTTGCCAGTAGTTGAGGTCGAACACGCTGCACTCCTCTTGCGACCGTTTGCCGGTCCGTTGTTATTGACTGGAGACAATCGTGCGCCACTCGCAGCGGCAGGCAAATTCGCAAAAATGTGGTCCGGACCCATGAAAAAGCTCTGCAGCCACACCAGCTCGCAGCTCACCCCAAAGGGTGATTTCGGTGGTTTTCGAGGTGTGGGAGCATTTCCGGGACTTCAGTTGCATCCGCCCTGCGCGACTCCCAAAAAAGAGAACAAACGTCATGAACGCACCCTTCATCCCGCAACGAAACACCCAGGACTATCAAAAGGCCGACGCGGCCCACCACATCCATGCGTTTCTCGATCAAAAGGCCCTCAACGCCGAAGGGCCGCGGGTGATGGTCCGCGGCGAGCGTTTGAATTTGTGGGACAACGACGGCAACCGTTATCTGGATGGCATGTCCGGCTTGTGGTGCACGCAACTGGGCTACGGCCGCAAGGACCTGACCAGCGCCGCTGCCGCGCAGATGGATCAGTTGGCGTACTACAACATGTTCTTCCACACCACTCACCCGGCGGTAATCGAGCTGTCCGAACTGCTCTTCAGCCTGTTGCCGGGCCATTACAGCCACGCGATCTACACCAACTCCGGCTCCGAAGCCAACGAAGTACTGATCCGCACCGTGCGCCGTTACTGGCAGGTGCTGGGCAAGCCACAGAAGAAGGTCATGATCGGCCGCTGGAACGGTTACCACGGCTCGACCCTGGCCGCCACCGCGCTGGGCGGGATGAAGTTCATGCATGAGATGGGCGGGATGATCCCCGACATCGCCCACATCGACGAGCCGTACTGGTACGCCAACGGCGGCGAGCTGCCCCCCGCCGAATTCGGCCGACGCTGCGCGCTGCAGCTTGAAGAAAAGATCCTCGAACTGGGTGCGGACAACGTCGCTGGTTTCATCGCCGAGCCGTTCCAGGGCGCCGGCGGCATGATCTTTCCGCCTGAAAGCTACTGGCCCGAGATCCAGCGCATCTGCCGCCAGTACGACGTGCTGCTGTGCGCCGATGAGGTGATCGGCGGCTTTGGCCGTACCGGCGAATGGTTCGCCCACCAGCACTTCGGCTTCGAGCCCGACACCCTGTCCATCGCCAAGGGCCTGACCAGCGGCTATATCCCCATGGGCGGGCTGGTGTTGAGCGAGCGCATCGCCGAGGCGCTGGTCGAGCGCGGCGGTGTATTTGCCCACGGCCTGACTTACTCCGGCCACCCCGTTGCGGCGGCAGTGGCGGTGGCCAACCTCAAGGCCTTGCGCGACGAAGGCATCGTGCGCCAGGTCAAGGACGACACCGGTCCTTATCTGCAGCAACTCCTGCACGAGGCGTTTGCTGATCACCCGCTTATTGGCGAGATTCAGGGCACCGGTCTGCTGGCGGCGTTGCAGTTCGCCGAGGACAGACCAACCCGCAAACGCTTCGCCAATGAAAACGACCTGGCCTGGCAGTGCCGCACCTATGGCTTTGAGGAAGGCGTGATCATCCGCTCGACGCTGGGCCGCATGATCATGGCCCCGGCGCTGATCGCCAGCCGCAGCGAGCTTGATGAGCTGGTCGAAAAAACCCGACTGGCCGTCGACCGCACCGCGCGCAGCATCGGCCGCCTCTGACCCGAGCGCAACGCCCAGCCCGATCCGGCTGGGCGCCTTGCGTGCAGCGCTGCGCCCCCTCTCGATACGGCTTCATCACCGGTAGCGAGTACACCTCGCCTACTGCAGCGTCCTGTATTCGCCTTCCAGGAGTTCGCAATGACTATAACAACAAGCTCAGCCGACACTCACTGTGCGCAAGCCCCGGCGGCTCGCCGCTTTCGCCAATCCATGGGCCTGCCCGCGCTGGTGCTGTTCGGCCTGGCCTACATGGTCCCGCTGGCCGTGTTCACCACCTATGGCCTGGTCACCCAGATGACCAAAGGGCACTTGCCCACGGCCTATCTGCTGACCCTCGGCGCGATGCTGCTGACCGCCTACAGCTACGGCCGCATGGTCCAGGCCCATCCCTATTCTGGCTCGGTGTACAGCTACACCCGTAAAGCCTTCGGCAGCTACTTCGGCTTCATCGCCGGCTGGACCTTGCTGCTCGACTACATCTTCCTGCCGCTGCTCAGCTACCTGCTGATCGGCATCTACATGTCCGAGTACTTCCCGGCGGTGCCGGCCTGGGTCTGGGTGCTCGGCTCGATCAGCCTGGTGACCTTTCTCAACCTGATCGGCATCGAGTCGATCACTCGGGTCAACTGGATTCTGGTAGTGGTGCAGTTGGTGTTCATCGTGGTCTTCGTGGCGCTGTCGGTCAGCAGCCTGAGTGGCCAGGGCGAGCCAGTGTCGCTGTTCAAGCCGTTCTACCACGACGGTTTCAGTGTGCCGCTGGTGATGACCGGCGCGGCCGTGCTGTGCCTGTCATTCCTCGGCTTCGATGCGGTTTCAACCATGGCTGAGGAAACCAGCAACCCGCAGTACCGCATCCCGCTGGCGATCATGGTAGTTTCGCTGGTCGGCGGCCTGCTGTTCTTGCTGGTGTCGTATTTTGCCCAGCAAGTGTTCCCCGACTGGGCCAGCTTTGCCGACCCCGACTCGGCCTCGGTGGATGTCATGCGCCGGGTCGGCGGCGAGCTGCTGGTCAGCGCCTTCACTGCCACCTATGTCGCCGGCTGCTTTGCCTCGGCGATGGTGTCCCAGGCCAGCGTGTCGCGGGTGCTGTTCGCCATGGGCCGCGACGGCGCGCTGCCGCGGGTGTTCGGCCAGTTGCGGACGAAAAAGCGGGTGCCGGCCAGCGCCATTCTGCTGGTCAGTGTGATGTCGTTACTGGCACTGGTGCTGACCCTGGACACGGTGGCCAACATGATCAGCTTCGGCGCGCTGTTTGCCTTCTCGGCGGTGAACCTGGCGGTGGTCAAACACTACCTGGTCGACCAGCAACTGCGCGGACCGCGCAATTACCTGCTGTTCGGGGTCATTCCGGCACTGGGTTTTCTCAGCACCTTGTGGCTGTGGAGCAGCCTGTCGAGCATGTCATTCGCGATCGGCTTAAGCTGGATGGGGTTGGGCTTGCTGTGCCTGCTTGGGCTGACTCGGGCGTTCCAGGTGAAATTGCCTGAGTTGCAGATGGCTGAATAGCCGAAGGACAAGACTACCAACGGTGCCGTTTAGCGGGCACCGTTGCGATCTCTCTACGACCAGGATGGATCAGCCGTTGACGCGTTCATGCGCCAGCAACGGAGCCACTGCACTTTCCAGCGCGGCAAGCTTGTCGGCAGCCAGCCGCGCCAGTGGCCGACGTGGATCGCCAGCGCCGTAGCCGGTCAGCGCCGATGCCGCATACACCGACTGCACATAGTCGCCCTGCCAGATCAGCGACATCAACGGCTCAAGATCCCGCCACAACTCGCGAGCGAGCTCCCATTGACCCGCCAGCGCAGCGTCGACAAAACGCACACAGGAACGCGGGGCGATATTGGCCCCACCCCAGATCAGCCCAGCGCAACCTGCATACAGCGCATACGGCACCAGCGGGTCGGCGCCGTTCATGGTCGGCAAGCCGGTTCGAATCAGCGAAGCCTGCGCTGCCAGGTCGCCACTGCTGTCCTTGACCGAGACAAAATTGGCGATCTCGTTGAGCTTGGCGAATAGCGCCGGGGTGACTTCTACCCCGACCGCCTGAGGCACGTTGTAGCCAATAATCGGCAGGCCGGCAGTGGCCACGCTGCGATAGAACGCGACAATGCTGTCGTCGTCGGTCGGCCCCTCGAAAAACGGCGGCAGCACCATGACCCCGTCCGCGCCACATTCGGCTGCATGTCGCGTGCGTTCCAGCACCTCGTCAAGCACCAACGCGGAAGTCTGCACGATGATCCGCGCCCGGCCAGCAATCGCCTTGGCGCCGAAAGCGACCAGTTGCCTGGATTCTTCTTTGCTCAGGTACACGTGCATACCGGTGCCGGAGCTGAGCACAAAACCCTTCACCCCAGCTTCGAGGTAAGCCTCGATCAGCTGGGCAAAACGCGGGTAGTCGATCTTGCCATCACCCTCAAAGGGCGTGGTGATCGCAAGGTTGATCCCGGCAAACTGAAATTCCAACATCGAACCCTCCATGGGTGGATGGACCACGTTGAGCAACAGGCCGGTTCAGCCCACGGACTTGAGCGCAGTCGGCCCTTGCAGGCGCGTCAGCATGGTGTCGCAGTACCAGTCATCGAACTGGCAGACGCCATTTTCAGCGTTCTCGGAAAACGGTCCGGGCTCATAAGTCGGCGACGACACGCCGGCCTGGGTGCCTTCAACCAGACGCCGGTCCTGATCATTGGTCGCCAGCCAGACCTTGGTCAGACGCTCGATGTCGTAGTCCACCCCTTCAACCGCGGTAGCCGGCACCAGCCATTTGGTCGTGACCAGGGTTTCAGTGGCGCTCAACGGCAGGATGCGGAAGCTCAAGGCATGGTCGCCGAGAAAGTGGTTCCAGGTAGACGGGTAGTTGAAGTAGAGCAAGGCGCCGATATCGGCCTCTGCGCTCTCGTCGAGCCGGCCAGCGACTGCCGGCTGGCCATCCATGGTGTAGCTTACAGCGCCTGCCGACAACGGGATGCGGGTCATGCGATAGCGGCCCTGCGGATCCATCAGCAGGCGGCTGGGCATGCCGGCCTTCTCGCAACGGTCCCAGTGAGCGGTGAGTTCAGGGTCTTCGGCAGTCGCCACACCCGCCACCGAAAGGTTTTCTACGAAGGAGTTCATCAGTTCCGGATGGGTGCCGTCACAGTGGAAGCACTCGCGATTGTTCTCGAATACCAGCTTCCAGTTGCCCTTCTCGATCAGGTTGGACTCGAACGCCACTTTGCAGTTTTCCAACTGGTGCGGGGCGATAAAGGGGCTTACCGCGTTGCGGAAGCTGGTGAAATCAGGGGCTTTGTCGGCGACGCACACGTAGATATAGCTGTGCACGACTTCACAGTGAACTGGCTTGAGGTTGTATTGGCTTTTGTCGAAATCAGCGCCCATGTTGCCGGCGAACAGCAGGCTGCCATCCAGTTCGAACGTCCACTTGTGATACGGGCATACCAGCTTTGCCACCTTGCCCTGGGCTTGCTCGCAAACTTTGGCGCCGCGGTGCCGGCAGGCATTGTGAAATGCCCGGACCTGGCCGTCCTTGCCCTTGACCACCGCAACGGGGTAGTCGCCGATCTGCAGGGTGAAATACTGGCCTGGCTTGTCCAGTTCGATGGTGTGCCCGGCGAAGATCCAGTCCTTGTGCCAGATATGTTCCAGATCCTGGCGGTAGACCTCGTTGTCGGTATACAGCTCACGCGGTAATGCATGCCGCGCTTTGCGCTTGTGGATCAGGCCAACCACAGATTGCTGACTGTTCATTATTATCTCCATCCACCAGCCCCTAACGGCACTGCTCGCATGCCGTATGAATGAGGCAAGGCTACGGGACGGTCACAACAGCCCACAAACTACATTTTCAGCGAGCAAAGGATAAAGGCAGGTTATCAATCACATGACTGCAGTGCGCTACACGCACCACCGCGAAAACTTCGACAGTACCCAATCGCGCACCCGTCGAGAGGCTTCCTCGCAATTGCTGTTTTCTCTGCAAGCCAGGTAGTGCAGGCTGTTGCGCAGGGTCACCTGCTGTTGCAGCGGCCGCACCAGCAGGCCCTTTTCCAGCAGCCCGCTGACCAGCTGATTCCAACCTAGCGCAATGCCCTGATGGGTCAGCGCCATGTTGATGATCAAGTTGTAGTCATTGGCATGAAACACCGGTGGGCTGGCCGCTGGACGTTCATCGATGTCGACATTCTGAAACGCCAGCCAGACGCTCCAGTCGACGTGCTCGGCGACCCCGGCACGGCCATACGGACTCAGGTCGAGCAAGGCGCAATCGCGCAGGCCTTCGAGGCTGGCGATCTCGGGATGTGCAGCCAGATACGCCGTCGAACAGACTGGATAGATAACGTCATGACACAGCGGGTAGATCTTGTAACCTTCGCCCACGTTACTGATCTTGGAGATGACAATATCCGGATCCACCCCAGGCTCGCGATTGACGAAGTTCTGCGTAGTGATCAAGTTGAGTTCGATGTCGGGGTTGTTGGCGCGAAACTCGGGCAAGTGATCGGAAAACCACAATGCGGAAAACGCCGGCGAGCAACAGATAGTCAGTACATGTTTCTGCGTCGGCGCTGAGCGAATACGGTCGGCCGCCTGGGCTATATTGACAAAGGACAACTGTGCCGCTTCGAAGAAGATCGCACCGGCTGGAGTAAGTTGCACCGTGCGCCCAACCCGCTCGAACAACTGCGCACCGAGAAACTCCTCCAGTTCGCGAATCTGCCGGCTGATGGCCGCTTGCGATACACACAGCGCCTCGGCGGCGCGGGTGAAGCTTGCGTACTTGGCGGCCGCCACAAACGCCTTGACCGCCCGCAACGAAGGCATCCTCATGAGCAAGGTGTCTGGATCAGCGTGTCTGTTAAGCATGGTAGCCAGCCTTCTGTAGGTTTTTATAACGCCACGCAGCCTAACTCAGCACCCCGGTGGCATCCACACAGGTGTCGCAAACGTCGCAGGATGGTCGGCCTGACAGCGATCAATAACCTTAGGTTATCTATAACGCCCTGTAAATGTCGTTGGATTTGCCGTGGGTTAGCTAATAGATTGGATGAAAGCCCAGTTCCTGGGGCTAACAATAAAAAATAGGAAATTGTCATGCATCGATATCCCTCTGGGTACTGCCCTTCCGTATTACCAAGCTGGCGACTCGCACGGAGTACGCAGGCTTGTAATTTCGCACGCACAGGAGGGGCGCAATGAGCCGCGCAGATGAAATAATTTCCGTTAACAACATCTATAAAGTGTTTGGCAACCAACCCGACGTCGCTATGAATATGCTGACGTCGGGTGCAACTAAAAACGAAGTATTTGAAAAGACCGGCCAGGTCATTGGTGTGTTCGACGCAAGTTTCGCGGTCAAGCGTGGCGAGATTTTCGTGATCATGGGTTTGTCCGGATCGGGCAAGTCGACCATGGTGCGCCTGTTCAACCGCCTGATCGAACCCACCGCCGGGCAGATCTACCTCAATGGCCGTGAAATCACCGGGTTGTCCGATAAAGCCCTGCTGGACGTGCGCCGCAAGGAAATGGGCATGGTGTTCCAGTCCTTTGCCCTGATGCCGCACATGAGCGTGCTGGAAAACACCGCCTTTGGCCTGGAGATTTCTGGCGTGAACGAGCAGGAACGCCACAGCCGCGCCCGCGAAGCACTCAGCCAGGTCGGCCTTGCTGGTCAGGAACACAGCTACCCGCACCAGCTTTCCGGCGGCATGCAGCAGCGCGTCGGCCTGGCCCGAGCGCTGGCCAATGATCCCGCCATTCTGCTTATGGATGAGGCGTTCTCGGCGCTGGACCCTTTGATCCGCCACGAGATGCAAGGCGAACTGATCCGCCTTCAGGCCGAGCAAAAGCGCACCATCATCTTCATTTCGCATGACATCGAAGAAGCCATCCGTATCGGCCATCGCATCGCAATCATGGAAGGTGGTCGCGTCGTCCAGATCGGCACCCCGCAGGAGCTGATCAATCAACCGGCCAACGACTATGTACGCACATTCTTCAAGGGCTTCGACAGCTCGCGGGTGCTCAAGGCCGGCGACGTTGCCTCGTTTGATCCGGCAGCGGTGTGCCGGGTCAACGGCAAGGCGCCGCAGTTCCAGCTCGGCGTGCCGTTCGGCTATCTGCTCAACGAGCGTGGCGCTCTGCTGGGCGTAGTCGATACAGCCGCTGCAGGTACACCTGCACCGTGCAACCAGCATCAACTGCAACCGGTTTACACCGACACGCCGCTGCATGAAGTGCTCGATATCGCCGCCAGCCTGCCCTACCCGGTGCCGGTGCTGGACCGCGCAGGTGCCTTCCAGGGCACCGTTTCGAAAAACCAGCTGCTGCAGACCCTGAGCCGCCACTGAGCGACTGCGCCCCAACGAGGTAAGCCACCATGTCCGAGTTCAGTCTGTTGGACCCGTTCCAGTACGCCACTATTCCCTTGGGCGACTGGGTCGAAAGCACCCTGAAATTTCTGGTGCACAATTTCCGTGATGTGTTCCGTGCGATCCGCTGGCCAATCGATCAGGTGCTCAACGGCATCGAGTTCACCCTGCAGAGCATCCCGCCTAGCATTGGCATCATCCTCTCGTCCCTGCTCGGCTGGCAGCTGGCCGGCAAGCGCATGGCCGCGCTGAGCTTCGTCACCCTGACCCTGCTGGGCCTTATCGGCGTGTGGTCGGAGTCGATGACCACCTTGGCGCTGGTGCTGACCTCGGTGTTCTTCTGCGCGGTGATTGGCGTGCCGCTGGGCATCGTCTGCGCCCGCAGCAACCGCCTTGAGCAGGTCATACGTCCGCTACTCGATGCCATGCAGACGCTGCCCGCATTCGTCTATCTGGTGCCCGTGGTGATGCTGTTCGGCATCGGTAATGTGCCCGGCGTGCTTGTCACCATCGTCTTCGCCCTGCCGCCGCTGGTGCGCCTGACCAACCTGGGTATCCGCCAGGTGCCCGAGGACAAGATCGAAGCCGCCCGCGCCTTTGGCTGCACACCGCGGCAGATGCTCACCCGGGTACAACTGCCGCTGGCAACCCCGACCATCATGGCCGGCCTCAACCAGACCCTGATGCTGTCGCTGTCGATGGTGGTGATCGCCTCGATGATCTCCGTAGGTGGCCTGGGCCAGATGGTCCTGCGCGGCATCGGCCGGCTGGACATGGGCCTGGCCACGGTGGGCGGTGCCGGCCTGGTGCTGCTGGCGATCTTTCTCGACCGCCTGACCCAGGCCATGGGCGCCAGAACCAGCGCTGATCCAAGCCTGCGCTGGTACCAGACCGGGCCCGTTGGCGTGGTGCTGCGCCTCTGCGGCAGCGCTAAACCAGCAGAGCGGCGCAAGACCGCATGACCTGACCGATTCGACCTGCCGCACTTGATGCTAATAACCAGAAGAAGGTACGCGACGATGTCCATGCCCATGCTCCCCCGCAGTTTGCTCCAGTGCGCCAGCGCGCTGACCCTGGCCGCCGCTGCGCTGTGCGCGCACGCCTCGGCTGACAAGCCCGGTGACGGCATCAAGGTCACCCCGATCTTCCCGGCGATCGCTGAAGAGCGTTTTCGCGGCGAGGTCGCCATGGAGGGCCTGCGCGAGCTCGGCTACAAGGTTCAGGAGCCCAAGGAAACCGAATATGGCGTGATGATGATGGCACTGGCCAGTGGCGATGCCGACTTCACCGTGCACCTGTGGGACAAGCTGCACGACAAGTTCTACCAGCAGGCCGGTGGCGACGACGTCATGGTCAAGGCCGGCGATATCATGCCCGGTGTTCTGCAGGGCTACCTGATAGACAAGAAAACCGCTGAAGCGCACAACATCAAGTACATCACCGATCTGAAAAAACCGGAGATCGCCAAGCTGTTCGACACCGACGGCGACGGCAAGGCCGACCTGACGGGCTGCAACCCTGGCTGGGGCTGCGAGCTGGTGATCGACCATCACATGAAAGCCTATGGCCTGGACAAGACCGTCACGGTCAACCAAGGCTCGTACTTCGCCCTGATGGCCGACACCATCACCCGCTACAAGGAAGGCAAGCCGATCCTGTACTTCACCTGGGTTCCGCAGTGGATCGCCACCGTGCTGGTCGAGGACAAGGACGTCGTCTGGCTGGAAGTGCCGAAAACCGACCTGCCGGACGGCAACAACAGCGTCGACACGATGTACAAGGGCAAGAACCTCGGCTTTGCCGTGGACAAGATCGTCGCGGTGGTGAACAAGGAATTCGCCGAGGAAAATCCGGCGGCGCTGAAATTCCTCTCGGTGGTGCAGATCAGCACCGCTGATGAGAGCTCACAGAACCTGCGCATGCAGCAAGGCGAGAAGAAGCCGGCTGATATCACCCGCCACGCCAAGGAGTGGGTTGCGGCCCACCGCCAGCAATTCGATGCCTGGCTGCAGACAGCGCGCGCTGCGGCTACCCAGAAGAGCAACTGACCTCAGCCGTGAACGGCGCGGCAGGTTCGCCTGCCGCGCCAAGGATGACCCCAGCGCATGATGACCTCACCCTACTCGATTGCCAGCAACGCCCGCCGTATTGACCCGACCAGGCGAGCTGCCAGTGCCTTCAAGGCCGACGGCTCGGTTGCTGATAACGACCGCGTCGAAACCGGCCCGACTGCATTGGCCTTCGCCGAATGGGCGCAGCTCGGCCTGCAGCCGCCGCACCTGGCACGCATGCGCGAATACCGCTTGCGGCGGGTCCAGGAGCAACTGGTAGCCCGCGACCTGGGCGGTATCCTGCTGTTCGACCCGCTGAATATCCGCTACGCCACAGACAGCAGCAACATGCAGCTGTGGACCACGCACAACCCGGCGCGGGCCTGTTTTGTCGCTGCCAGCGGCCATGTCGTGCTGTGGGACTTTCATGGCTGCGAGCACCTCTCGGCGCACCTGCCGCTGGTCAGTGAACTGCGCAGCGGCGCCTCGTTCTTCTACTTCGAAACGGGCGACCGCACCGACGAACACGCGCGGCGTTTTGCCGATCAACTTGAACAACTGTTGCGCCAACACGCAGGCAGCAACCGCCGCCTCGCCGTCGACCGCATCGAAGTAGCCGGCCTGCGGGCCCTGGATGCGTTGGGTATTGAGGTGTGCAGTGGGCAGCAAGTCACCGAGATGGCCCGCCTGATCAAAGGCCCCGATGAAATCAGTGCCATGCGTTGTGCAGTGGCGTCGTGCGAAGCGGCGGTGGGCGAAATGCACACGGCGATGCGCGCAGGTGTCAGCGAGAACGACGTCTGGGCTGCCTTGCACGCCGGCAACATTCGTCGCGGCGGCGAATGGATCGAGACGCGCATCCTCAGCTCCGGCCCGCGCACCAACCCCTGGTTCCAGGAATGTGGCCCGCGGGTACTGAGCGATGGCGACCTGCTGTCGTTCGATACCGATCTGATCGGCGTATATGGCATGTGCGTCGACATGTCGCGCAGTTGGATTTGCGGCGGCCTGCAGCCAAGCGCCGAGCAGAAACTGCTGTATCGGATTGCCCATCAGCACATCAGCCATAACATGGCCTTGGTCAAACCGGGCGTGCGTTTCAGCGAGTTGAGCGCAAATGCCCATCGCCTGCCCGAAGCCTGCCGCGCCCAGCGCTACGGCGTGCTGTTCCATGGGGTTGGCTTATGCGACGAATACCCCAGTATCCGGTACCCGGAGGACGTCGCTGCGTATGGCTATGAAGGTGAACTGCAAGCCGGCATGACTTTGTGTGTCGAAGCCTATATTGGCGAGGTCGGCGGGCGCGACGGTATAAAACTGGAAAATCAACTACTGGTCACCGAAGCAGGACATGAACTGCTGACCCACTATCCGTTCGATGAGAGTTTCCTCAGCGACTGACTATCTTCCCCGTGCGGATTTATAACGGCGGGTTATCCATAGTTGTCCGGAAATGTCGTTGGACGCTGCATTCCATGAAGCATAACTTTGTCATCAGCCGTAGCGCCTGAGCCAATCGCCTGCGTGCTACTGGCCACTTAGTCTGAGCGTTAGTCATCATGAAAATAATAAAGACCTTCAGCAGTACGTTCGCCGAGCGCAATCTGCAGTCGCTGTCCACGCGCGATGAATGCATGCAAAAGGCCACTGTCGGTTTCCTGCTTCTGGATAACTTTTCCCTGCCGTGCTTCACCCAATCGCTCGACGTGCTGACCACCGCCAATCTGCTCAAACCAGGTTCGGTCAGGGTGCGCACGTTCAGCCATGACAACAGCGCGGTCATGAGCGACCTGGCTATCCCGATCCAGCCGAGCACACCGCTGACCGACGTGCGTATCGCCGACCTCGACCTGATGATCATCTGCGGCGGCCTGCGCACGCCCCGCGTGGCCCCACAGTGGTTGACTGCCTTGCTGCAGACCCTGGCGCGGTTGCCGGTGGCCTTGGGTGGCCTGTGGAATGGCGCGTGGTTCCTCGGCAAGGCCGGCTTGCTGGATGGCTACCGCTGTGCCATCCACCCTGAGCAACGCACAGCCTTGGCCGAGCGCTCGCCGAATACCAATGTGTGCTTCGACAGCCAAGTCTGTGACCGTGATCGCCTGACCGCTGCAAGCCCTGCCGGGGCGTTCCAGATGACTATCCAGTGGTTGCGCCAGTGCACCAGTACAACCCTGACCGATGCTGTCCTCGACATGCTTGATTATGACCAGTCACGCTTTCGCAGCGCGCTCAACAAGCGCCAGCCGCGCCTGAGTGCACCGCTGCGGGAAATCATCAGCTTGATGGAAGCCAACCTCGAAGAACCGTTGGAGCCTGAGCAACTTACTCACTACGTGAAGTTGTCGCAACGGCAAATGCAGCGCTTGTTTCGTGAACAATTGGCGACCAGCCCACAACGCTATTACCTGCAACTAAGAATCACCGAAGCACGGCGCCTTATTCAAAACTCCGGTGGCGCCCTGATTGATATCGCAACGGCCTGCGGCTTTGTCTCATCCAGTCACTTCAGCAAGTGTTACAGCGCCCTGTTTGGCTACCCACCTTCCAAAGAAGCGCGCTTTGAACTTTAACGGAAGGCACCGCCTTCACTCGGTTGAATCAAACAGGATGTCCACCATGAAAGTAGCGTCATTACCGGGCGATGATCAAACCTGTGGCTGGTATCACCTGAGCAAAGGCCGCACGGTGCGCCCTGCCCATACAGGGCACAGCCGCGCCCGTTGGGTAATCGTCGGCGCAGGCTTCACCGGGCTGGCAACCGCCCGCCAGCTGGCGACGCACTTCCCCGACGAACACATCGTACTGGTAGATGCCCAGGAAGTCGGCTTCGGCACTTCGGGGCGCAACGCAGGCTTTGTCATCGACCTGCCCCATGACATCGGCGCGCCGGACTACATCGGCGATATCGCCACCGCAAAGACCACCATGCAGCTCAACCTCAGTGGTAAAAATTACCTGACCGAGCTGGTCGAACGCTTCAATATCGACTGCCAGCTGAGCCACTGCGGCAAGTACCAGGCGGCCGTCGAAGATCGCGGCATCGCCGTGCTCGAGGCCTATCGCTCTGGGCTGGACAAGCTCGAGCAGCCGTATCAGATGATCGACGCCGAGGCACTGCCCGAGCACATCGGCACGCGCTTCTACCGTAAGGCGCTGTTCACCCCAGGCACCTCGCTGATCCAACCGTCGGCGCTGGTCAAGGGCCTCGCCGACAGCCTGCCGAGCAACGTTACCCTGTATGAGAACACGCCAATCAGCGAAGTCGAGTACGGCGCCCGCAGCGTGCTCAAGCACGCAAATGGGTCGATCACTGCCGACAAGCTGATCCTCACCAACAATGCCTTCGGCATGAGTTTTGGGTTTCTCAAGGGGCGCATGTTGCCGGTGTTCACTTACGCCAGCCTGACCCGGCCGATGACCGCCGACGAGCAGGCCCGATTGGGCGGCAAGGCGTACTGGGGGGTGATCCCGGCCGACCCGTTCGGCACCACCGTACGCCGCACGCCTGACCAACGCCTGCTGATCCGCAACAGTTTCAGCTTCAACCCGGACGGACGCAGCGCCCCCAAATATCTGGCGCGTTTCGCTGCCCGCCATCGCGCCTCGTTCGAGCGCCGCTTCCCGATGCTTACGCAATTGCCGTTCGAATTCACCTGGGGCGGCGCCCTCGCCCTCTCTCGCAACCACGCGGGTTACTTCGGCGAGCTGGCTGGCAACGTCTACGGCGCACTGTGCTGCAACGGCTTGGGCGTGACTCGCGGCACGGCTACCGGCAAGTTGCTGGCGGACTGGCTGGCGGGTGAGCGATCCGAGTTGATCGATTTTGTCCTGCGCTCGCCTGGGCCAAGCGCCAACCCGCCGGCCGCGCTGGTGTCGATGGGGGTCAACCTGAACCTGTTGTGGGGCCAGTACCGCGCAGGGCAGGAAGGCTGAGCGCACGCAGTGCGGCGGTGCGTCCGCCGCTGCCGCGGCAAACCGAACACGCATGATCAGGAACAACAATGACAAGCCTTGCTCTCTCAGTTGAAGAAGTCCCGCTCAGCCCGTTCCATACACTGCTCACCTGGCCCTCCGGAGGCGGCTCGTTCGTCGATGGCTATGTGCTCAGCATAATCGGCGTGGCCCTGGCACATATTTCCAGTGCACTGGCCATGACCACGCTGTGGGAAGGCTTGACCGCAGCCTCTGCCCTGATCGGGATATTCTTCGGTGGCTCTCTCGGCGGTTGGCTGACCGATCGCCTCGGCAGGCGGCGGCTGTTCTTCGCTGGCCAGGTATTGTTCGTGCCGGCTTCAGCGGCGCAGTTCTGGGCAGACAGCGCACTGAGCATTCTTCTGCTGCGCCTGGTGATCGGCATCGTGTTCTGGACCTGCTGCCTCATCCCGCTGCCTATCTCGCTGTACACCCTGGGCATAGCCCAAACCATGTACAGCGTGGCGCTGATCACCCTGATCGGATTGCTGCTGTCTTGGCTGCTGGCACCGGAAACACGTTCGCTCAACCTGCAGCAAGCCGCCGCGCTTGGCTGATACCGCATGCTGCGCTGGCCGTATCGGCCCGCGTCGTCTCACCGCTAGTGACACTACCTGGGAGCACCATCAATGAAGTTCGAAGGCATCTATACCCCGGCCATCACCCCTCTGGACGCAGACGGCAACATCGACAAGGCCGCCTTCGCCGAGGTCCTCGAATACCTGGTCGAGGCCAAGGTCCACGGCATCATCATCGGCGGCTCCACGGGCGAGTATTACGCTCACACCGCTCAGGAGCGCTTCGACCTGGCGGCGCAGGCCAAGGATGTTTTGCACGGGCGCCTGCCCTTGATCGTTGGCACCGGCGCTATCCGCACCGAAGACTCGGTGGCCTACGCTGAAGCGGCCAAGGCGATCAAGGCCGACGCCCTGCTGGTCGGCTCGCCACCGTATGCCCTGCCGACCCAGCAGGAAGTCGCCGAGCACGTCCTCGCAGTCGACCGCGCCGCGGGCTTGCCGATCATGCTCTACAACTATCCAGCGCGCATGGGTGTGCACATGGGCCCGGAGCTGTTCGACGCGCTGGCGGGTTGCCGCAACATCGTCGCCATCAAGGAAAGCTCCGGCGACATGGCGCAACTGCACCGCCTGGCGACCAAGCTGCCACATATCGCCCTGTCTTGCGGCTGGGACGATCAGGCCCTGGAGTTCTTCGCTTGGGGCGCGCGTAGCTGGGTCTGTGCCGGCTCCAACTTCATCCCGCATGAGCATGTGGCGTTGTACCAGGCGTGCGTGATCGAAAACGATTTCGTCAAAGGTCGGCAGATCATGGCGGCGATGATGCCGTTGATGGACTTCCTTGAAGGCGGCAAATTCGTGCAGTCGATCAAGTACGGCTGCGAGCTCAATGGCCTGCGCACAGGCGGTGTTCGAGCTCCACTGAAAGGCCTGCAAGACAGCGAAAAGGCCGAGCTGAAAGAAGTCGTTGCCACTCTCAAGCGCGCTGTTGCACACATTACTGGAGGAGTCTGAGATGAGCGAGTTGCTGAGCAAAGAAGAGTACGCCGCGATCGCGGCGGACATGCAATACCGCACCCAGGCGTTCATCGACGGGCGCTTCTGCGCAGCTCAGAGCGGCAACACCTTCGTTACCAGCAACCCTGCGACCGGCGCCAACCTGGCTGAAATCGCCTCTTGTGATAGCCGCGACGTAGATATCGCCGTTGCCGCCGCCAAGGCTGCATTCGCCGATGGCCGCTGGCACAAGCAAGCACCAGCTGCACGCAAACAAGTGCTGCTGCGCTTTGCACAACTGCTGGAAGACAATGCCCATGAGCTGGCTGTTCTCGAAAGCCTGGACAGCGGCAAACCGGTCAGTGAATGCCAGACAGTCGATGTGCCAGAAACCATCAACACTTTGCGCTGGCACGCCGAGCTGATCGACAAGGTCTACGACAGCACCGCACCAACCGGGCATGGCGCGGTGACCCTGGTTGTGCGCGAAGCAATCGGTGTGGTCGGCCTGGTGCTGCCGTGGAACTTCCCGTTGCTGATGCTGGCCTGGAAAATCGGTCCCTCGCTGGCCGCGGGGTGCTCGATCGTGGTCAAGCCGGCCAAGGAAACAACCCTCACCGCTCTGCGCGTCGCCGAGCTGGCGCATCAGGCCGGCGTACCGGCTGGGGTATTCAACGTCACCCCAGGTGGCGGCCGCGAGGCTGGCGAGCCGATTGGTCGGCACATGGACGTTGCCATGGTCAGCTTCACCGGTTCGACCGACACCGGCCGGCTATTCCTGAAGTATGCGTCCGAGTCCAACCTCAAGCGCGTGGTGCTGGAGCTGGGCGGGAAAAACCCGGCGGTGGTGATGAATGACTGCGAAGACCTCGAGCAGGTCGCCGAGTACGTCACTGCCGGTGCGTTCTGGAACATGGGTGAGAACTGTTCGGCAACCTCGCGGTTGATCGTTCATGAAGACGTCAAGGACGAGCTGCTGAGCCTGATTGGCAAGCAGTTGCACAACTGGCAACTGGGCGACCCGCTCGATCCGCAGAACCGGCTAGGTGCGATGGTCAGCAAAGCGCATTTCGACAAGGTGCGCAGTTATCTCGATTACGTTGCCGAGCACAACTTGGAGGTGGTCCAAGGCGGCGCAACACAAGCCGGCGTGTTCGTGCAGCCGACCATCGTCGATGGCGTTGGCCGAGACAGCCCGCTGTTCATCGAAGAGATCTTTGGCCCAGTGCTAAGCGTCACCAGCTTTGCCAGCCTGGACGAAGCCATCGAGCTGGCCAACGACACAGTCTATGGCCTGGCGGCCTCAGCCTACACCGGCAGCCTGCGTAATGCGCTGCGCTTGTCACGGGAAATCCACGCGGGCGTGGTGACCGTCAACTGCTTCGGCGAAGGCGATGCCTCGACGCCGTTCGGCGGCTATAAGCAGTCCGGGTTTGGTGGTCGCGACAAGTCGATCTGGGCGCATGATCAATACACCGAGCTTAAAACCATCTGGATCGATGCATCCTGAGTAGCTGAACCTGCTCACAGCCAAGCGCCGCTGCGAGGCGGAGCTCGGCTGGCAAGTTTTCAACGCGTAGCAGCTGGATTGCTGACCCGCGCGGGCGCATCGGCTTTGTTGAAGCCGTTGAGCAGCGCATGCGCAGCAAGACCAATCAGCAAGCCCCAGAACGCACCGCCAATACCCAGCAAGGTAATGTTGGCGGCAGCGGCCAAAAAGGTGATCAACGCCGCTTCGCGGGTTTTCGCATCGGCGGTAGCGCTGGCCAGGCTGCCGCCGATGGTGCCCAGCAAGGCCAGCCCGGCCAGGGTGGTGATGAAGCTTGCCGGCAAGGCCATGAACAGCGCCGCCAGGGTCGCCCCGAACATCCCTACCAACACATATAGCAAGCCAGCGGCGATGCCGGCGATCCAGCGCTTGGACGGCTGTTCGTGGGCTTCCTTGCCGGTGCAGATGGCCGCGGTGATCGCTGCCAGGTTGAACGCATGCGAGCCGAACGGCGCCATCAACAGCGAACCCAGCCCGGTCACCGTCACGATGGGACTGGCGCTGGTGTCGTAGCCATCGTTGCGCAACACCAGCATGCCCGGCATGTACTGCCCGGTCAGGGTGATCAAAAACAGCGGCAAAGCCACACTCAGCAGCGCATTGAGCGAGAACTGCGGCACGGTGAACACCGGCTCGGTCAGTTGCCAGTGCAGGCCGGACAGGTCAAGCCGGCCCTGCACCAGCAAAAAGCTCAACCCCAGCAGCAGAATGCCGGCCACCGCATAGCGCGCAGTGAAGCGCTTGAGCAGCAGGTAGCAGGCAATCAGCAGCCCGGCCAGCAGCGGATCGAGGCTGACGCTGCTGAACGCACCAATGCCAAACTGCAGCAGAATCCCGGCCAGCAGCCCTGCTGCTACCCCGGGTGGAATCAGTGCAATGACCTTGTCGAACCAGCCGGAACAGCCCAGCAGCACGAAGGCCGCGGCACAGACCATGTAGGCGCCTACCGCTTCGGCATAAGGCGTAGTTGCCAGCGCGACGACCAGAAACGCCGCAGCCGGCGTCGACCAGGCGGTGATGATCGGTGCGCGATAGCGCCAGCTCAGGTACATCCCGGTAACGCCCACGCCAATGGACACCGACCAGACCCACGAGGCCGTCAGCTCAGGGCTCAGGCCGGCCACCTTGGCCGCCTGGAACACTAGGATGAAGGTGCCGCCATAGTTGACGATGACCGATACCAGACCGGCAATGATCGGGTGCAGCAGGTCGCTCGGGCGCAGTGACGAGCGAGAGGCATTGAGTGACATGGTGAACAGCTCCAGGCAGTGGCGAGGCGCAGAGTCTACGGATAGACTGGCCTGCCGCTTCAGGCCAATTCATGCAGTCAGGGCAGACCACATGGCAAAAACGTTCGAACTTGAAACCCTGCAGATGCGCTTGGCCGACAGCGAATTTGCCAGCCTCGATCTGCACCAGCGAATCCAGCGTTCACTGCGTGCACTGATTCTCGAAGGCTCGCTGAGTGCCGGCCTGAAGCTGCCCGCCACGCGAGTGCTGGCGCGCTCGCTCGGCGTGGCCCGCGACACCGTCGAGAACGCCTATGTGCAGTTGCAGCGCGATGGCTACATCAACCGCCGCGGCGGCGCCGGCAGCTACGTCGCGCAAACCCTGGGCAGCGAGTTGCATGGCGCCGCTCGCCGGCGCATGCAACAACGCGACGCACGCCGTGCTCAAGCCGCCACGCAAGCGGCCGGGCTGAGCCAGCGCGGCCAGCAGATCCTCGCCAGCGGCGGCATCCATGACCAGCAGGCGATCAAGGCCTTCGCTACAGGCCTGCCGGAAACCCGCAGCTTCCCCACTGAGACCTGGGAGCGCCTGCAACGCCAGGTCATGAAGGACTACCGCGGCAACGTCTTGCTGCATGGTGACCCGCAGGGTGCCGAGCCGCTGCGCAAGGCCATCGCCACGTACCTCAACCTCGAGCGCGGCGCCAACTGCAAGCCCGAGCAAATTCTGGTGCTGAGCAGTACCCGCCAAGCGTTGTTCCTGTGCGCGCAGTTGCTGGTAGACGCGGGCAAACCCATCCTGCTGGAAAACCCCGGCTATTTTGGCGCGAAAAAAGCTTTCGAAGCGGCCGAGGCCAAGGTCGTGCCGATCGACGTCGATGAACAAGGCGTGCGCATCGACCTGCTGCGTGCCGATCGCAGCGCTGCCAATTGCCTGTACGTGACGCCGTCGCATCAATACCCCACCGGCGCCACCCTGCCGCTGGCGCGCCGGCTGGAGCTGCTCGGCTGGGCGGCCGAGCACGGCAAATGGATCATCGAGGACGACTACGACAGCGAGTTTCACTACGACGGGCTGCCCACCGCCTGCATGCAGGGGCTGGACCGCTACCAGCGCACGATCTACCTCGGCACCTTCAGCAAGACCCTGTTCCCCGGCCTGCGCATGGGCTACATGATCCTGCCCGAACAACTGGTGCAGCCGTTTGCCTGCGCCCGCAGCATCATCGACGGGCATACCCCGCAGATCCTGCAACTGACCCTGGCGCGCTTCATGGAAGACGGCCATTACAACGCCCACGTGCGCGCCATGCGCAAACTCTACAGCCGGCGCCGCCTGTACATGCTAGATGCCATTGCCAGGCACCTGCCAGGCATTGCCACAGCCCTGCACCCGCAAGGCGGACTGCAGATTCCCTGCCTGCTCGATGCGGGCTGGAGCGAGCAGGACACCATCCGCGTAGCCGCCAGCGCCGGCGTGCAGTTGCCTGGCCTGAGCCGGCTCTACGCGGGCGAGCACAAGCAGCAAGGCTGGCTGCTGGGCTACTCGTCCCTGACCGAGCATGAAATCGAGACGGCCATGTCGCGTTTGGCCATGGCGTTGAAGTCAGGTGGCTGACCCAGTGCGCTGTCGCCACCTGGGGCGCAAGTCCGATACGGGGTGATGAACCTGCTGCAAGAGGCCTCGATCAGACGAGCACGCCATGCAGTAGCAGTGCAGTAAGCCGTGCCCTGATGAGTCACATGAATGAATATTCATGCAAGGCTGCGGCTCAGTGCTGCCGGGGCTGACGGGCCATCCGGGCAGGCTCGCCGGGGGCGGCTTGCTTGAGCAGCAGCGGGTGCTTGCGTAGCATCGCCGACCCGGTGACCTCTCCACCCCGAAGAACGCGCATGCCCCAACCCATCCCCCTCAAGGATCACGAACAGGAAAAGCAGCTGGTCAACCGCCGCCTGTTGGTCTGCGCCGTGCTGACCTGCAGCCTCGTTGCGGTGCTGATCGCTCGCCTGTACGTGCTGCAGGTGCTGCAGCACGACCAGCAGAGCGCCGTTTCCGAAAACAACCGCGTGCACGTGCTGCCGATCGCGCCTGAGCGCGGCCTGATCTACGACCGCAACGGCGTCGTGCTGGCCGACAACAAGCCCAGCTTCAACCTGACCATGACCCGCGAGCGCGCTGGCGATTCAGCCAAGGTGCTCGACAGCCTGACGCAGATCCTCGGCCTGGCCGACGACGACCGTCAGCAGTTCAACAAGGATCTGCGCCGTGGGCGTAAACCGTTCGAACCGGTGACCTTGATGGTGGGCCTGAGCGAAGAACAGATCGCCCTGATCGCCGTCAATCAGTTCCGCCTGCCGGGGCTTGATGTAGAGCCGCAGTTTATCCGTGAGTACCCGCTCAATGAGCACTTTGCGCACTCGGTGGGCTATGTCGGCCGGATCAACGAGAAGGAAGCCAAGACCCTCGACAGCACCGAGTACCGCGGTACCCAGTCGATCGGCAAGACTGGCGTCGAGCGCTTCTACGAGGATCAGTTGCACGGTCATGTCGGCTACGAAGAGGTCGAGACCAACGCCCAGGGCCGGGTCATGCGCGTGCTCCGCCATCAGGACCCGATCCCGGGCAAGGACATCATCCTCAGCCTTGACGTGCAGCTGCAGCAGGCCGCCGAAAAAGCCCTGGGCGATCGCCGTGGCTCGGTGGTGGCGCTCGACCCCGCCACCGGCGATGTGCTGGCGATGGTCAGCAACCCAAGCTTTGATCCCAACCTGTTCGTCAAAGGCATCAGCTTCAAGCAATACGCCGCGCTGCGCGATTCGATCGACCGGCCGCTGTTCAACCGGGTGCTGCGCGGTTTGTATGCGCCGGGTTCGACGATCAAGCCGGAGGTGGCCATCGCCGGCCTCGACAGCGGCGTAATGACGCCCGCCAACCGGGTGTTCGACCCCGGCTACTACGAGCTGCCCAACTACGACCACAAGTACCGCAACTGGAACCGCAGCGGCGATGGCTGGGTAGACATGTACACCGCGATCATGCGCTCCAACGACACCTACTTCTATGACCTCGCGCACAAGCTGGGCATCGACCGCCTGCATGACTACATGGCCGAGTTCGGCCTCGGCCAGAAGGTCTCGTTGGACATGTTCGAGGAAGCCGCCGGGCTGATGCCGTCGCAGCAATGGAAGCGCGCTACTCGCCGTCAGGCGTGGTTCCCCGGTGAAACGCTGATCCTGGGGATTGGCCAGGGCTACATGCAGGTCACCCCGTTGCAGCTGGCCCAAGCCACCAGCCTGCTCGCCAGCAAAGGCGTGTGGCACCGCCCGCACCTGGCCCGGAGCATTGGTGGCGAGCCGCCGCGGGATCCGCACCCGATGCCGGATATCGTCCTGCACGACAAGCGCGCGTGGGACCAGGTCAGCCAGGGCATGCAGATGGTCATGCACGATCCGCGCGGCATCGCCCGCGCCTCGGCGGCTGGCGCCCAGTACCGGATTGCCGGCAAGAGCGGTACCGCGCAGGTAGTGGCGATTCGTCAGGGCGAGCGCTATAACCGCAACAAGACCCTGGAGCGGCACCGCGACAATGCCTTGTTCGTCGGTTTCGCCCCTGCCGAGCATCCCTCGATTGTGGTGGCGGTGATGATCGAAAACGGCGAAGCCGGCGGCCGCGTCGCCGGTCCGGTGGTGCGCGAGGTGATGGATGCCTGGCTGCTGGACAGCCAGGGCCATCTGAAGCCCGAATATGCCGGTGGCGAGCACGCTTCGCCGCATTCCTGACTCGCTGCGCAGACGGCCACGCACACAGAAGACCTGTAAAGGAATAAGAGTATTCTTTCTTATTCCTTTTTAAATAAACCCAGTTCTTCTATAACTGTCTGCACTGTACAGCCGCCAACAGCTGGCCAACTGTCTGCAGCGCAGCACCCCATCAACACCGAGCCCCAACAGCCTCGACGATTGCTCAAGCAAAGTCCCCCGCTCAATTGACCTGGAGACTCGCCCATGAGCAACCCGCTCGACAACGCTGCCCTGGCCGGCGGTATTGCCCGCCCCGCTCGCTCCTCGGCCCTTGGCATTGCCCGCGAGCTGGCTGAGCAGTTTGCTCAAACCGCAGTCGAGCGCGACGAACGCGGCGGCACGCCCAAGCGCGAGCGTGACGCCCTGCGCAGCAGTGGCCTGCTCGCGCTGACCATCCCCACCGCCTATGGCGGCCAGGGCGCCAACTGGCGCGAAACGCTCGAAGTGGTGCGCGAATTCGCCCGGGTCGATAGCTCGATTGCCCACGTGTTCGGTTTTCATCACTTGATGCTGGCCACCGTGCGCCTGTTCTCGCGGCCCGAGCAATGGCAACCATGGTTCGAGCAGACGGCGCGCAAGCATTGGTTCTGGGGTAACGCCCTCAACCCTCTGGACACCCGCACCGTGGTCAAGCACTTCGACGGCTGGTGCGAGTTCTCCGGGCAAAAGAGCTTCTGCTCCGGTGCCAGCGATTCAGAGATGCTGATCGCCTCGGCCGTGGACGAACGTGCCGGCGGCAAGCTATTGATCGCGGCCATCCCCAGCGCCCGCACCGGCATCAGCCTGCACAACGACTGGAACAACATTGGCCAACGCCAGACCGACAGCGGCAGCGCCACCTTCGAACGGGTGCGGGTCGAGCAGGACGAACTGCTGCTCGATCCAGGCCCGCTGAGCACGCCATTCGCTGCATTGCGCCCGCTGATCGCTCAGTTGCACTTCGCCAACCTGTTCCTCGGCATCGCCGAAGGCGCCTTTGCCGAAGCCCGCCAGTACAGCCTCAAGGAAAGCCGCCCCTGGTTCCGCTCCAGCGCGGCACAGGTCAGCGAAGACCCTTATGTGCTGCGCCATTACGGCGAGTTCTGGGTGGGCCTGGAAAGCGTGCGTTTGCTGATCGAACGCGCCGCCGACCAGCTCGATGCTGCCTGGCAGCAGGAGCATGCGTTGAGTGCAGAGCAACGCGGCGACCTCGCCCTGGCCATCGGCACGGCCAAGGTCGCGGCAACCCGCCACGGCCTGGATATCTGCAACCGCCTGTTCGAAGTCACCGGTGCCCGCGCCACCCATGCCTCACTGCGCTTCGACCGGCATTGGCGCAACCTGCGCACGCAAACCCTGCACGACCCCGTGGATTACCGCATCCACGAGCTCGGCGAGTGGGCCCTCAACGGCAAGCGCCCTGTCCCGTCCTTCTATTCCTAAAGGCACGCCCATGCAATTGCTCACCCTCCCCCCGTCACCGTCACTGGCCACCTCGATCCGGGCGACCGCGCAGGTCTTCGAAGACCCCCGTTCGCAGGCGCTGCTGGCCCACTTGCAACAGGTTGCGCCAAGTGAGGCCAGCGTGCTGATCATCGGCGAGACCGGCACGGGCAAGGAGCTGGTGGCGCGCCATATCCACGACCTCAGCGGGCGCCGCAACGGGCCGTTCATCGCGGTCAACTGCGGGGCGTTTTCCGAGTCGCTGGTCGAGGCCGAGTTGTTCGGCCACGAGAAAGGCGCCTTTACCGGCGCGCTCGCCGCCAAGGCCGGCTGGTTCGAGGAAGCCAACGGCGGCACGCTGTTTCTCGACGAGATAGGCGACCTGCCCTTGCCGATTCAGGTCAAGCTGCTGCGCGTGTTGCAGGAGCGCGAGGTGGTCAGGCTAGGCTCGCGCAAGAGCATCCCGATCAATGTGCGGGTGCTGGCAGCGACCAACGTGCAGCTGGAAAAAGCCATCAATGCCGGGCATTTTCGTGAAGACCTGTACTACCGCCTGAGCGTAGTGACGCTGTCGCTGCACCCGCTACGTGATCGCCCCGGCGATATCATGCCGCTGGTGCGCCATTTCATCCGCCGCTACAGCGAGCGCTTGGGTTATGGCCCGGTCGAGCTCAGCCCACGCGCGCAGGCCAAGCTGGTCGAATACAGCTGGCCGGGCAATATTCGCGAGCTGGAAAACGTCATCCATCACAGCCTGCTGACCTGCGGCAACGGTGAAATCCAGGCGCAGGATCTGCGCATGTCCAACCTGCGCCTGGAGCGCCAGGAGGATGCCGCCGCCAGCCATGGTGGTTCGGCAGAAGAGCTGCTGGAGCAGGCGTTCAGCCGGCTGTTTGAGGAGCACTCCGGTGAGTTGTTCGAGAAAGTCGAGAACGCCCTGCTGCGTTCGGCGTATCACTTCTGTCACTACAACCAGGTGCATACCGCGCAGTTGCTGGGGCTGTCGCGCAATGTCACGCGCACCCGCTTGATCGCGATTGGCGAACTGGTGGTGAACAAGCGCCGCAATCAGGAGGAAAGCGTGCATAGCCGTGTGGTGGGTTTGTCCATCTGACCTGCAGCCCGGCTCGCCAGGCTGCAGCCAGGGTCAGTCTGGGCTGACCCGCCCGAGTGAACGACAGACCTTGGCCAGCAGCTCGCCAATCTGGAACGGCTTGATCAGCATATCCATGCCCGAGCCGAGAAACGCCTGCCGATCCAGCGCGGTTTCGGCGTAGCCGGTCATGAACAGCACCGGTAAGCCTGGCCGATAAACCCGGGCCATATCAGCCAGCTCGCGACCGCTGATGCCTGGCAGACCGACATCGGTGAGCAGCAGTTCGATACTGCTGTCGTTGCGCAGATGGTCCAGCGCCTGCTCGATGGTTTCCGCCAGCGTGTAGCGGTAACCGGCGTCGGCCATCACCTCAGCCACCGACAGGCGCACCGAAGCCATGTCTTCGACGATCAGCACATGCTCACCTGCGCCTCTTTGATCGACGTGGGCAACCAGTGCTTCACTGACCGCCTCGCGATTGCTCGCAGGCAGCAGCAAGGTCACTTCTGTGCCCTGTCCCTGCACGCTGCGCAACGCAACATGCCCACCAGACTGACGAGCGAAGCCGTAGATGGTCGACAGGCCAAGGCCGGTGCCCTGGCCCAGCGGTTTGGTGGTGAAGAACGGATCGAAGACCTTCTCCAGCACGTCCGGGGCGATACCACTGCCGTCATCGCGCACCGTCACGGCGATGTAAGCGCCATCCTGAAGATTGGGGTCGGCGCGGGCCACGACTGCTGAAGTAGTGACCCAGATATGCCCGCCTTTGATCAACGCATCGCGGGCGTTGATCACCAGGTTGAGCACGGCGCTTTCCAGTTGCACCGGGTCGACCAGCGCGGTCGCCGGGCACTCGCTCAGTTGCAACTGCAGATCGATGCGTTCACCGATGGTGCGGGTCAGCAGCTCTTGCAGCGAACGTATGCGCTCGTTGACGTCGACCGGGTGGGTATCCAGCGGCTGCTGCCGAGCGAAGGCCAGCAGACGATGAGTCAGCGAGGCCGCGCTCATCGCCGAGCTCAGTGCGGCATCGGCATAATGGGGGACTTTCTCGAGGCGGTTCTCGCCGACGCGTTTACGGATCAACTCCAGGCTGGTGATGATCCCGGTGAGCAGGTTGTTGAAGTCGTGGGCGATACCGCCAGTCAGGCTGCCCAAGGCGTCCATTTTCTGCAACTGCAGCAGCTGCGCCTCGGTGCGCGCGCGCTGGGCCATCTCGCGGGCCAGCTGAATGTTGGCATCGTCGAGCTTGGCCAGGTGCGAGCGCTCGCGATGGCGATGCTCGGTAACGTCTTCGACAAATACCAGGCACAGGCCCGGCGTGCGGTACGGCGACAACTGCCAGTCGGTGTCGCGCAACTGGCCTTTCACCGTCATGCCCAAGGTACCGCGCCAGCGCTCGCCGTCTGCCAGGTGCTGACGCAAGGCAGCCAGGGCCAGTTCCTGGCCCGGGGTGAAGCATTCCAGCAGCACTTCAGGCTGCTGATTATCCTGAATCAGCTGAGCGAATGCATGGTTGCACTCATGCACTTTGAACTGGGCATCCAGCACCGCAATCGGCGCCGACACGTTGCTGAAGATCTCGCGAAAACGCGCCTCGCTGTCACGCAGTGCACGCTCGGTGTCACGCACCCGCAGCAAGGTGCGCAGAGTCGCCTGCAGCACATCCGGGTCGACCGGGTGCACCAGGTAGGCATCGGCTCCGGCCTCAAGCCCGGTAATGATGTCGCCGGTCAGGATCGACGCAGCCGAGACATGGATCACCGGCAGCAGCGCTGTCTCGGGATCGGCGCGCAACAGGCGTACGACATCGAAACCGCTCATGTCCGGCAGGTTCACATCCAGGATCAGCGCATCAATCTGTTCATTGCGGATCACCTCCAGGCCGTCGCCGCCAGTGCCTGCCTCAAGTACCTGATAGCCGTGCAGGGCCAGCCGCCGACGCAGCGCGTAGCGCGTGGTGGCGTTGTCGTCGACGATCAGCAGGCGGATCTCAGAGCTCATCGGCGCTCTCCTGGGCGATGGCAAGCGGGATGATTACAAAGAACGTCGAGCCGACCCCGGGTTCACTTTCTACGCCCACTTCTCCGCCCAACAGCGCAGCGAAGCGTTTACACAAGGACAGGCCCAAGCCAGTCCCGCGCAGGCGTTTCTGCAAAGGCGAGTCGACCTGGGCGAAATCTTCGAACAGGGCGCCGAGCAGTTCCGGGGCAATACCGATACCCGAATCACTGACGGCAAAGCGGACGCGGTCAGTACCGTGCAGACGGGCCGACACGCGGATCTCGCCACGCAAGGTGAATTTCAGGGCGTTGGCAATGAAGTTGCGCAGGATCTGCGCCAGCTTCTTGTCATCGGTATACAGCTGCGGCAAGCCTTGCGGCTCCTCGAAGATCAGGTCGACCGCGCCCATGTCGACGATCGGCCGGAACATCCCGCGCAAGGCGGCGAACAGGTCGAGCATATCGAACCAGGCTGGCGAGATATTGATCCGCCCGGCCTCGATCTTGGCCAGGTCGAGCAAGTCGTCGACCATGTCGCTGAGCTCGCGGGCTGCCGAGCTGATAAATCCGACCTGCAACTGCTGTTCTTTGCTCAGCGGCCCGTCGATTTCGTCAGCGAGCAGGCTGGTGATGCTCAGGATCGAGCCCAGCGGCGTGCGGAATTCGTGGCTCATGTAGGCCAGGAAGCGGCTCTTGAGGTCGGATGCCTGGCGCAATTGCTCAGCCTGCACGTCCAACTCGGCATATAGTGCGAGCACGCCCTGATTGGTCTCTTCAAGCTCATCGCGCAACGCTTCGTTGTCGGCTTGCAAGCGGCTGATGAGGGCGGCCTGCTCGGCCGAACCGGGAATCTGTTCAGGCATAAGCAGCCTCCAGGTCAATGACCAATACGGTGACATCATCACGACCGCGGCAAAAATCCCGGTGCAGAACCCCAGCGATGATCGCCGGGTGGCGCGGGGCCAGGCCCGGATAGGCTTGCAGGTTCCAACGCGATTGCAGCCCGTCGCTGTACATGATCAACAGATTTCCCTGTACCTGAGCGTAGTTAAACACCTGACCCTTGCGGTATTGACCGCCGACGATGCCGGGATACGAGGTCAGCCCGCGCGGACGTTCGCCGCCTACCAGCGTCGCACCGATGTTGCCGATACCGATAAAGGCCAGGTTGTCCGCTGCAGCGTCATACTGGGCAATCGCCGCCGCGCCGCCGCGGGTGCCGCCCATGGCGTTGTGCATTTCGGCGAGCAACTGTTCGGGCTCGCTGAATGGGGTTCGAGCAAATTCCGTAGCGCCCGCCATGGCGGCAGAGGCAGCCTCGCTGCCATGACCGAGGCCATCGACCACCAGAGCACTCAGGCGCTGCTGATCGCGGGCGACATACCAGGTGTCGCCACAGGCTGGATCGTTATGCAATGAATGCTGACTGACGCCGATGCGTACGTCGGCGCCCTTGACATCGCGACGATGCAAACGCGCCAGCACTGCCGCGCCGCGCTCGTCCGCATACACGTCGAACACCTGCGCCTGGCGGCTGACCGCGCCAAGGCCGATGCCTTGGGTACCGGCTGTGGAATACCTGTCCGTCAGGCAGGCATGCACGTCAAAGCCAGGGCCTCGGTCGATGGCCAAGATCTCGAGTGCATGCGCCGCGCCATGCGGCAAAACACGCAGGTGCAGTTCGCCGCGTTCGGCATGCTTGAGCACATTGCTGGCAAGCTCAGTGGCAACCAGCGCCGCACGGCCTGCGTCGGCCTGATCAAAACCGTGGTCTTCGGCAAGCTTTTGCACGGTACGCCGGGCATGACCCACCTGGCTGCTGTCATCGAGCGTCAACACCTGGGTCAGGCTGGCGGCAAAAGTCATGTCCATCGAGTTATGGTCACCCGAGTGCCTTGCCCTGGGGCAGTATCCAACTCGAACTCGTCGACCAATCGGCGCGCCCCCGTCAGGCCCAGGCCCATGCCGTTGCCAGAGGTCCAGCCATCGGTCAGGGCCAGCTTGGTATCGGGGATACCCGGACCTTCGTCACGAAACACCAAACGCAGACCCACCCGGCCAAGGCCGTCGATGATCTCCCAGTCCATGTCGCCGCCACCGCCATACACCACGGTGTTACGCGCCAGCTCGCTGACGGCGGTGACCATCTTGGTCAGGTCGACCAGGCGCATGCCGCATTCGCTGGCCAGCTTGCGCGCCAGTTGACGCGCAAGCACCACATCCTGCTCGATGCGTACCGGATGACTGCCGCTATCGCGGACGTTCATGACTGGCCTACCCGCTGGCGCAGCAGATGCATGCCGCGATCAACGTTCAGTGCCGTACTGACACCGGGCAAAGTCAGCCCCAGTTCAACCAGGGTGATGGCCACCGCAGGCTGCATGCCCACCAGCACCGTCTCGGCATCAAGAATGCGCGACAGGCCGGAAATGGTGGCGATCATGCGGCCGATGAACGAATCGACCATGTCCAGCGCCGAGATATCGATCAGCACACCGCGGGCGTTGGTCTGGTCGATGCGGCTGGTCAGGTCATCCTGCAGGCGCAGCGCCAGCTCGTCATGCATGTCTACCTGGATAGTCACCAGCAAAAACTGGCCCATCTGCAGGATCGGGATACGCTCCATCGTTTACGCCCGCTCGCCGATGTCGGTGCCCAGGCGCTTAAGCGCGAGTTTCAGTGCATCGGCCAGGTTCGATTTGGTGGTCAGGGTGCCCAGGTCCAGGCCCAGGTGCACGATGGTCTGGGCGATCTGCGGGCGCACGCCACTGATGATGCAATCAGCGCCCATCAGGCGGATTGCGGTGACGGTCTTGAGCAGGTGCTGAGCAACCAGTGTGTCCACGGTCGGCACGCCGGTGATGTCGATGATGGCGATTTCCGAACCGGTATCGACAATGCGCTGCAGCAGCGACTCCATGACGGTCTGGCTGCGGTGCGAGTCGAGTGTGCCGATCAATGGCAGCGCGAGCACGCCTTCCCATAGTTTGACCACTGGAGTGGACAGCTCGAGCAGCTCTTCCTGCTGGCGCTTGATCACTCCTTCACGGGTCTTTTGATAAGTGCGGATGGTGTGCAGGCCAAACGCATCGAACAGCTCGGAAATTTGCCACAGCTGTTCGGCAAGCTCGGCTGGCTGATCGCGGTACTGGGTTTGCAGCAGCGCAAACAGCGGGCCTTTCAGCGAAAAGATGAACGAGGCAGTCTGATGCGACTCCTGGCCGAGCTGGGCACGGCTGGCGGAGAGTTTGTCGAGGAAGCGGCGGGTTTCTTCCCAGCCCGCAGCCGCTGGATTGTCACTGCCCTCATGGCGCAAGCCATCTACGATCAGTTGCAGAAACTCACGGGTTTGCTGACGCAGGTCGTGCTCTTTGACGTTACGCGAAGCGCCGCTGGCTTCAAGCGCTGTCTGCCAATCATTGAGCAACTTTGGCTGATTGCCGACGATCGCTTCCAGGGTGCTGCCTTGCAGTGCTGCCATATGCGGTTAACTCCGAAAACTTGCTGAGATGCCATCGATCATTCACTTCGCATTGAATGACATCCGCGGATATGAATAGTTGAGAAAAACTGCAATAAATCGCTCGCATGCCCGCTGCGCTGCAGCTAACTCTAGGTCATGTTTGCCATTCATGGGCCAGCACGCCATGCCGACAAGGCACTTGCCCTGAACGACACCGCCGTGGCATAGATCTATAGGTGAGCTTTTTAACAGAAACCGCGCATTCTAGGAGAGTTCTTTGTGAGCGACTCACAGTACGTACCGCCCAAGGTCTGGCACAACGAGCCCGCCAAGGCCGGCAAGTTCTCCAGCACCAACCGTCCGGTGGCAGGCGCCACCCACGAGCAGGCCTTGCCACAGGGCAAACAGCCGCTGCAGTTGTACTCGCTGGCGACGCCCAACGGCGTCAAGGTGACCATTCTCCTTGAAGAATTATTGGCACTCGGCCATAGCGGCGCCGAGTACGACGCCTGGCTGATCCGCATTGGCGAGGGCGAGCAATTTTCCAGCGGTTTTGTGGCGGTCAACCCCAACTCGAAGATCCCGGCACTGCTTGACTGCAGCCAACAGCCACCGGTGCGGGTGTTTGAATCGGGCTCGATCCTGCTGTATCTGGCAGAGAAGTTCGGTGCGCTGCTGCCGAGTGCCCCAGCCGCACGAACCGAGACACTCAACTGGCTGTTCTGGCAGATGGGCGCAGCACCCTACTTGGGCGGCGGCTTCGGCCACTTCTATGTGTATGCGCCTGAGAAGATCGAGTACGCCATCAACCGCTTCACCATGGAAGCCAAGCGCCAGCTGGATGTCCTTGAGCGGCGCCTGGCCGAAAGCCCTTATCTGGGCGGTGACGAGTACAGTATCGCCGACATCGCCGTATGGCCCTGGTACGGCCAGTTGGTGCGCGGCAACCTGTATGACGCGGCGCAGTTCCTCGCCGTCGAGGAATACCCCAACGTGCAACGCTGGGCCGAAGCAATTGCCCAGCGCCCGGCAGTACAACGCGGCACGCGGGTCAACCGCACCTGGGGCGATGAGGCCACGCAGGTTGCAGAGCGTCACTCTGCGCAAGACCTGGATTAACCAGTAACCCGTGCCGGGGCTGCGCCCCGGCCAGTTACGTTGAGGACGAAGCTGCTTCGCCCTCGACCTCTTCCTTGCGGCTGGCATAACGCTGGGCCAGCACTGCACAGACCATCAATTGAATTTGATGGAACAGCATCAACGGCAGGATCATCGCGCCGATCCCGCTACCGACGAACAGCACCTGCGCCATGGGCACACCGGTAGCCAGGCTTTTCTTCGAGCCAGCAAACAAAATGGTGATGCGGTCTTCGACACTGAAGCCGAGCGCTCGGCCGAGCACCCGCACGCCCAACAGCACTACCGCCAGCAGTATCCCGCACACGGCGAACAGGCCGGCCAGATGTTGCGGCGACACGGTGTGCCAGAGCCCGGTGACAACCGCTTCACTGAACGCGGTGTAGACCACCAGCAGAATCGAGCCCTGATCGACGATCTTCAGCCAGCGCGCGTTGCGCTTGACCCAGTCGCCGATCCAGCGCTGGGCGATCTGGCCGGCCACGAATGGCACCAACAACTGCAGGGTGATTTTCAGCACCGCGTCCAGGCCCGAGCCGGTATTGCCGTCGGCACCCAACAGCAGCATCACCAGCAGCGGGGTGAGGAAGATCCCCAACAGGCTTGAAGCCGCTGCGCTGCAGATCGCTGCCGGGACGTTGCCGCGCGCCAGCGAGGTAAAGGCGATTGCCGATTGCACCGTGGCCGGCAAGGCACACAAATAGAGCACGCCCAGGTACAGCTCGTTGCCTACCAACGGCACGAACAGCGGCTTGAACGCCAGCCCCAGCAGCGGAAACAGGACGAAGGTGCAGGAGAACACCAGCAGGTGCAGACGCCAGTGGCCAGCACCCTTGATGATTGCCTCGCGCGACAGCTTGGCCCCATGCAGGAAGAACAGCAGGCCGATAGCCAGGTTGGTCAACCAGCCGAACACCACTGCACCCTGGCCCGAGCACGGCAGCAGCGTAGCGATCAGCACCACGCCGAGCAGGGCCAGGGTGAAGTTGTCGAACAGCATGCGGAGGTACTTCATTACTCATTCCTTGTTGTCATCGTGCAGCGCACGACGATAAGGTCTGCGGCTTATCTGCGCTAACGCTGGAACGCCCGCCAGTGTCGCGCAACGGACACCGCATACGCTGAAGACAGGAATCCCATGCTCACTTCCCGCACACTTCTCACCCTGCTTGGCCTCACCTGCTCGCTGGCCAGTACGCACAGCCTTGCTGATGATCTGCAATCTCGGGTCGATGCCGTGGTCAAACCGTTGATGGAAAAACACGCGATCCCAGGCATGGCAGTTGCTGTGTTCGCCGATGGCCGAGAACATATCTTTACCTATGGCGAAGCTAACAAGGTCGACCACCAGCCGGTAAGCCGCGAGACCCTGTTTGAAGTCGGGTCGTTGAGCAAGACTTACACAGCGACACTGGTGGCGCTGGCCAGTGCCGAGGGTAAAGTCGATCTGGCCGCGCCAGCCAGCCGCTATCAACCTGCGCTGAGCAACACGGCCTTGGGCCAGGCCACCCTGCTGGAGCTGGGCGCGTATAGCGCCGACTGCCTGCCATTACAATTCCCGGATGACGTCGAGAGCGACGCCCAGGCGCTGGTGTTCCTCCAGCAATGGCAACGCAAGGCTGCGCCAGGCACGCAGCGCTGCTATTCCAACCCCAGCCTCGGCTTGTTTGGCGACCTGGCAGCGCGCGCGCAGAAGCTGCCCTTCGCGAAGTTGATGGAAGAGTCGCTGCTGCCAAAGCTTGGCCTCAACCACACCTACCTGCAGGTGCCTGCCAGCGCACAAAGCCAGTACGCCCAGGGTTATGACGCGCAGCAGCGGCCAGTACGGGTCACGCCCGGCGCCTTCGCTGATGAGGCCTACGGCATCAAGACGACGATCGTCGACGCGCTGCGCTATGTGCGCGTGCAGGTACAGCCCGAGCAATTGACTGCACCACTCAAGCAAGCCATCGCCCTCACCCACCAAGGTTACTTTCAGGTGGGCCGCATGACTCAGGGCCTTGGTTGGGAGCGCTACCCTCATCCCGTGACTCTGCCCACACTACTCGCGGGCAACGGTGCCGGTATGGTCCGCGAGCCGCAGGCTGTAACCCGCTTGAGCCCGGCCAGCCCCGCCGACGCTAGCGCTTGGTACAACAAGACAGGGTCAACCAATGGCTTCGGTGCCTACGTTGCATTTATCCCCAGCAAAGGCCTGGGTATCGCCCTGCTGGCCAACCGCAATTACCCCAATGAAGCCCGTGTCGAAGCGGCCTACCAGATCCTTTCCGGGCAGTGACTGATGGATTGTCGGACATTATGTAGTGAGGAAAAATATTCACTACAAAACTGTTGACGCCGTTGATCGGCGTTGGGCATGATTAAGCCGTCTCCCTGATCGGGAGCGGTGGCAAGGGTATTCCAGACGGCTTGCGCGGTAACGCAAGTCGTTCGTGGAGAGGGAACTGTCCAAAAGGCAGCATGTGAAAAGCCCCTGTTGCAATGCTGCGGTAGCAGCCTTGGTAGCGCGCTACATCTGTAGAGCGCCAAGTGTGAAATCACTAAACGACGGGTAATAGGGGCTTTATGATGAACATGAATTTGAACGACAAACCGACTGTTGACCAATTGGCCGAGCTGTTCGCTGCACGCAAGGACAGCCTTGATGATCACCTGCTGTGGATCAGCCAGACTGGCGAGGTTCGCCTTGATCGTCTGCCGCCGAACAGCCTTGAAGACGAGTTTGCAGCGCACCTGCCCAGCACCTGCGCCAGCTTCAGGGTCTACCGCCGCGGCCAGGGCTTTGTTGGCAAGAAGGCTGCAGCCGACACCGAGTTCGTTGGCCGCGTGCTGGAAACGCTGCAACAGGAATGGCCTGCCGCCCGTGAGCGGCAAGCAGCCAAGGTGATCGAGCCACTGAACTGAGCGGCCTCACTATGGTGTTGAGCCCGGCCTGCAAAGGCCGGGCTTTTTCATGCGCGTAGCCGCTGCGGCTGCGGCGCAGCGTCAAGGCTCATGGCCCGCGCCCGATTGACACCCCACACCAGCGCCCGCGTAGTCGTCTCGCCGGGCCGTGTCGGATAGTACTCTTCCAGCAATGCTGTGCCGTTGTCGCTGTACATGCCGATGAACATCTGCGTGGCGCCAAGCCGTGACAGGCGGACCTGCACGTCAATGGTAATACCGTCGCTGAGTTGTTCTTCATGGCTGCGGCTGGGCAGCGGTGACTGGGCCCAATGCCGGTAGGCTTCTTCCCTGATGCGCATTGCAGTCAATCCTCCTTTTGTGAAAGTGCAGCGCAAGCAGACCACAGCATTGTTACATCTGCGAGTGCAACTCACTGTTAACTTGCGCAGAATCAACAAAGCTCATCATAAGCGTGCCGTTGGGCGTAAATCCTGTAGGCCTTCCTGGCTTGGGACCGCTGCACGGTGCCAATGACACTGTTTTACTTGCGCGCCGGAATCCGCGGGGTGAAACGCCCTTTCTTGCAGCGCTGCAACGCCACCGGCTGCATCTGCTCGGAGTCATCCAGGGTCATATGGGCAAAACCCAGGCGAAACGCCGCTTGCCCGCAGCGCACCTGATTGTTGATCGGAAACACGTCATTAAGGTCTTCGACAAAAGCTTCGCTCATCGCCCAACTCCCTGCACAGTTAACCGCGCCGGCAAGCCCCTCGCTTGCCCGATAAAGCCCGGCTGTTGAACTGAGACTAGCCGGTCATTCTCGGACTGCTCGGGCGAAAAGCCCATAACTGACCAGTGGCACTTGGCCTTATCTGAGCCTGACTGCAGTGCCCGTGGCGAACACCACCACCATGCCACCCTGCACCGAGGGCATGCTGATTTCGAAGTCCACGCCGACCACTGCATCGGCATTCATCTGCCGCGCGCGGGCGATCAACTCAGCGGTAGCCTGCTCGCGGGCTTGCTTCAATGCACTTTCAAGGGTCTGCGAACGCCCCCCGAAGAAATCCCGAAAGCGGGCAAAGAAATCGCGGACGAAGTTGATCCCCTGCACCGATTCGGCGCTGACCAAGCCCAGGTATTCACCAATCGGACGGCCATCGAGTTGGCTGGTGGTAGAGATGATCATGCACATACTCCTGCTGCTGCCCGGCCTGCATGGCCGGGGCAAAAGAAGCGATCTTAGCAAAGCGCCGCGCGCAGGCGCTGGCTCAGCCGACTGCCAAACACATTGATCAACAAGCCGACCATTACCAGCAGCGCGCCCCAGCCCTGAATAGCGCTGAGCCGCTCACCCAGCAACCACGCCGATGAGCTCAGGCCAATTACCGGCACTAACAATGAAAACGGCGCAACCTTGCCGGCTGGATGGCGCGACAGCAGCGTGCTCCACAGGGTGTAGCCAAGCATGGTTGCCGCATACGCCAGAAACAGCAGCGCGCCCACTGAACTCCAGCTGATATGGGTCAACGCCTGACTGATTCGCTCGGGACCCTCAAGCATCCACGACAAGGCCAGAAACGGCAGCGGCGGAATCAGCCCGCCCCACACCACCAGCGCCACCAGATTCACCGAGCCAAAGCGCCGCGTGATGATATTGCCCATGCCCCACATCGCACCGCCACATAGCGTCAGCAACAGCGCAATCAGCGGTACATGGCTGCTGTGCTCACTGCCGATCAATACAAGCCCGCCTGCCGCTACCAGCAAGCCAAGGACACTGGCCGGGCGCAAGCGCTCGCCGAGAAACAGCGCGGCAAAGCCCAGGGTGAAGAACGCCTGCGATTGCAGGATCAGCGACGCCAGCCCAGGCGGCATGCCGCTGTGCATGGCCTGGAACAAGAAGGCGAACTGGCCCAGGGAGATCGTCGCGCCATAGGCGATCAACCAGCGCCACGGCAGGTTCGGTCGCTTCACCAGCAGTACGGCCGGGAACGCCACCAGCAAGAAGCGCAAGGCGCCCAACAGCATCGGCGGCAAGCCATCGAGGCCTACCTTGATCACCACGAAATTGACTCCCCAGATGATGATCACCACCAGAGCGATCAACAGGTCCTTGAGCGGCATCATCAGGTCCTTATCCAAACTGTTATAGACATATTTCGTAACAGCATAAGGGTTTTTCGTCGCTCGTGACCCGCACAGTTGCAGGCCAGGGTTGCGCTACAGTCTGGCGGAGCACGGCTGAGCCAGCACCGTCATCTGCCAGTCATGCAACTGTCGTAATCTGCGGCGCATCACTGTGCCCCAGGTCTCCGGCATGCCGCGTCTGCTCTCACTCCTGCTGTTGTCGCTGCCACTGCTCTGCCTGGCTGAGCCGGTGCAACTGCGCATTCAGGGCTCCAACACGATCGGCACTGCGCTTGGGCCTGCGCTGGTTCAGGGGATGCTGCGCAGCAAGGGCGCGACGGCGATCGAGCATTGCGCAGGGGCTGTGCCCAACGAGATCGCCATTACGGCGCAGGGTCGCGATGGCGAACTCCTCAGCGTGCTGATCGCAGCTCACGGCAGCAGTACCGGTTTCGCTGCACTGGGCAGTGGCGCGGCAGACCTGGTTGCGTCCTCGCGACCGATCAGTGACGTCGAGGTAGATCAGTTGCAGGCGTTCGGCGACTTGCGCAGCGGCCGTTCCGAGCAGGTCATCGGCCTCGACGGTGTCGCCGTGATCGTCCATCCAGACAATCCACTGACCAGCCTCACCACAGCGCAGCTGGCCCAGGTGTTTGCCGGCCAGGTAACCCGCTGGGAGCAACTGGGCGTAGCGGGCGGTGCTATCCGACTGTATGCGCGTGATGACCGCTCCGGCACCTTCGAGACCTTCAAGGCATTGGTCCTCGACCCTGTACGTAGCGCACTGAGTGGCGGGGCCCGGCGCTTCGAGTCCAGCGACGCGCTGGTCGAGCAAGTCCAGAGCGACCGCCAAGCGATTGGCTTCAGCAGCCTTGCGGCCGTGCATGATGCCAAGGTCCTGGCCATTGCTGCCGGCGATGCGCCGGCCCTGCCGCCCAGCCGCGCGCTGGTTGCCAGTGAAGATTATCCGCTGTCGCGGCGCTTGTACTTCTACCTGCCGGCCAGTCCGCAGCCGCTGGCCCAGGCGCTGGCTGATTTTGCCCAAAGCCCGGCCGGCCAGGTCATCGTTGCTGAACAAGGCTTCGTCAATCAGCAAGTCAAAGCTTTGCCGATCCCTACCCAGACAGACATGCCGGCGCGCTACCGCAGCCTTGCTCTGGAAGGGCGTCGGCTGACGGTGAACTTTCGCTTCCAGGAAGGCAGTGCGAGCCTGGACAGCAAAGCGCTGCGCGACGTACACCGCGTCGCAGACTTCCTGCAGCAGGCCGGCCACGAGCAAACCAGGACGCTATTGGTCGGCTTCGGCGATCCCAAGGAAACACCGGGCAGGGCCGCCTTGCTCTCGCGCCTGCGGGCCATGGCAGTGCGCCGCGAACTGGCCCATGAAGGCGTGCAGAACATCGACGTGCTGGGTATGGGCGCCGAGCTGCCGGTAGCGGGTAACGAGCAAGAGCAAGGCCGCCACCGCAATCGCCGGGTCGAGGTGTGGGTGTATTGAGGAATGCAGATGGCCACGCAAAGAAATGTAACAGGCTGCCACTCGGCAGCTCCGGCATCTGGGTCTAGGCTCTAACCCATGTGATACCGGGCCCCTCTGACGGCTGCCACGCCGCCATGTCGGATCACTGTTGCCATGCAACGTCGACAATCAAGGAGGGGCTCATGACAGCTCTACAGACCTACCTCACTACTCCCGTACTCGGTACCAGCGCCTGGCTGTGGCTGGTTTTCGTCGTCATCGTGGTTGGGCTGCTGGTGCTTGACCTTGGCGTCCTGCACCGCAAAGAACGCGAAATCGAAATGCGTGAAAGCCTGCTGCTGTATTCAGGCTATTTCAGCGTGGGTGTACTGTTCGGCGCCTGGGTCTGGTTCGAGTTGGGGGCGCAGTCGGCGCTGGAGTTCTACACCGGCTTCCTGGTCGAGCAATCGCTGTCGATGGACAACGTGTTCGTCATGGCGATGATCTTCAGCTACTTCGCCATCCCACGCCGCTACCAGCACCGCGTGTTGTTCTGGGGCATCCTTGGGGTGGTGGTGCTGCGCGCGATCATGATCGGCGTTGGCGCTGCGCTGGTGCAGAACTTCGCCTGGGTGCTCTACCTGTTCGGCGCGTTCCTGCTATTTACCGGGGTGAAAATGGCTTTGTCCAAAGAGGATAGCCAACCGGACCTGGCCAACAACCCGGTGCTGAAGTTTCTACGCCGGCATATGCGCGTCACTGACGACGTGCACGGGGCAAAATTCTTTGTCCGGCTGACGCCGCCCGGTGAAAGCAAAGCGCTGCGTTACGCCACACCGCTGTTTCTGGCGCTGGTGTTGATCGAACTGGCCGACCTGGTGTTTGCCGTCGACAGCGTGCCGGCGATCTTTGCCATTACTCAAGACCCGTTCATTGTCTACACCTCGAACATCTTCGCCATCCTTGGCTTGCGCTCGCTGTACTTCGCGCTGTCCGCCCTGATGCATCGGTTCGTCTATCTGAAGTACGCGCTGGCACTGGTGTTGATCTTCATCGGCTGCAAGATTTTCTATCACGGCCTGATAGGCAAGGTGCCGGCGCTGCTCTCGCTGGGGGTGACCTTTGCACTCTTGCTGGGCGGGGTCGTGCTGTCGTTGCTCAAGACCCGCAATGAGGCGACAGCGGGTGGTCCGGCTTACCATGGACCAGGCCCGGTCGCCCATGATCAACCCGCACCTGACACATCTCAGGATAGAGAGATCGCTGATGACCCTGGCTCGCTCAGGAATCGCTAGCCTGGAGCATGCAGGGCCTTGCGCATCGGCACGCAGGCCAGCTGCAGCCCGGAGGGTGAGTGGTAGATGCCTTGGTCATCACCAGCGAAGCCACAGGACCGGTAAAACGCAGCTGCATTCAGCGTCGCGTCAAGCGTGATCTGGGTCAGCCCCGCCGCCTGCGCCAGCCCCTCCAGATGGGCCATCAGCAGGCGGCCGATACCACGCCCCATGTAATCCGGGTGCACAAAGATCGCACCGATTTCAGTCCTGGCCACGTCGAGCATGCCAGTGGCAACCACCATGCCCTGATCGCAGACCAGGTAAAAGTGCGCCGCAACCAGATCGCTGAATGCTTCGCTGAGCGAACCCTGGGTCCACCTCAGCATTGCTTCTTCGCTGTAGGCGCCAATGCACTGCGCACGGATGGCCAGGCGGCGGATATCGAAAGCGGTCAGCGCATCCTGGCGCGTGGCACGGCGAATCTCGAACATACTCTGTCTCCAAGTGGTGGCGCGGACAGAGCAACAAAAGGCCCCGTCCATTGCTGGCGGGGCCTCAGGGTTCAAACGGGGTGCAGGGCAGCCGTTACCTCATGGCCCGCCAGAGGCGGTCATGCAGGGGCACATCATTCGGCTAGCGGCTGAGTAGCTCATAGCGCCTGACTATAGATCGAATGCCAGGGCGCTGCCTAGGGCACAATCATCAGCGGCCCATGCGCAGTAACTCCGCCGGCACATACTTGCCGATTTCATATTTGCCGATGGCGGCCCGATGCACCTCGTCCGGCCCGTCCGCCAGGCGCAGGGTGCGCTGCATGGCGTACATATAGGCCAGCGGGAAATCAGCGCTGACCCCTGCCCCGCCATGGATCTGGATTGCCCGGTCGATCACTTTTAGCGCGACATTGGGCGCGACCACCTTGATCTGCGCGATCTCGCTGCGGGCGACCTTGTTGCCAACGGTGTCCATCATGTAGGCCGCCTTCAGCGTCAGCAGGCGGGCCATGTCGATCTCCATACGCGAGTCGGCGATCTTGTCGATGTTGCCACCAAGCCGCGCCAGGGGCCGGCCAAAAGCCGTGCGCTCGACCGAGCGCCGGCACATCAATTCCAGCGCGCGCTCGGCCATGCCCACCGAACGCATGCAGTGGTGAATCCGCCCCGGCCCCAGCCGCCCCTGGGCAATCTCGAAGCCGCGGCCTTCGCCCAGCAGGACGTTTTCATAGGGCACGCGCACATTGTCGAACAGCACTTCGGCGTGGCCATGGGGGGCGTCGTCGTAGCCGAACACCGGCAATGGCCGGACGATCTTCAGCCCGGGCGTGTCGGTGGGTACCAGAATCATCGAGTGCTGTTCATGGCGCTGGCCATCCGGGTTGGACAGGCCCATGAAGATCATCACCTTGCAGCGCGGGTCGCAGGCGCCGGAGGTCCACCACTTGCGCCCGTTGATCAGCCACTGATCACCATCACGCATGGCCGTGGCCGCCATGTTGGTGGCGTCGGATGAGGCAACATCCGGCTCAGTCATGGCGAACGCCGAGCGAATCTCGCCGCGCAGCAGCGGCTCCAGCCACTGACGTTTCTGCGCCTCGCTGGCGTAGCGCACCAGCACTTCCATGTTGCCGGTATCGGGCGCCGAGCAGTTGAACGGCTCCGGCCCCAGCAGCGAGCGTCCCATGATTTCCGCCAAAGGTGCGTATTCAAGGTTGCTCAGGCCGGCGCCGTATTCCGAGTCGGGCAGAAACAGGTTCCACAGGCCTTCGGCGCGAGCCTTGGCCTTGAGCTCTTCCATCACCGCCGTCGGCTGCCAGCGGTCACCCTCGGCAACCTGGCGGTCGAACACTGCTTCGGCAGGATAAACGTGCTGGTCCATGAACGCAGTGACGCGCTCTCGCAGGGCCTGAACCTTGGGCGAATAGGCGAAATCCATCGGGCTTACCTTCACAGGATGAAGAACATGGGCCTGAGCCTAGAACAAGCGCGCCAATCCACCTAGCCTATTTTCAGCGTGTATAAACATTCATAACCGATATATGATCCAGCGATAACATCACGTCGAGCGGCGCCCAATGAATCTCAGCAAGGTTGACCTCAATCTGTTCATCGTCTTCGATGCGATCTACACCGAAGCTAACCTGACCCGCGCCGGGCAGATCGTCGGCATTACCCAGCCGGCGGTGTCCAACGCATTGTCGCGGCTGCGCGAGACCTTCAACGATCCGCTGTTCGTGCGCACCGCCCAAGGCATGGTGCCGACGCCGATGGCGCAGAACATCATCGGCCCGGTACGCAACGCGCTGGCGCTGCTGCGGGTTTCGGTGCAGGAAAGCCGCATATTCAATCCGCAGCAGGCCAATAAGACCTTCCGCATCAGCATGACCGACCTGACCGAAGCGGTAGTGCTGCCGCCGCTGTTCCAGCGTCTGCGCCGGCTGGCACCGGCGGTGATGATCGAAAGCTTCCTGTGCAAACGCCGCGAAACCACCAAGGAGCTGGCCGCTGGCCGCCTCGATTTCGCCGTCGATGCGCCGCTCAACACCGACCCACAGGTGCGCCACGTCAAACTGATGCAGGACCGCTTCGTCTGCGCAATGCGTCAGGGCCACCCACTGGCCGAGGCCAAGCTGACGCTGGAGCAGTACCTGGGCATGAGCCACATCCATATCTCCAGCCGGCGTAACGGCCTGGGTTATGTCGACCTGGCGCTGGGCAAGATGGGCCTGCAACGCAAGGTTGCGCTGCGCTCGCAACACTACCTGATGGCCTCGCAGGTGTTGCAGCAGACTGACATGGTAATGACCGTGCCAGAGCGTTTCGCCCGCCGTCATCAACTGCGCCACTTGCCACTGCCGGTTGACGTACCGCCGTTGGAAACTCACCTGTACTGGCATGAAAGCACCGATCAGGACCCAGCCAATCGCTGGATGCGCGAACAGATCATCGAGCTGTGTGAGCGGGTTGTGGTGGAAGAGGAAAAAATGTTTGATCCTGCTTGAGAGGCTTTAGGAGAATTTTCTCCTACCAGACCGGGATTAGCGGGAAAACAAGGGAAAAAGTTTTTGGCTGTAGACCGATAGCATGTCGCTAACGTTCGCCACCATCAGGCGACATGCCCGGATCAGTCCATCATGCCCAGCGCCCCACTGTACTTTGACTACGCCGCCACAACCCCCGTCGATGAGCGGGTTATCGAAACCATGCTCGCCTGCCTCGGCCACCACGCCAACTTCGGCAACCCTGCCTCCAGCGGTCACGCCTATGGTCAGGCGGCACGTGCCGTGGTCGAGCAGGCCCGCCGGCAGGTCGCCGAGCGGGTTGGCGCGCAGCCAGATGAGCTGGTCTGGACCTCAGGCGCCACCGAGTCCAACAACCTCGCCCTGAAAGGAATCGCCGATGGCGCCGACAAGCCTGGGCACCTGCTTACCAGCGCGCTGGAACACAAGGCAGTGCTCGACACGGTGGCCGAGCTTGAGCGTCAAGGCTGGGCAGTGACCCGCCTGATGCCCGATCAGGCCGGGTTGATTCAGCCCGATGCGGTTCGCCAGGCGCTGCACGACGACACGCGGCTGGTGTCGCTGATGGCGGTCAACAACGAACTGGGCACCGTCACCGACTATGCCGCGATTGGCGAGATCGTTCGCGCCCATGGCGCGATACTGCACGTAGACGCTGCCCAGGCAGTCGGCAAGGTCGCGCTCGATCTGCGCGAGCAGGCCGTCGATCTGATGTCCTTCTCAGCGCACAAGGTCTACGGCCCCAAGGGCATCGGTGCACTGTATGTCGGCCCGCGAGCGCGGCCACTGATGCGTGCCCAGATGCATGGTGGCGGCCATGAAGGCGGCCTGCGCTCGGGCACCCTCGCGACCCACCAGATCGCCGGCATGGGCAGCGCCTTCGCCTTGGCAGGCGAACCTGCCGAGGCCGAGCAACAGCGCATCCATCAACTCAGCGAACGCCTGCTCAACGGCCTGCTGGCGCTGCCGGGTGTCGCACTCAATGGCTGCCCGCGGCAACGCATCGCCAACACCCTGAACCTGCGCATCGCCACCCCAGGCTTCAACAGCGCAGCACTGGCCAGCGAGTTGGCGTTGTCGACGACTTCAGCCTGTAACTCCGCCAGCAATGCTGCGTCACATGTGCTGCTGGCGCTGGGCCTTACCGATCAACAAGCTCGCAGCAGTGTGCGCATCAGCCTAGGCCGTTACACCACAGAGACTGATGTGGATGCTGCAATCAAGGTGTTTACCCGCGTGCTGGCGACCGCTGCGCCGACCTTCTGGTAACCACACGCGACATGTTCAGGCGCGCGGCCTCGCGCCTGCCATCAACAGCAGCGTGGCCAATACGGCCAAGCCAGCCACCGCGCTGGCGACGTAGCCCAGCGCTGCAGTGCCGTACCATTGAATCACCAGCCCGCCCAGCGCAGCGCCAACCGCGATGCCACCGTTTGCAGCAGACACGTTCAATGTGCCGGCCAGGGCCTGAGCCTTGGCGCCGGCTTGCATGACGCGCACCTGACACACCGGGAACAACGCCGTGTAGGCAACGCCCCACAGCGCCAGGGCGATCAGCAGCAGCGCTGGATTGCCGACCACGGGAGCAACCGCGCCCATGCCAGTCGCGAGAATGACAAGCAACAGTACCGTCGCCCCGAGCGGGCTACGGTCAACGATGCGCCCGGCCAGGCTGTTGCCAAGCATGCCGACCACACCAAAGCCCATCAGCCACCAACCGACCTGAGCCGCAGGCACGCCCGCCACCTGTTCGAGGATTTCTGCCAGGTAGGTGTAGGCGGTGAACATCGCGGTAAACACCAGCACCGACAACAGCACATGGGCAATAAAGCGCCGGTCACGCAAGATCACTGTCTGCCGTTCGCCTTGCGCCCGCTGCGGCGCGGGCGGCAACTTCGGCAACCAGGCCCACATCAGCAGCGCGACCAGCAGGCACAACCCGGCCAGCAGCCAGAAGCTGCCACGCCAGCCGACCAGCCCGGCGGCGACGGTGCCCAGCGGAATGCCGAAGACAAACGCCGCAGTGATGCCCAGATAGACCTTGGCCACTGCCCAGCCCTCACGGCCGGGCCCTGCCAACTGCCCTGCACTCTCGCTGGCGGTACCCCAATACACCGGCAACGCCAGTGCGCCGACGACCCGTGCCAGCGCCAGCACCCAGACGTTTGGCGCCACTGCGGCGAGTGCGTTGGAGGCGGCAAACACCAGCACGATGGCAATGAACAGGGTCTTGCGCGGATAGGCTGACAACCAGGCGGTGAGAAACGGCCCGAACAGCATGACAGTCACCGCAAACAGGGTCACCAACTGGCCCGCTGCTGCAATCGACAGGCCCAAGTCGCGGGCCAACCCCGGCAGCAAGCCAAGGATGATGAATTCAGTGGTCAGCAGGGCAAAGCCGCCGACCGCGAACAACAGAATGGACAGCCCGGTGCGCTGCCCGGAGTCGGCGACTGCAGGAGGAGTCAGGGAAGAATTTTGCATCGTCTATCGCTCGGAAACTTTCAGCCGCGAAGCTTAATATGGAATTACACGCCTATTACGGGTAGATTTTCCGTAATTTGCTGAACCATTTTCACCAATCAAGGCCCTCCTCCATGCCTGTAGCCGAGCATCTCAAGGACATCGACTTCTTCGTCAATGTCGCCAACGCAGGTAGCTTCATCGCCGCCGCCGAGCGCATGAATCTGACCAGTTCAGCCGTCAGCAAGGGTGTGGCGCGCCTGGAGAAACGCTTGCAGGTCAGGCTGTTCGAGCGCACTACCCGGCGCCTGCTGCTCAGCGACAGCGGCGCTGCGTACTTGCGAACCTGCAGCCGAGTGCTGGCCGAGATCGCCGAAGCCGAGATGGCCCTGCATGATGAACTGAACGAGCCATGCGGGCCGCTGCGGGTCGATCTGCCCGCAAGCTTCGGCCGCCTGCATGCGCTGCCCGCCGTGCTCGACTTCGCCCGGCGCCATCCGCGCCTGCAGCCGCACATCACTTTGTCTGATCGCTTTGTCGACATGCTCGAGGACGCCATCGACGTCATCGTTCGCATTGGCGGGCCGCAGGTGTGGCCGGCTGGTGTCGAGCATCGCTATCTGGGCAGCCAGCGCACGGTGTTCTGCGCCGCCCCCAGCTACCTCGCCGAGCACGGTACGCCGCATGATGAGCGCGACTTGCAGGCACTTGGTTGCGTGCTGTACGCCTGCGCCGATGGCAGCACGCCGCCCCTGCATTTCGCCAGTGGCCGGCAAGGCGCGACGCAACTGAAAAGCATCAGCGGCCGCCTGGCCATCGGTGACGCCGAAGGCCAGGCGATAGCGATCATGGCCGGCCACGGCATCGCCCAGTTACCGACCTGGCTGGTTCAGCGCCAATTGGATGAGGGCAGCCTGGTCGAAGTGCTGCCAGAGTTCGCCAGCGAGGGCCTGCCGATTCACCTGGCCTGGCGCCGTAATCGGCGCCATTTGCCCAAGGTCAGCGCATTGGTCGAAGCGCTCAGCGCACAGCTGATAACGGTGCTGGACCCGCAGGTCAAAGGAAGGTGAATACACTCGATGCCGGCAAGCGCGACTTGCCCAGCCCAGCGTTGAAGTCGTCGGCACTGCGGTAGCCCAGACTGAGCAGCACCACACTGGTGAAGCCGCGCTCGCGCAGGCCAAGCTCGGCGTCCAATAGTTTGCTGTCGAAACCTTCGATCGGCGTGGCATCCAGTTCCAGCGCAGCAGCGCCCAACAGCGCAGTGCCGAGGGCAAGGTAGGTTTGTTTTTCCATCCAGTGCTGCAGGTCTTTCTGATCGAAGCGGTGCAGGTCGACATAGCTGCGTCGGGTCAGGTCCTGGCCGGCCTTGGCCTGCTCGGTGTGAAAACGGCCGTCACGGGCTTCCTGTTCCAGCAGGGCCTGCAGATGCGCTTCAGGCATTTCGGTGCGCGCGGCAAATACCAGCACATGCGAGGCATCGCGAATCTTTGCGGTGTTGTAGGCAAACGCTTCGGTGCTCTTGGCTATCCGAGCCTTGCCTTCAGCGCTGTCGGCAACGATGAAGTGCCAAGGCTGGGTATTGACCGAAGACGGGCTGTGGCGCAATTGCTCGAGCAAGGTATCGATGGTCGCTTGCGGGATTCTGCGGCTGGCGTCGTAGGCTTTGGTGGTGTAACGGCGCTTGGCCAGGGTAACGGTGTCCATCGAAAAGCTCCTGAGGTGTGCGGATTCGACGCGCATCTTAGCGCTGTTGCAGCCAATAGAAACCGCTGAAAATACAGCAACACTTTCATGCCAATGACGAAAATGCTGCGCAACCTGCTGCACATCCGTTCTAAACCTGACCAGCCCTGGTGGGTTAAGGTAGTGGGCCCACTCACCAGCAGCTGCCGCCCATGACCAACTGGATTGATCTGAGCCAGGACGCCGATACCGGCATCGAGTCGGTGCGCGCGCATTTCACCGGGCACGCCTACGACCCGCACTGGCATGACAGCTACCTGGTCGGCGCCACCGAGCAAGGCGTGCAGCAGTTCAACTGCCGCCGCGCCCGCCATGTGAGTACGCCCGGCCAGGTATTTCTGCTCGAACCTGGCGAGATCCACGATGGCCTGGCGCCGACTGCCGACGGCTTCACCTACTTCACCTTGTACCTGGAGCCAGACTGGCTGCAGGCCGAGCTGCCGAGCTTGTTCGAACAAGCGCCGGCCAATAGCCTGCCCAGTTTTGCCGACACCCAATGCAACGATGTGCGCTTGAGCGGGGCGATCATGCGCGCCTTCGACGCCGTGCACAGTCAGGACCTGCGCATCGTGCGCCAGACGGCCATGGACGACATGCTCGCCTGCCTGACCCAGCACCTGCACTGGCGCAAGCGGCTCAATCCCGACCCACGCCTGCCGTTGACTGCGCAGCGCGCGCGGGACTACCTGCACGCGCATATCGATCAGGATATCGGCCTGGTCGAGCTGGCCCAGGCCTGCGGGGTCGATCGTTTTCGTCTGAGTCGCGCGTTCAAGGCGGCCTTCGGCCTGGCCCCGCACGCCTACCTGATTCAGCTGCGCCTGGCTCGGGCGCGGCGCCTGCTGGCCTTGGGCGAGAGCCCCGCTGCAGTGGCCACGGCGCTTGGCTTTGCCGACCAAAGCCACCTCGGCCGCTGGTTCCGCCGGGCGTATCGCCTGACCCCAGCAGCCTACCAGCGGCGCTGCTCAAAGCTTCCAGACTGAGCCGCCGGCGGCAGCGACCATGGTGCTCCATCCCTCTGGAGTTACCGTTGATGCTGCAGTCCCTGTTGCCCTTTACCTTGTTTGCGCTGGTCACCAGCATCAGCCCCGGGCCGACCAACGTGCTGATCCTCGCCCATAGCGCCCGCGCCGGGCTGCGTGCCAGCGTGGCGCCGATTGTGGCGGCCTCCACGGCTGCGGCGGCGATCGTCTGGGCGGTTGGCCTGGGCCTGGGCGAAGTGCTGCTGCGCTATCCGCTGGCGCAGCAAGTGATGAGCTGGCTCGGCGTGATCTGGCTGACGTGGCTGGGCTGGCAGTTGCTGCGCAGTGCCGGCGAGCCGATCCAGAGTGCCGAACAACAGCCCTTCGGCGCGCTCAGTGCCGCGTCGCTGCAACTGATCAACCCCAAGGTCTGGTTGCTGGCCGTGGCGGTAATCGGCGTGTATGCAGCGCCGGGCCAGCCGGTCTGGCAGCTGGCGCTGGTGCTGCTGCTGGTGGCCCTGCCGAGCATGACCAGTTGGGCCCTGCTCGGTGCTGGTAGCGCCCGCTGGTTGCAGTCGCCGCAGCGCCTGCGCCGGTTCAATCAGCTGCTGGCGTGCTTGCTGATTGCCTCGGCGTGGTCGGCGCTGCTGCTGTAGCGGCCGGCTCAGCCGAGCGCAGGCGCCTCGCGCAAGCGCTTGAGGCTGACCAGCGCCAGGATCAGGCCGAGCACAGCAACCGAACCACCAGCCAGGCCGATGTAAGCCACGCCCAACTGGCCGCTGACGATGCTGCCAAGCAACGCGCCGCCGCCGATCCCGATGTTGTAGATGCCAGAGAACAACGCCATGGCTACATCGGTGGCGTCCGAGGCCAGCTTGAGGGTCTTGGACTGCAACGCCAGACTGAAGCTAAGGATCGCCACCCCCCAGAACATGCTCAATACGGCGAATACAGTGAAGTTGCCCGAGAGTGGCCAGAGCAGCAGCAGGCAAGCGGCCAGGCACCCCATCGAACCGAGCAGGAACAGCTGCGGGAAACGCTCGCTGTAGCGGCTGAACAGCACCGAACCAATCACCCCGGCACCGCCAAACAGCAGCAACAACAAGGTGGTGCGATCGCCGCCGATCTGCGCGACATGCAAGGCAAATGGTTCGATATAGCTGTAGGCGGTGAACTGTGCGGTGATCAGCAAGGTCACCAGCAGGTAGGTAATCACCAAGGCCGGACGCTTGAACAACACCGGCAAGCTGCGCAGCGAGCCGGAGTTCTGGCTCGGCAGCAACGGCAGCGACTTCATCAGGCAGAGCATGGTCACCAGCGCCACGCCGGCGATGCTCAGGAACGTCACCCGCCAGCCCAGCGCCTCGCCCACCACCCGGCCAAGCGGGATGCCCAGGACCATCGCCAGGGTGGTACCGGTCGCGAGCAGTCCCAATGCCTTGGCCTGCTTGCCCGCTGGCGCCACCCGCACGGCCAGCGAAGCGGTAATTGCCCAGAACACCGCATGCGACAGGGCAATGCCGATACGGCTGAGCACCAGCATGGTGAAACTTTGCGCGAGCCAAGACAGCAAGTGGCTGACGATGAACACCAGAAACACCCACAGCAGCAAGCGGCGCCGCTCGATATTGCGCGTCAGCAACATCATCGGCAGCGACGCCAGCGCGACTATCCAGGCATAGATGGTCAACATCAGGCCGACCTGAGCAGTGCTCATGTCGAAACTGCGGCCGATGTCACTGAGCAGCGCCACCGGTACGAACTCGGTGGTATTGAAGATAAACGCAGCCAGGGCCAACGCAATGACGCTGAGCCAGCTGCCGCCGCCCACCGGTGCGGGCATGGATGTAGGGATCGGACCATTCATGGATGGGAATTACAGCTCCTGAAAAAAGACGACAAGCGCGCAACCCAGCCCGCTGCGAAAGCATGCGGCAGGTGCGGATAGATATGTATCAAGGATGGCGGCCATGGTACGCGCCAAGCCAAGGCCTCACAACCGCAGTGCGGGCGGAGTAACATGTGCACTCTAGAGACAGACCGCGGAACAAGGAGTCCGATCCGTTCATGGACAAGCAGCACGCCCAGCAACAATGGCAGCAGGCCGTAATCGCCTATGCCAAGGCCATCAACCACTACGTCGCGCAAGGCCGCACGCAGGGCTGGGACAACCTCGAGGAGCCGGTCGCGCCTGCCACCGAGCACCTGCTGCCGGCCTGGCAGGCGGCGCTGCAGGCGATCAATCAGCCCTATGTCGATGAGCAGCAACGCCGCGCATTTCGCAGCGACTGGCCGCCCGCCCACCTGCCGCTGGTACCGCTGCTGGAGCAGCACGGCCAAGGCATCGCCAGCGTGCTCATGCTCGATGACGGCAGCCTGCTGGCACGGATTGGCATGCCTCACGAAAAAGGCCAGGTGGTACGCATCGATGGGCGCACGGTGACCCCGGTGATCGGCGTCGAGCACTTTGGCCGCTGCCCGCAGCGGCGTTATTTCGCCCTGGCCAACGCCGAGGGTATCCGCGTCACTGACGGCTGGGGTGGCCCGCAGGTGGCGCGGATGGCCTGGCCCCATGGCCTTGAAGGTTTGCCCAGAGGCTATCCGTTCGAACCGTTCGATTTGCCGCCCACACCGAGCGCGCTGATCCCCTTCCCGGATGGGCAGCGGGTATTGCTGGTCAGCGGCGAAGGGATATTTGTGCTCACCGGCGAACGGGCGACTCGCCTGTTGCCGCAGCAGCAGACGATTCTCGATGATCTGGCAGAAGGGATCGACCCCGACGATATCGCCCTGGGCCTGTCGATGGAGCATGGCGCAGTCTCGCCCGATGGCCGCCTGCTCGCCATCGGCGAACAAGGCGTGCGCCATCTGGTGCTGGATGATCAACTGCAGGTGGTCGCCGAAGTCGGCCCCGTCGGTGAATACCCACACTTTGCCTTGTTCAATCAGCGCGGCGACCATTTGATCCTGAATGCCTGCCATTTCTACAACGGCAACACCCTGGGTGTGCGCACGGCTGACCTGCCGGGGCTCGATACCGACTACTACAGCGAAGACCCGCGCACGCCGCTGGTCGAGGATGGCGCGCGGATCTACGCTGGCGTAGCCCGCGCCGGCGAGTACATCGTGGGTGATGCGCACGGCTATCTGCGGGCATTTGGCGAAGACGGTCAGGAGCACTGGCAGCACTACCTGGGCTCGACCTTGTGCGCCATGGACATCAGCGCAGATGGCAAAACCCTGGTCGCCGCCAGCTATGCCGGCTTCATCTCGCTGATAGCCCTCGACAGCGGCCGACCTGACTGGCAGATCGGCACTGGCGAGCACGGCGAGCTACGCCGCTGGCTGTTCTGGAAGGGCCTGGACAAGCCACTGGCCTGGTGACCCTTCACCTGCCAGTCAGGCTTTCAGCGTGGCCATGTCGATGACGAAGCGGTATTTCACATCGCCAGCGATCACCCGCTCGAACGCTTCGTTGATGCTGCGGATATCGAGCATCTCGATGTCACAGGTGATGCCATGCTCGGCGCTGAAGTCGAGCATTTCCTGGGTTTCGGCGATGCCACCGATCAACGAACCGGCCAGTACGCGACGCTTCAGCACCAGGTTGGCTGCATGCAGCGGTGGCTCGACCGGCTCGATCAGGCCGACCAGGATGTGCACGCCATCAAAAGTCAGGGTGTCGAGGTAGGGGTTCAGGTCGTGCTGCACTGGGATAGTGTCGAGCAGGAAGTCGAAACGCCCGGCGGCGGCGCGCATCTGCTCGGCATCGCTGGACACGATGACGTGATCGGCGCCCTGGCGGCGAGCTTCTTCAGCCTTGGCTGCGGAGCGGGTGAACAAGGTCACTTCAGCGCCCAGTGCCTTGGCGAACTTGATGCCCATGTGGCCCAGGCCACCCATGCCGAGAATGCCGACCTTGTGGCCAGGGCCGACGCCGTGGTGCTTGAGCGGCGAGTAGGTGGTGATGCCGGCGCACAGCAGCGGCGCGGCGCTGGCCAGGTCCAGCCCTTGCGGCATGCGCAGGACGAAATGCTCGCTGACGACGATGCTGTTGGAGTAGCCGCCCATGGTGTTGCTGCCATCGACCCGGTCCGGGGTCGCGTAGGTCATGGTCGGGCCGGCCAGGCAGTACTGCTCGAGGTCCTTGGCGCAGGCCTGGCACTCGCGGCACGAGTCGACCATGCAGCCAACCCCGACCAGGTCGCCGACTTTGTGCTTGCTGACGTTGGCACCGACCGCCGTCACCCGGCCGACGATTTCGTGGCCCGGCATCAGCGGGTACACAGCGATGCCCCACTCGTTGCGCGCCTGGTGAATGTCGGAGTGGCAGACGCCGCAATAAAGGATCTCGATGGCGACGTCATCGGCACGCGGGCTGCGACGCTCGAAGCTCATCGGCAGCAGCGGGCTGGTCGGGGTTTGGGCGGCATAACCGATTGCGGTATACATGGCGAAGACCTCTCAAGTGAAACGATTCAATGCCAGCCATTCTCCTGCCAGATGGCGAGCGAGACCACCGTGAATTCTCCGGCATGCTTGCCTGATTCTCCGAAACCGCCACATCCGATATGGCGCCAGGCTATCAATCTGCGAGAATGCCAGTGTCTGATTCTCTGCCCAGGCCCTTTATGCAGCTTACCCGCCACGTCGACGCCAACGCCCCGCTCTGCGACCTGATTCGCCGCCTGGCAACGCGCCCGGGGTTTGTCCCCACCCATCTGCCGCAGGTGCAGGTGCTCAGCTGGGATCACTACGTCGCCAGCAGCCCGCAGATCTATGAACCGAGCCTGATGATCCTCGCCCAGGGCAGCAAACTGGCAAGGCTGGGACCGCGTACCCTGGAGTACGGCGCCGGTCATTACCTGGTGCAGGCGCTGTCGGTGCCGTTCATGTGCGAGACCTTCGCGACTGCCGAAGCGCCGCTGCTGGGCGTGGCCGTGGACATCGACCGCAGCGTACTCAGCGAACTGGTGCAGAGCATGCAGCTGGCGCCAGATGCCCGTGTGCAGGCGCAAACCCCGCAGTCGATGACCTCGGCGGCACTCGATGCGGCCATGCGGGATAGCGTCGAGCGCCTGCTGCAGTGCCTGCAGGACCCGCTGGATGCCCAGGTGCTGGGCCCGGCGCGGGTGCGCGAAGTGCTCTACACCGCTCTGCGTGGGCCGCAGGCCGGTGTGCTGAGGGCCTTGGTCGAGCAGCAAGGGCACTTTGCCCGAGTAGCTGCCTCGCTTGCTTATCTGCGCGAGCATTACGCCGAGCCGCTCAGCGTCGAAGCCTTGGCCAGCTGCGCCAACATGAGCGTGTCGACCTTCCATGAGCACTTCAAGCGCTGCACCGACATGGCGCCAATGCAGTACCTCAAGCGCCTGCGCCTGCTCAAGGCGCAGCAGATGCTGATCGGCGAAGGCCTGGGCGTGGCACAGGCGGCGCACCGGGTCGGTTATCAGAGCACCTCGCAGTTCAGCCGCGAGTACAAGCGCCAGTTCGCCCAGAGCCCGGGAGATGAGCAGCCTTATCAACGCTTTGCTCCGGGCAGCCTGAACGATCTGTCCGCTTCGGTCTGAGCAGCTCAGCCAGGCAGCGCGCTGCAAAGCGTTACTGACGCAGGACCATGTCGACAATCGTCGCCTGCAACTCCTGCCTGGCCTCCTCTGGTTCAAGCGCGCCGGTTGCTGCGGCCTGCGACAAGGCATCCGCCGCTCCCACCAGCACGCGCAACCCTGCCGCAGCAATATCGCCACTCGGCGCGAACGGCGCCAGCGCGAGCCTGCATTTGTCCAGAAACGGCGCTTCGCACTGGTTTTTCAGCGCTTCCATCTCGGGCGAACCGGTCAAGGCTGCACTGACGCCGGGAATCTCCCGCCCCTGGCTGATCACGCAATCGATATACGCCGCGGCAATCACCCGTGCGCGATCCGCCAGCGTCGGTTCACAGCTCGCCAGCAATGCATCCAGCATCGTCGACTGACGCGCGTCGTATTCCTGATAGAGCGCAACCAATAAGCCGTTTCGCGATACGAAATGGTCGTAGACCACTGGCTTGGTCACACCGGACTGCTGTGCCAGCCGGCCGAGGCTGAGCGCATCGGTGCCCTCCAGCCTGACTATTTCCCGAGCCACTTCCAGCAATTGGCTCCGGCGCTGCTCCCGCGACAGGCGCTTGCGCGACTGCGGATTTTGCTCACTTGACATCACAACCTACCAAAAGTAACTTACCTGCGGTAACTTACCGAAAGTATATAGCGACACCTGGCGTCTCGCAGCCCTTTGTGGAGAAACTTCATGCACGCACTGATCGTCATCGGCCACCATGATCCTGAGTCCCTTACCCATGCGCTTGCCGCCCAGATCGCGGAGGGCCTTGCCGACGCAGGCCACAGCAGCAGCCTTGCTGACCTGGCCACTGAGAGATTCGACCCGCGCTTTGGCCTTGCTGACCACGCCGTACATCGGCGCCTGGCGACAGCCCCGGCTGATGTCCTGCGCGAACAGGCGCGGATCGAACGCGCCGATGCTCTGGTGCTGGTCTACCCCGTTTATTGGTGGTCGATGCCAGCTTTGCTCAAGGGCTGGGTCGAGCGGGTATTCAGCAACGGCTGGGCCTTCGACTATTTGCCAGACGGGCGTTTGATCAAAAAGCTCAACGGCCTGCCGGTACAGCTGGTTGGCCTGGCTGGCGCCGACGCGGGAACGTTCGTTCGGCATGGTTACGGCCATGCCATGGCGACTCAGATCGAGCATGGAATCTTTGATTACTGCGGTGCTCGGGTGCTTGGCTCGGCGCTTCTGGATGACAGCGAGAGCGGCCAGAGCCTTGCCCATCTGGCGAGCGCGCGCTCGATCGGGAACAAGCTGTTCGACAAGGTTGCGGTAAGCGCCTGACTTCCCTAATCCCGAAATGGCAGTGAGACGCCAGCACTCTGTCTGCGGTTCTGAGTCGTCGCTCAAGCCTCCAGCGGCCACTGCGCCAACGGCCAATAGCGGCCCTTGCGTGACTCGTACAAGGTGAAGTGCCGCGCACTGAGGTAAAAATCCGCCGGCACGCTGGCCTCCGGCACCTGCCCCTGAAAGTCCCGCGCCAGGGTCAGGTGCGCACGGTACTCACGGCTGCTGCGGGCGATGCCCAGGCCCAGCGCGGCCTGTTCCAGGGCGTACACCAACTGGCGCAGGGCGGGCGGCGCATCACTTGCCTGCAACACCAGCGCTTGCGCCCGTGGCCACACCTGCAATTGATCGAGCAGCACGCGTAACGGCGCGACCGGCCGTTTGATCTGGTCGACCGCAGCGCACAGAGCGGGTAACTGCGCACTGTCGACATCCCCGAGAAACAGCAAGGTCAGATGGAAGTTGTCGGCGGGCACTGGCTTGCCGCTGCGCAACTCAAGTTCACGGCGCCACTGAGCGACGCTGCGGCGCTGGTCATCACTGACTGGCAGGGCAAAAAACAGTCGCTTGAACGGGCTGCCGCTGGGGCGCGTTTCCTTGGCCATGTTCGCTCCGGATTAATGAACGGATTAGTCGAGTGTACCGGCCTCGCGGATCGGAGATGAGCCGAAAATCCTAGCGGAAACGTTTGCGCGACACCTAGGCAATGCCACCAAAGTACCGTCGATCAAATGTAACAATAAGTACAAAGTCGTACGCGGTTTGTTTATGCTGGCGCGCTCTAGCCATGGCTCATGGCCATTCTCTACAAGTGTTTGTCGATGAAAATTGCTTTCGTACTAATCTTCGTCCTCTCGATTGCCTATGTGCATCTGCGTGGTCGTGTGCGCCACAAACTGACGCGCCAGCTGGGCGATCATTCGAGTTTCCTCGCGCCGATCAACAGCTTCCTCTACCTGTTTTCCAGGCTGCCGGCCAAACCCTACCTGCCGGTCGATGCCTTCCCTGAGCTGCAACCACTCAAGGACAACTGGCAGGAAATCCGCGCTGAAGCCCAGCAACTGTTGCACGTTGGCGAAATCAAAAAGTCCGACAACCATGACGACGTCGGCTTCAATTCGTTCTTCAAGACCGGCTGGAAGCGCTTCTACCTGAAGTGGTATGGCGAGACCCACCCGTCGGCGATGACCCTGTGCCCGCGCACCACCGAGCTGCTGCAAGGGATCGGTACGGTCAAGGCGGCCATGTTCGCCACCCTGCCCCCAGGCGCCAGGCTGGTTCGCCACCGTGACCCGTATGCCGGCTCCTATCGTTATCACCTGGGCCTGGACACGCCGAACGACGATGGCTGCTATATCGATGTCGACGGCGAAAAATACTCGTGGCGCGACGGCGAGGCGGTGATTTTCGACGAAACCTACATCCACTACGCCGCCAACACCACCGAGCACAACCGCATCATCCTCTTTTGCGATGTCGAGAGGCCGCTCAAGTACCGCTGGGCTAGCGGCTTCAACCGCTGGTTCAGCCGCAAGGTGATGGCCGCGGCTGCAGCGCCCAACAACGCCAATGACAAGACTGGCGCAATCAACCGCCTGTTCACCCGCATCTACAAAATCCGCGAGCGTGGCAAGGCGTTGAAAAAACGCAACCGCATGCGCTATTACCTGGAAAAGTGGCTGGTGGTAGCGGCGCTGGTGCTGGTGTTCATCTACATCTGAGGCAGCCTGGCAAGGCGCCGTCATACTGGCGGCGCTGATTTTTGCGAGGCGACTGCTACCTAAGTGCAACAGCCTTTCGACTATTTTCCCGCTCGCCAACGCGCCCCGCTCGACTAGCCTGAAAGCTCCTGCCGCAACCCTACAAGGTGAAGACAATGAGCATGATGGACTGGGACGCCTACCGTAAGCAGCTGATGGCTGGCATCGGCGACCTCAAGCAACTCTCACCGGACACCGTCGCGGGCTACATGACCGCCAGCGGCGCCGGGGCCAAGACCAACCACTTGGATGCCAAGACCCGCGAGTTGATCTCGCTGGCGGTTGCCGTCACCACCCGCTGCGACGGCTGCATTGCCGTGCACTCCAAGGAAGCCCTCAAGCAGGGCGCGACCCGCGAGCAGATCGCCGAGGCGCTCGGTGTCGCCGTGGCGATGAACGCTGGAGCTGCGCTGGTCTATTCGACCCGAGCTCTGGATGCACTGGGCAAAGCCGACGAGTAAGCCTGTCGGCGTCGCCGCACTTGCGCGGCGGCGCCTGCACCACCAGACTTGCCGGCTCAGCCCGTGCAGGTACCGCCATGATCCACATTCGCCCCATGACCGCCGCCGACTTCGAGGCCTTCTGGCCCACCTTGCAAAGCATCGTCCAGGCCCGCGAAACCTACGCCTTCGACCCGCAGATCAGCTTCGAGCAGGCGCGCCAGCTGTGGCTGGAGGCACCGCTGCATACGCTGGTGGCGGAGCAGGACGGCGAGCTGCTTGGCTCGTATTACCTCAAAGCCAATGCCGCCGGACCCGGCGCCCATGTGGGCAATTGTGGCTACATGGTCTGCCCGGTTGCACGCGGGCGTGGCGTGGCCAGGTTGATGTGCGAGCACTCACAGAAGCTTGCCCGTCAGGAAGGGTTTCTGGCGTTGCAGTTCAATTCGGTGGTGGCTAGTAACGAGGTGGCCGTGGCGCTGTGGCGCAAGCTTGGCTTCGATGAGGTCGGCCGCCTGCCCAAGGCCTACCGGCATGCCCGGCTGGGGCTGGTGGATTGCCTGGTGATGTACAAATGGCTGGCGGATGAGCCGGTGGTGGAGAAACCTGCGCTGCTGATCGGGCGCAAGAACATTGAAGCGCGGGTGTCGCGGCGGCGTGGCAAGTAGCCGCGGATCTGCGTAGTAAACGGGGACCGCTATGCGGCCCCCTGCTAACGCGCTGAATCAGAACGCCAGACCTACCTTCACGCCGAACTCATCACGCTTGAGCTTGGTATTGTCGGCTGCATCCGACTCTTCATCGAGTTTGTACTCGGTGCGGGTGTAGTAGACGCTGCCGTAAATGGGCATACCGCCCTGCTGGTTCATCAGCAGGCTGACTTCGGCATAAGGGTTGGTGCGGTCTTTCATATCGACGGTGTCGCTGCCGAAATCGTCGACCTTGAGCTTGGCGCGGCCGTCGAGGGTGCGGCGGGCACCGACTTCCACGCGCAGCGTCGAAGCATCGAACTGGTGGTTGTAGCCGACGGCAGCCTTGGCGAACGGCGACTTGTAAGTCAGCTCGGTATCCAGGTCGTTGAGCTCCGGTTCGAAGCGCGACCAGTCATAACCACCGCCCACGGTGAAGTCGAGGAAGTTGCGCGCGTCCATCGCAGCACGCCAGCCCAGGTCCAGATCAACCTTGGCCTCCTTGAGCTTGTTGTCGCTCTTCTTGCCATACTTGGCGTCCGCGCCAATCTGGTAGATGAAACCGGATTCGGCGGTCATCTTGTTGCCATAGTTGGCGAACAGGCCACCTTGACCGAGGTGATCGGTCTCCGATTCAGAACCGCCTTCGAACTTGAATTTGTCGTAGCTGCCGAGCAGGCCGAAAGTGAACAGCGGATCGGTACTTGGCGCAGCGCTGGCAGCAAGCGGGGCAGCGATCAGGGCCAGCAGGCAAGAATGACGCAACAGGTTACGGGTGGACATTGGTAAAGGTCTCCATGACGTGGGTGTTTCTGTGACAATCGAGCGGTTCGATGCACACCAAATGTGAAAAGTTCGAAAAAGAATCAGTAAAAACTCGCAAACCTCTAATGCGTCACAAATTTTTCTTAGCGCCAAGGTTTGACTAAGGCCACTTTCGATGCTCAGATGCGCGCCAGTTTCAGGTGTCCTGCGCCGCCGTGCGCAGGGTGAAACGGGAAGCCGGTGCGTCATCTGCATGACTAGTCCGGCGCTGCCCCCGCAACGGTAAGCGAGTGAAACCTTCGACACACCACTGTGCCCGTGCACGGGAAGGTGAAGGTTTCCAGCCCTCGCAAGCCCGGAGACCGGCCTGCAACTTTCAGTTGGCAAACCCGCGGTGGGCGGGCGCAGGCCGGTTTGCGCGTGCGCCCAGCGTTCGTGCCCGCTTGTCTTTGCGTTGTTTCCACCGGGATCCTTACTTCCTGCACCAGTGGAACGACATGTCCCGTACCAATACCTTTACTCTTCTGGCGGCCTGCATTGCCGCCGCTTCGCCAGCCGTGGCCGCAGAGCCGACGAGCAAGGTCGTCGCCCTGCCCTCTATCGCGATCAGCGAACGCCGCGACGCAAGCGCCGACCTCACCAGCAGCAGCGAGACCGGCTCGCGCCTCGGCCTGACTGCCTTCGAAACACCAGCCAGTGTCAGCAGCCTTAGCGTCGAACAGATCCAGCAGCGCAGCAACCTCACCGTGCAGGATGCGGTCACCCGCACCCCCGGTATCACCTCCATCGGCACCCCAGGCGATGGCGGCACTGGCCTCAGCGCACGCGGCTTCAACGGCCATGGTTCGGTGATGACCCTGTTCGACGGCGCGCGCCTGTACACCGGTGCCGGCACCCAGACTTTCCCGGTCGACCCATGGCTGGTCGAACGTATCGAAGTGCTGCGCGGTCCGGCGTCGGTGTTATACGGCGAAGGCGCCACCGGCGCGGTGGTCAACGTCATCCCGAAAAAGCCCGTGCAAGGCGAGATCCACAACCAGCTGCGCCTGGGCTACGGCTCATGGGACCGCCAGCAACTGGGCCTGGACAGCGGCGGCAGCCTGAGCGAGCGCCTCAGCTACCGTGCCACCATCAACAAGCAGCAAGGCAATGGCCATATCGACCGCGGCGACTCACGCAACCTGGCCCTGAGCCTGGCACTGCGCTTCGATGCCAACGAAGACCTGAGTTTCACCCTCGCCCACGAACGCGGCGACGCCGAGCCGATGAACTACTTCGGCACACCGCTGATTGCCGGGCACTACCGTGACAGCCTGCGCGACAAGAACTACAACGTGCGTGACGCCGAATTGCGCTACCACGATGAATGGACCCGCCTGAGCAGCGAGTGGGCTATCAGCGACAACGTCAGCGCCAGCAACCAGCTCTATTACATCAAGAGCCGTCGCCACTGGCGCAACGCCGAAAACTACAACTGGGACGCAGACGTCGGCCAACTGCTGCGCAATGGCTTTCTCGAGATCAAGCACAACCAGGAGCAGATCGGTGATCGCCAGAGCTTCACCTTCCAGCACAGCCTGTTTGGCCTGGCCAGCACGACCGTGGTGGGCGCCGAATACAACAAGATCCGTTTCCGCCTGACCAACAACTGGCCCTACACCGATATCGGCAACGACTACATTGACCCGTGGCAGCCCGCGCCCGGCCAGTTCGTCAGCGCCACGCCGCTGCAACCGCGCTCGTTCAGTACCACCCACAGCGCAGCGCTGTTCGCCGAAAACCGCACGCAGTTGACTGAGCAGCTGTCGCTGGTCACCGGTATTCGCCGTGATCAAAACCACATCGAGCGCGATAACCTGGTCGACGGCAGCCGCACCGACCGCAGTCTCAGCGGCGGCAACTGGCGCGCAGGGCTGGTCTATGCGCTGACGCCGGACCTGTCGCTGTACGGCCAGTACTCGACCAGTGAAGACGGTGTGGAAAACCTGGTCAGCCTCAGCTCGGCACAGATGAACTTCGACCTGACCGAAGCGCGCCAGACCGAACTTGGCGTCAAGCAGCGCTTTCTTGATGGCCGTGGCGAGTGGACCTTGGCCGCTTATCACATCGTCAAGAAAAAGCTGCTGGTCGACGACCCTGTCAGCCATCAACCGCAACAGGCCGGCCAGCAGACCTCCGATGGCCTGGAAGCGACCCTCGAATTGGCCCTGGCCAACCAGTGGCAGCTGTCGGCCAACGCCGCCCTGCTACGGGCCAAGTACGACGACTTCAATGAAAGCGTGGCAGGCGTTGCCACCGACCGCAGCGGCAAACGCCCGGCCAATGTGCCGCGACGCAGTGCCAACCTGTGGCTGAGCAAAGGCTTTGGCCAGAACGTCGACGCCGGCGTCGGTCTGCGTTATGTCGACACACGTTACGCCGACACCGGCAATAGCCAGAGCATCCCCAGCTACACCGTGGTCGATGCCAACCTGGGCTGGCAAGTGCTGCCTGATGTGCGCCTGGGCCTGCAGTTGAACAACCTGTTAAACCGCAACTACGTGACGGCCGCCTACAGCGGCGAGCAGTGGCTGCTGGGCGCACCACGCTCGTATTTCGCCACGCTGGACTACAGCTTCTAAACCCGATTTACCCTGGCTGGCCGCGCAGCAACGGGCTAGCCAGGGCCTTCATGGGCACTACGCTCGCCGACAAAAGACTTTCAACAGGAAAACCAATAGTTATAAGATAACGTTACACAAAACTTCACCAGCGAAATTTCATGACAAGCGCTCTGACCTCCCCCACCCTCGTCAGCCAACGCCTGCAGAGCATCGATGCCCTGCGCGGGCTGGTCATTCTGTTCATGCTGCTCGATCACGTACGCGAGACCTTCTTCATGCATCATCAGGTGGTTGACCCGATGACCATCGAAAGCACCGAACCTTCGCTGTTTTTCAGCCGCACCCTGGCGCATCTGTGCGCCCCGGTGTTCGTCCTGCTGACCGGTCTTTCGGCCTGGCTGTATGGCGAGAAGTATCAAGGCCGCGGCGCCACCTCGGCGTTCCTGTTCAAGCGCGGGCTGTTTCTGGTGGTGCTGGAATTCACCCTGGTCAACTTCGCCTGGACCTTCCAGTTGCCCCCGACGGTGATCTACATGCAGGTGATCTGGGCGATCGGCGTGAGCATGATCGCGCTGTCACTGCTGGTCTGGCTGCCACGCCCGGCGCTGATCGCGCTCAGTGCGCTGATCATCGCCGGGCATAACCTGCTCGACGGCGTGCACTTTGCGCCCGGCTCGGTCATGCATGTGCCGTGGGCGATCCTGCATGACCGCGGCTGGCTGGAAGTGTCCGACAGCCTGCGCATGCGCACTTCCTACCCAGTGCTGCCGTGGATTGGCGTGATTGCCCTTGGCTACGCCCTCGGCCCCTGGTTCGCCCGCAGCAGCGTCGCCAGCGTGCGTCAACGGCGCTTGCTGCTGGCGGGTGTAGCGGCCCTGCTCGGCTTCGTCGGCCTGCGCCTGCTCAATGGCTACGGCGAAGCGCCGTGGAGCAGCTACCCGAGCCTGATGCAGACCGTGATGAGCTTTTGCAACATCACCAAGTACCCACCGTCGCTGCTGTTCCTGGCGCTGACGCTGGGCGCCGGGCTGCTGTTGCTGCGCGGTTTCGAACGCGCCGGCCAGGCGCGCTGGATCAGTGTGTTGGCAGTGTTCGGCGCGGCGCCGATGTTTTTCTACCTGCTGCACCTGTATGTGCTCAAGCTGCTGTACCTGGCCTGTGTCGCGCTGTTCGGGTTCAATCAGGGTGGTTATTTCGGCTTCGACAGCATCGGCTTCATCTGGCTGACTGCCGGCTTGCTGGCGGCGGCGTTGTACCTGCCGGTGCGCCAGTTTGCCCAACTCAAGGCACGCCGCCGCGACATCAGCTGGCTCAAGTATCTCTGAAAAGCGTTTTCCCCCGGCGGCGTGATGGTCTACCATGCCGCCCGCCGGTTTCCATCACGGAACTAACAGGGAATCCCAGGCCTGCCCTTGAATGCAGGCGAAACGGAACTGCCCCCGCAACTGTAAGTGCCGAGCCTGCTCCATTGATGCCACTGGGTTGCTGACCCGGGAAGGCTGGAGCCAGGCCATGACGCACCAGTCAGGAGACCTGCCGGCAAACATTTACCAACCGGCGGGGTGTCCGGGCTGGCCATCTCCACCCTTCCCAGGGTGCTGCCTATTGCCGTGCGCAATGGGCAAGGCGATGCCTGTCCGTGGGTTCATTCCCCGCATTGTTCGATAGGAGATCGCCCACCCATGCTGCCCCGTTTCGTGACCCTGCTGGCAGGCCTGAGCCTGTCTGGCTTGGCCCAGGCCGCCGCCACCCACTATCCGCTGACCATCGACAACTGCGGCGCGGTGCAGACCTTTGCCCAGGCGCCGCAGCGCGCAGTGACCATCGGCCAGGCCGGTACCGAAATGCTCTATGCACTGGGCCTGGGCGACAAGCTGGTGGGCACCTCGCTGTGGTTCAACAACGTGCTGCCCGAGTTCAAGGCGCAGAACGACAAGGTCGAGCGCCTCGCTGACAACGACCCAAGCTTTGAAGCAGTGGTCGGCAAGCGCCCGCAACTGGTAGCTGCGCAGTTCGAATGGATGATCGGCGCACAGGGTGTGGTCGGCACCCGTGAGCAGTTCAACGAGCTGAACGTGCCGACCTATGTGCTGCCGTCCGATTGCGAAGGCAAGGACAACCTGGTCGGTGCCGACGGCACCCGGCTGCAGCCGTTCCAGATCGCCAGCATCTACAAAAGCGTCAGCCAACTGGCCGAGATCTTCGACGTGCAGGCGCGTGGCGAAGCGCTCAACAACGAGCTCAAGCAGAGCCTGGACAATGCCCGCAAACAACTGGCCGGCCACGACCTGTCGCAGACCTCCGCCCTGTTCTGGTTCTCCAGTGCCGACCTCGACATCGACCCCTATGTCGCCGGCCGCCAGGGCGTGGCCGACTTCATGCTGCAGACCCTGGGGGTGCGCAACGTGGTCGAGTCCAGCGAAGAGTGGCCAACCGTTGGCTGGGAAACCCTGGCCAAGGCCAACCCGACCTGGCTGATCATCGCCCGCATGGACCGCCGCCGCTTCCCTGCCGATGACTACCAGAAGAAGCTCGAATTCCTCCGTAGTGACCCCGTCACCAAACACATGGACGCCGTTCGCGAGGGCCGCATCATCGTCCTCGATGCCGACGCGATGCAGGCCGGTATTCGCCTGTTCCGTGGCCTGGAGACGCTGTCCAACGCGTTTGCTTCGGGGAAAGCCGAGCAACCATGATGCGTCTGCTGCCCTACTGCGCCGCTGCCCTGCTCGCCTTGCTGGGGGCGATGCTTGCCGGTATCGCCATTGGTGAAACGCCAGTCGCGCCCAGCGTGGTCGTGCAGGTCCTGGCCAACCACCTGTGGGACGCCGGTTACCCAGTCGACCCGATCGACGCGGGCATCGTCTGGAACTATCGCCTGACCCGCACCCTGGTGGCTGCCGCATGCGGCGCCGGGCTGGCGACCTGCGGGGTGATCCTGCAGGCGCTGCTGCGCAATCCGCTGGCCGAGCCGTATCTGCTTGGGTTGTCGGCGGGCGCCTCGACGGGTGCGGTCGCGGTAGCCCTGCTCGGGCTTGGTGGCGCTGCGCTGTCGATGTCGGGCGGCGCGTTCATTGGTGCACTGGCAGCGTTCGGCCTGGTCCTGTTGCTGTCGCGGGCCAGCGGTGCTGGCGGCGGCAATGCCCAGGTGATTCTGGCCGGGATCGCTGGCTCGCAGTTGTTCAGCGCGCTTACGGCATTCTTGATCACCAAGTCGGCGACTGCCGAACAGGCGCGCGGCATTCTGTTCTGGCTGCTGGGTAACCTCAGCGGCGTGCGTTGGCCGTCGGTGTGGCTGGCGGTGCCGGTGGCGCTGCTGGGTTTGGCGGTATGCCTGTGGCATCGGCGCACCCTCGACGCCTTTACCTTCGGCGCCGACTCGGCGGCCTCGCTGGGTATTCCGGTGCGCCGCAGCCAACTGCTGCTGATCAGCTGCGCGGCGCTGGTTACGGCAGTGATGGTATCGATTGTCGGCGCCATCGGTTTTGTCGGCCTGGTCATTCCACACGCACTGCGCCTGCTGCTCGGCACCGGGCACAGCCGCCTGCTGCCGGCCAGTGCCCTGGGAGGTGCGCTGTTCCTGATCAGCGCCGATATCCTCTCGCGGACCTTGATTCCTGGGCAGGTGATTCCGGTCGGCGTGGTCACTGCGCTGATTGGCGCGCCGCTGTTCGCCTTGATTCTGGTAAGCCGCCGGGGGCGCGCATGACCAACCTCAACAGCGTGAGTCTCGCGCCGCTCAGTTGCCGAGGCCTTGGCCTGCGTCTGGGTGGCAACGATGTGCTCGAAGCGGTCGAGCTTGAGGTGATCGCCGGGGAAACCCTCGGCGTGGTTGGCCCAAATGGCTCCGGCAAATCGACCCTGCTCAAACTGCTTGCCGGCCTGCTCAAACCGAGTAGCGGCGAAGTGCAACTGCTCGGCCAGCCACTGGCGCGCATGCCCCGGCGGCAGATCGCCCAGGCTTTGGCTCTGGTCGAGCAGCAAGCCGACACCAGCGATGCCATCAGCGTGTATGACGCCGTGGCCCTGGGCCGCACACCATGGCTATCGGCGCTGGCGCCGTACTCCCCCGAGGATCGGCGCATCGTCGAGCAGGCCCTTACCGATCTTGACGCCCTGCACTTGCGCCAGCGTCTCTGGCACAGCCTGTCCGGCGGCGAGCGGCAGCGCGTGCACATCGCCCGAGCGCTGGCCCAGCGGCCAGGCGTATTGCTGCTCGATGAGCCAACCAACCACCTCGATATCCAGCACCAACTGAGCCTGCTGCAACAGGTCCAGGCACTGCCGGTGACGACCTTGGTGGCTTTACATGATTTGAACCAGGCGTTGACCTGCGACCGCCTCGCGGTGCTCGACCAAGGCCGCTTGGTAGCACTCGGCAAGCCGCATGACGTGCTGACCCCAGAGCGCCTGCTGCTGACCTTCGGCGTGCACGCTCACTACCTGACCGATCCTTATGACGGCGCCCGCATACTGCGTTTTCGCGCCCCTTGAACACGGATGTTCCCACTATGTTTTCGCGCCCTCTCGCCTTGCTGCTGTGCAGCGCCCTACTCGCCCCGCCGGCTCACGCCGAAATCCATGAAGTAAAGATGCTCAACCGCGGCAGCGACGGCGCCATGGTCTATGAACCGGACCACCTGCACATCGCTCCCGGCGACAGCGTGCGCTTTGTGCCGAGCATGAGCGGGCACAATGCCGCGACCCTGGCCGAGCTGCTGCCAGCCGGCGCCGAAGCCTTCAAGAGCAAGCTCAATCAGCCCCACGAGCAGCAGTTCAGCGTACCGGGGTTGTATGCAATTCAGTGCATTCCGCACTTGGCGATGGGCATGGTCATGTTGATCCAGGTTGGCGAACCGGCGGTCGATATGCCGGCCCTGCCGGCGACCTTGCCAGCCCGGGCCAAGGCCCGTCTGCAAGTACAGCTGGAGAAACTGGGAACAGGTCAGTGAGCCATTTCAAGCGCGCTGCTGCTCTGCTCCCGCTGATCACTGTCGCCCCTCTGGCAGCCGCCGAGTCTGCCCAGGCAAAGGCCAATGGGCTGATTGAAGACAGCAGCTGGAGCCTGCTCAACCGCAGCGTATTCGACCAGCGCGATTATCGTCACGGCGCCAGCAACAGCGGCGCGCGCAACGCCTACAAACCGCGTAGCGAGCGTAGCGGCAAAGCCGAAGAGTGGGGCTATGGCCTGATGGGTACGTTGCAGTCAGGGTTCACCCAGGGCCTGATCGGGGTTGGCGTCGATGCCCATGCTTACCTCGGCGTGCAACTCGACAGCGGCGGCGGCCGCGCAGGCAAGGCGCGCTTGCTCAGCGTGGACAATCAAGGCCACCCGAAAACCGAGTACAGCCGCGCTGGCGCCGCACTTAAACTGCGAATGGCCGACACGGTGCTGAGCTACGGTGAACAACGGGTAAAAACGCCGGTATTCAACGCCTCCGATAGCCGCCTGCTGCCAGAGACTGCAACCGGCTGGTTGCTGACCAGCAACGAAGTTGACATCTTGAAACTGGTTGCCGGGCACTTCACCGAGAGCGCCGACCGTAACGCCAGCAGCCACAACCTAGGCCTGGTGGTGAACTACTCGAATGCCCTCAAGGGCGACAGCTTCGACCTCGCCGGCATGGTCTGGAACCCGAGCGACTCCGTCAGCGCCAGCCTGTACACCTCGCGCTATGAAGACACCTGGAACCAGCACTACTTGGGCAGCACCCTCAGCCACGCGCTGAGCGACCAACGCAGCGTCAGCCTCGACCTCAACCTGTACCGCACCCGCGACACCGGCAAGGCCTTGTCCGGGCAGATCGACAACACCACCTGGAGCCTGGTCTCGCGCTACAACCACGGGCCACACGGTTTCAGTCTCGGCTGGCAGCAAGTGCACGGCGACACCCCGTTCGACTACGTCAGCCGCGGCGCCATTTTCATCAGCAACGCGGTGCAGCTGTCCGACTTCAACGCCCCCAACGAGAAGTCCTGGCAGGCGCGCTACGACCTGAACATGGGCGCCTACGGCGTGCCTGGGTTGAACCTGACGGCGCTGTATGTACGCGGTTTCGACATCGACGGCAGTCGTGTCGATCCACGCGGCGGTTATGCCTATCTCGGTTATGGCCGCAGCGGCAAACATTGGGAACGCGACTTTGAAGCGCGCTATGTAGTACAAAGCGGCAAGGCCAAAGGCACGGTGTTCTCTCTGCGGCATGACGTGCATCGTGGGAACACGGCGCAAGCTGAGCTGGATGCGGATCAGATTCGGGTAGCGGTGGAGTATCCGCTTACGGGTGGGTTTTGAGGCAGGCAGAGCATAGCTGACCAGAACGAGAAACTCTGACTGCGTCTTCGCTTATCTACCTCAGTCGGTTCGCCAAACGGTCCCGGCAACCTGCCGACGGCGACGCCTTAGCTCAACCCCCAGAGTGCCTTCTCACCCACTACACCAGCAGCAACTGCATATGCGTCGTTTGCCATACAGGGTCCTGTTCAATATCGGTGACGACAAACCCTTGCCGCTCCCAGAAGCGAATCGCTCCTGGCAGAAACGGATGCGTATGCAGATACAAACAGTCGATTCCAGCAGCCTTGGCCCGCAATCGCAGCTCTGCAAACAGCGCTGCGGCCAGACCACAGCGGCGGTACTCGGGCAAAACGAACAGCCGCACCACTTCCACCACAGTGAAGTCGTGATAATTCAGCTGGCTGAAGCGGTGGTCGTAAGGCAGGTAGCCGATGGCTGCGACCAGCAGGCCGTTGTCGCGCGCGGTCAAGAAACAGCCGCCACCTTGCAGGTAGGTATCGCTGAACCGGGCAAGGTCAGCCGGCAGCGGTGCGTCAGCCAGCAGCGGAAACAGCTCCCGCCGCGAGTCGTTGACGAACGCGACCACCTCGTCGATGGCATCGGCGGCTACCGAAGTGATGATCCAGTCTGTCATTGCGCTCAGGCCTTGAAGCGAGGTGAAAGCCAACTTCTACCCGATCGCCAGCCCGTGCGCAATTGCACGGGCGCGCTCAAGCTGACTGGCGAAACGGCAGGCGCTGCGGATCAGTCCGCAACGTCGCGGCAAAACTGTTCTTGAGGGGGTATTCAGCTGCAGCTGGGCAGCCGCTGTCAAAAACGATGTGTTTACCTTCCGGACATCTGTGCAGGCCGTTTCCCACGCAGCGCAACTGCCACGCAGGCCCTGGAAAAACGGTAAACTTGCCACCCCACTGTGCCCAAGGGCTGCTCGATGAATCGCTTGCTCAACCTGCTGCTGCCCGTGCTCTTGCTCGGTGCCCTCGCTGCCTGCGACCAGCAGCCCAGCCGCGAACAACAGATCCTCGCCAAGCTGCCCTTGCAAGCCGCCTACGAGCACAACATCGGCAGGATGGCCTCACTGCTGGCCATGACCCACCCGCAGGTCCCCGAAGAGCAGATCAAGCAGGTACTGCGCAAGCACCTCACCGTCGAGGACCAGCGCAACGACCTGTTCAAGCTGTACAGCACAGCCAACTTCAGCGATGCCGAATTCGAGACCATCGTCGAGGCAACGCAAAACCCCGAGAAAGCCAAGGCACTCGGCGACACCGAGCAGGGCAAACGCCTCAGCGAGAAGCTCACCGGTCTGATGCGCGCCAGCGCCCAGGACAAAGCGGTACAGGCCCTCGCCGCGCAACGTATGCAGCAGGTCGAGGACGATCTGCAAGCGCTGCCTTGAACAGCCCGGTTTAGCTGTAGCTGTAATCACGCGAAACGCATAAGGTATTTCGCAGTAACCCGTCAGTGAGGTCAGGATTGCCACACGCCAAGAAAGGACTGCGCCTGGATCTGCGCACACTCATCCTCGTACTCTCGGCGCTGACTGCAGTGACCATGCTGCTGACCAGCTATTTCGCCAGTTACCGGGTACAACGCCAACTGCTGATCGACCATTCACTGGAAGCAAACCGGGTCTACGCGGCAAAACTTGCAGCAATCACCGATACGTTTCTGGGCAACGCGCTGCAGCAACTGGGCTTCAGTGCCGGGGTGCAGGCGCACAACCTGAACGATGCGCCCTCGCTGCTGGCCGAGACCGAGCGGGTGCTGCAGCAGAGCATCGCCTTCAACTCGACCTTTCTGGTCGACGCCCAGGGGTTTCTGCGCGCCGTTTCGCCCGCGCCACTGCGCCACCTGATCGGCACCCATGTGCAGACGCCAGGCTCGCAAGAGGCCCTGCGCGAACGCCGCCCGCTGGTATCAACACCCTTTCTGTCGGCAGCCAATAACCTAGTGGTGGTGCTGTCACAGCCGATCTTCGATGGGCAAGGCAAATACCTGGGCTATGTCGGCGGCAGCGTGTACCTGCGTGAACGCAACTTTCTCAACAGCATGCTCGGCGAGCACTACTACAAGGATGGCTCGTACCTGTACGTGGTCGACCGCAACCGGCGCCTGCTCTATCACCCGGATCCGGAGCGGGTCGGTACAGTGGTCGAGGGTAATTCCCTGATCGATCAGCTCCCCGCCCTGTCTGAGGGCACCCGGCAGATCCACAACAGTGCCGGCGTGGAGATGCTCGCCGGTTTTGCCACAGTGCCAAGCACGGGCTGGGGCGTTATCGCGCAGCAGCCGCTGAGCCAGACAGTAGCGCCAATGCGTCAGCTGATTCTGAATGTGGTGCTACTGTCGGCGCCGTTGGCATTGCTTGGTTTTCTCGCCCTGTGGTGGTTTGCCCTGGCCATCACCCGGCCGCTGTGGCAACTGGCGGCGGGCGCGCTGGCGCTGGACCGCCCTGGCACGGCCGAACATCTGCACAAGGTGCGTGCTTGGTACTTCGAAGCGGCCGAGTTGAAGCGCGCTTTGCTGTTTGGCCTCAATCTGCTGCAGGAGCGCATCGGCCGGCTCAACCGGGACGCGCAAACCGACCCCTTGACCGGGCTCGGTAACCGCCGCAGCCTTGAATACAACCTGTCGCTGCTCAAGGCCGAGGAGCGTAACTTCGCCGCTGTCGTGCTCGACATCGATCACTTCAAACGGATCAACGACACTTACGGCCATGCAGTGGGTGATCAGGCCCTGCGCCAGTTGGCCGAGCTGATGCGCAGCTGTTGCCGTGAAGTCGACGTGCTCTGCCGCACCGGTGGCGAGGAGTTCATCATGATCCTGCCTGGCGCCAGCCTGGAGATCGCCACCGTGGTTGCCCAGCGGTTGCGCATTTGCGTGCAGGACACACCGCTCGCTGCGGTCGGTGCGATCACCGTGTCGCTGGGCGTAGCCCATTGGCAGGCCAACTCTGGCAGCCTGCCGGCCGAGGTGCTCAGCGAGGCCGACGCTGCGTTGTATGTGGCCAAGCAGAACGGGCGCAATCAGGTCCAGGTCGCGCGCAGTGGCGAGGCGGCGCACAGCTGAACTGAGCGTTTGCCGCGGCGCTGATGTCCAAGCTGCAGCCCCATCGACCCGGAGATGACCATGCCCCGTCTGGGCTTTGCCTGTATGTACCGCCACCCGCATCGCAGCCTGGCGATCAAGGAACTGGAGGCCATCGAAAAGGCCTTCAATCCGCGCACCACGACCTTGCGCTGGCTCAACAGCGCCAGCGTCGAAGCCGCTGCGGCAAAGCTGCTGGAGCTGGTCGAACACAATCTCGATGCCCAGTTGCGCCTGCTGGCGTACGTGGCGGAGCTGCCGCCAACCCTGCGCATGGTGCGTTTGAGCAGCGACCTGCTGCAGCTCTACAGCCACCCGCAAGTGGCGGAGTTCTACCGTAACCCGAACGTTCAGGCTGACCTGCAGACACGCCTCGGCGCGATTGGCGCGTTTGCCCGCAGCGCGGATATTCGCCTGTCGTTTCATCCCGGCCAGTACTGCGTACTCGGCTCGGACCGCCCCGACGTGGTCGAGAACAGCCTGGCCGAGTTCGAGTACCACGCCGACATGATCCGCATGATGGGCTACGGCCAGCGCTTTCAGGACTTCAAGTGCAACGTGCACATTGCCGGGCGCTTGGGCGCCGCTGGCGTTCGTGCCGTATGGCCGCGGCTGTCGCAGGAGGCGCGCAATGTCATCACCTTCGAGAACGATGAAAAGACCTACGGCGTCGACGATTGCCTGGGCCTGGCCGACCTTGCGCCGGTGGTGCTGGATATCCATCACTGCTGGATTCACGAGAACGACTACATCGCCCATGACGACCCACGGCTGGCGCCGATCATCGCCAGCTGGCGCGGCGTGCGCCCGGTGATGCACTACTCGCAGCCGCCCGAGCGCCTGCAGGAACTGGGCTTTACCGCGCAGCAGAAGCTGGAGATTCCAGCCTTGCTGGAGCAGGTCAACAAGCGTGATCTGTACCAGCACAGCGAGCGCATGTGGAACGACTGGACCAACCGTTACGCGCTGGGCTTCATGGGCGACTTCGACATCATGTTCGAGGCCAAGCACAAGAACCTCGCCACCCTCGACTTCTATCAGCGCTACGTTGATGGCGCTGCCGCCGGCATTTGATTGGAACACCGTCCGTCAGTCCCGGGGCACCCTCATCGACGAGGCAAGGCCCAATGCATGTACTCACATGAACGGGAGATACACCATGAAGCGGATGCATGCACTTTGTCTCGCAGTCTGCCTGGGCGCCACCGCGCCACTGGCCATGGCCGCGACCAACATGAATGACAACGACGCGCCAAGCACCCAGACCGGCGGCGCTACCGGCGTTGGCCCGGGCACCATGAACAGTGACGGCACGGGCACCGGCACCATGCAGCGTGACGGCACTGGCAGTGGCACCATGAACGGCAGCGGTACCGGTGGCAGCGGCATGGGCGGCAGCACTACTGACAGCGATGACAACCAAGGCGGCACCGGCGGCAGTGGCATGGGCGGCTCAGGCAGCGGCACTGGCTCGGGCAGTTCCGGTAGCGGCAGCTCCGGCGGTGCAGGCGGCGGTGGCGGCGGCTAATTCACTGGTCGTTGCACGTTAAACGCCGGCATGTTCGAGTTGCGATTCGTGCGTGCCGGCTTCGCTCAGGATGCGGGTTTCAAGCACCGGGCAAAATGTAACAACCCTTGTCTTAATACTGTCATGTTTACTTCATAGGATTGTCTCTGAACTGCCATCTATGGCCCCACGGCTTATTTCAGGGATGAACCGCAGCATGCGTCGAGTCGTATTCAATCAAAAAGGTGGCGTGGGCAAATCGAGCATTGCCTGCAATCTCGCCGCCGCCAGTGCTGCAGAGGGTTACCGCACGCTGCTGGTCGATCTCGATCCCCAGGCCAATGCCACCTACTACCTGACCGGTCTGAGCAACGATCAGATCCCCCCCGGCATTGCCGACTTCTTCAGGCAGACCCTCAGTACCAGCCCTGAAGGCAAGAAGAACCGTGTGGCCATCAGCGAGACACGCTACGCCAACCTGCATCTGGTCACTGCCAGCCCTGAGCTGGCCGATTTGCAGACCCGTCTGGAAAGCAAATTCAAGATCAACAAGCTGCGCAAGCTGCTGGTCGCGCTGTCGGAAGATTACGAGCGGATCTATATCGACACCCCGCCTGCGCTGAACTTCTATACCTTCAGCGCCCTGCTTGCCGCCGAGCGCCTGCTGATTCCGTTCGACTGCGACAGCTTCTCGCGCCAGGCACTGCTCAACGTCATGGCCGAAGTTGCAGAGCTGCGCCACGACCACAATGCAGAACTTACCGTCGAGGGCGTGGTGGTCAATCAGTACGCCGGGCGCACCGCACTGCACCAGACCCTGGTCGAGCAACTGCGCGGTGAAGGCTTGCCGATTCTGCCGGTGTACCTGAGCGCCTCGATCAAGATGCGCGAGTCGCACCAGGCGGCCGTGCCGCTGGTCCATCTGGCACCCACGCACAAATTGGCCCGCGAGTTCGTCGACCTGCTCGATGTATTGGAACGCGCCGCCTGACACCCAGGTGCGACAATCCACCACAGGCAGTCAGCACTCAGGCGATGCTGAGCTGATGGTAGATTCACCGCCATGAAAATCCCCCGCCAGAGCCGCGCGCTGACTGCCTGGGCGCTGTATGCCAGCGTCCTCTTCAGCCTATTGATCTGCGGTTTGCACCACGGCCAGATGAGCGGCCTGCAACTGTCCGGGCTCAACGGTGGCTTCTGTTCGCTGTCCAGCGAGCACGGGCCGGCGGTCGACCTTGGCGACTCCAGCGGTGATCAGCACATGGCGCAGCTGGACTGCCCGGTGTGCTCATCGTTTGTTCAAGCGGTGGCACCGAGCAGCACCGGCTGGTGGTTCGAGCGCCAACGCGGCAACGCGCCGTCGCCGATGGTCCAGCGCAGCTGGGCCCAACCGCCGCCACGCTATGTGCGCCCTGCCCTCAACCCACGCGCCTCCCCTGCCATCCACGCAGCGCCAGCAACCTTCGTCTGAGCCGCCCGGGCCACTTGCCCGCAGGTGTGTGCTCAGCCATGACTTTTGCGTGGAAACCACAACAACATGATCCGCCAGACTTCCCTGGTGCTCCTGGCGAGCACCTGCAGTATTGCCTGGGCCGACCACTCGGCCATCGAACTCACCGCCACCAGCATCGACGCCAGCCGCGCAGCGCCCTCGGGCGTGCAACTGGACGAGCCGATCCGTACCGGCTCCAAGCTCGGCCTGACCGCGCGGCAAACGCCCGCCTCGGTCAGTGTTTCCGACCGCAGCGTGATCGAACAACGCGGGGCCAAGGACACCCAGGACGTGATCAACGCCATGACCGGCGTAAACGCCTCGGCCAACCCCGGCTACGGCGGCTTTGTCAGCTACCGCGGCTTCACCCAGAACCAGGTCACCCAGCTCTTCAACGGCATCAACCTCGGCTATAGCAGCGCTACTCGCCCGGTGGACGCCTGGGTCATTGATCGCGTCGAACTGATCGGTGGGCCGTCGTCGTTCCTGCATGGTGCCGGTGCAGTCGGCGGCTCGATCAACTACATCAGCAAGCTGGCCAGCCGCGATCAGCAGACCATCGATGGCCGCCTGCGCTATGGCAGCTTCGACGATTCGGAAATCGCCTTCGGTATCAATCAGGCGCTGGCCAGCAACCCGGCCGAGGCCCACCACTTCGTGCGCCTGGATTTCAGCCGCGGCCACAGTAACGGATACATCGACCGCAATGAGCGCGATACCGACAGCCTGGCGTTGTCCTTGCTCAGTGAGCTGACCCCCGACCTCACCCACACGCTGGCCATCGAGTACCAGCAGGACAAGGAAGTCAGCCCCTACTGGGGCGCGCCGATCCTGCCGGGGCGCAGCACCATGAAGATCGACAACAGCCGCCGCTTCGAGAACTACAACGTCGCCGACGGCCGCTATGAACAGCGCGTGCGCTGGTTGCGGTCGATGCTCGACTACCAGATCAGCGACGCCACCAGCGTGCACAACACCCTGTACCACTACGACGCCCAACGCGATTACCGCAACCTTGAGCGGTACAGCTACAACGCCGCGGGCAATGTGCAGCGCGCCAGCCCATACCTGCAGCGCCATGAGCAAACGGTACTGGGCGACCGTATCGAACTGCGCCACGCCAACAGCCTGCTTGGCCTGTCGAGCCAGTGGGCGATGGGCGTGGATTACTCGCGCATGCGCCAGGACCTCTACCCCACTGCGGGCAGCTGGAGCGACGTGGTCGACCCAGACCATTTCGACCCTGGCAGTTTCGGTGACATCCCGGGGGTCAATACCGGCCTGACCCGCCAGCGCCATCACCAGATCGACAATCGCGCAGTGTTCGCTGAAAACCGCCTGCAGTTGACCGATCGCCTGGCCTTGCTCACAGGCCTGCGCTACGACTACCTGGAAATGCAGGTGGACAACTACGGCACGGTTTCGCCCACCAGCCCAGCCTACTTTGAACGCCGTTGGGAACCGCTCAGCGGGCGGGTCGGCTTGACCTATGAACTGACACCTAGCGCCAACGTGTACCTGCAGTACAGCACCGCTGCCGACCTGCCGGCCGGGTCGTTGGCCGCCGCCACCTATTCCAACGTCGGCCTGTTCGATCTGTCCAAGGGCGAGCAGTGGGAAGCCGGCAGCAAGTTCGACTTTCTCGAAGGTCGCGGCGCGGCAACCGTTGCGCTGTATCAGATCGTGCGCAAGGACTTTGCCGTGCGCGATTCGAGCAACCCCAACCTGACGGTGCAAGCCGGTCAGCAGACCTCACGCGGGATCGAACTGGCTGGGCGTTTTCAAGTCACGCCAACGCTGCTGGCCGAAGCCAACTATGCCTATGTCGACGCGCAGTACGATGAGTTCAACGAGGCCGCCAATGGCGTCTCGGTATCGCGTAAAGGCAACGCGCCGGTCAACGTGCCGGCCAATGTCGGCAACCTGTGGCTGACCTACAGCTTCGATACGGTTTGGTCGATGGGCGTTGACGGACGTTATGTCGGCTCGGTCTACGCCGACAACGCCAACACGTTGAAGGCGCCGGCCTATACCCTGTTCGGTGCATTCGCGCGCTATCAGGTCGACCGCAACACCGCACTGACCGCACGGGTGCGCAACCTCACCGACGAGGTCTACGCCAAGCAGGCATACGGCCTGCAGTACTACATGGGCGCGCCGCGTACGCTCGAGTTGGCCATGGACGTGCGTTTCTGATGGTGCCTCAACGTCGTGCCGAGACCAGCAACATCATTGGCCGTTCAAGCTCTTCAGCCAGCGCCGGCCAGGCCTCGATCTGCTCTGGGCTCGGTGCAAACTCCTCGATCCGGGCAATCTGGAAACCCGCCTCGATCAAGCTGTTGAGTGTGCTGGCCAGGGTGCGGTGATACTTCAACACATCTTTGGCAAACCAGTCACTGCGCCGCTCGCCTTCAACTGCGTAGCGGCTCACCGGCCAACTCAGGCTGCCGTTCTCGGCGTGCTGCCAGTGCGCGCCGGCAGCGGCCATGTAGATCGGGTGTTCACAACTGAACACCAACTGGCCGCCCGGTACCAGTGCCTGGTACAGCGTTGCGATCAGGCGTGGCAAGTCTTCGATGTAGTGGAAGGTGAGCGCACTGTAGGCCAGATCGAACGCTGCTGCTGGCAGCGTGAGGCTCTCCAGATCAGCGATGCGGTACTCGATCGCCGGATCATGGGTATCGTGCCGGGCACGCGCGAGCATGTTCTGCGACAGGTCCAGGCCTAGCACCGAGGCCGCGCCTTGCTCGCGCATCCAGCGCGACGCCCAACCAAAGCCGCAACCCAGATCGACCACCCGTTTGCCGGCGAGTACAGGCAACATGGCGCGCAAGCTGGGCCACTCGGGAGCGCCAGCGAGCCCCTGAGTCTGACGTGGCAACTGGCTGTAACCGGCGAAAAATGCAGGGGTGTCGTAGATATTCTGGGCCATGACAGGGTCCGTGAGTGGCACAAGCACGAACTCTAACCTGAGATCGCAGAGCACGGCCACTAGCTGCTCAGTTGGTCGAGCAGCTCAGGACGCTTGCGCCACCGCACCAATGAAGTTGGCCAGCTCAGCGGTTTGCGGCGCGGCGAACACCTCCCGCGGATTGCCCACTTCATGCACCTTGCCCTGGTGCATGAACACCAGCTTGTCGCCCACTTCCCGGGCAAAGCGCATCTCGTGAGTGACCATGATCAGGGTCATGCCCTCCTTGGCCAGCTGGCGTACCACCCCCAGCACCTCGGTCACCAGTTCCGGGTCCAATGCCGAAGTGATCTCGTCACACAGCAGCACTTTCGGCGACATCGCCAGCGCACGGGCGATGGCCACCCGCTGTTGCTGGCCGCCGGAGAGTTGATCCGGGTAGGCGTTGAATTTCTCGCCCAGGCCGACCCGCGCCAGCATCTGCTCAGCCAGTTGCCGCGCTTCGCCCTTGCTGGTCTTCTTCACCACCTGCGGCGCCAGCATCACGTTCTCGCCGACGCTCAGGTGCGGGAACAGGTTGAACTGCTGAAACACCATGCCCACCTTCTGGCGCAGGCTGCGCAGGTCGGCGCGGGCAGCGTCGAGGTACTCGCCGTCGACTTCGATGACGCCGTCACTGATCGACTCCAGGCCGTTGAGGGTGCGCAACAAGGTGCTCTTGCCCGAACCGCTGCGGCCGATGATCGCGACCACTTCGCCCTCTTCGATGCTCAGGTCAACGCCCTTGAGCACGTGGTTGTCGCCGTAATACTTGTGCAGCGCAGACACTCTAAGCAGGGGCATGCAGCCTCCTTTCCAGATAACGGGCGCTCAATGAGAGCGGGTAGCAGAGGATGAAGTAGCCCACGGCGACCAGGCCGTAGGTCAGGAACGGCTCGAAGGTGGCGTTGGCGAGCATGCCGCCGGTCTTGGTCAGTTCGGTGAAGCCGATGATCGACGTGACCGCGGTGCCCTTGACCACCTGCACCGAGAAGCCCACCGTCGGCGCGATGGCGATGCGCATGGCCTGCGGCAGGATCACATAGCGCAGTTGTTCGAGCCGGCTCAGCGCCAGGCTGCCGGACGCTTCCCACTGGCCACGGCCGATCGACTCGACACAACCGCGCCAGATCTCGGCAAGGAACGCGCTGGTAAACAGCGTCAGGGCAATTGCTGCTGCCATCCACGCCGAAACGTCGATGCCGAACAGCGCGATGCCGAAGAACACCATGAACAGTTGCATCAGCAATGGCGTGCCCTGGAACAACTCGATATAGCCCCGGGCCAGGCCGCGCAGATAAGGGTTTTCCGAGATCCGTGCGAGCAGCAACAGCAAGCCGGCAACGCCGCCGCAGACAAACGCCACCAGCGACAGCAACAAGGTCCATTGCAAGCCGGTCAGCAGGTTGCGGACGATATCCCACAAGGTGAAGTCCATCAGCGTCTCCCCATCAGCCAGCGCTGGCCGAGCCAGGCCAGCAACTGCCGCACGCCGATGGCCATGAGCAGGTACAGCAGGGTGGTCAGCAAGTAAGTCTCGAACGCGCGGAAATTACGCGATTGAATGAAGTTGGCCGCGAACGACAACTCCTCGGTGGCGATCTGCGAACACACCGCCGAGCCGAGCATGACGATCACGATCTGGCTGCTCAGCGCCGGCCAGACCTTGGCCAGTGCCGGCCGCAGAATCACATGTCGAAACGCCTCGAAGCGGCTCATGGCCAACGCTGCAGCCGCTTCCAGCTGGCCCTTGGGGATGGCCATGATGCCGGCGCGGATGATCTCGGTGGAGTACGCGCCGAGGTTGATTACCATCGCCAGCACTGCCGCTTCCCATTCACTCAGGCGCACGCCAAGCGCCGGCAAGCCAAAGAAGATGAAAAACAGCTGGACCAGGAACGGCGTGTTGCGGATCAGCTCCACATACACCCCGAACACCGCGGAAAACGGCTGCAGACGCCAGGCCCGGACCACCGCGCCGAGCACGCCGATGGCCAGCCCCAGCACGGTGCCGACCACCGTCAGTTGCAGGGTGAACAGCGCGCCCTTGAGGAGCAGGTCAGCCTGGGCCAGCACCGGGGCGAAATCAAATTGATAGGCCATCGAACAGCAACTCCAGGCGCGGCTTAAAGGTCAGCCGGAAGCGGCTGCTTCAGCCATTTTTCCGCATTGCGATTGAGGCTGCCGTCAGCCTTGGCTGCATCCAGCGTGGCGTTGACCTTGTCCAGCAGTGCCGGCTCCTGCTTGGCCAGGCCGACATACACCGGCGAGTCCTTGAGCTTGACCTTGAGTACCGGCACCTTGGCCGGGTTCTTCTCGGCGATCACCGCCATGACCACGCTGCCACTGGCGATCAGCTCGACCTGCCCAGCCAGGTAGGCGGCGATGGTCGAGTTGTTGTCTTCAAAGCGCTTGATGGTTGCGCCCTTGGGGGCCACTGCCGACAGCTCCATATCTTCGATCGAGCCGCGGGTGACGCTGATGGTCTTGCCAGCAATGGCATCGATGCTGTCGATCTTGGTCTCGGCCGGGCCGAACACAGCCAGGTAGAACGGTGCGTAGGGTTTCGAGAAGTCGATCACCGCCGCCCGCTCCGGATTTTTGCCCAGGCTGGAAATCACCAGGTCAACCTTGCCGGTGGTGAGGAACGGGATACGGTTGGTGCTGTTGACCGGCGTCAGCGCCAGCTTGACCCCAAGCTTGTCGGCCAGCAGCTGCGCGGTGTCGATGTCCAGGCCGCGCGGTTTGAGGTCAGGGCCGACCGAGCCGAATGGCGGGAAGTCTTGCGGCACAGCGACTTTCAATACACCACGGGCGGTGATGTCGGCCAGCGCATCGGCTTGGGCCTGAACTGCGCCAAGGGCACCGCCGCAGAACAGGGTAGCCAGAAACAGGGTACGGAACTTGGTCATGCACGAGCCTCGCAGGGTCAGAGTGGGCAACTGGACAGGCAGTTACACAGGACAAGTGCACGGGCCATGCCAGAAAGCTCCCGAAACCCCGCAAAAGCAGGCCAGCCCGTCTGCGCCACGGTCTTACTGGTCTGAACAGTTGCCTGCTGATTGAGGTAAGCACGCCGCGCTGCGCCCTGCATTTGTGCAAAGCCCGTTCACCCTGCGCCAGCACGGAGCAAGGCTTGCCAGCGCCGCGCATTGCCCGTAAAAGGGTCGAACCCTGCCCTCTGACCGGTCTGAACTGCATGCTCGATACCCTCCCCCGCGCCGTCCCGGAAATCGCCTTGCAGGCAATCCGCAAACTGATCGATGACGGTGGTTATCTGCCCGGTGATGCCCTGCCCTCGCAGCGCGACCTGGCCGAGCAACTGGGGGTCAGCCGGGCCTCGTTGCGCGAAGCATTATCGACCCTCAGCGCGTTGGGCCTGGTCAGCGTGCAGCCCGGCAAGGGCGTGTTCGTGCTGGCCCCGGTGCCGGCAACCCCGGTGGGCTTCAGTTGGCCGTACGCCGAGCAGGTGTCTGCCGCCGACACCTTCCAACTGCGCTATGCACTGGAAGGCTTTGCCGCCGGGCAGGCGGCGCTGAACCTGACGGCCGACGATCTCGACCGGCTTGCCGCCAATGTCGAGGCCATGCGCCAGGAGTTGCGTGCGGGTAACTTCGAAGCGGCAGCGCGGCTGGACTTTGCCTTCCACCAGGCGCTGCTGCAGGCCGCCGGCAACCGCGCCATGCTGCATGTGATCACCGCCAGCCAGGACATCTTTCTGGAAAGCCAGAAGCTGCCGTTCATACGTCCGGAGCGGGCCATGGAAACCTGGCAGGAGCACAGCAAGATCCTCCGCGCCCTGGCCCGACGCTCGCAACTGGGCGCGCAGCGGGCCATGCAGGAGCATATCCGCAACGCGGCTTCGCGTACCGGCGTCGTGTTCCCGGTCTAGGCCGGCGCAACCGCTTGCCTGCTGGTTGAAACAGATAGCTCAGTGTCGCCCCCGAATATGCGCGCGGCGCAACCTGCCGATCTACTGATAGCCATAACAACGATGCTGCGGCCCGACTGCGGCACTTTCAATCAGGCTGCCATGGCAAATCGGAGCGTATCCGCATGTCCACTTCCCATGAGGTATCACCGGCCACCTTGCGCCGGGTCATCGCGGCCTCGGCCGTTGGCAATTTCGTCGAGTGGTTCGACTTCGCCGTCTACGGCTTCCTTGCCACACTGATCGCCAGCCAGTTCTTCGCCAGCTCCGATCCAGGCGCCGGCCTGCTGAAAACCTTTGCCGTATTCGCCGTGGCCTTTGCCTTGCGGCCATTGGGCGGCATCGTGTTTGGTGCTTTGGGAGATCGGCTCGGGCGCAAACGCGTGTTGTCGATGACCATTCTGCTGATGGCGGGCTCGACCACCCTCATCGGCCTGCTGCCCACCTACGCCAGCATCGGTATCGCCGCGCCGCTGTTGCTGACCCTGGCGCGCTGCCTGCAAGGCTTTTCCGCTGGTGGCGAGTACGCCGGTGCATGCGCTTATCTGATGGAACACGCACCGCAAAACAGACGCGCGTTCTATGGCAGCTTCGTGCCGGTGTCGACCTTCTCGGCGTTTGCCTGCGCAGCAGTGATCGCCTACGCCCTCGAGGCAAACCTGAGCAGTGACGCGATGAACAGCTGGGGCTGGCGTGTGCCGTTTCTGATCGCGGCGCCATTGGGCCTGGTCGGTCTGTACCTGCGCTGGCGCATGGAGGAAACCCCAGCGTTCCGCGCGGCCATCGCCGAAGGCAAGGTGCACAGCCATTCGCCGCTCAAGCAGACCCTGCGCAATCACGGCCGGGCGATCCGCAACCTCGGCGCGTTCATTTCGCTGACGGCGCTGTCGTTCTATATGTTCACCACCTACTTTGCCACCTACCTGCAACTGGTCGGCAACCTGACCCGCGCGCAGTCATTGCTGGTGACCACTGTGGCACTGCTGTTCGCCGCTGCCGGCTGCCCACTGGCCGGGTTGCTTTCGGACCGCATTGGCCGACGCAAGACCATTGGTTTTACCTGCCTGTGGGTGATGGTTGCGGTGTTCCCGGCCTACTGGCTGGCGAGCTCGGGGTCGATGTCCGGCGCCTTGCTCGGCGTGATCCTGCTGGCGGTCGGTGCGCTGATGAGTGGCGTAGTCACTGCCGCGCTGCTGTCGGAAAGCTTCCCTACCCGCACCCGCTACACCGCTTCGGCGATCACCTACAACGTTGCCTACACGCTGTTCGGCGGCACCGCGCCGCTGGTTGCGACCTGGCTGATTGGCCAGACCGGCAGCAGCCTGGCACCTGCGTTTTATCTGGTGGTGATCGCCTTGCTGGCGTTGATCGGTGGCCTGGCGCTGCCGGAGACTGCGCGGGTTTCACTGCATGACGAGGTGCCGACAGGGCAGCCTAATCCCGCCGTTTAAGCTATGTGTGCGGGGTCGTTGAGGCCCCGTGGCACAGTTAGTTGCGGTAGTCGCCACCGTGCACGGCCCAAAGGTAGGCCTTGTCTGCCTCAAGCCTCAGGTCACGCCACTCTTGCCACGTCACCAAGCCCAGGCGGTCCATTTCGTCAGCCTGATAGAGCAGCCGCTCGTGGTAGGTGTTGGGGCAGTCCATGCGCTGCTGGCGGTCCTCAAGCAGGTGATACCACCCCGACAGTGCCGAGATCCGCTGTTCATCCTGTGGCTGCAAGGAGGCATCGAAGACATTCATTGGCAGTTACCCGGCGCTGGTTTCCCGGTTGAGTCAGCCCAGCGCCGAGGGGTTCCTGCGAACTTGCCCATGGCCTGCTCAGCGGTTAGAGGCTGCGGGTAATGCCGCCATCGACGCGGATGTTCTGCCCAGTAATGTAGGCGGCGCCTTCACTGGCCAGAAATGCCACGGTGGCGGCGATTTCTTCGCTGGTGCCATAGCGCTTGAGCGGTACGCTGTCGCGGCGTTGCTCGGTGCTGGGCAAGCTGTCGATCCAGCCGGGCAAGACGTTGTTGATGCGCACGTTATCGCCGGCAAATTCGTCGGCAAAAATCTTGGTGAACGCGGCCAGCCCTGCGCGGAATACCGCTGAAGTCGGGAACAGGGAGCTAGGTTCAAAAGCCCAGGCGGTAGAAATATTGATGATCACCCCACCTTGCTGGCGCTGCATGATCGGGGTAATCAGGCGACTGGGACGGATTACATTGAGCAGGTACGTGTCCATGCCAAGCTGCCAGTCCTGATCGCTCAGCTCCAGAATCGGCGCCCGTGGGCCGTGGCCTGCGCTGTTGACCAGCACATCGACGCGGCCCCATTTGGTCATGACCGCATCGACCAGTGCTTGCAGATCGGCAGGGGACTGATTGCTGCCGGTCAGGCCGATACCGCCTAGTTCAGCGGCAAGGGCCTCGCCTTTGCCGGAAGAGGACAGGATCGCGACGTGAAAGCCGTCGGCGGCGAGTCGGCGGGCGGCGGCGGCGCCCATGCCGCTGCCGCCGGCGGTGATAATGGCTACTTTGTCTGCTGACATGATTGCTCCTGAGTACACATTGATGACGCTTAAAGGCTACACCCGAGAGCAGGCTCGTCAGCAGTCATGAATAATCACGAGAGCCAGTAGAAAAACTTCTGGGTAGATCCGGATTTGAAACTCACCCGCACGGCCATTGGCCGATGCGGTCCTACTCATCAAGGTGTTATTTTCAGCAGATCAGGGCCGTCTTCCATGCCACCACGCAGCACATCCCCAGAGCACGCCTTCACCGGCTTCGTCAGCGTGCGCGGCGCCCGCGAGCACAACTTGCAGAACGTCGACGTCGACATCCCTCGCGACGCGCTGGTGGTGTTTACCGGTGTGTCCGGCTCAGGCAAATCCTCGCTGGCGTTTTCCACCGTGTATGCCGAAGCGCAGCGGCGTTATTTCGAATCAGTGGCGCCTTACGCACGGCGCCTGATCGATCAGGTCGGCGTACCCGATGTCGACGCCATTGAAGGCTTGCCGCCAGCGGTAGCCCTGCAGCAGCAACGCGGCAGCCCCAGTGCGCGCTCCTCGGTGGGCAGCGTGACCACCTTGTCGAGTTCGATCCGCATGCTCTACTCGCGCGCCGGCAGTTACCCCGACGGGCAACCAATGCTGTACGCCGAGGACTTCTCGCCGAATACGCCGCAGGGCGCTTGCCCGGAGTGCCATGGCCTGGGCCGCGTCTATGAAGTCACCGAGGCGAGCATGGTGCCCGATCCTTCTCTGACTATCCGCGAGCGTGCGGTGGCGGCCTGGCCGCTGGCCTGGGGCGGGCAGAATCAGCGCGATATCCTCGTCACCCTCGGCTACGACATCGACAAGCCATGGCGCGATCTACCGCAAGAACAGCGTGACTGGATCCTGTTCACCGAGGAAACCCCGACTGTGCCGGTGTACGCCGGGCTGACTCCCGAGCAGACCCGCACAGCGCTCAAACGCAAGCTGGAGCCGAGTTATCAAGGCACATTCAGTGGCGCCAAGCGCTATGTGCTGCACACCTTCATGCACTCGCAAAGCGCGCAGATGCGCAAGCGCGTCAGCCAGTACATGCGCCCAAGTGCATGCCCGCTGTGCGCCGGCAAACGCCTCAAGCGCGAAGCCCTGACCGTCACCTTCGCCGGCCTGGACATTGCCGAGCTGTCGCAACTGTCGTTGCAGGACCTGGCCGTGGTATTGCGCACGGTGGCCAACCCCGACTACCTGGCCAACGCAGAGCAAAGCGGCGCTACCCTCTCCCATCAGCAAACCCGCGAGGCCCGCCAGCAACGCGCAGCCAAGGGCGAGCCGGCGCACAGCGGCGGCCCGGACGTGCGCCACACGCCCAATCTGTCGCTGGAGAAACGCCTGGCCGCGCAGCGCATTGCCGCCGAACTGCTGGAACGGATCAACACCTTGATCGACCTTGGCCTGGGTTATCTGGCACTCGAGCGCAGCACGCCCACGCTGTCGTCCGGCGAGCTGCAGCGGCTGCGCCTGGCCACTCAGCTCAACTCGCAACTGTTCGGCGTGATCTATGTACTCGACGAACCCTCGGCCGGCTTGCACCCGGCCGATAGCGAGGCGCTGTACGCGGCCCTGCAACGGCTGAAAAGCAGCGGCAATTCAGTGTTTGTGGTTGAGCACGACCTGGACACCATGCGCCGCGCCGACTGGCTGATCGATGTGGGCCCAGCCGCCGGCGAGCACGGCGGGCAGATTCTCTACAGCGGCCCGCCAGCGGGCCTGGCCGAGATCGAGCAGTCGTGTACCCGCGCGTATCTGTTCGCCGAGGCCGGGCCGCAACATCAGCAACCAAGGGCCCCCCAGGGTTGGCTGGCACTGGAGGGTGTAACCCGCAACAACCTGCAGGACCTCAGTGCGCAGTTCCCGCTGGGCTGCTTCACGGCGGTTACCGGGATCTCCGGCTCGGGCAAGTCCAGCCTGGTCAGCCAGGCGCTGCTGGAACTGGTCAGCGCTCACCTAGGCCAGCCGGAGCAAGCCGCAGAGCCTGACGAACAGAGCCTGGAAGACGAGCCTGAGCATGCCAGCAGCGGCCGCATAGTCGCCGGTCTGGAGGCGATCAAGCGGCTGGTCAAGGTCGACCAGAAGCCGATCGGGCGTACCCCGCGCTCCAACCTGGCCACCTACACCGGGCTGTTCGATCACGTCCGCAAACTGTTTGCCGCTACCGAACAGGCCAAGGCGCAGGGCTTCGACGCCGGACGTTTCTCGTTCAACGTTGCCAAGGGCCGTTGTGAAACCTGCGAAGGCGAAGGTTTTGTCAGCGTCGAGTTGCTGTTCATGCCCAGCGTCTACGCGCCCTGCCCGACCTGCCACGGCGCCCGCTACAACCCGGCAACGCTGGCAGTGACCTGGCAGGACATGAGCATTGCCGATGTGCTCGGCATGACCGTCGAACAAGCGCTGCAGGTGTTTGCCGAACAGCCGCCCGTGCGGCGCAGCTTGCAGGTGCTGGCCGATATTGGCCTGGGTTATCTGCGCCTTGGCCAACCGGCTACCGAGCTGTCCGGCGGCGAAGCGCAACGGATCAAGCTGGCCACCGAGCTGCAACGCAGCGCGCGCGGCGCCACCCTGTATGTGCTGGATGAGCCCACCAACGGCCTGCACCCGCAGGACGTCGACCGCCTGCTGCTGCAACTGAACCGGCTGGTCGACGGCGGGCACACGGTGGTGGTGGTCGAGCATGACATGCGTGTGGTGGCGCAAAGCGACTGGGTCATCGACATCGGCCCTGGCGCCGGCACTGCGGGTGGCCAGGTCGTCGCCAGCGGCGCGCCCGCCGAGGTCGCCCGCTGCAAGCAAAGCCGGACGGCGCCATTTCTGCAAAGTGTGCTGTGCTCAACTACCCAGTAGCGTTTGCAGTTCAAGGGCATCGCCCAAGGCTGCATCGCCTGCCGTGTTGTCAAAAATGCACCAGGTCGCCGAGCCGGACTCGGCGCGGGCCAGCAACTGCGGCCCCAGCGCCTGCAGCCAGGTGCTGGGGTAATCGCTGAAATAGGTACGCGGTGAGCCATGCAGGCGCCAGTACGCAAGGCCTGGCCAGCCACGCGGCTGCGCGTCCAGGGCAAAGCGCGCCGGGTCTGCGCCCACCAGTGCCACCTGCAACTGCTCCATCAGCGCTCCGGCCTCGGCCCAGCTGGGGTGGCGCGCTTCCAATGCCACAGGCCCTGGATACACCTCGCGCACATCAGCCATGAAACGCTCCACTAGCAGCGGCTCGAAAGCCAACGACGGCGGCAGTTGCACCAGCACGCAACCCAGCGCTGACCCGAGCGCCGTGCACTGTGCAAAGAACTCAGCCAAAGCTTGCGCGCAATCGACCAGACGCCGTTCATGGCTGATGGCACGCGGCAGCTTGACCGAGAAGCGAAACCCCGGCGGCACCGCACCTGCCCAGCGCGCATACGTGGCTGGGCGATGCGGTCGATAGAACGAACTGTTGATCTCTACCGCCGTGAGCTGGCGGGCGTAGCGCTGCAGATGGCTGCCCTCGCCTGCCAGCTGTGCAGCGTAAGTACGTGAGATGCTCCAGCCGGCACAACCCAGATAAATCATCAGCCCCTCCCTGCTTGACTTGCCCGTCAGCCAGTGGATTTGCAGAACGGGGTCGAGGTTCAGCCGGCATCACCCGTTGTCAGCGGATTACCTCTAGGAAAAAGTTGCCGAATAAGCCAGCACTTCTATATTCACTTAACCCTGCCTCATGCGATGGCGACCATGGCCAGCACCGCCCAGCTGATCATTTGCGAGCACTGCGACTGCGTTTATCAGCAGGTTGTGCTCGGCAAACATCAAAAGTCCTTGTGTGTGCGCTGCGCCGGCGTGCTGGAGCGCTACAACGGCCTGACGGTGGAACAACGCCTGGCGCTGACCATCACCGCAGCCATGCTGTGGCTGTTCGCCAACTTCTATCCGATCATGACCATCAGCCTGCAGGGCCTGAAAAACAGCGCCACCTTGTGGGATTCAGTACTGGCGCTGAGCCAGGGACCCATCACCTTCATTGCCATGGTCGCAGCCATCGCCATCATCATCGCGCCGGCGTTTCAGTTGATGCTGCTGATCTGGGTGCTGGCCTTTGCCCTCAGCCAGCGCCGCGCGCCGGCGTTCAAACTGTGCATGCGCTGGCTGGAAACCCTGCGCCCGTGGAGCATGCTCGAAGTCTGCCTGCTCGGCGCCATGGTCGCGGTGTTCAAGCTGGCCGGGATGCTGGCGGTGCTGCCCGGTATCGGCCTGTTCGCCCTCGCCGCGCTGAGCCTGCTGCTGATCCGCATCGCTGGTCGCGATATCCGCGAACTGTGGGCGCTGCCGTGAACCGCACTGTCAGCAATCGCCCACCGACGGCCGCCGAGCTCAACCTGTGCCTGTGTCACAGCTGCGGCCTGGCCTGCGACATGCGCGACGAGCCACACAGTTGCCCGCGCTGCGACGCACCACTGCACCGGCGCAAGGTCAACTCGCTGGCCCGCACCTGGGCGTTCATGCTGGCTGCGCTGGTGTTCTACATCCCGGCCAACCTGCTGCCGGTGATGAAGACGACCATGCTCGGCGACGGTGCCGACAGCACCATCATGAGCGGCGTGCTGGAGTTCTGGGCGCACGGCGCGTGGGACATCGCGCTGATCATCTTCATCGCCAGCATCGCGGTGCCGGGGGTCAAGTTCGTCGCGCTGTCGCTGCTGCTGATCACCGTCCAACGGCGCAGCCGGTGGGCGTGCCGCGAGCGTTCGCAGTTGTACCGGTTTGTCGAGTTGATCGGCTACTGGTCGATGCTCGACGTGCTGGTAGTGGCGCTGGTTGCAGCGCTGGTCAAGTTCCAGGCGCTGGGCGATATCGAGCCGCGCGTGGGGATTCTGTTCTTTGGCCTGGTGGTGGTGTTCACCATGCTCGCGGCGATGAGCTTTGACCCGCGTCTGATCTGGCAAGCAGGACCTGAGGAGGCCATGGATGAAGTCGCCCGCCACTGAAGCACCGGCAGAACCGGGACCGCCACCGATCAAGACGCGCCGTTTCAGCGTGTCACTGGTGTGGCTGGTCCCGCTGGTGGCGGTACTGGTCGGCCTGTCGTTGGTGATTCACAGCAAACTGCAGGAAGGCCCGACCATCACCCTCAACTTCAAGACCGGCAGTGGCCTGGTGGCGAACAAGACCGAGGTCAAATACCGCAGCGTGGTCATCGGTCACGTTGCGGCGGTGGCCCTGAGCGATGATCAACGCAGCGTCAACGCCACCGTCCAGCTGGACAAGCAAGCCGAGGGCTTCACCCGCGAAGACTCGCAGTTCTGGGTGGTACGCCCGCGCATTGGCGCCGGCGGCGTGTCCGGTATCGATACGCTCCTGTCGGGTGACTATATCGGCGCCGACATCGGCCAGGCCGAGGGCCGCGCCAAGCGCTTCAAGGGCCTGGAAAACCCGCCGCCGATCACCTACGGCGAACCCGGCAAGCGCTTCACCCTGCACACCCAGGACCTCGGCTCGCTGGATATTGGCTCGCCGGTGTACTACCGCAAGATCCCGGTCGGCCAGGTAGTCGCCTACGCGCTGGATGCCGACGGCAAAGGCGTCAATATCGAAGTGTTCATCCACGCCCCCAACGACGCCTATGTCACCGACAACACGCGCTTCTGGAACGCCAGCGGCATCGACGTCAACGTCGGCGCCAACGGCGTGGCGATCAAGACTGAATCGCTGTCGACCCTGCTGGTTGGCGGCATCGCCTTCCGCGCACCGGAGTACAGCCCCAACGATAGCGCCGCCGCCGAAGACCGCACCTATGAGCTGTTCGATGATCAGCAAACCGCGCTGGCCCCGCCGAGCGGCAAAGCCCAGTACCTGACATTGCGTTTCGACCAGGCCATGCGCGGCCTCAAAGTGGGCGCGCCGGTGGAGTTTCTCGGTATCGAGATCGGCCGAGTGGTCTCGGTCAATCTGGACTTTGATGAAGTGCAACGCAGCTTCCCGATCAACGTCGGCATCGTGGTGTATGCGCAGCGATTGGGCCAGGCGCACCAGAAAATGCTCAAAGCGCTCAAGCATGATCCGGATGACATGACCGCCACCGCCCAGGTGTTCAGTTCGTTCGTTGCCAACGGCCTGCGCGCGCAGGCACGCAATGGCAACCTGCTGACCGGTCAGCTATACATCGCCCTGGACTTCTTCCCCAAGGCGCCCAAGGTCGCCTTCGACCTGAACGCCAGGCCAATTGCGATCCCGACCCTGCCCGGCAGCCTGGAAATCCTCCAGGAGCAACTCCAGGCGATGCTGGAAAAAATCAACAAGCTGCCGGTCGAGCGCATCGCCGGCAACCTTGACGGCAACCTGGTCGAGCTGCGCAAAGGCCTGATGCAGTTCAACAGCCGCACCCTGCCGGGGGTGCAGAGCACCCTGGCGGATGTCAGCAAGACCTTGCAGTCGGCCAGCGCCACCCTCGCTGAAGACTCGCCGCAGCGTGAGAAGCTCAGTGAGACCCTCGACGAACTCGGGCGCATGTCGCGCTCGTTGCGCGATCTGTCCGATTACCTGGGGCGTAACCCAGAGGCGTTGATCCGTGGTCGACCAAGCAATGCGCCACCAATCGACCTACAAGGCCCGCCGCGCAACTGACCCGGAGCGATAGCCATGACTTCACCCTGCAAGCTCATGCTGCTCGTCACGCTGGCGCTGATGGCAGCGTGTCGCAGCGAGCCGATCCAGTTTCACACGCTGATGCCAACCCAGGTCAGCCGCTCCCCGGCCGGCAGCGAGATCGCCATCGAAAGCGTCAGCGTGCCCGCGCAGGTCGACCGTGCCCAGATCGTGGTCCGCCAAGGTGCCAGCGGGCTGGCCATTCTGGAAACGCAATGGTGGGGCGCCAGCCTGGCCGATGAGCTGCGCAGCGCCTTGGCCGAGCAACTAAGCAGTGGCGTGCCTGGCCAGCAACGCTCGGTAAGAATCATTGTGCAGCGCTTTGATTCCGTGCCCGGCCAATACGCGCTGCTGGATACCAAGTGGCGCCTGCGGGTCGCCGCAGGCGCCAGCCTGGATTGTCGCAGTGTGGTGCAAAGCCCGGCCGGCGCATCAATCGATGCAGTGGTTACGGCCCATCAGCGCAACCTGATGCGGCTGGCCTCGCTGATCAACCAGACCGCGCGCAATCCGCAAGCAGGCTGCGCGGCCAGCCCAAGCCTAGGCCCGGGCGTCTGACTACTCGGTAGGCGATTCGGTATTCACATAGGGCGGCACTTCGGCGAGGGCCAACGCGCGACGCTGCTCACGCTGCGGCAGGCGCCTGGCCGGCAGCGGCTCGAGCATCTGCGCCTGGCCGGTGATCAACGCCCGCTCGATTGCCATGATCACGCGGACATCGCGCCATCCCTCCTCCGCGTCTGGCTCCGGCGCCTGGTCGTTGAGGATGCAATCAGAAAAGTACGCCGTCTCGCCAGCAAACTGATCCACCACTGGATGCACATGCACGCGGGTGGTGTCGTCGAGGGTTGCGCGGTAGCTGATCGCGACATCTTCACCATAGCCATAGCAAGGCGAGGCTTCGATTTCGCCCCCGCTACCAAGCAACTGGAAACGCTCCGAGTCGGGTAGGCAGTAGCTGACGGTAAATTGCGCCAGGCGCTCGTCAGGAAAACGCAGCGACACGCTGACAGTGTCCCAGGTGTCGATCCGACTGCCTGGAGAATGGCTGCCCTGCGCACTGACCTCGATCGGCTCGGCATTGAACAGCTGGCGCACCATGTTCAGCGGGTATGGGCCCATGTCAGCTACCGGGCCTGCGGCAAAGCCGCTGTGGGCACGGTGATTGCTCGGCTTGACGGTCTGGGTGAAGATCGAGGTGAACAACCGTGGTTGGCCAAACTCGCCGCTATTCACACGCTCGATCATCTCCAGCGTGCCTGGCTCACAATGCAAACGGTAGGCGACCATCAATTTAGTGCCTGTGCGTTGCGCCACATCGCGGATGGCCACGCAGTCGTCATCGCTGGCCGCCATGGGCTTTTCCAACAGCACATGAATGCCGGCTTCCAGCGCCGGGATGACGAACTCGCGATGGCGGTAGTTGGGCGTGGCAATGTAAACCGCATCTATTTCACCTGAGGCGAGCAGTGCTGCGTAATCGGTGTAGGCCCACGCCTTGAGCTGATAGCGGCTGGCCAGCTGACGGGCCTTCTCAGGGTCGCCAGTCACCAGTGCAGCGAGCGCCGAATTGTCGGTCTGGCCGACCCCAGGCATGAATGCACCCTGTGAGATCGAACCGCCGCCAACCACTGCGTAGCGGATTTTGCCATCTGAACTGGGCATTGCTGTCTCCTTGCGGGAATTATTCACTAGCTAGGAAGTGGGCAAGCAAGCCGGGGCGCGAGTTCGATTTTTTTCTTTGTGGTTCTCACCAGGCGCGTACAAGTAATGCACCGCAATCAGCTTGTGCTGTAGTCGTATTTTGTTACCTGCAGGCCAGTGATTTTGTCTGGACTCCCCCCGGCGACCTCTCTAGGCTACGGCCTCCGTCAAGATAGGGTCCCACCTGTGAAGCAGTCCTCCGGCACATTAAAGTCCGCCCTCTGGGGCTTGCTGCTGGCTACCAGCCTGTGCGCGCACGCCGGCCGCGCGGCACCAACGCTGGTTTATTCGTGGCCGGTCAATGCGGGCCCGCTCGACCCGCGCGGCTACGCACCCGACCAGATGTACGCACAGGCCATGGTCTACGAGCCGCTGGTGCGCTACACCGCAGCCGGCACGGTCGAACCCTGGCTGGCCAGTAGCTGGCACGTCAGCGACGACGGCAAGACTTACACCTTCACCCTGCGCGACGGCGTGCGCTTCAGTGACGGCACGCCGTTCGATGCGGCTGCCGCCAAGGCCAATCTGGATGCGGTGCTGGCCAACAGCAAACGCCATCGCTGGCTGGAGTTGGTCACTACGCTGGAGCGGGTCGAAGCGCCCGACCGGCGGACCCTGCAACTGTTCCTCAAACACCCCTACTACCCGACCCTGATGGAACTGGCCCAGGTACGCCCACTGCGCTTCGGTGCGCCGCTGGCCAAACCTGGCGAGCCAGTCGGCACCGGTCCTTGGCAGCGGGTCGAGAGCCGCCTGGGCGAATTTGATCGGTTCACCCGCAACCCGTATTACTGGGGCGCGCAACCCGCCTACGGCGAGGTGCTGGTCAAAGTCATCCCCGACCCCAACAGCCGCGCGCTGGCTCTGCAGACGGGGCAGATCGACCTGATCCAGGGCGCTGCCGGCGAGATCACCGCCAGTACTTTTGTGCGTCTGCGCGATCAGGGCTTTGCCAGTGCACTGTCAGCACCGTTGGCGACTCGCAGCCTGGCGATCAATACTGGCAGAGGCGCAACCCGCGACCTGGCGGTGCGCAGGGCGATCAACCATGGCCTGAACAAACAGGCGATCATCGACAATATTCTGTATGGCCTGGAGCCCCGCGCCGACACACTGTTCGCGCCCAACCTGCCTTATGCCGACCTCGGCCTTGCGCCGTATGCCTACGACCCTGCCCTCGCCGCCCGCGAACTGGATGCTGCAGGCTGGCAACTGGTGCCCGGGGCAAGCGTGCGCAGCAAGGGTGGCGAGCCACTGGCAGTCGAACTGGTGTTCCTCGGCACCAGCGCTCTGCAAAAGAGCCTCGCCGAAGTGTTCCAGGGCGAGCTGGCCAAGCTTGGCATGCAGATTACCCTGCGCGCTGTTGAGGAAGGTGCGCTGGTGAGCCGCCAGCGCGAAGGCGACTTCGGCATGATCTTCGCTGACACCTGGGGCGCGCCCTACGATCCACACTCGTTCGTCAGCTCGATGCGCTACCCCGGCCATGCCGACTACATGGCCCAACGTGGCTTGGCGATCAAGGACCAACTCGACCAGCGCATCACCAAGGTACTCGCCAGCACCGACCCACAGCAACGCGCCGAGCAGTACCGTTTCATCCTCACCACCCTGCACGAGCAGGCGGTGTATGTGCCGATCTCCTACCTGACTGCGATCAGCCTGCGCCGCGACGTGGTCGACCACGTGCAGTTCGGCAGCACCCTGTTCGATGTGCCGTTCGAAGCCATGACTCCCAGCCAGGAACATTGACCGATGCTGCGCTATATCCTGTTGCGCCTACTGTTGCTGGTACCGGTCATGCTGGCCGTGTCGTTGCTGGTATTTGTCTTGCTGCATCTGGGCAGTACCGACCCTGCGCTGGACTACCTGCGCCTGTCGCATATCCCGCCCACCGACGCGGCAGTCACTGAAGTGCGCCAGGCGCTGGGGCTGGATCTGCCCCTGTACCAGCAATACTGGATCTGGCTGTGCAAGGCGCTGCAGCTGGATTTCGGTATCTCTTACCTGACCGGTCGGCCGGTGCTTGACGATCTGCTCTATTACCTGCCGGCGACTTTGCAATTAGGCGGCCTGGCGCTGGCCTGCACCCTGCTCTTCGCAGTGCCGCTGGGCCTGCTGGCGGCGCGTTGGCAGGGGCGCTGGCCAGATCACGCAGTGCGCGCAGTGACCTTCATCGGCGTGTCGATGCCAAACTTCTGGCTGGCGTTTTTGCTGATTGCGCTGTTCTCGCTGTGGCTGGGCTGGCTGCCGGCGCTGGGCCGCGGCAGCCCCGGCCAGCTGGTGATGCCAGTACTGGCGATCGCGCTGATGTCGATGTCGATCAACGCCCGCCTGCTGCGTGCAAGCCTGCTTGAAGCCAGCGGCCAACGGCATGTCACCTACGCCCGTGCCCGGGGTTTGCCCGAGCGGCGGGTGTGGCGCGGGCACATCCTGCGCAATGCCTGGCTGCCACTGGTGACCGCGACCGGCATGCACGTTGGCGAACTGATCGGCGGTGCGCTGGTGATCGAAACCATTTTTGCCTGGCCCGGGGTCGGCCGCTTTGCCGTATCGGCGGTGCTCAACCGGGATTTCCCGGTGATGCAGTGCTTTACCCTGCTGCTGACCGGCCTGCTGATGCTGTGCAACCTGCTGGTGGATATCTGCTATGCCTGGCTTGATCCGCGCAGCCGCCTGCAGGGGGTCGACGCATGAGCGCCTTTGCCGCGGTGCCGCACAAACCGTTGCGACTTCGCTGGAGCCTTGCGGCAGGCGCGCTGCTGGTCAGTTTGCTAGTGCTGCTGGCAGTGTTCGGCCAGTGGCTGGCACCACATGATCCGGACTTGATCGACGTCGGCCAACGCCTGCAACCGGCCAGCATGAGTCACTGGCTGGGCACCGACCACCTTGGCCGCGACCTGCTCTCGCGGCTGATTGTCGGCACCCGCTTGTCGCTGGGCAGCGTGCTGTTGACGCTGTCCCTGGTGTTGGCACTAGGTCTGCTGGTCGGCGGCGTCGCGGGGTTTGTCGGCGGCAAGCTGGACCTGCTGCTGATGCGTATTTGCGACATGTTCATGACCTTCCCCACGCTGGTGCTGGCGTTTTTTTTCGTCACCCTGCTCGGCACCGGCTTGACCAATGTCATCGTCGCCATCGCTCTCTCCCACTGGGCCTGGTACGCGCGGATGGTGCGCGGCCTGGTCATCGCCCAGCGTGGCCGCGAGTACCTGCTGGCAGCACGGCTGGCCGGCGCTTCGCGCTGGAGCCGGCTGCGCCAGCATGTAGTGCCCAACATCGCCGGGCCGCTGCTGGTGCTCGCCACTATGGATATCGGCCATATGATGCTACACGTCTCCGGGCTGTCGTTTCTCGGCCTTGGGGTGACGCCGCCAACTGCCGAGTGGGGGGTGATGATCAACGACGCCAAGGAGTTCATCTGGACCCATCCGCAACTGCTGCTGTGGCCGGGGCTTATGATCTTTTTCTCGGTGATGGCCTTCAACCTGCTCGGCGACGCCCTGCGCGACCGCCTCGACCCTGCTCAGGAGCGCCACTAGATGCCCACCCCCACCCTCGAGTTGCGCACCCTCAACGTTGCCAGCCGGAACACGCTGCTGGTCGATCAACTCAGTCTGCAGCTGCACCGGGGCAAGGTCTGCGCGCTGGTTGGCAGCAGCGGTTCGGGCAAGTCGCTGAGCTGTCTGGGCATGCTTGATCTGCTGCCGCAGGGCCTGCTGCGTAGCGGTGGCGAGCTGTTGCTAGACGGCGTTTCGCTGGCACCTGCGCAGGTGCGCGGGCACGTTGCGAGCCTGGTTCTGCAAAACCCGCGCAGCGCATTCAACCCAGTGCGGAGCATGGCCAGTCATGCTCAGGAAACGCTCAAGCTGCGTGGCGTGCATGGCGCCGATGCCCGTCAGCAAATGATCGAATGCCTTGCCGCAGTTGGCTTGGGCGATCACCAGCGGGTGCTCGAATCGTTCGCCTTCCAGCTCAGTGGCGGCATGCTTCAGCGCATGATGATCGCCTTGGCCTTGATGGCGCAGACCCCTTATCTGCTGGCCGATGAGCCGACCAGCGACCTCGATGCACTGAGCCAGGCACGCTTCCTCGAACTGTTGATGGAGCTGGTTGAAGGACACGGGCTAGGCGTGCTGCTGGTGACTCACGACATGGGCGTGGTCGCACGCTGCGCCGACCACGTGCTGGTGATGGACGCCGGGCGCATCGTCGAACGGCAAGACACCCAAGGTCTGTTCGACGCACCCGCGAGCGCCAGCGCCCGTACACTGCTAGACGCGCACCATCTGCTGACCGGGGGTCATCCATGAGCCTGCTGCGAGTACAGCAAGTTGAACACGGTTATCGCAGTGGCGGGCTGCTCGGCAGAGGTAAGTGGCTGCAGGTGCTGGAAGGCATCGATGTACAGTTCGAGGCCGGCCAGACCACCGGCCTGCTCGGTAGCAGCGGCAGCGGCAAAAGCACTCTCGCCCGCCTGCTGCTCGGGCTTGAGCGGCCCAGCCAGGGCCAGGTCAGCTTCGCCGGGCGGGACGTCAGCCGCTTGCGTGGCGAGGCGGCGCGCGATTTTCAGCGCGCCGTCCAATTGGTGTTTCAGGACGCGCCGAGCGCGTTCAATCCACAGCGCTCGATTGGCTGGAGCATCGCTGAGCCCCTGCGTCATCTGAGCACGATCAGCCAAGCAGCCCAACGCCAGCGCGTGTTGCAGTTGCTGGAGCAACTGGGCCTGTCGGCCGAACACGCCGAGCGTTTGCCGCAACAACTCAGTGGCGGTCAATTGCAGCGGGCCAATATCGCTCGAGCTCTGGCGATTTCACCCCAGCTGGTGGTGCTCGATGAAGCCCTGTCCAATCTCGACCGGGTGTTGCAGGTGCAACTGTTGCAGCGGCTTGAGCAACTGCGCCGCGACACCGGCACCGCGTTCGTGCTGATCAGCCACGACCTGAGCCTGGTGCGCTACTTCTGCCAGCGTGTAATGGTGCTTGCGGATGGCCGCATCGTCGAGGATCGATCCGTCGATCAGGAGCTCAGTTTTCAGCACTCAGCAGGCCAGCAGTTGCAGGCAGCGATGCTGCCAAGCCGTCCTGAGCGTGCGCGTAGCGAGTTTGATCTCGCGTGAAAAAATATTTTCAACAGCCTGCATCCAAACCCGTTCCTGGCGGGTAGTACTGTCAGCAGCCCATCGCTGCCACTCGGTTACTCACCAGGAGATACACCATGAATGGCAAACGTACTCTCAGCCTGATCAGCGCTTCCCTGGCCATCGGCGGCCTGTCCCTGTTCATGCAGACCGCCCAGGCGCAAATGGGCCTGCCGGATGCAGTCAAGGTGCCGGACGGCAACAAAGTGATGATGGAAACCGTCGGCGTAGGCGAGATCACCTACGAGTGCCGCGACAAGGTAGATGCCGCCGGCCAGACCGAGTGGTTCTTCGTCGGCCCCAAAGCCGTGCTCAATGACCGCAAGGGCAAAGCAGTCGGCGACTACTTTGGCCCACCTGCAACCTGGCAGGCCAAGGATGGTTCGAAAGTCACCGGCACCCAGGTCGCCGTCTCCCCAGCCAGCAAAGGCGACATCCCCTACCAGCTGGTCAAGGCCAACCCCGCCGACGGCAAAGGCGCGATGCAGGGCGTGAGTTACATTCAGCGCACCGCGACCAAAGGCGGCGTAGCTCCCGCCAGCGCATGCACTGCCGCCAACAAGGGTGAGAAACAGGTTGTCAAATATCAGGCCGACTACATCTTCTGGTCTGCCAAGTGATCGACGTGCGCGGCAAGTGCTGACTACAAAAGTCGTCTAAGCTCTGCGACAAACCCCGGCCAGCCGGCTGGGGTCCGCACCCCTTGCCAATGGCTGAACAGAATTTGTCCTTGCCTGAAACCGCGTTTGATTATCAACGTTGCCTGCTGGCCTGCGCTGCAGGCGATCGTAGAGCCCTGCGCGAGCTGTATCAGCAGGAAAGCGCGCGTTTGCTCGGGGTCGCCCTGCGCATCGCACGCGAACCGGCGGTCGCTGAAGACATCGTCCATGACGCCTTCGTGCGCATCTGGACGCATGCCGCAAGCTTCGACCCAGACAGAGGTTCGGCACGTGGCTGGATCTACAGCGTCACCCGGCATCTGGCATTGAACTTCGTGCGTGATGGCGCCCGCCAGGTGCCTCTGGATGAGCAACACGACGAGGCGCTGCAAGCCTCTGCGCAGTGGCAGCCAGTGGACTTTACCGCGCAGGCGCATTCGGCGCGGATTTACCACTGCCTGGAGCAGTTGGAGCCGGCGCGGCGCGACTGCATCCTGCACGCCTACGTCGACGGCTGCACCCATGCAGAAATCGCCCAGCGCATGAGCACGCCGCTGGGCACGGTCAAGGCCTGGATCAAACGCAGCCTGGCAGCATTGCGGGAGTGCATGGGATGAACAACGACCAGAGCAACGCCGATGAGCTGGAGCAACTGGCCGGTGAATACGTACTGGGCACGCTCGACGCCGAGCAACGTGACGCCGTGCAACAACGCCTGGCCTATGACGGTGCCTTGCGCGCCGCTATCGATGCTTGGGAGCAACGCCTGCTGGAGTTGACTGCCCTCGCCCCGGCGCAACAACCCTCGAGGCAACTGTGGCAGCGCATTGGCCGCAGCCTGGACAACCTCGCTCCACGTGAAGCAGCCCCCGAACGCAGCGTGAACACCTCCTGGTGGAACCTGCTGCCGCTGTGGCGTGGCCTGGCAGGTGCTGGCCTGGCGGCATGTCTGGTGATGGCCGTGGCGCTGTCGAGCCAGACTGTCACGCCGCCGCAGACCTCCTATCTGGTCGTGCTGGTCGCCCCGCAAGACCGCGCCCCGGGCTGGGTGATTCAGGCCAGCAGTCCGCGTGAGGTCGAGCTGATTCCACTCGGCCAAGTCACTGTGCCGGCCGACAAAACCCTGCAGTTCTGGACCAAGGGTGATGACTGGCAAGGGCCGGTCTCGCTAGGTCTGGTCCAGCCAGGGGAGAAGATTTCGGTGCCGCTGGACAAACTGCCGCCGCTTGAAGCGAACCAGTTGTTCGAACTGACACTGGAGAATGCCGGCGGATCGAAGACTGGCAAGCCGACTGGGCCGATTCAGTTTATTGGCCGGGCGGTAAAAGTCATCTGATTGTCGGCATGGAGCCTGTGGCTTCGAGGTTGAGCACGCATGAGCTATGTGGACAAAGCTGTCCAAAAGCCCTCATGCTCACGGCTTCAAGTTCACGACCGAGCAAGGAAGCCATCATGACTGTTCGCGGTAACGACCGGCAGATCGACAACATCGAATTCAATGTCAGCGACATTGCCCGCAGCAAAGCGTTTTACGCCAAGGCATTCGACTGGACCTTCGTCGATTACGGCCCGACCTACACCGAATTCAGTGACGGTCGCCTGAGCGGCGGTTTCACTACCGGCGAACCGGTACGCCCCGGCGGCCCGCTGGTGATTCTGTACGCCGACGATCTGGATGCGACTCAGCAGCGGCTGCTGGCTGCTGGCGCGCAGATCAGCCGGCAGACCTTCTCATTCCCCGGCGGCAGCCGCTTCCACTTCATCGACCCGGACGGCTACGAGCTGGCGGTGTGGACTGCAACAAGCACTGCTTGATCGGCCCGTTCAGTTGTCACCGAAAAAACTGCGCCCGCGTTCCTTGAGCAATTCGACCATCGCGGCCACGGCCGGTGGCAGATAGCCCTCGGCGCGAATCGACACCGCCACAGTGCGGTGCATGGTGCTTTCATCCAGGGTCACCGCACGCAAGCGCGACATACCGTGGCCGTGCTCAAGGGTTTCCCTCGCTACAAAGCTCAGCAGCCGGGTGCGCTCGATCAGGCGGGGCAGCATCGAGATGCTGTTGGCTTCGATCTGCACCTGTGGCATCGGCAAATGGCGAGTGGCAAACACGTTGTCGATCCAGCGCCTGGAACTGACCGTGATCGCCGGCAGCACCCAGCGGTATTGGCAAAGGCTGTGCAAGGTGATCGGCGCGGCAAACAGTGGATGGTCGGCACTGGCTACCACCACGGCCTCATCCTGCAGGATCGGGTAACTGCTGACGTGCGGATCATCGACGATCAGCGGGCAGATGATGGCATCCAACCGCCCCGAGCGCAGCGACTCCTTGAGCAGATCGTCCTGGCCGATGGACAGCTGCAAGGTCAGCTCGGGCGCGCGCTGCAACAGCGACTCGGTCAGCCGCGGCAACAAGTACTCAGCCATGCTCGCCGCGCAACCGAGGCGGATGTTGCCAATCAGACCACCGGCAAAATCGCGGACCTCGCGCTCGGTTTCGGCGATGTTCAGCTGCAATTGCCGACCTCGTTCAAGCAGCAACTCGCCTACGTCGGTCAGCTTGATACGCCGGCCATCGCGCTTGAACAGCCGCGTGCCAAGTGATTCTTCCAGCCGCTGGATACTTTTGCTCAAGGCGGGCTGGCTGCGGTTGAGCCGTTCGGCAGCCCGGCCAAGATGACCAAGCTCAGCGATGGTGGCGAAGTAAGTCAGGTCGCGAAGGTCCATGATTCATGAATTTCAGTTATAGGTTCATCGAAAGTAGAAAATAGACTTGATCGATTGCGCCGTCGATAATTTTCTCCAGTAAGCGCCGTTACCGGGTCGAGGAGAATCACCACGTGCAGTTGTTCCTATCAAATCCCCTGCTGATCCTGCGTTGGCTGGCCCTGATCGGTTGTGCTGCCGCCAGCGGCCAACTACTGCATGCGTTGGCAGTGCCTGCAGGATTGTTTCTCGGGCCGATGCTGACCGCGATCGCCTTTGGCGTCAGTGGCACCGGGCTGCGCCTGCACAAACAGGTGTTTCGCTTTGGCCAGGGCTGCGTCGGCCTGATGGTTGCCCACTCGATGAGCTGGACGGTACTGGCGGCCTTGGCGCAGTCGTGGCCGGTGATGCTGATAACCACGCTGCTCACTGTGCTGTTGAGCGCCATGGTAGGCCTGGCCACTGTACGTTACGGCGGTATCTCGGCCGCGACTGCAGCCTGGGGCACAGCCCCTGGCGCAGCTTCGGCGATGGTCTCGATGGCGGAAGCACACGGTGCCGATCCTCGGGTAGTGGCAACCATGCAATACGTGCGGGTCGTCTGCGTAGTAATGATCGGCGCGCTGGTCAGCCACTTGCTTGGCGCCGGCGATATCGCCAGCAAGGCGTTGGTACCAGCCGCCAGCACCCCTGCGGTACAGCTGAACCAACTGCTGCCATGCCTGGCAGTGATTGTGATCGGGATAACCCTGGCCGCCAAACTGCCTGCGGGCGCGCTGCTGGCACCGTTGTTGATCGGTAGTGCGCTGCAACTGAGTGGCCTGATGCAGATCACCCTGCCCGGCTGGTTGCTGGCCTTTGCCTATGGCGCCATCGGATGCTACGTAGGCCTGCGTTTCGATCGTGCCACGGTGCGTTATGTGGGGAGCCGCTTGCCGACCATGATCGCCGGAGCGACCGGCTTGATCGCGCTGTGCGCCGGCTGCGCCTGGTTGCTGGCATGGGTCACTGGACATGATTTTCTTTCGATGTACCTGGCAACCAGCCCAGGCGGGCTGGATGCCATGGCCATCATTGCGGTGGAAACCCACTCAGATGTCGGGCTGGTGCTGGCAATGCAGACCTTGCGCCTGTTTGCCGTGATCATTACCGGTGCCTTTTGCGCCAGACAGATCATCCGCCTGGCCAAGGCCTGAAACCCGCTTACCCCTGCTGCGCGTTTACCAGAGCGCAATGTCGTAGGTCAGGTACAGCCGATTGCTGTCACGACCGCGGGCGAAGTCAGCGCGATAGACGTAGTTACGTGCCTTGATGCCAAGCCCCTTGAAGGTGCCCGACTGGACCACGTAGGCCAGCTCGATGTCACGTTCCCACTCGCTCAGGCCAGCATCGCCGGAACGGCCATTGTCACCGCTCAGGTAGCGGGTCATGAAGGTCAGGCCTGGCACACCGGCTGCAGCAAAGTTGTAGGCGTAGCTGGCCATCCAGGTCTTTTCTTCTTCCTCGATGAACTTGCCGATGCCGACGTTGCTGAACGAGTACACGGTCGCACCGCTGATGTACGGCAGCCCGGCGTCGCCGTTGAGCACCTGGTAACCGGCACCTACGGTATGGCCGCTGTGGGCGTAGGCCAACTGGCCGCTGAGCATGTCGTTGTCGATCCGGCCGGCGTAGGCCGAACCGCTGTCATGGCTGCTGAAGTAGCGCAGGTCGCTGGTCAGCACGCCGCCACCGAGCTTGAGGTCGTGCTGGATACCGGCGAAGTCCTGGCGGTAGAAGTTTTCCAGTTCGCCATGGAAGTAGCTCAGGCGCAGTGTTTTGCTGGCGGCATAGTCAGCACCGGCGTAGCGGAAATCGCCGGTCTCGTCGCCGCGATAGCCGTCGACATAGAGCCCGGTGCTGTCGGACGAATCGCGCTGCTTGAAGCGGTCCAGCTGGCCGGCAGTCAGGGTCAGTCCATCGATATCGGTGCTGACCAGTTGAGTGCCCTGGTAGGTCTGCGGCAACAAGCGTGCATCGTTATGCACCAGCACCGGGGTCTTGGGCAGCAAGGTGCCGTGCTTGACCACGGTATTGGCCAGCTTGGCTTTGGCGGTTACACCCGCGCTGGCGAACTCGTCGGCCGCGCGGCCATCGTCATGCACGGGCAACAGGCCGGTGCCACTGCGGCCGCGACCGGAGTCGAGCTTGACCCCGACCAGCGCCATGGCATCGAGGCCAACACCGATGGTGCCCTGGGTGAAGCCTGACTGGTAATCCAGCAAAAAGCCCTGCGCCCATTCGGTGCGCTCGCTCTTGGCAGTGGCGGCAGCACGGGCAGTCATGCCCTGCTCGTCACGGAAGTTCTCGTTGAAGTAGACATTGCGCAGTTGCAGCTTGAGTTTGCTGTCTTCGATAAAACCGCCGGCGACGGCCGCAGGCAGGCAGCCGCAGAACAGGCCGCAGGCGGCCCCACGCAGAAGGAGTGATTGCATGTCAGAGGACTCTTTTATTGTTTTTTGAAGGGCTGCGCGGGCACCGAGCGGTGCCCGTCCAACAAGGTCAGGCGAAGAACGAAATGGCGCCGGTCAGGACTGCCAGGGCGGTGATTACCAGGGAGGTATACACCGCCCATTTAACCGTGGCTTTCTGGAAGTCGCCGATATCGCGGTCAACCATCCCCACCAGCAGCAGGGTCGAAGCCACCAGCGGGCTCATCAGGTGTACCGGCTGGCCAAGTACCGAGGCGCGAGCGATTTCCACCGGGTCGATGCCGTATGCAGCAGCGGCGTTGGCCAGGATCGGCACCACGCCGAAGTAGTAGGCATCGTTGGACAGGACGAAGGTCAGCGGCATGCTGGTGATCGCCACCACCAGCGGGAACCAGTGCCCCCAGGCATCCGGGATCCAGTCAACCAAAGTCTGCGCCAGCGCGTCGACCATCTTCGTGCCCGAGAAGATGCCCGCGAAGATACCGGCGGCAAACACCAGCAGGACCACGGTCATGGCATTGCCCGAGTGGGCGAGGATGCGCTCTTTCTGGATGTCCAGCTGCGGGTAGTTGATCATCAGCGCAGCAACGAAGCCGATCATGAACAGGATCGCCGCGTGCATCACACCCAGCACCAGCGCAGTCATCACCGCGATCACCAGCACCAGGTTGACGTAGGCCAGGCGCGGACGCTTGTGCGGGGTGTCTTCCAGGATCGCCTTGATGTAGCAGTCGCCACCACCGGACTCGAGCTTGATGTTACCAATGCGCTTGCGCTCGCTACGGCCCAGCAGGAACGCGGTGAACACAACCCAGGCGGCGCCGCCGATCATGGTTGGCAGCATCGGGATGAAATAGTGGGTGGCGTCCAGGCCCAAGGCAGCGATGGCGCGAGTAGCCGGCCCGCCCCATGGGCTCATGCCGCTCATGATGCTCAGCGACAGCATCGAGATGGTCGCCAGAATCATCGGGTTCATGCCGATGCGCTTGTACAGCGGCAGCATCGCGGCGCAGGTGATCATGTAGGTGGTGGTGCCGTCACCATCCAGTGCGACCAGCAGCGACAGCAGCGCGGTGCCGATGGCAATTTTCAGCGGGTCGCCATTGACCCTTTTGAGGATCTTGCGGATCAGCGGATCGAACAAGCCCGCATCGATCATCAGGCCAAAGAAGAGAATGGCAAACAGCAACAAGGCTGCAGATGGCGCAACCATTTTCAGGCCGTCGAGCATCATCTTGCCGGTTTCCGGGGCGAAGCCGCCGATCACCGCAAATACGATAGGCACGACCGTCAAGGCCACGATTGGGGATAAGCGTTTGCTCATGATCAGGTAGGTGAACGTCACTACCATGACCAAACCGAGGAGTGCGAGCATGTCTGTATCTCTTGTTTTTATTGTAAATGTGCACGTCTGCCGGGCAGACGGCGCCTGACTCGCTCGATGCCCGGCAAGGCAGCGAGCGATTGTATGTCAATCGTTAAACAAAGCGTTTAAAGCGATCAGCCGGCGAGCCTGCGCACGGACGGCGCGTAGACGTAGCCGGAGAAGAGCCGCCGGGCAGTGCGTACCACCGAGGCTTGAATCGGCTTGCCTTCGGTGCGTTCCAGGGCAATATCGATGCTGCCGCTCGGGTGTTCCAGGCGCACCTGAGTAAGGCCATTGGCGCGCTCGCCGAGCATCTGCATGACCACCGTGCCTGGGCTGACGCAGGCCGTCGCCAGGCCTATGGCGCCGGTGATGGCCAATGCCCGATGGCAGTCGTGCGGCATGAAGTAACGCACCTGCAGGGTGCCGTCGAATTTGGCGGGCGAGATCAGCACGGGTTTGGGGATGACCATACCGCTGACATCGCCCAGGCCCATCGCCGCGCCGGCCTTGATCCGCAGCGCTTCGATCTTTTGCATCAACGCGCTGTTGCCCTCGAGCTCGGCCGGGCTTTCGCCGCCGGTAACGCCAAGCTTGCTGGCTTCGATGATCATCATCGGCATGGCCATGTCGATGCAGGTCAGCTCGACACCATCGATCACATCGCTGGCCTGACCGGTGGGGAACAGCTTGCCAGTCTTGCTACCAACGGCGTCGAGGAAGGTCAACTGCACCGGCGCTGCGGTACCCGGCACGCCGTCGATCGCAGTGCGGCCCTCGTAGCGGACGATGCCGCCGGGGGTTTCCACCAGCGAGTTGACGAAGGTTCCGGTGTTCAAGTTGCGGATGCGCACCAGGGTCTTGCCTTCGGTGGCCTTGACCAAGCCCTCTTCGATGGCGAATGGGCCGACTGCGCAGAGCATGTTGCCGCAATTAGGTGCAGTATCGACGCGGCGCTGAGCGACCATGACCTGAACGAACAGGTAGTCGACATCAGCATCGGCATGTAGCGAGGGGCTGAGGATCGCCACTTTGCTGGTCTGCGGGCTGCCGCCGCCGATGCCGTCGATTTCCAGCTCATGGCCAGAGCCCATCAGGTTGATCAGCATTTCGTCACGCTCGACCACGTTGGTCGGCAAGTCCCAGGCATGGAAAAACGGACCCTTGGAGGTACCGCCGCGCATCAGAACACAAGGAATTCGTTGCATGACTACTGACTCTTGTTGATCAATAGGGGGTATTGATGTGTTGGAAACAAGAGTGACAGGGACCGATAAATCAATCCAATGCAAAGATCGTAGCTATTATTGCGTGCAGCAAATGAATCAAGTCGTGGACTGCTGAAGAGAATCGTCATGGAATATGAGCTCCAGGATATAAGATCTTTCGTGAAAATCGCCGAACTTGGCAGCTTCCACGAAGCTGCTGATGTGCTCCATCTGTCTCAACCGGCACTGAGCCGGCGGATCAAGAAGCTAGAAGAAGGCCTGGGTACGCCGTTGCTCGAACGGACTACGCGCCGGGTCAGCCTGACCAGTGTCGGCCGCGACTTCCTGCCCAAGGCCAGGCGCCTGCTGGATGACTTCGAGGACTCGATCCTGAGCATCCGCGAACTGGCCGAACGCCAGACCGGCCAGGTGACCCTGGCCTGTATCCCGACGGCAGCGTTCTACTTTTTGCCGTCGGTGATTCGCCTGTACAACGAGCAATACCCGAAGATCCGTATTCGCCTGCTCGATCTCAGCGCCAACGACGGGCTTGAGGCCGTACTGCGCGGTGAAGCCGACTTCGGCATCAACATGATGAGTGGCCAGCACCCGGACATTGAGTTCGTGCCGCTGGTCGAGGAGAAGTTCGTCCTCGCCTGCCGCCGTGACCACGAGCTGGCCAGCCGCGCGTCGGTGACCTGGACGCAACTGGCCGACTATCGCCTGATCGGCGTAGGCCGCTTGAGCGGCAACCGGATGCTGCTCGACCATGCCTTGTCCGGCCTGAGCTGGCGTCCCAAGTGGTTCTATGAGGTGCAGCACTTGTCGACGTCGCTGGGCATGGTCGAGGCTGGCCTTGGCGTCTCCGCCATGCCCAGCCTGGCCATGCCGGCAGCCGACCACCCTACCCTGGTCAGCGTGCCGCTGAGCGAGCCAGAGGTGACCCGCACTCTCGGCCTGGTCTACCGCCGCGGCGCCTCGCTGTCGCCGGCTGCCGAGAAGTTCGTGGCCATTCTGCTGGAGAAATGGCCGAACAGCTGAGCCGTGCACGGCGACTGGCTTGCGCTGGTACTGAGCGGACGTCATTCGCCCCCCACGCCGTGCGGATCGGGCTGGCGTTTTTCGATGGCAAACTTGAGCAACGCCGCGCTGCGGAAAATGCCGTGGGCGAACTTGCCGTAGGGCAAGGTCAGGAACAGCGCCATCACGCAGCCCAGGTGCACCGCGAGCAAGATGGCCATCGCTCCGGTGTCGCGCCAGCCGAGCAAGGCCAGGCCAGTCAGACTGACCAGCAGCAACAGCAGGATGAACGCGCGGTCCATCGGCCGCTGGCTGACATCGCCATGCGCTGGGTCGCGGCGCAGGTTGAGCAGCAGCAGGCCGACAGGGCCGATGACCAGGCCCACACCGCCGACAGTACCCAGCACTACCGGCCAGCTGAGCAACGGATAAGGCGCCATTTCACCCAGCAGGTAGTGGTAACCGGTGGCGACCACCGTCGCCGCAAAACAGAGCATGAAACCGTAGAAGGTCAGGTGATGAAAACGCCGGCGCCACAAGGTGTAGCGGTCGCTCTCGTTGGTGCAGCCCTGGCCATGACCACCGTCCAGATACTTCAGTGTCAGCGCCGCAGTCGAGGCTTCCACCACCGCAGCATGCTTGCTTGCGGGCGGGCTGTCTGCCGGTGCGACCTCGCGCCAGAAGCGTCTGACGGCGATGCTCAACGCCAGCATGGCCGCGGCGAAGACCACGCCAAACATCAACGCCAGGGTGTTATGCGGGAACACCGCATAGAAATCCCCCGCCAGCCGCCCTGGTAGCAGCGTGCCATTGACCAGCAGCGCCAGCAGCAGGAACAGCGACAACCCGGCTGCCAGTGCACTGGCGAGCAGCGTGCCGTTATGCCGGTAGAGCCGGCCGAACGCGCTTGGCCAGGCGTAGTCCGAGTAAGTCTGGCCGCGCACGGTGGCCAGCGCCTTCGGCACATTTACGGCAAACTCATGCGGTGCGGCGTACTGGCAGGCATGCAAGCAGGCACCGCAGTTGTGACACAGGTTGGCCAGGTAGTGGATGTCGGCCTTGTTGAAGTCCAGCCGCCGGGTCATTGCCGGGAACACCGCGCAAAAGCCCTCGCAATAACGGCAGGCATTACAGATGCGCATCTGCCGGTCGACTTCGCTTTCGTCCACATTCAGCACGGCGATCAGTTCGCCGTGGCCCTTGCTGGGCTCGACCAGCCGCGGTTCAAGCAGTTGCGCAGTCATGGGTAATCTCGCTGGAAGGATGGTGATAGCCGAGCGCTGCCGCCGCCTGGGTGCCGGCAATCCGGCCGAAAGCGGTGCCGATGGACATGCCGACGCCGGCGGTGTAGCCCTTGCCCAAGACGTTGCCGGCCATCATTTCACCGGCAACGAACAAGTTCGGGCTGGGCTTGCCGGCAAAGTGCACGGCGGCGGTGTGATCGGTGCGCAGGCCCAGGTAGGTAAAGGTCACGCCGGGGCGCAACGGGTAGCCGTAGAAAGGTGGGGTATCCAGCGGGCGCGCCCAATGGCTCTTGACCGGTTGCACGCCTTGGGTATGGCAGTCATCAAGCCGAGTGTGGTCAAACGTGCCGACCTGGCAGGCTGCGTTGTAGGCCTGCACGGTGGCGACGAATTCGCCCTCGGGCAGGCCGAGCTGCTGTGCCAGTTCGCCGAGGGTATTGGCCTTGGTGCCGGCAAACACCGGCGGCATGAAACGCCCGAGCGCCTTTTGGTCAATGATCGAAAAGCCCACCTGCCCTGGCTGCTGTGCGACCAGGCGGCCCCAGATGGCATAGCGCTTGGGCCAGAAGTCTTCACCCTCGTCGTAGAAGCGCTGGCCGTCACGGTTGACCACCACGCCAAGCGACACGCAGTCGATACGGGTGCAGATGCCGCCGTCATACAGCGGAGCACGCGCGTCGATGGCAACCATGTGCGCCTGGGTCGGATCGCCGATGGTGTCGGCGCCCTGCTCCATCAAGCCACGCAATAGCACGCCGGTGTTGAAGCGTGTGCCACGGATCAGGAAATTGTCTGCAGTCCACTCGCCACGTTCGTTCTGGCCCCAGGCCTCGCGTAGCCATTCACGATTGGACTCAAAGCCACCGGCGGCGAGCACACAGGCCCGCGCCTCGATACGTTCGGCGGGCAGGTCGCGACCATCGACGTGACGAGGGCCAATATGGGCGGCCACAAAACGATCACCGTCAAGTTCGATGTGGCTGACCGGTGCGTTGTAGCGAACACCTACGCCGAGCTGCTCGGCGCTGCGGAAATAGGCATTGACCAGCGCCTTGCCGCCACCCATGAAAAAGGCGTTGGTGCGCGCGGTATGCAGGGCACCGGACAACGACGGCTGAAAGTGCACGCCATGGCTGCGCATCCAGTCCCGGCAGGTCGCCGAAGCTCTGATAACCAGGCGCGCCAGCTTTTCATCGGTCATGCCGCCGGTGACCTTGAGCAGGTCCTGCCAGAACTCTTCTTCCGGGTAGCTCTCGACCAGCACATCCTGCGGCGCATCGTGCATGCACCTGAGGTTGCGCGTGTGCTGCGAGTTGCCACCGCGCCATTCGCGCGGTGCGGCTTCCAGCAACAGCACGCTGGCACCGGCCTCGCGCGCCATCAGCGCAGCGCACAGGGCTGCGTTGCCGCCCCCTATGACGAGCACATCAATCATATCGCCTCCTGTTCAGCGAGGAGACGGGCGTTCGGTTGCTCCTCGCGATGGCGGCGACTTTAGAGCGCTGCCCAGGACGGCGAAACGGGCTGTCGGCACAGGGGCCTGCAGTTTTGCTAAAGGGTCAGGTCGAGAGCATCCGTGCACCGGGCCAACGGCCTTGCTCGACCAGCTCACGCGCCACGTCGAACAGCACGATGCGCGTGGCCAGTGCCGCCGGTGACAGTTCGTCTTCGGCCAGGCTGACCATCACATTGCGCCGCTCGGCGTCGGCATCGCTGATCTCGAACACCTTCAGCCCCGCCTGCAGCGATCGCGCTACCGTGGCGCCTGGCTGGATGGTTGCGGCGTGGCCGGCACACACCGCGTCCATCAACAACGACAGGCCGTCGATCTCCATGACGATGTCAGGCTCATGCCCCACCCGCTCGAAGGCTGAACGCAGTGTCGTGCGCAAACCGTGCTGGGCGCTGGGCAACACCAGCGGCAGATCCTTGAGCTGTGCCAGGCTAAGGCTATCGCCCCACTCCGCCCGCACCAGCGCCGCTGGCACCAACGCAAACAAGCGCTCTTGCAGCAGCGGTCGCAGGCTCAAACGCGGCCCCACATCGGCCTGGAACAGTACCGCCAGGTCCAGATGGCGCGCGTTGAGCTGGTTGACCAGATAACCCGAAAGCATCTCGACCAGATGCAGGCGCACGTCTGGATAACGCTCGCGCATGCGCGCAATCAGCGGCAGGCCGAGGATCGATGCTGTTGTGGGCGCCAGGCCAACGCTGGCATAGCCGCTCATGCGCCCGCTCTGCGCGGCCAGCACAGCGTGCTCGGCCTGACGCAGTGTCAGCCGGGCATGGTGCTGGAACGCCAAACCGGCCGCAGTCGGCGTCACGCCGGTGCTGGTGCGGGTCAACAGCCGCGTGCACAGCTCACCTTCGAGCTTGGACAGCTGCTGGCTCAACGCCGAAGCGCCAACACCCAGCTCAAGGGCGGCGCGGCCGAGGCTGCCGTGTTCGAGTACACCGAGGTAGTAGCGTAATTGGCGCAGTTCCATGGAGACCTCGGGCGATGGTGGGCGGCTACCCTATACTCAAAGCTTTGCACAACTCAATGGCTGGCTCCACGGTGATGTTGCAACCTGCTGGGCCGCACATCGGCACTTTCCCAGCGCGTTGGGTTCGAACGTTGCAGACAAACCATTCGACTGTTTCCAGGAGGTGCCTGATGATCCTACGCAACACTTTGCTGCTGTCATGCCTGGCCTTGGCGCTGGCCGGCTGCGCAAGCTCCAGCGACAACCAGAAACCGCCGGCAACCATGCAGGTCGACCTGCAGCGTTACCAGGGCACCTGGTATGAAGTCGCCCGCCTGCCGATGTTCTTCCAGCGCAACTGCGTGCAGTCAGAAGCGCGATACGGTCTGCGCGCCGACGGCCTGATCGACGTCACCAATCGCTGCCGTGAAGAAGACGGCAAGTGGAACGAAGTCCACGGCACCGCAGAACCACAGGTGCCGGGCAAGACCGACAAGCTCTGGGTCAAGTTCGACAACTGGTTCAGCAAGCTCCTGCCCGGCTTGACCAAGGGCGAGTACTGGGTGCTGTACCACGATCAGGATTACCAGGTTGCATTGGTCGGCCACCCGAACCGCGAGTATCTGTGGCTGCTGTCGCGCACGCCGACCATCAGCAGTGAAACGCGTGAGAAATTGCTGACTACGGCGCGTGAGCAAGGGTATGACGTGAGTGAGTTGGTGTGGCGTAAGGCGGATTAGATGATATAGGTCGGAAGGGGCTAACGTGTCACGACACCTTCCGACCTATATACTTACAGTTCCAGCTTCTTTTCGACAACAATCATTCAGATTTAATTCACTCACTGATACCCTCAAGCTATAACATTGAAAAATGTGATTCCCCAGTCTCTTTCAGACTAAAAGACTTTCCACAGGGACACCCGACCTCAACTCACAGCAAATCACCGATAGAGGTACGCAGACCAGCCGCGACGGGTTCACCACAACGTTATAACTAAATGAAGTAGCGGCATCCACGCGAACCCTACACACATCAGCAGCCCTCCGACATTAAGACGAATACGCAAGCCCCTAGGGATAAGCCTCAAATCTTCATCAGTGATTTGACCGCGCCGTATATATAGACGACGACAGTGAAGCAACCAAGAAAAATTTATAACGAACCACCACCTATCATGAAACGCTCGAAAATTGCTCGGCATCACAATAATTAATCTCGGATTGGTAGAGACGATCTGTTGCAGACCTTTGAAATCCCGACTCAGAATCACAAACACATACAAACCCATCCCGGCCCACATCAATACAAATGGGGTCACGAAGAGCCACAGCTTTAGGTCTAGCGACCATGATTCAGGGATATTCATCACTGTGTTGTTTCCTCATAGATAACCTCACCTCCCACCTCTCCAAGCGACCCACCATACTTACCACCGATTATTGCACCGGCGCCCACCATCACTAGGCTACAAACAGGGGCATAAGGACCAGCGAAGCCACATACCGCTACAGCGGCTCCCTTGCCACCGGCTGCACCGAGAGATCCGCCAGAGAGTCCGCCTATAAAACTACCCGCCTCTGTAAACCGAATCCGCTTGCACTCCTCCGTCTCGCCCGCTCGACATACTTCCTCCACCTTCAAATAAAACGATGTACCTCCCAAGGCTGTGCCGATGTGTCCGCCATACTTGACGTACTTGGCCGCCTTCGCCACCTCATCCAAATGCGTGGCATACCCCGGAATCTGCCCCGGCCCACCGGTTTTTGACCAATGATGAACCAGGCTTTTGGTAGAAATCTTCAAATCACGACGAAGACGCTCGTAAGGGCCAAGGTTCAATCGCTTGTTCAAAAACGCCGCCTTCAACTGTCTATCCAGCTGCCTGAGCAACTTCTGTCGATTAGAAAAAAACTCCGGGCTGTTCAGGTGGCCGAACTTGGCGAACTGCTGTTTGTGTAACTGGTCGACTTCGAGCAATGTCGCCCGGACCTGCCTCAGGCCTTGCTCCAGTACATCCTTACCGACACCCATGGACTGGCTGGCGCCTGTCAGCAGCCCTGCGATTTCAGCCTGGTGCTCCATCATGAATTCGGCTTCGTCGTAGTCGAGCAGCGCCAGCGAGTCGCGGGCCTGCTGTGCGGCGGCCATCAGTTGAGCTTCTTCGCGGGTGCAGGCGTCGCCGTTGTCGGGGTCACCAATGACGAAAATCTCTCCGGCCTTGAAGCCTTGCTGGAACGTCGGGTTGAGCATCTGCAGGCGCGAGATCGGCAAGGTGCTGTCCTGCTCAGCCAAATGCAGCACCACCTGCGGGAAGGACATGTTGCGCTGGACAATATGGAAGCCTGGCTCATTGATATACGGCCGGCTGTCAACGAAGTGCACAGGCTGACCAAAGCTCTGCGCGCCTGGGCCGACCACGCGCGAAGACCTTGTCTCCCGCCAGGGTGGAACAAAGTCAGGTGGCGCTACAACTCGGTTGGTACCGGGCGGGCAAGCGCACAGCACCAGCGAACCATCGACCGCCACTTCGCTGCCATCGGAGATAAAGCACGGCGCGCCTTCGGCAACGGTGCCTGGTTCGGCGCACAACGGGCAGGCCGTGGTCTTGTCGCCGACACGCAGGACCATGCGCCCATCACAGATGTAGCCATCACCCGTGGCGATGCACACCGCACCCGTTGTCGTATCATCGCCATCGACAGCTTGACCTTTACCGTCAATTATCACGCGCATCTGCAAACGCCCTGTGCTTGTTGAGCCAGGGAAACTAGCAGCTGCTGACCGGTATTTTTCCCCGCCAAAAGCGAACAGGATGCGCCCTACTACATTGAGCGAAAAGTCTTACGGTCGGAGACTTTTCCTAACAGCCAAAACGCTCAAACCTGCTTTGAGAGTATTCATCAGTCAGCCAACGCAAGGCTAAAATAGCCCTCCGAACCCAAGAGGATCCTGCAATGGACCTGCAGTTTCTGGGCACCTCGTCTGGGGTACCCACCAAGGCCCGCAACGTCAGCGCGACAGCAGTCATCGAAGCGTCCGGCAAAAGCTGGTATCTGGTTGATTGCGGCGAAGGCACCCAGCATCAGTTACTGCACACATCACTGTCGATGCGTGATCTGCGCGGGATATTCATCACCCATGTCCACGGTGACCACTGCTACGGGCTGCCGGGATTGCTCGCCAGCGCGGGAATGTCCGGGCGCAGCGAACCGCTCGAACTGATCATGCCGCTGGCACTGCATGAGTGGCTGCGCCTGAGCCTGGCGGTGAGCCAGACCTATCTGCCCTTCGAGCTGCATCTGCTGGCGGTAGAAACGCTGCAGGACTGGCGCAGCGCGCAGGTTGCGGTGACTACCGTAGAGCTGTCGCACCGGGTGCCGAGCTATGGCTTTGTGTTCACCGAGATCAACCCGGAGCCGCGTCTGGACACCGAGCGCCTGCAAGCCGACGGCATCCCGCGCGGGCCGCTGTGGGGTGATCTGGCCCATGGCCGGCAGGTCGAACATGAAGGTCGTGTGCTCGACACGCTGACTTACCTGAAGGCCTCCCGAGCGGCCCGGCGCATCGTCGTCTGCGGCGACAACGACTCACCCGCTCTGCTGGCCGAGGTTGCCAAAGGTGCCGATGTACTAGTGCATGAAGCCACCTTCACCGAACCTGTGCTGCAACGCTCGCAATCGAACTTCGGCCACAGCACTGCGGCGGCTGTCGCGCAATTTGCCGAGGCTGCAGGTGTACCGAACCTGGTATTGACTCACTTCAGCGCCCGCTATCAGGACAACCCGCAGCGCAGCCCGTCCATCGATGATGTGCGCCAGGAGGCGCAGGCCCATTACAGCGGGCAACTGACACTGGCTCGGGACCTGCAGCGTTACCACCTGGGCAAGGATGGCCTGCTCGCAGCGGTGTGAGTTGGCCGACAGTGCGCTTCTCCACAAAGATCAGTAACCGGTCATTTCCAGGTAACCCCTGCCCTGCCCGCTGCCGCCCTCGACCCGCACCGGCCCTTCCCAATACGGGAACCGGGTGTTCATCCAGGCCTGCTTGTACAGCGCTTCGACCTGGACATCGACGCCCTGCTCCGGCAGCTGCACGCGCCAGCGGGTCGGTACGGTTTTACCGTTTGCCTGCTTGCTCGAGGCCAGCACTTGCAGCTCGATCTGCGCTCCCTGGAGTGGCTGGATCTTGCCGTCGGCGCTGACCCAGGTGCCGGCTTTGTAGGCATCGCCGTGAGCTTCGCGCACCTGAAACAGCATTACCTTGGCGCCGCTGTCCAGGTGCAGGGAAAACCAGTCCCAGCCTGACTGCCCGGCCGCCAGCGGTTGGCTGCTCCATTCGCGATCGAGCCAGGCCTGACCGGTAACGGCCACGTGCTGGCCGTCACGCTCGACTTCGCCACTGACCTGATAGAACGGTTGGCTGTAGTAATAGGAAGCCTGGCCTTTGCCGGATTTTTCGCTGTAGCCCTTGGCCCCGTGCAGCACCAATGGCCGCTCACTGACCAAGTGCAGATCAAAGCGGAAATCCTCACCTGCGGCTTTCATCTGCAACTGGCCAATCCCATTGCCGCCCAGCAGCGACCAATCATCTATCCAGGCGCGAAACGGCTGCGCCTCAACCCCAGCCTGGCCGATACCACCGCGGGCGAGCACCTCACTGGACTGATGACCGCCCGGCCCGGTCAGCGCCGCGTGGCCCATCCACAGATTGGGGCTGTTCCAGTCGGCGGTTTCTGCGCCAGGGCGCAATGCCGAACGAAACAAGGTCCACTGAGCGCCCCACTGCCGCCCCTGGGCATCCTGCAAGTTGGCGGTGACGTACCACCACTCGATGCGGAAGCCGTCGTGGGCGCCATGATCACGCGGGAACTGCAGCTCATGGCCCGGCGTGACCTGCTGGAAGGCGCTGGCCTCCTGCCCCAAGCCGGCAAAACTGTTGGGCTCGGGTGCAGGCGCATCGCAGCCTGCAAGCAGCAGGCACAGCACGGTCAGCCAGGGTTTAACGTTCATTGGCAAACTGCCTCAAGAGATCGCTGGGTTGCCTGCGCGCCAGTTGCCAGAGCGGCCAGACGCTGGCCAGAAAGCTGGTCAGCACGCCGAGCACTGCCAGTTGCAGCAGCTGACCGGGGAACACATAGAGCGGCAGACGCCAACCAAACGCCTGCACGTTGACCACGGCCACCAGGCACCAGGCCAGCAGCAAGCCAAGCGGAATCGCCAGCAACACGGTGCAACTGCTCAGCATCAGGGTCTGGCCGAGTGTCAGCCAGATCAACCGACGGCGTTCGACCCCCAGCGCCCACAACGGCGCCAACTGGCCCAGGCGGCTCTGGCCGAGGCTCAGCAGGCTGATGAACAACGCCACGCCAGCGATACCGAGGGTCAGGCTGTTGAGTGCGGCGGTAGCGGCAAAGGTGCGCTCGAACACCGCAGCAGACCATCGCTTGAGCGTGGTCTGCTCGACCATGCGGCTGTCATCGAGACTGAACTGTTGGCCCAGCGCCCGCTTTAGCGCCGGCAAATGCTCGCCAGCCAAGGTCAGGCCCAGATTGCTCAACGTCGCCTGCGGCCAGTGCTGGCGTAACCAGTCGGCGCTGATCAGCAGGTGCCCTTTGGGATTGCCATAATCGGCATAGATGCCCACTACCGGCATCGTTTGGGCTGATGGCTCGGGCAGTTGCAAGGCGTCGCCAAGACCCAGCTGCAGGCGCCTGGCCAACTGTTCGCTGAGCATGATCCCGCGCCCCTGCGCAAGCTGCTCCCAGGCACCGGCGGATTTTTCCAGCAGCGGCCAGTGATTGTTGTAGTACGGGTGATCGACGATGCCCTGGACCTGCGTCGGCCATTGCTGCAGCCGCCACTCGACCCGCCAGTTGGGCAGCACCGCGGTGACTTCGGGCTGGCGTGCCAGCCAGTCGCTGATCTGCACGGCCTGGGCAGTGTCGCGCGGGGTCAGGTACAGGTCTGCCGACAGGCGCTGATCGAGCCAGCCGGTAAAGGTGCGGCGAAAGCCCTCGGTCATGCTGCCCACACCGACGCTGGCGGCCAACGCCAGCAGCAAGGCCATCAGCGCCAGGCTCAGCGCCGGCAATTGCTGGCGGCTGTCGGCCACGAACCATTGTGGCAATGGCCGCCGGCACAAGCGCGCCAAACCGGCCAGGGCAAGCTCGAGCAAGGCCGGCAGCAATAGCGCCGCTGCCAGCAGCAATGCCGCGAGCAGGACAAAGGCGCTGCTCAGGTTATTGCCCCACTGCCAGCACCCCAGCGCTACCAAACCAAGCAACAAGGCGACCAGCGCCTGACGACGCAGCCACGGCCCTTGGGCCAGGCGCCAGGCCTGTGGCTGGGCAAGCGCCAGCAGCGGCAGGCGCGCAGCGCGCAGCACGCTGCTGACACCGGCCAACAACGCACCGAGCAGACTCACGCCGACGCCGGCCAACCACCACTGCGGCGACAGGCTCAACTGCCCGGCGATCTGCGCTCCATACAAGCCGCGCACGCTGGCCGCGAAGTCAGGCAACAACAGGCTGGCCAGCAGATAACCACTGACTACCCCGGCGAGGCCGCCGAGCAACGCGAACGCACCCAGCTCCAGCGCCAGCCCGGTCAACAGCACCCGCAAGCTGACACCGCAGGCACGCAAGGTTCTGATCAAGCCGCGCCGTTGCTCCAGCGCCAGGCCAATGGCCGCATGGGCAATGAACAGGCCGACCACGAATGCCAGCAAGCCCAGCGCAGTCAGGTTGAGGTGAAAGCTGTCGGTCAGGCGCTGCAGATCACCGTCGTCGCCACCGGTTTGCAGCATAAGCTGGGCGGCGATGTCGGCAGGCAGCGCGGTGGGTTGTTTTTCGAGCAGCAGACGCGACAGTTGTCCTGGCGCACCGAGCAGCGCCTGCGCGTGGCCGATATCGACCACGATCACCCCAGGCGCCAGTTCCGCTTGCAGGACCAACGGCGGCATCAGCTGACCATCGCGGGTGCGCGCGCGCTCACCCGGTTGCAGGTTCAACTGGCGTAGCGTGTCTGGACTGATCCAGGCTTGCCCAGGACTGTCGATGAAGGCCGCAAGCTCGAACGCTTGCGCCTGCACCCCGGCCACGGCCATCTTCGCTGGCAGGCTCAGCGGTTCAATACCGATCAAGCGCACTGCCTGAGTCGCGCTTCCTGAAAGTTGCAGGCGGCCTTCCAGAACCGGCGTCACCTGCACGCCTCTAGTGCGCAGTTGCACATACAGCGCTTGCGCCAGATGCTCGCCCTGACGCGGCACCAGTTGCGTCTGGCTGGCGCCCGAAAGCACACCACTGGCACGGGCATAGTCGCTGCGGGCCTGGCTGTTGAGCGCCTGCACGCCGGTCCACAATGCCGTTGCCAGCCATAGCCCGGTAAAGATACTGAAGCACTGCAAGCGGTGCCGGCGCCAATGGCTGAGCAGCGCCTGCAAGGTGATCAGCAGGCTGGCCATCAATCCGGCTCCGGCTGAACACGTCCAGCCTTGAGGAAGCACCGATGTTCGAGCCGCGCCGCCAACTGCCGGCTGTGGGTCACCATCAACAGGCTGCTGCCCGCCTGGGCGACCAGCTCGAGCATCAGTTGCAGGACTTCTTCACTGCTTGCTTCATCGAGGCTGCCGGTGGGCTCGTCGGCCAGCACCAGCGCCGGCCGTCCCGCCAACGCACGACCAATCGCCACACGTTGCTGCTGGCCGCCCGACAGCTGCTCGGGGTAGCGCTGCAACAACTCGGTCAACCCAAGCCGCTCCGCCAGCTGCGCGGTCCAGGCAAGATCGTGGCGCCCGGCCAAGCGGGCTTGAAACGCCAGATTGGCGGCAACGTCGAGGCTGCTGATCAAGTTGTACTGCTGGAACACCAAGCCAATGCTGTCGCGCCGCCAGCGGGCCAGCGCCGTTTCGTCCCGTGTATCGAGGGGTACATCCTCGATCAGTATCCTGCCGCTGTCAGCCCGATCAAGTCCGGCGAGCAGATGCAGCAACGTGCTTTTGCCACTACCGGATTCGCCCATCAGCGCCAGGCTGCTGCCCCGCGCCAGTTGCAGGTCGACGCCCTGCAGCACAGGCAGAACGCCCTGGGCAGTATTGAATGACTTGCGCAGATGCTCGACGACCAACATCGGTGGGGGCTTCCTCTCAGGGCACAACGGGCGTTAATCACTAACTCTTGGGCACAGCGTTGCAGCAATAGGTTGCATCGTTCTGCCCTTCAAGGGTAGGCGCAATCGGGGCTAAACTGAGGTACGAACATCATCAGGCTTACAGGAACCTCCATGGCCCGCACTGCGATACCTGGCTACCACCCATCGTGGTTGCTGCTGATCCTGCTCATCGGCAGCCTTGCATCGCTGACGGGATGCTCGAACAAATCCAGCGCTACGCGCTATGCCCAAGCAGGCGCGAACTGCTTCGCCAAGGCAGTGCCGACCGCTGGCGAGGGTGGCCTGGCATGGGGCAACACGTTGAGCGCGGCGCGCAAGAAATCCATGGACAGCTGCATGCGCTATGCGAGCCGTTCAGGCGGTACGCCGAAGACCTGTCAGGTGGTGATGGCCAAGTGCAAGTGATGGGCGGCGGCTACGAGCGGGCCCGCTAGTTCGAGCTATAAGGTTGGTTAACTCGGTTGGTCGTAAGACCGCCCGCCCGCAGCCACCATTGCGATTGTTCAGGCATTGCACCTGAACAATCGCGCAATCATGGTCGGCCAGTGGGCAGGCAGCAATCAGGCGAATCTTATTGCCAGGGGTTACTGCAGCCACGGCGGCGGTGGCGGCTCCTCGCTCTTGACCGGGCCACGCTCGGCTTCCTCACGACCGGCACGGCGACGTTCGTCATCCATCCGCGCCGCTTCGATCTCGCGCAGCACGCCGCCGACATCGGCGTCGTGGTCGTCATCCTCGAACTCGCCGGTCAGCGGGCTATCGGGCAACAATTCCCCGGCCTCGAACAGCGACCACATCTCGCGGGCGTAGCGGGTGTCCTTGAGCTCGGGAGCAAAGCGCCCGAAGTAACCGCTCATGTTCGCCACGTCACGATCGAGCATGCTGAAAGCATGGTTGTTGGCGGCAGCATCGACGGCCTGCGGCAAGTCGATGATCACCGGGCCATCCGGGCCAAGCAGGACGTTGAATTCGGACAAGTCACCGTGCACCAGCCCTGCACAGAGCATCAAGACGATCTGGCGGATCACGAACGCGTGGTATTCACGCGCCTGATCCGGCTCCAGGTGAACGTCGTTGAGGCGAGGCGCGGCGTTGCCGTCGGCATCGACCACCAGCTCCATCAACAGCACGCCGTCCTGGAAGTCGTAGGGCTTGGGCACTCGCACGCCGGCATGCGCCAGGCGGAACAAGGCGGCCACCTCGGCGTTCTGCCAGGCATCTTCGGCTTCCTTGCGACCGTACTTGGAACCCTTGGCCATGGCCCGCGCCTGGCGGCTGTTGCGCACCGTGCGCCCTTCCTGGTACTCGGCCGCCTGGCGGAAGCTACGTTTGTTGGCCTCCTTGTAGACCTTGGCACAACGCACCTGGTTACCGCAGCGCACCACATACACCGCTGCTTCCTTGCCACTCATCAAGGGCCGCAACACCTCGTCGACCAGACCGTCTTCGATCAGCGGCTCAATACGTTTTGGAGTCTTCATCAGGTTTAATTCAGGGTCCTGTTCTGCCAGACACATGGTTTGCCGGCCATCCTCTCACAGCCTGATCCGACTTGCTCGTTTCGAGCTAATCAATACGCGGATGTTGTTGTACCAAATGCGTGCGTTTGGCCTCAAGTTCAGCAATCTGCTCGTCGATATCCTCGATTTTTTGCTCAATGTTGTCGTGGTGTTCCTGCAGCAGTTCACGCGCTTCCTCGATGTCCGAGGCGGCGGGCGCAGCGCCGCGCAATGGCTGATTGGCAGTTTCTTTCATGGTGATACCGGTGATCAGACCGATCAGGGCAATGACCATCAGGTAGTAAGCCGGCATGTACAGGTTGTTGGTGCTTTCTACCAGCCAGGCGGCGATGGTCGGGGTCAGGCCGGCAATCAGCACAGAAATATTGAAGGCACTGGCCAGCGCGCTGTAGCGAATGTGCGTAGGGAACATCGCCGGCAGCGTCGAAGCCATCACCCCGATGAAGAAGTTGAGCAGCACCGCCAACATCAGCAAACCGGCGAAGATCAGCCCGAGCACACCGCTGGTGATCAGCATGAAGGCCGGGATGGCCAGTGCGAACAAGCCGATGCTGCCGCACAGGATGAACGGGCGGCGGCCGTATTTATCGCTGAGGAAGCCGATCAGAGGCTGCACGAAGAGCATGCCCACCATGATCGCGATGATGATCAGCACCCCGCGGTTCTCGCTGTAATGCAGGTTGTGCGACAGGTAGCTGGGCATGTAAGTCAGCAGCATGTAATAGGTGACGTTGGTGGCGATGACTACGCCTACGCAGGTCAGCAGGCTGCGCCAGTGCTTGGTAGCCACCTCCTTGAACGACACCTTCGGACCGCCAGCCAGGCCTTCGCGATCGCCCTGCTCGAGCTTGTCGACATGCTGCTGGAAGGCGGGGGTCTCTTCCAGCGCATGGCGCAGGTACAGGCCGATCATGCCCAGCGGCAGCGCCAGCAGAAACGGCACCCGCCAGCCCCACTCCTGGAACCTCTCTTCACCGATCATGGCCGAGATGAACACCACCAGGCCGGCGCCGGCAACAAAGCCTGCGATCGAGCCGAAGTCGAGCCAACTGCCGAGGAAGCCGCGCTTGCGGTCCGGGGCGTACTCGGCGACGAAGATCGAGGCACCGGTGTATTCACCCCCCACCGAGAAGCCCTGGGCCATCTTGCACAGCAGTAGCAGGATGGGCGCCCAGATACCAATCGCGGCATAGGACGGAATCAAGCCAATGGCGAAGGTGCTCAGGGACATGATCACAATGGTGGCGGCGAGAACCTTCTGCCTGCCGTATTTGTCGCCGAGGGCGCCGAAGAACAGCCCGCCCAGGGGCCGTATCAGGAACGGCACCGAGAACGTACCCAAGGCTGCGATCATCTGTACGCTGGGGTCGGCGCCGGGGAAAAAGACCTTGCCGAGCACATAGGCGACAAAGCCGTAGACGCCGAAGTCGAACCACTCCATGGCGTTGCCAAGCGCTGCGGCGGTGATCGCCTTGCGCATCTTGGCGTCGTCAACAATGGTGATGTCTTTCAAGCCGATCGGCTTGACGCTTTTTTTGCGTGATTTCATATCTGCCACTCTGTTACTGACGTGTCCATTACCGGTTGCCATTGTTTTAATGGCCAGGCTCTAAGGCATCAGATACAAAGGGTTACGAAAAAATTCACTGAGTGCCAACATTTTTCACGCTAACAAACAGGCCATCTGCGCTGAGGCTTCACGCAGATGGCCTGATATTGGTGATCAGCGCAGCGTCACTGACTGCGCGTTACCCGCCAAATGGTGTTGGCGAGGTCGTCGGCGATGATCAGCGCACCGCGCGGATCCACCGTCACACCCACCGGGCGACCGCGGGTCTTGCCATCTTCACCACGGAAGCCGGTGGCAAAGTCGATCGGCTCGCCGGCCGGCTTGCCATTGCTGAACGGCACGAAGATCACCTTGTAGCCCACCGGATTCGGTCGGTTCCAGCTACCGTGCTCGCCGACGAACGCGCCCTCGGCAAACTGCGTGCCCATGGCCGCCACCGAGAAATCAACGCCCAGAGCCGCAACGTGGGAGCCGAGGCTGTAATCCGGCTTGATCGCCGCAGCGACTTTCTCGGGGTTCTGCGGCTGCGCACGTGGGTCGACGTTCTGCCCCCAGTAGCTATAGGGCCAGCCGTAGAAGCCCCCCGCTTTGACTGAGGTCAGGTAGTCAGGCACCAGGTCAGGGCCAAGCTCATCGCGCTCGTTGACCACAGCCCACAGTTCACCGCTGTTGGGTTCGATGCTCAGCGCAGTCGGGTTACGCAGGCCAGTCGCATACGGCTTGTGCGCGCCGGTCTGGGCGTCGATCTGCCAGACCATGGCCCGATCTATTTCGACCTCCATGCCGCGCTCGGTGATATTGCTGTTGGAGCCGATGCCGACGTACAGGTAGCGCCCGTCGGGGCTGATCGTCAGCGCCTTGGTCCAGTGGTGGTTGATCTCGGCCGGCAGGTCGCTGACCTTACTGGGCGGGCCACTGGCCGTGGTCTGGCCATCCGCGTAGTCAAAGCGCACCAGCGCATCCTGATTGGCCACGTACACGCTGCCCTCGAAGTAGGCCAGGCCATAGGGTGCGTTGAGGCCTTCGGCGAACACCGTTTTCACTTCGTACTTGCCGTCACCATCAGCGTCACGCAGCAAGGTCAGGCGGTTACCGCCCTTGACCTGGGTATTGCCCTTGGCCTTGATAGAGCTGGCGATGACGTCCTTGGGCTTGAGTTTGGCCGCACTGCCGCCGCGCCCTTCCGCTACCAGAATATCGCCGTTGGGCAGCACCAGCGTCTGCCGCGGGATCTTCAGGTCAGTGGCAATCGCAGTGACGTTGAAGCCCTGCGGTACGGTTGGCTTGAGATCGCCCCAGGCGGTCGGCTCGGCGATTTTCATGCTCGGCAACAGGCCGCGCTGCTGATCAGGCAGTTTCGGGTTGGCGCCGTAGGTTTGCGTGGCGTCGCCCTCGCCACCGCAGGCGCTGAGCAGCAGCGCCATGCTCAAGGCTGTCAGTGCATGTACGCGGTTCATCTCACACCTCCGGAGCGCAGATTGGTCAGGCCAAGGCCGGTTGCGATGCACGCCAACGCACTGACGATGACCGACAACACCAGCCCCGACGGCATCACGGCCCAGGCATCCTTGGCATGCTCAAAGGCGTTCATCAGGCCCAGCAGCCAGGTAGCCAGCAGCAGCACGAAGTACACCACTGGGCGCCCGCCCTTGTGCTCGGCGCGGATCAGATTGACCAGGGCAAACAGCAATGCCAATCCGCAGAACAGCAAGCCACCGGCAATCAGCCAGGCAGCAAAGTTGGCCCATTGAATCTGGTAGCTTTGGTAATAGGCTATGTCACTGAGCAAGGCGCCGAGAAACAGCGGCACGGTACCGGCCAACAGAGTCGCGTGCAGCGCTCCTGGCCGGCAGCGATAGAGGGTTGAGTCGTTCACGGTGGCTCCTTTCATCGATCCAGAGGTCCCTCCCTGCACAGACTGCGCCTGGAGGCCTAATGGAAGATCGCTCGGCCAAAGCGATAGTTCAGCGCAATCGCAGACAGGGCTGTAATCTGGCGGCTACCCGTTTGCTGAGCGGCACCGGCTGAGGACTAGAGTTTTGGGCAAAGACGCTGACAACCCGTGCATATCCAAATGCCAGATCCGCGACGAAGTTTGCCTGGGCTGCGGGCGCAGCAAAGACGATATTCGCAAGTGGAAGAAGATGAAGAAGAGCGAGCGCATCGAGGCTGTGCAAAAGGCCAAGGCGCGCTTGAAGGCTATCAAGAAAGGCAAAAAATAAGGGGGGCCGCGGAGCAGCCCCACGTGGTAACCGCTTAGCCCGCGAACTTGGCCCGCGCTGCGTGCAGCTTCTTGTAGCTGTCGACCAAGCGCAGGTGCCGATCGAGCCCCTCCAGCTTCATACTGGTCGGCGTCAAGCCATGGAAGCGCACGTTGCCCTCGACCGAGCCCACGACCGCATCCATCCGCGCATTGCCGAACATGCGGCGCAAGTTGACCTCGTAGTCGGCCAGTTCCAGTTCATCATCGAGCACCACTTCCAGCACCACGTTGAGCGCCTGATAGAACAGGCCGCGCTCCACGGTGTTGTCGTTGAACTGCAGGAACGCTTCTACCAGTTCCTTGGCTTCGTCGAAGCGCTTCAAGGCGAGCTTGATCAGCAGCTTCAATTCCAGAATGGTCAACTGGCCCCACACCGTGTTGTCGTCGAACTCCACACCGATCAAGGTGGTGATGTCGGTGTATTCGTCCACTTCGCAGTTATCCAGACGCTTGACCAGCGCCTTCAGGCTGCGATCGTCCAGGCGGTGCAGGTTGAGGATGTCTTCGCGGAACAGCAGCGCCTTGTTGGTGTTATCCCAAATCAAGTCTTCAACCGGATAGATCTCGGAATAGTCCGGCACCAGGATACGGCAGGCCTTGGCGCCAAGGTGCTCGTACACGGCCATGTACACTTCCTTGCCCAGCGATTCGAGGATGCCGAACAGGGTTGCAGCCTCTTCCTCGTTGGAGTTTTCCCCTTCACCAGAGAAGTCCCACTCAACGAATTCGAAGTCGGCCTTGGCACTGAAGAAGCGCCATGAGACGACACCGCTGGAGTCGATGAAGTGCTCTACGAAGTTGTTCGGCTCGGTCACTGCGTGGCTCTCGAACGTCGGCTGCGGCAGGTCATTGAGACCTTCGAAGCTGCGTCCCTGAAGCAACTCGGTGAGGCTGCGCTCAAGCGCGACTTCCAGGCTTGGGTGCGCGCCGAACGAGGCGAACACGCCGCCGGTGCGCGGATTCATCAAGGTCACACACATGACCGGGAATTCGCCGCCCAGCGAGGCATCCTTGACCAGCACCGGGAAGCCCTGCTCTTCCAGCCCCTTGATCCCGGCGAGGATGCCCGGGTATTTGGCCAGCACGTCCTCAGGAACATCTGGCAGGGCCAGTTCACCCTCAAGAATTTCCCGTTTTACCGCACGTTCGAAAATCTCTGACAGGCACTGCACCTGCGCCTCGGCCAGAGTGTTGCCGGCGCTCATGCCGTTGCTCAGGTACAGGTTTTCAATCAGGTTGGAGGGGAAGTACACCACTTCACCGTCGGACTGACGAACGAACGGCAGCGAACAAATGCCGCGCTTCACATTGCCCGAGTTGGTGTCGTACAGGTGCGAGCCGCGCAGTTCGCCGTCGGGGTTGTAGATCTCGAGGCAGTACTCATCGAGGATCTCGGCAGGCAAGGCGCCCTTGCTGCCGGGTTTGAACCAGCGCTCGTCCGGGTAATGCACAAACTCGGCGTTGGCGATGTCTTCGCCCCAGAACTGATCGTTGTAGAAGAAGTTGCAGTTGAGGCGTTCGATGAACTCGCCCAGCGCCGAAGCCAGGGCTCCTTCCTTGGTGGCGCCCTTGCCGTTGGTAAAGCACATGGGCGAATGCGCATCGCGCACGTGCAATGACCAGACGTTGGGCACGATATTGCGCCACGAGGCGATTTCGATCTTCATCCCAAGGCCCGCGAGAATGCCCGACATGTTGGCAATGGTCTGCTCCAGTGGCAGGTCCTTGCCAGCGATGTACGTGCTTGCCTGCGGATCGCTGTCGAGCATCAACAAGGCTTGCGCATCAGCATCCAGGTTAGCCACCTGTTCGATGACGAACTCTGGGCCGGCCTGTACCACCTTCTTCACCGTGCAACGGTCGATCGAACGCAGGATGCCCTGGCGGTCCTTGTCGGAGATATCCGCCGGCAGTTCGACCTGGATCTTGAAGATCTGGTTGTAGCGGTTTTCCGGGTCGACGATATTGTTTTGCGACAGGCGAATGTTGTCGGTGGGGATGTTGCGCGTTTCGCAATACAACTTCACGAAGTAAGCCGCACACAACGCTGACGAAGCCAGGAAGTAGTCGAACGGACCCGGCGCCGAGCCATCGCCCTTGTAGCGAATGGGTTGATCGGCGACCACCGTGAAATCATCGAACTTGGCTTCAAGTCGGAGGTTGTCGAGAAAGTTAACCTTGATTTCCATGCGGGATTACCATGATAAAGCGAAACGAAATGGCCGCCATTATCCGGATTTTTGCCGCGCAAGTCTTTGCCGATCAGCGCGGCGTACAGGTTGCAGCCGCTGGCGTGCTTGCTTAGCGTCAAGGCCGCTCATAAAATGATAATGACTCCCAATTGCGCTTCGAGCCTTTTATGACCTCCAGCCATCGCCCGCTGAACCGTCAGGTGCAGTGCCTTTACCAGGAACATCAGCGTTGGCTGCTGAGCTGGCTGCGCCCCCGCGTCGACTGCCGTGAGCTTGCCGCAGACCTGGTGCAGGATGTGTTCATTCGGGTGCTCAGTGCCAAGGATGCACAGAATCAGCTTGAGGCAGTGCGCGAACCCAAGAGTTACCTGGCCACCATCGCCCGCCGCCTGATGATCGACCATTTTCGCCGGGCTCGGCTCGAACGCGCCTGGCTGCAGGCCCTGGCCGAGCAACCCGAGGCGGTCAGCATCAGCGAAGAAACCCGCGCGATTTTGCTCGAAAGCCTGTGCGAACTGGATGCGATGCTCGCCGGTCTGGGCCCAAACGTGCGCCAGGCGTTTTTGCTGTCGCAACTCGACGGCATGAGCTACAAGCTGATTGCAGAGCAATTGCAGGTTTCGGTGGTGACGGTTACCCGCTATGTAGCCAAGGCCACCCAGCATTGCGTGCTGTTCAGCCTGGGCGCCGGACGCTGATGACCGTCCTCCACGCTCGACAACGCGCAGCCCTGGAACAAGCCGCAGGATGGTTTGGGCTTTTGCAATGCGAGGAAGCCTCGGTTGCAGACCAGGCTGGCTGGCAAGCATGGCTCGACCGCGATGAATACAATCGCTGGGCCTGGGCTCAGATCGAACAACTGCAACAACGTCTGCATGGCATGCCCACGAACGTTACCGGGCGAGCGCTGCGCCTAGCCGATCAGCCCGCGCTGGATAGCAGACGCGCCGTGCTCAAAGGTTTCGCCTTGATGATGGGTACCGGCGCGCTTGGCTACGCAGGTTATCGCCAAGGCCAACGCGCAGGCTGGATGGCTGACTACCACACACGCACCGGCGAGCGGCTCAATACGATGCTCGCCGACGGATCGCGCCTGCAACTGAACACCGCCAGTACCGTCGACGTGCTCTACAGCGCAACTCAACGCCGAATACAACTGCACAGAGGCGAGCTGCTGCTTACCAGCGCCGCCGACCCTGCTCGTCGGCCGCTGCAGGTGCAGACCGCACAGGGCAGCATTCAGGCGCTGGGCACGCGCTTCGCCGTCAGGGCCGACGGCGCGAGCACGCTGGTCAGCGTTTTTCAACATCAGGTGCGTGTCACCCCAAACGGCGCTGCGCCAGTGGTGCTCGATGCAGGCACCCAGTGCCGCTTCAACGCCAGCCAGCTTGGCGCGGTGCAACCGATCAATGCCGGTCAGGACGCCTGGAGCGAGGGCATGCTGGTGGCCAATGATCAGCGTCTGGATGCGTTTCTCGCTGAACTGAGCCGCTATCGCCCCGGCTGGTTACGCTGCGACCCCGTGGTCGCAGGTCTGCGCATCAGCGGCGCCTTCGCCATCGACGACAGCGACCAGACCTTGCGCGCACTGAGCACGACCCTGCCCGTGCGCGTAGTACAAACCACACGCTATTGGGTCACAGTGGTAGCGCTATAAAGCATCCTGGTTCGGTAATCGCCCATTTTCAACCAGCAAACGTGCTAGCCGATTGACGAATTAACCAGATAGTACAAATATCGGGGCAATCAAAAACAACAAAGTGATCTGCCATGACGCCCCGAATTCTCGTGCTCAACGGCCCCAATCTCAATCTGCTCGGCACCCGCGAACCTGAACAGTATGGCCGCGAGACGCTCGCCGACCTCGCCAACAGCTGCGCCGACAGCGCCCGCGATCTGGGCCTGGATATCGAATTCCGCCAGACCAACCACGAAGGCGAACTGATCGACTGGATCCACGCCGCCCGCGGTCGTTGCGCCGGCATCGTGATCAACCCTGGTGCGTGGACCCACACCTCGGTGGCCATCCGTGATGCGCTGGTCGCCAGCGAGCTGCCAGTGATCGAAGTACACCTGTCCAATGTGCACAAGCGTGAGCCGTTCCGGCATATCTCGTTCGTCTCGTCGATTGCCGTTGGGGTGATCTGCGGCCTGGGTAGCCATGGCTATCGCATGGCGCTGGCGCACTTTGGGCAGATGTTCGCGGAGCAAGCAGCATGAGCCAACCAAGCATTCTGGCCGGCCTGATTGGCCGCGGCATCCAGGCATCCCGCACCCCTGCCCTGCATGAGCACGAGGGCGACGCGCAATCGCTGCGTTACCTGTATCGGCTGATCGATGCCGACCAGCTGGGGTTGGAAGACAGCGCCCTGCCCGATCTGCTTGAGGCCGCGCAACGCACCGGCTTTACCGGCCTCAACATCACCTTCCCGTTCAAGCAGGCGATCCTGCCGTTGCTCGATGAGCTGTCTGATGAAGCGCGTGGCATTGGCGCGGTGAACACAGTGGTGTTCAAGGACGGCAAGCGCATTGGTCATAACACTGATTGCCTGGGCTTCGCCGAGGGTTTCCGACGCGGGCTGGGCGACGTCAGCAAGCGCTTGGTGGTGCAGATGGGCGCCGGTGGCGCCGGTGCTGCAGTGGCCCATGCCCTGCTCGCTGAAGGAGTCGAACAACTGGTGCTGTTCGAAGTCGATGTTGCGCGCGGGCAAGCCCTGGTCGACAACCTGAACCAGCGCTTCGGCGCAGGCCGAGCTGCCCTGGGCGGTGATCTCGCTGCCACCCTGGCCGATGCCGATGGCCTGGTCAACACCACACCGGTGGGCATGGCCAAGCTGCCAGGCACACCCTTGCCAGTGGAACTGCTGCACGCGCGGCTATGGGTTGCCGAGATCATCTACTTCCCGCTTGAGACAGCACTGCTGCGCCACGCCCGTGCGCTCGGCTGCCGCACCCTCGACGGTGGCAACATGGCGGTGTTTCAAGCGGTCAAGGCATTCGAGCTGATCAGCGGCAGAGTCGCAGACGCCAGCAGGATGCAGGCGCATTTCGCCAGCATGAATTGAAATGCCGGGCGACGGGCTGCCGAGGTTGCAGCCCGCTTGCCTCAGCTTTCATGGCAGCCACTGGTGGCATAGCTACGGTATTCAACGCTCTGGCGCTGGCCGTGCGAATCGAGATACTCGATGCGCGAGTTGACTACCCCGCACGCATTGCTGCGGTCATCTTCTACCGACAGTACTTTCTTCACGTCCAGCCGATCGCCATAGCGATAGTGCATGGCGCTGCTGCTTTCCATCGATACGCTGCTGGCTTGCGCAGCAATGGTGGCGCTGCTGGCAACGGCGAACAAGGCTGCACGGGCAATAGTCTTGAAGTTCATGGCAACGCTCCTGGCTAGGTGGGGAAGACCACACTTCCCGTTGAGTGCCATTTCACCCCCGACAGGTATCTGCCCTGTGTCGCCGAAGCGGCGTTATTGCGAGCCCGTGTATCTGCAGCACTGCGAGATACACTGCAATACAAAGCCGCGCAGGCAAGCGCCTTGGCGCTCGGTACACTGCGTCCATTCTCGCTGAGACGGACTTGCCTGATGGATCACATCGACCACATCCTAATCGTCGACGACGATCGCGAAATCCGCGAGCTGGTCGGCAATTACCTGAAGAAGAACGGCCTGCGCACCAGCATTGTCGCCGATGGCCGGCAGATGCGCAGCTTTCTGGAATCGAACACGGTCGATCTGATCGTCCTCGACATCATGATGCCCGGCGACGACGGCCTGCTGCTGTGCCGTGAGTTGCGCGCCGGTCGCCAGCGTACTACGCCAGTTCTGATGCTTACCGCGCGCAATGACGAGACCGATCGCATTGTCGGTCTGGAGATGGGCGCCGATGATTACCTGACCAAACCGTTTTCCGCCCGTGAGCTACTGGCGCGGATCAACGCAGTGCTGCGCCGCACCCGGATGCTGCCGCCGAATCTGACCATCAGTGAAAGCAGCCGATTATTGGCGTTCGGCCAGTGGCGGCTGGATACCAGCGCACGCCACCTGCTTGACCAGCAAGGCACGCTGGTGGCCCTGAGCGGCGCCGAGTACCGGCTGCTGCGGGTGTTCCTCGACCACCCGCAGCGGGTGCTCAGCCGCGAGCAGTTGCTCAACCTTACCCAGGGCCGTGAGGCGGATATCTTCGATCGCTCGATCGACCTGCTGGTCAGCCGCCTGCGTCAGCGTCTGGGCGACGATGCTCGTGAGCCGACCTGCATCAAAACCGTACGCAGCGAAGGTTACGTGTTCTCGCTGGCGGTTCAACTGCTCGAGCCAACACTATGAAATGGCCGCACACGCTGGCTTCGCGGCTGGCCTTGATCTTCTTCAGCGGGCTGGTGCTGGCCTACGGGCTGTCGTTCAGCCTGCAGGCCTATGAGCGCTTTGTCAGCAGCCGCTCGATGATGCTCACCAATCTCGAACAGGATGTAGCCACCTCGGTGGCAATTCTCGACCGCCTGCCCGCAGCAGAGCGCGCCGCCTGGCTGCCGCGGCTGGAGCGTAGCACCTACCGCTACCGGCTCGACAACGGCCAGAGCGGCCAGGCCATGCCCAGCGAGAACCCGCCGATGGCGGCCGAGTCGGTGGTCAAGGCAATTGGCAAGGACCATCACCTGACGTTCCTGGAGATCCCCGGTCAGGACGCGCACTTCCAGGTCCATCTGCGCCTGGCCGACGGCGCCCCGCTGACCATCGATGTAACGCCAGCCCTGGCACCGGTAGCCAGCTGGCTGCCGGTTGTGCTGCTGATACAACTGGTGCTGCTGCTGATCTGTACCTGGCTCGCCGTGCACTTGGCGATCGGCCCATTGACGAGGCTATCGCAGGCGGTGGACAACCTCGACCCCAACGCCCCCGGGCCGCAACTGGATGAAAGCGGCCCACGTGAGGTCAGGTATGCGGCAGTGGCCTTCAACGCCCTGCAAGCACGTATCGCTGTCTACCTGAAAGAGCGCATGCAAATCCTCGCGGCGATTTCCCATGATTTGCAGACGCCCATTACCCGCATGAAACTGCGCGTGGAAGTGATGGATGATGGGCAGGAAAAGGACAAATTATCGAGCGACCTGAGCGCCATGGAGCATCTGGTTCGCGAGGGCGTGGCCTATGCCCGCAGCATGGACGGCGGCACCGAAGCGCCGTGCCGCGTTGATGTTGACGCCTTCATCGACAGTATCGTCTTCGATTACCAGGACAGCGGAGCCCAGGTCGAGCGGCTGGGCCATACCGGCGGTACCGTGCAGACCCGGCCGCATGCCTTGCGCCGGGTGCTGGTCAACCTGCTCGATAATGCGCTGAAGTTTGCCGGGGCTGCGCAGCTGGATGTATCCCGGCATAACGACCTGACGATCATCCGCGTGCTCGATGACGGCCCTGGCATACCTCAGGAAGAGCTCGACGAAGTACTCAAGCCGTTTTACCGGGTTGAAGGTTCACGCAATCGTCAGACCGGTGGCACCGGCCTGGGATTGGCGATTGCCCAGCAACTGACGCTTGCGATGGGCGCCAGGCTGACGTTGAGCAACCGCTCGGGCGGCGGACTCTGCGCCCAAATCGAGGTGCCTTGAAGGCATAGCCGGGGCTTGCAATACACAGCGATACACAACGCTGTTTGGTCGACACATTGCCGATACCTCAGCGTCGCAGACTCTGCTCTCCCCTCTTCATGCAGCGGAGTCTGACCATGAACGCTATGAACCGCGCCTTCAGCAGTTTCGACAATTTCGCAGGCTGGACTGCCGACATACCGCTGCGCTTGTTCCTGGCCTGGGAGTTTTTTGAATCAGGCTGGGAAAAATTCAACGGCGGCAACTGGTTTGGCGACCTGCAAGCGAGTTTCCCGTTCCCTTTCAACCTGGTGCCTGCAATTCAATTGGCAGCTGTCGATGTGGGTCGAGCTGGTCGCTCCGCTGCTGCTGTTGCTGGGTCTGAGCACCCGGCTGGCCTCGGCGACACTGATTATCCTGACCGTGGTAGCCATTGCCGCAGTTCACTGGCCTGCCGACTGGTCGAGCCTGGCCGAGCTGGCCAAAGGTTATGCGATTACCGACCAAGGCTATGGCAACTTCAAACTACCGCTGATTTACCTAGTGGTCTTGCTGGCCCTGCTGCTGAGGGGCGCCGGCCGATTGAGCCTGGATCATTGGCTCTGGCAGCGACGCCCGATTACCAACAATACCGCGTGATAAATTTCCGCCCACGGCCCTCGTCATTTGTACAAATGAGCCAACCAAGCGAGTAAGCCGTGGACCTGCAGAGCATTCTGGGCAATTTGTTCGCCAACGCCGCCAGCGTTGGCCTCAAGGGCGTGTTTCAGTTCGTCTTCGATGGCCATACTGCGTACTGGTACGAGGCCGGCGGCCATGCCGAAAGCGGCAGCGGCCAGCACGGCTCGGCAGATGTCAGCATTGCCGTTGCCAGCGCAGATTTCATGGCGATCATGGCCGGGCAGGCCAATGTCGAAGAACTGTTCGCCAGCGGCCGCCTGATCATCGACGGCAACCTGGGCCTGGCTACTCTGCTGCCGCAGGCGATCGACATGGCGCTGCGCGGTAACCAGGCGCCTGCGGTCGAAGCCAATCGCCGCTATCCGCCAAGCGCCCGACCCAGCGATGCGCTGTCTGCAGCGCAGCCGCCGTTAACTCGAATCGAACGGCGGCCACGCTACGGCTTGTCCGTGGACGAGTTCCGCCAACACTATATGCTGCACGGCATTCCGCTGGTGATCAGCGACGCGCTGCACGACTGGCCGTTGTTCAGCAATGGTCATGAGGCCTCGCTCGAGCTGTTCGCCAACCTGCAAGGCATTACCCGCCACGGCGACTATGTCGAGAAAACCTTCTCCACCGAGCGCGACTTCCGCTCGACGTCCATGGCTGATTTTGTCTCCAGCCTGGACAACCCCATAGCGGCAAGCACTGACGGCAAGCCGCCCGCATACATGGGTAATAACATCCTGCCGGCACAACTGCTCGAACACATCCGCTACCCCGGCTATTTCGAAGCCGAGCAATTCATCCCGCCGCGCATCTGGATCGGCCCCAAAGGCACGCTGACGCCCCTGCATCGCGACGACAGCGACAACCTGTTCGCTCAGGTCTGGGGAGAAAAGTCGTTCATACTCGCCGCGCCCCATCACCGCGAGGCCCTAGGCTGCTGGGCGACATCGCCAGACGGGGGCCTGGAAGGCTGTGACGTTGACCCCAAAGCGCCCGATTACGCGCAATTCCCGCGTTGCCGCGAGGTGCGGTTCCTGGAAGTTGTGCTGCAGGCTGGCGACTTGCTGTTCCTGCCCGAAGGCTGGTTTCATCAAGTCGAGTCTCTGTCGACATCGTTGTCGGTGAATTTCTGGGTGGATTCAGGGCGCGGCTGGCCACGCTCACCACTGCCTGAGGTGGTCGAAGCAGCGCCCTGCCCTACAGTACCCGCTTGATCAGCGGCTCCAGCCGACTGAAACGCAAGCGTTTGAGGAATTTGCGCACCTGCTGCGGATGCTCGCCCGGCTCGCCCAGCTCACTGGCCGAGCGCAGCGCCGGCGCATGGCGCCTGAGCGCTTGCAACTCTTTCTCGCGCGGCGCCAACCACTGGCCCAGCGGGTCATCGATGAGCAACCCGTTTTCAAGGTCGAGGTTGAAGCCGCGAGGGTTGAGATTGTTGCCGGTGAGCAGGCTGTAGCGCTGATCGATCCAAACGCCCTTGGCGTGGAAGGTGTGGCCGGGGTCATTCCAGATGCGCAGGGTCAACTGACCCACGTCGATCGCCGCCTGGCGGCGTTTGGCAAAGGCGCGCAGGGTGTCTTCGTACAGGTACGGCAATACACCACTGGCGCTGAATGGCTCACCAGGCGCGACGTAAAAATCGTTGGCAGTACGGTCGCCGACAATGATTTCCAGCGCCACACCACGCGCCAGTGCCCGATCGATCTCGGCCATGACCAGGCGCGGCGGATTGAAATAGGGCGTACTGATGATGATCTGCTCGTCCGCTGCCGCGAGTAACGCGCAGATCGCACGGTTGAGCGGGTTGCCACGGCCAATGCCGAGCAGCGGGATGACCCGCAGGCCGTGACTGGCCGGTTCAGCCGGCAATGGATAGGTCATGCGCCGCAAGCGTGCGCGCAAGCGACGGATAGCAGCGCGCATGGTGCGCGTGGCCGGCGGCGCGGGCTGGTCCAGGCGCGGCGTGGCAGCGCTGGCCAGCACCTCGTGGACCAGGCTGACCATGGCATCGGCAAGGCTTGGGCACTCGAACAGATGATAACGGTCGAGGCGATAGCGATCGAAGCGATGCAGGTAAACGTTGTTGAGGCTGGCACCGGTGTAGATCACGCAATCATCGATGACGCTGCCTTTGAGGTGCAGCACGCCAAACAGCTCACGGGTTTGTACCGGTACGCCGTGGATGACGACGTCCAGACCGCGCTGTTCGCGCTGGGCCTGATACCAGGCGGCGTTGCCGGGCTGGCGGCCAGCGCCAAGCAAGCCACGACGCGCGCGGAACCAGTCAACCACGATGACAATCTGCAGTTCAGGCCGCGCCGCCTTGGCCTGGTAAAGCGCGTCCAGCACCTCTTGACCGGCTTCGTCTTCCTGCAGGTACAGCGCCACGATGACGATGCGCCGCTGCGCGCTGGCAATGCGTTCGAGCAACACCGTGCGATAAGCTGCAGCATCAGGCAGAGCGCTGATGGCTTGCGGGTCGATGGCAAAACCAAGCTGGGGAACAGGCATGGACGTGCGGATCAAGCGGATCACCTCCGGTCTCGAGTGAAATGCAAGGTTCACCCGTGCATTGCGTGGCGCCCATCATAGCAATAACGCCAGCACGCCCGACCATCGCGATCATTACAAAAAAAAGAAGGGATCAGATGTCGCCGCCGCCAGAGCAGCCCAGATTGCCTGGGGCTGCCCGGGGCGCCAACGGCTACTTCAGATCGAAACGGTCCAACTCCATCACCTTCACCCAGGCCGCGATGAAGTCCTTGGCAAACTTCTCACTGGCATCACTGCTGGCGTAAACCTCGCTCAATGCGCGTAACTGCGCGTGGGAGCCGAACACCAGATCTACCCGGGTACCCGTCCACTTCGGCTGGCCAGTTTTGCGGTCACGGCCTTCGAACGCATTGTTGTCCGCGCCGGTCGCCTTCCATTCAACGCTCATATCCAGCAAGTTGCGGAAGAAGTCATTGCTCAACTGCCCAGGTTTGTCGGTGAACACGCCATGCTTGCTCGCATCGTTGTTCGCGCCCAGCACACGCAGACCACCGATCAGCACGGTCAGCTCTGGCGCGGTCAAGGTCAGCAGTTGCGCCTTGTCCAGCAACAGCCGCTCTGCCTTGACGTTGTAACTGCCCTTGGCGAAGTTTCGGAAACCGTCAGCCAACGGTTCCAGCGCACCGAACGATTCGACATCGGTCTGCTCCTGCGAAGCGTCGACACGACCCGGACGGAACGGCACAGACAGGGCATGGCCGGCATCACGCGCCGCTTTTTCGACGGCAGCACTGCCAGCCAGCACAATCAAGTCGGCCATCGACATCTGCTGGCCGCCAGTGGCGAAACCGCTGCGAATGCCTTCCAGCACACCCAGCACTTTATCCAGCTGCTGCGGCTGATTGGCGGCCCAGAACTTCTGCGGCGCCAGGCGTATGCGCGCGCCGTTGGCACCGCCACGTTTGTCCGAGCCACGGAAGGTCGAGGCCGAAGCCCAGGCGGTATTGACCAGCTCGCTTACGCTCAGGCCCGAGGCGAGCACTTTGCTCTTGAGCGAGGCGATGTCTTGCTCGCTCAGTGCCGAGGGGGTGGCTTTGGGCAGAGGGTCTTGCCAGAGCAGCTCTTCCTGCGGCAGCTCCGGCCCCAGATAGCGCGCCAGCGGGCCCATGTCGCGATGGATCAGCTTGTACCAGGCGCGCGCAAAGGCATCCGCCAACTGCTCGGGGTGATCCTTGAAGCGACGCGCTATCGGCTCATAGATGGGGTCAAAGCGCAACGCCAGGTCGGAGGTCAGCATTGACGGCGCATGGCGCTTGCTTGGGTCGTGCGCGTCGGGGATCTGCCCTGCCCCATCACCGTTCTTTGGCTGCCACTGATGGGCGCCAGCAGGGCTTTTGCTCAGTTCCCAGTCGAAGCGGAACAGATTTTCCAGATACTCGTTGCTCCAGCGCGTCGGCGTCGAGGTCCAGGTCACTTCGAGGCCACTGGTGATGGTGTCGGGGCCTTTGCCGGTGCCAAATTTGTTGTGCCAACCCAGACCTTGCTGTTCCAGGCCGGCAGCCTCGGGCTCGGCGCCAACGTTGTCGGCCGGACCGGCGCCGTGGGTCTTGCCAAAGGCGTGCCCGCCAGCGATCAGGGCCACGGTTTCTTCATCATTCATGGCCATGCGGCCGAAAGTCTCGCGGATATCCTTGGCCGATGCGACTGGGTCCGGATTGCCTTCGGGGCCTTCCGGGTTGACGTAGATCAGGCCCATCTGCACCGCCGCCAGCGGATTCTCCAGGTTGCGCCCGGCATCGGTGCGGCTTTGTTCCTCACCATGCTTGGCGGGCTCGGCAACCAGGTCACCCTGGCCCGGCGCCTGGGCCTTGCCGTAGCGGGTGTCACCGCCCAGCCAGACCTTTTCCGAACCCCAGTAGACGTCTTGGTCAGGTTCCCACACATCGGCTCGGCCGCCGGAATAGCCAAAGGTCTTGAAGCCCATCGATTCGAGGGCGACGTTGCCGGTCAGTACGATCAAGTCAGCCCAGGAGATAGCCTTGCCGTATTTCTGCTTGATCGGCCACAGCAGACGCCTCGCCTTGTCCAGGCTGACGTTGTCTGGCCAGCTGTTGAGCGGCGCGAAGCGTTGTTGTCCGGAGCCTGCACCACCGCGCCCGTCGCCAATGCGATAGGTGCCGGCGCTATGCCAGGCCATGCGTACGAACAACGGCCCGTAATGGCCAAAGTCGGCTGGCCACCACTCCTGCGAATCAGTCATCAGCGCGGTCAGGTCCTGTTTGAGCGCTTGAAAATCAAGGCTGGCATAGGCTTTGGCGTAGTCAAAATCGGGGTCCATTGGATCGGACTTGTCTGAATGCTGGTGCAGAATGTTCAGGTTGAGTTGGTCAGGCCACCAGTCACGATTGCTGGTGCCACCACCTGCGGTTTGATGGAACGGGCATTTCGATTCGTTCGACATCTGCGGGTACCTTCGGGTCGGGTTCTGTCAGAGTTCCGGTCTAGGCCAGCTTGATCAGCCGAGCACATAGGCTCGGCCGTCTGCTCATCAGTTGGAGCGGTCAGGCCGCCACAAGCGTGCAAAGGGGTTGCCTGGATACGGCGTGTTGTGCAGCAGGCGCTGCGCAGCCGCAGGCTTGTCCCTTGACCAAGACTAGCTGAGCGCGGGCAGAGGTCTAATAGAGCAAGTATTACCCACCGATAGCGTGAATATGTCAGCACCCCGAAGCCAACGTGCGCGCCAGCAGATTACTTGCGCCGTTGCATCCACGCAGCGCCCAGACCACTGAGGCAGATGATCGCGATGCCCACCATGCTCAGGTGGTCTGGCACCTGGCCGAAGACCACAAAGCCCAACAGCCCGGCAAACACGATCTGGCAGTAGCTGAACGGCGCCAGCATGGCCGGTGCGGCAAAGCGGAAGGCCTGGGTCAGCAACAGGTGCGCAGACATCCCGAAACCACCCAGCGCCAGCATCAGCAGCAGGTGGTCCCACTCGGGCATCTTCCAGAAAAACGGCACCAATGCCGTCATCACCAGGGTATTGCACAGCCCGGCAAAGAAGTTGCTGGTGGTCGGGCTGTCGTAGGCAGCTACTTTGCGGGTGAGTAGCTGATAAAAGCAGAAACCCAGTGCAGAGCCGAACGGGAAAAGAATCGCCGGGGTGAACATTGAGCCGCCTGGGTGTACCACTACCAACACGCCAATGAAGCCCATTACTACCGCGACCCACTGGCCAGTGGTGACATGCTCTTTGAGCAGCGGTACCGACAATGCCGTCACCAACACCGGTGCAAGAAAGTTGACCGAAGTGGCCTCGGCCAATGGCAGATACTGCAGGCCCGCGGTAAACAGCAGACTGGTACTCAGCAGGCTCAGTGCACGCAGCGTCTGCAACACAGGCTTGCGGGTACGCAGCACCGCCATGCCCGACTTGGGCAGAAAGATCCCAGCCATCAGCAATGTATGCACCAGATAGCGGACCCACACCACCATGATGATCGGGTACAGACCACCGAGGAACTTGGACAGCGCATCATGGCTGGCAAACAGGAAAGTGGCGACCACTACCAGGGCGATGCCTCGCAGCGGCTGATTGACTCCGGACAGCGGTGTACTCGAACTCATGGCGTACTCAAATAGGGACTTGGCAGCTACTCCGCCAAGATCCGGCTTCCATCAAAGGCGGCCTGGATATGGGCGAATTCTAGAAGAGATGCGCGCAATTGCGATAGCCGGTAATGGATTGCCGTGTCTACCGGCCGCTTTAGCGTTCGCTGATCGAACACTTTTTCACAGCAGGTACGACAGCACCGATGCGCTAAAGCTCCCGGCGCAACAGGTATGTGTCCATGATCCAGCCCTTGCGTTGCCGCGCTTGTTCACGTGCGGCCACAATCTGCGCCTTCATCTGCAACAAAGGCCCGGCAAGCAGCAGCTCGTCCGCCGTGCCGAGATAGGCGCCCCAGTAAATATGCAGTTGTGGGTCGTCGATATCGGCGAACGCGCACTGGCCATCAAGCATGACCAGCACATTGTCGATCTGCTTCACTGCGCCGAGCTGCCGCCCGGGAAGTACGGTCAGCGGCTCGCCAATGCGGTTCAGCGGGATCTGATGACGAGCTGCCAGGGCCTGAATGCTGCTGATGCCGGGGATGACTTCGAGTTGCAGTTGTGTACCGTGCTGGCGTACCAACTGGAGAATCCGCAGCGTGCTGTCGTACAGGCTTGGTTCGCCCCACAGCAAGAAAGCACCCACGTCGTCCGGGCCGAGTTCGTCATCGATCAATCTTGCGTAGAGCGCTGCGCGTTGCTGGTGCCAGTCCTGTACTGCCTCAATGTAATCGCTGGCCAATGCATCACGCTGCGGATCATCGACTTGCAGCACCCGGTAGTCGCCAGTGGGCAGGTAGCGCTCGAGAATTGCCCGGCGCATGCGCACCAGCTCATCAGAGCGGGCGCCCTTGTCGAGGACGAAGAATACCGTGGCCCGTTTGAGCGCATCGACTGCCTCGAACGTCACCTGCCGCGGATCACCAGGGCCGATGCCGATCAATAACAACTGCTTCATTAGCCACTCCCGCTCTGGTTTGCTGTGATTGCCAGACCCTGAGTGTCGGCTTGAGCCGACACTATGTCGAGCAGTTAAGGCTGTGGGTGAACAGCAAATAAATTAACGCACATAAAACTAGTAAAGTTCCCTGACTACTTGCAAAGTTTATGGTTTACCGTGACGCCGTCGGCAACTACACTCGGGACTAGCGAACAGCACTATCCCTGCGTGACCGACGTTAAATCTTCTTACAATGTTCGTCACGTTTTGACGCAGTCGTATTTAAGGAGTGATGAAAGTGTCCAGACTTGCAGAGTTTCGCGCTGCCGAAAAAGCGCTTCAGGAACAGATCGCCCAACTCGAGGCGCTCAAGCAGGATGCCGGTCTCAAACGCGAAATCGAGTTCGAGCAGAAGCTGCTGGGCCTTATGAAAACTTACGAAAAGGGCCTGCGCGATATCGTCGCCATCCTTGATCCAAAAGGCAGCAGCAAACCCGCCACCAAGGCGTCCGGGGCGCCCCCAAAACAGCAGCGCCGCGCCCGCGTGGTCAAGGTTTACGAGAACCCGCACACCGGCGAGCTGATCGAAACCAAGGGCGGTAACCACCGCGGTTTGAAAGCCTGGAAAGAAGAACACGGCGCCAGCACTGTCGACGGCTGGTTGCGTCCATGAAACATGGACATACACTTCACACTTTTTTCACAGCTTGTGGGCCATGATCAATTCCAGCTAACGGATTAGCGACCCCATCTGCGCCCGCACACGCGGGCCTCTAATTTCAGCGCCCTGCCCTCGTGCAGGGCGCTTTCATTTTGCCTCCCCGCTCACGTCCCGTATCATGGACGGCCTGTCTTATCGCTGGTGCCTGCGGGCCCGGCCTCGTCTCTGGAGCCTTCATGAGCCTGAACGATCTCAACACCTTGCCTGGCGTTACCGCTCAAACGGACGCTGCCACTGCGCAATTCGTTTTCAACCACACCATGCTGCGCGTCAAGGACATCGAGAAGTCGCTGGACTTCTACACCCGCGTGCTCGGTTTCAAACTGGTGGACAAGCGCGACTTCGTCGAAGCCAAGTTCAGCCTGTACTTCCTGGCACTGGTTGACCCCGCGCAAATTCCGGCTGATGACGATGCTCGTCACCAGTGGATGAAGTCGATCCCGGGCGTGCTGGAGCTGACTCATAACCACGGCACTGAAAGTGATGCAGCGTTTGCCTATCACGATGGCAACACTGACCCACGCGGTTTTGGTCATATCTGCATTTCGGTGCCTGATGTAGTTGCAGCGTGCGAACGCTTTGAAGCTTTGCAGGTGCCGTTCCAGAAGCGCCTGAGCGACGGCCGCATGAATCATCTGGCCTTCATCAAAGACCCCGACGGTTACTGGGTCGAAGTGATTCAGCCGACGCCCTTGTAAGTACAGCTGACTAGGCGCTCCGCGCATAGGCGATTGCAGCATCGATCTGCGTTGCCGTGGGGCGCACGCCGGTATACAGCACAAACTGCTCCAGCGCTTGCAGGGCAATCACCTCAAGCCCTGTGATGACCGGTTTGCCGAGCGCTTCGGCGCGGCAGATCAGTGGCGTGCGCGCCGGCATCGCCACCACGTCGAATACCCGTTCTGCCACTGCAATCGCGGTTTCGGGGAACGCCAGTTGCTCCGCCTCAGGGCCGCCGGCCATACCAATCGGCGTGACGTTGATCAGCATCGGCGGCGCCAAGTCGCCCAGTTCTGCCTGCCAGCGATAACCCAGCATCTCGGCCAGTTGCCGCCCAGCTTGTTCATTACGGGCAATAATCAGCCCTTCACGAAAGCCGGCGTCACTCAACGCACAGGCTACTGCCTTGGCCATCCCGCCGCTGCCACGCAGCGCGAACGCTGTAGCCGGGTCTACCTCATGTTTGGCCAGCAACTGCTGCACGGCCAGATAATCGGTGTTGTAAGCCTTCAAGTAGCCGTCGCTGTTGACCAGCGTATTAACCGACTCGATGGCAGCCGCAGACGCATCAACCTCGTCGACCAACGCCAGGCAAGCTTCCTTGAACGGCATCGATACACCGCAACCGCGAATCCCCAATGCTCGAATACCAGCCACCGCGGCGGGCAGATCATCTGTGGTCATGGCCTTGTAGTAGTAATCCAGGCCCAGCTGTTCATAGAGATGATTGTGAAAGCGCACGCCAAAGGTACCGGGACGGCCGGCCAGAGAGATGCACAACTGCGTGTTTCTGCTGGGAATGTGGCTCATCTACTGCTCCGTTTGCCTGAGCTGAATCGTTGCTCCAGCGTACCAGAGGGCATTGCTTACACAACCTTTACCCTTTCCCGGCGCTCAGTTGACAGTAACAACGGCCATAGTAGGAGCCACCGCGCAGCGTGGTCTCGACACTACTGTTGATAGAGCTGATGACCACTATTGAGGAAGTTGATTTCAAACGCCGTCAGGAGCTGGGTAAGGTTGGCGCACGTCTTACAGGAGGTCAGCATGGCCACTATCCAGATCATGTCGGTTGTTGGTAGCGCAGTTCCCACTCGCTTGCGTGAGCAGGGGCTGCTGGCCTGCTGGTATCTGATGCGCAATGGCGAGCCGGTGAGCGGCCCGCTGGCGTCCAAAGCCTGTGCAGTAGCGATGGCCGATCAGCTGCAGAGCGGCAGCTTGATGGCTTGAACGAATGTGTTGTGTGTTGCTCCTTGTGCCCTTGTTGCCCGCCATTTTTGGCGGGCTTTTTTTTTGCGCGCTGGGGCACGCCTCAGGCTGGATCTGGATGCTCGCTGGAGACTGTGTTGTTGGTCTCTACGTCAGACATTTCTTCGTCCAGGCCGGCATCTTCATCTTCAGGCAGCGGAGGCATTGGGTCATGAGCCGTCTCGTTGTCGGTCGTACCGCCCACGCCCTGCTGAGAGATGTTGCCAGGTGCTTTTTCGTCGATATCCATAGCGCTACCCTCGTCAATGCACGGATGATCCGTGCCTTAGCGTGAGAGCCGCGGGATTGACGCAAGTGCCCGCGACGAGACCAACGGCGCTAACTCTCGAGAAGCAACTCTTAACAGTGGGTATTGGCTAAGCCGATCGTTTTTTCCCGGTGCTGATCAATTCGACGCTCCATCGTCATTAAAACGACGTTTGCGCCGAACCGCCTGCAGCAACAATACAGCGCTGGGAATCAACAGGCCGACCGCGGTCCAGCCAAACGCAGGCTGACCAGCAGCGCCTACGGCGGCGAAAACAACACCGATAATCAGCATGGACCCGCCTGCGGCGTAAAAAGGGGTAGTGCTGTGCTTGCTCATGATGATCCTCCTTGAAGTGCGGTATTTAATCATGAATCGACAAAGTGCCCATCGTCTTCGGCAACCACGAGCTACAAAGTAGCCCGCTCGCGCTACGCCCCACTCCCACAGCTTCGCCGCAGATGGCGTTAAAAAATGGATACCGGATTAAAATTCGTTCACGTTGCGCCCTTTAGTCATAAGGCATTCGACACGCTTTCGGCCATACTCCACAGATGTTTTTCGCGTTTCGGCACGCTTTGGAAAGGGCGGAAAGCCCGGGTTTCTGGGCCTTCCAGCCCTCCCGGATACCCTGCAACACACTCCAAAACGAGGCCAGTGGTACAAAAAGTGGTACGAGGCAGCTGTACGTCCATCCAGCGAAAGCCGGTCATACGTAGTAGATGTTCGACTATTGCCAAAGGCCCAGCTCTGCTGGTCTGAGCGCTGCTGCCCCCCCCTCCCCCGGCGTTCTGCCGACCTCCCCCTCCTCTATATACCTACACCGTCCGGCACCACCAGGACTGCGCATGCAGCACCCTGTCGACCTCCTCTTCACCATTGATGCTGATGCCGAGCTGGGCCATGCCTTTCACCTTGGCATCGTGGAGGCGCGGGATGACGTCGGCGCCGGGCGAATGGCTGAAGAGCCAGGCCTGCGTCGACACCCTGCCCAGCGGCGCGCTGCGGTGATCGCCGATGTGGATGTCTGCCTTCAGGGCCTGGATCTTCGACAGCTGATCGCTCGGGATGGCCACGCCCAGCTTGCGCCGCCGGACGATCAGGAAATACATGTCATCGGCCCATGGCTGCACAGGCTGTAGGTAACCACGCCCCAGACAGGTAGGAGAAAGTAAGGTGATCACGATAGAGCACATGCTCGATCACTTTAGTACTAAAAAGCTGTTCGGGTACCTGTGCGCTTGGTTGAATGCAGCTCTCGCTCTCGTAAAATTTCGGCTGAAACCCGCTGTGCAGCAGTTCGCCCTGGAGATGCCAGCGCCCTAGCGGCAGATGAAAATGGTGGCTTCAACTGACGTTCATAGCCAATGCGGTGCCGATTTTCTGAAGGCAGAGCACGCACCGTCACTTCCTAGCTGTCACCCTTGTGTAGGCCAGTTTCCGCACAGAGCCCGGACAAACTGCGCAACACGAGCTCAGAGGCATGAAAACTGAATGTACCAGTAGTTTGACTGCGCGTAGTAAGAGGTTGGCCCGGAGTTAAAAACCGTGCCTCCCTCTGCTGCAGAGCCTTCTGCATCAATCATGTACCGTCCGCCACATGCTTCATGCATCTGCTTATATGCACTTTCGCGGCGTTGATTCCGGACAAACTCAGCTCCGTCGTTGAGATATTTAACAACCCCAGGCCTTGCTCCCTCGTTAGCAGGAGCATACGCCGAGCCAGAGTTCGGCGACGAAACCATCTGTGCTGACGTACAACCAAATAGCCCAGAAAGAACAGCCAGCACGACTAGCATTTTAGTTGGCTTCATCAACCCGATTTCCTTAACGAGATGGAGGACTATATAACTGATGTCACGCCACCTGAGCAATATGAGCGTAGTCCGACAGCCTTGATGAAATCACTGACAGTGGATACGACGAACAGACTCAATCGGGAATGGAGGCTACCCTAGAAGCGCCAAAAAAATCCAGTCACCGTTAGATGACTGGATTTTTTAGGGATTTTTAGTCGGGACGGAGTGATTCGAACACTCGCCCCCTTGCACCCGATGCAGCGGACGATACTCATATAACTATCTGATTTCGTTAGACATATACCAGAACCACGCGGGCCAAAATCTTTAATTTTTGAGCGTTTTGCAAACGAAAACACGCGGCCGCCAGCCTGGGTTTTGCGCAGCCTAAAGGCGATACCTCTGTGGCAGAAAGCGCTGGATGCATGAATGGGCGACAAGTCAGCCCTCAAACGGATGGGGGACGCATCCGGGCCAGGCTTAGGGCTGGCATCAAGGAATCTTGACCTCTAGGGCCAACATCACCACGCGGTTTCTTAAGGGCGTTTAGCGGCACTAGAGGTTTGATTTGCTGGTCAATATCTCCTCCTCGCCTCCACGCCTCCTCTTTTCCGCGTTGCGGTATCAGAATTAGTATCATTCGGTCGCTACCGTGGCTGTCCGCTATCGACCCACAGCTGCCCTTCGCGACGGGCAGAAATCGGCCAATAGCAGTCATTGCTTACCCGATTGTCGCAGCTCGAAAGATTGCCGGGGCTGAACCCAATGCAATTCTGAGCAGCTTGTCCTACCTGGGTGAGATGACGTCCGAGGAATTCGGCAAACCGGATGCCGCGCGCGTCGGCTAGTTCGCGTTACCAATAACGCCGCTTATGTTCAAAAGGCCCCTACACTTGAAGCCAGTGTGGGGGCTTTTTTGTGGGCCGGTGAAAACCAGCCCCCCCCCTGCGCTTGTAGACCAACCCCCACAGCGGTGGTTTTACGCAGTGACCGCTAATTCGATCAGGAAGCGCCTTCCTGGCGTTATCCCTCACCTCAACAATAATGGGTGAAAGAATGAGCGTCGTATTCTCGCGCAATGGTGTCAGCATGCCCGATCTGGTCCGCACCAAACTCGCCAATCACCTGGCACGCCTCGGCCGCCCAGCAGATGTGCCTGCCTTTGCACTGGCCGAAGAGCGCGCAGAAGGTTTTGTGGAGGGGGTGGAAGCCGCACATGCGCTAACCCCCGCTTCGATTGAGGGGTTGTTTATCGCCGTTGAAGACGCCGCCGCACGCCGGCGGCGGGATCTGGCGCCATGAATGGTGAAGCGATCCAGTCAGACACCTTGAGCGCTTTGGTCAGCCAGCACGCGATCCGCGAAACGGTGGTGGGCCGCGTGGCGTGGATAACCACTAACCATAACGGACGTTCAGGCAGATGTGATGCCAAATAATAGATGGAGTTCGCATTGCCTCTAGGGGGCATTTCAAAACCTCAAAAAAATGACCAAAAGCCCTTGGCATTGATTTCACGGCGATGCGTTGATTAGCCATCCTGACCGCGATCAGCAAAACGCACCGCGATAGCCTGGAATTGCTCATGGTTGGCCAGGAAAACCTCGCAAATATCTGGATCGAAATGCGTAGCACATCCCTGGCGGATTATCTCCAGCGCCTGATCGTGTGACATGCCTTTCTTGTATACGCGTCGGCTAATCAACGCGTCATAGACATCCGCCAATGCCATGAGCCTGGCGCTGATGGGGATGTCATCGGCACTCAGCCCATCGGGATAACCGGTACCGTCCCACTTCTCGTGGTGGCTGTAGGCGATCTCCTTGGCCAGACGCAGAAATCCCACCGAGGTGCCCAACTGCTCTTCGGCATGCCGGATTGCATCGCGTCCCAGCACCGTATGGGTCTTCATCGTCTCGAACTCTTCCGGCGTGAGGCGCCCCGGCTTGAGCAGTATGTCATCGGGTATGCCGATCTTGCCGATGTCATGCAACGGAGCTGACTTAAACAGCAGGCGGATACTTTCCTCATTGAGAAACTGCTGGAACCTCGGATGTTCGCGAAGCAGCTCGGCCAGTAGTCTGACGTAGTGCTGAGTTCGTCGAATGTGGTTACCCGTCTCATTGTCGCGGGTTTCGGCCAGCGAGGTCATGGCCTGAATGGTCACATCCTGGATAGCGATGACCTCGGCGGTGCGGCGCTGGACTTCCTGCTCAAGGTAAGCCTTCTGATCACGCAAAAAGTCGGCGGCCGCCTTGATCTTCAATTGGGTTTCCACCCGTGCCAGCACGATGGGTGGGTTGATCGGCTTGGTGATGTAGTCCACGGCGCCCATCTGCAAACCCAGGATCTCGTCTTCCATTGTCGCCATGGCGGTGATGAAGATGATCGGGATATGAGCGGTGCGCGGATCGCGCTTGAGCTGCTCTGCCACCTCATACCCCGACAGATCAGGCATCATGATGTCGAGCAGAATCAGATCCGGGCGAGGCTCCTGCACCGCTGCCTTCAGCGCGCGCTCACCGCTGATGGCCACCCGCATGCGGTAGATGTCCTTCAGCAGGCCATTGATCAGCGTAATGTTCTCCGGCGTATCATCGACAATGAGGATGATCGGGGGAAGTGGATAGTTTAGCGTTTCACTCATGATGTTCCCTCCAGCACGGGGTATCGCGGGCCGTCGATGCACGTTTGAGGGTTAGCCGTGCGGCCTCGAAGTCAAAGTTGTTCACCTCATTCATCAACTGCTCGAAACTGTCCTGGCCGAGTGCTCCGCGCAACGAATCCGCATACTGTTCCATATAATCCGGCGCTGCTCCGTCATTGGCCTCCAGCAGGTGGATGAGCGCTATGGCATGCTGTGCCCAGTCGACGCTCGATACCACCGCCGGTGCTGCCTGGCCGCTACCCAGCGCTTGACGGATTGCATGCACGGCCAGCGAGAGCGCCTCAATCAATTCATTCACCAATGCGTCCGACTCAGCGTGTGCCCCGATCGCGGTTTCCAGCTTACCGGCCATGGCTTGCAGGCCGCTGAAACCGAGGTTGCCTGCAACGCCTTTCACGGTGTGGGCCATTCGCTCGGCCGTCGCCCGATCACCCGCACGTAGCGCGTTCCTCAGCGCTTGCCCTTCCATAGCCCTGCGGTCGGCAAATTGACCCAGCAGCTTGATGTATAGCTGGCGATTGCCCGCCACTCGCCTCAGTCCGTCGGCGCTATCTAGCCCTGGAATGTCCGGTAGGCGCTCCTCGCCCGATGCGGCGCTGGACGGCTCCACTGCCGCCGACCGAGGTACGACCCAGCGCAGAACCGTGGCGATGAGTGCTTGCGGATCCACGGGCTTGGTCACATGGTCGACCATGCCCGCCTCGATACAGCGCTCCCGGTCCTCGACCCTGGCATGTGCGGTCATAGCAATCACCGGGATCTGTGCGCAGTGAGGCCCGACGCGAATACGCCGGGTCGTCTCGAGACCATCCATCTGCGGCATCTGTACGTCCATCAGCACCGCGTCGTATTGCGCTGCAGCCAACATCGACAGCGCCTCGCAGCCGTTGCCGGCAACTTCCACCAGGGCACCGGCAGCCTCGAGAAGCTCCCTGGCAATCTGTTGGTTGATTTCGTTGTCCTCCGCGACGAGCAGGCGCACTCCGGCGAGCACCTTCGCCTGCGCAATGGGTACGGTTAGCGCCACCACGCCCGTTTGCGGCGCGAATAAGTTGACCAGTACCTCTACCAGCGAGGACTGGTTGACCGGCTTGACCAGGAACGCGCGAATGCCGGCCGCTTGCCCAGCGGCGTGCATTTCGTCATGCCCAAATGCACTGACCATGATGGCGTACAGTGCAGGCTGCAGGCCAAGCGCCCGGCGCGTCGTCTCGATGCCATCCATCTCTGGCATTTGCCAATCCACCAATAGCACCCGGAACGGGTCGTCGGCCGCAGCACCGCGAAGGCTCTCCAGAGCAGCCTCGCCTGACGCCACCGCGACCGGCGAAAGCCCCGCTACGAGAAGCATGTCGGAAAGGATCTGGCGCGCGTCGGCATTGTCATCGACGACCAGGACGCGCGCTCCGGCGAGCTCTGCAGGGACAATCTGGCGCTGCGTACGCATGTGCTGGTCAAGACCAAGCCAGACACTGAAAGAGAACGTGCTGCCGTTGCCCGGTTCTGAGTCAACCGCGATCGTTCCGCCCATCAACTCGACGATGCGCTTCGAGATGGCAAGGCCCAGGCCGGTACCACCGAATTGTCGCGTGGTGGAGCTATCGGCTTGGGCAAAGGCCTCAAAGAGTCGCCCGGTTTGCTCGGGAGTCATGCCGATACCGGTATCGCGGACACGAACCTGCAGTTGAACTTTGTCGCCGGTGCGGCCCAGGTTGCGAACCACGACCGTAACCTGCCCCTGTTCGGTGAATTTCACTGCGTTGCCTACCAGGTTCAGGATGACCTGGCCCAGACGCAGCGGATCTCCAAGCAGCGTCTCGGGAACGTCCGACGCCCGGTCGAACAGCAGCTCAATGGCCTTGTCGTAGGCCTTTTGCGCAATCAGCGAGGACACGTTGTCTAGCACTGCGTCTATCTCAAATGGCACTACCTCGACGCTAAGCTTGCCGGCCTCGATCTTGGAGAAGTCGAGGATGTCGTTGATGATGCCAAGCAGCGAAGTGCCCGCGTTGTGGATTTTCGAGACATAATCGCGCTGCCGCTGGTCCAGCGAAGTCTTCAGCGCAAGGTAAGACATGCCGATGATCGCATTCATGGGCGTGCGGATTTCGTGACTCATGTTTGCAAGGAAGTCGCTTTTTGCCCGCGTCGCCTCTTCAGCAATCTCCTTCGCCCGCTGCTGCGCGTGCTCTGCTGCCTTGCGCTCGGTGATGTCCTGCAGCCAGCCGAGCAGCCCTTGCTCCCCCTGGATCTGGATTGGCAGGTAGGTGACAAGTATGGTGCGTTCGCGCCCCTGCCGGTCACGCATCGGTACTTCTTGGTCCTTTGCGATGCCGTCGTCCGTGAGGCGTTCGACGATGGCTTCGCGATCATGCTCATTCGCGTAAATCTGCGAAGCAGCGTCACCGACGCCTACGCCGAACGTTTCACAGAAGCGGGGGTTGGCGAAGCGGATCACGCCCTGGGTAGAAAAGGCTATGTTGATTGGACTCGTATCGAGGATTGCCTGCAGCCGCGCGCGTTCTTCGCTAAGCGCCACTGCTGCCGCATGATGATCCGTGACATCGCGCACCCAACTGGCGACCAGGGTCTCACCGTGGATTGTCACGAATGATGCACCGACCAGAACCCAGAGAATTGATCCATTTTTGTGCAGCAGGCGGGTCTCGAAGTTTTCGACCTTGCCATTTCGTGTCAGCAGTTCGAGGAAGCGCTCGCGCTCCTCAGGGTCGACATACAGGCTCGTGGCGTTGCGCCCGAGCAGGTCCTCGCTGACATAACCGGTCGCCTGTGAAAAGCGTTGGCTTACTTCCCTGACAGCTCCGTTCCGATCTGCCAGCACCAGGCTGGCGGGGCTGGTATCCATGAGCGCGCGGGTGAAAGCCTCGCGCTCGGCTAGCTCTGCGGCAACGCGCTTGCGCTCGTCTACTTCCCGGTTGAGGCGTCGGTTCCAGGCCAGCATGGCGCCGAGCAACAGCAGGACCGCGACCAAGCTCGGGATCGCCCATCTCATTACGGTTTTAATATCGAGGCCGTCCTCGTTGAGGGACTCCTCGAACAGCCGGTATTCCATGAGCGATACGCGATAGTACCGCCGCCAGCTCGCATCGAGCGGCGAATCAATGCGATTGCTGGACTGGAAGAACTGCTCCAGCGCTCGTGCGAGATCCGGCGCGTTGCGCGCAACACCCCACCCAACGCTGGTCGCTTCGCTGACCGGAAACGCAATGGAGAGACGTTCGGGATCTTCACGGGCCCAGCGCAGCGCGCTTTCACTACCCAACACCGTGAAATCCACCTTCGCATCGGCTACCAGTTTCACAGCCTGCTCGGTTGGCGCATAGACGATTCTGACCGGCTGACTGGATAGAGGACCGCGGTTGGCTTCATCGATCCACTGCTCGTAGCCCGTACCCTTCTGCACTGCCGCCGTCAGACCGAGCAGATCAGACACCTCGTTGCCAAGGGACTGGTTGGAGCGATGGGCGATGACCAGGTTGCGTACCCGGTAATAGGGCACGAGCAACATCTTCGTTTCGCGCCAAGGGACGATCTGCAAGTCATTTGGATAAAGATCGCAGCGGCCGTCGGCGAGTAGCTTCGGGTCGTAGCTTGCCTCGCGTACGGTCTCGCCCCGATCGTCGTGAAACTGCGCATCGAAACTCGGCAGTTCCGTTACCTGTGGGCGTAAACCGAGTGACCGCGCGAACGCCTCCGCGTTAGTCCGGTAGAAGGAAGCGCTTGAGCCAGCCACGCATATGCGCAGGACGCCGCTTTCCCGAATCTGGGACAGCGTACGTGCTTCCACGCATGGCATGCCCAACACCAACAAGCCTCCCAGTGCAAGCAACGCTCCCAAGCGCGGCTCTGTTTTCAAAATGCTCCTGCTGGTAGGTAATTGCTCACGATCCAACTCGACATATCCTTGTGAACGCCCTTCCAAGAGCTTGTCCGCCGTTCTGCACTGGTATTACAGGTTTTGGAGTGTAGGCATACGCTGCAGCAAGCGCCAGCAACAAAAACTGGGCCAGCTAGCAACTCCCCACTGCTACTCACCGTTCGGAAAGTGAGTTTCCGGACGCTTACTTAATACTCGCACACCTAAGTATCTCCAATGTCCGCTATGGGTCGATAGCAGACCCCGCTGGCCGATTCTTGGATCACATTCCAAGCTCTCCTGATGACAGCGCTGTTGTGCTAAGTCAACGGGTTTCAAGACCGTGATACAAACGCCCGCCCCACGCGGTCTAGACGCCTAAATCGATTCCAAAACAAACACGAAATAGCACGGCTACAGGCCGCATACCGCAAGGGTCGCTGTTTCAGTTTTGGAATCGATTTTTGCCTTTCTTCCCGCGTCCTGCCGACCGAATCCCAAACCAAAATTACACCGCTCTGCACCACCACGACTGCGCATAAAGCACGCCGTCGACTTCCTCCACGCCATTGATGTTGATGCCGAGCTGGGCCATGCCATTAACCTTCGCATCGTGTAGCCGCGGGATGACATCGGCGCCGGGCGAATGAGTGAACACCCAGGCCTGCGTCGACACCCTGCCCAGCGGCGCGCTGTGGTGATCGCCAATGTGGATGTCTACCTTCAGGGCCTGGATCTTCCCCAGCTGATCACTCGGGATGGCCACGCCTAGCTTGCGCCGCCGTACAATCAGGAAATACATGACATCGGCCCGTGGCTGCGCAGGCTGTAGGTCACCACACCCCAGACGGTGAACTCGTCACCTTCCATGATGAAACGCGGCGCGTACCGAGGATTCTCCGAGCGCAGCACGATCTGCCGGCCGACATAGTCGAGCCGCTTGCAGACTGGCTCGCCATTGACCGCCGCGATGACGATGTGACCGGCCCGCGCATCGATCGCCTTGTCGACGATCACCACGTCCTCGTCGAAGATCCCGGCACCCTCCATGCTGTCTCCGTCGATCTTGACCAGGTACACGTTAGGCGCATGCACCTGCAGCAGTTCGTCGAGGGATATGGCTTGCAGGTCTTCGGCTGCTGCGAATGCGCTCACGGACTGCATGGCTGGCCAGCCTCAAGGCCATAGAGACGAGCCGCCTCTGCCATCTCGAGCATGTCCGCGAGCTGGTCGGCGTCCACCTCATTCCTGCGGTGAGCGGCCAAGGCCATGACCTCGAGCACAGCCGCTCTTCCCTCAGGGTCGTCGGTCAAGGCAGCGACATCATCGAGCTCAGCGACCCAAAGCGCAGGTAAGTGTTGTGACATGGCGGCACCCAATACTGTATATAAAAACAGTATCCTAAAGCCGCAAATGGACTGCGGCAATCACCGCCTGGCGGGCAAGGATCAGTGCGCGGGCGCGCCTCTGCCGCTAAGGGCTTTAAGCTGGTAGTCAGTGACCGCCTGGGCATGGGCATCGTAGATTTGCCGCAGCCGCTCAACTTCACGGGCTGGAGCGCCCATGTCTTGCGCTTCGTGATAGCGCTTCAACGCCGCCGTGACCTGCAGGTACATTTCATGGTCAGGCATCAGCACGTCATTGGCATCCGAGCTCACAGACTATCCCTCAGTGGAATGGCACAGTTCGGCCGTTGAGCAGGCTTTCAATGCCTGGTAAGCGGCTTACGATCAAATGCGTAAAGCTGATAATCGGTCACAGCTTGGTAGGCCGACTCGGCGATCAGACGTAAGCGCTCTACTTGATCCAGCGGTTCGTTAGCGTCTTCCGCCTCATGGTATCGACGAAGTGCCGCGATCGCTTCAAGCATGAGAGGCTCCCCCGCCTCGAGCAACCCATTGATCGTGCGCTTCAATGAAGTTCTCCAATTATGGCGTCAGCGCATTATAGGACGCTTCGCACGCTAAGCCCGCTATTCGGGCTCGATCATACGCTTTCGCCAGCTCTCCCGCTCGAGCGTCAGCCCGTGCGAGCAGGTCGGAGAGCACCATGGCGGCGCGGGTGGCTGCTTGGCCTCTGGCGACAGCGGAGGTATCCGTGCCGGGGCAACCGACGGAGGCGGCGAGCTTGCCGGCTTCGTCGCGCATCCGCTGGCCAGCAGCATCGGCACCAGCAGCGCCAGCATCAGCAATGGTCCTTTCTTCGTGTGCATGGGCTCTCGCCTCCTCCTGCGCCTTGGCGCGTTGTTGTTCTTCTGCTCGGGCATTCCGTTCACCCAGCACTTCGGCCAAGCGATCGCCGCTGTCGCGTGTCGCTGTAGCGGCAGTGGCGCCTGCTCGCTCCACTGATCGGCCGTGCTGGTAAGTCAGCCAATACGAGCCAACCACGAGCAGAAGAGCGATCACCCTGACGCCCCAACCGTTCACGCCGGCTCCAAGAACAGATCGCGCTCAGCATGGCGCCGTCGGGTCAGGCCGGCCAGCACCTTGCCTCCCGCCTTGTTCCAGCGAGGAAACTGCTCAGCAGCACCGGCATAGTTCCCGGCATTCAGCAGGCGGCGCAGCGTAGACGATTCGAGATTGGCCGCGCCCAGGTTGTAGGTGAAGCTCAGCAGAGCGTCCCACTGGTTCTGATTCAGCGGCGCCGTGACCAGGCGCTGCAGCTCTGGTTCAAAGCGCTGGACGTCGTTCAGCAGCATGCGCTCGGCCTGCTCCTTGCTGATCGACATACCAGACTTCACGCCACGGGTGGTGCCGTAGCCGATGGTCCATACGCCGACGGAATCTTGGTAGGCCTGCAGGCGCAGGCCCTCAAACGACTTGATGAGGCTCAAGCCGCGTTGCGATGTACGCATTGGGTTTTCTCCAGGCAAAAAAATACCGCCAGGCGGCGGTCGGTGGGTTCGTGCAGATCAGGCCGGCGGCGCGGGCCAGTCGATAGTGGCCGGGTAACCTGGCTGGTCAGGCAGACGGTTCAGCGCTACGCGGTAGCGCTTCCATTGCTTCAGTGCAGCGGCTTCAGCTTCGGTCGCATCTTCGAGGTCGACAGCATCCTGCAGGGGCGCAATGGTGGAGTCGGCCACGACGCGACGTTGAGCTATCTCAGCCATCACCGCGGCAAGCAACTGCTCGGCCGCAGCATGAGCCTTCTGCTCTGCAGTGATGACCTTGGACCAATCGATATTACTCATCAGTGGGAACCTCGGTCAGTGGCAGCGCTGGCTGCAGGTTGTAGATTGGCAGAGTGATGGGACCGCTTCGGGAAACAATCATCGGCTCCGGGAAGCGGGTGCTTTCTGGTGCATTTGGACCCCATGGCAGGCGCAGCGTGAGGCGAAGCTCTCCGTTGATGCGACTTACTTCACCAGGGAACCAATCAGACAGCACGGCTCCTTGTGGAAGGGTTTCACCCTCGCCCAAAGGGCTGAAATCAAATGCCTCGCCTTGGACGTAGAGCACGTCGCCGTTGCTGGCCAGAGTGAGCTCTTCGTCCATGCGCACTGGTAAAAGACTAATGATCATTAGTACCACCGACCGATAGAAAGGAAGTAGAACAGGGGAACGACGCTGCCTGCAGGCGTTGCGCTACCTGCTGCTGTTCGATAAAGGAATGACATGTTGGTGGTGCTTACCCCTGAATCATAGGGGTAGAGCAAGAACGATGCACCGCCAGACGTGAGCATCCCAAAGGTTACTGGTGCCGACGCAAAGGCGATGGGGTGCGGGGTGGTGATTTGGCCGCCCGAGCCAGCCGTTGTCATACCGGCGCGCGTGCCCCAGGTCACCAGGGTGCCATCCGCAAGCTTGACGTATTCGCCATTGGCGCTACTGCCGCGCTCGATGATGGCGCCAGTCGAAATTCCGCCACTTTGGCTGACAGAACCGACGACATCTGCCACGGCTGCAGCTTTTAGCTGAAGCGCGCTGCGAGCGGCCGCAGGCGTTGTGCCGCCCGTACCCCCTTGAGCTATGCTCAGCGCAGTAGTGAGACCAGTGAGCGATGTGATGTCCCCGTTCACCCCGCGCCCAGCCGCCCCAATATTCTGCAAAAGCCCCGGAACAGTCGTAGCCCCGCCGAATAGTGCCAGAGTGTCGCCGAACTGGGTTACCAACTGCCGCAGCCGGTCTGCCGACTCTTTGACGTACCCCTGCATGGGCGCCAGCCCGTACGTACCTGCCGCAACGGTTGCACCCAGATACGCTGGGAGGATGCTGATCACGGTCGCGCTCGCGATGTTGGTCACCTCATACCAGCGACCATCCGGCCCCTGAAATGCGTCACCGACGCGAGAGTTCGCAGGGAAGTTGGTGCCGGTACCGGTCACCGTTGTTTGGCCAGCCGTGATCGCGACTGTGCCTACTCTGTACCAGGGCATATGTTGCTCCGATTTAATTGAATGGAAACGGGAGGTTGTCCGTGCGTATTACAAGCGCTTCCGGGTATCTATCCGTGGGTATGCTGTAGTAGGCGTTGTAGGTAAATTGCGCACCCCAGTACATAGTTGTCCGGGCTGCGTCACATGACATGAAGTAGATCCCCCCATCAGCTCCGTAGGCACCATCCATATGCGCCTGCTGATTTCCGCGCGCTGGGAATGTTCCTCCAGCAGACATGCTGTCCATCGCTGCCTGACCGAAACTTCTGGAGAACGTAGTCGCCGTCGCGAACTCTCCCGAGCCAATAGGGATGAACACCCTGGAAACGCAGTAATAGACCCCTGAGTTGATGAAGCGCGTGGCAAGCCTGGATGCCCCAGCGAAAGGGACGCTGTAGGTGGCCACTCCGCCTGCCGAGACCGGCGACGGAGGGGCGGGAGCCTTGATAGTCGACACAATGTTGAGCGGCACTTGGAGGGAGTTGAAGGTCAGAACCTCATCAACCTCCCGGAAGCACTTCATACCCGCACCGAAGAGCGTGTTCCTCATGGTGTCGAAGTAATAAAACTTGGTCGATGGACTCGCGCCAATGTAATAAAACGTCGTGGTATTTCCAGTCTTCGACGAGCCGCACGATATACCTGACCCCACGATAAACACTATCGGCGCCACCGCGCCGTCGACACTGAATCCATGCATGGCGTCGACGACAGACGATTCGCTGTAGCTTGACCCCGAATTCGGCGGCAAGTTTGCCGATCTATATTCGAGGCGAGGCCAACTGAGCAGATAGCTCATATACCCGCTCTTCAGCAAACCGTAAGTGATTTTCTCTGTGTCAAAAAGGAGAGAGCCATCCTTCTTCCATACCTTCATGCCTGCAGACATCAGTGATACCCGTAGTGGATTCGGCAGTTGAGCGAATAGAACCCCCACCCGCTCGCGTAGGAGTACTGCCAAGAAAGTGTTGCCGTTGACGCTCCGATGGTGAGCGTTACCCCTGGACGCTTCCCGAGGTACTTGCTCTGTGCCGACAGCTCAGTGATGGCGTAGAACAGCTCTTTGCCAGGCGGAGCAAGCGGGATCACAAGCGAACCATTGCCTGCTCCGGTGTCGACATAGCCCTCCATCTGGCTGATTGAGCTCGTCATGTCGAGCAAAAGCAGGGCGCTGGGGTCCCACGCCTTCATCCCTGCGCTCATACGTTCACACCCAGATCGATCGCTAGATTGCCGTTGGCGTGGTAAATGCGGATCCGCTGGTTAGTGATGGTCAGCCTCCCCTGCCCAGCCACCGTGCCGTTGATTTCAAGCGTTCCGCTCTTGTTCAGGATCCAGCCCTGCTGCCCCGCCACATAGTTGGTCGAGCTGATGAAGCTGCCGATCTTGGCATTGGTGATCGTCCCGTCAGCGATGAACGCCTCGTTGATGAACACCTGCCCGCCCTGCACCGCGAATGGCGAGGCCAGCACGCCATTGATGCCATTGACCACGGCGAACCGGTCTGCCGACACCAGGAACTGGCTCTGCAAACCTGCTGGGCCATTCTCGATGCCAAGGCCGATGCCGGCGGAGACGTACTGGCCTTGGGCGTTGAGCTGCATCTTGACCGCCCACATGGTGCTGGCCTTGCCGTCGAGCGTGGCTTGAGCCTGGCTGACGGTTTGCACGGCAGCATTGGTATCGGCGATCGACACCTCTAGCGTCTCGGACCGGCGCGCCAGGACGTCGACCGCAGTTGCCCGCACCTTCGACTCGTCGGCGATCTTCGCAGTGCTTTCCCATGACTTGAGCGCGCCGGCCAGATCGCCTTCGCCATTGTCGTCACGCTCGCCCTGAGGAGAGGTGAACGAAGCCTCCATGATGCCGAGGCGTTCACCGAGCGATTCATCACCAGTTACTCGAGCCAGCTCTTCCTCGCTGATCGCCGTCTCAGCATCATCAACTCTCGCGTTAACCGTCTGCAGCCGTGAAGCTGTGGACGCCTCATTGTCGGTGACCGTCTTCTCCAACTGCGAGATACCAGCCGTGTTGCTGCCGACCTTGGTATTGACGTCGGTGAACCTGCTTGCCGTCGCCTGCTCGTTGGTGACGACCGTCTGCTCAAGGCTCCGAATGCTGCCGGTGTTCTCACCGACACGCGCCTCGACCGTGACCATACGACTGGCCATCGCTTCGTTCTGAGTTGCCCTGGTGCGCGACTCTTCCGAGACCTTGGCAAGCGTGCTCCAACCCCGCATCGCATCGGCAAGGTCACCCTCACCATTGTCATCGCGGTAGGCGGACTGCACGGCCTGCAACATGGCCGCTGTCACAGTGACCTTGCCGTCCACCGTAGCGATGTCCGTGGTGTTCTTGGCCACGGCCTGCGCCAACCCATTGGCCGTCGCGGCTATGCTGCCGATATCGACCCAGTAGGTCGGGTTCGGCGGAGCATTGCTGCCGTCGGCTGCAGCCGGCACTGGCACGATGGCCATGTACAGGCGCCGACCACTGCGCACTGCGTCATCCTTGGCGTAAGCGTTGGCTGGCACGTACTCGAGAGGGTCGGTCAGCTCGGTGATCAGCTCCTCGAGCTCCTGCTTCGCTTCGTTGATCCGGTCATTGACCGAGCCAGGGAAGTCGCCGGAGATCTTCTCGATTTCCTTCAGCAGCTCCTGGCCAAGTTCGCTCTCGGTCACCTGGCCACTGATCAGCTCCAACACTGGGCTGGCATCAGATCCAGACTGGCCCAGCACGCCGCCGCCAGCCGGGTACCACGGGCCAATATTGCCAGTCCGGTCCACCAGGCGCGCCCAGAAGAAGAAAGACACCCCAGCCCTCAGGCCCTGCATCACGTACTCAGCCTGCGGATAGGCCAGGTCGGCAAGCTTTGTTGCCGTCTCCAAGCTGTTGCTCTGGCTGTACCAGAGTTCAGTGCGCTGGGTGTCTTCGGCACCTGGGGGGATACCCCACCTGATAGCGATGCTGAGCAGGAGTGATTCGGCAGCCAGGAAGGTGACCGAGGGCGGCGCACCATCCTTTCCTTTCAGCTCCGTCAGCATCGAATCCCGCCAGATCGACGTGATATCGAATGCGCTCACCGCCCGCACGCGCGCCAGGTAGGCGCCAGCGTAGATGCCAGTGATGTCGACGGATGTTGCGCCGACGCGCTGCAAACGGATCCAGTTGCCGTTGTCCTTGCGCCACTCAACGTCATAGGCGACCGCGCCCTCGACAGCTGGCCACTCGATCGTCATGGTGCTGACCGCAATGCCTTGGTCAATCGCATACCCGGAGGTAAGGGTAACGCTGGCTGGAGGTGGCACCGTGGTGATCGGGATGACGCTGATCGGCCGCTCTTCCAGCTTGGCGCCATTGTCGATCGCCGCGAACTTGCTCGGGTTGAACTCCAGCGCGGTGAACTCGTATTCGCCCTCGGTCGTGCGCTTGCGCTTGAGCACGCGGAACAGTTGCACCGCCAGGTCGCTGTAATCGATCGCCCACTGCAACTGCGGTTCGGGCTGCAGGGTGTATGCGGTGGTCACCGTCACGGTGCGGCCAGCCACCGACTGCACGGTCCTGGCCTGCGCGGTACCGTTTGGCAGGTTAACGATCAGGCGGTCACCTGCCTTCACCGGCGTGTCACGGTCCAGTGTCACGGTGCGGCCCGCAGCGGCGGATATCCTGCCACCATTCGGCCTGCCTGCGACCAGCTCATCAGCAACCGGGATGACATAGCCCGGGAGAACATTCGCCCCTTCCATGCCGGTCTTGAAGGTAACGGTCCGGTCTTGGTTGTTGCTCAGCAGTGCCCACTTGCCACGGCGCTGCGCTTCACTCGCCCGCGTGCAGCCAATCGCTGAGATCTCGATGGGGCGATCCCGGTACCGGCGCTGCAGCGCGTTGTCGGTCACCGGGATCACGTCGGTGTCGTAGTTGTTGGCCGGGTTGTCGTAGCTGATCAGCGCTCGGCTGTAGTGGGTGTCCCGACCGGCCCCGCCGTACACGAAGTCGCCGTCAATCACGTTCGACCTGGTGAAGGTGTAGTCGATGTCCTGCGCCCGCGGCATATCCGCCTGCATGTACAGAGAGCCCTGCGCCCAATAGACCATCCCACGGTAGATCGCAGAAAGGTCACGCAGCAGCGTCCAGGCCTCAGCCTTGCCCTGCAGGTTCAGGTCGCACAGATAGCGCGGCTCCATCCCGCCCACGCCGTTCGACACCAGCTGATCGCAGTACTGACCGATGCGGTACATCTCCCACTTGTCGACCATCCACGGCTGGATTCTCTTGCCCAGGCCGAAACGATCGTTGACGCACAAGCCGTAGGTGGCCCAAACAGGGTTGTTCGTCCAGGCCTGTTTGAAGGTGCCGTCCCAAACGCCGGTGTAGGTCCGGGTCACGGGGTCGTAATTGCTCGGTACCGGCCAGCGCTGGCCATTGCAGTTGACGGTCACAGCCGGGATATTCTGGAACTGCTCGGCGTCGAACTCGATGTAGAGCAGCGCGGTGTTGGGATAGCGGATCTTCTGGTCGATGATCTCGGTGTAGCCCGCGATGGTCATCGTGTCGGCGATCAGGCCATCGTTTGCATTGGGCGTGATCCGGCGCACCCGAAAGGACCACCCTGAAGTGGCCGGCGGGAGGATGACAGGCTCGGAGCGTTGATAGCCACTCGTGGTCTTGCCATCTACTGCGCCGCGCAGGGACTCGACAAACGCACCACCATCAGTGGCGATATCAATCGCGTACTCGATGCGGTAGCCGTTTGTGTCTCCGCTGCTCTTGTCTTGCTTTGCCAGGCGCGGCCAGGCGAATCGCAGACGCAGCCTGGAAAGCTGGATGTTGCTCAGCGCTCTCGTGAAGGGATTATCGCTGCGCAGCTCGACGTTGACCGTGGTCTCGTTCTCGATCGACGGGATGCCCTTGATGTACTCCTGCTCGACACTGCCTGGCCGCCACTCCCACTTCACGCCCGGAAAGTTGAGGTTGCCGCTGGCGTCCATGATCGGCGTGTTGTCGAGGTAGATGTCCCGCGCGGTCGGCGTCCCATCGAACTCTCCCTCTCCCACCGCCAGCAGTATCTTGGCAATGTTGGTCGAGCGCAGGCTGTCCGGCGCCTCTACCGGGGTTTTCGGCTTCTTCTCGCCACCTTTTTCCCCGGCAATCACCAGGTGAGCTGCTGCGCCCATGCTTTCCTCCAGGCGTAAAAAAACCGCTCGAGGCGGCTGTGGTTGTTCGTGCTGGCTGCTACGCCTTGTCTTGGGCGTAGATCGAGGCAGAAATGATCGCCCCACCCCAGCGGCGCCTGCCGATGCAGATCGGTACCGGATTGCCGCTGGCGGTGGTGTTCTTGGCAGAGCCGAAAGCGTATGAGGGCATGTTCGCGGGGCTGCCACTCTGGGAAAGGCCCTTGGCTTGGGGGCTGAGCATCTGAATGACGCCACCGACTGCCATAGATCCGCCGCCCATCCCTACAGCCAAAGCGGTTGCAGCTGACCATCCCAGTGGGTTCCACCAAGCTAGTGCAACGATCACCACACCGATGATGGTCTGCAATAGCCCCGCACGCTTGCTGCCGGCGATCACAGGTGCGATTCGAATATCCCCAGTGCCTCCAAAGCTCAGCTCTTTCTCTTCCAGATTTCTGCTGCCACGGAAGATCGCGAACTCGATGCCCTCTGCTTTCGCATTGGCAAGGAACCGCTCGAAGCCTGGGATTTGGACGCAGAGCGCTTTAATTGCCTCGGCTGGCGACCTCACGGACAGCCTGAAAGATCGCCCAAACTGTCGAAGTTGACCGTACAAAAGAACGGTAGTCATTGGCTGGTACTCGATTGCGAGGGCTGACATCTTTTTCTCCGGACGTAAAAAAACCACCCTAAGGTGGTTGAATTTGTAGCAGGTGCGCCTAGCCGGCACAGGACCTGACAGCATCAGGAACGCGCTCAAGCGGCGACTGCCAAGTTCGATAAAAGTGGTAACTGATTCGAGAGCCGCCCGGGGTCGGCGCGATGTCAACTAGATGAAGTGGGGCCTGCACGTCCGGCGCGAGAACTGAGTAGCGCTCACCAGAGGATTGCAAAACACCACCTACGCTCGCACCCAAGACAGTGGTGTTCTGCCATGCGTCACGGATGCACTCCGCAGCCTGTTTAGGTTGCTTGGAAGACTGCAACACCAGTAACGCAGGGTTGCTCCTCGTATCTCCAACGCTCGCACAACCAGGCAGCATTGCCACTGCAAGCGCAGCTATCAGAATTCGCATGTCATCCCTCCCTCAAAACACAGGACTGTAGCAGCCGGGCTGGCCAAGCATCCAGCGTGGATGAAAGGCCAGTATCACGCCACCACAGCGGCGTAGTAGCGTTGCACCTCCCAATGAACCGCCCCGGTCCGTTGCCGGAAAGCCCATGGACTGGGGTTTCGCCAATACGGCGCATTCGTGACCTGGAGGTCAACGTGACGAGAGAAGTAAGCCAAAGTGAATTCAAGGCATTGGATCTTGCATTCAGATGCCTCGCAGCTAGCCTAAAGCACGCAGGCATACTCGATGAAAATCTGTATGTCATGCGCCTGGAATCGCAAATCCAAGGCGATTATCCTGCGGCCGATAATAAGGAGATCTTCAATCTAGTTCTCCAGAACTATGTTGATGATATTAAGCGGGTAAAGGGCCCCGCCGAATAACCTGCTCAATGAGGGCTGAGAGTTTCTGAACGGCCTCAGCCCTCATTTTTGCCTCATGTTCATAGTTATGTTTAAGCGACTCGCTCACTTTCCATCTCCCTGCGGCCTTGCCGCTTCATTTCGCGTCCCTATGACGCAACACAAGACGAGTCCGGTCGAGCCAAGGCCCGCCGAACACGATGATTTCTGATGGTCTGCCGTAAAGGTGGTGCAGCAGGAACGGGCCTGGCCCGAAAACATCAGCTTGCTCGCCCGGTAGTGCCGGTTCGGTGCCAAGGAAAATGCCCGCGTGGTTCGGGTGCGCGGTTCGGCCCACAGCCATGACGACCATGTCGCCGCGCTGCGGTTGGCTGACCTGGTAGAAGCCTGCGGCTTCGTAGGCCTGCTCGTACAAGCTCGGCCCCTCGGTGCTCTCCCACCAGCCATCCTCACGGACGTAGGGTGGAAACTCCAAACCCCACTCGCGCAGGTACCAATCCGCACAGACCTGCCAGCAATCCCAAGCGCCATGCACGAAGGGCCGGCGCAGCAGCGGTGTTTCGCCCGTTGGGGTGATGGTGCGCAGATCGCCCTCCGGCCAAGACAGGATGTGCCATGGCAGCCCCGTTGCCTCGCACATGGCCAGATCTCGCGGCGACGGCCGACTGGTCGCATCAGGATGCGAGTGCACGATGCCGATCACCTCGCCCTGGTCTTCGGCCTCGGCGTACTGCTCGGGCGCTATCCGAAACTCTTCGGTCGGCTCGGTGGCCACGTTCGTGCACGGGTAGTAGATATGCTTCCGGCCCACTGCCAGCAGCAGCCCACAGCACTCGCGCGGGTACTCCGCCGCGGCGTGCTGCTGCACGGCGGCGAGGATGTGTTTGCGCATGATCAGCTCCTGGCGATCAGGGACACGGCTGGGAAACCGCCGAATGGAATTTGATTGCCTTGGCCGAACCGCACGACGCAGCCCGTATCCAGACAGCCATTGCACTCGTCCTTGGCGGGGTCGTCAGTAGGGTTTCCGTCGAAGTCGTAATAGGGGCCGGTATAACCGCAGTCCGGCCCACGGTAGCCATTGGTCATTGCCCAGTGGCACAGCGTGGTCATCTGGCGCCCGATCGTCTCGCCGCCCACATCGCCGGGGCTGGCCAACTCCCAGGCAACCGTCTGGCCGTTCTCCGAAATTTTCTGATCGATGAACCACACCTCAAGCGCCTCCTCCGCCGGATCGGCCTCAGGGTTTCCCTCGGGGTAGTTGGCGGCGTCCAAATACTGCGCCAGGGTGAGGCGCATGGTTAGCTGGAACTCGAGCAGGTTGTCGAAGGCCAGACACAGCGCCGTGATGCGGCCGTTGACGTTACCCACCGTCAGCGTTGGCCGCACTGCGGTGCCGTCCGAGTTGGCCTCGATGCCATCGATCTGCATTGGCCAGGCTGAATACTCGTTGCCCTGCCACCAGATGGATTTCGCAGGCAGCTGGTCTGCATCAGCACCAGCCGCGGCCAGTTCCTCAGGCGTGTGAGGAATCGCGTGACCGTGGAACCGCAGTATGTCGGCGCCGAAGTCCGAGCCATCCAGCTCAAACAGCAGGATCTCTGCGCCGGGGTCAAGCTTCTGTAATTGGGTGATCAGGCTCATGGCTGGTACGCCCGCTCAAAGGTTGCCGACAGCACCACGACACCGCCTGGTTTGCGCTGCTGTCGGAAGGTCTCACACCGGTACATCCCAAGCACGCCCTCGGGGTTGGTCCACAGAAACGACCTCGCGCCGCGGTGGCGCCGTATGAATGCAAGCGGAGGCCCTACCTCTTCCGCCAGGCCCCCGAACGACAAGGACCAGCTGTCCGTCTCGCCATTGAGCCCGTCGCTCGATACCTGGGCGTAGCCATCGCCGAACTGCGATTTCCTCGTGCGCAAGGTGCTCTCGCCGCCCGCCTCATCGTCAGGCTCCCAAGTGAATGTCTCGATGGCCATTACCGTCTTCCTGTGCTGTTTCGATAACTGAGCCCGCCGGCGCGCCATGACACCGCGATGGCCCGCTCGGCAACGCCCTGCATCTGCTGCTCGAGGTTTTGCTGCAGTGCGGAGCTGTCCAGCTCCATACCGTCCTTGCTCCGATCCTCAAGCGTCACCGCCACGGGCATGTTGAGTTGAAGAACAGTCGAGCCTCCGCCCGCTCCTCCCACCATCTGAACCCCGAGCGATCCATCCGCGCCGCGAGCGAGTGGCATGATTGCCTCCGGCCCGGCCTCGCCAGCAACGCCAAGCCCGCCGTCGGCCATGCTGAAAGGCGTGGGTGTGTTCAGAATGTTATTGGTGCGAAACGCAGCCCCTTTGGCGAACATCTGCACGCCGCCGTTCCAAGCCCCGCCCAGCGCCTGTGGGAAATAAGCGCTGCCGTAGCCGGCTTGTGACGCGCCGAGATTGGAGGATGTGGCCCCAGCTGAGCCAGCCGCCATGCCATTCCCGCCGCCGCTGCCGAAGTAGCTGCCAACCGCAGAGACCCCCAGCCCCACCAGCCCGCTCAGCAGCGAGCTCGCGGCCTGCTGACTGGCGATCCTGGCCATGTCCGAAATGACACTGACGGCGAAGCTCTTGAAGTTGGCCTTGCCCGTCATGGCGAATTCGGCCACGGCATCGCGGGCCGAGTTAAATCCAGCAGTGAGCATGTCATCGGTTGCGCCAGCCACATTAGCGGCATCAGCCTGGATGTTCGCCCAGGCACGCTTGGCGCCGTTGCGATAGTCGCGCTGCGCCTCAAGCCGGGCGTCAAAGCCATCAACCTCCATCTGCAGCTCGCGGGCCTGGTAGTCAGACAGATCCGCCAGGCGCTGCTGGTAGGCCTCCTGGCTCAACCGGCGCGACACATCTTCCTGCTGCTCTTCGAGTTGCCGGCGAGACTCGGCGTACTTCTGGCGAACCGCGTTCAGCCGGTCGGCCTGCTCGCGCTCGTCGTCGCCCATACCCACACCAGCAACGTCCGCGCTGATTGCGTCCTGCCGTGTCTGCAGCACGATCTCCATGGCCTTGCGGTATGCATCGGCGCTGTTGCGGCGCAGCTCGGCGAGCTTCTTTTCTTCCTCGGTGCGCTTCTGGATTATCGGATCGGCGTAGGCCGTGTTGAGATTCTTGATGCCGAGTTCCATCTCGGCGCCCGTGATCTTGCCGGCAGCCTGAGCCTTGCGCAGCCCCTGCACGCCTTCCGACAGATCGGTCAGCCGCTTCTTCTCCGGCAGCGCGCGGTCGATGATCGAATCAAGGGCTTTGATCTCGTCCTTGAGCGCCTTGGTGCGATCCTTCGTGCCTTCGGTGGCATCCTTGTTGGCCTTCTTCTGCGACTCGATCGCGCTGGCTGCCGAGAGGATCGCCTGCCGATCCGTCTCGGTGAGTTCGGCATTGTCGGCGATGTGGCGGTTGGCGATCTTCATCGCGTCGCCGTTGTCCTGCAGGCCGGCCAGCTGCTTCTGCAGCGTCTCCAGGTATGTCTGCCCGGCGGTGCTCATGCCTGCCTTGGCCGCGTTGTTCGCCTGGGTGGCCGAGGTGTTCTGCTCGGTGACGCCGGTCAGCACCCGCAGCGTCTCGGCGATCAGGTTGGTGCGCTGATCAGCGTCACTGACGGCGCCCGCCTGGGTGATCCACTGCTGCACCGTGGACGCAGGCAGTTGCAGGCGCGCTGCTACCTCCTGAAGTACAGGCGACAGGCCTTGGCCCGAGGCACGCGCTTCGTTGAGCCGATCAATCAAACCCTGGTATTCAGCCAGCTGTCGGTTGTACTGACCGCCGGAGTCGCGCACAGGTGCGGTCACCACGGCGGAGCGAATGGACTGGGCCAGGTCGCCGTAAGCATCCTTGACCTTGTCAGCGGCGTTGACCTGTTCCTGCTGCCACTTCACCAGCGAGGCTTCGCGCTGGTCCTTGTTGAGCTTGGCGAACTCCTCGCGCAGCTGGGCGACTGGCTTCTGCAGCTCGTCGAGGCTGACCCCGGCTTTGTCTGCGTTGTCTCTCAGCAGCAGGAAGCTTGCCGCGGCGGTGCCGGCCATCAGCGCCAGGCCCATTGGCCCGCCGAGCGCCGCGAGCAGCCCGCCGGTTGATGCGCGCATCAGGTTGGTCTGGGCGATCGCCAGTGCGTCGGTGGACGCCTTGAGCGCAGCCTGCCGGGGAATCAGTTGTGTCTGGACCAGTGACAGCCGCTGCAGGCCGGTCGCGGCTGCCACGGATGCCTGGGCCTGCTGGACCTGCGCTTGTGCGTAGATCCGCTGCGCGTCGGCGGCACGCAGTGCTGCCTGGGCGTTCTGGATCTCGGCTGCGCGCTGGGCCAGCGCGGCTTTGATGGCCATGCCTGCCTTGGCCACGTACAGCGTCAGAGCGGCGGCGCCCGCACCGCCCATAGCGACGGCCACCAGGTCGACGTTATCAGCCAACGCAATCAGGATGCTCGATAGACCTGCAACAGCGCCGGTCTGCTCCTCCATGCCGCCCAAGAACGTCTGAATGGCGTTGCTGATGTTTACCAGTGCATCCTGCACGCTGGTGGACATATCCGCTGCAGCCTTGCGGTTTACATCCACCGTGCGCAGAAGGCCGGTGTTGATCGCCTCCAGAGACAGCTTGCCCTCAACGCCCAGCTTGCGCACTTCGTCAGCGCTTTTGCCGGTGGCATTGGCGATGGCATCGACGATCGTCGGCATGGCGCCCTGAATAGCCACCCAGCCATCGGCCTCGACCTTGCCGGTTTGCAACGCCTTCGAGTAAGCATCGAGCGCGGAACCTGCCTTGTCAGCCGCCGCAGCGTTGGTCACCAGCAGGAAGCTGAAGCTATCGGTGATGTCGAGCGTCTGCTGCGTATTGAAGCCCAGACCGCGCATCACGCCGGCGGTGCGGATGTAGAGCTCTTGGGCCTCCGCCAAAGGGCGGTAAGTATCATTCGCAGTTTGCAGCAGGTGCTCCTGCACCAGTTGATACTCGGTGGCACTGCCAGCAGCAGCCTTCATGCGGTCGGACATCTGCCCGTAGGCGTCGACCTGCTTGATGATGCCGCCAATGAGGCCAGCGCCCGCCACGGCAGCGAATGCGCCGCGCATGAGCACGCCAGCGCCCTGCGCTGCAGCCCCAGCCCTGTCGAATGCCGTGTCGACTGTCGCCAGGTTGCGGTCGATCGCCTGGGTGCTGCGCGCCACCACCTGGTCAGCGGTCGCTAGTTCCCGGCGCAGCTGGGCTGTAGTCGCCTCGATCTGAACCAGCATCCCCTGGACTTGTTGGTCGGCCATGCATTTCTCCAAGCACAAAAAAGCCGCTCTAAGGCGGCTACTTACTCTTCCCGGCGACCGCGGAAGAAGGACTTCAATTTATCCGCAACGCTTCCCTGCTTCCGGGGTGCTGCGGTTCGCCCCTGCGGCTGGCCCTGCCCGCGACCCGTCCAGTCAAGGCGTGCATCGAGCGCCAGCATGATCTGCGGTATCGGGGCGTTCCAGGCAGTGTCAGGCGGCCAACCAAGCCAGCCGGTGGCCACGCCGAACAGATAGTCGACGTAGCTGCCGTTTTTCACTGCGCTGTGCTGTCCGCCTCTTGCTTTCCCCGGGCAGCAACGCTCGGCGGAACAGGGTTGAGCAGAACGGTAATGAACGCGGTCAGCTCGGCTGACACCTTTGCAACACCGGTTTGGAACACGCCAGTGGCCACCTCGGTGTGCTGGCTCTGCTGCAGACCGGCGCCGGCGACGATGATGTCGGCGCTGGCACCGATGCTCATCAAGCGCATGGCTTCCAGTGCCCCGCGCAGGCCACCGAAGCGGGTTTCGATCAGCAGCGCTGCCTCAAGGGTCGGGCGCAGGATGTAGGTTCGCGCGCCGATAACCAGGGTCACGGTGCCGTGCAGTGCTTCGCTCATGGAGTGGTCTCAGCAGGAGAAGGGGCCGCAGCCCCATCGATCAAGGAACGGCAGGGCCGGCGACGATTTCGAGGATGTCGGTGTTGATCGCGAGCGTCACGTTGCGGCGCACGACATTGTCAGCTGCACCAGGTGCGACGGTGTTGTTCATCACCTTCACGCCGTAGTAGAACGTCGTCGGCAGAATCGGAGGAGTAGCGCCGGGATCGCCGTCGTTCAGCGTGACCTTGATGTTGTAGTTGCCCTTGGTGCGGTCCTTGTGCGCGACTGCGACCGCCTTCTGCCCAGCGTCGCCGTTATCCAGACCGACAGTCACGGTCATGTTGCCGGCATCGGCAGTGCCCTTGTACTTGCGCACACGGCCATCGCTCAGCGCAGTGAAGTTCACAGCGCTGAAGGTGTCGCCGAACTCGCCAAGGTCTTCGATCTCGCCAACATCGACGTAGGTGTCGGCCTTGTATCCAGCTTCGGTGTCAGCCGCCAGCTTGCTACCGATAGCGAGTCGGCAGCCGGCGGCTGTGTTGAGGTTGTCTTCGGCCATGGGGGTTCCTCCAAGGGCACATTGGATAAAGCCGCAGCGCGGCCGGAAATTGGATTTAGTGCGTAGTGATGACGCGGACCGTGATCGATCCTTGGTAGGTGATGCCGTCCGCGTCGCGCTGGGCATCGGCCTGCTCGACCCGAACAGAAACAGCGCGACCCACAGCCAGCGGCAATCGGCGCTCGTCCAGCGCCGCAATGACTTCGCCGTTGATGCGCTTCACCTCAGCCTGGCCGACCGCGTCAGACCAGACCGACAGGTACACCATGCGCGTCTCGCGCTTGCGACCGGAGATCGGGCTGCTGTTCGCGGAAATCTCGCGGTCGATCGACACATAGGGCATGGCCGCATTGAGCGGCGCACCGTCGTAGATCGGGCAGCTGACCTCGGCCTGTAGCCTGGCGAATATCGCCTCCTGCAACGCAAGTGATGGATCAGACATTGCCTGCACCTTTACTGGCCTTGATCAGCGTTCGGCTAACTGCCGCCTCGATCTCTGCCATGACAAACTCGCGGTTGACCTGCAGCGCTGGGCGCAGCCATGGATGCGCTGGCCGGGCGGGGATGTCGGGGAATTTGCCGAAGAAGTGCGCGCCATCAGACTTGTTCTTTACGTCACGCTGCCGGATACCGTTGCGCCGCCCACTCAGCTGACTCGTGTCTCGATTTTTGGCGTGTTGGCCACCTATCGCATTGATGTCTGCGCGGCGGTACATGGAGCCGGAGTAGCCTTTGGTGCCGTACTCGATGAAGCGCATGTAGAAGAATTGCTTGTTAATGCCTTTGCCGCGCAGCCCGATCTCGGCGTCCAGGCCACTTTTCGACACGAACGCGGTCAATGCACCTGCTGCTGCGCCTGTGTCCTTGGGAATCAACTGCTGCATGGTACCGAGGATGCGGTCGGCGCACTTCTGCATGGTCGGTCGCAGCTCGTTGTCCATGGTGGTGTGGATATTGCGGAGCGTGCGGCGCAGATTAAAGTCGCCGCGCAACCTAGAGCGACGGGCCATGGCCTACTCCTTGACCGAATCGACCTTGCCTGGTTTGGCTGCCTTGTCCGCGACTGCGGGGCTCTCGACGACTTCTTCGGCATAGCCGCGGGCAATCAGGCCAGCGCCATGCGCTTTCTCGACGACAAATTCTTCACCCTTCTCGCGGTCGCCAGACGCGCCGGAGAGGATGCCAAGTGCACGAACTTTCATGGTCCACCTCATGGGTTTGGTACGGATGAGCACAGTAGGCGCAGCATGTCGCCTTCGTTATTAAGGAGCGCGGCCTCGACCCTGTAGGTCTGACCGGTGCGCTTGCGTGTAAGCCTCCAGCCTGCGGATACATCAGTGCGTGGGTGAAGCCGGATCTCGGCAGTCACGGTGGCCTTTAGCTGCTCAGCCACCGGCATGATGCGGCCTGTCGGCAGCGTCACTTCTGCGAAGATCTCAGCCACTTCAACCCAGACCTCATCGAAGCCTCCAGTTCTGTTCTGAACCCGCTCTGCTTTCGAAAGACGGCACCTGTGCCGCAACGGACCGGCCCTCATATTCCCCACCCGATTCGGTGAGGCGTTAGAAGCGAAAGCGATGCCATAGGAATAGCAGCGGCGATCGTCCCGGTCACAACGTCCTCGCGATTGGCGTACAAGTGGCCCAGGATCAGCAGGCAGGCGGCTCGGATAGCCGGGTTGATCAGGATTGGAGCCGCGCCCGCCAAGCCTGCTGATTGGGCCTCACCTAGCGCTTCCTCGTCGGCAAAAAACTGGCGATTCAGATAATCCGATGCTTTGCGCTCAGCGGCATCCAGCAGCATCTCCAGATATTCATCATCATCTTCTGGGTCACGGAGGTGATGACGAGCGATTGCCATGCTGATGACGGGCACGGTTTACTCCTCCAGCGGTTTTAACGATGCCAGTTTGCGCTGCACCAGGTCCTCGCCGTGTCGGCGTGGCACCGAATACGATGGACCGCCACGACGACGCAACTCATCTGCGTCCATGTAAGAGCGCATCGGGTAGATCTGAATTGTCGGCGCATTGGGATTGCCCGCCGGCTGGGTCTCGGCAATGCCATCCTTGTCGTCGTTCTGCGCATCAGCGGCTTGCTCTGCAGCGAGTTCAGGCAAGTGCGCATCTGCACCGTCAGGCTGCGAACCATCGGTAGCAGCAGGTGCTCCAACAGAATCGCTGAGCTGCACACCAATCACCGGGGCATCCTGCGATGCCTCTAGAGGAGCAGGACCATCCGAACGGTGATCAGCAGGTGCATTTACCGCCTCAGTCGCCTCGCTCAGGATCACGGGTGATTCAAGCACGGCCGGTACAGGCGAGGGATTGGCCGCAGGATCTTGAGCAGGGTCCCGCTCGGCCGCTATCTCATCGGCGGGTGCTGGTGTTGCCTTGGTGCGTGCCATAGTAATTCTCCAGCTGGGCGCCATTACTGGCGCCGCTTGGTGATGGGATCACGGAGTGCCAGTAAGCGGGCCGGTCACAAACGCTTCGTCGCGGTAGATGGCGAATGCCAGTCGCTCCTCAGCGCGGATTGTCGCCATGTTGTTTTCGAAGTCCTTGTCGTTCTCAGTCGAGATCAACACCTCGATTTCCATGCGATCAAAGATCTGCGCGCCAAGCTTGAATGCACCGACGAGGAAATCGTCTTGCGTCATGGCCTGGGTCGAAACCACCGGACGATTCCACAGACGAGGATTGGTGCCCTCCTGCGGCTGGCCGATGATGTAACGCCCTTCCCCGTCCTTGGTCAGCTCAATCGCCGCCCAATCGATAGGGTTGAGCACGATTCCGTCAGATGGGAATTCGGCCAGCTCGGCCTGCAGCAGCGCAAGGCGCAGACGGTCGATACGCTGCTCGCCCACAACAGCGACGCCGGCAGGTGCGGCGTAAAGTTGAGCGACGGTCATCAGGCCTTGTAGGTTCGCGCCGGCGCCGTTGCCGTAGAGCAACTGAGCCTCTTCCGCCATGGTCAGGCCGTAGCGTGCGCGTGCGTCGATATAGCTCTGCAGTGCCTTCGCGTCGTCCAGCATCTGGCGGCTCGCCTTAAACAGGTGAGCAATTGTGCGAACGTTTGCGGTGGCCAGCGCGAAGGTCAGGTCGGAATATGGCTTGGCGGTGGTTTCAGCCACGGTCCGAGCGTTGTTGGTGAAGCCGGTCTCACGGATGTACTCGATGGAGTTCGATTCCGTGGTGCCCGGGGCTACCAGGTCACGAATGGTCAGTCGACGCGGCGGCGGAGCAACAATGCCCGCCAGGCGCTGAGCTGGCACCAGGTCGCCACCGGACGCGGTGGTAATTGCAGCGCGAGGTACGGAGACACGACGCGAGCCGCGGAAAGACGAGTTCATGTCCTTCATTTCATCGCTGCCGATCACCAGCGCACCCACCGACTGCTGAGGCTCTTCCTGGTGACCGCGATCACGGTTGGCGTTCACAAGCTTTTGTTCCGCCTCGCCCAGACGCGCCTGAAGCTCGCCCTGCTTGGTCAACAGCTCGTCCACTTTGGCGCGAGTTTCGGTGTTCATTTCGCCCGAGGCCTTTATCTGCTTTTCGGTAGCTTCGGCCTGGGCTTTGATCTGATCGCCGATGCCTTTCAGGCTGGCGTTGAGTTCTTTGACTTGGGATTCGAAATCCATGGTCATTTTCCTTGCAGAGATTTGAGAAGGTTTGTTGCCGCGCTCAGTGAGGCGGAGAGGTCTGGCGCGACAGCGCTGGGCTTGTCGGTCGAGGTAGCGTCGCGCGTACCCCCGCCAGCAGCGCGAGGCATGCTGGACTTGAAACTGGCGAACAACTCGCGGCGCTCTGAGCGAGGCATGCCTGCCTTGGCCAGTGCTACGTCCATTGCTTTCAGAGCGTTGTTCTGGGCGGCCTCTTCGGTTTCGCGCTCTGTGATCTCGCTGGACGAAAGCAGCCCGGTGGCCAACCCGAGCTCTACGGCGCGCTTACCACGAATGTAGGTTTCGTCGTCCATCAGTTCGGCCATGTCCGCCATCGACTGGCCGCTGGTTTCGGCATAGAGGTCGGCCATTGCTGCGTCGAACTCCTCCATGTCAGCGGCGATGTCGCGCAGGTAGTGGCGATTACCTGCAAGCCAGGTCCAGCAGTTGTGAATCATCAGGAATGCGCTGCTGGCTACCTCTCGCTTGCTGCCTGCGAGAAAGACGATCGACGCGGCACTGGCCGCCATACCAAGCACCTTGGTGGTGACCTGATGACTGTGCTCGCGCAGGCGGTGATAAATTGCGATGCCTTCGAACATGTCGCCGCCTGGCGAGTTGATGTAGACGGTCACGTCCCGCTCGCCGATGGCACGCAATGCGGCATCGATACGCTTCAGAGTGACCCCCTCGCCATACCAGTCCTCGCCAATCACGCCGTACACCGTGATGGTGTCCGAGGTGCTCTCAACGGCCGCCTGAATCGCGGGGTTCCATTTATCGAGCGCGCGCGGGCTCATCTCGCTGCGCAGGCCGCGAGACTGGATCTTGTGTTTCATGGATTACTCCCGAGAGGTGCTATCCGGCTCTTGCAGCCAGTTCATCAGGGCGGCTCGAACAGCTTGCCCATCGTTTTGCTTGCCCAGCTGATCCAGCGGTACCAGGTTCGATTGCACGGTGAGCACGTCCCCGCCGGGCTTGCTCGGCAGGTTCTCTTTGCTCCTGCCCTCGTTGCGCGTGTAGAAGCCGTTCTGCGCCATCGTTGCGAGATAACTTGCACGCCCCGAGCTGTCAGCCCGCAGGAACGCTTCAAGCGAGAACTCCGAATAGAAGTTGATCCGGTCTACTGCGGTCATGCAGCGTTTGTTCACGCACTGCTCGATCGGTGCTGTGTAGGACATGATGCAGTAGGTCAGGAAGGCGATCTGCTGCTGCTCAAGACCCGTACCCCAGTTGCTGCCCTTGTCGGTCTTCATGACCATCCAGGGCGGCACGCCGAACCAGCGGCAGATTTCCTCGATGCTGTGGCCGCGCGACTCGAGCAATTGAGCGTCGGCAGGGTTGATGCCAATCATCTCTGGCTTAACGCCTTGCTCAAGCACCGGGCTTCGACCTGCATTCAGGGCGCCTGATACGGTCTGGACATACTCGCGAAACTCGGCACGCTGTGCAGGGTTGAGCGTCTTGTCCACCGAGAACGCAACGGTAGGCATCATGCCGTTCTTGAACGTGTTGTTGGCCGCATCGTCAGCAGACATCGCGGACCCGAAGACATCGGCTCCGTACCTGATGGCAGACAACCCGACGCGGCCATCCAAGGTGAACGCGGGAATATGCAGCATGTCCTGCGGCTGGATCTCGCGGCGAGCGCCTTTGCGCGGCCTGAACCAGTACCTCAGACGGCCATCATCGTCATATTCCGGGTCAACCCGCGATGGCATCAGAAAATCCAGCGCAATGACGCGGCCAGCGGAGCGATGGATTTCGCAGTAAGCATTGCCCCATAACAACATGGACGAGACTACCGACTGCCAGAAGTGGAACGCTGCCATGTCCTCATTCGGGCTGGTGTGCACTACGTCGTACAGCGGAAAGTCCCGAGCGCTCTCTCGGCTGCCGTCAGGCATGCGCTTGTAGATGCTCAGCGGTAGACCGGCGACTGAAGTGGAGATGATCCGCACGCACGCCCACACAGTCGAGAGACGCATGGCCTTATCGACGGTGACGGCTTTACCACTGCTCGATTGCACCCCCGAGAAGCTGCTCCAGAAACCGCCATCCGAAAGACGAATCTTCTTGCCGACCCACTCCCCCATACTCGCGCTGGGCTTTACCGCTGCAGCGCCCAGCGCTTGCGACAGTGTCTTAACCATCGGTGAGTCCTCGGCGGATAAAGGCGGCGATACAGAAAAAGCTGACAGCGCCCGTCAGCAGCGCCCAGCCTGTGCCGGCCAGCATCCAGACGCCTGCACAGGCTAGACAGAAGGCAACTAGGGCACTGGCGATGAAGTAGTGGAATGCGCTCATGCGATCAATGGATCCCGAATGCCAGCCATGAAGTTGTCCATTCCACCTTGGCCCGCAGGATTCAGGGCCATCAGTGTCACGGCGTTGAACAGCGCCATCAGCGGGTCAATCTTCGCTGAGCCGCTTGCTTGCTTTGTAATCAGAATGGAGTTGCCGCGGGGCTCAACCTTCGCGTTACCGCAGCACCAGGCCATCATCGGCTGACCACCGTGCAGCAAGGTGCCTTCGGCCAGTTTTCGCTCAGCCGTTTTGATTGCACCGCCAAGCCGCCAACCTTGCGAGATACCGTCAATCTTCTCGCGCGGGATGCCTGCAAATTCGAGTGCATCTAGGATCGCACCCACCCCCGCCGGGTCGAGGCCGACCTTATCCAGCAGCCCAGAGACCTCAACCTGTGAGACAAGCTCGGCAACTTCATCAATGTCGTTGCCGATCCTCTCAACCAGCCGAAGGTGGCCGTCATTGGCGAAGTCGCGGATACGAGGTGCCTCAGCCTTGCGGCGCTCCAGCACTGAGGGGTGAGCCCATGCGCGGGTCCACACCAGCCAGCGGCGAGTTTCACGCTCCCGGCCCACGGCGGCGAACCCCAGCAGGTCGTCAAGCCCGCCCCCGTCGACGCCAATGTCGATGACCTCGCAGCGCGCTATCAGATCTTCAAGCGTTTTGCAGAGGTCCGAGCTTTGCTGCTCCCAAAAATCAGCGCCTGCCCAGCGGTCAGACAGAAGCGCCAGGCCGATCTCGACGTTGAGGTGCTTGGCCAGGAACCCGCGAAACGACTCCTCCCCATCCATCTGCGCTTGGGCGTAACCGCGTTCGATGAAAGGCTCATCAACCGAAAGCCCCAGATTTGGGTTGGTGATGTAAGCGTTGCCGACTTCGCGGTGCGCTCCAGCATCGAGCATCGCTTTCGGAAACTCATAGAGAACCGGCAGGAAAGATTTATCGACGATTTCGCCATTTCGGACCTTGCGGGCATACATGAGCTTCTGGCGAAACACACCTGCAGGCGGCGCATCGGACTGGGTGGTGGCCCAAATGATGAACCCTTCAGGCCGTGAAGCGAGGCCGCCGGTGGCTTCGCGAAGCATAGCTTCGGCATTGGCTCGCTTGCCGAACACCCAGAGTTCGTCGATGAATACGCCAATGGCCTTCTTGCCCGACACCGTCTCACTATCCGCTGCCACCACTTTGAGTGTTGCATTGGTCTGATGGTGCGTAACGGTGCGCAGGTGATCCTGGACCTTAAGCAGCGCCGACAGCTCCTCATCCGCCCGAACCATGTCGCGGATTGGGATGTAGGAGTTGTCAGCGATTTCCTTGGTGGGCGCCAGGATGATGAATTCACCTGACGGTCGCCAGTTTAGGATCAGTGCAGTCAGCATGATCCCGGCAGCGATTGTCGACTTGCCGTTTTTCTTGCTGATCAGAAGCATGAATTCGCTGACCAGGCGCCGACCCTCATCTGGGTCGTAAGCACCGAAGATCGCCGCAACGAATTGATTTACCCAGTCGCGCACAGTCTCGGACATCAACGGACTGCCGGTGGCGTCGACCATCCGCAGAGCGCCGAACACCTCAAGTGCCTCCTCAGCTTCCGAGGGGAATAGCGGCTCGAAGGGGATCAGGCTCTGCCGGGCAACAATTCGCTTCTCCCAATCGGGGCATGCGGTTGTCCACTGCATCATTTCACCGACCGAAGCGGGCCGCGCCGCGCGCCGAACTTGCCTGTTGCTGCTTCAGCGGCCTTGTCCTTTGCCTGCTCTTTCTTGCCGCTCTCACCTCTGCGAGGATGAACAAAAGGCATTAGCGCCTTGGCGGCGTCGACGCGCAATTTGGCGTCAGTGCCCAGGTCGTTCATGACCGCAAGCAGGAAGTCTTTCGGGTCTTTGTGCGAGAGCGCAGCTGAGAGATCGAAACCCGCAGGCTGCCACTCCCCCTCCACGCTTCCCGCGTCATTCTCGCCCTCTGGCTTGTCCACCGGAGCGGTGGTAGCCGAGGGCTTTTTGTTAACGCCCGCTTTAACATTTTCTTTAACATCTGACGCTATCAGCCCAAGCGCTTGTAGCTTCTGCAACTCGGCCACTACATCGGGATCCTTCGCGAGCCTGGATCCGGCTGCAGACGCCGTCTTCTCTGAGTAACCGGCGGCGATCGCTGCGTCTTTTTTGGACGCACCTTCCCTCAGCGCAGCGACGAAGGCACGCTTTCGGGATGTTAAAGCCATTTAACAAAAATCCTATGGGGGAAAAAAATCTGTACGTGGGATCGGAGGCGGTCTAGCTAGCTGAGAAATCTTAGCTTTTAACCCCCCTACCCCTTTTGCGGCACGTCACTGGCATGCCTCTTTGTAGCTCCACCGGGTTTCGACGATCCGCAGTCGCCTCAGCTACCCAGCCCCGCAGCCTCCTCGGCCTGCTTGACGGAGTCGTGGCAAGGTTTGCAGAGGCTCTGCCAGTTGGTCTGATCCCAGAAAAGAACCATGTCTCCACGGTGAGCAACGATGTGGTCGACGACTCTGGCCGCAGTTGTGCGGCCGTTCCGCTCGCAGTAGATGCACAGCGGGTTGTCACGCAGGTACTGCTCTCGCGCCTTCTGCCACCGGTAGTCATAGCCACGTTGGGAGCTGGTCATGCCGCTCCGCCAGCTGCCAGGTGTGACCACCTTGACCCGTGACCCTGTGCTCTCCTTGATGCGCGATCCGAGCGTCTTGAGCCTGGCCATCAGCGCACCTCGATCACGGTGCCGCGCTCTATCCAGCGCATCACTCGCCCAAGGTGAGGATCGCGACCAGTCACATGGGACATGAGCAGGACGCCGGCCAGGTAGTACTTCAGCCACCGGCGATGCCGGCAGACGATCGTTGCTGTCACGTGGGGCATTCGCTCACCTCGCGCCACGAAATGGCGCATGTCGATTTCGTGGTGCGGTGCACTTATGCTATGCGCGAAGGAATTACTTCACAGGGATCGGGATGACCAAACTAACCAAAATTCGTATTGCTCTCACGCTTGGTGCGCTCGCCGGAATCGCTCCAGTGACTTTAATCTTCCTCTGGGGACTACTCTTTTTGGTCATAGCCATCGTCTATATGGATAAGCTCGCCTTGCCAGTGACGATAATCGCCATTTCTGTGCCGAGCCTATGGGGGTGCTGGAAAGCCTATGCAGCAGCGATGGCGAGCAAACCCAAGCATCCACGTGACTGGCGGGTTATCGCCTCTGTGATTTTGGCAACTGTCTGGGCTTTCCCATGCAGCGCGGCAATGAACTGGGATCTTACGATCCTGTTCACATTCCTCATGCCTGGCTTGACCGCCGCGATCATGCTCGGTGTCACCGAGTACCGCGCTCGCAGGGTTGATCAGAACGGTGAGCTTATGGCGATACCCGATTGAGGGCCTCATCAGCCTTGTCTGCCGCCTTGGTTGCAGTGGTCGCCGCCCTGGTCGCTTTCTCGGCTGCCGTGCTGGTCTTGCGGGTCAGCTCATCCAGGCGATGGTCACGCTGCTTGGTAGCCTCGTCGTATGCCTGGCGGATCTGTGCGACCTGTTCGAGGTGTGACGCTGCGAGCGACCACTGACTGAGCTGGAAGCCGAGAAAGCCGCCACCCACAATCAGCAGCAGGGCAAGCAACCAGACCTCGGCGCGGCGCCACCAACGGCGGGCGATGTACTCCAACACGCATCTGTCCATCACGAGACACCTCCAAGCTGCAAGCGGAGCCGCGCAATCTCGGCGCTCTGGGTGGTCACCTTCTCGGTGAGGTTGGCGACCTGAGTCGTCAGCGATTCGATCTTTCCTTCCATCCGGCCAACTGCGGCGGCGAGCTCATTGCGCTCCTTGGCGAACTGGTCCGCACGGGCCTCGGCAAGCTTGCGGGCCTCGCGCTCTGAGTCGAGCAACTCATTAAGGCGGCGCACGGTGCCGATGTCGGCGCTATCCATCGCCCGATCAGCAGCGTCTTTGGAAAGGAAGCGTCGCACCCAGAGGAGCGCGCCAGTGACAACAATGCCGCTACCGCCCAGCCAGGTGGCTGTGCCTGGGCCGAGATCGGTCGGGTCCATCGATGGTCTCCAGAAACAAAAAACCCGGCGCGAAGGCCGGGCTTGAGATGTTTTCGCCAAAGGCGAAATTGTGACGATGGCGAAATAGTGCCAGAACACTCCTCAAATCGTCAAGCGGCTAATTCATCATCCTCATCCCATTCGCGAATGCGTTCGATCGCCACGGTCACCGGCTTCAGCGCCTGCCGGTCTAGCTTGTCGATTTGAGCACCAAGCCGGTCCCAGATCTCCTGCCAGTCACGAGCCCAGTTCTGGGGATTCATCTTCTCTCCAGTCCGCTCCTCAACGAACAGACAGACCGCCCCAGGCCCCATTGCTTCACGCCCCGCCACTAGCAGCTTGTGCGACTGGAGGGCGGCCATTGCCATCCAGTAGGCTCGTTGCTTCTTACGGTCGGTTAGCGAATCCAGTCCGCTGCCCAGCCATACCAAGCCATGAGCGATGCTTAGGTCGTTGCCAGTGGCGATCGGGGAGTACAGGAAACTGCCGAAATGACGGATGCTTTTCGGCAGCTTGTCGATGGCGAGAAGTATCAAGCCAGCAGTGAGCATGTGGATGCATCTTGCCTCCGTCAGCCGCTTTCCAGAGCGGGTCTCTTGAACATCATCAGTCCGAACCTTGTACACTTTCGCCACTTCCTTGCCTTCATGGCTCTCCAGCATGACCATGATCTTGTTCTCTCCCGAACCGAACTTCCGGCCAATCACTGCGGCCTCAGCGGCAACTGCCAGTGCCGAAGGCCGGTCTTCATGGATTGCATCGTGCCAAGCCTGGCGTGCACAAATTACCTTCATGTCGTTCCCCTCAATCCCCGGTGTAGTTGGTGCCGCCGGCGCCGCGGCGGTTGTTCGACTGGTACTGCGCATCTGGGCCGTCGGTGCGCGGTGGCCGCTGGCGATCCACCTGCTGCTCCAGCTCACGCACTCGCCGACCCAGCTGCGTTACAAGTTCTTCCAGAGGCAGCGGCTGACCCGTCACCGCAGAGAGCCATCCCGATGCATTGCAGAGACCACAGGGCAGCTCATAGAAAACGCCCTTGATGACCGCTTTCCCTCGGCAGTCGTAGCACTGCGTCAGGACGATCCTTTCCTTCCTGAGCGCTGGGCCGTGCTTCTTCATCATCCGATCACCTTGAAGCCTTGGGCGCGCAACGACTTTTCGGCCACCTCGTGCGCCCACTGCCCATCAGGGTCACCGATGATCAGCTCGAAAGGGTTTTTGAGGCACAGCGACTTGCGAGAGGCTTCCCAACCCTTCTGGAACGACTCCCAATCAGCCTGGGCCATCGGGTCGATGTAGTTATTGCCCTTTGGCGGCTCGCGGCGATGATCGCGTGCGTTAGTGCGCTCGAACTCGGCGCGGATTGCGTCGATATTCTTCATTTCGAATCCTCGCTTTTTACGGATTCCGAGTTTGCCCCGCAGGCCTCGCCGCCATTGGCCTCGGGAGCAATATGCGAAATTGCGATTCCTGCCTCTGTCGAGCGGTGAATAGCAGCGAAACCCTTGCTATCAAGCCAGGCATGCCACTTCTCCAGGGCTTCGCGCTTCAACCGCTCGGCAGAGGTGTGGATATAGGTCTGCACGTTGCGGGTCAGGGTATGATTCACCAGCATCTCGCCGATCAGGTAGTCCACCCCGAGATCCGTCCAGCCAGTACGGGCCACCTTGCGCAGGTCATGGCTGGTCCAGTCGCCCTGCCCCAAGCGGGTGAACACTGCGCAGGCCTGGCTCTCCGTCATTGGCCGCCCATTCTTCGCTGGAAAGATGAATGCACCTTGGTAGCCCCTGCTCTGCTGCCAAGCCCGGTACCGCTCCAGCAGCGCCAGTGCCTGGCGGGTCAGTGGCAGGCGGTGCTCGCAGCGTGTCTTGGTGTTCTCGGCCGGAAAGAACCACTCGGCCTGAGCGCCTTGGGTCAAGTGAGCCCAGCGCGCTTGCCGGGTTTCGCCAACTCGCGTGCCGTGGCACAGCATCAGCAGCGCCAAGGTGCAATCCACGGGCGACTCATCAAATCGTGAGCGCAACTGCTCGAGCACTTCTTCCAACTGGACGGCCCGGAGTCGAGCGGCCTTTGGCACGACCCGAGCAGTGGTGAAGTCGGTAAACTTGAAGCCCGCGATTGGATTGCTGGTGATCATCCTCAGCTTGGCTGCCTGTCGGAATGCCACGACCAGCACACCCCACATCAATCGCACGTAGGACAGCGACACTTCTGCCTGGGCCGGCCACATGAGGAGCTTGTCCAGCGTCGAGCGCGACACCTCAGCCACAGGAAGGCCATCCAGGCGAGGTTTCAGATGACAGGTGATAGCCGATGCAGCGGTTGCTTTACGCTTCGCCGAAAGGCTGCGGTCACGAGAGTGGCGATCAGCAAACCAGTCCAGCAGTTGGCCGACGGTGTGGAGGGTGCCAGCGGCAGCGGACGCCTCAGGATCAGCGGCCAGCCGTTCACGGATACCGGGCAAGGCACTAATCAGGTTCTTTACTGGCAGCTCAGGGTATCCGGCTATCTTGTTCCACTTAGAGCCCGTGACCAAGTACCAAGTGCCGCGCTCACGACGCTGGCCCAACCTGAGGTATACGCCCGGAAAGCGCGCGTCGCGCAGATCTCTAGCGGTGCCGGTCGAGATCTGTCGCTTGATCTCCGCGTCGGAAAAGGTGGTCAGTAGGGTTTTGCTCACGCAGCAACCTCCGTTTTAGGCAGGGCCAGGTACGCCCTCAGGCACTCCATGGCGTCGAAATGCCCCTGACACACAACGGCCAGGTAGCCTTGGTCGTTCAGCCGGCGAATGCACGCTTGCTGGCTGGACGAGACAGGCGCCGGCTCGACGGTCGCCTTGAATTCGATGTACAGGCCGAAGTACCCGCCGCGTGCCATCGGCAGCACCAGGTCAGGAATGCCGGCCTTCACGCCCTGAGCCTTGAGCTTGGCGGCAACAGCCTTCACCCGATGCCCACCGTTCGGGACGTGGTAGATCAGCTCGAAAACCTCTGGGTAGCGCAGCTCAATCTCCCGCATCAGGGCGGCCTGCTCCTGCCCCTCCCGGTCGATTGGCTTGGCGCGGGGAGTTTTGGACTTGAACGGGCGGATGGCGGGCGGTTTCATGCGACGAAAACCCCCTCATTGATCAGCAACGACTGAGTGCGCATTACCCCCTCAGCGTGGTACTGGCGTGCAGAAGCGCGGTCGACGGCCTTGCTTCGACCATCGCATGCGTCATGGCAGGCGCTGCAGGCCCAGGCACCCTGCAAGTCGTGCGGCTTGCAACCGACGCCGCAGGTGCCGGCCATGCGGTAGTGCGCGAGGACGGTGGTCTCCGGGTTGCCATTGCATACGCCTGGGATGCGCACCTGGCACTCCCGGCCGCGCGCGGCCTTGGTCAGTTTCGATTGCCGCATGGGCTGTCTTCTCCATGAAGGTCAATGACGAGGTAAGTGCTCGGCCACAACAGCTTGCCGTGGGCGACGGCGAAAGCCTTGTTGCCATAAAGCGCAATGGGCGGCGCGGGAGCGTCGGATAGTCCGAGCAGGTGGCTCTGGCAGTAAAGGGCGTAACGGTAGGCGGCTGGATCAGGCGGGAGGAGCGTTCTCATACGCGAGCCCTCATAGCGCGGATCTCCGCCAGCGCCTGGCGCCCCACCTCCGGCGTGCGGCGTGGCGCGGCCTGAGCTGGAAGCGCCAGCGGCATCTTCTGCAGCGGTTCACCAGCCACCACGCGGCGGACGGCGATCGTGTAGTTGCGCTCGAACAGCTTCGAACTCAACTCCGCCGCAAGGCGGTTCAAGTTCTCGAAGCCACACTCTTTGGCGGCATGCCAGACAGCGTCATGACTCCATTTGCCCTGACCCGCCATCGAGGGATGAGCATTGCGACAGGCCTCGCGAAATGCCGCCGCAAGGGCCGGAAGGCCCAGCATTTCGGGGGATGGGTGGCACCACTCGATGAACTTCCCCGGCGCCGGGATGAACTCGCGGCCAGACTGCCTGCAGCGCATCAGCCCAAACTGCAGTTGCTCTGTGGTGTTAATACCCGCCTCAAGGAAGGCCGTCAGCCACTGCTGTTTGGCGGCCTTGTACATCGCCTCATCCGGCCAGGCCTGCTTCCAGGCGCTGCAGATCGTGCGCAAATCGCGAAACAGATCGTTGATCACCGCAGCGGTCTTGCGGTTGAGCTCGGCCTTTACATCGTCCGGAATCGAGTACTGCGCCGGGATGTGTTGCCCCGACTGGACTTTGGCCCAGAGGCCATGGGCGACCACAGAAACCTGATTCATTCGCTGTCCCTCTCGTCGAGCCAAGTGGTGTCCTCATCGTCGAAGCTGCTGCCTTGAGGCGCTCCGCTGCGGGTGGCCGTGGAGCGAGCAGCCCGAGCAAGGTCGGTCCTGACCCAGTTGACCAGCGCGGCCAGCCACTGCTTTTCGGTGCGGGCGAGGCCCTTGGCATCGTGGTGGAGCACGAACCCTGAAATCGCGTCAACGGTGAACTGCTGGAGGGTCAGCCCGGCCCGGGCCGCATAGGCTTTCAGCTGCTGCTGATCGGGGGCCCACTCGAGGAACATTTCGAAGGGCTCGCGCAGAGAGTGAGTAGAATGGTTAATTGACGTATTGGGTGCAGCTGCTGCACCCCGTTCTGCGTTTTCCTGCACCCCGCTCTGCTGTGAGCTGCACCCCGTGCGGTTTCCTGCACCCGGCTCAGCACGAGGTGCAGTAGATGCACCCCGCTTTAGCTGAAGGTCATAGACCACCGGGCGGCGATCGCGTCGGTCGATGTACGCTGCGGCTATGGCCTGGTTACCCTCCACGATCCACCCGCCGACCGACAGCTCATCCAGTTTCAGGCGAACCGTGCGCTCAGAGAGGCCCGTGTCCAGCGAGAGGGTTCCAGCAGAAGGGAAAGCGCCGCGGCCATCGCTTCCCGCATAGTTCGCGAGACAGAGAAGCACATGGCGAGCCGCAGGGTTTTCCAGCGAGGCCTTTGGGATGGCCAATGCCCAGGTCATAGCTTGAACACTCACCACTGAACTCCTTGCGCAGCAGGGCGCGACAGGATGGTGAACACAGGCAAAGCTGATGCGACAGGCTGGGTATTGCCTGTATCGATTGCGGACTGCATAATCGACCTCGTTGTTGTTTCAGAAGACCGCCCTGCCAGGCGGTTTTTTTTCGTCTTCGATTCTGCTACTGGATGGATTAGCAGGTGTCTTGGTCATCTACTGGCGCAAGGCCAAGTCGAGCAAAATTCACTTCATCAGGCAGCTGGTCGACTCGCCTTTGGCCGGGCCGGCACTGGCCTCTTTTCATAGGCCTCGATCCGCCCGTCTTCGTGAACGGTTATGTGCACAGATCGCCCTGCGCGAACCATCTGCGATACGGCGCTTTGGTTTATCCCTAGCGCCGCAGCCAACTCGGACTGCGTTCCGTGCTTTTCCAGGTATTCAGTGAGGGGGATTGTCTTCATGGCGTTTCCAGCGTGCGTTTATGCATACCGATAGTAGCAGCGCTACTTTGATCAAACAAGAAATTACTAGCACCGCTGTTTGTTGCTACAGCAGCACAGCTAATATCCTCTATCCCATGAAGACACGACGCCCCCTAACGCCCGAAGAAGTCGACGAGAGCCAACGCCTCAAAGCGATCTACGAGCAAAAGAAAGCTGCTGCCAAGGCCGCTGGCCGCTCTCTAACCCAAGCCGAGGTTGCAGACGCTTGTGGATGGTCAGGACAGAGCGCATTCAGCCAGTACGCCACCGGCAAGGTCCCCCTAAACGTCGAGGCACTGCTGAAGCTCTCTAAAGCCTTGGGCTTTGCTCCTGGAGAGGTAAGTCCGCGCCTCATGGAAGGGATCGCCTTTCCCAAAGACGAACCAGGACCGCAGGACCTTCAACCGATCCAAGCCTGGGACGATCGAACCCCACTCGATGAGCATGAAGTTGAAGTTCCGTTTCTTCGAGAGATTGAGCTTTCGGCGGGGTCTGGTCGATTCGGAATTGAAGAGGATGACGGTTCAAGACTGCGTTTCGACAAGAAAGATTTGCGGGCCAATGGCGTTCAATTCGACCAAGCGAAGTGCGTAACGGTGCGCGGGAACAGCATGCTCCCTGTTCTGAGGGATGGAGCTATCGTAGGGATCAACACTGGCAGGACGTCCATCACTGATGTGACGGACGGCGATCTGTATGCGTTAAATCACAACGGCCAGCTCCGCGTGAAGCAGATATTTCGGCAACCAGGCGGAATTCGCTTACGCAGCTTCAACCGCGACGAGCATCCCGACGAGGACTACACCTTTCAGCGGATGCACGACGAAGAAATCAGCATTCTTGGCCATGTGTTCTGGTGGGCCATGTTCGCCCGTTAGGCCGCCTCCAACCCGATCACCGAAAGCCCGCTCATGCGGGCTTTTTTGCGCCTCTATATTTTTTTATTAGCACTGCTATTTACAATGCATAGCAGCACTGCTACTTTTTACTCATGCCGGATCGACACCGGCCAGCAACGAAGGCAGCGATGGACAGGCCTCAACTGTCCAGAGGGGTGGCAACTGCCCCGGGCGTGCAGCGTAAAACGCAAATTCAGTTATCCAGCGGGAAAACAAGCCGGAAGGCCCGCGGCTGGAGGAACAACTCAAGTATCGCCGCGCAACTGACGCCAGTAGCGGGTCGCGGCAGATTTCACTGGCTGGCCTTGGCGACAGGGCCAGACGGGAAATCAACTGATAGCGGAGCAATTGGAGATGACCACGATTATCGAAGACCGCTTCGAGAGCGGCGCCCAGGTGAGCCTGGAGATGGACAAAAACGAGGGCGAACTCTTCGTCTTCTACTGCCCGGCTGGGCAAGGCTGCAAGGTCAGTAAATGGCCTCTGGATAGCTACCACATGCCGATCGCGATGGCTCATTACGAGCAATGCATGGAGCTGGAGCGCGCCGCCTTCGAAGCCTGCTCCACGTCAGCCTGACGCTAACTGCCCGATCACCTGGTTCCCCATCACCAGGCTGCATCGGTCGTGGCGTTCGCCCTCCCCTTGGTCCGGGAGGTAACGGCAGCGAGCGTCACGACCAATGCAGCCCACCGAGAGACACTTCATGGAAACGATCAAATGCGGCTCATGGACTGGCCGGCTCGGACAGGGCCTGGCTCCGCGCGAGCTGGAAGCACTACTGGCTGTCGCCCAGGGCATGACCGCCAAAGAGATTGCCCGCGTCATGGACATCTCGCCCGGCACCGTCGCCAATCGCATCGAGAACGCCATGTTCAAGCTTGGCGTACACCGCCGCGCCGCAGCAGTGGCCGAGGCCATGAAGCGCCAGATCATCAGCCCGCTCTGCATCCTGCTGGTCGGGATTATGGCCATGCACTCAGCAGTTAACGACGGCGACCCCATCCGACGCGATCGCCGAGCGCCAGAGCGGCGCACCGCCCAAGTTCGAATCGTTCGCAGGGCTGAGGCCTTGGAACTTCACGCCTGACCCACCGAGGATCACCCATGCAAACCATCATGCATCCTGCGTTTCAGGAAAAGCTGGCTGTGCTTGCCGCGCTGCTCGAGTACAGCCGCACGCTGCGGGCTGAGACCCGTGCGAAGATCGGCGCGCCGCGCTACCAGGTGGTCAGCAAAGGACCGGCTTGGGATGTGGTCGACATGGACACCGACTCGGTGCTGGGCTTCGCATTCAGCTATCAGGCCGCTCTGCGTTTCGCCTCGGCGATGGAGGCCGGCGCCGCCAGCAAGAGAGGCCTGCAGTGATTGGCCAAAACATTCCGGATCAGCGCCAGATAGCTCGCGACTGGCTGAGTTCGAGCGTTGATAGCTTCATCGTTCATGGCGGAACTGTTGAGGTTCTGCCCGGGTCCGGGAATGTGCCGCTGCCTGCCCGCCGCGAACCTGGTCAGCTCGGCGATGCTGCCCGTAAGCCAGTCAACAAGAAGACGGCGGCGCGCCTCAAGCGAATTGCAGAGATTCGCGAGCTGGCCAAAACGATGACCTATGCCCAGGCAATGGCTCACACCGGAATATGCCAGGGCGTTCTGGTGCGTTATGCCGCTGACGGGGGTTTCAAATTCCAGCCTGACCCCCGGCGGGGAAAGGGCAACCTCGGCAGAAAGCTCAGTGACCCCATTGAGGACAGGAGAAAGGCCGAGAAGCTCGTTGCCCACCGCGACGCGGGCCTGAAAAGGAAAGACGCCATCGAGCTGCTGGGGATCTCCTACAAGCAGCTATCTCGAATCCTGCGGGAATTCAACCTCACTTTTCCAACGACCGCCGAGAAGAAGGCGAAGCGAAAGCTATGAAACGAATCACCGCGCGCGTTCGGCACGGCCGGCGCCAGCAGCACATCAATCTGCCGCCAAGCGGCATCGCCCATCAGGAGACGCCTCAATGTCCAAACCAACTGATACCACCGAGTTCCTGCAAGAGCTCAACGGTGGTGCATTCGCTAGCCAGATCGGCCACGCCCTGTCGGAAGTAGCGGCTGGCGTAGTCGACCACGGCAAGGCCGGCAAGATCACCATTACCCTGGACTTCAGCCAGATCGGCGACTCCCACCAGGTGAAGATCAAACACAAGCTCGACTACAAGGTGCCGACCAAGCGCGGTACCCGCAGCGAGAACACCAGCCTCGACACGCCGATGTATGTCGGCACCGGCGGCAACATCTCGCTGTTCCCCGAAAAGCACGACCAGCTGTTCACCCGCGATGAAGCACCGGTCCACCCGCGCACCTGATCCCTCCCACAGCAAGGAACCTACGCATGTCCCTCACCAAAGATGCTTTGCAGCTCATCACCGACAACGCCTTGGCAGCCGCCGGTAAAGAGCTTGAAACCGATACCCCGGTTGTGCTGATCCCAGAAGGCTCCAAGGTAGTCGATCTCGAGCGCTTCCAGCACGGCCGCTCCCGCTTCCGCGGCACCTACTCTACTCACTCCCTGGTCGACTTCGGCGCCTATGTCGTCGAGCGCGCGGCACCAGACGCCCGCGGCTTCATCGACCAGGACGCCATGAGCTGCGTGATGCTGTTCAACCTGGGCACTCCAGATTTACCTGGCCATGCAGATGACCGCGCTGTGCTTCGCCTGAAGGCCTCGGCTGCGTTTGCTGCCGTGCAGGCGGTATGCGGCCAGGCCTTGGCGCAAAAGGCCATGAGCGATTGGATCGAAGACTGGAACCAGCACCTCGCTGCTACCGATGAGAACGGCGCCACCATGTCGATCGCCAAAGCCATCGCTGCGGTGCGCACCATCACTGTCAAGGCCTCGTCCGAAAGCGATCACGCCGTCAGCGAAACTCGCACCAGCCGTAGCACCATGGATGCAATTGAGGCCAGCAGTAAGGAGACCTTGCCAGCGTGGCTGGACTTTAAAGTCACCCCGTTCGAAGGCCTCGGGGAGCAGGTTATCCGCTTGCGCGTATCTGTGATCACCAGCGGCGCGCAGCCTGTGCTGAAGCTGCGCTGGATCGGCGAGGAAGCGCAGCGAGAGGCCATCGCGCAGGAATTCAAGGCAGTGCTAGACGACAAGGTCGGTACTGCTGCGAAGCTGTCGCTGGGCACATTCGACGCGAAGTGATTATCTAGGAAGCGCTACGTTGCGGGGCCACCCCTTCTATTTTCTCAGATGAGTAATGATAGAGCCCCGCATTTATCAAACGAATCAGTAAGCTCATCAGACTCTGGCGAGGTTCCAGGGTGCATTAGACTTCCTCGCCCCTCAGCCATCGCGGCTGCAAACGACAGCGCGCTCATAAGATTAAAGAGCCTCAAATAGTTTTCCTTAGTTGCGTAACCCTGAAACAATCCATGCGCTATGCCATGCCTGTTTAATGTCAAGTATTCCGGAGCGACTTCAGTATGCAGATAAAGCCTAGACTGAAGGTATGACGAAATACTCTCAAACATCTGAACGCGCTCATGAAAGCCATCCAAGAGTGCAATATTTAACTCAGCTTCCGGATACCAATCGTAACCGTCAAGCATCGATTCAAGCTCCTTTCTCTGCAGGCGTCGAAAAACCTTGGTAAGGATCCTGATGCTAACCGAGTCTCCAACTGGAACTCCAGAAAGTACACCCAGCTCTCTCACCACCCCCTCGACACAGGGAAGGAGCCCGGTGATTGCGACACCGTATAAACCCAAGCAGTAAGCCTTAGCGGACTCAACAACTTGTGCATGGAACAGTTCGAAGCTTTTCCGCTTCGACCAAACCCCAGCGATAAGGGCTGCCATTCCACTTGCCGGATACATGTAGGCAAGCATAGTCGAGCCAGCATCCATTTTTCCTAAGTGAGTTTCTGCCCGCAATATTTTCCCAGCGTGCTCATGTAAAAAACCCATTTGGTAATAAGGTGGAACAACAATATCAGCTTCCGCAAATGCTGAGCGCATCCAAGCTACTCCACTATTTGTGACGTCGAGGGGCTGAGCGGGGAAAAAAGCTGACCCATCTAATGTAGTCAGTTTGAAACCGTGAATTGTACGAAATGTATCAATCTTGGCATCAACTACAGATACATATTCCAGCCCAAGTCGATCAAGGTTTTCTTGGACTGCTTTAAGCCCTCTACCCAGCGCCTGAGTACGCTTACACGACCTATAGATTACCGCGAAGTCCATAACGCTCCAGTCTCAATGTTAAAAATCACCTTCGAGATACCACAAATGCCCACAGCAATCGACCTGTTCGCCGGCCTCGGCGGATGGAGCACCGGCGCGCGCGCCGCAGGCGTCCAGGTTCTCTGGGCGGCAAACCACTGGCCGGTGGCCGTTGAGTGGCACAGCGCCAACCACCCCGAAACACAGCACGCCTGCCAAGACCTGCACCAGGCACGCTGGGAGCAGGTGCCGGCTCACGACATCCTGTTGGCTTCGCCCTGCTGCCAGGGGCACGCTAAGGCCCGCGGCAAGAAGTCAGGCAATCCTGAGCACGATGCATCGCGCTCGACGGCATGGGCGCCTGTGTCGGCCCTTGAGTTCCACCGGCCGCAGGCGGCAGTAATCGAGAACGTGCCGGAGTTCACAGACTGGGTGCTTTACCCGGCCTGGCTGCAAGCGGTACAGGCTCTGGGGTATCAGGCCGCGCCCCACATCGTCGACTGCGCCGACCTCGGCGTGCCCCAGCATCGGGTGCGCCTATTCATGGTGCTGACCCGCAGCAAGGCCCCGCTGATGCTACAGCTGCCGCAGGAACGACATGTGCCAGCATCCAGCTTCCTCGACTTCGACGGCGGGCGGTGGTCACAGATCGAGAAGCCAGGCCGGGCCGTGGCCACGCTCGACCGGGTGAGAAACGGCCGCCAGCGCTTCGGCGACCGCTTCATCATGCCCTATTACGGCAAGGGATCCGGCACCACCGGACGCGACATCAACAGGCCGATCGGCACCATCACCACCTTGGACCGCTGGGCGCTGGTCGACGGCGATCGCATGCGGATGCTGAGCGCCAGCGAGGCCTTGGCCGCTATGTCCTTCCCAGCTGACACCCTGCGGCCGGACAACCATCGGCTGACCATGCACATGGCAGGCAACGCAGTGCCTCCGCTTGCCGGGCAGAGAGTGATTGAGGCCCTGCTAAAAGCTGCCTAGCCGGCCGGCTTGATGTCGCGGCGTATCGAGTACAGACAGTTGTCTTGATCATCAGGAACCACCATCTCTTCTCCAATTGAGTAGATCGGGCCCACGAGCTCGCCGCTCGCCGCATACAAGCCATTGTCGATTACTTGAAAGCGCTGAACTCCCTTCTCGTCCACCACGGCCCCGTCGGCCTGTATGGGACCAACCGGCGTACCAACTGGCCAGCGCCCCATATAAAGCGTGTGCTTGTACTTATTGAATTCCCCAACCATTCCATTACTCCCGTGGCTAAAACATGAACTGTAGCCCAGGTATCACCTTGCCCGCAGAAAACGCGGAGGCCGCATGAAGCCCATCCCCCGCTCCTACTCCCGGCCCCGAGCCGGCATGCCCCAATTCACGTTATCCAATGTATGCGACGAGTGCGGGCTCAGTCGCGCCCACGGTAACCACAAGGCCTGCTCGAAGAAGCGACAGGCAAGGTATCAATCGCAGAAAGCAGCTGTCCCGAATCCTGCGCGAGTTAGACCTGGACTTCCCAACTACCGCCGAGAAGAAAGCGAAGCGAAAGCTATGAAACGCATCACCACGCGCGTCCGGCACGGCCGGCGCCAACAGCACATCAATCTGCCGCCCAGCGGCTTGGGAGGTATCGTACATGGCAATGGAACAGCCGCAGCGCCACAAGCGCCGGCGCGAGAAGGCCATCACAGTGTAGGATGAGCATCTGCGCTTGAAGGTGCGACTAGGGACTAAGCAGGCCCTGCTGGAACTGATGGAGTGGGCCGGGATCGAGGAACAGGGCGAGGCGATGACGCTGATGATTCATCATCTGCACGGGCTTGGCCCGGGCGGCGCGCTCCCGCTGCTGGAGCCTCCGCGCCACGAAATAACGGTGTTACCTGCTGTGGCCCGGAAACTGGAAAACTTTTGCCAGCGTGAAGATTTGCGAACCAGTCAGGAGAGAGCGGGAGACACCTGATCGTGATCGACTATCTGATGAGCAATTTTCTCAGCAGCTGCTTTCGCCTCGTCCTTGGTCGGCCAGGTCTTATCCTTGTCCGCAATCGGCGGTCGGCCGTCGATCTCCAGCTCAGTCACCCATCCATTAGGATATGCGTAGAAGGTGATTTTGAAGAAGACACCCTTATAGCGATCAGAAAAGGATGAGTTGAGATAGGAATTTTTTAGCATCTTTCCTCCATGATCCGGCCCCGTGCCGGTCACCCGTAATACTCCATTCACAACCAAATTGCCACCATGCCGCATCCGGCAGGAGCGTAGCAGTTAGCTCAGCTCTGGTTGACTGTGGGCCCTCGCTTGTTTGAGCAGGTCTTCTCTAATTGGAGCTAATGCATCTATCGTAAGTGCTACGTCACAGAAGCCCGCAGACAAAACAACCGATGCGCTATCCAAATAGCGATCAGACCCAAAGGAAATATAAAAGACCAAAAGACGCTCATGCTCTGTTAATTGCGACTTAAGTAATGACATGTACAGATCGAAGCTAGAATCACCGGGCGATCCTGACTTTGAAACAAACTTAACAATCGCATAAACAAGCTGAAAATAAAAACCTGTTAAGGGCCAAACCTCAGAACTGAAAAGCTCCACTGCCTTACGAATCTTTTGGTACTTTAGCTCAATTGAATCATGAGTTCTAAACGAATTATTCATCCTATAGTAAAGACTATTCCACATTTTTTGAGTGGCGGCCCTTGATTCTAGATACACATCATATTTAGCAACCGTGTGTTTTTCATCACAATATTTTACATCTGAAACGGATTGAGGCAAAAGCGCAAGCATTTGAAAAAATCTCACATCAGATACTTCAATTCTATGACGCGATTCTGAATCCCTAGCTGCCTCTCTTTGGTCAACAAGCGTCACGAGTAATGCTATAAAAGCACAAAATGACAATATTGGGTTGAGTAAGCCACCAAAATAATCACCGAACTGCCCCCAAGCATCTTGACGATCGGAAAGCCCAGAATGAAATCTAGTCAAGTAAGCTAAGAGAACAATCAAAATGAAAAAACCTACCGCAACTGCCGCCTTATAAACCAATCGTATGTTCGCCCGGTCATTTTTGTATTGTATTTTGTTCATTTATACTATCCCACTAAATTTTCACTAATTATGCCGCAAATAATAGGGCGCGATGAGGGGCGCCTATGTCTCCGTATCGCCTACGCGGGAGAACTGTCCTGAGTTTTTCAGGCGGCCGCACCAGCGCCTCCTGAGCGATTTTCTTGTGCTGTCCACCTATACCGGCAAGGAGCACCCCGCCACCTTGGATTTCGTCCGCGAATGCGCTGAGCGCTGCGCGGTCCCGATTACCTAGCTGGAGCATCGCGATGACGAGCAGGGCCTTGCCCTGGCGGACATCGACACTTGCAGCCGGAACCGTGGGCCGTTTGAGCCAGTCATCCGCAAGCGCAAGTATCTGCCTAACCCGGTAATCAGTGTCTGCCCATCGACCTGAAAATCAGGGTCGTTCAGAACTACCCGCGCAGCCTGGGCCTGTCCACAGAGCAGAAACCGGTCGACATGATGACCGGCATCCGCGCTGACGATTGATGGCACGCCAGGAGCGATCGACCGAATCAACCGGCCAGTTTGCCGGAGACGGCGCCCGCTTCCGCAAGCACCGCCCCAGCTATCAGCAGATGATCGACTACGTCGAGATCCAATTCGACCTTCGCCGAAGTTGATGAAGGTATCGGCTGCTTCTGCGGCGGCGGATTAGGCTTGCGCATTACGAAAAATTTGAGGCAACCAATTGGTTATCCCGAGCATGTCGGTGATAAACATGATTTCCACTCCTATCAATACCAGAGGTATTAAGTAAGGGTAGAAAGAGTACCAATAGGTGGCTACCATAAACCACAGGCGCGGCAGACCTGTCAGGAAATAGTCGTTACGCATATCAAGCCAAGACCGGCGGTAGTCGACCCTAGCGTGATTTTCAACGTCTGTGGTAATGCGAGAGTATTCCTTTTCTAATCGCTCAAGCTCCGTCGGACCATTCCCCTCGGCGGTACCTTTCAGACGATTCATCTCCCGAATCAGCTCTTTCAAGCGGTTACCGCACTCAGTCAGAAGCTCAGATCTGAGCTCATACTTGGCGGTTCCGATGACAACCGAAAAAACCAGAACTGCTACAGCCAAGAAAATCTGCATCATGTTCAATACAGACGGCGCCACCGACAACTTCACCTGAGAATTCTGAATCAGTGGTATCAGAATCAATCCGAGTGACAAAACAGTTGTTGTAAAAAATGAAAACCGCGCATAGTTTTTTAGTCTATCAGCGGCGGCAAACCGACATTTCACTGTCGTTCGCATGCTCATGTGTAGTTTCTCAAATGCAGTTGTCGCGGCCTTTTCTCTAGGGCCCAAAGACCAAAGCCAACTCCATCTACTCTTGATCCACAACCATCCTTTCGAATCCGCTTTTGAATCTGACACTGCCGCATGCTCCTTATTTCAGCGCACCTGAGTATGCACATGCCCCCTTCTCCTTGGAAGCACTCCGACATCATGAAAGGTATCCTCATGCCCACAGCAGGCGACCGTTTCATCATGCCCTACTACGGCAAAGGCTCCGGCACCACCGGCCGCGACATTAATCGGCCGATCGGCACCATCACCACATTGGACCGCTGGGCACTCGTCGACGGCGACCGAATGCGAATGCTCAGCGCCAGCGAGGCCCTGGCCGCGATGTCGTTCCCAGCCGACACCCTGCGGCCGGATAACCACCGGCTGACCATGCACATGGCCGGGAATGCGGTACCGCCGCTGGCCGGCCAACGAGTTATTGAGGCCATCATCAACGCCGCTTGAGAGTCCTCAGAAGGCTAAAAGATAACGAGTTGCAACTGTCAACGAAATTAGACCAAGCAGAATTGGCAATGCAACCTCAACGACCACCACCCTGAAGCCTTGCAAGTCCATCAAACCTTTGTACCAAGAGTCGAAGCGCTCTAAAGACACTTCAATTCTTGGACTGAGGACAACTTCCCTGCTGGTTTGTATCTCGCTGCGAAGATTCATTAAATTAGAATTTACCTGCCCCATCAATTGAGAAGTGGCAATATCGTCCGGGGTACCTTTGATTTCATCCGGACTACCTAGTCTATATTTAATCTCATCTAAATCACTGCTAAGTTTATCTGCAAGCTCGCCTAAAGAGTGAAGCCTGCGCGCGTAGGACTTCCACCAGTTTGCTAAGCTAGACTGTTTCGGATCATCCGGATAATCCACATGCGCGCTGCCTGCGCGTGCGCCTGTTTGGAACGCAACTTTAGCGCCAGTCATACGCACCCGATACTCACCTAAAAGCTCTACGACATAAAAGAGAAAGTGCGCCAGCGAATACGCTAGAACGATCATCGCGCCTATCACTATCTTATCGGCAGTAACACCTTTGAAAGCCAATCCAAAAATAGTGAAGGTGTCACTTGGTTCAATCTTGGCTATCACCAAACACAACAGTGCGACTGAAGCCGCCATTAGACTTTTACGCACCTTTGCGGCTGGTTCGGATATATCAAACCCAGCAGGCTTACCAAGCGCCTCCGCAACGGCAGCAAGCTCCTTCTCTCGTTGATCCACCTTGCGCCCCCTCAGGCTAGTAGTTCACAACTTGTCATGCATCAGCTGACTGCACAGATACCACGACCACTCACCTGCTGTAACCCCTCTCCCCTCTATTCACTGCCGCGATATGGCGGCCAAGGACGAAGTCATGCCTGTAGAAAACCAAGCATCCAAATTCGCACTCGATGGAAGCCAGCCGGCCCGGGCTGCCCTCGCCTGCTACCAGGTCGGCGACTGTGATTGGGTGGCGGCCACCAGCGAAGACGAGGCGCGCCGCATCCTGGCTGAAATGAATGGGGATGATCCATCTGAATACGCCGACTGGGACGTTGAGCTGACGAGCGACAGGATGCTCGACCAGCAGTGGGTCGACGAAGATCCGCCACACGCTGAGTGCGGCTGCCTTCGCCAGTGGCTGGCAGAGGCCACCGAGCCCTGCTACCTGATGGGCACGGAGGGCTGACGATGACCCGCCTCGTCCTCTGCCTCCTGCTGCTGGCCACCGGCGCCAGCGCAGAACAACTGACCGACGACATCGTGGTGGTGCACGACCAGAAGCGCGGCGCCACCTGCTGGGTGCCGTACAACGGCTATGGCACACCGCAGGCGATTTTCTGCATCCCCGACAGCCAGCTGCAGGCCGGCAACGAGCGCCAGCTCTCCCCGCACGAAAAAGATTCAGGACCTACACCCGCACTGGCGCCTGGGCGCTGGATTGATGAGAGGTATGAGCTGTGAAAGCACTGTCAATCAAGCAGCCATGGGCCTGGCTGATCATCCACGGTGGCAAGGATATCGAGAACCGCACCTGGCACACGAACCTGCGCGGTCGCTTCCTGGTGCACGCATCCAAGGGCATGACCAAAGCCGAGTACTTCGAAGCGCTTGAGGTCGTGGTGCGCTCAACCGACGCCGAAACGCTGCGCTCGCTGCCCATGATGGAAGATCTGCAGCGCGGGGGCATCGTCGGTTCGGTTGAGCTGGTCGATAGCGTCGATACCAGCATCTCGCCTTGGTACATGGGTGAAAAAGGGTTCGTGCTGCGCGACCCGAGGCCGCTGCCGTTCATCCAGATGAAGGGACGCCTTGGATTTTTTGACGTGCCTGCGGATGCCGTATGCACCTGCCCATCCGGCGACGGCTCACTGCGCTGGCCGTGCCCGGTTCATCCTCCAGAGGAGTAGCAACCATGATCGAGCAATTCACCCTCCACGAACTAGAAGCGGCGCTGAAAGGCCGCGCCATTCCCGGCGACCTGCGCTGCGGCGAATCCATCGCCCAGTACCTGCACCGCGAGATCCAGAGCCTGGCAAAAGAGCGCGACAACCTCCGCGAAGACCGCGATGCCATGCTCGAAGCCGGCGCCCACCTGCTGTAACCCCTCCCCCTACTACTCAAGCCCGCCGACGTGCCGACCAGAAGTGCGTCACGGCCAGCAGTACACCAGGTATGGCCATGCCAAGGCCGCTGTAGATGAATGCAGGCTGCTCTGTCATCAGCCCACTGAAAGCGAACCCGGCACCAGTTGGTATCAAAGTGACTGCTGCATAGCCCCACGGCTTTCTAGTTTCCTTGGCCATATCGTTTCTCCTATTGAAACCCGATTAAATCACACGAGCCCGCCGACATGCGCGGGCGAGGATAACCTGTGCCTGAGAATACTGAATACAGCATGTCGCCGGATGATGCGCTGATCATCGCCGGCATTGGCCAGCACGGCCTGAGCATGCGCCGAACGATGATTCAAGCCGTAGTGGATCAGCACGGAACCGCGAGGCTAGCAGAGATGTTCGCCCAGTTCATCGGCATGGCCAATTCTGTCGCAGCTAACTGCGCCGAGATGAGCGACACCGTGCTCATCAATGAATGCGGCGTCCACCCCGACAAGTTCGACAGCGTGAACCTGCCGACCATCTTCGGTGCCTGCCAAGGCGTCCAGATCGCTGGTAAGTGCGATCCCGCTGGGGCGTGTCATGGCTGCGCTTACCGGCTTGGCTCCATCGCAAATCAGTCGCCCATCACCACCAGCGACGCCGAGTTCATGGCGCATGACCGCAAGGGTTTCATGTGCCACGCCGACCTCGATGAGCACGGCGAGCCCCTTCGCGTATGCGTGGGCCACGCAAAAGCAGCCCGGGCATCCGGCTGACCACCAACCTGCCGCCACCGGCGGCGTGGAGACCATCCCATGGAAAACGAACAAAGAGAGCCGATTGCCTGGGCGTCGGACAAGGTGCCCGAGGACCGCATGGCGGAGCTGGTAGGCACCACCAAGCGAGCGCTGGAAGGCAAGCGATGCCGCGGCGTCATCCCCGAAGGGGTCTGGAAAAAGGTCGACGGCCGGATTTTCTACAGCATCAGGAGATATGAAGCGTGGCTGGAAGGAGAATGGGGTTACCCACTGGAGTCGAGTTCATCGGCAACGCCGTCCGCATCCGTTTTATGGTCAACGGCGAACGGCGATCAGAAACGCTCGCATATCCCCAAACTGCCAAGGGGATCAAAGCGGCAGCCGATCTACGCGCTCAAGTAGTCAGCCTGGCCAAGCATGGCGTGCTGGACGAAAAGCGCTATGCCGAGCTGTTCCCGGGTTCAAGCTACAACGCGACAGTCAGCGAGATTTCATTCGGGGAGTACGCGCAAAGCTGGCTCAACAGCTTGGAGGTCGTGCACGACACGCGGGTCAATTACAAAGGGATTATGAACAACTACTGGATGCCGCATCTAGCGAGACTGCCTATCAAGGCAGTTACGCCGATGGTGCTGAGGGAGGTGGTCGCTAGGACCGAGTGGAAGAGTTCGACCGTCAAGCGCGCCGCGATCGCCCGGGTCAAGGCAATGTTTCGAGCGGCGGTCTATGACGAAGTTGTGGACAGGAACCCAGCTGCCGCGATCCAGCTGCCGCAGAAGACGCGCAAGCAAGTGGATCCGTTCACGGTCGAAGAGGCGGACACGCTCATCGAGTGGATGTATGCCAACTTCTCCAGGTGCAATCAGGTCTTCGCCGCTTTCTACGAGTTTGCGTTCTACACCGGGATGCGCACGGGCGAGATCATGGCCCTGAGGTGGGACGAGGTCGACATGGATAAAAAGACCGCCCACGTCTGCCGAATCGTGGTCGAGAACCAGGTGATGGAGCGGACCAAGACCAAATACACCCGCACGGTGATGCTCAACAGCAGGGCACTGGCCGCGCTCACGAAGGCAAGGAAGATCGCCGATGACAGGGAGACGCAGACGCGGCGCGTGTCCACGGTTTCGCCATACGTCTTCCAGCCGTCCGGTCGATCACCGTTCATGAAAGGGCCTGACACGCCTGGAGTCCACTTCAATGAAGCGATCGCTGGGCGGCAGGTAAGGCCTCGACCGCAGTACAATTGCAGGCACACATACGCCACCATGTGCCTCATGTCAGGCATGAACCCGGCCTTTATTGCAGGGCAGCTCGGGCACTCTGTTCAGGTGCTGCTGACCACCTATGCGAAGTGGTTGAATTCGGCCAATGATTGGTCGGAACTGGCGAAGCTTGAAATGTGCGTAATTGGTACAGAATTGGTACAGGATTAAAATTCGTTCACCTTGCGCCCTTTAGTCATAAGGCATTCGACACGCTTTCGGCCATACTCCACAATGCAGCGGTTTTTTGGGGAAAACCCTGCAAAGCCAACGACATACCTCCTTTTAGTGAGCCTCAACGTGAAAACTTCTCTGTCCATCCTCAGCCTGCTGCTGTTGCTCACTGGAACTTCGACCCTCGCAACTAGCGCTGCCGCTGCGCCGCCGCCGAGCCAGACTCAGCGCGATCCGGCCAAACTGCACCTGGCCTCGGGCAGCGCGCTGCTGATCGACCTCAACAGCAACAAGGAGCTGTACGCAAGCCATGCCGACCGGGTGGTGCCGATTGCCTCGGTGACCAAACTGATGACGGCCATGGTAGTGCTTGACGCGAAACTGCCTATGGACGAGCAGTTGACCATGACCATCGCCAACAACCCGGAAATGAAGGGTGTGTACTCGCGGGTACGCCTGGGTAGCCAGCTCGATCGTCGCGAGACCTTGCTGATCACTTTGATGTCGTCGGAAAACCGCGCAGCCAACAGCCTCGCCAACCACTACCCAGGCGGCTATGGTGCCTTTATCAAGGCCATGAACGCCAAGGCGCGCAGCCTCGGCATGAGCCATACCCGCTATGTCGAGCCTACAGGCCTGTCGACGCTGAACGTGTCGACCGCACGCGACCTTGGCAAGCTGCTGTTGGCATCGCGCAAGTACCCGTTGTTGAGCGACTTGTCGACCACTCGCGAAAAGACCGTGGCGTTTCGCAAGCCTAACTACACGCTGGGCTTTCGCAACACCGACCATCTGGTCAACAAGAGCAACTGGGACATCAAGCTGACCAAGACCGGCTTTACCAATGAAGCAGGGCACTGCCTGGTGCTGCTGACCCGGATGGACAACCGCCCCGTGGCGATGGTGATTCTGGATGCCTTCGGCAAGTACACCCACTTCGCCGACGCCAGTCGCATGCGCCAGTGGCTGGAAACCGGTGCGGCCAAACCTGCACCGGCCGTGGCCATGCAGTACAAAGCGGAGCGACGCAAGGTCGTTGCCGACTGAGCCTGACGCTCCAGGGCGACGCCAGGCCAACCGCCGGGCGTCGTCTCAGGCCTGGGTATTGACCGTACCGCCGGCGCTGCTGTCACCGGTCTTGGTCAGGGCTTCGAGCAACTGCGCGGTCGCCGCCATGACCTGGCCAGTCAGCGTGCTGACGCTGGCTTGCTTGGCGGTAATCAAAGCGATCATGGCACCATCATCTGTGTCTTTAGCCATCATCTCGGCCAATTGCTTCTGCTCTTCGGCGAGCTGCTTTTGCAGTTGCTTGATCAGTTCGCGCAGTTGCTTGATGTGCGGCGGCTCGCTGCTGTCCGAGCCGCTATCTGCTTGTGCCGCCTTGGCGCCGCCAGCGACTTTTGAAAGGTCGACAGGCATGGCGCCGCCCTTCTCGACCTGCTCGACGTCATCACGCTGATTGGTTTTGCCGGCGACTTGCGCCGAAGCAGCGCCAGCGATCGGGATGCCTGTAACTGTAACCATGTTCCGTACCTGCCCTGAAGTGGTCCTTGCGTTGACCAGGCTATCGGCCGCGCGCAGCAGATCTTGAAGTGGGCAGCACCTGCGCTGCAGGCTGGCTAAATTCCCTCAAAGCTGGCTCGTTCCAAAATGTGTAGAAGGCGCAGGGGCCAAACTCCGGCGCGCCTGTTCATTCGAACTTCAGGGAACGCAGCCATGAGCCAGACCCCAGAAACAGTCAAAGATTTGATCGGCGTGGGTTTCGGCCCTTCCAACCTGGCCTTGGCCATCGCCCTCGAAGAACTCGCCCAGAGCCAGGGCCATGCCCTGGACGCCCTGTTCATCGACAAGCAGCAAGACTACCGCTGGCACGGCGATACGCTGGCCACTCAGAGCGAGTTGCAGATTTCCTTCCTCAAGGACCTGGTGTCGCTGCGCACCCCTACCAGCCCGTACAGCTTCGTCAACTACCTGCACCAGAAGCAGCGCCTGGCCGACTTCATCAACCTCGGCACCTTTTACCCGTGCCGGTTGGAGTACAACGACTACCTGCGCTGGGCCGCCGAGCATTTTGCCGACCAGGCCGTGTACGGCGAAGAAGTACTGCGCATCGAACCAGAACTGCACGCTGGCCGGGTCGAGCACCTGCGGCTGGTCTCGCGCGACGGTCAGGGCCGTGAGTACAGCCGGCGCACGCGTTCGGTAGTAATTGGTAGCGGCGGCACGCCGAAAATCCCGGAGAAATTCGCCGGGTTCAAGGACGACAAGCGCGTCTTCCACCACTCCCGCTACATCAGCGGCCTGGCCAAGCTACCCTGCGCCGAAGGCAAGCCGATGCGTATCGCGGTGATCGGTTCCGGGCAAAGTGCGGCCGAGGCCTTTATCGACCTCAACGACAGCTACCCGTCGGTCAAGGTCGACATGATCCTGCGTGCCACTGCGCTCAAGCCTGCCGATGACAGTCCCTTCGTCAACGAGATCTTTGCCCCCGACTACACCGACCTCGTCTACAACGAGCCTGCCGAACTGCGCAGCAAGCTGATCGGCGAGTACCACAACACCAACTATTCTGTGGTCGACCTCGACCTGATCGACCGCATCTACGGCATCCTCTACCGGCAGAAGGTCTCCCACCAGTATCGCCACAACGTACTGTGCCGGCGCAACGTGGATGCGGTCGTAGCCACTGCCGATGGCATCGAGCTGACCCTGCGCGACCTCGCCACCGGCCAGCAACAGACTCACCGCTATGACGCGGTGATCCTCGCCACCGGCTACGAACGCCGCTCGCACCGAGAACTGCTGGCGCCGCTGCAGGGCTACCTGGACGACTTCAGTGCCGATCGCAACTATCGAGTCCTGGCCAGCCCGGACATGCACGCCTCGGTGTACCTGCAAGGCTTCTGCGAAACCACTCATGGCCTGAGCGATACGTTGCTGTCGGTGCTGCCCGCCCGTGCCGCGGAAATCGGCCAGGCGCTCTATCAGGACCTCGCCCAGCGCTGCGCCCGCCCGGCGGTAATGGCCGCCGCGAGCAACGCCTGAGGGTACAGGACGCCTTCTGAAATATCTGGTTGCATTTAAAAAGGCAGGATTTTCATTCTCATTCGTCTTTATTAATGCAGCCTTACACGGTTGAGCATGCGCTCGACCCTTATTTTCAGAAGATGACCGATGGCCCAACCTACGAAAAAGTCCAAGTCCAAGCTGTGGTTCCTCGTCCACAGCTGGCTCGCCCTGCCGATCTGGTTCTTTGTCCTGATCGTCTGCTTCACCGGCATGCTGGCCGTAGTCAGCCAGGAGATCGTCTGGCTGGCCAACTCTGACGTGCGCGCGAGCAAACCCAGCGACGGCGCCGAGCGGCTGAGCTTTCAGCAGATCATCGACGCCCTGCACAAGGCCGAGCCGGACATGGCCGTGCGCATGCTGGTGCAGCCTGAGGGTTCGCACTTTGCCCTCGCCGCCAGCGTCACCAACCCGGATGGCACCACGCCAACCCTGTACGTCAACCCGTACACCGGGGTGATCCAGGGCAAGGCGCCGGACTTCAACTTCGAAGCCTTCACCCGTGCCCTGCACGGCTGGTGGCTGGTGCCGTTCACCAATGGCTACAGCTGGGGCTGGTACCTGGTGTCGCTGCTCGGCCTGCCAATGCTGGCCTCGCTGGTGACCGGCCTGGTGGTGTACAAAAAATTCTGGCGCGGCTTTTTCAAGCCGGTGCGCAGCGGCCACGGCTCGCGGATCTTCTGGGGTGACGTACACCGGCTGGCGGGGGTCTGGTCGATCTGGTTCATCACGGTCATTTCGATTACCGGCATCTGGTTCCTGATCCAGGCCATTCTCGGTGACAACCATATAACCATCTCCAGCGAGCCGATCGTGCCGGTGATTGCCCGCGAAGACGTGCCGCTGACTGCCGACGGCAGCCCGGCACCGCGGATCGACCTGGATGCAGCGGCGCGCATCGCCACCGAGGCCATTCCCGGCCTTGAGATCACCTTCATCAGCCTGCCCAGCACGGCCTACAGCCATGTCGAAATGGGTGGCCGCGGCTGGTACCCGCTGATGTTCCAGACCGCATCGGTCAACCCCTACACCAGCAATGTCGACAGCAAGTTCCTACTCGAAGACCGCTCCGCGCTGGAGTTCGTCACCGAGTCGATGCGTCCACTGCACACCGGCGACTTCGGCGGCCTGGCGATCAAGCTGATCTGGTTCTTCTTCGGCCTGGTATTGACCCTGATGGTACTCAGCGGGCTGTTGATCTGGACCAAGCGCACCGCCCAGGCCACCGCCGCAGCGCTCAAGCGCACCGATCGAGTCGCGCGTGCGCAACCGGCACGCAGTGAAACTTCAGTGGAGGCGCAGCCATGAGCAAGGCGCAAGCAGTACCGGTGAGCCTGCTCAAGCAGTTCTGGCTGAAGTGGCGATTCCACATCAACATCCTGCTGATCCTGATCCCGCTGGGGTTCATGCCCAAGTACTTCGCCGACGCGGCCATGTTCCGCGGCGACAGTGGTTTGGGCGCCAATCAGGTCAGCGACATTCAGGTAGGCCCGTACACGCTCGACCTGGCCGAGCTGCGCGACGAAGCGCCCAGGGCGGATGGCCCGGCGGGTCATTTCAAACTGTTCAACGCAGCCCTGTGCAAAGCCTGCACCACGGAGGTTAAAGCGGTCTACCTGCGTATCGGCAAGCCGCGCAGCCTGCGCGCTGCGGGGACGATTTTCTTCGGGGCACCCTACCGCATGATCACTTCGCTGCCGGTACCGCCGCGCACACGGTCTGACGCACAGGTCTGGATCACTATCGAAGGCTGGGACGGCAGCATGCACCAGGCATCCGTCCCCCTGGCCCAGGCCTCACCGGCAACCGTGGCCTGGCTCGAGAAACAAGGAGGCACCAAATGAAACACCTGACTCGCAGGCTGGCCCTGCCAATTCTGCTGCTCTGCGCGGGCCCTGCCTTGGCGCACAATCCGATGTGCGAGTGCGCACCGGTTGATGCCGAGCAGATCAAATGCACCGGTGGCTTCTCCGATGGCAGCGGCGCACCCGGCGTGACCCTGGACGTGATCGGCTACGACGAGCAGGTGCTGGTTGGCAGCAAGCTGGGAGACGACTCGACGCTGACCTTCAAGCGCCCCGACGGTGAATTCTACGTGCTGTTCGACGCCGGCCCCGGGCACGTCGTTGAAATCGACCATGCCGATATAGGCGAGCCATGAGCCGCGCCCAGGTGATCCGCCCGGCCGGTGCCGGGCATGAGACGCTATATGTACTGCTGACAGCCCTGCTGATCCTGGCGCTGGCCGCCACGGTGGTAACGCTGCGCGGCGAGCGTGAGGACGAAGTCAGCATCGAGAGCCACCAGATCGACGCTCGTCGCGACCTGACAGCGGCCGAACAAGGGGTATTCACAGACCTGTTGGTGGCGTTCGACGAGATCCGCCAGTTGCGCGAAGAGACCGGTTCCATGCCTGAAGTGGCCAGCCTCGCCGAGGAAGGCCTGCCGCCGTTTGTCAGCGATGCCAGCAGCGTCAGCCGCGGTGGCCATCAATGGCAGTGGGTGGCTGCCGGCGCCTATCTGGGACGCAGCCAGGACAGCGCGGTCGCCGGCAGCTTCCTGCTGATCGTGCCCGCGCAGGCGGATGAACGGGCCGATGTCTGGCTGCGCCGCGACACCGCAGCCGTGATCCCGGACGACCTGCAGCCGGTGGCCCTGATCGCCGCTGGCTGGCAGCAAGTGGTCAGCCATTACGACGCCGGGGTTACCCGTCAACACCGTCACTGAATCCAAGGACTCCTCCATGCTTCGATCCGCCCTCGCCCGCCGCGCCCTCGCCCTGCTCATGGCCTGCGCCCTTCCGGCCCTGGCCCATGCCGAGGCCGGCAAGCCACTGCGCATCGGCATCACCCTGCATCCTTATTACAGCTACGTGAGCAACATCGTCGGCGACAAGGCCGAAGTGGTGCCGTTGATTCCTGCCGGTTTCAACCCGCACGCCTACGAGCCGCGCGCCGAAGACATCAAACGCATTGGCGGCCTGGATGTGATCGTGCTCAACGGCGTCGGCCATGATGACTTCGCCGACCGCATGATCGCCGCCAGCGAAACCCCTGATGTCAAAACCATCGAGGCCAATGCCAACGTGCCGCTGCTGGCAGCGACCGGGATTGCCGCCCGTGGTGCAGGCAAGGTGGTCAACCCGCACACCTTCCTGTCGATCAGCACCACCATCGCCCAGGTCAACAATATCGCCCGCGAGCTGGGCAAGCTCGACCCGGACAACGCCAAGTTCTATACCCAAAACGCCCGTGCCTATGCCAAGCGCCTGCGCAAGCTGCGCGCCGACGCCCTGGCCAAGGTCACCGAAGCGCCCCACGCGGATTTTCGCGTAGCGACCATTCATGCCGCCTACGACTATCTGGTGCGCGACTTCGGCCTGGAGGTCACCGCCGTGGTCGAGCCAGCTCACGGCATCGAGCCAAGCCCGGCGCAGCTGAAAAAGACCATCGACCAGCTAAAGGCACTCGACGTCAAAGTGATCTTCTCGGAGATGGACTTCCCTTCGGCCTACGTCGAAACCATCCAGCGTGAGTCTGGCGTGCGTATCTACCCGCTGACGCACATCTCCTACGGCGAATACACCAAGGAGAAGTACGAAGTCGAGATGCAGCGCAACCTCGATACCGTGGTCCGAGCGATTCAGGAGAACAACGCATGACTGCGGCCGCCAACCTCAGCGTGGCCATGGGCCCGCGCATCGAGTTCGCCGGCATCGACCTCACTCTCGGGCGGACTTCGATTCTGGAACAGGTCAGTTTCAGCGTGGCAGCCGGCAGCGTGCATGCCATCGTCGGCCCCAACGGCGGCGGCAAGAGCTCGCTGATCAAGACCCTGCTCGGGCAGATGCCGCATCAGGGTCAGCTTACCTTGCACTGGCCGGGCGAGCGCGAAGTGATCGGCTATGTGCCACAAGCGCTGGAGTTCGATCGTGGCCTACCTATGACTGTCGACGACTTCATGGCTGCCATGTGCCAGCGTCGACCGGCCTTTCTCGGCCTGTCGCGCCGGGTCCAACCTGCCATCGATGCAGCACTGGCCCGGGTGGGCATGCTCGACAAGCGCAAGCGGCGCATGGGCGCGCTGTCTGGTGGCGAGCGCCAGCGCGTGCTGCTGGCCCAAGGGCTGATCCCCGAGCCGCAACTGCTGGTGCTTGACGAACCCATGTCGGCCCTCGATGAAGCCGGTATCCAGGTGTTCGAGCAACTGCTGCACAGCTGGCGCCAGAGCGGCACCACCGTGCTGTGGATCGAGCATGACCTGGAAGCGGTGCTGCGCTTGGCCGACCGAGTGACCGGCCTCAGCCGCAAAGTACTGTTCGATGCGCCACCGGCCCAAGCCCTGACCCCCGAGCGGCTGCTTGGTCTGTTCTCCGTCCACCCTCGCAGCGAGAGCCTCGCCCGATGAGCTTTGAAGCCTTCCGCCAACTGATCCAGGAATGGGCCAGCGCTGGCTATCTGCCGGAGGCGCTGGCCTACGGCTTCGTCATCAATGCGCTGATTGCCGGGGTGATGATCGGGCCGGTGCTGGGTGGCCTCGGCACCCTGGTCGTGGTCAAACGCTTCGCCTTCTTCTCCGAAGCGGTCGGCCATGCCGCGCTGACCGGGGTTGCCATCGGCATCCTGCTCGGCGAGCCCTACACCGGGCCGTACGGCAGCCTGTTCGGCTACTGCCTGCTGTTCGGCATCCTGCTCAATTTCCTGCGCAACCGCACCGGGCTCTCGCCCGACACCTTGATCGGGGTGTTCCTGTCGGTGTCGCTGGCACTGGGCGCAAGCCTGCTGCTGATGCTCGCGGGCAAAATCAACGTGCACATCCTCGAGAACGTCTTGTTCGGCTCGGTGCTGACGGTCAGTGCTCAGGACCTGCTGGTGCTGGGCATCGTCGCAGTGCTGGTGCTGGCCCTGGCGTTGCCGCTGTACAACCGGATCATGCTGGCCAGCTTCAACCCGCAGCTGGCGGCGGTCCGCGGTGTAGCGGTGAAGACCCTGGACTATCTGTTCGTCGTGCTGGTGACGTTGGTGACCGTGGCTTCGGTCAAGGTCATCGGCGCGATTCTGGTCGGCGCCCTGCTGGTGATCCCGGCAGCGGCAGCACGCCTGGTCAGCCAGTCGCTGAAAGGCTTTTTCTTCATCTCGGTGCTGATCGCTACGGTGAGCACGCTGTGCGGCATTCTGCTGCCGATCGTCTTCGACCTGCCGGTGCCGTCTGGTGCGGCGATCATTCTGGTGGCCGGCGTCTGCTTCGCCCTTGCCGCCCTCGCCCGCGCTCTGGTACCTCGCCTGCAAGGAAACCCGGCATGACTTCTACCCTCAAGCAACTGACTCTGGCCTTGGCCCTGGCGGGCCTGCCCGCGCTGACGCTGGCGGCCAAACCGGCAACGGTCACCGTGCTGACCAGCCTGCCGGTCACCCACAGCCTGGCCACCGCGCTGCTCGAAGGCACGTCGGTACAGCTCAACAGCGCGGCGCCGGCGAACCTGCCAGCGACCCGCCAGCCGTCGTACTTCAGTGGCCGCGGTGGCGCCAGCCTGGACAAGGCCGCGCAGACGGCCGACGCCGCCATTGGCCTGCGTTCGATCTGGCGCGATGACCCGCTCTACCCAATGGCCCGACGCAGCAACATCCGCATCGTCGAGATCGATGCCGCACGCCCGGTAGACGGCGCGCTGCCAGGCATTGCGGTACAGGGAGACAACGCGTTTGCCGGCTATCCATGGCTCAACCCCACCAACATGGGGCGCATGGCCGACGTCGTGGCCAACGATCTCGAGCGTTTGTCGCCGAACGACAAGGCCAGGATCCAGGCCAATCTTGCAGGCCTGAAACGGCAGATGCTGGAACTCAACGCCAGCAGCCAGACACGCCTGGCCGAGGCCGACAACCTCAGTGTGGTGAACCTGTCCGAACGCCTCGGTTATCTGGTCAGCGGGCTCAATCTGGATGTGGTCGATCAGCCGCTGCCGGCGGATGACAAGTGGGATGCCGCGGCGCTCAAGGCCTTGGCCGACACGCTCAAAGGTCAGGACGTGGTTTTGGTGGTTCACCATCGCCAACCCGCTGCCGAAATCGCCGAGGTTATCAAGGCGGCCGGAGCAAAACTGGTCATAGTTGAAAGTGATCCACAAGACAGCGTTGCCGGGCTCAAAGCCAGTGTCGAACAGGTCATCGCCGCTCTGCTCGGCTAGACCTAGTTTCAGGGGCTGTCAACAGCCCCTGAAATGCTCATCCATCAGCGCTTCATACAGCGCTGATAACGCTCATCTACTCGACCTGCGAACCACGCCGTGGTCAGCTTGCGGGTGATCTTCGGGCTCTTCAGCTCGATCCCTGGCAACACCGCGCGCGGCAGCGACTTGCCGGCTTTGGCATCTGCCAGAGCAAATACCTCGCGATACAACTCGCTCTCCTCGAACGCAAGGCTGTCGCCCTCCTCCAGCTGGCTGCGTATTTGCGTGTTGCGCAAGCCCAGCTTCACCCCCAGCTTGCGTGCTGCCTGCTCGGTAGCGCCGGGCATGATCGAGCCCGGTGCAATCAGGTCACCATCGAGCGCCAGGCTGACGCCACTGGCGCGACTCAGCGCCGCCTGAAACGCCGCATTGCGGCTGGCGTACCAACCGGCATTGAAGTCGCCAAAACGGTACAGCTGGCGCGGGTAATGCGCCGGATACCCCAACAGGTGGGCGATGCCGAAGTACATGCCGCCGCGTCGGCTGAACACCTCCTGGCGAATGGCACCCTGATAGCTGTAGGGGTAATTGCTGGCATGACGCTGGGCAAAGTCGATACTGACCTGCATCGGCCCACCGGTGTGCACCGGGTTAAGCCCGCCGAGCAGCGTCTTGCCCAACGGCAAACGTTCGATGACCTCGTCGTACAGCGCGCTGAGCTGCTTCTCGCTGCGCACCGCCGCCAGCCGCTGCTGATACGACTTGCCGTTGCCGGAGGGCGTCAGCAACGCAGCGTCCACCAGCAGCTTGGGGATATGCAGCCGGCCGGCCCGGCGGTCGATCTCGGCGCGGGCGATGCGGCCCAGGTTGGGCACCTGCGGGTCGGCGGTAAAGGTTGATTCCTGCTCGGTCACGGCCAATACCGCGCACAGGTTGCTCTTGCTCGGATCAAGTTGCTGAGCTGTAAACGCCGTCTGGATGTCTTCGGCCCAGCCCTGACGGTCGTTGAGTTGGGCGGGCAGCAGCCGCAGCAGTTGCGCGCGAACCTTGGCCGGGTCTGCTTCGGGAGCACTCTCGCGCTGACCGGCACACCCTTGCAGCAGGGCCAGAATCACCACGCCGGCCCCGGCCAGACGGCGGCTCAGGGTTGTTCTCCGACCATGTAGGTTTTGCTGATATGGCGGAACTGCGGATGGGCAGCGCTGCACATTAGCTCGAACACGACCATCTCGCGGGTGACGATCTGCGCACCGGCAGCACGCATGCGCGCCAGCGCTGCAGCTTTATTCGCCACGGTACGGCTGTCGCAGGCATCCTCGACGACAAAGACCTGCTTGCCCAAACCGAGCAGGCCAAGCACGGTTTGCAGTACGCACACGTGGGTCTCCATGCCGCACACGATCACCTGCTCGCGCTCGAGCAAACTGGCCGGCAGACACTGCGCGGCCACGCAGGAAAAGTGCTGCTTGCTGACCACCTGCGCGGCCGGAGCCGCCGTTGTGAGCTCGGTCAGGGTTGACCCGAGGCCTTGCGGGTATTGTTCGGAGATTACCGTTGGCAGCTGCAGCTCGGCAGTTGCCGCGAGCAACCAGCGCGCTCGCGCCCGGGTACCGGCCGGGTCGCTCATGGCGCCAATCAGTTTTTCCTGGATATCGACGACCAGCAGCGTGGCCTTGAGCGGATCAATCAACATTGCCCATCCCTTGCAGAGGAAAACTCAAGCCTCTCGCAAGCAAGGGAGGACGTCAATCAGGCAGTCAGGCGCAGCGGCTCGAGGACCTCGGTCAGCACGCTCAGCACGCGGTCTTCGTGCTCATGAATGAAGAAGTGCCCACCCGGGAAGTGCTGCAGAGAAAACTCCCCAAGCGTTTCTCGGCTCCAGGCCTGCAACTGATCGGGGCTGGCGCGATCCGTCTCGCCACCGAGCACCCGCAACGGGCAGCGCAGTAATGGCCGCTGGCGATAGGCATAGCGGCCACACAGGAGAAAGTCAGCGCGCAGGATTGGCAAGGTCAGGCTCATCAGTTCCTGATTGTTCAACACCTCCTCAGGCGTACCTTGCAGACTGCGCAGCTCAGCGATCAACTCGGCGTCGCTGCGTGGCTCGCGCCAGCGGTTGCCGTCGTAGTCCTCGCGCCGAGTGGGCGCGGCGGTACCGCAGGCAAACAACGCCAACGGCGGCGGGCAACCCAGCGCCTGCAGCTCGTGGGCCAACTCAAACGCCAGCAGTGCGCCAAGGCTATGCCCAAGCAGCGCGTAAGGCGCGTTGGCTGCCAACCGTTGCTCAGCGGCCAGTTGCCTGGCCAGGCCCAGCAGGTCGGTGTGCAACGCCTCGCCCATGCGCGCACCGCGACCTGGCAACTCCACTGGACGCACCTGCAGCCAGGCAGGCAGCTTGCGCCGCCAGCGGCTATAGACCATTGCACTGGCGCCTGAGTAGGGAAGGCACAACAGGTTGACTACGCTCACCGGCAGACGCTCACTGCGCCGCCGCTGCTGCCATCTTCTGGCGCAGGCTCAGCGGTCGCATGTCGGTCCAGACCTCATCGATGTAGGCCAGGCATTCCTGCTTCAGGCCGCTTTTGCCCGCTGCGCGCCAGCCCGCCGGGATCGCTTTGTATTCAGGCCAGATCGAGTACTGCTCCTCATGGTTGAGCACCACCTGAAAAACGATATCGTCACGGTCGAAAACGGAAGTCATTGCCTGTCTCCTTGGAAGTTGCCCGCCCCAGCACGGTCGGCGCGGGGCGATGGTTGCGGCCGTCTCAACGGCACTGACTTCAAGAGAACGTAAAAGCCCCGGGCAAAATTAGTCACCCGTGGTCTTTGCAAGCGCCGCCAATGCTGTCATACATCCAGTTACATCTGCCCAGCGCTCAAGGAGAACAGCAATGCTCGGTGTGACCGACTACGGCGCCTTCGTCATCGCCTTTCTGATCCTGCTGGCCATCCCCGGTCCTGGCAACTTCGCGCTGATCACCGCTACCGGCAAGGCGGGCATCAAAGGTGGCCTGGCTGCCACGTGCGGGGTGATTCTCGGCGATCAGGTATTGATGTGGCTGGCGGTGGCTGGGGTTGCCACGCTGCTGGCGGCCTACCCCGCGGCGTTCCATGTGGTGCAGTGGGCCGGCGCGGCCTACCTCGCCTATCTGGGACTGCGCATGCTGCTCAGCAAGGCCGGCGGCGCACCGCGCGTCAGCCGCATGGACAGCGGCCATTACCTGCGCCAGACGATGATGATCACCCTGCTCAACCCCAAGGCGATCATGTTCTACATGGCGTTCTTTCCGCTGTTCATCGACCCGGTTCGGCACCAGGGCATGGTCACTTTCGCCTTCATGGCGGTAACCATCGCCGCGCTGACATTGCTTTACGGGCTGGTGGCCGTGCTGCTGACCCATCACCTGGCCGAACGCATGCGCGCCAGCCCCAAACTGTCGAATGTGCTCGAGCGCCTGGCGGGTGCTTGCCTGATTGGCTTCGGGATCAAACTGGCGGCGATGCGCTGACTCAGGCGTCGCGCAACAGGTCGTGCGCATCGAGCAGGCGGAAAGCAACTTCCGGGTTGCGCTCCAGCCCCCGGCGGATGGCTGCGGGGATGGCCTGGCGGGTCTTGCGGCACAGACCGGGCTGCTCGGCCAGTTCGATGAGGATACCGCGCATGGTGCGCACTTCGTTGAAACTGGGAGCAATGTGCACGCGGATGCCAAGCTGATCATGCATCAGCTGCTGCAAGCGGTGCAGATCTTCAAGGCCCTTGAGGTTTTCCAGGCGTTCGAGCAGACGTTTTTCTTCGTGACGGGTCAGGCGCAGGATACGCTGCGCTGCAGGCGATGCGGCTTGCAAGTCATCGCGCCCGCAGTCGCAGGCACCGGGCGGGCAAGGTTGACGTATCGGCTGGCTGGCTGTCATGTGCCTAGCATAGCCGTTGTCACCGAGCCGCAACCACCGCCGTCGCTGATCCGAGAGCGGGCAAATCGATACCCGTGCTCAGATCAGCCAGCAACCTGTCATTGCAACAGATCCTGGATCTTGTCACGCAGCGTATCCAGGTCGAACGGCTTGGCCAGGATCGGCGCCTTGCGCGCAATCGGGCTGCCGGATTCGAGGATCTCGGCTGGATAGCCGCTGATGAAAATCACCTTCAGATCAGGCCGCAGCTTGACCGCTGGCTCGGCGATCTGTACCCCGGAGATCCCACCCGGCAACCGGTAATCGGTGACGATCAGGTCCAGGTGAGGCTTGCGCGCGAGAATCTCGAACGCCTGCTGGCCGTCTTCGGCAACCAGCACGTGGTAGCCCTCACCTGAAAGATAGTCGCGCAAGATCATCCGAATGGCCGGTTCATCCTCGACTACCAGTACAACATCTTGTGCATCTTCGCTCATGACAACGCCTTGGAATTCAGCAAGTTGGCCATCTGACCCCGGGCTTAAGCAGAGGTTGCCTGCGCCTGGTCGGTTTGTTGTGACAGCGCCGTCAGTGGCAGCAGCACGCTGAATGTCGCGCCTTGGCCTACCTCGCTGTCGATCTGGATCTGCCCACCATGGGCCCTGACAATCTGCTCGGAGATATACAGACCCAAGCCCAGGCCTCCGATGGCCTGCTCTGCTGCAACACGCTCAAACTGCTGGAAGATCCGCTGCTGGTTGGCGGCGCTGACGCCGATACCGTGGTCCTGCACCTGCACCCAGGCCATCCCGGCCTGCTCGAACACCCGTACCTGCACCGGTTGCCGTTGACCGTAACGCAATGCATTGGACAACAGGTTGGCTACCACTTGTTCAATCCGAAACTCATCCCACTCACCTTCAACTGTATCGCAGCATTGCAGCTCGATGTGGGTGTTGGAGGCCAGCGCCTGCGCTTCGAAGTTCTCCACCAGGCCGCTGACCAGCTGCGCCAGGTCGAACTGGCGCGGCCGCAGCGACAATTTACCGGTGCGGATGCGCGATACGTCGAGCATGTCCTCGATCAGCCTGATCAGGCTGTTGATCTGCCGCTCGTCGCGCTCGACCATGGCCTGTAGCTTGTCTTCGCTGAATGCAGCTAGGTTGCCTCGCGACAGGTGCATCTTGCGCAGCTGGGTTTCCAGAATCAGCCCGTTCAGCGGCGTGCGCACTTCATGGGACACGATCGACATGAAGTCGTCGCGCATGCGCACCGCGCGCTCCAGCTCGCCCCGCGCCACCTGTAACTGACCGAGCAACACTTCCTGCTCCTGACGGCTGCGCTCCAGGTCCTGCAGCTGGCGGTCGAGCACCTTGCGCTGGCGGTACAGATCGACAAACACCGACACCTTGCTCTTCACCGCCATGGTGTCGAGGGGTTTGTGCAAAAAGTCGACTGCGCCACTTTCGTAGCCCTTGAACGCGTAGTTCATCTCGCGCCCGGCGGCGCTGACGAAGACGATCGGGATGTGCTTGGTTTTTTCCGTGCCGCGCATCAACTCCGCCAGCTCGAAGCCGTTCATGCCGGGCATCTGCACGTCCAGAATGGCCAAGGCAAATTCGTGTTCAAGCAACAGCCCCAACGCGTCTTCGGCAGACTGCGCCTGGTGCACTTCGCGGTCTTCGCCATGGATCAGCGCGGCGAGGGCCAGCAGGTTCTCTGGCAGATCGTCGACGATCAGCAGTTTGGCGGTAATCTGGCTTAACATGCGCTGGTTTCCAGGCTGCCGAGCAATTGCCCGATGCCGCTCAAAGTAAGGATGTAGTCAGGGCTGTGCAGGGCCAATGCGGCCTCCGGCATCAGCGCGACTTGTGCGTCCTGGGGGTCCTGGACCACTGTCCGGCCTCCGCATTGTTTGATGTAGGCGAGCCCGCGCGCGCCGTCTTCATTGGCACCGGTCAGGAGCACACCAAGCAGCCGCTGGCGATAGGCATCGGCTGCCGAGGTAAACAGAAAATCAATCGCCGGGCGAGAGAAATGCACCGGCTCTTCCTGGCTCAGCGACAGGCTGAAATCCTGCTCGACCGACAAATGATAGGCCGGCCCGGCCACGTAGATAAGCCCAGGCTCGATCAACGCCTTGTCACGCGCCTCCCGCACGGGTCGCTGCACCTTGCGCTGCAACACTTCGGCAAGCTGGCTGTGGCGGTCATCCGGCAGGTGCAGCACGCACAGCACCGGCACGGCGAAGCCCTGCGGCAGGCTGCCGAGTACGGTGAACAGGGCTGCGACGCCACCCGCCGAAGCGCCGATCACTACCGCATCGACGCCCGTCATGATTTACGGAAGATCCGTTCAGGTTTGACCAAGGGCTCGAACTGCTCGCTGTAAGCAGAAAAATCCACCGACTCCTTGCTGCCCAGCACCAGAAAGCCGCGGTGGCACAGCGACTCGTGGAACAGCCCAAAGGCGCGGTCCTGCAAACTCTTGTTGAAGTAGATCAGCACATTGCGGCACGACACCAACTGGGTTTCCGAGAACACACTGTCGGTGGCCAGGCTGTGGTCGGCAAAGGTCACGTTGTCTCGCAGGCTGCTGTCCATGATCGCGTTGCCGTAGGCGCTGGTGTAGTACTCGCTGAAGTCCCGGCGGCCACCGGCCTTGCGGTAGTTTTCTTCATAGCCCTGCATGTTCTGCATCGAATAGATGCCCTGCTTGGCTTTCTCCAGCGAATTCGGGTTGATATCGGTGGCGTAGATAATGGTGCGCTCGAGCAGGCCTTCCTCGCGCAGGAGGATGGCCATCGAGTACACCTCTTCACCGGTGCTGCAACCAGCGATCCAGATCTTCAGCGACGGCCAGGTGCGCAACAACGGCACGACTTCTTCGCGCAGTGCAAGAAAATGCCCAGGGTCGCGAAACATCTCGCTGACCGGGATCGTCAGGTACTGCAGCAACTGCATGAACATGCCCGGGTCATGCAGCACCCGCTCCTGCAGCGCCGACACCGTACGGCAGTCGAACTGACGCAGCGCGTGCAGGATGCGGCGCTTGATCGACGCCCCGGAGTAATCGCGGAAGTCGTAGCTGTACTTGAGATAGATCGCCTCGATCAGCAATCGGATCTCGATGTCGGTGTTGCGCTCGCTAGTCAAATTCGCTCCAGTTGCGGCAGCCAGACGCGGATCAGTGAGAACAGCCGGTCCAGATCAATCGGTTTGGCCAGATAATCATTGGCACCAGCCTGCAGACAGCGCTGCTGGTCGTCTTTCATCGCCTTGGCGGTCACGGCAATGATCGGCAGTTTGCGCCAGCGCGCTTGCTGGCGAATCAAGCGAGTAGCCTCGTAGCCGTCCATTTCCGGCATCATCACGTCCATCAGTACCAGGTCGATGTCGTCGTGAAGCTCCAGCTGCTCCAGCGCTTCGCGTCCGTTGCGGCCGATCTCGACGATGGCGCCCTTGTGTTCCAGGGCGCTGGTCAGGGCGAAGATGTTGCGCACGTCGTCGTCGACCAGAAGGATCTTGCGGCCCTCGAACACTTTGTCACGGCTGCGCGCCGTCTTCAGCATACGCTGACGCTCGTTGGACAACTGCGCCTCGACCTTGTGCAGGAACAACGTCACTTCATCGAGCAGACGCTCCGGCGAGCGCGCGCCCTTGATGATGATCGAGCGCGAGTACTTGAGCAGCTCGGTTTCTTCTTCGCGGGTGAGGTTGCGCCCGGTATAGACGATGACCGGCGGGAACGCGCGAATATCTTCAGCCGTCATTCGCTTGAGCAGCTCGTTGCCGAGCATGTCGGGCAGCTTGAGGTCGATGATCATACAGTCATAGATGTTCTCGCGCAGCAGCTCGAGTGCATCCTGAGCCAACGCCACCGCCGTGATTTCGATGTCGTCGTCCCCGATCAGGCGGGCAATGCTCTCGCGCTGCAGGTCGTCGTCTTCAACCAGCAGGATGCGTTTGAGCTTCTGGGTCAGCTTGGCTTCGAGCAGGCCGAACACCTCTTTGAGCTCTTCGCGACTGGTCGGCTTGACCGCGTAACCGACCGCGCCCATGTGCATGGCCGCTTCGACACGGTCTTCGACCGAGATGATATGCACAGGAATATGGCGCGTGCTGGCCTGCTCCTTGAGCCTCTGCAGCACGGTCAGGCCGGAATGGTCAGGCAGGCGCATATCGAGCAGGACCGCATCCGGCAGGTACTGCGCCGCCAGCCGGAAGCCCTCGTCGGCGCTCTGCGCGGCCAGGCAGTTGTAACCCAGCTCATGGGCCAGGTCGAAGAGAATACGGGCGAAGTTCGGCTCGTCCTCGATCACCAGAATGCAGCGCTTGCTGAACGGCGCCAGCTCGCGGTCATCGGCAAACGCGTGGCGCGGCAGCGGTACTGCTGCTGGCACCTGCGGCGCAGCCGGCAACTGATCGACAGCTGGGCGCAGGGTCTGCACCTCGACCGGCTCATCCGACTCATAGCGCTCGGGCATGATCAGGCTGAACACGCTGCCTTGGCCGGGGCTGCTGTCGAGGCTGATCTGGCCACCGAGCAGATGGGCCAGGTCGCGCGAAATCGACAGGCCCAGCCCGGTGCCACCGTAACGGCGATTGCTGGTGCCGTCGACCTGATGGAAGGCGCCGAAAATCGCCTGCTGTTGATCCGGCGCAATGCCGATACCACTGTCGCGCACGGCAAACACCAGGCCGACGCCGGCCTGCTTGCTGATGGTCATGCTGACCTGACCACGCTCGGTGAACTTGATCGCATTTGAAAGCAGATTCTTGAGGATCTGCTCCAGGCGCTGGCGGTCGGTGAACAGCGTCGCCGGCAGCGGGTGTTCGAGCACGACCTGGAAGTCCAGGCCTTTGTCTTTGGCCAGCGGCACGAACATGCTGCGCAGGCCTTCGACCAGGCGCTCGACCTGGGTCGTCTCGGGGCGCACTTCAAGCTTGCCCGCCTCGACCTTGGCGATGTCCAGAATGTCATTGATCAGGTTGAGCAGATCGTTGCCGGCCGAATAGATCGAATCGGCGAACTTGACCTGTTCGGCGGTGAGGTTACCCTCGTCGTTTTCGGCGAGCAGCTTGGCCAGGATCAGCGAGCTGTTCAGCGGCGTGCGCAGCTCGTGGGACATGTTGGCGAGGAATTCTGATTTGTACTTGCTCGAGCGCTGCAAGTCTTCGGCGCGGGCCTGCAGCTCTTGCTGGGCTTCATTGAGCTCGCTGTTCTTGCGATCGAGTGCCTCGGTGCGCTCGGACAAGCTCTCGTTGGTCTGCTCAAGCTCGGCCTGCTGCGTCTCAAGGTGCGCTTGCGATTCCTTCAGCACGCGGGACTGTTCTTCCAGCTCCTCGTTGGCAGTCTTGAGCTCTTCCTGTTGCACCTGCAGTTCTTCGTTGAGCTGCTGGGTTTCGGCCAGCACCTCTTGCAGGCGCTGACGGTAGCGGGCGCTCTCGATCGACATGCCGAGGTTTTCGGCAACGCGCTCGACGATCTCCTGGTCACGCTCGCTCAGCGGGCGCAGGAAGCCAAGTTCGACGACGCCATTGATCTGGCCATTGTCGCGAGTCGGCATCAACAGTGCGCTGCGCGGCAAGCCGCTGCCCAGACCCGAGCTCAGGCGGAAGTAATCTTCCGGCAGCTGATCGAGGCGCACCACGCGCGACTGGCGCACCGCTTCCGACACCAAGCCCTCGTCGACGCCCAGCGCCTGCGTACGCAGTTGCTCCTCGGCGCTCAGGCCGTAACTGGCGACACGGACCAGGCTGCCGTGCTCGTTACGCACATACAACGCGCCAACCACACTGCCCAGGTACGTCGCAAAAAACTGCAGGATGTTGTCGCCCAGCATCGGCAGGGTCAACTGCCCCAGCACTTGCTCGGCTAGCTGGGTCTGGCCATTACGCAGCCAGGCATTGTGTTCAAGGCGTTCATTGGCGCGCTGCTGCGCCTGCATGTTACCTACGTAGCTGTCCGACAACGCCAGCAAATCGCGGCGTCCCAGATACGCCAGCAGGCCGCTGAGCGCGACGATAAACAGTACGAAGGTGGTAATCGCCGTGACGGTAACCGTGTTGACGGTCTGGTTACGGACCTGGCGCAGTTGCTGTTCGTTGCCGATGAAGTCGTCAAACTCTTTGCGTACCTCGTCGGTGATACGCTTGCCGCGGCCGTTGGCGATCGCCTGCTGGAATCCGCCCTGAGTCCGGCGCAGGGTGATCATCTCCTGGCCAAAATCGTTCCAGGCATGCTGCAGCGCGCTCAGCCGATCAATCCGGTCGACCTGCGCCGGGTTGTCTGCCACCAGCTCGCGCAAGCTGTCCAGGCTTGCGAATATACGCGGCCTGGCCACCTCGTAAGGGTCCAGGAACCGCTCGTCACCGGTGATCAGAAACCCGCGCATGCCGGTTTCCATGTCGATCGAAAGTTTCAGCGTTTCGTTGGCATTGCCAATCACGCGGTCGGTGTGTTCGACCCATTGCATGGCCGAGAGCAGGTAGCTGATTACCGCGACAAACGCCACGGCGCCAAGCAGGCCCACGCCAAGTGGCAAGCCGACGTTGCGGCTTAACAGCTTGCGAAAGCTCTGCTGGTCCATAGAAGCTGCTTGAATCATCTGATAACGCCCGAGCGAATTAACCGTTGAATACCGAGGGTGCCGGCACCTGCAAGATGCTGCTGCAGTGTCCCACTGGCGGGTCTGACAGCGAAGTCTAACCAGCTTTGCCATTTATGGCAGGGGCATTTAGCCAGTATTTGAGAACGGGGTGCGCCAATCGTTCCATCTGATTGCAGTGAACGTTATATTGGGAACTTCTGGGCCTGATACGGGCACAGAGTAGAGACACTTATCTGGTACAGGACCGCGACATGCACCCCCTTCTAGTAGTCGAAGACGACGACATCGTACGTATGCTGATGGTCGAAGTGCTCGAGGATCTTGGCTATAAGGTGATCGAAGCAGCAGACGCCACCAGTGCCCTGGTTATCCTCAATGACTCTGCAACGCCGTTGGACCTGCTGATGACCGACGTCGGCTTGCCCGATATGAGCGGTCAGGATCTGGCGGGTAAAGCACGGGAAATTCGCCCGCTGCTACCCGTGCTGTTTGCCAGTGGTTATGCCGACAGCTTGAGCGTGCCGGAAGGCATGCACTCGATCGGCAAGCCGTTCAGTATCGACCAGTTGCGCGACAAGGTGGTGCAGATGATCGGGCCTGCAGACTCAACACAGGCCTGACTCACAGCTAAAAGTCACCTGTCACAACTTGGATGCAGCGGGCCGGGCGCCGTCGATCTGGCTCACTGTAATCAAGCGCTCGCTGGCCGGCACCGGCCTTCCATACAAGAATCCCTGGAAGTGCGAGCAACCCTCGGCGCGCAGCAGTTCCATCTGCTCGGGCGTCTCGACCCCTTCTGCAGTGGTCTTGATCATCAGGCTGCTGGACAGTTCAGTGATGGCGCGGATGATCGACATCGCTTCGCGACTGTCACACATGTCATTGACGAACGACTTGTCGATCTTGATTCGATCGAACGGGAACGAGCGCAGATACCCCAACGATGAATAGCCGGTGCCGAAATCGTCCAGCGAGATCGACGCACCGAGCCCCTTCAGCGCCCGCAGGGTATTGACGTTCTCCTCGCTGTTTCCCAACAGAACCGATTCGGTAATCTCCAGCTCCAGACGGTGAGCGGGTAAGCCCGAGTCCGCCAATGCCAAAGTCACGACGTGCAACAGGTTGCCGCTTTTGAACTGCACGGGCGAGAGGTTGACCGACACCACCTGATCGGTGCCCCAGGTGGCCGCCTCCTGGCAGGCAAGATTCAGCGCGCGGGCGCCTATCTCGTGAATCAGCCCGGTTTCTTCGGCGATCGGGATAAAGTCCATCGGCATGATCATGCCGCGAATGGGATGCTCCCAGCGCAGCAATGCTTCGTAACCCGTGACCGCATGGGTCTGCTGGTCGACGACCGGCTGGTAATGCAGTTGCAACTGGCCCAGGTGCAAGGCAGTGCGCAGGTCGGTTTCAACCAGACGGCGCTGACGGGCGGCATTGTCGAGTTCGAGATGGAAGCACTCATAACGATTGCGGCCGTTGCGCTTGGCCTCGTACAAAGCCATGTCGGCGTAGCCCAGCAGTTGCTCGGCGTGTTCATGGTCATTCGGCGCAATGGCGATGCCGATACTGACGCCAACGCTGAACTGATGGCCTTCGATACGAAATACCGGGGCCATCGCCTGGATCAGGCGACGGGCGGTGACACAGGCGGCTTGCGGGCTGTCCATGCCGTTGAGGACGACAGCGAACTCATCCCCGCCAAGCCGCGCCAAGGTGTCCTGATCGCGCAGTTCACCGCGCAGGCGAGTGCCCAGCGCACGCAGCAGCTTGTCGCCGAAGGCGTGGCCGAGGGAGTCGTTGATGTTCTTGAAGTTGTCCAGGTCCAGGCACAACGCGGCGGTGAGCTTGCCACTCTCCTCTGCGCGCAGCAGCGCCTGCTTCAGGCGTTCATGGAACAACGTGCGGTTAGGCAACCCGGTCAAGGCATCGTGGTGCGCCATATGATGGATCTGCGCATGCGCGGCCAGCTCTTCGGTCGCATCCTCAGCCACGAACAGCACATAGTCCGGCTGGCCATCGCGGTTTTCGCTGAGCGATGCTCGGCTGCGCAAGGTTCGCGGGCCACAGGCCGTATTCACCCGAGTTTCCGAGGCGTAGCCCTTGCTACTGCGCGAACCACGCGTCAACTGCTGCTGGAGGTAATCGGCCGCCTCTGGCTGCAGGCAGTCCTCTGGCAACTGGCCGATCATGCTCGCACCCTGGCCGCCAAACAGACGTTCGGCCTGCTGATTGGCCAACAGGATGCGATGGCTGTCGAGATCCTGGACGATCAGGCTGGCCGGAATGTTGGCGATCACCGAGTCGAGAAAACGCGACAGGTCGGCCATTTCCTGACTATGCTGCTCGGCTAGCTCCTTGGCCTTGAGCAACTCCTGCTCGTAGCGATGCCGCTCGGACACGTCGCGGGTGATCTTGGCAAAACCGAGCAGTTGCCCATCAGCATCGAGCACCGCATCGATGACCACATGCGCACGGAACGCGCTGCCGTCCTTGCGCAGTCGCCACCCCTGCTCTTCAAACCGTCCGGTGCTGCGGGCCAGTTCCAGATTGCGCTGCGGGATCCCGGCAGCGCGATCCTCATGGTCATAGAACAGCGAGTAGTGCTGCCCGACTATTTCCTCGGCGCTGTAGCCCTTGGCGCGTTGCGCCCCCGGATTCCAGTTGGCGACCACGCCTTCGGGCGTGAGCATGTAGATGGCGTAATCCACCACACTCTGAATCAACAGGCGATACATGACGTCGGGATTACTGACTAGCGACATGAGCTTCTCTGATCGGCAACACGCACAAGAAAAGGCCCGACGGGTAGGCCGGGCCGGAGCAGACAATGGCATTATGCCGCGCAGGAGAGTTCTTTGTGAACTTGATCAGAGCCTAGCGGCCGCTTGTGCCCTGCCCTGCGATAGCAGCGACTGCGTCAACCTCTATCAGCATCCCATCAAGCGCCAGACGTGGCACCGGAATTAGCGTGCAGGTGGGCTTCATGTGCTCGCCCCAGGCCTGATCTGCCGCCTGCACCCATTGGCGCAGACGCTCTTCGCTGTGATCAACGATAAGCAAGGTGAGTTTGAATACATCGCCCAGACCGGCACCTTTTGAAGCCAGCGCCAGCTGCAGGTTGAGCAACGCCTGGGCCACCTGCTCAGCAAACAGTGCTGAAAGGTTACCCTGAGCGTTTTCGCCGCCCTGCCCGGCTACATACAGCAGGCAGCTGTCGGAGCGGACCTGAGCAACATGCGAATAAGCATTGGCGCTGGGGTCATAAAGGCTGTCGGGATTGGACAATTGGAAAACGGGGGACATGCGGTCGCTCCATCGAGTGAAAGAACGACCGAGTATCAAACCTCAGGTTAACCCGAGGTCAAGAGGATTATTTTTCTTCCAGCACATGACGGCCTTTGACCGCCCGCGGGCCGCGCCACATCCAGAACAACAGCCCAGGCACTGGCGCGTAGACGACAAAGACGATCCAGAGCATTTTTCGCTCCGCTCGCCGTTCACTGCCGATGATGTTCCAGATCGCCCAGATTTCCAGGGCGATGACCACAGCGGCGACGATGATCCAGATCGTTCCGATTTCCATAAGCGTCCTCCCGTGAGCATGTAATGCTTTGGTCCCGCAGAGGGCGCAAGGGTTCATTCCGATTCGGCCCGTCTCAGGGCTTCGTCACCTGATCCAGCGCACTTTGCAGCGCCTTGGCATCGCTGAACTGCTGTTGTGCTACCACGCGACTGTGGTCCAGTTGCAACCAGAGCACCTGGCCTTCCTGCCCAGGGTAACGGCTGGCGACTTCACCTTGACGATCAAGCATGACCCGGTAGCTGTAGTCACGCATGGCTGGAATGGCGAACAGCTTGCTGATTATAGACGGCATACGCTGGATATCCGCGACGAACACTGCATGCCGCGCCTCCAGATACCCCTTGGGCCGCTCCGCGATGGCCGCCTTGACCAGCTTGGCGCCGTCCATGTCGCGGGCCACAAGCAGAATGCGCGTGTCGTCATCCAGAGTGTAGCTCTGGTCGTGCTGATCCTGCAGGGTCCAGGGCGCGAGTTGATCGCCAACTGCAACGGCATTGGCCACGAGCGGCAGGCAGGCAAGTAACAGGGCGGCGGCGAATTTCATCTGGATTACTCGGATTGACGGCCTGCCAGCATAGAGCATGTCGCCAATAACGACCTCAACTACCACCCCAGCGCCGCCTCTGTTGTCTTTGCCCGGTGCCCGCAGCACACTCACCGCGTCAGCCAGGAAGCGGAGCCGGCAGTGGCCACACCTCGTCAATTCAGCAAGAAGACCAGCACCAGCAACATGTTCCGGACCAAGTCCGCAGATGCCAGTGTGCACAAGCCCTACCAGGTCGATTTCGTCTTGCTCGAACACTTCTCGATGGCCAGTTTCACCGTGGCCATGGACGTACTGGTCACGGCCAACCTGCTGCGCGCCGACAGCTTCGGCTTCACCCCGTTGTCGCTGGATGGCGAACGCGTGCAAAGCGACCTGGGCCTTGAGCTGATCGCCACCGATCTGGATCCGGCAACCCTCAAGCAGGCTGATCTGTTGATCATCTGCGGCGGTTTGCGTACTCCACTCAAGTACCCGGCGCTGGATCGGCTACTGCAGGATTGCAACCATCATGGCCTGGCCTTGGGCGGGCTGTGGAACGGTGCGTGGTTTCTCGGGCGGGCCGGAGTTTTGAGTGACTATGGCTGCAGCGTTCACCCCGAACAGCGTGCCAGCCTGGCCGAGCGCAGCCCGCAAACGCGGATCACCCCGGCAAGCTTTACCCTTGACCGTGATCGGCTGACAGCAGCCAGCCCCAATGGCGCGATGGAATTGATGCTTGGGCTGGTACGGCGCTTGTACGGTGACGCCCTGGCTGAAGGCGTCGAGGAGATTCTATCGTTCTCCGGGGCGCGCTACCGCCAGGTCGGACCTGGCGCGAAAAAATCCATGAGCCTGCACCTGCGCACCATTGTCGAACTGATGGAAAACAACCTCGAAGAGACCCTCAGCCTGGACCAGCTGGCCGCTTACAGTGACCGCTCGCGGCGCCAGATCGACCGCCTGTTCCAGGCGCAACTGGGCACCTCACCGCGGCGCTACTACATGGAGCTGCGCATCACCAAGAGCCGGCGCCTGCTGCAGTACTCGGACCTGTCGGTGATGGAAGTCGCCGTCGCCTGCGGGTTTGTCTCGGTGTCGCACTTCAGCAAGTGCTATGCAGCCTACTTTGGCTATCCGCCGTCGCGCGAGCAACGCCTGGGCGAATAGCTCGGTTCAGGCACGGATATAGCGCAGCACGACGTCACCGATCATCTGTTTGTGGCGCTGCTTGACCTGGTCATCGGTCATGTCGATCTGGAAGATCTCGCTGAAGGTGTGCCGGTTGGAGACCCGGTAGAAGCAGAACGAGCTCATCAGCATATGCAGATCGATGACTTCGATACCCTCGCGGAACACGCCCTCGGCAACGCCGCGCTCGAGCGTGTGACCCAGTGTCTCCAGCACCACGCTGCTCATCTCGCGGATGACCGGTGATTGCTTGACGTATTCGCCATAGTGGATGTTTTCAGTCGAGACGATACGTACGAAGTCGACGTTGTGGTCGTGGTGGTCGAAGGTGAACTCCACCAGCCGGCGGATGGCCTGCTCTGGCGGCAAGGTCTCCAGATCGAGGCTGCGCTCGGTCTTGCGAATGTCGCCATAGAGCTTGACCAGGCACTCGACGTAGAGCTGCTCCTTACTGCCGAAGTAGTAATAGATCATGCGCTTGGAGGTGGCAGTACGCTCGGCGATGGCGTCGACGCGGGCGCCGGCCAGGCCTTGCTGAACGAATTCGCCAATGGCGGCCTGGAGGATGTCCTCGCGGGTCTTCTCCGGGTTGTTCTTGCGCGATTTGCGCACCCCTTCCAGGGCGGGCTCGCCGAGGCTGACTACGGAATCACTCATACCCACTCACAGGCTAATTATTGGAATTGGAGGGATTATCCGTGACTGCTGCGACGCAGGGAAGCACGCAGATGGTCGCATTGGTCAGGTTTCGTGACAGGTGCGCCGGCCGCTGGGCCGGCGCTTGCCTTACAACACAGGTTTGCGTGCTGCCCCGCTGCGGGCCTTGGCCATGGCCGCCAGGCGGACCGCGACGTTGGCTGCGCCGTAACCGGCATACCCACCCTTGCGCTGGATGATTTCGAAGAAGAAACGCTCTTCGAACGGCTCGGTGTACACGTGGAACAGCTCGCCGCCTTGGGCGTCACGGTCGTACAGCACGTTGTAGTAGGCCAGCTCACTGAGGAACTCGTCGTCGAAATCAAACCGCGCAGCGAGGTCGTCGTAGTAGTTCAGGGGGATTTCCAGCAGCGGCACACCGGCGTTTTTTGCCCGCGCCACTTCACTGAAGATGTCGGCACAGTCAAAGGCGATGTGGTGGACGCCCGAGCCACGATAGCTGGACAACGCGTGGGCAATCGCAGTGTTGCGGTTCTCCGAGATATTCAGCGGCAAGCGCAGGGTGCCACACTGGCTACGCAAGGCACGGCTCTTGACCAGGCCGTAGGGGTCGGGCAAGACCACCTCGTCGTCGGCCTCGAAGTCGAACAGGCTCTTGTAGAACAGCACCCAACTGTCCAGCGATTCGGCCGGCAGGGCCAGGGCCATGTGGTCGATACGTTGCAGGCCACCACTGGCGCCGCTGGCGGCATCCAGACGGAAGTCACTGTCGTAGATGGTATGCCCGGCACCGGCCTGCTCGACCAGGTAGATCAGGCTGCCATCCGGCGCACGCACGGCCGGGATCTCGCGCTCGTTGGGCCCGACCAGGCCACGGAATGGCTGGCCACGGTAGGCGGTGGCACGCTGCAAGGCAGCCTGGCCGTCCTTGACCCGCAGTGCGGTGGCGCACAACGAAGGGCCGTGGGCTTCGAAGAAGTTATGCGCGAATGAATAGGGCTCAGCGTTGAGCACGATGTTGATATCGCCTTGGCGCAGCAGCCGGACACCCTTGCTGCGGTGTGCACCCGCCTCGACAAAGCCCAGGCGCTTGAGCCAACCACTCAGACGTGCCCCTACCGCTTCATCGACGGCAAACTCAAGGAACTCGACACCGTCGTAGGTACTGGCTGGCGCCGGGTCAAACAGTACCTCAGGCTCGATCGGCTGGGCCTCACGCTGCAATTGCAGGCGGGTTTTTTCTTCCAGGTACAACAGCGAACGCAGGCCATCGGCAGCGTTCTGCCGGGTAGGTGCAGCGCGGAAGCCATCGTTGAAGATTTCCAGCGACAACGGCCCGCGGTAACCGGTCTGCAGAATCGGCGCGAGGAAGCCCGCCAGGTCCATTTCGCCTTGCCCCGGGAAGCAGCGGAAGTGCCGGCTCCACTCCAGCACGTCCATGGCCAGGATCGGCGCATCGGCCATTTGCACGAAGAAGATCTTGTCGCCCGGAATCTGCCGGATTGCACTCGGGTCGCCCTTGAGCGACAGGGTGTGGAAGCTGTCGAGGATCACCCCCAGCGCCGGGTGATCGGCTTGGCGTACCAGGTTCCAGACCTGCTGGTAGGTATTGACGTGACGGCCCCAGGCCAAGGCTTCGTAGCCAATACGCAGGCCGCGGGCACCAGCATGTTCGGCCAGCAGGCGCAGGTCGTCGACCAGGATCTGCTCATCGCTCAGCGCGTCCGCCTGCACGTTGCTGCACACCAGCACCAAATCCGTGCCCAGCTCCTGCATCAGGTCGAACTTGCGCTCGGCGCGGTCGAGGTTTTTCTGCAGACGGTCGCGGCGGCAGCCTTCGAAGTCACGAAATGGCTGGAACAGGGTGATGGCGATGCCCAGATCGGCGCACATCTGGCGGATCTCGCGCGGGCTGCCGGCGTAATAGAGCAGGTCATTTTCGAAAATCTCGACGCCGTCAAAGCCGGCTGCGGCGATGGCTTCGAGTTTTTCTGGCAGAGTGCCGCTCAAGGACACGGTGGCAATCGAACGCTGCATGCTGGAGTTCCTTGTTATTTGAGAAGCGTCAGCCAAAAAACCCTTGCAGGTGCTTGGCAGAATCGATTATTCGCGGGTAAAGTCCCGCCATCAATGACTTTTGTACGAAACAGTTAGTTTTTGTTCGATTACCGAACAAAAGCGAATTTGGCGAATTGATTCGGTGCTCGAGCCTGGGCAACCATGAATCCAGTTACAGACCATTCGAACTCCTCACTGCCCTGCGAACGTTCAGCGGACCCTGTACCGACAAGCCCAGCGTCACGACATAATAAGTTCAATAACAAGAACAACGGAGACAACAATGGCTCACTCCAGCTCTCAAGCCAAGAAAGCGACCGCCAGTGGGTGGATAGGCTCGGCCCTCGAGTACTACGACTTTTTCATCTACGCCCAAGCCGCAGCACTGATCTTCCCGCAGATCTTCTTCCCGTCGATGGACCCGAAAATGGCCATCATCGCCTCGCTGGCGACTTACGGTGTCGGTTACCTGGCCCGTCCGGTGGGTGCCGTTGTCCTCGGTCACTGGGGTGATACCCGCGGCCGCAAAAACGTTCTGCTGCTGTGCATGTTCCTCATGGGTATCTCGACCATGGCCGTTGGCCTGCTGCCGACCTACCATGACATTGGCATCATTGCCCCGATCATTCTTGTGCTGCTGCGCCTGGTTCAGGGCTTTGCGGTCGCCGGTGAGATCTCCGGTGCCAGCTCGATGATCATGGAGCATGCGCCGTTCGGACGCCGAGGTTACTTCGCCAGCTTCACCCTGCAAGGGGTTCAGGCAGGTCAGGTACTGGCTGCGGCGGTGTTCCTGCCACTGGCGTACTTCATGCCAAGCGAAGCCTTCAACGAGTGGGGCTGGCGCATTCCGTTCCTGCTCAGCGCATTCGTCCTGGTAGCCGGCTTCATCATCCGTAAGGAAGTCCACGAGACCCCGGCCTTCGTCAAGGAAGAGAAGCAGGACAAAATCGCCCGCTCGCCAGTCAAGGAAGCGTTCAAGTACAGCTGGAAGCACATGGTCCTGGTCATGTTCATGGCCCTGATGAACGTGATTCCAGTCGTTGCCACCGTGTTCGGTGCAGCCTATGCGGTGCAGCCGGCTTACGGCATCGGCTTCGACAAGAGCGTGTACCTGTGGATCCCGGTAGTCGGCAACATCGTCGCAGTGCTGGTGATCCCGTTCGTTGGCAACCTGTCTGACAAGATCGGCCGTCGTCCAACCATGATTGCCGGCTGCATGGGCTCGGGCCTGCTGGCTTTCGCTTACCTGTATGCGATCAGCATTCAGAACGTGCCGCTGGCCTTCTGCGCATCGATCCTGATGTGGGGTATGGTCTACCAAGGTTACAACGCGGTATTCCCAAGCTTCTTCCCGGAGCTGTTCAATACTCGCTACCGCGTCTCGGCCATGGCTATCGCGCAGAACATCGGCACCATGTTCACTGCCATGCTGCCAGCGGTATTCGCCGCCATCGCGCCGCCAGGCTCGGAAAACATCTGGCTGGTGGTAGGTGGCTCGGCGTTCTTCATCACCTGCATCTGCGCCCTGGCTGCCTACGTGGCTCCCGAGACGCACCGTCTGGCGATGGAAGACCTCGGCAACCCGAATGCCAAACCGATGGACAAAGATACCTACGAAGCCACCCGCAAAGGCAGCCTCAACACTGCTGCAACTCAGTAAAAACTGCCTGGGGCTGCATGCAGCCCCAGCCGTTTCAAGCGCTGACCACCGCCTGCAAGTTGGCCCACAAGCGTTCGACATGCTCACGCTCGGTGGGCAGCGCCCCTACCGATACCCGCACCATCCACTGCCCTTCCAGCGTTGCCGGCGTGACGTACGCCAACCCCGAACCATTGAGTCGATCAGCCCAGGCCCGGGTATGCGCATCCAGCGCCGCACCTTCCAGCCCGTCCGGGCAGTGACGAATACACAACGTCTGCAACTGCACCGGCGCCAACACCTGCCAATCTTCTGCGGCCTCCACCTGAGCGGCCAGCCAGCGAGCGTTGTCCAGATCGCGGCGCAAGCGCTGCTGCAAGGCCTCCACCCCTTCGCTGCGCAGCATCAACCATAGCTTCAGCGCACGGAAGCGCCGCCCCAGCGGAATGCCCCAGTCACGCAGGTTCTTCACCTCGCCGTCGACCGCCGACTGCAAGTAACTCGGGTTGGTGCTCATCACCCGAATCAGGTGCTGCGGGTCGCGCACGTAGTAAATCGAGCAATCGAAGGCCACCCCAAGCCACTTGTGCGCGTTGACCACGACCGAGTCGGCCAGCTCGATACCGTCCCACATCCAGCGACACTCAGGCAGGATCATCGCCGAGCCAGCCATGGCTGAGTCGACATGCAGCCATAGTTTGTGCGCCTGGCTGATAGCGCCGATCGCTGCCAGCGGGTCCAGCGCAGTGGTGGTCGTGGTACCGGTGGTGGCGACTACCGCGCACGGTTGATTACCCGCCGCCAGGTCAGCCTCGATGGCCGCCTGCAACGCCGCTGGCTGCATGGCGAATTGCTCGTCGGTGGCGATCAGGCGGATGTTCTCGCGACCGAACCCTGCCAGTAAAGCCGCTTTGTCCACCGAGCTGTGGGCGTGGGCGCTGGCATATACGATCAGCGGCTTGGGCTGGCCCTGCAAACCACCACGGGTCAGGGCAAAGTCACTGGCGCGCTCGCGGGCGCAGATCAACGCCACCAGGGTGCTGGTCGATGCAGTGTCCTGGATCACCCCGCTCCACTGCGTAGACAAACCCAGCAATTGTCGCAGCCAGTCGAGGGTGGTTTCTTCCAGCTCGCTCAGGGCCGGGCTGGATTGCCAGGACAAGCCGAGCACGCCCAGGCCGGTACTGAGAAAGTCGCCCAAAACTGACGACAGGGTGCCGTTGGAGGGGAAGTAGCCATAAAAGTCTGGGTGCTGCCAGTGCGACAGGCCGGGCATGACCAGCTTGTTGAAATCGTCGAGGATGGCTTCGAAGGGCTCGCCTTGATCCGGCGCAGCCACAGGCAAGGCGGCTTTCAAATAGCCGGGCTCGACCTGCGCCATGACCGGGCGCTCGGCGATGGTCTGGCGATAGTCGGCAATCAGGTCGATCAGTTGGTGGCCGTGTTGGCGAAATTGTTCGGGGGTCACGCGCGGGCTCCTCGCGGGCTGAGAATGGGCTGCTGTTGCTGCAGTCCAGTCTAGGCGCAGGGCCGTCGCGCAATAACCCCGCCTGGTGCATAGGTACTATGGCGAAGGCGCATGCCCGCCGTGCACACCGAACTGCGACTGACGCCACACTTCGTAGACTCGGTTGCGCAGCCAGCGGTGCTCGGCCGACGCCTGCAAGCGCTGATGCCAGACCACCCAGTAGCGCTGGCTGTGCTCGACAAAGGCTAACCGCCGCCAGGCCAGGCCGTGCAACCGGGCCAGCTGCCGAGCAATGTGCTCGGGCACCGTCACCAGCGCCTGGCTGTTGCCAACCACCTGTACGGTGGCCGAAAAGAACGGCACCTCCAGGCTGATCCGCCGCTGCAGCCCCTGCGCCCGCAGGTGGCGATCAATGAAGCTGTCCTTGTCACCGCCGCCACTGATGCGCACATGCTTGAAGGCCAGATAATCATCCTGGCTCAAAAGCTCACGGGCGGTCAGTGGGTGATCAGCGCGCATCAGGCATACGGCGCGGTCTTCGCCGAGCAGGCGGCCATGAAGGTTGGCCGGCGACTCGTCGAACAGCGTCGTGGCCAGGTCGATCTCACCGCTGGCGAGCTGCGCATACTGCCCTGCCTGCCAGGTACGAAAATCCAGCGACACCCCTGGTGCCTCAACTTCAAGCGCCGCCACCAGCAACGGCAACATATGCTCGGCAACGTAATCCGACGCGGCCAGACAAAAGCGCCGCTCGCACCTCGCTGGGTCGAACACAGCCGGCTCGCGCAGCGCCTGCAAGGCTTCGAGCACCTGGCGCAGCGGCTCGACCAGCGCCTCGGCATGCTCGCTGAGCACGTAACCACGGCCCTGACGGACCAGCAATGGATCATCGAACGCCTCGCGCAAGCTGGCCAACTGCCGGCTCAAAGCCGACTGGCTGACGCCCAGGCGCGCACCGGCATGGCTGAGGTTTTTCAGCTCAAGCAGACAATCGAGGGTCCGAAGATGGGAGAGACTGAGCGAGGCGAAGACAGGATGCATGACGTACCACACAAAAGCAGCGTTGCGCCGCGAAAGGGCCGCAGTGCGGCCCCCGTGCACTGATCAGTCAGTCAGGCCGACGTAGACGTTCTGCACGTCGTCGTTGTCGTTGATCGCTTCGAGGAACGCTTCAACTTCGGCCAGAGCCTCGGCACTGAGGCTGGCAGCACTTACCGGGTTTTTCGGGGTGTAGCCGATTTTTGCCGAAATCACGGTAAAGCCCTGCGCTGGCAACGCCTTCTGTACAGCGTCGACGTCGGTCGTGTCGGTGATGAACAGGGTCGCGCCCTCCTCTTCACCTTCTTCGAAGTCCTGCGCGCCGGCTTCGATGGCGGCCATTTCCGGATCGGCGTCAGCGTTGTCCGGGGTGGCTTCGATCAGGCCAACATGGTTGAAGTCCCAGGCTACCGAACCGCTGGCGCCCAACTGGCCCTTGCGGAACAACACGCGGATCTGGGCGACGGTGCGGTTGACGTTATCGGTCAGGCACTCGACGATCAGCGGCACCTGATGCGGCGCGAAGCCTTCGTAGCTGACGGCGGTGTACTGCACCGCGTCGCCATCCAGGCCTGCGCCTTTGCGGATCGCCCGCTCGAGGGTCTCGCGGGTCATCGAGGCCTTTTTGGCCTGTTCTATCGCCAGACGCAGACGCGAGTTGGAGTCAGGGTCGGCGCCGGATTTGGCAGCGATCTGAATTTCCTTGGCCAGCTTGCCCATGATCTTGCCTTTGGCATTGGCTGCGGTTTCTCTGTGCTTGGCTTTCCACTGTGCGCCCATGTCGACTCTCTACGTTTCAGCGGGCCGGTTCAGGAAGCGACCGGCCAAAGTGGCAGCAGTTTATACGGCCCTCGGCAAAAAATCTCGCGCCTGCAGCGCCAGCCGGCACTGAGGCTTGATCAATATCAGCCTTTGTCGGCTTTGCCGGCGGCTGCGGCATACCTGGCCAGGCGCACGTCCAGCCGCCGTGGCCGCATGCCGCGGTCTTCTGCCCGCTCCTTACGGCGGATCGCATCGCGCACCAGCAGCGAGCCCAGATAACGGATCGGCTCCGGCGGAAACTGCCCCAGTGGGCCTTTGACCAGCCCTGATCGGGTCCAGGGGTTGTCCAGCCCCAAGGCCAGTGACGAGAGAATCTGCCCGCCCATATGACACGGGCCGACGCCACTGCCTGAATAGCCGAAGCCGTAGAAGACATTGCCCTGCCCGTCCAAGCGCCCGAAAAAGGGCAAGCCGGTTACCGAACGGTCCGACGGCCCGTTCCAGCTCGCCGCAATCGGCACCTCGGCCAGCGCCGGGAAGAAGTCGTCGAGCGTCTGGCGCAGCAGCGGCTGGTACGGCGAAGGCTGGTCAAACACCGGCAGCATGCGCCCGCCGTAGGCAAAGGTATTGCCGCCCTTGCCGAGCATCAGCCGGCCGTCGCTGGTGTTGTGGTAGTAATGCACGAAGATGCGCGAGTCGAGCACGCTGATGCCGCTGTCCAGGCCGATCTCATCGAGCAGCTCAGGGCACGGCTCGGTGATCACCATATCGCTGGAGACGATTGCCACGCTGCGCTCGAACTGCGGGAACGCCCGCGCCATCCAGGCATTGAGGCCCAGCACCACTCGATCAGCACGGACCGTTGCATGAGCAGTGCGCACCTGTACCGGTGCGCCATGCTCAAGGCTGGTCATGGCCGTGCCTTCGTATATGCGCACCCCGCGCTGCAACGCAACGCGGCGCAAACCACGCACCAGCCGGCCCGGCTGCACTGTCGCGGCGGCCGGCGAGAACCAGCCTTCAAGATGGCGCGCAGAGCCCGCCCGCTGCTGCACCTGCTCAAGCGCCAGTCGCTCGAAAGAATTGATGCCCTGACGCGCCAGGGCGGCAATCACCGCATCGGTACCGCCCAGTTGCGCGGCGTTGCTGGCGGTGTACAGGGTGCCATCCATGCGGTAGTCGCAATAGATGCCATTGGCTGCGCAATAGTCGCCGATGGCCGCAATACTGCGCTCCGATTCGCGCACCAGGCGCACCGCTTCGGCCGCGCCGAACAAGCGCTCGAGGGTGAAGTACTTGGCCGACCAGGACAACGCACAACCGCCGTTGCGGCCACTGGCCCCGGCGCCGCAGATATCGGCTTCGATCAGCACCACCTCCAGCTGCGGCGCCTGCTCCTTGATCATCAATGCCGTCCACAAGCCGGTGTAACCACCACCGACGATGCACACATCACAGCGGATGTCGGCGCTCAGCGGCGGGCACAGTGCGTCCTGCTCCTGATCCAGGGCTTGTTGCAGCCAGAAGGGTCTCATCGCTTGTGCTTTCCTTTAACTGCGCAGTGGCTTGATTGCCATGCTGGTATTGGGGGCAACGTCGACCACCTGTTCGGCGGCGACCGGGCGGCTGTTCCAGTGCGGCAGCAGCACCAGTGCGGAGAACAGCGCGCAGCCAGCAAATACGATGAATACCGTAACGCTGTCGAAGTAGCCCGGCAGCAAGCCGCCCAGCACCGCGCCCACCGAGCCGCAACCGTTGACGAAGCCTGCGGCGGTGGCACCGGCCTTGGCGCTGCCAAAGTCAATTGCAGCGGCGCCGCTGATCATTGAATCGGGGCCGTACAAGGTCAGGCCCATGACAAACAGCAGGCCCACCACCAGGGCAATGCTGCCGCTGTTCATCGCTGCCATGAACAACGCCAGGGTCACCGTCAACAGCAGCAGGCTGATCACGCAGGCGGGCATGCGCCGGGCGCCGAACAGCTTGTCCGACGCCAGCCCGATGATGATCGGCCCGAGCAGCCCGGCCAGCTCGAATGCGGTGGGAATGATTGCAGCACCCACCTTGCCCACCGACGGCATCTGTTCAAACACGATCACCGGGCCCCAGAGCAAGATGGCATAGCGCGCTGGCTTCAACAGAAAGTAAGCCAGGCCCAGTGTCAGCACCGTGCGATTACGCAGGATCTCGCGCAGCGGTTGCCATACGCTGCACAGGTTTGGCCCTGGGGCCATGCTCTGCGGCTCTGGCTCGACCGCCGGCAGGCCAACATCTTCAGGCTTGTTGCGTTGCAGAAAGAAGAACAACACCGCCACCAGCGCCACCACCACCGCACTGGAGAAAAACGCCGCGTGCCAGGTGCCGATCAAGGTATACGCCCACCAACCGGCAAACGGTGACGCCACCAGCCCGCCAAAGGCGTAGCACGAGCTCCACAGCCCCAGCACCCGGCCGCGCTGCGACGAAGGGAAGAAGCTGCCAAGGTTCTTGCACAACCCCGCCCAACCGGTCGACTGCGCCAGGCCCTGAATCAACATGCAGGTGGCAAAGATCGGGAAGGTTGCGTAGCTGCCCATCACCACCGCCGCCGCCGCTGAAATCAGCAACCCGCCGAGCACTACCACGCGCGGCCCGAAACGGTCGGCAAGCATGCCCCAGGTGAACTGGCCGACTGCGTAGGCAGCCAGATAGATGGCATCGAGGTTGGCCATCGCCGCCTTGTCGAGCATGAAGCTTGGGTCTTCGCCGATGCCCAGCTTGGCCACCGAGAAGGCCTTGCGGGTGAAATAGAAGCCAGCGTAGGCCAGCCAGGTAATGGCGAAAATCTGAATACGCCACCGTTTGATGGCAGCAAGGGTTTGGTTCATGGGAGTCTGACCTCTCGCTCAAGTGTGCCGGCAGAATGTGAAAAAACGCCTGTCTTGTTGTTGTGAGTCGCACTACATGACGGTGGCCATCGTCGGGTCAGATAACAGGGCCGGCTGACATGACCGCGCCGCTGCTATGGCCACCAGCGCGCTGCGTCTTGCTGCGCACTGGAGCTGTCGATCATAGAAACAGTTACTGACTGATAACAAAAATCGATTTATCGTATTTCACACATAAGCTCAGCTTGTAAGTGGAGGCGGTATGTCGGTGTCTCAGGCACAGCTCAAGGCGTTTCATGCGGTCGCTCAACACGGTAGCTTCACGCGCGCGGCGCAAAAGCTGTTTCTCACTCAGCCAGCCGTGTCCGACCAGGTGCGCAAGCTCGAAGAGCGCTTTGGCGTACTGCTGTTTCATCGCAATAAACGCTCGGTGCAACTGACCGACCTCGGCGAGCGGCTGCTGGGCGTGACCCAGCGCCTGTTCGCCTGCGAAGCCGAAGCCGTCGAGTTGCTACAGGATTCGCGTGCATTGCACACCGGCAGCCTGGTGTTGGCGGTGGATGCGCCGGTGCATGTGTTGCCGCAGATTGCCCGCTTCTGCCAGCGTTACCCCGGCATTCAGGTCAAGATCGAGACTGGCAACACCGATGAATCACTGGCGCGCCTGTTCAGCTATCAGGCCGACCTCGCCCTGCTCGGCCGCGATGTCGATGACGAGCGCCTGTACTGCGTGCCAATGCGCCGCGACCCGATGGTGGCGTTTGTGTCGCACAACCACCCCTGGGCCAGTCGCGCCTCGATCAGCCTGGCTGATCTGGACGACACGCCGCTGGTGCTGCGTGAACCAGGCTCGGTGACGCGGCAGACGCTGGAAGAGGAAATGCACCGGGCAGGGCTGCGCATCCGCGCGGCAATTCAGGTCGAAGGCCGCGAAGCTGCGCGCGAGGCGGTGGTAGTGGGGATTGGCGTTGGCGTGGTGTCGGCTGCCGAGTTTGGCGCCGACGCTCGGGTATGTGCGCTGCCGATCGTCGACTGCCAGCGGCACTTGACTGAAACACTGGTCTGCCTCAGCGAGCAACGTACGCGCCGGGTGGTGGCGACCTTTTTGCAGCTGGTCCAGGAAGAGCTTTGAGCCCTCCCTGCCCTACCTGAGCTGGCGCTGGTTTCGCAGCTAGCGAGTAGCAAGCACAAACAAGCGCGGGAACGGCAGCAGCAGCTTGCCATCGCTGGACGCTGGGTAGTCATGCTCCATCGCCTGCAGATACAACTGCAGAAAGTCCGCCTGTTCTGCTTCGTTCAGACGATCCAGGTAAGGTCGCAGTGCCGAGCCTTTGAACCATTCAACCACCGCCTGCGCACCGCCGGCCAAGGGGTGATGGTAAGTGGTGCGCCAGACGTCGACGCGGCTGCACAGCGGGCTGAGCAAGTCGTAATAAAACCCTGCGGTATGCCGCGGCGGCAGCGAGAAGTCAGCGAACTTGTCGGCCCATGGCCCGCGCTTGGCGATCTCGCGAATCTGTCGGTGGGCCGGTTCGTCGATGTTGTCCGGAGTCTGCACCGCAAGGCTGGCGCCTTCGCTGAGCTGGCGGACCAGGTGCGGATACAGCGTGGCGTGCTCGGGGAGCCATTGCAGCGAAGCGTTGGCGAGGATCAAGTCCTGTGGTTCGGCTGCTTGCCAGGTCGCGATGTCGGCAATCTTGCAGCTCACCCTCGGCACACTCAAACGCGGTCGTTTATTGGCCTTGTCGATCATGTCCGGATCACTGTCGAGCGCTGTCACCTGAGCGTCCGGGCAGCGTTGCAACAACACTTCGGTGGAGTTGCCCGGCCCACAGCCAAGGTCGGTAGCGTGACGCACTGGACGCGGCGGCACCGCCGCCAGCAGATCACGCACGGGGCGACTGCGTTCGTCTTCAAACAGCGAATATTGGTTGGCAGACCAGGCCATGGGCGGCTCCTGTAGGCGGCTGAGCGCCTAGCATAAGCCATGTCGAGGGGTTCGCGGTGAGACCCGCACAAACAAACGCGGCCGGCCCCTTGCGGGAACCGGCCGACATCATACAGCGCGTTGCTTAGTGCAGTTTTTTCGCCGAACGGATCTGATGCACAATACCCATCGCCACCACCACACAGGCAGCAATACCGGTCGAAACCACCAGAATCTGGTAATCAGGCATGAACGCCATGGTCACCAGCGCAGCAACGATAAACGCAATCACCAGGTAGGTCAGCCAAGGGAACAGCCACATCTGCAGGCGGATCTCCTTGCCTTCGGCAATCAATTTGCGGCGCATACGCAGTTGGGAGAAGGCGATCACCAGGTACACCAGCAAAGCGATCATGCCCGTGGTGTTCATCAAGGTGTCGAGCACGTCCTTGGGCCGCAGCGTCTCGCTGAAGTTGATCAGCGCGCACACCACTGCCACCGCGCACGAACCGACGATCGCGAACACCGGTACGCCAGTGCCGGCGCGGGTGATCTTGAAGAACGACGGCGCGTCGCCACGCTGAGCCAGCGAGAACAGCATGCGCGAGGCAGTGTAATGGCCCGAGATCAGGCAGCTGCTCACCGAGGTCAACACGACGAAATTCATCAGCAGCTCGGCATATGGCACGCCCAGCAGTTCCAGCGTACGGCGATAAGCGCCATAGCCCGACTCACCCAGGTGCGGGTCATTCCACGGCACCAGGCAGACGATCAGGAAGATCGAGCCGACATAGAACAGGCACACCCGCCAGACCACCGAGTTGGTCGCCTTGACGATCTGCCCGGCCGGGTCTTTCGACTCGGAGGCAGCGATGGTCACGATCTCCGCACCGAGGAAGGCGAACATCACCCCAAGCAACGCACCAATCACCGTGGTAAAGCCGTTCGGCATGAAGCCTTCGGCGGTCAGGTGAGTGATCCCGCGGACCTCACCGAACTGCCAGATATTCAACACCGCCGAGCCACACACGATCAGGAAGCAGACGATCGCAATCACCTTGATCAAGGCAAACCAGAACTCGAACTCGCCGTAGTGCTTGACGTTGAAGAAGTTGACCGTGATCAGCACCAGGGTCGTCGCCAGGACGAACACATTGGTGCTCACCCCCGGGAAGAAGCCGTGCAGGATCTTGCCCGCCACATACGCTTCCCAGGCCATCAGGATGACCCAGTACCACCAGTACAACCAACCGATGGTGAAGCCTGCCCAACGGCCAATGGCACGGTCGGCGTAGGTCGAGAACGAGCCGGTGTCTGGCGAAGACGTCGCCATTTCACCGAGCATGCGCATGATCAGCACCACCAGGATGCCGCCAGCCAGATAAGCCAGCACCGCAGCAGGGCCGGCGCTGTGAATGACACTGCCGGAGCCGACGAACAGTGCGCCGCCGATGACCCCGGCGATCGACATCATCGTCAGGTGGCGCGACTTGAGCGAAGCATTCAGCTTGCTCTCCGGCGCCCCTTTTTCGGATGCGGTAGTTGTAGATGTTGCGTCCATCAGTTGTGTCCCCGTGCTTCTTTTTATCTAAGGAATTGCGTGAAACCCCGATGGCAAGCGGTTTCACCTGTACATCGATACTGATGCGCGCAGGCGCTGTGCGAGGGCACGAGCAGGCCTTCCCTGGCGGCCTGTGGGTCGTGCGAGGCGGGCCTCGAACGAACTGAAACAAAAGGTGTCTGGCGATCTCAGACACCTAATGTAAAAATGTCGCGCTGATAGAGCCATGCACAGTGGCATGAAAGTCGCACTGCACTGTACAGGCCGCCCATGCAATACACCGCGCGACACCCGGCCGACGCCCCGCGTCTGCACACCTGAAGGCACACCCATGCTCGTACTACATCCAGACTCCGCCACCCCGCTGGTCAACCAGATCATCGACGGCTTGCGCGAGTTGATCGACAGCCAGGCGCTCAAACCCGGTGCCAAGGTCCCGTCGATCCGCGCCTTTGCCGCCACCTACTCGGTGAGCACCTTCACCGTGGTCGAAGCGTACGACCGTCTGGTTGCGCAAGGGCTGCTGGTCAGCCGCGGCAACACCGGCTTTTTCGTCAATCGCGCGGCCAGCGAGCAACTCGACAGACCGGCCCACGGCGCCGACAACAACCGGCCGTCGTTCAACGCCGAGTGGTACCTGCAGCAGATTTTCGAAACCCGTCAGTTGCCGTTCAAACCCGGCTGCGGCTGGCTGCCCAACGACTGGATGTACGAAGATGGCCTGCGCCGGGGCATGCGCCAGGTCGCCGGTAGCCCGTTGGAGCTGTCCGGCTATGGCGAGCCGATGGGCCTGCCGGAGCTGCGCACGCTGACCGCGCAGAACCTGCAGCAAGAGCTGTCGATCGTGGTCAACCCGGCGCAGCTGATGCTCACCCACGGCGCCAGCCAGGCGCTGGACCTGGCGGTACGCACGTTGGTGCGCCCCGGTGATGTGGTGCTGGTCGACGACCCAGGCTACCCCAACCTGATGAGCATCCTGCGTTTTCAGGGGGCTACCCTGATCGGCGTGCCGCGCACCCCGGCCGGCTACGACCTCGATCGCCTGGAGCAACTGCTCAGCGAACACCGCCCAAGTGTCTTCTTCACCCAGCCGCACCTGCACAGCCCGACCTGCTCGCGTACGCCGTTGCCGCAACTGCACCGCTTGCTGCAACTGGCCAGCCAGCACGGCTTCCGGCTGGTGGAAAACAACCTGTACGCCGATATGATCGCGGAGCCGCAGCCGTGCCTGGCCAGCCTCGATCACCTGCAGCAAGTCGTATACGTCGGCAGCTATTCAAAAAGCATTTCACCGAACGTGCGGGTTGGTTACCTGTTCGCCAACCCGGAACTGATGCAGCAGTTGCTGCGCCTGAAAATGCGCTCTGGGCTGACCACCTCCCAAGTGATGGAGCGGGTGGTCTACGCGGCGATCATCGATGGCCGCTGGCGCAAGCACCTCAAACGCCTGCGCCAGCGCCTGGCCGAAGCACACCAGGAAGTGGGCCGGCATTTGCACCGGCTGGGCTTCGAGCTGTTCACCGAATCGGACGAAGGCATGTACGTGTGGGCGCGCCACCGGGCCATCCCGGACAGCGCGGCCCTGCTGGATGACGCGCTGGAGCAAGGCATCATGCTCGGCCCCGGACAGTTGTTCATGGTCGACGCCCAGGCGACTGGGTGGATGCGCTTCAACGTCGCGTTCAGCACCGACCCGGCGATGTGGGAGCTGTTGGAGAAGATCCTGGTCAAGCAGGTGCGCCGCTCGGCTATCTAGTGCCAGCGATTGCAGGTGACGATACCCGCTGTGACAATCTGCCCACAGCGGGCAGTCACAAATGATAATGACTCGTAGTAATATTGCGCCCTGCCTCCCACATCACGCGCGATAGCCAATGCCAGCTGAACAACCCACGCCCGCGCCGCGAGTGCTGGTGGTCGATGACCACCGCAAGATCCGCGACCCGCTGGCGACCTACCTGCGCCGCCATGGTTTCGAGGTGCGCACCGCCGCCGACGCGGCCGGACTCTGGCAATTGCTCAAGCAGCAGGCGTTCGACGTGGCCGTACTCGATGTCATGCTGCCCGACGGCGATGGCTTCGAGCTGTGCCAGCAACTGCACCGGCGCTGCAACCTGCCGGTGATCCTGCTGACCGCCCGCGACACCACTGCAGACCGCATTCGCGGCCTCGACCTGGGCGCCGATGACTATCTGACCAAGCCGTTCGAGCCGCGTGAGCTGGTCGCGCGCCTGAACAGCGTGCTGCGCCGGCATCAGGCAACCCAGGCGCGACTCCACGCGGAGCCTGCAGCTACGCCCGCAGCACGCCGCTATCGCTTCGCCGGCTGGCACTTCTGCGCCAGCAGCGCCTCGCTCAGCCGCGAAGGTGCCGAGTCAGTTCAGTTGAGCACCGCCGAGGGCAAACTGCTGCAGGTGTTTCTGGCCCACCCGCATCGCAGCCTGACCCGGCAACGGCTGGTCGACCTGACGGCAGCGCACGACAGCGACATCAGCGAACGCGCCATCGACCGCCAGGTCAGTCGCCTGCGGCGCAAGCTCAGCCATGACCGGCAAACCGCCGAGCTGCTGCGCACCCTGTGGGGCAGCGGCTACTTGCTGGCCGCCGATGTCGAGCTTGAATAGCCTGCGCCGGCTGTGGCCGCAGCGCTTGCTGCACCAGTTACTGCTGCTGCTGTGCCTGGCACTGCTGGCCTCGCACTTGATCGGCATCATTCTGCTGCACCGCCACGGCAGCCTGCTTCATCCGCTGTCCCGGGCAGCCAGCCTGGAGCGCCTGGCAACTGCGTTCAACCTGGCGCGCGACCTGCCCGCAGCGCAGGCCAACAGGATGCTGGCCAAGATGGCCAACCCGGAAACCCGCTTCTGGATCGCGGCAACCCCCGAGGTCAGTGCTTTCGCCGCTCGCCCTGAAGAACAGCGGCTTAGCCGCGACCTGCGCCAGCGCCTGCAGCTATCGCCGGAACACTCGCTGATCGTGCAACTGGAGCGGGTCAACGGCACCGACGCCCGCGCTTATCCGTTCAGTCCTGGCGGTTGGGCGCCACTACGCTTGCGCAGCAGCCTGGCGCTGGGCAACGGCCAGTATCTGAATGCCGAGCAGCACCCCAGCGGTGCTTATCAGTGGGGCACTGTACTGGCTTACAGTTTGCCAATGACCACCCTGCCGGTCTTGCTGGTGATGATGTTCGGCTTTGCCCGTGTGCTGCGCCCGATCAAGGCCCTGGCCAAAGCCACCGAGCGGGTCAGCCGTGGTGAGTGGATTGCGCCGCTGCCGTTAACCGGCCCGCACGAAGCACGCGAGCTGACCCATGCATTCAACACGATGCAGGCCAACCTGGCCCGGCATGTCGAAGGCCGCACCCGCTTGTTGGCAGCGATCAGCCATGACCTCAACACGCCGCTGACCGAATTGCGTTTGCAGGTTGAACTGCTTGACCCCGGCGCCACCCGCGACGACTTGCTGGAAAGCCTGGGCGAGCTGACGGCGATGGTCGGCGAAACCCTGGAGTTCGTGCGCGGCGATGCAGTGCAGGAGGCGACCTGTCAGTTGCGCCTGAACGACTTGCTTGACGAGCTGGACCGACGTTATCGCCTGCTTGGGCAACCGTTGACCTGGGATGTGCAGCAACAGGCCTGGCTAAGCTGCCGACCTTTGGCGCTAAAACGTGCCCTGACCAACCTGATCGACAACGCCTTGAAGCATGGCGGTGCGACCCACGTGACGCTCAGCCGGGCTGACGGCCAGGTCCGCCTGGAGATCACCGATCAAGGTCCGGGGCTGCCTGAGCAGTGGTTGGAAAAAGTCTTTGAACCCTTTGTCCAGCTCGGCCGCGGTGGTGCCGACGCCCGCAGCGGTGGCGGCCTCGGTCTGGGCTTGGCGATCGCCCGTGCCTGCATTCAGGCCCATGGCGGTGAACTGCTGTTGGAAAACCGCAAACCACGCGGGCTGTGCGCGCTGGTGCGGCTGCCGGTCGGCCAAGGCTGACACGCGCAAACGCAAACCGGGCCGGTGTCCGGCCCCGTTTGCTACTACTCTGATCAGAAGTTGTAGGTCGCGCCCATCCACAGCGTGCGGCCATAGTTCACCGTGCCATAGGTCTCGTCGTCCAGACGCTTGTCGGTGATGTTGTTCAGCGAGGCATTCACAGTCAGCGCATGGGTCAGGTCATACGAGCCGCCGATGTCGGCAGTGGTGTAGCCCGGCGCCGATTCGGCAGTGACGGTGTTGCCTGTTTCTTCGCCGTAGTAGCTGAGCGCGGCCCAGGCTTGGGCGCGGTCATTGACCCTCCATTCGCCGCGCAGGTTGGCTTTCTGTTTCGGCGTCAGGGCAAGCGGCGCACCGGCGTTGGCACCGGTCTTCTGCTCGGAGTCGGTGTAGGTGTAGTTGCCTTTGATCAGCAGGTCGGAGCGGATGTCCCACTGACCGGTCAGCTCGACGCCACGGATCACCGCCTTGTCGACATTGACCCGGTCCATGACGATGTAGCCGTTCCAGCGCCGGTCAGTGGTTACGGTCGAGAGCTTGTCCTGAAAGTCGTTGTAGAACAACGTCACGCCTGCCGACAGATCATTGCGGTTGGACCACAGCGCCGACACTTCGTAGTTGGTGCTGGTCTCGGGCTTGAGGTCAGGGTTGCCGAGCATGACGAACCGGTTGCGGCGCAGGTAGGCGTAGCCTTCAACCACGGCGCGCAGCTCAGGGGTCTTGAAACCGCGGGCAACACCGCCTTTGAGCGTCCACTGATCCGTCGCGCGCCAGACCCCGTACACGCGTGGGCTGAAGTGGTTGCCGTATTCTTCGTGGTTGTCCATGCGCAGGCCGCCGGTCAAGGCGAAGGTGTCGGTGACCGACCATTCGTTTTCGGCAAACAGCGCTTTTTGCTGGACCGAGAACTCGTAATCAACCTTGTCACCCAAGCCCTGGTTCCAGTCGGTGACCTGGTTTTCCTGCCATTGCAGGCCAACCGTGCTGACGTTGTAGGTGGTCGGCACGACCAACTTGGCGTCGAGCACGCGGTTGCGGATTTCAGGCTTGCGCCCGTAGATGTCGGTCTGGTCTGGCGTGGCCTTGCCTTCGCGGCTGGTGGTTTCCTGATAGAGGGCGACGTCAGAGGTGGCCCAGCCCCAGCGACCCTGGTGCGACAGCGACCAGTGATCACGGTTGTTCTCTTGCTCGCGGGTGGCCCAGTTGGCACTGACGCCATCACCGTTTTTCAGGCGCGTAACGCCGGCTTCGAGCAGGATGTCGTGGTCGATCGTGGGCGTGAAGGCCAGGCGCGTGGTCAGGTCGCGGTGATCGGCCTTGCTGTGGCCGTTGGTCTGTTCCAGGTCAGCATCGGCCTGGCGGTCCAGGTAGCGGCCCCACACTTGCAGGCCAAGCAGGTCTTCCTTGAGCGGACCGCTCAAGTAGAAAGTGGTTTGCCCGGCGTCGCCCTCTGCGCTGTGCTGACGCGCCGAATAGTCGTAACCGATCGAGCCGCCCCACTCGGGCGAGACCTTGCGGGTAATGACGTTGATCACCCCCCCGATAGCGTCCGAGCCATACAGCGACGACATCGGCCCGCGCACCACCTCAATCCGCTCGATGGCGGCTGCCGGCGGGACAAAGCTCTGCTCGTAACCGGCGTTGCCGTTGACCCGTGATTCACGGGCGCTCTGGCGTTTGCCATCGACCAGAATCAAGGTGTAGTCGCCCGGCATGCCGCGCATCGAGATGTCGCTTTCGTTGGCGCCGCCGTTGACGGTGACACCCTCGACATCACGCACTGCGTCACCGAGGTCGCGGTACGACTTGCGACGCAGGTCTTCGCCGTCGATCACGGTGATCGACGCGGGCGCGTCCTCAACCCGCTGCTCGAAGCCCGAGGCAGTCACAACCACATCTTCAAGGGTCAATGGGACGGGTTCTGGAGGGTTTGTCTGCGCGTGCGCGGCACCCGCCAGAAATACGGCCAACGTGGAGGAACGGCTGAAAATACGACGTGGTGCGCGCATGCAAGTGACCTGTGAATTCCGCTGTAAAAGAGAATCCTAATCAGATGCATTGGCGCAAATGGGACAAAGTGTGACAGCCGCTGTCGACGACCGCGACGCCAAAGGCAGCGTCGAGGTACCACAGCTATGCCTGCAGGCACCTCAAGCACGCTGACCAGCCGATTATTCGGCAGCCTGCAATCCCATCTGCCAGAAGTCCGCCTCAAGCCGTGAGGCCTGGGCAAAGATCGCCGCCAGCTCGGTGAAACGTGACTCGGTCATGCTCCGCGCGGCCAGCTCGTCCAGGTGCTTGCGGGCAGACGCCGCCACGTCTTGATAGGCCTCACCGGCATACTCGCCGATCCATTCGCGGTACGGATGCTGGTTCAGATCACCGATTGCGCCGGCCAGGCGCTGGCCGATTTCGGCGTAGCCGATCACGCACGGTGCCAGCGCAACGTGCAGTTCAAGCAGGTCGCCGGCGGCGCCGCAGTCAAGCACATAGCGGGTATAGGCCACGGTCGCCTGATGCTCGGGGGCAGCTTGAATGTCGGTTTGCGACAAGCCCCAGCGGGCGCACAGGCGCAGGTGCAGTTCAGTCTCGTCAAGAATCGCCGCAAGCCCGGCCTGCGCGGCGCGGATGTCACTTGGCAGGCGACTCTTGTAGGCGGCCAGCGCCCAGGCGCGGGCGAACTGGATCAGGAACAGGTAGTCCTGCACCAGATACTCGCGAAACGCCGCCTGACTGAGGGTACCCGTCTGCATCTGCTGCAGGAAGTCATGCTCGACGTAGCTCGCCCATTGCGGCGCAGCGGCGGCCTTGAGCCGATCAAAAATATCCATGTCAGGCCTCGCCATCGTATACGGCATCGAAGAAGGCCAGTTCCAGCGCAACTGTGCGCAGGTAGAAGTCGCGGCTGAGCTCGGCCTCCTTTGGCCCGACGCGGTCAAGCTCAGCTTGCAGGAACGCGACAAAATCCTCGAAGAACGGGTTGTCATGCAAGGTGATCCACTCAGCGTGGACGAAGTGCTCGGGCAGTGGCTGCGGCGCCTTCTGCGCCCAGTCCAGGTACAACCCCTCGGCCACATTCAGCACCGCCAGCGCTGCCGCATAGGAGCGGCTTGCCGCCGCCTCGGCCATGATCGCCTTGAAGCCTGCGGTGGGCGCACTGTCGGCAGGCTCGTCGCGCTGCGCCGGGCTTACATCGAGGGCCTCGAATGCACGCAGGAAATAGGTGTTTTCGTCACTCGAGATCATCCCGGCAAAACGGCCCAGACGCAGGCGCGCTTCAAAGGTATCGGCTGTGGCAATAGCCGCACCGAGCAAGGTCAGAAAGCTGTCGAGAAAGCGATGGTCCTGAACCAGGTAGCGGACCATGACCGGATCCGCCAGGGAACCATCACATAGTTGTCGCACGAAGCGGTGGCCAACGGCAGCCGACCAGGTCGGTTCGCTCTGCTCGCGCAAATAATGGGTAAAACGTTCGCTCATGCTGCTGTCCTCTGGGAGGTGGCAGCGAGGCCAGGCGGGTGGTGCATGGTGCGGCCTCGCAGTGAGGCCGGCGCAAAGGCAGGTCGGCTGTCCCATCCCTTCGCCGGCATGATCCGGATCAGGTGCTAAGGGTCACCGCGCTGCATCTTGCCAGCGGTTTCTCAGCCCGTCTCCGGGCTCCCCTTGGTAGCGCTCAGGTATACCGCAGACGCAGGCCAGTTGTCACGGCACGTTGGCTGCAAGCCCAGCAAAAGGTATGCTAGGCGAACATAGCCAATTGCCACCACTAGAGCCGTGCAGTGATCGCGCGCCAAGGAACCCGCTTTGCCCAGCAACCCCACGCGCCAGACCATCGCCCGCCAGTGGCAGTTGCTCAAACTGCTGCCTGACCGCCACCCGGGCATGAGTTCCAATCAGTTGCAGCAGGCCCTACACCAGGTCGGCCATGGCACCAGCAAGCGCACGGTCGAGCGTGATTTGAACGAGCTGACCGAGCTGTTTCCGGTGCGCTGCAACAGCAAGGGCACTCCATATGGTTGGTACTGGCAGGCCGAGCTCAGCACCGAGCTGCTGCAGCAGCCGCAGCCCAGCGATCGTTGCATGGCGCAACCGATCACCTTGCGGGCCTGGGTGACGCCGGGGCTGGCGCGGCAGTTGGCAGCGCAGCCGCTGTCGGACGACATGTTGCTGGAGCCGCTTGCCGAAGGCGACGCCAGGTTGGTGGCCACGGTTGCCTATGACCAGGCCCTTTTGAGCTGGCTGCTGGCGCATGCCGGCTCGATCAAGGTGAGTGCCCCGGACAGCGTGCGTGAGGCTCTGCTCGAAAGGCTTCATCAAGCACTGCTGTTGCACGAAAGCGGCTAAGTCAGCGCTGCGAGTACGCTCGCAAGCATCCTGGATCTGCGATTAACGCGGCACAAATCATTGGCGCCAGCGCTAAACGTCACCGGAAACGGCGGCGAGTTAAGTCAACTTGATAGACTGACTTGTCGTCGGGGTTGGGTTTCCAGCGCTGAACAACACGGCGCATCGTTTTAGGGCTGCTCAGCAGCCCTAAAACTCACAGCCACAGCGTTACCACCTGCCCAAACCTCCTTGCCATAGGCTACTGTTCCCCCTTGCGCGTCGTTCAAGCCAAGGAATCCCTATGCCGCATCGCCTGTTACTGCCGCTATTGCTGCTGTGCCCGCTCGCCTCTGCCGCCGATGCACCGCAAAAAGACGCCACCAGCTTCACCCGCCAAAGCAATCAACAATGGTTGCAGCGCCTCCCCTTCAACGACCGCGCCGATTTCGACGCCGCTCAGCGCGGCTTGATCGAGCGCTTCGATGGCCGCATCGACAATGCCGACAGCCAACCGGTGTGGGACCTGCAGCGCTACGCCTTCATCAACGGTGAAGCGCCTGCCACCGTCAACCCAAGCCTGTGGCGCCAAGCCCAACTGAACGCCATCGCTGGCCTGTTCCAGGTCACCGAGGGCATCTATCAGGTACGTGGTCTGGACCTCGCCAACATGACCCTGGTCGAAGGCGACAGCGGCCTGATCGTGATCGACCCGCTGCATTCAGTAGAAACCGCCCGCGCTGCCATGGAGCTGTACTTCAAGCATCGCCCGCGCAAGCCTGTGCTGGCGGTGATCTACAGCAACCCGCAGGTGAGCAGCTATGGTGGCGTGCGCGGCGTCGTCGACCCCGCCGAGGTCAAGGCCGGCAGGGTTCAGGTGCTGGCACCGCGCGGTTTCTATGCGCAGGCCATCAGCGAGAACGTGCTGGCGGGCCCGGCGATGCAGCGCCGCGCCGAATACCTGTATGGCAACGCCCTGCCCCGCGGGCCTCGCGGCCAGGTCGATGCAGGCCTGGGCAAAGACATATCCAGCAACGCCACGATCAGCCTGATCGCCCCCACGCGGGAGATAAGCAAAGCGCTCGAGACCGTGCGCATCGATGGCATCGACATCGAATTCCAGCTCACCGCAGGCCAGGACGCGCCGGCACAGATGAACCTCTGGCTGCCGCGCTTCAAGGCGCTGGCCATGGGCGAGAACGTCGCCCACAGTCAACTGAGCCTGCTCGACCTGCGTGGCGCGCCGGTGCGCGATGCCAGAAGCTGGTCGCGCTACCTCGACCAGACCTTGGTGCGTTACGGTGAGCGGGCCGAGATCGTCCTCGGCCAGCATCACTGGCCAACCTGGAGCGGCGCGGCAGTGCGCGAGTACCTTGCCGACCAGCGTGACCTGTACGCCTATATCGATGGCCAGACGCTACGCCTGATCAATCAGGGCCTGACCCCGGACGCAATTGCCGCGCAACTCGCCACGCTGCCCCCGCGCCTGGCCAAGCGCTGGTACAGCCGCGATTACTACGGCTCGCTCAGCCTCAACGTGCGTGCGGTCTATCAACGCTACATGGGAAGCTACGACGGCAACCCCGCTACCCTCGACCCACTGCCACCGAGCGACACCGGCCGGCGCTATGTCGAAGCCATGGGCGGCGCCAACCAGGTGCTGAGCCTGGCGCGCAAGGCATTTGCTTCAGGTGATTACCGCTGGGTCGCCGAGCTGACTCGGCAATTGATCTACGCCCAGCCCGGTAACAGCGCAGCACGTCAGCTGCAGGCCGATGCGTTCGAGCAGCTCGGCTACCAGAGCGAGAACGCTACATGGCGCAATGCCTACCTGAGCGGCGCACAGGAGCTGCGCGACGGTGTTGCCGCAAGCCCAGCCCCCGGCAACGTCGATGACATGGTACGGGCCCTGGCAGCGCCACTGTTCTTCGATCTGCTCAGCGTGCGCCTCGATGCGCAAAAGGCAGCCGAGCAGGACCTGACCATCAACTGGCGCTTCACTGACCTGGGTGAAGATTATGCGCTGACCGTGCGCAACGGCGTGCTGACCCACCGCGACCGCACGCGCCACCGCCGTGCGGATGTCGAGGTCAGCATGAAAAAAGCCACACTCGATCGTATCGCCTTGAAGCAGACCGGCTTCGTCAAAGAGGTCACAGTGGGTGATATCAGCATCAGCGGCGAGCGGATCAAGTTCCTGCGCCTGATGTCCGGGCTGGAAGATCCGCAGGGGCGCTTCGAGCTGGTCGCGCCTTAAGCGCGGCGCTGGGCCGTAGCCTGCTGGCTGCGGCTCAGGCATGCGTAACCAAGGCCCAATACACCGATTGCCAGTGCACCGAGCAAGGCCAGCAGCAGCTGGCTGTAGCTGGCAATGGTGGCTGGCAGGCCGACGAACTCGCGGTAAGCGAGAATCTGCGCCTCGCCGTCAGCGTGGCGAATGCTCAGGCCGCCCTGTCGGATCTGCGAGTAGTCCGAATCGAAGTACACCCATACCTTGCAGTCTTCGCGCCCGCCGATGGTGGCGATGTCGATCAGGTTGGTGGCCGCCTGCGGGATGATGTCGTTGCCGTCATCGTCGCGCACCTGCACCAGGCCCTTGGCCGGCAAGCGAATCTGGACGTTCCTGAGTGGCGCTTCGCGGGTGTTCTTCAGCTCTATCACCAGGCCGGTACGATGGTCGACCAGGCCTGCCTCGAACGGCTTGGCAAACAACGCCAGATACGGCGCCTGGGCCGCGTCCACCAGCTTGTCGACCTGCTGATTGCTCAACTGGCCCTGGCTGATATCGCTCATCTGCCCGTGCAAGCGCTCGTAGCGCAGCATGTCGTTGGCCGTACTGATGCGTTCGCTGAACTGGCTTGGGTAGGTCAGGTAGGAATAGGTAAGCCGCGCTTCCAGGGCTGGGTCCTGCTTGAATGCCAGATACAGGCCGCCTGCACAGGCACCAGCGACCAGCAGGCCAACGAGGGCTTTACCGACTTTTTCCCAACTCACCTGGGCGTTTCCTTATTTCGCTGTAGGGGCGATGCAAAATCGCCGGCCAAGCGTGCCACTGATCGCGCTCAGGGGCAAATGCGAATTAGACCGATCGCCAGCCATCGCCCACGCAGATAAGCCTGCGCGGGCGATGGTCAGGATCAAGCCAGGCGCTGCACCTGGGCCGGGGTGCGGCGCATCAGCACTTTGCCATTGCGCACTGAAACCAGTGCGTAACCCTGGCTGCGGACCATCTCGTAATCATCCGGCGCCGACAGCACCAGCAGATTCGCTGGCCGTCCGACCTCCAGCCCATAGCGCTTGCCAAGATTGAGGGTGCGCGCGCTGTTGTCGGTGATCAGGTCGAGCGAGCGCTGCAGGTCTTCGTAGCCGAGCATGTGGCAGATGTGCAAGCCGGCCTCGAGAATGCGCAGAATGTTGCCATTGCCCAGCGGGTACCACGGGTCGACGATCGAGTCCTGGCCAAAGCACACGTTCATCCCGGCGCGGTCGATTTCGGCGACGCGGGTCAGGCCACGGCGTTTGGGGTAGGTGTCGAACCGGCCCTGCAGGTGGATGCTCTCGGTCGGACAGGAAACAAAGTTGATGCCCGACATTTTCAGCAAGCGGAACAGCTTCGAGCAGTAGGCGTTGTCATACGAACCCATTGCCGTGGTGTGGCTGGCGGTAACCCGCGCACCCATGCCGCGCACCCGCGCCTCCTCGGCCAGCACTTCAAGAAAGCGCGACTGCGGGTCGTCGGTCTCGTCACAATGTACATCCACCAGGCAACCGCTGCGCTCGGCCAGGTCCATCAGAAACTTGATCGACGACACGCCCTGATCACGGGTGTTCTCGAAGTGCGGGATACCGCCCACCACATCCGCGCCCATCGCCACCGCCTCGGTCATCAAGGCGCGACCATTGGCGTACGACTCGATGCCCTCCTGCGGAAACGCGACAATCTGCAGGTCGATCAGGTGGCGCACTTCTTCGCGCACTTCAATCATCGCCTTGAGTGCGGTCAGCTTGGGATCGGTGACGTCGACATGGGTACGCACATGCTGGATGCCGTGATCGACCAGCATGCCGATGGTCTTGCTGGCGCGGGTCTTGGTGTCTTCATGGGTATTGAGCTCTTTGCGCTCGGCCCAGCGCTCGATGCCCTCGAACAAGGTACCGCTCATGTTCCAGTTGGGCTCGCCAGCGGTGAGGGTGGCATCGAGGTGAATATGCGGCTCGATAAAGGGCGGCACCACTAGGTTGTGCTCCGCGTCGATATCACTGGCGTTATTCAGCGCCAGCGGCCCGCTCTGCGCCTGGATCGCAGCGATGCAATCGCCTTCGAGTTCGATGCGAAACAGCCCGTCCTTGCCACGCAGGCGTGCATTGATGATGTTCATGGTTCTACTCCTTGCCCTGGGCTGCGGTCATGCGCCATATGAGCATAGCGACCGCAGCATTCATACGAAAAAGCGGATCATCGAGTGATTGTCCGCTCAGTTGTTCGATTCTGCCGATGCGTTGATTGATGGTGTTGCGGTGCAGGCCCAAGCGCGCGGCGGCCTGCAAGGCGTTGCCGTTGGCGCCCAGCAGGGCATCGAGGGTGTGCAACAACGCATGGGGATGCTTGCGCCCGGTTTCGATCAGGCGACCGAGGGTTTGGCTGACGAAGCTGTCGATCAGGCCGCGGTCGCTGATCCCCTGCAACAGGCGCAGCACGCCCAGCTCGCTGAAGTCGCACAGGCCGCTGGCCGGGCGCAGGTGCTGGGCGACGTCGAGCGCCTGACGGGCTTCGTTGAGTGCCTGGCGATAGTGCGCGCAATCCTCGGCCAGGCAGGACATGCCCAGATATACCCCGGTGTCACCGGCAATAACCCGCAATTGCTGATGCAACTGCGCCAGCCCACCGCGCAGGTTCGGCACGTCAGGCAGCAATAGCACGAACAGATCGCCCGGCAACTGTGCCGTGACAGCGCCAGGCTGGGTGCGACACCATGCTTGCAGGCAGTCTTCCAGCGCTTGCTGGCTGGCCTGCCAGAGGCGCTCGGCTTGCTCCGGAGCATGCTGTTCGAATACCTCATCGCCTGCCAGCCGCAGCGCCACCAGCCGCCGCGGCTCGTCCAGCGCCAGCTGCAAGTGCGCGGCGCGTTGCCGGGCGATGGCCAGGCTTGGATAATCGCCGGTCAGCAATTGCCCGATGATGTCATCCCGCGAGCGGCGCGCTTGCGCCATCTGCACCAGCGCCGTACCGATCAAATGGGTCACCACCACCATCTTCAGCGCGTAGGGCTGCTCGATCAAGCTCAGGCCCAGTTGCTCGGCGCGTTCGATCACCTTCGGTGGAATCTGCTGAATGAAGCTGCCACCAGTGAGGATCACCAGACCGGCGATGCCCACCGCGTCGCCATCCTCGACCAGGCTCAGCAGATTGGCCTCGCCGCGCGGGTGATTGATGCCCGTAACGAACACCAGTTCACCGCCCATCACCCATTCGGCAATACCCTCGTTCTCGGCCACGTAGGGCCAGCGCACCCGCCGCTGCAGGTTGCGTTGGCCGGCGCGCACGGTCATCTGTGCAAGCCCGGGCAGGCGCAGAATTTCTTCCAATGCCAGGCTCACGGCTCGACCTGCGCCAGCACCCGCCGCCGACCGCTCAGCTCAAGCAGGACGATATAGCACAGCGCCGAAGCGCCAATTCCCACCAGCGGCGCGACCCACGGCGAGCTGTAGGCCAACAGCGCACCGACGGCGTAGGCAGTCAGCCCCTTGAGGTTGTAGCGTGGCAACTGAACCGAGGCCAGCGCCGGGTACTTGCCGCGGTGGCGGTACCAGAAATCAGCCATGATCACCCCGCCGACCGGCGGAATGATCGAACCCAGCAGCACCAGAAACGGGATCAGCAGCTCGTACATGCCGCCAATCGCCAAGAGGATGCCCAGCCCCGCCGCGACCAGAGTTGCCGTGCGCCGGCGTTCGCTGCGCAGGAGATGGCAGGCCGCTGCCGAGACGTTGTAGATGGTCGGCCCCTGGATGGTCCACAGGTTGAGGCAGAGCATGATCACTGCAGCGAACGACAAGCCCTGCAGGATCATCACCTCGACGATATCGGCCTGCTGATAGACCATCGCGCACCATGCTCCCGCCACCACCATCAAGCCATTGCCGAGCAGAAAACTGACCACACTGGCGGTCACCGCGACCCGCCCGCTGCGCGACAGGCGCGTCCAGTTGGTGGCTTGAGTCGCACCGCTGGCGAAGGTGCCAAAGACCATGGTCACCGCCGCTGAAAACGTCATCGCCTCGTGCGGCACCACCGCAGCCAGGCCAGCAAAACCACCGGCGTCGCCGGTAGCGATGTACATCGACACCAGCAACAGCACGAACATCAACGGCACCGACACCCGCGACAGCAGGTCCAGGCCCTTGAAGCCAATGATCGCGGTAATGCTGAAACCAAGACCGAACAGCACCATCAGCGGCACAGTGAAGCCCTCAGCCAGGCCCAGGATTTTCACCAGCACGATCGCCACCGTCGCGGTGCCCCAGGCGTACCAGCCCAGCTCGGCGAAACCCAGCAGGAAGTCCGATAGCCGGCTGCCCGCCTCGCCAAAGCAAAAGCGCCCCATCAATACCGTGTTGAGCCCGCTGCGCGAGGCGATGAACGCCAGGCTCGCGGCGTACAACGCCAGCAGTGAGTTGCCGATGGTGGCGATCCACAGCATGTCGACGAAATTGAACGCCATGCCCAGCTTGCCGCCGGCGAACATGGTGCCGGTGAAGAAGGTGAAACTAAACAAAACCATGGCGATCGGCAGCAGGCCCTTGCGGGCTGACTGCGGGGCTTCGGATAACGGGAATTCGCTGGGCGCGCTCATCGATGCTGCTCCGGGTAGTGGATGGAGCAGCTAGAGCAATATGCGGGCCGCTTCGAAGGGGCCGCTGATCTCGCAAAAAGCGTGCGTCTGCCACAATGATCACTGTGCAGTCAGCACACTTTCTTCAACATGACGGCCTCAGGCGTGTGCTTTATGACTCATCCCAAGGCAACCCTGCACCATTCAGGCGCATTGCTATGGGAAGTTGGGAAACGAGCGTTGTGCTGTCCAGCCACTACGAGATGATCTGGAATCAGCAGACCACCAGTGTCAGCAAGCTGGTTTCCGGGGCCTGAGTATTAGCCACGCTGGCACCGCCCTGGGTAAATATTGTTTATCTACGATCGTCGATTGTCAGGCGATAGCGGCAACGGCATGATGCCCGCCGAATTGCTCAAACAAGGAACGTCCCCGTGCAAACCTCAGCATCATCGCTGCCCTCAGCGGTAGCCCCTGCGCCGTCACGCTATAACGTCTTCAAGCGTCTTGGCATGCTGGCCCTGGCGCTCATCATTTACCTCGCCGCAAGCGTGCTGGTTGTCCTGCCCGACCCGTCCGCGCCCCTCACCAGCCAGAAGCTGATCAACTCGGTAGGCTATGCCGCGATCGGCCTGTTGGTGCTGCTGTGTTTGCAGTACCGCAAGCAAGGCCTCAGGCAGGTGATCCTCGGCCAGCACTGGCGGCGCCCGTTGCTGTTCGGTCTGATCGCCATGGTCGGGACCTACACGCTGTGCGCGCTGCTGATGCACCTTTTGCAGATACCCCGCGAAAGCTTCATGGTGCACTTCTACGACGGCCTAGGCCCGGCCCAGATCGCCCTGCTCTGCCTGACCTTGGTGCTGTTCCCGCCGGTCGCCGAAGAGCTAATGTTCAGGCACTACGTGATGCGCGTGTTTCCGCTGGACAGTGGCCGCTTCTGGCAGTGGACCGCGATCGTGGTCAGCACGTTGGTGTTTGCTGCGCTGCACAACCAGTACGACAACCTGATCACCTTGGTAACGCTGGTTGCCGTCGGTTTGATCCTCGCCATCGCACGTATAGCCAGCGGCGGTTTGCTGGTGCCGGTGTTACTGCATGCCTCGGCGGAGGTGGTGGCGATTTCGATCAATTATCTGCAGATGGATTGACCGCCGGCTGATCGCGCCAGGAAGTCTGAACGTTGAACATATTCGCCGCTTTGGCAGGAAACGGCTCTATGTAAATGGCGGCCAGTCCCACATGCTTGATGGCCTGGCCGCCGAGGCGCGCTTTCACTCGGCACCAGGCGGAATGCCATCCTTGTTCTTGTCCTTGAGCCGAGCCTTTTCCTCTTCGGTGGAATGAGCCGGCACCTGGCTGTCTTTCTGGTCGTCTTTTGGATCGGTCATCGCAGTTTCCTCAGTGTGTGGTCGTTGGGCAGTCCACGTGCCGAGCAGTTCAGATTGAGCAGCCCAGCCAACTCAATCCATGGACAACGCCACGCCCTTCAGTGCTAACCTGCCGCTTCAAGTCGCCATCACCGGATCAGCCATGAGCTTAAACTGGCACTCAGGACCAATCACCCGCGCCACCCCATTGGACGCTCAGTACCGTAACACCCAGAAGGTCCGCCAATTCCTGATTGCCGAATGCGGCGAAGCCTTCAAATTCGACCGTACGTTCATGGCCTGGATCAAGAGCGGCGCGCCAGCAACCATGGGCGATGTCGCCGACGAGTGGTTGCGTACCCATGCCTGAAGCCAGCCGGCCATAAGGCTGACTGAGCACAACTGCAACATCTCGCCTTCTTCTATCGTTGCCCTCACCTTTATCGGTTCTGACAGCACCATCTGCGGCGCGCAATTTGAACAAGCATCACGCTATTATCGCTCGACACACAGCGAGCCGATGATGTCCGACATGCAGCTTGCCCAGGTGATCGCCACCTCACTGTGAGATCGAGCACGGCGCTCATTGCGCCTGCTGTAACGTTACCGTGCTGCCGCCAAGCCCACCGCCGAGTGGGCTTTTTTACGTCTGAATGAAGCTCCGATCACGCCTTCGGCGAGCAAGAAGCATCAACGTGCTCAGTAAAGTATTTGTCAGTTTTGTGTAAACAAAATTGGGCAATTACTTTTAAATGGTTCTCATTTGCGATACCGTCCGACCCCGATTGCATTCTGCCTCTTGAATCCAACCGATCGACAAGGACTGTTCCACGATGCCACGCCCACCGTTCTGCCGTGCCCTGCTCACCCTGGCGCTGATCGCCGCAAGCCCTGTTCAGGCCGAAGAAACCCTCGAGCTAGAGCCGCTGCCTGCCACTGAACTGCAAGCTTCGTTCGTCACCGCTAGCGGCGGCGGCACTGATGTGCGCGATGCCCCGGCCAGCGTCAGTGTCATCACCCGCGAAGAGATCGAACGCCAGCCGGTGTACGACCTCAACACCCTGCTGCGGCGTATCCCCGGTGTGACCGGCGGCTTTGGCCCGGTGGGCGAGCAATCGAAGATCAAGCTGCGCGGCCTGGACGACAAGTACACGCTGATTCTGGTGGACGGCAAACGCATCGGCAGCTCCGCCGACACCAACTACCGCCGCGACCTGGGCCGCCAGGACATTAACTGGATCTCACCGAACATGATCGAGCGGATCGAGATCGTGCGCGGGCCGATGTCGTCGCTGTACGGCTCGGACGCCATGGGCGGCGTCATCAACATCATCACCCGCAAGGTTTCCCGTGAGTGGAGCGGCTCGCTCCACGCCAACACAACCATCCCGGATGACTCCGACCGCGGCCAGACCAACCAGACCAGCGTCAACCTGTCCGGCCCGATCACCGAATCGCTAGGCCTGCGCCTGGGCGCCAACCTCACCCGGCGGGCGGCCGACGAAGTCGAACCGCGGGTCGATACCCTCGGCGACTTCGTCTACAACGACGGCGCTGGCGGGGCCAAGGACCACAGCGTCAACGCCCTGCTCAACTGGCAAGTCAACGACAACCACCAGCTGTCATTCGAAGCCACCCAAGGCGTGGAGCGCTCCTGGTCGTCGAAAAAGACCTTCGGCGACTGGGACGAAACCATTGGTGAAGGCTTTGGTGCTGCCCGCCTGACCCGAGACAGCTTCATCATCTCGCACAACGCGGACTGGGGCTTTGGCACCTCGCGGATCGACGCCTACCTGAACAAATTCAAGAACGACATCAGCTGGGGCAAGGCCAGCTCCGAGGAAAAGATCGTCGAAGGCAGCCTCAACATCCCGTTCGATCTGCTGATCAACCAGCGCCTCACCGTTGGCGGGCAATGGAAGCGCGAGCAACTGACCAACACCGACACGCTGGGTACCGTCCCCGTCGATTATCAGGGCAAGCCAGTCAGCGGTGCGGACCTTGAGGGCGACTACTCGGCGCTGTTCATCGAAGACGAACTGTTCCTGCTCGACAACCTCTCGCTGACCTTGGGCAACCGCTTCGACCACAGTGACGAATATGGCAACCACAACAGCCCGCGCGCCTACCTTGTCTACCACCCGCACCCGGACTGGACAGTTCGCGGCGGCGTGTCGCGAGGTTTCCGTGCGCCAAGCCTGAAAGAAGGCAGCGCCGGTGCGGCAACCAACTCCGGCGGTCGCGGCTGCACGTCGCTGCGGCCGCTGGGGTACGTCACCGGCGAATGCTGGATGGCCGGCAATCCAAACCTGCGCCCGGAAATCAGCACCAACAAAGAAATCGGCGTGTCCTTTGACCACGGCGGTTGGGAAGCAGGCCTCACCTACTTCCACACCGACTTCAAGGACAAGATCGAATACGCCCCGCTGGGCAACTTCCAGGGCCGCTGGTGGACCATGCTGGAGAACGCCGACAAAGCCCGCACCCGCGGCTGGGAAGGCAGTAGCAAAGTCCCCCTGTGGGAAAATGCCAGCTGGCGCACCAACGCCACCTACATGCTCGAAAGCCGCAACCTGTCGACCGGCCGCGACCTGATCAGCGCGCCAAAACTGTCGCTGTTCAGCGCCATCGACTGGCAGATCAGCGATCGCCTCGGCACCGAGCTGTCGGCGCAGCATGTGGGCAAGCAGCGCGGTTTGGGCACTGACTTCGTCAAGTCGTACACCACCTATGACTTGAGCGCCAACTGGGCGGCGACCAACTGGCTGTCACTCAATGCCGGCGTGCAGAACCTGCTCGATGAAGATCCGCGGGATGAGTCGACCAGCTTTTACGTGCCGGGTCGGGCGTACTTTGTCGGGATTACGACTTTCTTCTGAAGCATGCCTGCTTTCAAACAGGTGGGTGGCAGCTATACGCGGGTTGACAGACCGAGGATGAGGGAACTCGGCGCACACGAGGTGCCCCACGTACAGCCGCCATAAGCGAGCACGTGATTCAATCATCAGTACAGCCTGTCAAAGCCGGTCGCAGCATTTGCGGCGACGGCATGAGGCTAGATGCGCTGAGGTTGGCCTGTAAGAGCTTAAAGGCGCTGGGAATATGTTTGGGAAATGAACTACAGGGAAGCAGGAAAATCAGCCTTTGGACATGATTTGACGCGGCCTGAAACAGGTTTTATTGTCCGGTAATACGTTGTTTCCAAAAGCCTCTGAGGCACTGATGCTCCCTGACTCAGCATTCTATACAGCACGCGGAAGACGCATAGCTCGGCTGCGTGGCAAAGTTGGGCTGTGCATGGTCGCAGCACTCTCCTTCCTCGCCGGCATGACTGACGCAGTCGGGTTCACCGCAACAGGTGATTTCGTATCCTTCATGAGCGGCAATACCACCCGCCTTGCGGTTTCAATTGGTGAGCGGGACTACAGCTCCATCCTCACCATCAGCACTCTGATCGGCGCGTTCATCGCTGGCAATGCCATCGGCGTGATCGTCACGCGCCTGGTCGGCCGCCGCTCCTGGCCGTTGCTGCTCTGCGTAGGCGCCCTGCTCTGCCTGGCGGGTTCGACCCCTATACCGCTGTTCTCGCTGGTGTGCACTGTCATAGCCATGGGCATGATCAATGCCGTGGTCGAGGAAGTGAATGGTTTGCCGATCGGGCTGACTTACGTCACCGGCGCCCTGTCACGCTTCGGCCGCGGGCTTGGCCGGTGGTTGATGGGTGAGCGCAAGCCGGGCTGGCGGGTGCAGCTTGTGCCTTGGATGGGAATGCTGCTGGGAGCAGTTGCCGGCGCGCTGCTGCAGGGGTATCTCGGGATCACAGCTTTTGTAATCAACGGGCTTCTGGTGTTTGCACTCGCCGCGTCCTCGCTAGCCATCCCACGTCGCTGGCAGCGGAACTACATGCCCAGGTAGCTCCAGAGTTTCAACAAGACGATGTTTAACCCGCGGCCTCTACGCCCTATGGCGGGACACGCATCAGAACAGAATGCAGCCCATCACAATTTAGAATTGCTAGGGACACCTGACTCGTTTAATGCTTCCACTATTGAGGCTATAGGAGGAAGCCACATACAGCGTTACCACCTGAGCTCTCTCAGCGAGGAAGCCTTCGCACCTAAAGCCGCATGAAACGTTTGTCGTGAAACAAATGTTCTCATTCCTTACCTTGTAGAGATCACGCGGCCAAGAGCGGCAGTCGTCCTTGCCTCCGAGCGGACATGACATCTGTTCAATTTCGCCAGCAGCCACGATCTCAGAGCCGGGAAGCTGCCTCATGTCCCCGAAAGCAAAGACTTGAGCGCTTGCGAGGCTGATCAACAGCGAAGCGCAAAAGCGGATGAAAGATATGGAGTGTCGTTTTTGAATTTGCTCATCAACTTTTGTCATGAAGCTCAGCCGGCCAAGCGCTCATGAACCACATGATTCCTGGAATCATCACGTAGACCCAATACGTGCTTGGGTAAATGCAGATACCGACAGCCCAGACGGCAAGCAACGTTCCGCCCGCTCCCCGACGTCGCCGCGGCGTAAACCACTCCTGAAACGCTTTATGCCTCTCCCGCCAGCCCATGACCACTCTCCTTGTTTGGTAAGCGGAAGGATATCATCCCTCAAGTGATGAGTGCCTCCCCCGCACAGGCGGCGCCTGCATGCCCGCCAGAAGGTGATGACCATGTACGCTTTGGGCCACATTAACCCAGAGGGCACTGCCGCTGTGCATGGTCGCAGCGCTCTCGTTCCTCATTACCGGTGCACTGCTGCAGGGCTATCTCGGTATCACCGCTTTTGTGATCAAAAGGTTGTAGGCCAGTCATCGCGGCATAACCACAGCGATGACTGGCTGCACCCAGCACTTGGCTGGCAGGCTGATTAGCCCACGGGCAACTCTCCCGTCACGATCGCGGTAACGATAAAGATGCCGAACAGCGGCAGCGACCATTTGAAGAACTCTTTCTGGTATTGCCCGAACGTCATCTCGGTCCGGTTCATCAGCAGGAACAACCAGGCTACCGTAGGGCTGGCATAACGCAGCGCCTGCCCCATGAACGAGGCAACACCAATTTCAGTAGGAGTGATGCCGAACTGGTAGGCAATCGGCGCTACTACCGGCAGGATGCCGAAATAATAGGCGTCCACCGGCAATGCGTAGCAGGCGATCGCCCCCAGGAAGGCGAACATCAGGGCGGTATGACTGCCCATTGATTCGGGGATCAGACCCGCGATGCTTTGCGCGACCGCAGCAGCCATGCCACTGCCGTTGAAGATGCCGAGAAAACAGCCTGCCGCCATGATGATCGACGCAACTGCGATGGCATCGCCACCGTTGGCAGTGATACGGTCACGTTGCTCGGTGGCGCTGTAGTTCACCGCCAGAGCGATGGCGGTGCCGAGCATGAATACGATTGCCCCACTCGCCCAGCCTGCCAGCAGGGTGACCAGCATGCCGATGGTCAGGGCCAGGTTGAACAGAAACAGTTTAGGCCGCTTGAACTCACGGTCGTTCTCCTCGATCACCGTGACCATTTCCTCAATCTGCTGCGGCGTGACGATGGCCCGCTCGCCCGGTATGAAACCTAGCCGAATGCGCTCCTTGCGCCCCATCAGATAGGCCATGAAAAACACATAAATGAATGACACGCCAAGGATCGGCAAAATTGCCACGAACAGCGTGTTCACCTCCACGTTGAGCACTGCGGCAGCACGCGCCAACGGCCCGCCCCAGGGCAGGCAGTTGCCAAGTCCGCAAGGGAGAATGATGAGCATGGCCAAGTTCGACAACTTCAAGCCCATTTGTCTGTAAAGCGGCAGGAAGGCGCTGGTGATGATCAAGATGGTAGTGGTGCCATCACCATCGAGGGTTACCACGGAAGAAGTGAAAGCCGTGACCAGGATGATCTTCAATGGATCGCCATTGGCCTTGCGGATCAGGTATGTGCATAACGGATCGAACAGACCCACATTCATCATCAGGCTGAAGTAAAGAACTGCGAACAGGATCATCACCGTCGGGTTGACGGTCCCCAGCGACACCTTGCCTTCTGCGTTGACGGTGTAAAACAGGCCTTCCCTTACCCAGGTGACTAGCGTATCGAACGGCACACCGGAGGCCATGCACGCCAGCGCACCGACAATAAGCGAAACGACGATCAGCCCGGTGAATGGGGAAAGCTTTTGCTTGATAACGAGGATCAGGAACGAAACGATCAACAAATAGCCGAGAGCGGTAAGCATTCGGGCATCTCCCAATTTTATTCTTATAGTGCGGAAACGGTGTATCAGTAGAGCCTCTTGGACTCCCTTGAATGCATCAGCGCCCGATCAGCAGTTCAGTCACCCAGGCCGGCGCGAGCTCTGGCAGCGGCTGACCGTTAGCCCTACGACGGGCGTAATCATCGATGACCTCGCGCCGCTTGGCCTCATAAGCATCCTTTTTCTCCGAAGCCTGCAAGACTTCGAGCAGGCGTCCACGAGGAACGACAGTGACACCGTCGTAATCGCCGAAGACCAAGTCGCCTGGAGTGACCTCTATCCCGGCACAGTGCACTGGTGCGTTGATCTTGCCGGGGCCCTGCTTGGCCGGGCTACGTTGCATGAATCCCTTGGCGTAGACCGGAATGTCCAGCTCAGCCAGCGGCACTTTGTCACGTACGCAGCCATCGATCACCAGACCGCTGAGGCCAACTGCCTGGGCAGCGCCAGCCATCAGATCACCGATGTAGGCACGACCGCGATAGCCCTTGCCAGCCACCACCAGCACGTACCCTGGCCGGCCTTGGTAAATGGCAACATGGATAGGGAAATTGTCACCGTCTTCGGTATCCACCGTGTAGGCGGTGCCGAGCATGATCTTGCTTTCATCAAGCGGCATCAGATCGCTGTCCATGCAGCCATTACGTGCAATACCAAGGCTTTGCATGCCATCGCAAAGCTGGGCGGGGCTGAGTTTGCGAAAGCGCTCGAGGATGTCCTGCGGGATGGGTTCAGGCAGAGCAAAATACTGTTCAGTGTTCATGATCGACAATCCTCAAGAGTGGCGGGCGAGATGGGCAATGGCGTCGCGATAATTCATGTCGCTGCCACTCGGCCCTAGCAGGCTGGCCCAGTCGCTCAGAGCAAGCTTCTGTAGTTGACCGCGGGTGGCCGTGGACATGGTGGAATCGACACCGGCCGCTTCGAGCGTCGCCACTACATCGTCGAGTTCAGCACCGCGGCGCTTCGCATGGATCAAGGTCCGAGCGGTGAAGGTATTGGCGAGTTGCTCTACCGTTTTGCCGTTCAGTGAGTCAGCCAAGGATTCGACCAAGGTATCAAGCACGCCGAAACGCTCGGCCGCCAGGAAGGATTCCAGAAACAGTTGCGGCAAGCCTTTCATCACCACGCTTTTGAGCATCTTGATGGCCGAAGCAGAGCCGGGCTCGGCGTCCAGCACAGTCAGCCGCATACCGTGCGGCGTGAAAGCCTGCTCAAACGCCTGGGCGGCGCTCCCGGCCAGCAGCATCGGGACACGGTGGGCGTTACCCGGTACGGTACCCATCACCGCGACGTCGCAGAAGTCAACGCCGGCAGCCCGCGGTAATCGATCGATAGCCTGTTTGACAGTGGGGGCTGCCGAGTTCATATCGATGTAGTGCTGCCCGCTCTGGAGCAGCGGCATGATCCGCTCGGCCAGTGCAAGGGCGCTGCTGGCGCTGGTCAAACATGCGATGAAGCGCGCTTCTCGGCAGGCCTCTTCCAGGGTGTCATACAGCGTCACCTGCGCCTGCTCGGCACGTTGTTGAATCAGCGGGCCAGCCTTTGGGTCGTCTCTATAGGCGTCATATGCGCCTATACGCATTCCCCCTTGCTGCCCCAGGCCGCTGGCCAGGTGGAATGCGGCTTCGCCGAAACCGATAAAGATCAGGTCCATGAACACATTGCCTCTTATTGGATTTATTTTCTTGAGGTAGAGCAAGGCATGTGCCACGCGCGGCGACGTCGGCTTCACATAAAATAAAATCTTTTAAGATCAGTTAATTAGCGCATGCTCGATCACCTGACCTTTGCCAGGAGGCAACAGAGGGATAACCTTCTCATTGCAGTTAATTTCATTTCCTGAACAACAATGAAATATAAGGAAACCGCATGAAACACGAGGTCTACTTGGCTGAGCAGCGGATTCCTACAAACGGAATCGCCGTCATCACCCCGTCCACCACCATGACCCGGGTAATGAACAGCATCCTGCGAGCGCGCCAGCTTTCGCTGCCCGTTGTGGAGGCGGCCCAGACCGATGCGATCAAGACTGCTCGGCAGCTGATTGAGGAAGGTGCTGAGGTGCTGATCAGTCGAGGCAAGACCGCAAGCATGCTTCGCGAACACTTTCGCGTGCCGGTCGTGGAGGTCAGGCATACCTTTTTCGATTGCATCAATGCTTATGAAAAGGCTTCACGCCTGTCATCGAAAATTGCCTTTTTGGCCACCTCAGAGGGCTACGCAAGAATCCTGGAAAAGTCCCGTCCATTCTTGCCCGATGCTTCAATCTGCTTTATCGACCCTCTGAGCAGCTTGCAAAACACCGACTCGGTACTCGACAACCTGCAGACGCAGGGTATCGAAGTAGCCATAGGTGGACTGTCACTCGAGGAACCGGTGAAATCGCGGGGCATGCACTATGTCATGTCCGATACCGACAGTGACGCAGCAGCAGAAGCGATCGACGAGGCCTTGCACCTTTTGCAGGTGCAGGAGGAAAGAAGACAGCAGCGACAGGAACTGCAACACCGATACGAGATGATCCAGTCAATTCTGGATTGCGTGTCTGAAGGCATCTTCAGCGTCGATGGTTCGGGAGTGGTAACCAGGATGAATAATGTCGCCCGAACCTACTTGAGTGCAGTCAGCTGCGGAGACGCCGTTACCCAACTACCGCTAAGCAATTACTTCACTCAGGCGCTCCGCCATGGCAAACCAGTGCGTGGCGCGTTGATCGACATAGGCCGACTTTCGCTGACACTGAGCATTGCCCCCATCGTGCTTGAGGGAGAGATAATCGGCGCCGTCGCCACCCTGCAAAACCAGACGGATATCAAAGCGATCGAGCAAAAGATGCGTCGCGCGTTGGCAGGCCGCCACCTGGCCGAAAGCAGCTTCGACGACATCATCGGCAACAGCGCCGCCTTGCTGAAAGCCAAGGCCCTGGCTGCGACCTTTGCAGGAGTGGACAGCACCCTGATGATTGAAGGTGAAACCGGCACCGGCAAAGAGTTGTTCGCTCAGAGTATCCACAATGCCTCACCACGCCGCAGCGGTCCCTTCGTAGCCATCAACTGTGCAGCCTTCGCGCCCAGCGTCCTGGAGAGCGAGTTATTCGGCTACGTGAAGGGCGCATTCACTGGAGCGGCGGCGGAGGGCCGGGCAGGAGTGTTCGAGCTCGCCCATACCGGCACTCTGTTTCTAGACGAAATCAGCGAAACCTCTACGGACATTCAGTTAAAGCTACTTCGAACTCTGCAGGAGCGGAAAGTGATCCGTTTGGGGGACGACAAGGTCACGCCGGTGGATATCCGTATTATCACCGCGAGCAACAAACCGCTGCCGGCGTTGATTGCCCAAGGGCTGTTCCGTGAGGACTTCTACTACCGGATCTGCGTGTTGAGGCTCAGGTTGCCTCCTCTGCGCGAGCGTCGAGAGGACATCCCTGCCCTAGCCCGCCACATTCTCAAAGGTAGCGCCAGCGACCTACTGAAAACGACGCCGAAGCTTATCGCCAGGCTTTGCGATCACCACTGGCCAGGTAATGTACGACAGCTAGGCAACATCGTCGAACGCCTTAGCGTGATGAGTAAGTGCAGCACGTTGCTTCCGGACTGGCTGGACGAGGCGCTTGACGATCTTTCGCCGGCAGCCATCAATCCTGCTGGTGAAAGTGCGTCAAAGCTGCCGAACGAGCGAGACATTTTATTCGCCGCACTGACCAATGCTGGCGGCAATCGAAGAATCGCAGCCGAGCACCTGGGCATCAGCACCACCACGCTGTGGCGCAGGATGAAGAAATTCCTCGATCAGGATCCAGGCTGCTTCGATGCAGCCCGATACTCCTGATGCTTCCTGCATTGGGAGCGAATTCGGCGGATCAATCTAAATCACCCGCAGGACGTTAACCTTGAACACACTCCTGTAGCCACTGACAAACGCAAGCCATTCGGCGTCCGTCCAGTTGGACCTGCGCTTGACCTGCCGCAAGTCATGACGGCTTGCGGTCATTGCGGTGAAGCGTTTACCGCTGCGGCTGTGGAGCTGGCCAGCATGGAGTCAGCCCTCCTCCACCAGTATCGCTGACCATCAGTCTTTGAAATGCAAAAAGCCCAGCGCGGTGCTGGGCTCTGTCGACTTAATCCAAAGGATCAGATGATCACTTAAGCCCCAATACGGAGATTATTCCCAGGGATGCTTTTGATATATGTAACGTTTTACAGTGGGTGAACCTGACAAATCCGGCGGTCCTTGCCTATTCACGCTCCGAAAGGGCGGATTCTGTACGTAACGGGCGCGATCCTCTGAACGATTTTTATCGGCTTGATCTTGTTGATCACCTTGATAGTTATCTTTATCAGCCGGCATGCTTACCAGCCTATCACTATCGATCCCATATCTATCTCTGGACATACGCACCTCTCAACGCTCAGAAATTCTGAGCTAAATCGAGTATGCGCCTATTCAAAATATGGAATTTTTCTATTAGACCGCCGGGCCAACTGAAAGCGGAAGGTATGGTCTGTCGCACATCCAGCGTGGATGAAAGGCCAGTATCGCGCCACTACAACGCGGTCGTAGCGTTGTGCCTCGCAATGAACCGCCGCGGTCCGTTGCCGGAAAGGCCATGGACTGGGGCAATTCAGGGGATAAGGAATGCCTGCAAATCCCGACAAACAATTTGCCCCTACATCATCGTTCACCACCCTTTACGATGAGCTCAAGGCCATTGGCTCTGGATACGCACTGGTCCTGGAACTGGTGACCGGGAAGAAGCTGAGCAGTGCCTGATCCACAAGCTTGAGAAGCTGCGCAGCGAGGCAACACTTGCGCCCAGCTTGCCCTGGTTTCGCTTCAATCAGGATTCACGACCTGAAGCATACCTTCGGCATACGCCTGAAGGCAGCTGGCGTGACAGAGGAAGATCGGAAGTCGCTACTTGGCCACAAGAACGGGAGCGTGACCAGTCACTACTCAGGCGCTGAGCTTGGGCAGTTGATAGAGGCGGCAAACAAGGTTTCAGCAACGGACTCGCGTGGTCCAGTGCTGACGATTCTGAAAAGGAGGATTGGATGATAAAAAAGGCGAAGTCACTCGAAATGTCACTGGGCCTACAAATGAAAAAGCCACCCGAAGGTGGCTAAGTCATTGGGATTATTTGGTCGGGACGGAGTGATTCGAACACTCGACCCCTTGCACCCCATGCAAGTGCGCTACCGGGCTGCGCTACGCCCCGAACTGCTCTCAATACTGCTGAGAACGGTACAAAATCTACCCTAACCTTTTGATTAATGAAAGCTTTTTTTCGAAAAACTTTCCATTCGTCGGATCAGGTTATTTCTTCAACACCACCAGCACATCTTCCAACTCGACAATCATCTGCCGAACCATCTGCTTATACTGCGTCGTGTCGTCCTTGGCTTCATCACTGGACATGCGCAAGCGCGCACCGCCGATGGTGAAGCCTTGGTCGTACAGTAACGCGCGGATCTGGCGGATCATCAGTACGTCTTGGCGCTGATAATACCGGCGGTTGCCGCGGCGTTTGACGGGGTTGAGCTGGGGAAACTCCTGCTCCCAGTAGCGCAGCACGTGCGGTTTTACCGCACAGAGCTCGCTGACTTCACCAATGGTGAAGTAGCGTTTGCCCGGGATGGGGGGCAGCTCGTCGTTATGACTTGGTTCCAGCATAGGCCTCAACCCGGGCTTTCAATTTCTGCCCTGGACGAAAGGTGACGACGCGGCGTGCGGTGATCGGGATTTCTTCCCCAGTTTTAGGGTTGCGGCCCGGCCGTTGGCGTTTGTCGCGAAGGTCAAAGTTGCCGAATCCGGATAACTTGACCTGCTCGTTATCTTCAAGCGCGTGGCGGATCTCTTCGAAAAACAACTCGACGAGTTCCTTCGCCTCTCGCTTGTTAAGCCCAAGCTCCTCGTACAGCCTCTCGGCCATCTCAGCTTTCGTCAGAGCACCCATGCCGTTATTTCCTTAACGTGGTGTTCAACCTTTGTTCGAGCGAGGTGAGGATCAACTGCAGGGTGGCATTCACCTCATCGTCATTAAGAGTGCGCGATGGATGCTGCCAGGTCAAGCCGACCGCGAGGCTTTTTCTATCAGGATCAATGCCTTTACCCTGGTAGACGTCAAACAGCCTGAGGTCTGTGAGCCATTCGCCTGCATTGTCACGAATTGCTTCAAGGACGTCGCTGGCGGCCACATCACGGCCGGCAATCAGGGCCAGGTCGCGGCGGGTTTCAGGGAACTTGGACAGTTCGCTGAATTTCGGCAGGCAGCCTTCGACCACTTCTTCCAGGATCAGCTCGAAGACGAACACCGGGCGATCCAGGTCGAGGGTCTTGGCCAGCTCTGGGTGCAGAGCACCGAGGTAGCCGACTTCCTTGCCGTCGCGTTCGATACGGGCGGTCTGGCCTGGGTGCAGGGCTGGGTGCTTGCCCGCGACGAACTTGAACTCAGCGAGCGCGCCGGAGTAACCCAGCACCGCTTCAACGTCGGCTTTGACGTCGAAGAAGTCAATGCCATCGCGTGGGTTGGCCCAGCCTTCTGGCAAGCGGGTACCGGTGACGACGCCGGCGAGCATCGGCTGCTGCTTGAGGTCGCCGAGTTGGCCGACAAAGCGTTGGCCGCTCTCGAACAGGCGCACGCGGTCTTGCTGGCGGTTAAGGTTGTGCTGCAGCGCTTTGACCAGGCCAGGCCACAACGAGGCGCGCATGGCGGCCATGTCGTTGGAGATCGGGTTGGCCAGCAGCAGCGGCTCGACGCCAGGGCTGAACAGCTCGAACAGTTTCGGGTCGATGAAGCTGTAGGTGATTGCTTCCTGATAACCGCGAGCTACCAGCAGGCGGCGCAGGGTTGGCAGCTCACCGCGGGCTTCCGGCGCGCCTTTGGGGGCGAGACGGGCTTGCGGATAGCGCACTGGCAAGTGGTTGTAGCCAAACAGACGGGCCAGTTCTTCGATCAGGTCGACTTCAAGACTGATATCGAAGCGGTGGCTTGGCACTTGTACCGTCCACTGCCCTGCCCCATCGGCGCTGGTGGTCAGCTCGAGGGCGTTGAGCAGTTGCTCGACCTGGGCTGGATCCATGTCCAGGCCGAGCATCTGGCTGATGCGTTCGGCGCGCAGAGTGATCGGCGCAACTTTCGGCAGGTGCTGCTCGCTGACTGCTTCGACGATCGGGCCGGCTTCGCCACCGACGATTTCCAGCAACAGCGCGGTCGCGCGCTCCATGGCTTCGCGAGCCAATTGCGAGTCGACGCCGCGCTCGTAGCGGTGCGAGGCATCGGTGTGCAGACCGTAGGAACGGGCCTTGCCAGCGACGGAAATCGGCTCGAAGAAGGCGCTCTCAAGGAACAGATCGCGGGTCTTCTCAGTATTCACGCCGCTGTGCTCGCCACCCATGACGCCGGCAATGGCCAGGGCCCGGGTGTGGTCGGCGATGACCAGGGTGTCGCTACGCAGGGCGACTTCCTGACCGTCGAGTAGGACCAGCTTCTCGCCTTCCTCGGCCATCCGCACGCGGATGCCACCGTTGATTTCGGCGAGGTCGAAGGCGTGCATCGGCTGGCCGAGCTCGAGCATCACGTAGTTAGTGATGTCGACTGCAGCGTCGATGCTGCGCACGTCGCTGCGGCGCAGGCGTTCTACCAGCCACAGCGGGCTTGGCTTGGCCAGGTCGACGTTGCGGATCACGCGGCCGAGGTAGCGCGGGCACGCGGCCGGGGCCGAGACTTCAACCGAGCGCACTTCGTCGTGGCTGGCGGCAACGGCCGGCACGTCGATGCGGGTAACCGGCACGTCGTACAGGGCGCTGACATCGCGCGCCATACCGGCCACCGAGAGGCAATCGCCACGGTTCGGGGTCAGGCCGATTTCGATGCTGGCGTCGTCGAGATTGAGGTATTCACGGATGTCCTGACCAACCGGCGCATCGGCGGCCAGTTCAAGCAGGCCGTCGTTTTCTTCGCTGATCTGCAACTCGGCAGCCGAGCACAGCATGCCGTTGGATTCAACGCCACGCAGTTTGGCCTTTTTGATCTTGAAGTCGCCTGGCAGCTCGGCTCCGATCATGGCGAAGGGGATCTTCAGGCCCGGGCGCACGTTAGGCGCGCCGCAGACGACTTGGAAGGTCTCCTGGCCGTTGCTGACCTGGCACACACGCAGCTTGTCGGCATCCGGGTGCTGCTCGGTGCTGAGCACTTCGCCGACGATGATACCGCTGAACTGGCCAGCCGCCGGCGTGACGCTGTCGACTTCGAGGCCGGCCATGGACAGACGAGCAACCAGCTCGTCGCGGGAGACTTGCGGGTTTACCCAACCGCGCAGCCACTGTTCACTGAATTTCATGCTGTTCTCCTGAATATGGTCGAGGTGTGGCCTAGCGGAATTGCGCCAGGAACCGCAGGTCGTTGTCGAAGAACAGACGCAAATCGTTGACGCCATAACGCAGCATGGCCAGACGCTCGGCGCCCATGCCGAAGGCAAAGCCCTGGAACTCTTCCGGGTCAATGCCAGACATGCGCAGCACGTTCGGATGGACCATGCCGCAGCCCATCACTTCCAGCCAGCCGGTCTGCTTGCACACGCGGCAGCCTTTGCCGGAACACATCACGCACTGAATGTCGACTTCAGCGGACGGTTCGGTGAATGGGAAGAACGACGGACGGAAACGTACATCCAGCTGCTTCTCGAAGAACACCCGCAGGAATTCTTCGATGGTGCCCTTGAGGTCGGCGAAGTTGATGTCGCGATCGATCAACAAGCCTTCCACCTGGTGGAACATCGGCGAATGGGTGATATCCGAATCGCAGCGATAGACGCGGCCAGGGCAGACAATGCGAATCGGCGGCTGGGTCGATTCCATGGTACGTACCTGCACCGGCGAGGTGTGGGTGCGCAGCAGCATGTTGGCATTGAAGTAGAAGGTGTCGTGCATCGCCCGGGCCGGGTGGTGGCCAGGGATGTTGAGCGCCTCGAAGTTGTGATAGTCGTCTTCGACCTCAGGGCCTTCGGCGATGCCGTAGCCAATGTGGGTGAAGAACTGTTCGATGCGTTCGAGGGTACGGGTGATCGGGTGCAGGCCGCCAGTGGTCTGGCCACGGCCCGGCAGGGTCACGTCAATGCATTCGGCAGCCAGGCGAGCGCTGAGCTCGGCCTCTTCAAAGCCAGCCTTGCGCGCATTGAGCACTTCGGTGACGCGCTCCTTGGCGTCGTTGATCAGCGCTCCAACCTTGGGACGCTCTTCGGCTGGCAGGTTGCCCAGGGTCTTCATCACCTGGGTCAGCTCGCCTTTCTTGCCGAGAAATTGAACCCGGATCTGTTCCAGGGCATTGATGTCTTCAGCGCGCTCCACAGCTTCCAGGGCTTGGGAGACCAGCGCGTCCAGGTTTTCCATGTACAGACTCCAGATACAAAAATAGGGGAAGAGCTTTGAAGGCTCTTCCCCTATCGATGACGTTCAACACCCGACGGCGCATGCGCCGCCGGATGATTGTCGTGGGTACTTAAGCCAGAACGGCTTTAGCTTTCTCGACAATCGCAGCAAACGCCGCTTTTTCGTTCACTGCCAGGTCAGCCAGAACTTTACGGTCGATTTCGATCGACGCTTTTTTCAGGCCAGCAATCAGGCGGCTGTAAGACAGACCGTTGACGCGAGCACCAGCGTTGATACGAGCGATCCACAGAGCGCGGAACTGACGTTTTTTCTGGCGACGGTCACGGTAGGCGTATTGACCAGCCTTGATGACAGCCTGCTTGGCAACACGGAATACGCGCGAACGTGCACCGTAGTAACCTTTAGCCAGTTTCAGAATTTTTTTGTGACGCTTACGAGCAATTACGCCGCGCTTTACACGAGCCATGAGTAACTTCCTCTATCTAGACCAGAATTAACGAACGCGCAGCATGCGCGCGACTTTTGCCACGTCAGACGGGTGCAGCATGCTGCTACCACGCAGTTGACGCTTACGCTTGGTCGACATTTTGGTCAGGATGTGGCTCTTGAAAGCGTGCTTGTGCTTGAAGCCGGTCGCCGTTTTCAGGAAACGCTTCGCTGCACCGCTCTTGGTTTTCATTTTTGGCATGTTCGTAACTCCGCATTGGGGTGGATAAACATAACCGCAAGGCCTGCCGTGCCCTGGTGGTTATTTCTTTTTCTTGGGGGCGATGACCATCAAAAGTTGGCGTCCTTCCATCTTCGGATGCTGTTCGACGGTCCCGTATTCGGCGAGATCAGCTTCGATCCGCTTCAGCAGTTCCATACCCAGCTCCTGGTGGGCCATCTCACGACCACGGAATCTCAGAGAGATCTTGGTCTTGTCCCCATCACTTAGGAAACGTACCAGGTTGCGTAGTTTTACCTGGTAATCCCCTTCCTCCGTCCCTGGACGAAACTTGATTTCTTTGATCTGGATGATCTTCTGGTTTTTCTTGGCTGCAGCCTGTTGCTTCTTCTTCTCGAACAGGCTTTTGCCGTAGTCCATGACTTTACAGACAGGAGGTACGGCGTCAGCAGAAATCTCTACCAGATCCAGCTTCGCTTCTTCAGCGATACGAAGCGCTTCTTCGATCGAGACGATGCCCAACTGTTCACCGTCAGCACCAATTAACCGAACCTCGCGTGCAGAGATATTCTCGTTGATCGGGGCCTTCGGTGCAGCTCGTTTATCGTTTCTCATATCACGCTTAATAATCATTACTCCGATTCTTGGCGACCACGCCGGGAAACCGCATGCGCAAGGAACTCGGCGAATTGGGCGACGGGCATGGAGCCCAGGTCAGCGCCTTCGCGAGTACGCACAGCGACGGTTTGCGTTTCGACTTCACGGTCCCCTATAACCAAAAGGTACGGGACCTTGAGCAAAGTATGCTCGCGGATTTTAAAGCCGATCTTCTCATTTCTCAAGTCAGACTTGGCACGAAAACCGCTATCGGTCAGATTTTTTTCAACCTGAAGGGCAAAATCGGCCTGTTTGTCAGTGATGTTCATGATCACTGCCTGGGTTGGCGCCAGCCAAGCCGGGAATACGCCAGCGTAGTGCTCGATCAGCATACCGATGAAGCGTTCGAACGAACCGAGGATGGCGCGGTGCAGCATTACCGGGCGCTTGCGCGCGTTATCTTCGGCAATGTAGCTGGCGTCCAGACGCTCTGGCAGGTTCGGATCGTACTGCAGGGTACCACACTGCCAGTTACGACCGAGGCAGTCACGCAGGGTGAACTCGATTTTCGGGCCGTAGAAGGCGCCCTCGCCTGGCTGATATTCCCACTCCAGGCCGGATTCGTTAAGTGCATCAGCCAGGGCGCCTTCGGCGCGATCCCACAGCTCGTCCGAACCGACACGCTTGGCCGGACGGGTAGAAAGCTTCATGGCGACGTCGACGAAACCGAAGTCTTTATAGACATCGAGGGTCAGCTTGATGAAGTCGGCCGCTTCTTTCTTGACCTGATCTTCGGTGCAGAAGATGTGCGCATCATCCTGAACGAAACCACGCACACGCATGATGCCATGCAACGCACCAGATGGCTCGTTACGGTGGCACGCACCGAACTCGGCCAAACGCAGTGGCAGGTCGCGGTACGACTTCAGACCCTGATTGAACACCTGCACGTGGCACGGGCAGTTCATCGGCTTGACCGCGTAATCACGGCTTTCCGACGATGTGGTGAACATGTTTTCGGCGTAGTTGGACCAGTGACCGGAACGCTCCCAGAGGATTCGATCGACCACTTGCGGGGTCTTGATCTCAAGGTAGCCGTTCTGACGCTGCACAGTACGCATGTACTGCTCGAGCACCTGATAAACAGTCCAGCCGTTCGGATGCCAGAAGACCATGCCCGGCGCTTCTTCCTGCAGGTGGAACAGGTCGAGCTGCTTGCCGATCTTGCGGTGATCGCGTTTCTCGGCTTCTTCGATGCGCTGAATGTAGGCAGCCAGCTGCTTCTTGTCAGCCCAGGCGGTGCCGTACACGCGCTGCAGCTGCTCGTTCTTGGCGTCGCCGCGCCAGTAGGCGCCGGACAGCTTGGTCAGCTTGAACGATTTGAGGAAGCGGGTATTGGGCACGTGCGGACCGCGGCACATGTCGACGTATTCTTCGTGATGGTACAGACCCATGGTCTGCTCATCCGGCATGTCCTCAACAAGGCGCAGCTTGTAGTCTTCGCCACGGGCCTGGAACACGTCGATGACTTCGGCGCGCGGGGTGACCTTCTTGATGACGTCGTAGTCTTTCTCGATCAGCTGCTGCATGCGCTTTTCGATGGCAGCGAGGTCATCAGGGGTGAAGGGGCGCTCGTAGGCGATATCGTAATAGAAGCCGTCATCGATGACCGGGCCGATTACCATCTTGGCGGTCGGGTACAGCTGCTTGACTGCGTGGCCGACCAGGTGGGCGCACGAGTGACGGATGATTTCCAGCCCCTCTTCATCTTTGGGGGTGATGATCTGCAGGGTGGCGTCGTGTTCGATCAGGTCGCAGGCATCGACCAGCTTGCCGTCGACTTTACCGGCCAGGGTGGCCTTGGCCAGGCCAGCGCCAATCGAGGCGGCGACTTCGGCTACGGATACAGCGTGATCGAACGAACGTTGACTGCCATCGGGAAGAGTAATGGTGGGCATGGCGCCTCCTCTCCTAGTGGTGACCCCTACCAAAGGTCACGTGGGTTGGGATGAGCCAGTACAAGATCCGACCTGCCTTCCTTAATAGAGGAAGCCTGCCTCACAGTGGCAGAAGCCTTTCGGCTTGTCAGGGGCGAACCAGAGTGACTGGAAATAGAAAGATAGCTGCTGGCTGCCTCTGGGCAACTGCAAGCCGAGCATGCTAGCACGCAGGTTAGCGGCCAGGCACGAATATTTGGTAAATGCGTAAATCCGGTGAACTGTGAGTAAAAAAGCCTATCAGATTTGCTGATGCATCCGATTTTCATCAGACCTATATCAAGGGAGTGTCTGGTTATGCGACTTCAGTCTCTTCTGGCCCTGACCGCCGCGGGGGCACTGCTGCTGCCCATGGCGGCCCAAGCCGACTGGCCAGCCGGCAAGAAAGACGCCTACATGCAGCAATGCGTGCAGGTGGCCACCCAGCAAGGCGTCAGCGCCAAGGACGCCGACACCCACTGCAAGTGTGGTGCCCAGGCAATCGAGAAGAATTTCAGCAAGGCTGAGATCGAAGACCTCGACAGCAAGGACGGTGTTGACGCGAAATTGATGCAAAAGGCTCAAACTGTGGTAAAACAGGCGTGCACGACGAAAGGTTGACCGCCTAACAGCGGGCTTCCGAGCCTTTATTTGCGCTGTATCAGTTTTCTTCGCAGTTAAAAGGCGCGACACGCGCAGAATTAGACTATGATGTACCTGGCGCACGCAGCTTCGGCTACATCTGCACCGATAAAAAATTACGTTTCTGGAGATTCACCCCATGTCCAATCGCCAAACCGGCACCGTCAAGTGGTTCAACGATGAAAAAGGCTTCGGCTTCATCACTCCTCAAGGCGGCGGCGACGACCTGTTCGTACACTTCAAAGCCATCGAATCCGACGGCTTCAAGAGCCTGAAAGAAGGCCAGACTGTTTCCTTCGTTGCCGAAAAAGGCCAGAAGGGTATGCAGGCTGCACAGGTTCGTCCGGAGTAATTCGGATGCTGTAAAAAAACCCGCCCTCGTGGCGGGTTTTTTTATGCCTGAATTTTACAGATTGGTCGCCGCCGCCCATGGCGCCAGCGACCATTAAAGAGCAAATCAGCCGCAGTTGACGCGGACGACGTTACCCTGCTCGTCAACATTGAGGTTGAGTCGCTCGGAGCGGTACTCCAGGGTGACCATATCGTGCGGCTTGAGGATGCGGGCCATTTGCGAGCCGCTGGCTTTGCGCGCCTGCTCAAGCCGCTCGGGTGTGCCCGGTTTGCCTACGGTGAAGTCAGCGCCGCTGGCGTTACAGCGGCCATCGTTGCCAGCCGAGGCTGCCGGTGCGCTGCTGTCACCGCCCGGCGCGCTGCCAGTGCTGCAACCAGCCAGCGCAACAGCTACCAGTACGGTTGCCAGAGAAGCACGGGTACGGAACATGAATCCTCCTAATCATCATGGGAACTGCTGTATGCGACAGTAGTGCGCAATATTCGTTGCAAAACGCCCAAGTGTGCCTGACTCGCGCCCGCGAGGGGAAACAGCAATCGTCACCGGGTTTTGCACCGAATAAATAGTTTGTCGCGCACGGACTGTTATGCCTAAGTCGCAGGGCTCTTGACGCAAAGGCATGATTTACTGCAATAAGTGGAGTGCAGCATGCCTCCCTACGAACGCCAGGGCCCGGTGTTCGATCTATAGTCCGAACCAACGAGAAATTTCCAATGCGCAGCCTCAGCATCGATGCCGACATCCAGGTCCACTTACCCGCGGGCCATCGCTCGTACGCACCAGGCACCGCCGAGGAGCTAATGTTGATTGCCGTGGACCTGCTGGTACACGAACTCGGCAACGAAGGCTCCCGCAGCTTTATAGAGCAAGTGCTGGAGCGCTATGCGCCCCAGGCTGCAGCTATGGCAATCGAGCCAGCCGCTCGCTGAGCAGATCGAACAAGCCCTGGGCATCGCCCTCCTCTACCCACATGACGTTGGCGGGCTGCTTGAGCACGCCATACCAGTCGGCAACGGTCTGACCGAAGGTCGGGCCTTCGCGACTGTCGACACTCATGTGGATCTGCCGCCCGCTGAACATCTCTGGCTTGAGCAGATAAGCAATGACGCTCGCATCATGTACCGGCCCGCCGGGCATGCCGTAGAGCTGCATGTCATGCTGAATGTAGGCGTTGAGGATGTCCACGACCTGCTTGCTGGCGCGGTTGTTGACCGCGCTCAACTGCTTGAGCCGAGCATCGCTGGTCAGCAGCTTGTGGGTGACATCCAGAGGCAGATAGGTGAGCTTGACGCCACTGGCCAACACCACCTCAGCGGCATGCGGGTCCGCGTACAGATTAAATTCAGCGACTGGCGTGATGTTTCCGCCATTGAAGTGGGCGCCGCCCATGACCACGACTTCCTTGATGCCTTGGGCGATCCCTGGCTGCTGGATCAGCGCCAAGGCCAGGTTGGTCTGCGGGCCAAGCATGGCGATGGTGATGCTGTGTGGCTTGGCTGCGCTCAGGGTATCGACCAGATACTGCACCGCATTGCCCGCGGCCAAGCTTTGCTTTGGCTCATGCACCTGCACGCCGGTAATGCCCTCCTCGCCGTGAACCTCAGCGGCGTAGATGGGCGCGCGCACCAAAGGTCGCCCAGCACCGGCGTAGACCGGTATGTCTTCGCGCCCAGCCCACTCACGGGCCAGACGCGCGTTGCGGGCGGTTTTCTCCAGGCGCACGTTGCCGGCAACCGTGGTGATCGCGCGAATGTTCAGCTCCCCGGGTGATGCCATCGCCAAAAACAGCGCCACCAGGTCATCGGCACCAGGGTCGGTGTCGATGATCAACTCGCGCGGGGCGGCGTGCAGCGCCGAGGTGGTTACAGCGGCCATGAGGACGGCTCCTTGCAGCAGTTTCTTCAACATAAGGCACTCCTGCGCCAACAGTTTGCAAATTCAGGCCGCGCCACGGCGGATCGAAGCCAACAGGTCAAAACGTGACGCCAGCGACCAATGCGATATTGCTGAATGGCTTGCACTCCCCGGTGCGCACAATGACCTTGGCCTGACGACTCAGCAGCTTGAACTCACTGTGCGGCATCTGCTCGCGAACGCCGAGCAAGCCCAGCGCGCTGAGCTGCTGGATTTCAGCCAACGCCGGTGGCGCGACCTCGAACAGCTCGGCCGCCAAGACATGCCGTTCGACCTGCATTTCGCTCAGCACCACCCGCAGTACACTGGCAAAGTCCGGCAAGCCCGAGGTAATGGCCAGATCGATCAATTCCACGCCAACCGGCACCGGCAAGCCGGCATCACCGATCACCACGATGTCGCCATGACCCAGACCGGCAATCGTGCGCGACAGAGCAATATTGAGCAGAGCGGTCTTTTTCATGGCTGCAGCTCCGCCAGATAGGGAATCGAGGGCTGCGCACCCGCACGAGTGACCGATATGGCGGCCGCGCGCTGACCGAGGGTGATCGCCTCAGCCTCACTCAGCCCACGCGCCAAGCCAGCGGCAAAGCCACCGATAAAGGTGTCACCGGCCGCAGTGGTGTCGAGCGCTTTGACCGGCGTTGCCGGATAGTGCTGGCAGCCTTGCGCGCTCACCACCAAAGCACCCTCGCTACCGAGGGTCATGATCACCTTGCCGACCCCGAACGCGAGCAACTGCTCGGCAGCGCGGCGGGCGCTGTCCTGATCGCTCACCGCAATGCCGGTCAAGGCCTGGGCCTCGCTTTCGTTGGGCGCGAGGTAGTCGATGTTGGTAAACCAGTCTGCCGGCAGCGGGCCGGTAGCGGGGGCAGGATTGAGAATCACCGTCTTGCCCAACTCACGGGCTCGGACCAAGGTCCAGGCGACCGTTGCCTGGGGCACTTCCAGTTGGCAGATGACGATATCAGCAGCCTGCAACAAGCTGTCAGCGCGCTGCACCGACTCGGCGCTGAGCAGGCCGTTGGCACCGGGGATCACCACGATTGCGTTCTGGCTGGCAGCGTCCACCACGATCAGCGCCACTCCGCTGGAAACACCCGCGCAGCTAGCCACTGCCTGACAATCAACGCCTTCGACCTGCAGCGCTTGTAGCAGCTGCGGGCCATAGGCGTCATCACCGACATTGCCTATCATGGCCACGCTGGCGCCGAGGCGCGCCACGGCCACCGCCTGGTTGGCGCCCTTGCCGCCGGGCACCGTGAAAAAACCGTCACCGGTCAGCGTCTCGCCGGCTCGCGGCAAGCGCTCGGCGCGGGCCACCAGGTCCATGTTGAGGCTGCCGACCACTACTACCTTGGCATGCATGGGAAGTCCTTAGCGGTAATCATTGAACAGGTCCGGGCGTGGCCCGGTAGATTCGCGCATGATGATGCGCGGGGCGATGATGCGCTGCTCGGCCGGGGCTTCGTGCCGCGGCCTGGCGATGCGCGACAGCAGCAATTCGGCAGCACTCTCGCCCAGCTCGCGAATCGACTGGCCTACAGTGGTCAGCGGCGGGTATACGTAGCGACTGAGCTCGATGTCATCGAAACCGATCACCGACAGCTCGCCAGGCACGCTGATATTGCGCTCGGCGGCCGCGCGCAGGACGCCAAAGCCGATCATGTCGTTGCCGGCAAAAATCGCCGTGGGCCGCCGGCCGTCAAGCAACTGCGCCGCAGCAGCGTGGCCGCCTGGGCTGGTGAAATCACAGTGCAACACACGTGCTGCGCTGACCTCAGCCTGCGCCTCGGCCATAGCCCGATGAAAACCGGCCACGCGCAACTGGCTGACCCCGGTCTCGGCTGGCCCGCCAATACAGGCGATGTCGCGGTGGCCGAGCTCGAGCAGGTGACGGGTGGCGAGGTAAGCGCCTTGTTCGTGGTCGATCCGCACCAGGTCGGCATCTACGCCCTCCAGCGCGCGGTCGACGATGACCATCGGCGTGCGCACACAGGCCAGGCTCTGCAGCAAGTCACTGTCTTCACCGACTGACGCTACCACCAGGCCATCAATGCGCTTTTCCAGCAATACGCGCAGGTAGCTGCGCTGCTTTTGCGGATTGTCGTCGGAGTTGCACAGGATCACGCAGTAGCCATTACGCTCGCAGCCATCCTCGATGCCCCGGGCCAGCTCGGCAAAGTACGGGTTGACGCTGCTAGGCACCAACAGGCCGATAGTGGCGGTACTGCGCGCCTTGAGCGAGCGGGCTACGGCACTGGGCACGTAGTCGAGTTCGGCGATGGCCGCCTCGACCTTCAGGCGCACCTGTTCGCTGACCGGACGGGTCTTGTTCAGCACATGGGAAACGGTGGTGTAGGAAATCCCCGCCATTGCCGCGACATCTTTGATGGTTGCCATGGTTTCAGTTCCGCCGGCTCGCGCGCCGGCTGCGATAAGTGTCGAGCACCACGGCAATCACAATGACCGCCCCGGTGATAATGCGCTTGGTTGGTTCGGAAGCGCCGATCTGAGCCAGCCCGGCGGCCAGCACCGAAATGATCAGCACTCCGAAAAATGTACTGACCACTGAACCGCGCCCGCCCATCAGGCTGGTACCGCCGATCACCACAGCGGCAATCACCTGCAGTTCAAGGCCAGCACCGGCGTTCGGGTCGGCGGCCTCCAGACGAGAAATCTGGAACAGCGCGGCGAGGCCGGCGAGCAGGCCCATCAGGGTGAACACCATGATCTTGTAGGGCCGCGGGTCGATCCCGGCCAGGCGTACAGCTTCTTCATTGGTACCAATGCCGATCAGGTAACGGCCGAACACTGTGCGTGTCAGTACAAGGTGGGCAACGACGATGACCAGCAAGGCGATGATGAAGGCTGGCGAGATGCCAAATGCTACTGGATTGGAAAACCAGGCGTAGGCATCGCCGATATAGGCCGTGCGCGAATCAGTGAACTGATAGGCCAGGCCACGGGCCATTTCCAGCACACCGAGCGAGACGATAAAGGATGGAATACGCCAGGCCACGGTAATGCAGCCAGTGACGCTGCCAGCCAGGGCGGCGACTGCCATGCCCAGCAGCGCAGCGGGCAACACGCTCCAGCCCCACCCCAGAATTGCCACGCTGACTGCCGAGGCTGCCAAGGCCAGCACCGAGCCCACCGACAGGTCGATGCCACCGATGATCAACACCAGCGTCATGCCTACTGCCAGCACCATCAGATCGGGGATCTGGTTGGCCAGGGTACTGAAGGTTGCGTACGACCAGAAATGGCTGCTCATAAACGAGAACAGCACAATCATTGCCAGCAATGCGCCGGCCAGTCCCAGGTAAGTACCCAGGCCCAGATAGGCGCCGCTGCGGCGAGCGGGAGTGTCGACGGGAGAGCTGTTCATGGGTCCATCCTGGGAGCTGCTTCATGCAGCAGAGCATCACGTTGTTGATAACCGGCGAAAGCCGCGGCAAGCAGTTGATCCTGGCTCCAGGCATCGCGCTCGAAGGTGTCGATCAGGCGCCCCGCAGAGAGCACACCGATGCGATCGCAGATCAGCATCAGCTCGCGCAGGTCACTTGAAACAACCACCAGCGCCTTGCCCTGGCGCGCCAACTCGGCAAGCAGGCCATAAATGTCGAACTTGGCGCCAACGTCGATACCGCGGGTTGGCTCGTCGAACAGCAGTACCTGGCAGTCGCGCTCGAGCCAGCGGCCAATCACCACCTTTTGCTGATTGCCACCGGATAACTGACTGACAGCCTGCGCTGGGCTTGCGCTGCGAATGCGCATGGCGCTGATCTGGCGCTCGGCCAAGGCTGTTTCGGCAGCGCTGTTGATGACCCCAGCACGGGACACGGCGCCCAGGTTACCGAGGGCAATATTGGCGCTGATCGACTGCGTCAGCAGCAGCCCCTCACCTTTGCGATCCTCAGTAATCAATGCAATGCCAGCACGCACAGCGGCCTTGGGCGAGTCGACAGTGATCGGCTGCGGCGGCTGACCAAGGGCAACGCTGCCGCTGTCGGCGCGGTCGGCGCCGTAGATCAGCCGCAGCAGTTCGGTACGGCCGGCGCCGATCAGGCCGGAGATACCAAAGATCTCCCCTGCCCTCACCTCGAATGAAACCTCGCACACCTTGCCGGCACGGCTGAGCTTGTCGACCTTGAGCAGCGGCGCGCCGATCTGGCGCCTGCCCAGGTCGATATGCTCGCCCACGTCACGACCAACCATCAGGTTGACCAGCTCGGCACTGTTGTAACGTTGGATCGGCTCGGCGCACACCAGCTTGCCATCGCGCAGCACCGCGATGCGCTGGGCCACACGCTGCAGCTCTTCAAGGCGATGGGATATGTACACGATAGCCACGCCGCGCTGACGCAGGCGCTCGATCTGGACAAACAGCAGCTCGACCTCGCGGGCAGTGAGCATCGCCGTAGGCTCGTCGAAGATCAGCACCCGGCAATCACCAATCAGGTTGCGGGCGATCTCGACCATCTGTTGATGGCCAATACCCAACTCACCGACCAGGGTATCCGGGTCAATCGCGTCCAAGCCCACCTGCGCCATAGCGGCGACCGCCAACTGGCGCAGGCGCTTGTGATTGATCCAGCCGAGACGGCTGGGCAGGTTGTCGAGAAACAGGTTCTCGGCAACCGTCAGGGTGGGCAGCAGGTTCAGCTCCTGCATCACCATACGCACCCCAAGCCCCTCTGCCGCACTGCGGCTGGCAGGGCTGTAAGGTTGGCCGAGGTAGCTCATGTGCCCAACGGTGGGAATTTCCAGGCCGCTGATCAACTTCGATAGCGTGCTTTTGCCGGCGCCGTTCTCACCGGTCAGCGCCAGCACTTCGCCGGCGTACAGCTCCAGCTCGACGTCAGCCAGCACAGGCTGGGCGTAGCTCTTGCCCAGCCCGCTGACCGCGAGCACCGTTTGCGTGGCCGATGCAGACATGGCCGGGTCTCCTGCCTGGATCACGGCTTGGTGATCAATTCAACCGGGGTTTGGATGACATTGTCGGCATCGACAGCGGTTTTTTCGCCCTTGATCATCTGCAGCGCAGCCTGGATGCCATACACGGCTTGCTTCTTGGCATCCTGATCGAGCGTGGCGAGCACGCGGCCATCTTTGAGCATCGGCTTGATGGCGTTGATGTTGTCATAGCCGACTACCTGAACCTGATCTTTCTTGCCTGCGGCACGCACAGCCGAGACAGCCCCAAGCGCCATGCTGTCGTTGCCGGCCAACAGCGCTTTGATCTCTGGATACTCATTGAGCATGGCCGCCGCCACCGCGTTGCCCTTGTCGATTTCCCAGTTGCCAGACTGCACCGAAACGACCTTGATCTGTGCCGCCTGCATGGCGTCCTGGAAACCAGCCGTGCGCTGTTGGGCGTTGGTAGTGGTGGAGACGCCTTCGATAATACCCACCTGATCACCTGGCTTGAGCTTTTGCTGGGCCAGATAGTCGCCGACCAGCCTGGCACCCTTGCGGTTGTCAGGGCCAACGAAGGGCACGCTGAGATTTTTGCTCTTGAGCACTTCGGGGTCGAGGCGGTTATCGATGTTGATGACGGTGATGCCGGCATCCATGGCTTTCTTGATCACCGGCACCAGCGCCTTGGAGTCAGCCGGCGCGATCACCAGCGCGTTGGCGCCAGTGGCGATCATCTGTTCGACGATGCGGATCTGGTTGCTGGTGTCGGACTCGTCCTTGATGCCGTTGGCTACCAGGTCGAAGTCGTTAGGGTGCTCTTTTTGGTAGGCCTTGGCGCCGTCTTCCATGGTGCGGAAAAACTCATTGGCCAACGACTTCATGACCAGAGCGACCTTGGGTTTTTCTTCAGCCTGACCTGCCAGGGGCAGTGCGAGCGCCAACGAGGAGACGATAGCGAGGGACAGCAGACGACCGGGGAACGGCAGTTTCATGAGATGACTCCGAATCTTGTGTTTTTTATCGGATCGCAAACGTTTGCGTTAAGCCACTATGGAAACAAGCCATGATTTTGTCAATTGCCTGAGACGCTGTTTTGGCAAACCGGGGCCAGCAGCAGGTTACGCGGATTGGCCACGGAAAACCGAACAACTTTACCTGTATCCGTTCGGTAAGCCGAATACATCCCATCGCTGGATTTGTCTCGGCATATGAGCGAACTCCCGCCGGGAGTGGCTCAACCCAGACACGCCGCTGCGTTGGTATGAAACCTGCCTGCTAAGCTGTGCGACATATAAATCTCACCAGGAAGATCGAGAGAACAATAACGATGAAAACCGCACTGAAGACATTTGCCCCGGGCGCCCTCGCCCTGCTGCTGATCCTGCCGACTGCAGTTTCTGCCAAAGAAGCCGAGCAGCAACAAAAGCTCGCCAATGTGGTGATTCTCGCCACCGGCGGCACCATTGCCGGCGCCGGCGCCAGCGCCGCCAACAGCGCTACCTATCAGGCCGCCAAGGTAGGCATCGACAAATTGATCGCCGGCGTACCGGAGCTGGCTCAACTGGCCAATGTGCGCGGCGAGCAGGTCATGCAGATCGCATCCGAAAGCATCAGCAACGACGACCTGCTCAAGCTGGGCAAACGCGTCGCCGAGCTGGCTGACAGCAACGACGTCGACGGCATCGTTATCACCCACGGCACCGACACCCTGGAAGAAACCGCCTACTTCCTCAACCTGGTAGAAAAGACCGACAAACCAATCGTAGTGGTCGGTTCGATGCGCCCGGGCACCGCAATGTCGGCTGACGGCATGCTCAACCTTTACAACGCCGTAGCCGTCGCCAGCGACAAGCAATCGCGCGGCAAAGGCGTACTGGTGACCATGAACGACGAAATCCAATCCGGCCGTGATGTCAGCAAGTCGATCAACATCAAGACCGAAGCGTTCAAGAGCGCCTGGGGCCCGATGGGCATGGTCGTGGAAGGCAAATCGTACTGGTTCCGCCTGCCAGCCAAGCGTCACACCTCCAACTCCGAGTTCGACATCAAGCAAATCAGCAGCCTGCCTGCCGTAGACATCGCCTACGGCTACGGCAACGTTACCGACACCGCGTACAAGGCCCTTGCGCAAAACGGCGCCAAGGCGCTGATTCATGCCGGCACGGGCAACGGTTCGGTATCGTCACGTGTGGTACCGGCTCTGCAGGAGCTGCGTAAAAACGGCGTGCAGATCATTCGCTCTTCCCACGTCAACCAGGGCGGTTTCGTACTGCGCAACGCCGAGCAGCCGGATGACAAGAATGACTGGGTCGTCGCCCACGACCTGAACCCGCAAAAAGCACGGATTCTGGCGATGGTCGCAATGACCAAGACCCAAGACAGCAAAGAGCTGCAGCGGATCTTCTGGGAATATTGATCTGTTGATTGCCTGAGCCGAGCAACGCTTTGCTCACCGCTGTCGCGGGCTGCATGGCCCGCGACAGTCACTTGGGCCAAGGCTCACGAGGTTGTTGCGAAATTGCCTACAGTGAAATACTGTACGCACATACAGCACAACAAGGAACACCCCGATGGCCGCTGCCTCTCAAGCCACCCCCAGCCCATACCAACAACTGGGCGAGCGCATTCAGAAAATCATCAACAGCCCTACCGCCCAGCGCAGCAAGTCTGCGTTGATCTTTCGGCTGGAGCACGAGTTGCCGGATGACTGGGCAACGCTACTCGAAGAGATAGCTGAAAACGACAATGTCACCCTTGCCTACCGGGATGATGGCGGCGTGCAGATCTTCTGGACTGTACCCAAGGAAGACTGAGCAGGGACTCAAGCCTTGGCGGTAGCATCGCCCGCTTGCGGCCTGAGCAAGGCATTGACCTGCGAGGTCAGTGCCTCGAGGGCAAATGGCTTGGTCAGTATCGCCATGGTCGACTCCAGCGGCTGACGATCGAGCACTTCAGGCTGCGCATAGCCCGTCATCAGCAACACCGGCAGGTCAGGCCGCGATTGCCTGCCCGCCTCCGCCATCTGCCGCCCGTCAAGCCCGCCGGGTAAACCGATGTCGGTCACCAGCAGATCAATGCGGATGTCCGAACGCAGCAGTTGCAACCCTGCCAGGCTGTCCGCCGCCTCGATCACCACATAGCCGTAACTGCCCAGGGTTTCGCTGACAAACATGCGCACGGAGGACTCGTCATCGACCACCAAAACCGTTTCGCCAGCTGCGGCCGTGGGCTCGGCACGCTCGCCAGGTTGCGCCTGCGGGGCGTCCACCGCAGTGGTGTGGCCCGGCAACTGCAGCAGCACTCGCGTGCCTTTGCCCGGCTCTGACTCGATCCTCACCTGGCCACCGGATTGCTTGGCAAAGCCATAGATCATCGACAAGCCAAGCCCGGTACCGGCGCCAACCGGCTTGGTCGTGAAGAACGGCTCGAAGGCCTTGCCGAGCACTTCGGCGCTCATGCCGGTACCACTGTCCGCCACGCAAATGCTCAGGTAGTTGCCGGGGCTCAACTCTGGATCAAGCTCGGGCCCAGTCGTCAGCCGCTGGTCGCGAGTGCTTATCAGAATCCTGCCGCCACCCGGCATGGCATCGCGCGAATTGATACACAGATTGAGCAAGGCGTTTTCAACCTGCGCCGGGTCGACCAGACAAGCACTGGCCTGCGCTGCCAACTCCACCTTCAGGCTGATTGCCGGCCCGACCGTACGCCGGATCAGCTCCTCCATGCCGCCAATCAAGGCATGCACATCAGTCTCGACCGGCACCAGCGTCTGCCGACGGGAGAACGCGAGCAGGCGATGGGTAAGGGCAGCGGCGCGCTGGGCGGCACCATGAGCAACGCCCAGGTAACGCTCCAGATCGGCCGTGCGCCCCTGATTCAAACGCAGCCTGATCAAGTCGAGGCTACCGCTGATGCCGGCCAGGAGATTGTTGAAATCGTGAGCGATACCCCCGGTCAGCTGGCCCACAGCCTCCATCTTCTGTGCCTGACGCAGCGCAGCCTGAGCCGCCTCGCGCTCGGCAACGGCGACGCTGATGCGGGCTTCCAACGTACGATTTAGCTCAAGCAAGGCGGATTCGGCGTTCTTTCGCGCGGTGACATCCATCGAGGAGCCGATCAAACCGATCACTTCACCGGCGTCGCTCAGCAACGGCGCCTTCACCGACAGCCATACGGCTACAGAACCGTCCGGCATGTCGACCCGCTCTTCAATCTGCTCAGCCTGACCGCTGTCCATGATGCGCTGGTCGTTCGCCATGACCTGGCGCGCCTGCGCTTCGTCTTCAAGAAATTCCAGGTCGGTCTTGCCGAGGTAAACCTCGGGAGGCTTGCCGATCAGCTGCGTAGTGCCGTGGTTGGCGACCAGCATCCGTCCCTGGCGGTCCTTGGCGTACACCACGCCAGGCACTGCCGCCGTGAACGTGCGCAACAAGGCGTTTGCGCGATCGCGCTCAGCTTCGGCAACACGCCGCCCCTCAATGTCCATCAGCACGCCTGGAAAGCGCACAGCCATGCCCTGCTCATCGAGCTCGGCGCGACCATTGGCCTCTACCCAGCGATAGCAGCCGTCGTCCTGGCGAACACGATATTCACAGCGAAAGCGCCCACCGCGAGCCATGGCCTGTTCGATGTCGCGGCCAACCCGTTCGCGGTCTTGCTCGTGGATGGAGGCGAACGCCTCGGAGATCGGAATGCCGCTGGTGCAGCGTTCTGCAGACAGCCCGAATGAGCGGGCGAAGCGCTCGTCAGCCGTCACGCAGTCGTTGCGAATGTCCCACAGCCAGGTACCAATAATGGCGCCAGCGTCGAGAGCCAGTTGCAGACGCTCCGAGGCATCAGTCGGGAAAACCTGAAGACGGTCGGGCCTGACCATCGCTTCGACCCACTCCGCAGGGCCTTCTCGATCCATTGCTACCTCTTGAGTTACCCAGCTTCAAGGTCGGGCATATTACCGACCAAGCGGGTAAATGCGCCAGATAAAGTAGACAGCGCAACCGAGGCCAGCGTTCAAGTCAAGGTTTGCAGATAGGCACTGGCATGTTGATAGCGGCTGAGCCGGGCAAGGTCAGCGGGACCTGGGCAGGCGATGCGACTAAGGTCGCTGTTATCGGCCAGATCAGCCAGCTTGACCTCTCGTGCCAGAGGGTCAGCGCCTGCCCGAATCACAAACGCCTCATAGCTCTCGCCAGGACGTCGACTCAGCGAGAGCAAGGCGGCGAGGATTTTCAGCGGGAAACCCTCAAGAGCGAGGTCTGATACCGTCAGGGACGTGTCTTCGAGTACATCGTGGAGTACAGCGACAATACGCTGCTCAGGTGTGGACACCCGCATCATCACCCGCAGCGGATGAAGAATGTAGGCCGCCCCACCCTTGTCGTACTGCCCCTCGTGGGCTTTGGCGGCTACAGCGATGGCCCGTTCCAATGTAGACATGCGACCCCTCCCTGTTCAGCGCCCGCTTAGCCAAGCATAGCCAACGATCGCGTTCAGGCACACCCCGCCTGCCTCATCAGTCACTTATCAGCGCTGGGCGCCATGCTGGATCACCACAGAGTCAGTGCCTTGACGCGTCATCACATCCGCCTTGCGCGCCTGCGCCTCTTCTTTGGTCGCGAATGGACCCAGCAGCACCACCGGCTTGCCATCACGGTACTCGACCGAAGAGGGAATACCCTTCTCTATGAGGCGCGCAGTCATGTCGCTCAGAGCCCCCATGTTCGGCCCCTGCACCACCTCGACATCCCAGCCCTCTGGCGCCGGCTGATCGGCCAGGGCTTCGGCGCGACGCTGCAGCTCGGCACCACCACAGATCTCGCGGATGCGCAGGTCGTCGCCGGTTTCGTCGACGATGATCTGGTACTGGCCATCCCGCTTGATTGCAACGTAGCTGCGGTAAGCCTCGAATTTGCCGTCAGCGTCCTTGCCACGGAATTGACCGCAGATCGAGCCATCGGTATCGAAGCGCACGTTGGCGAATTTGGCGGTCTTGGGATTACTCAGGTGTTCGGCCACCTGTTTGTGCACGCCATCCACTTCATTGTTGCAGCCCGCCAAGGCCAGCATTGCTGTTACCACCGCAAGTTTACGCACGCGTCTAACTCCAGAATCGAAGGCGCGGATTCTACCATGATGGCTGGCTAGCGCCGATGGGCAGGCTGCCGCAGGGTGTTTCAGGCGCGAAGCAAATGCAAAAAGGGCGACCCTTTCGGATCGCCCTCTTCAAGTTTGGTAGGCACAATTGGACTCGAACCAACGACCCCCACCATGTCAAGGTGGTGCTCTAACCAACTGAGCTATGTGCCTGTCGTGGGGCGCATATTACGAGTGAAGCGCAGCCCTGTAAAGCTTTTTTTTGAAGAAAATCAAAACCTTTGCGCCACCGAGCGGCGAACTCTGGCGCACGCCCCTGAGACTCTGGTTGACCACCAGTATCAGCAACCAACGGCAGCGCAAATGAAAAAAGGGTGACCCTTACGGATCACCCCTCTTCGATTTGGTAGGCACAATTGGACTCGAACCAACGACCCCCACCATGTCAAGGTGGTGCTCTAACCAACTGAGCTATGTGCCTGTCGTGGGGCGCATTCTACGGAATCCAAAAACCCTGTCAACTGTTTTTTCCACGCTAAGCCACTGAATCATAAAAATATTTACTAATAGTCACGCGCCACCGCTGCGTAAAGGATTTTCACCGTACGACTAGCGGGTGTTTATTATTATTGATAGCATCGGTACATTCGTTAAAAATATAAAACACGAGGTCTCTCGAGCATGGCTAATACCCCCTACCCACAGTCCTACTACGCCGCCTCGGCCAACCCGGTGCCGCCACGTCCGGCGCTGCTGGGTGAGGTGGAAACCGACATCTGCGTAATCGGTGCGGGCTATACCGGCCTGTCCAGCGCACTGTTCCTGCTGGAGAACGGCTTCAAGGTTACCGTCGTCGAAGCTGCCAAGGTTGGCTTTGGTGCATCCGGCCGCAACGGTGGCCAGATCGTCAACAGCTACAGCCGTGACATCGACGTGATCGAACGCACTGTTGGCCCGCGCGAAGCAAAATTGCTGGGCGCGATGGCCTTCGAAGGCGGGCGTATCATCCGCGAGCGCGTAGCCAAGTACAACATCCAGTGCGACCTCAAGGACGGCGGCGTATTCGCGGCCATCACGCCCAAGCAGATGGCCCACCTGGAATCGCAAAAACGCCTGTGGGAACGCTATGGCCACACCCAACTGGAGCTGATGGACCAGAAGCGCATCCGTGAAGTGGTCGCGTGCGAAAGCTATATAGGCGGCATGCTCGACATGAGCGGCGGCCATATTCACCCGCTCAACCTGGCCTTGGGCGAAGCGGCTGCGGTCGAGTCGCTGGGCGGCGTGATCTATGAACAAACCCCAGCCATACGCATCGAGCGCGGCGCCAACCCTGTCGTGCACACCCCGCAGGGTAAGATCCGCGCCAAGTACATCATCGTTGCCGGCAACGCTTATCTGGGTAACCTGGTGCCGGAGCTGGCCTCGAAGTCGATGCCATGCGGTACTCAGGTGATCACCACCGAGCCACTCAGCGATGAGTTGGCACGTACCCTGCTGCCGCAGGACTACTGCGTCGAGGACTGCAACTACCTGCTCGACTACTACCGCCTGACCGGCGACAAGCGCCTGATCTTCGGCGGCGGCGTGGTCTACGGCGCACGCGACCCGGCCAACATCGAAGCGATCATCCGGCCGAAGATGCTCAAGGCATTCCCGCAGCTCAAGGACGTCAAGATCGACTACGCCTGGACCGGCAACTTCCTGCTGACGCTGTCGCGTCTGCCTCAGGTCGGCCGGATAGGCGACAACATCTACTACTCGCAAGGCTGCTCCGGCCACGGCGTTACCTACACCCACCTGGCGGGCAAGGTCCTGGCCGAAGCGCTGCGCGGCCAGGCCGAACGCTTTGACGCATTCGCCGGCCTGCCGCACTACCCGTTCCCGGGTGGCCAACTGCTGCGGGTACCATTCAGCGCCATGGGTGCGTGGTATTACAGCCTGCGCGATCGTCTGGGCTTCTGATCCATAGCGGATGAAGACGGCCGGCCATCAGCGCCGGCCGTTTGCGTTCAGGGCTGGCCGAGGCTGCTGACGGCTTGTCTGGCCGCCATTTCCTGCCCTGCCCGGGCCAGTTCATCGGCGCCTTGCAACCAGCGCTGGCGATCAACCTGTGCAGGCAGTTGCTGCGGTGGCTGTATCAACACTGCCCAACTACCCTGCTCCGCCCACGCCTTGGCAAAAGCGTCGAACGACATCATCTGCCGCCGCTGCATCCCTGCACGCAGCAGCACCCGCTGCTTGTAGCTGTCATAGCCGACCAGTACCGCATAGCGCGGCTCACTCCACCACGCCGAACCCTCTTGATAACGCAGCAGCACCGGGTTGCCCGCCGCCACCTGGGCGAGCAATGCATCCAGACGCTTGTCCAGCGGATACACCAGCATGCCGTAATCACGCGCCACAGGCGGGATCGATGTTTCCAGCGCTTCGGCTGCTTCAGGCAGCTTCAGCGGCTTGTCGAGCAAGCCCGGGGTGATCCGAATGCCTTGCTGCGAGAGCATGACCGCCAGCGCCATGGCGCCGCTGTGATTGGCGTTGCCGCGGAAGAACGGCACGCTGCTGATTTCGACCCGCTGCGGCAAGCCTTTTACATCCGCTGGAGGCGCGCCGGCGCAGCCAACCAGATTGGCCGCCAGCAGGCATGCAGCGAGCAGGCGCTGTGAAGGGTTGAGCAACGACTTGCGGGAAGCTTGCAACATGGACACTCACTTGTCTGAAGCCGGTCTGGCATCCGGCGATGGTCTCTGATCATAGGGCGGACGCGCGCGCAGGAATAGCCCGACGCAGGCTAGTAACAAATCGGACCAAGGGTTCGACCTAAGCTCAATTGAACGTCATGAGGGTAGCGCTAGACTAAGTAAGTATCTGGAAGGTAAGCCTGGGGCAAGCCCGAGAGAAGGAGGCACACATGAGCCTGACTATGGGAATTCTGCTGTTGGTAGGTATGTGGCTGAGTGTGGCCGCTGCCATGTTATGGGGCGTTCTGCGCATTGTCCGCAGGCATTCGCATCATCCACTGCCGGTTCAGGCCAAGGCCAAGCCCTTGCCCGTGCAACGCGCCCGTCAGCCCGCTGCAGCGCACTGACATCGCGTCAGCGCAAAACAAAAAACCGCGCAGCTTGAAAGCATACGCGGTCGCTTGATGAAACTGCCATTGCGAATGGGGCGCCAAGCGCCCCGCGCACCTTACTCCTGTGCAGCCTCACGCTTGAGGCGAGCGCGGCGAGCAAAGATGTTGAGCATCTCGATCGCAGTCGAGAACGCCATCGCTGCATATACATAACCTTTAGGCACATGGGCACCGAAACCTTCGGCGATCAGGGTCATGCCGATCATGATCAGGAAGCCCAAGGCCAGCATCACGACGGTCGGGTTGTCGTTGATGAAGTTGGCAAGCGGATCGGCGGCCACCATCATCACGATAACAGCTGCCACCACAGCGATGATCATGATCGGCAAGTGCTCGGTCATACCAACTGCGGTGATGATGCTGTCGACCGAGAACACGATATCCAGCAGCAGAATCTGGAAGATAGCTGCGGCGAAGCCCAGGGTCACGGTGGACGAGACCGTGGCCTCATGCTTGGCACCGTGCGGATCGACACTCTCGTGGATCTCTTTGGTTGCCTTCCACAGCAGGAACAGGCCACCGGCGATCAGGATCATGTCCTTCCAGGAGAAGGTATTGCCGAAGATCTCGATTACCGGATCGGTCAACTGAACGATCCAGGCCACGGTGCTGAGCAACGCCAGGCGCATGATCAACGCCATGCTGATACCAATCCGGCGCGCCTTGGAGCGGTACTCGACAGGCAGCTTGTTGGTCAGGATCGAGATGAAGATCAGGTTGTCGATACCGAGCACGACTTCCATTGCCACCAATGTGGCCAAAGCTACCCAGGCGGTCGGGCTTGCGGCGAGTTCCAGCAAATATTCCATGAATCAATCCTGTTTCTGGCTATGTTAGGGCTATGTTCGCAGTTGTGGGTCAGATGTCCTGGGTCTTGCCTTCGCCATCGGCGGGCTTGGCCGATTTCTCACCCTCGCCGCCAATGACGTCATTCAACGCTTGCTGAGCGGCCTCATTGGTCTTGTCGATGGCCTGCTTGGCAGACTGCGCCGCCTGATCGAGCACCTGCTGGGCAGATTTCTCAGCCTGATCGCACCCGGCCAGGCTGAACAGCGCCAGCGCAAGCACCAACGGGGTACCGATGGATTTCAGTTGTAGCATGGGATCCTCACTTGTCATGTCCGGGCAGCACGTGGCGCCTGATGAAAGGCATTCTAATGAAGCGGAAACATCCGGAAAATTCGTTTTTTTAGCGGCTATACTTCGTTTTTTACGAATCCGGAAACAACCATGCTCAATTACCGGCAGCTGCATTATTTTTGGGTAGTCGCACGCACCGGCAGTATTGCCCGCGCCAGTGAGCAGCTGAATCTGACGCCGCAAACCATCAGTGGGCAGATCAGCCTGTTCGAGCAGACCCATGGTCTGGAATTGTTCCAGCGCGTCGGGCGTCAGCTTGAGCTGACCGAGAGCGGCAGGCAGACGCTGGTCTACGCCGAACAGATGTTCCAGATCGGCAGCGAGCTCGAGACCATGCTGCGCGCCGGGCCGCAGGAGCAGATCCTGTTCCGCGTCGGCGTTGCCGATGTGGTCCCCAAGTCCATCGTTTATCGCTTGCTGGCGCCGACCATGGAGCTGGACGGCGCCCTGCGCATCAATTGCCGGGAGGACAAGCTCGAGCGGCTGCTGGCCGACCTGGCCATCCAGCGTCTGGACCTGGTGATTTCCGACAGCCCCATGCCCAGCCATCTGGATATCAAAGGCTACAGCCAGAAACTCGGCGAATGCGGCTTGAGCTTTTTTGCCACCCCAGCTCTGGCGGCAGAATACTCGGGTGCATTTCCGGCCTGTCTGAATGATGCGCCGTTGCTGATCCCAGGTCAGGAGACAGTGGTACGCAGCCGCTTACTGCGCTGGCTGTCCGAGCAGCAGGTGCAGCCGCGGATCGTCGGTGAGTTCGATGACAGTGCCTTGATGCAGGCCTTCGGTCAGTCCGGCAGCGGCATTTTCGTTGCGCCCAGCGTGATTGCCGATGAGGTGTGCCGCCAATATGCAGTGGTGCTGATCGGCCATACCGAGGCGGTCAACGAGTCGTTCTATGCGATCTCGGTAGAGCGCAAGGTCAAACACCCGGGGATCGTCGCGATTACCGAGGGTGCGCGCAAAGAGTTGTTCCACTGGTAGGTAGCGGCCGGGAGCGCTGGTCTATGGTACAGTCGCGCCCGTCCAAATCCCTGAGATTCGCTGCACATGCTGCCTGTTCTTCGCCTGTTCACCCGCACCAGCCTGGTTACCCAGATCGTCATCGGCCTGATCGCCGGCATCGCCCTGGCCTTGCTCGCGCCTGCCGTGGCGCTGGACCTGGCGTTTCTCGGCAAGGTTTTTGTCAGTGCGCTCAAAGCGGTAGCGCCCGTGCTGGTGTTCGTGTTGGTGATGGCCTCGATCGCCAACCACAAGCACGGCCAGCAAACCCATATCCGGCCGATCCTGTGGCTGTACCTGCTGGGCACCTTTGGCGCAGCCGTGGTCGCCGTGATCGCCAGCATGCTGTTCCCCTCGACCCTGCTGCTCAGCGCCAGTGAGGCGTCGCTGAGCGCTCCGGGCGGTATCACCGAAGTGCTGCAGAACCTGCTGCTCAGCGCTGTCGATAATCCGGTAGCGGCGCTGCTCAATGCCAACTTCATCGGCGTACTGACCTGGGCCATCGGCTTGGGGATCGCCCTGCGCCATGCCAGCGAGGCCACCCGCACTGTAGTCGACGACCTGTCCAATGCGGTGACTTATATCGTGCGCGTGGTCATTCGTTTTGCGCCGCTGGGGATCTTCGGCCTGGTCGCAGCGACCCTGGCCCAGTCGGGGCTGAGCGCCCTGCTTGGCTACCTGCACCTGCTGGCGGTATTGATCGGCTGCATGCTGTTTGTCGCGCTGGTGATGAACCCGCTGATCGTGTTCTGGAAGATCCGCCGCAACCCCTACCCGCTGGTGCTGATGTGCCTGCGCGAGAGCGGCATCACGGCGTTCTTCACCCGCAGCTCGGCCGCCAACATCCCGGTCAACCTGGCACTGTCGGAAAAACTCGGCCTGCATGAAGATACTTACTCGGTCTCGATCCCGCTTGGCGCAACCATCAACATGGCCGGCGCGGCGATCACCATCACCGTGCTGACCCTGGCGGCCGTGCATACCTTGGGCATCAGTATCGATCTGCCCACTGCCGTGCTCCTCAGCGTAGTGGCTGCGGTGTGTGCCTGCGGCGCATCGGGCGTAGCCGGTGGTTCTCTGTTGCTGATCCCACTGGCCTGCAGCCTGTTCGGCATTCCCAGTGAAATCGCCATGCAGGTGGTCGCCGTCGGTTTCATCATCGGTGTGCTGCAGGACTCGGCTGAAACGGCGCTGAATTCTTCGACCGATGTGATCTTCACCGCCGCCGCCTGTGAGGCCCAGGAGCGACGCGCAGCCTGAGTGATAAGGCGGCGCCGCTGGCAATTGCTTAACGGCGCCGCTTTACCTAGGCTAGTGGCCTTTCCTCGCAACGAGACAGGGCCATGTCAGAACAACACAACGCCAGTGAAGGCCGCTTCAACAGCACCGAGATCCGCATCCTCGGCTCGCTGATCGAAAAGCAGGCCACCAGCCCTGAGACCTACCCCCTGACCCTCAACGCGCTGGTGGTCGCCTGTAACCAGAAGACCAGCCGCGAACCGGTGATGAACCTCTCTCAAGGCCAGGTCGGCCAGGCGCTGCGGGCGCTCGAAGGGCGTGGTTTTACCAAACTGCAGATGGGCAGCCGCGCTGACCGCTGGGAGCAACGCGTAGACAAGGCGCTGGAACTGGTGCCCGCGCAGCTGGTGCTGATGGGTTTGATGTTTTTGCGCGGGCCGCAGACGATCAACGAGTTGTTGACCCGCAGCAACCGCTTGCATGAGTTCGAGGATGACCAACAGATCCAGCATCAGCTCGAGCGCTTGATTTCACGTGAGCTAGCGGTTCACCTGCCGCGTCAGGCTGGCCAGCGGGAAGACCGCTATACCCACGCGCTGGGTGATCCGGCAGAGATCGAGGCTATTCTTGCGGCGCGCCAGCAAGGCGGCGCTGAACGCAATTCGGCCCCTAGCATCGCTGAAGAACGTATCAGCGCGCTGGAGGCACGAATTGCAGCACTGGAAGAACGCCTGGCCCTGCTGGAAGGCTGAACCCAGCCAGCGCAGCAGGCGTCTACGTCAGGCCGGCGCCGAGCTGCGGATCAGGTGATCGAAGGCGGACAGCGAGGCCTTGGCACCCTCGCCCACCGCAATCACGATCTGCTTGTACGGCACGGTGGTGACGTCCCCGGCAGCGAACACACCAGGGATGTTGGTCTGGCCCTTGGCGTCGACGATGATCTCGCCACGCGGCGACAGCTCGACCGTGCCTTTGAGCCAATCGGTGTTGGGCAGCAGGCCGATCTGTACAAAGATCCCTTCCAGCGCGATGTCATGCACCTCATCGCTGTTGCGGTCCTTGTAACGAAGGCCGTTGACCTTTTCGCCATCCCCCAACACTTCGGTGGTCAGCGCACTGGTGATCACCTTGACGTTGGCCAGGCTGTGCAGTTTGCGCTGCAACACCGCATCTGCACGCAGCTGGCTGTCGAACTCAATCAATGTCACCTGAGCGACGATACCGGCGAGGTCGATGGCCGCTTCCACCCCTGAGTTGCCGCCACCGATCACCGCCACGCGCTTGCCCTTGAACAGCGGGCCATCGCAGTGCGGGCAGTAGGCAACACCGCGGGCGCGGTACTGCTGCTCGCCAGGCACGTTCATCTCGCGCCAGCGTGCACCGGTGGCAAGGATCACGGTCTTGGCCTTCAGCGAAGCGCCGCTGGCCAGCCGCACTTCGTGCAGGCCGCCAGCAGCAGCCGGGATCAATGCCTCACCGCGCTGCAGGTTCATGATGTCGACGTCGTACTGTTTGACGTGCTCTTCCAGCGCCGAGGCCAGTTTTGGCCCTTCGGTTTCCTGCACCGAGATGAAGTTCTCGATCGCCATGGTGTCGAGCACCTGGCCGCCGAAACGCTCGGCGGCAACGCCGGTACGGATGCCTTTGCGCGCAGCATAGATTGCAGCTGCGGCGCCGGCTGGGCCACCGCCCACCACCAGCACATCGAAAGCGTCTTTGGCGTTGATCTTCTCGGCCTGGCGTGTGCCGGAGCTGGTGTCGATCTTGCCAAGAATTTCTTCCAGGCCCATGCGGCCCTGGCCAAACACTTCGCCATTGAGGTAGATGCTCGGCACGGCCATGACCTTGCGTGCTTCAACTTCGTCCTGGAACAACGCACCGTCGATGGCCACGTGTTTCACATTCGGGTTGAGCACCGCCATCAGGTTCAACGCCTGGACTACGTCCGGGCAGTTCTGGCACGACAGCGAGAAGTAGGTTTCAAAAGTGAAGTCGCCTTGCAGCGCCTGGATCTGCTCGATCACTTCGGCACTGGCCTTGGACGGATGGCCGCCGACTTGCAGCAGTGCCAGCACCAGTGAGGTAAATTCGTGGCCCATGGGGATGCCGGCAAAGCGCAGGCTGATATCAGCACTTGGGCGGTTCAGCGAGAACGAGGGCCGGCGCGTGTCGCTGCCGTCCTTGTTCAAGGTAATCAGGTCCGACAGGCCGGCAATTTCCACCAGCAGGTCGTGCATTTCACGGGACTTCGCACCGTCGTCGAGGGAGGCTACGATCTCGATCGGCTGGGTGACCCGCTCCAGGTAGGTTTTCAGTTGCGATTTAAGCGTGGCGTCCAACATACGGGCGATTCCTTGAGCAATCAGGGTGAACAAAAACGCCCAGGCAAAAGTGCCCGGGCGTTTGGCGGGGCGGTGATGACTTCAGCTGTGGCGGCTGTTCACCGCCCGCGACTGGCGCACGATCTTAGATCTTGCCAACCAGGTCCAGCGAAGGGGCCAGGGTGGCTTCGCCTTCTTTCCACTTGGCCGGGCAGACTTCGCCTGGGTGAGCGGCAACGTACTGGGCAGCTTTGACCTTGCGCAGCAGCTCGCTGGCGTCGCGGCCTACACCACCGTCGTTGATTTCGACGATCTTGATCTGGCCTTCTGGGTTGATCACGAAGGTACCGCGATCAGCCATGCCAGCTTCTTCGATCAGCACGTCGAAGTTGCGCGAGATGACGTGGGTCGGGTCACCGATCAGCGGGTATTTAATCTTGCCGATGGTTTCCGAAGTGTCATGCCAGGCTTTGTGGGTGAAGTGGGTGTCGGTCGACACACCGTAGATTTCCACGCCCAGCTTCTGGAACTCGGCGTAGTTGTCGGCCAGGTCGCCCAGTTCGGTCGGGCAGACGAAGGTGAAGTCAGCTGGGTAGAAGAACACGACAGCCCACTTGCCTTTCAGGTCGGCTTCGCTGACCTGAACGAATTCGCCGTTGTGGAAGGCAGTAGCGTTGAACGGTTTGACCTGGCTGTTGATGATAGGCATGAGAGAAGCTCCGTCATGGGATTAAGAAGTGGTTGACGGGGAGAATACTAACCACCTGAACCGGCGATGGCTCATTGGCAAAGCTCATGCTGCTGATTGGTTTTGGCTATAAGCAGCTTATTCCGATAGATCTTTTCATCCATAGGAAAGCAGCACAGTGGCACGCGCCCTAGCCACTCCGGGCCGAACGCTCTGCGCAATCTGCACATACGCCGCACGCAGGCCTATCCGCACAAAGTCGTCCCCAAGTCGCACTCTGGCCAAGTTATGCCGAGTGGTGCCCAACTGCAGCAAGCCACCATCACTGCGCATCAGACGCACCACCAGGCCCGTAGCACTTGATTCGCCGGCAAGTTGCAGGTTGTCAGTTGCGCCACCACCGCTGGCATCTTCGAGCTGCGCTAGCACCTGCACTGACCGTCGTTTTGTGCTCGGCTGGCAGCGCAACCGCAACTCGAAGTCGACCGCCGCCGACTGGCTGCCAAGGCCGCGGAAACCGCTCCAGGACTGCACGCTGAGGTCCACCTGAGCGTGCCGGCTTGACCCCTCCAGATGGCAGGTCGGCCCCTGACCCCACCAGCAGGATCAGCGCATTGCCGTGCGCATGGTTACAAACTCTTCGGCCGCTGTAGGGTGCACGCCAATAGTGTCGTCGAATTGCGCCTTGGTCGCGCCTGCCTTGAGCGCAATACCCAGGCCTTGAATGATCTCTCCCGCGTCTGGCCCGACCATGTGACAACCCAGCACCTTGTCGGTATCGGCGTCCACCACCAACTTCATCAGGGTCTTCTCCTGAATCTCGGTGAGGGTCAGCTTCATTGCTCGGAAGCGGCTTTCGAAAATTTGCACCTTGTGACCCGCCTCAATGGCCTGTTCCTCGGTCAGGCCAACCGTACCAATCGGCGGTTGACTGAACACCGCGGTGGGGATGTTCCGGTAATCCACCGGTCGGTACTGCTCCGGTTTGAACAGACGCCGCGCAACGGCCATGCCTTCAGCCAGCGCCACAGGGGTGAGCTGGACTCGACCGATGACATCACCAATTGCCAGAATAGAAGGCTCAGTGGTCTGGTACTGATCATCGACATGCACGAAGCCACGCTCGTCGAGTTCCACACCCGTGTGTTCCAGGCCAAGGTTGTCCAGCATCGGCCGGCGGCCTGTCGCGTAGAACACGCAGTCGGTGAGCAGCTCACGGCCATCTTTGAGGGTGGCCTTGAGGCTGCCATCTGCCTGCTGATCGATCCGTTGAATGTCGCTATTGAACTGCAGGTCAACGCCGCGCTTGTCCAATTCGTCCTTGAGATGAGTGCGCACCGAGCCGTCGAAGCCGCGCAGGAACAAGTCGCCGCGATAAAGCAGGCTGGTGGCGCTGCCAAGCCCTTGGAAAATGCCGGCAAACTCGACCGCGATGTAGCCGCCGCCGACAACCAGAATGCGCTTGGGCAGCTGCTTGAGGAAGAACGCCTCGTTGGATGTGATCGCCAGCTCTTTGCCAGGGATGTCCGGCACCTGCGGCCAACCGCCGGTAGCGATGAGGATATGCTTGGCTGAGTAGCGCTGACCGTCTATTTCGACTTCATTGGCGCCCGTCAGTCGCGCATGGCCTTCAAGCAAGGTCACCCCACTGTTGACCAGCAAGTTGCGGTAAATGCCATTGAGCCGCTCGATTTCGCGATTCTTGTTGGCAATCAGCGTGCCCCAGTCGAAGTTCCCCTCTTCCAGCGTCCAGCCGAAGCCGGCAGCCTGCTCCATTTCGTCAGCGACGTGGGCGGCATACACCATCAGCTTTTTCGGCACGCAGCCCACGTTGACACAGGTACCGCCCAGGTAGCGGCTCTCGGCCACAGCGACCCTGGCGCCAAAACCCGCCGCGAATCGCGCGGCACGCACACCGCCGGAACCGGCACCAATCACGAACAGATCAAAATCGTAAGTCACAATCCAGACTCCACAAAAAAGCCACCCAAGAGGGTGGCTGTTTTTCATACGGGCTGCAAGCCTGCAGGCTTAGTAAGCCTTGCCAGCCTTGTAGAAGTTCTCGAAGCAGAAGTTGGTCGCCTCGATGTAACCTTCGGCGCCACCGCAGTCAAAGCGCTTGCCCTTGAACTTGTAGGCGATCACACAGCCTTCCTGCGCCTGCTTCATCAGCGCGTCGGTGATCTGAATCTCGCCGCCTTTGCCTGGCTCGGTTTCACGGATCTTCTGGAAGATGTCCGGGGTCAGGATGTAGCGGCCGATGATGGCCAGGTTCGACGGGGCATCTTCCGGTGCTGGTTTCTCGACCATGCTGTTAACACGGTAGATGTCGTCGCGGATCATCTCGCCAGAGATAACGCCGTACTTGTTGGTTTCCTGCGGATCGACTTCCTGAATGGCAACGATCGAGCAGCGGAACTGGTTGTACAGCTTGACCATCTGCTGCAGCACGCCATCGCCGTCGAGGTTGACACACAGGTCGTCCGCCAGCACGACCGCAAACGGCTCGTCGCCGATCAGCGGTTGGCCGGTCAGGATGGCATGGCCCAGGCCTTTCATTTCGGTCTGACGGGTGTACGAGAACGAGCACTCGTCGAGCAGACGGCGAATACCGACCAGGTATTTTTCCTTGTCGGTGCCTTTGATCTGGTTTTCCAGCTCATAGCTGATGTCGAAGTGGTCTTCAAGCGCGCGCTTGCCACGACCGGTCACGATGGAGATCTCGCTCAGGCCGGCATCCAGTGCCTCCTCGACGCCATACTGGATCAGTGGCTTGTTTACCACTGGCAGCATTTCCTTGGGCATGGCCTTGGTAGCTGGCAGGAAGCGGGTGCCATAGCCGGCTGCCGGGAACAAGCATTTCTTGATCATATACGTCCTTAACAAGGGCTTAGCGTACGAAATTCGGCGCAGTCTAATCAGGCGGCGCGCACCTTACAATGCCCAGCCTGAAGCGACCGCTGCCATGATAGAGATACCCCAGTGTAGTTAGTTCCAACGGATCGCAAATATTCAGCTTGTTGCCGGCAGGTTTGGCCCGCTGACAGCGGGCTCTGGTAACCCTGAACCCGCTTCGAAGCGCGTCATTTTCACGCCAGTGCATACGCAAAAAGACGCGCATCAGAAGTGTCTACCGCAAGCGTTACCGGGTTATCCCCTGCCCGATCAGCATGCCTTCGACCTTTTGCCCATACAGGTTGACGCCATCATTGGCATGAAACTTCAATCGGGTTTTTTCAACTGAGCCTTCCACCAGGCGCGGGTCCTGCGGCCGTTCGTGGCGATTGATCCATGCAGCGACATCCCATGCCTGCTGATCACTGAGGCTGCCGGGCTTGCCAAGTGGCATGTTGTACTTGATGAACGACGCCGCCGTATTGATCCGGTGCATGCCAGCGCCCCAGTTGTAGGAGTCCTTGCCCCATAGCGGTGGCATCACGTATTCACCTGCCACCTGCTGGCCTTCGCCTTGATCGCCGTGGCAGATCGCACATTGCTCGCGATACACCTGCTTGCCGCGTTTGAAGTCATACCCACCCTTGGGCTGAGGCACTTCGGGATAACCACGGCCAGGTGTCTCGACCGCGGTCGGCGCATTGGTCGACAGCCAGTATGAGTAAACGCTCAGTGCGGTCATCTGCGGGCTATCCGCCGCAGGCGGCTTGCCGTTCATGCTGAACTGGAAGCAGCCCTGGATGCGTTCGGCGAAGGTGTTGACCTTGTCATTTTTCTTGCGATATGCCGGGTACATCGGATAAGCGCCCCACAGCGGCGCAGAAAACGCCATACGGCCCTGATCAAGGTGGCAGTTGCTGCAGTTCATGCCGTTGCCCACAGCCTCGGGCATCAGCCGGCGGGTATCGACAAACAAGGCATGGCCCTCGCGGACCATCTGGCCAAAGGCGTTGTCCGGGATCTGGGTTTCAGCGGGCGGCGCGAACTGCACTGTGGCCTGCGTGCCGGGCACCTTGAGCTGGGATTGATCTTCCATGGCAATCGGCGTGGCAGCCTGGGCGCTACCCATGGCCAACAACAGGGTGGCAATGATCGGCTTCATGGCTTGACCTCCTGGGCCAGTGGATGGGCGAAGAACTCGGCAACTGCCGTGATCTCGGCATCGGTCATGGCCTTGGCCACGCCGACCATCAACTGATTGGGGTCATTGCTACGGCTGCCGTCGCGCCAGGCATTGAGCTGCGCCACCAGGTACGCCGCAGGCTGCCCCGCCAGTGGCGGGAAGTGCTCACCGACACCGCTGCCGCCTGGCCCGTGGCACTGCACACAACCCGGGATTTGCCGGTCCCAGTCGCCGTACAGGGCCAAGCGCGACACCGGGTCGGTGGCAATCTGCTGGCGACGCAGATCAGGTGCCGGGTCACTCGGCAGGCTGGCCAGGTACTCGCTGACAGCTTTGGCTTCCTGCGCGCTCAAGGCCTTGGCCAGCGGCTCCATTACCGGCTGTTTGCGGCTGCCACTGCGAAAGTCCTGCAGCTGCTTGTTCAGATACCCGGCCGACAAGCCGGCCAGCCGCGGAAACCCTGCAGCGGCGATGCCCTTGGCATCGGGACCATGACAGCCCAGGCAGGCCATCGCAGCGGGGTTGGCCCCACCCTGGGTGAAGATTTTCTGGCCTTCGGCGGCATGCGCCGCGGGCCAGGCCAGGATCAGCGCAGTGCTGATCGCAAAACGACTCAACGGATTCATCACGGGACGCTCCATTTCCTTGTTATAAGCTTAGGCTTAAAAGGTATAAGCACAAAAATAGTAGGCTTATCCTCCGGCAGGCAACAACGCCTACCGGACAAGAACATGACAATTGGCCCGCTAAATGGCCGTTTAGCTGAGCTGGATCAAGATCCGGAGATGCATTTGGTCGTGGCTGCGCGCACATCACCCAAGCGCAGCGGGAAGTTGTTCAGCCGCTCGCGCAGCTTGATGCTGCTGCCGCTACCACGCTTGTCGATGTCAATCAACGCAGCAGGACCCGCACCCGCGGTCAGCTTCTGCGGCACGATCAAACGCAGGCCGTCGCCGCGCTTTTCCTGCACCAGTGCGTCGCGGCTACTCGCCAACTCGGCCTTGATACAGTCGGCGTACACCTGAGGCGCCTTGCCAGACATCACATCCATGGTTTCTCGCGATTGCTCCAGCTCAGCGACACTTACACAGCCGCCCAGAGTCAAGGTCATCGCCGCCACCGCCCACTTCATTGGAATACCTCTGCCTGCTTTAAAGAATGTGTATGACAACAACCGGGCGGGTTTGCTCCCTGCTTTGGCGGATTTATCCCTACCCCGGCCATCAGGGGCGGGAGTGTACCGCTACATCGTGATATCTTGCGCATTTGCACGAATAAACTTTGCGGAGCATCACATGAAATTCGTACACCAGCGCGAGCACCTCAACGAGGACGACATTGTCGTGATCGAGTGCTCCCAGCGCTGCAACATTCGCCTGATGAACGACGCCAATTTCCGCAGTTTCAAGAATGGCGGGCGTCACACCTACCATGGCGGCGCGTTCGACCAGTTCCCGGCGAAGATCGTCGTGCCGAGCACCGGTTTTTGGAACATCACCCTCGACACGACCACGCCCCGGCCGATCTCGGTCACGCGCAAGCCAACCTTCACGCACAAGATCAAAATCGTGCGTCGCTCGTCGTCGCAACTGAGATAAGCCCGCCATGACCCAGAACATCAAGTACGTGATCAAATACAAGCTCGATGGCGAGCAACGCTTCGACTTCGCCGTGATGCCGGACAACTCCGAAGAGCAGGCGCGCCTGGCGCTGCAACAGATCCATGGCGATGACGTCGCCAAGATCAGCGACATCAAAGTCAGCAAGGCCCTGTAAACCTGGCCCTGGCTGGGCGCCGAGTTGAAACAGAGTTGACAGGAGTGCACATGAGCAACTGGCCAGACCGCCGTATCCTGGATCTGCTCGGCATCGATGTGCCGATCCTGCAAGCACCGATGGCCGGAGCCACCGGCTCACCCATGGCCATCGCTGTGGGCACGGCTGGTGGCCTGGCCGCTCTGCCCTGCGCCATGCTCAGCCTGGATCAGGTGCGCAGTGAAGTGGCAGCGTTCCGCGCCGCCTGCGCAGGGCCTTTGAACCTGAACTTCTTCTGCCATCAACCGCCGCCCGCTGATGCAGCCCGCGCACTGCGCTGGAAGCAGGTCCTGCAGCCGTATTATCAGGAGCTGGGCGCTGATTTCGCCGCGCCGACGCCGGTATCCAACCGTGCGCCATTCGATGAGCACAGCTGCCAACTGGTTGAAGAACTGCGCCCGCAGGTGGTCAGCTTTCACTTCGGCCTGCCCACTGCCAGCCTGCTGCAGCGGGTCAAGGCCACCGGCGCCAAAGTGCTGTCGAGTGCGACCACGGTGCAGGAGGCGCTCTGGCTGGAACAGCACGGTTGCGATGCGATCATCGCCATGGGCTATGAAGCCGGCGGCCATCGCGGCATGTTCCTCAGCGATGACATCACCAGCCAGATCGGCACCTTCGCCTTGATCCCGCAAATTGTCGACGCAGTGCGACTGCCGGTGATCGGCGCCGGTGGCATTGCCGATCACCGCGGCCTGGTGGCCGCACTGGCTCTTGGCGCCTCGGCGGTGCAGATCGGCACTGCCTACCTGTTCTGCCCGGAGGCGAAGGTATCTGCAGCCCACCGCCAGGCGCTGGATACCGCCCCCGCCAGTGACACAGCGCTGACCAACCTGTTCACCGGGCGGCCCGCGCGTGGCATCAACAACCGCATCATGCGCGACCTTGGCCCGATGAGCGATCTGGCCCCCGCCTTCCCCCTGGCAGGCGGCGCGTTGATGCCGCTGCGGGCGATCAGCGATAGCGCGGGCAGCAGTGACTTCAGCAATCTGTGGGCCGGCCAGGCTTTGCGCCTTGGCCGACACCTGCCTGCGACAGAGCTGACCAGAGACATTGCCGAGCGCGCGCTGGAGCAATTAGGGCGCTGATTCGATCCCGCGATTATGGCCCTTCCCGTAGAGTCGACTCTCGCTATATAGTCCCGTATATAACGACAACCTGCTCTCGGAGAGTTGCCTCATGCGTATGCGTTTGCCCTACCTGGCTGCAACGGCGGCCACCCTGCTCGCCTGCACCAATGCCTGGGCCGATGAAGTTCAAGTTGCCGTCGCAGCCAATTTCACCGCGCCGATCCAGGCGATTGCCAAAGACTTCGAGAAGGACACCGGGCACAAGCTTGTGGCCTCCTTCGGCGCGACGGGCCAGTTCTATGCGCAGATCAACAACGGCGCACCTTTCGAAGTATTCCTGGCGGCCGATGACAGCACTCCGGCCAAGCTTGAGCAAGAAAAGCAGACCGTTGAAGGCTCGCGCTTCACCTACGCCATCGGCACCTTGGCACTCTGGTCTGCCAAGCCAGGCTACGTCGACGCGCAAGGCGAAGTGCTGAAAACAAATGACTACAAGCACCTGTCAATCGCCAACCCCAAGACCGCTCCCTACGGCCTGGCAGCGACTCAGGTGCTGGCTAAGCTGAACCTGACTGAAGCCACCAAAGGCAAGCTCGTCGAAGGCCAGAACATCACCCAGGCGTTCCAGTTCGTTTCCACCGGCAACGCTGAGCTGGGCTTTGTCGCCCTGTCGCAGATCTACAAAGATGGCAAAGTCGAAAACGGCTCGGCCTGGATCGTCCCGTCCAGCCTGCATGACCCGATCCGCCAGGATGCGGTAATCCTCAACAAGGGCAAGGACAACCCCGCTGCCAAGGCGTTTATCGACTACCTCAAAGGCCCCAAGGCCACAGCCGTGATCAAATCCTATGGTTATGAGATCTGATGCCGCTTGATGCTGCAGACTTCGGAGCGATCTGGCTGACCTTCAAACTGGCCAGCCTGACTACTCTGATTCTGCTCGTCATAGGCACACCGATTGCCTGGTGGCTGGCGCGGACCCGCTCGTGGTTGCGCGGCCCGGTCGGCGCGGTGGTCGCTCTGCCATTGGTGCTGCCGCCGACGGTGATCGGCTTTTACCTGCTGATCGCCCTCGGCCCGCACGGCTGGCTGGGCCAAGCCACTCAGGCACTGGGCCTGGGCAGCGTGGTATTCAGCTTCACCGGCCTGGTAATTGGTTCGGTGGTGTACTCCATGCCGTTTGTGGTGCAACCCCTGCAAAACGCCTTCAGCGCGATTGGATCAAGGCCTTTGGAAGTCGCTGCCACGCTGCGTGCAAGCCCTTGGGACACTTTCATTCATGTCGTGCTGCCGCTGGCTCGGCCGGGGTTCGTCACCGCCAGCATCCTTGGCTTTGCCCACACCGTTGGCGAGTTCGGTGTGGTGTTGATGATCGGCGGCAATATCCCTGACAAGACCCGCGTGGTGTCGGTGCAGATCTTTGACCATGTCGAGTCGATGGCCTACGCACAAGCACACTGGCTGGCCGCAGCCATGCTGGTGTTCTCGTTCCTGGTGTTGCTCCTGCTGTACGCGGGGCGCCGTGGCAAGCCCGGCTGGAGTTGAGATGAGTGCTTCAATACTGGCGCGGCTGACCCTGGCGCGCGACGATTTCACCCTGGATGTCGACCTGCAACTGCCAGGTTCAGGGATCAGCGCCTTGTTCGGCCATTCCGGGTCGGGCAAGACATCGTGCCTGCGTTGCCTGGCGGGTCTGGAGCGTGCGGCGAGCGCCTACATCGAGGTCAACGGTGAAGTGTGGCAAGACAGTGCCAGCGGGTTTTTCCTCCCGCCACATCGGCGCCCGATCGGCTATGTATTCCAGGAAGCCAGCCTGTTTCCCCACCTGTCAGTGCGCGCCAACCTGGAGTTCGGCTGGCGCCGGGTGCCGGCGGCACAGCGCAAGGTCAGCCTTGAACAGGCGTGTGCGCTACTGGGCATCGGTCATTTGCTTGAGCGCCGTCCAGCCACCTTGTCTGGCGGCGAAGCGCAGCGGGTCGGCATCGCTCGCGCCCTGCTCAGCAGCCCGCGCTTGCTGCTGCTGGACGAGCCCCTGGCAGCGCTGGATGGACCACGCAAACGCGAGATTCTGCCGTATCTGGAGCACCTGCATGAAGAGCTGCAGATTCCACTGGTCTACGTCAGCCATGCCCAGGATGAAGTGGCGCGACTAGCCGACTACCTGGTGTTGCTGGAGCAGGGCAAGGTGCTTGCAAGCGGCCCCATCAGCGAGACACTGGCGCGGCTGGACCTGCCGTTGGCTCAGGGCGACGATGCCGGGGTGGTGCTGGAAGGGCTGGTGGTCGGCCATGATCCGCACTATCAATTGTTCGACCTGCGCTTGCCCGGCAATGATGCCCAACCGCTGCGTATCGCCCATCCTTCGCTGCAAGTTGGCAGCACGCACCGGCTGAAGATCCAGGCCCGCGATGTCAGCCTGGCCTTGGCGGCAGACAGCCAGTCGAGCATTCTCAACCGCTTGCCCGTGCGCGTGCGTGAGCTGCGCGCCGCCGATAACCCGGCCCATCTGCTGGTCAGTCTGGATGCGGCCGGCACCACGCTGTTGGCGCGCATCACCCGTTACTCCGCCGACCAGCTCGGCGTGCACCCGGGCCAGGCGCTATGGGCGCAAATCAAATCGGTCGCTGTTTTACTCTGAGCATCCACGCCAACGGCGTTGTCCATTGAGCAGACACCTGGTCGCTGGATGCCGCCCCATGCTCGATTGCCCGCTGCCCCGTTCCCTGCACTATGTCGACGACAGCCAGCCTGGCCTGAGCCGACGCCGATGGCGTGATCGCTTTATCTACCTGGACGCGGACGGTGAACGGGTGCGCGATGAGGCGACGCTTGCGCGCATCGCGGCGCTGGTCATCCCACCGGCCTACACCGACGTGTGGATCTGCGCCGACCCGCAGGGCCATCTGCAAGCCACCGGCCGCGACGCTCGCGGACGCAAACAATATCGCTATCACGCGCAATGGCGCGAAGTGCGCGATCAGCATAAATACGGACGCATGCTGGCCTTTGCTCAGGTGCTGCCCAAATTGCGCAAGCAGCTCGACGCCCACCTGCGCCGCCCAGGGCTGGGCCGGGAAAAGGTCATGGCGCTGGTGGTCAGCCTGCTCGACTCGACCCTGATCCGCGTCGGCAATCGCCAGTACATGCGCGACAACAACTCCTATGGATTGACCACCCTCAACTCCGATCATGTCGAGGTCAAGGGCAGTACCATTCGCTTCCAGTTCAGGGGCAAGCGCGGCGTGGAGCACAACGTTACCTTGCGCGACCGGCGGCTGGCCGGCTTGGTCAAACGCTGCATGGAACTGCCCGGGCAGACGTTATTCCAGTATCTGGATGACAACGGCGAGCGGCACAGCATCGGCTCGAGCGATATCAACCTGTTTCTGCAACAGCTGACCGGCGCTGACTTTACCGCCAAGGACTACCGCACCTGGGCCGGCAGCAGCCTGGCCCTGCATCTGTTACGGCCATTGGCCTGGGAGCCGGAAACCGAAGCCAAGCGCCAGGTCACGGCGATTGTGCGTCAGGTTGCCGCACGCTTGGGCAACACGCCGGCAGTGTGCCGGCGCTGCTACATCCACCCGGCAGTGCTTGAGCACTTCCAGCTGGGGCGCCTCGGTGCTCTGCCGCGAGCCCGCATTCGCCAGGGGCTTGAGCCCGAAGAAGTGACCTTGATGCACTTTTTGCGGGCGCTGCAGGAGTCCGATTGAGCGGGTCTATATGCACTATCAAGCAGAGAAATTTCCAATCTGCGCGTAAGCCCCCTATTCTTGCCCCCGAGCACCTCCGCCGGGGCACTTCAACCCGCAAAACCGGCACCTGCAGCTAGAGACATGAAACAGATTTTATTTACGGGGGAATTACTATCCTCCGAAAGCGTCTTTAATGAGAAGGAAGAGGGACACGCTCCCGCCGCAGCGGTAACTGACCGCACGGTTTTCGTTATTACCCAAGGAGAACTACATGCTGATACTCACCCGCAAGGTCGGCGAAAGCATCGTCATCGACGATAATATCAAAGTGACCATTCTGGGCGTCAAAGGGATGCAAGTGAGGATCGGCATCGATGCGCCAAAAGATGTTCAGGTTCATCGCGAGGAGATTTTCAAACGCATTCAGGCAGGCAGCCCCGCACCGGAAAAGCCCCACGACGAGCAACACTGAAACCTGCATCGCTTGAAGCCGCACGGATGCGCTTGACCGATCGGCCCGCCGATGCGGGATCTTGCCAGGCCCTCAGCCGCCCAGCAGCTCCCGCACTTTGGCTACCATTTCATTGGCATGAAATGGTTTCTGAAATACTGCACCGAACAAATTGCAATCTGCTTGCGCGGCTTGCGCGCCGCTCATCAAGATCAGCGGTAAATGTGCCAGCGCAGGATCCTCTCGAATCGCCTTGGCCAATTCCTGGCCATTCATCTTCGGCATCATGTAATCGGTAATCACCAGATCAATAGGCTTCTGGCGTAGCAGATCCAACGCCTTTTCGCCATTGTTGGCCTTTTCCACCAGAAAACCCTCGTCCTCCAGGGCATAACCCAGGATCTCGGCAATCAGGTATTCGTCATCGACGATCAAAATGGTCTTCATCGCTGGACTGTCAGCCGCCCTCCGACTGAGTAGGCGTGCCGCTAAGCACTGCGCTGGCACCTTCGAAAGCCTTGCGCACAACCACCCCATTCGGTCCCATGCACAGCTCATGGAGCGCAGGGTCGTAGTCACTGTCGCGCACCTTGAGCAGTGACAGCATGCGCCGCAGCCGGCTATCGAGTTCGACGAATCGGGTCAGGATCAGGTTATCGACGATGCTCGACAGGTCGGGTGACGGCGCACTGACTTCGGCACCAAACAGATCACGCATTTCCCAGGTCATCAACATCGTCACATCGCGGGCACGCAGCTCGCCGATCAGGGCGCGGAAGAAGCCATTGATGCGTGCCGGATCGAATGCCAGCCGGCTGAATGCACCGAGGCTGTCGATCACCACGCGCTTGGCACCGAGGCTATCAACCTGTTTCAGCAAGCGCGCACCGACCTGATCGAGCAGGCCCTCGGTGGTTGGCTGCCAGCTCAACAGCAAAGCCCCTGAGCGCTCCAGCTCAGCGAAGTCGTAACCAAAGGCACTGGCCTTCTGGCGCAATCGGGTAGGCGATTCGTAGAAGCCAAAATGCACCGCCGGCTGCACAGGTGACGCAGCCGCTACGAATGCCAGGCCCAGAGAGGTTTTGCCGATCCCCGAAGGCCCCATTACCAATGTGGTCGAGCCGATACTGACGCCACCGCCAAGCATGTCGTCCAGCGCTTGCGAGCCGGTGCTGATAGATTCCATTGTCTCCGAGCCAGATTGGCTGGGATGACTGTAGAGCGCCTCCAGACGCGGGAACACCGTCAGCCCGGCGCTATCGATCTGGCACTCGTGCAAGCCAGACAACGCAGCGCTGCCGCGGGTCTTGCGCAGCTGAATAGTACGCACGGCACGGCTGCCAACCAACGTCTCGCCCAAGTCGATGACGCCATCGACCATGGTGTGCTCTGGGCTGCCCTCCTGCAGACGCGAACTGGTCAGCAGCAGCACAGTGCAGCCCGCGAAGGCGGCATGCCCTTGCAGCTCGGAGATGAATTTTTTGGTATCGAGCGTGGTTCCGGCACGTATGCGGGCATTGAGCAGGCCATCGACGATCAGCAGGCTGGCCTGCTGCCGGCCAATTTCCTGACGCATCAGCCGCACCACGGCATCCAGGCCCTCCTGTTCGAGGGTGTCGAACGCGCTGACAAACTGGATCTGATCGCCTACCAGCGCCGGGTCGAAGAACTCCAGCGTCGACAGGCACTGGAACAACCGCTCATGGGATTCGCTAAGCAAAGTGGCCACCAGCACCCGCCCGCCATTGCGCACGTGGCCAAACGCCAACTGGTTGGCGAGAATGGTCTTGCCGGCCCCGGGCGGGCCTTGAACGACGTAGGACGCGCCAGCGACCAGGCCGCCACGCAGTAAAGCATCCAGCCCTTCGATACCTGTCTCGACTCGCTTGAGTACTTCAACCATGGCCGCTGCCTGTCGGGTTCGCGTTAAGGGGGGCTCAGCACCGCCGGCAGGTACAGGCACATACTGGTGCCCTCCCCGACCTTGCTGGACACACAGATGGCACCATTGCTCTGCTTGGCAAACCCATACACCTGGCTAAGACCCAGCCCGGTGCCCTTGCCAAACGGCTTGGTGGTGAAAAACGGCTCGAAGATACGCGGCAGCACATGCGCCTCGATACCCACGCCGGAGTCTTGCACATTAAACCGCACGAACGGCCCGTGCAGGCCCTCGACCTCACCTGCCAGTTGCACGCAATCGACCTCGAGGCGAATCCGCCCCGCACCTTCGATCGCATCGCGCGCATTGAACAGCAGATTGAGCAGAACCATCTGCAATTGGCCAGGGTCGGCCTGGATCAACGGCAGCTCTGCCGCCAGCTGCTGCTCGAATTCGATGCTGCCGGGTAGCGCGTGCTCGATCAAACCACGGGTCGAGTCAATCAGTGCGAGCGGAGCAATGCTCGCCGAACTCAACTGGCGATGGCGGGCAAAACTGAGCAGTTGCTGAGTCAGTTGAGTGCCGCGCTGCCCTGCATCGATGATGTGTTCCAGCAGGCGCTGAACCCGCTGCGGATCCTGGCTGTTGCTGGCCATCCGCGCCGAGCTGAGGATAATCGTCAGCAGGTTGTTGAAGTCATGCGCCAGCCCGCCGGTCAACTGCCCCAGGGCTTCGAGCTTTTGCGCCTGGAACAACTGCGCGCGTACCGCGTCGAGCTGCAGCGCAGACTCGCGCCGGTCGGTGATATCGCGCGTAACCTTGGCCAAGCCGATGATCTGGCCCTGCTCATCACGCACCACGTCCAACGCAGCCAACGCCCAGAACTGCGTGCCATCCTGACGCACGCGCCAGCCTTCCTCCTGGGCAACGCCATGCTCCAGGGCCTTGCGCAGGATCTGCTCGGGGCGATCCAGGGCACAGTCTTCAGGCGTGAAAAACACGGAGAAATGCTGGCCGATGATCTCGGCGGCCTTATAGCCCTTGATACGCTCTGCTCCAGCGTTCCACGACACTACGTAGCCAGAGGGATCAAGCATATAGATAGCGTAATCAACCACCGACTGAACGAGCTGCTCGTAGCGGTTGGCGGTCATATCGGATTGGTCCGGGGGGTCGGTTGAAACCATGAAAACTCCACAGGCACCACAAGCTGAGGCATAAACATAATGTTGAGTCTACTCGCCCTTTACAGGCTAAGCGAAGCTCTTGACGAGTAGCCAGCTGACGGAGCCGCTTCAGGCTGGTGATTTCGCTCGCAGTGAGCAGCATGGTCGCTTGAAACGTCGTGAACAGCGGCTTGATGGCACTATCAATTGCTTTGAGTACAGCCCTCAGGGATCAGCCAGGAATGCCTGCATGGAGGGTGTTTTGTTGACGCATCTATAACGATGGGTTATAAAGCGCGCTTGATTGCAGAGCACCTGTATTACAGCGTGCCGGTCGCGCAGACCCTTTCAAGCGTGCGAGTGTGGTGGAATTGGTATACACAGCAGACTTAAAATCTGCCGGCGTGAGCCTTGCGGGTTCGAGTCCCGCCACTCGCACCACTTATTGCGTAAAGGGCGCCCCATGGGGCGCCTTTTGTTTGCGCGCAAGAATTGCCCGCAACTCCTGCTACAGTGAAATCATCCAACTTCACTGGTACCCCGCCATGCGCTATACCCTGTTCGCTGGTCAACGCGATGCCATCATCCTGCTCGCACGCATCCTGCTGATGATCCTGTTCGTGCTCTCGGGCTGGAGCAAACTGACAGGCTTTGAAGGCACCGTCAGCTACTTCACCTCGATAGGTGCACCTGCGCCGACACTGGCAGCAGCCATCGCAGTGATCATGGAGTTCTTCGTTGCAATCGTGCTGATTCTCGGGTTCTACACGCGACCATTGGCGATGCTGTTCGCGCTGTTCGTGGTCGGCACCGCGTTGATCGGCCACCCGTTCTGGAACATGGTCGAGCCTGAACGCAGCGCCAACATGACGCAGTTCTTCAAGAACATGAGCATTGTCGGTGGCCTGCTGCTGCTCGCTGTAACGGGCGCTGGCAGATTCTCGCTGGATCGGCGCTGAGTGCGTGCCCTCGGCTTGATCTGCGTGCTGGCGTGAGTCAGTCGTCTACGTCATCGTGCCAGGCAGGATGGTCGTAGTCGTCGTCGCTGTCATCGACCTCATCCAGTAAACCCTGGGCATCGGCCTCGGGCGCAAAGTCTTCATAGAGGAATTCGTGATCAAGCAGGTGATCGTGTTCGGGTTCGTGGAGGTCGTGTTCGTCGCTCATGCCAGGCTCCTTGAATAGCTCGCCTGTATAAAGCGATCATCGGTGCAGGTCAACGGCTGAACTGTTAATCCCGACTTAACCAGGGCATTGCACCCTGCCTGAGCTCCCTTCAAGAATCCTTGCCTGCCTTACGGCGGGCTTTTTTTTGCCTGCAGATTACCTGAATGATCTTGCTACATCGTCTTCACGTTTTACTGACAAGCCCGGCCAGATACTACACAGGCTCCGTACGATCTTTAGACCCGCCCACCGTTGGCGGGTTTTCTTTGCCTGTGATTCGGCAATCGCGCAACTCGGCATCCAGCCAGCGCAGCGCAAACGCGCACGCGCCGAAGGACACCTGTTACAGCAGACTCACGGCGTCTTGGCAGCCTGAGCCTTGGTCCAGTGCACCTTGGGCGCGGCAGGGTTGAAACCGCTGACGCCTCTTGGCACTTCCTTAATCTCGCCGCCTTTGGACAAGAACTGCTCAATTTGCTCATTCAAGCGCAGTTGAGCGTGATGGGTCGCAGACTGGGACATGCTGATACCTCACTGATGAGCCACCCAGAGAGAGGACTCGCCCGCCACTATACACCGCAAAGCACGTAAGCAGGACTTTAAAGCCAGATAAAGAGAGATCCCTGCCAAATTTGCGCAGATATCAGCAAGATTACCAAGCGTAAAACCTCGCGCTCTTGCCTCGGTTGTGGTGGCCTCGAATATGAGTGAAGCTTGGCAAAACTCACGGAGAGAGGATGTACCCATGCCGTTTTCAGCGGACGAACGCGCAGCCCTGCTGGCGCTCAAGGGCGTAGGCCCGACGGTTATCAGCAGGCTTGAGCAGATGGGCATCGAGTCACTGCAGATGTTGGGCGATTCGAGCGTCGACGACATTCTGGCGCAGGCTTCGGCAGCGCTGGGGTCAACTTGCTGGAAGAACAGCCCACAGGCGCGAGCGGCGATAACGGCGGCAGTGATGCTTGGCAAGCAGTCGAGCGTTAGCCTGTCACTGCGCTAGCGCGCTCATCTATCAAACCCACAGCATATGGACTGCCAAACCTGCACCGGCGCAAGCGAATAGAACCAGGATCACTGTTAGCTTGAAGCAGAACAGGGCAATAGCGACAGCAACCGAGACTACCGCTGCAGGCCGGTCAAATGCACCGCTAAATCGAAATCTGCCCGGCGGGCCCACCAAAACTGATGAAGCCTAGCTTGAGCCAGAACAGGAACGCCTGGTAAAGGCCGACCGGCCGCACAACCGGCTTGGATGGGGGCTGCTTGTTCACCGCGCTGGCGCTCTCAACCACCTTGAGCCTGCTCGTCAGCCAAGGCGGTCAGTTGCGAAAGTCGAAACTGGCTCAAAAAAGCCGGACAAGATCGGAATCAGCTTATCAACTGGAATTCGATTCCTTTTTCTATATCATAGCCCCTGACTCAATCGAGTGGCTCGGTCGCAGCAATGGGCTGACACCCTCGCGAGCCATACCCTGCTGCTTCGCTTAGGTGCGGGATACGCAGCCTGGGACAGCCCCCTAGGAGAGAATAGATGTCACAGTTGTTGATACCCAGCCCAACTGGCAAGACCCGGATTTTTGCGGTTATCGGTGATCCAGTGAAGCAGGTCAAGGCTCCAGAGCTTCTCAACAGAGTATTCGCTGATGAAGCTGTAGACGCAGTGATGATCGCGGTGCATGCCAGGCCTGAGCAACTCGCGACCGTGATACGTGGCCTCCAGGCGATGGATAATTTTTCCGGCATGCTGATCACCATTCCGCACAAGTTTGCTGCTCGAGATTTCGCGGAGTCGGTGAGCGTTGCCGTGCAGGTTTCTGGCAGCACCAATGCAATGCGCCGCAACGAACAGGGCGGGTGGGAAGCGGATAACTTCGATGGCGCGGGATTTACCTTGAGCCTTCAGCGCAAAGGGTATGACCTGATCGGGAAACGCGTCGTACTGGCCGGTGGTGGGGGTGCGGGTAGTTCGATCGCTGTCGCATTATTGCAAGCAGAGGTGGGCCGATTGTATCTACAGGAACCGGATGCCCTGAAAGCCGATGCACTGCTCGCCAGACTAAGCCAGCACTGGCCTGGCCGATGCGAGCTTGCTCAGCCACACCACCTTGAGGTGGCCGATATCGCTATCAACGCAACGCCGCTAGGCCTCTCGGAGGATGATCCACTTCCGCTAGAGCTTGCCGCCGTGCCTGCCGGGGCCTTGGTTGCAGATATCATCATGCAACCTGCAGAGACTCGTCTGTTACGCACTGCAAAGGCCGCCGGGCACCCCGTGCACCCTGGTAGCCACATGCTTAGTGAGCAATTAGGCTGCTACAGACAGTTCTTCAGGATCTGAGCCAAAAAACCGGATGAATCGGCAATTCAACGTGGATAACATTTGTCCGGAGGTGGCTGCCACTATCCATGGGCCGCTGATCTATCGCAAACCTAAGGAAACAACATGAGCAATGCGCTTGAACGCGGCCTGCATGCCATCGAGTTGCTCGCCGGCAAAAGCTCCGGGCTGGCACTTCAACAAGTAGCGGAAGCCTTGGACATTCCGCCGAGCGCGACCCACCGCATGCTCAATTGCCTTGTCGAACAGGGTTTCGTGCGCCAGGAGCATCAGCACGGCAATTACGTGCTTGCCCTGAAGCTGGTTTCACTGGCGCTCAAGCATCTGTCCAAGAGCGACATGGTCGACCTAGCCCGGCCGATACTCGAGCGCCTGGCGCAAGCGTCCGGCGAGCTTGTGCGCTTGAGCATTGTAGATGGCGATAACCTGATCTGGATCTCCAAGGCCCAGGGCAGCCGCTCCGGTCTGCGCTACGATCCCGATGCGGGTGCCGAGGCCAAGCTCTGCTGCACGGCGTCTGGCCTGGCCTGGTTGAGCTGCCTCAGCAACGAGCGCGCGCTGGAGTTGGTCTACCGGCAAGGCCTGGCTAAACCGGGCGAATATGGCCCCAATGCGGCCACCACCATCGAACACCTGCTCGACAACCTGAAGATCGCCCGTGAGCAGGGCTATGCCAGCGTCGACGAGAGCTTTGAAATTGGCGCCGCCTCGATGGCTGCAGCAATTCGCGATTCGCAGCAGCAGGTCGTCGGCGTGATCAGTATCGCCGGCCCCAGCGTCCGCCTCCCTGCCGAGCGCATGCAAGCGCTGAAGGCAGCGTTGCTGGACGCCGTAGAAGAGATCACCGCGATCAACCTGGACAGCCTCCCAAAGCTGTCGCTGATGACCTCCCACATCAGCGAACACACCGCCTGATCGGCACCTCGCTTGACCGCGGCCTGGCTTACTGACCTGGCCGCCGCTCCCTAGCAATTGCTCGACAGCAGGCCCTTCACAGGCCGTGGATTGCCAGCGCCCAAAAACGAATTGGAATCCAATATGAATATGGAATGGATTTCCAATTATGATAATATCGGCTTACCGACCCTGGTAATGCCTTGGCGCCAACCTGCCAGCCCATCACCGGAAAAGGCATTTTCATAAAAACAAAAAGCAGGAGTTATCCATGGCGAACCCTCCAGAAGTAGATGTGAGCACCTTCATGGATGCTCGAAAGATGAGCACCCGACAGTGGCTGGTGCTGTTCCTCGGTTTCATGGTGCTGGTGTTTGACGGCTTCGACACCACCGCGATCGGCTTCATTGCCCCGGCACTGGTCGACGACTGGGGCGTGCTGCGCCAGGACCTCGGCCCGGTAATGATGAGCGGGCTGCTCGGGCTGGCATTCGGTTCGTTGACTGCCGGGCCATTGGCCGACCGCTTCGGCCGCAGGCCAGTCATCATCGGCTCGGTGCTGTTGTTCGGTTTCTGGAGCCTGGCCTCCGCCTGGTCGAGCGGGATCACCAGCCTGACGATACTGCGCTTTCTGACCGGGGTTGGGCTGGGTGCCTCGATGCCCAATACGGCGACCCTGATCTCGGAATACGCCCCCAAGCGCTACCGCTCTCACATGGTCTCGTTCATCTACTGCGGCTTTGCTTTTGGTGCGGCGCTGGGTGGTTTGGGCAGTGAGTGGCTGATCGAAAACTTCGGCTGGCGGTCAGTGTTGGTGGCCGGCGGCGTGCTGCCGATTGCGTTCGCCCTTCTGCTGCTCTTGAGCCTTCCGGAGTCCATCCGCTTCCTGGCACAGAACAGTGCCTTGAAGGACCGCCTGATCAAGGAAATCAACAAGGTTGCTCCGGGCCTGGCCAACGCCCAGACGCGTTTCCATAGCAGCGAAGCGGCGATCAAGGCGACAGGCAAGGTCAGTGCCCTCTTCGCGCCCGGTTTCACCCTGGGCACCTGCATGATCTGGATCACTCTGTTCATGGGTCTGCTGACCATGTACCTGCTGTCGAGCTGGCTGCCGCTGCTCAGCCGCGATGCTGGTCTGAGCATGGGTCAGGCGGCGCTGCTGGGCTCGTTGCTGCAGATCGGCGGCATGCTGGGCAACTTCACCGTCGGCATGAAGATGGACCGCTGGGAACACCACAAGGTGGTCGGCGCCACGGTGTTCTGCGGCGGCGCCTGCGCAGTGCTGATCGCCTTGCAGCAGCCGACCATGCAGGTGCTCTGCCCGTTGATACTGCTACTGGGCTACTTTCTGAACGGCGTAAACGTCGGCGGCTACGCGCTGGCCGCCTCCTTCTACCCCACTCAGATCCGCGCCACCGGCGTTTGCTGGGCCACTGGCATTGGCCGGCTGGGTGCGATCAGCGGCGCCGGGATCGGTGCACTGATGCTGGCCTCGCAATGGAATTTCAGCCAGGTCTTCCTGTTCCTCGCCATCCCTTCCCTGATCGGGGTTACAGCGCTGTGGATCAAAAGTCGCAAGCGCGACGCGTCGGCAATCCCCGCTGCCATCAACTGAAGCCAACTGTAGGTAGACATGCCATGCAAGCCAGCTATTCCATTGCACAACTGACCGCGCTCGCGTTAACCCCGCCGGAAATGATCGAACTGGCTGCACGCACCGGCTATGACCAGGCTGGCGTGCGTTTGCTGCCGGTGGCGCCAGGGGCAGTCGCCTATTCCTTGATGGACGACAAACCGATGTTGCGCGAAACCCTCGCGCGCATCGACGACACCGGGGTCAAAGTCTTTGATCTGGAATTGATCCGCCTCGACGGGCAATTCGACGTGCAGCGTTATCTGCCGTTCCTCGAAGTCGGCGCGCAGCTCGGCGCCAAGGCCGTACTGGTGGCAGGCGACGACCCGGAACCCAACCGGCTGATCGAACACTATGCGCGGCTATGCGACGCCATGCAGCCCTTCGGCCTGTCGGCAGACCTGGAGTTCATGCCGTGGACGGCTGTCCGCGACCTGGCCAGTGCACTGCACATCGTTGAACAGGCCGACCGCGCCAACGGCGGCATCCTGGTCGACGCGCTGCATTTCGACCGTTCCGACAGTCGCTTCGAGGACTTGCAACGTATCCCCGCGCAATGGCTGAACTACGCGCAGATATGCGACGGCCCAGCGCTGCGACCGAACACCCGTGACGGCCTGATTCAAGCAGCGCGTGGCGAGCGTCTATTGCCGGGCGAGGGCGATATCGACCTGGCGAGGATCTGGCGCAGCCTCCCGGCTACGGTCCCGGTCAGCGTCGAAATCCCCCATGACCGCAGGGTTGCGCAAGTGGGCGTCGAAGCCTGGGCAAGACAGGCGCTGGCCGCTGCCAAGGCAATTATCGAACCGCTCTGATCCGTTTGAGCACACCACAGCAGGCAACTGCTGAATGCTGCCGACACTTCACCTGCACAAGGGCGGGCTGCCAAACCGCCCATGAATTACCACGCCATGAAGGAGCAACCATAATGAGCACCATCGCCCCCCTCCCCTGGGACCAGGAAGTCGACCTGCTGGTATTCGGCGCAGGCGCTGCAGGCATGACCAGCGCATTGATGGCCAGCCACCACGGGCTGGACGTGCTGCTGTGTGAAAAGACCGCCGTAGTGGGCGGCATCAGCGCGACCTCAGGCGGCACCACCTGGGTACCCGGCACCCACCAGAGCCAACGCGCAGGTGTACCGGACAGCGCGGCAGAGGCCGCGACCTTCCTCAAGGCGGTGGTTGGCGAACGCGGCGGTGAAGCGTTGCGCGAAGCTTTCCTTGCCAGCGGGCCACAAGCGATTGATGAACTTGAGCGCATCAGCGAGGTTAAATTCGTTGCAGCCGCCGCTCATCCCGATTACGTCAGCGGCCCCGGTGCAGCGTTCGGTGGCCGCGCCCTGGCGCCCCTCGCGTTCGATGGCAGGCTGCTGGGCAAAGACTTCGCCCGCGTGCGCCCACCTCGGCGCGAGTTCATGGGTCTGGGCGGCATGATGGTGCCACGCGCCGATCTGGATGCGCTGCTTTCGCCCTTCGCTTCGATGCACCACCTGACTCGCACCCTGAGCACAGTCGGCCGCTATTGCATCGACCGCCTGAGCTACCCACGCGGCACCAACCTGGTGATGGGCAACGCCCTGGTCGCCAGGCTGTTCTACAGCTTGCGCCAGCGCAAGGTGGCGCTGCGCTTTGAAACCCCTTTGCACGAACTCATTGTGGAAAACGGTCACGTAATGGGCGCTGTGGTGCTGCACAACGGCGAGGCCATGCGCATCCGCGCGCGTCGTGGCGTGGTGCTGGCTACCGGGGGCCTGACGCGCCATCCAACCCTACGCAAACAGCTGTTCCCGAGCGCTGCCCAAGCCCTTTCACTGTCGCCCCTGACCCACACCGGCGACGGCATCGATCGCGCGCTGAAGGCCAATGCCCAGCTCGACGACGGCCACGACAGTCCAGGCCTGTGGATGCCCTGCTCGATCCGCACCGCGAAGGACGGCTACCAGGCCATATGGCCACACATCCTGCTCGACCGCGCCAAGCCTGGATTGATCGCCGTGAATGCCCAAGGCAAGCGCTTCGTCAACGAGTCGGACTCCTACCACGACTTCGTCATGGGCATGCTTAACGACGGCAGCGCCACTGCTCACCTGATCTGTGACCAGACCTTCCTGCAACGCTACGGCCTGGGCCTGGTCATGCCGCTGCGCAGCGCCATCAATATTGCCAGGTTTGTCAAAGCCGGCTACTTGATCAAAGGCAGCACCCTGGACGAACTTGCCAGCAAGCTCAAGGTTGATGCCGAGGGGCTGGCAAACACAGTCAGAACCTACAACGCCGCCGCTGCAAACGGTGACGACCCTGCATTCAACCGCGGTAGCAGCCACATGAACCGTCACAATGGCGACCCGCAGCAACTGCCCAACCCCTGCGTGCGCCCTCTGGGCGATGGGCCCTACTATGCCGTCACAGTGCAACCGGCCGATCTCGCCTGCAGCGCAGGCTTGAGTGGTAACGCCGATGGCCAGGTGCTGGACATGCAAGGCCAAGTGATCGAGGGGCTATACGCTTGCGGCAATGACCTTGCTTCAATCTTTCGCGGCACCTACCCAGGCCCAGGCACCACGCTGGGACCTGCGATCGTATTCGGCTGGCGAGTGGCGCGGCATGCTGCGCGAGTTGCTGATCGCCAGTGTTGAAGCTAGCGACCAGTGAGCGCCTGCTTCGGGTTCAGGCTGTGTGAAAAAGTGCCATCCGCCAACACCAGGCTAGCCAAGCCATCCACTCAGCATCGCGGCGCCCAACGCGACTAACGCGGTATTGAGGCAGACCAGCATGAAGCCGAACCTTATCAGTTCGCCTTCCTCCTTGGCCTGGGTTTTGGCAAGCCCCAGAATCAGCATGACAACCGATAGCGAGCCCAGCGCCGCATGCCCCGCCGAGCTGTTCTGGACGGCAGCCAGCAGTAGGCGGGAGGACTCGGGCAACATCGCGATGGCCGGCATGAAGATCGCATTGCCGCCAACATTCGACCCGGTCATGTAGCCAGACAACGCGCCAAACAGGGCAACCAACGACGTCGCGGCGGTGGGCGACAGCCCAGCCAGCAGTTGCATCAACCCCGCAAGGAAGCCGGCCTTAACCATCATCTGCGACATTGCGAGAAAGAAGAAAATAGTCAGCAATGGCCGCTTCGCCCGAGCCAACAGCGCAGCAGGCAAGTTAACGTCGTGTGCGGTCCAGGATTGTATGTTGCGCGCGTGAGCGCCTAGCACGATCAGCATCATGACCAACGCCAGGCCTGGTGAGGCGAGTGGCTTCCAGTTGACCTGAACGCCTTTTACAACCCAGTGCTCCTGCCAGGAGGTGATCGCCCACAGCATCTTCAAGCCGACAATGCAGACAATCAGCACCAGATACGGCCATGCCTGACGCGGCCATTGCACCGGACCGCGCTCGCTGTCGTTGCGGCGCAGGCGCCACAGCCCAACAGAGAGTATCGCTGCTGCCGTCACCAGGCCCGCAGCAACGCCGGCTACTTCCGGCCCCAGCCACCGACTTGCACTGTAAAGAACGCCCACAAACAGCAGCCAGAAAACGCCCAACGCCCCCCATCCCCGCGAGTCACGAACGCCTGCAAGATAGAGCGCGAGTGCACTGAGGGCGAAGAAAACCGGGGCGCTGGTCAATGCCGAGGTCGATGCCAGCATGGATGCGTCCAGGTGAACCAACGAAGCACCAATGACAGATGCCAGGCCCAGCGTTCCCCAGGGCATGATGGCCATGCCGGCCAGTGCGATCCGTAACGCGACCCGACGCTCGAAGAGACTGAGCAGCAGGGGCACTGTAGCGATCAACGACACGCCGAAACCAGTCATCGCTTCGAGCAACGGTGCCAACCCAAGGACAATTAACACGACTTGATCGCCGCGCCCAAGCCCCAGTGACCGCACCCATTGGCACAGCGCCAGATTGACACCCATGCGCTCGATAAAAATCACGAAGAGCAGACCTGGGACGATCACGAAAGCGGTACTTGCAAACAGCACGGCGGTATCTTGAGCGGCGGCCACCATACTGCTCAGACGCCATGCGTCTGCCGCGCCGGCGAGCCAGAGCACAATGACTAACAGAGTGCCTGCAACGGCGGCGTGAACGGGCGGCCGGCGCAATACCACGAGCATGGCTGTAACCAACAGGACCGGGGAAAGATGGAACAGTGCGAGCATGCCAACAATATCCTGTGTATGTTCCCGAATAGGCTGCGTACGCAGACTGCTGGCAAGATAATATTGCTCTTACCTAGATAAAGGGCCGCAGTTTTCTGGTAGTTTTCGAGAAAATTTCTCACGGATTTACAATGGCGAAAAACGACGCTGCACCTGAATCGCTGGACAAATTTGACCGTGCCATCCTGGACCTGGTCCAACGTGACAACACCATGCCACTGCGGCTTATGGCCGAGCAGGTCAATCTTTCCACGGCCGCCGTTCAGCGCCGCATCAAACGAATGGAAGACGGGGGAGTCATCACGGGCAACGTAGCAATCGTCGATCCCACCGCCGTAGGCCGGCCGATCACGATCATCGTGGAAGTGATGGCTGAGCGCACCAGCATCGAGGCGCTGGAGGCGATGAAGGCACACTTCGCGGTGCCCGAAGTTCAGCAGTGTTACTACGTCACCGGCGAAGTGGATTTCGTTCTGGTACTCACCGTTGCCAGCATGAAGGAATACCAGACTCTGGCGCGGCGACTGTTTGCTGAAAACTCCAACGTTACCTGGTTCAAGACAATCGTCGCGCTGGACCGGGTGAAAGTCGGACTTGATGTACCAAGCATGGCTGGGTAGAGGCTCATGCAAAAGCCTCTGGTGGCTCGCGCCATGGCAGCAGATTTGCGGCCCAGGTCGCCAGCTCAACAAAAGCCACGACTGCTGCGCACTAGTCGGCAATAGCCCCTGAACGAATTTGGCGTTAGCATCACACCCTTAGTCGGCTTAACAGCCTGTTTTTCAGATCAGGGTCGCATCGTGGAAAAGCTCAAACGCCTCCAAAGTGGAATAGAAGGACTGGACGCTCTGCTCAAGGGCGGGCTGGTCGCAGGTGCCTCGTACATTATCCAAGGGCGCCCAGGTTCCGGCAAAACGATCCTGGCCAACCAACTTGGATTCCATCATGCGAACAATGGCGGCCGCGTTTTGGTTGCCACGCTGCTGGCCGAGTCACATGACCGTCTTTTTCAGTTTCTTTCCACACTGAGCTTTTTCGACTCATCCAGGATTGGCGAAGAAATTCAGTTCGTCAGCGCATTTGACACGCTGGAAAACGAAGGTCTGGATGAGGTAGTGAAGCTGCTGCGTCGCGAGATCAGCCGTCGCAAAGCCACCGTACTGGTCGTCGATGGCCTGCTCAATGCGCGCTCCAAAGCCGACTCACACATCGACACCAAAAAGTTCATCTCAGAGCTGCAGGGCCACGCTGCTTTTGCCGGTTGCACCGTGCTGTTTCTCACCAGTTCACGGCTGGACGACGGTAGCCCTGAGCACACCATGGTCGATGGCGTCATTGAGATAGGCGAAGAGCTGTTCGGCACCCGCTCGGTACGGCGCATTCAACTGCGTAAAACGCGCGGCAGTGCTGCGCTGGCAGGCCTTCACGAGTGTGAGATTACCGACAACGGGCTGGTGGTTTATCCTCGCCTGGAAAGCCTGTACAGCCACCCGTCCGCACCCGACAGTGCTGACATGACGCGCATTGGCAGTGGGATTGCCTCACTGGACATGATATTGGGAGGCGGCCTTTACAGTTCCAGCGTGTCTTTGGTCATGGGCCCTTCCGGCATCGGCAAAACGACGCTGGGCCTGAAGTTCTTGGCGGAGTCGACGGTGGACAGCCCAGGGCTGCATTTTGGTTTCTACGAAAGCCCGCAACGGCTACGGCTCAAGGGCGACTCACTGGGCATCGACATCAAAGGCATGGAAGACAGCGGCGCCCTGACCATCGCCTGGCAGCCAACAACCGAAGGTCTGCTGGACGGGCTCGGTGCTCGACTGCTGAGCATTGTCGAAGACAAAGGTATCAAGCGCGTGTTCGTCGACAGCCTTAGCGGCATGACCCGAGTCGCGACCAATCCGGCAAGGATTACTGACTTCCTCAGCGCGCTGATGAACGAGCTGCGCGCCCGAGGTGTCACGGTACTGGCAACGTGGGAAATGCGCGATCTGCTGGGCTCCGAGGTCAGCGCGCCCAACTCCGACCTGTCGAGCATCGTCGACAACCTGATGCTGATGCGCTTCGCCGAGAATGACTTTGAACTAAAGCGAACGCTGTCCGTTCTTAAGGTCCGAGACAGCGCTTATGATCCCTCCCGATTCGAGGTCGTCATCCAAGCCCACGATGTTTTACTCAAAAAGGCTTCAAGACATGAACCATCAGTCCCAACTGAGTGATGTCCTGGTTCTATCTCTTAGGTTTTTGAGTGGATTAAAATAAAGTGACTACCATCTTGGTCGTCGACGACGAATATTTAATTGCTGACATTCTCAGCTTCGCGCTGGAGGATGAGGGGTTTTCCGTGGTAACGGCCAGCAATGGCCGAAAAGGACTCGATGCTCTGGACAGAGTCAAGCCTGCCCTGATCATCACCGACTTCATGATGCCGGCCATGGACGGCCTGGAATTCGCTACCGCCGTGCGAGCCCTGCCATCGCTACATCAAGTACCGATTATTCTGATAAGCGGCGCCCAGGCACATATCGGTATGCAGCGACCGGATTTATTCGACGCGGTATTGCCTAAGCCCTTCAATATCGACGCAATTATCGCCGAGGTCAGAAAACTGCTGCATTCAGCGTAGCCGTGCCCGCGCGGCTAACACTGACTGCACCGGCTACAGCCGAGTCATCGCCCGAGCCCGCTCGGTTGCGCAGCTGCCTCATCGGTGATTTCTGCCTGTTCGGCACCCACCAATAAACATTGGACTTCAGCTGCTTCACTCCATACTTTCCGGCCCACAAAGAAAAACCCCGCAGACGTTAATCTGCGGGGTTTTCAAATATGGAGGCCGAGGTCGGAATCGAACCGGCGTAGACGGATTTGCAATCCGAGACGCTTCCCCTTAGATTTCAGTAGCTTAGGAGATGAACGATTCCGCATCAATGTTTTTTTGCATGCGCCACAGCCCTTTAGAATCAAGGGGCGTAGGTCGAGTTGCGGAATTGATTTTGGCTCTTGGTCAGCGGTTTCAAAATCATCAGGAAACTTGCGTACCTATGCCGCCACCCTTTGATGGTGTGATTCTTGAGCACTCCCCATTCAGACGCAGCCTGTGATTCCGCTGCGAACCCTGAAGCGCAAACCCAAGCCTAGGCCAAGCTGCCCTGGAGCAATCAAATGCTTATCCACATGCGCGGTCGCTGCGACCGTGCGCGGCTATGAACATGGCGACGGCCGACCAGCAGTAGGATTCGATTTCGTCTTCGTCCTCTGCTCTCGCCTGATCGAAGCGGGCTATCATCAGTAGATCGGACCCTTTGAAGAGCGCGGCAAACAAGCGGGCGGCTTGGAGGGAATCGGGCACATTGAGAAGCGCCTTCGCGTGAAGTTGGCGCAACAGGGTCTCGATGTCGGCGATGACATGAGCGGCGCCGGCTTCGTAGTGGCGCTTGCTCAAGGCGTTTTGACTCGTTTTATCGGCCATGACCATGGCTTCGATACTGCTGACGTCTGGTCTCAACAGCGTGCGCAGCAGTGATGTTCCCACCGCCATAAGTTGGTCTTCGACCGAGCCTTCTGCATCTTCAAGCAGGGCCTGTGGTGCAAACGACTTCTGGCAACCAGCCGTGATGGCTGCGCTGAACAGCGCCTCTTTGTTCTCGAAGCGCCTATAGATGCTGAGCTTGGATATCTTCGCCCGCTGGGCGACCTTGTCCAACGTCGTCGCTTGAAAACCCAGTTCCACAAAAAGTTCGCTCGCGGCGTTGAGTATCGTTTGGGCAAGCGCCTCGTTGGTGGGCCGGCCGCGCCGGCCCTGTGTGGTCTCAGTCATGGTATTGGTACTTGGCAGTATCTTAATTTAAGGTATACGATACCACTCGGTATCTTAAATTTGCAATCCAAAGGCTAGGTTTCAACCTACCCTCCAGCGGAGCCCATCACCATGAATGACGTCATCATCATCGGCGGAAGTTTTGCCGGTCTCGCCGCTGCTTTACAACTCGGCCGTGCCCGTCGCAAGGTCATCGTTCTCGATACCGGCTGCCCGCGTAACCGTTTTGCAGGCCATTCACATGGTCTGCTTGGTCACGATCACACACCGCCGCTGGAAATCCTGGCCGCGGCGCGGCAGCAGTTGGCGCGCTATCCAACGGTCAGGCTGGTCAATGCCCGGGCGGAGAAAATTTCTGGCGTAATCGACGATTTCTGCGTTGTCACTGACGATTACGAAAGCCTCAAGGCCCGCCGCGTGATCCTAAGCTATGGCGTCGCAGATCAGATGCCTGATGTTCCGGGCTTTGCCGAGAGCTGGGGCACGTCCATCGTCCCCTGCCCCTATTGCGACGGGTTTGAAGTCGCCGGGCAACATTGGGGCCTCGTGTGGTCCGGCCCGCAATCTCACAACCAGGTCAGGCTATTCCTCGATTGGACCGACAGATTGACTGTCTTTGCCGATGGTCACGACATTGCGTCTGATATCCAGGCCGATCTCGCTCACCGCAACATATCTGTCATCGACGGGCGGATCGTCGAGATCGCCCATCACCAAGGGCATATCGCTACTGTCAATCTCGACACTGGCTCCACTGTTGCGGTCGACATCCTGTTTGCTCATCCGCGCAACAAGCCATCCGCAAACCTGCATGAATCGCTGGGCCTCGCCATGATGGATACGCCAACTGGCGTCGTCCTCAAGGTCGACGAACGCCGCCAAACCAGCACACCCGGCATCTACGCCGCCGGCGATCTCACCACGCCCATATTGCCCTCGGTCACCCAGGCATCATCGCAGGGCGCGATGGCGGGTATTTTTGCCCAGCAGTCGATGCTGGCTTGAGCGCTTACAGAGGAAATGAACATGGCCGTCGAACCGGACAGCGCGGGGGTGCGCTTACCTCCGCCCTTCATCTATCTAGGAGCGTTGCTGTTGGGGCTGGCGGCGGATCGGTTCGTCGCCCTGAGCTACTTCGGCATCGACCGGTGGTTGTTGATCGCGACGGGCGCGCTGCTGTTCGCTACCGGCGCGGTGATGATGCTTGCGGCGGCGGGGCTGTTCCGGCGCCTGGGCACCAACATTCCGCCGTCGCGACCTACGACCCTCATCGCAACGACCGGCCCTTATCGGTGGACCCGCAATCCCATGTATCTCGGCATGGCGCTTGTCTATGCCGGCATTGCGGTCGGCTTCGACGGAGCAATTGCCTTGGCTTTGCTTCCATTGGTGCTGATTGTGATCCAGAAACAGGTAATCGCCCGAGAGGAGCGCTATCTCGAATCCAAGTTCGGCGACGACTACCGCCGCTACAAGGCCGAGGTTCGCCGCTGGCTCTGACTATTCCGCAACTGCTGCCTGCGGGATTTTCTGATAACCAACACCGACTTTCTTGCCACGGCTACTGAATGGGCCCTGATTTCGTAGATAATCAAGGGTCGCTTTTGGCCGTGAACTGCGTCGCAGCTTTTGGGTCGATTTCTGCCCTGGGCGAGAGACCGCTTTGGGTCGATAGCGGCCCGCCAGTTCGTGGGGCGCCGGGCTCTTGCGCAAGCAACGGTTTTCAAGACCTTGATACAAACGCCCGATCCATGTGGCTTAGACGCCAAAATCGATTCCAAAACAAACACGAAATAGCACGGCTACAGGCCGCATACCGCAAGGGTCGCTGTTTCAGTTTTGGAATCGATTTTGGCCGTTTCCTCCGGCGTCCTGCCGACCGAATCCCCAACCAAAACTACACCGTCCGACACCACCACGACTGCGCATACAGCACGCCGTCGACCTCCTCTACACCATTGATGTTGATGCCGAGCTGGGCCATGCCATTCACCTTCGCATCGTGCAGACGCGGGATGACGTCGGCGCCGGGCGAATGGGTGAAGACCCAGGCCTGCGTGGACACCCTGCCCAACGGCGCGCTGTGGTGATCGCCGATGTGGATGTCTGCCTTCAGGGCCTGGATCTTCGCTAGCTGATCGCTCGGGATGGCCACGCCCAGCTTGCGCCGCCGGACGATTAGGAAGTACATGACATCGGCCCGTGGCTGCGCAGGCTGTAGGTGACCACACCCCAGACAGAGAACTCGTCACCCTCCATGATGAACCGCGGCGCGTACCGAGGATTCTCCGAGCGCAGCACGATCTGCCGGCCAACATAGTCGAGCCGCTTGCAGACTGGCTCGCCGTTCACCGCCGCGATGACGATGTGGCCGGCGCGCGCATCGATCGCCTTGTCGACGATCACCACGTCCTCATCAAAGATCCCGGCACCCTCCATGCTGTTGCCGTCTATCTTGACCAGGTAAACGCTGGGTGCGCGCACCTGCAGCAGCTCGTCGAGGGATATGGCCTTCAGGTCTTCGGCTGCCGCAAAAGCACTCACGGGCTGCATGGCTGGCCAGCCTCAAGGCCATAGAGACGAGCCGCCTCTGCCAGCTCGAGCATGTCGGCGAGCTGGTCGGCGTTCACCTCCTTTCTGCGGTGAGCGGCCAGGGCCATGACCTCCAGCACGGCCGCTCTTCCCTCGGGGTCGTCGGTCAAGGCAGCGACATCATCGAGCTCAGCGACCCAAAGCGCAGGTAAGTGTTGTGACATGGCGGCACCCGATACTGTATATAAAAACAGTATCGTAATGCCGAGCTGCTTCTCCGGCAATCGCCAGTCAGCGGATTACGCTCATGCCGGAGTACTCCCGCTCGCATTGACGCCCAGCTATCAGGGCACGGTCATAAGCCGCCGCCAACTCTCCCGCTCGAGCATCAGCCCGTGCGAGCAGGTCGGAGAGCACCATGGCGGCGCGGGTGGCTGCCTGGCCTCTGGCGATAGCGGCGGTATCCGTGCCGGGGCAACTGACGGTGGCGGCGAGATTGCCGGCTTCGTTGCGCAGCCGCTGGCCAGCAGCATCGGCGCCAACAGCGCCAACATCAGCAATGGTCCTTTCTTCGTGTGCATTGGCTCTCGCCTCCTCCTGCGCCTGGGCGCGCCGTTGTTCTTCTGCTCGAGCATCACGCTCACCCAGCACTTCGGCCAGGCGATCGCCGCTGTCACGTGTTGCTGTAGCCGCGGTGGCACCTGCTCGCTCTACTGATCGACCGTGCTGGTAGACGCCCCAGTACGAAGCGAGCAGCGCCAGCAGCAGAGCCGCCCTGATGACCCATGAATTCATGCCAGCGCCCTCCGCACGCCCTCATCGATCACCGCCGGCGCGTAGGGGTTGCCGCCGTTCTCGTGGATGATGATGCTCACCACCATTCCCCGCAGGACCGCTGGGTCTTTGATGTTGATCGGGTCAGTGGTGCGCACGCCGATGCGCTTGGCCACGGCCAGTGCATAGGCCTGGGTGTCGTTCTCGTTGCTCGGCGCCCAGCGGTTGACGGTCTCCAGCACCGTGTCGATGCCCTTTCCACCCACGCCAGGCATGCCGTCCTTGCCGCGATAATTGATCAGCAGCTTGCCCAGGGCGCGGATGCCGTTCTCTGCCGAGTCGAAGCGGGCAAAGCGGGGCTTCGCTGTGCCCTGCTCCAGGCCAAGCTGGCCTACCCAGTCATTGCGAGGGTTGAAGTCGATGTTCCCGGGGTTGTTATTGCGTACGCCGCGAGCGGTCATGGGTTTTCTCCAGGCAAAAAAATACCGCCAGGCGGCGGTCGGTGGATTCGGGTGGATCAGGCCGGCGGCGCGGGCCAGTCGATAGTGGCCGGGTAACCTGGCTGGTCAGGCAGACGGTTCAGCGCCACGCGGTATTTCTTCCACAACTTCAGTCGCCCCTCTTCGTCAGTCGTCGCTTCGTCGATATCGACGGCGTCCTGCAGCGGAGCGATGGCAGCATCCGCTACAGCGCGGCGCTGGGCGAGGTCGGCAACAACGGCGGCAATCAGCTGATCGGCTGCGGCCTGCGCCTTCGCTTCGGCAGTGACTACCTGCGACCAATCGATGACACCGGCAGTGGCGGCAAGGCTCTCACCCAAGTCCAGGCCGGGAAGCTGCACTTGGCCGTCGGCTGGGTAAAGGTCGACCGGGAAGCGGGCGGCCTGCGGCGCATCGGCGGCGTGCGGCAGCATCAGGGTCAGCACCAAGTCACCGTTGATGCGCTCCACCGGAGCGATCACGAACTCACACCCGACCGCCTCCGCCGGCAAGGTCGCGCCATCGGCCAAGCTGGAAAAGTTCAGGGCCACGCCGTTTACTTCAAGAGTTTCGCCAACCTTAACCACTGCAAGCTGCAGGCCAGACCGAACCGGTGAAAGCTTGATGATCATCAGAACCACCTCCCAACTGCCTTCCAAGAGAACACCACGTCCGCAGTGCTCGAGATGTACATCTGAAACGTCAATGTGCCGTTAAGCGCGTTAGCTCGGTAAGGCACGCAAATCACACGGTACGAGCCCTCAGTGACCCCGCCTGAAAGCTCAACGGGCGCGGAACCAGCAAAGGCAACAGGCCATGTGATGGCCGCCCCTCCGGGTGAAATGAACGTGCTGCTATTTGCGCTGGTTGCCACGCCGCCCGTGTACGTTCCAGTGCCCCAGCAGATCATGAATCCGCATGCGAACTTGGCGTAGTGCCCGTTTGCGTTGCTGCCCATCTCCATGATCGCGCCAGTGGGGGTGCCGCCGGCTTGACTGACCGTACCCAAGATCGCTGCCACTGCGGCAGTACCCAGCTGCAGACCGGCGCGAGCCAATGCCGGCGTAGTACCACCCGTACCTCCCTTGGCCACTGGAACTACGTTCTCGGTTGATACCGCACCCAGGCCTGCCAAAGTCGCCCCGAACTGATCGACTAGTTGCCTCAACCGGTCGGCCGACTCTTTGACGTAGCCCTGCATGGGAGCGAGTGCATAGGTCCCACCAGATACCGTGGCTCCTTGATAGGCCGGCAGGATGCTCAGCACGGTCCCGCTGGGGATGTTGGTGACCTCGTACCAGCGCCCGTCCGGGCCGAGGAACGCATCCCCCACCCTGCCGTTCGCTGAGAAATTGGTGCCAGTGCCGGTCACCGTTGTTTGGCCAGCCGTGATCGCGACTGTGCCTACTCTGTACCAGGGCATATGTTGCTCCGATTTAATTGAATGGAAATGGAAGGTTGTCCGTGCGTATTACAAGCGCTTCCGGGTATCTATCCGTGGGTATGCTGTAGTAGGCGTTGTAGGTAAATTGCGCCCCCCAGTACATCGTTGTCCTGGCTGCGTCACATGACATGAAGTAGATCCCTCCTTCTGCTCCATAGGCACCGTCCATATGCGCCTGCTGATTTCCACGCGCTGGGAATGTCCCTCCAGCAGACATGCTGTCCATCGCTGCCTGACCAAAACTTCTCGAGAACGTAGTCGCCGTCGCGAACTCTCCCGAGCCAATAGGGATGAACACCCTGGAGACGCAGTAATAGACCCCTGAGCTGATGAAGCGCGTGGCAAGCCTGGATGCCCCAGCGAAAGGCACGCTGTAGGTGGCCACCCCGCCTGAAGAACCCGGCGGGGGCGGGGCCGGGGCGCGAACGGTGCTCACAATGTTCAGCGGGTACTGCAACGAATTGAATGTCAGGGTGCCGTCTTCGCTGTAGCACTTCAGCCCCGCACCACTGAGCGTGTTCCGCATGGTGTCGAAGTAGTAGAACTTCGTCGAAGGACTCGCACCGATGTAGTAGAAGGTCGTCGTATTTCCGGTTTTGCTGGACCCGCACGAGATGCCGGTGCCCACGATGAACACGATTGGCGCCACCGCCCCATCCACACTGAACCCATGAATGGCATCCACTACTGACGACTCGCTGTAACTGCTTCCTTCGTTTGGCGGAAGGCTGGCCGAGCGATACTCAAGTCGCGGCCAGTTCAGCAGGAAAGCCAAGTTGCCGCTCTTCAGTAATCCGTAAGTGATCTTCTCTGTGTCAAATAGGAGAGAGCCGTCCTCCTTCCATGCCTTCATTCCTGCAGACATCAGTAATACCCATAGTGGATTCGACAGTTGAGCGAATAGAAACCCCAGCCTCCGGCGTAGGAGTACTGCCAAGACAAGGTTGCCGTGGTCGAGCCGGGCGTAAGCGTTACGCCTGGGCGTTTGCCGAGGTACTTGTTTTGCGCAGACAGTTCGGTAATCGCGTAGAAAAGCGTCTTTCCCGGCGGCGCCAGCGGGATCGAGAGCGACCCACTGGCCGCCCCCGTGTCCACATAGCCAAGCATCTGGCTGATCGAGCTTGTCATGTCGAGCATCAGCAGGCCGCTTGGGTCGTAGATCTTCAGCCCGGTGCTCATACGTTTATCCCCAGATCGATCGCGAGATTCCCGTTCGGGTAGAAGATCCGCAGGCGCTGATTGTTGAAGGTCAGTCGCCCAAGCCCGGCGACCGTGCCGTTGATCTCGAACGTGCCCGCCTTGTTCAGGATCCAGCCCTGCTGCCCCGCCACGTAGTTGGTCGAGCTGATGAAGCTGCCGATCTTGGCGTTGGTGATCGTCCCGTCAGCGATGAACGCCTCGTTGATGAACACCTGCCCGCCCTGCACCGCGAATGGCGAGGCCAGCACACCATTGATGCCGTTGACCACGGCGAACCGGTCTGCCGACACCAGGAACTGGCTCTGCAAACCTGCTGGGCCATTCTCGATGCCAAGGCCGATGCCGGCGGCGACGTACTGGTTTTGGGAGTTGAGCTGCATCTTGACCGACCACATGGTGCTGGCTTTGCCGTCGAGTGCGGCCTGGGCCTGGCTGACCGTCTGCACTGTCGCATTGGTCTCGCCGATCGATACTTCCAATGTTTCGGAGCGGCGCGCCAGGACGTCGACAGCGGTTGCCCGCACCTTCGATTCATCGGCGATCTTCGCAGTGCTTTCCCATGACTTGAGCGCGCCGGCCAGATCGCCTTCGCCATTGTCGTCACGCTCGCCCTGAGGAGAGGTGAACGACGCCTCCATGATCCCGAGGCGTTGACCGAGCGACTCATCACCGGTTACCCGCGCCAGCTCTTCCTCGCTGATCGCCGTCTCAGCATCATCAACTCTCGCGTTGACCGTCTGCAGCCGAGAAGCTGTAGACGTTTCGTTGTCGGTAACGGCTTTCTCCAACTGCGAGATGCCAGCCGTGTTGCTGCCGACCTTGGTGTTGACGTCGTTGAACCGGCTTGCCGTAGCCTGCTCATTCGTCACCACGGTCTGCTCAAGGCTGCGAATGCTGCCGGTGTTCTCACCAACACGCGCCTCGACCGTGACCATACGACTGGCCATCGCTTCGTTCTGAGTTGCCCTGGTGCGCGACTCTTCCGACACCTTGGCCAGCGTATTCCAACCCCGCATCGCATCGGCAAGGTCACCCTCGCCATTGTCGTCGCGGTAGGCGGACTGCACGGCCTGCAGCATGGCTGCTGTCACCGTGATCTTGCCGTCCACCGCGGCGATGTCGGTGGTGTTCTTGGCCACAGCCTGCGCCAGCCCGTTGGCCGTCGCGGCAATACTGCCGATGTCTACCCAGTAGGTCGGATTCGGCGGAGCGTTGCTGCCGTCGGCTGCAGCCGGCACAGGGACGATGGCCATGTACAAGCGCCGGCCGCTGCGCACTGCGTCATCCTTGGCGTAGGCGTCGGTTGGCACGTACTCGAGCGGGTCGGTCAACTCGGTGATCAGTTCCTCGAGCTCCTGCTTCGCTTCGTTGATCCGGTCATTGACCGAGCCAGGGAAGTCGCCTGAGATTTTCTCGATTTCCTTCAGCAACTCCTGGCCAAGCTCGCTCTCGGTCACCTGGCCACTGATCAGCTCCAGCACAGGGCTGGCATCCGATCCAGACTGGCCCAGCACGCCGCCGCCAACCGGGTACCACGGTCCAATGTTGCCGGTTCGGTCCACCAGGCGAGCCCAGAAGAAGAACGACACGCCAGCCCTCAAGCCTTGCATCACGTACTCAGCCTGCGGGTAGGCCAGGTCGGCCAGCTTGGTTGCCGTCTCCAGGTTGTTGCTCTGGCTGTACCAGAGTTCAGTGCGCTGGGTGTCTTCGGCACCCGGCGGGATACCCCACCTGATAGCGATGCTGAGCAGGAGTGATTCGGCAGCCAGGAAGGTGACCGAGGGCGGCACGCCATCCTTGCCTTTCAATTCCGTCAGCAATGAATCCCGCCAGATCGACGTGATATCGAATGCGCTCACCGCTCGCACGCGCGCCAGGTAGGCGCCAGCGTAGATGCCAGTGATGTCGACGGATGTTGCGCCGACGCGCTGCAAACGGATCCAGTTGCCGTTGTCCTTGCGCCACTCAACGTCATAGGCGACCGCACCCTCAACAGCCGGCCACTCGATCGTCATGGTGCTGACCGCAATGCCCTGGTCAACTGCATACCCGGAAGTCAGCGTAACGCTGGCCGGCGCGGGCACCGTGGTGATCGGGATGACGCTGATCGGGCGCTCTTCCAGCTTGGCGCCGTTGTCGATCGCTGCAAACTTGCTCGGATTGAACTCCAGCGCGGTGAACTCGTACTCGCCCTCGGCGGTGCGCTTGCGCTTGAGCACCCGGAATAACTGAACAGCCAGGTCCTCGTAGTCAATCGCCCACTGCAGCTGCGGCTCGGGCTGCAGGGTATACGCCGTGGTCACCGTCACGGCGCGGCCAGCGACAGATTGCACAGTCCGCGCCTGGGCGGTGCCGTTCGGCAAGTTGACGATCAGGCGGTCGCCCGCCTTCACTGGCGTGTCACGGTCCAGAGTCACGGTACGGCCCGCGACAGCGGAGATGCGCCCGCCATTCGGCCTGCCGGCGACCAGCTCGTCAGCCACCGGAATGACAAAGCCCGGCAACACGTTCGCCCCTTCCATGCCGGTCTTGAAGGAAACGGTTCTGTCCTGATTGTTGCTCAGCAGCGCCCACTTACCGCGGCGCTGGGCCTCGCTTGCGCGAGTGCAGCCGATTGCCGATATCTCGATGGGCCGATCCCGGTACCGGCGTTGCAGCGCGTTGTCGGTGACGGGGATCACGTCGGTGTCGTAGTTGTTGGCCGGGTTGTCGTAGCTGATCAGCGCTCGGCTGTAGTGCGTGTCGCGCCCCGCGCCGCCGTAAACGAAGTCGCCGTCAATGACGTTGGAGCGGGTGAAGGTGTAGTCAATATCCTGCGCGCGCGGCATATCCGCCTGCATATACAGCGAGCCCTGCGCCCAGTACACCATCCCGCGATAGATTGCGGACAGGTCGCGTAGCAGCGTCCAGGCCTCAGCCTTGCCCTGCAGGTTCAGGTCGCACAGGTAGCGCGGCTCCATGCCGCCCACGCCGTTCGACACCAGCTGATCGCAGTACTGGCCGATCCGGTACATCTCCCACTTGTCGACCATCCATGACTGGATGCGCTTGCCCAGCCCGAAGCGATCGTTGACGCACAAGCCGTAGGTGGCCCAAACCGGATTGTTGGTCCAGGCCAGCTTGAAGGTGCCGTCCCAAACACCGGTGTAGGTCCGGGTCACTGGATCGTAATTGCTCGGCACCGGCCAGCGCTGGCCATTGCAGTTGACGGTCACAGCCGGGATGTTCTGGAACTGCTCGGCATCGAACTCGATGTAGAGGAGCGCGGTGTTGGGATAGCGGATCTTCTGGTCGATGATCTCGGTGTAACCCGCGATGGTCATCGTGTCCGCGATCAGGCCGTCGTTGGCATTGGGGGTCAGCCGGCGCACGCGAAAGGACCACCCTGCAGTGGCCGGCGGGAGGGTCACAGGCTCGGAGCGTTGATAGCCACTCGTGGTCTTGCCATCTACTGCGCCGCGCAGGGACTCGACAAACGCACCGCCATCAGTGGCGATATCAATCGCGTACTCGATGCGGTAGCCGTTTGTATCTCCGCTGCTCTTGTCCTGCTTTGCCAGGCGCGGCCAGGCGAATCGCAGACGCAACCTGGAAAGCTGGGTGTTGCTCAGCGATCTCGTGAAAGGATTATCGCTGCGCAGCTCGACGTTGACCGTGGTCTCGTTCTCGATCGATGGGATGCCCTTGATGTACTCCTGCTCGACACTGCCTGGCCGCCACTCCCACTTCACGCCCGGAAAGTTGAGGTTGCCGCTGGCATCCATGATCGGCGTGTTGTCGAGGTAGATGTCGCGATCAGTTGGCGTGCCGTCGAACTCCCCCTCGCCCACTGCCAGAAGGATCTTGGCGATGTTGGTCGAGCGCAGGCTGTCCGGCGCCTCTACCGGGGTTTTCGGCTTCTTCTCGCCACCTTTTTCCCCGGCAATCACCAGGTGAGCTGCTGCGCCCATGCTTTCCTCCAGGCGTAAAAAAACCGCTCGAGGCGGCTGATGTTGTTTCTTGCGGGCTGCTACGCCTTGTCTTGGGCGTAGATCGAGGCGGAAATGATCGCCCCGCCCCAGCGGCGCCTGCCGATGCAGATCGGTACCGGGTTGCCGCTGGCAGTGGTGTTCTTGGCTGAGCCAAAAGCGTAGGACGGCATGTTCGCGGGGCTACCACTCTGGGAAAGGCCTTTGGCTTGGGGGCTGAGCATTTGAATGACACCACCTGCCACGAGCCCTATGCCCGCACCAATAAGCGGCGCACCAAACGGAGTAGCGGAAAGGAACAGGCCCGCAACAATCATCACTGCGCCCAGTATCGTTTGGATGATTCCGCCACGCTTGCTCCCGCCAATCACTGGCACAATGCGAATTTCGCGGGCTCCCCCTCTTGATAGATCACCCTCGCCGACGTTCCTCTTGTTGCGAAAAATAGCAAACCGCATGCCCAGGCCGCTGAGCCGTTTAATTTCCTCCTCGAACCCTGGCACCGTTGCCTTCAGGGCGCGGAAAACCTCCAGCACGCTTCCCTCTTCGAGCAAGCGGCGATGCAACCTCCCGAACTTCTGCGCGAGGGATCCCGACAGCTTGATTGAGGTAAAAGGCTGGTAGTGAGCTGCAGTCGCGATCATGATCTCTCCAAAATAAAAAACCGCCCGAAGGCGGTTCTGTCAGCGGTACTCAATAAACGGTCCGATGTAGACACCACCGGCATCGCCACTTATTCGATACAAGCTTGAATGGTCGGCCTCCACCTTTCCGGTTATCGAACGCACAGCCATTCCGCTGCACAGCCCTGACTCCGCAAGACCAATCCCGATGTTCGGTTGACCTGGTGGCAGGTAAAAGCTCGCCCGCTGCCCGGGGCCAACTTTGGCCGATCTGCGGCCATCGATGTACACCACGACATCACAGCCTGATCCAAGAGCGCCTGAATCGCGTACTACCGTCAAAGTCCCACTATCCCCGGCTGGCTTCTGCTGATAAGCATAAAGCTCGTCGAGAGGAACGGGTTCGGCCTCCCCGACAGGAGTAGCAGACGTCGCACACCCTGCCATTAGGGTAAGCCCAACGCATAAGAGAAAAAACTTCATGCGACACCCTCCGCAGCTAGGTCGCTACCACAGTGCTTGCACTTGATCGCCACCGCCAGCACCTCTTCCCCGCAGAACGGGCAGTCTTTTTTAGGTCTCTGGCCATGATCAGCAGCTGGTTCGATAGCAGTCTCGATAGGATCAACGGGCTGTGCCGTGATAACCACCGGAGATGGATTCTTGAATGCCCAAATAAGCGCGGCAACCCAGCCAAGCAGGCTCCAGCCCAAGAAGAAATTGAGTGCAGCAATTGCTCCCAAGTTATTGCTCTTGCGCAGCGATGCCTCAATTGTGGGCAGCATGTATAGGGCAGGAATGAAGATGATCCCGCTGAAGGCCATGAGCGTACCGAAGGCATTCAGCCCTCCCCGCTCGGTGCCCATGGCGTAGCTGAAGGAAGCGAGAAACCCCAACACCAGCAATCGAACGACAAACATTTGAACTCCATGCTTACTGGCCACGGCCATTCCATGACAATGACAGGATGCTATCACCTAGCGCTGGGGGTTCGAAATGCCAACTCCAAAACCCCGCGCTGGCGGGGTTCAGCTCTTTATTTCCTTGAAACGCAGGACTGTAGAAGCCGGACTGGCCAAGCATCCAGCGTGGATGAAATGCCAGTAACGAAATTGGATTGAGCCGTAGTAGCGTTAGGCCGCCAATGAAAGGAGGCGCTATGGCTTTTGTTACGCAATACACCAGAAGATTCATCACTGAGACCACATCGCCCGGTCATGATCACTGGAACACGTTTTATGAGCCAGGGGATCGCGTACCTGTCTCTGGGATATACCGCTGCGAAGGCTGCGGCGACGAGATCACTTCGAATGCTCGAGATCCATTTCCGCCGCAAAACAGGCATCAGCATCAGGATCAATCGGTTCCGATTTTGTGGCGTCTAATCGTTCGAACCAAAACTAGCTGATCCCAAACGAACCGCCCCGGTCCGTTGCCGCAAAGCCCATGGACTGGGGTTTAAACTAGGAGGAATAGGAATGGCCTTTAAGCTAAACCACGTGACGGTTACGCACATAACGGGAGGCGAAATTATCTCGGTGAGAATCTCCGATGTGGAGAGGCATGCCGAAGTGACTGTCCAGATTAAACCAGGCAAGCCATATGAACAGCTATCCCTGGGTGAGGCCTTGGCACTCGCCATTCAGGAGGCCAACAAGCTCAGTCACTGCTAGGTGGTTCTATCTTGGCGCTCCTGTCGCAGGGGGCGTCATACTGGTGGCTCCTCAGCTCACTGCGCAGAGCACCTACCTCTGCCGAAAGCGTACCGACCAGGGACCTCAACTGATCTATTTGCAATTGAAGATCTTGATTTGTAGGCATAATTCCTCCTGTAGTGCTTCCATATTACTTCGCGTCCCGATGACGCAACACAAGGCGCGTCCGGTCGAGCCAAGGCCCGCCGAAAACGATGATTTCTGATGGCCTGCCGTACAGGTGGTGCAGCAAGAACGGGCCGGGGCCGAACACCTCGGCCTGCTCCCCTGGCAACGCGGGATCAGCGCCCAGGAAAATACCTGCGTGGTTCGGGTGCGCCGTGCGCCCTATGGCCATAACGACCAGATCGCCTCGCTTTGGACGATCAACCTGGTAGAAGCCTGCAGCCTCGTAGCAGTCCTCGTAGTGGCTCGGCCCATCGGCATTTTCCCACCACCCGTCCTCACGGGCATAGGTTGGTAGTTCCAGCCCCAGCTCGCGCTGGTACCAGTCCGCGCAGACCTGCCAGCAATCCCATACGCCGTGCACGAAGGGCCGGCGCAGCAGCGGCGTTTCGCCCGTTGGGGTGATGGTGCGCAGGTCGCCCTCCGGCCAAGACAGGATGTGCCATGGCAGCCCCGTTGCCTCGCACATGGCCAGGTCACGCGGCGACGGCCTGCTGGTCGCATCAGGATGCGAGTGCACAATGCCGATCACTTGGCCTTGGTCTTCTGCCTCGGCGTATTGCTCCGGCGCGATCCGAAACTCTTCGGTCGGCTCGGTGGCCACGTTCGCGCACGGGAAGTAAACCTGCTTGCGGCCCACGGCCAGCAACAGCCCACAGCACTCGCGCGGGTACTCCGCCGCTGCATGCTGCTGCACTGCGGCAAGAATGTGTTTGCGCATGGTCAGCTCCTGGCGATCAGGGACACGGCTGGGAAGCCGCCGAATGGGATTTGATTGCCTTGGCCGAACCGCACAACGCAGCCTGAGTCCAGACAGCCATTGCACTCGTCCTTGGCGGGGTCGTCCGTGGGCTTCCCGTCGAAATCGAAGTACGGCCCGGTGTAACCGCAGTCCGGACCACGGTAGCCATTGGTCATTGCCCAGTGGCACAGCGTCGTCATCTGCCGCCCGATCGTCTCGCCGCCTACATCACCCGGGCTGGCAAGCTCCCAGGCTACGGTCTCGCCGTTCTCTTGGGTCTTCTGGTCAATGAACCAAACCTCAATGCTCTCCTCGGAGGGAGCAGCATTGGGGTTGCCCGCCGGGAAATTCTCGGCGTCCAGGTACTGCGTCAACGTCAGCCGAAGGGTGAGCCTGAACTCAAGCAGGTCGTCGAATGCCAGGCACAGCGCGGTTATCCGCCCATTGACGTTGCCCACCTGGAGCGTCGGCCTTACCGCGGTGCCGTCGGAATTGGCCTCGATACCATCGATCTGCATCGGCCAGGCGCTGTACTCGTTGCCCTGCCACCAGATGGACTTCGCTGGCAGCTGGTCTGCATCTGTGCCGGCAGCGGCCAACTCCTCGGGCGTATGGGGGATTGCATGCCCATGGAAGCGCAGCACATCCGCGCCGTAGTCGGAGCCGTCCAGCTCGAACAGCAGTACCTCGTTGCCAGGCTCGAGCAACTGAATATCGCGAATCAGTGACATGAGGTTTTCTCAGGGGTGGTATGCGCGTTGGAATGTGGCGGTGAGCTTGAATACCCCACCCCCGACAGGAGTAGGCTTTGGGTCAGCACAGGTGAACAGCCCCAGATCCCCCATTGGCGTTTTCCAGAGAAAGGCTTTGGCACCCCCGTGCCGGTCCAGAAAATCAGATGCCTGCTTGATCTTCGCCTTCGGACCGGTGACCGTGATCGGGTAGCTGTCTTCCTTGTTGTTCGGACCATCACCGACCGTTTGCTTGTAGCCACCGCCAAACTTGGACTCGCGCACCCGGTATGTGATTTCTGGCGTTTCGCCTCGCTGGGTAAGCCAGCGGAATGTCTCAATGGCCATCAGCTTCTCCTTTGTGCGTTGCGATGGCTGATTCCACCTGGTCGCCAAGAGTCAGCCACGGCTTTCTCCCCTGCTGCCTTCATCTGAGCCTGCATGTTCTGCTGCAGGGCCTGCTGGTCCAGCTGCATGCCTTCGCTGCTCCGGTCCTCTGTAACGAGGGTGAGCGACATCGGCATGGATATGGAGGTGCCTCCCCCGCTACCTACGGCCCGCACCCCCAACTGCCCGCCGGCGGTGCGCGTGAGCGGCATTACAGCCTCGTCACCTGCCTCACCCATCACACCCAGCTTGCCTCCAGCCATACCGAAGGCCGTGGGCGTGCTCACGATCGAGTTGGTGAACGTGCCTCCATTGGCGAACATCTGCACGCCGTTGGCCCACGCGCCACCCAGCGCTTGCGGAAAGTAAGCGCTGGAGTAGCCCGCCTGCGAGGCGCCGAGGTTGGACGAAGTTGCGCCAGCCGACCCAGCGGCCATACCGTTGCCGGTGCCGCCACTACCGAAGTAGGCCGACGCGGCAGAGACGCCGAGGTTCACCAGACCCCCGAGCAGCCCAGAAGAAGCCTGTCTGGTGGCAATCCGCGCCATATCGGCAAGGATCGACTTGGTGAAGTCGGCGAACGAGAATTTCCCAGTCAGTGCGAAGTTCACGACCGAGTCCTCCATGCTGGAGAACGCATTGGTGAACAGCGACCTCGTTTGCCCGGCTACATCGCGTGCTTGGTCGAGGTAGTTCTGGAAGGCAGACGAGGCGCCTTTGCGCCAGTCGCCTTGGGCCTCTGTCATCAAGTTGTAGTTGGCGACCGTCGTTTCCTGCAGGTCCCTTTCGGTTTTGTTGAGCCCAGCCAGCTTTTGGTTGTACTCATCCAGGCTCATGCCGCGCGAGCCATCGCCATATTGGTTGGCCAGATCCAGGCGCTGCTGGTTCATGCGATCAGTGATGCCATTCTGCTGGTCCTGCAGGCCGCGCTGGCGGTCACCAAGACCAAGACCTGCTGCAGAGCGCTGTCCTTGCAAACTCAGCGCCTTAACCTGCTGGTCGAGTGCATCGGTGTACGTCTGCACTGCCCTGGCCTGCTTGGCCAGCCGCCCCTGCTCATTGGTCGCTAGCACCGACAGCTCAGTGTCAGCGTCTTTTTGCGCCTTGACCATGCCAGCCCGAGCGTCAGCGATTTTCTGATCCAACTGGATGCGCTGCTGGACGCTGGTGCTGCTGCGCCCTTTTGCCTCCTCCAGTGCACGGATCTCTGCCTCGTAGGCGTTGGTTACCTCGGCCTTCTGCTGCTCAACGATTGCCGCGCGCTGCGCCGCATACGACTCCTGCGAGATCAAGCCTGCTTTCTGTGCTGCATCCAGTTCCTTTTGGTGATTCTTGTATTCGCCCAAGATGGCTGCGAGGGCGTTTTTCTGGTCGTTGAATCCGGATAGGTCCACAGACCCCGTGCGGCCTGCGGGATCTTTGTACTTCTGAGCAATGTTGCTGCGGACCCTTGCTACAGTTTCTGGATTGAGCCGAGCATCGTCTGGATTTTTCTTCCTGATTACATCCAGCCATTTCTCATATTCTTTATTAGCCTCGCTGCGTTTCTTGGCGTTGGTCCAAGCCGATTTTTCTAGGGCATCGACCTTGGCCATAGCATTGATGGTTTTCTCGTTGGCTTCCGCCTCCTGGCGGTCGAATGCAGCGATATCTTCTTGAGCTGCTTTCTTATCTTTCAAAAACTGAAGCTGGTCGGTATAGAACGTGACCATTTCCGTCTGATTTTGGAAGGCCCCAACATCGCCCCGCTGGGCGCTCGCCAGGTTTTCCTCCATACGAGCAATATCGTCATCGATGCTTGATCGACCGATGTTTTTCAGGTTGTCCGCCGCCTTTGCGACAGCGTTGTAGCCCCGCTCCCACCAACTGAGATTCTCGATGATCTTCGGAGTGCGCTCGTTGATGGCGTCCGCAAACGCTTCGGTGGCCAGCTTGACGGCGTCTGCGTGCTTGCCCTGCTGCTCAAGTGCCGTAATCTGCGAGTAGACCGAGCTCGTCAGGTAGTTGTACTGGGTATTCAGAGCTACCGATGCTTTGACTGGGTCGTCCGCCAGCTTGACGAACTCGGCAATGGTCTCGGAAACCGCCTTGCCTGTTGCCTCCTCCATCGATACAGCTGCCTGCGCAACATCCATGAAGCTGTCGCCGGCGATCTTACCGCTACCCGCCAAACTAGCCAGAACCGATGCAGCCGCCCCAGTGGTGCCAACAGTAGCACTCACCTGCTTGGCCATACCGCCCAGCTGGTCAGCAGTCAGCCCGGCAGAGTTACCCGTCAAGATCAGGGCGTTGCTATAAGCATCGGTCTCTTCAGTCCCCTTGTAGAAGGCATATCCAAGCGCTGCCGCAGCAGCAGCCGACACGGTTAAGGGGGTGATCAGACCAAGGATGTAGCCGCCCAGGGCACGCGCTGCCGGGCCAAGCCCGCCGAACATATCCTTGAGCTGGCCGCCCTGCTGCAGCGCGACCATGGTGATAGGCTGGCCTGCTGCGATCGATGTGAAGATATCCGTGAACTGAGCAGGAACGCCGCGCAGAGCCGCAGCAGTAGCCTTCGCGGTCATGCCGGTCTTGCCGAGTGCACTGTCTGCACCGCCAAGCGCGGTACGCGCCTGGTCAATCTTCGACTGGTACTCGCCAAAGGTCTCAGCATCGAGCGCACCGCTTGCGCGGAATCCCTTCAGCTTCTGTTCCATCTGGTCGAGTCTGCCCATGGCAGCCACGGTCGGATCGATCTTGCCAAGCAGCTCATCCAGCGCCTGGCCTTCCTCACGGTGGGCACCTGCGGCCTTTTTCGCCGACTGCGCCAGGCGCTCCTCTGTAGCGAGCAGAGCCTGTGCGCGGCTGTTGATGGCCGCTTGGCGACTGGCGCTGTCCGACAGCACCGCATTCGCTTGAGAGGTCACCTCCACCGTGTGCTCGGTGGCCCGGTTGAGCGACTGAACGTACTGGCTGGCCTCCAAAGAGGCTTTGGCCACAGCCAGGAGCCGAGCTTGCTGCTCGTCTGCCGACTCTGCGGCGCGTCGCCCTGCCTGCGCGCCGGCATCAGTAGCGCCGGTGAGCGCCTCTTGCGCCTTGCCAGCCTGCGCTGCCTCAGCCCGGAAGGCGCCCATGTTCGCGGCGGCGCTGCTGAACGCCGTTGAAGCGGTCGTGACAGCGCGCCCCACAGTGGCCATCTGCTGCGCCAGCTCGGCCTGCTTGGCGTTGAGATTCTGCAGCTCTTGCACGATCTGCCGGGTGTCACCCTGCAGGCTGCCAAGAGCTGATTCCCATGCGCGACCGATCTTGCCAGCGGACTCTTCACTGCGCTTGCCGGCGTCCGTCAACTGATCGAGGTTGTCCTTTGCCTCAACAGCGTCACCTGAGTCGATCTGGAGACCGAGAGAGGCAATGGTAGTCATGATCTACTCCAGCGATTCGGCCATGACGGCCAGGGCCTCAACCTCCATCACGCGGAAGTCGGGGAAAATTTCAGTGAGGTCGCGGCGCTTGATGCCGAGCATCGAGGCGGTAGCAGGGATGGCGGTGTAGTCCAGGCCAGACGCACCGCCCGGGCCTACCCGCCATTGAGTGCCCATCGCGTCGAACAGGCGGAAGGCTGGCCAGGCATCTGGCCACACCTCCACTTCCTCTTCTTCCATGTCACCTGGGGTCAGGCCAAGAGCAGCCAATTGCTCGGCAGATGGCCCTTGCTCATAGCAAGCCCGGGCGGCCGCCCTCAGTTTCCCAGGCGTGCCGGGCTGTAGGCATTCTGGAAGGAGTCGATCACCGCTTTCGGCGCGCCGGTGCAAGTGCGCACAAGATTGACGATCGCTTCCTGGCTGAACTCGTCCTCCAGATCCCAGCCGGTGACAATTTCACTCAGTTGCTCGGCCTGCAGGGCGATCTCGCCGGCGGTCACCTCTTCCCAGGTGGCATTGTCGGCCTTGGCCTTCTCCGCCCAAGCGTCACGGGCCTTGTTCCAGCGGTCGAACATGCCCGCCAAAGTCACCCGATCCATGTAGCGGAACTCGAACTCCACTGGCACCGCCTCGCCGCCGATGCGCGGCACCTGCACCTCGGCAGTGAACGTCGGGTTCTGCGCGATTTTGATCTTCGCCATGAGAGCCCCTTACACGCCGGCCAGATAACGAAGGGAGCGAGCCGAAAGGCCCACGCTGATGGTTCGGGTCATCACGTTATTTCGCTCCATGGTTGGATCTGGGGTGATGCTCACGAAGCCCGGGTAGAGGATCTGGTCGCCGTTGCGCAGCTTCATGCGAATTACGGCCAGCTCCTTGGAGGCGTCGTAGCCCTCGACGGTCACGACGTAAGGTGAGGTGGGCTGGTCCTCGACCACAATAGTGAGCGTTCGCGGGTTGCGGTTGGCTGGATATTGCTTGTCATCGTCGTCCTCCAGGTAGCCCACCGTGGTGTACTGCTGCTCACCGCCGGCAGAGGTGAATGAAGTCACCTTAGAGATTTGCACCCAGTCGGAGACAGGCAAAACCGAACCGGCGCCAGCCCCTGCCGTGAAGTATTCGGCATCGCTGGTATCCAGGCCGGCCAGCGCAAAAACGTCTTCTGCGACTCCGGAGGCTTTGACCGCGCGGTCATTGATCTGCGCCCAGCCAGAGTTAACCAGCAAAACGTCGCCGTTCTGGATCGTGTGATCTGCGGCAGTAGCAACCGGGGGCTTCGCATTGGTCAATGCAGTGAAAGGGACAGCAGCACCGATGACGCGTGCGATCTCCAGCACGGCGCCGTTAGGCAGCGGGAAGCGTGCGGCCATGGGGTATTTCCTCTTGAAGGTCCGCCAGGTGGCGGATGGTTATGCCCCTATGGGCGATTGGTCCGCGACGCCGCGGTAGGTGAAGCTGGTCGGCACCATATAGGTCGCCGATTCGGTGATGGTTGGGCCCTGCTCTACCGGCTCGGTGATCATTCCCTCGAAGCCGTTACGGCTGAGCGGGGAGTCGACCTGGAAGAGCGCGGACAGCTCATCGACCAGCGCTTCGGCTGTGGCCAGGGCTTGGCCTGCAGGGCAAGTGATGCTGACTTGGTAGACACCGGTGTACTCGTAAGCTTCGCCGCCCAGGTATCGGCAGGTAGTCGCCCCGGGGAGCTGGAAAGCTTGCAGGTAAGTTTCATCCTGCTGCGGCTCGAAGCCCTCTTCGAAGTTCGCAACGCGGGTCGGTCGCGACGCCGCCCAGGCCATCAACATGATTTCGATGGCCTGGCGGGCTCGTGCATGGCTCATACGCTGTTGTTCCTGATGGCTTCGTCGACGATGCGTTGGAAGTTGGCCAAGGTCACCCGGACCATGCCGGCTGGGGCTTGTGTTGAGTGGCCGTACTCCAGCGGAATGGCGTATGGCAGGTTGTTCACGATGTACGCGGTCTGGCCGATGCTCAGGGCCTGGACCTGCGCCAACAGCGCGGCGATCGCCTCGCTGCCTGACGGGTCAACACGCTCGAGTTCTTCGGTTGCAGGTGAGTCGATGGAGAATTGCCAGTTTCCACGGAACCGCCCACCGACGTAGCCCTGGCCCGCCACCAGGCCATTGGTGGCGAAGTTCTGCTCGCGCTCGGTCTTGGTCAGTGGCTTGGCGTACTTCACCCCCTTGCGCAGATTGCCGGCTTTGGTGAAGTTGTCCTGGTTCAGGTTGATCAGGGTGTTGCGGACCGCGACCTTGAAGTCGTAGTCATCGGCGGCTCTGGTTGCCTTGGCCCGATGGGCCACGTTAGCCGCCCATATCTCAGGGTTGCCTACCGGCGACATGCGGATAACGCTGCTGCCGATCTCGATCACGATTTCGCGGAAGGTAGCGTCCAAGGCTTGCTCCGCCTGCTCGGCGAATGCCCGGATAGCTTCAGCAAACCCGCCCTGCTGGCCACCGTATCGCTGGGCCATGTGTGAGCCACGCGCCATATCACTTCCTCAACTGGATGGTCCAAGTCGCCTGGACAGGGTCCTGGGACACGTTGAGTGCGCGGTAGCCGCTCACCTGGTCGCCGATCTTGGGCAGCGCCGGAACATCGGTTACAGCGCTTGCCTGCCCCTCGAACAATTCGTTCTGCAGCACCAGCAGCTTCACGTCCTCGGTTTGGATGCGCGAGCCGTCGATTTCCTTGGCCAGGTAGCTACCGAACACACCGCGCCCGGCGTAACTGATGGTCGAGGCCGGGACAGTGCCGCCGATCTCGGGGTCATATCCGCCCTTCAGGGTGCGGGATCCGGCTACAGGCTTCACCGCGTCGCCAAGGCCGTCTGGATCATCGAACGCTTCCGCCAGCTCCGCTTGGAGTTCTTCGCGCATGCCCATGGGTCAGATCCTCTTGAGCATTACGGTGCCGGCGCGGCGGGTCCAAGGTGCGATGAGGTCGAGAGCGAAGTTCTCGCCGGTCGAGCGATCAACAGACCCCGCGACGTAGGTCTTGCTAGTCGACGTCCCAGCCTGCGCTGATACAGTCTTGCTCTGCACCTCTCGCTGGGTGTCCTTGTACAGCTTGCCGTCAGCAGCCAGCTTGGCCACCTGTACGCCGGCAGTGATGATCGCATCCGGCACCACCTTGGGCACCGCACGCTTTATCTTAGCCGTGAGCCAGGCGTTGGCCATGGTCACGGCAAGGACCCCATCAGCCTCGCCAGCCCACCCCTGCCCCAGTGCCTGGTCGACGTCGGCGACGGTGATGAAGTCGGTCATGGCTTATTCCTTCGGCGGGATGAGGGCCTGCAGCTCGGGCTTGTTGAGAGCGGGATCGAAGGTGATGCCCTGGGCCGTCAGCCACTCTTTGAGCTCCGGGACCTTCATCTTGTGAGGATCAGTTTCGGGATCGCCGCCACCCTCCTCCTCAATCGCCTTGTCGATCTCCGCTTGGCTGCTGACCGGGGCGTAGCCGCTCGGTGGGTAGGCCGACGCCTTGTAACCCTCTCCCACCCATTGAGCGACGGTAGGGCCATCCAGGCGCAGACCTTCCTCGATCTCGCTCACGCTGATGCCATGGCGCTGGTAGGCCTCGCCGATGTGCGGGGCACTCCCCTGCACGGATACCGAGGTAGCACCGTCGATCACGCCGAAGAACTGATCCAGACGGCGATAGCACGTATCGCGCTCGCTGCCCGGGTTGTTGGTGTAGATGACTTTCATGCTGATCTCCTGCGCAGGGCGCCAGGCAGGCGCCCTGCATCATGGGGTCAAGGGGTGGCGGTGCCACTGATGACCGCGGCGAACGGAACCTGTTTGCGATCGAACACGCGCTTCCAGTTAGCCGCGGCAGCGTACTGGGTGGCACTCGGGCTCAGGTTGCGGTTCTCGCTGCCCTGCCAGCTGAAACCGGCCGGCTGGAGGATGTAAGTCTTGCGCTCCCACAGCACCTCGGCACCGCCACCGTTACCGCCGTCCGGCTTGCGCTGCATCTCGACAGGCATGTGCGGATCGCCCTCGCCATAGCCGAAGGCGCCTTGTCCGAAGAACAGCGACAGGTACTGGCCCGGGGCGTAGATCAGGCCGTCATCCATGAACACCGGCTTGCCAAGGTAGGTGGCCAGGATGACCTTGCCCTGCGAGTCGCGCAGGTACTCGATCATGTCCTGCTTCACCATCTGGTTCATCACGACCGAGTGCACGCCGATCGCGGCGAACATGTCGGCGGCGTCACCAGCGGTGAAGGCAGCGTCTTGGAAGGCGTTTGCGCTGATGGATGCGCCCGCATCTTTCACCATGTCCCCGCCGTTGTTGGCGATGTTGGACGCAATCACGCCGCGGGCCGCCCCCATCAGGTAGCGCTGCCATTGGCGGGTCCAGTAGGTGCCGAAGCGGTTGCGGATGTGCTGCATCGGCTCGGAGTTGGCCAGCTCAGCAGTCAGGTCGGATACGCCATAGCCCTTGTTGAGGTACAGGGTGCGGGCGCGCATGCTGCCCTGCTCGGCCTTGCCGACGGCGCCCAGGTCATCAGGGTCGTCGTTGGAGATGTTCGGCGCCTCATCGGCGTCCAGATCCTGCCAGTAGCTGATCTCGGAAGTGCCTTGGCCGTTCTTGGCGATGCCGTCCAGAGTCGCGGAACGGGTGATGATGCCCGACTCATAAACGGCGGTCTTCTCTGGGGAGTTCACCGGCTCCAGAGTGCCGTAGTAGTCGGCAACGAAGATGTCCGACAGTTGGGTAGATGCCATGGGTTAGGTTCCTCGGGTGGCTTGGAGTTTTTTGAAAGCGTCGGGGTTGTCACGAGCCATCGCAGCACGCTCGGTCTCGGTGTACTCGCCCCATTTCTTCGTGGCCTTGCCACCGTTGTCGCCGGTCTGCCCGGCACCCTGAGCCCTTGGCCACAGGTGGGTAGCGGTTTCGCGCAGCGATTCCGCCCATTCGTGAGGAGACAGTGGGCTTTTGCCGTCCTTGCCGTAGATGACCTGGCCATCTCGGTCAGTGGCGATCGGCTCACCGTCTTCGCTCAGTTTGAAAGTGCCGCGGGCGCGAAGGATGATGTCCTCGGCAGCCTCGGGCAGCGCGCCAGCCTTGATGGCGGCAGCGCGGATGGAGTCGGCCAGCACCTTGTCACTGTATTTGGCAGCGAAGGCTTCGGCCTTCTCGGCACGGTCGTTCGCGGCCTTGATCTGCTTGTCGAGATCGCAACGCAGGCGCTCGGTGCGGCGGCTGACGACCTCGTCCAGCTTGCCCTCGGCGATCAGTTTGGTCTCTTCGTCCTGGCCAGCCTTGGTGAGTAGGCCTTTGACCGCCTCGATGTCTAAGCCGTCGAACTGCCCTTTGAGCTTGTCCAGTTCGGTCTTGATGGTCTTGTTAGAGCCGATCAGCTCCTGATTCTTGGTCTTGAGGCCCGAGACCTCACCGTCCAGGAATTTCTGTACCTCGCCGCCCAGCGCTGCCTTGAGTGCTGCGGCCTGAGTGTCATCGAGGGTGAGGCCGTGAGCGGCCGGGTCGAAATCAAAAGGCATGTCAGTATCCCCTGGGGATTAGATGGGCCCGCCTTGCGGGCAAAGAAAAGCCCGTGGATATGGGCCTAGGTAAATTTCATCGAGTAGAATCGCCGCCAATTTCAAACACCGAGATCCAGACCAATGCAGCAAGAGAAGAACAACTCGGACGTAAAGCCAAAGAAGCGATTTCAAGTAAGCGACGTCATAGCCGCAGCAGCAATCGCGGCTTTAGCTACGCTTGCCGTCGCCGGACTGAGCGTGATTTCAGGAAAGATCACTACGAATCAAGCAAGGGAGCAAAGCTGCATCAGCCGGATCGATAGCCAAGAGGCGATTTTTCGTGAGAAAGCCGCGATAGTTCTCGGGAGCCTTGGAGATATGATTGGAGTTGCAACAGCGACACAGGAAGATCGAACTGCATATAACTCCGCCGCTCAGCGAGTCATCAGAGCTTCCTACGAGCTAACGGCTTACACCGGCGCTACGAAACTTGGGGTGAATGTGCTGAAAATTGCTGCCTTGGCCAAACGTGCAATGTCTGTGAAAACCGAGGAGCAAAAACAGCAGGCGCATCAAGAAACCGGATCGACGTTTGCTGACTGGCCAGCTCTCTATGACGAAGTATTGAGTGATTACGAGCATAAAAGAGAGCTTTGCCGGGCCTGATAACCTCTAAAGACCTGCCTTGGAGAAAGCCAAAGGCTCCAACTCCTTGAGCTGGTCGAGCGTCAGCGGTTTGAAATTTTTGTCCAACTGCAGCGAGGCGAATCGCTCGGCGCTCAGCCCACCAGCGCGGAAAAGCTTGGCACGCGCCGGGCCCAGCGCGGCGTCCTGGAACGACGCTGGCTGCGTCTTTAGCCACTGGTAGTAGCTAAGGCTGGCCGAGACCTGCGCACCGCCAGAGGCGCCCACAGATGCGCGGGTGGCGCCCTTCGCGAATACCGCAAACAACTTGGTGATCGGTGTGATCGTTGTTCGGCAGTTGACGTGGAGCGGCGGCACTGGCCCCTTGCCTAACTCGAACTCCCGCCCATCGAGGCTCTTGCACTGCTGGCTGGTCTTCCTGTCGAGTGTGGCCACGATCCGGTAGCCCGGGACGAACTCGGCATTCGCGGCCAGCGTCTCCATGCGGGCCGTGGCGGAAACGTGCTGCACAGCGGTGTGCACGACCGACCTGGCATTGCGGTTGCTCACCGCGAGCACGCCATCGGTGAAGTTCTGCGCCGCGGTACCTCGTATGGCCTGGGTGATCTCGGCGTTGGTCTGGCCCTGCAACACCCCAAGCCGGATCGCATTGGTCACTCGCGTCGACTCGGTGCGAGTCCAGCCATTGAGGAATGGCTTCAGCAGCGTTCCGCCATCGATTCCCGACACCTGCAGCGGCTGAGTGTTGATCGCCGCCCGGATGAGCGAGTCACTCGGCATGATGGCGTTAATCAGCAGAGCCTTGGCCAGGCTTTTTCCTTCGAAAGCCGCCTCGTAAAGTGCGATGTCGACCAGGTCGGCCTGCATGCGATCGCCGAAAGCCTGGTAGATGCCCAGCAGCTTGCCGCCCACCCGTCCGAGGAATTCCTCAAGCCGGCTGCGGCTGTAGGTGGTCAGCTCCTTTCGCGTGAGTTGGTCCCGAACCTGCGTATCCACTTGGCGCAGGACCGTCTCGAACTTCTTGATCTCACCCGCCTTAAGCCTCTCCAGCAGCACCGCGTGCCGACTTACCTGCTCCAGCAGCACCTCGTCCGCTGTCTGTGTCGGTTTCGTCGCCATCATCTTTGTCCAGGTTGAGGCCGGCTGACTCGCGCTCGTCGCTGATCAGCCCGGCCTCTTCGTCGTAGGCTCGCTCAGGCAGCTTGCCGGTGGTGAGGTACTGCCAGTAGGTCTCGGCGCTGATCGTGCCGGCCATGACGCTCTTCTGCAGCTCGGCCAACACCTGAGCGTTGACCTCAGGAATGACGAATTCAGGTTTGACCGTGAAGACGACCTCATCAGGGTTGTAGCCAGTCCATTCAGCTGCATATCGAAGCGCCTGCTCAATCGCGGCGGCCGCGGTGATGACGATGCTGTGCAGCGTGGCATGCTGGTCGTTCTGCCGCGTCTTGCGCGCCTCGCCCGATTCGGTACCGGACACGTCCATGACCTTGGCGCCAGCCTCAAGAGCTGCGCTTTTCTGGTCAGACATCGCAGTACGCACTGCCTCGACACCCGCACCTTGAAATTCGAGGTATCCGCATTGCCCCTTAGGGCCTAGGTCCCATGCCGCTGACGGCCCTGTAACGCTGAGCTCTACGCTTTCGTCCAGGCCCGATACCCACGGCTGCGGGTGACTGGTCTGGTGCAGCGCGGTGAAGTAGTCGGCGCTGAGCTGGTAGGACTTGAGAGCAGCGCGTGCCATGGTCAGCAGCGGAATCTCGTCCACGTCGGGGGAGTTGTCGGTCGATCCGCAGTAAATTACCGGGATGTACTCGAGACCTCGCACCAGCCGGTTGTCGTTGCCCACCGTGCCCAGTGGCCGGGCATCTTCGATCATCTCGCCAACTTGGTTGCGAACCGACGTGTAGCAGACCTCGCCCTCCATGTAGAACTCGCGGAAGACCGTCACGCACTCATGGCTGTACCGGTCCTCAGCGTCCTTCTTCCGAAACTCCCGGAACACGGCCAGCACCAGGTCCTGACGCCCGCCTTGGTCAGCAGTGTCCCAGTTGATCGCGTTGCGCACGGCGTAGGTGGCAAAGTATGGCTGCCCAGCATCGTCGACATTGACCACCAACGGCACCCGGCCGTGCGAGATCGCCTGCCGCACGATGCGTAGGAAGAGCTGGGCCAGGCCGAAGCCGTCGGCGGTAGCGTTTTCTTCCAGATCCTTCAGCCCACTGGGCAGCTTCACCTCTGGGATGAGCCGTGACACCAGCCCCATCATTGAGCGCAACGAGTCCCGCACCCAGTGCTCGTACTGCGCCCGCGCCGTGTAGTTCTGGTACAGGTAGGCATTGCCCTGCCCGTCCAGCTTCTCCGCCTCGACCATGCCGCTGGGCTTGGGTAGGTTGCGCTGATTGCTCTTGATGGCGCCCTCGCCCTCAAGCGCGTCGTCCATCATCCGCCACTCATCAATGTGAGCGTCGTAGTCTGGGTTGGTTGATTGAACAGGCATTACGCCAAACCTCCGATGCGGCGAGTGCCGGCCGACTGGCTCTTGATTGGGTACCGCTTAGCGATGAAGTAGCCGGCGGCGTCGTTCATGTGGTCGTGACCCTTCTTGGGGTCTTTGTCCGGCTCGCCCTTGTCGGTGTACGTCTGCCGTTCGAGGCACTGCGTGAGCTGCGGGCACTGGTCAATGTTGACCTTGAGGCGCCGCTCGCCGTAAGTGTTCAGGAACATGGCGTTAACCGCGTTGACGCGATCCTTGACGCCCGGGTTCTGCGAGTCGACCACGACGGTGAAGCCCGCCTTCTTCAGCAGGGACAGATCCGACTCGCTGGCATTCTTGCTACTGGTGTTCTGGCCGCTGGCGTCCGGGTAGACCGAGATGCTGTGGCCCTGGAAACGCACTTTGATCTTCTCGATCATCTCCGGCGTGTCCCTTACGGCGTGGAACTCATCCAGCGCCAGTGGCAAGCCGTCACGCACGACATACACCACCGCGCTCATCTTCATGACGTTGAAGTCCATGCCGATGTGCAGCGCTTCGCCGGGCTGAATTCGCTCAGTAGTTCGGCACTCGGTTCGGTCGAAGGTGTAGTAGACGACCCCGGCGTAGTTTTCGAAACCAGCCTCGTATTCTTGCCGGAAGGTTCGCGGGTCCATCTTCCGGCGGGCGGCGTCCAGCTCTTCCGCCGGGACGTTGCCACCTTGCAGTGAGGTGTATTGCCAGCTCTTGTGGTCAGGCTCACCACCTGATTGCCCGTCGCGGTAGGTGTCGTAGCAGTGATTGAAGCCTTTGGGCGTGCCGATCCGCAGCGCGTGGCCGCCCTTTCGGCTCTCACCAGTGCTCGCGATGGTGTACTGACAGGTCGACAGCATCGGCCGGAGCACTTCCTCCCAAGCAGCCCACGGGCAGTCGGCCCACTCGTCCACCAGCACGAAGAACAGGCCGGAGCCGCGTAAGTTGTCGTAGTTGTCCAGGCCGACCACGCGCATGATGTGGCCGGACTTGAGGGTGATCGAGCATTCGGTCTCGTTCGGGCGTACCGCGCGCCAGGCTTCCGGTATGGCCTGCTTGAGGCGGCGCCAGAAAACGCGCTTGGCTTGCTTGAACGTCGGCGCGCCGTACCAAATTTCGTCCTCGACGCTGACGCCCCACTCCGCAGCAAGTCGGGCCGCACGGCGCATCTCAGCCTTGCCGAGGAAGGTCTTGCCAAAGCGTCGGCCGCACACCGCATCACGGAAGCGCGCCTCTGGCTGAAACCCCCAGCAATAGATGTTCGCCTGCTTCGGCGTCAGCTTTACCGGCGCGTCATAGGTGCGGGGTAGTCGGGACATTCTCGTCTGGCTCCAGCGTGTACTCAGCAACTGCGTGCTGCTGGTCCGCCTGGGAGCCCAGGGGTTTGTCGGGTTCGAGCTTGCGATTGACGTACATGTCGCCGCACTCCTTGGCGGCCTGCTCGTACAGCTGGGCTGTCAGCGCCAGGTTGCGCATGGTCTCGGCCTTCTCGGCCATCCGCCCTAGCCCGCGCAGCCGGAACGCTCGGTTGGCGATCGGGATGTCGCTGGTTTCCTCCCGAAAGCGCGCTCGACACTCGTGAAAGTAGTCCTTCCACTTCTGGGCAAGGTCACGGCCCGAATACTTCGTCGGGTCATACCGCTCGCACAGCTGGCGAGATACCTCGATCCCGTATTGATCCTTGACGGCCTGGGACACCTGAGTCGGTGTATCGAAGCAGGCAAGGGCCTGAACGATGAAGGCCTTCACCTCATTTTTCAGGGCTGCCATAGATTTGGGTTCCGTCAAGGGCTGTCAAGGATCAAGCCGACTTGAGCAGACAGGTTCCGCAGGCCCTCGAAATGTTGATCTTGGCCACCTCAGGCGGCCTGCTTGCAGCGTCGATCAGTTGCTGTACGTCGTCGCTCGGACCATACCGTCGAACCACCCCGACGAACTCTTCGACGTCATGGCCCTGCAGCTTGATCTTAGGTGCGCCGTCTTGGGTGAATGCTGGTTGGCCGTACTTGTCGGTCGCGTGAGCCAGGTGATACAGCTCGTGCTCCAGGAGTGCACAGAACTCAAGGTCGCTGCACTGGGCGCAGTAGTCAGCAGCCAAGGTGATGATGAAGGCCGGCACATCGCCGAACCAATCACGCATCTGTTGCTCCATCCGAGCCTTCTGCCAGCCGCCAGCGCGAAACGCTACCTGCTCGGCCTGGCCCAAGACTGTACGACCCTGCTTGGCGAAGCTCGAAGACGCCCACATAACCCGGATGTCAGCATCCAATAGGTGGGCATGGTCTTCGTTGTGAATGCTGCCGGTGTCAGCGAGAATCTCGGCTTGGATCCACTCCCAAACTTCGGGGGCCGGGGTCAGGCGGATAACCAAGTCGGATAGGTCGGACAGCTCAAGCAGTGACGATGGAGGGTATGGCCTGTCCATAGATCACCTTGAGCTTGAAATAGTGGCGCGCTGCCGGTATTGGTGAATTCCCAACAAACTGCAAGGAAGTAACCATGTCGGAAAACTTCAAAGACCTTAAGCCCACTGACGATTTTGGCAATGACGATCCGGTTAGTGCGCGAGAGGCGGCGGTCAACGCCGCTCTCACTCTGATCCAATCAAAAGTACTCAACTCGACTAACAGTGCCCAATTGCAATGGGAACTTGCCAACCTCGGTAAGTATGCAGATCAGATCCAAGAAGCGCTGAAAGTGAAGTGACCAACCCGTGCCGTACTCAACTGCGGCACACCTACCCTTCCCCGCCGTCAAGCAGCACATCAATCAGTTTCTGCTCGGCCAGCCTGAACATCGCAAGAGCCTGCAGGTCGTCGGCTACCGGGCCGAACCCGAATACCTCCACCTGACCCTCAGGACTGCGCATAGCCAACGTGCCGATACTGCACTGGGGAAGCTCACCGCTATCAAGCTGGTCTGCGATCTTGCGCAAGGTGCGTGCAGCGTCGCGCCACTCTTCGCGCTGGAATTGGACGACCTTCATCGTGTTAGCTCCAGCCACTCTTCAATGATTCGCCGGATTACCGGCTCGGTGAGGATCGCTGATGGCTTGGCGCCCTTGGCGACATCCTCCAGCAGAGACACGGGCAGGACATGCGCAGCATCGGCGGCGTGCACGACCACATGGGGTCGCATGTCTTCCAGTTGAACGACGTCGCCCATGGCTGCCCCCTATTCGCTGACCATCTTGTGCGTCTCGGCGTGGGCGTGACCATGCAGCAGGCCAACCAGCAGCCCCTGCGGAAGCCCGGCGTCCTTCGCGGAATCGATCGCCTTCGCCAGGGCAGCATCGAGCTCGGCAACCGCATGGACGATATCCATGCTTACCGGCAGCTCATGGCGAATGCGTTGGACGTTGCTCATGCTTACTCCCGCGCCACGAAATCGCAGCTCTATATTTTGTGGCGCGACCTAAGGCGATACCCGATTGAGGGCCTCATCAGCCTTGTCGGCGGCCTTGGTTGCGGTGGTCGCCGCCTTGGTTGCCTTCTCTGCTGCTGTGCTGGTCTTGCGGGTCAGCTCATCCAGGCGGTGGTCACGTTGCCGGGTGGCCTCGTCGTATGCGGCGCGGATCTCGGCGACCTGCTGCCGGTATGAATCTGCCAGAGCCCACTGACCGAGCTGGAAGCCGAAGAACACCCCGCCGGTCACCAGCAGCATCGCGATTAACCACACCTCGACACGGCGCCACCAATGGCGGGCCATAAACTGGATTGCGCACTTGTCCATCAGGTTGTACCTCCCAGCTTGATGCGCAGGCGGGCGATCTCGTCGCTTTGAAGCGTCACCCGCTCTGTGAGGTTGGCGACCTGACTGGTCAGGGCTTCGATCTTCCCTTCCATGCGGCCGACGGTTGCGGCCAGGTCATTGCGCTCTTTGGCGAACTGGTCGGCGCGGGCCTCTGCAAGCTTGCGGGCCTCGCGCTCGGAGTCGAGCAGTTCGTTCAGGCGGCGCACGGTGCCGATGTCGGCGTTATCCATGGCGCGGTCAGCAGCATCCTTGGAGAGGAATTTGCGCAGCCAGAGAAAGCCGCCCAGTAATACGGTGCCCGTTCCGCCCAGCCAGGTAGCTGTGCCTGGGCCGAGGTCGGTGGGGTCCATCCAATATCTCCAGAAAAGAAAAAGCCCGCACATGGCGGGCAAGGGGAGCTAAGCAGACAAAGTTAAATCTGGTGGCTATAGAAGAGCGAGTACGATTCGATACCGTCATTCGGCTGCTTGATACCGGCGTTGGAGTAGTGCATCGCTCGGATACCAACCTTCTGCGTCTCGCCGATCTTCAGACCTGCGCCAATACGGTCTTCAAAGTTGAAGGCCGAACCAAAATTCTGGTCGCCCGCGGAAGTGCCTGAGAACACCGCCACACCGATACCGGCTTCGATGAAGGGCTTAAGGTTGCCGCTGCCAAACTCGTAAACGAACACAGGGGAGAAGGACAGCGAGTGAGCTCCTCCGGAAGCGTCTCCAGCTTCCCAATAGGTGTAACCTGCATCCCAATAACCGGTTAGGCGACCGGTGCTGGTTTCAAACCAGCTCTTGTCCCAGTCAAACCCTACGGCAGCACGAGCAGTCAAACCGCCCTGACTTGTTGCACCGATTGCACCGGACAGATTAGCTGCCTGTGCGCCGGTTGCCAGAAGGGAGAACATCGCAGCAGCGATGATTTTTTTCATAATCACGAAATCCTGATAGGTTTTTCTTAGCCAGCTATCAGAATCATAGTGCCATCAAATCGTTCCGTGTGTTCTGAAAAAATTTGAAAGAATCGAAGCCGCAAGCTGAGGCACTCTTGAGGCCCTCTTGCGGGCAATAAAAAACCCGGCTTTTTGGGCCGGGCTTGTATTTGTTCGCCTAAGGCGAAATTGTGACGATGGCGAAATAGTGCCAGATCACTCCTCAAACGGTCAAGCTGCTATTTCACGCTCATCGCTATCGCGCTCACGAAGCCTTTCCACCACCCGAGCAACTGGCTTGAGAGCTTGCTTGTCGAGCTTGTCGACGTGGTTGCAGAGGGCGTCCCACACATCCTGCCAATCTCTTGCCCAGTTCTGCGGGTTCATCTTCTCGCCGGTGCGGTCCTCGACGAACATGCATACAGCACCAGGACCCATCGCCTCGCCGTCGTGGACGAGGATCTTGTGCGATTGGAGGGCAGCCATAGCCATCCAGTAGGCTCGCTGCTTCTTGCGGTCTGTGAGCGCTTCCAGGCCGCTTCCAAGCCATACCAGACCATGAGAGATACTCAGGTCGTTTCCGCTGGCCACTGGTGAGTACAGGAAGTGCCCAAGGTGACGCAGCGACTTCGGCAAGGAGTCGATTGCTTGAATCACCAGGCCGGCAGTTAGCATGTGCGCGCAGCGGTCGTTGGTGAGGCGTCGACCCGGGCGGGTCTCCTGCACTCCCTCCTTGCGGACCTCGTAAATCTTGCACACCTCCTGCCCGTCATGGTCCTCCAGCATGACCATGATCTTCACATCGCCAGAGCCACCCTTCTTGCCCAGAGCAGCTTGCTCGGCGGCTACAGCCAGGGCGGATGCGCGGTTCTCGTGCAGTGCGTCGTGCCAAACTTGGCGAGCGCTGATTACTTTCATGGCTTTTCCCCCTGGATTCGATTGTTTTTCTTGAGCAGAAATTCTTCGTAGCTGAGCTTGCGGCGGACCGCGCCGGCCCATGACAGCGCCAGGCCGCTCACCACCATGAGTACGGCCAAAATCAGAAAACCCCATGCTGGTGTCATGCTGCCCCCTTGAGCGCTTTGAGCTTGGCCCGGTACCGGGCTGCGATTTCTTTCAGGTCGTCGATGGTGTACTTGCGGACAGATTGGTCCTGCTCTAGGGCCTCAACTTCGGCCAGGCCAATGCGGCGGATGAGGCCAATGCGGTAGTCCGTGGCGTTGCCAGACAGGTAGCGGTTGTCCTGCTTGCTCTGGGCGTGCACGTTGCGCTCGTCGAACCTCAGGTGCGGTGCCGCGCCGACGCTGCGGTAATGGCCTGCATCTACCGCGTTGCCGCTCCAGTCCAGCGGGCGACCGCTCGAGATGCAGACGTGCCCGGCCAGCTGGTCGCGCATGCGGATGAAAGCGTTGAACGCCTGCTGCGCCTCCCGAAGGTAGTCACCGCGGCTCTTGAGCTTCTCCTTCCGCACCTTGAGCTCTCGGCGCTCGCGCTGGGCTATGGCCTTGCGGGCGACCTTCTGATTTGCCGGCTCCTTGGCGATGGCCAGGCCGCACGCCATGCCGCAAACCTTCTGCCCCATTCGCGTCGGCGTGAACTTCACACCGCACGCAGGGTTGCCGCAGGCCTTCTGCCGGCGCTGCTTGATGGCTACAGGCATGGCTCGGCCTCCTTGGCTTTCTGATGCTCGGGGGCGAAGTCGTCGCGCAGGGGCATCAGATGGCGCTCGACGGCAAGAACCCACCCGATAGCCCCGCACCACGACGCCAAGCCATCACCAATGACAAGCCATGCTGGAGCGCCCGTGGTGTTTTGAAGGCGGCATCCATCACTGGGGTCAACCCAATTGCTGATGAAGCCATTGGGAAGGTGCTCGACCAGTTCGCACACCTGGCCGATGTTGCTCGTTACGTTGAAGGCGCCGACGATCAACGCCAGGTCGCCCGGCTTGAATTGATGGCTCATGCCGCCTCCTCCCCAAGCAGGTCAGCGAAGTGCACGCCGCGGGCGGCAAACTCCTCGACGATCCGGTCCGTGTACTGGCAGCCCTGAGCGCGGTTGAACAGGCGGGTAACCGGAAACCCATCCGGCCCGAACATGGCGCACGGCCCCATCCAGCGCAGCTTGATCTCATACGGCAGGTTGAGCAGCGCCATGTTGTAGCCGTCGCGGAACTCCTCGCAGGAGGCGCGCATGATGGGCACCCCGTGGTGAAGCTTGCAGTAGCGGCGCACCTCTTCCACATCGCCCATCTCGGTGCTTTTGGCGATCCGCTCGTACATGGCGAACCACAGCGCGTTCTGGTCCAGGGTGCGGTCCTTGCCCGGGCGCATGCTGACCACGACGAACTTCTTGTCGCGGAACAGGCGGGTCAGCATGGTGATGGCCTCGGACAACTTGGCCTGGCTGTTGACGCTGATCTTCTCGGTCATGGCCTGGCCCTCCCGATGGTGCAGTTGTAGGTCGTGTTGCCGATGTAGAAGCCACCGATGCGGTCGCAGTCGTTCTTGATGCTCTCGTGGGCGCCGACCCATCCGCCGAGCGCGCACAGCGCGAAGACGAAGGCCAGCCACAGGGAATTCATCACACCCCCTCCCCGGCCGACTGCCCGGCGCGCTTGATGTTCAACTTGGCCATCAGCTGCGCACGGCAGGCTGCGGCGGTGGTTGGGATCTGTTGGATCTCCAGCAGGCGGGCCTGGCGCTGCTTTGCGTGCTCGTCTGCGAGCTCCAGCAGGCTTTTCTGGCTGTCGTGGCCGATGCCGGTGGCAATCCTCCCATCGAGCGGTTCGCCCTCCTGAGCGCGGCGCAGGACGATCTGGTAGGCACGATCAAAGCGAGCCTGCAGGCCCTTGTCATTCTGCTGGGCTGCACGCAGGTCGAACAGGCCGGTGGCCACGGCGGCGATCTTCACGCCCTCGTGGCTGTACATGCCCATCAGGGCCTCGATCCAGGCGTCGGCCGGCGCCGGCATGCCGAAGTCCTCAGGCGTCGGCTGGCACATCGCGATGAACTCGCCCACGCTTGGCGCGAAGGGCTTCTTGAGCTTGCGGCACTTCTCGATGCCGAACTCGATCTGCTCGAGCGTGCGGATGCCCTCGGAGGCGAACTCCTTGATCCACTCCTCCTTGGCAGCGGCCAGGGCCTCGGTGGATGGCCATGCTTGGCGCCAGGCCGGAAAGATGCCGCGCAGGCGGCGGAACAGGTCGTTCACCACCTCGGCAGTCTCCAGCGAGACGACCACGGGGCCGCCGTGCAGCTCGGGCGGACGGTTGTTCATGGCTGCCATCATTTGGTTGGCTGATTTCATGGGCGCACCACCAGGTTGTTAGCCCACTCAGTGCTGTCGAAATCAGGCTCACTGCTCTGGCGCGCCGGGAACTGCTTCACGTTCGAGGCGGCAGCGCGGTTGCGGTCGCTCAGCACCCACTTGACCAGCATCTGCACCCACTCGGCCTGGGTGTTCACCTGACCGCGCGGCTCGTAGTGGGCAGTGAATGCGCGGCGCACCTCTTCGGTGAACAGGTCGAGCGCTACGCCTGAGTGCACCGCATATGTCTTGAGGAGCTTCGGGCCCGGCTGCCAGTCGAGGGTCATCTCGCTGGGCATTCGAGGGTCGACAGCGCCCCGCGCAGAGAGAGGGTTTTGATCTTCTCTTCTCTTCTCTTCTCTGGTCCGCGTTTTGTCCGCACCGCTTGCGGACGGATTGCGGACAGGATCGGACTTTCGAGAGACCCTTTTACGCTCGCTATCGTTAGCGCGGCGCTTTGCGCTGGCCCCGTTGTGCTCGTCAAAGCGAGGCATTACAAGGCTTCCGTCGTCATCGATGGCCGCCCATTCAACATCAATCATGGCCTGAGTGAAGCCGGGCCAGCCGATCACAGCGTCCATGGCATCTGCCGTGTAACCATGCAGTACGCCATCAGCAGAATGGGTGTCAAAGATGCTCCAGGCTACATGCAGTCCGCCGATCACCCGCAGTCTGTCCGCACGCAATGCGGACACAATGCGGAAAACTTTCGGATGGGTCTGAAGATCTACGCGCATTTTGATCCAGTCTCCGGCCATTACTTGGCTCCCACGCCGACCAGGTCGACGAGCTCTTCGAAACGATCGATGTACCAGTGCGGCTGCGTTTCTCGCGGGCACTGTGGGCTGGTGATGTTCTTGCCAAAGCGCAGGCCCTTATCAGTCACGGACCAGAAGCACACAGGCTCGCGCTTGCTGTTCTGGCGGGTTCTGGCATGGAGAATGCCCAGGCCGGCCAGTGCGCGATTGAAGGCAGGCGCGGACGTGTTCACGCCATGGCGCTTGAGCAGCGCTGTCACAGCCATAGTCGGCATTGAGCTGCCGCCTGTGGCATCCGGTGGAGAGTCGATGGCGTAGCTCGGCAGGAACTGCGGGTCCAGCCCGTTGTTCTCGGCGATTTTGGTCAGCATCGCCAATTGGCTCGATGGAGCCGGCTTCAGCAGGCGCGTGAAGCACTCCATGATGGCGATCTCTCCAATCACCTTCGTACCGCTGGCTGTCACGGCCTGGCGCGCTTCTGACTGACCTTCCAGCTCCCTCCAGCGGCGAATCACCTTCATGCGCAGTGCCGGGCTGTACCCGGTCAGGAGGCAATCGGTGTGTTCACGGTCGAGCAGATACTGCGACTGCTCACGGTTTCTGCCGTCGAGATAGATGTCCTCAAAACTGAGGGGATCGACCTTCAGGTCTTTGAGCATCGCAACGATGTCACGCTTGACGTTGTCATGGCGCTTGCCTGTCAAGCTGGCAATCTCCTTGGATGACATCGTGCGCGCCACGAAACTGTTGGCTGCATTTTGTGGCGCGGGCCTCTGGAGGCTCTGTACATCTGGTGGCTGTATATGCATAATCGACTCCAGTCATATGCAGTTGAAAAGGCCGGGCCGCGAACCCGGCTTTTTTGTGCCCGCAATTCGGGCTCATCAGGGCCTTATCAGGGCCTGACGTGGAACGGCTTCACATTGCCTCTCGGATTGCGAGGCTTCGTTCGGCTTGCCAGCTCTTTCCGGATCAGCTCTGCCGCGAGTTCTTCAGGGCTGACGCCCCGCCTCTTGGCTTCCTGCTCAAGCTGATTCGTCAATTCCTGGTCCAAGCCGATCTGTTCGATAGGCATCGGGCCTCCTGCGGGCCTTCAGGCCACGTTCTGATCGCCGGTATTCTCCGAAGACAGGGCGGCCAGCTGAGCCTCCAGCAGTTCCCGGCAAAGCACGGCTCGCTGAGTGCGATGAAACTTCGCCAGCGCCTGGATCAACTCAAATGTGTCCTCATCGACCCGGACCTTGATCTCACGGTCATGCAGGTGCTTGGGGTTGGCGTACATGCTTGGGTGGCTCCTTGCGGCTATGAAATAAGTTACGCAGCGCCCTTCAGCGCTTTGCGTGCAAAAGGAATGAGGTCAGGGCGCAGGCCGGCGATGGTGATCTCGCCACCAGAGGCGTCTTGCAGGCGTTCAGCTAGATCAACGGATGCCTTTCGATGACCACCTGCGAGCTGCCAGAGATGGCCGACTGTGGTCTTCGCTTCAGCAGCTACATCCCGCCGGCGATCGTTGGAGGCGGTGGCCAACCATTCACGGAGGTGATCATTCATGTGGGTTCTCCTTACACATATAGCGAAATTTAGCTCATGGCTAATGCTTGAGCAAGGAAAATTTAGCTTTGCGCACATTTAGCACTGGGCTAAAGGCTGGCATTCTTCGCGCCATGGATATCTATGAAATTCGCAAGCACAACTTGGTCAAGCTAATTGGCAACCAGAGGAAAGGGCTCTGCGCGGAGCGCTGGGGGATGGCGCCTGCGCATCTGAGCCAGATCCTTTCGGACAAGACGGCCAAGAACCTGGGCGACGACGTAGCGCGCCGGATTGAGGAAGTGGAGGATTTGCCGCGAGGCTGGTTCGACTCGATCCCCGCGAGCGAAGAAGCTCTGCCTCACGCTGAGTCCGTGGACAGCAAATGGTCAGCAGCGGACCTGGTTAAACAGATGCTCGCGAAAAGCGGGAAAGGCATTCCAGAGGAGACACGGCAGCGGTTGCTGGCTGCCGCCGAGGCACCAGTCGATGGTGAGCCTGGCGACCAAGGCTTGGTGAAAGCTGATTTGAATCGACCTGGTTTGGTGGGCGATGAGGTGTGGATCGCTCATTACGACGTGCGCGGCGCGATGGGCGGCGGCGAGGTGACGCATGATTTCCCGGAGATGCTCCAGGACGTCCGCGTCAGCCCAAAGCACTTGCGCGAACTGGGCGTCGAGTTCAAAGAGCACTACCACCTGAAGCTGGTCACCGGCTGGGGCCAGTCGATGGCGCCCACGATCAAGAGTCGCGACCCGCTGATCGTTGACGTGAGCATTCGCGAATTCGTAGGTGACGGGATCTACTACTTCTCCTGGGGCGGCCACGAGTACATCAAGCGCCTGCAGATCGCAGACGAGGATTACTTCGAGATGATCTCGGACAATCCGCAGCACAAGGACAGGATGATCAGGCGTGAAGAGACGTACATCCAGGCCCGGGTGCTACTCGTGTGGAATGCACATCTTGTATAGACGGACACACAGTGATGCGCGACAGGCACCCTCCAATGCTGGCGATGAGGCTAACAGTGGGCTCCTATAAGCTAATCACTTGCAGTAAGTCTCAGACCGCTAACTATATGAGCCATCTTTAGAATTCTCTAACGGATCTAATGCTTATGCCCGCCAAAAAACCCGCAGCCGAACCTGTCAATCAAATACCGCTTCCAACCGGAAAGTCCAAGAAAGACCTCGGACTAAACGACAACAAAAATATTCCAATATACTCAATTGCAGGAATTGACATCGACCTATTTCGATCAATTTCTAAGCAGCAAATCAAGCTAGGATCGAACATTACAGTTTTATCTGGCCGAAATGGCACTATGAAAACTTCGCTTATGGGCCTAATCGCTCATCCATTCACCAGCGAGGCAAGCGATGCTTTCGAAAAGCCGCTTAAAACTATGCTCAGCGAGGTTTTTAAACTATCTCCAACCCATGACACGGCAGATTATAACTACAACCTTATTCTGGAGTCCGGCAACGGCGAATACATCCGGGAACCCGTTAGAATATACTGGGTGGGGGATAAAACAAATCGCCATCGAGTCGTTGTTTCAGGCTCAGAAAAGGGCGATGGAAACCTGACGTACAACACTTCCTTTTTGAACCTCAAGAGACTGTACCCGCTCGTCGATGCAAACGCAAAACTAGATACAAACAATGTGTATGCCTTGAGTGCGCAAGAAGCCAAAGAACTCAAAGATTTCTATGAAACAATATTCCCTAGCTCTCAATACTCAAGCTTTACTGGTGTTTACAAAGCAAAATATAAAACGACATTTGCGCCTAGCGGGTCGGATGTCAAATATGACTGGCATTCTATATCATCCGGTGAAGACAACCTTGGGGCAATTTTCAATCGGCTTTTAGGTTTCCAACGGGCGTTTCAAAAAGGGCAGAAGACCGGAAATGGCATCCTTTGCATCGACGAATTCGAGAGCAGCCTCCATCCTGTCGCTCAGATCAGGCTGTTTAACTATCTTTACAGCTGGTCATCCCGATATAAAGTCCAAGTTGTCTTATCTACTCACTCCCTAGGGCTCATATCAGATATTTACTCGAAGCACGCCAACAACATGGCAGCGAACCGCGTATCTGTCAATTTCATCAGTAAATCCCTGGCAAGCAAGGGGAATATTCCAATACTGCACAACCCTCCGTACCATCTCGCATACAAAGAGCTAACCCTTGAAGATCCGCAGCAAGCAGCCGAAGCACGGAGAATTAAGATTTTTTGTGAGGATGAGATAGCTGTTCACTTTGCTAAAAAGCTTATATCTTCCCAAAGAATTCTCAAGGCAGTCGATTTCCACTCAACTCTGGACCCTCAGAATCCGACGCCTGGAATGTCTTACACGGAACTTAAGCCTCTAGTTTCCACGTGCGCACGCTTTCCGGTGTTGCTTGATGGATGCCTGGTCTTGCTGGATGCTGACGTGCCCAATGCTTTTACATCAAAAATTAGAAACAAGGATCTTTTCTTAGTCTTGCCAGATGACGACAATATCGCGCTTGAGCGTCGAATCATCGCTTGGATTATAAACATGGACAATGGTGATCCATTTTTCATCAAATTTGGCGAGCGCGATAAATTTCTTGACAGCTTCAAACAGTCAGGCTTGGAATCATTAACAATTTCCGATATAATGGACGAGAAAGTGGTTTCGATCTCCAAATGTAAAGCCTGGGCAGTTAGCGACATTTCTAAATTTAAACAATATATAACTCATTACTGCTCTAAACTTTCAAAAAAAGACGAATTTGTCAATTCCTTTCTAACTGCAGTTAATCGACTAAACTCACAGCTTGGAATTCCAGAAATTTAAGCTTCCAAACGAATGTGCGAATGGGGATCAATGGATGTATTCAAATAAGCTTTATTCCCCACTCCGCTATCCAGGCGGCAAGGCGCGTTTTGCGCCATTTATCGCTGAGGTCATGCGCACCAATGGTTTAGAGGGCGGCCACTATCTGGAGCCTTTTGCTGGAGGAGCGGGCGTAGCTCTTGAGCTTCTATTCGACGGGCATGCTACGCACGTGCATATAAATGATCTGGATCCAGCTGTGCATGCTTTCTGGTACGCAGCAACCAATGATCCAGAAGGACTGCTACGCCTGCTGCACAATACGCAGATCACGATGGAAGAGTGGTACCGTCTCCGCCAAGTGATGGCGGATCAAGATCCAAATTTATCGATAACTGAGAGGGGCTTCGCTACCCTGTTCGTCAATAGAACCAATCGCTCAGGTATCCTCAAGGGAGGGGTCATCGGAGGCAAAGCCCAAACTGGAGCCTATAAGCTAGACGCTCGCTTCAACAAGGACATGATCGCCGCTAGGCTTGATCGTATTGCCCAGCACGCGCTCAACATTACTGTGCACCAAGAAGATGCGTTCAGTCTGCTCAGCAGAGCATCGGAGCTGCTTCCAGATCGATCATTGATCTACTTGGATCCCCCTTACTATGTAAAGGGGCGAGATCTGTATAGAAACTTCTATAAGCATGATGACCATCTTGAAATTGCTCAGCTGCTCCAATCGCCAGGCTTCATAAGGCAATGGGTGGTTTCATACGACAGCGCACCTGAAATCTGCAAGATGTACAGTGGTTCAGAAGCGCTGAAGTACGGCCTCCATTATACGGCCCAAGCTCGGTATGTCGGCGATGAGGTGATGTTCTTCAAAGACGGCCTCAAGGTTCCTGATGCAAAAATCCCTAAGGCTTCGGCCAAAGGCTGAATCTTAGAAACTCAGCGAAACGTCCGCATCGGCGGGCTTTTTTATGCCCGTCAGAAAGGCGCTGCCTCCTTCTCTGCTTCCTCCTCTCTGTCTCGCCCAGCGAAGAAGTCATCCCGCTCCTCGTTTGCCTGAAGCTCCCACCTAACCGTCACGCTCCCGTCGTCGTTGAACGTCAGATCCAGCTCTGGCGTCTCCGCGAGCAGACCCATTACCTCCTCCCACTCAGCCTCCCCGTCCATATCCAAGCGATGGATCGTCACCCAGCGCTGCGTCTGCGCGAGCGGGTGGTTGATCATCGATGATACCCGCAGGCTCAGCCGCTCTACTCCGGAAATTTCCTCGTGCTGCTGTGGTGCCGCCTTCTTGTGTTTGGACATAGCTACATTCCCCATAGCTGTATATTCGTACAGTAATTTCGGAAGCATAGCTCAGTGCTAAATCCGAGGTAAAGACCCGCAAGGCGAATTCTTCGCCTGGCTACGACTTGTCGCCCAGCGAAATTTATTTAGCTCTGAGCTATTGACGAGGCTTTAGCTATTGGCTAAATTTTACCTCAAGCAGCGCCTCATCCGGCCCTGCAGAGGCCCTCAAGCCTCACCGCTCTTTAGCACTGATGGGAACCTCGCGGATCGATCCCGGCAACGGTACAGCGCGAGCAATAAATTCGATCCCCATGCCAGCTCTGGAACTGGCGAACAGACCGCATTGCCTCTACCGGCGACCGGCGATCAGACAGCCCCGGAAGGCTGCCCACGACAGGGACAACCCTGTACGGCTGACGAAGGTGAAACGCCTAAACCGAGAGAACGACCCGGGCATGCAATGCGCCCCGCCACCCCGGCGGTAATGGGACATAACGATTCACTGATGCCGTTTCTACGAGGCGGCATTGGGAATCGAGCATGCAATACTGCGCACATCGAAAACAGATAGGAGGTAAACGTGGAAGCCAGCGAATTCATGGAGCGCCTGATCAATACGGCTGGCGAGTTTGGCCAGTGGCAGATTGTGCGGATTGTTGAAGAGCATCGCGGCACTGAGGTCGTACCAGGCTTCTGCTGGAACGAGGTGCGCAACTCAGACGATGATCCAGGCCTCAAGGCAGGCTGGCTTTATTTCGCCATGGGTGATGGCAGGTACGTTTTTGTCAGTTACCTGGATATCCCCAGCAGCAGGCGATAAAGCTCAGCGTTGAATACACAGCCCGATTTCTTCGGGCTTTTTTGTGCCTGCGATTTCACTCGCAGCCATTACCACGAGTGGCTGCTGGGAAATCAACCGCCCTGGAGGGCAAGACGATGCCTAAGTACGAAGTTCAGATACAAGATTACTCGGGCGAGTGGGTAGGCTACGGGCGCTATGAGTTCTTAGGCAACGCGGTGTTTTACGCAGGGCAGCATAGTGGCGCGCAAGTGGTCGAGCTGGCTACCGGCAAGGTTGTCGGCCAACCATGAACACGCATCCTCAACTCGAAATCATGTACAGCGCCGCGTGCCGCAAGGTCGAGAAAGGCAGAGCCAAGTCAGCACAAGAGTCTTTCACGATCAAGACAGGACCTATATCAGACGCACGGATAGAGCTCATGGTCCGCCCAACGGCAAACGGCCTGCGCGGGACCTGGTCGCTCAACTACGCCCGCATCACTAAAGCTGACGCCGTGAAGCTTATGCGCGACCACGATCGTTTCTCAGCATCAGCCTGACGTTAACTGCCCGATGCCCTGCTCCCCATCGCAGGGTGCATCGGAGTGTGAACTGAATCCTGCCGCCAAGCAGCACAGCTTCTATCCAGCGAGATCGGGAGGAACGAACACCGGTCGATGCAGGGATTGGCTCCTGCCAGTTCACACCCCGATGTAGCCAGAACGCACTGAGCTGATCAGTGAGGTCGCCCCGCCATAGGCGGCCTGTTCTCCAACCCTAATTCCGGCGAGTATCAGCAACGGGAAGCGCTCGATGTTGCAAGCTTCGAGTGAGGCATCCGCTGTTGGTAGCAGGGGCTCTCAATCACCAGCCTGCAGTGAGCCAAAAGCAGGCCCGATGCTCCCTTGGCGGGGTTCATCGGAAAGCGCATGGAACCGTCCGGATCAAATGTCGTTACCGGCCATGCGCTTCCCGATACACCCCGCATCCCCTTCCATTCACATACGACCGCATCGGCAGGCGCCAGGCCACCTTTCACGGTGGGTTTGGTCACCCGCGCCTGGCTCCTGGCCAATGCGGTTCTACTGAGGTTCACACGATGAGCAATAAGGACACTTTTGCTTTCCCTACGCCGGCGAGCGAATACGGCGGTCACGGAACCGCATTCGGTATGACCCTGCGCGACTACTTCGCGGCTCACACCGCCGAAGTTTCCGATGAGATCGGCATCCAATATGCCGAGAAAATAGTCGGCCGGAAGATGCCGGATTTTGCTGCTTTGCCTTTGGACAATGCAGCTTTTTGGGCGGAATACCGGGCCATCATGCGCTACATCGAGGCCGACGCCATGCTCGCCGCCCGGGTGAAGCCATGAGCGGCTGGATCAAGTGCTCGGACGGCAGGCCCGCCGACGGCCAAGTGGTGGTCGTGTGGCGAAAGTGGCCGAACTGGAACTGCTTCGCTGCCGAGCTGGACTGCTGGCAGGCCGATTCGAGCGATACCGAAGGCGGCACCTGGTACGAGGCCGAGGAATCCTGCCAGCACATCGAAAACTGCGCTGACGGCCCTGGCGAAGTCGCCCGGCCTATCACCACTCACTGGCACCCTCTGCCAGCTGATCCCACCGAGTAACCCACCACCTGGAGGCGACCATGGGCGCACTTCGAGCAGCACAGTTTGAGTACGACAACCGCCTCCCGCCGGCGGTGAGCGACGATGACGCCGATCAGGCGGAGTGGATCGAAACGAACGCGGCTCGGCTGGTTCTTGGCTACCGCATCATCTGGGGTTATCGCGGCGAGCGCGGCGAGGTCACTCAGGCCGATATGGCGAGGGCTGTTCAAGATCACCTGAACAATCGCCAGATTGAGGGCCTGGATACCAAAGACGCATTCGGCCAGCTGGTAATGGCGGGCACCGGTACCGGCAGCGCTGGCTTAATTCTGGGCCTGTGCACTTACCTCCTCGGCGGACCGAACGCTCTCACTGAGATCGCAGCCGACCTGCTGCGGCCGCACGCCGCCAAGGCAGTGGCCGCTGAGCGCGAACGCGAGCGCGATGAGCAGGAGTGCGGATTTTGAAGGCCGCCGCCCAGATGCACGCCCTGGCGATCGGCGAGGTGATGTCCCAGCTTGAACAGCTCGCCAAGTCGCCCCCCCCCGTACCTGATCAGACCTTTGTCTTCGGCATGCTTGAGGGCTTCGAGAAGATCGGCCTCTTCGATCTCCAGACCCTGACCCGCATTCGGACAAAGGTCGTCGTCACCACCACCCAACGTGTTGAGCAATTGAGGGAGCCAGCATGACCACACCACTGATCACCACGCTAATTGACGAGCAGATCGCCGAATTGCCCGAGGCCCAGGCATTGCCCGAAGGTCGTGTGCTGATGCTGTTCACCGGGCCGACCATGTTCGAAGCCAAGCGCGCGGCTGCTGAGGCGTTCATCGAGAATCCCGAGGCCTGGAGCTGCCGCGCCTGCCTCTGCGGTGAGTGGACCGTCGGGTATGAGGTTCGGGCATGAGCCACACCCACGATCCAGCTCCTAGCGATAGAGCGCGGCAGTTCATCCGATGGTGCGCTGAGCACATCCTTGAATGGCGAGAGCCTTACGTCAGTTGCGCTCGCTTCATAGGCAGTAAGAGCAAATGGTGGAGGAACAACGTGGATTGGCGCGAGCACCACAAGTCACTGTCGCCGAACCTGTGGGCCGTATGCACCAAGCGCCAGTGGCTCGAAGCGAGGGCGAAGTTGTGACCCGCTACCAGCGCGCCCGCCGCCTTGTGATATGGCGAGGCTCCTTCTCTGCCCTCTTCACCTGCACCGTATTCATGCTCGCCAGCGCACTGGCTGGCTCAATCACTTCCTGATCACACATCCGGCGCACGGCGGACCCTCGGGATAACCGTACCCCTTCGGGAGCGTAAGCGGCGAGAGCGCGCAACCATCCACCGCAGCCAGGGCCTTGAGCGTACCTCCGTGCCTGGGTGACCTGGCATTCCCTATTTCAACTGACGGCGCCGGCCTGGCGCGAGGTGTACCAATGTCCGCACAACAGAAACTGATCAAGATCGAAGAGATCAGCGAGGCGAACGCCCCGGCCATCTACGTGGCCGGCGGCCTGCAGCAATTCATCAGCCTGGTGAAGGGTGAGGTCGAAGGCGAAGTGCCCGACCTGACCACTCGCAAGGGTCGCGAACGTATCGCCAGCCTGGCCGCCAAGGTCAGCAAGTCAAAGACCGCCGTCGAGAAGCCCGGTCGCGACTACCTTCGCCGCCTGAAGGAAATGCCGAAGGTCGTCGAGGCGGAATTGCGCGAGTTCGTCACGGAAATGGACAAGCTGCGCGACGAGACGCGCCGGCCGCTGACGGAGTGGGAGCAGGCCGAGGCGGCGCGGATCGCTCGGCATGAGCAAGGCGTGGCCGCTATCAAGGCTGAAGGCACTGAGCTGGGCCTGTTGGACGCCGAGGACTTACTGGCTCGGATCGGCCGTGTCGAAGGAGTGACTCTGGGTCCTGACTGGGAAGAGTTCGCCGCTGAGGCCGGCCAGGTAAAAGACCAGGTGCTGGCCGCGCTGCGCGAAGCTCTGGCTGCGCGACAGAAATACGACGCCGAGCAAGCCGAGCTGGCCCGCCTGCGCCGTGAAGCAGAAGATCGCGCCGAGCAAGACCGCATCCGACTGGCACAGGAAGCGGCTGTCGAGGCTGAACGCCAACGCGTGGCGCAGGAGCAGCAAGCTGAACGCGAAGCCGCAGCCCGCCGAGAGCAGGAGCTGATCGAACAGGCTGCCACACAAGAACGCGAGGCCGAGAATCAGCGCCTCCAGCTCAAGTTGCAGGCCGAACAAGCCGAGCGCGCCCGCATCCAGGCCGAGGCCGACCGCGTTGCCGCCGAGCAGCGGATGGAGCAGGAGCGCCAGGCCGCCGTCCGCCGGCAGGAAGAAGCTGCCGAGCAAGCGCGCCAGGAAGAGCGCCGCCGGGCCGACGCAGCAGCAGCCGAAATCGTCCGCCAGCAGGAAGCCCGTGAAGCCGACAAGGCCCACAAAGCCAAGATCAACCGCGCTGCACTGGAAGCATTCATCGCCGGCGGCATGCCCGAGTCCTGCGCCAAGCAAGCGGTCACCTTGATTGCCCAGCGCAAGATCCCGAACATCGCCATTTCCTACTGAGGTAGCAGCCATGAGCAGCACCATCATTATTCCTGAGCAGCGCCGCCAGCCAGTAGTGGCGGCAGCACCCGTCGACAGTAGTATCCTGGCTGTGATCAGTCGGGCCGCAACCGATCCGACCTGTGATATCGACAAGCTTGAGCGCCTGATGGCGATGCACGAGCGCATGCAAGCCCGTGACGCCGAGGCTGAGTTCAACGCCGCCATGGCAGCCATGCAGAGCGACATCCCAAGCATCGCCGAGCGCGGCGCCATCGTCGTGAACGGCCAGAAGCGCAGCGACTACGCGACCTTCGAAGACATCAACGATGTGATCAAGCCGATCATGCAGACGCACGGCTTCGCGATCACCTTCAAGGTCGAGAACTTGCCCGCCGGCCTAAGCGTCACAGGCATCCTGATGCACCGTGCTGGTCACCGCGAAAGCACGACCATGCTCCTGCCGCTCGACACCAGCGGCAGCAAGAACGCGGTCCAGGCGGTCGGCTCATCCACCAGCTACGGCAAACGCTATGTCATGAGCGCGCTGCTCAACCTTACCACCCGAGGCGAGGACGATGACGGTCATGCCGCGGTGCCGACGGCAAACGTCACCACCGTTCAGGCGTCCGGCATCAATGCCCTGCTCGAGCGCTGCACCGAGAAAACGCGCGACTGGTTCACAGGCGAATACGGCTCTGCCGAATGCGTGCCGAAGGGCCGTCACGACCTGCTCGTCGCTCAACTGAACAAGGCCATCAGGGCTGCGGAGGCTGCAAATGCGGATAGTCAGTGACGTTGAGCAATGCACCCAGGCGTGGCTGGATCTGCGCCTGGGCATCATCACCTGCAGTGAACTGGACTGCCTTCTGGTGAATGGCAAGGGCCAGTCAGGCTTCGGCGCCGGCGCCTTCACCTACATGAATACGCTAATCGGCGAGCGCATCACCGGCGAAGCCGCCGATCCGTTCAGCGGAAATCGGCATACCGAGCGCGGCCATGAGCTGGAAGGTGTTGCCCGGGGCCTGTACTGCGACAGCGAAGAGGTCGAAACACATCAGGTCGGGATAATCCTCAACCACGGCATCGGCTACTCGCCAGACGCTCTGGTAGGCGAAGACGGCCTGACCGAGATCAAGACCAAGCTGCCGAAACTGCAGGTCGACGTCATCTTGGGCGGCGAGATCCCGAAAGAGCACGTTGCACAGTGCCAGGGCGGGCTTTGGGTGTCCGAGCGCGAGTGGATCGACTTCATCTGCTACTGGCCGGGCATGCCTCTGTTCGTTAAGCGTGCCTACCGGGACGAGGCGATGATCCGCAAGCTCTCTGAGCGCGTGAAAACCTTCTACGAAATCCTCGACGAGCGCATGAATCGGGTGCTCGGCATCGCAGCTTAGGGGGGGGCAGTATGAACCCATCAATCGACTTGGAGGCAGCGAAAGCTGCCTTTCTCTCATCTGGGGGAAGCATTGTTGTGCTTGAGGGCTTCCAGTATGTGCCGCCTCGCCCGCACCGCGATGTCGAAAAGGTGCAGACCCCCAAGCCAAAGCCACAGAGCGCAAAGAAGAAGCGGCGCCACGAGCAGCTTGTCTACCTGCGTTCGCTGGCCAAGACCATGACCTGCGCAGAGGCGCGTGAGCGAACCGGGCTATGCCGGACCACTCTGTACCTGGCAGCCGTCGAAGGTGGTTTCTCATTCCAGCCCGAGCCGCGCACTGCGCGCTCAACAGGTGAACGACAGTACGCCAGCCTCGAAGCCGACAAGGCACTGGCCCAGCAGATCACCGAGCTGCGCGACGCCGGGCTAAACCGGACCCAGGCCAAGGCCAAGCTCGGAATCTCCGACCGCAAGTTCTGCCGCGTCATCCATCTGTTCGGCGTCGACTACCCCAAGGTTGAGGGCAAGCGATGCGACGGACCAATCTGAAGGTTCGCCAGCGCCGCCGGCAAGAACAGTTGCACCTGCCGTCCAGCGGACTTATTTCAGAACCCAAAGAAGCTTCAACCTTTGCTGTGCTCTGGGGATGTAGGCCCTGCACCAGGCTTGATGCCACGTGGTCCGGCGATCCCCCATACAACCAGCCCGACTACGGGGAAAACCACGATACCCAAGAACCAGGCTACCTTGACGCCACCGGACTTGTCGCTTCGGAAAACACTCACGATGGCCCACAGGTCTACCAAAATGACGATCACCGCAACGGCAATCCAGAAATAGCTGACAGGATCTGACATGACTGCTTCCTCCTCGTTTGATAAAGGGTTGGCAACGTGCCGTATACAGGGTTCAAAAGATCGGAGCGTCAGACGACAGCATCCTGAGCAGGACGTGGAGAGGTTTGAAGGAGTTGCCGTATGGCTATGACACAACAAGTGCGGGACGAGAAACGCCGGGCCAAGGCAGCCAAGCTGCAGGAAGAAGACCTGCGCTTGAAGGTTCGACCAGGGACTAGACAGGCCCTGCTGGAATTGATGGAGTGGGCCGGGATCGAGGAACAGGGCGAGGCGATGACGTTGATGATTCATCACCTGCATGGGCTTGGCCCGGGCGGAGCGCTGCCGCTGCTGGAACCGCCGCGCCACGAAATCACGGTGTCACCATCTGTGGCGCGTAAGTTGGAACTGGCCTACCTGAAGGAGAAGATGCGAATCCAGCCAGATGACCAATGATAATCAGTCCTTGCCCTCAAACAGAGTGATTGTGACGCCGTTTTCCACATCCGGATCCTGAGAGTACGTTTGACTGACTTTTTCGAGATGGCACGAGAAACCTCCTTCCCCCCACGAGACATCAGCTAACCCTCCGTTGCTGAACGAAATGCGGTGAAAGACCCGACCATCACGTTGCTCGATTTGGTGCTCAGTCACTTGGTCAATGCTTTTGATGGAAATACCTGTGATGGTTTCCGCCAAAGTCACTACGCCATCTTTCATTGTAAAACTTGGCATTGATCACTGCTCCTATGTTCCGGCCCTTTACCGGGACCCCGTAATACCCCATCCCAAACCAAATTGCCACCATGCCGCCCGGCCACGGAGGGCGGCACATGCATGGAGAAAGCCATGAACGTCGAGATATCGACCGTCACCAAGCTGCTGATCACCGGGGCCGAAGGCCTGGACCCTATCAGCGTGTACCTTGAAGACCTGTCACCCTGCAAAGGCAAGATCACCGTCAGCTGCTACGACAAGACCTGGCACGCCTACTGGGGAGGCATGTGGGACGGCCTGACCATTGGCCAGTTTTTCTGCAAGCTGCACGACGCCTACATCATCGGCTACTTCGACCGGGCGCTGAGCTCTCGCCGGTTCAGTGCTGAAGCGCTTGCCGATAAAGCGCGGAAGGTGATCGTGCAAATGCGGCGTGACAGGGATCTGGACGCAGAAGACGCCCGGAGCCTGCTCGACGAAGCAGAGGATGTTCGCTACACCAGCTCGCTCGATGAGTGCGGCGGCGCCCACCGCGAGTTCATGCACCGCGTCTTCGGTGACGACTGGTGGAACCTGCCGGCCGACGCCATGGAGCGCAACCCCGACTGGGACTACCTCTGCCGCATCATCGCCACAGTTCAGCAGGCCCTGGCCAAGCAGTTCCCGATCGCCGCCTGACCCGCGCTGCCCGCCAGCGCCTTCCCCTATTCAACGATAACGCCTCCCCGGCGAGGAACGCCCATGTCTGCATTCCAGAAAAAGAACACGCTCGACTTCAAAACCCAATATGGCCTTGGCTTCGACCCGCAGGACGATGAGATCGTCGTGGACTTCTTCTGTGGCGGTGGCGGCGCCGGTACCGGCCTCGAGATGGGATTGAGCCGCGCGGTAACGGTCGCCAAGAACCACAGCCCGGCGGCGATCAGCATGCACACCGCCAACCATCCTGCCGCGCGGCACTTCACCACGGACGTTTTCGATGGTGATCCCGACGAAGAGTGCCAGGGCCGGCCAGTGGGCTGGTTCCACATGAGCCCGGATTGCACCCACCACAGCCAAGCCGCAGGCGGCCAGCCGCGCAAGCGCGAGATCCGCAATCTGTCATGGATCGGCCTCAAGTGGGGCGGCAAGAAAAAGCCCCGGGTCATGAGCCTGGAGAACGTGAAGCAGATCCTGCAATGGGGCCCACTGATTGCCAAACGCGACAAGGCCACAGGCCGAGTGATGAAGCTGGACGGCACAGTGGCTGCGATTGGAGAGCGCGTTCCGGTGCACCAACAGTTCCTCGTGCCCGACCCGAAACGTCGCGGCACCACCTGGCGGCGGTTCGTACAGCTGCTGGAAGGCATGGGCTATCAGGTCGAATGGCGCGTGATCAAAGCCTGCGACTTCGGCGCGCCGACCAGCCGCGAGCGACTTTTCATGATCGCCCGCTGCGACGGTCAGCCGATTGTGTGGCCGGAGCCAACACACGCCAAGCACCCTGCGAAGGGACAGCAGAAATGGCGCACCGCCGCCGACTGCATCGATTGGACCGTGCCGAGCAAGAGCATCTTCGGCCGCAAGAAGGATTTGGCCGGCGCCACGCTGCGAAGGGTAGCCAAAGGCATGAAGAAGTTCGTGTTGGACAACCCGCAACCATTCATCGTCCCGATTGCAAACTGGTCTGGCGAGCTGGCCCAGTCAGCGCAGGAGCCGCTGCGCACCGTAACGTCCTGGCCTCGCGGTGGATCATTTGCCATGGCCAGCCCAATCATCGCCCCCGCGACCCATCAGGGCAGCGATCGCGTCAACGACCCGGCAGAGCCGGTGCCGACCATTACCTGCGCCAACCGCGGGGAGCTGATGATAGCGAGCCCGATTATGGTTGGTGCTGGCGGGCCGATTTATGCGGGCCACCCAGTAACAGCCGACCAACCCATGGGCACCCTGATGACCCGTAGTCATCGCGCACTCGCATCAGCGCACCTGGTGAAGTTCCGATTCAACAGCGAGGGCTCCGCCATAACCGATCCCGTACCGACCATCACCAGTGGAGGAAACTACAAGCGCCCAGCCGGAGCGGCGCATGCCATGGGCGTTTGCACGGCCTTCATTGAGCAGGCGAACGGCGGTTTCAACACGACACCAGCCAAGGGCGCAGATGAGCCGCTCACCACGGTCACCAACACCGGCAGTCAGCAGCGCTTGGTGACTGCAAATCTGGCCACGCTGCGTAAAAACTGCGTGGGCAGAGGTGTCGATGAGCCGGTGCCGACGATGACCGCCGGCGCCGAGCATCACGCGCTGATCGAGTACAAGCTGTCGCCCGAGCACGAGGAAGGCGCCCTTCGGGTTGCGGCATTCCTGGTCAGCTACTACGGCACAGAGAACGTCAGCGCTTGCGATGCCCCAGCGCCCACGATCACCACCAAGGATCGACTCGCCCTGGTGACCGTATTCGTGAAAGGCACCCCGTACGTGATCGTCGACATATGCCTGCGGATGCTGCAACCGCACGAGCTTTACCGCGCCCAAGGCTTCCCGGCCAGCTACATCATCGACAAGGGTGCAGACGGCAAGCCGTTCACCAAGACCCAACAGGTGCACATGTGCGGCAACAGCGTCAGCCCGCCGCCGATGGCTGCGCTGGCCCGCGCAAACGACCCCTGGAGGATCACACAGAGCCAATCGGAGGCCGCATGAAGCCAATCCCCCGCTCCTACTCCCGGCCCCGAGTCGGCATGCCCCAGTTCCAGCTCTCAAATACGTGCGACGAGTGCGGCGGTAGTCGCGCCCACGGAAACCACAAGGCCTGCTCGAAGAAGCGACAGGCAAGGTATCAATCGGAGAATCGAGCATGAGCAATAACCAGATGGTCATCGTCCCGCGTGAGCAATTAGCGAGGGTCCGCGAATGGATCGAATCCGCTCGTGATGGCGTCCTGTACCCAATCGCTCGAGACTTCGACGGCGTGGTTGGGCGCAATGCCGAGGGCCTTGGTCAAGGCACTCCAGAGCTCTTGGATTTGATAGATGGATTGCTGGCAGCCAAGCCGGCCGAGCAGCACCAGGTAGCGCCAGAGCTGACTGATGATCTCCGCGAGATCCTAGGCCGCCCGAACTTCACCTGCCACTTCATCGCCAAGGCGCTGCGGGTTATGGGCCATTCGATCGCCCACAAGTCCGAAGATGAGCAGGCCGTGGTGATTCACTGGCTGCTCGGCATTTACTTGAAGCATGGCCCGGATTGGCGCCAGCGCGCGGCCGCAGAGCTGGAGGAAGCAAGCCAATCATTGAATACCTGATCGACCCGCTCTCCCCGAACAGCCCTGCAATCCAGACCACTATCGCGCTGCAGCGCTGACCCTGGCAGTCGGTGCACCGTTCACGGCTATCTGACGGGCTCGGCCGACTCCCCAAACAAGGGCCCTAGTCATCGACTCGTGGGGCCTTGACTCGTATGCCTCTTCGTAGATTGGCATACCAGAAGCCGCGTACACGCCAACAAACAACTGCGTATTACCGGTACGAGACAAGCGAACCTGGACGTCAATGACCGTCCCGTCATCGAGTATTTCATCGTGCATTCGATGGTGAAGGGTCGGATCAGCCCAAGTCCAAAATACATTCCCTCGAATCCTCATGTCGCCCTCCTTCGACTCGCTTTAATGGTTGTTCCCTCAGCAACTTTATCTAACCAACGACGACAGACAACCTTTAATGTCCGATATGCGGACTGCGTCTGACAACCGGCAACTTTTCTTATACCGAATAAATAATTTGTACAACTTATTGCCGCGATATGGCGGCCAAGGAATCGTCATGCCTGAAGAAATGAAGATGATCCAGCCGGCGCCGGTTGTGCGTGATGAACACGGCTTTTGGACCCACCCGGCCTGGCCCTCCACCGACGATGAATTAATACCGTACTCCTGGTTCGATGACCGCGGGCTGGACATCAAGCAGGTTGATTTCGAGTACGACGCATCCGAGACCCTGCAAGCGGCCTGGTATCAGGACGGCACCGCAGACTGCACCACCTGGAATCCGAGCCAGCCAGCCGGCGATGGCTGGTTCACCTTCTCGATCCACGACACAGAGGACGGCCCGATCTGCGTTTGGGTTCGCCACAAGGTGGCACCATGACCCGCCTCGCCCTCTGCCTCCTGCTGCTGGCCACCCTGTCCGGCTGCCGTGAGGCTACACCGCCACCAACCTCGTCCGTTATCAGCGGCTTCAAAGTGGAGAAGCTCTTCAGCACTGAAGGCTGCTCGGTCTATCGATTCATCGACGGAGGGTACCGGCGCTACTTCACCAACTGCTCAGGGTCGGCCTCCTGGTCTCAAGACTGCGGTAAAGGCTGCCCGTCGGCGCAAGAGATATCGGGCGGCAGCCACCAGGCCGGCAACGAGCGCCAGCTCTCCCCGCACGAAAAAGATTCAGGACCTACACCCGCACTGGCGCCTGGGCGCTGGATTGATGAGAGGTATGAGCTGTGAAAGACGCATCAGCACTAGGCCGCGACATGTGGATCATGCTCCGGCCAACCTTCGACGATGTTGCAGAGGCGAACGGATTCGACGGACCAATCGAAAAAGGCCAGCTCTGGGCCGGATTCATGGCGGCGGCAAACGGGGCCATGTATGCGCAGCTGGGCGCTGCCAACGCTCGCATTATCAACGATGCAATCCGCGACGCTGTTACGGACGTTGCCCGAAGCAAACTCCAGGTTGTGAAGCCATGACCTACCTGATCGAAGCGAAGACCTGCACCTGCCCATCCGGCGCCGGCTCACTGCGCTGGCCGTGCCCGGCTCATCCGCCAGAGGAGAAGCAGCCATGAATGATCTTGCTATGTGGCTGGGTTACGCGGTCATGGCTTGCGCCGGGGTAGCCTTAGTCGCCCTCGTGCTCTTCGTTCTGTCCTACGCCTCCATAACGATCGTGAACAAGTGGATCAAGGCCATGATGCGCGCCTATGACCTGAACACGCTGCGCAAGACAATGCGCAAGCTCGAGGCGGAAGGAAAGGTACGCAAAAAGGAGTTTCAGCCATGATCGCCCTCGCCTACATGGCCTACCTGATCGCAAGGGGGCCGCGATGAGCGAAGTCAGCCTGTACCACGGCGAGTGCCTGGAGGTGATGAGGTCGATCCCAGACGCCAGCGTCGACCTGGTGCTGGCTGATCTGCCCTATGGCACAACGCAGTGCGCCTGGGATGTGGTGATTCCTTTTGCCCCCCTGTGGGAGCAGTACTTGAGAATTGCCAAGCCCGAAGCGGCAATCGTGCTGTGTGCGGCTCAGCCTTTCAGCTCACTGGTGGTCGCCAGCAACCCCCGTGACTACCGCTACGAGTGGATCTGGGAGAAAGGCAACGCCACCGGCTTCCTCAACGCCAAGAAGCAACCGCTCCGGGCGCATGAGAGCGCCCAGGTCTTCTACCGGCGCCAGCCGGTGTACAACCCGCAAATGACGACCGGGCACGAGCGGCGTACGGCAAAGCGGAAAACGGTCAACTCGGAGTGCTACGGCAAGGCCCTGGCGCTCACCGAATACGACTCCACAGACCGGTACCCGCGCTCGGTTCAGTTCTTCTCGAGCGACAAGCAGACCGCCAACTTCCATCCGACTCAAAAGCCAGTCAGCTGGATGCGGTTCCTGATCGCTACCTACACCAACCCCGGGCAGGTAGTGCTCGATAACACGATGGGCAGCGGCACGACCGGCGTCGCCTGCATCCAGATGGGCCGGCGCTTCATCGGCATCGAGCAGGACGAGGCGCACTTCGGTACCGCGCAGCAACGCATCGCCGAAGCCATCACAATTCGCGACACCCAGGCAGCGCAGATCGAACTGTTCGAAGCGCGAGCCTAACCCCTCCCCCTACAACTCAAGCCCGCCGACATGCGCGGGCGTGGAGAGCTATTGCCATGACGAAAGAAGAATTGGCCGCCCAATTGACCGGTCTCGAGTACCCCACCCGCATACCTGGCTCGCTGATCGTCGCGGCACAGAGCGCCGGCCTGGTGATTATCTGCGGGGCCAGCGACGACCTGATGGAGTTCTACGGCGCCCGCCGCGAGGAGATCGGCTGCTACGACGGCGGTACCGCCTTCGTTGACGCAGATGGCGTACTGCCCGACCGGGACTGCTTGGATGGCGATGAAGAAATTGCCGAGTACGTGCAGCGCCAGAAGTCAGCCAAGGCGATCGAGGCGCTGTGGTGCAAGGAGGACGGCTACAGCTGGACCTACAAGACCGACATCCCGCACGCGACCTTCGAAGTCGTTGAAGACGGACAGCCCTACTGCCGCGGGATCGTGTTCGCGCTGGCGGAGCTGGCCTGACCACCAACCTGCCGCCACCGGCGGCGTGGAGACCATCCCATGGAACACACCAGCGAGATCCTCGACGAGGAGGAAGTGGCGCGCCTAACCGGTTACCAAATCCCAAGCAAGCAGATCGCCTGGCTTGCGAACAACGGCTGGCAATACACGCTCACCCGGGCCCGGCGGCCGATAATCGGCCGGATGTATTTCCGGATGAAAATGGCAGGCGTGAAGCCGAATGCCACGAACACAACAACCGAAACCTGGACTCTGGACTTATCGCGCGTGGGGTAAAGGATGCGCAGCAGGAAGGCAACGAACAAGGATCTGCCGCCACGGATGTTGCGGCGGGTCCGGAAACTGAAAAGCGGAAAACTTTGGGTTGGCTACTACTACGACGGGAGGGATGCAGACGGGAAGCGGCAGGAGGTGCCGCTGGGGACTGACCTCGCTGAGGCCAAGCTGGAATGGGCGCGCCTTGAGCACAAGGCAGCACCGAAGGTGATGGCGAAGATGGGTGAATTGTTCGACCGCTACGACCGGGACATCATTCCAGGTAAGTCGCCGCGCACTCAGAAAGACAACAAGTACGAACTGGAGCGCTTGCGCAAGGCATTCGCGGACGCCCCGATTGAGGCAATCACTCCACCGGTCATTGCTCAATACCGCGATGCACGCTCAGCAAAGACCCGGGCAAACCGGGAGATCGCCCTGCTCTCTCACGTATTCACGATGGCGATGGAGTGGGGATTCGCCGAGCGCAACCCGTGTTTGGCGGTTCGCCGGAACAAGGAGAAGGTACGCGACTTCTACGCGGCTGACGAGATATGGGACGCGGTGTACGCAGAGGGTGACCAAGGGCTGAAAGACGCCATGGACCTTGCGTACCTGGCTGGCCAGCGCCCTGCTGACACGCTGAAGTTCAGCACCGTCGACCTGGACGAGGACTTCTTGTGGGTGGACCAGAACAAAACCGAGAAGAAGCTGCGCATCAGGCGGCACCTGAATGGGGAGCTTACTGGCCTGGGCCGGTTCATTGATGCCCTGCTGGAGCGGCGCAAGCTGCAGGGCGTGCGAAACTCTCGCCTCATCACCAATGACTCAGGCCTGCGCATGAGCTGGGAGATGCTGAGGAACCGCTTTAGCGAAGCCAGGGACAAGGCGGCAAGAAAGCTCACCGCTGACGGCAACACCGACCTGGCGGGGAAGGTTCGTCAGTTCCAGTTCCGCGACATCCGCCCGAAAGCTGCATCGGAGATCGAGGACCTCGGCCAAGCCAGCAGGCTGCTGGGACACTCGAAAGAGGAGATCACCAAGCGGGTCTATCGCCGTGTCGGCGAGGTGGTCAGCCCGACCAAGTAACCTGCTGATGCGGAAACGATGCCTGATGATGCGGAAACGATGGGGTTTTCCAAACCACAAAGAAAAACCCCGCAGACGTTAATCTGCGGGGCTTTCAAATATGGAGGCCGAGGTCGGAATCGAACCGGCGTAGACGGATTTGCAATCCGGAGCATAACCACTTTGCTACTCGGCCTCAAAGGTTGGATCTAGCGGCTTGCGCCCTGCTATCTCCTTGAAACTTCAGCGCTTTTCAAGCTTGCTGCGCTTCAATGGACGCCATTATGTCTGCATTCGCTTGGCCTTGCAACCCCAATCTCAGAAAAAATCTTCAAGGGGTTCAAGGTGTTAGCGTAAGCGGCCGAGCTTGCTCCACAGCCCCACCAAGGTGTTCTCAACCGCGCCGCTGGCGGCCACACCAATGCGCTCCTGCAAGCTTTTGCGTTCGGCAAACCGCAGGTGGTAAAGGTTGGCTTCACGGGCGCGGTCACTGAGGTATTCGTCGCTGGTGCGCAGCTCATCAACCAGCTGCATGTTCAGCGCCGCAACACCCAGCCAGACCTCGCCGGTGGCCACCTCGTCCATATGCAGCTGCGGGCGATAACGACCAACAAAGTCCTTGAACAGCTGATGGGTGACGTCGAGGTCTTCCTGGAACTTCTCGCGGCCCTTCTCGGTGTTCTCGCCGAATACGGTCAGCGTGCGTTTGTACTCACCGGCGGTCAGCACTTCAAAATCGATGTCGTGCTTTTTGAGCAGGCGATTGACGTTTGGCAACTGAGCGACCACGCCGATCGAGCCAAGGATGGCAAACGGTGCGCTGACGATCTTGTCGCCGATGCAGGCCATCATGTAACCGCCGCTGGCAGCTACCTTGTCGATGCACACGGTGAGTGGGATACCGGCCTGACGGATGCGCGCCAGTTGCGACGAGGCCAGGCCATAACTGTGCACCAGCCCACCGCCGCTCTCGAGCCGCAGCACGACTTCATCACGCGGGGTGGCGAGGGTCAGCAGCGCGGTAATTTCATTACGCAGACTTTCGGTGGCAGAGGCTTTGATGTCGCCATCGAAATCAAGAACGAAGACCCGCGCCTTGTCCTCGCCCTTGGCTTTCTTCTGCTGCTTGTCGGCCTTGGCCTGCTGCTTGCGCAGGGCCTTGAGTTGAGCCTTGTCGAACAGGCCCGCCTCGAGCCGCTCACGCAGCGCCTTGTAGAAGTCGTTGAGACGGGTGACCTGCAACTGCCCGCCGGGCTTGCCGCGGCCTTTGCCGCGCAGGCCGGCAATAGCCGAAAGCACCACCAGAAAAGCAATCACCAGGGTGGCGGTTTTGGCGAGAAAGCTTGCGTATTCTGCAAGAAACTCCACGTTGACTCCTTTATAAATCAGCACCTGCACGGTGCGAAACTGCTGCCAGCATACCGGGGCGTACCGGGCACTGCCAGCAGGCGAAAACGCTGGCAACATCTTTCAAACAAGCTTTTCAAACGCTTGTATGTTTTTTCGTTGACAGCCACTCTGGCGCATCCTAACCTCCCAGCAACTTCACTCGGCCGGATATCGATGTGGGCAACCTCTACCTGATCCGACATGGCCAAGCCTCGTTTGGTGCCACCGACTACGACGTACTGTCGCCGGTCGGCGTGCGTCAGAGCCAGGCTTTGGGCAGCCATCTGGCCAACCTCGGCTTGCGCCTGGATCGTTGCATCGCCGGCGACCTGCGCCGGCAACAGGACACCGCCCTGCTCGCGCTCGAAACCATGAGCACCCTGGGCTGCGCGGTGCCGGCGCTGGAGACCGATGCCGGCTTCAATGAATTCGACGCCGACGGGGTGATTCGCACACTGCTGCCGGCGCTGCTGCCAGAGGAGCCGCGGGCGCTGCATGTGCTCAGCAACGCTGCGCAAAACCGCAGCGAGTTTCAGCGCCTGTTTGCCTTGATGGTGCAGCGCTGGCACGACGGCCAGCATCCGGCCGATGGGCTGGAGAGCTGGGAGGCTTTTACCGGCCGCCTGCGCAGTGCCCTGCAGCGGGTGTTGGACGCCGCCGACAGCGGCGACAACGTGGCTGTTTTCACCTCGGGCGGCAGCATCGCCGCCCTGCTCCACCTGATTACCGGCATCACCCCCAGCCAGGCGTTTGCGCTGAACTGGCAGATTATCAACACGTCGTTCAGCCAGCTGAAGTTTCGCGGCCATGACGTGGCACTGGCTTCCTTCAACTGTCAGGCCCATGTGCAGCTGTTGAAGGCGCCGGAGCTCATCACCTATAGGTGAGCCCGGCCTGTTGTGTCCCTGCGGACGCGAATTTCACTTAACAAGGAATACACCATGAGCGATGTAGCTAAAGCCGTCGAAGCGATGAAAGCCAAGTTCAATCCCGCTGCTGCTGAAGGCCTGGACCTGGTGTTCGGCTTCAACATCACCGACGAAGACAAGCAGTACGCGCTGGTCGTCAAAGACGGCACCTGCGACATCCAGGAAGGTGAAAACCCAGACGCCAACTGCACCCTGGTGCTGGACAGCGAGACCCTCAAAGGCATCGTCAGCGGCGAAACCGATGGCATGCAAGCGTTCATGGGCGGCAAGCTGCGCGTTGAAGGCGACATGATGCTGTCGATGAAGCTCAGCGAGCTGTTCCCTGCCTGAGTGGCAACGACGACTGTCTGAAAGAAACCGAAGCCTGCACCGGCTTCGGTTTTTTTTTGCCTGCTACGGCGCTCATCGCCCAATGTAGGTAATGCACATCAAGCGTACTGATCAAGCGCCAACACGCCTGCCTATATGGCGACTGGCACGCTTGTTCCATTACAGCAGGCCGATTAGATTAGCCAATAATCCTCGATACCGAGAATAAGGATCACGCATGACGCTGACTGACCAGTCCACCCAGGTACGCCCCGGCGAAGAACTCGATGCCAGCGTCATCGATCCCTATCTCAAAGCTCATCTGCCTGGCCTGGAAGGCATGCCGCTGATCAGTCAGTTCCCAGGCGGCGCCTCTAATCTGACCTACCTGGTCAGCTACCCACAGCGTGAGTTCGTGTTGCGGCGTCCGCCCTTTGGCGCCAAAGCCAAGTCAGCGCACGACATGGCTCGTGAGTTTCGTATCCTCAATCAGCTCAACAGCGGTTTTCCTTACTGCCCCAAGGCGTACCTGCACTGCACCGACGAAAGCCTGATCGGCAGCGAGTTCTACCTGATGGACCGGGTCGAAGGGATCATCCTGCGCTCGGACATCCCGCTGGAGCTGGGCCTCGATGCCCAGCGCACCGAAGCCCTGTGCAAAAGCTTCATCGACCGTTTGGTGCAATTGCATCAAGTGGATTACCGCGCCTGCGGCCTGGCTGACCTGGGCAAACCCGAGGGTTACGTGCAGCGCCAGATCGAGGGCTGGATCAGCCGCTATGAGCAGGCCGCCACCCCGGATGCACCGCGCTGGCAGCAGGTCATGGACTGGCTGCGGGCAAAGATGCCAGCCGACCACCCGCGCTCAGCCATCGTGCACAACGACTACCGCTTCGACAACGTCATCCTCGACGCAGCCAACCCGATGCAGATCATCGGCGTTCTGGACTGGGAGATGACCACCCTCGGTGACCCGTTGATGGACCTGGGCAACAGCCTGGCTTACTGGATCGAGGCCGACGACCCCGCCCCCATGCAACTGATGCGGCGCCAGCCAAGCAACGCTCCGGGCATGCTCAGCCGGGCGCAGTTCGTTGCCTACTACGCCGAGCGCGCCGGCATCCGCATCGACAACTTCGACTTCTACTATTGTTATGGACTGTTCCGCCTCGCAGGGATCGTCCAGCAGATCTATTACCGCTTCCACCACGGCCAGACGCAGGACAAACGCTTCGCGCAGTTCATTCACATGAACCGCCTGCTTGAGCAGATGGCGCTGCAAGTGATCGGCAAGTCCGCACTTTGACCACACACAACAAGGGACACAGCATGGCCAAGACGCAACTGTTCGACCTCGACGGCAAGATTGCCTTCGTCTCCGGCGCCAGCCGCGGCATCGGCGAAGCCATCGCCCACTTGCTGGCGCAGCAAGGCGCGCATGTGATTGTCTCCAGCCGCAAGCTGGACGGCTGTCAGCAGGTCGCCGACGCGATCATCGCAGCCGGCGGCAAAGCAACTGCAGTGGCCTGCCATATCGGTGAGCTGGAACAAATCCAACAGGTGTTTGCCGGCATTCGCGAGCAGTTCGGCAGGCTCGACATCCTGGTCAACAACGCGGCCACCAACCCGCAGTTCTGCAACGTGCTGGACACCGACCCAGGCGCCTTTCAGAAAACCGTCGACGTCAACATTCGCGGTTACTTCTTCATGTCGGTAGAGGCCGGCAAACTGATGCGTGAGCACGGTGGTGGCAGCATCATCAACGTGGCCTCGATCAACGGCGTGTCCCCGGGGCTGTTCCAGGGCATCTACTCGGTGACCAAGGCCGCGGTGATCAACATGACCAAGGTGTTCGCCAAGGAGTGCGCGCAGTTCGGCATCCGCTGCAACGCCTTGCTGCCAGGCCTGACCGATACCAAGTTCGCCTCGGCACTGGTCAAGAATGACGCCATCCTCAACGTCGCCCTGCAGCAGATACCGCTCAAGCGTGTGGCGGCGCCCAGCGAGATGGCCGGCGCAGTGTTGTACCTGGCGAGCGACGCCTCGAGTTACACCACCGGCACCCTGCTCAATGTCGACGGTGGTTTCCTGTCCTGAGCCGGCCGGTTACAGGCAGGTCGCCGCAGCAGCCCGGCGGCGCAGTGCGGTGGTGTCGGCTTTTTGCGCGTAATAGTCGACGCGTGTGCCACCGTCTTGCGGATAGATGTCGGCAAACGACTCTGCCTCACGGGTATAAACCGTCAAGCCGCCACTCTTGCGCGGCTGCAGGTAACCACTGGCGTCGACCCCAAAGACAGCCTCATCCTGCCAACTGAACTGGATGCATTGGGCAACCAGTTCCGCAGCCTTTTGCGATTTCAGCTGTGCAGTCGGCGCAGTGCCGCGCGCGGCATCCATGGTCGACGAGGCACACCCCAGCAGCATCAATGCTGCGGCCATCGGCACAATTGCACGCATGTTTCATCCTCGTAGGCAAAAAAGAACGCGACTCTAGCATTTGCGTGCCTGCACAAGTGAATTCTCGACGCTCAGCCGTTGTCGCATTAACACACCTATTGCATTTGGAGACTGTGCATGAAAATGCGCCCACTGCTGTCCGCCCTGCTGTTCACCGCCACCCTGCCTTGCCTGCCATTGGCTGCCACTGCAGCCGAAAGCAACGTCGAGAGCGTCAAGGCGCCGGAGTCTCACGACCGCGAACTGAAGGTCGGTGACAAGGCCCCGGATCAATACAAACGCGATGATGCCGCCGTGGTTGACTGGAAAGCCAACGGCCTGCCAGCGCCGGAAAAAGAAAGCCACTGGGTAAAAATGGGCAATCGCTTCGTGCTAGTGCAGATCACCAACGGTGTCGTGCTGGCCATTCACTCGAAGTGATCTAGCAGGGGCCAGACACTGCTGCCATGTGCACGGTATTACGCCCATCCGCCTTGGCCTGATACAGCGCCGCATCCGCTCGCCCGAGCAGCGCTGCAGCACTGTCATCAGGCCCGGGCACTGCGCACCACAGGCCGACGCTGAAGCGCAGCTCGATGGTGTCGTCAGCGAACTGCGCCGGGCTTTGTGCGATGGCCTGGCGCAAGCCCTGCAGTGCCGCCATCGCGCCCTCACGCTCGGTATGTGGCAACAGCAGCAGGAATTCCTCCCCGCCATAACGTCCCAGGCTGTCAGCCGCACGCAGGCGCCGTTGTAGCTGGCGAACGCAGTGGCACAACACCTCATCCCCAGCCAGGTGGCCATACAGATCGTTGATCCGTTTGAAATGGTCGATATCGATCATCGCCACCGCCAGGTGACTGCCCTCATCCCGCGCGCGCTCCAGCTCTTGGTCGAAACGCTGCAGGATGGCCCGCCGGTTGTAAGTGCCAGTGAGCACATCATGCAGCGCCATGTGCTGCAAGCGCGACTCGCTGCGCTCCTTGGCCATCAGCACCAGGCCAAGCGAATACATCATTACCGTTACCGTGCCGATCGCCACCGATACTGTCTGCTTGAGGTTGCTGATGTCGTAGCGCATCTCGGCTGCCTCCCCAGCCAGCACCGCGATAACCCGCATGCCCAGGCCTACTAGGCTTATAGAAGCGCCGATCACCAACAGCAGATGCGCCCGACCGGGACGTTCGGCATGACGTCGCGCCCAATGCAGCAACAGCCCGCATTGAGCCATGAGCACTACGGTGGCCAGCAGCATGCGCGGCTCGAGCGTCTCCAGCAGAAGCATCAGCCCACCTAACATGCCTAACGGAATGATGAAAATAACTCGCCACGGTACTTTCAGTTCACGCACCCGAAACAAGCTTGCCGAGTAGAACGCCAACGCCAGCGACAGCAGGCTGTTGCCCAAGGCATAGCTGACCCACAGTGGGGCCTGGGCATACAGCGTGTAGCAGATGTATGCGAGGGCGTGCGCAAGCAGGCCGCAGCCAGTCAGCAGCAGGTTGTCACGGCGGTTGTTTTGACCCACCAGCAACAGACAGAACGCCATGATGGTGGCAACCAGCGCGACGGCGGCGAACAGTGTAGGGGTATGGGCGATCATGTTGGTTAACCAGGCAGCGGGTGGCCGTCTCACTGCGGCCTGCCAACCAGTCTAGGGCGCCCCACGCAAACCGGCCATGACCGAACGGGACAGATCAGCAGCCATCGAGCCCGAGCGTTCCATCGAGTGACAAAAAATCCACTGTCGAAGAAACCAAATCGATCGAACCCGGTCCTACTGAGTACACCGTAATCCCTTACGGATCAATGACCTGACTTAGCCACTTGTTTCGAGGTTCACCATTATGCGTCTGACTCTGCCTTCTCTCGCCTTGGGTCTGTTGCTGAGCCAAAGCGCTTTTGCCGGTGACGGCACTGCAGCTATCGGCGGCGGCCTCGGCGGCGTGCTCGGTAATGTGGTCGGTCAACAGATGGGGGGCCGCACCGGCGCAGCTATCGGCGCGGGCCTGGGCGGCGCAGCTGGTAGCGCCGTCGGCGCGCGCAAAGGCAATCGCACCGAGGCAGCGCTGGGCGGCGGCCTGGGTTCGGCAGGTGGCTCGCTGGTCGGTGGCGCCCTCGGCGGCTCGACCGGTTCGACCGTCGGCGCTGGCGTGGGCGGCGCAGCGGGTGGCGCTTTGGGTAATCACATGGGCGACAACGGCGGCAGCAAGAAGAAGCACAAGCGTCGCCATCGCCACTGATCGCAGCTCAGAAAGCCGGGGCCCCGTTGCCGCCCCGGCAATCGCAAGCCGCCCCACCCTCACAACGCTTAGGCTGCTCCCGCACTGCACCAATGCAGCGCGTCAAAAACCTGCATCACATCAACACCCCCATCACGCCAAACTGCCACACTGACTGCTACTGTCTTGTATGCCCCCTGCGTGAAGGATCACTTCCTCGTCATGAACCCTGAGCTACTCATGGTGCTCGGCCTGCTGGCCGTGGTTATCCTGTTATTCATCCTCAACCGCCCACGCATGGACGTGGTTGCGTTGCTGGTCATCGTATTTCTGCCGCTGTCCGGCATCCTCACTGTAGAGCAAGCCCTGGCCGGCTTCAGCGATCCTAACGTGGTCCTTATCGCGGCGCTGTTCGTCATCGGCGAAGGCCTGGTGCGCACCGGCATTGCCTACCGCATCGGTGAATGGATGAGCGCCCGCGCAGGCAACAGCGAAGCGCGTCTGCTGGTCTTGCTGATGGTTTCGGTAGCCGGCCTGGGTTCGGTGATGAGCTCGACTGGAGTCGTCGCTATCTTTATCCCGGTGGTGCTGAGCATTGCCGCGCGGCTCGGCCTGGCACCCAGCCGACTGATGATGCCGTTGAGCTTTGCCGGTTTGATCAGCGGCATGCTCAGCCTGGTTGCCACGCCGCCCAACGTGGTTGTACACAGCGAGCTGGTGCGTCATGGCGAGCAGGGCTTCGGCTTTTTCAGTTTCACCCCGTTCGGCCTGGTAGTGCTGGTGCTGGGCATCGGCTACATGCTGCTGACCCGACGCTGGCTCAACGGCGAAGTACGCAAGGATGGCCGCACCGAAAGCCGCCGCACCTTGCTCGACCTGGTGCTCGACTACAAGCTCAATGGCCGCGAACGGCGCTTGCGCATTCGCCCTGACTCACCGCTGGTGGGGCATACCCTGGGTGAACTGGAATTACGCACCCGCCACGGCGCCAACGTGATCGGTATCGAGCGCCAGCACAAGTTCACCACCCGGGTGATCAGCGCCGACTCCAACAGCGTTTTGCAACAGGGCGATGTGCTGCTGCTCGATCTGTTCGCCAACCGCGATGATCTGCGCAGCCTGTGCCAATCGATGCGCCTTGAGCCGCTGCACTTCAAGGCGGCCTACTTCATCGATCAGTCGCAGGAACTGGGCATGGCCGAAGTGTCGCTGCCACCTGGCTCGCAGCTGATCGGCAAAAGCATTCTTGAGCTGACCTTCCGCAGCCGCTACGACCTCAACGTAGTCGGTCTGCGCCGCGAACAGGCCGCCATCGACGAGCAACTGGTGGAAGAAAAACTGCGCCAAGGCGATACCTTGCTGGTGGTCGGTCCCTGGAAGGCCGTGCGTCAGCTGCAAAGCCAGCCCAAGGATTTTCTGGTGCTGAGCCTGCCTGCCGAGATCGATCAGGTGGCGCCGGCACGAAGCCGCGCGCCATACGCCTTGATCAGCCTGGCGGTGATGGTTGGCTTGATGGTCAGCGGGCTGGTCCCCAACGTCATCGCCGCGCTGATCGGCTGCCTGCTGATGGGCGCCGGGCGCTGCATCGACATGAACAGCGCCTACCGCGCGATCCACTGGCAGAGCCTGGTGCTGATCGTCGGCATGTTGCCATTTGCCTTGGCCCTGCAGCAGACCGGCGGCATCGATCTGGCGGTCGGCGGCCTGGTCAGCCTGCTCGGCAATGCCGGGCCCAGCGCCATTCTTGCCTGCCTGTTCGCCGTGACTGCGATTATCGGCCTGTTCATCTCCAACACCGCCACCGCAGTGCTGATGGCGCCAGTGGCGATCAGCACCGCCGATCAACTGGGCATGTCGCCCTACCCGTTCGCCATGACTGTTGCACTGGCAGCCTCGGCGGCGTTCATGACGCCGGTGTCTTCACCGGTCAACACCTTGGTCCTGGGGCCTGGCCAATACCGCTTTGCTGACTTCGTCAAAGTGGGGGTGCCGTTCACCTTGCTGGTGATGCTGGTAACTGTGGTGATGGTGCCGTGGTTCTTTGGGCTCTAGTGAGGCAATTTGACAGCAGGCGGGCTGGCGAAACACACTGACACTAATTACCCAGGTGCCTGCAGTCGTTGTCCTGGATCCGTCTATGCCAGCCGGTAGAACCCATGGTGTTTCCAGCACGCTCGCAGCTCCTGCCTTATGTTGTCCTGTTCGGCCTGACCCTGGCCCTTACCCTTGGCGGCGTTCTCGCCCGCCCGATCGAGTCGTTGTCGCTGTTCTGGCCGGTCAACGCAGTGCTGGCAGGCGTCCTGCTGCGCTATCCCCGCCAGGCGACTCCACTTGGCTTCGCCTTGGTGTGGCTGGCCATGGTCGCTGCCGACCTGGCCTGCGGGAGTAATTGGCAACCGGCGCTGTGGTTCAACCTGTGCAATCTGAGCGTGATCGTCACGGTTTGGCTGCTGCTGGTCCGCTTGCCGCGCCAGCATCGGCGTATGCGCAGCCCTCAGGGCGTGCTTTGCGTGTTTGCCGCGTGCGCCGCTGGCGCCATGGTGGCGGCAAGCATGGCCTGCCTGATGTCGTCACCGTGGTTTCAGGAATCGATGCGCGCGACCTGGCTGGCCTGGTTCAGCGAACAGTTTTCCACCTGCATATTGATCGTGCCGGCCCTGCTGACCGCGCCCTCGCGGGGCGTGTTGCCGCATGGCGGCGGCAAGCCCGTTCGCCTGGCACCGCTGCTGGTGCTGGTGGGTTCGTTGGCATTGAGCATCGTATTTGGCGGCCCTGGCGCGATTGCGTTCCCGATCGCCGCCTTGCTCTGGTGTGCCTGGACTTACTCACCCTTCCTTGTGTCACTACTGGCGCTGATGGCGGGTAGCAGCTTGATCGTCGCCGTGGCGCAAAACCTCATGCACTTCAGCGTGCCGCAGAGCGTGTCGGGGGTGACCACGCTGATGTCGGCACGGTTGGGCATCGCCATGCTGGTACTGGGCCCTCTGGTAGTGGCCTGCGTGAGCAATGCCAACCGGAGCCTGCTGGCGAGGCTTGAACAACAGGCAACCATCGATCATCTGACCGGCGCCCTCACCCGCAGCGCTTTCACGCGTTTGGCCAATGCCCTGCTCGACAGCCGCCAGCAGCTTGATCAGGCCATGCCGCTGACCTTGATGATGCTCGATATCGATCACTTCAAAAGCATCAATGACCGCCATGGCCACGGTGTCGGCGACCAAGTGCTGCGCACCTTCGCCCACGCCCTGCAAGAGCAGCTGCGCGATGGCGAGCTGTTTGCCCGGTTGGGTGGCGAAGAGTTTGTCGTGGTCTTGCCCGGGCTTGCGCCCGAGCATGCCCAGTTCACTGCCGAACGCCTGCGCCGGGCAGTGCAGGACCTACACCTGAACCACGCCGACCCGCGCCTGCAGATGACCGTCAGCATCGGTTTGGCAGGTTGTGCCGAGGGCGGCCCATCGCCTGCGCTGGACGCGCTGCTGGTATGCGCCGACAAGGCGCTGTATCGCGCCAAGGCACGTGGCCGCAATTGCGTCGAGCTCGCCGAACAGGCGCTACGGCAGACCGTCTGAATCCAGGCCGATAATCGCTGCTCAAATTCTGCTCAATCTAACGCAGGCCGCTAACCACCTAACCTGCAGCGATTTATCCACAGACCTACCCACGTTTTCTGTGGACAGTTTTCCCAAGGCAAAGAACGACTTATCGCACATACGACAACGCCGAGTCGGCTTGTAGGCCACTCGGCTATGGGTAGTTGCACAAGGGTGAGCGCCGCAGCTCTGGCCCGCCTGGGGAAGCAGCGGGCCGGCAGCGGGGTATCGCCGGTCAAGGCGGCGGAATGGTGCCCAAAAGGCCGATACAGATTGTCAGCAGCAGAAAACCACCGAGGAACAGCGCAAGCTTGCCCATTGGAACCTCTACAGTGTGAACACGAATTGGCGTAGCTGGCCCGGGGCGGACCATCGCGGCACAAGTAGCTTGGCGTGCAACGGTCAGTCGACTGGGCTTGTGAGGTATTTTCCGCCTTCGGCTGATACGGTTACAGATGCAGGTTCGCGGAAAAAAAGCAGATCAGATGAGACCAGTAGCTGGCCGCAGGCACCTTTTCAAAGCGTCACTCCAGCAGTTGCAGCTTCTCGAGAGGCAGCCAGCCCAACTCACCATTGCCAGCACGGCGGCACCACAACCAGCCGTTCATGGGCAGCAGGGCGAGCACTTGCTGCCCCGGATCAACATCCAGCTCATGCGCCGAGTAGTGCTCCAGCGCCCTGCCCTGGGCGACGCCAACCCGCTCGATAAGCTGCGCCGGGATCCAGCCAGGCTCCTGCCCGGCGCAGGTACAGAGGTACCAGTCCAGCCAGCTCTCGTTACCTTCGTAACGCTGGCCGATCTCGAGCAGATCGCCCTTGGCGACCCGGATAGGTCGCGGGTATCCGGATCGATGAGCTTGGATAACAACGTACTTCACTTGCCTCTCCCTGGCTGAGTGCGCGTCGGGCCAAAGTTGGCGCGCCGGAAATCATATAACTGCCTTACAACGCCATGACCATCTCGTGCCAGCTCATGCCACCGTGATCGGAGGGTGATGGCTGCACATAGCGATAGCCGAGTTTTTCGTACAGGGCGACGTGGCGTTGCTTGCACATCAGATGGATCGTCGCCTTGCCCCGCGCGCGCATCTGCTCGACGAAGTGCGCCATCAGCAGCCCGGCAAAGCCGCGCCCCTGCAGCGCCGGGTCTACCACCACCGACATGATCACCACATTGGCAGCGCGCGGATCATGCCCGACCAGCTCCTTGAAGGCCTCATCGGACATCACCACCTGCTCGGCGCAACCGCTGTTGATGAAACCAGCAATCTCGCCATCCAGTTCCAGAATCAGAAAGCCCTCTGGATACTGCTCGATGCGCATGGCTATCTTTTCCCGAGTGGCCGCCTCATCGCCCTCGTAGGCGCTGGTTTCGATCTGGTAGCAGCGCTCCACATCCTGCAAGCTGGCCTGGCGCAAGGTTGGCGTGGTCATCAAACTGTCCCCCATTTCGGTAAAGCCCGCCATGCTAGCGCAACTGCCGGCGAACTTGTTGCTCGCGGGACAGACTGACGCCAGAATCAGCCGATCAGCCCACACGCGCCGCAGGAAGCCGCCCCCATGAGCACCGCCAAGCGACGCACCGCGCCCAGCGTGATCAATCATCTGGTTGCCTTTGAGGCCGCTGCCCGGCTGGGCAGCTTTCGCGCGGCAGGCGAGGCGTTGAGCGTCACCCAAGGCGCAGTCGCCCAGCAGGTACGCACGCTGGAAGAGAAGCTCGGCATGGCCCTGTTCGAACGCCTGCCACGCGGCCTGTGCACGACGCCCCAGGGCCGCGAGTACCTGCTGCGAGTCCAGCAGGCATTGCACATCATCGAAGACGCCACCACCGAGCTCCTCGCTCAAGGTGCCCCGGGCGATCCCCACCAGGTGGTGCTCAGCACCACGCCAGCCTTTGCCAGCCGCTGGTTGATCCCACGGCTGGGCCGGCTGGCGGCGGCACATCCGCAGATCGCGCTGATGATCGATGCCTCCGACAGTACCCGGCCACTGACCGGCAAAGGCGCGGTGGACATGGCCGTGCGTTGGGGCACTGCCCCTTTCGCGGGCTGTCACGCGCGTCACCTGCTGGCGGGCCAGGCTCTGCCCGTGTGCGCGCCGTCACTACGTAACGCGGGTGACTGGCAGGTACCTAGCGATCTGGCCAGTGCACCGCTGGTTTCCGACAGCCACAACAACTGGAAGCGCTGGTTCGATCACCACGGCCAGCCAGGCACCCGGTTTACCGGCCCAGTGTTCTCGCAAACCATTCTGGCGATAGAGGCTGCCGAGCAAGGCATGGGCATCGCCTTGGTGCCAGCACTGCTGGTAGCCAACGCCCTGCAGGCTGGCACGCTGGTACTGGCCTTGGCGGGCCATGAGTTACCCACCAGTGCGGGCTTCTACATACTTACTGGGGAAGCTGCGGCAGGTGGTTCGGCAGCCGCGCTGGTCACCCAATGGCTAGAGCAGGAGGCCGCCGAGCCAGGTCAATTGCAACAGGTCATTTCACGCGAGCCGCGCAGCTAGACGGATACAGGTGCAGTAACAAATTATTTCAAAGCGCAGACAAAAACTTTGGAAACACTGCACCGCTTGGCCTGTGAGTGCATTGAATACAAACGCTTCGAAATATCGGCACACACCCATCGTAGGACGGCTCTGATCTGCTTGTAGGATTAAGCCTACAGCAGTGCAATACCTGTACGAAAACGCAGTTCCGGCTCCCAGAATGAGCTGATACGGTCGGCTCATTCCTACAACGGCAGGGACGCCATGAGCCGGAGAATCGAGATGGAAAACTACGACCAGTCCGCCCTAGCACTGCAGAAAAACCTACTCACCCTGCGTCAGCAGCGCGATCGTCAGCGCGCAGTCGGCAACCACACCGAAGCTGATCATCTGGACAAGCTGATCACCGGCATCGAGCAGACGTTCGCCCAGTTGCAGGACACGTTTAAGCCGACGACCCTGCAATGATCTGAGCCGCCTCAGGCGTTGAATTTCTGCCGCACGACCCAGCTCAATGCCCAGCCGGCGAATGCGTAGAACGCGTCCAGATAAACCAGGCCTTTGTAGTTGGGCAGCAGCCCACCCTGTGCCAGCAGTTCGGCCATGTCCGGCGTCGGCGGGCTCAGCAGGTAGTAGGCGTTGGGCAACAATGCCAACGCCAGCAGGATCAGATACGTCACGCCTTTGAACAATGACTCTCGCTCGGGCGATTGTGCGGCCAGGCGCATCCCGAAAAAGGCGACCACGCCCGCTACTGGCAAGACCCACAGATGGGATGGCATGCTGAAGAAGATCTCTGCTGCCAGACTGCGTGATTCCACGGTTGAAGCTCCTTGTCAAAATGGGCAGGGCTTTTGCGGCGGCTGCATGACCGCCAAAAGGCCGGGATTGTTACAAGCGCGCAGACCAATTGCAAAGTCCGTACTGACTGAACGCGACCGCTCTCCCCCTTCGACGAGAATTACTACGACGGCTTGGGCACCTTTGCCTCAGGTTCCTGCGGCGAGCCCCGCACTGCGGTGGGCAATGCCAAGTGGCGCTTCTGACAGTGACGCGGGAATGAAGACAGCCAACTGCAGAACGTCGGGGTGTTCTGGTAAAGTGCCGCCGCCCAATATTTGGATTCGGGCTCTAGTCCATGGAGTAGTAATGTGAAGTCATTCAGCAAAGTCATCGCCTCTGCAGTACTGGGTCTCGCTCTGGCAGGTTGCACCGGCACCGCCATGAAAACTCAGCAGTACGACAGCAGCCAGTACACCGTTGTTGGCCACAGCGAAGCCAGTGCCACCGGCCTGATGCTGTTCGGCTTGATCCCGATTCGCCAGAACAGCCGCTTCGTACGCGCGCAAGATTACGCCATCAAGGCCAAGGGCGGCGATGCGATGATCAACACCCAGGTACAAGAGAGCTGGTTCTGGGCATGGGTTCTGAATGGCTACACCACCACCGTTTCCGGTGATGTGATCAAGCTGAAGACTGCTCAGTAAGTAGCGTCTTGCTTGATAAAGCCCGGTTCGCCGGGCTTTTTTATGTGTGCCAGCACGCGATCAGGCTTTACCTCCGTGACGCCTGGCCGTTACAGTCGATGCCTGGGCGTGTGCTGCGCCTGCGGTCCGCGCGAAGGGGTTTCCCAGGCATGCGTTGTACATTGCCCATTCCAGCTCCCGGCTTGTCGGCGGACCGAGCCCTGTAAGGAGTTGGCATGCCCACCATTAATGCTTCCCGCCATCATGGTCTTGTTGACCTGCCCTCGCTGCGCAAACGCGCAAAGCAGTTGCTCAAAGCCCTCAAGAACAACCAAGCCGAAGATACCCGCGTGCAGTTGCGCGCAATCGGCGTGCCTGGCCCTGAGTACAAGCTCGCCGACACTCAGTGGCTGGTAGCGCGTGAAACGGGTTTCTCTAGTTGGCCAAAGTTGATTGCACATGCCGACAGCGTCGCCTTCGCCGCACGTCATCCGGACTTTGCTGCGACCAATGAAGCCACCGTTCAGCACTGGCGCTGCGGCAACGATATCGAGCACAGCCTGCGAGTCGCTGGCTTCACGGGCACATTTCATATGTTCGATGATCCGATGGTCATGGGCCCTGTTCCGGCCCTGCCTGACGACGATTACTGGCAAGTGCGTGCAGCGTTCATTCAGCAGACATTCGGCCTATCGCCACGTGATGCCCAGCAACGCCAAGCCTCACAACACCAGGCCCTCGCGCAACTTGGCCACGATAGTGAATTGGTGCTGTGGTGCGAGGGCGACGCCTATGATCAGTTGTTTCTGATTCGGCTCCTGGCGAGTTTGGCTACGGTGCCGCGCAGGCTGGAACTGATCGAGATCAACCGCGTGCCGGGCGTTGAGCGTTTCATTGGGCTGGGCCAGCTGGCGCCGGATGTGCTTGCATGGCTCTGGCCACAACGGCGAGCACTGGCTGCAGATGCCTTGGCGCTGGCACGGGAGGCATGGGCGGCCTATACCTCAGCCGACCCTGGCAACTGGGCGCGGATGGCAGGCCAGGTGCATCCGGCATTGCCGCTGCTCGGGCCCGCGTTGGCCAGGCAACTCCAGGAACTCCCGGGCGCCTCGGATGGCTTGAGTCTGACCCAGCGTCTGACCCTGCGGATACTGGCAGATCACGGAGCGCTGCCTGCCGGCAAAGTGTTCACTCATTTGAGCAAGGACTATGAACCTCTGCCCTTTCTGGGGGATTTGATGTTCGCTACGCTGTTGCGCCCGCTCATCGATGCGCCGCAGCCACTGGTGCAGGAACAGCCGGGCGGTGAGTGGCAGCACGGTCTTGTTCGAATCACCGACCTGGGTGAGCGCGTATTACGAGGCACCGTGAATTGGCTCGACTGTGCCCCAGCCGAGCGCTGGGTTGGCGGCGTGCAGATCGTTGCTGAGCAAAAGCCATGGGTCGTCAGTGAACACGGGGACGTCTGCCGGCGTTGATTCAGTGATCAACACGCTCCTTTTACCGCAGCCCTAAAGTGCCACTAGCACACTTGTGCTAATCGACCCCGCACCCACCTGGCGCTATATTCGCCAGCAACCCCAATGCTCCCCGCCAGCACGGCGAATTCGCCGTGCAAGGGATCGTTGCGCAAAAAAAAAACCAAAACATCCCCAAGGAAGAAGCGCCATGAAACTGCACGCTCCAGTCACCCGCCTCGCCCTGCTCGGCGCCCTGATGATCGGCGTTGCCGGTTGCAGCCATATGAAACCCACCGAAGACCATCTCAAAACGCTCTCGGAAACCAATATCGGTGAGACGGTCAAGCGCGTTTCCAATGTGCGCAGTGACTCCATGACCACGTATTACATCGCCAGCACCGCTTCCGGTGACTACAACTGCTCCGTGCCCAGCGGTGCCAGTGGCGGAATGTTCGCCGTGGCCAGCTTCGGCATGATGAAACCCGCCGCCTACTGCCAGCCCAAAGGTGCCCGCGGTAATGGGTTGACCCCGTTCAACCAGTAAGCGGCCCCTGACTGAGCTCGCGCAGAGCGCCCCGTAGTTCAGCGGGGCGCACTGGCTTGGACAGAATGGCGATGTGCCGATCGTGCAGGGCTGCCTGGATCCGCTCGAGATCATGCCCGGTCAGAATCAGCGCTGGCACCGCCACGCCGCGCTGCGCGCGCAGGTGGTCGATGCATTCGATACCGGTGGCGTGGTTGCCCAGGTCATAGTCGGCGACGATGATGTCGCAATCGCTGACCAGATCACGCCCGCTCGACTCCGCCTGCACCTTGCAGCCCCAGCGCTCCAGCAATGCCTGGGTGGCGAACAGCACGTTGTGGTCATCTTCCACCAGACACACTTTCAAACCGGTCAACAGCCCCGCCTGACGTGGATCGTCGCGCACAACGTGTTGCTCCGGCGCGGTCGCCAGCGGCAAGCCGCTGAGGCTGACCGAAGTGCCACGGCCCACCCGCGAGCGCAGCATCACGTCCATGCCCATCAACAGCCCCAGGCGCTTGACGATAGACAAGCCCAGACCGACCCCTTCAACGTCTTTATCGCGCAGCTGGCGAACGCGATAGAACTCCTCGAACACCCGCGACAGATGCTCCTCGGCAATCCCCTGCCCTTGGTCGTGGATCTCCACCACCAGCCCGCCGTGGCGCCGGCGCACGCCGACCAGTACAGGGCGCTGGCGGCCGTACTTCAAGCAGTTGGAGAGCACGTTCTGCACCATGGTCGCCAACAGTGCCGGGTCGACCCGCACCCAGTGTTTGCATGGCCGCAGGCGCAATTCGACCCCGGCCCAACGGGCGGCTTCGGCATTCTGGCGGAGTAACTCGGCGAGCAACTCGCCCAGGTGAACTTCCTGGTACTTGGGCAGCAAGCGGCCGTTGTCCAGGGTGTAGAGATCGAGAATGGAGCGGAACAATTGCGAGACGTTCAGCAGCGACCGGTCGATGTTGTCCACCAGCCGCCGCTCCTCTTCGCCCAGGCGCGCCTCACGCAGGCAGGCGGTGAACAGGCCGATGGAGTGAATGGGTTGGCGCAGATCATGGCTGGCCTGGGCCAGAAAGCGCGACTTTTCCAGGTTGGCGGCGATGGCCTCTTCGGAGGCCTTGCGCGTGCGCTCCAGCAGCAGGTGGGCGTAGACCGGAATCACCGTACTGGTGATCATCAGCATCAGCATCATGAACGGCTGCGCCTGCCACAACGGATTCAGCCCGTACACGACCAGCAGCGCCAGCAAGCCAAGGACGGTGGCAATCGCCAGGTAGCGCGAACCATAGCGCATGCCGTTGCCCAGGTTGACCCAGACCATCACCGCATACAGCGGCAACGCCGCCTCGCCGCCGATCACCAGGCCGAACGAGGTGCCGGTATAATCGTGAATCATCCCGAAAACCCGCCGCGCCGGATAATGCCCGGGCCAGCGCGCGATGACCTGACGAAGTACGATCGAGGCCAGCAGGAACACCACGATATAGAGCATCACCGGCACGTAGTGCGCCACCGACTGCCCTGGCAAGAAGCCCAGCACACCGATGTACACCATGGCGCAAAGGGCTACCACAATACGCAGGTTGGCTTGATCCAGTTCAGCGTCTTTCATGAACTTCACGGGCAACGTCCTTGTACGGTCATCGTAATGCTGGCACGCCGAGCAAGCAGGCCCTGAGCAGAGTGTTAAAGTACCACGCAGGCGCAACACCTGACCCCCAGGGAGGGGCACTCCATGACATGCCGCATCATCATCGCTGACGACCACCCCATGTTTCGCGAGGGGATGCTGCGCACGGTGCAACGCTTGCTGCCCGAGGCTCAGGTAGAGCAGGCCGGCGATCTGGACACAGTGCTGAACATGCTCGAACGCGACAGCGACGTGGACACGCTGATCCTCGACCTGCGCTTCCCCGGCCTGACCTGCATCAGCCAACTGGGTGAGCTGCGCAAGCAGCTGCGGCGTACCACATTGATCGTGGTATCGATGGTCGATGACCCGCTGTTGATCGAACAGGTGATGGCGATGGGAGCCGATGGCTTCATCGGCAAGAACATCGCGCCCGAAGAGATCGGCCAGGCGCTGCTCGCCATCCGCGAAGGCGAGGTGCTGGTCAAGTTCGCACCCTCAGGGCTATTACCTCTGGACACCAACACCCTGACTACGCGCCAGCAGGAAGTGTTGCGGCTGATCGCTCAAGGCAAGACCAACAAGGAAATCGCCAAGGCCCTGGATATTTCGCCGTTTACCGTGCGCATCCATGTATCCGGATTGCTGCGAACCCTCAACGTGCCATCGCGGGCAGCGGCAGCCGTCAAATACAGCGCATCCTTGTAAGTCAGCGCTGCAGGGACACTGTTACACGCCGCCCGGTGAATCCAGCACCATCCTCACCTTGCGGCCAAGTTCCTGCGGTAAGTACGGTTTGGATATCACTTCAAATTCAGAACCGCCAATGTCAGTTCGCTCGATCGAGCTCTCTGCATAGCCAGTGGTCAGCAGCACCTTCATCGACGGATGCTGCAACTGCACCTTGCGCGCCAGCGTCACGCCATTGATGCCGCCCGGCATGATCAGGTCAGTGAACAGCAGGTCGAAGTGCAGCCCCTTCTCCAGGATCATCAACGCATCCTTGGCATCATTGGCCACCTGGGTCTCATAGCCCTGTTCTTCGAGGATCACCTGGGCCAGCTCGGCAACATCGGCGCGGTCTTCCACGATCAGGATGCGCTCATCACCGGTTTTGGACTTGAGCAGGCTCGCGCGCTCCAAGGGGTGCAGCTCGCTGGCATCGGCGGGGAAGTAAAAGCGCACGGTAGTCCCTACGCCCTCTTCCGAGTAGATCTTGACAGTGCCACCGGACTGCTTGGCAAAGCCATACACCATCGACAGCCCAAGGCCGGTGCCCTTGCCCTCGTCCTTGGTGGTGAAGAACGGGTCCATCGCTCGACCGCGCACGGCCTCGGGCATGCCCTCACCGTTGTCGGTGACCGAGACGCAGACGTAATGTCCCGCATGCAGCCCTTCATAAGACGCTCGCGCATCTTCGGTCACGATGACGTTCTTGGTTTCAATATTGAGTGCCTGGCGCTCATCCCCAGCCATGGCATCGCGCGCATTGATGATGACGTTGAGCAAGGCGATCTGCGCCTGAGCCGGATCGATACGGCAGTTGTGCAATTCGTCATCCAGGCTGAGCGATACAGAGACACCATCGCCCAACGTCTGGTTGATCAACACCTGTGCGTCAGCGACGATCTGATTGATATTGATCACCCGCCCCTGCAGCGATTGCTTGCGCGAGAAGGCCAGCAATTGCTTGGTCAACGTATTGGCCCTTTCCACCGCCTGGGTGGCATGGGTCAGGCCCCTGACGATCCTGGCCAGATCGGGCTGCTCCTTCTCGGCAGCCGACTTGGCCAACGAGACATAACCACCGATGACCTGCAGCAGGTTGTTGAAATCGTGCGCTATGCCGCCTGTCAGCTGCCCCAATGCCTCCATCTTCTGCGACTGGCGCAATGCATCTTCCACATCTCGACGCCGGCTGACGTCCAGCTGGGATGCGAAAAAGTATTTGAGCTCACCGCTGTCGTTATAGATCGGCGAGATGAATAGCGCATTCCAGAACGAACTGCCGTCTTTACGGTAGTTCAGCACCTCGGTGGAAAAGTCATAGCGCTGAGCGACGGCCTGGCGGATCGCAGAGATCACGTCCTGATCCGTATCCTTGCCCTGCAGGAACCGACAGTTGTGGCCGATCAACTCATCTTCGCCATAACCGGTCATTTCCTGAAAGGCCTGGTTGGCAAAGATGATCGGATTGTCCGGCTGATTGGGGTCCGTGACGATCATCGGCATGCGCGTGCTTTCGACCGCGGCGAAGAAAATGTCCTTCGGATGGCCCATGACTTCAGCAGTGAATCGATTGTCTACTCTAATCCCACTGGTCGGCACTGCGGAGTCCTCTGCGAAGGTGCGCTGGGGTCTGCAAATTGTCGAGACCCAATGATGACGGGGGATGCAGGGCAGCGCGCCCAGATCCAAGCCATTGCGCTTGGATCATTGGGCAGCAGCAAAGGTTCGCAGATTTTTCGATTCAGCTCGCTGTCACCAATCGTAAGTCATTTCCACAGATGCAACCCGCTCCTGCCCGTAGTAGCAGCCAAACGCATAGTTGCAGTCCGAAATGAACTCGCGGTCAAACACGTTCTGGGGATGGCAATAGCCCGCTGCAGCGAGCGCATGTTTGGACCGCGGCGATCCTCTGCGTAACCGTCGGCACCGCAACTGTCAAACCTGTTCTGTGAACATAACCTCATCACGCGGTCAGTATGTATTCGGCAGCGCGGCTCTATTCATGCCCTCGCCTCCACCATGACTGAGGATCACCATCATGATCACCCTGCATCACTTGAACGAATCGCGCTCCATTCGAACGCTATGGCTGCTGGAAGAGATGGGCGTGCCCTACAAAACGGAGTTCTATACCCGTGATCGAGCAACCCATTTCGCCCCTGAGTCGCTGAAGGCCATTCATTCACTCGGCAAGTCGCCGGTGATCGAGCTCAACGGTAAGGTGGTTGCGGAGTCAGGTGCGATTACCGAGATTCTGATCGAACGTTACGCCCCGCACCTGGCGCCGGCGAGAGACAGCGATGAGTACGTCGAGTACCTGCAATGGCTGCACTTCTCTGAAAGCTCCGCCATGCTGCCGCCGCTGCTTCAGGTGTTCATGCAGCGCGAGACGGCCGAGCTGGTTTTCCTGCCGAGCTATGCCCAGGCCGAGGGCAAGAAGATCTTCGCTTATGTGGATGACCAGCTGGAGAACAAAGACTACCTGGTGGGCGGCAAACTGAGCGGCGCTGACTTCATGATGTACTTTGTGGCCGAGCTTATTCAGCGCTTTGACCGCAAGGGTGAATACCCGAACATCGGGAAGTATCTGCTCAATCTGAAAACGCTTGAGAGCTGGAAGAAGGCGCAGGCGATCGAGGCTAGCCACTACGGATAAAAAGGTCCGTAGTATCAGCTGAGGTCGGTCCTAGGCTGTCGCCTTGAAGCGCATCGCTTTCAAGGTGTTCTGAAATTGCACATGCTTCAAGATCGCTGGGGCCGCTGCGCGCCCCAGCGAGCACAAGCGAGAGAAAAATCCAGAAAAATGCAGAGACCTTGAAAGGGATGGCCTTGAAGCGGGCATGTAAAAGCCTGACAACTTCGAGACCAGCAGCGCTCGTCAGCTTAGCGACTCCTTGGGTAGGCCGCTTTGGCAACAAGAACGACAGAGACGTCGTACATGATGTCGCCCCCTCTTGTTGTCTTGTAAATATTACAGAGCATTCTGCCCTCGCCCTTAGGTGGAATCACTCTGATAGCATCTGGACCTGTGGTTCTTTCCAGGCTCAACGGCGCGGCTGTCAACTCTCCCGCGTAAATCTCGGCAACCACGATATTTTTGGGTGTCGTCTTCTGCGACCGTTGCCTGACTCCCTGCCCCAGCCCCCTGAGCCTTCCGGCAATCAAACGAACGCACATGTCATCCAACTGCGTCTTGAGGGGTCTGGCATCCCTGCTGGAGGGCCATCGGACAAAATCACTCTTGACGCTCTTGACATCCTTTTTCAGCAAATTCTCACCCGCAGACGGCACGCCGGAAGCATCCGCAGCGAAAATATAGCTAACCGTCGAGGGATAAGCAGATGCCAGCCGGCGCGGATCATTCCGGGCAAGGTGCTGTTTGATATAAGCCTGCGTATACCACCGCGCTTCAATCTTTACTCTCTTCTTGTCGGTAGCCGCGTGGGCGCTATTGGCAAAGACCAATGAAAGCACTGCGATGGCAATCAAGCTGAAATTCACGAGAGATCCTTTCTGTTTGTTGTGATGTGACGCGGCCGTTGGTTCAATCCTGCTATAGCAAAAGCTTCAGTGGCCTTGTTCCCGCCAGCAGTACTAGAAATCCACCTTGCCCCGACCTGACTTGATGGTGCTGCGCTTGGCTTTGCCTTCGAGGCGGCGGGTCTTCGAGCCCAGGGTCGGTTTGGTCGGGCGGCGTTTTTTCTCGGTCTTGCCGGCAGCAATGATCAGCTCGGCAAGCCGCGCCAAGGCGTCGGTGCGGTTCTGCTCCTGGGTGCGGTACTGCTGGCCCTTGATGATCAACACGCCGTCGCTGGTGATGCGGCTGTCACGCAGCGCCAACAGCCGCTCCTTGTAAAAGTCGGGCAGCGACGAGGCGCGGATATCGAAGCGCAGGTGCACAGCGCTGGACACCTTGTTGACGTTCTGGCCACCGGCGCCCTGAGCGCGGATGTAGGTCAGTTCGATGTCGGTATCCGGCAGATGCACAGTGTTGGAGATGGTCAGCATGAGATGGCCTTTGTGGTTGCGCGCATTATCACAGGGTTGGCGGCTCGCCCATAGCAGCACAGCAAACTCCCTGAAGCAGTGCCGGAGTCGCCCTTCCGCAACGGAACGCGTTATAGATGATAACCCAAGCTATAGATAACAAAAACATAGGTTATTTGAAGCTTTATAACGCGTGTTTTACCCTTGGCGGTATGACCAAAGCCCCCGAAATGCTCAAAGATCGAATTCACCAACGCCGCACAGCCCTGGACTTGAGCCAGCAGCAGCTCGCCGAAAGATCAGGGGTGAGCCAGGTCACTATTCAGCACTTGGAGAGCGGCCGAAACGCGACGTCGAAGAAGTTGCTGGAGATCGCGAGGGCGCTCGGCGTAACTGCGGAGTGGCTGGGCTCGGGGCAAGAGGCTCCACCGGCAAGGAGTAACGTGCAGGCGACGCACGTTCTGCCAGAGTCATACCAGTATCCGGTGATCAGCTGGGTTGCTGCAGGCGCCTGGGCCGAAGCGGTAGAACCGTTCCCGCCTGGCTACTCGGACAGGTATGAAATGTCCGATTACGACTCGAAGGGCACTGCCTTCTGGCTTGAGGTCAAAGGTGACTCCATGACCTCCCCAGTAGGCACCAGCATCACTGAAGGCATGCTTATCCTGGTAGACCCGGAGGCTGAAGCGATTTCCGGAAAGCTGGTCATCGCCAAACTTTCCGACAGCAACGAGGCCACCTTCAAGAAGCTTGTAGAGGATGGAGGCCGCCGCTTCTTGAAGCCACTGAACCCTGCATACCCAGTAGAGCAGTGCATGGAGGGCTGTCGCATTGTCGGTGTGGTAGTGCGCGCCATGATCAAGCTTTAAGCGCTTACCCTCCCAAGGCCCAGCCATCGAGCTGGGCTTTTTTTCGCCTAGCGTATTTCGCCGCGCCCAGTTCTCCAGCATTGAGAACCTTCGGCACGCAGGGGTCCCGCGCGTAGCGGGATTCCATGGCGGAAATTATAACTTGTGTTATTGACATAAGGGAAACCTGAATTATCATCAATCAATAACACAAGTTATTTTTGGCTTCGATAGCCATGACGCTCTGCCCAACCTGACGTGTCCACCTTGATGCACCCAGGCCATTACGTGTCTACAACGCGGCCTGGATTCCTACCTTGAACAAGGAGATCACCATGCACGCATTTGGCAACATCACCGCAAACGGCAAGGTCTATCTTTACCCAGCCGAGCTGCCCAGAGACCTGCTCTGGATCGACCAGAACGGCCACACCAACTACTGGTGCTCGGTCCAGGCTGGCACCAGCGGCAGTTCAAAGAACCCACGCACCGAGGGCCGGCAAACGCTGCCAGGCACCGCTGTGTCTTTCAACTGGCTCCCGGGCAGCGCCAGGCACTCCATGTCCGGCCGGGTGCGGGTCGAGCAGGCGCCTTCCAGCGGCAAGGTCATCATCGGCCAGATCCACGCAGTCAATGCGCTCAACCCTTTTCTGATGGTGATCTGGTGGAATGGGTATGTGCGCATCGAGATTCGCGATGTGCCGCTCGGCGTCACCCGCACGCTGCTCAAGAAACAGATGCCGCTGGGCCAAGTGTTCGATTACTGCATCCAGGTCGACGAACGCAGTCAGCTAACTGCCACGCTCGACGAGCTCAGCGCCGGCGCGCCGGTGAATTCGAAGTGGAGCAAGTACCCGTTCTACTTCAAGGCAGGTGCTTATGTGATCGATAACAAAGGCGATGCAAGCGAGGGCGGATGGGTGGTTTACGAGGCGCTCGACGTGATCGACGGAGTGCTGCCCGCTTGATCACAGGGCTGGGTTTGCATGCCCCAAAAACGTTAAAGGCCCTGACAAGTCAGGGCTCTCAACAATCAGAGGCATCATACCCAACAATCCGCGCCACAGTGGTCGCCTGTCATGGTGGCCATTATTGTGCCACTATCTCCACTTCATTTAACCGTCATTCAATCGCTGTACTAGCCTCTGTACGAAAAGAGATGTCGCAAACACCGCGGGGAACAAGCCAGCGAGACCATAGCGGCATAGCTTTTCGCGAGCTTGTCGAAGCGCGTCACCATGCGTCGGTTCTCTTTCAGCCAGCCAAACATGCGCTCGATGATGTTGCGCTGTCGGTACTTGGGCCGATCAAACAGCCTTGGTAAGCCAGGCTTGGGTTTGCGCTTCATCGAGCGCAGCGGGATGACGGGTTGTATTCGATATCGGTCGCAATAACGGCGTAGCGCTTCTGCATCGTAGCCCTTGTCGGCAAGCAACCTGGTTGGAAACCTTACAAAAAATCAGCTTCCGAGGGATGCCGATTGGGTTTCTCGGGATTTCGTACAGAGCCTAGACTAAATAGGCCGCGTTTTGTTGTTCCAAGGACGATGCAACGCAAGAAATCGGGAGCACATCCAGAGTGGATAGAGTGGATGCAGAGCGGCTCAGGGTAACGCAGTAGCGACAGTGCGCATGCAAACAGCCCAGCGCGAGGCTGGGCTGTGGCGTTTCAGCCTGCACGGTCTACTGGCAGAGGCCGCAAGGATCTTCACCAGGAACGAAAACAAAGGGCGCTACCACTTCAATCTCGCCGTTTTCCAACATCCATGAAGGAGGGGCAGGCATAGGCGATGCATCTGTGACAATCTGCTGCGCGACCGCGAGAAAAAAAGGTGAACCTGAGTGCTCAGTTATTCTTTGTCGCAACAGATTGCCCTTGGCATCGAGGACAAAAGCAACCTTGACGATTCCGTGTAAATTTTGAACACGCGCCTCTTCCGGGAACGTCTTGAATAGAGCAATTTGGTGTAGTACCTGGCTTACCCACAGGTTTTGTTCGGCCTGCTCCTGTGGGCTCGGCCCGCTTTGGCACCCTGCGAGTACGGCCACCATCAAGGCTAGAGCTGGTATCAAGTTTCGCATGCGTTCTCATTGTCCCTAAAAGTCACAGAGTAACTCTGCTCCAAGTGTTGCGAGCGTCCGGTGAACCCACCTCGTGTAAGGCAGGCCGGCCCCAGTGTAACGTGATAGCAATCGCAGGATCCCACTTGACCGAGCCTGCGCAGACACATCATTACATCCTCCAGCGCGCTCTGCTGCGGAGTGACCCATGCGGGCAAACGAGTGACCACGTCGATGCTACGCCACAGTTGGGATGACGCGCGCGAGGAGGCAGTCAGGAGGCGACCGAAAGCGGGGGCTATATTCGGGTTCAGCTCGGTTTCGGTACCGCCACCCTGGAAGCGCTGAATTCTGGCTTGGCGCTCCAACTGGCGGTGCAGCAGACCGATTTCCTTGAAGTCCCCGGCACTCTTACCGTCCTTGAGGATCAGCTGCACGAGTCGGGCTTCCAGGGCGCCGCCGATGCGCCCTACGTTGTCTGCCCGGTCCCACTCGTCTCGGGCCTTCCAGCTGTGGACGGTCTTCTCCTTCTCGTCCAGGTAATCGCCAATATCAGTGATGCGCCAACCGGTCCAGTACAGGAACTTGGCGTGTCGGCGCGAGTCGGTGGTCGGTTGGGCTGTAGTGTTCATGGCGCCGATGCTGACGCTCACGCGCGCGTTGCCCCACTGGCGCACCCTGTAGCCCGCCCTCCTACAAAGCCATCGCGTTGCCGTACAGCAGCGCTTTGCGGACCATGCCCTCATCGCTAGGCACAACGCCACAGCACCGAGGACAGCCCGAATGGCCGCAAGCACCGCACCCGCCAAGAAACTTCGTTCCGACTGGTTCCGCATCCCAATCAGTGCTGCTCCGTTTTTCGGCGGTGTCATTGGCCTGCTGGGCGTCGAGTTCACCCGCGCCACCGCGAAGAAGTTCTTCACACGCAAAGAGGGAACCGCATGACCACACTTCGACACGGCGATCGCTCACAGGCTGTTCGTGAGCTGCAGCGCCTGCTCAACGCCAACGGCGCCAAATTGGACGCCGACGGTGCCTTTGGCGATGCAACCGAGGCGGCAGTCCGGACCTACCAGGGGAAGGTCGGGCTCGTCTCCGACGGCAAAGCCGGCCCGAAGACCATGGCCAGTCTGCAAGGCCTGGACATACGCAAGCTCCTCAAACATTCGGATCTGCTGCAGGCCTCCGCTCGCCTAGGCGTGCCGGTCGCGGCTGTGTACGCCTTGAACGAAGTTGAATCGAAGGGCCGCGGCTTCCTGGACAATGGAAAGCCGGTGATCCTCTTTGAGCGCCACGTCATGTACAAGCGTCTGCAACTGGCTGGTTCGCCGGGCGATGACCAGGAGCAGTTGCTCCACCGCGCCGATCTGCTGGCCAAGCAGGCGCCGAACCTGGTCAATCCAAAAGCCGGCGGCTACATCGGCGGAAGCGCCGAGCATCAGCGCCTTGCTCAGGCCCGGCAGCTGGATGAAGTAGCGGCACTGGAGTCCGCGAGCTGGGGTGGCTTCCAGGTAATGGGCTATCACTGGCAGCGTCTGGGTTACTCCAGCGTGCATGATTTTGTCGACGCAATGATGCGCAGTGAAGCAGACCACCTGGAAGCCTTCGTCCGCTACATCGAAGCCGACGCCAATCTGCTCAAAGCCTTGAAAGCCCAGAAGTGGGCAACGGTAGCCAAGCTCTACAACGGCCCGGACTACCAGCGGAACCTGTACGACGTGAAGCTGGAGCGCGCTTTCGAGCGGCACCAGAACCGCGCTTTGGTGGCGGCATGAGCGAGCGAGGGCAGAACCATCGCTTTCCATATCGAGAACTTATCCAGCGCATGACGAGCCTGTCACCAACTGGGGGATGCAGGGCTGTGCTTCTGCCGGCGGGGACTGACATCGAGGAATGCCAGAAGACCGCCGACGCACTAAAACAGGTGATGCCTACCCCGCCATTGGTGATCTGCGGCGATCTGCAGGCTCTCGATGAAGCAGACATGAACGCAGCCGGCTGGTATCGAAAATGATTGGCTTGCGCGAAGGGCTGTTGGCCGGAGCTTTGTTTGCTGCGGTTTCGGCTGGTCTGTGGGGGTGGGGCCAGCAGGTCTTGCTAGGGACTGAGAAGGGAAAATCAAAGGCCCTCCAGGACCAACTCACCACAGCCCAGGGCGAAGCCCGCGACAACCTGGCCGCTGCCAACACATTGAAAACCACCCTGGAGCGTGAACGCGAGAGCCAAGCCAAGCTGCTGCTGATACAGGGCGAGCTCCGCGCAGGGCTGGCGAACCGCGAAAGCCAGATCGAGGACCTCAAGAATGAGAACGAAGAACTTCGCAACTGGGCTGGTCAGCCTATTCCTGGTGCTGCTCGCCGGCTGCGGCAGCGTCCTGCGATCACCGGAGCCGCCGCCTACCGTCAGTGGCTGTCCCGTGGTGGTGCCTTGCCAACTGCCGGCGACGAAGCCAGCCCGGAACGGCCATCTACTGACTGATCAAGAGCGTACCGAGCTGGCCTGGGCCGAATGCGCTGCCCAAGTCGACGCGGTATTCCAGTACCAGGTGACCCATGAACAAACCCGATAGTCTTCGTGACCTCCTGCTGCAGGCCGTGCCCGGGCTGAGGAAAAACCCCGAGCGTCTGTTGATGTTCATTGATCAAGGCAAGGTCCGCTGCACGGCGGCTGTGAGTCTGTAGTTCGAATACAGCTACACCCTGCAGATGATCTTGACCGACTTCGACGGGCACACTGACAGTGTGATGATCCCAATCCTAGACTGGCTGCGGGTCAATCAATCCGAATTGCTCGTAAACATGGACAAGTCTGCCGAGGGTCTCAAGTTTGAGGCCGATATGCTTGACCGCAGTAAGGTGGATCTCAGCCTCACCCTGCCATTAACTGAGCGCGTGATCGTGACTCGCAGAGGTGGCGGCGGCTTTGCTGTCGAGCACGCCGCCGAGCCCCAATACGAGGGCTACGCCGAGCAGGGGTCTGTCACTCTATTTGCGGATGACGAACCGATCGCCACCTGGCATCGACGGCGATGATCTTCAAGCACTACGCGAAGTGGATCAGCGAGGACGGCCCTGATGTGGTGGGGTTGTTGAATCAGGCGCTCAGGTTGACCTGAACGCACAAAAAAGGGGCCGCTAGGGCCCCTTTCTTCTGCCTGTCATTCCCAAAGTGTTCCCAAAACGCTCCCATTTGCGGGTTCAGCGGTGGCGAACATCAATGAAATCAAGCACTTGTGTGGCGGAAGCGTAGAGATTCGAACTCTTCTCTAAGGAGTCCCCCCGTATACCGGTGGTAGGAATCCGTCACTGCTCACCTTGATTTCAAGTCTAACCCAATGAAAACGGGCCTCTCAAGCTTTTTTCATTTTCCACCCAAAAGATGCAACTAGTTGCACCTTAAGTGGTTACAGCTTATGAGAGGGATCTGCCCCGAGACTAACGCGCCCTCCCCGTCGACCTGCTGCATAGGAGCTCGCGAACAGCGGCGGATAGGTCATACCGATGGCCGCACCGGTGCACCGCCGAGGTCTTTTGCGTTGACCGTAACCAAAGCACCTGAGGGCTGTCCGAGGTCGCCCCTCACTCGTAACTAGCAATGCCCCCACGCTGATCTCTCGTTCAACGAATGATGCTACCCTTCAAAGCCTCACCCCCGCGAGATAAGCGATGGCCCGTCAGTCCAGGAACGCTAAGAGTTGGAGCTCACGCTACCGAATGGTTGTCGTCGCGCTCGGTCTGACCTGTTTTGCGGCGATCCTGTACGATGAATTGCACGCATCCGAGACGACAGCTCGCTATGTCCCGATCTACTGGCTCCTGTCTGCCTATGACAGTAACCAGTCACGGGCCGCCGAGCTCTACGCCGGCAACCGAGTGGCTACGCGCGGCACAGTGGAAGCCATCTACATTAACCGCGACCAGGCGTATTTACGCTTGACCACCAAGCCAGAGCCGCCGATCCACTTGCAAGGATTCTTCAACCCTTCGAAAGCCGCGATGTTGTCCTCGCTTTCAGAGGGCGATGCCATCAAGGTAGAGTGCACCATTGGCGAACCTGGCGAGCTATTGCTTGCTCACGATTGCTCGCTTCAACAAGCGAATTAGGTAAGTCAGGAAGGTTGCACAGGATGGCAAAGAAACCCAAATTCTACGCTGTCGTTCGCGGTCGGAAACTCGGGATTTTCAACAGCTGGGAAGATGGGGCTCGCCCGTCTATTGACCGGTTTCCAGAGGCGAAGCACCAGTCGTTCGCAACGCTTGCGCTCGCTGAGGAGTGGTACCGCCAGAACACCCTCACGCCTAGCTCGAATCACTCACCAGTTCTTCACTTCAGCACGCAAACGTCCAAGCCGCAGACGACCTCCGTCCGTAAGCAGACGGCACTTGAAGGCGTTGGTGCCAAGAAATATGTTGCTTATCTAATCATTGATCCCGTGACAGAGGAGCCTTTTTACGTGGGCCAGACGGGCGACTTCGGAAGTCGGCAGCAAGGCCATCTCGGGAAAGCCAACCACGACTGCAAGCGTGCAGCAGCCAAGATCGCCCAGATACTCGATGCGGGAATGACCCCAATATTTAAAGTTGTGGAAACCTGCGATTCTGAAGAGGACTCGTTGGAGGCAGAGTCACGCTGGATCGAGCACTGTACCTCCAGGGGTATCACGGTTTGGAACCGCTGGAGGGAGCACCGCGAAATCCAGGCATTACACATGAAGCCCAAAATCCAGTTTGATCGAATCATCGGGGACGGCCCCTTTACCCTCGGCCCTTACCAATACGACTCCAGGTTTGAGCTGAAGAGCAAGCTCAATGCCTTTCTTGCGAAATCTTCCCAAGGTGCTATACAGCTGCGCATAGCCACCGAGAAGCTCAAGTTGATCTGGAAACTCACCCGCCAGGCAGGGGAAGTGAGTGAATTTCGCATCATCAAGGACGCATCCAAGCATCAGCTCGAAGCAGTCCTCGTGTCCGGGTCAACCGTGAACTTTGACTATGGCGCCGCGATTGACCGCCTCCCCTAACTTCCCTGCTAAGCAGTAGGAGTGCACCTCTAGCCGCTTCCCCATGCTCCCTCACGAGACGTTACTAGAAAACTATACACAACCCTTACTCCCACCTTCCGTGGTTATTTTCAACATAGAAAGCTACGAAATCAACCTGCTCACTACTACCAAGACTGCCGTCTTCACTATTAAGAACGTAATTCACACTAATCAGCCGACTCAAGCATACTCTCCCATCATCTTCTCATAGTGCTCTTCAAAGCCAGTCCTAACAAAAACCTGCCTGAATCGATCCACGTAATGCGATGGCACAATCTCACCAAAATCCGTCAAGTTCACTGCGTCGGAATGAGACTCTCGATTGATATATCGATAGAGGGCTTTGAATTCAGTATCCTCATCAGATAGCGCCAGTAGCGCTGCCTGGAGTTCATCCTGCCGATGAACGAAGGTAAAGTAATACTCCAAGATGTTTCGCATCATATTCGGAATTACGCTAGAAGAAGTGCGGCCCGCCTGAGCATCCTTGATAGCCTGCCAGAATGACTGATAGTCATTCTGTACATCACTGGCCTTCATCGGTGTAATCATGCTGTGCGCTGCTTTGGTGATACGGAACAACGAGTATTCATCGGACTTCTTGAGGTGTTTAAGCATTTCATGAAAGAAGAATAAATTGTGCGTCAGGATAAATACTTGTTTGAAGCGTTCCTTTGGACTCAGCACTCGCCGATGGATCATCGTAGCGATGTCGTAAATATAGTTATGAGAGAGGCTTGAGATTGGATCATCAATGACAATGATCCGCTCACTTTTAAGCTTGCCACCTTTTTCGTCTAGCTCGCCATTACAGACTTCAAGGAAGTACAGGAATGAGATCAGAGTCTTCTCTCCCTCGCTGAGCGTCTTGAATACCCCAGCCTGCTGATCAGGCCGCTGAAGACGGTAGCGCGGCAACTCCCCCTCCTCCCTGACTACCACAAAGCCGTTCAGGCCCAATGCGGTAAGCGAGGAGTTAATGCTGTCAATGGATTGATCAATATTCGTGATCTTGGCTTTACTCTCGGCGATGATGTCTTGGTGAGCTTGTGATTTGAGACGGATCTCATCCGCCAGCTTACGTTTCGCGTCCTTCTTGACCCCAAGCTCCTCGTGCACCTTCCTGGCCGATGCGATGGCAGCATCGCAACTGGCTCTGAAGCAGATCCAGAAGCGTGACTTGATTTTTTCCAAATGGTTTTTCTTGTCTTTTACCTTAAGATTGAAAGCATCTATTTTCCTTTGATCTTCCGCAATCAAGTCGGAGAGATCATCAATGATCAACCCGGTAGGATCCAGTGCCACAACCATTGAAGGACTGGCCACTTTGGCATCCAGCTTTTGCGTATTTAGAGAAAGCAGAGTATCGAGTTTCGTAATCAGCAGCTGATACTCAGACGCGTGGTATTCGGGACGCTTGAGCTGGGTTCTCAAGCGAGTGACGCCGCCTTCGTAACGCGTTTTCAGGGCTTTCAATTGGGTAATGCGCTGTTCATACGTTTTGTCGAACACCTTCTGGATTTCTTCGTAAAATCCAGATGGCAGGGTTTGCTGACAAAACGGGCACTCCTCTCGCTGGGGGTACTGCAACCCTTGCTTAACCCAATCGGAGTTTCCAAGGTTGGTGATCAATGCCGAAAGATAGGAGTCGCCGGAGCCGGCAATGGCCTCCGACAGCAATGAGCTGACTTCAACGTCCGCTTCGGCGAACCTGATAGTTGGTATCGCCGGCAACTCAGCATCACTGGCTGATTGCAGCTGTTCCGCCTCCGCCGCCAACGCTGCGAAATCATCCGGCGACGGCGCAAGAGACAGGGTGCGTAGCTTTTCCCCAAGCCGTTCCTTAGTGTTGAGAGAGGCGAAGCAGTACCGCAGAGGCCCGGTATCGAAAGGTCGTTTGAGGGCCCATAGTTGATCGAGCAAACCCGCTTTATTGGATTTCTGGGATTCCCCGAACCCATTGCCCGCTGCCACCTCGGCCTGATGTTCAATCAGTAGCTTTTTGAGTGCTTCTTCAGCCGCGAGCAGCTTTTTCTCGGCCTCAATATTTCCTTCATTGAGCGTGAAGATGCCGGGCTGTGAGCTTGCGTGAAAATTGGTCTCCATGAAGGTGTGGTTGTAGACCATCACTTCACGTTCTGCCGAGACAGGCTGGGTCTTGCACTGGTGGTAGAGCAGGTCAGAAGGATCTTGAAGATAGTTGCCGATCGTGGTCTTACCCGTCCCGTTGTGCCCATAGAACATGTTCACTTTGGTGAGGGGGCCGATCTGGGAGTTTTGCTCGGGGGAGTAGCTCGAAACGCCGCGCAATATCAAAGTCTTGATCACGATGCTGTCCTTAGCTGCTGAAGGCCACTACTCGGTATCCTATTACCGTCGAGCCCAAGAGGAAAGACTGCTTTCGAGGCCTGTTTAGGCGTTTCCCCGGGCCAACCTTCGCCACGACGACACGCCAACCGTGCCCTGTTCAACCCACAATTTGCCGACGTCTCGGCTTGTGCCAGCCAGGCGCATGGTTCTCAACAGATTTCCCTTCAAATCGCTGTTCCACAGGAGTGATGCGAGCGCAGATCGCATTGGCTTGGCTTGGCTCATGGCACAAAACCCTGGATCGTTTCCATCCCAAATACGACCAGACTCCACCGCCTCGAAGAGAACATCGGCTCCGCCACTATCAGTTTGGGCGAGGACGATATGTCATCGGTTGCCGCTGGGCTTGATCAGATCTAGATCGTGGGTGACCGTCACCCAGCCCAATTCCAGAAAAACTTTAGCCGATAAAAGTTCTCGTTAACGTGATTCCGGCTTTCGTGGCAGGAAAACAAAAGCAAAAAACGGCCTCAATGGCCGTTTTTCTCATGAAGCGAATTTCCGAGACTCAGGAGAGCCAGGACTCAACTACATCGCTTCCATACTGAGCCTTCCACTCTTTCAACTGCTTGTGGTTGCCACCTTTGGTCTCAATGATCTCGCCACTTTCTGGATGCTTGTAGCGCTTGACCTGGCGCGCTCGGCGCGGCGCTTTTTCAGTAGCCGCAGGAACAGCTGCGCGGCGATCTGACTGAGGATCCAGGAGGTTGATGACGTCCCGGAGGCTGTATCCATACTCGCCCAGTAGAGCGCGGAGTTTGGTCTCAAATTCGATTTCCTTCTGCAGCTCCGAGCTGCCCTTCAGAGCCTCCAGCTCTGCAAGCTGCGCGGCCAGCTTCTGTTCAAGGGCACGAAACTCTAGAAGACGCGACATTGATACCTCCTCAATACGTGATAAGTAAGTTTAATTTAAAGCATTAAACACAATGCCCCCGAATTCAATCAAGATTAATCGCGTCATCAGCACTGATCCGTACAAACAGCGCTCGTGTGCCCCACTGAACTCTGGTTGTGCATACCCTATCTTGATCACCCGCGCGGCCAACACCGACGAAGGCCTTTCGGTAGATCTCACGAGGTGTCGCAGCACCGGGCTATGCCTGAACACCATCAAGTGTCACGCCAACCTATGGCGAGCCTCTTCCACAAGGTAGATTTCTGCCACATCATCGCTACTTGGCGCGAAAATTTTGCGACGTAACTTCCAACTCCTTTCCCACTGGAAACCAAGGTCGGAAGGTTCAATAGCGACCCTTCTCGACTGAGACATACCTTTATCGTTTGCTAGGACATAATTTGATCGAGCTACTGAAATCAAAGATCGGGCTGCTACACGGTGCAGAGCTCGAAAAATTCGTGAGACAACTGCTGCCGACGGTCTCCAGCGATTACGAGCTCTTGACCGATACACTGAATCACCTGGGCCGAGTCACCCAGGGGCCTGCCGACCTGCATGCCTACAAGCAGTCCAATGGTCGTTACATCGCTGTGCTGTGCTCTGGCCAGATCTCTGGGCTCCAAGCCAAGGTGTTGAGCGACATTGAAAAGCTCAGACGAGAGGACTGCGCGATCCGAGATCGGATAGACCATGTGGTCATCTGTCTATCAATGCCCGGCAGTACTGACGAAGAGATCTATCGCGGAGCATGCGAAAAATACGGATGGTCAACAACCGTGTACGCTCTGGATGGTCTGGCTCAGCTCGCGAACCAAAGCCCGGAACTCACTGATGCCCTGTGCGCTCGGGAACTGTCCGAAATGAGAAAAAAGCTAGCCCTTGAATCGCCTCCGCTGCCAGTGCCCTCATCCGCCCCACCCAAGGAGCGGCTCTACGACTGCGGGAAGCGAGTCGGTACCGTGAGAGCTCGCCTAGGGCTGTCCCCAAGCGAGTTCATTGATCTGATCGACTACGACAGTGAAAAGCGACTGGGCCAGCTGGAATCCGAGACGCTCGACATGAGCCAGTCAGAGATCACCAAGGTTTGCGAAGCAACAGGGGTTTCCGCAGAATGGCTGATACATGCCAAGGGAAGCATGTTCCCGATCGAGAGCATCTCAACCTACCACTGGGCAGAGCTAAAGCAGCTGAATGATGCGAACCCCAAATCGGTGCACATGCTCGTCAATAGCAAGACCCAGCAGTTGGTGATGCTCGCGCATCTGCACGCCAAAAATTGGAAAATCTACTGCATCGCATTCGATCTCAACTTTTCTGGATGGGCTGATGGTCATTTCAACATCCCAGAGATCTACGACATGCTCAAGCAGCTTGATGACGACTACAAACGACGCATCCATGGCCGGGTGATCAGCCCCGAGAGCTTTGCCGATATCCTCTCAGGTGACACTCATCCAGCACCTTTCCTCAAAAAGACCAATAATGCATATATGCATTGGTTTGACGACTTCCTTGACTATCGTCACAGGCATTCGGTAGCTGAGAACTATGAAGATTGGTACGGGGAGTGGTTCACAACCGCTCAAGAGTATTTCAGACGTTACGTAGTCGAGAAGGTGGCGTCCACCGCCGTTGAGCACTAAGCCAGTACCTGAGGCACGTGGGATCCGGGAAAGGTTGGCCATGACGTCTAGAACTGGAGAATGGCCAGTCAGGTTTCACAGAGGCTAGGACAGCGCTTACCTGTGCCGACGTGCTAGTCGTTGCCCGCCTCGGCGGGCATTCTTTTTTCAGCAATATAACCAGCACAGAACCCACGGGCTATTCCCCCACTGCTTAGTGAAGCAATATCAAAATGAACAAGAGTATTTTCGTTAATAGCAATGTACCAATCTACCCAAGATGGATCTGCAAGGTTGCTCAAGCGCTATAAATCCACGTTAGCCAAGCGATACATGGCATCCCGACCAAGGAGGATGTACCATTGGCAGCCTAATTAGACTTCTAATATCTGGCTCATTACCGACCAAATCGATGCCATCAGATCAATTAGCAGAAAGTCTAACGAAATTTTAGTATACCCCAACTTAACAGCAAGGATTAGGGATAGATGCTCAGGCCACCCTCCAAAAAAGAAGAAGTACATTTCGACAACATCGATTACTACCTCACTCAATGCCTGCAAAAATGCAGGGAATCCCTGAAGGTGTGTGTTGCCTGGATTTCCTGGGATCGGTACGCGCCGATTTTTAAGAGGCTGGCCGAAAAAGGCGCCACTGTAGAAATCATCTTCAACAACGACCCCAAAAACAGCGGCGCTTCTAGATTACAGGGCATTCCAGGAATAACGCTTTACCCTGTCAATACCCGACGTAAAAACTCTATAATGCACAATAAATTCTGCATCATTGATGACACCACATTACTAACCGGCAGTTTTAACTGGTCGCGCAACGCTGCAACACACTTCGAAAACATCCTGATTCTCTATAATCATTTTGATGTCATCAAGGAATACAAGCATGAGTTCGAAGATTTAAAGTGGCATTACGATTTTTACTCGATAGCCGAGAACATCGTATGCGGAAGCAAAGAGGAAGGTAGTCGGCATCCTTGTAAGTCCACGGCTTATCACTTGGGAATCCTAGGGGCATCGCGCGGATACAATAACGAGTCGACAGTTACCGTATGGAAGCTTTGCAGAGTATATGGACATGCAAAGCTGATTTCTGAGTCTGAAGAAATTTACTTGAATGACACCCTGTTTTCAGAGAACGAAGACGACCATAACTTTCCCCACACCAAAGACGCCATGTTGCAGTCTTTCGATGGAGAGAGAAGCAGAATGACAAGAGTTTCAAAATATTTTTCGGACAGGCACGAACTCCAGATTGATGCGGTCGGCATAGTCAGCATCATGAATGAACCAGAGCATTTAAAGTATCAAGAGCCGCCGGAACATGGCATTAGGATACTATGGCGCAACATGTACAGTCGCAAAATCATTCCTGACGAATTTTATGATGGCGAGTCTGATGGCGTGGACGAGATAATTGAAAGCACACTCAACTCCAATTATTACGACTAAATTTCAATATGCACCAAATGCCACTAAGCTTAGCCTCCTATCTTAGCGCCTCACCCAGGGCAGTTACATTGACTGCCCTGAGAAAATCGGAGGAAAACTTGCATTTCCTTTATAGCACGCGACTACCGAGACCTTGGACGGCTTGTACGACTAGAGCTTCTACATTGTGGGGAAGCAAGCCATGATCACGAGATTCATATAGAACTTCCTTTGCTCGCTCTCTCGTCAACCCAGGAGAGTCTAGGCTTAGGTTTAATATTGTCCATATTCCTTTTTCTGTCTTACCCACCGCAACTACTGGTAGGTCGTCATCATCCTTATCAAACCCTATATGCACCTCAACCTCATCCAAATAAGGATGCACCACATAAAACTCACAATCCTCATACTTTGCACTCAGAGTTTTAACAGTCGGCAAATCACCCTTATTAGAAAAACCGTTACAATACTCACAGGAAAGTACCAAATTTACGGCCAAAAATGTCCATTCCGGATGAATGGATTTTGGCGCGATATGGTCTCTGTGAATGGTTCGCCGCCCATCTTCCCCCAGGGGTAACATGCACCAAGCACAAAAGCTTTTTTGAATTGTTTTGCCTTGCTTCAAAATCTCATCACGAAATTGTAAAACGGCTTGCGACCTGCCATACCAACGCTTGGGTCGAATCGATACTGCGTATTTATCGAGTTTTGCAATGACACTGGCTGGAATCACAGCATGCGCTGCGAACCTAATCATGCCTCTGCATCCAGAAATGATGAGATTCGTTCGAGGATCACGTTCATTGCAATATTGTCAGGGCCATTGACCCGCTGTAGCCTTTCGTAAATATTAGTCAACTTTGACTGTTCGAGCGGCAATGTACCAGAAATCATCTGTAGGGCATTTCGCAGGTCATCTTCGACATAGATATTTCCAGCGGTTGCGACACCAAAAGCTCGATAAAGGATATTTTCTGGCGATCGTCCGTAGACATCCCCCTCAAACAGTTCAAAGCGGCACCTACGGCTGCTTTCGTCTTTCTGCGCAATCACCAAAGAAGAATTTTTATCATCAAGATCGGATATCATAAAATGCGAATGTGTGGCGATGAGTACATGGACACCCGATATGGATTCCAAGCATTTTTTTAGCGTTGGAATGTAGCGCATCTGCCACTCGGGGTGCAGACTTACTTCAGGCTCATCAATTACCACCAAGGAGTCTTCAGCTATTTCAGACAGAAGCCTAGAGTGGGTACCGATCAGTTGTTGCTCTCCAGAGCTCAGCTCTGAGAAAGGATATTCTTCTACATCATTTTTTCGTGAAAAAATTAGCGAAGCGCTTCTGAATGCCCTTAAACGCCTAGCTGCTTCATACCCTTTGCGCCAAGAGCTCAGCTCAAGATCGCTCATACTGGAAAGGTCACATAAATAAGTGACGCCCTCCACAGGATAATCCTTTAACCGCTGCAGAAAATTAAAAGCAACTGTCGTGCCATCAGAGGCCTGCTTAGTTACCCAGCCCGGCCTCTGCATCTCCAGCAAGACATTTTCCACTTCGCGAAAATCTTTAGAAAGCACTCTATCATTAATTGGCGAAATCTTAATCGAAAGCTGGTCGCTATACCCAGCCAGTGACAACCAGCTTTCCAAACTCCGCCTAAATTTCGGCCTTTCATAAATTTTTAGTACACCCTGAATTACTTTTGCTTCCAGTGCACCGGTTGTTGTGAGGTTTGTCGACTGCCTTAAACCTAAATACTTATAGAATGACTTTGGGTCATCTCTAACAAATCGAAATCTATCTACGGGCAAGTGCGAAACCACCGCAGCTTGCTTGGGGAACGGCATACTTCTCAAGTTGCATTCGATATCATTCGCATAACACTTGAATGAAAAGTGCTCGCCTAACTTGATTTGATACTCGACCCCATCGAGCCTATAGGCTATTTTTTTAAATCCTGAAAAGCTTCTCATTTTCCAGGTTTTTTTTTGATCATTACCAAGCCTGAGCTCTGCCAAGTATGTGAAGGCATCCACAATCCGACTTAGCACACGACTTTTACCCGAGCCATTCGGGCCAATAACTACGGAGACCTTGGTTTCACCTTGATCCTTGACGTCGTCAAGCAGCGGGATGTGAAAATCGCGATCTTGGTACTCGCGTAGCAAAAAACCAGTCTTACGCATCCATCTAAATTCCATTTGGGTATGGTGGGCTACTCAATGAGCGCCATCATAGTGCCATACTCCCATCCAGGGCAATCTAATGGGCTGCTCAAGATAGCTGCCCCGCGCCATAAATTCGCGACGTCATAAAGGTTCAGTGTCATAAGGGTGTTGGGCGGGGTGAGAAGTCACCCGGATAACCGTTCTCGACTCAAAGACGCTGTTACAGCGGTCTATAGACGTTGCCCTGGCACCGCCCAGACCTGGGTGGTTGTCGTCGCTAATCGCTTGCCCGTTTCATGACCCCGATTTCGCAACGAATAGGAACAACAGGACATCCAATTCGACAACCATTTCTAACTGAGCCTATCCAGAAAGAGCCTTGGAGCTTGTGCGCTCCTGATCGGCTTACGACCACTTTAGAGCCTGGGTTAGTAATGTAGGTAGATCCGGCGGAAACACAACCTCCTGGCACGCTAGCAACTCCTCCTCTGACCACCACCTCACTTCACTGACCACTTCACGCTCTTGGTCACTCCAACCCGTGGCGTCAAGCTGCTGCTCATTTGCATGCACCACGAAGTAATGTTCAACCGCGAGCACACGCTCGCCATCCGGCATCACCCAAGGAAACTCCTTGCGAGCAATGCACTGGCTGACGGACTGAACCTTGAGGCCAGTCTCCTCATGAAGCTCGCGCACTGCCGCTTCCTCAAATGCCTCGCCAGCCCTTAACTTCCCGCCAGGTGTCGCCCAGTAGCGCATGCCTGCCAAGACACCGGTGCGGTACTGGATCTTGAAGAGCAGTAGGCGGTTTGACGGGCTGATTAACAAGACCCGAGCTGCTAAACGATGGCGCAGCATAGTTCCCGCCCCTGCAGGTGGATTGATGTCAGGCGAGCAGGTTATCCAATAACGCCTAAGACCTCGCTGCCTTTCATACGGCGAACCTCCACCACGTATTCGGCGATGTTAGGTACGGCGTAGTCGACCACTAGCTCGACAACTGCCTTGGCTGGGCTGCCGGAAGGTTTCACAGGATAGTCTGGGATTCTGCGGAACACATCGGTACCACGACGGTGAGGAATAGGCCAAGTGTTGCCAGAGTTCATGTGGCACAGCCAAATCTTTTCAGCATACGCAGGGATCAGCGCCGCTGAGTTGAGGGTGAGCACGTCGTGCTCAAGATTCCGATAATCACGTGCGCCAAGCAGACGGTGGAGTCGTTCCTCTTCGACCCAGAAGAAGACTTTCTCGTTGATCAGCTCATACCACTGCTGCGGGGTTGTTCCATCCGTAAGCGCCTGCAGCAAACGCCCTTCGGGCATAGGTTTTTGATCCCGCAGCACGATATTGGACGGGTGCCCTGCCCTCACATCCATCTTCTGATCGCGATGCTCGCTTTCGAAGCGAGCTCGGTCATCCCCCTCAACTTCGAGATGGTCGAGCACGGCAGTGGTGCTCATCAGCCCGTGGGTGCGAATGCTGTCCCAAGCACCGCGCTCCGCCATGTGATACACGCGCGGGTACATCTCAATCAGCTTTTCCAGATTCATTCGTTACTTCCTACCAGATCGTGCAGTCCAGTTACGTCGGTCGATTAGAGAGCGCAGATCACTAGCCCCTGTGTCACGCGAGAATCGGGTATTGATGAGCGACACAGGCGCTTGTGAAACTCGCTCTAGCTCCTCCACAAACTTGATGGTTTCTGGATCGAGCTGCTCAAAGCGGCGCGCCTGGCTGTTGGTGGATTTGAGGTAATCCGCGAACGTAAGAACGATGTCGGTGGGCGCGTTGAGCGCACACGCCTTGCGGAATTGATCCCATTCGAACCAGCCTACGCGCCGGTTCCGCCGAGTGGTGGAGGTCTTCTCGGCTGCATTCAGTGCCGTGCCGTCTAGACCAGCAAATTCAGCAATCTCGTCGAAGGTCGTACCATGCTTAAGCTCTCCGGAGGTGTGCCCCTGGTCTCCATCAGGATCTCCAACACGAATGGGCATTGGCCGGATAACCATGAGTATTTTTCGGATGCGGCTGGGTGATATCCCAGCCTCGGCAAGGCAACCTGCGACGTTGGTGTCCCTTGAGGTCACATGAGGGTAGTCCCCATGAAATATGCTTAAGCCACTGCCTTGTGTGCCCTCCAGCAATATGGAGTGACCTCTACGGTAGGCCTCTTCCAGCCTATCTGTCGTACACCCATGGTAGTTTCCATCTGTACCTACGTATGGCCGTAATTCCTCGACATCCCTGGCGAGCCTGATCGTCTTCTTGCCTCTGCTAAGAATGCGCCTTGCCGCTGCTGCACCGCTCCCACTGCCCGTGGACGCGATTGTAGAGACCAAATGAGCCCGCTCCGTTTCAAGGTCATCATCTTCGATGATAGTGGCCTGGGGATCGATGAATAGTCGGTCAGGGCCGATATTGCACTCCTTGATCTCCTTCAAGAGCCCCGGCAATCGAATCGTCATCCCAGGGCCCAGCAGAAGCCTCGCACTTACGTCCCGCGACCCTGAGGGAAGATGATGGTAGGTATAAGGGCCAAGAGGGCTAGCGACTGTGTGTCCGGCATTGGGGCCACCGACGCGAACCATTACGTCATATTCACGGGCTAGGTAAGAAACGATGTTGCCTTTGCCCTCGCTCCCATACTGCCCCCCAATGAGTACATCCACGCACCTGATTTCGGGTGGTGTGAAGAGATGCAAGCGAGCGGCGACCCGCACAAGTGTGTCATTGGAGGCAGATCTCTCGGTGTAGATGCGGACGTCTGCATCCGCCTTGAGCAGCTCGATTTCGGCCTGGTCTCTAAGTTGGTTAACCTGGTCGTAAGCCGCTGGATCAGTATGCCCCTGGACACGCTCTGCGTACCGTCTCTGAAGCGTCGGATCGCTTGCATAGAGATGGACATGGATAAGGTTTGCCCCGAAGGTCTTTCGAAACTCCAGCACCTGCGCCAGAGTGTTCAGGTGATCGACCACCAGCGGCGGGCCTTCAACGTCCTTGGCGCATCTCGACTTGGTTTCCTGAAGCATCCAATGCTCATGTTCAGCCCCCTCCAGCTCACGCCGCCGATCAAGCACCGCCGGCTGATCAAGCTGTAGATGCCAGTCAGGATTTTTAGACTCTCGACGATCGCAAACGACGTCGAAGCTATATTCCTTTACCAGCAAATTAGCCAAGCCACTTTTTCCGCTGCAGGTCTTGCCACTGATGACTACTATCTGCCGAGTTTCCATGCGCTACGTCCCCCAGACTTGAATGATCTGATCTGCGATATCGGATGGGGTAAGCCCTTCGGTATCTAGGATTTGGTCGGCCAGGCTCGCCAAAGATCGCGCGCACTGCTCGTTGGGATGTGAAACGTCTGTCTCGTACTGAGGGAGATGATGCGGGTTCCGTGAAGCGTATCTCTGCTTGAGTACGGCTTCTGACGCGACGACGTGTACGTGCTTGACTGCATCTGTGAAACGATTCCTGAACAGCTCCACCTGTCGGGGCTTGCGGACGGCATCAACTAGCCAATTCTCGACGTCGGGTCGAGCCGTGATCGCAGGTATGGCTACAGACTCTATGAGCCAGGAAAAATCAGTCTCTTTGTCTAACGCATCGCCAAGTTCTTGCAAGTTATGGCGATCAAGCATCTGGTATCGGGCAGTAAGCTCCGCACGCAGATAAGCGCCACTGCTGACGGGGAAAAAGCCATAGCGTGCTTGCAGCACTTCAGAGATTGAGGTTTTGCCGCAGGCCATCGGCCCACTAAAAAGAAGTAGTCGCTTCACCGTGATGACGTTCCCTGTCTTGGACATGCAATATCACGGTAAAGCGTAGCTTGGTTCCCCAGAAACACACTTCAATCTAGAAGCTTCAAAAAGGCATGACATTCTCGCGCTGAACCTGCGAAATTGTCTCGTTAATGCCACTGGCCTTGCCATTACCTGAGGCCAAGGCACCCACAAGGCGCAGATTTGCGTCCGGGGAGTCAGAATCTGCACCGCACCGAGTAAGGGGCACCGCTCCGCAAGCGCGGCAGCCAGGAGACTGCTAACGCTCGTCGATCAAATGCGACCACGCTGCCCGATTCTTCACAAGTCGCGATCAGCAAGGGCTGTTGTTAGCCCTGAGCGGAGTTCCAGCAACCCTAGATGCCATAGAAACGCCCCATTACCCGGGGCAACGATGGCTGAATTAATCATCATCAGCGCAGTGGCAGGCGCCCTGGCATGTCACCCTCCGAGCCGAAATGAGGACATCCGGGCGCCCTCGACCTCGGCTTGTAAACCAAATTTTTGACGTGTTAACCAATGCGGTTTACACATCAAAAAAGAGGTTTACAGGGGGTGTGAGCGGCGAAGCTCTTCTTGGTGGTGATATTGAAGCGACCGCCCCACGTCCCACGATGAACAGTCCAGACGGTCTGCCTTATAGGCTTTGCCCTCACCGGCCCACGTACACCATCACATGGACATTTTGCGCTCAAACCTGAACATCACCTCGTCCAACCAATGACGGTACGCCGCCGGCGTGGCAGGAATCAACAAGCTCCGCTCTTCCAGCTTCTGCTCAGATCGGAACGGCAACGAAACGCTGTTGGAAGATGAAGCCGGAGGCTCAGCGAAGAGCTTGTGGTCAACCCCAGTTAGGCTGATCTGGAACCACCCACTCTTCCCTTCGCACAGCAGCCCGAACGCAGCTTCAGCGCCTGCTCTGACCCTGGATGGCGATAGGTAATACGAGTCCATGACGCCTCGCGACGTCGAAGCGTTGGCCAGTGAAATCGACAACCAGCACAAACCACTCTCATGGTGTCGCCACTTCAAGTCCGGAGTATCAATTCCCGTCTGATCGGCGCTATCGAAGTCCTTGTAGCCGCCTTTGATCGAGCCAAGCCCAGCCTGGCACAGCTTGAGAAAAAACGGGTCGTGTTGAGCATGGGCGGCGCGCAACGTGCCGAGGGTTTCAGGCTGAGGCAAGAACGCTACCTCCAGGCGAGCTTCGTGGTCATAGCCACCCCGCCGGCCATTGCCATCTTTCTGCTGCAAGCGCTGTACGAACTCTTGCTCCGATATGGCCTTACGACTCAGAGATAGTTGATTCAGGCCCTGAACGATGCCGTCTGATAGCTCATGCTGATCAGAAAATGTCAGCCGGAACAGGCCGTCGAGATAGTCGGAGACTTCCCGTGAAAACGCTCTCTGGCGCTCTTCCATCTCCACTGTTTCGAGAAAAGCCAGGATAGGCTTGCCGGTCGTCTTCGCTCGCCGAAACTCCTGTTGAGTAACTGACTCACCAGTGTCAGTTTCGTAGCCGAAATTCGCGCCAAGGATAAGTACCACGGCATCAGCTTGGTCGATCTCCGTCATGCACGCATGCTGCGAAGAGTAAGGACGTGCACCGAAGTCCTCGCACATGACTGGCGTGTGCCCCAGCAGTGTGATCGCCTTCCTAGCTGCAGCCCGGTACTGCTCAAACCCTCCGACAACGGAGCTCACGAACACCTTCATAATGATCCCCCAAACGCACGCCAAACTGACGGCCTTAGGGAACTACTGTATGTCCTAACAGCGGTCAGTGCCAAGCACCCGACGGAGCCAATTAGCGTCCGAATTGCGGGTGATAAGCCTTCTCCCACCTGCAGCGAATAGGGCACCAGAAGACGCTGAGCTTCATATTCATTTGGAGGGCAGCCGGGCGCGGGCATAGATAGACGCGAAAACGCGTCGCACGGAACACCGATGGCGATGACCAGAGCGACCACCGCCTTGACAGCCTCGCAACAGTTACTGCACCATTTTGGCCATAGGTACGACTACAGGTGCCTGAGCCGCCCGCTGGCCCAAGTGAGAACACTGTTAGCAAAAATCTGACGACTACCCACAAATCTTGGGCCTGAGCGGGCCAGAGCTCCGTATTGGATTTATGGGATAGTTATGTCCAAAACTCTTACCACCACACATCCCCTCACCCCCGAGCTTTTTCAGCAGATTAAGCGCGAAGCCAAGATTTTGAAGCGTAATAGCCAGAAGGCTTTGCGACATAAAGCCTGCTTGTCTATCGTCGCGCGCCGCTACGGCTTTGAGTCGTGGAAAAACTGCTTCGAAGCCTTCAAGAATGCATTCAAATCGTGGCGCGACCACGGTAAAGACCGCTGCGCAGCGGCACCAACCGACGAAAGAAAATCCTATTACTTCGTCCAGTTGCACGACTTCTTTGAGCGCAGCTTCTTCAGCCATTGGGTTGGGTGGTCGGACGACGGTTATGAGCTCCGAGTTCCATCGAAGGTTAACCCTGCTTGGTTTATCAGAGCCTTCCGGGAAACCAGAAAGGAGACGCTCTACGTGATCGAGACGCAGGAGGACTACAACCGCTGGACACTGTTCTGGCACGGCCCGGCATTGGTGGAGTGTGATCTAATGCTTTCAGAGGTGCCCAAATTCCTCAGCCCCGAGCCGTCCTATAGCCGGCCTCGACTGAAGTAAAACGCACAATGGGCAGGGCTCGCATCCCAGGCTGCGGGCCCTTCTCATTGCCTCCAGTTCGGATAGTCGAACCAGTTTGGCATTGGCTCCAGCGATTACGACTCTTCAATGTGCTTGAGTACCTGCTCCAGCTTCTCCTTTGGCCAAAGGAGTTCCTTACCGTTTTCCCTAGAGGCGTTCAGAACCTGTCCCGGGTTCATGACATTCACTTTGCGAATAACGCTAGCAACGGTCGCTTGGTGTACCTTCGTAGCGATGTTCAAATCGTGGGCTTGCAGCTGATCGGGGGTGAAGATGTGAAGATCTAGGTTCTGAGTCATGGCCAGCTCTCCTCAATCGCTCATTGTGAGCTCATCAATCTACGCCTCTTTCCTGCGCGCACAACACCGCTGCTCCGACATGTCCATGCAGTCGACGAGCGGTGGGAAACCGTCACCACACCAATGCTCAAGCCAGAGCAAGGCGTTTTCACCCGACTCTGGAGCCACCCGCCCTTCCCCCAGATCGCATGTTCATTCCAGAGAACTAGTTCTTCTGAGCCCCACCGAGCCTCCCCCATGGTCATGGCGTTGACATGGAGTCCAGAAGAAGCGATCCCTGCGTCAGTGATGGCCATTAGCTAGAATATCCCCACCCAGGATAACGTCAGCGAATCCGAGAGTTTCTGATTCGCTCTCCCCAGAACACAAGGAAGACCTTATGCCCATGATCGCAAATGACCCAACTACCCAGCTTGCATTTTCGGTGTACGAGAACAAAGGGGTGTACGCACTACTCCTGGGGTCAGGAGTGTCACGCTCTGCCGGCATCCCGACTGGGTGGGAGATCACCATGGAGCTGGTCAAGCGCGCCGGTATTGCCTCAGGCGTAGGGGAGCAAGAAGACTGGCATGCTTGGTATGTAGGTCAGACAGGAGAGCAGCCTAACTATTCGACGCTGCTTGAGACCCTGGCAGGGACGCAAAGCGAACGCAGGGCGATTGTTCAAGGCTTCCTGGAGCCCACAGCCCAAGAGCTAGAGGATGGGTTGAAGGTTCCCACACGGGCTCATCGAGCTATTGCAGAAATGGTGCGTGCTGGACACGTACGTGTCATCGTCACCACTAACTTCGACAGGCTAATGGAAAATGCTCTGCGTGATGCCGGCATTGAGCCCACTATCGTGAGTTCAGTCGACGCCTTGGCAGGGGCCGAGCCGATCACCCATTCCCAGTGCTTCATCCTCAAAATTCATGGTGACTACAAGGACGCCAGAATTCTGAATACGGATGTGGAATTGGGTGACTACTCTGCCGAGTTCAACGCCCTGCTCGACCGCATCATCGATGAGTTCGGTTTAATCGTCGCCGGCTGGTCAGGGGAATGGGATCATGCCCTGAGGGCCGCGTTTCTGCGCGCCCCCTCACGCCGCTACCCAACTTACTGGCTTGCCCGTGGTGGTCTCTCTGAACGTGGCCAGGAATTGGTCACACAGCGTCGCGCATCGGTGGTCACTGGCACTGACGCGGATACATTTTTCGACGCGCTTAAGCTGAAGCTTGAGACCATCCAGCAATCACGCCAGCCCAACCCGGCAAGCGTCGAGCTGATGATCGCCATGACAAAACGCTTCATGGATCGACCTGAACACAGGATCCAGCTCGACGACTTGGTCACGACCCAAACTCGGCAGACGATTTCTGATTTCTCCCCGCTTTTCGCAGGAGGGGCTGACGTGAGAAACGAGGCTTTCAGTGACTGGGTTCCAGAATACGAGGCCATTGTCGAACCTATCGCCCGCCTTGCTTCAGTATTAGGACGTTGGGGCACAGGTGACGAGTTGCGGCTCGTCCTGGACGCAGTCCAAGGGCTGTATGCCGAAGCTCATAGAGAGCAGGCTGGCTATACACACTGGCTAGCCCTGAAAGACTATCCGGCAATGTTGGTCGTGCTTGGCTATGCACTTGGGCTAACTCGTGCGAATCGCCTGGACGTTCTGCATCGGCTATTCAGTTCAACAGTTATTAACCGGCGCGAGCGGCCTAGTGTGGTGGGCTATGAACTATCACCGTTCTACCTTGAGTCCGGCAACGGGCTTCTAGCGCACTGGAAAACCCTAGAGGGCCAGAGCAGCGCCCGTACTCCCCTATCCAATCGACTTGCCAGCCTCATTTCCTGCAAATGGGCCCCCTCGTTTGCCGGAGTGCATGATCCTGAGCTGCTCTACGAGCGATTCGAGTTTATGAACCTACTGTTCTTCGTTCAAGAGAATGGCGTCAACGAAGAACAGCTCAACATTCTGATCCAGCAAAGTCAATTTCGAAATATCGCGATGGGGCGACTGTCATGGCACTCGGAAACCATCTCTCGCTTCGCTCAGGAATACTCTATCCCGGAATTCAGGGAGCCTTTGCTTGCTGCCGGCTTCGCCTTTGGCAGTGAAAGCTACCTCCAGCGATTTTTAGAGGGATTGGCGCGATTTAACAGGTGGTGAGACCTCCACTCCAGCGCTCAAGGCATCCAGGTCATGGATCACCGCTTGCCTCCAGATCCCGACGGAAGATTCCTCAGCATGTTGAAGATCCGCCTTCGAGGTACCAGCATTGATAGGCGTTTTCACCACCTGCTCAAGGAGGCAATCCAGCAAGCCAAGCAACGATCTCTTCGACCAGTAACCTACGTCGCCATGGTGGCGCAGCCCATCATGCGACAATGCCCGCCTCTTCATTTAAGCCCGGAGCCCGCTTTGGAGATCCCAGTAGGATGACGGTTGTAGAGAGCTAAAGCGAGCATCCATAGCCCTCACCGGCTTACCAAGAACGACGATTGCGACAGGACTTCAGAATGCTTGATCTAGCGCTGCTTGCTGCAACAATACTGTGTCCCGCATTGACCACCTTCTGGCTAGTCAGCAGAAAGCTCGGGGAAGGTCATGACTTGCATACCAAAGCACGCTCTGTCTTTGAGCTCAACACCGAGCATGGATTGATCAGGCAAGGTTTGCTGTGGTTAGCCATTGGCATTCCCTTGAGCCTAGGCTTCGCATTCGGCCTATGGACGTGGTCAGGTTATGAGGTAAGTCTCACAACCGAAGGGTACAAAAGGTTCGCTGAGATAAGTCTTCTTCCACTGGCGCTCATGTCAATATCACTGCCATTAGCCGCTTTGGTTGCACGCTTTCACTCGACCCAACAAGCTGCTAGACAAATCACTCTAAGCCGAACCAAGAACAATTTAGATGCTTACTACGCGCATCGAAAAGCCATGTTCGAATATTTCAAAGAAATAGACGATACCAAATACTTCAACCAGTATACGTTCAGCTACAAAACCCACCCAGTGATTCATAAAAGATTTTTTATTGGTACACCTGAAGACGGCACGCCCGTCATACATAAGCATGCCTTTGAACAAATTGAAAGTCTTATACAGGGAGCCGCCAGCCACTTGAGAGGCGTACTAGATGGAAGCAACAAAGACTCATTTAGCTTTTATCTGGCAGCAAGCAAAAACATTTATCACGCAGCAAAAAAACTAAACATCAAAAAAATATACATGACAATGAGAGAGCAAGGAGTGTATGTGCGATATGAAGACAACTCCGACGCCCCGACTTTTGGCACAAGCACCTTAGAAACTTTAGCTGCACTCCGCTTTACCTGGGAGTACTACAACAATCTGTGCGATTTTTCGGGAAGAGATCGTATGGATATCCCTCCCGAGCTAGAGGCCGTGTTCACAAAGACTGAGTTCTGGCTGAACAAGGGGAAATTCATTGAGGCGCTGCATGAAGGCCCAATTGCTGAGCTGGTAGCCAGTGGCCGCGCGAGCCTCGGAGAGCTGCATCACACACTTCAACCTAAGTCGGTCGGCTCAGCTACCTTGGAATAAAATCGGCCAAGTGGCGGGACTTTTCCCGAATAGAGCGCCAGGCCGAGCTTCGGGAAAACTCGCGCAAGCTCAACCCAGGCAACCCTCCAACGTCAATTGCGAACTGCTGGAGGAGCGTGCTCAAACGCTGCAGACAACCATCAGGGTGGCGATACCCGGCTCAACGCTTTAAGGTCGCCCTTTTGCCCACAAGGAATGACGGATGGCTGCAAGAGGTGGATTCTCGAACCGCGTTTACCAAGTTCAGGATATTTTCAGTCAGGCGCTGTACCCAAGAATGCGCGAGGAGCCGCTGCTCAACGAAGCAGATGAGCTGGTAATTCCAGTGAGAAATATCGACAGTCCCCATTTCAGGCGAATTGGCCGGGCCTCCTTTGGCACGCGTCTAGGAAGAAGCGAAAACGACCCCACGCACGATGAATGCGTGAGCTTGCTCTACGAAAACTTGAGTAGCGACAAAATCAACCGTGTCTCGATCTCAGTCTACGTCTTTGATGACAACGGGAAATATCAGGAACAGGTGGTCTTTTCCACCCTGGCAGGGACAGATTACCGTTGGTTCATGGAAAGCACCGCTCGCGTAGGCTTTCACGACGATAGGTACATCCAACCCGACCTCTCTGGGCGGGATGCCAACAAGTTCTTTCCCACCTCCAGCTCCCCTAACGTGATCATCGAGGTGATCCGTACCCACATTCCTGAAGAGACGACATTCGCGCGCCTACAGGAGCTCTCCAAGGCAAACACACTGGTGATCTTCTACTTCATCAACGAGCAAGAGGATGGGAGCAAAATCAACCGGTATCGGAAAAAAGACGACCAGTTGACGATACGGGTATCGAGGTACATGGTCGGCGGAGAGGTCTATGTGAATGGTTCGCCAGTGTTCGCTCAGCAGCCGGAGGAGAGCTTTTCACATTGGTATCGCTTCCTCTCCAACTCTTTCTTCGCTGACGGCATGAGACAGGCAAAATAGGCTACAGCGTCAGGGGTTGGAGGATGCACTGGGCTTCTCGCACGATCTGCCCTACCACCTTCCTCTGGTGCGCTACCGCTTCCCAGTATCCCTGACGCTCCGCCAGTGCCATTGCAAGTTCAAAATCTTGCTGCCTGATGGCCAAGTCTGTGTACTTGCGCACCACATCAGGTCGGACGGCAAACAACATTTCCTCAGCCGAGCGGATCGCTGTCTCCTCATCCCGGACTATGGGAAAGCCTGCGTCATCTTCGATGGTGTAGCACCATGCGTCACTCTCACCGACCTGGTAATCAAGCCCAAAGCTGAAAGCCAACGGGTCAACAAAGATCCCTACCTTGATAAAAGGCAATCTTGGGTGTGGTCTAGCATCTCGCATCATGATCTCTCGCCGCCTCAAATTCTGCGCCTTGCCCCTAACATCGCGTTGAAGCTGTGGCTTCGGTTGATTTGCTCTCATTTAGTTTGCAGATGGAGCAGAACCGAGCTCAAGAGTTTGTGGTATGAAATGTCGAGAGCAGCTGCGTCCCTGACGCATAACGTTAACGGATGGAAGGCTCAGACGAGCAACAACAGCTTCCAATTGTCGCGGAGGCGCCTTGTCAACCTACGTGCATGCACGGCCAAGCTCTCCAATAGGCATGAGGAACGCCTCTGAAAGGCTACTTGAGTGTGCAAGGCTTGGCGATCATACGCCCCCTCAACCCAGCGCCCGCGGCTTTGATAAGCGGCCTGATAAGCCATCATCTCCAAGACCACTCAGACCTGCCCACCACTCATCACTATAAGGACTTCAGATGCTGCAATGGATTACCCAACGATTTCGACAGGCTCGTCGATACCTTCCCTCAAACCATTTTCAGGATATCCCTGGGAGCTACGAGCCCACGATTGATGACCTGAGAGAAGAAGCCATCAATTTCGACAAATATGTGAAGGCTTACGTTGAGCGCGCGACGGGAAAAAAGCCGAAGGACTCACTAGGGGACTTGGTTCGTCACATCCTAAAGGCTCACCCGCAGAATCCTGAACACCCTGAAATCTGGGAGGAGTTCGTGAAGAAAGCGATAGATCTCAAAGGCTATCGCAATAGCATCATCCATGCAGACACCGAAGGCCTCCCACCCATTTCAGAACTATATGAGCAATTCAAAAAAGCAAACGCAATTCTCCGACCGTTCAGCGTCTATGGTGCCCGCCGAGACCGTTTCACGCAGTTCCGCTGGAAAATGGACTTTCTGAATTTCAAGATTGACGAGCAGTCTTTTTGTTTGTCCCAGCAGGACATTGAAAATCTGCTATCCGAACTGCACCCATCATCGCGAAGCAGGATCTACTTCAAGGCTGGCAAGCAGGTTAATAGCGCGATGCTGGACGTCGAAAATATAGCCCGTACGTATTTTGTAGAGGGCTACGAGCCTTTCAAGCTGAGCGATGAGGAGGCCATGGCTCTGGACGACTTGCTGATCTGCTTCCTCGGGAACCCTGGGCTCAGGATGTCTTGAGCAGAAGTGTTCAAGCGATGGCGAACGTCGACTATGTGATTGCCTATACACCACGGCCCACCTCCCCAGCATGCTTTCTACCGGAATCGTCACCGTGTCGCGGGAGGTCTCACCGTACCATCCGGGCCTCAATGCGGTCGCGAGTCCTGCTTCAGCGCGCCGAGGAGCGGCTCCAACTGGCATTTTTCCACATGCTGAGCAAGCTCCTTTGGGTCAGTGCCGTGTCATAACGCGACAATCACGCCGTGCTACGATCCTGCCACCATCGCATCACGCAGGGACGCCCCCCAATCAACGAGACGCGCATGACCTTATCCGACGCCATCCTAGTTCTGATGCTCGCTGACCGAATCCATGGTTCGGATGAAGCAGTCCGCCGCGCGGGCAAGAATATCGTTAAGAAGCTGCCCCGCAGCAAAAGAGACATCATCTACGAACTGATCAGTAACCCCCGCCCCAGGGAATTGATCCACCACATCGCGCTGAATATCGACGATTAGCCCGCCCGCGCGGCTGTTTGAGGCAAGGGAGGCTCGCGCTCAATCGCCTCACTGAAGAGCAGAGCATGCCCATGGCAATGAGTACCAATAAGACACGATACCAAACGCATCGGCTATGCATCGCCCCACGCATCCAAGTTGATCAGCGGGAGGGCTTTCTAGCGGGCGAATTAGCGCAGAGGCAGCGATGGGTGAATGGCCTCCGCAAACGCTTGGCCTGAATTGCTACTGGGAAACCAGGTGCCAGGCTCCGGCCCGTGTCAGCCGTTGCCCTAGGCCGCAATTCGCACCTCCGCGATACTTTCCGAGACGCTCGGTATCTGATGTCCTCAGTTCACCCTTGATCACCATGAACGTCATCGGGCCGCAATGAGTACGCAGCTTGATGCTAGAAGCCCCATATCCATGCCCCGCAATTTCATACGGCGCTTCCAGCGCCGCGACCTCAGCGCCTTGCTGAATGACTACACGAGCCTCCCCTCTCGTACCATGTACAAGGCTAGAACTGCTGAGTTCCAACCATGCGCCGTCCCCCAATGCCTGTGCTGCAGCGCCTGTATAGATTCCTGGGCACAAGATGCAGATGACTCCAACCATTGCGACCACATGCGCTGCCGACTTCTTCAAAACTGACACGTCTGGCTCCTTCTCACTTTCTCAAAATGCCCATAACAGTTGAGCAACGACTCAAGCTATCAGGTCTGTCAGGAAGAAACCTCCGAAGGCAGTGCAACCACTCACAGGGCTCTTCTTGACGTGCCTGCAGGACGGAAATCGGGAGCGGGAGTCAGTTCGGGCAGATGTTGATGGCAGGCCAACTGGTAGGGAAAACCTGACGCTCTGGGTCAACAGCAGCTCGCTTGCTCAAATCACTGGCTTCAAGCGCATTTATCGAACGACAACCCCATGCTCCGCCAGCTCTCGCACCAGAGTCTCACGGCGCAGCAGACCGGGTATTTTGAAAGCACTTCTGTACGCATAAAACAATCCAACCGGTATGAATACCAATCCAACGCCGAAGGTTGCTGTCGCGATGATCAGCCCCGCTGGGATGGCCGCCACGGCAAAAATAATGCCTTTGAGGACACTGGACTTCGCAACCGCCCGCATGTGCTCCAGATCATACTCAACCTTTCCGTTACTTTTTTCGAATGCAATGAGAACAATCGACTTCTTGCCAAGATGTTTGTAGTACCAAGTGCGCCGAGCATCTGTAGCGATCGCACCATGCCTCCTCAAATAGTTGAGCATCACGACTTCTTTAAAGTAAAAAGTCGTCCCTGCTTCATCCTCACACCGAACATTTCGATAGAGGGCATCTAGATCGCCACTCGCTTGAAGATCAAAGTTCTTAACTGTGACTGCAATTTTTTTAAGTTCAGACATGCATTATCCTTAAGCGCACTTATTCACTACGGAGGCTTGCGCGTAAATCTCATCGGTAGCGCAATACGTCACCGCCTTCAATCAGATAGGCGGCTTAGAGAATTGGAAAACTGCACCGGAGGTAGAATCCTGCGATCCGGCGTAATTGATAGCTAGCACTGAGTAGCAGCGCCCTGCGAAGCTCGGCTACATGTTCAGCTCGCTAGTGATTACGTAATAATCCTCACCACTAACACTACGCATCAATTTGAAACCCGACCTGGCCTCGACATATTCAAGAGGCGGTGTAGCGATGGTCATGCCATCCTGATTCACCCCTGACCGATCGCCGTAGATCAAAGCGGCATATCGCCTCCCGGCCTGAGCAGCATCGGCTAAGAACGCGTCGATAGGGACATTCCAGTCAATGCCCTGCGCCTGGATTACCTCCAAGGGAAAGTCCCGCACAAGGGAATCGGAATCGACAGCGAACAAAGGTTGCTTGTTCAAGTGATTAACCATCAAATCTGGATCTCGAAATAGGGATCAAAGCCCGTGTTTTCATTTGGATAGCCCTTAGGGTTCGAGATCACCCGGCAGCCAGCTAACTCAACGTCGACGGCGTAGTGCGTATGGCCAAATACCCACACATTCGCCTGAGCAATGAGCTCATTCCAGTCGTTCGCATAGGAGGCTGTGAGATGGCCTTCGTGCTCGTTACCTATCACCATCGAAGATGGTGAGTGATGTGTCAGCACGAGTGTTTTACCCTCAAATTGTTTTTCCAGCTCCTCACGGAGCCAAGCCTTGGCGACGTGGTTCCTGGAAATGACATCATCGGGCCGCAAACGCCTGTAGTTCAAATCAGCACGAATGTATTTGAAGTCGCTCATCCACTCCCGGGCCATATTGGTCGCCGCCACCTGGTCACCTGTCGATGTAAAATCAGTCCACCCCGTCGTACCCAGGATCCTGAGATTGCCAAACGTCAGGGTTTCATTCTCTAAAATGTGGACGTGGCCAGCGGCGGCGTCCCTCATTTTCTGCAGCGTTCGATCAACATGGCCGTCGTAAAATTCGTGGTTACCACTGACGTAGGCCACTGGGCATTCGAACGCCGCATTGGCCCAACGGACACCTCGCCCCTTCTTGTCAATGTCGCCCCCCAATAGGACGAGGTCGACGCCAGTGCAATCCGGAGCCTCCCAACCGTCAAACTCTCGGTGTAGGTCAGAATAAATCCGCACTCTCAAACCCTGACCTCCATTGAACTGGCAACCTCTCGGAAAGGATGATTGCAACGCGATTTAGGGGTTTATTGATCGTCAGGAGCCCCCCTGAAGACCATGACGAAGGGCGCTTGGCATATGCAGGCTCGGCCCCACGCTGGCCCATCACCGCCGGCCAGCCCAGAGCAACACATGGCGCAAAAGCGCCCTCGAACAGTTTTATACACTATGTGATGTGTAACTGTACACGCCGACGTGGCTACATCCTCAGTTTTGAGGACAACGACTTGACGTCGATAAGGCCCGCGCTTGCAGCAGTCATACGCTCAGTTCGTGGTAGCTTGGGCTTGACTCAAGAGGGTATGGCGCAGGCAACCTCCCGCACCTATCTGACCAAAATTGAAAGTGCCCAGAGCTCTCCTACCCTGGATAAATTCATTGAGCTTGCGGCTGCGCTCGAACTGAGCCCAGTGGCGCTGATGGCCTTGGTTCTGGGTACGCGTGACGAGCAGTCGAGCGCTGACCTACTGGCCCAGGCTAGAGAGGAATTGGAGGCGCTCCAAATGCGGGTGACCCCGGAAGACATCGCTGCACAGATGATGGGCACCGAGGTCGTTAAACGGCCACCCGCACGTCCAGCGGATCTGATAAAGCTGCAGAAGGTTCAGGCGTGTAAAGAGTCTGGCCTGAGCCAGGCAGCAACAGCCCGGCAGCTGGGAATCAGCAGATCAACTGTCAGCTTTCTATGGAAGCGAGAGCTGCCGGATGCTCCCTAGACCGGCTGCCCCATCAACCCCTACTTTCCCCTAGACGCTCACCCTTGATCACACGTTCTGCAAACTGAACGAGATCGGAGAGAGATCCAGCTCCCGTTCTGTCCATAAAGTGCCCGGAAATCCCGACAGCCCTAGGGCCTTTTTGATCACATTGCAGGGAATCGCCGACCATCACGACTTTGCCACAGGGGTCAGTCAAATCCGTCCCCAAGCGTGCACCTAATTGACGGCAGATCTCGCGATAGATTCCCTCATGAGGCTTCATAAGACCGACCTCATAGCTCAAGGCAAACCCATCCATGTCGCTCAGCAGATTCCTAAGCACAGGGCCGTAGGGCGCCGCCAGATTCGAACAGACTCCCATCACCATTCCCTCTGCCTTTAGTAACTGCTGCGCCTCAATGGCATCGGCATACACCGAGATCGACTCCAGCTCATCAAGGAGGTAATCCTGCAACGCCATCAATTGCTGCGAGCTCAATCTGATGCCGAAAACTTCAGCAGCCTCCTCCAGGGACAGGCTCGTCGTCATCAGGCAATGGAGGTCTGAAGCGCTTGGCTTGCGACCTTGCTGAGCACCAATGCGCAGCAATTTCCGGAATGGATGGTGCTTGCGCCTGATGTGAACCACAGTTCCAAAAGCATCAAACACTGCAGCAACGATTGGCATGAGATTGGCTTCCAAGAGTGCCGGCTAGCGTGCCGGCGGACTACGAACGGCTGGATCGTAGTAAGCAGTAAAATGGCCACACGTACACAACACTGAATCACCATCGAGGAGCGGGTATGCCCTCCAATGAATGCTTGCCGATTTCACGTCGTCGTGGACATACCCATAGCGGTAATCCGAGAAGCTGAGGGGTCTCGAACACTCTCGGTTACCACAGACCACAGTGTCGGGCCGTTGCTCATGGCGTGAAGGCATAATGATTCGCTCTCAATGGTGAATAGTCTGCGTGGGTAACCCGTTCACCAAGTCCTGCTCCACTGCAGGTGATCCCCTTTCTGTAATCGCCTGGGCTTTGAAACCACGCCTGCTGCGGGGACGACTGAGACAGGCAATGAATGCCCCGCCCCGCTCCCCCCTCCCAGCCAGCGATGCCGCATACTCAAACCTGAACAGGGGTGACTGAGATTACGTTGAAATATCGATACTTATTCTTTTTAGCCGCCGCTTTCGCTTCTGCCTCCGCAATCAATGTGCTGAGGGTATCGGCATCATGAGTGAACACGTCCTCCGGCCCTTCGAACTCCTTGGTGACGTGCAAAATGACACGCAACCTGGAGGACAGGCGTTTAGCCCTAGACGGCTTGACAGCCTCTAGCAACGCGGCCTGCTGCTGAATCGGCTCGCCGACAGAGCCAACCGTGTCCCCGAACAACGCGGCTCTCATCTCTTCTTCGCTTAGGTTCTCACTCATGTTTCAGATCTCAAGCACTTCAATTTCAGGGTGAATACCGTAAACGGGCCATAGGACGCTCAAGGGATGCATTTTACACGTACCCGCTAGATCACTCATGACTTCAGGCTTGAAGCAACTCCTGGTGCAAGGCTGGCCCGCCCCCCTCTGACAAAGGTGGCCAATGAAAGCAAAAACACTACATATAGATAAGAATCGCAAACAAATACACAAAGAACACTATATGTAGTTTTTTTAAAAAATTTACGTTTGGTTTGTAATCAAAGCGGAAGCAGCAGCCTGACGGCTGCAAAGTAAAGCGATCTCCCCACGCTGCACCCTTCTCGACCTCAGCTTCACTGCCAAGCTTCAAACCGTGGGATCTGGAAGGCGGAAGAATCGGATGTAAAAGCCGGCTGTATCCTGTGAAATTGACGGGTGTCTAAGCCACTACAGCTTTTTCTTTGCCCTCAAATATAAAACTCCGTCTCGCTTTAAAAATTTCAAGAGGGGGGGGGGGCTGAATTTGTCGCGAATCTGAACGTTATGTCGCGCAGACGACAGTTTGGACGACACTGGACGGGGATATCTTTCGAAGGCGGACTCTGACCGATGTGGATTTCCGAGCTCATCGCGACACGCACGAGTCACTTATTCATGCTCGGGTGCGACTGCTGTTCCTTTCTAGCTGAGTAATTGTTGCGCCGAGGTTACCCAGGAAGAGAGAACGTCACTGGAGGAGCCGAGTTGTTGGCAGGGACGCTTTCTGTAACCTACTCGGCAAGCTATGGCGCTTAGAGCCCTGTAGGGCTGTGCATCCGAAGAGGGCATGCCCAGTACGAAGCACCGTTGCGCTAGGCAGAAAAGCCATGATCCAGCCGTGTGAGCAGGTCTAATGCCTCTTTGATGTCTACGTCAGCCGGATTCTTCCCGCCTAAATTTGGCACGGGGGTGGTCAGCCATCGTATGGCGCGCACCCGATCGCCGAAGACTCGGACAGCAGCCTCTAGTAAGACAGGATCGATTCTCTCCATTGATGCTCCCTGAGCCCGGATCGGACTGCCTTCGGTGACAAATGTCGAGCCGGAGTCACCTGCCCCGTTTGCCTGCAACAAGTGCATCATAGGCCACGCGGCTCGACAGGCCCACCCTAAGCCTTGTCAGAAACTCTGCAGCAAGTGAACACGGGCCAGGAAACGCGCGCATGCCTGTCCAAGGCCAGCCAAAATGTCCCCCCCTAGCACTGGGGCCTGGTCATTACGGCAGCGATAGCAGAGATGTTGAGACAATTAAATCTCACGCTGTACAAGTGCGTCGACACCGCTGCTCCGTTCGGTCAGATACACTCCGAATGGCTCTGCTTAGCCACTGATCGATGGGGTAATGTCGCTGTAATTTCGGCCATGAAAGAAGCAAAGTTTTCATCATCGACATAGTCGGCTCCCCAAAGCATGGAAGTCCGGACGTCCTTTAGTCCGCAATACCCCAAAATGCCATCAACCACCTGAGTTTGAAATGCTGCTTTGCTTCCGTGTCGGCAGAACGATTCTTCGCCCGTTGTGATGGTGATAATGAGATGAACTGGGACAGGCTTCAGTCGCCCCGATGCTTTGCCATCACCCTGGTAGTCATAGGCCCATCCTGATGTGAACACACGCTCAAACCAACCCTTCAAAAGCGCAGGAACAGTCCACCAGTAAATTGGAAAAACAAAGTAGACCATGTCAGCCTTGTCGAATCGTCGCTGCTCCCTGACCACATCTTCTGGCAGATCACCCTCGCCTCGGTAGTAAGACACATCAGCAGGTGTCATAGCCGAAATAAATCCTTCAGCATGAAGGTCAGCAACCTCTACAGAAATATCGGCATCTATCAGCGCCTCACGTACCTGCCGAACGATTGAGTGGGTGAGTGATTCGGTCATTGGATGTGCGGCAATGATCAGTGCATGCTGCTTTGACCTAGTAGGAGCCATTAAAAACCTCTGCGTTCATGTCACGGTATTTTCGCGCATTATCGAAAGGAAAGCGAAGCGCCTGCCTAATCCCCAGGAATCTTGGCGCATGAGTCGCTCAAAAAAAATTCGGTGGGCGATGTTGGAGCTCCGTGAACCGATGGCCTTCTTTGACGGGCTCTACTCTCAAACCACGTGAGACCCCGGCTAGGCCGCTCCAGCAGTGGGTTCTCATGCCACCACCCCATCGGAAAGAGCTGCAAGATTTTTGAAGGGGTACTTCGCTCACACCGGTGATTAAGGGGGCGCACAGAGAATGGCCACCTGTGTCAGAGCATGCGGCTCAATCTGATGCGGTTTGGAGAGGCAACCGTCGAAGGGTAATGTCGCAGTGCGAGATAAGGGGGCCTAAGCCCCCCTCTCGAATCAGGCGTGTTCAAGCTCTGCTTTATAAAATTTTGCATTGGAGGGCGGAAGTTGGCGCCCCAGAATCATATCTGCGGCTTTTTCTGCGATCATGATGGTCGGAGCGTTGGTATTGCCGTTAGTAACCTCAGGCATTACCGACGCATCGACCACCCGCAAGCCGCGAACACCCTTAACGCGAAGCTGGCCGTCGACAACCGCATCACTGCCGCCACCCATCTTGCAGGTACCACAGAAGTGATAACCACTTTCCGCGTGATCGCGAATGAAGTCGTTAAGACCCTCATCATGCATCTCGGTTTTAAGCGGTTTCAACATCTTCCCGCGATACGGCCTGAAAGCATCCTGCTCCATGATTTCGATGGTCGAACGGATGGCGTTTCGTGAATCGATCCAGTCCTGCTCATGGGTCAACCAGTTGGGCTGGATAAGAGGCGCATCTTCAGGATTAGCAGAGGCGAGATTCAGCCAGCCTCGGCTCTTTGGCCGTTGAGGGCCAAGGTGCACTTGGTAGCTGTGGCCTTCAGCAGCCATTCGCCCGCTGTACTCGGCAGCAACCCCCACGAAGTGGCACTGAACATCCGGCCAAGGCTTATCAGGGGTCGAGCGCAAGAAGCCTCCCGCCTCGAAGAAGTTCGAAGCACCCAAGCCCGTATGCTTCGCCAACCACTCGGCGCCAATGGCTGCTTGCCTATGCAGCTTCAACTCCTTGTAGTACGAGACAGGCTTCAAACAGTCGTAGGCCACGATGTATTCAATATGATCACCGAGGTTCCGGCCCACACCAGGCGAATTGCAGACTACCGGAATACCGTGTTTTTTGAGCTCGTCCTCTGGCCCTACGCCCGACAGCATAAGCAATTGGGGCGACTGGATGGCGCCCGCAGACAGGATGACCTCGCGATCACAGCGAATCACTTGTTCGCTGTTTTCACTACGCAGAGCAATGCCGACGGCTTTGTCTCCTTCAAACACCACGCGTCGCACCAGCGCACCTGTGATTACCGTTAGGTTCGGGCGGGTCATCGCTGGGTGAAGATAAGCACGAGCAGCACTCTCCCTTACCCCATTGTGAACGGTCATATCCATGCGACCGAAACCCTCTTGGCGATAGGCGTTCTGGTCATTGACGTGCGCGTGGCCTGCTTCCTGGGCCGCTTCAAGGAACACCTGATACAGCGGGCTAGCTCCAAAGCCCTTGGTAACATGCAGTGGGCCAGAGCCACCCCGATACTCGCTTTCGCCTTGGTCGTAAGTTTCAGACTTCTTGAAGTATGGGAGACAGTGAGCGTAAGACCAGTGAGCCAGTTCTGGATCCGAAGCCCAGTTATCAAAGTCCATCGCGTTACCACGAATGTAGACCATCCCGTTAATGGTCGATGAGCCGCCCAAAACCTTCCCCCTGAAGTAGGGTACGCGACGGTTGCGAAGCTCAGGCACAGGCTCAGTCAGGAACTGCCAATTATAGGTTTTCCCCACCAGCGGATACGTAAGGGCAGCTGGCATTTGGATGCGGAAATCCCATTTCCGATCAGGCCCACCCGCCTCGATGACCAGCACCTTGACGTTGGGATCTTCACTTAGACGGTTTGCCACAACACAACCGGCCGAGCCGGCGCCTACGATGATGTAGTCGTACCCGCCACCCTTCACTGCACTCATTTCGCTCACCTTTTTGTTCGATTTTTCAACTGCCAGATCGGCAACACACGTCAGAAATTTGCGCTCTGAAGCTGGCCGGGCGGCACCTTAACCTGAGGAAAATTCGGCGCGCCGTGCATAAACCGCGCGACGTCGACGATAGCTCTCTCCCAAATGCTTCAAAATGAGGCGAAAATCGCTCAAATCGCACCATTTTGACCCGGTTACAGCGCGACCTAGCTCAGCGCAGGACTGCCTGTTCGTCTTTTCAAACTACCAAGCAAAAAAGATCTTGTCTAAAAATATTTGTAGACGTAGATTTAAGGCCAGCCCAGCGTTGCCTGCGGTTCACAAAAATAAGAGGCATGAAAATGACAACGATCAACGTCATCAGACGTGTCGCAGTGGTGGCAGCCCAGAGTCCCCTCTTTCCGAGCGAATCTGAGGCGAATCATTACTGCTGTGATGTGCGCGAAGAGTCCGTCAAGGACGTCCAACACTGCGTACCAAAAATAAGAAAAACAGGCTCTCCTAGCAGCCTGATTGAGCAGATCGAGCGCTGCTCCTTCAATGCTCTCCTTCCCCTACTGCCCAGGCAGCCACTACGGCTGAATTTTCTTACGCAAACGAATGCTCAGACGGGCTGATCCAGCCGTACGACGTACGAACTTGCAGCAAGTCCAAACTTACCTTGGCGGCACCTCTGCATAGACGGGGATTAAATGTATGAGTTATTCAGAACCTGCAGGGCTTAGCATGACAGCCCCTAAACAGCACCAGCCAGCGCAGCGTCTGCGCGGCAATCTCGGCACGTTCGACATCGTGTTCACAGTGCTCGCGTACAACGCCCCCTTGACCATCATCATTGGGTTGATCCCAGTGATTATTGGCATGGGTAACGGTCTGGGCGCCCCCCTCACCTACCTGGCGGCGGGCGGCTTGATGCTTCTTTTCGCCGTTGGCTTCACAACGATGGCTCGGCACGTGCCCAATGCGGGAGCGTATTACGCATATATCACTGCTGGCCTGGGTCGCTCTCTAGGGTTAGGCAGTGCCTTCATGGCGATCTTGGCTTATACGTTCATGCTGGTTGGGGCGTATCTCTATGTCGGGGTCACCTTCTCGACCATTTCACTCTCGTGGATCGGCCTGGAGACGCTGCCTTGGTGGCAGTGGTCGTTAGGTTTTGCCGCTATCGTGGCGGTGCTTGGCCACTTCCGCATATCGCTTTCTGCAAAGCTTTTGTCCTTGGCTCTTGTCTGCGAAGTGATCATTACCTTTGTCTGGGAAGCCGCCGTGTTCCAAGACGGAGGAGCCAACGGCTTATCACTGTCGTGGCTGACCCCCCAAGCATTGACCTCCGGATCGATTGGCTTGGCAGTACTCTTCGGCGTTACGTGCTTCGCAGGCTTCGAAGCCACTGCTGTGTTTCGTGAGGAGGCCCGCAATCCGGAAGTCACTATTCCCCGGGCGACCTACATTTCGATTATTGCCATGTCAGTGTTGTTCGCCTCAGCTACCCTGTGTTTCATCCTTGGATGGGGGCCGGAAGTAGCTCTAGATAAATCGATCAACGATCCAGTTAATGCCGGCATGGGCGTCATCGAGGCCTACTTGGGGAACGTGGGGGTCAGCATCGTCCACACGCTGGTATGCACCAGCATCTTCGCCTGCGTACTCGCAATCCACAACATCCTGGCTCGGTACATCTACTCCCTGAGCGTTGACGGCGTCCTGTTCAAATCACTGAGCACCGTCCACCCGACTCATGATTCGCCGTATCGCGCCTCAGGAATGGTTGCCATCATCACCGTACTCAGCATGTTCGCCGCCATTTATTCAGGTGTTGAACCCTACTCGGGTTACTCGTCCCTAGTGGGCATCGCCGGTTATACGCTGCTGATACTCCAGATCCTGACCTCGGTCGCGGTCATCGTGTTCTTCATCAAGACGCCCAACAGTGTGAGCGCGATGAAGACCAAGGTAGCTCCCGCTCTTGCACTAGTCGGCCTGTCTACGACCGCCTGGTTGGCAACCCAGAACATCGGTTTGCTCACAGGTAGCGAAAGCGTAGCCATGATCTTGCTAGCGTTTCTCTTTGGATCTTTGGTGTTCGGCTGCATCTACGCCATTTGGCTAGAACGCTCATCGCCCCTGGTCTACAGAGCGATAGGACGTCAGGTGATCTAACTCGTAGCGGGCTGCGATCGACTGCAGCCCAACAACGCCACCTTAGGAATGGAAGTTAAGCAACATGCAGAAGTACTCGACATTCTTCATCGGCGGGCAGTGGGTAGCACCTGCGTCGTCCACCTTCTCGCGACTCGCAGTGATTGATCCAGCAACAGAGGAAGCATTCGCCGAGATCGCGATGGGCACCAAAGAAGACGTGGATCTCGCCGTCCAAGCAGCTTCCAAAGCGTTCGAAACTTTCTCCCAGACTACCGTCGAGCAGCGCATTAACCTGCTGGATGGGGTTCGACGCGGTTTGGAGGAGCGTCGTGAGGACATTGCCCAGATCATCAGCCGTGAAATGGGCGCGCCGATCACGTTTGCTCGCGAAGCACAAACCTTTACCTGCATCGCTCACGTAGAAGCGATGATCGATATCCTTCGCAGCTATAAATTCGAGGAATCGCTTGGCACCACGCAGATCCTCAAAGAGCCTATCGGGGTAGTAGGTCTGGTTACACCGTGGAACTGGCCGCTCAATCAAATCATCTGCAAAGTGATTCCCGCGATCGCTGCCGGTTGCACTGTCGTGCTCAAGCCCAGTGAGATCGCTCCTCTCGATGCCATCATCTTCGCCGAGATCCTTGAACATGCGGGCGTCCCTGCCGGGGTATTCAACCTGGTAAACGGCGACGGGCCAACGGTTGGGGACGCTATTTCCCGCCACCCGGATATTCAGATGGTGTCCTTCACCGGTTCGACCCGTGCAGGCATTCAGGTGGCCAAGTCCGCTGCAGATACTGTCAAGCGAGTGACCCAGGAACTCGGTGGCAAATCTGCAAATATCATTCTGCGCGGAGCGGATCTGGAACAGGCTGTGGCTACAGGTGTCACCGTCTGCCTCAGCAACAGTGGACAGTCCTGTGACGCGCCTACCCACATGCTCGTTCCTGCGGAGCACTACGAACAGGCCCTGGCGATCGCAGCCAAGGTCGCGAATGAGGCCATCGTTGGCCTTCCAAGCGACCCTGCAACCGAGTACGGCCCGCTTGCCAGCCGCATGCAGTTCGATAAAGTTCAGACCCTGATCGAATCTGGTGTCAAAGAAGGCGCACGCCTGGTCGCCGGCGGCCTGGGTCGCCCTGACCATCTGCAGGTCGGTTTCTACGCTAAGCCGACAATTTTCGCAGACGTAACTCAAGAGATGGCGATTGTACGTGAAGAAATCTTCGGCCCCGTGCTGGTGATCTCGTCCTACGACACCGAGAAACAGGCGATCGAATTCGCCAACTCCGGTCTCTACGGTCTGGCGGCGTATGTGCAGTCCAACGACAAAGCAAAGGCCAACGCTGTCGCTAGGCAACTGCGGGCAGGTTCGGTGTTTGTAAATTATCCGGACTGGGACGTGATGGCTCCATTCGGCGGCTATAAGCAGTCTGGGAATGGTCGGGAAGGAGGGCCGCACGCCCTTACGGAGTATCTGGAAGTAAAAGCAATCGTTGGCTACGGCGCTTAACGTCCCAAACCGTGGCCGGCGCTCGTTTGATGCCCGGCCCTGGTTCTGATCGCCAGCGTCGACCCGAAGCGTGAGTTAGGTAGAATAGGAAGTCGGCTCCAATGTATTCCTATGAGGACTCAATGATCAGTGGTGTAAACCATCCCCAGCGCTTAACCATGTTCGCTCTGCGCTCGGAGCAGACGTTCGGCGTTGAATCCGTGATAGCAAGATTGCGCACGGCCATCGATCTTGGGTTTCTCCAGCACGGGGAGATGCTTCCTAAAGAAGCGCTGCTCGCCAAAGAGCTTCATGTGACAGCCTTTACGTTAAGAGAAGCGCTGGCTCAGCTCCGGGCAGAAGGCATGGTGGACACGAAGCCTGGCCGAGGTGGTGGAACGTTTGTTAACCATGCTTCAAGGCTTGTGAGAGGTAAAGCTACCTCACGGCTGCGAGAGCTGTCGGCTGTGGCACTTAGGGACTTGGCAGACTGGAAGGCGATGCTTTTAGGAGAGTCCGCAGAGCTCGCAGCTACGAGAGCTTCACCGTCGAACATCGCTCGGCTCGTTGGGTATAAGGCAAGGATCGCCGATGCCAAGGATGCTTTGACAGCTTGCCGAGCCCACGCTCGATTTGACGTCGAGCTTGCATCTGTAGCTCAGTCCGTTCGACTGAGTGCTGCAGCACTACAGATTTATGAAGACTTCGGATGGTTACTGGCCCTGGCCCACGAAGAACAAGAATATACCGATCTGTGCGCCGCCACTGTCGGAGAAGTTCTTGAGAGAATCACCCAAGGTGAAGGCATAGAAGCCGGGAACGTGGCACGGTCACGGACTCGCGTGTCTTTTGACAATCTCGTACGTTTAAGATTGAAGCTGATTGCCGAAGGCGCAGAGAATATCTTAGGCGAAAAGTTAGAGACCGCGTAATGTTGAAGCCGTTGGTAGACTCAGCTAGTGCTGTTTTTGACTCAACCTTCACCGAGCTAGAAAAGCTTGCGAGTCGGTTTGAGCTTCTGATTTCGAGCTCGAAGAACACTAAGAAAAGCATTAGTGAGTCGGGGCTGTCAAAAATTCGCCCGGACATGGTTCGATCCCTAACCAGCGTGGGAGTTTATGCCTATGCGCTGGGCATCGTTCTTGATGAAGGTGTAATTGAGGATTCGCCGTTTTGGCTGAACTGGATTGAGATCGACTCGGATGGCATCATCAATGATGACTCGAATATCAGGTACCCATGGCGCGGAAATTTCTATGAGTACCCAAATGCCGATTGGATGGTGATCCCTAAGACTCAGCGCTGCCCAGCAATTGTGGGCCCTTATGTTGACTTCGATAAACACATCATTACGCTCGCAACACCAATAGTTGTACAAGACCGATTTCTAGGTGTAAGCGCCGCCGACATCCGTTTAAGCGATTTCGAAAGAATCGTGGCCACCCCGCTTTCACGCATAGGCCGAGACTGTCTGCTCTGTAATCATGAGGGACGGGTAGTGGTATCCAATACAGCCAGTGCTCCCGTAGGCTCTCTAAACCCGGCATATTTGGGTGCGGGCGAAACCGTATCGACAACCGGCTGGAGAGCAATCATTCTAGATTGAAAGAGCAGCTTGTCGCTTCCTTTCAGCAGTAGGTCTTACACGGGCTACGACGGACAAATTCCTGATTAATAGCAACCCATAAGTGTCTATAGAACGAGCAACAAAATCGTACGCCCAAAATACTGACTACCGGGTATGATTTTACGATACCTAGTGTTCATTTATTCCGCAGGACGCTGGGCTACGCGAGTACCTTTGAGCAACTGAAATCTGCCAACAACATAATAGGATAAAAATGTGAAGACCAAATTTGGCATTATTACAGCTTCGATTCTCAGCTTCTCCTCCGGCATTGTCAGTGCCGCTGAGTTGAATGATGATTTTTCGATCGCACTGACGGCTGGCGTATTCAGCGACTATTGGTCACGAGGTGTGTCGCAAACCAAAGGTGATCCTGCGCTGCAGGCCTCGGCGACCCTTATCCATTCCAGCGGTTTGTATGCGGGCGTATGGTCTTCGAATGTAGACTTCGGCAACGGCAGCAAGACTCGACAAGAAATCGACTATTACGCGGGGTACTTCTGGCAGATATCAGATGATATTTCTCTAGACCTAGCCTATTACAAATATGAATACCCCAGACAGTCTCTCTCGAATTACTCTGAATACTATGCAAAATTAACCGCATATGGCTTCAACGTAGGCGGATACTATTCAGACGATCTAAATGATGATCAGAGCTACCTTTATAGCTTTGCAGGCTACACCGCCAATCTTCCCCACGAGGTCAAGTTAGACCTAACCTACGGAAAGGTCGACTACAAAGATCCTGTTTTTGTAAATGGCAGTGGTCAGTCTCGCGACAGTTATAATCTATGGCTAGCCAAGGTCAGCAAACCACTCTATGGCTTCGTATGGTCTGCCGCGTACGGTGATACAGATCTCTCCAGACAAGAGTGCATGAACTTCAATGGTTATGACGACATCTGCTCAAGCACGGTAATTTTCGGCGTCGAAAAGTCCTTCTAAACCGAACGGGAGGGCATTCTTGCCCTCCCCTCCCCTGCATCAGGGTGTTCGCACATGTTTATGAATCTCTGCCCCCTAGGCCAACAAGCCAAAATGGCTTCGAGGCCAGGCGCATAGCATGAGCACCGCATGCAACGGCGCACAAGGCGCCTAAATGCTCAGCTGAGCCCAATCGTTCACCCATTGGCAAAACTCGCAGCCGGAAACGACGCGTAAATTTTAGTCGGTGTAGGGGTATGGTCTAGGTGACGTACGGCTGGAGCTCGCTAGCTCGTGCTTGCTCGGAGTCGATTCGAACTCGCTGGGCCGACCAGTGATAGAGGCTGGCATTCGCATGCCCCAATATCAGCGTTGGCAGATGCCGCCTGGGATGAAAAGGCTATAGGGTTTGAGACCAGCCCAAACGCTCGCTTTGGGTTTGCGAGCATCCGAGATTTCTCATAGCTCCAGTCGCAGCGTTTTGGCCCATCCATGGGAATGCGATGGCACCCTCAATTCACATCCAGCCCCAGCTTAAAAACCCATCATGCATATTTCAAAACCTAGTGGTATCATTTTCTGACCACTCGGTATTTTTGCTATTCCCCTCCCCTAGCAATGCCGAGCCTTCCATTGCAGTCAGGCCTCCACATGATTTCTCTGAAGAACATAGAACTGAGATTGGGCACCAAGGTGCTTCTGCAGGACGCCACCATGACTGTCAATGCCGGAGAGAAAGCCTCTCTGATCGGAAGGAACGGTGCGGGGAAATCAACACTGTTTTCGCTTTTATGCGGCGCGCTTCATGAGGAGGCCGGCAAGGTCGAGCTACCCCGCCAGTGGCGTATTGCCCAGGTTGACCAGCACATGCCGGAGACCTCGGATGCTGCGACAGACTTTGTGCTTCAAGGAGATACCGTCCTGATCCATGCGAGAGCGGAGCTGAGACGTGCGACCGATCGCGACGACGGAATGGCAATCGCACAGGCGTACGGTGACCTTGCTGATGCCGGCGACCATGATTCAACGTCCCGAGCTCAATCTCTCATCCTGGGCCTTGGCTTCAAACCGAGCGACCTTGAAAAACCAGTGAATAGTTTTTCGGGTGGCTGGCGAATGAGACTACAACTGGCCAGGGCACTCATGAGCCCATCTGATCTGCTGCTGCTGGACGAACCGACTAACCATCTGGATCTTGATGCTCTGGTTTGGCTTGAAGAATGGCTCAAGAAATATGAGGGCACATTGCTGGTCATCAGCCACGATCGTGAATTCCTGGATGCCGCTACCCAGGTCACCATTCACCTTGAGCATGCGCAACTCACCCGATACAGCGGCAACTACAGCGCATTCGAACTCCTACGCGTGCAGAAGCTTGAGCAGCAACAAGCCGCTCACGAAAAGCAGCAGGAAAAAATGCAGCACCTGCAGAAGTACATTGATCGATTCCGCTACAAATCCACCAAAGCCAGGCAAGCTCAGAGCCGTATCAAAGCGTTGGAGCGCATTGAAAAAATCAGCGCCGTGGCCGCTGACGCCGAGTTCACGTTCACTTTCAAAGAGCCCGACCATCTACCAAACCCCATGATCGCGATTGACGACGCTGACTTCGGCTACCAGACGTCCGATGGAAGCCCTGATCGTAAAGTTCTGTCTCATGTCCGCAAAACCATAATGGCAGGCCAGCGGATTGGGATTTTGGGTGCGAACGGCCAAGGCAAATCGACTTTCATCAAGTCCATCGCGCGTGACTTGGAACCCCTTGCTGGATCGATCACCGAGGGAAAAGGGCTGACGATCGGCTATTTTGCCCAGCAAGAATTGGACGTCCTGGATCCTGAGCAGACGCCGCTGCACCATATGCTGGAGCTTGCACGCAAATCAGGGCAAGCCGGTCAGAGCGCCAGGGAACAGGAGCTGCGGAATTTCCTAGGCACATTCAACATCAACGCAGGCATGGTGACCCAGACCGTTAGTACATTGAGTGGTGGCGAAAAAGCACGCCTCGTGCTTTGCATGATTGTCTGGCAGAAGCCAAACCTGCTGTTACTCGATGAACCGACCAACCACTTGGATCTCGCTACTCGTGAAGCTCTCTCCCTTGCACTGAACCAGTTCGAGGGAAGCGTGATGCTTGTGAGCCACGACCGGGCCTTGCTTCGCGCTGTCTGCGATGAATTTTGGCTTGTAGGTCGAGGAGAGGTAACCCCTTTCGAAGGTGACCTTGAAGACTATCACCGCTACCTAGTTGATGAGTCCAAACGCAGCGCCGAGGCTAGACGGGCCGCGCATCCCGCTGTCGAACGCCCCGTAAAAACTGCACACCAACCTCACGCCTCAGGCTCGAAGCGATTAAAAAGCATCGAGCGTGAATTGCAAAAAATTGAGCAGAGGCTTACCCAAGCACAAGAGAACAAAGGTCGGGCCGAAAGTCGGATGTGCCCCATGCTGTCCTACACAGAAGTTCAGACCATCACGCTGGAATGGGAAACCATGGGCAAGCTCATTGGAGAGCTCGAAGAACAATGGTTGTTATTGCAAGACGAAGCTGAAGAATTATGCGCCAAGCGCTAGATCGCATTTACACCCTTAGGACACAGCCGAGCGATCTATAAAGAAAACAATAGTCACCCGTGCGAGCGAGGTTGGCCGCACTGATGATCCTTGCAACCATTCGAAGAATCAAACTGCCGATCTAGAATAACAAACACAGGGGCCAGAATCAGATGCTTCACAACCTTGCAATCAAAACCAAGATCACACTCGCTTCTTTAACCATCATATTAATTGTAATAAGCATTATTACATGCATAGGAATATTAAAAAATTCTGAGAACAACGACCTAATATACAGCAGCAGCAATGAGATAATTTCTCAGAGCATACAACAAGTCTTAGATTCAAAGTCTGCCGAACAGACAGAAAAAATCAGAAGCACTTTCAACAGCCAGATCAACCTCATTGAGTTCCTCGCCCACCAGACCTCCTCGATGCAAGCGCTCATCACCAACGGAGCAGATGCACGTAAAATCCGCTTAGAACAGAACACTCTGCTCAAAGATCTCTTCGAGGCTCACCCTAATATCCTGGGGCTCTGGATCATCATGTATCCCAATCAACTAGGTGAGGACAGCAACTTCGTCAACGCGTTGACAGCGGGATCCAATGAAGTGGGTAGATTTTCCAGCTATTGGGTGAGGCCTGACGGGCGATCTGTCAACCTGGCCACAAAAGAAGATAGCTTGAAAGACACGACCGTAGGCGACTCCGGCTATCCGGCCAACTACTACATGACATGCCCCGACACCAATAGGAGTACCTGCGTCTTGGAGCCGTTCTACGGTTCCGATTCGGGTACAGAGATTTTTATGACCAGTTTTTCGACGCCGATCATCGCCGACGGTAAGGTCATCGGAGTTGCTGGTATCGATGTTTCCCTCTCCTCGCTACAGGCAATCGCCGAAGAAGCTAAGCGCCAGCTATACGATGGAAAAGGCAACCTGGTCATTACCACCAGTCAGGGCCTAATCGCCGCGAATAGCGCTGATCCTGCGTCGATAGGCAAGAAAATGGAGACTGGCAATAGTTCAGGCCCTAACCCCTCAACTGCTACACAAAACGCGCCACTGAAGGTTACCAAGAATCTGGAAGTGGGCAGCACTGCTCCCTGGAAGATAAGTGTGGAGCTCCCGAGCGAGGTAGCCAGCGCAGACTCACTCGCACTAAAAAAAGCCCAGTCTGACCTTCAGCAAGCCTCCACGGTATTCTCGACACTCATTGCCGTAATCGCTGCCCTAGTCGGAGCTGTGGCCATGTGGTTCATCGCGGCAGGCCTGACAAAACCTATGAGCGGTGTAGCGGCAATGTTGAAAGACATTGCTGAAGGCGAGGGAGACCTGACCAAGCGCTTGCATTACGCCAGTACAAACGAGCTTGGAGAGCTGGTGCGCTGGTTCAACCTGTTCCTAGACAAGTTGCAGCCCACCATTCAGAAGATCCGATCAGCCACCGTAGAGACACGCTCAACTGCCAGTCGGTCTAATCAAATAGCCAAAGAAACCAGCATGGGGATGCAGTCGCAGCTGCGGGAAATCGAACAGGTTGCCACAGCCTCCCACGAGATGAGCGCCACTGCACATGAAGTGGCGGCCAGTGCAGCCAGAGCAGCAAGTGCGGCCCAGGGTGCGGATGAGTCTGCCAAGCATGGCCTGCAAGCAATCGCGCGCAGTACGCAAGATATCACCGGACTGGTGGAGACCCTGTCTGCCGCAATGACGGAAGCACGGTCGTTATCAGAAAATAGCGAAGAGATCGGAAGCGTTCTGGAGGTCATCAGAAGCATCGCCCAGCAGACTAACCTCCTCGCCCTCAATGCCGCGATCGAGGCGGCACGCGCAGGAGAAAGCGGGAGAGGTTTTGCTGTCGTGGCGGATGAAGTACGGAACTTGGCCATGCGCACGCAAGAGTCCATTGAACAGATCCGGGAGGTGATTGAGCGCCTGCAATCCGGTACCGAGGGCGTGGTCAACTCCATGCAGAGCAGCTACACCAAAGCTGAAATCAGTCATGAGACGATCCAGGCGACGGCGCGCTCGTTCGGAACCATCAGCGATGCTGTTTCCGTGATCAGCGAGATGAATCTCCAGATTGCCGCTGCCGCTGAAGAACAAAGCGCCGTTGCAGAGGACGTTAATCGCAACATCACGAACATCCGGCAGGTCACAGATGAGTTGAGTATCAGCGCCACAGAGACTGCGGCGATCAGCGAACATCTCAGCTCTCAAGCAGACCTTCAGTTCAGCCTGGCAGAGCAATTCAAATCTTAAAACCCATGGGCCCTCACGGGCCCTTTTTTCTCGGTTTGCTCTCCCTTCAGGCCACCAGGCACGTCGCAACTGCAATGCCCGCGCTGTGGAAATTGGGGTCTGCTCGGCATCACTACATGGGCAGAAGTCAGCTAACAATGTGAGCTTCAGGCCCCTTCGCTCGCAGAAGTGAACCGGCAAGAATCATGCATGAGGCCAGCGCAACGTTGAATGCGCTGTTCAGGTGTTGGAGACCTTACCGGCTCGATCAAATTCGCCTTGCACCGCGCCCAGCGAGACAATGATGAGCCTGGGATCCAGGAGTGCCAGCGGATAGGCCATCGAGCATGCGGCCAGAAGTGGTCAACAGAGCTCATCAATGATCCATCTACGTTGTGCCTGCCAGCCGAAGCGCCATTCCTTTCAGAGCTTCAATCGAATCCTGAAGCTTTTCCCCGCTGATAGTTGAGTTATTTATCAACTCATCAAGCATCGCGACGATGGCTTTCGCAGCGAAACGAGCATCTTGGTCGGGAAAGACCTGCGTCGCTTGTCCGTAAGCTAACAGCTCCCATAGCCGAGTCACTTTACGATCTCGAAGCACATTGAGCTCCGATAGTATGCCACTATTCAAGAGATGACCTTCGCGACGGAAAAGCATATGGTGCAATCTGTACTTGAGCCCACAGCGAACATACGCTTCGACGTAATTCTCCACAGCTTTCGATGTAGGGACTTTCCTTTGGCTTGCAGTGCTGACCTCCTCTAGTAAGCTGCTCGCCGCGCTCATGAACAAGTCTGCCAACAGCTGTTCCTTTCCCTCGCTAAGCTTATGAATTGACCCTAGCTTAATATTGGCCAGGGAGGCAATTTGGCGCAAACTAACCGAGGCATAACCGAATTCTAGAAAAAGAGAGAGCGCTGCTTGCTGGACTTCGTGCTTTCTGCCCGGCAACTGATCAGCCTCGATGCGATCTGTTAAATAGTGAAGATATGATTTCGGAAGATAATGCATCTAAGAATCCCGTTCAAAAAAAATGGGCTACCTACGCTAATAAATACTAACGCAGGAGCCCCAAAACGAAGATAGAGACGAGCAGCGGCAAAAAAGCCTGACCTATATGCTGGTACATAAGGCGGGAAAGCTCCCAAGCTAATATGCCAACGCAGCAGTGATGCAAACTAACAATACCAAGTGGTATTTTTGTTAGTCAACCTCATCAGCCGCTATTTATTAGGCACTTTCGTACCGAGATAAATGCTTTTCATAACGCCCTACGAACACGGTCGCCGGTACGCATACCGCCGCATACATCAGCCCGGTTAGCAACAATACCGACATATATTCGAAGGATGCAGATCCAATGTCATTGGCCACGCCGACAAGTTCGGGCAGCGCAATAGTGAAGCACAACGATGTGGTTTGCAGGATCACCAGAGAAAAGCCAAGCAGTGGCGGCAGAGCGATCCTCATCCCTTGAGGCAAGATTATGATCTTTAATGCATCCCAGCTGCTGAGTCCTAAGGTGCGAGCCGCCTCTCGCTGGCCCTGAGGTACTGCCCCCAGTCCTCCGCGAATGATTTCACTGGTGTACGAACCGGTACTCCAAGCCAACGCAAGGATTGATGCGGTGAAAGAAGGCAGCGTGAGGCCAGCGCTAGGCAGTCCGAAGTAAAAAAACTGAAGCAGGATCAGCACCGGCCCTCCGCGTCCGACCTCGATGAAGATGAGCGCGAGTGCACGGTTGAGCCGTTTTTTCGATCCTACCCACAGCGCGAATAACAACCCCAACGGAATCCCTATCACTAGGCTGATGGCGGTGACCTGCAGGCTCAGCCAGTAGCCATCCATCAGTTGAGGGAACCACTCAATCCAGCGGTCAATGAGCTCCATTACCGTTCAACCTTTGCACGAAGGTGAATATCAAGCTGTCGCGACAGCAGGGCCATAACAACGCTCACAACGAAGTACAGTAGGCCCGCGATGGCGTACACACTCAGGCCTCGGAATGTCTCCTGAGAGATATGGTTTGCGACCTGAGCCAGTTCCGACACACCGATAGTGGACGCAATGGCGGTGTCTTTCAGCAGGCCGATACAATAGGTACTCGCCGCTGGAACCGAGATCCGTACTACCTGGGGAACGATCACATGGACGTACTTCTGCCAGGTACTCAACCCCAGCACCTTTGTAGCTTCATACTGCCCTTTCGGTACTGCACTCAACGCTCCACGATAGATCTCGGCCATGTTAGCGGAGGTGATCAATGCCAAACCGATGATCGCTGCCACGAATGGACTTAGCTGAATCACGTACTGGCTGAATGCGAAGAAAATGAAGAACAGCCAAACAATTGGCGGAATTGAGCGCAAGGTCAGAATGATCGCGATGGCGATATTCCGAAGGATCTTGTGCTTGGAGATCCTCATAGCGCAGATCGGAATCCCCAGGATCGCTCCCCCCAGAAACGATCCGGCGGTGAGGGCGATCGTCCAGGGCAAGGCAGCGAGCATCGCCGCCAAAATTTGACTTGTTTCCATCACCGATCCCTCACGGCGGTCAGAAACTGTTGTACCCGTGGGTGCTGGGGATTACGCATGACATCGACGCTGCGCCCTTGCTCGATGATGCCGCCATCAGCCATTACCACCACGCGATCAGAGACGTTTTCTGCGAAGCGCATTTCATGCGTCACGACAATCATCGTCATACCTTCGTTGGCCAGCTCACGCATGACCGCGAGTACTTCCAGTCCAACTTCGGGGTCAAGTGCAGAGGTCGGCTCGTCGAAGAGCATGACTTCAGGATCGAGAGCCAGGGCGCGCGAGATCGCAATCCGCTGCTGTTGGCCACCGGAGCACCGGGAAGGGTACATGTTGGCTTTCGAGGCTAGGCCTACCCGCGTCAGGAGCTGCATGGAACGCTCGTCAGCTTCCTTGGCGCTGCGTTTCAGCACGCGGCGCTGGGCCAAGCTCACGTTCTCCAGAACGGTAAGGTGAGGAAAGAGATTGAAAGACTGAAAGACCATCCCGAGCTTTCGGTTCAGAAAAGCCAGCTGTTGCTTCGTGGCTCCTTTGCTAGCATCGATCGTCTGCCCACCAATGCAGATGGTGCCCTCTGTTGGCGGTTCAAGCTGGTTGATGCATCGCAGAAAGGTGCTTTTACCCGAACCACTAGGGCCAATGATCGCCACCACTTCGCCCGATGCCATCGAGAAGTCAACGTCATGGAGCACTCGAACGGAACCGAAGGACTTACCTAGGCCTTGTACAGTCAGGATAGGTGAGGCGTTTTCTCGGCGATTCATGTCTTTTATCTGCGCGACTTTAGTCATTTTTTCTCTGTCTTATTAACTGAATCTCTATGCCTGACCTGGAGTCGAGGCACATCACGGCAGCATTGCTAAATACAATCCCTGTTCGAGGTTATGCGGGTTATTTTCTTATCTTCAATGCGGGGCATACCTGCCCCGCGCGCTAACAATCAATTAGCTTGAAAACTTTTGTAAAGTTCAGGTCGGCGGTCTTTGAGGTGCCGAACCTCTCCACGCTCGCGGGACAGTCGCAGAGTGGCGAGGTTGAGATCTGCATGGATCAAACCCTCCTCACCCTCGCTGAAATCGGAAACCGCGTAGGTACCGTCCTCGACATTCATCCGGTTGTCGATCGGGCAAGCGATGAATGCTTCACCCGTCCCATTAACTGGGTAGTCGTTTGGAATGCCCAGATTGCCTACGAGTGGTGAAACGCAAACATAGATCTGGTTTTCGAGGGCCCTAGCGTGTGCGCTGTACCAGCTGCGCCAAGCCCCGCGCTTCTCCGTCAGGGTCGGCACGAACAGGACTTCGATGCCTTCAGCCACCAATGCTTGGGTGAGCTCCGGATACTGCACGTCATAACAGACGAACAAACCGCATTTCACGCCATCGATCTCGAACGCCGACAGGGTTTCGCCACCTGTGCTGTTGATGGCGCGCTCCCCACGGGTCAGGTGAATCTTGTCCTGACGCAACTGGGAGCCATCTGGGCTGAACACGAAGGCGCTGTTAAGACCCTTACCGTCTTCCTCATGCCAGAAGGTGCCGCCCACCAGGTAGATGTCGTGTTTCTTCGCCAAAGCAGACATCAGATGCTGGAATTCCGGGAGCATCGGGCTGAACACTTCACGGTAGAAGTCCGAAACTTTGGAGTTGTCGATTTCAGCAGCGGTGCCATGAGTCCACAGCAAGCCCATTGCCAAGAACTCGGGCAAAACCAATACCCGGCTGCCTGCAGCCTTGGCATCCACAACGAAGCGCTCAACGTGCTCGGCAAATTGCGCAAACTGCTGGTAGTGCTGGATACGGAATACTGAAACGGATACTTTCAAATTGTCAGACATGTGCTTTCCCCTTCCACAGCTTCAGCAGTTCTTTTTTGTCGATCTTGCCGGTGTTTCCAAGTGGCATCTCTGCCAGCGCAATGAATTCACTTGGCACTTTGAACTCAGCCAGCACCAAACGGCAGTATTCAGCCAGATCTTCTGGCTTAGGTTGAGTCCCTTGAGCAGCGACGAGGTACGCAACAGGCAGCTCGCCGAACTTCTGGTCTGGAACGCCAATCACAGAGGCCTGCACGACTTGTGGGTGAGACAACAACGCCTCCTCTACCTCAGCCGGGGCAATGTTGGCTCCGCCTTTGATGATGATGTCCTTAATCCGGCCAGTCAGGTAATAGAAGCCTTGAGCATCGACATGCCCAAGGTCGCCGGTGCGGAAGAAGCCGTCAACGAAGGCGGCAGCGCTCACTTCAGGCGCCTTGTAGTAGCCAGAGGTGGTAGCTGGAGCGCGCACCAGAATTTCGCCAGTCACGCCTGGGCCAACCTCTTGACCGTCACCGTCAACAATCTTGATCAATACGCAAGGGCTTGCTTTGCCGATCGCGCCTGCAGGCACTGGGGTGCTATCCCCGGAAAATTTGCCAAATACCGGTCGCACCTCAGTGAGTGCGTAATAGTCCTGGATCTCGACACCGAACTTGCTCTTGAAGCGGGCGCGCAGGTCGCTTGCCAATGGAGCGCCCGCCGAGATGACAGCGCGCATGGAGGACAAGTCGAAGTCCAGCCCGTTCTGCTCTGCGTATTCCAGCATCATGGAGAACATGGTTGGCACACCTTGGAACACGGTGACGCCATGCTGGACGAAGGCCTCAAGGGCTTCTCGCGGGTGGAACCGACGCTGGATGATCGTCTCGCACCCGGCCTGCAGCGCCATAGAGGCTGCGGTCGATAGTCCGTAAAGGAAGCCCAGCGGGAGTGCGACCAGCAGCTTGTCACTTGGCGTGACATACCACATATCGATCAGGGAAGCGTTGCCTGCCACCTCAGCCGGCTGACTGTAGAGAACCGCTTTGGGTACCCCAGTGGAGCCCGAGGTGTAGATGATCAGAAAGTCGTTCTTGATCGCCTCAACTTGCTCAACCTCTTCACTACCAGCGATGGTATTGCTGAAAAATTCACTGACTTCAATCAGACTGCAGGCTGTATCACTGACTGCCGTAACGGCATTCTCGTGCAGCTTTTTGTCAGTGAATAAGAATTTCACATCTGCGTGGCCAAGGATGTAGCTGACTTCAGCTGCACTGAGCACCGCATTAATCGGGACGAATGTTCCGCCCATCTTCGACATGGCGTAGTACAACACCATGATCTCAATATTGTTCTCGCAGTAAACCGCGATGGTGGTGTCAGCACTGACGCCTGCGTTTTTCAACAGGACAACAGCTCGATCAATTTCGCGCGCCAACGCACTATAACTGAGCACTTTGTTATCAAACCGCAAAGCCACACTGTCGCTTCGCTCAGTAGCGTGCTCTTCAACAAAACCTACGATCATCTTGCAAAACCTCAAAAATAGTACGTTAGCGGGCGGCCAAACCAATTACTCTGGTTTGCAGTGCATCATGACCTTCCACTCGCCTTCTTGAACCGACTCGCCGCGCTGGTTCACCAAAGCCACCTGGAAGTTCACAATACCCACGCCTGGCTTTTTGGTTTCGCGCTTGGAGCCAACCTTCTGATTGACATGGATAGTGTCGCCGATCTTGATCGGGCCGCGCAGATCCCAGGTCATACCGAGGAACGCAATTGCAGTGCCTTCCTTAATGCCGAGACGGCTTTCCAAACCGGTTGCGATAGCGAAACCAGCTGGGCCATGCAGGATGCGACCGCCGAATACGGTGTTCTTGGCGAACTCCTCGTCAGTGTGCACCGGGTTATGGTCACCGGTGAGTGCTGCAAACATCACGATGTCAGCTTCGGTGATCGTGCGACGTGGGGAGTTCCACTCTTGACCTTCATACAGCTCGTCGAAGTAGAGAGCGTTTTGGCCGATACCAGCTTCTTGTTTAACAGCAGCAGTCATGATTATCTCCAGCGTTTATTTATTAATCAGGGGTACAGCGTTGATCATGGTCGAGAACACAACATCATCGAAGCTCTGCATATACTCGATCAATTCTTCCAACATCTTGATACGTGGGCCGCGCCCAATAATTTCCGGATGGCAAGTCAAAGTGAACACACCGTTTTGAGCGCGTGCGGCATCAAACTCGGCAGCCCAGTACTTGTATACATCCGCAGGCAGGCGATTGCCGGTGTTCATCGGCTTGACCATGAACTGGAAGTACGGATAGTCATCAAGCTCCCAAGCAACAGGGAACTCGACCACCGAACTTTCGGGGCCTTTTGTGAAACCTTCTTCGGTAAGGACATCATCAGTACGTGCATAGAACAGTTCAAAGTCGTTAGACATCATGCTGCTGTCGTAACGAAGTCCGAACTCTTCCAGCAAAGGAATGGTGTTCGGGCTCAAGTCCCAAGCGGGCGAGCGATAACCTTGAGGACGCACCCCAGTGACGTCTTGCAATACCTTGATGCTCTTGGCCAAAAGCTCACGCTCCTCGGCGAGCTCAAGGTTCACCGGGGACTCATGCAAGAATCCGTGGCACGCGACTTCGTGACCGTCCGCTACAACCTGCTTCACCAAGTCTGGATAGGAGGTTGCAGTGTGCGCTGGCACGAAGAAGGTGGCCGGCACCTCACGACGTTTCAGAACATCCAGGAGCCTCGGCATACCCACATTCGCGCCGTATTCACCCCGCGACAGCGGTGTAGGCGACACTTGCTTGAAGGTGCTAAGCCAGATGGCTACGCCATCGAAGTCGAAGGTCAAGCAGACGGTCGTGGTCATGCTGGCAGCCCCAGAGCGTCCACTTCGCTACCGTCGATGATGCGACGGGCGATAACGATCTTTTGAATATCGTTGGTACCTTCACCTACGATGTAGAGCGGGGCCTCACGGTACAGGCGCTCAACAGGGAATTCGTTGATATAGCCGTAGCCGCCGTGAATACGCAGCGCGTCCTCACAAATTTCTTTAGCCGACTCACTGGCCAAGAGCTTGGCCATACCCGACAGCATGTCAGCGCGATGACCTGCTTCCTTCGCACGAGCCGCTTCTGCTGTCATCAGGCGAGCGGCGACCAGTTTGGTAGCCATGTCCGCCATACGAAGCTGGACGGCCTGATGCTGGTCGATGGTCACGCCGAACGAACTGCGCTCGCTTGCATAACGCTTGGCTTCGGCAAGGGCATTGGCGGCCAGACCGACGGCACTGGCAGCGATGGCAATACGACCGACTTCGAGCGAGTCCAGCAGGTGGCGCATGCCCAGACCGGTTTTACCACCGACAACCGCAGTCGCAGGCACTTTGACCTTGGAGAGCAGGATCTCGACGGTGTCGACCTGGGTATAGGCCATCTTGTGGAATTCGCTTTCCACGGTAACGCCAGGGAAGGCTTTTTCGACCAAGAACAAGCTGGAGCGTGGACGACCGGTTCCAGCGTCAACGCTGGTACGAGCCAATGTCAGCAGCAGCGTGGCGCGCTCGCCATTGGTCACAAAGATCTTGGTGCCGTTGAGCACGAAGTCCGATTCGTCTGCGGAAGCAACGGTGGTGATCGATTGCAAGTCAGAACCGGCTGCCGGTTCGGTCAGGCACAGCGCGCCACGGTGTTCCCCGGTTGCCATGAGAGGGAGGTACTGGCGCTTTTGCTCTTCAGTACCATGCTTGCTGATGGCATAAGCAACCGTGCAGTGGCTGTTGATGAAGGCAGCCAAAGTTGTCCAGCCAGCAGCGATGGCTTCCATCACGGCAGCGAAAACCGGCAACCGCAGTTGGTAGCCGCCATACTCTTCCGGAATGGCCAAGCCGAACAGGCCCATTTCTTTCATCGCGGCCAGCATCTCTGCAGGAAAGGTCTTGCTCAGTTCAAGCTGCTGAACGTTAGGCCGAACTTCCTTGGCGATGTACTTACGGACGGTTTCGAGAATCTCTTTCTCGACATCATCAAAGTCGTTGAATTGGCTCATGCAGTCCACCCTCCGTCTGCGGCAATAGCTTGGCCAGTGATGTAGCTCGCTTCTTCAGTGGCCAGGAAATAAATGAGGTTCGCGATCTCTTGTGCAGTACCTTTGCGCTGCGCCGGAATGATTCGGTTGATCCACTCAGGATTCGCACCGACGCCACGGTTCATGAACTCTGCAGCAGAGCTGACGATTGCAGCCGAGTTGCCACGCACATCAGTGTCGATCGCACCAGGGCAGACTGCGTTGACGGTGATGTTGTGCTTTGCATGGGTGTTGCTGATCTGACGGGTCAGACCCACCACACCAAATTTCGAAGCGGTATACGACGCGCCGTCTGCGCCGCCAATCAGCCCGCCAATGGACGAGGTGTTGATGATTCGCCCGTAGTTCTGCTTGACCATGTGCTTGATCGCGGCCTGGCAGCCAAAGAAGGTGCCTTTAAGGTTGATATCGACCATGTGATCCCAGAGGTTCTCGGTGGTCTCCTCGACATCAGCCATCCCGTCGAAAACCCCGGCATTGTTTACGAGGATGTCGATGCGGCCATACTGGTCGACTGCGCTCTGCACAAGCGCTTCAACGTCTGCTTGGTTACGAACGTCTACCTTGACGAACCGGACTTCGGCGCCAGTCTCCGCCAGTTCACGGGCAACGGCTTCACCGCGTTCGGCGAGAATTCCACCGATAACCGTTTTCACACCGGCAGCGGCAAATGTCTTGGAAAGCGCCAAGCCAATACCGGACTCACCGCCTGTGATGACCGCTACGCGGCCTCTGAGGTCAAACATAGTTATCTCCACATCATCAGGGGCTGAGTCGAAGGACGCAGCCCTTCAGACAGAATTATTTAGCGAAGCGCTGACGACGCCCGAAGCGCTCACGAACCGCAGCAAACTCTTCTGGGCGCTTCTGGGTCATCTGCTCGTAGTAACCGATGCGGCTGATGCCATATGCACCCATTTGCTTCAGCAGGCCGAGCGATTCCGCCATCTTCAGCGCGAAGGTGTTGGGATTAAGGATGGTGGGGTCGCGGTACTGGCCATTGCTGAGTAACCATTTCTCTGTGGCTGCAGAAATGATGGTGCAGGCCAGAATGACCGCTTCCACGCCGCCAACCTCACGGGCTTGTTCGGACGCCGAAAGTGCGTCACGGGCAACGCCTTCCAGGTCTTTGATCATGTCGGTGATGTGCCAGTCGATGTAACGGACATCGCGACACTTCTGCTCGGCACCATAGATTTTCACGAGGTCGGTCATGTAAGCCGCTGACTTCCGGTGATCAGTCACGAGCAGATAGTCGTAGCCAAAATAGCTTACGTGTTGCATCGCAGCCTCAAGAGGCCCGATTACGGGAATGTCCACCAGCTCACGAGCTGCGCGCACGCCTGGGTCGTTGCAGCAACCGATGATCACGGCATCGAAGCCATCTTTCTCAGCTTGGATCACACACTCAAAAAGCTCTTCTTCTACGAGGTGCTTGGGGTACCACCAGTCGCAGTTCTCGGGAACGTTTTCAGTATTGGTGACCACCAGCTCGTTCCCCTGATTGAGGTACGGCGTGAGGGTTTCAGAGATCAACCCGTTATAGGCAGACGTACCGAAGGGGTTGATGAAATTGACGCGAACACCCATAGGAAAAGCTCCGCTGTTGTTATAGCCCCGCCTCGAACGGAGCTTTCGGAAAAACCTACCAGCCGTATTAAAAATTAGACCGTCGAGTCAGTATGATTGAATCTTGCGACGTGTCAATAGGTCACGATCGTCTCGATACGCCTCTGCGTACCCGATCTCGGAAAGGCCCAGAACGCACCAATTAGCGACGCCCCGCGCCAGATCAGTGCAGCGTGAATCTGCTGACTCGCCTCTTGCACCGTGCCGGTCTGTTGTATAGATTATACCCATCGGTCAGTTTTTTAGTATGGCCGGACAATCAGAGGTGACTCATACCTCCAACTCCAAAATGATGTGAGGAGCAACGGATGATCAAGGCAGTAAACGTGGGCGCAGGCTTCCCAGGCGTATCCACCGCCACCCTCTCGGGCGAAGGCGAAATCCTTTTTTTGAGCGGCCATTGCCCAACCGATATCAATGGCGATGTTGTAGAGGGCGACTTCGAAGCTCAGGTACGCGCGGTATTTGAAAACCTGAAGGCAACTCTCGCCGAAGCTGGCGTGGGCTTTGAGGCAGTCGCGAAGCTGACTACGTACGTCGCGCACTTCGAGCCGTCAATGCTTCCCATCTTCAAGAAAGTGCGAAACTCTTACGTGAACGAGGCGTGCCCACCGGCCAGCGCTCTGGTTACCGTACCCATGCTCTACGACCCAGCCGTTTTGATCGAAATCGATGGCTTCGCAGTAGTACCACGTCAACCGAAGTAAATAAGCGAGCTGCCAGAATGTCTCAATTCGATGCTGTGATTGTCGGCGCCGGCCATAACGGCCTGGTATGCGCTGCGTACCTGGCCAAAGCTGGGAAAAAGGTCTGTGTGGTCGAAAGACGTAATATCGTAGGCGGAGCAGCCCTCACGGAAGAACTGTGGCCCGGCTTCCACCTTTCGGTTGCATCCTATTGGATGTCGTTGATGCAGCCCAAAATCATGCTTGACCTTGACCTGCCCAAATACGGCGTCGAAGTGATTCCGACCCCTCCCGGTATTCATCCATTCCAAGATGGCTCAGTCGTCACACATTGGGCAGACGTAGACCGGATGTGCGCCGAAATCCGCCGATACTCAGACAAGGACGCTGACGTCTACCCGGCTTATGTAGAGCACATGAAGAAACTGGTGGGCCATCTTCGCAAGCTGCTGTTTGAGGTGCCTGTTGATATCGCGACGGGCAAGGTAAAAGACCTGACCAAATCAGCCGCCCTGTTGTGGCGTATGAAAGCGGCAGGCCCGATGTTTTACGACATCTGGGATCTGCTGACGCTGAGCTGCCACGACTTCCTCCGCCGTTGGTTCGAGAGCCCTCAAGTGCTCACAATGTTTGGGTGCTACACCTCTGGCAGCGGCGGCAACATTGGCCCGATGGTTCCTGGCACTGCCTATGTGCTCGCTCGACCCTATCTTCGCGACGGCACCACTAAGGCCGGCCCAGGCGGCCTGGTCAAAGGCGGTATGGGCGCTTTGGCCAACGCGGTTAAGCAAGCATGCCTGGATCACGGTGTCACTATCCGCTGCAGCGCTCCCGTGAAAGAGATCGTTGTCAAAGACAAACGCGCCGTAGGCGTACGCCTCGATAATGGTGAGGTCATCCACGCCAAGGCTGTTGTCAGCAATGCGAACGCAAAAACCCTGTTCTTGCGCTTGCTCAAACCTCAAGATTTGCCGCCGGCAGTCATTGATGCCGTGAAACGAATTCGCACCAAAGCGAGCACCTTCAAGATCAACATGGCGCTGTCCGGCCTGCCCAGGTGGCAGGGCCTTAAGGCTTCGGATAACCAGACTCCCGGCTCAATCACGATCGCGGAAAATCTAGAAGAACTGCAGACTGCGTACGAGTCGGCCCAGCACGGTGAGATGGCCAAGCATCCCTACATGTGGATTTTGACCCCAAGCGTGTTCGATCCGACCGCAGCCCCTGCAGGCAAACACACCTTGAGCCTACTAGGCGGTCATGTGCCTTACGCGCTTCGAGATGGCAGGCCTTGGGACGAAACGACCAAGGAAGAGTTGTTCGACATCGTAGTCAATCAGATTGAACGCTATGCACCTGGTTTCCGCGAACTTGTCTTACATAAACAAGTTCTCGTGCCCTCTGACCTGGAGGCAATGTTCGACCTTCCAGACGGGCACGTTCACCATGGTGAGTTGAGCATCGACCAGATTTTCTTCCGTCGGCCTATCGCCCATTACGCAGACTATCGCTCGCCGATCGCTGGGCTGTATCAATGTGGTGCATCGACTCACCCCGGTGGTGGTGTCACCGGTGTTCCTGGCCACAATGCTGCGCAGGTTATTCTTAGCGAAATCTAATCGCGGTGTGGATTCCCCCTCTGCATGTTGGAGGGGGCTTTGCACCATCACCTCTGCTCCGCCGCTTCCTTCCCCGCCCTTCCCTACCGGCTATTCTGCTCGGACATTAGACCCCTTTGGACGCCCACGACCCCACAAACGCGGGCTTACGGGCACCAGACTAGAAAGATAAAAAATTTGACGTATCGGTCTATAAAACTGACAATGGACAACCAATGAGCGTGAAGTACCACTTCAGTCGCTCTCTATCGCACGCCAGAACCGAGTGGATGACTGAATGGAAATCACGTACAGAGGTGTTGTTTACCCTGCGCAAACGGATGCAATGGGACATATGACCGTGCAGTATTATGTTGCAGCGTTCGACCAGGCCTTCTGGCACCTGATCCACTCGTTGGGCTATAACGCCGATTGGCGCTTCGAGCGCAAGGAAGGCTGGGCAGATGTTCGATACGAAATTGATTACAGAGCTGAATTGAAGGTCGGTGACCTGTTCAAGGTGGCGAGCACTGTCGAAAAAGTCGGCAACTCTTCCATTGTCACTCGTCATCAGATGTACAGCGCCAAGGATGAGCTGTGCGCAGAAATCCAAATGACGTCGGTCTATTTCGATCTGGAGCAGCGGACTTCAAAGTCCATACCGAGTGACATCAAAGAAGCAGCCGTGAGCAGAATCTAACTGCCTAGCGATCTTAAACCTCTATCCAGGTGGTTACCTTGAATACTGTCGATTTGCGCGACCAACTAAAGCAAAAAAAACAAGCCTACGTCCAGGATGAAATCCTTGCATCTGCAGCTACCCTGTTCGCTGATAAAGGGTTCCGCGCCATCACCATCAATGATGTTGCTGCCAGCCTAGGCTATACGAAGTCGGTCGTTTACTACTATTTTAAAAACAAAAATGAGATCTTGTGGCAGATCTTCAATCGCATGCACCAGTGCTACGAAGACACGATCGTGGGAATTTTGCAGGAAGGCCTGCCGACTGATGAGACCCTCAAGAAGATCTTGTGCCAGCACGCACTGAACGTGATGCAGCGCAAAGATTGGACGGCGATCTACTTCCGCGACGAGAGCGAGCTTGAAGAGTCGCAACGCCTGGTCATTCGCAAGCGTAAGCGCGAATACGATAAGATGATCGAGGGCGTTTATCAGCGCGGTGTGGAGGAAGGCTTTTTCAAACCAGTGCCCACACACATTGCAGTGAGCGGGTTCCTAGGCATGTGTAACTGGCTGCACACTTGGTTCGATGAGAATGGCAAGATGAGTGCGCAGGAGATTGCTGAGACCTACGTCGACATGATGGCCGGCGGTTACCGAACATAAAAAAAGCGCCTCACAAGAGGCGCTTTTTGTTTCAACACACTTACTGGTCGGCGTAACGGGGCTCTCCCACGTCCGCGCCATCTGCTCTCAGACCCTGGTCAGTCAGCAGGCTCGCCAGCTTGCCCGACTCGCGCAAGCTTTTGATGGTTGCGTTAATCGCGGCGCCCAGCTCAGGATTGCCCTTGTTGTAGATAAACGCCGTTTGTGCCGGATACACTGAAGACTTCACCTTTTCGTCCGGCTTCGCGACCTTGATCTGAATGTCCTTGCCGACACCGCCCTTCTTCTGACTTTCAGCGCCGATTGCATAGGTGTTGACCGCAGCGTCGATTCGGCCACTGTTCAGATCCTGAGAAAGCGCCACAGCGTTCGGATAGAGAGAAAGCTTGTTACCGTAGAGTTTCTTCAACTCCGGAACCCAAAGGTAGCCAGTCACAGTGCCAACCTTGCGATCCTTGAGCTGATCGAACGTATCGGCGCCATCACGCGAGTAAATGGCGGTCTGCTCCAAATACACTGGGTCGGAGATACCCATGACCTTGGAGCGTTCGAAGGTGCGATACCAAGCGCCGACGGAGATGTCGGATCGAGAGGCCACGACGTACTGAATCGAAGCGGCAGAATCGGTGACGATGTGATTGACCTTCAGGCAGCTGTCCTTTGCGATCTGCTGAACAATTTCCCCGTCGACCCCGCTGAATCGACGGGCCTGATCATCATAGGCAAACGGCGGGAGCACTACCGAAGTCACGGTCAACTCGCCAGGCGTGATGGTTTTGAAGGTATACAGAGGTTTGCACTCCTCCGCCACCGCAGAAGCCGAAATGGCTAGTGCCAGAACCGAAGCGCCCATGCCCAGCAGACCTTTGATGCTATTATTTTTCATCGTCTCACCTAGCTTTATGAATTAACCGAGGGAACGTGAGCTTCAGCAAAGCTTCGCTCGCGTAAACTACTGCTTGCTCAAAACGGCTTGAAGTACGAACTTCTGGATCTGCTTGACCAGAGAGGCTACGCAAACGTCGCTTCCCCACTCCTTGGTGAGCGCCCCATCCAAAGTGGCGCAAATCGTCCCTGCAGTCATGCGGTCATCTTGGGCATGAAAGACGCCCCTCGTTCGACCTAAAGCGATAACGCCAGACAAGAGCTCGACAACTCGAACTCGAATTCGGTTGATATCTGCCTGCTGTTCAGCCAAGAGATTGCAGGTTTCACGTCGCGACAACACATAAAGGGAGCGATTTTCAAGCGCAATGGTCATGTATGTTTTGACGAAGGCTTCGAGCGCACTGATAGCATTGCGGCGACTTTTGAGTTCCTGCGTGATCGCATGTAACAACAACGAGTCGAGCTCCTCAATGAAATCAAACAAAAGAGTTTGTTTGCTCTCAATGTGGTTGTACAAAGAGCCAGCCTGGATTCCCACAGCATCGGCGAGCTGCCGGAGGCTGACAGACTGAAACCCTTTAGTCGCAAATAATTCCAATGCGGTGCGCCGTACAGCTACCGACTTGCACGAGCCGCTATCAATATTGGCATTGGTGGCGAACGAACTGGCAAGACTTCCCATATTGATACCACCAACCTCGTACAACAGGATGCCGTTGTACATAAACTAAGAAGTTACTATGAAATGCCGCCGCTCACTGGGAGCGGCAGCAGTAAACGTCAAAGCCCGCTTTTTGCCAGATCTTCCGCAAAGTTACGGCGGTCGCGAGCGTAGTCGACCTCACTGTCGCTGATCGCGCGAATGCGAACTTTGCTCTGCAGCTCCTCAGAAATGTGTGCGACCACACCTGGCATAGTGGAAATCACTGCCAGGCCAGTCATCTCTGCTGGGGTAAAGCCCATCTGAGCCAAAATCGCACCCATCATGCCGACCTCGTTGATCACGATTTCGGGCTTGTTGGCTTGAGTGATAAAGGCCTTGTGCACCGCCTCATACCATTCGCAGATATCGCCCCATACACCGGTTTCAACAGCCAGAGCCTTGAGTTGCTGGGCTCGCGGGTCGGTAAATCGGAAGACCGGGTGGCCCAGCCCTGGAACGCGCTCCTTGCGCGCACGCATACCTTCTACCAAGGCATTGGCCGAGGCCTCGAAGTCGTTTACGTCTGGCGAGAAGGTAGCGTTCAGGAAGTTGCCAGTTTGATCAGGGGCCAGCGAATACTCACCAGCCGACAAAACTGCGGTGGCCAAACCCGCGACCATGCTCGGGTTGCTGGAAACGCAGAAGCGGGCAGCCGCAGTACCAGGCTTTTTCAACGCGTAATCCAAGACCGAGCAGAGAATGCCATCGATCATCTTGGACTCGCCGGCATTCGGCAGGCGACCACGGATCAGCAGATAGGTCGCCGAAGCGAAGCTCAGCTTCCCGATCAAATCGCCCAGGTCATAGCCCCGGATGTAGACAGCGGACTCCTCGACGTCGCTAACCGAGGTGCTCCAATACCGTTTTTCTGTAGTCATTGCTGGTTCCTATGGAATGTTGCCCGTGCCATCCACCGAGACGGCCCGATGACTCGACTGTATTCTAGGTACTTTTTTTTGTCCAGCGGGTACGTAAAAATGATTTACGGGTCTTTATGGCATCACCCTAGCTCGGTGACGTCACTGGCCAGGCCTAGCGGCTCGCCCCTCCCCTAGGCCCACTTCCAGAGCGATGGCGTGGAGTTCTCACTGCTACGGCGATAACTCCCCAATCCATTTTTTCCTCCCCGTGCGAGGCCGGAAATACAAGCGCGAGCCCTCCGATGCCATACCTATCATCGCCGTAGGTATCGGTAGCACTGAAGACCAGCGAAGAAAGTGCATGATCATAGCCGCCGACAATATCCCGGCAATCATTGAATTGCATCCCGACTGGACGACCAACTTAAATCAGAGAAAATGCATTCATTGAATGAGACCTTCTCTGGCTTATTGCCAATTACTGCCGGGAGCTGAGCGCCTGGGATATGAAAGAATCAAGCCAATACCAATCGAGGCGCGCGTCCCCACACATCTATTTTATAAAACCATTAGGAATCAAAAAAGGTTTGTGAATCCACTAACCCTTATACACTCAAAAGGAAGCCCATTAACCTACACACAGACTTATTGAACCAAGACATGCAAATAGCACTAGCACTATAGGTGCCTTATTATCAATCTCGCCTACAGGGCCGTCAGCACTATAGACGAGATTTAACTTGGCGCAGCTTGATTTAAACCGTGAAGCGCACGACCCTAGTCAAACGCCAGCCCAAGGTATATCTCGTGCCGTGATCCTTTTTTTCAATGTGAACCCTTCTCCCGCGACTGGAGAGGAAACCAAGTCCGCAACAATCTGCCCTACTCCTATAGCGCAGATCGCGTCCACGTCATGCCCGACAGCTACAATTGCGCCATTTATTCCTTCAGGACGTCCCAGGTAAGGTTTGCCATAAGGTGTAACAGGTACATCTACTAGATCATCGCCTGCGGCGATGCGCTCCTCTTTGAGCCTTAAATCAAGGTTCAGGCACCCTTCGAATTTGGAACTGAGGACGCCCGCAGCAATAATGGTTTCATCTGCCAAGAACTGGCCAACGGGCGTCGATGCACCAACGACCTTATCGTCAGCCATGATGAGCTCAGTTACTTCGAGCTCTTCAAAAATCCGCCCGCCCCGATCGTTTACGACATTCCTCAAGTCCATAAGCATTTCATGCATCGAAAGCTCATTACCTAAGGTGCCTTTCCGCACACTATGAGCCGTGATCGTCGACTGAGAGGTGAAGCAGAACCGGCTCACCAGTCGCATTTTATAACCAAGATCCTCGAACAGGGGAGACACCAGCTCGCTTCCGCGCCTAGCAAGCTCTGACCTCTTATCACCGCCGCCGATGCAATCAACGAAGGGGGTGCGCGGCCCTTTGAGACCTACCCTTGATTGTTCAATCAAGGTGACTCGCATACCGGCCTTTTGCAGGAAGTAGGCTGAGCAGACCCCTACAGCCCCTCCTCCGATGATGAGCACATCCAGTCCAACGTATTTATCCACAGCGTGTACCTCGTGGTTGCCAGTGCCGGTATGGCCCGCGATCGGCCTGCTGGAGCTCCAGAACGGAACATACCCAGAAGACTGTTTTGCATACCCTTCGGTCAGTATTTGGGTCTAAAGCCGGCCTGTCAATCTATTCGAGTATCCGGGTGACGCTTGAGCGGACGAGTGGCCATATGCCGCTGTATCGCCAAGAGAAAATCTTTGGCCGCGCCGGACTGTAGATTGCTGGCTCGACCTTGGCGCAGTGGGTGGGCAACTGCGGCGTCCAATTACAACCGCTGTTGATGCGCTGCGCGAAGCCGTGCTGACGCATGGCTTCGTCCACGCCGACGAGACGCCGGTACAAATGCGGACACCTGGCGCGAAGAAAACTCATCGTGCTTATGTCTGGGCCTATGCCACCAGCCAGTTTTCCAATCTGGCTGCCGTCGTTTATGACTTCAGTCCGAGCCGTGCTGGTGAACATGCCCGAGCCTTCCTGGGCCACTGGAACGGCAAGCTAGTCTGCGACGACTTCGCTGGCTACAAGGCAGGCTTTGAACTGGGCCTCACGGAGATCGGCTGCATGGCCCATGCACGCCGCAAGTTCTTCGACCTGCACGTGACCAACAAAAGCCAGATTGCCGAGAAAGCGCTGCACTACATCGGGGCCTTGTACGAAGTTGAACGAGAAGTCCGCGAGCTGAAGCCGGATGTCCGACAGCGAATACGGCAGAAAAAGGCAGCGCCGATTATCGACGCACTTCATGCCTGGATGATCGCCCAGAGGCAGCTTGTGCCTGAGGGATCGGCCATCGGCAAGGCCGTGGATTACAGCCTCAGACGCTGGATAGCGCTGACGCGTTATCTAGATGATGGCGGTGTGCCCATCGACAACAACTGGATTGAAAACCAAATCCGCCCGTGGGCCCTTGGACGCTCGAACTGGCTGTTCGCGGGCTCATTACGCAGCGGTAAACGCGCGGTGGCGATCATGAGTTTGATCCAGTCGGCGCGGCTCGACGGTCATGATCCGTACGTTTATCTTAAGGATGTTCTTACACGCCTGCCGACGCAGCGGGCGAGTGAGATTACCGAACTGTTGCCGCATAAGTGGGCGTCTGTTCAGCCGTGCTGGCGTAGCCCGTAGACTCTTACAGAATGGTGTAGACCTCATTAGGTAATCGGTAGCAGCACTTTGAATACTGTTCCCTGCTCAACCGTTGACACCACCTCGATTTTTCCACCGTGGGCCGAGACGATTTCCGCCGCAATGAATAGGCCTAACCCGAGGCCAGCGGACGCACCTTTTTCTCTCGCAGCGTAACTTGAGTATCGAGCGTGTGGATTGAAAAGATGGGGCATTACACTGGAGGGAATAAGTTCGCCGCGATTCTGCACGCTGAAAACCTCAACGTCGTCACCCCGCGACAATGTCACGTTAATCGGTTGCTCTAAATCCCCATGCCGAACCGCGTTACTAATCAGGTTAGTGAACACCTGTTCCATGCGGGCCGGGTCGTACATCCCCGTCACTGCATCGCTTGCGTTCGTAATGATCTGTGCGCGGGGAAACCCGATACGAAGCTCTCCTACAACAGACGCGCAAAGGGCGCGTAAGTCAGCGTCCTCCGGATTTACGGGTATGCCACCTCCAAGATTACTACGAGCTAGATCGAGCAAGTCGCCCACCATGTGGTTAGCTCGACGCACACTCGCGTTAATCTGCGCTGCCAGCTTTTTTTCCCTGGCTGCCAGATTTTCGCTCCCGAGAAGCAGGTCACTGGCCATTAACACAGCGCCCAATGGTGAGCGTAGATCGTGACCTAACACCCCTAGAACCGTTTTGCGTGTGGACTCAACTGCCTGGCCAAAAGTAGCAATAGACTCGATTAGCGCTTGGTCTATGGCTTCATTGAAGCGGATCATGTCCTGCATATCGTGCTCTGCGTCCATCCGATGGTTGGCCAGCCACAGCCTGAGAACGCTAGATCGAAGAGCCCGATACTCTGAAACCATCTGATCCATGGAAAATCCTGCGACGAATCGTGTCATCGCATGCGTCTGAGAGGGTGCATCCCCCTCCGTCACTGGGCCAAGACCATGGGATTTTTTGAGCTGCTGCCGCTCGGATTGAGCCTTTGCATATCCTCAGCTACCGTCGTCAATATGTGCTGAGCGTGATTCCTCAGCCCTTTGGCGTCCATCGCAGGCAACGCGGTTTCCACAGTTCGAGCAAAACTCTCCCAAGCTGACAATATTTGCTCGGTGTGCTTAAGGATGAACTCGTGCAGTCTCATCGTTGTCCTTGAATTAGCTGGAAGAGGGGAATACCGATGCCGCCGCCGTGCGGTTCAAGATTAGTCCTGGAAATAGGTGGTGGCATAGCCGGTCAGCACAAACTTGGAACTTGCTTAACATCCTGTCCAGCTCCTTCTGGGAGCTTCTTCGTGACGCTAAATGTACTCCTGGTCGAGGACGAAAAAATTTTGCGCTCATTGATGGCGGAGGCTGTACGATCCTCGGTCATGTGGTCGACGAATGCCCCACCGCCGATCAAGCGCTGATAGCACTGGAGGGGACGGTATCGTTTTCCTTGATCATCACTGACGTGCGCACGCCGGGCAGGCTCGATGGCTTGGTCTTGGTTCGAACGATTTGGTTTCGATGGCCTTATCTGCACGTAATTATTATGTCCGGCAATACTGTGATTCCGCCTGGGTTTCTGCGCCCAAATGCGAAATATTTGCCTAAACCCGTGCATCTCGACTCTCTACATGGGGCGATTGTTGAGTTGTTGCCGCAAGCAGGATACCGAGGTGAACTCCACGGACGCTTGCCTTTGTTCGGGAACTTTTCCGAGCAAATGTTGAGCTTTGCACCAGCAGAGTGGTGAACATTCCTTAAAGAGCTTGCTGACAAAGTGGTTGACACGGGCACTGTATGAGCATACAGTAAATCCATCCACCCACGGTTCCCTCTTCAACTAGCGAGCAACACAGCATTGCAATGTGCCTGGGTCGAGTTGCGCTACAAACAGGATGTTTGTGACGAGTTGAGATAGCCCCTAATGGGGCTTTTTTCGTTTTTGTGATCAACCCCTGGCGCTTAGTTCGTCGGCTTTCACGCAACCCTCTCTGGGCTATACATCATTGACCGCGCAGCGAAAAACCCCCTGATCAAGCCTGACCGGGGCCTCCCGTTTTTGGGACGGTTTCTTTCAGCTCCGGGGTTGGCTGTGGCTTTATCTCAGGCTGAGGCATTATTTCAGGCTGAGACGCCGGCTTTTGCTGCGGTGTAATTTCGGGCCGAGAAACAGGGGCTGGCTGAGACTTGATTTGAGGCTGAGTCGCGGTGTCGCTGGCAGACGTCTGCGGGGCTGTTGGAGCTGCTGAAACTTGGGACGGGGGAACTACAGACGTCGACGATGAGGGTGGAGGAGCGCTGTAGGTAAAGGCGTAAACGGAAATACCCATGGCCGCGACCCCAAGCATCGCAATACCCAGACGACTCACCTTGTAGAAGAGCCCTTCGGCTTGCTCAATGGGATCCGCTACCATTTTCTTGAATTCGCCTTCAGGCAAAAAGCGATACAGCTTTGGCTGCCAGTCCTTGCGAAGCTTTCGCTGGATGTTGATGAACTTACGGCCCGACATCACGTTCAGTACCGTGTATCCAACTGCGACCGCCATGACGATCGAGATCAGGTACGGGTTGATCTGCAATGTGAGCCTCGCGGCGATCAGGCCCAGGCCAACGGTCAGCGCCGTGGAGATCGCTGCGATTGCTTGCCGGGTCGCGTCTGTGGCCTTCGACGTTTCCTCCGTCACGGCCTTACGAAGATCTGTCAGGGACTTCAGGGTGTCTTTGGTGATTTCCGAGACCGCCATCTGATAAGCGATTCTCGCGCAGTCCAAGGCAGCGGCCATGTTCTCCCTGAAGTACTCCTGTACCTCCCCGTCCGCCCGACCGGAACGCGCAATTTCGGCGGACAGCAGGATGTGCTTCACCTCTGCTTCCCGCGCGTTATCGAACACCCATGCCGCTGCTTCGTGGACAACTTCGAAGTCTGTAAGCGAGATGGATGAAGTCCCATCTATCGACTCTGGGATTGTCAGATTGAGCTTGGGCGGGCCTTTGAAAGTGAGCTTGCTACCACTGGTGTCGATTTCGTTCGCAAAGCAACGGCTGAGAGCACCGAACGCCTGCCCTGCCCAGAGCATGTGTAAAGGATCAGTCTCATCGAGATGGTGTCCTTCTGCGAGCAACCAATGGCGCACATCCTCCGGTACTTTGCGGAGGGTCGCTGATTCTTTCACCAGGAGCCGAGGTGACTTGGTCGCCTGTGATTCGGTGTAGTCGCCCCCTTCACCCCAACCACAATATGCCCTCGCTCTGGTATTGAAAGGCTGAGTGAGGCCAAGCAGGTGCCAACGTGCAGCAGCGTGTCCATTGACCAGGAACGCCTTGAAGCCTACTTCCGTCGCCACATAGAGGGCCTGTTCCTGGACATGGTCTTCCGGAAGTGGTTTCTCCAGCTCAACGCGGAACGGCCCGAAATCTTCATCCTCGTCATCGACGTCAGTTTCGCTACTCGCGCAGTCGTAAATCGTGAATGACCAGGCAGCATCGACAGCGGCTTTCTTGATCGACCGAGCAGTTTCCGCTGATAGGTCGGAAACGATGAGGGTAAGGTTGCCCTCTGTGATTAGGGCCTGACGCTTGCGCGATAGCTCGTTAATCAGGCTGGCCAGGCTTTGGTGTGACAACGCTGTCCTCCTTGACTCGATCTGTATCGACGATGATTTGTTTCTTATCTCCGTCGAGCTGTATCACCTGGACGTTGGGATTTTCCTTCCGATCAGGGAAGAGAATGGTGACGCCCTCAGCCGTGACGATCTTGCGCATGTAGGGCTGACGGAGGATCCGGCGGTCGGGCTTGAAGCTCAGCTCGTGAAGCTTGCTCTTCCTGACACGACTCCGAGTCTCACGCTCCAGGCGGTTGGCTATTTTCTCATCCTCAGGATGACCCGCTGCCATCATCACTGCCTCAACGATCGTCTCTTCATCAATGCGTCGACGAGTGCCCAAGTTGGCTTGGGCCCGCTGCAGCGCCTTGGCTATATCCTGACCGGGCAGGTGCTCAATGCAGGTCTGCAGTGCAGCCTTTAGGACTTTGCGGGTTATCTCGCTCAGCTCAGTGTCCGAGACTGCTCTGCTCACAGCCAAGAAATCGGCGAAGTAGTCGGCAAGATCCACCCCTTGCTTGGTGCGATCGGTAGCCGAAATGTTCTGGTCGGCAACCCCGCTGATCACCCGAATCAGTGCCGTTTTCTGAATGGCCTTTTTCTCGTCTACCAAAGCATTCACGATACGCCGCAGCTTCTTTCCTGGAGCACCGTCGTTCTGCTCCAACGCAAGCTTGTAGTCGTACTTGATCAGGCTGTAGATCTTCACATCCGGGTCTGCGACCGACAGCTCGAACATCAACAGAACGCCATCAGCACTGCCGCCCACGTGCGCACGGTTGAAACTGGCGGCTAGGGCCTGAGCGCCGGCCACGAAGGACGTGTCCGCACTTGCGATCGCCTCGACCTCGTTACGGGTCACCGATACCGCTTTGAACATGAAGACCGGCGCGGTGGCCATGTCTACGATCTTGCCGATGAAGAACGCTTCCTCCTCCAGAGCCCGCTCTGGCATGGCCGCGAAGTCCTTGGTACCCACTACATGCAAGATCATCCGTGTGATCTTGAGTGAATCAATCTCTTCGTCTGAAAAAAAGCTCATGCCATCTCCATGGAATCCGCCCCGTCCTAAGCAGGAAGAGGAACCACCCGCCTCGGCATGCGCCCAGACGACAATTACGCATCAATTGCAGCCTGCAGAGCCGATGGCCATTTCCGCGTAGGGCTGGATGTGATGCTGTGGCAGGAGCATATCCGGAAAGAATGGCCAGCGGCCAGTACAACAACGCTGTGGGTGCATTAGCCAACTTAAGCAGCGTAAGGCCATCCCACAGCTGCAACGCCGATCAGCTTTTGCTGCCAGAAATCTTCACAACCGCCTGGCTCCTCCATTAAAGAGTACATTTGTACTCAAACGCTACAAGTTTCTGTGTTGAGTTTATCAATGGACGAAACTCTGCTAATTCACATGACCCGGAATAGATGAAAGAGTGAGCGATGAAGGAAGGTTGCGTATCAACAGAAAATAGTTAGAGGAGTCATTGAAATATCATTGAAACCAATAACACCTAACCAAGGAGTCAAGGCTTGGAAAATCGTCAGATAGGTTGAAGAATTAGATACTGAGTGAAGCCATCATGCTTTAACCAAGAACTAACCTCAAACGCCTAATTCGCTCTAACACTGCGCCATTTATGAATGGCGATGCAACTCAGCAGAACCACCGGCAAGGTGAGCTTCCAGCGGAGCGATATTATAAAGTCAAGCACTCTACCTACTTACCCCCGTCACCCACGCCATCTAAATGCTCTTAAAACCGCTTGATATCTAATAGCACAAAATATAAAGCAAGGGAGACTGACTTTTAGCCCATTGATTTATAGCGGACACACTAAAACCCGGAAAATTCCGAGCAAAGTTAAAAAGGGAAAAACTTGAATGCTCTTTAACCCAATCGTTTCCTAATTCTATCTAGCTCTCTAAGCTCATCCAATGTCGATATCTTAGCCCACGGCCCATAAAACCCTGGCTCTGGGAAGTTTTCGGATTCCTCCCCTTCTAGAACTGTTTTATATATATCTGCCGCTTGCTCTACCATGCCATCAATCATCTTTAAGAATGTAACCAACGCATGCCTTAAAATCTCATACTCATCCACCACAGCTTGGTCTATCTTTCCCTGCGCTGGCAAAGCTACTAAATCAATGCTTCTAATCTTTTCTTTAAGCAATAAATTCTGCGACTCAAGGCTCGCATTGCGTATTCTTAAAGCTTCTATATCGGTTATGACACTACCTGAAATTGCCTCCACGGAGGCCTCCATCCCCAAAAAGTCTTCAAGTAGCTTACGGTAACTTGTATTCCTGAGCAGCGTAACGTGGCTCACAGGCTTACAAAGCTCCTCACGCTCTGAACCCATCTGAGCGAAGAACGCTTTCAACTCAAACTCCGTTACCAGCTTAGCCACATCCTTGGCTAACCTGGTAACATTATTATACTTAGCATTAGAAAGAACAATCAGTGCCTTCCTAATGAACTCTATACGCTGTTGTCTATGATTTTCCCTATACTCATCGAACGTGTCCTTTTTCGGGTTCAGCATCGTGTTTCTCCACTTGGCCGTGCCCGATCCTCTTGGTTATCAGCAAATCGGGTTTCACGGGCACTGGCGGTTTGGCTGCCGCCTGACTGATCTTGAAGACGTCCATAACGTCTAGTGCCTGTGAATTTACCATACTGCCAATTTGCGAAGCTAACGCCACGCCTGGTGGATGCTCACTGATATTGAGGACGCTATCTAGATCCCCCTGCTTCATTTGCAACATTGCTCGAAGATAGGCGAATTTAGTGTCCAGATCGGCGCTAGATGCGTCCGGAAAATTCTGGACGTCGATGAGACGCTTGACCAAATGCTCCCCCTCGGTGAGCTCCACCCGCTTGAAGTGGATCAACAGATCATCCTTCCTGGGCACGAACAGCTTATCCGCCTGCCCATTGAGTGCCATTTGGTACAGCTGCTGCTCGATAGCCTCGTACGCAAAGACCTCACGAGCATATCTATCGTGATCCTCACTCAGCGTCTCGATCACCTGCCGATCAGCTGCGGTGCGCTTCAGATTCCGATAATGTTGCAGCTTGCGAAGCACCTCTACCATTAACTCCTTGCATTTGTCCTTTTCGGCACTGATCGTCGGTAGGTGACAAACTCCGCGAATGGCGTAATGACACATATCACAGGGCCTGCCAGCCCCCAGCAGCTCCAGAATCTCTTTGGGGCACCGATTGTTGAATGGACAGATGTGAGTTGGGTTGAAGGCAAATACCGTATCCTTACGAGCCCTTAGAATCTCAATTCCGCTTTGATCTTCCTTCACTCCAATCAAGCTCATCAGCCCATGCGTTTTAATAGCTTGAGCGGGATCAGTTTTGATGTCAGCAGCTAATCGTGCATTGAGCTTGATGACCGCAGCAGCCAGCTCCGGAGCCTCTGCATCATTGAGTTTCTCAGTATTTTTCAGCAAATAATTCGCTAGTAGTTTCTGGTGACTCGGAAGGTCATCTTCTTCAAATACAGAGTAATACCACACATGCGGCTCGGACTGACCTGTCATATATTGACCGACAACCCATGCAGGGAGGAACCTGACTGCTTCCGAGACGAAGCCAGCGCGCAGCCCGTGAGGCGTATAATCACTGACCATAGAGTCAACAGTGATCCCCGCAAAGAATTCGTCGGTGTAAACAATAGGGATCTCACCCCCACCATTTCTCCTTCTTACGAAGACCAGGTCAGGGACTTTCAGATCTTTGAGTTGATTATGAATAAAGCACTGCAAAATCGACAGCATCACAGGATAATATCGATAGCTAGCCCAACTATTTTGCCCTTCCAGCGGCATTCTGAACAATGGCTTGAATTTGCCAAATTTAGAGCTCTCCTTATTTCCATACCATAAAGGCTCGCTATAGTTTTGCGCACTGCACTGTCCGTACCATTTCCTCTGCCTGTCAAGGATGGCCATCACCGGACGAGCAACAATCGCAGTCCACTCGCCATGCGACTTATCACTACTAACAAACAGCGGCGACAGCTGGCTACCACTGCTGCGATCCAGCATGCAATCGTATCGATCCTTATCAAGCCAGATGAGATGCTTCTGACGAAGGCCTGTCTCACACATAAGTTGCGTCAGGCGAACGTGATTAGGCACGATCCTTGGCACAACTTCGCCCCCAATTTCATAATCGATCGTACGATAGAAGCGGGGAAGAAATTCAAACTTATGGATTTTTCCATCGCAGTAGAAAATAGGACAATAGTTTAATTTACTCTGATCAATAACCGTGACCCGAGCCTCCCCCCTACCCCACATCGACTCCCATTCAGAAGATTCTTGTAGTTCGGCCAGGCTAGGTTGATACAGCGACCCCTGAATGACCCCTGGCATTTGACCGTCAGCCATCATATTCAGGTGCATAACCAAATATTCCATGGAATAAAGCATACTCACAAAGGCACCAAAGTACGCTCGGGGAATTGGCCGTTTGACTGTACCGTTCCGCCGCCTCAACGGTGGATAGCAGGCTGACGAGAAATTATTGGTAAAGCGATCAGCATTTGGGATGGTGAACCGGTGCTCTTGCACCCAATCACAAAACTCGTCTGCACAAAGGACGCGCGAATACCACGACTCATTCCCCCAATCGTTAAACTTAGCGTAGCACTCAAGAAACTTCAGAAATGTCATGGGAGGTTCTTTCTCATACACAAGAACCCCATCTACAAAGTTAGCCTCACGAGTAAAATACAACACGCAATCGTAATCATTGAAAGACGCCGGGTAATTTCGCAGATCTCCATCGCGAGCCAGGAAGAAATTAGGCAGATAGGTCGACAAGTATGCCAACTGCAAATTCAGCAGAAAAATCTGAGTTTTTTCGCTTTGCAACCGCTTCGATTTTACAAATGATCGGAAGGTGGCGTCCACTCCAGCACAGAAGACCCTGACCTTCTCAGGCAACCTAGCATAAAACTTCGCACCACCCTCTTGCATATCAAATACAGGTTTAAGCATGTACGACTTGACGCAACGAGTGAAAAGAGCATCAAGATCTACGGGCTTAATGCCATTCCCATACTCGACGCCCTCGTCAAACGCGATGTCTGCAGCGGCCTTTTTTGCAGGCTTCTTCCTGTTTTCCCGAGCAATTTTATTGACGTCGTCGATTTCCCTCCTGACTTCCGTGACAACCTCTTCTACCATTTCCCGAGCTGCAACGTTATCCCCGGCCAAAAAATACAGGAACTGCAACACACGGTATTGACCAAGAGGCTTTTTTCGCCCAATACTATCTTTATAAACCGCAACACAGTACTCCCGAGTCAAATCATCTGAAGAGTAAACCTGACCACTTAGCAACAGCTTAGTCCAACGTGTATAAGCGCTCTTGTCAAAATGACGATCGTGCTTGCTGGCGTATAACTTGTCATGATTCATATTCTTTCGTATCTGTTGGAGCGCAGGCGCGCCACCCAATGCGATCACTTTTTCGAGGACGCTATCCAGGTGGCTTACGGCCCTCATCGAAAGAGGCAGGATGACCTGCCTCCTCGACCACATGAGAATAAAGACTAGCTTGAAGAAATTTGCGAGGGCCTGTTCTTGCCGTGGAGTGCACGAAGTCAGCTGGGGATGAACATCCGCGAATTTCGCATCGGGATCATCAGTGCAGCAATTCACCAGCGCGCGATAGTGAGATTTCTCCCACAACGAGAAGTTAATAAACGCCCCCTGAAAATAGCTATCAACCTGATAGGTTGCATCGGGAGTTACCCCTGAAGAGTGTTCCTGATAGAAAGCTCTGACCTCTTTGCAAGCGCCTTGAATCGCAGATGCGATCTCCGACCCAGGAATCAACCACATCATCGAGTTTTTGTATAAAATCTTCATACCATGTTTACTCTTTAAGCAGAACGAAATAGCGAATTTTGGACAAGAGAAGCCCGCAGGCCGCACTTTATAATTACGTGCACCCGGATATTCCGCGCGTTTTTTGACTAGACGTTATTTACAGGGGCCAAATAGCACCAAAGGTAGATCAAGTCTCGCTGCTTACAAATTTTTCAAGATGAGCAATTTGCTGCCTCAAGTGCTCAATCTGTACCTTAGCTACATTGAAGGTACTATCTCGCATTCTCATAAGGTTCATCGCAGCCATGGACGCTCGAAGCATGTGGCTATCTTTGCGCGCATACCGCTCGACTGCAGTAGCAGAGGAGTGCCCAAGTAATTTCTGGACAACGCCAAGCTCGAAGCCAAACGCACCAGGTTTGAAAGGATTTGGGCAGTGGTTGTGCAAGTAGTATGCATACATATGGCGAAGAGAATGAAATCCATAGCTCTCACCCGTCAACGCTTTAGCGGCTGCGTTGAAGCGCTCCCACACGGCTTGATAGGAGGATGGCATGCCCTCTCCGTTGAGAAGATTTCTAAACAGAAAGCGATGCGATACAGGCCTGTGGCGCTTCATTTCCAGAGCACGCTGTTCGGCGATGTAAAGATCTAGATTCACCCAAAAATGAGAAGCGAACGGCTCTATCAGGAAGGTTTCGGGGTGCAAACGCCCTTTGTGGCTCAGCTTGCTGATAGCCACATCGGTCATGAAGCGGGACAGCTCTTTGATTCGACTGTTCGGATCGATGATCTGAACGTAGCTGTCAGCTGGCTTCCCAGGATAGATACATACATCAGACGTAAACATAGTCAGCGCTTCTGAGATACGGCAACCGCACGCCGCTAGCAGTGACCATAGCGTCTTGTCCCTGAGGCACGTCGCGCTCTCAATAAGCTTCACACATAGGTCAATCGGAAAGACTTTTTCATCGCCACCATAGCTATCAGTATGTGCCATGGTTGACGGCTTGGAGGTGGCGACCAGCCCCACCTGTCGTATCCGTTTTGCCCCACCCGCTATGCATCCTGCCAACCAGCTACTGTTGCCGATTGCAACGCTGATCTTCCTGGGCGCAGCTACGTACTGGGAGGTGATTGCCGGCAGCGCTGAAATGAGATCTTTGCCTACGTAGCCGGTCTCCTGGAGCTGAAAGATTGCCTTTCTGAAAGTCTCACTCGCGTCGATGAAGTTGTTGACGGCAGTAAGGTGCTTCCGGATCGAGCTACCCCCCATTTTCCGGTTACCCAAAATCCTCGCGACGGATCGGCTCAGCTTGACAGTACTGCCCGTGCCATAAGCCAGGAAATTCTCGTACCCCTCGATCGCTTCAGTCAGAAGCAAAGGCGTGAGGCCCCCATTCCGATCGGCGACCACCTGGATGTATTGGATGAACAGCAGCACTGCTGGGCCATAGGATTTCACGGTGTTCCAGGCCTGACGCTTCGAGAGCTCGAAGATCCAGGTGTCAAAGAACTCGCTGGTCACCACGTCAGCAGAAAGCATGCGGTACGTTGGCCTTCCGGCGCGAAACGTCTCCATGATGCTGATCGACACATCTACCACTGCAGCCATTAAGCCCCCGTCTTGGATGTAGGTTTGCTGGAATGGGCAAACCCCTAAGATGCAACTACCAGTTGCAACGGATGGCGATACTGCAACAAGACGCAACAACACGCAACAAAAACGTTGCACGCTTTAGTTTTCTTGTGGGCTTAGCGAGGTCGGGGTTAAGAAAATCGAGACGAAAAAAAGGGCCTAGATTGCTCTAGGCCCTTAATTCATTGATGTTTGGCGGGAAACCAGGGATTCGAACCCTGGGAACGCTCTCACGTTCGCCGGTTTTCAAGACCGGTGCATTCAACCACTCTGCCAATTTCCCGGGGTGTTCGTAGCGCCACTGGACAACGGCGCTATAAGATGCAACTAGAAGGGGCTTTAGATAAGAACTCTAGGATAGTTGCCCATCGACGGTTTTCAAGACCGTTGCCTTAAACCACTCGGCCACGCTTCCGGATACAGCGGGCGCCATAATACCGTAATGAAACACGCTGTCAAACTCTCTGTGTCGCGGCCTGCGGTGGCTCTGGTATGCTCTCAGCATCCATAGGTTTCTACCCACAGGAGTGTCGCCATGCGCGAACAGGATTATGCCCTACAACACGGCCAGCAGGCCGAGCAGCTGGAGGTCAGCAAGGTCCTGCGTAACACCTACAGCTTGCTGGCGCTTACCCTCGCATTCAGCGGTCTAATGGCGTTCGTTGCGCAGCAGATGCGTGTCGGCTACCCGAACATCTTCGTGGTGCTGATCGGCTTCTACGGCCTGTTCTTCCTCACTGCCAAACTGCGTGACTCAGTCTGGGGCCTGGTGTCGACCTTCGCTTTGACCGGCTTCATGGGCTTCATTCTTGGCCCGATCCTCAATCGCTACCTCGGCATGGCCGGTGGTGCGGAAGTGGTCAGCTCGGCATTTGCCATGACTGCACTGGTGTTTGGTGGTCTGTCGGCCTACGTGCTGATCAGCCGTAAAGACATGAGCTTCCTCAGCGGCTTCATCACTGCTGGCTTCTTCGTCCTGCTGGGCGCGGTGGTTGCGAGCTTCTTCTTCCAGATCAGCGGCCTGCAGCTGGCGATCAGCGCTGGTTTCGTGCTGTTCTCGTCGGTCTGCATTCTGTTCCAGACCAGCGCGATCATTCACGGCGGCGAGCGCAACTACATCATGGCGACCATCAGCCTGTATGTATCGATCTACAACCTGTTCATCAGCCTGTTGCAGCTGTTCGGCATCATGGGTCGTGATGACTGATCGTTGATTGACCGGTAACGCAAAAAAGCCCGCTTCGGCGGGCTTTTTTGTGGGCGACGTTTGGCGGTGGCCGACATTACCAGCCGTATCCAGCCAGACGCTGGGCTGAACCGCTGCATTTAGGCTACCCGAATCAGCCAGCGGCCCTTAGAATGCGCTCCTTTTTTCTTCCGGGGCAGCTACCCATGAGTTCGATCGAACAAGGGCCCGGCGCGGCAGCGCCTGACAATGAACTGGTCCTTGGCCTGGAGGACAAGCCGCGGCCGCTGATTGCCATGCTCGCTGCCCTGCAGCATCTGCTGGCGATCATCGTGCCGATCGTTACCCCGGGCCTGCTGATCTGTCAGGCGCTGGGTGTTTCCGCGCGGGATACCAATCTGATCGTATCGATGTCGCTGGTGATCTCGGGGATTGCCACCTTCGTCCAATGCCGCCGCTTCGGGCCGTTTGGTGCGGGGCTGTTGATCGTACAGGGCACCAGTTTCAACTTTGTCGGGCCGTTGATTGCCGGTGGTGCATTGATGGTCAAGCAAGGCACGCCGGTTGAGGGTGTGATGGCGGCGATCTTTGGTGTGGTGATTGCCGGCTCCTTCGTCGAGATGGGCGTGTCGCGCATTCTGCCTTTTATCAAACGCCTGATCAGCCCGCTGGTGACCGGCATCGTGGTGCTGATGATCGGTCTGACCTTGATCAAGGTCGGCTTGATCAGCATGGGCGGTGGCTTCACGGCGATGGCCAATGGCACTTTTGCCAACGGCGAAAATCTGCTGCTGTCGGGCGTGGTGCTGGCGATCATCGTGCTGCTCAACCGCATCCCGGTGGTGTGGATGCGCAGCTGCGCCATCGTCATCGCGCTGGCGGCGGGCTATGCCCTGGCCGGTTACATGGGCCGGCTGGACTTTACCGGTATGCACGAGGCGGCGCTGTTCCAAGTGCCGACGCCGTTGCACTTTGGCCTGAGTTTCTCGTGGGCGTTGTTCATTCCGATGCTGGTGATCTATCTGGTGACGTCGCTGGAAGCCATAGGTGACGTAACGGCGACCAGCAAGGTTTCGCGTGAGCCGGTCGAAGGCCCGGTTTGGATGCAGCGGATCAAGGGTGGCGTGCTGGTCAACGGCGCCAACTCGCTGCTGGCTGGGGTGTTCAATACCTTCCCGAGTTCGATCTTTGCGCAGAACAATGGCGTGATTCAGCTGACCGGGATTGCCAGCCGCCACATTGGTATCTGGATCGCTGCAATGCTGGTATTGCTGGGTTTGTTCCCGAGCGTTGCCGGGGTGATTCAGGCAGTGCCGGAGCCGGTGCTCGGTGGCGCAGCGATGGTGATGTTTGGCGCCGTTGCTGCTTCGGGGATCAATATCCTCGCCAGCACGCGGCTGGACCGGCGTGCCCTGCTGATCATCGCGGTATCGCTGGCCTTGGGCCTGGGCGTGGCGCAGGTGCCGGAGTTTCTTGCGCACATGCCGTCGGCGCTGCGTAACGTGCTGGAATCGGGCGTGGCCACCGGTGGCATCTGCGCGCTGGTACTGAACTGGTTCTTGCCCGAGAGCAAGGCGCAACAGTGAGCATTGCCCCGCCAGTAGCGGTGGCGGGGTTGTTTTGCTTTATCATGGTCGGATCACGTTGCAAGAGCCTCCCATGAAATTCGCCATCGCGGTTTTTTCCCCGGCCCATGCGCCCTCCTCACGTCGCGCCCTGCGCTTCGCCGAGGCGGCGCTGGCCGGCGGGCATCAGATTGCCCGCCTGTTCTTCTATCAGGACGGGGTGCACAGCGCCTCGGCCAACGTCGTCACGCCGCAGGATGAACTGGATGTGGCTGCGCAGTGGCGTGCGTTCATCGAAGGCAACCAGCTCGACGCGGTGGTGTGCATCGCTGCCGCCCTGCGCCGCGGCGTGCTGGATGCGACCGAAGCCAACCGCTACCAGCGCCCTGCCGTGAACCTGCCGGCACCCTGGGAGCTGTCGGGGCTGGGCCAGTTGCACGAGGCGGCGCAGGTTGCCGACCGTCTGGTCTGTTTTGGAGGCGATTGAAGTGGCCAAATCCTTGTTGATCATCAGCCGCCAGGCACCGTGGAGCGGCCCGTCCGCACGCGAAGCGCTGGACATCGCCCTGGCTGGCGGCGCCTTTGATCTGCCGCTGGGCATGCTGTTCATGGATGACGGCGTGTTCCAGCTCGCCGCTGCCCAGCAACCGGCCTCGCTGCAGCTCAAAGACCTCGCCGCCAACCTGCAGGCGCTGCCGATGTTTGGCGTAGAAGAGCTGTTCGTGTGTGCCCACAGTGTGGCTGAACGCGGCCTGGACCCGGCCAGCCTGAGCTTGCCGGTCGAGCTGCTGGATGATGCAGCGCTGGCGGCATTGATTGGCCGTTTTGACCAAGTGGTAACGCTCAGATGACGACCCTGCATGTAATCAGCCATTCGCCCTTCGGCGACAATCGCCTGGCCAGCTGCCTGCGTTTGCTCGCCGCCAACGACGCCATCCTGCTCTGCGGCGATGCGGTTTACGCACTGCGCGCAGGCACCGCGCCGCAGCAACTGCTACAAACGGCACGGTTGCAGCACCGCCTGTTCGCCCTCGCTGAGGATGTCCAGGCGCGTGCCATCGACAGCACCTTGGCCGAAACGGTGGACTACCCCGCTTTCGTCGAGCTGTCGTTGCGCTTCGACAAAGTGAACAGCTGGCTATGAACGCATTGACTGTCGGCGAGCATCACATCGCCCTGGACAAGGACGGCTTTCTGCTCGACCTGCAAGACTGGTCCCCCGCCGTCGCCGAGGCTCTGGCCGAGCGCGAAGGTATCGCGCTCAGCCCCGAGCACTGGGAAGTGCTCGAGGTGCTGCGTGGGTTTTACCAGGACTACCAGCTGTCACCGGCCACGCGCCCGCTGATCAAGTACACCGCGCTCAAGCTGGGCGTGGAAAAAGGCAACAGCCCGCACCTCAATCGCCTGTTCAATGGCACTCCCGCCAAACTTGCCGCCAAGCTGGCGGGCCTGCCCAAGCCGACCAATTGCATATGACCGAGCAACTCTCCGAACCGCGCCCGCTGACCCTGCACACCCCTGCCGAGCACCCGTTCGCCGAATTCGTGCGCATCCTCGGCAAAGGCAAGCGCGGCGCCCGCGGCCTGAGCCGTGAAGAAGCCCGTGCGGCGATGACCTTGCTGCTTGAAGGCAAGGTCGAGGACACCCAACTGGGTGCCTTTCTCATGCTGCTGCGGCACAAGGAAGAAAGCGCTGAGGAGCTCGCCGGCTTCACCGAAGCCCTGCGCGCGCAACTGCAAGCCCCGCAGATCACGGTCGACCTGGACTGGCCGAGCTATGCCGGCAAGAAGCGTCACCTGCCGTGGTACCTGCTGGCCGCCAAGTGCCTGGCAGGCAATGGCGTGCGCATCATGCTCCACGGTGGCGGCGCGCATACCGCCGGGCGCATGTATACCGAACAGGTGCTGCACCTGCTGGAGATTCCGCTGTGCCGCGACTGGGCATCACTCGCGCGCGCCTTGGACGAGCAACAATTGGCGTTCTTCCCACTGCAGGACTGGGCGCCGCAGTTGCAGCGCATGATCGACCTGCGCAACACCCTTGGCCTGCGTTCGCCGATCCACTCACTGGCACGGGTGCTTAACCCACTGGCGGCGCGCTGCGGCCTGCAGAGTATCTTCCACCCGGGTTATCAGGCCGTGCACCGTGAAGCCAGCCGCCTGCTCGGCGATCACGTGATTGTGGTCAAGGGCGATGGTGGTGAGATCGAGATCAACCCGGACGTGGCCAGCCACCTGTACGGCACCAGCGGCGGCGAGAATTGGGACGAAGAATGGCCCGCCATGAGCGCCCAGCGCCATGTCAAACCGGCCTCCCTGCAACCCGAGCATCTGCTGGCGGTCTGGCGCGGCGAGGCGCAGGACAGCTATGGCGAAATGGCCGTGGTCGCCACCATGGCGCTGGCCCTGCGTGGTCTGGGTAAGGATCGCGATCAGGCCTTTGCCGACGCGCAGCGGTTGTGGACGGATCGCAACAAGATCGACTAATTCGATAGATACCACGCAGTCTTTGCGCTATTTATTCGAACGCTAGTCCCTAGACTGGGCTCCAAAGACAAATCACTTTTGTACAAGGAGCTCGGCATGGGCCTTTTGATTGACGGTCGCTGGCATGACCAGTGGTACCAGACCAGCAAGGACGGCGCGTTTCAGCGCGAGAACGCACAACGGCGCAATCAGCTGCCCAAGGCCGAAGCCGGTCGCTATCACCTGTATGTGTCGCTGGCCTGCCCGTGGGCGCATCGCACGCTGATCGTCCGCGCGCTCAAAGGCCTTGAGCCGTTGATCGATGTCTCGGTGGTGAGCTGGCTGATGGGCGAGCACGGCTGGACCTTCGATCAGCAGCAAGGCTCCAGCGGTGATCACCTCGATGGCCTGCAGTACATGCACCAGCGCTACACTCGCGACGACCCCAACTATACCGGTCGCGTCACGGTGCCGGTGCTGTGGGACAAGCAGGAACAACGCATCGTCAACAACGAGTCGGCCGAGATCATCCGTATCTTCAACAGCGCCTTCAATGCGCTGACCGGCAACCACCTCGACCTCTATCCCGAAGCGCTGCGCCCTACCATCGATGCGCTCAACGAGCGGATCTACCCTGCCATCAACAATGGTGTCTACCGGGCGGGCTTCGCAACTTCGCAGGAAGCCTACGAAACCGCTTTCGATGAGGTGTTCAACGAACTGGACCATCTCGAGCAGCTACTGAGTGGCCAACGCTACCTGGCGGGCGAGTACCTGACCGAAGCCGACGTGCGCCTGTTCACCACGCTGGTGCGCTTCGATGCGGTGTACCACGGCCACTTCAAGTGCAACCTGCGCCGTCTCAGCGATTACCCTAACCTGTCCAACTGGCTGCGCGAGCTATATCAGTGGCCGGGTGTGGCCGAGACGGTGAACATGGAGCACATCCAGAAGCACTACTACCTCAGCCACAAAACCATCAACCCCAACGGCATCGTGCCCAAAGGCCCGCTGCAGGACTTCAATGCAGCGCATGATCGTCAGCGTCTGCCAGGTAGAGGTATCTACCAAGGCGTTTGAACCGAGCCTGCCACCGCGGTGGCAGATCAGCAAAGGTCAGTCGCGCATGAAGCCGCCGTCCACGTCCATGATCTCGCCGGTAACAAAGCCCGCCTCGACCGACGCCAGAAAGCACACCGCGGCAGCAATATCCCGCGGCGTGCCCGCCCGGCCCAAGGGCATCTGCGCCAGCACCTGAGCGCGTGCCTGCGGTGCCAGCGCAGTAGTCATTTCAGTGTCGGTGAGCGCCGGTGAGACTGCATTGACTGTGATATCGAAAGGCCCGGCCTCGCGCGCCAGACCTTTGGTCAGTGCGATCACCGCGCCCTTGGCGGCGGCATAGCAGCTGTTGCCCAGCAACCCGCCTCCACGCTTGCCAGCCACCGAGGCGATATTGATGATGCGCCCGCAGCGGCGGTCCATCATGCCCGGCAGCACCGCCTTGGCACAGAAGAACACACTGTTGAGGTCGATCGCCATGACCCGGTTCCACTCTGCCGTGGTCAGCTCCAGCAGCGGTACGGTGGAGACGATGCCGGCATTGTTGACCAGAATATCGACCGGCCCAAGCAGCCGCTCGACCTCATCGACCATCGCCAGTACCTGATCCTCCTGAGCCACGTCCACGGCCACGCCGATGGCCTGAATGCCCTGCGCACGCAGCGCTTCGGCAGCTCGTTCGGCTGCAATCGGATCAAGGTCGGCCAGGGCCACCTGGGCCCCGCAATGACCAAGCGCGACGGCAATCGCATGGCCGATACCGCGGGCGGCACCGGTCACCAAAGCGGTGCGGCCAGCGAGGCTGAAGTTCATCGGGGCGTAGGCGGCAGCTGTACTCATCATTATTATGTCCTTGATGAAGGGCGAACTCAGGCTCACCCCCTGCGCAGCAAAGGGTGTTCAAGCAAAGAGGATCAGGTGGAATGCGGCTCAGGCGCGGCGGCAGGCGTCCAGCGCCAGCTGTTCCTTGAGCGGCGGGATATCCAGCCGACGCAGCACCCGGTACAGCGAGGGCCGGCAGATGCCCAGCTCGCGCGCGGCCGCCGACATGTTCCAACGGCAGGTCTGCAGCACTTCCAGCACATCGGCGCGCTCGTCACCGGCGCGGCTCGGGCGGATCGGTGTCACGTTCGGCACTACCACGCGCACAGGTGCGCTAGCGGCCGGCAGCTGGGCGATAAAGTCCACTGGCAGGTCGGCGCGGGTGATCCGCGCGCCTTCCATCACCGCACAGGCGTAGCGAATCACCGCGCGCATCTGGCGAAGGTTACCCGGCCAGGCGTGGGTCAACAGCAGCGACCAGACCTCGGCGCTGATCACCTGGCGTGGGTCACACCCCGGCAGTTCATGGGCGACCATGTTGCACAGCAGTTCGCCGCGGTCAGTGCGCTCGCGCAGCGGCGGCAGTTCGACCACGCCGGTGGCGATGCGATAGAACAGGTCTTCCCGGAAACTGCCGTCGGCTACCCGCGCCGACAAGTCCTGGTGGGTTGCGCAGACCAGGGCAAAGTTGACCGGTACGCTGCGTTCGGCACCCAGCGGGGTCACCTCACGTTCGGCGATTACCCGCAGCAGGCGAGTCTGCTGCTCGTAAGGCATGTCGCCGATCTCGTCGAGAAACAAGGTGCCGCCATCCGCCTGCTGCACCTTGCCCTTCTTGCCGCCGGGCAATGCCCCGGAAAACGCACCACGGCTGTAGCCGAACAGCTCGCTCTCGATCAGCGTCTCCGGGATCGAGGCACAGTTGAGCGCCACCATCTGTGCGGCGCGACGTTGACTGTGGGCATGCAGGGCGCGGGCGAGGATCTCTTTGCCGGTGCCGGTTTCACCGCGGATCAATACCGCGATGCCGCGCTCCATCAAGCGCAGCGCCCGGCGAAACGCCTGGCGCACTTGCGGGTCACTGTCGTGGGCGATATCGGTTTCAGCAACTTCGGCGTGGCAAACAGCAGGGTCGGTCAGGGAATGCATCAGCGTCACCTTTTATTGTTCTATAGCTTGTGACTATGTCGGCGGGCGACGCTTGTGGCGTGGCCGTGGCCGATGGGGTGTGGCCTGATCACATTAGGTAGGCGGACTTATATTTTCCAATACATAATCAAGCATCCACTGATACCTTTGCGAGCATCATGATCGAACTTCGCCATCTGCAGTACTTCCGCACCCTGGCCGAGACCCTGCACTTCGGCCGCGCCGCCGAGCGCCTGCATATCTCCCAGCCGCCGCTGTCGCGGCAGATTGCTCTGCTTGAAGAGGAACTTGGAGTGAAGCTGTTCGACCGCTCACGGCGGCGGGTCGAGCTGACCGAGGCCGGGCAGCGCTTTTACCTGGATACCGGCACGGTGTTCGCCGCCTTCGAGCAGGCCAAGCGTAACGCCCTGGCAGCGGCACGCGGCGCTGCGGGCGAGTTGTCGGTGGGGTTCATGATGTCGACCGCCTACAGCATCACCCCGGCCATCACCCGCCGGTATGCTGCGTTGTTCCCGCAGGTCAATCTGAAGCTGACCGAGACCCTGCCGCTGGACCTGGCACAGGACATCAGCAGCGGCCACAAAGACGTCGCCATCATGTACCGACCGCAGGACTGCAGCGGGCTGGAGACGGTCACTCTGTACCGCGAAGAGATGACCCTGGTGCTGCCACCCGGCCACCGCCTGATGCAGCAGGAGCTGATCGAGCCGCAATCATTGGCGGGCGAGCCGTTCATCATCGTGCCGCGGCGAATCGCCCCGGCGCTGCATGACATGATCTGCAACTACTGCCTGCAACACGGCGTGACACCGAACATCGGCATGGAGATCAACCTGCAGCAGACCATCGTCAACCTGGTTGGCGAAGGCCTGGGCGTGGCCATCGTGCCGCGCTCGATGCGCAACATGCGCCTGGCCACCACCAGCTTCAAGCCGCTGCGCGATGCACCGGTGATCGAAGTGGTAGCGGTATGGAAGGCAGACAACCACAACCCGTGCATTGCCACCTTCGTCGAGGCGGCGCTGCAGGCCGGCGAGCAGGCTACGCGCGAGGACCACGCGCAGCGGCTGCTGGAGGGATAACACTCAGATTTCGAGGATGCCCGAGGCCATGAACCCGCCGTCCACCGGGATCACATGGCCACTGATGTAGGAGGCATCCTCGGACGCAAGAAACGCCACCGCACCAGCCATCTCCGCCGGCGTGCCATAGCGGCGCAGCGGCACCGCGCGGGCATACGACTCACGGGTGGCCGCCGAATGCAGCGCCTGGGTCAGCGGCGTATCCACCGGCCCTGGCGCGATGCCGTTGACAGTGATGCCGTGCTCGGCCAGCTCCACGGCCATCTGCCGGGTCAGGCCGATCACCGCCGCCTTCGACGTGCCATAGGCGGTACGGCCCATGCTGGCGCGCATGCCGCTGATCGAGGCGACGTTGACGATCCGCCCCCAGCCCCGTTCGCGCATCAGCTGCGCGGCGTGCTGGCTGCAGAGCAAGGTGCCGGTCAGGTTGATATTCATCAGGCGCTGCCAGCCTTCAAGCTCGGTATCGAGAAACGCCTGGGTGCGCGCCACGCCGGCATTGTTGACCAGCACATCGCAGCGGCCGAAGCGCTCGCGCAGCGCGGCGAACAATGCCCTGATCGACTGCGCATCACCGACATCGATGGCCATCGCCTGAGCCTCGATGCCCTGCACCCGCAGCCCGGCGACCATCTCCTCTGCCGCCGCCAGGTTGATATCGGCCACCACTACCGTGTGGCCATCGTGGCCGAGGCGCTCGGCAATGGCAGCGCCGATGCCCATGGCAGCCCCGGTCACCACGGCCACCCGACCATAGCCCGGCGCGTTGCGTGTTGTTGTTTTCGCAGCTTGGCTCATGACAGGACTCTCTTAAAGGAAACCAATGGAAATCCACGGGAAGCAGGCCACTACCGCCAGCGCTACCAGGAGCGCCCCGAGGTAACCCCAGACGCGGCGAATAACGTGGTCGGACGAGGTTTTGCTGATGGCGCAGGCGGCGTAGAAACCGACCCCCAACGGCGGCGCGAACAAGCCCACGCCCATCGCCAGGATCACCACCATGGCGTAGTGCACCGGGTGAATGCCGAGCATCTCTGCCAGCGGGAACATCAACGGCCCGAACAGCACGATGGCCGGAATGCCTTCGAGCACGCTGCCCAGAATCAGGAACACCAGAATCGTCACCACCATGAAGCCGAAGGTGCCGCCCGGGATTTCCTCGATCAGCTCCACCAGCGAGGCGGAGAAGCCAGATTGAGTCAGTGCCCAGGCCATCGCCGAGGCCATGCCGATGATCAGCAGGATCGCCCCCGACAGCGACGCCGCTTCCAGCAGCATCGGATACAGCCGGGCAAAGTCGATATGGCGCATGAACAAGTGCATGACCAGGCCGACCAGCACCACGTAGGCGACACCAATCGTCGACACCTCGGTCGCGGTCGCCGCGCCTTCGAGCACTGCCACGCGGATCAGCAACGGCAGGGCCAAGGCTGGCAAGGCGATGAGGAAGGTCTTGCCGACCCGCGACATCGGCGCGCGCTCGATCTTCGGCGCGTCTTCCTTGCGTGAACGCCACCAGCACACCGCCGCAATGGCAATGGTCGCGACCACGGCAGGCATCAGGCCGCCGATGAACAGCGCGGTAATCGAAACGCTGCACACCGCACCGATGGTGATCAGCACCAGGCTCGGCGGAATGGTCTCGGTCATGGCCCCGGTAGCGGCCAGCAGCGCCGCCAGTTCCTCGGGCTTGGAGCCGCGTTTTTTCATTTCAGGGAACAGCGCCGGTGCGACTGCAGCCATGTCGGCCACTTTCGAGCCGGAAATCCCCGACACCAGAAACATCGCCCCCAGCAGCACATACTGCAGGCCGCCACGGACATGACCGAGCAGCGAGGCCATGAAGTCGATCAGCGTGCGAGCCATGCCCGACAGCTGCAGCACCACGCCGAGCAGCACGAACAGCGGCACCGCCAGCAGGACCAGATGCGACATGCCCTCGTCCATCCGGCCGACCACGATCGACAGCGGCGCATGGGTCACCAGCGCCAGATAGGCCATGGTCGCAGTGCCGAATGCGAAAGCAATCGGGATACCGCCAAACACGCAGGCGCCGAGCAACACCAGGAAGAACACCACCAGATTGTAGTTACCCATCGCCGCCAGCAGCGGCTGCGCCAGCCACAACACTGCGGCCACTGCCGCAACCACCACTAGCCCAGCCATGAACTGGCGTACCGTCGAATAACGCGCCATTCGCGCCACCGCAGCCAGCAGCATCAAAACCGCGCCAACCGGCAAGGCCGCCGCCCGCACACCGTCGGGAATGCCCAGCGCCGGCGTGGTGATCGACATCTGCTCGTGGGAGTGTTCCATGGCCGGTGAGATGATCATCGCCACGAACAAACATACGATCAGCGCCGACAACGTCTCGCTGAACCCGCGCCAAGCAATCGGCAGCTTGTTGACCAAGGCCGACATGCGCATGTGCTCGCCGCGGTCCAGCGCCAGCACTGCGCCGAACATCGACAGCCAGATAAACAGCGACGAGGCCAGCTCGTCGGTCCAGATCAGTGGGCTGTGCAGCACATAACGGGAGATCACCCCCGCCAGCAGCACCAGCGTCTCGATTACCATCAAGGTAACGGCGAGTGCGCCAACCACGCGCATGATCCAGCTGTTCAGACAGATCAGCGCCCGGGCCGGCAGGCGCAGCGATTGATTGGGGGCCATGACGGCTGGCGCACTCATCAGGCCAGCTTCCCGGAGAATTGCTCAAGAATCGCCCACGCCTCGTTACCAAACTTGCCATGCCAGTCGGCATAGTAATTGGCGCTGCGCAGCTTCTCGCGGAACGGCTCTGCCGGCGACTCGACCAGCTCCAGGCCTTTGCCCTTGAGGGTGTCGCGGGTGCTGCCTTCAAGGGTGGCAAGGTCGGCGCGCTGGGCCATCACTGCCTTCTCGATGTGCTTGCGCAGCACCTCTTGCAGTTCCGGTGGCAGGCGCCCGATCGACGCGCTGTTGCCCAGCATCCAGAAGCCGTCCCAGACGTGGTTGGTCAGCGAGCAGTATTTCTGCACTTCATACAGCTTGGCCGATGACACCAGGGTCAGCGGGTTTTCCTGCCCTTCGACGATGCGCGTCTGCAACGCCGAATACACTTCGGCAAAGTTGATGCTGGTCGGCGCCGCATCCAGCGCACGGAAAATCGACATGATGATCGGGCTTGGCGGCACCCGCAGCTTCATCCCGCGCAGGTCATCCGGGGTGGCCACCGGGCGCGTGCTGGTGGTAGTCACGCGGAAGCCGTTGTCCCACATCCGCTCGTAGGCGAACAGGGTGCCGGTCTTGGCGATCTCGCTGCGCACGTGGGCGCCGAGCGCGCCGTCCATGGCACTCCAGACCTGCTGATAGTCCTTGAAGGCAAAGCCGACGGCGCTGATCTGCACCGACGGCACCATGGTGCCGAGGATCACCGGCGACAGCGAGAACAGGTCGACCGCCCCCGAGCGCACCTGCGCCAGGGTGTCGGTGTCGCTGCCCAACTGGCTGCTGGGGAACACCTGCACGCTCAAGGCGCCGTTGGTTTCCTCCTTGATCGCCTTGGCCATTTCCCGGGCGCGGATATTCATCGGGTGGCTGATGGGCAGGTTGTTGGCAAACTTCAGTTTGAAGTCCGCGGCGCGGCTGTTGCCGCTGTACAGGCCCATCCCGGCAGCGGCGACAGCAGCCCCTGCCAGCGAGGCGGTCTTGATAAAGGAACGGCGGGTGAAATCGCTCATGAAGCTCTCCTGACCTATTTGTTCTTATTGATCGAGTTGCGGCGATGATAGGCATGTTGTTAGCAATACGGGTGCCACGCTTGAGTAACAGCGCTCAGCAGGCCCCTTTGCCGGCTCGCAAGCACCGGGCAAGCGACTGATTTATCTTGAGAAAATATTTATCCGAGGGCTTGTTAGATTTTGTGACAGGCCTGCCAGAGGCGCCCAGCAGGTGTAACAGGTGTCTCCTTGAACTGTCGCCCTGGCAGCCAGGGCGACACCTGTAGACCGGCATTCGCTACCGACAACCACCCTCTTGCGCCAGCAAAGCCCCAGCCTAGAGGGCTATTACCGAGCTTGGCACCGCCCTTGCTATTGACCTCGCAAACAACATCATGCGAGGACGCACCTCATGGATTCCCCGGTAATCAGCGGTTGGTACCATTCCCCATTCGGCAAGTTTCCCGATATCGACCCCGAGCAGATGATGGCCGATGCCGCCATCGGCGCCCTGCAGCACGCCGGGCTCGACGCCGAGCAGATCGACTCGGTTCACGTCGGCCACTTCAATGCAGGCCTGATCTACCAGGACTTCCCTTCCGCGCTGCTGGCCAATCATCTGCCGGCGCTGCGCTTCACCCCGTCGGTGCGGGTTGAAAACGCCTGTTCCACAGGCTCCGCAGCGATCCACTCGGCGCTGCAGGCCGTGCTCAGCGGCCAGGCCCGCCATGCACTGGTGGTGGGCTTCGAGAAGATGAACGGGCTGCCCACCGCCGAAGTCGGCAAGATCCTGCTCAAGTGCTGTTATGCCCGCGAAGAAGCGCAGATCGAAAACGGCTTTGCTGGTGTGTTCGGCAACATCGCCCAGGCCTACTTCGAGCGCCACGGCGATCAGTCCGACGCGCTGGCGATGATCGCTGCAAAAAACCACGCCAACGGCGCCCTCAACCCGTTTGCTCATATGCGCCGGGATGTCGGCTATGACTTCTGCCGTAACCCGTCCGAGAAAAACCCGTTTGTGGCCGGCCCGCTCAAGCGCAGCGACTGCTCGCTGATTACTGATGGCGCTGCGGCGCTGGTGATCAGCCGTGCCGAACAACTGCCCGGGCAACAACCGGCTGTGCGCTTGCGCGCTGCGGTACAGGTCAACGATTACCTGCCGCTGTCACGCCGCGACCCGACCGTGTTCGAAGGCGCCGCACGGGCCTGGCAGCAGGCCTTGAGCGAGGCCGGCTTGAGCCTGGCCGACCTGTCACTGGTCGAGACCCATGACTGCTTCACCATCGCCGAGCTGCTCGAATACGAAGCCATGGGCCTGGCGCCACGCGGCCAGGGCGCGCGGGTGATTGCCGAAGGCATCAGCCGCAAGGATGGCCGCCTGCCGGTCAACCCGTCGGGCGGGCTCAAGTCCAAAGGCCACCCGATCGGCGCTACCGGCGTGTCGATGCACGTAATGGCCGCCATGCAGCTAACCGGCCAGGCTGGCGACATGCAGCTGCCACGGGCTGACCGCGCCGGGGTGTTCAACATGGGCGGCGCGGCGGTAACCAACTACGTCAGCATCCTGGAGGCTGTGCAATGACCGGGATCGACAATGTCATGAACCTCGGCGAGCTGCTCGCCCAGATCGCCCGGCGCCTGCCCGATGCCCCCGGCTTCATCCGCGGTGCCGACAGCTACAGCTGGCTGCAACTGCTGACCCGCGTCGACAGCGTCGCCGCGGCCCTGCGCGAGCGTGGTCTGGGCAAGGGCGACAAGCTGCTGGTGCACTCGCGTAATAATTTGCAGCTGTTCGAGAGTGCCTGGGTGGCGTTCCGCCTGGGCATGGTCTGGGTGCCGACCAACGTGCGCATCACCCCGCCCGAAGCGGCTTACCTGGGCAGCTCCAGCGGCGCGGTGGCGATGCTCTACGACGATGGCATGGCGGCCTATGTCGACGCGGTGCGCGAAGCTTCGCCAGCACTGCGCGTGGTCATCGCCATCGGCGCCCCGCGTGACGGCGAGCTGAGCTACGACGCCCTGCTCGACCAAGGCGCGCCACTGCAACCAGCGTTTCGCCCAGCCGAGGTCAACTACCACGACCCGCTGTGGTTCTTCTACACCTCCGGCACCACCGGCCACCCCAAGGCGGGCATCCTCACCCACGGCCAGATGGCGTTCGTCATCAACAATCACCTGGCCGACCTTATGCCCGGCCTGAACCCAAACTCGCGCTCGCTGGTGCTGGCGCCATTGTCCCATGGCGCCGGTATCCATGCCCTGATCAACGCCGCCCGTGGCGCCGCCTGCGTGCTGCCGGCCGGCGACCGGCTGGACTGCGACGAAGCCTGGCGGTTGATCGAACAGCACCGGGTCGACAACCTGTTCACCGTGCCAACCATCGTCAAGATGCTCACTGAAGACCCGGCCGTCGACCGTTACGACCACAGCAGCCTGCGCTATGTGATCTACGCGGGCGCGCCGATGTACCGCGCCGATCAGTGCCACGCCCTGCACACCCTGGGCAAGGTGCTGGTGCAGTACTACGGCCTTGGCGAAGTGACCGGCAACATCACCGTGCTGCCGGCGGACTGCCACGATGCCGAGGACAGCCCCCAGGCCAAGGTCGGCTCCTGCGGCTACCCCCGCACCGGCATGCAGGTGGCCATCCTCGATGAGCACGGCACTGAACTGCCAACCGGCAGCGATGGCGAGATCTGCGTACGCGGCCCGGCGGTGTTCGCCGGCTACTACAACAATCCCAAGGCCAACGCCGAGTGCTTCCGCCATGGCTGGTTCCATACCGGTGACCTCGGCCACGTTGACCAGGAGGGTTATCTGTTCATCACGGGGCGCGCCTCGGACATGTACATCTCCGGCGGCTCCAACGTATATCCACGCGAGATCGAAGAGGCGCTGCTGACTCATCCGGCAGTCACCGAAGTCGCAGTACTGGGGCTGCCCGACGAGAAGTGGGGCGAGTGTGGCTGCGCCGTGATCGTGGTCACTGCCGAGGTCAGCGACGAGCAACTGTTGGCCCACCTGGAGCCACGCCTGGCCCGCTATAAATGGCCGAAGCGTTTTGTGCGCTGGACCGAGATGCCCAAGTCCGGCTACGGCAAAATCGTCAAAAAACAGATCCGCGCCCTGCTCGACGCCAGCGAGGCGGTGCTATGAACCCGCATTTTGAAGAGCGCAACGGCGTGCGCGTATTCATCCACGGCGGCCAACCGCAACAGCCGCGCTTGCTCGACTGCGAGGTGCCGGACTGCGAAGAACTGCGCGTAGTGCTGCCGCTGGCCTGCAACGTTGCCCAAGGCCTGCTGCAGGCGCTGCAGGGCCGCCGCTATCGCAGTGCAGTCGGGCGCATTCTGTGTGGCGGCGCAGCGCACCTGAGCTACCACCGCATGGTCACCACCACTGACCAGCAGCGGCCCTACGACTACGGCCAGGCGGTGGTGCTGGACGGCTATATCACCTTTGTCAGCGGCGCCATCACCGTCGGCCGCGATGCCCACGGCGCGCCGCTGCTGCACTGCCACGCCGGCTTCATCGACCGCGACGGCCAGCAGCATGGCGGCCATCTGGTGCTCGACCGGTTGGTGGTCGGCAGCGAGCCGCTGGTGCTGCGCCTGTGCCTGTTCGACCAGGTCGCGTATCAGGTCAAACCTGATGCCGAAACCCACTTCAACCTGCTTCATCCGGTGTTCCAGGAGGCGTCATGAACACTGCAGCAATCCAGAGCGAAGCGCAGGTACAGAGTGGCCGGCTTGGCCGTCTTGTAGTGGCCCGGCTCAAGCCCAACGAAGACATCATCGACAGCGCCGAAGCCCTTTGCGCCAGCCACGGCATCAGCCTAGCGGTGGTCCGTGGCGGCCTCGGCAGCCTGATCGACGGCGAGTTGCAGTACCTTGGCCGCAGCGGCATGCAGGACATCCATGTACCAGGCCCAGGGGTGGAAATCCTCAGCCTCAGTGGTGAAATCGCCCCCGGCGCGAGCAGCCTGCAAGCGGTGCTGGCCGACGCCGACGGCAAGATCTTCGCCGGCCGCCTGCAGCGTGGCCGCAACCTGTCGTTCATCACCGTCGAGCTGACCTTGCAGGAATGGCTGCCTGACTGACTGCCCTCACTGAAGAGCATCAACCGGGCGTTGCCGCGCCCGGCTTTCTTGCGCCCGCGCGTTGGGCGCCCCACTGCATCAGGAAAACAACAATGACAAGAAAGACCTTAATGCACCTTTCACTGCTGACCGCTACCAGCGCCCTGCTCGTCCCCGCCGCCCAGGCGGCCTTCATCGAAGATGGCAAGGCCACGCTCAACATGCGCAACTACTACTTCAACAATGACATGCGCGACCGCCCCGGTGCCGCCGGGCAAAGCAAGACGGCCGAATGGGCGCAAGGCTTCATGCTCGACTACAAGTCAGGCTTCACCGACGGCACGGTCGGCTTTGGCGTCGATGCCCTCGGCCTGCTTGGGGTGCGCCTGGACGGCGGCGCCGGCAATCATCGCGGCAGCTCGATGATCCCCGACGACAGCGACGGCAGCGCTGTCGACGAATGGAGCCGGCTGGGCCTGACCGGCAAGATGCGCTTGTCCAAAACCGAAGCGCGCTACGGCACCTTGCAGCCCAAGCTGCCGATTCTGGTGGCCAACGATGGTCGGGTGCTACCGCAGACTTTTGAAGGCGGCATGATCACCTCGCAAGAAATCGACGGCCTGACCCTCATCGGCGGGCGCCTCGAGCATGCCACCGGGCGCGCCTCGACCAACCGCTCAGGGCTGGCCGTGGCGGGCGGCACCGAGCAAAGCAACGAGTTCATCTTCGCCGGTGCCGACTATCAACTGAGCAAGGCGCTCAAGCTGCAGTACTACGCCGCCCAGCTCGAAGACTATTACGTGCAGCACTTCGGCGGCCTGGTGCATGTATGGGCACTGAGCGACAACCAGTCGCTGACCACCGACCTGCGCTACTTCAAGACCGATGCAAGCGGACGCAACGATTCGGCCAGCGGGCGCGGCGAGGGTTATCGCGTCAGTGGCCTGGCCGATACGCCGGGCAAGATCGACAACGATACCTGGAGCGCCATGTTCACCTATGCCATTGGCGGCCACAGCGTACTGCTCGGGCATCAGCGCGTGTCCGACAGTGGCAACTTCGTTCAGCTCAACCAGGGCAATACCGGCGAAGGCGCCGCAGGGTCGAGCATCTACCTGTTCACTGACCGCCTGGTGACCAGCTTTACCCGCGCTGGCGAGCGCACCACTTTTGGTCAGTACGGCTACAATTTCGCCGCACTCGGGGTGCCAGGGCTGGTGGCATCGGTCACCTACCTGAAGGGCACGAATATTCGCATGGCCTCAGGCGGCGACGAAAAGGAATGGGAGCGCGATATCGCCCTGGATTATGTGGTGCAGGGCGGCACCTTCAAGGGGCTGGGGTTCAGCTGGCGCAATGGCATGTTGCGCAGTGGTGTGCCCAGCGAGTGGGATCAGGATCAGAACCGCTTGACCGTCAGCTATTCAATGCCGCTGTTCTAGGCCCACAACCCTGAAACGACTCGGGGCTATTGCAGCAGGTTTTTACAACCTGACCGCAATGGCCCCGAGTTTCAAACAGAACAGCGCAGCTTAGTCCTGAGTGCCTTCGAACCATGCCAGCTTCTCGCGCAACTGCACCACCTCACCGACGATTACCAGTGTCGGCGCATGCACTTCATGCTCGGCCACCATCGCCGGCAGATCTGCCAACGTGCCAGTGAACACTCGTTGATTACGCGTGGTGCCCTGCTGCACCAAGGCCGCTGGCGTAGTCGCCGCACGGCCATGGCGGATCAGTTCAGCGCAAATCGTCGGCAAGCCGACCAGGCCCATGTAGAACACCAGAGTCTGCCCAGGTGAAACCAGATCGTGCCACGGCAGGTTGCTGCTACCGTCCTTCAGGTGACCGGTGACGAAGCGCACTGACTGCGCGTAATCACGGTGAGTCAGCGGAATCCCGGCGTAGGCCGAGCAACCGCTGGCAGCGGTGATGCCTGGGACTACCTGAAACGGAATACCATGCTCGGCCAGCTCTTCGATCTCTTCGCCACCGCGGCCGAAGATGAACGGGTCGCCGCCCTTGAGCCGCAGTACGCGCTTGCCCTGCAAGGCCAGCTCAACCAACAGCTGATTGATCTGTTCCTGCGGCACCGAGTGATCGGCGCGGCGCTTGCCGACGTAGATCCGCTCGGCATCGCGCCGGCACATGTCGATGATCGCCGGTGCCACCAAGCGGTCGTACAGCACCACATCGGCCTGCTGCATCAGGCGCAAGGCGCGGAAGGTCAGCAGGTCCGGATCACCCGGACCAGCCCCCACCAGATACACCTCACCGCCCTGCTGCACCGGTGCGCCGTCGACCATCGCCTGCAACAAACGCTCGGCTTCAGCGCTCTGCCCGGCCAGCTGACGCTCGGCAATCGGGCCCTGGAACACCGTCTCCCAGAAGCCGCGGCGCTGATTGACGTCCGGGTACAGCGATTTCACCTGATGGCGAAACCGCGCGGCAAGCCCGGCAAGCTCCCCATAGGCCGCCGGAACCCAGGCTTCAAGCTTGGCCCGGATCAGTCGCGCCAACACCGGCGCATCGCCGCCACTGGACACTGCTACCACCAACGGCGAGCGATCGACGATGGCCGGGAAGATCACCGTACACAGCGCCGGCGCATCGACCACATTGACCGGCAGGCTGCGTGCCTGCGCTTCGGCCGACACCTGAGCATTGAGCTGCGGATCGTCGGTGGCAGCGATCACCAGCCGGCACCCTTCCAGGTCCGTGACCTGGTAGCCTCGCACCAGCACCTCGCCGCCGGTTGCCTCGGTCAAGCTGATCAGCTGGCTGTCGACCTGCGGCGCCACCACGCGCAGCGCGGCGCCGGCATCGGCCAGCAAGCGCGCCTTGCGCAGGGCGATTTCGCCACCGCCGACGACCAGTACCCGGCCGCCCTGCAACTTGTGAAACAGCGGCAGGTAATCCATTTAACCGATGACCTCGACGCCGCCCATGTACGGCTTGAGCACTTCCGGCACACGGATCGAACCGTCGGCCTGCTGGTAGTTCTCGAGCACTGCAACCAAGGTCCGGCCTACCGCCAGGCCGGAGCCGTTGAGGGTGTGTACCAGCTCGGGTTTGCCGGTTTCCGGGTTGCGCCAGCGCGCCTGCATGCGGCGCGCCTGGAAGTCGCCACAGTTGGAGCACGAGCTGATTTCGCGGAACTTGTCCTGGCTCGGCACCCACACTTCCAGGTCATAGGTCTTGACCGCACTGAAGCCCATGTCGCCGGTGCACAGGGCCAATACCCGGTACGGCAGCTCCAGCAGTTGCAGGACGCGCTCGGCGTTGGCGGTCAGGCCTTCCAGCGCTTCCATCGACTTGCTCGGCTCGACGATCTGGACCATCTCGACCTTGTCGAACTGGTGCTGACGGATCATGCCGCGGGTATCGCGGCCCGACGCACCGGCTTCACTGCGGAAGCACGGTGTGTGCGCAACGAACTTGATCGGCATTTGCTTGGCGTCGAGGATTTCGCCGGCAACGATGTTGGTCAGCGACACTTCGGCGGTCGGGATCAGGTAGAAGTCGGCTTCGCCTTCGCGGCTGATCTTGAACAGGTCTTCCTCGAACTTCGGCAGCTGGCCGGTGCCCTGCAAGGCAGGCGCCTGCACCAGGTACGGGGTATAGGCCTCTTCGTAGCCGTGCTCGCTGGTGTGCAGGTTGATCATGAACTGCGCCAGGGCGCGGTGCAGGCGGGCGATCGGGCCACGCAGCAGGGCAAAGCGTGCGCCGGAGAGCTTGGCCGCGGTCTCGAAGTCCAGGCCACCGCTGATTTCACCCAGGGCAACGTGGTCTTTGACCTCGAAGTCGAAGGCACGCGGGGTGCCCCAGCGGCGCACTTCGACGTTGCCGTCTTCATCGGCACCGACCGGCACGCTGGCGTCCGGCAGGTTGGGGATGGTCAACAGAATACCGTCCAGCTCAGCCTGGATCTCGTCCAGCTCGGTCTTGCCGGCCGCCAGTTCGTTGGCCATGCGCTCGACATCAGCCATCAGCGGCGCGATGTCTTCGCCCTTGGCTTTGGCCTGGCCGATCGACTTGGAACGGGCGTTACGCTCAGCCTGCAGCTGTTCGGTACGGGTCTGCACCGCCTTGCGGCGCTCTTCCAGTGATTCGATGCGCGCGACATCCAGGCTAAAGCCACGGGAGGCCAGGCGATCCGCCACTTCCTGAAGTTGGCCGCGTAACAGTTTGGCATCGAGCATATCGTTCTCTCGTTATAGGTGTGTTGGTTCAGAATTTGGTTAGCGACAGGCCGGCCCAGGTGGCAAGCAACCCGCCGCATACGCTAATAGCGGTATAGCCCAGGGCCAGCGGTATCTGGCCGTTTTCCAGCAGGCGCACGGTATCGAGCGAAAATGACGAAAACGTGGTCAGCCCGCCGAGAAAACCGACGATCAAACCAGCGCGTAGCTCGACCGGGACCATCGGTTTGTACAGAAACAGCCCATACAGCAGGCCGATCAGCAAGCAGCCGACCAGATTGACCGCCAGCGTACCGAGATAGAAGTGCCGTGGCCAGTGGGCGCTGACCCAGTTGGTGGTGGCAAACCGCAGCAGGGTGCCGGCGACGCCGCCGGCGCTGACGGCCGCAATCAAGGCAATCATGGTTTTCTCCGCTGGCGAGGGCTGTTGCGATCGAGCTCGGCGAGGTGGCGCAGCTTCTCGCCGATCTTCAGTTCCAGGCCGCGTGGCACTGGCTGATAGTAAGGTCGTGGTTCGAGTTGGTCCGGGAAATAGTCTTCGCCTGCGGCGTAGGCATCCGGCTCATCGTGGGCGTAGCGGTATTCTTCGCCGTAGCCCAGTTGCTTCATCAATTTGGTCGGCGCATTGCGCAGGTGCAGCGGCACTTCCAGCGAGCCGTGCTCGGCTGCCTCGCGCATGGCCGCCTTGAAGCCCATGTACACCGCATTGCTCTTCGGCGCGCAGGCGATGTAAGTGATGGCCTGGGCCACCGCCAGCTCGCCTTCCGGGCTGCCAAGGCGCTCCTGCACGTCCCACGCCGACAGGCACAGGCTCAGCGCCCGCGGGTCGGCGTTGCCGATATCTTCGCTGGCCATGCGCACCACGCGCCGGGCGATGTACAGCGGGTCGCAGCCGCCATCGAGCATGCGCGCGTACCAGTACAGCGCGCCATCCGGGTTGGAGCCGCGCACTGACTTGTGCAGCGCCGATATCTGGTCATAGAACGCTTCGCCGCCCTTGTCGAAGCGCCGGCGGCTGTCGCCGAGCAGGCTCTGCAGCAGATCAACGCCGATATCAGCGCCGTCTTCGGCCAGGTCCGAAGCGTTTTCGAGGAAGTTGAGCATGCGCCGGCCGTCACCATCGGCAGCGGCCATGAGCATCTTGAAGGCTTCATCGCCCACCGTCAGCTGACGCTTGCCCAGGCCGCGCTCTTCGCTGAGGGCGCGATTGACCAATTTGCGCAACGCATCCTCATCCAGGCTTTTGAGCACATAGACGCGCGCCCGCGAGAGCAAGGCGTTGTTCAATTCGAATGAGGGATTCTCGGTGGTCGCACCGATAAAAATCAGCGTGCCGTCTTCAACGAACGGCAGAAATGCATCCTGCTGCGACTTGTTGAAGCGGTGCACTTCATCGACGAAGAGGATGGTCCGCCGGCCGTATTGAGCCGCCTGCTGCTTGGCCACCTCAACCGCCTGGCGGATCTCCTTGACCCCGGCCAGTACTGCCGAGACCGTTTCGAAGTGGGCATCACAGAACTGCGCCAGCAGCCGCGCCAGGGTGGTCTTGCCAACCCCCGGCGGGCCCCAGAAGATCATCGAGTGCAGCGCCCCCTGCTCCAGCGCCTCGCGCAGCGGCTTGCCGCGCGCCAGCAGGTGCTCCTGGCCTACATACTCGTCCAGGTTGGACGGACGCAGCCGGGCAGCCAGTGGCTGAGAGACGGGTTCGCTACGAAACAGGTCCATGACGGCCTCTGATTACTCCTGGATAACGTCCGCGCCTTGCGGAATCTTGAAGTTGAAGCGGTCAGCAGGCACCGGCTGGTTGGCCTTGACCCCATTGAACAGGATGTTGGTGCGCTGGCCGACGCTGTCGATCAGTTGCATGTCGTTGATCAGGCCTTTGCGGAACGACACGCGCAGCGAATCGAACAGGGTGTCCTTGGTTTTAGGCTTGAGGGTGAAGTCCATCACCTCGCCCTGCTCCTTGGAGGTGATATCGAAGCTTTGGCTGATCTTGGAGACATCGCCCGACAGCAGCAGCGCCGGGGTCTGGTTCAAACGTACATCGAGCTTCTTCACCGTGGCCTGTTCCAGGTCCGGGTCCCACAGGGTGACCTTCTGGCCGTCGGAGACCACCACCTGCTCCTGCGGCGCATCGGTATGCCAGTAGAACAGGCCCGGACGCTTGACGGTCATCTTGCCCGTAGTTTCCTGCAGACTGGTACCGCCGGCATCCAGGGTCAGCTGGGAGAAATTGGCTTCGATGGTCTGCGACTTCTCGAGCAGATCGGTCAGGCGCTTCACATCGTTCTCGCCGGCATGCGCCGACAGGGTGCCCAGAGCCAGGGCGGAAACCAACAGCATGCGAATCGCGCGCATGGAAATCCTCGTTGAACAGTAGATGGGCCGGGCGCCGTGATTGGCGCCCGGCAGGGTGATGATCAATCGCGTGGGCCGCCCGGCGCAATCACTTCGCGCGAGCCGTTGGTGTTCATGGCGGTGACTACCCCGGCCATTTCCATCGACTCGATCATCCGCGCGGCGCGGTTATAGCCGATTTTCAGCTTGCGCTGCACCGCCGAGATCGAGGCGCGGCGGCTTTCAAGTACGAACTGCACGGCTTCGTCATACAGGGCGTCGGTTTCGGCATCGTCATCACCGCCACCGCTGCTGCCTTCAAAGCCGCTGCCGGCCTCTTCGACACCGTTGAGGATGTCGTCGTTGTAGTCCGGCGCGCCACGCAGCTTCCACGCTTCCACCACGCGGTGGACTTCTTCGTCGGAAACAAAGGCACCGTGCACGCGGATCGGCAGGCTGGTGCCCGGCGGCATGTAGAGCATGTCACCGTGACCCAGCAACTGTTCGGCGCCACCCTGGTCGATGATGGTCCGCGAGTCGATCTTGCTCGACACCTGGAACGCCATACGGGTCGGGATGTTGGCCTTGATCAGGCCGGTGATGACGTCAACCGATGGCCGTTGGGTAGCGAGGATCAGGTGAATACCTGCCGCCCGCGCCTTCTGCGCGATACGGGCGATCAGTTCTTCGACCTTCTTGCCGACGATCATCATCATGTCGGCGAACTCGTCGACCACCACAACGATGGTCGGCAAGGTTTTCAGGGTTGGCGGCTCGTCATCCATGCTCTCACGACGGTACAACGGGTCATGAATGACCTCGCCAGCCTCCTGGGCGTCCTTGATCTTGCGGTTGAAGCCGGCCAGGTTCCGTACGCCCATGGCCGCCATCAGCTTGTAGCGACGCTCCATTTCGGCAACGCTCCAGCGCAGGGCGTTGGCTGCGTCCTTCATGTCGGTAACGACCGGGCAGAGCAGGTGCGGAATGCCTTCGTAGATCGACAGCTCGAGCATTTTCGGGTCGATCATGATCAAGCGGGCGTCTTCCGGGCCGGACTTGAACAGGATCGACAGGATCATGGCGTTGACCCCCACCGACTTACCCGAGCCGGTGGTACCGGCCACCAGCAAGTGCGGCATCTTGGCCAGGTCGGTGATCACCGGCTTGCCGCCGATGTCGTGACCCAGGGCCAATGCTACTGGCGACTTGGCGTCATCGTACTGGGACGACGACAGCACCTCGGAGAAGCGCACCATCTGCCGGTTCTCGTTGGGGATCTCGATACCGACGGTGGTCTTGCCGGGGATCACCTCGACCACCCGCACGCTGGTCACGGCCAGGGAACGGGCCAGATCCTTGGCCAGGTTGGCGATACGGCTGACCTTGACCCCGGCTGCCGGCTGGATCTCGTAACGAGTGATCACCGGGCCAGGATGGATCGAGTCAACCGAGACCTCGACACCAAACTCCTTGAGCTTGATTTCCAGCAGATGGCCAACACCGGCCAGGGATTCTGGCGAGTATTCGATTTTCTTTTCTTCTGCCGGATCGAGGATCGAGATCGGCGGCAGAGTGCCTTCGACGGCACTGTCGACGAACAGCGGCGTCTGTTTTTCCTTGAGGATGCGTTTGCTCGGCTCCGGCGCCTTGACCGGGGCTGGCATGATCACCGGTGCCGGCTGCTGCACGCGCTGGGCAACGTGCTTGGTCAGCGCGTCGTCACGCTCGATGATGCGTTCGCGCGCCTTGAGCTGCTCGCGCTTGTCGGCCACCACCGGCGCTACGACCGTGTCGACCTGCTCGTCAACCTCACGCAGCTGCGCCACCAGGCGCTTGCGCTCGTTGCGAGCTTCCCACCAGCGATTGGCCGCACCTTGCACCAGCTCGAACAGGTCGAGGGTGATCTTGCCGGTCATGTCCATGACCTTGAACCAGGACAGATCGGTGAACACCGTCAGGCCGAACAGGAACAGGGCAATGAACATCAGGGTGCTGCCCTGCACATTCAACAGGCTGCGGGCCAGGTCGCCGAGGCTCTCGCCCAGCGCGCCGCCGGCCGAGAACGGCAGGCTTGCCGACGGGTGGAAGTGGATATGGGCCAGGGCTGCGCCCGACAACACCAGAAACACCAGACCAATCAACCGCCAGGAGAACAACCAGCCACTCCACTGCCACGGCTGATGGCGCTCACGGAAGATCTGCCAGGTCTTGATCCCCAGCAGCAACGGGAAGATATAGGCGAAGTAGCCCAGCACCATGAACAGAATGTCGGCGAAGTACGCGCCAGCGCGGCCAGCCGCGTTCTGCACCTGATCGACATTGCTGGTGTGGGTGAAGCCTGGGTCGGCGGTGTCGTAGGTCAGCAGCGCCATCCACAGGTACAGGCACAGCGCGCCGACGGCGATCAGCGCACCTTCCTTGAGGCGATAATGCAACTGCTGGCGCCACATCGGTACCGGCAGAGGGGGCGGAGTTGCGGTGGATTTCTTCAAAACGCGTCTATTCCTGCGCTTGCTGCGCGTCCAGTAGTGATCAACCCGATGTCCGGTCAATGAACCCGTACTTTTAACATTACTGCCCGCCAGCCGCCATGGCGGCGCGCCGGATGGGCGCGAACGGTCAGCAAACTTTCATGGGTGCAATTTGAGCACGCATTGCCTTGCGTGACAAAGGCTTATGCTGTGTTTTTGCACAGGTGTGACAACAAAGCCTCGGGTTGGTGCCGATTGCCTGAAAAATCTGCTGGCAATTGCCTTGGCGAGCGTCAGCGCTGCGGGTTGGCGTTGGATTGACCTGCTGACGAGGGCGGGCCATGCTGTCAGCCCTCCCCTCCCCCACTGCACATCACGCCCATGCTGACCTGGCTGACACGCGACTCGCTGACCTTTCCGCCCCTGACAAAGGCTCTGCAGGAGCCCAACGGATTACTTGCCGCTGGCGGTGACCTGAGCCCTGAGCGCCTGGTTCAGGCCTATCGGCATGGCTGCTTTCCGTGGTTTCAGGATGGTCAGCCCATTCTCTGGTGGTCACCCGACCCACGCACGGTGTTGTTCCCCGACGAGCTGCACGTGTCACGCTCGCTGGCCAAGCTGATCCGCCAGCAGCGTTACCAGGTCAGTTTCGATACTGACTTCGAAACGGTAATTGCCGCTTGTGCAGCGCCACGCGACTACACCGACGGCACCTGGATCACCGACCCCATGCGCGCAGCCTACTGCGAGCTGCACCGGCGCGGCTTCGCCCATTCGGTGGAAGTACGCGAGAACGGCGAGCTGGTCGGCGGCCTGTACGGCCTGGCCATGGGCCGGCTGTTTTTTGGCGAGTCGATGTTCAGCCGCGCCGACAACGCCTCCAAAGTGGGCTTCGTTACCCTGGTCGAGCACCTGCGTGCGGCCGGTTTCGTCCTGATCGACTGCCAGATGCCAACCAACCACCTGCACAGCCTCGGCGCCCGCGAAATCAGCCGCGCCAGCTTTGCCGAGCACCTCGCACGCGACCTCGACCAGACCGTCGACATCAGCTGGGTTCGCTAGGCGAGTTTGCCCAGCTGGCTTACACTTAGGACTACGTCTTGCCGAGGGGTCGATCATGACAGAGTTGGCGCGGTTGAAGTTCTATGCCACTCAGCCCCACTCCTGCAGCTACCTGCCCGATGAGCAGGCCACCACGCTGTTCCTCGACCCTAGCCAGCCGATGGACGTCGATGTGTATGCCGACCTCTCCGAAATGGGCTTTCGCCGCAGTGGCGACCACCTGTATCGCCCGCATTGCCAGAACTGCAACGCCTGCGTACCGGCGCGCATCCCCGTCGCCCGCTTCATCCCCAATCGCCAGCAGCGGCGTATCCTCAAGCGCAATAGCGACCTCCAGGTAACTGCCGCCCGGCCATCGTTCAAGGAGGAATACTTCGACCTGTACCGGCGCTACATCGAGCAGCGCCACAGCGACGGCGACATGTATCCACCCAGTCGCGATCAGTTTTCCACCTTTCTGGTGCGCGATCTGCCATTCTGCTGGTTCTATGAGTTTCGCCTGAATGGGCGGCTGCTTGCGGTGGCGGTATGCGATATGCTGCCCAACGGGCTGTCGGCGGTGTACACCTTCTACGAGCCGGATGAAGAACGCCGCAGTCTGGGGCGCTTCGCCATTCTCTGGCAGATCAGCGATGCACTGCGCCAGAACCTTGAGGCGGTGTACCTTGGCTACTGGATCAAGAACTGCAAAAAGATGAGTTACAAGACCCAGTATCGCCCCATCGAACTGCTGATCAACCAACGTTGGGTCAGCCTCAATTGAAAGCATTGGCTTGAAATACTCTTTTCGGGCATAATCCACGCCACTTTTTTGCCCGGTGCAGTTGCGCGTCGGGCCTACACTGGATACCGAGGGCTTTACTGCATGTCGAAAGAAGACAGCTTCGAAATGGAAGGCACTGTCGTCGACACCCTGCCCAACACCATGTTCCGCGTGGAGTTGGAAAATGGGCACGTCGTAACCGCGCATATCTCCGGAAAAATGCGCAAGAACTACATCCGTATTCTCACTGGCGACAAGGTCCGCGTCGAGCTGACGCCTTACGACCTGAGCAAGGGCCGCATCACCTACCGCGCCCGTTAAGCTCCAGTCATGAAAAAGCCCGGCCAATGTGCCGGGCTTTTTTGTGGCCAAAGAAAAAGGGCCGCCGAGGCGGCCCACTCTGCTCGATCACGCCACTTCGGCAGTGGTCTCGAAGTCGAACACCAACTCGCCATCACGTAGCTCGATGTGCACCACGCCGCCATGCTCGGCCAGCTCACCGAACAGGATCTCTTCAGCCAAGGGCCGCTTGATCTTGTCCTGGATAAGCCGTGCCATCGGCCGGGCACCCATCTGCACGTCATAGCCGCTGGCAGCCAGCCAGCCACGTGCCTCATCACTGACCTCAAGCAGTACACGCTTGTCTTCCAGCTGAGCCTGCAGTTCGATAAGGAACTTGTCGACGATGCTTTTGATCGTCTCGTGGCTCAGGCGACCGAACTGGATGATGGTATCCAGGCGGTTGCGGAATTCCGGCGTGAAGCTCTTGCGAATGACTTCCATCGCATCCGACGCATGGTCCTGATGAGTGAAGCCAATCGAAGCCCGGGCGGCGGTTTCGGCGCCGGCGTTGGTGGTCATGATCAGAATCACGTTGCGGAAGTCCGCCTTGCGCCCGTTGTTGTCGGTCAGGGTACCGTGGTCCATCACCTGCAGCAGCAGGTTGAAGACTTCCGGGTGGGCCTTCTCGATCTCGTCGAGCAGCAGTACGCAGTGCGGCTGCTTGGTAATCGCCTCGGTGAGCAAGCCACCTTGGTCGAAACCGACATAGCCTGGCGGCGCACCGATCAGGCGCGACACAGTGTGCCGCTCCATGTACTCGGACATGTCGAAGCGCACCAGCTCAACGCCCAGCGCCTTGGCCAGCTGACGCGCAGCCTCGGTTTTGCCGACGCCGGTAGGGCCAGCGAACAGGAACGAGCCTACGGGCTTGTCCGGGGCCTTGAGGCCGGCTCGCGACAGCTTGATCGCAGTCGACAGCGAGTCGATCGCTGGATCCTGACCAAATACGGTCAGTTTCAGGTCGCGCTCCAGGTTACGCAGCAGCTCCTTGTCGGAACTGGACACGTGCTTTGGCGGAATCCGAGCGATTTTCGCGACGATATCTTCGACCTGCGCCACTTCGATGCGCTTGACCCGATTGGCCTCCGGCTGCAGACGCTGGTAGGCGCCCGCCTCGTCGATCACGTCGATGGCCTTGTCCGGCATATGCCGATCATTGATATAGCGCGCAGCGAGCTCGGCAGCGGCGCGCAGGGCCTCGTCGCTGTACTCGATGTGGTGATGCGACTCGAAGCGACCTTTCAGCCCACGCAGGATACCCACGGTGTCTTCCACCGACGGCTCCGACACATCGACCTTCTGGAAGCGCCGCGCGAGGGCCCGGTCCTTCTCGAAGATGCCACGAAATTCCTGGAAGGTAGTCGAGCCGATGCAGCGGATATCACCTGATGAGAGCAGTGGCTTGAGCAGGTTGGACGCATCCATTACCCCACCCGAGGCCGCGCCGGCACCGATGATGGTGTGGATCTCATCGATGAACAGGATGGCCTGCGGACGTTTTTTCAGCTCACCCAGCAGCGCCTTGAAGCGCTTCTCGAAGTCGCCACGGTACTTGGTCCCGGCCAGCAGTGCGCCGAGATCGAGCGAATAGACCACGCTCTGCGCCAGCAGATCAGGCACCTGACCGTCGACGATACGTTTGGCCAGGCCTTCGGCGATGGCCGTCTTGCCGACGCCCGCTTCACCGACCAGCAACGGGTTGTTCTTGCGCCGGCGAGCGAGAATCTGCGCTACCCGCTCGACTTCTTGCTCACGGCCCACCAACGGATCGATACGACCCTGACGCGCCTGCTCGTTGAGGTTGCTGGCGTAGGTATCCAGCGGATTGCTCGAGGACGACGTTTCGCCACCCTCTTCATCCTGCATGTCCTGGTCGCTGTCGGCGCTAGGCCCATGGCCTGGCACCTTGGAAATGCCATGGGCAATGAAGTTGACCACGTCGATACGGGCCACGCTCTGCTGCTTGAGCAGAAACACGGCCTGACTTTCCTGCTCGCTGAAGATAGCTACCAGCACATTGGCGCCGGTCACTTCACGCTTGCCCGAACTCTGCACATGGAACACCGCGCGTTGCAGCACGCGCTGGAAGCCCAGGGTTGGCTGGGTTTCGCGGTCTTCGTCGTGCACCGGGATCAGGGGGGTAGTGGAGTCGATGAACTCTTGCAGGTCGTGCTTGAGCTTGTCGAGATTGGCGCCACAGGCGCGTAGAACGGTTGCGGCCGCCTCATTGTCAAGGAGTGCCAACAGCAGATGTTCGACAGTCATGAACTCATGACGCTTCGAACGGGCCTCCTTGAAGGCCAGATTGAGGGTGACTTCGAGCTCGCGGTTTAACATAGCTTCACCTCATACCCAAGTGGTCGGCGATTAACCGTCCTTCTCGATTTCACAGAGTAGCGGATGCTGGCTCTCCCGGGCGTATTGGTTGACCTGCGTCGCCTTCGTTTCGGCGATATCGCGGGTAAACAATCCGCATACTGCCCGCCCTTCGGTATGGACGGTCAGCATGATCTTGGTCGCCAGCTCGCGGTTCAAACTAAAGAACGTCTCGAGCACTTCGACGACGAAATCCATTGGCGTGTAGTCATCGTTGAATAAAACCACCTTGTACATGGGTGGCGCCTGCAGGATCGGCTTGGCTTCTTGAACAGCCAGACCGGAGCCATCGTCCTCGTTGGTCTGAGGACCATCCTGATTGAATGTTAGTCGAATCTGACTGTGTGCATGCATGGAAAGAATTTCATCACATCGACAAGTTAAGGTTGTGGGTTGACCGCATAGAGCTGGCGCCGGCGCAGGCGCCGCATGACCTTGACTATCGGCAAAACGGTGTTACAACCAATAGAACCCACCGTGGGCGATAAAGATCCGCGCAGTCAACCAGATTTTTCGCAAGGTTCGTATGCGGATACGTGGATGATACTCCAGTGATGGAGTCCTTTGCAGAGGGACATAGGGATGACAAGCGGTAAAGTCAAGTGGTTCAACAATGCCAAGGGCTATGGGTTCATCAACGAGGACGGCAAGACTGAAGACCTCTTTGCCCACTATTCGGCCATCGTAATGGACGGATACAAGACGCTGAAGGCCGGCCAGCTGGTCAAGTTCGAAATCATCCAGGGCCCCAAGGGCCTGCACGCGGTGAACATCAGCGACGCCAAAGCCGAGGTCACAAGTTCAGCAGGTCCGGCGACTGAACGCACGAAGGCCACTGTCTGACCATTTGTCTGCCGCTGAGATGTGAACGGGCCGATCGCCTCTTGAACGAGGCGATCGGTTTTTTCGTGTCTACATGTGTTTGATCATCTCATCGCCAAAGCCTGAGCTACCCACCAGCGTGGCGCCGTCCATCAGGCGCTCGAAATCATAGGTAACGGTTTTCGCCGCAATTGCGCCGTTGGTCCCTTTGATGATCAGGTCGGCAGCCTCGGTCCAGCCCATATGCCGCAGCATCATTTCGGCCGAGAGGATAACCGACCCCGGGTTGACCTTGTCCTGGCCGGCATACTTGGGCGCGGTACCGTGCGTCGCTTCGAACATTGCCACCGTATCCGACAGGTTCGCCCCAGGCGCGATGCCAATCCCGCCCACTTCTGCCGCCAGCGCATCGGACAGGTAGTCACCGTTCAGGTTGAGCGTGGCAATCACGTCATACTCTGCCGGGCGCAGCAGGATCTGCTGCAGCATGGCATCGGCGATCGCATCCTTGACCACCACGTTCTTGCCACTCTTGGGGTTGGTGAACTGCATCCACGGCCCGCCATCGAGCAACTCGGCGCCGAATTCTTCCTTGGCCACCTCGTAGCCCCAGTCCTTGAACGCGCCCTCGGTGAATTTCATGATGTTGCCCTTGTGGACCAGGGTCAGCGACTCGCGGTCATTGTCGACCACATACTGCAACGCCTTGCGCACCAGGCGCTTGGTGCCCTCCTTGGAGACCGGCTTGACGCCGATGCCGCAGTCCTGGTCGAAGCGGATCTTGGTGACGCCCATTTCCTCCTTGAGAAACTTGATCACTTTGATGGCTTCGGGCGAACCGGCCTTCCACTCGATGCCGGCATAAATGTCTTCGGAGTTTTCCCGGAAGATCACCATGTCGACGTCTTCCGGCTTTTTCACCGGACTCGGCACGCCCTCGAACCACACCACCGGGCGCAGACACACATACAGGTCAAGCTGTTGGCGCAGGGCCACGTTCAGCGAGCGGATGCCGCCGCCGACCGGTGTGGTCAGCGGGCCTTTGATCGACACCACGTATTCTTTGACTGCGTCGAGGGTCTCTTGCGGCAGCCAGGTGTCCTGGTCATACACCTGCGTAGCTTTTTCACCGGCATAGACCTCCATCCAGGCGATCTTGCGCTTGCCGGCGTAGGCCTTGTGCACCGCGGCATCGACTACCTTGATCATCACCGGGGAAACATCGACCCCGATGCCATCCCCTTCGATATAAGGAATGATCGGGTTGTCGGGCACATTGAGTGAATGGTCGGCATTGACGGTGATCCTGGCGCCGTCGGTCGGCACCGTGATTTTCTGGTATCCCATGCTTGCACTACTCCGGAGTCGGGTGTGGTTGGACATCATGCGATCCAATCAGCCTAAACCACATCTGCCGACCTGCAAGGCCGGGCTTGTACCTGCGGCAATGCACCACATTGCAGGTAAGTCTTTGGTCTTATAAATGCGCTGATACCACTTGGCCTTGCTGATTAGCCCAAAGGGTTTGGTATACTCCGGCCCTGACCGTAAGGTCATGGGGGCGAATCCCCGGAAATCGCGGCTTGCCCCCGGCCCTCGAAGGCCACAAAGTCTGGGCTGTTACCGCATCCCAGCCGCTTGACGCTCGACTGATGCATCCACCATCACCGCTCGTAGCCTCTCGACCTTTTGCCCATGGCGCGCCGTGGGCGATGCGCCTACCCAGCGCACCCCGAGACTCGAGTACGCTCAGCAAAACAGAGAGTTAACCCGCATGCCCACCCGCTCTAAGATCATCTATACCTTCACCGACGAAGCCCCTGCCCTCGCCACCTATTCGCTGCTGCCGATCGTCGAAGCGTTCACCGCCTCGGCTGACATCGCCGTCGAAACTCGCGACATCTCCCTGGCTGGCCGTATCCTTGCGGCATTCCCGGAGCAACTCGGCGCAGACAAGCAGGTAAGCGATCATCTGGCGGAGCTGGGCCAACTGGCCACCACCCCTGAAGCCAACATCATCAAGCTGCCGAACATCTCGGCCTCGGTGCCTCAGCTCAAGGCTGCGATCAAGGAACTGCAAGCCAAGGGTTACGCCGTCCCTGACTACGCCGACGAGCCTGCCAGCGCTGCCGAAAAAGAATCCCGCGCGCGCTACGACCGCATCAAGGGCAGCGCCGTAAACCCGGTACTGCGCGAAGGCAACTCCGACCGCCGCGCGCCGCTTTCGGTCAAGAACTACGCTCGCAAGCACCCGCACAAAATGGGCGCCTGGGCTTCCGATTCGAAATCGCACGTGGCCCACATGAGCCAAGGCGACTTCTACGGCAGCGAAAAAGCCGCACTGATCGAAGCTGACGACAGCCTGCGCATCGAACTGCTGGACAAGAACGGCGCAACTACCGTTCTGAAGGAAAAAACCGCTGTCAAAGCTGCAGAAGTGGTTGACTGCGCGACCATGAGCCGCAAAGCCCTGAAAGCCTTCATCGCCGAGCAGATCGCCGATGCCAAGGCCAGCGGCGTACTGCTTTCGGTGCACTTGAAAGCAACCATGATGAAGGTTTCCGACCCGATCATGTTCGGCGTCATCGTCGAAGAGTTCTACGGTGAAGTGCTGACCAAGCACGCTGCAGCGCTGGCTGACATCGGCTTCAATGCCAACAACGGCATCGGCGACCTGTACGCCCGCATCAAGGACCTGCCAGCTGACCAGCAAGCGCAGATCGAAGCCGACATCCAGGCCCTGTACGCCGTACGTCCAGCCCTGGCCATGGTCAACTCCGACAAAGGCATCACCAACCTGCACGTGCCGAGCGACGTAATCGTCGACGCCTCGATGCCGGCCATGATCCGTGACTCGGGCAAGATGTGGAACACTGCCGGCGAGCTGCAAGACGCCAAGGCCGTGATCCCGGACCGCTGCTACGCCGGTATCTACCAGGCTGCCATCGAAGACTGCAAGGTCAACGGCGCCTTCGACCCGACCACCATGGGCAGCGTACCGAACGTTGGCCTGATGGCGCAGAAAGCCGAAGAGTACGGCTCCCACGACAAGACCTTCGAAATCAAGGCCGATGGCGTCGTGCGCGTCGTTGATGGCAAAGGCAACGTGGTTCTGCAACAGAACGTCGAAGCCGGCGACATCTTCCGCATGTGCCAGACTAAAGACGCGCCGATCCAGGACTGGGTCAAACTGGCCGTCAACCGTGCCCGCCTGAGCGGTACCCCAGCGGTGTTCTGGCTCGACCCGGAACGCGCCCACGACGGCGTGATGATCGAGAAAGTCCAGAAGTACCTGAAAGACCACGACACCACTGGCCTGGACATTCGCGTCCTGCCGCCGGTCGAGGCGATCAAGTTCTCCCTGGCCCGTATCCGCGAAGGCAAGGACACCATCTCGGTGACCGGCAACGTTCTGCGCGACTACCTGACCGACCTGTTCCCGATCATGGAGCTGGGCACCAGCGCCAAGATGCTGTCGATCGTGCCGCTGATGAACGGCGGTGGCCTGTTCGAAACCGGCGCTGGCGGTTCGGCACCCAAGCACGTGCAGCAGCTGGTCGAAGAGAACTTCCTGCGCTGGGATTCGCTGGGTGAATTCCTCGCTCTGGCGGCCTCGCTCGAGCACCTGGGCGACACCTACGCCAACCCACGTGCCAAGGTTCTGGCCAACACCCTGGACCAGGCTACCGGCAAGTTCCTCGACAATAACAAGTCGCCTTCGCGCAAGGTTGGCGGTATCGACAACCGCGGTAGCCACTTCTACCTGACCCTGTACTGGGCTCAGGCCCTGGCTGCGCAGAGCGACGACGCTGCGCTGCAAGCGCGCTTCGCCCCGCTGGCCAAGACCCTGACCGAGAACGAAGCGACCATCGTCGCCGAACTCAACGCCGTACAGGGCAAGCCAGTCGACATCGGTGGCTACTACGCCCCGGATGCCGAGCTGACCGCCAAGGTGATGCGTCCAAGCCAGACCCTCAACAACGCGATTGCTGCGCTGTAAGGTTCACTTGAAGTAACCCCACAAACCCCGGCCACGCACCGGGGTTTGTGCTTTTCAGGATTCCACTATGACCTGGCACCCCCACATCACCGTAGCCACCGTGGTCGAAGACCAGGGCCGCTTCCTCTTCGTCGAGGAATTCAAAGCCGGCCAGCACGTCTTCAACCAACCGGCCGGCCACCTCGAGCCCAACGAAACCCTGCAGCAGGCCGCCCTGCGCGAAACCCTCGAAGAAACCGCCTGGGACGTCGAACTGACCGGCGTGGTGGGCATCTACCTGTACACCGCCCCCAGTAACGGCGTCACCTACCAACGCATCTGCTTCGCTGCCCGCCCCGTCCGGCACCATCCGCAACGCGCCCTCGACAGCGATATAACCCACGCGCTGTGGATGACCCGCGCCGAGCTGCTGGCCGAGCCACAACGCTGGCGCAGCGAGCTGGTGCCGCGCTGCATCGACGACTACCTGGCAGGCCCGCTGCACAGCCTCGCCTTGCTGCGCGACTGACGCGCACGAGCGGGCCTGATAGAATCGACCTTTTTCCCTGATACACATCGGTAGCCATGACCAGCCCAGCACTCAAAGACCCCGCCAAGACCCGCGTCATCGTCGGCATGTCCGGCGGCGTCGACTCTTCCGTCTCCGCCCTTCTGCTGATCGAGCAGGGCTACCAGGTGGAAGGTCTGTTCATGAAAAACTGGGAAGAGGACGACGGCACCGACTACTGCACCGCCCGCGAAGACCTGGCCGACGCCCAGGCCGTGTGCGATCGCATTGGCATCAAGCTGCACACGGCTAACTTTGCCGCCGAGTACTGGGACAACGTGTTCGAGCACTTCCTTGAAGAGTACAAGGCTGGGCGCACGCCAAACCCGGACATCCTCTGCAACCGCGAGATCAAGTTCAAGGCCTTCCTCGACTACGCGCTGTCGCTCGGTGCCGACCTGATCGCCACCGGTCACTATGTACGCCGGCGCGACACCGGCGAGCTGACCGAGCTGCTCAAGGGCCTGGACCCGAACAAGGACCAGAGCTACTTCCTGCATGCCGTTGGCGGCAAGGAAATCGCCCGCACCCTGTTCCCGGTCGGCGAGCTGGAAAAAACCGAAGTGCGCGCCATCGCCGAGAAACATGGCCTGGCTACTGCCAAGAAAAAGGACTCCACCGGCATCTGCTTCATTGGCGAACGACGCTTCAGCGACTTCCTCAAGCAGTACCTGCCGGCCCAGCCGGGCAACATCGAAACCACCGAAGGTGAAGTCATCGGTCGCCACCATGGCCTGATGTACCACACCATCGGCCAGCGCCAGGGCCTGGGCATCGGCGGCCTCAAGGACGCCGGTGACGACCCGTGGTACGTGCTGGTCAAGGACCTCGCCCGCAACGTGCTGGTGGTCGGCCAGGGCAACGAGCACCCATGGTTGTTCTCCCGCGCCCTGCTCGCCTCGGACATCTTCTGGGTCAACCCGATCGACCTCGCCACCCCGCGCCGCCTCACGGCCAAGGTGCGCTATCGCCAGGGCGACCAGGGCTGCACCCTGGAACGCACCGAAAGCGGCTACCGCGCCGTGTTCGACGAGCCGCAACGTGCGGTCACCCCCGGCCAGTCGGTGGTGTTCTATGATGGCGAGGTGTGCCTGGGCGGCGGCGTGATCGAGACTGCTGAGCCGTGGAGCCCGCGCCCATGAGCAACCTGCACGAGCAGTTGATTGCCCTGGGCGGCGTGTTTCAGGCTGCAGTGCTGGTCGACAAGCTGGCACGCACCGGCCAGTCCAATGACGCCGAGCTTGGCTGCATGCTTGGCAGCCTGCTGGTGATGGATCCCAAGGACACCCTCGAGGTGTTCGGTGGTGATGACCTTAACCTGCGCGACGGTTACCGCGCCCTGGTCGGCGCACTCGAGCGCGAGCCCAGCAGCCTGCAGCGCGAGCCGCTGCGCTATGCCCTGTCGATGCTCGGCCTCGAGCGCCAGCTGGCCAAGCGTGGCGACCTGCTGGAAACCATCGGCAACCGCCTGCCGCAAATCCAGGGGCAGGCCGATCACTTCGGCCTGACCCACGAGAATGTCATCGCTTCCAGTGGCGCCTTGTATCAGGACACCCTGAGCACCTTGCGCCAGCGCATTCAGGTGCATGGCGACATGCGCTTCCTGCAGCAAGCCAGCAACGCCTCGAAGATCCGCGCACTGCTGCTGGCCGGGATCCGCGCCGCACGCCTGTGGCGCCAGCTTGGCGGGCACCGCTGGCAGCTGGTATTCAGCCGGCGCAAGTTGCTCAACGAACTGTACGGCATGATGCGCACCAATTCCTGAATGCTGCGCATCCCCGCCTGGCACGGTCCATGTAGGAGCGGCCTCGTGTCGCGAAAGGTGCGCGAAGCGCGCCCAGCAATCCTAGGGTGCTGCACAAATCCTGGGGCCGCTGCGCAGCCCTTTCGCGGCACGAGGCCGCTCCTGCAGCGACCGCGATAAGCTTTGAAACGGCTCGACCTTTGGTCAGCCACCCGACCTCGGCGCATTTTTCATGTATGATATGCGCCCTCCAAAAGCCTGACTGTCCGAGAACACCCCATGCAGCTTTCCTCGCTCACTGCGGTTTCCCCTGTAGACGGCCGCTACGCCGGCAAAACCCAGGCCTTGCGCCCTATTTTCAGCGAATACGGCCTGATCCGTTTCCGCGCCCTGGTCGAAGTGCGCTGGCTGCAACGCCTGGCCGCCCACCCGCAAATCGGTGAAGTGCCGGCATTCTCGGCCGAGGCCAACGCCGTTCTCGATACCCTGGCCAGTGATTTCCAGCTGGCCCACGCCGAGCGCGTCAAGGAAATCGAACGCACCACCAACCACGACGTCAAGGCCATCGAGTACCTGCTCAAGGAGCAGGCTGCACAACTGCCTGAGCTGGCCAACGTCAGCGAGTTCATCCACTTCGCCTGCACCAGCGAGGACATCAACAACCTGTCCCACGCGCTGATGCTGCGCGCGGGCCGTGATGACGTGCTGCTGCCGCTGATGCGCCAGATCGCCGAAGCGATCCGCGCGCTCGCCCACCAGCATGCCGACGTGCCGATGCTGTCGCGCACCCACGGCCAGCCAGCCTCGCCGACCACCCTGGGCAAAGAGATGGCCAACGTCGTCTACCGCCTCGAGCGCCAAATTGCGCAAGTCGCTGCCGTGCCGCTGATGGGCAAGGTCAACGGCGCCGTCGGTAACTACAACGCGCACCTGTCGGCCTACCCGCAGATCGACTGGGAAGAAAACGCCCGCGCCTTCATCGAAGACGAGCTGGGCCTGCAGTTCAACCCGTACACCACCCAAATCGAGCCGCACGACTACATTGCCGAGCTGTTCGACGCGATCGCCCGCTTCAACACCATCCTGATCGACTTCGACCGGGACATCTGGGGCTACATCTCGCTGGGCTACTTCAAGCAGCGCACCGTTGCCGGTGAAATCGGCTCGTCGACCATGCCGCACAAGGTCAACCCGATCGACTTCGAAAACTCCGAAGGCAACCTCGGTATCGCCAACGCCCTGTTCCAGCACCTGGCCAGCAAACTGCCGGTTTCGCGCTGGCAGCGTGACCTGACCGACTCCACCGTGCTGCGCAACCTGGGTGTGGGCTTCGCTCACAGCGTTATCGCCTATGAAGCCAGCCTGAAGGGCATCAGCAAGCTGGAAGTTAACACTCAGCGCATCGCTGCTGACCTGGACGCCTGCTGGGAAGTGCTCGCCGAGCCGATCCAGACCGTCATGCGTCGTTTCAACATCGAAAACCCCTACGAGAAGCTCAAAGAGCTGACCCGTGGCAAAGGCATCACCCCTGAGGCGCTGCTGACCTTCATCGATGGCCTCGACATGCCAGCCGATGCCAAGGCCGAGCTCAAGCAGCTGACTCCTGCGACCTACATAGGTAACGCAGTCGCGCAGGCCAAACGTATCTAAGATTACGCCTGCGTCTGACGCCCGGCCTAGCCGGGCGTTTTTATTCCCGGACGAAAATTACGTTTTTTCAATAGGTTGAACATGAATTCTGATACTCCACTTCAGCTGCTTGGCGGTTTGACTGCTCGCGAGTTCCTGCGTGACTACTGGCAGAAGAAGCCATTGCTGGTGCGCCAGGCGTTCACCGACTTCGAGAGCCCGATCGACCCTGACGAGCTGGCTGGCCTGGCCCTGGAAGAGGAAGTCGAATCGCGCCTGGTCCTCGAACACGGCGAACGCCCTTGGGAGTTGCGTCGCGGCCCGTTCACCGAGGACGACTTCGCCACCCTGCCAGAGCGCGACTGGACCCTGCTGGTGCAAGCGGTCGACCAGTTCGTGCCAGAAGTGGCCGAACTGCTGGAAAGCTTCCGCTTCCTGCCGAGCTGGCGCATCGACGATGTGATGATCAGCTATGCCGCGCCCGGCGGCAGCGTCGGCCCGCACTTCGACAACTACGACGTGTTCCTGCTGCAGGGCTACGGTACCCGCAACTGGAAAGTCGGCCAGATGTGCGACAGCGACAGCAAGCTGCTCGAGCACGCCGACCTGCGCATCCTGGCTGACTTCGAGCAGACCGACGAGTGGCGCCTGGAGCCGGGTGACATGCTCTACCTGCCACCACGCCTGGCCCACTTCGGCGTTGCCGAAGACAACTGCCTGACCTACTCGGTCGGTTTCCGCGCGCCAAGCGCTGCTGAAGTGCTGACCCACTTCACCGACTTCCTCAGCCAGTTCCTGCCGGACGAAGAGCGCTACAGCGACGCCGACGCCCAGCCGGTCAGCGACCCGCACCAGATCCAGCACGACGCTCTGGACCGCCTCAAGGCCCTACTGGCCGAGCACATGGGTGACGAGCGCCTGCTGCTGACCTGGTTTGGCCAGTTCATGACCGAGCCACGCTACCCTGAGCAGGTCGCCGGCGAGCCGCTCAAGGAAGAAGAGCTGATCGACAGCCTGGAACAAGGCGCTATTCTTATCCGTAATCCAAGCGCACGCCTGGCCTGGTCGGAGGTCGATGACAATTTGCTGCTGTTCGCCAGCGGCCAGAGCCGGCTGCTTTCGGGCCACCTGCGCGATCTGCTGAAAATGATCTGCGCCGCCGATGCGCTGCACATCGAAAACCTGGGCCAGTGGCTCAAGGATGAAGAAGGTCTGACCCTGGTCTGCCAGCTGGTCGAACAAGGAAGTCTGGGTTTTGCCAATGAATAGAATCAGCGTTCGGCTTGCCGATTGGATCAAGGACAACAGTGACATCCGCCACATCCGCGATGCGGTGTTCGTTGCCGAGCAGCACATTCCGCCTGAGCTGGAATTTGACGCCGAAGACCCCCAGGCCGTGCATTTCCTGGCCCTTGAGGGTGACTACCCGATCGGCACCGCGCGCCTGCTGGCAGACGGCACCATCGGCCGCATCTCGGTACTCAAGGACTGGCGCGGGCTGAAAGTGGGCGACGCACTGATGCATGCGGTGATCGCCGAAGCCCAGGCTCGCGACCTCAAGCAACAGACCTTGAGCGCCCAGGTGCATGCCACGCCGTTCTATGAGCGGCTGGGTTTCAAGGTGGTCAGCGAGGAGTTCCTCGAAGCCGGCATCCCCCACGTGGAGATGGTGCGCGAGTCCTGCGACCTCTCCTGAGCAACCTCAGGGCCGCTTGAACCGGCCCTGTTTCGCAGCGGGCTGCAATGGCCCGCTGCGTGCTCTGCAACATTGGCTCACCAGCCAGCTGTATATGCATACAGATAAAACTTGCCTGGCGGCGCTTCTTTGTCCATCCTGACGCTCATCGTCTGCCCATGAAGCGTTCTCGGCCATGCGCCTGTTTCTCTGCGAAAAACCCTCCCAGGCTAAAGATATCGCCAAAGTGCTCGGCGCCACCCGCCGCGGTGACGGCTGCTGGCAAGGCACTGACGTGTGCGTGACCTGGTGCATCGGCCACCTGCTCGAAACCGCCCCACCCGACAGTTACGACGCCCGCTACAAGCGCTGGAGCCTGGACGACCTGCCGATCATCCCGGGCCAGTGGAAAATGCTGGTCAAGCCAAAAACCGCCAGCCAGTTCAAGGCAGTCAAACGCCTGCTTGGCGAAGCGCGCGAACTGGTCATCGCCACCGACGCCGACCGCGAAGGCGAGATGATCGCCCGTGAGCTGGTCGAGCACTGCCGGTACCGCGGCCCGATCCAGCGCCTGTGGCTGTCGGCGCTGGACGATGCCTCGATCCGCAAGGCTCTGGCCAAGCTGCTGCCCGGCAGCGAGACCTTCAGCCTGTACCATTCAGCTTTGGGCCGTTCGCGTGCCGACTGGCTGATCGGCATGAACATGAGTCGGCTGTTCACCCTGCTCGGGCGTCAATCCGGTTATCAAGGCGTATTGCCCGTTGGCCGCGTGCAAACCCCGACCCTGCGCCTGGTGGTAGACCGCGATCGCAGCATCGCCGACTTCGTGCCGGTGCCGTTCTGGGCCATCGACGTGCAGCTTGAGCATGCCGGTAGCCTGTTCAACGCACAGTGGCGTGCGCCTGAAGACGCCTGCGATGATCAGGCCCGCTGCCTTAACCAGAGCCTGGCCCAGCAAGCCGCCGCCGATATCGCTGCGGCTGGCAGTGCGCAGGTCAGCAAGCTGGTCACCGAGCGCGTGCGCGAAGCCGCACCACTGCCGTTCGACCTGGGCACCCTGCAGGAAATCTGCTCGAAGAAGTTCGGCTACGGCGCCCAGGAAACCTTCGACATCGCCCAGGCCTTGTACGAAACCCACAAACTGATCACCTACCCGCGCAGCGACTGCGGCTTTCTGCCAATGAGCCAGCACGCCGAGGCGCCGGCCATTCTCGCTGCATTGCAGCGCGCCGATGCCAGCCTGGCGCCGCTGCAAGCGCACCTGCAGCCGCAACGCCGCTCGCGCGCCTGGAACGACGCCAAGGTCAGCGCCCACCACGGCATCATCCCCACTGCCGCCGCCAGTGACCCGACGCGCCTGCCGCCCAAATACAAGGCCGTCTACACCCTGATCCGCGCGCGTTACCTGGCGCAATTTCTGCCCAACCATGAATACGACCGCACCCAGGCTGATTTCGATTGCGCTGGCCACGCCCTGCGCGCCGTCGGCAAGCAGATCGTCGAACCCGGCTGGCGCCGCGCCCTGCCAGAGGCGCTGACGCCGGCCAATGGCCGTGAAGCGCCGCCGGCGCAGGTGCTGCCAGCCTTGCAGCAAGGCCAGGTCTGCGCAGTGCGCAACGTCCAGCTCAAGGACCTGTGGACCCAGCCGCCGAAGCCTTTCACCGAAGGCGACCTGATCAAGGCGATGAAAAACGTCGCCAAGCTGGTGGATGACCCCAAGCTTAAGCAAAAGCTCAAGGACACCACCGGCATTGGCACCGAGGCCACCCGCGCCAGCATCATCCAGGGCCTGCTCGACCGCGGTTATCTGGTCAAGAACGGCAAGGCACTGGCCGCCACCCCAGCCGCGTTCAGCCTGATTGACGCCGTCCCACGGGCCATTGCCGACCCGGGCACCACGGCGATCTGGGAGCAGGCTTTGGACATGGTCCAGAGCGGCGAAATGACCCTCGAGGAATTCGTTGCCCGCCAATCGGCCTGGATGGGCAAGCTGGTGGAGCGCTGTAGCAGCATGCGCATGACCATCAGCGGCCCGCTGGCACCCGCCGGTGGCAAGAAGGCGCCCTGGAGCAAGAAGCGCCGCTCGGGCACCAAGGCCAAAGCGGCCGACGGCAAGCCCAAGGCGGCCAAGCCGAGGGTTGCCAGGCGCAAGGCCACTACCTGAGCCGCCGACCTGGCCTCAGGTGCCGCTCTTGAGTCGGCTGAAGGCTCGGGTCAGTTCGCGGTTGAATTGCTTGCCATTGTCGTTCTTGCTGTACAACCGCGCGCGCACCTCGGCCGGCGGATAGGTGCCGGGGGCGTTGCGGATCTGCGCATCGACCAGGTTGTCGGCGGCACTGATCGCATTGGCGTAGTGAATGGTGTCGGTGATCGGTGCGATCACCTCGGGGCGCATCAGGTAGTCCATCAAGGCCCAGGCCGCCTGCGGGTGCGGTGCGTCCTTGGGCACCACCAGCGCGTCGAGCCAGATCAACGTGCCCTCCTTGGGGATTCGGTAATCGAGGCTGTAGGTTTTGCCCGCCTGCTGCGCCTGGCCTTGGGCGATAGCCACGTTGCCGTTCCACGACATCGCCACGCAGGTCTCGCCGTTGGCCAGGTCGTTGATGTTGCGATCATTGTCGAAGTAGCGGATGTACGGGCGGATCTTGCGCAGGTGTGCCTCGGCCAGCTTGAGGTCCTCGAGGCGCTGCTGATTGATGTCCAGGCCCATGTAGCGCATCACTGCGGCAAACACTTCGTTGGGGTCATTGAGCAGGCTCACCCCGCAATCGGCAAATTTCGCTACCACCGCCGGGTCGAACAGCATCGCCCAGCTGTCCAGCGGCGCATCGCTCAGGCGTGCGGTCACGGCCTGCTGCTGAAAGCCGACCCCGGTGGTGCCCCAGGCGTAGGTCCCGGCATAGCGGTTGCCGGGGTCGAACACGGCCATGTGCTGACGAAACTCCTCGCCCACACCCTGCAGATGGGGCAGCCGGCTTTTATCCAGCGGCTGCAACGCGCCGCTGGCAATGGCCCGGCTCAGGTGCTGACCGGCGCTGAGCACCAAGTCATAGCCGCTGCGCCCGGTCAGCAGTTTGGTTTCGGCGGTTTCCAGCGAATCGAAGTGGTCGGCGACCACGCGGATGCCGGTTTCCTTCTCGAAATTGCTCAGCGTGTCTGGCGCCAAATACTCGCCCCAGATGTACAGGTTGACGGTGGGCTGCGCCGCATCGGCGGCGTACCCCGCCGCCGCGCTGCCGGCCAGCGCCAACCCAATTGCCAGCACAGAGGCTTTCATCAGCGAGGCCCTCCGGCGTATTGCGGCATGGTGATGCAGGCAACGTTGCCGCCGCCGAGCAGAATCTCGCGCGAGTTTTCGATGCCGATGATGCGCTTGCCCGGGAACAGCTCTGCCAGGGTCGCCTGGGCCACGCTGTCATTGCGGTCGCCGAACAACGGCACGACGATGGCCGAGTTGCCGGCGTAGTAGTTGATGTAAGACGCACAGATCCGCGTGCCGGCTTCGCGCACATGCGTGCCGTCGACCTGATCCAGCCCGGCGGCTTCGGCAGCGGTCCACTGCAGCACATCGGGTTGGGGCAGCTTGTGCACCTTGAGCTCACGGCCGCGGCTGTCGCGGGTGCTGCGCAGGATGTCGTAGGCTTCCTGGTAGATCTCCCACTGCGGGTCATCGCGGTTGTCGGTCCATTGCAGCACCACCTCGCCGGGCCGTACAAAGCAGGCCAGGTCGTCGACATGGCCGTCGGTTTCATCGAACTTGCAGCCACGTGGCAGCCAGATCACCTGCTCGGCACCAAGGTAATCCTGCAGGCGCCGGGTCACTTCTGTTTTGCCCAGATGAGCGTTGCGATTGCGGTTGAGCAGGCATTGCTCGGTGGTCAGCAGGCTGCCTTGGCCGTCACTCTGGATGCCGCCGAGTTCTGCGATCAACGGCGCGCGGTAGCGGTCCAGGTTTTCGATCTCGAGGACCTTGCGAGCGATCTGGTCGTCCTTGTCCCATGGGTAGTAGAGCCCACCGTCGAGGCCGCCATAGGCGTTGAATTCGAAGTCGACGCCGCGTACCTCGCCGCTGTCATCGTTGACCACGAAGCACGGTCCGCTGTCGCGAAACCAGGTGTCGTTGCAAGTCATCTCCACTACCCGCACCGCCTCCGGTAGCAGGCGTCGGGCATTGGCGTATTGCGCGGCGGAGGCACACACAGTGACCGGCTCGCTGCTGGCAATCGCCTTGACGATCTCGACCCACACCTGCTGCGCCGGTTTGGCACCATTGCGCCACACGTCCGGCCGCTCCGGCCAACCGAGCCAGCAGCCGGCCTTGGCTTCGAACTCGCCGGGCAAGCGGAAACCATCGGCCTTGGGGGTAGTGCTGAGCGAACGTGCCATGGGTCAACCTCGTCGTGACTGAGTGGGATGAGCCGAAGCTACGCCGCCAGCGGGCGCACATCCAACGATGAAAACTCAGCGATTGGTGAATTGAATTCACGGTTCGCTGATCTGTTCGATGAACCAGTCAACGAAGTCGCCCACTGCGCCGCGCTCCAGGCGCAAGCGTTCGCAGACCAGCGCGTACTGCCCCTGCGCGGTCACACTGGCACTGAACGGGCGCACCAGTCGGCCACTTTGCAGGTCGGCCTGGCAGGTCAGGTTGTCGCCCATGGCTACGCCCTGGCCGAGCAGCGCCGCCTCCAGCGCCAACGCCGCATGGGGGAAGTACAGCTGGCGGTTGGGCTGGCCGTCTTCGGCGTGGGTGGCCAGCCACGAGGTCCAGGTCTTGCCGTCCTGATCGTCGTGCAACAGACAGTGGCGCAACAGGTCGCGCGGGCGCTTCATGGCGCTCTGGTTGAACAGGCCGGGGCTGCACACTGGAAAGAACTGCAGCAGCGGCAACGGCCGCACGAAGTGCGTGCTGGCGTCCAGCGCGCTGGTGCCGTAGGTGATCGCCAGGTCAACGTCCAGCGCTGGCGCCCCGGCATTGATCGGCTGTTCGAGTAGATGCAGGGTGATGTGCGGGTAGCGGCTGCTGAAGTCAGCCAGGCGATTGATCAGCCATTTCTGCGCCAGCTCTGCCGTAACCGCAACCCGCAGCACTGCCTGCGAAGCCGGGTCACGCAGCTCGTCACAGGCCTTGCCGATCAACTCGAAGGCCTGTTGCAACTGCTGCAGCAGGCGCTCGGCTTCAGCACTCGGGCGCACCTGGCGGCCGACCCGCTCGAACAACGCCACGCCCAGCTGTGCTTCTAACTGGCGAATCTGGTGGCTGACTGCGCTGTCGGTGACGCACAGCTCGGCGGCGGCCCGGCCGAAATGGCCATGGCGGGCGGCGCACTCGAACGTGCGCAAGGCGGTCAGCGAGGGCAGACGGCGCATGATTGAAGTCCTGACAGGCGGCTGATGGGCATAGCCAGCATCAGCCAGGCGTTGCAATAAATACAAGCTTGCTGGCGAAACCAGCACCAGCTGCTAGATTTTTCAGGCTGAATCACAGCGCCGTCTAGAGCTCGCAATGACCCCCACTACCCTGCTGGACGAAGTCCGCGCGTTTCGCAGCCAACACCCCGAAGTGCGCTATGTTGACCTGATCAGCCTGGACATCCCCGGGCATTTCTACGGTAAACGCTACCCCATCGACATGCTCGAAAAGCTCGCCGCCGGCAGCCCGCTGAAGCTGCCGCAGAACTGCGTGCTGCTCGGTGCCCAGGGTGGCTTGTTCCCGATTGGCGATTACTGCTTCAACGATGGCGACCCGGATGCACTGCGCCGGCTGATCCCCGGTACGCTCAAGCCGGTCAGCTGGGAAAAGCAGCCACTCGGGCAGATGCTGATCAGCTCCGACGGCACCGATGCGCCCATAGAGTTCGAGCCGCGCGAGGTCCTCGCCCGGGTGCTGCAGCGTCTGCAGGCGCGGGGCATTCGCCCGGTGGTTGCATTCGAGCTGGAGTTTTACCTGTTCGACCGCGCGCTGCAGGACGGCCTGCCGCAGTTTCCCCGCGACCCGGTCAGTGGCGATCGCGATGACCAGCCCAACCTGCATATCGAGCGGTTGTCGCGCTTCTGCGAAGTACTGCACGACATGGTCGAAACCGCCAACGCCCAAGGCGTCGATGCCAACGTCATCACCGCAGAACTCGGCCCGGGTCAGTTCGAGATCAACTTCGGCCACTGCGACGACGGCCTGCGCGCCGCCGACTGGGCCGCCCTGTTCTGCCGCAGCAGCCGCGGTGTGGCGCGCAAGCACGGCCTGCGCGCCAGCTTCATGAGCAAGCCCTACCTGCAGGCACCCGGCAGTGGCATGCACGTGCATGTCAGCCTCTACGACGGCAGCGGCAACAACGTGCTCGCCGCCGACCAGCAGCGGCCGTTGCGCCATGCCGTGGCCGGCTGCCTGGCGCTGCTGCCGCAGTGCATGCCGATCTTTGCCGGCAACCACAATGCGTTTCGCCGCTATGGCGCCATGGTCAACGCCGCCAGCCGCGCCAGCTGGGGCTTTGAAGATCGTGACGCGTGCATTCGCATCCCCGAGTCGGACTCACGCAACCTGCGCATCGAGCACCGCCTGGCCGGCGCCGACGCCAATCCGTACCTGGTGCTGGCGGCAATCCTCTGTGGCATGGAGCAAGGCCTGGCGGCCCGACAAGAGCCGATTGCCCCGCTCAATGATGATCGCACCAGCGGCATCGACTTTCCCAAGGACATGCTTAGCGCGGTGGCCGCGATGCAAGCGCATCCTGCGGTCAGTGCCGGGCTCGGTGAGGAGTTCGTGAAGGTGTACTGCGAAAACAAACGCCAGGACCACCTGGCCTTCATGGATGAAGTCAGCGCACGCGAGTATCACTGGTTCTTGTAGCGGGCGGCAAAACCGCCTCGATACTGGCCACACCCGACGCTGGCGTTTACCATGGCAGCCTTTGCCGCGGCCTTTTGCCGCGCACTGCCGCTAAGCCCGAATCCTCATGCCTTTCGAACTCTCCGTTGAACCGCTGACGCTGCTGATCCTGACTCTGGTTGCCTTTGTTGCCGGCTTTATCGACGCCATTGCCGGCGGCGGTGGTCTGTTGACTACCCCTGCGCTGCTGACCGCGGGCATGCCGCCGCATCTGGTGCTGGGCACCAACAAACTCAGCTCGACCTTCGGCTCGGCCACCGCCGGCTTCACCTACTACCGGCGCAAGCTGTTCCACCCGGCGCAGTGGCGTCCGGCGCTGTTCGGCACCCTGGTAGGTGCCCTGCTCGGCGCGGTGATCGCCCATTACCTGCCGGCGGAGTGGCTGAACAAGATGCTGCCGGTGGTGGTGTTTGCCTGTGGCATCTACCTGTTGTTCGGTGGCACGCCAAAGGCGCCGCTGGACGCCGATGCGCCGATCAAGAAAACCTGGCAGTTGCCTCAGGGCTTCACCCTGGGCTTCTACGATGGCGTCGCCGGGCCAGGCACCGGTGCGTTCTGGACAGTCAGCACGCTGCTGCTGTATCCGATCGATCTGGTCCGCGCCAGTGGTGTGGCGCGGAGCATGAACTTCGTCAGCAACGCGGCGGCGCTGACGGTGTTCATCGCCTCTGGTCAGGTCGACTATATCGTGGGCCTGGCCATGGGCCTGGCGGTGATGGTCGGGGCGTTCTTTGGCGCACGCACGGCAATCAGCGGCGGCAGCAAGTTCATCCGCCCGGTATTCATCACTGTGGTCCTGGCGCTGACCGTGCGCCTAGCCTGGCAGCACTGGTTCGGCCAGGCCTAAGCGGCGCGCCACATACAGATCGATCAAGTGCCGGGCAATCGAACGCCCGGCCGGCAGTGGCGGCAGGGCATGCACGTTGAACCACTGCGCATCCTCGATCTCGTCCGGCTGCATGACGATCTCGCCACCGGCGTACTCGGCGTGAAAACCGAGCATCATCGAGTGCGGGAACGGCCAGCACTGGCTGCCGACGTACTGGATGTTCTTCACCTCTACCGCCACCTCTTCACGCACTTCACGCACCAGGCAGTCCTCAGCCGACTCGCCCGGCTCGGCAAACCCGGCCAGGGTGCTGTACACGCCAGTGACAAAGCGCGGTGAGCGCGCCAGCAGAATCTCGTCGCCGCGGGTGACCAGCACGATCATGCTGGGCGAAATGCGCGGGTAGCTGCGCAGGTCGCAGCGGGCACAGTGCATGGCCCGCTCCCAGTGGATCTGGGTCATGGCCTGGCCGCAGCTGCCGCAAAAGCGATGCTCACGCGCCCAGGTGCCGATCTGCGCCGCGTAGCCAAGCAGCTTGTAGATATCGAAGTCGCCTTCGAGCATGAACTGGCGCAGGCCACGCCAACCGCAACCGCTCACATCAGCGGTGCTACGCAGCTCCAGCAGGAACACCGGCTCACCGTCGAAGTGACCGATGCCGTGCTCGCAGAGGATGTCCAGGTCCTGGCGCTTGAGCCATTCACGCGGGAACAGCACGCCGTTATCGTCCAGCAGAAACCCGTCCGGGCCGCGGGCCACGGCCAGCCCTCCGGCGACATTGGGGTCGAGTACTGCGCTAGTCCAGCGTGCTGACATGGTGGGCTTTCCTTCAAGCGCGTCCACCGCCTCGGTCAGTCGGCGAACGTCGGTTTCTGTTTGCTCATGTGAGCCGCGACGGCGACCCGCAAGTCTTCGGACTGCAGCATGGCGGCGTTCCAGGTCGCAATGTACTCAAGGCCATCGGCGATACTGTGCTCGCGCATGTAATTGAGCATCTGCTTGCTGCCGGCCACGGCAATGGGGGATTTTCCCGCAATTTCACGGGCAATGGCAAAGACTCCGTCGAGCAGCGCCGCGTGATCGGGGTAAACCCGGTTGACCAGGCCGATCTGGTGCGCCTCCTGCGCCTCGACATGGCGCCCGGTGTAGGCCATTTCGCGCATCACGCCATCAGCGATGATCCGCGGCAGGCGCTGCAGGGTGCCGACGTCGGCGGCCATGCCCATGTCGATTTCCTTGATCGAAAACTGCGCGTCGCTGCTGCAATAACGCATGTCACAGGCCGAGATCAGGTCGATGGCGCCGCCCAGGCAGTAGCCCTGGATCGCTGCCAGCACCGGTTTGCGGCAGTTGTCGACGGCGGTGAACGACGCCTGCATGTTGAGGATGGTCTTGCGTAGCAAGCGCGCATTGCGGCCGACGTCCTTGCCCAGCTGGTTGGCCAGCGAGGCCAGCATCATCAAGTCGATGCCGGACGAGAAGTGCTTGCCGGCGCCGCTGATGACCACTGCGCGGACCGCATCGGTGTCATCGATCCACTGGAAGATCTCGATGATTTCCTGCCAGAACGCCGCGTTCATCGCGTTGATTTTTTCCGGGCGGTTGATCTGCACGTGAGCGATGTTTTCGGTCAGTTCGACTGTGAACGCGGTGTAGTCGGTCATCGGTGGCACTCTGGTGGCAAATGGGGTCTGCGCCGGACTATAGCGCACCTGTTGGTCATCTGCTTAAGGTCTGCTGGATTCTGAATACTGCGCCTGGTTTGAGGACGTACGGGGCTGCTTTGCAGCCCTTTCGCGACACAAGGCCGCTCCTACAGTTGCGCAATGAGCGTGCTTTGCGGCACCGTGCGCGACTGCAGAATCATAAGGATACAAATTCATGGAACGCTCCCTGCCGAGCACCCTCGCCCATTCGTTTCTTGGCCAGTCGCCGCGCTGGTACAAGGTGGTCATCTGCCTGTTCCTGTTGCTCAACCCGCTGGTGCTGGCCACTCTAGGCCCGGTAGCGACGGGCTGGCTGCTGGTGATCCAGTTCATCTTCACCTTAGGCATGGCACTCAAGTGCTACCCGCTGATGCCAGGCGGGCTGCTGCTGATCGAGGCGTTGTTGCTCAAGCTGACCACCGCCCAGGCGCTGTACGACGAACTACTGCACAACTTCCCGGTGATTCTGCTGCTGATGTTCATGGTCGCCGGCATTCACTTCATGAAGGAACTGCTGCTGTTCCTGTTTTCGAAGATCCTGCTCGGGGTGCACAGCAAGACCGTGCTGGCGCTGCTGTTCTGCGTACTGTCAGCGTTCCTCTCGGCGTTTCTCGATGCACTGACGGTAACGGCAGTGATTATCAGTGCCGCAGTCGGCTTTTATGCGGTGTATCACCGGGTCGCTTCCGGTGCCAATCCACGTGAAGACTCGGAGTTGGGCAGCGACCAGCAGGTCGCCCAGCTGCACCGCGAAGACCTTGACCAGTTCCGCACCTTTCTGCGTAGCCTGCTCATGCACGGCGCTGTCGGCACTGCGCTGGGCGGCGTCTGCACGCTGGTCGGCGAGCCGCAGAACCTGCTGATCGGGCATGAGCTGGGGTGGCACTTCGCTGACTTCTTCTTCAAGGTCGCGCCGGTATCGCTGCCGGTGCTGGGTGCCGGCCTGCTGACCTGCGTCGTGCTGGAAAAGCTACGCCTGTTCGGCTACGGCACCCTGATGCCGACGCGCGTGCGCCAGGTGCTGGCCGCCCACGCGGCCGAGGACGATGCCGCACGCACGCCGGCCCAGCGCCTGGCACTGTGGGTGCAAGGGCTGGCGGCGCTGCTGTTGATTGTCTGCCTGGGCCTGCACATTGCCGAAGTCGGCTTGATCGGCCTGATGGTGATCGTGCTGATCACGGCCTTCACCGGTATTACCGATGAGCACCGTCTGGGCCGTGCCTTCCAGGACGCCATGCCATTCACCGCGCTACTGGTGGTGTTTTTTGCGGTAGTGGCGGTGATCCACCAGCAGCAGCTGTTCAGCCCGTTGATCGCAGCGGTGTTGGCCCTGCCGCCCGAGCAACAACCGGGCATGCTCTATCTGGCCAACGGCTTGCTCTCGGCAATCAGCGATAACGTATTCGTTGCCACCATCTACATCACCGAAGTGAAGCAGGCGTTCATCGACGGACGCATGAGCCGCGAGCACTTCGAGACCCTGGCGGTGGCGATCAATACCGGTACCAACCTGCCCAGCGTGGCCACGCCCAATGGCCAGGCAGCGTTTCTGTTTCTGCTGACCTCGGCGATCGCGCCGCTGGTGCGCCTGTCGTACGGGCGCATGGTGTGGATGGCGCTGCCCTACACCGTGGTCATGGGCGGCCTGGGCTGGTATGCGGTGACCTACTGGTTGTAACCGGCAGTGTTCAGGCGCTCTGCCGCCGCATGGCCAGGATCGCAGCGCCAAAGCCGATGAAGGTAGTGCCCACCACCCGGCTGACCCAGCGAGCAAACTGCGGCCGGGTCAGCACGCCTTTGGCCCGTGCTGCGAGGCTGGCGTAGACCGCCAGCGACAGCAGCGACAACGCCATGAAGATCGCGGTCAGGATCAAGAACTGCGGCAGCAATGCCGCGCCCTGATCGATGAACTGGGGAAACAAGGCGGTGAAAAACATGGTCGCCTTGGGGTTGGTGGCTGCGGTCAGAAACGCCGACTTGTATAGTTTCAGCCGCGTCGGCCTGAGCACCTTCACCGGTGCTGCGCCCGCCTCCGCCAGCATCGGATTCTTCTTCAGCAGCTGCTTGCCGCCGAGATAGAACAGGTAGGCTGCACCGAGAATCTTCACCGCGTTGAACAGCACTTCCGAGCTGGCCAGCAGCGCGCCCAAGCCGAGCATCGCCGCAGCCGACAGGCAGAACAGCCCGCTGACATTGCCCAGCGATGACCAGACCGCCGAACGTGCGCCGTACAGAATACTGTTGTTGATCGCCATCAACGAGGCCGGCCCTGGGCTGGCAATGGCGATCGCGGCGACCAGGGTGTAGGCAAGTAGCGAGTGGCTGTCCATGGCGTGTAACCCGATAAGCAAGTGAGGTGCTGCAGCGCTTGACTGTGCACAAGAGGCTCCGATGCTAAAGCACTCACTCACCCCGCATAAGTTACAGATGACCCTGAATCAGGCCATACAGAGCCCTCGCAGCATTCAAGCAATCTGCTCGCCCTTGGGTAGTGCGCGCTGCAGATCCTGCGCCGAAGGCTGCCCAGGATGCAGCGTCACCGGCACCGACTTGGCCGCCGGCACTTTGCTGCGTTCGGCGTGATGCCACAGCGGGATCAATGCGTTGCACTCGGGGTAATACGCCGCCGCGCAACCTGCGGGGATGTCGTAGGCGATGATCTGCATCGGCCCGACTTCGCGGCGCACATCAGGCTCGACGGCGGTGCGCAGGTTGACCCAGTCGCCCGGGGCAAAACCCAGCCGAGTGACGTCGCTGTGGTTCATGAACACCACGCTGCGAGTGCCATGCACGCCGCGAAAGCGGTCATCGTAGCCATAGATGGTGGTGTTGAACTGATCGTTGCTGCGCAGCGTCATCAACTGCAGTACATCACGCCGCTCAGGGCTGACGGACACGTCATCATCCTCATCCAGGCGCCCGGCCGTGACGAACTGCGCCTTGCCCGATTCGGTGTGCCACTGGCGCTCGCAGGCCGGCAGCGGCCGATGGAAACCACCGCGCTGCCACATGCGGGTTTCCATGTCGTGGAAGATCTGCGGATACACCGCTGCGATCGCCTCGCGTACCAGCGCGTAGTCACGGCGCCAGGCGTCCCAGGGGATGTTCGCCTGCCCCGCGGTCAGGGTCGCTTCGGCCAGACCGGCAATGATCGCTACTTCGGCGCGCAAGTGCTCGCTGGCCGGCTCCGCGGTGCCGCGCCAGCCATGCAGGCAGCCGGTACTGTCTTCGGTGCTGTAGCTTTGCGCCACACCGTCCTGGCGGTCGATCTCGATACGCCCCAGACACGGCAGCAACCAGCCATCGCGCCCCGGCAGCAAGTGGGTGCGGTTGAGCTTGGTGGCGACCTGCACGTTCAACTGAAGGTTGGCCCAGGCCGGCTCCATTCGCGAGGTGTCCGGGATAGCCCGGAGGAAGTTACCGCCCAGACCGATGAAGGCTTTCACCGAGCCCGCGAGGATGCCCTCACAGGTATCCACGGTAGCCAGCCCCATCTGCTCGGGCACCTTGAAGGCGAACAGCGCTTCAATCTTGTCCACCGGCACTTTGGCCGGGTCTTCGGTGATCCCTACCGTGCGCTGGCCCTGCACGTTGGAATGGCCACGCACCGGGCACACACCGGCGCCGGGCTTGCCGATGTTGCCGCGTAGCAGCAACAGGTTGACCAGCATCTGCACGTTGGCCACGCCATGACGATGCTGGGTCATGCCCATGCCGAACACCAGCATCACCCGCTCACTGCGGGCATACACCGTGGCGGCGGCTTCCATCGCTGCGCGGGCCAGCCCCGAGCGCTGCTCGAGCGTAGCCCAGCTGTAGCTGTCGACCTGTTCGACAAAGCTGGCAAATCCCTCGGTATGTTCGGCGATGAAGGCATGATCGAGCACCGCCGGCCGGCCCTCGACATGTGCCACGCGGTCCATCTCCAGCAGCGTCTTGCTGATGCCAAGCACCGCCGCCAGATCGCCGCCGATGGCCACTTGATGATACTGGCTGCTGATCACCGTAGAGTCTGGGCCAAGCATCTCGCGCGGTGACTGCGGGTTGACGAAGCGCTCCAGGCCGCGCTCGCGCAGCGGGTTGAAGGTGATGATCGGCACCCCGCGCCTGCGCGCGTGCTGTAGGGGGTGAAGCATGCGTGGGCTGTTGCTGCCGACGTTCTGGCCGAAGAAGAAGATGCAGTCGGTCTGCTCGAAGTCTTCCAGAGTAACGGTGCCGACCGGCACGCCAATGCTCTCCTGCAAGCCAACCGAGGTGCTCTCGTGGCACATGTTGGAGCTGTCCGGCAGGTTGTTGCTGCCGTAGGCACGGGCAAACAGCTGGTACATGAACGAGGCTTCCAGCGAAGCCCGCCCCGAGGCATAGAACACCACTTGCTCGGGCGACAGCCTGCGCAGGGTCTGGCCGATTTCACGGTAGGCCTGCTCCCAGCTCACCGGCAGATAGCGATCACTGGCACGGTCATAGCGCAGCGGCTCGGTCAGGCGCCCATGCTGTTCAAGGTCGTGGTCACTCCAGCTGCGCAGTTCGCTGAGGGTATGCCGTGCGAAGAACTCAGGTTTGGTGCGTAACGAAGTCAGCTCCCAGGCGGTAGCCTTGGCGCCGTTTTCACAGAACTCCAGCGCATGCGGATTACCCGGTTTGGCCCAGGCGCAACTGACGCAGGCAAAGCCGTCCGGTTTGTTCTGCTTGAACAGCGCCTTGGGTGACTTGGCCAAGGCTTGCTCACGCCAGAGGATGGTCATCACTGAGTGCGCCGACCCCCAACCTCCCGCCGCCGAGTGATAGGGCTTGAAGCGGGCGTGCGGATGAATAAGCGACGACATGGCGTGCCTCGGTTGGCTGGATCAGAGGATTTGTCTAGATATTACGAGGCGAGACTGAGGGCTAAAGTTCAGGGCGGTTGCGGCGGGTCGACGCCAACGGTCGATCCGGCTACTGTGGGCGGCCGAGTTCCCTCACGCAAAGGATTGAAGCTGTGATCACCTGCCACCTGAAATACGTTATCGACCCCTATCAGATACCTGCATTCGAGGCCTACGCGCGGCTATGGATCGGCCTGGTCAATCGCATGGGCGGCACCCATCACGGTTATCTGCTGCCCGCCGAGGGCGCGAGCAATATCGCTTACTGCCAGTTCAGCTTCCCCAGCCTTGCCGCCTACGAGCAGTACCGCAAGGACTCGGAGAGCGACCCTGAGTGCCAGGCCGCATTTGCCCTGGCAACCGAACAGCGCTTTATCCTCAGCTACGAGCGCAGCTTCATGCGCCCCGTGTTCGAGTAAGTGCATCAGGGCAGCGTCTGCTGCCCCTTGCACATGTGCCCCGCTAGGCCGCCAGGCGCCCGCTGGCAATCGCTTCCGAGGCCGCCAGCATCGCGCGCAACAACACCGCGCAACCAGCGCCCAGATCTTCCGGCGTGGCGTTCTCGATTTCGTTGTGGCTGATGCCGTTTTCGCATGGCACAAAGATCATCCCGGCCGGCCCCAGCTCAGCGAGAAAGATCGCGTCATGCCCTGCCCCGCTGACGATATCCATGTGCGACAGCCCCAGCGCACCTGCAGCACTGCGGACGGCCGCGACACAGGTCTTGTCGAAGTACAGCGCAGGGAAATCCGCAGTCGGCGTCAGCTCGAAACTCAGCCCATGTTTGGCACAGGTCGCCTCGATCACCGCTTGCACTTCGGCGATCATCGCTTGCAACCGATCAGCTTCAAGGTGACGGAAATCCAGTGTCATGCGTACTTCGCCGGGGATCACGTTGCGTGAGCCGGGATACGCCTGCAGGCAGCCGACCGTACCGCAGGCATGTGGTTGATGGCTGTGCGCGGTGCGGTTGACCGCTTCGACCACCGCCGCCGCGCCGACCAGAGCGTCCTTGCGCAGGTGCATCGGCGTCGGCCCGGCATGCGCCTCGACCCCGCGCAGGGTCAGGTCGAACCACTTCTGGCCAAGCGCGCCGAGCACCACGCCAATGGTCTTGGCCTGATCCTCAAGGATCGGCCCCTGCTCGATATGCGCCTCGAAATACGCGCCCACCGGATGGCCGAGCACCGCGCGCGGGCCGGCGTAGCCGATCCCGTTCAACGCCTCGCCGACGCTGACGCCTTGCGCATCGGTCTTGGCCAGCGTCTCTTCCAGGGTGAACTTGCCGGCGAACACCCCGGAACCCATCATGCACGGCGCAAAGCGGGAGCCCTCTTCGTTGGTCCACACCACCACTTCCAGCGGTGCTTCGGTTTCCACGCCGAGGTCGTTCAGGGTGCGGATCACCTCGAGCCCGGCCATGACACCGAAGCAGCCGTCGAACTTGCCGCCAGTGGGTTGAGTGTCGATATGGCTGCCGGTCATCACCGGAGCCAGCGCAGGATTACGCCCGGGCCGGCGGGCAAAGATATTGCCGACCGCATCGATGCTGACACTGCAGCCAGCGGCCTCGCACCACTGCACGAACAGGTCGCGCGCCTGGCGGTCGAGGTCGGTCAGGGCCAGCCGACAGACGCCGCCCTTGGCCGTGGCACCGAGGCGCGCCAATTCCATCAATGATTGCCACAAGCGCTGGCTGTCGACGTGGCTGTGGCTGGATTGCAGGACATCCTTGGCAGGGGTCATGGGCATATCTCCTCAGGCAAATGAGTGGCTGCGTGGTTGTGCGTGCGGCTTCATGGCAACGGCTTGGCCAGGCGCACCGGGCTGCGTGCGGCCAGCGGGCCGAGCACGTAGTACAGCGCCGCACCCAGCAGCGAACCGGTGAACCAGCCGTAGTCGTAGAACCAGCTGAAGCTGCTGTTGCCGATCGACATCACCGTCAGCGCCACTGGCAGGGCAAAGGCCACAAAACCGGCCCAGTTCCAGGCTGGATAGACGTCATCGCGGTACAGCCCGGCCAGGTCCAGTTGCTGGCGGCGGATCAGGAAGTAGTCCACCACCATGATCCCGGCGATCGGCCCGAGCAGGCTCGAATAGCCCAGCAGCCAGTTGGAGTACACGCTCTCAAGGCTCAGGTCGGAGACGATCCAGCCCAGTTTCTTCAGCAACTCGTGGCCCATCAGCAGCAGGCCGATGACACCGGTCAGCAGCACTGCGCGGGTGCGCCCGATCAGGCGCGGGGCGATGTTCTGAAAGTCGTTGGTCGGCGAGACGATGTTGGCCGCAGTATTGGTCGACAAGGTGGCAATCACGATCAAGGCCATGGCCAGCGCGACCCAGCCTGGGCTCTGGATGCGGCCGATCAGGCTGACCGGGTCGGATATGGTTTCACCCACCAGCGACGCCGAGGCCGCGGTCAGCACCACGCCCAGTGAAGCGAACAGGAACATGGTCAGCGGCAGGCCGAAAATCTGCCCGAGAATCTGGTCTTTCTGGCTCCTGGCGTAGCGGCTGAAGTCGGGGATGTTCAGCGACAAGGTCGCCCAGAAGCCGACCATCGCCGTCAGCCCGGCGCAGAAGTAACTGACCACGCTGGCGCCTTCCGGGCGTTTTGGCGGCTGCGCCAGCAGTTCGGTCATCGACATATGCGGCAAGGCCCAGAACAGCAGGCCAAAACCGACCGCCACCAGCAGCGGCGCCGAGAGCGTCTCCAGCCACTTGATCGACTCCGCCCCGCGCAGCACCACCCACAGGTTGAGCACCCAGAAGATCATGAAGCCGATCACCTCACCGGTGCCGGCCAGGGCCTTCCAGCCATCGAAGATCGAGCTGAGAAACAGGTGGATGGCCAGGCCGCCGAACATGGTCTGGATACCAAACCAGCCACAGGCCACCACCGCCCGGATCAGGCACGGCACGTTCGAGCCGATGATGCCGAATGACGAACGCAGCAGCACCGGGAACGGGATGCCGTACTTGGTGCCGGGGAAGGCATTCAGGGTCAGTGGGATCAACACGATCAGGTTGGCCAGCAGGATCGCCAGCAGCGCCTCGCCCACACTCAGGCCGAAATACGCCGTGAGCACACCGCCCAGGGTGTAGGTCGGCACGCAGATGGACATGCCCACCCACAGCGCGGTGATGTGCCACTTGTTCCAGGTGCGCTGGTGCACCTTGGTCGGTGCCATGTCGTGGTTGTAGCGCGGGCTGTCGAGGACGTCGGAGCCTTCGGACAACTCGCACAAGCCGTCCTTTTCGATCACTTGCGATCTGCTCTGTTGCATGGGGCCTTCTCCAGGTTTTTCTAATTGTTTGCTCATCGGGCTAATGCGATGGCCGGAGTACCACCAGCAGTACTGCACCTGCGGCCCGGCCTGGCTGCGGGCGCACTCAATAAACGTGCCGAGTCGGCCAAAGGCTGTCTCGCTTGCCGCCGCCGGCCGCAGGTAACGTGCTGTTGTGCAAAGCATTCAAGTCATTGTTCGGTGTTGCCCTCGGTGGTGGCGGCCGGTGAACGTCAAAGTCTATTCACGGCAGCGGGTTTCAAACTGGTGCAGGCAATTTATTTTCACTTTGGCGTGCCTGTGTATCGCCGGATTTAAACATCTGATTTCGCATGAGAAATCTTGACCAAATTGGCATCTTGTCAAGTGCGTCAAAATGGTGAGGCGCCTCACCATTTTGGTGAATTTTGATTTTTATCCTTATAAATCAGACGCTTAATAACAACATATGCTTATAAAAATATTTCTTGAACAATAGTAGATCAACAACTAGATTTCATTCTTGTCAGGTCTGACAGGATTGAAAATATCCTCCAGCTACTGGCAGCACGATAATTTCAAGAACCGGCCAAGACCGGTCAGCCTGCGAGGAAGACGGCATGTCCCTGATGATCCGTGGTGCCACCGTGGTCACCCACGAAGAGAGCTACCCCGCCGATGTCCTGTGTGTCGATGGCCGTATTCAGGCCATTGGGCAAAACCTCGATGTACCCGCCGGCTGCGAGATCCTCGATGGCAGTGGCCAGTACCTGATGCCTGGTGGCATTGACCCGCACACCCATATGCAATTGCCGTTCATGGGCACCGTGGCCAGCGATGACTTTTTCACCGGCACCGCTGCAGGTCTGGCCGGTGGCACCACCTCGATCATCGACTTCGTCATCCCCAACCCGCAGCAGTCGCTGCTCGAGGCTTTTCATGCCTGGCGCGGCTGGGCCGAGAAGTCGGCCAGTGACTATGGTTTTCATGTCGCCATCACCTGGTGGAGCGAACAGGTTGCCGAAGAGATGGGCGAGTTGGTGGCCAAGCATGGGGTCAACAGCTTCAAACACTTCATGGCTTACAAGAACGCGATCATGGCAGCCGACGACACCCTGGTCGCCAGCTTCGAGCGCTGCCTGCAACTGGGCGCGGTGCCGACCGTGCATGCCGAAAACGGCGAGCTGGTCTATCACCTTCAGCAAAAGCTGCTGGCCCAGGGCATGACCGGCCCCGAGGCACACCCGCTGTCACGCCCGCCGCAGGTAGAAGGTGAAGCCGCCAGCCGTGCCATCCGCATCGCCGAGACGCTGGGTACGCCGGTGTATCTGGTGCACGTCTCGACCCGCGAAGCACTCGACGAAATCACCTACGCCCGGGCCAAGGGCCAGCCGGTCTACGGCGAAGTGCTGCCCGGCCACCTGCTGATCGACGACAGCGTCTATCGCCACCCGGACTGGTCCACAGCCGCCGGCTATGTGATGAGCCCGCCGTTCCGCCCGCGCGAGCACCAGGAGGCGCTGTGGCGCGGTTTGCAATCGGGCAACCTGCACACCACTGCAACCGATCACTGCTGCTTCTGCGCCGACCAGAAAGGCGCCGGGCGCAATGACTTCAGTCGTATCCCCAACGGCACCGCCGGCATCGAAGACCGCATGGCCGTGCTCTGGGACGCCGGCGTAAACAGTGGCCGGTTGTCAATGCACGAGTTTGTTGCGCTGACCTCGACCAACACCGCGAAGATCTTCAACCTGTTCCCGCGCAAGGGCGCGATTCGCGTCGGCGCCGATGCCGACCTGGTGCTGTGGGACCCGCAAGGCACACGGACGATTTCGGCCAAGACCCACCATCAACGGGTCGACTTCAATATCTTCGAAGGCCGCACCGTGCGCGGTATCCCTAGCCACACCATCAGCCAGGGCCGACTGGTCTGGGCTGACGGTGACCTGCGCGCCGAAGCCGGCGCCGGGCGCTACCTGGAACGGCCCGCCTACCCCTCGGTATTCGAAGTGCTCAGCCGCCGCGCCGAGCACCAGCGCCCCACGCCCGTCGAGCGCTGATTCAGCCTGCAAGGCGCACCGGCCCGGGAGAGGCCGGGCGCAGCCGTATTGCTGTTGTCTGCCATCAACCCAGACCGGCCAGGCGAGTAACCGCCGCCTGTACCGACAAAAAAAAGAGAGAGGCTCCAACCGTGATCGATGCCCTGAAGCACTTGCCGCGCCCGCGTGCCGGCGCCGAACAACTGGCCGATAACTTCGGCGATCTCGCCCCACCCCTCACCGCCCGCCAGGCTGCCGTGGAAAGCGCCCGCTGCCTGTACTGCTTCGATGCCCCGTGCATCAACGCATGCCCCAGCGATATCGACATCCCGTCGTTCATCCACCGAATCAGCGACGATAACCTGCAGGGTGCCGCCGAGAAGATCCTCTCGGCGAACATCCTCGGCGGCAGCTGCGCGCGGGTCTGTCCGACCGAGATCCTCTGCCAGCAAGCCTGCGTGCGCAACAACGCCCAGGAATGCGCACCGGTCCTGATCGGCTTGCTGCAACGCTACGCAGTAGACAATGCCAATTTCAGTGAACACCCGTTCAAGCGCTCACCTGCCAGCGGCAAGCGCATTGCCGTGGTCGGCGCCGGCCCTGCCGGGCTGTCGTGCGCGCACCGGCTGGCCATGCACGGGCATGACGTGGTGGTCTACGAAGCACAAGAGAAGGCCGGTGGCCTGAATGAATACGGCATCGCCCGCTACAAGCTGGTGGACGACTACGCCCAGCGCGAGGTTGATTTCTTGCTCGGCATCGGCGGCATCGAGATTCGCCATGGCCAGCGCCTGGGCGCCAACCTCAGCCTCACCGAGCTGCATCAGCAATACGATTCGGTGTTCCTCGGAGTGGGCCTGAATGCTGTGCGCCAGCTGGGTCTGGGGGACGAAGAGGCGCCAGGCCTGCTTGCAGCCACCGAGTACATCCGCGAGCTGCGCCAGGCTGATGATCTCAGCCAACTGCCGCTGGCAGAGCGCTGCCTGGTGATCGGCGCGGGCAACACGGCGATCGATATGGCCGTGCAGATGAGCCGCCTCGGCGCTCGCGACGTCAACCTGGTGTATCGCCGCGGCCATGCCGACATGGGCGCCACCGAGCATGAACAGGATATCGCCAAGGCCAACCAGGTCCGCTTGCACACCTGGGCGCGCCCCGATGCGGTGTTGCTGGATAACATGGGCCGCGTGCGTGGCATGCGCTTCATACGTACCGAGATGGCCGACGGTCGCCTGCGCGACACCGGCGAAAGCTTCGAGCTGGCTGCCGATGCCATCTTCAAGGCCATCGGCCAATGCTTCGACGACGCCAGCCTGAGCGACCCACTGGCGGCGCAACTGGCCCGCGACGGCGAGCGCATTCGCGTCGACCAGTGCCTGCGCACCAGCCTACCCGGCGTGTATGCCGGCGGTGACTGCACGGCGCTCGGCCAGGACCTCACGGTACAGGCAGTGCAACACGGCAAACTGGCCGCTGAAGCCATCCATGCCCAACTCATGCTCAATGTGGAGGCCGCATAAATGGCCGATCTGTCCATCGTATTCGCTGGCATCAAGGCGCCCAACCCGTTCTGGCTAGCCTCCGCACCACCCACCGACAAGGCCTACAACGTGGTCCGCGCGTTCGAGGCTGGCTGGGGCGGTGTGGTCTGGAAAACCCTCGGCGAAGACCCGGCCGCAGTCAACGTGTCGTCGCGCTACTCGGCGCACTTCGGCGCCAACCGGCTGGTGCAGGGCATCAACAATATCGAACTGATCACCGACCGCTCCCTGGAGATCAACCTGCGCGAGATCACCCAGGTGAAGAAGGACTGGCCGGATCGCGCGCTGATCGTGTCGCTGATGGTGCCCTGTGAAGAGGAGTCGTGGAAGTTCATCCTGCCGCGGGTCGAAGCTACCGGTGCCGACGGCATCGAGCTCAACTTCGGCTGCCCCCACGGCATGCCCGAGCGCGGCATGGGCGCGGCCGTCGGCCAGGTGCCCGAATACGTCGAGATGGTCACCCGCTGGTGCAAGACCTACTGCTCGCTGCCGGTGATCGTCAAGCTGACGCCGAACATCACCGACATCCGCCAGTCGGCCCGCGCGGCCCATCGCGGAGGCGCCGATGCGGTGTCGCTGATCAACACCATCAACTCGATCACCAGCGTCGATCTGGACCGCATGGTCGCCCACCCTATCGTTGGCGATCAGAGCACCCACGGCGGCTACTGCGGCTCGGCGGTCAAGCCGATCGCGCTGAACATGGTTGCGGAAATTGCACGCGATCCGCAGACCCGCGGCTTGCCGATCTGCGGCATCGGTGGCATTGGCAACTGGCGTGATGCTGCCGAGTTCATCGCCCTGGGCAGTGGCGCAGTACAGGTGTGCACGGCGGCGATGCTGCATGGTTTTCGGATTGTCGAGGACATGCAGGACGGCTTGTCGCGCTGGATGGATCAGCATGGCCATCAAAGCCTGGAAGCGTTCCGCGGTCAGGCGGTGGCGCACACGACTGACTGGAAGTACCTGGACATCAACTATCAGGTCATCGCCAAGATCGATCAGGATGCCTGCATCGGTTGTGGCCGCTGCCATATTGCCTGCGAAGACACCTCGCACCAGGCCATCGACAGCACGGTCAAGGCGGATGGCACGCACATCTACAGCGTGATCGATCAGGAGTGTGTGGGCTGTAACCTGTGCCAGATCACCTGCCCGGTCGAGAACTGTATCGAGATGGTCCCGCAGGACACCGGCAAGCCTTATCTGAACTGGACCCAGGACCCGCGCAACCCCTACCGCGAAGCCAGCTGAGGGCTGAACAGCGGCTATACAGTGCGCCGGGCTCAAGCCCGGCGCAGCTGTTTCAGGGCTCCAGGCCGATCCCGCGCAGGATCACCCCGGTTACGGTCTGGATGGCGCGCTCAAAGGCCATGTCCGACAGCGGCTCACCACCGTTGAGCAACGTCACCTGATAGCCGAAGTCGGCGTAGTGCTGGGTGGCGGCCCAGATCATGTACAGCAAGGCAGACGGCTCGACCGGCAGAATCTGCCCTTCTTCGACCCAGCGACGGATCTTGTTCTCCTTCAACTGCGCCCACGGCACCAGGCTTTCGTCCAGACTGGTGCCGAGCAGCGGCGCGCCGTGAAGCATCTCTTCAGCCCAGATCTTTGAGCCCAGCGAGCGCGAGCGCGAGTGGCTCATCTTGGCCCGGATGTAACTGGTCAGCACCACCCGCGGGTCGTCGAAACGCTCGAAGCACAGGGCGTCCTGCTTCCAAACCTCGAGCAGGTCCTGCAGCACGGCGCGGTACAGGTCGTCTTTGGTGTTGAAGTAGTAATGCAGGTTGGACCGCGGCAGCTCGGCCTGCTCGGCGATATCACCCATCGACGTCGCACCGAAGCCCTTCTCGGCGAAAACCTTTTCGGCAGCGTGCAGAATCTTTTCGACGTTACGGCGGCGGATCTCGATCTTGTGGTTGGCCATGGCCTGTCCAAAACGACTGAAACCCGTCAAGGCTAACAGTTTTGCCGGCGTTACTCACTCGGCAAGCGGCGCGCTGCGCTGCAGGCGTTGCAGCAGGCAACGGCCAGCTGCAAGCGCCCAGACCAACAGCGCGATCACGCTGACGCTGAACAGCATGCCCGAGACGCCGCTCTGGCTGATCAGCTTGCCGGCGAAGAACGGGAAGCCGAATACGCCGATGAAATACGCCAGGCTGAACAGCAGCAACGCCTGCGCGGTCAGGTGCGGCGGCGCTTCATTGGCTGCCAGGCCATTGATCACCGAGTAATTCAGGCCGTAGCCGATGCCCAGCACGCCGGCAGCCAGCACATAGCTGAAGCTGTCATGCACCCAGCTGGCAAAGCCCAGCACGGCGATCAGCATGAGTGTGGTCAAGGCCAGCGAGGCCGGCAGCGGACTGCGTTTGACCACCCAACCGGCGATCAACAACCGGCAGGTGATGGCGGCGCCCATGAAACCGATGAAAAACAGCGAATAGTCCAGTCCAAGACTGGCCGCGTAACTGGTCTGGAAACTGCCCATGCCGCCAAAGATCGCCCCACCCAGGCCGACCATCACGATCGACAACGCCGAGCGCGAGCGCAGCACCTCGGCCGCCGAGCGCAGGCTGATCTGTACCGGCTCGCTGGGGCGCTGCTGGGCGATGGCAGTGGCCGCGCCCAAGTGCCAGAAGTAGCCACCGCCCAGCGCTGCGGTCAACGCGGCAGTGATGAACGCGGCCTGCACCGGCAGCCCCGCCAGCGCCGCCAACTTGCCCGCCAACGGGCCGCTGCCGATGCCGGCCAGCATGCTCCCGGACAACAGCGCAAAGCAGTGCGTGCGCCGCGCCGGCGCGACCATCGCCGCGACCATGATCGGCCCCACGGTGTAGAACACGCCCCAGCCGATGCCAAGCAGTGCACCGCAGGCCATCAGCATCAGGCCCAGTCCCGGCGCCGTGGCGAAGCCCAGTGACGCGAGCACAAGGCACAGTGCGCCCAGCGCAATACAGCGGGCCGCGCCCAAGCGCTGCAGCACGTGGCCGGATACCAGCACCGCGATCAGAGTACTGACCATGGCCACCGCGAATACCTGACCAGCATCGTGCTCGTTACCGCCGAACGAGCGCACCAGCAGCGACAGCAGAAAGGTCGCGCCATAGGCAATCGAGAGAAGGAAGCTGGCAAAGCAAAAGGCGCCGAATCGAGGGGTGGCGGGTGAGTTCATCGGCGCGATCCGTGGGCGAATGGGAGTTGCTTTCTAACACGGCCGGAGGCTGCCTTAGGCATGCCAATGCCGGAGTTGAGTTAACCAGGATTGCATCTTTCAGTCTGGATGACCCCGCTCGCTAGAGATCGCGAGCCATCAGCCACTGCTGCTTGTCCCAGGCCTCAAAGCGCTCCAATACATGCCAGCCGCGCTTGGCGTAGTAAGCGCTCTGGTCGTGGGTGTGCAGGTACAGGCGAGGGATGCCCAGTGAGCTGGCGTGAGCGCAGATCGCTTCGATCAACTGCGCCGCCAGGCCCCTGCCGCGAGCCTCGGGTTCGACCAGTACACATGCCAGCCAAGGGCCGAGGTCTGGTCGCTCAGGCAGGTCAGCGGCTGCCAGGCAGGCGCCGCCCAGCAAGCGCCCTTGCTCGAGCGCGACCAGGCATTTCCAGTCACCATTGCGCTGGCCCTCGGCAAACTCCGCTTGCCAGTCGGCCAGCGGCTGCGTTGCATACTCGTAGCTGAATTGCTGGTGAAGCCGTTGCGCCATATCGGCGCAGAGGTGCATGTGCTGTTCGAGCCAGTGCAGCGAATGCATGAGCAAATCCTTTACAGGCAGATCCCTGAAGACCACATTCAACCACAACGCGCCCGCGCCGGGCACTGTGCCTTGTGCAGGTTCAACGCGGTGTTGATGATGCCGATATGGCTGAACGCCTGTGGGAAGTTGCCAAGCATGCGCTGTGCTGTCGGCTCATATTGTTCGGCCAGCAGGCCGAGGTCGTTGCACAGCCCGAGCAGGCGCTGATACAACGCTTCGGCCTGTTCGTGACGGCCCTGCAACACGTACACATCAGCCAACCAGAACGAACACACCAGGAACGTCCCCTCGCCCGCCGACAGCCCATCGCCGCCGCTCTCACTGTCGTAACGCAGCAGCAAGCCATCCTTCAACAGCCGGCTTTCGATCTGCTCAAGCGTGCGCACAAAACGTGGATCGTCGGCGGGCAAAAATCCGGTCAGGGCAATCTGCAGCAGGCTGGCGTCCATTTCACTGGAACCATAGGCCTGAACGAAATACTCGCCACTCGGGTCCAGCCCGTTGGCACAGACTTCACGGTGGATCTCGTCCGCTACCCTGCGGTAATGCTGACCGCGCTCAACCTCTTCCTCGGTGGTTTCTGCCAGGCTGGCGGCACGATCAAAGGCGACCCAGGCCATGACCTTGGAGTGCACAAAGTGCTGAGTGCCGCCGCGCACTTCCCAGATACCCTCATCGGGCTCGCGCCAAATGCTCTCCACATACGGCAGAATCAACCGCGCAATGGCCGCGCTGCGGGGATGGCGCGGCAGGCCGCCCTTGATCGCCTGGGTCATGGCATCGGCAACCTCGCCATAAATATCCAGCTGATGCTGCCCGGCCGCAGCGTTGCCGACCCGTACCGGCTGAGAGTGCTCATAGCCCGCCAGCCACGGCAGGTCGTACTCCTGCAGATCGCGCTCACCGGCCAGGCCGTACATTATCTGCATCTGCTCCGGGTTGCCCGCCACCGAGCGCAGCAGCCATTCGCGCCAGGCTTGCGCCTCGTCGAAGTAGCCCAGGTTCATGAATGCCAGCAAGGTCATGGTCGCATCGCGCAGCCAGCAATAGCGGTAGTCCCAGTTGCGCTCACCACCGACCCGTTCCGGCAGCGAGGTGGTCACCGCCGCGACGATGCCGCCAGTTGGCGCATAGGTCATCGCTTTGAGCGTGATCAGTGAACGCCGCACCTGAGCGCTATAGCGGCCAACGTCGGGGCAGCGGCCGGCAAAGGTCTGCCACTCGCTGAGGGTATGGGCAAATGCATCGTCCAGGTCGCAATCGGGCTGCACCGGCAGATGCGAAAGCTGATGGCGCAGGCTGAACACCTGGCGCTCGCCGGCAGCGACGCGAAAGCGCACGCCGGTATGGTGATCCCAGGCGTGGGTGGCTACGCTGCTGCAGAGAATCAGGCGGTCCGGGCCAGCAACCGCACTGAGGGTCAGCGGATCGATCTTTTCAACCCAGGGCACGCTGCGGCCATAATCAAAACGCAGCACCAGATCCATCTCGAAGCTGGTCTCGCCAGCAAGTCCCTCGACGATGCGAATCACCGAGTTGGTGTCACCCAGCGGCATCAAATCAAGCACCCGCGCCCGACCGCTGGCGGTGCTGTACACCGTCTCCAGAATCAGGCTGTCTTCAAGGTACTGGCGCGTGCTGCTCTCAACCGGATCGGAGGGCGCCAGGCGCCAGCGGCCGTTCTCTTCGTTGCCGAGCAAGGCGGCAAACACCGCCGGGGCGTCGAAGCGCGGCAGGCATAGCCAGTCGATCGAGCCGTCGCGGCTGACCAAGGCGGCGCTACGGCAGTTGCCGAGCAGAGCGTAGTCTTCGATCGGGGCTGGCATTGAAACTCCTTGGCATGGGTTGAACAGGTTTGGCGGGTTAAATCACCGAAAAGTTCTACCGACCCGGCAACATCAGCCAAGGCTATGCCACTCGCGCTTGTCACGGCTGAGCAGCTCGTTGCCCGCTTCCGGGCCATCCTCGCCGGCAGGATATTCATGCACCTTGCTCTCGCTGGCCCAGGCATCCAGAAACGGCTGTACGGCACGCCAGCCGTTTTCGATGTTGTCAGCGCGCTGGAACAGCGTCTGGTCACCGGTCAGGCAGTCGTAGATCAGCGTCTCGTAGCCGGTGGCCGGCGGCATCTTGAAAAAGTCCTTGTAGGCAAAGCCGAGCTCGACATTCTCCATGATCATCTCCGGCCCCGGGCGCTTGGCCTGCAGGTCGAACCACATACCTTCATTGGGCTGGATCTGGATTTTCAGGTAGTTGGCCTTGGGCCGCTCCAGCTCCGATTCACGAAACTGTGCGTACGGCGCTGGCTTGAAGCAGATGGCGATCTCGGTGTCACGCACACTCATGCGCTTGCCGGTACGCAGGTAAAACGGCACCCCAGCCCAACGCCAGTTGTCGATCATCACCTTCAAGGCGACATAGGTTTCGGTCTGGCTGTCAGGGGCTACGTTGGCTTCTTCGCGGTATCCCGGCACGCGCTTGCGGCCCTGCTTGCCGACGCTGTACTGGCCGCGCACCGAGTTCTTCAGGGCCATCTTGGTCGACCAGGGACGGATGGCGCCGATCACCTTGGCCTTTTCGCCGCGCACCGCATCGGCGCCGAATGCAGCTGGTGGCTCCATGGCGACCATGGCCAACAGCTGGAACAGATGATTGGGGACCATGTCGCGCAGCGCCCCGGTGTTGTCGTAGAACGCACCACGGGTCTCGACGCCGACGGTCTCGGCAGCGGTGATCTGCACGTGGTCGATGTAGTGATTGTTCCAGAACGATTCAAACAGGCCATTGGAGAAGCGGCTGACCAGGATGTTCTGTACGGTCTCTTTGCCCAGATAATGGTCGATGCGGTAGATCTGTCGTTCATGCATGACCTTGAGCAGGCAGGCGTTGAGCGCTTCGGCGCTGGCCAGGTCGGTGCCAAACGGTTTTTCGATCACCACCCGGCGGAAGCCCCCTGCCGACTCATCGAGCAAGCCCGCCTCGCCCAGCCGCTGCGCGACCTCAGGGAAGAATCGCGGCGAGGTGGCCAGATAAAAGATGGCGTTGCCATGGCGGGTGCCCTCGACGCGCTTGGCCAGGGCCTGATAAGTGGCCGGATCGAGGAAATCACCGGTCTGGTAATCCAGCCGCTTGGCCAGGCGCGCCCAGACCTTTTCATCGAGATTTTTGGGCGCGCCCTCGCCCTGCTCGCGGTTGGCCATGAAACTGTGCAGGCGCTCGGCAAACTCGTCTGCGCTGGCGGCGTTGTGGTCAACGCCGACGATACGCAAATTGCGATCGAGCAGGCCGTCGCGGCTGAGGTTGTACAGCGCCGGCATCAGCAGGCGCTTGACCAGATCACCATTGGCGCCGAACAGGAACAACGTGCACGGCGGTGCTGCGGGTATCTTCGTTTGGCTCATGGGCGCTTGTTCTCGACATGCCCACCAAAGCCCAGGCGCATGGCCGACAGGACCTTGTCGCCGAAGGTGCCCTGCTGCTGGCGTGAACGGAAGCGGGCAAACAGCGCGCTGGACAATACCGGTACCGGCACGGCCTGCTCGACGGCAGCGTCGATGGTCCAGCGGCCTTCACCACTGTCCGACACCGAACCACTGAACTGAGCCAAGGCCGGGTCGGCGACCAGCGCGTCGGCGGTCAGGTCGAGCAGCCACGAGGTGACCACGCTGCCACGGCGCCAGACTTCGGCGATTTCTGCCACGTTCAAGTCAAAGCGCTCGGCCTCGGGCAATTCATCACCGCCCTTGCTGCGCAGCAGGTCGAAGCCTTCGGCATAGGCCTGCATCAAGCCGTATTCGATGCCGTTGTGGATCATCTTCACGTAGTGGCCGGAGCCTGCCGGGCCGGCATGGATGTAACCGTGCTCGGCACGTGCGTGCTCACCTTCGCGGCCTTGGGTGCGCGGGATCTCGCCAACACCCGGGGCCAGTGCGCTGAACAGCGGCTCCAGGCGCTCAAACACGTCTTTCTCGCCGCCAATCATCATGCAATAGCCGCGCTCCAGGCCCCAGACGCCGCCGGAGGTGCCGACATCCAGATAATGCAGGCCACGCTGGGACAGCTCGGCCGCGCGGCGCATGTCGTCTTTGTAGAAGGTATTGCCGCCGTCGATGATCGCATCGCCTGGCTCGAGCAGGTCGGCCAGCTGGCGGATGGTCTGCTCGGTCGGCTCGCCAGCTGGCAGCATCACCCACACGGCGCGCGGAGCTTTGAGTTTTTGAATCATTGCGCCCAGGTCGTGGGCACCCTGGGCGCCTTCATTTTCCAGGGCGGTGACCGCGTCGCGATTGCGGTCATGGACCACGGTACGATGCCCGGCACGCATCAGCCGTCTTGCAATATTGCCGCCCATGCGGCCCAGCCCGACGATTCCCAATTGCATGTGGCGTCGCTCCCCTCAGAAATAGATAACAAGGCGTTTCAGGTTTTCAGATTAGTCCAGCTCATCGGCAAAGGGTTCAGCGACGAACGGCCTGACAACCATAAACAAAAAAGTTCCCAAGCTCGCAGAAAGAATTCAGAATGCGCGCCGTATGAGCGGCTACGCTTAGAATGTCACTAGCCAATTGCGAGGTGTGCAATGGGTACCTTGATGCAAAACACTCCTGTCCAGACCCTTTTTGTTTCCGTTCGCCGTGATGAACTGCGTCGTCTGAAGGAAGAGCGTGACCTGCTGTTGCAACAGGTCGCACAGTTGAGCCTGCAGCTTGAGCAGGGCAAAAACAGCGAAAAGTCCCTCATTAGCTGAGACCCTTTACCTACATTTATCGCACGTAGTTGTTTCTACCTTGGAAGCCTCGCAGGCCCACCCGGCGGCCTGCTTCCAAGGAGTTTCAGCATGAACCGCCCCTGCCTTTACCTATCTGTAGCTTTCCTGTGCCTGCCTGCATACGCGACCGCGGCAACCAAAGAGTGCCAGTCCGTTGCCGACGATGACGTGCTGTCGCTGTTCAGCCAATGGAATGCCAGCTTGCAGAGCGGTGATCCCGCGGCCGTGGCCAGGCTGTATGCAGTAGACGCGCTGTTGCTACCCACGGTGTCCAGTCTGCCGCGGCTGAGCACTGCCGAGCGTGTTGACTACTTCAAGCATTTCCTTGCTGACCGCCCATCCGGCAGGCTCGATAGTCACCATGTCAGCATCGGTTGCAACCAGGCGTCACTGGCCGGGCTGTACACATTCGATTTTGCGGCGACCGGCAAGCAAGTGGCCGCTCGCTATACCTTTACCTACGACTGGACCGGCAGCGAGTGGCTGATCAGCCATCATCATTCCTCGCTGCTGCCTGCTGACTGAAGCTTGTACCAGGCTTGGCAGGGCACGGCAGGCGGGCGCCAAAAGAGCTGCGCAGCAGACAATAAATAAGTTGAATTGGGAACCATTCGCTTTTATCTTGCGCCCGGTCCTCAATTCAACTGTGCCTGTCTGCCAGGGGCGTCGCATGTCGCTGCATGAAACAGATTCGATCATCCCTCTTGATGTTCTCTACGGCACCCAGCGCAGCTGGCTGCAGGCATGGCTGCGGCGTTCGCTGGGCTGCTCGCAGCAGGCTGCCGACCTGGCGCAGGACACGTTCGTGCGCTTGCTGGTGCGTAACCAGCCGATCAGCGACCGCGCCCCACGGGCGTTGCTGGTGCGCATCGCCCGCGGCCTGGTGATCGATCACTGGCGCCGCGATGCACTGGAACGCGCCTACCTTGAGACCCTGGCCCTGCAGCCAGAGGCCAGTTTCCCATCCCCTGCAGTCCGCCATGAGGCGCTGCAATGTCTGGAGCGCATCGCGCAAATGCTCGACGGCCTCAAGCCGGCCGTGCGTGAGGCATTCCTGCTTTACCAACTGAGCGGCCTGACCCACGTGCAAGTAGCCGAGCAGTTGGGTATTTCCAGCCGCACGGCCGAGCGACACGTAGCCAGCGCCCTGCTCCACTGCTATCGGGTGTGCTTCGAGGACGCCCTGTGAGCGCCTGCGCGGAGCGGTTGCCGGAGGCGATCGTGTGCAAGGCCATCGAGTGGCAGATGCGCCTGCGCGATCAGCCGCACCACCCCGAGTTGCAGGCGCAGCTAATGGCGTGGCGGCAGCGCGATGGCCGGCATGAGTTGGCCTGGCTGCGCTTGGGCCAGTTGGCTGGTCAGTTTGACCCTGGGCGGTTACCGGATGCAGCGCAGACCTCGGCCGTGTTACGGCGGGCCGAGGTAGATGTGGGTCGACGGCGGATGCTGTCGTTGCTTGGGGTGGGTTTGGCGGTTGGCAGTGGCGCGTTGCTGTTGAGCCATACCGCACCTGGCTGGCGGAGTGACTTTGCCACGGCTACCGGGGAGCGTCGACGGGTGCCGATGGCCGCTGGTGGTGAGGTGCTGTTGAACACTGACAGTGCAGTGGATATCGAAGCTGGGCGGGTGCTGCTGCGTTCGGGTGAAGTGTTGCTGGATGGGCCTAGCTGGGTTGTCGGTTGCCGCTTCGCCAGTTGTGAAGGGCGCGGAGCGCGGGCGGTGGTGCGGGAGCGGGCTGGGTTCACTGAGGTGCATGTGGCGCGCGGACAAGTGCTGGTGCGCGGGGCTGGCGGGGTGCAGCAGTTGGCTGCGGGGGATGGGGTGGCGGTAGATGGCGGAGGGGTCAGGCCGTTGGTAGGCGTGGGGATCGATCCGTTTGGTTGGAGTCGGGGGGTGTTGGTTGCCAGTGATGTGGGGCTTGGGGAGTTTTTGGCCGAGGCTGGGCGGTATCGGGATGGGTGGCTTGGGTGTGATGCGGGGATTGCCGGGCTGCGATTGAGTGGGGTGTTTCGTTTGGATGACCCTGAGGGGTTGTTGGGCAATATCGAGCGGTTGTTGCCGGTCAGGGTGGTGGAGCGGACGCGGTGGTGGGTTCGGGTTGTGGCGGTTTGATCTGTGGTTTGCTGCTTGTTTTGTGAGCTTATCCATTTTCTGTTGTGGCAGTGCGGGCCCCTTTCGCCCTTACGGCGAGTCACTTTTTTGGCAAACGCCCCAAAAAAGTAACCAAAAAAGGGCTCGCTCCCACATACGGCCCCTGCGCTGCGCTCCGGGGTCCCCTCACTCCGGCATAGCTCCCGGGAGGACCGCGCTGTACGGCCCATCCTGGGCCGCAGCGCTTGCCGGCCATCCATGGCCGGCACCTCCCTTCGCAATGCCTGCGTTCGGCCTCCTGAGGTCGCTGGTAGATCAAGATCAAGAGCACGCCTCGCTGCGCTGGCGCAGATCAAAAGCGAAGGTCAAAAGCTGGGGCCGTTTTGCGGCCCCGCCCTTGATCTGCGCCAGCGCAGCGAAGCGTGCTCTTGATCTTGATCTTGCTCTTGATCCACCGGCGACTCAGGAGGCCGAGCGCAGGTCTTGCGAAGGGAGGTGACGGCCATGGATGGCCGGCAAGCGCTGCGGGCCAGGATGGCCCGTACAGCGCGGTCCTCCCGGGAGCAAGACCGGAGCGAGGGAACCCCGCAGCGCAGCGGAGGGGCCGGATGTGGAGCCAAGCATTTTTTTGGTTACTTTTTTGGGGCGCTTGCCAAAAAAGTGACTCGCCGTAAGGGCGAAAGGGGCCCTAACAGCCACCACAGAAAACGGATAAGCCCACGAGGCAGAGGACAAACCACAAATAACCGAAGCCGCCAGAAAAAACTGTCGGACTTCTCCAGCTCATCCGGTTAGCAAAGATATCCCCTTCAACGGATCACCCCAATGCCACCCCACAGCAGCAACCTCCCCACCGCCCTGGCCCTGGCCCTGACCCTCTTGACCAGCAGCGCCAGCGCCGCCGAAAAAACCGCGCCAGCCATCCCCCCAGGCCCGCTGGCCCAAGCCCTGAGCACCTTCGCCGAACGCTCGGGCATTACCCTCTCCTTCTCCCCAGAAAACGTTCAAAACCTCACAACCCAAGGCACCCAGCCAGGCGGCACGCTCGACGAAGCCCTCGCCCGCCTGCTCCAGGGCACCAACCTTAGCCCGCACAAAACCCAGTCCGGCTACGTCATCCTGCCCACCGCGACCGACACCAGCCTGCAACTCGATCCCACCAACATCGACGCCAACGCAAGCCAAAGCGCCTTCGCCCCGGTCAGCGGCTACTACGCCAGCAACGCCAGCAGCGCAACCAAGACCGACCGCCCGATCCTCGAAACCGCGCAAAGCGTCAGTGTCGTCACCGCCGCGCAGATCGCAGACCGCAAGGTCGACCGCGTCGAAGACGCCGTCGCCTACACCGCCGGCGTGCGTGTGGGCAGCTCGGGCCTGGACCCGCGCTTTGACATGATCAGCGTGCGCGGTTTCGAAACCACCATGTCCGCCGACTTCCTCGACGGCCTGCGCCAACCCGGCAGCGGCTGGCTGTCGCTGTACCAGACCGAAGCCTACAACCTGGAACGCATCGAAGTGGTCAAAGGCCCTGCTTCGGTGCTGTACGGCCAGATCAGCCCCGGCGGCATGGTCAACAGGGTCAGCAAACGCCCGAGCCTGGACGCACGCAACGAAGTGCAGATCCAGGCCGGCAACTATAACCACCAACAAGGCCAGTTCGACCTCGGCGGGCGCCTGGACGAACAAGGCGACCTGCTCTACCGCGTGGTCGGCGTCTACCGCGATGCAGAAAACTACATCGAGCAACTGAACAACGACGTGCGCCTGATCGCGCCCTCGCTGAGCTGGCAGATCGACCCCGACACCCGTCTCACCCTGCTCGCCCAATACCAGGAGCGTGAAACCGCCGGTTCACCGATGCTCTACCAGCAAGGCGAGCACCTGAGCAACTTCTGGCAGGGCGATGAATACTTCGACAAACTCGAACAGCGCCAGTGGACCCTGGGTTACGAGTTCGAGCACACCCTCAACGACACCTTCACCTTCCAGCAGAACCTGCGCTACGGCCAGGTCGACACCACCAACCAGTACATGCAGCCCTTCCAGGAGCGTGGCTCGGTGCTCGATCGACAAGCCGTCGGCGTCTACGAAAACATGACCTCGCTGTCGACCGACACCCGCCTGGTCAGCCGCTTCGACACCGGCAACCTGCGGCACACCCTGGTCAGCGGCTGGGACTATGCGCTGCTTGAAACCGACCTGCTGTACGCCATGGGCCCCGGGCCTTCGATCGATCGCTACGCGCCCGACTACCATCAGCCGGTTGCGCGCCCGAACACGGCCTGGGCCGACGAGGACGGCCTGGAGCACCGCAGCGGCCTGTACCTGCAAGACCAGATCGAGATCGACCGCTGGCGCCTGTCGGCGGGGCTGCGTCGTGACAAGGTAGATGTACGCCGCAGCAATCACCTCGCCGGCAGCAAGCGCAAGGACGACGACGCGGCCACCACCGGCTCGATCGGCGCGCTGTACCTGTTCGACAACGGTGTCGCGCCCTACGTCAGCTATGCCACCTCGTTTTTGCCACAGAGCAGCAGCCAGCCCGATGGCAGCCCCTACAAGGCCACCGAAGGTGAGCAATATGAGTTGGGCGTGAAGTACCAACCACCGGGCAGCTCGACCCTGCTCACCGCCTCGCTGTACCACCTGACCCAGCAAAACGTACTGACCCGCGACCTGGCCGACCCGACCCGCAGCATCGCCACCGGTGAGCAGACCTCAAAGGGCCTGGAGCTGGAAGCGGTATCCGACCTGAGCGAGCGCCTCAAGCTGACTGCCAGCTACAGCTACAACGATGCCGAGGTGACCAAGAGCAACGACGGCAACCAGGGCAAGCAACCGCTCAACGTGCCACGCCATCTGGCCTCGATGTGGCTCGACTACCGCTTGCCGTTCGGCCTCGGCCTGGGCGCGGGTGCGCGCTACACCGGCAGCAACTTCGGCGATGCCGCCAACACCCAGAAGAACGAGGGCTACACCCTGGTCGACGCTGGCGTGCACTACGACTTTGCCGGCGACCTGGACGGCGTGCGCCTGGGCTTCAATGCGCGCAACCTGCTCGACAAGCGCTACATCAATTGCCAGCAGGGTTACTGCTATCGCGGCGAGGCACGCAGCCTGGTCACCAGCCTCAGCTATCGCTGGTAAGGAGAACACTGATGATGCGCACACTGTGGATTTACCTGAGCGCCCTGTTGTTTGCCGGGCTGGCACACGCCGCGCCGGTGACACTGGACGGCACCGAACAATGGACGATGAAAAGCGCCGAAGGCCGCGAGTACCGGATCATGGTCAGCCTGCCGGAAGGCGATGTGCCGTGGACCGGTGGCTACCCGGTGATCTACCTGCTCGACGGCAACGCGTACTTCCCGGCCTTCCACGCCGCCAAGCGCGCGCAGGAGCGCTTGCGCGGCTCGATTCTGGTGGCGATCGGTTATCCCAGTGACACCCCGCTGGACTTCGAGCGCCGCGCCTTCGACCTGTCTCCGCCGCAACCGGCCGAACGCAACGTGCCGCCGCAGGGCGGCCAGGACGTGTTTCTGGGTTTCATCGAAAAGCGGCTGATGCCTGAGGTCAACAGCCGCTTCAAGGTCGATCAAGACCAACGCAGCCTGGTCGGGCACTCGTTTGGTGGCATGTTCGCGGTGTATACCCTGTTCACCCGCCCGGCGCTGTTTCAGCATGCCGTGGCGATCAGCCCCAGCCTGTGGTGGCGTGACCGCTACTTGCTGGAACACGAGCGCACGTTCACCCAGCGTGCCCATGCCGGTCAGATCGACCTCACCCACAGCAGCCTGAGCCTGCTGATTGGTGATCGCGAGATGCCCCAGGAGATCCAGGACGCGCGCTCGCTGCAGTTGCGTCTGGAGCAGCTGTCGCAGTACGGCCTGCGCAGTGATTTCCAGATCGAGCCAGGCGAAGACCATATGTCGGCGCCATTTCGTGTTGCCCCGCGCGTGCTCGACGAACTGATGAGCACACGTCGCTACTGACCGACAGACATCACCCCAAAGCGGCGCACCAACACGGTGCGCCAGATCCAAGGCGCACCCCGCTGGCGCATTGCATCCATGACATGAAACTGTCGTAAATGGTCGAGATCTTCGCCATTTACACCTCGCTACAGACGCCAACGTTTGCGTCTGGCCCGCCTCATAACGAAAGTGACCGGCGGGTCACCTTTTTATCACCTACTCTCCTACACTCAAATTCCGGCCCGCCATTTGCTCTGTCTTGAAGTGACGCAAATAAGTCGAACTTTTCAAAACGGCGGTGGGTCAGCAAGTAAGTAGGCCAGGCGAGGGAAAAAACCAGCCCTGGTCAAGCCATCCCAGACCGATCGACCGCCTTTGGCAAGTATGCCGATTGCGCAGTGCCCGCGCGCACGATCACGAGCATGGATAGCACTACACCGTTTTGACCAGAGAGAACCCAACACGAAGCAATGCGACGGGTGCCAGCCACCCGACCAGATTAGGGATGGAGAGAAGAATGATCAGTGCCGCTGTCGAGCCACACGCAAGTACTTTCAACCCGAACAACCGCGAGCCGCTGCAGATGGAGCGCGGGACGGCAGGCAAGGCACCTGGTGCCGAGCGCCAGAACAACCCGAACAAGCGCAAGGTTCTCTTTGTTACTTCGGAATTCGCCGACCTGGTCAAGACCGGCGGCCTGGGCGACGTTTCGGCCGCACTGCCGCGTGCCATGGCTCACCTGCACGATGTACGGGTGCTGATCCCCGGCTACCCGCAGGTGGTCGACAGCGACTACCCGATCCATATCGTTGGCGAACTCGGCGGCCACGCTGCTCTGCCGCCGTGCAAGATCGGCCGTATGGACCTGCCCGATGGCCTGGTCATCTATGTGCTGATCTGCCCGGAACTGTATGAGCGAGAAGGCTCGCCCTACGGCGCCAACAACGGGCGCGATTGGCCGGACAACCATATTCGCTTCGCCCGCCTCGGCTTGGCCGCAGCAGAAATCGCTGCTGGCGAGGGCCTGGCACACTGGACCCCGGAGCTGGTCCACGCCCACGACTGGCCGGCTGGCCTGGCACCGGCTTACATGCACTGGCGCGGTCTGAAGACACCGACTCTGTTCACCATCCACAATCTGGCCTATCAGGGCGTGTACAACCGTGGCTGCAGCCCGGAGCTGGCGATCCCTGATCATGCCATGCAGCAGGAAGGCATGGAGTTCTACGGCAAGCTGTCGTTCCTCAAGGCCGGCCTGGCTTATTCCAGCCACATCACCACGGTCAGCGCCACTTACGCCAAGGAAATCACCACCCCCGAGTTCGGTTGTGGCCTGGACGGCTTCCTTGCCAGCAAGGCGCAACAGGGCTTGCTTGGCGGCATTCCCAACGGCATCGACGAAAGCTGGGATTCGGCGACCGACAAGCACCTGGTGCACAACTTCAGCATCAACGACTGGGACGGCAAGGCGCGCAATGCCGCGCAGGTCCGCGAGCTGTTCGAACTCGAGCCATCCGACGGCCCGCTGTTCGCGGTGGTCTCGCGGCTGGTGTTCCAGAAAGGTCTGGACCTGACCTTGGCCGTTGCCGACTTCATCGTCGAGCAAGGCGGCCAGATCGCGATCATCGGCCGCGGCGAGCCGGAAGAAGAACAGGCCATGCGCGAGCTTGCCCTGCGTCACCCAGGCCGGATCGGCGTGCGCATTGGTTTCAACGAAACCGACGCCCGGCGCATGTTCGCCGGCAGCGATTTCCTGCTGATGCCATCGCGTTACGAACCCTGCGGCTTGAGCCAGATGTACGCCCAGCGCTTCGGTTCGCTGCCGGTGGCGCGCAATACCGGCGGCCTGGCCGACACCATCGACAATGGCGTCACCGGTTTCCTGTTCAACGAATCCACCGTAGACAGCTATCGCGAGGCGCTGAGCCGCGCCTTCTATATCTATGGCAAGAAAGACCTGCTGCATGCCATGCGCTGCCTGTCGATGACCCAGCCATTCAACTGGTGTCAGGCGGTCGAACCCTATGCGCACCTTTATGAAGATCTGGTCAAACAGGTCCAGCTGAGCAATTACTGATCGGAGCTTCGAAGATGCACAGACATGGCGCACATATGTTGGACGCCACGTCCGCGCGCTTCGCCCTCTGGGCGCCGGATGCGCGCAGCGTGAGCCTGCAACTGCAAGACCAACCTGAAATCGATATGCAGCGTGACAGCGATGGCTGGTTCAGCATCGATGTCGCCTGCCCGCCCGGCAGCCGTTATCGCTATCGGGTCAACGCTGAACTGGAAGTGGCCGACCCGGCCTCGCGCTATCAGCCCGAGGGCGTACATGGCCCCAGCCAACTGGTCGACCTTGCTGCCTACCCCTGGCTGCACCCGTGGCAGGGCCGGCCCTGGCATGAAGCAGTTATCCAGGAAGTGCACGTCGGCCTGCTGGATGGCTATGCCGGGGTCGCCGGGCAACTGCCGCGGCTGGCTGAGCTGGGCGTAACCGCCATCGAATTGATGCCCTTGGGGCAGTTCCCAGGCGAGCGTAATTGGGGTTACGACGGCGTGCTGCCGTTCGCCGCGCAGCACACTTACGGCAGCCCGCAGCAGTTGTGTGCCCTGGTTGATAAAGCCCATGGCCACGGCCTGATGGTGATGGTCGATGTGGTCTACAACCACTTCGGCCCGGACGGCAACTACCTGCACGCCTACGCTGACCCGTTCTTCCGTGAAGACCGGCAGACGCCATGGGGCGCCGCGATTGATTTTCGCAAGCCCGAGGTGCGCGAGTACTTTATCCAGAACGCTCTGATGTGGCTGTGTGACTACCGCATTGACGGCCTGCGCCTGGATGCGGTGCATGCTATCGACCAACCGGATTTCCTGGTCGAGCTGGCCGCCCGGGTGCGTGCTGCAGTAGAACCGGGCCGACAGGTCTGGCTGGTACTGGAAAACGAGCACAATCAGGCCGACCTGCTCGAACAGGGCTTCGACGCGCAGTGGAACGATGATGGCCACAACGCCTTGCACGTGCTGCTGACCGACGAAGTGGAAGGGTATTACGAAGACTACAAGGACCGTCCAGTTGAAAAGCTCGCTCGCTGCCTGAGCGAGGGGTTCGTATTCCAGGGGCAGAACACTCGCCACGGCACCCCGCGTGGTGAACCCAGCGGGCATCTGCCACCGACCTCGTTCGTGCTGTTTTTGCAGAACCACGACCAGATCGGCAACCGCGCCATGGGCGAGCGCCTGACACGCCTCTGTCCGCCGCAGGCGCTGCGTGCCGCAACCGGGCTGTTGCTGCTGTCGCCGATGATCCCGTTGCTGTTCATGGGCGATGAAGAAGGCAGCTGCCAGCCGTTCGTGTTCTTCACCGACTTCCATGACGAACTGGCCGATGCAGTACGTGAGGGGCGCCGCGGCGAGTTTGCCCATTTCGCCGCATTTGCCAACCCCGATACCCGCGCCAAGATCCCCGACCCGAACGCCGCCGCGACCTTCAACGCCTCACGGCTCGATGGCCAGCAGGTACTGGCCGGCTGGCACGGCTTATACCAGCAACTGCTGCAACTGCGCGCTCGGCATATCGTCCCGCATTTGCCCGGCACCCGCGCACTGGGCTGCGAAGTGCTCGGCGACAAGGCCGTCAGTGCGCGCTGGCAGTTGGGCAACGGCAGCGAGCTGCGCATCGACCTCAATCTGGGCGGCACTGCCGTCAACGCCAACCTGCCCACCGCCCGCTGGCGCCTGTTCGACACCGGCGCCGATGCCCACCCTGACACTTCCCTGACCGCGCACAGTTGCGTGGTCAGCCTGATCCCTTCTGGCCTGGAACCTTCATGAGCGACTCGCCCCTGCACCAATTGGCCGCTCGGGCCGGCCTGGCCCGAGACTGGATAGACGCCAACAACCGCCCGCAACAGGTCAGTGACGAGGTCCTGCGCCAGGTCCTGGCCGGCCTCGGCCACCCTGCTGACGATGATGCCGCGAGCACTGCCAGCCTGCGTGATCTGGAACACGCCGAAGACGGCGAGCACCTGCCGCCGCTGTTGACCTGCGAGGTCGACCAGACTCTGTCGCTGGTGCATTACTTCCCGGCGGGCAGCGCTGTGCAGTGCGTGCTGGAAAACGGCGACCCGCTCGAGCTGCAACTGGACGAGCAGGCGCGGCTGCCGGGCACCCTGCCACTTGGTTACCATCAACTGCAGATCGAGCAGCGCGAGTTCACCGTGGCGGTTTGCCCGCCGCGCTGTTACAGCCTTGAACAAGCCGTTGACGAGCCGCCTGCGCGGCTGTGGGGCCTGGCCGCTCAGTTGTACAGCCTGCGCCGGGAAGGTGGCGGCGGTTACGGCGATTGCATGGCCTTGGAGCAACTCGCCCGCAGCGCTGCCGAGCGCGGTGCCGACGCCATCGCGATCAGCCCCATCCATGCCTTGAGCCTGGCCGATCAGCAGCATTTCAGCCCCTACTCGCCATCCAGCCGACTGCAGCTCAACAGCCTCTACGCCAGCCCCGCCACGGTGCTCGGTGAGCGTGCGGTGCGCCTAGCTGTGGAAACCTGCCTGTTGCAGCCAACCCTCGATGCACTGGAGCAGGAGCCGCTGGTCAACTGGCCGGTGGCCGCCGACGCGCAACAGCGCGTACTGGAAGCCCTCTACAAAGACTTCAATCAGGGCAATCATCCGCTACGTGAGGACTTTGACAGTTTCTGCGCCGCCGCCGGCGAGCCGCTCACGCTGCACTGCCGCTTTGAGCTGCTGCAGGCCGAAGCCGTCGCTCAGGGCATGAGCGGCGACTGGCGTAACTGGCCGCCGGCCTGGCAAGACCCTCACCACCCTGAAGTCGAAGCGTTGGCCGCCGCACATCCGTCGCGGGTCGAATACCATGCCTTCTGCCAGTGGCTGACCGAGCGCAGCCTGCAACGCGCGCAACAAGCGGCAGTTGCCGGCGGCATGGCCATCGGCCTGATCGCCGATCTCGCCGTGGGTGCCGACGGCGCCGGCAGCCAGGCCTGGAGCCGGCAGGATGAACTGCTGGCCAGCCTGACCGTCGGCGCACCGCCGGATATCCTCAATCGCTCCGGGCAAGACTGGGGCATCAGTGCGTTCTCCCCGGAAGGCCTCAAGCGCAACGGCTACCGCGCCTTCATCGAAATGCTGCGGGCCAACCTGGCACATGCCGGCGGCCTGCGCATCGATCACGTCATGGGCCTGCGCCGGCTGTGGCTGATCCCCAACGGCGCCAAACCCAGCGAAGGCGCGTACCTGAATTTCCCGCTCGACGACCTGCTGCGCCTGCTGGCGCTGGAGTCGGTCAAGCACGAGGCGGTGATCCTTGGCGAAGACCTTGGCACCGTGCCCGACGGCCTGCGCGAAACCCTGGCGAGCAAGGCCCTGCTGGGCATGCGCGTACTGCCTTTCGAGCAGCACTCCACCGGCCACTTCAAGACGGTCCTGGACTGGCCGGACGACGCCATGGCCACCACCGGCACCCATGACCTGGCGCCCCTCGCCGGCTGGCTGCAAAGCCGCGATATCGACTGGAGCCATCGCCTGCAGCTGCTCGATGCCACCGCCGAGCTGCACTGGCGTCACGACCGGCAAAAAGAGTGCGACGGCCTGCGCAGCCTGCTGGAAAGCAACTACGGCCCGCTGCCCGGTAACGACGAGTTGATTGACGCGGCTATCCGCTTTGTCGGCCATACCCGCGCGCCGCTGGTACTGATCCCGCTGGAAGACCTGCTTGGCAGCGATGAGCAGCCCAACCTGCCCGGCACTACCGAAGGCCACCCCAACTGGCGGCGGCGTTTTGCCAAGCCTGTAACTGAATTACTCGATGACGAAGACGCTGCACGGCGTTTGGAACTGCTGGCGCAAGCCCGCGAGCAAGCTTGGGAGCGTGACCGATGAAAGCCTTGACCGCCACTGTGCGCCTGCAATTGCACAGCGACTTCACCCTTGACGATGCAGTGCCGCTGGTGCCGTATTTTGCCCGCCTGGGCATCAGCCATGTGTACGCCTCGCCGATCCTCAAGGCCCGCGCCGGGTCACGTCATGGCTATGACGTGGTCGACCCGACCCAGATCAACCCGGAGCTGGGTGGCGAGGCAGCTTTGCTGCGCCTGATTGCCGCACTGCGCCAGCACGGCATGGGCTTCATTCTCGACACCGTGTCCAACCACATGGCCGTCGGTGGCGCCGACAACCCCTGGTGGCAGAGCCTGCTGGCCTGGGGCCGACGCAGCCCCTACGCCGAATTCTTCGACATCCAGTGGCACTCCGCCGACCCACTGCTGGCCGGTCAACTGCTGCTGCCGTTTCTCGGCAGCGATTATGGCCAGGCCCTGCAGAACGGCGAACTGCCGCTGACCTTCGATGCCACGACCGGCGTGCTCGAGGTTGCTCATTACGATCACCGCTTCCCGATCTGCCCGGCCGATTACGGCCAGATCCTCAGCCACAGTCCACAGCTGCAAGACCTGGCCCAGCACTTCACTGCCCTGCGCGGTTCGGCGCAGCCGCTGATCGACGCCCAGGCGCTGCACGCCGAACTGGCCCGTCGGGTCAACGCCGGCACCTCGCTGGAGCCAGCCTTGGCCGCCTTCGACAGCAGCAGTGAGCAAGGCTTCCATCGCCTGCACGAGCTGCTTGAACGGCAGAGCTATCGCCTGGCCAGCTGGCGCACCGCTGCCGACGACATCAACTGGCGGCGCTTCTTCGACATCAATGAACTGGGCGGCCTGCGCGTTGAGCGTTCGGTGGTGTTCGAGGCGACTCATGCGAAGCTGTTCGAGCTGATCGAACGCGGCCTGGTCGATGGCCTGCGCATCGACCATATCGATGGCCTGGCCGACCCTCGTGGTTACTGCCGCAAACTGCGCCGACGGGTCGACAGCCTGCTCGCCGCTCGGCCAGTGGAAGCCGCCGTGGAGCACTTCCCGATCTACGTCGAGAAAATCCTCGGCGTCGACGAGCACCTGCATCAGGACTGGTTGACCGACGGCACCACCGGTTACGAGTTCATGAACCAGGTGTCGTTGGTGCAGCACGACCCGGCCGGTGAGGCGCCGTTGACCGAGCTTTGGCGCGAAGTCAGCGAACGCCCCGAGTTCGAGGAAGAAGTCCGCCAGGCGCGCAGACTGGTGCTCAACGCGAGCCTGGCCGGCGACTGCGAATCGGTGGCGCAGGCCTTGTTGCAAGTGGCCCGCGACGACCTGATGACCCGCGACCTGACCCTCGGCGCGATTCGCCGCGCCTTGCAGGCACTGGTCGAGCATTACTCGGTGTACCGCACCTACATCAACGCCCTCGGCCGTCCTGCCGAAGACGAAGTGTTCTTCCAGCAGGCCTTGCTCGCTGCCCGGCAGACCCTCAGTGAAGCCGACTGGCCGCTGCTGACCCAGCTCGAGCAGTGGCTCGGCGGCCAGCGCTGGCGCAGCCTGCCACCGGGCCGCGCGCGCAAGCAGCTGCGTCATGCCTGCGTGCGCTTCCAGCAACTGACCGCGCCCAGCGCCGCCAAAGCGGTCGAGGACACGGCCTTCTATCGCTCGGCGCGGTTGTTGTCGCGCAATGACGTTGGCTTTGAAGCCGAGCGTTTCAGCGCACCGCCCGAGGCGTTCCATGAAGAAGCGCAGCGGCGCTTGCATGACTTCCCGGACAACCTGCTGGCCACCGCCACCCACGACCACAAACGCGGAGAAGATTGCCGTGCTCGGCTGGCCGTACTCAGCGAACGCGGGCCATGGCTGGCGGGCCGTGTCGAGCATTGGCGCGAATTGGCCGAGCCGCTGCGCGAGGCGCTGGACGATGGCCCGGCACCGAGCCCTGGCGACGAGCTGATGCTGTATCAGACACTGCTCGGCAGCTGGCCGCTGCACCTTGACCTGAACGATCAGAGCGCGTTGGAGCAATACGCCGAGCGCATCCGCCAGTGGCAGCAAAAAGCCCTGCGCGAAGCCAAACTGCGCAGCGCCTGGAGTGCTCCAAACGAGGCTTACGAGGCCGCCTCGGCGGCGTTTGTCGATGGCCTATTGCTGGAGCGTGATCACCAGCAACTGCGCAACTCGCTGGCCGAAGCTGCACAGGCGCTGGCCTGCCCAGGCGCACTCAACGGCCTGGTCCAGACCCTGCTGCGGATGACCTCTCCGGGCGTGCCAGACTTGTACCAAGGCAACGAGTACTGGGACTTCAGCCTGGTTGACCCGGACAACCGGCGCCCGGTCGACTACGCTCTGAGACGGGCCACGCTGGATGCCAGCACGCCACTGGCCGAGCTGCTTGGGCAATGGCGCGATGGGCGCATCAAACAGGCGCTGATCGCCGAGGTGCTGGACCTGCGCATGGCACACCCGCAGCTGTTCCGCCGTGGTGACTACCTGCCGCTGGAGGTACAGGGCGAACATGCCGACAAGGTCCTCGCATTTGCCCGTGTTGCCGCGGGCGAGCGCGCCATCGTGGTGGTGCCGCGCCTGGCCAGCAGCTTGCTGGGCACTGCCAGCACACCGTTGATCCCAGCGCAGAACTGGGGCAACACACAGCTGATTCTGCCGTTTGCCGAGTCCACTGCACATTGGACTGGACTTTTTGCCAGCCGCGCGGTCAGCCCTACTAGAGCGCTGAATTTGCGCGAGGTATTGGCGCAATGCCCGGTCAATCTGTTGATACAACAATCTTGAGTATCAGGAGCGTCATGATGAGTGCCAACGAAAAGCGTATTCGCCAGTTTGCCTACGAAATCTGGGAGTCCGAAGGCAAGCCAGAGGGTCATGAGGAACGCCATTGGGAAATGGCCCGCAAGCTCGTCGAAGCGGAAGCCAGCTCGCCCCAGGCCGAGCCCCGTAAAAAACCTGCAGCCAAGCCCAAGGCCGCTGCCGAGCCCAAAGCTGCCGCGCAGCCAAAGCCCAGCGCCGCCCAGAGCAAAGCAGCACAGGCCAAACCTGCCGCCAGCGCAGCAGAAAAACCAGCCGCCGCGAAGAAGCCTCGCACTGCGAAGAAACCTGCCGGCAGCTGAAACGCAACAATTACGTAGCGGTTGAGCTCAACGCCTCCAGCACCCCGGCGCCGTCCTGCAAAGCAAGTTTGCAGCGGCGCCGGGGCTGGCATGAGCTACCCGCCGTACGAACACCTTTGCCCACCCATTCCCCTTGCCATCGAGGTCTGCCATGAGCCCCCGTGCCCAAAAGAAAACCCGCTCCGTTGCTCCCTCGCGCATTCGCGAGGGCATGCCCTTCCCCCTCGGTGCTACCTGGGACGGCCTGGGCGTCAACTTCGCCTTGTTCTCGGCCAACGCCACCAAGGTTGAACTGTGCATCTTCGATTCCAGCGGTGAGCACGAGCTCGAGCGTATCGAGCTGCCTGAATACACCGACGAGATCTATCACGGCTACCTGCCAGACGCCCACCCGGGGCTGGTTTACGGCTACCGTGTGTACGGCCCGTACGAGCCGCAGAACGGTCATCGTTTCAACCCTAACAAGCTGTTGATCGACCCCTACGCCAAACAGCTGGTCGGCACCCTGAAGTGGTCCGAAGCGCTGTTCGGCTACACCATCGGCCATCCCGATGGCGACCTGTCGTTCGACGAGCGTGACAGCGCCCCGTTCGTGCCCAAGTGCAAGGTCATCGACCCGGCCTTTACCTGGGGCCGCGACCACCGGGTGCAGGTGCCGTGGGATCAGACCATCATCTACGAAGCCCACACCCGTGGCATCAGCATGCGCCACCCTTCGGTGCCAGAAGAGCTGCGCGGCACCTTCGCCGGCCTGGCCAACGATGATCTGCTCAAGCACATCAAGGATCTGGGCGTTTCGTCGATCGAGCTGCTGCCGATCCACGCCTTCGTCAACGACCAGCACCTGCTGGAAAAAGACCTGAGCAACTACTGGGGCTACAACAGCATCGCCTTCTTCGCGCCGCACCCGGCGTACCTGGCCAGCGGCAAGATCGCCGAGTTCAAGGAGATGGTTGCGCACCTGCACAACGCCGACCTCGAAGTGATCCTCGATGTGGTCTACAACCACACCGCCGAAGGCAACGAGCAAGGCCCGACGCTGTCGATGCGCGGTATCGACAATGCCTCGTACTACCGCCTGATGCCGGATGACAAGCGCTACTACATCAACGACTCCGGCACCGGCAACACCCTCGACCTGAGCCACCCCTGCGTGCTGCAACTGGTCACCGACTCGCTGCGTTACTGGGCCGGCGAGATGCGCGTGGACGGCTTCCGCTTCGACCTGGCGACCATCCTCGGCCGTTACCATGATGGCTACAACGAGCGCCACAGCTTCCTCGTCGCCTGCCGCCAGGACCCGCTGCTGAGCCAGGTCAAGCTGATCGCCGAGCCGTGGGACTGCGGCCCAGGCGGTTACCAGGTCGGCAACTTTGCGCCGGGCTGGGCCGAGTGGAACGACCGCTTCCGCGACACGGTGCGCAGCTTCTGGAAAGGCGACGAAGGCCAGCTGGCCGACTTTGCCGCGCGCATGACTGCCTCCGGCGACATGTTCAACAACCGCGGCCGGCGCCCGTATTCTTCGGTCAACTTCATCACCGCCCACGACGGCTTCACCCTGCGTGACCTGGTCTCGTACAACGACAAGCACAACGAAGACAACGACGAGAACAACCAGGACGGCACCAGCAACAACATGTCGTGGAACTGCGGTGCCGAAGGCCCGACCGAAGATCCCGAGATCGCCGCCCTGCGCATGCGCCAGATGCGCAACTTCTTCTCTACCCTGCTGCTTGCCCAAGGCACGCCTATGATCGTTGCCGGTGACGAGTTCAGCCGCACCCAGCACGGCAACAACAACGCCTATTGCCAGGACAGCGAGATCGGCTGGATCAACTGGGACCTGGACGAAGAAGGCAGCGAACTGCTGGCCTTCGTCAAACGCCTCACCCGCCTGCGCCTGAAGTACCCGGTGCTGCGTCGCTCGCGCTTCCTGGTCGGCGATTACAACGAAGCGATCGGCGTCAAGGATGTCACCTGGCTGGCGCCGGATGGCAACGAGATGAGCGTCGAGCAGTGGGAAGATCCGCACGGGCGTTGCCTGGGCATGCTCATCGATGGCCGTGCGCAGGTCAGCGGCATCGCCCGCCCAGGCTCGGAGGCCACCGTGTTGCTGATCGTCAACTCGCACCACGACACGGTGCCGTTCCTGCTGCCTTCGGTGCCACAGGGCGAGCACTGGAACTGCCTGATCGACACCGACCGACCTGAGCTGCGCAAGGCTGAGCGGCTGGAGTTCGGCACCACCTTCGAGGTGACCGGCCGTTCGTTCCTGCTGATGGTGCTGGAGCATGACGACGACTGAGTGCGGGCTGATGACTGATGCACCTCTGCAGCGCTGTATCGCTGCAGAGGTGCAGGTCACACACCGAAAAGTCACACGCCGCTAGCAATGTTTCGGCATAGCCAATTCAGGGCAAATAGCGATCCTCGCTATGCGCCTTGAATTGTTCAACGATTCCAATCCTTTACCTCCATTTACAGTTCATCGACACGCCCTTCACAGATTCTTGACGCAAGCGCTGCGGTCTCCTTAGCTGAACTTACCAACTGAAGTAAAAATTTCGCGCCGGGCGCTCTGGCGCGCGCCTTCGTGCGCGTTGAACACGCCCTGCGTGCTGGTTTGGGTCGCCCTCTGATGTGTGCCGTACAGCCCGTGACAACAGGCCAGGTCCCTTGGCTGTATTCAATGACAACAGAGGAGAACCGCCATGAACAAGACAGCGCATCCATCACGGATGGAACAGGTTTTCTACGCGGTTTCCACGTCGCTGCTTCTGGCAACCCCGGTGGAAACTTTTGCTTTCGATCAGCAGGACGACGAACCCTTCGCCAGCCTCTGGCAGCAACCGGCTGCGGCGCAGTTTGCGCTTGATCCGGTCAGCGCCAGCGGCTTGAACATCAATACCCTGAGCGCCCTCTCAGAACGGCTGAGCGAGCGTCAGCAGCGGCCCCGGCCTGACGTGGACGGCAACCAATGGGCGCAGCTTTTTCCCGGCCTGCCGCGCAGCAGCGCCCCAACGCAAAATCAGCTCGAAGCCCGCAGCCAGCAGTTGATCGTCGGCCCTGACCTGCTGGTGCGCGAATCATCCGCCGGCAACCTGCACCGCGCCGGCATCTTTGTCGGCCAGAACAACCTGCAGAGCTCGTTCAACGGCATGCGCCCGCTGCTTGGCGACAAGCAGCGCAATGCAGTCAGCCTCAGCGGCGAAAGCCTGGGCGTGTACTGGAGCATGAGCAATGACAAGGGCTGGCACCTGGATGCCGTGGCCATGGGCACGCGCATCGACGTCAGCGGCCGCAGCGACAGCGGCCAGCGCCTGGACGACAGCGGTCACGCCATGACCTTCTCGGTCGAGGGCGGTTTGCCTATTGGTCTGGGTGGTGGCTGGGTGATCGAGCCGCAGGCGCAGTTGATCAATCAGCAGTTCTTCCCCGGTAGCCAGGCGCAGGAGGCGACGTTGCAGACGTTCGACAGCCAGCCGAACTGGAGCGGCCGCGTCGGGGCCAAACTGTCGGCCCGCTATGATGTACGCGGAACGCCGGTCGAACCCTACCTGCGGACAAACGTCTGGTACGACTTCAGCAATGCCGATGGCGTGCAGCTGGATCAGGTCGACAAGATTTCCAGCTCGCGCAAGTCGACCACGGTCGAACTTGGCTTGGGGCTGGTAGCGCGGATGACGCCGGATGTGGCGCTGTTCGTCAGCGCCGACTACAGCAGCGACGTCGACGACAATGACCTGAATGGGCTGATTGGCAGCCTGGGTGTGAAAATGCGCTGGTGAACCGATCCGGGCAAGCTGCAGCGAGGCTGCGGCTTGCCCGGACTGGATTCAGTTGGCTGGCTTAAGCACCAATACGCCCAGGGGCGGCAGGTTCAGCGCCAACGACAGCGGCTGCCCATGAGCCGGCAGCGCTTCAGTCGCTACGGCGCCCAGATTGCCGACGTTGGAGCCGGCATACTCCTGTGCGTCGGTGTTGAGCAGCTCTTGCCAGTGCTCGGCAAACGGCACGCCAACCCGGTAGCCCTCACGCGGCACTGGGGTGAAGTTGGCCACCACCAGCAATGGCTCGCCGCTGCTACTCCAGCGTAACCAGGCAAATACACTGTTCTGCGCGTCGTCGCCGATCAGCCACTGGAAGCCCTGCGGCTGGCAGTCCTGCTCGTGCAGCGCCGGCAGTTCGCGATACAGGCGGTTGAGGTCGCCAACCAGCTGTTTGACGCCCTGGTGCTCGGAGTACTGCAGCAGGTACCAGTCCAGCTGCTGGTCGTGGTTCCACTCACGCCACTGACCAAACTCACAGCCCATGAACAGCAGCTTCTTGCCTGGGTGCATCCACATGAATGCCAGGTAGGCGCGCAGGTTGGCAAACTTCTGCCAGCGGTCACCGGGCATCTTGTCGATCAGCGAATGCTTGCCATGCACCACTTCGTCGTGGGAAATCGGCAGGATGAAATGCTCGGAGTAGGCATAGATCAGGCCGAAGCTCATCTCGTTGTGGTGGTGATTGCGGTGTACCGGGTCGTTCTGGATGTAATGCAGGGTGTCGTGCATCCAGCCCATGTTCCACTTGTAGTCAAAGCCCAGGCCACCCTGCTGGGTCGGTTGGCTGACGCCGGGCCAGGAGGTGGATTCCTCGGCGATAACCAAGGCCCCGGGCGCCTCATGGGCAACCACGCCGTTGAGGTGACGCAGGAAGTCGATGGCTTCCAGGTTCTCGCGGCCGCCATGGCGGTTGGGCACCCACTCGCCGGCCTTGCGCGAATAGTCGCGATAGAGCATCGAGGCCACGGCATCGACGCGCAGGCCGTCGATATGGAAGTGCTTCAGCCAGTGCAGCGCCGAGGCCATCATGAACCCGCGCACCTCGTTGCGGCCGAGGTTGTAGATCAGCGTGTTCCAGTCCTGATGGAAGCCCTCCAGTGGGTTTTCGTACTCATACAACGCAGTCCCGTCAAAGCGCGCCAGGCCGTGCTCATCGGTCGGGAAATGCGCCGGCACCCAGTCGAGAATCACGCCGATACCGCCCTGGTGGCAGGCGTCGATGAAGGCAGCAAAATCTTCGGCAGTGCCGTAGCGCGACGTCGGTGCGAACATCGACAGCGGCTGGTATCCCCACGAGCCCCCGAACGGGTGCTCCATGATCGGCAGCATCTCGATGTGGGTGAACCCCAGCTCCTGCACATAGGGCACCAGGCGCTCGGCCAGCTCACGCCAGTTATACAGTCGGGCTACTTCACCGCTGTCATTCAGCTCGCACTGCCACGAGCCCACGTGCAGCTCGTAGATCGACAGCGGCGCGTTGTAGGCATGGCGCTGGGCGCGTTGCTCCATCCAGTCCTGGTCGCGCCATTCGTGGCCCAACGGGCCGGCCACTTTCGAGGCAGTGCTGGGCGGCAGCTCGGTGGCGCGTGCCAACGGGTCGGCCTTGAGCGGCAGTACACCATCCTGGCCGAGCACTTCGAACTTGTAGGTTTCGCCAACGCCCAGGCGCGGCACAAACAACTCCCAGACCCCGGCGCCATGGCGCAGGCGCATCGGGTGGCGGCGGCCGTCCCAGTTGTTGAAATGGCCGACGACCGAGACCCGCTTGGCGTTCGGCGCCCACACCGAGAACAGCACGCCGTCGACGCCGTCGACCTGCATTGGCTGGGCGCCAAAACGCCCGGCCAGGTCACGGTGATTGCCTTCGGCAAACAGGTGCATGTCGATGTCGCCCAGCTGCGGGCCGAAGCTGTACGGGTCTTCGGTGACCTGTTCACCACCGGCCCAGTTGATTGCCAGTTGGTAGTCCTGCGGCTGCGCCATGTGGGCGCTGAACAGGCCGGGCAAGCTGCCCTGTTGCATCTCGGCAAGCACGCTGCCATCGCTGCGCGAAATGACTTTGGCGCTCAGCGCGGCGGGTAAAAAAGCACGCACGAACTGGCCGCCCGCACCGTCCGGGTGCGGGCCGAGCACGGCAAATGGATCGGCGTGCTCGGCGCGGGCCAGGGCGTCGATGTCCCGTTGCCGAAGGCCGCCGTTGTCACGCTTGATTGCGTTCATTTATGACTCTCCCCAAGTACTGATCAGTCCATGCAGACCATGCAAAGGCACGGCCAGCCAGCTTGGCCGGTTTTCGGCTTCATAAGTAATTTCGTAAGCAGCCTTTTCCAGGCAGAACAGCTCCAGTGCCGCGCGCTCGCCATCGGCCTGCTCCCAGGCGTGGGGCATGGCGGCAGTGGCCAGGCCATAGGCTTCGACGAAGGCGTGACGCGACTGGTGCAGGTACTGCCGGGCAACCCGCTGCCGGGCCTGCCGCGCGGCGTTGGACAGGTCTACTGCCGAGTCGCTGCGCAGAATCATCGCAGCAGCATAGTCGAACGAGCGCAGCACGCCGCTGACATCTTTGTACGGGCTGTGCTTGGCGCGGCGCTCCTGCAGCGGCCGGGCCGGCTCGCCCTCGAAGTCGATCAGGTAAGCGTCGCCCTGCACCACCAGCACCTGGCCCAGATGCAGGTCACCATGCACGCGCATGAGCAAGCCACCCTGGGCCTGTTGAGCCAGCTCCTCGACGCGCTTGGCAAGGCCGTCGCGCTGTTGCTGCAGGTCGTCGACCAAGGCCTGGCTTTCGCTGTCGAGGCTATCGCGGTGCTGCGCCAGCAGGTCCAGCGCGTGGGTCAGCTCGGCGCTGATCTGCTCGCCCCAGCGGGCGCTGTCGTCGGCGCTGCTGGCGCGCGGCGCGAACGCCTCGTCCTCGGTCGGCGTGGCCAGCAGCAGGTGCATTTCACCCAGACGCTGACCGAACAGTGCAGCAAAGCCGTTGAGCTCGGTCAGGGCATCGGTGTGCGCTTCAGCGTCGGTACGGGTGGGCTCCATTTCATCGCGGATCGCGCGCTCCAGAGTGTTCTGGGTCCAGGCCCAGGCATCGCCCTGGTTGCTCAGGTAGCCCTGGGCGATCATCAATAGATTTGGCTCTTTCTGCGCATCCACTCGGCTGACCCACGCCAGCAGCGGCGAGATATTGGCAAAGCCGCCAGCGGTCAGGTAGGCGCTCATTTCCAGCTCGGGGTGAATACCCGGATTGACCCGGCGGATCAGCTTGAGTACTACGCAATCGCCGATCACCACCGAGCTGTTCGACTGCTCGGCACTCAGGTAGCGCACCGGGCTGTCTTCATCCAGCCCAAGCGGCGCCAGCAGGTCAGTCGCCTGGAAGCGCAACTCGCCATGCTCATAAGGCAACACGGTGCCGTCCTGGCAGTTACGCAGCACCGCACGAATGAACGGCTCGAGCACGAAGGCGTCGGTGATGAGACCCACCTGACTGCCCCGGCGCACGCGCGACAAGGCCAGTTGCTGCGGCAGCGCGCTGTGGATCTGGTCTTCAGGCAGCAGGCCGAATGGCAATTGATAATGGGTGGTCACGCCATTGCTGAGCACTTCCAGCTCGGCCAGCAACACCGGCGTGGTGGCCGTAGCCAGGCGGACGCCGTAGCTCAGCCGAACCTGGTCAATCGGTGCTTCCTTGCCGGCAAACCAGCGCCGCTTGGGCAGGTATTGCGGCAGTACCGAAGTTTCCAGGGCGTCTCGTGCGGGGGCATCAAGTAGCTCTTCCATACGTTTACGCAGCACCAATGTGGTCAGTTCAGGGAGGCTTTCTGCAGGTTCGGCATGCCAGCTGGGCATGCGCTCGCGCGAGGCGAGGACGAACCAGTAGAAGCCGTAAGGCGCCAAGGTCAACAGGAACGGCAACTGGCCTATCGGCGGGAAGGCACTGCCGCCGAGCATCTCCACCGGCACCCTATCGACGTACTGTGACAGGTCGAGCTCGGCCGCCTGCGCGGCGCGAGACACGTTGGCCACGCAGAGAATGGTTTCGCTGTTGCCGTTGGCATCGGTGTACTCGCGGATGTAAGCCAGAATGCGCCGGTTGCTCGGCGTCAGGGTCTTCATGCTGCCGCGTCCGAAGGCCTTTTGCTGCTTGCGCACGGCGAGCATGCGCCGGTTCCAGTTGAGCAGCGAATGCGGGTCGTGGGCCTGGGCCTCTACGTTGACCGTCTGGTAGCCGTAGAGCGGATCCATCACCGGTGGCAGCACCAGCCGCTGCGGGTCGGCGCGAGAGAAACCACCGTTGCGGTCCGGCGACCACTGCATCGGCGTGCGTACGCCATCGCGGTCGCCCAGGTAGATGTTGTCGCCCATACCCAGCTCATCGCCGTAGTACAGGGTCGGCGTACCGGGCATCGACAGCAACAGGCTGGTCAGCAGTTCGATGCGCCGGCGGTCACGCTGCAGCAGCGGCGCCAGGCGCCGGCGGATGCCGAGGTTGATCCGGGCGCGGCGATCTTCAGCGTAGTAATTCCATAGGTAATCGCGCTCACGGTCAGTGACCATCTCCAGGGTCAGCTCATCGTGGTTACGCAGGAAGATCGCCCACTGGCAGTCCGCCGGGATCTCGGGCGTCTGGCGCAGGATGTCGGTGATCGGGAAGCGGTCTTCCATGGCCAGGGCCATGTACATGCGCGGCATCAGCGGGAAGTGGAACGCCATGTGGCATTCGTCGCCAGTGCCCTCGCCAAAGTACGGCCGGGTGTCCTCCGGCCATTGATTGGCCTCGGCCAGGAGCATGCGGTCGGGGTAGTTGGCGTCGATCTCGGCACGGATGGCCTTTAGCACTACATGGGTTTCAGCCAGGTTCTCGTTGTTGGTGCCATCGCGTTCGATCAGATACGGGATCGCGTCCAGGCGCAGGCCGTCGACGCCGATGTCGAGCCAGTAGCGCATTACATCGATTACGGCCTTGAGCACCTGCGGGTTGTCGAAGTTGAGGTCTGGCTGGTGCGAGTAGAAGCGGTGCCAGAAGTACTGCCCGGCAACCGGGTCCCAGGTCCAGTTGGACTTCTCGGTATCGAGGAAGATGATCCGCGTGCCGTCGTACTTCTGGTCGTCATCCGACCACACGTAGAAGTCCCGCGCCTTGCTGCCACGCTTGGCATGGCGCGCGCGCTGGAACCACGGGTGCTGGTCGGAGGTGTGGTTGATGACCAGCTCGGTGATCACCCGCAAGCCGCGCTTGTGCGCCTCGGCGATGAAGCGCTTGGCATCGGCCATGCTGCCGTAGTCCGGGTGCACTGCCTTGTACTCGGCAATGTCATAGCCGTCATCACGCCGCGGCGACGGATAGAACGGCAGCAGCCACAGCGTGTTGACGCCCAGCTCGGCGATGTAATCGAGCTTGCTGATCAGCCCGGCAAAATCACCGATACCATCATTGTTGGCGTCGAAAAACGACTTGATGTGCAACTGATAGATCACCGCATCCTTGTACCAGAGCGGGTCGTCGATAAAAGCTGCCGGGCGTGAACGCTTGGCCATGTGCGACTCCTGTACGAGATCAAGGCTACTGCGCGGCGCTGATACGCCAGATACCAAATGGCTGATAGCTCGGGTCGATGCGCATCCACTGGGTCTTGCCGTGCCAGGTCCAGCGGTGGCCGTTCATCAGGTCCTCGCCATAGGTGTCGGCGTTGTCATCCAGGCCCAGCTCCCACAGTGGCAGTTCAAAGTTCGCCTCCTGGACGTTGTTCGGGTCCAGGTTGATCGCGATCAGAATGTAGTTTTCGCGGTCGGCGGTGCGCTTGGCGAAGTACAGGATGTTGTCGTTCCAGCAGTTGAAGAACGCCACGCCCAGGTGCGTCTGCAAGGCCGGGTTTTGCCGGCGGATGCGGTTGAGCTGGGCGATCTCGGCAATGATGTTGCCGGGCGCGGTGAAGTCGCGTGGGCGGATCTCGTACTTTTCCGAATCGAGGTATTCCTCCTTGCCCGGAATCGCCGCCGCTTCGCACAGTTCAAAGCCTGAGTACATGCCCCACAGCCCTGAGCCCATGGTCGCCAGCGCGGCGCGAATCAAAAAGCCGGCACGGCCCGAGCGCTGCAGGAAGAACGGGTTGATGTCCGGCGTGTTGACGAAGAAATTCGGCCGGTAGCAGTGGCTCCATGGCGGCTGGTTCAGTGTCTCGAAGTACTCCTGCAGCTCCTGCTTGCTGTTGCGCCAGGTGAAGTAGGTGTAGCTCTGCGCATAGCCGACCTTGCCCAACCGGGCCATCATCGCTGGTTTGGTGAAGGCCTCGGCAAGAAACAATACGTCAGGGTACTGGCTACGCACATTGGCGATGAGCCATTGCCAGAACGGCAGCGGTTTGGTGTGCGGGTTGTCGACGCGGAAGGTCTTGACCCCCTCCTCGACCCAACCGATGACCACATCGCGCAGCGCCAGCCACAGCGAGGGCACGGCGTCGGCGGCATAAAAATCGACGTTGACGATGTCCTGGTACTTCTTCGGCGGGTTTTCCGCATAGCGGATGGTGCCGTCCGGGCGCCAGCTGAACCAACCGGGGTGCTCGACCAGCCAGGGGTGGTCTTGCGAGCATTGAATGGCGAAGTCGAGAGCGATTTCCAGGCCGTGCTCGGCGGCTGCAGCCACCAGCCGGCGGAAGTCTTCGCGGCTGCCCAGCTGCGGGTGAATGGCGTCATGACCGCCATCGGCACTACCGATCGCATACGGGCTGCCCGGGTCATCAGGGCCGGCCTGCAGTGAGTTGTTGGGGCCTTTGCGGTGGCTGCGGCCAATCGGGTGAATCGGCGGGAAGTACAGCACATCAAAGCCCATGTCACGGATCATCGGCAGGCGCGCATGGACGTCGTTGAAAGTGCCGTGGCGCGCCGGGTCGTCGGTGATCGAGCGCGGGAACAGCTCATACCAACTGGCGAACTGCGCCGCCGGGCGATCGACGTCCAGAGGGAATTCGATACTGCGGGTCAGGTAGCTGCGGTGCTCGGCCTCGGCCATCAGGCGCGCCGCATCTTCGCCGAGCAGCAATGCAACCTGGGCTTGCTCATCGAGCTCGGCCAGACGCGATTGCAGCGTCAGAATCTGCTCGCGCAAGGCGCCGTCCGTGCGCTCGGCGCCCTTGCCCAACAGCAGGCGGCCCTCCTCCAACTCCAGCTTGATCTCGACCGCAGCGTTGAATTTCTTTTCCAGGTCGTAGCAGTAGGTGGCGTACGGATCGATCCAGGCTTCGATGATGAACAGGTGCAGGCCCAATCCAGTCGGGGTGAATTGCCCAAGCCACAGATCATTGCCGGCGTCCTCCATCGGCACACTGTGCCACTCGCGGCTGCGCGCTTCACGCCAGTGCAGCAGCACCATCAGCCGATCATGGCCGTCGCTGTAGACTTTGCTGCTGACCATCACCGGCTGGCCGCTGATGGCCTTGGCGGCAAAGGTGCCGCCGTCGAGTACCGGTGCGGTGTCTTCAATGACCAGACGCGGCGCCAGCAACGCCTGGGCCAGGCTGATCGCCTGATCCGGGTGGTCATTGGCCATGGGCACGCTTTCGAAGGGCTCGTTGCGAGACATCGGACCTTGCTCCCTGTGGGCTTGAGGCGGTAAGGGTTCAGAGCCGTCGAACGCGTGGGGGGTTCAAAAAAAAATGAGCAAATGGCGCAGGCGTGGTTCAAAGCCTTTGCATCCCTCATTTACCCAGCGAGGTCAGGCCATGAACATTCCAATCCCGGCGGAGACACCCGATCCGAACATCGACGATCCAAGCTTGCCGCCGCCGGTGCCGCAGGATGATCCGGATGAGTTGCCGATCAAGCCGACCATGCCGCCTACGGTGGGCGATCCGCCGAGTGAGGAACCGCCGGTCAAGGTTTGAGCATAGTCAACAGGCGCGCTGAGCCTGTTTATGTTTGTTGTGGTGTGATATCCCGAGGGCCGCTTTGCGGCCCTTTTTGATGGCTCAGACGCTTGGAAAGCCTCCACAAGCAGACTAACGTTTACGTAAAGGTGATGCCGTGATTGACAGCCCTTGGCGGCAGGTTTACGTTAACGTCAACCCGCACCACACCGTGTAGGAGCGGCCTTGTGTCGCGAAAGGGCTGCGTAGCGGCCCCAGATTGCAGCCTCGCCGCCGAGATTGCTGGGCCCGCTTTGCGGGCCTTTCGCGACACAAGGCCGCTCCTGCACAGGGCGTGATGGTTTCAAGAACAATAAAGGTACCCAAGCATGCATTACCCCAGCCTGAACTTCGCCCTCGGCGAGACCATCGACATGCTTCGCGACCAGGTCCGCGCCTTCGTCGCTGCCGAACTGGCCCCGCGCGCGGCACAGATCGACCAGGACAACCTGTTCCCCGCCGACATGTGGCGCAAGTTCGGCGACATGGGCCTGCTCGGCATCACCGTGCCGGAAGAATACGGCGGCGCCGGCCTGGGCTACCTGGCCCACGTCGTAGCCATGGAAGAAATCAGCCGCGGCTCGGCCTCGGTGGCCCTCTCCTACGGCGCCCACTCCAACCTCTGCGTCAACCAGATCAACCGCAACGGCAGCCACGCGCAAAAGCTCAAGTACCTGCCCAAACTGCTCAGCGGCGAGCATGTCGGTGCCTTGGCGATGAGTGAGCCGAATGCCGGTTCCGACGTGGTGTCGATGAAGCTGCGCGCCGAACAGCGCGGCGATCACTACGTACTCAACGGCAGCAAGACCTGGATCACCAACGGCCCGGATGCCGACACCTACGTGATCTACGCCAAGACCGACCTGGACAAGGGTGCCCATGGCATCAGCGCGTTCATCGTCGAGCGCGACTGGAAGGGCTTCTCGCGCAGCAGCAAGTTCGACAAGCTGGGCATGCGCGGCTCCAACACCTGCGAGCTGTTCTTCGACAACGTCGAAGTGCCGGCGGAGAACATCCTCGGCCAGCTCAATGGCGGCGTGCGCGTGTTGATGAGCGGCCTCGACTACGAGCGCGTAGTGCTCTCCGGCGGCCCGACCGGGATCATGCAGGCCTGCATGGACCTAGTGGTGCCGTACATCCATGACCGCAAGCAGTTCGGCCAGAGCATCGGCGAGTTTCAGCTGATCCAGGGCAAGATCGCCGACATGTACACCCAGCTCAATGCCAGCCGGGCGTATCTGTATGCTGTGGCGCAGGCCTGCGACCGTGGCGAGACCACGCGCAAGGACGCCGCCGGGGTGATCCTCTACAGCGCCGAGCGCGCCACGCAGATGGCGCTGGAGGCGATCCAGATTCTGGGCGGCAACGGCTATATCAACGAGTTCCCGGCAGGCCGCCTGCTGCGCGATGCCAAGCTCTATGAAATCGGCGCCGGCACCAGCGAGATCCGCCGGATGTTGATCGGCCGCGAACTGTTCAACGAAACCCGCTGAGCACAAGGACCCGCGCCCATGGCTATTCTGCACACCCAGATCAACCCGCGCTCTGCCGAGTTTGCCGACAACAGCGCGGCCATGCTCGAACAGATTCAGGCGCTGCGCAGCCTGCTCGCCCAGATCAGCCAGGGCGGCGGCGCCAAGGCCCAGGAGCGGCACACCGCGCGGGGCAAGCTGTTGCCGCGCGAGCGTATCGACCGCCTGCTCGACGCTGGCTCAGCGTTTCTTGAAATCGGTCAATTGGCCGCTTACGAGGTGTACGGCGAAGACGTGCCCGCCGCTGGCGTGATCGCCGGCATCGGTCGGGTCGAGGGCGTCGAGTGCATGATCGTGGCCAACGATGCCACGGTCAAAGGCGGCTCGTATTATCCGCTGACGGTGAAAAAACACCTGCGCGCGCAGACCATCGCCCTGCAGAACCGCCTGCCATGCATCTATCTGGTCGACTCCGGCGGCGCCAACCTGCCGCGCCAGGATGAGGTGTTCCCGGACCGCGAACACTTCGGTCGGATCTTCTTCAACCAGGCCAACATGAGCGCCCTGGGCATCCCCCAGATCGCCGTAGTGATGGGCTCGTGCACCGCCGGCGGCGCCTACGTGCCGGCAATGGCTGACGAGGCGATCATGGTCCGCCAGCAGGCGACGATCTTTCTCGCCGGGCCGCCGCTGGTCAAAGCCGCCACCGGCGAAGTAGTGACCGCAGAGGAACTGGGCGGTGCCGACGTGCACTGCCGCATCAGTGGCGTTGCCGACCACTACGCCGACAACGACGAACACGCACTGGCCCTGGCCCGGCGCAGCGTGGCCAACCTCAACTGGCACAAGCTCGGCCGTCTGCAATGCCGCGCACCGGTTGCGCCGTTGTATAGCGCAGACGAGCTGTATGGCGTGGTGCCGGCCGACGCCAAGCAACCGTTCGATGTGCGCGAGGTAATTGCGCGGCTGGTCGACGGCTCGGTCTTCGATGAATTCAAGGCGCTGTTCGGCACCACCCTGGTGTGCGGCTTCGCCCACCTGCACGGCTACCCGGTGGCGATCCTGGGCAACAACGGCATCTTGTTTGCCGAGGCCGCGCAAAAAGGCGCGCACTTCATCGAACTGGCCTGTCAGCGCGGCATCCCGCTGCTGTTTCTGCAGAACATCACCGGCTTTATGGTCGGCAAGAAGTACGAAGAAGGCGGCATCGCCAAGCACGGCGCCAAGCTGGTGACGGCGGTGGCCTGCGCCCAGGTGCCGAAATTCACCGTGATCATCGGCGGCAGCTTTGGCGCTGGCAACTACGGCATGTGCGGCCGCGCCTATGACCCGCGCATGCTGTGGATGTGGCCCAATGCACGGATTGGCGTGATGGGCGCCGAACAGGCGGCCGGGGTGTTGGTCCAGGTCAAGCGCGAGCAAAGCGAACGCGCCGGTGCGGTGTTCAGCAGTGCCGACGAAGCCGCACTCAAGCAGCCGATTCTTGACCAGTACGAGCGCCAGAGCCATCCCTACTATTCCAGCGCGCGGCTGTGGGACGACGGCGTCATCGACCCGGCGCAGACTCGCGATGTCCTGGGCCTGGCGCTGTCTGCCGCACTCAATGCACCGATCGAACAGAGCCGTTTCGGCATCTTCCGGATGTGACCCAATGAGCGACTACAGCACCCTTGAACTGATCAAGGACCCACGCGGCTTCGCCACCCTGTGGCTGAACCGGGCCGACAAGAACAACGCCTTCAACGCGCAGATGATCCGCGAACTGATCGTCGCCGTTGACCGCCTCGGCGCCGACCCAAGCTTGCGCTTCGTGCTGCTGCGCGGCCGTGGCCGGCACTTCAGCGCCGGCGCCGACCTGGCCTGGATGCAGCAATCGGCGCAGCTCGACTTCAATACCAATCTGGACGACGCTCACCAACTGGGCGACCTGATGTACAACCTGTACAACCTCAAGCTGCCTACCCTGGCCGTGGTGCAAGGTGCCGCTTTTGGTGGCGCCCTGGGTCTGATCAGTTGCTGCGACATGGCCATCGGCAGTGAGGATGCGCAGTTCTGCCTGTCGGAAGTGCGCATCGGCCTGGCACCGGCGGTGATCAGCCCATTCGTGGTCAAGGCCATCGGCGAGCGTGCCACTCGCCGTTATGCGCTGACAGCCGAACGCTTCAGTGGCGTGCGAGCGCAGCAGCTGGGCTTGCTGGCTGAAGCCTACCCAGCGGAACAACTCGATCAGCAGGTCGAGGCCTGGGTCGACAATCTGCTGCTCAACAGCCCGCAGGCACTGCGCGCCAGCAAGGACCTGCTGCGTGAGGTCGGCCACGGCGAGCTGACTCCGGCAGTACGCCGTTATTGTGAAAACAGCATTGCCCGCATCCGCGTCAGCGCCGAGGGCCAGGAGGGCCTGTGCGCCTTCCTCGACAAGCGCCGCCCCGCCTGGCAACCCACCGACAAGGAAGCACGCCCATGAGCCACGCCACCCTGACTACCTTGCTGGTTGCCAACCGCGGCGAAATTGCATGTCGGGTGATGCGCACCGCCAAAGCCATGGGCCTGACCACTGTCGCCGTGCACAGCGCCATCGACCGCGACGCGTTGCACGCCCGCGAGGCCGATATCCGCGTTGATCTGGGGGGCAGCAAGGCTGCCGAGAGCTATCTCGATATCACTAAACTGCTGGCAGCAGCCAAAGCCAGCGGCGCCCAGGCGATCCACCCAGGCTACGGCTTTTTGTCGGAGAACGCCGGCTTTGCCCGAGCCATCGAGCAGGCCGGGCTGATCTTCCTTGGCCCACCGGCCAGCGCCATCGACGCCATGGGCAGCAAGTCGGCGGCCAAGGCGCTGATGGAAGCCGCGGGCGTGCCATTGGTGCCCGGCTACCACGGCGCTGCGCAAGATCTGCAGACCTTCCGCGAAGCCGCCGAGCGCATCGGCTACCCGGTGTTGCTCAAGGCCAGTGCCGGCGGCGGCGGCAAGGGCATGAAGGTCGTGGAAGAGGTCAGCCAGTTGGCCGACGCGCTGGCCTCGGCTCAGCGTGAAGCGCAGGCCTCGTTCGGCAATGCGCAGATGCTGGTGGAGAAGTACCTGCTCAAGCCGCGCCACGTCGAGATCCAGGTGTTTGCCGACCAGCACGGCAACTGCCTGTACCTGAACGAGCGCGACTGCTCGATCCAGCGCCGCCATCAGAAGGTCGTCGAAGAAGCGCCAGCGCCCGGCTTGGCGCCGGAGCTACGCAAAGCCATGGGCGAAGCTGCCGTGCGCGCTGCACAGGCAATTGGCTATGTCGGCGCCGGCACGGTCGAGTTTCTGCTCGATGCCCGCGGCGAGTTCTTCTTCATGGAGATGAATACCCGGCTGCAGGTCGAGCACCCGGTCACCGAGGCGATTACCGGGCTCGATCTGGTCGCCTGGCAGATCCGCGTGGCCCGCGGCGAACCGCTGCCGATCACGCAGGCGCAGGTGCCGCTGCGCGGCCACGCGATTGAAGTGCGGTTGTATGCCGAAGACCCGGCCAACGAGTTTCTGCCAGCCACCGGGCGCCTGGCGCTGTACCGCGAGTCGGCGCCGGGCGAAGGCCGCCGGGTCGACAGCGGCGTCAGTGAAGGGGACCAGGTGTCACCGTTCTATGACCCGATGCTGGGCAAGCTGATTGCCTGGGGTGAAGACCGCGAGCAGGCGCGTCTACGTTTGTTGGCGATGCTCGACGAATTCGCTATTGGCGGAGTCAAGACCAATATCGCCTTCCTGCGGCGGATCCTGGCGCACCCGGCGTTCGCTGCGGCCGAGCTGGATACCGGCTTCATCCCCCGGCATCAGCAGGCATTGCTGCCGGCAGCTGGTGAGCTGCCCGCGCAGTTCTGGGAAGCCGCAGCACAGGCCTGGCTGCAGAGCGAAGCCACGCGGGTTCGTGAAGATGATGCCGACTCACCGTGGGCGGCACGCACTGGCCTGCGCCTGGGCCTGCCTAGCCAGAGCAGCGTCCACCTGCACAGCGGCGGGCAGGCTCAAGCGGTGACGCTGCAGGCCAGCGCGCCGTCGACCCTGCGCCTTGAGGGGGAGCAGTTGTGCCAGGATCTGGACGGCGTGCGCCGGCGCCATCTGGCGATTCGTCGTGGCGCCACCCTGTACCTGCACTGGGACGGCGACATGCATGCCGTCAGCGCCTACGACCCGATTGCCGAAGCCGAGGCCAGCAACAGCCAGCACGGTGGGCTGAGTGCGCCCATGAACGGCAGCATCGTGCGGGTGCTCGTCGCGCCTGGACAGGCGGTCGAGGCCGGCACTGCGCTGGTGGTGCTGGAGGCCATGAAGATGGAGCACAGCATCCGCGCCGCCCAGGCGGGTACGGTCAAAGCGCTGCTGTGCGAAGAAGGTGACATGGTCGCTGAGGGCGCGGTACTGGTCGAGCTGGAGTAACGCCTGTGCGTGCTCCGTGGCCCGCTTTGCGGCGCCACGAAGCACGCCGATCAGAAGATGCCGTGCACGCGCACCACGACACCAAGGAATTCACAGCCCTCTTCGCACACCAGCGTTGGGTAGCTGCCATTTAGCGCCTTCAGGTAGCGTTGGCTACCCTCCTCCGTCAGCTGGCGGAAGATCGCCGATTTGCCAGGTTGGCGGGCCACAACCAAACGCCCTGGCTCCACGGCGACGCCACTGTCAACCAGCACCAGCATGCCCTCGGCAACGCTCTTGCCACTGACTGCGCTCATCGCATCGTTTTCAACCGGTAGCCACCAGGCGTTGCCCTTGGCCAGATAGTCGGTCTGCTCGAAGGCAGCAGGTTCGGCTGCCACCTCGCTGCCCAGTGCATCCCACGTCAGCAGCGGGTAACGAAAGCACACGATGTATTTGGTCCAGTCTTCATCTTCGACGCTGTCGTCGACGGCATAGCGCACGCGCTCTTCACCGATCTGCCCGGCCACCTGCAACTGCAGGCTGACGTGGTAGTGCGGCATGCCCAGTTCGACGAACACCTTGTTCATCGAATCGACCCGTGGTTGCCGGCGTTTGCACAGCCAGTGGCCAATGCTGCCCTGGGACACGCCAACGCGTTCGGCGAGCAGTTCCTGCGAGATGTCGAGCTCCTCCATCCGGTCACGGATGAGGGCAATCCATTTATCCATATTCATCGCTGGCACGATACGGACTGCCTCTAGGCGCTCAATACACATAAGGTAGTATTTCCTTGAAAGCACATAAATACATTAGGTATTAGAATCAGGCAGAGTCCTTCCCACAGCGCCGTTCCCGGTATCAGGATGAAACGCCATGAAAAAAGACGAAACAGATCTGGACAGTGAAGCTGCGCGCCGCGCGCTCGACTACTACCTCAACCCCACCCCGCCGCGGCCCAACCTGGACAACAAGGTGTGGACCTTGCAGCCCGGGGTTTCCATTGGCGAAGCCCATGACCATGCGCTGGCCCTGCTGCGCTGCGCGGCGGCAACGGCCCATGAAACCGCCACCCACCAGGACGGCATGACCCGCGAGGTGACACTGGCGCTGATGCATATGGTGAACATGGCAAGATCACTGCTCGAGCACAAAAAGGCAGTGATGACGGACGATAGATAAGAGCAGAACGTGAACGCCAGGTAACGGCAATGGCCCCGATTGCCGGGACAGGATGAGGAGTGCAGGTAATTTTTTTACCGATTTCAACAAATATCGTTTGACTGGCAAATGATAACGATTATTATTGCACTCAGCAGGTCGCGAGACCCGCTGGATAACCTGGAGACCTTAGGTCGGACTCTCAGATTATCTCCTCATCAGGCTAATCACGGTTTTTGACCCGGCTTTTTGCCGGGTCTTTTTTTGGTCTTCAGGCTAATGAAGATGGGTACCGCTTGATGGCCGCGATCATAGCAAAAGTGTTTCTACAGGTGAATGGATGTAACAGCCTTTTACGCAAACAGCACTTGAGAATCAATCTCGTTAAGATTAAGCTGTTTGCGCATCAGGGAAGATGCCCCCACCCCTACACCTGAGCAAGGAGCCACCCATGACCCGCCTGCTGCCCCTTGAACAGCACCTGCACAGCCATACCGATGAAGACGCCTTGCTGCACCGTCTGCGCCGTCTACCGCGGCGGGTGCAACAAGTATTTCTGCTCAGCCGCCTCGAACAACTGCCGTTCGCCGCCATCGCCGAGCGCCTCGATCTCAGCGTACACACGGTCGAACGCCACATGCATCAAGCGTTGCAGGGCACTCAGGCTCGGCCTGACAGCTTTGCCAGCGCCGCCGGCCATTGGTATGTGCGCCTGCAAAACCCACAGGTCAGTGCCAGCGAGCGGATCGACTTCCGCCGCTGGCTGGACGCCGCCGACGAGCACTTGCAGGCCTTCCACCAGACCGAACTGCACTGGCGCCGCCTGCTCGCCCCGGCACGTCAACTGGGGCAGGACGGTTGGTACCGGCATGGTCAGGCAGCGCTGTCACTGGGCGGTTGCTCGATCGCGGCCGGCCTGGGCCTGGCCGCCCTGCTGGCGATGGCGTACTGGGTGTGAGTAAATCCAGCCCTTGAGCCAAGCGCGGCCTGGCTGCGTTGCCGAGCAATGCCGACACTCGATGAAACACCCCCTGCCAACCGGCAACACATTTGCAGTCCCAGCCGGCGCTGCGAGCGGTGTAGAGTAACCGTCACAAAAAAAGCCACAGGAGCCTGGCAATGACCGTGACGTCGCCCGCTGTAACCATCGACTGCGCTTTCGATTCCGGCAATATTCAGGTGCTCGACGCCAGCAATCCAGAGCAGGTGCATCTGGCCATTCGCCCGGACAGCCACAGTGGCCACTTCCAGTGGTTTCACTTCAAGGTAGATGGCCTGACGCCTGGCCACACTCACCGGTTCAGCCTTGACAACGCCAGCCAGTCTTCCTATCCCAATGCCTGGAGCGGTTATCAGGCCGTGGCCTCGTATGATCAGCAGGTGTGGTTCCGCGTCCCCAGCCGCTTCGACGGCGAGGCCCTGCACTTTGAGTTGCAGGCCACTCAGCCGCAGGCCTGGTTCGCCTACTTCGAGCCCTACTCGCGTGCCCGCCACAATCAATTGATCGCCCGCGCCCAGCAGTTGCCGGGAGTCGAGTTGCTAGCCCATGGACGCAGCGTGCAGGGCCGTGATATCCCCCTGTTGCGCGCTGGTGACGGTGCGCCCGGCAAGCGCAAGCTCTGGCTGATCGCCCAGCAGCACCCGGGCGAGCACATGGCCGAGTGGTTCATGGAGGGCGTGATCGAACGCCTCGAAGCCAACGATACGCAGATTCAGGCATTGCTCGCTCAAGCCGACCTGTACCTGATCCCGAACATGAACCCGGACGGCGCCTTCCTCGGCCATCTGCGTACCAACTTCAAGGGCCAGGATCTGAACCGTGCCTGGCAGTCAGCCAGTGTCGACACCAGCCCCGAGGTGCTGTTTGCCCAGGCACAGATGAAGCAATACGGCGTCGATGCATTTATCGACGTGCACGGTGACGAAGAGATCCCCCACGTGTTCACCGCCGCCTGCGAAGGCAACCCAGGCTACACCCCGCGCCTGGCGAAACTCGAGGAGCAGTTCCGCAGCACCTTGTGCAGCATCACCGCAGACTTTCAGACCACCCACGGCTATACCCGCGACCAGCCTGCTCAGGCCAACATGACCCTGGCCTGCAACGCGGTTGGGCATCAGTACGACTGCCTGTCGCTGACCCTGGAGATGCCCTTCAAGGACCACGACGACGCGCCCAATGTGCAGACGGGCTGGTCTGGAAAGCGCTCAAAGGACTTGGCCGGTGCGGTACTGGAGACGTTGGCGAAAATCGCGCGTGATCTACGCTAGCTAGAACTGCACATCCAGAATCACGCTGTCGCTGTAGGTCGCAGCCGGCGGCGTCGGCTGATCGCTGTAGACCCGCGCGTTGTAGTTGAAAATCTGGCTACCGGTGCCAGTGCCTGCGCCCGGGTTGACGTTGGCATCGGTACTGGCACGCCTAGCTGTATTCAGCGAGCCCCAGCGCTCGCTGCCGGCGCTCTTGAAAATGTCATAGGCCAGATAGTTATTGGCCGGTGATTTCATCCGCCGACGGCCGCCAGCCGGGTATACCCCATCATCCAGGCCAACGGTGTAGTTGCTGCCCTTGGTGCAGGAGATGTTGATGCTTTGATTGACCGTGGTAAACGCACTGACCACCGGCGCACTGTTGAAGACAATGTTCGGGGTGGTGATCTGGCAGTCATTGCTTACCGTCAGGCTGACGTTGAGGGTGCGGCTGCCATTGCCCTTGTCGCGGCCCAGGCAAAGCGTGCCGGCACTGATGCCAGAGCAGTAGTCCCAGGCCCAGGCGATGGTCAGGGTTTCCTGGTACAGGCCCGCAGCAACGTTGGCACCCAGGTTGGTCTTCACATACAGCGGCACGGTCTTGGGTGTGGTGCCATTGAGCAGGCCAAGCAGGTCGAGGATGCCATTGCGGGCGAAGTCGAACGCCACGCCACGGGTGATCGGAAAGCTCGTGCTGTCGTTGGCATACAAGGTGTAAGGGATCACATCACCGGTTGGCCCAACCAGCCCGCTGGTGCTGGAGGTGATGGTTGCGTAGAAGTGATCGCCCGAACTCAGCAGACTGAGCAAAGAACCGGTGCACTGCAAACCGGCATTGGTGGTCGAGGCGCTTTGCACTGTGCCGCGCACCAAGGTCGAATTGACCGTGCCGAAGCTCGCCGGCAGGGTATCGACCATATTGCACAGGCCCCAGGCCGGCGCCGCCATCACCGTCGCGAGCAGCGCCACTGCCCCTGCAGAGCGGTTCATTGACACACCAACGGACCAATCAACGGCACCGGCCCCTGCCCTTCCGGCAGATCAAAGGCCACCTGGCACTGGCCGCCCTCGGCCAGCTCGACCTGCAGGGTGTTGTGCGCCGAGAGGTTCTCCAGATACACCAGGCCGTCCCAGCCGACCACCGCCAGGCTGCCGCTCTGCTGATGGGTCACCCGGCTACCCAGCTTGAGGTTGTTCTGCTGCGCGTCGACCAGCACGATGCTCGCCGCCAGCACCCGCTTAAGCGGGAACTCCAGCAAGTAGCCGCTACCCCGGCGCACGGCGACCCGCTGCTCGACCTGCGGTGCCAGCACATCGGCCGACAGCTCCATTGGATCGATCTCATACTTGCCGCGGTAGTAACCGCTGCTGTAAGGCACCAACAAGTGGCCATTGCGGTCAGTGCGGCCGACCAGCTGATTCTCGTAGCGCACCGGGACATCGGCGTAACCGTCGGTACTGACAACTACAAAGGCATCGTCAATCCGGTTGGCGGCAAACAGGCCGGCGTCCATCCATACCAGCGAACCGCTGGCGTCGGCCCAGCGGGTCATGGCGTCACTACTGCCATAGGTGCCAGCCTGCAACTGCACCGACTGCAGGCGCCAGGTCGCGTCAGCCTGGCGATAGGCCTCGCGGTCGCCATCGGCATAACCGAGATTGAAACCGACACCGCCACCCACCGGCACGGCGCGGCTGTAGTTGACCCGCTGCTGGCGGCTGCCATCCTGGCTGCGCTCCATGCTCAGGGCCAGGTTGCCATGCAGGTCGAACGGGATCACCAGCTGCGCCTGCATGGCCCACTGGCTTTCGCCGATCTCGCGGTTGGCCGACAGGTACAAGCTGCTATTGCCCCACAACGAGCGGCTCCAGCTCAGGTTGAGCAGACGGGTACGCGAGCCGTCTCCGGCCTGCACATCGAAATAGCCGGCACCGAGGCTGCCATAGCGCTCAAGGTTCAGGCTCAGGGTGACCTGTTCACTACGCCTGGACAGCTGCATGTAGGGCGTGTCGACCCGCGACAGGTCGGCGTAGTCGCCATGGCGCTGCAGGCGCTGGTAACTGAAACCGAGGCGCTGGCTGTTGTATTGATACCCCAGCGCAACCTGCTGGCCCTGCTCGCCGTCGAAACGGCTTTGCGCCAACGCCGCATTGAGCACGCCAAAATTGCCCAGCCGTAGATTGCCACCCAGGCCGCCGAGGGCGAGGGTCTCGGCGGTCTCCAGATGGCCCTCGAGGGTAAAGCTGTCGCTGACACCGTGGCGCAGGCTGGCGCTGGCAACGCCTGTGCCGTAGCCAAAATCACGTACGCCGTAGTCGCGGCGCAGGCTGCCGGCCGCCAGGGAAAAGTCGCTCAGGCCTTTACCCAGCAGGCTGCTGGTGACGTAGAACGGCAGCGTGGTAGACACCTGGCGGCCGAGGGCGTCGGTGGTCACCACCACCGCTTCGCCGGCACCGTTGATGAACGGCACGTTGGTCAGGGTATATGGCCCAGGTTGCAGGTCGGTGGTGCTCGCCTTGTAGCCGTTGATGAACAGGTCCAGCGACGTCGGTACCGCCGCCTCGCCGGCAAAGGCCGGCAGCGGGTAGGTGACCAGGTCCGGGCGGGCGGCAAAATCACGCGAAAGCTGCAGGCCGCCGAGCCGCACCGAGCTGGTCCAGGGCAAGGCGCCGGTGACCAGGTCACCGGCCTCGATGGTCAGCAGGCGTTGCTCGTCGGTATAGCGCCAGGTCGTGTCGTAGCGCAGAAATCCCTGACGGTTATCGGCCTGCGGTGCGCTGTTGAAGGCCTGGCGCCACTGGCCGGTGGTGCTGAACGTGCCCCAGCTGTCGAACAGACGCAGCTCGTTCCAGGCGGCCAGGTAGGTTCCGCTCTCATCGGTGTCATTCAGGTAGACGTCGTAGTTGAGCAGCGCGCCGAAGCTGCTGCGGGCGTCGCTGGCCGAGTACAGGCCGCGCTCGCCAACCCGCTGCAGCGGCAACCAGGCAGCGGGTACCTGCAACAGCAGGCGCTGGTTGGCGCTGTCGTAGTCGGCATGCAGGTCGGCATAGGCATCCAGCGCCACCTCACCCTGAGTAACCCCCGGCAGGCTGATGCCCGCTGCAGTGAGCACCTCACTGGCGATAAACAAGCGTCCGGCGCGTTGCTGCACGGGCACCAGCTCAGCCCTGGGCATTTGGTTCACCAGCAGGTCGAGGTACAGCGTGGCATCGGTGACCGCGCTGCTCTCGCTCGGTGGCGGCGGCAGGCCGTTGGCCAGCGCCAGCTGTGGCCCCAGCAGCAAGCCCAGGCACACCTGATGGGCCATCCACGACAGCCATTTCACACACGGCTTCCAGCCATTGTCGGGTCCTCCGTGGCCCCTGACGTCGATTCATCGAAGTTTCACTTGCCCGGGCTGATGGCCTGGGCCACGTCCTGTCCGTTGACCCGGCCCTTGAGCACACTCGCTGCGGTGGGGACTGCGGGCACTGGCCAACGCATGCTGGCGCCGGGCAGCACATAGCCAAGCAGGCCTTCAACCACCGGCTTGTCCTGGCCGGCCTGCTGCAGCACTACGTCGGTCAGGCGCGCGTGGACCGGGCCGCTGTTGCGCAGCTCGACGAAGGGCTTGCCCTGCACATTGACCGCGCGCCAGCTCAGCTGCGGCTTGCCGACTCCATCGGCACTGCGCTTGCCTTCCGGGTCGGGTTTGCCCCACAGGCCTTCGCCATACACGAACAACGGCACCGAGTAGCGCATCTGCAGGCGGATCGCCGCCGTTGGTGCCTGAGTACTGGCATCGACCGGCAAGGGTGAGGGGATTTCGTCGATGATGATGCGGTAGGCCTGCTCCTGACCGGCCGGCGAGCTGCCGGTACGGGTCAGCCGGATCAGCTGCTTTTGCCCCGGCCCGATATTCGCCACCGGCGGGCTGCCGATAATCTCGCGCTGGGCCTGGAACTGCTCCTCAAAGCCGCCCTGGCGCCAGGCAAATACACGCACCTGCAGGTTGGCCGGCGTAGTGCCGCGGTTTTCCAGCCACAGCGCCCCCGCCTTCTGATCTGCCTCCAGCACCGGGTCAATTGGCCAGATCAGCACCGAGGTTGCCGCCGCCGCTGGCTGACTGGCCAGCAGCAAGCCAACGACTATTGCTTGCGCCCACTTCGCGCCTGCCCCCATGCCATTCTCCTTGGTTTGTTGTGTTGATCCCTGCGTTCACCAGGTCACCGTGACCTGCACGACATCGGTATAGGTACCTGCCGGCAATGTCCCCGGCAGCTGCGTGCGACCGTAAACCGGCAGCTTGATCGCCGTCGGGTCGCTGTAGCTGACCGACGTCACCTGGCCGATTGCAAGGCTCTGACTGAAGCCGGCGTCGCGATACAGCTGGTAGGCGAGCAGTTGCGTACCACCGCTGCGCTTCAGGTTGCGGGTCCCGCCGCTGTTGTTCTGGCCACCGTCCAAGGCCATGCTCAATGCCACCCCCGGCGTGCACTGAAAGCTCACCGTGCTGCCACCCAGCGCTGCGCTGACGCTGGCCTTGGACAGGGCTGATTGCGTGCCGAAGTCGAGGCTGCCGTAAGCGCTCACCCCGCCCACCACCAGGCAGCCGGCCACGACCTGCGCGCTGACCTGAAAGGTACTGGTGGTCGCTGCATCCAACGGCAACGCCAGCACCAGGCCCAGCCCCGCCGTGGTTGCGCGAACCCAGCGATTCATGGCTCAGAACGTCAGCTCGACGGCAACCGTGTCGGTGTAGGTGCCCGCCGGCAGGCCAGCCTTGCCCTTGGCCTGGCCGTACAGGTTGACGGTCTGGGCAGCGCCGGTGCTGGTCGGCACGGCGATGCTGCCGTCGATGGCCAGCGGCACGGTGTGTCCGGCATCGGTATAGAAGTCATACGGCACGAAGTTGCCATTGCCGTCGGCCAGCGCCCGCGTCCCTCCCGTCGACAAGCCATCATGAGCGCCGGCGCGCACGCGAATTGACGCCCCGGTGCCATTCGAGCAGAGGATGCTCATGGCGCCGCCACCCGGGCCCATGACCTGGGCATTGGCGGTACCGAACAAGGCGTCCTGAGTACCGAAGTTGAGGTTACCGAAGTTGACCCCGGAGGTACCGGCACTGCCGTTGACCTGGCAGGCGGCGATCAGGGTCAGGGTCGAGTTGATGGTCCCGGTCACGGTGGCTGCCTGAGCCTGGGACGCCAGCGCCAGGGCGAGCCCGGCGAGTACTGAGCAGGTGAGGTGTGTGCGCATCGGATTCTCCTTGGGTGTTACCAGTCCAGGGTCACGCTGAGGGTGTCGCGGTAAAGCCCGGCGGGCAGCGCGCGCGGCTGCGCGATGACCACGCCGTAGATCGGAATCGGGATCTGCTGGCTGCTGTTGACGGTGAAGGTGCGCGCCTGGCCTACCGGGTAACGGCTGTTGCCGCTGGGATCGACCGCCAGTTGGTAAGGGATCATCTCGCGACCGTTGCTCAGCCGGCGCACCCCATCGCCACCGTTCTGGCCAGCATTGATGCGCACGCTGAAGGCACGCACCGACGGCGTGCAACTGATCTGCAGGCCACCATCGCCTGCGATTTCGTCGACCTTGCCCTGCAAAGGCTCCTGCCAGCTCGGCCCGCGCGAACCAAAGTCCATGACCCCTGGCGTACCCAGCGTCGCCGGTGGCTGGTCGCTGCTGATCTGGCACGCGGCACGGATCACCAGGCGCGCTTCGATAACCCCGGTGGTGCTGCCATGCACGGCGCCTGGCAGCAGCAGCGGGCCCAGGCTCAGGAGCAGAATGCTGGTGCGACTCATGACGTAGCCTCCTTGCTCATGGCGATGCCCCTACCAGGTGACCGTGACTTTCAACAAGTCGGCGTACAGGCCAGGCCGTGGCACCCAGGCCAGGCTGTCGATGCGCGCATACAGCGGCAATTCGACCGAGCCACTGTCTGGCACCCGCGCCGATTGTGCGCTGCCAACACTCAGCGGCTGGCGCCAGCCTGCGTCGCTGTAAAGCCGATAGGGAATGGGCCTGGCTTGCGCATCCGCGCTGGCCAGGAAGCGCAGCTCGCCTACGCCGCCATGCAGGCCGCCGTCGACGCGGATTTGATAAGGCGTGTCCGGGTTGCATTCGAGCCGTGGTGGCCGAGGGCTGAGCAACACGCCAGTCAGCGGCGCTGCGGCGCCGTCAAGGCGTGCTGCGCTGCCCAGGTCGATCTGGCCCAATGCTTGCGCCGCCGCATCGCGGGGTTGGTTGACCAGCATGCAACCACGCTCGACCTGCACCCGCACCTCGACCAGAAAGTCCGCCGCCAGGCTGTTCACGCTCAACAACAGACCCGACCACATGGCCACTCCGCGTACTTCCACCGCACTATCCCTGTTCCAAGCCCTGTTTCCAGGCTATGACCTTGAGGGTAGCAGCGCAGTCTGATCCCGCCGGGTTTGCCCTACCCTTCATTGGCATTAACAACAATGGCTTAGGTGGCTATTTGCCGCGTTAAAGACCCCCGTTCCGCACCTTTCACGGCACTGCACGCTATTTTTGTACTCAAACGGCGAACCCCTGAACTAATCAGACCTCAAATGGCCATATGCCGGCAAAGCAGCCGACAATCTGATACTTTTGCAGCAGCAACAGCCTATGCCATGCGCTTTCCGCCGGGCGAGGACAGAATCACCAGGAGTACCGCTTTGACAACTGCCCCCACCGCATTCGACCAGGCTGTCGAGCGCTGCGCCCAGGAGCCTATTCAGGTCCCCGGCAGCATCCAGCCGCAGGGTTTCATGCTGGTACTCGACGAGCAGGACCTGTGCGTGCTGCAAGCCAGCGAGAACGCTGAGCGCTGGCTTGGGTCTGCGGCGCCCGAGCTGCTTGGGCGCACCTTCGCTGATCTGATCAGCGACAGTTTCGACCTGCGTGCACAGATGCAGTATCTGCCGGTCGATGAGGTATTCCCGTTTCATATCGGCGACGTTGAACTACGCCAGCCCAGCCCAGACTGCAGCCACATGCGCGTGCTGGTGCATCGTCACGACCAGGTCCTGATCACCGAATTCGAACCGATCCGCACGGCCAGCGGCCCGTCCGGGCATGGCGATTACTACCCGCTGGTACGCGCCTTCGTCGGCAGCGTGCACAAGGTCAGCTGCATCGTCGAACTGTTGCAGCAGTCGGTCATGCAGATCAAACGCATTACCGGCTTTGGCAGGGTCAAGGCCTACCGCTTCGATGCCGAAGGCAACGGCGAGGTACTTGCCGAGGTCGCCGACCCCGGCTACCCGAGCTATCTGGGCCTGTGCTTCCCGGCCTCCGATATTCCACGCCAGGCCCGCGAGTTGTACCGAGTCAATCGGATTCGGGTCATCGAAGATGCCAACTACATTGCCTCGCCGCTGTATCCCCACAGCAACCCGCGCACCGGCAAGCCGCTGGATATGAGCTATGCGGCGTTGCGCGCGGTATCGCCGGTGCACCTGCAGTACATGCGCAACATGGGCACCCTGGCATCGACCTCTTTGTCGATCGTGGTAGACGGCAAGTTGTGGGGGCTGATCTCCTGCCATCACGACCAGCCGCATGCCGTCGACCTGCCCACTCGCACGGCCTGCGAGCTGCTGGCCAGCGTGCTGTCGCTGCAGATCGAATCCCGTGAAGCGCACACCGGCACCCAGACCATGCTCGACATGCGCCAGCGCATCGTGCGCATGCTGGCCTCGATGGCCGACCACGACAGCGTCAGTGCTGGTTTGAAGGCCTTGCCCCAGGTCCTGCTGGACTTTGCCGGTGCCACTGGCGCGGCGATCATCAGTGCCGAGCGCTGCGACCTGATCGGCGTGACGCCGCCCGCTGCGCAGGTCAATGCGCTGGTCCACTGGCTGTCGCAGCAAGACGCCGAGTCGGTGTTCAGCACCGACAACGTGCGCCGCGACATCCAGGACTTACCAGAGCTGGCCAAGCACGTTGGCGGTGTGCTGGCGGTGGCGATTTCGCAGATCCACTCGCACTATCTGGTGTGGTTCCGCCCCGAGCAGGTACGCACGGTCAACTGGGCCGGGCGCCCGGAAAAAGCCATCAGCGCCGCGGGCGACCTCAACCCGCGACACAGCTTCGAGCGCTGGCAGGAAGACGTTGGCGGTTACAGCGAATCTTGGGACCCGCTGATCATCGAAGGCGTGGCCGAACTTCGCATAGCCGTACTGGGGATCGTGCTGCGCAAAGCCGAAGAGCTGGCGCAACTGGCCGGTGAGCTGCGCCAGTCGAACAAGGAACTCGAAGCGTTTTCCTACAGCGTGTCGCACGATCTGCGCGCACCGCTGCGGCACATCGCCGGCTACACCGAACTGCTCACCGAAGTCGAAAGCGAGAACCTCAGCGAACGCGGCCAGCGCTTCCTCAAGCACATCGAAGAAGCCGCGCACTTTGCTGGCACACTTGTCGACAACCTGCTCAATTTCTCTCAGATGGGCCGCTCTGCCCTGCGCATGTCGGATGTCGACCTGAACGCCCTAGTCGACACCATTCGCAACGAGCTGACACCGGATTTTGCCGGCCGTACAATCATCTGGGACGTGGAAAAACTGCCCAAGGTGATCGCCGACCCGGCGTTCATCAACATGGCACTGCATAACCTGATCGCCAACGCGATCAAGTACACCCGTGGCCGCGATCCTGCGCGTATAGAGATCCGCGCCAAGCAACACCCGCACGAGACTGAAATCTATATACGCGACAACGGCGTCGGCTTCGATATGGCCTATGCCAATAAGCTGTTCGGCGTGTTCCAGCGCTTGCACCGCATGGAAGACTTCGAAGGCACCGGCATCGGCCTGGCCAGCGTGCGCCGGATCATCGAACGTCACGACGGCCGTGTCTGGGCTGACGGCGAGATCAACCAGGGAGCGTCGTTCCATTTCGCCCTCCCGCGCCATTCATCGAACACCTGAGGTAACGTACATATCATGCTAAAACCGATCTTGTTGGTCGAAGACAACCCCAGGGATCTGGAGTTGACGCTTGTCGCGCTGGAGCGCAGCCAGCTGGCCAACGAAGTCATCGTACTGCGCGATGGCGCCGACGCCCTCGACTACCTGTTGCGCCGCAACGGTTACGCCGACCGCGACGATGGCAACCCGGCCGTGCTTCTGCTCGACCTGAAACTGCCCAAGGTGGATGGCCTGGAGGTGCTCAAGGCAGTGCGCGAAACCCCTGAGCTGCGCAGCATCCCGACGGTGATGCTGACCTCCTCGCGGGAAGAACCCGATCTGCTGCGCGCCTATGAGCTCGGGGTCAATGCCTACGTGGTGAAGCCGGTCGAGTTCAAGGAATTTGTCACGGCCATCTCCGATCTGGGGATCTTCTGGGCCGTCCTCAATGAACCGCCGCCTGGCTCGTTGCGGCTGACTCGGCGTGGTAACAATTGAGTCCAACTAGCATGTTGTCAGGCCCGCTCAAGCTACTGATGGTCGAAGACAGTTCGATGGATGCCGAGCTGACCTTATTGCGCCTGGAGCGCAGCGGGCTGCACATCGAGTCGCAACTGGTGTTCGACCATATTGGCGTCGAGCATGCGCTGCACCACGGCCGTTTTGACCTGATCCTGTGCGACTGCGTGTTGCCTGGCTCGTCCGGCACCGAGGTGCTGGCGATTGCTCAGCGGCTGGCGCCAGATGTGCCGTTCATCTTCCTCTCAGGCATTTATGGTGAAGAGCACGCGGTGGAGATGATCCGCCTTGGCGCCACCGACTATGTCCTGAAGAAGAACCTGCCGCTGCTGCCCAAGGCCGTACGCCGGGCGCTGACCGAAGTGCAGGAGCGCCATCGCCGCCGCCGCGCCGAGGAAGCGCTGGCCGAGCTTGAGGCGCGCGCCCGGTTTGCCATCGATGCTGCCGGCATGGGTACCTGGGACTATCGCCCGCAGGAAGATCTGCTGCTCTGGGATGACCGCTGCAAGACCTTGTTTGGCCTGCCTGTCGACACTCAGATGTCGTTGGATGTGTTCTACGCAGGCATCTATCCCGAAGACGTCGTGCTGGTTCGTGACGCTGTCGAGCAGGTCATGCAGCCCCAGGCAGGCGGTCACTACCGGGTCGAGTTTCGTATCAATCAGCGTGACGGCCTCGAGCCGCGCTGGTTGCTCTCGAGCGGCCAGACCCAATTCCTCGACGGCCGCTGCGTGCGCTTTTCCGGCGTATTGCAGGACATTCATGAACAACGCCAGGCGACCACGGCGCTCAAGCAGCTCAACGAGATGCTCGGCGAGCGGGTCGAGCGGCGTACCCGGGAGCGCGATCGCTCATGGGAATTGTCCCAGGACTTGCTGGCGGTACTGAACAGAGACCTGACCCCGGTCGCGCTCAACCCAGCCTGGGAAGTCAGCCTGGGCATCTCGCGTGAACGCCTGAGCCAGACCACCCTGTTGCAGCTGCTACCCGAGCCGGATCAGGAGGCCTTTCTCGCTGAGCTGACCGCCCTCGGCCAGGGCCGCACCAGTGCGCGCTTTGTAGGGCGCATTCAACATGCCAGCGGCCAACAGCGCTGGTTGTCGTGGGTGATCGTGCCCGAGGACACCCTGCTCTATGTGGTCGCCCGCGATATCACCAGTGAGCGCGAATCGTCGATGGGCCTGGCCGAGGCCAACATGCGCCTGCGCGAGCAGATCGATGAGCGCGAGCGTATCGAAGCTGCGCTGCAGCAGATGCAGCGACTGGAGGCAGTCGGCCAGCTGACTGCCGGGGTCGCGCACGACTTCAACAACTTGCTGACGGTGATTCTGACCGGCGCGAGTTTCCTTGAGCGTGACCTGCAGAAAGAGAATTACGACAAGGCCCGCAGCCGCCTCAAGCACATCCGCGAGGCTGGCGAGCGCGGTGCCAAGTTGACCTCACAGTTGCTGGCCTTCTCCCGGCGCCAGCGGCTCGAGCCTGTTCCGCTGAACCTCAACCAGACCCTCACCGGCCTGGAAGAGCTGCTGCGACGCACCTTGGGCGGCAATGTCTCGGTACGCCTGGATCTGGATGCCAGCCTGTGGCAGGCACTGACTGACCCGACCCAGACCGAGATGATCATTCTCAACCTGGCGATCAACGCCCGCGACGCCATGGCCGATGGCGGCCAGCTGATCCTGTCGACGCGCAATACCTTGATCACAGAACGCGCCCAGCGACCGGAAGACCCGGAGCCTGGCGAGTACGTGATGTTGTCGATTCGCGATACCGGTTGCGGCATGAGTGAAGAGGTAGTCGGCAAGGTATTCGAGCCATTCTTCACCACCAAGGACATCGGTAAAGGCTCGGGCCTTGGCCTGGCCCAGGTGTTCGGCTTCGCCAAACAATCGGGCGGCGGCGTGTCTATCGATACTGCGCCGGACCAGGGTACCTTGGTGTCGGTCTACCTGCCTGCGGTCAAGCAGCCTGTAGCCTTCGAAGCACCCGCGGCGCCTGCGGCGCCAGCCCTCTCGGCAGAGGGCCGTGATCGCACCGTGCTGTTGGTGGACGATGATCACCTGGTCCGCGACATGATCGGCGAGCTACTGCGCTCGCACGGTTATCAGGTACGCCAGGCGCACGGTGGCGAGCAGGCCCTGTGCTTGCTCGATGAACACGTCGATGTGCTGCTGACAGACTTTGCCATGCCCGAATTCAACGGCGCGCAGCTCGCGTTGGCGGCGCGTGAGCGCTTCCCGCAATTGCCGGTGGTGATTCTCACGGGCTATGCCGAGCTGCAAGGCTTCGAGCTGGGCGACAGTGTGGTCATTCAGAAACCGGTACAGGATCAACTGCTGGCGAAAACCCTGGACGATTTGCTGGGCGCGGTCTGAGCACCGCGCTCGGCCGTTGCTCAGCAACTGCAATACGGATGGGTAGCGTTGGTGGATTGCGCGGGAATAGAGAGAGGGTAAAGCGAGGAAGATAATGGCAGGGGCGGCTGGATTCGAACCAACGCATGGCAGGATCAAAACCTGCTGCCTTACCGCTTGGCGACGCCCCTGTATCGGATGCGACAAGTGCGATGCACTGTCGTTCTGACAATCCCCCTGGCTGACAACATGGGTTGTTGTCGGGGAATGCGCGGCACTTTAACAACAATCCTTGACCATGAAAACCCCTCTGTTAAAAAAAATCTCAAAAAAACAGCAAGTTAGTCAGGCACCATCCGCCGCCTGACCGCCTGTCGGCAAAGCTCGCCCAGCTAAAAAACCAAATCCCTGCAGCCCTGCCCAATAGTCAAGTAACCCAGCGTTTACAAGGAGGGCGCCATGCCAGTTTCCCATGACCTGTACCAAGACCTGCACTACCCCCGCGAAATCGTTCAGCAGCGTCGCCAGCAGGATCAGACCCTTGATCGCCTGCTCGACGAGTACGTCGATATCGACAACCAGGTGCTGGCTGCCGAGGCCATCTCGGCGGGCTATACCAGCGATGATGACCTGCACCGCCTCAAGGAACGTCGTTTGTCGATCAAGTACATGATCGATCGTCAGCTCAAGCGCGAGGACTGAGGCTGTTCATTTGGCAGTGGCGCATGACCACTGCCAGTGGGCACTGACCGGTAGTCGCCCACAATCGCCTGGCTACTCGCCGGGAAGATTGCCTGCCAGCGGTGCCTGCGGCGAAAATGGTCACTCACTGAGGGCGCTAACCGCCCTGCCCCGCCTGCGAGGACCACCCGCTTGTCTGCCTGGATTCCCACGCCGCTTCGCCACTTGCGCCGCCGCTCGCGTACCGATGCGCAAGGCGACTGCCAGCTGTTGAGCTACTTCGAGGACAAGGCCAGGCAGCGCGGGTATAGCTTGAGCGAAGGTCAACGGCGGGTTATCGAGCGCATGGCGCAACAGTTGGCCGCGCTGACTGACGGCCAGGCGCGCAGCTTGTATCTGTATGGGTCGGTTGGCCGCGGCAAGAGCTGGCTACTCGATGGCTTTTACCAGGCGCTGGAGGTGGAGGCCAAGCTGCGCCTGCACTTTCACGATTTCTTCGCTCGTCTGCATCAGGGCATGCACCGCCATCGCGGCGCCGACAATGCCATGGCGGCAACCCTGGATGAACTGATTGGCGACTGCCAGGTGCTGTGCTTCGACGAGTTCCATGTGCACGACATCGGCGATGCGATGCTGCTCACCCGGCTGTTCAGCGCGCTGTTCGAGCGCAATGTATTTGTCGTCCTGACCTCCAACTATGCCCCCGAAGGCCTGCTGCCCAACCCGCTTTACCATGAGCGGTTCTTGCCAGTGATCCGCCTGATCAACAGCCGCATGCTGGTGATGGAAGTGGGCGGCGACATCGACTTTCGCAGCCTGCCGGCCAACCGCGCGCACCAGCGTTTTACCCAGGGCCACTACGTCTGGCCCGGCACAGCTGAGCAACGCCTGGCCCTGGCGCTGCCGGAAACCCAGCCGCTGACCCTGGACATCAACCAGCGCCCGCTGCGCGCCCTGGCCAGCCAGGATCGACAGGTGCACTTCAGCTTTGTCGATCTGTGCGAGCAGGCCACGGCGGTGGTGGATTATCTGGAGCTGGCCAGCCGTTACGATCGCTGGATCATCGACGACCTGGAAGACCTGGCCGAATGTTCGCTCGCAGCGCAGCAACGCTTCGTCAACCTGGTCGATGTGCTGTACGACCAAGACTGCGAGCTGGTGCTGATTGGCCGCTATCCGCTCGAGCAGAGCCTGGGTGGCGCCATTGCCGACCTGATGCGCAGCCGCAGCCGTCTCGGCCAGCTGCATCAGGTCGGCACGACTGTGCTTTAACCTGCGCGGGGCAGATCGACCAGCACCGCTTCGATTTCGCCAAGCACAGCCGGGTCATCCAGCGTTGACGGTGGTACATAGGCCTGACCGTCAGCGATCTTGCGCAGCACCGCGCGCAGAATCTTGCCGGAGCGTGTCTTGGGCAAGCGCTTGACCAACCGCACCCGGTTGAAGCATGCCAGCGCACCGATCTGCTCGCGCACACTGGCAACCAGTTCAGCCTGCAATTTTTGCTCGGCTAGCTCTTCGCCGTCCTTGAGTACCACCAACGCCAACGGCACCTGGCCCTTGATGTCGTCGTGCACACCGATCACCGCGCACTCGGCAACCGCTGCATGGCGGGCGACCAGATCTTCCATTTCGCCGGTAGACAACCGATGCCCAGAGACGTTGATGACGTCATCGGTGCGACCCATGATGTAGACGAAGCCGTCATCGTCCAGGTAGCCGCCATCACCGGTATGGTAGTAGCCCGGATAGGTGTGCAGATACGCCTGCAGATAGCGCTGATGATCACCCCACAGCGTCTGGCTGCAGCCCGGCGGCAGCGGCAGGGCGATGACGATCGCGCCCTGTTGATTCGGCCCGAGCAAATGCCCGTCGTCGTCCAGCACCTGCACGTGGTAGCCCGGTACTGCGCGGTTGCTCGACCCGGGGCGTGCGGCGCTGCCTTCAAGGCCGACACAGGGTGCGGTCACCGGCCAGCCGGTTTCGGTCTGCCACCAGTGGTCATGCACCGGTTTGCCGGTGACCTGATCCAGCCATTGATGGGTGCTTGAATCAAGCTTTTCCCCGGCCAGGAACAATTGGCGCAGGGAGCTCAGGTCATACCCGGCGAGCAGTTCGCCATGGGGGTCTTCCTTACGGATCGCGCGCATCGCCGTCGGCGCGCAGAACAAGGCATTCACCTGATACTGCTCGACCACCCGCCAGTACGCGGCGGCGTCCGGGGTGCGGATCGGCTTGCCTTCATAGAACACCGTGGTGCAACCGGTCATCAGCGGCCCGTAGACGATCAGCGAGTGACCGACCACCCAGCCCACATCGGAAATCCCCCACCAGACATCGCCCGCCTGCATGCCATAGATATGGCGCATCGTGTAGCTCAAGGCGACCGCGTTGCCGCCGTTTTCGCGGACGATGCCCTTGGGTTTGCCGGTGGTGCCGGAGGTGTACATGATATATAGCGGGTCGGTTGCACTGAGCTCGACCGGCGCCACAGACTGCGCGTTGACCAGTGCCTGTTGCCAGTCCAGGTCACGCCCAGGCTGCAGCGCGGCCTTGGCCTGTGGCCGCTGCAGCACCAGCACGTGGCGGGGCTGATGGGTGGCCAGTTGCAGCGCGCGATCGATCAGCGGCTTGTATTCGATGACCCGATCAAACTCCAGCCCGCAGGAGGCCGTGAGCACCAGGGTCGGCTTGGCATCATCGATACGCAGGGCCAGCTCGTTGGCGGCAAAACCGCCGAACACCACCGAGTGCACTGCGCCAATCCGCGCGCAGGCGAGCATGGCCATGGCCGCCTGCGGCACCATCGGCATGTAGATGACGACACCGTCGCCCTTGCGCACGCCCAACTCGCGCAGCAGCCCGGCCAGCCGCGCCACCTCATCGCGCAACTCACGGTAGCTGAAGCGCTGCTGGGTGGCGGTTACCGGCGAGTCGTAGATCAACGCGATCTGCTCGCCACGGCCTTGCTCGATCTGGTAATCCAGGGCCAGGTAGCAGCTGTTCAGGCGCCCGTCGGCAAACCAGCAATGGCTGCCGTCGGTGTTGTTGATCAGGGTCTGGCGCGGCTTGTGGTACCAGGCCAGCTGGTCGGCCTGTTCGGCCCAGAAGGCCACAGGGTCGGAAATGGAACGGGCGTAGCTGTGCTGGTAGGTCATGTCAGTCGCAACCCGATACTTGTTGTTATTGAAGGGCGAGCCTGCAGTATGGACCTGCCTGACGCCCCTGCCATGGGACTAAAGTCCATAACCGACCTGCAAATTCGCAGCAGCAGGCACTATCAAGGCAGCGCTTTTGATACGCGCCAAGCAGCGAGCAAGGCTCTAGAATAGCCATCACCTTGATCAATGAGCACAGCATGGATATCGAACAGGCACGCACCTTTCTGGAGATTGTGCGCTGCGGCAGCCTGGTCGCCGCCGCCGAGGGGCTGTGCGTGTCGCAGACGGCAATCACCGCGCGGGTGCAGCGTCTTGAGCAGCAGCTAGGTTGCCAGCTGTTTGTCCGCAGCCGCAGCGGCGCCAGCCTGACCGCAGACGGCGAAGCCTTCGTCACCTACGCCCACCAACTGGTGGAAACCTGGGAGGCCGCCCGCCGTGACCTGCCGCTGCCGCAGGGTTGTCAGCAGCTGCTGCACCTGGGCGGCGAAACCAGCCTGGGCAACCCGCTGCTGCTCGACTGGGTCAGTGCGCTGTACCGCGAGATGCCCAGCCATGCCATCCGCAGCGAGGTCAGCGACGGCGAATCGTTGCTGCGCAAGGTCGAGCGCGGCTTGCTCGATGCTGCGCTGGTCTATCAGCCCATCTACGGGCCTGGCCTGCAGGTGGAGCAGTTGATGGAAGAAAAACTGGTGCGCATCCGCCACGTTGAACGGCCAGAGCCTTATGTGTATATCGACTGGGGCGAGACGTTTCGCCGCCAGCACGATGCCGCCCTGCCCGACTGCGCCCGCCCAGCGCTGAGCTTCAACCTCGGCCCGCTGGCCTTGCAGTTCATTCTCGAGCACGGTGGCAGCGGTTATTTCCGTACACGGGTGGTGCAGGCTTATCTGGACAGCGGCGTGTTCGAGCGGGTGCCGCAAGCGCCGGAATTCACCTATCCGACTTTTCTGGTGTACACCCGCAAGCACGACAGCGCCGCCTTGCAGCAGGCCTTCGGCGTGCTGCGCCGGCAAGTCGCAGCGGGCGTCAGTGACTGGTCACAACGCTGGGACCCGCTCATCTGAAGCAAGCGTGCTGTGGTTGAGCAACTGGCGCTTGAGACCGGCAATCAGGTCGGTCTGGGTGATCACCCCGACCAGCTTGCCGTCATCGAGTACCGGCAGGCAGTGCAAGCCTTGCTCGCACAGCAATGGCAGCAGACGCTCCAGCGGGTGCTGGCTACTGACGCTGATCACCCGCCGGCTCATCACCTGCTCCAGCACCACCGGCCTGCGCCGCCACAGCCCGCGCCAGCTGAACCGCGCCCGCGCCATGGCCGCCGTCAGCACATCACTGAGGCTGACGATGCCAACCAGGCGCCCCTCCGCCAGTACTGGCAGCGTCTTCAGGTGGTGGCTGGCGAGCATCTGCCAGGCTTGCTCCAGCGTGGTCTGCGGGCTGGCAAACTGCACATCGCGGGACATCACCGACGCCGCGGTGATACCGCCTAGACTGCGCTGCAAGGCATGCTGTTCAGTGGCCAGAAGAATACGCTCAAGCTCGTCACGGCTGACGTCAACGTACTCGCCGATGTCTTCCAGAGCCTGATCGAGGTCGTCGCTGCTGAAACCTACCCGGGCGCTGGGCACTGGGTCGTGGGTGTGGTGCAGATCCTTGCGCGGTAAGCCAGGCTTGGGATAGCGCACGCCCGTCAGGCGGTTGTAGACCACCGCCACTGCGACCAGCACCAGCGCATTGAGCATGATTGGCTCGAGCAGATGATCGCCCATGGCGACCAGCCCGGAATCGGCCAGTACCGCGCTGACCGCTACTCCGCCGCCCGGCGGGTGCAGGCAGCGCAGCAGGCACATGACCAACAACGACAAGCCCAGCGCAGCGCCAGCCACCCACAGCTCGCTGCCCAGGTGCTGGCGCATGACCAAGCCGATTACGCCCGCCAGCGCGTAGCTGCCCAGCACCGACCACGGCTGCGCCAGCGGCCCGGCGTGCACGGCGAAAACCAGCACGGCTGTTGCCGCCAGAGGGCCAAGCAAATGCAGCGCAATGGAGGGACCATAGGCCAGGCTGCATAGCCAACCTGCGAGGCACAGGCCGAGCAAGGCACCGACGCCTGCGCGCAGCCATTCTCTGGGAGGAATATTGAGGGGCGCCGGCATCAGGCGCTGCAACAGGGGTTCGGGACGCGAGGCAGACATCGGCAGAACGTGCTCTTCAACTTGGCCGGGATGAGCCATTTCAGAGCAAGAGTGTGCCGCGCGCACTATTGTGGGGCAAATTCAAAATAATGCGGTTTGGGCTCAATAATTTTGCAGCATCAGCGTAGGCCGTTCAGCGGCCTTTGCCGGGCAGCTCGATGCTCACTCGCAGGCCGCCTTGAGGGCTTTCCTGCAGTGCGATGGCGCCACCCCAGGCGTCGACGATATCGCGCACGATACCCAAGCCCAGGCCGTGACCATTGACCTGCTCGTCCAGCCGCGAACCTCGCTCGAGCACGTGTACGCGTTTTTCCTCAGGAATGCCCGGGCCATCGTCATCCACCCATAGCTGATAGCCGGAGGCACTCGTAGCGATACCCAAGCGGACTTCGCTGTCAGCCCATTTGCAGGCATTGTCGAGCAGGTTGCCGAGCAGCTCGAGCAGGTCCTCGCGGTCCCAAGGCAGCAGCAGTCCAGCGGGCGTGTCGCGCTCCAGCAGCAGACCTTCACCATGAATCATGCCCAAGGTTGCCAGCAGGCTTGGCAACTCCGCATCGCAATCAAACTGCGCGCCGGGCAGAGCATCGCCCGCCAACCGCGCACGGTTGAGTTCACGTTCCAGGCGCTGCTGGATCTGTTCGAGCTGCTCGCGCATTTGCGTGCGTACGTCAGGCAAATCGCGCAAGCGCTCGCTGGAGGCCAGGCTGAGCAGAACCGCCATCGGCGTTTTCAACGCATGGCCAAGATTGCCCAGCGCATTGCGCGAGCGGCGCAGGCTGTCTTCAGTGTGGGCCAGCAGATGGTTGACCTGATCGACCAGCGGCTGCAGCTCGCTGGGTACTTCGGCATCCAGCTGTGAGCGCTGGCCTTGCTGCAGTTGCGCGATCTGCTGGCGGGCTCGCTCCAATGGCCGGAGCGAGCGGGTAACAGTGATGCGCTGCAATACCAGCACCAGCACCAGGGCGATCAGGCCCATACCCAGGCCGATCTGCTGCATGCGCTGAAAGCCCTGGCGTACTGGTGAATAATCCTGCGCGACGCTGATCGAGATGTCCTGACCCAGGCGCCGATAGTCAGCACGCAGGGCCAGCAACTGTTGGCCTTCAGGACCTAGTACATGGGTATCTTCGAGTCCCGGCTTGGCCGGCTTGGGCATGTCCAGGTCCCACAATGAGCGAGATCGCCAACTGCCCTGCTCGAAATCGATGCGAAAGTAATACCCGGAAAACGGCCTTTGGTACGCAGCCGAGATGCGCCGCTCATCCAGCTGCAAGCCGTCCGGGCCGCGCCCCAGCGCCACCAGCAGGTTCTCGCTTTCCTTGCGCAAACCGACTTCGAGGTAACGCTGCAGGCCGGCCTCGAACAGCCACAGGGTCAACTGTGCAAAGGCCAGCCCGATCACTACCAATACGGCGATAAGGCCAACACTCAAGCGTGCCTGGATCGACTTCACGGCGTGCTGCCGGCGTAGACGTAACCTTGCCCGCGACGGGTTTCGATGACGCTGCGGCCGAGTTTACGCCGCAGGTGATTGACGTGCACCTCAAGCACGTTGGAGTCGCGCTCGGTTTCGCCGTCATACAGGTGCTCGGCCAGATGCCCCTTGGACAGCACCTGGCCGGGATGCAGCATGAAGTAGCGCAGCAGGCGAAACTCCGCCGCGGTCAGTTGCACATCGACACCCTCGCGGCTGACACACTGGCGGCTTTCGTCCAAGTGCAGGCCGGCTGCTTCAAGCTTGGGCTGATTGGCTAGGCCCCGCGCGCGGCGCAGCAGTGCCTGAATGCGCAGTTGCAGCTCTTCAGGGTGGAACGGCTTGCTCAGGTAATCGTCGGCGCCGGCCTTCAAGCCTTCGATGCGCTCGGCCCACGAGCCGCGCGCCGTCAGGATCAGCACTGGCGTGGCCAACCCGCCTGCACGCCACTGGGCGAGGACTTCCAATCCCGGCAAGCCGGGCAAGCCAAGGTCGAGAATGATCAGATCGTAGGGCTCGCTCTGGCCTTGATAGACCGCATCACGGCCGTCTGCCAGCCAGTCGACGGCATAGCCCTGACGCTGCAGGCCGGCAGTCAGCTCATCGGCCAGCGGCACGTTATCCTCGACCAGCAACAGGCGCATTCAGTCGTCCTCCTCATCTTTGAGCAGCACACCGCTGCGGGCATCCAGCTTGATTTCGCGCACCACCCCTTCAAGGGTCAGCAGCTCGACCTCGTATTCATAGCGGCCATGTTTTTCTTCAAGCTCTGCCTCAAGCAGACGTGCCCCGGGGTAACGCCCTAGGGCAGAGTCGAGCAGATGCTCAAGCGGCAGGATGATGCCCTTTTGCCGCAGCGCGAGGGCTTCATCCTGGTCAAGATCACGCGCCAGCGCCAGTGAACACACGGCCATCAGGGCCAGCGCCAGGTAGCGCGGCGTGCGCGATAGCGGGCTCATTATTTGTCTTGGGCGTTTTTCAGTATTTCGCCGGTCTTGGCATCCAGATCAACGTCCCATTCAACGTTCTGCGCATCACGCAGTTCGACCTTGAGGATGTAGCGGCCGTATTCGTTTTCAAGCTCGGAGTCGGTGATGGTTGAACCAGGATGCTTGGCCTTTGCAGTCTCGGCCAGTTTCTGCAATGGCTGCACGGTGCCGGCTTTTTCCAGGGCGCTGATTTCATGCGCCGGTACGTCGGCCAGGGCAGCGGTGGCAGCAACAGACAGGGCAGCAGCAGTGAACAGGGCAGTCAAAGTCTTCATGAGTATCTCTCCATCGGGATGTACAAGTTGTCTACGGGGTTAAGATTAACCACGGCTCCTTAAGCCAACCTGAAATTGCTCGCGGGCATGATAGCGCATGCCTCGAGCACTGTTGCAGTGAGTGCGCAAGCGCCACCGGGCAGCTGACCACACAGGCACAACCACTCACTGCGGCCATGCTGGTAGAATCGCCGCCATTCTCGCTTGCAACAGAGTTACTACCCCGTGGAAATTTTCAAAGAGTTCACCTTCGAATCGGCCCATCGCCTGCCCAATGTCGCGCCTGGTCATAAATGCGGCCGCTTGCACGGCCACTCGTTCAAGGTTGCCCTGCACCTGACCGGCCCGCTTGACCCGCATACCGGCTGGATCCGCGACTTCTCCGAGATCAAGGCGATTTTCAAGCCGATCTACGAGCAGCTCGACCACAACTACCTGAACGACATTCCTGGCCTGGAAAACCCCACCAGCGAAGTGATCGCGGTGTGGATCTGGCAGCAGGTGAAACCGCTGCTGCCAGAACTGTCCAAGGTGCGTATTCACGAAACCTGCACCAGCGGCTGCGAGTACAGCGGCGCGTAGGCGGTTTCACTCTATCGAGGGTTTCGGGTGCGGCGGCACGCATGGGTTGTCGATACACATCAGCAACACACCCGGCCTGCCGCGGCCTGCATTCAGATACCCTTGCCCGTTCTCTACCAGTCGGCGCACCTTGACAGCTTCAAGGCCGCCATAGAGAGACAGGTTCAGGTGCAGACCGCCCTCCACCAAGTGTTCCGGATTCAGGCCTGCGATGTGCCAGAGCGGCGTCTTCAAGCCCTTTCTGAGTTTGTAGAGCGGCAAGTCGAGATCAATCTGCGTGTCTACCGGCAGTTTTACCGCCGGCGCGACACCGATCGGATCTTTCAGGGCGATTACCCCTTCTTTATCGGTCAGGCTTCCAGCTTTGGCGTCTGTAGGGTAAAAACCCAGATAGCCGCTCCTGCTCACGTCCAACCAGTAGTTGAGCCTGGGATACTGGTCGCTGTTGCGGCCAGTATAGGCCGGGCGGATCTCGTAGACGTAGCCCAGCGCATGGCGATAGGTGCCGAACCAGAAGGTATCGACACCGAGCGATTGTCGTAAATCTTCACCCTGCCATTCGTCCGGCGGAAATGAATCTGGCCGTGTTCCGTCATAATTGCGGCTCGCTATCAACCAGCCGCTGTCGCTATTCCAGCCATCGAATTCGGTCCAGAGCGGCCGGGACAGGTCGTCGCCGTCCTCCCATACCGCAGGGGTCGAAACATAATCTGCCAGTTGCCAGCGGCAGCGGCAGCGGGCGGTAAAACTCAGTTCAGGCATGAATACAAGGCTGCTCATCACGTCACTCCAGCTTGAAGGAGCGATGAACGCTAAGGACTGCTGGCGCTGCGCGGCAGCTGGAAGGCTACCCCAGCACGTCCTTGAGAAACGACGGTGCGATGTAGCGCTGGTAATGTGCTTCGGACAACAGGAAGAACTCCCGGTCGATGGCGTCGCGCAACTGTGGCAGATCCCAGCCACGAAACTCAGGCAACAGCGCCATGCCATAGGCCTCAAGGTCACGGATCATCCGCGCGCCGCGCGCTATCAACTGATACGCCCAGCAATATTCGGACTGCTGCACGACGAAGCGGATCGAACGCTGCTCCAGTTGCTGGCGCAAGCAGTCTTTGTCGAACACTTCAAGCTTGGCCATCATCACTTGCACCAGCAACTGCTCCAAGCGCAGCCAGACCGCCCGCTTGGCCTCCTCGCTGTAGCCGTTCCAGTGGATCACTTCATGATGAAAGCGCTTGCAGCCGCGGCATACAAGGTCGCCGTAGACGGTCGAGCAGAGCCCGACGCACGGGGTTTTGATGGACTGATTGGACATGAACAGACAACAGCTTGGCGGTGGCACACGGCTCCATGTTAGCCCTTTGTCTAACCAGGGTCACTTGTTAAAGTCGCATCCCGCGCCTTACTTTTGTTCAGTTTTTGCCGTAGAATCAACCCGCCTTTTCAAGGCAACAATGTCCGTTGGAAGCTGTTTTCAAAGCGTCACGAAGCACAGTTAATCCGGTAGAACGGTGTTGGCCGGCCCATGCAGCCCTCGCATGCTCCGCGCCAACCCCTCATCAGCGCTCCGTTCTACAGGCGTAAAACTTTGAAAACAGCTTCTGCAAGGATTTTCCGCACGCCTGGCTGGACGGCTCACGAAGCCGTATTGCGCATGGCCGCGTTGAATTCTGGATGAGCGTCCCGGACTCCCTTTAGGGACCACTGATGAGGGTAATAACTGTGCTTGAAGCCTACCGCAAACATATCGAAGAGCGTAAAGCCCTGGGCATCGTGCCCCAGCCGCTGAACGCCGAACAGACTGCAGGCCTGGTCGAACTGTTGAAAAACCCGCCAGCCGGCGAAGAAGCCTTCCTCGTTGACCTGATCACCAACCGCGTACCACCAGGCGTTGACGAGGCTGCCTACGTCAAGGCCGGTTTCCTCTCGGCAATCGCCAAGGGCGAAGCCACTTCGCCACTGCTCGACCGCAAGCATGCCACCGAGCTGCTCGGCACCATGCAGGGCGGCTACAACATCGAGACTCTGGTCGCGCTGCTGGACGACGCCGAACTGGCTGCCGTCGCGGCCGAACAGCTCAAGCACACCCTGCTGATGTTCGATGCTTTCCATGACGTCGCCGAAAAAGCCAAGGCGGGCAACGCCCACGCCAAGGCTGTGCTGGAGTCCTGGGCCAATGGCGAGTGGTTCACCAAGCGCCCTGAAATTGCCGAAAAGTACACCCTGACCGTGTTCAAGGTGCCTGGCGAAACCAACACCGACGACCTCTCCCCTGCCCCGGATGCCTGGTCGCGCCCTGATATCCCGCTGCACGCCCTGGCCATGCTGAAAATGGCCCGTGACGGCATCGAGCCTGAGCAACCAGGCTCGGTCGGTCCGCTCAAGCAGATCGAAGCCATGCGCGCCAAAGGCTTCCCGGTCGCCTACGTCGGTGACGTGGTCGGTACCGGTTCGTCGCGTAAATCGGCAACCAACTCGGTACTGTGGTTCTTCGGTGACGATATCCCCAACGTGCCGAACAAGCGCGCTGGCGGTTTCTGCTTCGGCACCAAGATCGCTCCGATCTTCTACAACACCATGGAAGACGCCGGCGCCCTGCCAATCGAATTCGACTGCAGCAACCTGGCCATGGGCGACGTCATCGACGTGTACCCGTTCAAAGGTGAAGTACGCCGTCACGAAAGCGACGAGCTGGTCACCACCTTCGAACTGAAGACGCCAGTCCTGCTCGACGAAGTCCGTGCTGGCGGCCGTATCCCGCTGATCGTTGGCCGTGGCTTGACCGACAAGGCGCGCACCGAGCTGGGCATGGGTCCAACCGACCTGTTCAAACTGCCGGACGCACCGGTCGATACTGGCAAGGGCTTCACCCTGGCGCAAAAAATGGTTGGCCGTGCCTGCGGCATGCCAGAAGGCCAGGGCGTACGTCCAGGCGCCTACTGCGAACCGAAGATGACCACCGTGGGTTCGCAAGACACCACCGGCCCGATGACCCGCGACGAGCTCAAAGACCTCGCCTGCCTGGGCTTCTCGGCTGACCTGGTCATGCAGTCGTTCTGCCACACCGCGGCTTACCCGAAGCCAATCGACGTCACCACCCACCACACCCTGCCGGATTTCATCCGCACCCGTGGCGGCGTGTCGCTGCGTCCTGGCGACGGCATCATCCACAGCTGGCTGAACCGCATGCTGCTGCCTGACACCGTCGGCACCGGCGGCGACTCGCACACCCGCTTCCCGATCGGCATCTCGTTCCCGGCCGGTTCCGGCCTGGTCGCCTTCGCCGCTGCCACCGGCGTGATGCCGCTGGACATGCCAGAGTCGATCCTGGTTCGCTTCAAGGGCAAGCTGCAGCCTGGCATCACCCTGCGTGACCTGGTCCATGCGATCCCGTACTACGCCATTCAGCAAGGCCTGCTGACCGTCGAGAAGAAAGGCAAGATCAACGCCTTCTCGGGTCGCATCCTGGAGATCGAAGGCCTCGACGAGCTGACCGTCGAGCAAGCGTTCGAGCTGTCCGACGCTTCCGCCGAGCGCTCTGCTGCTGGCTGCACCATCAAGCTGCCGGAAAAAGCGGTTGCCGAATACCTGCAGTCGAACATCACCCTGCTGCGCTGGATGATCAGCGAAGGCTACGGCGATGCGCGGACCATGGAGCGCCGTGCGCAAGCCATGGAAGCCTGGCTGGCCAACCCGCAGCTGCTGTCTGCAGACGCCGATGCCGAATACGCCGAGATCATCGAAATCGACCTGGCCGACGTCAAAGAGCCTGTGCTCTGCGCGCCGAACGACCCGGACGACGCCCGCCTGCTGTCTTCGGTACAGGGCGAGAAGATCGACGAAGTGTTCATCGGCTCGTGCATGACCAACATTGGTCACTTCCGCGCTGCTGGCAAGCTGCTGGAGAAGGTCAAGGGCGGTATTCCGACCCGTCTGTGGCTGGCTCCGCCAACCAAGATGGACGCTCACCAGCTGACCGAAGAAGGCTACTACGGCATCTACGGCAAAGCTGGCGCGCGCATGGAAATGCCAGGTTGCTCGCTGTGCATGGGTAACCAGGCACGTGTGCAGACCGGTTCGACCGTGGTCTCCACCTCGACCCGTAACTTCCCTAACCGTCTGGGCGATGCCACTAACGTCTACCTGGCTTCGGCCGAGCTGGCAGCAGTGGCTTCGATCATCGGCAAGCTGCCGACCATCGAAGAGTACATGCAGTACGCCAAAGACATCGACAGCATGGCTGCCGACGTCTACCGCTACCTGAGCTTCGACCAGATCGCCGAGTTCCGTGACGCTGCGGAAAGCGCCAAGATCCCGGCTGTTCAGGTCTAACACCTGTAACAAGCGCCTAGCGCGGTAAAAAAGAAGCCCCGGCAGTGATGCCGGGGCTTTTTTATGCGGTGCTTTTGTTGCCGTTCAGCTTGGGCGAAGCCGCTGCACAGCGATGTGGCTAGAAGCTGTCCGCCGGCACCCGCACCCAACCTTCCATCAGCACCCGCGCACTGCGGCTCATGATGGCCTTGGTCACGGTCCACTGGCCGTCTACCTGGCGCGCCTCGGCACCGACGCGCAATGTCCCGGACGGGTGCCCAAAGCACACCGCAGTGCGTTCACCACCGCCTGCAGCCAGGTTGACCAGCGTACCGGGGATAGCGGCTGCGGTGCCGATGGCGACTGCTGCAGTACCCATCATGGCGTGGTGCAGTTTGCCCATCGACAACGCGCGCACCAGCAGGTCGATATCTGCCGCCGCGACCGCTTTGCCACTGGACGCAGCATAAGCAGCCGGTGCCGCGACGAAGGCCACCTTGGGGGTGTGCTGACGTTCGCGGGCCTGCTCGAGGTTGCTGATCAAGCCCATGCGCAGTGCGCCATAGGCGCGAATGGTCTCGAAGCGCGCCAGCGCTTGCGGGTCAGCATTGATCGCATCCTGCAATTCGGTGCCGCTGTAACCGAGGTCTTGCGCATTGAGGAAAATGGTCGGGATGCCGGCGTTGATCAGAGTCGCCTTGAACGTGCCAACCCCTGGCACTTCCAGGTCATCAACCAGGTTACCGGTGGGGAACATCGCCCCACCGCCTTCATCATCGGCGGCCGGCTCGACGAACTCCAGTTGCACTTCGGCAGCAGGGAACGTCACCCCGTCCAGCTCGAAGTCACCGGTCTCCTGCACTTCGCCGTTGCTGATCGGCACGTGGGCAATGATGGTCTTGCTGATGTTGGCCTGCCAGATACGCACCGTGGCAGTGCCGTTGTGCGGGATGCGCGCTGGGTCGACCAAGCCGCTGCTGATAGCGAACGCGCCGACCGCTGCCGAGAGGTTACCGCAGTTGCCGCTCCAGTCGACAAACGCCTTGTCGATGGCGACCTGGCCGAACAGGTAGTCAACGTCGTGCTCAGGCTTGGTAGTGGTCGAGACGATCACCGCCTTGCTGGTACTGGACGTGCCGCCGCCCATGCCGTCGGTCTGCTTGCCGTATGGGTCGGGGCTGCCAATCACGCGCAGGATCAGCGCGTCCCGGGCAGGCCCGGGCTGGCGAGCGCGCTCCGGCAAATCTTGCAGGGAGAAAAACACGCCTTTGCTGGTACCACCACGCAAGTAGGTGGCGGGGATTTTGATCTGCGGTGCGTAGGTCATGATTGAGTCCTATGAATTCTGCGGTCTAGCCGGGGCCGCTGCGCGCCCCTTCGCGGGTGAACCCGCTTCCACAGGCACCGCGCAAACCCTGTGGGAGCGGGTTCACCCGCGAAGGGCCGCACAGCGGCCCCGGTACTCAGGCGGTAGCTTCGAGGAAATCCTGGGCGAAGCGCTGCAGCACCCCGCCCGCTTCGTAGATGGAAACCTCTTCGGCGGTATCCAGGCGGCAGGTCACCGGTACCTCGAGGCGCTCGCCGTTGCGGCGGGTGACCACCAGGGTGAGGGTCGCCCGCGGGGTGCGCCGGCCGAGCACGTCGTAGCTTTCGCTGCCATCGAGGCCGAGGGTGTTGCGGTCGGTGCCGGCCTGGAACTCCAGCGGCAACACCCCCATACCGACCAGATTGGTGCGGTGAATGCGCTCGAAGCCTTCGGCAACGATCGCCTCGACCCCGGCCAGGCGCACGCCCTTGGCGGCCCAGTCGCGTGACGAGCCTTGGCCGTAATCCGCACCGGCAACGATGATCAGCGGCTGCTTGCGCTGCATGTAGGTTTCGATCGCTTCCCACATGCGCACCACCTGCCCTTCCGGCTCAAGCCGCGCCAGCGAACCCTGCTGCACGCTGCCATCGGCCTTGCGCACCATTTCGTTGAACAGCTTGGGGTTGGCAAAGGTGGCACGCTGGGCAGTCAGGTGATCGCCGCGGTGGGTTGCGTAGGAATTGAAGTCTTCCTCGGGCAGGCCCATCTTCGCCAGGTATTCACCGGCGGCGCTGTCGAGCATGATCGCATTCGACGGCGACAGGTGATCAGTGGTGATGTTGTCCGGCAGCACCGCCAGCGGGCGCATGCCGCGCAGGCTGCGCTCACCGGCCAGGGCGCCTTCCCAGTACGGCGGGCGACGAATGTAGGTGCTCATCGGGCGCCAGTCGTACAGCGGCGGGACCTTGGGCCCGGTGTCTTCTTCGATGGCGAACATCGGGATGTACACACTGCGGAACTGCTCGGGCTTGACCGCGGCACCGACCACGGCATCGATTTCGGCATCGCTGGGCCAGATGTCCTTGAGGCGGATTTCCTTGCCGTCGACCACACCCAGCACATCCTTCTCGATATCGAAGCGGATGGTCCCGGCAATGGCGTAGGCCACCACCAGCGGCGGCGAGGCGAGGAACGCCTGCTTGGCGTACGGGTGGATGCGCCCGTCGAAGTTGCGGTTGCCCGACAACACCGCGGTGGCGTACAGGTCGCGGTCGATGATCTCCTGCTGGATAACCGGGTCGAGCGCGCCAGACATGCCGTTGCAGGTGGTGCAGGCGAAGGCGACGATGCCAAAGCCCAGTTGCTCCAGCTCATGTTCGAGCCCGGCTTCCTGCAGGTACAGCTTGACCGCCTTGGAACCCGGCGCCAGCGACGACTTGACCCACGGCTTGCGGGTCAGCCCAAGGCGGTTGGCGTTGCGGGCGATCAAGCCGGCGGCGATCACGTTGCGCGGGTTGCTGGTATTGGTGCAGCTGGTGATGGCAGCGATGATCACGGCGCCGTCCGGCATCTGCCCGGGCACATCCTGCCAGGCCCCGGCGATGCCCTTGGCGGCCAGCTCGCTGGTGGCCACGCGGGCATGCGGGTTGGATGGCCCGGCCATGTTGCGCACCACGCTCGACAGGTCGAAGCTGAGGACACGCTCGTAAACCGCGTCGACCAGGCTGTCGGCCCAGAGGCCGGCGACTTTGGCGTAGTTCTCGACCAGTTGCACCTGCTGCTCTTCGCGGCCGGTCAGGCGCAGGTAGTCGATGGTCTGCTGGTCGATGGCGAACATCGCCGCAGTGGCACCGTATTCCGGAGCCATGTTGGAGATGGTGGCGCGGTCGCCCAAGGTCAGCGCGCGGGCGCCCTCACCGTAGAACTCCAGATAGGCGCCGACCACCTTCTGCTTGCGCAGAAACTCGGTCAGGGCCAGGACCAGGTCGGTGGCGGTGATGTTCGGCTGCAGGCGGCCGGTCAGCTCGACGCCGACGATTTCCGGCAGGCGCATCCACGAGGCGCGACCGAGCATGACGTTCTCGGCTTCAAGGCCGCCCACACCAATGGCGATGACGCCCAGTGCATCGACATGCGGGGTGTGGCTGTCGGTGCCGACGCAGGTGTCCGGGTAGGCTACGCCGCGCTCGCTGTGGATCACCGGCGACATCTTCTCCAGGTTGATCTGGTGCATGATGCCGTTGCCGGGCTGGATCACATCAACGTTCTTGAAGGCTTTCTTGGTCCAGTTGATGAAATGAAAGCGGTCTTCGTTGCGCCGGTCTTCGATGGCGCGGTTGCGCTCGAAAGCCTGCGGATCGTAGCCACCGCACTCGACGGCCAGGGAGTGGTCGACGATCAGTTGCACGGGCACTACCGGGTTGACCTGGGCCGGGTCGCCGCCCTTGTCGGCGATCGCGTCGCGCAGGCCTGCCAGGTCGACCAGGGCGGTCTGGCCAAGAATGTCGTGGCACACCACCCGCGCCGGGAACCAGGGGAAGTCGAGATCGCGTTTGCGTTCGATCAACTGCTCCAGCGAGGCATTGAGGGTGGCTGGGTCACAGCGGCGCACCAGGTTTTCGGCCAGTACGCGGGAGGTGTACGGCAGACCTGCGTAGGCGCCGGGCTTGATCGCCTCGACCGCTGCGCGGGCATCGAAATAGTCCAGGCCGGAGCCTGGCAGGGCCTTGCGGAAGGTGCTGTTCATATAGTTATCAGGCTCACGGTATTGGTTGGTAAAGCTGGGGGCGCTGCGCGCCCCTTTCGCGACGCAAGGCCGCTCCTACAAAAGCACCGCAGTCCACTGTAGGAGCGGCCTTGTGTCGCGATAGGGCTGCAGAGCAGCCCCCGACACCCGCAGCCTCAACGCTGCTCTATCGGCACATACTCACGCTGCTCGACCCCGACATACTCCGCACTCGGGCGAATGATCCGGTTGTTGGCACGCTGCTCGAACACATGCGCCGCCCAGCCGGTCAGCCGCGAGCAGACGAAGATCGGCGTGAACAGCTCGGTCGGAATGCCCATGAAGTGATACGCCGAGGCATGGTAGAAGTCGGCGTTGGGGAACAGCTTCTTCTGCTCCCACATGGTCTTGTCGATCGCTTCGGAAACCGGGTACAGCACGGTGTCACCGGCTTCATCAGCGAGCTGTTTGGCCCAGCCCTTGATCACCTCGTTGCGCGGGTCGGACTCTTTGTAGATCGCATGGCCAAAGCCCATGATCTTGTCCTTGCGCTCGAGCATCTGCAGCAGCTCGGCGGTCGCTTCCTGCGGGCTCTGGAAGCGCTCGATCAAGGCCATCGCCGCTTCGTTGGCGCCGCCATGCAGTGGGCCGCGCAGCGAGCCGATCGCCGCGGTAACGCAGGAATACAGGTCAGACAGGGTCGAGGCACAGACCCGGGCGGTAAAGGTCGAGGCGTTGAACTCATGCTCGGCGTATAGAATCAGCGAGACGTTCATCACCTTCACATGCAGTTCGCTCGGCTTCTTGCCGTGCAGCAGTTGCAGGAAGTGCCCGCCGAGGGTGTCTTCATCGCTGTTGCAGTCGATGCGCACGCCATGGTGGCTGAAGCGGTACCAGTAGCACATGATCGCCGGGAACAGCGCCAGCAGGCGATCGGTCTTGTCCTGTTGGGTGTCGAAGGTCAGCTCCGGCTCAAGCGTGCCGAGCATCGAGCAGCCGGTGCGCATGACGTCCATTGGGTGGGTATCACGGGGAATGCGCTCAAGCACCTCCTTGAGCGCCTGGGGCAGATCACGCATGCCCTTGAGCTTGCGCTTGTAGTCGTTGACTTCGGCTTTGCTGGGCAGCTCGCCATACAGCAGCAGGTAGGCGACCTCTTCAAATTCGGCATGCTTTGCCAGGTCGCGCACGTCGTAACCACGGTAGGTAAGGCCGGCACCGGCCTGGCCAACGGTCGACAGCGCGGTCTGGCCGGCCACCTGGCCACGCAGGCCTGCGCCACTGAGTACTTTTGCTTCGGCCATGGGGCTTCTCCTTTATTGAACTTGTTATGGAATTGCTGGCTAATCCGGGCGACTGCTAACTGAGTGTCAGCCTTTTTTCTGGGCAAACAGCGCATCGAGGCTCTGCTCGAAGGCGTGGTAGCCGATGGCATCGTAGAGCTCCATGCGAGTCTGCATGGTGTCGATGACGTTTTGCTGAGTGCCATCGCGGCGCAGTGCGGTGTAGACGTTTTCCGCTGCTTTGTTCATGGCGCGGAACGCCGACAGCGGGTACAGCACCAGCGACACGTCGACCGCTGCCAGCTGTTCGGTGGTGTACAGCGGGGTAGCGCCGAACTCGGTGATGTTGGCCAGGATCGGCGCCTGCACGCGCTCGGCAAAGGTCTTGTACATTGCCAGTTCAGTGATCGCCTCGGGGAAGATCATGTCAGCCCCCGCCTCGACATAGGCGGCGGCGCGGTCCAGCGCGGCGTTGAGGCCCTCTACTGCCAGCGCGTCAGTGCGCGCCATGATCACGAAGCTGTCGTCCAGGCGCGCATCGACGGCGGCCTTGATCCGGTCGACCATCTCCTGCTGGGTGACGATCTCCTTGTTAGGCCGGTGGCCGCAACGCTTGGCCCCAACCTGGTCTTCGATATGAATGGCCGCGGCGCCGAACTTGTTCATCGAACGCACGGTGCGCGCCACGTTGAATGCCGAAGCGCCAAAGCCGGTGTCGACATCCACCAGCAACGGCAGGTCGCAGACGTCGGTGATGCGCCGCACGTCGGTGAGCACGTCATCCAGACCGGTGATACCCAGGTCTGGCAGGCCAAGCGAGCCGGCGGCGACGCCGCCACCGGACAGGTAGATGGCCTTGAACCCGGCGCGTTTGGCCAGCAACGCGTGGTTGGCGTTGATCGCGCCGACCACCTGCAAAGGATGTTCAGCGGCAACCGCGTCGCGGAAACGTTGGCCTGGCGTGCTCTTCACAGTCATGACTCACCTCGTGGGCTGTTGTTGTCTACGCCTTCATAGTGGCGCGCGATATTGCGTTTGGAGGCGCCGATATGGCGGCGCATCAGCAGTTCGGCCAGCTCGCCGTCGCGGTCGGCAATCGCATCGAGGATGCGGTGATGCTCGGCGAAGGCCTGATGCGGGCGGTTAGGCGTGGCGGAAAACTGGATGCGGTACATGCGCACCAGTTGGTACAGCTCGCCGCAGAGCATCTGCACCAGGGTCTGGTTGCCGCTGCCCTGAATGATGCGGTAGTGGAAGTCATAGTCGCCTTCCTGCTGGTAGTAGCCCACCCCGGCCTGGAACGCGGCATCGCGCTCGTGGGTGTCGAGCACCCGGCGCAATTCGTCGATCTCGGCCGCACTCATGCGCTCGGCGGCCAGCCGACAGGCCATGCCCTCGAGCGATTCGCGGATCTCGTACAGTTCGATCAGTTCGGCGTGGCTCAGCGATACCACGCGAGCACCAACATGCGGCACCCGCACCAGCAAGCGCTGGCCTTCGAGGCGATGGATGGCCTCGCGCAATGGGCCCCGGCTGATGCCGTAGGTGCGCGCCAGCTCCGGCTCGGAGATCTTGCTGCCTGGGGCGATTTCGCCTTTGACGATGGCAGCCTGGATACGCCGGAAGACGTTTTCCGAAAGCGTCTCGCTTTCTTCCACTATGGTCGGCGGGGCTTGGCTGAGGTCCAGCATATTGTCGACACCTTGAACTTCAATAGCCACAAAACTAGCTAAACAGACTTGAATAGTCAAAGCCAAAATGCACATTGTCGACAATCGTCTAGCGGCGAACTTAAAGCGCGCCAGCACTGTCAGATTGCGACGCGCTGGCGTCAAGACGTCGCCGTGGTAGAATGCCGCGCTTCCCTGAGGGGGCATCAACAGTCCGCCTGTCGTCGCATGTCATTTGTGTAGTCATTTGTATAAGTGTCGACAGATCAAAAGGATGCTTGGCCAGTCGCCTTGCCCTGAACCCAGCACAGCACCGCGCCAGGATTTATGAGACTTACACCCGTTCTATTGTTGTTCTGCCTTGCCCTGCTGCCGACCTTCGGCCACGCAGCCGAGAAGACCGTGTACGGCCTGAACGAGTACGCCCACTTGAATGACCTCGACCTCGAGGTTGCGGCCAAGCTCGATACCGGCGCCAAGACAGCCTCGCTGAGTGCCCGTGATATCAAGCGTTTCAAGCGCAACGGCGAGAGCTGGGTGCGCTTCTACCTGGCCATCGATAGCGCTCACTCGCACCCGATCGAGCGGCCACTGGCCCGGGTCAGCAAGATCAAGCGGCGTGCCGGTGATTACAATGCCGACGAAGGCAAGGCCTACACTGCCCGCCCGGTTATCGAATTGAACATTTGCATGGGCCGAGCCCTGCGCACCATCGAAGTCAACCTTACCGATCGCAGCACGTTCCAGTTCCCGCTGCTGATCGGCTCCGAGGCGTTGAAAGACTTCGACGCGCTGGTCGACCCCAGCCTCAAATACGCGGCCGGCAAACCTGCCTGTGCCACCGACGCTCCCAAAGCAGAGTAATCCCGATGCGCTCTCTCACCCTTCACCTCAAAGTCCTCATCACCGTGCTGGTGTTGCTGGGCGTGGCGGTCACGGCCTATCAGATCTTCTTCCTCGGCATCCCGATGACCGAAGACGAAACCGACGACTTGTGGAACATCGACGCCAAGGTCGAGTTCGTCGCCAGTGCCAAGGATCCAGTCAAGGTGCAGATGTTCGTGCCGCCGCTGAGCCGCGATTACGTCAGCCTCAACGAGAGCTTCATCTCCAACAACTACGGCGTCAGCGTCAACCGCGCCGATGGCAACCGCAAGGTGACCTGGTCGGCGCGCCGCGCCAATGGCAATCAGACCCTGTACTACCGCCTGGTGCTGACCAAGCGCTACAGCAACGAGAAGATCGCCATCAAAGGCCCGACCTTCCGTGACAGCAAAGCTGTCGAGGGGCCTGAGAAGATTGCCGCCGAAGCGTTGATGGCGCCGATTCGCCAGCACTCGGCCGACGTCGAAACCTTTGTCGGCGAGACCATCAAGCGGGTCAACAACCTCAACGACGACAACGTCAAGCTGCTGTTGGCCGGCGACACCTCGGCCATGAACAAGGCCAAGGTCATCGACCTGCTGCTGTCCATCGCCCACGTACCGATGGAAAAGGTCCACACCATTCGCCTGATTGCCGACACCCCGCAATCGCCTGAACTGTGGCTGCGCAGCTTCAACGGCAACGACTGGCTGTACTTCAACCCGGACACCGGCGAGCAAGGCCTGCCCAGCGATCGCCTGCTGTGGTGGACCGGCGATGACAACCTGATCACCGTCGATGGCGGCAAGAAGGCCAACGTCACCTTCAGCATGAACAACAGCGAGATGAATGCCATCCGCCTGGCCAAGCTGACCGACGAAAACACCGACGCCGACTTCCTCGAATACTCGCTGTACAGCCTGCCGCTGCAAACCCAGCAGACGTTCATGATCATGGTCATGATCCCGATTGGCGTGCTGGTGATCCTGGTGCTGCGCAACCTGATCGGCCTCCAGACCCTGGGTACCTTTACCCCGGTGCTGATCGCCCTGGCCTTCCGCGAGACTCAGCTGGGCTTCGGCATCATCCTGTTTACCGTGATTACCGCCCTGGGCCTGTCGTTGCGCTCATACCTTGAGCACCTCAAGTTGCAGATGCTGCCGCGGCTGTCGGTTGTGCTGACCTTTGTCGTGGTATTGATCGCTGCCATCAGCCTGTTCAGCCACAAGCTGGGCCTTGAGCGCGGCCTGTCGGTGGCGCTGTTCCCGATGGTGATTTTGACCATGACCATCGAACGCCTGTCGATCACCTGGGAAGAACGTGGCGGTGGCCATGCCATGAAAGTTGCCATCGGCACCCTGTTCGCCGCCTCGCTGGCGCACCTGCTGATGATGGTGCCGGAGCTGGTGTACTTCGTCTTCACCTTCCCTGCGGTGCTGTTGATTCTGGTGGGCTTCATGCTGGCGATGGGTCGCTACCGCGGCTACCGCCTGACCGAGCTGGTGCGCTTCAAGGCATTCCTGAAGAAGGCTGACGCCTGATGTTCGGACTGATCAAGACGTGGAAAGCCCTGGAGGCCCGGGGCATCATGGGTATCAATCGGCGCAACGCGGACTACGTCCTCAAGTACAACAAGCGCAGCCTGTACCCGATCGTCGACGACAAGATCATCACCAAGGAACGCGCCATCGCGGCCGGCATCCATGTGCCGGAAATGTATGGCGTGATCGAGACCGAAAAGCAGATCGACAAGCTGCACGAGATCATCGGCGGGCGTAGCGACTTCGTCATCAAGCCCGCTCAGGGCGCGGGCGGTGACGGCATCCTGGTCATCGCCGACCGCTTCGAGGACCGCTACCGCACAGTGTCGGGCAAGATCATGAGCCACGAGGAAATCGAACACCAGGTGTCGAGCATCCTCACTGGCTTGTACTCGCTTGGCGGCCACCGTGACCGGGCGCTGATCGAATACCGGGTAACGCCGGACCAGATCTTCAAGAGCATCAGTTACGAGGGCGTGCCTGACATCCGCATCATCGTCCTGATGGGCTACCCGGTGATGGCCATGCTGCGCCTGCCTACCCGCCAGTCGGGCGGCAAGGCCAACCTGCACCAGGGCGCCATCGGCGTAGGTGTCGACCTCGCCACCGGCGTCACCCTGCGCGGTACCTGGCTGAACAACATCATCAGCAAGCACCCGGACACCACCAACTCGGTAGACGGCGTGCAGCTGCCCAACTGGGACGGTTTCATGAAGCTCGCCGCCGGCTGCTACGAGCTGTGCGGGCTGGGTTACATCGGCGTCGACATGGTGCTGGATCAGGACAAGGGGCCGTTGATTCTCGAGCTCAACGCCCGACCGGGCCTGAATATCCAGATCGCCAACGACTGCGGCCTGACCCAGCGTACCCATGCCATCGAAGCGCATATCGAAGCGCTGGCCAAAGACGGCATCAGCGAAGATGCCGAGCAGCGCGTGCGGGTTGCGCAAAGCTTGTTTGGCCACGTCCCTTCGCACAACTGAGTAGTGCCTGCGCATGGGGCTGCGAGCAGCTCCACTGCGCTACCCAGGCTGCGGATGTCGCAGCCGGGACTAGGCCGCTCGGCATCAGCAGCCTACAATCGCCTCCTCGTTTTTTCAGCGCTGTTCATTCGCATGCCGACCTGTACGCTTCACCCCCTGCCCTATCAGGCCGACCCGGCCGTGTGGTTCGCTCGCCTGCGCCAGGCGCCGGGCGCGATCCTGCTGGACAGCGCCCGCCCCGGTGCTGAGCGCGGCCGCTACGATCTGCTCAGCGCCTGGCCAGTCGAGCAGCTGCAAATCCAAGCCGATGAAGATGGCCGGGCGTATCTGCAACGGCTGCGCGCCAGCCTCAGCCGGCTAGGCCGCGCCGAGCTGCCGGACGACGTCGAACTGCCCTTCGCTGGCGGCCTGATCGGCTATCTCAGCTATGATTTTGGCCGCCGCCTCGAGCAGCTACCGAACCAGGCTCGCGACGACCTCGGCCTGGCTGACGCGCAACTGGGTTTGTACGCCTGGGCCTTGGTCAGCGATCACCTGCTGGGCACCAGCCAACTGGTGTTTCATCCAAGCCTTGCGCCAGGCGAGCAACAGCGGCTGATCGCGCTGTTCAGCACCGCGGCCGAGGCTGCGCCCGGCACGTTCAGCCTGCTCGCGCCGATGCGCGGCGATCTGCAGCCCGACGACTATCGCCAGGCGTTTGATCGCGTGCAGCAGTACATCAAAGCCGGCGACTGCTACCAGATCAACCTGACCCAACGTTTTCGTGCGCCCTGCCAGGGTGACCCGTGGGCCGCTTATCAAGCGCTGCGCAAGGCTTGCCCTACGCCGTTCTCTGGCTACCAGCAGTTGGCAGATGGCAGTGCCCTGCTGAGCTTCTCGCCGGAACGGTTTGTGCGAGTGAGCCAGGGCGAAGTGGAAACCCGCCCGATCAAGGGCACCCGGCCGCGCTCCAGCGACCCGACGGAAGACGCACGCAACGCCGCCGAGCTGCTTGCCAGCAGCAAGGACCGCTCAGAGAATCTGATGATCGTCGACTTGCTGCGCAACGACCTGGGGCGCACCTGCGAGACCGGCACGGTCAAGGTACCCGAGCTGTTCAGCCTGGAGAGCTACCCCAACGTGCACCACCTGGTCAGCAGCATCACTGGCCGCCTGGCCGCAGGCAAGGACTCGCTCGACCTGCTCGGCGATAGCTTCCCTGGCGGCTCGATCACTGGCGCACCGAAGATCCGCGCCATGCAGATCATCGACGAACTGGAACCCACCCGCCGCGCACTGTACTGCGGCTCGCTGCTGTACATCGATGTACGCGGCGAAATGGACAGCTCGATCGCCATTCGCAGCGTGCTGATCAAGGATGGTCAGGCCTGCTGCTGGGGCGGCGGCGCGGTGGTGGCAGACTCGCACTGGGAGGCGGAATACGAAGAATCGATCGCCAAGGTGCGGGTATTGCTGCAGACCCTGCAAAGGCTCTGAGCTGCGGCGCGGGGCATCACAAGCGGTCCGTCCTGCCAATTTTTGTTACCATTTGCCGACTACGAGCGCACAGCGCCATAAACCCGATGGAAACCGCCTGATGAGCCAAGCCTTCGACGTTGCCACCCTGGCTGCAAGTTACGCCAGCAAGTCCCCCCAGGACATTCTCAAACTCGCCTTCGAGCACTTTGGCGATGACCTGTGGATCTCTTTCAGCGGCGCCGAAGACGTGGTGCTGGTGGACATGGCCTGGAAGCTCAACAAGCAGGTCAAGGTGTTCAGCCTGGATACCGGTCGGCTGCACCCGGAGACCTACCGCTTTATCGATCAGGTCCGCGAGCAGTACAACCTGCCGATCGAAATCCTCAGCCCCGACCGGGCCAAGCTCGAGCCGCTGGTCAAAGAGAAAGGCCTGTTCAGTTTCTACAAGGACGGCCATGGCGAGTGCTGCGGGATTCGCAAGATCGAACCGCTGCGCCGCAAGCTGGCCACAGTCAGCGCCTGGGCCACTGGCCAGCGTCGCGACCAGAGCCCTGGCACCCGCAGCCAGGTTGCCGCACTGGAAATCGACACCGCGTTTTCAACGCCCGAGCACACCCTGTACAAGTTCAATCCGCTGGCGCAGATGAGCAGTGAAGAAGTGTGGGGTTATATCCGCATGCTCGAGCTGCCGTACAACAGCCTGCATGAGCGCGGCTTCATCAGCATTGGTTGCGAGCCGTGCACACGGCCGGTACTGCCTAACCAGCATGAGCGCGAAGGCCGCTGGTGGTGGGAAGAGGCAACGCAGAAGGAGTGTGGGTTGCATGCGGGGAATATCATTTCCAAGGCGTAGTGCACGGCGCCTGGATCGGGGCTGCTTGGCAGCCCCTGATAGCGCAGATCAATGCACCGGCAGCTCAACCCCGTTGAACAGCTCTTCAAGCTCTTGCTTGTTATGGCACTGAATCGCCTTGGCCATCACTTCACGGGTCAGGTGCGGGGCGAACTTCTCGATGAAGTCGCACATGAAGCCACGCAGGAAGGTCCCGCGGCGGAAACCGATCTTGGTCACGCTGGCTTCGAACAGCTCGCTGGCATCCAGTGCCACCAGGTCGCTGTCGAGCTTGGCATCGACCGCCATGCCAGCCACGATGCCCACACCCAACCCCAGGCGCACGTAAGTCTTGATCACGTCGGCATCGGCTGCGGTGAACACCACTTTCGGGGTGAGGCCGCGATGGTTGAACGCCTCGTCCAGCTTGGAGCGGCCAGTGAATCCAAACACGTAGGTCACGATCGGGTATTCGGCAACCGCTTCCAAGGTCAGCTTCGGCAGCTTGGCCAGCGGGTGCCCCTGCGGCACCACCACACAGCGGTTCCACTTGTAGCAAGGCATCATGATCAGATCGCCGAACAGCTCCAGCGCCTCGGTGGCGATGGCGAAATCGACGGTACCGTCAGCGGCCATTTCAGCGATCTGCATCGGCGAGCCCTGGTGCATGTGCAGGGACACATCCGGATATTGCTTGATGAAGCTGCTGATCACCGGCGGCAGCGCGTAACGCGCCTGGGTGTGGGTCGTGGCGATCGACAGCGTGCCCTTCTTCTCGTTGGAAAATTCCTGAGCGATCTGCTTGATGCTTTCAACCTTGCGCAGGATCTCGCCAGCGGTGTTGATGATGCGCTCGCCGGCTGGAGTAACGCGGGTCAGGTGCTTGCCGCTGCGTGCAAAAACTTCGACGCCCAACTCATCCTCGAGCAGACGGATTTGCTTGCTGATCCCCGGCTGCGAGGTATACAGGCTCTGCGCTGTTGCGGAGACGTTGAGGTCGTGGTGCGCCACTTCCCAGATGTAGCGCAGTTGTTGAAGCTTCATAGGTTTCCCTCGGTTCTGCGGTAAGTCACCAGCAGCAGGCAGCGACGATATATAACTATATTAGTGGCTAATGTAATAAATCTAGAACTATTTTGTTACATGAGCAGGAAATGTCCTACGCCGCATTTCACAATTTCCTACGCCCCAGATGCTGGGCCAGAGGCACCATGTAGACCGGCACCGACGACAACTGCAACAGCCGCACCGCTGTGCGCCCGATGGGCACATCGACCCCTGCCCCGTGGGTATGGCTGCCGAAGATCAGCAGGTCAACGCTCAAGCGCTGGGCCTGCTCGAGAATGACCTGCGCAGGGTCGCCCTGACGCACCCTGACCGCTTGAATCACCGCCAGATCGGCGTCCTCGCCGAGCTCCTCACGAAAACTGGCCAGCACCCTCTGCTCAATGTTGGCCATGACCGTGTTGACGCCCTGACTGTGCAACTGATCCAGGGTTTGCTCATCCAGATAACTCTGTAGCAACGACTCGGCAAACTGGCCCATCGGCTCGACTGCATGAATCACATAAAGCTGCGCATTGAAGGTTCGCGCCAGCGCCAGGGCATGCTGCATGACAAACGGCGCATAAACCCCAAGGTCGGTGGCGTACAGCATGGAACGAATCATTCGGCCTCCTGCCCTGCCGCCAAGGCAGAGCAACTTCAGCTTAGCAGCGCCGCGCCCGGACGCCGTGCCGTCCAGCTACGCCGCTGCCATAGTTGCCCGCGCATGCCGCTATCTTGTGGCACCAGCTGTCATCTGATTGCACTCGCACCCTTTATTACCTGGGCTCAGCCCATTGTCGCGCCCCCTGTAACGCGCTAAGGTTCGGCCTCCCCGCTGCGAACAATCTGCTGCTGGGCCGCACGGGGATTGTTGGCGGCCGGCACCCGTGACCTGACGAGTAACACGATGGCTGATTTACCGATCGATGACCTAAACGTTGCCTCCAACGAGACCTTGATCACCCCTGATCAGCTCAAGAAGGAAATCCCTCTCAGCGCCAAGGCCCTGCAGACCGTTACTGCCGGCCGCGAAGTGGTGCGCAATATTCTCGACGGCAAGGACCACCGCCTGTTCGTGGTGATCGGCCCCTGCTCGATTCACGACATCAAAGCCGCCCACGAATACGCCGAACGCCTCAAGGTGCTCGCTGCTGAAGTCTCCGACACCTTGTACCTGGTGATGCGCGTGTACTTCGAGAAGCCGCGTACCACTGTCGGCTGGAAAGGCCTGATCAACGATCCGTACCTGGATGACTCGTTCAAGATCCAGGATGGTCTGCACATTGGCCGCAAGCTGCTGCTGGACCTCGCGGAAATGGGCCTGCCAACGGCTACCGAAGCGCTCGACCCGATCTCGCCGCAGTACCTGCAGGATTTGATCAGCTGGTCGGCGATCGGCGCACGCACCACCGAATCCCAGACACACCGCGAAATGGCCTCGGGCCTGTCTTCGGCAGTCGGCTTCAAGAACGGCACCGATGGCGGCCTGACCGTGGCCATCAACGCCCTGCAGTCGGTCTCCAAGCCGCACCGCTTCCTTGGCATCAACCAGGAAGGCGGCGTGTCCATCGTCACCACCAAAGGCAACGCCTATGGTCACGTGGTGCTGCGTGGTGGCAATGGCAAGCCCAACTACGACTCGGTCAGCGTTGCGCTGTGCGAGCAGGATCTGGCCAAGGCCAAGATCAAGGCCAATATCATGGTCGACTGCAGCCACGCCAACTCCAACAAGGACCCGGCACTGCAGCCACTGGTCATGGAAAACGTCGCCAATCAGATCCTTGAGGGCAACCAGTCGATCATCGGCCTGATGGTCGAGAGCCACCTGAACTGGGGCTGCCAGTCAATTCCCAAAGACCTCGCCGACCTGCAGTACGGTGTTTCGGTGACCGACTCGTGCATTGACTGGAGCGCGACCGAGAAGGCCGTGCGCAGCATGCACAGCAAGCTCAAGGATGTGCTGCCGCAGCGTAAACGCGGCTGACGCCAGACAGCAAAACGCCGGGCGTTGCCCGGCGTTTTTGTGTCCGCAGTCAGCGACTCAAGCCTTGCTCGAGTGGCGCTGCTGACGCTCCATGTAGCGCTCGACATACGAGCAGGACGGGATGACCGTATAGCCCATCTGTTCGGCATACTGCAGTGCCTGCTGGGTCAGCGCCGCTGCGATACCGCGACCGCGCAGGGCGTTGGGTACGAAGGTACGGTAGATATCCAGCGTTTGCTTACCCAGATCCATGTAGGTGAGGTAGGCACGATGACCGTCCACATTGGTCTCGAACTGATGACCGGCCTGGTCATGGTGGATGGTCAGCGCTTCGCTCATCACTACTCCTCGCAGGTCTCGTCGGCAGACCCATACCTTACCCGATTGATGTATCCGGCGGAGAAACTCTACGCCCCCTCATGCCCCCTTCGACCACAGGGTTCCCTGCACGTTCGGCATTTCTGGCACCTACAAATAGTAGGCGCCCGTGGCAGGATTGCTCAAGTTTTCAGCGCGCTTAGTCAGCGATGAGCAAACAGCGGTACACACCGCTGGCCCACTCACAAGAGCATCCGGATGATGTTCTGGTATGACGCTGAAAGACCGCTGAAGTCACCTTTAGTTCAACAAAAAAGTTCTGGTGCTACAAGTGCTTGCATGCGCCGGCGGCCATATTGGGGAAAACCCCGAGATGCGCCGCCAAGCCCCTATAAAGCGGCATTTTTTTCACAGTTCTTGCGCTCCGTCAGTTTACTTACTACAAGTAATGGGTACTATGTACGCCGGCCAGTTTCTCTTTTTTGAGAGATGGCTCTTTTGACTAGAAGATCCTTGAAGGGGAACACGATGAACAACGTTCTGAAATTCTCTGCTCTCGCCCTGGCCGCTGTTCTGGCTACCGGTTGCAGCAGCGTATCCAAAGAAACCGAAGCTCGCCTGACTGCTACCGAAGACGCAGCCGCTCGCGCTCAAGCCCGTGCCGATGAAGCCTACCGTAAGGCTGACGACGCTCTGGCTGCTGCTCAGAAGGCTCAGCAAACTGCTGACGAAGCCAATGAGCGCGCTCTGCGTATGCTGGACAAAGCCAGCCGCAAGTAATAATCCTCACGGATTGTTGTGAAGCCGACCCACTCGTGGGTCGGCTTTTTTATTGCCCAGGTTTTTCTGGGAAAACAAAAGTCTCAGGCAACAAAAAGGCCTGCACGCGGCAGGCCTTCGGGCAACGCACTGCGAGTTACTGGAGCTCTTCGGGAATGCTCGACACCATCGGTGCGCCAGCCTGCCCTGCCACCGGCACGGCAATTTCCACCGGCATGCCATCTTCGGCGGCGACAACATCGCGAACCATGTCCCAGTTCATGCGCAGGTTGTTGGCCAGGTCTTCGCGCTTGAGCAGGGCATTGATCACTGCGGTGTGCTTGTCGACCACCGACGGATCACCATGATCATCCAGCGGCGTGTGCGCTTCTAGATACACCTTGCCGGCACTAACACCGAACTTGTACGGCTCGTTGATGATGCGCACCGGGGTACCCACCGGAACCATCTTCGACAGCTCCAGCACATTGTTATTGAACATGCGGAAGCAACCGTGGCTGGTGCGCATGCCAATGCCGAACTTCTTGTTGGAACCGTGGATCAGGTAACCCGGCACGCCCAGGGTGAACTTGAACGGACCAAGCGGGTTATCCGGCCCGGCCGGCACCACGGTTGGCAGAATGTCGCCATCGGCGGCATGCTCGGCGCGGATCGAGGCCGGCGGCGTCCAGGTCGGGTTCGGCGTCTTGGCGGTGATCTTGGTGTTGGCGATCGGCGAGCCCCAGCCTTCGCGACCGATACCCAGCGGATAGGTATGCACCACGTTCTGCCCTTTCGGGTAGTAGTACAGGCGATATTCGGCCAGGTTGATCACCACCCCTTCACGGGGGCCAGGCGGCAGCACATAACGCGTAGGCAGGATGATCTCGGTGCCGGCACCCGGCAGCCACGGGTCGACACCCGGGTTGGCCGCGATCATCTCGAGGTAGCCGAGGTCGTTGGCGGTGCCGATGTCGGCGAAGGTGTCTTCGTACTTGGCTTTGATGGTCTGCACCTGACCAACGACGTCCTCACCAGGCGGCGGCAGTGGCAGTTCCAGCGCGCAGGCGGGGCCCGCTACCAGCAGGGCAGCCAGGGACAGGCGACGGGTGACGGCGGGAATGCGCGGCAACATCCGGAGAATCCTTCGAAGGTAGATCAAGACGGTCGATTGTACACCCGCCCCGGCGCAAGCGGGAGACGGGCAGTGGCTGCATACATTTCAGATGATGAAAGGCTGCTACGGTTCCACGCGGCCGTTCACAGCTGTGGCCAGACGGGACGAGTTCCGCGCCGCTGGGCATCGAGGATGGCCCGGCACAATGTACACAGGCGGTTATCGCGCTGGATCGAGCGCGGCACCACCGACCAGCGCGGCTGAGCCGGCAGTAAACCACCACAAAGGGTGCGGTCTACCGGCGCGCCCAACTCAAGTTGGCGAGCTACCAGGTGCACGCGGACTTCCTGACACGCGAACAGGTCCAGCTGATCATCAGGCTCGATCAGTTGATAGGCATACAGGGACCAGGCAGGACGCGGCATCGGGGGGTCTCGAAACGGGGGGCGCAACATTATCCGAAAGCGGCCCCCGTTTAAAGCGTCACAGCAAGGGTTTTATCACCGGCCAGGCATTTTCCAGCAGACGCTCCTGCGCGGCCTGCGCCGGATGAATGCCATCTGCCTGCATCAGCTCGGGTACCCCGCCCACGCCTTCAAGAAAGAACGGCACCAACGGCACCTTTTTATCAGCACCCAACTCTTCGAACACCTGGGCAAAGGCCGTGGTGTAGCGCAGGCCGTAATTGGGCGGCAAGCGCATGCCCAACAGCACCACCTTGGCCCCGCTGGCCTGGGAGCGCTCGATCATCGACGCAAGATTTTGTTTCAATTGCGCTGGGGGCTGCCCACGCAGGCCATCGTTGCCGCCCAACTCGATGATCACCAGCTCTGGCTTGTGCGCTGCGAGCAGCGCTGGTAGCCGCGCCTGGCCGCCTGCGCTGGTATCGCCACTGATCGACGCATTGACCACTTTGGCGTCGTTGCCCTGGGCCTCGAGCCGCTGCTGCAACAGGGAAACCCAACCCTGGCGGGTATCCAGGCCAAAACCGGCACTGATACTATCGCCGACAACCAGCAGTGTCCCCGCCGTCGCGCTCTGAGCCAGGCAACACAAGGCCAGACCCGCACTCAACCACCACGCTCGCATTGGATTCTCCATGGATCAAAGCATTCTCGTTGCGCAGAACCTTAGCAAAGTGGTCCCCAGCACGGAAGGCGACCTGACCATCCTGCACGCGTTGGACCTGGATCTGGCCAAAGGCGACAGCCTGGCCATCGTCGGTGCGTCCGGTTCGGGCAAATCCACCCTGCTCGGCTTGCTCGCGGGCCTCGACCGGCCCAGCGCAGGCAACGTAATCCTGGCCGGGCAGGATCTCAGCCCGCTGGATGAAGACCAGCGCGCGCGGGTACGGGCCGAGCACGTCGGCTTTGTGTTCCAGTCGTTCCAGTTGCTCGACAGCCTCAACGCGCTAGAGAACGTCATGCTGCCGCTGGAGCTCGATGGCCGTCGTGATGCCCGCGAGGTGGCACGCAGCCTGCTCGAGCGGGTTGGCCTGGGCCAGCGCCTGACCCACACCCCGCGCCAGCTCTCCGGCGGCGAACAGCAACGGGTGGCGATTGCCCGCGCGTTCGCCGCGCAGCCGGCGGTGCTGTTCGCCGACGAGCCAACCGGCAATCTCGACAGCCACACCGGCGAACGCATCAGCGACCTGCTGTTCGAACTGAACAAGGAGCGCGGCACCACCCTGGTGCTGGTCACCCATGACGAGCGTCTGGCCAAACGTTGCCGCCGCCTGATCCGCCTGGACGCTGGCCGTCTGGTCGCGCCCCTGGAGCCGTGATGAGACGATTGTCGTTGCTGCGCCTGTGCAGCCTGGCCCTGCGCCAGCTGCTGCGCGATGTTCGCGCCAGTGAAGTGCGTGTGCTGTTCTTCGCCCTACTGGTGGCAGTGGCGGCAAGCACCGCCATCGGCTACTTCGGCGCCCGCCTCAACGGCGCCATGCAACTGCGCGCCAGCGAATTCCTCGGCGCCGACCTGGTCTTGCAAGGCAGCTCGGCGGCAAGCGATCCGCAGATCAGTGCCGGCACAGAGCTGGGCTTGCGCCATGCGCGGGTCGTGGAGTTCACCAGCGTGGTCGGCACCGACGCCGGTATCCAGCTGTCGAGCATCAAAGCCGCTGATGCCGCCTACCCACTGCGCGGCGAACTGCGCAGCGCCGCCGCGCCGTTTGCCGAAGAACGCCCAGGCGGCGGCCCGGCGCCTGGCGAGGCCTGGGTCGAACCGCGCCTGCTGGTAGCCTTGGGCCTGGCCATGGGTGACAGCATCGACGTCGGCATGAAGAGCTTGCGCATCAGCCGGGTACTGACCTACGAGCCCGACCGCGCCAACAACTTCTACAGCCTGACGCCGCGGGTGCTGATCAACTTCGACGACCTGCAGGCCACTGGCGTGATCCAGCCTGGCAGCCGAGTGACCTACCGCGACCTGTGGCGTGGCGAGGCCGAGACGCTGAGCCGCTATCGCCAGACCGTGGAGCCAACCCTGGCGGCCAACCAGAGCCTGCGCGACACCCGCGATGGCAATCGCCAGATCGGCGGCGCACTGGGCAAGGCCGAGCGTTATCTGAACATGGCCAGCCTGGTCGCAGTGTTGCTCGCTGGGGTAGCCGTGGCGCTGTCGGCCAGCCGTTATGCCGCACGCCGCCTCGACGCCAGCGCCCTGCTGCGCTGCCTGGGCTTGTCCAGGCGCCAGGCCTTGGGCCTGTACTGTGTGCAACTGGCAGCCCTGGGCCTGGTGGCGGCATTGGCCGGGGCGGTTATTGGCTGGCTGGCACAGCTGGGCTTGTTCCGCCTGCTGGATGGGCTGATGCCGAGCACCATCCCGCCGGGTGGCCTCACTCCAGCGTTGGCCGGTATCGCCACCGGGCTGGTGGCACTGGCCGGCTTCGCCTTGCCGCCGCTGGCCGCGCTGGGCCGAGTGCCACCGCTGCGAGTATTGCGCCGTGACCTGCTGCCCGTGCCAGCCAGCAGTTGGCTGGTGTATGGCACAGCGCTGTTCGCCCTTGGCCTGATCATGTGGCGGCTGAGCCTGGACCTGTTGCTGACCTTTGCCCTGCTCGGTGGCGGCCTGATTGCCGCCCTGCTCCTCGGCGGCCTGCTCTTGCTCGGCCTGCGCAGTCTGCGCCGCTTGCTGGCCGGTGCGCCGCTGACCTGGCGCCTGGGCCTTGGCCAGTTGCTGCGCCACCCGTTGGCCGCTGCCGGCCAGGCGCTGGCGTTCGGCCTGATCTTGCTGGCGATGGGCCTGGTCGCGCTGCTGCGGGCCGAGTTGCTGGACAACTGGCAAGCGCAACTGCCAAAGGATGCGCCGAATCATTTCGCCCTGAATATCCTGCCGGATGACCGCGAGCCGTTCGCCCAGCGTCTGCGTGAAGCAAACGCCATCTCCGCGCCGTTGTACCCGGTCATCCCCGGCCGGCTGACCCATATCAACGATGAGCCGGTGCGCCAGCTGGTGAGCAAGGAGTCCACCGGCGAACGCGCTGTGCAGCGCGACCTGAGCCTGACCTGGGCGGCCGATCTGCCGCAGGGTAATGCGCTGGTCAGCGGTGAGTGGTGGCAGGCAGCCCCAGCGAGTGACGGCATCCCGGGGGTATCGGTGGAAACCGAGCTGGCTGCCAGCCTGCACCTCAAACTCGGCGACCTGCTCAACTTCGACATTGCCGGCCAGCAACGCCAGGCCCGCGTCAGCAGCCTGCGCAGCGTGCACTGGGACAGCTTCCAGCCAAACTTCTACATGATCTTCCAGCCGGGCACCCTGCAAGGCCTGCCAACCACCTACCTGACCAGCTTCTATCTGGCCCCAGGGCATGATCAGGAAGTGGTGGCGCTATCACGTGCGTTCCCGGCAGCCACCATCCTCCAGGTAGACGCCCTGCTCGAACAGCTGCGCAGCATCCTCGCCCAGGTCACCCTAGCGGTCGAATACGTGCTGCTGTTCGTGCTCGCAGCAGGCCTGGCAGTGCTGTTCGCCGGGCTGCAGGCCACCCTTGACGAGCGCATCCGCCAAGGCGCATTGCTGCGTGCACTGGGCGCCGGTCGGCCATTGCTGGTGCGGGCGCGACGGATCGAGTTCGGCCTGCTCGGCGCCGCCAGTGGAGTGCTCGCGGCAGTGGGCTGCGAGTTGATCAGCTGGGCGCTGTATCGCTACGCCTTCGATCTGCAGTGGGGCCCACATCCATGGCTGCTGTTGCTGCCGTTGATTGGCGCCCTGCTAGTTGGCGGTGCTGGGGTGTTTGGTACTCGCCGGGCGCTCAATGCGAGCCCGCTGACAGTGCTGCGCGAGGGCTGACGAGGCGCGCTCGACACCCGGTGTGACCGAGGCCAGCCTTGCGTGCTAGCCTCGGCTCCGTGACTGTTGGGCGTCTGCCCAATTCTGTATTGAATTCGACGTTTGCACGCCTGGCAACGCTAGCCTGGCCTTGTGCAAGCAGTCAGCTCGACCGTGCTTGGAGTCAGCATTGCCAACCAACATCATCACCCGCGCAGGCCACACTGCGCTGAAAGCAGAGCTGGATCATCTGTGGCAAACCTATCGCCCGGAAATCACGCAAAAGGTCGCCTGGGCGGCATCGCTTGGCGATCGCAGTGAAAACGCCGATTACCAGTACAACAAGAAGCTGCTGCGCGAAATCGACCGCAGAATCCGCTACCTGCGCAAGCGTCTGGAGGATATCCGCGTTGTCGACTACGCCCCCGAACAAGAGGGCAAGGTGTTCTTCGGTGCCTGGGTAGAAATTGACAACGAGGCCGGCGAGGTCAAACGCTTCAGAGTGGTCGGCTACGACGAAATTTACGGACGTAACGACTACATCTCCATCGACTCACCGATGGCGCGGGCGCTGTTGAAGAAGTCGGAAGGAGATGAGGTGATCGTGCAAACGCCGACCGGCGAAGCGGTGTGGTTTATTGCCAGTATCGAATATGAGGTGGGATGACGATTTGGGGGCTGCTCTGCAGCCCCACTCGCTCAACGCCGGGTAATCAACCCCTGCCGAGCAATCCGCGTCAGGTGACCGATCACCTCGCCGGCCTCCTCCGCCGTAGGCGACTGAATTACTGCCAGATCAAAACGATCACTTCCGTACTGCTTGAGCAAGGCACAGGTTTCAGCGAACTGGATCAGAAACGCGCGAGCCTGGCCCTTGCGCCGCGAAAAGCCGTCAAGGTGGCGCAACAAGGTAGGTTGGTGCTGACCGCTGAGTAGAATGCGCGGGGTGCGCGATACCTGGCCGGCAGGCAGAGGGGTCAGACAGACACTGGTACGTGGACAACTCATGGAGTAATTCTCCGCCTCGCGAATCCCGCTGGGCTGCGGTGGGAGGCGTCACCGAACCAGCGTTTTAGCGGTATTTCAGAGTGCCCTGGCACGGGCTGCCTCCTGCGCCCCGCAAGTAGCTGTTTAAATCGGCGCAAGGGTTATGCTAGAGCTACACGCGACAACTTACAAGCTGTACGTGTAGCCCTTGTGACAGCCAGATTGCTCAACGCCTGGCGACGCGCTCGAGGCTGGCGCGCTCGCGATTGAAGGCGAGGAAGTACTTGTTGACGCTGTTGACGAAATTGACCGGGCCCATGCCGACCTGCTCCATGGCGATGCGCTCGGTCTGGAAGAACCACTGATTACCATTGAGCCCCCGCCTGCGCGCTTCGGCACGCATCGCCTGGACCCGCTCCGGGCCGAGGTTGTACGCCGCCAGCACAAACGCCATGCGCTCGCGCTCGTTGAGCTGGGGGCTGGCGAAAAACTTGCGACGGATCAACGCCAGATACCGCGCGCTGGCCTGGACATTGCCATCCACGTTCGCCGTGTTGCTCACCCCTACCCGCTGCGCCGCCGACGGCGTGATCTGCATCAGCCCATGGGCGCCGCCGACGCCGCGCGCGGCGGGATTGAGGGTCGATTCCTTGAACGCCAGCGCGGCCAGATTGAGCCAGTCGATCTGCTGCGCCTCGCCGTGCTTCTGCAACACCCCACGCACCGCCTGCAAGCGCTGGCGCTCCTGGCGGGCCAGCGGATTGTGCACGCGGTACTGGCGCCGGTAGATACGCTCGAATGCGGCGTCCTGGTTTTCCGGGGCGCGGTAGCCGGCCAGAAAGCGGTCGACAGTTGCCAGCAACTGATCAGCGTCCTTACCGACGTACCAGCGCACAGCCTGCGGTTGGCCGATCTGTACCTTGCTGTCGACGCGCAGCCGCGGCATCACCCGCGCCCAGCGCAGCGCGATCGGCCGCTCCACCACGGTCAGGTGATAGATGCCGGCCTGGACCATCTCCAGCACATCCTCGACCGCCAGCGTTGGGTCTACCCATTCGATCTTGATCGGTGCGCGCTTGCGCAATGCCAGCTGCTGATTGATAGCCTGGATCGCAGCGCCCGCACCGCTGGCGGTGGTCAGGGCGATGGTGCGCCCGGACAACTGCTCGACCCGACTGAAGCTGCGCTCGCCCTTGCGTCCAACCAGCAGCAGCGGCACCTTGTCGAGCACTGGCGCACTCACCCCGACGCCACTGACCTGGGCCGGGTCGAGCAGCTCGCCCGGCGCTGCCAGGTCACCCTCCCCGCGCTGCAAGGCGCCGAGCAGTTGCTCCTTGGCCCGCGGGATCAATTTGACTTGAATCAGATCACCCTGGCGTTCGCGGCCATTGAGAAAATGTTCCAGCGCGCGCAGCCGATGGTATTCGATGCCGACCGGCTCGCCCTTGATTTCCCCGGAGCTGTTGCGGCTCTGGTTGACCAGCACCCGCAGTACCTTGCTGCTGCGCACCTGCGCAAGATCGCGCGGCTGCTTGCTGGTTGAGCTGGCCTGCGCCGGCCCGGACACTGCCGCATGCGCGGCGGCCGCCGTGAGCAGGCTGAACATCAGCGAAACAATCAGCAGGAATCGCTGCATCGGCAAACATGTCCATGGTGTGGGAAGAGGCCTCTGCGGCGGCGCCAGCAGAGACTGAAAGACCTTTGCAATCCATTGAAGTTCTTGGATTTTTCGCGATGTTCGGGGGATTTGCTATGCTGGCCGCCCCGCAGCACGAGGTAGCACCATGCAACTGATCGATATCGGCGTCAACCTGACCAACAGCAGCTTTCACGGCAAAGAGGCTGACATCGTCGAGCGCGCGCAGCAGGCAGGCGTCGTGCAACTGGTCGTGACCGGTACCAGCCTGGAAGGCAGCGAACAGGCGCTGGAGCTGTGCCAGCAACTGGATGAACCGGGGCATCGACTGTTCACCACTGCTGGCGTGCATCCTCACGATGCCAAGAGCTGGGGTGTCGACAGCGAGCGGCAACTGCGCCACCTGCTCGCTCAGCCTCGGGTAAAGGCAGTCGGCGAGTGCGGTCTGGACTTCAATCGCGATTTCTCGCCGCGGCCTGAGCAAGAGAAAGCCCTGCACGCGCATCTGGCCCTGGCAGTAGAAACCCAGCTGCCGGTGTTTTTGCATGAGCGCGATGCCAGCGAGCGCCTGCTGGCGATCCTGAAGGACTACCGTGACCAGTTACCGGCCGCTGTGGTGCATTGCTTCACCGGCGAGCGCGCGGCGCTGTTCGCCTATCTCGATCTGGACCTGCACATCGGCATCACTGGCTGGATCTGTGACGAGCGCCGTGGCACGCACCTGCATCCCTTGGTCAGCAGCATCCCCGTGGGTCGCCTGATGCTCGAAAGCGATGCACCGTACCTGCTGCCGCGAAGCTTGCGGCCGAAACCGAAAAGCGGCCGCAACGAGCCTGCGTTCTTGCCCGAGGTGCTGCGTGAGGTCGCCTTGCACCGCGGCGAGAGCCTGGAATACACGGCAAGGCACACCACCGAGTGCGCGCGTCAGTTCTTTGCCCTGCCGTCGGCAGACGCATAAGCTGACCGGGATTCGTTGACACACATCAAGACCCACTCTGAAGCAATCGGAAACAATGATGGCACCTTGCCAATACTGTTTCCGCTCAACTCAGAGAAGACCTATACGATGGGTGCCTGGCTTAGCAATATTTCCTTGAAGTACAAATTCTGGGCCGTCAACGCAGTGGCCTTTGTCACCACCCTGCTGCTGGTGCTGTACGCCGTGCAGCTCGAGCAGCAGGCCCGGGCCGAAGGTGCGCGAGCAACCGCCCAGGCGCAGGCTAGTCTGCTTGCGGCCTGGCCGGCCGGGCAAGCGCTGCCTGAACTGGCCAACCTGATCAGCTGGCAAGCCGGGCAAACGCCAAGTTTCGCCGGCCAACCACTGCCCGCGCTGAACAACGCCCAGGGCTGGGTCGAGCTGGCCAATCGCTCGCTATTGGGTGACAACCCGCTGCGCGGCGCTCAGGTCGTGAGCCATGGCCAACAGCAACTGGCGCTGCTGGCGCACTCGCCAAGCCTGCGCCAGGTGTTTATTGATCGCTTCGCCAATTACGCGGTGTGCGTGATGGTCCTGATGCTGGCCATGCTCGGTGCGTCGCAGCTGCTGATCCGCTTTCTGCTCAGCCAGCTCAACACGCTCAAGGACGTCATGCTCCACGTCGAGAAGACCGGCGACCTGTCTGCGCGTGTGCCGCTGGCCTGCGGCGATGAGGTTGGGCAAATGGCCGGCGCGTTCAACGCCATGCAGTCGACCTATCACCGGGTAGTCAGCACCGTAGCGCGCACTGCAGCGCAACTCGACTCCGGCGCCGCGCGCCTGGCAGCGAGCATGAGCGATGTACGCCACGGCATGCTCGGCCAGCAAAGCGAGACTGACCAGGCCGCTACCGCCATCAACGAAATGACCGCGACTGTGCACCACATCGCCCAACATGCCGGTGCCACCCGTGATTTGTCGCAAACTGCGGACAACCTTGCCGGCAGTGGACAGGCAGTTGTCGGTCGCGTGCAGGATTCAATTTCCGGGCTGTCCAGCGGCGTGCAGCAGACCGCCGAAATGATCCGTCAGCTGGCGGAAGACAGCCAGAAGATCAACGGCGTAGTTGGGGTGATTCATAGTATTGCCGAGCAAACCAATCTGCTTGCCCTGAACGCCGCCATCGAAGCGGCGCGGGCGGGCGATCTGGGTCGTGGTTTTGCCGTGGTCGCCGACGAGGTGCGCAACCTGGCCAAACGTGTGCAGAGCTCCACCGACGAAATCACCGACATGGTCTGCGCCCTGCAGTCCGGCACCCGCGATGCGGTGGAGTTCATGCAAGAGAGTTCATACAAGGCCGATGACTGCGTCAAGCAGGCTCGCGAGGCTGGTGAGTCGCTGGCGGAGATCACCAGCGCGGTTGCGCAGATGCGCGAGAGCAACACCCAGATTGCCGTGGCTGCCGAACAGCAAAGCCAGGTGGCCGAGGAAATGAACCGCGCGGTGGTAAGCATCCGCGATGTCACCGAGCAGACCGTGCAGCAGACCGTCGGCTCGGCGACCACCAGCAGCGAGCTGGCGACCCTCGCCGGTGAGCTGAACAAGGCGATCGGTCAGCTCAAGCTATAGTCACCATAGCCAGCCTCGATTGGCCGCAATGATCGCGCAGCACTAAGCTTTGGGCATGACTGTGAGGAAATGCCCATGAGCAAGCGCCTGTTCAACCTTCACCCCAGCCAATGGCGTGGCGCCCACCACGCCCACCGCCAACCGGCCGAGCTGGCACTGTTGCTGCTAGCCGTAGCGTTGGGCGTTCTTGGAGCATTGCTGGTCCTGTCCGGCGTGTTCAGTATGGACCTGAGCCAGATTGCGGTAGGCCTGATCGCCTTGATCGCGGGTCTGGGCCTGCAACGCCACGGCTATCGTCGCTAGGCAAATACGGTGACGGTTTGGCGGCTGAGGGCAAGCAGCTCGCCGTCAGCCGTCCACAACGCCGCGCGGGCATGGCCGTAGCCATCCTTGGCGTATTCCGTGTCCACGCAATACCGGCACCAGTCATGGGTGCTCAGTTGCGGCCGGGGCTGAATGAACTCGATGGTCCAGGTCAGAGTGCTGCCCGCCGCAGGCTGTTTCAGGTGCGGCAGCAGGCTCGGCGGCCAGGCGTCGACCAAGGCCAGCAGATGCGCTTCGGTCGCGGCTTCCTCAGGCACCTCCCGCAGACGCACCCAGCCACCCATTTGCCGTGAAGTGTTGCCACTGAAGGGCAGCCCGCCGAGCGTCCAGCGCAAGGCCACATTGCGCATGAACTCTGGCGTCACGCCTTTGATATAAGGCAGTTCCGGCGCTGCTTCGGCGAGCGCCTTCATCTCGACCGGGGGCTGCGCAGGAACATCTATCAGCGAGGAGCGGCCCGCGCCAAAGCTGCCCTGCACGATCGTCACTACCTGGCCTTGCTGCACAGCACGCCCAAGCAGGGTGCTGACGGCTTTACCCTCGCGCAGCACCTCTACGTCGAAGCTGATCGGGATATCTGCCGCGGCGGGAGCAACGAAGGTGATGGCCAGCGAACGCACCGGACGCTCGTCGACAAGTTGCAGGCGCATGCGCTCATAGACCATGGCAGCCATCAGTCCGCCAAAAACTGCACGCCCCTGCGCCCAGGTGGCAGGCACCGTGACGGCTTCTGGTGATTGTTGTACCGCGGCCAGCAATTGGGTGAAGGTCATGGCGATCTCGCAGGCTTGGCTATCGAATCGGGGCGGCCAGGCGCCCCAGCTGCAGCCGATCTTAACCAGCTGCGCTCGCCGATGCAGGCTTCATATCGGTCAATCCAGCGCCTAGCGGCGTGACACTGCCTTGTGCAGGCGCTTCAAGGTCAGGTCGCCTTGCCGCTCAGCGGCCTCAAGCTCAGCCTGCCAGGCCGCCTGGCAGGGCCGTAGCGCTGCGTCGAGCGGTACCTGCACCAACCACTGCAGACGGTCGTGCCAATCGCCCAGATCGCCTTGTGCGCGCTTGAGCAGGCGCTGCAACTTGTCGCCGGCATGATCAAGCTGTGGGTAGGCCTCATCGCCATAGCGCACCCGCTTGATCAGCAGGCGCAACCGGTGCCGATCGTGGGCTGGGTCGAGTAACCCCTGCTGTAGTTTGTGCCACTGTTTGCCGAGGCGTTTGTCGACGCGTTTTTGCAGGCCTTTGACCAGGCCTTCGCGATCCGCTGCCCGCAGAAACGCCGGAAACGCGTCGATGATCGCCAGCATGCGCGTCAACTCGGGACTCGCGGCCACAGTGGCAAAGGTCTGCGCCCTGCCCCGCAGGCGCCGCTCGGCAGCGTCCTGTTGACCACGCTCGCGCAACTCGGCAGCGAGCACCTCACGGTCACGCAGCGGCGTGGTCAGGGCGCCCAGTGCCCGCGCGGCATCTTCCAACTGATCGACTGCAGGCAAGCCCCGTAGCGGCCGCAGCAAACTGCGCAGGCGCCGCGTGGTGGTGCGCAGGTCGTGCAGGGCTTCACTGTCGACATCAGCCGCCAGCCGCTCGCGACAGGCGAGCAAGCGCACCTGCAGGGTCAGCACCTGGGCAACCACGTGATCAAGCATGGCAGACATACAACGCTCCTTGTTCAACGCCCGGCGCGGGACTCACGAATGTAGAAGCGGGCCTTCTCGGATTTTTTCGCACAGCCTTCGAAGCCTTCGAACTGCTGCTGGGTCTTGGCCCCGGTCAACAGCGACAATGCCTTGGAATAACTGACGGTGCCCGCAAACCCTTCGGCCTTGGCCAGGTCGAGCTCCTTCCAGGCGGCGTCCAGCTGGGTTGCGCAGCTATCACGATAGGCCGTCTTGCCGGCGCAGCCAGCGAGCGCCACAACCATCAATGGCAGGCAGATCCATGCTTTCATCAGTAATACCTCAAAGTGCACAAGGGAGTGGCCGTTCGACGCTCGGCCAAGCGAAAAGTGCCCTCATCAGCGTAGTCCAGCAAGGCTTGCATTGAAGCCGAGGGCGCAATGGGTGCATTGTTCGGGGATGGTTGCACAGCCACGAGGGAATGACATGAGTAAACGCGTTGCATTGGTGCTGGGTTCGGGCGGTGCACGAGGCTATGCGCACATCGGGGTGATCGAAGAAATCGAGCGCCGCGGCTACGAGATATCCTGCATTGCCGGCTGCTCGATGGGCGCGGTGGTCGGCGGTATCTATGCGGCCGGCAAGCTCGATGACTATCGCCACTGGATCGAGAGCCTGGATTACCTGGATGTACTGCGGCTGGTCGATGTGAGCTTTCGTCTCGGCGCTATTCGCGGTGACAAGGTGTTTGGCCAGATCCGCAAGATTGTCGGTGAAATCAACATCGAACAGCTGCGCATTCCCTATACGGCGGTGGCCACCGACCTCACCAATCAGCAGGAAATCTGGTTTCAGGAAGGCTGCCTGCACCAGGCCATGCGCGCCTCGGCGGCAATACCAAGCCTGTTCACCCCCGTCGTGCAGGGCAACCGCATGCTGGTCGATGGCGGCATTCTCAACCCGCTGCCGATCGTGCCGGTGGTTTCCAGCCACTGTGACCTGATCATCGCGGTCAACCTCAACGCCACCAACCAGAACCAGTACCAGTTGCCGGTGATCGAGCGCCCCGCCGCGTTCAAGAAGCGCTTCGACGCGTTGATGAGTTCGGTGGGTTCGCGCCTGCCGTTCCGCCGCAAGCCGGCAGAGCAGCTCAGCCGCATCGACCAGGCAGTGCTTGCCGAGAACCTGATCGCAAGCAATCCGTGGCTGGGTGAAGCAGCCAACCCCGAAGGCCAGCAACCCGCTGCGGCGCCCGAGAGCGGCGGCGCACCGCGCTCAGCAGCGGGCTCGTTCATCATCGACAACGTCGGCCCGGCGTCCCTGCTCGACTTGATCAACCAGAGCTTCGAGGTCATGCAGACGTCGCTGGCGCAGTACAAGATTGCCGGCTACCCGCCAGATGTACTGATCAACGTGCCCAAGCGGGTGTGCCAGTTCTTCGAGTTCTACAAGGCACCGGAGCTGATCGCCCTGGGCCGGGAAATCGCCCGCGACACGCTGGACATCTACGAGGGCAAGCGGCGCTGATTACCGCGCATTTGCAGGCTGCAGAAACCAGACAGGCCGCATAAGCGGCCTGTCTGGTTTTGGGCAGATCAACTCAGTAGCGAGTGATCTCGGCATTAGCTGCCAACTGCTTGCGGTAGGCCGCGAAGTCCTGCTGACCGGCACGCGAAGCGAGGTAGCGGCGGATCTGCTGTTTCTCTTCGTCGGTGGCCGCAGCGCCTTCGTTGACGCCGCGCAGCTGGACCACCACCAGGCTGCCATCGGCGAGCACGGCACTGGCGTATTCAGGCTTGTCCTTGCCGGCAGGCTTGGCCAGGCGGAACACTGCCTGCAGCTCGACTGGGTCGATACCTTCCTGGCCGCGGCTGACCGCTTCCTGGACTTTCCAGGTCTGACCGTCATGGCCAGCACCGGCGGCGATCGAACCGTCACGCAGACCGGCAATCAGTTTGTCAGCCTTGGCTTTGAGTTCGGCAGTCGCCTTCTCTTTGGCCAGGTGCTCGCTGATCCGTTGCGCGACTGCCTCCAGCGGCAGTTGCTCAGGCTTGCGGTGTTCTTTGACACGCAGCACCAGCACGGTCTCTGGATCCAGCTCGATGGCGCTGCTGTTGGCGCCTTCGTCGATCACTTCCTCGCTGAACGCGGCCTGGACGACCTGGCGGTTAGCTGTAATGCCGTCGCCACCTTCACGCCCGAACGGCGCCGAAGTCTGCACTTTCAAACCCAGGTCCTGAGCCGGCTGGGCCAGGTCGGAGGCTTCGAAGGCGGAGTCTTCCAGTTGCTTGGTCACTTCAACGAAGCGCTGCTCGACCTGCTGGGTTTTCAGCTCGCGGGTCAGCTTGTCTTTCAGGCTGGCGAAGGTCGGCACTTGCGGCGCCTCGACACCCAGCAGCTTGATCAGGTGATAACCAAACTCGCTGCGAACCGGCTGCGACACCTGGTCCTTGTTCAGCTTGTACAGGGCATCTTCAAACTCGGCGTCGTAAGCACCAGGGCCGGCGAAGCCAAGATCACCACCGCTGGCAGCGGAACCGGCATCCTGCGAGAACTCCTTGGCCAGGGCGGCGAAGTCTTCACCCTTGGCCAGACGCTGCTGGATCTCTTCGATCTTGGCCTTGGCCTGGGCATCGCTGACCTTGTCGTTGACATCGATGAGGATGTGCGCGGCATGGCGTTGCTCGGCCAGGTTGGCGATCTCTTTCTCGTACAGCGCTTGCAGCTCGGCCGGATCGACCTTGACCTGGTCGAAGAACGCCGACTTCTTCAGCTCGATGTAGTCGATGACGACCTGATCCGGCGTCATGAACTCCTTGGCGTGCTGGTCGTAGTGCGCCTTGACCTCTTCATCACTGACCTTGACCGCCGCCGGGTTGGCCTTGAAGGTCAGCGAGGCGAAGTCGCGGGTCTGTTTTTCCAGACGCGCAAACGCCTCGACCTGTTTGTCGGTGACAAAGCTGCTGCCGGCAAGCCCGGTGCGCAGCTGGCCGATGAGCATTTCTTCGGCGAGCATCTCGCGGAACTGCAGGCGCCCGTAGCCCATCTGGCGAATGACCTGGTCGAAGCGGTTTGCATCGAACTTGCCATCAACCTGGAACTCAGGCGTTTGCAGGATCACTTGATCCAGCGCCGCCTCGGAGAATGCAAATTTCGCGTCCTTGGCACCTTCCAACAGCAATTTGCGATCGATCAAGCCTTTGAGCGCTGCTTCACGCAGCATCTTTTCGTCCAGCAGAGCAGGATCGAAGTCCTTGCCCAGCTGTTGCATCAGCTGGCGGCGCTGCATATCGACAGCCTGGCTCAGCTCGTTCTGGCTGATGGTTTCACCGTTTACCTTGGCGGCGTCCTGGCTATGGCTGGCGGCCTGAAAAATCGCCTCGAAGCCCGTCAATGCCATCAGCACGACGATAAGGCCGATGATGGTCTTGGCAATCCAACCCTGTGAATTGTCCCTGATATTCTGCAGCATGCGTCCCCCAGAAACGGTTGTACCACTGCGTCGTCAACCGCGGAGCGTGGGTAGAGTCCTGATAGAAGAAAGGCGCATCCGAAGATGCGCCTTCTCGAAGCGAGCGTGACGGCGGGAACGTTTGCGTCCCGCCGTCACGCGATTGGCCACGGTAGCGCCGCGGCCGGCTGAACAGACGACTTAGTTGACAGCGTCTTTCAGGCCTTTGCCAGGCTTGAAGCCAGGAACCTTGGCGGCGGCGATCTTGATCGCAGCACCGGTTTGCGGGTTACGGCCAGTGCGCTCGGCACGGTCTTTGACCGTGAAAGTACCGAAACCTACCAGAACCACGTCGTCGCCTTTTTGCAGAGCGCCCTGTACGGAGTCGATCACTGCATCCAGAGCCTTACCGGCGGTGGCTTTCGAAATATCAGCAGATGTGGCGATAGCGTCAATCAGTTCCGACTTGTTCACTCTAAGTCCCCTTATATCTCTAATTTAAGTATGTTTCTAAGTATGTAATTAGTGCGTGTAAAAATTAGTGCGTGCAAAACGAGCGCTGGGTGGCCTGTTGACACGAGCGTGCCGCTTTATAGCAAGGGCCCGAAAAAACTGTCAAGGAAAGCCCCCCAGCGTGAAACGTATTAGTGCGTGCTGATTCTTTCCTTGGCATCGCTGTCGCGCTTGTCATCCTTCGCGACGATCTCCGGAGCCACATCTGGCAAGGGCTCGGGGGCGTATTGCAGCGCAATTTGGAGGACTTCGTCAATCCATTTGACCGGTTTGATCTGAAGATCCTGCTTGATGTTGTCCGGAATCTCTTTCAGGTCACGAACGTTCTCTTCGGGAATGATCACCGTCTTGATCCCACCCCGGTGCGCTGCAAGGAGCTTTTCCTTGAGCCCGCCGATGGCCAGAACCTGACCACGCAAGGTGATCTCGCCGGTCATGGCCACGTCGGCGCGTACCGGGATCTGGGTCAGTGCCGAGACCAATGCGGTGCACATGCCAACGCCTGCGCTCGGGCCATCCTTCGGCGTCGCGCCTTCAGGCATGTGGATGTGAACGTCGCGCTTCTCGTGGAAGTCAGCGGCGATCCCCAGACTACGGGCACGGCTGCGAACCACGGTTTGCGCCGCCGTGATCGACTCGACCATGACGTCACCGAGCGAACCGGTCTTGATCAACTGGCCCTTGCCAGGGATCACTACCGCCTCGATGGTGAGCAATTCCCCGCCCACCTGGGTCCAGGCCAGGCCGGTCACTTGACCGATCTGATCCTGCTGCTCAGCCAGGCCGTAACGGAACTTGCGTACGCCCAGGTGATGCTCGAGCTGCTCGCTGGTGACCTTGACCTTCACCGATTTCTGCCCGCTGTGCTCCTTGACCACCTTGCGGCAGATCTTCGCAATCTGACGTTCGAGGCCACGCACACCGGCTTCGCGGGTATAGAAGCGGATGATGTCGCGGATCGCCGAGACATCGATGTCCAGCTCGTCCTTCTTCAGGCCGTTGGCCTTGACCTGCTTGGGCACCAGGTACTTGACCGCGATGTTGATCTTCTCGTCTTCGGTGTAACCCGGCAGACGGATGACTTCCATTCGGTCGAGCAGCGCCGGAGGGATGTTCATCGAGTTCGAGGTGCACAGGAACATTACGTCGGACAGGTCGTAATCGACCTCCAGGTAATGGTCGTTGAAATTGTGGTTCTGCTCGGGATCGAGTACTTCCAGCAGTGCCGAGGCCGGATCGCCGCGCATGTCGCTGCCCATCTTGTCGATCTCGTCAAGCAGGAACAGCGGGTTACGTACGCCAACCTTGGTCATTTTCTGGATCAGGCGGCCCGGCATGGAGCCGATGTAGGTACGCCGGTGACCACGAATCTCGGCCTCGTCACGCACGCCACCGAGGGCCATCCGGACGAACTTGCGATTGGTAGCAGTGGCGATCGACTCGGCCAGCGAGGTCTTGCCGACGCCAGGCGGGCCAACCAGGCACAGCACAGGACCACGGATCTTTTTCACACGCTTCTGTACAGCGAGATACTCAAGGATGCGCTCCTTGACCTCGTCAAGGCCATAGTGGTCGGCGTCGAGAATTTCTTCAGCCTTGGCCAGGTCCAGGCGGACCTTGCTCTGGGCTTTCCATGGCACCTGCACCAGCCAGTCGAGGTAGGTCCGCACCACGGTAGCTTCAGCCGACATAGGCGACATCTGCTTGAGTTTGTTCAGCTCAGCCTGAGCCTTGATCAGGGCATCTTTGGGCAGGCCAGCGGCATCGATGCGCTTTTTCAGCTCTTCGACTTCGTTGTGGCCTTCATCGCCATCACCAAGCTCCTTCTGAATGGCCTTCATCTGCTCATTCAGGTAGTACTCGCGCTGGCTGCGCTCCATCTGCTTCTTGACCCGGCCGCGGATGCGTTTTTCAACCTGCAGCAGGTCGATCTCGCCATCCAGCAAGGCCAGCACGTGCTCGACCCGCGCCTGCAGGTCGACAATCTCGAGGATCTCTTGCTTCTGCTCGATCTTCAGCGCCATGTGCGCGGCCATGGTATCGACCAGGCGACCCGGCTCTTCGATGCTGTTGAGCGAGGACAGTACTTCAGCCGGGACTTTCTTGCCCAACTGCACATACTGCTCGAACTGCGACAGCAAGCTGCGCACGAACACTTCCGACTCACGCTCTGGGGCGTCGGTTTCATCGATCAGGCTGACGTCGGCACGGACATGCCCATCAACCTCGTTGAAACGCTCGACAGCGCCGCGCTGCTCACCTTCGACCAGGACCTTGACGGTGCCATCGGGCAGTTTCAGCAGCTGCAGGACAGTGGCGATGGTGCCGACGCGGTACAGGGCGTCTTCACCTGGATCATCATCGGCAGGGTTTTTCTGGGCAAGCAGCAGGATCTGCTTTTCGCCCGTCATCGCCGCCTCGAGGGCTTCGATGGATTTTTCGCGCCCCACAAACAGCGGGATAACCATGTGCGGGTAAACGACGACATCGCGCAATGGCAAAAGAGGCAAGTCGAGGGTTGTCTTCATGATTTCGCCTCTACAGCGGCCTTATGGCCGAATCCGGTGGAAATAGTGCTTGGACCTAATGTGGGGGTAGGTCCTTCAAATTACAAGCACTTAAGCGGGAAAAGCAGAAAGGGGCCCGAAGGCCCCTTTCATTTTTCACAACGGCTGCCTGGATCAGGCGTCCGGTGCGGCTTTGGCCTGCGGCTCGTTGTTCTCGTAAATGAGCAACGGCTGCGAGGTACCTTCGATGACGCTCTCGTCGATCACCACCTTGCTGACTTCCTTCTGCGAAGGAATCTCGTACATGGTGTCGAGCAACACGCCTTCGAGAATCGAACGCAGGCCACGGGCGCCGGTTTTGCGCTCCAGAGCCTTGCGCGCGACGGCCTTGAGAGCGTCGCTGCGGAACTCGAGGTCCACGCTTTCCATCTCGAACAGCTTGGCGTACTGCTTGGTGAGGGCGTTCTTCGGCTCGGTCAGAATCTGCATCAGCGCAGCTTCGTCCAACTCGTCGAGGGTAGCCAACACCGGCAGACGGCCAACGAACTCAGGGATCAGACCGAACTTGACCAGATCGTCAGGCTCGACCTCACGCAGGGATTCACCAACCTTCTTGCCTTCTTCCTTGCTGCGCACTTCTGCACCAAAACCAATGCCACCTTTGGTGGAACGGCCTTGGATGACCTTCTCGAGGCCAGAGAATGCGCCACCGCAAATGAACAGGATATTGCGGGTATCAACCTGCAGGAATTCCTGTTGCGGGTGCTTGCGACCACCTTGCGGCGGCACGGAAGCCACGGTGCCTTCAATCAACTTCAACAGCGCTTGCTGCACGCCCTCACCCGAAACGTCACGGGTGATCGACGGGTTGTCCGACTTGCGCGAAATCTTGTCGATTTCGTCGATGTAGACAATGCCCATCTGGGCCTTCTCCACGTCGTAGTCGCACTTTTGCAGCAGCTTCTGAATGATGTTCTCGACGTCCTCACCAACATAACCGGCTTCGGTCAGGGTGGTGGCGTCGGCAATGGTAAACGGTACGTTCAAAAGGCGTGCCAGGGTTTCGGCGAGCAGCGTCTTGCCCGAGCCAGTCGGCCCGATCAGGAGAATGTTGCTCTTGCCGAGTTCGACTTCGTCGCCCTTCTTGTCACGCTGATTCAGGCGCTTGTAGTGGTTGTACACCGCTACCGCGAGCACCTTCTTCGCGCGCTCCTGACCAATCACGTACTGGTCAAGGATGCCGCTGATTTCTTTCGGCGAAGGCAATTTGTGCGCATTGCTTTCGGCCTGGGCTTCCTGCACCTCCTCTCGGATGATGTCGTTGCACAGGTCGACGCACTCGTCGCAGATAAATACCGAGGGCCCAGCAATCAATTTGCGCACTTCGTGCTGGCTTTTGCCGCAGAAGGAGCAATAAAGCAATTTGCCGCTGTCCTCGCCGTTACGGGTGTCAGTCATTCGATCGATCCAATCCGGTAGGCTTGCAACACAAGATGAAGGCAATTGCGGGCTTTTTCAAGTCCGCAGGCAGGCGCTTTTGACGCCTGCCTGCTCTGGCCCTGAGGATCAGGACGCCAGTTGCCGCTTGTCGTATACCGAGTCGACCAGGCCGTACTCGGCCGCGCGCTGCGCGCTCATGAAGTTGTCACGCTCAGTATCACGCTGGATCGTCTCCAGATCCTGGCCAGTGTGGTAGGCCAGCAGCTCGTTGAGACGGGCCTTGATGCTGAGGATTTCCTGGGCGTGGATCTGGATGTCGGTGGCCTGACCCTGGAAGCCGCCAAGCGGCTGGTGGATCATGACGCGCGAGTTCGGCAGGCAGTGACGCTTGCCCTTGGCACCCGCGGTCAACAGGAAGGCACCCATGCTGCAGGCTTGGCCGATGCAGATGGTGGAGACATCCGGCTTGATGAACTGCATGGTGTCGTAGATCGACATGCCCGCAGTCACCGAACCGCCCGGTGAGTTGATGTAGAGATGGATATCCTTGTCCGGGTTTTCCGCTTCGAGGAACAACATCTGTGCCACTACCAGGTTGGCCATGTAGTCTTCTACAGGACCTACCAGGAAGATCACCCGCTCCTTCAAGAGGCGCGAGTAGATGTCATAGGCGCGTTCGCCGCGGGCGGACTGCTCGACAACCATCGGGACCAGACCGCCTGCGGCCTGGATGTCAGAGCTCTGCTGAATATAAGAATTGCGGGACATGTCCTGCACTCACTCCCAAATAGTCATGGCTTGAATACGCACAAGCCAGCGCGAAGGCTGGCTTGTGGTGGTTTCCTACGAGAGCTGCAGATTACTCAGCTTCGGCAGGAGCCTGTGCTGGTTTTACTGCTTCTTCGTACGAGACCGATTTGTCGGTCACAGTCGCTTTCTGCAGGACAGTATCTACAACTTGCTCTTCCAGCACAACCGAACGCACTTCGTTCAGCTGCTGGTCGTTTTTGTAGTACCAGCTGATGACCTGCTCTGGCTCCTGGTAAGCGGAAGCCATTTCTTCGATCATCTCGCGAACCTTGCCTTCGTCAGGCTTGAGGTCGAACTGCTTGACCACTTCAGCCACGATCAGACCCAGCACGACGCGGCGCTTGGCTTGTTCTTCGAACAGCTCTGCCGGCAGTTGCTCAGGCTTGATGTTGCCACCGAACTGCTGAACAGCCTGTACGCGCAGACGGTTGACTTCGTTTTCCAGCAGCGCTTTTGGCACTTCGATCGGGTTGGCGGCCAGCAGACCGTCCATGACCTGGTTTTTTACCTTGGTCTTGATCGCCTGGCGCAGTTCACGCTCCATGTTCTTGCGAACTTCGGTGCGGAAGCCTTCCAGAGTGGTTTCCTTGATGCCGAACTGGGCGAAGAACTCTTCGTTCAGCTCAGGCAGCTGGGGAGCCGAAACGCTGTTCACGGTGATGGTGAACTCAGCAGCTTTGCCAGCCAGGTCGAGGTTCTGGTAGTCCTCTGGGAAGGTCACGTTGACAACGCGCTCTTCGCCAGCTTTGGCGCCTACCAGGCCATCTTCGAAGCCTGGGATCATGCGGCCGGAGCCCAGTACCAGCTGGGTGCCCTTGGCCGAGCCACCGGCGAACTCTTCACCGTCAACCTTGCCGACGAAGTCGATGTTGACCTGGTCGTCGATCTGCGCAGCGCGCTCGACAGTTTCAAAGCGGGTGTTCTGCTTGCGCAGGACTTCCAGCATGTTGTCCAGGTCAGCATCAGCCACTTCGGCGCTCAGACGCTCGACGTTGATCGAGTCGAAGCCGGCAACGGTGAACTCTGGGAACACTTCGAAGATGGCAACGAATTCCAGGTCCTTACCTTTTTCGAAGGACTTTGGCTCAACGGCCGGGGCGCCAGCCGGGTTCAGCTTCTGCTCAACCACAGCCTCGTAGAAGGACGACTGAACCAGGTCACCGAAGGCTTCCTGACGGGCAGCTTCTTCGTAACGCTGGCGGATCACGCTCATTGGCACCTTGCCAGGGCGGAAGCCCGCAACCTTGGCGCGACGGGCAGTCTGCTGCAGACGCTTGTTGACTTCGGTCTCGACGCGCTCGGCCGGGACGGCGATGGTCATGCGGCGCTCGAGAGCGGAAGTGTTTTCAACCGAAACTTGCATGGATATTCCTCGTTGCACAGACGTTAGCCGGCGAAAGCCCGACTCCAGAATCAAGGGCAAGCATTCTAGTGACTCACGCACCAGAAGTCACCCCACTCAAGACGACGGGAAACCTCGCCGATCGATTTCATGGAAAACCCTGCGCAAAATGCGCCAGGCCTCATCTATAAAGGGCTGCACGCAGGCAGCCGCAGCCCCTGACTGAAAAACCTTGTCAAACAAACACGGCGGCAATCAGCCGTGCTCGGGGTCGATCTCGTTGAACGCGCAGTACTCATCCCACTCCATGCCCAACGCCTCGGCCACCTCACGGTGCACCTCAAGACGCATGGCGTGCAGTTCTTCAGGGCTCTGAGCGACCAGTTGCAGGGTCAGCTCCCAGGGCTCGATGCCCTGCTCCTGCGCTGCATCATCAAAGGCCCACTGGATCTGCTGAGCCTGCTCGCGCGGGCTCAATTCGCGGATCTCTTCGAGCATCTGCGGATTGGCCTCGGCAAAGCGTTGCAGTGCCAGCGCCTGGCGAGCTTCTTTGGCTATCATCGGGTATTTCCTCTGGCGGCAGCTGGCCGCAATTCAACCAGCTGAAATCTATCAGCTTTTACTGAATTGTCACCAGCGCAGCGTGCCAAAGCGCGTCCAGAGGCTACAGACGCCGAGCACGAGTGGCCCGACGAGGTGCACCTGCGGGCTAGCCCCAATCAGCAGGGGCCGCCCAAGACCTTTGCGGCAATAATGGTCGCGATCAGACGAAACTGATGTTATGACGCTGCGCACCGTAGACTACACGTGCCGCTGTAATCAGCTGATGTGGGATCTCTACATAGGGCACGTCGGAGTTGGTCAGCGCCACATCGAACAATTGCACCAGCTTGGAATTGCGGCGCACAAGAATCACGTCCGACCAATCCGTATTGGTGACTGCGACAGGGATGAAGTCGGTGCGCTTCATGAAACTGCCCAACGCCTCGAGAACACCCAGATTCTGCTTGGTGCCCATGACGCTGTGGCAGCAATCATTGAGCATCATGATGCCATCTTCACCGAGAAACTCCTGATAGCGCATCATATCGCGCAGGACGTATTCGTACTGATGATTGGCATCGACATACACCAGGTCAAACTGATGAATGCCGGTTTGTTGGCGGACCTTGTCGATGGCACTGATGGTATCGGCGCGGATCATGCTCACTTCCGGCTTGTCGACGAACTTCGCTGCGCACTCGTCATAGAGCGCATCCCAGGTCGCCGGGTCGTGCATAGAGCCGCCATAGTAGTACTCGTAGGCATCAACCGGTGCGACCCACTCCGGCAGCTCGTCGAATGGGCTGTAGGCATCGTTGGCCGCAGCGCTCCAGCTGTCAATCAGGACCATACGTTCCGGCTCCATGGCCGCATACATCTTCAATGCGTTTTCCCCGCGGAGCACACCCAGCTCCGCCACCAATGGGCGCTTTTCAAGCGACTGGAATACTGCACCCAGCAAACGATAAAAGTTGTCTCGATTGGTATGGCAGACTTTCATGGTTGATCCTTGTATGCACGAGAGTGGCGCGCCAGTAGACCAGCGGCAGGCCTCCCACCTAGCAAGAAACCGACCAACAAGAATAAAAAACCAATAGAATCAGCAGGTTATTCGCGCAAGCCACCCCCGACAGCCTGCATCATGCGAAGGCGGCGCCAGCCAAATGACGGACCACCTCGAAAAGAAGGCAAAAAAAAGGCGCCTGATCATTCGATCGAGGCGCCTTTAATATAAATATGGGGTGGACGATGGGAATCGAACCCACGACAACCGGAATCACAATCCGGCGCTCTACCAACTGAGCTACGCCCACCATAGTGCGGTACTGCGTTGAAACCTTGAAGCATGGTGCGGATGAAGAGACTCGAACTCTTACAGCTTGCGCCGCTGGAACCTAAATCCAGTGTGTCTACCAATTCCACCACATCCGCATGCAACACTTAAATCAAAGGCGCCAGATCGTTCAATCAAGGCGCCTTCGAAAAATATGGGGTGGACGATGGGAATCGAACCCACGACAACCGGAATCACAATCCGGCGCTCTACCAACTGAGCTACGCCCACCATATAGCGGCATTACGTTACTGCATCACTTGCGTGCCTAAGCTGCCTAATGGCGCACCCGGCAGGACTCGAACCTGCGACCATCCGCTTAGAAGGCGGATGCTCTATCCAGCTGAGCTACGGGCACATAAGCAATCTGCCTAACCTCACAGGGGCTGGCAGCAACGCTGCGAACCACCCATTCTGCCCGACTTCGCCAACCAGTGATAGGCTGTGCCCGACAAGTGCGCCGAATGTTATAGACGAGCTGTAAAAGCGTCAACACCTTTCTCTAAAAAATCGAAATTATTGAAGGAGTTAGAGGATTTGCCCGACCACCCGCCTTTGCCCTCGGGCCGTGTCGTGCGAGAATGCGCCATTCTATCTGTTTCTTTCTCGATGGTTAATCACGCGTCTATGACTGCACACCTTATCGATGGCAAGGCGATCGCCGCCAACCTGCGCCAGCAGATCGCTCAACAGGTCGTGGAGCGCCGCCAGCAAGGCCTGCGCACGCCAGGCCTGGCAGTGATCCTGGTCGGCACCGATCCCGCCTCCCAAGTCTATGTATCGCACAAGCGCAAGGACTGCGAAGAGGTCGGCTTTATCTCCCAGGCGTTCGACCTGCCCAGCGAAACCTCCCAGCAAGCGCTGACCGACCTGATCGACCAGCTCAATGAGGACGCCGCAGTCGACGGCATCCTCCTGCAGCTGCCGTTGCCAGCGCACCTCGACGCTTCGCTGCTGCTCGAGCGGATTCGCCCGGACAAGGACGTCGACGGTTTCCATCCGTATAACGTCGGCCGCCTCGCCCAGCGCATCCCGCTACTGCGCCCATGCACCCCGAAAGGCATCATGGCCCTGCTGGAAAGCACCGGCCAGGACCTGTACGGGATGGACGCTGTGGTCGTCGGCGCCTCGAATATCGTTGGCCGGCCGATGGCCATGGAGCTGCTGCTGGCTGGCTGCACCGTGACCGTTACCCACCGCTTCACCAAGGATCTGGCCGAACACGTCGGCCGTGCCGATCTGGTCGTGGTTGCGGCGGGCAAGCCGGGCTTGGTCAAGGGTGAATGGATCAAGCCGGGCGCAATCGTCATCGACGTCGGCATCAACCGCCAGGAAGACGGCAAGCTGGTCGGCGATGTGGTCTACGAGACCGCCCTGCCCCGTGCCGGCTGGATTACGCCGGTACCAGGCGGCGTTGGGCCGATGACTCGCGCCTGCCTGCTGGAAAACACCTTGTATGCGGCGCAAGAGCTGCATAAATAAGGTCAACGCCAACGGTGGCCAAGGCTGCTACAGCGTAAAAAACGGCACTCATGTGCCGTTTTTTTTGAGCCCAGTTCGTCAGATACGTTTGAGCACTCCACCAGGCCACTGCTCTGGCTGCACGTAGCCGTGCGCCCACACCAGCACATCCGCCGCCGGCATGGGCCGCGCAATCGCATACCCCTGAGCCAGATCACAGCCCAGCGCCATCAATACCAGGCCGTGCTCGTGAGTCTCAAGACCCTCGGCGATGACCTCGCGACCAAAGGCCCGAGCCAGGCCGATCACCGCCCGGGTCAGAGCCAGGTCATCCTGATCATGCAAAATGTCCCGCACGAACGACTTGTCGATCTTGATCGTCTGCGCCTGCAATCGCTTCAGGTAGCTGAGCGAGGAATAGCCGGTACCGAAGTCGTCCAGCGAGAAACGCACCCCAAGGCCCTGACAAGCCGCCAGGCATTGGCTGACGTGCTGGATATTCTCGATGGCGACCGACTCGACGATCTCCAGGTCCAGCAGCGCCGGATCGACCGAGGCATGGCGCGCCAGCAATTGCTCCAGACGCTCGGCAAAATCAGCGCGCTGCAAATGACGCGCAGCGATGTTGACGCTGACCGACCATTGATGACCTTGCGTGTGCCAGCTTTGCAATTGCCTCAAGGCCTGCTCGATCACCCATTCGCCCAGTTCGACGATCAGGTCGGTCTGCTCGACCAATGGCAGAAAATCTCCAGGCATCACCATTCCGTTGAGCGGGTGCTGCCAGCGCAGCAGCCCTTCAAAGCCCAGCACTTCCCCGCTGCGCATATTCACCTTGGGCTGGTAATGCAGGCACAGCTCACCGTCATGCAGGGCCTGGCGAACCCGCGCCACGGTCTGGTGAGTGGCCTTGAGTTCAAGCTCCTGCGTCACGTCGAACAGGTGGTAACGGTTGCGCCCGCGCTGCTTGGCAACATACATGGCCTGATCGGCATGGCGCACCAGGGTGTCGGCATCCTCGTCATCCTGCGGAAACAGGGTAACGCCGATGCTCGCACTGACGATCACGGTCTGCTCGCGTAACGGATAAGGCGCCGCCAGGGCATCGAGGATGCGCTGCAGGCCTGCATGCAGCTGGTCACTGTCCTTTACATGGCGCAGGATCAGCACAAACTCATCCCCTGACAGCCGCGCCACCGAGTCCCCTGCGCGCAAGATCTTTTGCAGACGGCTCGCCACTTCCACCAGCAACCGGTCACCCGCAGCATGCCCGTAGCCGTCGTTGACCGCCTTGAACCGGTCCAGATCAAGCATGCACACGGCCAACGGAATGTTCTCTCTGCGAGAGAAAGCCAGGGCCTGATTGAGCAGATCGGACAGGTAGGCGCGATTGGGCAGCCCGGTCAACACATCGTGTCCGACCCGCCACTGCAGGGTGTGCAGCAGTTGGCGCTTTTCGGTCACGTCGAAGCGGATCGAAACGTACTTGCGAACCTTACCCGACGCCGGATCAATCAACGGCACCATGGTGCTGTCGACCCAATACAACGAACCGTCCTTGGCACGGTTGCAGATCTCGCCTTTCCAGACCTGCCCGGCCACCAGCGCGCGCCACATGTCGAGGAAGAACTCAGGCTCGTGCAGGCCCGAATTGAGGATCCGGTGGTTGGCGCCGAGCAGTTCCTCCCGGCTGTAGCCGGAGATGCTGCAAAACTGCTGGTTGACGTAGGTGATACGCCCGCTCAGGTCGGCTTCGGAAAAAATCGCGGCCGCGTCCACGGCCGCGCGGTAGTTATCGTCCATATGCCATCCTGGCCCAGCGCTTGAACCGCTTCATCCATACAGATCAGGCGGCCGCTCAAGCAAAAGCGGCGGATTCTACGTGTCCATGCCGAGAATGGAAATGAGGCCAAAGCATCAGCGCACTGGCTAGCGCCGTTTGGGTTCAAGCGGCATCTGCCGCACCCTGCACAGCAAATTGCTCTGGCTCGAGCGCTTGCACAGGTAATTTCCCGCGCCAGAGCGGCCAGATGCAATAGCTCGCAACTGGTCAGACCGGTCAGGCCAAATTCACTTGCAATGTAGGAAATTTCGCGGTTTTATGATCGGGCACTGAACAAACCGGTAAGACCACAATAATTAAGTCCTGCGCTCTTTGGCCCGCTGCTCCATCGAAGCAAGGACACCGATCTGAGACTCCTCCCATGCTTAAGTGGTGCTCGCGTTCGATTTTCCTTCAGGTGGTGCTAGGGCTGGTCCTTGGTATCGTTTGCGGCCTCAGCTTCCCTGAGGTCTCCCTCCAGTTGAAACCCCTCGGCGACGGCTTTATCAAGCTGATCAAGATGCTCATCGGCCTGATCGTGTTCTGCGTGGTGGTCAGTGGCATTTCCGGTGCCGGCGACCTGAAAAAGGTCGGGCGCATCGGCCTCAAGTCGGTGATCTACTTCGAGGTACTGACAACTATTGCCCTGGTCATCGGCCTGGTGTTCGCCTTCAGTACCGGCATCGGTAGCGGCGCCAACATCCATCTGGATCAACTGTCTGTTGCCGACGCCAATGGCCTCGCCGACCGCGGCCAGCAGGTGCACAGCACCGCCACCTTCCTAATGGGCCTGATCCCGACCTCGGTCATCGGCGCCTTCGCCGACAACAACATCCTGCAGGTTCTGCTGTTCTCGGTGCTGTTCGGCAGTGCCCTGAACCTGGTTGGTGAAGCCGCGTCAGGCATTTCGCGCCTGATCAACGAACTCAGCCACGTGATCTTCCGCATCATGGGCATGATCGTGCGCCTGGCACCGATTGGCGTGTTCGGCGCGATCGCTTTCACTACCAGTAAATATGGCCTGGAGTCGCTGCACCACCTGGGCGGCCTGGTCGCGCTGTTCTACCTGACCTGCGCCGGCTTCGTGCTGGTCGTGCTCGGCACCGTGATGCGCCTGTCGGGCCTGCGCCTGCTGCCACTGATCAAGTACCTGCGTGAAGAGCTGACCATCGTCATGGGCACCGCTTCGTCCGACGCTGTACTGCCGCAGATCATGCGCAAGCTCGAGCACCTCGGTATCGGTAGCTCGACGGTTGGCCTGGTGATCCCTACCGGCTACTCGTTCAACCTCGACGGTTTCTCGATCTACCTGACGTTGGCCATCGTGTTCATCGCCAATGCCACCGGCACGCCGCTGGCCATGACTGACCTGATGACCATCTTGCTGGTATCGCTGGTCACCTCCAAAGGCGCCCACGGCATCCCCGGCTCGGCACTGGTGATCCTCGCAGCCACGCTGACCGCAGTGCCGGCGATCCCGGTGGTTGGCCTGGTGCTGGTGCTGGCAGTGGACTGGTTCATGGGTATCGGTCGCGCCCTGACCAACCTGATCGGCAACTGCGTCGCCACCGTGGCCATCGCCCGCTGGGAAAAAGACATCGACCTGGAGCGCGCCAACAACGTGCTCAGCGGCAAACCGGGCTTTGCCCACCAGCCGCGCAAACAACCCATCGCCCATCAACAGGAGTTCTGATTGATACAGGCCGGCAGCGATGCCGGCCTGTATCAGGAGCGTTATGCAACTTTTATCAGGAAACGACCCATGATCAGTTCATCGACCGTGGTCACATCAGTAGTGGAAAAACTGCGCCAGGCGCTGGCCCGCGGCCAGTGGCGCAGCGGTGAAATGCTGCCCGGCCAGCGCGAGCTGGCCGAACAGATGGGCATCAGCCGGCCGAGCCTGCGCGAAGCGGTAACCGTCCTCGAAACCCTCGGCCTGGTGCGCTCGCTGCCGGGCAAAGGGGTGCTGGTCCTGGACGCTGACGCCGCCGCAGCGCAGGAGCCGGTCGGCGACGCCGTCGGCGCTGCCAGCCTGGCCGACGTGCTCGAACTGCGTTACACCCTTGAGCCGTTTATTGTCGGCCTGGTCGCGCAGTCGGCCAACAGCCAGGACATAGGCCAACTGCGCCTGACCCTGATGGACATGCGCGAGGCGCTAGACGCCAGCGACAGCGAAGCCGGCGTCAACGCCTACATCGCCTTCCATCAGGAGCTGTTTGCCCTGACCACCAACCCGATTTTCCAGAGCGTGGTGCAACAGACCGGCAATGCCCTCAAGCAAAGCGCCGACATGCTGCGCAATTCGCCCGAGCACCTGGCTGCGCGCCTGCGTGAGAACGAAGCCGTGGTGCGTGCCATCCGTGACAAGAACAGCGCCCAGGCCAGTGCCCAGATGCGTCGGCACATCCTCCAGGAAGGCCTGCGCATGGGTATCGAACTGAATATCCCGGACGAACACCCCGGCCCATGACTCCAGGAGAGCGACCATGACCGCTTGCGCCCACGCCGCCCAGCCCCTGCCTGCCCTGCTCGGCGCCGGCGAGACCCGCCTCTCTGCCGAGCAGATCTACCCACGCTTGTTCGACGCCATCCTCGAACAGCGCCTGCCACCTGGCAGTGCACTGCCGGAACAGGCCCTGGGCGACGCCTTTGGCGTCAGCCGCACGGTGATCCGGCGGGTGCTTGGGCGCTTGTCCGATCAGCAAGTGGTGGTGCAGCGTCCAAGCCATACCGCGCACCTGGCCGCACCCGACCCGCAACAGGCGCGGCAAGTGCTCAGCGCCCGCCGCCTGGCCGAAACCACCCTGATCACCCTGGCGACCCAACGGGCCCGCCCCAATCAGATCCGGCAACTACGGCAACTGGTCGAGCGCGAGCGCCAGCACCATGAACAGGGCGAGCGCTGCACGGCGATCCGCCTCGGCGGCGAGTTCCACCTGAAGCTTGCGCAGATGGCCGCCAACGCACCCTTGGCGCGCTTTCTCAATGGCCTGGTGCCGATGACTTCGTTGATCATCGCCCGCTATGAGTCACCCTGCTGCGACCACTGCGCCTGGGAAGAACACGCCGCGATCATCGATGCCGTCGAAAGTGGCGACAGCAGCGCGGCGCTGACCTTGATGCACGAGCATCTGGACCGGCTCGAAGCCAAGCTCGATCTCGGCCAGGACCACAGCCTTTAGCAAAAACTGCCGCGGGGCCGCTGCCTACCTATAATCAGCTGATCCCCTCAGCCTCTTCACAAGGAGGCGCCGGCATGAATGCGCGTGGTGGCTTGCTCTTGCTCTGCCTGGTGCTGGCGGTAGGCGGCTGTGCCGGCAAGCGGCCCACTGCGCCGCCCCCGGTCGCTCTGAGTGTCGGCGCCTGGCAGCAGGTCGATCGCGAACTGATCAACGCCTCGCTGGCTGCCACCGGCTCGGCCAACGACTATGCGCGGCGCTCGATGCGAGTATGGAAGGACGAGGTGCAGAAACGCACCGAAAGCGACTTCATCCCGTGGTTCACCGGCTACTGGACGCAGCAGTGGCTGACCCTAAAAGTCGCCTGGTACAAGATGAACAGCGGCAACGGTGCCGAGCCACCCGAGAAGCGCCTGGCGTTGTATCTGCAGGAGCAGTATCACCAGCGCGTACTCGAGCCGGTGGCACGGGAGATCAACCCCGAAGCCATCCGTGACCGCGCCAGCGAGCTGTACCTGCAACTGTTTGCCCAGCAACTGACGGCCATCATCCAGCGCTACAACTCCCCGCCCGACCAGCTCAGCCAACGCCTCACGCGGGTCAAGGCAATCGCACTGGGCCCACCCGCTGCGCGGGATGCCAGCCTCTATCAACTGCTCAGAGCCAAACCCCTGGCGCAGCAACCAGCCTGGCTTGCGCTGCGCCAGCACCTCAATCAACAGGCAGCCAAACTCGCCAGCCAAACCCAGCTCGGCCTGTCGTCTGTGGCCACTCGCGCCAGTGAAAAGCTCAGCGCCACGCTCGCCCCACGCGGTATTGCCAGTGCGGTGGCAGCGGCGGTGGGCAAGGCCGCCGGGGCGTTGATCTCGGTAGCCGCTACCGGCATCGCGATGATCAGCCACGACCAAGAGCAACCGCAGATGGTCGAGCAACTGCGGGTGATCCTCAACGTTGCCTTCAACCAGGAGTGGCGCGAGCTGATGGACAACCGCCAGAGTGGGGCGATGTCCGGGGTGTATTACCTGTCGGGGCAGATCGAGGATGGCCTGCTGCTCAAGCAGTAGCCATGGCCGAGGTGGGCAGGCCGAACAGGCGATCGAATGCCCAGTTGTAGGCAAAGGTGTAGCACGGCACCAAGATAATGAACGCGAGATCCACCACCAGTGCTTCGAGCAAGGTCATGTCCAGCCACCAGGCAATCAGCGGGATCAGGTATATCACCAGGGTCAGCTGAAAACCGATGGCATGCGCTAGCCGCCGCGCCACGCTGCGCCCGCGCTTGCTCTGGCGCGCCTCCCAGTACTCGAACAGGCTGTTGTAGATCAGGTTCCAGAGCATCGCGATGGTGGTGATCATCACCGCCAGCGGCCCGGTATGTGACGCCTGGGTGTCGGACAGATAAGCCAGGCCGAGTGTCGACATGCACAGGCCGATCAGCTCATAGAAAGTCACGTAGACCAGTTTGCGTTTGACACCTTGCACAGCGTTACCTCACGTCTTGCGTTCACCGAAGACGCGCAGGATGCTTCAGTAGACTTGACAGGAAAAGTCAGCTGCTATCAGCTTTGCTGACAGGAGCCTGACCGACCATGAATTTTTCCAGCGACACGATCCAGCTGTTTCTCGCCGTCCTCGACCACGGCTCGTTCTCGGCCGCCGCCCGCGCCTTGCGCCGGGTGCCATCGGCGGTGAGCATGGCAATCGGCAATCTCGAAGCCGAGCTTGGCTACCCGCTGTTTCAGCGAGGCCCGCGTGAGGCCCGCCCTACCCCGCAAGCACTGGCACTCGAGCCTCATGCACGGCTGATCGGCGACCAGTTGGGCCGCTTGCAGGTGCATGCGCTGGAGCTGTCCAGAGGGCTGGAAAGCAGCCTGGCTATTGCGGTGGTGCCGGACATCGACCACCAACCCCTGCTGCAAGCCATTGCGACCTTGAGCGCACGCTATCCACTGCTCGACGTCGAGCTGATCAGCGCGCCGCAGGATGAGGCCCTGCACTTGCTCGACAGTGCACGGGTGAGCCTGTGCCTGGCGTTTGCCGAGCTCAAGGTCGACTCGCGTCGCAGCTTTCACAACATCGGCAAGGAGTCGCTACTGGCAACCCTGGCACCGCATCATCCGGCCCTGAACGGCAAGCGCATCCGCTACCTCGAAGACCTGGTCAATGTGCGCCAGATTCTGGTCTGCAGCAGCGAGCTGCCACTGGCTGATCCACGCACGCTGATCGGCGCCGCACACTGGCGCAGCAACAGCCTCGATCTGGCCCTGCAGCTGGTCGAGGCAGGCTTGGGCTGGGGTGACTTCCCGGCCTCCCGAGTCACCCCACTGGTCGCCGCCGGGCGCTTGCTGCAGCTGGATTTCGGCAATACCCAGAACGCCCTGGAGCTGCCCGTGCATGCTTATTGGAGCAAACAGCAGCCGCTGGCGCAGGGCGCGCGAATGCTGGTCGAGCTGCTGACTGAGCGTTAGCCGCAATGCACTGCAGCATGGGCAAACCAGCCGACGCTCACCGTCCGTCGCCGTGCACTAAATAAAGCCGCACTGGCCTATCAGTTTTGTCCGGCTTGAGCCGATAGAAATCAAGTAAGCCGTCATCGCGTCACAAGCGCCCGGCGTCCTCTCAACATGGCTCAAGGTCTCGAAACATGAACCTGAAGTTCCGCCACAAGATTCTCCTCAGTGCCTGCGGTGTCGTGGTGCTGGCATTTGCCCTGTTTACCCTCTACAACGACTACCTGCAGCGCAGTACGATTCGCCAGAACCTGGAATCGTCGGTGCAGCAGGCCGGCGCATTGACTGCCAGCAGCGTGCAAAACTGGATGAGTGGACGCATCCTGGTGCTGGAAAACCTCGCTGAAGACATTGCCGAGCAAGGTGCTGGCAATAACCTGGCCGGACTGATCGGCCAGCCTTCGTACACCCGCAACTTCCTCTTCACCTACCTGGGCCAGACCAATGGCGTATTCACCCAGCGCCCTGACGAGAAGATGCCCGATACCTACGACCCGCGTCAGCGTCCCTGGTACAGCGCCGCTGTCAGCGCCGGCCAGACCCTGCTGACGCCGCCCTACCAGAGCGCCGTCGGCGGCCTGGTGGTGACCATTGCCACCCCGGTCAAAGCCAAGGCCGACGGCCAACTGCTCGGTGTAATCGGCGGTGACCTGTCGCTCGACACCCTGGTCGAGATCATCAACTCGGTCGACTTCGGCGGCATCGGCCATGCGTTTCTGGCCGACCGCGACGGCCAGGTGATCGTCAGCCCGGACAAGACCCAGGTGATGAAAAACCTCAAGGACATCTACCCTGCCGCCAACCTGCGCGTCGAGCCGGGCATGCAGGACGTGGTGCTCGATGGCCAGGAGCGGCTGATCTCGTTCGCCCCGATCAACGGCCTGCCGTCGGCCAAGTGGTATATCGGCCTGTCCATCGACAAGGACAAGGCCTATGCCGCGCTAAGCCAGTTCCGCACTTCGGCAATCATTGCCATGCTGGTTGCCGTAGCGGCCATCGCCGGTCTGCTCGGTTTGCTGATCCCGGTATTGATGCGCCCGCTGACCACCATGGGCCGCGCCATGCGCGACATCGCCGAAGGCGAAGGCGACCTGACCCGCCGCCTCACCGTGCAGAACCAGGACGAGTTCGGCGAACTGGCGACCTCGTTCAACCGCTTCGTCGAGCGCATCCATGCTTCCATCAGCGAGGTGTCCTCGGCAACCCGCCTGGTCCATGACCTCTCGGAAAAAGTCGTCAGTGCCTCCAATGCCTCGATCAGCGGCTCGGAAGAGCAAAGCATGCGCACCAACAGCGTCGCGGCAGCGATCAATCAGCTCGGTGCCGCGACCCAGGAAATTGCCCGCAACGCCGCCGACGCCTCGCAACATGCCAGCGGCGCCAGCGACCAGGCCCATGACGGCCGCCAGGTGGTCGACGATGCCATCACGGCGATGACCGCACTGTCGCTGAAGATCAGCGAGTCGTGCGAGCAGATCGAAATCCTCAACACCAGCACTGACGACATCGGCAAGATCCTCGATGTGATCAAGGGGATTTCCCAGCAGACCAACCTGCTTGCACTCAACGCTGCCATCGAAGCTGCCCGCGCCGGTGAAGCCGGCCGTGGCTTTGCCGTGGTTGCCGACGAGGTGCGCAACCTTGCCCACCGTACGCAGGAGTCGGCAGAAGAGATTCACCGCATGATCACCAGCCTGCAGGTCGGTTCGCGTGAGGCGGTGCACACCATGAACGCCAGCCAGGTGTCGAGTGAGCAGACCGTGCAGGTCGCCAACAAGGCCGGTGAGCGGCTGGCCAGTGTCACGCAGCGGATCGGTGAAATCGACGGTATGAACCAGTCGGTGGCCACCGCCACCGAAGAGCAGACCGCCGTGGTCGAGAGCCTCAACCTGGATATCACCCAGATCAACACCCTCAACCAGCAAGGCGTGCAGAACCTCAACGAGACCCTGCAGCACTGCGATGCGCTGAGCCAGCAGGCTGGGCGTCTGAAGCAGCTGGTCGGCAGTTTCCGCATCTGATCCAGCCCCGCGTAACAAAGCCCCACGCCAGTTACGGCGCGGGGCTTGCCCGCAACACCCTCCCGCACCCGGTTATAACCTAATAACCAACAAATCTATTTGGCTATATCAACTACCTATATGCTTGCGCTCATCCGATCACGGGCAAGTTGGGCAGTCGAGTAACGTATGGATGTAGGTTCTTTCGGTTTCACCATTGCAGGGCTAATCGTAGGTTTCATCGTTGGCATGACTGGCGTTGGCGGCGGGTCGTTGATGACGCCGATCCTGCTCTGGTTTGGCGTCAACCCTGCAACTGCCGTGGGCACCGACCTGCTCTATGCTGCTATCACCAAGGCCAGTGGCGTCTGGGTGCACGGGCGCAACAAGAACATCGACTGGAAGATCACCGGCTGGCTCAGCCTGGGCAGTGTGCCTGCGGCGGCGCTAACCCTGTGGTTCCTCAGCACGCTGCATGCCGACACCTCGGCGCTGAATGCGGTGATCAAGCAAGGCCTGGCTGTGGTGCTGATCCTGACCGCGCTGGCGCTGCTGTTCAAATCGCGCCTGCAGGCCTTTGCCAGCCGCCATGCCGGCGACCACTATCACCTCAGCGATCGCACCCTCAACGGCCTGACCGTGTTCACCGGGGTGATCCTCGGCGTGATGGTGACCCTGACCTCGATCGGCGCCGGTGCCCTGGGTACGGTAGCGTTGTTCCTGCTGTACCCGTTCCTGGTTACCCGCCGCCTGGTCGGCACCGAGATCGCTCACGCCGTGCCGCTGACGCTGGTCGCGGGCCTTGGCCATGCCGGCATGGGCAACATGGACTGGTCGCTGCTCGGTTATCTGTTGCTGGGCTCGCTGCCGGGCATCTACCTGGGCAGCCACCTCAGCGGGCGCATCTCCGACAACGTCCTGCGCCCATGCCTGGCGGCGATGCTGCTGCTGATCGGTTACAAGCTGGCGTTCTGACCTTCTTCCGGGGCTGCAGCGCAGCCCTTGCCGTTACTTGCCGGCACGCCACAGCACCGGCCAATACTCTGAAGAAACCTGCGCACAGCGGTCCATCTTGGCCAGGCTGAGCAAGCGCATGCGCTCACCGTCGTAGCGCCAGATCTCGTTGACACCGCAGTCGCCAATCCCGCGGCCCTTGTCGAAGCCATACAGCTCGCCGCTGTTCGAATCGAACGCGACATAGCCGGTCAAGCGGCTGTCGACCACCTCACTTGCCAGCGCCTCGAACGGTAGCTCGCTGATCACGTAAGGCGCTGCGCGGCCAACCCGGTACAGCGTGTACGAGCAGTTGTAGGCGCCGCATTCCGAACTGATCAGGGCCAGCGCGTGCTGGCTGTCGAGTGGCTGCAGTTCGAGGCTGCGCACACCCTCTTCATCAAATACATCGCCATCGGCCTTGGCTTTGGCCATGACCGCGCGGCGCATCTGGGCGGCCTGCGCAGGGTCCAGCGCGGGCGCTGCGGTGAACAGCGGCAGCTTGGCCATAGCGGGTGCTGGTGGCACGCTCGCATCTGCGGCAGTGCCGGGGCGCACCAACGCGCTGGCGTGGCCGATACGGCCTTGCACCGAATCGATCAGCAGCAGCGCCGCACTGATGCCCTGCAGCGATGCCTGCAACGCGCCGTCGCTGCTGGCCGCTGTCAGGCGCTCGCCGTTGCGCAACTGGCGCACGAGCGCGGCACCGGCCTCACCGTCCACCTGCAGGACGGTCTGATATTCGTCGCGCTGCTTGTGCCAGCTGGCCGTCAATGGCTGGCCGTCGAGTAGCGGCGGCGAATCCCAGGCAGCACCGCCGACCACGCGCAGGCTCAGCGCACCGTTCAGACCAGCCTCGCGGTGCACCACCAGCCACAGCGAATTGGTATCTTCCTGCGCTGCGGCGACGGCGGTACAGGCGCGGGTGTTGTCGCAGCCAACGATCCAGTCCTTGATCTGCCGATATACCGGTACCGGCTCCGGGCCAGCCGCTACGGCCAGGCTCGGCAGCAACGCGAGGCCGAGCAGGGCTGCCCGGCATGGGAGGGTTACGTGCATCATGCTGATTCCTGTGCAGTCCTTGAGGTGCCCTGAACGGGCCTGACGATCATTGCAGATGCGCCGCCAAGTGCAACCGGGCGTTGCCAGCATTTGCGTCAGGTCACAGCAGACGCACCCGCCACTGCCCGTTGAAGCTCAGCTGCAGTTTTGCCAGGGGCAGTACATCGATGCGCTGCAGGGCAGCCAGCGGGCAGTCGAGCAGTTGCCCAAGCACAGCCCTGATCACCTGAGGATGAGTCACTGCCAAGGTCGAGCCTGGGCTGTTGAACGCCGCAAGCCAGGCGGCCACTCGTTCGCTCAGCTGAGCCAGGGATTCGCCGCCGTGGGAGGCACTGTAGGGATCGCTCAGCCACTGCGCCAGCGCATCCGGCTGCTCGCGCTGCAACTGCTTCAGCGTCAATCCCTGCCAGCGACCCAGATCAGCGTCGGCCAAGGCCGGCTCGCTCATCACCTGATCGCCCAGCACACCGGCGGTGTCGAGGGTACGGCGCTCGGGCGCTGACACTACCTGCGTGTAATCAGCCATCAGTTCAGCGGCAGAAGGCAGCGCAACCAGCGCATCATCAGGGCAAGCCATACGGCCGAGCCGCTGGGCATCGGTCAGTCCATGGCAGATCAAGGTCAAGCGAACAGCTTTCACCGGTGTCCTCCAACGCAGGCTTCAGGCGGGCTGATACTACGCTGCCACCGCTACCTTGCGGTAGGATGCTGTCTAGATGCCATACCCTTTTACCCGAGCCGCCAATGCCCCACACCCCCAGTCCGCTTCTGCTCGCACTGCGCGCAGGTACCCAAGCCTGTCACCAGCGCCTGGAAGTCCGCTTGCCGTTTTTCCGTGATGACTTCGACCTGCCTGCCTATCGACGGCTGATGCAGGCTTACTATGGCTTCCATGCCCCGCTACAAGCGCTACTGACAGACCATCAAGGCAGCGAGCGGGCCAAGACCACAGTGCTCGAACATGACCTTCAGGCATTGGGCCTGAGCCGCGCAGAGGTTGCCGCCCTGCCCCGCTGCGAGGCGCTGCCGGCAACTGCCGATGAAGCCAGCGTGCTCGGCGTGATGTATGTGATCGAAGGCTCGACCCTCGGCGGTCAGGTGCTCAAGCGGGCGATGGCCGAGCGCCTGGGGATCGACGGCGACCACGGCGCGCGCTTTCTCGACGTGTACGGGCCGCTGACCGGCGCGCATTGGCGCAGTTTCCTGCAGCGCCTCGACCAGCCTGCCGCCAGTCACCCGCAGACGGTGGCCGCCGCCATCGCTACGTTTGAGTGCTTCGAGCACTGGCTGCAGGACTGCGGCGTGCTGGCCTGATCAACCGAACAGGTGCAGCACGCCCCACGCCGGTATTGCCGCCACCAGCGCTACGGCGAACCTGGGCCAGTACGGCAGCAGCAGCACCAGCACCACCGCTGCCAGCGAGATCACCCCAAACCAGGCCACCGCGCCCATCGCCCAGCCCCAGGCCTGAGCGCACAGCAGCAAGCTCAACAGCAGCCCCAGCCAGCCCAGCGCGCGCAGGCTCAGGCGCAGCGCTGGCGACGGTGACCGTTGCCACACCTGTTTGTAATGGCGCTCCAGCCCCTGACACAAACCGAGCATGCCGGCATAGGCAAACAGCAGGCTACCCGTCACCAGACTGATCATGCCTTGGCCTCCATTGTGCGCGCCGCGCGCGGCTTGACCACCACCGGTTTGGGGCACGCCACACGCCATGCCGCCAAGGCCAGGCCAATACCCAACACCAGGCCCGTGACCTCGACACCCAGGCGCAGGTGGTCGACGCCGCCGGAAAAGATACCCAGCACACCCAGGCCACCGCACAGCACGGCGCAAAGTGCCAACTGCTCGACCCATGCCTGTTTGGCAGGGCGCACGCCGGCATGCAGCAACGCCAGCAGCCACAGGCCAAAGAACGCCCGCACTTCCCACGCCTCACGTTGCGCCAGCTCCGCTGGCAACAGTCGGCTGGCCCACAGCAAGCCGACACAGGCGACCATCAGGCCGCTGATAAAGCCGACGTTGCACACTTCAGCCACGCGATACCAACGTCGCGCCGCCGCATCGGCACGGCTGTCGGCAGCGGCATATTTGCGCCCACGCTTGACGCAGAACAGCACCAGCCCGCTGGCGATCATTGCGCAGCTGATCAAGCCGCAGATGAAGTACAGCCAGCGCATCGGGTAGCCACCAAACTGCGCAAAATGCAGCCCGGCCATGACCCGCTGAGTCAGCGGCGCCGGGCGCAGTTCGGGGACGTCGCTGAGCAGCTTGCCGCTGACACCGTCGAACACCATTGCATTGCCTTTGGTCAGCGCGATGCGGTTACCCAGCACCGGCCGCACTTCGATCAGCGCCGCGGCGGTGTTCGGGTTACGGATGCCAATGCTGCCAATTGGCCCGAGACGAGCTTCGGCCTGGGCCAGCAGCGGCGCCAGTTCGACCAGCTCGGCGGGCGTCTTGGCCAGCCGTCGCGGTTGTTCCACACGGGCATTGCCCTGGGCCTGGAAGTAGGCCCGGCTGTCGCCCTCGAAAATGGCGTCCACGCCTGCGGGGATGTAGATCATCATGAAAATCACCAGGCCGGTGTAGGTGATCATCAAGTGAAACGGCAGCAGCAACACCGCGCTGGCGTTGTGAAAGTCCAGCCACGAGCGCTGGCCTTTGTCGGGGCGGAAGGTAAAGAACTCCTTGAAGATCTTCTTGTGAATGACGATGCCGGTGATCAACCCCGCAAGCATCACCAGCGCCAGCGCGCCGACCACGAAAATGCCCCAGTTGCGCGGCAGGTCGAGGGTGAAGTGGAAGCGGAAGAAGAAGTTGCCGCCGACGCTGTCACGTACGGCAAGCGGCTCGCCGCTGTTCGGGTCGAGCGGCACCACCACGCCGTGGCGGCGATCGCCGGTGGACACGCTCAAGCCCGGCGAGCGTTCGGTCGGCAAGCTGATACCCCAGTTGCCGGCGTTGGCTTGGTGCTGTTGCAGGTAGCTGATCGCGCGCTTGGCGGCATCGGCCTGGGACACTGTACTTGCCGGGATTTCTGGCTGCATCCAGTGGTTGAGCTCTTTGTCGAACACCGCCAGGGTGCCGGTGACAAAGATCGCGAACAGCAGCCAGCCAAAGATCAGCCCGGCCCAGGTGTGCAGCCAGGCCATCGATTGAGTGAAGGTGTTTTTCATGCCAGCCACCGCAGCGCCTGCGGCCAGAAGCCAATCAACGCCAACGGCATCGCCAGCGCCAGTGGCGCCCAGGCCCGCAGCGCGTCACGGCTGGCGAAGGCCCAGAGAATCGCCAGGGTATAGAAGACGAACGCCGGCAGCGTGGCGACGATCACCGCGTCCGCCGGCGCCAGCGGCAGGATCCGCGCCAGGCAGGCGGTGCTGGCATAACTGAAGGCGTAGCCACCCAACAGGGCTGCGCCGCTGCGCGAGAGGATGCGCAGCCAGGTTGGGGTTTCGCTCATCAGAAGGTCCTTGTGCCGATCGATCAGAACGAAATATTCAAAGAGGCAAACACGGCGCGCCCAGGCTGGTTATAGGTGTTGGCGCCGGAGCTGCTGGCGTTGCCGCCGCGTAGGATCTGCTTGTCGAAGACGTTGTTCACGCCCACGCGCACGTCGTAGTTCTGGTTGAATTTGTAGCCGGTGCTGATATCCACCAGGCCGTAGGCTTCCACATCCTGCTGTGCTGCCAGGTCGTAGTCCTGCTGGGTGCGGTAGTTGTAGCTTGGCGACTTCTGCTTGCCGAAGTAGGTGCCGGCGAGCTGGAACGACAGCTTGTCGGTGGCGCGCCAGTCGAGGGTGGTGTTGACCGTGTACTCCGGAATCACCGACAACGGCTCGCCGGTTTCACGGTTGTCGTTGTCGAGCATCCAGGTCAGGTTGGTGTTCCAGTCGAGCGTCGGGCTCAGCTCGATGAAGAAGTTGCCCTCAATACCCTCGACCCGCGCTTCGCCGGCGTTTTCCCACTGGGTCACGCGACGACCACTGTTGATCGCATAGATCACGTCGGTGCCACCGATAATCTTGTTCTGGTAGTCGTTGCGGAAGTACGTCGCGCTGGTGCGCCAGGTGCCGCGGTCGTACTGCAGGCCAATTTCCTTGTTGACGCTGATTTCCGGCTTGAGGTCGCTGTTGCCCTGCAGGTAGCAGCCACCGGAGTTGGTCTGGCCGACGCTGCAACCGTTGCCGCGGCTGTACAGCAGGTAGTTGGAGTTGTACTGGTACAGGTTCGGCGTTTTGTAGGCACGGGCAATGCCGCCCTTGACGGTCAGCGCCTCGGTCAGCTTGTGCGACAGGTTCAGGCTTGGGCTGAGGTTGTCACCGAAGGCTTCGTGGTGATCCAGACGCAGCCCGGGGGTGACGGTGGTGTCGCCGATGATGACGTTGTCTTCGACGAACAGCGCGTAGCTCTTGGCAGTCATCTTCGAGTTGCTGCGATCAAAGCCACTGATCGCATCGCCGCCGTTGCCGCTCGGGTCGAAGCTCTGCGGGCGGAACGAGCCCTGGTCGTTGAGGCTCTCGTACAGGTATTCGCCGCCCAGGGTCAGCACGTGTTCGGTGCTGCCCATGGCGAACGGCAGGTTGACCTCACTGGTCAGGCGCGTGTTGCGCAGCCGCGACATAGCCGCGCCACTGTCGTTGATCGCGCCTTCCGGGCCACCGGCGAGGCCTTCGTTGAGGCGCCAGTTGCGCACGTACTCGTAGGCCAGCACGGTCTTGCTGGTGCCCCAGCTGAAGTCGCCCAGGTGGGTCAGGTCGTAGGTGCTTCGCTGCATGATGTTGGTCTCCTTGCCGTACAGGCTGGAGATCAGATCAACGTTGCCGCCGCCGTTGCTGTTCATGGTGTCGCCGGCGTAGATGTTGCCTTGGCGGCTGTAACCGCTGCTCATCTCGAGGCGATGCTCGTCGTTGAGCTTCCAGCTCAGCAGGCCGTTGATGTCTTTGTTGCGCACACCTTCGCGGCCGCCCACGAGGGCACTGTTGGCCGCGTCGGCATTGATGTCGAGGTCATCGGCGTCGGTCTTGGCCAGGCCGCCGAACAGACGGAAGCCAAGGTTTTCGGTCAGGCCACCGCTGAGGTTGAAGTTGGTCCGCCGACTCATGCCCTCGGCGCTGTCTTCCGGCAGCTGGGTGTAGACGTTGACGTTGCCCTTGAACTCATCGGTCGGGCGCTTGGTGATGATGTTGACCACCCCACCCATGGCCCCGGAGCCGTAACGCGCCGCCGCCGGGCCACGCAGGATCTCGATGCGCTCGACCGCTTCGGCCGGCACCCAGTTGGTCTCGCCACGGGTATCGCGGTCACCGTTCCAGCCGTAGCGCACGGCGTTGCGCGCATTGGACGGCTTGCCGTCGATCAGGATCAGGGTGTTTTCCGGGCCCATGCCACGCAGGTCGATCTGGCGGTTGTTGCCACGCGCGCCGCTGGCGCTGTTGCCGGTCAGATTGACCCCAGGCTCGCGGCGGATGATGTCGGACAGGTCATTAGCGGGCGGGCGGCGCTTGATGTCTTCTTCGGTAATGATCGACGAACCGAGCGCCTGACGCGCCTCACGTTCGGCGGTAACCAGAGTGTCCTGGATGATCAGTGCATTGCTGTCTAGCGGGACGTCCAGCACCTCGGCGTTTTGCTGCTCTTCGGCGTGAGCCGGCGCGACCAGCAGTGCTGGTGTGGCCAAGGCAACAAAAGCCAGGGCCAGGCCATTGGGTGAGGTTCTGGATTGCATCGACACATCTCCTGATCATGGGCAAATGCCAACCCCGACCAGGAAACCGAAGAGCCCACACCCTCCGGCCTCTCAAGCAGTACTTGGGGGGCCAATAGGGATGTGGAATATAACGATTCTCAAATGACTTTAAATCTTATTTACGAAATTTACAGATTGGGTGGGGAACTTGAACATTTTGGGGCCGCGTAGCGCCCCCAAAATCTGTCAGACCACCAAAATGTCAGGACTTGAACCGCCCAACCAACCCATTCAACTCCTGCGACAGCTGCGACAACCGCCCGGAGTCAGCCTGCGCCGAACTGGCCAGGCCCTCGACCAGCTGCGCTTCGTCATAGATCTGCTGAATATGCCGGTTGATCTCTTCGGCAACGCTGTGCTGCTCCTCCGCCGCTGCGGAAATCTGCAGGTTCTGGTCGCGGATTTCATTGACCGACAACTGGATCCCTTCAAAGCTGTCGCGCGCACTCTCGATCGACGACACGCTGGCCCGCGACAGATCCAGGCAGCTGTCCATCTTCTCCGAGACCTCTGCAGTCTTGCTGCCGAGGGTATTGAGCAGCAGGTCGATTTCGCCCGTGGAGTCAGCTGTACGCTTGGCCAGCGCGCGCACTTCATCGGCCACCACGGCAAAGCCGCGGCCCTGATCACCGGCGCGGGCAGCTTCGATCGCAGCGTTCAACGCCAGCAGGTTGGTCTGCTCGGCAATGGCGCGGATGGTGCCGAGGATCTGGTTGATGCTGCGACTGCCCTGCTCCAGCTCGACCATCGCCTGGGACGACTCGCTCAAGCGCATGCCGAGGCGGTTGACGTTGTCGGTGGTCTGCTCGATCTGCTGCTTGCCCTCAGCGACACGGCGGTGGCCGTTTTCGGCAGCATCGGCAGCGCTGCTGCACGAGCGCGCAACTTCGTTGGCGGTGGCGACCATCTCGTTGAATGCAGTGGACACCAGTTCGACTGCTTCGCGCTGACGCCCGGCGGCTTCGTTCATGTTGCTCGCCACCTCGCTGTTGACCCGCGAAGCGTCCTCGAGATTGCTCGACGCAGCGCCGATGCGCTGGATCAGCTGGCGAATCGCCGCAAGGAACTTGTTGAACCAGCCGGCCAGCTCAGCCGTTTCATCCTTGCCCTGCACCTGCAGATCTCGGCGCAGGTCACCCTCGCCTTCGGCGATCGACTGCAAGCCGGTGCTGACCTGGCCGATGGGCTTGACGATCAGCTTGGAGAACGCCGCCGCGATCACCGCAAATACCAGCGCCAGCAAGATGACGATGACTGCCGTGAGATAGCTCATGCGCGTGGCCGCAGCCATCACTTCCTGCTTCTCGATCAGGCCGACAAAGCGCCAGCCCAGGCCTGGCGAAGTCCATACGTTGGCCATGTAGTTGACGCCATCGATCTCGACTTCAGTCGAGCCCTGCGCGGTCGCTGCCAGATGCGCGTATGGCTCGCCAAGGTCCTTGAGCTGCTTGAAACTGTGGCTGGCGTCGCGTGGGTCGACCAGCACCGTGCCGTCTTCGACCAGCATCACGTAGCCGCTGTTGCCGAGCTTGATGCTCTTGATCAGCTCGGTGAGGTTTTTCAGCGAGACGCTGACGACGAACACACCCTTGGGCTTGCCGGCGTCATCGAGCAATGCCCGCGCAGTGCCGACCAGCGCCACATCGTCCTTGTCGTAGTAATAGGCAGCGGTGCGCACGGTCTTGTTCGGGCTGGCCATGGCCGCCTTGTACCAAGGCCGCGTGCGCGGATCGTAGTTGGCAAGCTTGGGATCATCCGGCCATTTCGCGTAACTGCCGTCTTCCAGGCCGATGGACAGAATCGCCGCGGCCGGGTGAGTCGAACCATAGCGGGCGAATTGATCAATGACCTGCTGCGCCGCAGCCGGCATTGGCTGACTGGCGGCGTCGGAACTGGTGTACTGTTTTAAAGTACTTACTGAAGTGTATACAGGATCAGCGGACAGTTGATCGACGTTTTGCGTAGTTGCATCAAAGAACTGACGCATGTTGCCGTCTATCTGACGGATTTCCCGCGTGCTGCCATCGACAAACTGTTCAAGTGCATCGGCGCGGATATTCAGCACCGATACAACCCCGACCACGCTGACTGGGATAAAGGCTACCGAGACGAAGGCAAGGATCAATTTGGTTTTTATTTTCACTGTCACGACCATCCATGTAGGGCGGGGGCAAATGGCCGCTGCTGGGCAGTAGTGGCGACCTGCTACTCACACTGTTTCGGCCGCACGGATCTATATCTTTAGCTAATCTCCTGTACACAATTTAACTGGCGATTGTTGTTGATCCACTGGTCAACTTTACCGACGACCACGGGCCGGTGGTCGCCGCCAGCTTGACCGGACTAAACCACAACTGTTTACTGTATGCATATACAGCTAAAAACAAGCCGCCATGCCACCCTCCACCCCTCCCGTATTCGCCCTGATTGACTGCAACAGCTTCTACGCCAGCTGCGAACGGGTGTTCCGCCCCGACCTGGTACGCACGCCGATCGTGGTACTGAGCAACAACGACGGTTGCGTCATTGCCCGCAGCGCCGAGGCCAAGCAATGGGTAAAGATGGGCCAGCCGTACTTTCAGGTGCGGGATGTGCTGCGCCGTCACGGCGTGGTGGCGTTCTCCTCCAATTACGCGCTGTATGGCGACATGAGCCAGCGAGTAATGACGGTGATAGAAGGCATGGTCCCGGCCACCGAGGTGTACTCGATCGATGAAGCCTTCGCCGACCTCAGCGGCGTGCCTGGCGATCTCGAGCAACTGGGCCGCGACATTCGCGAGCGTGTTCTCAAGCACACCGGCATTCCCGTCGGGGTCGGCATCGCCGGTACCAAGACCCTGGCCAAGCTGGCCAATCACGCGGCCAAGCGCTGGACCGCGCAAACCGGCGGAGTCTACGACATGCGCGACCCGGTACGGCGCGACTGGGTGCTGAAAAAGTGCCAGGCCTCAGACGTCTGGGGTATCGGCCCGCGCCTGGCGGCGCACCTGACCGCGCTGAACATCCGCAGCGCCTGGGACCTGGCTCAGGCCGACCCGTGGAGCCTGCGCAAGCAGTTCAGCGTGGTAGTTGAAAAAACCGCCCGCGAGTTGTCCGGCACGCCCTGCCTGGAACTGCAGGCGCAGGAGCCGCCGCGCCAGGAAATCTGCTGCAGCCGCATGTTCGGCGAGCGGGTCAGCGAGTTGCAGCCGATCAGGCAGGCGGTGGCGACCTACGTCATGCGCGCCACCCAGAAACTGCGCGCGCAACGCTCGCTGGCGCGCAAGCTGCGGGTGAGCATCCGCACCGGCATGTTCAACCCCGAAGAAGCCAAGTACGCCAGCGGCGTAGTGGTGCAACTGCCCTACCCCACCGACGACGTACGGCTGCTTACGCGCATGGCGCTGGAGGCGGTAGGCACGATCTTTCGCCCAGGCTTTCGCTACAGTAAGGCCGAGGTGTTGTTGATGGACCTGTGCCAACCGGGGGAGTTTTCAGATGACCTGTTCGCCCCCAGACAATCGCCGACTTGTGATCGCCTGATGCAGGTGATGGATGACATCAACGGGCGCTGGGGCTCGGGCACCATGCGCGCGGCCAGTGTGCCAGCGGCACCGGATTGGGAGATGCGCCGCGAGTTGATGAGCCAGAGTTTCACCACCCAATTCAATGCACTCTGGCGTGCCCGATCTTGAACTCAAGCCTTGGGATCGTGGCTGCGCACGCTGAAGGTGACCACGCCCCAGATCGCCAGCTCGTCGCCCTCGAGGATATGCCGCGGGGCAAAGCGCGGGTTGTCCGAGCGCAGCACCACCTGCCGGCCGACCCTATGCAGCCGCTTGCACAATGGCTCGCCATTGACGGCGGCGATCACCACATGGCCGTGCTGGGCTTCGATCGAGCGATCGACCAGCACCAGGTCGCCATCGAAGATGCCCGCGTCCTGCATGCTGTCGCCGTCTATTCTCACCAGGTACATATGCGGCGCGCGCAGGTTGAACAGCTCGTCCAGCGAGATCGGCTGCTCCATGTGGTCCGCCGCAGGCGAGGGAAAGCCTGCCGGCACGCTGAACAGATAGCGTGACAGCGCGCCTGCGCCGGCTGCGATGGGGCCAAGGATGGTAGTCATGGGGCACGCCTTGCAATTAAACTGTACGGATATACAGTTAATCGGGCGCCACGGCTTTGGTCAATTTCGGCGTAGGAAATTTCGACAAGTGGGAGACCTGCAATGTGCGGACGCTTTGTTCAGTCGCAAGGCCTGGCCGATTATCTGCGTGAGCTGGACGCCGAGCAGGATGTCATCAGTGGCTACGACAACGTGCCGATCGACCGCTACAACGTCGCCCCGGGCAGCCGTGTACTGATCCTGCACAACGCCGCCGACGGCCTGCGCATCGACCCGTGTCATTGGGGCTGGGCGCCGTTCTGGGCCACCGGCAAACGCCCAGCGCCGATCAATGCACGGGTCGAGACGGTGACTACCGGCAAGTTCTTTCAACCGCTGTGGCCGCAAGGCCGGGCACTGGTGATGGCCGATGGTTGGTATGAATGGGTGGTCGACCCGGCCGACCCCAAGCGCAAGCAGCCGTATTTCATCCGTTTGAAAAGCCGGGCGCCTATTTTCATGGCAGCGTTGGCGCAGGTGCAAGCCGGGCTTGAGCCGAACGAGGGCGATGGCTTCGTGATCATCACTGCGGCCAGTGACCAGGGCATGCTCGATATCCACGACCGCCGCCCGCTGGTGCTGGCGCCGGAACAGGCACGTGCCTGGCTCGACCCGCAATTGCCCGCTGAGCAGGCTGAACAACTGGCCCGCGAACAGTGCTTGCCGGTGGCTGATTTCGAGTGGTTTGCGGTCAGCAAAGACGTAGGCAACATGCGCAATGAAGGTGCCCAGTTGCTGGTGCTGGAAACAGTGCAAGGAACGCTGTTCTAGGCAGAAGGCAGCGGCTGGACGCCGCTGCCTGCCTCCTCTGGTCAACCCTCCGCGAGGGCCTCACGCACCAAACCGTCTACACCTTCATCGGGATGTGCCTGCATCCATTCCACGATCTGCTTGCGCATCAGCGGGGTCCAGAAGCTGTGAATATGCTGGCGTACCCCCTGCACCGCCAGCGTCCGGTTGGGCTCGCTGTCAAAGTAGTGGGCGATCTGATTGGCCATCTTGACCAGGCTGTCGACACTCATCGGCGTACCTCGGCAGTTTCCTGTTGCTCGCTGTTGCGCCGCTCCTGCAGCAGGCGCCGTTGTTCGTCACTGAACGCCTGATAACGCTGCTGCCATTGCGACGGCTGCGATACACGCACCACTTCTACCGCCGTAACCTTGTACTCGGGGCAGTTGGTGGCCCAGTCGGAGTTGTCGGTGGTGATGACGTTGGCGCCCGACTCGGGGAAGTGGAAGGTGGTGTACACCACCCCCGGCGCAACCCGGGTACTGACCTGAGCACGCAGCACCGTCTGCCCGGCGCGGCTGCCAATACCGACCCAATCGCCTTCGACAATGCCGCGGCTTTCGGCGTCGCTTGGGTGAATCTCAAGCCGATCCTGGGCATGCCAGGCGACGTTTTCGGTACGCCGTGTCTGCGCGCCGACGTTGTACTGGCTGAGGATGCGGCCAGTGGTCAGCAGCAGCGGATAACGGCTGTTGACCTTCTCGTCGGTGGGCACGTAGCCAGTCAGCATGAAGCGGCCCTTGCCGCGCACGAACTGGTCGATGTGCATGGTCGGCGTGCCGTCTGGCGCGGCTTCGTTGCACGGCCATTGCAGGCTGCCGTGACGCTCCAGCTCGCTGTAGCTGACGCTGTGGAAGCTCGGTGTCAGCCGGGCGATCTCGTCCATGATCTCTGACGGATGACGGTAGTTCATCGGGTAGCCGAGGGCGTTGGCCAGGGCCATGGTGCCTTCCCAGTCAGCCTTGCCGGCCAACGGCTGCATGACCTTGCGCACCCGCGAAATACGCCGTTCGGCGTTGGTGAAGGTGCCATCTTTTTCAAGGAAAGAACTGCCCGGCAGGAACACGTGAGCAAACTTGGCCGTCTCGTTGAGGAAGATATCCTGCACCACCACGCATTCCATCGCCCGCAGCGCGGCCGTCACGTGCTGGGTGTTGGGATCGCTCTGGGCGATGTCTTCGCCCTGGCAGTACAGCGCCTTGAAGCTGCCATCCAGCGCCGCCTCGAACATGTTGGGGATGCGCAGGCCTGGGTCAGGCTGCAGGGTCACACCCCAGGCCTGCTCGAACTCGGCACGCACCGTGGCGTTGGAGATGTGCCGATAACCCGGCAGCTCATGCGGGAACGAGCCCATGTCACACGAGCCCTGGACGTTGTTCTGCCCACGCAGCGGGTTCACCCCTACCCCTTCACGGCCGATGTTGCCAGTAGCCATAGCCAGGTTGGCGATGCCCATCACTGCGGTGCTGCCTTGGCTGTGCTCGGTCACGCCGAGGCCGTAGTAGATGGCCGCGTTGCCAGCGCCGGCATACAGCCGGGCTGCCGCACGGATCTGCTCGGCCGGTACGCCACAGGTCGGGCCAAGGGCTTCGGGGGAGTTCTCCGGCAGGCTGACAAAGTCGCGCCAGCGAGCGAACTCCGGCCCTTCACAGCGGGCATCGATAAAGCCCTGATCAAGTAGCCCTTCGGTAACGATCACATGGGCAAGTGCGTTGAGCATAGCCACGTTGGTGCCGGGGCGCAGTTGCAGGTGCAGCTCGGCGCGGGCATGCGGCGAGTCGACCAGATCGATCCGCCGAGGGTCGATCACGATTAGTTTGGCGCCTTCACGCAGGCGGCGTTTGAGCTGCGAGCCGAACACCGGGTGCGCGTCGGTTGGGTTGGCACCGATCACCAGGATCACGTCGGCCTGCATCACCGAGTCAAAGCTCTGGGTGCCAGCGGATTCGCCCAAGGTCTGCTTGAGGCCATAACCGGTCGGCGAATGGCAGACCCGTGCACAGGTGTCGACGTTGTTGTTGCCGAACGCCGTGCGCACGAGTTTCTGCACCAGATAGGCTTCTTCGTTGGTGCAGCGGCTGGAGGTGATGCCGCCGATCGAGTCGCGCCCGTACTTGAGCTGAATGCGGCGCAGCTCGCTGGCTGCATAGTTAACCGCCTCGTCCCAACTGACCTCTTGCCACGGGTCGTCGATGTGCTTGCGGATCATTGGTTTGGTGATGCGGTCCGGGTGGGTCGCGTAGCCCCAGGCGAAGCGGCCTTTGACACAGGCATGGCCGTGGTTGGCGCCGCCGTTCTTGTCCGGGACCATGCGCACCAGCTGGTCGCCTTTCATCTCGGCGCGGAACGAGCAGCCCACGCCGCAATAGGCGCAGGTGGTGATCACCGCACGTTCTGGCTGGCCCAGTTCGACCAGGCTTTTTTCAGTCAGGGTTGCGGTTGGGCAGGCCTGCACGCAGGCGCCGCACGACACGCACTCGGAGGTGAGGAAGTCGCTACCGCCAGCCGCCGCCACTCGCGAGTCGAAACCGCGACCGGTGATGGTCAGAGCAAAGGTGCCCTGAATGTCTTCACAGGCGCGCACACAACGGCTGCAGACAATGCACTTGCTCGGTTCGTAATTGAAATATGGGTTGGACAGGTCCTTGGCGTCGGCAAGGTGGTTGGCGCCTTCGTAGCCATAACGCACCTCACGCAGGCCAACCTGGCCGGCCACGGTCTGCAACTCGCAGTTGCCGTTGGCCGAGCAGGTCAGGCAGTCCAGCGGGTGGTCAGAGATGTACAGCTCCATCACATTGCGGCGCAGGTCGGCCAGGCGTGGCGTCTGCGTGCGCACCACCATGCCCTCGGTGACCGGTGTGGTGCACGACGCCGGGTAACCGCGCATGCCGTCGACTTCGACCATGCACATGCGGCACGAGCCAAAGGCTTCGAGGGTATCGGTGGCACACAGTTTGGGGATGTTGGTGCCGAGCAACGCGGCGGCGCGCATCACTGAGGTGCCAGCGGGCACGCTGATGGCGCGGCCGTCGATATTCAGGCTGACCTGCACCTGGCTTTCACGCGCGGGGGTGCCGAGGTCGGCATCACTGGCAGGGTCGAAATAATTGATCATTGAGCGGCCTCCGGGCTGGCCAGACCGAAGTCGGCAGGGAAGTGCTTGAGGGCGCTGGCCACGGGGTATGAAGTCATCCCGCCCATGGCGCATAGCGAGCCGTATTGCATGGTGTCGCACAGGTCGTGCAGCAGGTTGGCCTGGTCGGCGCGGTAGGCCGGGTCGCTGCTGGCGATCAAGCGGTCGACCACCTCCATGCCACGGGTCGAGCCGATCCGGCACGGGGTGCACTTGCCGCAGGATTCTTCAGCGCAGAACTGCAAGGCAAAGCGCGCCATGTTGGCCATGTTCAGGGTGTCATCGGCGACGACCACACCGCCGTGGCCGATCATCGCGCCAAGCGCGGCGAACGCTTCGTAGTCCAGCGGCGTATCGAACTGGCTCGGCGGCACCCAAGCGCCCAATGGCCCGCCGACCTGAGCGGCTTTCAGCGGACGCCCGCTGGCAGTGCCACCGCCGTAGCCTTCGACCAGCTCGCGCAAGGTCAAGCCAAATGCACGTTCGACCAAACCGCCATAGCGCACGTTGCCCGCCAGCTGGAACGGCAAGGTGCCCAGCGAACGGCCCATGCCGAAGTCGCGATAGAACTGCGCGCCCTTGGCCATGATGATCGGCACCGAGGCCAGGGTGAGCACGTTGTGCACCAGCGTCGGCTGGCCGAACAGGCCTTCGAGCGCCGGCAGTGGCGGCTTGGCGCGGACGATGCCGCGCTTGCCTTCGAGAGATTCGAGCAGAGCGGTTTCTTCACCGCAGATATACGCGCCAGCGCCAACCCGCACCTCCAGGTCGAACGCCACACCGCTGCCGGTGGTATCCAGATAGCCCGCCTCACGGGCCAACAACACCGCCTCGTTGAGCGCGTGGACCGCATCCGGATATTCCGAACGCACGTAGATGTAGCCCTTGCTGGCACCCACCGCCAGGCCGGCAATGATCATGCCTTCGATCAGCAGAAACGGATCGCCCTCCATCAGCATGCGGTCGGCAAACGTCCCCGAGTCGCCCTCGTCGGCGTTGCATACCACGTACTTCTGCACCGCCGGAGCATCGCGCACCGTGCGCCATTTGATCCCCGCCGGAAACGCCGCGCCGCCCCGCCCGCGCAGGCCGGAATCGAGCACTGCCGCGACCACCTCTGCCTGCTCCAGCAACGCAGCCTTGGCCAGGCCTTCGAAGCCGCCGTGGTTGCGGTAATCCTCCAGCGACAGCGGCCGGGTGATACCGGCACGGGCGAACAGTAAACGCTGCTGACTGCTCAGATATGGGATCTGCTCGACCAGGCCCAGCGCCAACGGATGCTCAGCCGGCGCCGCTGTCAACGCCTCGAACAGGCCCGCGACATCTTCGGCAGCCACCGGCCCAAAGCCCTGCCGGCCCTCAGCGGTTTCCACCTCAAGCAACGGTTCCAGCCAGTACAGCCCGCGCGAGCTGGTGCGCTGAATCTGTACCTCGACCTGCCGCCGTTGCGCCTCGGCGCTGAGCGCGTCGGCCAGTTGATCGGCGCCCACTGCACGCGCCACCGAGTCGCAGGGAACAAAGAGCTTCAGCATGGCTTCACCTCCTGCAGGCAGCCGCTGACCAGTGCGCTCAAGCGCTCCGGCGTCATCCGCGCATGCACCTGGCCATCCAGTTCCAGCGCTGGCGAACAGGCGCAGGCCCCCAGGCAATACACCGGCCGCAGGCTTACCGCGCCGTCGGCACTGGTGCCGTGATCATCCAGCCCCAACTGCTCGCGCAGCTGCGCCGCCAGCGTCTCGGCGCCACGGCTCTTGCAGGATTCGGCCCGGCACAGGCGCAGGATATGCCGCGCTGGCGGCGCGGTACGGAAGTCATGGTAGAAGGTGATCACCCCGCGCACCTCAGCCTGGCTGAGGTTAAGTGCATGGGCGATATCCGGCACGGCGGCATCGGGGATATACCCAACGCCGGCCTGGATCGCATGCAGGATCGGCAACAGCGCGCCGGGGGTGTCACGGTGGTGATCCAGCACACGCTGGATCACGGGCAGGTCAAGCGTCTCATCAGGCATACAGCGGACCTCGGCGTCGCGAGCGCAGGCAATACCTGCGCCCGACGTGTTCTGCTGCGGCGCACCGGCCACGTCACGGTTGCGTGGTCGCCGGACACCTCCTTGCCCACGGCCGCGCATCTACGTGCACTGGCGTCGAGGGCATCCTGACAGCATGGCACTCCTGCCAGTACAGGGATGTGCGCCAGCGACCAGACGTATCCTGAAACCGACGCGATGACCGATAGCGCTACTCGGTCACTGTAGGAGCGGCCTTGTGTCGCGAAAGGGGCGCACAGCGCCCCCAAAGTTTCTGCCCGACAAATACCTTGAAGGGTTCCCTTCAAGAGTTTCTGTTAATGCCCATATGCGCATCATCCATCAGCGCTTTAGCCATTTCACCAAGAAAATGAGAGGCCCAAACCAGTGCAGGCTCATTGTCCATGACGCCAATAAACGAGGCCTTACGGGCGCTATCCATCAACACCGATGCCTGCGCCAAGGCGTGATCACAACAGTTACCCGCTTCTACCCGAAACAGCCGCTTGCCCATAATGGCGCCTTCCAGGCAAGTCGCTGAGCCGACTGTCAGGCCCAGCCTGCCGATGCGGTCTAGCGGTTCTTTGTCCATGTGCAGTTCTCCGGCTTGGCTGACTCAGTGCAACGTCGGCTTGGTCGGCTCATCGAAGCGCTGTACCTGCGTGAGAGCCGTATCCACCAAAGCTCGGGCCGTTTCAAGCTCATGCATGATGGTCAGCATCATGATCGAGCCGGGCGTGCGCGGCAGGAGCAAGGCAGATTGATGGGCCACCGTCAGTGCGCACAGGACGTAATCTGCGGCTTGGATCAGGGTGTCTTCGAGGGCGTGGAGGGAGTTGGGATGGGGTGGGTCGGGGACGATTTTAATCATGGTGTGATCTCATCTTTGGACGATTGGACCACCACGTCACCACTTGCATTTGATGGGTTGCAGCTACGTACAGGTCTGCAAGACCGGAAGATGAGAAAACCGGCAGATCCGAAGATCTCCCATACGTAGCCACCATTGACCGAGGACACTGACATGCCTGAGCACAACAGTGTTTCGGAGGTGGGATTTCATCTTCGAGCTTGCAGGCCCGGTCGCAGGTTTGGCAGCGACAGGGCGAGACTAGAAGCTCAGAGAAACCACCGCAATGGCCCAAAGGCGGTAATAGGATGATTCGGAAATGGACTACAGGGAAGAGCGAAAATCTGATTAATTCACGTAGGACGTAGGTCCGATATGAAACAAAATAAGACACGCGTCATATCGACCGAGCTGAGATTGAATCAAACCGCGAGATACACAAGCTTGCGCAAAGCCCCAATCACCTCAGGGTTTCGTACCTCATGAACATCCGCCCGAATCCGCGCAATCACTGATTTGAGCAGCTCGGTCTGGCTCATCTGCGTGCGTTGCAACAGCGCCAGAAAATCCTGGGCAATATGCGGATTGATCTTCATCGACAGCCGCCGCGTTGCAGCCGGTGCCGCTAGCGCCCGTTGACGCAGCTGCTCATCCAGCGCAAGAACAAACGCCTCATGAGCAGTCTGCAGCCCGGCGGCACCGTCACCCTGCGCCAGCGCCTGAAAGTAGTAGCCCAGGAAGATCTTGCGCAGATTCACCCCCGCATCGCTGCTGACCTCATGCATCGCCGCATCCAGCACATCCAGGTAAACCGCAGGCAAGCGCGCCTCGATAGACCTGAGCTGCTGCTTGCGCGCGTCACGAATCGCCGGCGTGGACTGCGGCGGAATCGCCACCACGGTTTCACAGCCGCTGCAGACGCCCACAAGAATGTCTCGCGCCTGGCCTTGGCCGTCGCTGAATGGCACATCGCGACGCCCGTGAACAAACGCCACCAGCGCTTGGCAGTGCTCACACAGCGCCCTGCCCGTGTCGCCTTCAAAATAGATCTGCATGATCTGGATACTCACTGATGAACGCTGAGGAACCAGGCGTCTGGCTCGATGAAATAAAACTTGATGTACCAACCGTGCCGCCTCAGCACATGAGGACCGGCCTTTTTCCGCTTTGAAAACGTTGTCCATGGCATCGCTGATGCTGTACGAAAGACATCGTACATTGCTGCAGTTTGGTCCAGCCCGCCTGTAGAGCCATCCCTTTTGAGGTGTTCTGAAATTGCACTTGTCGTGAGGTCGTCGGGGGCGCTGCGCGCCCCTTTCGCGACACAAGGCCGCTCCTACACAGACGGCGCCATGCAGTAAATTTCGCCTACTGATCAAAATCAGGCTGCACGCAGCCCTGTAGGAGCGGCCTTGTGTCGCGAAAGGGGCGCGCAGCGGCCCCAGCAATCTCAAGCCAGACAAAAATTCAGATAAATGCAGAGCCCTTGAGGGAATGCCCTTCAGAGCGGAGCAACCAATGGTCGTCCGTTGCATGCCTCTGACCTTAGATCGACACCACTTGAGTCAGGCGCACCCGGCACCCGCCTGAATCCAGCTGAACTTTCGAAACCGCCCTGCCCTCCCATTTTTACGCGTCGGGAAAACCACCGACCGAACCATTTCCATCACCTTGATCGAAAGGACCGAGAGACCACCATGAGTAATCAACTGGCAGGCAAGAAGGTACTGTTCATCACCGCAAACACCGGCATCGAACGCGATGAGCTGGTCAAACCGCTGGAAGCGCTGAAGGCTCAGGGTGCGGAAGTCACCCACGGGGCGAGCGAGGGCGGCACAACGCAGACGTTCGTAGGCGACACCGAGAAGGATCGCACCGTCGAGTCCCAGACCGCTCTGGCTGGGCTCAAGGCGGCAGACTTCGATGCGCTTGTAATTCCAGGCGGCACGGTCAATGCCGATACGCTGCGATTGGACGAGAACGCTCAGCGCCTGGTGAAGGAGTTCGCCGATGCGGGCAAGGTGATCGCTGCGATCTGCCATGGCCCTTGGGTGTTGATCAATGCCGGGGTTATTCCGGGCAAGACCCTCACCTCGTACCCCAGCGTTAGGCTTGACCTTGAAAATGCCGGCGCTGAAGGTTGGGTCGATGCTGAGGTGAAACAATGCGAGGCCAATGGCTGGACCTTGATTACCTCGCGGACGCCGAAGGACATTCCAGCCTTCAATGACGCTATCGCTGCGGCGATTGAAGGGAAGTAAGGTACGCACAGATGGCAGCCCGCGTGGGTTGCCATCATTCCCTGCTCATTTTTTCCGCCATAAACGGCTGATGTAAGTCATATGGCACCCATCCGATCGGATGCTTGCTCCTGCCCTTTGAACTGCCACGGGCGCAAATGCCATTTTCGTGATCACTTCACCTCTAGTCGCCTCGTTCGAGCCTATCAGGGTGATCGCGGGCGAAACTGCGGGCTTCTTGGTAGACTACCGCATCCTTTCAGGCTAGTAGGGCGATGCAGCTAACCGATCCGTCAGCCTTATTACTTGCTCTCATTGTTGCCATCTCGACGGAGCCGGCGCGCCCAGCAGTGGAACCGCTTTCTCCGCTGTCATAACAAGGCGCCTACTCGTAGAAATGGTGCGGACATGCGTAGACCAGAATGCCCCTAGAATCAGCCTCAAACCCACAAACCACGAGCCCTGAGCCGTCCCGCCGGTTCAGCGTTGCGCCGATGATGGATTGGAGCCATCTTCCCTTCAGGCCATAGTTTGCAAAGGCTCCAGAGCACCAACCAGAATTTTGTACCACTTTTTTACCACTCGCCTCCCGAGCAGACAAAGGTAACAGTTGGCTTTCGCTCTAGGCGCTCCGTATACAAAGAGGGGGTGCGATAGCCCTAAGAGTTCTCAAACCTGGAGCATGCTCATGGATGACCAAGCCACAAATATAGCCGACACGCTTGAGCCGATGCTTCTGAACCAGATCGCCGTTAGAGCAGCGCTGGAGGAGCTCTCATTGTGGGTGAGCCATCGCGGTTCAGTCCACATCCATGAAAACGTGATGGCCGCCCTAACGACGCTCGATGTCCATGCTGAGGCAATCTCGTCCGGGATAGAACGCCTACGTGCGTGAGCGATGCTGCATCATTGAATGCGCTCACCGATCCGTGCGAACGCACTTGATAACCCGTCACCTCATCCTGCAACCCCTAGGCCATCGGCCTTCGTGGGCAGGCTTCAACCCAGCCAAGCAATTCGCTGAGCCTTACAGCTTCTCCAATCCACGGACCACCTCTTTTTAGCGATCCAAGGAGCACCCTATTTCGGCCTACCGCCTCAACATCACTCACCCATCGGCACGATTTTAAATTCTGTTTTTGACATTCTCATTGTAACTAAAGGTATATCTTGGACATTACAAATCTGCTCTAATTTGACCAAGTTATCTACACTGATCCGCACCCCAGCATACACCCTCTTAGGTTTCGGAACAGGGAGAGAGATAGGTGACGGTAAAAAATTATTAGAAAATACGAGCCTCCACTCCTTCTCATACGACCACTCTTTATTCTTTGTGATTGCCGGCAAAACAATAGATAGCGGATTTGCCTTTGACCGATCCAGATCGGCCATATGGTCAGAATGATCATGTAAGGCTTCACTATACAAAACCGGATACATAAACCTTGTTTTCAAATCATGCGCACCCAAGGAAGTAAAATCATACTCAATACAGAATCCCGTATGATCTCTTGCATAGTGCGCCCACATCAAAATTGACTTTTCCGACTCACAAAACGAACATATCTTAGCCAGCCCCTTCGTTTTCTCGGAAAAATCATTAATCAGTCTATCTTGCCTCTCATCAAGCACCGAAATAATCGCCTCATAAAAAGCTGGGTCCACATGCCCTTCGTCAGCCAATAGCTTAATCAAATCTTCAAGTGGGCTTGGGCTCCCAGCAAACAGGGCGATTACCCTCTCTCGCTCTACTTCGTTGTAACCTATCTGAGAAAGCAAATCATCCATCGCCTCAACTGGGGCCGGCATCAGCTTATAGAAGTTGACCATCATAGCGCAGTCATATGGATCATTGAAGCTTTGAGGCGAATTCATCCATACAGTATGATCTCGCAAATTCTCCAGGGAATACCCAGCGGAATCAAACTCCCTATATTTGAATAGGCGCCCCGGAATATTACTAAACTTTAGATCAAAAGACGCATCAATATCTTCAACGTCAATATACTTTCCAAGCATTTTATTTTTAAAAACTTCCATCCACTCCATGACCTGCCCTCATTCTTAACGTCCATTTGGCTATAGCCACATAGACGATATCATTACGCACCCCGATTGTGCTGCAGTATCAACGGAAAAAGCGCTAAACCCCATAGAGTCAAGGGCCAAGCGCATCTCAGCCACAACCAAAGGGCGCTCCGGTTGGCATTAAGTGGCATAGATTGGCGAGCGGGTTGCCCCATTTTTGCCCCATCCCATTGGCTATTTACACTCGTCAACTCACCGACAAATGACAAATTTCGTGCAAAAAAAAGCCGCTCTAGGAAGCGGCTTTTTTGTTTTGGTAACGGAGTAGGCACCGCTACCAAGATCTCAAGGGATCATTCGCCAGACAGAGTTTACCGATTTTGGTAAACCGAACCAACGTATTTTCCACTTTAAGTGTAAAAACGTAAACACAAGTCAGCTGATAAACCTAACAGGTTACAAGCGAGCCGAGCAATGAAAAACGCAAACGCTAACCAGCCGGCAAAATGCTGCTACCATTCATACAGTCAACCGGATCCACGGTTGCCGGACCTTCTGACTCGGGCCTAGGAACCCGTCTCAGCTACGTCAGAGGGCCTGAAGCAGGATAAGCCTCAGGGGATCATTCGCATGACATCTAACCTGGCAAGGGGCTGAGAGAAACCAGGGATGCAGCTCTTCATTTAAGAGACGAAACAGTATGCGGACTATCAAACGCCTACTGCGCCTAACGCTGAAATTTTATAGCGTTTACCGCGCCTGGAATTTCATTCGTGACAGCATAGACGCTCTGTAACTTAGGGCTCAGCAAAAAAAGCCTCTCCCTAGAATGGGGCTTTTTCATACCGGCAGCTTACAATCCCCATCTTAGCAAATCCACGCCTGGGGTCGAGCTGACCACTTCATCCGCATCAGGCCACCTACGCTGCTATAGGGATTTGAACCCGCCCGCGCGGGCAGCAGGCCGTCCGAACCAAAAGCTGGTTGCAGCACGATCCTCAATGGATAGACATCTTGTCACGAATGACGAATATCAACTAAGCTTAATGTTCGACGTTGCTCTAGGATCTCAAGCTAGGGAGCATTTCCAACGCCGATTCTTGTTACTTGGATCGACACTGAGGCAATCAGCGACCCTCATTGCACCTCAAACAATTCAATTTGCATCTTCCGACTCCAAAAAGCACTCAGGAAATTTATCAATGGGACCACAAATATCAAAGATCTTTGGCCAAATACCCAACACAGAAAACTTTATTAATCTCGACCTCAATGGGAAAAACTTACTTATAACCGGATCCAACGGTTCGGGAAAAACGTGGCTCCTTAAACACCTGGAACAAATCCTTCATCACGAACTGATGATGCCTACTCCTTCAATAAAAGAACTGCAGGCCGAGTTAGATTCTTTAAAAGCCAAAGGCGACCCGGAGGGGCGGGGTGACAATTACTACGAACACATCAGAAACACTGAGCGGATCGAACAAGCATTAAGCCGCTCCAATCACAGAATTTTAATAGATCGCACATCCAACGCCAGCATTACCCCTCATGAATTTTCGATGTTCTTCGAAGCAACACGACAAGCCTCCATCCCTTCTCCCTCCTCAATTGGAAGTGTTACAACCAGCAAGGCACAGTGGCGCTCATCGATTAACGGAAACTCAGTTGGCGGGGTTCTAGAGCAGCACCTGAGCAATCTAAAGCAGCGAGCAGCAACGGCAATAGCCTATGATAAAGATGAAGAGCTAGCCAAACGAATCGAAAATTGGTTTTCCATTCTAGAGTCGAACATTGGATTATTAATGGAAGATGATTCGACAAAACTACTTTACGACTCAGAAAAATACACGTTTGTCATCTCGCGTAATAACAAGCGAGATACAGACCTGCAATCACTATCATCTGGATACTCGTCTATATTCAGTATTTATAGCGAGATCCTCATGCGCACCGAGGTGCTTGAGATCACTCCTTCAGACTATGAAGCAGTTGCTTTTATCGACGAAATAGAAACCCACCTTCACGTATCACTGCAGCGCTTAATTCTTCCATTCCTTACCAATACATTTCCAAAAGTTCAATTCATAGTAACAACTCACTCTCCATTTATCATCACATCCACCACCGACGCCATCGCATATGACATAAGCACCAACAGCGTTGTTGACGAAGACTTATCTCTTTATCCATACACCGCCGTCATGAAAGGACTCCTACACACCAAGCCAACATCAATAGTTTTAGAAGGAATTATAAAAAACATATCAACCATTATAAACTCCAACTCCATAGACACCATCGCACTTCATTCAGAGCTAAGCAAACTCCGCGATTCTTACGAGATCCTTGATAACAGATCCAAAAACTTTTACATGCGCGGCGAACAAATTCTTCTAGATGCAGGAGAAAATGATGTTCAAAGTTAAGCGCCCAGACACCCCCCCAGAGTGCACCAAACAGACCGGATACAACACGAAGGAAATCGTATACGAACTAGAAAGAATTTTTTTAGGCAAGTGTTACCTTTGTGAACAAAACTCTCTGGCAGATCCGGAAATTGAACACTTTGAGCCTCATAAAAAGGATGAGAATAAAAAGTACGACTGGAAGAATCTGTACTACGCATGCAGCAGATGCAATAGCCTGAAAGGGGCGACTCACATTAACCTACTTGACTGCTGCGACCCCAATACCGATGTATTTTCACCGATCATGCTACTTGTACCAAGCAGATACGACGACGAGGTCACAGTAAAAGCAACTGGAGCCGAACCATGTGCAAAAACGCTTAACACAATAGAGCTCCTTAACAAGTGCTACAACGATAACTCTACAGGGCTTCGAGCCATCACACGTAGTGTGCTACTCGATAGAATTCATGATGAATACCAGAAAATACTAACCTACAGAAGAACAATTCTCAGGGTTGGATTCGGGGAGGAAGAAGTAAATATAGCCAAAATTCGCATCAAAGCAATGCTCCGAGATAATTATCCATTTTCGGTATTTTGGAAATGGTTTGTATTAGGAGACAGCGCGCTCTTGAATGCTATCCCCGAACTTCGAGGCTTAACAAATTTAAATAACTTAGAACAACTGACCAAGCCCTGAAGGACGCCAGTTCATGACCACAAGCTCACTACTTACGTCCGACCTAGATTGGCGCTGATTTGTGTTGGAATAGCGGATATCAAAACACTCGAAGTAAAAGCCATCAAAGGCGCTACGGATGTCTGGGTGGTCGTTGATGCTCACCATCACCCTGCCCTTGCAACGACGCATGAAGCCGGCCATACGCGTATTCCACGAACGGAAAATCGACGCCATAGCCGGCGGTCTGCCAATATGGCGGGTCCATGTAGAAGAAGTTGTGCGCTCGATCATAGCGCTCGGCGCAGTCGAGCCAAGACAGATTCTCGACGTAGGTCCCAGCGAGGCGCTGCCACGCGGCCGATAGGTTCTCCTCGATGCGGAACAGGTTGATGGCCGGGCCTGTTGTGGCAGTGCCGAACGTCTGCCCAGTGACCTTGCCGCCGAATGCGTGCTGCTACAGGTAGAAGAAACGGGCTGCACGCTGGATATCGGTCAGCGTCTCAGGTCGGGTCATCTTCTGCCATTCGAAGATCTGCCGCGAACTGAGCGCCCACTAACTGGCGCACGAACTCCTCCAGATGGTTCTGCACACGCGATAGTGGGTGACCAGGTCACCGTTCAGATCGTTCAGCACCTCCACGGGCGCTGGCTGGGGGCGCATGAAGAGCAACGCGGCACCGCCGGCGAAGACTTCAACGTAGCATTCGTGAGGGGGAAAGAGAGGGATCAAGCGGTCGGCCAGGCGGCGTTTGCCAGCCATCCAGGGAATGATTGGAGAGGTCATAGATTCGCAAGCCTTTACTGTATGGATAAACAGTTGTTAAGCTCGCCGCGCTTTGTGCACAGAGCGAGAGCCTCGGCTGGACTTGCAGGAATGGTCTGCGGGTTCGGCGGGCCGGCTGGGGGTGTTGACGCATCCTCGCCGGCTCGCTCTTTTCAACGTGTAATTTCGCGCACGTAGGCCTGGCAGGCCTGGAGCGCGATCAGTCCTCGATCGCCTTCGTCGGTGATGGCGATAATTCGTTGAGCATGCGCTGGGTCAAGGTTGGCTCGTACGGCTCCATGTACCACGCCTCCGGCGCTGCCGGCGGTAGGCACCCCACAGCCACTACTCTCGACTGTGGTTGCGGCGAGGATGACTGACAGCCGTAGATCAGCAGTAGCGAGCCTGGATGCGCAATTGAATAAGAGGTGACGGGCAGGCTGATACGGAGAATACCCCCCTTGATAAGGGTCAGCCGTAGGTACGGAACACCCAGTTGAATCCGCCCCTTCCACTCATTCGAATTCGCCCTAGCCACTCTGCTTCGACGGCCGCCGACGATCGGCGGCTATCGACCCGCCCCCAAATCGGCTGGATCGTAACGGCAGAAATGCACAAATCCACAATGTGATATCGACCGCTTTCGACGTAAAGCTGCCATTCGAAGCAGGCAGCTAATGGCCAAAAACGACCGGTGTAAATCCAATAAAATTGGCGCTCTATCTCCCGCAGTACGAGCCCATGATCACCAAAAAAGTTTAAAAACCTGCGCTAGTGCATTCTTATAAATCCTAAAAACTTTCGTACCACAGTTGAAAGTCACGGCTACTCGCTAAACTTTCGCGCCTGGGCAGATCTCCGTCACGATCGAATTTTGCCAAAAATGTACTGCTTGGGATGGGCACTGCTCCTAGCACTCTCATTCCGTTCCCCACCTGACAAATATGGCGATCAAAACCTAAGAATCTATCATGTGATTTTTTTACAAAAAATTCCTCTTTTGCTGATACGAGCGTCAAGTTTCCAACTACCTTCCAATAAGTCGGAACCTTGTAAACGCCCTTGTAAAAAGCGTCGTATACCCCTGTATGAAAATCACTACCCTTTTCGCCACCGTGCGAAATAATTCTAATATTGAACTTCTTATCAATCTTCGATAAGAAACTAAAAAAGTTTTTCATGGCATCATCTGTTGAGTCTCGACTAGCTGCCTTTCTGACATTTTCAAAAAAATATCGATCTACAATTGTTATTTTTTTAGAGTGCCGCGCTAGCGCCTCGAATCGGGTATCCCAGACCTTTTTAGGGGTGTCCGACTCTAAAATCTCCGAATCACTCAAGCTCAATGATTGAGTTATGTTTATCGACTCACTACACACGCCCGCCGCAAGCAATTCAAAATTAGTGTCAGAGCAAAACTGTTTATAGCTATCCGGCGCACCCAGCTGCAACCCAGCCGCTTCTTCAGAAAACGCAGTTTTGAAAACCGAACTTAACTCGCAAACTTTCGAAAACTCAGCGTAGTCAGAAAAGCTCCACCAACCACGATCAACCTCGCATCTCTTTCCATACTCTAGAGCCTCGAGCCACCTCTGACGAAATTTCGGAGGCAAAGTATCTATTAATTTTAATACGTCATTAACTCCGCCCCGCGGGAGAACCAGCACACCAACTTCTAGCCAAGACCTGGTAATGAAATCGTGTGCAGCGCTATTAGCATCGTCATTCAATGTCCGAGCACTGAAAAAGTCGTGATCTAGAGAAAATTCCGATATCATTTTCTTCCCCTCAACTTCTCAGTCAGTCTCTCCTCAAAGAAACCTTCAGGCCATGGATCAATGAAATCCCCCTCGTTATCCATTCGGATTTGTATCACCTCGCCGCCAGACGATGTAGGCTCTACATATAAAATTGTTACTTGGTCTGGCGTCACTAAACCTTCAGACATCATACCTTGAAGTCTAAGCATCAACGACTCACTGTGAGTCTCAACAATCCATTGATTACTTTTGCAGGTAGCTACGAAAAAATTTGCAAGATGCGCTTGCAGTCTAGGATGCAGGTGAATTTCTGGCTGTTCCACACAGATGATACTGTCATCTCTAACCAATCCCTCCACTACAATTGGCAGCATTTGGCCAATGCCAAAGCCAACGTCCGAGGGCCCTACTTTAACTCCAGTTCTTTTGTCTTCCAGCTGAAGACAAATGACAGGACCTGTTACATCCGTACCAATACTTTGGGAGGAGAGTTCATAGGGCACCTCAAACTTGGTAAACCAACAATTTATGTCCTCCTGCATTTCAGGTCGTTCATAGATAAACTTCGCGACATTTTCGCCCTGCTTACCTACCGACTCATCCTGATCTGCCTTAGGAGCATAGAATCTACTTGGATGACTCCTAAGAGGTCCAAGGTATGTTATTGCACCAAATTTATTTTTAAGATCAGAAGCTAGACTGGCAAAAGCGAAATTCAATTGAACGAAGCTGTCAACCGAAAAATTTGAATTTGCTCGCCCTTCCATTACCGCCATGGAAGGCGTGGCGTAGTTCAAGTCACTTCTGAAGCTTGAAACATCGAGCACTTTTTTTAGATCGGAGTCCTTTAAGGTTGCCGTAGGTCGATTGTTTAGATAGTCATAAGCTGCTGAATAACCACCATCACCAAACTTAAACGCTCTAGATGCCGCTAATCTTTTTGCTGGAAGCAGCTTTCTCAATAACTCTGCTTTTTCGGCAATCGCGATCTTTTCTTTGCTGCCAATTACTTCCGATGGCTTCTCAAGCTTTGAAAGCTCGGCCATTTCAATATCCATAGTACGTAAGAGCGTAGATTTTACTGCGGTTGAAAAAACAACAGACGAATTCGACTCATTTGTTACCTTGACAGACATAGTGTCAAGATACGAAAAACCCTTAAATTCTGACTCTCCATCTACGTAATTATAGACAAGTTCAAATTCTTTTCTTCTGTTCTTCCCAAAAACATCAAAACCATATCCGGCAATTGATTGTTTTTTGTTGGGCAGGTATGAAAAGCTGAATGAGATTGCGCGACTTAACTCATGGCCGTGAACCATGGAGGAATAATCGCCGAGATCTACAAACTCCCCATTGGAAACCAGTCCACCCTGCACATTCGGTCGCGTCAGCGATTGCTTTAGCAGCATAATCGAATGGATGATTGAACTCTTTCCTGAAGAATTAGGTCCATAAATCAATGTAATCGGCGCCAGTTTAATTTTCTGGCTGCCCGAAAATGCTTTGAAATTCGCAATTGATAGGGTTTCTAACATGATCATCCCTGACAATGAAAAGTATGACTACGACTCATGATGAACTGCGCCCTACAACCAAGAAGCCTCGAGACAAAGCTGTAACAGAGCTTCCTAGGCGAACTCGGCACTCGTTTTTAGCCTAGTTGGTTTAAAACTCACACCGAAGATAGCAATTTGCCATGCTTCGGTCTACTGCTAACTATTTTGGCCGTTTGCTGCCCTCGCGAAGCGCTGCTACGGCGCGATTGCAGCCGTTCACCCCTGGCCGTTTTCGACCCAAAGCAGCCCATCAGCAATCGGACGTAAACGGATTTCCATCAGTGTGAGCGGGCTTTCCCCGCGATAAGCATACGGCAGCTTGGCAGACAATCCTCATTGCCAGAGCTGCGGAGCAATTCCTCACCCACTGAGCCTCTATGTGCCGCCGGCTTTGGGTCGAAAGCCGCCACTCCTTTCAGACGGATCCACCCAAAGCGCTGTTACGCGCAGGGCTAATCACGGCCGTTCCGGGTACCCCAACAAACTATTCAACCCGGGCGCCTAGGGTGACTGAGGCCTGGATAATCCGCTCTAACCAACTCCATTCCATATATCGATCGCCACGCCCCCTCAGATGAGTGTAACGCCGCAGCGAGTTCCAATCACGATGGCCGGAAACACTTGATACGCGCGGGATATCCCAATCCGTTTCGAACAACCGGCTCACACCTTCATGGCGCAGATCGTGAAAATGCAGGTCCTCCACGCCAACCATCTTGCATGCCCTGGACCAGGCCGTGCCGATTGAATCGGTGTTGTACGGAAAGATTTCAGCGCATTGACGCGGCATGCTCTGAACGATCGCCCACGCCTCATCCGGTAGATGGCACCACACATCGTTGCCGATCTTCTGTCCAGGGTTCTTCATATCCCGAACCTTGACCGCCTGGCGGTGCTCATCCAGATCCTCCCACCTGACGCGGGCGACCTCGTCCATACGGCGTGTAGAGAAGATGGCAAACGCCACGACCTTCGGCATGTGAATCACAGTGGGGCGACGTGCAAGCATCTCGAAGAAATGCTCTAGAACCTTATCCAACTCATCAAGGGTTGGCCGTCGATCCCGCTCCCGACTTTTCATGTTGTAGCCGAGCCGCTTCAGCACCAGGCGCGCGTCAGGCATGGCTTGAGGGTTGATCTCGTATTCCCACGCCGCCCTGGCTAGCGACAATACCGAGCCAAGATGGGCCAGATCATTGCCGGCTGTCTGCGGCTTGATGCCACCGCCTTCAATGCTCATACGCCACAGTGCGTAGTCGAACAGCACCTGCTGAGAGATGTCGGAGTCGACCACCTCGCCGAGGTAACTGTTCTTGATGGCCAGCAGGGTCTGCCGCTTCGTCTTACCCAGCGGCCGAGCTTTCTCAGCTTCCACCAGATAGCGATCGATCATGTCCTTGATGGCATGCCCGCGACGGTTGGCCCGTTCGATTGCACCAGGTACTGCCAGCTCCGTCTCTCGTCGCTTCACCAAGGCCACCGCTGCCTGTTTGCGGACGAAGGTCTGGCTCTCTTGGTAGACTGTGACCTTAGTCGCGGTTGATGCGAATCTGAACGGTGTAGCTGGTGGTGCCATCGGCTTTCTTGCGCGGTCTGATCGTTGCCATAGGGAATTGGTACACGTCGTTGGTCAGTTGGTACATTGTACGAAGCGCTTGGTAAAAACGCCTTTAACCTCCCGAAAATCGGTACGAAACACGTTGAACGCAAACACTGATAAATCAGCCTCAAACCCACAAACCACGCGCCCTGAGCCGTCCCGCCGGTTCAGCGTTGCACCGATGATGGATTGGACCGACCGCCACTGCCGGTACTTCCTGCGCCTGCTCTCCCAGCACACCCTGCTCTACACCGAAATGGTCACCACCGGCGCCCTGCTGCACAACGACGCTGACCGTTTCCTGCGCCATGACGTCTCCGAGCACCCGCTCGCCTTGCAACTCGGCGGCAGCAACCCGGCCGACCTGGCCGCGTGCGCAAAACTCGCGCAGGCAGCAGGCTATGACGAGGTCAACCTCAACGTCGGCTGCCCAAGCGACCGGGTGCAGAACAACATGATCGGCGCCTGCCTGATGGCCCATCCGGCGCTGGTAGCCGATTGCGTCAAGGCAATGCGCGATGCGGTATCCACGCCGATCACGGTCAAGCATCGGATCGGCATCAACGGCCGCGACAGCTACGCCGAGCTGTGCGATTTCGTTGGTCAGGTGCGTGACGCCGGCTGCCAGAGCTTTACCGTACACGCGCGGATCGCGATTCTCGAGGGCCTTTCGCCCAAGGAAAACCGCGATATCCCGCCGCTGCGCTATGACGTTGCCGCGCAGCTGAAGACCGACTTCCCCGACCTGGAAATCATCCTCAACGGCGGCATCAAGACGCTTGATGAATGCCGCTCTCATCTGCAGACCTTCGATGGTGTGATGCTCGGCCGCGAGGCCTATCACAACCCGTACTTGCTGGCCGAGGTCGACCAACAGTTATTTGCCAGCACCGCGCCGGTAGTCACCCGCAGCGAGGCGATGGCGCGCCTGCGGCCTTACATCGTCGCGCACATCGAAAGCGGCGGTGCGATGCATCACATCACTCGGCATATCCTCGGCCTCGGCCAGGGCTTCCCGGGGGCGCGGCGGTTCCGGCAGTTGTTATCGGCAGACATCCACAAGACCGACCAACCGCTGGCGGTGCTGGATCAGGCGGCCGAGCTGCTGCAGGGCCGTTGAGCCGCCGGGCGGGAATGGATGGAACCCTGAGCACGGCTACGACTCGAACGTGCACACTTTCTTCAGCGCTGGGGCTGCGGTTCGCCGTCGGCCCCTGAGCTAACCCGCCGCCCCTCGTATTTGGCCCTGCCTGATCAAGGTTTCGCGCTATTTCACGAGGGGCATGCTCGGCCTGCCCTGACGCCCCTTGAGCGCTGCTCCGGGCTCGGGTAATGTCGAGCCATTGCACAGGACAGAGCACGCCATGACTTCCAAGCTGGAACAACTCAAGCAGTTCACCACCGTGGTCGCCGACACTGGCGATCTGGATGCCATTACCCGGCTGCAGCCGGAGGATGCCACCACCAACCCTTCGCTATTGCTCAAGGCTGCCGGTATTGCTGGCTATGCTGACTTGCTCAAGCAGGTGAAAGCGGATGCCAAAGGCGATGTTGGCCTTGCCTGTGACAAGTTCTCGGTGGCGGTAGGTAGCGGGATCCTTAAAGTCATCCCGGGGCGGATTTCGACCGAGGTCGATGCGCGCTTGTCGTTTGACGAAGATGCGCTGCTGGCCAAGGCGCGCCAACTGATTGCGCTGTATGACGCTGCCGGTGTTGGCCGTGATCGGGTGCTGATCAAGCTGGCGTCGACCTGGGAAGGTATCCGTGCTGCCGAGAAGCTGGAGAAGGAAGGCATCCAGACCAACCTGACCCTGCTGTTCTCCTTCGCCCAGGCGCAGGCCTGTGCCGACGCTGGGGTATTCCTGATTTCGCCGTTCGTTGGGCGTATCTACGACTGGTACAAGAAGAGCACCGGCAAAGAATATGTCGGCGCTGATGATCCGGGCGTGCAGTCGGTAACCCGCATCTACGACTACTACAAAACCAACGGCTACAACACCGTGGTGATGGGCGCGAGCTTCCGCAATATCGGCCAGATCGAGCATCTGGCCGGCTGCGACCGGCTGACCATCAGCCCTGAGCTGCTGCAGCAGTTGAGCGAAGACCACGGCGAGCTGCCGCGCATCCTCAAGCCTGGCAATGCCGGTGAAGCCAAGCAGCAACTGAACGAAAGCCAGTTCCGCTGGGCGATGAACGAAGACGCCATGGCCACCGAGAAGCTGGCCGAGGGTATTCGCCAGTTCGCCCGCGATCAGGAGAAGCTGGAAGCGCTGATGGCCGACAAGGCTTGATACAAATCTGCGCGTAAGCAACAGGCGGGAAATGCCGAGCATTTTCCGCCGTTTTTTTGCCTGTGAGATAATCCCCGGCTTGACCGAGCTGTTGAGTTGTCGATGACGCCTTCCCCCGAATCGTTACCCCTTGTCCTCGCTGGCCCGGTACTGCGCCGCCTGGAGCCTCAGCGCCTGGCGATCTGGCTGGTTGGATCGCAACCGCTGCAGCTGGACTTCGTCCTTGAACACCCCGGTGTCACTGCTCAGATTAATTGCCAGACCGTACCCATCGGCAGGTCGGCTTTTATCCACCTGCTGGATATCCATTTCGACACCGCGCTGCCGTTTGACGTGGCCCTCGAATACGACTTGCTGCTCGATTCGGGCGAAGGCATTGCCAGCTGGGCGCCGCACCTGCTCTACCCCGGCGCCAGCCGACCGAGCCTGGTGCTGCGTGAGCGCATCGACCAACTGCTGCATGGCTCCTGCCGCAAGCCTCATCACCCGGCGGCCGATGGCCTTCTCTGCGCCGACCGTTTGCTGCAAGCGAAGCCAAATCCGCAGCAGCGGCCTGCGGTACTGATGATGACCGGCGACCAGGTTTACGCCGACGATGTCGCCGGGCCGATGCTGCGTGCGATTCACAGTTTGATCGAGCGTTTGCGGTTGTTCGAGGAAAGCCTGGAAGGTGCGCTGGTCGCTGACAGCGCCGAGCTCTACGGCCACCCTGCCTGTTATTATCACCGCGCCGATCTGCTGCCCGCACAGGAAGGTAACGAGACCCTGCGTGAGCGCTTCTTTGGCGGCAAGCGCAAGCCGATCTTCTCCTCCAGCAACGCTGACAACCATCTGGTGACCTTCGCCGAGGTGATGGCGATGTATCTGCTGGTGTGGTCACCAACGCCTTGGAGCCTGGTGCAGATGGACATGCCGGCGGGGCTGACCGACAAGCGCCAGGCGCGCTATCAGGAAGAGCTGCCGCTGATCGAGGGCTTTACCGCAGGGCTCGGCGGGGTCGCTCGGGTCATGGCGCACCTGCCCTGCTTGATGATCTTCGATGACCACGACATCACCGATGACTGGAACCTGTCGGCGCAGTGGGAGGAGACCGCTTATGGCCATCCGTTCTCGCGGCGGATCATCGGCAATGCCCTGCTCGGCTACCTGCTCTGCCAGGGCTGGGGTAACGACCCGGACAGTTGCGCGCCACTGCTGGAGCAGTACTGCAGCCTGGCCGAGCAACATCTGGCCAAGCAAGCGCAGGATGCACTGATTGGCGAACTGCTGCGCTTTCAGGGCTGGCAGTTCAGCCTGCCGACCACTCCGCCGCTACTGGTGCTGGACACCCGCACCCGGCGCTGGCGTAGCGAGAACAGCCTGAGCAAGCCTTCTGGCCTGCTCGACTGGGAAGCGCTGTGCGAGCTGCAGCAGGCATTGCTTGACCACCCTTCGGCGATCATCGTGTCACCGGCGCCGATCTTCGGCGTCAAGCTGATCGAGGCGGTGCAGCGGGTGTTCAGCTGGCTGGGTTATCCGCTGCTGGTCGACGCTGAAAACTGGATGGCGCACCGCGGCGCGGCGCAGGTCATCCTGAATATCTTCCGCCACTCGCGCACCCCGGGGCATTACGTGGTGCTATCAGGCGACGTGCATTATTCGTTTGTCTATGAAGTGATGATCCGCCATCGCCAGCACAACCCGCACCTGTGGCAGGTCACCAGCAGCGGCATCAAGAACCAGTTTCCGCAGCGTTTGCTGGATGTGCTTGATCGGCTCAACCGCTGGCTGTATTCGCCGCGCTCGCCCCTGAACTGGTTTACCAAGCGGCGCCTGATGGAAGTCGCACCACGCCTGCCGAGCCGCAGCAAGGCCGGCGAGCGGCTGTGGAACAGCGCGGGGCTGGGGCAGGTGTTTTTCACCGCTGATGGCCAGCCAGAGCGGGTGTTCCAGCTCAATGCGGATGGCTCAGAGGCTAATGAGTTCTTGCGCGATCAGTGAGCGGCTGCGGTGATCAGTTCACCGCAGTCGAGGCTCAGGAGCGCTCGAGCGCGCTGACCAGGTCATGGAAGGCTTCACGATTGGAGTCGTTCAGGCCCATGAGGATGCGGTGTGCTTCAAGCACCTTGGAGCGTACAACCTCTTCGCTCTGGTCTTGCGACGGCAGGTCGGTCAGGCACTCTGGGCAGGGGATCGGCCGACCCACAATGTTGAACACCTGATCGAAACCCATCGACTGCAGCAAGCGCGAGATATCCGGATTGGTGGTGACCACGGTCGGCAACAGACCCACCTTCTGCCGGGACAGAATGGACAATTTGGCCAACAGCCCCAGGGTGGTGCTGTCGATGCTTTCGGTTTCGGTCAGATCGATGACGATGGCCGAGAAATTCAGCGCAGTGAAGATTTTCTCGATCGTCGCATCCAAAGCCGAACACAAGGTCAGGCGTACTTCACCGACAAACTTCAGTACAAAGGTACCGCTTTGCTCGGCGAACTGGATTCTACCGGTACTCATTGAAGGTTCCTGCTTAACACCAATAGGGCGATATCATCCGGCATCTCCCCAAGCGTAGCCAATCCGAAACGTTGGCGCAGCCCATCCAGGCTACCCCCTGCTGCTTTGACGATCTCCGGCAAGGCAGCTTCTTTATCTTTGAGCGTGTTACCGGGCAAAAGGTCCAGAATACCGTCCGACATCAGGCTGAGGCTGAACTGCGCGGGCAACTCGATCACCAGATCCTGATAGGTGGCTTCTTCGAACAACCCCACCGGCAAGCCGCGGCCTTCGAGGTAGCGCGTGTGCTCCGGGGTATACAGCACCGGCATTGGCAGGTGGCCGCCGACGGCGTAGGTCAAAAGGCCGGTGTCTTCGTCGATGACGCCACCGACCATGGTCACATGCTTGCCCAGCTTGCAGTTGATCAGGCCACGGTTGATGTGACTGAGCACTTCCGAAGGCTTGAAATCGCGCATCTTGCCGCCACGCTTGAATTCGAACATCAGGCGGGTGGTCATGAATTTCAATAGTACGGTCACGAACGCCGACGAAGCACCATGGCCGGATACGTCGGCCAGGTAGAACGCGATACGCCGCTCATCCACGCGGAAGTAGTCGGCAAAGTCGCCCGACAGGTACAGCGACGGGATGATCTGGTGCTCGAAGGAGAACTCGCCGGCTACCCACGGGCTCTCGGGCAGCATGTTCATCTGCACCTGGCGCCCTGCGGTCTGGTCTTCCTGCAGCAGGTGCAGGCTGGCCTCGAGCTCGCGATTGGCGGTTTCCAGTTTGTCGCGATAGCGCTGGTTTTCGACCAGCAGGCGCGAACGGTCAAGCGCACGGTGCACCGAGTGCTCCAGCACTGCCAGGTCCTCGAGCGGCTTGATCAGGTAATCGTCAGCGCCCAGGCGCAGAGCTTCGACAGCGTCGCTCATGACACCGGCACCCGACACCACGATCACCGGCAACTGCGGGGCCACTTCGCTGATCCGACGGATCAACTCAAGGCCGCCCATCTGCGGCATGCGCAGATCGCAGATCACGAGATCAGGCTGGTGTTGTTCGAAGACCTGAAGCCCCTGCTGGCCATTGCCGGCCTGGAGGACCCTGAAGCCGCTGTCTTCGAGATACGCGGCGAGGCTCGCACGGACCACGTCGTCGTCATCGATAATCAGCAGCGTTGCACTGGTTTTCTGCATGTGGGCGAACGGCGCCGGATTAGGTTTGCGTAGGATCGTCGCAATTGCGCCTATCACTACTGGAATACTGTTTGGCTGCTCTACCTATAGAGTTGTAGGACAAGAACCCTTGTCCGGCAACAGCAGAGGTGCCCTGTCAGGCGCAGACGGTACTCCCATCCGCCGGGGGTTTCAAGCATGCGCGAGTCGGCTTGATTACACAGCGTTTGGCAAATTGCTGGTAGTTATAAGAAATGTGTTTGAGGTAACCCGATGGTTGGTCGCAAGGCCCGTTGCGGGCCCAGCTGTGGGGCTGCTTTGCAGCCCCAGCTACCCAGACTTAGAAGTCGTCTTCGACTTCGCCATCCTTGACCTTGAACTCGCGGTTCTGCAGGTAGGCGTTGCGGATGAACACGTACTTGTCGCCACTGATCAGCTTTTCAGCCGAGAGCAGGCTGGCACGGGTGTCAACCAGGTCTACCCCCAGCGTAGTGTTACGGGTCGGTACATGATCGATGTAGCGGTACGGCTTGGTGTAGCTGTCCGGGTACTTGGCCAGGCCGTCACGCACGGTGCTCGGGCCGAGCAGCGGAATGACCACGTAGGGGCCACTTGCGACGCCCCAGTAACCGAGGGTCTGACCGAAGTCTTCGTCGTTGCGCTGCAGGCCCATGCGGGTGCCCACATCGAACAGGCCGCCAATACCGAAGGTGGTGTTGACGATCAAGCGGGCAGTGTCGACGCCAGCAGCGTGGGGCTTGAGCTGCAGGATGTTGTTGGCCAGGTTGGTGACATCGCCGATGTTGCGAAAGACGTTGTGAATGCCGTCTTCGACGAACTGCGGGGTGATCGCCTGGTAGCCTTGGGCCAACGGCTTGAATGCATAGGTGTCGATCGTATCGTTGAACCGGAAGATCGGCCGGTTGACCGCCTCCCAGGGATCTTCTTCGGTAGCTGCCTGCGTAGCAGCCACGGGCGCCAGCAACAGACTGGCGCAGACACAGGCCTGGGTGATTCGCTCGATCACACTGGCGCCGATCCTATGCATAGATGTTTCTCCATCAAGATTCACGGTCGCAGATGCGCGTTTGCTCTGCTGAGTTTGGCGACAGTATAAAGCGTCGACGGCTGATAAACAGCTTCGCTGAGTATTGCTCATTATTTTGTCAGTAACTGTTGCTACGTCATCTACGTGTAACAGTCGCTACTTAGTCTGACTATTTTCAGGGAAGTTGCCATGCACGACGCACCCGCCTTCACCGCTGTGCTTTTCGGGCTGCGTGGCTGCCTGGTGGAAACCGCCAATGACGTGTCTGTGCCAGCGCCTGGCGCGCTGGCCATGCTGGCTGACCTGCACAGCCAGCAGGTGCCTTGCATCTGGCTGGATGAGCCCGGCACCGGCGAGTCATTGACCAGGGTGCTGCCGAGTTGGCTGCCGGGGCATTCGACCCCTTCCCTGCCGTGGCCGGCACCGAATGCCTGCTGGCAGGCGCTGATGCAGCTCAACAGCGCGAAGCTTGATGGCAGCGTGCTGGTCAGCGGTGATCCGCGCTTGCTTGAATCTGCGCTCAAAGCCGGTTTGTGGACTATCGGCCTGGCGGCATGCAGTCCCCGCTGCGAGGCCTCGTCGAAGCGCTGGCAGGCGATGACCGCCCAAGACCAGCAAGCGAATCGCGGCAAGGCCACCCTTGAGCTGTTCAGGCTCGGCGCGCATTCGGTGATCGATCATCTGGAAGCGCTACAACCGTGCCTGGCAGATATCGCCCAACGCCGCCGCAAAGGTGAAAAACCCTGATACAGGCGGCTTGACGCGGATCATGCAAAGCCGTGGCGAGTGGATTACGCTTGAGGCATGCGCGAACCTTTGCCCAATGGCCGAGGTCCATGCTTTGCCAAGTCATAGAGGGAGAACACCTGATGCCTGCCCGCGAATTGCAAGAGCAGCTCGATAGCCTGCGCGATCAACTGGATCGCAACCCGCCGCTCACGCTGGAAGAGCGCGACAACCTGCACAGCCTGATGCAACAGATCGAGGCGCAGATCAAACTGGAAGAAGCCACCCAGGACACCAACCTGGTCGACGGCGTCAACCTCGCCGTCGAGCGCTTCGAGGTGGCCCACCCCGACCTCACCGCCACGCTGCGCAACATCGCCAACAGCTTGCACAGCATGGGCATCTGAATCAGGCGGGGCCGACGCGGCACTCATATGCCCCGTCGGCCCACTATTACTGCCGAACCAGACGCAGGTTTTGCGGGCTGATCGGCCCGGTGCTGCGGTACGGGTTGATATCCAGCCCACCGCGACGCACATACCGCGCGTACACCGTCAGGTGCTCAGGCTGCAGCAAGCGCTTGAGGTCCAGATAGATCCGCTCGACGCACTGCTCATGGAAGTCAGCGTGCTGGCGGAAGCTCACCAGATACGTCAGCAAGCTGGCGTGATCCAGCGCCAGGCCCTTGTACTTGACTACCACCGTGCCCCAGTCAGGCTGACCCGTCACCGGGCAATTGGACTTGAGCAGGTGGCTGTGCACCGTCTCTTCCACTACTTGGGTTGAATCGCACTGCAACAGTTGCGGCTGCGGTTGCTCGTAGTTGCTGATCGCGACATCGAGGTCGTCAATGCACACCCCAGGCAATGCGACTACACCTTCACTCTGCACTTCTGCCAGGCTGCGCACGCGCACCGTCACCGGCGCGCCCGCAGCGGCAGACAAGTCTTTCTCCAGGCAAGCCTGCAGCTCAGCGCTGCTGGCAAAGGCCGTCTGGTTAAGCGAGTTGAGGTACAGCTTGAACGACTTCGATTCGATGATATTCGGTGACTGTGCCGGGATGGCGAACTCACCGATGGCCACCACCGGCTTGCCGGACGGCAACAGCCAGGACAGCTCGAAGCAGTTCCAGTAGTCAACGCCCTGCCACGGCAGGGCGTCGCCACTGACACCGAGCTCGGCCCACTTGGCCAGGCGCGGAATCGGGAACAGCAGCGACGGGGTGTAGGTTGCAATGTATTCACTGGATTTACCCAGCGGAGAGTCTTCGGCAGCGGGATGCATGGTCAGGACCTGGAAAAAACGGATGCGCCCAGTTTACCGGTTTTGCAGCCCGCCTTGGGTCCGAACTCACTCGATGGTCAGCGGCCCGACCATCCCGGCCTGATAATGCCCCGGCACGTTGCAGGCAAACTCGATCGGCGCAGCGCTACGGAAGGTCCAGGTCAGCTCACCGCGCTGGCCAGGCTGCAGTAGCACGGTGTTGCCGCTGTCGTGGCCGTGTTCACCATGGCCCATCTGGCTGTGATCCATGCCCCCGGTGAACAGTTTGCCCTGCATCGCCACCATCTGTTTCTGATGCTCTGCGTGCATGGCCTTGTCGCCCAGGTTGAACTCGTGGGGCAACTGGCCCTGGTTGATCAGCACGAAACGCACGGTCTCGCCGGCCTTGACCTGCAAACTGCTGGGCTCAAAGGCGATGTCCTTGAGCACCACCTCAACCGTGCGAGTGGCCTTGGCCGCTGGCGCTGGCTCACCGAAAGCGAAGCTGGTGTGCTCGGCGTCAGCCCAGCCCGACGTGCTGAACAGCGCGAAGGCAGCGGCGATGAACAGGTGTTTCATATCTACTCCGATAATGACGGCAATGGCGTGCCACTCTGGGCTGGCGCAGCTGGCAACTAGCTGACCGCAAGATTACAACTTTGTCAGTTTGGCTTGAGAGCGGGTTCGTCACGTATCATTTCCACTACTCCCTGACCGACGCAAAAACCTGATGAAACTGCTGATCGTCGAAGACCAGGTCAAGACTGGCCAATACCTGCAACAAGGCCTCACCGAGGCCGGCTTTGCCTGCGAGCTCAGCGCCGACGGCGAAACCGGCCTGCACCTGGCGCTGACCGGCGATCATGCCCTGCTGATTCTTGATGTGATGCTGCCAGGCCGCAGCGGTTGGCAGATTCTGCAGGCGGTACGCCAGGCAGGGCTCGCCACCCCAGTATTGTTCCTCACCGCCCGCGACGCCGTGGAGGACCGCGTGCATGGCCTGGAACTGGGCGCAGACGACTATCTGGTCAAGCCGTTCGCCTTCTCCGAGCTGCTGGCCCGCGTGCGCAGCTTGCTGCGCCGAGGCGGCGCCGGGGTGCAGGACACCACCCTGGCCTTGGCGGACCTGCGCCTGGACTTGATCCGCCGCCGCGCCGAGCGTGCCGGCCAGCGCGTCGACCTCACCGCCAAGGAGTTCGCCCTGCTGGAATTGCTATTGCGCCGTCAGGGCGAGGTGCTGCCCAAGTCGTTGATTGCCTCGCAGGTGTGGGACATGAACTTCGACAGCGACACCAACGTCATCGAAGTGGCCATCCGCAGGCTGCGGCTGAAGATCGACGACGGTCACGCCAGCAAGCTGATACACACGGTGCGTGGCATGGGTTATGTACTCGAAGAGCGCCAGGACTGATGCGCCGGATATCCCTCGGCAGCCGCCTCGCTCTGCTGTTCGCTGCCTGTACCGCGGCGGTTTCGCTTGGCGCCGGCGTGCTCTTCACCCAAGCCAGCGAGCAGCATTTCATCGAGTTGGATGAGCAGCTGCTCGACACTCGCCTGACGCAGTTACGCGAGCAACTTACCGGTCTCCAGACACGGCAGCAGGTAGTCGACAGGCTCCCCGAGCTACGAAGCCAATTCAACCTCCAGACCGATGTCGCACTGCGCATCAGCAGCGGCACGGGCGAAGCCTGGTTCGAAAGCCGGCCAGGTTTGCCCGATGCCAACCAGTCTGCACAACTGAAGACACTGCAGGCCGGCGGCGTCGACTATCGCGGCTTGTCGGCGCCATTGATCGAGCATGACCCACAGTCACCGCAACTGACCGTGCTGCTCGACATCACCCATCACCAGCACTTCTTGCAGAGCATGCAGCGCTTGATCTGGCTAACGGTGGGTCTGTCGGCACTGGCCACGGCATTGCTCGGCGCCTGGGCGGTACGCCGCGGCTTGCGCCCGTTGCGCCAGATCGGCGCGGTGGCGGCGAGCGTCAACGCTCGTTCGCTGACCACACGTCTGCCAGTGGCGCAGATGCCCGAGGAGTTGGCTCAGCTGGCAGAAAGCATGAATGCCATGCTGCAGCGGCTGGACGATGCGTTTCAACGGCTGTCGGCGTTCTCCGCGGACATCGCCCATGAACTGCGCACGCCGTTGTCGAACCTGCTGACCCACACTCAGGTAACGCTAACCCGCCCACGCAGCCTGGACGAATATCGCGAGGCCTTGCATGGCAACCTTGAGGAGCTGCAATGGATGGCGCAGCTGGTCAACGACATGCTCTACCTGGCCAAGGCTGAGCACGGCCTGCTGGTGCCAGAACAGCAGGTGCTGGACCTTGCCTCGGAAGTGGATGCACTGCTGGAGTATTACGCGCCACTGGCTGAGGACGCTGGAGTGACCCTGCTCCGCGAGGGTGAGCTGGTGATCGAGGGCGATCGGCAGATGTTGCGGCGGGCGTTTTCCAACTTGCTGGAAAATGCGCTGCGGTTTGCTGGAGTAGGTGGCGTGGTGAAGGTGGGTTTACAAGCTGGAGGGCAAGTTACGGTCGCCAATACCGGTGCGGCGATTGAAGCAGCGGCTGCGCAGCGCTTGTTTGATCGATTCTACCGCGGGGATTCGGCACGGGCCGAAGGAGGCGCTGAGCACGCCGGGCTGGGCCTGGCAATTACCCGTTCGATCGTCCTCGCCCATGGTGGCGGGATTCAGGTGGAGTGCGAAGCAGGATGGACGCGGTTTGTGATTGATTTCGGCAAGGGGCCGCACAGCGACCCCAAAGATACCAACGCCGCCCTTACTCGTAACGCAGTGCCATAGCCGGCTCGATCTGCGAAGCCCGGTAAGCCGGATACACAGTCGCCAGGAAGCTCATCACCAAGCCCGCCGTACAGATCATCAGCACATCCCCCCACTGCAACTGCGAAGGCAAGCTGCTGATGAAATACACATCGGAGGTGAAGATGTGCTGACCGCTGACCCGCTCCAGCCAGCCAACGATCTGACTCACGTTGATCGCCGCAATTACCCCCAGCACCCCGCCAATCAGCGTGCCGACCACACCGATCAAGCTGCCCTGAACCATGAACGTGCCCATGATCTGCATCGGCGTGGCGCCAATGGTGCGCAGGATGGCGATATCCGCGCCCTTGTCGTTCACCACCATCACCAGGGTGGCGATGATATTGAACGCCGCCACCGCGATGATCATCATCAGCAGCAAGCCGATCATGGTCTTTTCCATCTTCATGGCGCTGAAAAGGCTGCCCTGGGTGTGCGACCAGTCATCGGCGTGATAGGCATCGCCCAACTGCCCGGCGATGGCCTTGGACACCTGCGGCGCCGCGTACAGGTCCTGAAGTTTGAGCCGCACGCCCTGCACGCTGCCCGGCGCCCAGCGCTGCATCTCGGCGGCGTCGGCCACGTTGATATAAGCCTGCGAGCCATCCAGCTCGGCACCCACCTTGAAGATGCCGACCACGGTCAGGCGCTGCATGCGTGGCGTGATACCACCCGGGGCCTTGCTGATTTCCGGCACGATCAAAGTCAGCTTGTCACCGGTGTTGAGCCGGAAGCGCCGCGCCGTCAGCTCGCCGATCACCACCCCGTATTCACCCGGGACCAGATCCTGCAACGCGCCCTGGACGATATGCTGGCCGACGATCGACACCTTGCCCTCTTCGGCCGGCTCGATCCCGCTGACCTGAATCGGCTGCATCGCGCCTTTGTACGAGAGCATGCCTTCCATTTCGGTGACCGGCGCCGCAGCGACCACTGCCGGGTTCTTCAGCGCTGCGTCAGCCACACTGCGCCAGTCGCTCAGCGGCTGCGCGCCAAGGATGCTCGCATGCGGCACCAGGCCAAGAATGCGTGAGCTCATTTCGCGCTGGAAGCCGTTCATCACCGACAGCACCACGATCATGGCCAGCACGCCCAGGGACAAGCCGATCATCGAAGTCATCGAGATGAACGAGATGAAGTGATTGCGGCGCTTGGCACGGGTGTAGCGAGCACCGATGAACAAGGGCAAGGGTCTGAACATGTACGAGAACACCCAATGAACAAAAGTTGCGGGGTGGATCATTCCACCCCGGGCAGTCGACTCAGATCGCCACCAGGTGGCCATCTTCCAGCTTGAGCACGCGATCCATCTGCCGCGCCAGGCTCAGGTCGTGGGTCACCACCAGGAACGCAGTGCGCGATGAGCTGGAAAGCTCTTGCATCAGTTCCTGAATGCCCTGCGCAGTGTGATGGTCGAGGTTGCCGGTCGGCTCATCGAGCATCACCAGCCCCGGCCGATTGACCAGAGCGCGGGCGATCGCCACACGCTGGCGCTCACCACCGGACAGCTCGGCCGGTTTGTGGCTCAGGCGATGGCCGAGGCCGACCCGCTTGAGCAAGGCCTCGGCACGCTCGCGCGCTTCCGGGATCGGCGTGCGCCCGATCAGCAGCGGCATGCACACGTTTTCCAGCGCCGTGAACTCGGCCAGCAGGTGGTGAAACTGATACACGAAGCCCAGCGCACGGTTGCGCAGCAGGCCACGGGCGCGCTCGCCCAGTGCCGACAACTCTTCGCCAGCCAGCCACACGCTGCCCTGGCTCGGCGTGTCGAGGCCGCCCAGCAAGTTGAGCAAGGTACTCTTGCCGGAACCGGAGCTGCCGACAATCGCCACCCGCTCACCCGGCAGCAGTTCAAGCTGCAGATTGGCCAGCACCTGCACCGACTCCGGGCCCTCGTCGTAGGACTTGCCCAGGTTGCGGCAACTCAGAACGGCTTTATCACTCATGCGCGACTCACTCATAACGTAGCGCCTCTGCAGGCTGGGTGCGCGCCGCACGCCAGGCCGGATACAGGGTGGCGAGGAAACTCAGGATCAATGCCGCGCCGCAGACCATCCACACGTCCTGGGCGATGATCTGCGAAGGCAGGTAGTCGATGAAGTACACATCGGCGTTGAGGAACTTGTGCCCGATCAGCTTCTCGATGCCGGCAATCGCTGCGCTGACATTGAGCGCTGCGAGAATGCCAACCACCGCACCAATCAAGGTGCCGACCACGCCGATCACCGTACCCTGGACCATGAAGATGGCCATGATCTGCCCAGGCGTAGCGCCCAGGGTGCGCAGAATGGCGATGTCGCCGCGCTTGTCATTGACCACCATCACCAGGGTAGAAATGATGTTGAACGCCGCCACCGCCACGATCAGCAGCAGGAGCAGACCAATCATCGCCTTCTCCATGCGGATAGCCTGATACAGGTTGCCGTGGGTGCGGGTCCAGTCACGCGAGTAGAACTCCTGCTCGCCCAACTGCTGGGCGATGCTCCAGGCCACGCGCGGGGCTTCGAACAGGTCGTCGAATTTCAGCCGCAGGCCCTGCACCTGATCCGCTTTCCAGCGGTGCAGGCGCGACAGGTCGGCGATGTTGGTCAAGCCCAGGAAGCCGTCGATCTCGCCCGCACCGACATGAAAGGTGCCGACCACGGTGAAGCGCTTCATGCGCGGGAACATGCCCGCCGGCGTGACGCTGACCTCTGGCGCCACGAAGGTCAGTTTGTCACCGACCTTGACACCCAGTTTGGCCGCGGCCTTGTCGCCGATCATGATGCCCCACTCGCCCGGCGCCAGCTTGTCGATGCTGCCTTCGCGGATGAAGTTGTCGATGATCGACACCTCTCGCTCACGCGCAGGATCAATACCGTTGAGCAGCACCTTGCTGACCTTGCCATCGAAGGTCAGCAGGCCCTGCATCTGGGTGAAGGGCGCGACCGCCACGACTTGTGGATTCTGCTTTACTTGTTGAGCAAGGGCAGGCCAATCATTGATCGGCTGGCCGCTCTCAAGCGTGGCGTGAGGGATCATGCCAAGCACGCGGGTACGCATCTCGTGGTCGAAGCCATTCATCACCGAGAGCACCACGATCATCACCACCACGCCCAGGGCGAGGCCGATCATCGAGGTCAGGGAAATGAACGAGACGAAATGGTTGCGGCGTTTGGCACGGGTGTAGCGAGTACCAATAAATACGAAAAGAGGTCTGAACATGTCGGGGCTTGTTCGGATGAAAGGGAACGTCCTTGTGGCGAGGCGCCTACGGCGGCTTTACACTCGGACCACCGCCGTAACCTTGGGTTCGCCATGACGACAATAGACGATGAAGATCGCCGCGAATACTACCGCATCGAAGACAGGATCGCACTGGAAATCACCCCGCTGAGCGCGGCTGAGGCCCTGGAGCCAGAACTGTTGCAGGATGATTCGCCGCTGTTCAACCTGCTCAGCGAACTGCATCTGTCGGACTTTGAATCGCAACATCTGCTGCGCCAGTTGAGCGACAAGGACCGCACCCTGGCGGCGTTTTTACGGGCCCAGAACAAACGCCTCGACCTGCTCAGCGCAGTGGTCGCGCACAGCCTGCTCGGCGAGATCGGCGCACCGCATCGGGTGATCCTCTCCGAGGGCGGCATCGAGTTCAGCCAGACCAGCGCGATCGCCGCCGGCACCCGGGTCAAGGTCAAGATGGTGTTGATGCCCCGCGCCCACGGTTTGCTGCTGCGCGGCCGGGTTACCCACTGCGACGCTCGCCCCGGCGGCGACTACGAAGTCGGCACCGAATTCACCGACATGACCGACGCCCAGCGCCAGTTGTTGGCGCGGTATATCCTGCAGCGCCAGCAACAGCAACGTCGGCAGGCACTGGAACAGAACGACCCCGCCTCCTGAGCTCCGCTCTTATTGATTTGAAGGAACGAACGTGACCCTGATCTACGGCCATCGCGGCGCCAAGGGCGAAGCACCTGAAAACACCCTGACCAGCTTCCGTCAGTGCCTGGAGCACGGCGTCAATCGCTGTGAACTGGACCTGCACCTGTCGGCCGACAACCAGCTGATGGTGATCCACGACCCGACACTCAAGCGCACCACTGGCCGCCGCGGCAAGGTGGTCGAGCACAGCGCCGCTGACCTGACCACCTATGACGCCCGTGCCGGCGGCCCCGGCCATGTACAGCCCTGCCCTATTCCACGGCTTGAAGAGCTGTTCGAGAAATGCGCATTCGAGCACTGGCAGCTTGAGGTCAAAAGCGCGTCGCGCACCCGCGCCGCCAGCACCGTGCTGGCCATCCGTGAGCTGGCGCAGCAATATGGCCTGCTCGACAAGGTCACCATCACCTCAAGCTCGCGTGAAGTGCTCAGCGCTGCGGTTGAGCTGGTGCCGGATGTATCGCGTGGACTGGTGGCGGAATATGCCTGGCTCGACCCACTGAAGGTCGCGCAGAACTACAACTGCCAGATGCTCGCCCTGAACTGGACGCTATGCACTCCCGAGCGCCTGATCAAGGCACAGCGCCAGGGTTTGCACGTGTCGGTATGGACGGTCAACGAGCCGGCACTGATGCGCCGACTCGCCGACTTTGGCGCTGACAGCCTGATTACAGACTTTCCCGGTTTGGCCAAGACCACCCTTGGGTAGGATTGAAACCGAGCTCCCCGACCGGCTCAGGCCACCGGTCGGAGCCGCTCAAAAAAGCCGGTTGAGACCGTCGTAGGCCGCTACGCGATAGGCTTCGGCCATGGTCGGGTAGTTGAAGGTGGTGTTGACGAAGTACTTCAGGGTATTGCGCTCACCCGGCTGATCCATGATCGCCTGGCCGATGTGCACGATCTCCGAGGCCTGGTAACCAAAGCAGTGTACGCCAAGGATCTGCAAGGTCTCGCGATGGAACAGGATCTTCAGCATGCCTTGCGGCTCACCGGCGATCTGCGCACGCGCCATGCTCTTGAAGAATGCCTTGCCGACTTCGTACGGCACCTTGGCCTGGGTCAGCTCCTGCTCGTTCTTGCCGATCGAGCTGATCTCGGGAATGGTGTAGATCCCGGTCGGCACGTCGTTGACGAAGCGCCAGCTGCCATTGTCGACAATGCTGCCCGCTGCCGAGCGGCCCTGGTCGTGGGCGGCACTGGCCAGGCTCGGCCAGCCGATCACGTCACCGGCGCCATAAATGTTCGGCACGGTGCTGCGGTAGGCTTCGTCGACTTCGATCTGGCCACGGCTGTTGACCTTGATGCCGATGTTTTCCAGGCCCAGCTTGTCGGTGTTGCCGGTACGGCCGTTGCACCAGAGCAAGGCGTCGGCCTTGATCTTCTTGCCCGACTTCAAATGCAGGATCACGCCGTTGTCGAGGCCTTCGACCCGCTCATAGTCTTCGTTATGACGCACGGTGATGTTGTTGTTGCTGAAGTGGTAGCTCAGTGCCTGGGAGATTTCCGAATCGAGGAAGCTCAGCAACTGCCCACGGTTGTCGACCAGCTCGACCAGTACACCCAGGCCGCTGAAGATCGAGGCGTACTCGCAACCGATCACGCCAGCGCCGTAGACAATCAGTTTGCGCGGGGTGTGGCTGAGGCTGAGGATGGTGTCGCTGTCGTACACACGCGGGTGGTTGAAGTCGATATCAGCCGGGCGGTACGGGCGCGAACCGGTGGCGATGATGATGTGCTTGGCCACCAGCTTTTCGACCACGCCATTGGCGCAGACCACTTCGACGGTTTGCTCGTCGGCAAAGCTGCCGGTGCCGACAAACACGTCGACGCGGTTACGGGCGTAGTAGCCAGTGCGCGAAGCGACCTGCTTGGAGATCACCTTCTCGGCGCTCTTGAGCACGTCCGGGAACGAGAACCAGCGCGGCTCGCCGATGGCACGGAACATCGGGTTGGTGTTGAACTGCATGATCTGCCGCACCGAGTGACGCAGTGCCTTGGACGGGATGGTGCCCAGGTGGGTGCAGTTGCCGCCAACCTGGCGACGGCTATCGACCATCGCCACCTTGCGCCCTGCTTTGGCGGCGTTCATTGCCGCACCTTCTCCGGCCGGGCCGGAACCCAGCACCACTACGTCGTAGTTGTAGACAGCCATGCGTACTCCTTCAAAACTGGCCCGCCGGCCGGTTGGCCGCGGGGCGCGATCATGTCGCCGCGGCGCCATGGAAAAATTCGGGTGCAGTCTAATCAAGCGGGAACGCCGCGCACATTAACCCTTGGTCGCGTCGTAGGCGAATTTTGCCTTCACTACATATCGTGGCAAGCACGCCTGCGTGAGGCGGCCGAATGCCCATCAGTTAAGCAATGGGGCCGCTTTGCGGCCCTTCGCGGGTGAACCCGCTCCCACAGGATCGCGCCTATCTGTGGGAGCGGGTTCACCCGCGAAGGGCTGCAAAGCAGCCCCAAAATCAGCAAAACAATGCTATCGGCGGATCAGCGCGGGAAGGCTGGCGGGTTGACCCCGGCCATGTCTTCCATCACGCGCACTACCTGGCAGCTGTAACCGAATTCGTTGTCGTACCAGACGTACAGGACAACACGGTTTTCGTTGCAGATGGTCGCTTCAGCATCAACCACACCGGCGTGGCGCGAGCCAACGAAGTCGGTCGAAACCACTTCCTGCGAGTTGACGTAGTCGATCTGCTTGTGCAGCTCGGAGTGCATCGCGGTCTGGCGCAGGTACTCGTTGATCTCTTCGCGGCTGGTGCCGGTTTCGAGGTTCAGGTTGAGGATGGCCATGGACACGTTCGGCGTCGGTACGCGGATCGCGTTGCCGGTCAGCTTGCCCTTGAGCACAGGCAGCGCCTTGGCAGCGGCGGTGGCAGCACCGGTTTCGGTGATGACCATGTTCAGCGGCGCGGCGCGGCCACGACGGCTGCCCTTGTGGAAGTTGTCGATCAGGTTCTGGTCGTTGGTGAACGAGTGAACGGTTTCGACGTGGCCGTTGATGATGCCGAACTTGTCGTTGACTGCCTTGAGCACCGGCACGATGGCGTTGGTGGTGCAGGAAGCCGCGGAGATGATCTTGTCATCAGCGCTGATTTCACCGTGGTTGATGCCGTGCACGATGTTCTTCAGCGCGCCTTTGCCAGGTGCGGTGAGGATCACGCGGGCAGCGCCTGGGCATGCCAGGTGCTGGCCGAGGCCGTCGGCGTCACGCCATACACCGGTGTTGTCGACGATCAGCGCATCTTTGATGCCGTACTGGGTGTAGTCGACTTCGCTCGGGCTCTTGGCGTAGATAACCTGGATCAGGTTGCCGTTGGCGGTGATGGTGTTGTTGGCTTCGTCGATGGTGATGGTGCCATCGAAGGGGCCATGCACCGAGTCACGACGCAGCAGGCTGGCGCGCTTGACCAGGTCGTTTTCAGCACCCTTGCGGACAACGATGGCGCGCAGACGCAGGCCGTCGCCACCACCGGTTTTTTCGATCAGGATGCGTGCCAGCAGACGGCCGATACGACCGAAGCCGTACAGCACGACGTCGGTGCCCTTGCGCGCCGAAACGTTTTGCTGACCAACCACGTCGGCCAGTTCTTCGCGGACGAACTGCTCGGCGCTGCGGCCATTGCCTTCAAGCTTGAACTTGTTGGCCAGCTTGCCCAGGTCGACCGAAGCGGCGCCCAGTTTCAGCTCGCTCATCGCCTTGAGCAAAGGGAACGTCTCGTGGACAGACAGTTCGGTCTCGTCGGTCTGACGGTGACGCGCAAAGCGGTGCGCCTTGAGGATCGAGATCACCGAACGGTTGATCAGGCTACGGCCATAGATCGAGCTCACCACATTGTTGTTGCGGTAGAGCTGACCGATAAGCGGGATCATGGCTTCAGCCAAAGCTTCACGATCAATCCACTCACCAAGACACTGGTCGGGCTTCTGAGTCACGGGAACCTTCCACATGTAGGGGTAGAAAAAAGGGGCTACATTATGACGCCCCACGGCGTATCGAGCAATGAGCGCCTGTCGTTAACGCTGCACACCGCTGCCTGAGCCCTCGCGAGCCTGACAGCTGGCACCGGCGTCGGTACAATCGACCTCTTTGCCGCAACGCTTGGAGTGCATTCTCCCGTGTCAGTTCTGCGCTTACCGCAATTGTCGGCCCAGGCCGGCAAACAAACCTGGGGCAACTTGCCCGGTGCCGCCCTCAGCCTGGCCATCGCCGAGGCCGCCAGTGGCGCCCGGCGCTTTACCCTGCTGCTGACCGCCGACAGCCAGGCCGCCGACCGTCTCGAGCAGGAGCTGCGCTTCTTTGCCCCGGACCTGCCGGTGCTGCCGTTCCCCGACTGGGAAACCCTGCCATACGATCTGTTCTCGCCGCATCAGGACATCATCTCGCAGCGTATCGCCAGCCTGTACCGGCTGCCGGAGCTGGACCACGGCATTCTTGTGGTGCCGATCACCACCGCCCTGCACCGCCTGGCGCCAACGCGCTTTCTGCTCGGCAGCAGCCTGGTCCTCGACGTCGGCCAGACCATCGATGTCGAGCAGATGCGCAGCCGCCTCGAAGCCAGCGGCTATCGCTGCGTCGACACGGTCTACGAGCATGGCGAATTTGCCGTGCGCGGCGCGCTGATCGACCTGTTCCCGATGGGCAGCAAGCTGCCGTTTCGGATCGACCTGTTCGACAACGAAATCGAGACCTTGCGCACCTTCGATCCAGAGACCCAGCGCTCGATCGACAAGGTCGAATCGGTACGCCTGCTGCCGGCACGCGAATTTCCGATGCAGAAGGAAGAAGTTACCCGCTTCAAGGCACGTTTCCGCGAGCGCTTCGACGTGGATTTTCGCCGCAGCGCGATCTTCCAGGACCTCGCCAGCGGGATCATCCCGGCCGGCATCGAGTACTACCTGCCGCTGTTCTTCGAAGAAACCGCGACACTGTTCGACTACCTTCCGGCTGACACCCAGGTGTTCTCGATGCCCGGCGTCGAGCAGGCTGCCGAGCATTTCTGGAACGACGTGCGCGGGCGCTATGAAGACCGCCGCGGCGACCTGACCCGACCACTGCTGCCGCCGGCTGAACTATTCATGCCGGTGGAAGACTGCTTTGCCCGCCTCAAGCAGTGGCCGCGCGTGGTGGTCAGCAGTGACGACCTCGAACCCGGCGCTGGCCGGCAGAGCTTCCCGGCGCGCGAGCTGCCCAACCTGGCCATCGAAGCCAAGGCCAATCAACCCCTGGCAGCATTGTCGGCATTTCTTGAGCAGTTCCCGGGCCGGGTGCTGTTCACTGCAGAATCTGCCGGCCGCCGCGAAGTGCTGCTGGAGCTGCTCGAACGGCTCAAGCTGCGCCCGCAGACCGTTGACGGCTGGACCGATTTCATTACCGGCAAAGAGCGCCTGGCGATCACCATCGCACCGCTCGACTACGGCCTGTTGCTGGACGACCCGGCACTGGCGTTGATCGCCGAAAGCCCGTTGTTCGGCCAGCGCGTGATGCAGCGCCGACGCCGCGAAAAGCGCGGCGAGACGGCCAACGATGCGGTGATCAAAAACCTCACCGAGCTGCGCGAAGGCGCACCGGTGGTGCATATCGATCACGGGGTCGGCCGCTATCTGGGCCTGGCCACACTGGAAATCGACGGCCAGGCCGCCGAATTCCTCACCCTTGAGTACGCCGAGAACGCCAAGCTGTACGTGCCGGTCGCCAACCTGCACCTGATCGCCCGCTACACCGGCAGCGATGACGCCCTGGCGCCGCTGCACCGGCTCGGCTCGGAAACCTGGCAGAAGGCCAAGCGCAAGGCTGCCGAGCAGGTCCGCGACGTGGCCGCCGAACTGCTCGACATCTATGCCCGTCGCGCCGCACGCAAGGGCTATGCCTTTGCCGATCCTGCAGCCGATTACGCCACCTTCAGCGCCGGCTTCCCGTTCGAGGAAACACCCGATCAGCAGAACGCCATCGACGCGGTGCGCGAGGACATGCTCGCTGCCAAGCCGATGGACCGTCTGGTCTGCGGCGACGTCGGCTTTGGCAAGACTGAAGTGGCCATGCGCGCCGCATTCATCGCAGTGCACAGCGGCCGCCAGGTGGCCGTGCTGGTACCGACCACCCTGCTCGCCCAGCAGCACTACAACAGCTTCCGCGACCGCTTTGCCGACTGGCCGGTAACCGTCGAGGTGATGAGCCGCTTCAAGTCGGCCAAGGACATCGCCACTGCTGCTGCCGATCTGGCCGAGGGCAAGATCGACATCCTGATCGGCACGCACAAGCTGCTGCAGGATGACGTGCGCTTCAAAGACCTCGGTCTGGTAGTGATCGACGAAGAGCACCGCTTTGGCGTGCGGCAAAAAGAGCAGCTCAAGGCCCTGCGCAGCGAAGTCGACATCCTCACCCTGACCGCCACGCCGATCCCGCGCACCCTGAACATGGCCGTGGCCGGCATGCGCGACCTGTCGATCATCGCCACCCCGCCGGCGCGCCGGTTGTCGGTGCGCACCTTCGTCATGGAGCAGAACAACAGCACGGTGAAGGAAGCTCTACTGCGCGAACTGCTGCGTGGCGGCCAGGTGTATTACCTGCACAACGACGTCAAGACCATCGAGAAGTGCGCCGCCGACCTCGCCGAACTGGTACCTGAAGCGCGCATCGGCATCGGCCACGGGCAGATGCGCGAACGCGAGCTGGAACAGGTCATGAGCGACTTTTACCACAAGCGCTTCAACGTGCTGATCGCCTCGACCATCATCGAAACCGGTATCGACGTGCCCAGCGCCAACACCATCGTCATCGAGCGCGCCGACAAATTCGGCCTGGCCCAGCTGCACCAGCTGCGCGGCCGGGTTGGCCGTAGCCACCACCAGGCCTATGCCTACCTGCTCACCCCTGCCCGGCAGAAGGTCAGCAGCGACGCCGAAAAACGCCTGGAGGCGATTGCCAACACTCAGGACCTCGGTGCCGGCTTCGTGCTGGCCACCAACGACCTGGAAATCCGCGGCGCCGGCGAGTTGCTTGGCGATGGCCAGAGCGGTCAGATCCAGGCAGTCGGTTTCACCCTGTACATGGAAATGCTCGAACGCGCAGTCAAGGCGATCCGCAAGGGCAATCAGCCAAACCTGGAACAACCACTGGGTGGCGGCCCGGAAATCAACCTGCGCCTGCCGGCATTGATCCCGGAAGACTACCTGCCCGATGTGCATGCGCGGCTGATCCTGTACAAGCGCATCGCTTCGGCGGCCGACGAAGAAGGCCTCAAGGACCTGCAGGTCGAGATGATCGACCGTTTCGGCCTGTTGCCGGAGCCGACCAAGAACCTGATCCGCATCACCCTGCTCAAGCTGCAGGCAGAAAAACTCGGCATCAAGAAAGTCGACGGCGGCCCCAACGGCGGCAAGATCGAATTCGAAGCCGAGACCCCGGTCGACCCGCTGACCCTGATCAAGCTGATCCAGGGCCAGCCCAAACGCTACAAGTTCGAAGGCGCTACCCAGTTCCGCTTCCTGGTGCCGATGGAACGCCCGGAAGAACGCTTCAATACCGTGGAGGCGCTGTTCGAGCGCCTCACCCCACAGCCTGCTTGAAGGAAGTTACATGCGTGCCATTCGTTGCCTGACCTTGCTGTTGACGCTGTGTGCGCCGACGGCGTTTGCTGATGGCTTGTATCAGGTGGAAATGCTACTGGTGCGGCAAAACGATGTGCCGGCGGTGACCAGCCAGTTCGCCCCGGAAGACTGGCGCGCCGGCGCGCCGCGCTTGAGCAAGGAAGCCGAACGGCCACCGGTGCTGACCGACGAAGCGACCCGCCTCGAGGCCACGCCGAGCTACACCGTGCTGCTGCACAAGGCCTGGCAGCAACAGCTCGGCAGCGAGCCCAGCAGCATTGCTCTGGGCGCTGGCGAGGAGCAGTTCGGTCACTTCCCGATCGAGGGCAACCTGAGCCTGGCCGACGGCCGCTTCATCGCCGTGCAGGCGAGCTTCTGGGTCAACCAGCTCGATGGCAACGGTAACGTGCTGCGCAGCGAGCACTTCCAGCAGAGCAATCGCAACATGAAAAGCGGCCAGCTGACCTTCCTCGACGGTGGCCACCTGGCACTTCTGCTCAAGGTCGCACCTGTCGGCGCGCGCAAACTGCCGGAGATGACTCCGGAGATGATGGAGCAGTGACACCGTGACTTCCGACGCAGTCGCCTTGGTGCGCAGCAACATCAGCTGGAAACGCGCCTTCTCCGCTGCGGTTTTGCAACGCGGCCAGCGCTACGCCGAAGAAGACCGGGTACAGATCCTCGACCATGACGACACGCGGATTGAAGCCACCTGTCGCGGTAGCGGCAGCGGCATCTATACCCAGCGCATTTTCATCACTGCGGCAGCTGGCCAGTGCCATGTGCGCGGCCACTGTTCGTGCCCGGTCAGAGAGAACTGCAAGCACTGTGCTGCGGTGCTGTTCGCCCTGCTCGACAGCAGCGCGCCGGCTGAAAGCGACGCCCTGCCCCATCATCTACAGCACTGGCTGCAAGGGATGCAGCAACCGGCCACCGTCAGCCTCGGCGCAGATGACAAACGCGGGCGGATGGTCTGCTATCAGCTGGTGCTCCATGAAGACCGCAGCTGCAGCCTGCGCGTGCGCAAAGGCACCGACGATGAGCGTGGCCTGCGCTTCAGCCGGGTGCAGTCGCTGTATGACTTTTTGTATGACACGCCGCGCTTCGTCACAGCTGAAGACCTGCGCATCCTGCGCCAGTTGAATGGACAGAACATCCCTTACGGCCAGGACCGCGGCTACGCACTCAAAGGCCAGGAAGGCGGCGAATTGCTGCAGCGCGCACTGGACACCGGCCGCGTCCTGTACAGCGACGACCGACCACTGCTGCGCCAGGGCCCGGAGCGCGAGGCCGAGTTCCGCTGGGTGCGCCAGAGCGACGCCACCTATTGCGGCAGCTGGTTCAGCGGCGAGGAGAAGCTGTTCGTGCTGGCACTGGCGCCGCTGTTCTGGCTGGATGTACGCGCCGGTGAAATTGGCCGTGTCAGCCACTCACTCGACCCGCATATTGCCCTGCAACTGTCACTGGCACCACCGGTACCCGAGCATCTGGTAGTGCCGCTGAGTCACAAGCTCAACGCCCTCAACCATCAAGTGCCGACCCCGACCCAGGTCAAGCAGCAGTTGCTCGAAGATATCCAGCCGACCCCGCGCCTGACCCTGGGCAGCCTCGAGTTCAGCGCTTACACGCCCAAGACCGGGCGCATGCAGCGGCAGATGCAACACCGCGCCGCGCTGGCGTTCGACTACGACGGCGTGCTGGCAATCGGTAACGACGATAAGCCCCTGACCCGCCTGGTTGGCGCCACCAGCCAGCGCATCCGCCGTCAGCCACAGGCCGAGCAAGCCATGCGCAAGACCCTGCGCGAGCTGGGCTTCAAGCTGGCCACCCGGCAAAGCAAAGCGTTGCCCGACAGTGCCGGCGACATGCATCAGCTTGCCGACGACGAAGCGTGGCTGACATTTGCCCGCGACGGCTTGCCGCGCCTGCGTGAGGCCGGCTGGCACATCGATGTGCACCGCGACTTTGCCTTCAACTTGCAGGAGGTCGAAGACTGGTACGCCAGCGTCGACGAAGCGCCTGGCCACGAATGGTTCGACCTTGAGCTGGGCATCGTTGTCGATGGCCAGCGTCACAGCCTGCTGCCGATCGTGCTGCAACTGCTGCGCAGCAATCCGGAAATGCTGCGCCCCAGCGAACTGGCCCGGCGCGGTGACGATGAGCACTTGCTGCTGGACCTCAACCGCGGCCGCCTCGATAGCCCGCCGCTGCGCGTTGCCCTGCCCTATGGCCGGATCAAGGCCGTGATGGCGACCCTCGGCGAGCTGTACCTGCATGAACATGCAGGCGGCCCGGCGCTGCGCCTGGACCGCGCCGATGCCGCGCGCCTGAGCGACATGGAACACATGCCGCTGCTGTGGGAAGGCGGCGAGCACGTGCGCGGCCTCGGCCGGCGCCTGCGCGATGCACGGGATATCCAGGTCGAGCCGCCGCTCGCGCTCAACGCCACCCTACGCCCGTACCAGCAACAGGGCTTGAACTGGCTGCAGGCGTTGCGCGAGATCGGCACGGGCGGGATTCTGGGCGACGACATGGGCCTGGGCAAGACTCTGCAGACCCTCGCCCATCTGCTGCTGGAGAAACAACATGGCCGCCTGCTGCAGCCAGCCTTGGCGGTGATGCCGACCAGCTTGATCCCCAACTGGATCGACGAAGCTCAGCGCTTTGCCCCCGACCTGCGCGTGCTGGCCCTGCATGGGCCGGCGCGCAGCAAGCACTTCGCCAGCCTTGACCAATACGACCTAGTCCTGACCACCTACGCGCTGGTGCCGCGCGATATAGAGCAGCTGCGCGGGCAGCACTGGCACACGCTGGTGCTGGATGAAGCGCAGAACATCAAGACCAGCACCAGCAAGGCCGCCGTCGCCGTCGGCGAGCTGCAGGCAGGCCAGCGCCTGTGCCTGACAGGTACGCCGATGGAAAACAACCTCGGCGAGCTCTGGTCGCTGTTTCACTTCCTCATGCCCGGCTGGCTGGGCGACAGCAAACGCTTCAATCAGGAATACCGCACCCCCATCGAGCGCCACGGCGATCAGGACCGCCTGGCCCACCTGGCTGGGCGCATTCGCCCGTTCCTGCTGCGTCGTACCAAAGAGCAGGTGGCCAAGGAGCTGCCAGCCAAGACCGAGATGGTGCACTGGGTCGAGCTCAGCGACGCCCAGCGCGACACCTACGAGGCGGTGCGGGTGGCGATGGACAAGAAGGTCCGCGACGAACTTGCCCGTAACGGCGCAGCACGCAGCCAGATCGTGATTCTCGATGCCCTGCTGAAGCTGCGCCAGGTGTGCTGCGACCTGCGCCTGGTCAAGAGTGTCGAGAGCAAGGGTAATCAAGCCGACAAGGGCAAGCTGGGCAGCCTGCTGCAGATGCTCGAAGAGTTACTCAGCGAAGGCCGCCGGGTCCTGTTGTTTTCCCAGTTCACCTCGATGCTGGCGCTGATCGAGCAGGAGCTGATCAAGCGTGATATCCGCTACAGCCTGCTGACCGGCGACACTCGCGATCGGCGCGCACCGGTGCAGCAGTTCCAGCAGGGTGACAGCGAAGTGTTTCTGATCAGCCTCAAGGCCGGCGGCACCGGGCTCAACCTGACCGCCGCGGATACGGTGATCCACTATGACCCATGGTGGAACCCGGCAAGCGAAAACCAGGCGACCGACCGTGCCTACCGGATCGGCCAGGACAAACCAGTGTTCGTCTACAAGCTGATCACTCGCGGTACCGTCGAAGAGAAGATTCAGTTGCTGCAGCAAGAGAAGGCAGCACTCGCCGCCGACCTGCTCGATGGCAGCCATAGCGGCCAGTGGCGTCTGGGTGATGAAGAGATTGAAGCGCTGTTCGCGCCGCTGCCGGGCAAGCGCAGCCGTTAGGTGAGCCGGGCTGACCTGTCACCTAGGTCAGCTCGGCATTTGTTCAGTCGATCAACTGTGCTTCTTTCAAAGCGCCAAGCGCCTCCAGCCAGCGTGGCTGCTGGCGATACTCGGTGCTGGCAAAACCTTGCCCGCGCATGCCGGCAACCCGTGGCGAAGGCTTGACCTTGAGCCGCTGCGCTGCACTCAAAGCCAGCTCTGCCGCGGCCCGGTCATTACACACCAGGCCCATGTCACAGCCGGCGCTCAAGGCCGCTTCGATCCGGTTGGCGGCATCGCCGACCACATGCGCACCGGCCATCGACAGGTCGTCACTGAAGATAACCCCGGTAAAGCCCAGCTCGCCACGCAGAATGTCCTGCAACCAGCGGCGCGAGAAGCCAGCAGGCTGATTGTCGATCTGCGGGTAGATCACATGCGCGGGCATGACCGCAGCCAACTGACCGCGCAGGCGGGTGAACGGCACCAGGTCAGCCTGGCGCAACTGCTCGAGGCTGCGCTCGTCGGTGGGGATGGCCACGTGCGAGTCGGCCTCGGCCCAACCATGTCCCGGGAAGTGTTTGCCGCACGCAGCCATGCCGGCTGAGTTCATGCCGCGGATGAACGCGCCGGCCAGTTGCGTGGCCCGCTCCGGATCGCCTTCGAAGGCGCGGCTGCCAACCACTGCGCTGCGCTGATGATCAAGGTCGAGCACCGGCGCAAAGCTCAGGTCCAGACCGACCGCCAGCACTTCAGTGGCCATCAACCAGCCACATTGCTCGGCCAGGTACTCGGCATTGCGGTTGTCGGCTATAGCGCGCATAGCCGGCAGGCGCACAAAGCCCTGACGCAAGCGCTGCACGCGCCCGCCCTCCTGATCGACAGCCAGAATCAGGTCAGGCCGGATCGCCCGGATCGACGCACACAACTCACGCACCTGGCGCGGGCTGTCGATATTGCGGGCGAAGATGATCAGGCCAGCTACTTCAGGCTGGCGCAGCAACTGCCGGTCCTCGGCAGTCAGCCAGGTACCGGCGATGTCGATCATCAGGGAGCCTTGCAGGCTGGCAGTCATGAAAAGTCCTTCAGGGAATGTCGTGCAGTGAATTATCTGCGAAGCCTGTGCCCGCGCGCCAGTGCCGGCTCAGGCTTTGGCCGGCGTGCCAGCAGGGCTGGTCTTGCTGCGCGGGCGCAGTTGCGCGGCAGCCATGGCCTGGTCGGTGACGCCGCTGTCGGCACGCATACCGGCTGCGAGGAACGGCACCATCAGGCGCATGACCTGCTCGATCGAGGTGTTGATACCAAAGTCGGTTTCGGCGATAGCGCGCAAGGCCTTGATCCCGGACATGCTGAACGCCGCCGCGCCAAGCATGAAGTGCACCCGCCAGAACAACTCGATCGGCGGGATACGCGGCGCGGCATCATTGACCAGCAGCATGTAGCGGCGGAACACCTTGCCGTACATGTCTTCAAGGTAGCGGCGCAGGTGGCCCTGGCTCTGGCTGAACGCCAGGCCGAGCAGGCGCATGAAGATCGACAGGTCATTATTGCTGCGCGGCTGCACCACCAGCGCTTGCTCAACGAGCATCTCCAGCAGCTCTTCAAGGCTCGGCTTGAGTTCCGGGCGGCCCTGGCGGCGCTCGAGTTCACGCTCAAGGCTTGCGCAGAACGGCCCGAGGAAGCGCGAGAAGACCGCCTGGATCAGCGCCTTTTTCGAGCCGAAGTGGTAGTTCACCGCTGCGAGGTTGACGCCAGCCTTGCTGGTGATCAGGCGCAACGAGGTTTCCGCGAACCCCCTTTCCGCGAATAGCTGCTCGGCAGCATCGAGAATGCGTTCAACGGTTTCCGATTGGGCCATGACTACTCGCTACTCCGGGGTGGGGGCCTGACAAACAGTTGTTTGAAACATACGTTTCAGGCTTCTATCTGTCAAGGTTGGCTGACTCACCGGTCGCCATTAAAACACAGCCTCGCGTACAGAGCTGCAGGCCACGCCGTGCGTCAGCCCGAGCATCTTCTGCGGCAAGATGCTTGCAGCCAGCCTTCTACTGTATATAATCCCAGTCACTGTATAAAAAGACAGAGCGATCGCCATGTTGAAACTGACGCCACGCCAAGCCGAAATCCTGGCTTTCATCAAACGCTGCCTCGACGACAACGGCTATCCGCCGACCCGCGCGGAGATCGCCCAGGAGCTGGGCTTCAAGTCGCCCAACGCCGCTGAAGAACACCTCAAGGCCCTGGCGCGCAAAGGCGCAATCGAGATGACTCCGGGCGCGTCCCGCGGCATCCGCATCCCTGGCCACGAAGCCAAGGCCGAAGAGAGCGGTTTGCCGATCATTGGCCGCGTCGCTGCCGGTGCGCCGATCCTGGCTGAACAGCATATCGAGCAGTCGTGCAACATCAACCCGACCTTCTTTCACCCGCCCGCTGACTACTTGCTGCGCGTACACGGCATGAGCATGAAGGACGTCGGTATCTTCGACGGCGACCTGCTGGCCGTGCATACCTGCCGCGAAGCACGCAATGGCCAGATCGTGGTCGCACGCATTGGCGACGAAGTCACCGTCAAGCGCTTCAAGCGTGAAGGCAACAAGGTCTGGTTGATGGCCGAGAACCCCGAATTTGCCCCGATCGAAGTCGACCTCAAGCAACAGGACTTGGTGATCGAGGGCTTGAGCGTCGGCGTCATTCGTCGCTGATCCAGGAGGCGTCATGCAGCAAGCAATCCACATACCGCAGTCAATTCAGTTGCCATTATTCGAAGCGTTTCTGGCCGAACCGGTGCTGCCTGGCCTCAAGGCCAGCGCCCAGGCACGGCAAAAAAACAGCGACCCCGAGCGGTTCAGCGAACTGGCCCTGCGCGGTGCGCCGGGACATTGCCAAAGCCTGCTGGCGCCGGTACTGCGCGACCTGAGCGAAGAAGTGGATGCGCGCTGGCTGACGCTGATCGCCCCGCCGACCAGCCTGACCCAGGCCTGGCTGCGCGATGCCGGGCTCAACCGCGAGCGCATTCTGCTGCTGCACCCCAGCAGCAACAAAAGCGCCTTGCAGCTCACCTGCGAAGCCCTGCGCATGGGCCACAGCCATACCGTAGTCAGCTGGCTGGGTAGCCTCAATGTCACCCTGCGTCAGCAGCTGATCCGCGCCGCCACGGTCGGAAACGCACAAAGCCTGAACATCCGCCTCGGCTGATGTTCAGGCTTCGCCTGCTCTCATCGTGATCGTGCAGGGGTCTGGCACTACTCAGTGCAGAACGCGCGGCCCTTCGTCACGCTCCAACTCGCCTTCCACCAGCTTGCCAGCCATTTGCACGCCGACGCTGAGCATGGCCTTGGCCACTTCGACGTGTTGGCCCTGCAAAAACACCTTGGCGTCCTCGGAGAAATCCAGGGTTACCAATGAGCCTTCATCTTCGGCGCGACGCAGCTCGATCCGGCCATCAGGCAACTCTACAATTTCAAGAAAGGACGTCGACATAAAAGGCTGTTCTCCACGAAAGGCGAGCATTGTACCAGCCAAGTGCCTGCTCAGCACTCACTCAACGCATCACGAAAGCGCCTGGCCAGGTCTTTCAAATTGCTCCGCCACTGCTCGAGCTCTGCCCGCGAAAGCGCAGGCTGCTCGGGCTCGTCGAGGTTGATGGCCTGAATCAACGGCTGGGTGACGTCAGTTTTGGCGGTTTTTTTCGCGACAGGTGGTCGGAACAAATCTGCATAAGCGGTCAACATCTGCGCCAGCCAGGTTTGCCGATTGTCTGCCAGTTCGATCAGCTCGGCCAACTCCGGGATGGCCATGCCGGCCAGCACTTCGGCGTCCAGTAGCTGTTCAGCGCGAGCAGCGCCCGCTTGCGGCAGGCGGTAGAAGCCGGCGATTTCGTGACATAACCCAAGCAGCGCACCGTAAAGATGAAACTGCGCCGCTTCGCGCTCAGCCTGCACCAGCCCCTGGGCGTTCATGGCCTGGCTTTGCTCAGCCTTGGCCATGGACTCCAGCGCGAGGCCGGCGAAGAACAGTTTCTGGTTGGTGCGGGTATAGAGTTCCTGGGCCATGGCGGTTGGCCTCCTGAGGGCAGCGTGGCGATCAGCAAGTTTCAGCTATCGCCGGGCACTCTCGCAAGCACAAAAGCCGCAAGCGCAAAAGCAGCGCGGGGCAAGCCTGCTGCTGCGCCTCACCCTGAGGACACAACAGCGGGCTTGCCCCGCGCAGGTGCTGCGGCGCCGGATCAGCGCTTGTCTTCGACCTTCCAGGCCTTGCCGTCGTAGAACGCCTTCCAACCGGTCGGCTTGCCGTCAACTTCGGACTGCACGTACTGCTCCTTGGTCTTGCGGCTGTAGCGGATCACGGTCGGGCGACCGTCTGGATCCTTGGCAGGCGCTTCACAGAGGAAGTGGTACTTGGGATCGATCTCATCCTTGTGCGGGATGATTTCTTTCACCAGTGGCGCGCGGGTTTCGCGGTTTTTCGGGAACTGGCTGGCCGCCAGGAACAAGCCCGAGGCACCGTCACGCAGCACGTAGGTGTCATCGACCTTCTCGCACTTGAGCTCAGGCATTTCCACCTTGTCCATCTTCGGTGGCGCTGCTTCGCCGTTCTTGAGCAGCTTGCGAGTGTTTTTGCAGGCCGGGTTGGTGCAACCGAAGAACTTGCCGAAACGGCCGGTCTTGAGCTGCATTTCGCTGCCGCACTTGTCGCACTCAAGGCTCGGACCTTCGTAGCCCTTGATCCGGTAGCTGCCCTGCTCGATTTCGTAGCCAACGCAATCCGGGTTGTTACCGCAGATGTGCAGCTTGTGCTTCTCGTCCAGCAGGTAGGCATCCATCGCCGTGGCACAGATCGGGCAACGGTGCTTGCCGAGCAGCACGCGCGATTCGGACTCCCCCTCGTCGTCCGCGGCGATTTCGTCGCCGGGGACCAGGTTGACGGTCGCCTTGCAGCGCTCTTTCGGCGGCAGGGTGTAACCCGAGCAACCGAGGAACACGCCGGTAGAGGCGGTACGAATCATCATCGGCCGGCCACATTCCTTACAGGCGATGTTGGTCATGGTCGGCTGGTTGGCGCGCATGCCGTTCTCGGGAGACTCAGCGGTTTGCAGCTTCTTGCTGAAATCGCCGTAGAACTCGTCGAGTACGTTTTTCCAGTCACGCTCGCCCTGGGCGACGTCGTCGAGGTTCTCTTCCATGCCGGCGGTGAAGCCGTAGTCCATCAGGTCGGAGAAGCTCTCGGACAACCGCTCGGTAACGATGTCGCCCATCTTCTCGGAGTAGAAGCGGCGGTTGTGCAGGGTGACGTAGCCGCGGTCCTGGATGGTGGAAATGATCGCTGCATAGGTCGACGGGCGACCGATACCGCGTTTTTCCATTTCCTTGACCAGGCTGGCCTCGGTGAAGCGCGCCGGCGGTTTGGTGAAGTGCTGGCTTGGATCAAGTTTGATCAACTTGAGCACTTCGCCCTGGCCCATATCAGGCAGCACGTCATCTTCGCCTGGCTTGCTCTGCTGCGGCAGGACGCGGGTGTAACCGTCGAACTTGAGGATGCGGCCCTTGGCGCGCAGCTCGAAGTCACCGGCCTTGACCGTGACGCTGGTCGACAGGTACTGCGCGGGTGGCATCTGGCAGGCCAGGAACTGGCGCCAGATCAGCTCGTACAGGCGCTCGGCATCGCGTTCCATGCCAGTCAGCTTGCTTGGATGGGTAGCCACATCGGACGGACGAATCGCTTCGTGCGCCTCCTGTGCGCCGGCCTTGCTGCCATAGACGATCGGCGCTTCCGGCAGATACTGCTTGCCGAACTCGCGCTCGATGTAGCTGCGGGCCATTTCCACGGCATCGGCCGAGAGGTTGGTCGAGTCGGTACGCATGTAGGTGATGTAGCCGGCTTCGTACAGACGCTGGGCCATCATCATGGTCTTCTTCACGCCGTAGCCGAGGCGATTGCTCGCCGCTTGCTGCAGGGTCGAAGTGATGAACGGCGCCGACGGCTTGCTGCTGGTCGGCCGGTCTTCACGCTTGGCGACGGTGTAGCTCGACGACTTGAGCTGATCCAGGGCAGCCATGGCCTGGGCTTCGTTGAGCGGCTTGAAGGCTTCACCCTTCTCGCGCGCTACTTCAAAGCGGACCTTGGCGTCCTTGGCGGTGCCGAGGTCGGCGTGTACTTCCCAGTACTCTTCCGGGTTGAACGCACGAATCTCGCGCTCACGCTCGACCACCAGCTTGACCGCTACCGACTGCACACGGCCGGCAGACAGGCCACGGGCAATCTTCGACCACAGCAGTGGCGAGACCATATAGCCCACCACACGGTCGAGAAAGCGCCGCGCCTGCTGGGCGTTGACCCGGTTGATGTCCAGCTCACCTGGCTGCGAGAACGCCTCCTGGATGGCCTTTTTGGTGATCTCGTTGAACACCACGCGCTTGTAGCGGGTGTCATCACCACCGATGGCTTCACGCAGGTGCCAGGCGATTGCCTCCCCTTCGCGGTCCAAGTCGGTCGCGAGATAGATGGTGTCGGCATCTTTGGCCAGGCGGCGCAGCTCTTCGATGACCTTTTCCTTGCCGGGCAAGATCTCGTACTTGGCTTTCCAGCCAGCGTCCGGATCGACACCCATGCGCGAGACCAACTGGCGGCGAGCCTTTTCTTTCGGCGTCAGTACCGGTGCCTCAGCCGCAGCTGCCTTGCCACGTTTGGCCGCCGGCTCCTTACTGGCGCTGGCCGAACCGCTGGTGGGAAGGTCACGGATGTGGCCGATACTCGACTTCACCACGTACTGGTTGCCCAGGTACTTGTTGATGGTCTTGGCCTTGGCCGGGGATTCCACAATGACCAGCGATTTGCCCATGGATCGGTGTATTCCTGAATCTGAAAATTAAAAATCGCGTCAGGTGCCGCACGCGGCACCGCTATATATAGTGGCTACAGGGTCAGGTCAAGCGCGCTCGACTAACCGCTGGCCTGTTCGGACGGGCCAAAACGCCCCTCCTCGGCCGTGACCAGAGCAAAGCGCGGGACCTGCTCGCCGTCAACTTCGACCGATTCGACAAACATTGCCAAGGGTCGCACCCACAGCCCGTAATCACCATACAGGCATTGGTAGAACACCATCCACTCTTCGCTTTCAGAATGGCGGGCTGCGCCGAACACACGATACTCAGGCCCTTTGTAATGCCGGTAGACGCCTGGCTGTATGTGCATGTTGCTGACCCTCGTGATAAATCCTGTAAAAAAACAAAAACCGGGGCACATGGCCCCGGCTGCTGTCTTGCGCCGCGATCAGACGCGTTCGAAGACAGTGGTGATGCCTTGGCCCAGGCCGACACACATGGTGGCGACGCCGAGGGTACCGCCATTCTGCTTCATGACGTTGAGCAAGGTGCCGGAAATTCGCGCACCGGAGCAACCAAACGGATGACCCAGGGCAATGGCGCCGCCGTGCAGGTTAACCTTCTCATTCATCTTGTCGAGCACTTTCAAATCTTTCAGCACCGGCAGGGCCTGTGCAGCGAAGGCTTCGTTGAGCTCGATGAAGTCGATATCGGCCATGCTCAGGCCGGCACGCTTGAGCGCTTTCTGCGTCGAAGGCACCGGGCCGTAACCCATGATAGCCGGGTCGACACCGGCCACCGCCATCGAGCGAAGCACCGCCAGCGGCTGGATGCCCAGGTCCATGGCGCGCTGACCGGACATGACGATCATGCACGAAGCGCCATCGGTAATCTGCGACGAGGTACCGGCAGTGACGGTACCACCTTTGGGGTTGAACGCAGGCTTGAGCGAGGCCAGGCCTTCGAGGGTGGTTTCCGGACGAATGGTTTCATCGAAGTCAAAGACCTTGATGAAGCCATTCTCGTCATAGCCCTGCATCGGGATGATCTCATCCTTGAACTTGCCCTCGACCGTGGCCTTGTGCGCCAACTGATGCGAACGCACGGCGAAAGCATCCTGTTGTTCGCGGCTGATGCCGTGCATCTTGCCGAGCATCTCTGCAGTCAGACCCATCATCCCGGAGGCCTTGGCAGCGTGCAAGGACATGTGCGGGTTGGGATCGACACCGTGCATCATGCTGACGTGACCCATGTGTTCGACACCGCCGATGACGAATACGTCACCGTTGCCGGTCATGATCGCCTGGGCAGCTGTGTGCAGTGCGCTCATCGACGAGCCGCACAGGCGGCTGACGGTCTGCGCCGCCGAGGTGTGCGGAATCTGGGTCATCAGCGAGGCCATGCGGGCGATGTTCCAGCCCTGCTCAAGGGTCTGGTTGACGCAGCCCCAGATCACGTCCTCGACTTCTTTCGGGTCGACCTTGTCGTTGCGCTCGAGCAACTTGCTGATCAGGTGCGCCGACATGTCTTCAGCGCGGGTGTTGCGGTGCATGCCACCCTTGGAACGACCCATCGGGGTCCGACCGAAGTCGACAATCACCACGTCTCTTGGATTCAGGCTCATATCAATACTCTCGCTCTAACTCGTTGGGCGCTCAGTTGAAGAAACGCTGGCCGGTCTTGGCCATTTCGCGCAGCTTCGCGGTGGGGTGGTACAGCGGCCCCAGGTCGGCATACTGGTCAGCCAGGGCGACGAACTCGGCAACCCCGATCGAGTCGATGTAGCGCAATGCACCACCGCGGAAGGGAGGGAAGCCGATACCGTAGACCAGGCCCATGTCGGCCTCGGCTGCGGTTTCGACAATGCCGTCTTCCAGGCAGCGGACGGTTTCCAGGCACAGCGGGATCATCATCCAGTTGATGATGTCCTCGTCGCTGACTTCACGCTGCTCGAAGACAATCGGTTTGAGCACTTCGAGCACACTCTCGTCGGCAACCTTTTTCGGCTTGCCGCGCTTGTCGGTCTCGTAGGCATAGAAGCCCTTGCCGTTCTTCTGGCCCAGGCGTTTGGCTTCGTACAAGGCATCGATGGCGGTGCGGCGATCGTCCTTCATGCGGTCCGGGAAGCCTTCAGCCATGACGTCGCGACCGTGATGGCCGGTGTCGATGCCGACCACGTCCATCAGGTACGCAGGACCCATCGGCCAGCCGAATTTCTCCATGACCTTGTCGATGCGCACGAAGTCGACACCGGCGCTGACCAGGCGAGCAAAGCCGCCGAAATACGGGAACAGTACGCGGTTGACCAAGAAGCCTGGGCAGTCATTGACCACGATCGGGTTCTTGCCCATTTTCTTGGCATAGGCAACGGTGGTAGCCACGGCCACTTCGCTGGACTTCTCGCCACGGATCACTTCCACCAGCGGCATCATGTGCACCGGGTTGAAGAAGTGCATGCCGACGAAGTTCTCCGGACGCTTGAGGGCCTTGGCCAACAAGTTGATGGAGATGGTCGAGGTGTTGGAGGCGAGAATCGCGTCCTCTTTGACCTGACCTTCGACTTCGGCCAGAACGGCTTGCTTGACCTTGGGGTTCTCGACTACAGCTTCGACCACGATGTCGACATTGGCGAAGTCGCCGTAGGACAAGGTCGGGCGAATCGCATTGAGCGCCTCGGCCATTTTCGCCGGGGTCAGGCGACCCTTCTCGACACGATTGCCGAGCAGCTTGGAGGCTTCGTTCAGGCCCAGCTGGATGGCATCCTCGCGGATATCCTTCATCAGGATCGGGGTGCCTTTGACCGCCGACTGATAGGCGATACCACCGCCCATGATGCCAGCGCCGAGTACGGCAGCCTGCTTCACGTCATTGGCGATCTGGTCGTGCGCCTTGGCCTTGCGCTTGAGCTCCTGGTCATTCAGGAACAAGCCGATCAGGCTGGCAGCGACGGGCGTCTTGGCCAGTTTGGCAAAGCCTGCAGCTTCCACTTCCAGCGCTTTGTCACGACCGAAGTTGGCGGCTTTCTGGATGGTCTTGATCGCTTCGACCGGCGCCGGGTAGTTCGGCCCGGCCTGGCCGGCAACAAAACCTTTAGCGGTTTCGAAGGCCATCATCTGCTCGATGGCGTTGAGCTTGAGTTTTTCCAACTTGGGCTGGCGCTTGGACTTGTAGTCCAGTTCACCGCTGATGGCGCGCTTGATCAGGTCCAGCGCTGCAGCCTGCAGCAGCTCTGGGGTGACCACGGCATCAACGACGCCAACCTTGAGGGCGTCTTCGGCGCGGTTTTCCTTGCCCGAGGCAATCCACTCGATGGCATTGTCCGAGCCGATCAGGCGCGGCAGGCGCACGGTACCGCCAAAGCCTGGGTAGATGCCCAGTTTGACCTCCGGCAGGCCGATCTTGGCGGTGCTGGACATCACCCGGTAATCAGCTGCCAGGCACATTTCCAGGCCGCCACCCAGTGCGATGCCGTTGATCGCAGCAACAGTAGGTACGCCGAGGTCTTCGAAATCATTGAAGATGCGGTTGGCTTCCAGGTTGCCAGCGACCAGCTCGGCCTCGGGCAGCTTGAAGTTGTCGACAAACTCGGTGATGTCGGCGCCGACGATGAACACATCCTTGCCACTGCTGACGATGACGCCCTTGACCGAGGCGTCGCTCTTGATGGCGGCCACGGCCTGACGCAGATCGTCCAGGGTCAGGCGGTTGAACTTGTTGACGGACTCACCCTTGAGGTCGAACTTCAGTTCGACGATGCCGCTTTCAAGAGCCTTAACCGTGATGGCTTTACCTTCGTAAATCATCAACTGATCTCCACGATATGGAAGCTAACTGTACACGCCGGACGCTGGCTAAACCCTGTCACAACAGCGGCTTGGTCAGGCACACCCGTCAGCGCGGTAGTCGGGATTGGCATGAACGGCGCAACATACAAACGCTCAATTCATACGCCCGTTTGATTTGGGTACGCACACATTCTCCGAAAAGGTCGGCGTTGTCAAATCCTCCCTGAGGAGGTGAAAACGCGACTTTCCGGTCATTTTGTAGCGACTAGGTATCAACCTTGATGACAGTGATCGCCAGCCATTCATGCCAGCGATAAACCCTTGGCGGGCAGCAGAAGCTGCGCCAGGCACCCGGCAAAAACTGCGCAGCAGGCTGCGGCGGGCTATAGTCACTCTCGCAAGCAAAGTATCCCGGCCTGCCTGGCCTTTCTGCGGCAGCAGAACGCATCGCGGGGCACCCTGCCGATCCGCCACCTGAGCATGGGTGGCGGATCGGCAGGGGTGCCCCGCGATGTCGTTACGAAGGGTTAAGCGAGGTCTTCGAGGGTTTGCGCAATGTTCTGCAACACAGATTCATCACCGCGCTCGCCCCAGTACAGGGCAACCATTTGCGTGGTGGCTTCAATCATGTAGACATTGCCCGGCAACACCGCCAAGGCCTTGGCCAGGCGCGGATCTTCGCAGGGCTCACGCCATTTGTTCCACCACACCCCAGAGCTGACCTGCCAATACGCCCAGCAGTCATCCCGGCCCTTGCGCCGCGGCCGATGGTACTGTGGGCACGGGCTTGGAGGCTGCTGCTCGAGCCAGTGCGGCCACTGCTGCGGCGCCAGCTGCATGGCCAGGCCAATGCGCCTGCCGGCCAGGCGCAGGCTCATCTGCTCGCTCTGTTTGCGTGATGGACGCAGCCAGGCAAGTGGGCTGAGAATCAGCGCAAGGATTGACACCACCAGCCATACCGTCATATCTGTAGATCCCATAAAGCGTTGCAAATGAGCTGGTTAGCCAGGTTTCACGGTAAACCGCCACAAAGCGACCATACTTCTACTATCGCGATTGTCAGGAGCACCTCCAATGTCCTACGAACATCTTCTGGTCGCTGTCGACCTCACCGAAGAATGCGATCCGGTGATCAAGCGCGCCAAGGCAATCGCTTCGGCGAGCGGCGCCAAGGTATCGCTGGTGCATATCGTCGAACCGATGGCCATGGCCTTTGGCGGCGACGTACCGATGGACCTGTCGCAGCTGCAGCAACAGCAGTTCGACCAGGCCAAGGAACGCATGGATCGCCTGTTCAACAAGTACCCGGATATCAACCGGGGTGACTCGCACCTGGTCTACGGCCAGCCGCGCCAGGAAATCCACCAGTTGGCCAAAGATCAGAAGTGCGACCTGATCGTGGTCGGCAGCCACGGTCGCCACGGCCTGGCGCTGCTGCTAGGCTCCACCGCCAACGATGTGCTGCACGGCGCGCCGTGTGATGTGCTGGCAGTACGCCTGCTGAAGAAAGACTGAAAAATGCACTGACGCCATCGCGGGCAACCCCGCGATGGCTGATGGCCGCTTAGCCTTCCAGCTCTGCCCAGCGCTCGACCAGAACATCCAGCTCGCCCTGTAGCTTCTCGAGCTTGGCCAGCACCTCGGACGTCTCGCCGATCGGGCGCTGGTAGAAGTTCGCCGAAGCCACTTCTTCCTGAAGCTTGGCCATGGCTTTCTCGATCACGTCGATCTGCCCTGGCAACGCCTCCAGCTCACGCTGCAGCTTGTAGCTGAGCTTCTTCTTGCTCGCCTCTACCGGTGCAGCAGCAACTGGCGCGGCCACATCGGCAGCCTTTTCGACCACGGCGCTGTTGAGTTCGGACTTGCCACCCTTGCTTTCGGTGACGCCCAGCAGCTTCGGCGAGCCGCCCTGACGGATCCAGTCTTCGTAGCCGCCGACGTATTCCTGAACCTTGCCGCCGCCTTCGAACACCAGGGTGCTGGTCACCACGTTGTCGAGGAAGGCCCGGTCGTGGCTGACCATCAGCACGGTGCCCTTGTAGTTGCACAGGACTTCTTCGAGCAGCTCGAGGGTTTCCACATCGAGGTCGTTGGTCGGTTCGTCCAACACCAGCAGGTTGGCTGGCTTGCTGAACAGCTTGGCCAGCAGCAGACGCGCACGCTCACCTCCGGACAAGGCTTTGACCGGCGTCCGGGCACGCTGCGGGCTGAACAGGAAGTCGCCCAGGTAGCTCAGGACGTGACGGTTCTGGCCGTCGATTTCGATGAAGTCGCGCCCCTCGGCGAGGTTCTCGATGACAGTCTTTTCCAGGTCGAGCTGGTGGCGCATCTGGTCAAAATAGGCCACTTCCAGCTTGGTGCCGCTCTCGACCTTGCCCGACGTCGGCTGCAAGTCACCCAGCATCAGTTTGAGCAGGGTGGTCTTGCCGGTTCCGTTGGCGCCGAGCAGGCCAATCCGATCCTGACGCTGCAGGACCATGGAGAAGTCCTTGACCAGCATCGGCCCGTTCGGGTGCGAGAAGCTGACGTTCTCCAGCAGCATCACTTGCTTCCCGGATTTTTCCGCGGTGTCGATCTGGATGTTGGCCTTGCCCTGACGCTCACGGCGCTCACCACGCTCGACGCGCAGCTCCTTGAGCGCACGCACGCGGCCTTCGTTACGGGTGCGGCGGGCCTTGATGCCTTGGCGAATCCACACTTCTTCCTGGGCCAGGCGCTTGTCGAACAGCGCGTTGGCGGTCTCTTCGGCCGCCAGCGCGGCTTCCTTGTGCACCAGGAAGCTGGCGTAGTCGCCGTTCCAGTCGATCAGCCCACCGCGGTCCAGTTCAAGGATGCGGTTGGCCAGGTTTTGCAGGAAGGAACGGTCGTGGGTGATGAACAGCACCGCGCCGCCAAAGCCGCTCAAGGCTTCTTCCAGCCAGGCAATCGCACCGATGTCCAGGTGGTTGGTTGGCTCATCGAGCAGCAGCAGGTCAGGCTCGGAAACCAGCGCCTGGGCCAACAGCACACGGCGACGCCAGCCACCGGAGAGCTCGGCCAGGGTCTTGTCGGCAGGTAGCTGCAAGCGGCTCAGGGTGCTGTCGACCACTTGCTGCAAACGCCAGCCATCGCGCGCTTCGAGCTCGTGCTGGACGTGCATGAGCTTGTCCAGATCTTCGTCGTTATGGATGTTCTGGCTAAGATGGTGATACTGCGCGAGCAGCTCGCCTACGCCGTCCAGGCCAGCCGCGACCACGTCGAATACGGTCCGCTCGTCGGCCACCGGCAGTTCCTGCGGCAGCTCGCCGATTTTCAGCGCGGGTGCGCGCCAGACCGAGCCGTCATCAGGCTTTTGCTCGCCCTTGATCAGGCGCAGCATGCTCGACTTGCCGGTACCGTTGCGGCCGATGATGCACACCCGCTCACCTCGGGCGATCTGCCAGGAAACCTTGTCCAGCAGCGGCATCGCGCCGAATGCAAGGGACACATCGCTTAATTTGAGCAGGGTCATGATCATCTCCAAAAACTGGGCGCGTATTCTACCTGACTTGACCCTCGCCAGCACTAAGTCAGCGTGTGTATCAAGGCTTTGCGATATCCGGTCGCCGATAACACCCCGATACAACCGCAGTGCTTTCGCCGGTAGCCGGCAACCGGCTAAGCTAACGCCATACAACAGTGCTGGCACCGCCGTCACTTTCCCATGGTTCAACTGCCCGGACGTATCATGCGCAGCCGCCTGTTACAGATTGCTTCATGCCTGCTGCTGACTGCCGCCACCGCGAGTGCGGCACAGGCCATCGACCTTAGCCAGCAGCGTCAGTACTACGACGAAGCCAAACGCGCCCTGGCCAAGGGCGACAAAGGTCCCTACCTGCGCTACTCGCAGGCCCTCAGTGACTATCCGCTGACTCCCTATCTGGCGTACGACGAACTCACTGCTCGCCTGAAGAGCGCCAGCAACGAAGAGATCGAGGGTTTTCTGGCCCAACACGGCGACCTGCCACAAGCCAACTGGATGAAACTGCGCTGGTTGCGCTGGTTGTCCGAGCGCGGCGAGTGGGCCACCTTCGCCAAGTACTACGACCCCAAGCTCAACTTCACCGAGCTGGACTGCATCAACGGCCAGTACCAGCTCAGCACCGGCAAACGCGCCGAAGGCTTTGCCAGCGCTGCCAAGCTGTGGAACGTGGGTAAGTCGCAACCTGCTGCGTGTGACACGCTGTTTGCGATGTGGGCGGCCGAGGGTCAGCTCACCGAAGCCAGACGCTGGGAGCGAGCCAAACTGGCCGCACAGGCGCGCAACTACCCATTGGCGAACAATCTGGTCAAGACCCTGACCACCCTCGCCCCCCAGGGCCAATTGCTGATCGATGTGGCGCAGAAGCCCGAGCTGCTCAACCAGCCGTCGCGTTTCACCCCGGTCAACGAGGCAATGTCCGACGTGGTCAGCCTAGGCCTGCGCCGGCTGGCACGCCAGGACCCCGAGCGGGCCATGGCGCTGCTCGATGACTATGCCCAGCGCATGCATTTCTCGCGCGACGAAAAGGTTGCCATCGCCCGCGAGATCGGCCTGACCCTGGCTCGCCGCTACGACCCGCGCGCGCTCGACCTGATGACCCGTTACGATCCGGAGCTGCGGGACAACACCGTCAGCGAATGGCGCCTGCGCCTGCTGCTGCGCCTGGGCCGCTGGGAAGATGCCTACGAGCTGACCAAGCGCCTGCCGCAGGAGTTGGCCGCCAGCAGCCGCTGGCGCTATTGGCAGGCGCGCAGCCTGGAACTGGCACAGCCGAACAACGCGCAGATCCCGTTGCTGTACAAAGCGGTCGCGCGTGAGCGTGACTTCTATGGCTTCCTGGCCGCAGATCGGGTGCAGACGCCCTACCAGCTGAACAACAAACCGCTGGTGCTCAGCCCGCAGCTGGTCAACAAGGTGCGCAACACTCCGGGCGTGCGCCGCGCACTGGAATTCCATGCCCGCGGCCAGATCGTCGAGGGCCGCCGCGAGTGGTACCACGTCAGCCGCCACTTCAACCGCGACGAAATGGTCGCCCAGGCCCGGCTGGCCTACGACCTGCGCTGGTACTTCCCGGCGATTCGCACCATCAGCCAGGCGCAGTACTGGGACGACCTGGATATTCGCTTCCCGATGGCGCACCGCGACACCTTGGTGCGCGAAGCCAAGGTCCGCGGCCTGCACTCGAGCTGGGTGTTTGCCATCACCCGCCAGGAAAGCGCCTTCATGGAAGACGCTCGCTCGCCGGTGGGCGCCAGCGGCCTGATGCAACTGATGCCAGCCACCGCCAAGGAGACTGCACGCAAGTTCAGCATCCCGTTGGCGTCACCGGCTCAGGTACTCAACCCGGACAAGAACATCCAGCTCGGCGCCGCCTATCTGAGCCAGGTACATGGTCAATTCAACGGCAATCGGGTGCTGGCATCGGCCGCCTACAATGCCGGGCCAGGGCGCGTGAGGCAGTGGCTCAAAGGCGCCAAGCACTTGAGCTTCGATGTCTGGGTCGAGTCGATCCCGTTCGATGAAACCCGCCAGTATGTGCAGAACGTGCTGTCGTACTCGGTGATCTACGGGCAAAAGCTCAATGCACCGCAGCCGCTGGTGGACTGGCACGAGCGTTACTTCGACGACATGTAATCGAGCCACCCTAAGCTCAAGCCCGCTGCCATCGGCTGCAGCGGGCTTGAGCTGGCGGCTTACTCCAGCACTTCTACCGGCATGCCCACGGCAATCTCACCCGGCCCATCCACCGCCAGGTTCTGCCCGAACAGCACATCGCCGTCACGCTCACGAAATGTCTTCAGGGTGGCCAGCGGTTCGCGGTCAGCACTGCGCTCGCCCGTGTGCGGGTCAAGGGTAGTGAATATGCAACGAACGCTGGGTTTGAGGATGCGATAAGTCAGCGCACCGATGCGGATCCGCTTCCAGCCGTCTTCGGCAAACGCTGCGCTGCCCTGCACCACCAGATTGGGCCTGAAACGCAGCATCTCCATCGCCCGGCCAACCCGCCGGCTCAGCTCATCCAGTGATCCCTGGCCGATCAGCAGCAACGGAAAGCCATCCGGAAACGCCGCACGGTCGCTGTTCAAGCCATAGCCGCTGGGCAGGTAACGCGCGCGCGGCTCGGGGCAATACACCAGCCGCACCGGCTTGCCGAGCAGTTGGCTCAACCACAGCGCAGCAGCGTCGCCTGCGTCTGGCACGCGCAAGGTGTCGCGCCAGATGGTCACACCGCGCAAGTCTTCGTCGTCCGCCGGCACGGCGACCAGCAGCGGTGCCTGCCCTGGCGTCTCCAGCAGCAGATCACCACTGGCAGCGACCGTGGCACTGAGCTGACTCAACAGTGGCCAGGCGCGCTGGGTCAGGAAGCGTCCGTTGCCCTCCTCTACCACCAGCCAGCGGCGGTCGCCTTCCAGGCCGAGCAGACCTACCGGCGAGGCCTGCAGGCTTTGCGCCCGACACGACTTCACCGGATACCGATACAACTCACTCACAAACATCCCTGCCCGCCTCATGCCAGTGCAAAAACGCCTAGCTTATACCCAGCAGGACGCGCGCAGGTATCAGGCCGGCGCGTGATCAAGCATCAGGCGCTGCCGCACCACCTCTACCAGACGGTCTGGCTGGAATTTGGACAGGAAATTGTCACAGCCGACTTTTTTCACCATCGACTCGTTGAAGCTACCCGACAACGAGGTATGCAGCACTACGTACAGACCACGCAGACGCGGATCGCTACGAATCTCGGTGGTCAGGCGGTAGCCGTCCATTTCCGGCATTTCGGCGTCGGTGAAAATCATCAGCAGTTTTTCACACAGGTCTTCACCGGCATCTGCCCAGGCCTTGAGCATGCGCAAGGCCTTCAGGCCATCGCTGGCCACATGCAGTTTGACGCCCAGTTGCGACAAGGTATCGCGCAACTGCGCCAAGGCCACGGTGGAATCGTCGACCAGCAATATCTCGCGGCCGCGCGCCTTGGCCAGTACCGGATCGGCAAGCTTGTCGCCGGACACCTTGGCGTTGTACGGCACGATCTCGGCCAGAACCTTCTCGACGTCGATGATTTCGACCAACTGCTCTTCGACCTTGGTGATCGCCGTCAAATAATGCTGGCGACCGGCACTGGTCGGCGGCGGCATGATGGCTTCCCAGTTCATGTTGACGATGCGATCGACACCGCCGACCAGAAACGCCTGCACCGAGCGGTTGTACTCGGTGACGATGATGGTGCTGTCCGGGCCTGGTTGCAGCGGGCGCATGCCAATCGCCTGGGACAGGTCGATCACCGGCAAGGTCTGCCCGCGCAAGTTGACCACCCCACACACATAAGCGTGACGCTGCGGCATCAAGGTCAGCTTGGGCAGCTGCAGCACTTCCTGCACCTTGAACACGTTGATGGCGAACAACTGACGGCCCGCCAGACGGAACATCAGGATTTCCAGGCGGTTCTCACCTACCAGTTGCGTACGTTGGTCTACAGTGTCGAGAATGCCAGCCATTGGAAGCCCCCAGGCGCGTATCGGGAAAATGTAATCATCTGCTCTGTATCGGCGGGTAAACCGGCAGCTTGACCCTCGTCAGCAAATCCAGACCAGGCGATTGATATCATTTTACCATCATGCTTTACTGCTTCGACACTTTCAGCAACACCTGTTACGGCGGCGTAACCAGCAACGCCCCTCAGGGTTTCCCCTATGCCGCGATCAGGCCTAACCTGATGTTCGCGATATCCATTAGCCATTAATGTGACGCCATTCTCATTGCATGAATGGAGTCAGGCTTTTGCTAGCAATCGTTTCGGTGTTGCCCAGCCCGCTCCAGCCCACCGTGCTGGGGGCTCAGGATGGATAGCCGCGTGCCGCCCGGCGCCGAGCTGCCGGAATTCCTGCGGGATGCACAGCGCTTGTTGAGCCAGGCGCAGGAGTGCCTGCTACACCTGCAGCTGATCGACAATGATCCAGATGCCTGCCGGTGCCTCAACGACACCCTCACCAAGCTGGCCAAACGCGCCGAGCAACTGGGCCTTGACGAGGTCGCCCACTACAGCTCCGCCCTGCACCATCTGCTCGCACCTGCCTGCGGCCAGCGACACCTGCATAGCACAGCACTGCCGGCAGTCGAAGCCTGCCTGAACCTGCTGGACTGGCAACTGGAGCTGGTCGATGCCCAAACCGGACAACTGAACCTGGACCGCAGCGAGCAGGCAGTGCTTCTGGATGATCTGGCCAACGCCCTGCAAGGGTCAGCCAGGTCGCCATCGGAATCACCGCCAAACGTACAGTAAGTTCGGCATTCGTCTGCAACTAAGTCAATCAAGCTGCATTTATCAGCCAGACACTTGGCAAGTTCCGAATGGCCGCTTGAGTAATAGTCGTTAGTTGCAGTGCTCGATTATGCACGCACTCGCCAATGCTGGCTTTTTGATAGTTATGCCAGACCCGGCCAGATCGTTTTGAGCCCGTGAATACGGCGGTTTGAGACCCCTGAGCAAGGCGACCAAACACAACTTAAGTGATACCATGCGCGCCAATGAATGCAGCCCATGCAGATAGCCGTCAATTGAACAGATGCTTTTAATTGATTGTGAGCAGGACGCCAAAGCCGCTGACTAGACACGTGCAAGGCCTCCAATAGCATTAACTCAGTGGCTTTCCAATTTATGTTCCCACGTTTGAATCTTACCCCGCGCCACTGCTCTCGCAGCGCCGTGGCGCGCTGGACGACCGCAGCGCTATGCGTGGCATCACTGAGCGCTAACGTGGCACTGCACGTAAAAGCCTTGCCGATGCCGATCGGCCTGATCCTGCTGCAGATGGCGGCCCTGCTTGGCGCCGCCTGGCAATGGCACCAGTGGGCCCGCTCGATCAGCCTGCGCCCCGCAGAACTGGCCGAGCGCATGCTCAAGGTCCAGGAGAACGAACGCCAGCGTCTGAGCCGTGAATTGCATGATGATATCGGCCAATTGCTCACAGCAGCGAAGCTGCAGTTGGACTGGCTCCAGCGGCGCCTGCCAAGCGAGCTGCTGAGCCATGCCAGCAGCTTGCGCAGCACCCTGGATGAGGCCTTGAACAGTGTGCGTGATGTTGCCGCCCTGCTTAATCCGCGCCAGCTGGCCAGCCTCGGCTTGGAAGCCAGCCTGCGCGAGCACCTGCTGCGCACGCTGAACGATAGCGAGGTGCAGTGGAGCCTGGAGTGCAAACAGCGCCTGACCGGGATCAACGACGACATCAGCATGGCTGCGTTTCGCATCACCCAGGAGGCTGTCACCAACATGCTGCGCCACGCCAGCGCGCGCAATCTGCGGGTGCAGTTGCAGCGCACCGCTGCGGGGCTGGCCTTGACCATCGAGGATGACGGCTGCGGATTCATCCCCAACAGCGATCCGGCTGCGGCCGGTCAGCGCGGTATGGCCGGCATGCATGAACGCGCCCACGCGTTGCACGGTAGCCTGAGCGTGTACAGCCAACCGGGACGGGGCGCCCGCATCGAGGCCATGCTGCCGTGGCCAGCCCGCACTCAAGAACGCGCCAGGACCTTTGCCAGCCATGACCTGTAGATTACTTCTGGTCGATGACCATTCGCTCATTCGCGCGGGGGTGCGCGCGCTCGTGGCGGACATCGCTGGCTATACGGTGGTTGGTGAAGCGGATGACGGCGGCCAGCTCAACGCGCTTGTCGAACAGCTGCAGCCGGACATCGTCCTGCTGGATATCTCCATGCGCTCTACCAGCGGCCTTGACGCCTTGACCCAACTGCGTGCCAGCGGTCATCCCTGCAAAGTGCTGATTCTGTCGATGCACACTGATCCGGAGCTGATCATGCGTGCGCTCGAATGCGGTGCGCATGGCTACTTGCTCAAAGACACCAGCGCTGTTGAACTGGAGCAGGCGCTGAGCGCCTTGCGTGGGGATGAACGCTATCTCAGCCCAGCGATCGCTCACACCGTGATCAACCAGGCCTTGCTGCGCGCGCAGAACAGCCGCCAAAGCATCAACGACCGACTTAACCTCACTGCACGCCAGCTGGAAATCCTGCGCTTGATCGTACGCGGCAAATCAACTCGGGAAATAGCCGGCGGCCTGGGCCTGTCGATCAAGACCGTGGAGACCCATCGCTCCCAGATCATGAAGCGCCTGCAGATCTACGACGTCGCAGGCCTGGTGCTGTTTGCCGTGCGCGAGAAGATCATCAGCCTGGACGACTGAGCAGCGGTGAATCGGCTGGCAGGTGCACACGCAGTGCTGCCGGGACGGCTTCGAAGCGCAGACTTTCGCCGTGCATCGGCTCACCATCCAGGTTGATATCCAACCCCTGCGCACTTTTTATTTCGACCCACGGCAGGCGCGCACGCACGTACAAGCCCTCACCACCGATCAGCTCTTTCAGCGCACCGACCACCTCCTGCGGTGCGGGCAAGATGCCGATATCGAGCAGGCCGTCGTCAGCCAGCGCCTCGGGGCACAGCTCATGCCCACCTCCGGCCTGGCGGCCATTGCCGATACCCAACGCCAGCACATCGCCTTGCCAGTGAAAATCCGGCCCGGTCAGCTCGACTGCAGCGGCCTGCAGCTCACTGAAGCGCGACAGCCCGGTAAACAAGTAGGCCGCTGCGCCCAGGACTTTCTTGAGGTCCTCGGAAGTGTTGGCCGTAACCTGGCTGCCGAAGCCGCCAGTAGCCATGTTCAGAAACAACTGATCACCGGCCCGCCCCAGGTCGATGGCGCGTGCGGGCTGGTCCAGCAAGGCCAGCGCCTGGGCTGGCTCCAGCGGTATTCCGGCCGCTTTGGCGAAGTCATTGGCAGTGCCCAGTGGCAGCAGCACCAGGCTGGCCTGTGTCGCGGCCAGGCCCATGGCTTCGGCGATATCGCGGAGGGTGCCATCACCACCACCGGCGATGATGTGGCTGTACCCTGCTGCCAGGGCTTCAGTGACCAGCCGCTGGGCGTCGCCGCCCTCCCAGGTCAGGCGCACATCGAGCTGCCAGCCTTGCTCGCGCATGGTGCCCACAGCGGCTCTGACATCCTCGTTCATGGCTTGCTTGCCATGCAGCACCAACATCGCTTTGCGCTCGCTCATCCGTTCCACTCCGCAAAAATACCTATCCCAATCTCGACCATGGCCGAGGGCATATTGCTGCATACAAAGAGCGCTTGCGTCAGAAAATAAGCGGGTTTAACACAAATGCCATTGAAAGCCGGCGCGAGCAAGCGCATCATCGACAAATAATTGGCCATCACGGAGGATGCCACTAATAAATGTCGGTTTTTTGACTTATTGCCTCGCCGTACATCTGACAGATCGCCTGAGTCTATGGCGAAGTCCCTTTGATCGCGCTGCCCTCAGCGCCCCCGCTTCGAGGCTGTGATAATGAGCGTTCTGATCCCTTGCATCATTGCTGGCGGTGCCGGCACCCGATTGTGGCCGGTTTCCCGTGAAGCCATGCCCAAACCGTTCATGCGCCTGGCCGATGGTGAAAGCCTGCTGCAGAAGACCTTCGTGCGTGCCAGCGCCCTGCCGGGTGTCGAGCGCGTGCTGACAGTGACCAACCGCGACGTGCTGTTCCGCACCCAGGATGAATACAACCGGGTCAACAGCTTCAATGTCGCGCTGGACTTCATTCTCGAGCCATGTGGCCGCAACACTGCGCCGGCCATCGCTGCCGCCGCGCTGCACTGCGCCAAGCAGTATGGTGAGGATAGTCTGCTGCTGATCTTGCCGGCAGATCATTTGATCGAAGACATCCCAGCCTTCGAACAAGCGGTCGCCCAAGCGGCCCAGCTCGCCCATGACGGCTGGTTGAGCACCTTCGGCCTGCTGCCCAGCCGTGCTGAAACCGGCTTTGGCTATATCGAGCAAGGCGAGACATTGGGTGAGCGCGCGTACAAGGTCGCACGCTTTGTCGAAAAACCGGACGCCGCGACCGCTCAGGCCTACCTGGACGGCGGCCGCCACCTGTGGAACGCCGGCATGTTCTGCCTGCGGGTCGACGCCGTGCTGCGCGAGTTGCAGACCCACGCGCCCGAGGTGCTGGAAACCGTCGCCCATTGCCTTGAGCAGAGCGTCAGCAAACAAGGTGAGCGTGCCCTTCAGGTAGAACTGGACCCGGACACGTTCGTTCTGGCGCCGGACATCTCCATCGACTACGCGTTGATGGAGCGCTCCAGCCAGGTTGCAGTGGTACCGTGCGAGCTGGGCTGGAGCGATATCGGCAGCTGGGAAGCAGTACGCGAACTGCGCCAGACCGACGCTCAGGGCAACTACGCCAATGGCGAGACCGTACTGCATGATGTGAGCAACTGCTACATCGACTCGCCGCGGCGCCTGGTCGGTGGCGTGGGCCTGGACAACCTGATCATCATCGACACCCCCGATGCGCTGCTGATCGCCGATGCGGCGCGCAGCCAGGAAGTCAAGATCATCGCCCAGCAGCTCAAGCGCGAGGGCCACGAAGCCTATCGCCTGCACCGGACCGTGACCCGGCCATGGGGCACCTACACCATCCTCGAGGAAGGTGCGCGGTTCAAGATCAAGCGGATCATGGTCCGCCCCGGCGAATCGCTGTCGCTGCAAATGCACCATCACCGCAGCGAGCACTGGATCATCGTCAGTGGCATGGCCTGCGTGACCAACGGTGACGAAGAGTTCCTGCTCGACACCAACGAGTCGACCTTCATCAAGCCAGGCCGTACCCACCGCCTGACCAACCCGGGGGTGATCGATCTGGTGATGATCGAGGTGCAGAGCGGCGAGTATCTGGGCGAAGACGACATCGTGCGCTTTACTGATATCTACGGACGCGTCCCGGAAGAAGCCGCCATCGGCTGAACCTGTGCGGGCGTGCCTTGCCATCCATGACCCAACCGTCAGCGAGGATTTGGGGCGATGCGCATACTTTGGACTTTGCCCTACCTGCCCTGGCCAACCACCAGTGGCAGCAAGACCCGGCAATACCATCTGCTGCGCGAACTGGCGCAGCGTGGTCACCGGATTACCTTGCTGGTGCAGTCCAAGGTGCCCCTCGGCGACGCCGCCCGCACTGCCCTTGAACCCCTGCTCGAGCGCCTGATCGTGCTGCCCAGGCGCGCGTTGCACAGCCCACTCAACCTGCTTGCTTCGCCGATCATCGATTACCCCATGCGGGCGATCATCCATGGCCTGGCTCCTGCCCTGCGTCATCAGTTCGAACAACTGCTGGACGAGCCCTGGGATGTTATCCAGATCGAGCACAGCTACAGCTTTCAGCCCTTCGAAAAAGCTCTGCAGGCCCGCGGCTTGCCCTACATGCTCAGCGAACACACGCTGGAGTCGGTGATGGGTGCTGCCTGTCACGACCGCCTGCCGCTGTGGCTCAGACCTCTGAACGCATTCGACCGTTGGCGCTACCGGCGCTGGGAGCAGCGGGTGCTGCGCCAGCCCTCGGAGGTGGTCGCGGTGAGCCCGCATGATGCCGAGTTGATCAGCCAGATCAGCGGCCGGCCGGTCAATGTGGTGGTCAACGGCGTTGATTGCGACTACTTCGAACAGGTGCGCCCCGCCGCGCACAGTCAGCGCCTGCTGTTTGTCGGCAATTTCGAGTATGGCGCCAACCTCGAGGCTATCGAGTGGGCGCTGGAAGAAATCCTGCCGCAGGTCTGGCTGAGCAACCCCGCCGTGCGCCTGGCGATTGCCGGGCACGCCCTGCCGGCGAGCTGGAAGCTGCACTGGAACGACCCGCGTATCGAATGGATCGGCTACCGCCCCGACCTGCGCGAACTGCAGCACCGCTCCGCGCTGTTTTTTGCCCCGCTACGGTATGCCGGCGGCTCCAAAGTGAAGATTCTCGAAGCCATGGCAGCCGGCCTGCCGGTGATCACTACCAGCAAGGGTGTGTCGGGACTGGCGGTCAACAACGGCGAGCATTACCTGGGCAGCGATGACAGCGGCCACTTGGCGTTGCAGATCACCCAGTTGCTCAATCAGCCGTGGCGGATGTGTCAGCTGGGCGAAAGCGGCCGCCAGTTCACCCGCCAGCGGCATGACTGGAGCGTCGTCGCGCAGCAGCTGGAGAGCGTGCACACGCGCTTGACCCAGACGCTGCCAAGCACCGCCCCAGCGCCAGCGGCGGTGATTCTGAGGCGCTCAGCCAAGTAGTTCGCTGAGGGGGATGAAACTGACGTTGTCGCCCTGTTGCGGGGTGCTGCCTTCGCGCACTTCGACCAGACCTTCAGCCCACGCCGCGCTGCGCAGCACACCCGAACTCTGGTTCTTGTAAATGCGCACGCGGCCGTCTTCGATACGGGCGCGCAGGTACTCGCGGCGCGTCCCGGCCTTGGGCCAATCGAACCCGGCTGGCACGCTGAACTGCAGCGGCGTGACATTTGCCACGCCCTGGCGACGCAATAGATAAGGTCGCGTCAGCAGGGCAAAGGTGACCAGGGTCGAGGCCGGGTTGCCAGGCAAGCCGATCACCGGTACACCGCGATAATGGCCAAAGGTCAGCGGCTTGCCGGGCTTGATCGCCAGCTTCCACAGCGCCAGCTCGCCAGCTTCACGCAGGGCGATGCCGAGATAATCAGCCTCGCCTACCGAAACCCCGCCCGTCGAAAGAATCAGGTCAACGTCAGCCAACCGCGTCAGGCAGTCGCGGGTCAGTTGCAGGTCGTCAGCCAGGATACCGGCATCGACCACTTCGCAGCCCAGCCGTTGCAGCCAACTGGCGAGCAGGCGACGATTACTGTTGTAGATCTGCCCCGGCCCCAGGGGCAAACCCGGCTCGACCAGTTCGTCACCGGTCGACAGCAGCGCCACGCGCACCTTGCGCACCACTTCGAGGCGCGCATGCCCAAGCGTCGCCGCCAGGCCAAGTTCAATCGGCCCAAGCCGAGTGCCAGCGCTCATGACCTGCTCGCCAACGCGGGTTTCCTGGCCCTGCGGACGAATATTCTGGCCCACCCGCAACGGCTCGCCGAAGGTTACCCGGCCGTCATCCAGCACTTGGGCGTTTTCCTGCATTTCGACACAGTCGGCGCCCTCGGGTAGCGGCGCACCGGTGAAAATCCGCGCGCAGGTCCCGGCCTGGAGCGGCTGCGGCGCATGCCCGGCGAAGATCCGCTGGCTGACCGCCAGCGGCTCGCCGTGCCAGTCGGCCAGGCGCAGGGCGTAGCCGTCCATGGCGCTGTTCGGCCAGGGCGGCAGGTCCAGTGCGGCCACCAGCTCGGTGGCCAGCACGCGGCCTTCAGCGGCCGCCAAGGCAACCCACTCGGTGTCCTTGATTGGCGCGGCTTCGGCCAAGGCCAGCAGACGTTGCAGGGCCTCTTCGACCGGCATCAATGGCCGGCTTGGGGCGGGTTCAACCACGGCTGTCACAGGCCGCTGCCTGCTTCAGATGAGGGACAAAGTTGCACGGGCGATGACGCGCGTCGAGCTGTTCGGCAAGAATGCCGTCCCAGCCGGTGCGCACGGCATTGGTCGAGCCCGGCAGGCAGCACACCAGCGTGCCATTGGCCAGACCAGCCAAGGCCCGGGACTGGACGGTCGAGGTGCCGATGTCGGCAAGCGATATCTGCCGGAACAATTCGCCAAAGCCATCGACCTGTTTATCCAGCAGGCAGGCGACCGCCTCGGGCGTGCTGTCACGGCCGGTGAAACCGGTACCGCCGGTGATCAGCACCACCTGCACCTGGTCGTCGGCAATCCAAGTCGCAACCTGAGCGCGAATCTTGTACAGGTCATCCTTGAGCAGCACCCGCGCGGCCAATTGGTGACCAGCCTCGGTGAGACGGTCGACGAACACCTGGCCAGAGGTGTCGGTTTCGAAAGTGCGGGTATCGCTGACCGTGAGCACGGCAATGTTCAGCGGCACGAACGGGGTATCTGCCTTGGCTTTCATGGGGGCTCCAGCGCAGGGAAGGAAGAAGATGGCGCCTGTTATATCACAGCCCGCACAGCGCCGAACGCGAGGCTTGTTCTCGGTCAATGTCAGCCTGCTGTGACTATGCTGCACTGGCTGAGGAACTTGCGCGGACACACCGCGTCATAAAACCATCAAGCACCATCGACAGGAGAAACACGATGATTCAACGGACCCTTCCCGCCTTTATTCTTGCACTTGGCCTCGGCGCCCTCGCCGGCTGTGCTTCGCCAACCGTGATCACCTTGAACGACGGCCGCGAAATTCAGGCGGTAGATACTCCAAGCTATGACGACGATTCCGGCTTCTATGAAATCGAGCAGCTTGACGGCAAGCGTACCCGCATCAATAAAGATCAGGTTCGTACTGTCAAAGAGCTCTGATCTGCGCTAATGCTAAATCGCTGGGGCCGCTACGCGACCCTTTCGTGACACAAGGCCGCTCCTACAGAGACCGCGCATTCAGGTAATACGCGGTCGGCGTAGGAGCGGCCTTGTGTCGCGAAAGGGCTGCGTAGCGGCCCCGGCAATTCTGAGTCGAACAAAGTTCACACCCCCAACCGCGCCGTCACCTGCCCCAACTGCCCGGACAACCCATGCAAGCGCTGCCCAGCCTGCTCGGTATGCTCGACCGCCTGCTGATTGGCCGTGGCGATGCGGGTGATTTCGATCAAGTTGCGCGAGATGTCCTCGGCCACGCTGGTCTGTTCCTCGGCTGCCGTTGCAATCTGCCGATTCATATCACGAATCGCCTCGACCGCCTGGGTAATCCGCTGCAGCATCTGCCCCGCATGCTGGACTTGTTCGGCGCCCTCCTCGCTGCGCCGCTGGCCGCTCTCGATCGCCTTGACCGCCTCCACCGCTCCTGATTGCACCGCGTCGATGATCTGATTGATCTCGGCAATCGAAGCCGCCGTGCGCTGGGCCAGGCTGCGTACTTCATCGGCGACCACGGCAAATCCGCGCCCGGCCTCTCCGGCACGAGCCGCTTCAATCGCGGCATTGAGTGCCAGCAGGTTGGTCTGTTCGGCGATCCCGCGGATGACTTCAAGCACTTTGCCAATGCGCGTGCTGTCGTGCTCCAGGTCGCGAATCACTGCAGCGGTGCCGGCAATCTCGCGGTTGACCCCGGCAATGGTCTCGATGGTTGCCTGCATCACCTGCTCGCCCGCCTGCGCACTGTGATCGGCATCGTCGGCAGCGTGGGCGGCCTGGGCAGCATGGCGCGCGACCTCCTGCGCAGTCGCCGACATTTCATGCATGGCCGTGGCCACCTGATCGGTGCGCTGGAACTGATCCTGGGTGCCCCGCGCCATGTCGCCGGCAAGGTTGCGCAACTGGCCACTGGCGCCTTCCAGTTCTTCGGCGTTGTCCTTGAGCCGGCCGATGGTCTCGGCAAGAAAATCACGCAAGGTATTGGCCGCACGCGCCAGGCGCCCGAGCTCATCTTTACGGCGATCATCAACGCGGGCGGCGAAACGTCCTTGGCTGAGCTGGGCCACATAGTCGATCAACTGGCGGATTGGCTCGATCAGGCTGCGGTTGACCAGCCACAGGCTGAGCAACCCCACCAATATGGCTGAGCCGAGCATGACCAGCAGACCGATCCACACGGTACGCTGGGCGCTGTCATTGATGATCGCCGCACGCTCGCGGGCCTCACTGCGCAGTTGCTCGACCAGCGCGCTCATCTGCTCACTGGCGGCGCGGTCGACACCCTTGACCGCCGCATCGCCTGCCACCGGGTCGCCGCCGGCGGCCAGAAACGCCTCACGCCCCTTGCTGTAGGCCTGGCCCAACTGGCGATGGCTGTCGCGCAGCTGGCGCAGTGGCGCCGTCAGCTCGCCATCGCTGTCTGCCAGCAACTGCGCCAGCAGGCTCTGCACCTGCTGCTCGCGGCTCTGAAACTGTTGCCAGTACTTGTCCAGCTCGGCCGGTTGGCGGCCGCGCAGCAGCACGTTCTTCCACTCCTGCACCTGGATCTTGAATTGCAAATTGGCCTCGTCGATCAACTGTGACGCGCGCAATGGGCCATCGACCAGCTCGGCATAGCTGCGCACGCTGGACGACAGGAACTGGAAGCAAACCAGCGCGATCAGCAGCATGGCGATCAGGCTGCCGCCCAGCAGAGAGAGAATTTGCACGCGAAGGGATGTACGCAACATGCGGGTCTCGAGAACAAGGAGAGAAGAAAACGGCGCTGCAGGCAGCACCACGACAGACATCCATGTCCTCGTTCGCAGGGCAAAAAAAAGCTGCCATCAGTCGATAGCAGCCAGGTCGAGCACTTACGCTGAGGCAGATAGTCTCAGGCCATTGCTACAGAAATGTGACAGATCAGCGACGTGCCTCCAATTTCAGCTCGAGGTGAACTGCAACTGCGCCAACCGCGCATACAGTGGGCTTTCTTCGATCAACTGGCGATGACTGCCCACCGCCACAATCTGGCCCTTGTCGATAACCGCGATGCGGTCAGCATGCTGCACGGTGGCCAAGCGGTGCGCGATCACCAGGGTGGTACGGCCCGCCATCAGCGCGGGCAGCGCCTGCTGGATCAGGTGCTCGCTCTGGGCGTCGAGGGCACTGGTGGCTTCGTCGAGCAACAGGATCGGCGCATCCACCAGCAGCGCCCGGGCAATCGCCAGGCGCTGGCGTTGCCCACCGGACAAGCCGACCCCGCCTTCCCCAAGCAAGGTCTGATAACCCTGCGGCAGCTGCTGGATAAACTCCTCGGCATGCGCCCCGCGGGCCGCGGCCTGCACCTCGGCGAAGCTGGCATCGGGGCGGCCATAGCGAATATTGGCCTCAACCGAGCCGCGAAACAGCGCAGGGTTCTGCGCCACCATCGCGAACTGGCTACGCAACAACAGTGGGTCGAGACTGGTCAATGCCTGGCCATCGAGGAGGATGCTGCCTTGTTGCGGGTCATAGAAACGCAGCAACAGGTCAAACAACGTCGACTTGCCGGCGCCGGACGGACCAACCAGCGCCAAGGTCTGGCCCGGTTCGATCAGCAAGCTAAGGCCATCGAGCGCCGCCACGGTCGGCCGCGACGGGTAGGCAAAGCGCACCTCGCGCAGCTCGATGCGACCGCTGGCGCGCGCGTTGGCCAAGCCCGCGCTCAGCGCCGGCGGCAGGATCTTACTCTGCGCTGCCAGCAACTCGGCGATCCGCTCTGCCGCCCCAGCCGCGCGTTGCAGCTCGCCGATCACCTCGCTGAGGGTGCCAAACGCGCTGCCGACGATCAGGCTGTAGAACACGAATGCGGCCAGCTCGCCACCGGAGATACGCCCGGCGATCACGTCCATGCCGCCCACCCAGAGCATTACCCCGACAGCGCCGAGCACTAGCACGATGACCAGCGTGATCAGCCAGGCCCGCTGGGCAATCCGCTGCCGCGCCACATCAAAGGCCGCCTCGACCGTGTCGGCAAACCGTTCACGGTCGAGGTTTTGGTGGTTGTAAGCCTGCACGGTCTTGATCTGGCCGAGGGTCTCTGCGACATAGCTGCCGACATCGGCGACCCGGTCCTGGCTCTGCCGCGACAGGCTACGCACCCGTCGGCCAAACAACAGGATCGGCGCCAGCACCAGCGGCAGTGCCAGCACGACGATGCTGGTGAGCTTGGGGTTGGTGATGAACAGCAACACTACGCCGCCAATCACCATCAAGGCGTTGCGCAGGAACATCGACAACGACGAGCCGATCACCGATTGCAACAAGGTGGTGTCAGCGGTCAGCCGCGACTGGATTTCCGAACTGCGGTTGTCCTCGAAAAAGCCCGGATGCAGGCCGACCAGGTGGTCGAACACGGCGCGGCGGATATCGGCCACGCAGCGCTCGCCGATCCACGACACGAGGTAGAAGCGACTGAACGTGCCGATCGCCAGTGCCAGCACCAGCAACATGAACAAGCCGAGGGTCTGGTTGAGCTGGTGCGCAGAACCGGTCATGAAGCCTTGATCGACCAGCAGGCGAATGCCCTGGCCCATCGACAACGTGATCGCAGCGGTGACGACCAGCGCGAGCAGTGCCAGTACCGCCTGCTTGCGGTAGGGACGCAGAAACCGCCAGCTAAGGCGCAAGGCGCGGCGCTGACGTGAGGAGACAGGTTCGGTCATGACTCAGATCATTCAGGCGAAGAAGCAGCAAGCCTACCATCCATCTGCACAGGCTGAACTTTGCAGCGGTTGTCAGGATCGCAGAAAAGGACATGCCATTGGCCAGCACAGCAGAGCACAGTAGCAATAGCTTATGGTTCTAAAGTGCTGGTGGAGCTTTGCCGAGCTTTCTGTTGGACTAGAGCAGTCGTGGCGGCACAGACAATGTCATACGCCAGTCACGACCCGTGGATAGGCTTGGTTTGAACCTGATGAGGAGACAGCACATGCAGCAGCACAGTGAAACGCACGCCAACCAGCAAGCGCAACCGCAGCCGATTTGCGGCTCGATCATCGACGACCAGGGCCGCGAAGTGGCAATTACCCCTGAGATGATCAAACAAGCGTGTGAAGAGCTGGAAAAAAGCCGAGTGGCGCTTGCCGAGAAGAATTGATTGGATCACAGCAGCGTGGCGCTCAGTTAGCTAGTTGAGCGCTGCGCGGGCTGGATTGGGGCCGCCAAGCGGCCCCTGCTTTACTACTGCTAAACCAGCACCGCCCCCAGCGCATTGATCATCTGCGCCAACTGCGCCGACTCGCCGCGCAACTTCACTGCCAACCCTTCGATTTCCCTGCGCACGGGGTAATGCTTGCGCAGCAGGTCAAAGGTTGCTCGCTGTTCGATCGGATCCTCGCTCAAGCTACGGCGCATGTCGGCATCGTCGCGGCGCGGGTCGTAAACTGCTCGGCAGACCGTCGCCAAGGCCACGGCCGGATCACTGGCCGCATTCAGTTCTATCTGGACTAGGTCGCGTTCCGGCAGCAGATCGGCCAACTGCACAGGCGCCGGCACGCCGCGCCACTGGCAAAATGCCTGATAGATCTGCGCCGTACCGCGCTGCTTGCCGTCGAGGCTGTAACCGGCAATGTGCGGCGTCGCCAGCGTGCACAGGTCGGCCAGTTGCAGGTCAACCTGAGGTTCACCCTCCCACACATCCAGGACCGCGTGCAGATCGTCGCGCTGCAGCAGCAACTCACGCAGCGCCTGGTTATCCACCACCGGCCCGCGACTGGCGTTGATCAGCCACGCGCCCGGGCGCAACCGCGCCAGTTGCGGGGCGCCGAGCAAGTGCCAGGTGGGGTGTTCGCCGTCGCGCTGCAGCGGAGTGTGCAGGCTGATCACATCACACTGCTCGAGCACGCGATCGAGGCTGACGAAATCGCCGCCTTCCGCCGCCTGTCGCAGTGGGTCACACACCAGTACTTTCCAGCCCAGGCCATGCAGCACCCGTACCAGACGCTCACCAACCTGCCCGGCACCGACCACGCCATAGACCCGCTCGGCGAGGTTTTCACCCTCGAGCTCGGCCAGGGTCAGCAGGCTGCCCAACACATAGTCGACCACGCCACGGGCATTGCAGCCCGGGGCGCTGCTCCAGCGGATACCGGCCTCGGCGAAGTAGTCCAGATCCAGGTGATCGGTGCCGATGGTGCAGGTACCGACAAAGCCGACCTTGCTGCCTTGCAGCAGTTGCCGATTGACATCGGTTACCGAGCGCACCAGCAGCACGTCGGCATCTTGCACGCACTGAGCATCGATGCTGCGGCCAGGGTAGCGGCGGATCTCGCCGAATCCGGCAAAAAACGCGTCGAGCAGCGGGATGTTTTCGTCGGCAACTATCAGCATGGCGCTCTCCTGTCAGGGGTCCGCAGTGTAGGCCCTGCGCCGGGCGCGATCCAGCGCGGCTCAATCGGCCTTTTTGCGAATCCAATACAGATAAGTGCCAGCCTGTTCCTGCTGCTCAAGCAACTGATGGCCGAGGAAGGTGCAGAACTTGGGGATGTCACGCTGGGTCGACGGGTCGGTGGCGATGACCTTGAGCAGGCCGCCGGCAGCCAGTGCGCGCACCTGTTGATGCAGCATCATCACTGGCTCCGGGCAGTTCAGGCCGCTGGCGTCGAGGACGGCGTCGGGGGTGTAATCGGTCATGGGCTACTCCGTGAATGGCCGACCATTGTCGCTCAAGCCCGCCCCCAGAACCATCCTCGACGCCTTTTCGGCGAATTAGCCGCAGCTCCCCAACGCAGCCTGCAAGGCCTCGGCAAAGCGCTGCGCGACCTCGTCGACCTGCTCGGCAGTGATGATCAGTGGCGGCAGGAAGCGCACCACTGCGCCATGCCGACCGCCGAGTTCGAGAATCAAACCGCGCTTGAGGCACTCGCGCTGCACCTTCGGCGCCAGCTCGCGGGCCACCGGCGGATGCCCGCGGGTGTCGAGTGGCCCATTCGGCTCGACCAGCTCGACGCCCAGCATCAGGCCACGCCCGCGGATATCGCCAAGCTGCGGGTAGCTGCGCTGCAACTGCTGCAGGTGGCCACGCAGGCGTTGGCCCATGGCCTCGGCGTGGTCTGCCAGGCGATGCTCGAGCAAATAGTCGATGACTGCCGAGCCCGCCGCCATGGCCATCTGATTACCACGGAAGGTGCCGGCATGGGCGCCCGGTTTCCACGTGTCGAGCCAGTCGCGATAGACCACCACGGCCAACGGCAGGCTGCCGCCAATCGCCTTGGACAGGGTCACCACGTCCGGCACGATGCCGGCATGTTCAAAGGCAAACATCTTGCCGGTGCGGGCAAAGCCGCTCTGGATCTCGTCGACGATCAACGCCACACCGGCCTGCTCGGTGATGCGCCGCACGCCCTGCAGCCATTCGATATCGGCCGGGATCACGCCGCCCTCGCCCTGTATCACTTCGAGGATCACCGCTGCCGGCAGCGGCACGCCGCCCTCCGGGTCGAGCAGCAGATTCTGCAGATAATGCAGGTTGGCGCGCACGCCTGCGGCACCGCCGAGGCCAAACGGGCAACGGTAGTCATACGGATACGGCATGAACTGCACACCGTTGCCCAGCAACGCGCCCAGCGGTTGCTTGGGCCCGACGCTGCCCATCAAGCTCAGCGCCCCCTGCGACATGCCGTGGTAGGCACCCTGGAACGCCAGCACCGTGCTGCGACCGGTCGCCGTGCGCACCAGTTTCAGCGCAGCTTCCACCGCGTCGGTGCCGGTCGGGCCACAGAACTGGACCTTCGCCTCACGCCGCAAGGCTTCGGGCAGAATGGCAAACAGGTCCTGGACAAAGCGGTCCTTCACCGGTGTGGTCAGGTCGAGCGTATGCAGGGGCAGTTCATCGGCCAGCACACGCTGGATCGCCGCCACCACCACCGGGTGATTGTGGCCCAGCGCGAGGGTACCGGCCCCGGCCAGGCAGTCAATGAACTGCCGCCCTTCGACGTCCTCGACATAGATCCCGCGGGCGCGCTTGAGCGCCAGCGGAATCCGCCGCGGATAGCTGCGCGCATTGGACTCCTGCTGCTGCTGGCGCAGCAGCAACGGTGATTCGGCGAATTCATACAACGGCTGCGGCGTGGCAAGCGGCAGGATCTGGGCAAGGCTGGAAGCGGTCGACATTGAAGAGTCCCTTGCAAGCGAAAGGTGGCATCGCTTGAAATACGCTTCAGCCCGGCACGGATTTACAAACATTTTGCGCCTGGGCCAACCCAGGCCAAGGCGCCGCCGGCAAACTCAGTTGTCCGCCCGAGTCGGCACCTGCAGCCAAACCCGCAAACCATCGCTGCGGCTGTCAAAGCGCAGGCTGCCGGCACAACGCTGGACAATCGCCTGCACAATCGCCAGGCCCAGGCCGCAACCGCCACTCTGGCTGTTGCGCCAGAAACGCTCGGTCATGTGCTGCAAATCGCCTGCGCTGATGCCCGGGCCATGGTCACGCACCAGGAACCCGGCCTGGCCGTCGGCCATCTGCACTTCCAGCTCCACGGCGGCATCACCGCCATGGCGCAGTGCGTTGTCGAGCAGGTTGCGCAACGCCGCCACCGCCAGCGGGCCGGGCATGCTCAGGTAAACCTCGGTGGCGTCCTGCGGCAGGCGTACGGTGATCCGCCGACTGTCACCGGCGCCGACATCCTGCACGGCCTGGCGCGCCACTTGCTCGGCAGTGCACTGCACCCCGTCGTCAAACGACAGGCTGCCCTCGACCCGCGCCAGCATCAGCAACTGCTCAAGAGTGCGGTGCATGCGGTCGGTGCCCTGCTCGGCGTGCTCGAGTGCCTGCTCGCGTACGGCGCCGTCGGTCATGCGTGCCACCTGCAGGTGCGTCTTGATCGCGGTCAGCGGGCTGCGCAGCTCATGGGCAGCGTCGTCGGTCAGGCGCCGCTCGCGCTCAAGGGTCTGGGCGATGCGCTGGAACAGCTGATTCTGGGTTTCCACCAACGGCTGCAGTTCACTCGGTATACCACTGACCTGCAGCGGCTCGACGCTGTCGACACGACGCTTGCGCAACGCATCGCGGATCCGATTGATCGGCTCCAGCCCTTTGCCCAGACCGATCCACAACAAGCCCAGGCTGCCCAGCAAGGCCATCAGCACCGGTGCCGAAGCCGCCAGCAGGATCGATTGATTGAGCGCCTCGCGCTCTTGATGGCGGTCCGCCGTGGTGATGCGGATATCACCGCGGTGGTAGGTGAACGTGCGCCAGCTTGCACCGTCGATGGTTTGGTCACGAAAGCCGCTGTACTGGTCGTCCATGGTGCCTTCGTGCTTGTGGTTGCTGGCGATGATCTCGCCGCGCAGCGAACTGACCTGGCAGGCCATGCCATCCGGCACGCTGAGCTGGTCAGCGGCAAAGCGAGTTTCTTCACCCTTGCCCGCCAGGGGCTGGGGCAACTGGTCGATCAGCCCGGCAACCATCCGCGCGGAGGCCACCAGGCGCTGGTCAAGGGAGAACATCATCTGCTGGCGCAGGTCGCGCAGCATCCAGGCCGCGGCAAGCGCCCAGATGACGATGAAGGCGCTGCCCAGAATAAGCGACAGGCGTACACGCAGGCTCATGGTGCGGGCACCTGCGCCGGGCCCAGCCGATAACCGAGGCCGCGCACGGTCTCGACAATGCCGTTGCCCAGCTTGCGCCGCAGGTGATGGATATGCACGTTGAGGGCATTGCTCTCGACTTCATCGCTGAAGCCGTAGACGCAGTCTTTGAGTTGTTCACTGGAGAGCACCCGCCCCTTGTTCTGCAGCAGTGCCTGCAGCAGCGCCTGTTCACGCCGGGACAAGTCAACAGGCTGGTCGCCCAGATAGGCTTCGCAGCTACTCGGGTCGTAGCGCAGCGGCCCGTGCTCGATCATGTTCACTGCGCGCCCGGCCATGCGCCGCAGCAAGGTGTGCAGGCGCGCCGCCAGCTCGCGCAGGTCGAACGGCTTGAGCAGGTAGTCGTCGGCGCCCGCCTCAAGGCCGGCGACGCGATCGGTGATCGCATCGCGGGCGGTCAGTACCAGCACCGGCAAGCTCTCGCCCTGCTGGCGCAGCCGCCGTAGCAACTTGAGGCCGTCTTCGTCAGGCAAGCCAAGATCGAGAATCATCACGTCGAACTGTGCCGCCTGCAGCAGCGCGCGGGCGGCCGAGGCACTGGCAACCCGATCCACGGTCAGGCCCTGGGCGGTAAGCCCGGCGCAGATGCCGCTGGCGATCAGGTCGTCGTCCTCGCAGAGCAGTACGTGCATGGTCAATCTCCAATAGGCGATGAGCTATTGCGCCATGGCCTGATTAAGTCAGGATTATGGACTGTGCGGCTGGATTAGTCGCCTGCGCCTGGCTGTAGTACGGCTCGTGTAGGACCGGGTTAACCCTCGGTTAATCAGGCCAATCCAGCATGGCCATTCTTCTGCACTGCCAAGGCCCAGACATGCGCGTTTTTCTGTTGCTGCTGACATTCTTCATGAGCGGGCCATTGCTGGCCAATCCATTCGAGGTCAAGCCTGACTTTCTCCCGGTGGAACAGGCGTTCATGCTCACCCATGAGCGCTTGCCGTCAGGCGAACTGCGCGTGCAGTTTCAAATCAAGGACGGCTATTACCTGTACCAGAAGCGGCTGAAATTCGACGGCCTGGATGCAACGCAGCAACCGCCGCTGCCAGCGGCACTCAACCATCACGATGAATTCTTCGGTGACAGTGCGGTGTACCGCAGCGAGCTTGAGCTGCTGATCCCGGCGACGGCCAGTGGCCAGCTGCGACTGGGCTGGCAGGGCTGTGCCGACGCCGGCCTGTGTTACCCGCCGCAAACCACCGTTATCGACCTTGGCGGCAGCCCGCCTGCTGCGAGCGCAGGCCAGGCGGATGACCAGGCGCTGGCAAGTGATCTGCAGCAGGGCCAGTTGGCCTGGGGCCTGCTGGCGTTCTTTGGCCTGGGGCTGCTGCTGGCCTTTACCCCCTGCTCGCTGCCCATGCTGCCGATCCTGGCCGGACTGGTGTTGGGCAACGGCGCCAGCGCTCGCCGCGGCTGGCTGCTGGCGGGCGTCTATGTACTGAGCATGGCTCTGGTCTACGCCGCACTGGGTGTGATCGCCGCACTGCTGGGCGCCAGCTTGCAAGCCTGGCTGCAGCAACCGTGGTTGCTCGGCAGCCTGGCGGGGCTGTTCATTTTGCTGGCGCTGCCAATGTTCGGCGCCTTCGAGCTGCAATTGCCTGTCGCCGTGCGCGACCGCCTCGACCGGGCCGGCCAGGGCACCCCCGGTGGCAACCTGTACGGTGCAGCCCTGCTCGGCGCGTTGTCCGGGCTGTTGATGGGCCCATGCATGACCGCGCCGCTGGCCGGTGCACTGCTGTATATCGCGCAGAGCGGCGATGTCGTGCAAGGCGCTCTGGTGCTGTTCAGCCTTGGCCTGGGGATGGGCGTGCCACTGCTGTTGCTGGTCACCCTCGGTAACCGCTTCCTGCCGCGCCCCGGCGCCTGGATGAACCGGGTCAAGGGCCTGTTTGGCTTTGTCTTCCTGGCCATGGCCCTGTACACCCTCCGCGGCTTGCTGCCAGCGCCTCTACTGCTGGGTCTGGCCGGCAGCTGGCTGATTGCCCTGGCCTGGGCCGCCTGGCCCGCACTGCAGCGCTTGCCGGCGCTGCGCGTGCTGCCACTGCTCGGCGCGCTGTGGGGTAGCCTGCTGCTGGTGGGCGCCGCTGCTGGTGGCAGCGAGTTATGGCAGCCGCTGCATCCGTTTACCGCCGGTGCGCCAAGCTCAGCGGGTAAAACCGAAGACGCCTTCATCACCGTCAGCCAGCCGCAGGACCTGCAACGCGAACTGCAAGCCGCCAAGGCCCGTGGCCAGTGGGTGCTGGTCGACTACTATGCCGACTGGTGCGTGTCGTGCAAGGTCATGGAGAAACAAGTCTTCGCTCGCGCTGATGTACAAGCCAGCCTGGCCGGTGTGCACCTGCTACGGCTGGATGTCACCGCTGACTCGCAAGCCAGTCGCGAGTTGCTGCAACACTACAAGGTACCGGGCCCACCGAGCCTGATCTGGATCGGCCCAGAGGGTGACGAACGCCGCCCCCGGCGCATCACCGGTGAAGTCGACGCGGCGACATTCTTGCAACACTGGGCACAGACAAGGAGCCAAGGCTGATGCTGAGCGTGACCCTCGGGCCATTGACCATGGCCCTGAACCATCTGCTGATGCTGGCGGCGCTGGCGATTGCCTGCGTGGTTGGCTGGGCCGTCGCCCGACGTGGTGGCCAGAGCCCGGAGTCGGCACTATTCAACCTGTTCTTGCTGGGGGTACTGGGTGCACGCGTGACCTTCGTGCTTGCCTACTGGCCGATGTACCGCGATGAGCTGCTGCAGATCATCGATATCCGCGATGGCGGCTTCTTGCTCTGGGGCGGCTTGCTGGCGATCGTGCTCGGAACCCTCTGGCAGGGCTGGCGCCAACCCGGCCTGCGCCGGCCGCTGGGCTGGGCGCTGGCCAGCGGCGGTGTGTTCTGGGTGCTGGCCAGCCTGGGCAGCCACCTGTACAGCAAGGGCACCGAGCTGCCGCAGCTGACCTTGCGCACCGCCAGTGGCCAGTCGATGGCGCTGCACGACTACCGCGGCAAGCCACTTGTGATCAATATCTGGGCGACCTGGTGCCCGCCTTGCCGGCGCGAGATGCCGGTGCTGCAACAGGCCCAGCACGAATACCCACACGTGACTTTCCTGTTCGTCAACCAAGGGGAAACCCCGGAAAACGTCAGCACCTTTCTTGCTACCACCGGCCTCAGTCTGACCCATGTGCTGTTCGACGGCGCTGGCCAACTGGCCCAACGGGTCGGTTCGATGGCCTTGCCCACCACCCTGTTCTACAGCGCCGACGGCAGGCTGGTCGGCAGCCACCTGGGCGAGCTGTCCCGGGCCAGCCTGAGCCACGCGCTGCAATCATTCGAGCGGGACGATGTGCCCGCCTCCGCTGCAAAAGGAAATTGACATGCGTTTGACCGCACTCCTGCCATTGACCCTCGCTCTGCTCGCCGCGCCCTTGCTGCAGGCCGAAGAACTGCCAAAGGCCATCCAGCAACTGCAGGCCAAGGGCGCCGTGATCAAGGGCAGCTTCGCCGCTCCAGACGGTATGCGTGGCTACGCAGCCGAGTACCAGAACAACGGTATTGCCCTGTATCTCACACCAGACGGCAAGCATGTGCTGGTCGGCAGCCTGTTTGACGAGCAAGGCCAGGATCTGAGCGCTGAACCACTGGAAAAACTGGTCTATGCGCCGATGAGCAAGGCGATCTGGGCAAAGCTGGAAAAGTCGGCGTGGATTGCCGATGGCAAAGCCGATGCACCGCGCACGGTCTACCTGTTCAGCGACCCGAACTGCCCCTACTGCAACATGTTCTGGCAGCAGGCACGGCCGTGGGTCGAGTCTGGCAAGGTGCAGCTGCGGCACATCATGGTCGGCATCATTCGTGAAGACAGCCCAGGCAAATCGGCAGCCCTGCTGGCCGCCAAGGACCCAACCAAGGCCCTGCTGCAGCACGAGAGTTCTGGCAAGGCCAGCACCCTCAAGGCGCTGGACAAGATCCCCGAGAGCGTCCAGCAACAGCTCGACAGCAACCTGGCGGTGATGGAAGAACTCGGCCTATCGGCAACCCCGGCGATCTTCTACCAGGACGCGCAAGGCCGCCTGCAAAGTCAGCAAGGCGCACCACGGCCGGACAAGCTCGGCGAAATTCTCGGCAAGCGTTGATCCCGGCAGAGCCTCAGCCGCGCGTGTTGCGCGGTTTGAGGTCAAGCCGGCGCAAATGGCAGGTGACTTCTTCGCGGTCGTGATAGAGCTGCTTGCAGGCGATCGAGACCCTGATCTTGCGCTCCTTGAAGCCCGCTTCGATGCGGTCCAGCAGGCGCCGGACTTCGGCGTAGCGCTGCTTCATCGGCAATTTGAGGTTGACCACCGCCTCACGGCACAAGCCCTCGCCCAGCCACGTCTCGATCAAGGCCGCACTGCGCGCAGGCTTTTCGACGATGTCGCAGACCATCCAGTCCACGGTGTGCTTGGGCTTCCAGGTGAAGCCATCGGCCATCAGGTGCTGCACCAGGCCGGTGTCCATCAAGCTTTCGGCCATCGGCCCGTTGTCGATCGCGGTAACCAGCATGCCGCGCTTGACCAGCTGATAGGTCCAGCCACCCGGTGAGGCACCCAGGTCGACACCGGTCATGTCATCCTGCAAACGCTCTTCCCACTGATCGCGCGGGATGAACTGATGCCACGCCTCTTCCAGCTTGAGGGTCGAACGGCTGGGCGCCTCACGGGGGAATTTAAGGCGCGGAATGCCCATTGGCCACAGCGCCGAGTTGTCCGCTTCGGCAAGGCCGACAAACACCCGTCGACCACTGATGAAGCTCAACAACAGGCGCGGCCGCTGAGCGTCTTCGACCAAGCGGCCAGCCTTCTCCAAAGCCTTGCGCAACGGCCCTTCGAACTTGCGGCAGAACGTCGACAGCTCTTTGCCGTCATTGGTATCAAGCACCTCCAGCCACAGGCTGCCGGCGACCGGCAGTGCTGCCAGATACTCGAGCAACACGCTGATGCGGTCGGTTTCGGGCAACTCGATAAATTCACCACGCGCCCATTGGCGAGGGAAGATCAGTTTGTCGAAGCGCAGTTCACGCATCAGGCGCTCGGCGGCACCCGGCTCGCTGCAGACGAACTCGGCACTGGCGCTCTGCGCTTTACCTTTGGCATAGCCGGCCACCCCAAGCTGGGCGGCGTGTTCGCTGATTTCGGCGCAGACCTCGCCTTCGAAACCAGGCCGGCAATGCATGAACAGGGTATTCATTTGTCACTCCACATCGCTGACGGCGATCGTCAGCCTTGATCCAGCGCACAACACGCACCGGCACGGCGGCGATGATAAAGGAAGATCGGAACCAGCGACATGCCCCGCCTGTCCAGTACAGGGTCATGGCCGCAATTTCGGCCTAACCTGACTACTCAGCCAGGTCCGTGCCGTGCGGACCTATTCAGAGCGGTGACACCGGCATGCACAAGAGGCCGGGCACCGGCGCAGAAGGAGTTGGCAATGCCCTCGCTCGATAGCCTGAACACCCTCAAGACCCTGCAGGTAGGCGACCGCGCCTATCAATACTTCAGCCTCGACGAAGCCGCACAGCAGCTAGGCGACCTGCAACGCCTGCCGATGTCGCTCAAGGTTCTGCTGGAAAACCTGTTGCGCTGGGAGGACGGCAAGACCGTCACCGGCACCGACCTCAAGGCGCTGGCGCAGTGGCTGGACACGCGCAGCTCCGACCGCGAGATCCAGTACCGCCCGGCCCGGGTATTGATGCAGGATTTTACCGGCGTACCGGCCGTGGTCGACCTGGCAGCCATGCGCGCGGCGATGGCCAAGGCCGGTGGTGACCCGCAGCGGATCAATCCGCTGTCGCCGGTGGACCTGGTCATCGACCACTCGGTGATGGTCGACCGCTACGCCAGCGCCGATGCATTCGAACAAAACGTCGATATCGAAATGCAACGCAACGGCGAGCGCTATGCCTTCCTGCGCTGGGGCCAGAATGCGTTCGATAATTTCAGTGTGGTGCCACCGGGTACCGGCATCTGCCACCAGGTCAACCTGGAATACCTCGGCCGCACCGTCTGGACCCGCGAGGAAGACGGCAAGGTCTACGCATTCCCCGACACCCTGGTCGGCACCGATTCGCACACGACCATGATCAACGGCCTCGGTGTACTTGGCTGGGGCGTGGGCGGCATCGAGGCGGAGGCAGCCATGCTTGGCCAGCCAGTGTCGATGCTGATCCCCGAAGTGATTGGCTTCAAGCTCACCGGCAAGCTGCGCGAGGGCATCACTGCAACCGACCTGGTGCTGACCGTCACGCAGATGCTGCGCAAGAAAGGCGTGGTCGGCAAGTTCGTCGAGTTCTATGGCGACGGCCTTGCCGAATTGCCCTTGGCCGACCGCGCGACGCTGGCCAACATGGCGCCGGAATACGGCGCCACCTGCGGTTTCTTCCCGGTGGATCAGGTGACCCTCGACTACCTGCGCCTGTCAGGCCGGCCGCAAGCCACGGTCGACCTGGTCGAAGCCTATTGCAAGGCCCAGGGCCTGTGGCGTATGCCAGGCCAGGAGCCACTGTTCAGCGACAGCCTGGGGCTCGACATGGACACCGTGGAAGCCAGCCTGGCCGGCCCGAAACGGCCGCAGGACAGGGTCGCTTTGGGTCAGGTCAGCCAGGCCTTCGATGACTTCCTCAAGCTGCAGGTCAAACCTGCCACCAAGGAAGTCGGCCGGCTCGAGAGCGAAGGTGGTGGTGGCGTTGCAGTGGGCAATGCCGACCAGACCGGGCAGATCGACTACAGCCACGAAGGCCAGAACTACACCCTGCGCGACGGCGCGGTGGTGATTGCCGCGATCACCTCCTGCACCAACACCTCCAACCCCAGCGTGATGATGGCCGCCGGTCTGGTGGCGAAGAAGGCGATCGAGAAGGGTTTGAGCCGCAAGCCTTGGGTCAAGAGCTCGCTGGCGCCTGGGTCCAAGGTCGTCACCGATTACTACAATGCTGCCGGCCTCACCCCATATCTCGACCAACTGGGTTTTGCCCTGGTCGGCTACGGCTGCACCACCTGCATCGGTAACTCCGGGCCGCTCGATGAAGCTATTGAAACGGCCATCGGCACCGCTGACCTGAGCGTCGCCTCGGTGCTCTCGGGTAACCGCAACTTTGAAGGCCGGGTGCATCCCCTGGTCAAGACCAACTGGCTGGCCTCGCCACCCTTGGTGGTGGCTTACGCGCTGGCTGGCAGTGTGCGCGTCGACCTCACCCAAGAACCATTGGGCGTCGGCAAAGATGGCCAGCCGGTGTACCTGCGCGACATCTGGCCGAGCCAGCAGGAGATCGCCGATGCGGTAGCCAAGGTCGATACCGCGATGTTCCACAAGGAATACGCCGAAGTATTCGCCGGCGATGAACAATGGCAGGCCATCGAAGTGCCCCAAGCGGCAACCTATGTCTGGCAGGCTGACTCGACCTACATTCAGCACCCGCCATTCTTCGAGGACATCGGCGGGGCGCTGCCCGAGATCGTTGATATTCAGCAGGCCCGTGTGTTGGCGTTGCTCGGAGACTCGGTCACCACTGACCACATCTCCCCTGCCGGCAACATCAAGGCCGACAGCCCTGCCGGTCGCTATCTGCGCGACAAAGGCGTGCAGCCCAAAGACTTCAACTCCTATGGCTCGCGCCGCGGCAACCATGAGGTAATGATGCGCGGCACCTTCGCCAACATCCGCATCCGCAACGAGATGCTCGGCGGCGAAGAAGGCGGCAACACCGTGCACGTGCCCAGCGGTGAAAAACTCTCGATCTACGATGCCGCCATGCGTTATCAGGCTGAAGGTACTCCGCTGGTGGTGATTGCCGGGCAGGAATACGGCACTGGTTCCAGCCGCGACTGGGCAGCCAAGGGCACCAACCTGCTCGGGGTCAAGGCAGTGCTGGCCGAGAGCTTCGAGCGCATTCACCGCTCGAACCTGATCGGCATGGGCGTGCTGGCTTTGCAGTTCATGGCCGGTGACAGCCGCAAGACGCTGAACCTGACCGGCACTGAACGCATCGATATCCTCGGCTTGAGCGACGCGCAGATCCGCCCGGGCATGACCCTGACCCTGCGCATCCACCGTGAACACGGCGAGCAACAGGACATCCAGGTGCTGTGCCGGATCGACACCCTCAACGAGGTCGAGTACTTCAAGGCAGGCGGCATTCTGCACTATGTGCTGCGGCAACTGATCGCCAGCTGATCGCCATCTCATCAACCCAGGGGCGCACTGCGCCCCTTCTCTCGCCCGCCGCTGGTTAAATAATCATTCAATAAAACCGCAGCCATGCCGATAGCCATGGAAAGCCTTGCGGACCGAGCAGCCATGCGTAACAACCAGCCGATTACCCAGAGAGAACGGACTTTCCCTGCCCAACAGCGGTTGATCTCCACCACCAATGCCAAAGGTGTGATCAGTTACTGTAACGATGCCTTCGTCGAAATCAGCGGTTTCTCACGCGAGGAATTGATCGGCGCTGCGCATAATCTGGTCCGCCACCCCGATGTCCCCGCAGCAGTGTTTGCCCACATGTGGCAGACCCTCAAGCAAGGCCTGCCGTGGATGGGTATCGTCAAGAACCGCTGCAAGAGCGGCGATCATTACTGGGTCAACGCCTACGTAACGCCGATTTTCGACAACAACCAGGTAGTCGGTTACGAATCGGTGCGGGTCAAACCTACCGCTGAACAGATTCGCCGTGCCGAAGGCCTGTACCAGCGCCTCAACCAGGGCAAGTCGGCGATCCCTCGCCGCGACCGCTGGCTGCCGGTGCTGCAAGACTGGCTGCCGTTCATTCTGGTCAGCCAGGTCGGCTTCCTGATCGGCAACTGGCTGGGCCATTCCTGGGGCTTCGCCCTCGCCGCCGGCCTGTCAGTACCGTTGGGCCTACTCGGTTTGAGCTGGCAGCAACGCGGCCTCAAGCGCCTGCTCGGTCTGGCTGAGCAAACCACCTCCGACCCGCTGATCGCGCAGATGTACACCGACAGCCGCGGCGTACAGGCGCGTCTTGAGATGGCCATGCTCAGCCAGGACGCGCGGATGAAAACCTGCCTGACTCGCTTGCAGGACAGCGCCGAACACCTGAGCGATCAGGCGCGTCAGTCCGATGTCCTGGCTCACCAGAGCTCATCGGGCCTGGAACGCCAACGGGTAGAAACCGAACAGGTCGCAGCTGCCGTCAACCAGATGGCCGCGACCACCCAGGAAGTTGCCAACCACGTGCAGCGCACTGCCGATGCCACCCAGGAAGCCAATCGCCTGACCAGCCAGGGCCGGCAGATCGCCGGGGAAACCCGCGAGGCCATTGCTCGCTTGTCCACCGCAGTCGGCGAAACCGGGCAAACCGTGACCCAACTGGCCAAGGACAGCGACGAGATCGGCGGCGTGGTCGATGTGATCAAAGGCATTGCCGATCAGACCAACCTGCTGGCCTTGAACGCTGCCATCGAAGCCGCCCGCGCCGGCGAAATGGGCCGCGGTTTTGCCGTGGTGGCTGACGAAGTGCGCCAGCTGGCGCAACGCACTGCCGAATCCACCGGGCAGATCCACGGCCTGATTGCCAAGCTGCAACAGACGGCCAGCAGCGCCGTGTTGACCATGGAAAGTGGCCATCGCCAGGCGCAGGAAGGCGTTGCCCGGGTTATGGAAGCGGATCAGGCGCTGATCGGCATCAGCGAAGCGGTGGCCAATATCACCGACATGGCGACCCAGATCGCAGCGGCAACCGAAGAGCAAACCGCCGTGGCTGACGAAATCAGCCGCAACATCAGCACCATTGCCAGCCTTGCTGACGAAACCGCCGAACAAGCACAGCACTCGGCTTTGCTCAGCGAAGAGCTGACCGGCACGGCGGGGACTCAGTACTCACTGGTGGAGCGCTTCAACCGTTGATGTGCTGACGGAGCCGTTATCGCTGGGCAACCTGCGGTGACGGCCGGTTACCAGTCCAGCGCCAGCCGCGTTTCGAAACAGCGCTCGCTGCCGTCCAGCGGATCGGCAAAGCGCAGGCTCTGCGCCAATAGTTTCAAGGGCCGCTGATAGTCATCCTCGACCGCCTGCAGCTGCGGGTAAAACGGGTCGTTGCAGATGCCAGCCCCCAACGCGGCCATGTGCACGCGCAACTGGTGCGTCTTGCCGGTTACCGGCGACAGGCCATAGCGCCAGCAATCACCATTTTTCTCGATCACATGCGCCAGCGTCTCGCTGTTCTCTGCGCCGGGGACCTCGTGCATGCGGAAAAACGGTTCGCCGTGCACCAACCTGCTGCGTCGCACCAGCGGGAAGTCGAGTTCAGGCAGTGCAGCGGCAATCGCCTGATACTGCTTGTCGATACGCCGTTCGGGGAACAGGCGCTGATAGGCGCTGCGGGTCTCAGGGTTGGCCGAGAACATGACCAGTCCTGCCGTATGCCGGTCGATGCGATGCAAGGGCACCAGGTGCGGGTTGCCCAGCCGGCGGATGAGCCGACGGAGCAAAGTCTGCTCGACGTATTCGCCTGTGGGCGTCACCGGCAGAAAGTGCGGCTTGTCGGCGATGACCAGGTGCTCGTCCATGTGCACAATCGATTCGTGCACCGGGATCGGTTTCTCGTTGGCCACTTCACGAAAATAATGCAGGCGCATGCCGCGTTGGTAAGGCAAATCTGCGCCGATTGCACGCCCTTCAGCGTCCAGTACCCGACCGCGGGCAAAACGGTCAAGCCATTGCTCGCGATCAATTGCCTTGAAGTGCTCACACAAGCAATCAAGCACCGTCTTCCACTCGCCAGGCGGCAGGCATACCGTGCTGGCTTGTTGATGTGCAGGATCGAAAGGTGCGCTCATGTCAGGCTCAGGCAGTCAGTAAGCCGGCATTATCACCCATGCCCTGCAGCTCAGCCAGCTTCGGCCGTCTCGCAGCGCACCTTGAGCCAGCGCAGTACCTGCACGGCGTCCCAGCGGCCAGGATCGTACAGCGCATAAACCAGGCCTTGATAGCCGACGACATCCAGCGCTCGGTGAAAACCGGCCCGTTGAAACAACGCCTCGACTTCAGCGAAGCAGGTATTGAAGTGGACCTTGCCAAAGGGCGTCCGGTCATCCGTGACCAGGCCCTCGAGACGCAGCTCCAGAACGGCGTCGGCTACACGCTCGGGCGCCATCCTGTTGATGCTGTATTTCAGTTGCTCGACATTGAGCATCGCTTCACCCTGGTACTGTATTTATATACAGCATACGAAGTTGTTCCGGCTTTCGTCAAATGGCAGGCGCTGTCAGTGGATGCCCGGTAGGTAGCCGCCGCCTCGTTGAATAGTCAGTACCTGACGGCGTGGATGCTCGGTCGAGACACCCAGGTGGACCCAGCTGTCGAACTCGAGAATCAACTGATCGAACATGATGTTACTGTCGCGAATCCGTATTGCAACTTGGCGTGCGGGAATGTTCAAAGCCGTGAAGTCAGCCGCCAGCCCCAGTACATGAGCGCTTTGCGCTGTGCCGCCGACCTTCTGGTTGAGCGCCTGGCTACGAAAGCCGCTGGTAATCGTCAGTGGCACCTGGAGCAGACTACGCACCTGCTCGAGTACGCCGCATAACAGGCCCAGGTTCGCCAACGCCGCGGGCGGCGGCGTGTTATCCAGACCTGCAAGCGCTGCTGTGCTGGAAGCGGTCATTTCGGCTAGCGTGAAGTGGGGGGTGATGAACATCACGGACCTCTGCGTGGCTGATGGCAAGGCTCGCTCATGGCGGGCCAGGGCCGATCATCTGTCACCACACAGGTTTGCACACGAGGGACGCGCCGCCGCTGGGGCGATCATTGCCGGAGGAAAGCCACCACCTGTTCGCTATCGAACGGCCAGTGCAACTCATCGCCTGAATCGCACCGACGCAGCACCGGGATGATCAATCCATAGCGCTCGAACAATGCCTCCTGTTCACTGATGTCGACCAGTTCGACCAGCAGGCCGCGCTCGACGAATGGCATCAGCACGGCTTCGGCGACTTCGCACAGGTGGCACCCAAGGGTGCCCAGCAGTTGGCATTCCGGAAGCATGGCGGGCCTGCGCACAATGGAGAGGTGGACTTATTGTAAAGTCCAGCCCGCACCCGTCAATCCTGGCTGGTGGCACCGATTCGATGCAGCGACAGGTCTGCCCCCTGAAACTCCTGCTCATGGCTCAGACGCAAGCCCAGCGTAGCCTTGAGCAAGCCATACACGACCAGGCCACCGGTCAATGCCACGAGTACACCGCCGAGGCTGCCGATCAGTTGACTGATCATGCTCACCCCGCCCAGGCCAGCCAGGCTCGGCTGGGCAAAGATCCCGCAGGCGATGCCGCCCCACACACCGCAAACGCCATGCAGTGGCCAGACGCCGAGAACATCGTCGATTTTCCAGCGGTTCTGCGCAGCGGTGAAACACCAGACGAACAGCCCACCCGCCACTACGCCGGTGAGCAGCGCGCCAAGTGGATGCATCAGGTCGGAGCCGGCACAGACCGCCACCAGCCCAGCCAACGGACCGTTGTGCAGAAAGCCTGGGTCATTGCGCCCGGCCAGCAGCGCTGCCAGGGTGCCGCCCACCATTGCCATCAGCGAATTGATCGCCACCAGGCCACTGATCCCTTGCAGGCTCTGCGCGCTCATGACGTTGAAGCCGAACCAGCCGATGATCAGGATCCAAGAGCCCAGCGCGAGAAACGGAATGCTCGAGGGAGCAAAGGCGATCAGTCGCCCGTCACGATAACGCCCACGCCGTGCGCCAAGCAGCAACACCGCTGCCAGGGCCAGCCAGCCGCCCATGGCATGCACTACCACCGAGCCAGCGAAGTCGTGAAACGGCGCACCGAAGCGCTGTTGCAGCCAGTCCTGCAAGCCAAAATTACCGTTCCACACAATGCCTTCATAGAACGGGTAGACGAACGCCACAATCAGTGCTGTCGCGCATAACTGCGGGGCGAAGCGGGCACGTTCGGCGATGCCGCCGGAGATGATCGCGGGAATGGCCGCTGCGAAGGTGATCAGGAAAAAGCACTTCACCAAGGCGTAGCCATGATCGCTGGCCAGCGTCGCTGCCGGCTGCAGGAAGGTCACCCCATAAGCAACCCAGTAACCGACGAAAAAGTACACCAGCGCCGAAATGGCAAAGTCGCTGAGGATCTTCGACAGTGCGTTGACCTGATTCTTGTGGCGAACCGTACCTACTTCCAGAAAGGCAAAACCGGCATGCATCGCCAGCACCAGAATGGCGCCCATCAGTAAGAAAAGCGTGTTGGAACCGTGGACCAGAGAGTCCATTGCGCTGTGGGTGTTTTCCATGAAATTGGCAGACCTGCTGAAAAAGGCACCATGACAGTTCAAGAACCGGCATCCCTGCACCGAATCGGTGCCCGCCCCGCTGCCCTGTTCTGGTGAGGCCTGGCGGAACGTGCGTGGTTTTTTCTTGGGTTTGTCGTGGATTGGGTTAAGGTTTATCGGTATGTGCAGACGTGATGCGCGAAATCGTCGCAGCCGCTGCAGGCACGCCCCAATACTTAACAAACACTTAGCAAACGCCATACCAGCAACTGCAGTGAACCTTCACAACAGCCATCACTCGAATTATCCACATACCTAAACAGGGAGAGACCCAATGGCCAGCAAATCGGCAAAGAATGCTCAAGAGATATTGATGGCTGACTTTCAGGCGCTAGTACGCGACACCGAGCGGCTGCTGGCGGACACGGCCAATCTGGCGGGTGATCAGGCTGACGAATTGCGCGAACAGATCCATGCGCGCCTCGAAGAGGCTCGTGCCAACCTGCAGGTGACTCAGGAATCGGTGCGCGCCCGCGGTCAGGAGGCGGTTGTTCAAGCCGAAGCCTATGTCCAGGAAAACCCTTGGCAGGCTATCGGCATTGCTGCAGGTGTCGGCCTGCTGATCGGGCTGCTGGCCAATCGCCGCTGAGGTAACTTCATGGAAAATGACGCCTCCACTGGCGCAACCGGCAAGCGCCTCGGCGCTGCCGTGCTTGGCCTGCTGCACAGCCACATCGAGCTGTTCGGCATCGAGCTGCAGGAGCAGAAAGGCCGTACCTTGAAGCTGCTGCTGTTCGCAGGCATGGCATTGGTATTTGCCCTGCTGTTGCTGTCGGCATTGTCTGGTCTGCTGCTGGTACTGGTCTGGGACAGTTATCGCCTGGCCGGGATCATCGGTCTGTGCGTGTTCTACTGCCTCGCCACGCTGTACTGCGCTGTTCGCCTGAAAGCTGCGGTATTCGATGAGTCTTCACCGTTCAGCTCCACACTTGAGGAGCTTGCCAAGGATCGGGAGCGACTGTTGCCATGAGCCTGCCTGAACTTCCCAATACGCGTAATCCGCGCGAGCTGCGCAAGGCGCTGTTGCGTCTGCGCCTCGAAATGCACCGCCAGGAAATCCGCCAGGAATCGGCGCAACTGCTCGAGCCAGTCCGTCGCCTGCGCGGCATAGGTAGCTCTGTGCAGCAAGGGCTGGGGATCAAGCATGCGCCGTTATGGGGCATTGCCGGCGTGGTTTTGATGGGCTTTCTGACTGGCAAGGGTGCCCGCGGTGGTGGCCTTACGCGCTTACTGCGTCTGGGCGGCACGTTGCTGCCCTTGGCCAGACTGTTCCTGCACAACGGTCGACGCCGCTAGCAGCGGCTGCGCCGGCCCCTTGCGCAGGCGCAGCGCTACCCTGAAGCTATGGCGATTATCCGATCGGAGAGCGAGCATTGGACTGGGATACCCTGCTGACCCGTGAGCGCCTGGGCAAGGCCTTGTACAGCCCTGAGGAACTAGGGCGCAGTCCCTTCCACAAGGACCACGACCGGATCATCTTTTCCGGTGCGTTTCGCCGGCTTGGACGCAAGACTCAAGTCCACCCGGTGTCGAGCAACGACCATATTCATACCCGCCTGACCCATTCGCTGGAAGTGAGCTGCGTCGGCCGCTCACTCGGCATGCGTGTGGGCGAGACCTTGCGCGACGAGCTGCCGGCCTGGTGCGAGCCAAGCGACCTGGGCATGATCGTGCAGTCGGCTTGCCTGGCCCACGACATCGGTAATCCGCCGTTCGGCCACTCTGGCGAAGACGCGATCCGCTCCTGGTTTCAGCAGGCGGCAGGTCGCGGCTGGCTGGACGGCATGAGCGACGAGCAACGCGCTGACTTTCTCAATTTCGAAGGCAATGCGCAGGGCTTTCGGGTGCTCACACAGTTGGAGTATCACCAGTTCGATGGCGGTACCAGGCTGACCTACGCCACCCTCGGCACCTACCTTAAATACCCGTGGAGTTCGCGTCACGCCGATGCCCTGGGCTACAAGAAGCACAAGTTCGGCAGCTATCAGAGCGAGCTGCCGTTGCTCGAGCAGATCGCACGCAAGCTGGGCCTGCCGCAGCTCGAGGAGCAACGCTGGGCACGCCATCCGCTGGTGTACCTGATGGAGGCTGCCGACGATATCTGCTACGCCTTGATCGACCTTGAAGACGGGGTCGAGATGGAGCTGCTGCAATATGCCGAAGTCGAAGCGCTGCTGCTGGACCTGGTCGGTGACGACCTGCCCGAGACCTACCGTCAGCTCGGCGCCAACGACTCGCGCCGACGCAAGCTGGCGATCCTGCGCGGCAAGGCTATCGAACACCTGACCAATGCGGCAGCCGAAGCGTTCGTCGAGCAGCAACGGGCGTTGCTCAGCGGTCAGTTAGCGGGCGACCTGGTCGAGCACATGCACGGCCCTGCCAAGCGCTGTGTACTGCAGGCCAAGGACATGGCGCGCAAGAAGATCTTCCAGGACAAGCGCAAGACGCTGCACGAGATTGGCGCTTACACCACGCTGGAAATCTTGCTCAACGCTTTTTGTGGCGCGGCCCTGGAACAACACGGCGGGCGCACCCCGTCGTTCAAAAGCCGGCGAGTGCTCGACCTGATTGGCAACCATGCGCCAAGCCCTGATGACACGTTGCACAACGCCTTCCTGCGAATGATTGATTTCATCGCCGGCATGACCGACAGCTATGCCAGCGAGATGGCTTGTGAGATGACTGGGCGTTCCAGCCCGACCTGAATACGGCAAACTTAGGCAGATCTCAGCCAGTATTGGGGCCGCTGTGCGGCCCCGGCTATGCGAAGGTTAGCAGTGTAGATAGATGAACCAATCTCACGCCTATCGATTAACCAACCCCAACTAACAGCCACTCACACCACGTTACTAATTTCTTGCTACATATAAACATCTCGTCTCAAGAATCATCGACTATGTAGTCTCTTACTGTAGTCCATTTCCCATATACGACTGACAAACGCTTGTTGCCTGCTTCCTGCCGCCCATCTGGGTTAAGGTGCGCTCTGTTCACGCCATCTGTCCCAATGGAATGTTAACTATGCAATCCGTATTTATTGTCGACGACCATCCGGTTATTCGCTTGGCCGTACGCATGCTACTGGAAAACCAGGGTTACAAGATCGTCGGCGAGTCTGACAACGGCGTCGACGCGATGCAGCTGATTCGCGAGGCACGCCCCAACCTGGTCATCCTTGACATCGCTATCCCGCGACTGGATGGGCTCGAAGTGCTGGCGCGTTTCCAGAGCATGGCCCTGCCCATGAAGGTGCTGGTACTAACTGCCCAGTCACCCGCGCTGTTCGCCATTCGCTGCATGCATTCGGGCGCATCGGGCTATGTCTGCAAGCAGGAAGACTTGAGCGAACTCATCAGTGCAATCAAGGCAGTACTTGCTGGCTACAACTATTTCCCCAGCCAAGTCCTGCAGGGTGAGACAGAAAGCAGCAGGTCGGAATTAGGTCTATTCCGACAGGTCAATGATCGAGAACTGATGGTGCTGCAACTTTTTGCCCAGGGTCGAAGCAACAAGGAAATCGCTTCAGGCATGTTTCTCAGTAACAAGACAGTGAGCACCTACAAAAAACGCCTGATGCAAAAACTACGGGTAAGTACTTTGGTCGACCTGATTGACGTGGCCAAACGGAACGCGCTGGTGTGATGCTGCGAGTGGGGCATTACTTGACCTGTTTGTGCCTTGTCCTGGCCGCCACCGGCTTGTCGGTGGCGGCGGAGCAGGAGCCTACGACACTGACCTTGCTCAAACGTACGTCAGCACAACCAAGCCGCCCACAGCTCAGCGCCGAGCAGCGCAACTGGCTTGAGACAAAGCAGCAACTGACGCTAGGCACCTCTTTCCCCGATTACGCCCCGTTCGATATCACCAGCGGTGGCCGTGACTACCAGGGCATTACCGCCGAGTACGCTGCGGTGATCAGCAGCGCGCTCGGGCTGCCGGTGAAAGTATTGCGTTTCGACAATCGCCTGGATGCCGTCGAGGCGCTCAAGCAAGGGCGGATTGACCTGTTGGGCAGCGCTAACGGCTTCGAAGCCGCTGCGCAAGGGCTGGGGCTGTCGGTCCCGTATGCGGTCGACCAACCCGTGCTGGTGACTCGCGAGGACGAGGCGCGCCCGCTGAACAACGGCCTCAATGGCATGCGCCTGAGCATGCTGTATCACTACCTGCCGCCCAAGGTGGTACGCGAGACCTACCCCAACGCTTCACTGCTGACGTTCGGCTCGTCGACCCAGGCACTCAATGCGGTTGCATTTGGGCAGGCCGACGTCTTCATCGGCGATACCATTTCCACCTACTTTCAACTCAATCAGGGCCATCTGCCGCGCCTGCGTATGGCCAATTTTGGCCAACATGAGGCCATTGGCTTCAGCTTCGCCATGCGCCGCGACGCATCGATGCTCAGAGGGTTGATCAACCTCGCGCTGCAAGCTCAGCCAGTGGTGGTGCAAAGCAACATTCTCAAACGCTGGAGCGCCGGTAGCGACATTCTGCTGAGCGAGCGCAAGCTGCAGCTAAGCCCAGCAGAAGAACAGTGGCTAAGGCAGCGTCCATTGTTGCGGGTAGTCATCGACGAAACGGCGGCCCCGGTGTCCTACTTCGACGCGGCCGGTCAGTTCCGCGGCATTACCGCCGACCTGCTGGAAATGCTCCGGCTGCGCACAGGTCTGCATTTCGAGATTCAGCGTGCGGGCAGTGTTGACGACATGCTCGCGCGGATTGCCGACGGTCGCGCCGATGTCATTGCAGCACTGCCGATGCAAGAGCAGCACAACCCGCAACTGCTGGTGACTCGGCCGTATCTGGAAAGCTCGCTGGTGCTGGTCACCCGACACAACGAAACGGCCAGCTCATTCGAGCAACTCAACGGCAAGCGGGTTGCCGTCACACGTGGCAGCGCAGCAGCGCAACTGCTTGCCCAGCAGTACCCGGATGTCATGGCTATCCAGACCGAAAGCCCGTACTACTCCCTGGCGCTGCTCAGCAGCAGTGCCGTCGACGGCGCTGTCAGCACGCTGATCGATGCCAATCATGCGCTGGCCAGCGACCCGGATCTGGTGATTCGCAATACGGTGGGCATCGAGCCCGCCAGCTTCGCGATGGCGAATGCCAGCAATGCGCAGCCGCTGGCAGCTATCCTCGACAAGGCCTTGTTGAGTATCTCTCCAGAAGAATTCGGCGTGATCTACAACCGCTGGAGCGGCCTCAATGCGCAAGACGATGCCTATTGGCGGAACCTGCGGCATCTGGCTCTGCAGATTGCAGTGGGGATCGGCTCTTTACTGTTGCTGGCGCTGGTCTGGAACGCGCATCTGCGCCGCCAGATTCGCCATCGCCAACGCGTCGAACGAGCCCTCAACGACCAACTCGAATTCATGCAGGTGATGCTCAATGGCACTCCTCATCCGCTGTTTGTGCGGGGTCGTGATGGCAAGTTGCAAAGCTGCAACGACAGTTACCTGAAGGCGATGGACGCCTGTGCGCAGGACGTCATTGGCAAACGCCTGGAAGAGAGCCTGGGCAGCCAGCATGCCTGTACGCATCAGATCGAAGCCGACTATCAGCAGGTCATGGCCGCCGGCGAGCCGTTGATCCTTGATCGCCAGCTCCGCCTGAAAGATCGCGAACTGACGGTGTACCACTGGGTCCTGCCCTATCGTGACTCGTTGGGTGAAGTGCAGGGCATCATTGGCGGCTGGATCGATATCAGCGAGCGCCGCCAGCTGGTGCAGGAGCTGCGCCTGGCAAAACAGCAGGCCGATGATGCCAACCGTGCCAAGAGCACCTTTCTGGCAACCATCAGCCATGAAATTCGCACGCCGATGAACGCAGTCATCGGCATGCTCGAACTCGCCGTCAGGCACGCCGATCAAGGCCGCGTGGACAAACCGGCACTGGAAGTCGCCTACCATTCCGCTACCGACCTGCTGGGCCTGATCGGAGATATCCTGGATATCGTGCGGATTGAATCCGGGCACATGAGCCTGGCGCCAGAACCGGTCGAGCTGGCTGCTTTGATCAAATCCGTAGCGCGGGTATTTGAAGGCCAGGCACGTGAAAAGGGCCTGGCACTGGAAGTCCAGATCGAGCCGAGCGCACAACGTCACGTACTGCTCGACCCACTGCGTTTCAAGCAGGTACTGAGCAATCTGCTCAGCAATGCGATCAAGTTCACCGACATTGGCCAGGTCCGCGTACACGCGCAGCTGCACCGATCAGCTTCTGCGCCAACCACCCAACTGGAACTTGAGGTGCGCGACAGCGGCATCGGCATTCCCGAGCACGAAATACAAGGGCTGTTCAGTCCCTTCGTGCAGGCCAACACCCAGAGCGACGGCGCACGCTGCGGCACCGGGTTGGGCCTGACCATCAGCCGCACCCTGTGCGAAATGATGGGTGGCACACTGACCCTGCGCAGTTTGCAGGGGGTAGGCACCCAGGTCCGCCTGAGCATGCCGGTCTGCCCAGCCGGTGCGCCGGTGGCAGCCGAGGCGGCGATACGCCAGGTCGACGCGCTCAATCCCGACTTGCGCGTACTGGTCATCGACGACCATCCCGCCAACTTGATGCTGATGGCGCAGCAGTTGAATTTCATGGGGCTGCGCCACACCAGTGCGCGGGATGGCAATGAAGCCTTGCAATGTTGGCACAGCGATACGTTCGATGTGCTGCTGCTCGACTGCAACATGCCCCACATGAACGGCTATCAGGTGACGCGAGCCATCCGCGCTGAAGAGCGCGCCAGCAACCGGCCACCCTGCGTCATTTTTGGCTACACCGCCAATGCCCAACCCGAAGTTCGCCAGCGCTGCCAGGATGCGGGCATGAACGACTGCCTGCTCAAGCCGATAAGCCTGCGTACGCTGAGTGAGCACCTCGCCAACGTCACTCCATTACCCGAATCCGCGGCGCTACAGCCCCGCCGAGCGGCGTTCGACGTCGCCAGTGTGAGGAGGGTTGCTGGCGACGACCCGGCAGATCAACAGCGTTTTCTGCAGCTGTTGCAGCAGAGCCTGAAGGATGACTGCACAGTGCTGATGAGCCTTGATCCAGAGCAGCAAGCCCTGGCCATTGTCGAGCAGGCACACAAAATCCTCAGCGCCGCACGGATGCTGGATGCTCAGGCAATGATGGAGGTGTGCGAGCTGCTCGCCAGTGGCGAACTGACGCTGAACGAGCTGAAGCTGAAGCGGCAGGCCTTGGCCAGGCACATGCGCAGAATTGAAAAAGCCCTGAGCCGTCAGCTGGGCTGAGCGTTCAGGGCTTTGGTATGGCGGCGCGCCGACAGCGCCCGCCAGGCTGGATCAGGAAGCCGAGTTGATCGGCTTTTCCGGATACCAGGCGTCGAGCAGCGGGCTGACTTTGACTTCGGTCAGCTCGTTACGGCCCTTGAGCCACGCTTCGACAGCAGCACGCTGCTCTTCGCTGACCGAGCCACGCTCGGCCAGGCAGACCAGACCGAAGTCATCGCCGCCGACGTAGTCCAGGCCGTTGGCGTCCATGGCTTCTACCAGGAAGGCGTCGAGGAAGGCATCGATGGCTTCTTCAGACAGGTCTTCCTTGAAACCAAGGTTCAGTTCGAAGCCCAGCTCCTGGAATTCATCTACGCAGAGTTTTTTGCGCAGACGGCGGGAACGGTTGGTAGCCATGAAACAATCCTCTTAAGTAATTACGGGCGGCACTTTACCAGTTTCCGGGGCGCAGCGGCGCTTTTGTGTCGAACCCGGCACATACAGGACGCGCTTGGGGCATAATGCCCGCTATATTTCGATCTGGGGCCACCATCTTTTACAGCCCCGTTATTTCCCCCTCGCCCGCAGGGTTTTCCTACTTATGATCAAAGCGCTCCGCCCACTGCTGCTCGCCGGCCTGATGCTGCCTCTGGCCATGCCCACTCAGGCCGCCGTCAACACCACCTTGCCGCCCAAGGTGCAACAGGCTCTCAAGACCAACAAATTGCAGGACAACGCCCTGTCGCTGGTCATGCTCCCCCTCGATGGCCCCGGTACGGCAACGGTGTTCAACGCCGATGTGTCGGTCAACCCGGCCTCAACCATGAAACTGGTTACCACCTACGCCGCGCTCGAGCTGCTTGGCCCGACCTTTCAATGGAAAACCGAGTTCTACACCGATGGCACCCTGAGCAATGGCGTGCTCAACGGCAACCTGTACCTCAAGGGTGGCGGCGATCCCAAACTGAACATGGAAAAGCTCTGGCTGCTGATGCGTGACCTGCGCGCCAACGGCGTGCGCACCGTCACCGGTGACCTGGTGCTGGACCGCAGCCACTTCGTGCAGCCCAACCTGCCCCACTTCGACGATGACGGCGGCGACACCAACAAGCCGTTTCTGGTCAAGCCAGACGCGTTGCTGGTCAACCTCAAGGCGCTGCGTTTCGTTGCTCGCAATGACGGCGGCAAGGTCATGATTGCAGTCGAACCGCCGATTGCCAGTATCCGCATCGACAATCAGGTCAAGGCGGTCGCCTCCAAGCAGTGCGCCGGTGAGGTCCGCTATAACCCGCAGGTCAGACCAGAAGGTGTCACCGTAGTGGTCAGCGGCCAATTGGGCGAAGGCTGCAACTCGCAGACCTATCTGGCCCTGCTCGACCACCCCGCCTACGCGGCAGGTGCCGTTCGCGCAATCTGGAACGAACTGGGCGGCACCATCCAGGGTGGCGATCGCATCGAGAACGTGCCGAAAAGCGCTCGAGTACTGGCGCGGGCATTCTCGCCCGACCTGGTCGAGGTGATCCGCGACATCAACAAATACAGCAACAACACCATGGCTCAGCAGCTGTTCCTGAGCCTGGGCGCGCAGTTCCGTACCGATGCCGACGGCGATGACGCGCGCGCCGCACAACGGGTCGTGCGTCAGTGGATGGCGAAAAAAGGAATCACCTCACCGCACCTGGTGATGGAGAACGGCTCTGGCCTGTCCCGCGCTGAACGTGTCAGCACACGTGAAATGGCCACCCTGCTGCAGGCGGCCTGGAACAGCCCTTACGCTGCTGAATTCATCAGTTCGATGCCGCTGGTGGGCATGGACGGGACCATGCGCAAGCGCCTTAAACGCACTTCCATGACCGGCCAGGCGCATATCAAGACCGGCACTTTGAATACCGTGCGCGCAATCGCCGGCTTCAGCCGCGACAGCAACGGCCACACCTGGGCAGTGGCGGCGATCCTGAATGATCCCAAGCCATGGGGTGCGTCACAAGTGCTTGATCAGGTGCTGCTTGAGCTGTATCGCCAGCCGAAACTGAACACTGGCACCGCCGCATCGGGGCTCTGAACCAAGCAGTCTGAGCAGCGCGTGCCAGCCGCCGCGGCGCTGCTCGGCAGGCAGATCAGGCCGACTTAAGGCTGCACTACTTCAACTCGGTCGCGGCCACCCTGCTTGGCCGCGTACACCCCGGCATCGGCGCGCAGCAGCAGCGCATCGGCGCCCTCCCCCGGGTGCCAGGCAGCCACGCCGAAGCTTGCCGTGACCTTGCCGACCCCGTTGATCACCAGACTGCGTACCCCCTGCCACAGCTCCAGCGCCAGGGTGCGCGCCTGCGCGATATCGCTACCTGGGCACAGCACCATGAACTCCTCGCCGCCGAGCCGGCAGAACACGTCCGTACGGCGCAGACGATGGCTGATGTGCTGGCACAGGCTGCGCAGGACATCGTCACCTACCGCATGCCCATGCTCATCGTTGATGCGCTTGAAGTGATCGACATCGAGCATGATCACCGCCAGCTCCAGGCCATCACGCGCGGCGCGATCAAGCTCGATCTTCAGCCGCTCCTGGAAGTAGCGGCGGTTGTGAATACCGGTCAACACGTCGGTAATCGATAGCGCCCGCAGCTCGTGCTCGACCCGCTTGGGCTCGGAAACATCGGTCAGATAGCCATGCCACAAGGTGCATCCCGCCTCGCCTAGTTCAGGCGTGGCCTCACCGCGCACCCAGCGCAAACCGGCCTGCGGCAGAATCACCCGATACTCTTCGCGCCACGGGGCAAGGTGCTCTGCCGAGTAACGGATCGAGCGCAGCACCCGCTCCAGGTCATCAGGATGAATCCGCTCGGTAATCGGCGCCGCATCCTCACGCAGCTGATGCAGGTCGATCTCGTAGATGTCGAACAAGCCCTGGCTGGCGTAGGGAAAACATGTATGTCCAGACGCATCCAGACGGTACTGATAGATGCCTCCGGGCACTTCGGCACTGAGCTTCTCCAGCAGCCGATCACGCACCGCCAGTGCCTCATGCACGCGGCGCCGTTCAGTGACATCAATGCAGATTGCCAGGTAGCCGACCCAACGGCCGTGCTCATCGAGCACCGGGCTGACCAGCATGGTCGCCAGCAGCTGGCTGCCATCGCTACGTTGCAGGGTCCATTCGCCAGGCTGGTTGTCCGCGGCCTGCGCCGCATCGGCAAAGATTGCCTGAGCGCAGCTGATGTCGCGGCCGTGCTGCTGGCTCAGGGCCTGGGCGCGCTGGTGCAACTCGTCGGCCTGAATCAGCGCGGGCAGATCAAGCCGGCCGACCACTTCGCTGGCGGCATAACCCAGCATGCGCTCGGCGCCAGCATTGAAGGTGATGATCCGGCCCTCGAGGTCAGTGGCGATAATCGCCACCTGAGTTGCCGCATCGAGCACGCTGCGCAGTTGGTTATGGGTGCCCCTGAGGGACTGCTCACTGATGCGCAATTCGGCCGTGCGCTGCTCGACCAGCTTCAATGCGCGCTGGCGCTGGCTGAGCACGCTGTACAGCAAAGCGCCGAGCAGCACGCTCAGCAGCGCCCCAAGTAGCGCGACCGCCGGCACCAACGATGAACGATTGGCGTGGACGAAGCTTTGGCTGGGACGAATCAGCATCTGATAGGGATAACCAGCCAGCTGCAGTTGACGGGCACTGGCCATTGCCAGCGGCGCTGCCGGGTTGAGCGACTGGTACAGCAGGTTTTGCCCGCTGCCATCGCTGATGCGCACCACCAGGTCGTCGTCCGTTGCAGCTGACACGCCCTCGCTGACCAAGCGCTGCAAGTCGAGCAGGACAATCACATAGCCACTGGGTACACCGTCGCCTGCAACATTGGCGAAGACTGGAGCAAGCATCATCAGCACTACCGCCGCAGGCTGCTCTGGCAACTGCCATGGCGCGGACACCGCCATGCTGCCTGGGGTAGTCGCGCGCACCAAAGTGCTTTGCACGCGTCTCAGGTTGAACAGCTCCAGGCCAGAAGGCAGCCCAGCCAGATTGGAAGTTTGCACAAAGCGTATGGGGTAGGCGTGGCCGCGTAATGCTAAGGGCTGTACCTGCGCCTGGCCGCCAGCATCAGGGGACGCATTGTGGACAGCCAGTTCGGCACTCGCCCCCCACCTGGCGGTGGCAACGGCGGGCGCCCAGGCGTAGGCCAAAGTGCGCTGCAACAGCGGTTTGACGTAACCCTGAAATTCGCCTGCGGTGACGTTATCGGAATAACTGAAAAAGCGCCGCAGGCTATCCAGGCGCTGTTGCTGGTCTGCCAGGCGTTCGGCAATACGGCTGTAGCGGTCTGCGGCCAGCAGCTCGAAGCGCTGGCGCAGTTGCTGTTTGGAGAAGCTGTACGCGGCGGTCGTCAGCGCCGCCGTGAACAAAGCGCCGCTGATTACCGCCAGCAGCGCCAACGCCCAGGCCGGTAATGCCTGATAGAGCAGGCCAAACACATTCGCACGCACCTTCGACATAGAGCGATCTCGTCACGTCAGCGTCCTGCGAATTTTTCAACCCTGACTATTTATAGCTATTGGCCATTAGCGGCGCAACTCCGACATTACCCAGTGCCACTTCAGCGCAGCTGCAAGCGCCAGGCACGGTGGATCTTGCTGTTGCGAGCAAAGTCCGGATCAACCGTCTGCGCGCTTATTTCTTCCACGGCATACCGCGCGCTCACGCTCTCGTCGAGCTGGAACTTGCGGAAGTTGTTGGAGAAATACAGCACACCGCCAGGCGCCAACCGGGCCAGGGCCAGGTCAAGCAACTGCACGTGGTCGCGCTGCACGTCGAACACCCCTTCCATGCGCTTGGAATTGGAGAACGTCGGCGGGTCGATGAAGATCAGGTCGTAGCTCTCGCGGCAGCTCTCCAGCCAGGCCATGACGTCACCCTGCTCCAGGCGATGGCGATCGGAGTAGCCATTGAGCGAGAGGTTGCGCCGCGCCCAATCGAGGTAGGTCTTGGACAGGTCGACGCTGGTGGTCTCGCGTGCGCCGCCCTTGGCCGCATGCACAGTCGCCGTGGCGGTGTAGCAGAACAGGTTGAGGAAACGCTTGCCGGCCGCCTCGCGCTGGATGCGCATGCGCATCGGACGGTGATCGAGGAACAGCCCGGTATCGAGATAATCGGTCAGGTTGACCAGCAACTTGACGCCGCCTTCGCTGACTTCCTGGAAACGCCCTTCAGTCGCTTGACGCTCATACTGGCGAGTACCGCTCTGACGCTGACGGCGCTTGAGCACAATACGCTGCTGATCGATGCCCAGTGCCTGCGGGATCGCTGCAAGCACATCGAGCAGACGCCCTTGGGCCTTTTCTGGATCGATGGTACGCGGGGCGGCGTACTCCTGAACGTGCACCCAATCCTGGTAGAGGTCGATCGCCACAGCGTATTCGGGCATGTCGGCGTCATACAGGCGGTAGCAGTCGATCTGTTCGCGGCGGGCCCACTTGCCCAGCTGCTTGAGGTTCTTCTGCAAGCGGTTGGCAAACATCTGCGCACCTTCGGAAAGGCGCGCCGGCTCGTTGACGACTGCCACCGGGCGATCGCTGTCAGCTTCTTGGGCCTCGACAGAACGACGCTCGCCGGAGACACCCGTGACGAACTGATCAGGCTGGATCTTGAACAGCAGCAGTTTGCAGGGCAACGCGCCGTTCCAGAACGCGTACTGTTTGTGGCTGCGCACACCCATACGCTTGCCCAGTTCAGGCGCGCCGGTGAACACCGCCGCCTCCCAGCCCAGACACGCCTGGCGCAGACGCTCGCCCAGGTTCTGGTAGAGGTAGAGCAAGCTGGCCTCATCGCCCAGACGCTCGCCGTAAGGCGGGTTGCTGATGACCAGACCTTTCTGGTTCTGGTCCGGACGCGGTTCAAACGTGCCGACCTCACCCTGGTAGATCTTGATCCAGTCGCTCAGGCCGGCCCGTTCGACGTTGTTGCGGCCCGGCTGAATCAGCCGTGGGTCGGCTTCGTAACCGCGAATCCACAGCGGCGGCTTGGCCAGGCCGGCTTCGGCGCGCTGGGTTGCTTCGTCATGAACCTTGCGCCACAACGCCGGCACGTGGCCAAGCCAGGCGCTGAAGCCCCAACGCTCGCGCTTGAGGTTGGGCGCAATATCGGCGGCAATCATCGCGGCCTCGACGAGGAAGGTACCGACACCGCACATCGGGTCAGCCAGCGCGCCGCCTCCGGCAGCAATGCGCGGCCAGCCGGAACGAATCAGCACCGCTGCGGCGAGGTTTTCCTTGAGCGGCGCGGCGCCCTGCTGCAGGCGATAGCCGCGCTGGTGCAGGCTGTGCCCAGAGAGGTCGAGCGAGAGGATCGCTTCACCACGATCCAGGCGCAGGTGCACACGCATGTCCGGATTCAGCTTGTCGACCGACGGGCGCAGGCCGTCTTTGTCGCGCAGCTTGTCGACGATGGCGTCCTTGACCTTCAGCGCACCAAAGTGGGTGTTGTCGATGCCCGAGCCATGCCCGCTGAACTCCACGGCCAGCGAGCCATCGGCGAGCAGATGATCCTGCCATTCGACGGCATTGACGCCGTCGTAGAGGTCATCGGCATTTTTCATCGCAAAACGTTTGAGCACCAGCAGTACGCGGTTGCCCAAGCGGGACCACAGGCACAAGCGGTAGGCGGTTTCCATGTCGGCCTCGCCACGAATGGCCGAGGTGTGCTCACGCACGTCCTCAAGGCCGAGGCCTCGAGCCTCATCGGCGAGCAGGCCTTCTAGGCCCTTGGGGCAGGTGAGGTAAAGTTCGAAACGGTCCGACATGAGTAATCCAGTGCCTATGGCTATTTGAGTGACGGGACGACGCATCGTCCGTCAGGGTTTTCCCGAGCGCCCTTTTCAGGCGCTCGGGTGGCCTTGCGTGATTCGCGAAGGCCTGGCCGCCCGACAATTGTGCATGCACCCAAGGGTGAAAGCAGCCTTTGATCGTCGAGCAGTACGAAAAATTCTTGCGCCAGGTCATTAAAGTGACCCTTCGTCGCATTTCAAATTAATTCAGCCGTTTTTTGACGACGCTGGCCAAATAGCGGCCAGTGCGGCTAAACCCCGATCACAGCGGGCATTTGCCCAAACAAGGTTGAGTCGCATTTATTTACTTATCACTTCACCTACAGAAACGTTACGTCCTTATGACAAAACGATCATTCACACTGTGACTTTCATTGGTTAGAACTGACCACAGGCCGCTTCGCAACGAAACGGCACTTCAAGCTCGCCACGCCGGCAGCGAGCGCAAACCGGCAGAAAGATTCTGCCCGGCCTCTGTGAGGCCGACGGGACATTACAGTCAACAAGTGAGGGCAACACCCTATGAGAAGACTTAAGCGTGATCCGTTGGAAAGAGCATATTCACGTGGCTACCAGTATGGGGTCACCGGCAAATCTCGCGAACTTTGCCCTTTCACCCTAGCATCTGTACGTCAGGCCTGGATAAACGGCTGGCGCGAGGGTCGCGGAGATAACTGGGACGGCATGACCGGCACTGCTGGCATTCATAGACTCAACGAAAATCACGCCGTTGGCTGATCAAGGAATCTGAATTCGAGTCACCATGCACGCCCCATCCGGGCGGCGGGCTGCGGCCCAGGGGCCCCTTAAAGGGGCCCTTTTTTATGCCCGCTGATCAGCCCCGTGGCATTGCTGCAATGGCATCGACTGCTTCGCGAATCAGCGCCGGGCCCTTGTAAATGAAGCCCGAATAGATCTGTACCAGGCTGGCACCGGCAGCGATTTTCTCAGCTGCGTGACGGCCTTCGGTGATCCCACCTGCGGCGATGATCGGCATCCGCCCGGCCAACTCCCCTGCCAGCACCTTGACCGTATGGGTACTCTTGGCCAGCACTGGCGCACCCGACAGGCCACCGGCTTCAGCGCCATACGGCAGGCTCTCGACGCCTTCACGGGACAGCGTGGTGTTGGTTGCGATCACTGCATCCATGCCCGACTCCAGCAGCGCCGCAGCTACCAGCGCTGTTTCTTCGTCGGTCATGTCCGGGGCAATCTTGATCGCCAGCGGCACACGCTTGGCATACTCAGTGGCAAGCTGCTCGCGGCGCACCGCAAGTGCATCCAGCAACTGCTTGAGCGAGTCACCGAACTGCAGCGAGCGCAGGCCCGGGGTATTCGGCGAGCTGACATTGACGGTGATGTAGCTGGCGTCGTTGTAGACCTTCTCCAGGCCAATCAGGTAATCGTCGACCGCGCGCTCGACCGGCGTGTCGAAGTTCTTGCCGATGTTGATCCCCAGCACGCCATCGAAGCGCGAGGCACGCACCCGCTCCAGCAGGTGATCGACGCCCAGGTTGTTGAAGCCCATGCGGTTGATGATCGCCGTTGCCTCAGGCAGACGAAACAGCCGCGGCTTGGGGTTGCCCGGCTGCGGGCGTGGCGTCACGGTACCGATTTCGACAAAGCCGAAGCCCAGCTGGGCAAAGCCATCGATGGCCGCGCCGTTCTTGTCCAGACCCGCCGCCAGCCCGACCGGGTTGGCAAAGTTCAAGCCCATCACCGTCACTGGCGATGGCGCCGGCTGCTTGCACAGCAGGCCATTGAGCCCCAGCCGGCCACCGGCACCAATCAGGTCCAGGGACAGGTCGTGGGAGGTTTCCGGAGAAAGCTTGAACAGCAGCTGGCGGGCCAGGTTATACATGGGCGGGCAAGACTCGGGGATGAGTGAGGGGGCGATTATAGCCAGCACGCCGCTGGCGCGACAGGCCTTTGCTGACCGTCTGGCATATGCCTTGCTTCAACAGCAGGCACAGCCTATTCGGTACAGGCGAGGATTTTTGTGAATACAGCTCCCCACGCAACACCTCTGGCCTGGGTCAACGGTAGTGACGCGCCGGAAAAACCCAGCCTCGATATCGGTTTCATGGCCCTTACCGACTGCGCTTCGGTAGTGGTTGCCGCCACTCAGGGCTTCGCCCAGCAGCAAGGCCTGACCCTCAACCTCAAGCGCCAGGCCTCCTGGGCCGGCATGCGTGACAAGCTGGTCAGTGGCGAGCTGGATGCAGGGCATTGCCTGTATGGCCTGATCTACGCCGTGCACCTGGGCATCGGCGGCAGCGCCCGCCGCGATATGGCCGTGCTGATGGGCCTGAACCAGAACGCCCAGGCCATCAACCTGTCACCCGCCCTGCAGCGCAAAGGCGTGACCAGCCCTGAAGCACTGGCAAAACTGGTGCACCAATCAGGGGCGAAGCTGACCTTTGCCCAGACATTTCCTACCGGCACCCACGCCATGTGGCTGTATTACTGGCTGGCCAGCCAGGGCATTCATCCGCTGCACGACGTCGCCAGCGTCGTGGTGCCGCCCGCGCAAATGGTCGCCCATGTACAGGCCGGTCGCATCGATGGCTTCTGCGTCGGCGAACCGTGGTCAGCCCAGGCGGTGGCCGAGGGCCAGGGCTTCACCCTCGCCACCAGCCAGTCGATCTGGCCGGACCACCCGGAAAAGGTCCTTGGCTGCGCGCGAGCGTTTGTCGAGCTGTACCCCAACAGCGCCCGCGCACTGGTCAAGGCGATATTGGCCGCCAGCCAGTTCATCGAGCAGAGCCAGGAGAATCGCCGTAGCACGGCTCATCTACTGAGCGGCAGTGCCTACCTGGATACTGCAGTGGCGACGATTGAACCGCGCCTGCTCGGCGACTATCAGGACGGGCTGGGCAATCACTGGCAGGACCCCCACGCACTGCGCTTTCATGACCAAGGCCGGGCCAACCAGCCCTACCTGTCCGATGGCATGTGGTTCATGACCCAGTTCCGCCGCTGGGGTTTGCTGCGCGAAGACCCCGACTACCTGGCGGTCGCCAACCAGGTGCAGCAGCTAGCCCTGTACCGCGCTGCTGCCGCTGAGCTCGGCTTGCCAGGCGACGTATCAGCGATGCGCAGCAGCCTGTTGATCGACGGTATCCGCTGGGATGGCAGCGACCCGCATGGCTACGCCCGCAGTTTTCACCTGCACGCCATGACACCGGCGCCTAGCGCCCATCTCGCTCGGTGAAGGGGCTGAACATGCTACGGATCCTGTTGATCGACGACACAGAGAAAAAAGTCGGCCGGCTCAAGCTGGCACTGATCGAAGCCGGCTTCGAGGTCATCGAGGCCACGGGCCTGACCATCGACCTGCCTGCCTGCGTCGAAACGGTGCGCCCGGACGTGGTCTTGATCGATACCGAGTCACCGGGGCGTGATGTCATGGAGCAGGTGGTGCTGGTCAGCCGCGATCAGCCGCGGCCGATTGTCCTGTTCACCGACGAACACGACCCGGATGTGATGCGCCAAGCGATCCACGCCGGGGTCAGTGCCTACATCGTCGAGGGCATTCAGAGCAGCCGCCTGCAGCCGATTCTGGATGTAGCGATGGCCCGCTTCGAGAGCGACCAGGCGCTCAAGGCCCAGCTGTTGGCACGCGACCAGCAACTGGCCGAGCGCAAGCGTGTGGAGCATGCCAAGGGCTTGCTGATGAAGATGAAGGACTGCAATGAAGAGCAGGCCTACACCCTCATGCGCCGCCAGGCCATGAGCAAGCAGCAGAAGCTCATCCAGGTGGCGGAGCAGATCATCGCCATGCACGAGTTGCTCGGCTGAAACGGTTGCCTCCCAAGGGGTTGGCCCGGCTTTTGCTCTGCAATCACTACAGGTAGCCAACGGCGGTTGCCACAGTTTCCGACAAAGACGTCGCTCACCCTCCATCAAGATGGATCGGGTAGCGGCGTCTTTTTCGTTCCAGCCCAGCACAGCCTGGGCATGACAACCGTTGCAAGCCGCGTGAGGTGTTCGATGAATACGAGCTTCTGGAAATCCGGGCATGTGCCTACCCTGTTTGCTGCATTCCTGTATTTCGACCTGAGTTTCATGGTCTGGTACCTGCTCGGCCCGATGGCGGTGCAGATTGCCACCGACCTGCAGTTGACCCCACAAGAGCGCGGCCTGATGGTCGCCACGCCCATCCTGGCCGGCGCCCTGCTACGCTTTGGCATGGGTCTGCTGGTCGATCGTCTGTCGCCCAAAACCGCTGGACTGATGGGCCAGGTGGTGGTGATCGTGGCGTTGGCCTGCGCCTGGCACTGGGGCGTGCACAGCTACGAACAAGCCTTGCTGCTGGGAGTTTTTCTCGGATTTGCCGGCGCTTCGTTCGCCGTGTCACTGCCGCTGGCCTCGCAGTGGTACCCGCCGCAGCATCAGGGCAAAGCGATGGGCATCGCTGGCGCCGGCAACTCCGGCACCGTCTTCGCGGCGCTGCTGGCGCCGGCCCTGGCCGCAGCCTATGGCTGGAACAACGTGTTCGGCTTCGCCCTGATCCCGCTGCTGCTGACCCTGCTGGTGTTTGCCTTGCTGGCCCGCAACGCGCCGCAACGACCAAAACGCAAAGCCATGGCCGACTACTTCAAGGCGCTGGGTGATCGCGATAGCTGGTGGTTCATGTTCTTCTACAGCGTCACCTTTGGCGGCTTCATTGGCTTGGCCAGCGCCCTGCCGGGCTACTTCAGCGACCAATATGGCCTGAACCCGATCACTGCCGGCTACTACACCGCGGCCTGCGTGTTTGGCGGCAGCATGATGCGCCCGCTGGGCGGCGCTCTGGCCGACCGCTTTGGCGGCATCCGCACCCTGCTCGGCATGTATGGCGTAGCTGCGGTATGTATCGCCGCGGTCGGCTTCAACCTGCCTAGCGCCACGGCTGCGCTGGCTCTTTTCGTCAGCGCCATGCTTGGCCTGGGCGCCGGCAATGGCGCAGTGTTTCAGCTGGTGCCGCAGCGCTTCCGCCAGGAAATCGGGGTAATGACTGGCTTGATCGGCATGGCCGGCGGCATCGGTGGCTTCCTCCTGGCCGCAGGGCTGGGCATGATCAAGCAGCACACCGGTGACTACCAGCTGGGTCTGTGGCTGTTCGCAAGCCTGGGCCTGCTGGCCTGGTTTGGCCTGCATGGGGTCAAACTACGCTGGCGCACCACCTGGGGCTCGGCTGCGGTTACCGCAGCGCGGGTATAGGGCAAACCCATGAGCCTGCAATTGCGCTTTGCCCAAGCCAGCGCCACCGGTCCGCGCAGCGAAAACCAGGACGCTCTGCGCCTGGTGACACCGGCGCCGGAATTGGCAGCGAGCAAAGGCTATCTGGTCGCACTGGCCGACGGCGTCAGTCAGTGCGCCGATGGCGGCCTGGCCGCGCGAGCCAGCCTGCAGGCGTTGGCGCTGGACTACTACGCCACGCCGGCCACCTGGCCGGTCGCGCAGGCTCTGGATCGCCTGCTGCTGGCGCAAAACCGCTGGCTGCGCGCCCAAGGCAGCGGCCAGCCGCTGCTGACCACCCTCACTGCGCTGGTCCTGCGCGGGCGCCGCTTCACCCTCGCCCACGTCGGTGACTGCCGTGCCTATCGCTGGGATCAGGGCCGCTTGCTGTGCCTGAGCGAAGACCATGTCTGGGATCAGCCGGGCATGCAGCATGTCCTCAAGCGCGCGCTGGGCCTGGACCAGTATCTGTTGGTGGACTACCTGGACGGTGAACTGGTTGCCGGCGAAACCCTGCTGCTGCTCAGCGATGGTGTCTGGGCCTGCCTTGGCGAGCAAGCGATTGCCGCCATCCTCAGAGATCAACCTGACCTGCAGGACGCCGCCGACATCTTGGTCGCCAGCGCCCATCATGCCGGTAGCCAGGACAACGCCAGTGCCGTGCTGGTGCAGATCGAACAGCTCGGCCCGAGCAACTTCAGCGACACCCTGGCGCAACTGCAGCAATGGCCAGTGCCCGGGCCGCTGCGCCCCGGGCAAGCCATCGATGGCTGGCAGGTCGATGCTCAGTTGACCCGCAGCCGCCAGTCGCTGCTGTATCGGGTGCATGACAGCCAGGGCCAGGCGTGGCTGCTCAAGACCCTGCCCGGCGCCGCCGAAGCAGATCCGGGTGCCGCTCAGCGCTTGCTGCAGGAAGAGTGGTTTCTGCGGCGGGTGGCCGGTCGGCACTTCCCAGAGGTGCACGCGGCCAATCACCGTCAGCATGTGTACTACCTGATGCGCGAATACCCGGGCCAGACCCTCAGCGCCCTGTACAACGTGCAAGGCCCGCTACCCCTGGCGCAGTGGCTGGAAATCGCCCGTCAGTTGCTGCAGGCAGTCGGCGTGCTGCACCGGCGCAACCTGCTGCATCGGGATATCAAGCCCGAGAATCTGCACCTGGGCACAGACGGCCAGTTGCGCCTGCTCGACTTTGGCCTTGCCTATTGCCCAGGGCTTTCTGAAGACGCCTCCCATGACCTGCCCGGTACGCCGTCATTCATTGCCCCGGAGGCGTTCGACGGGCAACTGCCGCAGGCGCGCCAGGACCTCTATGCCACGGGTGTAACTCTTTACTACCTGCTCACCGGGCACTACCCCTACGGTGAAATCGAGGCCTTCCAACGGCCGCGCTTCACCCACCTGGTCAGCCCCGGCCGTTATCGCCCGGACCTGCCTGAATGGCTGCAACGCAATCTGGAGCAAGCCGTCGCGGCCGATCCCCGGCAACGTTTCGAAACCGCCGAGCAATGGCTGCTGTTGCTCGAACGTGGCGACCGCCAGGAACTGAGCGAGCGGCCACGGCCATTGCTGGAGCGCGAGCCGCTCAAGGTCTGGCAGACGCTTGCCGTGCTGTCTCTGCTGTTCAACCTGATATTGCTGTTCAGCCTGTTCAAGGGCTGAGCGCGCTGCTTGATGAGGAACATCTGATGAACGCAAAAATCTGGTTGGTTGGTGCCGGCCCCGGCGACCCTGAACTGCTAACGCTGAAAGCGGTGCGGGCCTTGCGCGAGGCGCAGGTGGTGATGATCGATGACCTGGTCAATCCGGCTGTGCTTGAGCATTGCCCAGGGGCACGGGTAATTGCCGTGGGCAAACGCGGCGGTTGTCGCTCGACGCCGCAAGCGTTCATTCAGCGCCTGATGTTGCGCCATGCCCGCCAGGGGCGCTGCGTGGTGCGCCTGAAAGGCGGCGACCCATGCATCTTTGGCCGTGGCGGCGAAGAAGCACTGTGGCTGCAGCAGCGCGGTATCGAGGTGGAGTTGGTCAACGGCATCACCGCTGGACTGGCCGGTGCCACTCAGTGCGGCATCCCCCTCACCCTGCGCGGGGTCAGCCGTGGCGTGACCTTGGTGACTGCACATACCCAGGATGACAGCGAGCTGAACTGGGCAGGCCTGACTCAGGGCGGCACCACCTTGGTGGTGTACATGGGCGTGGCTCGGCTGGGGGACATTCGACGGGGTTTGCTCGAGGCCGGCATGGCGGTAGACACGCCCGTCGCCATGATCGAAAACGCTTCGCTCCCGAGCCAGCGCGAGTACCGCAGTACGCTGCTGGAGATGGCCATGGATGCGACCGCCTTCGCCCTGCGCAGCCCAGCAGTACTGGTGATAGGCGAAGTGGCGCGGCAAGGCGCGGTGGCCGAGCTGGTGACCGCAGCCGTAGGCGTTGCCTGAACGCGGCACAGCGGACTTTTTTACAGGCAAAGAAAAACCCGGCCTAGGCCGGGTTTTTCCTGAATCTCAGACCAATTACTTGGCTTGAGCTTCTACTTGCGCTTCAACGCGACGGTTAACAGCGCGACCTTCTTCGGTGGCGTTGTCAGCGACCGGACGGGTTTCGCCGTAGCCAACCGAGTCAACACGGCTCGATTCTACGCCGTACTGCTGGGTCAGAACTTGCTTAACGGCGCTAGCGCGACGCTCGGACAGCTTCTGGTTGTAAGCGTCTGGACCTACGGAGTCAGTGTGACCTTCGACAGTGGTAGTAGTCGATGGGTACTGCTTCATGAAGTCAGCCAGGTTCTTGATGTCGCCGTAGCTGTTAGGCTTGACAACCGACTTGTCGAAGTCGAACTTGACGTCCAGCTCAACACGTACGACTTCGGCAACTGCTGGGCAGCCGTCGGCGTCAACGGTAACGTTGGCTGGGGTGTCTGGGCATTTGTCGACGTTGTCGCAGACGCCGTCGTTGTCGCTGTCGGAGCACACTTCAGCAACTGGAGCTGGAGCGACTTCAGCAGTCTTCGGGCTACCGCCGAAGTTCAGGCCGATACCAACGCTTGGCGCCCACTCGGTGTCGCCTTGGTCGATGTTGTACTGAGCTTCAACGCCAGCACGAGCGTAGAACATGTCGGTGATGTACCACTTGGCACCAGCGCCAACGTTGGCGAAGGTGGACTGGTTACGACCACCACGGCCGGTCTGGCCGATGGACTGGTGGGAGAAACCAGCCGACACGTACGGACGGATTGCGTCGTACGGGTTGTTGAAGTGGTACAGAGCGTCCAGGGCGGTGTTCGAGCCCTTGATGTTCTTGCCATCTTCGCCACGAGCGTTGTGGACTTCGTCGTAGCCCAGACGCAGTTCAACGTCGTCGGTCAGGAAGTAACCGATCGAGCCGCCGAACAGGTTGCCGTCGTTCTTGAAGTCACGCTGGCTGTCGAAGAATTCTTTCTTGTAGAAGCCTTCGACTTCTACAGCGCCTGTGCCTTGTGCCAGAGCGCCGAACGAAGCAGCGGCAACGAGCGAGCCAATGGCCAAGCCCAAAGTGTTTTTCAATTTCATCCGTTAAATCCCCATCGTGTGATAGATAAGCAGTCCCACCAAAAACCGGGGGACAACTCGACGGCAAGTCTAGCAGAACTCACCGGTGGTTTAGAGACATTTGCTGGCCACTAAGTTTCAACCTCGCCAGCAAATTTCTCTCTGAGCTTGTCGAGCGCACGCTTGTAGCGCATTTTCGTTGCGCTCAAGCCCATGTGCATGATATCGGCGATCTCCTGGAATTCCAGCTCTGCGACAAAACGCAGCACCAGGATCTCGCGGTCAATCGGGTTCACATGCACCAGCCACTTGTCCAGGCCGCCCTTTTCTTCAGGTTTTGGTGCCTTGTCCTCTGACGCCTCTTCTATAGGGTCAAGGCTCAAGGCATCCATCAGCCTGCGTTTGCGTCGCTCCTTGCGGTACTGGGTGATGCACTCGTTGTAGGTGATGCTGTAGAGCCAGGTCTTGAACTTGGATTTACCTTCGAAGTTCTTCAACCCGTACAGCACTTTCAGCATCACCTCCTGACAGACATCGTCAGCGTCGCGGTCGTTCCCCAGATAACGTGCACAAACGTTGAACAGGGTCCGTTGGTACCGGCGCATGAGTTCCTCATACGCCCGGGTAACGTGAAACAGCTCCTCATGCGAACGCGCCACCAACTCCTCGTCGGTGAGTTCGTGTGGGTCATAGCGCATGGGCGGCGAATGAACTTTATTCAAAACGAATCTGGCCGACAGTCAGGTCAAGTCGCCGCACGCACCCTCAGGGCGCGTTTTCGCGGCGACATACAGTAACAGCTTTTACCCGGTTAGCGGCTATCGACACGCTGTTCGAGCAAGCTGCGGTTGGCCAACGACACCAATTCACCTTCGTCGGTCAGCACTGTCGTCTTCACCGTGCCGATCTCTTCGATCTGCCCTTCAACCTCTCCAATCCGGACCTGCTGGCCGACCTGATACAGCTCGCGCACGTAAATCCCAGCCAGAATCTGCCCGGCAATTTCGCGGCTGCCCAAGCCCATCGCCAGGGCAATTGCCAGACCAACGGTAATCAAGCCAATGACGATTACGTGGTTGAGCAGGTCGGTCTTGACCTCCAGCTGGCTGATAGCCACCGAGATCGCGATGATGATCACCAGGCCCTGGGCGATGCGCCCGACGCCTGCAGCGTACTCCAGGCCGATGCCCTCCGCGGCGCCGCGGACCAGGCCATTGACCAGTTGCGCAAGCATGACCCCGGCCAGCAGCACCAGGGCCGCGCCAAATACCTTGGGCAGATACAGCGCGAGCATGTCCAGCGTTGCCGAGACCCGCTCAAGGCCGAGTGACTCAGCCGCAGAGACGAGGAAGATCAGCAGCACGAACCAATACACGATCTTGCCGATCAGGGTCGATATCGGCACCTGAATGCCGCCGCGGCTGAGCATCTTGGTCATGCCGGTACCGGCCATCAGGCGGTCCAGGCCGAACTTGGCGAGCAGCTTGGACAACAGCGTATCGAGCAGCTTGGCCACCACGAAACCGAGCAGCACCACGACCAGCGCGCCGAACAGGTTGGGGATGAAGTTCGCCACCTTGGTCCAAAGGGCAGTCATTGCGGTGACCAGGCTCTGGGTCCAGAGATCGAGTTCCATATTCAATCAGCCTTATCAGCTTTGCTGCCAGCGGCAGGATTACGGCGCACCGGCGCAACATGCGCCGAGCCATTGTTGACGGCAATCATCAGCGCCTGGCTCCAACGGCCAAGCAAGCTGAATAGATCGCCTGCACCAACCTGACGGTTGGCGGTTTTCAGCACGCGACCCAGACACGCTGCGTCGTCTCGGTCCTGACCGGACGGCGACGCATTGAGCAGGTCACGCAAGGATTGTTCAAACGGATCGTGCATGGGCACCTCGCGTAATGTCAGTCAAAGACGAGGGCGCCGGGCAACGGGTCACAACGTCACCGCATGCGAATGTTTCAAAATGCACCGGATCACACCCAGCGCAGGCGGCGGAACAACCACCACTGCCCTGCCGCCAGCGCCAGTACCAGCAGGCTGGCGAACAGGAATCCATAGGGGCTGTCGGCGCCCGGAATGCCGCCGACGTTGATCCCCAGCAGGCCGGTGACAAAGCTCATCGGCAAGAAAATGCAGGTGATGATGCCGAAGCGGAACATGGTCCGGTTCATCCGCTCGCTGCGCCGCCGGTCTTCGCTCTCGAGCACCAGTGCGGCGCGCTCGCGGGTCAGTTCCAGCTCCTCTAGGTAGCGGATCAGGCTGTTGTTGAGCTCGTTCCAGTAATCGGCATCGGCGTCAGCGAACCAGCTCCACTTGTGCCTTGTAAGCTGTACGTAGATTTCCCGTTGCGGCGCCAGGAAGCGGCGCAGGCCGGCAGCGCGGCGGCGAATCTGCTGCAGCACGCCGTCTTCCGGAGTGTACCGTTCGTCGGATTCCACCTTCTCTTCTTCGAAATCGACCAGTTCGGACAGATCACTGACCAGCGCCTGCACCTTTTCGGTCAGCAGTTCGCCCATCAGCAAGAGCAACTCGGAGGCCGATTTGGGCCCCCTGCCCTCGCTCAGCAGCTGCAGGATTTCGTCGCTGGCACGCAGTGGCCGCAAGCGCAGCGAGATGATCCGTTGCGCCTGGGCAAATATGCGCACCGAGACCATATCTTCAGGCTCGGCACCAGGATTGAGATTGACCCCGCGCAAAAACAGCAGCAACTGCTCATCCGCCAACGGCAACAGCCGTGGTCGGGTGTTTTCTTCAAGCAGCAGCTCGCAGCTGAACTCGCTCAGCCCGCTTTCGCGCAGCAACCAGCTGCGGGTCTGCGGATGGCTGCGGTCCCAGTGCAGCCAAAGGCTCTGCTCTGGCTGCAACTGCAGGTCATCCAGTTCGGTCCGAGCGATAGAACGCGCGCCACCTTTGCCATCGAGCACCAGGGCATGCACCAGCCCCCACTGCGCGTTGTCTTCCTCGAACATTCCAGCTCCATCAGCGCGCGCGGCGCATCACTCGGGCATTTGCAGCGGTTGCGGCGAAACGATCACGCCGTTGTTGTCGGCGTAAACGTATTCACCCGGGCGGAAGGTCACGCCGGCGAAGGTCACCACCACGTTGAGGTCGCCAAGGCCACGCTTGTCGGTCTTCAGCGGATGCGCGGCCAGCGCCTGCACACCGACGTTGGTCTGCACCAGCACGTCGACATCGCGCACGCAGCCATAGATGACCAAGCCTTCCCAACCGTTTTGCGCAGCCTTGGCGGCAATCATGTCGCCCAGCAGCGCGCAGCGCAGCGAGCCGCCACCGTCGACCACCAGCACCTTGCCGCGGCCATCAAGCTCGGCTTGGGCCTTGACCAGCGAGTTGTCTTCAAAACACTTGATGGTCACGATCTGGCCGCCGAACGAGTCGCGGCCACCGAAGTTGCTGAACATCGGTTCCAGCACCTGGACCAGGTCTGGGTTGGCGTCGCACAGATCGGGCGTTACGTAATGCTGCATGGGAAGGCTCCTGTCAGGCACAACGAAAGCGGAAAGTCCAGCCAAGGCTACACCGCGCGAGGTGGTGCAGTCATCTGCGACTGCTCAGTCAGGCTGGCCGCCAGTTCGGCGCCACGTACCGGCGCGTCAGGATCACGCAACCAGCCTTCGATCAGCGGCCATACCTGGGTCTGCGCAGCCTTGCTTACCAACATGTCGACATGGCCAAAGGCATCGAAGCCCTGCTCCCGGCCCAGGCAAAGAAACTGCTTGCGCTCGGCGCCGTATTGCTCGAACAGCTTGCGGCAGGCCCACACCGGGTCCTGCAGATCACCCGCGCCCGCCACCGCCAGCAGTGGCACATCGACCTCGGTCAGCCCTGCCCACCAATCCTTGCCCTTCTCGCCGAAGCGCCCGAACAGGCCATGCCAACGCATGCTCTCCAGCGCCAGGCCGATCGGCTCGTCTTCCGGCCCGCGCTTGAGCCGGGAGCCAGAAATATGTGCAAAGCGTTTGAGCAGCAAGCGCGCGCCCCACTCCACTGTCGGCACCTTCAACGGCCAGTACACGCGGCTGATCTGGGTGCCAAACAGGGCCACGCTGGCCACCTGTTCAGATGGCAGGTAAGCGCCACCCAATGCTGCCGTAAGCGTGGTCCCGCCCAGCGAATGGCCGATCCAGTGGGGAGCCCGGCCGGCTTGTTCATGGACAAATGCAGCAATCACCGGCAGATCGTAGCGCGCGTAGTCGGCTACGCGGTTTTGCCGCCACTGGCGATTACGCGGTGACAGGCCATGACCGCGCATCTCCGGGATCCACACATCAAAACCGGCCCGCGCCAGAAACGCGCCCAAGCCGATGCCTTTGGGCGAAAACCAGAACCGTCGATTGGAGAAGCTGCCGTGCAGCAAAATCACCGGTATGCCATGAACGCCGCCGTGATCGGCAAGGCCAAGACGCGTGACCGCCAGCTCGACGCTGGGGTCGGGGCTGTTGCCAGCCTTGATCCGGTACACGTCTTCACTGAGGTCACCGCGGCGTTCGGCACTTTGCAAGGCCACGGGGAAGAGAGCGCTGCTGCTTTGCATAGAATACTTGTATGAAAAAGGGCGGGAACCATTGCTGGAACTCGCCCCGAAGAATACGCGCGCAGGCACGTTGGACGTGCCTGCGCAGTGGTTGGATCAGGCCGGGGCTTGACCTTCGGCCAGGAAGAACCAGGTCTCGAGTACCGAATCCGGGTTCAGCGACACGCTCTCGATCCCCTGTTCCATCAGCCACTTGGCCAGGTCTGGGTGGTCGGAAGGGCCCTGGCCACAGATGCCGATGTACTTGCCGGCCTTGTTACAGGCCTGGATGGCGTTGGCCAGCAGCTTTTTCACCGCAGGATTACGCTCATCGAACAGGTGCGCGATGATACCCGAATCGCGGTCCAGGCCCAGGGTAAGCTGAGTCAGGTCGTTGGAGCCGATCGAGAAGCCGTCGAAGTACTCGAGGAACTCTTCAGCCAGAATCGCGTTGGACGGCAGCTCGCACATCATGATCACGCGCAGGCCGTTGTCGCCACGAGCCAGGCCGTTTTCGGCAAGCAAATCGACAACCTGGCTGGCCTCACCCAGGGTGCGCACGAACGGTACCATGATCTCGACGTTGGTCAGGCCCATCTCGTTGCGCACGCGCTTGAGCGCACGGCACTCGAGCTCGAAGCAGTCACGGAACGACTCGCTGATGTAACGCGAAGCACCGCGGAAGCCCAGCATCGGGTTTTCTTCTTCCGGCTCGTACAGCTTGCCGCCGATCAGGTTGGCGTATTCGTTGGACTTGAAGTCCGACAGACGCACGATGACCTTTTTCGGGTAGAACGCCGCAGCCAGGGTGCTGATGCCTTCGACCAGTTTCTCGACATAGAAGCCGACCGGATCGGAATAACCGGCGATACGCTTGTCGACACTGTCCTTCAGCTCAGGTGGCAACCCGGCGTAGTTGAGCAGCGCCTTGGGGTGCACGCCGATCATGCGGTTGATGATGAACTCCAGACGCGCCAGGCCGACACCGGCGTTGGGCAACTGGGCAAAATCAAAGGCGCGATCCGGGTTGCCGACGTTCATCATGATCTTGAACGGCAGGTCGGGCATGGCATCGACCGAATTCTGCTTGATGTCGAAGCCCAGCTCACCTTCGAAGATGAAGCCGGTATCGCCCTCGGCGCAGGACACGGTCACGCCCTGGCCGTCCTTGAGCAGCTGGGTGGCGTTGCCACAACCGACTACGGCCGGAATGCCCAGCTCACGAGCGATGATCGCCGCGTGGCAGGTACGCCCGCCACGGTTGGTGACGATGGCGCTGGCGCGTTTCATGACCGGTTCCCAATCCGGGTCGGTCATGTCCGACACCAGCACGTCGCCCGGCTGGACGCGGTCCATTTCCGACACGTCGTTGATGATCCGCACCTTGCCGGCGCCGATGCGCTGGCCAATGGCGCGGCCTTCGACCAGTACCGTGCCCTTCTCTTTGAGCAGGTAGCGCTCCATGACATTGGCGCTGGCGCGGCTTTTTACCGTTTCTGGGCGGGCCTGAACGATGTACAGCTTGCCGTCGTCACCGTCCTTGGCCCACTCGATGTCCATCGGCCGCTGGTAATGCTGCTCGATGATCATGGCCTGCTTGGCCAGCTCGTTGACTTCGTCATCGCTCAGGCAGAAGCGCGCACGTTCGGCACGGTCGACTTCGACGGTCTTGACCGAACGACCGGCCTTGGCTTCGTCGCCGTAGATCATCTTCAGCGCCTTGCTGCCCAGGTTGCGGCGCAAGATCGCCGGGCGGCCGGCTTGCAGGGTGTGCTTGTGGACATAGAATTCGTCAGGGTTGACCGCGCCCTGAACCACGGTTTCGCCCAGGCCGTAGGCGCCGGTAATGAACACCACGTCGCGGAAACCCGATTCGGTATCGAGGGTGAACATCACCCCGGCAGTGCCGGTTTCGGAACGGACCATGCGCTGCACGCCAGCCGACAGGGCGACCAGTTTGTGGTCAAAGCCCTGGTGCACGCGGTAGGAAATGGCGCGATCGTTGAACAGCGAAGCGAATACTTCCTTGGCCGCGCGGATCACGTTTTCAACGCCACGGATATTGAGGAAGGTCTCTTGCTGGCCAGCAAAGGAGGCGTCTGGCAGGTCTTCTGCGGTGGCCGAAGAGCGCACGGCCACGGCCATGTTGTCGTTACCCTGGGCCATTTCGGCGAAGGCAGCGCGGATTTCGGCATTCAGGCGCTCGGGAAACTCGGCTTCCATGATCCACTGACGGATCTGCGCGCCGGTCTTGGCCAGGGCGTTGACGTCATCCACGTCCAGTGCGTCGAGCGCGGCATGGATCTGCGCATTCAGCCCGCTCTGCTCGAGAAAGTCACGGTACGCCTGAGCCGTAGTGGCAAAGCCGCCCGGCACCGAGACGCCGGCACCTGCGAGGTTACTGATCATCTCGCCGAGGGATGCGTTCTTGCCCCCCACATGCTCTACATCATGGACGCCGAGCTTATCGAGGGAAACTACGTACTCTACCAAGGTGATCTCTCCACTAACGGTGTTGGAAAAGCTCAGAGCGCCCGCCTGACGGTTCAGACTGGGCCGGGCGCTTATGGCCGGGACCTGGAAAATAAGTGAGAATGCCAAAAGCCGCATTCGGCAAAGCGAACTTATCATATCCAAGAAACGTCATCAGCTTAAGGCCTAGGGTGCAAATGAAACGAACCGCGTTTTTCATCTCCGACGGCACCGGCATCACTGCCGAGACCCTGGGTCAAAGCCTGCTCGCACAATTCGAGAGCATTCCGTTCAATAAATTCACCCGCCCGTACATCGACAGCCCGGAAAAGGCGCGCACGATGGTGCTGCAGATCAACGCAGCGGCGGAGCGTGACGGGATGCGGCCGATCATCTTCGACACCATCGTCAACCAGGACATTCGCGAGATTCTGGCGACTTCCAACGGGTTCATGATCGATATCTTTTCGTCGTTCCTGTCGCCCTTGGAGCAGGAGCTGACCGCGCATTCGTCGTATTCGGTGGGCAAGTCGCACTCGATTGGCGGCAACTCCAACTATATGGAGCGGATCGAGGCGGTGAACTTTGCGCTGGACAACGATGATGGTGCGCGCACGCATTACTACGACAAGGCCGACCTGATTCTGGTCGGGGTGTCGCGCTGCGGCAAGACGCCGACCTGTCTGTACATGGCGATGCAATTCGGGATTCGGGCGGCGAATTATCCGTTGACTGAAGATGACATGGAGCGGCTGCAGTTGCCGGCAGTGCTGAAGAAGCATCACAGCAAGTTGTTTGGCCTGACCATTGACCCGGACCGGTTGACGGCTATTCGCCATGAGCGCAAGCCTAATAGCCGATATTCGAGCTTTGCGCAGTGTGAGTTTGAGGTGCGTGAGGTGGAGAATCTGTTCCGCCGGGAGAATATTCCGAACATTGATTCGACGCATTTTTCGGTTGAGGAGATTTCGGCGAAGATATTGGTTGAGAAGGGGGTTGAGCGGCGGTTCAAGTAGGTTGGCTTTATTGAATGTGGGCTTATCTGTTTGATTTAGTGGCAGTTTTGGCCCCTTTTGCCCTTACGGCGAGTCACTTTTTGACAAACGCCCCAAAAAGTAACCAAAAAGGCCAGGCTCTCACATACGACCCCTGCGCTACCCTCCGGGGTTTCCTCACTCCGGCATTGCTCCCGGAAGGACCGCGCTGAACGGGCCATCCTGGCCCGTAGCGCTTGCCGGCCATCCATGGCCGGCACCTCCCTTTGCAATGCCTGCGTTCGGCCTTCTGAGGTCGCGGGTAGATCAAGAGCACGCCTCGCTGCGCTGGCGCAGATCAAAAGCGACAGTCAAAAGCTAGGGCCGCTTCGCGGCCCTTCGCGGGCAAGCCCGCTCCCACAGGGATCTGCGGGGTCTCAGGTCAGCATTAATCCCTTTGGACGCTACGGCGCTCCAGCAAATTTGCTACACAACTCATGAACAACGCTGACCCTGTGGGAGCGGGTTCACCGGGACGCCGGACCGCCGCGAAGGGTCGCGCAGCGGCCCAGCTGTTGATCTTGATCTTGCTCTTGATCCACCGGCGACTCAGGAGGCCGGAGCGAGGAAACCCCGCAGCGCAGCGAAGGGGCCGGATGTGGAGCCAAGCATTTTTTTGGTTACTTTTTTGGGGCGTTTGCCAAAAAAGTGACTCGCCGTAAGGGCGAAAGGGGCCCGCAAACCCACCACAAAATCCGGATAAGCCCCAAACCCCTAAAAGCAAAAAACCCCGGCACCACCAAAGGCACCAGGGTCTCTCACTCACAAACCAACCAAATCAGCTATCAGGAAGGCACAACCACAGCCTGCCCACTCATAGCCAGATCAACCAACTCCCGGTTAGCGACCGCATACATCGCATAGTCATGCCCCGAAGCACTGCGCAGATCATCCAGCATCGCGCGCCAGCGCTCCACCATCACCCGCCGCTGCTCAGACCACAATGCCACCCGCGCATCCATGTCCTGCGGCGCATCGGCCATCTGCAGCACAGAAATGGTGATCGCCCGCTGCTGCAGGTCGATATCGTCACGGAACGCCTCACGCGCCAGCGCCTGCCAGTTGTTCTCCACCGGCAAGTTGCTGATCTCCTGCAGGTACCAGGTCAGATCCAACGCACTGCCCACCGCGAAGAACGCCTTGGCCACCTGCGCCGGGTCATGCCCGGTCACATCCGAAGCCTCGATGATCGGCAGCAACGTGTACAAATGCGTGGTCCCGGCAACCATCCGCGCCAGCAACTCGGGTACACCAGCCTCGACGAAGCCCTGATAACGCACCTGCCAGCGCTCACGGGTCGGCCCTTCCAGCAGCTCGTCCAGTTTCAGCCCAAGCTGGGCGATCTTCGGCCCGAAGTGCGCCACATCACGGCCTGCATCCTGCTCGTTGCGACGGCTACGCAGGAACCAGCGCGTGGCGCGACGGCCCAGACGCATCAGCTCATCCATCAGGGTCAGCTGAATCTCGGCCGGGACCTGATAGTCCAACGCCTCGATCTGGCGGAACCAATGCGGCAGATGGAAGATATCGCGCACAATCACATAGGCCCCGGCGACGTTGGCCGGGCTCATGCCAGTCGACTCCTTGAGCCGCTGGACAAAGGTGATGCCCATGTTGTTGACCAGGTCGTTGGCGATCTGGGTGCTGACGATCTCGCGCTTCAGACGGTGACGGCGCATGGCCTCGCCGAACTGGTTGAGCAGTGACGGCGGGAAGGCCGTCTCCATGTCGCGGGTCAGATAGTCGTCATCCGGCACCTGCGATTTCAGCAGTTGCTCTTTGAGGTCGATCTTGCTGTACGAAATCAGCACCGACAGCTCGGCCCGGGTCAGGCCCTGGCCTGCGGCCAGACGCTCGGCCAGTTGCTCTTCGGACGGCAGGAATTCGATCGCCCGATCGAGCTTGCCGCGCGCTTCAAGGTCGGCCATCAGGCGCTTGTACTCGGCAATCCGCTCGCGTACGCGACGGGCCGCCAGCGACAGCGCCTGGGTCTGCTTGTAGTTGTTGCCCAATACCAGCGCGCCAACTTCTTCGGTCATGCTGCCGAGCAGCTGGTTGCGCTGCTTCTCGGTCATGTCGCCACCCTGCACCACTTCGTTGAGCAGGATCTTGATATTGACTTCGTGGTCGGAGCAGTCGACGCCACCGGCATTGTCGATGAAGTCAGTGTTGGTCGCACCGCCGTTGAGGCCATACTCGACCCGGCCAAGCTGGGTCATGCCCAGGTTGCCGCCCTCGCCCACTACCTTGCAGCGCAGCTCGTTGCCGTTGACGCGCAAGGCGTCGTTGGCCTTGTCGCCGACGTCGGCGTGGCTTTCGCTGCTGGCTTTGACGTAGGTACCGATACCGCCGTTCCAGAGCAGATCGACCGGCGCCTGCAGCAGCGCGTGCAGCAGCTCGGTCGGCGTCAGACGGTCGGCTTCGATGGCGAAGCGTTCCTTCATCTGCGGGCTGATGCTGATGCTCTTGGCGCTACGCGGGAAGATCCCGCCGCCTGCGGACATGATGCTGGTATCGTAATCGGTCCATGCCGAACGTGGCAGGTCGAACAAGCGCTGGCGCTCGGCGAAGCTGCTGGCCGGGTCCGGATTAGGGTCGATGAAGATGTGCAGGTGGTTGAAGGCAGCCACCAGTTGCAGCTTGTCGGACATCAGCAAGCCGTTACCGAAGACGTCACCGGCCATGTCGCCGACGCCGACCACCGTGATCGAATCTTGCTGGACGTTGATGCCGCGCTCCCGGAAGTGGCGCTGCACGCCCACCCAGGCGCCGCGGGCAGTGATACCCATCTTCTTGTGGTCGTAACCAGCCGAGCCGCCCGAGGCGAACGCGTCTCCGAGCCAGAAGCCGTAGTCGATGGCAATGCCGTTGGCGATGTCGGAGAAGGTCGCGGTGCCTTTGTCGGCCGCCACCACCAGGTACGGGTCGTCATCGTCATGCCGCACCACGTTGGCCGGTGGCACGACGCCGCCGTCCTTGAGGTTGTCGGTGATGTCGAGCAGGCCCGAGATGAAGATGCGGTAGCAGGCGATACCTTCAGCGGCGATGTCGTCACGGCTGCCGCCCAGCGGCAGGCGCCGGGGCAGGAACCCGCCCTTGGCGCCGACCGGCACGATCACCGAGTTCTTCACCTGCTGCGCCTTGACCAGGCCGAGCACTTCGGTGCGGTAGTCTTCTTCACGGTCCGACCAGCGCAGGCCGCCACGGGCGACGTTGCCGAAGCGCAGGTGGACGCCTTCGACACGCGGCGAGTAGACGAATATCTCGAACTTGGGCACCGGCTTGGGCAGTTCGGGGATGAGCTTGGGGTTGAACTTGAAGCTGAAGTACGACTTGGCCTGGCCGCTGCTGTCCGGCTGATAGAAGTTGGTACGCAGGGTGGCTTTGATCAGGTCCAGGTAGCGACGCAGGATGCGGTCTTCGTTGAGCACCTGAACGTCATCCAGGGCGCTGTTGATGGCCTGTTCCAGACGCAGCTGCTTGTCTTCCAGATCATCCTGGGTGAGCTTGCGTGCCAGGTAGAAGCGGGTCTTGAACAGCCGGGTCAGCTCGCGCGCGATGTCGGTGTGGTTGTTCAGGGTGCTGGCGATGTAGCCCAGATCGAAGCCCAGACGAATCTGCTTCATGTAGCGGGCGTAGGCGCGCAGCAGCGCCACATCACGCCATGGCAGGCCGGCGGTCAGTACCAGGCGGTTGAAGGCGTCGTTTTCGGCGTCGCCCTTGACGATATGGATGAAGGCATCCTGCAGAGTGTCGTTGAGCTGCTGGATATCCAGGCTCAGGCCTTCGCTGTAGGTGAATGCAAAGTCGTGGATCCAGTACTCGCGGCCATTGGCGTGGCGCAGGCGGTACGGGAACTCACCCAGCACACGCAGGCCAAGGTTCTCCAGGATCGGCAGCACGTCCGACAGCGCCAGCGGGGTATCGGCGTGGTACAGCTTGCAATGCAGCAGACGCTCGCCGTACTGGCCCAGGGGCTGATAGAAGCTCATCGCCAGCGGCTTGGCTTCGTTCAGGGCCAGCACATGTTGCAGGTCGACGACCGCCGAATGGGCGCCAAAGCGCTCGCGGTAGCCCGCCGGGAAGCCCTTGGGGAAGTCCGCCAGGATATTGGTGCCCTGAGCTTCGCCGAAGTTTTCCACGACCAGTGCGGAGTAATCGTCCTGCCACGAACGGCAGGCCTGGATCACTTCGTTTTCCAGCTGCTGCGGGTCGATGTCGATGCGGTTCTTCGGGTCTACCCGCAGAATCAGTTGCACGCGCGCCAGTACCGACTCGGAGAAGAACGTCCAGAATTCGCAATCGCTGGCCTTCAGGCGCTCCATCAACACTTGCTGGATCTTCTGGCGCACTTCGGTCGAGTAGACCTCGCGCGGTACATAGGCCAGGCAGTAGCAGAAGCGGCCGTAAGGGTCTTTGCGCAGGAACACGCGGATCTTGTTGCGTTCCTGGATCTGCACGATCGACATGACAGTGCTGGACAGCTCGTCGATCGGGGTCTGGAACAGGTCGTCGCGCGGCAGCACTTCGAGCACCTGCGCCAGTTCCTTGCCCAGGTGGGCCTTGGCATCGAAGCCGGAGCGGCGCTCGACTTCGGCTACCTTGCCGCGGATGTACGGAATGGCATGCACGCTCTCGCCATACACCGACGAGGTGTACAGGCCCATGAAGCGGCATTCCTTGATGACCTTGCCGTCGGCATCCAGCTGGCGGATCGACACATAGTCCGGGTAGGCCGGGCGGTGCACACGGCTCGGCAGTGCAGCCTTGGCGAAGGACAGCAGCAGCGGCTCGTTGAGGTAGGCCACAGCGTAGTCTTCGATGCGCAGCTCTTCGGCGGTCAGGCCGATGCGCAGGCGACGTGGCAGGCCGAGGAAGGACTGCTCGTCGTAGTTCATGCGGCCGCCATCGGGGCCGCCCTCGACGGTGAATTCTTCATAGCCGAGGAAGGTGAAGTGGTTATCCAGCAACCACTCGAGGAACGCCTTGACCTCGGCCTTCTCGTGCTGGGCTTGCGGGTACGGGGTCTGTTCGACCAGCGCCGCCACTTCGCGCAGCTTGGCTTTCATCGGTTCGAAGTCGGCAACCGCAACGCGCACTTCAGCCAGGACCTGTTCGATTTCCCGGGCCAGCGAGCTCAGTTCGGCTGCGTTGGCACAACGGTCGATTTCCAGGTACATCAGCGATTCATGTTGAACGCCGTCACCGTGGGTGCCTTTGGGCAGCAGCTCGAGCAGTTCGCCCTTGGCGCCGCGGCGCACGCTGAGCACGGTGGTCTGCAGGGTGTGGATGCTGTAGCCGCGGCGGTTCAGCTCGGTGCGTACCGAGTCGACCAGGAACGGCAGGTCATGGTGCAGGACTTCGACCACACTGTGGGTCGACTGCCAGCCATTGCGCTCGTAGTCGGGGTTGTACACCCGCACCAGCGGGGCTTCAGGGTCGAAGCGCTCGATGATGCGCCAGGCAGACAGGGTGCAGCCAGCCAGGTCGGAAAGCCGCCGCTGGGTAAGTTCGTCCAGAGAGATGATGCCGAAGAACTGTTCGGCGAACAGTGCCACTTGTGGCAGTGACTGTTCGCTGATGTGCTGCGCCAGGGCCGCTTGCAGTTGGTGCTGGAAGTCGGCTTTGCTGGCTGCGGTGAAAAACGCCATCTGTGGTACTCCGCTTGGGCTTTGTTTTGTAGTGAAGCGTCGTGCATGTGCGTGTTGCCTGGGATCAACAATAGCAACCCGGGGCAAAACAGGCCGATGAAACCAGGCGCTGAGCGTGTTTGCCACGCTCATCTGTTGGGTACCTGCAAAAGCGACTGCCTGTGGCTGTGCCTTTACGGGGACCCATCGACTGCGCAGCTTAACGACTGAGCGGTCACCGCGGCTTGCAGCGCTGCGACATATTCGGTCAATGCCCGGTAACATTCGTTTATGGAACGGCGCAAGACTGGCAGAATTCCATTTCATTTCGTCAATTCGAGCCGACCATGCAACTGACCACCCCCCTGCTGTTCGCCACCCCTTGCGATGATGAAGAAGACAACATGGCGACCCTGTGCTGCCACAGCGACCAGGGCCAGATGTTCCTGCTGACCCGCTACCCGGACGAAGACACCGTCGACCTGACCCTGGACGATGAGCCGTCGACCCTGGACGGTATCAAAATCACCTTCAGCGCCAAGCGCCTGCTGCTGGAAGTTGCCGCCGGTGACACTGACGCCCTCAAGGGCGATGAGACCCTGGAGATCGTATTGACCAGTGACGGCAATGACCTGGCCGAGATCGACGAGACTTTACGGATCATTCTGAACGGCACCGGCACTTACGTCAGCGAGCTGTAATCTGGCTGAGCTGGGGAAATTATTGACAGACACAGCGGATAGCGGGCATTGTCTGACAACCTGATCAATAGGCACTCCGTCCATGTTAGAGCTACAGCGCCCAGATACTCTGGTAGAAAGGGTTGTCAGCGCCATCCGTGCGGAAATCGACAGCGGCCGCCTGGCTGCCGAAGCACGCCTGCCCACCGAACAGCAACTGGCCGAGCAACTCAACGTCAGCCGCTCGGTGGTGCGCGAGGCAGTGGCTCAGCTCAAGGCCGACGGGGTGCTGATCGCCCGTCGTGGCCTGGGCTCGTATATCTCGCAGACGCCCCATGGCACGGTGTTTCGCTTCCCCGGCAGCAACGGGCGCAAGCCTGATCTGGTGCAGATGTTCGAAATGCGCCTGTGGATCGAAACCCAAGCGGCCGCCATCGCTGCCCGTCGCCGCGATGCGGGCGACCTGAGCAACATCGCTGCAGCGCTGGAGCAGATGCTCGACCCGCGCAATGACCTGGCCGCCGCCGCGGCCGCCGACGTGGCCTTTCACCGGGCCATCGCCGAGGCGAGCAAGAACGACTACTTCGTCGCCTTTCATGACTTTCTCGGCAGCCAGTTGGCCGCCGCGCGGCAGCGTGCCTGGGAAAACTCGGCGTCGCCTGCGGTAGGCGGCCCGGCAGACGCCAACCGGGAACATCAGGCGTTGTACCAGGCCATCGCCGATGGCGACCGTCACGCCGCTGCGAGCTGCGCCGAAGCGCATCTGCGGGCCTCGGCCAAACGCCTGAAAATTGAGCTTCCTGAACTGAACTGAACCGAGCAAACCGACCCTGCCCAATCAAGGCAGGGTTTTTAACGCACCACTTAGTCTGACAACCTGATAAGCAGATCCACTGACAAGAATGCCAAGGTACCCTGCATGACTTACGACTACTTGATCATCGGCGGCGGCATCGTCGGCCTGGCCACAGCGATGGCACTGCTCGGGCAGCGCCCCGGCGCTTCGTTGCTGATCGTGGAAAAAGAGGCCAGCCTCGGCCGCCACCAGACAGGCCACAACAGCGGCGTGATCCATGCCGGGATTTACTACGCGCCTGGCAGCCTCAAGGCCGAGCTGTGCAAACGCGGCGCGCAAGCGACCAAAGACTTCTGCAGCGAACACGGCATCCATTTCCAGGTCTGCGGCAAACTGCTGGTTGCCTCCAACGAACTGGAGATGCAGCGCATGCAGGCGCTGTATCAGCGCTCGCAGGAAAACGGGTTGAAGGTCGAGCAGCTCGACGCCGCTGAGCTCAACCACCGCGAACCCAACATCGCAGGGCTGGGCGCGCTGTTCGTCGATGCCACCGGGATCGTCGATTACCGCCAGGTGTGCCAGGCAATGGCCAAGGTAATCGAACGCGCTGGCGGCGAGCTGCGCCTATCGACCAGCGTCCGCTCGATCAAGGAATATTCCGAGCATGTCGAGGTATGCAGCGACGAGCACCGCTGGCAGGCGCGCCAGTTGGTGGCCTGCGCTGGTTTGCAGTCCGACCGCCTGGCACGCCTGGCCGGCGTGCGCATCGATCACCAGATCATCCCGTTCCGTGGCGAGTACTACCGCTTGCCTGCGAGCAAAAGCCAGATCGTCAACCACCTGATCTACCCGATTCCGGATCCGCAACTGCCGTTTCTGGGGGTCCACCTGACCCGCATGATCGACGGCAGTGTAACCGTCGGACCCAACGCGGTACTCGGTTTTGCCCGCGAGGATTACCGCAAGTTCGCCCGCAACTGGGCCGATATCGGCGAATTCGCGCGTTTCCCGGGCTTCTGGAAAACCCTATGGAACAACCTCGGCTCGGGTACCGCCGAGATGAAGAACTCGCTGTTCAAACGCGGCTATCTGCAGCAGTGCCGCAAGTACTGCCCGTCGCTCGAGGTCGACGACCTGCTGCCCTACGAAGCCGGCATCCGTGCCCAGGCGGTGATGCGTGACGGCAGCCTGGTACATGACTTTCTGTTCGCCGAGACACCGCGCATGGTGCATGTCTGCAATGCGCCCTCGCCCGCTGCCACCTCGGCCATCCCGATCGGTCAGATGATCGCCGAAAAGATCCTCAACGCCCGCTGAGCTGCACCCCTAACTACAAAGACAATAAGGACAATCAGATGTCGGTACATCAAGCAGCAGTGACCGCAAGTGAAACGCCAGAACAGACACGCAAACGCCTGCGCAAAGTGGCCGCGGCGACCATTTTCGGCTCGATGCTGGAGTGGTACGACTTTTACCTGTACGCCACCATGGCCGCGATCGTCTTCTCGAAGATCTTCTTCGACGCCAGCAACCCTGCCGTGGCATCGCTGCTGGCGTTCTCGACATTCGCCATCGGCTTCATCGCCAGGCCCTTCGGCGGCGTCCTGTTCGGCTACCTGGGCGACCGGTTCGGACGCAAACACGTACTGGTGATCACCTTTTGCATGATGGGCGTATGCACCGCGCTGATCGGCTTGATTCCAAGCTATGCAACGATCGGCGTGTGGGCGCCGATCCTGCTGGTGGTGATCCGGATCATTCAAGGCCTGGGTGCGGGCGCAGAGCTGTCGGGGGCGGCCGTTACCTCCTATGAACATGCCAGCGAAGGCAAGCGCGGCAGCCAAGGCGCCTGGCCGGCACTGGGCTTGAATCTGGGCCTGCTGCTGTCGTCGCTGACCGTCTACCTGCTGACCATGAATGGCAATGACTTCCTGCTCGCCGGTGGCTGGCGCATTCCGTTCATTGCCAGCATCGTGCTGGTGGCAGTGGGCCTGTGGGTGCGCAAGAGCATTCCGGAAACCCCAGACTTCAAGGAACTCGATCGCTCCGACGCCAAGCCGCAGATATCACCGCTGAAACTGCTGTTCAAAAATGACCTGAAAGGCCTCGCAGTGGTGTTCTTCGTCGCCATCGGCTACAACGCCCTGAGCTACATCTTCAAGACATTCTCGCTGGCCTACCTGACCCAGTTCAAAGGTGTAGAGGCGCACGTCACGTCGCTGTCGGTGACCATCGCCAGCCTGGTTGCGATCTTTGCCGTGCCGTTCTTCGGTTGGCTGTGCGACCGTTGGAGCAGCAAGACCGTGTTGATGCTGGGTGGCGTGCTGTCTGCCCTGTTCGCCTACCCATTCCTGCAGTTGCTGAGCACCGGCGAGCCGAGCATGATCTACCTGGCGATCGGGATCGGCACCGGGATTCTGGCACCGATGATGTTTGCCCCGCAGGGCTCGTTCCTCAGCCGCCAGTTCCCGACCCAGACCCGCTCATCCGGGTTTGGCACGGGCCGCGAAGTCGGTACCGCCGTGGCCGGCGGCCTGGCGCCGTTGGGCGGGCTGGCCCTGGTGGCCAGCTCGGCGACGCATTCCACCGACGGCGTCGCGCTGATGCTGACCATTGCCGGGATATTGGTTGTGGTGTTTGCGTTCTTTGATCAAGGCCGCAAGCACTCCAGCTCGAAAAACTGACGGCCGCCCAGCGCCACCGCCCTGTTGGCGACCTCACTGCAAACAGGGCAGTGGCCTGTGACACCCAACAGCCTGTGCCAGCGATAAATTTCGCCTCTGCCATTGGTCGTCACCACCCCGGATGGATTAAAGTAGCAGGCCCTGCCCGGGCTGCCTGCTGGCAACTCCCCGGCCTCTCTCCAGGAACCGTCGCCGATGGAACACCGTGAAGCGCTGAACGCGCTACGCACCTTTCTTTCCTCCCAGATTCTGGGCCAGGAAAAACTGGTCGAACGCCTGCTGATCGTCCTCCTTGCCGATGGCCACATGCTGGTCGAAGGCGCCCCGGGGCTGGCCAAGACCAAGGCGATCAAGGAGCTGGCCGAGGGCGTCGAGGCGCAATTCCACCGCATCCAGTTCACCCCCGACCTGCTCCCCGCCGATATCACCGGAACCGAGATCTACCGCCCGGAAACCGGCAGCTTTGTCTTCCAGCAGGGGCCGATCTTTCACAACTTGGTGCTGGCCGACGAGATCAACCGCGCGCCGGCCAAGGTTCAGTCAGCACTGCTCGAGGCCATGGCCGAGCGCCAGGTCAGTGTCGGCCGCAGCACCTACGACCTGTCGCCGCTGTTTCTGGTGATGGCCACGCAGAACCCGATCGAGCAGGAAGGCACCTACCCGCTGCCCGAAGCTCAGCTCGACCGCTTCCTGATGCACGTCAAGATGGGCTTCCCCGACGCGGCAGTCGAACGGCGCATTCTGCAGCAGGCCCGCGGCGAGGCGCTCAATGGCGAGACCAAGCCCGAGCGGCGGGTCAGCCAGCAGGCGATTTTTGCTGCGCGCAAGGAAATCCTCGGCCTGTACATGGCCGATGCAGTGGAGGAATACCTGGTGCAACTGGTGATGGCCACGCGCACCCCGGCCAAGTTCGACAGCGACCTGGCTGACTGGATCGCCTACGGCGCCAGCCCGCGTGGATCTATCGCGCTTGACCGTTGCGCCCGTGCGCACGCCTGGCTGGCCGGGCGCGACTTCGTCAGCCCCGAGGATATCCAGGCGGTGCTGTTCGACGTGCTGCGCCACCGGGTGATCCTGTCGTTCGAGGCGGAAGCGGCCGGGGTCGATCAGGACCGCGTGGTCCAGCGCATCCTTGATGTGGTTGCCGTTGCCTGAGGCCGATCAGACGTTTGGCTCTACCAACCGCCCCTCATCAGCCGGGCGGTTGAGATAGACCAGATCGTCTGGCAGAAACCCGCAGGCAGTGAATGCCTCCCAATTCGCCGTGGTGTGCACGTATTTGCGGTACAGCAAGTGTCGCTCTGTCTCGGTCAGGCCAATCTCCGCCGAGCGGCCTAGGGCGAAATCTTCCAGTTTGCCAGCGATAACCAGCAAATCCTGAGGCAGCTCCCATCCTGGCGAGGGCGCCGACAGCGGCTGCATCGGCACCTGCGAGTCGACCGCAAGGGCATGCATGATCCTCAGATAGACTCGCGACAAATGACCATGAACCTCGCGCTCACGATGCAGCACGGCATTCACGGTCTTGCGGTGTCCAAGCAAGCCTGCCAGCGCTTCCCACACCCGCACTTGCGGCGTGAGCCCAGGTACATCGGTATAGTCTGCGGCCAGCGCGAGCGCCGCAGCGTAAGCCTCGCTGTCGAACGGATCGGCATCCGCATTCAAATCACTCGTTTGCACACGAGACAGGTCGATTTTTTCGCGGCTCACTTGCAGATAGCCGCCGCCGAGATCGGCATGGGCACCGGGCAAACGCAGGTCGTTGCCGGTCGCGACCAGCGGATAGTTGTAGCGATGCTCGTCAGCCGCTACCAACTGTATGACCTTGCCGGCGACGCCCGGCGCCAGGGCCAGATGCAACTGTCCGTAGTCGCCATTGGTCGAGGTGAAATTGAACTTCAGCGGTTCGACGATGGCCCCGACGGTGTCAAATAGACCTATGAAGTCGATAGCGACGCCCTGCTCCCATCCCAGGCATGGTGAGAAATCGCAGGCTTGCGCAAGCAGGCTTTGAGTGCCTTTGCCTAGGTCATTGGCAAACGCTCGCGCGCCAGCCGCACCGCGACTGAAACCAAACAGGTCAAATTTCAGCGCCTGAAGCTGCACCGAGGGATGGCTCTGTCGCCAGGCCTGTAATTTCGCGGCCAGGGCCAAGGCAGCTTGCCCGAGGCGTTGACGAACCCCGGTTCCGCCGCTACCGGTATACCAGCCAATGTCGGAATCCGGTTTGCCCTGGAGGGTTCCTGGCCCTTCAACATACAGGCTCAGAAATCCTCGCGCGACTGGGTAGGCGTCATACAACAAGGCTATATTGGAGAGTGCACTCGCGTAGCTACCCGTTGCCTGCTCGGGCACAGGCTCGTCCCCTTTGACGGCGTTGCTGCGGTTGTTGCCTGTGCCATCGAAAAACACGCCGATACGCAGCGTGGTTGGCTCATGTTCCGTTGCCATGGTTGAACCTCCGTGATCAAGGGCACCATTGAACGGCACACGGCCTGCACGCGAGCATCAGCCAAATCTGTGAGTACCGTGTGATCAGCGGTGCAGACGAAGGCCACACGCCGCAGTTGCAGTCAGTTTTTTAGCATTCACGTTGGCCGGCAATGCTGCGGATGCTTTAAAGTATTGCGCTCTGCGCAGCTCGCCCCCTGGCCGATGCGCTCCCTACCCAGGAACCGTCAACCATGCACCATCCTGACGCACGCATAGCGCGGCAAGACCTGCGCGGCTTCGCGGTCGCCTGACGCCCATGCCCACCGCACAATTGGCCGAACCCGGTATCCGCACCAGTCTCAGCGAGCTGATCGACATGCGCCACCGCGTGCGCGAGATTCAGCTGTTCTCGCGGCCCGGCCAGCGCAGCCCGCTGGTGGGCCTGCACCTGTCGAAGCTGCGCGGGCGTGGGGTCGATTTCGACCAGGTGCGGGTCTACCAGGCCGGCGACGACGTGCGCAACATCGACTGGCGGGTGACCGCGCGCACCCAGGAGCCGCACACCAAGCTGTTCCATGAAGAGCGCGAGCGGCCGATCTTCATCATGGTCGAGCAGAGCCAGCGCCTGTTCTTCAGCTCCGGGCTGACCTTCAAATCGGTGCTGGCGGCTCAGGCGGCTGCGCTGTTCGGTTGGGCGGCACTGGGCCACAACGACCGCATCGGCGGGCTGGTGTTCGGCGATAACGAGCACTATGAAGTCAAGCCAAGGCGCAGCAAGCAAAGCCTGTTGCAGCTGCTCAACCGCCTGGCCAAGGTCAATCAGTCACTGCACCCCGAGGCCGTGCCTCAGGCCGACAGCCTGTCGCTGGCCCTGCGCCGGGCGCGCGAAGTCCTGCGCCCAGGCAGCCTGGCCATCGTCATCTGCGATGAGCGCGCCCTCAGCGAAGGCATCGAGCAGCATCTGTCGATGCTCTCACGCCATTGCGATGTGCTGCTGATGCCGGTTTCCGACCCACTCGATCATGCCCTGCCTGCCGCCGGCCTGCTGCGCTTCGGCCAACGCGGCGCGCAGTTGGAGCTGGATACCCTCGACGGCAATCTGCGCCAGGCCTACCGCCAGCAAGCCGAAGCGCGGATCGAGCGCTGGGAACTGCTGGCGCAGAAACTGCGTGTGGTGCTGATGCCGCTGAGCACCCAGAGCGAGATGGTCGAGCAACTGCGTGAATACCTCAACGCGCAGCGCCCGGGGCACCGCAAGTGAACCCGCTGGACGAGCTGCAACCGTTGCTGGCGCCGCCGGCGATCAGCCTGTGGCCGCCGGCGCCCGGCTGGTGGCTGCTGCTGGCACTGCTGCCGGTGCTCGCCTGGGGCCTGTGGCGACAACGCTACTGGCGCCCGGGCAAACGCCGCGTAGTGCGCGCCGAACTGCCGCTTGACCCGGTCCGCGAAGCAGCCCTGGCCGAACTCGCGCGCCTGCCGCGCCCCTACGACGGCGCGCCGGCCGGTGCCTGGCTGCAGCAGATCAACGCGCTGCTCAAACGCCTGTGCCGCAACCATTATCCGGGCGCCAACAGCCATACCCTGAGTGGCCGGCAGTGGCTGGCGTTTCTCGACAACCGCTGCCCGGCGGCAGGCTTGACCCGCTGGATGGTGCTGGTCGAAGGCACCTACAAGCCCGAGTGCAAGCTCGACGACAAAGCCATCGTCGGCCTCAGCCAGGCGGTCGAAATCTGGATTCGCAAGCATGTTTGAACTGGCCTGGCCGTGGATCTTCGTGCTGCTGCCGCTGCCGTGGCTGGCACGGCTGGTGCTGCCGGCTGCCGACAGCGGCGAGCCGGTGCTCAAGGTCGGCTTCATGAACGAACTCGAAGGCCTGGCCGGGCGCCGTGCCCGTCTCAATCTGCCCACCTGGCGCCAGCAGGCGCCGTTCGTGCTGATCTGGCTGCTGCTGCTGTTGGCAGCGGCGCGCCCGCAGTGGCTGGGCGAACCGGTACCGGTGGAAGCCAGCGGTCGCGACCTGCTGGTGGCCGTTGATGTGTCCGGCTCGATGGACTTCCCCGACATGCAGTGGCAGAACGACGAAATCAGCCGGCTGGACCTGGTCAAGGCGCTGATGGGCGACTTTCTCCAGGATCGCCAGGGCGACCGGGTCGGCTTGATCCTGTTCGGCAGCGAGGCCTACCTGCAAGCGCCGCTGACCTTCGACCGACGTACCGTGCGCACCTTCCTCGACGAAGCGCAAATCGGCATCGCCGGCAAAAATACCGCCATCGGCGACGCCATTGGCCTGGCCGTCAAGCGCCTGCGCCAACGCCCGGCGCAGAGCCGGGTGCTGGTGCTGATCACCGACGGCGCCAACAACGGCGGGCAGATTCATCCGCTGACCGCGGCCCGCCTGGCGGCCCAGGAGAACGTGCGCATTTATACCATCGGCATTGGTGCCAACCCCGAAGCCAGCGGCACTCCCGGTTTACTCGGCCTCAACCCAAGTCTGGACTTGGACGAAGCGTCGCTGCGCGAAATCGCCGACATCACCCACGGCAAATACTTCCGCGCCCATGATGGTGCTGAACTGGATGCCATCGGCGACAGCCTCGATCAGCTTGAACCGGTCGCTCAGCAACCGACCCAGACCCGCACCGCGAAAGAACTCTACGCCTGGCCGCTGGCTCTGGTGCTGCTGCTCAGCGTGTTATTGGTGATTACCACGCTATGGCCTGACAACCTGCTGCAGCGCGCCCTGCGCCGGCCACGTTTTCTGCAACCGCACCCTGAATGGCGCCAGCGCCTCAAGCGTCTGCGCCTGCGGAGGCGGCGATGATCGATCTGTGGCCCCAATGGCTGCGCCCGCTGTGGTTGCTGGCCGTGCCGCTGCTGGTCTGGCTGCTGTTCAAGCTGTGGCATCGGCGCAAGCGCGCGGGCCGCTGGCAGATGATTCTGCCGGCGCAGTTTCATGCGGTATTGCTCGGTGGCGGCAGTGGCAGCAACAGCAAGCTGCCATGGATCGCCCTCGGCGGTGCCTGGCTACTGATCGTACTGGCCCTGCTCGGCAGCAGCTGGCAACGCGTCGAGGAAACCCGCCAGCGCCCGGCCGACCCGCTGGTGATCATGCTCGAGCTGACCCCGCAGATGCTCGCCGAGGACAGCACGCCGAATCGCCTCGAACAGGCCCGGCGCAAGATCCTCGACCTGCTCGAGCACCGCCGCGACAGCCAGACCGCGCTGGTGGTCTACGCCGGCAGTGCGCACACGCTGGTGCCGCTGTCGGATGACCTTGGCACCACGCGTAACCTGCTGGAAGCGATCGACCCGTCGATCATGCCGCAACCCGGCCAACGCGCCGACCTCGCCGTGCAAAAGGGGCTGGCCCTGCTCGCCCAGAGCGGCCTCGGCCAAGGCCGCCTGCTATTGATCGGCTCATCCCTGAGCAATAGCGAACGCGATGGCATTCTGCGTGCCCTGGGCCGGCAAGGACCAAACCTGTTGATGCTCGGCATCGGCAGCAGCGAAGGCGCGCCGGTCCGCCAGGCAAACGGCGAGTTCCTCAAGGATGAGCAAGGCGCAATCCTCTTGCCACGACTGGACAGCGCCAGCCTCAAGGGCTTCATCAACAGCACCGGTGGCCGCTACCGCCACGCCCGCATCGACGACCTCGACCTGCGCGGGCTGGGCCTGTACGACAATCCACGCGCCCTGCGCAGCGACGGCCAGACCGTGCAACTGGACAGCTGGGCTGATCAGGGTTACTGGTTGCTGCTACCGCTGCTGCTGTTGGCCGCCTGCGCCGGGCGGCGTGGCTGGCTGTTCTGCCTGCCGCTGCTGTTCTCCCTGCCGCAGCCCAGCCAGGCCTTTGAATTCAACGACCTGTGGCTGCGCCCCGACCAGCAAGGCCAGCGCCTGCTGGAACAGCAACGCCCCGCCGCTGCCGCGCGCCACTTCGAAGACCCGCAATGGCGCGGCATGGCCCTGTACCAGGCCGGCGACTATGAAGGCGCGGCCAAGGCCTTCGCCCAAGGCAGTTCCGCCGCCGCACACTACAATCGAGGCAACGCACTGGCTCGCGCCGATCAGCTGGAAGCCGCCTTGGACGCCTACGAGCAGGCCCTGGAACGGCGCCCGGATCTACAAGCGGCGCTGGATAACCAGGCGCTGGTCCAGCAATTGTTGCTGCAGCGCCAGGCCAAGGCCCAAGCCGAAGAGCAGCAAGCCAAGGAAGATGCACAAGGCGCCCCCGGCAAGGACACCGACGGCAACAGCAGCTCGGCCAGCGATCAGGCACCCGGCGATGCCGACCAGCCCCAGGCCAAGGCCGGCCAGGAGCAAGGCGACAGCGCCAGCAACACCCCGCCCCCCGCCGGCAATCAGGCGGGTGACGACGATAACCTTACCCAACCGCCGCAACGCCCGGTTTCCACCAGCCTCGATGGCGAACAACGCCAGGCCCTGGAACAGTGGCTGCGGGAGATCCCGGACAACCCTGCGCAGCTGCTGCGGCGCAAATTCTGGTATGAACAGCAATTGCATCAGGAAACCCCACGATGAGTCGCTGCGGCGTCTTGCTTGTCAGTCTGCTCTGGATGCTTCAGGTCCAGGCCCAACCGCCGCTGCAGGCCAGCGTCGATCGCACCCGCCTGGAAGCCGGCGAAACCTTGGAGCTGATCCTCGAAAGCGAGGACGTCACCCAGTTCGGCAAACCCGACCTGCGTGCGCTGGAGGGCGACTTCGATGTGCGTGGCACGCGCCAGCTCAACAGCCTGCACACGCTGGATGGCGAGACCCGCGCCAGCACCCGCTGGATCATCACCCTGCTGCCAAGGCGCAGCGGCAGCCTGAGCATTCCCGCGCTGCAACTGGGCCAGTCGTTCAGCCAGCCGATCGAGGTGCAAGTGCTGCAGGCCGGCGACAACCGCCCGGAAAGCGCCTCGCAGGTGTTCGTCGAGGCGACCCTGGACAACAACGATGTCTACGTTCAGGCCCAGGCCGTGCTGACCCTGCGCATCTATCATTCGGTGTCGCTGTATGACGACAGTAGCCTCAGCCCATTGCAACTGGACAACGCCAAGGTCGAGCCGCTGGGTGAGTCGCGTACTTATGAGAAAGAGATCAACGGCGTGCGCCATGGCGTGATCGAAACGCGCTACGCGCTGTATCCGCAGCAAAGCGGCACGCTCGATATTCCACCGATGACCTTTACCGCCACCGCTGCTGCCGCTGATACCGGCGAGCAGCCGTCTGCTGCCCCGCGCGCAGGCCGCCAGGTCCAGGTCAGCTCGTTGCCGCTGCGCCTGAGCGTGCGGCCGATACCGGCCAATTACCCAGCCGGCGCCGCCTGGCTACCGGCGCGCAGCCTGACCCTGGAAGAACACTGGAACCCGGACCCGAGCAAACAAACCGTGCAGATCGGCGACTCGCTGACGCGCAGTATTACGCTGCGCGCCGACGGCCTCTCCAGCACCCAGCTGGCGCCGCTGCCGGCCACCGAAATCATCGGCCTGCGCCGCTACCCGGACCAGCCACTGCTGCGCAACGAGGTCACCGAGCGCGGCATGACCGCCAACCGCGAAGAGCGCGAAGCGCTGGTGCCGACCCACAGCGGCGAGTTGACCCTGCCGGCGCTGGAAGTCACCTGGTGGAACACCCGCGAAGACCATCTGGAAAACACCAGCCTGCCGGCGCGCAGCCTCAGCGTGCAGGACAACCCGGCCCTGAGCGCCGAGACGCCGGTGGGTGACAGCAGTTCATCCAGTCGCCTGCTCTGGCCGTGGCAACTGGCAACCCTGCTGCTGGCCCTGAGCACTGTGCTCGGTTTCACCCTGTGGTGGCGAGCCCGCTCGCAGCCAGCGGTGCTGCGTGCGGCGCAGACCGGCCCGAGCCCGCGGACCTTGCTCGATGACCTTAAACGCGCGTGCCAGGCCAACGACCCGCAGGCGACCCGCCAGGCCCTGGATGCCTGGGCGCGCCAGCATCCGGAGACGCTGGCCGAGATGGCGGCGCGCTTCGTGCCGCTGTCGGATGCGCTGGATGGCTTGAACGGCGCGCTGTACAGCGAGAGCGGCCAGCACTGGCAGGGCGACGATCTGTGGCGTGCGATCAATGCGATTCCGCCGGCCGAGCAGTTGCTCGACCCGGTCGGCGATGGCGGCAGCTTGCCGCCGCTCTATCCGAAGTAGCCCGGCGCGGCTGACCCGTTGAGTTACCATGCGCCGCGACCGCTGCTTCCCTCGAATTCACTTCAAACAGGTTATTCATGCGTCTGTTCCACACCTCCGACTGGCACCTTGGCCAAAGCCTGCATGGCCAGGAACGCGACTTCGAACACGCCTGCTTTCTCACCTGGCTGCTGGGCCAGTTGCACTTGCGCCAACCCGATGCGCTGCTGATCGCCGGCGATATCTTCGACACGGTCAACCCGCCGGTCAAAGCCCAGGAGCGGCTCTACCAGTTCATCGTCGAGGCCCACGAGCAACAGCCCAAGCTGGACATCGTGATGATCGCCGGCAACCACGACTCCGGCTCGCGCATCGAGCTGCCCGGCCTGCTCATGCGCCGCCTGCGCACCCATGCCCTGGGCCGGGTGCACTGGCTCGATGAGGGCCAGCTCGACGCTGAGCGCTTGCTGATCCCGCTGACCAACAGCCGTGGCAAGGTCGCCGCCTGGTGCCTGGCGCTGCCGTTCCTGCGCCCGGCCGAAGTCACCGGCCCACAGCTGGGCGACGACTATGTGCAGGGCATCACCCAGGTGCACCAGCAACTGATCAAAGCCGCCATGGCCAAGCGCAAGAAAGACCAGGCGCTGGTCGCCATCAGCCATGCGCACATGGCCGGTGGCTCGATCTCGGAAGACTCCGAACGCAGCCTGATCATCGGCAACGCCGAAGCGCTGCCGGCCAAGCTGTTCGATCCCGCCATCAGTTACGTTGCCCTGGGCCATCTGCACAAGCCGCAGAAGGTCAACCGCGAGGAGCGCATCCGCTACAGCGGCTCGCCGATTCCGTTGTCGTTTGCCGAGATCGGCTATCCGCACCAGGTGCTGGAGATCGAGCTTGAAGGCAGCCAACTGGTCAGCGTCGAGCCGCGCCTGGTCCCACGGGCGGTGGCGCTGCAGCGGATCGGCCCGGCGCCGCTGGCCGAGCTGCTCGAGCAACTGGCCGAGCTGCCGGTGATCGACCTGCTGGAAGACCCCAACCGTCAACCGTGGCTGGAAGTACGTGTGCGCCTCGACGAACCGCAGCCCGACCTGCGCCAGCAGATCGAGAGCGCCCTGCAAGGCAAAGCGGTGCGGCTGGTGCGGATCAGCGCCGAGTACGCCGGCCGCAGCGCGCTGGACGAGGACCAATTGCAGTTCGTCGAACTCAGTCAGATGACTCCGCAAGACCTGTTCAGCCGCGTCTGGGAGCAGGCCTACGGCAACCCGGTCGATGAGCAGACCCTGAGCGACTTTGCCCTGCTCCTGCAGGATGTGCAGCTGGAGGAGGAACAGCCATGAAAATTCTGGCCATTCGCCTGAAAAACCTCGCCTCGCTGGCAGGCCCGATCGACATCGACTTCACCGCCGAACCGCTGGCCAGTGCCGGCCTGTTCGCGATTACCGGACCCACCGGCGCCGGCAAGAGCACCCTGCTCGACGCCCTGTGCCTGGCGCTGTTCGGCAGCGTGCCGCGGCTCAATGACATCGGCCGTGAGGCCAAGGTGCCGGACGCCGATGGCGACATCCCCACCTACGACCCGCGCAACCTGCTGCGGCGCGGCACCGGCAGCGGCTATGCCGAAGTCGACTTCGTCGGTATCGACAGCAAGCGTTACCGCGCCCGCTGGGAGGCCAACCGCGCCCGCGACAAGGCCAATGGCAAGTTGCAGATGAGTCGCCAGAGCCTCTACGACCTGGATGGCGAGCAACTGCTGGGCAGCGGCAAGAACGAATACAAGCAACTGGTCGAGGCACGCCTGGGCCTGAACTTCGAGCAGTTCACCCGCGCCGTGATGCTCGCCCAGAGCGAGTTCAGCGCGTTTCTCAAGGCCGATGACCGCGAGCGCAGCGACTTGCTGGAAAAGCTCACCAACACCGCCATCTACACCCGCCTCGGCCAACGGGCGTTTGCCAAGGCCAAGCAGGCCGGCGAGGTCTATCAGGGCTTGCAGGAGCGCGCCAGCCACCTGCTGCCGATGGTCGAAACCGAGCGTACCGAGCTTGACCAGCGCCTGGAGCAGGCGCAACAGCTGCTCAAGGCCGAGCAGGCGCGCGAACGCGAACTGGACCAGCAACGCGCCTGGCTGCGCGATCAGGTGCAGCTGCAGCAGCAACTCAGCGCGGCTCGCGAGGCCTTGCACAGTGCCGAACACGACTGGCAGCAACTGGCCGGACAGCGCCTGGACCTGCAACACCTCGAGCGCCTGGCGCCGCAGCGTCATCAGTTCCAGCGGCAACTGGCGCTGGCCGGCGAGCTTACTCCGCTGGCCGCAGCGGTCGCGGCGCAACTGGTTGAGCAGCGCAACCTGCACAGCCATAGCGAGCAGTTGCAGCAGGCCCTGCAAGCTGCCCGCGAGGCGCTGGCACAAGCGCAGGCTAAACACACCGACAGCGCCGCGAACCTGCGCCAGGCGTTTGCTGCTCAGGACAACCTGGCCCGCCTCGACACAGAGCTGGCGCAGTTGGCCACTGTCGGTGCCCAAGCCGATCAGGCCGTCAGCGAAGGCCAGTCGCAGCTGCAGCAGCTTGAGCAACAACAGCAGCACAGCCAGCAGCAGCTCGCCGCCATCGACGCCGCGCTGGCCGACAGCGCCGCACTGGCTGCTATCAGCAGCGCCTGGCAGGCCTACCGCGGCCAGTTGCAGCAACTGCTGCAGATCGGCAACCGCCTCAGCCAAGGCCGCGACGAGTTGCCCAGCCTGCAAGCCCAGGCCAGCCAGGCCAATGCCCTGCTGCAGGAGCAACGCGCCGCTATCGAGGTGCTGTTCCACGAAGCCGGCGCCGAACCGCACGCCCTGGCCGAACAGCTGGACCTGCTCGGCACCTTGCTCCAGGAGCAGCGCAAGCAGCAGCGCGCGGTCGAGCAATTGTCCCGCCTGCACGCTCGCGAGCAGGAACTGCAGCACACCCTGCACAGCGTGCGCGAACGTCAGCAGCAAGGCTTGCAGCAGCGTCAGCAACTGATCAGCGAAGGCCAGGCGGCCAAGGCCGAACTGGACACCGCCGAGCAGGCTCTGACATTGACCCGGCAACTGCTTGAACGCCAACGCCTGGCGCGCAACACCAGTGTCGAGGAGCTGCGCGGGCAACTGCGTGATGGCGAGCCGTGCCCGGTGTGCGGCAGCGCCGAGCACCCGTTCCATCAGCCTGAAGCCCTGCTGCAAAGCCTGGGCCGGCATGACCAGGTCGAAGAGGCTGCAGCGCTGGCTCAGGTCGAGGCGCTCAATGCCCGCGTGGTCGAGTTGCGCACCCAGGTCGGTATGCTCAACAGCCAGGGCAAGGAGTACCAGCAGCAACAGCTACAGCTGAGCGAACAACTGCTACCGCTGCAGCAGGAGCTGCAAGCGCACGCTTTGTGGCCATCGCTCAGCACCCAAACCGACAGCACCCGCAGTGCCTGGCTGGACGGCCAGCTGCGCCGCCTCGAAGAAGAAATCAACCGCGACGAGCAACGCCAGAGCGCCCTGCTCACCCTGCAGAAAGACGCCGCCCGACTGACCCAGCAAGTGCAGGCCGCCAGCGACGCGCAGCAGCAAGCACAGCAGCGCCTGGATCAGCAGCACCAGGCCATGGCCGCCGATCAGCAACGCCTGGAGCAGACCCTGGCCGATTTTGCCGAGATCCTGCCCGGCGATATCCTCAAGGCCCTGCGCGACGAGCCAGCCCATGCGTTTCTCGCCCTCGATCAACAGGTGGCCCAGCGCCTGCAACAGCTGGAGCAGCAAAAGGACGAGCAAAACGAGCAGCAACAACGCCTGCAACAGCAGCAGCGTCTGGCCGACCAGCAGCAGAGCCGGCTGCAACGCCAGAGCGAGCTGCACAGACAACTCGCAAGCCTTGCCGAGCAGCAACAACAGGCGCGCAGCGTGCTCGCCGAACTGCTTGGCGAACACGCCAATGCCGGTGCCTGGCAGCAGCACCTTGAGCAGCAGGTCGAGCACGCCCGCAGCGTTGAGGCCAGCACCGTGCAAGCGCTGCAGGACGCCCACAGCCAAAGCGTGCAACTGGCTGCTGAACTCAAGGCCAATCAGCAACGCCAGCAGGCCTTGGAGCAGGAACAGCAGACGCTGCAGGGCCAGATCAGCCAATGGCGAGCGGCCCATCCAGAACTCGATGATGCGGGCCTTGAGCGCTTGCTCAGTGTCGATGAAGCCACGCTCGACGCGCTGCGCCAGCAACTGCATAGCGTCGACAAGGCCATCGAGCAAGGCCGGGTACTGCTGCAGGAGCGCGAGCAGCGCCTGCAACAGCACAACCAACAGGCTCGGACCGAGCTGTCCAGCGAGCAACTCGAGCAGCACCTCGCCGACTTGCAGCAACAGCTGGTCGGGCATGAGCAACAATGCGCCGAGCTGCGCGCGCAGCAGGCCGACGACCAACGCCGGCAGCACGCGCACAGCGCCCTTGCCGCTGAAATCGAGCAGGCCCAGCAACAGTGGCAACGCTGGGCGCGCCTGAACAGCTTGATCGGCTCGGCTTCGGGCGATGTGTTCCGCAAGATCGCTCAGGGCTACAACCTCGACCTGCTGCTGCACCATGCCAACAGCCAACTGCGCCAGTTGGCCAAGCGCTACCGCCTCAAGCGTGGCGGCAGCGCACTGGGCCTCTTGGTGCTGGATACCGAGATGGGCGACGAACTGCGCTCGGTGCACTCGTTGTCCGGCGGCGAGACCTTCCTGGTGTCGCTGGCCTTGGCCCTGGGCCTGGCCTCGATGGCCTCGAGCACCCTGCGCATCGAATCGCTGTTCATCGACGAAGGTTTCGGCAGCCTTGACCCCGAGTCACTGCAACTGGCGATGGATGCGCTGGACGGCCTGCAGGCGCAAGGGCGCAAGGTGGCAGTGATCTCCCACGTGCAGGAGATGCACGAGCGCATCCCGGTGCAGATCCAGGTCCGGCGCCAGGGCAATGGCCTGAGCGAGGTGGAGGTCTGGGGATGATCCTCTACTCGTTTCGCCGCTGCCCCTGGGCCATGCGCGCGCGGCTGGCGCTGGCGTATGCTGGCTGCACCGTCGAGGTGTGTGAAGTGTCGATGAAGCACAAGCCGCCCGAGCTGCTGGCGTTGTCGCCCAAAGGCACGGTGCCGGTGCTGGACACCGGCGCCGAGGTGTTGGAAGAGAGCCTGGATATCATGCGCTGGGCCTTGCTTCAGCATGACCCGCAGGACTGGCTACTACGCGATGATCCAGCGGCAGCTGTGCAGGCAAACGCCCTGATTGCTCGCAATGACAGCACCTTCAAGGCTCAGGTCAACCTGTACAAGTATGCCGAGCGTTACCCCGAGCACACTCGCGAGGAGTACCGCCTGCAGGCCGAATCATGGCTTGAGGAGCTGGAGGCGCTGCTGCAAGGCAGGCCGTACCTGCTGGCCCAGCACCCAAGCCTGGCCGACGCCGCGTTGTTGCCGTTGCTGCGGCAGTTCGCCGGGGTCGAGCCTTTATGGTTCGCCCAGGCGCCCTACCCCCAGCTGCGTGACTGGTTGCAGGGCTGGCTTGTGTCAGACCTGTTCAAGGCCGTGATGGCGCGCTGACTCAGTCGAGAAACTTCAGGTCCGACGGGGCCGGCTGGTCGAACTTCTGCAGCGTTGCACCGAGTTGGCCAGTGCGTGGGTCGCGGTGCATGACCACGATCTGATTGCTCTTCTGGTTGGCCACCAGCAAATACTTGCCGCTTGGATCGATAGCGAATTCACGTGGGTGGTCGCCCTCAACCGAACGCCGCTGCAACAGGCTCAACTGGCCATCTTGCTTGCCGATCGCAAACACCACGATCTGATTGGCCGTGCCGCGATTGCTCACATAGAGGAAACGCCCATCGGCCGATAGGTGCAAGCCGCCGCCGGCCTTGGCGGCAGGGTCTTGACTGTCGGTCAGCGGCAGACGCTGGCGCTCGATCAGGGCATCGTCACGCACATCGAACATCACCACTTCAGCGCTCATCTCGAGGGTCAGATAGGCGTGCTTGCCCAGCGCGTCAAACAACAGATGGCGCGGGCCGCTGCCCGGCGGCAGGCTCACCGAAGCCGGCGTTGCCGGACTCAGCGGCTGCGTCGGGCTGGCGCCGTCGTAGGCGTAGACAAACACCCGGTCGGCGCCCAGATCGCTGGCGTACAGACGCAGGCCTTCGGCCGAAGGCACGACCGAATGCACATGGGCGCCGGCCTGGCGCTCCGGGTTGACCTTGCTTGGCGTGTGCGCCAACTGCTGCACCATGTCGCCGAGCTTGCCGTCCTTGGCCACTGGTAGCACCACCAGGCTGCCACCAAGGTCGGGCGCGACCGCGTAGTTGGCGACGAACAGGTAGCGCTGATCCTGGCTGAGGCTGGCGTGGGTCGGCTCATCGCCGGCGCTGGACACCTGGTTCAGTGGCGTGATCACGCCCTTGCTGCTCACTGCAAAACTGCTGACATGGCCGCGCGGGGTTTCATTGACGGCGAACAGCAAGCGCTGGTCGGCCGACAGCACCAGCCAGGACGGGCTGACCGTCTTCACCACCTGCAGCGGGGTCGGCTCGATACGGCCCTTGGCTGTATCGAACTGATATCGATAGATACCCTCGCTGGCAGTGCCTTCGGTATAGCTGCCAACCAGCAGGGTGGCGGCCTGCGCAGTGCCAAGCACAACGCTCAGGGCACTAGCGCTCAACAGGGTTTTCCAGCTGCGGCTGATCATCTTCCTGGTCATCATCGTCTTCGTCCGAGCCGTACACGGCACTCATGCAGACTAGCTCATGCTCGCCTTGGTCATCGTTGAGGCGCCACTCTTCGCCTGCGCCGACCGCGGCCGCGACCTGTTCGGCAGTGAATTTCCAGCGTTTGAGGTTGCGCCCGTCCATGCATTCGATCACCAGGCCGCTGGCGTCGAAGGTGAAACCGAAGGCGTGCAGGCCATCGATCAGGAGCATGTCGCTGGTGGCGAGGGCAGTGGCGAGGGTGGTCATGGGGCTACCTTGATGCGCAAAGCGTCCAGTATAACCAAACCCGGGCCAGGCCCGCTGCTCACCGCAGCGGCCTGACCGCACAAGCGTCAGTGGGCGAAGATCGAGCCGCCCTGCTTGCCTGCCAGTTTTTCCGGTTTGATCAGGAAGCGCGCCAGTGCCGGCAGCAGCCAGAGTGCACCGAACATATTCCAGAGCAGCATGAAGGTCAGCATCAGGCCCATATCGGCCTGGAACTTGATCGCCGAGAAGATCCAGGTGCACACGCCGATGGCCAGGCACAAACCAGTGAACAGCACCGCCTTGCCGGTCGAGCGCAGGGTCTGGTAATAGGCCTCCTGCAACGGCAGACCAGCACGCAGGAAGCTCTCCAGACGGCTGTAGATATAGATCCCGTAGTCGACCCCGATACCCACGCCAAGCGCCACCACCGGCAAGGTCGCGACCTTGACGCCGATGCCCATGAACGCCATCAGCGCGTTGCCCAGCACCGAGGTCAGCACCAGCGGCAGGACGATGCACAGCATCGCGGCAAACGAGCGGAAGGTGATCAGGCACATGATCGCCACGCACAGGTAGACCAGAATCAGAATGGTCAGCTCGGCCGACTTGATCACCTCGTTGGTGGCCGCCTCGATGCCGGCATTGCCCGCCGCCAGAAGGAACTGCAAGCCGTCACGGTTGTGCGTATCGGCAAAGGCCTTGGCTGCGGCGGTGACGCGCTCAAGGGTTTCTGCCTTGTGGTCGTTGAGGAACACCAGCACCGGCGCCAGCGAACAGTCAGCGTTGTACAGGCCGTCGGCGCGGGCCACCGAGCTGTTGAGCACATCCGGGTTGCGCGAGAGGGTTTCCCATTTCAGGTTGCCCTCGTTCATGCCGCGGATCATCTGCTTGGACACACTCACCAGGGAGATTGCCGACTGCACCCCGGGGGTGTTCTGCATGGTCCACATCAGCTCGTCGATGGGGGCCAGGGTCGAGTGGATCGAGCAGCTCTCCGAGGGCGTCTTGACCATGATCACCAGCACATCGGAACTGGTCGAGTAGTTGCTGATGATGAAGTGGTTGTCCTGGTTGTAGCGCGAGTCCGGGCGCAGCTCCGGGGCACCCGGGTCGAGGTCGCCGATCTTCAGGTTCTGGCTGTACCAGAGGCCGCCGCCAAAGGCGACCAGTGCCAGCGCAACCGACACCGGTGCCACTTTAGGGCTGGCGAAGTTGGCCAGCAGGCGCCAGAACGGGTGCTCGCGGGTGGCGTCGCGCTTGGAGCGCTCGACGGCCTTTTTGCTGATGCCGACATAGGAGATCGCCACCGGCAGCAGGATCAGGTTGGTGAAGACAATCACCGCCACGCCGATCGAGGCGCCGATGGCCAGCTCGCGGATCACGCCAATGTCGATGATCAGCAGAGTGATGAAGCCCACCGCGTCGGCCAGAATCGCGATCATCCCCGGCAGGAACAGCTGGCGGAAGGTCCGCCGCGCAGCGGTCAGGGCATTGTCGGCGCCACTGGACTGCAGGGCGATGCCGTTGATCTTCTGCACCCCGTGGGAAATACCGATGGCAAAGATCAGGAACGGCACCAGCATCGAGTAAGGGTCGAGGCCAAAGCCCACCGCGTGCATCAGGCCCAACTGCCAGACCACCGCCACCAGGGTGGTGATCAACACGGCAATGGTGCTGCGGATACACCAGGTAAACCAGTACAGCAGGACCCAGGTGATCGCCAGCGCCACGCCGAAGAACAGCACCACCATCACCAGGCCGTCGATCAGGTCACCGACTTTTTTCGCAAAGCCGACGATGTGGATTTTCACATTGGGGTTCTGCGCCTGGAACTTGTCGCGGATCTTCTCTTCCAGCTGGTGCGAGAACTGCTGGTAGTCGAGCTTGACCTGCTTGCCCGGGTCCTGCGGATCGGGGTAGCTCTCCAGCAGCGGCACGTCGACGATGCTCGACTTGAAGTTGTTCGCCACCAGGCGCCCGACCTGGCCGGACTTGAGCACGTTGTCGCGCAGCTGATCGAGGCTTTGTGCGCTGCCATCGTAGGTGTTGGGGATCACCTCGCCACCGGCGAAGCCTTCTTCGGTGACCTCGGTCCAGCGCACGCTGGGGCTCCACAGCGACTTCAAGCCGGCGCGGTCGACACCCGGGATATAGAACACCTCGTCATGGATCTGGCGCAGGGTCTCCATGTAATCCTTGTCGAAGATGTCGCCGTTGACCGCCTCGACCGAGATGCGCACGGTGTTGCCGAGGTTGGCCAGGTCATTGCGGTGCTCGAGCATCTGTTCGATGAACGGGTGCTGCAGCGGGATCATCTTCTCGAAACTGGTCGAGGGGCGAATCTGCGTGGCCTGCCAGAACAGCAGGATGCTCACCAGCAGGCAGAGGCCGATCACTACCGGGCGGTTGTTGAAGATCATCCGCTCGAGCAGGGTGGGTTTGTCCTGATGATGCTGGGGCATGTCGAAGCGCTCCGGGCCGGTCATGGTTGCTGCTCCTCGGCGCCTTGGCCGTTGGCCAGGTGGATGCCGCCCTGCCCAACCAGCAGCAAGCCGCCGTCGGCCAGGCTGGTGACGCCGGCCAGGGCGATGCGGTCGGCGCGGTTGAATACGCTGAAGGTCAAGCCATCGTCACGGCTGCGCAGCACACTGCCGCCGTTGCCGACCAGGACGATACTGCCATCCTCGAGCAGCGCCGCGCTGGCCAGGCCGAACTGCAGCGGGCCGCGACTGGCGGTCAGGGCGATCTGCTGCCAGCTGTCGCCGAAGTCACTGGAGCGGTAGAGGTTGCCCCGCAGTCCGTAGGCCAACAAGGTGTGCGCCTGGGCAGTGCCGAGGACGCCGAACAACGAGCCCTCGTACGGGCCCTCGACGCGCGACCAAGTGGCGCCGTTATCGCCGGAGCGGAACATGCTGCCCTGCTCACCGACGATGAACAGGCCGGAATCCTTGATCGCGGCGATGCCATTCAGGTGCAGTTGATCGGGGTTGTCGAGGCGCTCGGCGACGTCCTGCCAATGCTGGCCGCCGTCGGTGGTCTCGAGCAGCGCGCCGTAGGCACCGACGGCAAAGCCATGCTGGGCATCGACAAAGCTGACGTCGAGCAACGGCGCTTCGCGGGCGAGGTCTTCGAACTGCTTGCTCCAGGTGGCGCCGCCATCGCTGCTGGCGAGGATCTGCGCGTCGTGACCGACTGCCCAGCCGCGCTTGTCATCGATGAAGAACACCGCGGTGAGCAGTTGCCGGGTCGGCACGCGCGCCTGGCTCCAGGTCTTGCCCTGGTCGTCGGAGAACAGGATATGGCCACGATCACCGACCACCACCAGGCGCTTGCCGGCGTGGGCGGCGTCGATCAGCAGGTTGTCGACTGCCTTGGCCGATTCGGTCGAGTACTCCTCGGCGGCAGCAGCGACGACAGTGCCGCTCCACATACCCAGCAGCAACAGTGCGCCCGCGGCCAGTGGCCTGGCGTGCGCCATCACCCGTTCCCTCATGCCCTTCCCCTATTGTATTTTTCTTGGTGGGTCATCCAGTGCAGGCACTGCAAGAAGCCTGATTCAGAGGCCTGCAACAGCTTTGAGCCATCCTAGCGGTGAGTTCTGCGGCAACACAATTGGCGGGACGTTATGTTTTGTTAACGGCGACAGCGCCCTGTTGTTTCGACCGCGTCGCCGGGGTGCTGCGCGGTCGGCGTAGGAGCGGCCTTGTGTCGCGAAAGGGCTGCGCAGCGGCCCCAGATTTCAGCTTCGCAGCCGATATCCCCGGGCCAGCTACGCTGGCCTTTCCGACCGGTCCGGCGCCCCGGCAAGGCCGCTCCTACGCCAGATCGCGGGCGCTCGCCAGGTTCATGCCAGGCTCTTGCTGACCACCTCATAGACGTCGCTGGACAAGGTGCCCGACACCAGAATCCGCTCCAGCTCGGCCTTCATCAGCGCCTGACGCGCGCTATCGTACTTGCGCCAGCGGGTCAGCGGCGCGAGCTGGCGCGAGGCGATCTGCGGGTTGAGCGCGTTAAGCTCGATGACCAGGTCCGCCAGGAAGCGATAGCCGGAACCGTCGGCCGCGTGGAAGTTGACCAGGTTCTGCCCCGCAAACGCGCCGATCAGTGCGCGCACCTTGTTCGGGTTCTTCAAGGTGAATGCCGGGTGCTGCATCAGCGCCTTGACCCGCGCCAGGCCGCCCGGCAACGAGCTGGCTGCCTGCACGCTGAACCACTGGTCCATGACCAGCGGGTTATCCTTGAAGTGCTCGGCGAAGGCTTGCAGCACTTCGGCGCGCTCTGCCTCGAACGGCGAGTTGACCAACACCGCCAGCGCGGTCAGGCGCTCGGTCATGTTGTCGCTGTCCTTGAACTGCTCAAGGGTCGCCGCCAGCACCTGCGGCTTGCCGCTGAGCATCAGGTACGACAGGGCGATGTTCTGCAGGCTGCGCCGGGCGAAGTGCTCGGCGGCCGCCACATATGGCGTGCGCCGCGACACTTCACGGTTGGCCTGATAGCGCGACCACAAGGCGTCGAACAGCTGCTCGGCGATCTGCTTGCGGGCAAATTCGCGGGCCGTGTGGATCGCGTCGACGTCGGCCACCTGGCTGATCTCGGTCAGGTAGGCCTCACCTGGCAGCGAGAGCATTTCCGCGACCATGGCCGGGTCCAGCGCGTCATTGCCGATGACCGTGGCCAGGGCAGTGATCAAACGCGGATCGAGGCTCAACGGCTGGCCGGCCTGATGCTGGCCGATCAGCTCCTGCAGCACTTGCACCGACAATTGCTGGCCGGCTTCCCAGCGATTGAAACCGTCGCTGTCGTGCTGCATGAGGAACATCAGCTGGTCGCGGTTGTACGGGAAGCTCAGCTTGACCGGCGCACTGAAGCCGCGCAGCAGCGACGGCAATGGCTTGGCGGCGATGTCGAGGAAGGTGAAGGTCTGCTCGGCCTCGGTCAGCGACAGCACGCGGCTGCTGCCCTGGGCGCTGGCTTCGCCGTCCAGGCGCAGCGGCAGGTCGTTGCCGTCGGCGTCGAGCAGGCCCAGCGCGACCGGAATCACGAACGGCAGTTTCTCGCGCTTGTCCGGCGTCTGCGGGCAGCTCTGGCGGAAGGTCAGGCTATAGCGCTGCGCTGTGCTGTCATAGGCTTCGCTGACCTCGAGGCGCGGCGTGCCGGCCTGGCTGTACCAGCGTTTGAACTGGGTCAGGTCAACGCCGTTGGCGTCTTCCATGGCCTTGATGAAGTCATCGCAGGTAACGGCCTGGCCGTCGTGACGCTCGAAGTACAGGTCACTGCCCTTGCGGAAGCCCTCGGCGCCCAGCAGGGTGCGGACCATGCCGACCACTTCTGCGCCCTTCTCGTAGATGGTCAGGGTGTAGAAGTTGGAGATTTCAATGAAGCTGTCCGGGCGCACCGGGTGGGCCATCGGGCCTGCGTCTTCGGCAAACTGATGGGTGCGCAGGTACGCCACGTCTTCAATGCGCTTGACCGTGCGCGAGTTCATGTCGGCGCTGAATTCGGCGTCGCGGAACACCGTGAAGCCTTCCTTGAGCGACAGCTGGAACCAGTCGCGGCAGGTGATGCGGTTGCCGGTCCAGTTGTGGAAGTACTCGTGCGCGACCACCCCTTCAACGCGCTGGTGAGCGGCGTCGGTGGCCGTTTCGGCACGCGCCAGCACACAGCTGGAGTTGAAGATGTTGAGGCCCTTGTTTTCCATGGCGCCCATGTTGAAGTCGTTGACCGCAACGATCATGAAGATGTCCAGATCGTACTCGCGGCCATAGACTTCCTCGTCCCAGCGCATCGACTTCTTCAGGCTGACCATCGCGTGCTGGCACTTGTCGATGTTTTCTGGCTCGACATAGATGCGCAGCGCCACGTCACGGCCGGACTGGCGGGTGAAGGTGTCTTCAACGCACCAGAGATCGCCCGCCACCAGGGCGAACAGGTAGGCCGGCTTCTTGAACGGGTCTTCCCAGGTTGCCCAGTGGCGGCCGTCGTCAGCCGGGCCGCTGCCGATCGGGTTGCCGTTGGACAACAGGATCGGGTAGCGATGCTGCTCGGCGATCACCGTGGTGGTGAACGTGCTCATCACATCCGGGCGGTCGAGGTAGTAGGTGATCTTGCGAAAGCCCTCGGCCTCGCACTGGGTGCAGTACATCGACCCCGACTTGTACAGTCCCTCCAGAGCCGTGTTGCTCTCGGGGTGGATCTTCACCGTGGTGTCGAGGGTGAACGTCTGCGCTTTCGGATGCAGGGTCAGGCTGTCGTCATCAAGCTGGTAATCGCCCGCGCTCAGGGCCTGGTCATCCAGTTGCACACTGACCAGTTGCAGCTGTTGACCGTTCAGCACCAGCGGCGGCAAGCCTTCGCCACGCGCCGGGTTGCGGCGCATCAGCAGTTGCGCATGGACCAGGCTGTGGTCCTCGAACAACTCGAAGGTCAGGTGCGTCTCGTCGATCAGGTACTCGGGCGCCTGGTAATCCTTGAGGTAGATCACTTGCGGTTGTTCGGTGCGCATGTGGCTGTCCTTTTACTGATGCACGGCCAACTGGTAGGCCGTGTATTTGCGAATATTGATCACGCCGGTATCGAAGATCAGGTACTGGCCCTTGATTCCGAGCAGAGTGCCTTCGATGACCGGGGTCTTGTCCAGGTTGAGGCTGACGATCTTTTTCGGATAGGCCTCGACCGGGTAACGGATCTCGACCACCTCGGCATCGGGCAGCGGCTGGATCGCTTGAAGGCCAAAACGTTCGTGCAGGGTGCGAATACCGTCGGCGCAGGCGTCGAAGATCTGCTCGCGAATCGCCGCCAGGTCGAGCACCTCGGCATCGCCCTTGAGCAGGTTGCGCCAGTTGGTGCGGTCTGGCACCTGGCTGCGCAATACATCCTCGACCCGGCCCGACTGCTGCCGAGTGGAAACGCGCATGATCGGCAGGGCCTGGATGGCGCCCTGATCGAGCCAGCGGGTTGGCAGTTGGGTAGCGCGGGTGATACCGACCTTGACCCCCGACGAGTTGGCCAGGTAGACCACGTGATCGGTCATGCAGAACTGCTCGCCCCAGGACGGCTCGCGGCAGGTGCCGGCGTCGTAGTGGCAACGTTCCGGGGCCATGATGCACAGGTCGCACTGGGCCAGCTTGGTCATGCACGGGTAGCAGTAGCCCTGGCTGTAGCTGGTCTTGGTGCGCTTGCCACAGTGGCTACAGTGGATGGCACCGAGGTATTCAAGACGTAGGGTCTTGCCGATCATCGGGTTGACCGGCACCAGCGAATCACCCAGGCGAAAGCTGTATTGCACAACCGGTGCCTGCAACTGCACCGACATCTTGCTCAAAGAGCCACGAGCGAGTTCGATCAATGTACCGAGTCCGACTTGAACAGAATATTGGCGATGGGCGCCGACTTCGAGGCACACTCTTGCGGGCCCATGTAACCGGTACGCTGGTCTTCAGGCAGGTTCTGCAGTTCCCAGGCGATGACCGCCTGCAGCGACAGCTCTTTCTGCTCGACGGTGAGCTTGCGCCCGTCGGACCATTTGCCCAGCTCGACCGCAAGCTTGAGGCTCTGGTAGATCTCGGGGGTGATGTTTTCAATCATTTGGGCGAACGTGGACATTGTCTCTCCTCAATCAAGCCGACAGTTTACGCCGCGCCAGCGCGCCACCCAAGAGCCCAGTCAGGCATCCGATGAGCAGGCCACCGACATGCGCGGCATTGGCGATCTGGCCGAAGCCAAGCTGGCCGACCACGCCGGTCAGGCACACCACCAGCCAGATCAGCATCATCACCAGTACGCCCTTGGGCAGGCGGTAATGCGGGTTGGGTGCCAGCCACTGGTACAGCCAGACGTAGCCGAGCAAGCCGTACAACACGCCGGACAGCCCGCCGAACAGGCTCGGGCCGCCGACCAGGTGCTGGGCCAGGTTGGAGATCAGGCTGAACAGCAGCGTCAGCAACAGCAGCAACCAAGGCCCCTGGCGCAGCTCGATGCGCTTGCCCAGCTCCCAGTACCACATGCCATTCATGGCCAGGTGGAGGAAGCCGAAGTGCAGCAGCATCGGTGACACCAGCCGCCACCACTGGCCATCGCTAAGGCCCTGGGCCAGCGAGCTGAAGTACAGGTACTCGCCCTGCACACGGAAATCGAGAAAGGTGAACCAGCTCAGAGTCGACAGGTTGTCGCCCAGCCCGGTGATTGCCGCCACCACCACGCACAGCAGCAGTACGCCAGCCGTGACCTTGCACGCGCGGGCCTGCTGGGCCAGGGACGGTTGCCTGGGCAGGCTGGCCTGAGCCGCGGCCGGCAGTTCGATCTGGTCGTTGCCTTCGGGGTAGCGCTCATACAGCTGGCGGACATCCTCGAGCAAGGCCTGCGGCGCCCACAGCACCTGCTCTTCGCCCTCCTCGCTGACCCGGTGCGGCACCTGCAGGCGGCGCAGCAGGCTGACAAAACCACTGAGGTCGACGGTCAACGGCAGGCGCAGCACTTCGATCACATTCATTGAGTGTCCTGTGGGCGCTCGACATCGACCCAGACGAACTTGTGCGGGTCGATGCCGGTTTCGTCATCCAGGCGATAGGCCGCCAGTTTGCCGTAGAGCACGGCGCTGTAATCCAGGCAGGCCAGATTGGGCCGGATCGGCGCCGGGCGACCGCTGCGCCAGTAATGGCCGACGAACAGCATCGGTTGCGCTTCGTCATAGCGCAGCAAGGCGTTTTTCTGCGTGTGGCTGAGCGGCGCGCTGGCCACCTCGTCCGGCAAGGCATCGGGCTGGAACACGATGTCGCCGTAGGTCTGCGGGTCTTCTTCCCAGAACTTGGTGCGGAAGAACGCCCGCGTCAGGCCATCGCCACCGGTCAGGGTGAGGCCATCCGGCAGGCGCATGTCGGTGCCGCGCAGGAGGCGATTGCACACGGTCGAGGCAAAGCTGCCGGACACACCCGAGGCCTGAATGAAGTGCTCGTCGATGCAGCCGCTTGGGTACTGTGGGCGCAACTGCTCGATCAGGCTCGGGTCCCAGCAGGCGTGCACCAGCCGGAAGCGCCCGGCATCGACAAACAGCGGCAGCTGGTAGAACCAGGCCAGGAAGTCGTGCCAGTCGCCCGGGTGCTGGGCGAACTGGGTCAGGGTTTCGTCGATCAGGCGCGCGTTACGCGGCGTGTGCTCACGGACAAATGCCTTGCCACTGCCGGGCAGCGCCGGCGTGACCCAGGCCAAGGCGTTGTACTCATGGTTACCCATGATGCAGAACGCCTGACCGGCCACGACCATGTCGTGGACGATATGCAGCGCCTCGCGAATTCGCGGGCCGCGATCGACGATATCGCCGAGGAACAGTGCCTGGCGCCGTGGATGCCGCCAGACCCCGCCCACGCGCTTGTAGCCGAGGGTATCGAGCAGGCGTTCGAGGGTATGTGCACACCCGTGCACGTCGCCGATGATATCGAAACTGCGCGCCGGATCGAGCATCAGTCGCCCCCACCCCCCAGGCGGCTGCCCCAGCCGAGCTTGGTGCGGCAGACTTCGTAGTAGTTGTGATCGAGCGGGTGGATCAGGCGCAGTTTCTGCGGCTTCTTGCTCACCGTGATGGTATCGCCGGGGGCGCAGGTGAAGTGGTTCTGGCCGTCACAGGACACTTGCGGATAGATCTGCAGGTCCTGCGAGACGACGATCTTCAGCTCGCTGTTGCCATCGACCACGATCGGCCGGCCCGACAGGGTGTGCGGGTACATCGGCACGATGACGATGGCGTCGAGCTTGGGGTGCATAATCGGCCCGCCGGCCGACAGCGCATAGGCGGTCGAGCCGGTGGGGGTGGCGACGATCAGGCCGTCGGCCTTCTGGCTGCAGACGAACTGGCCGTCAATGTAGATTTCGAACTCGATCATCCGCGTCGACTTGCCCGGGTGCAGGACCACGTCGTTGAGCGCGTCGCCCTGGCCAATGGCTTCGCCGTGGCGGCGCACTTCGGCCTGCAGCAAGAAGCGGTTTTCCACCAGGTAGTGGCCGTCGAGCACTTCGGCGACCTTGACCTCAAGCTCATCCGGGCGGATGTCGGTGAGAAAGCCCAGGTTGCCGCGGTTGATACCGAGCACCGGCACATTGTGCCGGGCCAGCGCGCGGGCGGCGCCGAGCAGGCTGCCATCGCCGCCGACCACGATGACCAGGTCACAGACCTCGCCGAGCAGCTTGCGGGTCGAGGTCTGCAGGCCATGCCCTGGCAGCACTTCGGCAATCGTGTCCTCGAGGATCACGTGCATATGGCGATCAAGGAGGAACGTTTTCAGTCGGCGAATGGTGTCGAGCACCTGTGAGCTGCCCAGGCGGCCGATGATACCGATATTGCGAAATTGCTCCATGGTGCTCCTGCAAGGCCGTGCGGCGGGTAACGATAGCGGGTAACGATAGACGGATTATGGTCGAAACGACCGTCCAGCGGCAAACCGGCTATGCTCGCAGGATGACGCCCCTCACCGAGCTGCGCGACCTGCCCCGCCGTTTGCGCCGCCCTGCGGTGCGCGATCTGGCCTGGGCGCTGCTGTCGCCACCGCTGATGCGCGACTTGCCCGCACCACAGCGCCACCCGTTGACCGCCAGTGACTGGGCTGCCGACCCGCAGCAGCTGCAGGACTGGTTACTGGCGCTGGATGGCGATGATCAGCCGCTGCGCGATTGGCTGGTGAAGATGACCAGCCGGCGCCTGGGCCTGTATTACGAGGCCCTCTGGCAGTTCGCCTTGAACCACGCCAGCGGGGTCGAACTGCTCGGCGCCAATCTGCCGATCCGCCAAGGCGGCCGCACTCTGGGCGAGCTGGATATCCTCCTGCGCGACCGCGACGGTGTGCATCATCTGGAATTGGCGATCAAGCTCTACCTCGGCCCGGCCAATGGCGCTGGCCCAGGCTCGATGCACTGGTTGGGGCCGGGATGCCAGGATCGGCTCGATCTGAAACTGGCCCACCTTGTCGGTCATCAGCTGCCTATTTCTGCTCGCCCAGAGAGCCAGGCGCTGCTTGCGGAGCTTGGCCTGGATCAGCCCCAGGCGCACCTGTGGCTGGGCGGCTATCTGTTCTACCCAGGCATGCTTGCAGTCCATCCTCCAGCCGGCGCAGAACCTGCGCACTTACGCGGTGACTGGCTGCACCGGCACGACTGGCCCGGCTACCGCAGCGGCGCGGCAGAGGGCCGCTGGCAGGTCCTGACGCGCCAGCACTGGCTGGCGCCCGCGCGTATTGCAGACAGCGACTGCTGGACGCCAGCGCAGTTCGAGCAATGGCTGATGCAGCTGGACCCGTTCGCACCCGCGCAATTGCTGGTCAGGTTGACGCAGACCGAAGACGGCGCCTGGGAGGAACAGCAGCGGTTGTTTCTGGTGGCGGACAGCTGGCCGCACTTGCCGAGCTGAGCAGCAGGCCGCCAAGGTTTTCGACAGATTCACGCAAATATCTGCGCAGCCTTCGACCTGTAGCAAAGAAATCTGTCAGCCATCGATTAGAGTTAGCGATACGCGCCAGCAAGAGCGCCTTTTCGACCTGATAAGTGAGGAGTGACCATGGTTTCATCCAACCCGCCGGCGCATTACGCGCGGATCTCGATTGCCCTGCACTGGCTGATGCTGGTGTTGCTGGCAAGCGTCTACGCCCTGATCGAACTGCGTGGCCTGTTCCCCAAGGACAGCGCCGAACGCAACCTGATGAAAGACCTGCACTTCATGTTCGGCCTGACCGTGTTCGTACTGGTCTGGCTACGCCTGGCCATGCGCCTGATCAACCCGACGCCGCCGATCACGCCCAAGCCGCCGGCATGGCAGACTGGCCTGGCGCACCTGGTGCACCTGCTGCTGTACCTGCTGATGATCGGCATGCCGCTGGCGGGCTGGTTGATCCTCAGCGCCGCCGACAAGCCAATCCCGTTCTACGGCTTCGAGCTGCCCGCGCTGACCGGGCCTGATTCGGACTTTGCCAAGTTCATCAAGGGCTGGCATGAGCGGGTTGGCGGCTGGGGCTACTGGCTGATTGGCCTGCATGCACTGGCCGGGCTTTACCATCACTACATCAAGCGCGATAACACCCTGGTGCGCATGCTGCCCTACAAGTAACCGCGTCGGCCCTGCAGCCCGCCTGTGTGCACGAACAGCAGGCGGCTGCCGGGCCTGAAGCGCCCCGCCTCGACCTCATCGCGCAGCGCCAGCAGGGCCTTGCCGGTGTACACCGCCTCCAGCGGCAGGCCACTGTGCTGTTCGCTGTCGGCGATAAACGCCAGCAACTCATCATCCATGCGCGCAAAGCCGCCACGGCAAGCGTCATGCAATTGGTAGCCCTGCTCTCCCGCCAACGCTGCCACCGTTGCCGCCACGCCGTGGTCAGCCGGCACCGCAAGGGCGCCGTGCACCGGGCGCGCACCGGCCTCAGCGAGCACCAGCCCCGCCAGGGTGGTGCCGGTACCGACGGCCAGCCACCAGCCATCGTAGTCATCCCAACCCAGCTGCGGCAGCTGCTCGCGTGCCTGCTCGACGATCAATCGGCAACCCTGTGCGCCGGCCATGCCGCCACCGCCCTCGGCGATGCACTGCCAGCCGGGGTAGCGTGCTTGCCACTCAGCCCAGAACTGCGGCTCATGTCGCGCCCGGTAGCCGCCATAGCCGAGCCAGTGCAGTTGCATGCCCAAGGCTTGCAGGTCGCGCACGGTCGGGGTGTCCTGCGCATGGCCACGCAGCAGGCCGGCGGTGGCAAAGCCAAACCGTTTGCCGGCAGCGGCCAGTGCATGCAGATGGTTGGAATGGTTGCCGCCAAGGCTGATCAAGCCGGGCGCGTTGCACCGCCAGGCTTCGACCAGATGGTCGCGCAGCTTGAACCACTTGTTGCCGCTGATCAGCGGGTCGATCAGGTCCAGACGCAACACTGCGAGCTGGACCTCAGCGCGCTGAGTCCAGGGCAAGCACAGCGGTTGTAGAGGTGCCTGAGGCAGGCAGGAGAGTTCGGCAGACATCGACCGAGTCTACCAGCTTGGGCCGGGGCCGCGCTGCAGCCCCACCCCAGGCCGTTACAGCTCGGCGGCCAAGCGCGAACCTTGGTTGATGGCGCGCTTGGCATCCAGCTCGGCGGCCACATCAGCGCCGCCGATCAGGTGCACCGACTGCCCCGCTGCGACCAGCCCGTCCTGCAGTTCGCGCAGTGGATCCTGGCCTGCACAGATCACCACGTTGTCCACTGCCAGCAACTGCGGCTCGCCATCAGCAATGCGTACATGCAAACCAGCGTCGTCGATCTGCAGGTATTCGACACTGTTGAGCATCTGTACCTGCTTGTTTTTCAGGCCAGTGCGGTGAATCCAGCCGGTAGTCTTGCCCAGACCGTCGCCGACCTTGGTCTTCTTGCGCTGCAAAAGGTACACCTGCCGCGCCGGCGCATGCGGCTCGGGCTTGATCCCGGCCACGCCACCACGCGCTTCGAGCGCAGTGTCGATGCCCCACTCTTTCCAGAACGCGTCGCGATCCAGGCTGGTAGCCACGCCCTGGTGCACCAGGTACTCGGAGACATCAAAGCCGATGCCGCCCGCGCCGATCACCGCAACCCGCTGGCCGACCGGTTTGCGCTGCAACAGTACATCCAGATAATTCAGCACCTTGGCGTGCTCGATGCCGGGGATAGCCGGGTTGCGCGGGACAATCCCGGTGGCCAGGATGATCTCGTCATAATCGCCGGCAATCAGCTGCTCGGCGCTGACTCGGCTATTCAGGCGCACGTCCACGCCCGTGAGCTGCAGCTTGTTACGGAAATAGCGCAGGGTTTCGGAGAACTCTTCCTTGCCCGGCACGCGCTTGGCCACGTTGAATTGGCCACCGATTTCGCCAGCGGCGTCAAACAGGGTGACCTGATGGCCGCGCTCGCCGGCCACGGTCGCCGCAGCCAGGCCAGCCGGGCCAGCACCCACAACCGCGATACGCTTGGCCTGGGTCACCGGCAGGTAATTCAGTTCTGTTTCATGGCAGGCGCGCGGATTGACCAGGCAACTGGTCAACTTGCCGCCAAAGGTGTGATCAAGGCAGGCCTGGTTGCAGCCGATGCAGGTATTGATCTGCTCGGCCTGATCGGCTGCGGCCTTGTTGACGAACTCTGGATCGGCCAGGAATGGCCGGGCCATCGACACCATGTCGGCATCGCCGGCAGCCAGCACGGCCTCGGCAACTTCGGGTGTATTGATGCGGTTGGTGGTGATCAATGGGATGTTGACGTGCCCACGCAGCTTGGCCGTGACCTTGCTGAAGGCCGCCCGCGGTACTTTGGTGGCGATGGTCGGAATGCGCGCTTCGTGCCAGCCGATGCCGGTATTGATCAGCGTTGCCCCGGCCTGCTCGATGGCCTTGGCCAGTTGCAGGATCTCTTGCCAATCGCTGCCACCTTCGATCAGGTCGAGCATCGACAGGCGGAAGATGATGATGAAGTTAGGGCCCACCGCCGCACGCACGCGGGTGACGATTTCGACCGCCAGGCGCATGCGGTTGGCGTAGCTGCCACCCCAGCGATCGGTGCGGTGGTTGGTATGAGCGGCGAGGAACTGGTTGATGAAGTAGCCTTCCGATCCCATGATCTCGACGCCGTCATATCCCGCGCGCTGGGCCAGTTCGGCACAGTTGACGAAGTCGGCGATCTGCTTCTCGATGCCGGCTTCGTCCAGCTCCTTGGGCTTGAACGGGTTGATCGGCGCCTGAATCGCGCTCGGCGCCACCTGGCGCGGGCTGTAGGCGTAACGGCCGGCGTGGAGGATCTGCAGGCAGATCTTGCCCCCAGCGGCGTGCACCGCCTCGGTGACGATACGGTGCTGGTCGGCTTCTTCAGCGGTGCTCAGCTTGGCAGCACCGGAGTACACGCCACCCTCATCGTTTGGCGCAATGCCACCCGTGACCATCAGGCCGACACCACCGCGTGCTCGCTCGGCGAAGTACACTGCCATGCGTTCGAAGCCGCCTGGGCGCTCTTCCAGGCCGGTGTGCATGGAGCCCATCAGGGTGCGGTTGCGCAAAGTGGTGAAGCCAAGGTCAAGCGGGGCCAGCAGGTTCGGGTAAGCCATGGAGCAACTCCACATGGGCAAAATCACGGGATGCAGGCGCCTCGCTGGGATGCGGGGCCCGTCGGTTATCTGCCATCGACATTAAACAGCCGTTTGAACCGGCTCAATGATCGAAACTGACAACTTATTGATCCTGCTGCACAGCAGGTCTACCCTAGGGCTCCTTACATTCGATGGTGCCGCAGCGGTTCATGCGCAAACTTCTCGCAAGCGCCCTGGCGCTGGTAATGATCGCCGCGTTGTGTGGCTATGGTTTCTGGACGCAACAGCGCCCTGAAGGCCACTACCTGTCTGACCTGCGTATCGAGCTGGCGCTCAATCAGGGTAGCCCTGGCGAGCGCGGCAATCTGCTCGGCATCGAGCCGCTGCTCTACCCCAGCGACTATCAAAACCTGCAACGGCTGCGCCTCAAGCTTGCCGCCTACCTGCAGCAGGCCCGCGAGCAGGGGCTGGTGAATGCGCGCACAGTGGTGGTATTGCCTGAGCACATCGGCACCTGGCTGTGGGCGCGCGGTGAAAAAAACGAGCTGTATCAAGTGACCCAGCGGCGCGAGGCCGAGCAGTGGCTTGAGCTGAGTAACCCGCTGCGCTACGGCCTGGCAATGCTTTGGGCGACCGGGGACGACCGCCGCGCCGATGCGCATCTGCGCATGAAGGCGGCGCAGATGGCCGCCGACTATCAGGCCCTGTTCAGCGGCCTGGCAAAGGAATTTGGCGTGACCCTGGTGGCCGGCTCGATTGTCTTGCCCGCGCCCTATGTGGAGAACGGCGTGCTGCACGCCGGCAGCGGCCCACTGTTCAACAGCAGCTTGGTATTCGCCGGCGATGGCAGTGTGCTGGGGCAGCCGCAACGCCAGCAGTTTGCCGACAGCGAAGTACGCCGGTACATTCAGGACGGTCGCGGGCAAGACGGTCGCGAGCAGCCCCTGCACGTCGTTTCGACCCCAGCTGGACGCCTTGGCGTGTTGATCGGCAGTGACAGCTGGTACCCGGAAAATTATCAGCAGCTGGCGCAGCAGTCCGCACAGCTGATCGCCAACCCGGTATTTCTCAGTGGCAAGCACAGCTGGGACGCACCCTGGCGCGGTAATCGCCATCAGGATGCCGCCGCCGAGCTGCCACTGCAGCGTGGTCAAGTCAGCGAACAACAGGCCTGGCGGCAACTGACCCTGGCCGCCAATCCCGGCCTGACCAGCATCAGCGTGTTCATGCGTGGCCAATTCTGGGAACTTGGCGCTGACGGTCAAGGCTTTGCCAACCACGCTGGCGGCCAGTTGGCCGGCACCTCGCAGCATGGCGCCCGCCTGCTAAACGTGTGGTTGTAACGCCATGCCCAGGCCGCGTGTGCGCCTCGGTGAATTGACTGTAGGGTTCGTCCAGCCTCTGGCCGAGGCCCTGCAACAGCTGGGGCATGACCCTACGCCGTTGCTCGAGCGTTACGGCCTGACCAGCAGCCGCCTCGCCCAGCCCGGCGCGCGCTTGTCGATACCGCGCTACATGCACCTGGGCCATGCAGCAATCAAGCTCAGCGGCGAGCCAGCGTTGGGCCTGCGCATGGGCAGCCTGAGCCGGCTGGCACAGACAGGTTTGGCCGGAGTCACCGCAGCTCAAGCACCGACGCTCGGCGAAGCTGCCCGCACCTTGCTGCGCTTCGAGCCGCTATATGCGGCCAACTACCGCGGCAGCTCGGTGTTTGTCGAAGACACGCAAGGCGCCTGGCTGCGCTTCTATTCGATCAGCCCCTACAACGACTACAACCGTTTCGTGGTCGACTCGCTGCTGTCGGGCTGGCTTGCGCAGTTAGGCCAGCTGGCGGGGCAGCCGGTGCAGGCAGAGCGAATGGAGATCGAATTTGCAGCGCCAAGCTACGCAGCGGGCTATCAGGCACTTTGTGCCACGCCGATACACTTCGCAGCCGAAGGTAATCAGCTGCGCCTGAGCCGGGCCACGCTTGAGCAGGCCAACCCACAGCACTGCCCCAGCACCTGGCAGCAGCTGCTCCAGCTATGTGAAGTGGAGCTCGCCCAGCACACCCGTGTACGCAGCCTTGGCGAGCGCATCACGCATCTGCTCGGGCCGCTGCTTAACGGCGGGCGCGAGCCTGACCTGGAGGAAGTCGCCCGCCATTTGCAATTGCCGACCTGGACCCTGCGCCGCAAGCTTGCCGAAGAAGGCACGCGCTTTCGCAGCCTGCTCAACGACACCCGCCAGGATCTTGCCGAGACCTACATCCGCGACACGGAGCTGGCCTTCGGCGAGATTGCCTATCTGTTGGGGTTTGCTTCAGCAGAAGCCTTTCAACGTGCGTTCAAGCGCTGGACCGGGCTTACGCCGGGGGAGTTCCGGCGTAATCAACGGCGCACCGGTTAGAGCTCGGTGGCGTCGTCTGGTTCGGGGGCGTCCAGTTCATAGGCCTGATATTCGAGCAGCTCTTCCTGATAGTCGTCCATCGCCCTGCTTCCTCTTCACTCATGATGTTGGCTCATGTCGCCACGCTAAAGCGGGCGCATGACGCATTGATGACAAGCTTATGAGTGATAAACGTAGCAGGGGTTCGAAGGATTAGCCTGGCAAGCTGTAACAACAAACTGCAAGGCCGATCGAGGCCTTGCAGAGGCCATTTACATCGAGGCTGGAGCAGCCTCGCTGGCCGGAGCCTCCTGCTGCACCTGGATCGGCGAAGCCTCGTTGGGGGGCGCGACCGGCTGCGAGCTGCGGCTGTCGTCTACCAGCGGCGCGGCAGGTGCCTCGCTGACGGGAGCAACGGCCGCTGGGGCGACTACAGGTGCTTCGGGAACCGCTGGGGCCGCTGCCGGCGCGACCGCTGCAGCCGGAGCCAATGCAGCCGGCGCTGGCGCTTGCTCCGGCAGGCCCAGATCTGGCGCTGGCTGTTCAGCCTTCGGCGCCTCGACCTTGGCTTCAGCCTTTTTCGCCTTCTTCGGTTTGGGCTTGGGCAGGAAGCTCTCGACCAGCGCGAAGTAGCGCTCATAGAACTGCGGCGCCGTGACGGTTTCGCTGGCCACCTTGACCATCGAATCATCGCTCGAACCGATTGGCATCGACACCGAACCGAGAATCCCTACGCCAAGGCTGGCCGAGGTATTGGACTTTTTTAGCGCGTAGCGATCCTGCAGGGCGTTGGCGAACATCGTCGAACGCTGGTCATCGCTGCTGTCGGGCGCACAGGTGACGCTGAAGCTGATCTGCAGATGGTTGTCGCTGTTCTGCTGAAAGCTCTTGTTGCCGGCGATCTGGTTGTCGCCCGTGCTGGTGATGATATAGCCCTGGCTGAGCAACGCGCGCCGGGCCGCTTCGCAGGAGCCGGCGTCGCTGACCGGGAAGCTGCGCGAGTAGGTGCCCGAGTCATCGAAGTTCTCGTGCTCGTAGACCGCAGGTTTTTTCGAGGAGCAACCGGATACGCCCGCCAGCACAAGGGCCAGCCCGAGCGCACCGAAGACGGATGATCTGGACATCATGAATACCGGATTGGTCGAATGGCGCCTATTGTGCAACACATACCCGCTGACTTAAACCGTTGATCTGTGAAGAGGCTGTCAGCTTTGGCTAAAGCTGGGCTGCCTCAACACGGTGATAGGGGCGCTGTGAGCAAGATAGCAAGACGCGATCACCCTGCCGACAGGTGTGTATGCAACCGCTCGATGTGCTCCGGCCCGATCCCGCAGCAACCGCCAACGATGCTGGCGCCAGCGGCCACCCAGCTACTTGCCCACTGCAGATATGCCTGAGGGGTCAGATCATCACGAATCTCGAGCAAGGTACTATTGGCCTTGGCCGCCGCGCTGACTGGAGGAAACGCATTGGCATACACCCCAAGCTCGATGGCCTGACCGAGGAGCTGGATGACCACGCGCGCTTCATGCAATGCCGCAGCCATCACCTCTGGCTGGCTGCAGTTGAACAACACCACGGCCGCGCCCAGCTGCGCAGCGACACGCACGGCCTCAGCCACCGCCTCACCTGAGCGCAAGCGCGGGGCCCCGGCGACCTCGTCCAGCAAGGTAAAGGACAACCACAGTGGCTTCGGCTGCGCACCCAGCGCCTCGGCCACGGCGCGAGCTTCGGCGACAGAGCTTTGTGTTTCCGCCAGCCAAACATCAACCCGCTCGCGCAAGCCAGCAATGAGTTGCCGGTGAATGGCGACACTGCGTGCATGATCGAACAAATCCGGGCGGTAAGATCCCAGCGCCGGCGGCAATGAGCCAGCCACCGTGACTGGCGCGGGAGACTCATCGGCAGCCTCGCGGGCAAGGCGCCCTGCCCTCTCGGCCAACGTCAGAGCATGCTCGGCAAAGCGCTCTTCACCGAGGTGAAACGGCACCACGGCATAGCTGTTGGTGCTGATGATCCTGGCGCCAGCGGCGATGAACGAGCGATGCGCCTGCAGCACGAACTCGGGCGCTTCAATTAATGCCAGCGCCGACCACTCCGGCTGCCTGAACGGTGCGCCGATGCGCTGCAGCTCACGGCCCATGCCGCCATCCAACAAACGAACAGTGGCTGCACTCATTGGTTGGCACTCACGGTCTGCTGAGGCTCGCCCAGCCAACGAGCAATGATGGCTGGGTTGGCCTTGACCCACGCCTTGGCTGCAATTTCAGCCGGCTGCTTTTCCTTTTCGATCTTGAGGATCAGGTCATTGAGCTGCGCAGGTTCAATAGCGACGTTTTGCAGAAACGCGGCAATTTTCGGTGCACGCTTTTGCAGGGCGACCGACGACAACACGTAAACCTTGGCATCCGGGTACGCGCAAGTGATCTGGCTTTTGTTGAGCCAGTCAGGGTCAACTGTAGGGCTGATGAACTTCCAGCAGCCGTCAGCCTTGTACAACGGATCCCCCTTCTTGTTGTCCTGGGCATACCCATCGAATGCCGGCTCCTGCAATCGGCGCAGGTCGAAGGCGGAGAATATCCAGTCCGGGGTATAGGCATAGAACACCACGCCTCGCCCTGCTTTGTAAGCTGCCGCCAGCCTGGAATAGGTGACGGCTGCCTCAGTAGAGATCGACTCGAATTTATCGGCAAACTGGTAATCCTTGGCCTTGATCTCACCGATGTAGGTTGACTCCCAGCCCGCCGGCCCGACCAGCAACTGGGCCTTGCCGCCGCCCGGTGGCTGGAAGAGCTCGGCGACTTCCGGCTTCTTCAGGTCATACACGGATTTCACCCCGTATTTGTCCTGCAGATAGCCGGGGATGTAAAAGCCTTGCTCGCCGGTGTAGGTTGTTTGTTCGGAAACAGCGAAGGGTTGGCACCGCTGACATATTTCGCCCAGGCAGCGGATTGGTTGGGCATCCAGATGTCGGTCAGCACGTCTACCGAACCATCGCCTTTCGACGCTGCACTGAGCAGCACCGGGACGTCCCCCGCCAGGTAGGAGACGTCGGCGTCGAGGCGGCTCTGCAGCACTTCACCGAGGATGTACTGAATGGCGACTGCGCCAGTCCAGTTCTGTTCGCCAATGACGATCTTGTCCTTGGCCAACGCCGTGTTCGAACCGATGACGGCGGCCAGTACAGCCAGCGCGCCGAGGCTACGCGATAAAGATGGGTTCACGGTAAGTCTCACTTTCACTGGTAGAGTTGGCCTTGCTTGCGCAGGCTCGATTGAATGATCCGATCAGGGATCAGCGCGCACACGACAATCGCGATACCCGCAAGCACGCCCTCGCCGCCTTTGATGTTGCGCAGCGCAGTCATGACGTCGTAACCCAGGCCGCCGGCGCCGATCAAGGCAGCGACCACCACCATCGACAGGCTCATGACAATGGTTTGATTTATCCCCAGCAGCAGCGAACGCCGAGCCAGCGGCAGCTCCACCTTGCACAGCGTCTGCCAGGGGCTGGCGCCATGGGCGACGGCGGCTTCGAGGGCATCCTTGGGTACTTCCTGAATGCCCAGCGAGGTCAGGCGAATCATCGGCGCCAGCGCAAAAATCACAGTAGCAATCACCGCAGGCGTCTTGCCGACCGAAAAAAACGCCACGGCAGGGATCAGATAGACAAACGTCGGCAAGGTCTGCATGACATCCAGCAACGGTGTCATCAGCCGCCGCAGCAGTGGCCGTTTAGCCAACAAGATCCCGCTGGGGACGCCGATGACCAGGGCAATCAGCACCGAGGAGCCGACCAGCGCGAGCGTGGCAATGGTGTGGTCCCAGAAGCCGAACACGCCGATATACGCCAAGGCGGCGGCGCTGGTGAACGCCAGCCCCCAGCCAGCCGAGCGCCAGGCAAGGTACACCAGCGTCAGTGCCGCAACCGGCCATGGCAACCAGCCCAACAGGTTTTCGACACCCTCGATCACCGTGCGCACGGCCACGATCACACCAACGAATGCACCCTCAAAGGTGACCTGCGACCAACCGATAAAGTCGTCGATCGCTTGTGCGGTTACCAGCAGCAACTGGCGGTTGACCGGAAACTGCAGCAACGCGTGGCTTGGCTCTGGTGCCGCCACACGCCATAGCACCAGCGCCTGGCAGACAACCACCAAGGCCAGCGGCAGTAGCCAGCCAGTACCTTCGCTTGCACCCGCATGACGGCTCAGCCTGACCGCAGTCAGGCGGCTTGCCAGCAGTGCCAGCAGCGCGAGAATGCTCAGCCACCCGGCAGTCGACTGTGCCAGCCCGACCAGCGCGGCTAGCTCGACCCCAAACGTGCCCCAGAAGGCTGCGCCTTTGCCGCGCGCCGCTAACGCGGCTGGCCCCAGCAGCGCTGCTTGCCACCAAGGCAAGGCGGTGCTGCCCGGCTGCGCCCGGCGCTCTGCTGGCAAGGCGGTCTGGGTTGACCTGCTCGCCGCAGCCGGCGGGGTCGAAGCGGGCTGGCAGTCGCGGAAGAAATCCGCCACTTCGCTGTCAGCCGGCTGCTCGAGTAACGTCTGCGGTGCGGCCAATTGCACCAGTCGCCCGCCGCGCATGACTGCTATACGGTCGGCCAGTCGCAACGCCTCAGCAGGATCATGGGTCACCAGCAAGGTGGTGATGCCACGCTCACGGACCAGGCTCATAAAGTGCAGCTGCAGGTCTCGGCGAATAGTCGGGTCCAACGCGCTGAACGGCTCGTCCATCAACAGGATGTCCGGCTCCGACACCAGCGCCCTGGCCAGACCAACCCGCTGTTGCATACCACCGGAAAGCTCATGCGGATAATGCTCGCCCCAGCCCTCAAGCCCGACCGCCTTGAGCTGCACGGCAGCTGCCGCGTGCCGAGCGCCCTCGGCTTCACCGCTCAACTCCAGCGGCAATGCGACATTGTCGAGCACGGTGCGATGGGGCAGGAGACCAAAGTGCTGGAGCACCATGCCGATGCGTCGTGACCTGAGTACCCGCAGCGCGCTGTTGCTCAAGCCACTGAGGGCCTGGCCGTCGATGAGCACTTCACCTTGGCTCGGCTTGATCAGACGGTTGATGTGACACAGCAGGGTCGATTTACCGCTGCCAGAGGTGCCCATCAGGCACAGGACCTCACCGCGGCGCACCTTGAGACTGACGTCATTTACCGCAGGCAGCGATGGCGTGCCCTTGCCACGCAAGTAGCGCTTGGTCACCGAGCGAAGTTCAAGCACCACGTCGCCGTCGTCCTGCTCGGAAACATTGAGATCAAGCTCTGACTCATACACTGGCGCCAGCGGCGATTGGATGACTGTCACGACGACTCCCGACAGATCAGCTGGGCCAAAACCGGCTCACAGGCTGACGAAAAAAAAGCGGGCGTCAGTGGGATATTGCTTCAGCCCGACGCCTGGACAACGCCTGACTGGACAGCAAGGCGTTGGGGTTGGGTTAAAGCTAAACGATCTTAAAAAAGCAAAATAAATACTTTTTTAGAATTAGCTTAGTCGTGAGCGTCGTAGTCACGAGGAGCGTCGGCATGCTTCAGCACGCAGGTACGCCTGAGCAAGCGTCACACTTCTATCGCTGAGTGGATACCGTCGATGAAGAGGGATAACTGCTGGAAACAAAAAAAGCGACCCGAAGGTCGCTTTCTCTGTGTGCTTCAAGGCGTTCAAGGGGCCTCGAAGCGAAGATGGCGCAGCGGACGGGACTCGAACCCGCGACCCCCGGCGTGACAGGCCGGTATTCTAACCGACTGAACTACCGCTGCGTATCATTCAGGCTTGCGCCTGTTTGAAACTAGGATCTGACCTACAGCAACCTGTGCTGGCGGTTCAGGCACAAAAAAAGCGATAACGTGATCGCTTCTTTTGTGTTGCTTCGAGGCGTTCAAAGGGCCTCGAGGCGAAGATGGCGCAGCGGACGGGACTCGAACCCGCGACCCCCGGCGTGACAGGCCGGTATTCTAACCGACTGAACTACCGCTGCGTATCGTTCAGGCTTGCGCCCGATTGAAACTGGGTCTGGCACAAAGGCTTGGCCTTTGAACCTCAGACCGGTGACAAGCACCCATCTGGAGAAAAGTGGCGCAGCGGACGGGACTCGAACCCGCGACCCCCGGCGTGACAGGCCGGTATTCTAACCGACTGAACTACCGCTGCGCATAGTGGACTTGCGTCCTGTTCCTCTCTACCGATTTGCTTCTTGCGAAGCTGACCAGCCAGGAACATCTCAGAAAGTGGTGGGTGATGACGGGATCGAACCGCCGACCCTCTGCTTGTAAGGCAGATGCTCTCCCGGCTGAGCTAATCACCCATATTCGCTTCAAGTGTTGCCTAGTTCTACCTAGTCTTGCTTGTTACGTTTACTTCGCTGAGGCCGCGAAATTTACGCAGGTACCGATGCTAAGTCAATACCCCCATTGAATTTTTTTTCAAAAAGGGCAAAACGGATCAGGTATAGATCATCTTCCGGCTCATGCCGCCGTCCACTACAAATTCCTGGCCGGTAACGAACCCGGCCTGACGCGACAGTAACCACGCCACCAGCGCCGCGACGTCTTCTACCGTCCCTACCCTGCCGGTCGGATGCTGGGCGTGGTCGGCATCGGTCAACGGCTCAGCCCTGCGCTGGGACGGGTCACGTGCGTCGATCCAGCCCGGGCTCACCGCATTGACGCGAATCTCCGGGCCCAGGCTCATGGCCAGGGCGTGGGTCAGCGCCAGCAGCCCGCCCTTGCTCGCCGCATAAGCCTCAGTATCAGGCTCGGATTGGCGTGCACGGGTCGAGGTCAAGTTGACGATGGCGCCGCCATGGGCACGTAGATACGGCGCACAGTGCTTGGCCAGCAGCATCGGGCCATTCAGATTGACCGCCAGCACCCGGTTCCACTGGCTCAGGCTCAAACTCTCGAGGGTATGGTTGTGCGGGTTGGCGATGGCGGCGTTGCACACCAGCGCATCGAGGCGACCAAATTGGCCAAGCACCTCGGACACCCCGGCACTGACCTGGGCTTCATCGGCAACGTCCATGGTGATGAACCAGGCATTGTCGCCCAGGGCCTTGGCCACCTTGGCACCGCGCGGGCGGTCAAGGTCGCTGAGGACCACTTGCCAGCCCTCACAGATCAGCCAGGCGGCAATGCCCAGGCCGATGCCGCGGGCGGCACCGGTAACCAGGGCGACCCGACCGTTATGATCGGGCTCGCCGCCCTTCCAGTCGATCACAGCGCTGCCAGCCCACGCGCCAGGTCGGCTTGCAGGTCAGCAACGTCTTCCAGGCCAACCGCAATGCGGATCAGGCTGTCGCGGATACCCGCCGCCTCACGCTCCTGCGGCGACAGACGGCCGTGGGAAGTGGTCGCCGGGTGGGTGATGGTGGTCTTGCTGTCACCCAGGTTGGCCGTGATCGAGAGCAAACGGGTGGCATCGATGAAGCGCCAGGCGCCGTCTTTGCCGCCTCTGACCTCAAAGCTCACCACCGCACCGAAGTCACTCATCTGCCGTTTGGCCAGGTCGTGCTGCGGGTGGCTGGCGAGGCCAGCGTAGTGGACTTTCTCTACCCCATCCTGCTGCTCAAGCCACTGCGCCAGCGCCTTGGCACTCTCGCAATGGGCGCGCATACGCAGCTTGAGCGTCTCCAGGCCTTTGAGGAAGACCCAGGCGTTGAACGGGCTGAGGGTAGGACCTGCGGTACGCAGAAAGCCCACCACTTCCTTCATCTGCTCACTACGCCCGGCCACCGCACCGCCCATGCAACGGCCTTGGCCATCGATGAACTTGGTTGCCGAATGCACGACGATGTCGGCACCCAGCTTCAGCGGTTGCTGCAGCGCTGGGGTGCTGAAGCAGTTGTCGACCACCAGCAGCGCGCCGCGGGCATGGGCGATCTCGGCCAGCGCGGCAATATCGACAAGCTCGGCCAGCGGATTGGACGGCGACTCGACGAACAGCAGCTTGGTGTTGGCCTTGATGCCCTGCTCCCAACCGCTGAGCTCGGCCAGTGGCACGTAGTCCACCTCGACGCCAAAGCGCTTGAAGTACTTCTCGAACAGGCTGATGGTCGAGCCGAACACGCTTTGCGAGACCAGCACATGATCACCGGCGCTGCACAGCGCCATCACCGTCGACAGGATCGCCGACATGCCGGTAGAGGTGCCGACTGCCTGTTCGGCGCCTTCCAGGGCCGCCAGACGCTCTTCAAAGGCGCGCACGGTCGGGTTGGTATAGCGCGAATAGACGTTGCCCGGTGTTTCACCGGCAAACCGCGCAGCTGCATCGGCAGCCGTGCGGAACACGTAGCTGGAGGTGAAGAACAGCGCGTCGCTGTGCTCAGCCTCCGGCGTGCGGTATTGACCGGCGCGCACCGCCAGGGTGTCGAAAGCGACACCCTCGAGGTCGCTGTCCAGTCGCCCGGCATCCCATTGATCCGTCATGCCGTCACTCCCAATCAGTTGTTGTAGAGGTCGATGATCGCGCTGACAGCCTGAGTCTTGACCTTCGCCGCATCGTTGCGATTTTGCTCGATACGGTCCAGGTAGGCGTCGTCGATGTCGCCGGTGACGTATTCACCGTCGAACACTGCGCAGTCGAAATGCTCGATCTTGATCTTGCCGCCACCGACCGAATCGATCAGGTCTGGCAAGTCCTGATAGATCAGCCAGTCGGCGCCGATCAACTCGGCCACCTGGTCGGTGGTACGGTTGTGGGCGATCAGTTCGTGGACACTCGGCATGTCGATGCCGTAGACGTTGGGGTAACGCACTGCCGGGGCAGCGGAACAGAAGTAGACGTTTTTCGCGCCGGCCTCGCGGGCCATCTGGATGATCTGCTTGCAGGTGGTACCGCGCACGATCGAGTCGTCGACGAGCATCACGTTCTTGCCGCGGAATTCCAGCTCGATAGCGTTGAGCTTCTGGCGCACCGACTTCTTGCGCGCGGCCTGGCCGGGCATGATGAAGGTACGGCCGATGTAGCGGTTCTTGACGAAGCCTTCGCGGAACTTCACGCCCAGACGATTGGCCAGCTCCAGCGCCGCGGTACGGCTGGTGTCCGGAATCGGGATAACCACGTCGATGTCATGCTCAGGACGCTCGCGCATGATCTTGTCGGCGAGTTTCTCACCCATGCGCAGCCGCGCCTTGTACACCGAGACGCCATCCATGATCGAGTCAGGGCGCGCCAGGTAGACGTGCTCGAAGATGCACGGCTTGAGCATTGGGTTATGCGCGCACTGCTTGGTGTGCAGCTGGCCTTCCTCGGTGATGTACACCGCTTCGCCCGGTGCCAGGTCACGGATCAGGGTGAAGCCGAGCACGTCGAGGGCGACGCTTTCGGAGGCGATCATGTACTCCACGCCCTCGTCGGTGTGACGCTGGCCGAACACCACCGGGCGAATGCCGTTGGGGTCACGGAAGCCGACGATGCCGTAGCCGGTGATCATCGCTACTACCGCGTAACCACCAACACAGCGGCTGTGCACGTGGGAGACCGCCGCGAACACGTCTTCTTCGGTAGGCTGCAGCTTGCCGCGCACGGCCAGCTCGTGGGCGAATACGTTGAGCAGCACTTCCGAATCGGAGTTGGTGTTGACGTGGCGCAGATCGGACTCGTAGATCTCCTTGGCCAGCTGCTCGACGTTGGTCAAGTTGCCGTTGTGGGCCAAGGTGATGCCGTACGGCGAGTTGACGTAGAACGGCTGGGCCTCGGCCGAGGTCGAGCTGCCCGCAGTCGGGTAGCGCACGTGGCCAATGCCCATGTGGCCGACCAGGCGCTGCATGTGCCGCTGCTGGAATACGTCGCGCACCAGGCCATTGTCCTTGCGCAGGAATAACCGGCCGTCATGGCTGGTGACGATACCGGCAGCATCCTGGCCGCGGTGCTGGAGGACCGTAAGCGCATCATACAGCGCCTGATTGACGTTCGACTTACCGACAATACCGGTGATGCCACACATGCGACGCAACCCCTACTTTGATGAAACTTGAGTGAATAGCGCTCAAGGCCGCGATGGCCCCAGCAACTGTTCCTTGAACGGAAGATCAGCAGGTGCGCTGATCCCACTGGACATCCACTGGCTGGTGAAACCCAGGATAAGGTTTTTCGACCAGTCAGCGACCAATAGAAATTGAGGTATCAGGCGCGACTCTTGCCACCATGGGTCCTGTTGTACAGGGCCAAGGCTGAGCAGACCGACTGCCACGACAACCAAAAGGGCTCCACGGGCGGCGCCGAAGGCCATGCCCAGAAAGCGATCGGTGCCGGACAGCCCGGTCACGCGGATCAGCTCGCCTATCAGGAAATTGAGCATCGCCCCGACAATCAGCGTGGCGACAAAAAGAATGGTACAGCCGGCGATGACCCGTGCCGAAGGCGTCTGGATGTAGCTTTCCAGGTACTGCGCCAACGAGCCGCCGAACATCCAGGCAACCGCACCCGCGGTAATCCAGATGACCAGCGACAGGGCTTCCTTGACGAAGCCGCGTGTCAAACTGATCAATGTGGAGACGGCGATAACAGCGATGATCGCCCAATCAACCCAGGTAAATGCCACGGTGCCGCCTGCATACGTTTGAGGCGGCGCATTTTACCAGAGCAACGGGCTGGGAGTAAGCGGAATGTCAGGGTGTTGCTTCACCAGCGCTGGCGACGCTGGCAAAGCGACATTCCGGACTCAGTTGCGCTCGGGCTGGAAGCGGGTGACAAAGCCCTTGAGCTTCTGCTGGCGGTTGATCACATCACGCAGGCGCTCGGCCTCGGCGCGCTCGATCAACGGCCCGACGTAGACCCGGTTCATGCCATCGGCGGAGCGAATGTAGGCGTTGTAACCCTGGCTGCGCAGGGTCTTTTGCAAGTTGTCGGCACCGGCCCGGTTGGACAGACTGGCCAACTGGATCGACCAACTGACCGGCAGACCATTGCTATCGATCTTGGACGCGGCGGCAGGCTTGGTGACGGCGGCGCTGGCGGTGGCTGGCGCGGTGACCGGCGCACGGTTCTCGACCTTCGGCGCAGGCGCTGGCGCAGTTACCGGCGCTGGCGACGGTGCAGCACTGATCGGCTGGCTCGGCGTGGACGGTGGCGCGGTCGACTCATCGACCACCACCGGTGGCTGCTCGACAATCGGCTGCTGCTCGGGCACCTGGATCGTCTCGACCTGCACCTGCGGCAAGCTCGGCATAGCCGGGGCCTCGGGCGCATCGACCCGGACCTGGCGCATCTCGTCTTCGCGGGTGAACAGCATCGGCAAGAAGATCACCGCCAGTGCAACCAGCACCAACGCACCGACCATGCGCTGTTTCATTCCCTTATCCAGCACTGCCATTTACTCCGCCCTCAGGAGCCTGCTGCGCAAGCCATTGCAAGGCCTGGGCAACACAGAAAAACGAACCGAACAGCACGATCTGATCATCGCCGGTCGCGTGTGCGCACTGGCCCTGCAAAGCGGCCTCGACGCTGGGGTAAGACTTCACCGACTGACCAAGGTTCGTCAAGGCCTGCGCAAGCTCGCCAGCCGGGCGACTGCGCGGGGTGTCGAGCGGTGCCACGGCCCAGCTGTCGAACAGCCCCTGCAGCGGCGCGAGCACGCCGTCGAGGTCCTTGTCGGCGAGCAGGCCGAACACCGCCAGGCGTTTGCCCAGTGGTGGCCTGGCAGCCAGCCGTCGTGCCAGGTACTCGGCCGCATGCGGGTTGTGGCCGACATCCAGCAGGACCTCGACAGGTGTACCCTGCCAAGTCAGCGAACGCCGGTCGAGGCGACCGGTCATGCGCGTATCCAGCAGTGCCTGACGTACCTGCGCCGCGTCCCACTCCAGCCCCATCAGCAGATAGGCCTGCAACGCGAGCGCGGCGTTTTCCATAGGCAGATCGAGCAACGGCAGGTCATGCAGCTCGACCGCCGCGCCATCCAGGGTCCGCCCCCGCCAGTGCCAGCTATCGGCAGCCATGCTCAGGTCAAAATCGCGGCTGCGCAGGAACAACGGGCAGTCCAGCTCGCGGGCTTTATCCAGCAACGGCTGCGGCGGCTCGGGATCACCACACAGGGCCGGTTTGCCCGGACGGAAGATGCCCGCCTTCTCGAACGCCACCGACTCTCGCGTGTCGCCCAGGTATTCGACGTGATCGACGCCGATACTGGTGACCAGCGCCAGATCGGCATCGACAAGATTGACGGTATCCAGCCGCCCACCGAGGCCGACTTCAAGCACCACGGCATCCAGCGCCGACCGCTCGAACAGCCAGAACGCCGCCAGGGTGCCCATCTCGAAATAGGTCAAGGAGGTGTCACCGCGTGCAGCCTCGACGGCAACAAACGCCTCGCACAGGCGCTCATCGCTGGCATCGACGCCATCGATGCGCACCCGCTCGTTGTAGCGCAGCAGGTGCGGCGAGCTGTACACGCCAACGCGCAGGCCCTGGGCCTTGAGCAACGCTGCGACAAAGGCACAGGTCGAGCCCTTGCCGTTGGTGCCGGTAACCGTCACTACCCGCGGCGCCAGCTTGCCCAGCCCGAGCCGCTGCGCCACCTGCTGCGAACGCTCCAGGCCCATGTCGATGGCTGAAGGGTGCAACTGCTCGAGATAGGCGAGCCATTCGCCGAGGGTGCGCTGACTCATCAGGCGACGGCCGCCACTTCCTGCACCAGGGCCTGGGCAGGCGTTGGCTGACCGGTCATCTGCGCCAGCAGACGGGCCAGACGTGGACGCAGTTCAGGACGGGAGATGATCAGGTCGATGGCACCGTGCTCCAGCAGGAACTCGCTGCGCTGGAAGCCTTCCGGCAGCTTCTCGCGCACGGTCTGCTCGATTACGCGCGGGCCGGCGAAGCCGATCAGCGCCTTGGGCTCGCCAACGATCACGTCGCCGAGCATAGCCAGCGAAGCAGAAACGCCGCCATAAACCGGGTCGGTCAGCACCGAAATGAACGGGATGCCTTCTTCACGCAGACGCGCCAGCACTGCCGAGGTCTTGGCCATCTGCATCAGCGAGATCAGCGCTTCCTGCATGCGCGCACCGCCGGAAGCGGAGAAGCAGATCATCGGGCAGCGATGTTCCAGGGCATAGTTGGCAGCACGCACGAAGCGTTCACCGACCACGGCACCCATCGAGCCCCCCATGAACGAGAATTCGAAGGCGCTGACCACGACCGGCATGCCCATCAGGGTGCCGCTCATGGAGATCAGGGCGTCTTTCTCGCCGGTCTGCTTCTGCGCGCCGACCAGACGGTCCTTGTACTTCTTGCCATCGCGGAACTTGAGGCGGTCGACCGGTTCCAGATCGGCACCTAGCTCGGCACGGCCTTCGGCGTCGAGGAAGATGTCGATGCGCGCACGGGCACCGATACGCATGTGGTGGTTGCACTTGGGGCAGACGTCGAGGGTCTTTTCCAGCTCCGGGCGATACAGCACGTTCTCGCAGGCCGGGCACTTGTGCCAAAGGCCTTCAGGCACCGAGCTTTTCTTCACCTCGGAACGCATGATCGAAGGGATCAGTTTGTCGACTAACCAGTTGCTCATGCTTCGTCTCTCCAGTATTTGACGGACGGGGACCGGTCACGCCGGCCAAGCCCTGCCCTTGAGCTCAATTTTTTCAAATGATTCGCTACCAGCTCGGTTCCGTGGCCCGCGGTAGTGCGGTGCCGGCCGGACGACCGGGCCGTGTTCAATCTGTTCGGCTGCGCCACAGCGCGCGCCGGGCAGCACCAGGCTGCGAAAGCTATGGACGATGGCGCGCGGCCAGCCGTCACATCTGCACTCATGCCTGGCGCACTGCGCGCATGAACGCTTCGATCCTGGCCGCGTCCTTGATGCCCTTGGCCTGCTCGACGCCGCCGCTGACATCCACCGCATACGGCTGCACCTGGGCGATCGCCTGGGCGACGTTGTCTGCGCTCAGGCCGCCGGCAAGGATGATCGGCTTGCTTAACTGCGCCGGCACCAACGACCAGTCGAACGCCTCGCCGGTGCCACCAGGCACGCCGGCGACGAACGTATCCAGCAGAATTCCGCTGGCACCCGCGTAGTGCTGGCAAGCCGCCTCCAGATCATCCCCCGGGCGCACCCTCAGGGCCTTGATGTATGGCCGGTTGAAGCCCACACAGTCGCTCGGGGTTTCGTCGCCGTGGAACTGTAGCAGGTCCAACGGCACCGCCTCGAGGATCTCGTTGAGTTCGCAGCGTGAGGCATTGACGAACAAACCGACCGTGGTCACGAACGGCGGCAGCGCGGCGATGATCGCCCGCGCCTGGTGCACGTCGACCGCACGCGGGCTCTTGGCGTAGAACACCAGACCAATGGCATCGGCGCCTGCGTCGGCGGCAGCCAGGGCATCCTCGATGCGGGTAATCCCGCAGATTTTGCTGCGCACGTTGCTCATGGACGGCGAACCCTCGGTAATCGATAGGGGGCGGATGGTAGCAAACGCTGGATGCCGCGTCAGTCCGCCAAGGTATCGAAACCGCTGAGAAAGTGTGGGCCGATGTAACGCTGAGGCAGCACGAATGGCTCGGGATATTCGACCTGGACCAGGTACAGCCCATACGGATGCGCGGTAACTCCGGCTTCGCGCCGGTCGCGGCTTTCCAGCACTTCACGGGCCCAGGCCACTGGCCGCTCACCGCTGCCGATGCTCATCAACACACCAGCGATGTTACGCACCATGTGGTGCAGAAAGGCGCTGGCGCGGATGTCGAGCACGATCATCTGGCCGTGCCGGGTCACGCGCAGATGGTACATCTCCTTGACCGGCGACTTGGCCTGACACTGGCTGGCGCGAAAGGCGCTGAAGTCGTGGGTACCGAGCAGGCATCGAGCGGCCTCGGCCATGCGCTCGACGTCGAGTGGGCGGTGGTTCCAGGTGACTTCCTCGGCCAGGTGCGCCGGGCGGATCGGATCGTTGTAGATGACGTAGCGATAACGCCGGGCGTTGGCTTTGAAGCGGGCGTGAAAATCCGCCGGCATGACCGTCGCCCAGGTCACGCTGATGTCGTGGGGCAGATTGAAATTGGTACCCATGGTCCAGGCACGCTCGTCGCGCAACGCATTGGTATCGAAATGCACAACTTGACCACTGGCATGCACACCGGCATCGGTGCGCCCGGCGCAAGACACGGTAATGGGTGCATTGGCCACCTTCGACAGGGCCTGCTCAAGCGCCTGCTGAACACTCGGTACGCCACTGGTCTGGCGCTGCCAGCCACGGTAGCGGGCGCCCTTGTATTCCACGCCCAGGGCAATCCGGGAGAAGCCTTCGGCCGCCGATTCGGCCCGGTCGATGTCGATGATGTCCAAGTAACTGAAACCTGTGGATGGAACAAAAGGCGGCAGTATAACGACAACGGCAGCCGATAGGGCTGCCGTTGCCGGGCAGGCGCCATGTCGGCCCTGCCCCGTTCTGCTGAACTGGCTGACTAGACCAGACGCGAGAGCATGTCCTCAGCTTCGCTGCGCTGGGTGTCGTCGCCGTCCTTGACCACTTCATCAAGGATGTCCCGCGCGCCTTGATGGTCACCCATGTCGATGTAGGCACGCGCCAGGTCAAGCTTGGTCGCGACCTCATCGGCGCCGGAGAAGAAGTCGAAGTCCAAATCGTCCAGCGGCTCCAGCTCCTGCTCGGCATCGGCGGCCGTGAACTGCGGCTCGAGCGGCGGGGTTTCCAGGCTCTGCGACAGCTTGTCGAGTTCGGCGTTGACGTCGTCCAGCTCGGAGGCGAAGTTCTGCGCTGCCGGCGAGTCGTCGTCCAGCGACAGCGACAGATCGAAGTCGTCTGGCAGCTCCAGCTCGGAGATCGGATCGAACTCGGGGATTTCGTCGAATGCGGCCAGTTCCGCCGCGACATCTACCGGTGGCTCTGCTGCCGGCGGCTCGACTGCTACGTCGCCGACGTCAAGGTCGAAGTCAGCCAGGTCATCAACGGCCTGCGGCTCGGCCTGGGCCTGGGCTTGTGCCTGTGCCAGCAGCGCTTCGAAATCATCGTCCGCGTCGGTAGCGGCAGCGACAGGTTCAACCGGCTCGCTCAGCTCGGTTTGCGGATTATCGTCCAGCGTTACCGTGAGGTCGTCCTGGGGCTGCGCCTGCAGTGGCTCATCCAGCAACAGGTCATCGTCCAGGCTGAGGTCGAAGGCAGTGTCCAGATCGTCTTCGGCAACCGGTTCGATATCGGCCAGTGCGGCCGGCTCGGGCTCGGGCTCTGCTGCAGGTGCGGGCTCGGTGATTACCGGCTCGGGCTCGAAAGACAGATCGTCAAGCACCGGCTCCGGCTCGACAGCGGCCGGGATGTCCTGTTCGTCCTGCAGCAGCTCCTGTACGTACTGCTCGTCCAGCTCAGCGGCCAGCGCCGCAGCACCGAGGCCGGCAGCTGCCAGTGCAACCATGGCCGGGAAGCGCTCACGCAGCGATTCGACTTCGGCTTGATTGGCTGGGTTGGCGGGCAACTGGCGTTCCTGCTCGACAAAGGCGTTTTGATCGCCTTGGCGCGCGTAGACTTCCATCAGTTTGAGGCGCAGATCGCTGCGTTCCGGCTCGGCAGCAACCGCAGGCTCGAGCAGGTCGGCGGCGTGATTCAGGCGACCACGAGCCAGGCTCAGGTCGACTTCCGCGAGCAGTGGATCAGTCGTATCGGCTTGAGCTGCGGGCTCAGCCTCCACCACTGGCACCGCCGGTTTCTCGGCCGCTGTCGCCGCTGCTGCCGACGCTGCTACTACCGCTGGTGCAAGGGTCACGCTCGGCGCCGACATGTCCAGACCGTCGAAGCTGCCAGGTGGCAGATCCAGATCAGGGTTGCGCTCGCCCTCCTCCGACAAGGCACGGGCCATGCGCAGGTGTTTTTCGGCCTCTTGGTCGGCTTTGCGCTTACGCGCCAGCAAGAGCAGGAGCAACAGCAGCACGAGCAGCGCGGAACCGGCGATCAGCGCCAGCAACAGCGGGTTGCCGAGCAACTGGTCCAGAGCGCTCTGTTCCGGCTTGACCTCATCTGCAGGAGCGACTTGCGGCGCAGTATCCACAGCAGCTGGCGCAGGTGTAACCACCGGCTCGGCCGGGGCCAGTTGCGCATCGACAGCAGGTACAGCAGGCTGAGCAGGCGTCTCTGCACCAGGCAGCGCAGCTGCAGCGGCCGGGTCTGGCTCGGCCGCGCCTTGGGCTTCAAGGCGGGCCAGCTGGTCGTTCTTCATCTGGATCAGACGCTGCAGCTTGTCCAGCTGGCTCTGCAGGTCGGTCATGCGGCTTTTCAGTTCGTCGTTGTCACGACGGCTGGTGTCCAGGCTTTCCTGGGCCACGGCCAGCTTGTCACTGACCGCCTTGGCATCGTTCCTGGCGGTCTTGCCGCCAGGGGTCACCAGGCGCAGGTTGTCGCCTTGAGCGATATGCGCAGGCGTGGCTTCAGCGGCACCGCGGCGAGTGGCATCGAGCTGGCGGGCGCGCGGCCCGAGCCTGCGCCCTTCACGCCAGGCGGCATATTGCTCGGCCACATCGCGATTGGCCTCACCCTGCGGGATGCTCTGGATCTGTTGCTGATCAGGCAGGCGCAGCACCTGACCGACCTTGAGCTGGTTGATGTTGTTGCCGATGAACGCGTCCGGGTTGAGCGCCTGGATCGCCAGCATGGTCTGCTGCACCGAGCCACCCTGGCTGTTGCGCGCAGCAATCTGCCAAAGCGTGTCGCGGCGCTTGGTGGTGTAGTTGGCGGCACCACTCACGGCCGGGTTTATATTGGCTGCAGCAGGCTGCGCGCCTTGGGCCTGGGCCTGGTCGAGGAGAACGCTGTAGTCACGCAGCAATCGCCCCTGCGGCCACATTACCTGCACCAGGAACTTGACCACCGGCTCCGGCAACGGCCGACTGGAAGTAACCCGCAACACGCTTTTGCCGTTGGGGCTGAGCACCGTGGTGAAGGTCAGGTCCTCGACGTAGGACGGATAGGCCACCCCGGCCTTGGCGAACTCTTCGCGCGAAGCGAGGCTAGGTGCCACCTCGGCAGCGGTGAGGTCGCGAACGTCGAGCAGTTCGATCTCAGCGTCCAGCGGTTGGTTTTGCGCCGACTTCAGTGTCAGCTCACCCAACCCCAGAGCATTGGCCATGCCAGACGACAGCGCCGAAGCTGCCGCCATGGCCAGAACCAGTTTGCGAATTCGAAGCATGACCTCTTCCCTTGTATGAATCGTCCCGAAACCTGCATGCGGTGCAGGACAAAAGTGCTCAGCAGTATCTTTTACAGCCTGTGTTTAAGCAACAATTGGCCGACCTGCACGGCGTTGAGTGCCGCACCCTTGCGCAGGTTGTCGGTGGTCAGCCAAAGGTTGAGCTGCTCTGGCTCATCAATTCCGTGCCGTACACGACCAACATAGACCACGTCTTGGCCGACTGCGTCACCCACCGGTGTCGGATAATCATCCGCTTCGACCAATTCGATGCTCGCCGCCGCCTCCAGCGCCTGGTTCACCGCACCCAGATCCACCGGGCGCCGGCTTTGCACGGCCACACTCAAGCTATCGCCGAAAAACACCGGGACTTGAACGCAGCTCACAGAAATCTTCAGCGCTGGCATATCCAGCAGCGCCCGCAGCTCATTGACCAGACGCCGCTCTACCGCGCTGTGGCCGTGCGCATCAACGGCGCCGACCTGGGCCAACACGTTGAACGCGATCTGCCGATCGAAGAAGCGCGGCTCCAATGGCCGCGCATTGAGCAGCTCGGCGGTCTGCCGGGCCAGCTCACCCACCGCTTCCTTGCCCTGGGCCGACACCGCCAGGCTGGCCATGACCTGCACCCGCTCGATATCGAGCAGGCCCTTGAGCGGCGCCAACGCCACCGCCAGGGCCACGGCACTGGCACTTGGGCTGGTGATCAGCGCGGGCAGGCTCAGGCCGGCCACCTGCTCGGGATTGGCTTCTGGTACCAGGGCAACGGCGTGCTCAAGCTCGCCGGACAGGTCGATCACGCTGCAACCGGCGGCATGGGCCTTGCTGGCGAAGCTGCGGCTGACCGCCGGGCCCGCAGCAAAGAAGGCCAGCTTGACCTGGCTGAAGTCGAAGCTGTCGACCTCACGCACGCGCACCTTTTTGCCGGCGAACATTACACTGCTGCCAGCCGATTCCATGCTGGCCAGCAGATGCAGGGTGCCCACCGGGAATTCGAGCTCTTCGAGGATCTGCACGAGGGTTTCACCGACACTGCCGGTGGCGCCGATCACGGCGATATCTAGGGGTTGGCTCATGGGGAGTCCTCTGCTGAAACGGCGGGAGCGGCACTTTACTTGGATTCTCAGCCTGGGGGTACCTTGGCCGCGCCATCTACCGCCCATAAAAAAACCCGCGCTGGGCAACAGCGCGGGTTTTTCTTCAGTGCAAACGCAATCAGCGCTCCAGCAGAATCCGCAGCATGCGGCGCAGCGGCTCGGCAGCTCCCCACAGCAGCTGGTCACCGACGGTGAACGCGCCCAGGTACTGGCTGCCCATGTTCAGCTTGCGCAGACGACCAACCGGCACGTTGAGGGTACCGGTGACGTTGGTCGGGCTCAGCTCCTGCATGCTGATTTCACGCTGGTTCGGCACCAGTTTCACCCATGGGTTGTGCTGGCTGATCATGCCTTCGATATCGGCCAGCGGCACATCCTTGTTGAGCTTGATGGTCAGCGCCTGGCTGTGGCAACGCATGGCACCGATGCGCACGCAGATGCCGTCGACCGGGATCGGGCTCTTGAAGCGGCCGAGGATCTTGTTGGTCTCGGCCTGGGCCTTCCATTCCTCACGGCTCTGGCCGTTGGGCAGCTCCTTGTCGATCCAGGGGATCAGGCTACCGGCCAGCGGCACACCGAAGTTCTCGGTAGGGAAGGCTTCGCTGCGCATGGCCTCGGCAACCTTGCGGTCGATGTCGAGGATGGCGCTGGCCGGGTTGGCCAGGTCTTCGCTGACGGCGGCGTTGATGCCGCCCATCTGCTTGATCAGCTCGCGCATGTTCTGCGCGCCAGCGCCGGAAGCGGCCTGGTAGGTCATGGCGCTCATCCACTCGACCAGACCCGCTTCGAACAGGCCACCCAGGCCCATCAGCATCAGGCTGACGGTGCAGTTGCCGCCGATGTAGTTCTTGGTACCGGCATCGAGCTGCTGGTCGATCACCTTGCGGTTGACCGGATCGAGGACGATCACCGCGTCATCTTGCATACGCAGCGACGATGCAGCGTCAATCCAGTAACCCTGCCAGCCGGCTTCGCGCAGCTTGGGGAACACCTCGTTGGTGTAGTCGCCGCCCTGGCAAGTCAGAATGACGTCGAGGGTCTTCAGCTCTTCAATGCTGTAGGCGTCCTTCAGCGGAGCAATATCCTTGCCCACGTTCGGACCTTGGCCACCGACATTGGAGGTGGTGAAGAACACCGGCTCGATCAGGTCGAAGTCCTGCTCTTCCAGCATGCGCTGCATGAGCACGGAACCGACCATTCCACGCCAACCGATCAGACCTACACGTTTCATCGCAACTACACCTTTGCTAAAAAGTGGGCCGCCACCGAGAGATATTGGCAGCGGGCCAGAGAGATTACAGATTCCGCAGCGCCGCGACTACTGCATCACCCATTTCCTTGGTGCCAACCTTGTTGCAGCCTGTCGACCAGATATCACCCGTGCGCAGGCCTTGATCGAGCACCTGGCTGACCGCCTGCTCGATTGCCTCGGCAGCAGCGTGCTGATTGAAGCTGTAACGCAGCATCATCGACACCGACAGGATGGTCGCCAACGGGTTGGCTACGCCCTGGCCGGCGATGTCTGGCGCCGAGCCGTGGCATGGCTCGTACATGCCTTTGTTGTTGGCATCCAGCGAGGCCGAAGGCAGCATGCCGATGGAACCGGTGAGCATGGACGCTTCATCCGAAAGAATGTCGCCGAACATGTTGTCGGTAACCATTACATCGAACTGCTTGGGTGCCCGCACCAGCTGCATGGCGGCGTTGTCGACGTACATGTGGCTGAGTTCGACGTCTGGGTAATCCTTGGCAACCTCTTCAACCACTTCACGCCACAGCTGGCTGGACGCAAGTACGTTGGCCTTGTCGACCGAGCACAGCTTCTTGCCGCGCACGCGGGCCATGTCGAAGCCGACCCGGGCAATCCGGCGCACTTCGCTTTCGCTGTATGGCAGGGTGTCGTAGGCCTGACGCTCGCCGCCTTCCAGCTCGCGCTGGCCACGCGGGGCGCCGAAGTAGATGCCGCCGGTGAGTTCACGGACGATGAGGATGTCCAGGCCCGAAACGATTTCCGGCTTCAGCGAAGAGGCGTCGGCCAGTTGCGGGTAGAGAATCGCAGGACGCAGGTTGGCGAACAGGCCCAGTTGCGCACGAATCTTCAGCAGGCCGCGCTCTGGACGAATGTCCCGCTCGATCTTGTCCCACTTCGGCCCGCCGACAGCGCCCAACAGCACCGCATCAGCGTTGCGCGCACGCTCAAGGGTGGCATCCGCCAATGGCACGCCATGGGCGTCGATGGCAGCGCCACCGATCAGATCGTGCTCCAGGGCGAAACCGAGCTGGAACTTGTCGTTGGCCAGCTCCAGTACCTTGACCGCTTCGGCCATGATTTCAGGGCCGATACCGTCACCTGGGAGAATCAGAATCTGCTTGCTCATGCTTTTCTCTATCCGTTCAAACGGCGCCGCCGCCATGGCCGCGCCGAACAAAAATTAATGCCCGACCTGCGCGCTGCTTCAGGCTTCGCGGAACAGCCATGGCTGGCTGGCGCGGTGCCTGGCTTCGAACGCCTGGATCGACTCGCTATCCTGCAAGGTCAAGCCAATGTCGTCGAGACCATTGAGCAGGCAATGCTTGCGGAAGGCGTCGATCTCGAAGTGCAGCACCTTGCCGTCAGGACGGGTAACGGCCTGCGCCTGCAGGTCGACGGTCAGCTGATAGCCTGGAATGGCTTCGACCTGCTTGAACAACTCGTCGACTTCTTCGTCGCTGAGGATGATCGGCAACAAGCCGTTCTTGAAGCTGTTGTTGAAGAAGATATCAGCAAAGCTTGGCGCGATGACGCTGCGAAAGCCATATTCGTCGAGGGCCCACGGGGCGTGCTCACGGCTCGAGCCGCAACCGAAGTTTTCCCGGGCGAGCAACACGCTGGCACCTTGGTAACGTTCGTGGTTGAGCACGAAGTCCATGTTCAACGGGCGCTTGCTGTTGTCCTGGTATGGCTGGCCAACGTCCAGGTAGCGCCATTCATCGAACAGGTTCGGGCCGAAGCCGGTGCGCTTGATCGACTTGAGAAACTGCTTGGGGATGATCTGGTCGGTATCGACGTTGGCGCGATCCAATGGCGCAACCAGGCCGGTGTGCTGGGTAAAGGCTTTCATGCTGCGCTCCCTTGAATCAACTCGCGGACATCGATGAAGTGGCCGGTCACCGCGGCAGCGGCGGCCATTGCCGGGCTGACCAGGTGGGTACGACCACCGGCGCCCTGCCGACCTTCGAAGTTACGGTTGGAGGTCGACGCGCAATGCTCGCCGCTTTCCAGCCGATCCGGGTTCATCGCGAGGCACATCGAGCAGCCCGGTTCACGCCATTCGAAGCCGGCTTCGATGAAGATCTTGTCCAGCCCTTCCTTCTCGGCCTGAGCCTTGACCAGGCCCGAGCCCGGTACCACCATCGCCTGCTTGACGGTAGCGGCGACCTTGCGGCCCTTGGCGACTTCGGCGGCAGCGCGCAGGTCTTCGATGCGCGAGTTGGTGCACGAGCCGATGAACACCCGATCGAGACGAATATCGGTGATCGCCTGGTTGGCACTCAGGCCCATGTACTTGAGCGCGCGCTCGATCGAGCCACGTTTGACCAGATCCGGCTCGGCAGCTGGATCCGGTACACGCTGATCAACGGCCAGGACCATCTCCGGCGAGGTGCCCCAGCTGACCTGTGGCTTGATCTGTGCGGCGTCGAGCTCGACCACGGTATCGAATACCGCATCGGTGTCGGACACCAGCCCTCGCCAGGCGGCAACCGCTTGCGGCCACTGGCTGACAGTCGGCGCGTAGGGGCGGCCTTCGACGTAATCGATGGTGGTCTGGTCGACAGCGACCAGGCCAACTCGGGCGCCGGCCTCGATGGACATGTTGCAGATGGTCATGCGGCCTTCCATCGACAAGTCGCGGATGGCGCTGCCAGCAAATTCCATGGCATGGCCGTTACCGCCGGCGGTGCCGATCTTGCCGATCACGGCAAGGACGATGTCCTTGGCGGTCACGCCTTCGCCCAGCTGGCCCTCGACACGGACCAGCATGTTCTTCATTTTTTTTGCGACCAGGCACTGGGTGGCGAGCACGTGCTCGACCTCGGAAGTACCGATGCCGTGGGCCAGTGCGCCGAAAGCGCCGTGAGTCGAGGTGTGCGAGTCGCCACAGACCACGGTCATGCCCGGCAAGGTGGCGCCCTGCTCTGGACTGATGACGTGAACGATGCCCTGGCGAATGTCGTTCATCTTGAATTCGACGATGCCGTATTCGTCACAGTTTTCATCGAGGGTCTGCACTTGCAAACGCGACACCTGGTCAGCGATGGCCTCGATGCCGCCTTTGCGCTCAGGGGTAGTCGGCACGTTGTGGTCGGGCGTAGCGATGTTGGCGTCGATCCGCCACGGCTGCCGCTTGGCCAGACGCAGGCCTTCGAATGCCTGGGGCGACGTCACTTCGTGAATGATGTGGCGATCGATGTAGATCAACGACGAACCATCGTCGCGTCGCTTGACCTCATGCGCATCCCAGAGCTTGTCGTAAAGCGTTTTGCCGGCCATCAGACTGTTCCTCATCAGCGTCTTTCTATGCCAATAACCCCTTGGCTTGTACGGACGATGCTATGGGTTTAGATTGAATAACTCAAATTGATAATTTTTATGCTTTGGATAACCAAAAGGAATACGAGCAGTGGACCTGGCCAACCTCAGTGCGTTTATCGCCATCGCCGAGACCGGCAGTTTTTCTGGCGCAGGAGAACGCCTGCATTTGACCCAGCCCGCCATCAGCAAACGCATCGCTGGCCTTGAGCAGCAACTTGACGTTCGCCTGTTCGATCGGCTGGGCCGCGAAGTGACCCTGACCGAGGCCGGCCGCGCCCTGCTCCCGCGTGCCTACCAGATACTCAATGTACTCGACGATACACGACGCGCCCTGAGCAATCTGACCGGTGAAGTCACGGGTAGGCTGACCCTGGCGACCAGCCACCACATCGGCCTGCACCGCCTGCCACCGTTATTGCGGGCTTTCACCCGTCAGTACCCCCTGGTTGCGCTGGATATTCAGTTCCTAGATTCGGAAGCGGCCTACGATGAAATACTCCACGGCCGGGCTGAAATCGCGGTAATTACCCTGGCCCCCGAACCGCACAACCTGGTGCGCGCGGTGCCGGTCTGGGACGATCCGCTGGATCTGGTGGCTGCCCCCGAGCACCCGCTGGCCAGCAGCGAGACAGTGAGCCTGGCTGACGTCGCCCGCCATCCGGCAGTGTTTCCCGGCGGCAATACCTTTACCCACCACATTGTCCAGCGCCTGTTCGAAAGCCAGGGCCTGACACCCAACATCGCGATGAGCACCAACTACCTGGAAACCATCAAGATGATGGTCTCGATCGGCCTTGCCTGGAGCGTGCTGCCGCGCACCATGCTCGATGATCAGGTTGCGCCTATCGCTTTGCCCGGCGTAAAGCTGACGCGGCAGCTAGGCTACATTCTGCACACCGAGCGCACCCTTTCGAATGCCGCCAAGGCATTCATGGCCCTGCTCGACAGTCACGCCGGCAGCGCCTGACGGTTCGTCGGGGCGGCACACCACTCTCAGGGACAGGTCACTCGCCAAAGGTCTGGTATCGATGCCCAAATCAGCTAACCGTTTTCCGCGCTTGCCGCGTATTCCTGCTGTCGACCCGCAGGACTCGGAGTTGGCCTGGCAGAACGCCCCGCAGTTGCTGGCGGCGCTCAATGGCGCGCAATTGGGCGCTTGGCTGTGGGATATCGACAGTGGCCGAATCAGTTGGTCGCGAGGCACCCAGGCGCTGTTCGGCTTCGATCCGCAGCAGCCTTTGCCCAGTGATATCGACTACCTTGAACTGCTCCCGGAGGAAGACCGCGCGCGTACCCGCCTGGCGTTTCAGGCGGTGGTCAATGGCGAGCCCATCGAGCAGGCCATGCGTCATCGGATTCGCTGGCCCGACGGCAGCCTGCATTGGCTGGAGGTCAGCGGCAGCCTGACCCACGACGGCAATGGCCGCCGGCAGATGATCGGCGTGATCCGTGAAATCACCCGCCAGCGCGACCGCGAAACGGCCTTGATCAACTCGGAAAAACGCTTTGCCAGCCTGTTTCACATGAGCCCCAATGCGATTCTGCTCAGCCGGCGCAAAGACGGCATGCTGTTCGAGGTCAACCAGCATTTTGAAGACATGTTCGGCTGGCCCGGGGCGCAGATCGTCGGCAAGACCAGTATCGAACTGGGCCTGTGGGTGCATCCGGAACAGCGCCAGCAGGTACTGGAGGCGACCCGCTACAACACCGGGCCGATCACCATGGAAGTGCAGTTTCGCGGCAGCGGCGGCAAGGTCCACGACGGCATCCTGTGCACCCAGAGCATCGAGCTGGAGGGCATAGCGTTTCTACTCACTACCTTTGTCGATACCAGCGAGCGCAAGCGCGCCGAGCTTGCCCTCAAGGACAGCCAGGAACGCCTCGACCTGGCGCTGGACTCTGCCCAGCTGGGCACCTGGGACTGGCATATTCCCAGCGGCATGCTCTACGGCTCGGCGCGCGCCGCGCAGCTGCATGGGCTGGAGCCGGTGCCGTTTCATGAATCCTTCGAAGCGTTTTTCGAAGGTGTGCCTGAACAGGAGCGTGAGGCCATGCGCCAGTCTTATCGCAGCTTGCGCGAAGGCCCGGCGGGCAGTTACCAGATCACCTACCGGGTGCAGCTGGAAAATGGCGCAGCGCGCTATATAGAAAGCCGCGCCCGCCTCTACCGTGACGAGCAGGGCAATCCGTTGCGCATGGCTGGCACCCTGCTCGACATCACCGACCAGGTCGAGCGCGAGCAGCGCCTGAGCGCCTCTGAAGAAAAGTTCGCCAGCCTCTTCCAGGTCAGCCCCGACCCAATCTGCGTAACCCGCCAGGACAATGGCCAGTTCATCGAGATCAACCCGGCCTTCAGCCAGACCTTTGGCTGGAGCGCGCAACAGGTGCTCGGCCGCACCGCCGAGCAGATCGGCCTGTGGGCAGAAACCGCAGAGCGCGCCCAGCGTATCGAACACGTGATCCGCGAACGGGCGCTGAGCAACGTCGCAGTCGTGGTCAACCATCGTAGTGGCGCGCCCATGACCTGTGTCATTTCCAGCCGCCTGATCATGGTCGATAACCAGCCCTGCAGCGTGACCTCACTGCGTGACATCACTCAGCAGCAGCGCGCCGAAGCGGCAATCAAGGCCAGTGAAGAGAAATTTGCCAAGGCGTTTCACTCCAGCCCCGACGCCATCACCATAACCGTGCGCGCCAGCGGCCTGTACCTGGAAGTCAACGACGGCTTCTGCCGCCTGACGGGCTACAGCATTGACGAAGTGATCGGGCGTACCGTGCACGAGCTCGGCATCTGGGCCGACGACACGCAACGGGCGACCTTGCTCAGCGAGATCAAACTGCGCGGGCGGGTGCACCACCGCGAGATGCTCGGACGCAACAAACGCGGCGAACTGCTGACGGTGGAAGTGTCAGTCGAGCCGATTACCCTGAATGCCACCGAATGCCTGCTGCTGACCGCGCGCGACGTCAGCCAGCTGAAAAACGCCCAGGCGCAGATTCGCCACCTGGCGTACCACGACCCGCTCACCAACCTGCCCAACCGCGCCCTGCTGATGGACCGCCTGAGCCAGCAGATCGCCTTGCTCAAGCGGCACAACCTGCGCGGCGCGCTGCTGTTTCTCGACCTCGATCACTTCAAGCACATCAACGACTCACTCGGTCACCCGGTCGGCGACATCGTGCTCAAGGTCATCACCGCCCGGCTCGAGGCCAGCGTGCGCCTGGAAGACACCGTGGCGCGCCTGGGCGGCGACGAGTTCGTGGTCTTGCTCAGCGGCCTGGAAGGCAGCCGCGAGGCGGTTGAAGGCAAGGTCCGCGAACTGGCCGATACCCTGCGCGAATTGCTCGCCGAGCCGATGTCTCTGGACGGCCAGCGCCTGCAAGTCACCCCCAGCATTGGCGTTGCCTTGATCCCCGATCATGGGGCTACGCCTGCCGACTTGCTCAAGCGCGCCGACATTGCCCTGTACCGGGCGAAGGACTCTGGGCGCAACACCACCCAGCTGTACCACACCACCATGCAAAAGGCGGCCAGTGAACGCCTGCGCATGGAGAATGATCTGCGCCAGGCGTTGGCCCGCGGCGAACTGGCGCTGCACTTTCAGCCGCAGGTGGATGCCCGCGACAATCGCATTGTCGGCGCTGAAGTACTGCTGCGCTGGCATCACCCGCAACTGGGGCAGCAACCGCCCTCGCAGTTCATCCAGGTGCTGGAAGAAAGCGGGCTGATTCTGGAGGTGGGCAGCTGGATTCTCGACGAGGCCTGTGATGCCTGTGCCGGCATGCTCAGCGACGGCCTGATCAAGGCGGACGAATTCAGCCTGTGCGTGAATATCAGCCCGCGGCAGTTCCGCCAGAACGACTTTGTCGGCAGAGTGCTGCGCAGCCTGGACGACTATCGCCTGCCCCGGCACATGCTCAAGCTGGAGATTACCGAGGGCATCGTGATCCAGAATCTGGAGGACACCATCGCCAAGATGCGTGAACTCAAAGGCTACGGCGTGAGTTTTGCCATGGATGACTTCGGCACCGGTTACTCGTCGCTGACCTATCTCAAGCGGCTGCCGGTGGATACCTTGAAGATCGACCAGTCATTCGTGCGCGATGCGCCGATAGATCCAAATGATGCCGAGATCGTCCGCGCTATCGTCGCCATGGCCCGCAGCCTTGAGTTGACGATCATTGCCGAGGGCGTCGAGCTGAGCGAGCAATTGGAGTTTCTCGAGCGGCTGGGTTGCCATTTGTATCAGGGGTATTTGCATAGCCGACCGTTGCCGCTGAGCGAGTTCAGGCAAATGTTGCTTGAGGCACCGGCGGATTATTGATCAGGCGGGGGATAAAGAAATGGGGCCGCGAGGCGGCCCCAGCCAATCGTCAGTTCAACGCTGGCTTGTCAGCACTGATCGGGATCCGCTTGGCTTTGGCTTCTTCCGGCACGACGCGCAGCAGTTCGACGCTGAGCAGTCCGTTGGCCAGGCCTGCGGATTTCACTTCGATGTGGTCGGCCAGGCGGAACGACAACTTAAAGGCACGCTGAGCGATGCCCTGGTGCAGGTAGGTCACTGCGTCGTTGCTGGCGTCGCGTTTGCCGCCAGTAACCGTCAGTACGCCCTTCTCAACCTGCAGTTCAAGGTCTGATTCCTGGAAGCCTGCTGCTGCAACCACGATGCGATAGTGATCATCGCCATGTTTTTCCACGTTGTAGGGCGGGTAGCTGCTACCGGCCTCATTACGCGCCGCGGATTCGAACAGGTCGTTGAAACGGTCGAAACCAACGGAATGGCGGAACAGTGGTGCAAGGGAGAAAGCGGTAGTCATGGTCATAAACTCCTGAAAATCAGCAAGTGAGTCAATCCGCGACCCGAATTCGGCATCGCGTACTAAATAGATATGGCCCGACCAACCGCTTTCAAGAGCTCAACCAAAAAAATTTTTAAAATTTGCTCAGGCCACTGCTTCACATGGCATCTGGCTGATGTCGGCACCCAGCAAATGGGTGATCCGCTGACAATCATCGACCCGGCGCAGTTCGGCAAATAACAGTACTGCTTCCGGATAGCTGCGAGTCAGCATTGCCACCCACTGCTTCATCCGCCCCGGCGCATAGCGCGGCGACAGCTTGGCCTGGGCCTGACGCCAAAACTCGCGCAGCAACGGCAACAGCGCCTGCCAGGCAAGCGGCTGATACTCGAGCCCCGCCCGTGCAGCAGCAATCTGCAGGCCCAGATCAGGCCGCGACACCAGGCCACGGCCGAGCATGATGTCTTCAGCGCCGCTGACCTCGCGGCACCGTCGCCAGTCGTCCACGGTCCAGATCTCGCCATTGGCGAACACCGGCACCTTGACCACATCCTGCACCCGCGCCACCCACTCCCAGTGCGCCGGCGGCTTGTAGCCCTCGACCTTGGTCCGTGCATGCACCACCAGGTGCGCCGAGCCACCTTCGGCCAACGCGGTAGCGCAATCGAGGGCGCCATCCGGGGTATCGAAGCCCAGACGCATCTTGGCCGTGACCGGGATGTGGGCAGGCACCGCCCGGCGCACTTCACGGACGATCGCGTGGAGCAACTCAGGCTCCTTGAGCAACACCGCCCCACCGCGGGACTTGTTCACCGTCTTGGCCGGGCAGCCGAAATTCAGGTCGATCACCGGCGCGCCCAGCTCGCAGGCCAATGCAGCGTTTTCAGCCAGGCACACCGGATCGGAGCCAAGCAACTGCACGCGCATGGGCACACCTGCCGCAGTACGCGCGCCGTGGCGCAGTTCAGGGGCGAGCTTGTCGAACTGGGAAGGTGGCAGCAGGCGGTCGCAGACGCGAATGAACTCGGTCACGCACCAGTCGACACCGCCGACCCGCGTAAGGACGTCGCGCAGGATGTTGTCGACCAGCCCCTCCATGGGGGCCAGGGCAATTTGCATGGATGGCTCTCGCGAAAAAGGCGGCAGTCTAGCAAACAATCAGGTGGACTCAGACGCCGACCAGCGCCTGCCCATAACCTTCAATGAATTCGCCCGGCATACGCTTGGGCTTGCCGGTCGACAGCTCGATACAGACAAAGGTGGTTTGCGCGCGCAGCAGGGTCACGCCGTCGCTCGGGCGCTTGAGCTGAAACCGGCGGGTCATGCGCAGGCGCTGGTCCCAGTCGACGATCCAGGTGGCCAGTTGCAGCTCGTCATCTTCGTAGCCGGCAGCCAGGTAATCGATTTCGTGGCGAACAACGGCCATGGCCCGGTCAAGACGGCGATATTCGACCAGGTCCAGACCCAGACGCTGCGAGTGGCGCCAGGCGCAGCGCTCCAGCCAGGTGACGTAGACCGCGTTGTTGGCGTGGCCGAGGCCGTCGATGTCGTCACCGCCAACGCGTAGGTCGATGATGAATGGCGATGCCAGATCCCAGCTCATGCGCGCTCCGAAGGTCATTGAACGCGTTGATTGTACCGGATGCTCAGGCGCTTTGGCGTGCTGGTGTGGCAGCGCGCGCCAGCAGCTCAAGCACGCCTTCGACCAGGAGCGGGTCGGCCAGCACACGCTGGTGACCGCCTTCTTCGAGCATCAGCAAGCGGCTGTCGAACCAGGCCTTGTGGATCAATTGCGCTTCGCTGGCAGCGACCAGAGGATCATCACTGGCGTGCACTATCAGGCCCGGCAGCTCGAGTTGATAGCCGTTGACGTCAAGCCGGGCGACTTGCAGGCCGACATCCTGCTCGACCTGGCGAATAAACGCCGCCCGCGCCCGCGCCGGCATGCCCAGCCGCTGGGCAAAACCGCGCAATACCCCGAGCAGTTGCGCCGGCGCGGCAATGCTGACCGCAGCCTCGGTGCGCAAACCCCATTGCAGCGCCAGCAAGACACTGGCACCGCCCATCGAATGGCCGATCACGGCGCGCAGCGGCGGCAGTTCGGCAGCAGCTTCGAGCAGCGCCCGGGCAAACAGCGCCACATGCGCCTGGCGGCCCGGAGAACGTCCATGGGCCGGCCCTTCCAGCGACACCACGGTATGCCCCGCCGCCACCAGCGCTTCAATCAACGCGGCAAACTGGGTTGGGCGCCCTTCCCAACCGTGCATCATCAGCACTGTCGGCCCCTGGCCCCAGCGCAGCGCTGACAGGCCGAAGCGCAAGGTGATGCGTTCAGCTGTCGCCAGCAAGGGCAACTCCCATTGCCGCGGCGGCAGGTTGCGCGGGGTCATGAAGGCGCGGCGCATCTTGCCCGCTATATGCTCGGGGGCCAGCCGGCCCAGGGTACCGTTGACGCCGCGAATCCAACTCAGGGTAGTCATCATCAATACTCCAGTCAGGCCACTAGATGACCGCCGACTTGGCGGCGCGCAGGATTCGGTCGGACAGCTCACTGGTGCCCAGCGCTCGGGCCAGCGCCAGGCCACCGATCATCAGCGCCAGGTCGGCCAACGCCTTGTCGGCGTCCTCAGGGCCGTCGACCATCTGCGCGGTCATCAGCTCCAGGTGCTCGGCCAGCGCCTCGCGAAACGCCTCAGGCAGGCGCTGCATCTCGCTCAGCGAGGTGGGCAACGGGCATGCCTGCTCGAGCGCGTCGCGATGCTTGCGTGACAGGTAGAAAGCAGCAGCGAGGGCACGGCGGCCGGCGCCGTCAAGGGCTGGATCGATCTGGGTGAATAAACCGCGGCGCTCGCTCAGCAACTGGCTGAACGCCTCGAGCATGAGTTCGTCCTTGCTGCCGAAGTGCGCGTAGAAACCGCCCACGGTCAACCCGGCGGCGCCCATCACCTGACTCACACTGGGCTCGGCCGGTCCGTGCTGGATCAACGCGCTGCGGGCTGAATCGAGAATGCGTTGGCGGGTCTTGCTCTTCTTGTCGTTCATAAGCCACCCGATAAATATTATGAGCGTAATATGATGCACATAATATTTATTGGCAAGCGAAAAAATCGAGCTCAGGCCGCTTCATTGAAAAAGTAAGGAAGGCTAAAAAAACAAAAGGCCCATTCAATAATCGAATGAGCCTTATAAGCCTCGCAAAACGCGAGAAAAAATTGGCGTCCCCTAGGGGACTCGAACCCCTGTTACCGCCGTGAAAGGGCGGTGTCCTAGGCCACTAGACGAAGGGGACTTGTAACCTTCGTGCAGGCCCGCTTTCACGAACCCTGGCAAATATTGGTGGAGCTAAGCGGGATCGAACCGCTGACCTCCTGCATGCCATGCAGGCGCTCTCCCAGCTGAGCTATAGCCCCTAAAACAAAAGGCCCATCCAATATGCGAATGAGCCTTTAAAGCCCCGCAAAACGCGGGTAAAACTGGCGTCCCCTAGGGGACTCGAACCCCTGTTACCGCCGTGAAAGGGCGGTGTCCTAGGCCACTAGACGAAGGGGACATAACCTTCGTGCCGGTTCGCTTGCACAAACCGCGGCAAAATTGGTGGAGCTAAGCGGGATCGAACCGCTGACCTCCTGCATGCCATGCAGGCGCTCTCCCAGCTGAGCTATAGCCCCGGATTTCTAGCCTCGCGGCCCAGCGACATGGTTATACATCGCTTGTGTAAAACTGGCGTCCCCTAGGGGACTCGAACCCCTGTTACCGCCGTGAAAGGGCGGTGTCCTAGGCCACTAGACGAAGGGGACGAACCTTCTACCGTGAAACCTGGCGCTGGTGCCGGGTTTCATTCTCCGCCAGCAGTGCTGGCCAAGAATCGGAATTTGGTGGAGCTAAGCGGGATCGAACCGCTGACCTCCTGCATGCCATGCAGGCGCTCTCCCAGCTGAGCTATAGCCCCACAATGTCGCTTTGAACTGAATTGCCGGCTGGGTTGCTGACAGTTCGTTACGTTCATCGCTGTGGACGGGGCGCATATTAAGATCGGATGGCTATGCTGTCAAACGAATTTTTGAAATTAACCAAAAGATTTTTCACAGATAACAATCACTTACCGCCCTGCCCCAGCAATTGACGATTTTGCCTACGGCAGCCGGCCCGCCCAGCGTCAGCTGGGACAGGCAAGCACGCTTGGGTAGCTGGCTGTCAGGCAATGTTGGCCAGCAGTTTTTCCCATTCCTTGTTTTCTTTCTTCGACACACCACCGAGCAGATCCAGCGCCTGACGCAGGCGGTAGCGAGTCAGGTCAGGGCCAAGGATTTCCATCGCATCCAGCACCGACACCGAACTGGCCTGGCCTGAGATAGCAGCAAACATCAGCGGCATGGCGTCACGCAGCTTCAGCTCAAGCGATTCGACCACGGCCTGGATGCAACCGGTGATGCGGTCTTTTTCCCACTGGCGCAAGCTCTCCAGCTTCCACAGAATCAGTTGGATGACCTGGCGGACCTGATCGGGCGAGAGCTTCTTGTGCTCGAACAGCTTGGCATCAAGCTTCAACGCACCCTCGAAGAAGAAGCCACCCAATGGGGCGATCTGGCTGAAGGTCTCTACGCGACCCTGCACATGCGGCGCGATCTTCATCATGTAATCGCTGTTGAACGCCCACTTCTGTACCCGCGCAGCGAACTCCTCGACCGGCAACTCACGCAGCCACTGGCCGTTGAGCCAGGACAGCTTTTCGATATCGAAGATCGGCCCACCCAGGGAAACCCGCGACAGGTCGAAGTGCTCGACCATCTCGGCCAGGGAAAACTTCTCGCGCTCGTCCGGCATCGACCAGCCCATGCGGCCGAGGTAATTGAGCATGGCTTCGGGCATGAAGCCCATGCGCTCGTAGAAGGTGACCGAAGTCGGATTCTTGCGCTTGGACAGCTTGCTCTTGTCCGGGTTACGCAGCAGCGGCATGTAGCACAGCTGCGGCTGCTCCCAGCCGAAGTACTCATACAGTTTGATCAGCTTGGGCGCCGACGGCAGCCACTCTTCGCCACGCAGGACGTGAGTGATGCCCATCAGGTGGTCATCGACCACGTTGGCCAAGAAGTAGGTCGGCAGGCCGTCGTTCTTCATCAGGACCTGCATGTCCATGCGATCCCACGGGATTTCGACATCGCCACGGAGTATGTCCGGGACCACGCAGACGCCTTCGCTTGGCACCTTCATGCGGATCACATGGGGCTCACCAGCGGCCAGGCGACGCTGCACTTCCTCAGCGCTGAGCAACAGCGCGCGGCCGTCGTAACGCGGCGTCTCGCCCCGGGCCATCTGTTCGGCGCGCATCTGGTCGAGTTCTTCTGCGGTACAGAAGCAGTAGAACGCATGCCCGGCGTCAACCAGCTGCTTGGCGTACTTCGCGTAGATCTCGCCACGCTCGCTCTGCCGGTAAGGGCCGTGCGGGCCGCCCACGTCCGGGCCTTCGTTCCACTCGATGCCCAGCCAGCGCAGGGCGTCGAAGATCTGCTGTTCCGATTCACGGGTCGAACGCAGCTGATCGGTGTCCTCGATGCGCAGGATGAATTCGCCGCCGTGCTGCTTGGCAAAGCAGTAGTTGAACAGGGCGATGTAGGCGGTGCCAACATGGGGGTCGCCGGTGGGCGATGGCGCGATACGCGTGCGAACGGTGGTCATGGAGGGTCTCGAACGAAGTTGAAACAAAGGCGCGATGTTAGCAGGGAGCGGGCATCAGGCTCCAGCGGTGGCGCAATCGCCCCACCGTCAGCCCAGGCGTGCAGATGATCGGCAGGCTATGCCGATCACCGGACCCGTCGGCAACTTAGCTGGTGATCAGCCGCTCACGCAGCTTGGTGATCTCGTCGCGCATCTGCGCGGCGGCCTCAAACTCGAGGTCGCGCGCCAGCTGGAACATCTTCTCTTCCATCTGTTTGATGCGTTTGGTGATCTCGCCTGGGGTGCGCAACTCGGCTTCGTAGCGAGCGCTCTCCTCCGCCGCCTTGGCCATGCCTTTGCGCTTCTTGCTGCGCCCGCCGGGGATGTTGGCGCCTTCCATGATGTCGGTGATGTCCTTGACCACCCCTTTGGGCACGATGCCGTTGGCCTCGTTGAAGGCGATCTGCTTTGCCCGGCGGCGCTCGGTCTCGTCGATGGCGCGTTGCATCGAGCCGGTCATGCGGTCGGCATACAGGATGGCCTTGCCGTTGAGGTTACGCGCTGCGCGGCCGATGGTCTGGATCAGCGAGCGGTCCGAGCGCAGGAAACCCTCCTTGTCGGCATCCAGAATCGCCACCAGCGACACTTCGGGCATATCCAGGCCTTCACGCAGCAGGTTGATCCCTACCAGCACATCGAAGGTACCCAGACGCAGGTCGCGAATGATCTCTACCCGCTCGACAGTGTCGATGTCCGAGTGCAGGTAGCGCACGCGTATGTCGTGGTCGGCCAGGTAGTCACTGAGGTCTTCGGCCATGCGCTTGGTCAGCGTGGTGGCCAGCACGCGCTCGCCAACGGCCACACGTTTGCCGATCTCCGACAACAGATCGTCGACCTGGGTCAGCGCCGGGCGGATTTCTACCAACGGATCAACCAAGCCGGTCGGCCGCACCACCTGCTCGACCACACGCCCGGCATGCTCCGCCTCGTACTGACCGGGGGTGGCAGAAACGAAGATGGTCTGCGGGCTGACCGACTCCCATTCATCGAAGCGCATGGGCCGGTTGTCCAGCGCCGATGGCAGACGGAAACCGTACTCGACCAGAGTCTCCTTGCGTGAACGGTCGCCTTTGTACATGGCGCCGACCTGCGGAACGCTCACGTGCGACTCGTCGATCACCAGCAGGGCGTCGGCAGGCAGGTAGTCGTACAGGGTGGGCGGCGGCGCACCGGAAGGCCGACCAGACAGGTAGCGCGAGTAGTTTTCGATACCGTTGCAATAGCCCAGCTCGAGGATCATTTCCAGGTCGAAGCGGGTGCGCTGCTCGAGGCGCTGCGCCTCGACCAGCTTGTTGTTCTTGTGCAGGTACTCAAGGCGGTCCTTGAGCTCTTCCTTGATGCCCTCGATTGCCCCAAGCAGGGTTTCACGCGGGGTTACATAGTGGCTCTTCGGATAGAAGGTAAAACGTGGCAGCTTGCGCAGCACCTCGCCGGTCAACGGGTCGAAGGCGGCAATGTTCTCCACTTCGTCATCGAACAATTCGATGCGGATCGCCTCGAGATCCGACTCGGCCGGGTACACGTCGATGACATCACCGCGCACACGGAAGGTGGCGCGGGCGAAGTCCATCTCGTTGCGGGTGTACTGCAGATCGGCCAGGCGCCGCAGCAACGCGCGCTGGTCGAACTTGTCGCCGCGATCGATGTGCAGGACCATCTTGAGGTACGTTTCAGGGCTGCCCAGACCGTAGATGCACGACACCGTGGTGACAATGATGGCGTCGCGTCGCTCGAGCAGGGCCTTGGTAGCCGACAGGCGCATCTGCTCGATATGGTCGTTGATCGATGCATCCTTCTCGATGAAGGTGTCCGAAGACGGCACATAGGCTTCCGGCTGATAGTAGTCGTAGTAGGAAACGAAATACTCGACCGCGTTGTTCGGGAAAAACGCCTTGAACTCGCCATACAACTGGGCCGCCAGGGTCTTGTTCGGCGCCAGCACCAGGGTTGGCCGCTGCACCTGCTGAATCACGTTGGCGATACTGAAGGTCTTGCCCGAGCCGGTTACCCCGAGCAGGGTCTGGTGCGAAAGCCCGGCGTCGATACCCTCGACCAACTGGCGAATCGCCTCAGGCTGGTCGCCGGCCGGCTGAAAACGGGTGACAAGCTGAAACTCGGACATGGCAGACCTCGAGCAACTGTAAATATAGCCAGTAGTCTACACCGAAACGGGCCTTTCCATTGCCCGCTTCGCGGCTGGCGCTGTGAACGTGTGTTTCTGTGGACCGGGCAATTAGACCAATGGTCCAAAAAAATTGCGAAAAAACGCCGGAAAACCTGCGCCCGATGGTCGCAGCGGTCGGCGCGTATCTCTATACTGACTCCCCGTTTGTGCACCGCTTCAGTGCATTCGGCTGGAGCGTGCAAGCCCTATCACACTCCATTCAGAGCCAAGGTAACAATGAGCCTGTTTTCCGCTGTCGAGCTGGCACCCCGCGACCCTATCCTGGGCCTCAACGAAGCTTTCAACACCGACCCGCGCACCGACAAGGTGAACCTGGGCGTCGGCGTTTACTGCAATGAGGAAGGCCGTATCCCGCTGCTGCGCGCAGTGATCGAAGCCGAGACCCAGCGTGCCGCACAGCATGCCTCGCGCGGCTATCTGCCGATCGATGGGATTGCCACCTACGACCAGGCTGTACAGAAGCTGCTGTTCGGCGCCGAATCGCCACTGCTGGCCGCTGGCCGCGTGGTCACCGTGCAGGCCGTGGGCGGCACTGGCGCACTGAAGATCGGCGCAGACTTCCTCAAGCGCCTGTCGCCTGATGCAGTCGTCGCCATCAGCGACCCGAGCTGGGAGAACCACCGCGCGCTTTTCGAGACGGCCGGTTTCCCGGTACAGAACTACCGCTACTACGATGCTGCCAGCCACGACGTCAACCGCGCCGGCATGCTCGAAGACCTCAACCAGCTGCCGTCGGGCTCGATCATCGTCCTGCATGCCTGCTGCCATAACCCGACCGGTGTCGACCTGACCCTGGACGACTGGAAAAACGTCCTGGAAGTGGTCAAGGCCAAAGGCCATCTGCCGTTCCTCGACATGGCCTATCAGGGCTTTGGCGCCGGCATCGCCGAAGACGCCTTCGCCGTACGCCTGTTCGCCGAGTCGGGCCTGGACTTCTTTGTCTCCAGCTCGTTCTCCAAGTCGTTCTCGCTGTATGGCGAGCGCGTCGGCGCGCTGTCGATCGTCACTGCCTCCAAGGACGAAAGCACCCGCGTGCTGTCGCAGGTCAAGCGGGTTATCCGCACCACCTACTCCAACCCGCCGACCCACGGCGCAAGCATCGTCGCTGCCGTGCTGAACAGCCCTGAGCTGCGCCAGATGTGGGAAGACGAGCTGGGCGAAATGCGTAATCGCATTCACGGCATGCGCAAGCAGATGGTCGAGTTGCTGGCTACCTATGGGGCCAAGCGCGACTTCAGCTTTGTCGGTCGCCAGTGCGGGATGTTCTCCTACTCGGGCCTGACTGCCGAGCAGGTCAATCGCCTGAAGGATGAGTTCGGCATCTATGCGCTGGATACTGGCCGTATCTGTGTTGCTGCGCTGAACCAGAGCAACATCCACGTAGTGACCAAAGCTATCGTCGCGGTGCTTTGATGCAGTTGGGGGCTGCTCTGCAGCCCCCAACTGTTTTCAGCCAGCACGCCCAATCGGGTAAAACTGGCCATGGCTCCACACCCCGAGCCATTCCTCGCCGTCCAGCAAGCGCGGCACCGCCAGCTCCACCAACTGATAGAACACGTTGCGATGCAACAGCGCCTCAAGGTTGCTGCGCATCAGGATGTAGGGCGCAGGTTCCTGCGTGACCGGATCAACCTCGACCCGCAACGGATGCGCACTGCTAGCCTCAATCACATCCTCAACATTGTTGGTGAAACGCAAAACCTGCGTCTCCCCCGCGCCGATCACCTCCAGCAACACCGCCACAAACGGCGCGTCATCGACTTGGATGCCGACCTTCTCGACCGGCGTCACCAAAAAGTAATCGTCACCGTCACGGCGCAGGATATTGGAAAACAGCCGCACCATTGGTTTACGGCCAATTGGCGTGCCCTGGTAAAACCAGGTGCCATCACGGGCGATGCGCATGTCGATGTCGCCGCAGAAATCCGGGTTCCACAGGTGAACCGGCGCCGGGCCCCTACCCTTGGGGATTTGCGCCAACAGATCATTGGTCTCGACAGACTCGGTCATCACCCTCTCCTATCAGCGGCTCATACCCAACAGGCTACGAGCGTACTCGCGCATGGGCGCTGCGAGCAAATCCTGCGGGCTATTGTCGTGAAACGTCAACAAACCGCCACGGCTCTTGATCCGCGCTGTGTCGATCAGGTAGCGAGTGCTGGTTTCGATGAGCATCATCTGCACCACGCCCGTGTCCCAACCGAGCCGGTCGACTGCCTGTTCGTCGTACCACTCATCACCATTGCCGATGCGGTCGTCGGTACGAGCGAAGCGGGTATACAGCACGTAATGGGCACCGACCGAGCGGGCTTCGGCGATGGCATCTTCCAGGCCCAGCGGGCCTTGCGCACGACGCACCAGCGGGAAGTACTCGACAAAAGCCTTGAACGCCTCTTCGGCGACGATGTTCTGCTGCGGCAGCGGGCCTTTGCCCGGCGGCACGAACGCACCCTGGCCAATATAGATGAACGAATCCGGTTGCAGGCGCACCGACAGGCTGCGCTGGGTATCGCTATGATCGAGCAGACCGGCATCGCTCATGTGATAGCGAACACCTTCGCCCATATCGCTGACATTCATGCAGCCACCAAGCGCCATCAGCGCCAGCAGCAAAACCAGGCTACGCATCTTTCCTCCAGAGACCGGTGACGAAAAACCGGCGAATAGCAGCCAGATGCAGCTTTTGCGCCAGAGTCAGCCGCCGATCACCTTCATTACCGTTACCCCACCGGCGAACGCCAGCTCCTGCTTGTCAGCCAGGGCTTTTACCAGTAACCGTTGCAGCGCTGGCAACGCCAGGTGCCGGGGGCGATCAAGCAAGTCGCCGATGTAGTGCCGATTGCTGCTCGACAGGCAGCCATGCAGCCAGCCGGTTGAGGACAAGCGCAGCCGCGAACAGGCGCGGCAGAACGGTACGCTCTCGTTGGCGATAACGCCAAAATGGCCTTTGCCGGGGATCTGGTAGCGCAATGCGGTGGCATCAACAGCAGCGCTGGCCTGCTCAAAGGCATGGTGCTGGCCAATCAGCGCCAGCAGCTCAGGCAGGCTGACCAACTGCTGGCGAAAGTCATTGCCGTCGCGCGCCAGGTGGCCCATGCGCATCAGCTCGATGAAGCGCAGCTCATAGCCACGCGCCAGGCAGTAGTCAAGCAGCGGCGCGACCTGATCCAGATTCTGTCCGCGCATCGGCACCATGTTGACCTTGATGCGCATGCCAGCCGCACTGGCCTCTTGCATGCCAAGCAACACCGTGGCCAGGTCACCGCCGCGAGCAATGCTGCGAAATGCAGCGGCGTCGAGGGTATCCAGCGACACGTTCAAGCGGCGGATACCCGCGGCCTCTAGCAGCGGCAGGCGCCGCGACAGCAACTGGCCGTTGGTAGTCAGGCTGATGTCGTGCAGGTCGAGGCCGGCGATGGCGATAAGAAACTCTTCGAGCCTGGGACTGATCAGTGGCTCGCCGCCGGTGATGCGTAGACGCTCGATGCCGGCCGCCTCGATCAGGTAAGCCACCCCTCGTGCCAGGGCCTCGCCAGAGAGCTCATGCTGCGCCGCCACCAAACGCTTGCCGTCGGGTACGCAGTAGGTACAAGCGTAGTTACAGGCCGCCGTCAGGCTGACCCGCAGGTTGCGAAAACGCCTGCCTTGACGATCGACGATCATGGATGACTCCGACATGGAAGAATAAGCCGTGCAAAACCTGACTCATAAATCAGGTTTTTGCAAGCTCGCATGTCGGACAGCCACGCAAAGGGTGACGGGGCGTTGCTGTCAGGCGTTCGGTTCGGGGTCGCGCTTGCGCTTGTTACCCATGCGCACACCGATGTCCATCAGGAACTGGAAGAAGCCTTCCTGATCTTCCAGTACATTGCTCCAGAACGGCGAGTGGTACAGCGCCACTGCGCCATGCACCAGCGCCCAGGCGGCGCAGTAGTGGAAGTACGGTGGCACGTCTTCGAGCTTGCCTTCGCTGATACGACCCTTGATCAGTTGAGTCAGGCGATCGAAATTGGAGGCACGAATGCTGTGCAGCTCCTCGACCATCTCTGGTACCTGATTACCCTTGACCACCTTTTCTTCAAGGCGATCGAACAGCCGGTAGCGCTGCGGGTCACGCATGCGGAATTCGAAGTAGGCACGCGACAGTGCTTCTTTGTCGCGGTCGACATCGGCCGAGTGCAGCAAGGTGTTCAAATCGCGCTCGTAGTCGAGCATCAGGCGCAGGTAGATCTCTGCCTTGGACTTGAAGTGCTTGTAGATCGTACCTTTGCCGATGCCAACGGCGTCGGCGATCATCTCGACGGTGACGCTGTCTTCACCCTGTTCGAGGAACAGTCTGAGGGCGGTATCAAGGATCTCTTGTTCGCGACGGCGAAACTCACGGACCTTACGCGGTTCTTTCTGCATGGGAGGCTGCATGGGGGAGGACTGGCTGACAATCGAAGCGGATTATTATGCCTATCTTGCAAGAAATTGCACGGATCATCGGCGCATGTCTGTGTTTCACGATGAGTTCGCAAACGATGGGATTGATTGGGCAAGCTGCAGATTGGCCAATCGAAGTGACTTGCCTGCAGGGAATGCACTGTGCATCCCGCGACGTATTCCAAATCTGTTTAAAAAACGACCAGTTGTCGCTGGCACTGTGCCAAAGCTGACCAATACTTGAAGTGTTGACCCGCCACATCCCCCCAAGTGGCGTGCCGATAAAGGCGCTCAGGGACCGCGTGCCTTTGTTTACTCCTAATGGTCTTAACCCGGTTTCCTCCCCCAGAATCCGGGTTTTTTTTGCCCGCCAATCAGGCTGTCAGATCAGCGTACTCGCGCAAGTGGGAACAAGCGCTTGAAGTTGGCCGTGGTTTGCTCGGCCAATTGTGCATAACTGACGCCACGCAGCGACGCGACGTATTCGGCGACTTCGCGCACGTACTGAGGCAAGTTGGGCTTGCCTCTGTAAGGGATCGGCGCCAGGTACGGTGAATCTGTCTCGACCAGCAGACGATCGCTGGGGACCTGGCGGGCCACCTCGCGCAGGGCCTCGGCATTGCGGAAGGTGACAATGCCGGACAACGAGATGTAGTAGCCCAGGTCCAGCGCCGCCTTGGCCATCGGCCAGTCTTCAGTGAAGCAGTGCAACACCCCGGCCTGCTCCAGGCTGGCTTCGCGTAACAGCGCCAGGGTGTCAGCCCTGGCCGCACGGGTGTGCACGATCACCGGCTTGCCGGTCTGCCGCGAGGCCTCCAGGTGCAAGCGGAAAGACGCCTGCTGCAGGCTCGCCGCCTCCGGCTCGTAGTGATAGTCCAGGCCAGTCTCACCAATCGCCACGACATGCGGATGCGCAAGCTCGTTGAGCAACCAGTCCAGCGCTGGGGTTTCTCCTGGCGCCAGGTCCAGCGGATGAATACCCACCGAGCAGTCGACATCTGCATACTGTTCACTCAACGCCTTTACCGCGCCGGCATTGTCGGCACTCACGCCAATGCACAGAAAGTGCCCTACCCCGCGCTCACGCGCCGCCTGCAGGGCAGCATCGAGCGAGCCATCATGGGCACTCAGGTCTAGACGGTCGAGGTGGCAGTGGGAATCTACGAGCATGGCAGCAGGACACATATTTAGAAGAAGGGAGTCAGCGTGAGCCTGGCAGCTGGACCCAGTGGGCCAACAACGCTTCCAGCAGCAACACGCGGTTGAGGTTGGCCTTGCCCAGCACCTTCTGCCGCTGTTCAAGGATCCACGCCTGGGTTTCCAGGACCTTGCCCTGGCGGCTCTTCTGCGCCAGATACTGCAGCACCTTGCGCATATCAGCCAGGCCCAGGCCTTGTTCATCCTGAGTCATCTGATAGCGCAGGATCAGGTGCGACCACTCGAAGAACCAGTCAAACAGCAGCAGTAGTGGCACGCTGTTCCACGACTCGGCCAGTTGCGTCGGTGACTGTTGCTGCTTGAGCAGTTTTTTCACGCCCTCGGTGACCTGCGCACGTTGCTCGAGGACACCTTGCGCGTGCAGCTTGGCCGCCATCAGTGGCGATCCTGCCGCCAGGGTCAGCAGCTCCTCGCGCTCTCCCGGCTCACTGTCTGGCAACGCATTGGCGAGCCAGGCCTGGCTTTGGGCAAGGTTTGGTTGCGGACATACAACTTGCTGGCAACGGCTCTTGATGGTCGGCAACAGTCGGCTCGGCTGATGGCTGACCAGCAGCAGCACCGTATTGCCGGACGGCTCTTCCAGACTCTTGAGCAAGGCGTTGGAGGCATTGATGTTCATGGCCTCGACCGGTTCGATCAGGATCACCTTGCGCCCGCCCAACTGCGCGGTCTGAACAACAAACGACACCAGATCGCGAACCTGGTCGATCTTGATCGGCTTGTCGACGTCTTCCGGCTCAAGCACGTAGTTGTCCGGATGGCTGCCAGCACGCAGCAACAGGCATGACTTGCACTGCCCGCAGGCATCAGCGCCTTGCGGCTGCTGGCACAACAAACGCGCCATCAGGCGCTCGGCCAGGGCCCGCTTGCCAATCCCCTGCGGACCGTGCAGCAGATAGGCATGGGCATGCTGGCTGCGCCCGGCCAATTGCTGCCAGAGCGCATCCTGCCAGGCGAAGGCCTCAGCCACGGGCGCGTTCCAGCATGGCCGGCAACAAGCTGTCGATGTCGCGCTGCACTGCCTCCAGCGATTGACCGGCGTCGAGGATGCTGTAGCGCTGCGGGTCAGCTTGAGCCCGTGCCAGATAGGCATGGCGCACGGCCTCGAAGAAGGCTGTGCCTTCTTGTTCGAAGCGGTCCAAACGGCCCCTGGCGGCCGCGCGCGACAGGCCGATCTCGATCGGCAGGTCGAACACCAGCGTCAGGTCAGGGCGCAGATCGCCCTGGACAAATGTTTCCAGCGTAGCGATGCGCTCGACCGGCAAGCCGCGGCCGCCACCTTGGTAGGCGTAGGTGGCATCTTGTTTTTGAATGATGGAAAAGGTAAACACGATGTTATACTTTGTACCAGAAAAAAACGTAAACCCCAAAAACCCCAGAAAACCGGTGCATCCAAGGAGTCTCCACATGAAAAAAATCCTAGGCCTAGCTGCCAAAGCACGCTCCGGCAAGGACACAGCAGCCTCGATTCTATTGGGCCATCCTGGGGTAGCTGCCTACGCACTGGCTGATCCGCTGAAGCGAGGCTGCCAAGTTTTGTTCGCCCTGACAGACGCCGAGACTTGGGATGATACCGTAAAGGAGACCCGACTGGATGCTTGGGGTCAGTCCCCTCGTGAGTTCTTCCAACGGGTGGGCACTGAGTGGATGCGTGGCCATGATCCGCTGCATTGGCTCAAGCGTGCCGATCTGGAGATCAATGGTATGGCAGGCCACCCCGACACCTCTCCATCCCCGCACGCCCAAAACCCAATCAGCGCGTCCGATCCTGACGCACCATTCATCAAAGCCGTCAGCGCCATCTTCGCCCTGCCCGACCGCTCATGGGATGCTGATCTTCGTGACACCTCCGACGAGTACTGGAAGATCTCGCCAACAGAAATGCTTCAGACCCTGAAAGTCATGACTTACCGGGACTTCCCTGACTTTGACGCTCAACGCACCCAGCACATCCAAGACACCCTAAACAAACAAAGCACCCAAACTTCTAACAATAGAAATACATTCAAAGCCCCAGTCTTCGATGCCACTGACAAAGAAGTAATCATCATCAAAGATATTCGCTTTGAAAACGAAGCCCATTTCATCCGCACGCTAAACGGTGAAATTTGGCACATCATCCGCGACAACGTAGCGTCCGTTAAGACACACTCTTCTGAAGCTGGCATTAAACCCAAACCTGAGGACACTGTCATTCATAACAATGGCACCCTGGAAAATTACACTTCGGCACTCGAACAAGCCTGGGCCACTCTTCAGACCAAGCTAGCCGCCGAAAAACAGAGCAATGCGGCTTTGGAAACAAACGGCAAAGCAGCCGATACCGATACTCGCATATAAACAAAAAATAAAAATAAAGCCAAAACAACCGCGAGCCCATTGACCGAGGATTTTCCACCGTGACCATTTTTGAAGTTCCTACTGCAGGGGCATACGACCTTGCACCCACAACTGACTCGCTACCTATTGAGTGCACATACCAGTCACATCCTTTTTATGATAAAACCACCCCTATTTGTCTGGCGCTAAATTTTGTTTTTATTAAGTACGCCGCCACTCACCGACGCCTCTCTGGCTATGCCATTCGCCAGTCGGTGATTCTTTTTTTCGATTTTGCACTCGAACATAACAACCGCAATCCAGAAACACTTAAGCTCGTACACCTGACCGACCTCACCGCCGAGGTCTTTATGAACTTCCATAATTACCTTCTCAAGAACAACGAGAAAGGAATTAATGCCACAAAGCTGAAATCGGCAATCAAATACGTTGCTAAAATTTCAGATGTAATTCCCAATTTGATGCTTCCACCTGTACCGCGAGCGGCTAAACAGGTAAACCAGCCATTCACCGATGGCGCCTATACCGACTTGGTGACGGCCCTGAAGGCTCACGCCGATGCCATGTATAAGAAGCTGGCATTTCGTGAAGTCGTGCATGCCGCGCAGCCTTACGAATATAAGGAGATCCTTGACACCTACACCCCTCAGTACTCTAGGGCCAATATCTTCGAGTGGGCACAGGAAAGGCTGGAGCGAAAACTAAAGCTCAACAACCGTGACCTTAACGCCAAGCTCAAGCACTCGAATGACTCCGAGTTGAGAGCATTGCTCGACACAGCCGACCCACTGATTGCATTCGGGAAGGTGTTTGAGGCGCGGGAAGAATGCTTTCGCTTTGCCAAGGCCGGTAATCCGTTTGAAGAGAACAGCTTGTGGCACTGGAATCCCGATGACGCCAGGTCGCTTAAAACCTTGCTGGAGAACGGTTATCCCTTTGAGGTCTCATTGGACGAGATTGCTAACAGCTTAACTGCGAAAAGACTTGTTTCACTGAAAGACTGCGGCGACATCATCCAACTGATGCTCTTCAGGTGGAACAGGTGCGGCCTGTCGAAACTTGTCCGCTATCCCGTAAAGCCCTGGGATGACCTGCTGGCCATGTATTACCCGAGCATGATGGACATGGCCTGCATCATTGTCTTCATCATGCTCCAGAGCAACTGGAACAAGGAAACCGTGCTGGCAGTAGACGAGAAGAGCTGCGAGCACCCGCTAACCGGCGCCATGTCGGAAGCCCAAGTCTTGCTCCAGTCGGAGAAGAATCGCTCCCAGGGATTGGATAAGCCCTACTACGCGCCAAAAGACATTGTGGCGGTCAGCAGCAAAACTGACCGCTACTCCAGCTACAACCTGATCCAGCTTGCCGCCGCCTTGTCAGCGCCCTTGCTGCCCTATGACTATGACTCCGTTCCCAAAGGTCAGGAAAACCTGATCTACAACAGGCTCTTCCTATGCATGCGCTATTACGCAGTCTGGGTAGGTCGAGGCGGTAGGCACACGTCCGCAACAAATAACAAAGCGTTTCTGCGAGGCGTCAAAGATTTCCTCATTGCCTACCCTGTGTACGAGAACGGCACTCGCCTGACGAGCGCAAAGCAGCTGACCAAACGCTTGCGCCCCACGTGGTCGTTGTTCCAACGCAAGGTCAAGGGCGCGGGCCTGGGCCTGCTGGCCATGCAGATGGGGCATCAGAACACTACTACCACCGACGTGCACTACGACAGTTCCGGGGCCGCCGTTCAGGAGCGCATGCAACGCCTACGCTCCGAGCTTGAAGAGATTATGGAGCTGTTCCTTCAAGGGAAGTGGGTAGGCATGTTGGGCGCGAAAACGCCGGAATTGCCGGTTCAGCTTCCTCTGAAGATTTTTCACATCCCAGGGATGGAGAAGCCGCTTTGGGGATGTGCCAACCAGCGGCAACCCACTTGGCCGGGGGCGGATGTGGAGGTTAAGCAGGGGGATCGGTGCTACTCGATCCGAAACTGCCTGTTCTGCAAGCAGATCAACCTGTACGAAGACTCCCTACCTTACCTGATCGAGCGCCGCATCCATGTCACCGAGCTGATCGATGAGCGTCCTGAGAGTGATGCTGAATTCAGCGACACCCTGGATTCCGAACTGTCGATCCTGAATTACGTGCTGAATAACTGGGATGAGCAGGACAAGGTGGTGGAAGCCGCTCGCTATCAGCGCTCGATGCAACGCAAGAGCATCCCGTTACTCCCTCGCGACCTGACTTTTTTGCAGCTGATTTTTGAAGATGAGGACATGGAATGAAAACCGATAATAAGAAGCCTCAACAAGATCCGGCCTCCCCAATCACAGGCTCTATCGGGCAGCCAACTGCTCCCGAGGTCGGCCAGGGGGTGGCTGCTCCATTGCAAGCCTCTGGTACGGCTACGCGCACAGCTGAGGACGCGTTAACGGGCATGATCGAGATCGTCGTCGGCGACGATAGCGACCTTGATGCTGTCGGCGATAGTGCGGGGGAAGCCGAAAAAATTGCGAGCCCTGAACAGACCGCCAAACCCAGCAAGACCAGCAGGAAAGCCAGCAAGACCAAGCATGCTGATGACGACGACTCGGAGGACGACGATAGCGACGAGGCGGATTCTGACGACGAGGACGACGAGGACGACGACCTAGAGGATGAGCTGAAGAGCGAGTTCAACAGCGACCTGGAAGAGGTAGCCGAGGCAGAACTCGCCGCCCTAATGGCTGAAACTGGCGGTAGCCTCGTGCAGCGTCTGAGCACGCTGAAAATCAAGTTGGCAGAATTCCCTGATGGTGCATTCCCCATCTCGGAGCACTCGCTTTACTGCGAGAACACCTGGGTGCTGTTCATCAACCGGTATGGCACACCGAAAAGGGTTCACTTCGAGGGACTCACGCCTCCCATGATCGCCTTGAAGAAGGCCTTGATCTACTACGTGATCCCAGAGTTCGCTCCATTCGGGACGATCCGAAGCTATAACACCACGACGTGGCAAGCGAGCCTGTTCTTCCTGCTGGAGCGCTACATTTTCAAGAACAACTTCTTGGACGGGGATGCCAAGTCGATCGAAATGATCAACGCGCGCCTTCTCAATGGGGCGCTGAACGAAGCTAAAAATACGGCGTCCAGCATGCGCCATTACCTGTCGCTGTTCTACCTGATCCGACTGTGGGGGTCACTCAGCACGCAGGGGCTGATGCCAGACGGGTTGGCGCTTAACGTCGACATGCGTGCGGTCGACACCGTAGAGCGTCAAAAAGACCTCATGCAGTTCTCAGGATCGATGGGCACTTGGAAGCCGTTTTCCGAAGAAGAGCTGGGCACGTTGGTCACGCACGCTCTGTTCTGGACAAGGCAAGCCCTGCCAAGGCTTTTGGAGCTCGTAGACTACGTCAAAGAGCATAAAATCGACGAACAGAAAAAGTCCGCAATCACTCGCTATCGAGAGGATCCAGAGATTGAGGAGCAGTTCAATATCGTTGTCGAAGGACAGACCATCGTAGCTGCCAGTAAGAACAGATATTCTTACCGATACGAGGGCGTACCTTCGCTCCATAAATCTTACGTTTACAACTGGATCAACTCTTACTCCGCTGCAATCGATAACGTCCGCAATGCGGTGTACGTGCTCTTGGCGCTCGTCACCGGACTCCGCGTGAGCGAGATGCAAGCGTTGCGCTTCGAGGACGTGACGAAGGATGGTGATGGTAACTACATCCTGCGGGTCACTCGATTCAAAACGAGTGAGGATCCGAATTTCCACGGGGACGTTGATTACCTTCCTCTGCCCAAATATGTGGGCGAGCGGATTGAGGATCTGAAAAAACTTCGCAGCGTCTACACGATGATCGGTCAGGGCTACCTTTTCCAGTCCTGCAAGGGCCGTCGCGTGATCAACAAGCCGACTGGGAACATGCTGCACCAGGTCACTCGCGAGCTGGAAGAAGCTACGGGCATCGACCGGATTCACACTCACCGATTCCGCAAAACCATCGCCCAGATCCTGATCAACAGGAGCGAGCGCAACATCGACATCATTCGGCACCTTTTCGGACACAAAAGCTATTCGATGACGCTCCAGTACATTGGCCGCAATCCTTACCTTGTCCGAAGCGTGGCGCAGGCGATCGAGCAGAATTACACGGCGGAGTTCACGGAGCTCATCAACGCGGTCACAACCAGTGCTTCGTCGGGCCCGAGCGCTGATCGCCTGCTCGAACGTGTACGGGCACGTCCTGATGCGTTCCAAGGCGCACGCCTGCAAGTCACCATCTTTATGTACATCTCTAATCTGCTATCGGCAGGTGAGCCGCTGTTCATTCACCGGACGGCTGTGGGGAGCTATTGCCTGAGCACCGAAACGTATTCATCTCCTAACCTTCCGCCGTGCCTGGCGGCTCGTCAGGGCGCGGTGACGGACGCTCTGCCTGATCCGACCTGGTGTGACGTTTCCTGCGAGCATGCTGTGGTAGTTGAGAAGGCTCGCGTAGCCATGGAAGACAACGTCAGGTTCTACGCCAACATGCTTGAGAATGCCTCCGACACCCTCAGTGAACGCGCCAAAAAGATGCTGCGTGACAAGATCGCCGGCAACACCGCGCACCTTGAGCGGCTTCGTACAGGCCCAGAACTGATCCCAGCGGTGCAGGTGAAAGCATGACTGCTGATGAAAGCAAGACGACCGTCGATACACGTGCCCGGTTGATTGAGTTGATCAAGGAGCACCAGCTTGAGCATGGCCTGACGAAGCTCGCGATCGGGGAGCTGTCAATCCGGGCGGGCATCAGCCGCCAGGCCTTTAACCGCTACTATGGCGATCTGAAGCCCTACAGTCTCGGCGCGTCGATTCTCGATCTGCTGAACGAGGATAAAGATTCAGCCATGGCATTCCTTGAGAAGCGCGACCGGGAGGTCGCGACGCTTCAGGAAGAGATACAGCGGCTCAAATCTCAGCATAAAAAGGAACTAGAGCAGGCATCGACTAAGCACATCACATCCCTGATGAACAACGACATCATTGCCTTCAATGTCATGGAAGTGAATTCGTTGCTGACGACCCAAAGCCTTCACAACGAGTCGCTCAAAGGCAAACTCCGGCAGATGGAGCTATCCCAGACCAAGCGGCAGATGGATGCTGCAGCTGCTGAGCTATCCGGCAACGGTCAGAGTGCAGGAACCCCCAAGGACGCGAAGAACTTCCTGAGCCTGGCTTTGAATCTGGAGAAGGCGTGCACGGCTTACCAGAAGGACAAGGACTTCGATCAATTCGAAGATGCCAAGGAAGCTGAAATCAAGAAGATCATCCAGACCATCAACCACTTCCCGGATCCAAGCCAAATCGAGCTTCATATCTTCCAAGAAAGGTACATCTCATCGTTCCAGACATTCTCTGACGACCTTCCCACTCAGGTGGGGAAGCTGACGGTGGTCGCACAGGTGCCGTGGTACGGCCAAGAGGATTTGGGCGTGTTTCTGAGTGAGCTGAAGCCACTGCACCGGATCACCATCCATGTGCCCTTCAGGAGCTCGGAGGCGATCATCGCGTCTAAAAGGCAATTCTATTTCAGGGCCATCCCTGAGGAAGAAATCCTGGACGCCAGGAAAGCCAAGATGCCTCAGATAACCTGGGGTTTCGATGAGGTGCGGGTCTTTCGAGTAAGGCAGGGCGACTGATGCTGACCATCGACAAAAAACTCATCTCGTACACGAGTGCCCTTCTGGAAACTCCAGTTGAGCACTATGTGTTGATCGCCCAGACGAAGCCCAAGGCGATGCTACTCAGCGTTCCTAACCTGTATTTGTACGAGCAGTCCCGGAGCTCCGAGCAGACCTCCAGACGCTATGCAGGGGTCATAGCGATGTTCTACAAGTTCTTATCGACCCGACGAAAATTCAGGTCGCTGAGCCCCGGGGATTATCACGTTATCACTACCAACCTGGACATTCAGCTGTGGCAGCTGGAAAGGCAGAGCATCCGGGTCAGACATGACAGCGATCGTCCCACCACGGCGACGACGTTCGATGACGCCAAAATCGTCCAGGCCTTTTTCGCGTGGGTGGTGAAGGCTGGCTTCACTACCAACGTCAAAATTCACCTGGAGACATGGATCGCCAATTTCAAACAGGACAGGATGCTCAACTACATCAAGCGCAGAGCGGGGGTGCGAATCGATTCAGACCCAATCCGAGTACTCGACAGGCGTGCTCATCAGAAGCGCCCCCAATCGCTGATCAGCAATAAGGATATCAAGATCCTGCTCCAGACCTACCCAGACAAGGTCTATGCCGTACTGTTCAATTTTGCCTTGGCGACCGCGATCAGACCCATGGAGCTATGCAAGTTCCCCTATCTTGGCAAGGGCAAGAACCGACACATCCTCCCTTACTCAGAGCTTCCCAAGGATCAGGGCACCTTCGAATACGATGTGCTCGGTAAGGGCAAAAAGCTGCGAACGATCAAAATCCCGGCCTATGCGCTCAAAGATATCTACGACAGCTATACCTCAACCGAGTACCCAGCTCGCAAGAAAAGATACAAGGAAAAATTTGGGAAGCCGTGCCCGCCTTCGATCCTGTTCTTGAATGTTGAAGGGGTACCTGTCGATGAGACCATGATCACCAATGCGACCAACTACGCGTGCAGGATCGCCCACGAGAAAGACCCCACGTTCCGCAAGAGCAACAATTTTTACCAGTCTCGCCACTGGTGGCCTACGGTGATGACTGCGCAACACCATGGGGAAAAATTGCTGACCCCTGCTGCCGACGTTTTCGACGCTGCGTTTGTGCAGGTGCTAACGAACCAAATGGGGCACTCTGACCCCGTCACGACCTACAACCACTACCTTGACCTGGCCCGCTCACTGGTAATGGCCAAGGGAGGCCACGTGAATGAGATCATCACTGAGGACTTCAACATCAACGCGCAGCTGGAAGTCTTCGGATAATCAGCGAATGAATCTGAGCATCTGGCACCTCACCCCAGCCGGTACCATGCAACCAGCCGCTGTAGTGCACCCAAGCAGGTGCCTTGCAGCCCAAGCAGGCATGGCATGTAGAGGCCATGCCGCCTCCTGGTGCAACCTAATCGCTAGTGTCCGGATGCCGCATGAAATCGGTGAGAAACGCTTCTGCCCACGGACAAGCGTTTCTGCTCCAGAGCCTCGCGCACCGAGATCAAGTCAAAGCCCCAGATCGCCCGCAAACCTCATATCCAAAGCTCGTGGCAGCTTGTCACTGATCATTCGATCGAACAAAGCCACGGTCATCGCATCCCACCCATAACCTTCATGTCGGTGAGGCGAGCGGCCTGTCTCGGGATCCAGCCTCGCCCATTGATGATCTCCCTTTGCCAGACGCGCCTTGGCCTCACGCTTCACGGCGGTGCAAGCAGCCGCTACAGACGGATAGTGCATCTCCGGATCAGGATCTCGGAGTCGGTCAAAAGAGCTCATCAACTCCTCCGTCAACCTGCCGAACGAATAGTCCCCAGACTGCACCAACTCGTCGAAGATCTGCGCGAGCTGCTCTGTCGTATAAACCTCGCATGCAAGATCCCAGGTTCGCAGATCTGCTTGCAGGTCACGATCACTGAAAGCCATCAGTGCCGTGAGCACGTTGTCTGTCTGGAGGCGTCGGATAAACCTCTTACAGTGGATCGCCTCGCTCGGAGCTTTCCTTGTTCTGCCCTGCCGAAGGGCTCGCGGCTCAAAAGCTGCATCAGCCGCATCCACCCCGCTTGGGTGTTGAGCAGCTAGCGTTGCGTGTTCGTCAGATTCCATACCCTTCCTTCATGGCAAAGCACCACAGCGTTCATGGCAAGCTACAGCAGCGTTTAGCCTTTAATCGGCCCGATGATCGAAAAGCTTAAGCGTCATGTTAACCAGCCCGCCGAGGATCATCACACGATACATCTCCTCTTCGACTCACCACACGCCGCCGACACGACTTCATGAAGATGAACAGCGGCTGTAGCTGAGTAGGTTTGCAGCCCCCTCCCGGATCAGTACACTGATGGCCCATAGCCAGACTCCCTAGCTAGAGCTGTCCGTGGCACCAGAAGCTCAACTGTACCGCCTGGCACAGAGACGTCATCACCTCGGCGTGACCTCGTTATCACATCGTCGGCAGCAGGTCGCCAGGACGTCGTCAGGCCTGCCAAGCGGGCGTCATGCTCGCCAGGGTGATTGGATTTGATCCACCTTTGACATGAGGGATTTGTATGGGCATCAAGATGGATCACGCTTTCGACCAGAACGGTGATCGTTGGGAAGCAGATACATACACCAAGGGCACCGGCGCCGAGCCTCTGCAATGCAACTGCGGTACGCCCGTCGCTCACAATCCCCCGTACACACGGGAGATGTATGACAAACCCGTGTTCGTCCAAGGTTATTTCCGTCTGTATCCCAACGGTGCCCACGCCGTGAACTGTCGCTTCGGGGTTGACGAGGAAATTGAGGAAATTGCGAGCACATCCGAGGATCTGATCGAGAGCATCCAGCACAATCGATACCGCATGCGGCTGGTGATGATCAAAGAGGCCTTGGAGGCAGGTGGCCGTAACGTTGCTGACGATGGAGGTACCCGGGCCACAGCGGGTCGGACTTACACTCACAACCCAAACCTTCTTCCCGCCTACATCAATTCCGCCAAGCGAGCCCTGAAGCTTCGCGCGCTCTGTGACAATGATCAGGACATCGAGCAGCATCTGGAGCTGGTGTTTGAAGGCAATGTGAAGGTGGCATGGAATCAGTTCTATTTCGAGACTGAGCGCCACGCAGAGGCGTATTACGCAGTGTCGCACAACACCGTTCAACACCCCATCGCGATTCAAGGCGCCGTGAGCAGCGTCAGGACTGAAATCAGGGGTGACAAGTCCAAGAACGTCATCAATCTGCAAATGAACAAATTCCGGGTCGACCCCGACGACTCGGAAAATGGCATCGGCCTTGAGGTGAGCATCTGGGCCAAGGATCCGGCCTGGCTCAAAGGTATTGAGAAGGACGATGAGATCGTGGTCTTGGGCATGTGGAAGCACTCCAGTACCGCCCCCGAAAAAGCGCCCAGGGAGGGACGCTTCAAAACCCTGACCAAGCGCAGATTGACCTTGAACCTGGTTCTGAAGGCCCAAGTTTCCAAAATCGATCAGTGATCTCTCACGGCACAGACGACGCTACCCAAGCCAGCGTGCACCTGCATCAGGAACCCTCATGACCAATAAAACCCTCTACATCATTGGCAACGGCTTTGATCTTCACCATGGCCTTCCCACCCAGTACTGGCGGTTCAAGAACTACCTGGAAGCGACGGATCGAGAGGTTTTCGATTGGGTCGAAAGCTACATCGCGATCGACGAAGACTGGGCAGAGCTTGAGCTTTCGCTTGCCGACTTGGACACCGAGAACATTGTCACCGAACTGGAGGGCTTCCTCGTTTCCTACTCGGCTGAGGATTGGAGCGACGCCGGCCATCACGACTTTCAGTACGAAGTGGAGAAGGTGGCGACCGGTTTGTCGGCTGGGTTGCAGCAACACTTCGCGGACTGGATCAGATCCATCCCGCTGCCTGACCGCGACCAGGTTCCCCAGCTGCTGACGTCCTTGGACAAGGACGCGGACTACCTGACGTTCAACTACACCAGCACGCTGACGAAGCTGTACGACATTCCTCCAGAGAACATCCTGCACATCCATGGTGAGGGCGAAGATGAAAGCTCTGACTTGGTGCTTGGTCACGCACGGGCAGCGGCTGATCGCTCGTTGCTGCAGGACGGTGTGGATGAGGACACTGATACCCGGTTTGCCGAGGCGATGGGCATTCTGGATGACTATTTTGACAAGACGTTCAAACCGAGCGCCAAGATCATCGAGCAGCAAAAACCCTACTTCGAGTCACTGAAATCGATCACTCAGGTCGTCGTCCTCGGCCATTCCCTTTCCAAGGTGGATGAGGCGTATTTCCTGGCGCTCGTTGAGGCTTTGCAAGCTAGCCCGCGTTGGACAGTGGCGGTCAGGTCGCTCGACGAGAACACAAGCAAAGCAGCGTGCCTCATCGATTTCGGTGTGCCCAGCGAATCCATAGACTTCAAGCTTTGGTCGCAACTGTAGTCAGCCTGCATCAATGCTCGCGGCCATCTATCCGTAGCTAAGCCCTGCCCGACCTGCGCCTGGAATCAGGCGCAGTTGTTGTTCGCCATCCTGGTACCCTTCCCCGGGAGGCATCGCCGTCCCCAAGTGGCAAAGTGCGCCAGGGCATTGCACGGTTTAATAGCAAATTGATAGCGTAGGCATTACTGCGAAATTCAAGCGGCAGACATGCCCGCCCCAGTGCTATGCCACCCCGTAGCAACGCTGGCAGACGAAGCTCAGGGATGAGATGGAGTGTGCGTATGGATAGGCAAGCCCCCGAGTACCTTCTCAACCTGCTCGCTCAAGGAGCCTCACTCTGCGCTACAGATCGGGGTCAAGCGTTCGTCCTTTTCCAGCGAGCCTGTGCCCTTCTCTGGCGACTCGATCCCACGGGGCGTCCTATCTCTCCGATCGAGCTGGAGCGCAGGCTTCGAACGCCGTTGGAGGACTGGTTGCCCGAGTCCGTAAGAGGCGACTATTCAGGCCCCCTGCTCTACTTCGACATCGTCACTCAGACATGCAGTGAAATGCTGTTGGAGCTTGATGCCAAGGCGGTTTGGGATCGCGTCCAAGAAAGTGTGAATCGGGTCAAACAGGCATGCCGACTGCGAGCAGACGGTGAATTGCACTATCGAAATTTCCGCCTGTTTCTGGTTCAGCATGGTGTGATCTGGCCCGCTCAAGCCAGTGACGCCTTCCTGCCCTTGAACCTGTCATTGAGTGAATTTTACGAGCCTATTGCACCGCACCTGTTTCATAACGGGCTCCTGTACCTGTGTCCGGAATGCAAGTGGCCAATGAATACGCAGCGGCACGAGGTCAGCTGCGCGTCAGCGTGGTGCCAGGACAAGAAAAGTCTCTACGTTCGAAATGGCGATGCCCTGACTAACCGCGTCGACGGAACCACGTTGAACGGGCAGGCTGTAGATGGCCGGCTGATGCTCAAACCTGCGTTGTGGAAGTTTACGCTTCAGCCGGGGCTCATTGAATTCGAGCTCGCTCAGACTCTCGCAGGTATGGGATTCGATGTGCAGCTATGGCCAGATGTTGACCGTACAGACCTACGCTTTCGACTCGGGCATACCCACCAGGATATCGACGCCAAGGTCTGGATGTCCGCCTACAGACTTGCCGAGCACATCAAGGCAATTCCAACGAGCTCACCTCGATGGATCGTGATCCCGGATTACCAGAAGCAAAGCCTCCCCTTACTCCGAAAACACTGTAACCCCGGCGTGAGCGTGTACACCCAGAGCCAATGTGTACAGGAGGCGAAGAAACGTGCAGCCCCTTTCTGACATCAGCGTCACACTGTTCCTCGCCTTGGCTGCTCGCTATGTGAGCGGTGACCCCATGCTGGCCGACGCGGCATCGCTCTGTTCTGGCCGAACGCGAGGATGGATCACCTGGTATGGGTTGCCTGAGGCTGACCAGCAGTTGATCGCCGAAAGTCTGCGTCTGCGCCCCTCGCCAGTTGCACAACCCAAGCGCTTCATGATGAGCGTCGAGGCTATCTTTACTGGCGAACGCTGCCCATTCGAGCTCATAGAGCAGGACAAGCTCGGCAGCGAACTGCATGAGCAAGATCGCTATCGTGTCTCCCCTTACCTGAACACAGATCAGCTCATCAAAGAGTACCTGGATGCCCTCAGATATGGGCGCAAGCCACCGACTTATGCGCAGCTTCCACTGACCGGCGATGTCGTGCTCAAGCACATTGCCGGCGACCAGGTAAGGGTCTTCTACATCCCTGAGAGTGAACGGGCTGTTCTGGATATCATCGACCGGAGCATATCGCTCGCGTCATCCCCTGCAGTTCCAGAAATGGGTTGGACGTTGGCATCGCTCATCGAGATCGCCGGTCAACTCGACGCTGCGCCCGGGCTTCACAACAACCATCAGAGCTCCCTGGATAATATTTGGGGCTCCCACTCAGACCGCGCAGCGCAAGCCGGCACCTTCTACCGGGTCAACGCACCGACGGGCACGGGCAAGAGCGTCGCGATGGTCATGATGTCGCTTGACTCGGCGCGCAGAGGCCAGCGAGTTGTGATTGCGGTGCCGACTCTGGTTGAGCTTGAAAATACGGTACGGGTGCTTGAGCAGTCTGCTGCGGTGGCGGCTCCAGGGTTGAAGATAGCGCCTCTGCACTCTGCAACCCGGATCTTCGAGCGTGGCAAAATTCAGTTCGAGCAGGGCCATGCCGCCCCCGCGTATGACTATGCCTGCCTGCTGAATGCCTATGCGACTGACAAGCTCGATGTGGAGCCTGGGAGAGAGCCATGCTTCAACATCCGCGTATCGACCGAGCAAGAGGGCCGAGCTGAGCAGTCGAAGCGACTGAACCACTGCCCATTCCTCTTCAAGTGCGGCAGAACGCAGATGTTGTCGCAAGCCCTTGAGGCCGACATCGTGGTGATCAATCACCATGCATTGCTGTCGGGAACGACCCGTATTCCGTTGTCTGAGGCTGACCTGTTCCCAGGGCCTCGTAGCTTCATCGAAATATTGCTCAGAACGGCGCCTCTCTTCCTTGTCGATGAAATCGATGGGTTGTTGAAGTCCGCGATCGACAGCAGTGTGATCGAGTTGAAGCTAGGCAATCAGGGAGACAACAGCCCCCTGCTGCGCTTGTTCAATACCGTGGCTGGGCGATCCAGCATTCCGGAGATCGACCGCAGCAGCCTGTTCCGCGTGAGCTGGGCGTTGACCTATTGCACGCTCAGCGTCAACCAACTGATGAACCTGCAGCAGGAGAGGTATGTCGAGTGGCCAAAGAAGGAGACCACTTGGTCTGATGCCGACGACACCTTCATCATCCAGAAGCTCGGTATTGATCGCCCTGCATTGGAAGCGCTTTTCGAGAACTCGAATCGCACACCGGAGCACTTGGAGAAGCTGAGCACGCATCTCGCGAAATGGCGCTCAAACGGAGGAGAACACAAGCTTGAAGCCCTCGCCACTAGCCTGGATCACCTCATCACGCAGTTGTCTGCTGATGGCAGGCTTGCGGCGAAGCTCAACAAGCGGGACAGAATTCGACTGAAAGCCTCACTCATCCTGCGGGGTACTTTGCAGGTGATCGAAACTCACCTGCGCAATCTTCAGGTTGAGCTACCGAGCTTTGTGAATGCCGAGATACCTTACGCTTACGAGGTCAAACGGAGCATCGCAGGGCCCGAGCCGCTGAGTCCTACCCCCAACGGCCCCTTGCAGCGGGCTGTTTTTGGCTTCAAGCGCAAAGATACCGCCGACAATGACTCAACGCTCAATGTGGTAGCCATGCGCGGCGATCCTCACAGCACGCTGCTCTCACTGCCAGACGTCAGCGCGCTTGGGTATGCCGGTGTGAAACGATTGTTCATTGGTTTTTCCGCTACAGCGTATTTCCCCGGTGCCAGCGCCTATGACCTACGCGCGGAAGATTTCATCGACGTGCCGGACGTCCCTGGTCAGGTCACATTCAAGAATGCCCCTGCGACCACCGCTATTTCTGGCGGGCAGTATTCACAACGCAGATTCCTGGTGTCCAAGTTTGCAAAGGAAATCTGGCCTTGGCTTGATACTCGTTTGGTGAGCCTGGCTGACGATCCGCTGACCCGAGCACGGGCACGCTTGCTGCTGGTAACCAACAGCGACGCTGATGCTGAGGTTTTGGCGATGACGCTGGCAACGCTCCGGGATGGCCCGGGCCAGCGGGTCGGCTGGGTTCGAGGAAGACAAAGCGAGTACAAACCATCGACCCTCGAAGCTGAACAGACCTTGGTGTACGACGATCTCGCTGAATTCACCAGCGGTCGTCACAGGGACAAGACTGTGCTTGTGAGTGCCATGGGCCCTATGGCGCGCGGGCATAACATCGTGAACAGCGATGGGCTATCGGCAATCGGCGAAGTCGTGATCTGCGTGCGCCCCCTGCCCTCGTCTGATAGCCCCAACAACAATCTGGCGCATATCTGTTATGAGACGGGCAATGCCGTCGGGCTGCACAGCAGTCCTGGCGTGCTGATGATCCAAGAGCGAAAGCACTCCAATGCACTGCTACAAAGCATTCGTACCGCCGATCCTGCGTTCAGTCAGCAACCTGACAACATCCGCCATTACACGATCATGAACATTCTGGTGAGCCTCACGCAGCTCATTGGCCGTGGGCGCCGGGGAGGCACGCCTGTCACCTGCTACTTCGCCGACGCAGCATTTATGGCAGGCGCACTACCCTGGCCTCAGATGCTCAGCGAGAGCGTGCAGCAACTGAAGCGAGATGGCGACTGGGATCAATTCCAACGTCACCATGCCGGGGTGGCCTCGGCACTTTTGAATTACATTTTTGAGTCACGAAAAGATGCGACATGAAGGGTCTTGAACTACGTACCAGTCTCTTTGAGTTCGATGCCAGCCACCTGGGCAATGCTTACCGTGCTGTCATCGGCCCCCACTACCTGGACGCCTGGCAGGCCCTTCAAGGGTTGGCCAGAAAGCCCCATCCTGGGCTCCCATCCATCGGGCTCGAAGAGATGCTGGCCACGCTGTCGGGTGGGCCGGTCAAGGTGAACATGTTCCCGCAACAGGACGGCGGTGTGTCGGCAATCCTGATGCTCAGGCCTTTGCCCATCGATACCCTCAATGAAGCCCTCAATCTCTGGTCGAAGGACGTCATGCAGGCCTGGAAACAGGAGCTCGCTGAATTTGAGGGCAAGCTCGTTGTGACGGATCTGGTGCCTCTAGACACCGTAGGGCTAGTTGCACCTGGAGATGTCTCGTCGCTCGCATACATCGTCATTCCTTGGCTGGTAGGCCAAGCGCTCACTCGCACTCCCATGCAGGCGAGTAAGCCGATCAAGCTCTACCAGGGGGCCGACGGTAGTGTGCTTGCGTGGGATGATCCGGTCGTTTCAAAAAGCGATGTCCGCTACGCCAGTGCGCTGCACATCATCGAGCCGGACTTGGTCTTGCTCAATGGCCGCCCCCAGCCGTATTTGCAGCTGAGGGTGAGGCTATCGCGAGTAATGCCCAACCTGGTCGGCAAGAAGAAAAATGCGTGGGTCAAAACCGGCGATCTGATCGTCAGGGCAAAGATCAAGACGCGGCCTGCTGGTGACGGCTGGAAAACTACCTATGAGCACCCTATTGAAAAGCTACTCGCGTTCATGGGGGTGCCGGCATTTCCACCCATGGTCGAGGGTGACATTCCAGTGGACAGTGATGTCAGGCCCATCTATGCCATCCAACCTTCGAACCCGCTGATTGGCTCCGGTGCAGGCCCGCTGTTCCTTGATCAGGCGTGCTTCCACTTGCTTGCCTCACTTCCAGGTACCAAACCATTGTTGGCACGCAAGGCCGTCGGGCGTCTTGCCGAAGAGAAGGCCACCGTCCCTGCCGACACGGTCAATCTAAACGTCATGGTGCTCGCGGCTCATGCAGACGTGATGCTTAGGCTCCACACCGCAGCGTCCTCATTGGCGCGTGACACCAAGTTCTTCCAAAAGGTTACCCCTCCACTGATCAACCTCGTGCGCCTGGACGTCACGGACGCCCAACGTATGCTGGAAGGGAAACACGATCCCAACACCCTCAGCGAATGGCTGCTGAATCAAGTGGTACCTGTTGCCAAGCAACATGCGCAGGGCGGCGTGAAAGTGATGATTGTTGAGACCAGCGCATTAGCGGCCTCTCGTGATGGCGACCTAGATCCCAAGCATGTGATCCGACGCGTTCTCGCGAAGCACGGCATTGCGACTCAGTTCATCATGCACATCGACCCGGATGCCGAATCGAAAAAGCGCAAGCCAACAGACGAGGAGCGTGATTTCAAGGCCATCAATTCGGTGGTCGAAGCGATTCGCTTGAGCGGCTATCTGCCTGCACCGCTGCCCAAGGTGAAATCGGTGCCGGCTGGTACCACGGTACTGGCCATCCTGCTTGACCGAATTCAGGAAAAGGGCCCGGCGAAGTTTTTGCCTATCATCACCCGGATGTCTCTGGGTGGGCATGAACCAGAGGTTTTCTGGTTCGACTCAAGCGTAGATGGCAGCGGCAGGTGGATGGGTTACAGCGAAGGCCTGACCGCCATCCACGCAACGCCCACGCTGCTGGCGTTCCCTCAGGTAACGACCTTGGTTAGCCAATGCTTCCTGGATTGTAAAATCAACCCGAAGGACTCGCTGATTGTTTGCCTGGATGTCTACCTGAGAACGTTCTATGGCGGATTGAAAGACAGTCCAGGTCAGGGGATGCCCCCAATTCCCGCAGGAGCAGCAGTCGTACGCATCCGGACGGATGAGCAGGTCGCGCAGATGACTGGCAACCACTCCCTGTTCCCCGATACCCCGCGCTTCGTGGGGCCTAAGATTGGGATCTTCCAGTCTAACGAAAGCCCTTGCGTGTTCTATTTCGTTTCGCCTTCCAAGCAATTTGGGAGTATTCGATCACTGCGCGACAACACCCGCTACGACGTATCGGGGCGCAATCTCAAAGATCCGTGGCAGCAGTTGGGTGTGACCGAAATCGTGATCATGGAACCGGGCACGTTCGCCAGCACAACGGTGGTCGCCGAGCAGGTCGCATTGCTATGTCGCAACGCGCCCCTTTGGGATGGCCACCTTCGCCTGCCAGGCCCGATGCATCTGGCGATGAAGGTAGCAGAGGATCACCCCATCCTGGAAATGCGACGCAAGGCCGATGCGAATCGAGCGGACAGCTGACGCCGTCTCCACGTTCGCCCCGCCCAGAGCAACCGCCAGAAATCGTGCCCGCCCACGCGGGCCGCTTTTTTGCGAGGCGGTCTGTAGGCCATGTAAACCTGATTTTTGACCTGTAAAGCACAGAGGTTTACAGGTCAAAAATTGGGTTTACATGCCATGCTCAACACGCTCGTCCGTCACCCTTATTTTGCAGGATGACTTGCCCGCAGGCTTACAGTCGTCACGCGTTAGTGGTGGTGACGACAAAGACATCAAGCGTGCAGCAACTGCGTAAATCTCAGCCGCTCAACAGGCCCCCTATGATTTCAGATCAAAGCGTAAATGCCCCACCTCGCCTCGACATGGGCTCGTGCTTCCCTGAGTCCACGCCGGTACAAGTCCCCCAAAGCCCTGATAGCCCAGAGGCCCGGCAGAAGATCGCCGAGTGGTTGCTGGAGAACCGCCGAGCCATGAATTGCTACAACGCTGGCCATACGGGGCAACTCATCACTCACTGTCTTGAAAGGCAAACTTCTGAGCAATGTACTTCGATGAGCTCTCTATATAGGGGAACACGGTACTTTCATTTATATTGAGCCGGTCAAGCTCTTTCAAAATATTTCTCTTGTTCGTTACCGCTATGCGGTGAAGCGTGATATCGGAGGTACCTTCCTCATCCAACACCGCTTCATCACCGAATAGAAGGAAAGCCCCTGACTGGAATGAGATTCTGCTATTGGTGTGTTTTCCTTTGACGCACAATACAGAGCGAAGGTGTTCAGGCTCCAGGCGAGGTTCGAAGAATGGCTTTTCTTCCTTGATGAAATGAAGCAGCTGCTTCAGTGCTCGCTGAGTATTAAACTCCTCCACCCCTACCGCTTCGAATGACATTGAGTCTCTCACACCCTTAGATAAGCGAGACAGATTGGCAACACAGCTTGCCGTGTCGGAATCGAAATATTTTATATAACCAGTATCCATGGAAAGCACGATGACTTCTCCGTCATCATCCAGGTGGCTCTTGCAGCAGAAGTACAAGCCGATCAACGGGTTTGAAGTAATATCAAGCAAACGTGTCGGTAGCGAATAATGTTGCATTCGCACCAAACGATCGAGGGTATAAATATCGCCACTGAAGTCCAAGGAATTTGAAACCAGCAGCTCTCGATACATTCGATCTTCGGCGTCGCGATAGACAAAATTTCCCTTCTGATCCCTGCGAAAAATCGAAGGTTCCAGGCGATATTTTTTGCTATTGGAGTGCCCCCGATAAAACACCTCTCGACCGCCATGATTCAATCGGAACACATGCTCAATGAACGTGCCGACGCTGTTAGCCCGAGTTTCCGGTGGTAAGGTGGCAGGAAGATCCTCTTTGGTGACTTTCGAGCCAACTATTCCTTCCGGCAGAAGACCTGCGTGATGAAGAATGGCAAAAAGGTCTTCGTCCTTGACTGCCCAGTGCGTGCGATTGATCTCCCAATCCCGAATATCAAGAGCGGCTTGATGAGGTTTGATCTGCTCAAATTCGATGGGTGCAATTTGCGGATCCATGATCGGTCGAGCAAACAAAATTCTGCCGTCTCTACGAAGCTTTACCTCAACCCTCCCCACTCTCATGGTGTGTTGCGTGCCCTCGTACGCGAACAGACAGGGGAGCTCCATCAGCGCTTTAAGCTGAGGCTCTTTGAGCTCTTTGAAGCTCGCAGCGATATCATCGTTCGTGTATTCCAAAAAGCGACTCTTATCATATTCATAGCCGCTTTCCCACGCACCCTCACGAGACGTCACTAGAAAATTATACACAACCCTTACCCCCTTCCTTGGTTAGTGCCAATATATGCCAAGACCGATGCTTTCACTGTTACGATTGAAACTCACATCACCAGCCGATTCAAGCATGCTCCCCCATCATTTTCTCATAGTGCTCTTCAAAACCAGTCCTAACAAAAACCTGCCTAAATCGATCCACGTAATGCGATGGCACAATCTCACCAAAATCAGTCAGATTGACTGCGTCGGAATGAGACTCGCGGTTCACATATCGATAGAGGGCTTTAAATTCTGCATCCTCGTCAGACAGTGCCATAAGTGCTGCCTGGAGCTCATCCTGTCTATGTACGAAGGTGAAGTAGTACTCCAGAATGTTTCGCATCATGTTTGGAATAACGCTAGAAGAAGTGCGACCTGCTTGAGCATCCTTGATGGCCTGCCAGAATGATTGATAGTCATTCTGTACGTCACTGGCCTTCATCGGTGTGATCATGCTGTGAGCTGCCTTGGTGATCCGGAACAACGAGTATTCGTCGGACTTCCTGAGGTGCTTGAGCATTTCATGAAAGAAGAACAAATTGTGCGTCAGGATGAATACTTGTTTAAAGCGTTCCTTGGGGCTCAGCACTCGCCTATGGATCATTGTGGCGATGTCGTAAATATAGTTGTGAGAGAGGCTTGATATAGGATCGTCAATGACGATGATCCGCTCACTTTTGAGCTTGCCACCTTTATCGTCGAGCTCGCCATTACAGACTTCAAGGAAGTACAGGAATGAGATGAGGGTTTTTTCTCCCTCGCTGAGCGTCTTGAATACACCAGCCTGCTGATCAGGCCGCTGCAGTCGATAGCGCGGCAACTCTCCCTCCTCCCTGACCACCAAAAAGCCGTTCAGGCCCAATGCGGTAAGCGACGAGTTAATACTGCCAATGGATTGATCAATATTCGTGATCTTGGCTTTACTCTCGGCGATGACATCCTGGTGAGCTTGTGACTTGAGACGGATCTCATCCGCCAACTTGCGTTTCGCTTCCTTCTTGACACCAAGCTCTTCGTGCACCTTTCTGGCCGATGCGATGGCACCATCGCAACTGGATCTGAAGCAGATCCAGAAGCGTGTCTTGATTTTTTCCAAGTGGTTTTTCTTGTCTTTCACCTTGAGATTGAAAGCATCGATTTTCCTTTGACCTTCCGCAATCAAGTCGGTGAGATCATCAATGAGCAACCCGGTAGGCTCCAGTGCCACAAGCATTGAAGGACTGGTCACTTTGGCATCCAGCTTTTGCGTATTCTGCGAAAGCAGACCATCGAGTTTCGTAATCAGCAGTTGATACTCAGACGCATCGTACTCGGGACGCTTGAACTGGGTTCTCAAGCGAGTGACCCCGCCTTCATACCGCGTTTTCAGAGCTTTCAATTGGGTGATGCGCTGCTCATACGTCTTATCGAACACCTTCTGGATTTCTTCGTAAAATCCAGAAGGTAGACTTTGCTGACAAAACGGGCACTCCTCCCGCTGCGGGTACTGCAACCCTCGCTTGACCCAATCGGAGTTTCCCAGGTCGGTGATCAAGGCGGAAAGATAGGAGTCGCCGGAGCCGGCAATGGCCTCCGATAGCAGCGGGCTGGTTTCCACATCCGCTTCCGCAAACCGGATTGTGGGTATGCCAGGCAGCTCAGCATCACTGGCTGATTGCAGCTGTTCCGCCTCCGCCGCCAGCGCTGAGAAATCATCCGGCGACGGCGCAAGAGACAGGGTGCGTAGCTTTTCCCCAAGCCGCTCCTTTGTGTTGAGAGAAGCGAAGCAGTACCGCAGAGGCCCGGTATCGAACGGTCTTTTGAGGGCCCATAGCTGATCGAGCAAATCCGCTTTATTGGATTTCTGGGATTCCCCGAACCCATTGCCCGCTGCCACCTCGGCCTGATGTTCAATCAGTAGCTTTTTGAGTGCTTCTTCAGCCGCGAGCAGCTTTTTCTCAGCCTCAATATTTCCTTCATTGAGCGTGAAGATCCCGGGCTGTGAGCTTGCGTGAAAATTGGTCTCCATGAACGTATGGTTGTAGACCATCACTTCACGTTCCGCCGAGACAGGCTGGGTCTTGCACTGGTGGTAGAGCAGGTCAGAAGGATCTTGGAGATAGTTGCCGATCGTGGTCTTACCCGTTCCATTGTGCCCATAGAACATGTTCACTTTCGTGAGTGGGCCGATCTGGGAGTTTTGCTCGGGGGAGTAGCTCGAAACGCCGCGCAATATCAAGTTCTTGATCACGATGCTATCCTTGGCTGCTGAAGGCCACTACTCGGTATCCTATTACCGTCGTGCCTAAGAGGAAAGACTGCTTTCGAGGCCTATTTAGGCGTTTGCCTCCAGCCAACCTTCGCCTCGACGACACATCGATGGTGACCTGTTCAACCCACAATTTGCCGGCGTCTGCGCTGATGCCAACCAGGCGCATGCCTCTCAACAGATTGCCTTTGACCAGACAGCTACCTGAATGGCGAGGGGACAACTGGCAGCCCCAGCATGCCCCCAACGAAACGGCTCAGCCAGAGCCCCTACAATCCTGATCCAAGGTATCATTTCTGACCGCACGGGCAGTCGCCCTCGTTGATCAAGGCGCTCAGATGTCCGTCAAATTTGTCCTCTTCGATGCCTTCGGCACGCTTGTCCGCATCCCCAAAGCCACCCACCCCTATCGTCAAATTATCAAGGAGGGCATCCGCCAGGGTCGCAGGCCGCGACCAGATGACCTTCACCACATCATGGCTCGTGCTCTGAGCCTAAGCGATGCGGCAGAGCACTTCGGGATCAAGATCTCTGCAGATCGCATGGCCGAGGTTCAAGGTGCCTTGGAAGCAGAGCTGGACAGTATCGAAGCCTTTGAAGATGGGATTCGAGCCGTCGAGAGATTGCAGGCTGAGGGCATCAAGATTGCCATCGCGTCCAATCTAGCAGCCCCATACGCAGCGCCTGTCCGGCGCCTGTACCCAAACATGGATGCCTATGGCTTCAGTTTCGCTGTTGGAGCCCTGAAACCCCAGCCATTGCTGTATCGAGCTACTTGCGAACTCTTGGGGGCAGAGACCAGCGATGCCTGCGAAGAAAACGCTGTGCTGATGATTGGCGATTCAGACAAGTGTGACCGTGACGGCCCTATGGCCGTGGGCATTCGGGGATTTCTGCTGAACCGCAATGGGGGTAAGGATTTCGCCAACCTCGATGAGTTTGCCGACTCCGTGTTGAAGGCGCGCGCCCTCATCGCCTCCCCTGTAATACCGGCTAGTCATCGTTCCTGAGCGCATCCAGAACCACTTTGAAAGCAGCGGTCTGCTGTCGGCGCGTTGGGTAGTAGAGATGGTAACCGGCGAAGCTTTCCGACCACTCCCGCAAGACCTCCACCAGCGCTCCGGTGGCAAGGTGCTCATGCACGTGCGCATCAGTCACTTGGGCGAGCCCCGCCCCGACCAGACAGGCATCAAGAATCTGCATTGAACTGTCCATGATCAGCGGCCCCTGCACCCTTATTCGGAACTCTTGGCCTTCACTTGTGAACTCCCAGGGATACAGCCCACCATGTGTCGGTAATCGCAGGTTGATGCAGCGATGGGTTATCAACTCCTCGGGGCGCTTGGGAGTGCCATAACGCTTAAGGTAGCCAGGTGAGGCCACCGTGACCATACGCATCGGCGGCCCGATGCGCACGGCCACCATGTCAGCGTCAATGATGTCACCCAACCGCACGCCTGCATCGAATCGCTCTGCGACCACGTCTGTCAGGCCATAGTCAGTCACCCGCCTCGTCAACACATGCGAACGCCCTCGCTAGCTCTCACGAAGAGTCGCAGCATAGGTCTGTGTCTCCTCATCCTGAGCCAGAGCAAGTGCCACGCCAACCTATGACAAGGTTCTTCCATAAGGTCGATTCTTGCCACATCATCACTACCTGGCGCGAAGTCTGTTGGACGTCTACTCCGACCCTTTCGAGCTAGAAACCTAGGCCGGAAGCTTCAACACCGACCCTTCTCGGCTGAGACTCACCCTTGCCGTTTGCTAGGACATAATTTGATCGAGTTACTGAAATCAAAGATCGGGCTGCTACACGGTGCAGAGCTCGAAAAATTCGTCAGACAACTGCTGCCGACGGTCTCCGACGACTACGAGCACCTGACCGATACACTGAATCACCTGGGGCGAGTCACCCAGGGGCCTGCCGACCTGCTTGCCTTCAAGCAGTCCAATGGTCGATACATCGCTGTGCTGTGCTCTGGACAGATTTCTGGGCTCCAAGCCAAGGTGTTAAGCGACATTGAAAAGCTCAGACGAGAGAACTGCGCCATCCGAGATCGGATAGACCAGGTGGTCATCTGTCTGTCAGTGCCTGGCAGTACCGACGAAGAGATCTATCGCGAAGCATGTGAAAAACACGGATGGTCAACAACCGTGTACGCCCTGGATCGCCTGGCTCAGCTCGCGAGCCAAAGCCCAGAGCTCACTGATGCCATGTGCGCCCGCGAATTGTACGAAATGAGAAAAAAGCTGGCCCTTGAGTTGCCTCCGCAGCCAGTACTCGCACCCGCCCCAGCCAAGGAGCGGCTCTACAACTGTGGGAAGCGTGTCGGCACCGTGAGAGCTCGCCTGGGGCTGTCTCCAAGCGAGTTCATCGATTTGATCGACTACGACAGTGAAAGGCGACTGGGCCAGGTGGAATCCGAGACGCTCGACATGAGCCAGTTAGAAATCACGAAGGTCTGCGAGGCAACGGGGGTTTCCGCAGAATGGCTAATACATGCCAAGGGCAGCATGTTCCCGATCGAGAGCATCTCAACCTATCACTGGGCAGAGCTCAAGCAGCTGAAAGATGCGAACCCCAAATCTGTGCATATGCTCGTCAATAGCAAGACCCAGCAATTGGTAATGCTCGCGCATCTGCACGCCAAAAATTGGAAAATTTACTGCATCGTATTCGATCTAAACTTTGCTGCATGGGCGGATGGTCATTACAACATCCCAGAGATTTACGACATGCTCAAACAGCTCGATGACGACTACAAACGACGTATTAGTGGCCGGATGATCAGCCCCGAGAATTTCGCCAGTATTCTTTCAGGCAACACTCATCCAGCACGTTTTCTAGAAACGACCAACAATGCAAATATGCATTGGTTTGATGACCTCCTTGACTATCGTCACGGGCATTCGATAGCTGAGAACTATGAAGAGTGGTACGGGAAGTGGTTCACAACCGCTCAGGAGTACTTCAGACGCTACGAAGTTCAGAAGGTGGCGTCCAAGGCCGTGGAGCCTCAAAGCAGCATCTGAGGTCTGTGATATCCGGCAGAGGTTGGCCATGACATCCAGCACTGGAGAGTGGCCAGTCACGCTTCACGGTGGCTGAGGGCGCGGTAGGAACATGACAAATGCCTGCTCATCCGCCTTCGCCTTCACTCAGCAGATGAATGACCTCAGTGGCCATCCTGCTCGCTGGAAAATAGCTGCAGGACGGTAGAGAGTTGAAGCGCAAGTCTTCGACCACTCCCCACCAGCACGTAATCGGTATGCTGAGTCCGGAAGTACATCTCATCAGTGAACGCCACCAACGGTGTTGAGCGCAGCCACTCGCCGGCACGGGGGGCGCCCGAACTGCTGTAGAGAATATCCAGTGCAAGTAGCATCACCGGCTGTTGGCTTTGGCCGGCCATCCGCTGCATGACCTGCCTCGGCGCCTCCAGATCAAGCTAGAACCAATTGCCGACGACGCAAATGCTACGACCTGGAAACGCTTGACGCCCGCCCGCTATGGCGTCGTCCAGCGCCAAGGTTGTACCGCACATGACCTTACCTGGGCCGAGCAGTTGGCTTACCTGATGATCTTGCATAACTGCTCCATGTTTGCCTCACTGAGACGGCTCGAATCGTCAATGGCGACCCGAAATAACAGCCTGCCACCCCCAAACCCCTGCGACATCAGCTCCAGTGGCTGATACCAGCACGTAGCGACTCCCGGACAACGTATGGGCTATCAGGTAACCATGATCTTCAAGGAACTCCAGCACGGTTGAAGTTCTGATCAGGCGACCCTCTGCAAAACGCTGGAGGTTGTCTCTGTACACCTGCCCGACCAGAGAGAAGCCTTCAAGCTGGGGCAAGTAAAGAATCGCGGTTGGAGTCGGCTCAAATTTGACAGATGCCACCTGCATCACCGCAGACGGTAGCGCGTCATGAGCAGGCATTGAGGTGCTCATGACCGGCAAGCCAATTCGCGATGACGTAATAGTCGTTGCCGCATATCGAACGTAACAATATGAACCCCTCTTTCTCGTCCACAGTTGTCACCTGGGGTGTGGCGATCGTGGTGCCATCGGCGATCACTCCGGCCCGATCCAGGAACACGCTAGCGGCATACCTTTCGCCCACTTTCGCCGCTTGGGTCAGATACGCATCAACAAGCACATCCCACTGGATTTGCCGAGCGATCAGAACGTCTGGCGGGATTGGCACCGCATCTACAGCGCACCGTTGTACTTCTGACACGTTAAATCTCCACAACTTTGGAAGCGTCAAAGCCGGTCTGCTCCAAAGGGTACCCCTTCGGATTTGAGATCAACCGGCAGCCCCCCATCTCAATATCGATAGCGTGATGCGTGTGCCCAAAAACCCACACATCTGCCTTCATCACGAGCGAAGGCCAACTATTGCAATACGAGGCTGTAAGGTGCCCGTCCTGCTCATGCCCCCCGACCTCAATCAGTGGCGAATGATGAGTGATCACGACCGTGCGTCCAGTGAATGGCTTCTCCAACTCCGTGGTCAGCCACGCCTTTGCCTGGCGACTGCGTGAGGCAACGTCGTCAGGACGCAAGCGCCGGTAATTTTCTCCAGCGCGGATGACTTTGAAGTCAGTCATCGAGCTCATCGCCTTTGCACTGGCCGCTGTCACATCACCGGTCGCACGAAAGTCAGTCCATCCCGTGCAACCTAAAAAACGAATTCCGTCCCGGATGAACACATCCTGCTCAAGCACGTGTACATGACTCGCCGCCAGTTGTTTGGACTTCTCCAGTGTCCGGTCAAAATGCCCAGAGTAGAATTCGTGGTTGCCCAGGACGTACAAAACCTCGGATGAGAACACCTCGTTTGCCCACCGGATTCCGCGCTCCTTTGTATGGATGTCCCCAGCCAAGACGACGAGATCAACATCCAGTTCTGCCGGCTCAAAATGCTCGAATTCGAGATGTAAATCGGACAAGACGCCGATCCTCATTTACCCACCCCATTTCTCGATTTAGCGGTAAATTGAAGCGTCAACACCTGCGTTGAGAGCAGTACGCTCGCGTGCCGCCTTGGCAAAGCCATCGGTGCGTCAGCCCAAACAAGACGCGCATCCTAACCCATATTGACCATTACTGTCATCATCCACCGTTTAATGGTCATTTCAATTGTGGCTCTATCCTCGCTTTTGGACGCTTATGTCACTCAAGACCGAGATAGCGGCAACGCTCCGAGCCATTCGCGAGCAGAAACAGGTCAGCTATGAGAATTTGGCTGGCGGCTCCATGCGCACAACAATCGGTTATCTTGAGCGTGCAGAAACCGGCGTGACCCTGGACAAGCTCGCCGACATTGCGCATGCCTTGGATTTCAACCTGGTCACGTTGATCGCACTGAGCGTGGCAAGCCAGCAGAACCAGGACGCGCAGACCGTGCTTGAAGAGGCGACGCGAGAACTGCAGACTTTTCTAGCAGCAGGCGGCGCTGAACTCATTCAGGGACAGGTTGAAAACGGAAAACTGGTTCAACGACCTGCTGGCAAGCCCCAGAACACTCGTAATCGTGAAGCCGTCTTGGCGCTTAAGGCTCAAGGCAAGACACCCGCTGAGGCAACCAAGATGCTGGGCCTGTCTCGCACCACGGTGAGTCGATACTGGCAGCAAGGAAGTGGCGGCAAGTAAACGTCTGGGGCAGTGTCGAGCACATGAAATGTTGACCCAAACCTCAGTGGCGCTTCTTCTGATGAAAACCCACCATTGCGTCAAGGAATGGGGATGACTCACCCACTGCGCGCCCCGATTATGTGACAGAAGAATTTTTCAAAAGGCAGTAATCCGATTTGCGTAGCTTCGGGATTGAGTAGTTCCCTTCCCAAGGCGTTCAGAAGGTGTTCCTTTCATATTTCACCGCTAGGATTGGCTAGATCGTGCTTTCTGCAAACTAAGCTATACCTTAGTTTTTCGATAAAACCGCCCTGAATCCGGCCAAATCTAAAGTGAATTTTAGTATTTCGTAACAGACACTCGCCGAAACTTACCGGGCCAGTGCGGCCATCGCCACGCGAGCTAATCTCGTCAAAGAGGGGGCGAGCACATTTGTTCTCCTGGTCAGCCCCCCCATCAACCCCGGCCTGCCACCGGTGTGATTCTGCAGCACATCGACGTGCTCTAATGAGGAAATCGGAAGAAGACCTGCACCATTTTCACCAGTGAGTCTACTAGCGACTCCAGCATCAGGCGTCCCTTCACTACATCCATCTCAGAAAGATCATCAATACCGACCAGACCATAAGCTTTGCCAAAACCCGAAGAAGGCAGATGCGCATCCGCTTGCCTGAGCTCGTTTATCCCCACAAGCACTTTGGTAATCGCCCTGGCATCATCCTGGCTCACCTCCTTCTGCAACGCTGCCTCCAGATGCTTGACCGAACCAGCCTTCATCTTGGGTGGCGGATCAGCAAGCACTGAGAGTGCGCTCCCATCCAAAGACTCTACGGTAACCCGAGCCAAGTCCTTAGCCAGCTCAAGCAACCCGGTTTCCTCAAGCGCACGGAACCGATAAATTCGACTAAAGATGTCCTCGATCGCAGGGTGCGGGGTGAACAGCGGCTTGCCAGTCAGCTTTGCAAATACCTTGTTGAGCGTGGTGTAAGCTCGCTGCAACCGCGCTTCCGGGGCATGCGTATCAGCAGGGTCAGCATTGGCTTGGGAGGCCAGGAGTTCCCTCGAAACACCGCCATTAGGGGCTACATTGGCCCCTGCCCACACGCGCTGCTGCCATAACGGCAGCCTTCCGATGTCCTTGCCCAAAACATTGATAAGTCCAAGGTCATTGAGCCCAAAATGCACGCTGTGGTTTCGGGTCAGTCCAATGAAGCCCGTGTCGCGGGTTGCCCAGCTCAGCGAAAAGTTTCGATACTTGCTAAGCGTGGTCGTGATGCTCGGTCGGAACCAAAGCCAAGATCCACTATCCGCCAGACGGCTACCTCCAATCCGCTCTCCGGAACCATCGATAGCAAAATCCACCGTGCCAACAGGCGCCTCACCCAGCACCCGCTCGCTGACGCGGCCTGGCTCGACCACATCATTTTTCCACAGCGAACCTCTGATGATGTAAAGCTTCTTACCCTGATGCTTGACCGTCCAAGATTTGGAAACGACTGAATCGTCGTTTGGAAAGCCAAGTAAAGGCACCTCATCATCGCCATCGATGTCAGTGCGAGAAGCATGAAACACTGCGGTCGCTGAGCCGTAGGGATTGCCACCCTCGTGTATCGCCTGTCTGACCCCCTCCCACTTATCCCTATCCGTCACCTCCTCCAGTAGATCGGACGACCAGCTGATATGGGAGGGGCTGGCAACGACTTGCTGACGGCTCCGATAGCTGGAGACCAGGAGATACATTCCACGAGCCTTCAAGTAATCGCTTAGGTGCTCCAAACGTACATCCAGGCGGACAGGCTCGCCGGCGTCGTTGCGCAACAGCCTCGCGACCTCTTCAAAGCCCTCATCGGGTCTTAGCCACTTATCTCCTTCCCGCAGCAACCCCATGGAGATCACGAAGTCCTGATGCAAATGCCATTCATCAGGCGCTTCACGCTCAAACGACTGCTGGATGACGAGCCCAGTACCCACGGCTCCACCGTGATGGCTAGACCAGTCGCCGGCCCAGTAAAACGTCGTGCGGCTCTGTTGCACGCTGGGGGCTTCCGGCTCGGGTGTGCTCGCAGGCGCTACCGGTGTGGCAGCCTTCGGCTTCTGTGAGCGCAGATTCAACGCCAGGCTCAGGTTGGTAAAAGGCACACGGAACGATGCAAGCGATTCCTCCTGACCCGCCTGACCGACCTCGGAGTCTTCCTGAGACTGATCAGCAGCGCCTGCCTCGGTCGAGGGCGCAAGAGGTGTCCAGAAGTACTCAGTTACGACACCGCCGGTGTAATCGTTACCACCGATGTCGCCATAGTCCAGCTTGCTGATTTGCTCACGATGGCTGAGCTCGAACATGACTGAGCCGACCCCGAGGTACTCTTCAAGAAAGCCCTCATGGCCATACTCGCCTTCGCTACAGAGCCATTGATGGGCACGGAGCGGTATCCAGACTGTCCGGTCAATCGAGGTTTTCCGGATCTTGCGCATCTCAAACCAAGATTGAGGCTTGAGCTTGGCCATCTTGGGAACCACCGTAACAGTAGGCACAACTCCCGATTCATCTCTCAAAACCAGTACAGCCGCCATTTCACGTGCATGGTCGAGGGTGTCCAAGCACTTACGAAGCATTTGCTGTACATCGTCAGGCGGCATTACTTGATCGATAGCCTCGACCGGGAAAAAGTCACCCGGACTCTCGGAGCCATGCGCTTGCGAATCCCAAACCACGAAGCTAGGGCCTTGGGCTAACACATCTTCGGTGCGACTAAGGTCAGACCAGGCGCTGCGCCATTGATCCACGACAGTATCGCAGCGAGCATCCAGCTCATCACGGGTTGGCTGCGCCTTACCTACCTGAGGCCCATCACCAGCGGCGTCCGTAGCCCCTTCCGTTCCTTGATCTTTACTCATCCGCCCCTCGCACGTGTGCTGCCGATTCCAAGGTACGGATTAAACCATGAGCGCAGAACGGCCTGCATAGGCATCTGAATTCAATCACGTGAATCGCGACATCACAGAGGTGCATTCACCCCCATCAGCCTTTCTGGCTATGGACGTGCGAGCTTTCCTGGCCACATTGGGTGTGCTCCGCTCCGAGCCGGCACGCTTCACGCAGCGGCCCAGAGCGGGAACTGGCCATCAGGTGTCTTGCTCAGGTTCCGGATCACGCGCAGCCCTTGTGAGCGACTGGATCAGGCGTATAAAGCCTTTGGTCTGAGCAAACTTTTTGTAGAGGGCCGGGGTGATGTCAGACAGCTTGGCAACAGCTTCCCCCATCGTGCTCCTGAGTTCTGTCGAGTACTTGAACGCTGCGATCTGCTCGGCCTTCGCATCGAAGAATTTGGCCAAGGCGGGAAGGCTGTCGGGGTTGCGGCTCAGGTACGCCAGGAACAGAACGATTCGTTGAACCTCTTGCGGGTTAGACGGCTGAACATCCGGGATGAGATGGCCATATTTCGATAACGGGATTGCGAAATCATCAGGCTCCACCGACTCCGCGAAGAGCATCTTTCTCAATCGTATACCGATGACGTTGCGCTGCTGGGCATCAAGCAAACTGAGCAGCGAATCCATCATGGCGTACTGGGGCGCTCCCCACGGCGAAGTCACGGTGCCGCTGGCGAGGGAGTTGAGCACGTTGACCAAGGCATCGCCAACAGCCGCGATCGACTGTATAGGCTCTTGATTGCTCACTATCCCATTCAGGATTGCCTGGTGCTGCTTGGCCCCCGCCGAGATGGTCTGTACCCACTCATCACAAGTCCGCTCCTTGCTCGTGAGCTGCTTGAGTAGACCCTCCCGAGTTTTCGGCAGCACATTTTCATCCGCCTCCATGACGACGTTGATCAATCGGACGTCGGCCTTGAGAGCGTCCTTGGAGGCTTCTGCGATAGGATCGTCCCAATCTATAAGCCACAGCGCAATCTCGGCCTCAGAAAGGCCAACCTTCGCAAGCGCTTGGGTTATCACGCTAAAGTTGGTGGTTACCCAAGAGCAGTTCAGACGCGCAATGCGCTCCTCTCGAATCAGGTAGGCGAGATAGGCAGCTACCGACTCTCCCACTTTGGAGTCGGCCACTAACTGGAACAAGGCACTCGTGGTAAGGGATGCGTTCGCCAAGGCCCGGAAGACTGACGATTCAAAGACACCATCCAGATCATCGAGCTCGGCGAGCGAATCTGGGTCGACTTGCCGAATGTATGTCACCGCCGCCACCGCCTTAATCAGCGGACTGGCATTGTTGGCCAGCAACGTTGTAATCGCGTTGCCGATGACAGGGTCAACATTCGCGGCCAACCCAAGTCCCAGCACAGCGCTCTCTACTTCTCCGGCAGCACCTGTAAATTTCGCCAAGCTAGCCACGTCGCTAGCAGAGATCCCTCCTGTCATAACGCCGCCGAACTTACGCGCCCCGTACAACCACTCAAGAGCAGGCACGACGCAGTCGGTCGGCAGTACCGCTACCCCCATCGGGTGATCAGCGCAACTAGCCAACTGCACGTGGGCCTCTGGCAGACCCGCATCAGCGAAGGTAAATCCACTCGCCTTGATCACCTTCAAAAGAGCAATATCGGGCAGCAGGTGCATCACGTACTCGCAACGCTTAACAACGACCGCTTCAAACTCCAGTCCTTGCGCCTGGAGGTAATGGTCGTATTCCTGCATGAGTTCCCATGCCGGCGTCAGTTGATCTGGATCGAACGCTGCGTTCAGTATTTTCAGCAGACTGGTTTTCAGATGGCCGCCATGAGCACTCAGTAACTGCCCCTTCAGCCCATGGCCTCTGCAATAACGCACTGCTTCGTAGAACTTCTCAGCCCCTGTTTTCGACTCCTCAAATAGCTCCAGCTGCGCGCTGTTGAGCAACGCCAAAAGAGGCCCAATCCAGTCGCCTTCACGCGCCTGATGTGCTTGGGAAATGGTTGGCAGCAGAGAAGCCAGCGATGGACGCTGGGATAGAAGGCGCTTCATGGCGTCAGAGAAGCCGAACAGTGAAGTGAGCTCCCCCAACGCGTCGGAATCCTCTTGGGCAAAAGCTGCTGCCAGTGGCGTGTCCAAAAGCTCGGCGATCGCGATATCACCCGTGGTGAGGTAATGGATCTGCAGAAACTGGATCTGCCATCCGGTCTCCATGGAAGCGCCAAGAGTGGCGCCCAGCAGGGCTCTGGTCTCCTTGACTAGCCCAGCTTGCTCCTGCCCTATTTCTTTCTGATAGGTCTCCGATAAACCACCTGTACGCAGCATCTCCACCAGCGAGAAGTCGGCGTATTTGCACAGCAGGAGATGGCTAGCGATAGCCAAGAGGCTGATATCCTCCCCCACTACCAAGGCTGTGGTGGCGATGTCATTGATGAATTTTTTCTGCAAGCGTGGCGTGACGAGGTTGTTGGCCATGGGGCTGTGGCGCTGCAGCAGTTGCGCGCACTGCTCGATGACGTTCCCGTCACCATCCGGGAAGCTGTGGTTCCACAACTGACGGAAGCCATCTTTCCAGCCCGAGGTGATGACCGGCGGAGAACGGAAAACCACCGGGAATTTTTTCGCTATGAAGTCCCTGGCTTCATACCGCCGATCACCGTCTGCCTTCAGGTATTCCGCCACCTTGTTGGAGCAAAAAGGAACGATCACCGTCAGATTCGCAGCGTGGGTAGCAACCTCAATAAAGATCTCCAGGTCGCTCCACACCGACCGCAGGCTGTCCTTTGGCAGGCGATCAAGGTTGTCCAGGATGATGACAAAACGCTTGTCCTCAACCACCTTCAGCTGTTCAAGAAGGGTCTTCTTGAGATCAAGGGGCGTCACCTCCTTGCCAACCTCAACCTTCTCCTGAATATGATCGTCACTAGAGCCCTTGAATAGGCTCAGAAGGCTCCATTTCTGGGTGCCGACCCGCACCTTCCTATGCCAGAGTTTGGCGGCGCCAAGGATCAGCATCGGGCTGCAAAATGAAAGGAGGTGCACCCCTATAAGCCACCAGAAGGGGTCTTGCAGAGTGTTGGTGAGCGCGGCGGCTTCCGGCGTCGTCCCTGTGATGGCCGCATGGGAACTGCGCGAAAGTGCAAAAAGCTCCCGGAATGAGGTGGCAGCGAAGAACAGGCTAGCGATCAGTGCCAACGCCCATACACTGACCCGGCTCGTTGTCCGTTTGTTGTATTCGAACAAGCGCCCGAGGGCTCGATCGCGAGAGGCTTTCAGGGTCTCGGCAGCCCTGCTGACATGAGGCACTTCCTTGAGCACCTCATCAGTGAAGAGTTCGATGAAATTGCTCTTGGTCGAGCCCTGGTAATTCTGCTCGCAGTCGAAAAACCAGACCCTGAAATCAGAGTCAGCTGCCGTCAGCTTTACCTTCAGCATGCTCAGAATCGAGCTCTTGCCGGAGCCGAACTCACCATCCAGGCCTACAACCTTTGAGGGGCCGTCACTCAGCAAATGACGGTGGATCGCGCTCGCCACCTTGTCATGGCTACCACCGGGGAACACGTCCTGAGTTGCAGGGTGCTCGGTATGGAAATTGATCAACCGCATAGAAGTCCTTTTATGCACCTCTGCGTGCTATGTCATCCCCGACAGCAGAGAATGACGCTGGAGCCAGATTGCCCCAACCAGGCGATGACACCGCAGATGCTGTCAGCTCGTGGAAACCACCATATGTAGTCATAAGCCCGTAAAAAAACACAAGATAGTGACATATTGACTGGATGGCAAGCTGCCAGTAAAGCTAGCCTGTGGCGGTGTGCTTGGGGGCTGCGGCGGAACGGCTTTGCATTCAAAAACTACCGTGCAAATCACCGCCAGCGTAGTTAGATCATTCAGTGAGATCATCCAATGCAGGGAGAGGAAATGAGCGATCAGACCAGGCCATCCGAAGATCAGGACGGGGTGCGAGGAGCCGGACAGGAGTCGGACATTGTGACGGGCATGGCGCTGGATCTGGAAGCGCCCATAGCACCGGATACGATCATCGATAATGAACCAGATCGCTCCCGGCTCGAATTTGCTTCTGTCGATGATTTCCAGCATACCGACATCAATCGGCTGCTGGAGACCGTGGATACGCTCGACTTCTACTCGTTCGACTCTGAACTGAGCGCACGCTCCCGGCAGGCACTGGCGAACAAGAACTACAGCGGCTACCGGGCTTACAGAGTGCTCATGGTGGTGTGTTCCTACCATTTCTCCGTAGATCGCCAAGACGCCTTCGGCCCAAGGTTGATCAGTGACGGCATGCGCACGCCCATCCCTGCCGACATCGCTGGAGAGCAGAGCCAGGCGCTTGCCACCATCGCCGAAATAATCGACCACCCCCTGCTGCGAGCTCGGGTGGCAGATGTCGTTTGGTACAACCATCGAAACCTGCATCGAAGCGCCGGCTTGGCGATCACTTCCTACTGTCAAACGATAGAGTTCTACTTGGACGACAAGCTCTCGTTCAGGTACGAGCCACCCTCTGGGCTGTCCTCCAAAGTCGTCGATCTGATCGAAAGGGCCTTCCACATCGTAGCCAGCACAGGCAAGCGGAAAACACCGCCCGAGATTGTGCTCACAACGTGGAACCGTCTATACACCCACGCCCAGAAACTGAGGTGTTTCACGTCGCTTGATCGATTGGCTCGGCTAGGTCAGTCCTTCAACCTGATTGAATGGGCGCAAGTTGCGCAGGATGCGGAGAAGTCGGCAAACGCCGCCGCTGCCGGCGAATACGCCATGGCCGTCAAAGTCGTGTGGGAGCTTGCCGCCCTCGCCCATCATCAGTCCAAGGATCACACTGGCTTCAAGCGCTGCAAGTTAAAGGCGATCGAGCAGACGCTCAGGATGCGCGAAGGCGTAGACAGCTTCATGGCCAGAGCCAGCTGGACGCGTGATGCCATAGGGGAGCTTCGGGCTATTCCAGGCATGCATGCAGAACTGGAAGCGTTGAAGGCCGAGTTGCTGGAGCTACAAGCGCAGGCTGCTCACGAGTTCTCTTCCTTCCAGATCCCGATGGATTTGAGCGAGGAACGCCAAGGCACCATCAATATCTTCAAGAATCTGACGCTTCCAGAATTCTTCTACACATTTGCCCGGATCTGCGAGGTACCGGAGAAAATGGCGCTGCACACCGACATCATCCGTGGCCGCAGCGACTCATTCCTGTCCGACCTTTTCAACGGGCAAATCTACACCGACGCCCTGGGCCGGGTCGTCACACAAGCACCGGCCATCAATCTCAACGAAACACCACCACCTGAATGGTATGACCATGAGAGCCTTCGCTACTTGGACATCCATTACCAAATGTGGGTTGAAAGCCGAATAAAGCCAGCTGCCCGAACCCTCATGACCAAATTCCCTGTTGACGATCGGCACCTGATGGCCATCGTGTCAGCTAGCCCCTTCGTGCCGTCAGGATTCGAGGACATCTATGCCCTGGGGCTCGCGCGCTTCCTTCAGGGCGACATGATGTCTGCCTGCCATCTGCTGTTCCCGCAGCTCGAAAACTCGCTACGCCATGTGCTCAGCGACGCGGGGATCGATACATCGAAACTGAACGAGGAGTTACTGCAAGAAGACCGGTCGCTGAGTGCGCTCCTGGCTACCCGACGAGAACAGTTGGAGTCGGTCTTTGGCATCGACCTGATCTATACGATTGACCTGCTCTTCAATCTCAAGGGTGGCCCGTGCCTACGCCACCTGCTAGCACACGGCAAGCTGCAATCCAGCGCGTGCTACCTGCACTCCAGCATCTATGCCTGCTGGCTCATGTACTACCTGGTGTGCCTGCCGCTACAGCGGGTTTGGAACACCCATGTCGCTCCTCAGCTGGAAAGGGTTTCACTCTAGGCGTCGTAGTAATCGTACCTTCGCTTAAAACCCATGATTACGATCAAGGCTAAAAGCCCGGGGGTCAGGTCGGCAGTGCCTGAAGTCACTGCCGCCGTCACTTTCGTCTTTCAGTCAGATCAATCCGGTCAGCGTTGTGCACCGACCGGTCGGGGATCACATCGCCCATCGGCTCTGGTAGGTCACCAATGTCGAGACATTGCCCTAAAGGCCATCCAGTAGCTCAAGCATCTCGCCCCGTTGCGCGGCGGTTATAACTCGACAGGGCCATTGGCAGATCGGTATTATGCCGCGCCGATCCACAATGGATCCCATTTCTGCCGCACGATCGAGGGCACCCAGATGGATCTAGAACAGCTAAAAAAAGCCATCAAAATGTGGCTGAAAACCCCCGGGTGGGAGCCTACCGCCGCTGAACTTGCGGAAATTCAGCGCCTCATCGAGGAGCGCAGGCCCACGACCCACGAAGCACTCGCCCAGATCATTGACGAGGTGATCGAATGGCGGCGCTGCTGGTCAATGGAAGGGCTTGACATGTCCGACCTCAATGCAGTTCTCCTGATGGCGGCTCAGCCACCGAGGAAGGACAAATGACCAACCAGCAAGCCGTGATTGCTGCGGAGGCTGCAGCACAAAAGCTGCTCGATAAATACCACGCCTTTTTGACACCGCTTGCAATAGCATGGGACGCCGAGGAAAAGCCATGGACGGTGGCCCAACTCATTGAATGCCAACGACTTGGCAACGCCTTCTTCAACTCGTTGGAATTATTCGTTGCCAATAGCGATTTGTTAGGTGCACACCGAATCGGTAACTGGATTACAAACTTTGCGGAAAGCTGCCATTCCTATTTGAAGTCGTACCTGATCCACATTGCAACGCTTCGACAGCATGCACACTACCTCCCGCAAGTCAAGGTAGAGCCTGATGAACATGCCATGGCCAGTATGCAGAGAATGGTCAAAGCGTACTGCGCACCAGATAAAAGCCGAGACCTGAAGCAAGCTTTTACAGATGCAAATTTGCCAACCGTAGGGTTCACCATGCCAGCAATCGAAGATCAAAAAGACACTCCTCCATGGACTATCATCATGTGCGTGGTGATCGGGCTAATACTTCTGGTCGCCAGCGTTGCACTAGTAATCTTTTTCCCAGAACCTACGCCCGCCCAATGGTTCACATTCCGTCCAGTTCTCGCGCTTGGGCTATCAGCAGTTGCCGTGGGTTTTCCAGGCCTTATGAATGTCAAAGCACGCATATCTTCATTTGGCCAGTATTTGAAGCTCGTCGCCAGCGGGTCAATTGGAATCTTCCTGTTGGTCTACCTGGTCAACCCTCCGGCAGGATATTCGAAACCCCCTGAGCAGCCATCCATTCAACAACCTGTATCCAAATAATTAATCCGTGCATATGCGCACGGAAAACTTTAACTCATGAAGGCTGCATAGAAATATGTCCGACGACGATAAATTAGGTCACCATCTAAAAATGAAATTTGGGCTGCGACCAGGTGAACCCACCTCTAGCCAGCTAGCAGCGATCAAGAAATATATACAGTCACTTAAAGATCGAGGCTTAAATCCCACTCACTCCGACTGGCATTACGCCGTCAAACAAAACTGCCCCAGTGCCGGCACTGCAGGCTACGCCGGCGTTGACATGTCAGATTTGAACGCGCTACTGACAATGGCATCAGCCCCGCCAAAGCGATCATAAGACCTAAACTTAAATTTCAGAGACTGACACCCTCCGATCCGAACGACTCGATAACAGCTCGCACTTGCACAGGAAGCTCAAGACGCTCTTTCTCATATTCAGGCATGGCCATAATCGAAAGAATCTCACGACTCTCACATTCGGTCGAGAAAGAATGAATCAGCAAGCTATTCTGAGCCAGACCAGTGGCATCGAATAAGAAATCCATCTGAATGACACCCTGTGTTCGCAGCGTTACCCGCCAAAGGAATCTGGGCATACGGGTGTAGATACTGCTACGGAAGTCCACACCTAAGCCTGCATATTCCTGCCGAACAGATGACTTATAATCATTGACCGTGGTGAGGTAAATATCCCATTCCGGTATCTCCACGAAGCCATACGCTTCTCGCCACGCACTCAAGAGAGCATTCAAGATCAGCATTTCATCATGAATCAAGGAAAACGGAATCCTGATCTTGTGATACAACGGCAGCAACAAAAAATCAGGGTGCTGATAAACCGTATCACTCCATGAGTTTTTCAATGCGTACAACTGCTGCTCTTTCCCGACCATCTCGGGCGTAGGTAACTGAGACCATTCAAGACGGCAAAACGGCCCCGTTTGATCATCATGAACATAAAGCTTGTCAATCTTCGCAGCCCGTAACCTAAAACCAACTTGCGAAAATTCATATTCGGCGTCATCGCGCAGCGAATAACCCGTAATGGCTACCGCATGAGCACCAGCAGCTATTTGTTCGTCATCCTTATAATTAGTAAGCTGCACTGACAATATCGAAGGTATGCGCCCTCTCAAATAAGCGTAAGCCGCGCTATGAAGATCATACTTTGTTCCGGCACGGATAATATGCGGCTCAAGCTCTACACGCCTGATCGCCTGCGCCATTTGAGTCGCAGTCAAGCCAGTATTGGGAAATGTCCGCATACCCACAATAAGCGGGTTATCAGGCATTTGATCGCTTGCCCACCTGGTTATCTCAACTGGCGCAGGTATAGGATGCTGAAAAAGCTTCCCAGTACCCTGCAAGCACGTCCACAACGCACTCGTGGCACACGCAGCTACAACTTGATCCTGCTCTTGGTAAGCAAGGCTTTTTACTTCAAGTTCGATACCATACAGATTGACAGGATAGATTCGCAGCGAAGGAAAATTCCGTCGACCATCTTCGGTACTGTAGGTTCGTAGACAGGTGCGACCAATGATCGTTAGAGGGAGAGGCCTTACAACGATGAATCCAAGATAATCAGCTTGAAACCTACTACTAACTCCTGTGACAGGCGTTGTAAGCAACTCCCTCTCAAAGTCATCAATGCTTATTTCATCACTGAAGAAATGAAGACGACGGGTACGTCGCGGATAATCCCAAAAGCATCGCGCGTAGTATTCAACGTGATCATGAAGATAGTCACGATCAACATACTCGTTTTCTATCAGAATCGTCTTGGCTTTCAGCTCTTCAAAATATTGCTGAAAGTAATTGAAATGCCTTCGCGTACTAATGCTATTGGCACTAGTATATTGAGATTCATCTAAAAGGCACTCGAATAAGCACTGATGAGAGTAAGGCAGCAGCTCAAAGCTCAAGCATGTATCCCAATCAAATTGTGCTTAAAGGTCGTTCCAGTGATTCTTTGGACACCACGCGGGACGCTTGCAACACGGCCAGGGACGCCATCGTCGAAGCCACCGCCTCTCTCATGGCGCTGCGCATTCTGGCGTGATTGATGTGCTCAGCACTAAAACGCGAGCCTGCCTGCCCTGCGCGCGCTTGCGGCATAGCGACTGTAGGTTTCAATGCGTGGCTCATGAGACAGTCCTGATTAGTCTTTCCTATCAGGAAAATACCGGAAATCAGCACCATATGTCAATTCAACCGCTGGCACGAATATCCGCTTGAGGAGCCGAATTCAACGCAAATGGGCATGCACCACCCGCCCCTTGTATGACTGCGCCCCCTCTACACACCCCTTGGGTCAGACCACGACCGCTATCACTACCTCCAGCCGTTACCTGCAGCCAGTACTGCAGCCTCACCCACCGAGGCTCACAACTCTCGCCGCCATGGTATCCAGCCCATGACCCCAAAGCGAGGAAATGGCCAGAAGGGCTCTAGGCGCCTGAAAAGCACCCCAGGTTAGATTTGGGCTCAGGCTTGGCCACTGTGGCCTTGCGACCAGCATGCCCCCGGATGACAATCAGTTGCCCATGTAGAGGTCGAGGCGTACCCCCTCAAAGCCCATCCCGTCACCCGCTCAAAGCTTCCAAGCAGCCAACCCGGCCTCAGACCACCACCGCCATGCTCAAATTTACCTTGCTGAATAATTCGGCGAGTGGGAGGGATCCTGAATACCCCCTGCTTGGACAGATAGGCATCGCCCGCCGACACGGTGCACACACCTAAATGTAAACGTAAAAAGTGCCGGAATTATTGGGCCTAGGAGGGATTCTGAAATGGGATTACGAGGGAAAAGGCGACCTAGGAGGCAGCTGAGGTTTACATCTCCTCACTCGGTGGCATAGAGAAAAATAGGGGTTTACTTTTTCGATTTTCCGGGTGCTATAATGGAATCATGCAGCGAGCACCTAAACTGATTTTATACCTGTACCGCAAGGGTTTCAGGCGATCAGGTGTGAAGCTGAAGGGTGTGAGAAGATAGTTTTACTGAGTTTCCCTTTACATCCTGTCAAAATTAAGGCATCGGTGAAGCGATCGCACAACACCACCGCACCGCGCGCCAGCGCCGGGCGGATGACCTTGGCCAGGTGCTGGGCACGCGCCGCAAACATCAACAGCAATTCAGTATCCGCTGCCATGCTTTCGTCGCTTGGTGCCAGTAGCAACTCACGAATCTGTTCAGCAACCGGCGTGCCGCCCGGCTCGCGGGTCAGCACTACGTCCAGGCCCTGCTCGCGCAAGCGCTGCGCCAGATATTCGCGGTTGGTGCTTTTGCCCGCGCCTTCGGGGCCTTCCAGGGTAATAAACAAGCCGCTCACGCGCAGTCCTTAGGGTTTGTCATCGGGTGTCGGCGCCGCTGCGGGGGCAGCGTCGGTCGCCGGTGCGGTTGGCGGGGTCGACGCAGGTGCGTCCGCCGGTGCATCCGCAGCAGGTGTCGGCTGGTCTCCCGCTGCCGGTTCTGGCTGCTCAATCGCACCCGGCTGCGCCTGTGGCGCGGGGCTGGAGCGGTAGTCGCTGCGGCGCTTGAGTTGATACTCGCGCACTGCCGAGTTGTGATTGTCGAGGTCGTCGGAAAACACGTGACTGCCGTCGCCCCGCGCAACGAAGTACAGACTGGTGCCGTTGGCCGGGTTCAGCGCGGCATGAATCGCCTCGCGGCCGACGATAGCGATCGGTGTCGGCGGCAGGCCACTGATGGTATAGGTATTGTAGGGCGTGGGCTCACGCAGGTCGGCCCGGGTGATCTTGCCGTTATAGCGCTCGCCCATGCCATAGATCACGGTCGGGTCGGTCTGCAGCATCATGCCCAGCCGCAGACGCCGCACGAACACCCCAGCAATCTGCGCGCGCTCTTGCGGGATACCGGTTTCCTTCTCGACCAGCGAAGCCATGATCAGCGCCTGGTACGGGTCGCGGTAAGGCAGATCGGTGGCCCGCTCGGCCCATTCCTTGGCCAACACTTGCTCAAGACGCATGTACGCCTGCTGCAAGAACTCGACATCGCTCATGCCACGCACGAAGCGGTAGGTATCCGGAAAGAAGCGCCCCTCAGGGAACACGCCACTATGGCCGAGTTTGTCCATCACCTCGGCATCGGACAGGCCGTCCAAGGTCTGGGTGATTTTCTCGTGCTTGGCCACTGCCGCGCGCACCTGGCGGAAGGTCCAGCCTTCGACCAGAGTCAGGTTGTACTGCACAACATCGCCTCGGCGCCAGGCATCGAACAGCTGGTTGACGGTCATGCCAGGTGTCAGCCGGTATTCACCGGTATGCAGTGGCGTGCCGGCCATGTTGAAGCGCCAGTAAAGGCGCAGCCAGACGGCATCGTCGAGCAAGCCGTCAGTCTGCATGCGGTAGAACATGCGATTGGGTGTGGTGCCATTGGGAACCTCGAGCATCCGCTCCTGCTCGACGTGCAGAGGCTGCTCAAGGGCCGAATGGACTTTCCAGGCAGACCAGCCCAACGCCAGACCGGCTAGGATCAGGCCTATTTCCAGCAGCAGGAGAAATTTGCGTCTCACGAATCAGGTATCCAGTAACGTCCGGGCAACGGCCTGCAGTTTACGGGTGAGCGGCCCCGCCGGCCAGTTCAGCTTGAGCGCAGAGCACTCCAGTACCGGCCAGATTCCATACACGCTGTTGCAGAGAAAGACTTCCTCGGCCTGTTCCAGGTCAGCCAGGGCCAGATCACTGACCTGCACGCTGATACCCAGTGCCGGCGCTTGCGCCAGCAAGGCGCCGCGCATTACCCCGGCTACACCGCAGCGACTCAGCTCAGGCGTTTGCAGCACCCCGCCACGAACCATGAACAGATTGCTGTAAACGCCCTCGATGACCCGCCCGTGGCTGTCACAGACCAGCCCTTCGGCGTGCTCGGCGTCCTGCCATTCGGCGCGGGCCAGCACTTGCTCAAGGCGATTGAGGTGTTTGAGGCCGGCCAGCAGGGGTTGTTCCGCAAGGCGCGTCTGGCAGGCGAACAAACGCACGCCTTGCTCGGCATTGAGTGCGGGATACTGTGGCAGCGGGCTACCCTGAAGGATGCGCCGAGCCGCGGCGCCAACGCCTGGAGCGTAGCCGCGCTGGCTGTCGCCACGGGTAACGATCAGCTTGGCGACGCCGTCGCCGAGCTGGCTGGCAAAGCGCAGCAGTTCGTCGCGCACCAACGGCAGGTCGATGCTGATAGCCAGACGCTGGCAGCCCAGTGCCAGACGCTGTAAGTGCAGCTCCAGCAGGCTGGGCTTGCCGGCACTCACGGCGATGGTTTCGAACAGACCATCGCCGTAGGCCAGCCCGCGGTTGTGCAGGTTGACTGCAGTCGCGGGTTGGCCGTCGATCCAGCTATGCATCAGTCGGCGAACCGGCGGAACACCAGCGAGCCGTTGGTACCACCAAAGCCGAACGAGTTGGACAGCACCACGTCGATCGGCATGCTGCGGGCGTGATGGGCAACGAAGTCGAGATCGCAGCCCTCGTCCGGCTCGTCCAGGTTGATGGTCGGCGGCGCCATCTGGCTGTTGATTGCCAGCACGCTGAAGATCGCTTCCACGGCACCGGCAGCACCGAGCAGGTGACCCGTCATCGACTTGGTCGAGCTGACTGCCACCTTGTACGCATGCTCACCGAACACACGCTTGATCGCGGCCACTTCGGCGATATCGCCGGCCGGGGTCGAAGTGCCATGGGCATTGATGTAGCTGACTTCTTCCGGGGCGATGCCGGCATCGCGCAGGGCGTTGGTCATGCAGCGCGCCGCACCCTCACCGGAATCCGGTGGCGAGGTCATGTGATAGGCATCACCGCTCATACCAAAGCCAACCAGCTCGGCATAGATGGTGGCGCCGCGCGCCTTGGCGTGCTCGAGCTCTTCGAGCACCAGTGCACCGGCACCGTCGGAGAGCACGAAACCATCACGGCCCTTGTCCCACGGCCGACTGGCCCGGGTTGGCTCGTCATTGCGCGTCGACAGCGCACGCGAAGCACCGAAACCGCCCATGCCCAGGCCACACGCGGCCATTTCAGCGCCGCCGGCGATCATCACATCGGCTTCACCGTAGGCAATGTTGCGCGCGGCCATGCCGATGCAATGGGTGCCGGTGGTACAGGCAGTGGCGATGGCATAGTTCGGACCCTGCAGACCCAAATGGATCGACAGGAAGCCGGAGATCATGTTGATGATCGAACCAGGCACAAAGAACGGCGAGATGCGACGCGGGCCTTGCTCGTGCAAGGTCCGGCTGGTCTCTTCGATATTGGTCAGGCCGCCGATGCCGGAGCCCATGGCCACGCCGATCCGCTCACGGTTGCTGTCGTTGATTTCCAGCCCGGCGTTACGGAACGCCTGGAAACCTGCGGCCAGGCCGTATTGAATGAACAGGTCGAGCTTGCGGGCCTCTTTGACCGAGAGGTACTGCTCGACTTCAAAGCCCTTCACCGAGCCGCCAAAACGGGTGGAGTAGGCCGTCAGATCGGAGTGTTCGATCGGACCGATGCCACTGCGGCCAGCCAGAATGCCCTGCCAGGTGCTCGGTACATCGGTACCCAGCGGCGACAGCATGCCCATACCAGTGACCACGACGCGTCTACGCGACACAGTACTCTCCTCATTGTCCAGTAACAGAGTCTCTTGCCGTTGCATTCTGCAGCAGAAGGCAATGGCAAAAGGCTCTCGGTGCCTGCTTCACACATCTCGCAAAGAAAAAACCGCACGCCAGTTATGGCAGTGCGGTTTTCCCCGACAAGAAGCGTCGACTACAGACGTCTTAAGCCTGGTGGCTGGTGACGTAGTCGATAGCAGCTTGAACGGTAGTGATTTTTTCGGCTTCTTCGTCAGGGATTTCGGTCTCGAATTCCTCTTCCAGAGCCATCACCAGCTCAACGGTGTCAAGCGAATCGGCACCCAGGTCTTCTACGAAAGAAGCACTGTTAGTTACTTCTTCTTCCTTGACGCCCAGTTGCTCGGCGACGATTTTCTTGACGCGCTCTTCGATGGTGCTCATACCTAATTTTCACTCCTAATAGACATATGTCAGGCAGCTGGCCGGTGACCGAGTTTATAGCAAGACGCCTGCTTTTCAAGCGTAACGCGCCCCGCCATCAACTGGCTATGTGGTCACTCGACCCTCTGCCCGGAATCTGGTTGCAGCTTTATAACGGATTTTAAGCTCGGAGTATGACTCTTTTTTGAAGCAATCCGTCACATTGAGTTGCGATATTACATGTACATCCCGCCGTTCACAGGCACTGTAGCACCTGTGACATAGGCTGCGCCGTCGGACGCCAGGAAAGCAACTACCTTGGCGATTTCGTCGGCTTGACCCAGACGGCCCAGCGGAATCTGGGTCTGCAACGCTTCACGTTGAGCCTCTGGCAGCTCACGGGTCATATCGGTGTCGATAAAACCTGGAGTTACCGAGTTGACAGTGATGTTGCGCGACCCGACTTCACGTGCCAGAGCGCGGCTGAAACCTTCCAGACCGGCTTTGGCGGCGGCATAGTTTACCTGACCGGCGTTGCCCATGGCACCCACAACCGAGCCAATGCTGATAATGCGGCCCCAACGCGCCTTGGTCATGCCGCGCAGCACGCCCTTGGACAGGCGGTAGAGGCTGTTGAGGTTGGTGTCGATCACGTCGAACCACTCGTCGTCTTTCATCCGCAGCATCAGGTTGTCACGGGTGATGCCGGCGTTGTTGATCAGGATCGCGGTAGTGCCGAACTGTTCCTGGATCGCGGCCAGAACGCTGTTGACCGACGCTTCATCAGTCACGTTCAGCTCCATGCCGGTGCCGGTGATGCCATGCTCCTTGAGCGTGGCAGCAATGCGCTCGGCGCCCGAGGCCGAGGTCGCGGTACCGATGACGGTAGCGCCCTGACGGCCCAGCTCGAGGGCGATGGCCTGGCCGATACCACGGCTGGCGCCGGTGACCAGTGCAACTTTACCTTGCAGGCTCATGCAAGCTTCTCCAGTTTCAGGCCAGCGCCGCACGGGTGGCGGCGATGGCATCAGGGGTATTGAGGTTGTAGGTGGTCACGCCTTCAGCGCAACGCTTGTTCAGACCGGCCAGGACCTTGCCCGGGCCGCACTCGACCAGATTGACCGCGCCATTGGCCGCCAGGGTCTGCACGCATTCAACCCAGCGCACGGGCTGGTACAACTGGGCCAGCAGGTCTTGCTTGAGCACGCCCAGGTCAGCTGGGATGGCTGCAGAAACGTTCTGCACCACTGGGATCTGCGGCGCCTGCCATTCGATGGCGTTGACCGACTCGGCAAAGCGCTCGGCAGCAGGCTGCATCAGTGCGCAGTGCGACGGCACGCTGACCGCCAGCGGCAAGGCGCGTTTGGCGCCCTTAGCCTTGCACAGCTCCATGGCGCGATCTACCGCTGCCTTGTTGCCAGCAATGACAACCTGCCCTGGCGAGTTGAAGTTGACCGCGCTGACCACCTGGTCTTCTGCTGCTTCAGCGCAGATGGCGACCACGACCTCGTCGTCCAGACCGAGAATCGCGGCCATGCCGCCATGGCCTGCCGGGACTGCTTCCTGCATCAGCTGGCCACGGCGCTCGACCAGGCGCACCGCGTCTTTCAGGCTGAGGCTACCGGCCGCTACCAACGCGCTGTACTCGCCAAGGCTATGCCCGGCGACGAACGCAGGCTTTGCGCCGCCCTGCGCCAGCCACAGGCGCCACAACGCAATGGAGGCGGTGAGGATGGCCGGCTGAGTCTTGTCGGTTTGATTGAGTTGCTCTTCCGGACCTTGCTGAACCAGTGCCCACAGGTCGTAGCCCAGAGCGTCGGAAGCTTCCTTGAAGGTTTCGACGATCACCGGCTCTACTGCGCCGATTTCGGCGAGCATGCCCAGCGATTGGGAACCTTGACCCGGAAAGACAAATGCGAGGGATGCAGACATTGAACAAGCCCTTATGATCTTGTCGTCGGAGAGGATGCGCCCAGCCCACGGCTGTACGCAGAATCTGAAAACTTGGATGAATACGAAAACCCAGCGGTCACATTTAACCACCTCATGGCGATTATGCCTAAGGCAGCAGGTCTTCGAGGCGGCTGCGCAGGCGCCCGGGCAGGTTTTCCTCGATCTCGATCAGCGCACGCTGGATAGCGCTCTGCAGGCCTTCGACCCCTGCCGAACCGTGACTCTTGATGACGATGCCCTGCAGACCGAGAAAACTCGCGCCGTTGTGCCGTGCAGGCGCCAGGTCAGCCTGCAGGCGTTTGAGCAGCGGCATGGCCAGCACACCGACCGCGCGCGCCAGCACCCCCCTCTTGAACAGCGCCTCAATTCTGGCACTGATCATGGTTGCCAGACCCTCGCTGGACTTGAGCAGGATATTGCCGACAAAGCCGTCACACACCACTACATCGGCTTCACCGCGATACAGGCCATCACCCTCGACAAAGCCGACGTAGTTGATACCACGGGCATTCTGCAGCAGCGTTGCCGCCAGCTTGACCTGCTGATTGCCCTTGATGTCTTCGGTGCCGATGTTGAGCAGCGCAACGCGTGGGCGCGGAATGCCCAAGGCCTGCGCCGCCACCGAGCCCATCAACGCGAACTGGTAGAGATGCTCGGCACTGCAGTCAACGTTGGCGCCCAGATCGAGCAACTGGCAAAAGCCTGACTGAGTCGGGATCGCCGCGACCATGGCCGGCCGATCAATGCCTGGCACGGTCTTGAGGACAAAGCGCGACAGCGCCATCAGTGCACCGGTATTGCCGGCACTGACGCAGGCCTGGGCCTTGCCGTCCCGCACCAGTTCAAGGGCGATGCGCATCGACGAATCAGGCTTGCTGCGCAACGCTTGCGAGGGCCGCTCGTCCATCTCCACCACTTCACTGGCCGCGACAATTTGCAGGCGCGCGCGATCGGCAGCTGCAAGGCCGCTGACGAGTGGTTCAAGAAGGGAGGGTTGACCGACGAGGGTCAGATGCAGCGAGGGCGTAGCCGAGAGGCAAGCGATACTTGCCTGAACAATGTTGCGGGGACCGAAGTCCCCGCCCATTGCGTCGATCGCGATGATCTGAGCGGACAAGATTTACTCGTCAGCGCCCTTGTCGATCACTTTGCGGCCACGGTAAACGCCTTCTGGCGAAACGTGGTGACGCAGGTGAATTTCACCGGTGGTTTTTTCTACCGACAGCGCGTTTTCCGACAGGGCATCGTGCGAACGACGCATGTCACGGGCAGAGCGGGATTTTTTGTTCTGCTGAACAGCCATAATTGATTAACTCCTAAACGTTTGGGTCACGCTTTAACTGCGCCAGGACACTGAACGGGTTGGACCGCGTTACCTCGTCCTCGCTCGATTCGGGCTCATCGAGGCCCGCCGGCTGCTGGCATTCTTCCGGATGATGAGCAGGCACGATGGGCAAGGCGAGCAAAAGCTCTTCCTCGATCAGCGCCTGCAGATCCAAAGGATCTTCGCCCAGTTCCAGCACGTCATAGCCTTTCGGCAACGACTGGGTATTCGCACCCTCCTTCACCACCGCGTACGAACACTCGCTGTGGATCGGTAGGGTGACCAGCTCAAGACAACGCTGGCAAACCATTTTGACTTCGACGTCGAGCTCACTGTGGATAACCACGGCATGCTGTTCATCTCGTTCAAAATCGAACTTCGCCTGCACCGTACCGACATTGTCGGAAAGCGGGTCGCAGAGTCTTTCCAAATCAGCGAGTTGCAACGAACCTTGAAGGGTTACGCCACGATCGGCTAATTTGCGCGGGTCAACGTGAGGTGGAATCGGGTCATTCAACATAGGCGCAGCATTCTAGGGATGGCCCCCGCCCCTGTCAAAGGAAATTCGGCGGCAAGTGGATGATAGAATCGGTTGATCTGCCAAGGAGTCTACCATGCTGCCCCTGTTACTGGCTTCCAGCTCTACCTACCGCCGCGAATTGCTCGCCCGCCTGCGCCTGCCCTTTACCTCGGCAAGCCCCGACCTAGACGAACAGCGCCTGCCTGACGAACCCGCCATCGCGCTGGTCAAGCGCCTGGCGCAGCAAAAGGCCGAGGCATTGGCCGCAGCCCACCCCGGCCATCTGATCATCGGCTCTGACCAGGTCGCGGTGCTGGGCGAACAGATCCTCGGCAAGCCACATACGTTCGAGCGCGCCCGCGAGCAACTGCTTGCCGCCAGCGGCCAACAGGTCACCTTTCTGACCGGCCTGGCGCTACTCAACAGCAGCAGCGGCCACTGCCAGGTCGACTGCGTGCCGTTCACGGTGGTCATGCGCGAGCTGAGCCAGGCCAGTATCGAGCGCTATCTGCGCGCAGAGCAGCCTTACGACTGCGCCGGCAGTTTCAAAGCCGAGGGATTGGGGGTAAGCCTGTTCCAGAGCACCCATGGCAGCGACGCGACCAGCCTGATCGGGCTGCCGCTTATTCGCCTGGTGGATATGCTGCTGGAAGAAGGCGTACAGCTACCCTGAAGGGAAACTGCTGGCCTGCACGCGCAAGCCAGCAGCGCTTAGCGCAGGGTCGGTCCCTGGAAGCCCATCCACATTGCCAGGTGCTCAGCTACGCTGGCGCCGATGCGTTTGGAGAAACGGTCGAACGGCGACTCCTGCACAGTGAAATCGACCAGATCCTTCTCGCCAACGATATCTCTGGCGACATAGCTGGCACTGCCCAGACCATCTACCAGGCCTAGCGCCTTGGCCTGCTCACCGGACCAGATCAGGCCACTGAACAGCTCGGGGTGCTCTTTGTCCTTGAGCCGATCACCACGCCCCTGTTTGACCATGGCAATGAACTGCTGGTGAGTGGTGTTGAGCACGCCCTGCCAGAACTCGGTTTCTTCAGGTTTTTGCGGCGAGAACGGATCGAGGAATGCCTTGTGCTCACCGGCCGTATAGGTGCGCCGCTCGATGCCCAGCTTGTCCATGGCACCGACAAAGCCATAGCCCGCAGCGGTAACGCCGATCGAGCCGACCAGGCTGGCCTTGTCGGCATAGATCTCATCGGCAGCACTGGCGATGTAATAGGCACCCGAGGCACCGAGGTCGGTGATCACTGCGTAGAGCTTGATCTGCGGGTACTCGGCGCGCAGGCGGCGAATCTCGTCATAGACGTAACCGGACTGCACCGGGCTGCCGCCTGGGCTGTTGATACGCATCACCACTGCCTTGGTATTGGCATCCTTGAATGCCTCGCGCAGGCTCTTGATCAGGTTGTCGGCACTGGCCGCCTCCTGATCAGCAATAACCCCACGCACCTCGACCAGTGCGGTATGGCTGCCACTGCGCGAAGCAGCGCCGTCCATACTCATCAGCGGCGAGAACAGGAACAGGATGCCGAACAGGTAAAGGAACGTCAGCAGCTTGAAGAAGATCCCCCAGCGTCGCGCTCGACGCTGCTCCTGCACACCAGCAAGGAGGGTTTTCTCCAGCAGCTTCCAGCTCTTGCGATCCTCACTCTCGACCACTTCGGTCTCGGGCGCTTTCCACTCGTCAGCCATGCTCACCTACCTTGGAATTGATAATTGCGCCGAACCTGCCAACCACTCGCGCAACTGGGAAAAGTGATCGATGCACACCTGCGGCCCGAACTCTGCCAGCGCCTGCAGCGACATGGCCCCGTAACCGACAGCCACCGAGTGCATGCCGGCGTTGTTGGCCATTTGCAGGTCGAACGCAGAATCTCCGACCATCAGCGCCTGGCCGGGTTCGGCGCGGCAGTGGGCAAGAATTTCTTCAAGCATCAATGGGTGCGGCTTGCCGCGGGTTTCGTCAGCCGCCCGAGTGATATCGAAAAAGTCTTCCCAGCCATTGGCCTTGAGCACCCGATCGAGCCCGCGACGGGCCTTGCCAGTAGCTACTGCCAGGCGATAGCCCTGGGCGCGAAACGCATCCAGCGACTCGACCACACCGTCAAACAACGGTGACGGCTGCTGGTCGAGCGCCATGTACACATCAGCATAGTGCTGACGGAAGCGTTCGACCTGCAGCGGCTCAAGGTGCGGATACAGGGTCCAGATCGCCTCGCCCAGGGCCAGGCCGATAATGCCCTTGATTGCATCCTCGGCACTGGGCGCCTCACCGGCGCGCTCAGCGGCCTCATTCATCGCCAGAACGATGCGCCCGACAGAGTCAGCCAGGGTGCCATCCCAGTCAAAAATCAGCAGCTCGTAGGGTTTGCTCATGTGAAGTCAGGCCGCGCCAGGCGCTCTACAGTCTTGGCCCACATTTCGTCGACCGGCGCTTCTACCTTGAGCTCGCCGCCATCGGGCAGCGGCACGGTCAGGGCATAGGCATGCAGGAACAGGCGCTTGCCGCCGAGATCACGAATCTCGCGGGAGAATTCTTCATCGCCGTATTTGTTGTCGCCGGCAATCATGTGCCCGGCATGCAGGGCGTGCACGCGGATCTGATGGGTGCGACCGGTGATCGGACGCGCTTCGATCATGGTGGCGAAGTCGCCGAAACGGCGCAGCACCTTGAACAGGGTCAGCGCCTCCTTGCCCTCATCGTTGACCTCGACCATACGCTCGCCAGAACGCAGGTTGCTCTTCTGCAATGGCGCATTGACCTGTTTCTTCGCGGTTGGCCAGTTGCCACGCACCAGCGCCATGTAGCGCTTGTCGACGCCATCACCGCGCAGGGCAGCGTGCAGATGGCGCAACATGCTGCGCTTCTTGGCGATCATCAGCAGGCCGGAAGTGTCGCGGTCGAGCCGGTGCACCAGCTCCAGTTCCTTGGCATCCGGACGCAACTGGCGAAACGCTTCGATCACGCCAAAGCTCAGGCCGCTGCCGCCATGTACGGCAATGCCGGCCGGTTTGTTGAGCACGATGAGCGCCTTGTCTTCATAGACAATGGCCGCCTCCAGGCGCTGCAACAGCGATTGCGCCACCGGCACCGGCTCGTCACGCTCGGGCAGACGCACCGGTGGCACGCGCACGATGTCGCCGGCCTGGATCTTGTATTCAGGCTTGACCCGACCCTTGTTGACCCGCACTTCACCCTTGCGCAGGATGCGATAGACCAAGGTGCGAGGCACGCCCTTGAGCGCCGTGATCAGGAAATTGTCGATTCGTTGGCCGGCAAGCTCCGGCGCGACTTCGATCAGCTGGACGCCGGAAGTCGGAGGGGTATTGGTAGTCATGGCGCCGATAATAACAATTTTTTAGGGAATTGAAGCACTTAATCATTGCTGCTATAGTCGCGAACGCCGCCAAAAGCGGTGGGCCAGCGGTATACGGCGCTTTGCCAGCCCCTGACCAACGCAATTCTCGAGGACGCGAGGCCGTCCTACGGGGCTTTCGCCAGTTTATCGAAATACCTGGAAGCGCCACTCGCGCCGGGTAGAGAAGACCGAAAAAAATCATAAGTGCGGTAGTTCACCTGCTTAACTGGCTTTTTTCGCCGTGTCTCTGCACCGCCATCGTCACTTCCTCCTGCACCCGGCGAATGCTTCGGAAATACCTGCCTTGGACATGAATGGCGCCAGCTTCCCTTATGAAGATGGCGAAAAATGCAACCCGTTGCGGATTCAGCGCGCGGCAGCACCCGAATTATCAGGGATACGTGCAGGGTGGAGATGCACAGCCCTCGGACCGTGTAGCACCGCGTCCGGCCACCGCCCCACTGTAATGGGCGGCGAGCGGATAAGGTCCTTACAGATGCCACGTAGGCGTCCACGGCTGACGGTTGATTCCTCCTCCTGACTGAGTGCACCAGGCCTGCCAGGTTGATCCCGATACCACAGGCCCACAGCACCGCAGCAACAGGACGCGTCGTCGCGACAACGGCAGGCTGGGCAACCGGCTGGTGCCGAACGTCGCCGACACGGGGGTGGTTCGCCACCCTTTGCGCACCTTGACACCGACCATGAGAAGTCGTGTGTGCCGAACGCCGTTTCCGGCAGCCCGGAAACCGACGGTACAACATGAAAAGAATGCTGATTAACGCAACTCAACCCGAAGAGTTGCGTGTAGCCCTGGTGGATGGCCAACGCCTCTACGACCTGGATATCGAATCCGGCGCCCGTGAGCAGAAAAAGGCCAACATCTACAAAGGCAAGATCACCCGGATCGAGCCCAGCCTCGAAGCCGCCTTCGTCGACTTCGGCTCCGACCGTCACGGCTTCCTGCCGCTGAAGGAAATCTCCCGCGAGTACTTCAAGAAGGCCCCAGAAGGCCGCGTCAACATCAAGGAAGTACTCACCGAAGGCCAGGAAGTCATCGTCCAGGTCGAGAAGGAAGAGCGCGGCAACAAAGGCGCCGCCCTGACCACCTTCATCAGCCTGGCTGGCCGTTACCTGGTGCTGATGCCAAACAACCCACGTGCTGGCGGCATCTCCCGCCGTATCGAAGGCGAAGAGCGCAACGAGCTGCGTGAAGCCCTCAACGGGCTGACCGTACCGGGCGACATGGGCCTGATCGTGCGCACTGCCGGCCTTGGCCGCAGCAGCGAAGAAATGCAGTGGGACCTCGACTACCTGCTGCAGCTGTGGACCGCCATCAAGGAAGCCTCGCTGGACCGCACCGCGCCGTTCCTGATCTACCAGGAAAGCAACGTCATCATCCGTGCCATCCGCGACTACCTGCGCCAGGACATCGGCGAAGTCCTGATCGACAGCATCGAGGCCCAGGAAGAAGCTCTGACCTTCATCCGCCAGGTGATGCCGCAGTACGCCAGCAAGGTCAAGCTGTACGAAGACAGCGTGCCACTGTTCAACCGCTTCCAGATCGAAAGCCAGATCGAGACCGCCTTCCAGCGCGTCGTCGAGCTGCCGTCTGGCGGTTCGATCGTGATCGACCCAACCGAGGCGCTGGTGTCGATCGACATCAACTCGGCGCGTGCCACCAAAGGCAGCGACATCGAAGAAACCGCCCTGCAGACCAACCTGGAAGCGGCTGAAGAAATTGCCCGCCAACTGCGTCTGCGTGATATCGGCGGCCTGATCGTCATCGACTTCATCGACATGACCCCGGCGAAAAACCAGCGCGCGGTCGAAGAGCGTGTGCGTGAATGCCTCGAGGCCGACCGTGCTCGCGTCCAGGTTGGCCGCATCTCGCGCTTCGGCCTGCTGGAAATGTCGCGCCAACGCCTGCGTCCATCGCTGGGTGAAAGCAGCGGCATCGTCTGCCCACGCTGCTCGGGCACCGGCATCATCCGTGACGTCGAGTCGCTGTCGCTGGCGATCCTGCGCCTGATCGAAGAAGAAGCCCTGAAAGACCGCACTGCCGAAGTGCGCGCTCAGGTGCCAATCCCGGTTGCCGCGTTCCTGCTCAACGAGAAACGCAACTCGATCACCAAGATCGAGATGCGCACCCGTGCTCGCATCATCATTCTGCCGAATGACCACCTGGAAACCCCGCACTTCGAAGTCCAGCGCCTGCGCGACGACAACCCGGAAGTGCTGACCAACCAGTCCAGCTACGAAATCGCCACCACCGAAACCGAGGAAGCGCCGCAGCAGGCCGCGACCCGCACCCTGGTTCGCCAGGAAGCTGCGGTCAAGACTGCTCCACCGCGTACCAGCGCTCCGGTACCGGCTGCTGTAGAAGAGGCTGCTCCGGTTGCCGCTGCGCCAGCACCAAGCATGCCTGAGCCAAGCCTGTTCAAAGGCCTGGTCAAATCGCTGGTGAGCCTGTTTGCCGCCAAGGAAGAACCTGTCGCTGCACCGGCTGCCACCGAGAAGCCTGTTACCGAGCGCCCACAGCGCAACGAAGAGCGCCGCAACGGTCGTCAGCAGAGTCGCAACCGTAACGGTCGTCGCGACGAAGAGCGCAAGCCGCGCGAAGAGCGTGCACCGCGTGAAGAACGCGCTCCACGTGAAGAGCGTGCACCGCGTGAAGAACGCGCACCGCGTGAAGAGCGTGCGCCGCGTGAAGAACGCGCTCCACGTGAGGAGCGTGCTCCACGTGAAGATCGCCCACGTCGCGGCAACCGTGACGAGCGCCCTGTGCGTGAGCTGCGTGAGCCACTTGACGCTACCCCTGCATCGACTGAAGAACGCGCACCACGCGAAGAACGTGCACCACGTGAAGAACGCGCCCCTCGCGAAGAACGTGCTCCACGTGAAGAACGCGCCCCTCGCGAAGAACGCGCTCCACGTGAAGAGCGCGCCCCTCGCGAAGAACGTGCTCCACGTGAAGAACGCGCCCCTCGCGAAGAACGTGCTCCACGTGAAGAACGCGCCCCTCGCGAAGAGCGTGCTCCACGTGAAGAACGCGCCCCTCGTGAAGAACGTGTGCCGCAGGAAGAGCGTCAACTGCGCCCAGCCGCCCAGGCTGACGAGCAGGCCGCAGAGATCGCCGATGAGCAACTGCCGAACGACGAACTGCAGCAGGAAGAACAAGAAGGCACTGATGGCGAACGCCCACGTCGTCGCTCGCGCGGCCAGCGTCGTCGCAGCAACCGTCGTGAACGTCAGCGCAATGCCAATGGCGATCTGATCGATGGCGACGAAGAAAGCAGCGAAGGCAACGAAAACGGTGAAGAGCAGCAACCACGTCAGGCGACTGATCTGGGTGCCGACCTCGCCGCTGGCCTGGCCGTAACTGCCGCTGTTGCCACTAGCAACATCAGCGCTGCAGCCGAAGCACAAGCCAATCAGCAGGCTGAAATCGCTTCTACCCAAACGCCTGAAGCGGCTACCGGTGAAGTTATCGCCCTGCCAGCCGAGCCTGCACAGCAAGCTGATGACGTTGCGATCGCCCCTGTGGTCGAGCAGCCTGTCAGCGAGCCGGTTGCAGTGGTAGAGCCGAGCATCGAGCCGGTTGTCGAGGTTGCGCCGCAGCCCGTAGTCGAAGCACCTGCCGTTGAAGCAACCCCGGTTGCTGCAGCAGAAGTGGAAACTGCAGCGCCAGTTGCTGAAGCGCCACTGGTCGAGGCACCAGCCGCCGAAGCCCCTGTGGTTGAAGCTCCAGTGGTTGAAGCCGCCGTGGTCGAGTCGGGTGAAGCCGAGAAGCCAGTGCACGTTGCCGAGGCCCCAGCGGCCGCGCCAGTCGAAGCACCGGTGGTCGAGCAGGCTGCACCAGTTGAAGCCAAGCCCGAGGTTGTCGAGGCAGCGCCTGTAGCGGCTGAACCGGCGCCTGTAATGCTGGCCAACGGTCGCGCACCGAACGACCCACGTGAAGTGCGTCGCCGCAAGCGTGAAGCCGAGGCCGCTGCTGCCGCAGCTCAGGCCCAGGCATCGACCGATGAGCACAAGCCTCATCACGGTTGATAGCCACGGCTGAATGAAAAAGCCCCGCCAGTGCGAACTGGCGGGGCTTTTTTTTGCGTTGCATTCAGCGCTGCACTGGCATATCCATGTGCCACCTACTCAGTACAGATTCGGCTCCATCTCCAGCTCCACGCCAAACCTGGCGAAGATATCAGCCTGAATTTTCTGCGCCAGCGCATGCAACTGCGCCCCCGAGGCCTGGCCATAATTGACCAGTACCAACGACTGCAACCGATGCACGCCGGCATCGCCATCGCGATAGCCCTTCCACCCTGCCTGCTCGATCAACCAGCCCGCCGCCAGCTTCAGCTGGCCATCGGCCTGGGGATAAGCCACCACACCCGGATAGCGAGCGCGAAGCTGCTCGCCGAGCACGGCGCTGACCAGCGGATTCTTGAAGAAGCTGCCAGCATTACCCAGTTCGAGCGGGTCAGGCAGTTTCTCGCGACGAATGCTGCAGATCGCATCGCTGATTGCCTGCGCGGTCGGCTCGACGACGCCCTGCTCGTGCAGACGCTGACGCACTGGGCCGTAGTCCAGGTGCGCATGCAAGCTGCGACTCAGGGCAAAGCGCACGCGCAGGATCAACCAGCGGCCGGGATTGCGCTTGAACAGGCTGTCGCGGTAACCAAACCCGCACTCCTCAAGGGAAAAATCCTTGAGCTCGCCTGTTTCACGGTCGAGTGCGGTCAAGCCGGCAAACACGTCTTTGATCTCGACGCCATACGCGCCGACGTTCTGCATCGGCGCGGCACCGACGGTGCCGGGAATCAGGCTGAGGTTTTCCAACCCGCTGCAACCCTGCGCCAGGCTCCACTGCACAAACTCATGCCAGGGTTCACCGGCTTCGGCCTCGACCACCACACGATCGCCCTCCTCACTCAGCAGCCGCCGGCCACGGCTGGCCATATGCAGCACCAGCGCGTCGATGTCACCGGTCAACAGCAGGTTGCTGCCACCGCCTATGACCAGCACCGGGAGCTCAAGACGGGCCGCTTCGAGCAATGCCGCCCGCACCTCGGCGTCGCTGTGCGCCTGGGCGAAATAGCGGGCCTTGACGTCAATACCAAAGGTGTTGAAAGGCTTGAGCGATACCTGCTGTTGCCAGGTGGCAGTCATAGCCGCCCCCTGATTTCATTGACCAACTGCTCGCACGCCAGCTCGATCAGGTCCAACACCTGCTCGAAACCGGCCGCGCCGCCGTAATACGGGTCGGGGACTTCATCCAACGCGCCGTCATAGCGACGCAGGAACAGATCCAGCTCGCCCTTGGACGCCGGCGGGCGTATGGCCTTGAGGTCGGCGAGGTTGCTGGCATCCATGGCCAGTACCAGATCGTACTCGGCAAAATGGCCGGCCTTGACCTGCTGGGCACGTTGCGCCGACAGGTCATAGCCGCGCGCCAGCGCTGCCTTGCAGGTGCGCGCGTCCGGCGCCTTGCCCACGTGCCAGTCGCCCGTACCGGCCGATGCCACTTCTACCTGGTCGGCCAGCCCGGCGCGTTGCAACTGATGGCGCAACACCCCTTCTGCGGTGGGCGAGCGGCAAATATTGCCCAGGCACACAAACAGGACGCGCATCAGGCCTCCAACAAGCGCCGAACGCGCTCCAGGTCTTCTGGGGTATCAACGCCCACGGCGGGAGCCTCGAGCGCATCTTCAACGTGAATACGCACGCCATGCCACAGCGCTCGCAGCTGTTCCAGTGCTTCGGTCTGCTCGAGCCAGCACGGGCCCCAGCTGACGAAGTCCTGAAGAAAACCAACTCGGTAGGCATACATGCCGATATGGCGGCGATAAGGCACTGCCGGCGGCAACTGCTCGCGGTTCACGGCAAACGCATCGCGGGCCCACGGCAACGGTGCACGGCTGAAGCTCAGGGCCAGGCCATTCTTGTCGCTGACTACCTTGACCGCGTTGGGATTGAACACCGTCTGCGGCTCATGGATCGGCTCAGCCAGGGTGGCGATGCCGGCTTCTGGGTGCGCAGCAAGGTTGGCCGCGACCTGGTCGATGATTACCGGCGGGATCAATGGCTCGTCGCCCTGCACGTTGACGACGATGGCATCACTGGCCAAACCCAGCTGGGCGGCAACTTCTGCCAGGCGATCAGTGCCCGACTCATGGTCAGCGCGGGTCAGCAATACCTCGGCACCAAATGCCTGACAGGCGGCAACGATGCTGGCGTCATCGGTGGCGATCACCACCCGGCTGGCGCTGCTTTTGCGCGCCTGTTCCCAGACGTGCTGGACCATCGGCTTGCCAGCGATCAACAGCAGCGGCTTGCCCGGCAGGCGCGTGGAGCGCAGCCGGGCGGGGATGACCACAGTGAAGTCCAGGCTCATTTGTCCAGACGCTCGTCGTCGGTCAAGGTGCGTGCTTCGCTTTCCAGCATGACCGGGATGCCATCGCGCACCGGGTAGGCCAGGCCTGCGCCTTTGCTGATCAGCTCGGTCTTGTCGGCGCTGAGCTTGAGCGGGCCTTTGGTGATCGGGCAAGCCAGGATATCAAGCAGTTTGGTGTCCATGAGTGCGTCCTTGGGGCCAAGCGGCCGGAAAAATTGAACAGGGTCAGGGCTGCTGCGCAGGCAGCAGACGCTCAAGCTGGGCGTCGAACCAGGTACTGAAGGCCGGCGACGGTTGCGCCTCGACTGTCAGGTACCACCAGTCGTCAGCGGCAAAGGCACGGCATTTCACCGCATCTTTTTCGGTCATCACCAGCGGCAGCGTCGGGCTGAACGTCAGCGCTTCGGCGCTGAACTGCGCATGGTCGGCAAACGGGTGCGGCACCGGCTGCCAGTTTAGCTGCAGCAGGGTGTTGAAGAAACGTTGTGGATTACCGATGCCAGCCACCGCATGCACGGCCTGGCCAGGGCTGAAATGGTCAAGCCCACGGTGTGCGTCACTGCGCAGGTTGACCAGCGCCGAAGGCTTGAGTTGAAAGGCGAAGCCGTCTTCGCGGTCGCTGCTGGCACCGTTGTAGAGCAGCGCGTCGACCTCGTCGAGGCGCTCGACCGGCTCGCGCAGTGGCCCTGCGGGCAGGCATCGGCGATTGCCCAAGCCCCGTGCGGCATCGATCAGCACCAGCTCAAGGTCACGCGCCAGGCGGTAATGCTGCATGCCGTCGTCGCAGAGGATCAGGTCGAGGGGTTCGCTGGCAAGCAGCCCGCGTACGGCCGCCGAACGGTCGGGATCGATCATCAGCGGCACACCGGTGCGCTGAACGATCAACAACGGCTCGTCGCCGGCCTGCTCGGCGCTGTGCTCCGCCGCCACCCGCCAGGGCAGCGAAGGCGGCTTGGCACCGTAACCGCGGCTGACCACACCGACGCGCAAGCCCCGCTTGCGGCAGTGTTCGATCAGCCAGAGGATCATCGGCGTCTTGCCGGTGCCGCCAACGGTAATGTTGCCGACCACAATGACCGGCACCGGCGCGCGGTAAGCGGCGCTTGCACCACTGATGAAGCGCGCACGCTTGCGCAGCACGACGCGACGGTACAACAGCTCCAGCGGCCGCAAAAAGGCCAGCGCTGGGTGGCCGTTGTACCAGGCAGCGAGCAAGCGCTCGGTGAAAGCCATCAGGGCGTCCCCGCTGCGGCCTCGACCGTGGTCATGCGCAGCTGGCTGAAACCAAGCTTGCCCGCCGCGTCCATGGCCGTCACCACCGACTGATGCGGGGTCTTGCCATCTGCGCTGATCGACAACGGCAGCTTGGTATCACCGCCAGATTCCTGCTGCAGCGCTTCGACCAGAGTGGCCAGGTCGCTTTTCGGCAGCAGGTGGTTGTTCACCGAGTACACCCCGTCGGCACTGATGGTGATATCCACCCGCTTGCCCTCGTCGGCCTCGGCCGGCGCGCCTGTAGAGGCCTCCGGCAGTTCGACCCGCAGCTGGTTTTCGCGGGTGAAGGTGGTGGTGACGACGAAGAACAGCAGCAGCACGAACACCACGTCGATCAACGACGCCAGGTTGATGTCGACGTTCTCCCGCGCACGGTTGCGCCGAAACTTCACGCCTTGACTCCCGCCACTTCCACTTCGCGATCACCTTGCACGACTTCGACCAGCTTGATCGCCTCTTGCTCCATACCGACCACCAACTCGTCGATGCGGCGCAGCAGGAAGCGGTGGAAGAACACCGCCGGGATACCGACCATCAGGCCTGCAGCCGTGGTCACCAGGGCTTTGGAGATGCCACCGGCGAGCACCGAAGCGTTGGCGGTCATCTGCGACCCCATGAACGCGCTGAAGATGTCGATCATGCCCAGCACGGTACCGAGCAGACCCAGCAGCGGTGCCATCGCAGCGATGGTGCCGAGCGTGCTGATATAGCGTTCGAGCTCGTGAATAACCCGCGAGGCGGCTTCTTCAATGCACTCTTTCATGATTTCGCGGCCATGGCGCGAATTGGCCAGGCCGGCAGCGAGGATCTCGCCCAGCGGCGAGTCAGCGCGCAGGCTCTTGAGCTTGTCACTGGTGAGCTGCTTGTCCTTGATCCACATCCACACCTGACCCAGCAGGTGCGGCGGGGTTACGCGACTGGCACGCAGGGTCCACAGGCGTTCGACGACGATAGCCATGGCGACGATGGAGCTCAGAATGATCGGCAGCATCATCCAACCACCGGACTTTACCAATTCCCACACAGTAATCATCCCCTCGAAAAAGGCCGCCACTCTACCATAGGATCGCCCTCGGCTGAGTTGCCGGAGGTCGCAACAATGCGCGTGCCGGGGTCATTCTTTGTCACGCCAGAACCTGCGCTGGGCACGCTGCCCGGCAACCTGGGATTGAGCGCCCAGGCGCAAGCTCAAGGCGCCCTCTATGGCGGTGTCGTGAATCGCCAGCCCATGGCGCTGGTAGCGTTCCAGCACCTGCGCATGCGGATGGCCGAAACCGTTGTGCGCACCGCGGGAAATCAATACGCCGCGCGGCCTGGTGGCAGCAATGAACGCCTCGGTGGAGGAGCTGCGACTGCCGTGGTGCGGCGACTGCAGCCAGTCGATGCGTTTGCCTTCATGCGCCGCCAGCCAGGCGCGTTCGGCGCTGGCTTCAATGTCGCCGGCCAACAACAGACGCTCGCCCTGCGCCTCGACCAGCAATACGCAGGAGCGGTCATTGCTTGAGCGCGCCTGCGGCCAATGCCAGAGTGAAAAGTCGACCCCGTCCCACTGCCAGCCCTGCCCCGTCTCGCAGCTTTGTGCCTGGAAGGCCTGCTCCGACTCACCGGCCACAACGCGCCCGACCGACAGGCCGCGCTGCACGGCCGCTGCGCCGCCGGCATGGTCGGCATGGGCATGGCTGATCAGCAGCACATCCAGTCGATCGACGCCCAGTTTACGCAAAGTAGGCAGCACTACACTTTCGCCCAGATCGCTCTCGCCGCGCGCTGGGCCAGCATCGTAGAGCAGGCTGTGGTTGCGCGTGCGCAAAAGGATCGCCAGGCCTTGGCCGACGTCCAGCTGCAGCACCTCGACCTGCCCCTGCGGCAACGAGTTGCCAGGCACCCACAGCGCCAGCAGCATCAGCGCGCCCAGGCCACGCATGGGTACGCCACGGGGCAGCAACACGATCAACGCGCCACTGAGCACCAACAACCAGGCCAGTAGCGGCAACTGCCGGGCAATCCATGCCGGCTGCCACTGAGCCACCACCGTCAGCACGTCGAACAACCCAGCCAGCGCTGCGCCAGCCAGCCATAGCAGCAGTTCGCCAAACCCCGCCAGCGGCAGCAACAAGGTGCCCAGCAACGCCAACGGCAGCACCACGAAGCTGATCCAGGGCACCGCGAGCAGATTAGCCAACGGCGCGCTCAGACTGATCGGTAGGCCCAGCGCCAGCATCGCCGGCAACAAGCCGATGGCGATCACCCACTGCGCACGCGTCCACGCTTGCCAAGGCCGCCAACCGCCTAGGCGCTGGGCAAAGCAGCAGATCAGCACTGTCACCGCGCCGAACGACAACCAGAATCCGGGCAGCAAACTGGCCAACGGCTCAACCAGCAGCACACCACACAGCGCCATCAACAGTGGTACAAAGGCGCTCACTTGGCGAAAGCGCAGGCGCCAGAGCAGCACCACCGCCAGCATCAGACAGGCCCGCTGCACAGGCACGCCAAACCCGGCCAGCCAGCCGTAGCCCAGCGCGGCCGTCATGGCCAGCCCGCACGCCCACGGCAGCCATGGCCAGCGCCGCGGCCAGCCTCCGTAACGTAACAGCCCCGCCACCAAGCCGTAGACCAACCCTGCGACCAACCCAATGTGTTGGCCCGAGATGACCAACAAGTGCACCGTGCCGGTCGCCTGCAGCGTTTGCCAGTCTTGCCTGGCCAGCCCCGAGCCATCGCCCAGTACCAGCGCCGCCAACGTCGCTTCGCGGCCCCAGGCATCCACTGCCAGCAGGCGCTGGCGCAAATTGTCGCGCCAGCCGCCGGCCACCGGCTCTAGCAACGCTCCCGCCTTGACCGTGCCAGTGGCGCCGATGCGCCGGGCCAACAGCGTCGCCTCGCGGTCCGGCCCATGTGGATTGAGCAGGCCGCGCGGGCGTTTCAGGGTCACGGCCAGGCGCCAGCGCTCTCCGGCACGAATCTCTGGGCCGTCGAACCAGCTCAGTTGCAGGCGCCCGGGCAATTCGGCGCGGCGCGAAGCGGGTTCATCCAGCTCGAAGCGCACACCGTGGGCCGATACCGCTGGCAGGCCGACCACGCGCCCCTCAAGCCATAGCGTGCGGCCATCAAGTGAATGCGCCAGACGATCATCCAGCGCCTGCTGCGCCGACCAGCACGCCCAGCAAAAGCCCAGCAGCAAGCAGCCCAGCGGCCAGACTCGCGTAGCCAGGCAGCCAAGCGCAGCCAGCAGCATCACCACCAGCCAGCCGACCGTCGGCAGAACGGGTAGAAAGCCCAGGCACAACAGCCCGAGCGCAAGCGCCAACATCCCTGTGCGCATAAGGTAGAGCTCCGCAAGCAAGACAGCCTGCAGAGGAATAGCGTATTTAAGGGTCAGTCTTGCTCAACAATTGTCACAAACTCTGAACAAGCCATTCCGGGAATCAAGGCATACTTGCCCGATCACTGCCCCGGGAGCCCCCATGCCGCGCCGCCTGTTCAAACGGTACATGCCGGATCCGACCAGCATTCGGGAACACAAGTCCTTACGCTTTTTCGGCAAGCTGCTGCACGACCCCAACCTCTGGCACCTGAACCGCCATTCAGTGGCACGGGCCATGGGCGTGGGCCTGTTTGCCGCATTGATCCCGATGCCGATGCAGATGCTGCTGGCCGCCAGCCTGGCGATCCCGCTGCGGGGCAACCTGCCGATCGCGGTCAGCCTGGTCTGGCTGACGAACCCGCTGACCATGCCGCCGGTGTTCTTCGTCACCTACATGACCGGCGCCTGGCTGTTGCAGACGCCACCACGCAGCCTGCCCGACGACCTCACCTTCGAGTGGATCACCGACCAGCTGGCTACCGTGTGGCAGCCATTTTTGCTCGGCTCAGTGGTGTGCGGCGTGGTGCTGGGCATCGCCGCCTACTTCATCACCATGAGCTACTGGCGCTGGTGGGTCGGCCGCCAGTGGCGCCGCCGCAAGCAACGTACGTCATGCACGCATGCCGCGGCCGCTGACCAGCAGGCGAATGCACAGGGCATACAGCACAGCCGTGGCCACCAGCATGAAGGTGATCGCAGTACCGATACTGATATCCGAAACCCCTAGGATGCCGTAGCGGAACGAGTTGACCATGTGCAGCACCGGGTTCGCCAGCGACACCACCTGCCAGAACGGCGGCAGCAGGCTGATCGAGTAGAACACCCCGCCCAGGTAGGTCAGCGGGGTCAGCACGAAGGTCGGGATGATCGAAATATCATCGAAGTTGCGCGCAAACACTGCGTTGACGAAGCCCAGCAGCGAGAAGATGGTTGCGGTCAACAGCACTACCACCACGGTCACGCCCAGGTGATGCACCTGCAGGTGGGTGAAGAACATCGACAGGATGGTCACGATCACCCCTACCGCCAACCCACGCAGCACGCCGCCGAGCACATAGCCGACGAGAATGGTGTGCGGCGACACCGGCGACACCATCAGCTCCTCGATCGAGCGTTGGAACTTGCTGCCGAAGAAGCTCGAGACCACGTTGCCATAGGAGTTGGTGATCACCGACATCATGATCAGCCCAGGCACGATGTACTCCATGTAGGTGAAGCCACCCATGTCGCCAATCTGCCGACCGATCAGGTTACCGAAGATGACGAAGTACAACACCATGGTGATGGCCGGCGGCAGCAGCGTCTGCGGCCAGATGCGCAGGAAGCGACGCACTTCGCGGTAGACGATGGTATTCAGGGCGACCCAGTTGGTGCGCAGTTCCACACTCATACGGCCACCTTCGACAGGTTTTTCTCTACCAGTGACACGAACAACTCCTCAAGCCGGTTGGTCTTGTTGCGCAGGCTCTGCACCTCGATGTTCTGCAAGGCCAGCTGGCCGAACAGCGCGGTGATGCCGATATCCTTGTCGACCTGCACTTCCAGCGTATGCGGGGTGATCAGCCGGCACGGGTAGCCGTGCAGGGCTGGCACCGTGGTCAGGTCCTGCTTCAAGTCCAGAACAAAAGTCTCGACATGCAGCGTGCCGAGCAGTTTGCGCATGCTGGTGTTTTCGACAATGGTGCCGTGGTCGATGATGCCGATGTTGCGGCACAGCTGTTCGGCCTCTTCCAGATAATGCGTGGTCAGAATGATGGTGATGCCTTTCTCGTTGAGCTCGGTGAGAAAGCTCCACATCGACCGACGCAGCTCGATATCGACGCCCGCGGTTGGCTCGTCGAGGATCAACAGGCGCGGCTCGTGAATCAGTGCACGGGCGATCATCAGCCGACGCTTCATGCCGCCAGACAATGAGCGTGATGGCACGTCGCGCTTGTCCCACAGGCCCAACTGGGTCAGGTACTGCTCGGCGCGTTCCTTGGCCAGCTTGGGCGGGATGCCGTAGTAGCCAGCCTGGGTGACGACGATATCGAACGTCTTTTCAAACTGGTTGAAGTTGAATTCCTGCGGCACCACGCCCAGGCAACGCTTCAGCGCGGCAGGCTCGCGGTCGAGGTCATGGCCAAAGACATTGACGCTGCCGCTGGTCTTGTTGACCAGGGTCGAGAGAATGCCGATGGTGGTGGATTTGCCGGCGCCGTTGGGGCCGAGCAAGGCGAAGAAGTCACCTTCGGCGACATCCAGATCAATACCCTTGAGGGCCTGGAAGCCGTTGCCGTAGGTTTTGGTCAGCTGTCGGATGGACAGAGCAGAACTCATAGCGGGTCACGTACCATTCTAGGAGGTTCAGGACACGCCAGATAAGGTCACTGGCGCAGTGAGTGAGGCCCATGGTGCAAGCCAGGGCCACACAAGTACAGTCATGTGCATTGATAGTGACTATCGAAAGCGCACAGGTGTTCGATCAGGTCAGTGCGGTCATTACCGCCGCTTGATAGGCCGGCCGCGCCTTGAGGCGCTCATACCAGGCCTGCAGATGGGGCAAATCAGGGCGCTCGATGGGCATCTCGAACCAGGCGTAGGCGAAACAGCCCAGGGGAATGTCACCCATGCCGATCTGCTCGCCGGACAAGTACGGTTGCCTGGCCAAGGTCTCATCGGCGATCGTCAGCAGGTTGCCACAGGTCTTTAGCGCGGCGTTGATCGCCACCCAGTCGCGTTGCTCCTCGGGCGTGCGCAGGATGCCCCAGAACAGCGGCCGGAACGGCGTGGCCAGGGCTGACGTGGTCCAGTCCATCCATTTGTCCGCCAGGGCGCGCTGGCGTGGATCATCCAGATACCAGCCCTGCTCGCGGCCGTACTGCGCGCAGAGGTAGCGCACGATGGTGTTGGATTCCCACAGGGTCAGGTCGTCGTCCTCGACCATCGGCACCAGGCCATTGGGGTTGCGCGCACGGTAGTGCGGCTCATTGACCAGACCAAAAGCGCCGCCGGCATCGATCGCTTCGAAATCCAGGCCGAGTTCGTGGGCAGCCCACAATACCTTGCGCACGTTGCTCGAGTTCTTGCGACCCCAGATCTTCAGCATGACGACGTCCTTATGAATGCAGAACCTGGAGTCTACTCCAGCGGACACCCAGGAAACATGCCCTGACAACACCCGGCGAACTCTTGGCGCCACGACCGGTCACTGAACAGACGAGGCCGTCTATGCTGCTGGGGTCGGCTCAAGCCCAACTTCCAAGGAGGAAGGATTATGTTGCTGTTGTGGTTGCTGGTCCTGGTGATCGGCACGGCGTACCTCACCCACCGGCGTCTGCCACCGTTGCAGATTCTCGCCATCGTTGCCGCCTATACCCTGCTTATGGGCATTTTCAGCAAGGCACCCGGCTGGCTGCTGGCGCTGATCTGGCTGGTGCTGGCGGCGAAGACCGCACTGCTGGTGCTGCCCGAATGGCGCCGCAAGGTGTTCACCGCGCCAGTGTTCAAATGGTTCCAGCGCACCCTGCCGCCGATGTCGCAGACCGAACGCGAGGCGATCGAGGCCGGCACCGTCTGGTGGGATGGCCAGTTGTTCAGCGGCCGCCCTGACTGGCACACCCTGCTCGACTACCCCGCACCGAAACTCACGGAAGAAGAGCAAGCGTTCATCGACGGCCCCACTGACGAGCTCTGTGCGATGGTCAGTGATTGGCAGATCGGCCAGGACCTGGACCTGCCCCCCGAAGCCTGGGCGTACATCAAACAGCACGGCTTCTTCGCCCTGATCATCCCCAAGGAATACGGCGGCAAGGGCTTCAGCGCCTACGCCCACTCCCAGGTGGCGATGAAGCTGGCGACCCGCAGCGGTGACCTCGCCTCGACCGTGATGGTGCCCAACTCGCTCGGCCCGGCCGAACTGCTGCTGCACTACGGCACCGACGAACAACGCAATCACTACCTGCCGCGCCTGGCCCGCGGCGACGATATCCCGTGCTTCGCCCTCACCGGCCCGCTGGCCGGCTCCGATGCCGGCGCCATGCCTGACACCGGCATCATCTGCAAAGGCCAGTGGCAAGGCGAGGAAGTCCTGGGCCTGCGCCTGAACTGGGAAAAGCGCTACATCACCCTCGGCCCGGTCGCCACCCTGCTCGGCCTGGCCTTCAAGGCCTATGACCCCGAGCACCTGCTGGGCGAGGAAGAGGAACTGGGTATCAGCCTGGCGCTGATCCCCACCGACACCCCCGGCGTGGAGATCGGCCAGCGCCACCTGCCGCTGGGGGCAGCGTTCATGAACGGGCCAAACAGCGGCAAGGACGTGTTCATCCCGCTGGACTTCCTCATCGGCGGCCAATCCATGCTCGGCAAAGGCTGGATGATGCTGATGAACTGCCTGTCGGTCGGCCGCTCGATCTCCCTGCCAGCGGTCGGCACCGGCGCCGCCAAGTACACCAGTCTGGTCACCGGCCAGTACGCCAACATCCGCGAGCAGTTCAACGTACCCCTGGCCGCCTTTGAAGGCATCCAGGAATCGCTGGCGCGCATCGGCGGCAATGCCTGGCTGATGGACAGCGCGCGCCTGCTCACCGCCAAGGCGGTCGACCTCGGCGAGAAGCCCTCGGTGCTCTCGGCGATTCTCAAGTACCACCTGACCGAGCGCGGCCGCGAGTGCATTCAGCACGCCATGGACGTGCACGGCGGCAAGGGCATCATCATGGGCCCGAACAACTACCTGGGCCGTAACTGGCAAGGCGCGCCGATCTTCATCACCGTCGAAGGCGCCAACATTCTTTCGCGTAACTTGATGATCTTCGGCCAAGGCGCCATCCGCTGCCATCCGTTTGTGCTCAAGGAAATGGCTGCGGCCGGGCACGAAGACCGTGAGCAGGGGCTGAGGACGTTCGATGATCTGCTGCTCAAGCACATCTCGTTCGCCGTCAGCAACGCGGCCAGCACCTTTGTCCTGGGCATTGGCCTGGGGCGCTTCGAGCGGGCACCGGGTGACGCCTTGAGCCAGGGCTACTTCCGCGCCTTGAACCGCCAGGCCGCAGCCTTTGCGCTGCTCGCCGATCTGTCGATGATGCTGCTCGGCGGCGCGCTCAAGCGCCGCGAGCGGCTCAGTGCCCGCTTGGGCGACGTGCTGAGCTACCTCTACCTGTCCTCGGCGGCGCTCAAGCGCTACCACGACCTGGGTTCGCCCGAGCACATGCAACCGCTGCTGCGCTGGGCCATGGAAGAAAGCCTCGGCCAGGCGGAAAAAGCCCTGGATCGCCTGCTGGACAACTTCCCCAACCGCTTCATCGGCTGCGCCCTGCGGGTGCTGGTATTCCCCACCGGCCGCTGCCATACCGGACCGAGTGACGAACTGGACGCGCAGGTCGCCGAACTGATCGGTCGCGGCAAAGGCGACCCGGCGCTCGAGGAATTGCTGGCGGGCTGCTACCGGCCCAATGCCGCCGACGACCCGGTGGGTGCACTGCAGCGCGCCAGCGACCTGCTCGATGAGGTCGCCCCGCTGCAACGAACGCTGCACCAGGCCCTCAAGGACGGCACCGTGCGACCCGCGCCCGGCGAGTCGGCCATCGATGCGGCGGTGAACGCAGGCGTACTGCAGCCGCAGGACGGGCAACGCCTGCTCGATGCGCAACAGGCCCGTCGACAGGTGATCGATGTGGACGCGTTCGAACCCGAGCATCTGGCGCTGACCGAGGGCCAGATTCGCTGACGGCGTGCCAGCCCGGGACAGGCGTTCGGTCCCGGGCTGGCGCTACAGGCGCCTCAACCGTTGGTCAGTTCAACGAAGCGAGCGGCGTCCAGCGTCGGTACAGGCAGGACAATCGACGCCCAATAGTGGAACTGCGCCTGATCCTGAGTATCTTCTGCCAATAGCACAGTGAAGGGGGACGGGTCGCTCGGATGTGGCGTAAACACCCCCGCTGTAGACATGCTGCCATTACCACTGATGACGGTCCATCGGACCTGGGCATCAGGCACCTCGACCACACCCCCCCAAGTCTCATAAAACACCTTCAGCTTGACCTTGTTGTAGGCCAACTGCGCCTTGATGTAATGGGACTCTGTGGTGTGCAACGCAACGAAGGTGGACGTTGCACTTTGACCGCCCGCTGTTGCCTTGATGACGTCCGCGCTGATCAGCGTACCGGCGTCGGATCGGCGCGCTACAGGATGCCTGGTTTTATTATTGGCCTCGAGCACGAAGGCTGGCGAGGGTGAATTGGGCGGGTAATAGAACATCTGCCCCTGTTCGTTTACCAAGCGGCCGAGAGCTCGACCCTCAAAGCTCCACTGCACGCTCGGCGCGCCAGGGGGCAAGCTCAGGGCCTGTTTTTCATCACCTGCGCCAACCAACCGAAGCCGAGGCGTAATGGACAGCGGTGGTGCAGCGAGTGCCTGACTGTGGTCTGGACTCGCCACGCTGCTGACGTCATACATGGCCCAATACATCAGCAGTTCAGGTATCAATTGCCCGGCGGTAAATCGCAGGGCAGCCGGCGGCGTGCAGAAGTTGGCAAGCCAGGCCCTATCAACAGGTGGCAGCCCGGTTAATACCTCGGGGAAAAGAATGCTGAGGAACGATAAAACGCCCGCATCCCCTGCACGTGCAGGCGCAGACGCTGGCGTTTCATCAACTGCGGCATGTTCTCCCGATAACGAAGACAACACCAGGTCCATACTGTCGTCGCGTATCGTGTAACTGCCTTTGATGTCGTGCAGCAGCGGACTGACTGGCGGAAGTACCTCATACAAGTTGACCCGAGCCGCTGTTTTATAAAACTCGCTCAGCGCTGCCCAATTGTAATCACCGCCCGAGTTTTCGAACGTCGCCTGACCCGACCACTGCAGCCGAACGACCCGCCCCTCGATCGTCTTGTAACGCAAGTAGCCATTGGCCAGCGGTACCTTGACGGTGAATGTCGTGTCCGCACCCGGCAAGACTTCCAGGATTTCATGAACCCGTCGCTCGGCACGCCCCAATTCCGCGCGAAAGGTAAACTGCGAGTCCTTTACAACGGGCAGGGTCAGGCTGATGTAATGATCGCCGTAGTGCACGCGTGGAACACCCACAGCGAGGGTGCCCACCCGCCACACATTACCCTCGACAATCCGGTCGTACGGTATCTGCTCACTGATGCGCTGCGCATCACGCTGAGCATAAGCCGACCAGGACGCGTTGACGACCTGCTGGTCAAAGACACCGATAAGCAGCGTTGGCGGGTCGACACACAGCGTTTTCAAGGAACTGTCGGGCGTCGTGGGTTGCGCGCGGCGTGGCGTAGTATCAGGCATGGCAAAACTCCTTGTTCTTCAGGTCGCCCATACCAACATTGCGTCACCACACCGCCAACTGACAGTCCTTGCAGTAGACAACCCACTCATTGGCAGAACACCCTGTCTGTCGCCCGCCCACATTGAGACGGGGCGATAGCCGTTGGCGCCCATTCGGGACAGGAGGTCGGCCCTGAGCGTATAATTGCGCATTTTCTACGTACTCGAGTTGTTAACATGGCCCACTCCTATCTGGCACACCACCTGCAGCTTCTGCAGCACCTGCGTACCATCCTGGTGGCGCTCGGCGAAGCCGAACAGGTTCCCGAAGAAAGCCACGCGTTGTTCCTCGAGCGTTTCGACGAACTGCTGGAGCGTCTGCCGACCGATCCACTGGAAAGCCAATACCTCGGCCAGGACCTGATCTGTCAGGTCATCCAGCGCTATCCGCAGATCGCCCACCTGGTGCCCCGTGACCTGCTGTGGTTCTTCGGTGGCGACTGCCTGCACTTCATGCCGGACGACGAGCTCGAGCTGTACCAGCAACTGGAAGAAATCCGCTACGACGCCGAACAGCAAGGCGAAGCGTTCGATTGGCATCAACACAAAGAAATGCTGATGCTGTCCAATCGAGGATCTGCGCACTGAACACTGCGGTCTGCCATATCAGGGGCGGCGCGTCAGGCTGACGTGTGCCCCGCCTCTGCGCCCCTTGCGGCGCCCCCATCTGATAATCCACAGGCGCGGGTTAATTAGCCCTACATCCTGCCTGTCGCGTCCCCTTTAATCTGCTCGTCGCTCACATCCACCTAGCGCCGCTCCATCAGCGAGCCTGCTGGGCCTGCCACACACACGAACAGATTCAAGGAACTACCCATGAAAAAGACGTTACTCATGCTTGCCCTGGGAATGGCGAGCAGCACCGTGTTCGCAGCACCCGAAACCGGCCAGATCAACTTTTACGGTACCGTTTACGGCGGTGGCACCTGCCCCATCGAGGTGGTCAACCCGGGCGGCAGCGTCATCCCCCGTGTATCGATGGGTAACTTCACCACCGGCTACTTTGGCGCGAGCGGCACTGCCACCCCAGACGTGGCATTTGCCTTGCGCGTGACGCCGACCACCACGTGCGTCATCGCTCCCGGTACCAAAACCAAGGTGACCTTCACGCCATTGCACGGCGTGGTCGGCACCAACCTCTACGCCATTCGCGATGGCGGCGCCACGGGACTGGGCATCACGATCAAGGACCGGACCCGCACCAAACTCAACCCCAATGCGGCATCTCCCGATTACGACCTGTACCAGTCGCAGCCTACCGACTTGATGTTCTATGCGGCGTATGAGTCCCACGCCGCCAGGGTTGGCGAAGGCCTGGCCGAAGCGGAAGTTTCGTTCCTGGTGAGCCTGCCCTAACACGCACTCCAGGTGCTGGCACCTGGAGTCGATTTCTTTACGCTCGGTCAAACACCATGCAGCCTTTGCCCCGCTCACTGATTACCCTGAGCAGTTGCCTGCTGCTGCTCAGCGCCAGCATGCCCAGCGCGTATGCCGCACTCACCATAAGCCACACGCGAATCGTCCATGAGAGCGCCAAGCGCAGCTCTTCGGTGATTGTCGCAAACCCTTCGAAAACGTCGTACGCCGCACAGGCCTGGGTCAATACCGAGGCCGACGATGCGACCACTGCCGTCCCCCTGATTGCCTCGCCCAGCCTGTTCCGCATCGACCCTGACAATGAACAGACGGTGCAGATCAACGCCCTGCCCAACGACCTGCCGCAAGACCGTGAATCGCTGTTCTATTTCAACCTGCAGGAAATTTCGCAAGCGACGGACACTGGGCAAAACGTCCTCAACATCGCCCTGCGCACACGCATCAAGCTGTTCTACCGGCCCAGCCACCTCAAAGGCCGCCCGGAAGATCGACTCAAGGACCTGGTCTGGTCGGTACAACGGATCGACGGTAAACCGCACCTGGTGGTCGACAATCCCTCGCCCTACCACTTCACCTTCAACCAGCTGGTCATCAGCGGCGCCGGCGTCCGTGAAACCATCACCGCCCACGACATGGCCTTGCCATTGGCCCGCCAGACCTATGCGTTGAAGCAGGTATCGGTCACCAACGGCCTGCAGGTCAGCTTCACCACGATCAATGACTACAGCGGCATCACTGCCGAACGTTCCAGCCCGGTGGGCGTGCAGTGATTCAGCGTCGTTAGCGGCTGGCCGGTAACCACCCGGCCGCAGCCCACAGCAAAAAAAAGGCCTGTGCATGCACAGGCCTTTGTTCATTCGAGGCAATCCAAGGGCCGCTGTGCCTGCACATGCCAGGTCACACCGCGCCCGTCACTCAAAGCGTTTGTTGCATCGCCAGCCGATCCAACGGGTCGTAGCCGTAAAGGGCGATGGTTGAACGGTCCTCGTCCTTGACGCTGTGCAAGCGCCCCAAGGCATCGTACTGCAGCTCGCGCCCTTCTTCGTCCAGCACGAGGTTGCCATCCAGGTCATAGTCGAGCACGATCCGGCGCGGCGTTTCCTCAAGCCCGCGGACCTCGATACCGGTCAACTGCGCAGGATCGAGCGCATTGTCGAACTGATAGCGGGCGTCAATGGTGCCCCCCTCGAAGCGCGTGCGCAAGCGGGTGATGTTGTCCAGGGCGTCCAGATCGAACCGCTGGATCTGGATTTTCTTGCCGTAGGGGTCCACCGGCACGTACGCGTCTTCACCCTCACACTCGTAATGGGTCAATCGGCCTCGCTCGTCGTAGGTGTACGCCTCCTCGCGAAGCCGTTGCCCGCCCTCGCTGAGCGTCTTGGTGACGATCGCATCGACCGCATCGTAGGTCTGCGCCAATACCTGCTGCGCATCGCCAAAATCAAAGTGGCGAGCGGTCTCACGCTCGAAGTCGTCATAGTCCAGGGTGATTTGCACGCTGCGAACAGCCTCATCGGCGTCACGCGTCTGGGTGGTGATCGACGTGTTGCGGCCCAGTGCGTCATAGCTGAAGGTGCTGGTCAGCGTGCCCAGGCTGGTCTGCTCGAGTTGGCCCAGCGGGTTGTAGCTATAGGACTGGACCTGCCCGAGCACATCGGTGTAACTCAACAGGCGACCGGCCAGGCTGTGAACATAAGCCATCTCGTAGCGGGTGCCCTCCTGCACGCGCGCCTCCGACCGCACCTGGCCGGTGCTGAAATAGGTACGCGAGAGCTCCTCGCCCTGCTCCTTGCAATACAGCAGCCGCGCATTGTGCTTGTCGTAGTCGTATCGCGCCTCGACCCCGGAGCCAATCACCGCCCGCTGCAAGGGTTCCTCACCCAACTGCGGCAGGTACTCATAGCGGATGACCTGGCCACTGGGGGTGACCACCGACTCCGGCTGGCGCATGCCATCGGCGTACTGCAGCACCCGCCGACGGCCACCGGTGATGGTCTCGACCATGCGATCGAGGCCGTCGAACACCTGTTCACCCAGCACACTCTGGGTGGCACCGTCGGCATGCCGCACCTTGATCAGCACCGGCAGGTCTTCATCGCTGTGCTCGGCATACTCGCGCAGCACCTGCGCGCCATCGGCCAGGGTATGCGTGTGCAGGCGGTCGAACTCGTCGTAGGCGAAGGCGGTCTGCGCACCACGGCCGTCGATTTCTCGCGCCGTCCGGCCCAGGCCGTCATAGAAGTACTGGTGCAGGCTCTCGCGCGCATCGTCACAGCGCAGACGTTCGACGCGTACCGGCTTGTCGAACAGATTGTTCCAGATGACGGTCTTGCCAGTGCGCACACGGCCATCCGCCGACTCACGCCACTGGGTGAGGATCGGCCCGTTCGATTCTGGCGTGCCGATCGGATCGACCTGCTCGTGGTTGCGCACGCCGTCGGGGCCGATCACACAGCTGCGCTGGCCCCAACCGTCGTATTCGAAGCGGGTGCGCAGCGGCAGGTCGTCCAACGCCAGCCACTCGTGCTCGATCTCTTCACACAGATTGCCGAGGGCATCGTAGCGGGCACTGTAGCTCAGCCGCGGCGCTTCCTGGGCCAGCCGGGTCGTCGCGTAGTCAGGGTCCTGGCGCATCTGCCGGACCACCCGGTTGAGACCGTCGACGTAGCTCCAGGTAGTGACGCCCTTGACGTCCGTCATGACCTGCACCGCCTGGTTGCCCGTGGCCGACAGGTAGTAGCTGTAGGCGCGCGCGGCCTTGAATGCTTCCTCGTTCGGCGAGACGGTTTCGCGCACTACACGCCTGAGCGGGTCGTACTCGTAGGCAATCTGCACCTGATTGTCGTCATAGTTGAGCAGCGGCTCACCGATCAGCACCGAGTGGTGCAGGGTGGTGACTTTTTGCGTTTTATCGAACCCCGTCCGGGTAGCCACCGTCTCCACCACCGGGTGCCGGTCGACCACGCGCTGGGCGTAGCGGTAGTCGGTACGGGTGCGCTTGCCGCCCAGGGTGCGCATCTCGCTCAGGCGCCGGCCATGCAGCAGCGGATCGGCCAGCGCGGCCGCGTACTCGACTTGGGTGCGGCTGAGGACCGTGCCGTCACTCACTCGCACCAGCACTTCGCTGTCCTGCAACAGCTCGCCCTTGGCCTGAGCATCGAGGGCGGCCAGCGCGATGTAGGTGTAATCGCGGCGCAGGGCCTCGGCCTGGCCCTCACCGTCGGCGGCCGGCAGCTGGACCTGCGACTTGAGCGTGCGCACAAAGCCTTCCGGATCGCGCGGGCAGCCCTGGCTTTGCGTGGCCGGGTAATAGCTGTAGTGGGTTTGCATCCCATTGGCCTGGACCTCGCGGATGAGGTTGCCGTGGGTGTCGTAGTCGGTGGCGGTCACTTCACTGCGGCGAGCCTGGGGGTTGCCTTGCAAGCGCCACTCGGTGGTCACCGTCTGGGGCAACTGGAAATGTTCAGGCTGGTCGGCGAACGGCAGATCGCTGAGCTCGTGATAGGTGGTTGTCGCCGTTTCGATGCAGCCTTGCTGGGTGGTGACCTGGGCGGTGAGCAAGTGGAAACGGTTGAACTCGCGGGTGATCGTGCGCAGCGCGGCGCCGTCCTGGTAGTGACTGGCCGTCGAGCTGTAGACGAAGCGTGAGCCGGTAAACTTGTACAGGTTGTCCAGACCATCGTTATCCCAGCTCACCCCGGTGCCATTGCCGAGGAAGTTGTTGCTGCTGAACGCGTAGTGCGTCTCGACGTCCGGCTGCCCGGCGCCCGGGCTGATGACATGGCGCCGCACGTACGGCACTGTGCGCCCCTGGTCGCCGGGCAAGGCATGGCCGTCATCCTTGTACTCGATCACTTCGCGGGCACCGACCGGGGTCTGCATGGCGGTCAGGCAGCGCAGCTCACCCACCCGACGATAGGTGAAGGCCCAGCATGCCTGGTCAGCGGTCGGCAACACGACCTTGCCCAGCTCATCACCCGAACGTTCGAGGGTGTAGCGCGCAAAGGCTTCAGTGCCGGGATTGAGGTCGATCTTCACCTGCGCATTGCCGCTGTAATCGATCGCCAGCAGGGTGCGCGGGCGTCCGTCGAGCAGCGTGTCATCGGTGATCGTTTCGAGGCAAGGCGCGCCGTTTACCACGCGGTAGCTCAGGCTGATGCCGTGGCCGCTGGCGGCCAGTACGCGCACTGGCAGCGCCACCGAGTAATCCGGTGCCTGCGGTTCAAGCACCTCGATCAGGCCGGACTTGTGGGCGATGCGCAAACGCTCCTGCGCACCCTCGCTGACATTCTCGAAGTGAAAGCTGTCGATCTTGCGTTCAGGGATCACTGCCGTCTGGCCAGGCCCATTGTCGGCCACCTTGAAGCTTTCGCCGGTGTGCAGGCCGAGCATGCCGGTGGTGACGTCGAACTGGGTCAGGTTGAGGCTCCAGCCGACGCCGAAGCCGCTGTCCTGAATGTTCAATGGGTTGTAGCGCAGGCTCAGTGGCAGGTTGGGCCCACTTAGGTGGTTGGCCGGCAGCTCGGGCAGTGCGATGGCCAGGGAATAGAACCCGGTGCGCGGGTCGACACTGCCCTGCACGAAGCTGAGGAAGTTGAAGGCGTTGGAATGAATCAGGGTTTGCGTCGTCATAGGATCGTTTTCGTTCTGATAGCGATGGAAAGTCGCCCCGCGAAGGGGCGACCCACACTTACTGAAGGTCCAGCGTCAGGGTGTTGCGACTGTCTGCTCCGGCACCGAAGGTGACCTTGAGCCGATGCGCAATGCCGAAGTTGTCGATCAGGGTGAACGACAGCGGCGTGTCCAGGACTTTGCGGTAATTGGTGCCTGCGGTGTCATACCAGTAGGCGAGGTTCGGTACCCGATCCAGAGTCAATAGCAGGCTGCCTTCAGCGACGTCTTCCTGGCCCTTGAAGCCATAGTCGAGTTCCTTGAAAGCCACTTGCCGTTCTTGCGCCAACAGCTGCAACTCGGCCTGGTATTCGATACCTGTCGATGTCGGCACTGCGCCCCGGTAGCGGCGCGGTTTGAAGGCGTAGCCGGTGTACGTGCAATACGACTCCTTGAGCAGCTCGCTTTCCCAGCGGATCATCGACGCTTTATCGAAACTAACACTGGTGAATTGCGTGTCCCTTGCGCTGATCACCCAGTAATCGGTGGTGTAGTGCCAGTAGTTGAAGGTATCCAGTGGCTGGCCGTGATCGAAGCCCATGCGACGGGCCACGCGCTTGGGCGCGATCGCGTAGTTGCCAAGGTTCGGTGGCGGTACCACCACCCCTTCGAGCTGCACGACGCCCTTGGTTTCGTCCTTGAGCTCGGAGTAATGCCAGGCATTGGCATGATCCTGGAACTTGGCCTTGAACTTGCGAACCTCTGCCTCCAGGCAATGCACGTACACCGTGACGATGCGTCGGGCATCAGCCGGCGCCAGCTGCGGTGCCGGCGTGGCCTGGGCGCTGCGGTTGGCGGTTGGCAGGTAGTCGAAGCGATTGCGCACCTTGCTCACCGCCCAGTGCTTGCCGTCGCCGGGTTTATCCGGGTCAAGCCCTTCGCGCCCGGGCAGCAGGTAATCGACTTCAGTGCCGTCCTCATGCAGGATCACCAACGTCGACAGCTCCAGGTCGCTGACCGGGTCCCAGGCCGTACCGTCATCGTCCTCGAACGAGTTGGTTTCAAGCAGGATATCGATGCCCACCTGCTGCAACCCATTGGCCAGCACCCGGTTACGGTTGGCGTTGTTGAGCGAAACCTCGAACCTGTTCAGGGTTTTCCAGCGCGCGCGCAGGCTGGCCATTTGTTGCGGGCTGTTACGCTGGTGTTCGATCACCGCAAAGCCGGCGTGCATACCGGCGATGCCGGCGACCACGCTGACCTCGCCCGCGCCGCTCTCAGGCGCCGTGTACTCACCGGTCGCTCGGTCGATTTCGCCGGCACCGAACAGTACCCAGTCATCAGCGGGGAAATCGGCCAGGGCGAACGTCTGAACACCGCTGGCGGGCATCGTGCTCACATGGAAGGGTTCTACGTTCAACACTGGCGTGTAGTTGAGAATCGCCACGGTCGCATAACCGCTGTCCGCGCCACGGGTGACCTTGATCCGCTGCAGCACGACCTGCGCCGCACCGGTCTGATCCTTGGGCACGAACTGCGCCGTACCCAGGTTTGCCGGGTCGGGCTGCAGACTGCCGTGCGCTGCGCCCTCCAGCTCCCAGCGCAGGCCGTCACTCTGCGACGCGCTCAGGCTGACCGGGCCATCGCCCTTGCCCCACAGCACCACCCTCGGCGAGATCGCCAGGGACTCGCTGGACTCGACCAGCAACGCCGTACGCGGCTTGCTGTCTGCGGCATCGGCCACGTGTGCGGTGACCACCACCACTTGCTGATCGCTGACGAAATCTTCGCGCGCAGATGCGGTATAGCGGCCTTGACTGATCGCACCGCACGCACGTGGATGGACGAGGTTGCGCGCCGACCATGCGCTGGCGGGTGTTCCGTTCAGCTTGTAACTGACCTGCCGGGAGGCCGCGACACTGCTCAGGGCGGGTTGCAGATCACTGCTTTGCGCAGTGGCCTCGAGGTCACCGAACAGAATCATGTCGTGCGGCAGGTGCTCTTCGCTCATGCGCACCTGATAAGCCTGGGGTAGCAGCATGCGCGTCAGGGTATTGCTGGCCTTCTGGCCCAACAGCGGCGCACGAAGTCTGTCGACCAGCAGGGCGGCATTGTAGTTGCCGCCACCGGCATCCTTCGCCGGCAGCAGGTACGGCAGCGCCGAAGGGACGTCACCTGCGGCGGCACTACCGCGCAACTGCAGGAGCAGCAGCACGGCACCATCGTCTGCCGGTGACGCGCCGCTGCCAGCGCCTTGCGGTGCTTTCTGCGCGACTACATTGAAATCGGCCACCGAGGTTGCGTCATAGCCGAGCATGTCGAGGGTCATCACCGGCAGTATCCACTCGGGGCGTTGCTCACCGAGTTGCTGCTGGATGAAGTTACCCATTGCGCGCCTGGCGATATCGCTCATCCCCAGGTTGCAGGTGGGCTCAGTGGCAGCCCCCAGGTCCAGGATCAACTGGCTCTGGCCGGACGCTTCCAGCGGGACCACCTGCAGCACCGCCTGCATTTCCAAGTGATAGCCCATGCCCTGCAGCAAGCGATGGCTGCGGCGCAGCCAGTCGGGGGCACCTGGATGCTGGCCGATCGCGTAGCAGGTACCGGCGATCAGCTCCATGCTGACCGTGACCTGCGCCGTTTTCCCGCTGGCATGCTTGAACGACAGCTGAGGCGGGCCGAGCATGAGGTTGTCGAAGACGACCTTCTCGGTGCGGTTTTCCATGAAGTACTCGCCGCTGATCGGCAAGGTGAAATCCTGGGTCGCGAACGCATCGACGAATTGCGATTCAAGCAACTGATTGAAGCGATCACGTCCCAGCGCGAGGATCGCGCCCCAACCATGCAGGGCATCGCCCTTTTTCAGCTCATCGAGCAGGGTTTGTTTAGCGTTGCCAGTCATGATCAGCCCTTCCTTTGAGTGCTGTGCGCGTGCACATGCTCGACCAATTCGGTGTAGGCCTGGTCATATGGCATCGGCAAGATGGTGTAGCTCCAGACAAGGGCCGGAGAAGTCTTGTCAACCGCGGCAACGATGATGTAGTCACCCTCGGCACCTGGCGTGTAGATCCCTGTTTCAGCCAAGGTGCCCTCACCCTTGACCAGGAACCACTGGGTATTTTCAGCTGGCACCTCCACCGAGCCGCCGCCCCAGCTTTGCCCCCACAAGCCCAGTTTGAGCGTATTGCCCGGTTGCGCAGTAACCTTGAGTTCGGCGGTGGTGGAAATCCAGGGCAGGACGACATCCATGGTCTCTGTTTGTGCACCCGCACTCACCTTGACCGTATCCAGCTGCATCAGGGAGTCGATCGTGCCGCTAGCGCCTGGTTGTTTGGTCGGCGCGACATAGATCCGCACCTCCTGGTCCACTGGGATGTCCAGGTCCGAGTCTTCAGCGCCCGGCGTGCGCAAGGTGCCTTTGGCCCCGGGTGCCATCGACCAGGTCAACGGGGCGCCCAGGCTACCGCCGGTCACGACATAGCGGGACGGTTTCGCAGGCGGCTCGCTGGAGAATTGGCCACTGAGCAGGAAGGGGAAGACCGACACGCTGCGGGGAACGACGGTCACCAACGCGCGGCTGAGCTGGTCGCCGACCTTGGCGGTAACGATGACCCGCTTCGACGTACCGGTGATGGTTTCGCTGGCCGGCGCGTTATACACACCGTTGACGATCGTGCCTTTGTCGCCGGTCTCCCCTGGCAGGTGGTCGACAGTCCAGGTCACCGTACCCGAAGGGCGTGGCGTCAGCTGGAAGGTTTGGCTGGTACCCGCAGAGAGCGAGGCATTCAGCGGTTCGACGGCGAATGCGGTGAGCTTGGGTGCCAAGGTGCCCAGCAGTGACAGGTCACCAGGGGCCTGGAGGCTCTCCGGCTCGGCAGCCTGCTCGCTGCGAAACAACAGGCTGTTCAAGCGCAGGACGTCCAGCGAGACCCCGGCGGCATCTACGGCAGCGGTAAAGGTATCGAACTTCTCGACGACCTGAGCCAGGAGTTTGGGGGCAGTATCACGGCGAATGTAATCCTGGAAGGGGCCGATATTCCAGTTGGTATCGTCCACCTGCTTGACGTCCACAGTGGACGTGACCGCGTCACCCTTGAAAATGACACTGCCTTTGCGCGCACCACTGGTCTGCAGTTCCGATACGAACTTTTTGGTGCAGGTAAAGGTAAACTCAGCCTTTCGGCCCTCTGCCACGACCCACGACTCGGCATATTTGAATCGGGATGAGAAGGTGCCGACCGCCACGGCGCGCCACGAGAAAACAATGTTGTTGTCTTCCACACGGAAATTCAGCGCGCTACGGCTCGGCTGCAGATCGAAGGCATCATAGGCCTGCCATGTCACCCAGTTATCGCCATCGAAGTCATCGCGGCCGGCCGGGAACGCGACATTGGCTGAGCCGAACTCAACCCCTACATTGAAACCATTCTCCACCACATAGGTCGGCACGGTTTCGGTAAAGCCAGGCACACTTCTGAGCAACTTCACCAGTACCTGCTGGGTCCAGCTGGCATTGCTCAAGAGCACGTTCATGGTGTACGGCGCATGACCACTGTTCGGCGCAGGCTCGGGCAGCAAGTACGGCATGTCCTGGTCACGGGTTGGAAAATCGCCCCCCTTCGCGCCGTTGAAGGCGACACCGATCACCACTGCGCCCTCTTCTTGCTCAGCCCGATCGGTGCTGGCTACAGATTGCCCGGCGTTGGCCAAGGAATGGGTGCGTACCGCAAACGAGGTGGGGTTGAGCTCACCCTCGACCGGCTTCAGCGTGTTCAGCTCCCACACCCGCTCCTCGATCGGTAGCGCGGCAAAGCTCCGCTGAATAGCGGCGCCGACCTTTTCGTTCAAGTCTTTCCAGCTCGACACTTCGAAGGTGTAGCCCGAACCCTCGGAGAGGTCCAGGGTCACCCGTCCCTGATCGGTGATAGTGCCGTTGTTACTTTGGTTGAGGTTGATATTCATGCGCACGGCCGGTGCACTCAGCGGGTCGAGCCGCGACAGCCCCACCAATTCGATCTGCTCACTGCCGGTCTTTCTGCGCAACTGTTTGAGTTTGCCACCTTGCATAGACATGCTCAAACGGGCCGCCGAACTGCTGATGTTCGAATTGACGAAGGACAGGCTCGGCTTATCCATTGTCAGTTCGGAAACATCGGTCCAGCTGCCGCCTTCGGTTTCCACTCGCACGCTGATCGGTTTCAACCAACGGCTGTTGTCAAAGCGTTCGATATGTTCCTGCGCCAACAGCATGTTGGTTTTGAAACGGTCATACACCAACAGCGCACCCCAGCCTTTGGTGCGGGGTTCACGTTTCAAGTAAGTTAAATAATTTGCGAATGTAAGCTTAGCCATCAGGGTCTTTCTCCTAACCTATCGAGTCGTCATGAACAATTCTGCGAATTGCATGGAATTGCAGGCGATATGAATCGCCAGATAAACCTGGAGTCGATTTGGATTGTTTGCTATCAGTCAGTGTCCTGGAAGGCAGCTTGACAACGTGCCAACCGGGGTTATTGAATGGTATGAACTAGCGGTTCAACGTTAATGTGATACTACGAAACGGCGTGTAATAGTCCCCGCCGTCAAAACTGAGTCGTGGCGAAAGTGTGAAACGTTCGCCCATTACCAGCCCTTGCAGGAATGCCCTGGGCAACTTTGCCTGTACCCCTTTCTCGGCTTGCTCGGCCGTGACCGGAACGCTGTCGAGAATCACCTCCTCGACCTCGCCCGTTGCCGTCAGGCCGCTGGCTACCAGCGTCAGCAGTTGGCCTTCTTTGCCGAACAGCCAGGTCCCCAACGTCAGGTCGGCACCCGCAGCAGGAACCCTCGACAGTGACAGCCCCCCCGCATCAGCCTGGGTACAGTTGATCTGCGGGTAGTTGGCGCTGGGCACCGGCGTGATCCGAAGGTTGTACGGCAGCGAGTCGACATGGCCGTTAGCTCCGATCAACCGGTAGAACACCGGAAAACGCCTGGACTCGTCCCGGTCACCGCGGCCAAAGTTCGCCGGTACATAGTCTTGCGGAATGAGGAAGCGCAGCGGGTTGGCCTCGCTGACCGGCGACTTGGCGACATACTGGCCCAGCGCTGACTGGCCCATCCAGTGAACCTCGGCTCGCTCGCCCGGGGCCAGGGTGTCTGGGGGCACCACCACATAGACTCCGCCTCGGGCCTCGAGAGCGGGTATCCGGCCTGAGCCAGGCGCGTTTTCCGGGATGGCACTTCGGACATCAGCGGCAAGCAAGGTGCGTATCAATGCCACATTGATCAGCAGCTCCCTGGAGCCCAGACTGGCGCCCTCGCGCCCATACTGGTAGGTCAAGCGCACGCTCGCGCCCGCGTTGTGCACCAGGTTTTCGGCAGGCACTCGGAAATACATCGAATCCGCCGTCACGCTGCTGAGGTCTACCCGCGCCGCCTGGATCAGGTCACCCGCCGGGCTACGCCAATGCAGCACTACATGGTCCGCCACGGCCATCCCCGGATAACCTGGCACGCGAAGGGTCAAACCGTTGCGAAAGCGTGCCGGGTCCAACGGCTCGCCCTCGGTGTGGCCCTCGATGGCGGGTGCATCGAGCAGGCCGGGGAGGGTTGCGCTCGAGTCGATCTTCCAGCGCTGCGCAGGCGAGTCCAGGCTGCTACCGTCAGCCAGGGCAATGCGGTAATGGCCTTCTACACATCCGTCTTCGAGGAAACTGAACCAGTTCTTGGGAACGTTGGCGGACAGCGGCTTCTTGTCGAAATGGTCTTTGTCCACCGTCAGCACAGTCGACCAGTCATCGTCCTCGACCCCATCTTCGTCGTAGCCCACCAGCTTCACGGTGATCTTGTCACCGACCTGCATGGCCTGGTAAGGCGCGACCACCAGCGTGATGACCCCATTGGAGGGCAACGCCCGTGGCTGCAGGGTCAGGTCATGCGAGGGCAAGGCATGCAGCACCGACAGGGTTTCCGCCGCGGGCTTTGGACGCAGGCCCAGGTAGCAGATCTTGCGCAGTGATTCCGGCCCTTCGTTGACGCTATAGGAATACACCGCCAGCCCCCCTGCGGCGGCGCGAATATCTTCATTCTTGATAATGACTGGATGACCGCTCACCAGATCATCCGGGCCCACCTGACGTACGGCCCCGACATCGTCGAACGGCTCGCCGCTGATACTGGCGCCTATCCAACGCGGCCGGAGCAAGTCACCATCTTGCATACCGGTATATTTGATATAGGTCAGCAGGTCCTGGTTACCCAACGCATCCAGGTCCAATTCATTCGATTCATTCAAATCAGGAACTGACGGTTCTTCGAGCCCTGCCGTCTGTTGCACACTCATGTTTAGCGACCTCAAATCAGAGACGGAACTTATTTAACCGCCGCATCGCCAGCGGTTGCCGGGCCTCAGTTATAAGCCGGGTTGAATGAGTCGAACAGCTGGCACAACTACTAGGCTGCTCACGGTGAACTCACCAGCCCTCTGGATTCGCCAGCTTGCGGCCAGCCTGCGCGCACCTGTGAATGTTACGAGGTGCGCACCCAGTCAAACTCTCCTAGCCTGCCAATCTTCAAACAGCGCTGCACGGCACCCGCCAATTGTGCTCACACAGGCCCTGCACGCACGTGTGAACCAAACTATTAATTCACGAGGTTAGTGTTTCATGACCCCTAACAACGCACGCTTGCAATCTGCGGTGATCATCGTCAGCGATCCCGATCAAGATTCAAAGATTCTCAATATCCCGGCAGATGCCAACGGTCGAACCTTCACACTAGACCTCACCCGAGGCAATACCCAACTGGGCAGACCGCGCAAGATTCAAATGGACGACTTACCGTCTGCCACACGCATCACACTCGCGTCCAGACAACTGAACAGTGACGGTACACCACAGTGGTGGATGCGTTTGAAAACCACTCACCAGACTTCAAAGTTGGACAGCCACGACGTCGATTACTTCGTTAATGGTTATCTGGCGAACGACTTTATCAAGGAAGGCCTGGGCATCGTCGTCGATGCAAAGACTGAAAATAATATAACCCGCGACACCCTCGGCAAAGTCACCGTCGACACGTCCCCTGTCCCCCCCACCCACTGAGCTGAGTGGTTTCACCTGGAGCACTGTATGTCTCTGCATTCCAATGCCTTCAACTTCATGAGTTTCGTTCAGGGCAGTGTCGACCCACGCACCGGCCAATATGCACTGGGCATCGACCTGCCGGCACTCAACCCCAACGCACTGTGCGGCCCCGATCTGCCCCTGCAGTTGAGCTTCAACCCGATGAACGAACGCAACAGCGGCTTCGGCATCGGCTGGAGCCTTAAACTGACCCGCTTCAGCCTCGCCGATGGCATGCTCGAGCTGCACACCGGCGAAAGCTTCAAGGTCGCCGATAACGGCCCTGGGCAAACCGCGGTCATCGCGGAGCGCAAACTGGAAAGCTTCCAGTTCAGCAACATCAGCGAAGGCGAACACAAGCGCTTGCGCATTGCCCATAAATCGGGCCTTGTCGAAATCCTCGAACCCCAGGGCCCAGGCTTCGACGTGGCCCTGCCGGTGCGGGTACTGGCGCCCTCCGGGCATGGCGTCGACCTGACGTATCAAGTCCTCAACGGCCAACCGCGCCTGGCGTCGATCAGCGACGACAGCCAACGCACCCTGCTGAGCATCGACTACAGCGGCAACGCCCGGGTACTGCTCGACCTGCACCCCGCGACCGACGCCCATGCCCGCTTCACCCTGGGCCTGGAAGGCGACCAGCTGACCCGGATCACCCTGCCCGGCACCGACCAGGCGGGCTGGGACTTCACCTATCGAACCATTGGCGGCTTGTACTACCTGACTCGCTTGGCCAACCCCATCGGTGGCGTCGAGACGGTGGCCTACAAGGAAGACGGTCACGCGCTTCCGGGGGTCGCACGCACGCTGCCCTATGCCGCCGAACACATTCTCCAGCCTGATCCGCTGGATGAATCCACCCACATGAAGAACACCTACACCTTCAGCAGCAATAACTTTCTCGGCTATGGCGCCGGCGTCACCTGGTCCGACCAGGGCGAGGACAACCTCTACAAGTCGACCCAGGCCAACTTCAGCTACGACTCCACCGCCAGCCATTACCTCGATGGCCAGGTACTGCGCACCGTCAAACGCAGCTTCAACCGTTTCCACCTGATGACCGAACAGGTCACTACCCAACAAGGCTGCATTGAAACCGTCACCACCACCTACCATGAACTGCCCAACCTGCAGTTCGCCGACCAGCCGAACTTCTTCCAGTTGCCGCACACGGTGACCAAGACCTGGACCCTGCAGGGCAACTCGCAGGACCGGCGCGCGGAAACCCTGCAAACCCGCTATGACGCGTTTGGCAACCTGATCGAAGAGACCAACGCCAATGGCATACGCACCGTGCGCGAGTACTATCCCAGAACGCAAAGCGACGGCTGCCCGGCGGACCCGGAAGGCTTCGTGCGCAACCTCAAATGCGAGACGGTCTACCCCGCCCCGGTCGACGACGAGACGCTGCCCGCCGCGGCGATCAAACGTAATCGCTATCGCTATACGCTGCTCCCTGGCCTGAGCCGGAACACCCTTCAGACGCGGGCTGAAGGCTGGCTCGCACTTGCGCAGGAGGATACCTTCGAGGTCACCCTCGATCAGGCCAAGGAACACGAAGCGCTGTTGCACAGCAACCGTCGCAGCTACCTGAACCTGCCCGACAAGCCGCATCTGCACGGTCGCCTCGACCAGCATCAGTTCAGCATGAATGGCGTTTCCGCCAGCCGCCGCTGGCGCTACGAGCTGGTCGATGACCCTGCCGGGCAATCGACCTGGCTGCAGACACGCGAGACCTACAGCGCGCCATGTGGCACCCTGGAGACCACTACCCGTTCGGCGCAGTCGATCATCAGCGGCCATCTGGTCGAAGACCAGGACACCCTCGGTGTGGTCACCCGCTACCAGTACGATGTGCTCGATCGCCTGGTCGAGCAGACCACCGCGCCCGATGACCCGACCTACCGGGCCACCCGCCGCTTCGCTTACCCGATCCTGCAAGAAGACCGCCGCACGCGCAGCTGCGAGGAAGTCACCGACGCCAAGGGGGTGCTCACGCGCATCGTCTACGACGGCCAGAACCGCCCGATCAGGGAAGAGCGCGAAGTCGCCATGCCAGGCGACCCGCAACAGCGTCTGAAGTACACCGTGTCGACCATGCGCTACGACTCGGTCGGCCGTCTGGTCGGTGAAGCCTTCCATGACTATCCGACGCAGCCGGCGGATGCCCGGGCGCTGACCCCGGACGTCACCCTGAGCTATAGCTACGGTTACGACGGCTGGGGCCGACGCAGTGAAGTGACCCGTCCAGACGGCGTCAGGGAGCTGACCCACTTCACCCCGTTTGGCGACGGTGGCGACCGTCTCAGCCACTGGTCCGAGAGCCCGGATGCACCCGGGGTCAAGCAACAGCTGCGGGTCAGCCAACTCAATGCGTTCAACAAGCCGGTGTTCGAGTACCGCCAGCTCGAGCAGGGAGACCAGCCAGCGCTCCAGGTGGGGCGTAAGGACTTCGTCTATGACGGGCTCGGCCGCTGCGTTCAGGACACCTTCAGCTTCACTGACAACAGCACCCAGGCAGTACGCCGCGTGACGCAATACACCTATGACGTCTGGGGCCGAATGGTCGAGACCGTGCGTCCGGATGGCAGCGCCCTGATCCGTCACTTCGCCGCGCAGAGCGCCAGTGAACTGACCACCGCCTTGCAGGTGCGCAAAAGTGCCGGCAGCGACGCCGAGACAGTCTGCGAGCGTGCCTTTGACGGCCTGGATCGGCTGGTCAAGGTCAAGGTTGGCCCGCGCCTCGAAGAATACGATTACCGCAGCACCACCCCGCTGGTGGAGAAGCGCACGAGCTACAGCCTCGAGCGCACTGGCAAGGGCCTGCGCAAGCGGGTGATCGGCTACCAGTACCTGCCGCAGTTGACCGTGCAGCCGACCCACGTCAGCGCCCGGATCGAAGTGGAGGGTCAAAGCGCGCCCAGCAGCGAATTGCAGGCCAATTATGCCTACGACGCGGTGAGCGCAGAGATTGCCAGTGCCGCCAATGCCAGCGGTAGCCGCGAATACCACTACTCCGCTCAGGGTCACCTGCGCGCAGAAACCTGGAAAGTCGCCGACCAGCAACAGCATCACAACGCCTACCGGCACTCGCTGCAAGGGCGAATCCAGGCCCGCGAGCACTCCGATGGTCACGACTGCCACTATGCCTATGACAGCCTCGGGCGCGTCACCCGCGTGGACCAGGGCAGCCTGCACTGTACCTTCGGCTACAACAGCGAAGGCTTGCTCGCCTCCACCACCACCCGCGACAGCGACAATGCCGATCGCCAGGTGCAGTGCACGCTGGCCTACGACGCGCTGGGACGCGAGGTTACCCGCACACTGAGCGTCAATGGCAGCGAACAGCAGGTAGTCAACCTGACCTGGCTGGACAACGACCTTCTTGCGAGCCGTACCTTGCACCGCGCTGGCAAACAGGTGCGCAAAGAGACTTTCGAGTACGATGAGCTCGATCGCCTCTTCGAACATTGCTGTGACGGCGAGGCACTGCCGCGCAATGCCAAAGGGCGGCCGATCAGTCTGCAGCAGTTCCGATTCGACGAACGAGACAACCTCACCCGCTGCGTAACCCAATTCGCCGATGGCACCAGCGACCGAGCCGACTTTACCTACGCGACGGATGGCAGCTTCAAGCTGACCAAAGTGACCCATCGCCTGCTTGAGGATTACCCCGCAGAGCAAGCGTTCGACTACGACGAATTCGGCAACATGCTCAATGACGAGCAGGGGCGCAAGCTTGAATACGACACCCTCGGCCGCCTGCAACGGGTGCTGGAGGTCGACGGTGTGACTCCGTTGGTCGAGTACCAGTACGATGGCCATGATGAGCTGGTGGGCTCGCTGCACGGCGGCACTCGCCAGGTCGACCGGCGCTTCCTAGGTCAGCAATTGCACTGCACCTCGCAAGACGATGTGCTGACCCACTACCTGTATGCCGGCATCCAACCGCTGGGGGTGCAGCACTACCCCGCCGATGCCGACGCCACGCAACTGCTGCTCAGCGACCTGTCGGGCAGCGTCATCGGCGAATGCGATGCGCAGGGCACCCGCCACGCAGACTATAGTGCCTACGGCGAACGGCCCGATGACAATGGCATGCGCAGCCTGCTGGCGTTCAACGGCGAAGCCCGTGAAGAGGCGCTTGGCTGGTACCTGCTGGGCAACGGTTATCGTGCCTACAACCCAGGCTTGATGCGCTTCCACAGCCCGGATTCGCTGAGCCCCGAAGAGGCCGGCATCAACCCCTACCTGTATGCACTGGGCAACCCGGTCAACTGGCGTGACCCCACCGGGCACCGGGCCGAAGGCGTCTCGCCGGATCGCGATCCACCGTCGTATGTCGATCCGCCGGAGAAGCCGAAGACACCGTGGGGCGCATGGATCGGCGTAGGCATCGCCGCCTTGATGCTCGGCGTGGCGGCCTTCACCATGCCGTGGACCGCACCGGCGACCATTGGCCTCACGCTGAGCTATGTTGCCGGTCTGGGCGGGGTGGCAGCCAACGCAGCGGCGCTCGGCATCCAGACCTACACCGCAATTACCGGAGATGACAACGCCAACCTGACCTACATCGCCTACGGGCTCAGTTTCATGGGCGGCTTCATCGGGGCTGCGGGGATCAATGGCACTCGCGCTGCACTTGGCGCAGTCAAGGCGGCGCAGTCTGCGAAAGCCGCGGCCAGTTACCAAGCGGGGAAAAAAGCCTTGTTCGACAATGTCTCCAAGGTCGCCACGGCCACGAGCAAGGTCAAAGGTAATGCGCCAGCGGGGCTGTCGAGGTCGCCGAGTTTGAGTGGACCCACCAGAAGCTCGATCGCCAACTTGCCCGAGCCCGACGCAGCCATGGGAAGCAGAACCGGTTCACAAAGTTGGTCAGGGCTGGACCTAGAGATGTTCGAAAACGCTTCCAGTCCGTCACCAGTCGCTTCCCCGGCACTCTCGCGCGCGAGCTCAGCGTCGAGCGTCAATCCGGTAGCAAACAGTGGCCATACAACTGCCACACCAGGGGCGGCATCCCCATGGAGACCAGTGCCCGCTGACTTTACCCAAGTGGGTAAGGGGCAATACATCGCCTGGAGAGATAATCACCAGCAATGGAGAATCATAAATGGCTAAACCTGAGGGTTGTCGAGCCTGAGCACGCTCTGCGCCATGCAGCGGTAGTCCATATCGCTACGTAGACTACTCCACTGCGAACCAGAGAAATTGCCTACATCCCCCCTTCCGGCGCCAGCCTAACCTAGCGCCCTCGAACCCGATGTACCTGCCGCTGAGGCGGTCGGTACATCGCGGTTCCCCCCACGCTCCAGCCACCACTCACCGATCCACTGCGATCGGTAGTGCATGCAGTTCAGGATCCTCCCATGTCCCGACTTGACCGGCGCAGGCCTCTGCCGTCGCGCCTGCGCATCGCCCTGCTTCCACCCTTTACGGGCAGTTGCCTGACCCTGGTGCTGAGCGCACCCGCCCTTGCCGAAAGCCCCTCTTCGCAGTTCCAGGCAGGTTTCATGCGCCAACCACCCGGCCAGGCGGCCGAAGCGGGTGCGCTTGCCCTGCAAAGCCTGGCGGCGGATACCCCGCTGACCCCTGGGCGCTATCGGGTGGCACTGCTGGTCAACCTCACGCCCGTCGAAACGCGCGAGATCGAATTCCGTCAGTCTGGCAAAGGCAAAGCGTTACAGGCCTGCCTGACCCGCGACCTGTTGCGCGACCTGAACCTGCGCGAGCAGGCGCTGGAAACGCCCTTGCCCGATGACGATCGCTGTATCGACCTGGCAGCGCTGATCCCCCAGGCGCGGGTTGATTTCGATCCGTCGCAGCTGCGCTTGTCGCTGTCGATCCCGCAGATTGCCCTGCGCCAGGATCGCTCCAGCAGCGTGCCGCAAGAACGCTGGGACACCGGCATCCCGGCCGCTTTCATCAACTACCAGGCGTCTGCCCAGTACAGCAGCCGGCGCGACGGGCGCAACACCCACAGCCAGGACCTCAACCTCAACAGCGGGCTCAATCTGGGGGCCTGGCGCCTGCGCAGCCAACAGTTCCTGCGCGAGGATGAACAGGGCCGGCGCCGCTGGACCCGCACTGACACCTACGCCCAGCGCGACCTGCCGGGCCTGTATGCCAACCTCACCCTGGGTGAAACCTTTACCAGCGGCGACATGTTTCGCTCCTTCGCCTTCTCCGGCGCGCGCCTGGCCTCCGACCAGGGGATGCTGTCCGACACCCTGCAACAGTACGCCCCGGTGATCCGCGGTGTGGCACAAACCCGGGCCAAGGTCGAAGTGCTGCGCAGCGGCTTCCCGATCTACTCGACCTACGTGGCGCCCGGCCCCTACGAAATCGACGAACTGAGTGTCGGCTCCGGCAACGGTGAGCTGGAAATCGTCGTCACCGAGAGCGATGGCCAGGTCAGCCGTTTCATCCAGCCCTATTCATCGATGGGCAGCCTCCTGCGCGAAGGCGTCTGGCGCTACAGCGCCACCGTTGGCAATTACACTGGCGCCAGGCACCTCGACGAGCCGCGCTTCTGGCAGGGCACGCTGGCGCGCGGCGGCGCCTGGGGCACCACCCTTTATGGCGGCCTGCTTGTCAGTGACCACTACCGAGCCGATGCGCTGGGCATGGCCCGCGACTTCGGCGAGCTGGGCGCGTTTTCGCTGGATGTCACCCAGGCCAATACCGACCTGGGTAGCACCCTGGGCCACGTCCAGGGGCAAAGTTACAGCCTGCGTTACGGCAAGACCTTCCAGACCCGCACCAGCCTGCGCTTCGCCGGCTACCGCTACTCTACCGAGGGCTACCGCGACTTTGACGAAGCGGTCCAGCAGCGCTTCGCCGACGCGCGCTTTGCAGGCAGCCGGCGCAGCCGGGTCGAAGCCTCGCTGTACCAGAACCTTGGGCGCAGCAGTTCGCTGAGCCTGACCCTGTCGCAGGAAGACTTCTGGCACAGCAATCAGCAACGCCGTCAGTACCAGTTGCAGTACAACACCCGCGTGGACAAGCTCGGGGTCAACCTGTTCGCCTCGCAATCGCTCAGTTCGCGCAACACCGACAGCCGCCAGTTCGGGGTCAGCTTGAGCCTGCCGCTGGACTTTGGCCGCCGCCCGCATACCGCTTCGTTCAACCTGCAACACGTCGATGGCAAGTCCACCGAGCGGGCGAGCCTGCAGGGCGGCCTGCTGGATGATCGCCTCAGCTACCATGCCTCGCTCAACAACGATCGGAACCAGCACCAGAACGGCGCCGTATCCCTCGCTTATCAGGGCAGCCAGGCCAGCTTCGGGGCAGGTTACAACGAGTCACGCCAGCAACGCAGCCTGTCCCTGAACGCCAGCGGTGCGGTACTGGTGCATGCCGACGGTATCGCCTTAGGCAGCTATCTGGGCGAAACCCCGGCCCTGGTCCATGTACCCGACGTCGCCAACGTCGGCGTGCAGAACGCGTCCTCGGCCCGCACCGACGCCCAGGGCTATCTGCTGGTCTCGCACCTGAACCCGTATCGGATCAATTCGCTGGTGCTGGACACCGACCAGCTGTCGCCCGAGGTCATCATCGACAATGCCAGCCAGCAGGTGGTGCCGCGCCGGGGCGCGGTGATCAAGGCCCGTTTCGATGCCCGCAAGGTGCTGCGGATGGTGCTGACCCTGCATCAGCCCGACGGCCGCCCGCTGCCCTTCGGTGCCCAGGTCAGCAATGCCCAGGGCGAGGTACTGGGGAGCGTCGGCCAGGCCGGGCAAATCCTGCTGGCCATCACCGAACCCGGGCTGCAGCAGCTGCAGGTGCGCTGGGGCGACAGCGCTATTCAACACTGCCAGGTGATGCTGGATGCGCAAACGATGCCATACAGCGACGGCTATCGCCTGCAAACGCTGGCGTGCCTGCCGCACTCCCCTGACGACGCCGCCCCGGCCTCCGCTACCCTCTTACAGGAACACACCTCATGACTTCTGCGCTGCGTAGTACCCTGCGTCCCCTCGTGCTGATCCTGGGCAACCTCGCGCTCGGGCTGGCCTCGACCAACGCCTACGGCAGATGCGCATTTGGCACCGGTGGCGCCTACATGACCTTCGTCAAAGACATGGGCAGCTTCTGGATCCCTCGCGACGCCCCGGTCGGCACCGTCATTGGCAAAGCACGATTATTCGCTCGCAATAACGAGAGCACGACGCTGGAGTGTTTTTATGATGCCGCCACCCCAGTCACCGCCAGGTTGCCCAACACTGCACCGCTGTTCAGCGGCAGCCTGCCACCGGTCGAAGGCAAGAACGTTGATGGTCACGTGCTGCAAACCAATATCCCAGGCGTCGGTGTGTATATCAATCTGGGATATCCCTACGATGGCAGCAGCACCAATAGCTTCAGCCCGGACGCTGTCAACGCAGTCCCCTACTCTGGCGCCATGAGGACCATGACCAGCTTCCCCGCGTCACTGAGCACCATCAATGGCGAGGCGGTGTTCATCAAGACCGACGACATCGCCGCGGGGCCGCAGCGGATCGCTGGAGAGATGTTCCATGGGATTGTCCACGACCTGGGCAAAGTGCTGGACTACCGGCTCACGGCGACGGTCACTCGCGCGCAATGCTCCCTCAGAGCCGATGCGGTGAGTGCCGACCCGGTGTTGCTGGGTGATCACAAGGTTGAAGACTTCAAGGGCGTCGGCACGCACACGCCGTCTGTACCCTTCCATATCACCCTAAACGATTGCCAGGACAGCAGTGTGCCCGGCGCCACCCGTGCGGATGTCCATGTGTATCTCGACGGTGCCAAAGGCTCTCGGGCAATCGACCCTGATCAAGGCGTGTTCAGCCTGACGAGCACGTCGGACGATATCGGCCTGGGTATTCAGATATTGCGCAGCGACGGCTCGCCGATGCCGCTGCAAGCCGATCAGTTGATGAAAGCCCTGGACATCGGCCTCACCCGCCTGGATTTTCAGGCACGCTATGTTCAGATCGACCCGCGGGTGAAACCGGGCGTGGGTGAAGGCGCGTTGAACTTCACCATCACCTACCGCTGAGCCCTACACGCCCCTGATTCAGGGGCGCCGGCGCAGTCACTGGATCAGCGTGAAAAAATCCAGACGCAAAAAAGGGGACCAGAGGTCCCCTTTTTCGTACTACGTTTGGAGCGGGAAACGAGACTCGAACTCGCGACCCCGACCTTGGCAAGGTCGTGCTCTACCAACTGAGCTATTCCCGCAATGTAAAGCGTGCTTCTGTCGGCGTGAAAGGCTGTACTGCCCTGCACCACCGCTGTTACGTCATGAACGCCACAGTTTGAAAAACTGGAGCGGGAAACGAGACTCGAACTCGCGACCCCGACCTTGGCAAGGTCGTGCTCTACCAACTGAGCTATTCCCGCAAATGGCGTCCCCTAGGGGACTCGAACCCCTGTTACCGCCGTGAAAGGGCGGTGTCCTAGGCCACTAGACGAAGGGGACAATGCCGACGCTTTGCAGCGCACCAGGTACAAGCCCTGGATTTCCTTTTCGAGCCCTGCCGTGAGGCAAAACCCTGAAAACTGGAGCGGGAAACGAGACTCGAACTCGCGACCCCGACCTTGGCAAGGTCGTGCTCTACCAACTGAGCTATTCCCGCAATGGCGTCCCCTAGGGGACTCGAACCCCTGTTACCGCCGTGAAAGGGCGGTGTCCTAGGCCACTAGACGAAGGGGACACGCTACATCTTCACTATTTATTACTGACTTGCTGCATCTAGCGGTTAGCTTTCCGCTGCAAGTGGCGCGCATTCTAGGGATGCCTTCGAAAGCCGTCAACCCCTTTGTATAAATTTATTGAAATCAATGACTTCGGCGCTGGCTGCGCAGCTATATAGGTAGCGTCCGGGGATTGGCGTTGATTTTCTGACAGCAGCCCGGCAAGCTCGCAGCAAAGTGCCACTAGCGATCGACTGCACTGCAGTTTTTGCCGTGCGAGCCGACACAGGATACAGGCATCGTGCCTGGCGTCCGCCAAGCTGCACTGTTCGCCCTTCAGCGAACTCACTACACTCATTGCAGCAAAACTTATTCATGAGGCGTTAACGGTGACACCACTTCTGATCACTCTGCTCATCGTTGCCGGCATTGCCCTGCTAATCGTTATCGGCTACCTCAACAATGTGGTCGAGAACAGCAAGCTCGAACGCGCACGGCTGAAAATCGAGCTGGCCGAACGTGCCCGCCGCTGTGGCGAAATCAACGAGACGTTCCCCGGGCAGCTGATGAACCCGGCGCTGAAGCTGTTGATGACGCGCCTGGAACACAACGTCACGCAGCGCCAGCTGGCGGTGGACAAGAACAGCGCCCCCCTGAAAGCGCGCCTGGCCGAGCTGGAAGGTTTGATTGCACTGGGCGACAAGCTGCCGGTGAACAACCCACCGAGCCCGATCCAGACCGAAGTCAAAGCCAAGGATGTGCGTTTCCTGCTGGAAGCACTGCACAACCAGATCGTGCGTGCCACCCAGGAAGGCTTCCTGGCCAGCAACGAGGGCAAGTACTGGGTCAAGGAAATCCGCCATATCCTGGTGCTGCTGCACATCGAGTTCTTCAACAACCTCGGCCAGCAGGCACTCCAGCAAAATCAGCCTGGTCAGGCGCGGTTGGCCTTCGAGCGCGGCGTGCAGTACCTGCGCAAGCAGCAGGAGCCCAAGCAGTATGAAGAGCAGTTGACCTACCTGGAGAAGCTGCTGGCCCGCGCCAACGCTATGGTGCTGGACCAGATGGAGCCTGCCGAGAGCGACAACAATGAGTTGACCGAAGGCCTCAAGACCGACGAGGAAGAGACCTGGAAGAAAAAGGTCATCTACGACTGATTGGCATGCTGCATCGGTTGCAACACAGCACAAGGGGCCTGATCAGGCCCCTTGTCGTTTTCAGCAGTCGGTCAATTCCAGAAAGATCGCCGCCAATCGCTCCAGCCCCATCTGATCGGCCTCAGTGAAACGCGCAAGCCTGGGACTGTCGAGGTCGAGCACGCCAATCAGCCTGCCCTCCTTGACCAGCGGAATCACCAGTTCGCTCTGCGATGCACTGTCACAGGCGATATGCCCGGGAAACGCATGCACGTCTTCCACCCGCTGGGTCTGCCAGCTGGCTGCGGCCGCGCCGCACACGCCCTTGCCGAAAGGAATGCGCACGCAGGCCACTTGCCCCTGGAATGGGCCAAGTACCAGCTCTTCGTCACGGTTGATATAGAAGCCGGCCCAGTTCAGGTCATCCAGCTGGCTGTACAGGAATGCCGAGAACTGCGCGGCATTGGCGATGAAGTCGCGCTCGTCGGCAAACAGCGCCTGCACTTGCGCGGCCAGCAGGTGATAGCCGTCCAGGCCTGCGCCACTGGCATTGAGGTCGATCATTTCAGTTTTGCTCCAGCAATTGCAGGCCGACCCAATAACGGGCGAACTGATAGGCACAGCGGCCGTTACGATTACCGCGCCCGGTGGCCCAGCGCACGGCGAGAATTTCCAGTGCTTCGTCGCGCTGCCATTGCAACCCGGCGGTACTGGCCAGTTGGCCGATCCAGTGCTCGACCACATCGAGGAAGTGCTCCTGGGTGAACGGGTAGAACGACAGCCACAGGCCGAAGCGGTCAGACAAGGCGATCTTGTCCTCCACCGCCTCGTTGGGGTGCAGCTCGCCGTCAACCATCTTCCAGTTTTCGTTGTCGCTCTGCTTCTCTGGCACCAGGTGGCGGCGGTTGGAGGTGGCGTACAGCAGGACGTTGTCCGGCGCCTGCTCCAGCGAGCCATCGAGCACGCTCTTGAGCACGCGGTAGTCGCCCTCGCCTGCTTCAAACGAGAGGTCATCGCAAAACAGCACGAAGCGCTGCTTGAGCTTGCTCAATTGCTCGACCACCCGCGGCAGGTCGGCCAGGTGATCGCGCTCGATCTCGATCAGGCGCAGACCGGCGCCGGCGTGCTCGGCGAGCAAGGCGCGCACCAGCGACGACTTGCCGGTGCCACGCGAGCCCCACAGCAGCGCGTGGTTGGCCGGCAGGCCGTTGATGAATTGATGGGTGTTGCGGCCGAGTTGATCGCGCTGCTTGTCCACCCCGATCAGGTCGGACAGGCGCATGTCCAGGCTGACTTCCAGCGGCATCAGGTAGCCGCTGCGGCCATCGCGCTGCCAACGGGCCGCCAGGGTTATGTCCCAGTCGATCTGCGGGCGCAGCGCGGGCAGCAGCGGTTCGAGCCGGGCGAGCACCGATTCGGCGCGCTCGAGAAAGGCGGTGAGGCGGGGGTCCATGGTGACTCCTGGTTAAAACGGATGCAGGGAAAGGCTGAATGTTTGACAGACCCACCAGTTGCCGAGGTTGATCGGCTATGCTTGCGCAGCGCAGGAGCGCGAAACCGGCTTGGGATCCATGGATATAAAGTTCACCAATCGTCTGTCTTACAAGCAAGCCCGGCTGACTGTCCTGGTCGGCTTCATACTGGGAACATTGCTCAGTCTCATCCAGATCGGTATCGATTATGCCAGCGAAGACGCGTCTATCAACCGCGAAGTGCAGGCATTATTGCAAATCAGCCACAACCCCGCCTCGCGCATCGCCTACAACATCGACACCGAGCTTGCCCAAGAGCTGACCGGCGGCCTGCTGCAATCGCCGGCGGTGATCCGTGCGCGGCTGATCGACAACAATGACACGGTGCTGGCCGATGTGCAGCGCCCGCGCCTGGAAGACCGCTATCGGCTTTTGAGCGACTTTCTGTTCGGCGAGCAACGCCAGTTTCAGGAGCGCCTGCACCTGGCGCAGATGCCCAAGGACTACCTCGGCACGCTGTACCTGGACGTCGACACCTACACCTTCGGCGGGCGCTTCCTCGAGCGCGCCTGGGTCACCCTGCTCAACGGCTTTACCCGCAGCCTGGTGCTGACCGGCATCCTCCTCGGCCTGTTCTACATGATGCTGACCAAGCCGCTGGTGACGGTGATTGCCGCGCTGAGCAACAGCGACCCGCGCCAGCCCCAGCAAACCCGGGTGGATTGCCCGCCCGGGCACGAGTCGGACGAGATCGGCGTGCTGGTCAAGGTGGCCAATCGGCAGTTCGTCAGCATGGCCACCGAGATTCAGCAGCGGCGCGCTGCGGAAAACCGCCTGACCGACTACCTCAACGAACTGGAGGACCGCGTCTCGGCCCGCACCGACGAGCTCAAGGCAAGCAACGATCGCCTCAGCCAGACCAACCAGGACCTTGAAGAAGCACGCCGCCGCGCCCTGGAAATGGCCCAGGCCCGCGCGGCGTTCCTGGCCAACATGAGCCACGAGATCCGCACCCCGCTGAACGGCATGCTGGGCATGATCTCGCTGGCCCTGGACAGCGGCCTGCCGGCCGAGCAGCGCCAACAGCTGTCGATCGCCCATGATTCCGGCAAGGTGCTGGTCGAACTGCTCAACGATATCCTCGACCTGTCCAAATTCGACGCCGGGCAGCTGGAGCTGGAGCGCATCCCGTTCGACCTCGGCGCGATGGTCGAAGACACCGCCAACCTGCTGTCGCAGAACGCCGCCGCCAACGTCGAGCTGACCTGCCTGATCGCCAGCCAGTTTCCCAGTACCGTGCTCGGCGACCCAACGCGGGTGCGCCAGATCGTCAGCAATCTGCTGTCCAATGCGCTCAAGTTCACCCGCTTTGGCCGTGTCGATGTGCGCCTGTCGCCAATTGTCGGCGGCGTACGCCTGGAAGTCTGCGACACCGGCATCGGCATCCCCGAAGAGGCCCAGGCACGAATCTTTCAGCCGTTCACCCAGGCCGGTGCCGGCATCACCCGCCAGTACGGCGGCACCGGCCTGGGCCTGGCCCTGACGCGCAACCTGTGCAAAGCCATGCAAGGCCACCTGCATATCCAGTCAGCCGCAGGCTTTGGCAGCCGTTTCAGCGCCGACCTGCCGCTGCTGACCCACACCGAAGCGATTCCCGCCGCGCCGCTGCGTGGACGCGTGGTGGTCCTGAGCAAGGCCGGCAGTGGCCTGGCCGAGCTGCTGAGCAGCAACCTGCCTGGCTGGGGCCTGGACTATCAACAGCACGAAAGCGCCAGCACGCTGCAGCCAGGCGCATTCGAGCTGTTGATCACCGATGACCTCGAGCAACTGCTCGCGCTGCGCCCGCAATTCGCTGCGCCGATTCTGCTGGTCACAGCCTACGGCAACTTCCTCCCCTCCGAGCGCGCCGGCGAGCTGGCTCCGCTGGTGCAGCTGGCTCGGCCGTTGGCGCGCAACGCGCTCTACCAGACGCTGCGGCGTATGCTCCAGGGCGAACAGGCCCACACCGCTCCCGTGCAGGCTTCGCCCAACGCCCTGCAGCACCGCGCACGAGTGCTGCTGGTCGAAGACAATCCGGTCAATCAACTAGTGGCCAAGGGCATGCTGGGCAAGCTCGGCTGCCAGGTGCTGGTCGCCAGCCAAGGCGCCGAGGCCCTGGAAATGCTCGAACGGGAAACCGTCGACATGGTCCTGATGGACTGCAACATGCCGGTCATGGACGGTTACGAAGCCAGCCGGCGGATTCGCCAGAGCGGACGTTGGCAACAATTACCCATCGTCGCCCTGACCGCCAATGCCATGCCGGAAGAGCGCGAGCGCTGCCGCGCCGCCGGCATGGATGACTACCTGGCCAAGCCGTTTCGCCGCGAAGACCTGCTCGCACTGATCGAACACTGGGTGCCGCTCAAGGGTTGAGCAGTTTCTCCACCGCAGCCTGTAACGCCTGCGGCTTGGTGGTCGGAGCAAAGCGGGTGACCTTGCCGCTGACCGGGTCGAGCAGGAACTTGGTGAAGTTCCACTTGACCTTCTCGGTGCCAAGCAGGCCCGGCGCGCGTTTTTTCAGCTCGACGAACAGCGGATGAGTGCCTGGGCCGTTGACGTCGATCTTGCGCATCAACGGGAAACTGACGCCAAAGCGTGCTTCGCAGAACGAGGCGATTTCGCGGGCATCGCCGGGCTCCTGCTTGCCGAACTGATTGCAGGGAAAGCCCAGCACCACCAGGCCCTGCCCGCGATAGTCGCGCCATAGCTGTTCCAGGCCCTGATACTGCGGGGTGAAGCCGCACTGGCTGGCGGTGTTCACCACCAGCAGTGCCTTGCCGGCGAAGTCGCCGAGCAGCTTGTGCTCGCCGCTCAAGGTCACGCAGGGGATGTTCAGCAAAGAATCGTCCATGGTCGCTCTCCGGTCAGTCACGCGGCTTGAAGTCCAGGCACACCGAGTTGATGCAGTAGCGCAGCCCGGTCGGCGGCGGGCCGTCAGGGAACACATGACCCAGGTGCGCATCGCACTGGGCGCAGGTGACTTCGGTACGGATCATGCCGTGAGTCGTGTCACGGATTTCGATCATCGCGCTGTCGGCAATCGGCGCATAGAAGCTTGGCCAGCCACAGCCGGAATCGAACTTGGTGGTCGAGTCGAACAGGTCAGCGTTGCAACAGATGCAGGTGTACACACCGTCGGCCTTGTGGCTGTTGTACTTGCCGCTGAACGGGCGCTCGGTGCCTTTCAGGCGACACACCTGATACTGCTCGGGGTCGAGCATGGCGCGCCATTCATCCAGGGTTTTGTCGATCTTTTGCATGTTGTCACCTCGGCAGGCTGAATTTCACCTCGCACCGGCTTTTCCACGGCGCGGGTGGCACGTATATTAGTTGGCTTCGTGCGCAAGGCTCCAAGTCTGGCACCCGCGCCGCGCCCTTACAAACCTTTCGACGGCGACGCGTCCGCGACTTCTCAATCGGGATCACATCATGCAGTTCAGCAAATCGAACAAGCTGGCCAATGTCTGCTACGACATTCGCGGCCCTGTGCTCAAGCACGCCAAACGCCTGGAAGAGGAAGGCCACCGCATCCTCAAGCTGAACATCGGCAACCCGGCGCCGTTTGGCTTCGAGGCGCCGGATGAAATCCTCCAGGACGTGATCCGCAATCTGCCGACCGCCCAGGGCTACAGCGACTCAAAAGGCCTGTTCAGCGCGCGCAAGGCAGTCATGCAGTACTGCCAGCAAAAAGAGATCGAAGGCGTCACCATCGAGGACATCTACCTTGGCAACGGCGTCTCCGAGCTGATCGTGATGTCGATGCAGGCGTTGCTCAACAATGGCGACGAAGTGCTCATCCCGGCACCGGACTACCCGCTGTGGACCGCCGCAGTAAGCCTGGCCGGCGGCAACCCGGTGCATTACCTGTGCGACGAGCAGGCCGACTGGTTCCCGGACCTGGCCGACATCAAGGCCAAGATCACCCCCAATACCAAGGCGCTGGTGATCATCAACCCGAACAACCCTACCGGCGCGGTGTACTCCAAAGAGATGCTGCTGGGCATGCTCGAACTGGCTCGCCAGCACAACCTGGTGGTGTTCTCCGACGAGATCTACGACAAGATCCTCTACGACGAAGCCGTGCACATCAGCACCGCCGCGCTCGCCCCGGACCTGCTCTGCCTGACCTTCAACGGCCTGTCCAAGTCGTACCGGGTGGCGGGCTTCCGCTCCGGCTGGCTGATCATCTCCGGGCCCAAGCACAACGCCCAGAGCTACATCGAAGGCATCGACATGCTGGCCAACATGCGCCTGTGCGCCAACGTGCCGGCCCAGCATGCGATCCAGACCGCCCTGGGTGGTTACCAGAGCATCAATGACCTGATCCTGCCGCCAGGCCGCCTGCTCGAGCAGCGCAACCGGACCTATGAGCTGCTCAACGACATCCCGGGTGTCAGCTGCGTCAAGCCGATGGGCGCGCTGTATGCGTTCCCGCGGATCGACCCGAAGGTCTGCCCGATCCTCAACGACGAGAAATTTGCCCTCGACCTGCTGCTCTCCGAGAAGCTGCTGATCGTCCAGGGCACTGCGTTCAACTGGCCGTGGCCGGACCACTTCCGGGTGGTTACGCTGCCGCGCGTGGATGACCTGGAGCAGGCCATCGGCCGCATCGGCAACTTCCTGCGCACCTACCAGCAGTGATCCAGCCTTGAGCATGACGGGGCCGCGCTGCGGTCCCGTCTACGGGTGCGAAATTCCCCTTACATCCTGCAACGCTCTCGCCTACAGCTGGGCGAAATTCCTCTGCCATACTCCGCGCTACACAGTTTGAAATAGTCGCCCGGTTGAATCGGCGCGACAGCCCCCTTATATACCCCGCAGTCAGCAAAATTTTCATCCGTCAGGAGAACGTAACAACCATGATGCGCATTCTGTTGTTTGTAGCCACCAACCTCGCGGTGGTGCTGGTTGCAAGCATTACCCTGAGCCTGTTCGGCTTCAATGGGTTCATGGCCGCCAATGGGGTTGACCTCGACCTCGGCCAGTTGCTGGTCTTCTGCGCCGTGTTCGGCTTCGCCGGCTCGCTGATCTCGCTGTTCATCTCCAAGTGGATGGCGAAGATGAGCACCGGCACGCAGATCATCACCCAGCCCCGCACCCGCCATGAGCAATGGCTGTTGCAGACGGTCGAAGAGCTATCCCGCGAAGCCGGCATCAAGATGCCCGAGGTGGGTATCTTCCCGGCTTACGAGGCCAATGCCTTTGCCACCGGCTGGAACCGCAACGACGCCTTGGTCGCCGTGTCGCAAGGCTTGCTCGAGCGCTTCTCGCCCGATGAAGTCCGCGCGGTGCTGGCCCACGAAATCGGCCACGTCGCCAACGGTGACATGGTCACCCTGGCGCTGGTGCAGGGCGTGGTAAACACCTTCGTCATGTTCTTTGCGCGGATCATCGGCAACTTTGTCGACAAGGTGATCTTCAAGAACGAAGAAGGCCGCGGTATCGCCTACTACGTCGCGACCATCGTTGCCGAGCTGATCCTGGGCATTCTGGCGAGCATGATCGTCATGTGGTTCTCGCGGCGCCGCGAGTACCGCGCCGACGAAGCCGGCGCTCGCCTGGCCGGCACCGGCGCCATGATCGCTGCCCTGCAGCGCCTGCGCGTCGAGCAAGGCATGCCGGTGCATATGCCCGACACGCTGAAGGCCTTCGGCATCAATGGCGGCCTCAAGCAGGGCCTGGCTGGTCTGCTGATGAGCCACCCGCCGCTGGAAGAGCGTATCGAAGCGCTGCGCCAACGCGGTTGATAACCCGCCGGGCCGCTGCCAAATGCAGCGGCCTGGCACGTTACATCTCGGACCGCTTCAGCGCTGCAATTGATACACCCGCTCCAACAAGCTGCTCACGCCGGCCTGACTGTACTTAGGGCTTTCGGCAATGATCTGCTGAGTCCCCAGCGCATCAACCTGCCAACCTGCATAGCCTTCCCGCACTTCACGCTCTAGCCTTCCCGCACTTCACGCTCAGCCACCGAAAACGGCGGACCGTCGATACGTGCCTGATCGTACTCAAGGGTCACCAGCAAGCCTTGGGCGCCAGCTGGCAAGCCGTTGCCAAGCAACTGCAGATAGCTGCTACGCATTTCCTGCGGCAAGGCAATCAGCGCCGCACGGTCATACAGCCCGGCGCACTCGGCCAGGTCAGCCGCCTGCAAGTCGAAGATATCGCCACACCAAAGCTCGATTTCCCCGCTGCGCCAGACCTCGAACTGGCCCTGACGGGACACCTCTGGCTGCAGCCCGTTGCCGGCAAAAAACGCCTCGATTGCCTGAGCGGACAGCTCTACTCCACGCACCTGATGGCCCTGCCCGGCGAGCCAGAGCAGATCCAGGCTCTTGCCACACAGCGGCACCAGCACCCGGCTACCAGGCGCCAGTTGCAGGGCCGGCCAATGCGCCTGCAAATAGGGATTTACCTGGCTCTGGTGAAAACCGATCTGGTTGTCTGCCCACTTCTTGTGCCAAAACGCAGCCTGCATGCTTCCTCCTGGTTTTTCGATCAGTCACTGCAAAAACTTATATTGGAAGTCGATCTGGATCTGCTCGAAGATGGCCTCATCTTAGCCTTCAGGACCACCGCCATGTTGCCCAGCCTGTTTATTTCCCACGGCTCTCCAATGCTGGCCCTGCAACCTGGGGCCAGCGGGCCGGCCCTGGCCAGGCTGGCCCGCGAGCTGCCTCGACCTAAAGCCATCGTACTGGTCTCGGCCCATTGGGAGAGCCGCGAGCTGCTGGTCATGAACAACCCGCAGCCAGCGACCTGGCACGACTTCGGTGGCTTCCCGCCAGCGCTGTATGCCGTTGAATACCCGGCACCGGGTGCGCCCGAGCTGGCCAGTCAGATCAGCCAGCAACTGAGCGCTGCCGGCCTGCCAGCGCGGCTTGATGACCAGCGTCCGTTCGACCATGGCGCCTGGGTACCGCTGTCGCTGATGTACCGCGAGGCCGATATTCCCGTAGTACAGGTGTCGCTGCCCAGCCACGCCGGGCCGGAGCTGCAACAGCGCGTCGGTCAGGCACTGGCCGCGTTGCGCGCAGACGGCATCCTGCTGATCGGCTCAGGCAGCATCACCCATAACCTCGGCGAGCTGGACTGGCACGCTGGGCCAGATGCTGTAGAGCCCTGGGCGCTGGCGTTTCGCGACTGGATCGTGGCCAGGCTGAAGGCGGATGACCGCCCTGCCCTGCTTGACTACCGGCGCCAGGCACCGCACGCGGTACGCAACCACCCGAGCGATGAGCACCTGCTGCCGTTGTTTTTCGCGATGGGTGCAGGGGCGCGCCTTGGCGTGGTCCATCAAGGCTTCACCCTCGGCGCGCTGGGCATGGACATCTATCGCTTCGATTGAGCCTGGGCGTTTTTCAGGCAAAAAAAATCCCCGAATCAATCGGGGATTTTTTTAGTGCGCCAGGATCAATCCTCGCGATAGCGGCGCAGCTTGAGCTGCTTACCGGCTACGCGGGTGTCCTTGAGCTTGGTCAGCAGACGCTCCAGACCATCTTCCGGCAGCTCGACCAGGCTGAAGCTGTCGCGTACCTGGATACGGCCGATAGCATCGCGGGCCAGGCCGCCTTCGTTGAGGATCGCGCCGAGCAGGTTCTTGGCGGCGATGCCGTCACGAGCACCCAGAGCGGTACGGCAACGCACACGGCCTTCGGCCAGTGGCATTGGCGCACGGCGCTCACGGTCGCCACGGTCGCTGCTGCTGCGCTCGCCACGATCAGGGCGGTCGCTACGCTCGGTACGCTCGCCACGCGGGGTACCGGTTGGTACCAGCGGCTGCTCGCGCTCAACCGAAGCCAGATCCAGCGGCTGACCGTTGGTGGCTTTGCTCAGCAGGGCGGAAGCCAGGGCACGCGGGGTGCATTCCAGCGAAGCGGTCAGGCGGTCGAACAGGTCGCCGTGGGTGGTTTCTGCTTCGGCTACCAGTGGCGCCAGGCTTGCGGTCAGCTTCTTGATGCGCGCATCGAGCACAGCTTGTGGGCCAGGCAGACGGGCTTCAGCAACTTTCTGACCGGTCACACGCTCGATAACCTGCAGCATGCGGCGCTCACGTGGAGTCACCAGCAGCAGTGCACGGCCTTCGCGACCGGCACGGCCAGTACGGCCGATACGGTGGACGTAGGACTCTGGGTCGTACGGCATGTCCACGTTGAACACGTGGGTGATGCGCGGTACGTCCAGACCACGGGCAGCGACGTCGGTAGCGACGACGATGTCCAGGCGGCCATCCTTGAGCGACTCGATGACGCGCTCACGCTGGTTCTGGGCGATGTCGCCGTTCAGCGCGGCAGCCTTATAGCCTTTAGCTTCAAGGGCGGCAGCGAGATCCAGGGTGGCTTGCTTGGTACGCACGAAGGCGATCAGGGCATCGAACTCTTCGACTTCCAGCAGGCGCAGTACGGCAGCGATCTTCTGGTCAGCGTGAACCATCAGGTGAGCCTGATCAATCGCGGTGACGGTCTGAGTCTTGCTCTGGATCTTGACGTGTTTCGGCTCGCGCAGATGACGCTCGGCGATGCTGCGGATCGACGACGGCAGGGTCGCAGAGAACAGCACGGTCTGGCGAGTCGGCGGCAGGGCCTCGAAGATGACTTCGAGGTCGTCCATGAAGCCCAGCTTGAGCATCTCGTCGGCTTCGTCCAGCACCAGGTGCTGAACAGTCGACAGGACTTTCTCGTCGCGACGCAGGTGGTCGCACAGACGGCCTGGGGTCGCTACGACGATCTGAGCACCATTGCGAATGGCACGCAGCTGTGGGCCCATCGGGGCGCCACCGTACACAGCGACTACATTGATACCCGGCGTTTGTTTGGCGTAGGTTTCGAATGCGGTAGCAACTTGCAGCGCCAACTCACGGGTTGGCGCCAGGATCAGGGCTTGCGGTTCGCGCTTGCTCACATCGATGCGATTCAGGATCGGCAGAGCGAAGGCAGCGGTTTTACCGGTGCCGGTCTGCGCCTGGCCGATCATGTCATGACCGTCGAGGATGATCGGGATCGACTGATGCTGAATGGCGGACGGCTCTTCGTAGCCGGTGGCCATTACAGCAGCAACAATGTTCGGGTTAAGTCCGAGAGCGGCGAATCCGCCGGTTTCCTGGGTCATGGGTCTGCCTCTATGTGCATCCGCAAAGACCCATGCTCCAAAACTGCACATGCCTTGAAAGACCCAAAGGTCACCCAGGCAGTTTTGGCGGCGGGGATTTGCGAAAACGATTGAAAAAGAAATACTTGAGAAGGTCCGACTAGCGGACGTGCAGCCGAAGCTGGACTCGGAGGATTTGCACCACCTGATTTTGCGGCCCGCTAAAAGACCGGCGCGTACTATACCCGAAATCCTTGATTACGGTGAAATTTTTTTCTCGACCGTGGTGGGGTGGGTAGCTGGCCAGGGATTATGGCTGAATCGGTTCGGCTTTTGCGGGTGGCAGGATGAAGAATTGTAGTGTGCAGGCAATTCGGGGGGCATGCGCCCCGAAGGCCTCAGGTCGCCGGGCGAATCGTCTTGATCAGGTACTCAAGGCTATACCCCAACTGCGGCGCCAGCGCCTCGGCCCGCGCGCGCAACTCGTCGATCTGCAATTCCTGATCGAATTCGGCTGGCACCAGCACCACGACATTGCCCTCCTTCACCGGCAACTCCCAATAATGCCGGTGGTAGAGCCCACGCAGCAGCGCCGCACCCAGCGGCTTGCCGTCATCGCCGGCCCACTGGTTGATCACCAGCCAACCGCCTGGGTTTAGCTGCTGCTGACACTGCTCGAGGAAATTCCAGGCCAGATGCGCCACTCCCGGCCCATGGTCGGTATACAGGTCGACAAAGATCAGGTCAGCCTTCTCGGCCGTCGGCAGCAACTCGACCGCATCACCAATGCGCACATACAGCCGCGGGTCATCGTCCAGACCGAGGTATTCCATGGCCAGCCGCGGTACATCCGGGCGCAGCTCGATGGCTTCGACGTCATCCAACGGCAGGAACTTCAGGCACGCCTGGGTCAGCGTACCCGCACCTAGGCCGAGAAACAGCGCGCTCTCGGGCAGCTCATGGCACAGCGCGCCGATCAGCATCGCCCGGGTGTAGTCGTATTCAAGCCAGCTAGGGTCAGCGGTAAACACGCAGCTTTGCTCGATGGCCTCACCGAATTCGAGAAAACGATAATCCTCGACCTCGTAAACGCTGACGATGCCATAGGCATCCTCGACCCGAGCCAGCAGCCGCTCTTCCCGCTCGTTAGTCATTACCACTCCCGCTGCACCGCGCACAAAAGCGTCATTGTCCGTCAATGCCTGCGGTGCAACAAGCACGCCGCCACCTGATACCATGAGCCATTGCCCATAACAGCCATAACGAGCCCGTGATGAACCAACCCTGGAGCCCTGAAAGCTGGCGCGCCCTGCCCATCCAGCAGCAGCCGAGCTACCCCGATGCCGCGCACCTGGCCAAGGTCGAGCAGACCCTCGCCAGCTATCCGCCGCTGGTGTTTGCCGGTGAAGCGCGCGAGCTGCGCCGGCAATTCGCCGAGGTCACCCAGGGCCGGGCGTTTCTGCTGCAGGGCGGCGATTGCGCCGAGAGCTTTGCCGAGTTCTCCGCCGCGAAGATCCGCGACACCTTCAAGGTGCTGCTGCAGATGGCCATCGTCATGACCTTTGCGGCCGGTTGCCCGGTGGTCAAGGTCGGGCGCATGGCCGGGCAGTTCGCCAAGCCGCGTTCGGCCGGTGACGAGACCATCGGCCAGGTAACCTTGCCAGCGTATCGCGGCGACATCGTCAACGGCATTGGCTTCGACGCACCCAGCCGCATCCCCGACCCCGAGCGCTTGCTGCAGGCGTATCACCAGTCCACCGCCAGCCTCAACCTGTTGCGCGCGTTCGCCCAGGGCGGTTTTGCCGACCTGCATCAGGTGCACAAGTGGAACCTCGACTTCATCGCCAACTCAGCCCTTGCCGACAAGTACCACCAGCTCGCCGACCGTATCGACGAGACCCTGGCGTTCATGCGCGCCTGTGGCCTGGACAGCGCGCCGCAGCTGCGCGAAACCAGTTTCTTCACCGCCCACGAAGCGCTGCTGCTGAACTACGAACAGGCGTTTGTACGCAGCGACAGCCTGACCGGCGATTTCTATGACTGCTCGGCGCACATGCTGTGGATCGGCGATCGCACCCGCCAGCTCGATGGCGCGCATGTCGAGTTTCTGCGCGGTGTGCACAACCCGATCGGGGTCAAGGTCGGCCCGAGCATGGACCCTGAGGAGTTGATTCGGCTGATCGATGTGCTCAACCCGAGCAACGATCCAGGCCGTCTGAACCTGATCGTGCGCATGGGCGCAGGCAAGGTCGGCACACACCTGCCGGGGCTGATCCGTACGGTAGAGCGCGAAGGCCGCCAGGTGCTGTGGAGCTGCGACCCGATGCACGCCAACACGATCAAGGCCAGCAGCGGCTACAAGACCCGCGACTTTGCGCAGATCCTCGATGAGGTGAAGCACTTCTTCCAGGTTCATCAGGCCGAAGGTTCGTACGCTGGCGGCATTCACATCGAGATGACCGGGCAGAACGTCACCGAGTGCATTGGCGGTGCGCGACCGATCACCGAAGACGGCTTGTCCGATCGCTACCACACCCACTGCGACCCGCGGCTGAATGCCGACCAGTCGCTGGAGTTGGCATTCCTCATCGCCGAAACCCTCAAGCAGGTCCGTCGCTGACCTGCTCCCGCGCAGTCACTGCCAGCCAGTGACTGCGCGACCGGCTTACAGCTCGTAAGCCAGCAGCACGGCGCACACCACCAAAAAGCCACAGAACATCATGCGCAGCACGCGCTCGGGCAAGGCGTGCGCGAGCTTCACGCCCCAACTGATGCTGAGCAGCCCGCCCACGGCCAGGGCAGCGCCCATCTGCCAGTCAACACTGTGGTGCAGGCCGTAGGTGAGCAAAGTCACCGAGGTGCTCGGTGCCGCCAATGCCAGCGACAGGCCCTGGGCGACTACCTGAGTGGTGCCGAACACACTGGTCAGTACCGGTGTGGCAACCACCGCGCCGCCAACCCCGAACAGCCCGCCCATGGTCCCGGCAAAACAGCCGAGCACACCCAGCCACGGCCACGGATAACGCAACTGGCTGCTGGCCGGTGCGGTGCGCATGAACATCCGCGCCAGGTTCCACACCACCAACGCCAGCAAAAAGCCGACAAAGCCCAGGCGCATCGAATGGGCATCGATGCCGACCGCCCAGATCGAGCCCAGCCAGGCGAACAACAGACTGCACAGCGACAACGGCAAGGCGTAGCGCAGTTCGATGCGGTTGCGCTGGTTGTAGCGCCACAGCGCCAGCAGCACATTCGGCACCACCATCACCAGCGCGGTGCCTTGCGCGAGTTGTTGGTCCAGACCGAACAGCACGCCCAATGCCGGGATCGCGATCAAGCCGCCACCGATGCCGAACAACCCGCCCACCGTGCCCAATGCAGCGCCCAGTACGATATACAGCAACCACTCGATCATCAGGGCCTCATCTGCCTGTTACACAATGTGTACATGCTAACCACTGCGGGCTGGTAGGGAAACGCACAGCAGCGCACAATGGCTTTGCGTATCTCGCACAAGCAGAGCCTGAATGAACCCCGATGCCCTTACCGAACAGCTGAGCCTGTTCCTCGACGTGCTCGACACCGGCAGTTTTTCCGCCGCGTCCAGGCGCCATCCTCTGACCCCATCAGCCGTAGCTCGGCGCATCGACAGTCTCGAGGCAGCAGTGGGCAGCCGGCTGTTCGTGCGCAGCACCCATGCCGTACGCGTGACTCCCGCCGGCAAGGCCTTTGCCGAACGCGCGCGACGCATCATCGAAGAGCTGCGCCTGGCCCGCGCCGAAGCGGTCTCGCTGAGCAACGCCCCTGAGGGGCTGATCCGCATCGACGCCCCGGCCGCCTTCGGCCGCCTGCACCTGGCCCCGGCGATTGCCGACTTTCTCGCGGCGTATCCCGGGCTGGACGTGCGCCTGCGCCTGATCGACAGCTTCGTCGACCTGCACGGCAGCCACCTGGGCGAGGTAGATCTGGTGTTGCGCGCCGGCCCCTTGGCCGACACCCGCCTGGTTGCTACACCACTGGCCTATATGGTCCGCGTGGCCTGCGCCAGCCCGGCGTATCTGACCAACCGTGGCCTGCCCAACTGCCCCAGCGAACTAGCAGAGCACGACGGCCTCGACTGGGACGGCCTGGCGCCACCGTTTGCCTGGCGCTTCAACGTCGACGGCCAACTGCGCCTGTATCGGCCCAGCCGCATGCGCATGTCAGCCAACAACGCCGAGACCCTGCTGTGCGGCGCCCTGGCCGGTTTGGGAGTGGCACATCTGCCGACCTGGCTGATCAGCGAGCACCTGCTGCGCGGCGACCTGGTGCCGTTATTCTGCCAAAACGGCCTGCCTGCAGCCGAGACCAGCGGTATCTATGCATTACGCCTGGAACATGAAACGAACTCTCGCAGCCGCTTGCTGCTCGAATTCCTCAAGAGCCGGTTCAGTCCGTTGCCGCCGTGGGATCTTGCCCTGCGCAGCGAATTACGCTGGTAGTGAGCGCGCCAGCTATCAGCGTGCTAGATTTTAAATCTGAAGAATTCAAGGACCTGCATGAACGCCGACACTAAAGCCCCCTGCGACGAGCTGCTGCTGAACAACCAGGTCTGTTTTGCCCTGCACTCGACCTCGTTGCTGATGACCAAGGTTTACAAGCCCTTGCTGCAGGCGCTTGGCCTGACCTATCCGCAATACCTGGCGATGCTGGTGTTGTGGGAGCAGGACGGCCTGACCGTAGGTGAGATCAGCAATCGCCTGCTGACCGACCCTGGCTCGCTGACCCCGCTGCTCAAACGCCTGGAAAGCGAGGGCCTGCTCAAGCGCACCCGCAGCCGCGAGGATGAACGGGTGGTACTGGTGCAACTGACCGACAAGGGCCATGCCCTGCATGAGGATGCCAAGCGCGTGCCGCAGTGCATTCTGCAGGCCAGCGGGCGCAGCCTGGAGCGGCTGCAGCAGTTGCAGGCCGAGCTGTTGGACCTGCGCGCCAGCCTGCAAAAAGCCGTATAGCAACTAGGCTGTGACAGCATCTCCGACAAACGGCCAGCTATTTATCTTGCGCACTAACTAATTGCGCGCTAATTTAAATCCCACACCAACCAGCGCCACGGCGCGCAGCACATTACGCGAGGCTAGTCATGCAAAAGGTCACTCCGCTGTACATTGCCCAAGCCACTTCTACCGGTGGTCGTGATGGCAAATCCCGCTCGGACGACGGCAAGCTCGAAGTCAAATTGAGCACGCCGAAAGAGCTCGGCGGCGCCGGCGGTGAAGGCAGCAATCCCGAGCAGCTGTTCGCTGCCGGCTACTCGGCCTGCTTCATCGGTGCCCTGAAGTTCGTCGCGGGCCAGGCCAAGCAACCGTTGCCAGCAGACACCACGATCACCGCCAAGGTCGGCATTGGCCAGATTCCCGGTGGCTTTGGCCTGGACATCGACCTGGAGATCAACCTGCCCGGCCTGGAACAAGCCGCAGCGCAGGAGCTGGTCGACAAGGCACACCAGGTCTGCCCGTACTCCAATGCCACCCGCGGTAACGTCGATGTACGCTTGCATGTGAACGTCTGAGTAATCTTCAGGCATAAAAAAACCCGGCCAGCGCCGGGTTTTTTTGCGTTCGGCAGAAGTGATTACTTCTTCGAACGGCCTTTGAAGCTACCGTCACGGGTGTCGATATCGATCATTTCGTCGATTTCGATGAAGTCAGCAACCTGAACTTCAGTACCGTTGGACAGCTTGGCAGGCTTCATGACCTTGCCCGAAGTGTCGCCACGCGCCGAGTTCTCGGTGTAGACAACTTTACGGCTGATGGTGGTCGGCAGTTCAACCGAAACCAGACGGTCTTCGAAGAACACCGCTTCGCAGACGTCTTCCATGCCTTCTTCGATGTACGGCAGAACGGCCTCGATGTCTTCGGCGTTCAGCTCGTACATGGTGTAGTCGCTGGTGTCCATGAAGGTGTACGAGTCACCGCTGATGAACGACAGGGTCGCTTCTTTGCGATCGAGGATCACGTCGTCCAGCTTGTCGTCTGCACCGTATACGGTTTCAGTCTTGTAGCCGGTCAGCAGGTTTTTCAGCTTGGTCTTCATGATCGCGCTGTTACGGCCCGACTTGGTGAACTCAGCTTTCTGAACCAGCCACGGATCGTTATCGATGCGCAGAACGGTACCGGGTTTGATTTCTTTACCAGTTTTCATTGCGAAATATCCGAATCTGGATGGATTTATAAAAATCGAGGCCGCGTATCATAGCGAATTTCGGCAAAAGTGTACTAGCGCTGTGGCGAGGTCCGGCTGAGCGGCTTGCGCGACAGCCCATTCGCGGGCATGGGTTTGCAGTTCGTCCCAGTATGGCTGCAGCGCTTGCCAGGCCTGGCCCATGTCGCCGTCGATGTTCCATGCCCGCCACAATGCGGTCAGCGCCACGCTGGCCGGGTCTGACAGACCCTGGCGATAGAGCGCCAGGAACGCTTCGAGTTTTTCCCAGTGGGCATTCTCGTCCTGGACGTAGATATGCCACAGCATCGGCACGCCGGCCCACTGCGCACGCACGAACGAATCTTCACCGCGCACGGCATTGAAGTCGCAGGCCCACAGCAGCTTGTCGTAATCACCCTGACTGACGAATGGCACCACCTGCACAGTCAGCGCGCCGCGCTGATGCAGCGCACCCGGCGCCAACGTGGCAACCTCGAGCCAGGCCGCCAGGTCCGCCAGAATTCGCCCCTGTGGCACCAGCAGGTGAGTCGCTTGCGCCCCTGCCGCCAGCGCCTGCAGCCAACTGCCCAACTGGCGGTTCTCATAAGCGAACAGCGACAGCAGCCGGCTGCCGGATGCGACCTGCACGCCCAGCCCTGCCAAAAACTCTGCCCGTTGCTTTGGCGCTGACTGCAGGCTGTCGCGGCTCGCCAGCAAACCGGCCTCGCGCAGCAGGCCGCCGGTCCTGGCGGTGAAACCCGGGAAGAAAAACACCTTGCGCAGGCCGTTGGGCTGGGGCGACGGCAAACCGTGGCAACCCTCGACCCAGTCTTCGGCGCTCAGGTACTCGAGGTTCAGCCACAACGGCGGCGTCGCTTGCGCGCTCATCGCTTCAATGTAGGCCGGGGGCAGTTGGCAGGCAAAAGCACCGATCACCACCTCGGCTGGTGTAGTGGCCGGCCATGCCGCCGGCCAATGGCGCACGTCGACCCCCTCGTGCCACTGCTGCTCGGCGTTGGCGTCAGCGGCTGGGCACAGTGGCACGAAGGCGTTCAGGTCGTCGACCCACAAGCGAACAGCCAGGCCATGTTCAGCCACCAGTTGCCGGGCCAGGCGCCAGGTCACGCCGATATCACCGTAGTTATCCACAACGGTGCAAAAGATATCCCAGCTGGCTTTCATCGCCGCTCCCATGCTGCGCGGTAAAACCCGCGATTTTGCGGATAAACGCCTGCCGACAAAAGCACCGCGCTGAATATTTGTCGGCGGCCATGCGACAATGCTCGCCACCCCGCCCTGCCAGGAGGCCGCCATGTACCGCCGCCGTGAACTGAAGATTACCCTCAAGCCCGTGCAACTGGTGCTGTGTATTGCCTTCGGCCTGTGGCTTGGCGCCGTCGCGATTGCCGTGAGCCTGTGGCTGGCGGCGCGGTTGTGGCCCGAACAGGTGCAGCCGGTCGCTCAGGTGCTGGCACCGGCAATCGTAGCGCCAGCACCGGCCGCAGCCGGCGATGCCCAGGCGCAGATGTTCGAGCGCTACAAGGACATTCTGCACAACCAGGAAGCCGAGCAGGCCGCCGCAGCCGCGCAGGGCAACCCGCGTAACCTGAACAAGCCCAAGTGCCAGTTCTGGCTGCAGCAGAATCGCACCGCGCCGACCGACAAGAGCCAGGCCAACGTACTCGAGTTCTGTTACTGATGCTGAACAAGAATGAAGTCCTCAGCGCCATCGTCACTGCCCTCGAAGCCGACGTCGAGGCACTGCGGCGGGCCGCGCAGATCGCCTATGAAGCCGCCACCGCCGAAGAGAACAAGGCCGAGAACAAGTACGACACCCTCGGCCTCGAGGCTTCTTACCTGGCAACCGGCCAGGCCCGTCGCGCTGCCGAGATCCGCCAGGCGCTGCTGACCTATCAACAGTTGGTGCTGCGTGACTATGACCCCGCACGCGGCATTCAGATCAGCAGCCTGGTCACGCTCGAAGACGAACAAGGCGATCAGCGTCGGGTGTTCATTGGCCCGGAGGGCGCCGGCCTGAAGATTGGCCACGGGCCGCAGCAGGTGACCGTGATCACCCCGCGCTCACCACTGGGGCAAGTGTTGATCGGCAAGCGGCTGGACGATGAAGTGAGCCTGGTGGTGGCAGGCGTGGCCCAGGTGTCCGCCGTGGTTGCTGTCGTCTAAAGCAGCTCCAGCGCATCAAAGGCGCTGGCCAGGCCCTGCTCGGCAAACTGCTCGACGACAAAGTCGATGAACGCGCGGGTCTTGCCCGGCAGCAGCTTGTGCCCAGCGTAGTAAACGCTGATGTTGCCATCGTCCACGTACCAGTCCGGTAGCACCCGTTGCAGCAGGCCAGCGCGCAGGTACGGCACGGCAAACGGCAGGCTGACCAAGGCAATCCCCAGGCCTTGCTGGGCCACCGCGCAGGCAGCATCGGAGTCGCTCATGGTCATGGCCTGACGCAACTGCAGCGGTCGTTGCTCACGCCCGCGACTGGTCAATGGCCAGGCCCGCACGCGGCCGGTCTGCGGCGAGCGGATAAGAATGCCGGGCAACTCGAGCAGATCTTCCGGCTGATTGATCGCGGCGCGCCCTTGAATAAACCCAGGCGCCGCGACCAGCACCCGATGCGCTGGAGTCAACCGCCGCGCCACCACCCCCGGCGGCAGCTCGAAGCCGCCGCCGATGGCCGCATCGAAGCCCTGGCCGATCAGGTCGACCTGGCGGTTGTCGAAGTGCCAATCCGGCGTGATCGCCGGGAAGCGCTGCAAGAACTCACCCAGCAGCGGCAGCACGTACAGGCGGCCGAACACCGTGCCCATGCTCACCCGCAACAGCCCCGCCGGCTGCCCCTGCGCGCTGGCCAGGTTGGCCATTGCCGACTGGATAGTGCCGAAGCTGTCCTTGACCTCGCTTAAAAAGCGTTGGCCGGCTTCGGTCAGGGTCAGCTTGCGGGTGCTGCGCTGAAACAGCCGCACACCCAGGCGCGACTCCAGCTGGGCAACGTTCTTGCCCACTGCGGCCGGAGTCAGGCGCAGCCGCCGAGCCGCTTCGGCGAAGCTGCCAACCTCGGCGCTGCGGATAAAGCATTCCAGCGTACTGAATGACTCGATGGCCATGATTAGCAACCCAGGGTTTACTCTGCTGATCGTGATTAGCATCTTATCAGTAGCTAATCGGCAGCGGATACTGCGCCCATGCCAAGGCCTTTCGCCTTGCCCACTAGCAGGAGTTCGCCCATGTCCAGTTCCCTCATCCTCACCGGCAAAGTCGCTTTGGTCCAAGGCGGTTCGCGTGGCATCGGTGCAGCCATCGTGCGCCGTCTGGCGCTGCAAGGCGCACACGTCGCGTTCACCTACGTCAGCTCCGCCGGGCCTGCCCAGGCCCTGGCCGAAGAGATAAATAGCGCCGGCGGCAAGGCCTTGGCGCTGCGCGCAGACAGCGCCGATGCCAGCGCCGTCCAGCAAGCGGTAAAGAACACCGTGGAGACTTTCGGCCGGCTGGATATCCTGGTCAACAACGCCGGCGTGCTCGCCGTTGCACCTGTCGCCGAGTTCGATCTGGCCGAGTTCGACCGCATGCTTGCGGTCAACGTGCGCAGCGTGTTCGTAGCCAGTCAGGCTGCAGCGCCGCACCTGGGCCAGGGCGGGAGGATCATCAATATCGGCAGCACCAATGCCGAGCGCATGCCGTTTGCCGGCGGCGCCCCGTATGCCATGAGCAAGTCAGCGCTGGTTGGCCTGACCAAAGGCCTGGCACGCGACCTCGGCCCGCAGGGCGTGACCGTCAACAACGTGCAGCCAGGGCCAGTGGATACCGACATGAACCCGGCCGATGGCGACTTTGCCGACAGCCTGATCCCGTTGATGGCCGTCGGCTGTTATGGCCACGCCGAGGAAATCGCCAGCTTTGTCGCCTATCTGGCCGGCCCCGAAGCGGGCTACATCACCGGCGCCAGCCTGACCGTGGATGGCGGCTTTTCGGCCTGAGTACCTGCCCCGTTGCGCCAGACAGCGCGACGGGGTCGCCTGGTAATCGCTACCATGCAGCAATTGAATTGGGATGGGGCCAACGCAGCCCCAATACTCGATGTACTTTTTACTGCCAGCAAAGGACCTGCCATGCCCTCCCCGACCTTGAGGCGCGCCCTCATCCTGCTGATGGCGACCGCCACCGGCCTGGCCGTTGCCAGCAACTATTACGCGCAACCTTTGCTGCACAGCATCGCCGAACAGTTTGGCCTGAGTACGGCCAGCGCCGGCACCATCGTCATCGCTGCGCAGCTCAGTTACGGCGCCGGCCTGCTGCTGCTAGCGCCGCTGGGCGACATGTTCGAGCAACGGCGGCTGATCGTGTGCATGATTGCCATCGCCACGGTCGGCCTGGTCATCAGTGCCTGCGCTCCGAACCTGGCCTGGTTGCTGGTCGGCACCACGCTGACCGGATTGTTTTCGGTAGTGGCGCAGATTCTGGTGCCGATGGCCGCCAGCCTGGCCGCCCCCGAACAACGCGGCCGCGCGGTCGGCACCTTGATGAGCGGGCTGCTGCTGGGGATCCTGCTGGCGCGCACCGCTGCGGGCTTCATGGCCGAGCTGGGCGGCTGGCGCAGCATCTATGTGCTGGCGGCAGTGTTGATGGCGATCAGCGCCATCGCGCTATACCGCAGCCTGCCGCAGCACAAGAGCCACGCTGGGCTGAAATACCCGGCACTGATTGGCTCGGTGTTTCGCCTGTTCGCCGAAGAGCCGGTGCTGCGCCTGCGCTCGTTGCTGGGGCTGTTGGCGTTCAGCCTGTTTGCGTTGTTCTGGACCCCACTGGCGTTTTTGCTGGTGCGCGAGCCCTACCACTATGGCGAGGCGGCCATCGGCCTGTTTGGCCTGGCCGGGGCTGCCGGTGCCCTGGCAGCGAACTGGGCCGGGCGCCTGGCCGACCGCGGCAAGGGTGCCCTCGGCACTACCGTGGGCCTGAGTGCGCTGGTGCTGTCGTGGCTGCCACTGGGTTTTGCCGAACAGTCGCTGGTGGCCCTGCTGATCGGTGTGTTGTTGCTTGATCTGGCGGTACAACTGGTACATGTCAGCAACCAGAACGCCGTGATCAGCCTGCGTCCCGAGGCCCGCACCCGGCTCAATGCCGGCTACATCACCTGCTACTTCATCGGCGGCGCGCTGGGCTCACTGCTGGGGACGCAGTTGTTCGAGTACAGCGGCTGGAAAGCCATCGTCGTCGCCGGGATCCTGATCGGCACGCTGGCCTTGCTGGTGTGGGTTCTGGCCGAGCGCAGGCGCAAGCTGCAGCCGCCGCGCCCGTCGGCTGCCGCGAGCTGAATTATCTGCCAGCTCAATCGTTTCTCTGAACGGGCGCCTCTGAAATAGGGGCGCCCGGCGCTGCTGCGCCTGCTACCATGGCGCCCCTTTTTCGCCTGCCTGGCGCAATACCAGCAGGCTGCCCGCTGCCGCTGCCACGCCTCGCCTGCCCTCGGCGCAGCGGTGCCGCGCGCGCGTTTTTCCAGGAGCCCTGCATGACCTCGCTTCGCCCTCGCCTGCCCCTGAGCCTGCTCAGCCTTGGCCTTGCTCTGCACAGTGGCCAGGCGTTGGCTGACGGCGTGACCCTGGCCCCGCTGCAGGTGACCGATGTCTCGGCCAGCGACGGTTATCAGGTGCGTCAGGCGCAGGTAGCCGGCTGGCAGCCAGCGGCGCTGCTCGACACCCCGGCCTCGATCAGCGTGTTCAGCCAGCAACTGCTGGAAGACCGCCAGGTGCGCAAGCTCAGCGAAGTGCTGCAAAGCGATGCCTCGGTGGGCGAAAGCTATGCGCCGATTGGCTACTACGAAAACTTCAACGTGCGCGGCTTCGAGCTCAATGCTGCCAGCAGCTACAAGATCAACGGCCAGACCATCGCCGGCGAGCAGAACGTCGCACTGGAGAACAAGCAGCAGGTGGAACTGCTCAAGGGCTTGTCGGGTTTGCAGAGTGGCGTCTCCGAGCCGGGCGGCCTGATCAATTACGTGACCAAACGCGCCGCCGATGTGCGCAGCGTCAGCGTCTCGACCAACGAACACGGCGAGCGCTATCTGGCCACTGACGTTGGCGGCTGGTTCGGCAGCGAGCGCCAGTTCGGCCTGCGCGCCAACCTCGCCCACGAGGACATTCGCTCGTATGTCGACCACGCCGACGGCAAGCGTGATTTTGCCTCGTTGGCGTTTGACTGGCAGATCAGCAGCAACGCCACCTTGCAGCTGGACGCCGAGTATCAGCACCGCGAGCAGCGCTCAGTGCCGGGTTATCAGCTGCTTGGTGGCAGCGCAGTGCCGCATGGGGTCGATCCGAGTGATCGGCTTGCTTATCAGCAATGGGCCAAGCCCGTGCAGAACGATTCGCTGAACCTTGGCGGGCGCTTCGAGTACCGCTTCAATGACGACTGGAGCGGCACGCTGAGTGCTTCGCGCAGCAAGGTGGTGATCGACGATTACAGTGCGTTTGCCTGGGGTTCGAGCGAAGGCGCGTTCTTTGCCGGCAATGGCGATTACGACATCTATGACTACCGCAGCCCGGACGACACCCGTCGTACCGATGAGGCGCAGGCAATGCTCAATGGTCGCTTCGATGCCCTGGGCCTCGGCCACGAATTGACCGTAGGTGCCAGTGCGCAACGCCGTACCCTCGACCAACGCCCGTACTACAACGAATGGCTCGGCAGCGGCAATATCGATACCGGCGCGCCGCCACTGGAACCGTCGAGCAAGGCCGTTGGCGCCAGCGAGCGCCGCCTCGACAGCCGCCAATACGGTGTGTTCTTCAGCGACCGCATCACCTTCAACGAGCAGTGGCAAACCGTGCTCGGTGCCCGCGAAGTGCGCCTGGATGAGAAGACTTGGGACGAGACTGGCATTGCGGGCCGCCACACGCAGCAGTATCAACTGCTGCCAAATGCTGCGCTGATCTACAAGCCGCAGCCTGACACCACCGTCTACGCCAGCTACTCCAAAGGCCTTTCGGCCGGGGGCACGGCACCGTGGTTCACCAGCAACCTGGGCGAAATCCTCGCCCCGACGCTCTCAAGGCAACTGGAACTGGGCATCAAGCATGACTGGCAAGGCATGAGCTTCAGCGCTGCGCTGTTCCAGATCCGCCAGGCCTACCAGTATGCTCGCCCTGAGGTCGGTGGCTTTACCTACGTCCAGCAAGGCCAGCAAAAAAACACCGGCCTGGAGCTCGGCGCCAGCGGTTGGGCCACCTCGAAGTTGCAACTCCAAGCCAGCGTCGCAGCTATTCGCGCGCGGGTCGAAGACAGCGGCACCGACGCTTACGAAGGCCACCAGGCGATCAACGTGCCGAAGGTGCGCGCCGCGCTGCACGCCGAATACACCCTGCCGGTGCCAGGCCTGGCCCTGCTCGGCGGCGCCCGTTACAGCGCCAGCAAGTACGCCAGCCAGGCCGGTAACGTCGAAGTCGGCGGCTACACCGTGTTCGATCTCGGCAGCCGCTACCGCACAGCCATTGGCGGCTATGACACGGTACTGCGCCTGACCGTCGACAACCTGTTCGACAAACGTTACTGGCGCGACACCGGTGATTATCTGGGCGACAACTATCTGTTCCAGGGCGCCCCGCGTACGGCTCGGTTGTCGGCTTCGGTGAGTTTTTAACCCAGCGTCTACCTGCACGCGGTCATCAACCGCGTGCAGGTGAAGTACAGCCCGCTAAACCGCGCCCAAAACAAAAAGCCCCCGAACTTTTCAGTTCGAGGGCTTCTCGTAGAATGTGGCGGTGAAGAAGGGATTTGAACCCTTGATACGATTTCTCGTATACACACTTTCCAGGCGTGCTCCTTCGACCACTCGGACACTTCACCGTTTCTCTTCAAGCTATTCAGCCTGTCGAGGCGCGCTAATTTAGTCGAAGAGCCGGCTATTGGCAAGCGCTTTTTTCAGAATTTTCATGCGCTTAAGCAAACCCGAGGATCGCTGCAGGGGCCGATGGCAAAGCTGCCATTGTACCCGGCGCTTTTCCCGCGCAACGGCGGCCACGGCCGCAACCCGTGGCCGCGATGGCCGCAGCTGACTGGCCGGTCAGCCTTGCTGCTTTACCTGCGCAGCTGCGCTGGGTAACGTCATCGCCACGCCACTTAAAGGACTCTGCCATGAACGAGCTGATCACTTACCACGCCGAAGACGGCATCGCCACCTTGACCCTGAACAACGGCAAGGTCAACGCCATCTCGCCAGACCTGATCACCGAATTCAACGCCGCCCTTGATCGTGCGGTAGTGGAGCGCGCTGTGGTGATCATCACCGGTCAGCCCGGCATCCTCTCCGGCGGCTACGACCTCAAGGTAATGACCTCGGGCCCACAGCAGGCGGTCTCGCTGGTCACCGCAGGCTCGACCCTGGCCCGCCGCCTGCTCGCGCACCCATTCCCGGTGATCGTCGCCTGCCCCGGCCATGCCGTGGCCAAGGGGGCGTTCCTGCTGTTGTCGGCCGACTATCGCATCGGCGTCGAAGGGCCGTACAAGATCGGCCTCAACGAAGTCGCCATCGGCATGACCATGCACCACGCCGGCATCGAACTGGCCCGCGATCGCCTGCGCCGCTCGGCCTTCCACCGCTCGGTGATCAACGCCGAGATGTTCGACCCGCAGGCCGCCCGCGAAGCTGGCTTCCTCGATGCGGTGGTACCCGCCGAGCAATTGCTTGAAGCCGCCACCAGCGCAGCCCATACGCTGAAAAAACTGAACATGAATGCGCACAAGAAAACCAAGCTGAAAGTGCGCAAGGACCTGCTCGATGCGCTCGACGAAGCGATCATCCTCGACCAGGACTTTGCCCTCTGAGCCCGCGCCGAGGTTGCCTGCGCGGCGCAGACCGACCAAGCTGTCCGACATAGTCAACCGAACAAGCGGACAGCCATGGGTCGAGTCGTCGCAGCGGCGGTGTACAGCGCCGGAAGAAAGGTCACCAACATCAGCATCGACGAGGGCAGTGAGTGGGCGAAAAAGCCCGGCCACTTCGTCTGGATCGGCCTGGAAGCGCCCAGCGCCGAAGAGCTGGCCAGCCTGCAGTGCCAGTTCAACCTGCATGAGCTGGCCATCGAGGACGCGCTGGAGAAACACAGCCGGCCCAAGCTGGAAACCTTCGGCGATGCGCTGTTCATCGTCACCTATTCGCCGGTGCGGCAGGACGGCAAGCTGGAATTCATCGAAACGCACATCTTTGCCGGCAACGGCTACATCATCACCTGCCGCAACGGCCACTCCAAATCCTACGCGCTGGTGCGCCAGCGCTGCGAAGCCCGACCGTTGCTGCTCGATCACGGTGAAGACTTCGTGCTGTATGCCCTGCTCGACTTCGTCACCGAGAATTACCAGCCAGTCAGCGAAGCGATCCACGGCGAGATCGAGGAGCTGGAACAGAGCGTGCTCAGCAGTTCGCTGATGGAAGACGACATCCGCCGCCTGCACAGCCTGCGCCGCGACATCCTGCGCCTGCGCCGCTACGTGGCGCCGATGGTGGAAATCAGCGAAGAGCTGCAGCGGCTGAGCTTCCCCTTCATCGACAAAAACATGCGCCCGTATTTTCGCGACGTGCAGATCCACGTCACCCGGCAGATGGAAGACCTGGTGAGCATTCGCGATATCGCCAGCCAGACCATCGAGATCGGCATGCTGCTGGAGTCGTCACGCCAGAGCATTACCCAGCGCAAGTTCGCCGCGTGGGCAGCGATCCTGGCGTTCCCGACGGCGATTGCCGGGATCTACGGGATGAATTTCCAGAATATGCCCGAGCTAAGCTGGCACTACGGCTACTTTGCCGTGCTGAGCGTGATCGGCCTCGGCTGCACCGGGCTGTTCGCCAGTTTCAAGCGCTCGGGTTGGTTGTAGCGGGATAAGCAGGAGCCGCGCTGGCGGCGCCTGACAACTGCCTCAGGCGGCGCTTTCCTTGGCGCTCGGTGCGTGCGCAACAAAGCGCAGCATCCACTCGCCAACCAGATCGCCTTGGTGCTCCAGCTTGAGGCTGGCAATGGCGCGCTGGTAAACCTCGTCCCCCAAATGCTCCTGGCGGGCATCGAGCAGTGCCCGCGAGTAATCATGGACAAACTCAGGGTGGCCCTGGAAGCACAGCACCTGATCGCCCACATGGTAGGCAGCGTTCGGGCAGAAATCGCTTGAAGCAATCACCGTGGCGCCTTTGGGCAGCTGAGTGACCTGATCCTGGTGGCTGATCAGCAGGGTCAACTCGGTTACCTGCGGGTCCATCCATGGCGCATGCGCAGCCAGGGTGTAGCGGTGCACGCCCACGCCCCAGCCACGGTCGGCACGTTCGGCCTTGCCGCCGAGCACCAGCGCCAGCAGTTGGTGGCCAAAGCACACACCGAGCAACTTGTCGCCACGCTCGTACAGCTTGAGCAGGTACGCCTTGAGGGTCTGGATCCACGGATCATCGCCGAATGAGTCGGCCTTGCTGCCGGTCACCAGATACGCATCGAAGCGCTCGCCCTCGGGGGGATAGTCGCCGTTCATCACGTTGTACACACGAAACTCGGCCTGGTTGACCGACTGACGCAAGAACAGCTGCTCGAACATCCTGCCGTAACCCTGGTACTGCGCCGTCAGCTCTGGCCGCAGGACGTCGGTTTCAAGGATGCAGATGCGTAACGACATAGCGATAGTCCTGAACGACACAAGGAGGGTTTGGCTGTAGAGACTGCCGCGAAAGACACGTACAAGCAAGTAGGCTGTACTGACGAACGGTAAGGGGTGTCACCCTTGGTAACCCCCATCGCGCAGCGGTCTAGCCCAGACATATCGGGCTGCTGGCAAGTGGCCTTAAATGAAACTTGAATGACAAAGCCCGCACTTAGAACAAAGGGTTCTCAAACATGCATAACCTACACCCTACTGTTGGATGTATACCCAAAAGCAGGAGGCCAGCAGAACCGGCGTGTAGCCACGCCGCTGTGATCGACCCGACCCGGCAAAGGGAAGCCAACGGCTATTCAGGAATAACAACAAGAAGGCGGTCCGCCATGTTCAGACAATCAAAAGTACGCCAAGCCGGACTCATATTGTTCGCTACCACCTTGCTGCTGATCTTGCCGAACCTTTCTCGGCTGTTTGGCTGACAGCTTGTGTGGCTATTTCAGACACTGCGTAGGTAATCTGCCGATCTCACCGGTTGGAGATTACCTATGCGCATCACCTTCGCCCTGCTGGCACTGCTGCTCAGCCTGCCCGTGGCTGCGGCGCAGCTGAACCTTGAGCTGGGTGAGCGCACGCGCCATTGGCAAACTGCTGAGCTGCTTGCCCATCCGCAGGCACGTGATATCGACATTCCGGCAGACGTCGCCTACAAGCGGCCCATGCATTACCGCGTAGTGCCCTTGGCTGTGTTGCTCGAGGGCGTGCAGCCAGGCGAACACCTGCAGGCCATTGCGCTGGATGGCTTTGCTGCCGAGATGCCCGCTACGCCGCTGTTGGCCAATGGCCCCGCGCAGGCGTGGCTGGCGGTAGAGGACAGCGCCAAGCCATGGCCCGCACTGGGTAAAGACCAGCCGAGCGCCGGGCCGTTCTATCTGGTCTGGAGCAACCCTAAGGCCAGTGCCATCCGCCCGGAGCAATGGCCCTTCCAGATCGCCACCATTCGCCGCCTGGCAGCGGTCGAGCAACGCTTCCCGGCACTGCTGCCCGAAGCCAGCCTGCCCAGTGACGACCCGGTACGCCAGGGCTTTGCCCTGTATCAACAGAACTGCATGGCCTGCCACCGCCTCAATGGCGCCGGTGATGCGCAGTTCGGCCCGGACCTGAATCGCCCCTACAATCCTACCGAGTACTTCCAGCCGGCGTTTTTGCGCAAATACATTCGCGACCCACAAAGCTTGCGCCAGTGGTCGCAGGCAAAAATGCCTGGCTTTGCCGAAAGTGTATTGAGTGAACAGGAACTGGACGCGCTGCTGGCGTACCTGACGCACATGAGCAAGCGCAAAGGGTGAGCCGCAGGTAGAGCCATTCGCGAGCGCACTCGCGAATGGCCATGGCACTTAAGCGGTTTGCCGCTCGTGCTTGACGCCCCAGCCTTCGACTTCGCCACCGAGGGGCGAAACCACCCCCTCGAAGGCCTCTTCGAAGGCACCGATGCCGCGGTAGGTTGCATACATGATCTTGCTCAACTCAAGGTTCCAGCCGCCATCATCACGTTCTCGTACCTGAGCATTCAACGACTCGCCACGAAACCGCCCGGCCGCCTGGCGGGCGCCGCTTTCATCTGGAAATACCGCATAGAACTCGATGGGGTGGATCTGGGTGAAGTCAAAACCGCCAGCTTTCATCTGGCGCAGGACATTGCTGCTGATGTCGTCGTTCTGGCTGCTCATGAATCGTCCTCCTGAATAATGCAATGGATAGACTTTCCGTGCACTACGCACCTGCCGGCGCCGGTAAGGGCCGCAAACAAGCCGAGCTGATCGAGCTGATGCAAGACGCGAAGAAAACCGCGTCGGCCCGCAGAAGAGGCCGATGCGTGAGACTAGCGTAGTGCTTATCGCAGCACTACGCCAGAGGGGCTGCTCAAGGCAGTTCGCGGATGTCGCTGATGGTTACGCCGTTCTGCTCTTTGAGCCAGCGTGCCGTCGGCGCGTCGCTACGGTCCTGGAAGTCATTCAAATCCAGTTCATTCAAAAGCGGAAAAAGCTTGGTGCGTATTGCGCGTGCCGCCTCTTCATCACTGGGACGCTGATCGCCGGTAAGCAGCAGCGTCGTCGGTTCACCTTTCTGGTCGGCAAAGATGACTTCCCACTCTTTCATCGAATAACCCTCGGTGGATACGGAATTGACTGACATCCGTTCTAGCTTGACCACTGGCTGCAGAAGTTGTTCAGCGCGCTCGCCAGGCGCACATGAAAAAGGGCCCGCCGGTTACCCGGCGAGCCCTTCACGGTGCCTCAGCGCGCCCTATTTGGGCGTGCCGTGGACCACGCCTGCGGTGTTGTCGAGCAGGCTCTTGGTAGCGGTCTGGATGTAGGCTTCGAGGTTTTTCAGCAGTTCGGGCTGATCCGGGCTTTCGATCAGTTCGGCCTTGAACTCGCGGCCCAGCTGGTAGCGGTACATGCGCGGCGTCATGTCCTTGGACTCGATCAAAATCCGGTCGCCCTTGACCAGGCCGACGATCTGCTCGCTACCCGATGGCTTGATCATGCCCATGCCCTGGTCGCCTTCCGGCAGGTTGAGCAGGTCACGGCCCCAGCACTGATGACGGGTCTGACCACCCAGGCGGCCCATGATGGTCGGCACGATGTCGACCTGGGTGCCGACGGTGTGGTCGACCGCGCCGAACTTCTCCTGGATGCCCGGACCGATCAACAGCAGCGGCACGTTGAAGCGGCCCAGATCGAGCTCGGTGACCTGTTGATGGTTACCAAAGCCGTGGTCGCCAACGATGACGAACAGGGTCTCCTTGAAGTACGGCTCTTTACGCGCCTTCTCGAAGAACTGGCCCAGCGCCCAGTCGGAATAACGCATGGCGGTCAGGTGCTCGTCGAGACGGCCCTGGCCGGTCACAGGCTCAACCGGCAGGTCTTTGGGCAGCGCGTACGGCGTGTGGTTGGAAAGCGTCTGTAGCAAGGCGTAGAACGGTTTCTTGCCGTAGTTTTTTGCCAGCTCTTCGGCACCACGGTCGAACATGTCCTGGTCGGACACACCCCAGGTTGGATCGGAGAACACCGGATTGACGAAGTCGTTACGGCCGATAAAGGTGGTCATGCCCTGGTTGCCGAAGAAACCGGACTGGTTGTCCCAGGCAAAGTCGCCGTTGTAGACGTACACATCGTCGTAGTCGCGGGCACTGAGCAGTGCCGGCAGGCCAGACAGTTTGTGGCCACCCTCAGGGGTCTGCATCAGGTATTCGAAGCCCGGCAGGTTGGGGAAGCACGCCATGGTGGCAAACATGCCCTGATGGGTATGGGTGCCGTTGGAGAAGAAGCGGTCGAACAGCAGACCCTCCTTGGCCAGCTTGTCGAAGTACGGCGTGATGTTGTTGGGGCTGCCCAGCGCGCCCACCGAGTGACCGGCAAAGCTCTCCATCAGGATCACCACGACGTTCTTGATCGGCAGGGTGCGCTCGGCTGGCGGTACGAAATCACGACGGATCGCAGCTTCGTCGGCATCGACCAGGGTGTCGTGCGGCGTCAGCAGCAGGTCACGCACAGTTTGCTGTGCCACTTGCTGATCGAGCACCGGCTTCCAGACATTGGCGCGATCTTCGCCGAAGCGGCTCTTGGCAGCGTCGATCAGGGTCAGGGTGCCATTGAGGCCCAGCTGGTTGATGAAGTTGGAGTCGGTGGTGAAGGCGTCGCCCCAGCGCATTGGCGGGCCTTGGCGCAGGGTGCCACGGGCGGCAATCACGGCAATCAGCAGGATCACCATGAATACGGCCAGGCGGTAATACCAGGCCACAGGCGGGCGCGGGTTGCCGTGGAGCGCGCCGCTGGCAGGCCGGGTCAGCCGATCGATGCCTTTGAACAACAGGCTCAGCAGCCAGGTGCCGATCACCCAGGCGAGCAGATAGCGCACCACCGGGAAGCCGTACCAGAGCATGCTCAGGACGGTTTTCGGGTCTTCCTTGACGTACTGGAACACCAGGCCGTTGAGGCGCTGGTGGAACTCGCGATAGAAGTCCAGCTCCATCAGGCCAAGGAACATGACCACGCTCGAGGCGATCGTCAGCCACACGCGGAATACACCACGCGCTGCCATCGCGGCCGGGCTGAGGATCGCCAGCAGCAGCGGGATGCTCAGGTACACCACCACCCGCAGGTCGAAGCGCAGGCCATTGAGGAAGCCCTCGGCAACCGTGGAATACGGCGTATCGCCGATCATGTCGCTGTTGTAGACCAGCAGGCCAAGGCGTACCAGGCTGAGCATCAGCATGATGACCAGGCCGCAGAGCAAGGTGTAGGCCAGGTGCGATTGCAGGGTTGGCGCGGAACGAACCGGCACGGCCCGTTGTTTCAAGGCATCCGTGTTAGCCATGAATGGGGAGATCCTAGGAGTTTGCGGGAAGGCGACAGCGCCCATAAGCCCTGCCAGCGGTCGTGGCGATAGGGCAAACGCGGCATTGTGCGGCGCGGATTCTGGTTAATCCAGTGTGAAAATTGTGTCACGAAGCAGCGACTGCGCAGTCAGCCCCGCGCTGACACGGGGCTGAATGCCGCCAAGGGTCAGACGCGCACGTTGCCGCGCGGTCCGGCGATGGCCCAGATGATCAGGCCCACTACCGGCAGCACCAGAATCAGCAGGATCCAGAGCAATTTACTGCCCGTGGACCCGCCGCTTTTGACCACGTTGATGATCGCCCAGATATCCAAGGCAAGAATGATCAGGCCGATCAGGCCATTGAATGTAGATCCCATGCAGGTACTCCCCATAAAGTCATGTCCGGTGAGCATAGTCGCCTATCACGTCGATAGAAGGGAATCCTTGGCGAGCAGGCGCGGTCACTGCTTAGACTGCTTCATCCATTGCCCAGAGGTTCGCATGCCCCCCGCTCACACCGACAGCGCCGTCGACAGCCCGACCGTTTCCCGCCTGTTCAGTAGTCTGCGCCAGCATGCGCAGGCGTCGCCGTGGCTGAGCTTCGGCCTGGGGGTGGCCTTGCTGGCCATCCTCGGCTTGCTCGGCGCCAGCATGTGGAATGCGGTCAATGGCGATCACTCGGAGAACCTGCACCTGGCCGTCCTAGGTGGCCTCGCCGGCTTTGGCGCGACGGCGCTGGGTGCGGTATTGGCGGTGGTGCTGCGCGATGTCAGCTCGCGTAGCCAGGATGTGATGCTCGGCTTTGCCGCCGGCATGATGCTCGCGGCCAGTTCGTTCTCGTTGATTCTGCCGGGGCTGGAAGCAGCCCGGGAAATTACCGGCAACGGCGCAGCAGCAGCACTGACCGTGGTGGTCGGCATGGGCCTGGGCGTGTTGCTGATGCTCGGCCTGGACCGCTTCACCCCGCATGAGCACGAAACCGTCGGCCGGCAAGGGCCGGAGGCCGAGCGGATAAATCGGGTGTGGCTGTTCGTGCTGGCGATCACCCTGCACAACCTGCCCGAGGGCATGGCCATCGGCGTCAGTTTCACCAATGGCGACATGGCTGTCGGCCTGCCGCTGACCAGCGCCATTGCCATTCAGGATATCCCCGAAGGCCTGGCAGTCGCCCTGGCCCTGCGCGCGACCGGGCTGTCGAACTTCAAAGCGGCGCTGGTTGCTGTCGGCTCGGGCTTGATGGAACCGCTAGGCGCGGTGATCGGCCTGGGCATCTCTACCGGCTTTGCCCTGGCCTACCCGATCAGCATGGGCCTGGCGGCTGGCGCGATGATCTTTGTGGTGTCCCACGAAGTGATCCCCGAAACCCACCGCAATGGCCACCAGACTTCGGCAACGCTGGGCTTGATGGGCGGCTTTGCGGTGATGATGTTTCTCGATACCGCGCTGGGCTAACCCCGGCGCGCGATCCCCGGCTCAGACGTGGACGGCGACCTTCAAGGCTTCCAGTGCCGGCTCGACCTTGATATTCAGTTGCTGGCCCAGCTCCAGCACCCGCGCCAGGTCATGCTGGCCAACCATGACCATCTGCAGCTCCTCGTCCAGTAACTGGCTGAAGTTGAGCAGTACATAGCCGCCGGCTTCCTTGTTCAAGGCAGCCATCTGCACCTGAATGCGGTTGAGCGCAGTCAGCGCCTCGGTCTTGGCCAGTTGCTTGGGCTTGAGGTTGAGGGCGACGCTGCTGTCGAACGACTCGCTGATCGCCTGGAACAACTCCTGATAGCTGTCACCGATGAACACCACCGTCTCCGGCAAGCTGCCGAGCACGATCCACTCGCCCAGCGGCATCGGGTAGCTGTCGTCGTAGTTGATATCTGGGTTGGCAGCGAGGAATGCGGCGGGGTCGGCGTAGGCCTGAGCGGCCTCGTCGGCAATGCGCTCGATCTCGTCATCGGGCATGCAGCCGGCACCGATGAGGCTGATGAATTCGCGCAGTTGGTCTTTCATGTGGGGGCTCTGCAAGGTGAAAAATGTCACCAAGGATAGCCGCAAACGCCCCCTGAGGGTTAGCCGGCGAGCGCCTGCAAGCGTGCTGCGGTGTCGGCCGCACCCATGGTCTGCGCTGCTGCCAGGGCGTTGGCACCGCGCACATCCTGGCGTACCGGGTCTGCGCCCTTGGCCAGCAGGAACTCAAGAATTTCGCTGCGGTTGAACATTGCCGCCAGCATCAACGCCGTACGCCCGTCGGCAGCGGCGGCATCCACCGGTACCCCATGCTCGATCAGCAGCTCGATCATCGGCAGGTCACCCTTGAACGCCGCGCCAGCAATCGGCAACTGGCCGTTGTCGTTGGCAATCAGCGGATCGGCGCCGTGCTCGAGCAGCACGCGCACGGCCTGATGATGGCCGTGGTAGCTGGCAAGCATCAGCAGGGTATCGCCCTTGTGGTTACGCAGGTTGACCGGCAGGCCGCTGTCGAGCAGGCGCCCTAACATGTCGGCGTCGCCACGGCGGGCGCGGTCGAACACCTCGTCGGCAAATGCGGCTGCTTCATCGTCATTCATGGTGGCGGGCTGTTGGTCGGACATCTGTAACCTCCTGGAAAAATGGATGGCCCAAGTGTTGGTGAGGCACTGCCAGTGGGTCAAAGGTTCAGATTCTATGGGGGCAAGAGGCTGCGGCTATGACCTTGCAAAATGCACTGTGCAAATTGCATGACCTTGCACACTGCACGAGGCGCAAAATCAATAATAGGTTCAAGCTGCTGATTTTAAAGGGTTTTTTTACATGGCAAAAGCTGGCACGGTCACTGCAACCATCAACTCAACGTCTGCACACACATTCAGCCAGGAGTTGATATGGACCTTATTCAGCAAAAATTCGCCTCGGTCTTTTCCGCCTACTCGGTCAACACTCAGCCACGCCCTGACGGCGGTATCCTGCTGACCCTGCGTGCTGCCGATGGCAAAGTTACCCGCCGTGTACTGACCTACGGTCAAATGCACAGTGCCGAGCAGCTGTCGTGGGCCATCAGCGCTATCCGCCGCGACCTGGCTGAACAAGCCAGCGAACTGCCGATGATCAACATGCTGCAAAGCCAGCAGCGCTTTGCACTGCCGACTTATCGCTAAGCAAAAAGCACCTGCGCGAAGCTGATCCTGCACAGCCTGTTCAGGCCTTACAGGAGCAGCCTTGCAGCGCTGGCGAGGGCGCAATCCTCGCCAGCACTATCCTTCAGAGTTCGTCCATCCCCAAAAATTCCCTTGCTTCCGGATCCCCGGTGAATTGTGCTTGCACACCTTGCTGATCGCGGAACAATCGCGCCGCCAGGCAAAACGGCGAGTTACCCAGATCAATCCAGCGTCGCGTCTGTGCCGGCACGTGCAACACATCGCCCTTCTCACATACCACCGCAAAAACAAATTCGCCTAGACGCAGAGCCATTTGAGCACGTCCGCTGATTACGGCGAACAGCCCGTCGCTGCTGTGCACATGCTCGTCGCGCAGGTCGATCTGCGACTCGATGGCACCTGCCTGATTGAGCAGGCTGACCGCGCTGAAACCGTTGGCGGTCAGCAACTGATCGAGCGGCTCACGCCAGGCATCGAGCACCTGATCATCCGGCGTACCCGGACGAATACGTACATCTGCAGGTTGCCGGGCAAAATGCACGCCGTGCTCGGCCAAGGTGGCGGCGATGTCGTCGTGGTGGGTCAGAACCTTGTTCGGCTGGCCGGGGCTGGACGGGTGGAAAACACTGAGGATGCTCATCAGGGGCTGTTCCTGCTATCGGTCATTCGAGTGGCAATGATACCGGCTGCGGCAAAGGCTGCGACGCTGGCCATACCAAAGGTGAAGTTGGGGCCCAGCAGGTTCCAGCTGTAGCCCGCATACAACGCGCCAAGCGCGCCGCCAGTGCCGGACAGCGCCGCATACAGCGCCTGGCCCTGGCCTTGCTGGCGGGCGCCGAAGCTGGCCTGGACGAAGGCGATCGAGGCGGCATGGAAGCAGCCGAAGGTGGCCGCGTGGAGCAACTGCGAAACGATCAGCACGCCAGCATGGTCGGCCAGACTACCTAACAGCAGCCAGCGCAAGCCCGCCAGAACAAAGCTGACCAGCAGCACCTGGCGCACCGAGAAGCGCGCGAACAGTCGGCTCATGGCCATGAACATCAACACTTCCGCAACAACCCCGAGTGCCCACAGCAAACCGATGCTGCCGCGGCTGTAACCCAGATGCTCCAGGTGCAGGGTGAGGAAGGTGTAGTACGGGCCGTGGCTGAGCTGCATCAACGCCACGCACAGGTAAAAGGCAATCACCCCTGGCGCCAGCAGCTGGCGGCCGAAGCCCCCTGCCCTGCTGCGTTCGGCGTTCTCCACCGGCTGGGCATTAGGCACCCACAGGCTGGCGCCGAAAATCCCGGCCATGATCGCCACCAGCGCCAGCGGGTAGATATCCAGGCTCAGCCATTCGAACAACTGGCCCAGTCCCACCACCGCCAGAATAAAGCCGATCGAGCCCCACAGCCGCACCTGGCTGTAGCGCGAGGTCTGGCCATGTAGGTGGGCCAGCGTAATCACCTCGAACTGCGGCAGTACCGCGTGCCAGAAGAACGCATGCAGGGCCATCACCAGCGCCAGCCAGGCGTAGCTCTTGCCGAAGAAGATCAACGAGAAACTGGCCAGGGTCGCCAGCGCGCCGAGGCGCACGATCAACAGCCGCTGACCGCTGCGATCACCCAGCCAACCCCACAGGTTGGGCGCCACGCAGCGCATCAGCATGGGGATCGCGACCAACTCGCCGATCCGCGCCGGAGAAAATCCCAGATGATCGAAATACAGCGCCAGAAACGGCGCAGTAGAGCCGAGCAATGCGAAGTAACAGAGGTAGAAACTGGACAGGCGCCAGTACGGGATGGGCGGCATGGGCGGGGTCGTCATGTACTGCCGTTGGCGGCCCGCACGCAGGCCGCCCGTGGCGAGCGAAATTTACAGCTGGCGCAGGACCGGCGTCGTTACCTGCACATTGGCGTTTTGCGCGCGGTGGCGCAGCAGATGGTCCATCAGCACCAGGGCCATCATCGCCTCGGCGATCGGCGTGGCGCGGATGCCAACGCACGGGTCATGGCGACCCTTGGTGATGACCTCCACCGGATTGCCATGGATATCGATCGACCGGCCTGGGGTGGTGATGCTCGAGGTCGGCTTCAAGGCCAGGTGGGCGACAATCGGCTGGCCCGAGGAGATCCCGCCGAGAATGCCGCCGGCATTGTTGCTGAGGAAGCCTTGCGGGGTCAGCTCGTCACGGTGCTCGGTGCCGCGCTGGGCGACGCTGGCAAAGCCGGCGCCGATTTCCACGCCTTTGACCGCGTTGATGCTCATCAGCGCGTGGGCAAGTTCGGCATCGAGGCGATCGAAGATCGGCTCGCCCAGGCCAGGCATGACGCCTTCGGCAACCACGGTGATCTTGGCCCCGACCGAGTCCTGGTCGCGGCGCAGCTGGTCCATGTAGGCCTCGAGCTCCGGTACCTTGTCCGGGTCGGGGCTGAAGAAGGCGTTGTCTTCGACGCTGTCCCAGGTCTTGAACGGGATTTCGATCGGGCCGAGCTGGCTCATGTAGCCACGCACGGTGATGCCAAGGCCGGCCAGGTATTTCTTGGCGATGGCACCTGCCGCTACACGCATGGCCGTTTCGCGGGCCGAGCTGCGCCCGCCACCACGGTAATCACGCTCACCGTATTTGTGGTGATAGGTGTAGTCAGCGTGGGCCGGGCGGAACAGGTCCTTGATCGCCGAGTAGTCCTTGGACTTCTGGTCAGTGTTGCGGATCAGCAGGCCGATCGAGCAGCCGGTGGTGCGCCCTTCGAACACGCCGGAGAGGATTTCGACTTCGTCCGGCTCCTGGCGCTGGGTGGTGTGACGGCTGGTGCCAGGCTTGCGCCGGTCGAGGTCGCGCTGCAGGTCGGCCTGGGAAATTTCCAGACCTGGCGGACACCCATCGACAATGGCGACCAACGCCGGGCCATGGCTTTCGCCAGCGGTGGTAACAGTGAACAGCTTGCCGTAGGTATTGCCGGACATGGACGCTCCGCGAAATCAGCCTGAATGGGGTGCAGCGGGCAGTATACGGAAAGCAGCCGCCTTGCGACGAGTCTGCGGGCTGATTTGTTGCCTGCAGCCGCCAGAACCTTCGTCAGAGCGCTGGGTCAAACCGTCAACTCACTACGAAGCCCTGCCCATGCTGCGCCTCACCGCCCTGCTCGTGCTGCTGTGCAGCACCCTCGCCAATGCCGCCGCCCCGACCGTTCTGCAACGCCCGATCGAACTCGATACTGGCCATGGCGTGCTGTACGGCAGCCTGCTGTTGCCACAACAGGACACCCCGCCGCCGGTGGTGCTGATCATTGCCGGCTCCGGGCCGACCGACCGCGATGGCAACAACCCGGCGGGCGGGCGCATCGACAACCTCAAGCGGCTGGCCTTGCTGCTGGCCGGCGAACACATCGCCAGCGTGCGCTTCGACAAGCGTGGCGTGGCCGCCAGCCAGCCGGCGACTCCAGACGAACGCAACCTCAGCGTCGAGGCATATGTGGCCGATACCGTGGCCTGGGCGCACGAGCTCAAGGCCGACCCGCGCTTCGGCCCGCTGATTCTGCTCGGCCACAGCGAGGGCGCGCTGATTGCCACCCTGGCCGCTGAGCAAGCCGGCGCCAGCGCCGTGATCAGCCTGTCCGGCAGCGGGCGACCGGTGGCCGAGGTCATCCGTGAGCAACTGGCCCAGCGCCTGGGGCCGGCGCAACTGGCCCAGGGCACCGCATTGCTCGACAGCCTGCAGGCCGGGCAGACCAGCCTCAACGTACCGGTGCCACTGCGCCAGGTATTCCGCCCGACCGTGCAGCCGTACTTGATCTCGCTGCTGCGTCAGGACCCGGCCGCAGCGTTCGCCCAACTCAAGGTGCCGGCGCTGATCATCCAGGGCCGCAACGACGTGCAGGTGGATGTGGCCGACGCCGAGCTGCTCAAGGCGGCCAAGCCCGATGCGCAACTGGTGTTGATCGATGGCATGAACCACACCCTGCGCATCAGCCCGCGGGACATCAGTGGCCAGCGGGAAACCTACCAGAATCCAGAGCTGCCGCTGGCGCGCGAACTTGGCCAGCGGATCGTCGCTTTTATCCGGCAATTGCCACCAGCCTGAGTAGATCGCCCTCAGGTCTTGCCTGCGCCTGCCGATAAGCAGGCATTGGCCCGCGTTTGACTGGCCGACCCCGATTCGAGGACGACCGTGATGACCGATGCCCCAGCCGCCGAAGCGACCGCAGAGCCGCAAGCCCCGGAGAGCGCCCCGCTGCCTTGGGCGGATCTGGCCGCCGAGCACTTCCAGTTGCTGCGCTTGGCACCATTGCCCACCGACCGCCACACCGGCCCGCGGCCGCTGCGTTTCGTGCAGTTTGGCTATGCCGAGCGCCACAGCAAAGAGCACAGCCTGCTGCGCATGCAGATCACCCTGCCGGGACAAAAGGTGCGCAAAGAGCAGAATCAGCTCGACATCCGCGTCGATCACCAGCTGCAACGGGTGTCGATTGGCAGCGAAAACGGGCTGCAGATGGAGCCGCTCAACCGCGGCCTGGGCCGGTTTCTGTTCGCCCAGGCGGTGCAGTGGCTGCAGGCCAACTGGTCGCATTACCAGATCGAGACGGTGGCACTGCCAAACAAGGACGCACTCAACGAAGACACCCGCCTGCGCCGCGATAATGTGCTGCGCTGCGTCGGTGTTGAAGTCGAGTACGTAGAAGGGCAACTGCTCAAAGGGCGCACGCCCGCGCTTGCCGTCAGCCAGCTCAAGGGCGGCTGGAACACCGAGAAAGTCCAGCGGGTGGACATCCTCGAATCGGCCGGCATGCTGCAACAGGCCGAGCAGACCTTGCTGGAGAAAGAAGCTCAGATCCGCGAGCGGGATGAACGCGTGGCCAAGTACCGTCGCGAAGACGGCGGGCTGCGCTTCACCATCACCTGTCTGGTGGCCTTTGCGGTGTTCCAGGCAGGCCTGCTGATCTGGATCGCTACACGCTGATCGGCTAGCCAGGCGGGGCCGCTTTGCGGCCCTTCGCGGGCAAGCCCGCTCCCACAGGTTACGGCGGCGCTGCAAAATCCTGTGGGAGTGGGCTTGCCCGCGAAGGGCCGCAAAGCGGCCCCAAAACAATCAACTCAGACCCGCGCCTGGAACAGCTCCTGGTGCTGACGGCACTGCTCGGCAGTCAGCATGAACACGCCATGGCCGCCCCGCTCGAACTCAAGCCAGGTGAAATCAACCTCGGGGTACAGCGCCTCGACGTGGACCTGGCTGTTGCCCACTTCGACAATCAGCAAGCCCTTGTCGGTCAGGTGCTCGGCCGCTTCGGCGAGCATGCGCCGCACCAGGTCCAGGCCATCGTTGCCGCAGGCCAGGCCCAACTCAGGCTCGTGGTGATATTCAGCCGGCATGTCGGCGAAGTCTTCGGCATCGACATACGGCGGGTTGGACAGGATCAGGTCGAAGCGCTGCCCCGGCAGACCGGCGAAACCATCGCCCTGCACGGTGAACACCCGCTGATCGAGGCCATGCCGCTCGATGTTCTGGTTGGCCACTTCGAGAGCGTCGAAGGACAGGTCGGCCAGCACCACCTCGGCCTCGGGGAACACGTCAGCCGCGACGATACCAATGCAGCCAGAGCCGGTGCACAGGTCGAGAATGCGCGCAGGCTCCTGCGCCAGCCATGGCTCGAAGCGCTTTTCCAGCAGCTCGCCAATCGGCGAACGCGGCACCAGCACGCGCTCATCGACAATGAACGACATACCACAGAACCACGCTTCGCCGAGCAGGTAAGCGGTCGGCACGCGGTCTTCGATGCGGCGCTTGAGCAGGTGCAGCAGGCGCACGCGCTCATCGTCTTCCAGGCGGCAGTCGAGGTAGCTGTCGGCGATTTCCCACGGTAGATGCACCGAGCCCAGCACCAGCAGGCGGGCTTCGTCCCAGGCATTGTCGGCACCGTGGCCGAAGAACAGCTCGTTCTCGTGGAAGCGGCTGACCGCCCAGCGAATATGGTCGCGCAGAGTGCGCAGGCGTGAAGTGATCACGGGGGACTCCTTTTCAGACAGCCTGAAAGTCTAACAGGCCCACCCGCTGAAATGTTCCACCAACGCCCTGCCGGTGGGACAGATGCCAGTAATTGCATCGCTTGCAATGTCAACCATTCCCATTGGTCGCCAAGCAGGGGACAATAGCCCGACAAAAGCCCTGCTCAAGGAGCCCTTGATGTCTGTTCCAACCACGATGTTCCGCCTCAGCGGCCGCGACTATCCGCCGGCCAAGCTGGGCAACGCCAGCCTGATCATCATCGATGCGCAGAAGGAGTACCTCAGTGGTCCCCTGCAACTGTCGGGCATGGACGAGGCCGTGGCCAACATCGCCAGGTTGCTCGACGCGGCGCGCAAGGCTGGCCGGCCGATCATCCATGTGCGCCACCTGGGCACCGTTGGCGGCCTGTTCGATCCACAAGGCCCGCGCGGCGAGTTCATCGAAGGCTTGGAGCCACGCGGTGACGAGATCGTCATCGAAAAGCGCATGCCCAATGCCTTCAAGAACACCTCGCTGCACGAAACCCTGCAGAACAAGGGCCATCTGGACCTGATCGTGTGCGGCTTCATGAGCCATTCCAGCGTCAGCACCACGGTGCGCCGCGCCAAGGACTATGGTTATCGTTGCACGCTGGTCGAAGATGCCTCCGCCACGCGCGATCTGGCGTTCAAGGACACGGTCATTCCAGCGGCACAGATTCACCAGGGCGAAATGGCCGTGATGGCCGACAACTTTGCCTGTGTTGCACCGACTGCCAGCCTGGTCTGAGCACGGTTAGGCGCCTGCCGGGCGGGCGGAACCGGGTGACTGCAGGTGGGTCGAATGGCCGATAGCGCAGAGGAAATCCGCAATGAAGCTTTCTGACAGTTTCGACGCCAAGCGCCTGCGCTCGCGCCCGCCGCGCAACTGGACGGCGCGGTTGGGCGCTGGCCTGTCTGTGCTGATCGCGACCTTGGGCATCCTGTTGATGATGGCCGGGTTTGCCGGTTTGCTGGGCAACTATGCAGCGCTGGCGGATTTGAATGCCAACCGGCCGCTGGCAGCGACCGTGCTGGGTGGCGGCGTGTTGTTGCTGTGGCTGGGGGTTTGGTTGTGGCGGCGCAGCCGGATTAGGTTGCGCCGTGGCCGTGAATTGAACATTGCCCCGCACTTGATGAAGAAGCACGACTGACGTTCCTCGGGGCCGCTTTGCGCCCCTTTCGCGACACAAGGCCGCTCCTACAGCGACCGCGTCAGGCTGGGTGGACGCGGCCCCTGTAGGAGCGGCCTCGTGTCGCGAAAGACCAGCAAAGCTGGCCCCTGCTGCCTCCCGCTGATCCGCAGACTCGCGTAAACTCCCCGGCCCACGTGGAGGCCTGCATGCAAGACGATGACTTTTCCCTGTTCCATGCCGAAGTGCGCGGCGTAAAGCCGATCAAGCATGACCGCGCCGAGGTCGGCAAAGCCAAGCCTGACCGCAAGCAGCTGGCCGGCCTGCGCCAGTCCGCCACGGTACGCAGTGATCAGCCGCTGGTGGTTGACGGCATGTCTGACCAGTTCGTCATCGACGTAGCCGCCGAAGACGAGCTGTCATGGCGCCGCGATGGCGTGCAGGAAAGCCAGCTGCGCAAGCTCAAGCTCGGCCAGATCGCCTTTGAAGGCAGCATCGACTTGCACGGCATGAGCGTCGAGAAAGCCCGCGAGATCCTCTGGGCGTTTCTCGCCGAAGCCACCAAGCTGGAAGTGCGCTGCGTGCGTGTGACCCACGGCAAGGCGGCGCGCCTGGACGGCAAGCGGCCGATGATCAAGAGTCACGTCAATACCTGGCTGCGCCAACACCCCCAGGTACTCGGCTTCACCTCATGCCAGGCGCGCCACGGCGGCACTGGCGCGGTATACGTGATTCTGAAACGAACCATGCTCGACGGCCGCGACGAATAACGCCGCGCTTGCAGCGCCGTCGTTGCCGCCGTACCCTTGCGTATTTGCGTTTACTCCCACAGGTAGATCCATGTCCCTGGAACAGAACTACACCGAGATCCTCAGCCAGATTGGCGAGGACGTCTCCCGCGAAGGCCTGCTCGACACGCCAAAGCGGGCCGCAAAGGCCATGCAGTACCTTTGCCGCGGTTATCAACAGACCCTGGAAGAGGTCACCAACGGCGCGCTGTTCACCTCCGACAACAGCGAGATGGTGTTGGTGCGGGACATCGAGCTGTATTCGATGTGTGAACACCACATGCTGCCGTTCATTGGCAAGGCGCATGTAGCCTACCTGCCCAAGGGTAAAGTGATCGGCCTGTCCAAGGTCGCGCGGATCGTCGACATGTACGCCCGCCGCCTGCAGATCCAGGAAAACCTCAGCCGCCAGATCGCCGAGGCGATCGAGAAGGTCACTGGCGCTGCCGGCGTGGCCGTGGTTATCGAGGCCAAGCACATGTGCATGATGATGCGCGGCGTCGAAAAGCAGAATTCGAGCATGATCACTTCGGTGATGCTCGGTGAGTTCCGCGCCAATGCCGCGACTCGCAGCGAGTTTCTCAGCCTGATCAAGTGATCGGCTGGTGATCCCGAACCGACCCTGATGGGTCGGTTTTTTATTTGTTCAGGAGTTGCCCATGATCGTCAAAGCCCTGCGGGTCGGCCTCGGCCAGCTTATCGTGTTCGGTGACTTGATCAGCCGCCCAGCCAAGCGCAAGCGCAATGCCGCTGCCCAGGCTGCGGTCGAGCAGCAGGCCAAGGGCCTGGCTTTGTACCAGTTTCATGCCTGCCCATTCTGCGTGAAGACCCGGCGTAACCTGCATCGGTTGAACGTGCCGGTGGCGCTGCGTGATGCCAAGAACGACCCGCAGCATCGCCAGGCGCTGCTCGAAGGCGGCGGCCGAGTCAAAGTACCGTGCCTGCGCATCGAAGAAGCCGGGGAAGTGACCTGGATGTATGAGTCCAAGGCGATCATTGCCTATCTGGATCAGCGCTTCGGTACAGTCTGAGGCTGCCGGGGCTGGTTCGCAGCCCCGATCTACGCTGCCCTCACTCCCCCATCGGCACATGCCGCGGATGCTCGGCCACCCGCGCCAGCCACTCGCGCACCGCAGGGTAGCCAGCCAGGTCAAAGCCGCCCTGATGCGCCACGTGGGTGTAGGCATACAGCGCCACATCGGCAATCGAATACTGCTCGCCGACCAGGTATGGGGTCATCTCCAGCTGCTTGTTCATCACCTTGAGCGCCTTGTAGCCGCCCTTGTGCAAGCCTTTGTATTCTTCCAGGCGGTCATCCGGCAGGCCCAGGTAGTACTGAATGAACCGCGCCACGGCGATGTACGGCTCATGGCTGTACTGCTCGAAGAACTGCCACTGCAACACTTGCGTTCGCAGGCGCGGCTCGGTCGGCAGGAACTCGCTGCCATCGGCGAGGAAGTTGAGAATCGCGTTCGACTCCCACAGGCAGGTGCCGTCTTCAAGCTCGAGCACCGGCACCTTGCCGTTAGGGTTCTTGGCGAGAAACTCCGGGGTTTCGGTCTCGCCTTTGAGAATGTCCACCGGGTGCCATTCAAATTCATGCCCGAGCAGGTTCAGCATCAACTTGACCTTGTAGCAGTTGCCCGATTTGTAATCGCCGTAAACCTTGTACATCGCCCCTTCCCCTCTGCGCAGTTGTCGACCGTGGGCCAATAGTTGGCGACTGTACGGCTAAAAGCAATGGTCGCTGTATGGCAAGGATCAAGCTTGGCCGCGTTAGCCTGCAAAAAATACTTACATGTACAAGGACAGCACCATGACCGATGCCACCTCAGCGCGCCTGCGGCCCTTGGCAGACAGCTCCCCCTCGGCGGTGGTCGCCGGCTTCATCGCCATGCTTACGGGCTACACCAGCTCGCTGGTGCTGATGTTCCAGGCCGGCCAGGCGGCCGGGCTGACCACCGCGCAGATCTCATCGTGGATCTGGGCGCTGTCGATCGGCATGGCGATCTGCAGCATCGGTTTGTCGCTGCGCTATCGCACACCGATCACCGTGGCCTGGTCGACCCCAGGCGCGGCGCTGTTGATCACCAGCCTCGGCGGCGTCAGCTACGGCGAAGCAATCGGCGCCTACATCACCTGCGCCGTGCTGGTGTTGATCTGCGGCCTGACCGGCAGCTTCGAGCGCCTGGTCAGGCGCATCCCGGCATCGCTGGCTTCGGCGTTGCTGGCAGGCATCCTGTTCAAGATCGGCAGCGAGATCTTCGTCGCCGCACAACACCGTACCCTGCTGGTGCTGGGCATGTTCTTCAGCTATCTGCTGGTCAAGCGCCTGTCGCCGCGCTACTGCGTGCTCGCTGCGCTGGTGGTCGGCACGGCGTTGTCGGGGGCGTTGGGCCTGCTCGACTTCAGCCACTTCAACCTGCAGGTGGCTACACCGGTGTGGACCACTCCAAGCTTCTCGCTGGCAGCAACCATCAGCATCGGTATCCCGCTGTTTGTGGTGGCGATGACCTCGCAGAACATGCCCGGCGTGGCCGTGCTGCGCGCCGACGGTTACCAGGTGCCGGCCTCACCGCTAATCACCGCCACCGGTTTCGCCTCACTGCTGCTGGCGCCGTTCGGCTCGCATGGGGTCAATCTGGCGGCCATCAGTGCGGCAATCTGCACCGGCCCGCATGCCCATGAAGACCCGAGCAAGCGCTATACCGCGGCAGTCTGGTGCGGGATTTTCTACGGCATTGCCGGGGTATTTGGCGCGACCCTGGCCGCGCTGTTTGCCGCCCTGCCCAAGGAGCTGGTGCTGTCGATTGCGGCACTGGCGTTGTTTGGCTCGATCATGAACGGCCTGAGCGTGGCCATGAGCGAGCCACGCGAGCGCGAGGCGGCGTTGATCACCTTCATGGTCACCGCCTCGGGGCTGAGCCTGTTCTCGATCGGCTCGGCGTTCTGGGGGATTGTTGCCGGGGTGATTACCCTGCTGATCCTCAACCCGCGCAGGGCTTGATACGGCCTGTCTTCTTGAATGCCGGTCAGCAATGCTGGGGCTGCTGCGCAGCCCTTCGCGGGCAAGCCCGCTCCCACAAGGTTGGCGGAGCCCTGCCGCTCTCGGGCAATGCAATACTCTTTGGGAGCGGGTTTACCCGCGAAGGGTCGCAAAGCGGCCCCGACGATCTCAAGCCATTCAGGAGAACCTACAAACGGAAATGCCCAACCATCCCCTTGAGCTCATCGCCCAACTGGGCCAGCTCGACACTGGAGCGGGCATTGCCCTGCATCGCCAGCGCGGCCTGATCGGCGCTGCCGCGGATCTGCGTGACGCTGCGGCTGATCTCGTCACTGACCGAGCTCTGCTGCTCGGCGGCAGCGGCAATCTGCTGGTTCATCTGCTGGATCTGTGACACCGCCACGGCGATGCTGGCCAGGGCGCTTTCAGTCTGCAAGGTGTCGGCCACTGCCAGGCGCACCAGCTCGGTACTGCCACGAATCTGCGCCACCGACTGCTCGGCATTGCCGCGCAGGCTGGCGACCAAGCGCTCAATATGCTCGGTGGATTGTTGCGTACGCTTGGCCAACGCCCGCACCTCATCCGCGACTACCGCAAAACCGCGACCCTGCTCGCCCGCCCGCGCCGCCTCGATGGCGGCATTCAGCGCCAGCAGGTTGGTTTGCCCAGCAACGCTCTTGATCACTTCAAGCACATCGCCAATGGTATGAATCTCGGCACTCAAACTGTCGATGCCGGCGCTGGCCGCTTCTGCCGCCACGGCCAGCTGCTCGATGCGCTGCAGGCTCTGACGCACCACCTGCTGGCCCGAGTCGACCTTGCCGTCGGCGACTTCGGCCGCCTGCGCCGCCTGCTCGGCATTACGCGCGACATCGTGCACGGTCGCGCTCATCTGCTGCATGGCGGTGGCGACCTGCTCGGTCTCCTGCTGCTGGCTGCCAACTTCACGATTGGTCTGTTCGGTGACCGCCGACAACGACTGGGCGCTGCCGGCCAATTGCTCGATACCCTGTTGCAGGCCGCTGACAATGCCACTCAAGCCCGCCGCCATCTGCTGCATCGCCAGCAGCAGTTGGCCGACCTCATCGCGGCGCGGCACCTCGGCGTCGCCGGCCAGGTCACCGGCAGCAATCCGCTGGGCGCGACGGATGACTCGCTGCAACGGGCCGACGATCGCCCGGGTGATCAACCAGGCCGCCAGCATGCCGACCAGCAGCGCCAGCGCGGTGGCAATGGCAATCGCCACGCCGTTGCGCTTGAGCTCGCTGTGCATGGCCTGCTCCTGGCTGGCGTAAGCCTGGTCGACCGCGCTGGTGGCCTGATTGGCGCGCGCCTGCAACTGCGCCTTGATGCCCTGCTCTTGCGCAAGCAGGTCGGTGTATTCATTGAGCTTGTCGGCAAAGCTGGCGATATGCCCGGCGACCTCAGCGAGCACACCTTGATAGCCGCTGTCGGCAACTGCGCTTCTGAGTTGCTCGACCAGGCTGGCCGCCTCGACGGTCTGGGCGATGCGGCCACTGTTGACCTCCTCGCCTTTGCGGCTTTGCTCCAGGCGCACACGGGCCTCGTCCATCGCCTGCAGCATCAGGCGCGAGACGGCTGCCACCTGCGTGGCCTGATCGAGGAACTCGCTGCCTTGCTGGCCCTGGGATTGTTTCAGGGTGTAGGCGCCGTCATCAGCCAGGCCGGCCTGGAGCACGTCGAGGTTGTTGGCCACGCTTGAGACCGACCAACTGGCCGTGTCCAGCGCCAGCTCCTTGGCCTGCACCGCCTCGACAAAGGCGTCGAACGCCTGGCCATAGGCGCTCAGATCCGCTTCGGTGGCGCTCAACTGGGGCACGCCGCGGGCTCGCTCAAGAAGATTTTGCAGGCCGTTGCGCAGTTTGTCGGCCTCCTCGCTGTCGGAACGCAAGGCAAAACCCTGCTCATGCTGGCGCAGGCGCAGCAGGTCGCTGTTGAACTGAGTCATCTGCCGCAGGCTGTCGAAGCGCTGGCTGACGCTGTACAGCGAAGCCACGCCAATCGCCGCCACCGCCAAGGTCAGCAGCAGCACCAGGGCAAAGCCCAGGCCGAGTTTGCGGGCCATGCCCAGGTTGGCCAGAACACCGTGCTTGCTCGCCGTCATTGCTCATCCCCCGGTTGCGAAGGCCAAGAGTGACAACGCCGCCAGCCCCCTCACAAGGGATTGACGCCACAATAGTGTCAAATAGCTATGTGATGTCGCCCAGAGCATGATCGAGGTCGCCTTTGGCCTCACCCGCCGCGCGCAGAAACCCCTGGGCGCGCACGTCCTGAGCATAGGCGACATTGATCCGCAGCCAGTCGCTGCTGTCCCCCTGATAATCGAACGCAGCACCCGGCGTGAGCAGCACCGAATGCGCCAGCGCCAAGCGCTCGAGGCTGGCAAAATCGTGCCCGGGCGCCCGCACCCAGACGAACATGCCGCCATTGGGCTCGGCGAATACCTGCCAGCCATATGCCTCGAGCTGGGCCAACAGCCTGGCCCTGTGCTGACCCAGACGCACACGCAGGCGCTGGGTGCTCTTGCGATAACTGCCGTTGGCCAGCATCTGCGCCAGCACCTGCTCGGCAAACCGGGAAGTGCCGATGCCGCTGACCATCTTCAACTCGGCCAGGCACGCGATCAGCGCTGCATCGGCGACCACATAGCCGACCCGCAGCGAACTGCTCAGGGTCTTGGAAAAGCTCGCCAGGTAGACTACCCGCTGCTCACTGTCGAGAGTCGCCAGCCGTGTCGCCGGGCCTTCCTGAAAGTCGGCATAGATGTCGTCTTCGATGATCCGCAGGTCATGCTCGCGGGCCAGTTCCAACAGGCGATAGGCGACCTTGGGCGTGAGGCTGGTGCCGGTCGGGTTGTGATACAGGCTGTTGATGAACAGGCAGCGCGGCCGGTGCTCGACCAGCAGGCGCTGCAGCGCGTCCAGATCCGGACCATGGACGGTGCGCGGCACGGCAAGCATGTTTACCTGGTGGCTGCGCAGCAGGTTGAACAGGTTGTAGTACCCCGGGTTCTCCACCAGCACCGTATCGCCCGGACGCAGCAACGCGCGCACCAGCAGGTCGAGCGCCTGGCTGGCGCCGTGGGTGGTGACAATGCGCTCGGTGCCTGCGGCGATATCCAGCCGTTCCAGACGCTTGTGCAACTGCTCGCGCAGGCTGGCCAGGCCGAGCGGCGGCGCATAGTCGAACAGGTCGGCCGGGTTGCCACGGCTGACCTGGCGAATGGCCTGGGCCAGTTCATCTGCGGCGCGCCAGGCCGACGGCAACCAGCCGCAGCCGAACTTGAGCAGTGCCTCCTGGCCTTCATCGAACTGCCGCCACTTGCCATCGACCGTCTCGCCCCACAGCGCTGCGTCCTGCTCAGGCAGCCCGGCCTTGCGCTCAGCGACGAAAAAGCCGGTGCCGTGGCGCGCCTCCAGCCAACCGCTGGCCACCAGCCGATCGTAGGCCTCGATCACACAGGCGGCGCTGACCCCGTGGGTTTTCGCCAAGGCCCGGATCGACGGCAGCCGCGCGCCCGGACGCAGGCGTTGCTGCTCGACCCACGCTTGCAGCTGGGTGGTGAGTTGCTGAACCAGCGACACGGCGCTGAGGCGATCGAGGGTGAGGTGCATAGATCAACTGTTCGCGATTTTTATGCGAACAGTTAAGCATAAATGGCTGCCCGCTGTGCCTTGTTGCGCGCCCACAGCAAGCGCAGCCTGCAGCCAGTACCCGTTCAATCAAGGACCTGCGTCAATGCGCGACCGCCACGCCCCCGCCCTGCTCGCCTTCGCCCTGGGCATCATCACCCTTGCAGTCAACCTGCAGGCGCCGCTCTACACCACCTATGCCGAACTCTCCGGGCTGGGCGCGACGGCTACCGCCGTGGCGTTTTCCGCCTATGTGCTGGGCGTGCTGCCGGTGCTGCTGGCTCTGGGCGGGCTTGCCGACCGGATTGGCCGGCGGCCGATGATCATCGCCGCGTTGAGCTTGTCGATCATTGCCACCCTACTCGCGCTCAGCCTACCCAGCCTGTACAGCATTGGTGTCGCGCGGCTGCTGCTGGGTATCGGCACCGGCCTCGCCTCGGCTACCGCTACGGTGTACATGAGCGAACTGCTGCCTGCCGAGCGCAGCAGCAGCGCCGCCAGTTGGGTCACTGCCAGCACCTCACTGGGCTTCGGCCTGGGCGCTGCGCTGACCAGCCTGTGCCTGCTACGCGGGCCCAGCCTGAGCCCGGCCAGCTTTTATCTGCACCTGCTGCTGGCCGCGCTCGCGCTGATACTGGTCTGGCGCCTGCCGGAGCCACGCCAGGCAGCACGCGCGGCCATGCTGCGCCTGCCTTGCTACCCGCCCGGCAGCCTGATGTATGGCTGCGCCATTCTGCTCGCCTGGGCCTGCGTCGGGCTGGTCACCGGACTGCTGCCGGCAGTACTGCGTCAGCATGATTTGAGCGCCTGGTCAGGGTTTTCCACGTTCTGCGTGATCAGCTGCGGTGTGCTGTTTCAGCCCTTGGCCAAGCGCCTGCCAAGTGCCACGGCGGTGCTGCTCGGGCTGGTCATCCTGCCCTGCAGCTATGCGCTGCTGGCCTGGGGCGCAGAACGCGGCGCGCTGCTGGCGGTACTGCTCGGCGCCGTCGCCGCCAGCAGCGCCTGTTACGGCTTTATCTACCTGGGCGGGCTGGCCGCGGTGAATGAACTGGCCAGCGAAGAAAAGACCCGCGCCACTGCTGGGTTCTTTTTGTTGGCCTATGTCGGCTTCAGTTTGCCGGTGATCGTTACCGGCTTGATCGGCGACTGGCTGGGCATGCGCATGGCGTTGGTGCTGTTCGGCATGGCATTGCTGGCGGGCAGTGTCGCTATCGCCGTCGCGCTGGCTCGGCAACACAGCCAACGTCTTGGATCCAAAAAAGAGCACAGTGCCTATAGGACAAATCTGAAAGAAATGTGAAAATAGTGTGAATGTTTGTAAAACCGATCTATTCAGCAAGGATGCAGTGTGTCACCGGACCCAAGTACCTGGCCAAAAGAGTACCCCTACACTCTCAAGCATCGCCGGACCACGCTGCACTTCCAGACGCCACTGGCAGAGCACACCCGTACGGCCCTTGAACGCCTGGTCGAGCGCGCCCGCGTGCCCGGCGCCAAGCGCATCAGTGCACCGCTGGACTGTGAGCGCAGCCAGCTGTTCGCCAAGCGCGAGCAGCTCGACAGCCTGAAGAAAAAGTGGCGCGTGCAGCGCGGCGCGGCGCGCAGTGATGGCACCTATGACTGGGCCGTCGAAGAAATCATCAATACCTACAAAGCCCATCAACGCGGCGCCCCGGTGCCCGAGCTGGTGGGCTTTGGCTACACCCGCTCCCGGCTTGGGCTGGTGCAGGACCTGTTCGTCATCACCCGCCTGCTGCAGGGCTACAGCGATGGCCTCAGCGTGCTGCAGCAAGACCCCAGCAGCGTCTACCGCGTGCTCGATGCCTCGACCGAACTGATGTTCAGCCTGCACAAGCAAGGCATCACCCACATGGACCTGTGGGCCGGCAACGTCATGCTCTGCGACAGCCAGGCAGGCGCGCCGGTAGCAATTGACCTGGAAAACAGCTTCTTCGTGCCCAGTGCGTTTGCCAGTGAAACCCTCGGCTTCCAGTTTGGTTTTCTCTACCTGCGGGAAATCTACCGTTACATCACCGAAGCCAAGTACGACGCGTGGGTGGACATTGCGCTGAACAACTTCGCCCCGGTGATTGATAAGGCCGCCTTCCGGCGGGTTTATGAATACGCCAAGCATGAGCACATCGGGCGCCTGGATCGTCGCGAGATCTTCCTTAGAGGCCAGGTGGCCGGCTGCTGAGCAGCGTTTTCAGACTTGTTTGTCGGAGCACTCCATGCGTCACCTCAAGCACCTGACTGGCGCCTTCACGCGCCAGCGTATTCAGGGCAACACCTTTCATCTCGATCCAGGCCAGAGCCAACCACTTGCCTCTGCGATCACGGCGTTTCTGGCAGCGCCCGAGCAACACCAGACGCTCGATATCCCCGAAGCCACCCGCGGCGTTTACCTGCTGCACGGAGAACGCAAATGGGTGCTCAAGCACAACCGCCTGCAGCACTGGAAAAAGCGCCTGCAAAACTATCTGGGCCTGAAAAAGAGCTACGGCCTGCACGACCTGACCAACGAGTTCATCAACCTCTCGGTGGCCGGCAGCAAGTCGCAACTGGTGCCCAGGGTAGCCGCCTTTGGTTACCAGGCGCGCTTCCCATTCCTGCGCGACGAGTACCTGCTGATCGAGTTTCTCGACGACCACAGCAACGTCGATGAGCGCCTCAGCGCCCACCCCGATACAGCGGCAACGTTGCTGCCACAGGTGTTCGCGCTGTTCAGCCAGATGCTTGCCGATGGCTTCGTGCACATGGACCCGCACCCGAAGAACATCCTCATCAGCCCGAGCGGCGAGCTGCGCCTGATCGATTTCGAGTGCTGCGCGCACACGGTGATCGACCCGGACTTCAGCCTGGGCTTTCTGATAGGTTACTTCTACCACTTCTGGATCAAGCGTTTTGTCGCACTGGACGACTACCGCGCGTACAGCGAGGCGTACCTCGCAGCCACTCAACCGCACTTGAACAGAGCGGTATTCGAGCCCGTCTTCGAACGCTTTCTGACTGACAAGGTCTCTCGTACCACGCGCTATTCGATCCTCACCAGCGCGCCCGCGCAACTGGCATTCAAGGCCAGCCTGCGCGGTTGAGCCACGCGCACAGGTTGCAGCGGGGCCGATACCGGCCATCACCCTGATGGATCATCGGCCATTCGCCCCGCGCACAAGCCTTGCCAGCGGCTGTCCGTACCTCTATCAAAGGCAGTGTCCATTTTTCAGTGAGAGCCCCCATGACCCAGACCAACCGCCGCTTCCTGCTCGCCAAACGCCCTGTCGGCGCCGTCACCCGCGAAGACTTCAGCTTTGAGCAAGGGCCCGCCGCCGAGCCTGCCGAGGGTCAGATCCAGGTCCGCAACCTGTACCTCTCGCTCGACCCGGCCATGCGCGGCTGGATGAACGAAGGCAAGTCCTACATCCCGCCGGTGGGCATTGGCCAGGTCATGCGGGCCCTCGGCGTCGGCGAAGTAACTGCCTCCAAACACCCTGACTTCAAGCCCGGCGACCACGTCAGCGGCGCCCTTGGCATCCAGGACTACTTCACCGGCGAGCCGCAGGGCCTGCACAAGATCGACCCCAATCTCGCCCCCCTGCCCCGTTACCTGTCGGCACTGGGCATGACCGGCATGACCGCCTACTTCGCCCTGCTCGACGTCGGCCAACCGAAAGAGGGCGAAACCGTAGTCATCTCCGGCGCTGCCGGCGCGGTTGGCAGCATCGCCGGCCAGATCGCCAAGCTCAAAGGCTGCCGTGTAGTCGGCATCGCCGGTGGCAAGGACAAGTGCCAATACCTGCAGGATGAACTCGGTTTTGACGGTGTCATCGACTACAAGGCCGAAGACGTGCTGGCCGGTCTCAAGCGTGAATGCCCGAAAGGTGTCGACGTGTACTTCGACAACGTCGGCGGCGACATCCTCGATGCCGTGCTCAGCCGCCTGAACTTCAAGGCCCGCGTGGTCATCTGCGGCGCTATCAGCCAGTACAACAACAAGGAAGCGGTCAAAGGCCCGGCCAACTACCTGTCGTTGCTGGTCAACCGTGCGCGGATGGAAGGCTTTGTGGTGATGGACCACGCCAAGGAGTATGGCAAGGCCGCACAAGAGATCGCCGGCTGGATGGCCAGCGGCAAGCTCAAGAGCAAAGAGCATGTGGTCGAGGGGCTGGAGACCTTCCCGGAAACCCTGCTCAAGCTGTTCAACGGCGAGAACTTCGGCAAGTTGGTGTTGAAGGTCTGATCAAGTAGCCACTGGATGGCGGGCGAAGCGCCTTTGGGCGTTACCCCGCCATCAGCTGCTGCTGGGGATGCTCAGCGTTGAGTGACCTTGGCCTGGCACCACCTTTGCGGAAAACCATCGAATGCGCTTGCTCGACAGTGATCTTTGGGATCACCGAAGCCGGGATGCGTGACGCTGCAGACAGGTTGAACACGGCAAAGCGCTCATCTATCACCCGCTCGGCCATCAGCTTGAGCGACGGCAATACCCGCCCTTCATAATGCTGATCAAGCCCACAGGGCGACTTGGCAGAGTCGGCTGTTTCATAGAAGCGTCCAGCGGCCTGGTTCAAGTCTACCCCGACCAGGAATACCCTACTGAAGCCCAGATGATAAGCGAGCTGCAACGCCGCATATGCCACTGTGCGCGCATCGAAAAAGCCTTCACTGAGGTCCTTGCTGAAACCGATCGAGCGTGCACGCGCATTCCAGGCAAAACGAGGGCGCACGCACGCGGACTGGCCTTGCGACATCGACTGTTTCAAGGAAAATCCAGCGGCTTTCTGCAACGGATACAGTTTGGCAGAGCAAGTACCGGCCACCTCGGCGATCTGCTCCGACCACAAGGCTACATGCTGGCTGCTGCTCAACGCCTGGGAGAATAACTCGGGCTGCTGCTTGGGGAAGCTGGTGTCGGTGCAGATATAGAAGAACGGCTTGATCGCCGTGTCGGCGAACATCGAGATGGCGCCGTTCATGGTGATTACCGGCACACCGGCGAAGCGCTCCAGCGGGAAGTCCTTGGCGGAGCTGCCCGAGGCCATGATGATGACCGAGCCCTTGGCGATGTTGCGCACATCAGCAAAGTCACCAATGACTGGCTTAGAAGTCTCAGTACCGCCCGATGTAGCCGCCAAAGTGTCTGCCTCAATCCGGATTTTCGGATAATTCTGACAGAAAAAACGGCACGGAGTTCAGGCGCTGGTCGTAGTTCCCCCGGAGACTATGAAATAAAACTCATCTACCGGGGGGGCTGTGCAGGACTTTATTCAGCCGCGAATCTCGGCAACAACTGCCGCAAGTGCCTGGGCGGGATCGGCCGCTTGGCTGATCGGGCGACCAATAACCAGGTAATCAGACCCAGCATCCAGTGCTTGGCGCGGGGTGAGAATGCGGCGCTGATCGTCTTGTGCGCTGCCGGCAGGACGAATCCCCGGGGTGACCAGTTGCAGCGACGGATGGGCCGCTTTCAGTGCAGTGGCCTCCAGCGCCGAGCAGACCAGCCCGTCCATCCCTGCCTTCTCTGCCAATGCCGCCAGACGCAGCACTTGCTCCTGTGGCTCGATATCCAGACCAATACCGGCCAGGTCCTCACGTTCCATGCTGGTCAGCACGGTCACACCGATCAGCAACGGCTGCGGCCCACTACGCTTGTCCAGCACATCGCGGCACGCCGCCATCATGCGCAGGCCGCCCGAGCAGTGCACGTTGACCATCCACACGCCCATCTCGGCCGCGGCCTTGACTGCCATCGCCGTGGTATTGGGGATGTCATGGAATTTGAGATCGAGGAACACCTCGAAGCCCTTGGCGCACAACGTCTCGACGATACCCGAAGCGCTGCTGGTGAACAGTTCCTTGCCAACCTTTACCCGGCACAGTGCAGGGTCGAGCTGGTCGGCCAACTGCAGGGCAGCTTCACGGGTAGGGAAATCCAGGGCGACGATCAGGGGCGTCTGGCAAGCAGGCATTGGCAGGGTCTCATGGCGGGTCGTAAACGGCGCGCATTGTAAACCAAGTGGGGTGCGCTTTGCAGGCCGCAGGTCACGAGAATGGCCGGGGTTGCGAGGGCTATAATGGAACCAAAGGGCGTTGCGTCCGCTCGTAATTGGTACTAGCGACGCTTTTTACTGCCCGTAGGAGAATGACGATGCCTTGGTATGCCTGGTTGATATTGGTCGTTGCCATCGGCTCGATCGTGGGTGGTTTGATGATGCTGCGGGATACGGCGAAGAAGCTGCCGTTGACAGAGGAGCAGCTGCGCAAGGTGCATGAACGTAACGCGCAGATGGATGCCAAGGAATCCAAAGACCTATGAATCATTGATGGCCGGCGCAAGGCCGGCCATCGCTTGCGGGTTTACTCCAGGGTGAGCCTGTCGCGGTTACGCTCCATAAGGGCGTTACCGATTCCCTTTATCTCCAATAGCTCATCAACTGACTGGAACGGGCCGTTTGCCTCGCGGTAGGCGACGATGGCTTGCGCCTTGGCCTGGCCGATGCCGTTGAGTTCGCGCTGGAGGGTGGAGGCGTCGGCGGTGTTTAGGTTGGTTTTGGGTTGGGCTGTGGTGGTTTGGGTGACGATTGGGACGGGCTCAATGGGCGCCGCTGGCGCGGCACTTGCTGAGAATGAAAGTCCTGCGAACAGTGGGAGTAGAAGGTAGGAAAGAACGGTATTTCGCATTGGGGACACTCCTGTCGTATGGGACGTTTTGGTGCAGCGTTCCTTGGCTGCAGGCAAAAGGTAAACAAGGACGTTCGTCAGCGAAACTCGATTATTTTGTCCAAACATTACCTACATAATCTGAAACCATTGCAATGCGATAGAGCAGTGACGATTTTGCCTTTTCGCATGTGGGACGCCGGAGCATCTGTTGGAAACCAATGATGAGTAAGTGCCTGTTAGTCACTATAACCACTGGCGCCCAAACTCTTATGCTCTACCACTACTAAGGCCGAAAGCGCCGAGTTCATCGGCTAATTAAGGGTTAAATAATGATCGTCTAGGTTTTATTTTTTCGCCGTTGGTTTTCCGATTCGAAATTAAAGCTGAGAGCGTTCTAACTGCCTTGGAGCAGATATTCTGTACTGGGCATAGTTCAGGGCTAGGGTCGCAAGGCCGGTCGAAAGCATGAGTTGGGCTAGCGGCATCTCCAACTCGAAACACGCGACAGCGATGCAGACATAAACGTGAGAATTTGTTAGCGAGCCGCCATCTAGATTGCGCTGGAAATTCAACCCAGCAACCTACTGGGTTGGCGCTTGACAGTCTGCAATCATCTCGAGGGATGGCTTCATCTGGTGAACGCTTCCCGGAACCAGTAGGGTCACACCTTTACCCGTCCTAGGCTGATCAAAGACGGCGCTCAGCACAGGCAAGCTCGGCCGAGCTACGGATTCACATGTCCTGCGATCAGGTCACAGAACGTGAACCTTCTGAACGATGCGAAATAGCATCGAGCCGCTGTCGCTAGGCAGAACATATATCGCTCAGTTTCAGGTAGAATCGCGACCGTTCGCCCACTCTGTCAGGATTGAAAATGTTTGCGAAAATCAAGGGACTGGATGGCCTTCGTGCCATATCCGTGCTGCTTGTCATCATGTCTCACGCTGAAGGATGGCAGGCGCTAGGCATAACCAGCAGCGCAGTGCGTTCAGCTTTGAGCGCTCAAGCCGGAGTTAACGTTTTTTTCGTGCTGTCTGGTTTTTTGATCACATACCTTCTGATAAAAGAGATGGATGCAACTGGAAAAGTTGACATTGTCGCCTTCATCAAAAGGCGCGCACTCAGAATTTTCCCCTTGTACTACCTCGCCATATTTTTCCTCATGTATATGGACTACACCGGGAAGGCCAACATACCAAACTGCTCGTTCAGTTACGCCTTAACATATACAGTAAATTTCTACCCAAAAGAGTGCGCATACTCCGCGATGTCACACTTTTGGTCACTATCAGTCGAGGAACATTTTTACTTACTCTGGCCCCTGATATTTTGGACCGGTAAAAAAACCGCAATAATTACTGCGAGCGCTGCCGCTATCGCGTGCGTATGGCTCGGAACTTCTGCCTTTCCGGAAACGCAGCGCTTCTACCTAAACCGCTGGACTTTCCCCGCAATGCTTCCAATCTTAGCAGGATGTTTACTCGCTTTCATCTGCACACTACCGTGCCTCAAGCGCGTTATGGCGAATAAATCAACATCAGGTATTTTACTGATCCCCATACTATTCGGCTTAGCCACTCCAGCCTTCATAAATTCGGATGTGCTTTGGCTAATCTCGGTAAGTTCTCTTGTCCTCTACATTTTTCACAATCAGGAATCATTACTTGTGAAAATACTTGAGTTCAAACCGCTTGCCACCCTTGGCATTATTAGTTATGGGCTATATGTATGGCAGGGCGTTTTCACCGGCAATGGACCGTATCGCTCAGGTGGCGCGTTCCCACCCGCTGTAGATATTGGTGTCTGGTTGACCTTCATTGCAGCCCCACTGAGCTATGTCTTCTTTGAAAAACCATTTATGAACCTGAAGCATCGTTACACTTGGAGAAAAAACGAGCCGACAATCAGCCATAACATAACATCCTGATCAACATCATAAATACAGCAACAAAGTTAAGCTTCCAATGGAAGTATTGACGTGACACCGAAGACACGGACGGCAAGGAACATGAAAAAACATATATACATCATATTGGGTTTGTTAGCTCTTTCTGCCTGCGACATCAGCAAGGAACACTGGCCTGAGCACGCGCCAAGCCAGTCGCAAAAAAATCTAGGTCTATCAAACGCATTTCAGTACAGGAAACAAGGCCTGAATGCAGACCTCCGATCTCAGAGCTACTCGTCGACAGGGGATTACCTGAATTATGGTAAGACGGTCTTCCACCGGCCTAGCAAAACCCTAGAACTGGATGACCAAGGAATTCCAATGGTCTTCCAAGGTGGCAAGTTTAACTACTCTGCTGGCACTGTCGCAATTGCTGCCTTGGCTGAGCATGGTCGTTCACTCGAGAGCAAAAATGATAAGCAGTTCTTTATACTGGCTCACAAATTGCTCACGCTGATGAGCGACGACGGCGCATTACGTTACGCCTACCCATATCGTCATTACACCTCGACACAGGCGATGGCTGCTGGCTGGACATCAGGCATGGATCAGGGAATGGCAATGAGCGTTTTCGCCAGGGCCTATTCAATTGATAAAAATCAGAAGTGGTTGGAAGCTGGAAACCGTGCCCTCAAGTTCTTACAGACTCCATACCCGATGGGGCCGATGTCTACTTTGAAGGATCTCGACCCTTCACTAGCGAACCGAATTTTTTTCTTGGAGTATCCTGCCGAACCAAATGTATTCACGCTGAACGGATACATGTTCACTTTGCTTGGGTTGTATGACTGGGCAACCGAAGCAAAGTCATCGGAAGCTAGAGACATATTCGATGACGGAATTGCAACACTAGAAAAAATCTTACCGTATTATGACCTAGGTACTTTTTCAGCGTACGACCTGAGTTATATCACACACTCGAGGCTCCCATATCTCCAGCCTAGAGCACCGCACATTGCGCCTAGGTATCATGCTATTCACATTGCCCAGCTTCGCGCATTGAGCTCAGTAACGGGCGAAAATTTACTTAAAGCTAGGGCAGATAAATGGCAGGGCTACGCAGAGGGTAAACAACTTTAAGAGTATAGCCCCGAGCCTCCGGGGCTTTTCACTTTACCGAATGCGCGAACAGTGCAACTTCTCTATGTATCTCATGCTCAAGTCATAGATCCAGTCGACGCTGCTGGTAAACCCAATCCACGATATCACCGGAGGGAGTGTAACCGCTTACAGTATTCCGCAGAATCTGCCGTACCCTCGCGTAATCTTCCGCAGACATTGCCTTAAGCAGTTCACCGAGTTGGTTCTTGAGGTCCTCCCATGATAGGAAGTCCTCATCTGCGCTCATTATCATAGGGTGTGACGTAGAGGCGACCCCATCACCGATCAACAGCTCTTCATAAAGCTTCTCACCGGGACGCAAACCCGTGAACTCAATCGCTATATCGCCAAACGGATTTTTCTCGGAGCGTACGCTCAGACCGGATAGGTGGATCATCTTTTCAGCTAGCTGGGCTATTGCTACAGGCTCACCCATATCCAGCACGAAGACATCCCCTCCTTGCCCCATTGAGCCTGCCTGAATAACCAACTGAGCGGCTTCCGGAATTGTCATGAAGTAGCGGGTGATTTTAGGATGGGTGACCGTAAGTGGCCCACCGCTCTTGATCTGTTTATGGAACAGAGGAATAACCGACCCTGATGAGCCAAGCACATTGCCGAACCGAACCATGGTGAAGCGTGTTTTATTGACACTTGCAACGTTTGCCGCATCGCCATACAACACCGGTGCCACTTCGCGGCTCAGCGCTTGCAGGACCATCTCTGAAAGCCGTTTGGTGCTACCCATGACATTGGTAGGACGCACCGCCTTGTCGGTCGAGATCAAGACAAAGTTCTCGACATTGGCCTGCAGTGCAGCCTGAGCTGTGCACAACGTGCCTATTGCGTTGTTGGAGATACCTTCAGCGATGTTGTGCTCTACCATCGGCACGTGCTTGTAGGCGGCAGCATGATAGACCGTGGTTACTCGCCACATGCTCATGAGGTCAAACAGCTGCTTTTGGTTGCGCACCGATCCCAGCAGCGGTACCACCCGCACCGAAAGCGACTCACGGGCAACCCGTTGCTCAAGCTCACTGAGAATACTGTAAAGGTTGAACTCACTGTGTTCGAACAACAGTACGGTGGTGGGCCGCAAGGAAAGTATCTGGCGGCATAGTTCAGAACCTATAGAGCCGCCGGCGCCGGTCACCATGACCACATGCCCAGTAATGCAGCGTGCAAGCAGATCATCCTGCGCAGGCACCGGATCACGACCCAGCAAGTCAGCGATGTCTACTTCCTGGAGGTCATCTACCTTGACCCGGCCGCTGGCAAGGTCCATGAAACCTGGAATACTACGCACATGCAGCGGAAACTTTTCGAGGTAGCTCAAGACCTCTCTACGACGGGCACGACTGGCAGATGGAATAGCCAATAGCACTTCATCCGCACCCGTTACATCGATCAACCGCTGAATATCACTGGCCCGGTAAACCTGGATCCCAGAGATTACCCGATCTACCAGGCCTTCATCGTCGTCAATGAACGCGACAGGATGCATCACTCGGCCCATCCGCAGGGCGACCGCCAATTGGTTGCCAGCAGCACCTGCACCGTAGATTGCCACTTTGGGCAAGCCGTTGTCGCGATTGGTAAACGGCACATGCTGGGTGGTGACATACCAGTCGCCGAGGAAGTATTGGCGCATCAGCAACCGCAGACCGCCCAGCAGAACAAGGCTCAGCCACCAATAGTTGAAGATTATCGAGCGCGGTACCACAACCGTATGATTACTGTACCAATACACCAACAGGGCCAGAATCAACGCCGACAGGCTGACAGCTTTGATGATCAGGATCAGCGCGTCATTGCCGAAGTAGCGCATCACCGCGCGATACATACCAAAGCGGATAAAGATTGGAATGGCTACGACTGGTGCGGCTGCAAAAAGCCACAGATGGCTCTTGATCGGATTGACCAGTTCGTCAATGCCAAGCCGAACGACAAATGCCATATACATTGCCACCCAGACCAAGATGACATCAGTCACTACCTGAAGCGCGCGCTTGTGCCGACGCGGCAGCGACAACATCCGTGATCGTAATTTATCCATCGTCCCTTACACCCTCAACTGAACGCCCAGCCCGGTGAGCAGCACCGAGAGAGCAGTCTTGCCAGTTTACATCAACCCTCAGCCCCACATGCGGCTCAGGCCTACTCCAGCGTGCCGGCCTTATATCTGACAGCCAGAAGACAAAGCGGTATATAGGCGATCAAAGTGCCAACCAGCCCAGGAATCCAGCCCAGGGCAACTGCTATCGCCAGAGGTAGCAGCCATGCGGTATTGATCACAAGTACACCTAGTGTGACGGGCAAATGTCGACCGTGATGCCGCGACGCAAACTGATAGCCATGACTGCGATGTGCTTCATAGACCTTTTCCCCCCGCGCCATCCGGCGAATCAAGGTGTAGGTCGCATCGACCACAAACACGCCAAGCAGGATCAACCATGACCAGAACAGCGCGGGCAAAGCCCACGCAGCCTGGATGGAGAGCGCAGCGATGGTGACGCCCAAAAAGCCACTTCCAGCGTCCCCCATAAAAATCTTGGCTGGAGGAAAATTCCATACGAGGAAACCAGCTACGGCGAATGCCAGTAACAGCGTGGTGCCCGCAAGGTCTGGATGCCCCGTCAGCCAGTAGATCAATGCGCCGCCGCCGCACACACCGATAGCCTCGACGCTGGCGATGCCATCGATACCATCCATGAAGTTGTACAAATTGAGCATCCACACCAGGTACAGCACTGCAAACAGGTGGCCTATCCAGCCCAATTGATAAGACTGGCCAAACAGCTCGACTGCGGGAAAACCGCCCACCCAAAGCAACACCCAGATCGCCGCCGAGAAGTGCCCCAGCAACCGCCAGCGGGCGGCGATATGCCCGTGGTCATCAAGAAACCCAAGCAATGCGACGAAGGCACCAGCGCCGATAAGCGCCCAGCCCCAGTTGGCGGCGATGCTGCCGCTGGCAGTCGCCCACGTCAAACCCAACAGAAACACCACAACGATTGCTACACCGCCGCCTCTAGGGGTAGGGATGGTATGTGAGCTCCTGGCGTTGGGAACATCGATCAACTTGGTTGCCAATGCGTAACGGCGCAAAGCCCACGTGGCAACAAAGGAACAAAGCAAAACCGCCAGGCACGCGATCAACCAAATCTTCATCAAAATGGAAACCTTTTCATCCGTTACAAGCGTATGGAGCTGGCAACTTCGTTAATTGAGACGCTTACGACGTTCTTGGTAGATCCGGCCCGCTCGTTCAAGGCCCGCCTGAGTGGTTTCCACAGACGACCACCCCAACAGCGCACGTGCTTTGCCAGCGTCCACCTGCAGAGATCCGCAGAGCTGCTCGTAAATGGCAGCCTTACCAAGCATGCTCGAGGCCATCTTCAACAAGGGCAAGGAAAAAGCAAAAAGCGCGGCTCGTTTACCCATGCCAGCGCTGATCGCTCTGACCATATCGGCGGTTGAAACATCCTCGCCGTCGGCAATCAGGAACGTCTCGCCAGCGGCTGCAGGATGCTCGACACACAGTTGAAGAAAACTCAAAAAGTTGTCTCTGGAGAGCAAACTTCGAGCATTTTTGACAGCCCCAAACGGCAGCGGCACCCCGCTGGAAACAAGCTTAAGCAACCGGCCGAAGTTTCCCGGCGCATCGCCGGCATAGATTAAAGGCGGTCTGACAATCACCAGCTCCATTGCGGTTGCATGGAGCATGGCCTTCAATTCGTTCTCGGCCTCCAACTTGGACAGCGCGTAGTCTGCGCAAGGTGCTGGTGAAGCGGCTTCAGTAAACGCCCCTGCCAATGTTCGATTGCCATTAACGCCAATGGAGCTGACAAAAATGAATCGTTTCACCCCTGCTTTCAGGGCTTGCTCAGCCAGTCGCAGCGTCGCATCTCGATTAGCCGCACGAAAAGCCGAGAGCGGATCGCTGGCGCTTTCCTGCAAAACATGCGCGCGCCCTGCCAGATGTATTACGCAATCAACCGGCGGAAAGCCATCGGCAAACTGGTCGGCATGGAGCAAGTCCGCCTGGATATAACTTACCTGAGCGACTTGCTGGTCAAGCCGCCGCACGACAGCAATCACGGCATAACCTGCCTGGATCAACTGCCGGCACAGCGCTGCACCTACAAAACCTGCAGCGCCGGTAACCATCACCGTCTTCATAAGCTTTTCCCGCCGCCGACGCCATCCAGAAGTGTCTTTGCCAATCGCTCATAGGTGTACTGCTGGAGCACTGCGTCGCGGCCGCGGATCCCCATCTCCACACGCTCATTGGCACTGAGTTGGGCAAGCTGAAGAATAGCCGAGGCAATACTTTCAGCGGACTCAGGATCGGTGGAAACGCCGCAGCGGTTATCACCCACAGGGTCGTTGCCAGCCTGGCAGGCAAAGATCACCGGCAGGGCAACCAACATGTAATCCCACAGCTTGTTCGGGCTCACCCCAAATCGGAAAATCGGCTCTGACTTCAACGAGATGTAGCCTGCGGAGGCGTGCTTCAGCGCCGCCATCACGATCTCCTTGGGCTGCTGGCCAAAGAACTCCACCAGTCCACTACCGTCAGCGGCAGCAATTGCTTCAAGCTCGGCTTTTCGCTCGCCTTTGCCGACCAATATGATCTTTACATCGGCACCGTTCAGCTTGAGGATCGCTGCGCTACGAACCAAACCTTCCAAAGAATTTGGGTCACCATGCGCGCCAGCATAGATCACCACAAAAGCGCCACGGTCTCGAAGGGACTTCACATACCGCAGAAACTCGTTACTGTCATCGGCCACGCTTGCCTGGATGTCGGCACTGTCAACGCCGTTGGGTACCCAAAGAAACTTACCGGTACGCAAGCCTTTACTGACCATATGCGGTTCCGCACATGGCAACAGGCTGACAACTTTATCGGCTCGAGCATAAGCGAAGCGCTCGATCCAGCCGGTGATACGTACCAGTGGATTGCTGGAAGCCAGCCCCCCAAGCTCGGTCAGACTCAACGGCCAGATATCGCGCACTTCAAACACGAACTTGGCTCGCAGGAAGCGCGCGGCAAGCCAGCAGGTGACCACTCCGAAGGGGTGTGGCGACGAATAGATAATCACATCTGGGCGGCCACGCTTAATGGCTTGCAGCAGGCAAAACGGTAGCAGCATCAGGGAAAAGATTAGCATGGACAGCATTCTGCCTACGCCGTTTCCGAGGTACCGAAGGGTTGGCACGTACGCGTACTCAGCCCCCTGAATATTCACATTCCCGCTACGTTTCCGATCTGGCTCAAGCAGGTGGTGATAACCAGCAGAGATCACCACAGATTGGTGGCCTGCTTGGTTCCACAGCTTTGAGAAATAGTAGGGCCGCCAATAGCGCCCAACCCCAGGCCCACCTGCGTAGGGATGCACATACCAGACTTTCATGTGACTAGACAATTCCTTTGCATGGAGACGGCGCACTCACAGTTTTGCCAGATATTCAGCAATTTCGTTAGCTGCCCGCCCACCGCCATACATCTGCTCGGGGTCATTGATGGTTTTACCCATGCTGGCCACAACTGACTCGATAATCTTATCGCGGTCGGCTCCTGCAAGCAGGTTGGCGCCACAGTGCACCAACTCAACCCACTCGGTCTGGTCGCGCATCGTCACACAAGGTTTACCAAAGAAAAACGCTTCTTTCTGTACGCCGCCGCTGTCGGTAAGCACGAGGCCGCACCGCTGCAAGAGCCAGATCATTTCGAGATAGCCGACGGGGTCGATGACCTTCACTTCCAAGCTCAAGCCCAATCGCTCGATCACTCCCCGAGTGCGCGGGTGCAGCGGCAGGATAACCGTACCGACGGTGCGATTGATCTCGTTAAGCGCCCCAACGATCGCCGTCAGCCGAACCGGATCGTCAGTGTTTTCTGCGCGATGCAACGTAGCCAGAATGTACCCAGCATCGGCATCAAGCCCTGCCGGTGCTGCTGCGCGTTGAGCGAAGAACAGCGCGCTGTCCTGCATAACATCGCCCACGTTCAGCACCTTGGCCGCTTTATGCTCGAAGCCTTCATTCTTGAGGTTTTCAACCGCCACTTTGGTAGGACAGAACAGAATGTCACTTACCTGGTCAGTGAGGATGCGATTGATTTCCTCGGGCATACGCATGTTAAAGCTACGCAGGCCCGCCTCGATGTGCGCAACAGGAATATTTAGCTTGGAAGCAGCCAGTGCGCCGGCCAACGTGGAGTTGGTATCACCGTAGACCAACACGCGGTCAGGTTGCTCATTAAGAATAACCGTCTCGATTTCCATCAACATACGCCCTGTCATCTGACCGTGCGTGCCACCGTTGATATTTAGCTGATGATCTGGCTTGGGAATCCCTAGCTGGTCAAAGAAAATCTCTGACATGTTCGCATCAAAATGCTGGCCGGTATGCACAATGACTTCGCTCAGGTTGGCCTGCTCACCGATAGCTTGGGAGACAACACTTGCCTTGATGAACTGAGGACGCGCCCCGATAATCGTCAAAATTTTCATTGTGGCTTACCTGCACTTAGAAGAGTTGAATAGAAGGCGAGCAAACGGCTGGCCTCCTGATCCCAGTTGTAACGTTCGTTGACAGCACGTTGGCCGTTGCGACCCAGTTCAGCTGCAAGTTCCGGGTGTGTAACGAGGTGGTCTATTGCTTGGCCAATTGCAGCGGGGTCAAGTGGATTCACGCAGACGCCGCAGTTGCTGCCTTCAATGATCTCGCGCCACAGCGGAAAATCCGAGGCAATGACTGGAATACCCGCAGACATATACTCGAACATCTTGTTCGGCTGTGCATCAATGTGATTGGGCATTGGATGAAATGTCACCAGTCCGGCAAGGGAATTGCCGAGGACGTCGCGAACGCCTTCACGGCCCAATTGACCATGCTCATTGACGCAACCCCAGCCTGCGAGAGCTTTGACCTGCGTTTCAACCTGAGGCTCCGAGAAACGGCCAACCAAATTCAAGCGCGCAGAGGACTTGAGCAAGTCAAGACTTTGCACAACCTCGCGAATACCGCGAATCGACGTAATACCGCCGACATAGCAGACCTCATTCTTCTTCCGATCCCACGGTACCATGGCGTCCAATTCTCCCAACATCGGAAAATTGTTGATATCGAGCACATTGCGGTTAAACGCCTTGAATTTATCCCTAATGAAAGGCGTCGCGGTGAGGATGCCATCAAATTTCGGACAGGCGTATTTTTCATACCAGGAAAACAGTGTGGCAACGACCCGACGCACCACCGGGTGCATGTAGGGTTTGCTCAGCAGTTGCTTGGGAACATCCTCGTGAGAATCGAAGATAACCCGCTTCCCCTGCTGTTTCAGGCGTACGCCCACTGGTATCAACTCAGGATCGTGCAGATGATAGACATCTGCATTCAGCGCCATGGCTCGTTCATAGACACGGCGAGTAGTCTTGAACATCCGATTCAGACGCCCACTCAGGCGCCCCACATCGCTGATGTGGACATTCTCATTAATCTCATCACCGTTGCCGTCAGCGACGACGAGGTAAACCTCATAACCTTCGCTCGCGAGCGTACGACACTGTTTTCGGAAGATACGAATATCGTACCGAGTGTGCACCGAAGTAAGGTGGGCAATTCGTGTCATGACCAATACTGCCCTTTATGAGTACACATTGATGCGACGACCCAGGGCCCGCTGCAGGAGGTACTGGAGCTTCTTCGCACGGGTCTGCTGATTATCCCAATTCGCGAAATCGGAGTAGTCATGGATCGGCGCCTGCATCAACGCCTCGAACTCTTCACGAGTAATACGCATTTTTTTGCAGAAGTACTCGATATCGATTTCCAGTTCGGCAGGGTCGTAGAGCGGCTCTGCCAGCTTCTCCAGCGCCTGCTCTCGGGTCATCTGCTTGGAAAGGACCATGCTCGAGTAATGGAGTTTGCGCTTGTCGTAACCGAACTTGGTCGGCAGGTAGTAGTTCTGGAACAGCTTGGTGAAGATCGATTCGCCGTGCTTGCGCGCGTAAGAGCGATAGCCAACTACTTCCTGAAGGTATTGCTCTGCCTGCGCTTTGTCGTAGCTCATGTAATTGAGTGGACGGAAGGTTCGCATACCTTTGACGAAGGGATACCAAAAATAGTATTCAAAGAAGCTGATAGTTTTGTAATCGCGCAGCGGGCGCTGGCCGTACTGCTTATGGATAGCTCGCAGGTTGATCGCATCCATGGCGCTGCCGTGCCAGGAATCCGGGAAGACTGCCTCAGTCGCGAGGTTGCCGCCACTGAGGATATATTTGATTTTGTTTTTGACGGCGAAGTGATACATGCTGGCGAAAAATGCATGATCCTGTGGAACATCCTGATTCGCGACAGCAGCCTTCATGTACGCCAACTGCAGATCTCGGACCTCTTCCCAATTCATTACGTGGGTATGCAGGTCATAACCGCAATGTTTGATAATTTTTTCAATATTGCTGACGGCAAGCTCACTGTTCCAGCCCGCGTCAACATGTACGACTAGTGGGCGCAAGCCAAGATCTTTAACTTTGAGGGCAAGATAAGAGCTGTCGACACCACCGCTGAGGCCAATAATGCAATCGTATTCCTGACCGGCACCGTCTTTTTTGATCTGGTCTACAATTTTCTGCAGGCGCTGCTGGGCGTCGTCGCCGCTAAACAGCTGCAGCGATTGCACAGAGTCGAATTTATGGCAGTGATTACACACACCGGCCTCATCGAATACTATCTCGGCATCCGATGTATCCATGACACAACGACTACAAACCTTACTCAAGGCCATTCTCCTAAAATCCCTGTCTATAACCTGAAATCTGCATGCTAGATCCCAGGCTTATGATTCTCGCCGTCACCCACGTCTGGGCTGACAGGCACTGTCTGCGCGCGTGTGTCAGCTATCGCAAACTTGCGATATCGATAGTTGGATAGCTTATAAGCACCGCTCGGTGTTTCCCGTGAAATACAAACAGGCTGCCCGCCGCTACGGCAGAAACGTTGGTCTGCTCGAACAAATCGGTGAGATCGCTCACCGCGCCTGCACCACCGCAGGCAATCACCGGCACATGTACGCTTTTGACGATACTGTCGATCAGCGTGGTATCGAAGCCTTTCTGGGTGCCATCCCGGTCTATAGAGTTGATGAAAATCTCACCGACGCCGGCGCCCTCCAGTGCCCGACCCCACTCGACGGGCGACCGCTTGGTGTCTACAGATCCGCTGGCAGCATACACGGTGTAGCCGCCCCAAAAGCTTTTCTTGCAATCGATCGAGCCAACCACGCTCTGCGAGCCATATTTGTTGGCTATCTCACGGATGATCGACAGATCGGCTAACGCCGCAGCGTTGATTGAAATTTTTTCCACACCCAACGCAAATAATTTATCCGCATGCGCCAGGGTCTTGATTCCACCACCGTAGCAAATAGGCATGAAACACTCACCGGCAACTTCGGCGATCAATTCGTAATTGGGCTCCTGCTTAAGCACCGATGCCTCAATATCCAGCAGGATCAGTTCATCGACCTCTTTCTCATTGAAGATCCTGATCGCATTGATCGGATCGCCAACATACTTAGGGTCTTTGAACTTGACTGTCTTGACCAGGCCGCGATCTTTGAGCAACAGGCATGGAATAATACGTTTTCTGAGCATTAGATCAGCTCCACGAAATTCTTGAACAATTGCATACCGAATTTGTGGCTTTTTTCTGGATGGAACTGAAAGCCGAACACGTTATCTTTAACGACCGCAGCAGTGAACAGCTGATCATAGTTGGCGCTCAGCAAAATATTGCTTTCATCGCGCGGGCTCATGTAATAGCTGTGCACAAAATAGAACCTGCTGGGGTTATCCAGGCCGTTCAGGCCGTCAAGGATGGGATGCTCCTGCGCCGCTACAATTTCGTTCCAGCCCATGTGCGGGATCTTGCGGTGCTCACGCGGTTCGAAACGGACGATATCCATGTCGACCCAGCCCAGGCCGGGTTCGCTGCCCTCTTCCGAGCGCATGCCCAACATTTGGCTACCGAGACAGATACCCATGACTGGCTTGCGCTTCTTCATGACCTGTTCAGTCAGAACGTCAACCAAGCCACTTTTGCGCAACGTCTGCATACCCGCGTCGAAGGCACCGACGCCAGGTAAAATAAGCTTTTCAGCACTTTCGATATCTGACCGGCTGTTCGAAGCAATGGCCTTAGCGCCCACGCGTTTCAACATATTCAAAACCGAAGCGATGTTTCCGACACCATAATCAACGACAACGATCACTTGGCTTCTCCCTTGGCGCAGTGGAAGGAAATCCAGAAATAGATGAAATACATAAACGCGTAACCCGCTGCGTAAAAGGTCAGGACAGACTCAACGTTGGCCGGCAGCATAAAACATGCCACGGTCATGGCCAGCAGAACCAGTTGCCATAGCAAATCCAGGTTCTGCCGCTGGGCAATGTAGATCGTGTAGCTGAGCGGACTGACAACAAAGCGCATGTAAAACAGAGGTATCAGTAACACCGCGTAACGCCCCGATTCCGTCCACTCGGCGCCAAAAATCAGGGCGAACGCAGGTTCTGCGAAGAAACCGATAATGATAAAAGGCGGCAACGCCAGCAGCGCAAGTACCTTGAACGTGGACAAGAACAGTTTGCGACAGTTGCCAGACTCCCGATATTCGCGAGCCGCCTGCTCTTTGAAGACATCCAGCACGGAGGCGGCGAGTAAGGATATCGGAGCCCCCATCATCCTCAGCGTCAAAGCGAACCAGCCGGCGATTTCGCCGCCAAACTTACTGGCCAGCAGAATAATGGGCAGCTGGCTCGACACTGTATTGATAAGATCGGCCGGCAATGAATACTTGGGAAAGTTGGAATAGCTGCGCGCTACCATGGCGAGCTTGGCCGAAGGAGCACCTAGGCTGCCAAGCAGCAGAGGCTTGCCCACCCACAGCGCTGCCAGTCCGGTGGCAATCACAACGCCAAGCATCTGCCCGTAGATCAACCCTTGCTCGCCCTGCAGCAAGTAGGCTGCAGCGACCTGAGAGAATGCGATGCAGGCTGCCAGGCTGATCCGAGCGAAGCCGAGTTTATTGAACGCTTGTTGGTAGGTCAGCACCGACAGCAGCAATTTATTAATGCCCAACCCCGCAGCAACCGCTACGAGGGCAAGCCAGTAATGGGTAATTTCGGAGGGCAAGCGAGAGGTTACGTACGGTAGGACCAAGAGCAGCCCGGCAACCGCGACCGACAATATCACCACCAGCACAATCACGAGTTTTATTACAGCGTGTAACTCCTCCCGTTGATGGGTGGAAAACAGTGCCAGCTCATAGCGCCCAGTGAGCAATACCGAAATGATGGTTGCTGCAGACAGCCACACACTAAACCCACCAATTTCCGCCGGTGCGTAAAGTCGGACCAAGAGCAACATGACGCCGATGGTGATTAGCTGAGCACCCAGCGTGCCGAGGAGCACACGCATAATTCGGTTGAAAAACAAAGCGCTCACTTGACCACCCTCGCCTGCAATCTGATCGGCAATGTAATCAACACCAGGGACACCAACATGAAAAAAATTCCGGATCCTAGCAAGACCGTTAGTAGCGACTGCTCAATAACCTTCGTCGCCACCAATAGCGCAACGGGGATCGCCAGGACAGCACCATGGCGGGAGTACAGGTAGTTCAGCAAGATGACGATTCCGGCTACTATTAACGACTCGACCACCACGCCCATATACCGCAACTGCATAAACGCGATGGCAAAAAAATTCACGTTCGCGTTCATTTCTGGGCTGTCGAACATTTCTGCACCCAACCTGAATGTCACCGGATCCGCACGACCTTGGCCAAATAGCGCGCCCAGCAGTGTGTCACTGTAGAGATTGCTACCGTACTGAACGACAAACGCATCCACAGCGCCCAGCAGCGTAGAGGGCACGATAAAAGCACGCCGTAAAAAATAATCATTCAGGTAGGAGTAACCGAACAACTCGTGTTCCAGAGCACCTATCACCAATAAGGTCAGCAGTGTGCCCAGCAACCACGACAATTTGATGCTTCCGAATCGGCGGAAATACACCATGAGGCCGTATATCAGGCAGAGCACCACAATTGGATATTTCTGTCCGAACGCGCCCCATAGCACCATAACGTTGAGAATACCCAACATCACAAAACGCTTTTTCTTCCGGTAAACGCCCCAGGCAAACAACACCGGAAACAACGCTTGCGTGCCAATCGATGCCAAATAGGCGCCTGCAGTCCCGGTTGCAAATACATCTCGGGCGAGCGCACGCCGGGCATACTGGCCAAAAAAATCAAAAGAAAAGTAACCCGCGCTTTTAACCACTATGAAAGCCAGCACAGCAAGGTTGAGACAGGACAACAGCGCCAAGACCCTTCGTCCTTGGCTCTCTTGAGAATCGTTACTTAGAGAGTAAAAACGAATCTTGTTGGCCAGGCCAATGATCGATACGCCAATCACGACAGCGAGCGTAACTCCAGACAGGGGGCCGGCCTCTGGTGAAAAACGATTTGCACCATTCAGTACCAATGCATGCGGCACAAGTACGAGCACAAAAAAAGCCACCAGCAAGTCACCAGGCCTTTCAATACGCCCCACTGCGAGCAACGCGCAAATGACTGCGAGCAGCAAAAGGTACATGTATTGAATGAAATCCACAGGCCGTTCTGCCGCGCCCATGTAGCCGTAAAGCTGATAGATGTAGCTGTTATTCACCCAGACCAATGCCAAAAAATAGGCAAACAGCAACACTGCGTTCAGCAGTACTGATTTGTCGATCCGGGTGGCTAGGTACATTCTTACAGTGCCAATGCGGCGCTGATGGCCTTCACAGCAGCCTGATCCAGATAAGGATGCATCGGCAAACTCATGACCTTGGTCGCAACGTCATCGCCAATCGGCAACACAGCGCTTTCATCCATGACCGCCGGCTGTTTGTTCAGCGGGATCGGGTAATGAACCGCGGTAGGAATTCCGGCCGCCTTGAGGCGCTCTTGCACGGCATCGCGATCCTGCACCTGCACTGTGTACTGGGCAAAGGCACTGATGTTGCCTTCAGCAATGTACGGTGTACCCGACACGCCCGCCTGCTTCAGTGCAACGTCATACCATGCCGCAACCTGCTGACGCAGGCCGATCTCTTCCTCGAATATCTCCAGCTTCGGCAACAGAATTGCCGCCTGCAGGGTATCGAGCCGGCTGTTTACACCCACGCGAATGTGATGATAACGACGGTCCTGACCATGGCGCGCTACCTGGCGAATCACTTTGGCCAGCTCTTCGTCATTGGTGAAGATAGCGCCGCCGTCACCGTAGCAACCCAACGGCTTGCTCGGGAAGAAGCTGGTGCACGACACCGTGGTCAGGTTGCACGAGCGTTTGCCTTTGTACGAAGCACCAAAGCTCTGCGCCGCATCCTCGATTACCGGGATGCCATGCTTGGCGGCGATTGCGTTGATTGCATCGTAATCGGCGCACTGGCCATACAACGAGACCGGAATGATCGCCTTGGTCCGCGGCGTGATGGCGGCTTCCAGCAAGGCGGGATCAAGGTTGTAAGTGCGTGGGTCGATATCTACATACACCGGTTTGGCGCCGAGCAGCGCTACGGTTTCGGCGGTGGCTATGTAGGTGAAGCCGGGGGTGATGACTTCATCGCCTGGACCGATGCCAAACGCCATCTGCACGATCTGCAAGGCATCAGTGCCGTTGGCGCAGGTGATGCAGTACTTGGCGCCGACAAACGCCGCCAGGCGCTCTTCGAGTTCGCTGACTTCCGGGCCGAGGATGTATTGGCCATGGCTCAGTACCCGCTGGATACCGGCATCGATCTTGTCCTTGATGCGTGCCTGCTGGCTCTTCAGATCAATGAATTCAATCATGCTTACGCGTCCACCTTGCTCAGGGTCTTGCCATTAAGTACGTAGCGCACACCGGAATGCGAACACACCGCTTCGCGGTTGGCATCCAGTTGCAGTTGTTCGCCGAACTCGCTCATCCAGCCGATCTGCCGGGCGGGAACCCCAACCATCAAAGCATAGGCGGGGACATCCTTGTTGATCACCGCGCCCGCGCCGACGAACGCGTATTCACCGATGGTCACGCCGCAGACGATGGTGCAGTTGGCACCGAGCGTGGCGCCTTTCTTGACCAGCGTGTCGCGATACTGATCCTTGCGCTCTATCAGCGAGCGTGGGTTGTAAACGTTGGTGAACACCATGCTCGGGCCGCAGAACACGCCCTCCTCCAGCGTCACGTTGTCGTACACCGATACGTTGTTCTGGACCTTGCAGCGGTCACCGATGACAACCTTGTTGCCCACGAACACGTTCTGACCCAGCGATACGCCTGCGCCGATCTGCGCGCCGGCGCAGACGTGGACGAAATGCCAGACCCGGGAATCGTTACCGATCTGCGCGCCGTCGTCGACGATCGCGCTGGGGTGCTGATAATAACTCATGGCTTGAGACTCACACTGGATTGAGGTTGATCGAAAAACCGCTGCAACCGAGCACTTGCAAAGTGCCCGTACTGACGTGCGCCCACCTCATTGAGGTGATGGTTGTCCTGATAGATGAGCTCACCATCCTGGTATGGCGCGTGAGCAAAAAAGCTGCTGTCGGCGAAGTCCATAAACTGCACATTCGGGATGCCAGTCGCCACCGACTGCAGCTGCCGATTGGCATCTTGCCATTGGCTATTGGGCAACAGCGGCGCAGACAAACCAAGCGCTGCGAACCGACGCAGGCGCTGTACGTTTGACTCAAACATAGGGATCTGCGCCAGCACCACCACCTGCTTGCCGGCATGGCTGGCATCCAGCAGGAAGGTGCGCATTGCCTCGACAAAAGCCGGGCTCTGCATTTGATACTGCCACATGCCCGCCACAATGATTTTGTCGAACGACGGCATCAACTGCGCCACTGCATCAATTTGTGCCTTGCACGGCTTTTGTGCCTTGCACGGCTTTTGTGCCCAGCCTGGCAAGCGTTCCAGATCGAAAGCCTTGATTGGCACACAACTGCTGCCGCTGAGCAACCGATAAGCCACGCCGGTCTCGTCACCGACAACGTCGAAGAAGTAGTTCAACTGGGCGGCGTGGCTGTCGCCGATCACCAACACACTTGGCTGCGCATAGGCTTTGCCGCGCTTGCACTCGCCAACCTGGGTGCCGTGGCAGATCAGCTCGGGCGCCGCGTAGCGGGTCAACTGCACCGGCGCGGGCTCGACCACACGCAGGTTCAACTGCGAGCCGGCAACCAGCAGCGCGGCCGTCACGACTGTCGCCAGTGCCCACTTTGGCGCATGTTGGCGAAGACCGGCAGATCGCCGAATCGGCGTTTCGATGTAGCGATAAGACAACCAGCCCAGCAGCAGCGAGCTACTTGCGAACAGCAGCACGCCACCAGCACTGAGCTCGTACTGGCCAGTGTAGTAGCGGATGAAAGCAAGGATCGGCCAGTGCCACAGGTACAGCGAGTAGGATATGCCGCCGATCCAAACCATTGGTCGGCTGGCCAGCAACTGACTAGCCGGGCCACGACGGGCAGCGATCAGCAGACCGGCACCGACGCAGGGCAGGACTGACCAGTACCCGGGGAAGTTTTGCTTATCGATGAGCCAAAAGGCACAGATCAACGCGACCGTGCCCAGCACGCCCACGGCGGCCGACAGCTTGCCTGGCAATTGATGATGCTGCAGCGCCAAAGCGGCGACGGCTCCGACCATGAACTCCGGCATGCGCGCCAGCAACGCAAAGTACATGGAGTCCTGCTTGCCCATGGCAACGCGATGGCCGCTCCACGCAAACAGAGCCAGACCCAACAAAACGAACACCGGCAAGCGCCATCTGCGCGGCACACAGATGAACAGGATCGGGTAGAACAGGTAGAACTGCATCTCGATCGCCAGCGACCAGGTATGCAGCAGCGGCAGCTCATCGGCACGCGGGGCGAAGTAACTGCCAAAGTCGGCAAAGTAGCGATTGCTGGTGAAAAACGACGATGACTTCAGACTTTTTTCAAAGAAACCGTAGTCCGCTGGCAGGAACAATACGGCCGAGACGATGCTGACAATTGCCAGCATGACAAAGTACGCCGGCAGGATGCGCTTGATCCGGCCTGCATAAAACTCGAACAGGTTGATACGTTCAGTGCGCCCAGCCAGCAGCGCAGTGATGATAAAACCGGAGATGACGAAAAACACGTCAACGCCCACAAAACCTGCAGGCAACCAGGCACTGTTGGCGTGATAAGCAAGCACCGCCAATACCGCAACGGCGCGCAGGCCCTGGACATCCAGGCGCATGTCTGTCGATTGCCTTGGCGCACCGACAGCGTTCAGCAGATTGGAATTATTGTTCGACACGCTGAAGACGGACCCTGCGCAAACAAGCTGTATACAGGTGGCCCCGTAGAGCCACCCATGGTGTTGGAGACCTTAGCGGGTCAGCGCTGCCACGAACGGATGGCCTTCGTTATCAGCGGCCTGCACGATGGCAGCACTACGGATGGTGTTGACCGTTTCGACGCAATGGCGCGCATCTTCGATACCGTAACCGCGACCGGCCAGAATCTCTTCATAGCTGGTGGTATGCAGGTCGGTGAAACCTTCCGAGAACTCCATTTCCTCGCCGTTGACGGTGATCGAACGGTAGGTAGGCTTCTTGCCCTTGACCGATTCCGGCAGGTCGTTGGCATCGACCGAGAGGAACCAGCGTACGCGGGCTTTCTCGTACTCGAGGTAACCGGCAGCTTTATGCTCGGAGGTGAAGTGCACGACGTTACGCTGCAGTTTGCCGAAGATGAAGTGCAGCATGTCGTAGAAATGCACGCCGATATTGGTGGCCACACCGAACGACTTGCGCGGGTCACCCTTCCAGCTCTTCAGGTACCAGTTACCGCGGGAGGTGATGTAAGTCAGGTCGACTTCATACTTGTGCGGGTTGTTCTCACGGGCAACCTTGTCTTTCAGGGCGATGATCGCCTGGTGGTGACGCAGTTGCAGGATGTTGAACAGACGCTTGCCGGTTTCCTGTTCCACCAGCGCCAGTTGGTCGAGCATCTCTGGGGTTGGCACCAGCGGCTTTTCGCAGATCACATCGCAGCCCAGGCGCAGGCCTGCGGCAATGTGTGGGTAGTGCAGGTAGTTTGGCGAGCACACCGCAACGTAATCCAAGGCGGTGGCCGGATCACGTTTGAGGTTACTGGCGTGATCGAGGAAGAACTCGAACTCGGTGAAGAACTCGCTCTGCGGCGAGATGCTGTCAATGATGCCGACCGAGTCGTTGATGTCGTAGGCAGACACCAGACGGTTGCCGGTGTCCTTGATGGCGCGCATATGGCGAGGAGCGATGTAGCCGGCGGCACCGATGAGAGCGAAGTTTTTCATGGTTGATCCTGTAAAAACGAAAGTATCCGCCCGCGCGGCAAGCGCAAGCGGATCGACATGACGAAGTCGGTAATCAGGCTTTGATGATATGCGCTGTCGGCGTGCGGTACTTGCCGCGGCTGTCGACGATCAGCTTGGCCTTGCTCTCGATCAGGGCATAGTCAAACTTGTCGTGATCGGTCGCCAACACAACAGCATCGAAGCTGGCCAGGTTTTCAGCGGTCAGTGCTTCGCTGCTCAGCTCGAAGTGGTGCTCGCGCATCTTCGGGAACACCGGGACATGCGGATCGCTGTACGCAACCACGCCGCCCTTGGCTTCGATCAGCTCCATGATTTCTACTGACGGCGACTCGCGCATGTCGTCTACGTTTTTCTTGTATGCAATACCCAGGACCAGCACGCGGCTGCCCTTGAGTGCCTTGCCTGCATCGTTGAGGCCGTCCATCAGTTTGCCGAGCACGTATTCCGGCATGGCCTGGTTGACTTCGCCCGAGAGCTCGATGAAACGGGTATGCAAGCCGTATTCACGCGCCTTCCAGGTCAGGTAGAAAGGGTCGATCGGAATGCAGTGGCCACCCAGGCCTGGGCCAGGGTAGTACGGGGTGAAGCCAAATGGCTTGGTCGCTGCGGCGTCTACCACTTCAAAGATGTCGATACCCATGCGGTCGGCCACGATCTTCATCTCGTTGACCAGGCCAATGTTGACGGCGCGGTGGATGTTCTCCAGCAGCTTGGTCATCTCGGCAGCCTTGGTCGAACTGACCTGAACAACCTGATCGATCGCTTGCTCATACAGGGCGACGCCGACTTCCAGACACTGAGCGGTGTGACCGCCAATGACTTTTGGAATGGTGCGGGTTTCGAAGTTCGGATTGCCCGGATCTTCGCGCTCAGGCGAGTAGACCAGATAGATGTCCTGACCGACCACCAGACCGCCTTCCTGCACTCGAGGCAGTAGCTCTTCTTCGGTGGTGCCTGGGTAGGTGGTGCTTTCCAACGAAACCACCTGGCCAGGGCGCAGGTAAGGCTTGAGCGCGTCGGTGGTGTTGATGACGAAGCTCATGTCCGGTTCGCGGTATTTGTTCAACGGGGTAGGTACGCACAGAATCAGTGCATCGCATTCGCTGACACGGGTGAAGTCGGTTGTCGCCTCAAAACCGCTCTCGCGCGCCTTGGCAATATTGGCGGCAGAGATATGTTCAATGTAGCTCTGGCCGGCGTTGAGCTTATCAACTTTGAATGTATCGATATCGATACCCAGTACATTGAAGCCAATGGCATTATATCGCAGCATCAGTGGCAGACCGACATAGCCAAGACCGACGATACCAATCAAAGCCTTGCGGCTTTTGAACTTTTCTACCACTGCATTAATGTCTGTCATATTTTCCAACTCACCATGAATTTTCCGCCCGTCGTCAAGACAGTACAGCGGGTACTAAAACTTGGACGACTCATTACCAGCCGAGTGAATCGATCCGCTACTAACCTCGGTGCCGTCGCCCTATTGCATACGCTCGCCGTCGTTGCCGACCTCCGTGCGTCACGCGCTGCAGGAAATCCAAGGCGCTGCAATCATATTGCTTTAACCATCGAGGTTCCAACAGTTCTTTGGCAGCAACGATGCGGCCATTTGACATCACTTACGCTGCTAAGTTGCTGCGCCGTTCGTTGCCGGAGTATCGAGCCGGGACGTCCCGGTTTCTGCCACTGCATCAGGAGAAACGCGCTCTGCAGTGCCTTTGATCTCCAGCACACGGATCTGCCGCAGGCGGTCCTTGACCAGGCTGCGAATCAGCGCGACAAACACACCCAGCATCAACCCGACCACCAACGCCACCAACACGATCAGCGCTTTGCGTGGACGAATCGGACGAACCGGCTCAACCGCTAGCTGGTCGACACTGATCAAACGCAGGCCTTGCAGGCTGGTATCCAGGTTAAGCAGGCGGGATTTTTCTGCTCGGAGTGTCTCGATCCCTTCAAGAAAGGCCGCGTCATTAGCCCGCGCCTTGAGCATCTGCACCTTGCGGTTAGTGGACAGCATGACGAGCTCTTTGCGAATCTGCGCGATGCGCGGCTCGGTGAAGTCGTCGGAAGTACGTCGGCGCAACGCATTGCGCTCTGCCTCGAGCACATTCGAGCCAAGGAAATACAACGGCGTTTGCTGGCTGTTGACTTCGGTGCGAATGACATTGCTGCTTTCCGAATCTGCATTGGCCATCAGGGACGGTGTAGAGGGCCGGCTCAGGCCCAGGCTTCGCGCAATGGCAATTGCCTCATCCAACTGAGCCAGCCGCGCCTCTCTGCGCAGTTTCGATTGCACACGCAGGGCGCTCAGCTCGTCGTTCAACTCCGCACGCTTTATGGCGTCGGCCTCTTCCAGGCGCGCTATTCGGCTTTCTTTGCCAGCGCTGTATTGCTCCATCGCCGAACTCAGCTGGGCATCAACTTCGGTCAGGCGGTTGGCCTTGATGATCTGCAGGTCCTGGACCAACTGAGCTCGCTCTCGCTCGGCCGCATAAGCGACAAAGTCATTGAGCACACTGGCTCCATCAAGCCCCCGGTCGTAGCGAATCTTCAGACCAATATAAGTACTGAGCAGATCAGTCTTTTTGGGGTCTGGCTGCATGAGCATCAGCGCATCGCTGTTGAACGCATCGAACGCTTGCTCCAGACTCTGGCCCGGGCTTGCGAACGCCTCGATCAGCTCCGGCCGTGCCCGGAAGAAGGCCAGCCGCGCGTCATAGGAATCCAAGGTCGCGCCTACCCGCTTGAGCGCCGCAACCGGCGGCAAGGTGTAGATTTTCGACCGGTTCAGGGCGTCCAGCTCGTTCAGGGCAACCGGGCGCAAAATAGTCGATGTTTCATAGACCGGTGTTGCAAGCTGAGCATAGACAACACCTAGTGCGGCACTTACGGCAGCCACACCGAGGATCAAAACTCTACGTCGCCACAGTCGCCGGACGAGATCGAAAAGGTCTATTTCGCTGGTATGGATAGCGGGCGGTACACGCGTGACGCTGTTCAATGCACTTTGCCTGATAGATAGGTTGAGAATTACCACGACAGGCACTGCTTAGCGCATCATGCGCGCGTCCAGCTTTTCCATGCCATCGGTGACCGCGAGCATTGTTGCATTTCTCGCAATTTCCAACAATGGTTGGGGACAAGAACCGGCCACGTTACAGCACTCAAGCCATGACACGGCGCCTTATCCAGACATCTCTGGCAAGCGCGACCATCACCCCCAAACCCAAGCCCGCCGCACTAGCCAGCAGAACGATCAACGACTTTTTAGGCTTGATTGGCTTATCAGGCTGCTCGACAGCGCCATCCTGCTGATATACCGCGATGGCGGATGGATCAATGCTGATACTGCGATAAATACCCAGCTTTTCCTGCCTGGACCTGAGCTCGCTGATGAATGGATCATCGGAGACGCGCGATTTGAGGGTATCGATTTCAGCTCTGAGCGCTTCACTCCCTCGCATGTAGGTCAGGCTGCCTCCCATGCCCGCTGAAATTTCTGACGACAAGTCACCTGCAAGAATCGGTGGCTTCTTCAGCCCAATGGATTCAGCCACAGCAAGCGCCTCCTGCAGCTGAGCAATCTGGTCTTCACGCTGCTTGCGCGCGCCGGCCTGGGCAGCTTGAATCTGTCGCTCAAGGTTATCAGCCATGATCGCGAGGTCGCTGTGGCTACCCTTCAACACTTCTCGCTTAGCGCGTTCAGACGCCATTTCCACGTATGTCGTGACCCAGTCGGCAGCTCTACGGGGGTCTTCGAGATTAGCGGTTACGACATAACGAGAGGGCATGTCTTTGCCAGCCTGAGACACTTTGATCAAACTGTTGAAGTGACTGTACAACGCGTCACGCGAACCACTGCGCTGCTCATCCGTGAGGTGCGCCAAATATTCCGTGCGGAAAAATTTGTTACGTAGTGCTTCTGACTGCAGGGCCTTCAAGTAAATGTCGTATACATCCTTGACGGAATAGGTCGACAAGCCTGAATCTCCACCCCGAGCGTTATTAAGTTGAGCAATCTCGCTCTGCGACGGCGGCTGAACATAGAGCTTGGCCTCATATACCGGTTGTACGAGCAGCACATAGGCGATACTCAGTCCAATTACCGGCAGTGCAACCAGTGCAACCCAGAGCTTCCTTCTCCAGACACCCTGCACCAACTCGACCAGATCAATTTCACCCTCACCACTCAGGCGCTCACGTTCATTGCGCATTTATTCTAATTTTCCTTGGATCCGTCGAAGTCAGACTTCCCTGAACAGGTACGACCTTCGCCAACCCATGGCTTGCTACCTGTAAAGATGAAGCGTAGCGGCAATTCAGCAATGTGCATGGCCCATTACATATCTTTAGCATTAATCCGTTATAGAGAGGTCTGAGCCTGGGAAGTTCCACTCCGCACTGACTTCAAAGCGTGCTCTGCCAAACGGTCAAGCTGGGACTGTGACGTCCACCTCGCACCCGAGTTCCGCAGATTTGCTGCGCAGCGCTGACGCCAACCCCCGCTTCGCCCCACCCTCCCCATGCACAAGCACCAGCCGCCTGGCCGCCCTCCCCGCGCCGAGCGCAAACTCGACCAACCCAGCCTGATCCGCATGAGCCGAATAGCCCGTCAGCGTCGTGACCTTGATCCGCCGCGGATAGGCCTCGCCATCCAACTCCACCTTCTCAGCACCAGCCTGCAAAACCGCCCCAGGCGTCCCCTTGACCTGATACCCGACAAAAACCACCTCATGCCGCGGATCACCCAGCATGGCTTTGAGGTAATTAACGATCCGCCCACCCGAACACATGCCATTGCCGGCAATCACAATCGCTGGCCGGCCAGTACTCTTCAGATAGTTGACCACTTGCTGGTGCTTTGCGTGGCTATCCACACACACCAACTGGGAAAAGCCAAGCGGCTTGCGCCCTTCGCTCAAGCGTAGTCGGGCTTCGTCATTCCAGTACTGATGCAGCTCCCGGTAGACCTGGGTCACGCGCTGAGCCAGCGGCGAGTCGAGGATGATCGGTAACTGCGCCCAGTCGACCTGATCATCGCAGGCTGCCGCGCCCGAGGTGTCGAGCAGGCCTTTAAGGTGAAGGACCTCTTCAATCTCATAGAGCAACTCTTGCGTACGACCGAGACTGAATGCGGGGATCAGGATCGTGCCCTGGTCAGCCAAGGCACGATCTATCGCTGCTTCCAGACGCTGGCGCCGGTCGCTGCGGTCAGGATGCAGGCGGTCGCCATAGGTGCTTTCGAGCACCAGCACATCGGCGCGCTCTGGCGGCTGGACTGGACACAGCAAGGGGCTGTGGGGCGCGCCGATATCGCCAGAGAACACCACACGTGTGCTGCACGATTGCGCAGGGGTACTGATGTCACACTCGACGTACGCTGAACCGAGCAGATGGCCGGCACGCTGCAGGCGGATGCGACATTGCAGGTGCCCTTGCTCGATCAGACTGTGCCACTGACCAAAGGCGATCGGCTCAACCAGACTTTTCAGCAGATGCAGAAAACGCGCTACCTGCGCGGGCTCGCTACTGATGCCGAGTTTGAAGGCATCTTCAAGAACCAGCGGGAGCAGCTTCGCGGAAGGCACGCTACAGAAGATCGGACCGCGAAAGCCTGCGGCCAGCAGTGCCGGAATGCGACCGACATGGTCGAGGTGCACATGAGTGATCACCAACGCCTGGATGCCGCTGACATCGAAGCCCAGCGCGGAAGAATCAGGGCGGGCATCGGCGCCTTGCTCAAGCCCGCAATCGATGAGCAGGCTGGTGGCGGAATCTAGGTGCAGCTGATGACAGGAACCCGTGACGCCGCGGGTGCCACCATTATGCGTGATAACGGGGAAAGTCATGCTGCTGAAGCCCTGCGCAGGGTTGAAAACGAAGCGGGCTATTACTCCATTTTCTTCGCAGATTTCATATCAGCTATGTCTGCTAAAGCTGTAGGACGTTTCCTCAGCTCTCTGCCAAGGCCGCCTGACGTGCCGATGCACGAATCCTGCGCTTGCTGCGCATGACGCCGTAGGCGCCAAGCAATGGACCTAGGGCCAGGCCCACCACCAAGGCGGCGAGTACTGGCAGTGCTACGGGCACTGCAGGGGCAGTCCAGCCGAACAATACCAGGGCGACGGTTTGCTGGTTCTCCAGCACGAAGAACATCACCACTGCTGCCAGCAGCAGGACGAACAGCAGCGCCAGGGCGCGCTTGAGGTTACGCATCGGTCTGATCCTTTGATTGCACTCAGGCTTCGGTTTCGTGCTCTTCTTCGTTGACCCGGTCGCGCAATTCCTTGCCCGGCTTGAAGTGCGGCACGAACTTGCCTTCAAGGCTTACCGACTGGCCGGTCTTGGGGTTGCGACCTACGCGAGGTGCGCGATAGTGCAGCGAGAAGCTGCCAAAGCCGCGGATCTCGATGCGATCGCCCGTTGCCAGGCACTGGGCCATTTGCTCGAGCATGGTCTTGATGGCCAACTCGACGTCCTTGGACGAGAGTAAACCCTGATGGGTGACAATACGTTCGATCAGCTCCGACTTCGTCATGTTTTTCCCTTCGTTATCAAGCAGCTAGATCATTGCTTAACCAGTTTGTAGCACGCTCAGGAGGATTTGAACAGGGCGGTTCTTGACTTAATAAAAAAATTCAAGATTGGTGCGCGGGGAACTTTTTCGGTGCACCGGGTTGGGCAGCGCTGGGTAGAGGGGTTTGCACCAGTTGGGCTGAGACGCCGCGGGCAGCTGCGCAACCCTCTGACAACAGGCGACAAATCGCAGGCAATAAAAAAGGGCGACCTAAGTCGCCCTTTTTCTACCGATCAAGCAGAACTTAGTTCTGTTTGGCCATTGCTTCGCGCAGCAGCGCAGCCATGGTGGTGTCGGCAGCAGCTGCCTCAGGAGCCTGTTTCAGGCTCTGGATAGCTTCACGCTCTTCAGCATCGTCTTTCGATTTGATCGACAGGCTGATAACGCGCGACTTACGGTCAACGCTGATGATCTTGGCTTCGATCTCTTCGCCTTCCTTCAGAACGTTACGCGCGTCTTCAACGCGGTCACGGCTGATTTCGGAAGCTTTCAGAGTAGCTTCGATGTCGTCGGCCAGGGTGATGATGGCGCCTTTGGCGTCAACTTCTTTGACGATACCCTTGACGATTGCACCCTTGTCGTTGACAGCAACGAAGTTGGAGAACGGATCGTCTTCCAGCTGCTTGATGCCCAGGGAGATGCGCTCGCGCTCTGGATCAACCGACAGGATGACAGTTTCCAGCTCGTCGCCCTTCTTGAAACGACGTACGGCTTCTTCGCCGGTTTCGTTCCAGGAGATGTCGGACAGGTGAACCAGACCGTCGATGCCGCCGTCCAGGCCGATGAAGATACCGAAGTCGGTGATCGACTTGATGGTACCGGTGATCTTGTCACCCTTGTTGAACTGGCCGGAGAAGTCTTCCCATGGGTTGGACTTGCACTGTTTGATGCCCAGGGAGATACGACGACGCTCTTCGTCGATGTCCAGAACCATAACTTCCACTTCGTCGCCAACCTGAACGACTTTCGACGGGTGGATGTTTTTGTTGGTCCAGTCCATTTCGGAAACGTGTACCAGACCTTCAACGCCTTCTTCCAGCTCAGCGAAGCAGCCGTAGTCGGTCAGGTTGGTAACGCGAGCTTGTACGCGAGTACCTTCTGGGTAACGAGCAGTGATAGCTACCCACGGATCTTCGCCCATCTGCTTCAGACCCAACGAAACGCGGTTGCGCTCACGGTCGAACTTCAGGACGCGAACATCAACTTCGTCACCAACATTGACGATTTCCGACGGATGCTTGATACGCTTCCAAGCCATGTCGGTGATGTGCAGCAGGCCATCGATGCCGCCCAGATCCACGAATGCGCCGTAGTCGGTGAGGTTCTTGACGATACCTTTGACTTGCTGGCCTTCTTGCAGAGTTTCGAGCAGAGCTTCACGCTCGGCGCTGTTCTCGGCTTCGAGGACGCTGCGACGCGAAACAACGACGTTGTTGCGCTTCTGGTCCAGCTTGATGACCTTGAATTCCAGCTCTTTGCCTTCGAGGTGGGTGGTGTCGCGCACTGGGCGGACATCAACCAACGAACCTGGCAGGAACGCACGGATACCGTTAACGTCGACAGTGAAGCCGCCTTTAACCTTACCGTTGATAACGCCCTTGACAACTTCTTCGGCAGCGAAAGCAGCTTCCAGAACAATCCAGCACTCGGCGCGCTTGGCTTTTTCACGGGACAGCTTGGTTTCGCCAAAGCCGTCTTCGACCGCGTCCAGCGCAACGTGAACTTCGTCACCGACCTTGATGGTCAGCTCGCCAGCTTCGTTGTAGAACTGCTCGAGCGGGATGACGCCCTCGGACTTCAGGCCAGCGTGTACGGTAACCCAGTCGCCGTCGATGTCGACAACGATACCGGTGATGATCGCACCCGGCTGAAGATTGAGGGTTTTCAGGCTTTCTTCAAAGAGTTCTGCAAAGCTTTCGCTCATTTTAATTCCTGTAGATTTGGGCGAAGAAGACGCCCCTAACCACACTCCAGACAATGTGGGTTTCGTTATTTAAAGGAAAACCGGCAAGACGTTGACTGGTGCCCCTGCCTGCTTTCCTGATCATCAGGCGATACCGCGCAGGGCGATCTCGCTTTTGATGCGTTGCAACACCTGCTCGATGGACAACTCGGTAGAGTCCAGCTGAATCGCGTCGGCCGCCGGTTTAAGCGGGGCCACCGCACGCTGGGTATCGCGCTCATCGCGCGCACTAATCTCATCTAGCAGACTCGCCAGCCTAACATCGTCGCCTTTCGCTTTCAACTGCAAATAACGACGTCGCGCCCGTTCCTCGGCGCTGGCGGTCAAAAACACTTTCAACGGCGCGTCCGGGAACACCACAGTGCCCATGTCGCGGCCGTCTGCGATCAGCCCCGGAGCCTCCTGAAACGCGCGCTGGCGCTGCAGCAGGGCATCGCGCACCGCGGGCAGCGAGGCCACCATCGAGGCGCCGGCGCCGACTGCTTCGGTACGGATGTCGAGGCTGACGTCGTCACCCTCGAGCATGATGCGCTGCAGCTTACCCTCCTCGGCCGGGTAGAACTGCACATCCAGATGAGCGGCCAGCTTGGTCAGCAGCTCTTCGTTGGTCAGGTCGACGCCATGGTTGCGCGCGCTGAAGGCGAGCAAACGGTACAGCGCGCCGGAATCGAGCAGGCGCCAGCCGAGCTCACGTGCCAACAGCCCGGCTACGGTGCCTTTGCCCGACCCGCTCGGGCCGTCGATGGTAATGACCGGGGCCTGGGCGTTCACGACTTGGCCTCTTCGGCGACACGAATGCCGACTTCGGCGCACAGCGCGAGGAAGTTCGGGAACGAGGTCGCAACGTTGGCGCAGTCATGGATACGCACCGGCGCAGTGGCCCGCAGCGAGGCGATGCTGAAAGCCATGGCGATACGGTGGTCGCCGTGGCCATGTACTTCGCCACCGCCAATCGGGCCGCCGTCGATGATGATCCCGTCCGGGGTCGGTTCGCACTTCACGCCCAGGGTGATCAGGCCGTCGGCCATTACCTGGATGCGGTCGGATTCCTTCACTCGCAGTTCTTCCGCGCCACGCAGGATGGTCCGGCCTTCGGCGCAAGCCGCGGCGACGAACAGCACCGGGAACTCGTCGATAGCCAGTGGTACCAGCTCTTCCGGGATCTCGATGCCTTTGAGCTTGGCGCCACGCACACGCAGGTCGGCTACCGGCTCGCCACCGACTTCACGCTGGTTCTCCAGAGTGATATCGCCGCCCATCAGGCGCAGGATGTCGATGACACCAGTGCGGGTCGGGTTGATGCCGACGTGCTCAAGCAGCAGGTCGGAGCCTTCGGCGATCGACGCGGCAACCAGGAAGAACGCAGCAGACGAGATATCTGCCGGCACTTCGATACGGGTTGCGGTGAGTTTGCCACCCGCTTGCAGCGACGCGACCGGGCCGTTGGACTCGACCGCATAGCCAAAGCCGCGCAGCATGCGCTCGGTGTGGTCGCGGGTTGGCGCAGGCTCGGTGACGGTGGTCACGCCTTCGGCATACAGGCCGGCCAGCAGCAGGCAGGATTTGACCTGGGCACTGGCCATTGGCAGCGTGTAGTTGAGTGCCTTGAGTTTTTGCCCGCCACGAATGGTCAATGGTGGCCGGCCATCGGCGCCGGTTTCGACCACTGCGCCCATTTCCCGCAGCGGGTTGGCGACGCGGCCCATCGGCCGCTTCGACAGCGAAGCATCGCCAGTCATGGTCACGTCGAACGGCTGGCCGGCGAGCAGGCCCGACAGCAGGCGCATCGAGGTGCCGGAGTTGCCGACGTAGATCGGCCCGGGCGGGGCTTTCAGGCCGTGCAGGCCGACACCGTGAATGGTGACCTTGCCATGGTTGGGGCCTTCGATGACCACACCCATGTCGCGGAAGGCCTGCAAGGTCGCCAGAGCGTCCTCGCCTTCAAGGAAGCCTTCGACTTCAGTGGTGCCTTCGGCCAGCGAGCCGAGCATGATCGAGCGATGGGAAATCGACTTGTCGCCTGGAACGCGGATCCGTCCGGACACGCGGCCACCAGGTTGGGCCAGGAAAATCAGATCGTTGGCGTTCATAGCGTCCACATAGGCCCGGCGGGCCAGGATTTTACTGAAATGCTCGCGGGCAACCCGTGCGCGGGTAAATACCCCCAGCAGCTGGTGCCCATCCCCTGCATCGACCGCGTCGCGCAAGGCGTCGAGGTCGCTGCGAAATGTATCTAGCGTGCGCAGCACCGCCTCGCGGTTGGCGAGGAAGATGTCATGCCACATGATCGGGTCGCTGCCGGCGATTCTTGTGAAATCGCGAAAGCCCCCTGCAGCGTACCGGAAGATTTCGAGGTTTTCATTGCGCTTGGCCAGCGAATCGACCAAGCCGAAGGCCAGCAGGTGTGGCAGGTGACTGGTAGCCGCCAGCACTTCGTCGTGACGCTCGACCGTCATGTGTTCGACATCGGCGTCCAATGCGCGCCACAGGCGGTCGACCATGGCCAGTGCGGCAGGGTCGGTTTCAGCCAGTGGCGTAAGAATGACTTTATGCCGGCGGAACAGCGCGGCGTTGGAGGCCTCTACCCCACTCTGCTCGGAGCCGGCGATCGGGTGGCCGGGAACGAAGCGCGGCAGGTTGCTGCTGAAGACTTCGCGGGCGGCACGGACCACGTTGCACTTGGCGCTGCCGACGTCGGTGACGATGGCATTGCCAAGGTCGAGCCGGGCCAGCACGGCGAGCAGTTTTTCCATGGCCAGAATCGGCACGGCGAGCTGGATCACGTCGGCGCCGACGCAGGCGCTGGCGAGGTCTTCTTCGCAGCGATCGACTACACCGAGGGCGACAGCCTGCTTGCGCGACGGGGCATCGAGATCGACGCCGACGACTTCGCGGCACAGGCCGCTTTCACGCAGGCCCTTGGCGAACGAGCCGCCGATTAGGCCGAGGCCGACCACGACTAGGCGGCCGATAATCGGCGCGGATTTGTTTGCTACCACATCAACCACGAGTGCGAACCCTGTTCAGAACGGCAGCATGTGCCGGATCAAACCATGCTGATCGATTGCCGCACCAGGGCCGCTGCGCGACCCTTCGCGGGCAAGCCCGCTCCCACAGGGTTTTGCGTCGATCACCCGTGCGGGCTTGATACAAATCCTGTGGGAGCGGGCTTGCCCGCGAAGGGCCGCGCAGCGGCCCCAGTAGCGCAGAGACCAGCTTCAACCTCAGAGTACCGCCTTCGGATACGAGCCCAGCACTTTCAGCGCAACGGCTTCCTGGCTGATCTGCTCCAGCACAGCCTTGATCAGCGGATCCCGATGATGGCCGACAAAGTCGATGAAGAACACGTAGGTCCACTTGCCACTGCGCGACGGCCGGGTTTCGATCCGGGTCAGGTCGATGCCGTTGTCGTGGAACGGCACCAGCAGCTCGTGCAGCGCGCCCGGCTTGTTGCTCATCGACACAATGATCGAAGTCTTGTCGTCGCCGGTCGGCGGCACTTCCTGGCTGCCGATCATGAGGAAGCGCGTGGAGTTGTCCGGGCGGTCTTCGATTTTCTCGGCAATACGCGTCAGGCCATACAGGTTGGCTGCCATATCGCCGGCAATCGCCGCCGAGTTCCATTCACCCTTGACCCGCTTGGCCGCTTCGGCGTTGCTCGACACCGCCACCCGTTCAACATTCGGGTAATGCGCATCGAGCCACTTGCGGCACTGGGCCAGCGACTGGGCGTGGGAATAGATGCGGGTGATACTGTCGGTTTTGGTGCTCTCGCCCACCAGCAGGTGATGGTGAATGCGCAGCTCGACTTCGCCGCAGATAACCATGTCGTGCTCAAGGAAACTGTCGAGGGTGTGGCTGACCGCACCTTCGGTGGAGTTTTCCACCGGCACCACGCCAAAGTTGACCGCACCGGCGGCCACTTCACGGAACACTTCGTCGATCGCCGCCATTGGCCGGCTGATCACCGCGTGGCCGAAGTGCTTCATCGCCGCAGCCTGGGTGAAGGTACCTTCAGGGCCGAGGTAGGCGACCTTCAGCGGCTGCTCCAGGGCCAGGCACGAAGACATGATTTCGCGGAACAAACGCGCCATCTCTTCGTTGCCCAGTGGGCCGCCGTTGCGCTCCATGACGCGCTTGAGCACGGCAGCTTCCCGCTCGGGACGGTAGAACACCGGCGTCTCGCCTTCGGCCAGGTTGGCCATCTTGACCCGGGCCACTTCCTGGGCGCAGCGGGCGCGCTCGCTGATCAGCTCGAGGATCTTCTCGTCGAGGCTATCGATGCGTACACGCAGGGCTTTGAGTTCGTGCTCGACCATCAGGCGTGCTCCTTCTCGAATTCAGCCATGTAGCTGACCAGAGCTTCAACGGCGTCCTGACCCAGGGCGTTGTAGATCGATGCGCGCATGCCGCCCACCGAGCGATGGCCCTTGAGGTTGAGCAGGCCGCGGGCGTCAGCACCGGCGAGGAAGGCTTTGTCCAGGCGCTCGTCGGCCAGGCGGAACGGCACGTTCATCCACGAACGGGCGTTGACGCTGATCGGGTTGCTGTAGAAATCGCTGGAGTCGATGAAGCCGTACAGGCGATCTTTTTTCGCCCGGTTGCGCGCTTCCATGGCTTCGACACCGCCCTGCTCCTTGAGCCACTCGAAGACCAGCCCCGAGAGGTACCAGGAATAGGTCGCCGGCGTGTTGTACATCGAGCCGTTATCGGCCGAAACCTTGTAGTCGAGCATGGTTGGGCAGCTGCTGCGGGCGCGACCGAGCAGGTCTTCACGCACGATCACCACAACCAGGCCGCTTGGGCCGATGTTCTTCTGCGCGCCGGCGTAGATCAGGCCGAACTGGGACACGTCGGTCGGGCGCGAGAGGATGTCCGAAGACATGTCGACCACCAGCGGTACGTCACCGGTCTGCGGCACCCAGTCGAACTGCAGGCCGCCAATGGTTTCATTGGACGCGTAGTGGACGTAAGCGGCGTCCTTGCTCAGGGTCCAGTCGTTCTGGCCGGGGATAGCGAGGTAATCGTAGGGCTTGGCGCTGGCAGCAATGTTGACGTTGCCAAAGCGACGCGCTTCTTCGATGGCCTTTTTCGACCAGATGCCGGTCTCGATGTAGTCCGCGGTGCCGTTTTCCGGCAGCAGGTTCAGCGGGATCTCGGCAAATTGCTGGCTGGCGCCACCTTGCAGAAACAGCACTTTGTAATTGGAGGGGACGGACAGCAGGTCACGCAGGTCCTGCTCGGCCTTTTCGGCAATGGCCACGTAGTCATCGCTGCGATGGCTCATTTCCATCACCGACAGACCTTTGCCATTCCAGTCCAGCATTTCCGCCTGGGCGCGCTGCAGGACTGCTTCAGGAAGCGCAGCAGGGCCTGCGCAGAAGTTAAAGGCTCGTTTGCTCACATCCACTCTCGCTCTGCTCTGGTCAGTAAGCGGGGCGACCATGGCCGCCCCGCTCGGGTTGTTGCGCTGTTTATTCCTGCGGCGCCTCTTCGGCGGCGCCGGCGTCATCATCTGCCGCCTCTACCGCATCGAGTTCGACGCCCTCTGCGCCCTCCTCGCCTTCGAGCAACTCCTCGAGGTCTTCGGATGGCTCCTGGATCCGCTCAAGGCCCACCAGGGTCTCGTCGCTGGCCAGTTTGATCAGGGTCACGCCCTGGGTGTTACGACCCAGGCTGGATACTTCGCCAACGCGGGTGCGCACCAGCGTGCCCTGGTCGGAGATGAGCATGATCTCTTCACCTTCCTGCACCTGGATCGCGCCGATCAGCAGGCCGTTACGGCCCTTGGTGCCCATGGCGATCACGCCCTGACCACCACGACCGCGCCGTGGGAACTTGGACAGCGGAGTACGCTTGCCGAAGCCACGCTCGGAGGCGGTAAGGATCTGCGCACCGGACTCGGGGATCAGCATCGAGATGATGCGCTGGCCTTTGCCCAGCTTCATGCCGCGCACACCGCGAGCGGTACGGCCCATTTCACGCACGACGCTTTCAGCGAAGCGGATGACCTTGCCGGCGTCGGAGAACATCATGACTTCCTTGGCGCCATCGGTGATGGCGGCGGCAATCAGGGTGTCGCCTTCTTTCAGCTTCAGCGCAATCAGGCCGCTGGTACGTGGACGCGCAAACTGGGCCAACGGGGTCTTCTTGACGGTACCGGACGCCGTCGCCATGAAGATGTAGGCACCGGTAGGCTCTGCAGCCCACTCGGCAGTGTCGCCGTCTTCTTCGTCGACTTCTTCGGCTTCGACCAGCTCACCCTCAAGCACGGTGTCGTCGCCATCCTCCAGCTCTTCATCGACATCGGCGCTCTGCTGCAGGGCTTCGAGGTCGATCTGCAGCATGGCGGTAATGCGTTCGCCGTCTTCCAGCGGCAGCAGGTTGACCAGCGGACGGCCACGGGCAGCGCGCGAGGCTTCCGGGATGTCGTAGGTTTTCAGCCAGTAGACCTTGCCCTTGCTGGAGAACAGCAACAGCGTGGCGTGGCTGTTGGCAACCAGCAGGTGTTCGATGTAGTCCTCGTCCTTGACGCCGGACGCCGACTTGCCTTTGCCGCCACGGCGCTGGGCCTGGTACGCAGTCAACGGCTGGGTCTTGGCGTAGCCGCCGTGGGAGATGGTCACCACGCGCTCTTCTTCCGGGATCATGTCGCCGTAGCTGAGGTCGTGACGGGCATCGAGGATCTCGGTGCGGCGCACGTCGCCGTATTCGGCACGGATCGCTTCGAGTTCTTCGCGGATCACTTCCATCAGGCGCTCGGCGCTGCTGAGGATGCGGATCAGCTCGCCGATCTGCTCGAGAATCTCTTGGTACTCGGCCAGCAGCTTTTCGTGCTCGAGGCCGGTCAGGCGGTGCAGACGCAGGTCAAGAATGGCCTGGGCCTGCTCTGGCGACAGGAAGTACTTGCCATCGCGCATGCCGTACTGGGCATCGAGGTTTTCCGGGCGGCACGAGTCGGCGCCTGCGCGCTCGACCATGACCTGCACCGCGCTCGATTCCCACGGCATCGCAACCAGGGCTTCCTTGGCTTCGGACGGGGTCGGCGAGGCCTTGATCAGGGCGATGACCGGGTCGATGTTGGACAGTGCGACAGCCTGGCCTTCAAGGATGTGGCCACGTTCACGGGCCTTGCGCAGCTCGAATACGGTACGACGGGTCACCACTTCACGGCGGTGACGGACGAACGCTTCGAGCAGGTCCTTGAGGTTGAGCAGGCGCGGACGACCGTCGATCAAGGCGACGATGTTGATGCCGAACACGCTCTGCAGCTGAGTCTGCTGGTAGAGGTTGTTGAGCACGACCTCAGGCACCTCGCCGCGACGCAGCTCGATGACCACGCGCATACCGTCCTTGTCGGACTCGTCGCGCAGCTCGGTGATGCCTTCGAGCTTCTTCTCTTTGACCAGCTCGGCGATCTTCTCGATCAGGCGAGCCTTGTTCAGCTGGTACGGCAGCTCGGTGATGACGATCTGCTGACGGCCACCGACCTTGTCGATGTCTTCGATCTCGGAGCGGGCGCGCATATAGATGCGGCCACGACCGGTGCGATAGGCCTCGATGATGCCGGAGCGGCCGTTGATCAGGCCGGCAGTCGGGAAGTCCGGTCCAGGGATGAACTGCATCAGCTCATCGATGGTGACTTCAGGATTGTCGATCAGCGCCAGACAACCGTCGATCACTTCGCCGAGGTTGTGCGGCGGGATGTTGGTCGCCATGCCCACGGCGATACCGCTGGAGCCGTTGACCAGCAGGTTGGGGATGCGCGTTGGCATTACCGCCGGGATCAGCTCGGTGCCGTCGTAGTTGGGTACCCAGTCGACGGTTTCTTTGTGCAGGTCAGCCAGCAGCTCGTGTGCCAGCTTGGACATGCGCACTTCGGTGTATCGCATTGCCGCAGCGTTGTCGCCGTCGACCGAACCGAAGTTGCCCTGGCCGTCGACCAGCAGGTAGCGCAGCGAGAATGGCTGGGCCATACGCACGATGGTGTCGTAGACCGCAGTGTCGCCGTGCGGGTGGTACTTACCGATAACGTCACCGACCACACGGGCGGACTTCTTGTACGGTTTGTTCCAGTCGTTGCCCAACTCGCTCATCGCAAACAGAACGCGGCGATGCACGGGCTTCAAGCCGTCACGCGCATCGGGCAGTGCACGCCCGACAATCACGCTCATCGCGTAGTCGAGGTAAGACTGTCTCAGTTCGTCTTCGATATTGACCGGGAGGATTTCTTTGGCCAGTTCGCCCATGAGAAGCCTGATTCCTTTTTCTGGTGAAACCTCGTCCAAGTCCCCAGAGGACGAACGAAGCTCGTCGCCGCAGCGCACAGTGGTGCGACGACTTACGACAAATCAATAGGTTGTGCCTTGGATCTGCGCAATGAAGACCGCATAAACGGGCGGCCTTGGAAACTGCCGGATGGTACCACAAAAATGCATCAGGCTTAAGCCTCAAGCTGCAACAAGAAGCGGCGCTGCCAAGCAATGGCCGCTTTGCCCCGACAGCTGCGTCCTGCGCGGCGCGGTGGCGCTCAATGCAGGCGCTTGCGGCACATCAGCTGGGCGATCTTGGCGGTGTCTGGGCGCTCTACCACGCCTTTTTCGGTCACGATCACGTCAACCAGGTCAGCCGGAGTCACGTCGAACACTGAATTGAACACCTCGACCTGTGCGGCAACCCGATTGCCGGCAACATCCAGCAGTTCGTCTGCTTCGCGCTCTTCCAGCGGGATATCGTCACCGGTTGCCAGGTTCAGGTCGATGCTGGTGCTTGGCGCCACCACCATGAAGCGCACGCCGTGGTGCATGGCCGCTACCGCCAGTTGGTAAGTGCCGATCTTGGCCGCGACATCGCCGTTGGCCGCGATGCAGTCAGCACCCACCACGACCCAGGTGATGCCCTTGACCTTCATCAGGTGCGCCATCGCCGAGTCAGCGCAGAGGGTGACCGGCACGCCTTCCTGCGCCAGTTCCCAGGCGGTCAGACGCGAGCCTTGCAGCCAGGGCCGGGTCTCGCCGACGTAAATCCGCTCGACCATGCCCTCAAGGTAAGCTGCACGCAGCACACCCAGCGCGGTACCGAAGCCCCCGCTGCCCAGCGCACCGGCATTGCCGTGGGTCAGCATGGTCTGCTCATTGCCTTGCTGGCGGCGGATCAGCTCGATGCCGTACTGGGCCATGGTCAGGTTGGCTTCGCGGTCGCTGTCGTGGATGGCGATGGCCTCGGCCTCCATGGCCGCCAGCAGGTTTTCATTGGGGCGCAGGCGCTGCAAGCGATCACGCATGCGGTTGAGCGCCGAGAACAGGTTGGCCGCGGTGGGCCGCGCTTCGGCCAGATCCAGAAAGTCTTCTTCGATCGACTCTTCCCAGTCGCCCTTCTCGGCAAGCCGGGCACGCAGCGCCAGGACCAACCCATAAGCGGCGCTGATGCCGATGGCCGGCGCACCGCGCACCGCCATCGAGCGGATCGCGCTCACTACCTGAGACACGTCGGTACAGGCCAGCCAGCGCTCTTGCGCCGGCAGCAGGCGCTGGTCGAGCAGATGCAGGGTGCCGTCACGCCACTGAATGCCGGTCACCTTCTCTGCCGCCAAAAGTCGCTCGCGCATCGCCTCTCCCCGTGCTTTGCTGATCAAAAGCCGGCGATTATAGCGAGCCTCAGCCGCGGGCGCTCGGGTATACTGCGCGATCCGCCCAAACCCTTCAGGTAGCTGCCGCATGCCGACCTCCGTAGCCCCCCTCGACCTGCTCCTGGTGCCGAACTGGCTGGTGCCTGTGGAGCCAGCCGGAGTGGTACTCGAAGGGCACGCGCTGGGCCTACGCGACGGTTTGATCGCCTGGCTCGGCCCGCGCGAGCGCGCGCCGGTGGCGCTGCAGGTGCGCGAGTTGCCCGACTGCCTGCTGTGCCCAGGCCTGATCAACGCCCACGGCCACGCCGCCATGAGCCTGTTCCGCGGCCTGGCCGACGACTTGCCGCTAATGACCTGGCTGCGTGAGCACATCTGGCCGGCCGAGGGCCGCTGGGTCGATCCGGGCTTTGTCCGCGACGGTACCGACCTGGCCATCGCCGAACAGCTCAAGGGCGGCATAACCTGCTTTGCCGACATGTACTTCTATCCGCGCGAAGCCTGCGAGCAAGTCGAGCAGAGCGGCATTCGCGCCCAGGTGGCGGTGCCGCTGCTGGACTTCCCGATACCCGGTGCAGCGACTGCGGACGACGCCCTGCATCAGGCCATCGAGCTGTTCGGCGAGTTGCGCCACCACCCGCGCATCACCATAGCCCTCGGCCCCCACGCGCCGTATACGGTCGGTGACGAGACGCTGGAGAAGATCCGCGTGATTGCCGATCAGCTCGATGCGCCGCTGCACATGCACATCCATGAGACCGCCAGCGAAGTCGAGCAGGCCGTTGCCGAGCACGGCGAACGGCCGTTGGCTCGGCTGGCGCGGCTTGGCCTGCTGGGGCCGAGCCTGCAGGCGGTGCACATGACCCAGATCAGCGACGACGACCTGGCCCTGCTGGTAGAAAGCAACACCAGCGTGATCCACTGCCCGGAATCCAACCTGAAACTGGCCAGCGGCTTCTGCCCGGTTGAGCGTTTGTGGCAGGCCGGGGTCAATGTCGCTATAGGCACCGATGGCGCGGCCAGCAACAACGACCTCGACCTGCTCGGCGAAACCCGCACCGCCGCCCTGCTGGCGAAAGCGGTGGCCGGCTCGGCGTCGGCACTGGACGCCCATCGGGCCTTGCGCATGGCGACCCTTAATGGCGCCCGCGCCCTGGGTCTGGACACACAGATCGGCTCGCTGGAACTGGGCAAGGCCGCCGACCTGGTGGCGTTCGACTTGTCTGGCCTGGCCCAGCAGCCGGTGCACGACCCTGTGTCACAATTGATCTATGCCACCAGCCGCGACTGCGCGCGGCATGTCTGGGTTGCCGGCGAGCAGCTGCTTGAAGATCGCCGCCTGACCCGTATGGACGAGGCAGCACTGACCGCCATGGCCCGCGCCTGGGGCGCGCGCATCGCAGGCAAGGAATGACCACGCGTCAGCTGCGGCTGGCGCTTAGTGACACCTTTTATTCAAGTTTCAGAGGATCTGTTCAATGAGCAACGTCGACCACGCCGAAATCGCCAAGTTCGAGGCCCTCGCCCACCGTTGGTGGGACCGCGAAAGCGAGTTCAAGCCCCTGCATGACATCAACCCGCTGCGGGTCAACTGGATTGACGAGCGCGTCAGTCTGGCCGGCAAGAAAGTCCTCGATGTCGGCTGCGGCGGTGGCATCCTCAGCGAAGCGATGGCGCAACGCGGCGCCACCGTGACCGGCATCGACATGGGCGAAGCGCCGCTGGCGGTAGCCCGCTTGCACCAGCTCGAGTCGGGCGTCGAGGTCGAGTACCGGCAGATCACCGCTGAGGCCCTGGCCGAAGAAATGCCCGAGCAGTTCGACGTGGTCACCTGCCTCGAGATGCTCGAGCACGTGCCTGACCCATCGTCGGTGATCCGCGCCTGCTACCGCATGGTCAAGCCGGGTGGCCAGGTGTTCTTCTCGACCATCAACCGCAATCCCAAGGCCTACCTGCTGGCGATCATCGGCGCCGAGTACATCCTCAAGATGCTGCCGCGCGGCACTCATGACTTCAAGAAATTCATCCGCCCGTCCGAGCTGGGCGCCTGGAGCCGGGTTGCCGGTCTTGAAGTCAAAGACATCATCGGCCTGACCTACAACCCGCTGACCAAGCACTACAAGCTGAGCAGCGACGTCGACGTCAACTACATGATCCAGACCCTGCGCGAGGTGTGAGCATGCGTTTGCGAGCAGTACTTTTCGACATGGACGGCACGCTGCTGGACACCGCGCCTGACTTCATCGCCATCTGCCAGGCGATGCTCGCCGAGCGCGGCATGGCGCCGATCGCCGACAAGCTGATCCGCGACGAGATCTCCGGCGGCGCGCGGGCGATGGTTGCCGCGACCTTTGCCATGAACCCGGAAGACGAAGGCTTCGAGGCATTGCGCCTGGAGTTTCTCGAGCGCTACCAGCGTGACTGTGCAGTGCACAGCAAGCTGTTCGAGGGCATGCCCGAGCTGCTCGACGATATCGAAAAAGGCGGCCTGATCTGGGGCGTGGTGACCAACAAGCCAGTGCGCTTCGCCGAGCCGATCATGCAGCGCCTGGGCCTGGCCGAGCGCTCTGCGTTGTTGATCTGCCCGGATCATGTCAAGAACAGCAAGCCTGATCCCGAGCCACTGATTCTGGCCTGCAAGACCCTGGATCTGGCCCCGGCCAGCGTGCTGTTCGTCGGTGACGACCTGCGTGATATCGAGTCTGGGCGCGACGCCGGGACCCGTACCGCAGCGGTGCGCTATGGCTATATTCATCCGCAGGACAACCCCAACAACTGGGGTGCAGACGTGGTGGTGGACCACCCGTTGGAGCTGCGCAAGGTGCTCGACAGCGCGCTGTGCGGCTGCTGATCAATCGCTGAGGGCGCGCCCGCCGCGCCCTGGCTTGCAAAGGATAGACCTATGTTCGATTACACCGCCCGCCCCGGCCTGCTGGCTGGCCGAGTGATCATGGTGACTGGCGCCGGCCGCGGCATTGGCGCTGCGGCGGCCAAGGCCTACGCCGCGCTGGGCGCGACCGTGTTGCTGCTGGGCAAGACCGAAGCCAACCTCAATGAGGTCTATGACGAGATCGAAGCCGCGGGCCACCCGCAACCGGTGGTGATCCCGTTCAACCTGGAAACTGCCTTGGCGCACCAGTATGACGAGCTGGCAGTAATGATCGAGAACGACTTCGGTCGGCTTGACGGGCTGCTCAACAACGCTTCGATCATTGGCCCGCGCACGCCGGTGGAGCAACTCTCGGGCGACAATTTCATGCGCGTGATGCACATCAACGTGAATGCCACGTTCATGCTCACCAGCACCCTGTTGCCGCTGCTGAAGTTGTCCGAGGATGCGTCGGTGGTGTTCACCTCCAGTAGTGTCGGGCGCAAGGGCCGGGCTTACTGGGGTGCCTATGGGGTGTCGAAGTTTGCCACCGAGGGCTTGATGCAGACCCTGGCCGACGAGCTGGAAGGCGTGGCACCGGTGCGCTCCAACAGTATCAACCCGGGCGCGACCCGCACTGCCATGCGTGCGGCGGCGTATCCGAGCGAGAATCCGCAGGACAATCCGTTGCCTGAAGAAATCATGCCGGTTTACGTGTATTTGATGGGGCCGGACAGCAAAGCGGTGAATGGGCAAGCGTTCAACGCCCAGTAACATTGCGGCGGCTGGATTGGGGCTGCTTTGCAGCCCCAGATACCGTGATCAACCGGCTGCCAAGCCCAGCCGCGTACGCCCAGCCTGACGCTGCTCCAGCTGCATGCAGCGCTCGAGGAACAGGTACATGCAGTCGTAGCTCTTGCATACCGCCTTGCGCAACTCGGCGCGCAGCAACGGCGTCGGGCTCTCCCCCACCAGTGTGCAGATGATCTCCAGCGCCTCCCAAGGGTGCGCATCGTCATACTGGGCATGCATCTTCAGCCACTTCATGGCGCGCTTGCGGGTCTCTTCCGGGAAGCCCTCGGCATACGCACCATCCGCACAGACCACCGCCGACCATTCGCCGGTAGCGCCTTCAATCGCATAGTTGGTGGCCGCCATGGCAATCGCCAGCGACTCGGTCGAGCACACCCGCCAGCACCAGTCATTCAAGCCATTAAGTTCGGCTGGCACGTCCTGCGCCTGCAGATCACCCAAGGTCACGCCGTGGGCATGGCACCAGTGCACCCAGTAATCAGCATGGTTGAGTTCGACGCGGATATTGCGCATCAGCCAGCGCCGGGCCATGTCCTCACCAGGGTGGCGGGCAAAGCGGGTCTTGGTCAGATTGTGCGCCATGTATAGGGAAAACTGCTCAACCACTGGCCAGCCACCAATCAGGTACTGGCGAATGGTCGCTTGACGCAGTTGACCATCGCGCAGGCGCTGGTAGAACTCGTGTTCGACTACCCGGCGCTTGCTCTCGCGGCAGTCTTCGATCATTTGTTGCGCCCACTGCGGGTAGCTGGCGGGATCCATCAGCGGCCCAATCCGAACGAATGCGTCACTCACTGTCAGCTCCTTGATTCCCTGTGATTTAGCCGTCCACTCTCAGCGAAACGTCCCTGGCGCGCGCTGCAGCAAAGGCCGTGCTGCAATTCGTTGGCGTTGCAGGCTATCGCAGGTAAACACCTGCGGCCGCTCGATCAGGTAGCCCTGGGCGTAGTCCACGCCGATTTCCTGCAGGGCCTGCTCGATCAACGGCGTTTCAACAAATTCGGCAATGGTGCGTTTGCCCATGACGTGGCCGATGTGGTTGATCACCTCAACCATAGCGCGATTAATCGGATCATCCAGCATGTCTTTTACAAAACTTCCGTCGATCTTCAGGTAGTCCACCGGCAAATGCTTCAAATAAGCGAATGACGACATTCCGGCGCAGAAGTCATCCAGCGAGAATTTGCAGCCCAGCCCTTTCAATTCATTGATGAAGCGAATGGCACTGCCCAGGTTGGCAATGGCGCTGGTTTCGGTAATTTCGAAGCAAATCATCCGTGGCGGGATTTCAAACTCGCTGAACAGACGTTGCAAATAATCGAGAAATTTATCGTCGCCGATGCTCGAACCGGACAGGTTGATCGCAACCAGTGCCAACGGCCCCGGGCGCCCCTCGTTCAGGCACTGGCGGATAACCTGGAATACGTTGCGCACGACCCAACGATCCAGCGCGGTCATCAAGCCGTAGCGCTCGGCCGCGGGGATGAAGCTGTCGGGCAGAATGGTCCGCCCGCTTTCATCGTGCAGGCGCAGCAGGATCTCGATATGCCCCGGCCCTCCCTGATCACTGAGGGCGGCAATCTCCTGGGCGTACAAGCAGAAGCGGTTTTCCTCGAGCGCCACATGCAGACGTTGAATCCAGGCCATCTCGCCAAACCGCATGGACAGCTCGCTGTCGTCAGCGTGGTACACCTGGACCCGATTGCGGCCCTTCTCCTTGGCCATGTAGCAGGCCATGTCGGCAGCGCGCAAGGAGGCCTCTAGGGTGCCGGGCGCTTGTGCCATGCTCACCAGACCAATGCTCACAGTGGTAATGAACGGCCGCCCCTTCCAGACAAAATGCAGGCTCTGCACCGCCTGGCGCAGTTGCTCGGCGATGCGCTCGGCCTGCTCCTGCGGACAGTTCTCGAGCAGTACCCCAAATTCGTCTCCCCCCAGCCGCGCCAGGGTGTCGCCCTCGCGCAGGCCGGACTGCAGCACCGCACAGATATGGCGCAGCAGCTCGTCACCCGCGGCGTGGCCGCAGGTGTCGTTGACCAGCTTGAACTGGTCCAGATCGAGAAACATCAACGCATGCCGGCCAGGCTGACGCGCCAGGCCGTTGAGCGCCTGTTCAAGGCGGTACTCAAACTCGCGGCGGTTGGCCAGCCCGGTCAGGGCGTCATGGGTGGCCTGCCACGAAAGGTTGGCGATGTACTGCCGCTCCTGGGTCATGTCATGCAGCACCAGGACGATGCCAGTGGCCTGGCCATCGCTGAGGATCGGTGAGCCCACCAGGTTGACCGAGACCGTGCTGCCATCCAGGCGCTGGATCAACCGTGCATGCTCGGCGCCGCCGCGCAGGCTGCCGGCCAGCACCTGCTCGATCAAGGTGCGCGCATCTTCGTCGCTGTGCTCGTCGAGCAGGCTGAACAGCGCCGACAACGGCAGCCCCTGAGCTGATGCAGCTTGCCAGTGGGTCAGCTGCTCGGCGGCGGCGTTCATGTAGAGGATATTGCCGTCGACGTCGGTGGTGATCACCGCATCGCCAATCGAGGCGAGGGTGATCTGCGCACGGTCCTTTTCGGCCTGCAGTGCACTGGCAAACGCCTGGCGTTGGGACAGCAACTTGCTTGAACGGCGCCAGGCCATGGTAATGAGGAAGATCGCCGTCAGCAGGTTGCTGATCAGCAACACCTTGAGCAGCACCCGTGAGCCTTCGCCCAGGGCGTCGCTGAAGGCCTTGGCGGCCGGCGTCACGCCTTCGTTGATGGTGGCGATGCGCGCCTTCCACTCATTGACCTGCTCCGGGGTCGGCTGGCCGCTGCTGAAGCTGCTGTGGATTTCAGTCGCGAGCAGGTCGAGCTGGCGCAGGTAGTCGTCGCCGATATCCCAATAGGCGATGGCCTTCTGCATGAAGCTGATGTTACGAAAGTAGCTGTAAAACCAGATGATCCGACTGACGTCTTCAGGGTGGTTGCCGCCCTGCAGGATGCCGGTGCGAGCTGCAGCATAGTCGGGTGTGGGCTGGTCCAGCGCGATGCGCAGTTCGTGATCGCCCTGGGGCACGGCGATGGCTTGGTGAAAACGCTGCAGAAAGCGCGGCTCAGGCCGCTCGGCGTACAAATTGAGGTAATAGATGGCGTCTTTCTGCGCCTTCGACCAGAGGCTCTCGCCGGCGACATAAGCGCGCACGGCCGAAAGCGTGTACAGGCTCAGGCCGGCCAGCAAGACCTGCAGGATCACCACGGCGACAAACGGCCAGATGATACCCAACAGCCTAGGCGCTTGATGAATATGAGTTCCCTTCATGGAGTCCCTGTCACGGCGGCAGATAAAGCACTAATCAAACCAGACAAGCAGAGCGTAGGCGAGAAACCGCTACTAGCTACACGTTCGCATTGCAAAAAAGTGCAGGATTTTCCTGCTCATGCACCGCCGCCGGCGCCGGCCACTGCTCAGCTTTGCTGCAGATGGCCGTACAACTTGGCGTAAAGCCCACCGTCAGCAATCAATTGCTGATGATCACCGTCTTCGGCGACATGCCCGCCGTCAAATACCAGGACCCGGTCGGCCTGCTTCACCGCCGAAAGCCGGTGGGCGATGATCAGCGTGGTACGGCCACTGAGAAACCGCGCCAGGGCCTGATGCAGGTTGTATTCAGTGGCGGCATCGAGGGCCGAGGTGGCTTCGTCGAGGATCACCACCTTAGGCTCGGCGAGGACCATCCGGGCAATCGCCAGGCGCTGACGCTGGCCGCCGGACAGGCGCACACCAGAGCGGCCAACGACGCTATCAAGGCCCTGCGGCAAGGCACTGATGGTGCTATCGAGCTGGGCGATGCGCAGCGCCTGCCAACAGGCTTCGTCACTGCATTCGCGGCCCATGGTCAGGTTGGCGCGCACGCTGTCGTTGAACAAGGCCGGATGCTGCAGCACCACCGCAACGTTTTCGCGCAGGGTCTCCAGGCCAATCTCCTGCAGGCTGGCGCCGCCGAAACGAATGGTCCCGGCCTGAGCGGTGTAAAGACCCAGCAGCAACTGAACGAGGGTGCTCTTGCCGCCGCCGCTGGCGCCGACAATCGCGACCTTTTCGCCTGGCGCAATCGACAGATCGAGGTGCTCCAGCACCGGCTCGTCAGCGTAGGAGAAACGCAAGTCGCGCACCTCGATGCCAACCGTATCGCGCCCGGCAAACGGATCGCTGGCAGCGGCGTACTGCGGCTCGTCCTCGCGCGCCAGCAGCTCGTTGAGGCGGCTCAGCGCGCCACCGGCGGCGTAGTAGGCGTATTGCAGGTTGAGCAGCTGCTCGACCGGGCCGATCATGAACCACAGGTAGCTGAACACAGCGAGCATCTGCCCGATCGACAGGTCGGAGAACAACACGGTGAGCATCGCCGCAGCGCGGAAGATGTCGATGCCGAACTGGAACAACAAGCCGCTGGCGCGCCCGCTGGCATCGCTTTTCCACTGCGAGGCCACGGCGTAGTCACGCACTTCACGGGCGCGCAGGCCAAGCCGACCGAGGAAATAACCCTGACGGTTGCCGGCGCGGATTTCCTGAATGGCATCCAGCGTCTCGGTCAGCGCCTGGGTAAAGCGGCCAGTGCTGTCGTTCTCGAGTTTCTTCAGGTGTTTGACGCGCTTGCCCAGCTGCACGGTGAAGTAGATCACCAGCGGGTTGAACAGCAAAATCAACAACGCCAACTGCCAGTGCATCCACAGCAGGATTGCCGCAGTGCCGGTCAGGGTCAGCATCGCCACCAGGAAGCGACTGAGGGTTTCGCCGACAAACTTGTCCAGGGTGTCAAGGTCAGTGACCAAGTGAGTGGCCACGGTGCCGCTGCCCAGGCTTTCGTATTCCTTGAGCGAGATACGCTTGAGGCGCTCGATCAGGCGAATCCTCAGGCGGTAGACGATGTCTTTGGCCAGGCCGGCAAACAGCTTGGCCTGAACCACGTTGAAGGCCAGCGCGCAAACCCGCAGGCAGAAGGTCACCGCGAGCATCAAGCCGATATAGCCGGTTGCCTGCTGCCAGTGGCTAGGCAGCAGATGATTCATCCACTTGAGTGCAGCGTCGCCGTGGCCCAGCAGCACCTCATCGACCAGCAGTGGCAGCAGCAACGGAATCGGCACGCTGCACAGCACCGCCAGCATCGCCACCAGGTTGGCGCCCCACAAGGCCTTGCGGTGATGCAGTGCCAGCCGGCGGATTTCTGCCCAACTCAGCCGATCAGGGGCGCCATGAGGCTTCCCCGGAACAGGGTCGGGCGACCCCGGCAGGTCAAGCACACGCGGCCTGCTGCAGCCAGCGGCCGAGCAAAGGCTGCAAGCTGGTCAGCGGCTGATAGCCGTTGGTCAGCAAGGCCAGTTGACCGTTACGTTCGGCCAGCAGGGTCGGGAAACCGGCAATACCCAGGTCTTGCACCCAGCTGAAATCAGCGGCGGTAGCACTGCGGGTTTCGCTGCGAATCAGCGCTTCAGCGAATTGCGCGCGGTCAAAGCCGACCTGCTCGGCCAGGTCGACCAGTTGCGGCGGGCGGGTTACGTCCAGGCCTTGCTCGTAGAAACCCGCCTGAATCAGCGCCAGCAACGACCAGGCGCGTGCGGCGTCGAGTTCGCGCGCAGCAACCAGCGCACGGCAGGCCGGCTCGGTGTCATAGACAAAACCATCGGGCAGCGCGTCGTCGAATCGAAACGGCTGACCGGTGGCTTCGGCGACCGCCTGCCAATGCTCGAGGATGTAGCGCCGAGTAGAGACATCCAAGGCGCTGCTGGCCGAGCGCAGGCCGCCCACCACCAGCCGCGTCGGCACGCCGGCATCGGCTGCCTGGGCGATGAGCGCCGCGGCCACCGGGGCGAACCCCCAGCACCAGGAGCACATCGGGTCCATCACATACAGCAGGCGTGCAGACATGCCTCAGGCCTCGGCTTTGTAGTTGAAACCAATCGGGTGTGGCTGGTTGCGCGCCTTGGCCAGTTCGATCTGTTTCTGCCGGTCGATGGCGCTGCGGCGAGTCTTCTCGCTCAGGCTGTCCCAGCAATGCGGGCAACTGACGCCTGGCGAATAATGCTCGGACGCACGCTCTTCGGCGTTGATCGGGTGGCGGCAGGCATGGCACTGGTCGTACTCGCCCTCGGTCAAGTCGTGACGCACCGTGACGCGGTTGTCGAAGACGAAGCAGTCACCATCCCACAGGCTCTCTTCCTGAGGCACTTCTTCGAAGTACTTCAGCACGCCTCCCTTGAGATGATAGACCTCCTCGAAGCCCTCACCGAGCATATAGCTGGAGGCTTTTTCACAGCGGATGCCGCCGGTGCAGAACATTGCCACCTTCTTGTGCTTGCTCGGGTCGAAGTTGGCCTTGATGTACTCGGGAAACTCGCGGAAGGTCTCGGTCTTGGGGTCGACCGCGCCCTTGAAGGTGCCGATCGCCACTTCGTAGTCGTTGCGGGTGTCGATCAACAGCACCTCAGGGTCGCTGATCAGGGCGTTCCAGTCCTTGGGCTCAACGTAGGTGCCCACCTTGTGGTTTGGGTCCACGCCAGGCACGCCAAGGGTCACGATCTCTTTTTTCAGCTTGACCTTGGTGCGGTAGAACGGCTGCTCGTCGCAGTACGACTCTTTATGATCGATGTCGACCATGCGCGGGTCGCTGCGCAACCACTGGAGCAGGCCGTCGATCCCTTCGCGGGTGCCCGAGACGGTACCGTTGATGCCTTCCAGCGCCAGCAGCAGAGTGCCTTTGACGCCGTTGTCGAGCATGGCCTTGAGCAGCGGCTCGCGCAGTTCGAGGTAGTCTTCCAGGGTGACGAATTTGTACAGCGCCGCGACGACGATAGCTTGTGACATGTAACGAGTTCTCCAGGTGGTCACCCTCGTAAGGGGCGGACCGGAATGACAGTTTGAGCGGGTGGCCTTGAAACACACATGGGAGCGGCGACGCGCTGACCCAGGCTGAAAACAGCTCGGGTCAACGCACCACCGCTCCCACGGGGATGTTGCGCAGTTTACCAGAATGCCTGGGAGGTTTCAGTGACCGCCGCCAGCACACACCGGCGATGCCGGTGCTGCGCCAACCTTGGCCCACTCCTCAGGGGTGTAGGTGTGAATGGCCAGGGCATGAATCTGCCCCATCAGATCGGCCATGGTCGCGTACACCCGCTGGTGGCGCTTGACGCTGTTGAGGCCAGCGAACTGCTCGCTGACCAGCACCGCCTTGTAGTGCGTCTCCAGCCCACGGCTGTGCATGTGGCTTTCGTCGAGCACCTCAAGGTGCACGTTGGCCAATGCCGCCAGTTGCTGTTGGATGCGTTGCTGCATGTTCATCAGCGTTGGCTCACTTCTTCGCAGGAGCGGCTTTGCCAGCGTTCGGGTCGAGCTCTTTGGTCATGTCTTCAAGCAGCTTGTTGACCACCGGTACCGCTGGCTCCAGGCTCTGCTGGGTCAGCTGGGCCGACTGCTGAGTGACCTTGGGCATTTCGCGCAGGACTTTCTTGCCCAATGGCGACTCGTAGAACTTGACCAGGTCCTGCAGCTCGCCTTCGGTGAAGGTCGCGGTGTACAGGTTGACCATCTGCGGCTTGAGCTTTTTCCAGCCAATGGCGTTGTCCAGAGCAGCGTTGGCCTTGGCCTGGTAGCTGTCGAGCACGGCTTTCTTGGAGGCTGGCGCCTTGGTCTGCTCGAAGCGCTGGGCAAACATCTGCTGCACCTGCATGTACACCGGAGTGCCCAGCTTGTCGGCATTGGCCAGGGTCAGGAACTTCTCGGCGGCTTGGTTGTGCGCAGGGGTTGCGGCAAGAACCGAACCGCTGGCGCAGGCCAGGGCGACGGCGGCACAAAGGACACGGAGACGGGTCATTGCAAATCCTTCAGGAAAGGGAGGCGAGTACCTCAGAGACGAGCATTCTGCGCCGCGCCGGGCGCTCTACTCAAGTAGCACGATGAGCGATTGAACCGCTCGGTCGAATCGGGGCCTAAACTGCGGATTCAGACGATTATGGAGTGAACGCCGCATGAGCCGTATCGAAACAGACAGCCTGGGCCCGGTCGAAGTTCCTCAGGACGCCTACTGGGGCGCGCAAACCCAGCGCTCGCTGATCAACTTCGCCATCGGCCAGGAGCGCATGCCGCTGGCCGTTTCGCACGCCTTGGCGCTGATCAAGAAGGCCGCCGCAAGGGTCAACGACCGCAACGGTGACCTGCCGGCGGATATCGCCCGGCTGATCGAACAGGCCGCCGACGAAGTGCTCGATGGCCAGCTGGACGAGCAGTTCCCGTTGGTCGTGTGGCAGACCGGCAGCGGCACCCAAAGCAACATGAACGTCAATGAAGTGATCGCCGGGCGCGCCAACGAGCTGGCCGGCCAGGGCCGCGGCGGCAAGTCGCCGGTACACCCGAATGATCACGTCAACCGCTCGCAGAGCTCGAACGATTGCTTCCCCACCGCGATGAACATTGCCGCGGCGCAGGCAGTGCACGACAAGCTGCTGCCAGCGATTGCCGAGCTGTCGTCGGGGCTGGCCGAGCTGTCTGCGCGCCATCACAAACTGGTCAAGACTGGCCGCACGCACATGATGGACGCCACGCCGATCACTTTCGGCCAGGAGATCTCGGCGTTCGTCGCCCAGCTCGACTACGCCCAGCGAGCGATTCGCGCAGCGCTGCCGGCAGTGTATGAACTGGCCCAGGGCGGCACGGCTGTGGGCACCGGCCTGAACGCACCGCATGGCTTTGCCGAAGCCGTCGCCGCCGAGCTGGCGGCATTGTCCGGGCTGCCCTTCGTCACTGCGCCGAACAAGTTTGCCGCCCTGGCCGGGCATGAGCCGCTGGTCAACCTGGCCGGCGCGCTGAAGTCACTCGCCGTAGCCCTGATGAAAATCGCCAACGACTTGCGCCTGTTAGGCTCCGGCCCACGTGCAGGGCTGGCCGAGGTGCGCCTGCCGGCCAACGAACCGGGCAGCTCAATCATGCCCGGCAAGGTCAACCCAACTCAGTGCGAGGCGTTGTCGATGCTCGCCTGCCAGGTGCTGGGCAACGACGTCACCATCGGCTTTGCCGCCAGCCAGGGGCATCTGCAGCTAAACGTGTACAAGCCGGTGATCATTCACAACCTGCTGCAGTCGATCAACCTGCTCGCCGACGGCTGCAGCAACTTCCAGCAGCACTGCGTGGCCGGCATCGAGCCGGATGCCGAGCAGATGGCCGAGCACCTTGAGCGTGGTTTGATGCTGGTGACTGCGCTGAACCCGCATATTGGTTATGACAAGGCGGCAGAGATTGCCAAGAAGGCTTACAGCGAAGGAACGACCTTGCGCGAAGCTGCCCTGGCGTTGCAGTACTTGACCAATGAGCAATTCGATCAGTGGGTGCGCCCGGAAAACATGTTGGCGCCTGGCGCCAAGGGCTGAGTGAGTCGGGGGCTGCGCAGCGCCCCCATCATTATTAGCGGCCAACAATCCTCAACCAACCTGCAACCGAGCACGCCGCGCTCGCCAACTGGCCAGGAGCGACGGCCCCAACGCCACCAGCGCCGAACCCAGCACTACCGTCACCGCGCCGATATAACCCAGTGCATTGATCTGTTCGGCATGCACATACTCCGGCCACAGCCACGCAGCCAGCGCTACAGCGACAAACGTCACCAAGGGCGTCAACGCCAATGTCGCACTGACCCGCGACGCCTCCCAGTGCGCCAGCGCCTCGGCGAACGCGCCGTAAGCCACCAAGGTATTCAAACAGCAGGCCAACAGCAGCCAGCCTTGCAAGGGGCTCAACTGCAGCGCCTCGAGCGGATGCACCCAGGGCGTCAGCAGCGCCGCGCACCCCAGGTAGATCACCATCATCACCTGCTGCGAATTCCATACGGTGAGCAGCTGTTTTTGGCTAAGCGCATAAAACACCCAGATGCTGGTCGCCAGCAAAATGGTCAAGACACCCGTGGTGTAGGTGCCCAACGACCCCAGCAGCTCGGCCAGGCGCTGATTGAAAAACAGCCCAAAGCCCATTAGCAGCACGACCAGACCCATGCCCTGGCCCCAACTGAAGCGCTCCCTGAATACGAATACGCTGGCCACCAACAACAGCACCGGGCCGATCTGCACCACCAGCTGGGCAGTGCCGGGGCTGAGCAGCTTGAGCCCGATCAGGTACAGCACGTAGTTGCCGAGCAGGCCGAAGATGGCCAGCGCCACCAGGCCGGTACGCTTGCGGCCCAGGCCGGCAAATGGCGGCAGGCGGCGCTTGGCCGACAGCCAGATGAACAACAGCCCACCGGATACCAGCAGGCGATACCAGGTCACCGTGACCGGATCCATCACCTGCAGGACCTGCTTCAACTTGATCGGCAGGATGCCCCAGAGCAGCGCGGTCAACAGTGCCAATAGCAGGCCATGGACCCAGCGTCCGGAAGTGGTGTGCATAACGTCCTCGATCAAAGCCCGTGGTGGGGGTGATTGCAGTCTAAGGGCTTGGCAGGCGTGACAGGTCTAAAATGACTGGAAAAAAATGCATCAGGTCATTCCCTGGCGGCATGCCTACCTGCTGCGCGCTGGGCGCGACGCCGCAGGCAGGCCGTTTGCGGTTACTTCTTGTGCTTGGCGAACGCTGCTTCCAACGCCTCGTTGATGGTGCGCAGGACCTTGACCCGCGCCCAGCGCTTGTCATTGGCCTCGACCAGCGTCCAGGGTGCAATCTCGGTGCTGGTGCGGTCGACCATATCGCTGACAGCTTCGGTATAGACGTCCCATTTTTCGCGGTTTCGCCAGTCATCTTCGGTGATCTTGTAGCGTTTGAAGGGTATTTGCTCGCGCTCTTCAAAGCGCTCCAATTGGGTCTGCTGATCGATCGCCAACCAGAACTTGACCACTACCACGCCGGCGTTGCTCAGTTGCTCTTCGAAGTCATTGATTTCACCGTAGGCGCGCATCCAGTCGGCAGGCGTGCAAAAACCCTCCACCCGCTCCACCAGCACCCGGCCATACCACGAACGGTCGAAGATGGTGAACTTGCCGCGCGCCGGCACATGCCGCCAGAACCGCCACAGATAAGGCTGGGCGCGCTCATCTTCAGTAGGTGCGGCAATCGGCACGATGCGGTACTGCCGTGGGTCGAGCGCAGCGGCCACACGGCGGATCGCGCCGCCCTTGCCGGCCGCATCGTTGCCTTCGAACACCGCGACCAGAGCATGCTTGCGCATGTGTTTGTGACGCAGCAAACCGGCCAGGCGCGCTTGTTCGCTGACCAGTTGCTGCTCATAGTCCTTCTTGTCCAGGCGCTGGCTCAAATCCAGCGCGTTGATCAGGTTGAGGTCGTCGATGCTGCGGCCCAGCGGGGCGACGTTGCCCTTGTGCTTGGCCTTGGGGTCCACGGCCAGCGCGGCCTGCATGCTCTCCAGCAGGATCTGGCCGACGGCCAGGCTGCGGTAATGCGGGTCGGCGCCTTCGATCACGTGCCAGGGCGCATAGTCGCGGCTGGTGCGGCGCAGCACGCGCTCGCCGAAGCGCACGAAGCGGTCGTAGGTCTGCGACTGTTGCCAGTCCAACGGGCTGATCCGCCAGCTGTGCAGCGGGTCGTCGCGCAGGGTCTTGAGGCGCGCCTTCATCTGCTTCTTGGACAAGTGAAACCAGAACTTGATGATCAACGCGCCTTCATCGCAGAGCATCTGTTCCAGCCGCTCGGCGCCGGCAATCGCTTGATCGAGCACGGCGTCCTTGAATTGACCATGCACCCGGCCTTGCAGCATCTGGCTGTACCAGTTGCCGAAAAACACCCCCATCCGGCCCTTCGGTGGCAGCGCCCGCCAATAGCGCCAGGCGGGCGGCCGGGCCAGTTCTTCGTCGGTCTGCTGGTCGAAGGTCAGCACGTCGATCAGGCGCGGGTCCATCCATTCGTTGAGCAACTTGACCGTCTCACCCTTGCCGGCGCCTTCGATGCCATTGATGAGGATGATCACCGGTAGGCGAGACTGCTGCTTGAGCTCGTACTGAGCGTCGAGCAGCGCCTCGCGCAGCGCCGGCACTGCAGCATCAAAGGTGTCCTTGTCGATGTGGTGACCGATTTGCGCAGATTCGAACATGCTGGCGTGGCTCCTTCATTGGAATGACAAGACTAGCGGATCGGCAGCGATTTATGCGCTTGCGTGCAGCCTAAGACCTGCGCAATGGCTTAAAATCCCGCTTCCGCTGCCGCCGAGCCGACCATGCCAGACCCTACCCTCCCCCAGCACGCCCAGATTGACTGGGACGATCAGGGCCGCCCGCACTCGCGGCAATACGACGACGTGTACTTCTCCACCACTGAAGGCAGCCTCGAAACCCAATACGTGTTCATCGAAGGCAACCGCCTGCGCCAGCGCTTTGCCGAGCTGCCAGCCGATGGCTGCCTGGTGATCGGCGAGACCGGGTTTGGCACCGGGATGAACTTCTACTGCGCCTGGCAGCTGTTTGCCGAGCAGGCCACGGGCGGCGCCCGCCTGCATTTCGTCAGCGTCGAAAAGTACCCGTTGAGCCTTGCCGACCTGAGCCGCGCCGTTAAGCTGTGGCCGGAGCTGGCGGCTTACTGGCAGCCGCTGCTGGACCAGTACGTGGCAGTGCATCCGGGCTTTCAGCAGTTCAGTTTCGACGGCGGCCGGGTGACCCTGACCTTGCTGATCGGTGATGTACTCGAGCAACTGCCGCTGCTCGATGCGCGCATCGACGCATGGTTCCTCGACGGTTTTGCGCCGGCGAAAAACCCCGACATGTGGACCCCCGAGCTGTTCGCGCAACTGGCGCGGCTGTCGCATGCAGGCACCAGCATCGGCACCTTCACCACCACCGGCTGGGTCCGCCGGAGCCTGATTGAGGCCGGCTTCAGCATGAAGAAGGTGCCTGGGCTGGGCACCAAGTGGGAGGTGATGCACGGCCACTACAGCGGCCAGCCGGCGGTGACCGCCACGGCACCGTGGTACGCCCGCCCAACAGCCACCAGCGGCCCGCGCCAGGCACTGGTGATCGGCGCCGGGCTGGCTGGCAGCGCCAGCGCCGCCAGCCTGGCCACACGAGGTTGGCAGGTCACTGTGCTGGAGCGCCATGCTGCGCCTGCACAGGAAGCCTCGGGCAACCCGCAAGGCGTGCTGTATTTGAAGCTGTCTGCCCATGGCACAGCGCTGTCGCAGATGATCGTCGCCGGCTTCGGCTACACCCGCCGTTATCTGGAGCGGATGCAGCGCGGACGCGACTGGGATGCTTGCGGCGTGCTGCAACTGGCCTTCGATGACAAGGAAGCCGCGCGTCAGGCCAAGCTCGCTGGCGCCTTCGACAGCAGCCTGTTGCGCCCGCTGAGCCAGCTCGAAGCCGAGCAGGTGGCAGGGGTCAGCCTGGCCAGTGGCGGCCTGTTTTATCCACAGGGTGGCTGGGTGCACCCGCCGGCGCTGTGCGCTGCGCAATTGCAGCACCCGCGCATTGAAGTAAAGGTGCATCAGGAAGTGCTCGAGCTGCGCCAGGTCGATGGCCTCTGGCAAGCCTGGGCCGGCGCGCGTCTGCTGGCCACTGCGCCGGTGGTGGTGCTGGCCGGCGCGGCCGACGTGCGCGCTTTTGCGCGGTGTGCCGAGCTGCCGCTCAAACGCATCCGTGGGCAGATCACCCGCTTGCCGGCCACTGCCGAGAGCCGTGCATTGAGCACGGTGGTCTGTGCTGAAGGCTATGTGGCGCCGGTGCGTGACGACGAACACACGCTTGGCGCCAGCTTTGACTTCCACAGCGACGACCTGACCCCGACCGTGGCCGAGCACCAAGGCAACCTCGAGCTGCTTGAAGAAATCTCTACCGACCTCGGTCAACGTCTGCAGCTGGCCACACTGGACCCGGCACTGCTGCAAGGGCGCGCGGCGTTTCGCTGCACCAGCCCGGACTATCTGCCGATCGTCGGGCCGATTGCTGACGCTCAAGGCTTCAACGAAGCCTATGCCATGTTGCGCAAGGATGCTCGGCAATTGCCTGCAGTCGACTGCCCGTGGCTGGATGGCCTGTATGTAAACACCGGGCATGGCTCGCGAGGCCTGATCACCGCCCCGCTCAGCGGTGAGTTGCTGGCGGCCTGGATCTGTGGCGAACCCTTGCCGGTGCCGCGGTCGGTAGCTGAAGCGTGCCACCCGAATCGCTTTGCATTACGCGCCCTGATTCGCGGCAAGGCCTGAGCAATGGGCTGCTTGCAGCCCAGCGACCATTCATCCCTTATAACCGATTGATATAAAACTCTCAGAAACCGCTCCGGTCCTTACCTAAGTGCCCGTCATCCGGCGAGGCACCTTCCCCAACGGCAAAACCGGTAAGGACTTATGTGCGGATTAGCTGGAGAGTTACGTTTTACCCCGATCAATCAGGCCCCGCGCCCCGCGGATCTGGCTGCGGTTGAGCGCATCACCCACCATCTGGCCCCACGCGGCCCGGATGCCTGGGGCTTCCATAGCCAAGGACCGATTGCCCTCGGCCATCGGCGCTTGAAGATCATGGACTTGTCCGACGGCTCGGCGCAGCCGATGGTCGACAACAACCTCGGCCTGTCGCTGGCGTTCAACGGCGCCATCTACAACTTCCCGGAACTGCGCCAGGAGCTGCTCGACCTGGGTTATACGTTCTGGTCCGACGGCGACACCGAAGTGCTGCTCAAGGGCTATCACGCCTGGGGCGCCGCGCTGCTGCCCAAGCTCAACGGCATGTTCGCGCTGGCCATTTGGGAGCGCGACACCCAGCGCCTGTTCCTGGCCCGTGACCGCCTTGGCGTGAAGCCGCTGTACCTGTCGCGCAACGGTGAGCGCCTGCGCTTTGCCTCGACCCTGCCGGCACTGCTCAAAGGCGGCGATATCGACCCGGTGATCGACCCGGTCGCACTCAATCACTACCTCAACTTCCACGCTGTGGTGCCGGCGCCGCGCACCTTGCTGGCCAATGTGCAAAAGCTCGAACCTGGCACCTGGATGCGTGTCGACCGCCACGGCGAAGTCGAACGTCAAACCTGGTGGCAGCTCAAGTACGGGCCGAATGCCGACGAGCAGAAGCTCGACCTGGAGGATTGGACCACCCGCGTACTCGATGCCACCCGCGATGCTGTGGCGATTCGCCAACGCGCTGCGGTGGATGTCGGTGTACTGCTGTCAGGTGGTGTCGATTCGAGCCTGTTGGTCGGTCTGCTGCGCGACGTTGGCGTGGACGACCTGTCGACCTTCTCGATCGGCTTCCAGGATGCTGGCGGTGAGCGCGGCGACGAGTTCGAATTTTCCGACCTGATCGCCCGTCACTACGGCACTCGTCACCACCAGCTGCGCATCGATGAACACGAAATCATCGACCAGTTGCCGGCGGCGTTCCGCGCCATGAGCGAGCCGATGGTCAGCCACGACTGCATCGCTTTCTATCTGCTATCGCGTGAAGTCGCCAAGCACTGCAAGGGCGTACAGAGCGGCCAGGGTGCCGATGAGCTGTTTGCCGGTTACCACTGGTACCCGCAGGTTGATGGCGCAGCGGACCCGTACTCGGCCTACCGCGATGCGTTCTTTGACCGCAGCCATGCCGAATACCGCGAGACGGTGCAGGCACCGTGGCTGCTGGACAACGACGCAGCCGGTGATTTTGTTCGCGAGCATTTCGCCCGCCCTGGCGCGGCCGATGCGGTAGACAAAGCGTTGCGTCTGGACAGCACGGTGATGCTGGTCGATGACCCCGTCAAACGCGTCGACAACATGACCATGGCCTGGGGCCTGGAGGCGCGCACGCCGTTCCTCGATTATCGCCTGGCGGAACTCTCGGCGCGGATCCCGGCACGCTTCAAGCTGCCCGATGGCGGCAAGCAGGTGCTCAAATCGGCCGCACGTCGGGTCATCCCGCATGAGGTGATCGACCGCAAGAAGGGTTACTTCCCGGTCCCTGGCCTCAAGCACCTGGAAGGCGCCACCCTCGGTTGGGTGCGCGACCTGCTGACCGACCCAAGCCAGGACCGTGGCCTGTTCAACCCGGCCATGATCGACAAGCTGCTGAGCAATCCGCATGGCCAGTTGACCCCACTGCGCGGCTCCAAGCTGTGGCAGTTGGCGGCACTGAACCTGTGGCTCAGTGAACAAGGAATCTGATCGATGAAAGCCCACGAAACAGCCTACGGCCAGCGCTTGCTGCGCGGCCAGGCCCCCTCCTACGCGCGGCTGCAGGCGCGCCTGGCCGAAGACGGCAGCGAGCCGCACGACCAGCCGCGAGCAGTCCACTGCGGCTGGGGCCGGCTGCTGATCGGCCATACCTACCCGGACCCCAGCTGCCTGGCACAGGCGCTGCTGGAAGAAGCCGCCGGTGAACGCGACATTGCCCTCTACGTGGCGGCGCCGCATCAGGTACTGGCGCACGCTCCGCAACAGCTGTTTCTCGACCCCTCGGACACCCTGCGCCTGTGGTTCAGCGACTACCGCCCGGCGCAGCGGGTGTTCCGCGGTTTTCGTATTCGCCGGGCACAGAGCGAAAGCGACTGGCAGGCGATCAATGCGCTGTACCAGGCGCGCGGCATGCTCCCGGTCAACGCCGAGCTGCTCACCCCGCGCCATCAAGGCGGGCCGGTGTACTGGCTGGCCGAGGATGAAGACACCCATGCTGTGATCGGCAGCGTGATGGGCCTCAATCACAGCAAGTCGTTCGATGACCCCGAGCATGGCAGCAGCCTCTGGTGCCTGGCCGTCGACCCGCGCTGCAGCCGGCCTGGGGTTGGCGAGGTGCTGGTACGGCATTTGATCGAGCACTTCATGAGCCGCGAGCTGGCCTATCTGGATTTGTCGGTGATGCATGACAACCGCCAGGCCAAGCGCCTCTACGAAAAGCTCGGCTTTCGCAACTTGCCGACCTTTGCCGTCAAGCGCAAGAACGGCATCAACCAGACCCTGTTCCTCGGGCCTGGGCCTGAGGCCGAGCTCAACCCGTACGCGCGCATCATTGTTGACGAAGCCCACCGCCGCGGCATCGAAGTGCAGGTCGACGACGCCAAGGCCGGCTTGTTCACCCTCAGCCTGGGCGGGCGCCGGGTACGCTGCCGCGAGTCGCTCAGCGACCTCACCAGCGCCGTCAGCATGACCCTCTGCCAGGACAAGCGCCTGACCCAGCACGCGCTGGAAAAGGCCGGGCTGAAGGTGCCGGTGCAACAGCTGGCGGGCAATGCCGACGACAACCTGGCGTTTCTGGAAGAGCACGGCGCGGTAGTGGTCAAGCCGGTCGATGGCGAGCAAGGCCAGGGGGTGGCGGTCAATCTGACCACGCTTGAGGAGGTTTCCCAGGCCGTCGCACACGCCCAGCGTTTTGATAGCCGGGTACTGCTCGAGAGCTTCCATCCGGGGTATGACCTGCGCATCGTGGTCATCGGCCACGAAGTGGTGGCCGCAGCCATTCGCCACCCGGCACAGGTTATCGGTGACGGCACGCACAGCGTCAAGGCGCTGATCGAAGCCCAGAGCCGCCGCCGCGAGGCTGCCACGGCCGGCGAAAGCCGCATCCCGATGGATGAAGAAACCGAGCGCACCGTGCGTGCGGCAGGTCATGAGTACGGCGATATTCTGCCGGCAGGTGAGCGCCTGGCGGTACGCCGTGCGGCTAATCTGCACACCGGCGGCATTCTCGAAGATGTCACCGAACGTTTACATCCGGCCCTGGCCGATGCCGCCGTGCGCGCGGCGCGGGCGCTGGATATTCCCGTGGTCGGCCTGGACTTCATGGTGGGCGATGCCAGCCAGCCCGACTACGTGATCATCGAAGCCAACGAGCGCGTTGGCCTGGCCAACCATGAACCGCAACCCACGGCCGAGCGCTTTGTCGATCTGCTGTTTCCGCACAGCCGGGCGCCAGCCTGAATCACCCAGGGGGCCTGCGCGGTAACCACGTCAGGCCACCCTGCCCCACCGCCGAGGAGTGACTATGTCTGTAACCCACCCCGAACCGGATCTGGACTACCTGAAACGTGTCCTGCTGGAAATGCTCGCCATCCCCAGCCCGACCGGCTTTACCGATACCATCGTGCGCTATGTCGCCGAACGTCTGGATGAGCTGGGCATTCCTTTCGAGCTGACCCGCCGCGGGACTATCCGCGCCACCCTCAAAGGTCGGCAAAGTTCGCCTGACCGCGCTGTATCAGCCCACCTCGACACCATCGGCGCCAGCGTGCGCCAGTTGCAGGACAACGGCCGCCTGGCCCTGGCGCCGGTCGGCTGCTGGTCGAGCCGGTTTGCCGAGGGCAGCCGGGTCAGCGTCTTTACCGACACCGGTGTGTTCCGCGGCAGCGTGTTGCCGCTGATGGCCAGCGGGCATGCATTCAACACCGCCATCGACCAGATGCCGATCAGCTGGGACCACGTTGAAGTGCGCCTGGACGCCTACTGCGCGACCCGCGCCGACTGCGAGGCGTTGGGGATCTCGATTGGTGACTTCGTCGCCTTCGATCCCCTGCCCGAGTTCACCGAAAGCGGCCATATCAGCGCCCGCCATCTGGACGACAAGGCCGGTGTGGCAGCGCTGCTTGCTGCGCTCAAGGCGGTGGTGGAAAGCGGCCAGCAGCCGCTGATCGACTGCCACCCGCTGTTCACCATCACCGAAGAGACTGGCTCTGGTGCTGCAGGTGCATTGCCGTGGGACGTCAGTGAATTTGTCGGCATCGACATTGCGCCGGTGGCACCTGGGCAGGCCTCCAGCGAGCATGCGGTGAGCGTGGCGATGCAGGATTCGTCGGGGCCGTACGATTACCACCTGTCGAGGCACCTGCTCAAGCTTGCCAACGACCAGCAACTGCCGGTACGCCGCGATCTGTTCCGCTACTACTTCAGCGATGCGCACTCGGCGGTTACGGCGGGCCATGACATCCGCACGGCGCTGGTGGCATTTGGTTGCGATGCCACCCACGGGTATGAGCGGACCCATATCGACAGCCTGGCAACCCTCAGCCGGCTGCTCTCGGGTTACCTGCTCAGCCCACCGGTGTTTGCCAGCGATTCGAACCCGACCAATGCTTCGCTGGAGCGCTTCAGTCACCAGATAGAGCATGACGCCCAGATGGAGAGCGATACCCGTGTGCCGCCGGTCGACAGCCTTTTGGGTAACAAGCTGTGACGCCTGTGGTGCGCGAATCGCGTAGCATGGCGGGATTGTCGATCAATCTACGAAGTTGCCCATGCTGATCCCTTACGACCAACTCGAAGCTGAAACCCTGACCCGCCTGATCGAGGACTTCGTGACTCGCGAAGGCACCGATAACGGCGATGACACGCCGCTGGAAACCCGTGTGCTGCGGGTGCGCCAGGCGTTGGCCAAGGGTCAGGCGTTTATCCTGTTTGATCTGGAAAGCCAGCAGTGCCAGCTGCTGGCCAAGCATGATGTGCCCAAGGAGCTGTTCGAGTAATGCTGTGGGGGCTGCGAGCCGGTCCCCCTTTTTACTGCTCCCGCACTTCGCGGGCTTTGATTCGCTTGTAGATTTCACAGCGGTGTACGGGTAGGTCGCGTGGGGCGTCGATGCCCAGGCGGACGATGCCGTGGTCGATCGCTACTACCACGATCTGGATGTCATCGTTGATGGCGATGACCTGGCCAACTTCGCGAGTCAGTACCAGCATGCTTTGATCCTCCTCGTTCCAGGGAAGATTGGAGACTGCACCGGGTACATTCGCCTACACAACGTTGCTCCTGCTAAATAGATCGGTCCTACGCTTGAGGGTAAAAATCCCTACAAGTTTGGGGTGGTTTTGGGGTGGTTGGGGGACGGGTGTTTCAGGGTTATTGTGGGCTTATCCGGTTTATCGATGGGTGGGACTGGCCCCTTTCGCCCTTACGGCGAGTTACTTTTTGGCAAACGCCCCAAAAAGTAACCAAAAGGGCCTGGCTCCCACTTACGGCCCCTGCGCTGCGCTGCGGGGTTCCCTCACTCCGGCATTGCTCCCGTGAGGACCTGCGTTCGGCCTTCTGAGGTGGCGGGTAGATCAAGAGCACGCCTCGCTGCGCTGGCGCAGATCAAAAGCGACAGTCAAAAGCTGGGGCCGCTTTGCGGCCCTTCGCGGGTGAACCCGCTCCCACAGGGATCTGAGGGGTCTCAGGTCAGCATTGATCCCTTTGGTCCAGCGCTGCAGCAGCCTCGCCTCCACAATGACCACACACCCCCGGCCAACGCGAACCCTGTGGGAGCGGGTTCACCCGCGAAGGGCCGCAAAGCGGCCCCCGCTCTTGATCTGCGCCAGCGCAGCGAGGCGTGCTCTTGATCTTGCTCTTGATCTACCGGCGACTCAGGAGGCCGAGCGCAGGTCTTGCGAAGGGAGGTGACGGGCATGGATGCCCGTCAAGCGCTGCGGCCCAGGATGGGCCGTACAGCGCGGTCCTCCCGGGAGCAAGACCGGAGCGAGGGCCCCCCCGCAGCGCAGCGAAGGGGCCGGATGTGGAGCCAAGCCCTTTTTTGGTTACTTTTTTGGGGCGTCTGCCAAAAAAGTGACTCGCCGTAAGGGCGAAAGGGGCCAGAACTGCATACAAATCAAATGGATAAGCCCACAACCGGATAAGCCCCATTCACCCCTGCTGCAACCGCGGCCCAAACACAATAATCGTGGCCCCAACCACACACAACAGCGCCCCAAGCCAATCGCTGCCCAACGGCCGAACCCGCTCAACCAGTGCCAGCCAAAGCAGCGAAGAAACAATATAGATCCCGCCATAAGCCGCATAAGCCCGTCCCGCATAGGCGGCCTCGACCCGCGTCAATATCAACCCAAAAACACTCAGGCTGACCAGCGCCGGCACCACCCACCAGGCACTCTTGCCCAACCGCAGCCACAGGTAAAACGCATAGCACCCGCCAATCTCGAACAACGCCGCAAGAAAGAACCAGAAGTAATTGACCACAGCCCACGCCCGTGCAGATTCAAAGCTGCCGAGCATACCTCACTCGCCGACTACTGCCGCGCCTTGGCGCGCATCTTCACCGCCATCCCCGCCATCTCGGCATACAACAATTCCGGCGTCTGGCACTTGAGTTTCCAGGCAGCACGCCCCGCCTCATGCGGCAGGATCAAAAACTCATCAGCAGCAATCCGCTCATGCATGTAGTCGGCAATTTCGGCAGCACTGATTGGCGAGCCTTCGAGCAACTTGCCCACCTGGGCTTTCATCGCTGGGTCCGGCCCGCGGAAAGAATCCAGCAGGTTGGTCTGGAAGAACGACGGGCACACCACATGCACCGCTACCTGCACCTGACGCAGCTCGACCAGCAGGCTCTCCGACAACGCCAACACCCCGGCCTTGGCCACGTTGTAGTTGCTCATGCCCGGCCCCTGCATCAATGCTGCCATCGAGGCGATGTTGACGATTCGTCCCTGGCTGCGCTCGAGCAATGGCAAAAACGCCTTGCAGCCTTTGACCACGCCCATCAGGTTGACCGCCAGTTGCCAGTCCCAGTCCTCCAGCGACAACTCGGCAAAAAACCCGCCCGAAGCAACCCCGGCATTGTTGACGATCATGTCGATGCCGGCAAAGCGTTCCTCGCAGGCCTGGGCCAGCGCCGTCAGCTGGCTGTAGTCGCGCACGTCACAACGTTGCACAAAACCTTCGCCACCAGCCGCCTGCACCAGCTCAAGAGTCTCGCGCAGACCGGCCTCGTTGACATCGGCCAGCGCCAGGCGCCAACCCTCGCGCGCCCAACGCAGGGCAATTTCACGGCCGAGGCCAGACCCGGCGCCGGTAATCATCATTCGCTTGTGCATGCTGCAGGCCTTGTTTGGTGGGCAATAGCGCGAGTCTAGCCAAGGCCGGCCAGGGCCTGGTGCGCTATCGAAATGCTGAATGAGCGAACATGCCGCCAAGGCAAATAATCAATTGAATTTTCTTGTAACAGCCGAGGTCGGAAATGTAAGCGGCCAGGATTGCCCGGCCCCTTCCCCCACGAAAACACGCAAGGATTCTGCCCATGACCACGATCCTCATCATCATCCTGATTCTGCTGCTGGTTGGCGGCTTGCCAGTCTTCCCTCACTCGCGCAGCTGGGGCTATGGCCCGTCCGGCATCATTGGTGCGGTCCTGGTGGTTCTGTTGGTGCTGTTGCTGCTTGGCATGATATGACCCGGCGCTGGCAGCTTGACCTGCCAGCCGCACAATAAAAAAACGCCCCGCAATGCGGGGCGTTTTTTATTGGGTCAAGCGGTTAGTGAGAAACCGCACCACTGGCGCCCAGGCCGGTTTGCGAACGGACGAACTGTGGGAAGAACAGCGCACGCTCGTTGACCGCTTCCTTGGACTTGTCGGTGACCGAGAAGAACCAGATTCCGACGAAGGCGATCAGCATCGAGAACAGTGCTGGGTATTCGTACGGGTAGATGGCCTTTTCATGACCGAGGATCTGCACCCAGATGGTCGGGCCAAGGATCATCAGGCCAACGGCACTGATCAGGCCCAGCCAGCCGCCAATCATCGCGCCGCGGGTGGTCAGCTTCTTCCAGTACATCGAGAGCAGCAGTACCGGGAAGTTACAGCTGGCGGCAATGGAGAACGCCAGGCCAACCATGAAGGCAATGTTCTGCTTCTCGAACAGAATGCCCAGCCCGATCGCCAGCACGCCGAGGAAGATCGTGGTGATCTTCGACACCCGGATCTCATCCTTGTCGTTGGCCTTGCCTTTGCGCCAGACGCTGGCATACAGGTCATGCGACACCGCCGAGGCACCGGCCAGGGTCAGGCCGGCAACCACTGCCAGGATGGTGGCGAAAGCGACTGCCGAGATGAAGCCGAGGAAGATACTGCCACCCACAGCGTCAGCCAGGTGCACCGCAGCCATGTTGTTGCCACCCAGCAGTGCGCCGGCGGCGTCCTTGAAGTCCGGGTTGGTGCTGACCAACAGGATCGCGCCGAAGCCGATGATGAAGGTCAGGATGTAGAAGTAACCAATGAAGCCGGTGGCGTACAGCACGCTCTTACGCGCTTCCTTGGCATCGCTGACGGTGAAGAAGCGCATCAGGATGTGCGGCAGGCCGGCGGTACCGAACATCAGTGCCAGGCCCAGCGAGAACGCCGAAATCGGGTCTTTGACCAGGCCACCCGGGCTCATGATCGCTTCACCCTTGGCGTGTACCTTGATCGCTTCGGAGAACAGCGTGTTGAAGTCGAAGTTGACGTGTTTCATCACCATCAGCGCCATGAAGCTGGCACCGGACAGCAGCAGCACTGCCTTGATGATCTGCACCCAGGTGGTCGCCAGCATGCCGCCGAACAGCACGTACATGCACATCAGGATGCCGACCAGAATCACCGCAACGTGGTAGTCCAGACCGAACAGCAGCTCGATCAGCTTGCCGGCACCGACCATCTGCGCGATCAGGTAGAACGCTACCACCACCAGCGAACCGGAGGCCGACAGGGTGCGGATCTGTTTTTGCCCGAGGCGATAGGACGCCACGTCGGCAAAGGTGTACTTGCCCAGGTTACGCAGGCGCTCGGCGATCAGGAACAGAATGATCGGCCAGCCGACCAGGAAGCCGATCGAGTAGATCAGCCCGTCGTAACCGGAGGTGAACACCAGCGCAGAAATACCCAGAAAGGACGCCGCAGACATGTAGTCACCGGCAATCGCCAGGCCGTTCTGGAAACCGGTGATCTTGCCGCCGGCTGCGTAGTAGTCCGAGGCTGACTTGTTGCGCTTCGAAGCCCAGTAGGTAATCCCCAGGGTGAACAACACAAAGGCCAGGAACATCAGAATGGCAGCCATGTTCAGGGGCTGTTTCTGCACCTCGCCAGTGAGCGCGTCAGCCGCCCACACAGCGGGTGCGAAGACACCGCAGGCCAATATGGCCAAAGTTTTGGTAGGTCGCATCATTGCTTGGCCTCCGCCAGAATTGCCTTGTTCAGTTCGTCGAACTCGCCGTTGGCGCGACGCACATAGATGGCGGTCAGCACAAAGGCTGAAAGGATCAGGCCGACGCCCAGGGGGATACCCCAGGTGATGGACGACTGTGGGCTGATCTTGGCGCCGAGCAGGTGCGGGCCATAGGCGATGAGCAAGATGAATCCGCAATAGAGGCCGAGCATGATTGCCGAAAGAATCCAGGCGAATCGCTCGCGTTTGCTGACCAGTTCCTTGAAGCGCGGACTGTTCTGTATCGAGAGGTAAATGCTGTCGTTCATTGTTTTTGTCCTAGCAGCACAGATTATGGATAACCCACCTGTAACTTTATGCTGCAGTTGGACGCCAACCAGACGACCTTAGTCTTAGATGCAAGAGTGTTTTGCGGTTTTGGTAACAAACCTCAGGCAGCGCAGCGCTTTTTCAGCTGAAAACAGCGCGCCCAAGGTGACGACTCAACCTTGGGCGGCGATGCTGCTATGGCTCGTTCAACGCGTTACTTGGCAGTCCACTCCGCCACGCGCTCAGGGTGTTTGGCGACCCAATCCTTGGCCGCTTGTTCTGGCTTGGCGCCATCCTGAATGGCCAGCATGACTTCGCCGATCTCATCCTTGGACTGCCACTGGAACTTCTTCAGGAACGCTGCAACTTCCGGGGCCTTTTTCTCCAGGTCCTTGCTGCCGATGCTGTTGACGGTTTCAGCCGCACCAAAAACGCCTTTCGGGTCTTCGAGGAACTTCAGCTTCCACTTGGCGAACATCCAGTGCGGCACCCAACCGGTAACAGCAATCGACTCCTGCTTTTTCTCGGCGCGGCCCAGTTCGGCGGTCATGCCCGCGCCGGAACTGGCCTGCAGCTTGTAACCGGTCAGGTCGTAATCCTTTATCGCCTGCTCGGTCTTGATCATCACGCCCGAACCTGCGTCGATGCCGACGATCTTCTGTTTGAAGCTGGTGTCGGTCTTGAGGTCTGCGATGCTGTTGGCCTTGACGTACTCAGGCACGATCAAGCCGATCTTGGCGTCTTTGAAGTTAGGCCCGAAGTCGACCACCTTGTCCTTGTTCTTGGCCCAGTATTCACCATGGGTCACCGGCAGCCAGGCCGAGAGGATCGCATCGAGTTTGCCGGTGGCAACCCCTTGCCACATGATCCCGGCCGCCACTGCCTGCAGCTTGACGTCATAGCCGAGCTTTTCCTTGATAACCTCGGCGGCAACGTTGGTGGTCGCAACACTGTCGGCCCAGCCATCGACATAACCGATGCTTACTTCTTTAGCCATGGCCTGCCCAGCGCTCATGGCCAACAACAGGGCGGACCCCACCCCCAGCATACGTCGCATGTTCATCAATGCATCCCCTCGTCAGGTCTCGGAGATAGCATCATCAACCTGCAACAAAGCGCGACCTGCTCCAGCCGCGACCTCTACCTTAACCAGATGCGACAGCACTTGGCCATTAGCGCCATCGGCCGACATTGGCCTGCGCGATCCTTGCATGCCAATGCGTTGGCGCCGGCGATTTGCGGCTATCATCTAGCCCTTTGCGCCTGACGATGGACCGCCCGATGCCCCGCTCCGCCCGCAATCTGCTGCCACTCTTTCTCTTCGCCTGCCTGCTCGCCCTCGCCGGGCTGGGCGCGCTCTGGTACGGCCTGGGCAAGCCGGTGCTGCTGCCCGACGCCGCCAGCCCGACGCATAAACTGCAGTGCGCCTCGTACACCCCGTTCGACAAGGACCAATCGCCGTTCGACCAGCCGTTTCGCCTGCGCCCGGCGCGGATGGACGCCGACCTAGCCCTGCTGGCCGAACGTTTTCAGTGCATCCGCACCTATTCGATGACCGGTCTTGAGGCGATCCCGGCGCTGGCGCGCAAGCATGGCCTGAAAGTCATGCTCGGCGCCTGGGTGAATGCCAATCCGGTCGACAGTGACAAGGAAGTCGCATTGCTTATTGCCGCCGCCAATGCCAACCCTGATGTGGTCAGTGCAGTGATCGTCGGCAACGAGACCCTGCTGCGCAAGGAAGTCACCGGCGAGCGCCTGGCCGAGCTGATCAAGCGGGTCAAGGCCCAGGTCACGGTGCCAGTGACCTACGCCGATGTCTGGGAATTCTGGCTGCAGCATCCACAGATCGCGCCGGCAGTAGACTTCCTGACCATTCACCTGCTGCCGTACTGGGAAGATGACCCACGCAGCATCGACCAGGCATTGGCCCATGTCGCCGAGGTGCGCCAGGTATTCGGCGCCCGTTTTGCGCCCAAGCAGATCATGATCGGCGAGACCGGCTGGCCCAGCGAAGGCCGCCAGCGTGAAACCGCGCTGCCCAGCCGGGTCAACGAGGCACGCTTCATTCGCGGTTTTGTAGCGATGGCAGAGCAGAACGACTGGAGCTACAACCTGATCGAAGCCTTCGACCAGCCCTGGAAGCGCGCCAGCGAAGGTGCGGTGGGCGGTTACTGGGGGTTGTACGACGCCGACCGGCAGGATAAAGGCATTCTCGAAGGGCCGGTCAGCAACCTGGCTCTTTGGCCACAGTGGTTGGCGGCGAGTGCGCTGTTGCTGCTGGCGGCACTGCTGTTTGCCGGGCGCCCGGTCAATGCCCGGGCCGCACTGCTGCTGCCGTTGCTTGCAGCGATTGGTGCTGCCAGCCTTGGCCTATGGGGCGAATTGATGCGGACCAACGCACGCTTTGCCGGCGAATGGCTGTGGGCAGTGTTGCTGGCAGGCCTGAACCTGCTGGTGCTGGCCCACGCCCTGCTGGCCTTGGCGCAGCGCCAGGGTTGGCGTGAGCGGCTGTTTGCCTGGTTTGAAGCGCGCGCCGGCTGGCTGTTGCTGGCGGCGGGTTTCGCCGCTGCAGTGAGCATGCTGGCGATGGTCTTCGAGCCGCGCTATCGCAGCTTCCCGACTGCCTCGTTGCTGTTGCCGGCGCTGGTGTACTTGCTGCGACCAGTCGTGGCGCGTCGGGCCGAGGTGGCCTTGCTGGCATTCATCATCGGCGCCGGGGTGCTGCCACAGCTGTACCGTGAAGGGCTGGCCAACCAGCAAGCCTGGGCCTGGGCAGTGGTCAGCGTACTGATGGTCGGCGCGTTGTGGCGCAGTTTGCGTAAGCGCTGACCTTCATGCCAGCCTGGCGACTTGTGCCTGACGCACCAGGCGCAAGCCGGCCAGGACCACCGCGAACACGGCGATACTGGCGGTATACAGCACCAGCGCGCTGAGCCCGAACAGCAAGCCGACTGCGGCCAGATACCAGCCGGCGCGGCCCTTGAGCAGTTGCGCGAGCACGCTCAGGGCCACAGCCAGCCAGGCAATCAGCTGAAAATGGATCGCCAGGCCCAGCAGCGAGCGCACCTGGCATTGCCAATACTGCGCAGGCACGCCGCACAGGCCAACCCACTGGCCGTCCTCCATCAGCCCGTAGCGCACGCCATAGCTGGCCGCCAGCCATAACGGCAGACACAGCAGCAGGACAATGACGGGCAATGAACGAGGCATGAAGATCTCCGGGCAAATGTAAACAAACGCCAGCATAATCACTGGCGACATCTGTGCAAGGCAAGATTTCCCGGCAGCCGCTATGTTGCACAGAGCGATTGTTACCGCACTATTCACTGGCGCGGTAAAAACTGGCATAACAAATGGCCATACACCCGGCAACTTTGCCTGCTGGGCCGTGGTCAGAGCCTGCGTACCGTCATGCCTTGCCGAATATTCTGGGGGATTCAATGCTTCGATCACTGCGCCTCGCTGCCCTTCTGGGTGGCTTGCTTATGGCTGCGGCCGCCTCGGCGCGGGATATCGACGCCGCCAGCTATGGCTTTCCCTTGACCAACCCGTTCGAGGCGACGATTGCCACCACCCCGCCTGAACTGCGGCCGACGCTGCCCAGTGATGATGACATCACCCAGGCCGACTACAGCCTCACCCTGCGTCCAGAGCGTGAGTTCACCCTGCCGGACAACTTCTGGCCGGTAAAAAAGCTCAAGTACCGCATTGCCCGCCAGGACCACGAAGCGCCGCTGATCTTCATCATTGCCGGCACCGGCGCGCCCTACAGCAGCTCGACCAACGAATACCTGAAAAAGCTCTACTACCAGGCTGGCTTCCATGTCGTGCAGCTGTCGTCGCCGACCAGCTGGGACTTTATGAGCGCCGCCTCGCGCTTCGCCACCCCAGGCGTGACCAAAGAAGATGCCGAGGACCTGTACCGGGTCATGCAGGCGGTGCGTGCGCAGCACCCGCGCCTGCCGATCAAGGACTTTTACCTCACTGGCTACAGCCTCGGCGCCCTCGATGCGGCGTTTGTCAGCCATCTCGACGAAACCCGGCGCAGCTTCAACTTCAAGCGCGTGCTGCTGCTCAACCCGCCGGTCAACCTCTACACCTCGGTGAGCAACCTCGACAAGCTGGTGCAGACCCAGGTCAAGGGCATCGACCGCAGCACCACGTTCTACGAACTGATGCTGGAAAAGCTCACCCGTTACTTCCAGGACAAGGGCTACATCGACCTCAACGACGCGCTGCTGTATGACTTCCAGCGCTCGCGCGAGCACCTGTCCAACGAGCAGATGGCGATGCTGATCGGCACTTCGTTCCGCTTCTCGGCGGCCGACATTGCCTTTACCTCCGACCTGATCAACCGCCGCGGCCTGATTACCCCGCCAAAGCAGCCGATCACCGAAGGCACAAGCTTGACCCCGGCGTTCAAGCGCGCCCTGCAGTGCGACTTCGAGTGCTACCTGACCGAGCAGGTGATCCCGATGTGGCGCGTGCGCACCGACGGTGGCAGCGTGCTGCAGCTGGTCGATCAAGCCAGCCTGTACGCCCTTGAAGGCTACCTGAGCAAAAGCCCGAAGATTGCCGTCATGCACAATGCCGACGACCTGATCCTCGGCCCTGGCGATATCGGTTTTCTGCGTAAAGTATTTGGCGATCGGCTGACCTTGTACCCGCACGGCGGCCATTGCGGCAACCTTAATTACCGCGTCAACAGCGACGCCATGCTGGAGTTCTTCCGTGGTTAAACGACTGCTGCTCGTCACCGCTTTGCTCGCCGCCGGGTATGCCCAGGCCGAGGAGATCGCGCCGCGTACCAGCGTGATCGATGCCAACGTGGCCGATGCGCCGGTCGAGCAAAGCGATGGCTTTCTCGACCCGTTGCGCTCGCTCAAATTCAACCCTGGGCTGGACCAGCGTGAGTTCGAACGCTCGACCCTGACCGCGCTGAATGTCTACGATCCGCTGGAGTCGGTGAACCGGCGCATCTACCACTTCAACTATCGCTTCGATCAGTGGGTGCTGCTGCCTGCCGTCGACGGTTATACCGCGATCACGCCACGCTTCGTGCGTACCGGGGTGAGCAACTTCTTCAGCAACCTTGGCGATGTGCCCAACCTGTTCAACAGCGTGTTGCAGCTCAAGGCCGAGCGGTCGGCGAAGATCACTGCAAGGCTGATGTTCAACACCATCATCGGTGTCGGCGGCCTGTGGGACCCGGCGACCAAGATGGGCCTGCCGCGCCAGAGTGAAGACTTCGGCCAGACCCTGGGCTTCTATGGTGTACCCGACGGGCCGTACATCATGCTGCCGATCCTCGGCCCATCGAACCTGCGCGACACCACCGGGGTGGTGGTGGACTACGCCGGCGAACAGTCGATCAACTACCTGGACATGGCCAATTTCACCAGCGATCACCCGGAGATTCTGTTCCTACGGGCTGTGGACAAGCGCTACACCACTGCCTTCCGTTATGGCCAGCTGAATTCGCCGTTCGAATACGAGAAGGTGCGCTACGTCTACACCCAGGCGCGCAAACTGCAGATCGCCGAGTAATCAGCATATTTGGGGCCGCTTTGCGGCCCCAAAACTCACAAGCCGAGAAAACGACTCAGCGCCCCACGCTTGGCCAGGGCATCGCGCCGGCCAAGCTCGATCAGCTCGCTGCAATAACTCGCCTCGAACAGCAAATAGCTCAACACCCCTGCCCCACTGGTACGAGTCGCCCCCGGCCCGCGCAGGAACATGCGCAAGGCCGCCGGCAGCTGGCGTCGATGGCGAGCGGCGATTTCATCCAGCGGCTGGCTCGGCGCAACCACCAGTACCTCGATCGGTGCCAGGCCCAGCGCCCGCGCATTCAAATGCGCCGGCAGCAGGTGGCTGAGGTGATTGAGCCGTTGCAGTAGCTCGATGTCGTCTTCCAGGCTGTCGATGAAGGTGCTGTTGAGCATGTGCCCGCCGATCTGCGCCAGGCTTGGCTGGCGACCGCTGAACAGACGCTGGCTGGGCAACGGCGACGCCGGCCGTTGCGGGTTGCCGCTGACGCCGACCACCAGCACCCGGCTCGCGCCCAGGTGCAACGCTGGGCTGATCGGCGCCGACTGGCGCACCGCACCATCGCCAAAGTATTCGTCGCCAAGCTTGACCGGGGCAAACAGCAAAGGGATCGCCGAGCTGGCCAGCAAGTGCTCGATGCTGAGCGCGGTTGGCACACCAATACGCCGATGGCGCAGCCATGGCTGAATGGTCTCGCCGCCTTGATAGAAGGTCACTGCCTGGCCCGAGTCGTAGCCAAAGGCGGTGACGGCCACCGCCCGCAATTGCTCGCTGGCCAGCGCCTCGCCAATGCCGTCAAGATGCAGGTGCGCTTGCAACAGGCCACGCAGCGGACTGCTGTCGAGCAACGCCACCGGGACATCGCCGCCAACACCCAGCAAGCTGTGGCTGACGAAGCGACTGGCCTGGCGAATCACCCCGGGCCAGTCGCTGCGCAGCACCAGATGGCTGCTGAAGTTCTGCCAGAAGGCGGTCAGGCGCTGCACCGATTCGGCAAAACGAGTTGCACCGCTGGCCAGGGTCACCGCATTGATGGCCCCGGCCGAGGTGCCGACGATCACCGGGAACGGGTTGGCCGCGCCAGGCGGCAGCAACTCGGCAATACCTGCCAGCACCCCCACCTGATAAGCCGCGCGGGCACCGCCGCCAGAGAGAATCAGGCCCGTGGTTGCAGTCATGAGATCCTCCCTGGATGCGCTGGCGTCAGCGCTGCTTCTTGTCGTACAGCCGTGGCGCGCCTTCAGGGCGCGACTTGAAGCGGCGATGCGCCCACAGGTACTGCTCCGGGCATTCACGCAGCACGCTCTCGACCCACTGGTTGATGCGCAGGCAGTCGGCCTCCTCGGTCTCGCCCGGGAAGTCCTGCAGCGGTGGATGCACAACCAAACGGTAACCGCTGCCATCCTCAAGCCGGCGCTGAGTGAACGGAATCACCCGCGCCTTGCCCAGACGGGCAAACTTGGTGGTGGCGGTAACCGTTGCCGCCGGGATACCGAACAGCGGCACGAACACACTCTGCTTGGCGCCGTAGTCCTGATCCGGTGCGTACCAGATCGCGCGGCCGCTGCGCAGCAGCTTGAGCATGCCGCGCACGTCCTCGCGCTCGATCGCCAGCGAATCGAGGTTATGCCGCTCGCGGCCACTGCGCTGGATGAAGTCGAACAGCGGATTGCCATGCTCGCGGTACATGCCGTCGATGGTGTGCACCTGGCCGAGCAGTGCGGCGCCGATTTCCAGGGTGGTGAAGTGCACCGCCATCAGAATCGCGCCCTGGCCATCGCGCTGGGCGGCCTGCAGGTGCTCGATGCCTTCGATATGCGCAAGCTGCGCCAGCCGGGCCTTTGGCCACCACCAGCTCATGGCCATTTCGAAGAAGGCGATGCCGGTGGAGGCGAAGTTTTCTTTGAGCAACCGCAGCCGTTGGTCGGCGGAAAGCTCAGGGAAGCACAGCTCGAGGTTGCGCGCAGCGATGCGCCGACGCTCGCCGGCAAAGCGATACATCACCGCGCCCAGCGCACGGCCGAGCGCCAGCAGTGCCCGATACGGTAGTTGCACAGTCAGCCACAGCAGCCCCAGGCCCAACCACAGGCCCCAGAATCGCGGGTGGAGAAAATAACGACGAAAACGCGGGCGTTCCATTCAAGCTTCCGGAAAGACAAAGGCCGCGCATTCTACAACGGATCGCCGCCGGTTGCGGGCAACCCGCGTTCTCGTTATAAGTCAGGGCACTTTTTCCGTTACAAGCCGTCTATGCAGACCATGAGCCCAAACCACACCCCCGAACACGCACCCGCGTTCCAGCTCAAGGGCAGCATGCTTGCCATTACCGTTCTGGAACTGGCGCGCAACGACCTTGAATCGCTGGACCGCCAGCTGGCGGCAAAAGTCGCCCTGGCACCGAACTTCTTCAGCAATACCCCACTGGTGCTGGCGCTGGACAAACTGCCGGCCGGCGAAGGCGCCATCGATTTGCCCGGGCTGATGCGCATCTGCCGCCACCATGGCCTGCGCACTCTGGCGATCCGCGCCAACCGTATCGAAGACATCGCTGCGGCGATTGCCATCGACCTGCCCGTGCTGCCGCCGTCCGGTGCCCGCGAGCGGCCATTGGAGCCTGAGCCGGAAGTCAAGAAGCCCGAGCCAGAACCGGCGCCCGTGGTACCCGCCGAGCCGGAAGTGCGGCCGACCCGGATCATCACCACGCCGGTGCGCGGTGGCCAGCAGATCTACGCCCAGGGCGGTGACCTGGTGGTGACCACATCGGTCAGCCCGGGTGCGGAACTTCTTGCCGATGGCAACATCCATGTCTACGGCGCAATGCGTGGTCGGGCCCTGGCGGGGATCAAGGGCAACACCAAGGCGCGCATCTTCTGCCAGCAGATGACCGCAGAGCTGGTCTCGATTGCCGGTCAGTACCGGGTCTGCGAAGACCTGCGCCGCGACCCACTTTGGGGTTCGGGGGTACAGGTCAGCCTGTCTGGCGATGTGTTGAACATCACCCGGCTTTAACGGATACTTGCGGCATTTTTAGAGCAACTTTTTCATCGTTGCCGTTTTGTGCTTTTTCAGGGACTGCTGTCCCGACTATTTTATTTAGGGGTGAAACACCTTGGCCAAGATTCTCGTGGTTACTTCCGGCAAAGGGGGTGTGGGCAAGACCACCACCAGCGCCGCCATCGGTACCGGCCTGGCCCTGCGCGGGCACAAGACTGTCATCGTCGACTTCGACGTCGGCCTGCGTAACCTCGACCTGATCATGGGCTGCGAGCGTCGCGTGGTGTATGACTTCGTCAACGTGGTCAATGGCGAAGCCAACCTGCAGCAAGCACTGATCAAGGACAAGCGCCTTGAGAACCTGTTCGTGCTGGCTGCCAGCCAGACCCGCGACAAGGACGCGCTGACTCAGGAAGGCGTCGAGAAGGTCCTGATGGACTTGAAGAAAGACTTCGAATATGTGGTCTGCGACTCCCCTGCCGGTATTGAAAAGGGCGCCCACCTGGCCATGTACTTCGCTGACGAAGCGATCATTGTGACCAACCCGGAAGTGTCTTCGGTACGTGACTCGGATCGTATGCTCGGTCTGCTGGCGAGCAAGTCGCGCCGCGCCGAGCGTAATGAAGACCCGATCAAGGAACACTTGCTGATCACCCGCTACCACCCAGAGCGCGTAAGCAAAGGCGAAATGCTCGGGGTCGACGACGTCAAGGACATCCTTTCGGTAGATCTGATCGGCGTGATTCCGGAGTCCGAAGCCGTACTCAAAGCCTCGAACCAGGGCGTGCCGGTCATCCTCGACGATCAGAGCGATGCGGGCCAGGCCTACAGCGACACCATCGACCGCCTGCTCGGGAAAAACCTTCCGTTGCGGTTCATCGAAATGCCGAAGCAAGGATTCTTCGCGCGCCTGTTTGGAGGCAAGTAAACCATGAACCTTTTTGACTTCTTTCGTGGCAGACAGAAACAGAGCAGTGCGTCGGTAGCGAAAGAGCGTCTACAGATCATCGTGGCGCACGAGCGCGGTCAGCGCACCACGCCGGACTACCTGCCGGCGCTGCAGAAAGAGCTGGTCGAGGTGATCCGCAAGTACGTCAATATCGGCAACGATGACGTGGTGGTTGCCCTGGAGAACCAAGGCAGCTGCTCGATCCTCGAGCTGAACATCACCCTGCCCGAGCGTTAATCAACGCTGCAGGCACACCTGCAGGAGCGGCCCTGAACCGCGAAGCAGCCACTGACGCAACCAGAACATCTGGTGCCGACCGTGGCTGTTTTGCGGTTCAGGGCCGCTTTTGTCAGTTTTTCCAGAGAAGACGCAACAATGCCCCTGTCGAACGTGCACATCCTTCATCAGGACGACGCTGTCCTGGTCATCAACAAGCCGACCCTGCTGCTTTCGGTGCCGGGCCGCGCCGACGACAACAAGGACTGCCTGATCACCCGCCTGCAGGAAAACGGCTACCCGGAAGCGCTGATCGTGCATCGCCTCGATTGGGAAACCTCGGGGATCATCCTGCTCGCTCGGGATGCCGACAGTCATCGGGAACTGTCGCGCCAGTTTCATGATCGCGAAACCGAAAAGGCCTACACCGCACTGTGCTGGGGCCAGCCGGCGCTGGACAGCGGCAGCATCGACCTGCCACTGCGCTATGACCCGCCGACCAAACCGCGGCATGTGGTCGACCACCAGCAAGGCAAGCATGCACTGACCTTCTGGCGCATCGTCGAGCGCTGTGGCGACTATTGCCGGGTCGAGCTGACGCCGATCACCGGCCGCTCGCATCAACTGCGCGTGCACATGCTGTCGATCGGCCATCCGCTGCTCGGCGACCGGCTGTACGCCAACCCGGAGGCGCTGGCCGCCCATGAGCGGCTATGCCTGCACGCGAGCATGCTCAGCTTTACCCATCCGGTCAGCGGTGAGCGCTTGAAGTTCGAGTGCCCGGCTCCGTTCTGAAGTCGCTGTGCGCCGACACAAAACGTCGCAGAACTGCGTTAAACTCGCGCCATTGCTGTCTGGAGTGAACTATGCGCGATGTTTTGAACCAGGGCCTGATCGAATTCCTCAAGGCCTCCCCGACGCCCTTCCACGCCACGGCAAGCCTGGTCCAGCGCCTCGAAGCCGCTGGATTTCAGCGCCTCGACGAGCGTGACAGCTGGGCCACCGTGCCTGGCGGGCGTTACTATCTGACCCGCAACGACTCGTCGCTGATCGCGATCAAGCTCGGTTCCCTGTCACCGCTGCTGAGCGGTATCCGCATGGTTGGCGCGCACACCGACAGCCCGTGCCTGCGAGTCAAGCCGCAGCCTGAACTGCAGCGCCACGGCTTTTTGCAGCTGGGCGTCGAAGTCTACGGCGGCGCGCTACTGGCGCCGTGGTTCGACCGCGACCTGTCGCTGGCCGGGCGGGTGACCTTCCGCCGTGATGGCAAGGTCGAAAGCCAGTTGGTCGACTTCAAGCTGCCGATCGCGGTGATCCCCAACCTGGCGATCCATCTCAATCGCACCGCCAACGAAGGCTGGCCGATCAATGCCCAGCTTGAACTACCGCCAATCATCGCCCAGGTGGCAGGTGACGAGCGGGTCGATTTCCGCGCTGTGCTCACCGAGCAGTTGGCCCGCGAACACGAACTGAATGCCGACGTGGTGCTCGACTACGAGCTGAGCTTCTACGACACCCAGGACGCGGCCCTGATCGGCCTCAATGGTGACTTCATCGCCGGCGCCCGCCTCGACAACCTGCTGTCGTGCTATGCCGGCCTGCAGGCGATGCTGGCAACCGACAGCGACGAGACCTGCGTGCTGGTCTGCACCGACCATGAAGAAGTCGGGTCCAGCTCGGCATGCGGCGCCGACGGCCCAATGCTCGAACAAACCCTGCAGCGCCTGCTGCCGGATGGCGACGAGTACGTTCGCGTGATCCAGCGTTCGCTGATGATCTCGGCCGACAACGCCCACGGCGTGCACCCCAACTACGCCGACAAGCACGACGGTAATCATGGGCCCAAGCTCAATGCCGGGCCGGTGATCAAGGTCAACAACAATCAGCGCTACGCCACCAACAGCGAAACCGCCGGGTTCTTCCGCCACCTGTGCATGGCTGAAGAAGTACCAGTGCAGAGCTTTGTGGTGCGCAGCGACATGGGTTGTGGTTCGACCATTGGCCCGATCACCGCCAGCCACCTGGGTGTGCGCACGGTCGACATCGGCTTGCCGACCTTTGCCATGCACTCGATCCGCGAGCTGTGCGGCAGCCATGACCTGGCTCACCTGGTCAAGGTTCTGAGCGCGTTCTACCGCACCCGCGAACTGCCTTGAAGGCAACCTGCCGAGGGTCAATGGCCACCCTCGGCGCAGCCGCTATGCTGGATGCATAGTGGCTATCCAGTTACCCCGCAGAAGGATTCTGTCGCATGTCGCCCTTTCTCTCGTTGTTCGTTCCGGTATTTCTGTTCCTGATGCTGCTGACCATCGGCTTCAGCCTGCGCGAGCGCAACGCCGGGGTGCTGATGATGTGGATCGGCACCTTGGGCATTTTCGGCATCATGTGCTGGAAGATCCTCGAGAAACTGCCCACATAAACCTCTACACTCGGTCGATCGATTGTCCTGAGGTAGTTTTTCCGGTGCCTGTCTTCCTGCGTTGCCTGACCCTGCTGCTGTTGCTGTTCATCACGCCGAGCTATGCCGCCGGCATTCCCGGCCTGCTCGGCTCGAGCGCGCCGGCACAACCGCAAGCCAGCGAGCCGCTGGCCAAGTCGCTGGACGAGGTGATCAAGAACCTCGAAAACGACCAGCAACGCAGCAAGCTGCTGGCCGACCTGAAAAAACTCCGTGATGCCAGCAAACAGACCCAGGCCAACCCGGAACAAGGCGTGCTCGGGCTCATCAGCGGCGCCCTGCATGACATTGAAAAGCAGTTCAGCGGCGATGAAAGCCCGTTTCGGCGCTGGTCGCTGGAAATCAATCAGGCTCAGGATGAGCTCAGCGCGCTGATCGTGCCGGTGCAGCAGTGGCCGGCGATTCTGTTCGGCTTCGCGGCTGTGATTGCGGTGTGGAGCTTGCTGGCCATGCTGTTCAACTGGATCGGTCAGCGCGTGCGCCTGCGCTTCGGTCTCAAGGCTGAGCTGCCGCAACACCCGCGCACCGGTGACCTGGTGTTGTTTGCCTTGCGCAAACTGGGGCCGTGGCTGGTGGCACTGATCATCACCGTCTACCTGAGCTTCGCCCTGCCCCCCTCGCTGGGCAAATCGATGGCGATGGTGCTGGCTTACGCGTTGGTAGTGGGCACCTGCTTCTCGGCGATCTGCGTGATTGCCTTCTCCCTGCTCGATGGCCCGCACCGCCACCGCGCCCTGCATATTCTGCGGCATCAGGCGTTTCGCCCACTGTGGCTGATCGGCAGTTTCGCGGCGTTTGGCGAAGCGATGAACGACCCGCGCCTGACCGCAGCGCTGGGCACCCATCTGGCCCACGCTCTGGCGACCCTGGCCAACGTGCTGGCGGCGCTGTGCACCGGATTGTTCGTGCTGCGCTTCCGCCGCCCGATTGCCCACCTGATTCGCAACCAGCCACTGTCGCGTCGGCTGAACCGGCGCACCCTGAGTGACACCATCGAGATTCTCGGCAGCTTCTGGTTCATTCCAGCGATGATTCTGGTGGCGATCTCGCTGGTGGCCACCTTCGTTTCCGCTGGCGATACCAGCACAGCCCTGCGCCAGTCGCTGATGTGTACCGTGCTGGTGGTGGTGTGCATGGTGGTCAATGGCCTGGTGCGCCGCCACGCGGCCAACCCGAAGCGGATCAATCGCCGTCAGGCGGTGTATGCCGAGCGCTTGCGCAACTTTGGCTACGCCCTGCTGCATGTGCTGATCTGGCTGGTGTTCATCGAGCTTGGCCTGCGCGTCTGGGGCCTGTCGATGATCGGCTTTGCCGAGGGCGAAGGGCATGACGTCAGCCTGCGTCTGCTCGGCCTGGCCGGTACCCTGATCGCCGCCTGGCTGGTGTGGATCCTCGCCGACACGGCGGTGCATCATGCGCTGGTGCGCTCGCGCCGTGGCCTGGCCAACGCCCGCGCGCAGACCATGATGCCGCTGATCCGCAACGTCATGTTCGTGGCTATCTTCATCATTGCGGTGATTGTCGCCCTGGCCAACATGGGCATGAACGTCACGCCGCTGCTGGCCGGTGCCGGTGTCATCGGCCTGGCCATCGGCTTTGGTGCGCAGTCGCTGGTCGCCGACCTGATCACCGGGCTGTTCATCATCATCGAAGACTCACTGGCCATCGACGATTATGTCGAAGTCGGCGGCCACCTGGGCACCGTCGAGGGCCTGACCATCCGCACCGTGCGCCTGCGCGATATCGATGGCATCGTACATACCATCCCATTCAGCGAAATCAAGAGCATCAAGAACTACTCGCGTGAGTTCGGCTACGCCATCTTCCGCGTGGCCGTGCCTCACGGCATGAGCATCGACAAGGCCATCACCCTGATCCGTGAGGTCGGCCAGACCCTGCGCAGCGACCCGCTGATGCGCCGCAACATCTGGTCGCCACTGGAGTTGCAAGGGGTGGAAAGCTTCGAGGCCGGCCAGGCGATCCTGCGGGCGCGCTTCAAGACTGCGCCGATCAAGCAGTGGGAAGTATCGCGGGCGTTCAACCTGGCGCTCAAACGCCAACTTGACGCAGCCGGCCTCGACCTGGCGATGCCGCGGCTGTCGGTGCAGGTGGTCACCGCCGGTGGCGGCGGGCTGAGCGAAGCGGTTGCCCAGGATGCACCAACAGCGCCGCCGACCCGTTGACTGTTCAGGCTAGCCCGCCTCGGCCCTGATCCGCACGGCATCATGGCGCCAATACTCCAGGTCACAGTCGATCAGATGACCCTGCTGATCGCAGTTGACCCGGGTCACCTGCAGGCCCGGACTGCCCGCTGAGATCTTCAGCGCACTGGCGGCGGCCAGAGGCAACGCGGTGGGCAGGATCTCGAAGCAGACCCGGCCATATTCAATCTGATACTCGCGAGCGTAGATCTCGGTCAGCGACTGACTGAGGTCCTGCTCGAGAATCTGCGGGAAGTACGCTGGCGCCAGGTAGTGCTCGGCATACAGCACCGCGCGCCCGTCAATCCGCCGGACCCGGCAGATCTGCACCACGCTGGACAACCCCGGCAGGCGCAAGCGCGCGCAGATCGCCGCCGAGGCCGGCTGCAGGCGCGCCGACAACAGCTCGGTGGCCGGCACCCGCCCCTGCTCGCGAACCATCGCGTGGAAGTGGCTACGGGCAATCAGGTCATAGCTTAACCGCTGCGGCGCAACGAACCAGCCACGGCGCTCTTCGCGATAGATCAAGCCCTGTGCCTCCAGCTGCAGCAGTGCCTCGCGCAGGGTGATGCGCGTGGTGGCGAAGACTTCACTGAGCTTGCGCTCGGCCGGCAGTTTGCCGCCCGGCGCCAGCAGGCCGTGTTCGATCTGCTCCTGCAGGGCATGACAGATGACTGTTACCGCGCGCGCTGGCGTCGCTTGCATCAAAGGTTACCTATCTGGACTAGTCCAGCCCCACAACAGGGCAACTGGAGAATAGTGCAAGCCTAGGCACAGGCCATGAACATCCGGTTACAGAAGCCCCTCAAGGGTGACATTGAAAATGCATCAGGCCAGGCGAATCAGGGCCTGGGATCTGGTCTACGCTGTATTTTCAGGCATCCCGGTAGGCCGGCCAAGGCGCTGACCTACATCAAACTGTCACGCTGGCGGCCTACCTTGGCGCAAGGTTTGCTGACCTAGACCACTTACGTCACGCGCACGGTTTGCATCCTCATATCGCCTGCAAGGCATTCCCACCCAAGGAGCTTCGGATGAAACAGTTTTTCATGGCGTCATTGCTCGGTTCGGCCATCGCCCTGTGCACCTCGGCAATGGCCGCCGACGACCTCAAGACACTGGAAGATGCAGCCCGCAAGGAAGGCGCGGTGAATAGCGTGGGCATGCCCGATGCGTGGGCCAACTGGAAAGCCACCTGGGATGACCTGGCCAGCAAGTACGGCCTCAAGCACATGGACACCGACATGAGCTCGGCGCAGGAAATCGCCAAGTTCGAGTCGGAAAAGGACAACGCCAGCGCCGACATCGGTGACGTCGGTGCCGCCTTTGGCCCGATCGCCGTGGCCAAGGGCGTGAGCCAGCCGTACAAGCCAAGCACCTGGGACCAGGTACCGACCTGGGCCAAGGACCAGGACGGCCACTGGGCGCTGGCCTACACCGGCACCATTGCTTTCATCATCAACAAGCAACTGGTCAAGGAAGGCGAGCGGCCGAAAACCTGGCACGACCTCGAGAAGGGCAAGTACAAGGTCGCCATCGGTGACGTCGGCACCGCAGCCCAAGCGGCCAACGGCGTGCTCGCTGCGGCCATCGCCTACAAGGGTGATGAACGCAACATCGAGCCAGGCCTGCAGCTGTTCACCAAACTGGCTCAGCAGAAACGCCTGTCGCTGGCCAACCCGACCATCCAGACCCTGGAGAAAGGCGAAGTGGAAGTCGGCGTGGTCTGGGACTTCAATGGCCTGAGCTACCGCCAGCAGATCGACCCTGAGCGCTTCGAGGTGTTGATTCCGGCTGACGGCTCGATTACCTCGGGCTACACCACCATCATCAACAAGTACGCCAAAAACCCCAACGCGGCCAAGCTGGCTCGCGAATACATCTTCAGCGACGCCGGCCAGATCAACCTGGCCAATGGCCACGCGCGGCCGATCCGTGCCGAGCACCTGAAGCTGCCGGCTGATGTACAGGCCAAGCTGCTGCCCAATGAGCAGTACTCGCCGGCCCAGCCAATCAAGGACGCCACAGCCTGGGAGACCACCTCCAAGGCGCTGCCGCAAAAATGGCAGGAGCAGGTCATCATCGAGATGGAATGACGCTTGCTTGGGTAATGCTCTGAACAGCTCTCTGCACCGTAATAGCGGGGCAGAGGGCAACCCCACCGTGTGATCCACCTGCCGTGGAGCCTCCATGCAACACAACGTCATTCTGGTCCTGCTCGACGGCCTCAACCACGAGGTCGCCCACCATGCGATGGGCCACCTGCACGCTTACGTCGAGGCTGACCGCGCTGCGCTGTACCGGGTCCAGTGCGAGCTGCCGTCGCTGTCGCGGCCGCTTTACGAGTGTATTCTCACCGGCGTACCACCGCTGGAAAGCGGCATCGTCCACAACAACGTCAACCGCCTGTCCAACCAGCGCAGCGTGTTTCACTACGCCCGCGAGGCAGGCCTGGGCACTGCGGCTGCGGCCTATCACTGGATGAGCGAGCTGTACAATCGCTCGCCGTTCGACCCGCTGCGCGATCGCCATACCCATGCGCCAAAGCTGCCGATCCAGCACGGGCTGTTCTACTACGCCGATCACTACCCCGACTCGCACCTGCTGGCCGACGCCGAGTACCTGCGCCGCCGCCACGCCCCGAATTTCCTGCTGGTGCACCCGATGAACATCGACGATGCCGGCCATCGTCATGGCCTCGACAGCAGCCAGTACCGCAATGCCGCGCGCGGTGCCGACATCCTCTTGGCCGACTACCTGCCGCGCTGGCTCGAAGAGGGTTACCAGGTGCTGGTGACCGCCGACCATGGCATGAACAACGACCGCTCGCACAATGGCCTGCTGGCCGAGGAGCGCGAGGTGCCGCTGTTCGTCTTCGGCAGCGCCTTCAGCCTCGACCAGAATGCCAAGCCGCTGCAGACCGAGCTGTGCGGAACGATCTGCGAGCTGCTCGGCGCCGCCCATGACAAAAGCGTTTGCCGCGAGCTGCTGTCGTGATGGCCGGCACCCGCGGGCGCTACCTGGCCATGCTCTGCCTGCTGCCGTTCGCGCTGTTCTTTCTGGTGTTCCAGATCGCGCCGCTGGGCTGGGTGGCGATTCACAGCGTGCAGGCCGAGGGCGGCTGGAGCCTGGACAACTTCAGCAAGGTGTTCGCCTCCAAGTTTTATCTGCAGGCGCTGCAGCGCAGCCTGGAGATCAGCTTCTGGTCGAGCCTGTTCGGCATCATCATTGCCACCCTTGGCGCCTATTCGCTGCGCCAGGTCGACTCGAAGCTGCGCGACTTCGTCAGTGCCTTCGCCAACATGACCAGCAACTTCGCCGGAGTGCCGCTGGCCTTCGCTTTCATCATTCTGCTCGGCTTCAACGGCGCACTGACCTTGCTGCTGAAGCAGATCGGCCTGCTCGAAGACTTCAGCATCTATTCCAAGACCGGCTTGATCCTGGTGTACACCTACTTCCAGATCCCGCTCGGCGTGTTGCTGCTGTACCCGGCGTTCGACGCCCTGCGTGAAGACTGGCGCGAATCTGCGGCGCTGCTCGGCGCCAGCCACTGGCAATTCTGGCGGCACATCGGCCTGCCGGTGCTGACCCCGGCGCTGCTCGGCACCTTCGTGATTCTGCTGGCCAATGCCCTCGGTGCCTACGCCACGGTCTATGCACTGACTACGGGCAATTTCAACGTGCTGCCGATCCGCATCGCGGCGCTGGTGGCGGGCGACATCAGCCTCGACCCGAACCTGGCCAGCGCCCTGGCGATGGTGCTGGTGGGGCTGATGACGCTGGTCACGGTGGTTCATCAATGGCTGTTGAAGAGGAGCTACCATGCGCGCTGAATCCCGCCCTGGCGGCTGGTACCACCGCGCCGTGGTCTACCTGCTGTTTCTGATCCTGCTGCTGCCGCTGGCCGGCACCCTGCTCTACTCGCTGTCGACCAGCTGGTCGGCGAGCCTGTTGCCTAGCGGCCTGACTTTCAAATGGTACGCGGCGCTGTGGAGCGAGCCGCGCTTTCTGGCCGCCTTCGGCCAGTCGCTACTGGTGTGTGTCGGCGCGCTGCTGTTGTCGGTGGTGCTGATCCTGCCATTGCTGTTTGTGGTGCATTACCACTTCCCGCGGCTGGATGCGCTGATGAACATCCTCATCCTGCTGCCGTTTGCGGTACCGCCGGTGGTGTCGTCGGTGGGCTTGCTGCAGCTGTATGGCAGCGGGCCGATGGCGATGGTCGGCACGCCGTGGATTCTGATCGGCTGCTACTTCACCGTAGCGCTGCCGTTCATGTACCGGGCCATCACCAACAACCTGCAGGCGATCAACCTGCGCGACCTGATGGACGCTGCCCAACTGCTCGGTGCCAGCACCTGGCAGGCGGCGTTTCTGGTGGTGCTGCCAAACCTGCGCAAGGGCCTGATGGTGGCGCTGTTGCTGTCGTTCTCGTTTTTGTTCGGCGAATTCGTGTTCGCCAACCTGCTGGTCGGCACCCGCTACGAAACGCTGCAGGTGTACCTGAACAACATGCGCAACAGCAGCGGCCACTTCAACAGCGCGCTGGTGATTTCCTATTTCGCCTTCGTCCTGGTGTTGACCTGGGTGGCCAATCGCTTGAACAAGGACAAACCCTGAGATGAGCTTCGTCAGCGTAGAGAAACTGCAAAAGAGTTACGCCGGCAGCCCGGTGTTCGACGATATCGACTGCCAGATCCAGCGCGGCGAATTCGTCACCCTGCTCGGCCCGTCCGGTTGCGGCAAGTCGACCTTGCTGCGCTGCATTGCCGGGCTGACCCCGGTCGACAGCGGCCGGATCCTCCTCGACGGCCACGACCTGGTGCCGCTGAGCCCGCAAAAACGCGGCATCGGCATGGTCTTTCAGAGCTATGCACTGTTCCCCAACATGACCGTCGAGCAAAACGTCGCCTTCGGTTTGCGCATGCAGAAAACCCCTGCTGAAGAAAGCCGCACGCGGGTGCGCGAAGTGCTCGAGCTGGTCGAGCTGGGCAGCTTTGCCGGGCGCTATCCGCATCAGTTGTCGGGCGGCCAGTGCCAGCGGGTGGCGCTGGCCCGATCGCTGGTGACCAGGCCGCGCCTGTTGTTGCTGGATGAGCCACTGTCGGCACTGGATGCACGTATTCGCAAGCACCTGCGCGAGCAGATTCGGGCAATTCAGCGCGAGCTGGGGCTGACCACGATCTTCGTCACCCACGACCAGGAAGAGGCGCTGACCATGTCCGACCGCATCTTCCTGATGAACCAGGGCCGGATCGTCCAGAGTGGCGACGCCGAAACCCTCTACACCGCGCCGGTGGACCTGTTTGCCGCAGGCTTTATCGGCAACTACAACCTGCTCGATGCCGATAGCGCCAGCCGCCTGTTGCAACGCCCGGTCAGCAGCCGCCTGGCGATCCGCCCCGAGTCGATCAGCCTGAGCCTCACCGGTGAATTGGACGGCCAGGTGCGCAGCCATAGCCTGCTCGGCAACGTCATCCGCTATCGGGTCGAGGTGCGCGGTGTCGAACTGGTGGTTGACGTGCTCAATCGCTCGTCAGAGGATCTGCATGCGGACGGTCAACGGGTATCCTTGGCTATCGACCCAACGGCGCTACGCGAAGTGGCATAGAAGTAGCTCAGGAGAAGTACCGATGGCTTTGGCAATTTTCGATCTCGATGAAACCTTGATCCATGGCGACTGCGCGTCGCTGTGGAGTGAGCACATGGTGCGGCTGGGCTGGGTCGATGGCGAGTCGTTTCTACGCCGTGACCGCGAGCTGATGGAAGCGTACAGCAAGGGTGAGATGGCCATGGAAGACTACATGGCCTTCAGCCTCGAGCCGGTTGCCGGGCGCACACTGGAGGAGTTGGCGCACCTGGTCGAGCCATGGGTGGAAGATGTGATCGAGCCGATCATCTACGGCGACGCCTGCCGCTGCATTGCCGAGCACCGCAAGCAAGGTGATCGGGTGCTGATCATCTCGGCTTCTGGCACCCACCTGGTCGGGCCGATTGCAGCCCGCTTGGGTGTAGACGAGTACCTGGCGATCGAACTGGAAGCGGTCAATGGCGTGTACACCGGCAACACTCATGGCGTGCTGACCTACCGCGAGGGCAAGATCACCCGGCTGCTGGAGTGGCTGGATCAGGAACAGGAAAACCTCGAGGGCGCGAGTTTCTATTCGGACTCGCGCAATGACCTGCCGCTGCTGCTCAAGGTCGATCATCCCAGGGCAGTCAACCCTGACCCGGTCCTGCGCGCCCATGCCGAGCAGCATGGCTGGCCGATCCTCGCCTGGAAGTGAAACAGCCGGGGCCTGAGCCCCGGCATGGCTGACTCAGGCCAGCGTCTGGTCGATCACCAGCACCAGCTTGCCGGAGACCTGATTGGTCGCAAGCTCGGCGTAGGCGGCCTCGGCGAACGCGACCGGATAGGTGTCCACCAGTTGCGCCTTGAGCCGGCCATCGGTGAACAACGGCCAGACCTGCTGGCCGAGCTCCTTGAGCAGTTCGGCCTTGAAGTCATCATCGCGATTGCGCAAGGTCGAGCCGGTCAGCTGCAGGCGCTTGCCGAGAATCTGCGCCAGGTCCAGTTCGACCTTGCGCCCGCCCATCAAGCCGATCATCACCCAGCGCCCGTCGCGGGCCAGCAGCTCGACATTGAGCGGGCCGTAGCTGGCGCCAACCGGGTCAAGGATCACGTCGAACGGGCCCAGTTGCTTGAGGTCATCGAGGTTGGCATTGCGCACCACCCCACCGGCAGCGCCCAGCGCCTCGCAGTAGGCCAGCCGCTCTGGCGAGCCGACGCTGACCCAGACCGCATTACCCAGCGCCTTGCACAGTTGAATCGCCGCCGAGCCGACGCCACTGGCGCCGGCATGCACCAGCAGTTTTTCCCCAGGCTTGAGCCCGCCGAGCTGGAAGATATTCAGCCAGGCCGTGGCATACACCTCGGGGATCGCCGCCGCTTCGTGCAGGCTCAGGCCCTCGGGCACCGGCAGCACGTGGCGAGCATCGACCACCACTTCCTCGGCCATGCCACCGCCCGCCAGCAGCGCACAGACGCGCTCGCCGACGCGCCAGTCGGTGCCGGGGCCGACTTCACTGATGATCCCGGAACATTCCAGCCCCAGGTACGGGCTGGCGCCCGGCGGCGGTGGGTAATTGCCCGCGATCTGGAGCATATCCGCCCGATTCAGGCCTGCCGCGGCTACGCGAATGCGTACCTGGCCGGCATCACAGGTCGGGCGCTCGGCCTCGACCCACTCCACATGTCCGTCAACGCCTTGCAATGCCTTCACAGTGCCTCCATAGTTGAGTCATGACTGAGCCCGGGATCGCCTTGTCCCGGGCTTTTTGCAGTATTTGCCCGGCTCCATGGAACCGGCGAACGGAATAGACGGCCTACTATGCGTGATCAATTGCCTTTACGTCGAATCAGCATGAAGCATTTTCTGCCCAGCACCGCCCTCGCCCTGCTCATTGGCGTTGGCAGCCTGACGCTTGGCGGCAATGCGGCCGCCGCCAACAAGTGGGAAAGCCTGCAGCCAGACCGGGATGAGGTGGTTGCCAGTCTCAATGTGGTCGAGCTGCTCAAGCGCCACCACTACAGCAAGCCGCCACTGGATGACGCCCGTTCGGTGATCATCTACGACAGCTACATCAAGCTGCTCGATCCATCGCGCAGCTACTTCACGGCCTCGGACATCGCCGAGTTCGACAAGTGGAAGACCCAGTTCGACGATTTCCTCAAGAGCGGCAATCTCGATCCGGGCTTCACCATCTACAAGCGTTACCTGAACCGCGTCAAAGCCCGCCTGGACTTTGCCCTGGCCGAACTCAACAAGGGCGTCGACAAGATCGACTTCACCGTTGACGAGTCGCTGCTGGTCGATCGCAAAGACGCGCCATGGCTGAAAAACGACGCCGAGCTGGACGACCTCTGGCGCAAACGGGTAAAGGATGAAGTGCTGCGCCAGAAGATCGCCGGCAAGGACTTCAAGCAGATCCAGGAAACCCTGATCAAGCGCTACAAGAACCAACTTGCGCGGCTTGACCAGACCCGTGCCGAAGACATCTTCCAGGCCTACATCAACACCTTCGCCCAGTCCTACGACCCGCACACCAATTACCTGTCGCCGGACAACGCCGAAAACTTCGACATCAACATGAGCCTGTCGCTCGAAGGCATCGGTGCGGTGCTGCAGAATGACAACGATCAGGTCAAGATCGTCCGTTTGGTACCGGCCGGCCCTGCCGCCAAGACCAAACAGGTCGCCCCGGCCGACAAGATCATCGGTGTGGCCCAGGGCAACAAGGAAATGGTCGACGTGGTCGGCTGGCGTCTGGACGAAGTGGTCAAGCTGATCCGCGGCCCGAAAGGTTCGGTGGTGCGTCTTGAAGTCATCCCGGCCAGCAATGCGCCGAGCGACCAGACCAGCAAAATCGTTTCGATCACCCGCGAAGCAGTCAAGCTTGAAGAGCAGGCGGCAAAAAAGTCGGTGCTCAAGCTCAAGCAGGATGGCCGTGACTACAAGCTGGGGATCATCGAGATCCCGGCCTTCTACCTCGATTTCAAGGCCTACCGTGCCGGCGATCCTGAGTACAAGAGCACCACGCGCGACGTCAAGAAACTGCTCACCGAACTGCAGAACGAGAAAGTCGACGGCGTGGTCATCGACCTGCGCAACAACGGCGGCGGCTCGTTGCAGGAAGCCACCGAGCTGACCAGCCTGTTCATCGACAAAGGCCCGACCGTGCTGGTACGCAACAGCGACGGCCGCGTCGATGTGCTTGAAGATGAAAACCGCGGCGCCTTCTACAAAGGCCCGCTGACGCTACTGGTCAACCGTCTCTCGGCCTCGGCTTCGGAGATTTTCGCCGGCGCCATGCAGGACTACCATCGCGCCTTGATCATCGGTGGCCAGACCTTCGGCAAAGGCACCGTGCAGACCATCCAGCCGCTCAACCATGGTGAGCTGAAACTGACCCTGGCCAAGTTCTACCGGGTTTCCGGGCAGAGCACCCAGCATCAGGGCGTGCTGCCGGATATCGACTACCCGTCGATCATCGACACCAAGGAAATCGGCGAGAGCGCCCTGCCCGAGGCCATGCCATGGGACACCATCAAGCCGGCGATCAAGCCTGCCGTGGACCCGTTCAAGCCGTTCCTCACCGAGCTGAAGGCCCGCCACGACGCCCGTAGCGCCAAGGATGCCGAGTTCACCTACATCCGTGACCGCCTGGCCCTGAGCCAGAAGCTGATGAGCGAGAAGAGCGTCAGCCTCAACGAGCAGACCCGTCGCGCCCGCCACGATGAGATCGAGGGCAAGCAACTGGCCCTGGAAAACATCCGCCGCAAGGCCAAGGGTGAAGAGCCGCTCAAGGAACTGAAGAAAGAAGACGAAGACGCGCTACCGGTGGAAGATGAAAACACCAAACCGGAAGACGACGCCTACCTGGCCGAAACCGGGCGTATCCTGCTTGATTACCTGAGCCTGAGCTCGTCGGTAGCCAAGAAGTGATCGCCGGCTGATGCCAGTCGCAAAAAAAGGGGGTGGACGCCTAGGTGTCCACCCCCTTTGACCGTCTGCGTACCGGTCGCGATCCCTGTAGGAGCGGCCTTGTGTCGCGAAAGGGTCGCGGCAGCGGCCCTGGCATTCTGTGGTGCTACACAAATCCCGGGCACGCTACGCGCGCCTTTCGCGACACAAGGCCGCTCCTACGCAGAGCGCGTCGTTCCGGACTCGGGATAGCAGTGCTCGAATACCCTGGCCACTTCCGAGGCGTGCCAGGAGGCTGCTTCCATGCCATCGACCGGCCCGGTAAACCTGCCCAGGCGCTCGGCACATTCGAAAAAGCCGGTACGCGGCAGGCGGCTAGCGCCCTGGCTAATCACCAGCGAGCTGCGCAGCGGCTGTTCGGCGCGTGCGTCGATAGCGGCCAGATGCTCCAGCGCCGCGGTCAGCGTCTGCATGGCCGGGGTTGGCAGCTGCAGACGCTCGAGCAGGGCACGGTAGGTCAGCAGGTGGCGCTGGCGGCGGGCCATGTCCAGCTCGCCGAGCAGCCCATCCCAATGCTGGCGACTGATCCTGACGCCGCTCATGATGGCTCGCTCCAGCCAGCAATACCTAGGTGCCAGGCCAGGCTGCGCAGGATCGGCGCACCCGCTTCACGCTCGCCCGCTTCGATCATGGCCAGGTAGGCCGGACTGATGCCGACGCTGCGCGCCAGCGCTTCAGGCGCCAGGCCCTTGGCTTCCCGCAGGCGGGCCAGCTCGCTGATTGCCGGCAGGCTGGCAGGCGCCGCAGCAGGCTCTGCTAGCGTCTGCTCTGCCTTGGCAGGGCTGGACGCAGGCGCCTGGCCGGCAGCGACCAGCAGGGCCTGATACTGCTCCCAGGGAATGACGGCGTATTCGGGCTTATCGTCCCGGCTGATGACCTGAATTTCCATTGCAAACCCCTCACGTAGGGCTACTGCATGTAGCCCTTAGGCATAACCTTTATGCCAATTATATGACCAAGCGCGAGGGTCTGCGCGGATCAGGCTGAATTCAAGGCGTACCGCGCTCCAGGCGCAGGGCCTCGGGGGTGTCTGGCAGGCGCTCTACCACGCGCAAACGCTCTGGCGTCTGAGCGTCGCGCCAGGCCTTGAAACGGCCCAATTCGTCAGCCACGGTCTTCAATACCCAGCCGAGCACGGCGATGTCATCGAGAAAGCCGACGCCCAGCAGCCAGTCGGGGATCGCATCCAGCGGGCTGACGAAGTACAGCAGGCCGGCCACGATGGTCACCAGCGCCTTCGGGCTGATGGCGCGGTACTCGCCGCGCCACCAGGCCAGGCACAGGCTCTGCATCAAGCGCAGGTCTTCACGCAGTTGGCCAAGCTTGGGACCTTTGCGCGCGACCGCAAACAACAGCGCCGGCAACCGGCCACGGCTGAGCAGGCGCTCGGCGAGGGGCAGAAATCGGCTGAAATTCCAGGGTGCACTCATGGGGCCTCCGGGCGATGAGGTTATCCACATTTATTGTGGATAACCTTGTGAACAGGGCACAGTTTCCGCCGCCCCGTGCCGACAGGGCAAGGGTCGCGCTTAGATCGGGCGTTTTTTACCCAATCGTGACAGCTGCGCAAACGTTTTGCGTCATTGGGCAGACATGTACCGGCCACCCAATCTCGGACAAGCAATGCCGGCCGAGGTTCGTCTGGGTGCCCGCAAAAACGACAACGCCCCGTCAAGACGGGGCGTTGTAGACACGCTAAGGCTTACTGAGCCGGAGCTTCGGCTGGCGGCTCGGCGCCTTCGAGCTTGCTCGGATCTTTGATCGCCAGCAGTTCCAGGTCGAACACCAGTACCGAGTTGGCCGGGATCAGCGGGCTCGGGCTCTGTGCGCCGTAAGCCAGCTCAGCCGGGATGTACAGCTTGTACTTCTCACCGACGTGCATCAATTGCAGGCCTTCGACCCAACCTGGGATCACACCGCTGACCGGCAGATCGATCGGGCTGCCGCGCTCGACCGAGCTGTCGAACACCTTGCCATCGATCAGCTTGCCTTCGTAGTGAACGGTCACAACGTCAGAGGCTTTTGGCTGTGGGCCATCGGCTTTCTTCACGACTTCGTACTGCAGGCCGGAAGCGGTGGTCACGACGCCCTGCTTCTTGGCGTTTTCTTCGAGGAACTTCTTGCCAGCCGATGCGGCTTCTTCGCTGGCTTTGGTCAGGCGCTCTTCGGCACGCTTTTGCAGCGCGGTGAAGGCCTCGACCAGTTCGTCATCCTTGATGCGCTGCTCTTTCTTGCTGACAGCGTCATCGATACCCATGGCGACTGCTTTCGAATCAAGGTCTTCCATGCCTTCCTGAGCCAGGCTCTTGCCCATGTTCAGGCCGATACCGTAGGAGGCTTTCTGTGCCGGGGTTTTCAGCTCGACGTCGCTGGTCTGAGCGTCGCAGCCCGCCAGAACCAAACTTACCAGGGCAACCGCAGCCGCCAAACGATGTTGTTTCATGCTAGTTCCTTGTTCATGCGCCATAAGGGCAATCAGGGTAAAGCCGCGAGCTTAGCAGGCGGTCGTTACCAATGGCTACCGGCATAGGAGCCGCTTGCGGGCAGTAAGTTCAGTAGGTGAAAGGTTGTTCATGGCAACGCTGCAGCCACTGGCCAGTATTGAGCCCAGATGCTACCTGCGGCGGGTATTGTGGCTATTTATGTCTGCCCTGCGAAACATGACAGATCCGTCAGGGATAAAGCCCTTCGCGGTACTCCCCGGCCAACTCGCGCAGCACCTCGCACACCCACTGCGCCGGAAGGCTCTGCGGCAGCGCGGCATTGCGGCAGATGCCCACCGAGCCACCCGGTTCGTAGATGCCAAGGTCCAGCTCGACCAGCTCGCCGCGGCCCAGGTCGATCAGCACCGCGTCACGCGGGGCGACCCAGACTGCATCGCTGCCCAGCAGGTAGCGCCGGCTCAGCGCCAGCGACAAGGTCTCCAGACGTTGCGCCGGCATGTGGATGCCGCACTGCACAAACAGGCTGTCGGCGTGTTGGCGGATGGTGGTGCCCAGCGGAGGCAACACCAGCGGATAGTCGCCAACCCGGCTGCGTTCGAGCGGCTGTAGCGCCAGCAGCGGATGGCCCGGACGCACCACCAGACTCATCGATTCGCTGTACAGGTGCTCGAATGACAAGCCCTGAATCTGCGGGCTGTCGGTCATGCGCCCGACTACCAACTCCAGCTCACCCAGGCGCAGTTGGCCGAGCAACTGCGCACTGACCCCGGTGCTCACGCTGATCAGCAACGCCTGATGGCGCTGATGCAGGCGGCACAGCGCCTCCGGCATGAGCAGGCCTTCGACGGTCGAGAGCACGCCAATGCGCACCTGCGACGGCGCCCGCGCCTCGCCGCGCACACTGCTCACGCCATCGCGCAGGGCCTGCACGCTGGGGCCAGCGTAGCGCATGAAGCGCGTTCCAGCGGTGGTCAGCTCGACGCCCAGCCGAGTGCGCTCGAACAGCCGCGTCTCGAGCAACTGCTCAAGCTCTTTGAGGGTCTTGGAAATCGCTGGCTGGCTGATCGCCAGAACGTCAGCCGCACGCGCCAGGCTGCCCTGGCGGGCGATTTCCAGAAAGCACAGCAAGTGGCGGTACTTGATTCGAGTGTCGAGATTCATGCGTAAGAGCAGCTCTGCCCGCGATCAGCGTCGGTCAGCCATCTTAGCGCATCGCCACCTCGACAGCCTCCCCTGCCAGGCGCACCGGCCAGGTCCGCAGCGCCTGCTGCGGGTCTTCCAGGCAGCGCCCGCTGCGCAGGCTGAAGTGCTGCTTGTACAACGGCGCCGCCACCGTCAGCTCGCCACCGATGCTACCGATCAGGCCGCGGCCGATGATATTGGCGCCCGAGCGCGGGTCGCGATTGGCCACGGCATAAAGCGGCTGAGCCTGGCCAGGCAGGTAGAACAGCGCCACCTGCTCGCCGTCCAGCCACACCACTACACCGGAATCGGCGACCAGATCGCCGCGCTGGCAAACCGTTTGCCAGCTGGGTTGTTGCGCTACTGCGACATTGCATGAGTTCATCAGACAGCCTCCTCGACAGTTGGGATCAGGTGCAGCGCGGCCACCGGCCGGCGTTGTTCGCGTTCACGCACAAAGTGCACGTCCGGGTCGGCGCGCTGGTCGTTGACGAAGGTGCGGAACCGTTTGAGTTTTTCTGGATCGTTGAGGGCGTTGGCCCACTCGCATTCATACTGATCGACCACGTGCTGCATCTGCGCTTCGAGCTCGGCGCCAAGCAGCAGGCTGTCGTCAAGGATCACCGCCTTGAGGTAATCCAGGCCACCTTCCAGGCCCTCGCGCCAGACCGAGGTGCGCTGCAGCTTGTCGGCAGTGCGGATGTAGAACATCAGCACGCGGTCGATCATGCGGATCAGGCTGTCGTCATCGAGGTCGGTGGCAAACAGCTCGGCGTGCCGCGGGCGCATGCCGCCGTTGCCGCAGACGTAGAGGTTCCAGCCCTTGTCGGTGGCGATCACGCCGATGTCCTTGCTCTGCGCCTCGGCGCACTCGCGGGTGCAGCCGGACACGGCAAACTTGAGTTTGTGCGGCGAGCGCAGGCCCTTGTAGCGGTCTTCCAGGCGCAGGGCCATGGCCACGCTGTCCTGCACGCCGTAGCGGCACCAGGTGCTGCCGACGCAGGATTTGACCGTACGCGTCGACTTGCCATAAGCGTGACCGGTCTCGAAGCCTGCAGCGATCAGCTCGCCCCATATCAGCGGCAGTTCGTGCAACTGCGCGCCGAACAGGTCGATGCGCTGACCGCCGGTGATCTTGGTATAGAGGTCGTATTTTTTCGCCACCTGGCCGATCACGATCAGCTTGTCCGGGGTTATCTCGCCACCGGGAATGCGCGGCACCACCGAGTAGGTGCCGTTTTTCTGCATGTTGGCCATGAAGGTGTCGTTGGTGTCCTGCAGCGGCACCAGCGCGGCGTCCATGATCGGCTGGTTCCAGCACGAGGCCAGGATCGAACCCACCGCCGGTTTGCAGATGTCACAGCCGACATGGCCTTCGCCGTGACGCTCGAGCAGCTCATTGAAAGTGCGGATGCCCTCGACCCGGACCAGCCCATAAAGCTCCTGGCGGGTATAGCCGAAGTGCTCGCACAGGCTCTTGTCGACGGTGACCCCTCGGGCAGTCAACTCGTGCTCGAAGACCTGCTTGAGCAGCGCCGCGCAACCGCCGCAACCGCTGGCCGCCTTGGTGCAACTCTTGACCGCGGCGAGGTCGCTGCAGCCGCTGTCGATGGCCGCACAGACCGCGCCCTTGCTGACGTTGTGGCAGGAGCAGATGGTCGCCGTATCGGGCAAGGCATCGGCACCCAGCGCCGGCGCGCCGCCGCCCTGCGGCAGGATCAGCGTGGCCGGATCAGCTGGCAGGGCAATGCCGTTCTGGCAGTACTGCAGCAGGGTGTCGTAGTAGCTGTTGTCACCGACCAGCACCGCGCCGAGCACGTGCTTGCCGCTGGCATCGACCACCAGCCGGCGATAGGCCGCGTTGGCCTCGTCGATGAAGCGGTAACTGCGCGCGCCTGGAGTCGCGCCGTGGGCGTCGCCGATCGAGCCGACATCGACTCCAAGCAGCTTGAGTTTGGTTGACATGTCGGCGCCGGTGAACGGGGTGGACGTTTCACCAAGCAACAGCGCAGCAAGGTTGCGCGCCATGCTGTAACCGGGCGCGACCAGGCCGAACACGCTGCCATTCCACGAGGCGCACTCGCCGATGGCGAAGATCTGCGGGTCGCTGCTGCGGCAATCGTGGTCGATCGCCACTCCGCCACGCGCACCAGTCTCCAGGCCGCAGGCGCGGCCGAGGGCGTCTTGTGCGCGGATACCGGCAGAGAACACGATCAGGTCGGTTTCAAGATACTCGCCACCGTCGAAATTCATTCGATAGCGGTACTCACTGCCGGAGCTGATCGACTGGGTGGCGCGTGACACATGCACCCCCACGCCCAGCGCCTCGATCTGCGCCTTCAATGCCGCGCCGCCTTCGCTGTCGAGCTGCACCGGCATCAAGCGCGGCGCGAACTCCACCACGTGTGCTTCCAGGCCCAGCGACTTCAAGGCGTTGGCCGCCTCGAGGCCCAGCAAGCCGCCACCGACCACCACACCCCGGCGGCTGCCGCTGGCGGCGGCGCGAATGGCGTCAAGGTCATCCAGGGTGCGATAGACCAGCCGCGACGTGCCGCTGGAGCCTTCGACTGGCGGCACGAACGGATAAGAGCCGGTGGCCAGGACCAACTGGTCGTAGCCATAACGGCCCTCTGCGGTGACCACTTCACAGCGCTCGCGATCGATCTCGAGCACGCCCTCGCCGAGGTGCAGGTGCACGCCGTGGCGATCGTAGAAATCCGCCTCGCACATGGCCAGCGCTTCGCTGTCGCTGCCGGCGAAGTACTCTGAGAGATGTACGCGATCGTAGGCGCGCTGACGCTCCTCGCCGAATACGCGCACCTCGAAGCGCGCCAATGCGCCGCGCTCGACCAGTTGCTCGACGCAGTGATGGCCGACCATGCCGTTGCCGACGATGACCAGTCGCTGAAGTTGTCCGCCGTTCGCTGTTGCCTGCATAGCCGATCCTCGATCACGGGTTGGCGGGGTTGGCCGCCGCAAAGACAAAAAAAAACGCCTGGAGCCGAAGCTCCAGGCGCCTTTGCCTGTTCTCATCTGGGTGAGGCCCCTGATTGATCGCCGTTGATCAGTGGGGCGTGTTGTAGATGGGTCAAAGCAGGGACTGTGCCAATTATTGGGCGATGGCTTTGGCCGGGGCTCGACGCTTGCGCGAACGGGTAGTGGCGAGAAAGTCGATGCGCCGCCTATGGGGGATTTTCGACTCGTCTTGGTGCACGTGTCCCCATCCTGGGGCACGGCGCCGCGGTGGCAAGGCTGGGTGCCATGGGGATATGCTGCAGCCTGATTCAAGCGAGGTCTTTGAAGCGCCAATGTCCCAAGTCATCCTCAAGACAGCCGAACAACTCGAGCTGATGCGCCGCGCCGGCCAGTTGCTGGCGCAGGTGTTTGCCGAACTCGACGGCTTCATCCGCCCCGGCGTGACCACGATGCAGATCAACGACCACGCCGAGGCGTTCATCGTCCAGACCCTGCGCGCCCGGCCGGCCAGCAAGGGCCAATACGGTTTCCCCTATTCGCTGAACACTTCGGTCGATCACGTCGTCTGTCACGGCATGCCCAAGGCTGACGAAGTGCTCGCTGAAGGCTCGATCGTCAACGTCGACATCACCCTGGAACAAGGCGGTTATATTGCCGACTCGTCGAAGATGTACCGCATCGGCGCGATCAGCGCTGAAGCCGAGCGGTTGGTAGAAACCACTTATGACGCGCTCTGGCGCGGCATCGAGCAAGTTCGCCCGGGGGCCACTCTGGGCGACATCGGCCACGCCATTCAGAGCACCGCCGAAGCGGCTGGCTACAGCGTAGTACGTGAATACTGTGGCCATGGCATCGGCCAGCAGATGCACGAAAAACCGGAAATCCTCCACTTCGGCCAACGCGGCATGGGCATGAAGCTCAAGCCTGGCATGGTCTTCACCATCGAGCCGATGATCAACCAGGGCGCGCGCGGCACCCGCGAGCTGAAAGATGGCTGGACGGTGATCACCCGCGACGGCGCGCTGTCGGCGCAGTGGGAACACACCGTTGCGGTCACTGCTGACGGTTATGAAGTGCTGACCCTGCGCGAGGAAGAACGTCTGGCCGGAAAAACGGTCAGCTGAAGCGCCATCCCGAGCAGGCCATTTGCCGCCGTGCTGGCCGCTATTTACAATCGCCACCCGCAAGGCCGGCCGTCCTCTCTGTTCTGCGCCGGCCCAGGAGTCCGTGTCATGGAAGAAACCGCGCAGCATTGGCTGCATGCCTTGTCCGCACCGATGGCTGCCCTCAACGGTGCCAGCTACACCGCGCCGGACTATCACGAGGGCGACGACCAGAGCGACCTCGAACGCTGGTGGGGCATCAGCAACCGTGCGCAGTTGCTGGACATGCTCGGTATGGCTGACAACGGCCACGCCACCGAGCTGTCCGAAGCCTACTGGCAGTTCCAGCGCTGCTTGCCCAGCCAGTGGCGAGCGCTGCTCGAGCGCCTGCCCGAACGGGACCGGATCAAGTACCAGTACGCCGCCCGCACCTACCCGGACTGCGGCCCCGGCGGCACCCGCGCCTGGGACCTGGGGCGGATGAGCTTTCTGCTGCGCGCCGGGCTGAAAAAGTCCTACATCACTGCCGAAGAAAGCCTCTACCTGCATTACCGCCTGGCCTTGCGTGCCCGCCATTACTACAACAGCTGGGACGGCTACCTGGCCGGCTACCTGTTCGGCAAGGCGCTGTGGAACGTCTCTGACAGCAGCGACCAGGCACTCGCCGCCGAACTCGAACGCCAGGGCAACGAGCACTGGAACCGCTGCATCCTGCTCAACCTGCGCCTGGGTGCCAGCGAGCTGCTGGCCAGCCTCAGCTGGGATCTGCCATTACCTGAACCGGAACGCCCGGCATCGCTGGAAGAGGACTGCTGGTCATGAGTTGCTGGATACGCCTTGGCCTGGAACCGACCCAGGACCTCAATCTGATCCGCCAGGCCTACCGCGGCCTGCTGCCGGCACATCATCCGGAAACTGACCCGCAAGGTTTCCAGGCGCTGCGCGAGGCCTACGAACAAGCGCTGCGCCTGGCCCGTGAAAGCGAGGCCGACGCCGCGCCAGTGGTCGAAGCCGAAGCCAGAGCTGACGAGATGTCAGGCGCATTGCGCGGTTTTCACCGGTTGCTGGAAGACCCCACCCTGCGTTTCGATCCCGCCGCCTGGCAGGGCTACATCGCCGAGCTCGACGAACTGCCGTTGGACGAACTGGAACAACTGAGCTGGCAGCTGCTGCATGAACTGCGCAGCTGCGGGCCGATTTCGCACCGCTGCGCCGGCCTGCTGGCACAGCGCCTGGGTTGGGCTGAACAGTTGCTGCGCCTGCAAGACCCGCAGGAGGTCGAAGCATTCCTCCAGCGCCTGAGCGAACCCGATCCATTCGATACCAGCCTGATGCGCGACTGGCCACCCGCTGCGCAATTGGAGACGCTGTGGTACTTCCGCAGCCTGGAATACTGCTTCAATCAGCGCCCGCTGTTCGAGTACGAGCAGTTCGTACAGGCACACACCTGCCTCGCTTTCCCCAACGACGAAGCTCTGCTGCAACGCCTGCTGGTGCAGTTCTGCCAGGCCGGGATCGGCAGCCAGACCCTGCACGCGCAGGTGCAGCAGCAACTGCAACAGGCGCCCGACGATGTCGACCTGCTGTACCTGCTGGCGCGCCAGGCCGAGGCGCTTGGCGCTGAACAGCAGGCACTGGAATGCTGGCTGCGGCTGTGGCGCGAACATCGCCACCCGCAGGCCGAGCGCTGGCTGCTCAACCTGTGCGCACGGCACCAGCCGCAGCGCTTGCCGCTGCTGATCCAGGCGTTCGACCTGCAGACCCCGTGCGACAGCTGGCCGGCCGACCTCGCCGACCCGGCGCAGGCCTGGGGTAGCCCGTCGCAGAGCCCGCAGACCTTGTCGCGCTGGCTCGAAGCGGCGCGGCTTGAACTGGGCGACATTGCCGCGACATTCATCGATTGGCGCCTGGACGGTGACGACGAATTGCCACTGCTGGCCTGGTTGCTGCAGGAGCAGCCGGACGCAGACTTGCAGCGCTTGTACTGGCTGGCCTGGGCCCTGCAACGCGGTGAAGCCGAGCTGCTGCGTCTGGTAGTCGCTGAGCCAGCGCGGGAAGACACTCTCGATAACCTGATCCTCGAAGGCTTGCAAGCGCAAGCGGCGCAGCAGCTGCACTGGCTCGAACAGTCGCCGGTGGTGCAGGCATTGGTAGATCTCTGCGCAGCCAATGATCCACGCGCACAGTTGCCTGAAGCGCTCAGTGAAGACGCCATCCGCCCGGTCTGCCGCGAGTGGCTGCGGCGTATGCGGGTGTATCCCGAGCACGCCCTGCATGAACTCAACAGCCAGTTCGACATGCGCCGCATGTTCACCCGGCCGTTCGCCCTGCAGACGCAGGAAGCCCTGGCCGCCCATGGCGCGCCACTGCCAGCGCCGGCAGCAGGCGAATCACTGTGGGCCTGGCACCGTCAGCAGCTGTTCATGCTGGCGCTGTTCGACCAGCCAAGCCGCTGGCTGGCGTTGATCGACCCGCAACTGCCCGGGCAACTGCACTACCCGGCCGAGCACCCGTTTGCCTCGCTGCACAGCGCGCTGCTGCAGGCCATCGCCGGGCCGCATGGCAGCAGCGATGTGCTGGCCGCGCTGGACTACAACGAGCCGCTGCAAGGCCTGCTCGCCAGCCGCGTGCTGAGCCTGCGCACGGCCCTCGACAGCAGCCGCCTGCCCACCGCTGCGCAGTTGCTGACCTGCCTGGAAAACGAACCGGCGGTGCTCGACGATTACCCACTGGGCAAAATGCTGTTCTGCGCCGTGCTCTATCACGATCGCAGCCTCGACGAAGCCCAGCGCACCCGCCTGCGCGATCGCCTCGAGGCGCTGTACATCGAGGACTACTGGTACGAGCCGTTACGCCGCAGCCTGGTGGCCGGCAAGTGCACACATCCAAGCGGGCAGCTACTGCGTAAACAAGGGATGGCCAGCGCCCCGTTCAACGACGCTCTGGATGCCCTCGACAGCCTGCTCAATGACTGCGCACCGCCGAAAACGCGGTTGTTGCGTAGATTGCAGAAAGCCAAGGACAACGTCGACCTCGACCCCGGCCTGCGCTGCGCGATCATGGCGTTGCTGGGCTGGACCGAGCGCATGCTGCGCAACAACAGCAAGCAGGTGGCGCAGCCAATGTGGGCGGTGTGGAAGCTCAACAGCCGCCTCGACCGCAAGGGCTTCGGCCTGCATCTGTTAGCGGTGATCGCCTGCGGCAGCCTGATGACCTTGCTGCCGGCGATGGCAGCGCCGATGGTGCTGCTGATGGTCAGCGCCATGCTGCGGCGCCTGCGCGATCTTGGCCAGGGCGTGCCGGTGCTGATCCTGCTTGTGGTGCTCAGCCGGGTGCTGCCGGTGGTGCCGCTGATACTGGTGAGCCTACCGGGAGACAAACTGCCCAACCGCTATGGGCCAGTGCCGGGCAAGGCGGCCGATCTGGAGGGTGGTTTGCAGGCGGCCTTGCGCCGGATGAACGGCTAGCCATCACCCTGAGCAAGGCAACAGGCCGCAGTGCGGCCCGAGCCAAGGTCAGTAACGCAGCTCGTCCAGCGCCTGGCTCAATTGCTGGCGCTGGCGGCTGATCTCGCCGGCCTGCTGCCCGGCCAACACTCCGTTGAACGTATCCAGCCAGCTGCCGATCAGCTCGCGCTCATCGCCCAGGCTCTGCATCCAGGCCCGCTCCAGCCGCGCCAGCAAGGTGCGGTTGGGCAAGGCATCGCGTGGGTGAATCTTCAGCCGCGACAAGCGCTCATGGCTGGCCTGGCGCGCGTCCTGATCCAGCCCGGTCGGGCTGCGGTCAATGCTGTGGCTGTGTTTGAGGCCGGTTTCGATGAATGTCACATCGACTTCAAGCAAGCCGTTGATGTCGTAGCTGAAACGCACATCCAGTGACTGAATCTGCCCGGTCGACTGCAGCGGGACCTCGAAACTGTCGACCAGGATATTGTCGCGCACCCAGGGACGCTCGCCTTGGTATACCGCGATACGCACGGTTTTTTGCTCCGGGTGGGTGCTGTAGAAGCGCTCGACCCGTGAGGTGGGGATCACCGTATTACGTTCGATGATCGGCGAAAACGCGCCGGCGCTCTGCTCGCCACGCTGCGAGGCAATGCCCAGGGTATACGGGCACACGTCGGTCAGGATCAATTCGTCGATGGCCGCATCGCGGGCCTTGCAAGCCGCCTGGCTGGCGGCGCCAAGGGCGACGATGGTGTCTGGGTCCAGGTGCCGGTACGGCAGCCGGCCAAACAGCTTGGCCACCAACTGCTGCACCTGCGGCATGCGCGTGGCGCCGCCGACCAGCACCAGGCTGTCGAGCTCCTTGGGGCTCAAGCGCGCATCGCGCAGGGCCTGTTCGATCGGTGCGCGCACCCGAGCCAGCAACGGCGCCCAGATGCCCTGCAGCTTGAGCTCGTCGAGCTGCCACTCACGGGCCTGGCCGTCGCCTTGCCAGGTCAAGGTCGATTGACCCTCACCCAGCGCATGTTTGAACTGGTCGATGGCGTCGTGCAGGCTGGCCAGCGCCTGTGGCTCGAGCTGCTCGAGTTTGAGCCCCCAGTCGCGCAGGCACGCCAGCAACAATGCATCGGTAAAGTCTTCACCGCCCAGATAGTTGTCACCGGTGGAGGCATGCACTTCGATCAGCGGCAGCGCGTATTCCAGCACGGTCACATCGAAGGTGCCGCCGCCCAGGTCGAACACCAGTGTGCGCTCGAACTTTTGTTCGTGCAGGCCGTAGGCCATGGCTGCTGCGGTTGGTTCGTTGATCAGCCGCTGCACCTTGAGCCCGGCCAACTCTGCGGCAAACACCGTGCGCTTGCGCTGCTCGTCACTGAAATAGGCTGGAACCGAGATAACCGCTTCGCTGACCGGGCAGCCCAGATACGCTTCGGCATCCTGCTTCAAGGCTCCCAGCACCAGCGCCGACAGTTCTTCAGGGGTGAAGCGATGCTCGCCCAGCTCGAAGCGCTTGTCGCTGCCCATGAACCGTTTGAACGCAGCTGCGCTGCGCAGCGGATGGGTGGTCAGGCGGGCTTTGGCGGCTTTGCCGACCAGAATACTGCCATCGTCATCGACGCTGACCACCGATGGCGTCAATACGTCGCCGAGGGCATTGGCGATCAGTTGGGCTTGGCCATCCTGCCATACGGCGATCAGGCTGTTGGTGGTGCCCAGGTCGATACCGAGCAAAGGCGCCGCAGCGGCGGGCGTTGGAGAGGTACTGGCATCCTGCATGGTCGGTCTCTTGCGTGCAATGAAGAGCCGGAGCACAGCCTGCTGGCCGCGACCGGCGGACAAGGCATTCTGACGCAATGCCAGAAACAAAAAAAGCGACCCTAAGGTCGCTTTCTCTGTCGCTTCAAGGTGTTCAGTGGGCCTTGAAGCTCAATATGGCGCAGCGGACGGGACTCGAACCCGCGACCCCCGGCGTGACAGGCCGGTATTCTAACCGACTGAACTACCGCTGCGCTATACATCGAGTGGTGGGTGATGACGGGATCGAACCGCCGACCCTCTGCTTGTAAGGCAGATGCTCTCCCGGCTGAGCTAATCACCCTTCGTCTCGGTGTGGCGCGCATTCTACGGAGGACGTACCACCCTGGCAAGCACTTTTTTCAAATAATTTTGCAGGCCTTTCAAGGACCTAGCGCTATCAGGCTTTTATTGACCATTAACCGCCTGATGGCCCTCTGACAGGGTTGGCCGCATGGCCCCAGTCGGAGAATAATGCCCGCCTTATGCATTAAGGAGAGATCTACCCCCATGTGGTTCAAGAACCTGCTGACCTACCGCCTGACCCAGGAAGTCCCATTCGAGCCTGAGGCACTGGAAACTGCCCTGGCCAGCAAGCCGGCCCGTCCGTGCGCCAGCCAGGAGCTGACCACCTATGGTTTCGTCGCGCCGTTCGGCAAGGGTGAAGACGCCCCGCTGGTGCACGTCAGCGGCGAGTACCTGCTGATTGCCGCGCGCAAGGAAGAGCGCATCCTGCCCAGCAGCGTGGTCAACGACGCGGTCAAAGAAAAGATCGAAGAGATCGAGACCGAGCAGATGCGCAAGGTCTATAAGAAAGAACGCGACCAGATCAAGGACGAGATCATCCAGGCCTTCCTGCCACGCGCCTTCATTCGTCGCTCGATGATCTTTGCCGCCATCGCCCCGCGTCAGGGCCTGATCCTGGTCAACTCGGCCAGCGCCAAGCGCGCCGAAGACCTGCTGTCGACCCTGCGTGAAGTGATGGGCTCGCTGCCGGTACGCCCGGTCACCGTGAAGGCCGCGCCTAGCGCGACCATGACCGAGTGGGTCACTTCGCAGGCGGCTGAGGACTTCCATGTCCTGGACGAGTGCGAGCTGCGTGACACCCACGAAGACGGCGGCATCGTCCGCTGCAAGCGCCAGGACCTGAAAAGCGACGAGATCCAGCTGCACCTGGGCAATGGCAAGGTCGTCACCCAGCTGGCCTTGGCCTGGCAGGACAAGCTGTCGTTCGTACTCGACGACAAGACCGTGATCAAGCGCCTGAAGTTCGAAGAACTGCTGCAAGAGCAGGCCGAGCAGGACGGCGGTGAAGAAGCCCAACAGCAGTTCGATGCGAGCTTCCTGCTGATGATGATGACCTTCAAGGAGTTCCTGCCGGCGCTGTTTGAAGCGCTGGGTGGTGAAGACATTCCGCAGGGCGTCTGATTGCGGCGTGGGGTTGCCCGCGCAGCCCCACCTGCATCGATTGGCTACTTAATAGAAGAACAAGGATTGTCCCATGCGTGCCCTCGCCGCCCTCAGCCGTTTCGTCGGCAACACCTTCGCCCTCTGGGTATTACTGTTTGCCTGCCTGGCGTTCCTGCAGCCGCAATGGTTCATCGGCCTGAAGGTGGCCATCGTGCCGCTGCTCGGGCTGGTGATGTTCGGCATGGGCCTGACCCTCAAGCTCGACGACTTCGCCGCCCTCGCCCGCCAGCCCTGGCGGGTTGCGCTTGGGGTGGTCGCGCACTTTGTGATCATGCCGGGCATGGCCTGGCTGCTGTGTCAGCTGTTCCAGCTTCCGGCAGAGATTGCCGTCGGTGTCATTCTGGTCGGTTGCTGCCCGAGTGGCACCGCCTCGAACGTGATGGTCTGGCTGTCCAAGGGTGACCTGGCGCTGGCGGTGGCGATCGCGGCGGTGACTACCCTGCTGGCGCCGTTGCTGACACCTGCGCTGATCTGGTTCCTGGCCTCGGCCTGGTTGCCGGTTTCGTTCATGGACATGTTCTGGTCGATCCTGCAGTTGGTGATGCTGCCGATCATTCTCGGCGTGCTCGCCCAGCGCTTGCTGGGCGCACGGGTGCAAGCTGCGGTGCAGGTGCTGCCGCTGGTATCGGTGGTGAGCATCGTGATGATCGTCTGCGCGGTAGTTGCGGCCAGCCAGGCGAAGATCGCCGAATCGGGGTTGCTGATCATGGCGGTGGTGATACTGCATAACAGCTTTGGCTATTTGCTTGGCTACCTCACCGGCAAGCTGTGCAAGTTGCCGCTGGCTCAGCGCAAGTCGCTGGCGCTGGAAGTTGGCATGCAGAACTCGGGGCTGGGCGCGGCGTTGGCGGCGGCGCATTTTTCGCCGTTGGCGGCGGTGCCGAGCGCGTTGTTCAGTGTGTGGCACAACATTTCTGGTGCGTTGCTTTCGACCTGGTTCCGGCGCATGCGGGAGCCGGGACATACCGGGGTCGAAACCAGGCCCGAGGCTCAGTGACTTGCCTTGGTAAACGCACTTGTGCAATATAGTGCACACGTGAGGACGACCTCACCACGCACTGCGTGACCAGCCTGGGGACGGCCCCATCCTTAATAAGATGGAGACTCACAGATGTCCTGGATCATTCTGTTTTTCGCCGGCCTGTTCGAAGTGGGCTGGGCGGTGGGTTTGAAATATACCGACGGGTTTACCCGGCCGTTGCCTACTGTGCTTACGGTGGGGGCGATGGTGATCAGCCTTGGGTTGCTGGGGTTGGCCATGAGGGAGTTGCCGCTGGGGACTGCTTACGCCATCTGGACCGGGGTGGGGGCGGTGGGTACGGTGATTGCCGGGATTATCCTGTTTGGGGAGTCGATGGCTTTGATTCGGCTGCTTAGTGTGGCTTTGATCATTACTGGGTTGGTGGGGTTGAAGGTTAGTGCTAGCTGATGGAGTGACTGGCGGTTTCGGGCACTATCCATTTGATTTGGCGGCTGTTCGGGCCCCTTTCGCCCTTACGGCGAGTCCCTTTTGGTCGTACTGCGTCCGCGGCAAAACGAACCAAAAGCCGTCGCTCCCACATACGGCCCCTGCGCTGCGGGGTTCCCTCTCTGCAGTATTGATCCCGGGAGGACCGCGCTGAACGGGCCCTCCTGGCCCGCAGCGCTTGCCGGGGTCGCTTCGCGACACAAGGCCGCTCCTACAGGCAACGCGTAATTGCATCATGCGCGGTCAAAATGTAGGAGCGGCCTTGTGTCGCGAAAGGGCCGCAGAGCGGCCCTAGCTCTCGATCTGCGCCAGCCCAGCGCAGGGGCCGGATGTGGAGCCAAGCGTTTTTTGTGGTTACTTTTTTGGCGCGTTTGCCAAACAAGTGACTCGCCGTAAGGGCAAAAGGAGCCCTAACAGCCACCACAAAAAACGGATAAGCCCCCAGTCCAGAAAACCCTCAACGCCGCCCCCCACGCAACCCCAAAACCCGCTCCCGCAATAACTCAGGCCCCGCCAAATCCCCAACCACAGCCTCCCCAGCCACAATGGTCACCCGCGACCACAGCCGCTTGAACAGGCCCTTGGCCGGATCGCGGCTGAAGAAACTCCCCCACAACCCTTGCAAGGCCAGCGGAATCACTGGTACCGGGGTTTCCTGCAGAATCCGCGTGACGCCACTCTTGAACTCATCGATCTCACCATCGGCCGTCAGTTTGCCCTCAGGGAAGATACACACCACCTCACCCGCCGTCAGGGCCGCAGCGATGCGCGCGAAGGCCCGCTCATAGGTGGCTTCATCCTCACCTCGCCCAGCAATCGGGATCGCCCCAGCGGTGCGGAAGATGAAGTTGAGCACCGGCAAGTTATAGATCTTGTAGTACATGACAAACCGAATCGGCCGGCGAATCGCCCCAGCGATCAACAGCGCATCGACGAACGACACATGGTTGCACACCAGCAGCGCCGCCCCCTCATCAGGAATACGCTGCAGGTCCCGATGCTCGACCCGATACATCGAGTGACTCAGCAGCCAGATCAAGAAGCGCATGGTGAATTCAGGCACGATGCTGAAGATATAAGCGTTAACGGCAATATTAAGCAGCGACACCACCAGAAACAGCTGTGGAATGGTCAGCTCGACCACGCTCAACAGCACAATGGTGACCAACGCCGACACCACCATGAACAACGCATTGAGAATGTTGTTGGCAGCAATCACCCGCGCCCGCTCACCCTCGGCAGTCCGCGCCTGGATCAGCGCATAAAGCGGCACGATATAGAACCCGCCAAACACCCCAAGGCCAACGATCGACAGCATGATCCACCAAGCCTGGTGCATGCCCAACAACGCCAGCCAGTCGTGCGCCACGTCGGTGCTCGGCACATCGCCCGAATGCCACCACCAGAGCAGGCCGAAAAAGGTCAGGCCGAACGAGCCGAACGGCACCAGGCCGATTTCCACCTTGCGCCCACTGAGTCGCTCGCACAGTAGCGAACCCACCGCGATGCCTACCGAGAACAACGTCAGTACCAGCGTCACCACCGTCTCGTCGCCGTGCAGCCAGTCCTTGGCGTAGGCCGGGATCTGGGTCAGGTAGATAGCCCCGACAAACCAGAACCACGAGTTGCCGACAATCGAGCGCGACACCGCCGGCGTCTGCCCAAGCCCCAAGCGTAGGGTCGCCCAGGACTGCTTGAAGATGTTCCAGTCGAGCTTCATCTGCGGCGCCACCGCAGCAGCGCGCGGGATCCAGCGGCTGGCCAGATAGCCGAGCACGGCGGTGCCGACGATGCCGCCGGCGACCACCGTTGCATAGCTGCTGGACGACATCATCACGCCAGCGCCAATGGTGCCCGCCAGAATAGCCAGGAACGTGCCCATCTCGACCAGGCCATTACCACCGACCAACTCGTCCTCGCGCAGCGCCTGCGGCAGGATCGAATACTTGACCGGCCCAAACAGCGCCGAGTGGGTGCCCATGGCGAACAGCGCCAGCAGCATCAGCACCAGGTGATTGCTGACAAAACCCACTGCGCCGATCGCCATGATGACGATCTCGGCCAGCTTGATCGCCCGTATCAGCGCATCCTTGGCGAACTTCTCGCCAAACTGCCCGGCCAGTGCCGAGAACAGGAAGAACGGCAGAATGAACAGCAGCGCGCACAGGTTGACCCAGATCGAGCGGTCGCCCTCAAGGCTGAGCTTGTACAGGATCGCCAGGATCAACGACTGCTTGAACAGGTTGTCATTGAACGCGCCCAGTGACTGGGTGATGAAAAACGGCAAGAAGCGCCGCTTGCCGAGCAAGGTAAATTGCGAGGGGTGACTCATCAATCGATTCCCTGAGTGATGCCGGTGGCTGTTTGTTGATTAGAATGCACCTGAGCGTCATTGCGCCACATCCAGATGCAGGTCGCCTGCTCTCAGGCCGCACTGCGACGACACGCCAGTGCGACCATGGTCGACGCTGACGACGCGCAAGGCACATGCCAGACTTGTTCACCGGGCCCACGCTCTACCCTATTGCTGCGGAGTTTTCATGTCGTTGTCCAGCGGGCTGATCGCCGTGGTCGCCCTGGTCTATATGGCCATCATGTTCGCCATCGCCTTTTACGGCGACCGCCGCAGCACGCCTCTGCCGCCGCGCCTGCGCGCCTGGGTATATAGCCTGTCGCTGGCCGTGTACTGCACCAGCTGGACATTCTTTGGCGCGGTCGGCCAGGCCGCCGAACAGCTCTGGGCGTTCTTGCCGATCTACCTGGGGCCGGTGCTGCTGTTGGTGTTCGCGCCGCAGGTCGTGCAGAAGATGGTGCTGATCAGCAAGCAGCAGAACATCACCTCGATTGCCGACTTCATCGCCGCACGTTATGGCAAGTCGCAGAGCCTGGCGGTGGTGGTGGCGCTGATCTGCCTGGTCGGCGTACTGCCCTACATTGCCTTGCAACTGAAGGGCATCGTGCTCGGCGTCAACCTGTTGATCGGCGCCAATGCCGATGCCACCGGCACCCGTGTGCAAGACACCGCACTGGTGGTGTCACTGGTGCTGGCGCTGTTCTCGATCGTGTTCGGCACGCGCAGCCTGGACGTCACCGAGCACCACCGCGGCATGGTCCTGGCGATTGCCTTCGAGGCGCTGGTCAAGCTGCTGGCGTTTCTTGCCGTGGGCGTGTTCGTGGTGTTCAACCTGTATGACGGCTTCGACGACCTGTTCACCCAGGCGCGCCAGTCGGTGCAGTTGGAGAGTTACTGGCAGGAGACCATCAACTGGCCGTCGATGGTGGTCCAGACCGGGGTGGCAATGATGGCGATCATCTGTCTGCCGCGGCAATTCCACGTCACCGTGGTCGAGAACATCGAAGCGCAGGACCTGCGCACGGCGCGCTGGGTGTTCCCGATGTACCTGGTACTGGCAGCGCTGTTCGTGGTGCCGATTGCCCTGGCTGGGCAGATGCTGCTGCCGGGCACGGTGATCTCCGACTCGTTCGTGATCAGCCTGCCACTGGCCGAAGCGCATCCAAGCCTGGCCTTGCTGGCCTTTATCGGCGGCGCCTCAGCGGCCACCGGCATGGTCATCGTCGAGGCGGTGGCGCTGTCGACCATGGTCTCCAACGACATGCTGCTGCCGTGGCTGCTGCGGCGCAAAAACGCCGAGCGCCCGTTCGAAGCGTTCCGCCACTGGATGCTCTCGGTGCGCCGGGTGACCATCGTGGTAATCCTGTTGCTGGCGTATGTCAGTTACCGCCTGCTGGGCTCCACCGCGAGCCTGGCGACCATTGGCCAGATCGCCTTCGCTGCGGTCACCCAGCTGACCCCGGCGATGCTCGGCGCGCTGTACTGGAAGCAGGCCAACCGCCGTGGCGTATTCGCCGGGCTGGCGGCGGGGATCTTCCTCTGGTTCTACACCCTGGTGCTGCCGATTACCGCGCACAGCCTGGGCTGGTCGCTGCAACTGTTCCCGGGCCTGACCTGGCTCGACAGCAACCCACTGAACCTGCCGATCACGCCACTGACCCAAGGTGTGGTGCTGTCGCTGGCGGGCAACTTCATCCTGTTTGCCTGGGTCTCGATCCTGTCGCGCACGCGCGTGTCCGAGCACTGGCAGGCGGGCCGGTTCATCGGCCAGCAAACCAGTGAGCGGCCCAACAGCCGTTCGCTGCTGGCGGTGCAGATCGACGACCTGCTCAACCTCGCCGCCCGCTTTGTCGGCGAAGAACGCGCCCGGCAGAGCTTCATTCGCTTCGCCTACCGCCAGGGCAAGGGCTTCAACCCCAACCAGAACGCCGATGGCGACTGGATCGAACACACCGAACGGCTACTCGCCGGCGTACTCGGCACCTCCTCGACCCGCGCCGTGGTCAAGGCTGCCATCGAAGGCCGCGACATGCAGCTGGAGGACGTGGTGCGCATCGCCGACGAGGCCAGCGAGGTGCTGCAGTTCAACCGTGCGTTGCTTCAGGGTGCCATCGAGAACATCAACCAGGGCATCAGCGTGGTTGACCAGAACCTGCACCTGGTGGCCTGGAACCGGCGTTATCTGGAGCTGTTCAACTACCCTGAGGGGCTGATCAGCGTTGGCCGGCCGATCGCCGATATCATCCGCTACAACGCCGACCGCGGCCTGTGCGGCCCGGGCGAGGCGCAGGTGCATGTGGCGCGCCGGCTGCACTGGATGCGCCAGGGCCGGGCGCACACCTCCGAGCGGCTGTTCCCCAATGGTCGGGTGATCGAGCTGATCGGCAACCCGATGCCGGGTGGTGGTTTTGTCATGAGCTTTACCGACATCACCCCGTTCCGCGAGGCCGAGCAGGCCCTCAAAGAGGCCAACGAAGGCCTCGAACAACGGGTCGCCGAACGCACCCATGAGTTGTCCCAGCTCAACCAGGCGCTGACCGAGGCGAAGAGCCGGGCCGAGGCCGTAAGCCAGTCGAAAACCCGATTCCTCGCCGCGGTCAGTCATGACCTGATGCAGCCGCTCAACGCTGCACGCTTGTTCTCGGCAGCGCTATCGCAACAAGCCGAGGGCATGAGCAGCGAGTCGCAGCAACTGGTGCAGCACATGGACAGCTCACTGCGTTCGGCTGAAGAGCTGATCAGCGACCTGCTGGACATCTCGCGCCTGGAAAACGGCAAGATCACCCCTGACGTGAAAGCCTTTGCCCTGAGCGATCTGTTCGACGCGCTGGGCGCCGAGTTCAAAGTGCTGGCGGCAGAAAAGGGCCTGGAGTTCCGTGTCCGTGGCAGCCGCCTGCGGGTGAACAGCGACATCAAGCTGCTGCGCCGGGTGCTGCAGAACTTCCTGACCAATGCCCTGCGTTACGGCAAAAGCCCGATCCTGTTTGGCGTGCGCCGCCAGGGCGGCCGGCTATGGCTGGAAGTGTGGGACCGCGGCCCGGGCATCACCGACGACAAACTGCAGGTGATCTTCCAGGAGTTCAAGCGCCTGGACAGCCACCAGACCCGCGCCGAAAAAGGCCTGGGCCTGGGCCTGGCGATCGCCGATGGCCTGTGCCGGGTACTCGGCCATGCCCTGGAAGTGCGCTCGTGGCCGGGCAAGGGCAGCGTGTTCCGCGTCAGTGTGCCGATTGCCAGCGGCAGCGTCGCGCCGGCTGCAGCCGTTGAACAGCAGCCGGGGCAACCGCTGGCGGGCCTGCAGGTGCTGTGTGTCGACAACGAAGACAGCATCCTGCTCGGCATGAACAGCCTGCTCAGCCGCTGGGGCTGTCAGGTCTGGACTGCGCGCAATCGTCAGGAATGCGAAGCGCTGCTGGCCAATGGCATGCGCCCGCACCTGGCGCTGGTCGACTTTCACCTGGATGAAGGCGACACCGGCACCGAGCTGATGGCCTGGCTACGCACGCGCCTCGGTGAGCCGGTGCCGGGTGTGGTGATCAGCGCCGATGGCCGCAGCGAAACCATTGCCATGGTCCACGCCGCCGGCCTCGATTACCTGGCCAAGCCGGTCAAGCCAGCCGCCTTGCGCGCTCTGCTCAACCGCCATCTGAGCCTGGTTCAGTAAGCGCTTCGTCACTCAAGGCGCGCTCCAGCAAGTCCGCCGGCAGGCTCTTGCTGGCCCGCGCGCCGAGCAACTTGAGCTGCTCACTGCGGCTGATCAGGTTGCCACGCCCTTCACAGAGCTTGTTGCGCGCAGCGGAGTAAGCCTTGTCGACCTGCTGCAAGCGACTGCCGAGCTCGTCCAGATCCTGGATGAACAAGACGAACTTGTCGTACAGCCAGCCGGCCCGCTCGGCGATTTCCCGCGCGTTCTGGCCCTGGCGCTCCTGCTTCCAGAGGCTGTCGATCACGCGCAGGGTGGCCAGCAAGGTGGTAGGGCTGACAATCACGATCTGCCGATCGAAGGCCTCCTGGAACAGGTTCGGCTCGGCCTGCAATGCCGCGGAGAAAGCCGCTTCGATCGGCACGAACAGCAGCACGAAATCGAGGCTATGCAGCCCCTCGAGGCGGCTGTAGTCCTTGCCGGACAAGCCTTTGACGTGGCTGCGCAGCGATTGCACATGCTGCTTGAGCGCCGCTTCGTCATTGCCGCTGACCCACTGCTGATAGGCCGTCAGGCTGACTTTGGCGTCGACCACCACCTGCTTGTCGCCGGGCAGCATGATCAGCACGTCTGGCTGAAAGCGCTCGCCGTCGGCGCTTTTCAGGCTGACCTGGGTTTGGTACTCGCGGCCCTTCTCCAGCCCTGCGTGTTCGAGGACCCGCTCAAGAATCAGCTCGCCCCAGTTGCCTTGGGTCTTTTGCCCTTTGAGCGCCTGGGTGAGGTTGGTGGCTTCATCCGACAGGCGCAGGTTGAGCTGCTGCAGACGCTCCAGCTCCTTGCTCAGCGAGAAGCGCTCACGGGCCTCCTGCTGGTAGGTTTCGTCGACGCGCTTCTCGAAGGCATGGATACGTTCCTTGAGCGGATCAAGTAACTGTCCGAGTTGCTGCTGGCTGGTCTGGGTGAAGCGCTGCTCGCGCTCGTCGAAGATCTTTGTAGCCATTTCGGCGAACTGCGCGCGCAGCGTGTCGCGGGCCTCTTGCAGGTCTTCCAGGCGCTGCTGATGGCTCTCCTGCTGCTCGCGCAGCTCGGCTTGCAAGCCGGCGGCATGGGCTTCCAGACGGCGCAGCTCGGACTCGCGGTTGCTGCGTTCGAGTTGCCAGGCATGGGCGGCGTCGCGGGCATTGTCACGCTCGACCTGCAGCAGTTCGACTTCGCGGCCCTGGGCGGCCAGGCTGGCCTGCTTGGCGCTATTGGCCTCGGCCAGGTCGCTGATTTCGTCACGGCTGGCGTCAAGCTGGGCCTGCAGCCCTTGCTGCGCGAGCAATGCCGTGCTCAGGCGCTCTTCGAGCAAGGCCCATTGGCGCTGCTGGGCAGCATGGCGCTGCTGTAGGTGCCAGACCCAGCCTAGGCAAGGAATTGCCGCTGCTACAAGGCCCAGCACGATGCTGAGCAGATCGACCGCCATAGCTACCTCAATTGCGTCTATCCAGAGGCAGGCAGCTTAACAGGCCGGCGCAGCGGCTTCAGGAAGGATTGTGCTCGCTGGCCGGATTCAACCGGGCGTACTCGGCCTGAGCCTGCGGATCGCCGGCACGTGCGGCCTGGCGCAGCAGCTCGTGGCCGATACGCCGGTCGCGGGCATTGCCGCAATCGCGACAGAGCATCTGCCCCAGACGGCTCTGGGCGACCACCACCCCTTGCCGCGCAGGCTGCTTGAGCAGGCGTCCAGCCAGGTGTTTGACGCTGTGCTTCTCGCCCAGGCGCGGACTATCGAGCAGCCACAAGGCGACCTTCAAGGAAAAACGCTTGGGTGCAGGCGCAGATACAGACGATGGAGCGAGGTTTTTACCGCGAAAATTCATAACCGACAGCGATGGCAATTCGTGAGGCGCGCCACTCTACCGGATTTTTCAACGAAAGGGCTGCGCCTCTGTTGATGAAATTTTCACAAAATCTGCCGTTCCTTTATTGACCTTTTCAAACGGGCCATACCGCCCCGACTATTTCGACAGGATTGTCCGACAGCAATCGAAAGTGCTGGCACGCCCGTGCTAGAGCGAACGCGCGGGACAATCCACAGAACCTGTGGATAACTCGGTGGACAACCACTTCATGATGTCTTCAAACCCTTGTGAAATGGGGGCTGCAGTCAAGTTGACGATTTTTTCACCAGCTCAAATAAGTGTTTTTTTTCATTGACTTAAGGACGCGGCCCAGGCATTGCCCGAGCTATCCGAACGAATGGCGCAGCCTGACAATGGCTGCGCTGAATGTGTACAAGTGCACCGCAATGCTGCAACCAAATGAACCAAAGTGGCCCATCTCGGCTAATAAAGGCTACACAATTGCCCCTTCACAGGCGTGTGCATAAGCGCCATAATGATCGGCTTCGCGGGTCATTCTCTAAATAAATTTGCCAGCCTTGGATTAATCCTGTAGGGTGGCCCTCGTTAGTACCCAGCTGAAAGTCAATTCTGGCCAGTAAGGTCCCTGCAGTGCCCGGCTCCCCCCAAGAGCACGAACTGCTGAAACAGGACCGGCCCTTTCGATGATTCACTCGGCAGCCAAAGCTGCTCAAGCGCGAATCACCCTTGCAGATTGATCGGGATCTTCACCCAGAGGCCATGAACCTTTGCCTCGGTGTGCCTGCCCGCCTTTTGACGTACCTACCAGTCAGCCAAGCGCCTACCTAATTTGATGCGCCACCTCTGGCTGCCCTGTTCCAGTCAGGTTCAGCGCCACTTTAATAAAGGCGTCACTGGAACGTTTATAAGATGCACGGATCGAATCCCGTGTCCAAAGCAGGAACCTCCACATAATGACAAATCATCATCAGTTTCACAGTGCCGTTGGCACGCTTTCCCAGGCCTTCGCTCCATTGAAGTGCCTTATCGTTGCCCCGCGTAAGGGCAGCTTCAGCTTCACCCTGGTTGACGAGCATGGCATTGCTTGCCACAGCGAACGTCTGTATCCAGAGCAGTACAACCGCGCCGGCCCACTGCAAGCAGTGATCGACCGCACGCGTCAGTCGCTGGTCGCGTAAGGGCTGAATATCAGCCCATTCGCGCGCTGAATTTGCCATCGAAACTACTGCCGGTTGGCTCTTGGCTTAATTGCTGCAAAGCATATGGCCCCCAACCTCTGGCAGTAATCGATTTAAAAACAGGCCTTTACACCGTGATTATCACACTACACTTCAACTCGAGCGGTGCGATCCGCTTCCGACGGGCCTGACCCTTCCCCAGCTGCCAAGCTCCAGCGCCCGTCGGCCCTTAATTGAATGAGGGCATCATGGGTATCGCTGCCAGTGAATTGTGTCGTTATGTAATCAAACCCACCCTGGTTTACCTCGGCCGGCATTGCGCCAGCGCCGAAGCTTTGCTGCTGGGCGTTGCAGCCAGCCAGTCGGCTTTGGGCTCTGCCCTGCACGACCGCCGCGGGCACGGCCTCTACCGAATCGGCGAAAGCCGCCACCAGGCGCTCTGGGACGAGTTTCTTGCCCACGACCCGGAACTAGCCAGCCTGATCCGCGGCCTGGCCAGCCAGCATGCCTTCCTGCGCGGGCCGCACCTGGAGCTGGCCGTCAACCTGCGCTACTCCACCGCCATCGCCTGGATGCTGATCGAACAGCGTGCGTTGCCCTTACCGGCGGCAGACGACCTGCTCGGGCACGCGCGAATATGGCGGCAGATTTTCCATCCGCAGGGACGGCTGCGTGACTTCACCCATGCTTGGCATACCTGCATCGAGCCAGTGATGGCGCCGGAGTCGTAGGACTGCTCCTACAGAAATCGAGAAAAAACACGACTCTGGTCGGATTGTCCTACAAAACCGCTCTATCTCCTGCGTTTGAGCCTATAGCGCGACGCGCGATTTGTTGGTAGCTTTTCGCCCCGGAGATCCCAAGGAGTTTCACAATAATGAAAAAATCAATGCTCAAAACCTCCCTCGGCGTTGCTGTTGCCCTCGCTTCCAGCCAATTGCTGGCCAGCGGCTTTGCGCTCAACGAGCAGAGCATCAGCGGTATGGGGACAGGTTTCGCGGGTCGTTCTTCTTCTGCCGAAGACGCCAGCACCGTGTTCGGCAACCCTGCCGGCATGTCGCGGCTCAAGCGCGAACAAGTCACCGTCGGTGGTGCAGCCGTGATTGCCAAGTCCAAGATCAGCGGTCAGGGCAGCTATGGCGGTGAAACCGATGGCGATATGGTGCCGGTCGTCGGCGTACCCATGGGTTACTACGTCAAGCCGATCGATGATCACTGGAGCGTCGGTTTTGGTGTCTATGTGCCGTTTGGTCTGGTTACCGACTACGGTAGCGACGACGCTGCGCGCTACTGGGGCAAGAAAAGCCACGTAGAAGTGGTCACCTTCCAGCCGACTGTCAGCTATGCCTTCAACGACAAGGTATCGATTGGTTTCGGCCCGACCATCAACCGTATCGAGGGTGAGCTGGGTTCCAACCTCAACCAGCGATTCATCGGTCAGGGCGATGGCGAAGTAAAAATCAAGGGCGACGACGTTGCCATCGGTTACAACGTCGGCGTCATGGTCCAGGCAACTGATCGCACCCGCCTCGGCCTGACCTATCACTCGATGGTCGACTACAAGCTGGAAGGCAAAACCCGCGTCAGCACAGCACTGATCGGCCCATACAACGGTGACAAATTCGACGCCAAGTTGAATATCAAGACGCCGGAGTCGGTGGACTTCTCGGTCACTCACGAACTCGACGACCAGTGGACACTGTACGCCGGCAGCACCTGGACCCGCTGGAGCCGCCTGAAGGACATCACTGTCGAGAACGACGTTCCGGCAGCGCTGCGCGGTTCAGCGTTCCAGACCATCAGCGAAGAGCAGAACTGGCATGACACCTGGGCGCATGCCATTGGCGCATCGTACAAGGTCAACAAACAATGGACGCTGCGTACTGGCTTCTCGGTCGATCAGTCGCCGACCAACAACGAAAACCGCTCGCCACGGATCCCGACTGGTGACCGCAAGATCTTCAGCCTTGGCGCAGGCTGGAGCCCGAACGAAGACATGACCATCGACGTGGCTTACTCCTACCTGTGGGAAGAAGACACCAAGGTCAACAACCAGCCGGGCACGGCGCAGGAAGGCCTGTTGAAAGGCTCGTACCAGGCCAAGTACGAAAACAGCGCTCATGGCGTAGGTGCATCGCTGACCTATCGCTTCTGAGGTTGAGGTACGGGGGCCGCTCTGCGGCCCCCAATTCACCCTGGCACAGGCCAGACATCACCTAGACACTCCTGCAGATAATCCATGAACGCACGCACCTTGGCGGTCATGGCAGAGCGGTCCGCCACGCATACAAACACATCCATCGGCTCGGTCTGCGCGTAGGCCTGACCTGCATCGCGGTTTTCAAACAACGCCACCAGCGCTCCCGACTGCAAATGCGGCCTGACGATAAACTCGGCCAGGCGAGTGATACCCCCGTCGTTCAAGGCCATTTGCGCCAATGCATCGACGTCATCGCTGACCAGCACCTGGCCAAACTCGGCGTCAAAGCGCAAGCCGTCACGGACGAACCCCCAGCGCAGGTAACGGCCATCCACCGGATACCGGAACACCAGGCAACGGTGCGTGCGTAGCGACTCGGGCGCAGGCGGCATGCCCATCTTGGCCAGATAACCGGGCGATGCGCAGCAGACGAAAGGAATCTGCGCCAGATGGCGGGCGACCAGATTGTCTTCCAGCTGGGCGTTGATACGCAGGCTTACATCGACCCCTTCCTTGGCGTGATCGACGCGTCGATCATTCGTTACCAACTCTATTGAAAGCTGCGGGTATCGCGCGCTGAACGCCGGGATCAGCGGCGCCAGCACATGCCGGCCAAATGCTGACGTCGAGGCAACGCACAGCCGCCCCTGGGGCTCGCTGTCAGGCGTGGTCACCGCCAGTTCGGCCAACGCCAGATCATGCTCGATTTGCCTGACTCGCTCGTAATAAAGGCTGCCCGCCGGCGTCAGGCTCATGCTGCGCGTGGTTCGAGCCAACAGGCGCACCTGAAGGTGCGCTTCAAGCCGGGCCAGGTTCTGGCTGACCGCGGCAGGCGACAGGCCCAGCGTGCGGGCGCCAGCGGCAATGCTGCCGGTCTCGACCACCTTGATGAAGCTGCGAATGGTATTGAGCAGATCCACAGGACAGATCCCGATATTCGTAAGATTCTCTTTATAAAGAACTCAACGAATCCGGTCTACAAGGCCAACCGAGCACTTGCTAACCTGCAAGCCTGAATCGGCTAACCAGGGAGAGCTCTCTCATGCAAGAACTGCCTCAAACCCGCTCTAACCGTAAGTTGCGCCCCGCCGCCACGCCTTATGTATTCGCTCTGTATATGTCGGCGATCATGGCGTGCCTGATGTGCTTCGTCATCACCGCTGCCAACTCCGGCATCAATGACGATTACCTGCGCAACGTGTTCAAAGCCTACCAGCTGGCCATGCCGGTAGCCTTCTTATGTGTGTTGATGGTACGGCCAGTGGTAGTGCGCCTGGTTGCACTTACCGTGCACCCACACTGACATCACGGCTTGGACGCGATGGCCTTGGCGATCGCGGCCTTGAATTCCGGATCGTCCGGTTTGGTCAGGCTGGAGAAGTTACCAATCACCTTGCCCTGGCGATCAACCACGTACTTATAGAAGTTCCACTTTGGCGCGCTGCTTTGCTTGGCCAGCTCGGCGAACAGGGGCGTGGCATCGTTGCCGCGCACGTGCTGCGCCTGGGTCATGGTGAAGGTGACGCCGTAGTTGGCGTAGCAGACCTTGGCGGTTTTCTCGCTGTCTTTGTCTTCCTGCTTGAAGTCGTTGGAGGGCACGCCGAGGATTTCCAGGCCTTGTTCTTTATTGGCCTTGTAGACGGCTTCCAACCCTTCGAACTGCGGAGCGAAACCGCAGTAGCTGGCAGTATTGACCACCACCAGCGGTTTGCCGGCGAAGCGCTGGCACAGGTCGATCTGCTCTTTGCCGCCCAGCTTGGGCAGGCTGCCCTGGAGGAGTTCAGGGCAGTCCGCCGCCCAGCTCGCGGCCAGCGGAGCAAGGCACAGCAACGGTATCGATAGCCAGCGTGCATGCATCATTCTCAGTCACTCCTGCAAGTCCTTGAACCTGCAGGGTAGCCCTTAACAGGCGCCCATGCCCAGCTGCATCAATGCCAGACCGCCCTGCTGCCATCCCCACCAGGCCACCGCCAGCAGCAGCAAGCCTGCCCCGGCCAGCAAGCCCTGCAGCACATAGCGCCTCATGCCGGCTGCGCCTGCAGGCGCGCGACAGGCCGTTCGCGCACTGGCCAGTTGAGCCCAGCCGCGACCAGGCTGAGCACAATCGCGATCTGCCAGACCAGGTCATAGCTGCCCGTCTGATCGTAGACCACCCCGCCCAACCAACCGCCGAGGAACGCCCCGACCTGGTGGAACAGGAAAACGATCCCGCCCAGCATCGACAGATTGCGCACGCCAAACAGGGTTGCCACCGTGCCGTTGGTCAGCGGCACCGTCGACAGCCACAGCAGGCCCATGGCGATACCAAACAGGTAGGCACTGAACTGGGTCACCGGCGCCCACAGGAACAGAACAATGACCACCGCGCGCAGCAGGTACAGCGCGGTCAACAGGCGTGGCTTGGACATCCGTCCACCGAGCCAGCCGGCGGTGTAGGTGCCGACAATATTGAACAAGCCGACCAGCGCCAGCACCGTTGTCCCGGTTGCGGCGGGCAGATGTTGGTCAACCAGATACGCCGGCAGGTGCACACCGATGAACACTACCTGGAAACCGCAGACGAAAAAGCCCAGCGCCAGCAGCCAGAAGCCCGAATGCGAACAGGCCTCGCGCAGTGCCTGGCCGAGCGTCTGATCGACGCCCTGGCTGGGCATGGGGCGATCCTTGAGCATGGCCACGAACGGCACGATCAGCGCCACCATCAGGCCCAGCACCAGCAGCGCCGCCGACCAGCCCAGCCACTGAATCAGACCCTGGGTGCCGGGCAGCATGGCGAACTGGCCGAACGAGCCGGCGGCGCTGGCGATACCCATGGCCATGCTGCGCTTTTCCGCTGGCACCGCGCGGCCGACCACGCCGAGGATGACCGAGAACGAGGTGCCGGAAAGGCCGATACCGATCAGCAGGCCGGCGCTCAGCGACAGCGACCAGAGCGAGTCAGCCATGCTCATGGTCAGCAGGCCAGCGGTATAAAGGATGCCGCCAATGATCACCACCTTCGCCGCGCCGAGGCGGTCCGCCAAGGCGCCGGCGAAAGGCTGGGCAAGGCCCCAGATCAGGTTCTGCAGGGCAATGGCAAAGGCAAATACCCCACGCCCCCAGCCAAATTCCGTGCTCATGGGGTTGAGAAACAGGCCAAAGCCATGGCGCACGCCAAGCGACAAGGCCAGGATCAATGCTGCGCCGAGAAGCACCCAGCCGCTGGTTCGCCACACCGATGTCATTATTGTTTTCTCCAGCAAGCCGCAAGGTTAATTACAGGTATATACCCGTTTATAGTCGAACCACGTCAGGCCAAAACGCCCAGCAAGCGCACCAGTTCGTCACGTTGTCCGGCGCCGAGCTTGTCCACCAATGTCAGTTGTGCCTGCTCCCAGGCCGGGCCGGCGTCATGCAGGCAGGTCGCGCCCGCCTCGCTCAACAGCACCACCCGATTGCGCTGGTCGGCACCTTCGGCCAACGTCACCAGGCCTTCGGCCTCAAGCACCTTGAGGTTGCGTCCCAGGGTACTCCGGTCCAGGCCCATGACTTGCGCCAAAGTGGTTATGCTCGGGCGGTCCAGCCGCTGCAGCTGACGCAACAGGGAAAACTGGGCAACGTTGATGCCGAAGTCAGCCAAGGCCTCGTCATAGTGTCGGCTAACCCCGCGGGCGGCACGACGTAGGTGGGTGCAGATGCATTCACTGGTCAACATGATTACGTGTATATACCCGCACTCCACTTGTTGCAACAGGTTTCATCTGCGCCGCTAAGCACCGGGGGCGCCTGCCTGCGGCTGCAAGCGTCGTCGAATCGGCTCGAATGCGGGGGTAGCCTTGCGCGCTATTGGATCTGCCGCGCCCTCATCGATGGCTTGCCAGTAACGCCATGGCACCTTGCCGGTGCCTAGCTCATAGTCCATGCCATCCCAGCTGTCTTCACGGAAGCTGTAGAAGGCCCAGTGCAGCGCGTTGCTGTCGGTAACTGCGAGCACGTCTTCAAGATATTGCTGGCAGCCGGGCAGACGGCGCATGCAACCGAACTCGCCGACCACCAGGCGCGAACGCGGCAACTGCACGGCATCGGCCCAGTCCAGCGACTGCTGCAGGTATGCCGCCACACGCTGGCCGTCCCAATGCTCTTCGCGCCCGGCGAACGGCACCGTACCCGGATAGGCCAATGGCACCTTGCGGGTCATGTTGGGCGCGCTGGTGGCTGCGTACGGTTCGTACATATGCACGCTGTAGAGCAAGCGCTGATCAGCCAACGGCTCTGGCCAGTAACTGAACGCATCAGCCGCAGCAAACCAGCCGGCATCGAGCATGATCGGGGTGACGCTATCAACTTCTCGGACGGCTGCAATGATCTGCTTGTACAGCGCTGGCAGGTCGCGTGCGCCGCCCTTTTGCGCGGCGTACCACTGGCGCATCTGCTGGCGGTCGGCATGCTCGGCCAGCCCGCCCTGCTTTTCTGGTGCGGGTTCGTTGATCAAGTTGTAACCAGCGACTGCCGGATGGTCCTTGAGCACATCCGCCAGGTCACGCCAGAACGCAGCGGCCTGGTCCCAGTAATGTTTGTCTTGCCACAGGCGGTCATCGAACCGGCCTTGATTGTTCTGCGACCAGCGCATGCCCGGCAATGAGAGCGGCGCGATGACCACCTTGAGCCCGGCGGCATGGGCGTGGTCGAGCACCTGACGTAACTGACTCACGTCAGCAGCCGTCAGGCCTTGGTAGGCGTCGGCATCGCCGAGCAGGAAGTCGCGTTGCTCCGGGCGCCATTTGTCGTAGGACAACCGCACCCAGGTGGCGCCGTAGCCATGCAAGGCTTCGAAGTAGGCTTGGGTCGGTGGCAGCCGATTGAAACTGTTGCCGCCATGGCGCGGTGTATCCCAGAAACTCATGAGATCGGCCGCAGTAACTTGCGCGCTGGTCAGGAGCAACAGGCTGGCGAGAATCCACTGACGCATGAGCAGTGCCTCCAAGGTAGAGGTTAACGGGCGGCCGAGGATACGCCCGCCCCTGCTCAGCGGCATCTAACGAACGATTGCCGCAAATTGCACGATATTTCCAAACATGTACCGACCGCATATGACTCAGGCGAGTGGCATCAAGGCCAGGCTCAGCACCACTGTCAGCTCCAGCAATTCCAGTACGGCACCGGCGGTATCGCCGGTAGTACCACCCAGCCGACGGCACATCGCCCGGCGCAGGCCGATAAACACCAGCAACGCCAGCAGCCCTGTGCACAGCGCAGTCCAGCCGCCGAGCAAGACGCAACCCAGCACGGTGGCGAGCAGGACTCCGTTGCCGGCGCGACGCGGCAAGTGCTCTGCCAGGGCTTGCCCCAGGCCACCTGCGCGCACATACGGAGTACTCAGGAACAACCCAAGCATCGCCGCCCGTCCAACTACAGGCGCCAGCAGCAGCCAAGCCCCCGCATCGCGCTCGAGCAACACCCACAGCGCGCAGAATTTGAGCAGCAGCACCAGCATCAGGGTGACCACTGCAATTGGCCCGCTGCGCGGGTCTTTCATGATCAGCAGCGTGCGTTCACGATCACCGAAGCCGCCCAGCCAGGCATCGGCGCTGTCGGCCAGTCCATCCAGGTGCAGCGCCCCGCTGAGCAGTACCCACAGTGTCAGCAGCAGGGCCGCCTGCAACGGCGTGGCGGTGCCTTGCAAGAGGTAGCTGGCCAGCCACAGCAGCACGCCAAACAGCAAGCCCACCAGTGGATAGAACAGCAACGAGCGGCCCATCTGACGCGGCTCGGGCATGCCTGCCAAGGTCACGGGCAGGCTGCTGAGAAACTGCAGGGCGATCCACCAGGGCAGCATCTCAGAGCACCTCGTGAAGGATGCCGGCCTGCCACTGCAGGCGCGCCCGCGCACCGTGGCCGACCTCGACCTGCAGCAACTGCTCACGCGGCAAGCCCCGCGCCCGCGCCAGCAGCAGGCGCATCACACCGCCGTGGGTCACCAGCAATACGTGCCGCCCGGCATATTCGAGCGCAAGGCGGTCGATGGCCGTCAGCACCCGTTCAGCGAAGGCGGCCACCGGCTCGCCGCCGGGCGGCGTGTAGGCGTAAGGATCGGCCCAGAACTGGCCGAGCTGATCGGCCTGGTCCTGCATGATCTGCAGCGCTGTGCGCCCTTCCCAATCACCGAAGTGCAGTTCACGGATACCCGCTTCGCGCTGCACCGGCAGCGCCAGTTGCTGCCCCAGCTCGTCGGCAAATAGTGCACAGCGCTGCAATGGCGAGGTGATCAGCGCCTGCCACGGAGCGGTCTGCTCCACTGCCGTGCGCATCTGCGCCCACCCCTTGGCCGTCAGGGCGTCATCCAGGCTTCCACGCAGGCCGCCGCCCAGTTCGGTTTCGCCATGGCGCAGCAGGTCGATGATCATGCCGGGCGATCCGCGACTGCCGCTTCGGCAAAGGTCGCCATTTGCCCGTGCAGCGCGCAGGCCAGCCGCAGCAGCGGCACCGCCAGAGCTGCGCCACTGCCCTCGCCCAGACGCAGGCCGAGGGCGAGCAACGGCTCGGCCTGCAGCGCCTCGAGCAGCACCTGATGGCCCGGCTCGGCGCCTTGATGGGCAAACAACAGCCAAGGCCGGCACTGCGGATTGAGGCGCACGGCGACCAGCGCCGCGACGCTGCAGATAAAACCGTCGACCAGAACTGCAACACCCTGCTGGGCACAGCCCAGATAAGCCCCCACCAGCGCGGCAATTTCAAAGCCACCGACACAGGCCAGCGCCCGCAGCGGGTCATCTGCCTGCAGGCCATGCAGCTTCAGCGCGCGCTCGATCACGGCGGCCTTGTGTTGCACACCGACACTGTCCAGGCCAGTGCCCGGGCCACTCAGTTCACGCGCTGGGCAAGCCAGCAGCACGCTGGCCAGGGCCGCCGCAGCGGTGGTGTTGCCGATGCCCATCTCACCGCCAATAAACAGTTGAGTACCCTGCTCGGCAGCACGCTGGGCGCTGTCGCGGCCGGCCTGCAGGGCAGCCTGCAATTGCGCGTCGGTCATCGCTGGCTGCTGAGCGAAGTTGGCGGTACCGGTCCCCAGTTGCAGGTGGCGTACACCTGGCAGCTGCAGGCTTGGCTCGATGGTACCGAGGTCGACCACCTCAAGGCTCGCACCCAATTGCCGCGCCAGCACGCTGATCGCCGCACCACCGCCGACAAAGTTACGCAGCATCTGCCCGGTCACGGCCTGCGGGTAGGCCGAGATGCCCTCCGCGACCACGCCATGGTCTCCGGCGAAAATGCTGATGGCGACCTGCTCCAGGCTTGGCCGCTCGCGGCCCTGCAGGCCGGCCAGGGTCAGCGTAAGGGTTTCCAGCTGACCGAGTGAGCCGGCCGGTTTGGTCAATTGCTGCTGACGCGCACAGGCCCGTTCGATGGCAGCGTGATCAACAGCTTGGCAGGCATCACGCCACCAGAAAGGGTTCATAGAGCAGGTCCTTTAAGCATGAGAGGGAGGCCGGCGACCGTCAGCACCACGCGCTGGCAGCGCTCGGCCACCGCCTGGTGCAACAGGCCGGCCAGGTCGACGTAGCGGCGGGTCAGTTCGCCCATGGGCACCACGCCCAGGCCGCTTTCGTTGCTGACCAGAATCAGCGTGCCCGGCAACCCCGGCAGGCACTCGAGCAGCGCATCGCGTTCAGTAGCGAGGCGCTCGGGGTCGTCGAGCATGAGCAGGTTGGTCAGCCACAGGGTCAGGCAGTCGACCAGCAGGCAGCGGCCTTCAGCGGCTTCGGCGCGCAGCACAGCGGCGAGCTGCACGGGCTCTTCGATCAGGCCCCAATGTGCCGGACGGCGCTGGCGATGCAACTGCACGCGCTCGTTCATTTCGCCATCGAGAGGCTGGCTGGTGGCGATGTAAGTCACCGGCAGTCCGCAGCTGTCTGCCAGTTGCTCGGCCAGGCGGCTCTTGCCCGAGCGGGCACCACCCAGAATCAGACTATGCATGGCCGGCGACTCCACACAGTTGGCGCAATTGGTCAGTGTCCAGGTGCTTTTCGATCAGGTCAGCCAGGCGCTCGATATCGCGCTCGCGCAGTGCTTCATAGTCGATGCTCTGCACGGCTTCCAGGCCCGCCCAGCGCAGCAGCGCCGCGCAGGACTGGCTGCCTTCTAACAGGCCGTGCAGATAGGTCGCGAGGATCTGCCCGTCAGCGCTGATCGCGCCGTCGCAGCGGCCGTCGGCCAAGACCACCGCAGGCCGCTCCAGCGCCGCGCCCTGGGTGACGCCAGCGTGGATCTCGTAGCCGGCCACCGGTGACTGCTCCAGCAGCAGGCTGCCGGCAACATTGCGCAGTTGTTTGTCGGCTGCAAGTTCGGTGACGTAGTCGAGCAGGCCCAGACCCGGGCTGGTGCCTGCGGGGCCCTCCAGCCCGAGCGGATCGCGCACTTCATGGCCGAGCATCTGCAAACCGCCACAAATGCCGATCAGCTTGCCGCCGTAGCGCAGGTGACGCTCGATGGCCGTGGCCCAGCCACGCTCGCGCAATTGCGCGAGGTCGGCGCGCACGCTCTTGGAGCCGGGCAGGATGATCAGGTCGGCCGGCGGGATCGGCTGGCCGGGCCCGATGAACTGCAGATCGACCTGCGGATGCAGGCGCAGCGGGTCGAAATCGGTGTGGTTGCTGATCCGCGGCAGCACCGGCACGATCACCTTGAGCACCCGCTCGGCCTTGGCCGGCTGGCGCGCATCGATGGCGTCCTCGGCCTCCAGGTGCAGATCGGTAACGTACGGCAGCACGCCCAGCACCGGTTTGCCGGTGCGCTGCTCCAGCCAGTCGAGGCCCGGCTGGAGCAAAGCGATGTCGCCACGAAAACGATTGATGACAAAACCCTTGACCCGCGCCTGCTCGCTGGCCGAGAGCAGCTCGAGGGTGCCGACCAGATGGGCGAACACGCCACCACGATTGATATCAGCCACCAGAATCACCGGGCAGTCGACCGCCTCGGCAAAGCCCATGTTGGCAATGTCGCCAGCACGCAGGTTGATCTCGGCCGGCGAGCCGGCGCCTTCGACCATCACCACCGGATATGCCGCTTGCAGGCGTTGGTGCGAGGCCAGCACGGCCTGCATGGCGATGGCCTTATAGTCGTGATAGGCGACCGCATTCATGCTGGTCACGGCGCGGCCATGGATGATCACCTGGGCACCGGTGTCACTGTTGGGCTTGAGCAGCACCGGGTTCATGTCGGTGTGCGGTGCCAGCCGGCACGCTTGCGCCTGCACAGCCTGGGCGCGACCGATTTCGCCGCCGTCGGCAGTGACGGCACTGTTGAGCGCCATGTTCTGCGGTTTGAATGGCACCACGGCAACGCCCTGGCGCAGCAGCCAACGGCACAAGGCAGTCACCAGGGTGCTCTTGCCGGCGTCGGAGGTGGTGCCTTGCACCATGAGCGTGGTCATGCCGATTCCTTTTCATAGTCAGCCAGCGCCTGGGCCAGGCGCTGCTCTTCTGCCGCGCAGGCGGGCAGGCCGAAGCGCAGCGCTGCGGGGTGCTCGAACAGGCGCACGAGGATGCCGCGGCGGGCGAGAAATGCATGCAGATGACGGGCTTGTTCAAAACGCAGGTACTGGAACAGCTCGCAGCCGCCGGTCGGCGCCAGGCCTGCGTCGTCCAGCAAAGCCGCCAGGCGCTGGCTGGCCTGCGCGCAGCGCACGGTCTGGGCCAATTGCGCAGCGCTGTCGTTGAGGCAGGCCTGACCCAGCACGCGGGTCGGCCCCGGCACGGCCCACGGCCCGAGCAGTTCGGCCAGGCGGGCCAACAGGCTTGGTTCGGCCATGGCAAACCCCAGCCGCACACCGGCCAGGCCAAAGAATTTGCCGAACGAACGCAGCACGATCAGCCCCGCTCGCTCGGCACAGTCGACCACGCTTTGGGCTGGGCTGGTATCGATGAACGCCTCATCGATCACCAGCCAAGCACCACGCCGAGCCAGCCGTGCATGCCAGGCAAGCAACTGCTCGCGCGTGAACAGCCGGCCGCTGGGGTTGTTGGGGTTGACCACAACAAGCACGTCGAGGCTATCCAGCACCTGCTCGACATCATCCTCGGCCAGCTCGATCAGTTGATGCCCGGCACGCTGCCAGGCGTAGGGATGTTCGGCATAGCACGGCGTCAGCACCCCTACCCGGCCCGCCGCGCGCAGGTGTGGCAAGGCTTGAATGGCGGCCTGCGAGCCTGCCACGGGCAGCAGCTGCGTGGCGCCGTAGTAGTGACGCGCAGCTTGCTCCAGACCATCTTCGCTCTCCGGCAAGCGCGCCCAGGCAGCCTGCGCAATCGCCGGGATTGCAAAGGGCCATGGGGCAATACCGCTGGACAGGTCCAGCCACTGCTCGCGGGCAATCCCGTACTCACGCACTGCGCGTTGCAGGCGGCCGCCATGTTCAAGCATTCAGATACGCTCCCAGACAGATCAGCAGCAGCCACAACCAGACGCCGCGTTGCACCAGGCTCCAGCCGCGCTCGATGGCGTCGGCATCGGCCGGTGGCCCCTCGCCCAGCTGCGGCCGCTCGTGCAGCTCGCCGTGATAAACCGCAGGCCCACCCAGCTCGACGCCGAGCGCACCGGCACCGCTGGCCATCACCGGGCCTGCGTTGGGGCTGTCCCACAGTGGCGCCTGACGCCGCCAGCAGGTCAGCGCCAGGCGGGTCTTGCCGAGCAGCGCGTAAGTCAGGGCGACCAGCCTTGCAGGAATGTAGTTGAGGACGTCGTCGATACGCGCCGCCGCCCAGCCGAAGCGCTCGAAGCGTTCGTTGCGATAGCCCCACATGGCATCGAGCGTATTGCTCAGCCGGTACAGCACCACCCCGGGCGCACCGGCGATGATGAACCAGAACAAAGCAGCAAACACTGCATCGCTGCCGTTCTCCAGGACTGATTCGCTGGCAGCGCGGGCGACGGCAGTTTCGTCCAGTTCAGCGGTCTCGCGGCTGACCAGGTAGCCGACCCGACGCCGGGCTTCGGCCAGATCACCGCGGCGCAGTGCGTCAGCCACCGGCATTACGTGCTCACCGAGGCTACGCAGCCCCAACGCACAGTACAGCGCCAGCACATCGACCAGCCAGCCGATCAGCGGCAGCCAGGACAGCAACAGTGCCAGCAAGGTCAACGGCACCACGGCCAGAAACCAGGCGCTGACGCCATGGCTGCGCCAGCCGCGACCACCCGCATTCAGGCGCTGCTCCAGGCGTGCGGCAAAATTGCCGAAAGCAACCAGCGGGTGGCGCCGTTTCGGCTCACCCAGCAGCGCGTCGAGGGCAACACCGGCGACGGTCAGCAAGGCCACGCTCATGCGCGTTCTCCCCATTGGTTTTCGTAGAGCATGGCGCTCAGTGGCTGTTGTTCGGCCCAGTTTTCCAGGGCCAGCATCGGTGCTGGGTAAAACGCCTCGACCGGGCCCAGGCAGAGCACCGCCACCGGCTTGGCATCGGCTGGCATGGCCAGCAGCTCGGCCAGTGCCTGCGGGTCGAACAACGATACCCAGCCCATGCCCAGGCCTTCGGCGCGCGCGGCCAGCCAGAGGTTCTGGATTGCGCAGGCGAGCGAGGCCAGGTCCATTTCCGGCAAGGTGCGGCGGCCGAAAATGTGCGCTTCGCGCTTGTCCATCAGCGCTGCCACCCAGAGCTCGGCGCAGTCGTTGATGCCTTCGACCTTGAGCTGCATGAATTCGTCGGAGCGCTCGCCAAGGGCTTCGGCGGTGCGCACCCGCTCCTGCTCGACCAGGGTCTGGATGCGTCCGCGCAAGTCGCGCTGGCTGATGCGGATGAACCGCCACGGTTGCATCAAGCCAACACTGGGGGCCTGATGCGCGGCCACCAGCAGGCGTGTGAGCACCTGCGGCGCTACTTCGCCACCGGCAAAGTGGCGCATGTCGCGGCGCTCGCCGATCGCTCGGTACACCGCAGCGCGTTCGGCATCGGAGAAGGCATGCTCGCTCATGGTCGCAACAGCGCCGCCGCCGCGTGGGGGTCAGAGGGGAAATAGAAGTGCACGTATGAGGCCGTCAGCCGGCCCAGGCGGTACACCGCCTCGTTGCCGCGGCCGCCGTTGGGGCTGAGGCCACGGGCGATTGGCTCCAGCTCGCTGGTGGTCAGCGAGTGGTGATAGGTGTGCCCGCGCAGAGTGCCTTCGGGCAGTTCCACCGCTTGCAGGGCCAGTGCTGCCAGGCGCTTCTGCATCACCGCCTCGCCAGTCAACAAACCAACCAGCGCGGCGCGCTCACCGGCAACATCGGTCAGGTTTTCAAGCAGGTAGAGCATGCCGCCGCACTCGGCCAAAAGCGGCTTGCCTGCACTGTGATGAGCGCGAATCGCGTCCAGCATCGGCGTATTGGCGGCCAGCGCATGGTGGTGCAATTCGGGGTAGCCGCCTGGCAGATAGAGGCTGTCGACCTGCGGCAGCTCGCTGTCGTGCAGCGGCGAGAAAAATTCCAGCTGCGCGCCCATGGCCCGCAGCAGGTCGAGGTTGGCGCCATAGATGAAGGCAAACGCTTCGTCGTGCGCTACGCCAATGCGCACCCCAGCCAGCGAGGGCAACGGTGCTGGCAAAGCGGGGCCATCGAAGCTCACCGCTGGCGGCAACGCGGCATCGCAGCTGCCAGCCAGGGCCTCGGCGGCGGCGTCGAGGCGCTGGTCAAGGTCGTTCAGTTCGCTGGCTTGCACCAGGCCCAGGTGGCGACTGGGCAGCTCGATGCCGCGCTCGCGCGACAGCCCGCCGTACCAGCGCAGGCCTTCGGTCAGGCTGCCTTCAAGTAGTTGCGCGTGGCGCAGGCTGCCAACCCGGTTGGCCAGCACCCCGGCGAACGGCAGATCGGCCTGGTAGCGTGCCAGGCCCAGGGCCAGCGCACCAAAGGTCTGGGCCATGGCGGTACCGTCGATCACCGCCAGTACCGGCACGCCGAAATGGCGCGCCAGATCAGCGCTGGACGGAGTGCCATCGAACAAGCCCATGACCCCTTCGATGAGGATCAGGTCGGCCTCGGCGGCAGCTTCCCAGAGCAGTCGCCGGCTCTCTTGCGCGCCGATCATCCACAGATCGAGCTGGTACACCGGCGCGCCGCTGGCCCGCTCCAGAATCATTGGGTCGAGAAAGTCCGGACCGCACTTGAACACCCGCACCTTGCGCCCGAGGTTGCGGTGCAGGCGCGCCAGGGCTGCGGTCACGGTGGTCTTGCCCTGCCCGGAAGCGGGCGCTGCGATCAGCACCGCCGGGCACTGGCGCGGGTCACTCATAGTTCCACGCCCTTCTGCGCGCGGATACCGGCCTGGAAGGCGTGCTTGAGCATGCCCATCTCGGTGACGGTGTCGGCCAGTTCGACCATTTCCGGTTTGGCGCCGCGGCCGGTGACGATCACGTGCTGCATTGGCGGACGAGCCTGAATGTCAGTGAGCACCTGGTCCAGGTCGAGATAACCATGCTTGAGGGCGATGTTCAGCTCATCCAGCACAACGAAATGAATCGACGGGTCCTGCAGCATTTGCCGCGATACCGCCCAGGCGGCTTCTGCCGCGGCGATGTCGCGCTGGCGGTCCTGGGTTTCCCAGGTAAAGCCCTCGCCCATCACGTGGTAGCGCACCTGCTCGGGGAAACGGCGGAAGAACAGCTCTTCGCCGGTGCTGTTGCGACCCTTGATGAACTGCACCACACCGCACTGCATGTCATGGCCCAGCGCGCGGGCGAGCATGCCGAAAGCCGAGCTGCTTTTGCCCTTGCCATTACCGGTCAGCACCAGCAGCAGGCCGCATTGATTGGGAGAGTTGGCGATGCGCTCGTCGATGATCGCCTTTTTGCGCTGCATGCGCGCCAGGTGGCGTTCGTCGCGTTCGGGGTTGTCGCTCATAAGGTTCTCCGCAAGTGCCTGCGCGCGCACCGGGCGGCGACAGATCGAAAGGCAGGCAAACGGAGAACGCGCAGGCGCCGTGGCGCAAACCACAGTGAACTGTGCATCACCCTCCGTGATGCCGTTGGCAGTAACAGGCCGGTCTCCGGGCTCGTGAGCGCTACGTACGCGGCTCACCTACCGTTGCGGGGGCAGCGCCGGACTGGTACCGGCTTCCCAGTTTCACCCCGCCAGACCGCAGTCCGCAGGGCACCTGAAACACGCCGCGAAGGTTAGAGGGTTGCACCGGGAGCGTCAATGAAACAAGGCCGGTTTGGCCTGGATCAATGGCCGATTCGACAGTACAGCGCAGACTGCTAGCATTGATATCATATCGCCATCACTGTAGCTGACCGCGATAATCACAATAAGGAGTGCGCAGCATGCAAGGTCTGATCATCAACAACCCGCGCCTGGAGTTTTTGCGTCCTGCCCTGGAGCGCTGGGTCGACTGCATCGATCGCTTCGCCGAACTCAACCATGCCAGCGACGCGCCTTACTGGCATGGCGCAGCGGCCAACGTCGGCCTGCTGGCTGCGGCTGCCTGGCAAGCCGAGCTGGTCGCCCTGACCCAGTTTGCCAGCAGCAAGCAACGCGAAGAAAGCGAGCGCGAAGGCCGTTGTGACCTGGCCATCAGCACCGCCGAGGAGTCGATCCACCTGCACGCCAGCCAGCGCTGGCCGCGCATCGCCCGGCTCGACCTGACCGCCGCCCTGCAAGAAACCACCAGCGCCGCCAAGCCGATTGCCTATGCCAGCCAGCTCAAAGCCGGGGCGCTGTTCGTCAGCCCGTGGAAAGCCGGCCAGCACGCCAGCCCGGAAGAACTCCAGGATCTGGTCGATGACCTGCAAAAGCACACCACCTGCGCCGTGGCCTGGTACTTCCCGTACGCCTATCGCAAGCTGCACAACGAGCACGGCCAGTATTTCCCAGGTGTTGCATTGCTGTTCAAGCAAGCGTGAAGCAGCCCTGCGCCGCGCCCGGTTGAACCTCGTCCGGCGCCTATGGTTCTGTATGCCATAGCCCTTGTCGAGAGCCCGCCCATGGACAGAATGCGCAGTGCCGTTGTGCTCGCCTTGCTCGCAGGCCTCGGCGGCTGCGGCGAGACCGCCAGCCTCAGAGTCAACGATGGCATCGGCCCCACACCGCAGTTACCGGCGCCAAACAAAACCCTGTTGCCAACCGTCAACGTCGCGCCGGCGGTCGGCTGGCCGCAGGGTGGCAAACCAGTTGCAGCGGCCGGCACTCAGGTTGCGCTATTTGCCGACCATCTCGACCATCCGCGCTGGCTGTATGTGCTGCCCAATGGCGACGTGCTGGTCGCCGAAACCAACGCACCGGCCAAGCCGGACGACGGCAAAGGCCTGCGCGGCTGGTTCATGAAACGAGCCATGTCCAAGGCCGGTGCCGGCGTCCCCACCGCCAACCGCATCACCCTGCTGCGCGACCGCGACCATGACGGCGTCGCCGAAACCCGCAGCCGCTTTATCGAAGGGCTCAACTCGCCCTTCGGCATGGTGCTGGTAGGCAAGGACCTGTACATCGCCGACACCGACAAGCTGCTGCGCTTCGATTACGTGACCGATGCGTTGCAGATCGACGGCCGCGGGCAGAAGGTCACCGACCTGCCGGGTGGCACCCTCAATCACCACTGGACCAAGAACGTGATCGCCAGCCCCGACGGGCGCAAGCTGTACGTCACGGTAGGCTCCAACAGCAACGTGGCAGAGAACGGCATGCAGCAAGAGCAAGGCCGCGCGGCGATCTGGGAAGTGGACCGCGCAACCGGCAGCCACCGCATCTTCGCCTCCGGGCTGCGCAACCCGAATGGATTGGCCTGGCAGCCGCAATCGGGGGCGCTATGGACGGCGGTCAATGAGCGCGACGAGATCGGCAGCGACCTGGTCCCGGACTACATCACCTCGGTCAAGGATGGCGGTTTCTACGGCTGGCCGTACAGCTACTACGGGCAGCACGTGGACGTGCGGGTACAACCACAAGACCCAGCCAAAGTCGCCCAGGCGCTGGTACCGGATTACGCCGTGGGGCCACATACCGCTTCGCTTGGCCTGGCGTTTATCGAGCCAGGTTTGTTGCCCGCACCGTTTGGCCGTGGCGCGCTGATTGGTCAACACGGCTCGTGGAACCGCAAGCCACACAGTGGTTACAAAGTGATCTTTGTGCCGTTCGATGCGGACGGCAAGCCAGCAGGCCAGGCGCTGGACCTACTGAGCGGTTTCTTGAGTGAACAAGGTGAGGCAATGGGCCGACCGGTTGGCGTGGTCAGCGATCAGCGCGAGGGCGTGCTGGTAGCGGATGATGTGGGCAATGTGATTTGGCGTGTGAGCGCAGCAAAGCAATGAGAGCGCTGAGCAGCCCCGGCTTTTGACTTTCGCTCTTGATCTGCGCCAGCGAAGCGAGGCGTGCTCTTGATCTGCTTTTGATCTTGATCCACCGGCGACTCAGGAGGCCGAGCGCAGGTCTTGCGAAGGGAGGTGCCGGCCATGGATGGCCGGCAAGCGCTGCGGGCCAGGATGGCCCGTACAGCGCGGCCCTCCCGGGAGCAAGACCGGAGCGAGGGAACCCCGCAGCGCAGCGAAGGGGCCGGATGTGGAGCCCAGCATTTTTTTGGTTACTTTTTTGGGGCGTTTGCCAAAAAAGTGACTCGCCGTAAGGGCGAAAGGGGCCCGCAAGGCCACCACAGAGAATGGATAAGCACGCAGCACCAGTGAACGACCAGAGATCACCGGGGCCGCTACGCAGCCCTTCGCGGCTAACGGCCGCTCCCACAGGGACCGCGTAGGTCGCTAATTCAGGGATTCTGCGCCAAATGCCCAGCCGGCAATACTCGCTTGGCCTGCAAATACGCTTTGGCCCAATAGCTATTACTCAGGTAATCCAACCGCACAGTCCCGCCAGTACGCGGCGCATGCACAAAGCGCCCTTCCCCGACATAGATCCCGGCATGGCTAACCTGCGAGCCGCCCCCGGTAGCAAAGAACACCAAATCCCCCGACTGCAGCGAATTGACATCAATGCTAGGCGCCCGCATCACAATCATCTCGCGAGTCGACCGCGGCAAGCTGATACCAGCAGCATCCCGGTACACATAGCCAATCAGCCCACTGCAATCAAACCCCGAATCCGGCGTATTGCCGCCCCAGCGATAAGGCGTGCCAACCAACCCGATAGCCCGGAACAACACATCCGCCGCAACCGGCGAAGAGCTGGGTTGTTGATTGAAGGTGATTTGTGGCTGAACCACAGGTGCCGGTGCCGGAGCACGGCTGGAGCAGGCAGCGAGCATCGCCACCAGCGAAAGAAATGCGAAGCGCGCCACTGTCACCATGGCTGAAACTTCCTGTAAGAGGCCGATCGACCGCAGTCGAAAAGAGTTGAGAAATTAGATTAGACGCTTTCTGTAAATGCGCACGGCGGCGAGCTTTTTAAGCATCGCCGCCGTGCGAATATAGCAACTGGCTATCAGTTACGCGAGATCATCGTTGGCGCCATGGCCAGGGCGCGCTTGGCCTCGATGAAGGTCTTGCTCCAGTAACGATCCTGGAGATTATCGATACGCACACCACCGCTGCGACGGCTGCTCGAGTGGATGAACTGATTGTCACCCAGGTAGATGCCGGCATGGCTTACGCGACCGCGGCCGTTAGTGCTGAAGAACAGCAGGTCGCCTGGCTTGAGCTTGTTGCGGGCTACTTTCGGTGCATCGACGTTGATCATCTCGCGGGTCGAGCGTGGCAGGTTCATGCCAGCCTCTTCGCGGAACAGATAACCGATGAAACCGCTGCAATCGAAACCGGACTTCTCCGAAGTGCCGCCAAAGCGATAGCGGGTGCCGATCAAGGCCATGCCGCGCTCCAGGATGCTGTCGGCAAGGACTGGCAACTGGTAAGGTTTGCTGCTGGAGAATGCCTCGAGGTCTTCGTCGGTAGCCATTGGCTCTTCGCCGAAGACCGAAGAAGCGGAAGGTTTGATCAGGTCCGCAGAATGTGCGGCAACCTGTGGGTGATCCTGGGGCTGGGAAACCGGGCTATGCGCCGCGCAGCCAAAAAGCAGGGTCACAAGTGCGAGTGGCACGAGGGGTGCGAAGTGCTTGAGCATGTGCACGACCGTGTCTTTAGTTCTAAAGGAGGCTGCGACTATGCCTTCTATCAGGGTCATTTGCAAATTTTATCGAAAAAAATGTGACTTTTCCGTTTTCCGCTGTAGCCCGCTGGTTTCAGAGGTTTACCAGCCCAGCGTTTCTTTCAGAAAAGGGATGGTCAGCTTGCGCTGAGCCTGCAGCGAGGCCTGATCAAGCCGCTCGAGCAGATCGAACAGCGCACTCATACTGCGCGCGCCGCGGGTGAGGATGAAATGGCCGACCTCGTCGGTCAGGTGCAAACCGCGGCGCGAGGCACGCAGTTGCAGGGCGCGCAGCTTGTCTTCATCGGACAGCCCGCGCATCTGGAAGATCAGCGCCAGGGTCAGGCGCGACTTGAGGTCGGGAAGCTTGATCGGCAATTCGCGCGGCGAACTGGATGCGGCCAGCAGCAAGCGTCGGCCGCTGTCGCGCAGGCGGTTGAACAGATGGAACATGGCCTCTTCCCAGTCGGCTTTACCAGCGATCACATGCAGATCGTCGATGCACACCAGCTCGTACTGTTCGAGGTGATCGAGCAGCTCGATACCGCGATCGAGCAACTGCGCCAGGGGCAGGTAGACCGCCAGCTCTCCGCGCTGCTGGAAACGCTGGGTGGCAGCCTGCAACAGGTGGGTGCGACCCACACCCTGCTTGCCCCATAGGTAGATGAGGCTCTCGGTCCAGCCGGCGTCGGCTTCGCACAAGCGCTCGACATAGCCCAGTGCTGCGGCATTGGCGCCCGGATAGTAGTTGATGAAGGTTGCGTCATCTCGCAGACGCACACCCAGGGGCAACTGGATCGGTTTCATGCTGGGCTGACGGTCACGAGGACCACGGGGCCTTGGAGGAAAGTCTGCAAAGTCTATACCTGCAGCGCGGGCGGCACAATCAGGGCCGGCGAGAGGGCAAGTAAAATCAAGGGCTTGCACCGAAGCGGGGCTGTACTCGCAGCCCCCTCCCCCGCGTTAAAGCTGAGGGTCTTCTTCGCCGCCGTACAGGTCCGACTCCTTGTACATCTCGTGGGCATGGCGCAGCAGCACCATGATCACCGCGGCTACCGGCAAGGCCAGCAGGACACCGGTGAAGCCAAACAGCTCACCGCCGGCGAGGATGGCAAAGATCACCGCCACCGGGTGCAGGCCAATCCGGTCGCCTACCAGCAGCGGAGTCAGGACCATGCCCTCAAGCGCTTGGCCGATCATGAACACCGCAACGATACCCAGCATCGGATAGAGATCACCGCCGAACTGGAACAGCCCGGCAATCAACGCCGCGCCAATGCCGATGATGAAGCCCATATAAGGCACGATCGCAGCAAGGCCGGCCAGCAGGCCGATCAACAAGCCAAGCTCCAGGCCGACCAGCATCAGTCCACTGGCATAGATCACCCCCAGCGCCAGCATCACCAGCAACTGCCCACGAACAAATGCACCAAGCACTTCGTGGCATTCACCTGCCAGCTCGACGATCTGTTCCTCGCGCTGACGCGGCAGCAGGCTGCGCACTTTGGCCATCATCAGGTCCCAGTCACGCAGCAGGTAAAAGCCCACTACCGGGATCAGCACCAGGTTCGCCAGCCATGCAAGAAGGGCCAGGCTCGACGCCGTGGCCTGACTCAATACCGCACTGACAATGTCGGTGGTCTGGCCCATATGCTCGCTGATGGCGGCCTTGATCTTGTCGAACTTCCAGAAACCATCGGCCAGGCCCAGGCGGCTTTGCACCCACGGCAGTGCCACATGCTGCAGCCAGTCGAGCATCTGCGGCGTCAGCTCGTACAGGCGTACCAGCTGCTTGGCCAGCATCGGGATCAGCACTAGCAGCAAGGCCATGAAGATCAGCGTGAACAAGGCGAAAACCACCACTACGCCCCAGGTGCGAGACAGACCCGCCCGCTCCAGGCGGTCGACCAACGGGTCAGCCAGATACGCCAGAAGGATGCCGACCAGAAACGGCGACAAGATGTTGTGCAGGCTATACAGCAGTACCGCCACTACCAGGGCCACGCCCAGCCATACCCAGCGACGCTGATCAGTCATCATGTTCATGTTTTCTCTTACCAGGCAAAGCGCAAGCCATCGAAAGGTTTCGCTGCCGGAGCTTGCGCAGCCCCGGCTGGTTCATTTGTAACAGGGGCTGCAGGTGCGGCGGCGGCCGGTTCGGCTGGCAGTTCACGGAGTTTGGCCAGGCCCAGCTGGGCGCGCAGTTGCTCGCGGTTGCCGCTGACCTGATAGGTCAGCTTGTCGCCATCGGCCAGTTGCAGGCGCGGACCGTAGGGTTCGAGCACGCGGCTGAGCTCTGCATAACGTTTGAGGTTCATGCCTTGTACCTGCACCAGCAGCTCGCTGCTGGCACCCGGTCGAGTGACATAGCGCGGCGCCAGACGAGTACTCACCGCCAGCATCACCGCGTCGGCCAAGGCAGCCTGATCAGCGCCTTCGGCATCGCCTTGCTCACGTTGGTCACCCAGCCACAGCTGCCATTTGCCCTGCCACTTGCCGTCGGCTTCACGAGCGTGCACGGCCAACAGCGCATCGGCAGCGTAACGCTCGGAAGCTTCGCGCAGCGCGCTCGGATCCTTGCCTTCCAGCTGCTTGGCATTGGCGACCAGTTGCTCCTGCAGGTCGGCCAACGGCAAGCGCAGCGGCAGGCCGCGATGTTGCGCAGCGCGGCGTAGCGGCTCAGCGGCGCTCTGGCCATCGCCGACCAGGCTGCTGCCGTCGACGCTGTCGTTCAACCACCAGCTGAGGATCGACGGCCGATTGCTGCCCCACAAGGCCAGGCCAGCCTGACGCAAGGCACGCTCGGTACTGCCTGCGTCAAACTCGACCAGCACGCTCTCGGGCGGGCCGGCCTCGTTGCCGACCTGATTGATGATCTGTTGCGGGTCCTTGCGCAGCGCGGCCAGGGCTGGCGACTGCGGCGCCTTCGGATCGCCGGTCAGACGCAGGATCAACGTGTCGAGCGCACGTGCTGTGGCCTGGGAGCGCGCCTCGGTGCCCTGGCCGTCGACCGTTTCACGTACTTGATAAAGCCCGGCAACACTTTCGGCTTGGGCCGCACTGGCCAGCAAGGCGAGGCAACCGGCAGCCAGGTAATTGAGAAGACGCATGGAGGATTCCTGTCCAGATGAACGAGGGCGCGGAGCCTGTACCTGCTGGCTGTGACCGCAGCGCCTGTCGATCGCTCCGTCCGCCGGCAATTTTGTCCCCGCGCCATACCTATACCTTATACAGCGACCGGTCAGGCAACCAGTCGCGGCCCATGAAAGGATGTTTTTAAACATTTACCGCCCTGCCCGTCGGCCTGAGGATGGCCGCTGCCCGGCAACCCTGATAAAATCGCGCGCCTTCGCAGACCAGTGACGAACAGGCAGCCGCCGCTGCAACAGCCGGCCTTGGCCGTCGCGGTCGTTTTTCCGTATCCCTACCTCTAAAGGCCTGGATCAATGAGCAAGCAACCCTCCCTGAGCTACAAAGACGCCGGTGTAGACATCGACGCCGGCGAAGCACTGGTCGAACGCATCAAGGGCGTGGCCAAGCGCACCGCACGCCCTGAGGTCATGGGTGGCCTGGGCGGCTTTGGCGCCCTCTGCGAGATCCCGGCCGGCTACAAACAGCCGGTGCTGGTCTCCGGCACCGACGGCGTCGGCACCAAGCTGCGCCTGGCACTGAACCTGAACCGCCACGACAGCATCGGCCAGGACCTGGTCGCCATGTGCGTCAACGACCTGATCGTCTGCGGCGCCGAGCCGCTGTTCTTCCTCGACTACTACGCCACCGGCAAGCTCAACGTTGACGTTGCAGCGACCGTGGTAACGGGTATTGGTGCCGGTTGCGAGCTGGCTGGCTGCTCGCTGGTCGGTGGTGAAACCGCCGAGATGCCTGGCATGTACGAAGGTGAAGACTACGATCTGGCCGGCTTCTGCGTCGGTGTGGTCGAAAAAGCCGAGATCATCGATGGCTCGAAAGTCGCCAGCGGTGACGCCTTGATCGCCCTGCCTTCGTCCGGCCCGCACTCCAACGGCTACTCGCTGATCCGCAAGATCCTCGAAGTCTCCGCGACCGACATCGAGAGCACCCAGCTCGACGGCAAGCCGCTGGCTGACCTGCTGATGGCGCCAACGCGCATCTACGTCAAGCCGCTGCTCAAGCTGATCAAGGACACTGGCGCCGTCAAGGCCATGGCCCACATCACCGGTGGTGGCCTGCTCGACAACATCCCGCGCGTCCTGCCGAAAAACGCCCAGGCGATCATCGACGTGGCCAGCTGGCAGCGTCCGGTAGTGTTCGATTTCCTCCAGGAAAAAGGCAACGTCGACGAGCACGAAATGCACCGCGTCCTGAACTGCGGCGTGGGCATGGTCATCTGCGTTGGCCAGGACCAGGTCGAAAACGCCCTCAACGTGTTGCGTGCAGCCGGTGAGCAGCCATGGGTGATCGGTCAGATCGCCGATGCCGCCGAAGGCGCACCTCAGGTCGACCTGCAGAACCTCAAGGCGCACTGATGCCGGGCAAGACCTGTAATGTTGTGGTGTTGCTGTCGGGTTCCGGCAGCAACCTGCAGGCGCTGCTCGACAGCTGTAAGCCAGACGGTCCGGTGCGCATCTGCGCAGTGATCTCCAACCGCGCCGATGCCTATGGCCTGGAACGGGCCAAAGCGGCCGGCATCGCGACTGCGGTGCTGGAGCATCAGGGTTTCACCGGTCGTGAGGCATTCGATACAGCGCTGATGGCGCTGATCGACGGCTTCACCCCGGACCTGGTGGTGCTCGCCGGTTTCATGCGCATCCTCAGCGGCGGTTTCGTGCGTCACTATCAAGGCCGCCTGCTGAATATCCACCCTTCGTTGCTGCCCAAGTACAAAGGCCTCCATACCCACCAGCGCGCCCTGGAAGCGGGTGATGGCGAGCACGGTTGCAGCGTGCACTTTGTCACCGAGGAACTCGATGGCGGGCCTCTGGTCGTACAGGCAGTGGTTGCGGTGGCAGCAGATGACACCGTGCAAAGCCTGGCAGCCCGGGTTCACCACCAGGAACACCAGATCTACCCGCTGGCGGTGCGCTGGTTCGCCGAAGGACGCTTGCGTCTGGGCGAGCACGGTGCGTTACTGGATGGCCAGCCGCTGGCGGCCAGCGGTCACTTGATTCGTCCCTAGGAGATTTTATGCGTCGCGCCCTGCTGATGGCTCTCGCCGTGCTTGCCCTGCCTCTTCAGGCAGCTGATCTGAAGCCCTTCTCGGCCAGCTACACCGCCGACTGGAAGCAGCTGCCCATGAGCGGCACCGCCGAGCGTAGCCTGGTGAAAAATGCCAACGGGACCTGGAGCCTGAACTTCAAGGCTTCGATGATGATTGCCAGCTTGACCGAGCAAAGCACCGTACGGGTGGACAAGGATGCGTTGTTGCCGCAGACCTACCACTTCGAACGCGGTGGCCTGGGCAAGGCAAAGAAAGTCGATCTGGACTTTGACTGGGCGAGCAAGAAAGTCACCGGTAGCGACCGTGGTGATGCGGTGAGTCTGCCGTTGAATCGTGGCGTGCTGGACAAGTCTTCGTATCAGCTGGCACTGCAGCATGACGTGGCGGCGGGCAAGAAGAGTGTGTCGTATCAGGTGGTCGATGGCGATGAGATCGATACCTATGACTTCCGGGTTTTGGGCACTGAGAAGGTGACTACCAAGACTGGGCAGGTCGATGCGATCAAGGTCGAGCGCGTGCGTGATCCTAGCCAGAGCAAGCGGATTACCGAGCTTTGGTTCGCCAAGGATTGGGATTATCTGCTGGTGCAGTTGCGTCAGGTTGAGACTGATGGCAAGGAATACGTGATCGTGCTGCAGGATGGTACGGTTGATGGGCGGTCGGTGAAAGGCAATTGATTCTGTCTTGAGCTGAATCCGCTGTGAAAGGACCCCACTTTGATGTGGGGTTTTTTATGGCTTGAATATGAGTGCGTTTGCGCTGGACCTGGGGGGCTCACCGAGAGTGTCCATCAGAACAATGGAGCTCATCGATGAAAGACTCCTCAGCTGTGATGCATCGGTTGTCGGCTTTCGCTGGCCTACGGGCAACGCGTGGTTTTCTCGCCGGCCGCTGGCCCGGGCGGATGGCCCAAAGATGGGCGTTCTCACGCAGGCGCTCCTGGATATGAGGCGGCCTGTCGGCCAAGGTGGTCAGCGGCGGGATGGGTTTTCCGGGTAGCCCTGCTTCGCGGATGATTTTTGGCCAGCGCGGTTTCCAGCACAGTAGCAGGCTTAGCCAGTGGCTTAGGCCGAGGATGAGGAAGGCGGGCGAGATAAGAACAAGGCCTAACTTGATGATCCGCGAAGAATGACGAAAGATTGCGGCAGGCGCTCGCGCAAGCCGGAGTTGCCGCCGACGGCGGCGTAGCGCAGCGGCAGAATGGTGAAGCTGCGGGTGCAGCTGACTGCAGGGCCTGCGGCTAACGGTACGCTGAGGGCCTCGCAGGCAGCCCGATTAATAGCGAAGAGCTTGTCCATGCTGATCATGGTGGCGTCCTTTTCAGCGTCTGCAAGCGTCGCCGATAGGGTCGATGAGTTGCCGACGGGGCGGGGGGCGGGCCGCGTTTTTTCACGGCTTTTGTTGCCTGCCAACCATACCGAGCTGACGCTTTTCAGGGGCCTGGACGGTTTCTGATAAGGGTGTAGGAAAGTTCGCTACCCAAGGCAAAGGGCTGCCCAGCCGGACGCCTGATCCCGCCGCACAAGAACCAAAGCCAGCGCTGCCCACAGCAACAGTGAGCAGTTCAGAAATAGCCAAGGGCGCTGCGTAGCCGCTTCCGTCCGGCCCTGCGCCCGGCAAGGCTGCTCAGAAAGCGCACGATCCTAGGTCGATGAAAAATCCTTCATGCCGAGTTTATTTACTTAGCCTGCTAATAAACCCTATAACTAAGTCCTGCGACACTCTGCCGCAGCCAACTCAAAGTGGAGTTTTCAACGATGACAGTCCAAGTAACCGAACGCGACGAATCGAAAATGTCCCATGAAGGCCTGGCCGCCGGTGTGCGGATCTGGGACGTCCACCAGCAAGGCGAACTGGTGGGCATGTTCCACCAGGAACACGAAGCCCAGCAATACCGCGCCGAACTCGAAACCCTCGAGAACCAGCGCCAGCAATAACCCCTGTCTCGATCAACGCGCCTGGCAGTTTCCCCACCAGGCGCCGCATGAAAAAGGGCTGCCAAGCAGCCCTTTGTAACTCAAGACACCACCCGCGGCGGGCGTTACCACATCAAATCATCAGGAATCTTGTAAGCCGCATACGGATCATCCTCATCGGCCTCCTCGACATGCGTGTTGAGCAACAGAATCCGCCCAGGATCACGCTCCTGAATCTTCACCGCCGCCTCCCGCGGAATCACCTCGTAACCCCCACCCAACGCCACTACAGCCAACGAGCCATTGCTCAGTTTGCTGCGCATCAGCGCGTTCACCGCAATCCGCTTGACCTTCTTGTCGTCAACGAAATTGTAGTAATCCTCGGTGGTCAACTTGGGCAGGCGGGTCGCCTCGATCAATTGTTTGACCTGCGCCGCCCGGGCCTTTTGCTCGGCCTTCTCCTGCTGCTGGCGATTCAGTTCCTGGTCACGCTTGGCTTTTTCCGCCATGGCCTCTTTGGCCAGACGCTGCTGGGTGTCGTCCACCTCGACCTGGCCTTTTTGTTCCAGGCGCTTCTGTTTCTTTTCTGCTTTGTTGGTCTGCTGGACCTGCTTCTGGTTAACCAGACCGGCCTTGAGCAATTGGTCGCGAAGGGAAAGGCTCATGGATGTTCACTCACTTATGCAACAGCTCAGCCGCAGCTGGGCAGGTTCTTTTCTTGGCGTTTGGCTTCACCCCAAAGGGCGTCCAATTCATCAAGGTTACAGGATTCGATAGGCTTGCCGCTGTCGCGCAAGGCCTGTTCGATGAAGCGAAAACGCCGCTCGAACTTGCGATTGGCGCGACGCAGGGCGTTTTCCGGGTCTTGCTTGAGATGGCGGGCGAGGTTGACCGTGGCAAACAGCAGGTCACCGATCTCGTCTTCCAATGCATCGGCGTCATTATCCGCCATGGCCTGCAACACTTCATCCAGCTCTTCACGGACCTTGTCCAGCACCGGCAGCGGGTCGGGCCAGTCGAAGCCGACCGTGGCCGTGCGCTTTTGCAGCTTGGCGGCGCGTGACAAGGCCGGCAAGGCTGCGGGAACGTCGTCAAGCAATGACAACTGCTCGGGCACGCTGTGTTCGGCGCGCTCCTGGGCCTTGATCTCTTCCCAGCGCGACTTGACCTGGGCTTCGCTCAGGCTCGGCGTGTCCAGCGGCGCGTACAGCTCGCCGGTGGGGAACACATGCGGGTGGCGGCGGATCAGCTTGCGGGTGATGCCGTCGACCACGCCGGCAAACTCGAAACGGCCTTCTTCGCGGGCCAGCTGGCTGTAGTAAACCACCTGGAACAGCAGGTCGCCGAGTTCACCTTGCAGGTGGGCGAAATCGCCCCGCTCGATGGTGTCGGCCACCTCGTAGGCTTCTTCGATGGTGTGTTGGACGATGCTTGCGTAGTCCTGCTTCAAGTCCCATGGGCAGCCATGCTGCGGGTCACGCAGACGGGCCATGAGGTGCAGCAGGTCTTCAAGGGTGTAAGTCATGGCAGGTCCTTCGGTTGCGCTCTTTTCGCGGCGGTCCGGCGTCCCGGTAAACCCACTCCCAGGGGCCCTGATCGACCTGTGGGAGCGGGATCACCGGGACGCCGGACCGCCGCGAAAGAGTCCCCGCGGTTCTAAGGAGTACGGTTACGCCGCGTCTCGATGATGTTGGGCAACTGCGAAATCCGCCCGAGCAGACGCCCGAGGGCATCCAGACCGGGGATTTCGATGGTCAGCGACATCAAGGCGGTGTTGTCTTCCTTGTTCGAGCGGGTGTTGACCGCCAGCACGTTGATCTTCTCGTTGAGCAGCACCTGCGACACATCACGCAGCAGGCCTGGGCGGTCGTAGGCGCGGATGATGATGTCGACCGGGTAGGTCAGCACCGGCACCGGGCCCCAACTGACCTGGATGATCCGCTCCGGCTCACGCCCGCTCAGTTGCAGCACCGAGGCGCAGTCCTGGCGGTGAATGGTCACGCCGCGGCCCTGGGTGATATAGCCAACGATCGCCTCGCCGGGCAGCGGCTGGCAGCAGCCGGCCATCTGCGTCAACAGGTTGCCGACACCCTGGATCTGGATATCGGCACGCTTGCCGTTACGCACGCCAGACGGCTTGCGCGGGGTCAGCTCGATCTGCTCGATCCGTTCCGGCTCAAGCAACTGCTGGGCTGCGTTGACCAGATGCGCCAGGCGCAAGTCGCCGGCACCCAGGGCAGCAAACAGGTCTTCGGCGGTTTTCACGTTGGCTTTTTCGGCCAACCGATCGAAATCGACCTGAGGCAGGCCAAGCCTGCTCAGTTCGCGCTCGATCAGGGTCTTGCCGGCGGCGACGTTCTGATCGCGCGCCTGCAGCTTGAACCAATGGACAATCTTCGCCCGTGCACGCGAGGTGGTGACGTAGCCAAGGTTCGAGTTCAGCCAGTCGCGGCTTGGGCTGCCGTGCTTGCTGGTGATGATCTCGACCTGCTCACCGGTCTGCAGGCTGTAGTTGAGCGGCACGATGCGGCCGTTGATCTTGGCGCCACGGCAGTTGTGGCCGATCTCGGTGTGCACGCGGTAGGCGAAGTCAAGCGGTGTCGAGCCCTTGGGCAGGTCGATAGCGTGGCCGTCGGGGGTAAAGATATACACCCGGTCAGGCTCGATATCGACACGCAGCTGCTCGGCCAGGCCGCCGATGTCGCCCAGCTCTTCGTGCCACTCCAGCACCTGGCGCAGCCAAGAGATCTTTTCTTCGTAGTGGTTGGAACTGGCCTTGACGTCGGTGCCCTTGTAACGCCAATGCGCGCAGACGCCGAGCTCGGCTTCTTCGTGCATGCCGTGGGTGCGGATCTGCACCTCGAGCACCTTGCCCTCCGGGCCGATCACTGCGGTGTGCAGGGAGCGGTAGCCGTTTTCCTTGGGGTTGGCGATGTAGTCGTCGAATTCCTTGGGAATGTGCCGCCAGAGGGTGTGGACGATGCCCAGGGCGGTGTAGCAGTCGCGGATCTCCGGGACCAGCACGCGCACGGCGCGCACGTCGTAGATCTGGCTGAACTCCAGGCCTTTGCGCTGCATCTTGCGCCAGATCGAATAGATATGTTTCGCCCGGCCACTGATATCGGCGTTGACGCCGGTGGCCAGCAACTCGTTCTGCAGCTGGTTCATCACATCGTTGATGAAGCGCTCGCGGTCCAGCCGGCGTTCGTGCAGGAGCTTGGCGATCTGTTTGTACTGGTCAGGCTCAAGATAGCGGAAGGACAGGTCCTCCAGCTCCCACTTGATATGCCCGATACCCAGCCGGTGCGCCAGTGGCGCATAGATGTCGAACACCTCGCGGGCCACGCGCAGGCGTTTTTCTTCATCGGCGGCTTTCACCGCACGAATCGCGCAGGTGCGCTCGGCCAGTTTGATCAGGGCGACGCGCACGTCGTCGACCATGGCCACGAGCATCTTGCGCAGGTTTTCGACCTGCGCCTGCGAGCCGAGCACCAGCGACTGGCGCGGGCTCAGGCTGGCACTGATGGCGGCCATGCGCAGCACGCCGTCGATCAGCTTCGACACTACCGGGCCAAAGCGTTGACCGACCTCGGCCAAGGTGACCTTGCCTTCACGTACTGCGCGGTAGATCACCGCCGCGACCAGCGAATCCTGGTCAAGTTTGAGATCGGCGAGGATCTCGGCGATCTCCAGGCCGGCCTGGAAACTGGACGTACCGTCCGCCCACGAATGCTTGGCCGGGTTGCCCTTCTTCTCGACTTCCTGGGCGAACTCGCAGGCTTCTTTCAGGTTCACCCGGTCCAGCGCCGAATCGACGCTCACCACATGATCCAGCCACGCTTCGAGATTGATACTGCCGTCGCTGTTGACCGGCTGGTGCACTCTCACCTGTACCATCTTTGCTTTACCTTTCCATACAGCGCAGCCCACGGCCGCACTGACAATCACCGTGCGCCTACCATTCCCTGGAAGCCGCACCAAGAGGGCCAGCTTTGGCTAGCCCACTTCGAATAACGCCATGGCTTCGACATGCGCCGTCTGAGGAAACATGTCGAGAATCCCGGCCCTTGTTAACCGGTACCCTTGGGCGACCAGCACCTGCGCGTCACGCGCCAGCGTCGCCGGGTTACACGAGACATACACCAGCCGCTTGGCCTTGAGGCGGGCGATGCCTTGCACCACCTCGTAAGCACCGTCGCGCGGTGGGTCCAAGAGTACCGCAGAAAAACCCTCGGCGGCCCATTCGGCACCTGCCAGAGGTTGAGATAAATCGGCCTGAAAAAACGCCGCGTTATGCACATTGTTGTCACGGGCATTGGCTGCCGCCCGCTCGACCATCACCTGCACACCTTCCACTGCCACCACTTCGCGGGCCTGCCTGGCCAGCGGCAGGGCAAAGTTGCCCAGGCCGCAGAACAGGTCCAGCACACGCTCGTCAGGCTGCGGTGCGAGCCAGGCCAGGGCCTGCTCGATCATGGCCGTATTGACCTGGGCGTTGACCTGAACAAAATCGCCCGGGCGCCACGCTAGCTGCATCTGCCACGGCTGCAAAGTGAAACCGAGGGTCTGCCCGGCCTCGACCGGCGCAGGCTCGCCCTCCCCTTGCAACCATAGCTGGGCGCCTGCCTCTTTGCAGAAGGCCTGCAGCCGTGCCAGGTCGTCCTCTGGCAGCGGCGCCACGTGGCGCAGCAGGACGGCCTCGGCGCTGCCGCTGAACAACTCGACATGGCCCAGCGCCTGCGGTTTGTTCAGGCTGCGCAACACCGTCGGCAAATGCCGCAGGATCGTTTGCAAGGGCTGTACCAGCACCGGACATTCGTCGATGGCGATGATCGCCTGGCTGGCCTCGGCACGGAAACCGACTTCCAGCTGACGGTTCTTGACGTCCCAGCGCACGGCAATCCGCGCGCGTCGGCGGTAGCCGAATTCAGGCCCGGACAACGGCGCTGCCCATTGCTCTGGCTGGATCCCGGCCACCCGCTGCAATTGCTCGGCGAGCATGCGCTGCTTGAGCGCCAGCTGCTCGGCGTGCGGCAGGTGCTGCAGGTTGCAACCGCCACACCGATCATAGTGCCGGCACGGCGCCGGGCGCCGCTCGGGGCTGGCTTGCAGGACCCGCTCTAGGCGCGCATCGACGATCTTGCCACGGGCACCAAGCACCCGCGCTTCCACCGCTTCGCCGGCCAGGGCGCCGCTGACGAACCAGGTCCGCCCTTCATGAAAACTGATGCCGCGGCCATCACCGGCCAGGCGCTCGATGTCCAGGCGCTGCTTCTTGCCTACGGGAACTTGCGCAGCACGATCGCCGCCGGCCGGCTGGAAACGCAGGCCGCCTTTACTTTTCTTGGTCATCAGGTCGCGTCGAACAGGCCAGTGGAAAGATAGCGATCACCGCGGTCGCAGACGATCGCAACCATCACGGCGTTCTCCACCTGCTGCGACAGGCGCAACATACCGGCCACCGCACCACCAGAGGACACACCGCAGAAAATGCCCTCTTCCCGGGCAAGGCGGCGGGTGACGTGTTCAGCTTCAGCCTGGGACATGTCGATCACCTGATCAACTCGAGTGGCGTCGAATATCTTTGGCAGATATTCCTCAGGCCAGCGCCGGATGCCGGGAATCGACGAGCCGTCCATGGGCTGCAGACCAACGATCTGCACCGCCGGGTTCTGCTCCTTGAGGTACTGCGAGCAGCCCATGATGGTGCCGGTAGTGCCCATCGAACTGATGAAATGAGTGACGCTGCCCTGGGTCTGCTGCCAGATCTCCGGGCCGGTGCTGGTGTAGTGGGCCAACGGGTTGTCGCCGTTGGCGAACTGATCGAGGATCAACCCGCGGCCTTCGGCCTGAAGCTTTTCGGCCAGATCGCGGGCGCCCTCCATGCCCTCTTCCTTGCTCACCAGGATCAACTCGGCGCCATAGGCGGTCATCGCTGCCTTGCGTTCGGCAGTGGAGTTGTCGGGCATGATCAGGATCATCTTGTAGCCCTTGATCGCCGCAGCCATGGCCAGGGCGATGCCGGTATTACCGGAGGTCGCTTCGATCAGGGTGTCGCCGGGCTTGATCTGGTTGCGCAGTTCGGCGCGGGTGATCATCGACAGTGCCGGGCGGTCCTTGACCGAGCCGGCCGGGTTGTTGCCTTCGAGCTTGAGCAACAAGGTATTGCTGGTCGCACCTGCGAGGCGCTGCAGGCGAACCAGAGGCGTATTGCCGACGCAATCGGCGATGGTTGGGTACTGCAGGGTCATGGTGTCTTTCGCAATCAAAACGACAGGGGCGCCTATCATACCGGCATTCCCTTGCCGGCCATATCACGCAATCTGTGGTCGATATAGCTGTCAGCTATATAGCAGCTGTGCCGGCGCCGATTCGCTCGCTTCGACGTGCGCTGGCAGGCGCATGCACAGGCGCAGGCCGCGTTTGCCGTTCTCGGCCCAAAGCGTCCCGCCCTGGCGTTGAATGGCGCCGCGGGCGATGCTCAGGCCGAGGCCAAAGCCGCCGTCGCCGGGGCGCGAACCGTCCAGCCGCGAAAACGGCGCGAAGATACGCTCCAGATCGTCCTCGGCCACACCGCCGCCCTGGTCTTCCAGCCAGATCCGCCAGTAACTACCCTCACGCCGACCGCCGAGGGTGATCACGCCGTCGCCAGGCGAATGACGAATGGCATTACGCAACAGGTTTTCCACGGCCTGGGCCAAATGGTTGAGGTTGCCCTGCACCCAGCAGGTGGCTGGCAATTCACAGCGCAGACGTGCAGGCTGCCAGGCGCTTTCGTAGCAGGCGTCCTCGGCGAGCATGTCCCACAGCGCCTGCAGCTGGATCGGTTCGAGGTTCATCGGCGCCCGTTCGGCGTCCTGCCAGGCCAGTTGCAGGGTGTCTTCGACCAATTGCTGCATGCAATCGACCTCCCGCGTGACGCGCTCGCGCAGGCGCCCAAGGTCAGCCTCGCCATCGCCGGCCACCCGCAAGCGGCTCAGCGGCGTGCGCATTTCGTGGGACAGGTCGCGCAGCAGTTGTTGCTGCAAGGCCACGGTGCCTTGAAGGCGCTCGGCCATCTGGTCGAAGGCACGCGCCAGCTCACCCAGCTCGTCATGCCGGCCCATGGTAGTCGCGTCCAGCCGCGCCGAGAGCTGATCGGCGCGCCAGGCATTGGCCTGCTCGCGCAGCTGGTTCAACGGCACAATCAGCATGCGGTACAGACCCACGCACAGCAGCAAGGTGAACAGGCCGGGAATCACCCCGTTGATCAGGATCCGCCACAGCCACAGGTACTGGCCCGGATTGAGCCGCGTGGGCAATTCGATGACCAGCATGGCCTGCGCGGCGGGGTCGGCGAACGGCAAGCGCAGCCACGGTTGATCGACACTGCGTCGGCTCATCGGCCAGTCGACCTGGCGCAGGCGGGTCAGGCGTTGGGTCTGCTCGGCCGTCAGCGGGGTACTGCTCAAGCTGTGCAGGTGGCTGTTGATGACGCCGACAAAGCCCTGCTCACGCGCCCGCATGCCTTGCAACCATTGATCGATGCCGGCCTGGCCGCCCTGGTGCCAGGCCTGCTCAGCCTCGACCGCGTAGGCCTGCAGCAGTTGCCGGGCGGGCTTGGAGAGAAATGCATTCTGGGTTTCCATGTAGCGACCCCAGCTGTAGCTCAGGCCAATCATCAACAGGCAAAAGCCCACCAGCAAAATCGCCAGGCGCCAGAACAACGAATGTCGATCGAGCATGGTTCAGCCCTCGCCGGCGCTGAGCACATAACCTTTGCCCCAAACGGTGACGATCTGCCGCTCGTGGTAACCGACCGCCTTGAGCTTGCGGCGGATCTGGCTGACGTGCATGTCCAGGCTGCGATCGTGGCGGGAGTAACCCCGCTGCAACACTTGCTGATACAGCAGGGGCTTGCTCAGCACCTCGTCCGGATTGCGGTAGAGGGTGTCCAGCAGGCGATATTCGCTGGGGGTCAGGCCGGCCCAGTTGGAGCCGAGGCAAACATCGCTGATAGCGTCATCAAAGCGCAGCTCGCCTGGCTCGACAGGTTGCGGTGCCTGGCGCCGGCGCTCCAGCTCAACCCGGCGCAGGATCGCCTCGATGCGCACCTGCAACTCGGCCATGCTGAAGGGCTTGGGCAGATAGTCATCGGCGCCGCGCTGAAAGCCGGTGATACGGTCCGCTTCAGCGCCCAGGGCCGACATCAGGATCACTGGCGTGGCGCTTTTGCGCCGCAGCTGCGCAAGTGCATCGAGGCCGTTCAGCCCCGGCAGGAGGATATCCATCAGGACCACATCGAACACCTGCCGGCCTGCTGTTTCCAGACCGTCAAGGCCGTTGCGGCACCAGGTCACCTGAAACCCACCGCGCTGCAATTCTTCGTGCAGGTAAGCGCCGAGGACCGGGTCGTCTTCGATGGCGAGAATGTTCGAGTGATGAATGGCTACGGGATTCATTGGCTTCTGGCATTGATTCTCAATTGCGCGATTATTGGCCAGTAACTCAAGGCTAGGCAACTGGATTACGACCAAACCATTAGCGCCTCCGGCTGCAAGCGCAGCCTGCCAGCCCGCCTGGGGCGCTGAAATGATCGCTTTACGCCCGCAGCCGGAGTAACGTTCGGCAACTATTCCGTCCCGCTCGGCGACGGCCATCAGGCACATCACAGGAGGCGAGTGTGCTCGATCGTTTGGGAATCAGAAGCCGGGTCATGCTGCTGGCGCTGCTGCCGGCTACCTTGATGGCACTGGTGCTGGGCATCTATTTCACCTGGCTGCAACAAAACGAGCTGCGTACCCAGTTGCTCCAGCGCGGCAAGATGATTGCCGAACAACTGGCGCCGCTGGCGGCGCCCGCCCTCGCCCGCCATGCCACTGACCAGCTGGAAAGGATTGCCGGCCAGGCGCTGGAGCAAAGCGACGTGCGCGCGGTGGTGTTCCTGACCCCACAGCGCACCCAGCTGGCCCATGCCGGGCCGAGCATGCTCAACCAGCCGCCCAGCGGCGGCAGCGGCACGCAATTGCTGCAACGCACTGGCAATGACGCCACCCGCTACCTGATGCCGGTGTTCGGCCATCACCGCGACCTGGCCGCTGACGCAGTGCCGGCCGAAGCCGAGCGCCTGCTCGGCTGGGTGGAAATCGAGCTGTCGCATGATGGCACCCTGCTGCGCGGTTACCGCAACCTGTTCACCAGCGTGCTGCTGATTCTCGCCTGCCTAACCGTGACCGCACTGGTCGCCCTGCGCATGAGCCGCACCATCAACGACCCGATCAGGCGGATCAAGGAGGCGGTCACTCAGCTCAAGGACGGCAACCTCGAAGCGCGCTTGCCGGCCATGGGCAGCCATGAGCTGGACGAGCTGGCGGCCGGCATCAACCGCATGGCCGAGACCCTGCACAGCGCCCATGAAGAACTGCAGCACAGCATCGATCAGGCCACCGAAGACGTGCGCCAGAATCTGGAAACCATCGAAATCCAGAACATCGAGCTGGACATGGCACGCAAGGAAGCCCTCGAGGCCAGCCGGATCAAGTCCGAGTTCCTCGCCAACATGAGCCACGAGATCCGCACCCCGCTCAACGGCATCCTCGGCTTTACCCATCTGCTGCAGAAGAGCGAACTGGCGCCGCGTCAGCTGGATTATCTCGGCACCATCGAACAGTCTGCCGACAACCTGCTGGGGATCATCAACGAGATCCTCGATTTCTCCAAGATCGAGGCCGGCAAGCTGGTGCTCGACAGCATCCCGTTCAACCTGCGCGACCTGATCCAGGACACCTTGACCATTCTCGCCCCAGCCGCCCACGCCAAACAGCTCGAGCTGCTCAGCCTGGTCTACCGGGATACGCCGCTGTCGCTGGTCGGTGACCCGCTGCGCTTGAAGCAGATCCTCACCAACCTGGTCAGCAACGCGATCAAGTTCACCCGCGAAGGCACGATCGTCGTGCGGGCGATGCTCGAAGACGAACAGGGTGACCATGTGCAGTTGCGCATCAGCGTGCAGGACAGCGGTATCGGCCTTACCCCGCAGGACGTGCGCACGCTGTTCCAGGCTTTCAGCCAGGCCGACAACTCCTTGTCGCGCCAGCCCGGCGGTACCGGCCTTGGGCTAGTCATCTCCAAGCGCCTGATCGAGCAGATGGGCGGCGAAATCGGCGTCGACAGCGCGCCCGGCGAGGGCTCGCAGTTCTGGATCAGTCTAAATCTGCCCAGGGCCCACGACGATGGCTCGGAACTGCCGCTACAAGCGCTGCTGGGTCGCCGTGCGGCCATCGTCGACGGCCATGAGCTGGCCCGCCAGGCGCTGGAGCACCAGCTGCAGGACTGCGGCTTGAGCGTCAGCGTGTTCGCCTCGTTCGAGCAACTGGTGCAAGGCGTGCAAGCCGCCCATCAGGCCGGGCAACCGTTTGAATTTGCTGTGCTCGGCGCCAACCTGAACAACCTCTCGCCCGAGCTGCTCGGCCAGTACAACCAGCAGCTGGAACGCCTGCAGTGCCTGTGCGTGGTGCTCTGCCCGACCACCGAGCAGGGCTTGTATCATCCCAGCTTGCCCAACCCGCACGGCCAGTTGCTGTCCAAGCCCACCTGCACGCGCAAGCTGCGCCGGCTGCTGCTTGAGCTGATCCAGCCGCGCCGGCAGCTGAGCGAAGTGCGTATGCCGGGCAGCCAGCGCATGCCGAAGATCCTCTGCGTCGACGACAACCCAGCCAACCTGCTGCTGGTACAGACCCTGCTCGAGGGCCTCGGCGCCGAAGTGCTGGCGGTCGACAACGGCTATGCGGCGGTCGAGGCGGTGCAGGACGAAGCGTTCGATCTGGTGCTGATGGACGTGCAGATGCCGGGCATGGACGGCCGTGCTTGCACCGAGCAGATCCGCCAGTGGGAAAGCGGCCAGACCGGCAACCCGCTGCCCATCGTCGCCCTTACCGCGCATGCCATGGCCAACGAAAAACGTGCCCTGCTGCACAGCGGCATGGATGACTACCTGACCAAGCCGATCAGCGAGCGCCAGCTGGCCCAGGTGGTGATGAAATGGACCGGCCTCAACCTGGCCCCACCGCAGCAGGAGCAGCCGCTGGAGCGGTTGCCGGAAAGCAGCGAGCTGAAGGTGCTCGACCCCGAAGAAGGCTTGCGCCTGGCAGCCGGCAAGGCTGATCTGGCAGCAGACATGCTGCGCATGTTGCTCGATTCGCTGGAGGCAGATCGCGTAGCCATTCAGGTGGCGCGGGTGGCGGGTGATCGCGAGGCGATGATCGAGCGCGTGCACCGCCTCAATGGCGCCTCGCGCTACTGCGGCGTGCCGCAGTTGCGTGCGGCCTGCCAGCGCAGTGAAACCCTGCTCAAGCAGGACAGCCCGCAGGCCATGCAGGCGCTGGATGAACTCGATCAGGCTATCGAACGGTTAGCCGAGCAGGCTCAGCTGAGCGTGTGACCCGCGCCAGCTACGCTGGCTTGGGTCAATACGCTCCACACCAGGCTGGCTACACTGCCCTGCTCAGCCGCAAAGGACCTCTGCCATGCGCATTCTCTTGTTCAGCAGCCAGCACTACGACCAGGAAAGCTTCAGCCAGGTATGCCGCGACAGCGACCTGGACCTGCACTATCAGTCTGCCCGGCTGACCGTCGACACCGCGCCCTTGGCCGATGGCTACGAGGTGGTCTGCGCGTTCATCAACGACGAGCTGCACAGCGACGTGCTGGAGCGCCTGGCAGCCGGCGGCACGCGTCTGATCGCGCTGCGTTCGGCCGGCTACAACCATGTCGACCTGGCCGCAGCCGCGCGCCTGGGCCTGGCTGTGGTGCGGGTCCCGGCTTACTCACCGCACGCGGTGGCCGAGCACGCCGTAGCGCTGATCATGGCCCTCAACCGGCGCCTGCACCGGGCCTACAACCGCACCCGCGAAGGCGACTTCACCCTGCATGGCCTGACCGGCTTCGACCTGCACGGCAAGACCGTCGGGGTGATCGGTACCGGCCAGATCGGCCTGGCCTTCGCCCGGATCATGGCCGGCTTCGGCTGCCAGTTGCTGGCGTATGACCCCTACCCCAACCCGGACATGCTCGCCCTTGGCGCGCGTTATCTGGATCTGCCCGAGCTGCTGGCCCAGGCGCGCATCGTCAGCCTGCACTGCCCGCTGACCGAGCACACCCGGCACCTGATCAATGCCCAGAGCCTGGCGGCGCTGCACCCAGGCGCCATGCTGATCAATACCGGCCGCGGCGCGCTGGTCGACACTCCGGCCCTGATCGATGCGCTCAAGAGTGGCCAGCTGGGTTATCTGGGCCTGGACGTCTACGAAGAAGAAGCCCAGCTGTTTTTCGAGGACCGCTCCGACCAGCCGCTGCAGGATGACGTACTGGCGCGGCTGCTGACCTTCCCCAATGTGATCATCACCGCCCACCAGGCTTTCCTCACCCATGAGGCGCTGCAGGCGATCGCCAAAACCACCCTGGACAACATCATCTGCTGGGCGGCAGGCAAGCCGCAGAATCTGCTCCCAAGTTGATGCTAGGATACGCGGCATTTCTGGAGGACCCATGGTCGAGCACGATTTCCGCTACACCCTATTCAACCCGCAACACACCCTGATCGAATGCCGCGCGCTGGTGCCGGGGCGCTACCAGGTGACCGGTAACGGTGGTTCGATCCAGAAGGACGATGTCCTGCTGGTGACGCTCAAGGGCAGCAAAGACCTGAGCATGCGCCTGACCGTCGAAAGCGTGCGCCACCTGATCAACCCGAGCGGCCAGTGGGTTGCCGTGGCCAGCGGCCCGGCGTTCAAGGAGCTGGCGATTCTCAACTGGCAGATCAAGTGCGACAGCTGTGAAGCCGTGCTCGACTTCGAATTCGCCGTGGACGCCAAGCTCGGCAGCAAAGGCCACAAGCCAGCCGCCAGCGAGCGCGTAGCGGCATTGGGCTGGGCCAGCAAGGGCGACAAGCATGTGTGCCCACGCTGCCAGGAGAGCGCCCAGTGAAAAACCTGCTGAGCGCGCTGTTGATCGCCGGCAGCTTGCTGGGCTGCGCCTCGCAGCCGTCAGCGCTGCGCCAGGACCAAGGCTATGTGCTGGAGTGGATCGGTGAGCGCCCGCTGATGGATTACAGCAACCTGACCCTGACCTTGGGTGAAGACGGCCGCGCTTATGGCAATGCCGGCTGCAACCACTGGTTTGCGCCGTACACCCTCAAGGGTGACCAGCTCAGCTTCGGCAAGGTCGGCAAGACCCGCAAGCTCTGCGCGCCCGCGCTGATGGAACAGGAGCAGCGCTTCCTGCAGGCGCTGGAGACGGTGCAGCGCTGGGACGTGTCGGCAATCGAGCAGATCCGTTTCTGGCCGGCTGAAGGCAAGCCGCTGCGCTTCTGGCCTGAAGAAAGCTGAGTGTGCTGGCTTGGGGCGGGACCGCGCTGGCGGTCCCGCCTGATCGTCAGGCGCCGCCTTTGAGTGCCTTGATCTTGGCCTGCAGCCCATCCAGGGTCTGCTCGCCGAGCAGCTGTTCACGCACCTTGCCCTTGTCGTCGATGATGTAGGTCACCGGCAAGGCTTCGCTGCGCGGCAGCTCGTAGCGCTCGGCCGGGTCCTGGGCGAGCACGGTGAAGTCGATGCCCAGGGTTTGCGAGGCTTGCTTGAGATCGTCGCCCTGCAACCCGTCGTAATTGACCCCGATCACTTTGATGCCATCAGCCTGCCACTGCTTGGCGGCGGCATTCAGTTCGGGGATTTCGGTACGGCATGGGCCACACCACTCTGCCCAGTAATTGAGCACCAGCCACTGCCCCTCGATCTGCTCGGCCTTTACCGTATTGCCGTGCTGGTCCACGCCATAATCGGCACCGCAACCGCCGAGCAACAGGCTTGCAGTGATGGCCAGTGCCGCCGCCAAACGCTTTGCCATGGGTCAATCCTTCTCGAAGTATTTCAAACCTGTAATTCAGCCGCAGCGGTTAGAATAGCCGCCACACCCAGCTGGATGCGACCCGTCATGACTGATCTGACTCTCTATCATAACCCGCGCTGCTCGAAATCCCGCGGCGCCCTCGAGCTGCTCGAAGCACGCGGCCTTGCTCCACACATCGTGCGCTACCTGGAGACGCCACCGGATGCCGCTACCCTGACGGCGCTGCTGGGCAAGCTCGGCATCAGCGCGCGGCAACTGCTGCGCAGCGGTGAAGACGAATACAAAGCCCTTGAGCTGGCCAATCCGGCATTGACCGAAGCACAGCTGATCGCGGCAATGGTTGCCCATCCCAAACTGATCGAACGGCCGATTCTTGTGGCCGGTGACAAGGCTGTGATTGGCCGCCCACCGGAAAAACTGCTGGAGATCCTGCCGTGAGCGAGCCCTATATCCTGGTGTTGTATTACAGCCGGCACGGCTCCACCAGCGAGATGGCCCGGCACATTGCCCGCGGCGTCGAGATGGCTGGCCTGGAAGCGCGCCTGCGGACCGTGCCGGCGATTTCCACCGAGTGCGAAGCAGTCGCCCCCGATATCCCTGCCAGCGGTGCGCTGTACGCCAGCCTGGATGACCTGCGCCACTGCGCCGGGATTGCCCTCGGCAGCCCGACCCGCTTCGGCAACATGGCGGCGCCGCTGAAGTACTTCCTCGACGGCACCAGCAGCCTGTGGCTGGGTGGTGAACTGGTCGGCAAGCCGGCTGGAGTATTCACTTCCACCGCCAGCCTGCACGGCGGTCAGGAAACTACCCTGCTGTCGATGATGCTGCCGCTGCTGCACCACGGCATGCTCATCACCGGCCTGCCCTACAGTGAGTCGGCACTGCTGGAAACCCGCGGTGGTGGTACCCCGTACGGCGCCAGTCATCATGCCGGCGCCGACGGCAAGCGCGAGCTGGACAGCCACGAAATAGCCCTGTGCCGAGCACTCGGGCAACGCCTGGCGAGCACGGCCAAGGCTTTGGGTGGCGCGCGTGGCTAAACGTGCCAAGCCACTGCCAGCGCTGGCCTGGCTGGCACCGCGGCTGCGCCTTACCCGCGCGCTGAGCCTGGCTTGCCTGGTCGGCCTGATCGCCCTGCTTCTGGTCAATAACCTGTGGTTTGCCAACCTGCATGGGGCGCGGGTCGAGGTGATCCTTGCGGTCGAGTTGATCCCGCTGCTGCTGGTGCTGCCAGGCATGCTGATGGGCAGCGCACGGGCCCATGCGTGGACCTGCTTCGTGGTCAATATCTACTTCATCAAAGGCGTGCTAGCGGCGTTCGACCCAGCACGGGCGCTGTTTGGCTGGATGGAGACCCTGGTGAGCCTGGGCCTGTTCGTCAGCGCACTGCTATACGTGCGCTGGAAGTTTCAGCACGAACGGCGCCTTGTCGGCGAATGCTGATCCGTTTTTTGTAGGAGCGGCCTTGCCGGGGCGCCGGACCGGTCGCGAAAGGCGTGCGCAGCGCGCCCGGCGATTTTGCGGTGCTGCACAAATCCCGGGGCCGCTACGCAGCCCTTTCGCGACCGGTCCGGCGCCCCGGCAAGGCCGCTCCTACAGGGACCGTGTAACGACTGGCTCAATGGTTGACGGTGTGCGCCAGCATCACCGAGAGCTGACAAAGTGGCCGGCCGCTTTCGGCATGCCACTGATTGAACACCTCCTGCACCAGCGCACGATCACGCTGGCTGGTCGGCGCCTTGTCGATCACGCCTTGGGCGATCAGCGCGGCTGACATGTCGTCGGTGGGGATAAAGGTATCCTTGCCGACCATGCGCAGAAAGCGCGGTGCCGACAGCCCGCCGAGCTGATTGCCATGCTTGGCCAGGTACTTCCACAGGCCGACGATATCGGTCACCGGCCAGTCGGCGATAAAGCTGGCAAAGCTGCCGTGCTGTTTTTCGATGTCGAGGATCATCTGTGCGTTGCGTGGCACGCTTTTGAGCTTGCCCAAGTGGCGGATGATGCGCGTGTCCTGCATCAGCCGCTCAAGGTGCTCGGCGCCCATCAGCACCACCTTTTCCGGCTCGAAGCCAAAGAACACCTGCTCGAAGGCCGGCCACTTGGCATCTACCAGGCTGTGCTTGAGGCCTGCGCGAAATACCCGCAGCGCCAGCGTCGACAGGTAGCGGTCGTCGCTGATGTCACGCAACTGCGCCGGGGTGCGCGGTTGCGGCAGGAACGCCTCGAGGGCCTTGGCCGAGCCGAAGCGATTCAGGCAGAACTCATGCAGCCACTGATAATCGCGCATGGGTCAGATGTTCACCACATCGAGGAAGCGCGGCGCCGCGGTTTCATCGATTTTCAGGCTGGTGAAATCGAACAGGTTGCGGTCGGCCAGTTGTGACGGCGCCACGTTCTGCATCGCGCGGAAGATGCTCTCGGTGCGGCCTGGGTGCTTGCGCTCCCAGTCGATGAGCATTTCCTTGACCACCTGACGTTGCAGGTTTTCCTGCGAGCCACACAGGTTGCACGGGATGATCGGGAATTCGCGCATGTCCGAGTAGGCCTGGATGTCCTTCTCGCTGCAGTAGGCCAGCGGCCGTATCACTACGTTGCGGCCATCATCGGCACGCAACTTGGGCGGCATGCCCTTGAGCGAGCCGTTGAAGAACATGTTCAGGAAGAAGGTTTCGACCATGTCGTCGCGGTGGTGACCAAGAGCCATCTTGGTCGCGCCGATTTCATCGGCAAAGGTGTACAGCGTGCCGCGGCGCAGGCGCGAGCACAGCGAGCAGGTGGTCTTGCCTTCCGGGATCAGTTCCTTGACCACCGAATAGGTGTCTTTCTCGACGATGTGGTACTCGACGCCCAGGGTCTTCAGGTAGGCCGGCAGAACATGCTCGGGGAAGCCTGGCTGCTTCTGGTCCATGTTCACCGCGACGATCTCGAACTGGATCGGCGCCACCTTCTGCAGGTGCAGCAGAACATCGAGCATGGTGTAGCTGTCCTTGCCGCCGGACAGGCAGACCATGACCTTGTCGCCATCTTCGATCATGTTGTAGTCGGTGATGGCTTCGCCGGCGAGACGACGCAGGCGTTTTTGCAGTTTGTTCTGGTTGACCGAGAGGGTGCCCATAGCGCTTGGAATCCGCGAGGTGTGACAAAAGCCGAACATTTTACGCATAAAGCCGGCGCGGGCGAAGGCTTTCGCGACAATTAACCGCGCCAGGCCGACCAAAGACTGCAACGGAATCAACAACTGCGGCGACAGCGCGATTTGCTCTAAAAAGCGCCTATTGCGCAGGGATGTGCTTCCTATACTGCGACTTAAGGCCATATTACCGCTTGCTTCGGTGCCTGGCCGCGGGCCGCATGTGCTCCATCTGGGGTGCGTCAGGCAACGACCATAGGAGTGACCGGTATGATCCATCACGTTCTTGGGCTGTTTACCCATCCCGACCAAGAGTGGCAGGAGATTCGTGGCGAGGAAGAATCGATCAGCCACATGTACTTGACCCATACCCTGATTCTGGCGGCCATCCCCGTCGTTTCAGCGTTTATCGGCACCACCCAGGTCGGCTGGGTGATCGGTGACCGACCGGCGGTCATGCTGACCGTTGAAAGCGCGTTCTGGATGAGCGTGATGTCGTACCTGGCGATGCTGATCGGGGTCGCGGTAATGGGCGCTTTCATCCACTGGATGGCGCGTACCTATGACGCCACGCCATCGATGGCACGCTGCATCGCGTTTGCCACCTACACCGCTACACCATTGTTCGTCGCCGGGCTGGCGGCGCTTTACCCACACCTGTGGCTGGGCATGGTGATCGGCACGGCGGCCATCAGTTACACGGTGTTCCTGCTGTATGTGGGCTTGCCGACCTTCATGAACATTCCGGCGGATGAAGGCTTTCTGTTCTCAAGCTCCGTGCTGGCGGTAGGCCTGGTGGTGCTGGTGGCGATCATGGCGGCCACGGTGGTCATCTGGGGCCTGGGCGTGGGGCCTGTGTATACCAACTAGATCCAAACCAACACTGGGGCATCAAGTCACCGGCCGCCGCAAGGCGGCCTTTGACTGTGTGCTGACCGATGGCTCGGCAGCCTCTGGGGGGTTGCGGCATAATGCGCGGCTGAGGAGAACCTAGATCGCCATGCCCGAGTTGCTCGAATCCCGCGTTGAAGCCTGCTATCAGCAAGCCGAAGCGTTCTTCAAACGGAGCTTCATCCGCCCACAGGTGAGCTTCAAGCTGCGCGGCCAGAAGGCCGGCGTTGCCCATCTGCATGAAAACCTGCTGCGCTTCAATCTGCAGTTGTACCGGGAAAACCACGAGGATTTTCTGCGCCAGACTGTGGCCCATGAAGTGGCGCATCTGGTCGCGCATCAGTTGTTCGGCGACAGTATCCAGGCCCATGGCGAAGAGTGGCAGTTGATCATGCGCGGGGTCTACGAGCTGCCGCCCAATCGCTGCCACAACTATGCGGTGCAACGGCGTACGGCGACGCGCTATATCTATCAGTGCCCGTGCCCGGAGAGTGACTTTGCCTTTACGGCGGTGCGGCACAAGCTGGTGCGCCAAGGGCGGCGGTATCTGTGCAAGCGCTGTCGGCAGGTGCTGGCGTATAGCGGGCAGACGCGGGTGGAGTGAAGCCGGAAGGGTTTTGCGGGATCTGGACGAACGTGGGGCCGCATATGCGGCCCCACGTTTGTTTCTGACTACTGGTTTCTGACTACTGAAGAGCGCGTTACGAGCGCGCTGGGCCTTCAGCTACACCGAGGTCGTCGGTTGGACGAGTGTCGGTCAGCGGCGAGCCGCCCGAAGCCAGTTCAGCGTGCAGCTTGTCTTCGTCCAGCTCCTTGACCCACTTGGCAACCACGATGGTCGCTACGCCGTTACCAATCAGGTTGGTCAGGGCGCGGGCTTCGGACATGAAGCGGTCGATACCAAGGATCAGCGCCAGGCCGGCGACCGGCAGGTGGCCGACAGCAGACAAGGTCGCGGCGAGGACGATGAAGCCCGAACCGGTGACGCCAGCAGCACCTTTGGAGGCAACCAGCAGCACCAGCAGCAAGGTGATCTGGTGGCTGATGTCCATCTGCGTGTCAGTCGCCTGGGCGATGAACACGGCAGCCATGGTCAGGTAGATCGAAGTACCGTCAAGGTTGAACGAGTAGCCAGTCGGGATTACCAGACCTACTACCGACTTCTTCGCGCCCAGACGCTCCATCTTGGCCAGCATGCGTGGCAGGGCCGATTCCGAGGACGAGGTGCCAAGTACGATCATCAGCTCTTCACGGATGTAGCGGATCAGCTTGAGTACGCTGAAGCCATGCGCGCGGCAGATACCACCGAGGACGATCAGGATGAACGCCAGGCAGGTGATGTAGAAGCAGGCCATCAGGTAGCCCAGCTGCACCAGCGAGCCGACGCCGTACTGGCCGATGGTGAAGGCCATGGCACCGAAGGCACCGATCGGGGCCAGCTTCATGATCATGTTGATGATGTTGAACATGACGTGAGCGAAGCGATCGATCATGTCCAGCAATGGCCGGCCGTAGCTACCCAGACGGTGCAAGGCGAAGCCGAAGATCACCGAGAACATCAGCACCTGGAGGATATCGCCGTTGGCGAAGGCACCGACCACGGTGTTCGGGATGATGTTGAGCAGGAAGCCGATAGTGGTCTGCTGCGCGCCGGCGGCGGCATAGGCAGCGACACTGCTGGCGTTCAAGGTGTTGACGTCAATGTGCATGCCAGCGCCTGGCTTGACCACGTTGACGACAACCAGGCCGATGATCAGCGCGATGGTCGAGACAATTTCAAAGTACAACAGCGCGTAGCCGCCGGTCTTGCCGACCGATTTCATGCTCTGCATGCCAGCGATACCGCTGACGACGGTACAGAAGATGATCGGGGCGATGACCATTTTGATCAGTTTGACGAAGCCGTCACCCAGGGGTTTGAGCGCAACGCCGGTTTCAGGGTAGAAGTGACCGAGCAGAATACCGATGGTGATGGCAACCAACACCTGGATATACAGCGATTTGTACAGCGGCTGACGAGTCGTCATGGCTTATTTCCTCGAGTGTGCCGGTTTCCACCCTTCCCAGGGCGGGGGCACCTAAAGCGCTAACCCTCCTGCACCCGGAGGGATTTGTCGTTGTGTTCGAGCTGCCTTTGCAGGCCTCTGCCAAGTGAATAGCAAGGGCGATGCCAAAGTGCTCGAATGAGGTGCAAAGCCTGATCTAGAGGGGGTGGCATGCCCAAGGACAGGGCAACCAGGTGGGCCTGAGCTGGCGGATTTCCGCCCGTTGGCGGGAAATGAACGGGCGGGTTGGCGGGAATCCGCCCGGGCGCGGGGTCAGCCGCGCGTGAACACAATCCTGAAGGCAGCACCGCCCAGCGGCGAATCGTCCAAGCTCAGGTGGGCGTCGTAGCTGTCGATGATGTCCTTGACCACGGCCAGGCCGATGCCCTGCCCCGGGTGCTGGCGGTCCAGCCGCTCGCCGCGCTGCAGGATGCGCTCGCGCTGATCGGTCGGCACGCCCGGGCCATCGTCTTCGATGCACAGGAGCAGGCTGTCCGGGGTTTCGCTCAAGCTCACCCGCACCTGACCCAAACATAGCCGGTAGGCGTTCTCCAGCAGGTTGCCCAGTAGCTCCAGCGCGGCGCCCTGCTCCATGGGTATTTCCGCCTGCGCAGGGACGACCAGGGTGATCGCCACGTGCTTGTCGCGGTAGACCTTGGCCAAGGTATTGCACAGGCTGTCGAGCAGCGGCGCGAGCTGGACACGGTCGCGAACCAGTCCGCTCTTGCGCAGGCTGGCGCGCTGCAACTGGTAGTCGATCTGCTGGCTCATGCGCTCGATCTGGCTCTGCAGCACTCGCGCCTGCTCGCGCTCGCCACTGCCGTGGCCCATGCTTTCGCCCACGCCCTGGAGCACCGCCAGCGGCGTTTTCAGGCTGTGCGCTAGATCGTCCAGCGAGTCACGATAGCGCTGACGCTGTTCGCGCTCACTGTGCAGCAGGCGGTTGAGCGAGCCGGTCAGGCGCAACAACTCGCGGGGATGTTCGCCGCTCAAGCCCTGGCGAGCACCGCTCTCGACCTGGTCCAGCTCCACACTCAGCCGACGCAGCGAGCGCAGCCCCCAGGTCAAGCCGGCCCAAAGCAGCACCAGCAAGGCCAGCAAGGCAGCGCCGAAGCCCAGGTAGAGTTTTTCCTGCAGGCCCTCGAGGGTGTCCTGATACTCGCGTACCGGTTGCAGGGCAACGATGCTGTAGGCGGCGCTCTTGCCGCCGAGCAGTTTTACTTCCACGTCGTAGACGAAGAACTCTTCACCGTTGTCCTGGCGAATGCGGGCAAACTCGTTGCCGCGGCCGTCATAACGCGGCTGGTAGTTGATGTCGCGGTCGGCGGTAGCCCGCGAACGCCAGACCAGCTTGCCGTCGCGGTCGAAGATGTAGCCGATCAACCCGGTGTAAGGCAGGTTGTAGCGCTCATCCGGGAGCTGATCAGGCATCTGCAGGCGGCCCTGCTCGATACGCGCGGCGGAGATCAGCGTGGTCGCATCGGATGCCAGGCGCTGTTCGATCGACTCCTGCAGGGCCAGGCTGAAGGCCTTCTGCAGGGCCGGTAGCAGCGCCAGCATGAACAACAGCGCCAGCAGCGCCGCCGCCAGCATCAGGCGCACGCGCAGCGAACGGATCATCGGCAGCGCTCGGTGAACAGGTAGCCCAGGCCGCGCACGGTATCGATCGGTTTGAAGCCGTGCTCGCCCTCGAGCTTGCGGCGCAGCCGGCCGACCAGCACTTCGATGACATTCGGGTCGCGCTCTTCATCGCCTGGGTACAGCTGTTCCATCAGGCGGTCCTTCGCCACCACCTGCTGGTGATGACGCATGAGATATTCAAGGATGCGGTATTCATACGCGGTCAGCGCCAGCGGCTGATCGTCGAGGCTGGCTTGCTTGCGATTGAGGTCGAGCACCAGTGGCCCGGCGGCAATGGTCGACTGGGTGAAGCCGCTGGAACGGCGCAGCAAGGCATTCAGGCGCGCTTCAAGCTCCTCGAACTGGAACGGCTTGACCACATAATCGTCGGCGCCGGCCGCCAGGCCCTCGACCTTGTCCTGCCAGTTGCCCCGTGCGGTGAGAATCAGGATCGGGAAGCTCTTGCCCTGGCTGCGCAGCTGGCGGATCAAGTCCAGGCCGCTCATGCCCGGCAGGCCGAGGTCAATGATGGCGAGGTCAAAGGCGAACTCCTCTGCCTGGTACAGGGCTTCTTCGCCGTTGCCGACCGCCTGGACCACATGGCCGGTTTCGCTCAGGCGTGTGTGCAGATGATGGCGCAGCAGCGCCTCGTCCTCGACCACCAGCAGTTTCATGCCTTTCTCCTTATAACCGTCACGACGCTGTCTTGCCTCTCTGGCGCAGGCACGGCGCAAGGCCGCTGGCGAGCCAGCAGCCTTGTGCGTTGCAAACGCCGATACAGAGTACCAGCACGCCTTAGAACTTGTAGTTTGCCGAGAGGTAGGTCTGGGCGCTGCTGGTCAGGCTCATGCTGCCGATTTTCGGCCCGCCGTGTTCGACCAGTTCGGTGCTGGCGTTGGTGCGCAGGTAGCGGTAGCCCAGTTCGACCGAGGCGTTGTCGGTGACTTCCTGGATAACGCCGGCTTGCAGGCCTGCAGCGTAGCCGTAATTGGTGTCGCGGCTGTAACCGGAGGATTCCTGGGTCAGCTTGGTCACGCCCAGGCTGGCGCCGCCAAATAGTTTGGTGGTGTCTCCCACGGGCAGGAACAGGTCGTAGCTACCGAGCAGGTTTTCCTGGCGCAGCTTGAGCCCGCTGTGGTCACCGGAGACGTTGTCATAGGTCATGTAGTAGCGACCTTCGTTGTTCATCTTGCCCAGACGCACACCCCAGGTGCCGTCCTTGGCGATCACGCCATCGGTGTTGAGGTTGTCGGTGCTGCGCGAGAGCAGCCCGGACTTGCGCACTTTGTCGCTGGTCTGGCCGTAGGTCAGGCTGGCGAAGGTGTCGTCGGCGTTGGCCTGAACGCTGAAGCCGGCGGCACATACGGCCATTGCTGCAAGCAGGGTATTGACTGTTTTCATGGGTTCTTACTCCAGTTGGATGCGCTGTTTCGGTCTGGAAGCTAGAGTAAGCAAGGCGCCCTGAACCGCGGCTGAACCCTGCCTGAACCGCCGCTGAACAGCCTGCGCTTCCCTCGCCTAAAGGAGTTGCGACCATGCGTTATCTGTTTGCCCTGGCTTTGTTGAGCTGCGCCAGCCTTACTCAAGCGGCGGTACAGACCCGCCAGATCGATTATCAGGATGACGACGGCAAGCGCCTGGTTGGCTATTACGCCTATGACGATGCTATCGACGGCAAACGGCCGGGCGTCGTGGTAGTGCACGAGTGGTGGGGGCTCAATGACTATGCCAAGCGCCGCGCCCGTGACCTGGCAGCGCTGGGTTACAGCGCGCTGGCGATCGACATGTATGGCGATGGCAAGCACACCGAGCACCCGGCCGATGCGATGGCGTTCATGAAGGCGGCGCTGGAGAACCCGGAAGCAGCTGCCAAGCGCTTCGATGCGGGCCTTGAGCTGCTAAAGATTCAACCAAAAACCGACCCCGACAAGCTCGCTGCGATTGGCTACTGCTTTGGCGGCAAGGTCGTGCTCGACGCGGCCCGGCGTGGCGAGGAGCTGGCCGGTGTGGTGAGTTTCCACGGCGCCTTGGTCACGCAGACTCCAGCCAGCCCCGGCAGCGTCAAGGCCAAGGTGCTGGTCGAGCACGGCGCGGCAGACAGCATGGTCACCCCGGAGCAGGTCGCGGCCTTCAAGGAAGAGATGGACAAGGCCAAGGCCGACTATCAGTTTGTCAGCATCGCCGGCGCCAAGCATGGTTTCAGCAACCCCGATGCCGACCGTCTCAGTCATGGCGAGCATGGCGGGCCTGATATCGGCTATGACCAAGCGGCCGACAAAAGCTCATGGGCAGACATGCAGGCGTTTCTGGACAAGCTGTTCAAGTGACCGCTGCGCTGGCAATGGCCAGCTCTGGCACAATAGCGCCATGAACCGACTGCCGACCTGCTGCGCCCCCTTGCAACACCACTGGCCACTACCGCGCCCGATCCCTGGCGCGGTGCTGGTCAGTTGTGCGTTCGACCCGACCAGGCTTGCTGCCGACGACTTCCAGCGCGCGGGCATCGAGCCCAGCGCCAGCCTCCAGCGCTCCGTAGCCAAGCGCCAGGCCGAGTACCTGGCCGGCCGAGTCTGCGCGCGCGCCGCTCTGCAGCAACTGGACGGTCGTGACTATGTGCCCGCGACCCATGCCGACCGCTCACCGATCTGGCCGGCAGGTATCCGCGGCTCGATCACCCACGGCAAAGGCTGGGCCGCCGCCGTGGTGGCCGATGCTGCCAGCTGCCGAGGCATCGGCCTGGATCAGGAAACACTGCTGGATGAAGCCCGCGCCGAACGCCTCGCCGAAGAGATCCTCACCCCGGCCGAGCTGCAACGGCTCGACCGCAGCCAGCTGGCACTTAGCGTGACGCTGACCTTTTCGCTCAAGGAAAGCCTGTTCAAGACGCTCTATCCACTGACCCTGCAGCGCTTTTACTTCGAGCATGCAGAGCTGCTGGAGTGGTCTGCAGACGGCCTGGCGCGGCTGCGCTTGCTGACTGACCTGTCGCCTGAATGGCGCCACGGCGCCGAGCTGAATGGCCAATTCTGCGTCAACCACGGGCAGCTGTTGAGCCTGGTCAGCGTCTAGTCTTCAGCTTCCTGCTGGCGCGGCCAGCTCAGGCTGAAGCACGCCCCACCCAAGCCTTCACTGCGCGCAACCACCGCCCGCCCGCCGTGCCAATAGATGATTCGACGCACGATCGACAAGCCCAGGCCGTGCCCACCCGAGGCCCGGGTGCGGCTGTCGTCCAGCCGGGTGAATGGGGTAAAGATACGCTCCCAGACGCTTTCCGGCACGCCCGGGCCGTCATCCTCGACATCGATGCGGCAGCGCTGCTGACCAAGGTGATAGCTAACGCGCACTTCGCCCTCGGCGTGGCGCATGGCGTTGGCGACCAGGTTCTGCAGCGCACGGTGCAGATAGCGTGGCTCGGCTTCGACCCAGGCGCCGTCCTCATCGGCGCCCTGGCACAGGCCACGCAGCACATTTATCTGCGGGCGCAGCGGCGCCAGCTCGGTGATGACCCGCGCCAGCAAGGCATCCAGGTCGACGGCCTGAAACTGCAAGGCCGGCGCGCCTTGTTCGAGACGCGCGTAGGTGAGCATTTCGTCGACTAGCTTGTCGAGGTCCTGGATATCGCCGTCCATCCCCGCCAGGTGCTTGGCCCGCGCCTGATCGGTGCTGGCGGTTTCGAGCATCTCCAGGCCAAAGCGCAGCCGTGCCACTGGCGTGCGCAGCTCGTGTGACACCGCCCGGACCAGCTCGCGCTGCATGTTCAGCGAGCGCTGCAAGTGCTCGGCCATACCATTGAATGCCGCCGCCAGACGCCCCACCGAATCGGCGCCGCCGGCCGGCACGCGGGTATCGAGGCTGCCCTGGGCAATCTGCGTGGCCGCCGCTTCCAGGCCGGACACGCGCCGCTCCAGCTGACGTACCAGCAGGTACACCACCAGGCCGATCAGGCACAAACCGAGAAACGCGATCAGAATCAGCAATTGCGGCGGGTAGGGATTGAGCTGGTACAGCGGGCCGATTTCCAGTACCCAGGGTGAGCCGGGCACGCCGGAGAACACCCGCACCGAATCACCGTCCTTGCCCAGCGCCATCACCGTATCGCCCTCCTCGACCCGGTGGCGCTGGTCGTCATCCAGTGCCGCCCGCTCCAACCGTTGCAGGCCGATATCGAAACCGAAGCCTTTGCTCTGGCGCAGTTGCGCCAGGCGCTGCGGTTGTTCGCTGACCGGATAACGCACCAGCTCATCAGCCAGCAGGTACACCGTGGCCCGCGCCAGCTGCTCGCTGATCTGCTTGACCTCGGCCACCAGCAGCTGGTCTTCGCGGCCGATCCGGCGCAATACCCGTGCGGCATGCGGGCCGGTCTTGTCGACCACCACCAGGTCGCGGTACAGCCGCGCGCGCTGGCCGCCGTCGAGGGTCAGCGCGGCCATTGGCCGGACATCCAGCGGCACGCCGAGCAGGCGCTCCCACATCAACAGCGAGCGCTGGCGCTCGACCGGGTTCTGCGGCGCGAGGTTGTCGGCCATCAGGCTGAACGTGCCTTGCGCCAGGCGCTCGCGGTGCTGCTCGGCGCGCACCAGGTTGACCAGGTGCAGGCTGACCACGCCGAGCACCGCCACCAGCACCAATACCGCCAGCATGCCGCCATAAATACGCAGGAAAATCGACTTCATCAGGCCGGCGCCGCCTCAGCCACGAACAGATAGCCCTTGCTGCGCAAGGTCTTGATCAGCCGCGGATGAATGGGATCGTCACCGATCTTGGGGCGAATCCTGGAGATACGCACATCAATCGAACGGTCCTGGCCGTCGTAGCCGACGCCGCGCAGGGCGGTAAATATCTGCTCGCGCGACAGCACCCGGCCGGCATGGCTGGCCAGCAGCCAGAGCAGGTCGAATTCGGCGCCGGTGAGGTCGATCGGCTGCTCATCGAGCCAGGCCTCGCGCAAGCTGTTGTTGATCTGCAGCGGGCCAAAGCGCAGCGCCTGCACTTTGCTGTCGGGGCTGTCGCTGCGCCGCAGCAAGGCATTGATACGCGCCAGCAGCAGCCGCGGCCGCACCGGCTTGCAGACATAGTCGTCGGCGCCCAGGTCAAGGCCCTGAACCTGATCGAGCTCATCGCTGCGCGCAGTCAGCATGAGAATCACGCCTTGGTACTGGCCACGTACCCGCCGACAGATGCTCAGGCCGTCTTCACCGGGCAGCATCAGGTCCAGCACCACCAGGTCCGGCTGGCTGTCGAGAATGCGCCGCACCGCGCGCGCGCCGTCTGCCTCGACCGCAACCTCGAAGCCATTGGCCTGCAGGTACTCGGCGGTCAGTTCGGCGAGACGCTGATCGTCCTCGACGATGAGGATGCGGTTGCTGGGTTGGTCCATGCCTGGCCTCTGTTGTTATGGATGGGCTGCCGCTGGTCACCTGAATGTAGCCTTGTTCGCGGATACTACGTCGCACATCTGCGCCTGCCAATCGGCTCTGTCGGCACCGCTGGTCCGAGACAGGCCAGGACGAATTAGCGTGATGCGCCGCACAGCAGTAACATTCTGCAACGGGTCATTACGGTGCGGAAAAAAAGTGAAAAGCCGTGAGGACAAGGCCTACAGCCGATACCCACGAATCACACACAATCTGTACACACGTTATCCACAGGCGGTCGCCTTGCAAACACCCTCAGACCGCATTATCTTGTATCCCCATCGCGGCGAACCACTAGATGTTGGGGTTGGGCCGAAATCGAGAACACAAGTCAGCGGCGAAATTCAAGCGTTTTTTCGACCTGAACTTATGGCAATACAAGCAGCCAAAGCGCTCCTGCGCAGGCAGACCGAGGCAAGCCTTGCACAGGGCTTGTTCGGGTACGGGTGTTGCAGGCACAGCCTGGCGACCCCGACAGCAACAGATTTTGCGTTGTAACGCAGAACCTTTGACTTCGGCCAGGGAGCGGCAAGCTATTGCCCCTTATTCCTGAGTCTGTCCCGAAGTCGGCACGCCCGAGCTGGCGGATCCACGTGCGCGTGGGCTCCCCGCTCGGGCAAGCCAACTGGCGGATGGAACGGTGGGCGTGGATGACACGCCCGAACACTATTGAAACTGTGGAGACACCCACCGATGCAAACCGACACAACTCGCGAGAACCCGCAGGCCCAAGCGCCGCAGGCCGCTGATTCGAACCAGGATCTGGCTGCCACTGCGCCTGGCCAACTGCGTGTGATCAAGCGTAACGGCACTGTCGTCGCCTATACCGACGACAAGATCACCGTGGCCATCACCAAGGCGTTCCTTGCAGTTGAGGGCGGCACTGCCGCCGCTTCGTCGCGCATCCACGACACCGTTGCGCGCCTGACCGAGCAGGTCACTGCAACCTTCAAGCGTCGCATGCCGTCGGGTGGCACCATCCACATCGAAGAAATCCAGGACCAGGTCGAACTGGCCCTGATGCGCGCCGGCGAGCAGAAAGTGGCTCGTGACTACGTGATCTACCGCGACCAGCGCGCCAAAGAGCGTGCTACCCGCGCCAACAACGATGCCGTGGTCGAGCCGCACCCGTCGATCCGCATCAGCCTGGCCGACGGCAGCAAGGCGCCGCTGGACATGGCCCGCCTCAACACCATCATCAGCGAAGCCTGCGAAGGCCTGGCTGAAGTCGACGGCGAGCTGATCCAGCGCGAAACCCTGAAGAACCTGTACGACGGCGTTGCCCTGAAGGACGTCAACACCGCCCTGGTGATGACCGCCCGTACTCTGGTCGAGCGTGAGCCGAACTACTCGTTCGTCACCGCCCGCCTGCTGATGGACACCCTGCGTGCCGAAGGCCTGAGCTTCCTCAACGTAGCCGACAGCGCCACCCACCACGAGATGGCCGAGCTGTACGCCAAGGCCCTGCCTGCCTACGTTGCCAAAGGCATCGAGTTCGAGCTGCTGAACCCGGCCCTGGCCGACTTCGACCTCGAGCGTCTGGGCCAGGCGATCAACCACGAGCGCGACCAGCAGTTCACCTACCTCGGCCTGCAGACCCTGTACGACCGCTACTTCATCCACAAGGATGGCGTGCGCTTCGAGCTGCCGCAGGTGTTCTTCATGCGCGTGGCCATGGGCCTGGCGCTGGAAGAGAAAGACAAGGAAGCCCGTGCGATCGAGTTCTACAACCTGTTGTCGTCGTTCGACTACATGGCCTCGACCCCGACTCTGTTCAACGCCGGTACCCTGCGTCCACAGCTGTCGAGCTGCTACCTGACCACCGTGCCGGATGACCTCTCGGGCATCTACCACGCGATCCACGACAACGCCATGCTGTCGAAATTTGCCGGCGGCCTGGGCAACGACTGGACGCCAGTGCGCGCGCTGGGCTCGTACATCAAGGGCACCAACGGCAAATCCCAGGGCGTCGTGCCGTTCCTCAAAGTGGTCAACGACACCGCCGTTGCGGTCAACCAGGGCGGCAAGCGCAAGGGCGCGGTCTGCGCCTACCTGGAAACCTGGCACCTGGACATCGAAGAATTCATCGAACTGCGCAAGAACACCGGTGATGATCGTCGTCGTACCCACGACATGAACACCGCCAACTGGATCCCTGACCTGTTCATGAAGCGTGTCTTCGACGACGGCCAGTGGACTCTGTTCTCGCCGAACGAAGTACCTGATCTGCACGATTTGACCGGCAAGGCCTTCGAAGAGCGTTACGAGTACTACGAAGCCATGACCGAGTACAACAAGATCAAGGTATTCAAGACCATTCAGGCCAAAGACCTGTGGCGCAAGATGCTGTCGATGCTGTTCGAGACCGGCCACCCATGGTTGACCTTCAAGGACCCATGCAACCTGCGCTCGCCGCAGCAACACGTCGGCGTGGTCCACAGCTCGAACCTGTGCACCGAGATCACCTTGAACACCAACAAGGACGAGATCGCAGTCTGCAACCTGGGCTCGATCAACCTGCCGAACCACATCGTTGACGGCAAGCTCGAGACCGCCAAGCTGCAACGCACCGTCAACACTGCCGTGCGCATGCTCGATAACGTGATCGACATCAACTACTACTCGGTACCGCAGGCACGTAACTCGAACCTCAAGCACCGTCCAGTCGGCCTGGGCATCATGGGCTTCCAGGACGCACTGTACCTGCAGCACATCGCCTACGGCTCCGACGCTGCCGTCGAGTTCGCCGACAAGTCGATGGAAGCGGTCAGCTACTTCGCCATCCAGGCCTCGTGTGACCTGGCTGACGAGCGCGGCGCCTACGAGACCTTCCAGGGTTCGCTGTGGTCCAAAGGCATCCTGCCACTGGACTCGCAACAGATCCTGATCGAAGCCCGTGGCCAGAAGTACATCGACGTCGACCTCAACGAGAGCCTCGACTGGGCACCGGTACGTGCTCGCGTACAGAAAGGTATTCGTAACTCGAACATCATGGCCATCGCGCCAACCGCGACCATCGCCAACATCACTGGCGTATCGCAGTCGATCGAGCCGACCTACCAGAACCTGTACGTGAAATCGAACCTGTCCGGCGAGTTCACCGTGATCAACCCGTACCTGGTGCGCGACCTCAAGGCCCGCGGCCTGTGGGACTCGGTCATGATCAACGACCTGAAGTACTACGATGGTTCGGTGCAGCAGATCGAGCGTATCCCGCAAGAGCTGAAAGACCTCTACGCCACCGCGTTCGAAGTCGACACCAAGTGGATCGTCGATGCCGCCAGCCGTCGCCAGAAGTGGATCGACCAGGCGCAGTCGCTGAACCTGTACATTGCCGGCGCTTCGGGCAAAAAGCTCGACGTGACCTACCGCATGGCTTGGTACCGTGGCCTGAAAACCACCTACTACCTCCGTGCCCTGGCCGCGACCAGCACCGAGAAGTCGACCATCAACACCGGCAAGCTCAACGCCGTTTCCAGCGGCGGCGACAGCGCCCCGGTCCAGGCCGCAGGTCCAGCACCTGTGCCGAAGGCCTGCGCGATCGACGAGCCGGATTGCGAAGCTTGCCAATAAGGCCGGCGCAGCGCTGAGCTGACACCACCGCAGCCATTGCCCACACGGTAATGGCTGCGGTTTTTTTTGCCTGGACGGCAGCGCTTGAGTCAGGCTTGGCGAGGCCCTTGCGACACCCGCTCGCGCCCTGTCGTCAGGCGCTTACAGGCAATCCTTCTGTTTGACCCTGATCAAGATAAAACACCATATGCAGTGTGCGGCAAAATAAAGCAGCACAAGATGTAGGAACAAATCGTATTTAGCGCTAGACTCACATCCCGTAACAAGCAGCTGGAATCGAGTGAACACAGGCGTGCTCTGCGGGTCAAAAAATTACCATCCGTAGCGGCCGAGGGGCCCCCGATCCAGCCTCGTTTCCGGTATACTTCGCGCCCCCCGAAAGGGCGAGCTGACGACAAGATTTCCAGCGCCCTGGCCCCTCGTTCGAGGACAGGCCAGGCGCTGAGCCAGACACCTTTAAATGTGACGAGAGCACGCTCTCAGCGCCCGCCGTAACGCCTTGTGGGCATTGCGCTGTACAGGCATCACTTGAAAATCCAACCGGTTGCCGCGCGCAACCCTCTAGCAGGAGCCATGACATGCTGAGCTGGGACGAATTCGACAAAGAAGACGACGAACTTGCCGTAAAAAGCAGCACCCCGGCGCAGGCCAAAGCCGCCGCCACCCTCGACAAGCTCGACAGCGCCGGTGGCGCCGCCGCCCTTGAAGCGCGTGCTGCCACGGCTGCCGACTCGGACGCGGTCAAGCGTGCCAAGGCTGCCCTGGACGACCTCGACATCGCCGAAGGCCTGGCTGAACTGGAAGGCTCTGCGGCCCGCGTTGCGGTCGACGAGAAGCGCATGATCAACTGCCGTGCCGACCTCAACCAGCTGGTACCGTTCAAGTACGACTGGGCCTGGCAGAAGTACCTCGACGGCTGCGCCAACCACTGGATGCCGCAAGAGGTCAACATGACCGCCGACATCGCCCTGTGGAAAGACCAGGACGGCCTGACCGAAGACGAACGCCGTATCGTCATGCGCAACCTAGGCTTCTTCTCCACTGCCGACTCGCTGGTTGCCAACAACCTGGCCTTGGCCGTGTACCGCCTGATCACCAACCCCGAGTGCCGCCAGTACATCCTGCGCCAGGCCTTCGAAGAGGCGATCCACACCCACGCCTATCAGTACTGCATCGAGTCGCTGGGCATGGATGAAGGCGAGATCTTCAACATGTACCACGAGATCCCGTCGGTCGCGAAGAAGGCTGCCTGGGGCTTGAAGTACACTCGCGCCATCTCCGACCCGGAATTCAACACCGGCACCCCAGAGACCGACAAAGAACTGCTGCGCAACCTGATCGCCTACTACTGCGTTCTGGAAGGCATCTTCTTCTACTGCGGCTTCACCCAGATCCTGTCGATGGGCCGTCGCAACAAGATGACCGGCGTTGCCGAGCAGTTCCAGTACATCCTGCGTGACGAGTCGATGCACCTGAACTTCGGTATCGACGTGATCAACCAGATCAAGATCGAGAACCCGCACCTGTGGGATGCGGCGATGAAGGAAGAAGCCACCCAGATGATCCTGCAAGGGACCCAGCTGGAGATCGAATACGCTCGCGACACCATGCCGCGCGGCGTGCTGGGCATGAACGCAGCGATGATGGAGGACTACCTCAAGTTCATCGCCAACCGTCGTTTGACTCAGATCGGCTTGAAGGAAGAGTACCCAGGCACCACCAACCCGTTCCCGTGGATGAGCGAGATCATGGACTTGAAGAAAGAGAAGAACTTCTTTGAGACGCGGGTGATCGAGTATCAGACCGGTGGGGCGTTGAGCTGGGATTGATCTTGGTGAAGCCCTGAAACGGGCTGTCAGCTGGATTATTGGGGCCGCTTTGCGGCCCCTTTGCTTAATCTGTCATACGATGTCTTTAGCAACCCCAAACACCCCGCACCAGAGCCCTCGGGCGCGTATCATCCCCTACCCCGCCGCTGAATCCCGCCTAACACCCCATTGACAAGCTTTTTCCCCGCCGTTAATAATCCGCAAAGTCGTACGACAACACACAACAAAAACAACAATTCAGTGAAGCCCCTATGACGATCTCAGCCCTCCTCCACGCTGTTCGCCTCCGCCGTCCTCTTCAGCCCAGCACTGCCCGCGGCAGCTAGCCTTCGCGCGCAGGCTCGAAACCGTTTGGCCTGACCGGCCTCGCCTACACCCCGCCACTGCCGCTGGCCACTTGCACGCGCCTGGCATACGGAAAGCTTTACCCTCAGGGAGCACAACAATAATGAAAATCCGCCAACATCTTCCCCTCGCGCTGTTCAGCGCAACCGCCCTCGGTGCATTGCCGCAGGTGAGCTTTGCCGCAGGTTTCATGGAGGACGCCAAGGCCACGCTGGGCCTGCGCAACTTCTACATCAACCGCAACTTCGTCGACCCGGCCAACCCGCAGAGCAAGGCCGAGGAATGGACCCAGAGCTTTATCCTCGATGCGCGCTCGGGCTTCACCGAGGGGCCGATTGGCTTTGGTGTGGATGTGCTGGGGATGTGGTCGGTCAAGCTCGATGGCGGTGGCGGTACCTACGGCACCGGGCTGCTGCCGCGGCATGATGATGGCCGGCCGGCAGATGACTATGGCCGCCTTGCAGTGGCGGGCAAGGCGCGGATCTCCAAGACTGAGTTGAAGATCGGCGAGTGGATGCCGGTGCTGCCGATCCTGCGCTCGGACGACGGTCGTTCGCTGCCGCAGACGTTCCGCGGCGGTCAGGTGACGTCCAACGAGATCGCCGGGCTGACCCTGTACGGCGGTCAGTTCCGGGGCAACAGCCCGCGTAACGACGCGAGCATGGACGACATGATCTACGGCGGCGCTGCCTCGGACCGCTTCAACTTCGTTGGTGGTGAGTACAAGTTCAACCAGGACCGCACCTTGTTCGGGCTGTGGAACGCGGTACTCAAGGACGTCTATCAGCAGCAATACCTGCAGGTCAGCCACAGCCAGCCGGTCGGCAGCTGGACTCTGGGCGCCAACCTCGGTTACTTCCAGGGTGAAGACGACGGCGCCAAGCGCGCGGGCGAGCTGGACAACAAGACCTACTCAGGGATGTTCTCGGCCAAGGTCGGCGGCAACATCTTCTATGTCGGCCTGCAGAAGGTCAGCGGCGATACCTGGATGCGGGTCAACGGCACCAGTGGCGGCACACTGGCCAACGATAGCTACAACGCCAGCTTCGATAACGCCAACGAGCGTTCGTGGCAGGCGCGGCATGACTTCAACTTCACCACTGTCGGCGTCCCTGGGCTGACCCTGATGAACCGCTACATCAGTGGCCGCGAGGTGCACAGTGGCGCAGTCACCGATGGCAAGGAGTGGGTGCGTGAGTCGGAGCTGGCCTATGTGATCCAGAGCGGTACGTTCAAGGACTTGAGCATCAAGTGGCGCAACTCGACCATTCGCCGCGACTTCAGCAGCAACGAGTTCGACGAGAACCGGTTGATCTTCAACTATCCGTTGTCTCTGCTGTAACAGCGGTTTATGGGGTGTCAGTGCTGGCCTCTTCGCGGGTGAACCCGCTCCCACAGGGGTCGCTGGGAGCCTGTGGCAGTGACAAAAACAGACACGGCAAGCATTGACAACCTTGCGAATCACTACCGATAATCCAGCACAGTCATACGACAACCTACAACAACTCAAAACAAACGAGCTTGCCATGACTATCACACCGTTCAAGCGCCTGCTGCTCACCGGAGCCGCAGGCGGCCTCGGCCAAGTGCTTCGCGAGCGCCTCAAGGGCTACGCCGAAGTACTGCGCCTCTCCGACATTGCAGCAATGGCGCCCGCCACCAGTGCTCAGGAAGAAATCGTCGAATGCGACCTGGCCGATAAGGCCGCCGTGCACCAGTTGGTCGAAGGCGTCGATGCCATCTGCCACTTTGGCGGTGTTTCGGTCGAGCGGCCTTTCGAAGAAATCCTCGGCCCAAATATCTGCGGCGTGTTCCACCTCTACGAGGCGGCGCGCAAGCATGGGGTCAAGCGGATCATCTTCGCCAGCTCCAACCACACCATTGGCTTCTACCAGCAGGACCAGCAGATCGACGCCCACGCTCTGCGCCGCCCGGACGGCTACTACGGGTTGTCCAAGTGCTACGGCGAGGACGTTGCCAGCTTCTATTTCGATCGCTACGGCATCGAGACCGTCAGCATCCGCATCGGCTCGTCGTTCCCCGAGCCGCAGAACCGGCGGATGCTCAGCACCTGGCTGAGCTATGACGACCTGACCCAACTGATCGAGCGCGGCCTGTTTACCGAGAAAGTCGGCCACACCGTGGTCTACGGCGCCTCGGCCAACCGTGACGTGTGGTGGGACAACCGCCATGCCGCGCACCTGGGCTACCAGCCGAAGGACTCCTCCGAGGTGTTCCGCGCCAAGGTCGAAGCGCAACCAGCGCCAGCCGCCGATGACCCGGCGATGGTGTATCAAGGTGGCGCGTTTGTCGCTGCCGGGCCATTCGACTGATTCACCACGCGCAAGGAGGCTGTCTACCGTGAACTACGAACTGATCGTGGATGCGCGCAATGCCACCGGCGAAAGCCCGGTGTGGGATGTTGCCGAGCAGGCGCTGTACTGGGTCGATATCCCTGCCGGCCAGCTGCACCGCTGGACGGCCGCAGATGGCGCTCATCAAAGCTGGCAAGCGCCGCAGATGCTCGCCTGCATCGCTCGCTCGGCCAACGGCAGCTGGATTGCCGGCATGGAGGATGGCGTTTATGCGCTGACTGCCAATGCCCAGGGCAAGCTCGACAGCCGCCTGCTGAGCGCGGTTGAACATGGCGCCGAAGGCATGCGCTTCAATGATGGCCGCTGCGACCGCCAGGGTCGCTTCTGGGCCGGCAGCATGCTGATGAACATGCAGCAGGCGGCGCCGCTGGGTGCCCTGTATCGGTACGACGGCGAGGGCCGGCCGCTGCACCTGCAGCTGGACCAGATGATCGTGCCCAACGGCCTGGCGTTCAGCCCGGACGGCACGCGCATGTACCTGTCCGACTCCCACCCCGACGTGCAGCGCATCTGGCAGTTCGACTACGACATCGACACCGGTACCCCGCACAACCAGCGCCTGTTCGTTGATATGCGCGGCTTCCCGGGCCGGCCTGACGGCGCTGCCGTGGATGCCGACGGCTGCTACTGGATCTGCGGCAACGATGCAGGCCAGGTGCACCGCTTCACTCCCGATGGACGACTGGACCGCTCACTCAATGTGCCGGTGAAAAAGCCGGCGATGTGCGCCTTTGGCGGGCGCAACCTGGACACCTTGTTCGTGACCTCGATCCGCCCCGGCGGCGACCTGCACGATCAGCCGTTGGCCGGTGGCGTGTTCGCCCTGGACGCGGGCGTGCAGGGCCTGCCAGAAACAGCCTGGCGCGGCTGAACCGAATCCCGCTGCACCCGTGCGATACCCAAATAATAACAACACTGGAGCGTCACCATGGTCTTCAAACGCAAGCTGCTTCTGGCCGTACTCCCGTTGGCGATCAGCCTCTCCGGCACCGCCTCGGCGCTGGATATCAAGTTCGCCGAGATCCATCCGGCCGGCTACCCGACCGTAGTTGCCGAGCAGAACATGGGTAAAAAACTCGAAGCCGCCAGCAATGGCGAGATCACCTTCAAGATGTTCGCCGGTGGCGTGCTCGGCTCGGAGAAGGAAGTCATCGAACAGGCGCAGATCGGCGCGGTGCAGATGACCCGGGTCAGCCTCGGTATCGTCGGCCCGGTGGTGCCGGATGTAAACGTGTTCAACATGCCGTTCGTGTTCCGCGATCACGAGCACATGCGCAAGATCATCGATGGCGAGATCGGCCAGGAGATCCTCGACAAGATCACCAATTCCGAATTCAACCTGGTCGCACTGGCCTGGATGGATGGCGGCACGCGCAGCATCTACACGAAAAAACCAGTGCGCAAGATCGAAGACCTCAAGGGCATGAAGATCCGTGTGCAGGGTAACCCGCTGTTCATCGACATGATGAACGCAATGGGCGGCAACGGCATTGCCATGGACACCGGCGAGATCTTCAGCGCCTTGCAGACCGGGGTGATCGACGGCGCGGAAAACAACCCGCCGACCCTGCTCGAGCACAACCACTACCAGAGCGCCAAGTACTTCACCCTGACCGGCCACCTGATCCTGCCTGAGCCGGTGGTGATGTCCAAGACCACCTGGGAAAAGCTCACCCCTGAGCAGCAGACCCTGGTGAAGAAAGTCGCCCGCGAAGCGCAGATGGAAGAGCGTGCGTTGTGGGACGCCAAGTCGGCCGCCAGTGAAGAGAAGCTCAAGGCTGCCGGGGTGGAGTTCATCGTGGTCGACAAGAAGCCGTTCTTCGACGCCACTGCGCCAGTGCGGGAAAAGTACGGCGCGCAATACGCCGATCTGATGAAGCGTATCGCCGAAGTCCAGTAACCTGCGGCTCCCTCCCCAGCTAGATGCGGCTGCACGGCTACGTGCAGCCTCGGTGGTGCTTTATGAAAACACTTGTGTTGCGTGTCAACGATACCTTGTACAGCGGTTGCATCTGGGTGGCGGGGCTATCGATCCTGACCATGACGCTGATCATTCCTTGGGGCATTTTCGCCCGTTACGTGCTCGGCAGCGGCTCGAGCTGGCCGGAGCCGGTGGCGATCCTGCTGATGGTGGTGTTCGCCTTCATCGGCGCGGCCGCCAGCTATCGGGCCGGTGCGCACATGGCGGTGACCACGGTTACCGACCGCCTGCCACCGGCACGCCGCAAGGCTGTAGCACTGCTGGTGCAGGTGTTGATGCTGCTGGTCTGCGCGTTCATGACCTTCTATGGCATCAAGCTGTGCGTGACTACCTGGAACCAGTTTCTCGCCACCCTGCCGTCGATTCGTGTGGGCATGACCTACGCGCCGATCCCGGTCGGCGGGGCGATCACCCTGCTGTTCGTGCTGGAAAAACTCTTCTATGGCGATCAGAGCCATCGCCAGGTGATGCGCTTCGATGTCGTCGAAGAAAGCGAAGGAGCTGCATAAATGGATGCGTTCATTTTGTTGGGCAGCTTCATCGCCCTGATCCTGCTGGGCATGCCGGTGGCGTATGCGTTGGGCCTGGCCGCTCTGGTCGGGGCCTGGTGGATAGATATTCCACTGCAGGCAATGATGATTCAGGTTGCCAGCGGGGTTAACAAGTTCTCGCTGCTGGCGATTCCGTTCTTCGTGCTGGCCGGCGCAATCATGGCCGAGGGTGGCATGTCGCGGCGGCTGGTGGCGTTTGCCGGGGTGCTGGTGGGGTTTGTCCGTGGCGGCCTGTCGCTGGTCAATATCACCGCCTCGACCTTCTTTGGCGCGATCTCCGGTTCGTCGGTGGCCGACACCGCATCGGTCGGTTCGGTGCTGATCCCGGAAATGGAGCGCAAGGGCTATCCGCGTGAATTTTCCACGGCGGTGACCATCAGTGGCTCGGTGCAGGCACTGCTGACTCCGCCCAGCCACAACTCGGTGCTGTACTCGCTGGCGGCCGGCGGCACGGTATCGATTGCCTCGCTGTTCATGGCCGGGGTCATGCCAGGGCTGTTGATGAGCGCGGTGTTGATGGGCCTGTGCCTGATCTTCGCCAAGCGCCGCAACTACCCCAAGGGTGAGGTGATCCCGCTGCGCCAGGCGCTGAAAATCGCCGGTGAAGCGCTGTGGGGCCTGATGGCGATGGTGATCATCCTCGGCGGCATTCTGTCCGGGGTGTTCACCGCGACCGAGTCGGCGGCGATTGCCGTGGTCTGGTCGTTCTTCGTGACCATGTTCATCTACCGCGATTACAAGTGGCGCGACCTGCCGAAGTTGATGCACCGCACGGTGCGGACCATCTCGATCGTGATGATCCTGATCGGCTTTGCCGCAAGCTTTGGCTACGTGATGACGCTGATGCAGATCCCGTCGAAGATCACCACGCTGTTCCTGACCCTGTCGGACAACCGTTACGTGATCCTCATGTGCATCAACTTCATGCTGCTGCTGTTGGGCACGGTGATGGACATGGCGCCGTTGATTCTGATCCTGACGCCGATCTTGCTGCCGGTGATCACTGGCATCGGCGTCGACCCAGTGCATTTCGGCATGATCATGCTGGTCAATCTGGGCATTGGTTTGATCACGCCGCCGGTGGGCGCGGTGCTGTTCGTTGGCTCGGCCATCGGCAAGGTTAGCATCGAGGCGACGGTCAAGGCACTGCTGCCGTTCTATGTGGCACTGTTCCTGGTGCTGATGGCAGTGACCTACATCCCGGCTATCTCGCTGTGGCTGCCGAGCGTGGTGCTGTAACTGTGACAGGCGGGCCTGCGGGCCCGCCCTCCCCCTGCAAATGGATTTGTGCACATGGCTGTCGCCTCCTCTTCGAATACCTCACTCTTCCCGCGCAAGCTGGCGGTGGCGCTGTTAGCGCTGCTGGCTTGTGCCTTTGCCGGCAACCACATCGCCGCGCGGATCGCCTTTGATAACGACACCGGCGTGCTGCTGGCGATTCTGTGTCGCTCGGGCATCACCCTGCTGGCGTTGGCGGCGCTGGTGCTGTGGCAGCGCCAGTCGCTAGGCCTGCCCGCAGGTTCGCGACGCTGGCAACTGCTGCTGGGCCTGCTGATTGCTACCCAGAGCCTGTGCCTGTACTCGGCGGTGGCGCGGATCCCGGTGGCGCTGGCGCTGCTGGTCGGCAACACCTTCCCGATTCTGTTGGCACTGCTCAGCTGGGCCCTCGGCGGGCCGCGACCGACGCGGCGCACCGTGCTGCTGATGGGGCTGATTCTGCTCGGTCTGGTGCTGGCGCTGGATGTGCCGTCACGCCTGGCCGACAGCGCTGAGGCCAACCCGGACTGGACCCTCGGCGTGAGCCTCGCCTTCTGCGCTGCCTGTGTGTTTGCCTGTGCGTTGTGGATCACCGATCACAAGCTGGCCGGCGTACGCGGGCCGGTGCGTAGCTTGCTGACCTTGATGATCGTGTTCGCCAGCATGCTGGTAGCCGGGGTCGGCGGCTGGGTGCCGGCGGGCTTGTCGCTGCCCAGCAGCAGCGCTGGCTGGATCGCTCTGGCCAGCCTGGTGGTGCTGTATGGCGTGGCGTTTACTCTGCTGTTCGTCTGCGTGCCGCGGCTGAACATGGCGCAGAACGCGCCGGTAATGAATATCGAGCCGATTGCCACGCTGTTGCTGGCCTGGGCCTTGCTCGATCAACGCCTGAGCGGCATGCAGTTGATCGGTGGCGCGGTGGTGGTCTGCGGGATTGTACTGCTGACCTATCGGCGCTCGGCCTGATCATCGTGTTTGCACCTGGAGCTTGCTGAATGGCTTTATTCGAACTGCATCTTGAAGACCGTCTGACACGCCTGAGCCTGGCCCCGGAGCTGGGCGCCAGCCTGGTCAACTGGCAGGTCAAGGACAGTGGCCAGGCGTTGCTGCGCCATAGCGATCAAGCGGCGCTGGACAGCGCTACGCCAAGGCGCCTGGGTTGTTATCCGCTGGTGCCGTGGTCCAATCGCATCGACAGCGGTGGCTTTGCCCGCCCTGATGGCTGGCTGGCATTGGCCGCGAACACCGAGCACTCGCCCTACGCGATCCATGGCAGTGCCTGGCAGCAACCTTGGGTGGTGACTCATCAAGGCACTGATCATGCTTGCCTGACGCTGGACAGCGAGCTGCCTTTTGCCTATCGGGCGGTAATGCATGTCAGCCTCGACGAGGGCTGCCTGAGCCTGGATCTGCAGGTTACGCATCTGGATGAATTGCCCTGCTGGCATGGGCTTGGACTACACCCGTACTTGCCTCGCCATGCTGATACCTTGCTGCTGGCACCGGCGCGTCAGGTATGGGTAGGCGACGAGGGTTGCTTGCCATCGCGTCAGGTTGAAATCCCGCCCGAATGGCGCTTCGGGCAGTTGAGTGAGCTGCCAACGACAGTTGTCGATCACGCCTTCAGCGGCTGGCAGGGGGAGTGCACGATTGTCCAGCCGGCAGACGGCTATCAATTACGCTGCAGCGCCAGCGGAGCCGACCATTACCTGTTGTTCTGTCCGCAGGACCAGCCGTTCTTCTGCTTCGAGCCGGTCAGCCATCCGATCAATGCGCACCATTTGCCTGGGCGCCCAGGCTTGCGCCTGCTGCACAAAGGCGAGCACGTCAGCCTGGGTTTCAGAATGCAGTATCAAGCGCTCAATTGAGGTAGTGGTGCGCGCGAAGGTTACTCGCCAGCCGGTCGATGAACGCCCGCACCTTGGTCGAGCCGTATTTGCTTTCGCGGTGCAGCACATGGATCGGCCACGGCACTTGCTCGTAATCCTCGAGCACCACCTGCAAGCGCCCCGCCGCCAGCTCCGCTGCCACTTGATACGACAGCAGCCGGGCGATGCCCAGACCTGCCGTGGCGGCGACGATTGCCGCGTCGTTGCTGGTCACCGTCAGCCGGGGCTTGATCCGCACCTGCACAGGCGCCTGCTCAGGGCCAAACGTCCAGTCCAATCGCGGTGACACGCCGCTGGCTGCGATCATCGTATGCTCGGCCAGCTCGGCGGGATGCTGCGGTTTGCCGTGGCGCTGTAGATAGTCAGGCGAAGCGCACAACAACCGGCGCACCTGGCCGACGCGCACAGCCTTCAGCCCCGAATCGGGTAATGGCCCGATGCGCACGGCAACGTCCATGCCCTCCTCCACCAGATTGACTACCCGATCGAGAAAGTAGGCGGACACGTCCACCTCAGGGTAAGCCTGCAAGTAGTCAACGATGCACGGCATGACAAAGGCTTTACCGAACAGCAGTGGCGCGGTCACCGACAGATTGCCTTTGGGTGCGGCGTTGATCCCGGCCGCCGCCTCGTTGGCCTCGTGGATACTGGCGAGGATATTGCGACTGTCTTCCAGGTAGCGGCTGCCGGCCTCGGTCAGGCGCACATTGCGCGTGGTGCGCTGCAGCAGCTTGACCCCGAGCGCCTCTTCCAGGGCACTGACCGCCCGCGTCACTGCCGCCGGCGACAGGCCGAGCTTGCGCGCCGCTGCGGCAAAGCTTTCCAGCTCACCCACCGCAATCAGCACCTTCATCAGATGGATCTGATCCATGCCCCGCCCCCGTATCAATCCTGCTGCGATTATTCCCGGGGCGGGCGGCTGATCACAAGGGCGCATCGATCAAAGATCCAGCACCAGCGGCTGGCCGCCGTCATCTGCCGGTACAGCGCAGCAGATCAGCACGCTGCCGCTCTCGGGCAGCTCGGCGGGCGGCTGCGGGTAATGCACCTGGCCGCTGACAATGCGCGTCTTGCAGGTGCCGCAGGAACCGCCACGGCAGCTGAACTCAGGCGTCAGCCCGCGGCGCTCGGCCAGTTCCAACAGGCTGCCGGAGCCAGGCGTCCAGCGCGCCTCCTTGGCCGAGCCGGCAAAATTCACCGGTACCGGCTGATTGGCTGCAGGTGGCTGCTGCAGCGCAGGCTGAGCACCGTCGCCGTGACGAGTCAGCGTCGACGGGCCAAAGGCCTCGGCATGGATGCGCGCGTCCGTCACGCTCAACCGGCGCAGGCCGTCATAAATATCCTGGGTGAAGCTGGCCGGGCCGCAAACGTAGAAGTCGTAGTCATCCAGCGCCAGGCGCGCTTTGATCTGCTCGATGCCCAGCCGACCGGCCATCTCGAAGTCCTGGCCTAGTACCGCTTGAGCTTCGGGCTGGCTGAGCGCTCGGTACAGGTGCAGGCGATCGCCGGCCTGCTGTTGCAATGCACTCAGTTCCTGGCCAAATGGCAGCTCGGCCAGGCTACGGGCGCCCTGGAACAGATAGATCGACCGCCTTGCACTGAGCGCCAGCTGCTCGCGCAGCATCGCCAGCAGCGGTGTAATGCCGACCCCTGCCGCGATCAGCACCAATGGTCGCTCGCTACTGCTGTCGAGCTTGAAGCTGCCCATCGGCTGGCGCACGTGCAGCACATCGCCGACGCCCACCTGCTCATGTAGGTAGCGCGACGCTGCGCCCTGCTGCTTGACGCTGATGCGCAGGTAGCCGTCCGAGGGCGCGCTGGACAGGCTGTAGGTGCGGATCACGGAGGATTGCGCATCAAGCGGCAAGCGCAGTGGGATGTGCTGCCCAGGCGCGAAAGTTATTGCTGAGCCATCTGCGGGTTGCAAATAGAACGAGCGGATATCACGACTCTCCTGCTCGACCCTGCTCACCCGCCAGCCGAGCCAGTCCTGCTGGCGCTGGGCCTGTTGCAGGCGTTGCTGCGCTTCAGCCCAGGTGCCAGTGGCCAGGCTGGTTGGCGCATAGGCCTCGAAGTCCCAGCGCAGCGACACTGCCGCGGGGCGTCGTACTACCTGCTCGACCTCAAGTACCCACAGCCGCTCGGCGCCTTCGAATGCCTCGGTCAGCGGGCTGTCCAGCAGCAACTCGGTGCGCCCTGACAGCTGCAGCACGTCGCCACTGGCATAATCCACGAACAGCAAGCCGGCGCGTGGATTGACCAGTAGATTGCCCAGGGTATTGAAGTGCAGGTTGCCAGCGTAGTCCGGGATGGTCAGGCGATTGCCCTCGACCTTGACGAAGCCGGCCCGCCCGCCACGGTGGGAAACATCCACCGAACGCTGACCGTCGGCATGCTCGACATAGCTGGCGACGAACAAGGTGTCGGCGGCTTCGATCAGTGCTGTGGCCCATGCGTCCAGCGAGGTCGCGTCCTCGCGGGGCTGCGCGGCCCCTTCGACACGCCGATAGTTGCGCAGCTGGATATATTGTGGGCAATTGCCGAAGGCGTGCTCGACCTGCACGTCAATTTGACCAGCTAGCGCCGTTTGAATCACGCCATTGATACGGTTGCGCCGACGCGTGTGCAGCTCGATGCCGAGCATGCCAACCGCCTGCCCGGCGGCCAGCCCAGCGGCGGCTGGATCATCCTTGGCAAGCTTGGCGGCCAGGCGCAGCTGACGCGGATCAGGCGAACTGACAAAGCCGTCCGCTCCTTCGATCAAGGTCGCCCAGGGCCGGCCCTGAGGGTCAACGCTGGCGGCAATCATGAACGGCAGTTGCTGGTAGAACTGGCGGTGCTGGTCGGGCATGTAGTCACGAATGACCTTCTGCCCGAACACTGCCATCCGCTCGGCGACGCCGGCCTTTTCTTGCAGGGCTCTCTCGCCGGCGTGCCAGGGCGAGCTCGGCTCATTGGATTGCGTATGCATGACGGCGTCCCTCGGAGGGCTTGGGCCAGATCAGTCGGCGCTGTGCAGGCCGGCGGCAGTGCGCGGCATGGCGACAAAGCCGGGCAGCGCTTCGATGCGGGCCAGCCAGGCGCGGACGTTGCCGTACGGCTCCAGCGACACATTGCCCTCGGGGGCGTGGGCGATGTAGGAGTAGTTGGCGACGTCGGCGATGGTCGGGCTGGTGCCAGTCAGGAAGGGTTGGGTGGCCAACTCCTGGTCGATCACGGCGAGCAGGTTGTGTGCGCGGCCGATCACTTCCTCCGCATTGAAGGAAGCGCCGAAGACGGTAATCAACCGCGCCGCAGCGGGGCCAAAGGCCAAGGGGCCGGCGGCAACCGACAGCCAGCGCTGCACCTTCGCCGCGGCCAGAGGTTGCTCAGGCAGCCAGTTACCCTGATCGTAGGTCTTGGCCAGGTACACGAGGATGGCGTTGGAGTCGGCGATGACCGTACCGTTATCGTCGATCACCGGGACCTGGCCGAACGGGTTGATGGCGAGAAACGCGGGCTGCTTGTGCTCGCCCTTGGCCAGGTCGACGAAGATCAGTTCAGTCGGCAGGCCGAGCAACGACAGCATCAGCTCGATGCGGTGGGCATGGCCGGACTTGGGGAAGTTGTAGAGCTTGATAGGGGCTGGCATGGTCCTGACTCCGTGGTGGGTTGATGACGCAGACAATCCTGCGCCCATCCGCCAGCCAATAGAATCAGTGCCCGTGACAATCCATAATTTCGCCAGGCGAAATAATCGTTCAGTTGATCACGGGCCTGCCGCACACCATGGGCATTAGTGGCGATGTTGCTTCTGATAGCGATACAAGCCACGCGCGGCGTCGATCACCAGTGGCACGCAGGCCTGAAGTTCATCGAAACTCATCGAGTCGAGCAGTTCGAAGTTGTCCTCCAGGCCATGCAAGGAAATGGCCTTGAGCAAGGCGTCCTGCTCTGGGGGCAGCTCGCCCCACTGCGCGACTTGCGTGCCGCGCATGTAGCCGAAGCACCACTCTTCCAGAATGATCGCTACGCCCTCTTCGCCTTCACTCTCTTCGAACAACGGCTCGAAGTCATCCAGCTGCTCGGCCAACTCCGCAGCCACGTCGTTGCAATAGCGCAACATCAGCGCGGTGTAGGCTTCTTCATGGGCTGGACGCTTGAACTTCGGCACCTTGCCGCCGCTGACTGCCGGCAACCACTGCTCAGGGTTGACCTTGACCGGGGAACTGGCCAGTGCGGTGAAAAAGCCATTGAGCTCGGCCAGGTTCAGCACCGAGAAATCGTTGCCGTAGGTGATCAGCAAATCTTCGAGGCGGGCGAGTTCTTTTTCTTCAAGACGGGGCAGCATGGTTCGGTGGATTCCTGCACTACGGGATATGCAGGCACCCTAGCATAGCTAGCCGGCTTTGGTGGCAGGTTGCGGCATGTGCCGCAGGCTGATCAGGACCACTGCGCAGTGGAAGAAGGGCATATGCACCTTCTTCCACGTGTCAGCGCTGTTTACTGATAAGCGTGGATTTGACCCAGCCCTTACACCGCCAGCGCGCGCTCACGCAGCTCGCTGTTGAGGATGCGGTCGTTCTCGCTGTAGTCGACCGGGCAGTCGATCACGTGCACGCCTGGGGTCTTGATGCAGTGCTCGAGCAGCGGCAGGAAGCCTTCGGCGCTTTCTACGCGGTGGCCATTGGCACCATAGGCTTCGGCGTATTTGACGAAGTCGGGATTGCCGTAGTCCAGGCCGTAGTCGGTGAAGCCCATGTTGGCCTGCTTCCAGCGGATCATGCCGTAGCCGTCGTCACGCAGGATCACCACGGTGATGTGCATGCCCAGGCGTACCGCGGTTTCCAGTTCCTGGCTGTTCATCATGAAGCCGCCGTCGCCGCACACGGAAATCACCGGGCGGTCCGGGTAGACCAGGTGCGAGGCCATCGCCGATGGCAGGCCGGCACCCATGGTTGCCAGGGCATTGTCGAGCAAGACGGTGTTGGGCTTATGCGCCTTGTAGTTGCGGGCAAACCAGATCTTGTAGATGCCGTTGTCGAGGGCAACGATCCCTTCGGACGGCAGCGCGCGGCGGATGTCGGCGACCAGGCGCTGCGGGTATACCGGGAAGCGGTCGTCGTCGGCGCCTTCGGCGATCTGGGCTTCGTTGGCCTCGCGAATGGTCAGCAGACGGGTGAAGTCCCAGTGGCTGGTATCGGTCAAGGCTTCGCCGATCTGCCAGACGGCGTTGGCGATGTCACCGATCACTTCGATCTGCGGGAAGTACACCGCATCGACTTCGGCAGAGCGGAAGTTGATGTGGATGACCTCGGTGCCGCCACGGACCATGAAGAACGGTGGCTTCTCAATGACGTCGTGGCCGATGTTGATGATCAGGTCGGCGGCTTCGACGGCGCGATGGACAAAGTCTCCCGACGACAGCGCGGCGTTGCCGAGGAAGCGTGGGTGGCGCTCGTCGACCACGCCTTTGCCCATCTGAGTGGTGATGAAAGGAATGCCGGTCTTGTCGATCAGTTGCTTGAGGACCTTGGCGGTCATCTTGCGGTTGGCACCGGCGCCGATCACCAGGATCGGGCTGCGCGCGTTCTGCAGCTTCTCGACAGCGGCTTCAACGGCCTTGTGCTCGGCCAGCGGACGGCGGCTCAGGCTTGGCGGGATCGGCATGCTGTCGGTTTGCTCGGCAGCGATGTCTTCAGGCAGCTCGAGGTGCACAGCGCCGGGCTTTTCTTCTTCCGCCAGACGGAAGGCTTCGCGCATGCGTGCTGGGATGTTGTCGGCCGAGGCGAACTGATGGGTGTACTTGGTGATGGGTGCCATCATGCCGCACACATCGATGATCTGGAAGCGACCCTGCTTGGACTTCTTGATCGGCTTTTGGCCGGTGATCATCATCATCGGCATACCGCCCAGGTAGGCGTAGGCACTGGCGGTCACCAGGTTGGTCGCGCCAGGGCCGAGGGTCGACAGGCTGACGCCGGTCTTGCCGGTCAGACGGCCATAGGTGGCGGCCATGAAGCCTGCGGATTGCTCGTGGCGAGTCAGTACCAGCTTGATCTTCGACTTGCGCAGGGATTCGAGCAGGTCGAGGTTTTCCTCACCAGGGATGCCGAATACATACTCGACACCTTCATTTTCCAGGCATTGCACAACGACATCGGCGGCCTTAGCCATCTTGCTTGTTACCTCAAGTAATTGGACGCCGGGGACGTCCAGGACGGTCAGCACAGGGGTGCTGAAAGAGTCTTTGCACAGGCGCAAGGTGCCCGTGGGTTAAGTCTTGACGTTGAGGGTGCAGGAGAAAGTCACGTCATCAAAGTGCAATATTGTCGCACCTTCGAGGTGGGGTATGTCGAGGCGTTTGGCAGGGAGGTAGATTTGGGTGCCAGATGCAGCCGCAGTTTTCCGAATCGCAGAAAAGACAAAACCCCTACCTGCTCGCGCAGATAGGGGTTTTGCGAAATGAATCTTGACGATGACCTACTCTCACATGGGGAGACCCCACACTACCATCGGCGATGCATCGTTTCACTACTGAGTTCGGGATGGGATCAGGTGGTTCCAATGCTCTATTGTCGTCAAGAAATTCTGTAGCCAGAACGTCCAGATGAACGGCCCAGCAAATTCGGATATGTGATGTTTGTGTACGAATCTTCAGCGTTTCGTCTTCACCACCGCAATCTTCATGAGCAAATTGCTTGGGTGTTATATGGTCAAGCCTCACGGGCAATTAGTATTGGTTAGCTCAACGCCTCACAGCGCTTACACACCCAACCTATCAACGTCGTAGTCTTCGACGGCCCTTCAGGGGATTCTAGATCCCAGTGAGATCTCATCTTGAGGCAAGTTTCCCGCTTAGATGCTTTCAGCGGTTATCTCTTCCGAACATAGCTACCCGGCAATGCCACTGGCGTGACAACCGGAACACCAGAGGTTCGTCCACTCCGGTCCTCTCGTACTAGGAGCAGCCCCTCTCAAATCTCAAACGTCCACGGCAGATAGGGACCGAACTGTCTCACGACGTTCTAAACCCAGCTCGCGTACCACTTTAAATGGCGAACAGCCATACCCTTGGGACCGGCTTCAGCCCCAGGATGTGATGAGCCGACATCGAGGTGCCAAACACCGCCGTCGATATGAACTCTTGGGCGGTATCAGCCTGTTATCCCCGGAGTACCTTTTATCCGTTGAGCGATGGCCCTTCCATACAGAACCACCGGATCACTAAGACCTACTTTCGTACCTGCTCGACGTGTGGGTCTCGCAGTCAAGCGCGCTTTTGCCTTTATACTCTACGACCGATTTCCGACCGGTCTGAGCGCACCTTCGTACTCCTCCGTTACTCTTTGGGAGGAGACCGCCCCAGTCAAACTACCCACCATACACTGTCCTCGATCCGGATAACGGACCTGAGTTAGAACCTCAAAGTTGCCAGGGTGGTATTTCAAGGATGGCTCCATGAGAACTGGCGTCCCCACTTCAAAGCCTCCCACCTATCCTACACAAGCAAATTCAAAGTCCAGTGCAAAGCTATAGTAAAGGTTCACGGGGTCTTTCCGTCTAGCCGCGGATACACTGCATCTTCACAGCGATTTCAATTTCACTGAGTCTCGGGTGGAGACAGCGCCGCCATCGTTACGCCATTCGTGCAGGTCGGAACTTACCCGACAAGGAATTTCGCTACCTTAGGACCGTTATAGTTACGGCCGCCGTTTACCGGGGCTTCGATCAAGAGCTTCGCTTGCGCTAACCCCATCAATTAACCTTCCGGCACCGGGCAGGCGTCACACCCTATACGTCCACTTTCGTGTTTGCAGAGTGCTGTGTTTTTAATAAACAGTCGCAGCGGCCTGGTATCTTCGACCGGCAAAAGCTTACGGGGTAAACCCTTCACCTTCGCCGGCGCACCTTCTCCCGAAGTTACGGTGCCATTTTGCCTAGTTCCTTCACCCGAGTTCTCTCAAGCGCCTTGGTATTCTCTACCTAACCACCTGTGTCGGTTTGGGGTACGGTTCCCGATTGTCTGAAGCTTAGGAGCTTTTCTTGGAAGCATGGCATCAACCACTTCGTCGCCTAAAGGCAACTCGTCATCAGCTCTCGGCCTTGGGATCCCGGATTTGCCTAAGATCCCAGCCTACCACCTTAAACTTGGACTACCAACGCCAAGCTGGCCTAGCCTTCTCCGTCCCTCCATCGCAACAATCGGAAGTACAGGAATATTAACCTGTTTTCCATCGACTACGCTTTTCAGCCTCGCCTTAGGGACCGACTAACCCTGCGTCGATTAACGTTGCGCAGGAAACCTTGGTCTTTCGGCGTGCAAGTTTTTCACTCGCATTGTCGTTACTCATGTCAGCATTCGCACTTCTGATACCTCCAGCAAGCTTCTCAACTCACCTTCACAGGCTTACAGAACGCTCCTCTACCGCATCACCAGAAGGTGATACCCGTAGCTTCGGTGCATGGTTTGAGCCCCGTTACATCTTCCGCGCAGGCCGACTCGACTAGTGAGCTATTACGCTTTCTTTAAAGGGTGGCTGCTTCTAAGCCAACCTCCTAGCTGTCTAAGCCTTCCCACATCGTTTCCCACTTAACCATGACTTTGGGACCTTAGCTGACGGTCTGGGTTGTTTCCCTTTTCACGACGGACGTTAGCACCCGCCGTGTGTCTCCCATGCTCGGCACTTGTAGGTATTCGGAGTTTGCATCGGTTTGGTAAGTCGGGATGACCCCCTAGCCGAAACAGTGCTCTACCCCCTACAGTGATACATGAGGCGCTACCTAAATAGCTTTCGAGGAGAACCAGCTATCTCCGAGCTTGATTAGCCTTTCACTCCGATCCACAGGTCATCCGCTAACTTTTCAACGGTAGTCGGTTCGGTCCTCCAGTTAGTGTTACCCAACCTTCAACCTGCCCATGGATAGATCGCCCGGTTTCGGGTCTATACCCAGCGACTAAACGCCCTATTAAGACTCGCTTTCGCTACGCCTCCCCTATTCGGTTAAGCTCGCCACTGAATATAAGTCGCTGACCCATTATACAAAAGGTACGCAGTCACCTAACAAAGTAGGCTCCCACTGCTTGTACGCATACGGTTTCAGGATCTATTTCACTCCCCTCTCCGGGGTTCTTTTCGCCTTTCCCTCACGGTACTGGTTCACTATCGGTCAGTCAGTAGTATTTAGCCTTGGAGGATGGTCCCCCCATGTTCAGACAAAGTTTCTCGTGCTCCGTCCTACTCGATTTCATTGATAAGAGATTTTCGTGTACGGGGCTATCACCCACTACGGCCGCACTTTCCAGAGCGTTCCACTAATCTCAAACCAACTTAAGGGCTGGTCCCCGTTCGCTCGCCACTACTAAGGGAATCTCGGTTGATTTCTTTTCCTCAGGGTACTTAGATGTTTCAGTTCCCCTGGTTCGCCTCTTGCACCTATGTATTCAGTACAAGATACTCAGCTTATGCTGAGTGGGTTCCCCCATTCAGAGATCTCTGGATCACAGTCTGTTTGCCGACTCCCCAAAGCTTATCGCAGGCTACCACGTCTTTCATCGCCTCTGACTGCCAAGGCATCCACCGTATGCGCTTCTTCACTTGACCATATAACCCCAAGCAATCTGGTTATACTGTGAAGACGACATTCGCCGAAAATTCGTACTGCCCTTTCGAGCATTCACAAATTTTACCTTAGCCTGATCACACACCAGTGAAAGTGCATGTCAGTCTATTTCTATCACATATCCGAATTTTTAAAGAACGATCTGACAAAAGTCAGAAATCAACATTCATCAACGAATGTTCATTTCTAAGTTCTGACAAGCTGTGAAGCATGAAGCAAAATGGTGGAGCCAAGCGGGATCGAACCGCTGACCTCCTGCGTGCAAGGCAGGCGCTCTCCCAGCTGAGCTATGGCCCCGTGTATCTGCAATGGTAGGTCTGGGCAGATTTGAACTGCCGACCTCACCCTTATCAGGGGTGCGCTCTAACCAACTGAGCTACAGACCTATAACAGGGTCACGTTACAGCATCGTCTTTATACAAGTGAATCAAGCAATTCGTGTGGGAGCTCATCAGCAGGCTGATGTCTTCGATTAAGGAGGTGATCCAGCCGCAGGTTCCCCTACGGCTACCTTGTTACGACTTCACCCCAGTCATGAATCACACCGTGGTAACCGTCCTCCCGAAGGTTAGACTAGCTACTTCTGGTGCAACCCACTCCCATGGTGTGACGGGCGGTGTGTACAAGGCCCGGGAACGTATTCACCGCGACATTCTGATTCGCGATTACTAGCGATTCCGACTTCACGCAGTCGAGTTGCAGACTGCGATCCGGACTACGATCGGTTTTGTGAGATTAGCTCCACCTCGCGGCTTGGCGACCCTCTGTACCGACCATTGTAGCACGTGTGTAGCCCAGGCCGTAAGGGCCATGATGACTTGACGTCATCCCCACCTTCCTCCGGTTTGTCACCGGCAGTCTCCTTAGAGTGCCCACCATAACGTGCTGGTAACTAAGGACAAGGGTTGCGCTCGTTACGGGACTTAACCCAACATCTCACGACACGAGCTGACGACAGCCATGCAGCACCTGTGTCAGAGTTCCCGAAGGCACCAATCCATCTCTGGAAAGTTCTCTGCATGTCAAGGCCTGGTAAGGTTCTTCGCGTTGCTTCGAATTAAACCACATGCTCCACCGCTTGTGCGGGCCCCCGTCAATTCATTTGAGTTTTAACCTTGCGGCCGTACTCCCCAGGCGGTCAACTTAATGCGTTAGCTGCGCCACTAAAATCTCAAGGATTCCAACGGCTAGTTGACATCGTTTACGGCGTGGACTACCAGGGTATCTAATCCTGTTTGCTCCCCACGCTTTCGCACCTCAGTGTCAGTATCAGTCCAGGTGGTCGCCTTCGCCACTGGTGTTCCTTCCTATATCTACGCATTTCACCGCTACACAGGAAATTCCACCACCCTCTACTGTACTCTAGCTTGCCAGTTTTGGATGCAGTTCCCAGGTTGAGCCCGGGGCTTTCACATCCAACTTAACAAACCACCTACGCGCGCTTTACGCCCAGTAATTCCGATTAACGCTTGCACCCTCTGTATTACCGCGGCTGCTGGCACAGAGTTAGCCGGTGCTTATTCTGTCGGTAACGTCAAAACAGCAAGGTATTCGCTTACTGCCCTTCCTCCCAACTTAAAGTGCTTTACAATCCGAAGACCTTCTTCACACACGCGGCATGGCTGGATCAGGCTTTCGCCCATTGTCCAATATTCCCCACTGCTGCCTCCCGTAGGAGTCTGGACCGTGTCTCAGTTCCAGTGTGACTGATCATCCTCTCAGACCAGTTACGGATCGTCGCCTTGGTGAGCCATTACCCCACCAACTAGCTAATCCGACCTAGGCTCATCTGATAGCGCAAGGCCCGAAGGTCCCCTGCTTTCTCCCGTAGGACGTATGCGGTATTAGCGTTCCTTTCGAAACGTTGTCCCCCACTACCAGGCAGATTCCTAGGCATTACTCACCCGTCCGCCGCTGAATCGAAGAGCAAGCTCTTCTCATCCGCTCGACTTGCATGTGTTAGGCCTGCCGCCAGCGTTCAATCTGAGCCATGATCAAACTCTTCAGTTCAATACTGCTTGGATTTTTAAGAAACCCTAAACTTGGCTCAGCAATCTCAAATGACTACTATGATTTCTCATGTGGCCACTTGTGATGCTGATAATCTTGGCGACTATCAAACCATACTCACAAGCACCCACACGAATTGCTTGATTCAATTTGTTAAAGAGCGGTTGGTTGAGCGTTTCGTCTCAACCGAGGCGCGCATTCTACGCTTTCCTCTGCGTCTGTCAAGCGTTTATTTCGAAGTATTTTGCGAGAAACTCGTTCAACTTCAAACACTTGACTCGCTTGCGATCTCTCGTAGCGGGAGGCGAATTCTACAGCGTTACAACCTGCTGTCAACTGCCCTTTTGCTACTAACAACCTCAAGCGTTTAACACTTGCCTCGCTGCGACTGCATCGCTGCGAGGTGGCGAATAATACGCGATCTGAATTTGGAGTCAACACCTTGATCTGAAAAAACTTTCGCGCTGATAACGGCCTTCCCGGCAACTAAACGGCAGCGCAATTGATCTGTAGAGAAACACCCTGAGGAGCACAGCGGTAATGAGCGATGCGCACAGCGACAAAACCCCTGGCCTGTCGGCGGATGAAGAACAGGAAATCAGCCATAACCAACCGCCCCGGGCCGCGGTGCTGCACGAGATCATCCGCGCCCAAGGCGATCAGGAGCTGGAGCGAACCCTCGCCGCGCTGTGGTGGTCGGCACTAGCCGCCGGCCTGAGCATGGGCCTGTCGTTGATGGCTATGGGCTTGTTCTATGCCCGCCTGCCAGAGGGTGACAGTGCACAGGTCATCGCCAGCCTTGGCTACTGCGCCGGGTTTCTCGCTGTGATCCTGGCGCGGCAGCAGTTGTTTACCGAAAACACGCTCACTGCCGTGCTGCCAGTGATGACTACCCCGACCTTGGGCAACCTCGGCCGCTTGTTGCGTTTATGGAGCGTGGTGCTGCTGGGCAATATGGCCGGCACGCTGCTGGTGTCCTGGGTCATGCTCGAGCTGCCGATTTTCGACAGCAAGGCAGACGTGGCATTCCTGGAGATAGGCCGCAAGGTCATGCACAACGACATCAGCCAGATGTTTGCCAAAGGCATCATATCGGGCTGGATGATCGCAACCATGGTCTGGATGATCCCGGCAATGGAGAACGCCAAGATCTGGATCATCCTCCTGATCACCTACATGATGGCCCTCGGCGACTTCACCCATATCGTGGTGGGCTCGGTTGAGGTTTCCTACCTGGTCTGGGCTGGCGATGAAACCTGGCAGGCTTTTGTGTTCGAGTTTGCCCTGCCTACCTTGGCCGGCAACATCATCGGTGGCAGCTTCATCTTTGCCTTGATCAGCCACGCCCAGGTGCGCAGCGACAGCGGCAAGCCACCGTCCAAGCTGTTAAAAGAAGCCAACCCAAATAACGATCGCCAAGAGCCGCGTCTTTAATAGCTAACGCGAGACAACTGAACTGGGTTGCGCCCTGCCCTGCTGACGCAGGGGGCGCGGTTGCCACCAGTTCTGCCCGGCGTGGGGTGAGTCGAGGCTGACACGCTCGCCCATCTGCGGCGTGCTCAGCTTGACGTGAGCAGCGCCGGCCAGCGCGAGAATACGTTCGAACGGCTCCTGCCAGGTATGGGTAGACAAATCAAAGGTGCCATTGTGGATAGGCAGCATCCAACGCCCACGCAGATCCAGGTGTGCTTGCAAGCTTTGCTCGGGCTGCATGTGCACGCTGGGCCAGGCCAGGTTGTAGGCGCCGGTTTCAATCAGCGTGAGGTCGAACGGACCGTAGCGCTCGCCTATCTGACGAAAGCCATCGAAGTAACCGGTATCGCCACTGAAAAACAGCCGCAGCCCGTCATCGATAATCACCCAGGACGCCCACAACGTCTGATTGCTGTCGAACAGACCGCGCCCGGAGAAGTGCTGCGCAGGTGTGGCGGCAAAGCGCACGCCCGCCACCTCCGCCTCCTGCCACCAATCGAGTTGGCGCACCTTGCCAGCTGGCACTCCCCACCCGATCAGGCGGTCACCAACTCCTAGCGGCACCAGGAAAACATCCGTGCGCGGCGCCAACTGGCGAATGGCATGCTCGTCGAGGTGATCGAAGTGATCATGGGACAGGATCACGGCTGCCAACGGCGGAATCTCGTTGGTCGCCAACGGCGAAGGGTGAAAGCGCTGCGGCCCGGCCCACTGCACCGGCGAGGCGCGCTCGGCAAACACCGGGTCGGTGAGGAAAAAGCACCCACGCAGCTTGAGCAGTATCGTCGAATGCCCCAGCCGCCACAGACTGTGGTCTGGCGAATCAAGCAACTGCTGCCGGCTCATCGGCTGCAAGGTAATAGCCGTCGCAGGCCGCGTTTGCGGTGGTTTGCGCAAGAACAGGTATTTGAGACCAATGCGCAGTTTTTTCAGCATGCCGTCCTGTGGCAGGGCCGCCTGGTTGTGGAAGCGCCCATCCTGATAACGCGCCGGTTCACCGGCAGGGGAGTCCGTGGGCAGCATGAACAGGAGCGCTCCGTAGAGAAACAAGGCCTTCATATTACCCCACAGCGTCGGATCAACCGTGAAATGGCTTGTAAGGTCATTTTTCGCTGAGGTGAGTCTGTTGAACAATATTCACCCGATTTATGCGATAAACGGCGCCCCACGGAAGAACCACGATCATGATCGACAACAGAAGCGGCAAGGGACTCTCATTCGCCAGGCGCATCTACCTGCCCAGGATTCTCGGCATGGGCATCGGCCTGTTCAGCGTGATGGCCGCCATGGCACCGCTGCATCCTCCCGGCTGGATCTGGGCGTTGATGCTGGTTAATGGCTTGCTGTGGCCACACGTTGCTTATCTATGGGCCAAGCATTCCACTGCGCCCTACCGCGCCGAACAACGTAACCTGCTGCTGGACTCACTGATGGGCGGCTTCTGGGTGGCGGCCATGCACTTCAATCCTCTGCCCACGGTGACCATCCTGTCGATGATGACCATGAACAATGTTGCCGCCGGCGGCAAATCCCTGCTGGCGCGAGGGCTGCTCGGGCAATTAGCCGGGATGCTGCTCGCCAGCGCGATGCTGGGCAGCGGCCTGCAGTTGCAGACCAGCGCCCTGCAGGTCTGGGCATGCCTGCCAATGCTGGCCCTGTATCCCGTAGCACTTGGATGGGTGTGTTATCGCCTGGCGATCAACCTGGCCGACCATAAACGTCAGCTCAGCGCACTGAGCCGTACCGACAGCCTGACTGGTTTGCTCAATCACGGTTCATGGAAGGACCTGCTCCTGCTCAAGTTCCAGATCAGCCGCCAACAGCGCCTGCCGGCAATGATCGCCCTGATCGACATCGACCATTTCAAGGCCATCAATGACACTTATGGTCACGTCGTCGGCGACTGCGTGCTGCGCCACTTGAGCCAGGAACTGCAGCGCAGCCTTGGCCCGGATGATCAGGCCGGGCGCTACGGTGGCGACGAGTTCTGCGTGATATTCCCAGGGGCTGACCAAGCCCGGGCTGGGCTGGCGATGGAAGCGCTGCGTGAGCGGGTCAATGCCTACCGCAACCCGCAACTACCCATGTTACGGATCAGTCTGAGCATTGGTCTGGCAGCCTATGATGAGCTTTTGAAGTCGCCGGAGCACTGGCTGGAACACGCCGACAAAGCACTATATGCCGCCAAACATCAGGGCCGCGACCAGGTCAGCTTCAATCATGGGCCTGCTGCCCCGCTCAGGCTGGCATACCCAGACTGAGCGGGGCCACATTCAACGCAGACGGCGCTCGGCAACGATCTCCGGCAGATCGCTGCGCTGCAGATAGATGCGCAACGGCTCGGCGATATTCAGGCGGTCGTCCACATGCTGGCCGAGCAGCAGGGCCAGGCGCTCACGGCACAACGCCATGCGCTGCCCGGACTCGGCCCGCCAGACGAATTCGCTACACGGTGTAATGCTGTCGTCCGCTACATCCATGCCAAACGCATCTTCGGAAAAGCGCACGATATGACTGCCGCGCTTGGCGTGATAACCGACAAAGCCATTGAGCTGGTCGGCGGCGCTGCAGATGTCTTGAGAAGTAATGGCCATGGCGTACCTCGCTAGTTAAGAGAGTGACGCACGCAAAGCCTGCGGCGGCCTCTGGCGGGCCACGCGCAGCTTTCAGCCTAGCGCAACTGGCCAGCGCTTCGCCAAGCTTTTTGATCTGCTCCTGGCAAGCCCGCTAGAATACCCGGCAAATCATTGATGTGGCCCAAGGGGCCGTGGAACCCTGCATGAACAACGCGGTAAGTTCCGACATCGCCACTATTGGTCGCATCAGTGCCGTGCCGGCGATTCTTCAGGTTATCTGCCAGAGCACCGGTATGCGCTTTGCTGCAGTGGCGCGGGTCACCGAGCACAGCTGGACCGCCTGTGCGGTGCTGGACGGCCTCGGGTTCGGCATGGATGTAGGCGGCGAGCTGGACATCGCCACTACCTTTTGCAATGTAATCCGCAGCTCACATCAGGCGATCGTGATCGACAAGGCCAGTGAAGACCAGCTCTACTGCCAGCACCCCACCCCCAAGCAATACAAGTTCGAGAGTTACATCTCTGTGCCGGTGTACCGGCAGGACGGCAGTTTCTTCGGCACCATCTGCGCGCTTGATCCCGAGCCATTTGCGCTGAAAAACAGCGCAGTACAGCCAATGGTCGAGGGCTTTGCCCGCCTGCTGTCGGTGCAGATAGAACATGAAGAACAGGCGCAGCGTACCGAACACGCCCTGCAGCAGGAGCGAGCGATGGCAGAGGTGCGCGAGCAGTTCATTGCCGTGCTGGGCCACGACCTGCGCAACCCGCTGTTTGCCATCACCGCCGGCGCAGAGCTGCTGGTGCAGCGCCTGACCGAGCAAAAACACCAGGCACTGGCCAAGCACATCCTCACCTGCGGTCAACGGGCGAGCAATCTTGTGCGTGATGTGCTGGACTTCGCCCGCGGCCGCCTGGGCAGCGGTATCGCCCTTGCGCAGCAACCGTGCCATGACCTGGCCGAGGTACTGCGGCACGTTGCCTCGGAACTGCAACGCGTCCATCCACAGCGCCTATTGCAGCTGCAACTGGGCGAGATCGACGGTTTGTATTGTGACCCTGAGCGGATTGCCCAGTTGTTATCCAACCTGATCGCCAACGCCCTGGTGCATGGTGACCCGCAGGGTGTGGTGACGGTTGGTGCAAGCATTCATGACGGCCACTTCCTGCTGAGCGTACATAACCTGGGCGAACCGATCCCCGCGCAGACCCTCGCTCAGCTGTTTCAGCCCTTTACCCGAACACGCGCCACAGCCCATCAACAAGGCCTGGGCCTCGGCCTGTACATTGCCAACCAGATCGCCCTCGCCCACGGCGGGCACATGCAAGTGGCATCAAGCCTTGCGGGCGGAACTGTGTTCAGCTTTCACCTGGCCGTTGATCGGCCTGAGACGGCTGTTCAAGCACTGTTGCCGGAACAGTAAGCCGCGCTGCGCCAGCAAGAAAATCCAGACAAAAAAATGGGCGACCGAAGTCGCCCTAAATGCCTTGCGTGCTCATGAATCGGGAAGGATCAGCGCTGTTTGCGCTTGTGCGAATCCTTCCAGATGAAAATGCCCAGACCGGCGAAGAAGACCAGCATCAATCCGACCGTCACAACACCTGCGATAACCACATTGTCGAAGAACATGTCGGCGCTCCCTGTTTATCTGCCGTCGTCCGATGGATGTAAGGTAGCGAATAGGAGCAGGGAGGAAATTGACCGGGGTCAATAGTGCCCGGGACCGGGCACTGGAGGCGGGCGCAGGGTTGACCTGCGTCAAGTTTCAGCGCTTTTTGGGTTTGTTCTTGGGCTTTTTCTTTTTACCAGCCGTCAGCGGCATGGCTTGCTCGAAGGCCTGGCGCATTTCATCGAGGCGCTTGTCCTTGAGGTCATGGATACGTTTGGCGCGCTCGGCGCCGAAGTCGATCAGGTTGTCTTCACTCATGGGCGGGCCCGGCTGTCAGCAGATAAGTGCATGATGCCGCCAGGCGTCGATGTTGGCCAGTCAGACTTCGATATCGACCAGCAAACCCTGGCGCGGACGTTCGCCCAGGGGCGCTACAGGCACGGTGTTGTCGGCATTGAGTTCCTCACCGGCGAGTGCCTCGTAACGCTCGTCATCCTCATCGTGGCGGCGCTGATGCTGGCGGCGCTGCTCTTCACGCAGGAGCAAGGCCTGCTCGTTAGGGTCGCGCTGCTGCTTGAGGTTGATCGAGCTGTCGTCGGGAGCTGGCTGCGCAGGGACAACCGGGCGGATGTCCGGTGTCTGTTTGACCGGATCGTGCTGGGTGGTCACGGGCATGGCACTGAGTGGAATGATCGGCGGCAGCATTGAGGTTCTCCTGTCACTACTGTATCGGCCGGTGTGAACCGGCCTTGAGTGCCTCACTACGGGAAGCGAGCGCCGCCAGCCAGGCTTGCTTAATCGGGTAGATCGTCATCTGCATCATCCGGCTCGGGGCTGACTTCGCTCCACGGCCGTTTGTAGACCTTCTGCCACACCGCATCCAGATGATCACGCAGGACCTGCGCGGCATTCTTCAGTGAGGCGCTATCAACCCGCTCACCGCCGATAGGTTGTTCTCCTGCCGGGCTGATCAAGGACTGACCGGTGATGCTGTAGACCGAAGCACCTTCACGCAGTTCGATTGCAATGTCGTGCGGGTCAATACCACCGCCGCAGAATGCGTGGCTGGCCACTGTCACTTCGGCGACACCGTCGCCATTCAGATCGCTGACGTCACTGACATCGGTATAGAAGTCGACATCCAGGTCCAGCCCCGGGCAGGTGGTCTCTTGCTCGATCTGCCAGCGCGGCTTGAACGCTTCGCTGCCGGCAGTGCGCCCGTACAGGGTGGCTTTGAGCACCACCTTGTCGACTTCCTGCTCGCTCTCGGGGTCACTGGCCTGGCCATCGGTACGGCTCAACACCAACAGCCCCTCGCCGTCGCGGTCGCGAAAATGCACGCTCTTGATCGGTGTACGCACACCAAGCACCTCGAGCTGCTCGGCGGCGATCGGCGCCAAGGACTGGAAATTGTTCTGCTCGCAACCGGCCATCAGCAGCAAGCTGCCCAGGCCCATGGAAGCGGTCAACCAACGGTACTTGGCAGGCATTGGGCTGGGTATCCTCGTCGCTGCGGGTGGGCGTCGATGAAACGGCTAGTCTGTTAACTCTTTGGTCTGCCCGGTCTATCCGTTAACATAGCCGGCTTTTCATCGGCGGGAGTTCAGGCAGTATGGCGCAGCAGTATCAACCGGGGCAACGCTGGATCAGCGACAGCGAAGCCGAGCTCGGCCTGGGTACCATCCTGGCACAGGATGGCCGCTTGCTGACCGTGCTGTACCCGGCCACTGGCGACACCCGTCAATATTCCCTGCGCAATGCGCCGCTGACCCGCGTGCGCTTCTCGCCGGGCGACCAGATCACTCATTTCGAAGGCTGGAAGCTGACCGTGCGCGAGGTCGATGACGTCGACGGCTTGATGGTCTACCACGGCCTCGACGCACAGAACCAGCCGCGCACCCTGCCGGAAACCCAGCTGTCCAACTTCATCCAGTTCCGCCTGGCCAGCGACCGCCTGTTCGCCGGGCAGATCGACCAGCTGGCGTGGTTCTCGCTGCGTTACAACACCCTGCAGCACAACAGCAAACAGATGCTGTCGAGCCTGTGGGGGCTGGGCGGCTGCCGCGCGCAACCGATCGCGCACCAGCTGCATATCGCCCGTGAGGTCGCTGACCGGATCGCCCCGCGCGTTCTGCTGGCCGATGAAGTAGGCCTGGGCAAGACCATCGAAGCAGGCCTGGTGATTCACCGCCAACTGCTCACCGGCCGCGCCAACCGGGTGCTGATCCTCGTTCCAGAAAATCTCCAGCACCAGTGGCTGGTAGAGATGCGCCGGCGCTTCAACCTGCAGGTAGCGCTGTTCGACGCCGAACGTTTCATTGAGAGCGATGCCAGCAACCCATTCGAAGACGCCCAGCTGGCGTTGGTCGCGCTGGAGTGGCTGGTCGAAGACGAGAAGGCTCAGGACGCGCTGTTCGCCGCCGGCTGGGACCTGATGGTGGTCGATGAAGCGCATCACCTGGTCTGGCACGAAGAAAACGCCAGCGCGGAATATTCCCTGGTCGAGCAACTTGCCGAGGTCATCCCTGGCGTGCTGCTGCTGACCGCGACCCCCGAGCAACTTGGCCAGGACAGCCACTTCGCGCGCCTGCGTCTGCTCGACCCGCATCGTTTCCACGACCTGGCAGCCTTCCGCGCCGAGAGCGAGAACTACCGCCCGGTCGCCGAAGCAGTGCAGGAGCTGCTCGAACAAGGCCGCCTGTCGCCCAAGGCCCACGCCACTATCCACGGTTTCCTCGGTGCCGAAGGCGAAGCCTTGTTGACTGCGGTCAACGATGGCGACAGCGAAGCCAGCGCACGCTTGATCCGCGAGCTGCTCGATCGCCACGGTACCGGCCGCGTGCTGTTCCGTAACACCCGTGCTGCCGTGCAAGGCTTCCCCGAGCGTCATCTGCATCCCTACCCGCTGCCTAACCCTGAGCAGTACAGCGCACTGCCGGCTGGCGAGCGCGCCGAGCTGTATCCGGAAGTGGCCTTCCAGGCCCAGGGCCCAGGCGATGACGAGCAACGCTGGTGGCGCTTCGACCCACGGGTCGACTGGCTGATCGACACGCTGAAAATGCTCAAGCGCACCAAGGTCCTGGTGATCTGCGCCCACGCCGAGACCGCGATGGACCTGGAAGACGCCCTGCGCGTGCGCTCCGGCATCCCAACCACGGTATTCCATGAAGGAATGAGCATCCTCGAACGGGATCGCGCGGCAGCCTACTTCGCCGATGAAGAGTTCGGCGCTCAAGTACTGATCTGCTCGGAAATCGGCAGTGAGGGCCGCAACTTCCAGTTCGCTCATCACCTGGTGATGTTCGACCTGCCAGCCCACCCCGACCTGCTCGAGCAGCGCATTGGCCGTCTCGACCGGATCGGCCAGAAGCACACCATCGAGCTGCATATCCCGTACCTGCAGGACAGCCCGCAAGAGCGCCTGTTCCAGTGGTACCACCTGGCACTGAATGCGTTCCTCGCCACTTGCCCGACCGGCAACGCCCTGCAACATCGCCACGGTTCGCGCTTGCTTTCGCTGCTCGGCGATGGCGAAGCCAGCGCCTGGAATACCCTGGTGGACGAAGCCCGCGCTGACCGCGAGCGCCTCGAGTCCGAACTGCACAGCGGCCGCGACCGCTTGCTCGAGCTCAACTCCGGCGGTGCTGGCGAAGGTCAGGCACTGGTCGAGGCGATCTTGGAGCAGGACGACCAGTTCGCCCTGCCTATTTATATGGAAACCCTGTTCGATGCCTTTGGTATCGACAGCGAGGACCACTCGGAAAACGCCCTGATCCTCAAGCCGAGCGAAAAGATGCTCGACGCCAGCTTCCCGTTGGGTGACGACGAAGGCGTGACCATCACCTACGACCGGGCCCAGGCATTGTCGCGCGAAGACATGCAGTTCCTCACCTGGGAACACCCAATGGTACAGGGCGGCATGGACCTGGTGCTGTCCGGGTCGATGGGCAACACCGCCGTAGCGTTGATCAAGAACAAGGCGCTCAAGCCAGGCACCGTCCTGCTCGAACTGCTCTACGTAAGTGAAGTGGTCGCGCCTCGCAGCCTGCAACTTGGCCGTTACCTGCCGACCGCTGCCCTGCGCTGTTTGCTCGATGCCAACGGCAACGACCTCGCCGCACGGGTGGCCTTCGAGACGCTCAACGAGCAGCTCGAAAGCGTGCCGCGGGCCAGCGCCAACAAGTTCATCCAGGCGCAGCGCGATGTATTGGCCCAGCGCATCAGTGGTGCCGAAGCCAAGATCGAGCCGGTGCACGTCGAGCGCGTGGCCGAGGCGCAGCGTCGCCTGGCTGCCGAAGCGGATGAGGAGTTGGCACGCCTGACCGCACTCAAGGCCGTCAACCCGACGGTACGTGACAGCGAAATCGATGCGCTGCGTGCACAGCGTGAGCAGGGCTTGGCCATGCTCGACAAGGCGGCTTTGCGTCTGGAAGCGATTCGGGTGCTGGTCGCGGGCTGAGTAGTCCAAGCACGACTCGCAAGCAGTAAAAACCAGGGCGCCTTACGGCGCCCTTTTTTATTTCCGCCCGCTATCAGCCTGATAACCAAATCGTAGCAACCAAATAGCCATTAATCAGGAAGGCTTAACTACCTTTTCCTATACTGCGTGTTCATGAGTCCCCGTTGGGGACGGATGCAGGGCACCACGGAGAGGCGCGATGGAGTGGCTGGGACTGCAATTGTTCGCCGAGCTACCGGCAACCGGACAGATCGTTATCGACTGCCGTCACGAGCCATTGCTGATCATTCTGGCCTATATCGTCGTCAGCGCTGCGGCGTTTGCCACCCTGGATATGGCTGAGCGCCAATGCCACAGCGAGAACGACAATGCTCGCCGGCAATGGCGGATCCTCGGCGCATGCTGCCTGGCAGGCGGTATCTGGGCCTTGCATTTCATCAGCATGCTGGCCTTTCACGCGCCGCTGGAAACCCACTATGACGCCGCGCTGACAGGGTTGTCGTTGCTGCTTGCCCTACTCGCCTCGTGGTTCGCCATGCACAGCCTTGAGCGCCATGTGATGAGCCCGCTTCATTACCTGCAAGCAGCCACATTCATCGGCCTCGGTGTGACCTTGATGCACTACGTCGGCATGGCGGCAATGAAGACCAGCGCCGTGCAGTACTACCAGACCAGCCTGCTGCTGGCCTCGTTGCTGATTGCCATTGTCGCCAGCCTGCTGGCGCTGGTCATGGCGCGTTACTTTCGCAACGGCAGCGGCACCCTGCATCTGGCCATGAAGTACGGCGCCAGCCTGCTGATGGCCGGCGGTATCGTGGCTACCCATTTTACCGGCATGGCGGCCATGACCCTGGTGATCCCGGCAGACGCTGCGCTGAGCCTGCCATCCACTGACAACAGCCTGCAGTTGGGCCTGACCGTTGCCTGCATCACCCTGCTGATCAGCGCCAGCAGCATCAGCGCGGCGCTGGCCGACAAAAAACTGCAAAGCAAGGAGCACGACCTGCGCCGGGTCAGTGTGCTGCTCAGCCAGCTTGACCAGGCCCGGGTGTCGCTGCAGCAGGCCGCGCACTACGATGCACTGACCAACCTGATCAACCGCCGCGGTTTCAACCAGGTGTTTGCCGAACGTCTCGCCGAGCACGCCGCAAATGAAGGCATGCTGGCGGTGATGTTCCTCGACATCGACCACTTCAAGCGGATCAACGACAGCCTCGGCCACGCCGCCGGCGATGATCTGCTCAAGGTCATCGCCGACCACATCAAAGCCGCAACCCGCAGCCAGGATCTGGTGGCGCGGTTTGGCGGCGACGAATTCTGCATCGTCACCAGCCTGCACAGCCGCGACGAGGCCCGTCACCTGGCGCAGCGGATCATGCAGCGGATGAAAGAGCCGATCGACCTGGGCGGACGGCGTATGGTCATGACCACCAGCATCGGCATCAGCATCTATCCGGACGACGGCCGCAATGCCGAAGAATTGCTGAAAAACGCCGACTTGGCGCTTTATCAGTCCAAAGGCTGCGGACGCAACAACCTCAACTTCTTCAATAGCAGTCTGCGTGTTCGCGCGACCCTGGAACTGCAGTTGGAGGAAGAGCTGCGGGTTGCCTTGCTCGAAGAACGCGGCCTGTGCGTGCACTACCAACCGATTTTCGACGTACGCAGCGGTCAAGTGGCCAAGCTGGAAGCGCTGGTGCGCTGGCAACACCCGCAGCACGGTCTGCTCGGGCCGGACCGCTTCATCGGCATCGCCGAAGCCAACGGGCTGATCGCCGAGCTGGATCTGTGGGTGCTGCGCCGCGCCTGCGCCGACCTTGCCCGGCTCAATCAGCATGGTTACGCCAGCCTCAAGGTCACGGTCAATTGCTCGGCGCTGACCCTGGCCCGCGAAGAGCTCCCAGATGACGTCCAACAGGCCTTGTTCCAGGCTGGCCTGGCGCCGCGACAACTGGAACTGGAGGTCACCGAAAACGCCCTGATGGGCGACATTCAGCAGGTCATCAACCTGCTCAAGCGGATTCGCGGGCAAGGCGTGGCGCTGTCGATCGATGACTTCGGCACTGGCTATTCGTCGCTGGCTTACCTCAAACGCCTGCCGCTGGACGTACTGAAGATCGATCGTTCATTTATCCAGGAAGTCCCGGTCAGCCAGAAAGACCGTGAGATCGTCCAGGCAATCATCATGATGGCCCACACCCTGCACCTGCAGGTAGTCACCGAAGGCGTCGAAACCGTGGAGCAGCAGCAGTTTCTGGTCAGCCATAGCTGTGATTACCTGCAAGGCTACCTGCTCAGCCGACCGGTGCCGTTGACCGAGCTGTACCCGGTACTGCAGCGCCTCGACCGCCAGCAACCGGCGCTCACGGCAGATGCCGATACAGCTCAACCAGAGTTGCCGGATCTTTTTCCAGGCAGCCCTGGCTACCGTGCAAGCGCATCAGTTGCGCGGCGAGGCCACTGATCGGTGCGGCCGAGCCCTGCTCGTGGGACAGTTTGACGGCGCCATCGAGGTCCTTGAGCAGCGTGCGTACATGCCACTTGACCGGTTCGAACTCGCTCGCTGCCATCTGCGGCGCAAGTATCTGCAGCGGCTTGGAATCGGCAAAGCCACCGGCCAGCGCTTCGGCGATCAAACTGGCATCGACGCCGGAGCGCTCGGCGAGGGCGACCACTTCGGCAATCACCAAGGCATTGCAGGCAACGATCATCTGGTTGCAGGCTTTGGTGACCTGGCCCGCGCCTACCGCGCCCATGTGAGTCACGCGCTGACCGAGCTGCATCAGCACCGGCCGTGCCCGGGCCAGATCCTGCGCTGCGCCGCCAACCATGATTGCCAGGCTACCGGCGGTAGCCCCGGCTGTGCCGCCCGACACTGGCGCATCCAGCCAGGCCATGCCACAACGCGCTGCCAGCTCGGCTGCCATTGCCCGCGTCGCACTGGGCTCAAGGCTGGACAGGTCGACCAACAACTGCCCGTGCCGACCGCCTGCGGCCACCCCCTGTTCACCAAACACCACCTCGCGGACCACGCGGGTGTCCGCCAGGCACAACAGCACCATATCGCTGTACTGGCTCAGCTCTGCAGGGCTCGCCGCCAGCCGGGCGCCGGCAGCGACCAACTCGGCGCACTTGTGCGGGCTGCGGTTCCATACCGTCAATGGATAACCGGCAGCCAACAGGCGACGGCACATCGGTAGGCCCATCAAGCCAATCCCAGCGAAACCCAACGCAGGCAATGCAGTACTCATAGCAACTCCATCAACGGTGTGTGCAACAGCAACCAGCAAGTGACAGTGCCACCCTGGCCTCGACTTGAGCGCAGTGGCGAGCGCCCTGCACCTTTATTACGCATTCCGTAAACTGTTACCGCTGTGCCGAACGAGGCTCGCGGTGTTACTTACTTCTACCTTACGTGCACGTCAACGCGCACCATAAGCAGCCGCCTGCCTGTTTCTACGCACCAAAAAAGCTCACTGATTTGTAGCGGGCTTTGTCTGCATGAGCACGAATGGCGAAACCACCACAGCCCAGATTTGCGGATCACGGGCCTGCATGTCTAGCGCCTGCTCTGCCGATACCGGGCCGACAGTGCCATCCGCCCGCCATTTGGCGAACATTTCACCTTGGTTTTCGGCCATCGCCGCAGCAACGGTAATCAGGTCCAGATCGGGATCGACCCAAATCAGGTCACCCTTTGCCCAGAAACGCTCCAGCGCCTTCCACTCAATGATTGCAGTCTCACCAAGCAATTTGGCATAGAGGGTGCTTGTTTGATCAGTCATGGGTTCCTACCAGCAAGAATCGGCCAACTTAAAGGCCGCTATTTTTGCAGAAAAACCCGGTTGCAAATATGTAATTTGCTCGACGGCTCCCGAGTATGGGGGATGCATCGCTGAATAGAGGCTATTTGATGGCGCTATTCTGTATGTTTATGTCGATCACGCGACACCCCGCGAAACAGACGCTTTTTGATGGCTTTTCAAGCGTCGAGCCAGCGCTCTACACTGTACCGGTACAGTTCCGGGACATGTTCCGGGGGAAGGTGGGCGTGCATATGGCGTGGCCATTGCACATCCCGCCCGGTCTGTAGCCCTGACCGCCAGGACTATAAGAATTACAACAGAATGAGTGGAGCACTATGATCAAGATTTCCAAGCTGTTCGCTGCAATGGTACTGGCCGGCGTAGCCAGCCATTCGTTTGCTGCCGATACCATCAAGATCGGTATCGCCGGCCCGAAAACCGGTCCCGTCACCCAGTACGGCGACATGCAGTTCATCGGCGCCAAGCAAGCTATCAAGGACATCAACGCCAAGGGCGGCGTCGATGGCAAGATGCTTGAGGCCAAGGAATATGACGACGCTTGCGACCCTAAACAAGCAGTGGCCGTAGCCAACAAAGTGGTCAACGATGGCGTCAAGTACGTAATCGGTCACCTGTGCTCCAGCTCCACCCAGCCTGCATCCGACATCTACGAAGACGAAGGCGTGATCATGATCACCCCGGCTGCCACCAGCCCGGAAATCACCGCCCGTGGCTACAAGATGATCTTCCGCACCATCGGCCTGGACAGCGCGCAAGGCCCGGCTGCTGGCAACTACATCGCCGACCACGTCAAGCCTAAGGTCGTTGCAGTACTGCACGACAAGCAGCAATACGGTGAAGGCATCGCTACCGCGGTCAAACAGACCCTGGAAAGCAAAGGCACCAAAGTTGCCGTGTTCGAAGGCCTGAACGCGGGTGACAAGGACTTCTCCTCGATCATCCAGAAGCTCAAGCAGAACAACGTCGACTTCGTTTACTACGGCGGCTACCACCCAGAACTGGGCCTGATCCTGCGCCAGGCGCAAGAAAAGGGCCTGAAAGCCAAGTTCATGGGCCCGGAAGGTGTCGGCAACGACTCCATCTCGCAGATCGCCCAAGGCGCTTCGGAAGGCCTGCTGGTGACCCTGCCGAAGTCGTTCGACGCTGACCCTGCGAACAAGGCCATTGCCGATGCCATCAAGGCTGACGGCAAGGACCCAAGCGGCCCGTTCGTGTTCCCGGCCTACTCCGCTGTGCAGTTGATCGCTGACGGTATCGTTGCGGCCAAGTCCGAAGACGCCGAGAAAGTGGCTGCAGCGATCCACGCTGGCACCTTCAAGACCCCGACCGGCGACCTGTCGTATGACGCCAAGGGCGACCTGAAAGACTTCAAGTTCGTGGTTTACGAATGGCACTTCGGCAAGCCGAAGACTGAAGTCTCCCCGCAGTAACTGCGTGATCAATAGCTGACCGAAAAGCCCACTGTGCGAGCAGTGGGCTTTGTTTTACGAGGTTCATGAGAACGATTGCCGTGATCCGGCAGCCGCCTCACCTGAAAATCTTAAAACCGTCACCCGCGGTTCACTGGCCGAGCCCTGCCATCGTCGCACAGACCACGAGGCGCGCCGGGTTACCCCCCGCCAGCGAATGCAATCAGGTTTTTAGGAGCGCTGTAATGCCTGAGATCTACCATTTCTTCCAACAACTGGTTAATGGATTGACCATCGGCAGCACCTATGCCTTGATCGCCATCGGTTACACGATGGTGTACGGCATCATTGGCATGATCAACTTCGCCCACGGCGAGGTGTACATGATCGGGTCCTACGTGGCATTCATTGCACTCGCCGGGCTGGCCATGATGGGCATCCATTCCCTGCCGATACTGATGACCGTGGCCTTTATCGCCACGATCTGCGTAACCAGTGCCTACGGCTACAGCATCGAGCGCGTTGCCTACCGCCCGTTGCGCAACAGTAACCGTCTGATCCCGCTGATCTCTGCCATCGGCATGTCGATCTTCCTGCAGAACACTGTGCTGCTGTCACAGGATTCCAAGGACAAGTCGATCCCCAACCTGATCCCTGGGAGCTTCTCCTTCGGCCCGGGCGGCGCAGAGGAGGTGCTGATTTCCTACATGCAGGTACTGGTGTTCGTCGTCACCCTGGTGGCCATGACCCTGTTGACCCTGTTCATCTCCCGTTCCCGCCTGGGCCGCGCCTGCCGCGCCTGTGCCGAGGACATCAAGATGGCCAACCTGCTCGGTATCAACACCAACAACATCATTGCCCTGACCTTCGTCATTGGCGCCGCACTGGCGGCAGTGGCAGCCGTGTTGCTGAGCATGCAATACGGGGTGATCAACCCCAACGCCGGCTTCCTGGTGGGCTTGAAAGCCTTCACCGCGGCAGTCCTGGGCGGCATCGGCAGTATTCCGGGCGCCATGCTCGGTGGCCTGGTGCTGGGTGTGGCCGAAGCCTTTGGCGCCGATATCTTCGGTGACCAGTACAAGGACGTCGTGGCGTTCGGGCTGTTGGTTCTGGTGCTGTTGTTCCGGCCGACCGGCATTCTGGGCCGTCCGGAGGTTGAGAAAGTATGAACAAGAATATCAAACAAGCGTTTTTCAGCGCCCTGCTGGTCTGGGCTGTGGCCTTCCCGGTACTTGGTCTGAAGCTGAGCATAGACGGCATCAACCTGATCGTGCATAGCCAGGGGCCGTTCACCATCACCGTGATTGCGGTGTGTTCGGTGTTGATGTTCCTGCGGGTGTTGTTTGACAAGCAGTGGAGCGCAGTCACTGCCCGTGGCTCGGACCGCAAGTTGATCTCGCCAGCGGTGAGCAACTTCCTGACCTTGCCCAAGACCCAGCGCTGGATCATCCTCGGCCTGATCGTGGTGGCATTGGTCTGGCCGTTCTTCGGCTCGCGCGGCGCGGTCGACATTGCTACGTTGATCCTGATCTACGTGATGCTCGGTCTGGGGCTGAACATCGTCGTCGGCCTGGCCGGCCTGCTCGACCTGGGTTATGTCGGCTTTTACGCAGTGGGTGCCTACAGTTACGCCATGCTGTCGCACTACTACGGGCTGAGCTTCTGGATCTGCCTGCCGATTGCCGGCTTGATGGCAGCCACCTTCGGCTTCTTGCTGGGCTTCCCGGTATTGCGCTTGCGCGGTGATTATCTGGCGATCGTGACCCTCGGTTTCGGTGAGATCATTCGGCTGTTCCTGCGTAACCTGACCGACCTCACCGGCGGCCCCAACGGCATCAGCAACATCCCCAAGCCAACCTTCTTCGGGCTGTCGTTCGAGCGTCGCGCGGCTGAAGGCATGCAAACCTTCCACGAGTACTTCGGCATCGAGTACAACTCGATCAACAAGGTCATCTTCCTCTACTTGGTAGCGTTGTTGCTGGCCTTGCTGGCCTTGTTCGTGATCAACCGGCTGCTGCGCATGCCAATCGGGCGGGCGTGGGAGGCACTGCGTGAAGACGAGATCGCCTGCCGTGCGTTGGGCCTCAACCCCACCGTGATCAAGCTCTCGGCATTTACTCTGGGCGCCTGCTTCGCCGGTTTTGCCGGCAGCTTCTTCGCCGCACGGCAAGGGCTGGTGACACCGGAGTCGTTCACCTTCATCGAGTCGGCAATCATCCTCGCCATCGTTGTGCTGGGCGGTATGGGTTCGCAGTTGGGCGTGATTCTCGCGGCCATCGTGATGATCCTGCTGCCGGAGCTGATGCGTGAATTCAGCGAGTACCGCATGTTGATGTTCGGTGCGCTGATGGTGTTGATGATGATCTGGCGTCCGCAGGGCTTGCTGCCTATGCAACGACCACATATGGAGCTGCGTCGATGAGCCGCGAAATTCTGCAAGTCAGCGGCCTGAGCATGCGCTTCGGCGGCTTGTTGGCGGTCAACGGCGTGGCCCTGACCGTCAAGGAAAAACAAGTGGTGGCGCTGATCGGCCCGAACGGCGCCGGCAAGACCACGGTGTTCAACTGCCTGACCGGCTTCTACAAGCCAAGTGGCGGCACCATTCTGCTCGACGGCCAGCCGATTCAGGGCCTGGCCGGCCATCAGATCGCCCGCAAGGGTGTGGTGCGGACCTTCCAAAACGTGCGTCTGTTCAAAGAGATGACCGCGCTGGAAAACCTCCTGATCGCCCAGCACCGGCACTTGAACACCAACTTCTTTGCCGGCCTGTTCAAGACCCCGAGCTTTCGCCGCAGCGAACACGAAGCCATGGAGCGCGCGCAGTACTGGCTGGACAAGGTCAACCTGACCGAGTTCGCCAACCGCACTGCCGGCACCCTCGCTTACGGCCAGCAGCGCCGCCTGGAGATCGCCCGCTGCATGATGACCCAACCGCGGATCATCATGCTCGACGAACCTGCCGCCGGCTTGAACCCCAAGGAAACCGAAGACCTCAAGGCATTGATCGGCTACCTGCGCGAATCCCACAACGTGACTGTGCTGCTGATCGAGCACGACATGAAACTGGTGATGAGCATCTCCGACCATATCGTCGTGATCAACCAGGGCACGCCCCTGGCCGATGGTACCCCGGAGCAGATCCGTGACAATCCTGATGTGATCAAGGCCTATTTGGGGGAAGCGTAATGCTCAAGTTCGAAAACGTTTCCACTTTCTACGGCAAGATCCAGGCGCTGCATGGCGTCAATGTCGAGATCAACCAGGGCGAGATCGTCACCTTGATCGGCGCCAACGGTGCCGGCAAGTCGACCTTGCTGATGACCCTGTGCGGCTCGCCGCAGGCGCACAGCGGCAGCATCAAATACCTTGGGGAAGAGCTGGTCGGCCAGCCGTCTTCGCACATCATGCGCAAGAGCATCGCCGTGGTACCCGAAGGCCGCCGCGTGTTTGCCCGTCTGACTGTCGAAGAGAACCTGGCCATGGGCGGTTTCTTCACCGACAAGGGCGATTACCAGGAACAACTGGACAAGGTCCTGCAGCTGTTTCCGCGCTTGAAAGAGCGCTACTCACAGCGTGGCGGGACCATGTCCGGTGGCGAACAGCAGATGCTGGCGATTGGTCGTGCGCTGATGAGCAAGCCCAAGTTGCTGCTGCTCGACGAACCGTCGCTGGGGCTGGCGCCGATCATCATCCAGCAGATCTTCGACATCATCGAACAACTGCGCCGTGATGGTGTGACGGTATTCCTGGTCGAGCAAAACGCCAACCAGGCACTCAAGATCGCTGACCGTGCCTATGTATTGGAGAACGGTCACGTGGTCATGCAGGGCACTGGCGAAGCATTGTTGAGTGACCCGAAGGTGCGAGACGCTTACCTCGGCGGTTGATCCTTCGTGTAATCCATTGGGGCCGCCTTGCGGCCCCAATCGTTTCACCCCCCCCTTGTGATCCCGGGTACTGCTCGGTAACGTGCGCACTTCACCCGCCGCGTCCCCGGAGCCTCACCCATGCGTTGCACCCCTCCTCTGCTGCTCGCCACCCTGCTGCCACTGTTCGCCGGCTGCCAGATGCTGGCCGACAAACCGGTCGACCCTGACCTTGGCACCACGCGCATGCAGGGCGAACTGAGCGCCAGCGGCGGACATCTGCTGTTCAAACCTTGCAGCGAAAGCCGCTCGTTCGTGGTCAATGATGCCGGCGCCACGGGCATCCTGCAGGAAGCCTCGAGCCTGGCCCACGGCGCTGGCGACAAGCTGTTTGCCGATGTCCGCGGGCGCCTTGCCGGCAGCAAGCAGGCCAACAGCGACGGCCAGCTGGATGTGCGCCGGCTGTATCGCCTGGAGCCTTCGGCCAGTGCCTGCGACGACCCCAACTTCAAGCAACTGACCCTGCGCGCCGGCGGCCATGCGCCGGAATGGGACATCAAGGCCAGCGGCAAGGGCATGGTCCTCAACCGCGCCGGCCAGCCGCCGCTGCCACTGCCGTTCCTTGAAGAGCAGATGCCCGGCGGTGGCCTCAACCTGTCCAGCGAAGCCAATGGCCAGCGCATCGAACTGTGGCTCGCTCCGCAGCGCTGCGTCGACAGCGTCACCGGCGCCGTGCGCCACCTGCGTGCCGAGCTGCGCGTCGATGGCCAGACCGTGCACGGCTGCGCTTACTACGGCGGCGCCCGCGACAACTGATCGCCTAGTGGTTTTTATCCTGCCTTTGAGCCCGGCGAACAGCTTATACTTGGCGGTTTGTGTAAAGCCGCCGGCCGCCAGAGGCCGGGATACTGGACCCTGCCATGCTACGAATCACTGAACTGAAGCTGCCCCTGGACCATCCTGACGAAGCCCTGCGCGAGGCCATCCTCCAGCGCCTGGGTATTGCCGATGACCAGTTGCTGAGCTTCACCCTGTTCAAGCGCAGCTACGATGCTCGCAAGAAGAACAGCGAACTGCTGTTCATCTACACCATCGACCTGCACGCCAGCAACGAAGCCGAACTGCTGCACAAATTCGCCGACGATCACAACATCAGCGTTGCCCCCGACGTCAGCTACAAGTACGTCGGCCAGGCTCCTGCCGAGCTGCAGGAGCGGCCTCTGGTAGTCGGCTTCGGCCCGTGCGGGATCTTTGCCGGGCTGTTGCTGGCGCAGATGGGCTTCAAGCCGATCGTGCTCGAGCGCGGCAAGGAAGTCCGCCAGCGAACCAAGGACACCTGGGGCCTATGGCGCAAAAGCGTGCTCAACCCCGAGTCCAACGTACAGTTTGGCGAAGGCGGCGCCGGGACCTTCTCCGACGGCAAGCTGTACAGCCAGATCAAGGACCCGCTGCACCACGGCCGCAAAGTGCTGGAAGAGTTCGTCAAGGCCGGTGCGCCAGACGAGATCCTGTTCATCAACAAGCCGCACATCGGTACCTTCCGCCTGACCGGCATGGTCGAGAACATGCGCGAGCAGATCATCGCCCTCGGTGGCGAAGTGCGCTTCGAGCAAAAAGTAAGCGACTTGCTCCTCGACGGCGAACAGCTCACCGGTGTGGTCCTCGACAGCGGCGAACAGCTGCACGCGCGGCACGTGGTGCTGGCTCTGGGCCACAGCGCGCGTGACACCTTCCGCATGCTGCACGCCAAGGGTGTGTTCATGGAAGCCAAGCCGTTCTCGGTCGGTTTCCGCATCGAGCACCCACAGACCTTGATCGACAAGGCGCGCCTGGGCAAATACGCCGGCCACCCGAAACTCGGCGCCGCTGACTACAAGCTGGTCTATCACGCCAAGAACGGCCGCTCGGTGTACAGCTTCTGCATGTGCCCGGGCGGCACTGTGGTTGCGGCAACCAGCGAGCCTGGCCGAGTTGTGACCAACGGCATGAGCCAGTACTCGCGTAACGAGCGCAATGCCAACTCGGGCATCGTCGTCGGCATCGATCCAGAACGGGATTACCCGGGCGGACCGCTTGCCGGCATCGAGTTGCAGGAGCGGCTTGAGACACTCGCCTATGAGCTGGGCGGCAGCAATTACCAGGCGCCGGCGCAACTGGTTGGCGACTTTGTCGCCGGTCGGCCTTCGACCGCGCTGGGCAGTGTCGAGCCTTCGTACAAGCCGGGCGTGACCTTGGGTGACCTGGCGCTGAGCCTGCCCGATTTCGCAATCGAGGCCATCCGCGAGGCGCTGCCGGCGTTCGATCGGCAGATCAAGGGCTACAACCTGCACGACGCAGTACTGACCGGGCTTGAGACGCGGACTTCCTCGCCGCTGCGCATCACCCGTGATGCCAGCTTCCAGAGCATCAACGTCAAGGGCCTGTTCCCGGCCGGTGAAGGTGCAGGTTACGCGGGTGGTATTCTGTCGGCAGGTGTCGACGGCATTCGCATCGCTGAAGCCGTAGCGCGGGATATTCTCGGGCTGCAGTGAGCTGAAACCCAGGCGTAAAAAAACCCCGGTCGGCACTGCCGATCGGGGTTTTTACATTCAGCGCGGCTGTCAGTGGGTGACGCGGCTGGTGCCATCTACAGTCATGATGCGGACACGCTCGCCCACGCGGAAGATTTCATTCTCCTGCACGGCCTGTACGTAGGCGCGGGTGCTGCCGTCATCTTCGCGTACGGTGACTTCGACGCCCTGGGTGCGGGTGATACCTTCTTCAGCAGCCGAACCTGCCAGGCCACCGGCTACAGCACCGATCACAGCGGCAACGATGCTGCCGCGACCGCCGCCAATGGCGCTACCGGCCACGCCGCCGACTACAGCACCGGCGCCGCCGCCGATTGGGGTCTTGGTGCCTTCGATTTTCACCGGACGCAGGGCTTCGATGGTACCCATGCGTACGGTCTGCACGCGGCGGGCTTCATCACGGGAGTAGCTGTCACCGGTCAGGCTCGAGGCACAACCGCCGAGCAGCAGCGACATGGTGGTGAACGCCACCACCAGAACAGATTTACGCATGGGTTGTATCTCCATAAGACAGGTGACCATTAGACGCTGCAGGTTGACGGCTGTCACGGTGCATACGTAACAAAAATGCATTCATTCAGCGTCGGTACAGGGTGTGTGCTGACGCTTGATTGTCAGACCTTGGATCGGCTTGGATTACTGCATTGGGTTTGGGATTGGTTGGGGCGATTTTTGGGGGATTGGGGGCTTATCCATTTTGTGTGGTGGCAGTAATGGCCCCTTTCGCCCTTACGGCGAGTCACTTTTTTGGCAAACGCCCCAAAAAAGTAACCAAAAAAGGGCTCGCTCCTACATACGGCCCCTTCGCTGCGCTACGGGGTTCCCTCGCTCCGGCCTTGCTCCCGGGAGGACCGCGCTGTACGGGCCATCCTGGCCCGCAGCGCTTGACGGCCATCCATGGCCGTCACCTCCCTCCGCAAGACCTGCGCTCGGCCTCCTGAAGTCGCAGGTAGATCAAGATCAAGAGCACGCCTCGCTGCGCTGGCGCAAAGCGGGATCGGGGTGACTGCTGGATTTGGGTACGAATGAGATTGCTGCGGCACGGCACGACACAAGCTTTTGACTTTGCCTCTAGCTCTTGATCTGCGCCAGCGCAGCGAGGCGTGCCTTTGATCTTGATCTGCTTTTGATCTTGATCCACCGGCGACTCAGGAGGCCGAGCGCAGGTCTTGCGAAGGGAGGTGCCGGCCATGGATGGCCGTCAAGCGCTGCGGGCCAGGAGGCCCGTACAGCGCGGTCCGCCCGGGAGCAAGGCCGGAGCGAGGGAACCCCGCAGCGCAGCGAAGGGGCCGGATGTGGAGCCAAGCCCTTTTTTGGTTACTTTTTTGGGGCGTTTGCCAAAAAAGTGACTCGCCGTAAGGGCGAAAGGGGCCTGATCAGCCACCACAAAAAACGGATAAGCTCACAAAACAGCGAAAACCAACCTCAGGGAGCCAACCGCTCCCGAGCCCAATCCCCCGCCACCAGACGATAATTCAGCCGATCATGCAACCGGCTAGCCCTACCCTGCCAAAACTCAACCCGCTCCGGCAGCAAACGATACCCCCCCCAATGCTCAGGACAATGCGGCTGAGTCTGCGAAAACCGCTCTTCAGTAGCCTTGACCAAAGCCTCCAGCTCTTCACGCCCAGCAATCACCCGACTCTGCGGCGAAGCCCAAGCCCCAAGACGACTCCCCAGCGGGCGCACCTGGTAATAGTCATCGGACTCCTGCGCAGTAACCTTCTCAACCCGCCCCTCAATCCGCACCTGACGCTCCAGCGCCGGCCAGAAGAAGGTCATCGCCGCAAACGGGTTAGCCTGCAAATGCTGCCCCTTCGCGCTGTCATAGTTGCTGAAAAAGGTGAATCCCTGAGCATCCAGGCCCTTCAACAGCAACACCCGGCAATGCGGTCGTCCATCGGCATCGACCGTAGCCAGCGTCATGGCATTGGCCTCGACCGGCGCCTGTTCGGTTTTTACAGCATCGGCAAACCACTGGTGGAACAGCGCAAACGGCTCATCCGGCGCCTGGCTTTCGGCCAGGCCATCACGGGTGTAGTCGCGGCGCATATCGGCCAGAGATTGAGTCATGACAGCACTTCCTTGACGATCAGTTGGTCTTCGCAGGGCTGTTGGCAGCGACTTTCTTGTCGGCCGTGGTTTTTTTCGCGGCCGGCTTGGCGGCCGGCTTCTTGGCAGCAGTCTTGGCTGCGGCCTTCTTGACCGGGGCTTTGGCCACGGCTTTCTTCGCCGCAGGCTTGGCAGCGGCCTTGGCTGCAGGCTTGCTGGCTGCAGGCTTGGCCACCGGGGCCTTGCTGTCTTGAGTGGCGACCACAGCGGCCGGGGCCGGCGCCAGGTTCGGCTGCTGGTATTTGGCCAACAGGGCCAGCATGGTGTTCTGCGGCGTCATCAGCAATTCGACGCGGCGGTTCAAGGCGCGGCCTTCGAGGCTGTCGTTGGCGGCGCGTGGCATCACCGAGCCCATACCTTTGAGGCTCAAACGGTCGCGTTGCAGACCACTCAGGCGGAAGATAGCCGAGACCGAGGCAGCGCGCTCAAGGCTGAGCTTCTGGTTAACGGCAGCGGCACCGCTGCTGTCGGCGTGACCGAGAATCAGCACGGCAGTTTTCGGGTCGACTTCAATGGCCTTGGCCAGACGGGTGATCGGCCCCAAACTCGCCGGCAACAGCATGTTCGGGCGGTCCGGGTTGTACGAGCTGTCGACCGGAATGGTCACGGCCAACAGGTCTTCGCGGCGCTCCACTTCAAACTTGCTGTCCTTGACCGCTTCACGCAGCTTTGGCTCGTACTGGTCAAGCCAGGCCTGGGTGGCCTTGTGATCAATCTTGGGAACGACCGGCCCCTTGGCCTGGGTCTCTTCAGAGCCGAACGGCCACCACCAGCGGCTGCTGCTTTCGGACTTGGCGTCGGCTTTGGCAACTTTCTCGGTCACCGCCTGCTTCACTTCCTGATCGGCAACCTTGTCCGAGCCAAACGGCCACCAGCTGTGTCCGCTAGTCGAGGAGGCATCCTGCGATTGGCTGGCACAACCGGTCATGGCCAGGCACAGGGCGAGTGCTAAGGTTTTTTGTGAAGACATCAGCGATACACCATGAAATTGAAGGAAATTTTGCCTGCAGCAGCAGGCATTGGAATTGAGCATAGTCAAACCGCACGGGCATTACCCGCACTAGCCGATCAAAGGCAACTGGCGAGCACCCGCACCAGCTTCTGCGCTCTTGGGTCCATCAGCACGTAAGGGCCGAGGGTATTGGTGACGAAGCCAAAGGCAACATCGTGCTCGGGGTCGGCGAAACCGACCGAACCACCGGCGCCCGGGTGACCGAATGCGCCAGCACCGAGGCCGAAGGTGGCGTTGGCTACGGTTGGCTGGTCCAGCATGCAACCCAGGCCGAAGCGGGTCTGGGTCAGCAAGGTACGGTCTTCACCGAGACTGTGCTCGCGGGTCAGTTCATCCAGCAACTCCGATTCGAGCAAGCTGCCGTCGAGCAGGCCGGCATAAAAACCGGCGAGGCTGCGCGCGTTGCCGTGGCCGTTGGCCGCAGGTTGCTGCATGCGTCGCCATTCGGGCTTGTTGGTACTGGTCAGGATTGCTGGTGGGTTGGTGAACGCTCGGGTTGAAAGCGCCTCTGGCTCGCGCATGGTGACCTGCAGCAGGCGCTGCGCAGCCGCATCGCCTGAATTGCCCTTGCCGCGGGCGATATGCGCCACACGGTGGAATTCTTCATCTGCCAGGCCAATGTGAAAATCCAGCCCCAACGGCTTGGCCGTGCGGGCGACGATCGACTCACCCGGACCGCGGCCGTCAGCTCGGCGAATAAGCTCGCCGATCAGCCAGCCATAGGTGATTGCCGCGTAGCCATGCTCGGTACCTGGGGTCCACCACGGCGTTTCTGCGGCCAGCGCGGCAGTCATCGCTTCCCAGTCGTACAACGCCTCGGCGGGGAGCAGCTCACGGATGGCCGGCAGGCCAGCGCGGTGGCTCAGTAACTGACGCAGGGTCACGGCTTCTTTGCCGGCTTGAGCGAACTCCGGCCAATAGCGTGCTACCGGGGCATCCAGCGCCAGCTTGCCCTCGCCCACCAGTTGCAGGGCAGTCACGGCGGTGAACGTCTTGGTGCAGGAGAACAGATTGGCGATGGTGTCGCTATGCCAAGCCTGCTGCCCATCCTTGTCGGCACTGCCGGCCCACAGGTCGATCACGGTGTCGCCACCGACCTGGATGCACAACGCCGCACCGCGCTCCTGGGAATCCTCGAACAAGGCGGCGAATGCTTCACGCACCGCCTCGAACTTCAGCTCATAGTGACCCTGAATCTGCACCGCCAGCTCTCCGTACGACTCGAGTTTGCAAAGGCGTGCATTGTTTCAGTAGTTGACCATTTTGCCTACTGAATGTGGCCGGATGGTTGTCAGGAAACGTCGCCAAACAGCTCTGCAACCAGCCCCAAGCGCCTCATGGCACCGGCTTGCTGACCACCGTGCGCAGCTCGTCGATTACCTGCTGATTACTCCGCCGCACCGCCTCGACAAAGCCCGGATAGGCCACATCGGTGATCGCCACCAACCCAAGATGGCCGTTTTCGCCATCGAGCAGGCGGCCACTGGCAGGCTGATCCAGATACTGGAACCAATGCGCACCGACGATCATCGGCTGGGCCATGGCGGCCTTGAGGAAGTTGGCATAGGCCGGGCCACGGTCCTCCTCGCGCGCCAGTTCCACCGGCCCCGGCCAGAACGGCCCACGGTCGCGCGAACCGAACTGGAATTCGGACACCAGCACCGGCTTATCCAGCTCGGCCAGGCGAGCAAAGTCGTAGCCGTCGTCAGGCTTGAGGGTATAGAAGTTGAAACTGAGCACATCGCAGAACTCGGCGCAGGCCTTGACCGCCTGTGGGCTGCTCAGGGCAAAGCGGCCTCCGAGCAACAGGTGGTTGGGCGCATGCCAGTTGAGCGAATCGGCGATGGTCTTGAAATAGGTGTCGGCGAACACCTGTTGGAAGTACTGGTAATCGCGTTCGATTTCCGGGTGTTCGGGGTTGGGCAGCGGGGCTTCGAAGCCTGGGTCTTCCATTAGCTCCCACGCCTGCAGCTCGATGCCCCAGGCCTTGGACAGCCCTTCCTGATTGCGGTACTTGTCGCGCAGCTGCTTGAGGAACGCGCGCTTGGCCGGCACGTCGGTGGTCAGGCGCAGGGTGCCGAAAGCGAGGCCATAGCGGGCCCGCGGATCATCACCGGGTGCGGCCCAGGCCAGCTCGTTGTCGGCAAAGTAACCGATCAGCCACGGGTCATCGCGGTGATCACGGGCAGCAATCGCTACAGCACGTTCGGTGGCCATGGCAAAGCGTGGGTCGAACGGATCGGGCATGCGCCCCCACCAGTCCATGCCCGTGCTGATGCTGGCGTAGTCGCCAACGATCGACAACGGCAGGGTGTAAGGCACCCGTTTGGCCAGGCCCAGTTCAGGATCGCTCCAGTTGCCGAGGGTATTGAAGCCCCACGCCTGCAAGCGATCCAGAGCATGCGCCTGCCAGCGGCCGGCATCGATCGCCATCGGCAGGCACGCCTGGCTGGTCGGTTCGGCGGCGGCCGGGGCACAGCTGTGGCCATGGCTGCGTTGCAGGTTGGCTGCGTAGAAGTCGAACCAGCGGCCCTGCTTGAATGCGCGCCCCTGCGAAGACGCATTGCCATCATCATTGTTGCCTTCCCCGTAGAACGCGGCGAAGGGCTCGTTGACGCCGGGCAACGCGGTAAACATGCCCTCGCGACCAGCAACATAGGTACGCCCGCCATCAGCGGCCACAGCGTTTACGCCCAACGAGAAGAACGGATGGCCGTCAGGCGTCACCAGGAACCAGCGGCCATCGCGTTTCTCTGTACGGAAGAAGCCCTGAGCCTCGAATGCAGGCCCGGCCAGCAGCCCACCGTACGGGTCAAGCGCTTGCTTGCCGCGCTCTGCCAGCCAGGCCTTGAGCTGCGCCTGCTCGCGGCTATCGGCAGCTTTGAGCTGGTCATCGCTGACGATTCGCTCCGGCCAGCGGCCCCGCGTCGACTGGCCATAAGCGTCGATCAGGCCGGCATAGGCTGCCTTGAAGGCGAGATCGTCATCTTGTAGGCCGACCTTCTCGATCAGCAGGCTTTGCGCCACGTTGGGCTTGGGGATGCTCAGAGTCACCGAGCTGATCTGCTTTAGGTCCACCTCACCGACGCTGCTGGTCAGCAGCAAGCGCTGGCCGTCGTAGGTCCATGGCATCGGTGGGCCGGCACGCATGCCTTGGCTCAGCGGCGAGCTGGCGGTAAGCGGCACCATTACCGTTTGCGCAGGCCCGGCCGGCAGGTCGATGCGGCTGGTGAGGGTGCGGCCATCGCTGCTCTGCACTGTGACGTCGACCGTCAGCGCCCAATCCATCGCACTTTGCAGGCGCAAGGTGAGGGCCTTGCCGGCCGACCAGTCCCACGCCCCACCTTGCGGGCTCAGGCCCAGGCTTGGGCGTTCGACCGGATTGAACACGACGCGGCGCAGTACCTCGCCCTCTGCGGTCTGTTCGGCGTTGTATTGCGGCATGCCGGCGTCGGCGGTGATGACATTGACCACCGAGGCCGGCCGCACGAAGCTGAACAGCGTCTGCTGCCCAGCCAGCAAGGGTGAGCAGAACAGCAGCGTGAAGACTGCGGACAAGGTGCGTCGAATCATAGAACTGGAGCTCTCCTTCAGGGCCGCGGGGAGCCCGTGACTGAGTAATGGACAACAGGCCGGAGCTGCACGCTCCAGCCGTCAGGAAATTTCCCGCCGGAACGGCGGTAGCGCGTTGAGGATAGCCTTGCCGTAGCGCTGAGTGACCAGGCGCCGATCGAGCAAGGTGATCACGCCGCGGTCCTGCTCGGTGCGCAGCAGGCGACCACAAGCCTGGATCAGCTTAAGCGAGGCGTCGGGTACGGCGATTTCCATGAATGGATTACCTCCGCGCGCTTCGATCCACTCGGCCAGAGCGGCTTCGACCGGGTCATCCGGCACCGAGAACGGGATCTTGGCGATCACCACGTGCTCGCAGTATGCGCCAGGCAGGTCGACCCCTTCGGAGAAACTGGCCAGACCGAACAGCACGCTGTGCTGGCCGTCGTCGACCCGCGCCTTGTGCTTGTTCAGGGTTTCTTGCTTGGACAGATTGCCCTGAATCAGCACCAGCTTGCGCCAGTCACGATCAAGGCCATCGAATACGTCCTGCATCTGCTTGCGCGACGAGAACAGTACCAGCGCACCCCGCGCCTCTTCGAGCATCGCCGGCAGTTCGCGGATGATCGCGGCGGTGTGCCCGGCAGCATCGCGCGGATCGGCGCCCAGATCAGGCACCCGCAGCAACCCGGCATCGCCGTGCACGAACGGGCTCGGCACCACACAGGTTACTGCGTCCCTTGGCAGGCCGGAGCGCATGCGGAAGCGGTCGAACTTGCCCAGCGCGGTCAGCGTTGCCGACGTCACCAAGGCGCCGTGGGCAACGCTCCACAGGCTGCGCCGGAGCATCTCTGCTGCGAGGATCGGGCTGGCGTTTACCTCGATGTCGAACAGCGCACCGGTCTCGGCCAGGGTCAGCCAACGCGCCATCGGCGGGCTGTCTTCCGGGTCCTCGGCGGTGAACGCCGTCCACAGCTCCCAGTTGCCCTGAGCCCGAGTCACCAGGCTGCCGAACAGCGGGTACCACTCTTCGGCCTGGTGGCTGGCGATACCGATGTTCTTCTCGCCATCCATGCCTTCCTTGAGCAGGTCTGCAAGGCGCGTGAACAGGTCATTGAGCTGGGAAAAACCCTTTTTCAGCTCGATGCCGACTTCGCGGATATGCTCCGGCACCACCCCGCCCTCAAAGCGGTAGCGTGGCCGCTCGCGGCCTTCAGTGTCTTCACCGGGCTTGAAGTCTGCAATCTGCTCGCAAAGGGTAAACATGAACTGCTGCTGGGTGCGGATTTCACGCGCCAGCTCCGGCACCTGTTCGATGTACTTGCCCAGATCGCCCGGCAGCGGGTGCTGGGCGAGCAGCTTGGTCAGGTTCTTGGCCGTCTGCTCAAGCCAGTCGGCGGTCGAGCGCAGCCGCGAATAATGGGCAAAATGACCAATCGCCTTGTCCGGGAGGTGATGGCCTTCGTCGAACACATAAATGGTGTCGCGTGGGTCAGGCAGCACCGCGCCGCCGCCCAGGGCCAGGTCAGCCAGGACCATGTCGTGGTTGGTGACGATCACATCGACCTTGCCCATGCCTTCTCGGGCCTTGTAGAACACGCACTGCTGGAAGTTTGGGCAGTGACGGCCGGTACATTGGCTGTGGTCGGTGGTCAGGCGCGCCCAGTCCGGGTCTTCGATGGTTTCCGACCAGCTGTCACGGTCGCCATCCCAGCGGTTGCCGGCGAGCTTCTCGATCATGCTGTTGAACAGCTTCTGGCTGCGCTCGTCGACTTCGATATGGAAGCCTTCTTCCTCGAACAGCTGCGCAGTGGCCGACTGGGCGTGGCCTTCCTGCAACAGTACGTCGAGCTTGGACAGGCACAGATAGCGGCCACGGCCCTTGGCCAGGGCAAAGCTGAAGTTCAGACCACTGTTGCGCATCAGGTCAGGCAGATCCTTGAAGACGATCTGCTCCTGCAGCGCCACGGTGGCGGTGGCAATCACCAGGCGCTTGCCGGCGACCTTGGCGGCGGGGATGGCCGCCAGGGCGTAGGCGACTGTCTTGCCGGTACCAGTGCCCGCCTCGACGGCAACCACGGCGGGGTCACCCGAGCGTCGACCTTCGTCGTCGCAGGCAATATCGCCGAGCACTTTCGCTACTTCGGCAATCATCAGGCGCTGGCCGTAACGTGGCTTGAGGCTCTTGGCTTCGAGAAAACGCGAATAGGCGCCCTGGATGGTGGCTTTGAGTTCGTTGCTGATCATGGTCTGCAGGCGCCCGAAGGGCTGGATATATTTTCAGTGTTTTGCATGGGCGGCTATCATACCCCGCTCGCGCCCTTTATGCCGCATGGAGATCCCGATGCTGAGCTTCACCCTACCCTACACCCTGCATGTGCTAGCCGCCCTGGTCTGGGTCGGCGGGATGTTTTTCGCCTGGCTGATCCTGCGCCCGGCAACGGTTGCAGCCCTGGAGGGGCCGGCACGGTTGCGCTTGTGGCTGGAAGTTTTCCGACGCTTCTTTGTCTGGGTCTGGGTCGCTGTGGCGATTTTGGCGATCAGTGGTATCGGTATGTTGCACATGCGCTTCAGCGGTTTCGAAACTGCGCCCAAGTACGTGCAACTGATGATGGGCGGGGCGATCGTTATGTTTGCCTTGTTCCTGCGCGTGCAGGCCTTGCTGCTGCCTGACTTGCGTGCCGCAGTGCAGGCCGAGGATTGGCCGGCAGGTGCTGCTGCGCTGGGGCGGATTCGCCGGCTGGTGGGTATCAACCTGCTGCTGGGGCTCGCCGTGGTAGCGGTTGCCAGCCTGCGTCTGCCGCTCTGAACGATGCGCCGCGCAGGCAAACTGCGCGGCGGCAAGCCCGGTTACAGGCGTCGCAGAATCAACTCACCCTCTGCGCCCGCCAGGCCGGCCTGGCCTTCAACGCCCGGCCGGCCCTTGGCCCCAGCGTCGGTGCTATACACCAGGCAACCCTTGCTGGCGCCGCCTGCGCCAGGTTTGCCCGCTGCGCCAGGTTTGCCCGGCAGGCCCCCATCCAGGCGTACGACAATGCGCTGCTCGGGATAGTCAGCCGGCACCGCCAGACGAATCCGCCCGCCCGCTGCACCGTCATGGCCGTTGCCACCATTGTCGCCATCAGCGCCGCGGCTGGCCTGGCCCCAGGTGCAGCCACCGGCCTTGCCATTGGCGCCATCCAGGCCGACATAGCCCGGCGCACCGGCACCACCACGGGCGTCGATCGACAACTGCTCGGCGTCCAGTGCATGCAACTGCAGGTCAAGGCTGCGGCCGCTGCGCGCGGCGCGTTCATAGCTACCCGGCGCGCCATTGGCGCTGATCTCGCTGCCGCTGGCGAAGCGCGCCGAGGCTGCTTCGATGGTCAATTCCGTGTCGGCCGGAGCGACGGCAATGCGCGCATCTTGGCCAAGTTCCAGTTGCTCGACCTTGAGCGAGGTCAGTGACGCCGGCAACAGCAAGGTTGCCGAATCCGCCACCCGCAGGTGTTGCAGATGAACACTGCCGGCCTTGTTGGCCAGGCGCATCACCGAGTTGGCAGCAACATCCAGGCTGTCTGCCTGGGCCCATGGGCTGGCCAAGGCCACCAACAACATCAATTTACGCACGGCGGGGCGCCTCCTGAGGCTTGGGAATCGACATCACGTGAAAAATTCCTGTCAGCAAAATCTGCAGACGATCGAACCAGCGGTGGCTACGGTTGCGCAGGCTGGCGTTGAAAAACAGTACTTCGAGCATATGCAGGCCAAGCAAAAGGATGCCCGCTGCATTGATCAGGAGATTGAACGGCAGCGGCTGCGGCATCAGCAGATTGACCAGCACCACCCACCAGAACACAACCGTCAGGGCCTTGCCCAGCCCCAGGATAAATTTCATACCCCGCCCTCCTTTGCCAGTCAGTTAAGCCTGTTGGGGCCGCTGTGCGGCCCTTCGCGGGTGAACCCGCTCCCACAGGTACAGTTGCGCAATCCTGTGGGAGCGGGTTCACCCGCGAAGACCGCACAGCGGTCCACTGGCAAGCCGACATCTTCGTCCACAGTAACTTCATTGATGGGCGCCCGCCAAGCATTGCCTCAGGCCCGGCACCCAGTTGCACACCGACGGTCAACGCTCGATCTTGATCTCGGTCCGGCGGTTCATGGCACGCCCCTCAGCAGTAGCGTTGTCGGCCACTGGCTGGGTTTCGCCGGCACCGACTACCGACACCACGCTGTTGCGCGGCACGCCGCTTTCGACCAGATAGTCAGTAACCGAATGCGCGCGGCGCTCGGACAGCTTCTGGTTGTACGTGTCGGAGCCAACGCTGTCGGTGTGCCCGGTGACACTCAGTCGGGTGCTCGCCGCTTCCTGCTTGAGGCGGGTGGCGATGGTATTGAGGCGTTCCTTGTCGGCCGCAGTCAGCCGCGCAGAGTCGAACTCGAAGTGCACGTCACGGATGACGATGACTTCTTCCTTGACCACGACCACCTCTTCTACCACTGCTACCGGTTCAGGTGGGCAGCCATTGGCATCGACCTGTACCCCACGCGGGGTGCCCGGGCACTTGTCGCGGCTGTCCGGCACGCCATCGCCGTCTTCGTCACCGTCGCCATTGGCCCAGCAGTAGCCGGCGGCCAGGCCACCGCCAAGCAGCGCGCCCCAGCCGGCCCAGCTCGAGCTTTCGATAGCGCCAAGGGCGGCGCCGCCCACACCCCCGACGGCAGCACATGTCGGCCAGTCGGTTTTCTGCAAACCTGCACAACCAGTCAACACACTGGTCAGCAGCACCAAGGGTATCGCCGTGCGAACTATGCTCATCTGTTGCATCTCCTAGGGGGAATCGGCATAAGGCCGATCTGTGCCAGTAAAGACCGCGCATTCCCGATCTGCCAGCAATGAGCCATGCTGGTGTGCCACAGCCCTTTGCCGGCAAGCTCTAGCCAGCTAGGCTTGGCGACCCTGAACGGAGATAGGCAATGACCGACGGTTTTTCCCAACGCACGCCGCAACAAGCCCTCGCCGCCTTGCTCGAGCGCGTGCAACCGCAGCGCCTGCTGCTGGTGGGCACGCGCTTCCCGGCGCTGGATGCTTTTGCCCAGGCGCACCCACAGGTGGTCATCGAAGTGGCAGCGCCAGGCGTGCTGCCGGGGCCGCTTGCCGCCCAGCGTTTCGACCTGGCGGTGCTGGTCGACTGCCTTGAGCACTTGCCCAAGCGCACCGGCCTGGAACTGCTGGCAGGCATCCGCAATCTGAATGCCAGCCGCCTGGCGGTGCTGGCCGACTTGAGCGCCTGCGGCTGGCAGGACACCGAGTTTTTCTCGCTGGCGATGTCGGCCAGCGAGAAATTCGGCCGCGAGCAGCAGGTGTTGAGCCTGTTCACCTATGATCTACATGACTACAAGCAGGTCCCTGACTGGCTCAACGCCAGGTTCTGGGCCAACCCTGAAAACTTTGGCAAGTACTGGTGGTGATGTGATGAGTGTTTCGGTTTGCCCTTGCGGCAGTGGCAACCTGCTCGACGCCTGCTGCGGGCATTATCATGCCGGCACCCCGGCGCCAGACGCCCAGGCATTGATGCGCTCGCGCTACAGCGCTTACGTGCTGGGCCTGATCGATTACCTGGTCGCAACCACCCTGCCGGCTCAGCAAGATGGCCTGGACCGCGCTGCAATTGCTGCCTGGAGCGCGCAAAGCACCTGGCTGGGGCTTGAGGTGGAAAGCGCCGAGGTGCTTGGCGGTCAGCCTGAGCATGCGTTTGTCACCTTCATCGCGCGCTGGCACGACGCTCAAGGCGAACACGCCCACCGTGAGCGTTCGGCATTCGTCCAGCGCGATGGCCGTTGGTACTTCATTGACCCAACGGTCGGCCTCAAGGCCACGCGCAACGACCCCTGCCCCTGTGCCAGCGGGCAGAAGTTCAAGAAGTGCTGTTCCAGTTACGTCGGTACTTGACCGTGAACGCCCTCGCCCGCCTGCTCCTGACCAGCTGCGTCCTGCTGCTGACCGGCTGCGCAGGCTGGAGCGGCGAGCAATGGCGCGAACCACAGGTACATCTGGTCAGGGTCGAAACAGTCAAGGCGCGCCTGCTGCAACAGGAGTTCGTCATTCACCTGCGGGTCGACAACCCCAATGACAGCCGCCTGTTCATCCGCAACCTGAATTACTCGGTGCGGCTCAACCAGTTGCTGCTGGTCGAGGATGAGGCGAGCATCTGGCGCAGCGTCGCCGCCCATGAGGGGCGGACCTTCAAGATCACCGCCCGCACCAACCTGTGGAAGCAGCTCAAACCGCTGGCCAAGCTGCTCAAGAGCAGGCAACCGCTGCGCTATTCACTGCAGGCCGAGCTGAATACCGGGCTGATCATCTGGCGGGGCCTGCACTTGTCGCGCAGTGATGAGATAATGCCCGGCGATTTCTTACCGGAGTAACCTGCAATGACTCAGCAACCGCATGTTCATGGCCCTGACTGCAACCACGATCACGATCATCAGCATGATCATGACCACGGCCATGTGCACGGTCCACACTGCAACCACGGCCACCAGGAGCCGGTGCGCAACGCTTTGAAAGACGTTGGCCGCAATGACCCGTGCCCGTGCGGCAGCGACAAGAAGTTCAAGAAGTGCCACGGCGCCTGATCTTCGCGCGCTGACCGCTGCCGCAAGCAACTGCAGCCTTTGGCCGTGATTGCTTGCGGTTGATGCTTTCCGATCCAGCCAAATCCCTTTTTTGTCACACCTTGCAGGAGCCTCTTCAATGGCCGCCCCCGCTTTTCCTCCTTTGCGTCCGCGCTTCGCCAGCCTGGCGCTGCTAGGTCTGCTTGGTCTTGGCGGCTGCCAGATGAGCGCCGTGCAAGACAGCGTGCCGCCGACCACCGGCGTGCAACCGCTCAAAGGCCTCGCGCAGAACGTTTCGCTGCGGCGCAATGCCATGGGCGCACCGCTGATCGAAAGCAGCAGCTTCCACGATGCGCTGTTCACGCTGGGTTACGTGCACGCCGGCGACCGCATCGAGCAGATGCTCGGCATGCGCCTGCTGGCTCAGGGCCGCCTGGCGGAACTGGCCGGGCCAGAAGCGCTGGATATCGACCGTTTGATGCGTGCAGCCAATCTCAAGCAGAGTGCCAATGCCCTGTACGCCGACGCTTCGCCGCGGCTCAAGCGCTTCTTTGAAGTGTATGCGCGTGGGGTCAACGCCTACCTGTACCGCTACCGCGACAAGTTGCCGGGTGAGCTCGCCCGTAGCGGTTATCGCCCTGAATACTGGAAGGCCGAAGACAGCGCGCTGATCTTCAGCCTGTATGCCTTCAGCCAGTCAGTCAATCTGCAGGAAGAACTCAGCGCCCTGACCCTCGCGCAAAAAGTCGGCAGCGACAAGCTCGCCTGGCTGCTGCCGGGTGCGCCTGACGAGCCGCTGGCCGAAGGCGAAGTCGACAAACTCAAGGGCATCAACCTGGCCAGCCAACTGCCTGCCCTGCCTGCCCTGGCCAGTGCCAGCCAGAAGCTCGCCGACCTGGGCCTGCTTGGCAGCCCGGGCTCGGTCAACCTGGCCCTCGGCCCACAGCGCAGCCGCAGCGGCAAAAGCCTGCTGGCCAGTGACAGCCGCGCCGCCTGGGCCTTGAGCCCGGTACAGATCCACACCGGCAAGTACCAGGTTGCCGGGCTGTCGTTGCCGGGCCTGCCGATCGTGCTGGCCGGCTACAACGGCAAACTGGCCTGGAGCAGCAGCGCGGTCATGGCCGACAACCAGGATTTGTACCTTGAGCAACTGCGCCGCCAAGGCAGCCAGCTGACTTACCTTGCCGATGGCAAATGGCTGCCAACGCGTGCCCGCAGCGAGACCTTCTTCGCCCGCGGCCAGCAGCCACTGCGCGAAGTGCTTTACGACACTCGCCATGGCACCCTGCTCGGCCAGCCTGTCGGCAACGGCCTCGGCCTGGCCCTGAGCCTGCCGCAGCTGAAGGGTGATCGCAGCCTCGACGCCTTGTTCGACCTGACACGCGCCACCTCGGTGGAGCGCGCCTTCGACAGCACTCGCGAGGTCGGCGCAGCGGCGCTCAACTTCGTCTTTGCTGAGCCGCAGCACATCGGTTGGCAGGTCAGTGGGCGCTACCCGAACCGCCGCGAAGGCCAGGGCTTGCTGCCCTCGCCAGGCTGGGATGGGCGCTATGACTGGGACGGCTATGCCGACGCCATGCTCCACCCGTACGACCAGGACCCACCGTCCGGCTGGCTCGGCCATGCCAACGAGCGCAGCCTGGCCAAGGGTTACGGCATGCAGTTGTCCAACACCTGGTACTACCCCGAGCGCGCCGAACGTCTCGGTCAGCTGGCTGCCAATGGCCGCCACGACAGCCGCAGCGTGATGGCCCTGCAAAACGATCAGGTCAGCTTGTTTGCCGACAAGCTCAAGCAGATGTTCAGCGCACCCGGCATGGCCCAGCCGCTCAAGCAGGCGATCGCGGCACTGCCACCGGCCCAGCGCGACAAGGCCAATGCCGCGCTGGCTCGGCTGCAAGCTTTCGATGGTCGCCTGAGCCCAGTGTCGGCAGATGCCGCGCTGTATCAGCTGTTCCTCCAGGAAGTGGCCCGACAGACCTTCCTCGACGATCTTGGGCCTGAATCCGGACCTGCCTGGCAAGCCTTTGTCAGCAACGCGCAGTTGTCCTACTCGGCGCAGGCTGATCACCTGCTGGGCCGCGATGACAGCCCGTTCTGGGATGACCGCACCACCGCGCAAAAGGAAGACAAACCGGCGATCCTGGCCCGCAGCCTGGCCGCCGCGATCGACACTGGCACGGCGCTGCTCGGCGCCGACCGCAAGGCCTGGCAGTGGGGCAAGCTGCACCAGTACCGCTGGCCAGCACCGGCCTATCACGGCCTGGGTGACGCTATCAGCCGCGCGCCAATGGCGGCTGGCGGCGACTTCAGCACCCTGGCCCTGACGCCGTATGCCTGGGGCAGCAACTTCGACACGCAACTGCCAGCCTCGGCGCGGATGATCGTCGACTTTGGCCAGGCCGAACCGCTGCAACTGCTGACCAGCAGTGGTCAGTCCGGCAACCCGGCCAGTCGTCACCACAGCGATGGCCTGGACGCCTGGTTCAAAGGCCGCTTCATGAGCCTGCCGCTGCAACCGCAGAACTTCGCCCGTGCCTACGGTAGCCAGCGCCTGACCCTGGTACCGGGCAAGTAAGCCCACGTCCGACTGCCCGCACAGCCCTGGCTGTGCGGGCAACCTCAGCCAGACAATCCGAACTTCGTCGCGCCAGCAACGCTCCTAGCTATAACTCCCTAGCCAGCGGCCTGCCATGGACCTTGTGATTGCTCGCCCCGAAGGCCTGTACTGCCCACCCGGTGATTTCTACATCGACCCGTGGCGCCCGGTTGATCGCGCGGTGATCACCCACGGTCACGGTGATCACTCACGCTCGGGCAACAATCACTACCTGACCGCGGCGCCCGGTGCCGGCATCCTGCGCAGCCGGCTCGGCCAGCACATCAATCTGCAGACCCTGCCCTACGGTGAACGCCTGGAACACCACGGCGTGAGCTTGAGCTTCCACCCGGCCGGGCATGTGCTCGGCTCGGCGCAGGTGCGCCTTGAGTACCAGGGCGAGGTATGGGTCGCCTCTGGTGACTACAAAGTGGAGCCCGACGGCACCTGCGCGCCGTTCGAGCCGGTGCGTTGCCACACCTTCATCACCGAATCGACATTCGGCCTGCCGATCTACCGCTGGCCGCCGCAAGCGGTGATTTTCGCCGAGATCAACCAGTGGTGGCGGGCCAATCGCGAACAAGGCAAGGCCAGCGTGTTGTTCTGTTATGCCTTCGGCAAGGCCCAGCGCATCCTCTATGGCCTCGACGCCAGCATCGGGCCGATCCTGGTGCATGGCGCGGTCGAGCCGTTGAATCGGGTCTATCGCGAAGCTGGCGTGGCCCTGCCAGAGACCCATTACGCCGGCGACTTTGCCCGCAACGACCCGCTACTGCGCGAGGCATTGATCATGGCGCCGCCGTCGGCTGGCGGCAGCAGTTGGATGAAGCGCTTCGGCGAGTACAGCGATGCCTTCGCCAGCGGCTGGATGCGCCTGCGCGGTACCCGCCGGCGGCGCGGGGTCGATCGCGGTTTTGTGCTGTCTGATCACGCTGATTGGCCGGGGCTGTTGTGGGCCATCGCCCAGACCGGTGCCGAGCGGGTCATGGTCACCCATGGTTCGGTCAATGTGCTGGTGCGCTATTTGTCCGAGCAAGGCCTGGACGCGCGGGCCTTCGTTACCGAATACGGCGAAGAAGACGACACCCGCGAGGTTCAGCCATGAAGGCTTTTGCCGAGCTGTACCTGCGCCTGGACGGCACTACCTCGAGCAACGCCAAGTTGCTGGCCTTGCGCGAATACTTCAGCCAGGCGCCAGCGCAGGACGCTGCCTGGGCGGTGTACTTTCTTGCCGGCGGCCGGCCGCGGCAACTGGTGCCAACCCGCTTGTTGCGCGAGCTGGCCATTGAATTGTCAGGCCTGCCCGACTGGCTGTTCGAAGAGAGCTATCAGTCAGTGGGCGACCTGGCCGAAACCATTTCGTTACTGCTCCCCGACAGCGCCCATGCCAGTGATCAGGGTCTGGCTGAGTGGATCGAGCAGCATCTGCTGCCATTGCGCGGCCAGCCCCAGGAAGAGGTACGCGCGCGCCTGCCAGTGCTATGGGCGCAGCTGGACCGGCAGAGCCTGATGCTCTGCCTGAAACTGATCACCGGCAGTTTCCGCGTGGGCGTGTCGAAACTGCTGGTCACCCGCGCACTGGCGCAGTTGGCCGACCTCGACGCCAAGCGCGTGGCCCAGCGCATGGTCGGCTATACCGACCTCAGCCATAAACCGAGCCCCGCCAGCTACCTCAAGCTGATCGCCGCCGAGTCGGCCGACGAGCACAGCCAGCGCGGCGGCCAGCCGTATCCGTTCTTTCTGGCCCATGCGCTGCAAGCGCCGACCGAACAATTCGACGCCCTGCTCGGCCCGGTCAGCGACTGGCAGGCGGAGTGGAAGTGGGACGGCATCCGCGCGCAGGTGGTCAAACGCGAGGGCCAGTTGTGGATCTGGTCACGAGGCGAAGAGCTGGTGACCGATCGCTTCCCCGAGCTGCACAGCCTGGCCAGCAGCCTGCCGGACGGCACCGTGCTGGATGGCGAGATTCTGGTGTGGAAACCGGGCTCCAGCAGCGACGATGTCGCCGTGCAGCCCTTCGCCCTGCTGCAACAACGGCTCGGCCGCAAGACCTTGGGCAAGAAGCTGCTCGGCGATGCTCCGGTGGTGCTGCAGGCCTACGACCTGCTCGAATGGCAGGACCACGACTGGCGCAGCCGCCCGCAGCACGAACGGCGCGCCCAGCTGGAGCGGGTAGTCGCCGAGTACCCGCAAGTGCCGCTGCTGCTGTCACCACTACTGACCGGCGACAGTTGGGCCGACCTGGCCGAGCAGCGCGAACAGTCGCGCAACCTCGGTGTAGAGGGGCTGATGCTCAAGCAGCGCGATGCGCTCTACGGGGTTGGCCGGACCAAGGACATGGGCCTGTGGTGGAAGTGGAAGATTGACCCGTTCAGCGTCGATGCCGTGCTGATCTATGCCCAGCGTGGCCATGGCCGGCGCGCGAGCTTGTACAGCGATTACACCTTTGCCGTGTGGGACGCACCGGCAGGCACGCCTGGACGTGCGCTGGTGCCATTCGCCAAGGCCTACTCAGGCCTCAGCGATGCAGAAATGCGCAAGGTCGATGCAATCGTGCGCAAAACCACCGTGGAAACCTTCGGCCCGGTGCGCAGCGTCACCCCGACGCTGGTGTTCGAACTGGGCTTTGAAGGCATCGCGCTGTCCAAGCGGCACAAGAGCGGCATCGCCGTGCGCTTCCCACGGATGCTGCGCTGGCGCCTGGACAAGCCGGTCGAGGAAGCCGACGACCTGGCCACCTTGCAGGCCCTGCTGAGCTGAAAACCGTGATCGGGATCTGCCTGCGCGCATGCGCAACGCCGAAGTTTGTGCTTCTATCTTCAGTCGCAGCCCGATCATCAACCAGCGCCCAGGCCCCCCATGCACCACTCGACCCACAGCTTGCTCAGCCCCGCGCCCGGCATCAGCCGGCACCTGCACAGCTTCCAGTTCGGCCCAGCCGGCGCCGGCAAAGTCTACATACAGGCCTCGCTGCACGCCGACGAACTGCCGGGCATGCTGGTCGCCTGGCACCTCAAGCAGCGCCTGCTCGAACTGGAACAGCAAGGCCTGTTGCGTCAGCAGGTCCTGCTGGTGCCAGTGGCCAACCCATTGGGCATCGAGCAAGTGCTGCTGGATGCACCCATGGGCCGCTTCGAGCTGCACAGCGGGGAGAACTTCAACCGCAACTTCGTCGACCTTTCGGACACAATCGGCGACCAGCTCGAAGGCCAATTGACGCAGGACCCGCACCACAACCTTGAGCTGATCCGCGAGCACCTGCGCCGGGGCCTGGACGCGCACCCGGTACGTACCGCGCTGCAGTCCCAGCGCTTGTGCCTGCAAAGACTGGCGTGCGATGCCGACATGGTCCTCGACCTGCACTGCGACTTCGAAGCGGTCGAACACCTGTACACCACGCCGCAGGCCTGGCCGCGGGTCGAGCCGCTGGCGCGCTACCTCGGGGCGCAAGCCAGCCTGCTCGCGACCGACTCGGGCGGGCAGTCGTTCGATGAGTGCTTCAGTCTGGTCTGGTGGCAATTGCAGCAGCGCTTCGGCAAGCGCTACCCGATCCCCGACGGTGGCATTTCGGTCACGCTGGAGCTGCGCGGGCAAGCCGACGTCTGTCACGCGCTGGCGGCCAAGGACTGCCAGGCGATCATCGACTTTCTGACCCACGCGGGCGTTATCGAAGGGCAACCGGCCGAATTACCGGCGCTGCTCCATCCGGCCACGCCACTGGCCGCAGTGGAACCCGTCAGCACCCCCCAGGGCGGGCTGCTGGTATTCCACGCAAAACCCGGCCAATACCTGCAAGCCGGGCAACTGATTGCCGAGGTGATCGACCCACTCAGCGATCAGGTCAGTTCGCTGCGCAATCAACAGGCCGGGCTGCTGTATGCCCGTAGCGTTCGGCGCATGGCAACCAGCGGCATGGTCGTCGCCCATGTCGCGGGCGAGCAGATTTGCCGCAGTGGTTACCTGTTGGGCAACTAACAGGTAAACCAATCGGCACGCACGGCGGTCTGTAGAAGCACAGCCTTTGACGGATCCACGCATGCCCGCCACGACCGACCTTGCCAACGCCTGGTTTGCCACGCGTGGATTCAAACCCTTCGCCTTTCAGCGCCAGGTCTGGGCCGCCGTCGAGCGTGGCGAGTCGGGACTGGTGCATGCCAGCACCGGCTCTGGCAAAACCTACGCGGTATGGCTGGCCGCCCTGCGCGCCTATGCGCGCACGGCCAACCCGAGCGGTAAGCCGGCGCCGCTGCAGGTGCTGTGGATCACGCCGATGCGTGCGCTGGCAGCGGATACAGCACGTGCCCTGCAGGCACCGCTGGATGACCTGGAACTGAACTGGAACGTCGGCGTGCGCAGTGGTGATACCAGCTCTGCCGAGCGCGCCCGCCAAGCCCGGCGACTGCCCAGCACGCTGGTGACCACTCCAGAAAGCCTGACCCTGTTGCTGACCCGCGCCCAGGCCAATGAAGACTTTGCGCAGCTGCGCATGGTGGTGGTCGACGAATGGCACGAGTTGCTTGGCAACAAGCGTGGCGTGCAGCTCCAGTTGGCGTTGGCGCGCTTGCGCCGCTGGCATCCCGGGCTGGTGGTATGGGGGCTGTCGGCAACCTTGGGCAATCTTGAGCACGCCCGCGATGTGCTGTTGCCCGCCGGCGGCTCACTGGTCAAAGGGCGTCAGGACAAACGTTTTGTCGTCGACACGTTATTGCCGGAGGCAATCGAGCGCTTCCCTTGGGCCGGCCACATGGGCCTGAAAATGCTCAAGCAGGTCAGTGCCGAAATCGACGCCAGTGAAAGCTGCCTGGTCTTCACCAATACCCGCGCGCAAGCCGAGCTGTGGTATCAGGCACTTCTCGAGCACCGCCCTGACTGGGCCGGCTTGATCGCCCTGCACCATGCCTCGTTGGCTCGGCAGACCCGCGACTGGGTAGAGCGCAGTCTCAAGCAAGGCTCGCTCAAGGCGGTGATCTGCACGTCAAGCCTGGACCTCGGGGTAGATTTTCTGCCAGTAGAGCGGGTACTGCAGATTGGCTCGGCCAAGGGTATCGCGCGTTTGATGCAGCGTGCGGGTCGATCCGGGCATGCGCCCGGGCGCGCCTCGCGGATTACCCTGGTGCCGACCCACAGCCTCGAGCTGGTCGAGGCCGCCGCTGCTCGCCATGCCCTGGCCGCCGGCCAGATCGAGGCACGCCAGTCGCCGCGGCTAAGCATGGATGTGCTGGTGCAGCATCTGGTCAGCATGGCGCTGGGCAGCGGCTTTCGCCCGGCAGAACTGCTCGAGGAAGTGCGCAGCACCTGGGTCTTTCGCGAACTGCGCGACAGCCAATGGCAATGGGCACTGGATTTTGTCTGCCATGGCGGTAGCTCGCTGACGGCCTACCCTGACTACCAGCGCGTCGAAGCCCACGCCGACGGCATCTGGCGTGTGGCCAACGAGCGCCTGGCGCGGCGCCATCGGATGGGCATCGGCACCATCGTCAGCGATGCCAGTATTCAGCTCAAATACTGGAGCAAGGGCGGCGGCGGCAAACAGCTGGGCAGCGTCGAGGAATCATTTATCGCGCGCCTCAAACCCGGCGATACGCTGGTGTTTGCCGGCCGCGTGCTGGAGCTGGTGCGGGTCGAGAACATGACCGCCTATGTACGCCGCAGTACCGCTCGCAAGGCGGCGATTGCCCGCTGGAATGGCGGCCGTATGCCGCTGTCGAGCGAACTGGCGGACGCCTTGGTGGAGCGCCTGGATGCCGCAGCCCATGACCACTTCGACGGCCCGGAAATGCGCGCCGTGCGACCTCTGCTGGAGTTGCAGGCGACTTGGTCGGCGCTGCCCACCCAGCACACCCTGCTGGCCGAGACATTCACTTCAAGACAAGGCTCGCATCTGTTTCTGTACCCATTCGCTGGACGCATGGCCAACCTGGGCCTGGCCAATCTGATAGCGTGGCGCGTGAGCCGGGTGCAGCCATTGTCGGTGTCCATTGCGGTCAATGATTACGGCTTCGAGCTGGTCAGCCCCAGCACGGTCGACTGGGCCACGTATCTGCCGCGGGCGTTGAGCACGGATGATCTGCTCGAAGATGCACTGGCCAGCTTGAATGCGGGCGAAATGGCGCTGCGGCGCTTTCGCGAAATCGCGCAGATTTCCGGGCTGGTGTTCGGCGGCTACCCAGCCGCGCAGAAGAGCACTCGACAGATTCAGGCCTCCAGCGGATTGTTCTACGAGGTATTTCGCAAGCACGACGCCGACAATCTGTTGCTCGGCCAAGCGCGGGATGAGGTGCTGCGCGAAGAACTGGAAATCGAGCGGCTGCATCGGCAGTTGCTCAAATTGAGTACGCTGCGTCTGGATCTGCACGACCTGCGTCGCCCCGGACCATTGGCTTTCGCGCTGTTGGTAGAAGGCATGCGCGAGACCCTGAGCACAGAAAAACTGGCCGACCGCATTGCACGGATGGTGGCTGATCTGGAAAAAGTCGCCGACGCACCCAAGGGGCGAACCCGGCGCGGGAGCTGAGCCTCGCCCTGAATACAAGGACTTCTATGCAGCACCTGGAAATCGAACACTGCGGCGAAACACTCTGGCTGCTGCCGGACAAGGCCATGTACTGGCCAGCGCGGCGGGCCTTGTTGGTCGCTGATGTGCACATCGGCAAGGCGGCAAGCTATCGCGCATTGAATCAGCCAGTGCCGCGCGGCACAACCGATGCCACCCTCGCCCGCCTTGATGCGTTGCTTACCGAGCACGCTTGCGAGCAATTGATTGTACTCGGCGATTTCTTGCACGCCCGCCACGCTCAGGCGCCAGCGATCATCGCCAAGCTCAAGGCCTGGCGCGAGCGGCATGCTCAGGTGCAGATGATTCTGGTGCGCGGCAACCATGACCGCCATGCCGGCGACCCACCGACGGAACTGAACATCGAGATCAAGGAAGAACCATGGCTATACGGCCCGTTTGCCCTGCAGCACGAGCCCACGGCAAACCCTCCGCACACGGTGCTGGCAGGGCACGTACATCCGGTTTACGTACTGCGCGGCAGAGCCCGGCAGCGGTTGCGCTTGCCGTGCTTTCTAATCAACAAGGAGGTCTGCCTGTTGCCCGCATTCGGCGAATTCACCGGGGGCTGGACGGTCGAACCCGACGCAGCCACCCGCGTGTTTCTGGCAGGGGCTGAGCGGGTCTGGGCAGTGCAGCGTTAATTACGCAACAGGAGTAGGCGGTATGTCGTCCGGCAAGGTCGGTACACCCGGCTCGGTCGGTTGATGCTCACCCGGCTGAGGCGGCTGCGGGCTGTCCGGGTCCGGCTGGCCGGGCACTCCTCCTGCCTGCACAGGCAGTGGTGGCTGCGCCAACAGCGACCAGGCCAGCAGGCCGATCTGGTTAGGCTGGAGATGAGCCAGCTGGGCACTGACAGTGGTATGGAGTTTCATAGGCAGCTCCTCACGGGGGCCGGCGTACGTCATGCACGCCGCAACTGTTACCCCGTTGGAGTGCCTTGCGGGCAACTAATTCCCCGCGCTCGTCGGCTCAGGTCCGCGGCAGGGTGACCCCACGCTGGCCCTGGTACTTGCCGCCACGGTCTTTATAAGAGACTTCGCACTCTTCATCGGACTCGAGGAACAGCATCTGCGCCACGCCTTCGTTGGCGTAAATCTTTGCCGGCAAGGTGGTGGTGTTGGAGAACTCCAGGGTCACGTGGCCTTCCCACTCTGGCTCGAGCGGCGTGACGTTGACGATGATGCCGCAGCGCGCGTAGGTGCTTTTGCCCAGGCAGATGGTCAGGACGTTGCGCGGGATGCGGAAGTACTCGACGGTGCGCGCCAGGGCGAACGAGTTCGGCGGGATGATGCAGACGTCGCTTTTGACGTCGACAAAGCTGCCGGCGTCGAAGTTTTTCGGGTCGACCGTGGCCGAATTGATGTTGGTGAAGACCTTGAATTCGTCTGCGCAGCGCACGTCGTAGCCGTAGCTGGAAACGCCGAAGGAAATCACCCGGCTGGCTTCGTCACCGCGCACCTGGCGCTCGACGAAGGGTTCGATCATGCCGTGTTCCTGCGCCATGCGGCGAATCCACTTGTCTGATTTGATGCTCATGGCGGGTGTCCTGAAGGCTGCAAGGTAAAAAACGAGAAGCGCATCTTACCGGTCCCGGCCTCCGGGTTAAAGTTCCCCGGCCGTATCCCACGCCGGACGGGGCTTGCAGCCGCCGCCGATCCGATTTTGAGCAAAGCCGCGTTTGACCATTGGCAGGCTGAAGAAAGTGGGGTATGGTGACGTCACTGTGCTGCACGTGACACCGAGAACTCTAGTTAGATGCACGATCCCAATCTGCCCATCGCTGAATTTTCCGACTCTTTGCACTCAGTCCGGCCAGGGCATTTCCTGCGCCGATAATTACTTTGTCCAAGGAGACAGACACATGTCCAACCGTCAAAACGGTACCGTCAAGTGGTTCAACGATGAAAAAGGCTACGGCTTCATCACCCCTCAATCGGGTGACGACCTGTTCGTGCACTTCAAAGCCATCCAAGCTGACGGCTTCAAAACTCTGAAAGAAGGCCAAGCCGTAACTTTCGTCGCTACCCGCGGCCAGAAAGGTATGCAGGCTGAAGAAGTTCAACTGGGTTAATTCCAGCTGGCTTCAAAAAAACCCGCTTCGGCGGGTTTTTTTATGCCTGTAATTTAGCTATCAGACCAGCGCGAACGGCATCCCCACTTACGCAGGGATGCCGAGATATCAGTCTTCGCTGATGGTGATGCTCGGCATGGCCGGAGCGGCTGCTTCCTGCAGCACGATACGTGCACCGACCTGCCGCGCCAGTTCCTGGTAGATCATGGCAATCTGACTTTCCGGCTCGGCAATCGCAGTCGGCTTGCCGCTGTCAGCCTGCTCGCGAATCAGCATCGACAGCGGCAGCGACGCCAGCAAGTCGACACCGTATTGCGAGGCCAGCTTGGCACCGCCGCCCTCACCGAACAGGTGCTCGGCATGGCCACAGTTGGAGCAGATATGCACGGCCATGTTCTCCACCACGCCAAGTACCGGGATGTTGACCTTGCGGAACATCTCCACACCCTTGCGCGCGTCAAGCAGGGCCAGGTCCTGCGGCGTGGTCACGATCACCGAACCGGCCACCGGGACTTTCTGCGCCAGGGTCAGCTGGATATCGCCAGTGCCGGGCGGCATGTCGATCACCAGGTAGTCCAGATCATCCCAGGCCGTCTGGGTCACCAGTTGCAGCAGGGCGCCGGAGACCATCGGCCCGCGCCAGACCATCGGCGTGTTGTCGTCGGTCAGAAATGCCATAGACATCACTTCGACGCCGTGCGCCTTGATCGGCACAAACCACTTCTGCTCACGAATCTGCGGTCGAGTACCTTCGGCGATACCGAACATCACGCCCTGGCTTGGGCCGTAGATATCGGCATCGAGAATACCCACCCGCGCCCCTTCGCGCGCCAGCGCCAAGGCCAGGTTGGCCGAAGTGGTCGACTTGCCTACGCCACCTTTGCCCGAGGCAACAGCGATGATGTTCTTCACGTTGGCCATGCCGGGCACTTGCGCCTGGGCCTTGTGGGCGCTGATCACACAATCGATCGAGACGTTGGCGGCAGTTACGCCCTCTATGTTCTCGACAGCGGTCTGCAATACCTGCGCCCAGCCATTCTTGAACAGCCCGGCAGCATAGCCCAACTGCAGCTGCACGCTGACCTGGCTACCCTGGATGTCGATCGCGCGTACGCAACCGGCGCTGACCGGGTCCTGGTTCAGGTAGGGATCGGTGTACTGGCGAAGCGCGGCTTCGACATCGGCACGTGTGACGGCACTCATGGAGGCTCCCATAGGCAAGATCTGAAGGTGAGACAGGCGCCTATGCTAACCCGTCAATCGTCAGCAGGTACGTCGATGGGGTGAAATATATTCGCTGTCGCTTTATAGTGGCCGATCAACTTTGTATCCCGTCTAGCCAGAGTAATAGCCGAGCCACCATGTCCGAGCCACGTCAGATTCTCGTCACCAGCGCCCTGCCCTATGCCAACGGTTCCATTCACCTTGGCCATATGCTCGAGTACATCCAGACGGACATGTGGGTTCGCTTCCAGAAGCTGCGCGGCAACCAGTGCACCTATGTCTGCGCCGACGACGCCCACGGCTCGGCGATCATGCTGCGTGCCGAAAAAGAAGGCATCACCCCGAGCAGTTGATCGCCGACGTGCAGGCCGAGCACAGCAGTGACTTTGCCGAATTCCTGGTCGACTTCGACAACTTCCACTCGACCCACAGCGATGAAAACCGCGAACTGTCGAGCATGATCTACACCCGCCTGCGCGACGCCGGACACATCGCCAACCGCTCGGTCACGCAGTACTTCGACCCGGAAAAAGGCATGTTCCTGGCCGACCGCTTCATCAAGGGCACCTGCCCCAAGTGCGCGGCTGAAGATCAGTACGGCGACAACTGCGAGAAGTGCGGCGCAACCTACGCCCCGACCGAACTGAAGAACCCCAAGTCAGCGATCTCTGGCGCCACGCCAGTACTCAAGGACTCCAAGCACTTCTTCTTCAAGCTGCCTGACTTCCAAGCCATGCTGCAGCAGTGGACCCGCAGTGGCACCCTGCAGGACGCCGTTGCCAACAAACTCGCCGAGTGGCTCGACTCCGGTTTGCAGGAGTGGGACATCTCCCGCGACGCACCGTATTTCGGCTTTGAAATCCCGGATGAGCCAGGCAAGTACTTCTATGTCTGGCTGGACGCGCCCATCGGCTACATGGCCAGCTTCAAGAACCTCTGCGCACGCCGCCCGGAGCTGGACTTCGATGCGTACTGGAAGGCCGACTCGACCACCGAGCTGTATCACTTCATCGGCAAGGACATCGTCAACTTCCACGCCCTGTTCTGGCCGGCCATGCTCGAAGGCGCAGGCCTGCGCAAGCCGACCGCAATCAACGTGCACGGCTACCTGACGGTCAACGGCGCGAAGATGTCGAAGTCGCGTGGCACCTTCATCAAGGCGCGTACTTACCTCGACCACCTGGCGCCGGAATACCTGCGTTATTACTACGCCGCCAAACTTGGCCGCGGCGTCGATGACCTCGACCTGAACCTGGAAGACTTCATCCAGAAGGTCAACTCCGACCTGGTTGGCAAAGTGGTGAACATTGCCAGCCGTTGCGCAGGCTTCATCCACAAAGGCAATGCCGGTGTGATGGTCGGCGGTGATGCCGAGCCTGAGCTGACCGAAGCCTTTGCCGCCGCCGCGCCATCGATCGCCGAAGCCTACGAGGCACGCGACTTTGCCCGCGCCATGCGCGAAATCATGGCCCTGGCCGACCGCGCCAACGCCTGGATTGCCGACAAGGCCCCGTGGTCGCTGGCCAAACAGGAAGGCAAGCAGGACGAGGTTCAGGCCATCTGCGCCCAAGGCATCAACCTGTTCCGCCAGCTGGTGATCTTCCTCAAACCGGTATTGCCAGTGCTGGCAGCAGACGCCGAGGCCTTCCTCAACGTCGCCCCGCTGCGCTGGGACGATCACCAGTCACGCCTGGAAAACCATCAGCTGAATGCGTTCAAGCCACTGATGAGCCGCATCGAACCGGCCAAGGTCGAAGCCATGATCGCCGCCAGCAAGGAGGACCTGCTCGCCTCCCAGGCCCCCAGCGCCCCTGCTGGCAATGGCGAGCTGAGCAAGGATCCGCTGGCTGCGGAAATCGAATTCGACACCTTCGCCGCCGTCGACCTGCGCGTGGCCCTGATCGTCAAAGCCGAAGCAGTACCGGGTGCCGACAAGCTGCTGCAACTGACCCTGGACATCGGCGACGAGCGTCGCAACGTGTTCTCCGGGATCAAGTCGGCCTACCCTGACCCGTCGTTGCTGGAAGGCCGCCTGACCATGATGGTGGCCAACCTCAAGCCCCGCAAGATGCGCTTCGGCATCTCCGAGGGCATGGTCATGGCAGCCGGCCCTGGCGGCGAAGAGATCTACCTGCTCAGCCCTGACAGCGGCGCCAAGCCAGGCCAGCGCATCAAGTAACCGAGCAACAACGCCCCGGCCAAGTGCCGGGGCGTTGTTATGGCCAACGTGGCCAGCGACCATCGCCTCCCCGCCTCAAACGAGAGCCTAGCCTTTCATGAATGCCGCCAAACGCCTGGAGATCTTTCGTCGGCTGCACGAAGACAACCCAGAGCCCAAGACCGAACTCGCCTACACCACACCGTTTGAATTGCTGATTGCGGTGATCCTGTCAGCCCAGGCCACCGATGTCGGCGTCAACAAGGCCACGGCGCGCCTGTATCCGGTTGCCAATACGCCCGAGGCGATCTACGCCCTGGGCGTCGACGGGCTAAGCGCCTACATCCGCACCATCGGCTTGTACAACAGCAAGGCGAAAAACGTCATCGAAACCTGCAGGCTGCTGATTGAGCTGCATGGCAGCGTAGTCCCCGACAACCGCGAAGCACTCGAGGCGCTGCCAGGCGTGGGCCGCAAGACCGCCAACGTGGTGCTCAATACGGCGTTCAGGCAACCCGCCATGGCCGTCGACACGCATATTTTCCGCGTCAGCAACCGCACCGGGATCGCCCTTGGCAAGACCGTGCTGGAAGTGGAAAAAAAGCTGATGCGCTTCGTTCCCAAGGATTACCTGCTCGATGCTCATCACTGGCTGATCCTCCACGGCCGCTACGTATGCCAGGCGCGCAAGCCGCGCTGCGGCAGCTGCCGCATCGAGGATTTGTGCGAATACCGACTAAAAACCTCGGACGATTGAGCCGATAGCCAGAACACCCCCTCCCTGATTGAAAAAATCTTTTTTACCAGACCAGAGATTCTCGTTATAAGGTCGGCCAATGGCCCCTTGGCTTGGAGTAACTCATGAGCACTGACAAAGAAGACCTGGTGATCGATGACGATCTGGTACTGAGCACCGATGACGAGCCGGAGCCGCGGGTAGAAGTTGCCAAGACCAACCTGGACAAGCGTCGCACCATTGACAACTTGCTGGAGGAGCGACGCCTGCAGCGGCAACTCGCCGATTACGACTACGACCTGTAAAACCACGATCTGTAAACAGGCCGGCACCAAGCCTGCTCAGGCCAGCCCATGACGCTGGGCAAGCTCGATCAGATCGACCAGTGAGCGAGCATTGAGCTTGAGCAGCAGCCGGGTTTTATAGGTGCTGACGGTCTTGTTGCTGAGGAACATGCTTTCGGCGATATCCTTGTTGCTCTTGCCCCTGGCCAATTGCTGCAGCACCATCATCTCACGCGCAGAAAGGCGCTCGACCATTTCGGTCTCGGTCCCACGACTGATGGCGCTGCGAGCCTTGTGCAGGGCTTGATTGGGGAAATAGCTGTAGCCCGAAAGCACCGCCTTGATTGCACTGAGCAATTCGGTCAGTTCCTGCTGCTTGCAGACATAGCCGGCCGCGCCGGCCTGCATGCAGCGCATGGAGAAATGCCCTGGCGCCTGCGACGTCAACACCAGTACCTTGCTGCTGGGGCTGGCGAGGCCGATGCGGCCAATCACCTCAAGCCCATCGAGCTTGGGTATACCGATGTCCAGGACCACGATATCTGGCAGGTAGTCCCGGGTCAGCTGCAGCGCATCTACGCCGTTGTCGGTTTCTGCCACAACGTCATAACCATGCCGCTCCATCAGCATGCGCACAGCAAGGCGAATGACCGGGTGATCATCCACGATAAGCACTTTATTCATGCGACATCCATTGATTTATTTTTTTATCCAGCCGCCACCATAACCGAGCGCAACGGCAAATAGCGCGGGGGGTGGGGCCCGTAGGACACGCAGAGATGAAACCTACATTAATCAAGGAAACTTCCTACAAACAGGCATCTTAGGAAATCATGCCCCCTGCCCTCTATTCACCAGACGGCAGCCTGGCGACACAAGCGCTATTCAAGCCAGCATCATCGCTGACGCATGCAGGATCAATCAGCCCACAACGCAGGACTCGACATCAACGCTCTGATGACGCAGCGGCACTCTAACCAAGCGAGGAACTCGGCTACCTTTTCGGCGCACGCTGCGACGGGTAAACAGGAGCTATATCGACGGGGGCTGCCAACATGAAAAATGAAAAAAGTCTGAGTCCTTTGACGCTCATAGCGATTTTTGCAGGCATCGTCGAGGCATCGGCGTTGGCCTCGCTGCCGTTCCTGAGCGAGGCCAGCCAGATGATCTACACATGGTTTCTGGTCGGCTTTCCATTTTTTCTCACGGTACTGTTCTTTCTGACCCTGAACTTCAATCACCAGACCCTTTACCAGCCCGCTGCACATGAAGCGGCGCAGCAGCAGCCAACAATCGAAGCGGAGCGAATGCATGGGCAGGCCTCGGCGACCATTGCGTTTTCCGGTCCGGACGCAGGTGTTCTGATAGAACAGCATATCCACCGCACGCTGGCCGACCCAGAGCCGAGCGCGCGCAGCTGGACGCTGTACAACCTGGACGCGCACAAGCAGATCTATCTGGCCGTCGAGGCGCTCGCCGACACCCCGCAGTCAGTGCTGTTCGAGGTCGCTGGCGGGCAAAAAAAACCCCGGCGCTAGGCCGGGGTTGATCACGCCATCTGGCAGTCGATCACAGCAGCGAACGACCTTTGTTAGCGGCGATCCTCATACGCAGTGCGTTGAGCTTGATGAAGCCAGCCGCGTCAGCCTGATTGTACGCACCACCATCTTCCTCGAAGGTAGCGATGTTGGCATCGAACAACGAATCGTCGGATTTGCGCCCGACTACGGTGACGTTGCCTTTGTACAGCTTCAAGCGCACTACGCCGTTCACGTTGACCTGCGAAGCGTCGATCATCCGCTGCAGCATGATCCGCTCCGGGCTCCACCAGTAGCCGGTGTAGATCAGGCTGGCGTACTTGGGCATCAGCTCGTCTTTCAGGTGAGCCACTTCACGGTCGAGGGTGATCGACTCGATGGCGCGGTGAGCGCGCAGCATGATGGTGCCGCCAGGGGTCTCGTAGCAGCCACGCGACTTCATGCCGACGTAACGGTTCTCGACGATGTCCAGACGGCCGATGCCGTTGGCGCCGCCGATGCGGTTGAGGTCGGCCAGCACGGTAGCTGGCGACTTGTCGACGCCGTCGATGGCAACGATGTCGCCATTGCGGAAGGTCAGCTCGAGGTAGGTCGCCTGGTCAGGGGCGTTCTCTGGGGAGACGCTCCACTTCCACATGTCTTCTTCGTGCTCGGTCCAGGTGTCTTCCAGCACGCCGCCTTCATAGGAGATGTGCAGCAGGTTGGCGTCCATCGAGTAAGGCGACTTCTTCTTGCCGTGGCGCTCGATCGGGATGCCGTGCTTCTCGGCGTAATCCATCAGCTTCTCGCGGGACAGCAGGTCCCACTCGCGCCATGGTGCAATGACCTTGACGCCCGGCTTGAGCGCGTAGGCGCCGAGCTCGAAACGAACCTGGTCGTTGCCCTTGCCGGTCGCACCGTGGGAAATGGCGTCAGCGCCAGTTTCGTTGGCGATCTCGATCAGACGTTTGGCGATCAGCGGACGCGCGATGGAAGTACCCAGCAGGTACTCGCCTTCGTAGACGGTGTTGGCGCGGAACATCGGGAACACGAAGTCACGCACGAATTCTTCGCGCAGGTCATCGATGTAGATTTCTTTCACGCCCATCGCCTGAGCCTTGGCGCGGGCCGGTTCGACCTCTTCGCCCTGGCCGAGGTCAGCGGTGAAGGTCACCACTTCGCAGTTGTAGGTGTCCTGCAGCCACTTGAGAATCACCGAAGTATCAAGGCCGCCGGAATACGCCAGTACGACCTTATTTACGTCCGCCATGCCATCACTCCACGGGGTTTACGGAAAGCCGTCGATTCTACCGACCTCGCGGGCAAATTTACAGTGGGGCGACAGCTTCTGACGACAAAGCGACAAGAACTTTCGATACAGCGACCAACGGTCGCGGATCTGGCTGTTTACAGTTGCTTGGCCGCAGGCGCAGGGGCCACAGGAGCGCCAGCCGGGGAAGGCTCGAGCGCTCTTTCCGCCGGTTTGGCCACTGGCGTGACGCGATCCAGTTCGATGTTGACGCGACGGTTACGCGCCCGATTGGCCGCGCTGTTGTTCTTCGCCAGCGGGTAGCGCTCGCCATGGAAGCGCACGATGATCTGCGTTTCAGGCACACCATGTGCTACCAGGTACTCGGCAACCGCCAGCGCCCGGCGCCGCGAGTCCTCGCGATTGGCCAGACGATTGCCGCCGTTGTCGGAATGACCGTTGAGTTCGATGTGATTGACCGTCGGATCGGCCTTCAGGTAATCGAGAATCACGTCCAGCCGAGCCCGGCCATTGCTGTCCAGTTCAACCCCACGCGGGAAGGCGACCTGCGTCTGGCGAATCTGGTCGTAGTTCATCGGCAATAGCTTGCTCGCGCACAGCTGATAGTCGTTGAACGCCTTGGCAAAGCTGACGGGCAACACTCGCACTTCCATTGCTCGACCACCCTCGCCGGCATGGTTGCGCACGACCGTGCTGCGCCCATCCATCAGGCCGTTGATCAAGCGACTGGCCTGGCCTTGCGAGGACGTGAACAACACCCCACTGCGGGCCAGGCGTACGGCACCGAGACTGACATCACTGCGCCCCGGCTGCCATGGCGCAGCGGCGGCGAGCAAGGTGGCAGAGCCGGCGCCGAGCAGGTTGGTGTCCGAGCGCAGGCGGAAGGTTGGTTGCTCGCCTGCGCGACGCACGAACTCGCCACTGCCAAAGCCGTCTATCGGCTGGACCAGGCGGCATTCGAACTGATCGCCTTCGACCGTCCAGGCGATGTTCTCCATCCGGGTCTGGAAGGTCAATGCGCCTGCCGGCAGGCTGGCAAACAAGGTGAACAGGGCTAGGTAACGCTGGCGCACGGGCGGCTCCACAAATTCTGACGGCTTACCTGCAGGCTATCGGTCGCGCGCCGGAAAACTTGATAGCCGTGCTCGACCAAGGGTTTTCCGGTAGCATTCGCACTTGAGTTCGACCCGCCTGGAATCCCCAATGTCCGACCGCCTGACCCTCCTGCGTCCCGATGACTGGCATATCCATCTGCGCGATGGTGCTGTCCTGCCCCACACCGTTGGCGACGTAGCGCGTACCTTCGCCCGCGCCATTGTCATGCCCAACACGGTTCCGCCGGTGCGCGATGCCGCCGAAGCGGGTGCCTACCGCGAGCGGATCCTTGCCGCGCGCCCAGTTGGCAGCCGCTTCGAGCCGCTGATGGTGCTGTACCTTACCGACCGTACCAGTGCCGATGACATCCGCGCGGCCAAGGCCAGTGGTTTTGTCTACGCCGCCAAGCTGTACCCGGCTGGCGCCACGACCAACTCCGATTCCGGCGTGACCAGCATCGACAAGATCTTCCCGGCCATCGAAGCCCTTGCCGAAACCGGCATGCCGCTGCTGGTGCACGGTGAAGTGACGCATGCCGATGTCGATGTGTTCGACCGCGAAAAACGCTTTATCGACGAGCACATGCGCCGTCTGGTCGACCGCTTCCCGACGCTCAAGGTGGTGTTCGAACACATCACCACGGCCGATGCCGCGCAGTTTGTCAGTGAAGCACCGGCCAATGTCGGTGCGACCATCACCGCTCAGCACTTGCTGTACAACCGCAATCACATGCTGGTCGGCGGTATTCGCCCGCACTTCTATTGCCTGCCGATCCTCAAGCGCAACACCCACCAGGTGGCGCTGCTGGACGCGGCTACCAGCGGCAATCGCAAGTTCTTCCTTGGCACCGACTCGGCGCCCCACGCCCAGCACGCCAAGGAAGCCGCCTGCGGCTGCGCCGGTTGCTACACCGCGTATGCGGCGATCGAGATGTACGCCGAAGCGTTCGAGCAGCGCAACGCGCTGGACAAGCTGGAAGGTTTTGCCAGCCTGCATGGCCCAGCGTTCTATGGCCTGCCGGCAAACACCGACCGGATTACCCTGGTCCGTGAAGAATGGACTGCGCCAAGCAGCCTGCCGTTTGGCGACAACCTTGTGATTCCGCTGCGCGCCGGTGAAAAACTGCGCTGGCGCCTGCTGGAGGAAAACGCGTGAGCGAAGATCTGTACGAAGACGACCAGGAAGCTTCCAGCGGTGGCCCACGCCACCCGATGGCCGAGCGCTTCCGCGGTTACCTGCCGGTTGTTATCGATGTCGAGACCGGTGGCTTCAACAGCGCTACCGATGCCCTGCTGGAGATCGCTGCGGTCACCATCGGCATGGACGAGAAGGGTTTCCTGTTCCCTGAGCACACGCACTTCTTCCGCGTCGAGCCGTTTGAAGGCGCCAACATCGAGGCGGCGGCACTGGAGTTCACCGGGATCAAGCTTGACCACCCACTGCGCATGGCAGTGAGTGAAGAGAGCGCGCTGACCGAAATCTTCCGCAGCGTTCGCAAGTCGCTCAAGTCCAACGGCTGCAAGCGGGCGATCCTGGTCGGCCACAACAGCAGCTTTGACCTGGGCTTCCTCAATGCTGCGGTTGCGCGCAATGACCTCAAGCGCAATCCGTTCCACCCGTTCTCCAGCTTCGACACTGCTACCCTGGCCGGGCTCGCCTACGGGCAGACCGTACTGGCGCGAGCATGCCAGAGCGCCGACATCGATTTCGACGGCCGTGAGGCGCATTCGGCGCGTTATGACACCGAGAAGACTGCCGAGCTGTTCTGCGGCATCGTCAACCGCTGGAAGGATCTGGGCGGCTGGCGCGATTGATGATCAGCTTACCGCTGCTGCGTCCCGAGACGCGCAGCGGATATAAAAAAACCGGCCACCAGGGCCGGTTTTTTTATGCGTGGCGATTACAGCTTGCCGGCATTCTCGCTCAGGTAGGCAGCAACGCCTTCTGGCGAAGCGTTCATGCCCTTGTCGCCTTTTTTCCAGTTGGCAGGGCAGACTTCGCCGTGCTCTTCGTGGAATTGCAGAGCGTCAACCAGACGCAGCAGCTCATCCATGTTACGGCCCAGCGGCAGGTCGTTGATGATCTGCGAGCGGACAACGCCGTTCAGGTCGATCAGGAAGGCGCCACGGAAGGCTACGCCGCCTTCGGACTCAACGTCGTAGGCCTTGCAGATTTCGTGGGTGATGTCAGCCGCCAGGGTGTACTTGACCTGGCCGATGCCGCCGTTGTTGACCGGGGTGTTACGCCAGGCGTTGTGAGTGAAGTGCGAGTCGATCGACACGCCGATCACTTCGACGTTGCGCGCAGCGAAGTCCGGAATGCGGTTGTCCAACGCGATCAGCTCGGACGGGCAGACGAAGGTGAAGTCCAGCGGGTAGAAGAATACCAGGCCGTACTTGCCCTTGATCGCCGAAGCGAGGTTGAAGCTGTCGACGATTTCGCCGTTGCCCAGCACAGCTGGAACGGTGAAGTCGGGGGCTTGTTTACCAACGAGTACGCTCATCGTTATCTCCTGATGAAGGTGAAAAAACGTTGCCCGGCGGCAAACCCGCCAAGCATCCAGCAAAGGCTGACCATCATACACAGGTTAAGGTGACAGGCCGAATCCAACCGCCGGTCGCCCTTGCGCATTTAGTTTCAGAAACCGCTTTGACAAGCATTCTCATTACTATTACTCTCCAACGCATCGACTCAACGACGATGGTCAGCCTCTATGTATGTGTGTCTTTGTGTCGGCGTCACCGACGGACAGATTCGCGATGCGATCTACGAGGGATGCTGTAGCTACAAGGAAGTCCGGGCGGCCACCAACGTGGCGAGCCAATGTGGCAAGTGCGCGTGCCTTGCCAAGCAGGTGGTGCGTGAGACGTTGACCGACCTCCAGGTCAGCCAGCAGCCCGCCCTGCCCTACCCCGTCGAATTTAATGCAGTCTGATTTCCCCCGTATTTTGAAGAACCGGACCTTGTGTCCGGTTTTTTTATGCCTTTAATTCAATAAGTTAGCGTGCCAACGCGGTTCACAAACATTCTTATTCCGATTAAATTTCATTTATTATTCAACAACTTAGGTTTGACACTGGAAGTTGTCCGGCTCAGACTTCGGGTATTGACACACTCAACACGGCAGGAATACGGACATGAAAGGCGACGTCAGCGTCATCCAGCATCTCAACAAGATCCTCGGGAACGAGCTGGTCGCTATCAACCAGTACTTCCTGCACGCGCGTATGTATGAAGACTGGGGCCTCAACGCCCTGGGCAAGCGCGAGTACAAAGAGTCCATCGAGGCGATGAAGGACGCAGACAAGCTGATCAAGCGCATCCTGTTCCTCGAAGGCCTGCCTAACGTGCAGGACCTGGGTAAGCTGCTGATCGGCGAGCACTCCAAAGAGATGCTGGAATGCGACCTGAAGATCGAGCAAAGCGGTCTGATCGATCTCAAGGCAGCTATTGCGCACTGCGAAACTTCTGGCGACTTCGGCTCGCGGGAAATGCTGGAAGACATCCTTGAATCCAAGGAAGAGCACATCGACTGGCTGGAAACCCAGCTGAGCCTGATCGACAAGATCAGCATCGAGAACTACCTGCAGTCGCAGATGGGCGAAGAGTAACGCTCAAGCCCATACGAAAAAGCCCCGCCAAGTGCGGGGCTTTTTCATGCCTGGGCAAACAACTTTGGCTGCTTGCCCAGCAAGGTCAATCAGGCTTCGGAAGCCTTGGCAGCATTGGCAGCCGCTTCCTTGACCAGCTTTTGCAGCTCACCGTTCTCGAACATCTCGATCATGATGTCGCTGCCGCCGACCAGTTCACCGGCAACCCACAGCTGTGGGAAGGTCGGCCAGTTGGCGTACTTGGGCAGGTTGGCGCGGATTTCCGGGTTCTGCAGGATGTCGACATAGGCGAATTTCTCGCCACAGCCCATGACAGCCTGGGCCGCCTTGGACGAGAAGCCGCACTGAGGCGCGTTCGGCGAGCCTTTCATGTAAAGCAGAATGGTGTTGTTGGCAATCTGCTCTTTGATTGTTTCGATGATATCCATGAAGCACCTCGTCTGAACTTTCCGACTCGATGGTCGGCACGGTCAGCCATTGTATCGGAAAGCCCGGCCGTGGGTCGACCTGCACGCGGTCGGATCAGCAGTGCGCGTTCAAACGGCCGCGACCCGCACCGGCACACCATTCAACGCTGCATTACCCGACACGGCGTCACGCTGCAGCTCGTCGGTAAGATCATTGGCACTGACCCCTGGCTGCTCAGCGGCGATCTGCAATTGCGCGCCCTGGCGGCGATGGCCGAAGCCATGGGGCAGGCTGACCACGCCGGGCATGATCTCGCTGCTGGCCTGCACGTCCACCTCGACCACACCCGTGCGCGATTGAATGCTCACGCGCTGGCCATCACTCAACTGACGCTGCTGCATATCATCGGGATGCATCAGCAACTGATGGCGCGGCTTGCCTTTTACCAGCCGATGAAAGTTATGCATCCACGAATTGTTGCTGCGCACGTGCCGGCGACCGATCAACAGCAGCTCGTCCGGCGCTGCCGGGGCCTGTCTGGCAAGGCGCTGCAAGTCTTCAAGCAGTTGCGTCGGCGCTGCCTCGACCACTTTGCCGGGGGTAGCCAGGCGTGCTGCCAGGTTGGCGCGCAAGGGCCCCAGGTCCAGGCCGTGTGGATGCTGATCCAGGGCGTCCAGTGACAACGCCCACGGCGACGCCTGGCCATAGCGGCCGTGGCGCAACGCCAGGTCGATCATCTGCGCCGGGGGCATGGTCGGCTTCAGTTCCTTCTGCGCACGCCTGGCGAACGCCTTGGCCAGACCAACGAATATCTCCCAGTCGTGCAGCGCACCGGCAGGCTTGGCCAGCACTGCCCGATTGAAACGGGTGACATTGCGCACCGCCAGCAGGTTGAAGGTGGTGTCGTAGTGGTCGTTTTCCAGTGCCGTGGTCGACGGCAAGATCAGGTCAGCGTGGCGCGTGGTTTCGTTGAGGTACAGGTCGATGCTGAGCATGAACTCAAGGCCGCCCAAGGCCTGGTCCAGTTGACGGCCATTGGGCGTCGACAGTACCGGATTGCCCGCCACGGTGATCAGCGCCCGTACCTGGTCAGCACCGGGCACGAGCATCTCCTCGGCCAAAGCGGCCACGGGTAGCTCGCCGGCGTATTCCGGCAACCCGGAGACGCGGCTCTGCCAGGCATTGAAATGGCCGCCTGAGGTTGTAGCGACCAGATCCACCGCAGGCTCGGTGCACAACGCCCCACCGACCCGATCAAGATTGCCGGTCACCAGATTGATCAGCTGGATCAGCCAATGGCAAAGGCTGCCGAAGGCCTGGGTCGAGACGCCCATGCGGCCATAACAGACCGCCCGTTCGGCTGCAGCGAAATCCCGCGCCAGTTGCCGAATCTGCTCGGCAGGCACCCCGCATACTGCGCTCATGCGCTCAACATCGAACGGCGCAATCGCTGCGCGGACCTGCTCCAGGCCATTGACCGGCAGGTGCGAGCTCTTGGCCAGATCCTCTGCAAACAGGGTATTGAGCAAGCCACACAACAATGCAGCGTCAGTGCCCGGGCGAATGAACAGGTGCTGATCGGCAATGGCGGCCGTTTCGCTGCGGCGCGGATCGATCACCACCAGTTGCCCGCCGCGGGCGTGCAGTGCTTTGAGGCGCTTGTGCACGTCCGGTACGGTCATGATGCTGCCATTGGAGGCCAGCGGATTGCCGCCCAGAATCAGCATGAAGTCGGTGTGATCGATGTCCGGGATCGGCAGCAACAGGCCGTGGCCATACATCAAATGGCTGGTCAGGTGCTGCGGAAGCTGGTCCACCGAGGTTGCCGAAAAGCGGTTGCGGGTCTTTAGCAGGCCAAGGAAGTAGTTGCTGTGGGTCATCAACCCGTAGTTGTGCACGCTGGGGTTGCCCTGATACACCGCCACCGCGTTGCGCCCGTGCGCCTGCTGAATGCTCCAGAGTTTCTCTGCAGCCAGTTCGAATGCAGTCTCCCAGGCGATCGGCTGCCAGCGCTCGCCAACCCGTTGCAGAGGTTGTCGGAGGCGATCCGGATCGTCCTGTATATCCTCCAACGCGACAGCCTTGGGGCAAATATGGCCGCGGCTGAACGTATCGAGCGGATCGCCTTTGATCGAGACGATGCGCGCAGCCGCGCCGACAGGCTGGTCGATCTCGATATTCAGGCCACAGATGGCCTCGCACAGGTGACACGCGCGATGATGCACAGTGGTGGCCATGGTCGACTCGCTCCGCTCAAGGGAAGCAGCCACTATGGGCCGGGCTGAGAGCGCTCGCCAGCGCACTTCGCCGGCTGAATCTTGCGCCATCAGGCAGGCGATTAACGACAGCAGGTTTGCCAAGCCCCTCACCCGCCGTGTAAAACCTCTGTAATGAATAAAAACGGCGCCGGGCCATAGGCTTAGGACATCCGTTGATACAGGCGCACGGTGAACCCCCTTTGTTTCACGCGACATTTAATTATAGTATTGCGCCTTTCCCTATTTCGTCCGCTCCGTGCGGCTTACGCCGCAGGTCCCTCCCGTTGTCAATTAAAGCCAACGCTGGCCTGCGAACCGTTGCAATTAAGGTAGTCAATCATGAGCGCTAGGCACTTTCTCTCCCTGATGGATTTCACTGCTGACGAATTGCTCGGCGTGATCCGTCGCGGCATCGAGCTGAAGGACCTGCGTAACCGCGGCGTGCTGTTCGAGCCACTGAAGAACCGGGTACTGGGGATGATCTTCGAGAAAGCCTCGACCCGGACCCGCCTGTCGTTCGAAGCCGGCATGATCCAGCTTGGTGGCCAGGCGATCTTCCTGTCGCCGCGCGACACTCAGCTGGGCCGTGGTGAACCGATCGCCGACAGCGCCATCGTCATGTCGCGCATGCTCGATGCGGTGATGATCCGTACCCACCACCACAGCATCCTCACCGAATTTGCGGCCAACTCGCGGGTGCCGGTGATCAACGCCCTGTCCGATGAGTCGCACCCGTGCCAGCTGCTGGCCGACATGCAGACCTTCCTCGAACACCGTGGCTCGATCCAGGGCAAGACCGTGGCCTGGATCGGCGACGGCTACAACATGTGCAACTCCTACATCGAAGCCGCCCAGCAGTTCGACTTCCAGCTGCGCATCGCCTGCCCGGAAGGCTACGAGCCTGATCCACGCTTCCTCGCCCTTGCCGGTGAGCGGGTGCAGATCGTGCGCGACCCCAAGCAAGCGATTGCCGGCGCGCACCTGGTTACCACCGATGTCTGGACTTCCATGGGCCAGGAAGAGGAAACTGCACGGCGCCTGGCGCATTTCGCACCGTATCAGGTCACCCGCGAACTGCTCGACCTGGCTGCACCCGACGCCTTGTTCATGCACTGCCTGCCCGCCCACCGTGGCGAGGAAATCAGCCTGGACCTGCTCGACGACCCACGTTCGGTCGCCTGGGACCAAGCTGAAAACCGCCTGCATGCACAAAAGGCCCTTCTCGAATTTCTTGTCGAACCGGCTTACCACCACGCATGAGTCATCCGTTATTGCTCAACCTGCGCAACCTCGCCTGCGGCTATGGCGACCAGCGCATCGTCCAGGACCTCAATCTGCACCTCAACGCAGGCGACATCGGTTGTCTACTCGGGTCATCGGGTTGCGGCAAGACCACCACGCTGCGGGCGATTGCCGGCTTCGAGCCGGTGCACGACGGTGAAATCCAGCTCGCTGGCGAAGTCATCTCGCGGGCGGGTTTTACCCTGTCACCAGAGAAGCGCCGGATCGGCATGGTGTTCCAGGACTACGCGCTGTTTCCGCACCTGACCGTCGCGCAAAACATTGCCTTCGGCATCAGCAAGCACCCGCGCCAGGCAGCTGTGGTTGAAGAGATGCTCGAGCTGGTCAAGCTCGTCGGGCTCGGTGGGCGTTACCCGCACGAGCTGTCCGGCGGCCAGCAACAGCGCGTCGCCCTGGCCCGAGCACTGGCGCCGGAGCCGCAACTGCTGTTGCTCGACGAGCCGTTCTCCAACCTTGACGTGGAACTGCGCAGGCGCCTCAGCCATGAGGTGCGCGACATCCTCAAAAGCCGTGGCACCAGCGCCATTCTGGTCACGCATGATCAGGAAGAGGCGTTTGCCGTCAGCGATCATGTCGGCGTGTTCAAAGAAGGTCGGCTGGAGCAGTGGGATACCCCCTACAACCTGTATCACGAACCGCAGACGCCGTTTGTGGCCAGCTTCATCGGGCAGGGCTATTTCATTCGTGGGCAGATGAGCAGCCATGAAGCGGTGACCACCGAGCTCGGCGAGCTGCGTGGCAATCGCGCCTACACCATGGCCGTTGGCAGTTCGGTTGACGTGTTGCTGCGCCCGGACGACATCGTCCATGCGCCAGACAGCCCCCTGCGCGCCAGCGTGGTTGGCAAGAGCTTCCTCGGTGCCTCAACGTTGTATCGCCTGCAGCTGGCGACCGGCAGCCAGCTAGAAGCGATCTTCGCCAGCCACATCGATCATCAGGTCGGCCAGGACGTCGGCATTGCAGTGAAGGCCGATCACCTCGTGCTGTTCCCGGTGCCGGGCAGCGTCGCCACCCAGCACGCTCGTCAGGAAAACGGCGTTCGCCGTTACAGCTCGGCGAACTGAGACACGGCTTGGGACACGATAACGGGTGACGGCAGCATCACCCGGCTTCTCAGCCCCGGCCGATCTCGGCAAATTTCCCTTGGGTATGCTCGGCCAATACCGCAGCAGCCAATTCGACCTCAAGTCCGCGCCGGCCAGCACTTACGTGAATGGTTGCGAACTGCTGCGCTGATTGATCGATAAAGGTGCGCAGGCGCTTCTTTTGCCCCAGTGGGCTGATCCCGCCGACCAGATACCCCGTGGCCCGCTGCGCCGCTGCGGGGTCAGCCATTTCACACTTCTTGACCCCCGCCGCGTGGGCCAGAGCCTTCAGGTCGAGCGTGCCCACCACCGGCACTACGGCCACCAACAACTCGCCCTTTTCACTGCTGGCGAGCAGCGTCTTGAACACCTGCACAGGATCGATGCCGAGCTTTTCAGCGGCTTCCAGGCCATACGAGGCCGACTTCGGATCATGTTCGTAACTGTGCACGCGGTGTTCAGCGCGGGCTTTTTTCAGCAGGTCGAGAGCGGGGGTCATGCGGGGCTCCGAGCAGAGAAGTTCGGCGGCTACTTTAGGTGAAAAGCCGCGAGCCAGCCAGCTGGTCGGTAAATTGCCAGATGCTGTCGGAATAGTCAGAGACCTCGCCGCGGGTCAAATTGTGGCTGACCGTTCACTTTCGACCTTTGACATGAGCGTTTCTTGCCTATATTTTTTCGTTTCTGAATAAATGGTGCACTCTTAAAGTGCGCTTTCGCTTATCCGCCCGGGGTCAATGGGGATCGACTCTGGGCCTTGCTGTCGAGCGCTCAGCGCCTCACAACAACAAGAACCGAGGTCATACATGACGACTGCACTACGCGAACCCACCCTTCGGGGCCAATGCATGGCCGAGTTTTTCGGCACTGCGCTACTGATATTTTTCGGCACCGGTTGCGTCGCCGCGCTCAAGGTCGCGGGCGCCAGCTTCGGCCTGTGGGAAATCAGCATTATCTGGGGGGTCGGCGTGAGCATGGCGATCTACCTCACTGCCGGTGTATCCGGCGCCCATCTGAACCCGGCAGTGAGCATCGCCCTGAGCCTGTTCGCCGGTTTCGAAAAGCGCAAACTGCCGTCCTACATCCTCGCCCAGGTAGCTGGCGCCTTCTGTGCCGCCGCGCTGGTGTACAGCCTGTACAGCACGCTGTTCTTCGATTATGAACAATCCCACGCCATGGTCCGCGGCAGCCAGGCCAGCCTGGAGCTGGCGTCGGTGTTTTCCACCTATGCGCACCCGGCGCTGTCGATCGGCCAGGCGTTTCTGGTTGAAATGATCATCACCGCGATCCTGATGGCAGTGATCATGGCCTTGACCGACGACAACAATGGCCTGCCGCGCGGAGCCATGGCACCGCTGCTGATCGGCTTGCTGATCGCGGTGATTGGCAGCGCCATGGGCCCGCTGACCGGCTTTGCGATGAACCCTGCCCGAGATTTTGGTCCAAAGCTGATGACGTTCCTGGCAGGCTGGGGTGATATCGCCTTCACTGGCGGACGTGACATTCCGTATTTCCTGATTCCGATATTCGCGCCCATTGTGGGTGCATGCCTGGGCGCCGCCGCCTACCGTGGCCTGATCGCCCGCAACTTGCCCACCGCGCAGGTTGCACTCAGGCAAACAGACGATAATTCCCAGAGCGATGCGCGGGCCTCCTGACCGGAGAGCCGCTGCCGACAGCCAGGCACAGCGCCTGGCCTCCCCCTATTTTGTGCAAGGCCACTGACATGACAGACACCCAGGACAAGAACTACATCATCGCCCTGGACCAGGGCACCACCAGTTCGCGAGCGATCATCTTCGACCGTGACGCAAACGTGGTGGGCACCTCCCAGCGTGAGTTCGTCCAGCATTATCCGCAGGCTGGCTGGGTCGAGCACGACCCGATGGAAATCTTCGCCACCCAGAGCGCGACCATGGTCGAGGCCCTGGCCCAGGCCAGCATCAGCCACGCCCAGGTCGCCGCCATCGGCATCACCAACCAACGTGAAACCACGGTGGTGTGGGACAAGGAAAGCGGCCGCCCGGTGTACAACGCCATCGTCTGGCAGTGCCGGCGCAGTACCGAGATCTGTGCCCAGCTCAAGCGCGATGGCCATGAAGACTACATCCGCGAAACCACCGGCCTGGTCACCGACCCGTACTTCTCCGGGACCAAGCTGAAGTGGATCCTGGACAACGTCGAAGGTGTCCGCGAGCGCGCCGAGCGCGGCGAACTGCTGTTCGGCACCATCGATACCTGGCTGATCTGGAAATTCACCGGCGGCAAGGTACATGTCACCGACTACACCAACGCCTCGCGTACCTTGATGTTCAACATCCACACGTTGCAGTGGGATGAAAAGATGCTCGAGCTGCTCGGTGTGCCACGCCAGATGCTGCCAGAGGTGCGCGGCTCCTCCGAGGTGTATGGCCAGACCAAGAGCGGCATCGACATCGCCGGTATCGCCGGCGACCAGCAATCGGCGCTGTTCGGCCAGATGTGCGTCGAGCCAGGCCAGGCCAAGAACACCTATGGCACCGGCTGCTTCCTGCTGATGAACACCGGCGACAAGGCGGTCAGCTCCTCCCACGGCCTGCTCACCACCATCGCTTGCGGCCCCCGTGGCGAAGTCGCCTACGCGCTGGAAGGCGCAGTGTTCAACGGCGGCTCGACCGTGCAGTGGCTGCGCGATGAACTGAAGATCGTCAATGATGCGCTCGACACCGAGTACTTCGCCAGCAAGGTCAAGGACAGCAACGGTGTCTATCTGGTGCCGGCCTTCACCGGGCTGGGCGCGCCCTACTGGGACCCGTATGCACGCGGCGCACTGTTCGGCCTGACCCGCGGGGTCAAGGTCGATCACATCATCCGCGCCGCACTGGAGTCGATCGCCTACCAGACCCGCGACGTCCTCGATGCCATGCAGCAGGACTGCGGCCAGCGCCTGAGCGAACTGCGCGTGGATGGCGGCGCGGTGGCCAACAACTTCCTCATGCAGTTCCAGGCCGACATCCTCGGCAGCTGTGTCGAGCGGCCAAAGATGCGCGAAACCACCGCCCTCGGCGCTGCCTACCTGGCCGGACTGGCCAGCGGCTTCTGGAGCAGCCTGGATGAGCTGCGCGACAAGGCTATCATCGAGCGCGAGTTCAGCCCGCAGCTGGATGAAGCGCAGAAAGAGAAGCTCTATGCCGGCTGGCAGAAAGCGGTCGAGCGTACCCGTGACTGGGAAGATCACGAGGCCTGATTGAAACTGTAGCGTTTCAGGCCCTGCCCGCTTCGGTCGCCATGTTCAGCACATGGCGACCGACTTGTTTGTACTGTGCGCACTGGCTGTCATCCCTTTCCTACGGCATCATTGCAGCATTTGTCCGGCAGCCCCCAAGGACCGCCCATGAATCTGCCCCCGCGCCAACAACAAATCCTCGAACTGGTGCGCGAACGCGGCTACGTCAGTATCGAAGAAATGGCCCAGCTGTTCGTCGTTACCCCGCAAACCATTCGCCGCGATATCAACCAGCTTGCCGAGAGCAACCTGCTGCGGCGCTACCATGGCGGCGCGGCGTATGACTCGAGCATCGAAAACACCGCCTACGCCATGCGCGCCGACCAGATGCGCGACGAGAAACAGCGCATCGCCGAAGCCGTGGCCCGGCAGATCCCGGACCATGCCTCGGTATTCATCAACATCGGCACCACCACCGAGTCGATTGCCCGCGCCCTGCTCAATCACAATCACCTCAAGGTCATTACCAACAACCTGCACGTCGCGTCGATCCTCAGTGCCAAGGATGACTTCGAAGTGCTGGTCGCTGGCGGCACGGTGCGCCGTGACGGCGGCGTGGTCGGCCAGGCCAGTGTCGACTTCATCAGCCAGTTCAAGGTCGATTTCGCCCTGGTCGGCATCAGCGGCATCGATGAAGACGGCAGCCTGCTGGATTTCGATTATCAGGAAGTGCGTGTTTCCCAGGCGATCATTGCCAATGCGCGGCAGGTCATCCTCGCTGCCGACTCGAGTAAGTACGGGCGCAACGCGATGGTTCGGCTCGGGTCGATCAATCTGGTCGATTGCCTGGTGACCGATCAGCCGCCCTCGCCGGCCTTGAACCAACTGCTCAACGACAACAAGGTCCGCCTGGAAGTGGTGTGACCTGCGCGCGGCGTCGCACTGAGCGCCGCGCCATGTTCGCTATTGTTCATTTCGCCGCGCCTATTGAAGTTTTCTATGAAGACTCGCTGGCGAATGCTTGACTGTTGCGCTAGTATTTTCGCAAACGAACATCGATGTTCATTTTCGATGGTATCAGCCTCAGGAGGCCTTGCCCGTGTCCCAGCCCGTTTCCTCCCAGCCCGTCCCTGCCGATTGCTACGATGTTGCCGTGATTGGCGGCGGTATCAATGGTGTGGGCATTGCCGCTGACGCTGCCGGGCGCGGCCTCAAGGTGTTTCTTTGTGAAAAGGACGACCTGGCGCAACACACCTCCTCGGCCAGCAGCAAGCTGATCCACGGCGGCCTGCGTTACCTCGAGCACTACGAATTCCGCCTGGTCCGCGAAGCACTGGCCGAGCGTGAAGTGCTCCTGGCGAAAGCACCGCATATCGTCAAACCGATGCGTTTCGTGTTGCCCCATCGGCCGCACCTGCGCCCGGCGTGGATGATCCGCGCCGGTCTGTTCCTCTATGATCACCTCGGCAAACGCAAGCGCCTGGGCGCCTCGCGCAGCCTGCGCTTTGGCCCGAACAGCCCATTGCAGGCTTCGATCAGCCGCGGTTTCGAATATGCCGACTGCGCCGTCGACGATGCGCGCCTGGTAGTGGTCAATGCGATGGCCGCCCGCGAACATGGCGCGCAGATCGCGACCCGTACCCGTTGCCTGCGGGCCGAACGCGTCGACGGTATCTGGCAGGTGCTGTTGCAGCATGCCGATGGCAGCCAACAGACCATCCACACCCGGGCGCTGGTCAATGCGGCCGGCCCATGGGTCGCCAGCTTTATCAAGGATGACCTAAAGCTCGATGCGCCGTATGGCATCCGCTTGATCCAAGGCAGCCATATCATCGTGCCACGCATGTACGAAGGCGAGCATGCCTACATTCTGCAGAACGAAGACCAGCGCATCGTCTTTGCAATTCCGTATCTGGAGCGCTTCACTCTGATCGGCACAACTGACCGGGAGTGGAGCGGCGACCCGTCCCAGGTCAGCATCAGTGAGGCAGAGACCGATTACCTGCTGAATGTGGTCAACCAGCATTTCAAACAGCAGCTCGGCCGCGCCGATATCCTGCACACCTATTCCGGTGTGCGGCCATTGTGCAACGATGAGTCCGACAACCCTTCAGCGGTCACCCGCGACTACACCCTGGCCCTGTCTGCCGACCACGGCCAGGCACCGCTGCTGTCGGTGTTTGGTGGCAAGCTCACCACCTACCGCAAGCTGGCCGAATCCGCCATGGCCGAACTGAAACCGTTCTTTAGCCAGATGGGCTCCAGCTGGACCGCGTCGGCGACATTGCCGGGCGGCGAGAACATGACAACAGTGCAAGCACTGGTCGACGCGCTCCGCGTCCGCCACCCGTGGCTGGCGGTAGATATCGCCAGGCGCTGGGCAGTGACCTATGGCGACCGTGTCTGGCGCCTGCTCGAAGCCGTACATGGCCCGGAAGATCTCGGCAAGGCGATCGGCGGCGGGTTGTTCGGCTGCGAAATTGATTACCTGCGCGCACAAGAGTGGGCCGTCAGTGCCGACGACATCCTCTGGCGGCGCACCAAGTTGGGCCTGTTCATCAACGCCGTCGAACAGCAAGCATTGGTGAATTACCTGCAGCAGGCCAGGCCGACCTCGGGCCAATCAGACGCCGCCTGAGTCGGCAGGTACCTGCGGTCGGGTAGCCACTCCTCAAAGTGGCTGCCCGCTGTATCCACGCCTGTTGCCCTTACCCCTCGTATGCACGCTCCTGTGCACTGATCTGCTCCAGTCTGCGCTCTCATCCCATCAGGATTCTCAATATCCGCTCCATTCGGATTTCCGAACAGCCTCGCCTTACTCATTCGGTAACCCGTCGGTAGCCTCGGGAAAATCTCGCATCACAAAAGATTAATACCCAGGCTTTTCGGGACGTTATGATCAATTACAGGGCTTGGCACGAGTCATGCTCTACACTTGGTAGCCGAATGCACTGCTTTTAGCAGTATTCGTGGAACGAAGAGTCCGCCAACGGCTCCATAAAAAAAACAAACATGTCGAGGAAAATTTGATGCGTATCGTTCGTCAATTGCTGGGCGCCGCTATCGCGGCCGCTGTTATCGCTTCGCCGGCCATGGCTGCAGAGCTGACCGGCACCCTGAAGAAGATCAATGACTCGGGCACCATCACCCTGGGCCACCGCGACGGTTCCATTCCGTTTTCCTACATTGCCGATGCCTCGGGCAAACCGGTCGGCTACTCTCACGACATTCAACTGGCCATCGTCGAGCACCTGAAAAAAGAGCTCAACAAGCCGGACCTGAAAGCCAGGTACAACCTGGTTACTTCCCAGACCCGTATCCCGCTGGTGCAGAACGGCACCGTCGATGTCGAGTGTGGCTCGACCACCAACAACGTCGAGCGCCAGCAGCAGGTAGACTTCTCGGTAGGCATCTTCGAGGTGGGCACCCGTCTGCTGTCGAAGAAAGATTCCTCCTATAAGGATTTCGCTGACCTGAAAGGCAAGAACGTGGTGACCACCGCGGGTACCACTTCCGAACGCATCCTCAAGGCAATGAACGCCGACAAGCAGATGGGCATGAACGTGATTTCCGCGAAGGATCACGGCGAAGCCTTCCAGATGCTCGAATCCGGCCGTGCAGTCGCCTTCATGATGGATGACGCGCTGCTCGCCGGTGAAATGGCCAAGGCCAAGAATCCAAACCTCTGGGCCGTGACCGGCACCCCGCAATCCTACGAAATCTACGGCTGCATGGTGCGCAAGGGTGATGCACCGTTCAAGAAAGCCGTCGATGACGCGATCGTTGCGCTGTACAAGTCGGGCGAGATCAACAAGATCTACGACAAATGGTTCACCCAGCCAGTCCCACCAAAAGGCCTGAACCTGAACTTCCCGATGAGCGATGAGCTGAAAGAGCTGATTGCCAATCCTACCGATAAAGCGGCAGACGAAAAGAAGTCCTGACCCGCAGCTAGTTAGTGTCTAACCTTTCATCCGAGGGCGCTCGCGCCCTTGGATGTTCGAAGGTGCCCGTGAAACAACGATCCGAGGGGAAATCCCGATGAATTACAACTGGGACTGGGGCGTGTTCTTCAAGTCCACTGGCGTCGGCAGCGAAACTTACCTGGACTGGTACATCACCGGCCTGGGCTGGACCATCGCCATTGCCATCTGCGCCTGGATCATTGCCTTGCTGCTGGGCTCGCTGCTCGGCGTCATGCGCACCGTACCGAACAGGCTGGTATCAGGGATCGCTACCGCCTACGTCGAATTGTTCCGCAACGTGCCGCTGCTGGTGCAGCTGTTCATCTGGTACTTCCTGATCCCTGACCTGTTGCCCGAAGGCTTGCAGGAATGGTTCAAGCAAGACCTCAACCCGACTACCTCGGCATTGATCAGTGTGATCATCTGCCTTGGCCTGTTCACCGCAGCGCGAGTCTGCGAACAGGTGCGTACCGGTATCCAGGCACTGCCACGCGGGCAGGAATCTGCCGCTCGGGCAATGGGCTTCAGCCTGGCCCAGATCTATCGCAACGTACTGCTGCCGCAAGCGTACCGGATCATCATTCCGCCGCTTACCTCTGAATTTCTCAACGTCTTCAAGAACTCCTCGGTCGCCTCATTGATCGGCCTGATGGAGCTGTTGGCGCAAACCAAACAGACCGCTGAATTCTCGGCCAACCTGTTTGAGGCCTTCACCCTGGCCACCTTGATCTACTTCACCCTGAACATGGGCCTGATGCTGCTGATGCGCATGGTCGAGAAGAAAGTGGCCGTACCTGGCCTGATTTCCGTAGGAGGCAAGTGATGGAACTGGACTTCTCGGACATCATCCCCGCGCTGCCGGGCCTGTGGAACGGCATGCTGATGACCCTGCAACTGATGGTCATGGGTGTGGTCGGCGGTATTGCCCTGGGCACCGTGCTGGCGCTGATGCGGTTGTCATCGAGCAAGCTGATGGCAAATATTGCGGGCGCTTACGTCAACTACTTCCGCTCGATCCCGCTGCTGCTGGTGATCACCTGGTTCTACCTGGCAGTGCCGTTCGTGCTGCGCTGGATCACCGGCGAAGACACACCAATCGGTGCGTTCACCTCGTGCGTCGTGGCCTTCATGATGTTCGAAGCGGCATACTTCTGCGAAATCGTCCGCGCCGGTGTGCAGTCGATTGCCAAAGGCCAGATGGGCGCTGCCCAGGCGCTGGGCATGACCTATGGCCAGACCATGCGCCTGATCATCCTGCCGCAGGCGTTTCGCAAGATGACCCCACTGCTGTTGCAGCAGAGCATCATCCTGTTCCAGGACACTTCGCTGGTTTACACCGTGGGCCTGGTCGACTTCCTCAACTCGGCCCGTGCCAGTGGCGACATTGTCGGCCGCGCGAATGAATTCCTGCTCTTCGCCGGTCTCGTCTACTTCATTATCAGCTTCTCCGCTTCATGGCTGGTCAAGCGCCTGCAAAAAAGGATCACCGTATGATTTCCATCAAGAACGTCAACAAGTGGTACGGCGACTTCCAGGTGCTCACCGACTGCACCACCGATGTCAAAAAGGGTGAAGTGGTCGTGGTCTGCGGGCCTTCCGGTTCGGGCAAGTCGACCCTGATCAAGTGCGTCAATGCGCTGGAGCCGTTCCAGAAAGGCGACATCGTCGTCGATGGCACCTCGATCTCCGACCCGAAGACCAACCTGCCCAAGCTGCGCTCGCGAGTCGGCATGGTGTTCCAGCACTTCGAGCTGTTCCCGCACCTGACCATTACCGAGAACCTGACCATCGCGCAGATCAAGGTGCTTGGCCGCAGCAAGGAAGAAGCCACCAAGAAAGGCCTGGCCCTGCTTGAGCGCGTTGGCCTGTCAGCCCACGCCCACAAGCACCCTGGCCAGCTCTCCGGCGGTCAGCAGCAACGTGTGGCGATTGCCCGCGCCCTGTCGATGGACCCGATCGTCATGCTGTTCGACGAACCAACCTCGGCACTTGACCCGGAAATGGTCAGCGAAGTGCTCGACGTAATGGTCCAGCTTGCCCACGAAGGCATGACCATGATGTGCGTGACCCACGAGATGGGCTTTGCTCGCAAAGTGGCCGATCGGGTTATCTTCATGGACAAGGGCAACATCGTCGAAGACTGCACCAAAGACGAATTCTTCGGTGATCAGACCGCCCGCGACCAGCGCACTCAGCACTTCCTCAGTAAAATTCTGCAACACTAAGCCGGCTGCAGCGCCCCTGGTTCGGTCCGATCCGGGCTGGGGGTGCTGGTCGTGACAAGGCCACTGTGATGAAATGCGACCCCTCGCTCCTGCGCCCTGCCCTGCCTGCCGTGAAATCCCGTCTGATCCGCCAACTGCTGTTACCACCTCTGATCATCCTGCTGATGGTCGGCCTGGGCCTGATCGGCTACGTACTCAGTGACAACAGCGGTATTCGTATCCTCAGCGAAAACGGCGAACGGCAACTCGAGCTGCACGCGCGCACAGTCGAGAGTGAAATCAGCAAGTACACCTATCTGCCGAGCCTGCTTGAGCTGGAAGACAGCGTATCGCAACTGCTCAGCGAGCCTGAGGGCGGTGCGCGGCAGAGCGTCAACGAATACCTTGAAGGGCTCAACCGTCGTAGCCGCAGCCGGGCCATCTTCGTCCTCGATACCAGTGGCCGAGTCCAGGCGACCAGCAACTGGCGCGACGCTGATTCATTTCTGGGTGAAGACCTGTCTTTCCGTGCCTATTTCCAGGACGCGGTGCGGGGCGAGCCTGGGCGTTTCTACGGCATCGGCAGCACCACCGGCGAAGCCGGCTACTACCTGGCTCACGGCCTGGAAGAGCACGGCAAGATCATCGGCGTGGCCGTGATCAAGGTCCGCCTGGACACCCTCGAAGAGCGCTGGCAGCGTGCCCGCCTCGAGGCTTTTGTCAGTGATGAAAACGGCATCATCATCCTTTCCAGCGACCCAGCGAGGCGGCTCAAGGCAGTCCGTGCACTGAGTCCGCAGACTAAAGAACGCCTGGCGCGCAGCCTGCAATACTACTGGTGGCCACTGAACGAGCTGGAGCCGCTGGCCCGCGAAACCCTCGCCGATGGCGTCGAGAAACTGACCTTCCCGGCCAATAGCGAAACCGCCCAGGGCAAACTGCACGAGGTCACCTACCTGGCGCAGACCCGTCGCCTGGCTGATACGCCGTGGCACTTCACCCTGCTCACGCCACTGCAGGACCTGCGCCGCGAGTCGATGATCCAGGGCGTGCTGGTCGCGGTGGCCTTCGCCTTGCTGACCATCCTTGGCATTGCCTGGAACGAACGGCGCAAGGTCATCGCCACGCGCCTGGCCGCACGTGAGGCGCTGGAAGAAGCCAACAGCCACCTTGAACGCAAGATTGCCGAGCGCACGGCGGACCTGCGCGCCAGCAACGAACGCCTCAAGGGCCAGATTCGCGAGCGCCGGCATGCTGAACAGACCCTGCGCCAGGCGCAGGACGAGCTGGTCCAGGCCGGCAAGCTGGCGGCCATCGGGCAGATGTCGACCAGCATCGCCCACGAACTCAACCAACCGCTGGCAGCGCTGCGCACGCTGTCGGGCAATACCGTGCGTTTCCTTGAGCGCGGCGCACTGGAAACTGCCAGTGCCAACCTGCAGACCATCAACGGCCTGATCGACCGCATGGGGCGGATCACCGCCAGCCTGCGCTCGTTCGCCCGCCGCGCCGATGACGGTGGCCAGGCTTCGCTGGCACAGGCCGTGGAGGCCAGCCTGCAGGTCTTGGCCAACCGGATTGCCGGCAGCCATGTGCAGCTGCACAATCTGTACGAGGATCAGTTGCTGGCCATCGATCAGACCCGCCTCGAGCAGATTCTGGTCAACCTCATCGGCAACGCGCTGGACGCCATGGCCAGCCAGCCGCAGCCGCAGCTGTGGCTGGAAGGTGAACTCCAGGCCGACAAATACCGGTTGCTGGTGCGCGACAATGGTCACGGTATCGATGACGATACGCGCAAGCACCTGTTCGAGCCGTTTTTCACGACCAAACCGGGCGAACACGGCCTGGGCCTGGGCCTGACCTTGTCGGCAAGCCTCGCAGCTGCCGCCAAAGGTTCACTCAGCGTCGAGCACCCCGCCAGCGGCGGTACGGCGTTCGTCCTCGCCCTGCCGCTGGTCAACGCCCCCACACAACCGCCACAGCAGCCATGAGCGAAGGGTCCCCATGAACCAAGCACCCTTGACCGTCCTGATCGTCGAAGATGACCCGCATGTACTGCTCGGCTGCCAGCAGGCGCTGGCTCTGGAAGACATCGCCTGCGAAGGCGTGGGCAGCGCCGAGCTTGCCCTGGAGCGCATCGGCGACGACTTCGCCGGCATCGTGGTCAGCGACATTCGCCTACCCGGCATCGATGGCCTGGAGCTGCTGAGCCGGCTCAAGGCCCGTGACCGCGGCCTGCCGGTGGTGCTGATCACCGGCCACGGCGACATCGACATGGCTGTCGGCGCAATGCGCAACGGCGCCTACGACTTCATGGAGAAACCGTTCTCGCCCGAGCGTCTGGTCGAAGTGGTACGCAGGGCCCTGGAACAACGCGGCCTGGCCCGCGAGGTGGTGTCATTGCGCCGCCAGTTGGCCAGCCAGAGTACGCTGGAGGGCCGCATCATCGGCCGCTCGCCGGCCATGCAGGAGCTGCGCGAACTCATCGCCAATGTCGCCGACACCTCGGCCAATGTGTTGATCGAAGGTGAGACCGGCACCGGCAAGGAACTGGTCGCCCGCTGCCTGCACGACTTCAGCCGGCGCCAGGCGCAACCGTTCGTCGCGCTCAACTGCGGCGGGTTGCCGGAGAACCTCTTCGAAAGTGAAATTTTCGGCCACGAGGCCAATGCCTTCACCGGTGCTGGCAAGCGCCGCATTGGCAAGATCGAGCATGCCAACGGCGGTACGTTGTTCCTCGACGAAGTCGAGAGCATGCCGATCAACCTGCAGATCAAGCTGCTGCGCGTGCTGCAGGAGCGGACCCTGGAGCGGCTGGGCTCGAACCAGAGCATAGCAGTGGATTGCCGCCTGATTGCCGCGACCAAGTCTGATCTGAATGCGTTAGGCCAGAGCGGCCAGTTCCGCAGCGACCTGTATTACCGGCTCAATGTGGTTACCCTTGAGCTGCCGCCGCTGCGCGAACGACGTGAGGATATCCTGCAGTTGTTCGAGCACTTTCTACAGCAATCGGCGCTGCGCTTTGACCGCGAAACACCTGAGCTGGACAGCCACACCCTGTCGCGGTTGATGTCCCACGACTGGCCAGGCAACGTTCGCGAGCTGCGCAACGTCGCCGAACGCTATGCGCTTGGCTTGCCGGCATTCAAGAAAACCGCCAGCGGCGGCGCCAGCCAGGGCCTGGGTTTTGCCGAAGCGGTGGAGGCATTCGAGCGCAACCTGCTCAGTGATGCGCTGCAACGCAGCGGCGGCAACTTGAGCCAGGCCAGCCTGGAGCTGGGCATGGCCAAGACCACGCTGTTCGACAAGGTGAAAAAATACGGCCTCGGCTGACCTCAATCGCTACGGGAAAATTCTGTGGACCTGATATTGAAAGCGGCACTCGGCGCGGGTGTGGTGATTCTTCTGGCAATCCTGTCAAAGACCCGCAATTACTACATTGCCGGGCTGGTGCCGCTGTTTCCGACCTTCGCCCTGATCGCTCACTACATTGTCGGCAAGGGCCGCTCGATTGAGGACCTGAAAACCACCATCGTGTTCGGCATGTGGTCGATCATCCCCTACTTCGTCTATCTGCTGACGCTGTATGTGCTGGTCGAGCGCATGCGCCTGGAGGCATCGCTGGCGCTGGCCACGCTGGCCTGGCTGATCGCCGCGACCTTGCTGGTGACCGTATGGGTGCGCCTGCACTGAGCACTCCCCGCTATTACAGTGTGGCGAGGTGAGAGGGTTTCTCACGCTGGGCTTTCAGGTATGGCAAGACCGCGCCCAGCAGAGGCGCCTTGAACGGCGCTTGAAAACGATGCGCAAGCCCCGGAATCAAGCGCAACTGGCTGCCCTGGATATGCGCCGCCAGGTGCACGCCGTGCATCACCGGTAGCAGCGGGTCTGCGGTACCGTGCACCACCAACGTCGGCACGCGCAGCTGATTGAGCAGCTCGACTCGGCTCGGCTCAGCCAGAATCGCCAGAATCTGGCGCTTGGCGCCTTGCGGATTGAATGCCCGATCATAGGCCTGCGCCGCCTGTTGAATCAGCTCCTGGCGCTCATCCTGCACCTGCGGGCTGCCCAATGCGGCGAGCATGTCAGCCTGCTGCTCAATGGCCACAGCACGGCTCGGAGCACTGCGCCGCGCCAGCAACTGCAGCAACGCTGCGCTGGGTTGCGGTAGGCCGGCGGCGCCGGAGCTGGACATCACCAGGGTCAGGCTGCGCACCCGCTGCGGCTGCATGGCGGCCATATGCTGGGCAATCATGCCGCCCATGCTCACCCCCAGTACATGAAACTGCTCGATGTGCAGTGCGTCCATCAGTTGCACGCCATCCTCGGCCATATCGGTCAAGCTGTAAGGCGCCGATACGCTCAGACCAAGTTTGTAGCGCAGCGCCTCGAACGTCAGGTTGGCCGAGGCCGGCGCTGTATTCCAGCGGGTCAGACCAACGTCGCGATTATCGTAGCGGATCACCCGAAAGCCCTGTCGGCACAGGGCTTCCACGACATCGTCGGGCCAGTGGATCAGTTGACCGCCCAGCCCCATGACGAGCAACAGCGCAGGATCTGACGGCGCGCCGACGCTTTGATAGACCATGCTCAGCGCCCCCAGGTCAGCGCGCTGCAGTGCCACACTGGCATCGCAGCGCGCCATGGCAATGGTGCTCGGCGCAGCGCCCCATAGCATCAACACAAACAATAAAAAACGCATCAAGCAACACCAGCACGCAAAGCCCAATTAGTCCGCCAGTCTGATCAACTTGATTGAAAAGCGCTGCCACACTTGCGTGACAATTTGATGAACCCTGCCAGGCGGCCACTCAGGCAACATTAAGACCGCCTGGGCCACACCTGCAGATCGACAAACCGCGCCAACATGAGCCAAACTCACGCACTATCGCGTTTAGCTCCGGAGTTGGTCGTGCTTGAAATTCGTCACCTGAAAACCCTTCATGCACTGCGCGAATCAGACAGCCTGGTCGAGGCCGCCGAGCGCTTACACCTGACCCAGTCGGCACTTTCGCATCAGTTCAAGGAACTTGAAGAGCGCCTGGGCATGCCGCTGTTCGCGCGCAAGACCAAGCCGATTCGCTTTACCAGCGCTGGCCTGCGCCTGCTGCAACTGGCGGACGCCACTCTACCCTTGCTGCGCGGTGCCGAACGCGACATCGCGCGGCTGGCCGGTGGTACTGCAGGGCGCCTGCACATGGCGATCGAATGCCACAGCTGCTTCCAATGGTTGATGCCGACCATCGACCAGTTCCGCGATGCCTGGCCGGAAGTCGAACTGGACCTGGCCTCTGGCTTTGCCTTTGCCCCGCTGCCGGCGTTGGCCCGTGGCGATCTCGACCTGGTGGTGACCTCCGACCCGCTCGACCTGGCCGGGATCACTTACGTGCCGCTGTTCACCTACGAGGCAATGCTGGCGGTAGCCAACCAGCATGCGCTGGCGAGCAAGCCGTACATCGTGCCGCAGGATCTGGTCGACCAGACCCTGATCACCTACCCGGTGGAACGTGACCGTCTCGACATCTTTACCCGCTTTCTCGAACCCGCCGACATCGAGCCCGCCGCCATCCGCACCTCGGAGCTGACGGTGATGATGATGCAGCTGGTGGCCAGCGGTCGTGGCGTCTGCGGCATGCCGCACTGGGCCCTGCACGAATACAGCTCGCGCGGCTATGTGAAGGGCAAGCGCTTGGGCGAAAAGGGACTGTTTGCCACGCTCTACGCCGGGGTGCGCACCGACATGCTCGATGCGCCGTACATGCGTGACTTCCTGCTAACCGCCAAGGACACCTCGTTCGCCACCCTTGATGGGGTCAGCGCGGTGCGTTGAGCAACCGGCGGTACAGCGGCAGAATCAGGTCGCGGGTCAGCGGCGCCAGCAGTGGTGCCGACGGTTGCTCGGCGGTCATCCACAGCACTTCTTCGATCTCCGCTGCGGGCGCTACGGTGGTGGCACAGTCGACGCGAAACAGCTCGCACTGAACCTCGAAGCCCGGTTCGTTCGCTGCCGGCGCGCTGAACTGGCCCAGGTACTCGGCCGCAGCGGCATCGATGCGCAGGCCGAGCTCTTCTTCCAGCTCACGGCCCAATGCTGCCAGCGGCGTCTCCCCTGCATCGATCTTGCCGCCTGGCTGCATGAACGCCTGAGTGCCGCGCTTGCGCACCAGCAGCGTGCGCCCTTGCGGGTCGATGAGCAGAGCGGCGGCGATGCGGATGATGTTCGGCATGGATAACTCGGGGCAGGATTAAGCCGGCGAGGATAGCCGATCCAACCTCCCCGCGTATCAAGCAAACGCCGCTAGACGAACGGCCCCTTGCCAAGTGCGCGTTCGAGCGCCATAACCAGAACATGAACCTGCCTACCTCGCAGCACCCTGCCCTCGCGCTGTTTCATCCCGCCGTCAGCAGCTGGTTCCGCCAGCGCTTCGCCACGGTTACCGACGCCCAGGCCCGCGCTTGGCCGCTGATTCATGCCGGCCAATCGGTACTGCTGACAGCGCCGACCGGCTCGGGCAAGACCCTCAGCGCCTTTTTGGCGGTACTCGACGAGCTGTTCCGCGAGGGTCTGGCCAATGACGGTCAATTGGCTGAGCAGACTCAGGTCATCTACGTGTCGCCACTCAAGGCACTGTCCAACGACATCCGCCTGAATCTGCAGGCGCCGCTCGAAGGCATCAGCCAGGTGATTCAGGCGCAGGGGCTACAGGCGCCGCAGATCACCACCGCGGTACGCACCGGCGACACCCCGCAAAAAGAGCGCGCAGCGATGCGCCGGCGCGCACCGCATATTCTGGTGACCACGCCTGAATCGCTTTATGTGCTGCTCGGCTCGGCGTCCGGGCGCGCAGGTCTGGGCAGCGTGCACACGGTCATCGTCGACGAGATCCACGCCGTGGCCGGCAACAAGCGCGGCTGCCATCTGGCGCTGACGCTGGAGCGCCTGCAAGCCCTGACCGGCAAGCCATTACGCCGCATCGGCTTATCAGCTACGCAGCGCCCGGTCGAACGCGTGGCGCAATTTCTGGTCGGCCAGCAGCGGCCCTGCGCCATCGTCGATGTCGGCCACGCGCGCCAGCGCGACCTGGCCATAGAGGTGCCGCCGGTGCCGCTCGGCGCGGTGATGTCCAGTGATGCCTGGAATCTGGTCTACGACCGCCTGGCCGAGCTGGCCGGCGCCCATCGCACGACTCTGGTGTTCGTCAATACGCGCCGACTGGCCGAACGCCTGACTCGCCACCTCGGCGAGCGGCTTGGTCAGCAGGTGGTTGCCGCGCACCACGGCAGCCTGGCCAAGGAGCACCGCCTGCTGGCCGAGCAGCGCCTGAAGGCTGGCGAGCTGCAGGTGCTGGTCGCCACAGCATCGCTGGAACTGGGCATCGATATCGGCGAGGTCGAGCTGGTCTGCCAGATCGCGTCGCCGGGTTCGATCGCGGCGTTCATCCAGCGCGTTGGCCGCTCTGGCCACCAGGTCGACGGCACGCCCAAGGGGCGCCTGTTCGCCACCTCGCGCGACGACTTGATCGAATGCGTGGCGCTGCTGGAATGCGTGCGCCGCGGCGAACTGGATGAGCTGCACATACCCAAGGCGCCGCTGGATGTGCTGGCCCAGCAGATCGTTGCCGAAGTCAGCAACCAGCCCTGGTCGGAGCAGGGCTTGTTCGATTGTCTGCGCCAGGCCGCACCATTTGCCGCGCTGGAGTATGAGCACTATCAGGCGCTGCTGCGCTTGCTTGCCGAAGGCTACAACGGCCGCCTCGGCGTGCGCGGTGCGTATGTTCACCGTGACGCGGTCAGCGGCATGTTGCGCGGCCGCCGCGGCAGCCAGCTGACGGCGTTGACCAGTGGCGGCACCATCCCCGAGAACGCCGATTACAGCGTGCTGCTCGAGCCCCAGGCGCTGAACATCGGCAGCGTCAACGAAGACTTCGCAGTAGAGAGCATCACCGGCGATATCTTCCAGCTCGGCAATGCCTCCTATCGCATCCTACGGGTCGAGGCCGGCAAGGTACGGGTCGAGGATGCGCGCGGGCTCCCGCCGACCATCCCGTTCTGGCTCGGTGAGGCGCCCGGGCGCAGCGATGAACTATCGGCGGCAGTCGCACGCCTGCAAAGCCAACTCGATCAGCAGTTGCAAGCCAGCCAGGGTGCGTTTGAACCGGTCAGTCAGTGGCTGGCAACTACGTACCAGCTAGATGACGCCTGCGTCAGCCAACTGATCGATTATCTGGGGCGCACCTGGCAGGTGCTGGGCGCTTTACCGTCCCAGCAGACGCTGATCATGGAGCGCTTTTTCGATGAGTCCGGCGGGACTCAGCTGATCATCCACTCGCCCTACGGCAGCCGCATCAATCGCGCCTGGGGGCTGGCCCTGCGCAAGCGCTTTTGCCGCACTTTCAACTTCGAGCTGCAGGCGGCGGCCAGTGAAGACGCGATCGTGCTGTCGCTGTCTGCTGGCCACAGCTTCGAGCTGGATGAAGTGTGGCGCTATCTCTCGAGCAACAGCGCCGAGGCGATCCTGATCCAGGCGGTGCTCGACGCGCCCTTGTTTGGCGTGCGCTGGCGCTGGATTGCCTCGGTCGCGCTGGCCTTGCCGCGCTTTGTCGGCGGGCGCAAGGTGGCCCCGCAAATCCAGCGGATGAAGAGCGAAGACCTGGTCGCAGCAGTATTCCCCGACCAACTGGCCTGCCTGGAAAACATCGCCGGCGAGCGGCAGATTCCTGAGCATCCGCTGGTTGCCCAGACCTTGCACGACTGCCTGCACGAAGCCTTGGACAGCGACGCCTGGCTGGCCCTGCTCAAACGCATGGAAGGCGGCCAGTTACGCCTGATCAGCCGCGACCTGCCGGCACCTTCGCCGCTGGCAGCGGCCATTCTCAATGCCCGGCCCTATGCGTTTCTGGACGATGCACCGCTGGAAGAGCGGCGTACCCAGGCGGTGCTCAACCGGCGCTGGAGCGAGGTCGACAGCGCCGATGATCTCGGCGCGCTGGATGCCGACGCCATCACCGCGGTGGCCCAGGAAGCATGGCCGCAACCGAGCAACAGCGACGAGATGCACGAGGCGCTGATGAGCCTGGGTTGCATCAGCCAGGCCGAGGCAGCGGCCAATCCGGGCTGGCTGGCGCTGCTGCAACGGCTGGCCAAGAGCGGTCGCAGCAGCCGTCTGAACGGCCCCGAGCAGCCGCTGTGGGTGGCCCGTGAGCGCTTGAACCTGTTCAACGCGCTGTACCCGCAGGCACTGTTCGAGCCGGCCGTGACCTTGTTACCGGGCTTCGATACACCGGTCGATGCCGACAGCGCCCTAGGCGAGCTGCTGCGCTCTCGCCTGAGCGGATGCGGCCCGCAAAGCCGTGAGCAGATAGCCGCATCACTGGGCCTGCCGCCGGCGCAGATCGAGCAGGCCCTGGCCGCCCTTGAACAACAAGGCGTGCTGTTGCGCGGCTATTTCAGCCCAGGCGCGCAGGCGCTGCAGTGGTGTGAGCGGCATCTACTGGCGCGCATCCATCGCTACACGGTCAAGCGGCTGCGCCGGGAGATCGAACCGGTCAGCCTGCAGGACTACATGCGCTTTCTGTTCGACTGGCAACACCTGGCGCAGGATCAGCGTATGCGCGGCCGCGAGGCGCTCGGCGAAATACTCGGCCAACTGCAAGGGTTCCCCGGCGGCGCCGGTGCCTGGGAGGCCGACCTGCTGCCGGCGCGCATCAGCGATTACAGCCCGCAATGGCTGGATGAGGCCTGCCGCAGCGGCCAATGGGCCTGGAGCAGGCTGGCGTCGACTGCGGCCAGCAGCACCTTGGCGAGTACGCCACTGGCACTGTTGCCACGCGAGCATCTGAGTCTATGGCGCAGCCTGACCAGCACACCTGAGGTCGCCAGCCTCGGGCCGCGGGCGCAGCGTGTGCATGCCGCACTGCAGGCGCAAGGGGCGTTGTTTTTCGAGGAGCTCTCACAGGAGGCGCATCTGCTGCCCAGTGAGCTGGAAACCGCATTGCAGGAATTGGTCGGGGCCGGCCTGGTCGGCGCCGACAGTTTCATCGGCTTGCGCTGCCTGATCAGCCCCGCCGCCAAGCGCAAACCGCGTATCAGCCGGCGTGGTCGGCCAGCGTTGTTCAGCGACATGGCCCATGCCGGGCGCTGGGCACTGCTCCGGCGCACCAGCGACGAACCCGATCACGACCTGCGCCTCGAATACATTGCGCGGGCGCTGCTGCGCCGCTACGGGGTGATCTGCTGGCGTCTGCTGACGCGTGAATCGGACGCGCTGCCAAGCTGGCGTGAGCTACTGCGCTGCTACCAGCGCCTGGAGGCCCGCGGCGAAATCCGCGGCGGGCGGTTTATTGCCGGGCTGGCCGGCGAACAATTTGCCCTGCCGGACGCAGTCGGGCTGCTGCGCCAGGTCAGGCGCAGGCCGCTGGATGGCGAGCTGGTGCTGATCAGCGGCAGCGATCCACTGAATCTGCTTGGCACCCTGCTGCCAGGCGGAAAACTGCCGGCAGTGGCCGGTAATCGGCTGCTGTACAAGGACGGTGTGCCCGTGGCAACGCGGGTCGGCGGGCGCTATGTGGTTCTGCTCGAGGCAGCTGCCGAGGAGCAGGATGGCTGGCGGCAAAAGCTGCTGCGCGGCTGACTGCGCTGGCCATGTGCCGGGCGTTAGCGCTATGGTCGTGGTTTGCCCCAGGCCCTGAGCCTGACCGAGCCATCGCAAGGATTTCGTATGAGCCTGTCACTTCTCAGCCGCTATGCATTTTTCGCCGCATGCGTCCTCTTCACCCTCGCCAGCCTGCCGTTCATCCATCATGAATGGCTCTGGCCGCTCACCCTGACCAGCGCCGTACTGAGCCTGATCGGCGTGTTCGACCTGCTGCAAAAGCGCCACGCGGTGCGCCGCAACTACCCGATCCTGGGCAATATTCGCTACCTGGTCGAGGCCATTCGCCCGGAAATCCGCCAGTACCTGCTGGAATCCGACAGCGACGCCCTGCCATTCTCCCGCGCGCAGCGCTCGCTGGTTTATGCGCGGGCCAAGAACGAGGCTTCGGACAAACCCTTCGGCACCCTGATCGACGTTTACCAGTCGGGCTTCGAGTTCATCGGCCATTCGATGCGCCCGGCGCCGCTGGCGGACCCTGCGAGCTTTCGGATCATCATCGGCGGCCCACAGTGCACCCAGCCGTACTCGGCATCGATCTTCAACATCTCGGCGATGAGCTTTGGCTCGCTTAGCGCCAACGCCATTCGCGCACTCAACCAGGGCGCCAAGCTGGGCAACTTTGCCCATGACACCGGCGAGGGCAGCATCAGCCCGTATCACCGCGAACACGGCGGCGACCTGACCTGGGAGCTGGGCAGTGGCTACTTCGGTTGCCGCACCGCCGATGGCCGTTTCGACCCCGAGCGCTTTGCCGAGCAGGCGCGCAATCCGCAGGTGCGGATGATCGAGATCAAGATGAGCCAAGGCGCCAAGCCGGGCCATGGCGGGATCCTGCCCAAGCACAAGGTCACCGCCGAAATTGCCGAAACCCGCGGCATTCTGATGGGTGAAGACTGCATTTCACCGTCCCGTCACAGCGCCTTCTCGACGCCTATCGAGTTGATGCAGTTCATTGCCCAACTGCGCCAGTTGTCCGGCGGCAAGCCGGTTGGTTTCAAGTTCTGCCTGGGGCACCCGTGGGAATTCATGGGCATCGCCAAGGCCATGCTCGAGACCGGCATCCTGCCCGACTTCATCGTCGTCGACGGCAAGGAAGGCGGCACCGGCGCCGCGCCGGTGGAATTCACCGACCATATCGGCGTGCCCCTGCGTGAGGGGCTGCTGTTCGTGCACAACACCCTGGTCGGGCTGAACCTGCGAGACAAGATCAAGCTCGGCGCCAGCGGCAAGATCGTCAGCGCCTTCGACATCGCCAGCGTGCTGGCCATCGGTGCCGACTGGGCCAACTCGGCGCGTGGCTTCATGTTTGCCATCGGCTGCATTCAGTCGCAAAGCTGCCACACCAACAAGTGCCCGACCGGGGTCGCTACCCAGGACCCACTGCGCCAGCGGGCGCTGGTGGTGCCGGACAAAGCCAACCGCGTCCTCAACTTCCACCACAATACCCTGCGCGCGCTGGCCGAAATGCTCGCGGCGGCTGGCCTGGAGCACCCGGCGCAGTTGGAGGCCAAGCACTTGGTACGGCGGATTTCGGCAACCGAAATCAAGCTGTTCTCGCAGATGCACGTGTTTCTCAAACCGGGCGAGCTGCTCACCGGCGAGGTCGATGGGCAGTTCTATTCGCGGATGTGGCAACTGGCTCGGGCCGACAGCTTCGAGCCCCACAGCGAGCAGGCCGCCTAAGCGTTTGCAGCAGGTGTCGGCAGTGTCAGCGCGGCATGCCGCCGATGCCGCTCACAAAATTTTCACCTGCTGCGGTCAGCGTCTAAGCTTCAGACACGCAAGACGAAATTACTTGGCCGGATAGATGACTATGGGCGCACAGTGGCAATCGGAACCCTCCAGCACCCAAGCACCTGAAGCAGGTCTGGATAATGCTCCGCCGCCAAAACCACCTCGTCAGCGCAGGTTGTGGTGGCGGTTGATCATTCTCGTCGTGCTGCTGGCGATGATTGCCATCGGCTTTGCGGCCTATGACGAAATGCAGACCTCGAACCTGCAATCGCGCGAGTTCAGCCGCCTGGCCGCGACCTTGACCTACAGCTTGGAGCCAGGCCCCAGCGATGCCATCGTCTACCCCGGTGAAGGGCCTTTCGACAAGCGCCTGGGCTACAGCGCGCTGGGTGAGTTTCTGCCGCGTCTGCTCAAGCGCGATTACCTGATCAGCGAGCAGGTCCGGTTTTCTCCGGCATTGATGGACTATGTCGACCACGGCCTGTTTGTGCCTTTTGTCGAGAAAATCCAGGCGGGTTTGACCATCACCGATTGTCGCGGCGACATGCTCTACCAGTACAACTACCCGCAGCACCTGTACCCGGACTTTGCCGCGATACCACCGGTGATGGTCAAGAGCCTGCTGTTTATCGAGAACCGCGACCTGCTCGACCCGGCCGACCCGCGCAACAACCCGGCAGTGGACTGGCCACGCTTCGCCAAGGCCGCCTACAGCCAGATTGCCAAGTACTTCGCCCTGCCCGGCCAGTCGGCCGGCGGCAGCACGCTGGCCACCCAGCTGGAGAAATACCGCCATTCACCGGACGGCCTGACCGTTTCGGGGAGCGAAAAACTGCGCCAGATGCTCTCGGCCAGCGTGCGCGCGTACAAGGGCGGCCCTGATACCACCGAGTCGCGCCAGCGCATCGTGCGTGATTACCTCAACAGCGTGCCGCTGTCGGCAGTACCTGGCCACGGCGAAGTGCACGGCATGGCCGAAGGTTTGCGCGTCTGGTATGGCGCGGACTTCGATCAGGTCAACCGCGCCCTCGCCTCGACTGCCACCGATGCCGACAGCCTTGTCGAGCGGGGCCTGGCCTTGCGCCAGGTGCTGTCGTTGATGATCGCCCAGCGCCGCCCTTCGCATTACCTGTCCAAAGGCCGCATCGAGCTGGCCGAACTGACCGACTCGCATATTCGCGTGCTGGCTGCGGCGAATATCATCGAGCGGCCACTGGCGGATGCCGCGTTGGCCAGCAAAGCGCGCTATCGCGATTGGGTAGCGCAGCCGACCATCGTCCCGATCATCACCAACAAGGGCATCAGCCTGGCCCGCAACCGCCTGGCCGGGATGCTCAACCGGCCTCTGTATGACCTCGACCGCCTCGACCTGTCGGCCACCAGTACCCTGCAGGGTGATCTGCAGAACCAGGTCAGCGACTATCTGAAAAAACTCTCCGATCCAGCTTTTGCCGGGGAGATGGGCCTTATCGGCGAGCGCTTGCTGACCAGCAAGACTACCGATCAGGTGCGCTACAGCTTCACTCTGTTCGAACGTACCGCCGATGGCTCGCGGGTTCGTGTGCAAACCGACAGCACCGACCAGGCCTTCGATATCAACGAGGGCAGCAAGCTCGAGCTGGGCTCCACCGCCAAGCTGCGGGTGCTCACCACCTACCTGCAGATCATCGCCGAGCTGCACGACAAGTATGCCGGCAAGCCAGTCAGCGAGCTGAAGAAGGTGGATGTCGCCGAGCTTGACCGGTTGACCCAATGGTCGCTGGAATGGCTGACCCTCAACAGCAAGAATCAAAACCTCGATGCGATGCTCGACGCAGCGCTTGAGCGCAAATACTCGGCCAATACCGGTGAGGCATTCTTTACCGGCGGTGGCATGCATGTGTTCAACAACTTCCGCAAGGAAGACAACGGTCGTAACCCGACCCTCAAGGACGCACTGCGCGAGTCGATCAACCTGCCGTTCATTCGCCTGATGCGCGACATCGTCCGCTATGTCACCTACCAGCAACCGTTCAACCGGGCGATGCTGCTCAAAGACGATGGCGACCCGCGCCGGCAGGAATACCTGGCACGCTTTGCTGATCGCGAAGGCAGCAACTACCTCATGCGCTTCTGGAAAAAGTACCAGCGCAAGACCTCGCAACAGCGCCTGGATACCTTCCTCGACAGCATGCGGGTCACCCCGCAGCGGCTGGCAGCGGTGCACCGCTATCTGTTCCCGGAAGCCTCCCAGGAAACTTTCAACGCCTTCGTCCGCGCGCACAGCAAGGGCGACAAAAAGGCCTTGGCCAAGCTCGACGATGGTCGCCTTTCGCAGATGTACGACAGTTACGGCCCCGGCAAATACGACCTGCCCGACCAGGGCTTTATCGCCAAGGTGCACCCGCTTGACCTGTGGCTGCTCGGTTACCTGCTGAAAAACCCCGGCGCGAGCCTGAGCGAGATGCTCAATGCCGGTCGGTTCGAGCGCCAGGAAGTCTATGGCTGGTTGTTCAAGAGCCGCCACCAGGGTGCCCGTGACAGTCGTATCCGGACCATGGTCGAGATCGAGGCGTTTCTCGATATACATCAACGCTGGAAGCAGGTCGGCTACCCGTTCGATCATCTTGTGCCATCCCTGGCCACCGCCATCGGCAGCTCGGGCGATCGTCCGGCAGCGCTGTCCGAGCTGGTCGGGATCATCCAGAACGACGGTGTGCGCTTGCCGACACTGCGCCTCGACACCCTGCACTTTGCCGCCAATACGCCGTATGAGACCAAGCTGATCAGCGATCCGGACCGCGGCAAGCGGATTCTGCCGGTTGAAGTCGCACGCGCGCTTAAAGGCGCCATGTCGCAAGTGGTAGACGCCGGTACGGCAAGGCGTATCTCCGGCAGCTTCAAGCTGCACGATGGCACGCCACTGGTGATGGGCGGCAAGACCGGTACCGGCGACAACCGCATCGAGAGCTTTGGCGCTGGCGGTCGGCTGATCGGTTCGCGCTCGCTGAACCGCACCGCAACCTTCGTGTTCTTCCTGGGCGACAACCACTTCGGCACTCTCACCGCCTTTGTGCCGGGGCGCACGGCAGAGGCCTTCACCTTCACTTCGGCATTGCCAGTGCAGGCGCTTAAAGGCATGGCACCGATCCTGATGCCGTATCTCGAACCAGGCAGTAGCACCGAGTGCAAACCACCTCAGTTAGCGGCCAATCACTGACAGCACAGTCACCGCCCGGACAGCCCGGGTGGTGACTGATCGAATAACCAAATGAGAATCATCACTATCTTTGGCTTGTCTTAAGATATATCTTGAGTAGTATCTAACGATATATCGCAGACAGAGCCTTTAGACCATGCGTGATCACGATCCCTTCGACCGCCGCCCCGCCCGCGGCGAGCGCGGCCCGCGGGTATTTGCCCCCGGCGACCTGAAATTGCTGCTGCTGGCCATGCTTGCCGAACAGGCCGGCCATGGCTACGACCTGATTCGCCAGATCGAGACGTTGTTCGATGGCAGCTACAGCCCGAGCCCCGGCGTGATCTATCCAACCCTGAATTTCCTTGAAGAAGCCGAACTGATCAGCGGCCAGGTCCAGGGCAGCAAACGCCTTTACGCCATTACCGATGCCGGGCGCACTGCCCTGACCGAGCAAGCCGTCGCCGTCGATGGTGTGCGCATGCGCATCGAAGTCAGCAAGCGGGCACTGCGTGGCCATGATCGCCCACCGGAAATTCATGAGGCCGTGGGCAACCTGCGCCATGCCCTGCATATGCACAGCGGCCGCTGGAACAGCGCCGAGATCGAGCGGGTCAGCAATCTGCTCAACGACACCGCCAAGGCCATTGCCGCCGGCCCGGCCGATTCCGTCACGGAGAACACTTGATGAACAACAGCATTCACCGCGTCAATCACGAAATCAAACAGCGTCGGCTGCAGGTACTGCGGGTGACCGATCTGACTCCGCGCATGCGCCGCATCACTCTTGGCGGGCCGGAGCTGGCAGGCTTTGTCAGCCTCGGCAGCGACGACCATATCAAGCTGTTGTTCGGCGTGACTGCTGCCGAACAGGCGGCCATCGATGCGCGCCAGTCGGGCCGCGACGGTGGCGCTCGGCCGACCATGCGCGAGTACAGCCCGCGCCGCTATGACCTGGCCAGCGGCGAGCTGGATATCGACTTCGTCCTGCATGGCGACGGCCCTGCATCGACCTGGGCTGCTCAGGCTGAACCGGGCCAGGTGTTGAACATCGCCGGGCCAAGGGCTTCGCTGGTGGTGCCGGACATTTTTGACAGCTACCTGCTGATTGGCGACGAGACGGCGATCCCGGCCATCGCCCGGCGCTTGCACGAGTTGCCGGCAGGTCGCCGGGTGCTCGCGCTGATTCAGATTGCCGACGACCAGGAACGCCAGCCGTTGCCGAGCCAGGCTGAGGTCGAGGTGATCTGGGTGCAACGAGACAAGCAGGACCTGCTGGCAGTGATCAGCGAGTTGCCTTTGCCGGAGGGCGAGCTGTACAGCTGGGTCGCGCTGGAGAAGTCTTTGACTCGACAGGCCAAGACCTTGCTGCTGGAAAAAGGCGTTCATGAGGATGCCTTGAAAGCCGCCGCCTACTGGCGCGCCGATGGGAGTACTGACGACGAGTAGTCTCAGTCGAGATACGGGGCTGCGGCCCTGTAGCAGCGGCCTTGTGTCGCGATAGGCCAGCGAAGCTGGCCCGGCGATATCAGCGGCGAAGCTGAAAATGTGGGGCCGCTTCGCCGCCCTTTCGCGACACAAGGCGGCTCCTACAGGAACCGCGCATGACCCAGGAATGACGTGGTCAGGGTAGCGGCTGCGTCCTTCGCCGCCCCTGCCAGCGATCCAGCGCCAGCAATACCAGCCCGATCGCCCAGAACGCGACCAACACCACCAGCGCATTGATCATCACCTGCCCATAACCAAGGCTGGCGACATCAATGAACGGATAGGGATAAACCCCGATTTGCTGCCCACGCCACAACGTATAGGCGAAATACACCGCCGGATACAGGCTCCACCAGCCCAGGTCAGACAGGCGCAGCTGCCCCTTGGGCACCACTCGCCACCAATACACTACAAACAGCAGCGGCATCACATCGTGCAGCAACTCGTCCGCAAGCCATTGCCAGCCCTGGGGATGCCACAAGTGGCGCAGCAGCAAGCTGTAGGCAATCGACACCAGCACAATGCTGGCAGCAATGCCTGAGCTGACCCGCGCAGACAAGAACCAACGCCGTGCCGCCGCGGCGTGGCCAAACGCCGCGTAGCTCAGCACGGTCGCCACCAGCGTATTGCTTAAGACGGTGAAAAAGCCGAACAGATTGATCAGCCCGCCAATCAGGCTGGCCTGCTCCTGCCAGCGCGCCAGCAACACCAGGTACAGCTGCACACTCAAGCCGAACCAGCCCAGCAGCGCAGCCAGGCTCAGCCATGGATGACGAGCCATTCAGCCTTTGCGCTGCAGCTTGATGTACAGGTACTCGACCTTCTCTCGTGCCCACGGCGTCTTGCGCAAAAAGGCCAGGCTCGACTTGATCGACGGGTCGCTCTTGAAGCAGCGCACGTCGATGCGTTCGGCCAAGCCTTGCCACTGGTAGTGAGCGACCAGCTCGGTGAGGATCTGCTCGAGCGTCTTGCCGTGCAATGCGTTGTGGTTGGCCGTGCTCATGCGGAGCTCCTGCGGTGAAAAGAGGCGCAGATTACACGAGTGTAGAAGCAAAAACCTCTGGCCAGCACTCAGCCAAGCAATGTTATAGTGTAACAATACTAATACCTTGCCAAGGAACGCTTGATCTCATGTTGCCGCTACCGCTGCGCCTTTCCCCGCTTGCCGCTGCCCTTTGGCTGGCCTCCCCCGCCAGCCACGCCGTTGAACTGCAGCCACAGGTTATTACTGCCAATCCGCTGGGCAGCGCTCAACTTGCCGCGCCAAGTACAGTGCTCGAAGGCGACGCGTTGCTGCACCAGCAGCACGCCAGCCTCGGTGAAACCCTCAACAAGCAGCCCGGGGTCGCCTCAACCTGGTTTGGCCCGGGCGCCAGCCGCCCGGTGATCCGCGGCCTGGACGGAGATCGCATTCGTATCCTGCGCAATGGCGTCGGCGCGCTGGATGCTTCGTCGCTGTCGTACGACCATGCGGTGCCACTGGACCCGGTCACCGTCGAGCGGGTTGAAATCGTCCGCGGCCCAGCGGCGCTGCTGTATGGCGGCAATGCCATCGGCGGCGTGGTCAACACCTTCGACAACCGCATCCCCGATGCCCCCATCGACGGCACTCACGGTGCGGGTGAGCTGCGCTACGGCGGCGCCGACACCACCCGCAGCAGCGCCGGCAAGCTCGAAGCCGGTGACGGCAACTTCGCCTTGCACCTGGATGCCAACAGCCGCCACTTCAATGACCTGCGCATTCCTGGCTATGCGCGCAGCGGCAAGGTGCGCGACAGTGCCGAGCCGGGCAGCAAACACCGCCTGGAGAACAGCAACGGTCGCCAGGACGGCGGCGCTATTGGCGGCGCCTATCACTGGGAGCACGGTTACAGCGGGTTATCCTACAGCCGTTACGACAGCAACTACGGCTCGGTTGCCGAGCCCGGCGTGCGCCTGGACATGCAGCAGGACCACTACGGTTTCGCCTCTGAACTGCGCGATCTGGACGGCCCGTTCAGCTCGGTCAAGGTCGACGCTGGCTACACCGATTACCAGCACCGCGAGATCGAAAGCGGCGAAGTGCACACCACCTTCAAGAACAAAGGCTACGAGGCGCGCATCGAGGCCAGGCATCAACCGCTGGGGCCAGTGGAAGGGGTGATCGGCGCGCAGGTCAGCCGCAATCAGTTCTCCGCGTTGGGTGAAGAAGCCTTCGTGCCCTACACCGACACCGACAGCCTGGCGCTGTTTCTGTTAGAGCAGTGGCAGGCCAGCGAGCGCCTGAACCTGAGCTTCGGTGCACGTCTGGAACACACCCGGGTAGACCCGGATGCCAAGGGCAACGAGGACTTCGCCGCCGCTGACAGCACCAGTACCTTCAATGCCGTGAGCCTGTCTTCAGGCGCGGTGTATCAGCTTGACCCGATCTGGTCGCTGGCGGCCAACCTCGGCTACACCGAGCGCGCGCCGACCTTCTATGAGCTGTATGCCAATGGTGCGCACGTGGCGACCGGCGCCTATGAAGTGGGTGATGCCAGCCTGAACAAGGAAAAGGCGATCGCCGCCGACCTGGCCCTACGGTTTGACAATGGCACGCACAAGGGCAGTGTCGGCGTGTTCTATAGCCACTTTCGCAATTACATTGGCCTGATCAGCAGCGGCAATCTGCGTGAAGGGCATCATCATGATGGCGATGATGATCACGATCATGACCACGGTGATATTCCCGAATACCTGTACCAAGGTGTGCCTGCGCGCTTCTATGGCATCGAGGCGCAGGATCGCTGGCAGTTGCTGGAAAACCGCTACGGCAGCTTTGCCCTGGAACTGTCAGGCGACTACACCCGCGCCAATAACCTCGACACGGGTGAGCCGCTGCCACGGATTGCGCCGCTACGCCTCAACAGCGGCCTGCTCTGGTCGCTGGACCGCTGGCAGGCGCGCGTCGATGTACAGCATGCAGCCTCGCAGCAACGCAAGCCGTCCAACGAAACCAGCACTGACGGCTACACCACCTTGGGCGCAAGCGTCGGCTACCGCTTCGATGTCGGCCAGAGCCAATGGCTGGCGTTTGTCCGCGGCGAGAACCTGACCAATCAGACGGTGCGCTACGCCAGTTCGATCTTGCGCGACATTGCCCCAGCGCCTGGGCGTAGTGTCGAGGTTGGCCTGCGTACAAGCTTCTGAGGAACCGCACTGGGGCATTATGGCTGGCACGATTGAGCTGGCCATGGTGACCACAGCCATAGCGCTAGGCCCATTGTTGCTGCAGCAGTAACAATCAAGTGCGACATTTTGTCTTTTTTTATTACCCCTTCCGCTATATCCTGCCGCCGCACTGAATCGCTTCAGCCCATATTCCCACAGCCATACGCCATCGAAGAGCGTGCTTTTCGATGCGCTTGGGTATTTTTCGTCAATCCAAAGATAGCGCTATCTCATGTTCCAGCTACCCCGTAGTCGTTATGCCGCCTTAGGCCTGTCCACACTCCTCTGTGGCGTTACGCCCGCCACGCTTGCCGGTGAAATGTTCGCCAGTGACTCGCCGTGGATGCTTGGCGACTGGAACGGCAGCCGCAGTGACCTGCGCGAGCGCGGCTACGACTTCACCCTCGGCTACACGGGTGAAATGGGCAGCAACCTGCATGGCGGCTACGACCATGACCGCAGCGCGCGCTACAGCGACCAGTTCACCTTTGGCAGCCACCTTGATCTGCAGAAGATCCTCGGCTGGAACGCCACCGAGGTGCAGTTGACCGTGACCGAGCGCCACGGCCAGAACATCAGCAATGACCGCATCAACGACCCGCGCGTAGGGGGTTTTACCTCCGCCCAGGAAGTCTGGGGTCGCGGCCAGACCTGGCGCCTGACTCAGCTGTGGATCAAGCAGAAGTACTTCGATGGCGTCCTCGACGTGAAATTCGGCCGCTTCGGCGAAGGCGAAGACTTCAACAGCTTCCCCTGCGACTTCCAGAACCTGGCGTTCTGCGGCTCGCAGGTCGGCAACTGGGTTGGCGGCATCTGGTACAACTGGCCGGTCAGCCAATGGGCCCTGCGCGTGCGTTACAACCTGAGCGATACGCTGTACGCCCAGGTCGGCGTGTTCGAGCAGAACCCTTCCAACCTCGAGTCGGGCAATGGCTTCAAGCTCAGCGGCAGCGGTACCCAGGGCGCGGTGATGCCGATCGAACTGGTCTGGAGCCCACAGGTCAATGGACTTGCAGGGGAATATCGCGCCGGCTACTACTACAGTAATGCCAAGGCTCAGGACGTACTGCGCGACAGCAGTGGCCAACCCGCCGCCATCAGCGGCGCTGCCTACCGCAGCCGCTCGAGCAAACACGGTTTCTGGCTCGGCGCGCAGCAGCAGGTGACCTCGCAGGCGTCCGACCAGTCACGCGGCCTGAGCTTGTTTGCCAATGCCACATTGCACGACAAGAAGACCAATGCCATCGACAACTACGTTCAGGCAGGTGTGCTGTACAAGGGGCCATTCGATGCCCGGGCCAAGGACGACATCGGTTTCGCCCTCGCCCGCGTGCACGTCAACCCCGGCTACCGCAAGAACGCCCGCCTGGCCAATCAGGCGGCCGGCATCAGTGATTACGACAACCCAGGCTACCTGCCTGTGCAAGACACCGAATACAGCGCCGAGCTCTACTACGGCGTGCACCTGGCCGACTGGCTCACCGTGCGTCCCAACCTGCAGTACATCCGCCATCCAGGCGGGGTATCGGCAGTCGACGACGCACTGATCGCCGGCCTGAAGATTCAAAGCAGTTTCTGACCTCAACTTTCACGGAGTACCTTTGATGAGCACTGACGGTGCCAAAACCGGAACCCGCTGGCTACCGCGCCTGCTAGGCGTGCTGCTGTTGCTGATGGGCCTGGCCCTGCTGGCCGGCGGTATCAAGCTCAGCCAGCTGGGCGGATCGCTTTACTACCTGCTGGCCGGCATCGGCTTTGCCGTCAGCGGCATCCTGCTGTTGGCCAAACGGCAGATCGCCCTTGGTGTCTACGGCGTGGTGCTGCTGGCCAGCACCGCCTGGGCGCTGTGGGAAGTTGGCCTGGACTGGTGGCAACTGGTGCCGCGCCTGGCGATCTGGTTCGCCCTTGGCGTAGTCCTGCTGCTGCCGTGGACACGCCGCCCGCTGCTTGGCCCGGCCTCCCGAGCCAACACCGCGCTGCTCAGCGTTGCAGTAGTTGCCGCCGGCGCCACCGCTCTGGCCAGCCAGTTCACTCACCCGGGCGAGATCCGCGGCGAGTTCAACCGCGACAGCAGCGAAATGGCCAGCACCGCCCCGGCCATGCCTGACGGCGACTGGCAGGCGTATGGCCGTACCGAGCACGGCGACCGCTACTCGCCGCTGCGCCAGATCACCGCGCAGAATGCCTACCGCCTGGAAGAAGCCTGGCGCATCCGCACCGGCGACCTGCCCACTGAAAACGACCCGGTCGAACTGACCAACCAGAACACGCCGCTGAAGGTCAACGGCATGCTCTACGCCTGTACTGCGCACAGCAAGCTGCTGGCGCTGGACCCGGACACCGGTGCCGAAATCTGGCGCTTCGACCCGCAAGTAAAGAGCCCGGTGGGTACCTTCAAGGGCTTCGCCCATATGACCTGCCGGGGTGCGTCCTATTATGACGAGAACCGCTACGTCAGCCGTGACGGCAGCCCGGCGCCGAAAATTTCCGATGCTGGCCAGGTCGTTGCCCAGGCATGCCCGCGCCGCCTGTACCTGCCGACCGCCGATGCGCGCCTGATCGCCATCAACGCCGACACCGGCAAGGTCTGCGAAGGCTTCGCCAACCAGGGCGTCATCGATCTGACTACCGGCATTGGCCCGTTCACCGCAGGTGGTTACTACTCGACGTCGCCTGCAGCGATTACCCGCGATCTGGTGATCATCGGCGGCCATGTCACCGATAACGAGTCAACCAACGAACCGTCCGGGGTGATCCGCGCCTATGACGTGCACGATGGTCATCTGGTATGGAACTGGGACAGCAACAACCCGGATGACACCAAGCCACTGGCACCTGGCAAGACCTACAGCCGCAACTCGGCCAACATGTGGTCGATCGCCAGCGTCGATGAAGACCTGGGCATGATCTACCTGCCACTGGGCAACCAGACCCCTGACCAGTGGGGCGCAGATCGCACCCCGGGCGCCGAGAAGTACAGCGCCGGTATCGTTGCCCTGGACCTGGCCACCGGCAAGGCCCGCTGGAACTACCAGTTCACTCACCACGACCTGTGGGACATGGACGTCGGCAGCCAGCCGACCCTGATGCACCTGAAGACCGATGACGGCATCAAGCCAGCGGTGATCGTGCCAACCAAGCAGGGCAGCCTGTATGTACTTGACCGTCGCGACGGCACGCCGATTGTGCCGATCCGCGAGATCCCGGTGCCGCAGGGCGCGGTCAAGGGTGACCACACCGCCCCGACCCAGGCCCGCTCCGACCTCAACCTGCTGGGCCCGGACCTGACCGAACAGGCCATGTGGGGCGCCACCCCGTTTGACCAGATGCTCTGCCGCATCCAGTTCCGCGAACTACGCTACGAAGGCCAATACACCCCGCCGTCGGAACAGGGCAGCCTGATCTACCCCGGCAACGTCGGTGTGTTCAACTGGGGCAGCGTGTCGATCGACCCGGTGCGCCAATTGATGTTCACCTCGCCCAACTACATGGCCTTCGTGTCGAAGATGGTGCCGCGCGAGCAAGTCGCTGCCGACAGCAAGCGCGAAAGTGAAACCAGCGGCGTGCAGCCCAACAGCGGTGCTCCGTACGCCGTAATCATGCACCCCTTCATGTCGCCACTGGGCGTGCCATGCCAGGCACCGGCCTGGGGTTATGTAGCCGCCATCGACCTGTTCACCAACAAGGTGGTGTGGAAGCACAAGAACGGCACCACCCGTGACAGCACGCCGATCCCGATCGGTATGCCGGTCGGTGTGCCGAGCATGGGCGGCTCGATGGTCACTGCGGGCGGTGTCGGCTTCCTCAGCGGCACCCTCGACCAGTACCTGCGTGCCTATGACGTGCACAACGGCGCCGAACTGTGGAAGGCGCGCCTGCCAGCAGGTGGCCAGGCCACGCCGATGACCTACACCGGCAAGGACGGCAAGCAGTATGTGCTGGTCACCGCCGGCGGCCACGGCTCGCTGGGCACCAAGATGGGTGATTACATCATCGCTTACAAACTGGCCGACTAATCCTCGCGCCAGTGCATCACCTGCATAAAAGAAGCGGAACCTGTACGGTTCCGCTTTTTTTTGGTCCCTTATAAATAGCGCGCTAACCTCTTCATCTACGCTGGCTTGAAACCCATTGGCCTTTACCCCATCTAAGCACCATAGTCATTAACTCAGGTGCCTCATGAGCGACCAGCAGGATCATTCGGAACAGCCCGACGAACATAGCGAAATCGAACACCTCGAAGGCGCCGCAATCCCTGGCCATGCCCTGGCCCTGCCCGGCCAACAGCTGCCAGACAAAGTCTACGTCATCCCGATTCACAACCGCCCATTCTTCCCGGCCCAGGTGCTGCCGGTGATCGTCAACGAAGAGCCATGGGCAGAAACCCTCGACCTGGTGGCCAAGACCGATCACCACTCGCTGGCGCTGTTCTTCATGGATACGCCCCCCGAAGATCACCGTCACTTCGACACTTCGGCATTGCCCGAGTACGGTACCCTGGTCAAGGTCCACCACGCCAGCCGCGAGAACGGCAAGCTGCAGTTCGTTGCCCAGGGCCTGACCCGGGTGCGCATCCGTACCTGGCTCAAACACCATCGCCCACCTTATCTGGTCGAAGTCGAGTACCCGCGCCAGTCGACCGAGCCGACCGATGAGGTCAAGGCGTACGGCATGGCCTTGATCAACGCGATCAAGGAGTTGCTGCCGCTCAACCCGTTGTACAGCGAAGAGCTGAAGAACTATCTCAACCGCTTCAGCCCCAACGACCCGTCGCCGCTGACCGACTTTGCTGCGGCACTGACCTCGGCCACCGGCAAGCAGCTGCAGGAAGTGCTCGACTGCGTGCCCATGCTCAAACGCATGGAAAAAGTCTTGCCGATGCTGCGCAAGGAAGTGGAAGTCGCCCACCTGCAGAACGAGATCTCGGCAGAGGTCAACCGGCAGATCGGCGAGCACCAGCGCGAGTTCTTCCTCAAGGAACAGCTCAAGGTCATCCAGCAGGAACTTGGCCTGACCAAGGACGACCGCAGCGCCGACCTTGAGCAGTTCAAGCAGCGCCTGGAGGGCAAGACCCTGCCTGCCACCGCGAAAAAACGCCTTGATGAAGAGCTGGGCAAGCTGGCGATCCTGGAAACCGGCTCGCCGGAATACGCCGTTACCCGCAACTATCTGGAATGGGCCAGCGCCCTGCCCTGGGGCGTTTACGGCAAGGACAAGCTCGACCTCAAGCATGCACGCAAGGTGCTTGATCAGCATCACGCCGGGCTGGATGACATCAAGGAGCGGATTCTCGAGTTCCTCGCCGTCGGCGCCTGGAAAGGCGAGATCAGTGGCTCGATCGTGTTGCTGGTTGGCCCGCCCGGGGTGGGCAAGACCAGCATCGGCAAGTCCATCGCCGAATCGCTCGGCCGGCCGTTCTACCGCTTCAGTGTCGGCGGCATGCGCGACGAGGCCGAGATCAAGGGCCACCGCCGCACCTACATTGGCGCCCAGCCGGGCAAGCTGGTGCAGGCGCTGAAAGATGTTGAGGTGATGAACCCGGTGATCATGCTCGACGAGATCGACAAGATGGGCCAGAGCTATCAGGGCGACCCGGCCTCGGCGCTGCTGGAAACCCTCGATCCAGAGCAGAACGTCGACTTCCTTGATCACTATCTGGACTTGCGCCTGGACCTGTCCAAGGTGTTGTTCGTGTGTACCGCCAACACCCTCGACTCGATACCCGGACCGCTGCTCGACCGCATGGAAGTGATCCGCCTGTCTGGCTACATCACCGAAGAAAAACTGGCCATCGCCAAGCGCCATCTGTGGCCCAAGCAGCTGGAAAAAGCCGGGGTGGCCAAGACCAGCCTGAGTATCAGCGACGCTGCGCTGCGCCTGGTAATCGATGGCTATGCCCGCGAAGCGGGTGTGCGCCAATTGGAAAAGCAATTGGGCAAGCTGGTGCGCAAGGCGGTCATGAAGCTGCTTGAAGACCCGCAGGCCAAACTCAAGATAGGCCCCAAGGATCTTGAAGCGGCACTGGGTATGCCGGTGTTCCGCAGCGAACAGGTGCTGGCTGGCAAAGGTGTGATAACCGGCTTGGCCTGGACCAGCATGGGCGGTGCCACGCTGCCGATCGAAGCCACGCGCATTCATACGCTCAACCGCGGCTTCAAGCTGACCGGCAAACTGGGTGATGTCATGAAGGAATCTGCTGAAATTGCCTACAGCTACGTCAGCGCCAATCTTAAGCAGTTTGGCGGCGACCCCGGTTTCTTCAACGAGGCTTTCATTCATCTGCATGTGCCTGAGGGTGCCACGCCCAAGGACGGTCCGAGTGCCGGCGTAACCATGGCCAGCGCACTGTTGTCGCTGGCTCGCGATCAGGCGCCGAAAAAAGGCGTGGCCATGACTGGCGAGCTGACCCTGACCGGCCAGGTCCTGCCGATCGGCGGTGTGCGCGAGAAGATCATCGCCGCCAAGCGGCAAAAACTCTTCGAGCTGATCCTCCCCGAAGCCAACCGCGGCGACTTCGAGGAACTGCCGGAGTACCTGCGCGAAGGGCTTACGGTGCATTTCGCCAAGCGCTTTACCGACGTGGCCAAGGTATTATTCTGATCTGAGGGCGTTCGACCCCGTGCTGCCAGTCACGGGGTCGAACAGCCGAAAACACCAGCAGGCTGGACAGACCTGCAAGTGCTTCGGTTATGCTCGGTCATCGCCCGTTTCCGGAGCCAACATGACAGCCACCCGCCTCCTTGTCGCCTCAAGCCTGACCCTGATCACCGCCTGCGCCCAGCAGCCCCCGCAGAACGTCGACCTGGACGCGAAACATGAATGTCCGGTCCGCCTGCAACTGGGTCAGAGCCTGACGTTGAGTCTCCCGAGCAACCCGACCACCGGCTACCGCTGGCGGGTCGACAACGCTGCACCTGAAGTCCTCCGAGTGCTGAGCCCGGAGGTGTACAGCCAGCCGGAAGCGGCCGGCCTGGTCGGCAGCGCTGGCGTCTCGACCTGGCGCTTCCAGGCCAAGGCTGTCGGAGCAGCCCAGCTGACTCTGGTCTACCAGCAGCCCTGGGCACCAGAAGTACGGCCAGTGCAAACCTTCGATTGCGCCATTTCGGTCAGGTGATGCTGATCACCCACCCTCGAATTGCCGGCGCACCTGCAACAGGTAGTCGTGGATGTTGCGCAACGCAGTCAGCAGCTCACGTCGCTCGACGGTATTGATTGCCAGTTGCTCCAGAGGCTGCCAACCGCTGGTGAGTTTGGCCGCCTCCTGCAACCATTGACCGTGCAGCGTGCCCAGTTCATCCAGCCCGTCGTACTGCGCAAGTTCCTCCTGACTCCTGGCCAGACGCGCCTGAGTCTTCGCGAGACTCTCGTGCTGTTCCTTCAGACGTTTGTCCAGGACACCCACCGCCTTGACCAGATCGGCAAACTTGCGTGCGGCAGCCAGTTCGTCGATCCCTTCGTTGAGTCTGCGAATGCCGGCCTTGATCACGGCTGGATCGAGGCTCGGGTCCTTGAACAGAGCCAGGGCGGCATCAACATCCTGCTCTTTGGGAATAAGGCCTTTGAACGCTTTGCTCATCGAGGGCTTTTCCAAGGCATTAATGAGCTGGTGAATGTCGTCCAGGCGCTGCTGCTGTTTCGCCAGCGTTTCTTCAAGACCACTGATCGCTAATTGTTGCGCGCTGATCGACGACCTGAGTTCCCCCCGTACCACTGCAGCGTCAGGTGACGGGTGACTGCTGACGTCGGCGATGGCGCCGCTTGCCTGGGCCATCGCCTGCTGCACAGTACCTCGCGCCCGCAGCAACTCCTGCCCGTTCTCTTCACTTTCATCCTCCTGGGCGTCCTCCAGCGGCTCCTTTAATGCAACCCACGCCGCGAGGATTTTTGTCCGAAGTACCTTGTTAGCGTGTTCGATACGTTTCGACAGATCGCCAATCTGCTCGCGCAGGGCGGGCAGCATCAATGTGGCTTCACCGTGAGCGATATCGTTGACTCGCGTCTCAACCTTCAGCATGTTCGCAATATCGGGCAACAGCGACGCCGTGTTTTTCATGTCCATAACCCAACCTTCCCTTAAGAGACTATCGTTTCATTGAACAACTTTGAAATTGTCTTGGAGATTCCCAGGATGTCTTTCCAAGGACTGATCACTCGCTGAAACTGCCGCACAAATTTTTTCAGCATTACCTGGGTGTCAACTTTTTCGAGCTGCGCCAACGATTGCTCAACGTAGACTTCCAGCAACACCCAGACATCTTCGAGATTCTTGACGGCGGTCCTGACCTCGACCAGACGGAACTGCAAGTCCATGATCAGTCTCTTGGTCAATTCAAAGCTTTCAGACTGCGCGAGCAACTTGCTCTTACGAACAGCCGACGCTTCCCGTCTGGCGATCAGCGTATTCTTCTCGGCCCGCACTTCCTCGGCTTGAGCACCGTAGATGCCACCGGTAATCAAGAGCCCTACCGGCCCGAAAACAAGGCCATAAAAGGAAGCGCCGACCAGACCGTTATACTCGTCAAGCTTGCGCTCGATCGCGTTATCCAGCTCCGTCAACTCCAGGTCGATTTTCTGCACTTCAAGGGAAACGTCTTTCTTGTTCATCGCCTTGAGCAAACCGTCCGCAGTCGGCTTAAGGTGACTGCCAATGACATCTGCAAACCTATCGGTGAGCGCTTTGACATGCCGGATCGACTTCAATCGCTCCTTGATCTGCGATTCAATGTCTTTCAGGTAACTGTCCACGCCCTCCTTAAAGGTCGCCGTGTCCTTGCGGGACAGCGGAACAGGCGGTGTTTTTTCCAGATCAATATCATTGAGTGACGTGTTTTCCAACGATGCCCACGCGTCAGTCGATTTCAACTCGGCAATAAAAGCTACCCCTTCAGTGAACAAGGTCTCGGCGAATACCTGCAGTTCGCTGCCCATCTTCTTGCACGCATCTTCGATGTCATCCCATCCGTTGACATGCGTGCGCAGGTTGTCGTAGAAACGGTGCACGTCGTCAATCTCTAACCCCACGGCGGCAAAATCCAGCGTACCGGCCAGTTCCTCGCGAGAGGAGGGCAATCGGCGCACGGCCGCTTCGTAACGCTTTATCATCAGCAGGTTGTCCTTGCTGAAAATGAAAGCCGGTTCGTCTTTCTTCAAATCGAAGATCTGTTGGGGAATCCGCTCAGCCCGCTCACTCGGCGTCAGTTCTTCAAACGTCGGGGGGCGAACCGCGTCTGCTGCGCCCGACTGCACCGGGGTTTCAGTGTTCTCACTCATCGCTGTTCTCCACGCAGTGTCAATTGGCAACACGGGATCATGGCCTTGACTGCGACTAAGAGCCTAAGCCTGTGACCACCCGACCGAAGTCGGCACAACGTTGAAGCACTGACAGAAATGTCAACGCTCGACGCCAGAACGCTGAGAAATGGAATCATTGCCACCGGTCCCCGATTTGCGCTGTCTGGCCCTGCTACATAGGCAGCGACGACCGCGTTAGCTAGAATACTGCCCCAACTTTTTTCCCAAGAGCCCGCAGTGAGCCAGACACCCGACCGCCTGTTTGCAAGGCCCCTGGACCAGGTGCCCGACTTCGTCTTCAACGAGGACGTGGTGCGGGTGTTCCCGGACATGATCAAGCGCTCGGTGCCCGGTTACCCGACCATCGTCGAAAACCTTGGCGTGCTGGCCGCACGTTTTGCCCAGCCACACTCCGCGCTGTATGACCTCGGCGCCTCGCTGGGCGCGGTTACCCAGTCGTTGCGCCGCCACGTGCGCAGCGACGGCTGCCGGGTGATCGCCGTGGACAACTCGGCAGCCATGGTCGAACGCTGTCGCCAGTACCTCACCGCGCAAGACTCGATGTTCCAGGAACTGCTCCCGGTCCAGGTGCTCGAGGCGGATATTCTGGCCCTGCCATTCGAGCCAGCCTCGGTGGTGGCGATGAATTTCACCCTGCAGTTCATCGCCCCCACCCAGCGCTTCGAACTGCTCAGCCGCATCCGCCAGACACTGCTGCCGGGCGGGGCGTTGATCCTCTCGGAAAAACTCTGCTTCGCCGATGACCAGGAACAGGCACTCCTGAACGAACTGCACCTGGACTTCAAACGCGCCAACGGCTACAGCGAACTGGAAATTGCCCAGAAGCGCAGCGCCATCGAACACGTAATGAAACCCGACACCCTCGAGACCCACAAGGCGCGCCTGCATGCGGCCGGTTTCAGCAAGGTCGTGCCGTGGTTCCAATGCCTAAACTTCGCCTCACTGATAGCCCTGCCATGATCGATTTGTCCCCCCTGGTCCGCCGTCTGGCGGGCACCCCCCTGGCCACCTGGTCACAAGGCCTGCAAGCCCAACTGGCCAGCAAGATGGAAAAAGGCCACGGTGACCTTGAGCGCTGGCATGGCGCCCTCGAGGCGCTGCCTGAGCTGGTGCCGAGTGAAGTTGACCTGGTCAATGGCCTAAGCCTGCACAGCCCCTGCGATGAGGCAACGCGCGCTCAGCTGCAGCAGGCCTTGATGGGCCTGTCGCCTTGGCGCAAGGGCCCATTCGAGTTGTTTGGCGTCCATGTCGACACCGAATGGCATTCGGACTGGAAGTGGGCGCGGGTCAGCCCGCACCTGGACCTGACCGGCAAGCGTGTGCTGGATGTCGGCTGCGGCAACGGCTACTACCAATGGCGCATGCTCGGCGCCGGCGCTGACATGGTGGTCGGAGTCGACCCCAACTGGCTGTTCTTCTGTCAGTTCCAGGCGGTGCACAAGTACCTGCCCGAGCTACCGGCGTGGCACCTGCCATTCGCCCTCGAGGAACTGCCGGCCAACCTCGAAGGCTTCGACACGGTGTTTTCGATGGGTGTGTTCTATCACCGTCGTTCGCCCATCGAGCACTTGCTGGCGCTCAAGGACTGCCTGGTAAAAGGCGGTGAGCTAGTGCTGGAAACTCTGGTCATCGAAGGCGACGAGAATCAAGTGCTGGTTCCCGAAGACCGCTATGCGCAGATGCGCAATGTCTGGTTCTTGCCTTCGGTAGCGGCACTGGAGCGCCTGCTGCGGCGCGCCGGTTTCAGTGACGTGCGCTGCGTCGACGTCAGTGTCACCAGTGTCGAGGAGCAGCGCAGCACCGAGTGGATGCGCTATCAGTCTCTGAGCGACTTTCTCGACCCGCAGGACCACAGCCGCACCATCGAAGGCCTGCCCGCCCCGCGGCGGGCGACGATCCTGGCGCGCAAGTAAACCCGGCCGCAACCATCCTGTCTGCTCAGCGCGTCGTCTGGCTAACCGCCAGATGACGCGCTGATTACAAATCCGTTATCCACGCCGATCCACCCCAGGCTTGGCGTACTATCGCGCGCTTGACCTTGATCCAGCTTCAGGGTCGACAATCCCTCTCCCGAATTCTGCCTGAGCCCGAGCATGCGCCTACTGATCATCGAGGACGAACTGCGGACTGCCGATTACCTTCAGCAAGGACTGCGCGAAAACGGCTATGTCGTGGATTGCGCACACACTGGCATCGACGGCCTGCACATGGCCCGCCAGCAGGCCTATGACCTGGTCATTCTGGACGTCAACCTGCCGGAACTGGACGGCTGGGCCGTACTGCAACGGCTACGCGCCGAGTCGGCCACGCGAATCATGATGCTCACCGCTCACGGTCGCCTGTCTGACCGGGTCAAGGGCCTGGATCTGGGCGCGGATGACTACCTGCTCAAGCCATTCGAATTTCCCGAATTGCTGGCGCGGATCCGCAGCCTGTTGCGGCGCAACGATCAGCAGGTACAGCCGAGCACATTGCGCGTCGCCGACCTGGAGCTGGACCCTGGCCGCCACCGGGCCTGGCGTGGCAGCACACGTATCGACCTCACTGCCAAGGAGTTCTCGCTGCTGCACCTGCTGATGCGCCAGAGCGGCGAGGTGCTGTCACGCACGCAGATCATCTCGCTGGTGTGGGACATGAACTTCGATTGCGACACCAACGTTGTCGAGGTGTCGATCCGGCGCTTGCGGGCCAAGATCGACGATCCCTTCGAAGACAAACTGATCCACACCCTGCGCGGTGTTGGCTACGTGCTCGAGGCGCGCCGTTGAAACCCGCCAGCCTGTCTCTGCGGCTTGGTCTGAGCGTGACCCTGATGGGCGCCGCGCTGGTGCTGCTGTTGGCCTGCCTGGCGGTGTTTGCCCTCGACCATGAGCTGGACAGCCGCGCGCGCAAGGACCTCGCGCGCAAGATGCTGCAGGTAGAACACAACCTGCGGGTCGACCTGCGTAGCGCTGACCTGGCCAGCCGCGCCCACCCACTGCTCGACCTGGTCATGGGCCATGACAACCTAAGCCTCAGCGTGATTGCTCTTAATGGCCGCCATGCAGCCTTGCTCAGCCTGGGCCCGGCGCTGCAGTCACAGCGCCTGCGCGAGCTGCCGTGGAGCGACGGCCAGACCTTTGAGGAATGGAAGGACAGCAGCGGAGCACAGTTTCTCAGCGTGACGCAGGCGATGCGGCTGCGCGATGACACCCCGGTGCGGGTAATGATGACCCTCAATCGCGCCGACGATCACTACCTGTTGCACGCCTACCTGCGCTCGACTCTGCTGGCCTTGCCATTGTTACTGCTGCTGATTGGCGTCTGTGCCTGGAAGCTGGTGCAGCGCAGTTTGAAACCACTGAGGCGGTTTCGCCGGATCGCCGGCCAGGTGTCTGCGCAAGCGCTCGACCATCGACTGCCCTCCAGCGGCCTGCCGCAGGAACTGGCCGACCTCGCCCGCTCGATCAATGTGATGCTTGATCGGCTCGATCAGGGTGTGCGCCAGTTGTCGCAGTTTTCCGACGACCTCGCGCATGAGCTACGGACGCCCCTGAGCAACCTGATGGGCAAGGCCCAGGTTACCCTCGCCCGCCCACGCGACAGCGGCGATTATCGCGAGGTGCTGGAAGACAGCATCGAAGAACTGACTCGGCTCAACCGCATCATCAACGACATGTTGTTTCTCGCGCAGGTCAGCCAGCCGCAGGCCCAGGTCGAGTTCAAACCGCTGGCGCTGGCCGACGAAGTCGTGCGCGTCAGCGAGCTGTTTGCCATCAGCGCCGAAGTGAAGGATATCGAGATCAGGCATCAAGGCTGGGCCACCGCCCTGGGCGACCGGCTGATGTGCCAACGGGCCTTGTCCAACCTGCTCAGCAACGCACTAAGACATGGCCCCGAGGGCAGCGTTGTAACCATTGGCATTGGCCGCCATGCACAGCAGGCCTGGGTATGGGTTGAGAACCACGGGCCGGGGATCGCTGACGAGCACCTGCCACACCTGTTCGAAAGGTTCTACCGGGCCGACAGCGGTCGCTCGCGGCTCGATGGCGGCACTGGCCTGGGGCTGGCGATCGTGCAGTCGATCATGCAACTGCACGGCGGCCGGGTCGAGGTCAGCAGCCAGGCGCATGGGCCAACCCGGTTTACCTTGCTGTTTCGTGCCGAGTGACGCCGATCAGCGCGAGGCCTGCAGGATCAACGCTTTCATTTCAGCCACGGCGGCCTTGAAGCCGACAAACAGCGCATGCGCCACCAGCGCGTGACCGATGTTCAGCTCGTTGATGCCCTTGATCGCCGCGACCGCCTCGACGTTGTGGTAATGCAGGCCGTGGCCGGCGTTGACGATCAGGCCCTGGCCGACGCCAAACGCGACGCCGTCGGCGATGCGCTTGAGCTCATCGGCCACCTCGGTTGGGGTCAGCGCATCGGCATAGCGACCGGTGTGCAGCTCGATGGCCGGCGCGCCGACCCGTCGCGAAGCTTCGATCTGGCGCTCGTCGGCATCGATGAACAACGACACTTCAGCGCCGGTGCGGGCCAGGCGCTCGACGGCCGCCTTGATCCGCGCTTCCTGACCGGCCACATCGAGGCCGCCTTCAGTGGTCAGTTCCTGACGGGTTTCCGGGACCAGGCAGATGTGCGCCGGGCGAATCTGCTCAGCGAACAGCATCATCTCTTCGGTAACGCCCATCTCGAAGTTCATCCGCGTCTGCAGCACGTCCTTGAGCAACAGCACATCGCGCTCCTGGATATGCCGGCGGTCTTCACGCAGGTGTACGGTAATGCCGTCGGCGCCCGCTTCTTCGGCGTCCAGCGCGGCCTTGACCGGATCTGGATAGCGGGTGCCGCGGGCCTGGCGCAAGGTCGCCACGTGGTCGATGTTGACGCCGAGAAGCATGCGGTTGCTATGAGTCACGAAAGGCTCTCCTGAAGATGTAGCCGCACAGCATACGACGTGCTCAGCGCTTGCGAAACAACTCCCGACTCACCAACGGTTTTGGCCCCAGGTGGACGGCCAGGGCCTGGCGCATCAGTCGCTTGGCTGCCAGCAATGCGCCAGGCGCTTCCCACTCGGCGTGGGCCAGTGCGAGCAGTTCATCGCCCCTGAACAACCCTGGCTGGAACAGCTCCACCCGCTCAAGCCCGGCGTCGACCTGCAGGCGGTACAGACCAGTGGCGGCGATAGGCTCGGCGTTGACGTCGTGATCCAGGGCAAAGGCGTAACCGAGCTGCTCCAGCAGGCGCCATTCAAAGGCCCGCAGCAACGGCTCCAATGGCCGGCCCTGGCCCAACGCCTGCAGGGTCAGGGCATAGTGCTCGAACAGCGCTGGGTATGGCGCCTCGGCCGGCAGCAGGCGCATCAGCAGTTCATTCAGGTACAAGCCGCTGAACAGTGCATCACCATTGAGCCAGGCGGCAATGCCGGCGCTGTCGAGGCGGTTGACGTTCTTCAGCTCGCCGCGTCCACGCAGCTCGACTTCCAACGGCACGAACGAGCGCACCAGGCTGCCACCCTTGCCCCGCGCCCGGCGCAGCACCGCACGCACGCGACCTTGCGGCGTGAAAAAGTCCACCAGCGCGCTGGTCTCGCGGTACGCACGGCTGTGCAGCACGTACGCCGGCTGACCTTGAGGTTGTTCCATGGGGAAGGCCCGGATGCAGAACGGCCCGGAACAATCCGGGCCGTTGGGGGTGTGTTACAGGTCGCCGTAGCCCAGCGAGCGCAGGGCGCGCTCATCATCGGACCAACCGCCTTTGACCTTGACCCAAAGGTTGAGCATGACCTTGGCGTCGAACAGCGTTTCCATGTCCTTGCGCGCGTCGGAGCCGATGCGCTTGATACGCTCGCCTTTGTCGCCAATGATGATCTTCTTCTGGCCATCACGCTCGACGAGGATCAGGGCATGGATGTGCAGCACATGGCCTTGCTGCTTGAACTCTTCGATCTCGACAGTGATCTGGTACGGCAGCTCGGCACCCAGTTGGCGCATGATCTTCTCGCGGACCAGTTCGGCGGCGAGGAAGCGGCTGCTGCGGTCGGTGATCTGGTCTTCCGGGAAGAAGTGATCGTTCTCCGGCAGCTGCTTGGCGATCAGTGCTTCCAGCGCTTCGAGGTTGTGCCCCTGCTGGGCGGAGATCGGCACGACTTCGGCGTTCGGCAGTTGCTCCTGCAGCCATTTCAGGTGCGGGATCAATTCGGCCTTCTCGTCCATCCGGTCGGTCTTGTTGACCGCGATGATCAGCGGACCGGTAACGTACTGGACACGCTCGAGCACCAGTTGGTCCTCGTCGGTCCAGCGGGTACGGTCAACCACGAAGATCACCACGTCGACGTCCTTGAGGGCGGCCGAAGCGGTGCGGTTCATGTAGCGGTTGAGCGCCTTGTCGTTGGCCTTGTGCATGCCTGGGGTATCGACGTAGATCGCCTGCACGTCACCCTCGGTCTTGATCCCGAGCATGTTGTGGCGGGTGGTCTGCGGCTTGCGCGAGGTGATCGCCAGCTTTTGCCCGAGGATATGGTTGAGCAAGGTCGACTTGCCCACGTTGGGGCGGCCGACGATGGCTACGTAGCCGCAACGGGTTGGGTTGTTCTCAGTCATTACCATTCTCCACGCCCAGGGCGATCAGTGCAGCGGCGGCGGCGACTTGCTCGGCAATACGCCGGCTTACGCCCTGGCCACGGCTCTTGTTGTTCAGCAGGACCACTTCGCACTCGACGAAGAAGGTCCGGCAATGAGGTTCGCCCTGGATATCGACCACTTCATAACGCGGCAAATCGCAACCACGCGACTGCAGAAACTCCTGCAGGCGGGTTTTCGGGTCTTTATTGGTGTCGACCAGTGTCAGGCTCTCGAACTCATCGGTCAGCCAGGCCAGAATGCGCTCGCGCGCGGTCTGCATGTCGGCATCCAGATAGATGGCGCCAATCAGCGCCTCGAGGGCATCGGCGAGGATCGATTCGCGGCGAAAACCACCGCTTTTCAGCTCACCCGAACCCAGTCGGAGGAATTCTCCCAAGTCGAATCCACGCGCCAGCCGCGCCAGAGTTTCACCCTTGACCAGGCGTGCGCGCAGGCGCGACAGCTGGCCTTCGCGGGCCTGCGGGAAGCGCTCGAACAGCGCCTCGCCGGCGACGAAATTGAGGATGGCGTCGCCAAGAAACTCCAGGCGCTCGTTATTGCGTCCGGCATAGCTGCGGTGGGTCAGGGCCAGCAACATCTGGTCCTGATCCTTGAAGGTATAGCCGAGCTTGCGCTCCAGGCGTGCAAGGGAAGCAGTCATGCGGCCACCCGTTTGTTGTTCAACGCGTTGTTCAAATCAACATCCTGAAAAGACGGTATGGCTGTGAATCGCTGCCAGTTGGTAGCGCCCCCGTGTTTCAAGACGCTCTCGACCTTGAGTACACAGCCTATGTCAGAAAAGCATTCGGCGCTGTCTGCAGACAGCGCCGATGGGTATCAATGGATCAGGCCGACCCGCGACAGGTTGGGCAGGTGGCTGAGCTTGGGCTCTGGCCAGCTCATCCAGACTGCAAACGCCTTGCCGACGATATTGCGGTCCGGAACCATGCCATGCAGTTCCTTGGGAATGTTTGGATCATCCCAGAAACGGCTGTCGTTGGAGTTGTCGCGGTTGTCACCCATCATGAAGTAATGGCCGGCGGGTACCGTCCATTGCTGGTCAGGCGGCATGCGGTAGCGGCTCATTTCCTTGCGGATCATGTGCTCGGCCGCGCCCAATTGCTCCTTGTACAGCTCAGCGCTGCCCAAGGTGCCTGGTTCGCTACCGACCAACTGCTCGGCGACCTGCTTGCCATTGACGAACAGGCGCTTGTCGCTGGTGTAGCCGATCTGGTCGCCCGGCAGGCCAACCACACGCTTGATGTAGTTGACGTTGGGGTCGCTCGGATAGCGGAACACCATCACGTCGCCCCGCTGCGGCTGACCAATCTCGATGACCTTCTTGTCGATCACCGGCAGGCGAATGCCGTAGGAGAACTTGTTCACCAGGATGAAGTCGCCCACTTCCAGCGTCGGTTTCATCGACCCGGAAGGAATCTGGAACGGCTCTACCAGGAACGAACGCAGCACCAGCACGATGAACAGCACCGGGAAGAACGACTTGCCGTACTCAACCAGCAACGGCTCCTTGTTCAGCTTCTCGACCACGGCCATTTCTGGCTGGCTGACGCTGCCCTGATAGGTGGCAATCGCCGCCCGCCGGCGCGGAGCCAGGAACAGCAGATCGATCAGAGCCAACAAGCCACAGACGGCAACGGCGATGACGAGCAACAGCGGGAAATTTAGCGACATAGGACCTAGCTATCCAACCTGAGCACGGCGAGGAAGGCTTCTTGTGGAATTTCCACGTTACCGACCTGTTTCATGCGTTTCTTACCGGCTTTCTGCTTTTCGAGCAGTTTGCGTTTACGGCTGACGTCGCCGCCATAACACTTGGCCAGTACGTTCTTTCTGAGCGCCTTGACAGTGGTCCGGGCGACGATCTGCCCGCCGATGGCGGCCTGGATCGCGACGTCGAACATCTGCCGAGGAATCAGTTCTTTCATTTTCTCGGTCAGCGCGCGCCCTTTGTAGTGGGCGTTGTCGCGGTGCACGATCAGCGCCAGCGCATCAACCTTGTCGCCGTTGATCAACACGTCCAGCTTGACCAGGTTGGCCGACTGGTAACGATCGAAATGGTAGTCCAGCGACGCGTAACCGCGGCTGGTCGACTTCAAACGGTCGAAGAAGTCCAGTACCACCTCGTTCATTGGCAGATCGTAGCTTACCTGGACCTGAGTACCGAGGAACTGCATGTCACGCTGAACACCGCGCTTCTCGATGCACAGGGTAATGACGTTACCCAGGTGTTCTTGCGGCACCAGGATATTGGCGCGCACGATTGGCTCACGGAAGTCTTCGACTGCTGATACATCCGGCAGTTTCGACGGGTTGTCGACGTGAATGGTTTCACCGGTCTTGAGCTTGATCTCGAAGATCACGCTCGGCGCCGTGGTGATCAGGTCCAGGTCATATTCGCGCTCGAGGCGCTCCTGGATGATCTCCATGTGCAGCATGCCGAGGAAGCCACAACGGAAGCCAAAGCCCAGTGCATCCGAGCTTTCAGGCGCGTACTGCAGCGACGAGTCGTTCAGGGTCAGCTTTTGCAGCGCATCGCGGAAGTCTTCGAAATCATCGGAAGACACCGGAAACAGGCCAGCGTAGACCTGTGGCTGAATACGTTTGAAGCCTGGCAGCACTTCCACCTCGGGGGTGGAGCTCAAGGTCAGGGTGTCGCCGACCGGCGCGCCGAGAATTTCCTTGATGCTGGCAATGATGAAGCCCACTTCGCCTGCTTTGAGATCGGCGGTCTGGGTGTGCTTTGGCGTGAACACGCCGACGCTGTCGACCAGGTGAACCTTGCCGGTCGACTTGACCAGAATCTTGTCGCCCTTTTTCACGCGGCCGTGGCGCACGCGAACCAGGGACACGACGCCCAGGTAGTTGTCGAACCAGGAGTCGATGATCAGCGCTTGCAGTGGTGCATCGATGTCACCGGTTGGCGCCGGGATCTGCTGCACAAGGCGCTCGAGCACCTCGTCCACGCCCATGCCGCTCTTGGCGCTGCAGGCTACGGCGTCGGCCGCGTCGATACCGATGATCTTCTCGATTTCGTCCTTGACGCGGTCAGGATCGGCCTGGGGCAGGTCCATCTTGTTCAGTACCGGCATGACCTCAAGGCCCTGCTCGATAGCGGTGTAGCAGTTGGCCACGGACTGGGCTTCGACACCCTGGCCAGCATCGACCACCAACAACGCGCCTTCACAGGCGGCCAGCGACCGGCTGACTTCATAGGTGAAGTCTACGTGGCCGGGAGTGTCGATGAAGTTCAGCTGGTAGGTCTTGCCGTCCTGCGCCTTGTAATGCAGCGTGACGCTATGGGCTTTGATGGTGATGCCGCGCTCGCGCTCCAGATCCATCGAATCGAGCACCTGGGCTTCCATTTCGCGCGCCGAGAGGCCACCGCACATCTGAATGAAACGGTCGGCCAGCGTCGACTTGCCGTGGTCGATGTGGGCGATGATGGAGAAATTGCGGATATGACTCAAATCACTCACGGGTCACTACTCGAAATGGCTGCGAGCCGGACGCCCGCCGAAAAATAGCCGGGAATTGTACCTTAAGCCGCAGCCTTGTGGGAGATTCCTGATCGGCTGCAATCCCGCGTGGCTTGGCAGGCCGCCATGAAATTTTCATCCGTTTACAAAAAAGGGCAGCCGAAGCTGCCCTGTATTGCGCTGCCGCTATGCTTATTCAGCCAGCTTGAAGGTGATGAAGCTGGCGCGCCCTTGGCGCAGCACTCGCATCGACACCGAGCGATTCTTCGGCAGGTCCTTGGCGATCTCGGTGAACTCTTTGGCCGAGCCAATGGCCTGGTTGTTGAGGTGGCTGATGACGTCACCCGGACGCAGACCGATCAACGCCGCCGGACCATCCAGCACTTCCTTGATGACCACGCCCCCCTTGAGTTCGAGGGCTTTTTTCTGCTCGGCGGTCAGGTCCGAAACCGCTACACCGAGGCGGTTGCTGCTGCGCTCGGCACTGCCCTGGCCAGGTGTGGTGATATCGGCATCTTCATCAGGCAAAGCGCCGACAGTGACGTCGAGGTTCTGCCGCTTGCCGTTGCGGATGATCTCAAGCTTGGCCTTGGCGCCATCCTTGAGGCTGCCGACCAGGTGCGGCAGGTCGGCCGACATGACGATCGGCTGGCCATTCATGCTGAGGATGACATCACCGACCTGCAAACCGCCCTTGGCCGCTGGACCGTCTTCCAGCACCTGAGCTACCAGGGCGCCGGCAGGCTTGTCCAGACCGAACGACTCGGCCAGGTCCTTGTTGACCTCCTGGATCACCACACCCAACCAACCGCGATTGACCTTGCCGTCTTTCTTGAGCTGATTGGAGACATCCAGCGCCACGTCGATCGGGATCGCGAACGACAGGCCCATGAAGCCGCCAGAGCGGGTGAAGATCTGCGAGTTGATGCCGACCACTTCGCCTTTCATGTTGAACAGCGGGCCGCCGGAGTTACCCGGGTTGATCGCCACGTCGGTCTGGATGAACGGCACGTAGGTGTCGTTGGGCAGGGTCCGGCCTTTGGCGCTGACGATGCCTTTGGTTACCGAGTGATCAAAGCCGAACGGCGAGCCGATAGCCAGTACCCATTCGCCGACTTTGAGTTTCTCCGAATCGCCCAGCTTGACGATCGGCAGATCCTTGCCTTCAACCTTGAGCAAAGCGACGTCGGTGCGCGGGTCGGTGCCGACCAGCTTGGCCTGCAGCTCGCTGCGGTCGGACAGGCGCACGATGATCTCGTCAGCGTCGGCGACCACATGGTTGTTGGTCAGCACATAACCATCGCTGGAAATGATGAAGCCCGAACCCAGCGATTGCGCTTCCCGCTGGCGGTCGCCGCGCGGCGAACGCGGCTGTTGTGGCATGTTGCGCTCGAAGAATTCACGGAACATCGGCGGCAGGCCTTCAAGATCAGGCATCTGCCCGGCAGCAATGCGCCGATCAGGCAGCTTCTGCTTGGTACTGATGTTCACCACCGCCGGCGAAGCCTGCTCGACCAGCGTAGTGAAGTCCGGCAGTGCTTCTTCAGCCTGGGCCGTCAGCACCTGGCCGAGCATCAGCACGGCGGCGAACATGGAGAGATAGGGTTTCAAGCGTGGTATTGACATACGGCTCCCGTCACAACGAGCGTAAATTGCATTAAGACCCCTGCAGATGCAGGAAAGGCCAGACCCCGAGGACTCTGACCTATAGAAAATTTACGAAGGGATTGCAAATGACATTGCGTTAATTTCATTTCAGCCGATTACGTGAAGGGCTGCAAACGCAGGCGCGCCGCTACTGGCTGGCCTGGGCATCCTGAGCACGCATGGACAATGCAACGCGCTCGGCAGTACCCAACGGGATCTCGCCAACCACCGTGACGATGACCTTACCCTTGGGAGTATTGAGGTAGCGCGAGACAGCCACGGTCGGACCAAGCTGCACGCGGGTATCGTTACCTGAATCATCCTTGACCGGCTCCAGAAATACCGAAAAACGAGTCAGCCCATCGTCATACATCAGACTGCTGACAGTGGTCTTGCGCGAAACATCACTGCGTACCGAGCTGTTGACCAACTCGAAACCGGGCGGCAACCAATCGGAGCGCCAACCACCTACTGCCGGCAACGGCGAAGCTGCAACTGCATGCTCTACAGGCTTGCACGCATCACTTGGGCGCATCGCTTGCTCGGTTGGCGGTGTGGTATCCAGACGAGTCATCTGGAAACGCTCCAGCAATTGACCCTTGTCGTTGAGCATCAACGAGCGCAGGGGCAATGCGGTCTGGCGGTCCAGATGCAATTCGAAGGCGTAGCGATGCTGGTCACGGGGGGTCAGGGTGATAATCACCGCATCGCGCCCGGCAACCCGCGACTTGCCGGCAACGCTCAAGTCGTACCAACTCATCAGTTTGAGGGGGTCCAGCACCCGCGGGGCAGAGCTGGGCGGCGTCGAGACGCCACTCACCAGATCGCCACTGACGCACTGCACCTGACCGTCCACGCGGACGATCTCCTGAGCCGTACCATCGAGCTGCAACAGCCGCTCGCTGACCGATCCATTGGCAACGCGGTGCCAGATGTCGTGGGAAGAGAAGCTGCCGTTGCGTTCGTAAACGAACGAACCCTGGTAGCTCTGGGATTGCTCAGCTCGTGCCAGCTTGTTCAGCCACTCATTCGCCTGAGGCGAAGAGTTGGCTGCCAACGCTGGCACCATCATGCAACTGCCTACCAGCAGTGACAGAAGAGGTAGCGCGCGCATGATGCTCCTTAACTAGCGGTTTTCCAGGCTAGCGGCGCGGGCGTATGGCAGTGCGGTTTCAGTGCCCTTGAGCGCTGATTCCTGAGCGTGCTGCTTCAAGTAGCCCGGCAGACGCTTGTCCCAGCCTTCCTGGCTCTGCAAGACACCATTGGCCATCGGCCCGGTGGTCTGCTCGCTGCTCTCGCTGTAGCCAGCCAGAACTGCCGGACCTTGCGTTTGCGGCATGGTCAGACCTTGCTGAGCAGGCTGTTGCGCAGCCAGTTCGCTACCGGTGATTTCGTCCTGGTTATACAGACGCACGCCGGCCAGTACTGCAACGGTTACCGAGGCAGCTACGGCCAAACGGCCGATGCTACGCCAAGGGCCTTGCTTGACCTTGGCTGGCACAGCCTCATCGGCCAGTGCAGCAGAGACCGCCGCAGCGATGTCCAGCTTGGGCAGCAGCAGTTCCTTGTGCATGGCTGCACGGGCAACCTGGTAACGCGACCAGGTAGCACGGGTGTCGGCGTCATCAGTGGCGCTCAAAACACGACGCAGCTCCAATTCATCCGCTTCGTTGTCCATTACGGCGGACAGCGATTCCTGCAAAGCTTCACGACTCATGGCGGTTCCTCTCTTGGCTGTAGCCGCTGTCTCAGGATTCCTGCAGCAACGGCTGCAAGGCTTTATCAATGGCCTCCCGAGCGCGGAAAATCCTTGAGCGCACGGTCCCCACCGGACATTGCATGACGCTCGCAATGTCTTCATAACTCAGACCATCAAATTCGCGCAAAGTTAGTGCCGTGCGCAGATCTTCTGGCAGTTGCTGGATGGTCCGATGGACGGTACCTTCGATCTCATCCCGCAACAACGAGCGTTCTGGGGACTCGAGATCCTTGAGACCATGATCGCCGTCATAGAACTCCGCATCCTCGGAGCTCACATCACTGTCGGGTGGCCTTCTACCGCGGGACACCAGATAGTTTTTCGCCGTGTTGATGGCGATGCGGTACAGCCAGGTATAAAACGCGCTGTCACCGCGGAAATTGCCTAGCGCTCGGTAGGCCTTGATGAAGGCTTCCTGCGCCACATCCTGGGCTTCATGGGTGTCGTGTACAAAGCGCACGATCAACCCGAGAATCTTGTGCTGATACTTCAGCACCAACAGATCGAACGCTCGCCTGTCGCCGCGCTGCACGCGCTCGACAAGCTGCTGATCCTCTTCCTGGGTTAGCATGAATACTCCTCAGTGAACTTGAAGGAGCATTGCAACAGCCACCGTTCAGGCTTGCAAACATAGACTCGGGCTTTGCGCAAAAGTTCTCCCCTCCAAGCAAGTTTCCTGCGGCCTCTGGTCGGCTCGCACGAAAAAGACGCAGTACGGTCACGGCCGGCCGCGTCATTGATCTGGTCTTGATTTACGCAGGTATCAGCCCATTTCGAGCTACTGCCCTGCGTCGCCTTGGCATTCGTGGCGTATGGGCAGCCTTCATAGGATTTCCAGCCAGACTGGAAAGTTCCCGGAAGATCGCCGTTGCGTGACAAGCGCCATTGGAAATCAGGCACCCGGGGCTGCTATAAAGGCATCCCGGCAACGTTTTCACGATAGTTTCACAATGCCATCTGCGCATCGCTATTGTGCCGTTCCCCTCCCCTAGATTACTAGTGCCCCGACATGAGCAAACAATTCCAATACGATGTCCTGGTGATCGGCAGTGGGGCCGCAGGCCTCAGCCTGGCACTCAACCTTCCGGATCACCTGCGCATCGCTGTGCTGAGCAAGGGTGACCTGGCCAATGGCTCGACCTTTTGGGCCCAGGGCGGCGTTGCCGCCGTGCTTGACGACACCGACACTGTGCAGTCGCATGTCGAGGACACCCTCAATGCCGGCGGCGGACTGTGCTCGGAAGAAGCGGTGCGGTTTACCGTTGAGCATAGTCGCGAAGCGATTGAGTGGCTGATCGAACAAGGCGTGCCATTTACTCGCGACGAGCACCCACCGGGTGATGACCGCAGCTTCGAATTTCACCTGACCCGCGAAGGCGGCCACAGCCACCGGCGCATCATCCATGCGGCCGACGCTACCGGTGCGGCGATCTTTACCACCCTGCTGCAGCGCGCCCGGCAACGGTCCAACATCACCCTGCTGGAGCAGCGCGTCGCCGTCGACCTGATCACCGAGCGCCGCCTTGGCCTGGACGGCGAGCGCTGCCTCGGCGCCTACGTACTGAACCGCAACAGCGGCGAGGTGGATACCTTCGGCGCACGCTTCACCGTGCTGGCAACCGGCGGTGCAGCCAAGGTCTACCTCTATACCAGCAACCCCGACGGCGCCTGCGGCGATGGCATTGCCATGGCCTGGCGCGCGGGCTGCCGGGTCGCCAACCTTGAATTCAACCAGTTTCACCCGACCTGCCTGTACCACCCGCAGGCCAAGAGCTTCCTGGTCACCGAGGCCCTGCGCGGCGAGGGCGCCCTGCTCCGCCTGCCCAATGGCGAGCGCTTCATGCCGCGCTTCGACCCGCGCGAAGAACTGGCACCACGGGATATCGTTGCACGCGCCATCGACCACGAAATGAAGCGCCTGGGGGTGGACTGCGTCTACCTGGACATCACCCACAAGCCAGCCGAGTTCATCAAAAGCCACTTCCCGACCGTGTACGAGCGCTGTCTGACCTTCGGCATCGACATCACGCGCCAGCCGATTCCGGTGGTCCCGGCTGCGCACTACACCTGCGGCGGGGTGATGGTCGACGATCGCGGTCACACCGACGTGCCCGGCTTGTATGCCATTGGCGAGACCAGCTTCACCGGCTTGCACGGCGCCAACCGGATGGCCAGCAACTCGCTGCTGGAGTGCTTTGTTTATGGCCGCTCGGCGGCTGCCGACATCGAAGCGAGCCTGGACCGGGTCGAAATGCCGCAGGCTCTGCCTTGCTGGGATGCCAGCCAGGTTACCGATTCGGACGAAGACGTGATCATTGCGCACAACTGGGACGAACTGCGGCGCTTCATGTGGGACTACGTCGGGATCGTGCGCACCAGCAAGCGCCTGCAACGGGCTGAACACCGTGTACGCCTGCTGCTGGATGAGATCGACGAGTTCTACAGCAACTACAAGGTCAGCCGGGATTTGATTGAGCTGCGCAATCTGGCCCAGGTAGCCGAATTGATGATTCGCTCGGCGATGCAGCGCAAGGAAAGCCGCGGCCTGCACTACACCCTGGACTATCCGGCGATGCTGCCCGAAGCGCGCGATACCATTCTCAGCCCGCTCTGAGCGGGCTCAAGAAGGCTGCGCCCAGCGCCTGCGACTGAACTTCAAGCGCAGGCGCAGGCGCCGGTGTTGCTCCAGCGCCAGCGCGTCTGGACAAACGCACTGACTTTCGCTGAAGCGCCTGCCCGCTCGCACAAAACGCAATACCACCAGCCCCGGCAGAGCCATGCTGTCCGGCAGCAGGCGCACCGCCTGCCAGCCCTGGCTGCGGCTGTACAGCTGCCAGCCTTGGCTGTCGCGGCGCAGGCCGGTGATGGCGTCAGGATGAGTAAGCAGGATGCGCCGGGGAATGACCCAGCAGGCGTGGCTAAGGCAGCCCGCGGCGAGTGGCAGCAGCCACCAGCGCGGCTCGCTCAGCCAAAGCGCCAGCAATGCCAGCGCCAGACTCGCCAGATAGGCCGTCAGCAGCCGGCGTGAGCCCTGCCAGCGGCACTGGAACTGCTCACTTGGGCTGGACACGGTCCAGAATGATCCGAACCATGCGCTGCAGCTCAGGGTCTTCAGACTCGCTGCGCTCCATGAACCAGCCGAACATGTCCTGGTCTTCACAAGCCAGCAAGCGCACGTAAAGCTCGCGGTCCGCTTCGTTCAGGGTGGCGTAGACTTCCTGGGTGAAGGGCACCAGCAGCACGTCGAGCTCCAGCATGCCGCGGCGGCTGTGCCAGAAAAGCCGGTTGATTTCAGTTTGTTCGACCATGGGACCCTCCTCGAATGGGCGGCGAGTATACCGCGCCGGGCACACGGCGGCACAAGGCGTTGGTCTAGTCACCTACCTATTTTGTTACCAGCGTTCTATGATGGCTACCAGTCTCAAGCAACCGCGATGACCCATGGCCGACTCTGCTTTCTATTGCTCCCTTGCCCACGAGGGCATCCTCGCCGTTCGCGGCTCCGACGCTGGCAAGTTTCTGCAAGGCCAGCTGACCTGTAATCTCAACTACCTAAGCCAGGAGCAATCGAGCCTGGGCGCGCGCTGCATGGTCAAAGGCCGTATGCAGTCGAGCTTCCGTATCGTGCCCGAGGGCAACGGCTTGCTGCTGGCGATGGCCCGCGGCCTGATCGATGCACAGCTGGCCGACCTGAAAAAATACGCGGTATTTTCCAAGGCCACGCTGACCGACGAAAGCGCCAGCTGGGTCCGCTTTGGGCTGGAGCACGCTGAGCAGGCCTTGCTCGCACTTGGCCTGGATGTGCCCGCTGAAGATGGCGCAACGGTCCGTGAACATGGCCTGATCGCTATCCGCGTTTCGCCCGGCCGCGTCGAACTGTGGGTCCCGGCTGAACAGGCGCGCAACGTGCAGCAGGAACTCGCTGGTACGCTCAGCGAAGGCAGCCTCAACGATTGGCTACTGGGGCAGATCCGCGCTGGCATTGGCCAGGTTTTCGAGCAGACCCGTGAACTGTTCATTCCGCAGATGATCAATCTGCAGGCGGTGGGCGGCGTGAGTTTCAAGAAAGGCTGTTATACCGGCCAGGAAATCGTCGCGCGCATGCAGTACCTGGGCAAGCTCAAACGCCGTCAGTACCGGCTGGCTCTGGCCGTTGCCGATGCACCTGCGCCCGGCAGCCAGATCTTTTCGCCCACCCACGGTTCTGCGGTTGGCGAAGTCGTGCTGGCAGCTGCCTGTGAACAAGGCTGCGAACTGCTCGCAGTGATCAGCGCCGACGCGGTAGAAGATGACAACCTGCACCTGCTCAGCCTCGAAGGCCCACGCCTGACCTTGCTGAGCCTGCCTTACGAACTGGACCGCGACCGGGAAATCCAGCGCTGACCAGCCTGCCCCGCACCGTGCGGGGCTGCCACACTGCGGTAGAGAATCTCCATGAACAGACTGGCCGAGATGGTCCAGGCGCAATTACTCACTGCCATCGCCAATGACGACCTGGTCCTGCCGACCCTGCCGGAAGTGGCACTGAGCATCCGCGAGGCTGCTGAAAACAGCGAGATCAGCGTTTCGGCCCTGAGCAGGGTGATCGGCCGCGATGCCGCGCTATCTGCGCGCTTGATCAAAGTGGTCAACAGCCCCCTGTTGCGCGCCGCCGTCGAAGTCACCGATCTGCACACGGCGATTACCCGGCTGGGCATCAACTACAGCTGCAACCTGTCGATCGGGCTGGTAATCGAGCAGATCTTCCATGCCCGCTCGCCTGCGGTGGAGCAAAAGTTGCGCGATATCTGGGCCACCAGCCTGGAAGTTGCCGGCATCAGCTATGAGCTGTGTCGCCGCTACACTGACCTAAAGCCCGATCAGGCGACCCTCGGTGGCCTTGTTCATCAGATCGGCGCGCTGCCGGTGCTGATCTATGCCGAAGAGCACAACGAGTTGCTGTCCGACCCGGTCTGCCTGAACTATGTGATCGAGCAGATCCAGCCGGTCCTGGGTGACAAGATCCTCAGTGACTGGGAGTTCCCCGAGCAACTGGTCAAGCTGCCTGGGCTAATCCAGGATCTGGATCGGCGCACCGACAAGGTCGATTACATCGACGTGGTGCAAATCGCCCGCTGCCTGAGCCAGCGCGGCCGCAGCCGGCCCCTGGCGGCACTGCCCGCCTATCGGCACCTCGGCCTGCCGCAGGGCACGGAACTGGAAGTAGCAGAGCTGCTCGAAGCGCGAAGCATGTTGCGCTGAGGGCTAGTGGCCGGGAAAGGGCTAAAGGTTCACGCGATCCAAGCCCTGGTCAGCAATAAAGCTGACCCTGACCTTCAAGCCTCCATTTTCGCCGTCATGCAAACTGATCTGGGCCAGATGGGCCCGACAGATTTCCCCGACAATCGCCAACCCCAGCCCACTGCCTTGAGCACTACGCCGGTAAAAGCGCTCGAACACCCGCTCACGCTCAGCTTCAGGAATGCCCGGGCCATCATCTTCGACCTCGAGCACCGCCGGCGCCAACACACGCAAGATCACATTGCCGCCAACCGGCGTGTGCGCCAGCGCGTTATCGATCAGGTTGCTGAGCAGCTCGTTGAGCAAAGTCGGCTCGCCCTTGAGCCAGACCGGCGACTCAGCTTCCAGCGCCAACAACACACCACGGGCATGCGCCAACGGCGCCATGGCCATCCCCAACTCCCGGCTCAGCTGGCTCAGATCAAGCCGCTGCGCCCCGCCCTCGGCAATCGCCCGCGCGCCGTTTTCAACGCGCGCCAACGACAGCAACTGGTTGGCCAAATGGGTCAGCCGGTCAGTACCTTGTGCAGCCGACTCAAGGGTCTGCCGCCACTCCTGCGGGTCCTGCGAGCGCAGGCCCAACTCGACCCGCGCCTTGAGCGCTGCCAGCGGCGTACGCAGTTCATGCGCGGCATCGGCAATAAACTGCGCCTGGCGCTCGAACTGTGCGCGCAGCCGCTCGGTAAAGTGATTGAGCGCACGCACCAATGGCCCCAGCTCATGCTGCACCTGCACTGTTGGCAAGGCGCGCAGGTCGTCCGGCTGGCGCTCCTCTACCGCACTGCGCAAGCGCTCGAGCGGGCGCAGCGCTGCACTGACCGCAAACCAGACCATGACCAGCGCCGCCAGCGCCAGCATCCCCAGCCGCAACAGGGTATCGGCCATCAGCCCACGGGCCATGCTCACCCGCGCCTCTTCGGTTTCAGCCACGCGAATCTCGGCCATGCCGTTCATGTTTGGCTCGCTGACCGCCTTGAGCAGGCTGACCACACGTACATCCTGGCCAAGGTAGGAGGCATTGTAGAAACGCGCCAAGGCCGGATAGTCGTCAGTGCGAGGCGTGCCGGGCGGTGGTGGTGGCAGCTTTTCGTACCCCGAGATCAAGCGCTGGTTGATGTCCAACACCTGGTAGTAAATGCGGCCGGCACTGTCGTAGGCGAAGGTGTCCAGCGCCACATAGGGCACATCGGCACTCAGTGTGCCGTCGCGCTGGGACAAGCCCGCAGCAATGGTCCGCGCCGACGCCAGCAGCGTACGGTCATAGGCAGTGTCGGCGGCTTCGCGGCCGTTCCAGTAGGCGCTCAGGCCGCTGGCCAGCATCAGTACCACCAGCAGCAGCGCAAGATTGCCCAGCAGCCGCCCGCGCAGGCTGGCGCCATCACGCATCACGGTGCTCCAGCAGGTAGCCAAGACCGCGGAAGGTGACGATGGCAACCGCATGGCCGTCGAGTTTCTTGCGCAGCCGGTGCACGTAGATTTCGATGGCATCAGGGCTGGCTTCTTCGTCGAGGCCAAACACCTGCGCCGCCAGTTGCTCCTTGCTCATCACTCGTCCGGGCCGGGCAATCATTGCCTGCAGCACACTTTGCTCGCGCGAGGTCAGGGTCAGGTGCTCGTCACCCAGGCTGAAACGGCGGGTGTCGAGGTCGTAGACCAGCGGACCACAGCGCTGCTGGCGTTCGCCACCAAGCACACTGCGCCGCAGCAGGGCCTTGACCCGCGCCTCCAGCTCAGTCAACTCGAACGGCTTGGCCAGGTAATCGTCGGCGCCCAGGTTGAGCCCGTGCACACGATCCTTGACGTCACTGCGGGCAGTCAGCATCAGCACCGGCAAGGTCTTGCCGCGGCCGCGCAGCCGCGCCAGCACTTCAAAACCGTCCATCCGCGGCAGGCCGACATCGAGCACCGCCACCGCGTATTCCTCGCTGGTCAGCGCCAAGTCAGCGGCGATGCCGTCGTGTAGCACGTCCACAGTCAGGCCCTGACTCTTGAGCGCCTGAGCCACGCTTTCGGCCAGTTGCAGGTGGTCTTCAACCAGCAGCACTCGCATCGGTTTCTCCCTTCGGTGAAGTGGGGGCGCGTTAGTTGGCGCGGAGTGTACCGCCGTCGGCACACCTGTGAAGCCCCAATATGACAAACCTTTCATGTTGAAAGGTTAGCGAAAGGTTGGCCGCCTAGCATCGGATCAAGAATGCCCCGAGCGTTCATAAGCACCAGCAAGGTGCAGACCAATAAAAACAATAAACGGAGTCACTCGACGATGCTGTCATCACAGCCGCAGGCGTTCGCGCCTACCCGTTCCATTCGTCCACGCCCCACTGCCATTGCCAGCGCCCTTGCGCTCGCCGGTATCGCGCCTGTCAGCCAGGCGGCCTTCTTCGAAGACAGCAGCGCCACCTTCGAAACCCGCAACATGTACTTCAACCGTGATTTCCGTGACGGCACCAGCAGCCAGCAGTCCAAACGTGACGAGTGGGCGCAGGGCTTCATGCTCAATTTCGAATCCGGGTACACCGAAGGCACTGTCGGCTTTGGCCTGGACGCACTGGGCATGGTCGGGATCAAGCTCGACTCCAGCGAAGACCGCACCGGCACCGGGCTGTTGCCGACCCATGATGACGGCAAGGCTGCCGACGAGTACTCCAAGCTCGGTCTGACCGGCAAGGTGAAGATTTCCAAGACCGAGCTCAAAGTGGGTTCGCTGATCCCTGAACTGCCGACCCTGCAGCCCAACGATGGGCGGATTCTGCCGCAGACCTTCGAGGGTGGCTTGCTGACCTCCAACGAAATCAGCAACCTGACCGTTACCGCCGGACGTCTGGAAAAAGCCAAGGACCGCAACGACACCAACTGGGAAGACATCGCCCTCAACAACAAGAACGGCCGTTTCGGCGGAACCTTCGCCGCCGACAACTATGACCTGGCCGGCCTTGACTACAAATTCACCGACCGCATCACCGGCAGCTATCACGTTGCCCAACTTGACGACATCTACCGTCAGCACTTCGTTGGCATGGTCGCGACCCAACCGTGGGGCCCGGGCACCTTTGGCGCCGACCTGCGCCTGGCGATAAGTGACGATCAGGGCCAGGCCCGCGCCGGCAAGATCGACAACACCACCGCCAACGGCATGCTCAGCTACGCCCTCGATGGCCACAAGCTCAGCGGCGCCTATCAGCACGTCTCGGGCGACAGCGCCTTCCCCTACGTCGATGGCGCCGACCCGTACCTGGTCAACTTCGTCCAGATCAACGACTTTGCCGGTGCCGACGAGCACTCCTGGCAGCTGCGTTACGACTACAACTTCGCCTCTCTGGGCATTCCCGGCCTGACCTTCATGACCCGCTACCTCAGTGGCGACAACGTCAGCCGCGCCGATGGCAGCGAGGGCAAGGAGTGGGAACGCAACACCGAGTTCAAATACGTAGTACAAACCGGGCCGTTGAAAAACGTCGCGGTGCGTCTGCGTAACGCCACCTTCCGCTCGAATTTTGCCCGCGACGCCGACGAAGTGCGGCTGCTGGTGAGCTACAGCGTGGCCCTGTGGTAACCCATAACAACAATATTTACGGAGATAGACGATGACCTTTTCCCTGCGCCGCCTCGTCCTCGCTACCGGTTGCCTGCTGTTGGCCGGTCAAGCCCTGGCTGCTGAACCGAAACGCCCTGAATGTATCGCTCCAGCATCGCCCGGCGGCGGCTTCGACCTGACCTGCAAGCTGGTGCAAAGCGCCCTGGTCAACGAGAAGATTCTCAGTAAACCGATGCGCGTCACCTACATGCCTGGCGGCGTTGGTGCGGTTGCCTACAACGCTGTGGTTGCCCAGCGCCCGGGCGATGCCGGCACCCTGGTGGCCTGGTCCAGTGGCTCGCTGCTGAACCTGGCCCAAGGCAAGTTCGGCCGTTTCGATGAAAACGCAGTGAAGTGGCTGGCGGCCGTGGGCACCAGCTATGGCGCGATCGCGGTGAACAAGGATTCGCCTTACAAAAACCTGGCTGACCTGGTTGCTGCGCTGAAAAAAGACCCGAGCAAAGTGGTGATCGGCTCCGGCGGCACCGTCGGCAGCCAGGACTGGATGCAGACCGCGCTGATCGCCAAGGCCGCCGGGATCAACCCGCGTGACCTGCGCTACGTCGCCCTGGAAGGCGGCGGCGAAATCGCCACTGCACTGCTCGGCGGGCACATTCAGGTCGGCTCCACCGATATCTCCGACTCCATGCCGCACATCCAGAGCGGCAACATGCGCATCCTTGCCGTATTCGCCGAGAACCGTCTCGATGAGCCGGAAATGAAGGACATCCCAACTGCCAAGGAACAGGGCTACGACATCGTCTGGCCAGTGGTACGTGGCTTCTACCTCGGGCCAAAAGTCAGCGACGAAGACTACGCCTGGTGGAAAGCCGCGTTCGACAAGCTGCTGACCTCCGAGGAGTTCGCCAAGCTGCGTGACCAGCGCGAGCTGTTCCCGTTCGCCCTGACCGGGCCGGAGCTGGACGCCTACGTCAAGAAACAGGTTGCCGACTACAAGACCCTGGCCCGGGAATTCGGCCTGATTCAGTAACAACGTACTGCTGCAGCACCTGTTGAAGCAGGTCAGCCCGCGCAAGCGTCGGTGTCATCACCAACGCCTGCGCGGGTAGAACCGCTCGCGCAATAAACTGCAGCAAGGCAGCCCTCTCGAGGATTTCCCCATGATCCTGCAACGCATTTTTGCCCTGATCCTGCTGGCGGTGTGCGCCGTCCTGGCAGTGATGGCCTGGCCTTACCAGGCCGCGTTTTCCTACGAACCGGTGGGCCCGCGCGCCTTCCCGTTGTTGATGCTTGGCCTGATGGGCCTGGCGTTGCTGTACCTGGCGATTCGGCCGACGCCGATCGTGCATAAAGAGGACGAGCCGCCGCTGGATCGCCCGACCCTGATCAAGATTGCGATCTGCACCGGTCTGTTGATCCTGTTCGCCGCCACCTTCGAAAGCCTGGGCTTCATCGTCAGTGCGGTATTGATCGGCGTGCCGATGGCGCGCCTGTATGGCGGCCGCTGGCTGCACAGCGCAGTGGTGGTGGTGGCGATGAGCGTGCTGCTGTACTGGCTGTTCGATCGCGTGATGGACGTACCCCTGCCCCTTGGCCTGCTTGACGTGCTGGAGAACTGACAGATGGATACTTTAGGCTATCTCAGCCAGGGCTTCGGCGTCGCCTTGAGCCCGTACAACCTGGTTACCGCCCTGTGCGGCACCCTGATCGGCACCGTGGTCGGCCTGCTGCCGGGCCTGGGCCCGATCAACGGCGTGGCGTTGCTGATCCCGATCGCCTTTGCCCTCGGCCTGCCGCCTGAATCTGCCTTGATTCTGCTGGCCGCGGTGTATCTGGGTTGTGAATACGGCGGCCGGATCAGCTCGATCCTGCTCAACATCCCGGGCGAAGCCTCGACCGTGATGACCACCCTCGACGGTTACCCAATGGCTCGCCAGGGTCTGGCTGGGGTCGCGCTGTCGCTGTCGGCGTGGAGCTCGTTCATCGGTGCCTTCATCGCCACCTGCGGCATGGTCCTGTTCGCGCCGTTGCTGGCGAAGTGGGCGATTGCCTTCGGACCCGCTGAATACTTCGTGCTGATGGTGTTCGCCATTGTCTGCCTGGGCGGTATGGCCGGCGACAAGCCACTGAAGACATTTATCGCGGCGTTGATCGGTCTGTTCCTGTCGGCAGTCGGTATCGATGCCAACAGCGGCGTTTACCGCTTCACCGGCGACAGCGTGCACATGGCCGACGGCATTCAGTTCGTGGTGCTGGTGCTGGGCCTGTTCTCGATCAGCGAGATCCTCCTGCTGCTGGAGAAAACCCATCATGGCCACCAGGCGGTAAAAGCCACCGGGCGCATGCTGTTCAACTTCAAGGAAGCGGCTTCGGTATTCGCGGTGAACATCCGTTGCGGCCTGCTCGGCTTCATCATGGGTGTACTGCCCGGCGCCGGTGCCACCCTGGCCAGCGCGGTTGCCTACATGACCGAGAAGAAAATCGCTGGCACCAGCGGCAAGTTCGGCAAGGGCGATGCACGTGGCCTGGCAGCACCGGAAACCGCCATCGGCGCTTCCTGCTGTGGCGCACTGGTGCCAATGCTGACCCTCGGCGTACCCGGTTCGGGCACCACTGCGGTAATGATCGGTGCACTGACCCTGTACAACATCACCCCTGGGCCGATGCTGTTCGAACAGCAACCCGACATCGTCTGGGGTCTGATCGCCTCGTTGTTCATCGCCAACATCATGCTGGTGATCCTCAACATCCCGATGATCCGCATCTTCACCCGCATCCTCGCCGTGCCGAACTGGGCGCTGGTGCCGGTAATCGCCATCATCACCGCGATCGGCGTGTACGCTGTGCATGCGACCACCTTTGACCTGTTCCTGATGGTCGGTATCGGCATCATGGGTTACATCCTGCGCAAGCTGGACTTCCCGCTGTCGCCGATCCTGCTCGGGTTCATCCTCGGCGGGCTGATGGAGCAGAACCTGCGCCGCGCCTTGTCCATCTCCAACGGTGAGCTGGGCATTCTCTACTCGAGCCCGATCAGCATGAGCGTATGGGGCCTGACCATCTGCATGATGTGCCTGCCGCTGCTGCGCAGCTGGCGCCGCCGCAGCCTGCAACGTCGGGCTGTTGCGGATGCCTGATCGATCGTTGCCGCTGTTCTGGGCAACCGGGCTGGTCGGCCTTGTTGGCGGATTTCTCGCCAGCAAGGTCGGCTGGCCTTTGCCGTGGATGGTCGGCTCGTTGCTGGCGATCATCCTGGTGCGTTGCCTGACCCCCTGGCAGTTGCCGGAAATCCCCAACGGACGTAAATGCGGCCAGTGGATCATCGGCGTCGGTATCGGCCTGCACTTCACCCCGGCGATCCTCGAACAAGTGTCCGGGCATTTCGGCTTGATTCTGTTTGGTGCGCTGTTCACCACCGCTTCCAGTGTCATCAGTGTATGGCTGCTACGGCGCAGCGGTGAGGATCGCGCGACCGCCTTTTTCGCCAGTATGCCGGGCGGTTCCGGCGAAATGGTCAACCTCGGCGCACGCAATGGCGCGGTGCTCAGCCAGGTCGCCGCGGCGCAGAGTCTGCGTGTGCTGGCGGTGGTGCTGTGCGTGCCGGCACTGTTCAAGTTGCTGCTCGGTGATGGCGTGCCGGTCAGCCATGCCAGCAGTGTCAGCTGGGGCTGGCTGGCGGTGATCACGCCGATGGCGGTGTTGGTAGGTTATGGCTGGCAGCGCTTGCGCCAACCCAACCCATGGTTGTTCGGGCCATTGCTGGTGGCGGCAACGGTAAGCCTGGCGGCTGATTTGCAGATCACCCTGCCGGAGGGCGCCAGCCAGATGGGCCAGTGGTTGATCGGCAGTGGCCTCGCCTGTCACTTCAACCGGGCATTCTTCCGCCGCGCGCCGTCGTTTCTCGGCCGCACCTTGCTGGCTACCGCCTTGAGCATGGTGATTGCAGCGCTTGCGGCGTGGGGTTTGAGCAACCTGAGCCAGCTGGACTTGCGTTCACTGACGTTGGGCATGATGCCTGGGGGGATCGCCGAGATGAGCCTTACGGCGGAGACCCTGCAGTTGTCGGTGCCGTTGGTGACAGCGATGCAGGTAATGCGCTTGTTGTTTGTGCTGTTTCTGGCAGAGCCATTGTTTCGGCTGTGGAATGCGCGGGATCAAAACCAGTAAGGGGGCGCAGCACACGCCCCCAACCAAGGCCCCTCAACAGAGTCACTGAGGCAGCGCCCACTCCACAGGTTTCATGCCGTGCTGCTGCAGGAAGCGGTTGGCATGGCTGAAATGCCCGCAGCCGATAAAGCCCCGGTAGGCCGACAACGGCGACGGATGCACCGACTTGAGCACCAGGTGCTTGGTGCCGTCGATCAACTTCTGCTTGCTCTGGGCATGTGCGCCCCACAGCAGAAAGACCACATTCGATTGCCGCTCGCTGACCAGCTGGATGATCCGGTCAGTGAACGACTCCCAGCCTTTCTTGGCATGCGATGCGGCATTGCCCCGCTGCACGGTCATGGTCGTGTTGAGCAGCAGCACGCCCTGCTCTGCCCAGCTCTGCAGATAGCCATGGACAGGAATCGGCAGGTTCAGGTCACGCTGCAATTCTTTATAGATATTCACCAGCGATGGCGGTGTCGGAACGCCCGGCTGTACCGAGAAGCACAGGCCATGCGCCTGACCTGGCCCGTGGTAGGGGTCCTGGCCGAGGATGACCACTTTGACCTGGTCCAGCGGCGTGCTGTTAAGGGCGTTGAAGATCAGCGGGCCAGGTGGATAAATCTCTTTGCCGGCGGCGTACTCCTGGCGCAGGAACTCGCGCAGCTGCTGCATGTAGGGCTGTTCGAACTCGGCGCGCAGCGCCTCCTTCCAGCTGGGCTCAAGCTTGATGCGGTCGTCGTCGGTCATCGGTGTGGTCCTGAAACTGAGGGGCGCGACACTAGGAAAGCTGCCCGAGCTTGTCAATCGATCCGACCGACGACCGGCAGCCTGCGGCAGAGCCGACCATACTGAGCCGATGACCTGTGCGAGGTAGTTCATGGCCGTAACCAGCGAAGTACTTACCGGAGTGGACGGTGCGCGAATCGGCATCGCCACACTGGATGCAGCGAAATCCCTCAACGCGTTGAGCCTGGCGATGATCGAGCAGCTCGAGGCGCTGCTCCAGGCGTGGGCGAGGGATCCTGGTGTCGTCTGCGTGCTCTTGCGGGGCAGCGGTGCCAAGGCGTTTTGCGCGGGTGGCGATGTTCGCGCGCTGGTCGATCAATGCCGCGCACAACCTGGCCAGGTGCCAGCAATGGCCAGACAGTTCTTCGCTGCCGAGTACCGCCTGGACTATGCCCTGCACTGTTATCCCAAGCCTTTGCTGTGTTGGGGTCATGGCCATGTGCTGGGCGGCGGCATGGGCCTGCTACAGGGCGCAGGGATACGCATCGTGACCCCGAGCAGTCGGCTGGCCATGCCGGAGATCAGCATAGGCTTGTACCCGGACGTAGGCGCCAGTTGGTTCCTCAGCCGTCTGCCAGGCAAGCTGGGGTTGTTTCTCGGCCTGACAGGATCGCCGATCAACGCCCGTGATGCGCTGGACCTGGGTCTGGCGGATCGTTTTCTTGGCGAGCAGCAGCAGACGGCATTAATTGATGAACTGCTGCAATTGAACTGGCAGGAACAGACCACCCTGCAGTTGAACAGCCTGCTCAAGTGCCAGCAGCACCGCGCCCTTGCAGACCTGCCACAGGCGCAGTGGTTGCCGCGGCGAGCACTGATAGATGAGGTGCTGGATGTAGCAGATCCGGTTGCCGCCTGGCGCGCCATCGCCAGCCTGCGCCAGCACGGCGACCCGTTGTTGGCGGCTGCAGGGCAGCGCCTGCACGACGGTTGCCCGCTCAGCGCACATCTAGTGTGGGAGCAATTGCAGCGAGCCCGGCACATGTCGCTGTTGCAGGCGCTGCAGATGGAATATGCGATGAGCCTGAATTGCTGCCGGCATCCTGAATTCAGCGAGGGCGTGCGTGCGCGGTTGATTGAAAAAGACAACACGCCGCGCTGGCACTGGCCTGATGTGGCTCAGGTGCCAGCGGCGGTGGTTGAGGCGCACTTTGCCAAAGCCTGGGAGGGCCGCCATCCGCTGGCCGATCAAGTTTAGGGCAGGACCTCAGCGATGCCGATTGCGATCATCGCGCCCGCCATCCGGGCGGCTATCACGGTCGCCATGGCCCCTTGAATGCCAACGCCCTTCCTGCGATCGGCGGTCATCGTTGCGGTAATCATGCCGCTCTCGATCACGACGGTATTCGTAGCGCTGCCGATTACCGTAATCGTTGCGTGGATTGCCATACCACTGCTGGTTCATCCCTGGACGCGGTTGCGGCCGATAGTGCGGCGCCGGTGCCGGCCGGTAATAGCGCGGTGCAGGCTGATAGTAGTAACGGGGCTGCGGCACCACGTAATAGTCACGCTCATAGCGCTGATAGCCGGGATACCCGTAACGCTCGCCACTGTAGTACTGCGAGCGAGAATACCCGCCACCGGCGTAATAAGGGGTACAGGCACTGGTCAACATTGCGAGCAGGACGATGATTGGGATTCGATAGGACATGGCGGCCTCCTGGACCGCTGGGGTGCCCGGCACAGCGGCGCTGGCGGGCGTCGATCGGCAAACGAATATCGACATGGGTTAAGACACTCGCCAGCCGATCCAGTGCCGTATGTGTAAAGATTTGCAACAACTCAGGTAACCCTGAAAAACATGCAGTTATTTTCCCGCCAGCTCTCTAGAATGTCGCCACTGGCACACATCACGGGAAGATCATGCCGTCACGTTCCGCCCTGTTCTCGCAGCGCTCGCTGATCCTCGCGCTGCTGATCCTGCTGGCCTGCGGTTTTCTTGCCACGTCTCTGCTCGGCTACTTTTCCTCGCGTGGCGCAATCCGTGATGGCATCGTCAATACCGAACTGCCGCTCACCTCAGACACCGTCTACTCGGAAATCCAGAAGGATCTGATCCGCCCGGTGCTGATCTCATCGATGATCGCGCAGGACACCTTTCTGCGCGACTGGGTGCTGGCCGGCGAGCAGGAGCCAGAGCGGATCACTCGCTATCTGGATGAAATCCTCAGCCAGCAGAACACCTGCACCGCGTTTTTCGTCTCCGAGCGCAGCCGTACCTATTACCAGGCCAAGGGCGTACTCAAGCAAGTCAAGCCGGATGCCTGGCGCGATGCCTGGTATTACCGCGTGCGCGAATCGCAGGCGCCGTACGAGATCAACGTCGATCTGGACATGGCCAACCATGACAGGCTCACGGTGTTCATCAATTACCGCGTGCTCGATTATGACCAGCGCTTCATCGGCGCAGCCGGGGTCGGCCTGAGTGTCGAGTCGGTGGTCAAATTGATCGACGCTTATCAGCAACGCTATCAGCGCGCCGTGTTGTTCACCGATGCCAACGGCAAAGTCATCCTGACCGGCTCGGACGGCAGCATGCATGGCCTGCGCGCAGGCCAGCAACTGGCCGACAGCAAAGCGTTCGAGACGCTGCTGGCGCGCATGCCGGTACCCTCGCCTGGCAGCCACGAATATCAGGACGAGGCAGGCCACAGCCACTTTCTCAACGTGCGGCCCATCCCCGAACTGGACTGGTACCTGTTGGTCGACAAACGTGAGAGCGGCGCGCTGGACCGGGTGCGCCAGTCGCTGTACCTGAACCTGGCGATCTGCGCCATGATCACCCTGGTGGTGTTGTCGCTGCTGCATGCGATGGTCAAGCGCCATCAGCAAAGCATTGAGTCGCTGGCCACGCTGGACAGCCTGACCGGCCTGCCCAACCGCCGCAGCTTTGACCTTTTGGCCGGGCAGGCACTGCAGCAAGCCAAACGCGAGAATGCGCCACTGGTTGCCCTGCTGATCGACCTTGATCACTTCAAGCTGCTCAATGACACCCATGGTCACCTGGCCGGCGATGAAGTGCTGCGCCAGTTTGCCAACGTACTGCAAGGCAGCCTGCGCCAGTCGGATATCCTTTGCCGCTGGGGCGGTGAAGAGTTTATCGTGCTGCTGCGCGAGACCGAGGGCCGCCAGGCCATCGATGTCGCCGAGAAGGTGCGCCGCCGCACCGAGCAGTTGATCTTCAGCTACAACGACCAACCGCTGCGCCTGACCACCAGCATCGGGCTCAGTGCACTGCAACCCGACGACAGTTTGCACAGCTTGCTGACCCGTGCCGACCATGCCCTTTATCGAGCCAAGCAGGGCGGACGCAATCGAGTCTGCAGCGAGATGCCCGGAGCAGTCCATGCCTGACCCACAATCCTGCCCCGCCTGCGGCGCAAGCAACGGCTGCAGCCTGGCTGATCCACGCAGCGCCACGCAGAACTGCTGGTGCTTCAGCGTCAGCATCGAGCCGGCGGTACTCGCCGCCCTGCCCGCCGAACTGCGCAACAAAGCCTGCCTGTGCCCCCGCTGCGCAGCCGTGGACGACCAGCTCAAAGCGGCGCAACAGCCGCCAATTGGGTAAACTGCGCGGCCAATTCCTGTGCTGTTGCCGCCATGCGCCTTGATCGCTTCCTCGCCAATCTGCCCTGCTACAACCGCCAGCAGGTGCGCCTGCTGCTGGCCCAGCAGCGTGTGCGCGTGGATGGCCAGGTCAGCAAGGACCCACTGCACGAGGTTCGCGAGTTCAGCCGGGTCGAGGTCGATCAGCAGGTGCATCAGGTCGGTCGCTCGGCGCGCTACCTGATGCTGCACAAGCCGGCCGGCTGTGTCAGCGCCACTCATGACCCGCAGCACCGGACCGTGCTCGACCTGCTCCCGGCCGAGCTGCGCGCTGACCTGCATATTGCCGGGCGGCTGGACTTCAACACCACCGGGCTGCTCCTGCTGACCAATGACGGCCAGTGGTCACGGCGCTTGACGCAACCAAGCACAAAACTGGCGAAGGTCTATCGCGTCGAAACCGAAGACGAGATCGGTGCGCACTACCCGGCCAAGTTCAGCGAGGGCTTCTACTTCGCCTTCGAAGACCTTACCACCCTACCCGCCCAGCTGGATGTGCTCGGCCCTCGACTGGCCAGGCTGGCGATTGTCGAAGGTCGCTATCACCAGGTGAAGCGCATGTTTGGCTATTTCCAGAACAAGGTCGTTGGCCTGCATCGCGAGTCGATGGGCGGCATCCATCTCGACCCCACGCTGGCCCCTGGCGAATTCCGGCCACTGACAGCCGACGAAATCGCTCTGTAAACAGCAAGCATCTCCAGCGCAGACCGCCGAGCGATTTTATTCACCAATTGCTCAATGGCACTTGCGGGAATGACGTCGGGCTGCTTGAATCGAAATCGTCAGTCCGCATGTGACTCACCAGTCACACCTGCAGTCCAAGACACCTATTTGCTGGCCACCCCAGGTCTCGCTACCTTGGGGGCACGGCAGATTGCCCCGCCTACAACAACAGCGTCGACACGTGTGCGAAGGATCGACACCGGGCTCTGCAACCTCTTCAGGCGTATGCCTACCTGTCATAAAGAACGTGCACCCTAGGTGACGCGAATACCCTTTTTGCGCCAGGAGTCGATGACATGAGGCCAGAAATCGCTGTACTTGATATCCAAGGTCAGTATCGGGTTTACACGGAGTTGCATCGCGCCGACGGCGCCGAGAAGACGATCATCCTGATCAATGGATCGCTGGCGACCACGGCTTCGTTCGCCCAGACAGTGCGCAGCCTGCACCCGCAATTCAATGTGGTGCTGTATGACCAGCCCTATGCCGGCAAGTCCAAACCGCATAATCACCACGAGCGGCTGCTGACCAAAGAAACCGAGGCACACATCCTGCTGGAGCTGATCGAGCACTTCCAGGCCGACCATGTCGCTTCGTTTTCCTGGGGTGGCGCCTGCACCCTGCTCGCCTTGGCGCACCAGCCCCGACCGGTGAAGAAGGCCATCGTCAGCTCGTTCTCGCCGGTGATCAACGAACCGATGCGCGAATACCTCGAGCGCGGCTGCGAATACCTCGCCGCCTGCGATCGCTACCAGGTCGGCAACCTGGTCAACGACACCATCGGCAAGCACCTGCCGTCGCTGTTCAAACGCTTCAATTACCGGCACGTCAGCAGCCTCGACAGCCACGAATATGCGCAGATGCTGTTTCACATCAATCAAGTGCTGCAGCATGACCTGGAGCGGGCACTGAAGAGCGCGGCCAACATTGCCATCCCGGTGCTGTTCATCAACGGAGATCGCGATGAGTACACCACCGCCGATGACGCCCGCCAGTTTGGCCGTCATGTCGGCCAGAGCCACTTCAGCGTGATCAACGGCGCCGGGCATTTCCTCGACATGGAACACAAGACCGCCAGCGATGCACAACGCAGCGCCATGCTTGGCTTCCTCAAACCGAGCCAACGCGAGCCGCGCCCGCGCAGTCACTATGTGCAGGGCCAGCATGCATTGGCGATCTGAGCCTGCCGGCGTGCTTTTGCCCGTGCCAAAGCCACGCGCAACAAGCCGCCGGACAGCTAAATTTCAAGGCTGGGCTTTTATTCACCAGAGGGTTCTGGTACAAAGTCGAGCTGCAAAGCGCACGCCGCTTCGCTGGCAAGGATGTACGCGTAAAGCGGGTATAGTTTAATGGTAGAACAGTAGCTTCCCAAGCTTCCGACGAGGGTTCGATTCCCTCTACCCGCTCCACCTCGTCCACCGTTGCACCGCATGACATTTGCGCAATGTCATCGCCTGCCTAAAGGAGCCCCGGCTCCTTTTTTCGTTTCTGCCCTTCCATCGATTTGCTGCAGACCTTGCCGGCCCTTGGCGGCTGCAACGCGCTGCGCGCAAAAAGCTTGCACACCAAACGCAGCAGGCGGATAAGCTCGTGCATTGTGTGAAACATTTCCAAAGGACTGCGCATGTTTCTCTCCCGCTGGCTCCCGGGCCTGGCCAACCTGCTGCACTATCGCCGCGAGTGGCTGCACGCCGACATACAGGCTGGCTTGTCGGTCGCTGCGATCCAGATTCCGATCGCTATCGCCTATGCGCAGATCGTCGGCCTGCCGCCGCAGTACGGGCTGTATGCCTGTGTGCTGCCGATGATCGTCTACGCCCTGATCGGCAGCTCTCGGCAGTTGATGGTCGGCCCCGACGCCGCCACCTGCGCCATGATCGCCGGGGCCGTGGCGCCGTTGGCGCTGGGTGATCCACAGCGCATTGCCGAGCTGTCGGTGATCGTCACCGTGCTGGTCGGGGTCATGTTGATTGCCGCCGGGGTGGCGCGCGCAGGGTTCATTGCCAGTTTCTTCTCGCGACCGATCCTGATCGGCTACCTCAATGGTATCGGCCTGAGCCTGATCGCCGGGCAGCTGAGCAAAGTGGTTGGCTTCAAGATCGAAGGTGACGGATTTATCCTCAGCCTGATCAACTTCGCCCAGCGCCTGGGTGAAATCCACTGGCTGACACTGGTGATTGGCTTGGCCGGGTTGGGCCTGCTGATCGGGTTGCCACGGCGCTACCCGCGCCTGCCGGCAGCGCTGGTGACCGTAGTGCTGTTCACCTTGATTGCGGGGGTATTTGGCCTGGACCATTTTGGCGTCGCCATCCTCGGCCCGGTGCCCGGCGGCATGCCCCAACTGGCCTGGCCGCAGAGCTCTCTGGCAGAAACCAAGAGCCTGCTGCGCGATGCCCTCGGGATCGCCACCGTGAGCTTTTGCAGTGCCATGCTCACGGCACGCAGCTTCGCCGCGCGGCATGGCTATGCGATCAATGCCAATCACGAGTTCGTTGCCTTGGGCGTGAGCAATCTGGCTGCCGGGTTCTCCCAAGGCTTTGCCATCAGCGGCGCCGACTCGCGCACGGCAGTCAACGACATGGTCGGTGGCAAAAGCCAGCTGGTAGGCATCATCGCCGCGCTGGTGATTGCATTGATTTTGCTGTTCTTCACTGCGCCCATGGCCTGGATTCCGCAGGCGGTGCTCGGCGCCGTGCTGCTGATGGCCGGCTGGGGGCTGATCGATGTGCGTTCGCTGGGCAAGATCTACCGGCTCAGCCGCTTCGAGTTCTGGCTGTGCCTGCTGACCACGATTGGTGTGCTTGGTCTGGGCGTGCTGCCCGGGATCATCTTCGCGGTGACCTTGGCCATCCTGCGCTTGCTCTACAGCATCTATCAACCCACCGATGCCGTGCTGGGCTGGGCACCGGGGATCGAAGGCCAGGTCGACGTGCGCCAACACCCCGACGCGCGCACGGTAGCGGGCCTGGTGGTGTATCGCTTCGATGACGCGATCCTGTTCTTCAACGCCGACTACTTCAAGATGCGCCTGCTTGAGGCAGTGCAACGCGACAGCCAGCCGCGCGCGGTGCTGTTCGATGCCGAAGCGGTGAGCAGCATCGATGTCAGCGGTATCGCCGCCCTGCGTGAAGTACGCGACACCCTCGCCGCGCAAGGTATTCATTTCGCCATTGCGCGGGCACGTGGGACGTTTTTGCGCATGCTGGTGCGCTCAGGCATGGCCCGGGAAATGGAAGACAAGCTGCTGTTTGGCTCAGTGCGCGCCGGTATTCGTGCTTATCGCGTGTGGAGCAACCGCGAACGTCAGGCCACCGCGCAGCAGCCCTAGCCGGTGACGCAGCGTTAACTGCTGCAACCGGCGGTGCACTGGGAAGCTGCAATACCCTCACAGTTGCGCAGCGCACGGTGCCGCAGGGCGAATACAGCACATCGCCGGAGCATGCTAAAGTCGCGGCGTTTCCCTGCCAAACCACGGACCCCGCATGCCCCCAGTTGACGCCCACCTGACTTCCTGGCCCGAGCTCGAGCAACGCCAGCCGTGCCAGGCCCTGCTCCTGGGCAACGGCGCCAGCCGTGCACTGTGGAAGCCGTTTGGTTATTTTTCGTTGTTCGAGCAGGCACAGAAGGTTCGTCACAAAGGCCTGGGCGTCAGTGACCAGGCCTTGTTCAAAGCCTTGGCCAGCGAGCTGTTCGAGCCGCTGCTGAGCACGCTCAATACTACCGTGCGGGCCAACGCCGCGCTGGCGATCAATTCGACTGCGCCGCTCAATCGCTATTACTCGATCAAGGAAGCATTGATTCACGCGATCCGCTCGGTGCACATCCCGTGGCCGCTGCTGCCCAGCGCCAACCTGAGTGCGATCAATCAGGCGCTCAGGGCCTACCGCAGCGTCTACACCAGTAACTACGATCTGCTTGTGCCTTGGGCAGTACGACAGGCGCCCGAAGGATTTGCTGCACTGTTCGACGAAGAAGGTTTTTTCGATGTCCGCCGCACTCACGCCGAGGGCACCCGGGTATTGCACCTGCACGGCGGCCTGCACCTGCTCAAGCTGCCAGACGGCAGCACGCGCCAGCGCAGCGCCGAAAACGGTGAGTTGCTTGACGGCTTTGCCGTAAATATTCCCGGCGAGGTGCCGCTGTTCATCAACGAAGACCGCAGCGAGCACAAGCTGCGCGCCATTCGCAGTTCGGATTACCTGAGCTGGGGCCTTGGCCAGCTGGCAAGCGAACGAGAGGGCCTGTGCCTGTTCGGCCAGCATCTGGACAGCACGGATCAACACCTGCTCGATGCCATCCGCCAGGCCCGCCCGGCTCATCTGTGCATTGCCATTCGGCCATTGAGCGAGGCGTCGATCATCAACCAGAAGCAGCACTTTCTGCAGCGTTTCGGCGATATGCACGAGACCTCGTTGCATTTCTTCGACGCCAGCAGTCATCCTCTCGGCGCCCCAGACCTGGCAGTCGAAGTGCCTGCCGACTTTGCCCGCCGGCGCTGACCGGCGAGCGCACGGTAGCGGTAAACAGTAACGAGCGCAGGAACCCGGCAGATGAACCCGCTAGACGATTTCGAGGCAGACTCGATCGATGCTCAGGCCGCAGGCTGGCTGGTGCGCAATCGCTATGACTCATCAAGGCATAATCGCAAGGCGTTCAAGCAGTGGCTGCGCGACCCGGAGCATGCCCGCGCCTATCGCCAGCTCGAACACCTGTGGCAGGACCTGGAAGCGCTCAAGCACGCCGCCCATCCGCCCGCGCCTGTGGCGCAGCGATCACCACGGCGGCTGGTGATGATTGCTGCAGTGGGCGTGGCCTGTGCCGTTATGACCGCAAGCCCGGAAGCCCACGGGCTTTTTTTACAGAGCGCAGACATCCGGGCAAGTCAGTTGCCCGCAAAGGCTAGTTCAGCTGATTAAAGGGCTAGGCGCTTTGCCGAGACACGCCGACAACCTGCGCGACATCGGTTAACCCAACCAGGTCGGGAGTTACTTCCACAAGATGGGCTTGAGGGACGGCTCGCTGCACGTCCGCAAGGGCGCTATGCACTGCATCCTGAGCGGATCCCGCCTCGCGTGCGAACTCCAGCGCCAGCCGGCCTGGCTGGCCGACTCCGACAATAGCGTCATCACATCCCGACGCGCCTAGACGCTCCAGCAGACCATCCATGTCCTGATCGTGGGTGAACTGGTATCTGAGCGTGAAGATATATTCCGTCACTTTGACTCTCTCCCTGCGTGATCAATGCTGCGACGATGAACAACGCAGTTGTCGACGATTCGTCGTATCTGACGCGCAAACGTGTCTGGATTCTTGGGTGTACTCCAGATACATGCCACGCAGAATTCACCGCACCGACACTCATCGCTGTTGTCATTGCCGTGATCACATTACAGTGAGAAAACCGAAGCAGGGTCGTAGCAAGTCAGCTCAGGAACGGTCCTACGCAGTGTCAGGATGCTTCGGACACAGCCAATTGTTGGTTATTCCCCCACAACAGCAATCAACCCATCGGCCTGCAACAACGTCTCCAGGCAGTGCTCCTTGACCCCATAAAAGCGCTTGAGCTCGGCAATTTTCTCCAGCAACACCGTGGCATCCACCGGCTGCTTGCGCTTGACCGCAAGGATCATCTTGTTCTTGTTGGTGTGTTCCAACGAGATGAACTCGAACACCTTGGTCTCGTAGCCGCAGGCTTCCAGGTACAGCGCGCGCAGGCTGTCGGTGAGCATCTCGGCCTGCTGGCCGAGGTGCAGGCCGTATTGCAGCATCGGCTGCAGCAAGCCGGGGCTTTGCAGTTGTGGGCGGATCTGTTTGTGGCAGCACGGCGAGCACATGATGATCGCGGCGTTGCAGCGGATGCCGGTATGAATGGCATAGTCGGTGGCGATGTCGCAGGCATGCAGGGCGATCATTACGTCGATGGCGGCGGGCACCACGCTGCGCACGTCACCGCACTCGAACACCAGGCCCGAATGCTCCAGGCGTGCCGCTGCGGCGTTGCACAGCTCGACCATGTCCGGGCGCAACTCGACGCCGGTCACCTGCGCCTGGCGGCCAAGGGTGTTGCTCAGGTAGTCGTGCATGGCGAAGGTCAGGTAGCCCTTCCCTGAACCAAAATCGGCGACTTTCAGCGGCTGCTCGGCAGCCAGTGGTGCGCTGGTGAGGGCGTGGTCGAAGACTTCGATGAACTTGTTGATCTGCTTCCACTTGCGCGACATCGACGGGATCAACGCGGACTGCGCGTCGGTAACGCCTAGATCACGCAAAAACGGCCGGGTCAGTTGCAGGTAGCGTTTCTTCTCGCGGTCATGCCCTGCCGAGGCTGCCTCGCGTGCTGGCTGCGCGAGATGGCGCTGCAGCATCGGCTTGCCCTTCTTGCTGAAGGCCAACTGCACTTCACCTTCGCTGGTGAACAGGTGGGCGTTGCGAAAGCTCGCCGGCAGCAGCTCGGCGACCAGCGCCTGAACCTGCTGGTTGGGCAGATTGCGGGTGATGTCGCGGGTCTCATAGCGATAGACCAGGGACAGACTGGGCTGGCCTTTGATCAGCAGCGGCTTGGCAATGATCCGCTGCAGGCTTTGCTCGGCGCCAACATGCTTGGCCAGCACCAGCTTGGCCAGGCTGCCGGCCTCCAGCGAGTCGGCCAGCAGACGCAGAAACTGGGCAAGCGGATCAGCCGCAGACGAAGTGGAAGGCGTGGCAGGCATGGGACGGTGGGGCCTCGAATAACCGGGAGCGCAGTGCGCAGTGGCCGGCATTCTACGTTGCCGCCCGGCCTTCGCGAAGTTTTCTCGACAGCCGTGGTTAGTCCAGGATCACCAATCGATTGGGCAGTTGGTTACGTCGCTGGGTGGCCGGCAATGGTCGACTGAGCTGCTCGGCACAGGCGTCGATGCACTCGACAAAGCCCTGTAGGGTCTGACCCTGGCGGACCTGCTCGGTAAAGCGGGCGATCAACGCGGCGCGTACACGCGGGTCGAAGTGCTGTTCAATGCCGCGGTCGGTCAGAATCGTGACAAAGTTCTCGGCCTGACTGACAAAGATCAGCAAGCTGCTGGTGCCGTGATCACGTTGCCGTTCAAGGGCTCGAAATTGCTGGCGCGCAAGGCTCAGCGCAGTGCGCTGACACAAGCACCTGGGCATCAGCCGATGCCCCAGCCGTGGGTGGCGCAGCAGCAGGCACAGGGCGACGAAGATCACCAGTTGCGCCACCAGCAGGCCGCGCACGCCTGGCCAGCCCAGCAGCAGGTGCAGCAGCCCCGGCACCAGCAATGCCAACAGCGCCGCACAAAACAGCGGCAGGTAGGCAAACTCGTCCGCCCGCCGCGCCAGCACGCTGACCAGCTCGGCGTCGGTACGCCGTTCGGCTCGGGCTATCGCTTCGGCGACCAGCCGTTGCTCATATTCGGTAAACACACTCATGCCGTTGGTCTCTCGATCGTTCTTATAGTTGTTGTCCCGGCACCGGGCTGGCGCGAGTGTATCTCAACAACTACCAGACATCAGGCATAATCCACCGCAGCCGCCAATGCTGTAGGGCAGATCAATAAACGATCGCCTTTGGCCAAGAACAATAGCCGCCTGAACCCTTCGGCCACACGCATTCGTGTGGCCATGACCCAGGCCTCCAATACGGAATTGATGATGAAACTGTCCATGCTCGGCCTGGCCATGGCCTTCGCCAGTCAGGCAACGTTTGCCGCCACTGCTGCCCCGCCCCTGCAGGACAAGCAGGCATTCATCGAGCACTTGATCAGCCAGATGAGCGTCGACGAGAAAATCGGCCAGTTGCGCCTGATCAGCATCGGCCCGGAAATGCCGCGCGAGAAGATCCGCGAAGAGATTGCTGCCGGGCGCATCGGCGGCACCTTCAACTCGATCACCCGCGACGAGAACCGGCCGATGCAGGACGCCGCCATGCGCAGCCGCCTGAAGATCCCGATGTTCTTTGCCTATGACGTGATTCACGGCCACCGCACCACCTTTCCGATCAGCCTGGGCCTGGCGGCCACCTGGGACATGCAGGCCATCGCCAAGGTCGGCCGCACCTCGGCCGCTGAAGCGGCTGCCGACAGCATCGACATGACCTTTGCACCGATGGTCGACATCGCCCGTGACCCGCGCTGGGGCCGCACCAGCGAAGGCTTTGGCGAAGACACCTACCTGACCTCGCGGATCGGCCAGGTCATGGTCGAATCGTTGCAGGGCAGCAGCCCGGCCAACCCGGACAGCATCATGGCCATCGTCAAGCACTTCGCCTTGTACGGCGCGGTGGAAGGCGGGCGCGACTACAACACGGTCGATATGAGCCTGCCGAAAATGTACAACGACTATCTGCCGCCGTACCGCGCCGGCCTCGATGCCGGCGCAGGCGGCGTGATGGTCGCGCTGAACTCGATCAACGGCGTGCCGGCCACCTCCAATACCTGGCTGATGAACGACCTGCTGCGCAAGGACTGGGGCTTCAAGGGCGTCACCATTAGTGACCACGGCGCGATTCAGGAACTGATCCGCCACGGCGTGGCCCAGGACGGCCGCGAAGCGGCCAAGCTGGCGATCAAGGCCGGCATCGACATGAGCATGAATGACTCGCTGTATGCCGAAGAACTGCCGGGTCTGGTGAAATCGGGCGAAGTGACCCAGGCCGAACTGGACCAGGCCGTGCGCGAAGTGCTTGGTGCCAAGTACGAGATGGGCCTGTTCAAAGACCCGTACCTGCGTATCGGCCAGGCCAAGGATGACCCCAAGGACGTGTATGCCGACCAGCGCCTGCACCGTGACGCGGCTCGGGATGTGGCCCGACGGAGCCTGGTGCTGCTGGAAAACCGCGAGCAGACCCTGCCGCTGCGCAAGGCCGGCACCATTGCCGTGGTCGGCCCACTGGCCGATGCACCGATCGACATGATGGGCAGCTGGGCCGCCGCTGGCCGGCCAAACCGCTCGGTCACCGTGCGCGAAGGCCTGCGCCGCGCCGTTGGCGACCAGGCCAAACTGATCTACGCCAAGGGCGCCAACGTCAGCGGCGACAAAGCGATGGTCGATTACCTGAACTTCCTCAATTTCGATGCTCCGGAAATCGTCGACGACCTGCGCCCTGCTGCGGTGCTGATCGACGAAGCGGTCAAGGCCGCACAACAGGCTGACGTGGTCGTGGCGGTAGTCGGTGAATCGCGCGGCATGTCGCACGAGTCGTCAAGCCGCACCACCCTGGAAATCCCGGCGGTGCAGCGTGACCTGATCAAGGCGCTGAAAGCCACCGGCAAGCCACTGGTGCTGGTCCTGATGAACGGCCGGCCGTTGTCGATTGACTGGGAGCGGGAACAGGCCGACGCCGTGCTGGAAACCTGGTTCAGCGGCACCGAGGGCGGCAACGCCATCGCTGACGTGTTGTTTGGCGACTACAATCCGTCGGGCAAACTGGCGATCACCTTCCCGCGTTCGGTCGGGCAGATCCCGATGTACTACAACCACCTGCGCATCGGTCGGCCGTACACACCAGGCAAGCCGGGCAATTACACCTCGCAATACTTCGAAGAGCCCAATGGCCCGCTGTATCCGTTCGGTTACGGCTTGAGCTACACCAGCTTCGAACTGTCCGGGTTGAGCCTGAACAGCAAAACCCTCAAGCGTGGCGACACCTTGCAGGCCAAGGTCACCGTGAAAAACACTGGCAAGCGTGACGGCGAGACTGTGGTACAGCTGTATCTGCAGGACGTCAGCGCGTCGATGAGCCGCCCGGTCAAAGAGCTGAAGAATTTCCACAAGTTGCTGCTCAAGGCGGGTGAGTCGCGCACTGTCAGCTTCAACATCAGTGAGGATGACCTGAAGTTCTACAACAGTCAGTTGCAGCGGGTCGCCGAGCCCGGCCAGTTCAACGTTCAGGTCGGCCTGGACTCTGAAGCGGTGCAGCAGCAGAGCTTCGAACTGCTGTAACTCGGCCCCTGGCGCCGCGGCAACTTCACTGCATGATTACACCGCAATGAAGGCCGCCAGCGGCGACCTCTGGCTCAGCTGAACCTCTCAGGAACCGCCCCCATGCCTTCTTCGTTTCGAGCCTTGCGTCTGGGCCTGGTCGTGCTGCTGATCCTGCTCGGCACTGCCCTCAGTGCTGGCTGGGCGATGCATCACGCAAAACGCCATTCGATGCAGACCGACGCCCAGCGTGCGGCGCAACAACTGGGCCTGTATGCCAACTCGCTGCACACCCTGATCGAACGCTATCGCGCCCTGCCGGCAGTGCTGGCATTGGACCCGGAGCTGATCGCCGCGCTGGCAGGGCCGGTCGAGCCGGCGGTTCAGCATGCGCTCAATATCAAGCTGGAGCGGATCAACGGCGCGGCCGATTCCTCGACCCTGGAGCTGCTCGATCACACCGGTCTCGCCGTCGCCGCCAGCAACTGGCGCCTGCCGAGTACCTATGTAGGCTCCAACTACGGCTTCAGGCCTTACTTCAAACAGACTCGCAGCCAAGGCAGCGGGCGCTTCTATGCTGTCGGCGTCACCAGTGGTATCCCGGGCTATTTCCTCTCCAGCGCGGTCAAGGACCTGCAAGGACGTTTCCTCGGGGCGATGGTGGTCAAGCTGGAATTCCCCGAACTTGAGCGCGAGTGGCGTCAGGGCAGTGATGTGCTGCTGGTCAGCGATGCCCGCGGGATCATCTTCATTGCCAATCAGGACGGCTGGCGCTACCGCGAACTGAGCCCGCTGTCCGGGGCTGACCGAGCCGAACTGGCTGCCACCCGCCAGTACGACAAGCAGCCACTGCTGGCGCTGCAACACCAGGCACTGACCCGCTTCGACGATCACAGCCAACTGAGCCGGATGCAAGGCCCTGACGGCCCGGTCGAGTACCTGTGGCAGAGTCTGCCATTGCCCAGCGAAGGCTGGACCCTGCATTTGCTGCGCAAGCCGCAGGTCAGCGAAGACGTGCGCAATGCCGGGCTGGCCGCTGCAGCCATCTGGCTGAGCCTGGTGTTCGCGATCCTGTTCGTCAGCCAGCGTATGCGTCTGGCCCGCTTGCGTCAGCGCAGCCGCGAGGCGCTCAAGCGTCAGGTCGAAGAACGCACCCGGCAATTGCGCACGGCCCAGGAGGGCCTGGTGCAATCGGCCAAGCTGGCCGCGCTGGGGCAGATGTCGGCGGCGCTGGCGCACGAGATCAACCAGCCGTTGACCACCCAGCGCATGCAACTGGAGACCCTGCGGCTGTTGCTCGACCACGGTCGCCATGACGAAGCGCGTCAGGCGCTGGAGCCACTGGAGCAGATGCTCACGCGCATGGCAGCGCTCACCAGCCACCTGAAAACCTTCGCCCGCAACAGCCCTGGCGGCCTGCGCGAACGGCTGGATCTTGCTACGGTGGTCGATCAGGCGCTGCACTTGCTGGACACCCGCATCCGCAGCGAAGAGGTCGAAGTAGCGCTGTACCTGGCTCGCCCAGCGTGGGTACGCGGCGATGCCATTCGCCTGGAGCAGGTGCTGATCAATCTGCTACACAATGCCCTCGATGCGATGGCCGACAAACGCTACAAACGGCTGGAGATTCGCATCGAGAACCACGCCAATGACTGGCACCTGAGCGTGCTCGATTCCGGCGGTGGGATCGACTCGGCCGACCTGGCCAAGGTCTTCGATCCGTTTTTCACCACCAAACCGGTGGGCGAAGGGCTTGGCCTGGGCCTAGCCATTTCCTATGGCATCGTCCGCGAAGCCGGCGGCCAGCTACAGGTCGACAATCTGCCCGGCGGCGCTCGCTTCAGCCTGATACTGCCGCGTGACCAGGAGCCCGCATGTTGAACTCAGTGATAGTCGTCGATGACGAAGCCAGCATCCGCAGCGCGGTGGAACAGTGGCTGGGCCTGTCAGGCTTTGCCGTGCAACTGTTCGCGCGCGCCGATGAGTGCCTGGCGCAACTGCCCGAGCACTTCCCCGGGGTGATCATCAGCGATGTACGCATGCCCGGCATGGACGGCCTGCAACTGCTGGCCGAGCTGCAGGCACGCGACCCGGACTTGCCGGTGATTCTCCTGACCGGCCACGGTGATGTACCAATGGCGGTCGAGGCCATGCGCAGCGGCGCCTATGACTTTCTGGAAAAACCGTTCACCCCGCAGCATCTGCTCGGCAGCCTGCGCCGTGCCCTGGAAAAACGCCAGTTGGTGCTGGAGAACCGCCGCCTGCATGAGCAGGCCGACCTCAAGGCGCGCCTGGAAACTACGCTGCTGGGGATGTCCCAGGGCCTGCAGCAGCTGCGCCGGCAAGTTCTCGACCTGGCCAACCTGCCGGTCAACGTGCTGCTGCGCGGCGAAACCGGCAGCGGCAAGGAGCGGGTTGCCCGCTGCCTGCATGATTTCGGCCCGCGCGCGGCCAAGCCATTTGTCGCGCTCAACTGCGCGGCAATCCCCGAAGCGTTGTTTGAGGCCGAGTTGTTCGGCCATGAGAGCGGCGCCTTCACCGGCGCTCAAGGCAAACGCATCGGCAAGCTGGAATATGCCAACGGCGGCACGTTGTTTCTCGACGAGATCGAAAGCATGCCGCTGGCCCAGCAGGCCAAGCTGTTGCGGGTGATCCAGGAGCAGAAACTCGAACGCCTGGGCGCCAACCAGAGCATCAGCGTCGACCTGCGCATCATTGCCGCAACCAAGCCGGATCTGCTCGCAGAAGCCCGCGCCGGGCGTTTTCGCGAAGACCTTGCCTACCGCCTGAACGTGGCTGAACTGCGCCTGGCGCCGCTGCGCGAGCGGCGTGAAGATATTCCGCTGCTGTTCGACTTCTTCGCTCGCACAACGGCTGAGCGTCTGCAACGCAGTGTGCCGCCGTTGACCGGTGCGCAGTTGGCGCAGCTGCTCAGCCATGACTGGCCAGGCAATGTCCGCGAGCTGGCCAACGCTGCTGAACGGCATGCCCTGGGGCTGGGGTCGAGCGGGCCTGAAGGCGATGCCGTTGGCCCGTCGCTGGCTGAGCAGATAGAGGCATTCGAGGCACAGTGTTTGCGGGCGGCGCTGCGCCAGTCTGGGGGTGAGATCAAGGCAGTGATGGAGGCGTTGCAATTGCCGCGACGCACGCTCAACGAGAAGATGCAGCGGCATGGGCTGGTGCGGGAGGATTTTCTCGAACGGGGATAGGCGGAATCTTGCTTATTGGCTGCTATGGGTAGGCGTGAATCTGCCTATTCCGAGTGAGATCGGGGGCTGCTCTGCAGCCCTTTCGCGACGCAAGGCCGCTCCTACAGAAAAGCCACAAGCCTTCTGGCGCCGCCGTCTGTGGGAGCGGCCTTGCGTCGCGAAGGGGCTGCAAAGCAGCCCGAAAATTCTAACTGGCACACCTCCTGCACTACCCCTTCTCAAGCAGCGCTCCGGCGCGCTCCACAAAAACAACGAGAAGGTTACCTCTGATGGATAACGCCACCTCCCTGCCAACCGGGGCGGCCACAGCGCCAGCCGCCGAAAAAACCACCTCCAGCCGCCTCAAGTCGATCTTCAGCGGATCGATCGGCAACATGGTCGAGTGGTATGACTGGTACGTATACGCCGCATTCTCGCTGTACTTCGCCAAGGCCTTCTTCCCTGCCGGCGACACCACTGCACAATTGCTCAATACCGCTGCGATCTTCGCCGTGGGCTTTCTCATGCGCCCGATCGGCGGCTGGTTGATGGGCATCTACGCCGATCGCAAGGGCCGCAAGGCGGCGCTGATGGCGTCGGTACTGCTGATGTGCGCAGGTTCGCTGGTGATTGCGCTGACCCCAGGCTATGAAACCATCGGCGTCGCTGCCCCCATCCTGTTGGTAATCGCGCGCTTGATGCAGGGCCTGTCGGTAGGCGGTGAATACGGCACCTCGGCAACGTATCTGAGCGAGATGGCGAGCAAGGAGCGGCGCGGCTTCTTCTCCAGCTTCCAGTACGTGACGTTGATTTCCGGTCAGTTGATTGCCCTGGCGGTGTTGATCGTCCTGCAGCAGACCCTGACCACCGAGCAACTGTACTCGTGGGGCTGGCGTGTGCCGTTCGTGATCGGCGCGCTGTGTGCAGTGGTTGCGCTGTACCTGCGTCGCGGCATGGAAGAAACCGCCTCGTTCACCAAGAAAGAGAAGTCCAAAGAGAGCCTGATGCGCACTCTGATGCGCCACCCCAAGGAACTGTTGACCGTGGTCGGCCTGACCATGGGCGGCACCCTGGCCTTCTACACTTACACCACCTACATGCAGAAGTACCTGGTCAACACCGTGGGCATGAGCATCAGCGACTCGACCACCATCTCGGCCGCTACGCTGTTCCTGTTCATGTGCCTGCAACCCGTGATCGGCGCGCTGTCGGACAAGATTGGCCGACGCCCGATCCTGATCGCCTTCGGCGTGCTCGGCACGATCTTCACCGTACCGATCCTGACCACCCTGCACACCATTCAGACCTGGTGGGGCGCGTTCTTCCTGATCATGGCAGCGCTGATCATCGTCAGTGGCTACACCTCGATCAACGCCGTGGTCAAAGCCGAGCTGTTCCCGACCGAAATTCGTGCTCTGGGCGTTGGTCTGCCGTATGCGCTGACCGTATCGATCTTCGGCGGCACCGCTGAATACGTCGCGCTGTGGTTCAAGAGCGCCGGCATGGAAAGCGGCTACTACTGGTACGTAACCGCCTGTATCGCCTGCTCGCTGCTGGTGTACGCGACCATGAAAGACACCAAGACCCACTCGCGGATCACTACTGACTGATCCCGCAGCGGCAATCCAGAAAGGGCGCACCGGTAATCGGTGCGCCCTTTTTTCATGTCCACCGCTCAATGTCTTCGCGCCAGTTTCAGCCTGTTAACTCCTCATTAATCTCAGACACCTAGTCTGCACAAGCTGACCAATCACTTAAACCTGCTAGGGCCACAAGCCTGCAGGCGGTGCAAGTCGCACAAATATACATCGATTAACACGATTCAAATGTGCATATTTTTGCGCTTTTTAATCAAATTAATCGGAGTAGGATTTGATTCAAGGAAACAAAACAACCTGAAACCTACCGGAGCAACCAACCATGAAAAACAAACTGATTCTCGCCGTCGCCCTCTCCATCCTGGCTACCGGCGCTTTCGCTGAAGATGGCTTCGACCGTACCAGTGCTCATTCCTTTGCTGCCGCCAGCACTCAATCGGCAGCGTACGCAGAGGATGGTTTTGACCGCACCAACGGCGCACGCTTCGCTGAAGACGGCTTCGACCGCACCAACGGCGCACGCTTCGCCGAAGACGGCTTCGACCGCACCAACGGCGCACGCTTCGCCGAAGACGGCTTCGACCGCACCAACGGCGCACGCTTTGCCGAAGACGGCTTCGACCGCACCAACGGCGCACGCTTCGCCGAAGACGGCTTCGACCGCACCAACGGCGCACGCTTCGCCGAAGACGGCTTCGACCGCACCAACGGCGCACGCTTTGCCGAAGACGGCTTCGACCGCACCAACGGCGCACGCTTCGCCGAAGACGGCTTCGACAACACCAACGGTCATCGCTTCAGCTAAGCCCTGCTGCGGGCACCCAGCCCGGCCTTGCCGGGCTTGATCATTTGCAGCAGCGCGCAGAACCGGCACACTAGGCATCTTGTCCATCCCAGAGCGGCCCTGATCAGATGTACTACTACGAACCTGCAAAAGGCCACGGCCTGCCCCACGATCCCTTCAACGCCATCGTCGGCCCGCGGCCGATTGGCTGGATCTCCTCGCACGATAGCGAGGGCCGGCTCAACCTGGCGCCCTACAGCTTCTTCAACGCCTTCAACTACATTCCGCCGATCATCGGCTTCTGCAGTGTTGGCCGCAAAGACAGCCTGAACAACATCGAGCAGACCGGCGAATTCGTCTGGAACCTGGCCACCCGACCGTTGGCCGAGCAGATGAACCAGAGCTGCGCTGCGGTTGCAGCCGATGTCGACGAGTTTGTCCTGAGCGGGCTGACGCCGACGGCATCGCGCATTGTCGGTGTACCGCGAGTGGGCGAAAGCCCGGTGGCGTTCGAGTGCAAGGTGAGCCAGATCATCCAGCTCAAGCGCGCCGATCAGGAACTGGTACCCAGCTGGCTGATCCTTGGCGAGGTGGTGGCTGTACACATCGCCGAGCACCTGCTCAAGGACGGCATCTACGACACGGCTGCCGGTGAGCCGATTCTGCGCGGTGGCGGCCCGCAGGATTACTTCGAGCTGGGCAATCTGTTCAAGATGGCGCGGCCGCGCAACGACGGCTGATCACCAGATCAGCTCGCCCTCATCGCTCACGCCCTGCAAGCGTTCGAGCTCGGCGCAAGCGGCCTCATCGGCCGCGATTGCGCCCTTGAACAGCTGGCCATCAAGCACCTTGTGAAAACGCGGCGTACCCATCCCGGCGAGTGCCTTGACTGCGATGGCAGCGTGATAACCACCGCCCTCAACCGGGACCATCGCTGAAACCGCCTCAAACTGGGCAAATTCTCTACGTGCCATGCTGCGTTTCCTTGTCGAAAAGGCGGCATTGTAACCTGCTGATCACTCGCTGAAGGTATGCAGATCCAGGCTTGCCAGCACCTGCGCCTGCACCAGTTCGCCGAGCAGGTCGAGATTGGCCGAGGCGAAGTAGCCAGTCATTGCCTGCTGATCGTGCCAACTGCCGCTGAGCAGCCACAGGTCGTCATCGGCCTGCGAGCGCTGCACGCTGAAGCTCAGGCAGCCGGGCATGCGCAGCGACGGTTCGAGCAGGTCCCGCAGACGCGCGCCAAGCTCGGACGAGCGGCCGTTGCTGGCACGGATAAAAGCCAAGTGGGTGACCGGTTGACGTGGTGTCATGAATGCGCTCCTTGAAACAGGCCAGACGGAAGATCCAGGCGACCAAGGTTATGCCCCGCTTGACCTGCGCCGTTAGGCCATTACTGCGAGCCGCTTGCCTGATCCTGCGCCGCGGCAGGATCAGGCAAGCGACCGACAGCATTCGACTAGCGCCCAAGCTTGCCCAAACCTATCCTGCTCCCCTCAGCAGAGGAAACCCGTCATGACCACCCCATCGCCATTGGACCCCACGCTTGAAGCCCGCCGCGAGGAACTCGCCGGGTTGATCTTGCGCCATGCCGGAAGCGGGCCGTCGGCGATCGACGCGCTATACCTCAGTCGTTACGAGGAAAACCTGCGCGCAATGCCGACCCTGGCGCAGCCTGCATTGTGCATTCTGGCCCAAGGCAGCAAGACGCTGTTTCTGGGTGATGAAAGCTACACCTACGACCCTCTGCATTACATGGTGGTGTCGGTAACCCTGCCAATCACCGGCGCCAGCCTGGATGCCAGCCCGGACAATCCTTGCCTGGGCCTGCGCCTGGACCTGGACCCTGCCGAGATCAGCCAGTTGATTGCCGAGAGCGGGCCGATGCTGGTGCCCAGCCAACCGTCGGGCCGTGGCCTGTTCGTCGAGCGCAGCGATGGCGAGCTGCTCGATGCCCTGCTGCGGCTGGTGCGGCTGCTCGATTCACCACGCGATATTGCAGTACTGGCGCCGCTGGTGCGGCGCGAGCTGCTGTATCGAGTATTGCGCGGCCCGCAGGGCTATCGGCTGTATGAAATCGCCCTGTCCAACAGCCAGACCCATCGCGTGTGCCAGGCCATCGCCTGGCTCAACCGGCATTATCAGCAGCCGCTGCGTATCGAAGAGCTGGCCCGCGAGGTCAACCTGAGCACCTCGACACTGCACCACCGCTTCAAGGCCGTGACCTCGATGAGCCCGCTGCAATATCAAAAACAGCTGCGCCTGCAGGAGGCGCGCCGGCTGATGCTCAATGATGGTGTCGAGGCGGCGGTGGCGGGCTACCGTGTCGGCTATGAAAGCCCATCGCAGTTCAGCCGCGAATACAGCCGGCTGTATGGTGCGCCGCCGATTCGCGATGTCGCCCGCTTACGCGCCAGTGCCAGCTGAGCACTGCCCGAATCAATCGTGCACGGCCTGTTGCCATTGCGCCTGATCGACCTGCAGCAGCGTGGGCTTGTTGCGCTCGACGGCGCGGGCCAACGCCGTCTGCAACTGCGCGAGGTCGTTGACCTGCTCGGCGGCCGCGCCCAGGCCCTGCGCCACGGCGATGAAGTCTGGGGTATGGATATCCACCCCGACCGGCTTGATATCGCGGTTGAGCATGTACTTCTTGATCTCTTCATAGCCGTGGTTATTCCACAGCAGAACAATCAGCGGCACCTGCGCCTCCACCGCGCTGGCCAGTTCCGGCAGGGTGAACTGCAGGCCACCATCGCCAATCAGGCAGACCACTGGCGCGCGTTGTTTGATCACCGCCGAGCTGCCCAGCCAGGCCCCCATCGCTGCTGGCAACGCATAGCCAAGCGTGCCGTAGCCGGTCGAGGCATTGAACCAGCGGCGCGGCGCAGGCATGTCGAGAGTCAGATTACCGGTGTAAACCGGCTGGGTTGAGTCACCGACCAGCACCACCTCTGGCAGCGTCTGCAGCAATGTCTTGAGCAAGCGGGTCTGGCTCAGGCTGGGCTGGTCCCAGCTGGCCGCCAGGGCCTGGCGCAGTCGCGCGGCCCGAGCGGTGCCCCAACTGGCCTGACGCTGCGCTGCTGGCTGCAGCCGCACTGCAGCCAGCAAGGCCTGCGCGGCCTGCTCGGCATCGGCCACCAAGGCAAGCTCCGGCAAATAGTTGCGTACAGTCTGGTCCGGATCGATGTCGATCCGCAGCAGGCTGCCGGGAATCTTGAAACCACCCTGGAAGGTCACGTCGTAGTCGGTTTCTGCCAGCTCAGTGCCAATCGCCAGCACAACATCGGCTTCGCCGATCAGTTCACGGGTAACGGGCAGCGACTGGGTCGAACCAATCTGCAAGGGATGATCTGCCGGCACTAGACCTTTGGCATTGATGGTCAAAGCTACCGGCGCCTGCAGATGTTCCGCCAATGCGGCCAATGCCGCGCCGGCCGCGAGCGCACCGCCGCCGGCAAGGATCAATGGCCGTTGCGCCTGGGCCAGGCGTGTTGCCATCTGCGCAACGGTGGTCGGCGCCGCTGCTGCGCGGCTGACCCGGATCGGTCGGCCTGGCAACAAATGATCGGCCGGCTCGACCAGCACATCCAGCGGGATCTCGATATGCACAGGCCGTGGCCGGGCGCCATCGAACACGGCGAACGCACGCGCCAGCACCTGCGGCAAGTCATCGGCGCTCATCAGGGTTTGCGAAAATGCGCTGACTCCAGCGACCAGCCCGCGCTGATCGGGCAACTCGTGCAGCTTGCCGCGCCCGCCACCCAGGGCATTGCGCGACTGCACACTGGAGATTACCAGCATTGGAATCGAGTCGGCATATGCCTGGCCCATGGCGGTGGTGATGTTGGTCATGCCTGGGCCAGTGATGATAAAGCACACGCCAGGCACGCCGCGCGTGCGTGCATAACCGTCGGCCATGAACCCGGCGCCTTGCTCATGGCGCGGGGTGATGTGGCGAATCGTGGAGCCCGCCAGGCCGCGGTAAAGCTCGACGGTATGCACGCCGGGGATGCCGAAGACATGGTCGACGCCATAGCCTTCGAGGAGTTTGACCAGTACTTCGCCACAGGTTGCCATCGTCCGATACCCGCTTGTTGTTCAAATAATGAGCGTATTGAACCCGCGGGGCCGCTATCGTCACAATGCAAAAAAACACATACTAGCCATGACCTCAGAACATGGCTGCACACGATGAATCGACTCCCTCCCCTGTCAGCCCTGCAGACTTTTCTGATCACCGCGCAGCACTGCAACTTCACCCACGCCGGCCAGCAGTTGAATATCAGTCAAGGTGCGGTGAGTCGGCAGATCGCCGGGCTCGAGGCGCATCTGGGCTATGCCTTGTTCGTTCGGCAGGCGCGGGGTCTGCGCCTGACCCGCGAGGGCCAGGACTGGTTGCCGCGGGTACAGCAGATGTTCGCGCTGCTCGAACAGGGAGTGCGCGAAGTCGCCGTGCGCAGTGCAGTGCTGCAGCTCAAGGCGCCGACCTGTGTAATGCGCTGGCTGTTGCCGCGCTTGATCGAGTGGCAGGCGCTGCGCCCGGACATCCCGGTCGAAGTCACCAGTTCGGTCCAGCACGGGGTCGACTTTCAGCATGAACAGTTCGATGCTGCGGTGCTCTACGGGCCTGCACCCGAGCCTGGCCCGCACACGCGAAAGCTGTTTGATGAGCAACTTACGCCGGTCTGCGCGCCTTCGCTGTTGAACGGTCATTTGCCCCTGCAGCAACTTGCCGACCTGCCTGCACACATGCTGCTGCACCCGTCCCGCGACGAGCACGACTGGCGCCTGTGGTTAGCGACGGCAGGCTCGACTGAAGTGCATGGCCGACGCCAGCATTTCGAGACGCTGGACATGGCCGTGGCGATGGCTGCGCAAGGTACCGGGGTGGCGATTGGCGACTGGGCATTGATTGCCGATGATCTGCGCGAAGGGCGCTTGTGCATGCCGTTTGCCCTGAAGGTGAGCACCGGCAGCAGCTATTATCTGACCAGCCCGGACAGGCCAATGCCTGCGGGACTGATCGAGTTGCTGGAGTGGCTGCAAACACGCGCCAGGCAATAGCCGCGGTTACTCCTCGACGCTCATGTATTCCTTGGCCCAGCGGATATAGTCCTCAGGCTGGGTATAGGTGTGCGAGAGCTCGGTAGCGCTGAGGTTTTCCGACTTGTTCTGCTGGCCACGCTGCAGGCGCAGGCAATCGTAGGTGGCCTTGATCGCAGCAAAGTAGGCGGCATGGCCATCGACCACGATGCGCACGCCCAAACGCGCCAGACGCTCGTCATCGCCCAGGTTCGGGTTGCCGTAAGTCACCAGCATCAACGGCACGCTGAGGTGCTCGGAGATCTGCTCGAGGTGGTCGAAGTCCTTGACCCCGACCATGCAGATCGCGTCGGCACCGGCCTTCTGGTAGCTCTGGGTACGGACGATGATCTCTTCGGTGCTGAGTACGCCGGCGTTGGTCCGCGCGATGATCGACAGCGACGAATCGACCCGGGCTTCGAGGGCCGCGCGGATCTTGCCGACGCCTTCGTCGACCGAGATCAGGTCGGTGGACTTGCGCCCGAACTGAGCTGGCAGCAGCGTGTCTTCAATGGTCAGTGCCGCCACGCCCGCGCGCTCGAGTTCGATCACGGTGCGCATGACGTTGAGGGCATTGCCATAACCATGGTCGGCGTCGGCCATGACCGGCAGTTGCGCAACGCGGCCGATGCGGGTGGCTTGCTCGACGAACTCGCTCAGGGTGATCAAGGCAAAGTCAGGCGCAGCCAGTACCTGCAGGGAGGCGACCGAACCACCGAGAATACCCACCTCAAAGCCCAGGTCTGCCGCGATGCGCGCCGACATGGGGTCAAACACGGAAGCTGTGTGGAAGCACGAACCGGAAGCGAGCAGCTCGCGGAAGGCAAAACGTAGATCCTGGTGGGAAGCCCTGGGCATGATCACTCCGCAATAAAGTTGTAATTGAACTGGCTGAAAACCGACCCTTGAATGTGGGGTCTACCTGACCCGTTCCAACCGTCGCCATCTGGGCGGTCATGCTCGACATGCAGGCAGAGGAATAAAAGGCGTGGGCTACAGCGGCGCGGAATACTGCGACTATTTGCTGCACCATGCTGGTGCAAAGCCCCGTAATCAGCCACTGCGGCTCCGCCACGATATCACGCAGCCACTTCGGTTCGGTCGAAAGCGCGTATGCCGATCGTGCATAGGTGATGCACATACTGGATAGGAAGCTACCTAAGTCAGGTTACACTTGGCTTGCGCCTGATGGCCCTGACCTGGACATTTTCATACAAGGTATGACCGTGACTGCCGCACTCCCTCCTGCTGCCCTGCGCCGCGTGCTGACCGCCCTGATGCTGGCGATCTTTCTTGGTGCCCTCGACCAGACCATCGTTGCCGTGTCGCTGCCGGCGATCTCGGCGCAGTTCAATGACGTCGAGCTGCTGGCCTGGGTGATTGCCGGGTATATGGTAGCGATGACCGTTGCGGTGCCGATCTACGGCAAGCTGGGTGACCTGTACGGGCGCCGCAGAATGATCCTCACCGGCACCGCGCTGTTCACCCTGGCCTCGGTGTTCTGTGCACTCGCGCAGAATATCGAGCAGTTGATCCTGGCCAGGGTGCTGCAGGGCATCGGCGCCGGCGGCATGGTCTCGGTCAGCCAGGCGATCATTGGTGATTACGTGGCACCGCGCGATCGCGGCAAGTATCAAGGTTATTTCAGCAGCATGTACGCCCTGGCCAGCGTGGCCGGGCCGGTCCTGGGCGGCGGCTTGACCGCTTACTTGTCGTGGCACTGGGTGTTCTGGATCAATCTGCCGCTGGGGCTGCTGGCGCTGTGGGTCATCGGTCGAGCGCTGAACGGCATGCCGAGCCGCCATCGCGCGGCGAAGGTGGATTATCTGGGGGCACTGCTGCTGATCGTCGGCCTGGGCAGCCTGCTGCTGGGCATCACCCTGATCGGCCAAGGGCATGCCTGGCTGTCGATGCCGGTAGTGGCTTTGTTCGGCTGCGCCAGCCTGGGTCTGCTGCTGTTGATTGTTCAGGAACGCCGCTGCGCCGAGCCGCTGCTGCCGCTCAAGCTGTTCGGAAACCGCGTCGCGCTGGCCAGTTGGGGGGTGATCTTCTTTGCCAGCTTCCAGTCGATCTCGCTGACCATGCTGATGCCGCTGCGCTTTCAGAGCATTACTGGCGCCAGCGCCGACAGCGCTGCGCTACACCTCTTGCCGCTGGCTATCGGCCTGCCGCTGGGGGCATTTTGCGGCGGTCGGCTGACCAGCCGTACTGGTCGCTACAAGCCGCAGATCCTCGCCGGCGCCGTGTTGATGCCTATGGCAATCCTGGTAATGGCGCTGACTCCACCTGACTCAGCGCTGCTCAGTGCGCTGGCGATGATTCTGGTCGGGGTTGCTGGCGGCCTGCAGTTTCCGACATCGCTGGTGGCCAGCCAGAGTGCAGTGCAAGCGCAGGATATCGGCGTGGTGACCAGCACTACCAACCTGTTCCGCTCGTTGGGCGGCGCGGTGGGTGTGGCGTGCATGTCCAGCGTGCTGCTGGCATTGCTGCATATGGGTGGGATTGAGTTGCTGGGCAATCCATTGCTGGCGAATGTGCAGCCGGGAACGGCCGACCCGCTGCACCAGGCACAGCTGCTGCAGACCTTCAGCTATCTGCTGATGGGCAGTGCCGCCGTTGCGCTGCTGGGTCTGATTGCCGCAGTGGCATTGCCCGACCGACAACTGCGCGGGCATTGAACCCGCGCCCGGCTGTTAATCGCCGGTTAATCCGTGCCTCACAAGCTCGCGCACAATCCTTCACAAAGTCTCATTTGCGCAAGGCCGGGCTCAGGCGCAGCATGTCCAGGCCCGTGTCGACCCAGCGTTCGGCATTGCCCAGCAGATCGAAGCTGTCTGGCAGCAACAACCAGCGACCGATCAGACCGTCGATGTAGGCAAAAATCGCTACCGCAGCATGGTCGACCAATAGGTCGGCAGGCAACTGTTCGCGCCGTACTGCATTGCCCAGCGCCAGCACGATACTTTGGTGGCAATCGGCAATGGCCCCTTGGCGCTGCTGGCGGATTTCACACATCTCATCGGTGAACTCGCACTTGTGATGCAGGATCTCATTGATACGCCGGGTCCGCGCGTCCAGCACCAGGTCGTTGAGCACCTGCAACAGCAGTGTGCGCATGCAGCCGAGCGGATCGAGCTCATCCTCGCTCTCGCTGGCGCGAGCCAGATGGTCGTGGCTCTCGTGGACACTGTCGAGCAGCGCCTGGACCAGCTCGGCCTTGTTGCTGAAGTGCCAATAGATAGCGCCACGGGTGACCCCCGCCTGCTGCGCAATATCAGCCAGGGTAGTGCGCGCAACCCCGCGCTTGTAGAAAGCCCGCTCCGCAGCCGCAACGATCTGGGCGCGGGTTTCCTGGGCTTCCTCTTTGGTTCGACGGACCATGGCAGCTCAACCTCATCAAAACCCCAGCGCATGATCTGTGCCAGGGTGGCCAGCGTGGAACACCTCTGGATGGGCGTTTCTCAACACGATTCTGGTCTGTGCTGTGGCAACAGACCGCTACAAATGACTATTTACAAACAACCATGAATGTAAGTATATTCGTTAGTAAGCTACTTATCCAGCCGAATGATTTATTCTGACAAGACTCTTCCATTACTCTTGAGCATCTCCCAGCTCTAGCGACCCGAGGATCCTCATGCAATTCAAGCCAGCTGTCACAGCCCTGGTTTCCGCCGTCGCCCTGGCAACCCTGCTCAGTGGCTGCAAGAAAGAAGAAGCCGCGCCTGCACCGCAGGCTCCTCAGGTCGGCGTTGTAACCCTGCAACCGCAAGCCTTCACCCTGACCTCGGAACTGCCGGGCCGCACCACTGCATTCCGCGTTGCCGAAGTGCGCCCGCAGGTCAATGGCATCATCCTCAAGCGCCTGTTCAAAGAAGGCAGCGACGTCAAGGAAGGCCAGCAGCTCTATCAGATCGACCCTTCTGTTTACGAAGCGACCCTGGCCAACGCCCAGGCCAACGTGCAAGCGACCCGCTCGCTGGCCGATCGCTACAAGCAGCTGATCGATGAGCAGGCCGTATCCAAGCAGGAATACGACGATGCCAATGCCAAACGATTGCAGGCTGAAGCAACGCTCAAGAGTGCCCAGATCGACCTGCGCTACACCAAGGTGCTGGCGCCGATCAGCGGCCGTATCGGTCGCTCGGCGTTCACCGAAGGTGCATTGGTGAGCAACGGCCAGGCCGACGCCATGGCCACTATTCAACAGCTTGATCCGGTCTATGTCGACGTCACCCAGTCCACCGCCGAGCTGCTCAAGCTGCGCCGCGAGCTGGCCAGTGGGCAACTGCAGAAATCCGGTGAGAATTCCGCTCAGGTCGAGCTGATTCTGGAAGATGGCAGCACCTTCGCGCAAAAAGGCCGCCTGGAGTTCTCCGAGGTGTCGGTCGATGAAACCACCGGTTCCGTGGTGCTGCGTGCCGTGTTCCCCAACCCCGACCACACCCTGCTGCCGGGCATGTTCGTCCACGCTCGCCTGCAGTCCGGGGTCAATGCCAATGCCATCCTGGCGCCGCAGCAAGGCGTCACCCGCGACCTCAAAGGCACGCCTACGGCACTGGTCGTGAACAAGGACAACAAGGTCGAACTGCGCGAGCTCAAGGCCAGCCGGACTCTGGGCAGCGACTGGCTGATCGAGGAAGGCCTCAACCCGGGCGACCGTCTGATCACCGAGGGCCTGCAGTACGTGCGCCCTGGCGTCGAGGTCAAGGTCAGCGAAGCGACCAACGTCAAGTCTGCGGCTAACCCCAACCAGGCCAACGCGGCGAAAGCTGACGCCAAAGCGGAGTAAACCATGTCGAAGTTCTTTATCGATCGCCCGATCTTCGCATGGGTGATTGCCCTGGTGATCATGCTGGTCGGCGCCTTGTCGATCCTCAAGCTGCCGATCAACCAGTACCCAAGCATTGCCCCGCCTGCCATCGCGATTGCCGTGAGCTACCCGGGTGCCTCGGCGCAAACCGTGCAGGACACCGTGGTCCAGGTGATCGAGCAGCAGCTCAACGGTATCGACAACCTGCGCTATGTGCAGTCGGAGAGCAACTCCGACGGCAGCATGACCATTACCGCCACCTTCGAGCAGGGCACCAACGCTGATACCGCGCAGGTGCAGGTGCAGAACAAGCTCAACCTGGCCACCCCGCTGCTGCCGCAAGAAGTGCAGCAACAGGGTATCCGCGTGACCAAGGCAGTGAAGAACTTCCTGATGGTGATCGGCTTGGTGTCCGAGGACGGCAGCATGACCAAGGATGACTTGGCCAACTACATCGTCTCGAACATGCAGGATCCGGTTTCGCGCACCGCGGGTGTGGGTGACTTCCAGGTGTTCGGCGCCCAGTACGCCATGCGTATCTGGCTCGATCCGGCCAAGCTGAACAAATTCCAGCTGACCCCGGTCGACGTGCGCACCGCAGTCACCGCGCAGAACGTGCAGGTTTCCAGCGGTCAGCTGGGCGGCCTGCCAGCACTGCCGGGCACTCAGCTCAACGCCACCATCATCGGCAAGACCCGCCTGCAGACTGCCGAGCAGTTCGAGAAGATCCTGCTCAAGGTCAACAAGGACGGCTCCCAGGTGCGCCTGGGCGATGTCGCCAAGGTCGGTCTGGGCGGCGAGAACTATTCGGTAAGCGCCCAGTTCAACGGCAAGCCGGCTTCGGGCCTGGCGGTCAAACTGGCCACTGGCGCGAACGCCCTGGATACCGCCAAGGCGCTGCGCAAGACCATCAGCGACCTCGAGCCGTTCTTCCCGCCTGGGATGAAAGCGGTGTTCCCGTATGACACCACGCCGGTGGTGACAGAGTCGATCAGCGGGGTTATCCACACCCTGATCGAAGCGGTGGTGCTGGTGTTCCTGGTGATGTACCTGTTCCTGCAGAACTTCCGCGCCACAGTGATCACCACCATGACGGTGCCGGTGGTATTGCTCGGCACCTTCGGCATCCTTGCCGCAGCCGGCTTCAGCATCAACACCCTGACCATGTTCGCCATGGTTCTGGCCATCGGCTTGCTGGTGGACGACGCCATCGTTGTGGTGGAGAACGTCGAGCGGGTGATGTCCGAAGAGGGACTACCGCCTAAAGAGGCGACCAAACGCTCGATGGAGCAGATCCAGGGCGCGCTGGTCGGTATTGCCCTGGTGCTGTCGGCGGTACTGCTGCCAATGGCCTTCTTCGGCGGCTCGACCGGTGTGATCTACCGGCAGTTCTCGATCACCATCGTCTCGGCCATGGGCCTGTCGGTACTGGTCGCGTTGATCTTCACCCCGGCCCTGTGCGCCACCATGCTCAAGCCGGTGAAAAAGGGCGAACACCATGTCGCCAAGCGTGGCTTCTTCGGCTGGTTCAACCGCAACTTCGACCGCAGTGTGCAGGGCTACGAGCGTAGCGTCGGCACCATTCTGCGCAACAAGGCGCCATTCCTGCTCGCTTACGCCCTGATCATCGTCGGCATGATCTACCTGTTCATGCGCATCCCGACGGCGTTCCTGCCTGAAGAAGACCAGGGCGTATTGTTTGCCCAGGTACAAACCCCGGCCGGTTCCAGTGCCGAGCGCACCCAGGCCGTCGTCGACCAGATGCGTGAGTACCTGCTCAAGGACGAGGCCGACACCGTGTCGTCGGTGTTCACCGTTACCGGCTTCAACTTCGCCGGCCGTGGGCAGAGCTCGGGTATGGCCTTCATCATGCTTAAACCGTGGGGTGAGCGTACGGCTGAAAACAGCGTGTTCGGCCTCGCTGGCCGGGCTCAGCAGCACTTCTTCACCTTCCGTGATGCGATGGTGTTTGCCTTTGCCCCGCCTGCGGTACTGGAGCTGGGTAACGCCACCGGCTTTGACGTGTTCCTGCAGGACCGTGCCGGTCTTGGCCACGAAAAACTCATGGAAGCGCGCAACCAGTTCCTGGCCAAGGCGTCGCAGAGCAAGATCCTCACCCAGGTCCGCCCTAACGGCCTGAACGATGAGCCGCAGTATCAGCTGATTGTCGACGACGAGCGCGCCAGCGCGCTGGGCGTGACCATCGCTGATATCAACAACACCCTGTCGATCGCCCTCGGCGGCAGCTACGTCAACGACTTCATCGACCGTGGTCGGGTCAAGAAGGTCTACATTCAGGGCGAGGCAGGTGCCCGGATGAATCCTGAAGACCTGAAGAAGTGGTACGTGCGCAACAGCCAGGGTGAGATGGTACCGTTCTCCTCCTTCGCCTCCGGCGAATGGTCGTTCGGCTCGCCAAAACTGTCGCGTTACAACGGCGTGGAAGCGGTCGAAGTTCTGGGGGCACCGGCACCTGGCTACAGTACCGGTGAAGCCATGGCTGAGGTCGAGCGCATTGCCGGCGAACTGCCTACCGGCATTGGCTACTCGTGGACGGGTATGTCCTACGAGGAGAAACTCTCCGGTTCGCAGATGCCAGCCTTGTTCGCCCTGTCGCTGCTGTTCGTGTTCCTCTGCCTGGCAGCGTTGTACGAAAGCTGGTCGATCCCAATCGCGGTCGTGCTGGTAGTACCGCTGGGTATCATCGGTGCACTGGTTGCCACCAGCCTGCGCGGGTTGTCCAACGATGTGTACTTCCTGGTTGGCCTGTTGACCACCATTGGCCTGGCGGCGAAGAACGCGATCCTCATCGTCGAATTCGCCAAAGAGCTACATGAACAAGGCAAAAGCCTGTACGACGCGACCATCGAAGCGTGCCGCATGCGTCTGCGCCCGATCATCATGACCTCGCTGGCGTTCATCCTCGGCGTGGTACCGTTGACCATCGCCAGCGGCGCAGGCTCGGGTAGCCAGCACGCCATTGGTACCGGTGTGATCGGCGGCATGATCAGTGCGACCGTGCTGGCCATCTTCTGGGTACCGTTGTTCTTCGTCGCAGTGTCGTCGCTGTTCGGCAGCAAAAAGCCGGAAGCCGATGCCACCCCTGAAACTCCACGTATCGAGGCTGGGCAATGACCAAGTCTTTGCTGTCCCTGGCGGTCACCGCGCTGATTCTCAGCGGCTGCTCGCTGATTCCTGATTATGAAACCCCGGATGCTCCGGTGGCAGCGCAGTGGCCGCAAGGCCCTGCCTACTCGCCGACCGAGTCGGCAGAAGTGGCAGCAGCCGAGCAAGGCTGGCGCCAGTTCTACACCGATCCGGCGCTGCAACAGCTGATCCAGACTTCGCTGGTGAACAACCGTGACCTGCGCGTTGCTGCGTTGAATATCGACGCCTACCGCGCCCAGTACCGCATCCAGCGTGCTGACCTGTTCCCGGCAGTTTCGGCAACCGGCAGCGGCAGCCGTCAGCGCGTCCCTGCCGACATGTCGCAAACCGGCCAGGCCGGCATTACCAGCCAGTACTCGGCCACCGTCGGCGTCAGCGCCTACGAGCTGGACTTGTTTGGCCGCGTGCGCAGTCTCAGCGAGCAGGCCTTGGAGACTTACCTCTCCAGCGAGCAGGCGCGGCGCTCGACGCAGATCGCGCTGGTCGCCAGCGTGGCCAATGCCTATTACACCTGGCAGGCCGATCAGGCGCTGCTGAAGCTGACCGAAGAAACCCTCAAGACCTACGACCAGAGCTTCAACCTGACCCGTCGCAGTAATGAGGTTGGCGTGGCTTCGGCGCTCGATCTGAGCCAGGCGCGCACTGCTGTAGAAGGCGCCCGGGTCAAGCTTGCGCAGTACCAACGCCTGGTCGCGCAGGACCTCAACAGCCTGACCGTGCTGCTCGGTACCGGCATCCCGGCCAACTTGCCGACACCGCTCAAGCTCGACGCCGACCAGTTGGCCGAAGTGCCAGCGGGCCTGCCGTCCGACTTGCTGCAGCGCCGGCCGGACATCCAGGAAGCCGAGCATCTGCTCAAGGCGGCCAACGCCAATATCGGCGCCGCCCGTGCAGCGTTCTTCCCGAGCATCAGCCTGACCGCCAATGCCGGCACCCTCAGCCCGGACATGAGCGGGCTGTTCAGCGGTGGCTCGGGTACCTGGCTGTTCCAGCCGCAGATCAACCTGCCGATCTTCAACGCCGGCAGCCTGCGCGCCAGCCTGGATTACTCGAAAATCCAGAAGGACATCAACATCGCGCGTTACGAAAAGACCATCCAGACCGCCTTCCAGGAAGTCTCCGATGGCCTGGCCGCACGCAAGACGTTTGAAGAGCAGTTGCAGGCGCAGCGCGATCTGGTTGCAGCCAACCAGGATTACTACCGCCTGGCCGAACGCCGCTACCGCATCGGGATCGACAGCAACCTGACCTTCCTCGATGCCCAACGCAACCTGTTCAGCGCCCAGCAGGCGTTGATCAGCGATCGGCTGTCGCAGCTGACCAGTGAGGTCAACCTGTACAAGGCACTGGGAGGCGGCTGGTACGAGCGCACCGGCGAGGCCAACCAGCAGGCGTCGCTGCAATCGCCTAAAGGCTGATCGCCAAGGCACTGCAACAAGCCCACCCTCGCGGTGGGCTTTTTTGTGGCCGCTGCCAACTCACTTCGGCATTATGCGAAAATTAACTAGCTGGAACATTCCGTTCGATAACCGCCCAATACCGCCTGCGACGAATTGCCCCGGCCCTGACATGCGCCGCAACATCTTCCCCGTACCCGGACACGATGTTTCCAAGCACCGGCTCAACCATAAAAACAAGAGATCTCCAACAGATGAGCACTTCGCACTCCGCACGCCAGCTGCTGCCCGGCCTGTTGGCCATGACCTGCGCCCTGCCCGCCTTCGCCGCCGAAAGCGGTTTTCTGGAAGGCGCCAAGGCCAGCCTCAACCTGCGCAACTTCTACATCAACCGCAATTTCGTCGACCCTGCCAACCCGCAAGGCAAGGCCGAGGAGTGGACGCAGAGCTTCATCCTCGATGCGCGCTCCGGCTTCACCCAAGGCACGATCGGCTTCGGCGTCGACGTCCTCGGTCTGTATTCGGTCAAACTCGACGGCGGCAAGGGCACCGGCAACACTGCCCTGCTGCCGATCCACGACGATGGCCGCCCAGCAGATGACTTCGGCCGCCTCGGGGTTGCCTTCAAGGCGCGCCTGTCGCAAACCGAGCTGAAAGTCGGCGAGTGGATGCCGGTACTGCCGATCCTGCGTTCGGACGATGGCCGCTCACTGCCGCAAACCTTCCGCGGTGGCCAGATCACCTCCAAGGAAATCGACGGCCTGACCCTGTACGGCGGCCAGTTCCGCGGCAACAGCCCGCGTAACGACGCCAGCATGGAAGACATGTCGCTGAACGGCCGCGGGGCGTTTGTCTCCGACCGCTTCAACTTCGCTGGCGGTGAGTACACCTTCAACGACAAACGCACGATGATCGGCCTGTGGGATGCCCAGCTCAAGGACATCTACCGCCAGCAATACCTGAACCTGAGCCACAGCCAGCCCATCGGCGAATGGACCCTCGGTGCCAACCTGGGTTACTTCATCGGCAAGGAAGATGGCGCCGAACGTGCCGGCGAACTGGACAACCGCACCGCCTCGGCCATGCTCTCGGCGCGTTACAAAGGCAACACCTTCTACGTCGGCCTGCAGAAGGTCAGCGGCGATGATGGCTGGATGCGGGTCAACGGCACCAGCGGCGGCACCCTCGCCAACGACAGCTACAACTCAAGCTTTGACCAGGCCAAGGAGCGCTCCTGGCAGGTGCGTCATGACTTCAACTTCACCAGCGTCGGCGTGCCTGGCCTGACCTTGATGAACCGCTATATCAAGGGTGACAACGTGCACACCGCAACCGTCGATGACGGCAAGGAATGGGCCCGTGAGAGCGAACTGGCCTATGTAGTCCAATCGGGAACCTTCAAGGACCTGACCATGAAGTGGCGCAACTCGACCATGCGCCGCGACTACAGCACCAATACCTTTGACGAGAACCGGGTGATCGTCAGCTATCCGCTGAACCTGCTGTAAAGCCGCACGCGGCCTCTGCGTGATCAACAGCATCGCGCAGAGACCGTAGCGCTTATCTATAGAACGCAAAGATCTATATATCAGCGCCGACCATCATTGACGGAATATGTAACAAAAGCTAAAAAGATCCATCCCGCCCGCCGCAGAGCTCGACATGGATCTTCGCCAACTGCGCTACTTCATTGCCCTCAACGAATACCGCAGTTTCGTCCGTGCCGCCGAAGCCATGGGCATTACCCAACCTGCATTCAGCCGGGCCATTCAAGGCCTTGAGCAAACCCTCGGTTGCTCATTGGTTGACCGCGCCAGCAAGACGCTGCAGCCAACCCCGGAAGGCCTGGTGGTACTGCAGCATGCCCGCCGGCTGGTCCAGGGCGCTGCCCAACTGAGCATTGATGTCTCACAGATGACCAAGCTCGACGCGGGTGAGCTGCAGTTTGGCTGTGGCTCGGCACTGGCTGTGCAACTGGTGCCCGACGCCTTGCAGCAGTTCATCAAGTTGCATCCCGGTATTCGCACTGCGCTGCAGGTCGACAATGGCGAACGCCTGGGACAAGCCTTGCGCCGCGAGCAGATCGAGTTTTTTATCGATGATGTACGCCCATTCGAGGCCGATCCGTACTTTCATACCGAACCTCTCAAACCACGCCCGGGGCTGTTCTTCTGCCGTGCCGGCCACCCCTTGCTAAGCAAGGACAGCTTGTCTACCAATGACCTGTTCGCCTACCCGCTGGCCAGCGCCCTGCTCGCTCCCGGTGTGCGCAAGCGTCTGGCCAACCTCAGCGGGCGCAGTGACTTCAGCGCGCATTTGCAGACCGAGCATCTACCGGTGCTGCGCAGCGTAGTGCTGGGCAGCGACACGATTGGCGCGGCCAGCGAGGAGGCAGTGGCTGAAGACCTCAATGCGGGGCGCCTGGTGCGGCTGCACTGGCGCAACCTGCCACCGGGTCTGGAGGTGCTCAGCGTGCGTTGCGGTATCGTCAGCCGCAGTGGCTACCGGCTGTCAGCTGCAGCCAGGGCGATGATCGATATGCTGATCAGTCTGGATCAACCAGAGCTGCCTGCCCAGCGGGCACCTGACGTCGGTCTGCGCGCCACTCATTCGCCGCACTGATAACAGCGCATCAACCGTACTCGGTTCCGGCGTTCGGCTTCAGGGGCTATGCTGGCAGACACTGATTGACCATCAGCAAGGCGCCGCCACGGAGCGATAACAATGAAAAGCCTCGTCGAACACCTCAGCCAGTACGCCAACTACCATCGCGACCCGCGCAACATCGCTACCCATTTCGTCGGTATCCCGCTGATCGTGCTGGCGGTGACCGTGCTGCTGTCGCGGCCCGGTTGGGAGCTGGCGGGCGTGTGGCTGTCACCGGCTTTGCTGGCAGCGGCGGTGTCGGTGTGGTTCTACCTGCGTCTGGACCTGCGCTTCGGCCTGGTGATGGGGCTGCTGCTGGGCTTGTGCCTGTGGCTCGGTCAGGCGCTGGCGGTGCAGAGCACCGGCGTGTGGCTGAGCGCCGGGCTGGGCACGTTCGTGCTGGGCTGGATCATCCAGTTCGTCGGGCATTACTACGAGGGGCGCAAGCCGGCGTTTGTCGATGACCTCAGCGGCTTGATCATCGGGCCATTGTTCGTGGTAGCGGAAGCGGCGTTCATGCTCGGGCTGTGCCCGCAATTGAAACAAGCCGTGGAGGCGAATGCCGGGCCAGTCGCCATCCGCCAGAAAAAGGCGGCGGCGTAACAGCCGGTGCAGCTTGCCTCGGGGTGAGGCAAGCCAGCTCAGGTCAGGCGCTTACTGACGCGACTCGACGCCCAGCTCATCCCACACCGACTCGGCCAGGTGGAAAGTGGCATTGGCCGCCGGAATCCCGCAATAGATCGCGCTCTGCATCAGCACTTCCTTGATTTCTTCACGGGTCACACCGTTGCTCGCAGCGGCACGCAGGTGCAGCTTGAGCTCGTCGGTGCGGTTCATGCCGATCAGCATGGCGATGGTGATCAGGCTGCGGGTGTGCCGTGGCAAGCCAGGACGGGTCCAGATATCACCCCAGGCGTGGCGGGTGATCATCTCCTGGAACTCGCCGTTGAAGTCGTTGAGTTTCTCCAGGCTGCGGTCCACATGGGCATCGCCGAGCACGGCGCGCCGCACCTGCATGCCAGCGTCGTAACGTTGTTTTTCGTCCATGGTGCGCTCCTCAGCGGGCCAGCAGAAAGTCGAGTACACGGGCCGTGAACGGCGCGCCAATTTCGACGTTGGAAAGGTGTGCCGCGGCGAATTCGACGTACTCCGCGCCGGCGATGGCGTTCTGCATGAAGCGGCCGTGCTCAGGCGTGGTGACCACATCGGCAGTGCCGGCAACGATCAGGGTCGGCACCTTCACCGCCGTCAGTTGCTCGCGGTAATCGGCATCGCGCACAGCGGCGCAGTTGGCGGCGTAGCCTTGCGGCGAGGTCTGCGCGAGCATCTCGGTGATGCGCTGCGCCTGCGCTGGCTGGGTCTGGGCGAAATCTGCAGTGAACCAGCGGGCGATCGACGCATCACGCAGGTCGAGCATGGCCTGACGGCCCTGCTTGAGGACCATTTCGATACGGGGATTCCACACTTCATCGCTGCCGATCTTGGCCGCAGTGTTGCACAGGGTCAGGCTGAGCAGACGCTCGCCGGCATTGATCCCCAGCCACTGGCCGATCAGCCCGCCCATCGACAGGCCGACAAAGTGCGCCTGGCGGACGTCCAGTGCATCCAGCAGCGCCAGTACATCGGCGCCCAGTTGCTCGATGCGGTACGGGCCGTCTGTCACCAGCGAGCCACCGTGGCCGCGAGTGTCGTAGCGCAGCACCCGGAAATGCTCGCTCCAGGCCGGGATCTGCGTGTCCCACATGCCCAGGTCGGTGCCCAGCGAATTGGACAGCACCAGCACCGGAGCGCCTTCGGGGCCATCGAGTTGGTAGTTCAGTACGCCATCAGCCAATTGCAAATGCGCCACAGCGGTCTCCTCAGGCAATGAATTGTTGGTGTTCAGCCACGGCACGCGCCACCCAGACGCGGGCCTGACCAAGGTAATGAGCGGGGTCGAGCAGGCGGTCGAGCTCTTCGCCGGACAACTCGGCGCTGATCTGCGCTTCGTCGCCGAGCACGGCGCGCAAGTGGCGCTGTTCGGCAACCGCACGCTGGCAGCACTGTTCGAGCAGATGATGCGCGCGGTCACGGCCCAGGCGCTGCGCCAACACAATACTCACCGCCTCGGCCAGCACCAGGCCTTGGGTCAGGTCGAGGTTGCGGCGCATGCGCTCGGCATCGACCTGCATGCCGTCGGCAATCACTTGGGCCTGGCGCAGGGCGCCAGACACCAGGCAGCAGATATCCGGCAAGGTCTCCCATTCGGCGTGCCACAAGCCGAGGCTGCGCTCGTGCTCTTGCGGCATGGCAGCAAACAGCGTGCTGAGCAGGCCCGGCACGCGTGTGGCCGCGCCGATCAGCACCGCGGCGCCGACCGGATTGCGCTTGTGCGGCATGGTCGACGAGCCGCCTTTGCCAGGCGCCGAGGGTTCGAACACCTCGCCGGCCTCGGTCTGCATCAGCAGGCTGATATCACGGCCAAACTTGCCCAGGCTGCCAGCCACCAGGCCCAGCACCGAGGCGAACTCGACCAGCCGATCACGCTGGGTATGCCACGGCTGCTCAGGCAGGTTCAGCCTGAGCTGCTCGGCCAGCGCTTCGGCCACCGGCAGCGCTTTGCTGCCCAATGCCGCAAGGCTGCCCGAAGCGCCGCCGAACTGCAGGCACAGCAAGCGCGGACGCAGCTCCTTGAGCCGTTGCCGATGGCGGGTCAGTGCGCCGAGCACCCCGGCCAGCTTCATGCCCAGAGTGACCGGCGTGGCGTGCTGCAGCCAGGTTCGGCCAACCAGCGGCGTGTCGGCATGCTGCAGCGCCTGGCGAGCGAGGCTGTCGGCCAGGCGGGCCAGATCGGCCTCGATCAACGTCAATGCATCGCGCAGTTGCAGGACCAGACCGGTGTCCATGGCGTCCTGGCTGGTGGCGCCAAGGTGCACATAACGCTCGGCCTCGGGTACGCCGCTGGCGACCACCTTGCCCAATGCCTTGACCAGCGGAATCGCCGAATTGCCCGCAGTGGCGATGGCATCGGCCAGCGCATGGGCATCGTAGCGTTCCGCCTTGCACGCCGCCTCGATCGCCGGCACCGCCGTGTGCGGCACCAGCCCGGCGCTGGCCTCGGCGCGCGCCAGGGCTGCTTCGAAGTCGAGCATGCCCTGCAGACGGCCACGGTCAGAGAAGATCTCGCGCATGGCCGGCGCGGTGAAGTAGGCGTCGAACAGCTGGTTGTCCGCTCGGTGGGTCATTATCGATCCTTAGTCATCGTGGTGCAGGTACGCCGCTTGCTTGGGCAGGCGCAGGCTGAACAGGAAGGCAATCGCCATCATTGCCGTGACGTACCAGTAGAAGGTGTTTTCCATGCCCAGAGTCTTCAAGCCCAGGGCAACGTACTCGGCCGAACCGCCAAACAGCGCGTTGGCCACCGCATACGCCAGGCCGACGCCAAGGGCGCGTACCTGCGGCGGGAACATCTCGGCCTTCACCAGGCCACTGATGGAGGTGTAGAAGCTGACGATACACAACGCCAGGGTAATCAGCACGAAGGCCATGAACGGGCTGGTGACGGTTTTCAGCGCCATCAACAGCGGCACGGTGAACACGGTGCCCAGGGCGCCGAACAGCAGCATCGAGTTGCGCCGGCCGATCCGGTCGGAGAGCATGCCGAACACCGGCTGCAGGATCATGAACAGGAACAGCGCCCCGGTCATGACGAAGCTTGCGCTCTTGGCGTTCATCCCCGCGGTGTTGACCAGGTACTTTTGCATGTAAGTGGTGAAGGTGTAGAAGATCAGCGAGCCACCGGCGGTGTAACCGAGCACGGTGATGAACGCCGCAGCGTGGTTGCGGAACAGGCCTTTGACGCTACCTGCATCCTTGTCCTGACGCGCCTCGGCAGTGCTGGTTTCGTGCAGCGAGCGGCGCAGCATGAGCGAGATCAACGCCGCAACGGCACCGACCACGAACGGGATGCGCCAGCCCCAGGCACGCAGCTCATCTTCGCTGAGCAACTGCTGCAGGATTACCACCACCAGCACTGCCAGCAACTGGCCGCCGATCAGGGTCACGTACTGGAACGAGGCAAAGAAGCCGCGCTGGCCGCGCAATGCCACTTCGCTCATGTAGGTAGCCGTAGTGCCGTATTCACCGCCTACCGACAGGCCCTGGATCAAGCGCGCCAGCAACAGCAGCGCCGGCGCCCAGGCGCCGATACTGGCGTAGGTAGGCAGGCAGGCAATGATCAACGAGCCGAAGCACATCATCAGCACAGAGATCATCAATGAATGCTTGCGGCCTTTGCGGTCGGCCAGCCGACCGAAGATCCAACCACCGATTGGCCGCATCAAGAAGCCCGCAGCGAATACCCCGGCCGTGTTCAGCAGCTGCACCGTGGGGTCATCGGAGGGGAAGAAGGCTGGCGCAAAATAGATTGCGCAGAAGGCGTAGACGTAGAAGTCGAACCACTCCACCAGGTTGCCTGATGATGCACCGACAATGGCAAAAATGCGCTTGCTGCGCTCTTCACCGGTGTAATGAATTGAGGTCATGGTGGGATTACTCCTGAGGGTTACCGTTGAATCTAGACATACTTAGTAACACTCATGTTCCGCCAGCCCGGCTTTGGTCGGGGTTGAAAGGCAGTCTGGCCGCGTTGCGAACCCAGACCAGCAGTGCTCAGGTTGCGTGGACCTGAGCACTGCTGGCACGCTGGCACAAAACGGCCAGGCTGCATGTTGCGCTTGCTCAGACCCGCTCGATAGCCAACGCCAGGCCTTGGCCGACGCCTACACACATGGTCGCCAGGCCTTTGCGCCCGCCGGTTTTTTCCAGCTGATGCAGCGCTGTCAGCACCAGGCGTGCGCCGCTCATGCCCAGTGGGTGGCCAAGGGCGATAGCACCACCGTTCGGGTTGACCTGCGGCGCGTCATCCGCCACACCCAGCTCACGCAGGACCGCCAGGCCCTGGCTGGCAAAGGCTTCGTTCAGCTCGATGACATCAAAATCTGCCACGGCGATGCCCAAGCGCTCGGTCAGCTTGCGTACCGCAGGCACCGGGCCGATGCCCATTACCCGCGGGGCAACGCCAGCGCTGGCCATGCCGAGTACGCGCGCGCGTGGGGTCAGGCCGTGCTTCTTGACCGCTTCGGCCGAGGCCAGAATCAGCGCCGCAGCACCGTCGTTGACGCCCGAGGCGTTGCCGGCGGTGACGGTCTTGTCCGGGCCGTTGACCGGTTTCAGCCGGGTCAGCGCTTCAAGGGTGGTGTCGGGGCGCAGGTGTTCATCCTGCTCGACCACGGTCTCGCCCTTCTTGTGGGCGATGCGCACCGGCACGATCTCTTCAGCGAAGAAACCCGCCGCCTGCGCGGCACCGGCCTTCTGCTGGCTGCGCACGGCGAAGGCGTCCTGATCGGCACGCGATACCTGATAATCGTCGGCAACGTTGTCGGCGGTCTCGGGCATCGAATCGACGCCGTACTGGCTCTTCATCAGTGGATTGACGAAGCGCCAGCCGATGGTGGTGTCTTCCAGCTTCATGTTGCGCGAGTAACCGCTCTCGGCCTTGCCCATGACGAACGGCGCACGCGACATCGACTCGACGCCGCCGGCAATCGCCAGCTCCATTTCGCCGCTGGCGATGGCGCGGAAGGCAGTGCCGATGGCGTCCATGCCCGACGCGCACAGGCGGTTCAAGGTTACCCCGGGAATGCTCGCCGGCAAGCCGGCCAGCAGCAGCGCCATGCGCGCAACGTTGCGGTTGTCTTCACCGGCCTGGTTGGCGCAGCCGAAGAACACCTCGTCGACCTGATCCCATTGCACCGACGGGTTGCGCTCGATCAGCGCCTTGAGCGGCACTGCCGCGAGGTCGTCGGCACGCACGCTGGCCAGGGCGCCGCCGAAGCGGCCGATGGGGGTGCGGATGGCGTCGCAGATGAATACTTCACGCATCACGCTTCTCCTGGCTTCTGGCCGTGGGCGGCAGCGGTGCGCTCTTCCAGATCACGCAGCGCGGTCAGTTCCAGCTCGGTCGGCGCAGCGGTAGTCTGCGCGTCGTCGGCAAAACGAATGGCCCAGCCGGTGGCGGCGATGATCTGCTCGCGGGTCACGCCTGGGTGAATCGAGGTGACCACGAATTCGTTACTGCCAGCTTCCGGCTCCATGATGCACAGGTCGGTGATGATCCCGACTGGGCCTTCACCGGGCAGACCGAGACGCTTGCGCGAGTCGCCGCCTTCACCGTGGCCGACCGAGGTGATGAAGTCGAGCTTGTCGACGAATGCACGCGGCGACTGCTTGAGGATGATCAGCACCTGTTTGGCGGAACCGGCGATTTCCGGTGCGCCGCCGGCACCTGGCAAGCGCGTGCGCGGGGCGTGGTAGTCACCGACGACGGTGGTGTTGATGTTGCCGAAGCGGTCGACCTGAGCAGCGCCAAGGAAGCCCACGTCAATGCGCCCGCCCTGCAGCCAGTAGCGGAAGATCTCGCCAGTCGGCACCACGGTGTCGGCCGTTTCGGCCAGCTCGCCATCACCAATCGACAGCGGCAGTACGGTTGGCTTGGCGCCAATCGGGCCAGATTCGTAGATCAGCACCACGTCAGGCGACGAGGTCAGGCGCGCCAGGTTGGCGGCCTTGGACGGCAGGCCGATACCGACGAAGCACACCGCGCCATTGCGCAGCCGGCGGGCGGCGGCGACGGTCATCATTTCGGAAGTGGAGTAGCTCATTGTGCGGCCTCCGTGGTGCTGGCCAGCTTGGCCTTGAATTCGCTGAAGTCGGCGGTGCCGCGGATGTATTGGTCGATCCAGGCGGTAAATGTCGCGCGGTCACGGGCGATCGGGTCCCAGGCCTGGTAGAAGCGGTTGTCGCGCTCGTAGTAACCGTGGGCGTAGGACGGATGCGCGCCACCTGGCACCAGGCACACGGCAGACAGCGCCCAGGTCGGCAGCACGCAGGCGTTCATCGGCGCCTGCAGGTCGTCGACGATTTCTTCGACGGTGACGATGCAACGCTTGGCGGCGAGGGCTGCTTCTTTCTGTACGCCGAGGATACCCCACAGCAGGACGTTGCCCTTGCGGTCGGCCTTCTGCGCGTGAATCACGGTCACGTCAGGGCGCACCGAAGGCACCGCTGCCAGGACTTCGCCGGTGAACGGGCAGGTAACGCTCTGGATCAGCGGGTTGACCTTGGGCAGGTCGGAACCGGCATAAGCACGCAGTACAGCAAAGGGCAGGCCCGAAGCGCCGGCGACGTAGGCGTTGGCCAGGTCGGCGTGGCTGTGCTCTTCGATCTCGATCGCGTGCGGCCATTGTTTTTCCACGGCGTCACGCAGGCGGTGCAGCGAACCGACACCTGGGTTACCGCCCCAGGAGAAGATCAGCTTGCTGGCGCAACCGGCGCCGATCAACTGATCGTAGATCAGGTCCGGGGTCATCCGCACCAGGGTCAGGTCACGTTTGCCCTGGCGAATGATCTCGTGGCCCGCGGCGGTCGGGATCAGGTGGGTGAAGCCTTCGAGAGCGACGGTGTCGCCGTCCTGGATGAACTGCTTCACGGCCTCGTGAAGCGAGAGGATTGCTGCCATTGGAGACTCCTGGTCAGGATGCTGCGTTGAGCTCAGATTAAGCAAGCAGGACACGTCGCACAATCCGATAATCGATTACTCGTTCGATTATCGAACATTTTGTTGTTGTGCTATCCATTGCTATTCAATGCCGCAAAGCCGCTGTACGAGCGGCCTGCGGTCGTTGCCCAAGCTACATCAGGTTGCGTCGGCGTGGCTTACCAAGCCTTTGATGATCACAGCGACCGTGGCCAGCGCCGCAGGCACCAGCAGCGCAGTCAGCACCTGCTCGAAGTTCCAGCCCAAGCCGAGCAAGGTCGCCCCGCTCCATGCCCCGAGAATCGCCCCGAAGCGGCCGATGCCGAGCATCCACGATACCCCGGTAGCCCGCGCCTGGGTCGGATAGAAGCGCGCGGCGAGGGACGGCATGGCCGATTGCGCGCCGTTGACACACATACCCGCGACCAGCACCAGCGTTGCCAGAATGGTGATGTTGCCCAGGCTCTGGCCAACCGCGTAGGCAAACACCCCGGCCAGCAGGTAGAACACGCCGATGACCTTGTGCGGGTTGTAACGGTCCATCGCCCAACCGACACCGACCGCACTGAGCACACCGCCAAACTGGAACAGCGCGCCGATGAACGCCGCCTGCTCCAAGCTCGCGCCACTGTCGCGCATCAGCGTCGGCAGCCAGCTGGTCAGCAGGTAGACGATGACCAGACCCATGAAGTAGGTCATCCACAACAGCATGGTGCCCACCCCATAGGTGCCGGAGAAGATCACCGCAAACACGCTGCGCGCGGCGACCACTTTCTGTTCCGGCACACTGAAGCTGGCAGCCTTGGCCACGATTGCCGGCGCAATCGGCGCCAGGGTCTTGCGGATCTTGTCGATACTGCGGTTGCGCACAACCAGAAAACGCGCCGACTCCGGCAGCCAGAACAGCAACACCACTGCCAGAATCAGCGGCAGCACGCCGCCAACAACCAGCAGGCTGTGCCAGCCATAGGCCGGGATCAGTTTCGCCGACATGAAGCCGCCCCCGGCCATGCCCAGGTTGAAACCGCAGAACATGCTGGTCACCAGCAGCGACTTGAGCCGTTCCGGGGTGTATTCAGACAGCAGAGTGGTCGCGTTGGGCATGCCAGCGCCGAGGCCAATGCCGGTCAGAAAGCGCAGGATCAGCAACTGGTCGACATTGGTCGCGTAGGCCGAAGCCAGGCTGAAGCCGCCGAACACCAAAACGGCAGCGACCAGCACACCCTTGCGGCCGAAGCGGTCAGCCAACGGGCCTGAGCCCAGCGCGCCGAATACCATGCCGATCAGCGCGGCGCTCATGACCGGCCCGAGGCTGGCCCGGTCGATACCCCACTCTTGTGACAGCGCCGGAGCGATAAAGCCCATGGCGGCAGTATCAAGGCCATCGAGGAAGACAATCAGGAAGCACAGGATCACCACCCGCCATTGATAGCGCGACAGCGGCTGCTGATTGATAAAGGACTGAACGTCGAGGCAGCTGCCGACGTTGGTTTGCGGTTTGTTCATTGTTGTTATCCAGAAAATCGGCGCAAGCAAAACCCTGGCGCACTGTTGCCGCGGGTTGCGAAAAGACGGTTACGGCCTGGCGTCAGCCTGGATACAACGACACTGGATGCGGGTACGCCCGCAGCTCAGAAAAGACAGTGATCATGGTGTTGCCTCGCATGTTGTTCTTGTTCGGTCGGCACAGCCGACCGTTGCGAGAAACATTAATCAGCACGCGATGGCTGCGCAATTCGTTGGCCGCAAGTATGGGCGTTTATCGAACAGTAGATTGCGCAGCTCTCGCGGCTCAGCCAAACAGTTGGGTGCACAGATCCCGACTCGAGGCGAGCAGGATCGGCAAGAACCGCTGCTCAAGCTCGCTGCGGGTGACCCGGCCGACATGCGTACTGACGTTGAGCGCCGCGAGTACCTGCCCCGAGGCATCGTAGATAGGCACGGCAATCGAACGCAGGCCCTGCTCCAGCTCCTGATCAACCACACACCAGCCCTGCGCGCGAACCTGCTGGATGCAGGCGAGCAGCGACTCCTTGTCATGCAACGTGCGGCTGGTACGGGCCTTGAGATCGGCGCGATCGAAGTATTCGTGCAGGCTGGCGTCGTCCAGCGCGGCCAGCAGAATCCGCCCCATCGAGGTGCAATAGGCGGGCAGCCGGCCACCCACCGAGAGGTCGACCGAGATCAACCGCTCGACCGTGGCCGAGCGGGCAATATAGAGGATGTCATCGCCTTCGAGGGTGGCCATGTTGGCGGCTTCGTGCAGTTGGTCGCTGATGCGGTCCAGATAAGGCTGGGCCGACATCGCCAGCGGCGTCGAAGACAAATAGGCATGGCCAAGCGTGAGCACCTTGGGCAGCAAGGAATAGGTCCGCCCATTGGTGGTGGCGTAACCCAGCTTCATCAGCGTGTGCAGGCAGCGCCGCACCGCTGCACGGGGGATCTCGGTACGGTGGCTGATCTGCGCGATGGTCAGGTGCCGCTTGCGCTCCTGGAACGCCTGAATCACCGCCAGGCCGCGCGCCAGTGAGGTCATGAAGTCCGGATCACCGGTGAAGGCCTGAATGCGTTTGGCCGGTGAGGCAACGATGGGCGGCGCCATCGCTGCAGAGCCAGTGCGCTCGGGCATCGGGGAAACGGTGGGCAAGCTTTCGTCGCTCATGGCTGACCTCGAAAAATAATGGGCGCTTCGTGCGATTATCGAACGAACGGCCGATAATCGCAATTGACCGCTGACACTTTTGCTTATACCTTTCCCCTGCCACATGTGGCTTCTTTGGAGAGACTGGTCAGGTACCCACCGTAGAAGTCCCCAGGCACGGCCTCGCTGACGCGGGGCCGTTTATTATTCCTTCTGTGCTGCAATACGAACTTAATCGTTTATCTCCACTCCAAGTTCTTGCAGTACAAATGATGAAATCACCTGCTACTTGCTCATCGTCAAAGTCTTGCTTCACTATCAGTGAAGACCGATGATCAAACTTCAGCCGGTTGCTACAATTGAATCATTTGAATCACTGCTCGAGCATGCCAGATCGGCGATAGCCGGCTCCCCGCCTCCCTATATAGCCTTGATCCTAACATCGCATGCTCTGATGCCCTTGCTTGCTTGAACCCTGTCGCTGCGACAGCACACTCGCTCTGGTTGCGTGGCCGCATGCCCGATACTGCATGTCGAAGCCGGAGTCTTTACTCTAACTAGTCAGGTATTTACTGTGACGAAAGATGAACTGCGCGCCGAGCTCGAGCGCCAGGCCGAACGCTTCAAGGATGTGTACGGTGGTGAAGTCACCACCTACGCCGCTCAATCCGAACCCGAGCGCAAACCATGGCGCAAACGCGCGACTGTCCAGGACCAGGTATTCGCCCAGGAACTGGAAAAGATGGAAAAGGACCTGCGCGGCGACGAGGCCTGAGCATTCAGGCAAGGCATTGACTGTGTCGAGTAGCGCCAAGGCAGCGTCCTAACTGCCCATGAAATGGAATTACACAAATTTCATACAGACGTTTGAATGAGTGTGACGGTACGCGCTTTGCGTGAATTCGCCGGCGTTTAGGGCAATTGGCGGAATTTACACCAAAAAATATCGCTCCTTGTGCAGCGCACTGGTAACCGTACCGGGCTTTTTTTGCTGCCATCGGTCTGCCGGGGGTGCATCGGCTGCCATGGTTTTCTGGCATAATCCGGCCCCCCTACGACCGCCAGAAAACCTTCATGATCGATTTATTCAGCGGATTGGATGCCTGGGTAGTAGTGAGCCTGGTGCTCGCGCTCACCTTTGTACTCGCATTCGAGTTCATCAATGGCTTTCATGACACCGCCAACGCGGTAGCTACTGTCATCTATACCAAAGCCATGCCCCCGCACCTCGCCGTGTTCTTCTCTGGCGTGTTCAACTTCCTCGGCGTGCTGCTTGGCGGCGTTGGCGTGGCCTATGCCATCGTCCACCTGTTGCCGGTGGAACTGCTGATCAATGTGAACACCGGTCACGGCCTGGCCATGGTCTTCTCGTTGCTGGCCGCGGCCATCGCCTGGAACCTGGGCACCTGGTACTTCGGTATCCCGGCCTCGAGTTCGCACACCCTGATCGGCTCGATCCTCGGTGTCGGCCTGGCCAACGCGCTGATCAGCGACATCCCGCTGGGTGATGGCGTCAACTGGCAGAAGGCAATCGACATCGGTATGTCGCTGGTACTCTCGCCACTGGCCGGCTTTGCCGTGGCGGCGCTGGTTCTGCTGGGGCTGAAGTGGTGGCGCCCGCTGTCGAAGATGCACAAGACACCGGAGCAGCGCCGCAAGCTCGACGACAAGAAGCATCCACCGTTCTGGAACCGCCTGGTACTGGTGATCTCGGCCATGGGCGTGAGCTTTGTGCACGGCTCCAACGACGGCCAGAAAGGTATCGGCCTGATCATGCTGGTGCTGATCGGCATCGTCCCGGACAAGTTCGTACTCGACCTGAACAGCACCACCTACCAGATCGAACGCACCCGGGATGCAACCCTGCACCTGAGCCAGTTCTACCAGCGCAATGAAGCGATGCTGGGCGAGTTCCTGGCGCTGGGCAAAGCCCAGGCGGGCGATCTGCCGGAGAAGTTCAGCTGCAACCCGCAGCAAACCGAACCGACCATTGCCGCGCTGCAATCGTCGCTGCAAGGCGTGACCGACTACCGCGCGCTGGGCGCCGAGCAGCGCGTCGAAGTGCGCCGCTACCTGCTGTGCCTGGACGACACCGCGAAAAAGGTCGGCAAGCTGCCGGGCCTTGAGCCGCGTGAGAAGTCCGACCTGGAAAAACTGCGCAAAGACCTCACCGCCACCACTGAATATGCACCGTTCTGGGTGATCGTCGCGGTTGCGCTGGCCTTGGGCCTGGGCACCATGGTCGGCTGGAAACGCGTGGTACTGACTGTCGGCGAGAAGATCGGCAAGCAGGGCATGACCTATGCCCAAGGCATGTCGGCGCAGATCACCGCGGCCTGTGCGATCGGCATGGCCAACGTGTTCAGCCTGCCGGTATCGACCACCCATGTATTGTCTTCGGGCGTAGCCGGGACCATGGTCGCCAACAAGAGCGGCCTGCAAGGCGGCACCGTCAAGACCATCCTGCTGGCGTGGGTACTGACCCTGCCGGCAACGGTCGGTCTGGCTGCCGGGCTGTTCTGGCTGGCCACCAAGGCGATCAGCTGAAGCACATTGTGATGATCTGAAAAAGGCGCCTGCGGGCGCCTTTTTCGTTGTTGCCGACCGCAAGCGAGGATCAACGCCGCTTGTTGCCCAGCAACGAGCCCATCAGCCCACGCATCAGCTGCCGGCCTAGTTGGTTGGCCGCCTGACGCACTGCCGACTTGATCGCCTGCCCCGCCGCACCTTGCAAAAACTCCCCTGCCTTATCGGCGAAGCTGTCCTGCTCAGGCTTGGCCTGCGGCACCGGCTCGGCCGGTTCACCTTTACGCTGGGTGAGCATTTCATAGGCAGACTCACGGTCAATCGGCTGGTCGTAACGGCCCCGCAGGCTGGAGGCTGCGAGCAATGCATCGCGCTCGGCACTGCTCAACGGCCCGATCCGCGACTGTGGTGGGGCGACCAGCACGCGCTGGACCATCGCCGGCGTGCCCTTGTCCTCCAAGGCGCCGACCAGCGCCTCGCCTATGCCCAACTCGGTGAGCACGCCAAGGGTGGAAAAAGCGGGATTCGCTCGAAAGCCATCGGCAACCGCCTTCAACGACTTCTGCTCCTTGGCGGTGAATGCTCGCAGGCCATGCTGAATACGCAAGCCGAGCTGGGCCAGCACTGCATCAGGCAGGTCCGCGGGCGACTGGGTGACAAAGTACACCCCAACGCCCTTCGAGCGAATCAGCCTCACCACCTGCTCCAAGCGATCCTGCAGCGCCTTGGGTGTGCCATTGAACAGCAAGTGCGCCTCGTCGAAGAACAGCGCCAGCAGTGGTTTTTCCGCATCCCCGCGCTCGGGCAACTGCTCGAACAGCTCAGCCAGCAGCCACAGCAGGAAGGTCGCGTAGACCTTGGGCGCTTCATGCACCAAGCGGCTGGCGTCAAGTAGATGAATGCGCCCACGGCCATCAGCCGTCGGCTGCAGCAGGTCTTCAAGCTGCAAGGCCGGCTCGCCGAACAATGCCTCGGCGCCCTGCTGCTCAAGGGTCGCCAGGCGCCGTAACAACGCCTGGGTAGAGCTGCTGGTCATCAGCGCACTGTCGTCACCAAGCACCTGCGGATTGTCCTTGAGGTGATTGAGCAGGGCTTTGAGGTCTTTCAGATCGAGCAACAGCAAACCATCCCGATCTGCCACCTTGAACGCTGCGTACAAGGCAGCCTGTTGGCTGTCGGTCAGCTCCAGCAGGTTGCCCAGCAGCAGGGGGCCCATTTCACTGAGCGTGGTACGCAACGGATGGCCAGACTTGCCGGCAATATCCCACAGGGTCACCGGATACGCCTTCGGGCTGTGCCCCAGCCATGGCATCCCGGCAATGCGTTCGGCAACCTTGCCCTGCGGCGTCGCGGCGGCACCGAGGCCGCACAGGTCACCCTTCACGTCGGCAGCGAATACGGCCACGCCCGCGTCACTGAAGACTTCTGCCAGGCGCTGCAGGGTTACGGTCTTGCCTGTGCCGGTGGCACCGGCCACCAGACCGTGGCGGTTGGCCAGGCGCATGGCCTGGCTGACAGGCTGGCCGTCAGCTCCCGCCCCTACAACGATTTGCGAAGAATCTGACATGTTGTTTCATCCTCTCCTCAAGCTTTGCCGAATAACGGCCGATATGTCTTGGTGATAATTGCCTTAAAGACAGGAACATCCCAAAAGTGACTTGCGGGACTAGTTGCACTGTTTTCAGCGCTTTGTGCGAACGACCCGATATCACCTTAGCGGAACCGATCACGCCATGAACAAAAGCCTTCGTTTCAGCCACAAGATCCTTATTGCCGCATCGCTTATCGTGATACTCGCGTTCAGCTTGTTCACCCTTTACAACGATTACCTGCAGCGTAATGCGATTCGCCAGGATCTGGAAAACTATCTGACAGAGATGGGCGCATCGACCTCGACCAACGTGCGCAATCTATTCGATGGCCGGATCAAGCTGGTAGAAAACCTGGCGCAGAACATCGCCCAGGCGCCCGCCGACGCAGAGACCTTGCTCGGCCAGAATGCCCTGATCTCAAGCTTCCTCACAGTCTATGTGGGCAAGGTCGATGGCGGTTTCAGCGTGCGCCCCGACTCGCCGATGCCGGCTGGGTACGATCCGCGTGTGCGGCCCTGGTACAAGGATGGCATGGCTGCTAACGGAGCGATCCTGACCGAGCCGTACATCGACATGGCCACCGAGAAGATGGTCATCGGCATCATCAGCAAGGTTTCGACCAGCGTCGGCGTGGTTGGCGGCGACCTGGCGCTCGACGGCCTGGTCGAGATCATCAACTCGCTGAACTTCGGCGGCATGGGTTACGCCTTCCTGGTCAACGACCAAGGCAAGATTCTGGTTCATCCGGACAAAGACCTGGTCATGAAGCCGCTGTCGGATCTGTTCCCGCAGAACACACCACGGCTTTCCGCTGAACTGACCGAAGTCAGCGCTGACGGCAAGGACCGCCTGGTCACCTTCACCCCAATCAAAGGCCTGCCTGCGGCCAACTGGTACATCGGCTTGTCGGTCGACAAAGACAAAGCCTTCGCCATGCTCAGCACCTTCCGCACCTCGGCGGTGATCGCCACGGTCGTCGCGGTTGTGATCATCATTGCCCTGCTCGGCCTGCTGATTCGGGTGCTGCTGCAGCCACTGCACACCATGACCCGCGCCATGGAAGACATTGCCCAGGGCGAAGGTGACCTGACCAAGCGCCTGACCATTCACAGCCAGGATGAATTCGGCGTACTCGGCAGCGCCTTTAACCGCTTTGTAGAACGTATTCACAGCTCGATCCGCGAGGTGTCCTCGGCGACGGAACAGGTCAACGAAGTGGCATTGCGAGTGATCAGCGCCTCCAACTCGTCGATGACCAACTCCGACGAGCAGTCCAACCGCACCAACAGCGTTGCCGCCGCCATCAACGAGCTGGGCGCTGCCGCCCAGGAAATCGCCGGCAATGCTGCCCAGGCCTCGCAGCACGCGACCTCGGCGCGGCATCTTGCCGAAGAAGGTCAGCAGGTGGTCGACCGCAACATTGCCGCGATGAACCGCCTGTCGGAGTTGATCGTTGGCTCCAGCGCGCAGATCGAAACGCTGAACAGCAAGACCGTCAACATCGGCCAGATCCTCGAAGTGATCACCAGCATTTCGCAGCAGACCAACCTGCTCGCGCTCAACGCCGCCATCGAGGCTGCCCGCGCGGGCGAAGCCGGCCGCGGCTTTGCCGTCGTCGCCGATGAGGTGCGCAACCTCGCCCACCGCACCCAGGAGTCGGCGCAGCAAGTTCAGGGCATGATCGAGGAGCTGCAGGTCGGCGCCCGGGAGTCGGTCGAGACCATGGGCCAGAGCCAGCGTCACAGCCAGGACAGTGTGCAGATTGCCAACCAGGCCGGGGAGCGCCTGGAAAGCGTGACTGTGCGCATCGGCGAAATCGACGGCATGAACCAGTCGGTGGCCACGGCAACCGAGGAGCAGACGGCGGTGGTCGATTCGATCAACATGGACATCAGCGAAATCAACATGCTTAACCAAGAAGGTGTGGAAAACCTGCAGGCTACTCTGCGCGCCTGCTCGGATCTGGAGCAGCAAGCCAGCCGCTTGAAACAGTTGGTGGGCAGCTTCCGCATCTGAACTCCGGGTGCAACCCTCCCCGCAGCCATTTCGATACTGGCGGCGGGGCCTTGGCCACGGGCTTGCCGGCAATAATGCCGATGCGCGCCCGGGCCAACCTCGATCGAACAAACTATTCTTCCTGAAGGTCAACCTCTAGGCATGTCATCGCCGCTTTGTTACCGCGCATGACAGACCTGAAGTCGATCCCCGGAGGGATGCTGATCGTGCACATTGCCGACATCACCATGTTCTACGCACCCGCCAGCGGTGGCGTGCGTACCTATCTTGATGCCAAACACCGCCGTCTCGACGCCATGACTGGCGTTCACCACAGCCTGCTGATCCCTGGCGCCAGCGCCAGCCACGCCGATGGCGTCTACCGGGTGCCGTCCCCGCCACTGCCGTTCGGCAAGGGCTATCGCTTCCCGGTCCGCCTGGCGCCGTGGTGCAAGGTGTTGCGCGAGCTGCAGCCTGATCTGATCGAAGTCGGCGACCCGTATCTGACTGCCTGGGCAGCGCTGGAAGCGCGGCGCAAGCTGGATGTGCCGGTAATCGGCTTCTATCACTCCGACCTGCCGCTGCTGGTGGGCAATCGCATGGGCAACTGGTTCACGCCCAACGTCGAGGCCTACGTCAGCAAGCTCTATGGCAACTTCGACCGGGTCCTGGCGCCAAGCCAGCTGATGGCCGACAAACTGCGTCGGCTGGGCGTGCGCGACGTGCATGTGCAGCGGCTGGGCGTAGATTTGAGCACGTTCAACCCGGAGCAGCGCGACAACCGCTTGCGGGCTGAACTGGGGATCCCCGACACCACCCGCCTGCTGGTGTTTGCCGGGCGCGGCTCGCGCGAGAAGAACCTGCCGGTATTGCTCGACTGCATGCGTCACCTCGGCCCTCACTATCACCTGCTGCTGGTGGGTTCGGCCATGCCCAGCAACGTGCCTGCCAACGTCAGCGTGATCAATCACTTCTGCCCCTTGCCGGAAGTCGCGCGGCTGATGGCCAGTGCCGACCTGCTGGTGCATGCCGGTGATCAGGAAACCTTTGGCCTGGTCATTCTCGAAGCCATGGCCTGTGCCACCCCGGTTGTCGCAGTGCGCGCCGGCGCGTTCAGCGAAATAGTCACCGAGCAATGTGGCCGCCTGTGCCCGCCAAACGACGGCCAGGCCATGGCCGCCACCGTACGCGAGGTATTCGAGGACGGCGTGCGCCGGCTTGGCCAGCAGGCACGCCGGCATGTCGAGCAGCATTACTCTTGGGACAACGTGGTCAACGGCCTGCTGCAGCACTACCAAGCCGTGCTCGGCCATCAGCCACTGGTGCGTGCACATGCTTGAGGACACTACCGAGCAGCGCAGCGTGATGCTGGTGCTGCACGACGTGGCGCCGGAGACCTGGCCTGACTACCAGCCGTTTGTCGAGGCGGTCGACCAGCTGGGCAACGTGCCGATGACCTGGCTGGTGGTGCCCGACTTTCATCAGCGCAATGCCCTAGAGCGCTCGCCGACCTTCTGCCGTCTGCTAGATTGGCGCCTGCAGCAGGGCGACGAGCTGGCGCTACATGGCTATTACCACGCCGACCTCGGGCCGACGCCACGCACGCCGCGGGACTTCTTCATGCGCCGGATCTATACGCATGAAGGTGAATTTTATGCGCTGGAACAAGCTCAGGCGTTGCAGCGCCTGCAAGCGGGCCTGCAGTTGTTCAATAGCCAGGGCTGGCCGGTGGCGGGCTTCGTCGCCCCGGCCTGGCTGATGAGCGAGGGCACCCGCCAGGCCCTGCGCCAGTTGCCATTGCGCTACACCAGCACGCCTCAGCACCTCTACCGGTTACCAGAATTCACCGCGATAGACGCACCTGGCCTGGTCTGGAGCGCCCGCAGTGCCTGGCGTCGGGGTTTGTCGCGGGCACTGTGCAATTCGCAGCTGCAACGCTGGCAAAGTGCGCCAACCTTGCGCCTGGGCCTGCACCCAGTCGACATGCGCCATCGCAGCTCTCGCGATTACTGGCTGCAAACGTTGAAAACGCTCATCGAACAAGGCCGCGAGCCTCTGACCAAGTCAGCCTGGCTGGACCGCCAGGTCGCGGCATGAAGCGCTATGCCTGGCTTGGGCTGGCCCTGGTGCTGGCCCTGCTGGTGCCGGCATTGCTCGGCGGCGCCGAGCTACTGCCCAGACTGCAGAGCTTCTCCCCGAGCCTGATGGCGACCCTGCTGGGGATGATCCTGCTGTGCTGGATCATCAATGCGGCACGTCTGCGCCTGCTGCTGGGTGAGCAAGGTGCGCAATTGGGGCGTTGGCGCAGTCTTGGGGTGATCATGGCCACCGAGTTTGCCATCTGCACCACCCCAGGCGGTAGCGGTGGGCCATTGGCGCTGATGGCGCTGTTGGCGCGCGAGCGCATCGGTGCGGCCCGCAGCGGCGCGGTGTTCGCTATCGATCAATTGAACGATCTGCTGTTTTTCTTCTGCGCCATGCTCGCCGTTGCCGGCTACGCGCTCAGCCACAGCCTGGGCCGCAGCCAACAAGGCATGCTCATGGGCAGCGCAATGATGCTGTGTGCAGCCTTGGTGCTGATCGTACTGTTGCTGCGCTATCGGCGGCAGATCATGCGGCTCAATGGCCGCCTGCTGCGCAGGGTCGGCATGGGCGAAAAACGTCGGCGCCGCTGGGCGCGCAAGCTGCTGAGCTTCATCAAGGCTTTGGCGCAGACCTGGCGGCTGCCAAAACGTACGTTAGCGCTGGTATTCAGCCTGACGTGCCTGCACTGGAGCCTGCGCTTCAGCGTGCTGTATCTGGTGATTCGCGGGCTTGGCGTGGAGCTGGCGTGGATACCCAGCTTTCTGGTGCAGATGCTGGCGCTGAGTGCTGGTCAGTTCAGCCTGTTGCCGGGCGGGGCCGGCGCTGCCGAACTGACATCGGCGAGCTTGTTGACACCACTGGTGGGAAGCTCGACGGCGGCAGCGGCGATCTTGCTCTGGCGCGCTGTTACTTATTACTTTTACCTACTGGCCGGGGGGCCGGTGTTTGTCTGCCTGCTGGGGCGACCGCTACTCCAGCGCTGGCGCCGTCAGCAAATGGATTGAGCAGCTGCCGCCAGAGTTCGGCGGCACCGACAAACTCGGTGCCGTGCTCGTCGCTCATGGCGTCAGGATCGAAGCGAGCCAGGCAGCCCTCACCCAGCGTCGGCAGCGCACTGGCCGCGGCCTTGTCGAGTGGATCCGCCATTGGCCTGCCCTCCTCTCAGTCGAACACCACGGTCTTGTTGCCGTGCACCAACACACGGTCTTCGAGGTGATGACGCAGGCCACGGGCAAGCACCATCTTCTCCACGTCGCGACCGAAACGCACCATGTCTTCGATGCTGTCGGCATGGCTGACGCGGACCACGTCCTGTTCGATGATCGGGCCGGCATCCAGCTCTTCGGTGACGTAGTGACAGGTCGCACCGATCAGCTTGACGCCACGCAGGGCGGCCTGGTGGTAAGGCTTGGCACCGACGAACGAAGGCAGGAAGCTGTGATGAATGTTGATCACTTTTTCGGCATAGGCCTGGCACAGCTGTGGCGGCAGGATCTGCATGTAGCGCGCCAGCACCACGACATCGGCACCATGGCTTTCGACCAGACGCGAGACTTCGGCAAACGCCGGCTGCTTGTCTTTCGGGTCGACCGGCACATGGTAGAACGGGATGCCATGCCATTCGACCATGCTGCGCAGGTCATCATGGTTGGAAATCACGCAAGGGATATCACAGTCCAGCTCATCGGTATGCCAGCGATGCAGCAGATCCGCCAGGCAGTGCGATTCGCGGCTGGCCATCAGCACCACGCGCTTCTTTTGCGCCGAGTCGGTAACCCGCCAGATCATCGAGAATTCTTCGGCAATCGGCGTGAATGCTTCACGGAAGGCCTCGATCCCAAACGGCAATGACTCGGCGCGGATCTCATGGCGCATGAAGAACCAACCGCTCTGCTCGTCCGAGTGGTGGCTGGCTTCGTTAATCCAGCCGTTGTACAGAGCCAGGAAATTACTGACTTTCGCCACGATGCCGACACGGTCGGGGCAGGCAATCACCAGTCGATAGGTGCGCATGAATGAGACTCCAGGAACTTCGCAAAGGCGCATATTCTAGCGAGCTGGCAGAAAAAACACAGTAATCATCAGCAGCTGCCGTACGGGCCGCGCCGCGCAGCAATTGTTCAGCCATCGCTGCGGCGCCGAGCATGACAGCGGCGGACGCCGCCAGTGATATGTAAATTTTTCTTAACCTGAATACATTGTTAACACTCGCCTATTTAAGCGAGCGTGCCTTGATTATTGTTTACTTGAGACTAGCGGCTGTCTATTATTAGCCCACTGACTCCCTGTACATGCACTATTAAGGAACACTTCATGTCTCTGATCAACGAATACCGCGCCACAGAAGAAGCCATCAAAGAACTTCAAGCTCGTCTGGCCAACCTGTCGCAAGACGACAAGCTGAAGAAAGAGCTGGAATTCGAAGGCAAGCTGCGCACCCTGATGGGCGAATATTCCAAATCGCTGCGTGATGTGATTGCCCTGCTCGACCCGGAATCGAAACTGAGCAAGGCCCCACGTGGCGGCGTCAAGACCACCACTACCAAGCGTGCGCGCAAGGTCAAGCAATACAAGAACCCGCACAATGGTGAAGTTATCGAAACCAAAGGCGGCAACCACAAGACCCTGAAAGAATGGAAAGCCAAATGGGGTGGCGATGTGGTTGAAGGCTGGGCAACCCTGCTGGACTGATAAGTCCGCTTTGCTGCCTTGAATAAAACGCCGGCTATTGCCGGCGTTTTTTATTGTCTGGACACATTACAGTACAAACGACTGCTGCAGTTTCTCGGCATGCTGCTGCCAGGCAAGCAGTACCTGCCGCCCGCCTTCGTCAGCTGTTGCCCATGCGCTTTGCAGGGCCTTTTCGAAACCCTCCAGGGTAATCGGCGCGCCCGCCGCAGGGTCGCCAAGACGTTGCTGGCAGAACTGCAGCCAGCGCTGTCGCTCTGGCTCATCCAGGGTCTCGGGGAAGTTTCGCGCCCGGTAGCGGAATAACAGTTCAGGCAGCCGTGGATCATCGAACATCCATTGTGATCGGCCAAGTTGCGCCGGGTCGACCACGCGCACCTGTTCGCACAGACGGCGGTCACGGTCGCCAATAAAGCCTGCATATAACTGCTGCTCGGGGTCGTCGCTTGCGCCAAATTCTTCGGCGCTGTAAATCGCGGCGAGTTTGTCTTGCCAGACGTTTTGTTGCTGTGCCAGTTGCTCGCCGCGTGCTTGCAGCAGGGACAGATCAATCCCCAATCGTTGTTGGTCAACCGGGCGCAATACCGACAGCGGTGCCAGTACCGGGCAGCGGTTGACTTGCACCAACTTGAGCGGCACCGGTAATTGCATGTCGGACAATTCGTCACGCCGAGTGTACAAACGCTTGCGTAATGTTTCGGCGCTTTCATCGAGTAGCGGAGAGCTTTCCAACTGCAGGTCGCACACAATCAATGCGTTGCGGTTCCGTGGATGCCAGGCCAGCGGCAGTACCACGCCGAGGTAATTTCGCTCAGCGGAGAAACGCCCGGAAATATGTACCAATGGCTGCAATAGCCGAATCTGCTCCATGACTTTATGCTTGCTGCGCAACTGAAATAACCAGTCATACAACTTTGGCTGTTTATCCCGAATCAATCGCGCCAGAGCGATGGTCGCCCGCACGTCGGAAAGCGCTTCGTGAGCATGCCCATGATCGATGCCATTGGCTTTGCTGAGCAATTCCAGACGCAGGCTGGTGCGCCCGTCCTGCTGCGGCCAGACGATGCCTTCAGGGCGCAGGGCATAGGCCGTGCGCACCACATCGATCAGATCCCAGCGGCTGTTGCCGCCCTGCCACTCGCGAGCATAGGGGTCAAAGAAGTTGCGATAGAGGCTGTAACGGGTCACCTCGTCGTCAAAGCGCAGGGTGTTGTAGCCGGCGCCACAGGTGCCAGGCCGCACCAGTTGCTCGTGCACACGGGTCATGAACTCGGCTTCACACAGGCCATTGCTGGCCAGTTGCTCGGGGGTGATGCCGGTGACCAGGCAGGCCATTGGATGCGGCAGGATGTCTGCCGACGGTTGGCAGAACAGATTGACCGGTTCTTCGATTTCATTGAGGTCGAAGTCGGTGCGCAGCCCCGCCAGTTGCAACGGCCGGTCGCAACGCGGGTTGATACCAGTGGTTTCGTAGTCGTGCCAGAAGATGCTGGAGCTCACGGGTTCGTCCTGTAGCTAGGTCGACCGTGAGTCTAGCGGCCCGGGCGGGCAGTTCGCACCTCTAAAGCAGGCAGAATGTGTCGCCAGGGTCAGGCAGAAGCGTTGGCGGCAGGGCGGAAGCTGAAGAAGTCACGCAATGAATGCACGAACTCATCGTACTCGCGCGGTGCCTGTAGCAGCATGAAGCCTGAGTCGTAATGCATGGGCGTCTGGTCTTCGCGGCACCACAGGCAGCTTGCCGACAGGTTGATAAACTGCCAGGCGCCGCCGGGCAAGGGCACGCGCAGCTGCAGTTCGTAGTCGGGCCCGACCAGCACCGGCAGCGAGCTGATCAGCATCAAACCGTCTTCGGAGGCATTGCCAAGGTAGCCGATCTGCTGATCGGTAAAGCGGTTGTAGACCTTGAGTACACAAGGCAACTGGTGACGCTGGATGTGGCGCTGGATAAACATGATGACAGGTAGTGTCCCGTTTCCGCGGCCAGGAATACGAGGTACTGGCGGTTGCTGTTACAGCTAAGATACAGCTTAGCCCAGCCGCTGTGGCGAATCTCGTGAAATCAATGACACCTTGGTATTAGCGCCAAGGCGTGGTGTGCACCGGACTGGCCACGGCAGGCTGGCGATAGTGGCCGAGCTTTTCCAGCGTCAGCAGACGCGCACGGGCGCGGTAGGCGTACTCATTTTGCGGGTAGCGTTGAACCAGGTACTCGTAGGTCTGCGCAGCATCGACGTAGAGCTTTTGCCGCTCCAGGCATTGGCCACGCAGCAGGGCCACTTCAGGATGGATGAACGGCCGCGCGCGGCTGGTCCGATCGACCTGGGACAGCTCGAGCATCACCCGCTGGCAATCGCCACGATCATAGGCGCGGTAGGCGTTGTTCAGGTGATGGTCCATCGACCAACGGGTGCAGCCAACGACGCTGGCGGCAATCGCCAGAACGATCAGGGTTCGCATGGGGATTCTCCTTTGATAGGCAGTGTATCGGCCCGACGCGGCAAATCTTCACACGCTTTTGCAAGCATAGCGCGACCGTACAAATGCCACCCCCGCAAGACGCAAGGTAGTGCAACGGAACAATGACTACAGCGCAATTGAGGAGTAGCCTCTCGCTGCGCTTCACTACAGGAGTCTATGCATGACCATCCGCCGTACCAAAATCGTTGCCACCCTTGGCCCTGCCAGCAACTCGCCAGAAGTGATCGAACAACTGATCCTTGCCGGCCTCGACGTTGCCCGCCTGAACTTCTCCCACGGCACGCCGGACGAGCACAAGGCTCGCGCCCGCCTGATCCGTGAGATCGCCGCCAAGAACGGCCGTCACGTCGCACTGCTGGGCGACCTGCAGGGTCCGAAGATCCGCATCGCCAAGTTCAGCAACAAGCGCATTGAATTGAAGATCGGTGACAAGTTCACCTTCTCCACCGTGCACCCGCTGACCGAAGGCAACCAGGATATCGTCGGCATCGACTACCCCGACCTGGTCAAGGATTGCGGCGTGAACGACGAGCTGCTGCTCGACGATGGCCGTGTGGTCATGCGCGTCGAGACCGCTACCGCCGACTCCCTGCACTGTGTGGTGTTGGTTGGCGGCCCGCTGTCTGACCACAAAGGTATCAACCGCAAAGGTGGCGGCCTGACCGCACCGGCCCTGACCGAGAAAGACAAGGCCGACATCAAGCTGGCTGCCGAGATGGACCTGGACTACCTGGCCGTGTCCTTCCCGCGTGATGCCAAGGACATGGAATACGCACGCAAACTGCGTGACGAGTCCGGCGGCAGCGCCTGGCTGGTGGCCAAGATCGAACGCGCCGAAGCGGTTGCCGACGACGAAACCCTCGACGCCCTGATCGCTGCCTCCGACGCCGTGATGGTTGCCCGTGGCGACCTCGGCGTGGAAATCGGCGATGCCGAGCTGATCGGTATCCAGAAGAAGATCATCCAGCACGCCCGCCGCAACAACAAAGCGGTGATCGTCGCGACCCAGATGATGGAGTCGATGATCCAGAACCCGATGCCGACCCGCGCCGAAGTTTCCGACGTGGCCAACGCCGTGCTGGATAACACCGATGCGGTGATGCTGTCGGCTGAAAGTGCTGCCGGTGCTTATCCGATCGAAGCCGTACAGGCCATGGCGCGGATCTGTCAGGGCGCTGAAAAGCACCCGACCAACCAGCGCTCCAGCCACCGTCTGCACACCACCTTCGAGCGTTGCGACGAGAGCATCGCCCTGGCGGCGATGTACACCGCCAACCACTTCCCCGGCGTCAAGGCGATCATCGCCCTCACCGAAAGTGGCTACACCCCGCTGATCATGTCGCGCCTGCGCTCGCATGTGCCGATCTACGCGCTGTCTCCGCACCGCGCGACCCAGGCACGTGCCTCGATGTTCCGTGGCGTCTACCCGATCGCGTTCGACCCGGCCTCGCTGCCGGCCGACAAGGTCAGCCAGGCGGCCGTCGACGAGCTGCTGCAGCGCGGTTTGGTTGAGCAAGGCGACTGGGTGATCCTGACCAAAGGCGACAGCTACCACACCATCGGTGGCACCAATGGCATGAAGATCCTGCACGTCGGTGATCCGCTGGTTGGTTGATGCCTAAGTTGTAGCAACTTCAGGCCATCAGGAAAGACCGCTCCCCGGAGCGGTCTTTTTTTGCCTACGTCAGGCCATGGCGCTGCCAGAACGTCAGGGGCGGTTTCAGAGACCGAGTGCAACGTGCCGGGTAAGGAGCTTGCGCCTGGCACCGTTTAATTCATTTATCAGGCAGCTTTTGCTGGGTCGGCCGTTGCTTGGTGGGTCCTCGATGTAGCAGCGCTGGTTGGCCAGGTTGATTTCACTGATACCCGGCGTTACCGGATCGCTACCGCGCAGCTGTATACACCGCAGTGACTCAGGCGTGTTCGACGAACACATCGGCCAGGACCTGGTTACGCGGTACGCCGGCGATGAACAGGCGTTTGGCAAAACGCTCGACGCTGCTCGGCGAGCCGCAGAGCAATGCCATGGTCTGGCGCGATGTCGGCCGCAATTGAGCCAACGCACTGTCCAGATGCTCGGCGAGCACCTGTTCAACTGCAAGCCCGGGCAAACCCTGCAGGGCGTCGGCAAGATAATGGCCGGCGTCACTGGCAGCTACATGCAATACTTTGATTTCACCCGTGTGCCCCTGACGCAGGGCCTCACGGGCAACGGCCCAGAGCGGCGCAAGGCCGGTGCCGGAGGCCAACAACCAGAGCGGCCGGGCCTGCCAGTCCGGGTCGTAATGCAAAGCACCATCACGCAGCTCGCCCAGGCGCAGATTGTCTCCCACCTGTAACCGCCGTAGCTGATCGCAGAAAGCTCCAGGGCGCCGGCAGTCGATGTGAAACTCCAGAAAATCGTCTTCACCCGGCAGGCTCGCCAGCGAATAAGGCCGTGCGACCCCGCCGAGCCACAACAACAGATGCTGACCGGCGCGATAGCGCAACGCCCGCTCCGGCAACAAACGCAGGCGCAACACCTCGCCCAGCCAGTCCATCGCGCAGACGCTGGCAGGCAGACCGTCCAGACGCGGGTCGAACAATGCCACCTGCAGGTCACCCAGCACGCTGCACTGACAGGCCAGGCGCCAACCTTGCTCACGCTTGGCCACGGGCAGCGCATCGGGCAAAGCGTCCGCTACAGCGCCATCCACACAGCGCACCATGCACGCATGGCAGCTGCCGGCGCGGCAACTGTAGGGCACATTGAAGCCTGCGCCATTGAGGGCATCGAGCAAATTGCTGGCGGCAGGCACGCTGATTCGCTGCGCGCCTACGTAGACATCGGGCATGGTTCAGAGGCCTCCGGGGTTATACGGGTATTGTACAGAACACACGCAACATCACTGCCAACCCGCTTCAGACCTTGGTCCCGCGCATGCGGTGGTGTGTCGCACCGGTATGCGCGCTATACTGCCGCGCCTTTTTTGCGTCGGCCTGACCTGCCGCCGCGTTGCCAGGCGTTTCGCCACGCTGGTGGTCGAAAAGCCTTTTACCGATGTTCCCGTCTTCAAGAGGAGCGCGCTGCATGACCGTGATCAAGCAAGACGACCTGATTCAGAGCGTCGCCGATGCCCTGCAATTCATTTCGTACTACCACCCCGTTGACTTCATCCAGGCGATGCACGAAGCCTACCTGCGTGAAGAATCGCCGGCTGCCCGTGACTCGATCGCGCAGATCCTGATCAACTCGCGCATGTGTGCCACAGGCCACCGCCCGATCTGCCAGGACACCGGTATTGTCACCGTGTTCGTGCGCGTGGGTATGGACGTGCGCTGGGATGGCGCCACCATGAGCGTCGACGATATGATCAACGAGGGCGTGCGCCGCGCCTATAACCTGCCGGAGAACGTCCTGCGTGCTTCGATCCTGGCCGACCCGGCCGGGGCGCGCAAGAACACCAAGGACAACACCCCAGCTGTCATCCACTACTCGGTAGTGCCAGGCGACAAGCTGGAAGTCGACGTCGCAGCCAAGGGCGGCGGCTCCGAGAACAAGTCGAAGATGGCCATGCTTAACCCGTCCGATTCGATTGTCGACTGGGTGCTCAAGACCGTGCCGACCATGGGCGCTGGCTGGTGCCCGCCTGGCATGCTCGGCATCGGCATCGGCGGTACTGCCGAAAAAGCTGCGGTCATGGCCAAGGAAGTGTTGATGGAATCCATCGACATCCATGAGCTCAAGGCCCGTGGCCCGCAGAACCGCATCGAAGAGATCCGCCTGGAGCTGTTCGACAAGGTCAACCAGCTGGGCATCGGCGCCCAGGGCCTGGGCGGCCTGACTACCGTGCTCGACGTCAAGATCATGGACTACCCGACCCACGCCGCTTCGCTGCCGGTGTGCATGATCCCCAACTGCGCGGCTACCCGTCACGCCCACTTCGTGCTTGACGGCTCCGGTCCTGCAGAGCTTGAAGCGCCGTCGCTGGACGCCTACCCGGAAATCGTCTGGGAAGCCGGCCCAAGCGCGCGCCGCGTCAACCTCGACGAGATCACCCCGGAAGAAGTCGCCAGCTGGCAGCCAGGCGAAACCATCCTGCTCAACGGCAAGATGCTCACCGGCCGCGACGCCGCGCACAAGCGCATGGTCGAGATGCTCAACCGCGGTGAAGAGCTGCCGGTCGATCTGAAAGGCCGCTTCATCTACTACGTCGGCCCGGTCGATCCGGTCGGTGACGAAGTGGTCGGCCCGGCCGGCCCGACCACCGCCACGCGGATGGACAAGTTCACCCGGCAGATCCTCGAGCAGACCGGCCTGTTGGGCATGATCGGCAAATCCGAGCGCGGCCCGACTGCGATCGAAGCGATCAAGGACAACAAGGCGGTGTACCTGATGGCCGTGGGTGGCGCTGCCTACCTGGTCGCTCAGGCGATTCGTAAATCGAAAGTGCTGGCCTTTGCCGAACTGGGCATGGAAGCGATCTACGAGTTCGAGGTCAAAGACATGCCGGTTACCGTTGCGGTCGACAGCAATGGTGAGTCAGTGCATATCACTGGGCCTGCGTTGTGGCAGAGCAAGATTGCCCAGAGCCTGGCGGTTGAAGTGAAGTAACCTTCACTGCGTCAATAAAACGCCCGGCATTTGCCGGGCGTTTTGTTTTCACATGTCAGGCCTTGGCGCAGCCTGGGTTGCCGAAGGTATTGCTGACGCTCTACAGAGCCTCATAGAAACACTTCACTTCAACAATGCCTTGAGCCAGAACGCCATGATCTTTTCACTCGTCTGCTGCTCATCCAGGTCACGCCAGACGCAGCCTGAGCGCAATGACGGATCTCGCAAAAAGCCGCGGTTGCGCCAGAAGCCATGCAACGGTCGGTAGTCGGCGGGCCGCAATGGATGAACGCCCGGCCGCTCCACGCTGCAGAACGCGCAGAAATCGAAATCGGCCAGCTTATGGGCGTAGGACTCGCGCTCGATAAAAAACCGCACACCCAGGCCTTGTCCGCGATAGGCCGGCAACACCAACGATTGAGCGAAGTAGAAGATTTTGGCCGGATCCTGGCCGCGCGTCACAAATGGCTCCTGTAGCGCTTGCGCCGCATCGGCCAGAGGCAGACCAATGGATGCACCCACTACCTGCCCATGCGCTTGAGCGAGTACCAACAAGCTGCGCTCGGAACGGGTAAGGTCTGCGAGATAATCAGCGTCTTCTTCTGCGGTCCCGTCATACAGAAAGGGGTACTCCCGCAACACCTCCAGGCGTAATTGCCCAAGCTCTGCGATAAAGGGTGCGATAGCGGCGCCGTGCAGCAGGCGGATTTCCATAGTGAGTGCTTCGTCCTGACGTTAGGGATAGGCACACGGACGGACCGGGCTCGAAGCAAGACCGTATCACCCCTCCCCCGTGTGCGCCTTTCCCCTGCACGACAGTTACATCACCAACACCGCAGTATGTTTCAACCGAACGGTCGCACGCCCTGGCGCAGGCCAAACAACAGCAGCAACAAGTCCTGATCCGGCTGTACCGTGACCTGGGCTTTCACATTGCGCGGTGGCGGGCATTGGCTGAGCAGATCCGATTTGCTGAAAACCGTAGGCCGCGGCTGCTCCCAAGCGGCGAAAGCAACCGTGGTCACTACCAGCGACGACACCAGGAACAAAGTTCGAGCGATTTCTAGTTTCATTACCCTAAACCTTTGACTGCGCTGCCAAACGCCGTCTGATAAAAGTAGAGCAATGTTTGCCATTCAGTATCGTTGAGTGACGAATGGCGCCGTAGCTGACCAAGATCGTTGAGTGCCGCGCGCTGGCGACTGATGCGTCGGCGGCACTTCTCCAGGTCAAGCAAGGCGACTTCGGCGGTAGCCTGCTCACCTTCGCCATTGACCTTGATGAATACATGCTTGCCATACAGGCAACCGTGCTGCCAATGGCCGTGGTGCATGCGCGCGAGGTTCTCGGCCAGGTCCTTGAGCATGCGTTCGTGGAGGACTGCTGGATACGCTTGGCGAGCGCCGTTGGCGTACCAGGTCTCCATGTCGACAAAACCATCCAGCGCTTCGCTGACCAGCAGCGCACGCCACTGGTGCTCCTCATCGCGTTGTGCACCGCAATAGACTATACGTGGCACGCGCACGCCAAGCTGCTCGAAGCTGTGCAGCGCATCCAGCTCACGCAGCACTGTCGGCCGGCCAAACGGGTGCAGCAGGCTGCGGTAGGTATGGCCGATCTGGCGCTTGGCATACAGCAGTTGGCCGCTGGCGTCGTTCAGACGCTGCACTCCGCTTTCGCCACCGCGGCGCTGATTGGGCTCCTCGACCCACTCGCCCTGCTGCTGCCAGTAGAAATCGAATTGCGATTCACGGCCCTGAGTCACCACCATATTCTCTACCCCTTGCGTAACACGTAGACCCGCCACATGGCGTAGAGCGGCAGGAAATCCAGGCGCTCCTGGATACGAAAGCCGGCCGCAAGAAACTCCTGCTCAACTGTGTCAGCAGGTAACACGAAACGATTCTGGTAACTGTCCTTGTCGGCTATGTTGTTGCGGCGCTTTTCCAGCTTTTTGCGCCGCCAAGCCTTGAAGTTGCCATCCACCCACAACGAAACGATCACGCTGTCGCGACTAACCCGATGAAATTCCGAGAGAATCGTGCGCCGATGGCTGGCTTCACCGATGTGGTGAAACAGCCGCATGCAGAAAATGCTGTCTACTGCGTTGTCCGGCAGATCAATGGCGAAAGCAGAAGTCTGCAAGGGCCGTACCCGCGCCACTACGGCTGGCGGTTGCGCGGCACAGGCTGTCTCGATCATCGCCTTGGAGTTGTCTGCACCGATGATCACCCGATTGGCTTTTTCGGCCAGCAATGGCCAGAAGCGCCCTGCCCCACTCGGCAGATCCAGCACCAGACCAGGGTCGCCAGCCAGTGTCAGCGCACGCCGAGCCAACTGCTCGTCGCGCAGATGGGACAGCCGCCGGGCAAAACCGTTCTGATGCTTGTAAAGGTAATCCTGCGCGTGTTGTTGGTCGTACTTTTCGGAAAACTCGAGTTTTATCGGGCTGCGCATCGGGCATCTCCTGAGCTGATGCGCGCAATTTAGAAAGACGCGCGTCGGGCTCAGGTGATGCAGATGTGAAAAACTTGTAAGCCTTTTCCTACATCATTACAAGCGATTACCGATATCAGGCGATATCGTCGGGCGGCGTATCTACACCACCGGGGCTAAGATCGACCTGGAAGCGGCAGCCATGTGGCGCCGTCGCCGTCAGCGTCACCTGCCAGCCCTGGTCGTCACAAATACGCTGCACCAGCGACAGGCCCAAGCCCAGGCCTTCGCCACGACGTTCACCGCCGCGCACGAACGGCTTGAACATTTCTTCGCGCTGTTCTTCGGGGATGCCCACACCGCTATCCTCGACGCTGAAACCCTGGGCGTCGAGCGTCAAGCGGATGTAACCAGAATCGGTGTAGTGCGCTGCGTTGCGCAACAGGTTACCCATCACTGATTGCAGGAAGGTCGCGTTGTACAAGACCGGGCTGGCGTTGGCACGCCCGTCATAGTGCAGGGTCAGGCCCTTTTGCTCGATAGTGTCGCGCCAGACACCGATCAAGTCATCGCCGACTTCGCGCAGGCTGGCCCGCGAGGCCACGGCGCCCTCGTCATGCTGCGCCCGAGCGAGCATGAGGAAAGTCTTGACCAGCTCCTGCATCTCTTCGGTGGCGCGGGCGATGCGTTCCACTTGCGCCCGCGAACGGGTGTCCAGGCTCGGGTTCTCGATCAGCAGTTCACAGGAGGTCGCCAGGACCATCAATGGCGTGCGCAATTCATGACTGACGTCACTGGTGAACAGCCGCTCGCGGTTGAGGGCATCGCGCAGACGGCCAAGGGTATCGTCGAACGCCACTGCCAGCTGCCCTACCTCATCGGCGGCATAGTCCGGCGCCAGCGGCGGGGCCAGGCCCAGCAACTGGTCACGATGGCGCACCTGCCGTGCCAGGCGGATGACCGGCGCCATCACTCGGCGCGCCAGCAGCCAGCCGAGGAATACTGCCAGTACCAGGCTGAGCACAAAACCTACCACCACCACTGCAAACAGCAGTCGCTCGCGCTCTTCGAAATCGCTCTGGTCCTGCAGCAGTACATAACGGCGGCCGTCTACAACCTCGACCATCGCATGGTAGGAAAGCTGATCACGAAATACTTCATGAAAGCCAGGTTCGAGGTGATGCAGGTCCTTGGGTAGCTCGAAGTCATCGCGCCCGCCGCTGAAATAGAACAGCTGGTCGGGCCGTGGTCGATGGCTCCAGTCACTGACGCTGTCCATGCGCAGCAGGCGCTGCAGGTCACCGCCGAGCACGGTTGAAATCAGCCGCTCCTCGACCAGGTGTACGGTCGCCACGATGCCGAAGGCGAAGGCGCCTGCGACTAAAGCACTCATCAAGGCAAAGGCGATGATGATGCGCTGGGCGAGGCTTTGCTTAAACTCCATCGCGACCCTCGGCGAGGCGGTAGCCAACGCCATGCACGGTGTGCAGCAGGGGCTTTTCGAACGGTTTGTCGATCACTTGGCGCAACTGGTGCACATGGCTGCGCAGGCTGTCGCTGTCGGGACAGTCATCGCCCCACAGGGCTTCTTCGAGAACTTCCCGGCGCAGTACGTGGGGGCTCTTCTGCATCAGTACCGCGAGCAGCTTGAGGCCGACCGGGTTGAGTTTGAGCAGCTTGCCCTCGCGGGTGACCTCAAGGGTGTCGAGGTCGTAACTGAGGTCTGCCACCTGCAGCGTACGCCGGCCACCGCCCTGCGCGCGGCGCAGAACTGCTTCGATACGCGCCGCCAGCTCCGACAGCGCGAACGGCTTGAGCAGGTAGTCGTCGGCGCCCGAGCGAAAGCCCTGCAGACGATCATCGAGCTGATCGCGAGCCGTGAGCATTATCACCGGGGTATCGCGCCGGGCATCTTCGCGCAGGCGCTTGCACAGGGTGTAGCCATCGATGCCGGGCAGCATGATGTCGAGCACAATCAGGTCATAGTGCTCAGTTGCGGCCAGGTGCAAACCGGACAGACCGTCCTGGGCGCAATCGACCGTGTAGCCTTTCATACCCAGATAGTCAGCCAGGTTGGCGAGGATATCGCGGTTGTCTTCAACCAAAAGAATGCGCATCGGTTTCTCCTGTGCGGCGCTTTCGCAGTGCGCGGCAGGCGCAGCTTACGGACATCGCTGGCGCGGCGCCAGCCTTGCCGGCTGATCACTGCTGCTGACATATTTTTCACCAAAACTTCACAGCGCAAATATAGCCCCAGGCAGACAATCGCCGCCTTTTTCTGCGCCTGGAGTCACCATGCCCCCCGCCGTCCGCCCGCGTCCGCTGAATCTGTGGTTATACCTGGGGATCCCCTTGGGCTGCGCACTCGCACTGCTGCTGCTCGAATCGACATCACTGGATATGTCCCTGGCCGCCCTCGCCTTCGATCCGGGCGCCGGGCAGTTCATCGGTCGCCACAGCTATGTCCTGGAAAACATCCTCCATGATGGGGTCAAGCAGGTGGTCATTGGCTTGGCGCTGGTGGCGGTGCTGGCGTTTTTTGCCAGCCTGTTCTGGCAGCGGCTGTTTGCCTGGCGCAGAGAGCTGGGCTGCCTGGTACTGTCGCTGGCCCTGTCGACCAGTTTTGTCACCCCGCTCAAGGTTGCCACGGCGGTGCAGTGCCCGTGGAGCCTTAGCCAGTTTGGCGGTGAGCAGACCTACAGCAAATTGCTCGAAGCCAGGCCGCAAACCGACAAACCCGGACGCTGCTGGCCCGGAGGCCATGCGGCGACCGGTTTTAGCCTGTTTGCGTTGTTTTTTGCATTGCGTGATCGCCGACCGCGGTTGGCCCGAGGCGCTTTGCTGCTGGCGTTTACCCTCGGCAGCGTGCTGTCGCTTGGGCGGATGCTGCAGGGCGCGCATTTCTTTTCACACAATGCCTGGACAGCGGTGTTCTGCTGGTTGATTGGCTTGGCGTGTTACTACGTGGTGCTCTACCGTCCAAGCCTCTCCAGGCAAACGCGCTCTGTGTAGGAGCGGCCTTGTGTCGCGAAAGGCCAGCAGAGCTGGCCCGGCAATTTCAGCGGCGAAGCTGGGAATCTGGGGCCGCTACGCGACCCTTTCGCGACACAAGGCCGCTCCTACAGTCCGGTGCCGTTCTAAGTACCCACAAAAAAGCCCCGCACTAGGCGGGGCTTTTTGGTACAGCAGGCGCTAAGGCAGGCTTACATCATGCCGCCCATGCCACCCATGCCGCCCATGTCTGGCATACCACCGCCAGCTGGCTTGTCTTCCGGAGCATCAGCAATCATCGCTTCGGTAGTGATCATCAGACCACCGATCGAAGCAGCAGCTTGCAGTGCCGAACGGGTGACTTTGGCTGGGTCGAGGATACCCATTTCGATCATGTCGCCGTATTCACCGGAAGCGGCGTTGTAGCCGTAGTTGCCCGAACCCTGCTTGACCTTGTCGGCCACGACGCTTGGCTCGTCACCGGCGTTGGCAACGATCTGACGCAGTGGCGATTCAACCGCACGGCGCAGCAGCGCGATACCGACGTTCTGGTCTTCGTTGTCGCCTTTGAGGTCGATGATAGCGCTCAGGGCACGGACCAGAGCAACACCACCGCCAGGTACTACGCCTTCTTCAACGGCTGCACGGGTAGCGTGCAGGGCGTCTTCAACGCGGGCTTTCTTCTCTTTCATTTCAACTTCGGTGCCAGCACCGACCTTGATCACGGCAACACCGCCAGCCAGCTTGGCCAGACGCTCTTGCAGTTTTTCACGATCGTAGTCGGACGAAGTCTCTTCGATTTGAGCGCGGATTTGCTTAACGCGAGCCTGGATGTCGTCTTCAACACCAGCGCCATCGATGATGGTGGTGTTTTCTTTCGACAGGATGACGCGCTTGGCGTTACCCAGGTTTTCCAGGGTAGCGGATTCCAGCGACAGGCCGATCTCTTCGGAGATGACGGTACCGCCAGTCAGGACAGCGATGTCCTGCAGCATGGCTTTGCGACGGTCGCCGAAGCCTGGTGCCTTGACCGCTGCAACCTTGACGATGCCGCGCATGTTGTTGACTACCAGGGTAGCCAGGGCTTCGCCTTCAACGTCTTCAGCAACGATCAGCAGTGGACGGCCGGCCTTGGCAACAGCTTCCAGAACTGGCAGCAGCTCACGGATGTTGGAGATCTTCTTGTCGACCAGCAGCAGCAGTGGGCCGTCGAGCTCGGCGACCATGGTGTCCGGCTTGTTGACGAAGTACGGCGACAGGTAGCCACGGTCGAACTGCATGCCTTCGACAACCGACAGTTCGTTTTCCAGGCCCGAGCCTTCTTCAACGGTAATGACGCCTTCTTTACCGACTTTTTCCATGGCTTCGGCGATGATTTCACCGATGGAGCTGTCGGAGTTGGCAGAGATGGTACCGACCTGAGCGATGGCCTTGGAATCGGAGCAAGGCTTGGACAGGTTCTTCAGTTCGGCAACGACGGCGATGGTGGCCTTGTCGATGCCGCGCTTCAGGTCCATCGGGTTCATGCCGGCAGCGACGGCTTTCAGGCCTTCGTTGACGATGGCTTGAGCCAGAACGGTCGCAGTGGTGGTGCCGTCACCGGCAGCGTCGTTGGCCTTGGAAGCAACTTCCTTGACCAGCTGAGCGCCCATGTTTTCGAAAGCGTCTTTCAGTTCGATTTCTTTGGCAACCGATACACCGTCTTTGGTGATGGTTGGCGCGCCGAAGCTCTTGGCCAGGACAACGTTACGGCCTTTCGGGCCGAGGGTGGCTTTGACAGCGTCAGCCAGAACGTTGACACCAACGAGCATTTTCTTGCGGGCGGAATCGCCGAATTTTACGTCTTTAGCAGCCATGATCGTTTAATCCTTGAAATACTTTGGAGTAACGGGAAGTCGGGAAAATCAGCCTTCGACGACAGCGAGAATCTCGTTCTCAGCCATCACCAGCAGATCTTCGCCATCGACTTTCACGGTGTTGCTGCCCGAGTACGGGCCGAAGACCACTTTGTCACCCACTTTCACGGCCAGCGCGCGAACTTCGCCGTTGTCCAGGATGCGACCGGTACCGACGGCAACGATTTCACCGCGGTTTGGTTTTTCAGCGGCCGAACCTGGCAGAACGATACCGCCAGCGGTTTTCGATTCTTCTTCGCTGCGGCGGATTACGACGCGGTCATGCAGAGGACGAAGCTTCATTGTCGATCTCTCCCAATTAGTGGTTTTCATCGGCCGGTGTCGAGACCGGCGGGTTGATGCATTCCGGCGTTGCCGGTAGGGGCCCGCATTCGGCGAACCCCTTTGTCTTGTCTGGCGTTGCCACCAGAAACCTTGCGGTGACCACATAGATGAGGCCGAGCGAAACGATTACAAGGGCTTACCTGTGAAATTTTTTTCAACAGCTACCCGCGCAAATGCAAACGGCCCCTCACGGGGCCGCTTTGCACACAAACTGCACAGGGTTACTGATCGCGACGCTGGTACTCGCCTTCGATCACGTTTGGCCGGTGGCCACCTTCGGGCGGCCGTGCTGCGAATGGATCATCCTGGAATGCACGCTGGCGCATTGCCTGCGCCTCGGCCCGCTGACGCAACTTGCGCGCGGCAAAATGACGGGTGAACGGCATCAGGCAGATCAGGCCGAGCACGTCACTGATGAAGCCCGGAATCAGCAACAGCACACCTGCCACTGCCAGCATCAGGCCCTGGAACATGTCTTCAGCGGGCAACTCGCCTCGCTGCAGACTCTCACGGGCACGCAGTGCGGTGGCGATACCGGCCACCCGCATCACCAGCAAGCCCAACGCGGAGCCGCCGATAATCAGCAGCAACGCCGGAAAGAAACCGATCGCGGCGCTGACTTTGACGAACACGAACAGCTCGAGCACCGGAAACAGCAGCAACAACAATAAAAAAACACGCATCAAGGGTTCCTCGACGGAAGACAACCTTCCACTAGGACAACAGATGGATGCGCAAGGTCGCTATTTCAACCCTGAGTTTCATCCACAGCCGGCCATTTGTCGGCGCGGGCCAGTAATACCAAGGCCTCGCGCACTTGTGTCGGCGTATTGCAAGTCTTCGGGAATGGGAGCCAATAGATAGCCTGACCAATGCGCAGATGCAGCCCTTCGCTGTCGATACCTGCCAATTCAGCGGCAGGCGTATCTGGCAGATCGCTCAGGGCGACATAGTGAGCGATGGCCGCTGCGTGGTCGCTGTTCATGTGTTCGACCATGCTGGCCTCGGCGGCGCCAGCAAACGGGTTGGCCATCGTCACCTGATCGAGCCAGTGAATCGCACCAAAACCGCCAATGTAGCGATGGCGTACCGGCCGCAGGCACCAGAAGTCGAAGTCATGGGCCTTGTGGTAATTGGCGGCGTCCGGGAAGTAGCGGTAGTAGCGAGCCGCCGCCGCTTCGATGGCTTCGACGTCGATCAGCTTGTGCGCCTCGGCCATCACCGTCAGCCGGCCGACTGCCTGCACATCGAGCGCCTCGCGCTCGCCCACCAGCAACGAACACTTGGGGTCTTTCTGCAGATTGTGGGTGTGCTGGGCGATGCGGCTGATCAGGATCAGCGGCTGACCCTCGGCATCCAGGCAGTACGGCACAACGGAGCCGAACGGGAAGCCGGGCATCGACTTGGAATGGGTCGAGAGGACGCCGCGGTATTCCTTGAGCAGGAGTTCGCGGGCGGGACGAAGGGCGGTGTTGGTAACGACGTTACTCACAACAGATGCTCCTGGCGGCAGGCGGGTCAGCTGACAAGATAAGCATTTATCAGCCGTGACCGCCACGCCAGAAGTGCAACAGAGCGGTTTTACCAGGCGACACCAAAGCCCGCTGTGTAGCGGGTCTTGTCCAGGTCACTGTTGCTGGTGCCCTGGATCATTTCCTTCTCGGCCTTGAGATTGAGCGAGGCCCACTCGGTGACCTTGTAGCGCAGGCCGACTTCGGCATCCAGCGAGTAATCGGCAACCCCACCCAGCGGTTTGCCCAGTTCACCATTGGTGAACAGCTGGACGTTCTTGCCGATCAGGTAGCGGGTGTAATCCCACTTCATGGCAGCCGAGTAGAAATTGTCCTTGCCGCCATCGCGGTACTGATAGTCGGTGCGGTTGAGCAGCGAGCCGAGCGAGAACGCCCCCAACTCGTCGTCCCAGAACTGGTAGCCCGGGCCGGTACCGACCGTGCGCTGGCGGGCCAGGTCTTCAATATGATCACGCTTGTATTCGAGACGCCCCTGCCAAAACCACTTGTCAGTGATGAAGCGGTCAAGCGCGTATTCACCACTCCAGTTGTTGGTGGTGGTGACGTCGTCCTTGCTCTCGCGGTTGTATTCGCCCTGGGCATTGTGCCGCCAGCGGCCATGACGCGCCGAGGTCTTGAAACCGACATCGTAATCGTCGGTGTCGTTTTCGGCGCGCTTGAAGTCCATGGCCAGGTCGACGTTACCTTTCCAGACCAGATCCTCAACTACTGGCCGCGGCTTCATGATCTGCTCGATGCTGGCCAGCTCGACGGTTTTCGGCGCCTCGCCATTGGCCAGGGTCACCTTGCCCGGCTCGGCTGCCTGCAGCGACTTGGCCTTTTCGCCGGTGTAGGCATCCTGTTTGACCAGCAGCTCCTGATCGCTTTCGAGGGTCTGTACCTGTTTCCAGTCCAGCGCGATGGAGCCACCATAGGGCGTTTCCAGCAGCAGCTTGCCGCCATCGAAGACTTTGATCTTGCCACTGAGCTTGTCACCGTTCTTCATCCAGACGGTGTCGGCGAACGCTGGGGTACACAGGGAAGCGGCGAGAAGGCAGAGCAAGGTTCTAGAATACATAAGCTGACTACGGGCTCGGTTTGCGGAAAAAAGCCGGGCATTATCCAGATACGCGCGACCAGAGCAAGGACAGACCAAACGGATGCCAATGAGTTCAACTCTCATCTATAAGCCACTTCGCCGGCAATCTCGCCGATCGCCGGGCTGCGCCTGATGTCTGGCGCTGCACGCCTTTCGGCAGAGGATGCCGAAGCCCGACGAACGGCGCTCTATACCGCCCTCGGGCAAGTGCCCGAGGGTAAGGTCGTCAGTTATGGCCAGTTGGCGGATTTGGCTGGCCTTGGCCGGGCCGCACGCTGGGTCGGGCGCACGCTGGGCCAACTGCCGCAGGGCAGCCGCCTGCCCTGGCACCGGGTGATCGGCGCGAGTGGTCGATTGAGCCTGCAGCCGGGCACACCTTCAGGCGACGAACAACGCGCTCGGCTACGCGCCGAAGGCGTCAATGTAGCCAATAATCGTGTGGATATGTTGCGCCATGGCTGGCGCCCGATGGAGCACAGCGGTTAGAGTGCGCGCTTTGTTTTCGTAACCTTGAGGCAGATGTTGGCCCATGCCCCGTAAAACCTGGCGCGCTGCGCTCGCTGCCTATGCCAGCCCGTCAACTCTGGTGCTGTTGCTGCTGGGCTTCGCTGCCGGCCTGCCCTACATGCTGGTGTTCTCAACCCTTTCAGTGTGGCTGCGCGAGGCCGGTGTGGCCCGCGAGACAATTGGCTATGCCAGCCTGATCGGCCTGGCCTATGCCTTCAAGTGGGTCTGGTCGCCACTGCTCGACCAATGGCGCCTGCCGCTGCTCGGCGGGCTTGGCCGACGTCGCTCCTGGCTGCTGTTGTCGCAAGTACTGGTGGTCATCGGCTTGGTCGGCATGGGCCTGTGCGATCCGCAAAAACACCTGTCCTGGCTGATCGCCCTGGCGGTGCTGGTGGCCTTCGCCTCGGCAACCCAGGACATCGCCGTCGACGCCTACCGCCTGGAAATCGCCGATGACCAGCGCCAGGCTGCGCTTGCCGCCAGCTACATGGCCGGCTACCGGGTTGCCGCCCTGCTGGCCACGGCCGGCGCGCTGTTCTTCGCTGAATGGTTCGGCTCCACTGGCTTCAGCTATCTGCACCAGGCCTGGACCGGCACCTATGTGCTGTTCGGCGTGATCATGCTACCCGCCGTGTTCACCACGCTGATCATGCGCGAACCGCCAGTGCCGCTGCGCACGCAGCTGTCGGCTGCTCGCTATGGCTTGAGCCATCAGTTGGCGTCAGTATTCGTGCTGATCATTCTGCTGGTGTCGGTGCCGGCCAGCTTCACCCAGCTGTACAACACCGACTGGGCCAGCGTGGTGTTTGGCGACTCGACCGTGGTGCAACTGGTGCTGGAGGACCGCGCCTTCATGCGCCTGGTCCTCTACGCACTGTTGACCTGGGCCTGCCTGTCATCGCTCGGCCGCCGTGGCCTGGCGCCGGTGCTGACGCCGGTAAACGACTTCATCGCCCGCTATCGCTGGCAGGCGTTGCTGCTGCTCGGGCTGATCGCTACCTATCGCATGTCCGATACGGTCATGGGCGTGATGGCCAACGTGTTCTACATCGACATGGGCTTCACCAAGGACCAGATCGCCAGCGTCAGCAAGATCTTCGGCCTGATCATGACCCTGCTTGGCGCCGGCGCCGGCGGTTTGCTGATCGTGCGTTTCGGCATCATGCCGATCCTGTTCATCGGCGGCGTCGCCTCGGCCAGCACCAACATCCTGTTCCTGATGCTGGCCGACATGGGGCCGAACGTGGAGATGCTGGTGGTCACCATCTCGCTGGACAACTTCAGTTCCGGGATGGCCACTTCGGCGTTCGTTGCCTACCTGTCGAGCCTGACCAACCTGAAGTTCTCGGCCACCCAATACGCCCTGCTGAGCTCGATCATGCTGCTGTTGCCGCGGCTGATCGGGGGTTACTCAGGTGTAATCGTGGAGAAGTTTGGCTACCACGACTTCTTCCTGATTACCGCGCTGCTGGGCGTGCCTACGTTGATCCTGATCCTCCTGCAGTGGCGCCAGGAGGCACGGCGCGGCAAGCTGGAGCCGGTGCCTGGCCCTACCGCGGACCAGCCCTGACAGAGCGTTGCGCCGCTGTCGCCTGCACCGGCACAGCGGCGCTCGCTTCACTGCGCGACGGTCGCGCCAGCGCCCTTGCCACCCACCACAAACCACAGCGGCACCAGCGCCAGCGCCCCGGCTATGCCGGCGAGGACGGCGAAGTGCAGCAAGCTGGCGCCAGCGCCAATCATCGCCAGCAGCGCGCCACCCAGACCCAATACGGCAATGGTGATCATGCCGAGCATGGCTGAAACCAGGCCCTTGCTCTGCTCGCTGGCGAACAAGGTCATGCGGTACAGCACAGCATTGGCCACGCCCAGCCCCAGCGCATACAGGGTCATGCCCGCAACCACGCTGGTAACTGACGGCCACAGCCACGTAGCCAGCATCATCAGGCCCAACCCCGCCAGATACGGCCACAGTGCGCCGCGCACCAGCGCAGGCAATGGGTAGCGCTCAGCGATGCTGTTGATGATCAGGTTGCCCGCGATCAAACCACCGAACACCGGCAGTTGCCACAAGGCATAGGCCATCTTGCTCAGCCCCTCGTCGTGAATCAGCAGCACCGGCGACAGGCCGATCCAACCGATCAGCGGCAAGCCGACCAGGCCCAGCGCAGCGCTGCCGGCGACGAAGCGACGATTGCTCAGCAACTGGACATAACCAGACAACAGCGGCAGCAGGTGAATCGGCGTGAACGGCAGGCGGCTACCGTCGCGGCGCTCGACGCCGAGGGTTTCCGGCATGAAGCGATACAGCAGCCCGAGGGTCAGCAGCGCACCCACGGCAAAAGCCACGAACAACCAGCGCCAGTCCAGCCACTGCAGCATCAACGTGCCCACCAGCGGCCCGAGCAAGGGCGAAAGCAAGGCGATATTGGCCAGCAAGGCCATCATGCGTACGGCATCGGCCTCGCTGAAAGCCTCGTTCAAGGCCGGGTAGCTGACGGTGACGACAAAGCCCAGGCCGATCCCCTGCAACAGCCGCAGCAGGTTGAACAGGCCGATGTCCTGCACCCAGAAGGTCGCCAGGCAGGCTACACCAAAGATCACGCAGCCAGCGAGCAGCAAGGGCCGCCGGCCATAGCGGTCGGCCAGCGGACCGATCAGCCATTGCAGGACCACCCCACCCAGCAGGTACAGGTTCAGCGCGTGCGGGATAAATTCCGGACTGGCGTTCATCTCGGTGACCACATCCGGCATGGCCGGCATGACCGCATCGCTGGCCAGGTAGGTGAGCAGCTCGAACAAGGCCAGGGTCAGACCAAACAGCAAGGCACGGGCCGGGGTGATATACAGCAGTGGTTTCATGGCAGACATCAGTGGATACGAAAGGGGTCAGGTTATATGCCAGAAATGGCACGTCCTGGCTGTGAACAAGTGTAATTAGGGACAAAACAAAACGCGGGCTTGCCCGCGAATGCCCAGCGCCAGCAACATCGTTGCGGCGGGTACACCCGCGGAACAAGCCCGCGCAGTTACAGCGAACGCGGTTTACTGCGCGGCAGTCTCCTGCACCACGCGGATCACCCGTTGCGGGAACGGGATATCGATCCCTTCTGCCTTGAGCCGGTCGCGAGTGCGCTCGTTGAGCATGAACATCACGTCCCAGTAGTCGGCCGTTTTCGTCCACAGACGCAGGGATACCGTGATCGAGCTGTCGCCCAGGGTGGAGATCACCGCCTGCGGCGCCGGGTCCGGCAGCACGCGCGGGTCGTTGGCCAGCTCCAGCAGCACATTGCGCGCCTTCTGCAGGTCAGCTTCGTAATCAACGCCCACATCGAACACCACCTTGCGCGTCGGCTGACGGTTGGTGTTGGTAATGATGCCATTGGACAAGCTGCCGTTCGGCATGATCACGGTCTTGTTGTCACCGGTGCGCAGCACTGTGTGGAAGATCTGGATGCTGTCGACAGTACCGCTGACGCCTTGCGCCTCGATCCAGTCGCCGATGCGGAACGGGCGGAACAGCAAGATCAGCACACCACCGGCGAAGTTGGCCAGGCTACCCTGCAACGCCAGGCCAATGGCCAGGCCGGCAGCACCAATGGCCGCGACGAACGAGGTTGTTTCGATGCCGATCATCGAAGCGACGCTGACCAGCAGCAAGATCTTGAGGATGATATTTGCCAAGGTACTGATGAAGCCCTGCAAGGCCAGATCGGCGTTGCGCAGCCCAACCAGCTTGCCCAGGCGGGCGCTGAGCTTGTTGGTAATCCACCAGCCAACCGCCAGGGTCAGCAGCGCCAGCAGCAGACGGCTGCTGTATTGCATGATCAATGGCAGCCAGGTTTGCGATTGGCGAACCAGTTGATCGACCTCATTGGTCAAATCCATAACTTTCTCCTGATGCCAAACGGCATGTACACAGTGAAGCAGGCCGCAGACAGGCCGCGGCGAGGAGCCCCATGGACCTCAGTGTGGCAATGGGGTTCCTGCAGCCAGGTCAATCGCGGAAGTTGTTGAACTGCAGCGGCATGTCGAATTCCTTGGCGCGCAGTGCGGCGATCGCTTCTTGCAGGTCGTCACGCTTCTTGCCGGTGACGCGTACCTGCTCACCCTGGATGGCGGCCTGGACCTTGAGCTTGGCGTCTTTGATGTGGGCGACGATCTTCTTCGCCAGCTCCTTGTCGATGCCTTCGCGGAAGGTCGCTTCCTGTTTCATTTCCTTGCCCGAGGCATAGGCGTCCTTGACCTCCAGGCACTTCACTTCGATCTTGCGCTTGACCAATGCGCTGCGCAGGATTTCGACCATCGCCTCGAGCTGGAACTCGGCCTCGGCGGTCATCAGCACGGTCTGGTCCTTTTCCTTGAATTCGAAGCTACCCTTACCTTTGAGGTCGTAGCGGCGGTCCAGCTCCTTGATGGCGTTGTCGACTGCGTTCTGCACTTCGTGCTTGTCCAGTTCCGATACCACGTCGAACGAAGGCATGGTTGTTCTCCAATGTGAAAGCGCCGCGCTCAGCGTGAAGATGGAGCGCGCAGGGTTTGATGGTTAAAATGCGGGACACATTATAACGGGTTGCGAAACGTAGATGAGCAGCACCTGGCATATTCTCGGCGCCGGCAGCCTGGGCAGCCTCTGGGCCTGCCGGCTGGCCCGCGCAGGCAAGGCGGTCCGTTTGATCTTGCGCGACCCGCAGCGCCTGGCGGCGTACCAGGCCGTCGGCGGCCTGACCTTGATCGAGCAAGCGCACAGCAGCTTTTTTGCCATCCCCGCCGAAGCCGATGAAGCGCACGCGCCGATTCATCGCTTGCTGGTGGCCTGTAAAGCCTACGATGCCGCCCCTGCCCTGGCCAGGCTGGCCCCGCGCCTGGCTGTGGGCGCCGAGCTGATTCTGTTACAGAACGGCCTTGGCAGCCAGGACGAGGTGGCCGATCAGGTGCCCCATGCGCGCTGTATCTTTGCCTCCAGTACCGAAGGCGCGTTTCGTCCGGCGGACTGGCAGGTGCAGTTTGCCGGGCATGGCTTCAACTGGTTGGGCGACCCGCTTAACCCCGCCCCGGCCGAGTGGCTCAGTGACCTCGAGGAGGCCGGCATCCCCGCCCAGTGGACGCTGGACATTCTCAGCCGGCTGTGGCGCAAGCTGGCCCTGAACTGCGCGATCAACCCGCTGACCGTACTGCACGACTGCCAGAACGGTGGCCTGCTCGAACACTTGAGTGAGGTGGATGCGCTGTGCGCCGAGCTGGCGCAACTGCTGCACTGCTGCGGCCAGCCGCAAGCGGCCGAGGGCCTGAACGAAGAAGTGCAGCGGGTGATTCTAGCGACTGCAGCCAATTATTCTTCCATGTATCAAGACGTGCGCCATGGCCGCCGCACCGAGCTGCATTACCTGCTCGGCTACGTCTGCCGCGCCGCCCACCGCCATGACCTGGCCCTGGTGGAGCTGGAACACCTGCGCCAGCGATTGGTCGATAACCTGCAGGCACGCGGCCTGCCCAGTGACTGATCGCTGCCCTCTGACCCGAATACGGACACTGCCTTGCCCATGAAACTGCGCCAACGCCTGGATAACCTCCCGGTCGGGCAGAAACTGCTTGCGGCCCTGCTGGTACTGCTGATCACCATCCTGCTGGTGGCCAACCTGGCCTTTATCAGCGCGGCCTACTGGATCACCCAGGAAAGCATGGCGCCACAGGCGCTGCAAACCATCGGCAGGCTGGTCGCCAACCCGCAGCTGTCGGCCCGCGCCGGTGATTCCAGCGATAACGCCAACGCCCTGCTCAAGGAACTCGACAGCTACACCCCACTGCGCGCCGCAGCGGTCTACGGCAGCGACGGGCGCATGCTCGCGCAACTGCAGCACGGCGAACCGCTGGCCCTGCCCAAGCGCTATCGCAACATCGACGGTTGGCGCCTGATGGAGTTTCGCAGCACTCAACTGATTCGCCTGCCGCGTCCGGGCAACCCGCCGGCGTTTCTCCTTCTGGTAGCCAGCAGCGAGCTGCCCACCGCGTTCTACACCGGCACGCTGACCGCCAGCCTGGCGATTCTGGTGTTCAGCATCCTGCTCTGGCTGGTGATCGCCCGGCAGATCAAGCGGCTGATCACCCAGCCGATCAATCAGCTGGAAGAACTCAGCCGCCAGGTCACCCGCGAAGAGAGCTATGCCATGCGCGCGCAGCGCGGCAACGACGATGAGATCGGCAGCCTGGCCAACGCCTTCAATACCATGCTGTCGCGCATCGAGGCCCGCGAGCAGCAGCTCAAGCGCACCCGCGACGAATTCCAGACCGCCTACGACCAGGCCCAGGGCCTGGCCGAAGAAACCCGCAATACCAACCGCAAGCTGGAGCTGGAGGTTCAGGTTCGCAGCAAGATCGAGAAGAAGCTCACGGGTTTCCAGAACTACCTCAACAGCATCATCGATTCGATGCCATCGGCGCTGATAGCACTCGATGAGCAGTTGTACGTGACTCAGTGGAACCAGGAAGCCAGCGCCCTCTCCGGCACGCGCCTGGACGAGGCGCTGAACCAGCCGATCTTTATCGCCTTCGAGCCGCTCAAGCCGTTCTTGCCGCAACTTAAAGACACCGTCGAAAAGCACCGGGTGACCAAGATCGAGCGGGTCACCTGGCCCAAAGGTGACGACGCCCGCCATTACGCGCTGACCTTCTACCCACTGACCGGCGGTGGCGGCCGCGGCGTGGTGATCCGTATCGATGACATCACCCAGCGCCTGTCGCTGGAAGAGATGATGGTGCAGTCAGAGAAGATGCTCTCGGTGGGCGGCCTCGCCGCAGGCATGGCCCACGAGATCAACAACCCACTCGGGGCGATCCTGCACAACGTGCAGAACATCCGCCGGCGCTTGTCGCCCGACCTGCCGCGCAACCAGGAACAGGCCGCCGAGCTTGGCCTGGACCTGGCCGAGATCAACCGCTACCTGCACAGCCGCGAAGTGCCGCAGTTGCTCGACGGCATCCAGCAGGCGGGAGCCCGTGCGGCCAAGATCGTCACCCACATGCTCAGTTTCAGCCGTCTCAGCAATCGCCAGCTGGCCCCCTGCAGCCTGCCCGCGCTGATCGACCAGGCGGTGGAAATTGCCGGCAACGACTTCGATCTGGCAATTGGTTTCGACTTCAAGGGCCAGGCCATCGTCCGCCAGTTCGACCCGCAACTGGGGCCGGTGCCATGCACCGCCAACGAGCTTGAACAAGTACTGCTCAACCTGTTGAAGAACGCCGCCCAGGCGATCCACCTGCGCCCGCAACCGAGCGAGCCAGGCCGTATCATCCTGCGCACCCGGCTCAATCCGCCGTGGGCGGAAATTCAGGTAGAGGACAACGGCATCGGCATGCCCGAAGCGGTGCGCAAGCGTACCTTCGAGCCGTTCTTCACCACCAAGGAGATCGGCCAGGGCACAGGCCTGGGCCTATCGGTTTCGTATTTCATCATCACCAACAACCACAAGGGGCAGATGGAGGTGCAGTCCTCGCCCGGCCAGGGCACCTGCTTCACCCTGCGCCTGCCCCTCGGCTCGCCCGTGCCTGCGGCACCGGCCCCAACGGAGACATGACATGGGCTTTCGCCTGTCGAAAATCTACACCCGCACCGGCGACAAAGGCGAAACCGGCCTCGGCGACGGCCGCCGTGTGCCCAAGGACCACCCTCGGATCGAGGCGCTTGGCGAGGTCGACACCCTCAACAGCCAGCTAGGCGTGCTCTTGGCAGGGCTGAGTGAGGCCGGGCTGAGCGAGTTGAGCGAGGTGCTCGCGCCTTGCCAGCACCGCTTGTTCGACCTTGGTGGCGAGCTGGCGATGCCTAGTTATCAGGCGCTGAACCAGGCTGAAGTCGAGCGCCTTGAAGCAGCCATCGACCTCTGGAACGACGAACTTGGGCCGCTGGAAAACTTCATCCTGCCCAGCGGCTCGGCCTTGATCGCGCAAGCCCACGTGTGCCGCAGCCAGGCGCGCACCGCCGAGCGCCGCTGCCAGGCGCTGAATGCGCTGGAGCCGCTGGAAGGGGTTGGCTTGGCGTATATCAATCGGGTGTCGGATTTGCTGTTTGTTGCAGCGCGTATCATTGGCCGCCGTCAGGGCGTTGCAGAAGTGCTGTGGCAGGCGGCGAAAAAGCCTGAGGCTTGATCCTGCAATCCAGTTGCTGATTTGGGGCTGCTTCGCAGCCCTTCGCGGGCAAGCCCGCTCCCACAGGACCTTGTGGGAGCGGGCTTGCCCGCGAAGGGCCGCAAAGCAGCCCCTGTTTAAAGCTCAGGCCAGAACGCGCGGATACCCGCCACACCTTGGGCGCCTGCCTGCCAGGCAAGCTCACGGTCTGCCGCGCTGACGCCGCCCAGCAAGAACACCGGGAAGCTGACGCTGTCAATCAACGCCGCGGCCTGCTCCCAACCCAATGGCAGTGCATCGGGGTGGGTCTGAGTCGCCTGGACTGGCGACAGAGTGACGAAGTCGACCCCCATCTGCGCCGCCAGGGCCAACTCTTCGGCATTGTGGCAAGACGCTGCCAACCAACGGTGCTCCGGGAACGGCCGGCCCTTGGCGGCATACTTGCGCAATTGCGCGGCAGTCAGGTGCCAGCCGGCCGAGGGGAAGTCGCCCAACCATTCCAAAGGACCTTTGAGCATCAATTGAGCTTTGCCCGCACACAGTCCAGCCGCATCTACCGCGACATCACGGTACTTGGGGTCGTACATGTCCGGCGCGCGCAGCTGAACCAGCTTGATGCCGTTGGCCACAGCCTTCTGGATACCGCGCAACATCGGCGGCACTTCGAGGCCATCAGGGGTGATCAGGTACTGATCCGGCAAGCGTGCAGCGGCGACGATGGGCTTGTTTGCCGCAGGGAACTGGTACTGGTGCAGGTCACGCGGCGCGACCCATTCCAGCGGCTGACCTTCGGCGCCATGTGGCTCGCCGCTGAATGCGTCAACCTCACGCACGTCGAGCAGGATTTGCTTGTCCGGGTAGTCATGGCTGATCTTGATCAGCGGCCGTGATCCGCTGACCTCGATACCGAGCTCCTCGCGCAGTTCACGGGCCAGCGCTGCTTCGACGCTTTCGCCGGCCTCCACCTTGCCCCCGGGAAACTCCCACAGGCCGCCCTGATGCTGGCTATCGGCGCGACGGGCGATGAGGATCCGCCCGTCGCCACCGCGGATAACCGCCGCTACTACATGAATCCGCTGCACCTTGTACCCTCCGTTGCTGCGTCAGGCGCCCCGGCCAGTGGCCAGACCAGGGCGCAGGCCAATGATCAGGTCCGGTATTCGGCGTTGATCTTGACGTACTCGTGGGACAGGTCGGTGGTCCAGATGGTCTCGCTGCACTGGCCGCGACCCAGTTCGATGCGGATGGTGATCTCTTCTTCAGCCATCACCTTGGAGCCTTGCTCTTCGGTGTAGCTTGGGCTGCGCCCGCCTTTGCTGGCGATGCACACGTCACCGAGGAAAACGTCGATCAGGCTGACGTCCAGCTCAGGCACGCCAGCGCGGCCGACGGCAGCGAGGATACGGCCCCAGTTGGGATCGGAGGCGAACAGCGCAGTCTTGATCAGCGGCGAATGCGCCACGGCATAACCAACGTCGAGGCATTCCTGATGATTGCCACCACCGTTGACCTGCACGGTAACAAACTTGGTCGCGCCTTCGCCGTCACGCACGATCGCCTGGGCGACTTCCATGCACACTTCGAACACTGCCTGCTTCAAGGCGTCGAACAGCTCGCCCTTGGCTTCGGTCACTTCAGCGACTTTGGCCTGGCCGGTAGCAATCAGCATGCAGCAGTCGTTGGTCGAGGTGTCGCCATCGATGGTGATGCGGTTGAACGACTTGTTGGCGCCGTCAAGGATCAGGTCCTTGAGCACCGCCGGAGCGACCTTGGCGTCGGTAGCGATATAGCCAAGCATGGTCGCCATGTTCGGGCGAATCATGCCGGCGCCTTTGCTGATGCCGGTGACGGTGATGGTCTGGCCATCGAACTGGAACTGACGGCTGGCACCCTTGGGCAGGGTGTCGGTGGTCATGATGCCGGTAGCGGCTTCAGCCCAGTGATTTTCCGAAAGGTTGTCCAGTGCAGCCTGCAGCGCGGCCTCGATCTTCTCGACCGGCAGCGGCTCACCGATCACACCGGTGGAGAACGGCAGCACTGCCTGGGCGTCAACGCCGGTCAGCTCGGCCAGCTTGGCACAGGTGCGCTCAGCGGCGGCCAGGCCTGGTGCGCCGGTACCGGCGTTGGCATTGCCGGTATTGGTCAGCAGGTAACGCACGGTGCCCTGCACGCGTTGCTTGGCGAGGATCACCGGCGCCGCGCAGAACGCGTTGAGGGTGAACACGCCAGCCACGCTGGAGCCTTCGGCGCAGCGCATTACCACGACGTCCTTGCGCCCAGGGCGCTTGATGCCCGCCGAAGCGATGCCAAGTTCAAAACCGGGAACCGGGTGCAGGGTGGGCAAAGGACCAAGACCAACAGCCATTAGAGCGCTCCTAGATAAAAACAGATAGGTTCCATGAAACAAAGCCGCCCCAACTGACACCTTTACGGTGGCTGTAGGAGCGGCCTTGTGTCGCGATGAGCTGCAAAGCAGCCCAAAAATCTCAAGCCAGCAGCGGCCTTAGATCACTTGCATCACTCGCATCACTCAATGGTGCCGTGGCAATGCTTGAACTTCTTGCCCGAACCACACCAGCATGGCTCGTTGCGACCAAGCTTCTGGTCGTTGCGAACCGGCGCGGCGGCAACGGCGACTTCAACGCCCTCTTCGCTCAGCTGCTCGCTTTCCAGGCCTGGTGCCGGCGCATGTTCAAACTGCATACGCTGGGCCAGCTCTTCGGCGTCGCGACGCAGACGGGCTTCTTCTTCGATCGGGTCTTCGCGGCGAACCTGTACGTGCGACAGCACACGGATGGCATCGCGTTTGATCGAATCGAGCAGTTCCTGGAACAGCGTGAACGACTCGCGCTTGTACTCCTGCTTCGGGTTCTTCTGCGCATAACCACGCAGGTGAATACCGTGACGCAGGTGGTCCATGGTCGACAGGTGGTCTTTCCACAGGTCGTCCAGCACGCGCAGCAGGATCTGCTTCTCGAAGGTGCGCAGAGCCTCTTCGCCGGCCTGATCTTCTTTCTCGGTGTATGCGCTGGTGATCTCGCTCAGGAGCTTCTCACGCAGGGTTTCTTCGTACAGGTGGTCGTCTTCATCCAACCATTGCTGGATCGGCAGCTTGATCGCGAAATCGCTGGCCAGCGCCGCTTCGAGACCGGCCACATCCCACTGCTCAGGCAGCGATTGCGGCGGAATATGCTGGCTGATGGTGGTATCGAGGACTTCCTTACGGAACTCTTCGATGGTGCCGCCCAAGTCCTGCGCAGCCAGCAGGCTGTTGCGCATGTGGTAGATCACTTTGCGCTGTTCGTTGGCCACGTCATCGTATTCGAGCAGTTGCTTACGAATATCGAAGTTGCGCCCTTCGACCTTGCGCTGAGCTTTTTCGATGGCGTTGGTCACCATGCGGTGCTCGATGGCTTCACCGGACTGCATGCCCAGGGCCTTCATGAAGTTCTTCACCCGGTCAGAGGCAAAGATGCGCATCAGGCTGTCTTCCAGCGACAGGTAGAAGCGGCTCGAACCCGGGTCACCCTGACGACCGGAACGGCCGCGCAGCTGGTTGTCGATGCGGCGCGACTCGTGGCGCTCGGAGGCGATCACGTGCAGGCCGCCGGCCTCGATCACTTGCTGATGACGCTTCTGCCAGTCGGCCTTGATGTGCGCAATCTGCTCGGCGGTCGGGTTTTCGAGTGCCGCGACTTCCGACTCCCAGTTGCCGCCCAGAAGGATGTCGGTACCACGGCCGGCCATGTTGGTGGCGATGGTCAAAGCGCCTGGCGCACCGGCCTGGGCAATGATCTCGGCTTCTTTTTCGTGGTACTTGGCGTTGAGCACCTTGTGCTCGATGCCTTCCTTGTTGAGCAAGGCCGACATATGCTCGGAGGTCTCGATGGTCGCCGTACCGACCAATACTGGACGCCCGCTGGACATGCTTTCCTTGATGTCGGCAATGATCGCCAGGTACTTCTCTTCGGCGGTCAGGTACACCAGGTCGTTGAAGTCTTTACGCGCCAACGGCTTGTTCGGCGGAATGACCATCACGTTGAGGTTGTAGATCTGAGCGAATTCGAACGCTTCGGTATCTGCAGTACCGGTCATGCCGGACAGCTTGTTGTACAGACGGAAGTAGTTCTGGAAGGTGGTCGAAGCCAGGGTCTGGCTTTCGGCCTGGATGTTCAGGTTTTCCTTCGCTTCGATGGCCTGGTGCAGGCCCTCGGAGAGACGACGACCCGGCATGGTCCGACCGGTGTGCTCGTCGATCAGCAGCACCTGACCGTCCTGGACGATGTACTCGACGTTGCGGTGGAACAGCTTGTGCGCGCGCAGGCCGGCATAGACGTGGGTCAGCAGGCCCAGGTTGTGCGCCGAATAGAGGCTCTCGCCTTCAGCCAGCAAGCCGGCCTGGGTGAGCATCTCTTCGATGTACTGGTGGCCGGCTTCGTTGAGCTCGACCTGACGGCTCTTCTCATCGATCGAGAAGTGGCCTTCCTGGGTGACCTGGCCTTCGACTTCTTCGATGTGCTGGGTCAGCTGCGGGATCAGGCGGTTGATTTCGATATACAGCTTGGAGCTGTCTTCAGCCTGGCCGGAGATGATCAGCGGGGTCCGCGCTTCGTCGATCAGGATCGAGTCGACTTCGTCGATCACGGCGAAGTTCAGCTCACGCTGGAACTTCTCGTCGACGCTGAAGGCCATGTTGTCGCGCAGGTAATCGAAACCGAATTCGTTGTTGGTGCCGTAGGTGATGTCGGCAGCATAGGCGGCGCGCTTGTCTTCCGGCGGCTGAAAGGCCGAGACGATGCCAACCGAGAGGCCGAGGAATTCGTACAGCGGGCGCATCCAGTTGGCGTCGCGGCGGGCCAGATAGTCGTTGACCGTGACCACGTGCACGCCCTTGCCGGACAAAGCGTTGAGGTACACCGCCAAGGTACCGACCAAGGTCTTGCCTTCACCGGTACGCATCTCTGCGATCATGCCTTCATGCAAGGTCATGCCGCCGATCAGCTGGACGTCGAAGTGGCGCATACCCATCACACGCTTGCCGGCCTCGCGGGCTACAGCAAAGGCTTCCGGCAGCAGTTGGTCGAGGGTTTCGCCTTTGGCCAGACGCTCTTTGAACTCGGCGGTCTTGCCGCGCAGTTGCTCATCGGAGAGGGCCAACATTTTCTCTTCGAAGGCATTGACGGTGGTCACCGTCTTGAGCAGGCGTTTGATCTCGCGCTCGTTCTTGCTTCCAAAAAGTTTCTTTAACAAAGGCGCAAACATATCGGCAGGATCTTCCACACTTAGGGATGGAGGGCGGCCCCATGAGTCGCCCGAGCAGCCCTTGGGCCGCATGCGAACGAGCATTCTACCCGGAAACGATGGTGAGGAAAGTGGTCGATTGCCACGATGCTGGCACAGCGCTAGGGTGGGGACGGTTCTTAGATGAGGGTGATTATTACAAGTTCAAGGTTTGCTGAAGATGAAAGCTGCCGAGAATCGCTATTATCCTGCACAACATGCCTTGCCCCCGGCCATTGCGTGCTGATCCAGGGCAACTGCATCATCTGTCGCCACCGGCAATCAATCAGCGCTGGGCACGCAGATGCTAAGATGGCCATTCTGTAACTTCCTGCGTACCGTCATGGCTTACAAACCCTCGCCCGCCCGGCTGCCGGCCGCGCTCCTGCGTGAAGTCCGACCGCTACGGCTGCTGCTCAATCAGGCTGAACGCCTGGTGCATCTGCAGCGTTTGCTCGAAAGTCAGCTGCAACCGGCGGCCCGTGAGCACTGCCACGTGGCCTCCTGGCGCGACGGTGTGTTGCTGCTGGTGGTCACCGATGGCCACTGGGCCACGCGCCTGCGCTATCAGCAAAAACGCCTGCAACGGCAACTGATCGAACTTGAAGTGTTCGCCAACCTGCGGCGGATCCTGTTCAAGGTGCAGCCACCAGTGATCCCGGCCAAACGCGGCGGGCATCCGACCCAGCTCTCCGGCGATGCCGCGCAGAGCCTGCGCGAAACGGCCGCAGGCATTGACGACCCCAAGCTCAAGGCAGCTCTGGAACGTCTGGCCAGCCATGCCCAGCACAAGGATCAGCGTTGAATCTGGCGCAATAAAAAGGCCACCCGAAGGTGGCCTCAATGAACTAGAGAGTGTTCGAACTTACACAGCCGCAACAGGGCGCATGTAGGAGATCGGTGCCGTACTGGCATCTTCGAAGGTGACCACTTCCCAGGCATCTTTTTCTGCAATCAGCTTGCGCAGCAGCTGGTTGTTCAGCGCGTGTCCGGACTTGTAGCCCTTGAACTCGCCGATCAAGCTGTTGCCGAGCAGATACAGATCGCCGATGGCATCGAGAATCTTGTGCTTGACGAACTCGTCTTCGGAGCGAAGGCCGTCTTCGTTGAGCACGCCAGTCTCATCGACAACGATGGCGTTATCGACGCTGCCACCCAGTGCCAGATTCTGCTCGCGCAGATACTCGATGTCGCGCATGAACCCGAAGGTCCGTGCACGGCTGACTTCTTTCACGAACGAGGTGCTGGAGAAGTCGACGCTGGCACTTTGGGTCTGGTCCTTGAGGACCGGGTGATCGAAGTCGATCTCGAAGCTCACCTTGAACCCTTCGAAAGGCAGGAAGGTTGCGCGCTTGTCGCCATCCTCCACTGACACTTCCCGCAGGATGCGGATGAACTTCTTGGCTGCGTCCTGCTCTTCCAGGCCGGCAGACTGAATCAGGAATACAAAGGGACCGGCGCTGCCATCCATGATCGGCACTTCCGAGGCGGAGAGCTCGACGTAGGCGTTATCGATGCCCAGACCCGCCATGGCGGAGAGCAAGTGCTCGACCGTATCGACCTTGACGTCACCGTTGACCAACGTCGTCGACATGGTTGTCTCGCCAACGTTGGCCGCACGAGCCGGAATCTCGACCACAGGATCGAGGTCGGCGCGGCGGAAGACGATGCCGGTATCCACAGGCGCAGGCTTGAGGGTCAGGTAGACCTTCTCACCGGAGTGCAGACCGACACCTGTGGCACGGATAATGTTCTTCAGGGTGCGTTGTTTAATCATGGCATTGGCCGCTTCAGCGCAAATTGCGAATTGGTATCAACAAAGGCTGAGGATGATAACAGACCCGTCCTTTGCTGAATACCAATCACCTTTATAGCCCTGATAAATTCCATCAATCAGCCTGACGACGGAGGAAGGCTGGGATGTCCAGGTAATCCAAGTCATCTTGCGGGTTGAGTTTAGCGGCTGCGGCGGCACCTGCATGGGCCTGGTTACGCATCACGGTTGGACGCTCCAGGTCACGGTAGTTGACCGCTGGCTGCTCCTGGCGAGCTGGAGCCGGGTTCGACGCCTCGTAGGCCGCTTGAGCGGTCTGCAAAGTATTGTCGACAACCTTGACCGGCTTCTCGATGCGCGCACCCAGGCCAGTGGCCACGACGGTTACGTGCAGCTCGTCGCGCATGTCCGGGTCGATCACGGTACCGACCTTGACCATCGCGTGGTCGGAGGCGAAGGCTTCGATGATGCTACCGACGTCGGAGTACTCGCCCAGCGACAGGTCAGGACCTGCGGTGATATTCACCAGGATACCGCGGGCACCCTGCAGGTTGACGTCTTCGAGCAGCGGGTTGCGAATGGCCGCTTCGGTGGCCTCGCGCGCACGGTTCGGACCGCTGGCGCAGCCAGTGCCCATCATAGCCATGCCCATCTCGCCCATCACGGTGCGCACGTCGGCAAAGTCGACGTTGATCATGCCGGGACGCTTGATGATGTCGGAGATACCGCGCACGGCACCTGCCAGCACATCGTCAGCCTTGGCAAAGGCCGACAGCAGGCTGGCGTCCTTGCCGAGAATGGTCAGCAGCTTCTCGTTGGGGATGGTGATCAGCGAGTCGACGCTTTCAGCCAGCATGCGGATGCCTTCATCGGCGATCTGCATACGCTTGCGGCCTTCGAACGGGAATGGACGGGTCACCACCGCAACGGTGAGGATGCCCATTTCCTTGGCCACTTCGGCGATGATCGGCGCTGCACCGGTACCGGTACCGCCACCCATGCCAGTGGTGATGAAGACCATGTTGGTGCCCTGCAGCACCTCGGCAATGCGCTCACGGTCTTCCAGCGCGGCCTGACGACCGACTTCCGGATTGGCACCGGCACCAAGGCCCTTGGTAACACCAGTACCCAGTTGCAGAATGGTCCGTGCGCCAATGCTTTTCAGCGCCTGGGCATCAGTGTTGGCGCAGATGAACTCGACGCCTTCAATGCTGCTTTTGACCATGTGATTGACGGCGTTGCCACCACCACCACCGACGCCGATCACCTTGATGACCGGGCTTTGCGGGACGTTGTCTACGAGCTCGAACATTTTCCCTCTCCTTACAGTTCTCTAGTTGTTTCGCCTACCACTACTGCTTTGAAACTTAGAAGTTGCCCTGGACCCAACGCTTGAGACGCTCAAGCACTGGAGCCTTCGGTTCCTCGCCATAGCTGTTGCTGCTGTTGCTATTGCCGGTCAGGGTCAGGTCCTCGGACTGCTTGAGCAGACCGTAGGTGAGCAGGCCCACACCGGTGGAGTAAATCGGGTTGCGTACCACGTCGCTGAGGCCACGCACGCTGTGCGGGACGCCGAGGCGTACGGGCATGTGGAAAATCTCTTCGGCCAGTTCCACCGCGCCTTCCATCTTCGCCGTGCCGCCGGTGAGGACGATGCCGGCTGGGACCAGGTCTTCGTAGCCGCTGCGACGCAGCTCAGCCTGAATCAGGGTGAACAGCTCGTCGTAGCGCGGCTCGACCACCTCGGCCAGGGCCTGACGCGACAGTTCGCGCGGCGGCCGGTCGCCAACGCTTGGCACCTTGATGGTTTCGCCGGCACCGGCCAGCTTGGCCAGGGCGCAGGCGTAGCGAATCTTGATTTCTTCGGCGTACTGAGTCGGTGTACGCAGGGCCATGGCGATGTCGTTGGTGACCTGGTCGCCGGCAATCGGGATCACTGCGGTGTGGCGGATCGCGCCTTCGGTGAAGATGGCGATATCGGTGGTGCCACCGCCGATGTCGACCAGGCACACGCCGAGTTCTTTCTCGTCATCGGTCAGCACCGAGTAGGCCGAGGCCAGTTGCTCGAGGATGATGTCGTCGATTTCCAGGCCGCAGCGGCGCACGCACTTCTCGATGTTCTGCGCCGCGTTGACCGCGCAGGTCACCACGTGCACCTTGGCTTCCAGACGCACGCCCGACATACCCAGCGGCTCGCGAACGCCTTCCTGGTTGTCGATCACGTAGTCCTGCGGCAGGGTGTGCAGCACGCGCTGGTCAGCCGGAATCGCCACCGCCTGGGCAGCGTCGAGCACGCGCTCGAGGTCGGCCGTGCTGACTTCGCGGTCGCGAATCGCGACGATGCCGTGCGAGTTGAGGCTGCGGATGTGATTGCCGGCCACACCGACAAAGGCCGAGTGAATGCGGCAGCCCGCCATCAACTGGGCTTCTTCGACGGCACGCTGGATCGACTGCACGGTCGACTCGATGTTCACCACCACGCCCTTCTTCAGGCCGCGGGAGGGATGAGTGCCGATCCCGACAATCTCCAGGGTGCCGTCTTCGCCGACTTCACCGACCAGCGCCACCACCTTGGAAGTGCCAATGTCCAGCCCGACGATCATTTTGCCGCTATGCGCGTTTGCCATGGTCCTGCCTCTCTCTAATTCTTCGCAACGGCGGGTTGGGCCGTCGTCGGTGCAATCGGTTCCCGCCAGCCAACAGCCAGGCCGTTGGCGTAGCGCAGATCAATGCGGGCGATATTGGTGATCTGCTCTTTGAGTGTCTTGTCGTATATGGCAATGAAACGGCGCATCTTTTCGACCAGATGGTCGCGCCCGAGCAGCAGTTCGATACCTGGGCCGGCACTGCCGGCACCGGTGGTCAGGAACCAGCTGCCACGTTCACGCAGCTCCAGCCGCGCAATCGAGAAGCCCATCGGGCGCAGCATCTGGCTCAACACCTGATACTGCTGCATGACTTGTTGCTGAGCGCGCTGCGGGCCGAACAGCTGCGGCAGGTGCTCGTAGTTGGCCAGCTCGCGCGGGGTGAACGCTTCGCCCTGGTTGTTGAGCAACGCCTGATCTCCCCAGCGCGCCACGGGCAGTTGTTCTTCCAGGCGAATGACCACTTCGTCCGGCCAGACCCGGCGCACTTCGGCGTGGGCTATCCACGGCATCTGTTCAAGCTCGGCACGCATCGCGCCCAGGTCGACACTGAAGAAGCTGGCCGCTACAAACGGTGCGATACGTTGCTGCACCGCCTGCTGGCTGATGTAGCTGAGGTCACCCTGCACAGCGATCTTGGTGATCGGCCGGTCAGCGTAAGGCATCAATCGCACAGCGCCTTCGTAGGCAGCAAAGCCCGCAGCCACCAGCAGCACCGGCCACAGCAAGCGCTTGAGCACGCTGAAGTTGGCCTTGGGCAGGCGCGCAGACATCGGCTCCTGGGCCACCATTCGGCTGGCACCGCGCGGCACCGGCTTGTTACGGCCGGGTGCAGGAGGCTGCTGACGAAGCATCGCGCCTTGCATGCTGATTAACCTCGCGTCTCGACGCTGGCAGCCAGGATCGCCAGCACCAACTGCTGGAAGTCCAGGCCGGCCGCGCGGGCCGCCATGGGCACCAGGCTATGATCAGTCATGCCTGGCGCGGTGTTTACTTCGAGCAGCCAGAAGCGGCCCTGCTCGTCCTGCATTACATCCAGCCGGCCCCAGCCTTCGATGCCGATGGCATCACAGGCGCGCGCGGTCAGATCGATCAGTTCTTGTTCCTTGACACTGTCCAGCCCGCACGGAATGCGGTACTGGGTGTCATTGGCGATGTATTTGGCGTCGTAGTCGTAGAACACATGCGGCGTACCGAGGGCGATCGGCGGCAGCACCTGGCCACGCAATACGGCGATGGTGAACTCCGGGCCGTGGATCCATTGCTCGACCAGGACTTGCGAGTCGTACTTGGCGGCGTCTTGCCAGGCGGCGACCAGCTCTTGCGTGCTGTTCACCTTGGCCATGCCGATACTTGAGCCTTCATGGGCCGGTTTGACGATCAATGGGAAGCCCAGTTCCGTACCGGCTGCAATACAGTCCTGTTCAGTCGCCAATACCGCATGACGCGGGGTTGGAATACCCAGGCTCTGCCACACCTGCTTGGTGCGCAACTTGTCCATGGCCAGCGCCGAGGCAAGGATGCCGCTGCCGGTGTAGGGAATGCCCAGGCACTCGAGCAGGCCCTGCATGCTGCCGTCTTCACCGCCACGGCCGTGCAGAATGATGAAGGCGCGATCGATCTTCTCGCGCTGCAGACGCTCAAGCAGATCATCACCAACATCGATGGCCACGACGTCGACACCGGCGCTTTGCAGCGCGCCGATTACCGCCTCACCGGATTTGAGCGACACTTCGCGCTCGGCGCTCTTGCCACCGTACAGCACCGCTACGCGGCCAAAGGCGGTGACGTCGAGCGTCGAGTGCAGTTGGGCGTAAGTGGCGGTCATTGTGGCTTCTCCTGTTTGGCGACGGCACCGGCAAACAGCGGGCTCTTCATCAGTTGTGGGGCGAGGCCACCAATGTCACCGGCGCCCTGGCACAGCAGGATGTCGCCGGCACGCAGCAGGGGCTTTACCAACGGCGCCAGCTCGACGCCGCGCTCGATGTAGATCGGGTCGAGCTGACCACGCTGGCGGATGCTGTGGCACAGCTGACGGCTGTCGGCGCCCGGGATCGGCTCCTCACCGGCTGGGTAGACTTCCATCAACAGCAGCACGTTGGCGTCGGCCAGGACCTGAACGAAGTCGTCATACAGGTCACGGGTGCGGCTATAGCGGTGCGGCTGATAGACCATCACCAGGCGCCGGCTCGGCCAGCCGCCGCGCACGGCCTTGATCACGGCAGCCACTTCGGTTGGGTGGTGACCGTAGTCGTCGACCAGCATCACGTCGCCGCCGTCGACCGGCAGTTCGCCATACACCTGGAAGCGTCGACCGACCCCCTGGAAGCCCGACAGTCCCTGAACGATGGCGGCATCGCTGATGCCTTCGTCAGTGGCGATGGCAATGGTCGCCAGCGCGTTGAGGACGTTGTGGTTGCCAGGCATGTTGACCGACACATCGAGCGGCTCGCAGTCGCGACGCAGCACGGTGAAATGGGTCTGCATGCCCTGCTGGCGCACATTGATGGCGCGGATGTCCGCCTCATCGCTGAAGCCGTAGGTCACGGTCGGACGCTTCACCAGCGGCAGGATCTCGCGCACCACCGGGTCATCCAGGCACATCACTGCCAGCCCGTAGAACGGCAGGTTGTGCAGAAACTCGACAAAGGTCTTCTTCAGTTTGTTGAAGTCGCCTTCGTAGGTGGCCATGTGGTCGGCATCGATATTGGTGACCACGGCAACCATCGGTTGCAGGTGCAGGAAGCTGGCATCGCTTTCATCTGCTTCGGCAATCAGGTAACGGCTGGCGCCGAGCTGGGCATTGGTGCCCGCTGCGGTCAGACGACCACCGATGACGAAGGTCGGATCCAGCCCACCGGCGGCGAACACCGAGGCCAGCAAGCTGGTGGTGGTGGTCTTGCCATGGGTGCCGGCCACGGCAATGCCATGGCGATAGCGCATCAGCTCGGAGAGCATCTCCGCACGCGGTACTACCGGGATGCGACGCTCCAGCGCAGTGGCGACTTCCGGGTTGGCCGGGTTGATCGCACTGGACACCACCAGCACATCGGCATTGGCGGCGTTCTCGGCACGGTGGCCGACAAAGATCTGTGCGCCGAACGACTGCAGGCGTTGGGTGACCGGCGACTCTTTGAGGTCGGAGCCAGACACTTCATAGCCCAGGTTGAGCAGGACTTCGGCAATGCCGCACATGCCCACACCGCCGATACCGACGAAGTGGATACGGCGAATACGGCCCATCTTTGGTTGCGGCATGGCTTTCTGCGCTTCAACCATGGGCCACCTCCAGGCAGATATCGACTACGGTGCTGGTTGCAGCAGGCTTGGCCAGGCGCCGTGCGGTGCCGGCCATGGTGTTGAGTTTCTCGGGTTGCATCAGCACCTCGTTCAGGCGGTCAGCGAGTTGCGCTGCGCCAGTTGTCGCTTGTGGCAGCAGGAAGGCAGCGCCTTCCCGGGCCAGATAATGGGCATTGTGGGTCTGGTGGTCGTCGATGGCGTGCGGCAATGGCACCAGCATCGAGGGCAGGCCTGCCGCCGCGAGTTCGCTGACGGTCAGGGCACCGGCCCGGCACACGACCAGATCGGCCCAGCCGTAGACATGGGCCATGTCCTTGATGAACGGCTCGACCTGCGCCTCGACGCCAGCCTCGCGATAACGCTCGGCGGTGATCGGCGCATGTTGTTTGCCAGCCTGGTGGAACACTTCCGGACGCAGCTCAGGGGCTACTTCCGACAGGGCCTTAGGCAGCAATTTGTTCAATGGTTCCGCACCCAGGCTGCCGCCCAGCACCAACAGCCGTGCCCGGCGCTCGCCGAGTGGGGCGCGCTGGGCCTCGAGGAACAGCTCCGGACGTACCGGGTTACCCGTGGTACGGCGCTTGTCGCTGGCGGCGAAGGTGTCCGGGAAGGCTTCGCAGACCCGCGCAGCCAGTGGTACCAACAGACGGTTGGCAGTGCCGGCGCGGGCGTTCTGCTCGTGAATCACCAGTGGCACGCCGCACAGCTTGGCAGCGACGCCGCCGGGGCCGGTGACATAGCCACCAAAGCCGATCACGCACACTGGCTTGAGCTGGGCGATGATCTTGCGCGCCTGCAGTACGGCCTTGATCAGGGTGAACGGCGCCTTGAGCAGCGACAGCTTGCTCTTGCCACGCAGGCCGCTGACCTGAATCTGGTGCAGCGGCAGACCCGCTTGTGGCACCAGCTCGTTTTCGATGCCGCGCGGGGTACCCAGCCAGTGCACGCTATAGCCGCGCGCCTGGAATTCGCGGGCGCAGGCCAGCGCCGGGAACACGTGGCCACCGGTGCCGCCGGCCATGATCAGTACGTTTTTACCGTCAGCGGCCATGATTGCTGGTCTCCTCGGCAAAATCGCTTTCGTTGAATTCATGCTCTTCGCTGCCCAGGTGGGTGCGACTCTCCCACTCGATGCGCAGTAACAAGCCGACGCAGGCGCAACAAATCACCAGCGAGCTGCCGCCGTAACTGAGAAACGGCAGGGTCAGGCCCTTGGTCGGCAGCAGGCCGACGTTCACGCCGATGTTGATCAGGAACTGACCAATCCACAAGAATGCCAGGCCGAACGCCATATAAGCAGCGAAGTACTGCTTGGCCTTTTCGGCCCACAGGCCGATGTACAAGGCACGTACGGTTACGAACACGAACAGCGCCACGGTGCACAGGGTGCCGACCACGCCGAGCTCTTCGGCCAGTACCGAGAACACAAAGTCGGTATGCGCTTCGGGCAGGTAGAACTGCTTCTGTACGCTGTTGCCCAGGCCGACCCCCAACCACTCACCGCGACCAAAGGCGATCAGCGCCTGGGTCAACTGGTAGCCGGAACCGAACTGATCGGACCACGGGTCGGTAAAGGTGATGAGCCGCGCCATCCGATATGGCTGGGCCTGCACCAGGACGAACACGGCCACCACCGCCAGCACCACCATCAGCGAGAAGCGGAACAACCCTACCCCGCCTAGGAACAGCATCGCGGCAGCCGCGCCCATCATCACTACAGTGGCGCCGAAGTCCGGCTCCATCAGCAGCAGCCCGGCCATCGGCAACAGCACGATGAACGGCTTGAAGAAGCCCATCCAGCTTTCACGCACTTCCTGCTGACGGCGTACCAGGTAGCCAGCCAGATAGATCACCACGAAGACCTTGGCGATCTCCGACGGCTGCACGTTGAAGAAGCTGAAACCAATCCAGCGCATCGAACCGTTCACCTCACGGCCAATACCGGGTACCAGTACCAACACCAGCAAGCCAAAGGCGCCGATCAGCATCATGAAACCCATGCGCTGCCAGGTGGCGATCGGCACCAGCATGGTCACGCCGCCGGCGGCCAGGCCGATGGCCACGTACACCAGGTGGCGGTACATGTGATAGAGCGGGTTGCCCGACTGGGCCGCAGCCACTTCCGACGAGGCCGAGGTGATCATCACCAGGCCCAGGCCGAGCAATGCCAGGCAGCCGGCAAGGAAAGCGAAATCGAGGTCGATGCCACGGCCACTGATCAGTGGCGACGGATACGGTTTGAGGATGCCGAAGATCATGCCAGGCCCTCCACCGCTTGCGCGAACAGTTGCCCGCGCTGCTCGAAGTTCTTGAACATGTCGAGGCTGGCACAGGCTGGCGAGAGCAGCACGGCATCGCCGGGCTGCGCCAGCGCAGCGCACTGCAGCACAGCTTCATCAAGGGTGTTGACGTAAATCTGCGGTACTTGCTCGGCCAAGGCCTGACCCAGACGCTGAGCGTCACGGCCCAGCAACACTACTGCGCGGCAGTAGCGTGCGACGGGTTCGCGCAAGGCGGCAAAGTCAGCGCCTTTGCCGTCGCCGCCGGCGATCAGCACCAGCTTGCCGTCGATGTCGGCGCCCAGCCCTTCGATGGCGGCAAGGGCCGCACCGACGTTGGTCGCCTTGGAGTCGTCGTACCAGCTGACAGCGTTGTGCTCGCGCACCCACTGGCAGCGGTGCGCCAGGCCGGCGAATTCGCGCAGCGCTGCAAGCATCGGCTCGAACGGCAGGCCCGCGGCATGCCCCAGGGCCAATGCGGCCAGCGCATTGCTCTGGTTATGCGCGCCACGGATCTTCAGCTCGCGCACCGGCAGCAGGTTCTGGAATTCGAAGGCCAGGTATTTTTCGCCATCGACTTCGCGCAGGCCAAAAGCCTTGAAGTCCGGCGTATTCAAACCAAAGCTGAAGCATGGCCGGCCTTCAACCGGCAGTGGCCGGCTCAGCGCGTCCTGACGGTTGACCACAACCTGGTGGGCACCGCGGAAGATCCGGTGCTTGGCCAGGTGATAGGCCGGCAGGCCGCTGTAGCGGTCCATGTGGTCTTCGCTGATATTGAGCACGGTGGCCACTTCGGCGTTGAGCTGGTCAGTGGTTTCCAGCTGGAAGCTGGACAGCTCCATCACGTACAGCTCGATGCTGTCGTCGAGCAGGTCCAGCGCCGGCGTACCGAGATTGCCGCCAACCGCCACACGCTTGCCGGCCTTGGCCGCCATCTCGCCCACCAGCGTTGTCACCGTGCTTTTCGCATTGGAGCCGCTGATCGCGATGATCGGCGCCTTGGCGTTACGGGCAAACAGCTCGATATCACCAGACAACTTTACTCCGCGCGCGGCAGCAGCCTGCAACGCAGGCGTCGCCAGTGCCAGGCCCGGGCTGACGTACAGCTCGTTGGCGCGGCAGAGGAAGTCGACATCCAGTTCACCACAGCGTACTTCCACCTGCGGGTAGTCCCGACGCAAGGTGTCCAGTTCCGGCGGTTGCTCGCGCGTGTCGGCGACCGCAAAGGCAATGCCCCGGCTCGCCAGGAAGCGAACCAGGGACATGCCGCTCTTGCCGAGGCCGACAACGATGCGGAATTGGTCGGAAGCGATCAATGACACGCTCATCTACCTCAGCTTCAGGGTGGCAAGGCCGACCAGCACGAGAATCACGGTGATGATCCAGAAACGGACAATCACCCGTGGCTCGGGCCAACCCTTGAGTTCAAAGTGGTGGTGAATCGGCGCCATACGAAACACCCGCTTGCCGGTCAGCTTGAAGGAGGCGACCTGGATCACCACCGACAGGGTTTCCATGACAAACACACCGCCCATGATGAACAGGACGATTTCCTGCCGAACGATGACGGCGATGGTGCCCAGGGCAGCGCCCAGCGCCAGTGCGCCGACGTCGCCCATGAACACCTGAGCCGGATAGGTGTTGAACCAGAGAAAGCCCAGGCCGGCACCGATCAACGCGCCGCAGAACACGATCAGCTCGCCAGCGCCTGGCACATAAGGGATCAACAGGTACTCGGCGAACTTCACGTTACCCGACAGGTAGCAGAAGATCCCCAGCGCGCCGCCGACCATGACCGTTGGCATGATCGCCAGGCCGTCGAGGCCGTCAGTCAGGTTGACCGCGTTGCTCGAGCCGACGATGACGAAATAGGTCAGCACCACGAAACCGATGCCCAGGGCGATGGTGACGTCCTTGGCAAACGGTACGATCAAGGTGGTTTCGACGCTGGTCGGCGCGGTCATGAAGAGGAACACCGCCGCGCCCAGGCCGAACACCGATTGCCAGAAGTACTTCCAGCGGCTTGGCAGGCCACGCGAATTTTTCTCGATGACCTTGCGGTAGTCGTCGACCCAGCCAATCGCGCCGAACAACAGGGTGACGATCATCACGACCCACACGTAGCGGTTGCTCAGGTCAGCCCAAAGCAAGGTACTGATGGTGATTGCAGACAGGATCAACGCGCCGCCCATGGTCGGTGTACCCGACTTGGACAGGTGCGATTGCGGACCATCGTTGCGCACTGCCTGGCCGATCTGACGGATCTGCAGGGTGCGAATCATCCAGGGGCCCAGCCACAGCGACAGCGACAAAGCAGTCAGAACACCCAGAATCCCGCGCAGGGACAGGTACTGGAAGACCGCAAAGCCTTTATGGAACTGCTGTAGATACTCAGCCAACAGCAAAAGCATTAATGTTTCTCCCCGCTGACACCGCACAGTGCAGCCACGACGTTTTCCATCGCAGCGCTGCGCGAGCCCTTGATCAAGATTGTGGTGTCGCTGGCGGTTTCGCTGCTAACAGCGTCGATCAGCTCAGCCTGAGTTGCGAAATGTCGGCCTTCGGCGCCAAACGCCCGGACCGCATGAGTCATGTTGCTACCTACCGCGTACAAGGCATCGACCTTGCCGCGTGCGTAGTCGCCCACCAGCTGGTGGCCTTCCTGCGCCCATTGACCCAGTTCGCCGATATCCCCGAGCACCAGAACGGTGCGCCCGGAAAAGCCGGCGAGTATATCAATGGCCGCACACATCGAGGTGGGATTTGCGTTGTAACTGTCGTCGATCACGCGCACGCCGTTGGCAGTGATCTGCGCGACCGTACGGCCCTTGACCGGCTGCACCGCGTTCAGGCCAGCGGCAATACCGGGCAAGCTCACGCCCAAAGCATGGGCAGCAGCCGCTGCAGCCAGGGCGTTGCTGACGTTGTGGGTGCCGAGCAGATTCAACTGCACCGCCACCGAACCGGCGGCACTATGCAAGGTGAACGCCGGGCAGCCACGGGCATCGCGACCGATATCGCTGGCGTAAAAATCCGCCTGCGGGTTGTTCAGGGCGAAGCTCAGCACGCGTTTGTCGCCAGCACGTTTGTGCCAGATGGCAAACGCCTTGTCGTCCAGGTTGAGCACCGCAGTGCCGCCCTCGCCCAGGCCTTCAAGGATCTCGCCCTTGGCCTCGACGATTTTTTCCGGGCCGCCAAACTCGCCAACGTGGGCGGTGCCGGCGTTGTTGAGGATGACCACCTGAGGCTGGGTCAGGCCAACGGTGTAACGAATCTCGCCAAGGCGCGACGCACCCAGTTCGATGACTGCCGCGCTGTGCTCACTGGCGATTTCCAGCAGGGTCAGCGGTGCACCCAGATCATTGTTGAGATTGCCGCGGGTCGCCAGCACCGGGCCACGGGTGCGCAGGATGCAGGCAAGCATCTCTTTCACAGTGGTCTTGCCGCTGGAGCCGGTGATGGCTGCTACTGGCTTGTCGAACCCGGCACGGTTGAGCGCGCCCAGTTGACCCAGCGCCACACGGCAATCAGCGACAACCAGCTGCGGTAGATCGACGCCTTCGACCTCACGTTCGACCAGCGCCGCGACGGCGCCCTTGGCCTGTACATCAGCCAGGTAATCATGGCCATCGAAGCGCGGGCCGGTAAGGGCAACGAACAGTTGGCCGGCGCCGACGCTGCGGCTGTCGATGCTGACGCCATCGAAGCTGACATCGCTGCCAACCAGGCGCGCCTGCAGCGCTGCGGTCAGTTGGCTCAGGCTCAAGGGCTTAAGCATGTGGGCTCCCCCAGGTTGCCAGGGCTTTCTCGGCTTCAACCAGATCGGAGAACGCATGGCGCTCACCGTGAATTTCCTGATAGTCCTCGTGGCCTTTGCCGGCCAGCACGATCACGTCGTCGGCCGCAGCAGAGGCGATCAACTGCGCGATCGCGGCGCCGCGGCCAGCGACGAAGCTGACTTCTGCCGGTTTGGCAAAGCCCGGGCGAATATCGTCGAAGATGGCCGCAGGCTCTTCAGTGCGTGGATTGTCGTCAGTGACCAACACGCGGTCAGCCAGCCGCTCGGCGACTTCAGCCATCAACGGGCGCTTGCCGCGGTCACGGTCACCGCCGCAACCAAACAGGCACAGCAGTTTGCCGTGGGCGTGTGGACGCAGGGCTTCGAGTACTTTTTCAAGGGCATCCGGGGTGTGCGCGTAGTCGACCACCACCAGCGGTTTGTTACCGCCGCCCAAGCGCTGCATACGGCCGACCGGCCCTTGCAGGGTTGGCACGACCTTGAGAATTTCGTCCAGCGAATAATCCAGCGACATCAGCGCGGCAATTGCGGCGAGCACGTTGCTCAGGTTGAAGCGACCGAGCAGCTGGCTGCGCAGTATGCTTTCACCCTGTGCCGTAACCAGCACCGCACGCACGCCGTCGTCGTCGAATTTGGCTTCGCGGCAGTACAGCGAAGCTTCTGGATTTTCCAGGCTGTAGCTGAGCAAGCGAGTCTCGACGTGATCGGCGATTGGCTTGCGAGCAAAGTCCTCGGCCAGCCGCCGACCGAACTCATCATCCAGATTGACCACCTGGCTACGCAGGTTCGGCCAGGCAAACAGCTTGGCCTTGGCCGCTTCATACGCCTGCATGCTGCCGTGGTAATCGAGGTGATCACGTGACAGGTTGGTCATCACGGCGATGTCGAAGGCCAGGGCGGCAACGCGGCCCTGTTCCAGGGCATGCGACGACACTTCCATGGCCACGGCTTTGGCGCCGGCTTTTTTCAGGTCGTACAGGGTTGCCTGTACTGCAATCGGGTCAGGCGTGGTCAAGCGGCCGCTCTGCAGCGCGCCGGAGAAACCGGTGCCCAGCGTGCCGATCAGGCCGCAGCGTTGGCCGAGGGCGTCCAGCGCCTGCGCCAGCAACTGGGTCACGCTGGTCTTGCCATTGGTGCCGGTGACGCCGATCAGGTTGAGCTGACGGCTCGGTTCACCGTAGAAACGCCCTGCAATCTCCGACAGCTGCGCGATCAGGCCCTTGACCGGAATCAGCGCAACGTCGGTCAGCGGCAGCACGGTGGCGCCCTGCTCTTCATAAGCGACGGCAGCCGCGCCGCGCTGCAAGGCGTCGGCGATATGGTCACGACCATCGACCAGCGCACCTGGCACGGCAAGGAACAGATCGCCCGGGCGCACGGCCCGGCTGTCCAGGGTCAACTCGCGGATCATCGGATCGCGGCTGGCATGGGCAAACAGCTTGCTCAATGGCATCGTCATCAACCACGCCCTCCTTTGGCTACGGCGGCATTCACTTGCGCCGGTACGGCAGGCGCAACGGGTGCAGGCGGTGGCAGGTTATCTGGTGGTACGTTCATCAACCGCAGGGTCCCGGACATGACTTTGCTGAATACCGGTGCCGAGACCAGGCCACCGAAGTAGCCGCCTTTGCTCGGCTCATCGATGACCACGACGATGGCGTAACGCGGATCGCTCATCGGGCCGAAGCCTGCGAACAGCGAGCGGTAGGCGTTTTCGGTGTAGCCCTTGGAGCCGACGGTGGCCTTACGCGCCGTACCGGACTTGCCACCAACGTGATAGAACGGCACCTGCGCGCGGTAGACACCGCGCGGGGCTTCGATCACCTGCTGGAGCATGCCCTGGATGGTCTCGGCGGTTTCCTTGGGCACCACTTGGGTGAAGTCAGGGGTCTTGTCGACCTTGACGATGCTCAACGGCACCATCTTGCCGTCGTTGGCCAGTGCGGCGTAGGCGTGTACCAGCTGCAATGCGGTCACGGACAGGCCGTAGCCATAGGACAGGGTCGCCGTCTCGGCCTTGCGCCATTCGCGGTGGTTAGGCAGGTTGCCGACGCGCTCGCCAGGGAAGCCCAGGCCGGTGTACTGACCCAGACCCAGCTGCGACATCACCCGGTAGATGGCTTCGCCGCCGATGTCGAAGGCGATCTTGCTCATGCCGACGTTACTGGAGTTGATCAGGATCCCGGTCAGGTCGAGCACCGGGCCCTCGCTGCGCGAAACGTCCTTGATCGTGTAGCGACCGATCTGCAGGCTGCCCGGATACACTTCGACTTTGTCGGTCGGTTTCCAGCGGCCGCTCTGCAATGCAGCGCTCATCGACAGCGGCTTGACCGTCGAGCCCGGCTCGAACACATCGATGATGGCCCGGTTGCGCATCGCGGCCGGGACCATGCTGCGGCGGTTGTTCGGGTTGTAGGTAGGCTGGTTGACCATGGCCAGCACTTCGCCGGTCTTGACGTCCATGATCACCAGGCTGCCGGCCTTGGCTTCCTGCTCGGCAATGGCGTTGCGCAGTTCGCGCGTAGCCAGATACTGCAAGCGCAGGTCGATCGACAACGCCAAGGTCGAACCGGCCTTGGCGTTTTTGGTGACCTGAATGTCTTTGATCAAGCGGCCACGCCGGTCCTTGATCACCTGGCGCTTGCCAGGCACGCCGGCGAGCCATTCGTCATAGGCCAGCTCGACCCCTTCGCGACCGTGGTCGTCAAGGTCGGTAAAGCCAACCATGTGCGCGGTAACATCACCGGCCGGGTAGAAGCGGCGGAACTCTTCGAGGCCGTACACACCCGGCACTTTCAGGTCGAGCACCTGCTGGCCTTGCTCAGGGGTAAGCCCGCGCACCAGATAGATGAATTCTTTGTTGGCCTGCTGGGTGAGGCGCTCGGTCAGTTGTTGCGGATTTTGCCCAAGCACAGCCGCCAGTTGCGCCCAGCGCTCCTTGTACGGCTGCATTTCCTTTGGGTTGGCCCACAGCGTGGTGACTGGCGTACTGACCGCCAATGGCTCGCCGTTACGGTCAGTGATCAGCCCGCGGTGTGCCGGAATTTGAATGTGGCGCAGGCTGCGCGCGTCGCCCTGGCCCTTGAGGAAGGCACGGTCGACGACCTGCAGGTCGATGATGCGCCAGCAGATGGCACCGACCATCAGCGCCAGCAGGCCGATCACGACGCGGAAGCGCCAAGGGTAGAGTGCGCCTTCGAGTTTCATCATGGCGCCACCATCCGCACTTCGTCGGCGGCCGGAACACGCATTTTCAGCTGTTCGCTGGCCAGGCTTTCGATGCGGCTGTGGGCAGTCCAGGTGCTCTGCTCAAGGATCAGCCGGCCCCATTCTGCCTGCGCCTTGTCACGCTCGTTCAGTTCGCCAAACAAGGTGTTGAGCAATTGCCGGTTCCAGTGCGCGCTGTAGGACACCGCCACCGCTGAAACCAGCACAGCGATAAACAGCAGCAGCATCAGCGAGCTGCCGCCGGGCAATGGCTTGGCGAAGAGCTTGCTCAACGGAGCTTCTCCGCAACGCGCATGACTGCGCTGCGTGAGCGGGGGTTGGCCTTGAGCTCGGCCTCGGAGGCGAACTGCGCCTTGCCGATCAAGCGCACTTTTGGCTCGAAGACGGTGTGCTGCACGGGCAGGTTGCGCGGCAGGTTGTCCGCCTCGCCCTTGACCAGCTTGCGCATGAACAGTTTGACGATGCGGTCTTCCAGCGAGTGGAAGCTGATCACCACCAGGCGGCCACCGATCTCCAGTGACTCCAGCGCAGCCTCAAGGCCCGCCTCCAGGTCACCAAGCTCGTTGTTGACGTGGATGCGCAGGCCCTGGAAGGCGCGGGTCGCGGGGTTCTTGCCCTTTTCCCAGGCCGGGTTGGCGACCTTGAGCACTTCAGCCAGGTCGGCCGTGCGGGTGAACGGCTGCTTTTCGCGGCGCTCGACCACGGCCCGGGCCATACGCCCGGAGAAGCGCTCTTCACCGTACTGCTTGAATACGCGGGCGATCTCTTCAGCCGGGGCGGTGGCGATGAACTCGGCGGCGCTGATGCCTTGCGCAGGGTTCATGCGCATGTCCAGCGGGCCGTCGTTGAGGAAGCTGAAGCCGCGCTCGGGGTCATCAAGCTGCGGTGAAGACACACCTAGGTCCAGCAGCACGCCGCTGACCTTGCCGGCCAGGCCGCGCTCGGATACCTCTTCGCCCAGCTCGGCAAAGCTGCGCTGCACAATGACGAAGCGGCCGTCTTCGGCCGCCAGCGCTTGCCCCGTGGCAATCGCTTGTGGGTCTTTGTCGAACCCGAGTAGCCGCCCCTGCGGCCCCAGCTTGCTGAGGATCAGGCGGCTGTGGCCACCGCGGCCGAAGGTACCATCGAGGTAGCAGCCATCGGCGCGCAGGGCCAGTGCCTCGACAGCTTCGTCGAGCAGCACGGTGATGTGGTTGAAGCCGCTATCTATGGTCACAGGATCAGGTCACGCAATTCGTCAGGCAAAGCGCCCGGTTGTTGAATAGCTGCAAGATCGTCTGCCGAAACCGCGTTCCAGGCATCCTCATCCCACAGCTGAAATTTGTTCAGCTGCCCCACCAACATCGCCTTCTTGTCCAGATTGGCGTACTCACGCAGGCGCGGCGGTACCAGAAAACGGCCACTGCCATCGAGCTCCAGGTCTACCGCATTACCGATCAGCAAGCGCTGCAGGCGGCGGTTTTCCTCACGCAAAGACGGCAAGGCACGCAACTTGGCTTCTATCTGTTCCCACTCATCGAGGGGATATACACATAAGCAGCGATCGACTGCATCGATGGTCACGATCAACTGGCTCTGACAACGCGAATCCAACTCGTCACGGTACCGACTCGGCATGGCGAGTCTGCCCTTTGCATCAAGGCTGACGGCATTGGCTCCGCGGAACACGGCTGCGATTCCCCACAATGTTATCGTTTTTAGGCCAGAAAACCCACTTCAACCCACTTTCTGCCACTTGCGCACACTATAGGAATCCGCCCGGTACACCGTCAAGGCGCGCTCGTAGGGAAATCCCTTACACGGCGGAGATTTAGCTCAACAAAGAGATGAAGGAAGATAAAAAGAAGGAAAAATGGCGGGCAAAAAATGTGTGAACTCAGTCAGATAGCGACCGAAGTTAAAGTGATTTATTAAGAGTAAGATTTTTTCGGTATTACCAAGGTGCTTCTGCCGTCGATTACAGCAGGGAGGGAGAGGTGGAGAGTCGATCTATAAGCCGGGTTTTGTCGAGGACAGTCATTCCTCTACGACGGCCATCACTGGACGCCTCTAGCAACCTACCCGGTTCCGACGCGGGCCACGCCTAATGGAACCCTATTTGGTCTTGCTCCGAGTGGGGTTTACCTAGCCACGAACTGTTGCCAGTCGCGCGGTGCGCTCTTACCGCACCTTTTCACCCTTACCGGCACCGAAGTGCTTAGGCGGTTATTTTCTGTGGCACTTTCCGTAGGCTCACGCCTCCCAGGGGTTACCTGGCACTCTGCCCTATGGAGCCCGGACTTTCCTCCCCCCTCTTTTGCGGAACAAAAGAAGGCAGCGACTGTCCAATCGACTCTCCGCCGACAAGGGTAACGTCAGGCGCGCTCAAGAACAAGCTTTAGAGCAACAGGATGTCGCTAATGCTCAATCGGCTTTCTGCTTTTCCAGGGCCGCCTGATACAGCAGGTTCTTGCGCACCCCGGTAATTTCCGCAGCCAGCGCCGCTGCGCGCTTGAGCGGCAATTCAGCCAACAGCAAGTCCAGAACGCGCTGCGCCTCGGTGCTGATCGCCTGCTCGTCTTCGGGCGCACTCCAGCCCCCCACCAACACCACGCATTCGCCGCGCTGCTGATTACTGTCGGCGGCAACAAACGCGTGCAACTCGCCCAGCGGCAGGCCCTTGAGTGTTTCGAACGCCTTGGTCAGCTCACGCCCAAGCAGCGCCGGGCGATCCGCACCGAACACCGCCTGCATGTCATCGAGGCATTCCAGAATGCGGTGCGGGGCCTCATAGAAGATCAGCGTGCGCGGCTCTTCCTTGACCTGTTCCAGGCGGGCACGCCGCCCAGCAGTCTTGGCAGGCAGAAAGCCTTCGAAGATAAACCGGTCAGACGGCAAGCCAGCGGCCGACAACGCAGCAATCAGCGCGCAGGCGCCGGGCACCGGCACCACTTTCACGCCGGCAGCGCGAGCCTGGCGCACCAGGTGATAACCCGGGTCGGAAATCAGCGGCGTGCCAGCGTCAGAGACCAGCGCAATATCGTCGCCCGCCAGCAAGCGAGTCAGAAAACGCCCGCCCTCGTCGCGCTCATTGTGCTCATGGCAGGCAGCCAGCGGCGTGTTGATACCGAAGTGCTGCATCAGGCGGATTGAGTGGCGGGTGTCTTCGGCGGCGATCAAGGCTACATCCGCCAGCACCTTGAGCGCGCGGGCACTCATGTCATCGAGGTTGCCGATCGGCGTGGCCACCACGTACAGCGTGCCTGTGGTGGATTTCGAAGCCCCTGCTACATCTGTCACTGCGCGCACCTGTCTTTCGGATCAAAGGCGCCATTGTAGCCCGAGCACCGGTAACAGGGCGCAAACATCTTCACCGGCGGCCCGCTTCAAGCCACCTATAGTGAAGGTTGCACGTCAGCGACATCGCGCCCCGGCCAGTGGTTGGGTACAATCGTCGGCCAACCAGATCGAGTAACAGGACTTTTACATGATCGCTTGTCTGCGGCTGCTCACAGCCCTCTGCCTCGCTGCCTTGCTGGCAGCTTGCGCAAGCTCGCCCTCATCCAGCCTGGGCGAACTCCCGCGCACCCCGGACGCCAGTATCGAGCAACTGCTCGAGCAGGCAGCCACCAGCAAGTCGCCCGAGGACGCAGCCCTGCTGCGCCTGAGCGCTGCCGACCTGGCCTACAAGCAAAAGGACTATCCACGCGCAGCGCGGATTCTCGAACAGGTACCACTGGACCCGCTCAAGCCTGCTCAGCAGGTGTTCGCCAGCACCTTGAGCGCTGAGCTGGCCATGAGCCGCAACCAGCCCAAAGCTGCCCTGACCGCCCTCGCCCACCCTAGCCTGCAGCGTCTGGGCGAGATGCCGGCTGAGCTGCAAGTGCGCACCTACAGCGTGCATGCCGCCGCCCTCGAAGCCGATGGCCAGACCTTGGCCGCAGCGCAGCAGCGGGTGCAACTGGCGCCTCTGCTCAGCGGCCAGGCGACCAGCGCCAACAACGACGCGATCTGGGCACTGGTCGCTGCCTTGCCCGCCGAGCAGCTGCAATCGACTGGCAACGACACCCTGGCCGGCTGGACCAGCCTGGCCCTGGCGGTAAAAAGCGCCGGCACGCTGGAGCAGCAACAGGCTGCGATCGACGCCTGGCGCAACCAGCATCCAGAGCACCCCGCAGCCAAGCAACTGCCGACCGCGCTGAGCAAACTCAAGGAACTGGCCAGCCGGCCCCTGACCAAGATCGCCCTGCTGCTGCCTCAGGAAGGCTCGCTGGCAGGCGTCGCCCGCGCCTTGCGCGATGGCTTCATGGCCGCGCACTTCCAGGCCCAGCAGGCAGGCCAACAGGCACCTGCGATCCAGGTCTATGACAGCTCGCGGATCAGCTCGCTGGACGATTTCTACCGCCAGGCTCAGGCCGATGGCGTGCAACTGGTAGTCGGCCCGCTGGAAAAACCACTGGTGAAAAAGCTCGCCGCCTACCCGCAGCTGCCACTGCCGACCCTGGCCCTGAACTACGCCGAAGCCGGCCAGAGCGCACCGCCGCAGCTGTTCCAGTTTGGCCTTGCCGCAGAAGACGAAGCCCGTGAGGTGTCGCGCCGGGCACGCGCCGACGGCCTGGTCCGCGCTGTTGCGCTGGTGCCGAGCGGCGAATGGGGCGACCGCGTGCTGGCCGCCTTCCGCAAGGACTGGGAAAGCAACGGCGGCACCCTGCTGGCTGCCGAGCGTATCGCCCAGCCGGTCGCCCTCGCCCAGCAAATCGCCGAGCTGTTCCAGCTGCGCCAGAGTGAAGGCCGTGCCAAGAGCCTGCAAAGCACGGTCGGTGGCAACATTGCCGCACAACCGTCACGCCGCCAGGACATCGACTTCATCTTCCTCGCTGCCACCCCGCAGCAGGCGCAACAGATCAAGCCGACGCTGAACTTCCAGTACGCAGGGGATGTGCCGGTCTACGCCACCTCCAACCTGTACAGCGCCAGCGGTGACGTCAACCAGTACAACGACATGACCGGCATCCGCTTCTGCGAAACGCCGTGGCTGCTCGACAGCAGTAACAGCCTGCGCCAACAAGTCGTGCAGCAGTGGCCACAAGCCGCTGGCAGCCTCGGCCGGCTTTATGCGATGGGCGTTGATGCGTATAGCCTGGCACCGCGTCTGGGCCAACTGAAGGCACTGCCTGACAACCGCGTACAGGGCCTGTCCGGCAGCTTGAGCATGAACCCGAGTCAGCGCATCGAGCGTCAACTGCCATGGGCAGAGTTCGCCGGCGGCCAAGTCAAACGCCTGCCGGACACGCCGCGCTGATGCAGGCGGCATCGCCTGGTCGCGCCGGCCAGGATGCTGAGGACTACGCCCTGGAGTATCTTTTGGGGCAAGGTCTGCAGTTGCTGGCGCGCAATTGGCGATGCAAGGGAGGCGAGCTTGATCTGGTCATGCTCGACGCCGATACAGTAGTATTCGTCGAAGTCCGCTATCGGCTGCACGCAGACTTCGGCGGCGCCCTCGGCAGTATCGATGGGCGCAAGCAGCAACGCCTGGCGCTGGCCGCCAGCATGTTTCTGCACAAGGAGTTCCGCTGGGCCAATCACCCCTGCCGCTTCGATGTCATCGCTCTACAAGGCAGCGGCCATGCAGGGCAACCGCTGCAATGGCTGAAAAACGCCTTCGAATGCTGAACCCACTGCGAATTTTTTGCTCTATGTTTCGCGGGCTGGTCCCTGTTGCGCGTCGCGCGGGCCACCGCCCCTCTTAAGGTCACACCAGATGGACATGCAATCCCGAATTCGCCGGCTGTTTCAGGCCAGCATCGACACCAAGCAACAGGCAATGGACATGTTGGCGCCGCATATCGAGCAGGCCAGCCTGGTCATGGTCAATGCCATGCTCAATGAGGGCAAGATGCTCGCCTGCGGCAACGGCGGCTCAGCCGGCGATGCTCAGCATTTCTCGTCCGAGTTGCTCAACCGTTTCGAGCGTGAGCGCCCGAGCTTGCCGGCGATCGCGCTGACCACCGACAGCTCGACGATCACCTCGATTGCCAACGATTACAGCTACAACGAAGTGTTCTCCAAGCAGATCCGCGCCCTCGGCCAGCCCGGCGACGTGCTGCTGGCGATCTCTACCAGCGGTAACTCGGCGAACGTGATTCAAGCGATCCAGGCCGCACATGATCGTGAAATGATTGTCGTAGCAATGACCGGGCGCGACGGCGGTGGCATGGCCTCGCTGCTGCTGCCCGAAGATGTCGAGATTCGCGTACCGTCGAACGTGACTGCGCGCATCCAGGAAGTCCACCTGCTGGCGATCCACTGCCTGTGTGATCTGATCGACAGCCAACTGTTCGGGAGTGAAGAATGATCCCCAAGCGTTTTGGCCTGATGGCCCTGACTCTGTGCCTGAGCCTCTCCGGCTGCAGTTCGGTATTGACCTCTACCCGCGACAATCCTATCGAGGACGATCGCGGCACCCGCACCATCGGCAGCAAGATTGACGATTCACTGATCGAAACCAAGGTCTCGGTCAACATCGCCAAGGCCAACCCTGACCTGGACAAAGGCTCGCACATCGTTGTCAGCAGCTATAACGGCGTTGTCCTGCTGGCCGGGCAAACCCCGCGTGCTGACCTCAAAAGCCTCGCCGAGCAGACCGCCGGCCAGGTGCAACGGGTCAAGAAGGTGCATAACGAAATCCAGGTGATGCAGCCGTCTTCGATTCTGGCGCGCAACAACGACGCCTGGCTGACCACCAAGATCAAGGCGCAGATGCTTGGCGACGCCAATGTGCCTGGCTCGCGCATCAAGGTCATCACCGAAAACGGTATCGTCTACCTGCTCGGCCTGGTTACCCAGGGCGAAGCCAACGCCGCGACCAGCGTGGTGCAAAGCGTTTCCGGCGTGCAGAAAATCGTCAAACTGTTCGAATACATCGACTAAGTCGCACCCGGCGGGAGGGCTGCGTCCTCCCGCCCTCCTCACCCGATCCAGGAAATACTCCATGACCAAGTTTCTGCTGCCCGCGCTGCTGATCGGCGCCTGCGCATCCCTGGCTGGCTGCTCCAGCCCGAGCATCATCACCCTGAATGATGGCCGTGAGCTGCAGGCATTGGACCAGCCCCACTTCGATCGCGCTTCTGGCTTTTATGAATTCGAACAGCTGGACGGCAAGCGCACGCGCATCAACAAGGATCAGGTTCGCACCATTACCGACCTGTAATTGCTGATCCAACGCTTACGAAAAAGGCGATCCTCTCGGATCGCCTTTTTTGTTACTTGACCACCTTCAGACTCGGTCGTCCGCTAGGACGCGGCGGCTGGCCACCACCTTCGGGCGGGCCGTCGTTATCCGGCTCGTCAACTTCATCCTCAAGCTCTTCATCATCCAGCAGCGAAGGCTCAAGCTCGAACACCATGCCCTGACCGTTCTCGCGGGCGTAGATGCCCAGGATCGCACCAGTGGGCACGAACAACGAATGCGCGACGCCGCCGAAGCGGCCTTCAAAGCTCACTGCGTCGTTATCCATGTGCAGGCTGCGCACCGCACTGGGCGACACGTTCAGGACAATCTGACCATCACTGGCGAAGCCCTGGGGCACCTGGACGGCCGGAAACTCGGCATTGACCAGCATATGGGGCGTGCAATCGTTGTCGACGATCCACTCGTACAGTGCTCTAACCAGATAGGGGCGACTGGAGTTCATCAACGGCTCCTTAAAGCTTGCGCATTTCACGTTCAGCAGCAGACAGGCTCGCCTGGAATGGCTCGCGGGCGAACTGTCGCTCCATATAATCAAGCAGCGGCTTGGCTTGCCGCGGCAGTTCGATACCCATCACCGGCAAACGCCAGAGTATGGGCAGTAGACAACAATCGACCAGGCTTTGCTCATCACTCATGAAGCAGGCCATCTCGGCAAACAATGGCGCAACCCCGGTCAGGCTCTCGCGCAGTTCCTTGCGCGCCTTTGCCTGCGCAGCCTCGGTGCTGCGCTTGTCGAGCAGCACGTCGGCCAGCGAGCACCAGTCGCGCTGGATGCGGTGCACCAGCAAGCGGCTGTTGCCGCGTGCGACCGGATACACCGGCAGCAGTGGCGGGTGCGGATAGCGCTCATCGAGGTATTCCATGACCACGGTCGACTCATACAGCGCCAGATCGCGATCAACCAGGGTTGGCACACTGGCGTAAGGATTCACTTCAACCAGCTTGGGTGGCACACGCCCAGGATCGACGTCGATGATCTGCACGCTGACGCCCTTTTCGGAGAGCACCAGGCGGACCCGGTGCGAGTAATGATCAGCGGGATCGGAATAGCAGGCTAACCTGTTGGTTACGCCCATGCAGCGCCTCCTCGTGGGGATGCTTGTAAAACACAAATGCAAACGCGCCCTGAGGGGCCCAATGCAGTTGCACGGGGCGCCTCAGGGCGCGTTCAACTAACCAGAAATTACTGCGTGATCAGTGCACGTCCTTCCAGTATTCGCGCTTGAGCAAGTAGGCGAACACGAAGAAGAAAGCCAGGTACAGCAACACATAGGTACCGATGCGCTGGCTCTCCAGTTTGACCGGGTTGGCCGAATAGGCCAGGAAGGTCACCAGGTTCTTGACCTTCTCGTCGAACTGCTCGGGCGTCAGGGTACCGGATTTCGGCTCGATGGTCAGCTGATCACATGCTTCATGGGTCAATGGGCTGCCCGTCAACGGGTCAAATTGCTTCTTGCCGTCGACGACGCTCTGCACCTGCTTGCAGCCAATCACCTGATTACCCTGCAGGCCAACCAGCACGTTAGGCATGCCGACGTTGGGGAAGACCTTGTTGTTGACCCCGTATGGCCGCGACTTGTCCTCATAGAAGCTACGCAGGTACGAGTACAGCCAATCGCTACCACGCACCCGCGCAACCAGGGTCAGGTCTGGCGGCGCAGCGCCGAACCAGGTCTTGGCATCAGCCGGCTGCATGCCGATCTGCATGTGGTCGCCGATCTTGGCACCGGTGAACACCAGGTTTTCCAGCATCAGCTCATGGGGGATACCCAGGTCATCAGCGACCCGCTCATAGCGCTGGAACTTCGCGCTATGGCAGCCCATGCAATAGTTGGCAAAGGTCCGCGCACCATCCTGCATGGCGGCTTTGTCACTCAGGTCGATATCGACCTTGTCCAGCTCCAGGCCGTGTTCCGCGGCAAAGGACAAGGCAGGCATCACTGCCAGGAACAGTACTGCAATAAGCTTTTTCATCAGCCAGTCACCCTTTCCGGAACCGCTTTGGTCTTCTCCAGCCTTGTGTAGAACGGCATCAGCAGGAAGTAGGCGAAATACAGCACGGTACAGACCTGCGACAGCAGGGTCCGCCCCGGCGTAGGCGCCAACACACCCAGCACACCGAGAATCACGAAGCTGACGCAGAACACCAGCAGCCAGATCTTGCTCAGCCAGCCCTTGTAGCGCATGGAACGTACCGGGCTGCGGTCAAGCCAGGGCAACACGAACAACACGGCAATGGCGGCGCCCATGGCGATCACGCCGAACAGTTTGTCGGGCACCGCGCGCAGGATCGCGTAGAACGGTGTGAAGTACCACACCGGAGCAATGTGCTCGGGTGTCTTGAAGGCGTTGGCTTGCTCGAAGTTTGGTTTTTCGAGGAAGTAGCCGCCCATTTCCGGGAAGAAGAACACCACCGAACAGAACACGAAGAGGAACACCACCACGCCGACGATATCCTTGACGGTGTAGTACGGGTGGAACGGGATACCGTCGAGGGGGATGCCGTTTTCGTCCTTGTGCTTCTTGATGTCGACGCCGTCAGGGTTGTTCGAGCCGACTTCGTGCAGCGCCAGGATATGCAGCACCACCAGGCCGAGAATGACGATCGGCAAGGCCACCACATGCAAGGCGAAGAAGCGGTTCAGGGTAATCCCCGAGATCAGGTAGTCGCCGCGAATCCACTGGGTCAGGTCATCGCCGATCACCGGGATGGCGCCGAACAGCGAGATGATTACCTGCGCCCCCCAATACGACATCTGGCCCCAAGGCAGCAGATAGCCCATGAACGCTTCAGCCATCAGCGCCAGATAGATCAGCATGCCGAACAGCCAGACCAGCTCACGCGGCTTCTGATAAGAGCCGTAGAGCAGCCCGCGGAACATGTGCAGGTAGACCACGATGAAGAACGCCGAGGCGCCGGTGGAGTGCAGGTAGCGCAGGATCCAGCCGTACTCGACATCGCGCATGATGTACTCGACCGAGGCGAACGCCTCTTCGGCCGAAGGGGTGAAACTCATGGTCAGCCAGACGCCGGTAACAATCTGGTTGACCAGCACCAGCAACGCCAGCGAGCCAAAGAAGTACAGGAAGTTGAAGTTCTTCGGCGCGTAGTATTTGCTCAGATGCTCTTCCCACATCTTGGTCGCGGGGAAGCGCGCATCGATCCAGTCCATGAACTTGCTCATCATGCGTTCTCCTGATCGACGCCGATGACGATGATGTCGTCCGTCTCATATGAGTGCGGAGGCACTGGCAGGTTGAGAGGTGCCGGCTGGGACTTGTAGACGCGGCCAGCGAGGTCGTAATGAGAGCCGTGGCAGGGGCAGAAATAGCCACCGACCCACTTGGGCCCCAGATCGACCGGCGCCACTTCAGGACGGAAGGTCGGCGAGCAGCCCAGGTGGGTGCACAGGCCAACCAGCAGGAGGATTTCCGGCTTGATCGAGCGCACCTCTGGGTCGACGTAAGTCGGCTGCACCGAGGCCTGCGATTCCGGATCAGCGAGCTCGCCGACGATTTTCTTGAGATTGCCGAGGATCTCTTCTGTGCGTCGCACGATGAATACTGGCTGCCCGCGCCACTCAGCAACCATCTGCTGGCCGGGTTCAATCTTGGCAATATTGACCTTCACCGGTGCACCGGCGGCTTTCGCCTTGGCACTGGGAAACCATGACCCCACGAACGGTACCGCAGCCCCCACAGCCCCCGCTGCACCCACCACGGACGTGGCGGCTACGAGGAAGCGGCGCCGGCCTGCGTTGACGCCGTCATTACTCATTCAGTCCTCTCCCATCAGCTGCTCTGGCCTGTTGAACCAGGCCTGTATTTTGTGAATGTCTGTGGCACTAAATTTTGGTCGCCATGGTAAGAAACAAATCCACACACTGACAAGGTGATTAGCTCCGGCCCGGTCTACAACCCACGCTTTGCTTGATCTGCGTCTATAAGGCGACTCGCCACGGACATGCTGACAGGTTAGTTCAAGGCAAAAAAAAAGCCCGGTTCCAAGGAACCGGGCTTCTTTCGACTGCCGAAGCGAAATTAACGCTTGGAGTACTGAGGACGCTTACGTGCTTTACGCAGACCCACTTTCTTACGCTCGACTTCACGAGCATCGCGGGTTACGTAGCCAGCGCGACGCAGAGCAGGGCGCAGGGCTTCGTCGTAGGCCATCAGAGCGCGGGTGATACCATGACGGATCGCACCGGCTTGACCGCTGACACCACCACCGGAAACGGTGACGTAGATGTCGAACTTGGCAACGTTCTCGGTCAGCTCGAGGGGTTGACGAACAACCATGCGAGCGGTTTCGCGACCGAAGAAAGTGTCCAGAGGACGGTTGTTGATGGAGATGTTACCGGTACCTGGACGCAGGAAAACGCGAGCGGTTGCGGTCTTGCGACGGCCAGTGCCGTAATTTTGAGTCGCCGACATAATGAACTATCCCGTTAGATCTTCAGTTCTTGAGGCTGCTGAGCAGTGTGTGGGTGAACAGCGCCCGCGTACACTTTCAGCTTGCGGTACATGTCGCGACCCAGCGGGTTCTTAGGCAGCATGCCCTTGACCGCGGTCTCGATGATACGCTCAGGGGCCTTGGCGATCAGCTTGTCGAAGCTGATTTCCTTGATGCCACCTGGGAAGCCGGAGTGGGAGTAGTACATTTTGTCAGTAGTTTTAGCACCAGTGACACGTACCTGCTCGGCGTTGATTACGACGATGTAGTCGCCGGTGTCAACGTGAGGGGTGTATTCAGCTTTGTGCTTGCCACGCAGACGAAGAGCGATTTCGGTAGCCAGACGACCCAGGGTCTGACCAGCGGCGTCGACGACGAACCAGTCGCGCGTAACTGTTTCTGGTTTAGCAGTAAAAGTTTTCATTATCTCTAAAGCCTCAGAGGCCGCCCAAGCAATAAAAAATAGACGGCGAATCTTACTGGATAGTGCGCAACTTGACAAGCAAGCACGCAGCCGAATACGGACGCTATTGGGGGCTCGGGTCGGGCACGTCCAATATCCGGCGGGTTTCTCTCGTAATGCAGTGCATCACTTCCGCAAAACGGAGAGGGGCAGGATTATCCAGATTGCAGAAAAAAATTCAACCTGCTTTTATGGTCTTTTTCGCCAGAGAGAAGCTTCCAGATGGAATACCGCAAGCTCGGCCGTACCGACCTCAACGTCAGCGCCCTGTGCCTGGGCACCATGACCTGGGGCGAGCAGAACGATCAGGACCAGGCTTTCGCCCAGATCGCCCGGGCCAAGGCCGGCGGAATCAACTTCATCGATACCGCCGAAATGTACCCGGTGCCGCCGCGCCCGGAGACCTACGCCGCCACCGAACGAATCATCGGTAACTGGTTCAAGGCCAACGGCGATCGCGACCAGTGGACTCTGGCGAGCAAGGTTGCCGGCCCGGGCAACGGCATCAGCCACATCCGCGACGGCCAGCTCAAGCACAATCGCCAGCACATCGTTGCCGCGCTGGACGCAAGCCTTGAGCGCCTGCAGACCGATCACATCGACCTGTATCAGCTGCACTGGCCGGAGCGCAGCACCAACTTCTTCGGCAAGCTCGGCTATCAGCACCTGCCGCAGGACCACTTCACGCCACTGGAAGAAACCCTTGAGGTGCTCGACGAGCAGGTTCGTGCCGGCAAGATCCGTCACATTGGCCTGTCCAATGAAACGCCATGGGGCACGATGAAGTTCCTGCAGCTGGCCGAGAGCCGCGGTTGGCCGCGGGCAGTATCGATCCAGAACCCCTACAACCTGCTCAACCGCAGCTTCGAGATCGGCCTGGCCGAAGTGGCGATCCGCGAGCAATGCGGGCTGCTGGCCTACTCGCCGCTGGCATTCGGCATGCTTGCCGGCAAGTATGAAAACGGCGCCAGACCTGAAGGCGCGCGGTTGACGCTGTTCAACCGCTTTGCCCGCTACTCCAACCCGCAGACCGTGGCCGCCTGCAGCCGTTACGTGCAGATAGCCCGCGAGCATGGCCTGGACCCGGCCCAGATGGCCCTGGCGTTCGTCACCCGCCAGCCGTTCGTGACCAGCAATATCATCGGTGCGACCAGCCTTGAACAACTGCAAAGCAACCTCGCCAGCGCCGATCTGAACTTGAGCGATGAGCTGCTGGCAGCCATCGAAGCGGTGCACCAGGATCAGCCAAACCCGGCGCCGTGATGCAGCCGTAACAAAGCGGCAGCGGGTCAGCCCGCTGCCGCTGGCAGCTGGATCGGGACGGGGTAGACACAATCGCCAAAAAATAAGACGATCCAGCCGGTGATTGACCACTCTACCCTATAAGAACAATGACAATGATCTTTACCCAACCCACCGCTTCATTGCGGCGCGTCAGCATTCTGGCCGTCGATAATGTGTTCGCCTCGACCCTGATGCAGGCCAAGGATTTCTTCCACCTGGCCAGCCTGCGCTACGGCAAGCAAATGGGCCTGGGCCTGCAACCGATGTTCGAAATCTGCCTGGTCAGCCCCGACGCTGCACCGGTGGACAGCTTCAGCAACGTGCAGGTGCCGGTAGACGGCGGCCTGGGCGATGCCGATGTGATCATCCTGCCGGCGTTCTGGGATGACTTCGACAACCTTCAGCAGCGTTATCCGCAGGTCTTGCCATGGCTACGCGAGCAGCATGCGCGTGGCGCGGTGCTCTGTGGCGAAGCCAGCGGCGTGTACTGGCTGGCCGAAGCGGGCTTGCTCGATGGCAAGGAGGCGACCACCTACTGGCGCTTCTTCACTGACTTCGCCGAGCGCTTCCCGGCTGTGCGGCTGAACCAGGACAAGCACCTGACCGATGCCGACAACCTGTACTGCGCGGGCGGCGCGACCTCGGCCTGCGACCTGTACATCTACCTGATCGAGCGCTTCTGCGGGGCCAATGTCGCCCGCGCGGTAGCCCGCGACATCCTCTATGAAGTGCAACGCAACTACACCCCAGGGCGTATGGGTTTTGGTGGGCAGAAGCTGCATCAGGACCTGATCATCCTGCAGATTCAGCACTGGCTTGAAGAGCATTTCGCGGACAAATTCCGCTTTGAAGACGTCGCCCGCAACCATGGCATGAGCATTCGCAATTTCATGCGCCGGTTCCAGACGGCTACCGGCGACAAGCCCCTGCACTATCTGCAACGGCTGCGCATCGAAACCGCCAAGGGTTTACTGTCGAGCACCCGCAAGAGCATCAAGACCATCAGTTATGAGGTGGGCTACGACGATGCGAGCTTCTTTGCCCGGCTGTTCCGCCAGCATACCGAGCTTTCGCCGAACCAGTATCGGCAGCAGTTCATGCAAGAGGCTTGAGGGGCATGGGGGCCGCCTTGCCGCCCTTCGCGGGTGAACCCGCTCCCACAGGATTCGCAGCGCCGCCATGTGAGCTGTGGGAGCGGGTTCACCCGCGAAGGGCCGCAAAGCGGCCCCAACTACACCGAATTAAGGCTTATGCGCTCGCGCCAGAAACTCGTGCGACTGCATCTCCAGCAAACGGCTCAGCGTACGCTGGAACTCGAAGCTCAGCCGCCCGCCGGTGTACAGATCCTTCAACTCAACCTCAGCTGAAATGATCAGCTTGACGTTACGGTCGTAAAACTCATCGACCATGTTGATGAAGCGCCGGGCGATATCGTCGGTAGCCACACCCATCTGCTCGACATTGCTCAGCAGCACGGCATGGAAGATCTTGCCCAGCTCGATGTAGTCGTTCTGGCTGCGCGGCCCGTCGCACAAGGCGCGGAAGTCGAACCAGGCGACATCGTCACAGGTACGCAGGGCGTGAATCTCGCGATTCTCGATCATCAGCACGTCGTTCTCGACCGCCTGCGTGCACTCCGGGGTCAGCGCCTTGAAGCTCTGGCGCAGGCTCTCGTGCGCAGCGGCATCGAGCGGGAAGTGGAACAGCTCGGCCTGCTCGAGGTGACGCAGACGATAGTCGACGCCGCTGTCGACGTTCACCACATCGGTGTACTGCTTGATCATGGCGATGGCCGGCAGGAAGCGCGCACGCTGCAAGCCATCCTTGTACAGGCCGTCAGGCACGATGTTGGAGGTCGCGACCAGTGATACGCCGTTCTTGAACAGCTCTTCCATCAAGGTGCCGAGGATCATCGCATCGGTAATGTCAGAGACGAAGAACTCATCGAAACAGATGACCCGGGCTTCGTTGGAGAAGCGCTTGGCGATCACCGTCAGCGGGTTCTTCTCGCCCTTGAGCGTGCGCATTTCTTCGTGCACGCGCTTCATGAAGCGGTGGAAGTGCGTGCGCATCTTCTGTTCGAACGGCAGCGCCTCATAGAAGGTGTCGACCAGATAGGTCTTGCCGCGCCCTACCCCACCCCAGAAGTACAAGCCCTTGACCGGGGCCTGGTCCTTCTTGCCGAACAGCTTGCCGAGCACGCCGGGCTTGTTGTTCTGCGCCGCGACCAGGTCGTCGTACAGACGCTGCAGATGACGCACCGCTGTTTCCTGCGCCGCATCATGGAAGAAATCGGGACGTTTGAGATCTGCTTGATATCGTTCTAAAGGCGTCATAATTCGCTGGCGAGGTAACAAAAGCGGGCCGTCACTGTAGCGACGGGCCCGCATAATGGCAATCAGACTTGCGGCGAAATGCCTCAGTCGGCTTGTGGCTGGAGCGCTGCGTGCAAGGCTTGCACGGCAGCGTCGCGCGCTGATGCATCGGCAAATTGCGGGCCTTCCGCGACCTGCTCACCGTTCAGCCACAGGGCAAAGCTCAGGCCGTCGACGCGCACATCGGCTTCACCACCCTGCTGCAGTTGCTTGCTCACCGCACCGGCGCTCTTGCCGTCGGCGAAGCTGCGCGACAGCAGCAATTGCTCGCCATCGGCGGCCAGCAGGCGGAAGCGGAAGCTGCCGTCTTCATCACGGAAGCTGACAAAGCGGGCGCTCTTGGCGGCCTTTTTCTTCACGTCGGTGCTGGCCTGGACACTGCTGCGGAACGAGCGCAGGCCGACCGCTTCGCGCAGTTGTTCAAGGAACGGCGTCGCGCTCTTGCGCGCCTTGGCCGCGCCGGCCAGAAGGATGTCTTCAAGGTCGGCAGGACGTGCGATCAGCTGATGGTAATGCTCGCGAGGCGCGGCCAGTTGGCCGTCCAGCAGCTGGAACAGGCGCTGCTTGGCCTCGCCCCAGCCCAGCCCTTGCAGCAGCGCTTCATGTAGCTCTGCCGATTGCGCCGGGGTAGCGAACGCCTGGTACAGGGTGAACAGGTGCGAGCTGTCCGGGTCTTTCGCTTCGCCGGGTGCACGGGAGTCGGTGACGATGCGCGAGATGGCGTCTTTCATGTCCTTGGCGCTGGCGAACAACGGGATGGTGTTGTCGTAGCTCTTGGACATCTTGCGCCCATCAAGGCCCGGCAGGGTCGCCACGCTTTCCTCGATCACCGCCTCGGGCATGGCGAAGAATTCCTTGCCCTGGCCGAACAGGTGATTGAAGCGCTGGCCAATATCACGGGCCATTTCCACGTGCTGGATCTGGTCACGGCCGACCGGCACCTTGTGCGCGTTGAACATGAGAATGTCCGCCGCCATCAGCACCGGGTAGCTGAACAGGCCCATGGTCACGCCGGCATCCGGGTCTTCGCCGTTTTCCAGGTTCTTGTCTACCGACGCCTTGTAGGCGTGGGCGCGGTTGAGCAGGCCCTTGCCGGCAACGCAGGTCAGCAGCCAAGTCAGCTCAGGGATCTCGGGGATGTCGGACTGACGGTAGAAGGTGACTTTGTCCGGGTCGAGCCCGCCCGCCAGCCAGGTGGCGGCGATCTCCAGGCGCGAACGCTGGATGCGCAGCGGGTCATCGCACTTGATCAGCGCGTGATAGTCGGCCAGGAAGTAGAACGAGTCGGCACCGGGCTGCTGGCTGGCAAGGATGGCCGGGCGAATGGCGCCGGCGTAGTTGCCCAGGTGCGGGGTGCCGGTGGTGGTGATACCGGTAAGAATGCGCGTAGTCATGGGTAATCGCTTGATCAGGCTTGGCTCAGTTCGAGAGGCGCGGCAGCACCAGATCCTTCAGATCGGTCAGCTTGCCATGGAAAAAGTGTCCGCATTCTGCCACTTTCAGCAGCTCATGGGGGCGCGACAGGCTGTCGGACCATTCGTAAACCAGCTGAGGATCGACGACTTCGTCGCTGTCCGGCTGGATGACGATCAATGGGCAAACCTGCGGCAGCGGGAAGTCGTCATTCAAACGCATCACAGCAGGTGCGATCATGAACAGCTGCTGCAGCGTTGCGCCCTGGCTTTCCAGACGCCCGGCAAGACTCGCGGCAACGAAACCGCCAAACGAGAAGCCCATCAGAACCAGCGGCAGCTCGTGATAGCTGGTCCGCACCCAGGCGGCGACGGCCTCGGCATCAGCCACTTCACCCGCGCCCATGTCATGGCCGCCAGCGCTTTGGCCGACGCCGCGGTAATTGAAGCGCAGCGTGTTGTAGCCAGCATCGCGAGCAGTGCGTTGCAGGGTCGAGACCACCTTGTTGAGCATGGTGCCGCCCTGCACCGGATTAGGGTGGCAGATCAGCACTACGCCACGCGGCTCGGCCACTTCCAGCTGCAAGGCTTCCAGTTGGCCGCATGGGCCATCGATGAACAAGGGGGTTTCGCGGATAAGCAAAGCACTACTCCGTGACCTCGGAAGGGGTCGACTCGTCTAGCTGATGAATTCTGTTCTGAAATATTTGCGATCGTTCGCGGTATACAGCGCAGGTCTGAGCCGTTAACGTAAAGCAAAGCCGTTTATAGAGGAAGGACTCGTGGAACTCTCGCTCCTTGTTTGGTTGTTGCCGACCCTGGCCCTGGTCGTCGGCGTAGTCGTCGGCTTCGTCGTGGCCCGCCTGCTGCCCAACGCAGCGCCCAGCAGCACACAGCGTCAACTGGATGATATCCAGCAACGTTTCGACAGTTATCAAAGTGAAGTGGTCACCCACTTCAACAGCACCGCAGCCCTGGTTCAACGCCTGACCCAGAGCTATCAGGACGTGCAGGATCACCTGGCCGACGGTGCCAACCGCCTGGCCCTGGACGAGCTGACCCGTCAGCGTCTGCTGGCAGCGCTGCATTCGGAGGCTGCGCAAAGCCATCGCGATCGCCTGACGCCGCCGAAAGACACCGCCGAAGTGCCGCGTGACTACGCGCCCAAGACGCCTAACTCGCCGGGCATGCTCGACGAGAGCTACGGCCTCAAGCGCTGATCCGAGCTGTAAGCACTGGTTCTTCAAGGTTTTATTGCTGATGTTGGGGCTTCTTTGCAGCCCTTCGCGGGTGAACCCGCTCCCACAGGTTTTTGCAGCGCCGCCTTAACCTGTGGGAGCGGGTTCACCCGCGAAGGGCCGCAAAGCGGCCCCTTTTCGATTCATGAACGAAGCCTGAGCCCGCTCAAACGCTGGCGCGCAATGCCTGCTCGATATCAGCCAGCAGGTCCTCGATATCCTCAAGCCCCACCGACAACCGCACCAACCCCTCGCCTATGCCGTGCTGCGCACGCTCTTCAGGGGTGTAGCTGGAGTGGGTCATGCTCGCTGGATGCTGGGCCAGTGACTCGGCATCACCCAGGCTGACCGCGCGGCTGAACAGCTGCAGGGCATTCATGAAGCGCCGACCGGCTTCGATACCACCCTTGAGTTCGAAGGCGATCATGCCACCCGGCAAACGCATCTGCCGCTGCGCCAGCGGGTACTGGGCGAAGTTCGGCAGGCCGGGATAATGCAGCAACTCGACCTGCTGCTGGCCCTGCAGAAACGCAGCCACCTGCGCCGCATTGGCACAATGCCGATCCATGCGCAGGCCGAGCGTCTTGATTCCGCGCATCAGCAGTGACGCATCGTGCGGCGACAGCACTGCGCCAGTCATGTCTTTCAGACCTTGCAGACGAATGCGGTCAATCAGCGCCTTGCGCCCCGCCACCAGCCCGGCAGTGATGTCGCCATGGCCGCTCAGGTACTTGGTCGCCGAGTGCACCACCAGATCCGCGCCAAGCTCCAGCGGCCGCTGCAGGTAAGGTGTACAGAAGGTGTTGTCGACCACCACATGAATGTCACGACCGTGCACGGCCTGCGCTACCGCAGCAATATCGACCAGTTCCAGAGTGGGGTTGGCGGGCGACTCGAAATAGATCATGCGAGTTTTGTCGTTGATCGCAGCGGCCAGCGCCTGCGCGTCGTTGAGGTCGACGTGCCGGATCTTGACGCCGAAATCGCCGATACCGTGGTGCAGGAAGGCAAAGGTGCAGCCATAGAGCGTCTGGCCGACAATCAGCTCATCGCCAGGGCGCAGCAAGGTCCACAGGGTGGCGGTGATCGCGCCCATGCCTGAGGCAAGCGCCAGCCCTGCCTCAGCGCCTTCCAGTGAGGCGATTCGCTGTTCCAGCAAGTCCAGGGTAGGGTTGGAAATACGGCTATAGAAATGCCCCGGCTGCTCCCCGGCAAAGCACGCTGCGCCATATTCGACCGTGGGGAAGGCATAGGTAGCCGTCTGGTAAATCGGCGGCACCAGCGCCCCGCCATGGGCGAGCGGATCGTAACCGTGGTGAATGGCTCGGGTGGAGAATCCGGATTGGCGCTTGGCAACGTCCATGGCTACAGCCTCTTGTGGTTTGTTATAAGCTTATGCCAACGAACCACCGGTATTTTTCCAAATTCGCCCAGCAAAATCGGCGTCTGCGGGCATAAAAACAACAATTGACTCTCTGGAAGGGCAAGCCATGCCTACGACCCTTGACCGCACCGATCGCGCCCTGCTCGGCGCCTTGCAGGACAACGCCCGCCTCACGGTTTCCGAACTCGCCGATCGGGTTTCCCTGACCACTTCGCCCTGCTGGCGGCGGGTCAAGCTGCTCGAAGACAACGGCTACATCACTGGCTATCAGGCAGTGCTCTCGCCCAAGGCCTTGGGCTTTGGCGTGACCGCGTTCGTCAGCATCATGATGGATTCACATACCAAAGAGATGGCCTTGGCATTTGAGCGGCGATTGCTGGAAATTCCCGAGATCGTCGCTTGCCATAACGTGTCCGGACGCTACGATTTTTTGCTGGAGATTCTGGCGCGGGATCTGGAATCGTTTGGGGAGTTTACCCGCGAGGTGCTGCAGCGGTTGCCTGGGGTGAAGGAGATCTATTCGAGTTTTTCGTACAAGGCAGTCAAGGAACGGCGGGTGATTCCGGTATCCGAGAAGCATATTTGAGGGCCCCACTGCAGCCCTTGTCGATCTTCAGGCACACGCAACAAACAAAAAACCCCGCCGAAGCGGGGTTTTTCAGTTACCTCAACTGGCCTTAGATAGCACCACGCTGACGCAACACTTCCAGCACCTGCTTGACGCCGTCTTCGACGCTGCTGCTCTGGGTATCGATAACCAGATCAGCATCCAGCGGCACATCGAACGGGAAGCTTTCGCCCGGGATGTTATCGCCAGCAGCGGCGTACAGGCCCTGCGGGTCACGCTCGCGGCACGCCAGTGGCGAAGCCTGCACGTAAACCGTGATCAAGCGCTCCTTGCCGATCAGCGCCTTGGCCTGTTCGCGGCCTTCGGCATCCGGTGCGACGAACGCAGCCAGGGTCAACATGCCGGCTTCGTTGAACTGACGCGCGACATGCGCGGCGCGACGCCAGTTCTCGGTGCGCCCGGCGCGGTCCTGTGGCAGGCCCTTGTTCAGGTCATGGCGCAGGTTCTGGCCATCGAGCACGTAGACCGCACGGCCCATGTCGAACAGCTTGCGCTCCACGGCGTAGGCCAGGGTGCTCTTGCCAGCGCCGGACAGGCCGCTGAACAGCACGGTGGCTGGCTGCTGACCAAAGCGCAGAGCGCGCTCTTCGGTGGTGACATGGGCCTGCTTGCCATGCTGACCAGTGCTGCCGTGCGGCAGCACCGGCGGTGCGATGATCATGCCGGCACCAACGGTGCCGTTGGTCAGGCGGTCAATGACGATGAACGCGCCCGTAGTGCGGTTGCTGTCGTAGCCGTCCAGCGCGATGGCGGAGTCGAGGCTGACCTTGACCCGGCCGATCTCGTTCAACTGCAGCGAACTGGCCGCGCCCTTGTCGAGGGTGTTCACATCGACCCTGTGGGTGATGCTGGCGATCGAGCCCGGCACGTAGCTGGTGGCGCGCTTGATGTCGTACTTCTTGCCCGGCAGCATCGGCTCTTCGGCCATCCACACGAGCATGGCGTCGAACTGGTCGGTCACCGGCGGCACGTTGTCGGCATGCACCAGCAGGTCGCCACGGGAGATGTCGATCTCGTCTTCCATGGTCAGGGTCACGGCCTGGCCTGGGCCGGCGTGCTCCAGTTCACCTTCATAGGTGACGATGGATTTGACCCGGCTGCTCTTGCCCGACGGCAGTACGACGATCTCGTCGCCCTTGTGCACCACGCCGCTGGCGAGGGTGCCGGCAAAGCCGCGGAAGTTCAGGTTGGGCCGGTTGACGTACTGCACCGGGAAACGCAGGTCGGTGAAGTTGCGGTCGGCAGCGACTTCGACGGTCTCGAGGATTTCCATCAAGGTCTGGCCGCTGTACCACGGCGAACGCTCGCTGCGATTGACCACGTTGTCGCCCTTGAGCGCAGACATCGGCACGAAGTGCAGGCTGCTCGGGGTCAGGTCGATGGCCTGCGCAAACTGCAGGTAATCAGCCTTGATCGACTCGAACAGCTGCTCGTCGAAGCCTTTGAGGTCCATCTTGTTGACCGCAACGACGATGTGCTTGATGCCCAGCAGCGAGGCGATGTAGCTGTGCCGACGGGTCTGGGTCTGCACGCCGTAGCGGGCATCGACGAGGATGATCGCCAGGTCGCAGGTCGACGCACCGGTGGCCATGTTGCGGGTGTACTGCTCATGGCCCGGGGTGTCGGCGATGATGAACTTGCGCTTGGCAGTAGAGAAGTAGCGGTAGGCGACATCGATGGTGATGCCCTGCTCGCGCTCGGCCTGGAGGCCATCGACCAGCAATGCCAGGTCGACTTCTTCGCCCGTGGTGCCGGACTTTTTCGAATCGCGGGTAATGGCCTCGAGGTGGTCCTCGTAGATCATTTTCGAGTCGTGCAGCAGGCGCCCGATCAGGGTGCTCTTGCCGTCATCGACGTTGCCGCAGGTAAGGAACCGCAGCAGTTCTTTGCGCTCGTGCTGAGCCAGATAAGCGACGATGTCTTCGCTGATCAAATCGGATTGATGCGACATGGAGTAACCCTGAAAATTAGAAGTAGCCCTGGCGTTTTTTGTCTTCCATGGAGCCTGCGCCATCGTGGTCGATGACCCGGCCCTGACGCTCGGAAGTGCGCGTCAGGAGCATCTCCTGGATGATGTCGGTCAGGCTGTCGGCATCCGACTCCACCGCGCCCGTCAACGGGTAGCAGCCAAGGGTACGGAAGCGCACCTTCTTCTTGACGATGCGGGCTTTCTCTTCCTCGGAGAGGTGCTCGAGAATGCGCTCGTCGTCGATCATGATCAGGGTGCCGTTCTTCTCGATGACTTCACGCTCGGCGGCGAAGTACAGCGGCACGATCGGGATGCCTTCAAGGTAGATGTACTGCCAGATGTCCAGCTCGGTCCAGTTCGACAGCGGGAAGACGCGGATCGACTCGCCTTTGTTGACCTTGCCGTTGTAGACGTTCCACAGCTCGGGGCGCTGGTTTTTCGGGTCCCAGCGGTGCTTGCTGTCGCGGAACGAATAGACCCGCTCCTTGGCCCGGGATTTCTCCTCGTCGCGGCGCGCACCACCGAAGGCGGCATCGAAGCCGTACTTGTCCAGTGCCTGCTTGAGGCCCTGGGTCTTCATGATGTCGGTGTGCTTGGAGCTGCCATGGGTGAATGGGTTGATGCCCTGCGCCACCCCTTCCGGGTTGACGTGGGTGATCAACTCCAGGCCCATTTCCTCGACCATCTTGTCGCGGAAGCTGTACATCTCCTGGAATTTCCACTGGGTATCGACGTGCATCACCGGAAACGGCAGCTTGCCCGGGAAGAAGGCCTTGCGCGCCAGGTGCAGCATCACGGCAGAGTCTTTACCGATCGAGTAGAGCATCACCGGGTTGTCGAACTCGGCGGCCACCTCGCGGATGATGTGGATGCTTTCCGCCTCCAGCTGTTTCAAGTGCGTCAGTTTGTCGACCATGGCTACTCACGTAAAACGATCTTATGAACGGCCAGCGGGCCGTGTTCGAGCGAGCCACTTTAGCACAGCGACTGCTTCTATTTAGGCAGGCGGCTAGATCGAAACGGTCTAACCATATGACTTCCGGTTTGGGGCTTCAGCAGGTGTAGGAGCACGCAATCTGGCGCTCAGATCGGATTCGGGCAGTCGATGAACAGGTGCTCGACGGCGAAGCGCCGGGCCAGATAGTCACCCAGCGCCTGCACGCCATAGCGCTCGGTAGCGTGGTGGCCGGCAGCGATGAAGCTGATGCCGTTTTCGCGGGCGCTGTGAAAGGTCTGCTCGGAGGCCTCGCCACTGATGAACAGGTCGACGCCCTGGGCAATCGCCGTGTCGATGTAGCCCTGACCGCCGCCGGTGCACCAACCGATCCGCCGCACCAGTTGCTCGCCTTCGATGAGCAACGGCTCGCGACCCAGTACCTCTTGCACGCGGCGAGCGAAATCACGCGCCGAGACTGGCTCGTCGAGCGAGCCGAGCATGCCTACCACCTTGGGATTGGTTGGGTCCAGGGGGCCTTCGACGGTGATGCCCAACTGATGCGCCAGTTGCACGTTGTTGCCAACCTCGGGGTGCACATCCAGCGGCAGATGGAACGCCAGCAGGCTGATTTCATGCTTGAGCAGCGTCTTCAGGCGACGTTGTTTGATCCCGGTGATGCACGGGTCTTCGCCTTTCCAGAAGTAACCATGGTGCACCAGCACCAGATCAGCCTCGGCTTCTACTGCCGCATCAAGCAATGCCTGGCTTGCAGTAACGCCGCTGACGATGCGGCTGACCTGGGGCCGACCCTCGACTTGCAGGCCATTGGGGCAGTAATCCTGGATCCGCGCGCTGTTCAGATAGCGTTCGGCTTCGGTGACCAGCGTGGTGAGGGCGACGGCCATGAAAAATCTCCTCGCAGTGGCATGTAGGCAGGGCGCAAGGCCCTATAATGGCGGCCATTATGAGCTGTCGCCGGCGCTGCGGATACCGCTGGCAGGCGCCCGCCAAACGCACGCCGACGATGCGCCGCAGTGGCCGTCGCCGCGCGCCGTGTTCAGGTGTATCATCGCGCGCGCCTCCCCGGGCCGCTCTGCGACGGCCCTGCCCTACTCCAGGATTGATTCGATGCTCAAGGTTCTGCGTTACTTTGGCTGGCCACTGCTTACCGGCATATTGATCGCCATGCTGGTCATCCAGCGCTTTCCCGAGTGGGTCGGCCTGCCCAGCCAGGACGTCAACCTGCAGCAGGCGCCGCAGACCACGCGGATCATGCAGGGCCCGGTGTCGTACGCCGACGCCGTCACCCTGGCGGCGCCAGCGGTGGTCAACCTGTACACCACCAAAGTGGTCAACAAGAGTGCCCACCCGCTATTCGAAGACCCGCAGTTCCGCCGCTTCTTCGGTGACAACCTGCCCAAGCAACGGCGCTGGGAATCGAGCCTGGGTTCGGCGGTGATCATGAGCCCCGAAGGCTACCTGCTGACCAACAACCACGTCACCAGCGGTGCCGACCAGATTGTGGTCGCCCTCAAGGACGGCCGCGAGACCTTGGCCCGAGTGATCGGCAGCGACCCGGAAACCGACCTGGCGGTGCTCAAGATCGACCTGAAGAACCTGCCGGCGATTACCATCGGCCGCTCCGACACTATCCACATCGGCGACGTTTCGCTGGCCATCGGCAACCCGTTCGGGGTTGGCCAGACGGTGACCATGGGCATCATCAGCGCCACCGGGCGTAACCAGCTGGGCCTGAACAACTACGAAGACTTCATCCAGACCGATGCGGCGATCAACCCCGGCAACTCCGGGGGTGCGCTGGTCGACGCCAATGGCAACCTGGTCGGTATCAACACGGCGATCTTCTCCAAGTCCGGCGGTTCGCAGGGTATCGGCTTCGCCATCCCGGTAAAACTGGCGCTTGAGGTGATGAAGTCGATCATCGAACACGGCCAGGTGATTCGCGGCTGGCTGGGGATCGAGGTGCAGCCACTCAGCCAGGAATTGGCCGAATCGTTTGGCCTCGAAGGCAAACCAGGGATCGTCGTAGCGGGGATCTTCCGCGATGGCCCTGCGCAGCGCGCAGGCTTGCAGTTGGGTGATGTGATCCTGAGCATCAACGGCGAGCCGGCGGGCGATGGGCGCAAGTCGATGAACCAGGTGGCGCGGATCAAGCCGACCGACAAGGTGGCGATCGAGGTGATGCGCAATGGCAAGCAGCTCAAGCTGATCGCCGAAGTGGGCCTGCGCCCACCGCCGGCGCCGGTAGCGCCGAGCGAAGAGAAATAAACAAAAGGGGCCGCAATCGCGGCCCCTTTTTGTATCAGTGCAGGATCTGGCTGAGGAACAACTTGGTCCGATCGCTCTGCGGCCGGTCGAAGAAGTCATCCGGCGCCGCCTGCTCTACGATCTCGCCCTTGTCCATGAAGATCACCCGGTTGGCCACGGTGCGGGCAAAGCCCATCTCGTGGGTCACGCAGAGCATGGTCATGCCGTCTTCGGCCAGGCCCACCATGGTGTCGAGCACCTCCTTGACCATCTCCGGGTCGAGCGCCGAGGTCGGCTCATCGAACAGCATGATCTTCGGCTTCATGCACAGCGCTCGGGCAATTGCCACTCGCTGCTGCTGACCACCCGACAACTGCCCAGGGAACTTGTGCGCCTGCTCCGGGATGCGCACGCGCTCCAGATAGTGCATGGCGATTTCCTCGGCCTTGCGCTTGGGCATCTTGCGCACCCACATCGGCGCCAGGGTGCAGTTCTCGAGAATGGTCAGGTGCGGGAACAGGTTGAAGTGCTGAAACACCATGCCGACTTCGCGGCGGATCGCTTCGATCTGCTTGAGGTCGTTGGTCAGCTCGACGCCGTCAACGACGATGCGCCCTTGCTGATGCTCCTCGAGCCGGTTGAGGCAACGGATGGTGGTCGACTTGCCCGAGCCGGACGGCCCGCACAAGACGATCCGCTCGCCCTGACGCACGTTCAGGTTGATGTCCTTGAGCACATGGAACTGGCCGTACCACTTGTTCACGCCCTGCATCTGGATGATGCCTTCGGGGCCGGCAGGCTGCTTGATCGCTTCACTCATTTTGAAACTCCTAACGCTTGTGGCCAGTGTCCAGCTTGCGCTCCAGGTGCATGGAGTAGCGGGACATACCGAAACAGAAAATCCAGTAAACCAGGGCGGCAAACACGTAGCCCTCGGTCGCCATACCCAACCAGGCCGGGTCTGCCGTGGCTTGGCGCACGCTGTTGAGCAGGTCGAACAGGCCGATGATGATCACCAGGCTGGTGTCCTTGAACAGGGCAATGAAGGTGTTGACGATGCCCGGGATGACCAGCTTCAAGGCCTGCGGCAGGATCACCAGGCCCATCGAGCGCCAGTAACCCAGGCCCATCGCCGACGCGGCTTCGTACTGGCCTTTGGGGATGGCCTGCAGGCCACCCCGTACCACCTCGGCGATGTACGCCGACTCGAACAGGATGACGAAGATCATCGCCCGCAGCAGCTTGTCGAAGCTCATGCCTTCCGGCATGAACAACGGCAGCATCACCGAAGACATGAACAGCACGGTGATCAGCGGAATACCGCGCCAGAACTCGATGAAGGTCACCGACACCGACTTGATCACCGGCATCCGCGAGCGCCGCCCAAGTGCCAGCAGAATCCCCAACGGCAATGCCGCGGCGATACCGACGGTAGCGATCACCAGGGTCAGCATCAGCCCGCCCCACTGCGAGGTCGGTACCTGGCTCAGGCCAAAGCTGCCGCCATGCAGCAGGAAGTACGCCACCGTCGGGTAGACCAGCAGGTAGCCAATGCCGTAGGCCACTTTGCGCGGGAAGCGACGGATGAACAGCGGCGCAGCGCCGATCACGCCCAGCCACACGGTCAGGTCGACGCGCCAGCGCAGATCGCTCGGGTAATAGCCATACATGAACTGGCCGAAGCGCTGCTGGACGAACACCCAGCAGGCGCCCTCCTTGGTGCAGTCGGCGCGGGTAGTGCCGGTCCAGTTGGCGTCGATGAACGCCCACTGCAGCAGCGGCGGCACGGCCAGCCAGACCAGGTAGATGGCAAAGAAGGTCAGCAGCGTGTTGATCCAGCTGGAGAACAGGTTGGCGCGCATCCAGGCCACCACACCAACGGTTTTCACCGGTGGTGGCATATCAGGTTTGAAAACATGGGCGTTCATGCGCGACTCCTACCGCTCGATCAGCGCAATGCGCTTGTTGTACCAGTTCATCAGCAACGAGATGCTGATGCTGATCGTCAGATAAACCGCCATGGTGATCGCCATGACCTCGACCGACTGGCCGGTCTGGTTGAGTACGGTGCCGGCAAACAGCGAGACCAGTTCCGGGTAGCCGATAACGGCTGCCAGTGAGGAGTTCTTGGTCAGGTTGAGGTACTGGCTGGTCAACGGTGGAATGATCACCCGCAGCGCCTGGGGAATGATCACCTTGCGCAACGTCGGGCCTTCGCGCAGCCCCAGCGAACGGGCGGCTTCGGTCTGGCCGTGGCTGACCGAGCGGATGCCGGCACGCACGATTTCGGCAATAAACGCAGCGGTATAGATCGACAGCGCCAGGGTCAGTGCCATGAACTCGGGGATCAGCACCCAGCCACCGGCAAAGTTGAAGCCTTTGAGCTGCGGCACTTCCCACTGCAGCGGGTTGCCGAACAGCAGCACGCACATGGCCGGAATGCCGACCATCAGCGCCAGGCCGACCCAGAACTTGTGGAACGGTTGCCCGGTTAGCTCGAAGCGCTTGTTGGCCTGGCGCACCATCAGCACCACCGCGACAATGGCGACCACCAGCGAAACCACAAACGGCCAGAAGCCATCGGCCATCGACGCGCCCGGCATGTTCACGCCGCGGCTACTGATAAAGAACAGGTCATCGATATTGATGCTGCCGCGCGGCCCAGGCAACGCAGTGAACACCGCGAAGTACCAGAACAGGATCTGCAGCAGTGGCGGGATGTTGCGGAAGGTCTCGACGTAGACCGTGGCCAACTTGTAGACCACCCAGTTGGAGGACAGGCGGCCGACCCCCACGGTAAAGCCGATCAAGGTCGCCAGGACGATACCGATGACACTCGCCAGCAAGGTGTTGAGCAGGCCGACCAGCAGCACCCGCGAGTAGGTGTCCGCTTCGGTGTAGTCGATCAGGTGCTGGGCAATGCCGAAGCCAGCACTGCGCTCGAGAAAGTCGAAGCCCGAGGTGATGCCCCGGTGCTGCATGTTGGTTTGGGTGTTGTGGATCAGGTACCAGCCCAGACCGACCACGCAGACCACCGTGAGGATCTGGAACAGCCACGCGCGCACACGTGGATCACTAAGGGAAAAGCCCTTGGGTGCGCCGATTTGATTTTGCATGAAGTGCCCCGGAAAAAAGGGATCAGAACAGCCTGCGGCGGCAGGATGCCGCCGCAGGTGCAGCCATCAGCGCACCGGTGGTGCGTACTGGATGCCGCCGTTGTTCCACAGGGCATTCAGGCCACGATCGATCTGCAGCGGGGTGCTCTTGCCAAGGTTCTTCTCGAACACTTCGCCGTAGTTACCCACTTGCTTGACGATCTGTACCACCCAGTCCTTGGGCAACTTGAGGTCTTTGCCGTATTCGCCGTCAGCGCCGAGCAGGCGGGCGTTGTCCGGGTTCTTGCCGGATTTGGCTTCAGCCTCGACGTTTTTCGAGGTGAGGCCGGCTTCTTCGGCATTGAGCATGGCGAACAGGGTCCACTTGACGATGCTGAACCACTCTTCATCACCTTTACGCACGACAGGGCCCAGTGGCTCCTTGGAGATGGTCTCCGGGAGTACCACGTAGTCGGTCGGTGCTGCCAGCTTGGAGCGTTGTGCGTAGAGCTGCGACTTGTCCGAGGTGAGCACATCGCAACGGCCCGATTCCAGCGACTTGGCGCTCTCGTCGGAGGTGTCGAAGGTGATCGGGGTGTACTTCAGGCCATTGGCGCGGAAGTAGTCGGAGACGTTCAGTTCGGTGGTGGTGCCTGCCTGGATGCAGACGGTCGCGCCGTCCAGCTCCTTGGCGCTGGAAACACCGAGCTTCTTATTGACCAGGAAGCCGATGCCGTCGTAGTAGGTCACGCCAGCGAAGACCAGGCCCATGCCAGCATCACGCGAGCTGGTCCAGGTGGTGTTGCGCGAGAGTACATCGACTTCGCCGGACTGCAGCGCAGTGAAGCGCTCCTTGGCGTTGAGCTGGCTGAACTTGACCTTGGTGGCATCGCCGAACACTGCAGCGGCTACCGCACGGCACACATCGGCATCGATGCCGACAATGTTGCCCTTGGCGTCAGGTACCGAGAAACCCGGCAGGCCATCGCTCACGCCACACTGGACGAAGCCCTTTTTCTTTACCGCATCCAGCGTAGCGCCGGCCTGGGCAAAACTGGTTGCACCCAGCGCGGCGGCAGCGGTCAGGACTGCCAGCGTGGTTTTCAACATCTTCATCTACAACCTCCAAATCGCTCTTGTTGTGTCGAGCCGGAATTGCACCGCACCCTTATGAGGCGCATCCGACCCCTGTTGGCTTGTTTTTGGGTCACGTGGTGCAATGAGCTGTTCTGTGACAGCCTTTGATCCAAACGAGGGGTGTTACCGTCGCCGGTTAATCCCTTCGCATCGGTAGACCCATAGCAAGGCGCGTACCACAGTTGCCGGCTTAAGCGTTTAAGCGGTCGTCAAGTAGGAAAAGTTGTACAGTTGCGACATCTTGTTAAGGCATTCGCTACCCCTGCCTTTTTTTAATGCACCTAATACGTACACGCGCACAAATTCGGAGCAGTTATGACCAACCCGTTGATTATCGAACCGCAAACCACCGCTGACGCCTGTGTGATCTGGTTGCACGGCCTGGGTGCCGACCGTTACGACTTCCTACCGGTGGCCGAATTTCTTCAGGAGCGTTTGCTCAGCACGCGCTTCGTCATGCCCCAGGCGCCGACCCGCCCAGTCACCATCAATGGCGGCTACGCCATGCCCAGCTGGTACGACATCAAGGCCATGACCCCGGCGCGCGCCATCGATGAAGCGCAGTTGGACGAGTCGGCCGAGCAGATCATCCAGCTGATCAAGGCCGAGCAGGCCAAAGGCATCAGCTTGGCGCGGATCATCCTCGCCGGGTTTTCCCAGGGCGGCGCGGTAGTGCTGCACACTGCCTATATAAAGTGGCAGGAAGCGCTCGGCGGGGTCATTGCCCTGTCGACCTACGCGCCGACCTTCAGCGCCGAGCACCAACTCAGTGCCTGCCAGGAGCGCACTCCTGCACTGTGCCTGCACGGCATCCATGACCCGGTGGTGATCCCGTCGATGGGCCGCACCGCCTTCGAGTACCTGAGCCAATGGAACGTCGCCGCGCGCTGGCAGGAGTACCCGATGGAGCATGAAGTGGCCGTGGCCGAGCTTGCCGATATCTACGACTGGCTCAGCGAACGGCTGCGTTGAACCCGGCCGGCAGGCAGCTGCCGGTGCATTCTCCTACGCCGCGCCCGAATCTTGCATTACACTGGCCGGCGTATATTCCTTAATCAAATAACGAGATGACCGTGCTGAAGGCACTGAAAAAGATATTCGGCAAGGGAGACGCCGCAGCGCAAACGGCTGCTCCCCAAGCCACTGAGACAGCACCCGCACCTGCGGTTCTACCGCCTGCTACCGAGGTCAAGCCTCACCCCGAGCCTGCCGTTGCTGCTGCGCCGGTTGTATCGCCGCGCAGCGAAAAGCCTGCGCAAGCCAAGCCTCGCCGCGAACGCAAGCCCAAGCCACAGGCCAGCCTGTGGAAGCCGGAAGATTTCGTCGTCGAAGCTCAGGAAGGCAAGACCCGCTTCCACGACTTCAAGCTCAGCAACGAGCTGATGCATGCCATTCAAGACCTCGGCTTCCCGTACTGCACGCCGATCCAGGCCCAGGTTCTGGGTTATACCCTGCGCGGTCAGGACGCCATCGGCCGGGCCCAGACCGGTACCGGCAAGACGGCCGCGTTTCTGATTTCGATCATTTCCCAGCTGCAGCAGACGCCGCCGCCGAAAGAGCGCTACATGGGCGAGCCGCGTGCGCTGATCATCGCGCCGACCCGCGAGCTGGTGGTGCAGATCGCCAAGGACGCCGCCGACCTGACCAAGTACAGCGGCCTCAACGTCATGACCTTTGTTGGCGGCATGGACTTCGACAAGCAGCTCAAAGCGCTTGAAGCCCGTCACTGCGACATTCTGGTGGCCACCCCGGGCCGCCTGCTGGACTTCCACCAGCGCGGCGAAGTGCACCTGGACATGGTCGAAGTGATGGTGCTCGATGAAGCTGACCGTATGCTCGACATGGGCTTCATCCCTCAGGTCCGGCAGATCATCCGCCAGACCCCGCCGAAGAGCGAACGGCAGACCCTGCTGTTCTCGGCGACCTTCACCGACGACGTGATGAACCTGGCCAAGCAGTGGACCACCAACCCGGCGATCGTCGAGATCGAGCCGGAAAACGTCGCCAGCGAAACTGTCGAGCAGCACGTCTACGCCGTTGCCGGCAGCGACAAGTACAAGCTGCTGTACAACCTGATCACCCAGCAGAAGTGGGAACGGGTGATGGTCTTTGCCAACCGCAAGGACGAAGTACGGCGTATCGAAGAGCGCCTGGTGCGCGATGGCATCAACGCCGCTCAGCTGTCCGGCGATGTACCGCAGCACAAGCGTATTCGTACTCTGGAGAATTTCCGCGAAGGGCGCGTCACCGTGCTGGTCGCTACCGACGTTGCCGGGCGCGGGATTCACATCGATGGCATCAGCCACGTGATCAACTTCACCCTGCCGGAAGATCCGGACGACTACGTGCACCGCATCGGCCGCACCGGCCGCGCTGGCGCCGCTGGCATCTCGATCAGTTTTGCGGGTGAAGACGACTCGTATCAGTTGCCGGGCATCGAAGCCCTGCTGGGTCGCAAGATCAAGTGCGAAATGCCGCCTGACGAGCTGCTTCAGGCTGTGCCGCGCAAGGCGCACTGATAGTCCGATCGCAGGCCCTGCCGAACTACCAGCGTTCGGCAGCCTGCTGATCGCTGTGCCTGCCCTCGACCCAGCGTGGTCCGTCTTCGGTGGTTTCTTTCTTCCAGAACGGCGCGCGGGTTTTCAGGTAATCCATGATGAAGTTGCAGCCATCGAAGGCGGCCTGACGGTGCGCGCTGGCGACGCCGACAAAAACGATCGGCTCGCCGGGCTGAAGCGTCCCTATACGGTGCAGCACCTCAACCTTGAGCAACGGCCAACGCTGCTCGGCTTCGACGATGATCTTGGTCAGGGCCTTTTCGGTCATGCCGGGGGCGTGCTCGAGAAACATCCCCGCCACTTCGCGGCCATCGTTGAAGTCGCGCACATAGCCGACAAAACTCACCACCGCACCGACGCCGGCATTGGCTGCGTGCATGGCATTGACCTCGGCGCCGGGATCGAACGCCTGTTGCTGCACTCGTACGGCCATGTTCAGCCTCCGGTCACCGGTGGGAAAAACGCCACTTCGTCGCCATCTGCCAGTGGTTCAGCCAAACGGCAAAGGTCCTGGTTGCGCGCGCACATCAGGTTCTGCTCGGCGAGCACGGCATACTCCGGGCCTTTGCCAAGTAGCGCCTGGCGCACTGCTTCAACATTTTCGAAGTCGCCCTCCAGACGCTCGCCGTCACGCCCAAGCAGCTCGCGATAGCGGGCGAAGTACACCACCTCGACGCTCATTGCGCGGCCGCCTTGAAGTCGCCGCTCTTGCCGCCGACCTTCTCCAGCAGGCGCACCTGTTCGATGACCATGCCTTTGTCGACGGCCTTGCACATGTCGTAGATGGTCAGCGCGGCGACGCTGGCAGCCGTCAGTGCTTCCATCTCCACTCCGGTCTGCCCGGCGAGCTTGCAGCGGGCAACGATACGCACGCCATCAACGCCATCGGCTGTGAGCTCGACCTTGACGCTGGTGAGCATCAGCGGGTGGCACAGCGGGATCAGGTCACTGGTCTTTTTCGCCGCCTGGATACCGGCAATACGCGCCACGGCGAACACATCACCCTTGGGGTGATCACCGTCGACGATCATCTGCAGGGTCTGCGGCAACATGCGTACCCGCGCCTCGGCCACTGCCTCGCGCTGGGTCACGGCTTTTTCAGTGACGTCGACCATATTGGCGCGCCCCTGGGAATCGAGATGAGTCAGCACTGCTCTGCTCCTGTGAAGGGAGCAGAGAGTGTAAACCTGCAAGTCAGCTTTTCGCAGCGAAAATAACCGGGCGGCGAACCGCCCGGCCAGATGGTTTACATATGCGACTCGGCGTACTCGGCGAGCACCGAGCGCGGAACACCCTGCAGGGTGATGTGCACGCCGTGGGGGAAGTCCTTGAAGCGCTCGGTCAGGTAGGTCAGGCCCGAGCTGGTTGCGGACAGGTAAGGGGTGTCGATCTGCGCCAGGTTGCCCAGGCAGACCACCTTGGAGCCAGCACCGGCACGGGTGATGATGGTTTTCATCTGGTGCGGGGTGAGGTTCTGGCATTCATCGATCAGGATCAGGCTCTGCTGGAAACTGCGACCGCGGATATAGTTCAGCGATTTGAACTGCAGCGGTACCCGTTCAAGGATGTACTCGACACTGCCGTGGGTACTCTCGTCGTCCATGTGCAGGGCTTCGAGGTTGTCGGTGATAGCGCCCAGCCAAGGCTCCATCTTCTCCGCCTCGGTACCGGGCAGGAAGCCGATCTCCTGATCCAGCCCCTGCACGCTGCGGGTGGCGATGATGCGCCGGTAGCGTTTGCTGACCATGGTTTGTTCGATGGCTGCCGCCAACGCCAGGATGGTCTTCCCCGAACCCGCTGCGCCGGTCAGGTTGACCAGATGGATATCCGGATCGAGCAAGGCGAACAGCGCCAGGCTCTGGTGGATGTCACGCGGTTTCAGGCCCCAGGCTTCCTGGTGCAACAGCGGCTCCTGGTGCAGGTCGAGCAACAGCAGTTCGCCCTCGCGGATGCCTTTGACCCAGCCGACGAAGCCTTGCTCGTCGATGATGAACTCGTTGACGTGCACCGACGGCAACGGGTCGGTCAGTTGTACCCGGTGCCAGGTACGGCCGCGCTCCTGACGCGTGTCGACCTTGTTGACGCGGTCCCAGAAGGAACCGCTGACCGAGTGATAGCCCTTGGACAACAGCGATACGTCGTCAACCAGTTGGTCGGTGCTGTAGTCCTCGGCGGCAATGCCGCAGGCGCGCGCCTTGAGGCGCATGTTGATGTCTTTGGTGACCAGCACCACGTCAAGATCCGCACGTTTGGCGCGCAGTTCCAGCAACTGGTTGATGATGATGTTGTCAGCGAGGTTTTCCGGCAGCAGGCGATTGGGCTCGCTGCGCGGGCCCATCAGGATCGACAGGAAGCCTTTTGCTCCGCTCTTGCCACGCTGGATCGGCACGCCCTGTTCGACGTCATTGGGTGACGCGTCGGCAAGGGTCTGGTCGATCAGGCGAATGGCCTGGCGACAGTCGGCGGCGATGGTCTTTGTGCCCGTCTTGAGCTTGTCGAGTTCCTCCAGCACCGTCATCGGGATAGCGACGTGGTGCTCCTCGAAGTTGAGCAGGGCGTTGGGATCGTGGATCAGGACGTTGGTATCGAGCACATACAGGATTGGCTTGCTGGAGGAAGGGTTGCGTCCATGGTCATCCATACTCGGGCACCTTATGTCAGAACCGCGCGACGCATTCTGGCTGCGTCGCAGAGTGACGCCGTTCTCCCCGTATCCGCGTTGTTACGGGCGGGGGGCTCACCTGGCAAAGGAGGGTCTGGATGACGCCACCTGTGCTGCAGGAATCGGCTGTCTGGTTCTTTCATACCGCAAAAACGATGAACAAAAAAAGCTTTTTTACGTGTTGATGAAGTTTATTTTTCCGAATGACGATCCGACCTTGGCGAAGCCCCGGCATGGGTCTAGAGTCATATATCAAGCTCAATCGCCATCACCCGCCTACGCCGCTTTGCGCCGTTGCGTCAGCGTCTGCGCCGCGCCCGTATTCCTTGCAATCCTGCCAACCGATACCGCTCTGCACCGTGTGCTGCAGCAGCCACTCCAGCGCCGGCTGAGCCTTGCTCTGGTTGTCATGAAACTGGATAACGCCCTTGCGCCACAACAGCATCAGCGTCACCACACGCTGGGCTGATGCCTCGGCGGTCAGTGCGCCATCGTCCATTGCGTCGATATCCCACAACGACACCTGCAGCCCTTCGCTGGCCATGAACGCCTCACCATCGCTGCGCCGCTGGCCATAGGGCGGACGGAACAGCGGCACGTACTGCTCGGGTAACTCGGCCTGCACCCACGCCTGGCTGCGCCGCAGTGAATCCTGCCAACCCTGCCATTGCGCGTGGGAGCGATACTCCCAGCCCTGGATGCCAACGCACTGCTTGCGGTACACGTCCTGCAATCGGCCAGCGCCGCTGTCGCGGCGCTGCTGCAGGCGGTTGCCAAGGACGAAGAAGGTGGCGTTGAGTTTCTGCCGGCGCAGGTAATCGGCCAGGTTGTCGGTGCTGCTGCCCTGCCCGCCTGGTCCGCCAACAAAGGTCAGCAGGAACATCCGGTCATTCAGTTCATCGCCGTTGCGCTCGCGGCTGGACAGCCGTTCGATCTCGCTGCTGGTCTGCGGGAACAGCGCGGCCTTGCGCAGCTGTTCATCCAGGTAACGCCGATGGAAGCTATGGCTGGGTTCGGTCCAGCCGACATAGAACTCGCCGACATCGGCATTGAACGTGGCCGCCCGGGTGCGCAATTCGGCCATCGACTCGAGCGGATAGCAGAACGACGCATCCTGCTCGCAACTGCGCTGCGCCTGCTGGTAGTTCTGCCACAGCCGCTGCCACATCCGCGCCCGCACCGCACGCACTACCGGCAGGTTGACCTGCCTGAGCTGCAGCCGCGCCGCCAGCGCCGGCTCGTCGAGCATTTCGCTCTCCTGCAGCACCTGGGCAAACGACAGGATCTCGGCCCGCGACGCCACATCGAACAGCACCGGGCTGTCCAGTTGCTCTGGCCACAGGCTGCGATCAAAGCTGGCCGGGGCGACCGGGGCGGCTTGCACGGCCAGGCTCAACACACTGGCCAGCACGGCCAAGGCAATGCGCACGATCAGATTCTCCATTTCATCCTGGCCGGCACTATAGCGCGACCCTCGTCGATGTTCTGTGACTATCGTCGGCATAGTTTGGACTTGCCCGGTTCAGCCCGTAGAATCGGCCCAATTCGATTTCAGGAGCCGACCCGATGCTGACGGTGATTTCCCCCGCCAAAACCCTCGACTACGACACCCCGCCGGTGACCGAGCGTTTCACCCTGCCGCAGTATCTGGATCACTCGCAGGCGCTGATCAGCCAACTGCGCGACCTGAGCCCGGCACAGATCAGCGAGCTGATGCACCTCTCGGACAAACTGGCCGGCCTCAACGCCGCACGCTTTGGCAGCTGGAGCGCAGACTTCACCCCAGACAATGCCAAACAAGCGCTGCTCGCGTTCAAAGGTGACGTATACACCGGGCTCGACGCCGAAAGCCTCAGTGAAGACGACTTCAGCTACGCCCAGGATCACCTGCGCATGCTCTCCGGCCTCTACGGCCTACTGCGCCCACTCGACCTGATGCAACCCTACCGCCTGGAGATGGGCACCAAGCTGGCCAACCCACGCGGCAAGGACCTGTACGCCTTCTGGGACACGCGCATCAGCGAATGGCTGAATCAGGCACTGGCCGAGCAAGGCGACGACGTGCTGCTCAACCTGGCCAGTAACGAGTATTTCAGTGCGGTCAAACGCAGCGCGCTCAAGGCACGGGTCATCAACGTCGATTTCAAGGACTGGAAGAACGGCCAGTACAAGATCATCAGCTTCTACGCCAAGAAAGCCCGCGGGATGATGAGCCGGTTCGTGATCCAGGAGCGGATCGCCGATCCGGAGCAGCTCAAGCAGTTCGATGTGCAGGGGTACTACTACAGTGTTGAGCAGTCGAAGCCGGATCAGCTGGTGTTTCTGCGGGATCACGTGTAGGAGCGGCCTTGTGTCGCGAAAGGCCCGCAAAGCGGGCCGGCGATGTCGGCGGCGAAGCTGAAAATGAGGGCACGCTACGCGCGCCTTTCCGACCGGTCCGGCGTTCCGGCGAGGCCGCTCCTACACGCCAAAGGACGTGCTGACCGCCAGCGTCTTACTCCACCCAGACCCAACCCGCCTCCAGCCCTTGAACTTCGACGCCTTGCGGCACTGCGCGCAGGGGCGTGACGACAACATTGCGCCCTGGCTGATAGTCGTCCGCGCGATACAGCACGTAGTGGCCACTGCCGTCGTCAGTACGCAGCGCCGCTGCAGGCACCGCCAGCGCTTGCTCATTGCTGTACAGCAACACGGTCACCTGCGCGCTCATCCCTAGCCGAACGCCCAGCGCGACCGGGTCTGGCTGAGTATCCAGAGCAATCAACAAATCGAACCAGGCGCCCTGCCCCTCCTCGGTCCTGGCCTGCTGACCAACCGCGACGACCCGGCCGTTGAGCGTGTGCCCAGCAAACCCCTCCCCGCTTACCTGCACGAACATCCCCTCGTGAACCTTGTGCAGATCGCTTTGCTCCAGTGCGGCGCGCACCTGTAACTGGCTCAGATCGACCAGCACAAACAGCGGCGTGCCTTGACTGGCCAACTGGCCGACTTGCAGCGCAAGTTGGCGGTCCTCGCTTGGCCGGGGCACCAGCAGCCCACTGAACGGTGCGCGAACCTCGCACTGGTTACGTAACGCCGCCAACTCGCGCTGGCGCGCTTGAGCAGCGTCGAGTTCAATGCTCGCCAGTCGCAAATCTACGCCTTGCCCGCGCTCACGGGTTTGTCGCAGATGCTGCCTGGCATCAAGCAGGTCCTGCTGCAGCATCACCACTTGTTGCTGCAAGGCCTCCACTTCCTGACGGGCGACGATACCCCGGTCGAACAGCCGCTGCGTCTGCTTCAAGGCTGCCTGCGCGAGCTCCAGGCTGCTGCTGGCCATAGCCTGCGCGCGTTTGGCCTGGGCCATCTCCGAGCCGCTTGCCCAGGCTTGCAGTTGCCGCAACGCGCGCTGGCTCTGCAGCAGCTGCGCTTCAGCTTGGCGAACCTGCGGGTCCAGTTCGGCAGTGTCGAGTACAGCAATGATATCTCCCGCTGCCACCTGCTGCCCCGGCGCTATCGGCAGCGCCTGAAGCAGGCCGGCAAACGGCGCCGCCACGGTCACTTGACGAACAGCCTGAATCCGCCCGAGCACGCCAAGGCGCTGCTCGATGAGTTGCGGCTCGATCCGCAGCCATGAGCCGACGCTATTCTCGCTCACTTCTGCCGGCCAAGGGCGCCATGGGCTAAGCAGAAGGCAGCCAAGCACCAGCATCGAAATTGCCAACACCTGCTGCCTAGTCATTGATGGCCACGTCCCAGCTGTCCAATGTCGTGCCCAGAATCAAGTCAAGAGCGGTCTGCGCATTCAAATAGGCGACCTGCGCGTCCAGCCGTGCACTCTGTGCGCCGCGCAGATCGCTCTCGAAACTGAGCACCTGAAAGTTGCTCGACAGGCCGAGCGCTAGCTTCTCCTGTTCGATGGCGAGCTTGCGCCGTGACAGATCCAGTGCTCGCCCGGCGATTTGCAACTGGCGCCAACTGACCTGCACTTCGCGCACGCCATCGACAACCTCGCGCTGCAGTTGCTGACGGGCGTCGGCCAGTTGCAAGCGTCGACTATCAACGGCGACTTGGGCCCGTACCAGCCCTTGCCGCCGGCTCAAGTCAGCAATTGGGATTTCCAACTGCAACCCCAGATAGTGTTCCCAGACCTTGCCGGAACTTGGCCGCTCACGGGCCTGGCTGGTAGCACCGATCAACGACAAGTCCCAGCGCTGCTGATCCTTGGCAAGGCGCAGATCGAGGTCTGCTTGCTGATCGGCCAGCAACTGCAGCAGATAGATCGGCTGCAAGGCTTCAGCCTGGGCTAAAGCCCGCCTCGGATCTAGCCCGATCGGCTCGGCTTCCGCCTCTTCGCTAACGCGCAAGGGCGTGTCCAGGTCCAGAGCCAGTGCTTGCAGCAGCGCCAGGCGGCCAGCGTGCAGGTTATTACGACTGCCCTCCAGAGCCAGTTCCTGATTGGCCAGCTCTGCTTCGGCCTGAACAATCTCGAACGCGGCCATGCGCCCGGCGTCAATCAGCTCGCGGTTGACGGCAATCAGCTGGCTGGCCCGTTGCCGTGCATCATCGGTGATGTTTAGTTGTTCCTGCGCACGTAACAAGTCGCGATACAAGCCAATGATGCTGGTGATGGTGTGTGACACTTGATCTTTGAGGGCCAGTCGATTGGCCTGCTCAGCCAGTTCCGCCTGATGCAACGGTGCCATGGCTATGTCACGCCCTGCACCTCTGAGCAGCGGCTGGATCAGCATAAGGTTAGCGCCGTCACGATAACGCGGCCCAGCTGCATTGCCCCGAGTCTGGCCGTAGGCCCAGTCGAGACTCACGCGGGTGCCGTAAGCCGTCAGCACACTCGCGCTGGGCGTTAACTCCGCCTGGCGATAGCGATCGTCCTGATTGCGGTTGGCCTGATACTGCGCCTTGAAGGAAAGTTGTGGCGCGTAGCGGTCAGCTGCAACGCGCAGCTCGAACTTGTCAGCAATGCGCTGCAAGTAAGCACTGCGAATACTGCGGTTGTCGCGCAAGGCCAAGGCAATCGCGTCGCTCAGACTCAACACCAGCTCGTCACGAGCTGTAACCGCCTTGGCCGAAACCGCCCCGGGGATGATCTGGCCAGGCGAGCGCAAGGCGGCTGCGGTGATACCAGGCAGCAGGCACAGCAGCAGGCAGCAGCGCATCATCCGGTCATTCATCACGCAGCGCTGCCACGGGTTGCAGACGCGCAGCAGCCAGCGCCGGCTGCAGGCCGAAGAACACCCCGATCAGCAGCGCACTGACCACGCCCAGCGGTATCGACCAGGGATCAAGGGCAAAATCCCAGCCCGACAGCCAAGCGAACAACCAGGCGGCCAGTACCCCAACCATCGAACCAAGCACAGCCCCGCCACTTGCCAGAATCACCGCCTCGAGCAGAAACAACCAAGCGATATCCACAGGCCGTGCGCCGAGCGCCATGCGTACGCCGATCTCACGCCGCCGCTCGATGACGCTCATCAGCATTACATTCATGACGCCTACGCCGCCAACCAGCAGTGCGATAGCGCCCAGGCCTGCCAACAACCAGCTGAACAGACGCGCCTGGCTGGCCATGCCATCAAGCAACTGCTGGGGTACCTGCACTTCGACTTCAGCGCCGGGCAGTTGCATGCGCAGATCACCGGCCAATTCATCAGCAGCAACGCGCACGCTTTGTGAATCGCGCGCCAGCGCCACTACCGCGCTGATCTGCGGTGCCGATGACAAGCGGCGCATGGCTTGCAGCGGTATCAGCAAGCCGTCATCGACCGCCACTGGCAGCAACGGGTTGTAGCCAATCGGAGCAAGGATGCCGATCACTTCGAACAGATAGCGACCCAGCTGCAACTGGTCGCCCACGCACGCCTGCAGTTGCTGCGCAGCGATCGCCCCCAGCAGCAGGTAAGGGCTGTGGGCGTCATGCTCTGACAACAACCGTCCCTGGTCGGCGGTCAGGTCGAGAACAGTGGCTAACGCCGGTGTACTGCCTGTGACCATGAGCGCTTCAGTGATAGCGCCCAGACGCACCTCGACCGGCGCCATCGCCAGCGGCGCTGCGCTGATCAGCAGTGGTGAAACCGCTGACAGCTGCGGCGGCTGAACCGTCATCGCCGGGGTCTCGCTATCACGCTGCAAAGTGGCGACCAGCAACTCGCTGCCCATGCCTTGAAATAACTGCCGAGATTGCAAGGCGGCGCTATGGCCGACATTGAGCAACGCCACCACTGCGGCGCAGCCCACCGCAATGCCCAACAAGCCCAGCCAGGCGCGACGCCCCATCGTGCCCAGGTTTGCTATCGATTCGGCCAGCCGCTGAGAAGCGCTCGGCCCGTAATGTTCAGCGAGCATCGCCGACCTGCCCTGCCCACACGTTCAAGCAGCGCTGCATGTGGCTGGCCATCGCGGGATCATGAGTGACCAGCAACAGCGTCACACCGCGCTCACGATTGAGCGCTTTCAATAGCTCAAGCACATCTGCCGCCGCTTCGCCATCAAGGTTGCCGGTGGGCTCATCGGCGAGTAACAACTGCGGCTCGCCGACCAACGCGCGGGCGATCGCGACGCGTTGACGCTGGCCGCCGGAAAGCTCGGCTGGCCGATGGCTCATGCGCGCCCCCAACCCGACCGACTGCAGCTGCCGTCGCGCGGCGCATCTGGCCCGCAGCACAGGCATGCCGCGATAAAAAAGCGGCAAGGCAACGTTGTCCAGCACAGTCAAGCGCGGCAGCAAGTGGAAGCTTTGGAAGACGAAGCCGATGCTGCGGTTACGCATCATTGCCCGTTGCGCACCGCTGGCACCGGTCATGTTCTCACCACCGATCAGCACACGGCCATGACAGGGTTCATCGAGCAGACCGATCAGGTTAAGCAGCGTGCTTTTGCCAGAGCCTGACGGGCCAACGATGGCGCAGGATTGACCATGAGCGATCGACAGCGAGACATCACCAAGGATCACCTCGCCGCCGAGTGAATGGTGGACGTGTTCAAGCGAGATGGCGGGACTCATGAGGGACTTGCCTCGTTGCCAAGACCTTTGGCGCTGCCCTCGTCGCCGGCCGCATCCTCGCGTTCATTAGCGGGTTTCCATTCGTTGGCCAACATATCAAGAAGAGACGTATTGAATTCTGGCCAGTCAACTTCCTGCACGTCCAGCTGAAGCATGATTTCCACTTCGTAATTGCCGTAACGTGACTCCTCTATTGGTGGCAGCGCCTTGTAATATGCCAAGATCTCCTTAAGACCTTCGGTACTTTTTCCTCTCTGCTGATACTCATCCCACATTTTCCCAACCACAGACTTTGACCATTCACTGTACTGCCGACCTGACTCAATCATCGCCGCCTGACGTTCATTAGTCGTGAACGAACCTCCTTCGTCATAGGCAATAACACTCAACTGCTGTGCACTCATGCCAAAGAATGGGTTCTCACTTCGACCATTGATAAAATCCGTCGCTTGCCGGGCACTTGCAAGCCACTGAGGGTCATCGCTGCCAGGTAATTCTGCTTCATGTTTTGCTTTGTTGAGATCGTAACTTGCGCCATACACTTTTTCTCTGATGGATGCAGCCAGAGCGGTTAGTTCCTTACGGCTTAATTGACTGTCACGAGCACTTGCGCGTTGTTCAGCTGCACTCAGCCTCTGAGCAAGGGATGATAGGGTTTCCTGGCTGTTTTCGCTGACAACCACACCATTTACAGGTGAGCTTTGATCACCAGTATTGCGTGCGGAAACTCGTACCTCACTGGCGCTATTCAGGGTGAATTCATTATTCTTTATTTGCATCATGCACCTGTTCATTTCGAGCGCCCGCCTTGGATTAAGCGCACGCCCAGATCATGTGCAACCCACTCGTTACACCTGAGCGGGCGGCGCTGTTGGGTAAAACGCTACTTCATCACGAACTCAACTCGCCATGAGTAATTAGCAGCAGTAGCAGTAATGATCGCCGTACAGGTGGCTCCCCCAGACGGGGTGGCCGTTTTGGTCCATTCCGGCTTTTTTATTCCCCCGGGCAACACCCGCATCTGAAACGTGGTGCCGAAAGCACACGTCTTCTGACCGATCGTGTATCGCACCATAGCCGCGTTCACGTCAGGACTAATTACTCGCTGTACCGTAAAGTTATTGCTAGCCCCAGCAGGGACTTCTTCAGCGGGCTTTGGCTTGGCAGCCAAGTAAGTGCTGGACTCATTGGAAGTAACTATTTTCAGGGTCGCTTTCGCCGACCCCATGCTTTTGAATGTTACCTCTACAGGCGGCCCAGCATGCGCCAGCCCCACAGAGGACAGGGATACAGCGCCCATGATGCCTACCATCAGATTTCTCATATTGACTCTTCCCTATTGGGCAGCTCCGTGGATCGGATCTGCTGGGTGGCAGCGCGCACCCTTCATCGGATGGGCGCTGCTCACTGGCTGCTGAAGGTGACTTCTGATCCAAGGCTGCCCACGACGCTCCATCGTTCCAGGCCAGCACCTGCAGCTCATCCATCATCTCTAACGGCACCCAGCCTCAAACCCTTAAGGTTCGTAAGGTCTTGCTCTGTTACGGCATGTGAGCCCCATTGCAGAGCACCGCGTGATAGACGGGGCGGAGCGGCATTAAACGCCAAACATCAGGCGCCAAATAATCGACAAGCCAAGCTCGACGCCGCCGCGCCAGCAGACCGTTCGTAATTTTTTGACGAATTTTGCAATTATTTTTCCGGTGATGGCATATAACCATCCCGCTGGGTTTTCACCCTTTATATACCGGGGTGAAACCGTCGCGTGCTATCACCATGCAACTATGCGCACTTAGATAAATATTTAGAAATCTTTCACTTCGTCAGTTTCGGTTCAGGAACTTTGCCCCCAAGGTGCCCCTCATAGGACCCGTAACGAATCTTCATCGCTGCATGTGAGAGATGACTTACAGATGACAAGCGGCAGGTACCTACTACCCGGCCGAAGAACTTAGGCAGACGCCACGGTAACCACCAAGCGCGCTGCCAGCTGAAGGAGATGCAAGCCCCTTAAACGTCCTAGTGGTTGATTTCAAAGGATTTATCCACTTGAAAGAACAAGCACAGCAGTTCGCCACGTAGCGCGCTGCAGTAAAGACGGCTGCATTTCAGGGCACGTTTTTTAATGATCAGTCTTTGACTGCCTACTTAGAGTGCACACCGTTGTGCACTCCGGATTTATTCATGCCTGCGTTCGGTGAAGTGTGCACTCGCCTTGGCAAAGTGCGCCCGAATTAATGCTGGTTAATCAAACCGGCCGGCACTTCCGTGGAAGAGTCGGCGTGATAAACACTTGAGGTGAAAGCGATGCGTATCAGCATTTTTGGTTTGGGTTATGTGGGTGCAGTGTGTGCAGGCTGCCTGTCGGCACGGGGCCATGAAGTGATTGGTGTGGATGTGTCGCAGACCAAGATCGACCTGATCAACAAGGGCAAGTCGCCCATCGTCGAGCCGGGCCTTGAGCAACTGCTGCAACAGGGCATCGCCAATGGCCGTCTGCGTGGCACCACGGACTTCGCCGAGGCCATCCGCGCCAGCGACGTGTCGATGATCTGCGTCGGCACGCCGAGCAAGAAAAACGGCGACCTGGGCATTGAGTACATCGAATCGGTTTGCCGCGAAATCGGTTACGTGCTGCGTGACAAAGCCAGCCGCCACACCATCGTGGTGCGCAGCACCGTGCTGCCTGGCACCGTCAAGAACGTGGTCATCCCGATCCTGGAAGACTGCTCGGGGAAAAAGGCCGGCGTCGACTTCGGTGTCGCGGTCAACCCTGAATTCCTGCGTGAAAGCACCGCGATCAAGGACTACGACCAGCCACCGATGACTGTCATCGGCGAGTTCGACACCGCCAGCGGCGACGTCCTGCAAGCGCTGTACGAAGAGCTCGATGCGCCGGTGATCCGCAAGGACATCGCCGTTGCCGAAATGATCAAGTACACCTGCAACGTGTGGCACGCGACCAAGGTCACCTTCGCCAACGAGATCGGCAACATCGCCAAGGCGGTCGGCGTCGATGGCCGCGAAGTGATGGACGTGGTCTGCCAGGACACCGTGCTCAACCTGTCGCAGTACTACATGCGCCCAGGCTTCGCCTTCGGCGGCTCGTGCCTGCCCAAGGACGTGCGCGCCCTCACCTACCGCGCTGCCAGCCTCGACGTACGTGCCCCGCTGCTCGACTCGCTGATGCGCAGCAACGAATCGCAGGTGCAGAACGCCTTCGACATCATCGAGAGCCACGACAAACGCAAGATCGCCCTGCTCGGCCTGAGCTTCAAGGCCGGCACCGACGACCTGCGCGAGAGCCCGCTGGTGGAACTGGCTGAGCGCCTGATTGGTAAAGGCTACCAGCTCAACATCTACGACCAGAACGTTGAGTACGCCCGTGTCCACGGCGCCAACAAAGAGTACATCGAGTCGAAGATCCCCCACGTCTCGTCGCTGCTCAACGCCAACTTCGAGCAAGTCATCAACGACGCCGAAATCATCATCCTCGGCAACCGTGACGAGCAGTTCCGCGCCCTTGCCCAGCAAGCGCCGGCCGGCAAGCAAGTGATCGACCTGGTTGGCTTCATGAGCAAGCCCACCTGCAGCACCAGCCGCACCGAAGGCATCTGCTGGTAAGCCAGCCTGACGCGGGGCCGCAAGGCCCCGCTCTCTACTGAATTTCGTGACGGATGCCGAACATGCATAGGTTCCAGACAGTACTGATGCAGTGCGCCGGATGGCTGCTCTACATGAGCTTGCTCATGTTGATCGCCCTGGCCCTGCCCAGCGACATCTTCGATTCCGAGTCGAAGCATTTCATCTTCCTGGTCGGTGCGGTCGGCATCTGGCGTTACTCGATGGGCGCCACCCATTTCATCCGCGGCATGATCTTCCTGTATGGCGTCTATCCGTACCTGCGCAACAAGGTACGCAAGCTGGGCAACGACGCCGCGCCATCGCATGTGTACCTGATGGTCACCAGCTTTCGCATCGATGCGCTGACCACCGCGCAGGTGTACAGCTCGGTGATTCGCGAAGCGATCAACTGCGGCTACCCGACCACCGTGGTCTGCTCGTTGGTGGAAAAGTGCGATGAGCTGTTGGTGAAAAGCCTGTGGGCCAAATACAACCCACCAGAGCACGTCACCCTCGATTTCGTGCGTATTGCCGGTACCGGCAAGCGCGATGGCCTGGCCTTCGGCTTCCGTGCCATCTCGCGGATGATGCCCGACCAGCATGCCGTAGTGGCCGTGATCGACGGCGACACCGTGCTCGGCGACGGCATCGTGCGCAAGACCGTACCCTGGTTCAAGCTGTACCCCAATGTCGGTGGCCTGACCACCAACGAATTCTGCGAAGTGCGCGGCGGCTACATCATGAGCGAGTGGCACAAGCTGCGCTTCGCCCAGCGCCACATCAACATGTGCTCGATGGCCCTGTCCAAGCGCGTACTGACCATGACCGGGCGCATGTCGATGTTCCGCGCCAGCGTGGTGACCAACCCCGAGTTCATCGCCGATGTCGAAAGCGACTCACTGATGCACTGGCGCCTGGGCCGCTTCAAGTTCCTTACCGGTGACGACAAGTCGAGCTGGTTCAGCCTGATGCGCCTTGGCTACGACACCTTCTACGTACCGGACGCGGCGATCAACACGGTCGAGCACCCGCCGGAAAAGAGCTTCCTCAAGGCCAGCCGCAAACTGATGTACCGCTGGTACGGCAACAACCTGCGGCAGAACTCGCGCGCCCTTGGCTTGGGCCTGAAGCGCCTCGGCCCGTTCACCAGCCTGGTGCTGTTCGACCAGCGTGTGTCGATGTGGACCAGCCTGCTCGGGCTGACTGTGGCGGTGATCGCCAGCCTGAAATTCGGCATGGCATACCTGCTGGTGTACCTGCTGTGGATCGGCATCACCCGGCTGATCCTGACGATCATGCTGCTGTGCTCGGGGCACAAGGTAGGCCCGGCCTATCCCGTGATCCTTTATTACAACCAGATCGTCGGCGCGATGATGAAGATCTACGTGTTCTTCCGCCTCGACAAGCAGTCCTGGACGCGTCAGCCGACTGCCCTCAAGCGTGACCTTGCCAGCTTTCAACAATGGTTCAACACCTGGTCCTCGCGGACCATGACCTTCTCGGCGGCCAGCATCTTCGTTGCTGTGCTGTTCATGGTCGTGTGAGCCCCTCCGGATCAGAACTAACAGGAACTTGAAATCGCCATGAATAACGCCGTCAACGTCAATGTCGTGCATGAGTCCGAAGCCCAGCGCCAACACGCCCGGGTGCGTATCCCCGCCAAGCTGCGTTTTGTGGACGGCAACCGTGAGCCGCAAGAGGCCAAGGTCGATGACCTGTCTGCTGGCGGCCTGTCCTTCCAGGCCAAGCGCGCACTGCCGATCGGCGAAGTGATCCGCGGTCGCCTGCAGTTCGTGGTCGACAACCTCGGCCTGTCGATGGACATCGAGTTTTTGGTGCGCACCAGCGACGCCGCCACCGGCCGTACCGGTGCGGAGTTCCAGAACCTCGAGCCACGTGACATCGCCACCCTGCGCCACATCATCACCTCGCACCTGTCGGGCGAGTTGATCACTGCCGGTGACGTGCTCAGTACCCTGCAACGCGACAACTTCACCAAGGCGCGCAAGCAGAAGGACGGCGGCTCGGGTCTGAGCGCGTTTGGCCGCCTGCGTGCCGTGACCGTGACCCTGGGCGTGTTCGTGGTCGGTATCGCCGCCTTTTGTTTTGTCGCCAAGTCGCTGTATGGCATGTACTTCGTCAGCCACGCCGAAGCCGGTGTGGTCGCCGTGCCGACCACCACCGTGACCATGCCCCGCGACGGCACCGTCAAGAGCCTGGTCGAAAGCGGCGGGCAAGTGGTCAAGGGCGCGCCACTGGCAAGCTTCAGCACCAGCATGCTGGACATGCTCAAAGGCCACCTGGACGACTCGCAGCTGGAGCCGGCCAAGGTCGAGGAACTGTTCGGCAAGCAACTCGCCGGTACCCTTACCAGCCCGTGTGATTGCGTCGTCGCCGAGCAACTGGTGGATGACGACCAGTACGCCAGCAAAGGCCAGCCGATCTTCCACCTGGTACCGCGCACCACCAACCCGATGATCGAGGCGCGCTTCAGCTACCGCCAGTTCGACGAGGTAAAGCCGGGCACCAAGGTTAACTTCCAGATCGCCGGTGAAGACGAAGTGCGCACTGGCCAGATCGTCAGCAGCGCAAGCCTCAACAGCGAAGACCTGGCCTCCGACATCCGCGTGCAGATCAAACCCGACGGTGCCTTGCCCGCCGAACTGGCCGGTCGCCCGGCAGCGGTCAACAGCGATCGCGGCCCTTCGCTGGATTGGCTGATCAGCAAAGCTGCGGCCCGTGGGCTGTAAGAGGATCTGACCATGAGCCTGTTCAACCTACCCATGGCGTCGCCCGGCGCGCGCCCAGCCACCTGGTGCTCACTGGCGATCGCCATTGCCCTGAGTGGCTGCGCCGGCCTGCCCGATCAGCGCCTGGCCAACGAAGCGCTCAAGCGTGGCGACACCGCCACTGCCGAGCGCAACTACAAGGCCTTGGCTGATCTCGGCTACAGCGATGCGCAGGTCGGCCTGGCCGATATTCAGGTGGCCACGCGCGACCCTGCGCAGCTGCAGCAGGCCGAAGCCACCTACCGCGCCGCCGCCAGCACCTCGTCGCGGGCCCAGGCCCGCCTTGGCCGCCTGCTGGTAGCCAAACCGGACAGCACCCAGGCCGAGCGCGAAGAGGCCGAAAGCCTGCTCAAGCGCGCCGCCGCCCAGGGCGAAAGCAACACCCTGATCCCGCTGGCGATGCTATATCTGCAATACCCGCAGAGCTTCCCCAAGGTCAACGCGCAGCAACAGATCGAACAATGGCGCGCTGCCGGCAACCCGGAAGCGGGCCTGGCGCAGATCCTCCTCTACCGCACCCAGGGCAGCTACGATCAGCACCTGGATGATGTCGAGCGCATCTGCAAAACCGCCCTGAACAGCACCGACATCTGCTATGTCGAGCTGGCCACCGTCTACCAGAAACGCAACCAGGCCGAGCAACGCACTGCCCTGCTTGAGCAGCTCAAGTCGGCCTATGCCCGCGGTAGCGTACCGGCCAGCCGGGTCGACAGCGTGGCGCGGGTACTGGCTGATCGCAGCCTGGGCCAGACCGACGAGAAAACCGCCAAGGACCTGCTCGAGCAGGTTGCCCCGGCCAACCCGGCCTCCTGGGTCAGCCTGGCGCAGTTGCTGTATGACTTCCCCGAGCTGGGCGACACCGACCAGTTGCTGGCTTACATCGACAAAGGCCGCGCCGCCGAACAGCCGCGTGCCGAGCTGCTGCTGGGCCGCCTGTACTACGAAGGCAAGACCCTGCCAGCCGATGCGGCCAAAGCCGAAACTCATCTGCAAGCCGCCGCTGCTGCCGGCGAAATCAGCGCCCATTACTACCTCGGCCAGTTGTACCGCCGTGGTTACCTCGGCCAGGTCGAGCCGCAAAAGGCGGTCGATCACCTGCTCAACGCCGCCCGCGGCGGTCAGCTCAGCGCCGACTATGCGCTGGCTCAGCTGTACAGCGAAGGCCACGGCATCCGCCCGAACCCTGGCAATGCCTGGGTATTCGCCAGCCTGGCGCAGGCCAACCCGTCGCAGCAGTCGACCGAACTGCTGCAGCAACTCGATCAGCAACTGACGCCTGAGCAGCGCAGCCAGGCCCAGCGCCTGCTTGCGCAAGAGCAGCAGGCGCGCGGCAGCATGGCCAAAGCCGGCAACAGCATGATGGCCATCGAAGCCCTGCAAGACGATGAAGACGCCGAGGATTCCTCCCTATGACGCTCAACCCCTTCGTGAAGGCCGGGATCGGCCTGAGCTTCGCCCTGCTCTGGTCGTGCCCGACCTTGGCCGATATCACCGCCGAGAAGAACTTCGGCCTCGACGTGAAAATCACCGGCCAGTCGGAAGACGACCGCGACCTCGGCACCCGCTCCGGCGGTGATGTGCAAGGCCTGGGTCTGGACCTGCGCCCTTGGGTCTACGGCGAGCGTGGCAACTGGAGCGCCTTTGCCATGGGCCAGGCGGTCGCGGCCACCGACACCATCGAGACCGACACCCTGCGCCAGTCCGACGATGGCAGCACCGTCGACACCGCTGCCGACGGCCGCAAAGCCGACAAAAGCTACCTGGCCATGCGCGAGTTCTGGGTCGGCTACAGCGGCTTCACCGCCTACCCCGGCGAGCAACTGCGGCTCGGCCGCCAGCGCCTGCGCAACGACGACGGCATGTGGCGTGACAGCAACATCGAAGCGCTCAACTGGACCTTCGACACCACCCTGCTGCGGGCCAACCTGGGCATGGCCCAGCGCTTCAGCGAATACCGCACCGACCTCACCGAGCTGGCTCCGGAAGACAAGGACCGCACCCATTTCTACGGCGACGTTGCCACGCAGTGGACCCCCGGTCACTGGGTTGGCCTGCGCGCGCACCACACCCATGACAGCGGCAGCCTGAAAAACACTGGCGAGAGCCTTGATGGCCTCGACAAGCGCCGCACCGGCGACCTGACCTGGCTGGGCCTGGAAGCCAACAGCGATGCCTACAACTGGCGCAACCAGCACACCGTCAACTACTGGGGCAGCCTGACCTGGCTGACCGGTGACCGCGACAAGCTCAACAGCGAGCTGGTCGGCAACGAGCAAGTCGCCACCGGCAGGCAGAGCGGCGACGTCAATGCCTGGGCCACCGATCTCGGTATCCGCCTGCGCCTCGACCCGCAATGGCAAGTCGGCGCGGCCTATGCCCGTGGCAGCGGTGGCGGCGGCAGCAAGGGTTCGAACAACTACGAGCAGACCGGCCTTGAGAGCAATCGCTCCAGCTTCACCGGCACCCGCTCGCGGGTGCACCGCTTCGGCGAAGCCTTCCGCGGTGAGCTGGGCAACCTGCAGGCAGCCACCCTGTTCGCCTCCTGGCAGCTGCGCGACGACTACGACGCCAGCTTGATCTACCACAAGTTCTGGCGCGTCAACGGCCAGCAGAACATCGGCTCCAGCGGCATCAATGCGGTGGTCGATGACGAAGGCGTCAACCGCCCACTGGTCAACGGCGAGAAGGACCTGGGCCAGGAGATGGACGTGGTCGTCACCAAGTACTTCAAGCAAGGCCTGCTGCCAGCATCGCTGAGCCAGTCGATCGACGAACCGTCGGCGCTGGTACGCCTGCGTGCTGGCGTGTTCAAGCCTGGCGATGCCTACGGCAAAGAGGCCGACTCGTACATGCACCGCGCCTTTGTCGACGTGATCTGGCGTTTCTGACGTGCGCCGAGGACTGGATATGAACCTGCAACCCAAGCTTCGCTACAGCCTGCTTGCCAGCGCCCTGCTGCTGGCCGCAGGCGTGGCTCAGGCCGCCGAGCCAGGCACGGCCAAGGGCCTGCAGCAGGCCAAGACCTACACCGTGACCAGCGCGCCAGTCGAGCCGCTGCACATGGAGCCGCCCAAGCTGCCTGATCTGACTGGCTACACCGCGCAAGCGGTGCAAGCCAAGATCGATCGCAGCCGCAAGGGCAAGGTCAGCGTGCGCCGCATGCTTCAGGAAGAATCGCTCAAGGAATTCATAGGCGGCGACAACAAGGCCGCCGAGTGGGTCCAGCGCCAGCAGGGTATCCCCCAGGCGATCTTTGTCGACGACGGCCATGTCGACCTGACCGAGCTGAGCAAGCAAGTGCCCAAGCAGTACCTGAGTGAAGTGTCGCCGGGCGTGTATCTGGCACGCTTGCCGATCGTGGTCGGGCAGAAGGGCGCGCTGGAAATCAACGGCAAGGTCAAAGAGCTGCGTCTGTCGCAGGAGCGCGGCGCGTTTCTGGTCAACGACGGCAAGCTGTTCGTCAGCGACACCCAGGTCACCGGCTGGCGCGAGAAGGACAACGGCCCGGCCAGCTTCCGCTCGCCCAAGGAGTTCCGCCCGTTCCTGCTGTCGTGGGGCGGCACCGAGACCTACATCGTCAACAGCAAGATGGCCAGCTTTGGCTACTCCCAGTCCAAGTCGTACGGCGTGAGCATCTCGCAGTACACGCCGAACATGGCGAAAAAAATGGGCCGCGCCGAACCGACCGGCTGGATCATCGGTTCCGAATTCAGTGACATGTGGTACGGCTTCTACTGCTACGAGACCAGCGACTTCGTGGTCAAGGACAGCACCTACCGCGACAACATCGTCTACGGCATCGACCCGCACGACCGTTCGCACCGCCTGATCATCGCCGGCAACACCGTGCATGGCACCAAGAAAAAGCACGGCATCATCGTTTCGCGTGAGGTCAACGACAGCTGGATCTTCAACAACAAGAGCTACGACAACAAGCTCTCCGGGGTGGTGATCGACCGTAACAGCGTCAACAACCTGATTGCCTACAACGAGATCTACCGCAACCACACTGACGGCATCACCGTGTACGAAAGCGGTGACAACCTGATCTGGGGCAACAAGGTCATCAACAACCGTCGCCACGGCATCCGCGTGCGCAACAGCGTCAACATTCGCCTTTACGAGAACATCGCCATGGCCAACGGCCTGGTCGGTGTTTACGGGCACATCAAGGACCTGTCCGACACCGACCGCGACATCGCCCTCGACCCGTTCGACGCCAAGGTTTCGCTGATCGTGGTCGGCGGCGAGTTGACCGCCAATGGCTCCGGCCCCTTGTCGATCGACTCGCCGCTGTCGGTCGAGCTGTACAAGGTGGCCATGCTCGCCCCGCGCAAAGCCAGCGGCATCAGCCTCAATGGCGTGCTCGGCGAGCGCCAGGACGAAATCCTCGACCTGCTGGTGCGCCAGCAGAAGGCTGTGCTGATCGACCCGGTCGAACGCCAGACCGAAATGATCGATTAAGGAATGCTGACCATGACCACTGCACCTTTGATGAAACTGCTCGGCCTGACTGCCGCCCTGCTGGCGATCAGCCAGGGCGTGCGCGCCGAACAGGTCCAGGCGCCGAGCTTCACTGCCGAGCCATGCTGCCAGCTGTGCCCGGAAGCGCACGACGCCAGCCGCTACACCACCCGCTACCAGCAGAACTTCACCACCCTGGTGCAGGCGCAGGGCGACTGGTTGTTCCGTACTCGCGAAGACCTGCGCACCGAGTTCAGCACCAGCGCTGCCGGCTACCAGCGCCTGCAGCAGGTGCACGACGCCTTCAAGAAACGCGGCATCGAGCTGGTGATGGTCTATCAGCCAACCCGTGGCCTGGTTAACCGCAACATGCTCAATCCGGCCGACAAGGCCGCGTTCGATTACCAGAAGGCGCTGGGCAACTACCAGGCCATGCTCAAGCGCTTTGCCAAGATGGGCTACACCGTGCCGGACCTGTCGCCACTGACCAACGAGCAGCTGGCGGCAGCCGATCAGGGCAAGGACTTCTACTTCCGCGGCGACCAGCACTGGACGCCGTATGGCGCTGAACGAGCGGCGAAGATCATCGCCAAGAGCGTGCAGCAGATGCCGGCCTTCGCCGACATCCCGCGCAAGGAATTCGAAACCCACAAGTCCGGGCGCATGGGCAAGACCGGCACCCTGCACAACGTCGCCGGCCAGCTCTGCGGCAGCAGCTACGCGGTGCAGTACATGGACCAGTTCGCCACCGAGCCGAAAGGCGCCGCCGGCGACGACGACCTGTTCGGCGACAGCGGCAATGCCGAGATCACCCTGGTCGGCACCAGCCACAGCGGCAAGAACTACAACTTCTCGGGCTTCCTGCAGCAATACATCGGCGCCGACGTGCTCAACGTCGCCTTCCCCGGCGGTGGCCTGGAAGGTGCGATGATCCAGTACCTGGGCAGCGAAGAGTTCAAGACCCACCCGCCGAAGATCCTCATCTGGGAATTCTCGCCGCTGTATCGCCTCGACCAGGAAACCATCTGGCGGCAGATCCTCGGCCTGCTCGACAACGGCTGCGATGACCGCCCTGCACAGATGAGCGCCAGCACCACGCTCAAGCCCGGCACCAACGAAGTCATGGTCAACGGCAAGGGCGGCGTGATCAAGGACCTGGTCAACCGCAACCTGCAGATGGACATCAAGTTCGAAGACACTTCGGTCAAGGTCCTGCAAGCGACCCTGTGGTATCTGAACGGGCGCCACGAGGACATCAAGATCGAAAAACCAGAGACCTCCGACACCGACGGGCGCTTTGTCTTCCAACTGCGTGAAGACGAAGACTGGGCCAGCCAGAACCTGCTCGCGCTGGAGCTGCAAGGCCCGGAACAAGGCACCCAGAAAGTCGAAGCCAAGCTCTGCAAACGCAACAACTTCGCCAGCCCTGCGCACACAGCGCAGGCTGGCCAGTGAGGCGCACATGATCAAGCCACGCACGACCTTCGCCCCTGCCCTGCTCGCCCTGGCCCTGTTTGCCGGCGCTGCGCAGGCCGAGCTGGTACCCCCACAGGGTTACTACGCCGGCATCGAGCAGATGAAAACCACCGACGGCAAGTTCCGCTGTGAACAGGCGCCCAAGCCTTACACCGGCGCCTTGCAGTTTCGCAGCAAGTACGAAGGCTCGGACAAGGCCCGCTCGACGCTCAACCTGCGCTCGGAAAAAGCCTTCCGCGACTCGACCAAAGACATCACCACCCTCGAGCGTGGCGTCAGCAAGATGGTCGGCCAGTACATGCGCGACGGCCGCCCGGCGCAGCTCGATTGCGCGCTTGGCTGGCTGAGCCAGTGGGCGCAGGCCGACGCCTTGCTCTCGACCGATTACAACCACACCGGCAAGTCCATGCGCAAATGGGCCCTGGGCAGCATGAGCGGCTCCTGGCTGCGCTTGAAGTTCTCCAATTCGCAGCCGCTGGCGGCGCACAAAGCCGAAGCCGAAGCCATTGAAAAATGGTTCGCCCGCCTGGCCGAACAGACCGTCAAGGACTGGAGCGACCTGCCGCTGGAGAAGATCAACAACCACAGCTACTGGGCCGCCTGGTCGGTGATGGCTACTGCCGTCGCCACCGACCGCCGCGACCTGTTCGACTGGGCCGTGAAGGAATACCGCGTCGGCGCCAACCAGATCGACGAGCAGGGCTTCTTGCCTAACGAGCTCAAGCGCCGCCAGCGCGCGCTGGCCTACCACAACTACGCTCTGCCGCCGCTGGCGATGATCGCCAGCTTCGCCAAGGTCAATGGGGTCGACTTGCGCAGCGAGAACAACTTTGCCCTGCAGCGCCTCGGCGAAGGGGTGCTGGCCGGTGCCCGTGATCCGCGTCAGTTCGTTGCCCGTACCAGCGTCAAACAGGACATGAAAGACCTCAAGGTCGACAGCAAGTACGCCTGGCTCGAGCCGTGGTGCGCGCTGTACCAGTGCGTTGGCGACACGCTGTCGCGCAAGCATGGCATGCAGCCGTTCGACAGTTTCCGCCTGGGCGGCAACATGACCCGGGTGTATGACCCGAGCGCAGCTGGCAACAAGTAACACTCATCCCTATGGGAGCGGGCTTGCCCGCGAATGAGGCACCGCGTGATGCCAGGCAAAGGCTACGCCTTTGTTCGCGGGCAAGCCCGCTCCCACAGGGTATTAAGTTGCTCCCCGGTCCAGGCTGGGGGGTTTGGGGGGCTGCTGCCCCAGCTACGTACATCCATCAGGAGAACGAGGATGGTCTTCTCGTCAAATGTGTTCCTGTTCCTGTTCCTGCCGATCTTCCTCGGCTTGTACTACTTGAGCGGGCAACGCTATCGCAACCTGCTGCTGCTGGTCGCCAGCTACATCTTCTACGCCTGGTGGCGGGTCGACTTCCTCGCCCTGTTCGCCGGCGTGACCCTGTGGAACTACTGGATCGGCCTCAAAGTCGGCGCCGCAGGCGTGCGCACCAAACCCGCACAGCGCTGGCTGCTGCTCGGCGTAGGTGTCGACCTGGCCATTCTCGGCTACTTCAAGTACGCCAACTTCGGCGTCGACAGCCTCAACGCAATCATCACCTCGTTCGGTTTCGAGCCGTTCATCATCACCCACGTGCTGCTGCCGATCGGCATCTCGTTCTACATCTTCGAGTCGATCAGCTACATCATCGACGTGTACCGCGGTGATACCCCGGCCACCCGCAACTTGATTGACTTCGCCGCGTTCGTGGCGATCTTCCCGCACTTGATTGCCGGCCCGGTGCTGCGCTTCAAGGACCTGGTCGACCAGTTCAACAACCGCACTCACACCCTCGACAAGTTCTCCGAAGGCTGCACCCGCTTCATGCAGGGCTTCATCAAGAAGGTGTTCATCGCCGACACCCTGGCGGTGGTTGCCGATCATTGCTTCGCCCTGGAAAACCCTACCACCGGTGACGCCTGGCTCGGCGCCCTGGCCTACACCGCGCAGCTGTACTTCGACTTCTCCGGCTACAGCGACATGGCCATCGGCCTCGGTTTGATGATGGGCTTTCGCTTCATGGAGAACTTCAAGCAGCCGTACATCAGCCAGTCGATCACCGAGTTCTGGCGGCGCTGGCACATCAGCCTGTCGACCTGGCTGCGCGACTACCTGTACATCACCCTGGGCGGCAACCGCAAAGGCACCTTCAACACCTACCGCAACCTGTTCCTGACCATGTTGCTCGGCGGCCTGTGGCACGGCGCCAACATCACCTACATCCTCTGGGGCGCCTGGCACGGCATCTGGCTCGCGATCGAACGTGCGCTGGGCCTGGACACCAACCCGCAGCGCTTCAACCCGATCAAGTGGGCGTTCACCTTCCTGCTGGTGGTGACCGGCTGGGTGATGTTCCGCTCGGAAAACCTCGACGTGGCCGGGCGCATGTACGCCGCCATGTTCAGCTTCGGCGAATGGCAGCTGTCGGAACTCAACCGCGCCAACCTCACCGGCCTGCAGGTGGCAACCATGTTCATCGCCTACGCAACCCTGGCGTTCTTCGGCCTGCGCGACTTCTACCGCAATGCCAAGCCAACGCCCAAGGCAACCCCGGTACAGATCAACAGCGACGGCTCGATCGGCCTGGACTGGAGCCGGGTCATGGCCCGCGTGCTGGTGCTGCTGTTGTTCGTTGCCTCGGTGCTGAAACTCTCGGCGCAAAGCTATTCGCCATTCCTCTATTTCCAGTTCTGAGGCACGGACGACCATGACCCGGACACTTCGCATCACCTACTCGCTGACCTTCCTTGGCCTGCTCACCGGCCTTGGCGTGTGGTCGCTGAGCGGCGCTTCGAGCTTTCAGCGCACCGAGCAGATGACGGTGCTCAACGGCAAGCTGGCCAAGGCCGCCGAGACCCATTACGACGAGCAGTTCCCGATCAAGCGCCTGAGCACCAACCTGTGGGCTGCACTGGACTACAAGCTGTTCAACGAAGGCCGCCCCGGCGTGGTGCTGGGCCGCGAGCAATGGCTGTTCAGCGACGAAGAGTTCAAACCCACCGCCGGTGCCGACCAGCTGATGCAGGACAACCTGGCGCTGATCCGCGGCGTGCGCGACACCCTGCAACGCCAGGGCGTGCAGCTGGTGCTGGCGATCATCCCGGCCAAGGCGCGGATCTACTCCGAGTACCTCGGCGAAGAGCAGCCGGCCAGCCTGCATGGTGACCTGTACAACCAGTTCCATGCCCAGGCACGCCAGGCCAACGTGTTTGCCCCTGACCTGCAGGCGCCAATGGAGCAAGCCAAAGCCCGCGGCCAGGTATTCCTGCGCACCGACACGCACTGGACCCCGCTGGGCGCCGAAGTCGCCGCGCAGACCGTGGCCGAAGCCGTGTCCCGGCAAAAACTGCTGCAAGCCGAACCCCAGGCCTACGTCACCGACGCTGGCAGCAGTGCGCCGTACAAAGGCGACCTGACCAACTTCCTGCCGCTCGACCCGCTGTTCAGCGAGTTGCTGCCAGCGCCGGACAACCTGCAAAAACGCACTACCCGCCCAGCGGCCGGCAACGCCGACAGCGGTGACGCGCTGTTCGCCGACAGCCAGATCCCGGTGGCGCTGGTTGGCACCAGCTACAGCGCCAACCCGCACTGGAATTTCCTCGGCGCGCTGCAGCAGGCGCTGCACAGCGATGTCGCCAACTACGCCGAAGACGGCCATGGGCCGTTGCTGCCGATGCTCAAGTACCTGCAAAGCGACGCCTTCAAGGATGCCCCGCCGCAAGTGGTGGTGTGGGAGTTCCCGGAACGCTATCTGCCGATGAAAAACGACCTCAGCGGGTTCGACCCGCAGTGGATCGCGCAATTAAAGAACACCCGTAAATCCGAAGAAAACCTGGCCCTGTCGTCCAATCGGACGGAACACTGAAAGAGAGGAACACGCACATGTCCAACAAGCCATCTTTTGCCAAAGTCTTCACCCTCGCTGCGGGCCTGTCGCTGGCCTCGCTGCAAGCCTTCGCCGGCGCCGACGCCGCACTGTACGGCCCAAGCGCACCGAAAGGCTCAAGCTTCGTGCGCCTGTACAACGCCAGCAGCGCACCGGCTGCCGCCAGTGTCGGCAACACCCAGATCAAGCAGGTCGGCGCGCAGTCCAGCAGTGACTTCAGCTTCCTCCCGGGCGGCGACTACAGCGCCCAGGTCGGTGGCAAGTCGGTGCCGGTGAAGCTCGCCTCGGACAAGTATTACACCCTGGTCAACAACGCCAGCGGCAGCCCGCAACTGATCGAAGAGCCACCGTTCAAGAACAAGCAAAAGGCTTTGGTGCGGGTGCAGAACCTCACCGACCAGGCGCTGACCCTGAAAACCGCCGACGGCAAGACCGAAGTGGTCAAGCCGGTAGCGGCCCATGCGCGCGGCGAGCGCGAGATCAATCCGGTCAAGGTCAACCTGGCCCTGTACCAAGGCGACAAGAAAGTCAGCGACATCAAACCTGTCGCGCTGGAACGCGGTGAAGCCGCCGTGCTGTACGTCACCGGCTCCGGCAGCAGCCTGGCCCCGGTGTGGGTAACCCGTCCTGTCTCGACCAACTGATTTCTGCCTCTATCAACCTTTGGAGAAACATCATGATTCCGGTAATCCTTTCTGGTGGTAGCGGTTCGCGTCTGTGGCCTTTGTCGCGTAAACAGTTCCCCAAGCAGTTCCTCGCCCTGACCGGTGAGCACACGCTGTTCCAGCAAACCCTCGAGCGCCTGGTGTTCGACGGCATGCAAGCGCCGATCGTGGTCTGCAACAAGGACCACAAGTTCATCGTCAACGAGCAGCTGACTGCACTGAACCTGCAGACCCAGGCGATCCTGATGGAGCCGTTTGGCCGCAACACCGCGCCGGCCGTGGCCATCACCGCGATGAAACTGGTCAATGAAGGCAGCGACGAGCTGATGCTGGTACTGCCGGCTGACCATGTGATCGATGACCAGAAGGCCCTGCAACGTGCCCTGGCCCTGGCCACCGTGGCGGCCGAGCGTGGCGAGATGGTGCTGTTCGGCGTGCCGGCGACCAAACCGGAAACCGGCTACGGCTACATCCGTTCCAGCCAGGATGCCCTGCTGCCGGAAGGCGTCGCCCGGGTTGCGCAGTTTGTCGAAAAGCCTGACGAAAAACGCGCCACCGAGTTCGTCCGCAGCGGCGGCTACTTCTGGAACAGCGGCATGTTCCTGTTCCGCGCCAGCCGCTTCCTCGAAGAGCTGAAAAAACACGATCCGGATATCTACGACACCTGCCTGCTGGCACTCGAGCGCAGCGAAGAAGACGGCGACTACCTGAGCATCGACGAAGCCACCTTCGCCTGCTGCCCGGACAACTCGATCGACTACGCCGTGATGGAAAAGACCCAGCGCGCCTGCGTGGTGCCACTGACCGCAGGCTGGAGCGACGTCGGCTGCTGGTCGTCGCTGTGGGATGTGCATGAGAAAGACGCCAACGGCAACGTCACCAAAGGCGACGTGGTGGTGCAGGACAGCCACAACTGCATGATCCACGGCAACGGCAAGCTGGTCTCGGTGATCGGTCTTGAGAACATCGTCGTGGTCGAGACCAAGGACGCCATGATGATTGCCCACAAGGACAAGGTCCAGGGCGTCAAGCAGATGGTCAACACCCTCGACAAGCAAGGCCGCAGCGAGACCCAGAACCATCTTGAGGTGTATCGCCCATGGGGCTCGTACGACTCGGTGGACATGGGCGGCCGCTTCCAGGTCAAGCACATCACCGTCAAGCCCGGCGCCAGCCTGTCGCTGCAGATGCACCACCACCGCGCCGAGCATTGGATCGTAGTGTCGGGCACGGCTGAAGTGACCTGTGACGAGAACGTGTTCCTGCTCACCGAAAACCAATCGACCTACATCCCGATCGCCTCGGTGCACCGCTTGCGCAACCCGGGCAAGATCCCGCTGGAAATCATCGAAGTGCAGTCCGGCAGCTACCTGGGTGAAGACGACATCGAACGCTTCGAAGACGTCTACGGCCGCAGCGCCACGCCGATCGAGCGCGGCGTTTCGGTGAAAACCATCGCCCAGTAACCCTTCCAGCCATACACGGTCCGTGTAGGAGCGGCCTTGTGTCGCGAAAGGGCTGCGTAGCGGCCCCGCATTTTCAGCTTCGCCGCTGACATTGCCGGGCCAGCTACGCTGGCCTTTCGCGACACAAGGCCGCTCCTACACGCGACCGCGTCGTCCATGTCGCACCGTTTTTCACCCCCACCACTATTTCAGCTAGGATGTGCAAAACCCGCACACCCAAGGCTTGCCCTTCCCATGATCATCGGCGCTCTGCTCATCCTGACCTGGCTGGTCCTGCTCATTCGCTACCCGGCCAAGGCTCTGCCGATTTCCCTGGCCGCTGTACTCGGCCTCGGTTTGATCGCCCTCTGGGTTGCCTGGCAGGACACCCGCGAATCCAACCAGCTGGCCCGCCTCGACCTGCGCCTGCAATATGCCCCTGAACTGTGCCCAGCCGACCGCAGCCTGCGCGTGAGCATGAAAAACGCCAACAGCGTGCCGCTCACCGAACTGCGCTGGCAGGTCGGCGCCTACGCCCCCGGCGACACGGTCAACCTCGCCGAAAACACCTACAGCAGGCCGCGCTATCGCGGCCCCGGCGACCTGCAGCCAGGCGCCGAGTGGAACGACTGCCTGCCACTGCCGCCGTTGCGCTCCGGCTACCGCGCGCAAACCCTGGAGTTTCGTGCCGAACGCCTGCAGGGCTCGTTTGCCAACTAGCCGCAGGCTGATTTGTCTGGGGTATGATCGAGCACCTTGCACAGCCCACAGGCCCCGCCATGCCCACAGTCCTGATTACCGGTTGCTCCAGCGGCATCGGCCGCGCCCTTGCCGATGCCTTTCGTGATGCCGGTCATGAGGTCTGGGCCACCGCGCGCAAGCCCGAAGCCGTTGCCCAACTGGCTGCAGCGGGCTTTACCGCGCGACAGTTGGACGTCAATGACAGTGCCGAGCTGACACGCCTCACAGATGAGCTGCAAGCCAGCCATGGCGGCCTCGATATCCTCATCAACAATGCCGGCTACGGCGCCATGGGCCCTGTGCTCGATGGCGGTGTCGATGGGTTGCGCGAGCAATTCGAAACCAACGTGTTCGCGCTGGTTGGGGTCACTCGCACGCTGTTCCCGCTGCTGCGGCGTAATCGCGGCCTGGTCATTAACATCGGTAGCGTCTCTGGCGTGCTGGTGACGCCATTCGCCGGTACTTATTGCGCGTCCAAGGCGGCCGTGCACGCGCTGAACACCGCGCTGCGCCTGGAGCTGGCGCCGTTTGGCATTCGCGTGATGGAAGTCCAGCCCGGCGCCATCGCTTCGCAATTTGCCAGCAACGCCCAGCAGCAGGCTGAACACCTGATAGCGGCGGATTCACCGTGGTGGCCGCTGCGCGAGCACATCCGCGCGCGAGCGCGCGCCTCGCAGGACAAGCCAACGCCAACCGCCGAGTTCGCCCAAGGCGTGCTGGCGGCAGCGGGCAAGTCACCGGTGCCGGCCCTGGTGCGGCTGGGCAACGGCAGCCGGGCGCTGCCACTGTTGGCGTGGCTGCTGCCGCGACGTTTGCTCGACAGCATCCTGCGCAAGCGCTTTGGCCTGTTACGACCGCTCTGACAGCCAAGCCTTCGGCGGCGCCTCGGCGAACGCTTGCCAGCCGCCACCGAGCGCCTTGTACAAGCCGACCATCGCCTGCGAGACGGCCGCCGAGCTATCGATCCACTGCTCTTCGCTGGCCAGCAGCGCCGTCTGCACCGTGAGCACGTTGAGAAAGTCCACCGCGCCTTCCACGTACTGCTGCTGAGCGGTGTCCAGGGCGATGCGGTTTTCGCGCACGGCCTCGGCCAGGTGATCGCGGCGCAGCTGGCTGGCGTTGTACAGGCGCAGCACATCGTCGATTTCGTGCCAGGCGCCGAGCACCACCTTGCGGTAGTTCAGCGCGGCCTCCTGCTGCTGCGCTTCACGCAACTGCAGCGTGCCCTTGAGCCGGCCACCTTCAAAGATCGGCAGCGACAGTTGCGGGCCAAAAGCAAACCGTCGTGAGTCCCAGCCGCCAAAGTCCGCCAATTGCAGGGCCTGCATACCGACGTTGCCCGACAGCCGAATACGGGGATAGAAGTCCGCCTTGGCCACGCCGATGCTGGCAGTTGCCGCATGCAGGCGCGCTTCGGCCTGGCGAATATCCGGGCGGCGCTCGGCCAACTCCGACGGCAAGCCAACTGCAAAGCGCTGCTGCGGCACCGGCAGTTCGCCCGGCGCCAGCAGCTCGGCCTGCAAACTGCGCGGCGGCTCGGCGGCGAGCAGGCTGAGGGCATTGATCAGGTCGTCACGCCTCGCTTGCAAGGTAGGTAAACGCGCTTCGATCGAGGCAACCTGAGCGCTGGCCTGGGCGACATCCAGGCGCGTCGCGACGCCCTCGGCCTGACGGTCGCGGGACAGTTGCAGGCTGTGCCGGGCGACCTTGAGATTGTTTTCGGTCACCTCCAGCGTTTGCTGCACGGCACGCAACTGGATGTAATCGCCGGCGGTCTCTGCAAGCAGCGCCAGCAACACGCCGCGGCGGTCCTCCTCGGCAACCGCCACGCTCGCATCGGCAGCTTCCACCTGACGACGCACCCGGCCCCACAGATCCAGCTCCCAGCCCGCAATCAGATCGCCCTGCCAAAGGTTGTAGGCCGATTTGCCGGCATTGCCGGACGGATCATTCAGACCCTCGGCACTGTTGCGCGCGCGACTGTAGCCGGCATCCAGACCTAACGAAGGCGTCTCGTCAGCTGCAATCGTGCTGCGCAGCGCGCGGCTTTGCAGCAGGCGCGCACTGGCAATCTGCAGATCGAGGTTGTTGGCGGCGACGCGCTGGATCAGCGCGCTCAGCCTGGCATCGTGAAAACTCTCCCACCAACGCACTTGCAGTGGTTCGGCCAAGGGCTGGCTGGCGGCGGCCTCACCTTGCACCGGCGCCCATTGCTGTGGAGCCTGGCTGGCCGGGCGCTGAAAATCTGGGCCCAGGCTGCAACCGGCCAATGCGACAGCGAGCAGCAACGGGCTGAAGCGGACAAGTGCACTCATCGCGTGCTCACCTGCTGGCTGTCGAGCGAATCGCCCTGTGTGTCGATAGTGACCACCACCGACATGCCCACGCGCAGGCGCGACAGCAACGGCTGGCCATCATCGAAAACGATCTTCACCGGTATCCGCTGCACAACTTTGGTGAAGTTGCCGGTGGCGTTGTCGGGTTTGACTGCGGCAAAGGTCACGCCGGTGGCAGGGGCGATGCTCTGCACATGGCCTTTGAGGGTCACGTCGGAATAGGTATCGACGCTGATGCTGACCGGCTGCCCCGGTTGCACATGGGTCAGCTGGGTTTCCTGGAAGTTACCGACCACGTAGGCCTGCTCCAGCGGCACCACCGACAGTAGTCGGGCGCCGGGGGTGACATAGGCGCCAACCCGCAGGGCGCGCTCGCCGACCATGCCCGCTACCGGCGCAGTAATGCGGGTGTGCGACAGGTCCAACTGGGCCTTGTCGACACCGGCTTCAGCGCGCTTGAGCTGGCCATCGGCGCTGGCGACCTGGGCCGTGAGAATATCCACCTGCTTGCGCGTCGCTACCAATGCGGCCTGGCTGTTGGCTTGTTGCGCCCGCGCCTGATCGACCCGGCTGCGCGCTTGTTGCGCGTTCTGCACGGTGCCCGCGCCCTGCTCGGCCAGGCGGCCGTAGCGTTTGACCTCCTGTTCGGCAAACGCCGCCTGCGCCTGAGCCGTCTTGAGCGCGGCCTCGGCCTGGGCGATCAGCGCAGCCTGGCGTTCGAGGGTGGCGCGCGCATCGGCGCTCTGCGCCTGGGCGACCAGCACCTGTGCCTGCGCGGCGGCCAACGCCGCCTCATAGTCGCGGGCATCGATGGTGGCCAGCAGCTGACCAGCCTGGACCTGCTGGTTGTCTTCGACCAGCACCTCCTGGATAAACCCGGCAACCTTGGGCGCCACCACGGTGTAGTCCGCGCTGACATAGGCATCGTTGGTCTGCTGCCGGTGATCACTGCCCAGCAGCCACGGCCCAACCAGTGCAGCCAGCACAGCCACGGCCAGCACCGAGCCGATGACGATAGTCTTGCGATTGTTGCTCATGTTCAGTGTTCTCGAATTCAGTCGGGTTCAGGCCACCGCGCGGGGTGGGTAGACCCGGGTGGGCGCAAAAGGAATCAGGCAAATCAGGATCACGGCGACGCAGGCCAGCAGCAGGTAGAGGTCGGCCGAGGTCAGCACCAGCGCCTGCTGGTGCACGCGCTGAGCCAGCCCGGCTGTGCGGTCATCAAGCAGCGGTGCATTGCCCAGGCTGTCCACCAGGTGATTGGAATGAAAGTGCCGGCGCAGCGTGCCGACGGCTTCCAGCAGGCCCGCAGCGATCACTGCGGCAAGACCTTTGACGGTGTTGAACCAGGCCGAAGCGAACGGCCCTTCCTGCGGCGACATGCCGTTGGTGGACAGCATCAGCAACGGCAGCACGGCCATCGGTTGGCCGAACACCTGCAACAGGTAAAAGCCGTAGAAATCATTGCGAATCCACTGCGAGGTCAACTGGCTGCTGCCCACACAAGACAGCGCCAGCATGCCCAGGCCCAGCGCCAGCACCCAGCGGCAATCCACCGCGCGGATGTTGCATAGCGCGGCCGTCAACGGCAGCGCGATCAGTTGCGGCATCGCCACCAGCAGCATCAGCGGGCTGGACTGCGCCGGCCGGTAGCCCTGAATCTGCGCCAGGTACGCCGAAGGGATCGAGCCCAGCCCGGACAACACAATCAGCACCCCGGCGAGGGTCAGCAGGGCAAAACTCAGGTTGCGCCGCGAGAGCATGCGCAACTGAAAGAACGGCACCGGCTCGGACCACTCGTTGTACATGAACAGCAGCAACAGCAGCAGGCCGCCGCCAAGCAGCCAACAGATCAGCGGCGAGTCCAGCCAGCCCCAGCGGTCGCCCAGCGACAACCCGAGGACGATGCAGCTCAGTGCAGGCAAGCCCAGCAGCACGCCGCGCCAGTTGAACTGCTTGAAGCGCTCCAGCCGCAGCGGGTCCTGCGGCAGGCCCCAGGCCACACAGGCCATGGCCAGCAGCGACGGCAGGATGATCTGCCAGAACGCCCATTGCCAGCCGACGTATTCGGTCCACAGGCCCGCCAGAGGTGTGCCGAGATTGGGTCCGAAGGTGGCGGTCAGGGCATAGCAGGCCAGGCCATAGACTTTGATCCCCGGTGGCAGAAAGCGCAGCGCCACGCTCATCAGCATCGGCGGCAAGGCGCCTGCTGCCAGGCCCTGAACAATCCGCAGCAGCATCAGGCTGTGCAGGTTCGGCGCGTAGGGTTGCAGCAGGCCCAGCAGGGCAAACACGGCTATTGCGCAAAGGGTGAAGCGACGCAGGGAAAAGGTCGTCGCCAGCCACGGCGAAAAGGCCATCGCCGACACCGACGCAGCCGCATACACCGCCAGCAACCAGGCGCCCTCGTCGGCACCGATGCCCATCGCGCCGCGAATGTCGTTCAAGGAAATCTTGGTGACCGCCTCGTTCAACCCGGCGCAGAGCACAGCCAGCAGCACACCGAACAGCCCGACCACCACGCGCAGGCCAAATGCGGCCTGAGCGGGGGCGGTAGCCGCAGGGGTGGCGGAAAGCGAGGTCATATCAGGGAAATCTCCAGCAACAAATTGCACTGGAGGCATTTTAAAAAGATCGAATGCTTACGAAAACTGACTTATCGCCAGCTTTAAAGTGCGTCAGACGCAATCCGCTTGTGTCTTGAGTTCAAGGTTCAAGCCCGCAACAGGCCTTCAAGGTCTGGCGCAGCCAACGGTGCGCTGGGTCGCTATCAAAGCGCGGGTGCCAGGCCTGCATGACATTGACCCGCTCCAGCGCCAGCGGGATCTCGAACGAGCGCAGCGGCAGGCCGAGCTTGCTGACACTGCTGAGAATATTCGCCGGCATCGGCAGGATCAGGTCCGAATCGGGCAGAGAAAACAACGCCGAGTGGAAGCTCGGGGTGATCAGCGCTACCCGCCGCTGCACCTTGCAGTGGGCCAGTTCGACATCGATCGGCCCGTTGGCGCGCCCCCGGCGCGATACGCTGATCTGTGGATAACTGGCAAAGCTCTGCGCGGTCACCGGCTCGGCGAAGATCGGATGGTCCTGCCGCGCCAGGCCGATATAGAACGTCTGAAACAGGCTCTGGATCTTGATCTCCGGGCCCAGATCGACAGTCGAGCTGATGATCAGGTCGGTGCGCCCGTCACGCAGCACACTGTCGTCGTCCCCGCCTGGGCTTTCCGGGATGAAGCGCAGCACCGTGCGCGGCGCCTGCTCATGCATCATGCGCAGCAACTGCGCGCCGTACAGGGCAATGAACAGGTCATTGGTGCGGATGTTGAAGGCGCGGTCGAGGCTGGCCAGATCGACCGTATCGGCACTGCGAAAGACCTGCCCGGCCTGCTCTACCAGCACGCTGACCTGCTCGCGCAGGGCGAGCGCCCGTGGCGTCGGCACCAGGCCACGACCGGCGCGGACCAGAATCGGGTCACCGAGCGCATCGCGAATTCGCCCCAAGGTCCGGCTCATCGCCGCCGGGCTCAGGTTCATCCGCTGCGCAGCACCGACCACACTGCCCTCATCAAGCAAGGCATCGAGGGCAACCAGCAGGTTCATGTCCGGGAGTTGCATGGCCGGTTTCCGTGACTGTTGTGGGAATGTGCATGTTAACAGCTCGCACGATTGCGCCAGACGCAACGACGCCGTGCGTGCGGGGCCATTTATCCACAGCTGGCGCTCAGCTCAGAATGGCCTGCCGGCCACATCGCCTCGCGAGGACCCCCTATGCTCCGCTCTGTACTGATCGCCATCGACGCATCCCCTGCCACCAGCAACCTGCTGGCCCTGGCGCAGCGCTTCTGCCGCCCCGATCTGCACCAGTTGCATGTGCTGCTGGCGATCGACTCGACCTTCGCCGTGCACGAGCAACCCGCGCCCTTCACCCAGGCTGAGCGCGAGGAATACCCAGCTGCCTGCGAAGAGCAGCAACACGCAGAGGCCGCCATCGCCGCCGCGGTACAGACCTTGCGCGCTGCCGGCTTTGCAACCGACGGCAGCCTGCGCGCCGACCAACCGGTAGACGCCATCGTCGCTCAAGCCCAAGCGCTGGACTGCGAACTGATCGTCATGGGCCACCGCCACCTGTCACGGCTGGGTCGGCTGCTGGATCCATCGATCAGCGCCAAGGTGCTGGATCGGGTCGAAATACCGGTGCTGGTGGGGGTGACGGATTAGAAGCTTGCGTCTGGTTCGAGTACGCCGGGGGCGCTGCGCACCCCTTTCGCGACACAAGGCCGCTCCTACGGGGACCGTGTAAGTTGATCGTGCGCGGTCACCTGTAGGAGCGGCCTTGTGTCGCGAAAGGGCCGCGAAGCGGCCCCAGCAGTAATGGACACTATGGCGTTCGCTACTTTCCACCTGGCCTCACCACCACCGTACAAGTCGTCCCCGCAGCCAGCAGAAACCCCTCCGGCACGGCATCGATATGAATCCGCACCGGCACGCGCTGGGCCAGACGTACCCAGTTGAAGGTCGGGTTGACATCGGCGATCAGCTCACGGCTTTGTGGGTTGTCGCGGTCGTAGATGCCGCGGGCGATGCTCTCGACATGGCCGCTGAGGCGTTCGCCACTCATCATCTGCAACTCGGCCTGATCGCCGACACGCACGTGCGGCAGCTTGGTCTCTTCAAAAAAGCCGTAGACCCAGAACGAGTGCTCGTCGACCACCGCCATCACCGGCTCACCGATGCGCGCATAGTCGCCGCGGTGGACGTTGAGGTTGGTCACGTAGCCGTCGACGGTGGCAAGGATGCGCGTGCGTTTCAGGTCCAGCTCGGCGGCGGCCAGCTGCGCAAGGGCCTGCTGGTAATCGGCCTGGGCCGAGTTGGCGATGTTGCTAGCGTCGTCGCGGTTTTCCTTGGAGATCACCAGGTTGTCGAGGTCGGCCCGGCGCTTGGCGTTGACCTTGCGCATCTCCCAGGTGGCCTTGCGTGAAGCCACCAGCGCCTTGGCCTGGTCGAGCGCAACCTGGTAATGCTCGGCGTCGATCTGGATCAGCACATCGCCCTTCTTGACCCGCTGGTTATCGCGCACCGGCACATCGGTGACGTAGCCCGGCACATCGGCGGCGACATTGATGATGTCGGCGCGCACGCGGCCGTCGCGGGTCCACGGGGTAGTCATGTAGTGCAGCCACAGCTGGCGGCCGATGGCCACGGCTGCGACCAGCACCAGCAGGGTGGCGATCAGGCTGAAGAACTTTTTCATCGAGGGGTTCTCACCAGTAGACAGTCAGCGCCAGCGCGCCGAAGAGGCAGATGAACAGGCACAGGCGCAGCAGCGCCGGGTGCCAGAAGAAGCGGTAGCCGTCATGGCTGGCGATAAACCGGTCCAGGCCCCAGGCCAGTCCTGCGGCAAGCAGAAACAACAAGGTCATGGTCGGCATGTACACACCATGGAAGGCAATTTCACGGGGCATGCGGCAGTCCTTGCGCCAGTGGCGATTGCGGGTCGAGCAGCGAGCTGCGGATGAAGTGCAGGTAGCTCTGCGCACGGCGCAGCAGCGAGGTGTCGAAGTGCCGGGCGAACGGCTCGTCGGTGGCCTGCACGCGGCTGATGGCGTGGTCGACGGCGACCAGCGCGCGTTCATGGTTGCTGGCGCTGGGCTGCAGGAACAACCGCGCCAGGGCACGGCCCATGACTCGGATCGCCTGGCGCCACGGCTGCGACTCGGCATAGGCCGGGTGCACGGGCGCGTTGTGTTGCTCCTTGCGCAGCTCGATCACGGCGTGGCCGATTTCCAGCACGACGAACATCCAGCGCATCAGTTGGCTCTGCACCTGCGGCTTGCCGGCAGCCAGGCCGTAGGCTTGATGGAGCAGGTCGCGGGTGCGGCTGTCGAAGGCCGAACCGAGCCCGCGCAGGCGCCCACCGATGGCGAACAGCACCTGCTCGCGCAAGTCCTGCTCCAGCCGGCTCCATAACCAGCGGCTGTTCGGCGGCAGGATGATGGCCCCGGCGGCGGCGCAGACCAGCATGCCCAGGAGCATGCCGATGTAGTCGTTGATGAAGGTGTACGGGTTGTAAACAGTCAGGTTGTTCGGCACCGAGCCGATCGCGAAGAACACCAGCAGGCCGATCCCATAACCGGCATAGGCTGGTCGCGACGAGAGAAACGCGCCAAGCACGAACACCGGCGCCAGCACCATGCACAGCAGCGGGAAACCGTCGATCCAGGGGAACACGAAAAAGGTTTCGAAAAAGCCGATGAAGGCCCCGAGCAGCGTGCCGCAGGCCATCTGGAACGACATGCGTTTGGGGTTTGGCGAAGCAGCCGATAGACCGGCGGTGACGGTCGCGATCAGGGTCATCATCGCCCCGCTCGGCCAGTCGCTGAGCAGCCAATAGCTGCCGAGCAAGAGCAGTACCGCCGAGGCGCGCAGGCCGGCCGCCAGCGACACCAGCCAGTTGGTCCGCGACACGTACGGTTCGTCCCACTGCTCGCGCTGGTGGCGGTGCGCCGACAGTGAGGCGTGGGTCTGGGCATAGCTGAACTTCTCGTCGACCAGGCGATAGAGCAGCTCAAAGGCCGTATGAAAATCGAGCAGCTCGGCTTCGCTGGGATGGGTTTGCAGATACTCGCTGCGCAGGCCGCGCACCTGGGCTTGCAGGCCATCTTTGTAGGCGGCCAGTTCGAGGGTCAGGCGCAATGCGTCGGCTTCGGTCAGGGCCCGGCCCACGTAGGGTTCGAGCAGCTCGACGAGGGTTTCCAGGCCCGGCTCGATGGCGCCGACAATCTGCAAAGGGCCGCGCGCGCGCAGCCGTTCGAGCAGTTGATGAAGGGCATTGAAGCGGGTGCTGATGGCCATGAACTCGCTGTTCATGCGCACCAGTCGGCCGCTGCGACGGCGCATGTGCGGGTCTTCGAAGGCGGTGACGTTGCGCAGGCTCTCCAGGCCCACCGCCTCGGCGATGAAGCGCACATTGCTGGCCTCGAAACGGTCGCGCGGAGTGTTGCCGCGCAGCGCCTCGACCACCACCCCGGCAAACACGCCAAAGCGCTGATACAAGGCGTTGCGCATGGCGGCGCTGGCCGACTGCGGCAGGATCGCCGCGCTGACCAGAGTCGACACGAGGATGCCCAGGGAGATTTCCAGCACCCGCCACACCGCCGCCATAAAGGCTTGATCGGGGTGCTCCAGTACCGGCAGGCCGATCATCGCTGCGGTGTAGCCGGCCAGCACGAAGCCATAGGCACGAAAGGTGCGATAGCGCATGGCCCCGGCCGAGCACAGGCCGACCCACAGCGCCAGGCTTGGCAAGAACAGCTCGCTGTTCTGCGGGAAGATCGCAATCAACGCGACCATCATCGCCGAGCCCGCCAAGGTGCCTAACACACGGTAAAAGCTCTTGGCGAAGACATGCCCACTCTGCGGCTGCATGACGATGAACACGGTGATCATCGCCGTGCGCGGCTGCGGCAGTTCCAGGCGCATGGCCAGCCACAGGGTAATGAACGCCGCCACCAGCACCTTGAAGATGTACACCCAGGTCACCCCGTCGGTGCGCGCCCAGGCAAAGAAGCCGCGGCGCCATTCCAGGCTGTGCAGCCAGTTCCAGAGCAGGCTCATCGGCGGTCGCCAAGACGATCGACTATGGCCAGGCTGGCCGGCGGTTTCGGCGCGGCCTGTTGCGCTGGCGCGGGCACGTCGTCCCCGGCCTGCAAGCCGCCGCCCAGCGCCGTGACCAGCTCGGCGTGAGCAGTCAGGCGCGCGGCCTGTACCTGCTGCTGAATCTGCTGCTGGCGAAACAGCAAGGTCTGCGCATTGAGCACGTTGACGTAGTCGGTCAGGCCGCGCTGGAAGGCCACCAGGGCGATATCGTAGGTCTTCTGCGCGGCGGCCACCGACTGCTCGGCGAAGTGCGCCTGCTCGTGCATCGACTCACGGCGGATCAACTGGTCGGAGATGCCTTTCAACGCGCCGACCACCGTCTGGTTGTAGCGCGCCACCGCCACGTCATAACCGGCCGAAGCCACCCCCAGCTGCGCCCGCAGGCGGCCGCCATCGAACACCGGCAGGCTGATCGCCGGGCCGACGTTGTAGTTGAACTTGCGCCCGCTGAGAAACGCCAGCGCACCACCACCGGTGGCCATGAACCCCAGGCTGCCGACCAGATCGACATTGGGCATGAAGCTGGCGTGGACGACTTCGATACCGCGCGCCTGAGCCGCCACCTGCCACCGCCTGGCGACTACATCCGGGCGCTGGCCGACCAGTTCGGCGGGCAGTGTCGAGGGCAATTGCAGCGGCGCGGCGAGGGCCAGAGTCGGCCGCTGCAACTGCGCGCCCTCGCCCGGGCCTTTGCCTGCTAACGCTGCCAGCTGGTTACGCGCCAGGGCAATCGCCTCGTTGACTGCATCCAGCTGGCGGTGGGTTTCGGGCAGCGGCGCCTCGGCCTGGCTGACTTCGAAGTGGGTGCCGATGCCGCCGTCAAGGCGACGCTTGGCCAGGACCACAAGCTGCTCCTGCTGCTCAAGCTCGGCCTGGACGATGTCGCGCTGAGCAAAGTGCAAGGCAAACTGGATGTAGACCTTGACCAGGTTGTTTTCCAGCTCGAGCTGGGCCTGCCGCGCTTCGGCCACGTTCATGTGCGCGAGGTCGAGCGCCTGCTCGCTGGCACTGCGCTCACCGCCCCACAGGTCGAGTGCGTAGCTCAAACCAAGGCCAGCGTTGTTGTCCCAGGTGTTGGCACCCGACAGCGCACCGGGGCCGTAGAACTGGTCCTCCGGCCAGTTGTGCCGTTTCAGGTTTGCCTGGCCATTGCCCTGCAGCTGCTCGGCCGCTTGACTGACACCGGCCAGTGCCCGCGCTTCGCGGACCCGCGCGGCGGCCATGGCCAGGCTTGGGCTGCCGGCTATGGCCAGTTCCAGCCAGCGATCCAGCTGGCGATCGCCATAGGCCTGCCACCACTGCTGGCGCGGCCAGTGGGCGTCCGTGGCGGCCTCGGCGATGGCGTGGTCAGTGAGCAGGGTGTTGGCTTGCAGCGTCTGGGTTTGCGGGGCGATGCCCCAGGTTCCGATACAGCCCGACAAGGTCAGGCTCAGGGCACAGGCACTGAGCGCATTCAGCGCTCCGATGATGCGACGCGGCACAGCTGCGATTTCCCGAGAAGTGGATGAGGCCGGGCAATTCTAGGGGGCCGCCGGACTGGCGATAAGCGCATAATCCTGCGAATCTTTGTTACCAAAACAGCGATAATCCGCCTTTGGTCGAAGCAACGAATTCGTAACTTCATGTCACAATTTCGGCCTCTATTTTGAGAGTGACCCATGGACACCCTGCAAAACATGCGTGCGTTCAGCTGCGTGGCCCAGCTGGGCAGCTTCACCGCCGCCGCTGTGCAACTGGATACCACCACCGCCAACGTGTCGCGAGCGGTCTCCAACCTGGAAGCCCATCTGCAAACCCGCCTGCTCAACCGGACCACCCGGCGCATTGCCCTGACCGAAGCGGGCAAGCGCTACCTGATGCGCTGCGAGCAGATCCTTACCTACGTCGAGGAAGCCGAAGCCGAAGCCAGCGACGCCCATGCGCGGCCCGGTGGGCAGTTGAAGGTGCACTCGATGACTGGCGTCGGCCAGCACTTCGTGGTCGATGCCATCGCTCGCTATCGCGAAACCCACCCGGACGTGACCTTTGACCTGACCATGGCCAACCGCGTCCCGGACCTGCTCGACGAGGGTTACGACGTGTCGATCGTGCTCGCCAGCGAGCTGCCCGACTCCGGCTTCGTCTCGCAGCGGCTGGGCATCACCTACAGCATCGTCTGTGCCTCGCCGGAATACGTCGCCCGCCACGGCATGGCGCACAAGCCGGCCGATCTGCTCAAGCACGCCTGCTTGCGCATGGTCAGCCCGGTCATTCCGCTGGAAAAATGGCTGTTCGACGGGCCTGAGGGCCAGGAGCTGGTCAACATCAACAGCTCGCCGTTTCAGGTCAACTCGGCCGACGCGATGAAGACCGCGATCCGCTCGGGTATGGGCGTGGGCGTGCTGCCGATCTACTCGGCCATTGATGGCCTGCGCGATGGCAGCCTGGTGCGGGTGATGCCGGACTACCGCCTGCAGGAGCTGAACCTGTACGCGATCTACCCGTCCCGGCAATATTTGGATGCCAAGATCAAGACCTGGGTCGAGTACCTGCGCAACTCGCTGCCGGAGATCCTCGCCGCCCATGAAGCCGACCTGAAAACCCACGAGCTGCTGGTTGCCCACTGAAAAAGCTGCTGCATTGGGGCCGGGACCAATGGTAGGTTGCTATGCATTGTTCTGGCGCCAGCCTCGACCTACGCGGTCGAGGCCGGCATACCCGTAGCGCCTTGCAGAGAGTTGCCGATGAAAAAGACCGTCCTGGCCTTCAGCCGCATTACCCCGGCCATGGCCGAGCGCCTGCAGCACGACTTCAACGTGATCGTGCCCAACCCCAAATTGGGTGACATCAGCGCCCAGTTCAACGAAGCACTGCCAGAGGCCCACGGCCTGATCGGCGCTGGGCGCAAGCTCGGCCGCGCGCAGCTGGAAGGCGCGGCCAAGCTGGAAGTGGTATCGAGCGTATCGGTCGGCTACGACAACTACGACGTCGACTATTTCAACGAGCGCGGCATCGCCCTGACCAACACCCCCGACGTGCTCACCGAAAGCACCGCCGACCTCGGCTTCTCGCTGATCATGGGCTGCGCCCGACGCACCGCCGAGCTGGATGCCTGGACCAAGGCCGGCAACTGGAAAGCCACGGTCGGCCCGGAGCGCTTCGGCACTGACGTACACGGCAAGACCCTCGGTATCATCGGCATGGGCAATATCGGCGCGGCGATTGCCCGGCGTGGCCGCTTTGGTTTCAACATGTCGATCGTGTATGCCGGCAACAGCCGCAAGCAGGCACTGGAACAAGAGCTCGGCGCGCAGTACCGCAGCCTCGAGCAACTGCTGGCCGAAGCCGACTTCGTCTGCGTGGTGGTGCCGTTGTCGGAGGCTACGCGCAAGCTGATCGGCGCCCGCGAGCTGCAACTGATGAAGCCCAGCGCGTTCCTGATCAACATCGCCCGCGGGCCGGTGGTGGATGAGGCGGCGCTGATCGAGGCGCTGCAGGCCGGGACCATTCGTGGCGCGGGCCTGGACGTCTACGAGCATGAGCCGCTGGCTGAGTCGCCGTTGTTCCAGCTGCCCAACGCGCTGACCTTGCCGCACATCGGCTCGGCCACCGCCGAAACCCGCGAGGCGATGGCCAACCGCGCGCTGGACAACCTGCGCGCAGCGCTGCTCGGCGAGCGCCCGCGGGATTTGGTCAATCCGCAGGTTTGGAAGCACTGATCACTACCGTTGGGGGCCGCTTCGCGCCCCTTTCGCGACACAAGGCCGCTCCTACAGGGACCCGTGTAGGAGCGGCCTTGTGTCGCGAAAGGGCCGCAAAGCGGCCCCGGCGATCTGAAGGTTACGGCGCCACCGCTACAGCTTCGGGCCGCTTGACCTTGGGCTTGCGAAACACCAGCACGTTGCCTGCCATCACCGCCACCAGGCCCAACAACGCTGGCGTGGTCCATTGGTAGCCTTCGGCAAACGCCGACACGTTCAGCGCTACCAGCGGGAACAGCACCGTGCTGTACGCGGCCCGCTCCGGGCCTATGCGCCCAACCAGGGTCAGGTACGCGGTAAAAGCGATCACCGAACCCGGTATCACCAGGTACAGCAGCGAGCCGATGTAACGGCTGTTCCACTCCATGTCGAACGGAATCCCGCGCAGCACGCAGTACATTCCCAGCATCCCGGCACCGTAGAGCATGCCCCAGGCGTTGGTGGTCAATGGCCGCAGCCCGGCTTTCTGCTGCATGCTCGAGAGCATGTTGCCTGCCGAAAAACACAACGTGCCAAGCAAGGCCAGGCCGATCCCGTACAAGGTTTCGCGGCTGGCGCCGTGGCTACTCAGTTCTGGCGAAAACAGCAGCCCCAGCCCGAACAGGCCCAGTGCACCGCCGGCCAGCACGTTGCTGGCGATGCGCTGGCCGAAGAATATCCGCGCATTCAGCGCATTCCACAGGGTTGCCGTGGAGAACACCACCGCCAGCAGGCCGCTGGCGATCCATTGACTGGCGGTCAAAAAGCACATGAAGTTGACACAGAACAGGCACAAGCCCTGCGCCAGGCAGATCAGATGCCCGCGCCGGTTCATCGGTTGCAGGCGACGGGTGAGCACCAGGATGACGAACAGCAGCAGCCCGGCCAGGGCAAAGCGGTAGACGATCGATACCGGGATGGCGACCACCCCCAGCTGCAGTTTCAGGGCGATCCAGGTGGTACCCCAGATGAGTACGGTCAGCAGGTACAGCGACAGGTTCATGGCGGGACTCTCTGGCAAGGCATGACGATGCAGGCAGTGTCCGGCTCGGCTGCTCAAGGCGCTTGCACAAACTTGCGCTTTTGCGTCGCCAGCGGCTGCCATCCGCGCGCCAGCGCAGTAGGATGGCAATCAGAGGATTTCACCATGACCCCATTCAGCCAGTTGCAAGTCTTCAACGTCATGCATGCGGCGCCCAACGCACGCCTGGAGCACAGCGTGCAGCTGGCTGACGGCCTGTCGGCGGCGGTGTGGAGCAACCGCGACGACGCCCGCGATTATCAGGCGCCGAGCCACCACACGCTGTCGTGCTACATCAGCGACGGCACCGGCACCTTTCGCCGTCAGCGCCCTTCGGACAAGGGCGCCCCGGACAAGCTGTGCATCATGCCAGCTGGCTCCGAGTCGAACTGGGTAGTCAACGGCTCGATCCGCCTGGCCCACCTGTACATCAGCGAGGAACAGTTCGCCCTCGGCTGCATTCGCCTGCTCGACCGTGAACCGCGGGAAATGCAGCTGCGCGAAGCGACCTTCGTCGATGACCGCGAGCAGGCGCAGCGCTTTCGCCAGCTGATCGGCATGGCCTGGGACGAACCCGGCGAACGCCTGCTGGCGAGCAGCCTGGCGCATGCCATCGTCGACCATGCGGTGCTCAGCCAGGCCGGGCTGCGCCAGGGCTTACGCCTCAAGGGCGGCCTGGCGCCAAGTGTGCGCCGGCAACTGGCCGAGTACATCGAAGCGCACCTGGACCAGCCGCTCAGCCTCGGCGAGCTGGCGCTGCGCTGCAACCTCTCCGAATACCACTTTGCGCGGATGTTTCGTGCAAGCTTCGGCCTGCCGCCGCATCAATACCTGCTGGCCCGCCGCCTGCAGCGTGCTTGCCAGATGTTGCGTTACGGCCAACAGCCCTTGCTGCAGATTGCCCTGCACTGCGGTTTTGCCAGCGCCAGCCACTTCAGCAACCGTTTCCGCCAGGCCTTTGCGGCGACGCCTGGCGAATACCGGGCAGCCTGGCGCGGTTAGAACTCCAGGGTGGTCGACAGGCTGACCTGGCGCGCATCGCCAACAGCAACGAAGTAACTATTCACTGCCGAGCTGTAATAGACCTTGTCGAACAGGTTCTTCACGTTCAGTTGCAGACGCACCTTGTGCTCGTCGAGCTGGGTTTCGTAGCTGGCGAAGGCATCGGCCACGGTGTAGGCCGGCAGGTCGAAGTCATTGGCCGCGTTGCCGGCACGCTCGCCGACATACCGGGCGCCAGCGCCCAGGCGCAGGCGGTCGCCGCCGAACAGGCTGCCGTAGTCATACACCGCCGACAGCGAGCCACTGTTGCGCGCCACGTTCTGCAAACGCTTGCCCTTGAGCTCTGGATCCTTGGTCACTTCAGCATCGGTGAAGGCATAGCTGCCGATCAGGCTCCAGCGCTCGCTGAGCTGGCCGCTGAGGTCCATCTCAAGCCCACGCGAGCGAACTTCACCGGCGTTGCTGTAGATGATCGTGCCAGTGTCGCTGGTGCCATTGGCGACCAGGACATTGCGCTTGGTGATGTCGAACAGGGCAATGTTGCCAGTGAGCTGCCCAGGCATGTCCAGCTTGGCCCCCAACTCCCACGACTTGCCCTCCTCCGGAGCGATGCTGCCATCCAGCGTGAGGGTCTGGCCAGCGCCGACGCTGATCGGCGCGATGGTCGAGTTGGGCTTGAACGACTCGCTGTAGCTGGCATACAGCGACAACTGCTCATCGACCTTGTACACCACGCCAGCATTCGGCACCCAGGTCTGGCCATTGCTGTCGGTGTTGGCCTTGAACGGGCGGCCGCGGCCGGCGTACTGGTCATACTGCTGGAAGCGCGCGCCGGCCACCAGAATCCAGTGATCATCGAGGTGCAGCGCGTCCTGCACGAACAGCGAGTCGGTGCGCAGCTTGTCGGTCTGGTCGCTGTCGCTGGCGCGCACGTTGCTGCCTTCCACCTCCTGGCCATACACCGGGTTCTGGTAGCTGAAGGTCGAGCGGCTGGTCTGGCGGATCAGGTCGCCGCGAAACACCTTGCGGTCTTCGTGATCAAGGCCGAGCAGCAGGTCATTGCGCAGCCCGGCCAATTCGAGGTTGCCGTTCAGGCTGACGGTGGCGAATTGGTCGCGGCTCATCGCGCCGTGGGTGCCATCGATACTCCGGGTCAAGGTGCCACGCGCCTCGTTGACGCCGGTCACGCGGACCTGGCTGGCATCGTAGGTTTCGCGGTTGAAGCTGTAGCCGGCATGGACCTTCCAGTCGTCGCTGAGCTGGTGGTCCAGCTCGAGCCGGTACAGGTCGCTGCGCCCCTGCATGTCGTTGAACGGCTCATCAAGACGCCGGGTTGCCGGGATATTCAACGGGTGGCCATTGCTGCCGAAGGCGGTACCGCGGTCGAACGGATAGAGAAACTCGCGGTGCTCGTAGGCCAGCACCACTTGCGTATCCTCGCCCAACCAAGCCAGCGACGGCGCGACCATCGACTCGCGGTGCACGCCGTAGTTGCGCCAGTAGTCTTCGTCTTCGTGGTCGACGATCAGCCGGTAGGCCAGCGGCGTGTCGCCCAGCGCGCCGGTACTGTCGAAGCCGCCGCCGCTGCCGTTCTTGCCGCTGCCGTAGGTCGAGCCGCGCAGGTTCAAGGCGTTGTACTGCTCCAGTTGCGGGCGCTTGCTGACCACGTTGATCACCCCGCCCGGGTCCTGGATGCCATACAACAGCGAGGCCGGGCCCTTGAGTACTTCGACCCGCTCGGTGCTGGCATTGAGGCTGCGCCCCTGCACCAGCGGCATGCCGTCGCGCATGATCGAGCCGTCGCGGTTGTCGCCAAAACCGCGTTTCATCACCGTGTCCGCAGTGCCGCCGAAATTGTTGCCCTGGGTGATGCCGCTGACGTTGGCCAGGGCATCGTCCAGGTTGCGCGGCGCCTGGTCGCGGATGACCTGGGCCGGGACCACGTTGATGGTGTGGGGGATGTCCTGCACCGCGCCCTGGCCGCGCATGATCGAGGCGTTGGCGGGGGGTTGATAGCTGTACAGGTCGCTTTGCGAGTTGACGTTGATCGCCTGCAGGTTGAGCGCACCGGAAGTGTCCACCGGCTCCAGCGTAAGGGTGCGTGCATCGACGCGCCGCCAGCTCAGGCCGGCATTGCCCAGCAGTTGCTGCAAGGCCTGTTCGGCGCTGAGCGAACCGCTCAAGGCCGGGGCCTGCAGGTCGGGCAGTTCGACGGTATAGACCAGGCTCTGGCCGGTGGTACGGCTAAAGGCGTTGAGTGCTGCCGGCAACGGCTGGCTGGGCTGGGCGAAGCTGTACAGCTGTGCTTGCGCCGCAGCACTGGCAGGCGGGGCAACGACGGCGCCGGACAGGCTGGCAAGACCCAGCCAGAGGGGAACGCAACGCGAGGTGAACTTCATGGACGCTGACCTGAAAGAGGGGTGATCGCATGCGAATGAATCGCTTTTCACTCACTACACGGATGGCGTCGCCGGTTACCTCACAACAATTCGCAATTATTTTTCAGAGCCGGCTGATGATGTGAGCAAAGTCAGCCGGCCGAGCAACGTCTGCCGCGAGAAACCCACCACCTGGCCCAGCGAATCCAGCGCCAGCAGCGGCTGATTGGCCGGGATGCTGGCACTGACCAAGCGCTGGCCCAGGGTGTCATCGAGCAGCACGATCCGCCCTGGGTAATAGCGACGCAGGTCTTCCAGCACGTCGGCCAACGGCACCTGTTGATAACTTAGCCAGCCCTGACGCCAGGCCAGGCGGCTGTCACTGTCGACGGCTTCGATTTGCCCGGCGCGGCCTGCGGCATAGGCCAGTTGCTGATTGGCCGTCAGCTCGCGGGCCGACTGACCTGCCGTCGGCGTTACTGCAACGCGGCCGCTGCGCACCGTAACCTGGGCGCCCTCGCCTTGCTCGCGTACTTCGAACTGGGTGCCGAGCACGCGCACTTCACCGCCAGCGGCGTCGACCAGAAAGGGCTGACCGGTGTGGGTCACCTGGAAGAACGCTGCGCCGCGCAAAAACTGAATCCGCCGCTCACCGTGATCGAAGTCGACCGCCACCGCGCTGCCCGCATCCAGGGTCATCTGCGAGCCATCGGCCAGGGTGATTTGCTGCAACTCAGCGCCACTGCGGTAGTCGGCCTGGGCATCCTGCAACCAATGCTGCGGCTGCCAGCCGCCGACGCTGCCCAGCGCCAGCAGCAGGCAGGCGGCGGCAGCCAAAGCACCACCACGACGGCCCCAGCGCTTGGGCTGGCGAGCCTGGCGGATAGCGTCCAGGTAAGGCTGCAGACTGGCCTGCTGTTCTTCGGCCAGTTTGGCCGCCGGCAGTTGGCTCAGTTGCCAGACATGCTCTGCGTGCGCATACGCCGCGCGATTGGCCGGGTCGGCCAGCAGCCAGCGTTTGAACGGCGCAGCCTGGGCTTCGCCTGGATTGTGAATGATGCGGTTCAGCCAATGCAGCGCCGCCTGCTCGGGAGCCTGGCTGCTTGGCTCGGTGTGGCTGGTCATCGGCCGCCTCCTGGCCTGCGCGGCGCGGCAACGCTTGCCTTGCACGCTTCGAGGGCGCGCATCATATGCTTTTCCACAGCGCTCTGGGACAACTGCATGGCCTTGGCGATTTCGCCGTAGGTGCAGCCGTGGACGCGGCTGAGCAGAAATATCTGCCGGCTGCGCTCGGGCAGGCCTCGCAACGCGGCCTCGATCCGCTGCAGATCATGCTCGGCGGCCAGCGCCTGCTCTGGCGCCGGGCTGTCATCGGCAACCGGCAAGCCTTCGACTACTCGGCCACGGCTGCCCTCACTGCGCAGGTGGTCGATCGCCAGGTTACCGGCGCAGCGCAGCAGGTAGATATCCAGTGCTTCGACCTTGACCTCGGGCCGGCGCCAGAAGCGCAGGAACAACTCCTGCACCAGGTCCGCCGCCGTCGCCCGGCAGCCCACCCGGCGGCTGACCAGTGCTTCCATGCGCCCGCGCTGGGCGAGAAACACCTGGACGAAGCGCGCCCGGCCACTGGCGGCGTCGGCGTCTGCCGGGTTGCTGGGCGTTGGCTCGTTCAAGCGCTCACACACCCAGCGCAGCCAGCACCGGCCCGAGCAGCACGCTGACCAGGGCCAGGCCAAGCAACAGCCGTGGCTGATAAGGCAGGCCGAACACCCACAGGGTCAGCCCGGCCATCACCAGCGCAAACCACTCAACCAGGCCGAAGGCCAGGCCGCGGATGTTGACGGCAAGGATCAGCGACAGCACCAGCAGCGCCCAGCCAGCCCAACGCAGGGCAGGTAATTGCCCAGGCTTGGGTTTGCGCTTGAGCAGCTCACCGAAGTGCTTTTCCATCGCCAGACACAGGGCCACCAGCCCGGCGAAGGTGATCAGGGCAACGCTCAGCATCAGTTCACCTCGGCCGTGGTCGAGGCGGCTTTGGCAGCACGCGGTGCGCGCTTGGCCTGCACGTTGGGCGTGCGCAGCATCTTGCCAGCGGCCCAGGCGAGGAACAGCCCGGTGCCCAGCGCGGTAAGGTCAAAGCCGGCCATGGCCCAGTCGCCACGGGCGATCGACTGATCAAGGCCGTGGCCGGTGACCACCGCGTTGAGCAGCGCCAGCCCGGCAAACGCCAGTGCCCCCAGCGCCAATTGCTCGCCCCAGGCCTTGCGCCCCGGCCGCAGCAGCGCGTGCAGCGGCGACAGGGCCCAGGCCAGGAAGAACACGTTGATTTCCCAATCAGCCCGCCCCGGCATGCCGATTGGCAGCAACCGATTGGCCCAGAAGAACCCTGCCACGCCGAGCAACAGCCCGCTCATGCTGGCGATATTGAGCACTTCGACCAGGCGCAGCTCGAACGGCAAGCGGCCACTTTTGGCATGCTTGAGCTGGCGCTTGCCCAGCCACATCACCAGGCCGGTGCCGATCACCGCAGTACCGGCCACGCCAAACACAAAGTACAACCAGCGCAGCCACGGCCCGGCAAAGTTGCCCATGTGCAGGCCGGCGATAGTGAACGAGGTCATCATCGCCGCGCTTTCCGGCTCGCCCTGGCTGAGCTGCGCGCCGCTGACGCCATCGAAGGTCCAGTTGGCGCTGCGCTGATAGGCGACGTGATCGGCGGCGGCCTGGGTCACGGTCACCCGGGCATTGCTGTCGCCGGGGTTGGCAACCTGCAGGTAGCCGATACGGGCGCCGGGCACGATGGTCTGCACCTTGGCATACAGCGCCGGCAGATCGGTCAGCGGCGCTGCCACGCCGGCGGCCTTGGGCGCTTCGTCACGGCCGAACAGCTCGCTGAAGTAAGTGTCGGATTCGCCCTTGTACGCCGCCATGATGCTCGCCGGCATGACCATGTACATGAACAGCAGCAGGCTGCTGTAGCTGATCATCAGGTGAAACGGCAGTACCAGCACGCCGATCGCGTTGTGGCCGTCGAGCCACGAGCGCTGGCCCTTGCCTGGGCGGAAAGTGAAGAATTCCTTGAAGATCTTCTTGTGGGTGATGATCCCGGTTACCAGCCCCAGCAGCATGATCAGCGCACAGAAAGTCGCCAGCCAGCGGCCCCACGGGTGTGGCATCTGCAACTGGAAGTGGAAGCGGTAGAAGAAGTCGCCACCGCGGCTGTCGCGCACCTCTACCCGCTCACCGCTGCGCGCGTCCAGCTCATGGCTGATGAAACCGCGCCGCCCGGTGGCGTTGGGGTCGCGCCAGCTGACGCTGAGGGCAGGCTCGCGGTCGCTGGGCAGGCGGATGAACCAGCTGCCGGCAGTGGCGGCGTTGCTCTGCAGATACCGCTGGGCGAGGCCAAGGCTGGCAGCCGGGTCGAGCTGATGGCGCTGTACCTCGGGCTGGCTCCAATGGGTGATCTCGTCCTTGAAGTACGACAGCGTGCCGGTCAGGAAAATCGCGAACAGCAGCCAGCCAAACAGCAGCCCAGTCCAGGTGTGCAGCCAGGCCATGGCCTGGCGAAAGCCTTCTTTCATGGGTTCTTCATCCAGTAAGCCAGCCCATTGATCAGCGCCAGCGCAAGGCTTGGCAGCAGTACACCAAGCCAGGCGCGGGCGGCCGTGCGGCAGGCGAAGCACCAGATGAACGCCAGCAGGTAAAACACGAACGACAGCATCATCCCGGTCAAGGTCGCGTCGACCGGGGTCATGGGCACCAGCAAGGTGATACAGACGCTTGCCATCGACGCCAGCAGGTAGCCGCCAAGCAAGGCCGCCAGGCAGCGCGAGGCTACAGCCAGTCGATAGCTCAGGAGAATCCCGCCAGCTTTGCGCTTCATGACAAGGTCCGCTAATTGAAGCCATCAATAATAATGATTTCAATTCTCATAAGCAAAGCTCGGCTGCGGCTGCTATCGGTTTTTTGAGGATTGCCGACATGCTGCAGGGAAATTACAATGCGAACCATTCTTACTAGCACTCGCGCCGATCAGCGCCGGAGTCGTTACGGTGTCCAGCGCCCTTTCTGCAACCGTCGAAGGCCTCTATCACGAGCATCACAGCTGGCTCACCGGCTGGTTGCGGCGTCGTTTGGGCTGCCCGCACAGCGCTGCCGATCTGGCCCAGGACACCTACCTGCGCCTGCTCCAGGCCCGCGAGACGCCGCAACTGCTCGAGCCGCGGGCGTTCCTCGCCACTGTGGCCAAGCGGGTGCTGTGCAATCACTTCCGCCGCCAAGAGCTGGAACGCGCCTACCGCGAAGCTTTGGCGCAGGTGCCTGAGCAGTTCGCCCCGTGCGAAGAGCAGAAGGCGATCATCTTCGAGACCCTGCTGGAGCTGGACCGCTTGCTCGACGGCTTGCCGCCGCTGGTCAAGCGCGCCTTCCTGCTGGCCCAGGTCGATGGCCTCGGGCAAAGCGAAATCGCCCGTGAACTGGGTATCTCGCTGGCCACGGTGAAGCGTTATCTGAGCAAGGCAGCCCTGCGCTGCTACTTCGCCCTGTGAACAGCAGCTTTGGCGCCGAGGTCGCCGAGCAGGCGGTGCACTGGCTGATCGAATCCCAGGGCGATGATTTCGACACGCGCCAGCAGCATGCGCTGCAGCGCTGGCTGGAGGCTGACGGCGAGCACCAGCGCGCCTGGGCGCATATCCAACAGGTCAACCAGCGCTTGCGAGGGGTCGCCTCGCCCGTTGTGCATGCGACCTTGCAGGCGCCGCCATCGCCTGCCCGGCGGCGTGCGCTCAAGGCTTTGCTGCTGCTGGGCGTAGCGAGCGCGAGCGGGCTCGCTGTGCAACAACATAGCCCCGTGCCGGGGCTGCTGGCCGACTACCGCAGCCCGGTCGGCCAACGCCGGCGGCTAACCCTCGATGACGGCAGCCAGCTGCAACTCAACACCGGCAGCGCCGCCGATGTGCGCTTCGACAGCCAGCAGCGGCTGCTGCGGTTGGTCGAGGGCGAGCTGCAAGTTGAGGTGGTCAACGATAGCCGGCCAATGCTGCTGCGCAGCGCCGAAGGCGTGCTGCGGTTGGATGCCGGGCGCTTCAACCTGCGTCAGTTCAGCGGCTTCAGCCAACTGGCGGTGTACAGCGGCCGCGCCAGCCTAGGCGGTCAATCATTGCTGGCGGGCCAGCAGGCAGATTTTGCCAACGCTGGCTGGCAGGGTATTGCGCCGTTGCAGGCAGATCGCGGTGCCTGGGTCGACGGCATGCTGGTGGCCGCGCAAATGCGCCTGGCGGACTTTCTCGACGAGCTCAGCCGCTACCGCCACGGCCGCTTGAGCTGCAGCGAGCAAGTCGCCAACCTGCGTATTTCCGGCTCTTATCCACTGGATGACAGCGAGCGGATCCTGCAGATGCTCGAAGTGGCACTGCCGGTCAGCGTGCGCCGTTTCACCCGCTATTGGGTCACGGTCGAGCGCCGCGTTGGCTAGTCAGCAAGTATTTTTCAAATAACCTGAGCCATTTCTGCAAGCTCGCGTGACAGACAAGGCAGACCCCCTCTCAAGGACCCGCTCATGCTGTTGCGTCCCAGCTCCCTCGCCCTGTTGCTTGCCTCCACCTTCAGCCTCGCCGCGCCTGCCGTGCTGGCCGCCGAGTACCACATCGCCGCCGGCTCGCTGGAGCAGGCCTTGAACCAGTTTGGCCGCGAGAGCGGTGCGCTGATTTCGTACGGTTCGCAACTCACCCAAGGCTTGCAGAGCCCGGGCCTGCAAGGCGAATACGCGCTCGATCAGGGCCTGGAGGCACTGCTGCGCGGCAGCGGCCTGCAAGCTCGCCAGGAAGGTGCCAATGCCTTCAGCCTGCAGCCTGTCGCGGCACCTGCGGCCAGCGCGCCGATCGAGCTGGGCGCGTCCACCGTGGTCGGTGACTGGCTGGCCGAAGCGCAAGCCGACAATGTCTTCGACCACCCCGGCGCACGTGACGTGATCCGCCGCGAGCAGTTCGAACGCAGCGGCGCCAGCAGCCCGCGTGAAGTGCTCAACCGCATCCCAGGGGTGAATGCGCCGGACACCAGCGGCACCGGCGGCCACGACCTGGCGCTGAACTTCGGCATCCGCGGCCTCAACCCGCGCCTGGCCTCGCGCTCGACGGTGCTGATGGACGGCATCCCGGTGCCGTTCGCGCCGTATGGCCAGCCACAGTTGTCGCTGGCCCCACTGAGCCTGGGCAACATGGACGCGGTAGACGTGGTGCGCGGCGGCGGTGCGGTGCGCTATGGGCCGCAGAACGTCGGCGGCATCGTCAACTTCGTGACCCGGGCGATCCCCGAACAGGCCACGTTCAAGGCGGCCATGCAGAACCAGCTGACGCCGTCGTCCAGCCACGATGGCATCAAGAACAGCGCCAACCTGCTGGTCGGCGGCACCAACGCCAATGGCCTGGGCGGCGCCCTGCTGTATTCCGGCAGCCGCGGCGGCGACTGGCGTGAGCACAGCGATACGCAGATCGACGATTTGATGCTTAAGGGCAAGCTGCAGCTCGATGAGGCCAACAGCCTGCACGCCATGGCGCAATACTATGAAGGCGAAGCCGAGATGCCCGGCGGCTTGAGCCAGGCAGCCTACGACGCCGATCCATATCAGTCGACCCGACTCAAGGACAAGTTCTGGGGCCGGCGCACGCTGGTCAACGTCGGTTACGACTACAAGCAGGATGATCGCCAGGTCAGCGTCAACAGCTTCTTCACCAAGACCCTGCGCAGTGGCTATCTGGACCAGGGCAACTTCGTCTCGCTGTCGCCACGCGAATACTGGGTACGCGGCATCGAAACGCGCTTCTCGCAAGGCCTGGCTCTGGGTGACAGCTGGCATGAAGTCGGCGTCGGCTACCGTTACATCAACGAAGCCGGCCACGAGTTGCGCTACCAGGCACCGGTCAATGGCGACCTGCCGACCAGCAGCAGCTTTCTCGGTCGCGACACCCGCGGCAGCACCGAAGCGCATGCGATTTACCTGGACGACCGTATCGATATCGGCCGCTGGACCATCACCCCAGGCGTGCGCTACGAGATGATCGACTCCGAGCAGAGCAACAAGATCAGCGGCCAGCGTTACCAGGGCAGTTACAACACCGCCCTGCCCGCCCTGAACGTGCTTTACCACCTGACCGACAGCTGGAATCTGTACGCCAACACTGAAGGCTCATTCGGCAGCGTGCAGTACAGCCAGATGCCCAATCGCGTCAGCAGCGGCGAAGTAAAACCGGAAAAAGCGCGCACCTGGGAAGTTGGCACGCGCTACGACAATGGCGACCTGCAGGCGGCGATCGGCGCATTCTTGATCAATTTCGACAACCAATATGAAAGCAACCAGAGCAACGACGCGGTCATCGCACGCGGCGAAACGCGCCACCAGGGCATCGAGACCAGCCTGCGTTACGCGCTCGATGGTTTGAACCCGGTATTAAGCGGCTTCGATGTGCACCTTGGCTACGCGTTCGTCGATGCGACCATCCGTGAAGACGGCGCCAACAAGGGTAATCAGGTGCCGTTCTCGTCTCGCCACAAGGGCACCCTCGGCCTGGGTTATACCGATGGGCCGTGGCAGCTGAACCTGGACAGCAGCTTCCAGAGCAGCCAGTTCGCCGACAACGCCAACACTCGCGAGGAAAGCGCCAATGGCGCCAATGGGCGCATCCCCGGCTACATGCTGGTAAGCACCCGCGCGGGCTACGACTTTGGCCCGCAGCTATCTAACCTGAAGCTCGCCGTTGGGGTGAAGAACCTGTTCAACCGCGAGTACTACACGCGCTCGTTCGACGATAACAATCGCGGCAAATATGTCGGTGAGCCACGCACGTTGTACGTTCAGACCTCGGTCGAATTCTGACGGGGTGAGGGGCGCATCGGCGCCCCAAGCCGAATCATGCTGCGCTCGGCTGCGTCCATCCAGCGCTGATTTAATTCAAAAAATTTATATTTTAAAAGGGCTTGAAATCGCCGCTCGGATGCCTGACCTTACAGTCAAGAGGCGATAAATTTCCACAGGCCTCAATGGCCTGGGCGACTCTTGCGAGCAAGCTGAATAAGGATTGAAGTCATGCAAATCCAAGTCAACAGCAGCAACCAGATCGACGGCAGCATCCGGCTTGAAGAGTGGGTACGCAGTACTCTTGAGAGCAGTCTTGAACGTTACGAGGACGATCTCACCCGCATCGAGGTGCACCTGCGCGACGACAACGGCGCCAAGCCCGGACCGCATGACAAACGTTGCCAGATGGAGGCTCGCCCCAAAGGCCATCAACCGATTTCCGTAAGCCACACGGCCACTTCGCTGGAGCAGGCTGTCGAGGGTGCCACGACCAAGCTCGACCACGCACTGGATCACCTGTTCGGCAAACTGCGCAGCAAGCGTGTAGTGCTGGAAGTGAACGAAGAAATCGAGGAGTGATGACAGCGCTGTTCGGTTAGTTGCACAAGGGCCGCTCCGCGGCCCTTTCTGATTCAACCAACTCACCACAAAGCCACGCCGATCAGCGGCTGTGAACCATCTGCGCGGATACCCGGTCAACTTTTCCATCCAGTTAACCTGCAGATCCGCGACCATGCACAATCCATTCGATCAGATCAGCAATGCCTTCGCCCCGCGTTATCGGGTCAACCTGAGCATCACCCGCCTCGACGGCAGCATCATGCTGACCCTGTCCGACGACAGCGGCGCCGTCGCCAAGCGTTTGATCAGCCAGGCCCAACGCAACGATCCGGTACGCTTGCAGCGGGTCATCGACAGCATCCGTCTGGGCCTGGCCATCGAACAAGGCGAAAACCCGCTACAGGTACTCGCCGCCCTCACCCGCGACCCTGGCCAGCAACGTCACGCCGCCAGCCAGCTCGCCAACTGAGCGCTAGCGGCCTTCGTCGACTTCCTTGCCGTGAGCGTCCAGCGCCCGGCTTGAGGGATAGCGGTAGGATGCATAGCGCACCACCAGAATCGCGAAGGCCAACAGCAAGATGCCGCCGCACAAGTACAGCAGGCCGACGTCCGGCGCCTTGTGATGGGACACATCGCCGATCAGCAGGCGTGTCAGGGCCGTGATTGCCACGTACAGCAGGAAGCGGATCGGCATGTGGTTGGTCTTGAAATAGATCCCGACCATCGCCCCCAGCTCCAGGTAGATGAACAGCAGCAGAATGTCATCGACGCTGACCCCGCCCTTGCTGAGCATGTCCAGAAACGCCTCGACCGCCGCCCACGCGGTAATTCCGCCGATACCGAACAACGCCAGGTAGTGAAACCCCTCGACGCACAGGTTGCCCAGCGAGTCGGCAGAGCCGTGCAGGCCCTTGCGCATTTTTTCTGCCCATTTGATGTTCACGATGCTCGATTCCCCGATACGACTGAAGGATGGTGCGCCACCTGTGTGACGCTTGTGCCATGCAGTTAAAAGGCCAGACACGAGGGTTGGAAGGCGACCGATTGCCGCAAGGCACCTATGAGCTACGCTTTCGTGCAGATAAATGGCCACTATCGGGTTGCGCTGGGGTGGCCTATGCGAGTACTGTACACCCATACAGTAAATTATTTGCATAACCCGCTATAAAGGCACAGAGGTGATGAATGGCCGTCGAAGTGGTATACCGCAGCAGTCGCGACCCGGAGCAGTTGTTCATGGATAAAGCCGAAGCGGATCGTCACGACAAGATGCTCGAGCTGGCCGAGCGCCTGGCTGATGTACTGCAAAAAGCGGTGCCGTCGCTGACCGAACAACAAGTCGAGGAAGCCGGCATTTACATGGCGAAGAATCGCGATGTGTTCGCCCGAGCGTTCAAGAGCCAGCCCGATGCCTTGGCCGAATTGCTTGAGGGCAACGCGGCAGAATAACTGCCGTCAGCCATACAGCAAACGCTCCGCCAGCATCTGCGCCACCCGCGCTGGCGAGCGTTTTTCCGCCTGGGCATGGCCGAACACTTCGGTCAGGCGTGACGGAATTCGGGCCAGATGCGCGGTAATGGTGCCGAGGCTCTCGCCACGGTGGGTCAGTGCCACGTAGATCAAGCCACCGGCATTGATGACGTAATCCGGCGCATAGAGTATCCCGCGCTTTTCCAGATGATCAGCCACCTGCAGGGTCGTCAGCTGGTTGTTGGCAGACCCCGCCACGGCAGCGCAGCGTAATTGCGTGACACTTTGGCCACTGAGTACCTGACCCACGCCACAAGGTGCGAAGATGTCGCACGGGGTGCTGACCAGCGCATCATTGGTCACTGGTTGGGCATTGAATTGCTCCACCGCCAAACGTACCTTGCCCGCGTCAAGATCGCTGACCAACAGTTCCGCGCCCGCCGCGTGCAGTTGCTCGGCCAACGCGAAGCCAACGTTGCCCAAGCCCTGTACAGCAATCCGCAAGCCTTCCAGATTATCGGTGCCCAGCCGTGCCATTGCTGTGGCCCGGATGCCAGCGAACACCCCGATGGCTGCATGTGCCGAGGGGTCTCCCGAAGCGGTGGTACTGGTAACGTGGGCAGTGCTCTGGGCAATGCAGTCCATGTCCAGGGTTGAGGTGCCACTGTCGACGGCGGTGATGAAGCGCCCATTCAAGCTGTCGAGCGCGCGGCCAAACGCCTCGAACAGTGCTGCGCGGTTTTCCACATGGGCGCCGCGCATGATCACGGCATTGCCACCGCCCTGTGCCAGGCCTGCCAGTGCAGCCTTGTAGCTCATGCCCTGAGCCAGGCGGATGGCGTCGGTGACGGCGCTTTCGTCGTCGGCATAGGCCAGGTAGCGACAGCCGCCCATGGCAGGGCCCAACTGCTCGTTGTGGATCGCCACCACGGCTCTGAGGCCGCTGGGTGGATCGACGAACAGGTGCAGTGACTGCGTGCGGGTGCTTTGCATGAGCGCGAACATCGACCGCCTCCAGCGAGGTGCTCCTGACAGTATAGGCAGCGCGATGCACAGCGCAGGCTGGTCGGACCACTGGACGAACCACGCTGTCAGAGCTAATACTCAAGCATGTCGGGGGAGAGTCTGATGAACCCACGTAAAGCCTGCCTGGCGTGCCTGGAACGCGCGCCTGTCGACCTGCTGGAAGCAACCTTGTGGATCGCCGCCGAGCACGATCCCAGTGTCGTGCCCGCCCACGCCCTCGCCCAGGTGCGCGAGCTGCACCAGCAAATCAATGCCAGCCTGCCGATGTTGCCGCTCAGTGAGCTCGCCCAGCCGCTGTTGCGCCAGCTCAACACGCTGGGCTTTCAGCAAGACGAAATGCTGCCACTGCGTGCCCACGCGGCACTGATGGACAAAGTGTTGCAGCGCCGCCGTGGCCAGCCGCTGGCGCTGGCAATCCTCGCCCTGGAGTTGGCTCGGGGTTTGTCGATCCCGCTGGAAGGGGTCAACTTCCCGGGCCATTTTCTGCTGCGCGTGCCTGGCGCGGATCACCTGCTCGACCCGTGCGGCGGTCGTCGTCTGTACCCGGCTGAGTGCCGCCAGCTACTGGCCCGTCAGTTCGGCCCACAGGTAGCGTTGACGGCTGAACATATGCAGGTGGCCAGCCCGTTGCAGATGCTGCAGCGGCTGTCACGCAACCTGCGCCAGCTGCATATCAGCAACGACAATGACCTGGCCGCATTGATCGACGCCGAACGGGTCATGCAGCTGGGGCCGGTGCTGGTCAGCGACTATCTGGCGCGAGCCACGCTGTACCAGCGCCTGGATTGCCCGCAGGCCGAGCGCTTTGACCTGGAACGGGCATTGCTGCTCAGCGAAGACCCGGCGCAGCGCTTGAAGCTGAGCGAACGTCTTGGTCACCTGCCTGCCAGCAGCCCATCGATTCACTGAATCGGGGTATCAGGCTGACGTGATGGATGCGCCTGGATAAACGCCGGATGCTGCGCCGCCAGCGCTGCCACCCGGTTGATCCGCGGATAGCGGCTCAGATCGACACTGAACCGCTCGGCCGCATACAACTGTGGCAGCAGGTAGGCATCAGCCAAACCCGGCGCCGGGCCAAAGCAAAAGCCCTGGTCATCGATCAACTGCTCCACCGCTGCCAGACCCTGGCCAATCCATTGGGCAATCCATAGATTGACCTGCGCCTCGTCCAGCCCCAACTGACGCAACTGATTGAGTACGCTGACGTTGTGCAGCGGGTGCACATCGCAGCCGATGATCGCCGCGACGCCCCGTACCTTCGCCCGTGCCTCAGCCTCGGCAGGCAATAGCGGCGGCTGTGGATAAACCTCCTCCAGGTACTCGATGATCGCCGCCGATTGCACCAGCACACTACCGCTGTCACAGCCCAGCGCGGGCACCCTGCCCTGCGGATTGAGCGCAAGGTAGGCATCGCCGCGCTGCTCGCCCTTGAGCAGGTTGACCGGCACGTTGTCGAACGCAAGGCCCTTTAACCCCAGGGCAATCCGTACCCGATAGGACGAGGTCGAACGGTAATAGCCGAACAGCCGCATGGCCTGCCCTCTCAGTTGGCCGCGATGACTTTGCCGCGGCACTCGCCGAAGCCGATGCTGACCGCGCCGTCGCGCTTGCAGCGAGCACGCAGGATGATCTCGTCACCGTCTTCAAGGAACTTGCGCACCTCGCCGCTGGCCAGTTCGATCACCTGCTTGCCGCCATCCGTCATCTCCAGCAGGCTGCCAAATGCCCCTGGCTGCGCGCCGGACAATGTCCCCGAGCCGAACAGGTCGCCTGCTTGCAACTGGCAGCCATTGACGCTGTGATGGGCAACCATCTGCGCCACGGTCCAGTACATGCTCAGGGTGTTGCTCAGGCTCAGGCGGTGAGGCGGCAAGCCCTGTTCGCGCAGGCCTTCGGTGATCAGCAACACTTCCAGTTCGATGTCGAGCGCGCCGTTGGCCTGATCGCGTGCATCGAGCAGATACGACAGTGGCTGCGGATCACCCTCGGGACGCGCCGGCTGAGCGCAACGGAAAGGTTCCAGTGCCTCGGCAGTGACTACCCACGGCGACAGCGTGGTGATGAAACTCTTCGACAGGAACGGCCCCAACGGCTGGTATTCCCAAGCCTGGATATCGCGCGCCGACCAATCGTTGAGCAGGCAATAACCAGCGACATGCTCGGCTGCATCGCCAATCGGGATCGCTTGCCCAATGTCATTGCCCTGGCCAATCCAGATGCCCAGTTCCAGCTCGAAGTCGAGCCGGGCGCATGGGCCAAAGCTTGGCTCGGTCTGACCCGCAGGCAGGGTCTGGCCCTTCGGCCGACGCACATCGGTGCCCGACGGGCGCAGGGTCGAGGCGCGGCCGTGGTAGCCGATTGGCACGTACTTGTAGTTGGGCAGCAGCGGGTTGTCCGGGCGGAACAGCTTGCCGACGTTCTTCGCGTGCTCGATGCCGACATAGAAGTCGGTGTAGTCGCCCACCTTGGCCGGCAGGTGCATTTGGCAGTCGCTGGCGAGGTACAGCGCCGCTTGCAGTGCAGCCTGATGTTCGCTGTGCTCGCCCAGCAGTTCCAGCAAACGCTGGCGCAACGCAACCCGGGCCGAACGGCCAAGGGCGAAATAGGCATTCAGCGTGGCGTCGGCGGTGGCCTCGACCGCAGTTTTGGCGTCACCCTCGAACAGGCCGGCGGCAAGCACGGCCTGCAGGTCGAGAATCGAATCGCCGATGGCCACGCCACAGCGCTGCGCTTCACCCGGCCGGCTGAAAATCCCCAATGGCAGGTTCTGCAGCGGGAAGTCGCTGTGACCGTTGGCCTGTTCGACCCAGCTACGGGCAGTCGCGGTGTGGTTCATGGGTTATCTCCGATTCGGGTTGAAGGTGCTCGGCAAGGTGGCCCAGCAGCTGTCGTAGTCGGCCTGCAATTGCGGGCATTCAAGCGCACTCTGGCTCGGGCGCAGGACCTGGCTGGTCTCGAACATGAAGGCCATGGTGTTGTCGATCTTGTGCGGTGCCAGCTCGCCATTGATGGCCTTGTGGCAAGTCTCGGCATCCGGGCCATGGGCGCTCATCACCCCATGCAGCGACGCGCCACCGGGCAGGAAGCCGTCGGCCTTGGCGTCGTAGGCGCCCTGGATCAGGCCCATGAATTCGTTCATCAGGTTGCGGTGGAACCACGGCGGGCGGAAGGTATTCTCGGCGACCATCCAGCGTGGCGGGAAGATCACGAAGTCCATGTTGGCCAGGCCGTGGACGCTGCTCGGTGAAGTCAGCACGGTGAAGATCGATGGGTCCGGGTGGTCGAAGCTGACCGTACCGAGGGTATTGAAGCGACGCAGGTCGTATTTGTACGGGACGTTGCTGCCGTGCCAGGCGACCACATCCAACGGCGAATGCTGCAGTTCGCAGGCCCAGTGTTCGCCGAGAAACTTCTGCACCAACTGGACCGGGCCGCTGCTGTCTTCGTAATGCGCCACGGGGGTGAGGAAATCTCGCGGGTTGGCCAGGCCGTTGCTGCCGATCGGGCCAAGATCGGGCAGGCGCAGTGGCGCGCCGTGGTTTTCGGCCAGATAACCACGCGCCTGACCGTCGAGCAGCTCGACGCGAAACTTCATGCCGCGCGGAATCACGGCAATCTCCAGCGGTTCGACATCGAGTACGCCCAGCTCGGTGGCGATACGCAGGCGGCCTTGCTCAGGCACCAGCAGCAGCTCGCCATCGGCATTGAAGAACACCCGCTGCATCGAGCGGTTGGCGCTGTAGATATAGATGCTGACGCCGGATGGCTTGTCCGCCGCGGCGGTGGCAACCATCGGCCGCCAACCTTCGATGAAATCAGTGGCTTCGGCCGGTAGCGGCTGCGGGTTCCAGCGCAGGCGGTTGGGCGTCACCGCGCCCAGTGGCGCCGCCAGCGGTTGGCGCGCAAGGCGTTCGAAGCGCGGGTGCAGCGCCGACGGGCGAATGCGATACAGCCAGGTGCGCCGCAGTTCGCTGCGGGCCATGGTGAACGCGGTGCCCGAGAGCAACTCGGCGTACAGGCCGTAAGGCGCACGCTGGGGTGAATTCTGCCCGACCGGCAGGGCGCCAGGCAGCGCTTCACTGGCAAACTCGTTGCCAAAGCCGCTGAGGTAGTCGAGGGCGGTGTCGCGGGTCATCTGTGCCTCCAGGCTCACTGAGAGCCATGCTGGCAGGGGCTGCTGGGCTGAACCGGGCCGTATCACGGTGGCTGGCAGCGCGTCTGCATTGTTATTGTCGTAATCAGATTACGAATAACGTAATTTGCTCGCCGCCCGTCGTCAAGTTATAAAGTCGCCATCTGTCAATGTGGATTCCTTTCCCCATGTCCAAAGCCAGCACCCCTGCCGACACCGGCAAGCAAAAGGTCCGCTCGGCGGAAGTCGGCACCGATATCCTCAAGGCCCTTGCCGAGCTTTCGCCGTCGACCTCGCTGTCGCGCCTGGCCGAGCACGTCGGCATGCCGGCGAGCAAGGTGCATCGCTATTTGCAGGCGCTGATTGCCAGCGGTTTCGCCGAGCAGGATCGCGCCACCAACCACTACGGCCTGGGCCGCGAAGCGTTGCGAGTGGGCATGGCCGCGCTGGGCAGCATCGATGTGCTCAAGGTGGCGGCGCTGCCGCTGTCGGCATTGCGCGACGCGCTCAACGAGAGCTGCTTCATTGCTGTGTGGGGTAATCAGGGCGCGACCGTGGTCAGTATCGAGCCGGCGGTGCGCGCCGTTACCGTGGTGACGCAGATCGGCTCGGTGCTGCCGCTGCTCAGCTCATCGACCGGGCTGGTGTTCGCTGCGCATTTGCCCGAGCGCGAAACGGTTGACCTGCGTGAACGTGAGTTGGCCGCCATGACGCAGACATTCGACGCCTATCAGCCACTTTTGGCAGGGATTCGCGAGCAGGGGCTGCACCATGTGCATGGGCTGTTGATGCCTGGCGTCGACGCACTTTCGGCGCCGATCTTCAATGCCATGGGGCACATCGTAGCGGTGATGACCGTGGTTGGGCCGACCTCGATTTTCCATGCCGATGAGCATGGCCCGGCGGCGCAGCAGTTGCTGGCGGCCACCCGCGACATCAGCTGGCGGATGGGCTACGCGGCCTGAACAGTGACTCTTACTCGGCGCGTAAAGGTGAATGTCGCCTGAGGCTATTTTTCTCGCCGCAACAGCGGCTTATGCTGACTTCACTGGCCAGCACGCAGCGCACTCCCCCGCCCTGAGTGCAGGCCACGCTCGACGACGTTGATTTTGAAGCTCCTTGATCTAACGTCCAGATTGGCCACTGCACGTGCAGTGGCCTTTTTTTTTGCTCAGGTCAGCGCGGCAAAGCCTGCACGGATCTCGTCTTCGGGCAGTTCATCGCCGATAAACACCATCACACTTTCACGCGCCTCGTCGGCCTTCCATTCGCTGTCCCAGTCGAAGCCGTACAGCTTCAACACGCCCTGAAACACCAAACGGCGCTCATCCCCAGCGATATTGAGCACGCCTTTGTAGCGCAGCAACTGCTTGCCGTGGTTTTCCAGCAGCTCGTTCATGAACTCGCTGAGGCGATCGATATCCAGCGCCGTGCTGGTACGCAAAACCAGCGTCGAGATGCGATCCGGGGTCGCCGGCTTGAGCACCGGGCGCAGGCTGCGGGTGATACTCGCGCCCAGGTCAGGATTGAGATTGAAGCCGCGCACATCAAGCAACTCAGCCAGGTCGATGCGGCCCTGCTCGACGATGCGAATCGCCGCGCGGCCGTTGATCCGCGCCAGGCGCTCCTGCAAGGCCTCGACAGCCTCAGCCGTGACCAGATCGGTCTTGCTCAACAGCAAGCGGTCGGCAAAGCCGACCTGAGCCTGGGCAATGGCCTGGGTCAGGTGGACATCGGCGTGGGCGGCGTCGACCAGGGTGATGATGCCGTCGAGGATGTAGCGATCGCGCAGCTCTTCTTCGATGAAGAAGGTCTGCGCGACTGGCGCCGGATCAGCCAGACCGGTGCATTCGATCACCAGCCGGTCAAACGCGATGTCGCCGGCATCCAGCCGCTCCAGCAGCAGGTACAGGGCTTTGGTCAGGTCAGTGTGGATAGTGCAGCACACACAACCGTTGGCCAGGGTCATGACCTGCACCGGCTCGTCTCCGAGCAATTGGCTGTCGATGCCGGCTTCGCTGAATTCGTTTTCGATCACGGCGATCTTCAGGCCATGCTCGGCCTTGAGCATGTGCTTGAGCAGGGTGGTCTTGCCCGCACCGAGAAAACCGGTGAGGACCGTTACAGGAATAGGCGTTTGCACGCAGACATCTCCTTTGGCCATAAATGAAAGTGGGAGCCCGGTTGCCCGGGCTCCCACTCGATCACACTTGCCGCTGGTTCAACAGCACTTGGGCCCGGACTTGCCGCCGTAACGGGCTTCCTGTCGCTCGCGGAAGAACTCCTCGTAGCTCATCATCGGCTTGTCCGGGTGCTTGCCCTGCATGTGCTCGACATAATTGTCGTAGTCGGGCATGCCGACCATCAGCCGGGCAGCTTGCCCCAGGTACTTACCCAGGCGACCCAGGTCGTTGAACATGGCTGCAGTCCTCTCGTTTACGCGTCAGGCAGCGCCTGGAACGGGGTTTCTTTATCGCTGCGCTCTTTGCGACCCAGTGCCGAGTAACCGACTCTGAGGGCGAAGAACAGGATGCTGAACACCACCACCAGGAACAGGATGGTCAAGCCAGCGTTGGTATAGGCGTTGAAGATCACGTGCTGCATCTGACCAACGTCCTTGGCCGGGGCCAGTACCTGACCGGCGTCCAGCGCGACGCTGTACTTGTTCGCGAGGGCCAGGAAGCCAACAGCCGGGTTCGGATCGAACAGCTTGATGAAGCCTGCAGTAGTGGTGCAGATCAGCAGCCATACCGCCGGTACCAAGGTGACCCACATGTAGCGCTGGCGCTTCATCTTGATCAGCACCACGGTGCCGAGCATCAGCGCGATACCGGCCAGCATCTGGTTGGAGATACCGAACAGCGGCCACAAGGTGTTGATGCCACCCAGCGGATCGATCACGCCTTGATACAGCAGGTAGCCCCACATCGCTACGCAGCCAGCAGTGGCAAGCAGGTTGGCGCCCCACGATTCGGTGCGTTTGAGTGCAGGCACGAAGCTGCCGAGCAGGTCCTGCAGCATGAAGCGCCCGGCACGGGTACCGGCGTCCACTGCGGTGAGGATGAACAGCGCCTCGAACAGAATCGCAAAGTGGTACCAGAAGGCCATGGTGTTTTCACCCGGCAATACCTGGTGCAGGATCTGCGCGATACCGACTGCCAGCGTTGGCGCACCACCGGCACGGGCCAGAATGGTGTGCTCGCCAATGTCGCGGGCAACCGCTTCAAGTTGCTCAGGGGTGATCAGGAAGCCCCAGCTGCTGACCGTCTGCGCGACGCTTACCACGTCGGAGCCGACCACTGCTGCCGGGCTGTTCATGGCGAAGTACACGCCTGGCTCGATTACCGAAGCAGCAACCATGGCCATGATAGCCACGAACGACTCCATCAGCATGCCGCCGTAACCGATGTAACGGGCGTTGGTTTCGTTGTCGAGCAGCTTGGGCGTGGTGCCCGAGGAGATCAACGCATGGAAACCGGATACCGCACCGCAGGCGATGGTGATGAACAGGAACGGGAACAGCGTGCCCTTCCAGACCGGGCCAGTGCCGTCAGTGAACTGGGTCAGCGCAGGCATCTTCAGTTCAGGCGCGAGGATCAGGATGCCCAGCGCCAGCGCGACGATGGTACCGATCTTGAGGAAGGTCGACAGATAGTCACGCGGCGCCAGTACCAGCCATACCGGCAGTACAGCGGCAACGAAGCCATAGCCCACCAGCATCCAGGTGATCTGCACACCGGTGAAGGTGAACGCCGGGCCCCAGACCGGGTCGGCAGCCACCAGGCCACCGATCCAGATTGACAGCAGCAGCAGGACCACGCCGATGATCGAGATCTCACCAATCCGCCCCGGGCGGATGTAGCGCATATAGATGCCCATGAACATCGCGATCGGGATGGTCGCCATCACCGTGAACATGCCCCACGGGCTTTCAGCCAGGGCCTTGACCACGATCAGCGCCAGCACCGCGAGGATGATGATCATGATCAGGAAGCAGCCGAACAGGGCGATGGTGCCCGGGATCCGGCCCATTTCTTCACGGACCATGTCACCCAGCGAGCGGCCATTGCGGCGGGTGGACATGAACAGGACCATGAAGTCCTGAACGGCACCTGCCAGGACCACACCGGCAATCAGCCACAGCGTACCGGGCAAGTAACCCATCTGCGCGGCGAGTACCGGACCGACCAGCGGCCCCGCGCCAGCGATGGCGGCGAAGTGGTGACCGAAGAGGATGTGCTTGTTGGTCGGCACATAGTCCAGACCATCGTTGTTGAGTACCGCAGGGGTTGCCCGACGTGAGTCGAGCTGCATCACCTTGGTGGCGATGAACAGGCTGTAGTAGCGATAGGCGACCAGATACAAGGCCACTGCCGCAACCACAATCCACAAGGCGTTGACTGCCTCGCCGCGACGCAGGGCAACTACACCCAGCGCACAGGCTCCCAGTACTGCCAACACCAGCCACGGAATGTGGCGTAGCAGGCTATTATTGTTGTTCATGGTTTACTTCCAGCTGGTGGATTGGAAAGACCGCCAAGCGAGTCTAGGGCCAGTCAAGGCGCATTGCCACATTTGCTTTGTTCTAGAGCCTTTGCCGCCCGATTGCGCAAGCACATGCGCCCATACCTTCAACTATAGTCAGGATGTCTTGCAGAGGGCTTTGACCATGAGCGATCACGACGAACGTCGGCGTTTCCAGCGAATTGCTTTCGATGCCACCGCAGAACTGCGCCAAGGCTCGCGAAAATGGCAGGTAAAGCTGCTGGATATCTCCCTGAAGGGCATTCTGGTCAGCCGCCCCGAGCGCTGGGAGCCAGATGCCACGCAGGATTTTGAAGCGACGGTACACCTCAGCCCTGAGGTGCAACTGGAAATGCAGGTCGAGCTGCGTCATGAAGAAACCGGCAAGCTGGGCTTCGTCTGCCTCCACATCGACCTCGACTCGATGAGCCATCTGCACCGTCTTGTGGAATTGAACCTGGCTGATCGCACCGAAATGATGCGCGAACTGCGCGAACTCATCGAATAATACTATCTGTTAGCTAGCTAACCTGCCCCTCCTCAATGTGTTTCCTGTCTACCCAGACAGCTTCTTGCAAGCGGTCTGGGGACTTGTACACAACTTTATAATCACGCTTGCGCTCTGTTGGAACGCTTTCTGCATTCAGCTAAGACGCTGTTTACGGGCACTCTTGTGCGCGCTCCGATCAAAATATTGTATACAATTTTTGTGGCCATCCTTTGTAGGAAGTGTCTACAGTAGCCCCACAACAATAAACAGAGAGCCTGCTCCATGACGACGCCCCCTGGAACATCTGCGACCCAACGTCCCGAGGACGAAAACCTCGGCCTTGGCGCCAACCTGGCCTACGGTCTGCAGCATGTGCTGACCATGTATGGCGGGATCGTTGCGGTCCCGCTGATCCTGGGCCAGGCAGCGGGCCTGAACCCCGCCGAGATCGGTCTGTTGATCGCCGCCTCACTGTTTGCCGGTGGCCTGGCGACCTTGCTGCAAACACTTGGTTTACCGTTTTTCGGCTGCCAGCTGCCGCTGGTTCAAGGTGTGTCCTTCGCCGGTGTGGCGACCATGGGCGCGATCCTCAGCAGTGAAGGTGGCGGTGGCCTGCCGGGGGTGCTCGGCGCAGTGATGGCGGCCTCGGTGCTCGGCTTTTTGATCACGCCGGTGTTCTCGCGGATCACCAAGTACTTCCCACCGCTGGTGACCGGCATCGTCATCACCACCATCGGCCTGACCCTGATGCCGGTTGCGGCGCGCTGGGTCATGGGCGGCAACAGTGCCTCGCCAGAGTTCGGCAGCATGGCCAACATCGGCCTGGCCGCGCTGACCTTCGCCATCGTGCTGGTGCTGAGCAAACTCGGCAGCGCGACCATCTCGCGACTGTCGATCCTGCTGGCGATGGTGGTCGGTACGTTGATTGCCTGGTCGCTGGGCATGGCCGATTTCAGCAAGGTCGCCGAAGGCCCGATGTTCGCCATGCCCTCGCCGTTCCACTTCGGCATGCCGACCTTCCATATCGCCGCGATCCTGTCGATGTGCATCGTGATCATGGTGACCTTGGTCGAAACCTCGGCAGACATCCTTGCGGTCGGTGAGATCATCGATACCAAGGTTGACTCCAAGCGCCTGGGCGACGGTCTGCGCGCCGACATGGCCTCCAGCATCCTGGCACCGATCTTTGGCTCCTTCACCCAGAGCGCTTTCGCCCAGAACGTCGGCCTGGTGGCTGTGACCGGAGTCAAGAGCCGCTATGTGGTGGCTACCGGCGGCCTGATCCTGGTCGTGCTGGGGCTGCTGCCGGTGATGGGCCGGGTGATCGCCGCAGTGCCGACGCCAGTACTTGGCGGTGCTGGCATCGTGCTGTTCGGCACCGTGGCTGCGAGCGGGATTCGCACCTTGTCCAAGGTCAGCTACAAGAACAACGTCAACCTGATCATCGTCGCCGCCTCGCTGGGCTTTGGCATGATCCCGATTGCCGCACCGAACTTCTACCACCACTTCCCGAACTGGTTCGAGACCATCTTCCACTCCGGCATCAGCTCGGCGGCGATCATGGCGATTCTGCTCAACCTGATGTTCAACCACTTCACCACCGGTAACTCGGAGAACCAGTCGGTGTTCGCCGCAGCCTACGAGCGCACCATCCAGTACTCGGACATCTCCGCCCTGCGTGATGGCGACTACTTCAAGGACGGCAAACTGTTCGACGCCGAAGGCAACGAGGTGCCACTGCAAGAGGGCGCAGAGCAGGACGGCGCGGCGCGACGGCGCAACGCGGTGGCCGAGCACTGACGCCTGGCCGAGCAGTAACAAGGGGAGCCGACGCGCATCGTCGGCTCCCCTTTTTTATGCGGCGGTTTTGCCTGGTTACTCGAACAGCGCGTCGAGGGCCTGTTCAAGCCGGGTCACGGCAATCACCTGCAACCCCGGCGGAGACTCCTTGGGCGCATTGCCCTTGGGCACGATGGCACGTTTGAAGCCATGCTTGGCGGCTTCCTTCAAACGCTCCTGACCGCTGGGCACCGGCCGTACTTCGCCAGACAGGCCGATTTCACCGAACACCAGCAGGTCATGGGCCAGGGGCCGATTGCGCAAGCTCGACATTACTGCGGCCAACAACGCCAGGTCAGAGGCCGTTTCCAGCACCTTGACCCCGCCGACCACGTTGAGGAACACGTCCTGATCGTGGGTCGGGATGCCGCCGTGCCGGTGCAAGACGGCCAGGAGCATGGCCAGGCGGTTCTGGTCCAGGCCCAGGGTGACCCGGCGCGGGTTGGCCAGGTGGCTGTCGTCGACCAGCGCCTGCACCTCGACCAGCATCGGCCGGGTGCCTTCCCAGGTCGCCATGACCACACTGCCGGGGACTTCTTCCTGGGTGCGGTTAAGGAAAATCGCCGACGGGTTGGAGACCTCTTTCAAGCCGCGATCGGTCATGCCGAACACGCCCAGTTCGTTGACCGCGCCAAAGCGGTTTTTCACCGCACGCAACAAGCGCAGACGGCCATCCGACTCGCCCTCGAAATACAACACGGTATCGACCATGTGCTCGAGCACCCGCGGCCCGGCCAGCGAGCCTTCCTTGGTCACGTGACCAACGAGGAAGATCGCCGTGCCGCTCTGCTTGGCGTAACGCACCAGCAATGCCGTGCTCTCACGGACCTGGGCGACCCCGCCTGGTGCGGATTGCAGCTGTTCGGTGAAGATGGTCTGGATCGAGTCGATGACCATGACCCGCGGCTGCTCGACGCGAGCGGTGGCGATGATGGTCTCGATGCAGGTTTCGGTCATGACCTTGAGCTTGTCCTGCGGCAGGCCCAGACGCCGTGAGCGCATCGCTACCTGCTGCTGCGACTCTTCGCCGGTGACATACAGTGCCGGCATGGCGGCGGCCATGTGGCACAGGGTCTGCAACAGGATGGTCGATTTGCCGATACCCGGGTCACCACCGATCAGCACCACCGAACCATCGACCAGACCGCCACCGAGCACCCGGTCGAGTTCGCCGCTGCTGGTGCTGAAACGGGGGATTTCTTCGACGCTGACTTCGGCCAGGGTCTTGAGCTGGGCCTGCTGGCCAGTCCAGCCGGCACGCCCACTGGGCGCCGCGGCGCCACCGCTCTCGATCATGCTCTCGACCAGGGTGTTCCAGGCGCCGCACTCGCCGCACTGGCCCGCCCATTTGGGAAAGGTCGCGCCGCACTCGGTGCAGCCATACAAGCGCTTGGCTTTGGCCATAAGGCAGTCTCCTGGAAAAAATGGCCATGATAGCCGAGCCAGACGTGTCTCGAACGCAGTGGGATGCGACAAAACTATTCGATCTAAGCGCAGTCACTTACTAACCTCAGTGGCTGCAGCATCACGCATGAACCGTTCAGGTGGCTTACACTGCGTTTACTTATCCATTTGTTACAAGGAATAAACCATGGGCATGATCAGTGAATTCAAGGCATTTGCCGTCAAAGGCAATGTGGTCGATATGGCGGTCGGTATCATCATCGGCGCCGCCTTCGGCAAAATCGTTTCGTCGTTCGTTGGCGACGTGGTGATGCCGCCACTGGGCCTGCTGATCGGTGGCGTCGACTTCAGTGACCTGGCAATCACCCTGAAAGCCGCGCAAGGGGATATCCCGGCTGTCGTGCTGGCGTATGGCAAGTTCATTCAGACCGTGATCGACTTCGTCATCGTCGCATTCGCCATCTTCATGGGCGTCAAGGCGATCAACCGCCTCAAGCGCGAAGAAGCCGTGGCGCCTACCACGCCACCGGTGCCAACCCCTCAGGAAACCCTGCTGACCGAGATTCGCGATCTGCTCAAGACGCAGAATCAGAACCGTCTGCCCTGATCGAGCAAAGGGGCGCGCCGCGCCCCTTACCAGTAGTTTTCCACTGCTACCTGGCCTGGACGTTTGCTCAAGTTGAGTTGCAGATCGCGCGCCTTCAACACCTGGCGCGTGTCGTCGATCATCTGCGGGTTGCCGCAGAGCATGATCCGCGAATGCTCGGGGGATAATTCAAGCCCCGCCGCCCGCTCCAGCTCGCCGCTTTCAATCAACTGGGTAATCCGGGCATTCAGTGCACCCGGATACGCTTCGCGCGTGACGACTGGAATGAACTGCAACTTGCCGGCATATTCGGCCAGATAGTCACGCTGCTCCAGCCCGGCAATTTCATCGACGTAGGCCAATTCCGCGGCCTCGCGTACCGAATACACCAGTTTGATGTTGTCGAAGCGTTCCCAGACTTCGAAGTCCTGCAGGATCGACATGAACGGTGCAATGCCGGTGCCGGTTGCCAGCAGCCACAGATCGCGGCCAGCTGGCAGTCGATCAAGGGTCAGATAGCCGAACGCTTGGCGATCGATAAGCAAGCTGTCGCCCTGCGCCAGGCGGCTGAGCTCGCTGGTGAATTCGCCGCCAGGCACAACGATCGAGAAGAAATCCAGATACTCGTCATGCGGCGCACTGACCATCGAGTACGCGCGCCAGACCACGCTGCCATCGGCTTTGCTCACGCCCAACCGAGCGAACTGCCCTGCGCGAAAACGAAAGCCTGGATCGCGCGTCACGCGCAGGGAAAACAGGTTAGGCGTCAACGGCCGAACGTCGAGCAGAGTCTGGCGGGTGAACTTGTCGGCGCTGGCGGTCATGACGGGCTCCATAAATCAGATGCGCCCAGTTTCGCCTAAAGCTGACTGAATGAACACCGACGGTTTGCAGGGGCAAGGCGCGAAATGAATGGCGGGAACAGCGTTAATGAGAAAGAAAACAAACAAGAGGACGACTCTTTTCCTACACTGAGTCAGGCAGGTTGAGCAACGCCTCCAACAAAGCCGGCGCCATCGCCATCGCAGCCAGCCGTGGGCTGTTCTGAGCGCAACCTCCCCCCCGTGGATAAAGCCCTGTAGAATCTCGCCCCTCAAGCTCGTCGTGGTCTGCGCCGAGCAGATTCATAGCTGAGCCCCACGCCATGCCCCTGCTGACCAGCCCCTTCGCCGAACTCGATCTGATCCGCCAACCGGAACAGGCCGACGACCCGCTGCAAGCGTTCGACGCTGCCGACCAGTACCTGCTCGAGCACCTCGCCAGCCAAGGTTTGCCCGCCGACTGCCGTGTGCTGGTACTCAATGACAGCTTTGGCGCATTGGCGGCCAGCCTGTGCGACAGCCTGCAAGTGACCAGCAGCGGCGATTCGCACCTGGCCCGCATGGCTCTGGAAAAGAACCTCGTGCGCAACGCCAAGGCGTTCGACAGCGTGCCGTTCGTGCCGTCCAACCAGGTCTGGCAGGGGACGTTCGATCGGGTGCTGGTGCGGGTGCCGAAAACCCTGGCCTTGCTTGAAGAGCAGTTGATCCGCCTGCGAGGCCACCTGGCACCGGGCGCCGAGGTGATCGCCACGGCCATGATCAAGCACTTGCCGCGTGCCGCTGGCGACTTGCTGGAAAAGTACATCGGCCCGGTGCAGGCCTCGCTGGCGCAGAAAAAAGCGCGCCTGCTGACGGCCAGCTTCAGCGAACGGGCTCCGGCTCAATCGCCCTACCCTAGCCGTTACACCTTGGATCAACCGCCCCTGGAGCTGGTCAACCACGCCAATGTGTTCTGCCGCGAAGGACTGGATATCGGCACCCGTGCGTTTCTCCCGCACCTGCCGCGCGATCTTGGTCAGGCCCGGGTCGCCGACCTGGGTTGCGGTAACGGCGTGCTGGCGATCGCCTGTGCGCTGCTCAACCCACAGGCGCAGTTCAGTCTGGTCGATGAGTCGTACATGGCCGTGCAGTCGGCACTGGAAAACTGGCAGGCGGCATTGCCCGAGCGGCCGGTTGAGGTGCTCGCGGCAGACGGCCTGGCCGGGTTCGAGAAGCAATCACTGGATGTGGTGCTGTGCAACCCACCGTTCCACCAACAACAGGTGGTCGGTGACTTCCTCGCCTGGCGCATGTTCCAGCAGGCCCGCGATGCGCTGGTGGTGGGCGGCGCGCTGTACATCGTCGGCAACCGCCACCTGGGCTATCACAGCAAGCTGGCGCGGTTGTTCCGTGGGGTCGAGCAAGTTGCCGCGACCCCCAAGTTCGTCATCCTCAAAGCGCGCAAGTAATTCGCCCGGTCAATGCGTGCTCAGCCCGGCTGCGCTCATGAACATGCGCATCAGCCAAGCCAGCACACCCAGGGCGGCGACACTCGCCGCCCAGATCATCACCAGCCAACCTAGCCGCTGCCACAGTGGCTTCTTCTGTTCGACACCGGTCATGCCGCGCACCTCCTAGTGATAGCCCTGGTCATGGGTGACTTTGCCGCGGAACACGTAATAGCTCCAGAACGTGTAACCGAGGATCAACGGCAGGATGAACAGCGTCCCCACCAGCATGAAGCCCTGGCTCTGCGGCGGTGCGGCGGCCTCCCAGATCGAGATCGACGGCGGGATGATGTTTGGCCAGACGCTGATCCCCAGGCCGCTGTAGCCCAGGAAGATCAACACCAGAGTCAGCAGAAACGGCGTGTAGTGCGCTGAGCGGGCAATCGCCTTGAACAAGCCATAGAACGTCACCATGACCAGAATCGGCACCGGCATAAACCACAGCAGGTTAGGCATGCTGAACCAGCGCTCGGCAATCTGCGGGTAAGCGATCGGCGTCCACAGGCTGACGATGCCGATGACCGCCAGCAGTACCAGAGCCAGGGGCCGGCCAAGCACATGCATCTGCTGTTGCAGCGGGCCTTCGGTTTTCATGATCAGCCAGGTGCAACCCAGCAAGGCGTAGGCGACGATCAGGCCCAGCCCGGAGAACAGGCTGAACGGCGTGACCCAGTCCCAGGCGCCGCCGGCATAGTGGCGGTCGACCACCTTGAAGCCCTCGATGAACGCGCCCAATGCCACGCCCTGAAAGAACGTCGCCAGCAGCGAGCCGCCGATGAACGCCTTGTCCCACACGTGGCGCTTGGCAGCAGTGGCCTTGAAGCGGAATTCGAAGGCCACACCGCGGAAGATCAACCCGATCAGCATCAGGATCAGCGGCAGATACAGTGCCTCCAGCACCACCGCGTAGGCCATCGGAAACGCCCCGAACAAGCCCGCTCCGCCCAGCACCAGCCAGGTTTCGTTGCCGTCCCAGACCGGCGCGACGGTGTTCATCATCACGTCGCGGTCATGCTCGGCCTTGACGAACGGGAAGAGAATGCCGATGCCCAGGTCGAACCCGTCCATCACCACATACATCATCACGCCAAAGATGATGATCACAGCCCAGATCAGCGGAAGATCGATACCCATGGCTCAGTTCCTCTCGGTCAGGCTGGAGTTGGCCTCATGGCCGTCATCGGCAGCGGACAAGGGCCGCGCCGGGGTCCGTTTTTGCCCTGGGCCGCCAGGTGGCTGCTCTTCTTCACCGGTATGCGGGCCTTTGCGCACCAGGCGCATCATGTACGCCAGGCCGGTGCCGAACACCGCAAAGTAGACCACCACGAACATCACCAGAGTGAAGCCGAGCTGGCCGTAGCTGTGGTTGGAGACGCCATCGGCCGTGCGCATCAAGCCATATACCACCCACGGCTGGCGGCCGATCTCGGTGGTGAACCAGCCAGCCAGAATAGCGATCAGCCCGGATGGCCCCATCCACAACACGAAGTACAGGAACGGCCGCGAATGGTAGATCGCGCCGGTTCTACGCAGCCACAGGCTCCACAGGCCAGCGGCAATCATTAGCATGCCCAGCGCAACCATGACCCGGAACGACCAGAAGATGATCGTCGAGTTGGGCCGATCCTCTTTGGGGAATTCCTTCATGGCCGGCACTTGCTTGTCCAGGCTGTGGGTCAGGATCAAACTGCCGAGCACCGGAATCTCGACCTTGAAGCGAGTGGTTTCGGCTTCCATGTCGGGGATGCCGAACAGAATCAGCGGGGTCGCCTCACCGGGCTTGTTCTCCCAATGGCCTTCGATGGCGGCGATTTTCACCGGCTGATGCTTGAGCGTATTGAGCCCATGGAAGTCGCCGATGATCGCTTGCACCGGGGCCACGATCAGGGCCATCCACATCGCCATCGAGAGCATCTTGCGCACGGCCGGGTTGTCGCGCCCGCGCAGCAGATGCCAGGCCGCCGACGCGCCGACGAAGAACGCCGTGGCGACGAAGGCGGCGGTGGCCATGTGCGCCAGGCGGTAGGGGAACGACGGGTTGAAGATCACCGCCAGCCAATCCACCGGGATTACCCGGCCATCGATGATTTCGTGGCCCTGTGGGGTCTGCATCCAGCTGTTGGAAGCCAGGATCCAGAAGGTCGAGACCAGCGTGCCCAGCGCCACCATCAGCGTCGAGAAGAAGTGCAGGCCGCGGCCTACTCGGCTCCAGCCAAACAGCATGACGCCAAGGAAGCCTGCTTCGAGGAAGAATGCAGTGAGCACTTCGTAGGTCAGCAATGGCCCGGTGACGGCGCCGGCGAAATCAGAGAAGCGGCTCCAGTTGGTGCCGAACTGATAAGCCATGACCAAACCCGAGACCACGCCCATGCCAAAGTTGACGGCGAAGATCTTCGACCAGAAATGGTAGAGATCGCGGTAGATGCGGTTGTCGGTTCTCAGCCAGAGGCCTTCGAGAACGGCCAGATAACTGGCCAGGCCAATGGTGATGGCCGGGAACAGGATGTGAAAGGACACGGTAAAGGCGAACTGGATTCGGGCGAGCTCTAGGGCTTCTAAGCCGAACATGGTGCTTCCTCTTCAGGTGAACCGGCATTTCGGGCTTGTGGCCCTGATGCCCACTGCCCCCACGGTTATCGAGTGCGACCTGTTGGAATTGTTCTATTCGATTGCAGGGATTCACGCCGCACAGGCCGATCAATGCATTTGCAACGATTGACCCAGATCAATGGCTGTATCCAGCATAGCCCCGAATTCCGCCCCAGGGCCTGTGGCTGGATGCCGCGTGGCGCATTGCCCCACCCTCTTCCATGCAATGGCAAAAAGTGCTTGAGCAGGACTTATGCAACTCTTTGTTACAAACAGATGATAGGCTGCAGAGCCCCGGGTTTCTTATAGGTCGCAGGCTGCCGATGTCCGACTCTGCTCCGCTGTTGTTGCGTCACCACCGCCCCTTTCTCGCGTTCTGGCTGGCCCGCGTATTTACCGCGAGCGGCTTTCAGATGCTCACTGTGGCGATTGGCTGGCAGCTCTATCAGCTGACCGGCAACGTACTCGATCTGGGTCTGGTCGGCCTGGTCGAATTCGCCCCGCGGGTGTTGTTCATGCTGCATACCGGGCACGTGGCCGACCGCTATGACCGGCGCCGGGTGGCGGCGCTGTGCCAGAGCCTGCAAGCGCTGATTGCGCTGGCACTGGTGCTCGGCAGTGCCACCGACAACGTCAGCCGTGAGCTGATCTTCTGCCTGGCCTTCCTGCTCGGCGCCGCACGTTCGTTTGAAATGCCGGCGACTCAGGCCCTGCTGCCCAACGTGGTCCCGCCCGGACTGTTCCCGCGGGCCGTGGCAGCCTCGGCATCGGCGACCCAGGCCGCCACTATCGTCGCCCCTGCGGTCGGCGGCTTGTTGTATGCGCTGGGCAGCATCTGGGTGTACGGCCCGACCGTGGCGCTATATGTGATCGCCTGCGGCCTGACCCTGAGCCTGGATGCCCGCCAGCAGGTCCAGCAGCGCGGCCGGGCGACGCTGGAGTCTCTTTTGGCCGGGATACGCTTCATCCGTAGCCGGCCGGACATCCTCGGTGCCATCTCGCTGGACCTGTTCGCCGTGCTGCTGGGCGGCGCCACGGCGTTGTTGCCGGTGTTTGCCAAGGACATCCTGCTGACTGGCCCGTGGGGCCTGGGCCTGCTGCGTTCGGCGCCGGCAGTCGGCGCGCTGTTGATGTCGGTATGGCTGGCGCGCTTCCCGTTCGAGCGCAAGGTCGGCCGGACCATGTTCACCGCAGTCGGCGTGTTCGGCGTGGCCACCATCGCCTTTGGCCTGTCGACCTCGTTCTGGTTCTCGCTGGCGGTGCTGGTGGTGCTGGGCGCGGCAGACATGATCAGCATGGTCATCCGCAGCGCTTTCGTGCAGCTGGAAACGCCTGACGAAATGCGCGGCCGGGTCAGCGCGGTAAATGGATTGTTCATCGGGGCTTCGAACCAGCTCGGGGAGTTCGAGTCAGGCATTACCGCGCACTGGTTCGGCACCGTACCGGCAGTGGTGCTGGGCGGCGTCGGCACGCTGGTGGTGACCGGGGTGTGGATTAAGTTGTTCCCGAGCCTGGCCAACCGCGATCAACTGCACAGCCAGCCGGTAGCAGAAGCGCCAGCGGCGTCAGCCGCACCGATCAAAGGTTGACCCCGCCAGCAGCAGGCTCATCTGCTGCTCGTAGCCGACCCGGGCGCGAAAGCCATTGCCGCTTTCGCGCCAGCCGGTTGCACGGTACAAGGCCAAAGCGCCGAGGTTGGCGCGGTCCACTGACAACTGCAGGCGCCTGAGATCAGGCCACATGGTGCGCAAGAGAGCCGGTAGCGCCTGCATGCAAAAGCGCCCAAGGCCCTGCCCCTGAAACCTGCAGTCGACCTGCAACGCAGTCATCATCGCTGCATCAGGTTGACCCCAGGCGGGCAGGAATGCGCCACGCTGAAGCAGCAGAAACGCTCTGGGCACATCATCGAGCAACAGCGCGACGCCGCGGCGCTGATCAGAGCCGCAACCGAGTAACAGATACAAGGCATCAGCGATATCGCCGGCGAAGCACTGCTGCTCTGACGGTAGCTGGATCTCCAGCAGTTGCCCACGCTGGGCCGGGGTTAGCTGCGAGTAGTCAATCAGCTGCACAGCGGCATCTCGGCGGCGGCCGTCTGGGTGATCGGCACTGAATGCGCAGTGTATCGCGACATTGATTACCGCTCAGCAAGCATGCTGGTATGATGCGCGGCTTTTTTCTACCCCAGATAAAACCACGGCATCCGGTACGGTCTGTGCTTTGCTGATGAGGTCGATACATTAACGGCGCCCCGGAGGCGTCTTTGGGAGCGGGCATGCTGGAAAGGCTGTTTCAACTAAAAGCACACAACACCAACGTGCGCACCGAGATACTTGCGGGCGTGACCACGTTCCTGGCCATGGCCTACATCCTCTTCGTCAACCCGAGCATCCTCGGCGAGACCGGTATGGACAAGGGCGCGATCTTTGTCGCGACGTGCCTGGCTGCGGCCATCGGCTCGGCGACCATGGGCCTGATCGCCAACTACCCGATCGCACTGGCGCCGGGCATGGGCCTGAACGCCTTCTTCACTTACACCGTGGTCCTGCACATGGGCCATACCTGGCAGGTGGCGCTGGGGGCGGTGTTCATCTCGGCGGTGTTGTTCTTCCTGCTGTCGATCTTCCGCATCCGCGAGTGGATCGTGAACAGCATTCCGCTGCCGCTGCGCTCGGCCATCGCCGCCGGTATCGGCCTGTTCCTCGCGCTGATTGCGCTGAACAATGCCGGCATCGTCGTTGATAACCCAGCCACCCTGGTTGGTTTGGGCGACCTCAAGAAGCCTGCTCCGGTGCTCGCTGCACTGGGCTTCTTCCTGATCGTCGCGCTGGAAGCAATGAAGGTTCGCGGTGCAGTACTGATCGGCATTCTAGCCGTCACCGTAGCCTCGATCCTGATGGGCGTGACGCCGTTTGCCGGTGTAGTCTCGATGCCGCCATCGCTGGCGCCGACCTTCCTCCAGCTGGACATCGCTGGTGCCTTGGATGTGGGCCTGGTCAGCGTGATCTTTGCCTTCCTGTTCGTCGACCTGTTCGACAACTCCGGCACCTTGATCGGCGTGGCCAAACGCGCAGGCCTGATGAGCAAGGACGGCCACATGCCGAAAATGGGCCGAGCACTGATCGCCGACAGTACCGCAGCCATGGCCGGCTCGCTGCTGGGTACCTCGACCACCACCAGCTACATCGAGTCGGCAGCAGGCGTTAGCGCCGGTGGCCGTACGGGCCTGACCGCCATCGTGGTAGCGGTGTTGTTCCTGCTGGCGCTGTTCTTCGCGCCGTTGGCCGGCAGTGTGCCGGCCTTCGCCACCGCACCGGCGCTTTTGTTCGTCGCCGTGCTGATGGCCTCGGGCCTGGCTGAAATCAACTGGGACGACGTCACCGAGGCCGCCCCTGTGGTGGTGACTGCCCTGGCCATGCCGCTGACCTACTCGATCGCCAACGGCATCGCCTTCGGCTTCATTGCCTGGACCGCGATCAAGCTGCTGTCGGGCCGCCGCCAGGACCTGAACCCGGCGCTGATCATCCTGTCGATTCTGTTCGTTATCAAGCTGGGCTGGTTCAACGCATGAGTTCTGTTTTCGATCCATCTGCCTACCAAAGCCTGCTGGCGCCAAAGGTCGAGCGCCTGCGCGAGCTGCTGGCGCCGTTCAGCGCGCCCGAGCCTGTGGTGTTCGAGTCGCCGCGCGAGCACTACCGCCTGCGCGCCGAGTTTCGCCTGTGGCGTGAAGACGGCCAGCGTCACTACGCCATGTTCGCCCCGGGCGAAAAGCACAAGGCGATCCTGATCGAGGATTTCCCGATTGCCAGCCAACGCATCAATGCGCTGATGCCGCGCCTGAAAGCGGCCTGGCAGGCGAGCGAGACGCTGAGCAATCGGCTGTTCCAGGTGGAGTTCCTGACCACCCTGGCCGGCGATGCGATGATCACCCTGTGCTATCACCGCCCGCTCGACGACGAGTGGGAAGCTGCTGCCCGCGAGCTGGCCGCCGAGCTCGACGTGAGCCTGGTCGGCCGCTCCAAAGGCAAGCGTTTGGTAATTGGCCGTGACTATGCGGTGGAAAAACTCGACGTCGCCGGCCGCACCTTCAGCTACCGCCAGCCCGAGGGTGCTTTTACCCAGCCCAACGGCGCGGTCAACCAGAAGATGCTCAACTGGGCCTTTGAGGCCATCGGCGAGCGCGACGACGACCTGCTCGAGCTGTACTGCGGCAACGGCAACTTCACCCTGCCGCTGGCAACCCGCGTACGCCAGGTGCTGGCCACCGAGATCAGCAAGACCTCGGTCAATGCCGCCTTGCACAACCTCGACGAAAACGGCGTGGATAACGTGCGCCTGGTGCGCCTGTCGGCCGAAGAGCTGACCGAGGCACTGAACGAGGTGCGCCCGTTCCGCCGCCTGCAGGGCATCGACCTGAAGAGTTATCAGTTCGGCACGGTGTTCGTCGACCCGCCGCGCGCTGGGATGGACCCGGATACCTGCGAGCTGACTCGACGCTTCGAGCGCATCCTGTACATATCCTGCAACCCGGAAACCCTGGCGGCCAACATCGCCCAGTTGCACGATACACACCGGATCGAACGCTGCGCCCTGTTCGACCAGTTCCCCTATACCCACCATATGGAAAGCGGTGTGCTGCTGGTCCGACGCTGAACCGACCTCTGCCGGGGCTGCAATGGCCTCGGCACGGCCACCCCACCAGCATCGAGCAACTGGCCAGCCAGGCCCTGCTCGGCTACAGCCGCCTGACCCACCCGCAGCGCTTGCAGCTGCGCAGCCCGGCAGACGAGCAGTGCGATGTGCTGATGCCGGCGCCAGCGAGGCTTTTGGGGGCCTCGCTGACGTAGGCTGGTTTCAGGCTTGTATCAGAAGTCGAAGAACACCGTCTCGCCTTCGCCCTGAATCCGCATGTCGAAGCGATAGGCAGTCTTGCCGTCGACTTCGCAGCGTTTGGCAATCAGCGTCTCGCGCCGTTGCGGCTGCTCGATCAGGTTGAGCACCGGGCACTTGGCGTTGGCCTCGGCTTCGTCATCAAAGTACAGCCGCGTGTGCAGTTGGATATTGATGCCGCGGGCAAACAGGCTGATGTTGATGTGCGGCGCCATTGGCACGCCGGCGGCATTCTTGACCACACCCGGTTTGACCGTGTGCAGCGTCCAGTCACCGGAGTCGAAGGTGGTGGCGGTACGGCCAAAGCTGTTGAACGGGTTTTCCAGGTTGTACTGATCCTGGTACTGGCCGTCGGCATCGGCCTGCCACACTTCCAGGAACGAATCACGCACCAGATGGCCATTGCCATCGTAGACCTGACCGATCAGCAGGATGTGCTCACCGGCGGCTTCAGGGCGCGCCAGGGTGTTCCAGATTTCGGTCGGCCGAACCGGGTTGCCCGCTGCTTGCAGGGCCAGGCCGATGTGCACGTAAGGGCCGGCAGTCTGCGACGGGGTTTCCGGCAGCAATTCAATTGGCATGTCGCGGCTCCTCAGCGGTTTTCGAAGTGGGTCTGGCGCTGACCGCGCAGAACGATGTCAAAACGGTACGCCAGGCAATCCATCGGATTGGCGTTGCTCATGTCGAGCTTGGCAATCAGTTGCTGCACCGCTTGCGGGTTGGCGATCGACTTGACGATCGGGCACAGCGGGATCAGCGGGTCACCTTCGAAGTACAGTTGGGTAATCAACTTGGTCGAGATCGACGGGCCGCTGATCGAGAAGTGAATGTGCGCCGGGCGCCAGTCATTCGGGCCGTTGCGCCATGGGTACGGGCCGGGCTTGATGGTGCGGAAGCTGTAATAGCCATCACGGTCGGTCAGGGCCCGGCCGACACCGCCGAAGTTGGGGTCCAGCGGCGCCAGGTAACGGTCGTTCTTGTGGCGGTAACGGCCGCCGGCGTTGGCCTGCCACATTTCCACCAAGGTGTTTGGCACTGGTTTGCCGTACTGGTCGATAACTCGGCCGGCGACGATGATGCGCTCGCCGATCGGCAGGCCACCGTTGTCGAAGTTGAGCAGCAGGTCGTTGTCGTGCTGGCCAAGGCCCAGGTGAGTGAAGTCCGGGCCGGTGGTTTCACTGATCGACTGCGGGATGCTGACCAGCGCCTGGCGCGGCGAGCGGGCAATCGACGTCTTGTAATCTGGGGTCAGCGCTTTCGGGTGCCAGTTGCGATCACGGATCACGAAGCGGCTGGTGTCCTCGGCAGGCATACCGGTGTTCCTCTTATTGGAGTTGTGCGAGCGCCCGTGCGTGGCGGGCGGACTTGCAGTTTCCGATAGCCTGGATGGGATGAATATTGAAATCAGCGGTCTTAGCCATAACTGTTTGGTTATGCCTTGCAGCGTGCCTGCACAAGGCAGCAGCACTGAACTAATCTATACCCTCAACCTCGCGGTTTGGAGAAGCTCGATGGAATGGCGAAAAGGTCGGCGTAGCGACAATGTGGTCGATGCTCGCGGTGCAGGCGGCGGCGGTGGCGGCGGCATGCGCTTTGGCGGCGGCAAGGGGCTGGGCCTGGGCGCCATCCTGCTGATCGTCGGCATCGGCTGGATGACCGGCCAGGACCCGCTGCAGATTCTCGGCCAACTGACCGGGCAGATGCAGCAAAGCGCGCCGGCCAACGTCGAAGGCAAGGCGCCGCCGGCCAATGATGATCAGGCAGCGTTCGTTGCCTCGATCCTGGGTGACACCGAAGACACCTGGAAGGCGCTGTTCGCCCAGGCCGGCAAGCAATACCGTGACCCCAAGCTGGTGCTGTTCAGCGGCCAGGTCAATTCGGCCTGCGGCTTCGCCTCCTCGGCGGTCGGGCCATTCTACTGCCCGGCTGACCAGCGGGTGTACCTGGACATGACCTTCTTCCGCGAAATGGAAACGCGCTTTGCCGCCGCCGGCGACTTCGCCCAGGCCTACGTCATCGCGCACGAGATCGGCCATCATGTGCAGACGCTGCTCGGCGTCTCCAATCAGGTCCAGGCCGCTCGCCAGCGCGGGCAGAAGATGGAAGGTGACAACGGCCTGCTGGTGCGTCAGGAATTGCAGGCCGACTGTTTTGCCGGGGTCTGGGCTTATCAGGCGCAGAAACGCCTGAACTGGCTGGAACCGGGTGACATCGAAGAGGCACTTAACGCCGCCAACGCCATCGGTGATGACCGCTTGCAACAGCAAGGCCAAGGTCGCGTGGTGCCGGATTCGTTCACACACGGCACGTCGGCGCAGCGCGTACGCTGGTTCAAGACCGGCTTCAGCGACGGTGACGTCAACCGCTGCGATACCTTCAACGCACGCACGCTGTAATTCCCCGCCAATCTGCATGCAACAACGCCTCTTGAGCACTTTGCGCTCAGGAGGTGTCGTTGAATGCGCCGCTTTTTAACGCCAATGCCGCAGTAAAACCCTCGGATTTTCAGACAGTTACAAATCTGCTGAAAAAGCGTTTCAGCTAGCCCGATTGTGGCCGATAACTCATGCACGAATCAGCGGGCCCCGGGAAGAATAACGCCAGCGATTGACAACAACTGAGCGAATGATCTTTATGGAGTGCGTGCATGAACAGTTGGTTTGCCAACATCAGCGTCAACCTCAAACTGGGCCTGGGCTTTGGCCTGGTCCTGCTTTTGACCGGCCTGCTGGCCCTGACCGGCTGGAACAGCCTGGGCAGCTTGATCGACCGCAGTAACTGGATGAGCGACATCAGCCAGCTCAACAAAGACCTCACCGACCTGCGCGTAGCACGTCTGCAGTACATGATCGCCAACGGCGATGACGCCGCTGCGGCCAACACCCAGACCAAACTGGACACCTTCAGTGCCCAGCAGCAGCGCTTGGTGGCCTCGTTCAAGAGCCCTGAAAACGTCAAGCTGCTCAACGAGCTGGGCGCGATCATCAGCGACTACAAACTGTCGCTGAGCAAGATGCGCGCGGGCTACAAGACCACCCTCGCCAACCGCGAGAACATGAACCAGACTGCCGCCAAGTCCGATCAGATCCTTGATGCGATCAGCCGCGACGTGTTGGCCCAGCCGGAAGTCGACAGCGTACGCCTGGCCCAGTATCAGGCCATCAGCAAGACGCGTCAGCAGTTGCTGCAAGTGCGCGTCGATGTACGCGGCTACATCGCTGACAACAGCGCAGCCAATGAACAGGCCGCCCTGCGCCAGCTCGACGCGGCCCTGGTCGAGATCGACAACCTCAAGCGCCAGCTACCCAACGAAAGCACCCGCCTGCAACAGTTCGACCAGAGCGTGCAGGCTTACCGCTCGGCCGTGCGTGACTTCCGCGACGCCACCGCCGCCATCGCCGTGGCCCGCGCCGAGATGACCGTGCAAGGTGCCGACATCGTCAAGCGCAGCGACGCCCTGTACAAGATCCAGCTCGAGCGCCGCGACATCGAAAGCGACCAGGCGCGCCATCTGCAGATCATCTCGACCCTGCTGGCATTGTTGGTCGGGGTATGCGCCGCGATCATCATCACCCGCCAGATCACCCGCCCGCTGCGCGAAACCATGGACGCCGTCGAGCGTATTGCCGGAGGCGACCTGTCCAGTGAGCTGAGGGTCACCCGCCGTGACGAGTTGGGCGTGCTGCAACAAAGCATCAGCCGCATGGGCGGCACCCTGCGCGAGTTGATCGGTGGTATTCGTGATGGCGTAACGCAGATTGCCAGCGCCGCCGAAGAGCTGTCGGCCGTGACCGAGCAGACCAGCGCCGGTGCCAACAGCCAGAAAGTCGAGACTGACCAGGTTGCCACTGCCATGCACGAGATGGCTGCGACCGTGCAGGAAGTCGCCCGCAACGCTGAACAGGCTTCGCGCGCGGCAACGGGTGCCGATGATGAAGCGCGTGCCGGTGACCGGGTGGTGGGCGAGGCGATCAACCAGATCGAACGCCTGGCCGACGAAGTCCAGCGCTCGACTGAGGCGATGAACCTGCTGCAGCAGGAAAGCCAGAAGATCGGCAGTGTCATGGACGTTATCAAGTCGGTTGCCGAGCAGACCAACCTGCTGGCATTGAACGCGGCCATCGAAGCCGCCCGCGCCGGTGAAGCCGGGCGTGGTTTTGCCGTGGTCGCCGACGAAGTGCGCGGCTTGGCGCAGCGTACGCAGAAGTCCACCGAAGAGATCGAAGAGCTGATCGCCAGCCTGCAGAACGGCACCCAGCAAGTGGCCAACGCCATGCTGGGCAGTCGCAACCTGACTGAAAGCAGCGTCGAGCTGGCGCGCAAGGCCGGTGGTTCGCTGGAGAACATCACCCGCACTGTGTCCAACATCCAGTCGATGAACCAGCAGATCGCCGCAGCCGCCGAGCAACAGAGCGCGGTTGCCGAGGAGATCAGCCGGAGCATTCTCAATGTACGCGATGTGTCGGAACAGACAGCCGCAGCCAGTGATGAAACCGCCGCGTCGAGCGTCGAGCTGGCACGCCTTGGCAGTCATCTGCAGACGCTGGTAAGCAAGTTCCGCGTGTGACCGCTGCCTTGTGAACTGCTCAGCCCGGCCAGCGCAATGCTGGCCGGGCTGAGCAGCACTGGCGTTACTTGACGATCATGCCAACACCACGACCGCGCGGGTCGGAGGCGGTTTCAAGCTTGCCATCGGTGACGCGAATGGCCTGGATATCGCCCATCTCCCAGCCCTGATCCTCAAGCACATAGCCCATCTTTTTCAGCTCGTCGGCGACCTTGCCGGTCAACGGTGCATAGCTGTCGAAGTAGATAGTGTCCTTGGGCAGCAGCTGGTGATGCACGCGCTGCGCTGCAACGGCCTTGGCCAGCGGCATGTCGTAGTCGTAGAGGTTGTTCATCACCTGGAAGATCGAGGTGAAGATGCGCGAGCCGCCCGGCGTACCGATGACCAGGCTGACCTTGCCGTCGCGGGTCACCAGGCTTGGGCTCATCGACGACAGCATGCGTTTGCCCGGAGCAATCGCGTTGGCATCGCCGCCGACCACGCCAAAGGCATTGGCGGTACCGGGCTTGCTGCTGAAGTCATCCATCTCGTCGTTGAGCAGGAAGCCTGCGCCCTTGACCACCACACCACTGCCGTAGTCGAGGTTGAGGGTGTAGGTGTTGCTGACCGCGTTGCCCTGTTTGTCGACGATCGAGAAGTGCGTGGTTTGATGCGGCTCCAGCCCCGGGCGGACCTTGTCGGTTGCGGAAATGGCGGTTGGGTTGACCTGCTCGGCGCGTTTTTTCAGGTAGTCCTTGGCTACCAGCTTGTCCACCGGTACCTCGGTGAAGGCCGGGTCGCCAAGATAGTCGGCGCGGTCGGCGAACACGCGCTTTTCAATCTCGGCCAGCAGGTGGATGTAGCGCGCCGAGTTCTGCTCGACGCCCTTGAAGTCTGCCGCGCGGTTTTCCTTGATCCCGAGCAACTGCGCCAGCGCTACGCCGCCTGAGCTTGGCGGTGGCGCGGTGTAGACCACGTTGCCGCGCCAGTCGATGGCCATCGGCTCGCGCCAGAGGGCTTTGTAGTCCTTCAGGTCGTCTTTGCTGATCAGGCCGTTATCGGCCTTCATCTGCGCAACCAGCAGATCGGCGGTCTTGCCTTGATAGAACTCGCTGACGCCTTTGTCGGCGATGCGTTCGAGGGTCTGCGCCAGCTCCGGCTGCTTGAACAGCTCGCCGACTTTCATGCTGCCGAAATAATCGTTGAAGTTGGTCGCGGTCTTGAACAGGCCTTGGGCATCGTCGCGATACTGGTACTGCTTCTGGGCGATCTTGAAGCCGTTGTTGGCGTAACCGATGGCCGGAGTCAGCAGCTCGCTCCAGGGCAACTTGCCGAACTTTTGATGCGCCTCCCACAAGCCCATTACTGTGCCCGGTACGCCAGCGGCGCGCACGCCGACCAGGCTGAGGTTCTCGATGACCTCGCCTTTTTCGTCCAGGTACATATTGCGGGTGGCCGCCTTGGGCGCCACTTCGCGGTAGTCGAGGAAGTACGCTTTGCCGTCCACGTACAGGGTCATGAAGCCACCGCCGCCGATGTTGCCGGCTTCTGGATAGGTGACTGCCAGGGTGAAGGCAGTGGCCACGGCGGCATCGACGGCGTTGCCGCCCTTTTTCAGGATATCGGCCGCGACCTGTGCGCCATATTGATCGGGCGCGGCCACTGCGCCGCCTTCAAGAGTCACCGCGAAGGCCGACGAACAGCTCAGGATCGCGGCCCCGAGGGCCATGGACTGGAACATGACGAGACGCATGAGCACTTCCTTAGTGTTGTTTTTGTTGATCACTTATTAACACTGAAGCGTTTTGACTAAGCAAATGCACCAGACACAGGACGACGGCATTGCGTCATTCGTGTCGTTTTTAGAACGGTTCTTAGAATCGAGATTGCTGGGGCCGCGTCAGCCTGAGTGGACGCGGTCGGCGTAGGAGCGGCCTTGTGTCGCGAAAGGGGTGCGCAGCACCCCCGGCAATCCCGGACCAGTACCACGCGCTCAGCAGGCATACGCCGCCAGCTTGGCCTGGATGAAATCAAGGAAGCACTGAATCCGCAGCGCCAGCTGGGTGTTGCGGTAGTAAACCGCATGAATCGGCTGCCGGTACCCATTGTTGGCCTCGCTCAACAGCACGTGCAGGCGCCCGGCGCGGATATCTTCGTGGGTCATGAAATGCGACAGGCAGACGATACCCTGCCCGGCCAGCGCCAGCTGGCGCAAGGTCTCGCCACTGGATGCGGTCAACTGCGGGCGGATTCGCCAACTGTCGCCGTCGGCGTGGCGCAGCGGCCATTGGTTGAGGCTGTCCAGCGAGCTGAAGCCGAGCAGGCAGTGCTCGCTCAAGTCACTGACCTGGCGCGGCACGCCGTGGCGTTGCAGGTATTCGGGGCTGGCCAGAATCTGGATCGGGCTGCAGCCCAGCGAGCGCGCATGCAGGCTGGAGTCGGCCAGCTCGCCGATGCGGATGGCGACGTCGGTGCTTTGCTGGAGCAGATCGATGATCAGGTCATCGGTGTTCAGCTCCAGCTCGATGGCCGGGTACAGCGCGCGAAACTCAGCGATCCAGGGCACGATCGCGTGCAGCATGAATGGTGCTGCAGCGTTGATGCGCAGGCGCCCCGACGGCGTCTGCCGGTGCAGCGACAGGCGCTCTTCGAGCTCGCTCATCTGTTCGAGGATGGTCCGCGCGTGCAGTACAAAGAACCGCCCTTCTTCGGTCAGGTCCATGCGCCGCGTGGTGCGGTTGATCAGCGTGGTGCCAAGCTTGCCTTCCAGCCGCGCCAGGGTGCGGCTGACCGCAGACGGGGTTTGCCCGAGTTGCTCGGCAGCGGCGGAAATCGAGCCGCAGTCGATCACGCTGACGAATACCTGGAGTTCTTCTGAGCGGGTTTTCACGGCAGTGCCTGGGCCAGGATGAGGCCTGGATTGTCGGCCGTTTATTGCCGGGCAAGCAACTGCCGCGTCGGTCACGCCGCGCATCGCTTACCGGGCCTGGCCGAACACCTTGGCCAGATGCGCCTCGTAGGCTGCCACGGTAGCGGCCACATCCGGGCGCTTCATCACATCGACGGCGAGGAAGGTTGGCAGGCCGCTCATGCCGAGGAACTGGTTGGCCTTGTGGAACGGGAAGTACACCGCATCCACGCCCTTGCCTTCAAAGAAGTCGTTGGGGTCGTCGAAGGCCTGTTGCGGCGCGTTCCAGGTGGCCGAAATCATGTACTGCTTGCCCTGGATCAGGCCGCCACTGCCATACTTCTGCGAAGCGTCGGAGCGGGTCCGGCCGTCGCTGGCGTAGAGGCTGCCGTGGCCTTCGGTGAACACTTCATCCAAGTACTGTTTGACGGTGTACGGGGCACCCATCCACCAGCCGGGCATCTGATAGATGATCACGTCGGCCCAAAGGTATTTCTGCACTTCTTCCTTGATGTCGTAGCCGCCGTCGATGAAGGTTTGTTTGACATCGAAACCGGCCCGGTCCAGGTAGGCCAGCGCGGCATCGTGCAGGGTTTCGTTCAAGCGGCCGTCGGAGTGGGCGAACTGTTTGCCGCCATTGAGCAGAAGAATCTTTTTCATATCGAGCCTCTAAGGTTCTGTGTCGATCCGCAGACCGATGCACTTCAGATGGCTGCAGGTTAGAGGCTCGCCCGTGGCGGAAACAGCCAGCCTTGGGCAAATCAGTTTTGCCTTGTAATCACGAATCATCACCAGACTGTTGCTTTAAAATCGCTTCTCCACTTATTTGCAAGGTGTAGTCATGAACGCTCAACACGCCTTTATTCTCAAAGCCAAGACCCGCCCGGAAAAGGCCGAAGCATTCGAGCAACTGTTCCGCGCCTACGTCGAACCAAGCCGCCAGGAGCCGGGCTGCGTCGAATACCACATGTTGCGCGATCAGCAGGACCCGAGCCTGTTCATCTTCTATGAGGTGTGGGCCGATCAGGCGGCGTTCGATGCGCACTGCGCGCTGGCCCATATGCAGCAGTTTGCCGCGCAGCGCATGGACTATCTGGAGCGCGATTTCGAGGTGCAACGCATCGACATGCTCAGCGCCGCCTCGGGTAAACGTTGAGCCGTTCAAATAGCTGACAAATGTCGCTTGCCGCCAGCCGCCGGGCTTCTCACAATCCACCGATTGGCTTTCATTGCGCACCCGACAAGGATCTCCCCGTGCCGTCCATTTATCAGCTCAAACCCCGCTTCCAGGCGCTGCTGCGGCCCACCGTGCAGCGCCTGTACGACCGCGGGGTGACGGCCAATCAGGTCACGGTTGCCGCTGGGATAGTCTCGCTGCTGCTGGGCCTGCTGCTGGCCTGCTTTGCCGACATCCACGGGCTGTTCATCCTGCTGCCGATCTGGATGCTGCTGCGCATGGCGCTCAACGCGGTGGACGGCATGCTCGCCCGCGAGTTTGGCCAGCAGTCCAGGCTTGGTGCCTACCTCAATGAACTGAGCGACGTGATCGCCGACGCTGCGCTGTACCTGCCGTTTGCCCTGCTGGTCGGGGTATCGCCCGTGCTGGTGGTGCTGCTGGTGTTGAGCGCACTGATCAGCGAATACGCGGGGGTGATGGGCCCGCTGGCCGGTGCAGCGCGGCGCTACGACGGGCCGATGGGCAAGAGCGATCGCGCGTTTGCCTTTGGCCTGCTCGGTACCGGTGTCGCCTTTGGCCTGCTCGATCCAACCTGGATCAACGGCCTGCTGCTGGTGATTCTGCTGCTCTCGCTCTATACCCTCTACAACCGGGTACGTCAGGGCCTGACCCACGCCAACTGATCGTCGCCACTGACCGCACCGCCGCCAGCCAAAAGGACCTTTGCCATGCGCCAGGCGCAATCGCTGCACTTCTCTACCCATGACGGCGTCGAGCTGCACTATCGCTACTGGCCGGCCATCCGCAGCGAGCATCAGCCGCGTCGGGCGGTGGTGATGTTCCACCGCGGCCATGAGCACGGCGGGCGCCTGGCGCACCTGGCAGACGAACTGGACATGCCCGGCTATGACTTCTTTGCCTGGGACGCACGTGGCCACGGCCAGTCGCCAGGGGCGCGCGGCGACAGCCCGAGCTTTGCCACCAGCGTGCGCGATGTGCAGACCTTCATCGAGCACATTCAAACTCGCCACGGCATCGCCGAAGACAACACCGTGGTGCTGGCGCAGAGCGTCGGTGCCGTGCTGATTGCCACCTGGGCGCATGACTACGCGCCCAAGGTACGCTGCCTGGTGCTGGCCTCGCCGGCGTTCAAGGTAAAACTCTACGTGCCGTTTGCCCGCCCTGGCCTGAAGCTGATGAAGGCCGCGCGCGGCAACTTCTTCGTCAACAGCTACGTCAAGCCACGGCTGCTCACCCACGACCCGGAGCGGGTGGCTTCGTATGTGGCCGACCCGCTGATCAGCCGGCCCATCTCGGTGACCATGCTGCTCGGCCTGTATGAAGCCGCAGACCGGGTAGTGGCGGACGCTCAGGCGATCCAACTGCCGACCCAATTGCTGGTTTCGGGCGCCGACCTGGTGGTCGAGCGGGCGCCGCAGGAGCAGTTCTTCGAGCGCCTGGGCAGTGCCCGCAAAGAGCTGCACCTGCTGCCTGGGTTCTTCCACGACACCCTTGGCGAGCGTGACCGCGGCCATGTACTGCCGCGCATCAAGCGCTTCGTCGAGCACTGCTTCGATGCCCCGCTGGCGGCACCTTCGCTGCTCGATGCCGACCAGTCCGGCGCCAGCTGCGCCGAAGCCGAAAGCCTCGCAGCAAAGCTGCCGCGCAACTCGCCACGGGATCTGTACTGGCGCGCCACCCGCGCCGGCCTGCGCCTGGGCAAAGGCATGGCAGACGGGGTCAAGCTGGGCTTCGATACCGGCTTCGACTCCGGCAGCACCCTTGACTATGTCTATCGCAACCAGGCCACTGGCAAGGGCAAGCTGGGCCAGATGATCGACCGCAACTACCTCGACGCCATTGGCTGGCGCGGTATTCGCCAGCGCAAGCTGCATGTCGAAGAGCTGCTGCGCGAAGCGATCCGGCGCCTGCGCGAGCAGGGCCGCACAGTCGATATCGTCGACATCGCCGCCGGCCATGGCCGCTACATTCTTGAAGCCTTGCAGGAACTCGAGCAACTGCCGGACTCGATCCTGCTGCGCGACTACAGCGAACTGAATGTGCAGCAGGGCACGGCGCTGATTGCCGAAAAGGGCTTGGGCGATATCGCGCGTTTCGTCCAGGGCGACGCCTTTGACCGGCAGAGCCTGGCCACACTCGAGCCGCGCCCGAGCCTGGCGGTGGTTTCCGGGCTGTACGAACTGTTCGCCAGCAACCAGATGGTCAGCACCTCGCTGGCCGGCCTGGCTGATGCCGTCGAAACGGGCGGCTATCTGGTCTATACCGGCCAGCCGTGGCACCCGCAGCTGGAGATGATCGCCCGCGCCCTGACCAGCCACCGTGGCGGTCAGGCCTGGGTCATGCGTCGACGCAGCCAGGCCGAAATGGATCAGCTGGTTGCCGCCGCTGGTTTTCGCAAGATCACCCAGCGCATCGACGAATGGGGCATCTTCAGTGTCAGCCTGGCGCAGCGGGTCGAGTGATGGCGCGTGAAGCCGGGCTGATCCGTCGTGGGGTCTTGTGGCTACTGCTGCTCGGGCCGTTTTTCTTTCTCAGCTACGGCCTGGCCAACACCTACACGGCGGGCCGTGCCGATGTCGGCAGCCTGGTGTTCGGCTGGGAAAGCCAGATGCCGCTGTGGCCGTGGACGATCATCCCGTACTGGTCCATCGACCTGCTCTACGGCCTGTCGTTTCTGCTGCCACGCAACCGCCGCGAGATGGACCGGCACGCCCTGGCCTTGTTGAGCGCGCAGCTGATCTGCGTGGCCGGCTTTCTGCTCTGGCCGCTGCGCTTTACCTTCGAGCGACCGGAGCTGAGCGGCCTGTTCGGCTGGCTGTTCGATGTGCTGATGGGCTTCGACAAACCGTTCAATCAGGCGCCCTCGCTGCACATCGCCCTGCTGGTGATCATCTGGACTATGTTCGCCCGCCACCTGCGCAACCCGCGTGGGCGCTGGCTGATGCACGGCTGGATGGCGCTGATCGGGGTGTCGGTGCTGACCACCTGGCAGCACCACTTCATCGACTTGCCGAGCGGTGCGTTGGTCGGGCTGCTATGCGTCTGGCTGTGGCCTCGCGACGGTCAACCGCCGTTGCAAGCTGCGCGTCTGGCGCAGGATCCCAAGCGCTGGCGGCTGGCGCTTTACTACACCCTGGGCGCTGCGCTGTGCACCGGTTTGGCGAGCTGGGCCGGCGGCGCCTGGCTGTGGCTATTGTGGCCGGCACTGGCGCTGCTGCTGGTGGCCTTGAGCTACGCGGTACTCGGTGCCAGCGCGTTTCAAAAAGGCGCTGATGGGCGCCTGTCGATGGCCGCCAGCTGGCTGTTTGCACCCTACCTGCTCGGCGCCTGGATCAACTCGCGGCTGTGGACGCGACGCCATCCGCAGGCGGACGAAATCTGTGACGGGGTCTTCCTCGGCCGTATTCCGGCAGCCGGTGAGGCGGGGCAGTTTTCGGCGATTGTCGACCTGTGTGCCGAACTGCCATGCCTGGCAGCCAAACCATTGGCAAACCATTACCGTAGCCTGCCGACCCTGGATCTGGTGGTCGCCGATCTACAGCTGTGCCGCGCCGCCGCCGACGCTATCGAGACGCTGCGCCAGCAAGGGCCGTTGCTGGTCTGTTGCGCGCTGGGTTACTCGCGCAGCGCCACCGCCGTCGCCGCTTGGTTGCTGCTCAGTGGCCGCTGCACGAGCCTGGCTGAAGCCGAACTGCGCTTGCGCCAGGCGCGCCCGGGCATCGTCCTGCGCAGCGCACACCAGCACATGCTCAGGCAACTGGAGGGGCAAGCATGCACCTGCGCGTAACCGCCAGCCTGCTCGGCCGCGGCCAGCAACTGGAGCGACTGTCCGACGGCATCAGCCTGATCGCGCTGGGCTATGGCCTGGCGCCGCTGCTAGGCGCCCCACTGCCGCTACTGGGCAGTGGGTTATGCGCCCTGCTGGTGATACTCGGCCTTGTGCATAAATACCTAGCGGTGCGAGTCGCGCTGGATGCCGAGTTATTTGCCGAGCTGGCTTCGCGGAGCGACCTGCCAGCCGCTACGGGCCAGCTCGACCGCGCCTTGTTCGACCTCAACCTCAAACCCAGCGCCAGCGACCCGCGCGATTGGACCACGCGCAGCCAGGCTGCGCTCGGCCTGTTACGCCGCCAAGGCATGTGCCTGGCCCTGCAGATCGCGCTGTGCCTGACTACGCTGCTGACACTCCCTTTGATCGGATAAGACCCGTGCCATGCTCACCGCCCTGACTGCCTTTGCCATCACCTCCGCCGCGCGCCTGATCACCGGCGCCCGCGCCCTCTGGCTCGGCTGCACGCCGCAGCCGGTGCAGCGCCTGTACTTCGCCAACCACAGTAGCCACGGCGACTTCGTCCTGCTCTGGGCGTCGCTGCCGGGGCCGCTGCGCCAGCGCACGCGACCGGTTGCAGGCGCCGACTACTGGGCCAAACCGGGCCTGCGCAACTTCGTCATCCGCAAGGTATTCAACGGTGTGCTGATCGACCGGCAGCGCAGCGAAGTCCAGGCCAACCCGCTGCAGCCGGTGCTTGATGCGCTGTCCGGTGGCGATTCGTTGATCTTCTTCCCCGAGGGCACGCGCAATCTCGGCGATGAGCCACTGTTGCCGTTCAAGAGCGGTTTGTTCCACCTCGCCGTCGCCAACCCCGACATGGAAGTGGTGCCAGTGTGGATCGCCAACCTCAACCGGGTCATGCCCAAGGGCCGCGCCCTGCCGCTGCCGCTGTTGTGCACCTTGAGCTTTGGCGAACCGCTGCAGGTGCAGGCCGCTGAAGACAAGCACGCGTTTCTCGAGCGGGCCCGCCAGGCCCTGCTGAACCTGGCCCCCAAGGAAGCCTGAGATGGACCACAACACTGTTTTGCTGTTTGCCGGCATCGGCGCGCTGCTGCTGCTCGCCAGCGTCATCGGCCGCCTGCTCAAGTGGCGCGCCGGCGCCGGCCCCCATGCGGTGATCGACAACCTCAATGCGCGGATCAACGCCTGGTGGGTGATGGTGCTGGTGATCGGCATCGCCTTCCTGTTCGGCAAGTACGGCGTGATCGTGCTGTTCTACTGCGTGTCGTTCTATGCCCTGCGCGAGTTCATGACCCTGACCCCGACCCGGCGCAGCGACTACCCCGCGCTGGTCGCAGCGTTCTATGTGGCATTGCCGCTGCAGTATCTGCTGATCGCGATGGACTGGTACGGCCTGTTCAGCATCTTCATCCCGGTGTACCTGTTCCTGCTCCTGCCGATCCTGGCCAGCTTTGGCGGCGACACCACGCGCTTTCTCGAACGCGCCTCGAAGGTGCAGTGGGGGCTGATGATTGCCGTCTACTGCGTGTCGGCGGTGCCGGCGCTGCTGACCCTCGACATCCCCGGTTTCGAAGGCCGTAACCTGCTGCTGATCGCCTGGCTGATCCTGGTAGTGCAGATCAGCGATGTGCTGCAGTACGTCTGCGGCAAGCTGTTCGGCAAGCGCAAAGTGGCACCCAACCTGTCCCCGTCGAAAACCCTCGAGGGCCTGCTCGGCGGTGTAGCCCTGGCCACCCTGATCGGCGCCTCGCTGTGCTGGATCACCCCGTTCAGCTTCTGGCAGGCGGCGTTGATGGCGCTGACCGTGAACGCCATGGGCTTCTTCGGCGGGCTGGTGATGTCAGCGATCAAGCGCGACCGCGGGGTCAAGGACTGGGGGCACATGATCGAAGGCCACGGCGGCATGCTCGACCGCATCGACTCGGTGTGTTTTGCCGCGCCGGTGTTCTTTCACTTTGTGCGTTATTGGTGGGCATAACCGCGCGGCGATAGCGCGGGCAGGCAGGTAGAGGTCGAGCGCAGGCAACTGGGCCACGCGCGATAGCCCTATGGTGATGCGTCCATAAGCATCCCAAAGGGAACACCTGCCATGTCCGATTTCATTACCGTCCTGCGTGAAACCTGCCCGATCCCGGTAGTCGACGCGACCAAGTGGAAGCGCATTGGCGGTGACCCGCACACGGTCAACCTCAACGCCTACCTGTCGGCTGACGGCAGCAAGATCATGGGCACCTGGATCTGCACCCCGGGCAAGTTCGAGGTCAACTACGACAAGTGGGAATTCTGCCACTTCCTCGACGGCTACTGCATCATCACCCCGGAAGGCGAAGAGCCCAAGCACCTCAAGGCCGGCGATGTGTTCGTCATCGAGCCGGGCATGAAAGGCACCTGGGAAGTGGTCGAAACCGTGCGCAAGTATTTTGTCTTTGCCTGATCAAAGATTGAGTTGATCGGCTAAGCGCAAGGCAAAAAAAATCGCGACTCGAACCGCCCTCCCCCAGGTGCGCAGTTACAGTGGGAGGGCGCTTCGAGCCACGATCAAGACACGTGACGCTCAATCCTTCTTGCGATAGCCCTCGACGATTGCCGAGAAGTCCTTGCCGCCATCGCCGCGCAGGCTCATCGCCTGATACAGCTGCTGCGCCACGGCACCGAGAATCACCGGCTGATGCGCCTGTCGCGCAGCTTCAGTGGCCAACCCCAGATCCTTGAGCATCAGCTCGGCACCAAAGCCGCCGGTATAACCGCGCGCGGCAGGCGCCGTGTCGATCACACCCGGCCATGGGTTGTAGGTATCCGAACTCCAGCAACGGCCTGTGGAACTGTTGATGATGCCGGCCAGCACCTGGGTGTCGATGCCCAGCGCATTGCCCAGCGCCATCGCCTCGGACACGCCGATCATCGAGATGCCCAGCAGCAGGTTGTTGCAGATCTTGGCGATTTGCCCGGTACCGACTTCGCCGCAATGGACGATGTTGCGGCCCATGTCCTTGAGCACCGGCTCCAGGCTGGCAAACAGTTCAGCGCTGGCGCCGACCATGAAGGTCAGGGTGCCGCCCGCTGCGCCACCGGTACCGCCGGACACCGGCGCATCGCCCATGTCGACGCCCTTGGCCGCAGCAGCCTTGGACACTTCGCGGGCGGTCTGTGGGTCGATCGTGCTGCAATCGACGGTCGGCGTACCTGGGCGAATCCCGGCCAGCACGCCGTCATCGTTGAGGTAGACGCCACGCACATGCGCTGCCGCCGGCAGCATGGTGATGACCAGCTCGCTGTTGGCCGCAGCGTCCTTGGGTGAGGCGCTGATCTGCCCGCCAAGCTCGGCAAGTTCGGCCAGTACGCTCTGGTTGAGGTCGAACAGGTTGAGCTGATGCCCAGCCTTGATCAGGTTGCGGGCCATGGGCGCGCCCATGTTGCCCAGACCAATGAATGCAATACGCATGGAGCCTCCTTAGCGCAGGCTGATGGTGGTGTTGACGCCGTCGTTGACGCTGTCGTCATCGAACCAACGGGCCGTGACCGTCTTGGTCTGAGTGTAGAACTGCACCACCTGCTTGCCATACGGGCCGAGGTCGCCGAGCTTGGAGCCGCGCGAACCGGTGAAGCTGAAGTACGGCACCGGCACCGGGATCGGGATGTTGATGCCGACCTGGCCGACGTCGATCTCGCTCTGGAACTTGCGCGCCGCAGCGCCGCTCTGGGTGAACAGGCCGGTGCCGTTGCCGAACGGGTTGCTGTTGACCAGGGCGATGGCCTCGTCGAGCGTGTCGACTTCAAGGGTAATCAGCACCGGGCCGAAGATTTCCTGGGTGTAGATCTGCATCTCGGTGGTGACCCCGGAGAACAGCGTCGGGCCGACGAAGTTGCCTTGCTCATAGCCCGGCACGCTGACGTCACGGCCATCCAGCTCCAGCTTGGCGCCCTCGGCGATGCCGCTTTCGATCAAGCCCAGCACGCGCTCCTTGGCCCGTTTCGAGACCACCGGGCCAACATCCGTGCCTGGCTCGCAACCGGCGTTGACCTTGAGCTGGCTGGCGGCAGCCTTGATGTCCGGCAGCCACTCGCGGGCCTTGCCGACCAGCACCGCCACCGAGGTGGCCATGCAGCGTTGCCCGGCGGCACCAAAGGCAGCGCCGACCAGGGCGTTGATGGTTTGCGTGCGGTTGGCGTCAGGCAGCACCACCGCGTGGTTCTTGGCCCCCATCATCGACTGCACGCGCTTGCCGTGCTGGCTGCCGAGGTTGTAGACGTGGGTACCGACCTCGGTCGAACCGACGAACGAGATTGCCTTGATGTCCTTGTGCGTGCAGATCGCATCTACCACCTGCTTACCGCCGTGGACCACGTTGAGTACACCGGCCGGCACCCCGGCCTGCAGCGCAAGCTCGACAAGCATCAGGGTCGACAGCGGGTCCTGTTCGGACGGTTTGAGGACGAAGGTGTTACCGCAGACGATGGCCATCGGGAACATCCACAGCGGGATCATCGCCGGGAAGTTGAACGGGGTGATCCCGGCGCAGACGCCGATCGGCTGACGCAGCGTGTAGGTGTCCACGCCGCCAGCGACGTTCTCGGCGAACTCACCCATCTGCAGGGTGCCAATCGACGCTGCGTGTTCGACCACTTCCAGGCCGCGGAAGATATCGCCCTCGGCGTCGGCAATGGTCTTGCCCTGCTCGGCGCTGAGGGTCTGGGCGATGCGTTTGCTGTGCTCGCGGATCAGCGCCTGCAATTTGAGCATGATGCGCATGCGCGCCCCGATCGGCGTGTCGCGCCAGCTGGCGAATGCACGCTGGGCGGCAGCGACGGCGGCATCGACCTCGTCGACCGTGGCAAACGGCACCCGTGCCAGCACTTGCTGGGTAGCCGGGTTGACGACATCGCGCCATTCGGTGGTTTTCGACTCGACCCATTGGCCGTCGATCAGCAGCTTGACCTGCTCAATCTGAGTCTGGGTCGGGGATTGGGGTGCGTTCATCTGCGCGTTCCTTGGAATTATTGTGGGAGACGAGATCGCCAGGCGGGGCTGGCGTCGGGGCGCTGATTTCGAGTATAGATGTGCAAACATCCAATAAGAACGCACATAAAAACCGGATCATCATGCAAAAAGACCTTACCTCCCTCAGTTCGCTGAACTGGGATGACCTGAAGTTCTTTCTTGAAGTGGCGCGCACGCGCAAGGCCAGCAGCGCGGCGAAACGGCTGAATGTCGACTACACCACGGTGTCGCGGCGGATCAGCTCGCTGGAGGCGGCGCTGGGCACGTTGCTGTTCGAAAAGTCGCGCACCAATGGCTTTGTCCTGACCAACGAAGGCCAGCGCCTGCTCGGTTACGCCGAATCAGTCGAGAGCACTCTGCACATGGCCTGTGAGCAGGTATCAGGCTCCGGCGTGGCCTTGTCCGGGCACGTGCGCATGGGCTGCACCGAAGGTTTCGGCAGTTTCTTCGTCACCCCGCAACTGAGCCACTTCGTCGACGCCTGGCCGGCGATCACCGTGGACATCCTGCCGCTACCGCACTTCATCAGCCTGTCCAAGCGCGAAGCCGACATCGTTATCGCCCTCGAGCGTCCAGAACATGGCCCCTACGTGTGCTGCAAGCTGACCGACTACCGCCTGCGCCTGTACGCCACCCAGGACTACCTCGACAACCACGCGCCGATCCGCCAGGTCAGCGACCTGGCCGAGCACCCGTTCATCAGCTACGTCGACGACCTGGCCTTCAGTTCAGAGCTGCTGTACCTGGCCAACCTGATCCCCAACGCCCACGCCCACCTGCGCAGCACCAGCGTCATTGCCCAGTACACGGCAGCGCTGCAAGGGCGGGGGTTGGCGATTCTGCCATGCTTCCTCGCTGCACAGGATCCACGGCTGGTGACAGTGTTGCCGGAGGAGATCGCGATTACCCGGCAGTTCTGGATGTACTGCCGGGAGGATTTGCGCAAGCTCAAGCGGATTACCCTGTTGTGGGATTACATCCGCGAGGTGACCGAGGCCAATGCGCCGCTGTTGCTAGGCGAATCACGCGAGATGCGCTTCGCCCAGGACTGACTCAGTTGGACGCCACCACGATCGACACCCGGCGGTTTTCCGTGCGCCCGGCGCTGGTGCGGTTGTCGGCGACTGGCTGGCTGCTGCCGAGGCCGCGACTTTGAATGTTCTGCGGTTGCATGCCGATCTCGATCAGCGCCTTGGCCACGCTCTGGGCGCGGCGTTCGGACAGTTGCTGGTTGTAGGCCGCTTTGCCCGAGGCATCGGTGTGGCCGTCAACCCGGACACGCTGGATATCGACGCTGAGCAAGGCCCGGCCAATACGCTCGACGATGGTTCGGCTCTGGCTGTTGAGGCTGTCCAGATCACTGCCGAACAGCACTTTGCCGGACAGATCGAAACTCCATCCATCATCGGTGGGGGTGAAGCCCTCGCGCTTGAGCACGGCGATCTGCTCGGCAGTCAGTCCCGGCGGTGGCACACTCTGGCAACCGCTCAAGGCCAGCAGACTCAACAACACTGCCATGCAAGGCAGGCGCAAACGTACAAACAGTTGCAACACGATCAGCTCCTTTTTTCGAAATCTGCGGCGCTACTTTCCGTATGCGCCACATGCCACTGGCCGCGGCGTGCGCGTTTGGCCTGGTACATCGCCGCATCAGCGGCATTGAGTAGACTGGCCGGGTCATGGCCATCGTCCGGGTAACACGCGATGCCAACGCTGAGTGAGGCGCTGATGCTGGTGCCATCGTTCAGGGCTACCGGCAGCTTCATGCTGGCAACGATCTTCTCGGCAATCCGTTGGGCGTCCTCGCAGGATTGCAGCGGGGTCAGCAATACCGCGAACTCATCACCGCCCAGCCGCGCGACCAGATCATGCTCGCGCAACTGCGCACGCACCCGCGCAGCAACGGTGACCAGCACCTCGTCGCCAACGGCATGGCCCTGGCTGTCGTTGATCTGCTTGAAGTGATCGCAGTCGATGAACAGCAGCGCCAGATACTCCTGGTGACGCTCGGCAGTGCGCAAGGTGCGGCTCAGGCGCCCCTCGAAGAAAGCGCGATTCGGCAACCCGGTCAGGCTGTCGTGACTGGCCAGATGGGCCAGGGTGGCGTTCTCGCTGCGCAGGTGGTTCTGCCAGTTCTCCAGTTCGTCGAGCAGGGCATTGAAGTCGTTGCCCAGTTCGTTGAGCTCGGCGATGTGGGTTTCCGGTACGCGGCGGTCGAAGCTGCGCTCGCGACGGGCGGCATGGGCGACGCTGGCAAGGTTGCGCAGGGGCCTGATGATGTCGCCGAACAGGCGCCGCGACCAGTGGCTGGCGACCCAGGCGCTGAGCAGCATGCACAAGAGGATGCCGGTCAGCCCGCTGAGCAGAAAGCGCAATACGCTGCGGCCCTGGCCGGTGACTTCAATGTGGCCGACCTGCTGTTGCTGATGGAGAATCGGCATGTGCACCGGCTCGACCAGAAAGCTGCTTGCCAGCGACCGTTCCAGCGGCGCCAGCACGCCGTCTTCGGGCCTTTGCCAGCGGGCCAGCAGCTCACCATCGCTGTTGAACACCTTGGCGTCGGCCACGCCTTCGTTGGCGGCGATCAGCGCCAGTGACTCGTTGGCGGCGGCGCTGTCGTCGAACACCACCGCGGCTTCGACTGTGTAATTGATCGAGCGCGCGATCAGGTGCAGGTTCTGGTTGGCATATACGCGCAAGGCCAGCACGCCAAGCAGGGTCACGCACAGGCCAGCCAGGCCGACCGCAAGCAGGGCCACGCCCAAATGCCCGCGGCCGAGCACAGCGCGCAGGGTCGGCCGGCGGTCGCGCCTGGCTGAGCGGATCATGGCTGCACCGCGCGGCGACGCGACAGCTGCAGCACGCTGGGGTGGATACGCACACCGCTGCGGGCTACCGAATCGAGGTTGACCTCGAAGGTTACCTGCTCGTCGCTCACGCGCAGGCAGAACAGGCTACCGACCGTGCAGGGGTCGTCTGCTTCGCTGATGCTCAGCACCGGCCGGCCGCTGAGGGCATGGAACAACCGCTCGCGCTGGCCACGGTCGAGCTTGCCGATATACACCGCATCGCAAGCACCGGCGGTTTGCGGATCGTCGGCCAGAAGGCGACGGGTCTGCAGCGGCTTGCCAGAGTTCTGCTCGGTGCCCTTGATCAAGTCATCGGCGTATTCGGTCGGGCCGATCAGGCACAGCCGCAACGGGGCCGGCTCACTGGGCCAGCGCGCGTAGCTGAAAATGCCCAACACCACCTGGGTCACGGCCTTGCCCCGCTGCTGCGCCAAGGCGGCGCTGGCAGCGGTCTCTGCCCGGCTGGGGCTGGCGTAGAGCAACAGGGCGGCGAGCAGCAGGGCAAGCGCAGCGCCCATTGCGCGCGCCCAGGTCGAGACAGCCACCATCATGTGGGAATTTTCTCAAAATCTTGTCAGATGATGCCGCAACGATAGCATATTGCCGCTGCGGCAGAACGTCAGCCTTGCTCCAACATCAGGCCGGAGATGCGCCGCACGCGGCGTTCAACCGCCTCTTCGAATACTCCCGCACGCGGCTCGATCAAGCTGAAGCAGTGCTTGGCGCGGGTGATGCCGGTATATACCAGCTCCTTGGTCAGCACCGGATTGAGCGCGTCCGGCAGCACCAGAGCGGTGTGGCTGAACTCCGAGCCCTGCGACTTGTGCACGGTCATGGCATAGACGGTTTCGACTTCATTGAGCCGGCTGGGCAACACGAAGCGCACCCCGCCACTGCCATCGTTACGCGCAAAGGCCACGCGCAACAAGGCAACGCCGCGCTCGTCGGGCAGGCGCAGGGCAATGCCGATATCGCCGTTCATCAGGCCCAGTCCATAGTCGTTGCGGGTGACCAGCACCGGCCGGCCTTCGTACCACGGCTGCTGACTGTCGATCAGACCAGCGTTGTGCAGCACGCGGGTGACGCGCTCGTTCAGACCCTGCACGCCCCACGGCCCCTTGCGTACAGCACAGAGCAGCTGGAACTCCTCGAAACTGTGCAGCACCTGGCCGGCCCACTGCTCCCAGCGCGGGTCGTCTGCTGCGGTCGCGGGCGGGGGGCGCAGGCGACCGATGTTGCGCAGGTAATGGCGGTAGCCCTGTGGGCCGTCGGTGCCGCGATCAAGGCCATCGAGCAGCAGTCTGTCGAAGCGTCGATCATGCTCGCCTTGCAGCGACAGGCCGTGCACGTCGTCGAGTTTTTGCGTCAGCAGTTCGCGCGCCGCCTGGGCTTGCTGGCGGTTGACCAGGCGGGCCAGCTGACCGATCCCGCTGCCTTCACCAAAACGCCGCGAGTGGCGCAACATCACCACCTGCTGCGCAAGTGGGTGCTGCTCGGCGTCGCCGGGGGTTAGCCCGCTGTCCTGCAGGGACTGTCCGCCGACCTGCTCCAGCCAGGCGCGGGTGGCCGCCGAATAGAAACCCTCCTCGGCGTCGCGGCACAGGTCACCGAGCACTGCACCGGCTTCGACCGAGGCCAACTGGTCCTTGTCACCCAGTAGCACCAGCCGCGCCGACGGTGGCAAGGCGTCGAGCAGCACGGCCATCATCTCCAGGTCGATCATCGATGCTTCATCGATCACCAACACATCCAGTGGCAACGGGTTGCCAGCATGGTGGCGGAAATGGCGCGAGCCCGGGCGGCTGCCGAGCAAGCGGTGCACGGTGCTGACGTCGGTTGGAATCTGCTGGCGGACCTCGGCGCTGACCTCAAGCAACTCGACCTGTTGGCCTATCGACTCGGTCAGGCGCGCAGCGGCCTTGCCGGTGGGCGCTGCCAGGCGAATCCGCAGCGGCCTGCCCTGCTCCACCGCAGGCCCTTGCAGCAGTGCCAGCAGGCGCACCACTGTTGTGGTCTTGCCGGTGCCGGGGCCGCCGGTGATGATGCTGAACGAGGCGCGGGTAGCCAAGGCGCAGGCGAGCTTCTGCCAGTCGACCTGGCCTTGCGGCGCGCCACCCTTGAACAGTTGCTCAAGCCGTTCCGGCAGCGCTGGCGCGATGACTTGATCCGCTGCCAGGCGCTGGCGCAGCGCGTTGTCGATCTGCCGCTCGTAGCTCCAGTAGCGGCGCAGGTACAGGCGCAAGCCGCTGAGGACCAGTGGTCGCGCGCTGTGCCCCGGCGTATTGCCAGTGGCCACTAGCGGGCTGGCCGCGATGCGCTCGCACCAGGTGTGCTGATCGAGCTTGGTCAGCAGTTGGGATGGCAGCAGCAATGGCCCGTCGAGGGCATCACCTTCCGGTGGCAGCGACAGGGCGAAGTCCGGCTCGGCCAGGGTCTGGGCGAGGTCCAGGCAGACATGCCCGTGACCCAACTGGTGGCTGGCCAGGGCAGCGGCGAGCAACAGCAGCGGGTCGCTGCCGGGCGCACGCTCTTCAAGAAAACCCACCAGTGCGCGGTCGAGCGCGCGCAGCCAGCCGCGCTCAACCCAGCGGTCGAGCAGGATCAGCAGGTCATGGCTGCTCTGCAGCGGCGCCAGGGCAGCCAACTGCTCGGCTTGCAGGGGGGTTGGCAACAGGTCTTCAAGGCGGCGGCTCATGGCGCGGCTCCGGCAAACAGGTCCTGCTGTGCCGGTACCGGGGCACCGCGGAACAGGGCATCGAGGGCTTCGATCAGCTCACGTGGCGGCTTGCTGAAATACACCCCGTGGCCTGCCCGGCTAGCGCCACGCAGGAAGATGAACAGCGCACCGCCGACATGGCGGTCGTAATCGTAGTCGGGCATGCGCGCGCGCAACTGGCGGTGCAGCGCGAGCAGGTAGAGCACGTACTGCAGGTCGTAGCGGTGATCGAGAATCGCCTGTTCCATGGCCAGCGCGTTGTAGCTGTGCAGGTCCGGGCCGAGCCAGTTGGATTTGTAGTCGGTCACGTAATAACGGCCGTCCAGCTCGAAGGCCAGGTCGATAAAACCTTTGAACATGCCGTTGAGCTGGCTCGGCTCGGCGGCGGCACGCGCGGCGGCGCCGTGGGTATGCCGGGTCACCAACTGATCAAGCTCGATGACATCGACCTTGTGACTGGCAAACCAGAATTCCATCTCGATCTGATACTGCTGCAGGTGCGCCAAGGTCAATTGGCGATCCTCGCCATGTAACGGCAGCGGCTCGACCAGCAGATGCTGCAGCCACTCGGTGAGGCCCGGGATCCAGCCTTTCCAGTCCCGCCGGTTGCAGCGTTGGCCGACCGTATGTTCGATGAGCTGAGGCTGCTGGCTGACTTCGGCGAAGCCCTCACGCCCGGCCCACTCGAGCAGACCGTGCAGGAAGGTGCCGGGATTGGGCCCGCGTGGGAAGCGATGAATGTCGCCGCTCTGAGCCGGGATATCACGCAACTGCTGGGCGTCGATGCGCTCGTCATCGGTCAGCTGCTGGGCCAGCGAGCTGTCACCGGCAAGGCTCTGGTCGCCCACGCGCAGGGCGCTATAGGAGGCGATCCACCAGTTCTCTGCCGCAGCCCGGCGTGGCTTGCGCGCAGCAATCAGCTCGTGACCATCTTGTGGGGGCAGGTAGCGCTGTTCGTCTGCGCCAGGCAGCTCTTCACAGACGATATCCGCACAGCTCGCTTGCAGGCTTTGCAGCCACTCGGCCAGCTGTGCCGACGAGGCCAGCGGCAGGCCGCCGCCGAGCAGATAGCCCAGGGCCGAGCGATGCAGCAGCGAGTGTTTCTGGTTACCGCGTTTGAGGTCGGCGACACCGAGCCAGCAGGCGTGCTGGGCGCGGGTCAAGGCGACGTAGAGCAAGCGCAGATCTTCGGCCAGGCGCTCATCATCGGCGCGCTCGATCTGCTCTTGGTCGGGTGTCAGGGTCAGGTGCGCGTGGCCGTTGCTGTCGTGCCAGATCAGCGGCAGGCGCTGGCCATCGACCGGCTTGCTGGTGCAGATGAACGGCAGATACACCAACGGATACTCAAGGCCCTTGGACTTGTGAATGGTCACGACCTTGACCAGTTGCTCGTCGCTTTCCAGGCGCAGGATCTGCTCTTCGCCCGCCTGCCCGGAGCCGGCCAGGTTCTCGCCCAGATGGCGGATCAAGGCTTGCTCGCCATCCAGTTCACCAGCGGCCTGCTGCAGCAGTTCGGCCAGGTGCAGCAAATTGGTCAGCACCCGCTCGCCGTCGCTACGGGCGATCAGCCGGCGCGGCAGTTCGAAGTCATGCAGCAGGCGCCGCAGCATCGGCAATACGCCCTGGCGCTGCCAGGTTTCGCGGTACTGGCGGAAGCGCATGACCCAGTCTTCCCAGACCCGCTCGTCCTGGTTCAGCCGCTCGAGTTCAAGCAGTGACTGCTCGAGGGTCGGGCTGGCCAAGGCGGTCTTGAGCAGGCGCTCGGAGTCGGGTTCGGCGCAGGCCTTGAGCCAGGCCAGCAGGTCGTGCGCCTCCTGGGCGGCGAACACCGAGTCTTTGTCCGACAGGTACACACTGCGCACATCGCGCGCTGCCAGCTCGGCGCGGACCAGCTGCGCTTCGCGACCGTCGCGCACAAGGATGGCGATATCCGAAGGCAGGCACGCCCTGAGTTTGCCATCGATTTTTCTGAATCCACTGACGCCCTGTTGACCACCGTTGAGCAGCCCGACGATATGGCTGGCGCAGCTGGCGGCCAGTTGCTGACGATAGAGAGTGCTGGACACCGGTTCGTCGCTGTCCAGCCGCCAGCAATGCAGCGCGGCGGATGGCTGGTCGTTGATCAGCAGTTGCTCGCTGCGGCCCTTGGCGTGGACCTCGATGAACGGCAAGGGATTGTCTTGCCCCTCACGGAACAGGAATGCGCCGCGGCCACTGCTACGCCCTTCTGCGGCGAGGAACAGGCGGTTGACCGCACTGACCATGGCTTTGCTGGAACGGTAGTTGGTGTCCAGGCTGTGCAGGCGCCCGGCAGTGGCGCGGCGGGCCGCCAGGTAGGTAAAGATGTCGGCACCGCGGAAAGCGTAGATCGCCTGCTTCGGGTCGCCGATCATGAACAGGCCGGTTTCGGCGTGGTTCTGGCTGATCTGGTAGATGCGCTCGAAGATGCCGTACTGGACCGGGTCGGTGTCCTGGAATTCGTCGATCAGCGCGACCGGGAACTGCTCGCGGATGAGCGCGGCCAAGCGTTCGCCGGACTCCTGATTGAGCGCGTGCTGCAGGCGCAGGAGCATGTCGTCGAAACCCATCTCGGCGCGCCGGCGCTTCTCCTGCTCGAAGCGTGCCGACACCCAACTGGCGGCATGCTCGAGCAAAGGCACTTCGGGGTTGGCTAGGCCTTGTAGCTGCTGGCGCAGGGTTTCCATGGCGCGCAGGGCCGGGTGATCGGGTGGGTCACCGTGCTTCCAGGCTTCGGCCATGCCGGCTGGAGTCAGGCGGGTGAAGCCAGTGCCCAGATCCAGTTCGAGGACCTGATCATCACCGGCCCAGGCGCGCAGTTTTTCGAACCACGGCTCGAAGTAACGCGCCTGCAGCTTGCGCCCATCAGCGTGCTTGGCCGCAACCGCCGCGTGGCAGATCTGCTGCAACTCGTCGGCCCAGACGCCCCAAGGCGCCTTGAGCTGGCACAGCTGCTGCGCGCGTTGCTCCAGAGTGGTCTCGATGAGCGCCTGCGGCTCGATATCATCGGCGCTGCTGGCGACACGGCCAAACAGCGGACGCAGGCGCGGCAACAAGGCATCGGGGCTGACCCAGTTGCCGCGTACCCAGTTCAGGGACTCGCCGCGCATGCCATAGCAGAAGCGCCGCCAGTAGTCGCGCATGACCTGGCCGAGCAGTTCGCTGTGATCGGTCTCAAGACTTTGGGTAAACAGGCTGCCGCTGTCGAAGGCGTGTTCGCGCAGCATCCGTTGGCACCATCCGTGAATGGTCGACACGGCGGCTTCGTCCATCCACTGTACGGCCACTTCCAGGCGGCTGGCGCAACGTGGCCAGAGCTCTGCCGGGTAGTCGGCACGGAGCATCTGCAGCAGCGGGTCGGCGTCGCCCAGCTCGTCACGGAAGAACCGTGCGGCTTCGGCCAGTCGCGTACGAATGCGCTCGCGCAGCTCTTTGGTGGCCGCATCGGTAAAGGTCACCACGAGGATCTGCGGCGGCAACAGCTCGCGGCCAAAGCCGTGCGCATCGCCATGGCCGAGGATCAGCCGCAGGTACAGCGCCGAGATGGTGAAGGTCTTGCCGGTACCGGCGCTGGCTTCGATCAGCTGGCTGCCATGCAGCGGGAAGCTCAAGGCCAAGGGGCGGGCCTGGGTCATGCGGCACTCTCCGGATTGCCCTGGGTTTGCCAAGGCGCGGCGAACAGGGGGCGGTACAGGGCTTCACACCAGCCTTCGAAGGTTTCATCGGCGCTGAGTGCGGCGAAGTCGCGGAACTGGCGCGCCAGGGCGAGGCTTTCGCTGCGTTCGCCAAAGCTGTTCTGGCCGTCGCCTTCGTAGGCCCGGGCGGCAGCGGCCAAGGCCTTGTCCGGGTCGTCCTGGCCGAGCCAGGCGAAGGCGGTCTTGGCCGCCACCGGCAGCGGCGCGTTCATGCCGGCCTGGCGTGCGACCAGCAGATCAGCAAGCCGCTCACTGGCCTCAGCCTGTGGCAAAGGTTCCAGCAGCAGGGTCAGGTCGCTGGCCACCAGTGCACTGTGCAGCGGGTAGCCGGCAGCGCAGGCAGCCAGGTGCATGACCCAGGTCGGAATCAGCCGATGGCGCTTGAGGTTGTTACGCCCGGCACTGATGGTGTTGGGGATGGTAGTGATGCTCAGCAGGCTTTGGTCGGCCGCCTGATACACCCGCCCAAGCCAGCCTTGCAGGCGCTCGCGGCCATGCTCGAAGTGAATCGGCAGCGCGCCTTCGACCAGGCTCGGCCAGCGTTGCAGCAGGTGTCGATGACGTTGCAGCAGATTGGGCAGGGGCTCGATCAGCTCGGCCTGGAGGATCTCGCCAAAACCGGCCAACGGCAGCAGGCCATGGCCTTGCAGGCGGCGCGCCTGGGCGTACAGGGCCGATTCGGCGTTGCCTGGGTCAGCCAGGGCGGCATCCAGCAGGCTTTCGCTGAGGCCGTAGCGCTGCAGTGCGTCGAGCACGAACGGTTCTTCGTCCGGGGTCGGTGCCTCGAGTGACTCGAAGAACACCTTCAAGCGCTGGCGGAAGAAATGCCGCACCGGGTGGCGCAGAAAGTCCTGCAGTTGGGTCAGGCTCAGCGGCTCGTCATTGACGTAGGGCGCTAGCGTGTCGTCTGCGGGCGGTGTGGCAGCCTCGGCCTGATGCAACAGTTGCCACTCATGGGCGTAACTGAACAGCGGGCTACCTTTCTGGAAGTAGCGCTGGCTGAACGGCTGCAGCGGGTGCTCCTGAGTCAGGCCGTGCAGCAGTTGCTGGCCGGCGTCTTCGCGCAGGCCTGGCTTGGCGTTGGCGGCTTGCCAACCGGCGGCCAGGTGATCGCGCAACTGGCCGATCAGGACCGAGGCCGGCCGCTCGCTGTTGTCGCGGATGCTGCGCCCTACCCAGCTGACATACAGCTGGTCGCGGGCAGACAGCAGGGCTTCGAGCAGCAGGTAGCGGTCATCCTCACGACGCGAGCGGTCGCCTGGGCGGTAGTCACTGGCCATCAGGTCGAAATCCAGCGGCTGCTGGGCTCGTGGGTAATCGCCGTCGTTCATGCCCAGCAGGCAGACCACCCGGAAGGGGATCGCTCGCATCGGCATCAGCGTGCAGAAGTTTACTGAGCCGGCGAGAAAGCGTTGCGAAAGTTTGCCTTGATCGAGACCTGACAGCCACGCCTCGCGCACTACCGTCAGTGGTAGTGGCTCGTGCAGGGCGACCGTATCGCAGGTTTGCAGCCAGGTGTCGCGTAGGTCCTGAAGCTGTACCAGAAGAAACTCGTCATGCTCGTTTTCGGCGAGGAAAAACACCTGCAGCAGTGCATTCAGGCGCTCGCCCCACTCAACTGCTGTTGCCGCTTGAGCGAGCTCGACACAGGCCACATCAAGCGCATCGAGCAACGCCACCAGCGGCCCGATCAAGGCGGCATCGAGGCCGCCGATCTCGTCGTAGGGCTCGATGCCATCGCAGCCCTCGCCTACGCCCACTGCGTAACCGAGCAGCATCCGGCGCAAGCCAAACCGCCAGCTGTTCTGCTCCAGCCCTTCGGGCAGGCCGAGGCTGGCGCGCTGGGCGGCACTCAGGCCCCAACGGATGCCGGCGCCTTCGATCCAGCGATGCAGAGTCGGCAGGTCGCTTTCCTGAATGGCGAAGCGCGCGCGCAGTGCGGGCACGTCGAGCAGATCGAGTACTTCACTAACGGCAAAGCGACTGTCGGGCAGCTTGAGTAGATGCTCAAGAGCGATCAGTAAAGGGTCACGGCCACGCTGGCCCTGATCGGTCAGGGTGAACGGGATATAGCGCGGGTCGTGGCGATCGAGCTGGCCGAACACCGCGCGGATATGCGGGGCGTAGTCATCGATGGCCGGCAGCATGACGATGATATCGCGCGGGCGCAGAGTAGGATCGGCGCTGAAGCGGGCCAGCAACTGATCGTGGAGGATCTCGACTTCACGCTGGGCGCTGTGGGCGATGTGAAACCTGACAGAGCGGTCCTTGGTCGGGTCCACCGCGGGCCAGACTTCGCGGGTTTCGGCCAATGGCCGCAACTCGAGGATGTCATCCTGCAACTGGTTGAGCAGATTGCCTGGCTGGGCCTCGCTGAACAGGTCGATGCGGCCTTCGTTGAACACGCCAAGGTAACTGGCAGGGTCGTCGTAGCTGTCGAGCAGGTTGATGTAATCACGGCCCTGTTTGCCCCAGGCAGCGAGCAACGGGTGGGCATGCTGGTGCAGGCTCTCGTCGTCCAGTTGCAGGGGCATGCCCTGCTTGCGCTGTTGGCGCTTGTACTGGTGACGGAGCAGGTCCTTGTCGGCAACGATATCGCCCCAGTGGTGACGACATGGATTGTGCACGCAAAGCAGCACCTGGCTGAAACGGGCCAACGCCGCCAAAGCCTCGAGTGCCTGCGCCGGCAGGGACGAGATACCAAAGACGATGACTCGCGCTGGCAGGCCCTTGGGCGGCTGCTCGAGGCTGTTCATACGCTCGATAAAGCGCTGGTGCACGCCGGCACGGCTCTGCTCCATACCGGCCTGGCCGACATCTTCGAGCAACGCCCGCCACAGTTCGGCCTGCCAGCAGTTGCCGGCAGCCAGTGGCTTGCGCTGGGCGCGGGCGGTGTTGAGAACATGCTTACCGGCTGCCCAATCCTGCAGCCAGTCGGCGCGGTAGACCTGATATTGGTCGAACAGGTCAGCCAGGCGCTCGGCCAGCTGGTAGCGCTTGCGCAGGTCGCTGTCGTCAGTCAGAAAGCGCCGTAGCGGCTCGAAGTGCGGGCGCTCGATCAGTGCCGGCAGCAAGCGCATCAGGCGCCAGGTAAGTGGGGCCTTGTCGAGCAGGGATACTTCAGGGATTTCGTCGCGGCCGAGCACCTTGCGGTACAGCTGCCACATGAACGTACCGGGCAATTGCACATCGATGGCGGCAGCGATGCCACAGCCGCCGCTGTCATCGTCTTGTGGGTCTTCGGCCAGGGCGAGTTTCAGCCATTGGGCGATGCCATTGCTTTGCACCAGGGCGACTTCGTTTTCCAACGGGGCCAGAGGGAAGCGGCGCATCATACTCACCACCAGGCTGCGCAGGTCGTCCAGGCGGTTGCCGTGAACAATCATGAAGCCGGGGTGCAAGCGGGTATCTGCCATTGCGCTCTCTCTGAAAGGCGTTCGTCCTGAGGAGGAACCATATCATGGCCGAGCATCGCGCTCGTGTAGGAGCGGCCTTGTGTCGCGAAAGGCCAGCATAGCTGGCCCGGCAATATCGGCTGCGAAGCTGAGATCTGGGGCCGCTACGCAGCCCTTTCGCGACACAAGGCCGCTCCTATACAAGGAACCGTGCTCGGCCGGAAAAGACAAAACCCCTACCTGCTTGCGCAGATAGGGGTTTTGCGAAATGAATCTTGACGATGACCTACTCTCACATGGGGAGACCCCACACTACCATCGGCGATGCATCGTTTCACTACTGAGTTCGGGATGGGATCAGGTGGTTCCAATGCTCTATTGTCGTCAAGAAATTCTGTAGCCAGAACGTCCAGATGAACGGCCCAGCAAATTCGGATATGTGATGTTTGTGTACGAATCTTCAGCGTTTCGTCTTCACCACCGCAATCTGCATGAGCAAATTGCTTGGGTGTTATATGGTCAAGCCTCACGGGCAATTAGTATTGGTTAGCTCAACGCCTCACAGCGCTTACACACCCAACCTATCAACGTCGTAGTCTTCGACGGCCCTTCAGGGGATTCTAGATCCCAGTGAGATCTCATCTTGAGGCAAGTTTCCCGCTTAGATGCTTTCAGCGGTTATCTCTTCCGAACATAGCTACCCGGCAATGCCACTGGCGTGACAACCGGAACACCAGAGGTTCGTCCACTCCGGTCCTCTCGTACTAGGAGCAGCCCCTCTCAAATCTCAAACGTCCACGGCAGATAGGGACCGAACTGTCTCACGACGTTCTAAACCCAGCTCGCGTACCACTTTAAATGGCGAACAGCCATACCCTTGGGACCGGCTTCAGCCCCAGGATGTGATGAGCCGACATCGAGGTGCCAAACACCGCCGTCGATATGAACTCTTGGGCGGTATCAGCCTGTTATCCCCGGAGTACCTTTTATCCGTTGAGCGATGGCCCTTCCATACAGAACCACCGGATCACTAAGACCTACTTTCGTACCTGCTCGACGTGTGGGTCTCGCAGTCAAGCGCGCTTTTGCCTTTATACTCTACGACCGATTTCCGACCGGTCTGAGCGCACCTTCGTACTCCTCCGTTACTCTTTGGGAGGAGACCGCCCCAGTCAAACTACCCACCATACACTGTCCTCGATCCGGATAACGGACCTGAGTTAGAACCTCAAAGTTGCCAGGGTGGTATTTCAAGGATGGCTCCATGAGAACTGGCGTCCCCACTTCAAAGCCTCCCACCTATCCTACACAAGCAAATTCAAAGTCCAGTGCAAAGCTATAGTAAAGGTTCACGGGGTCTTTCCGTCTAGCCGCGGATACACTGCATCTTCACAGCGATTTCAATTTCACTGAGTCTCGGGTGGAGACAGCGCCGCCATCGTTACGCCATTCGTGCAGGTCGGAACTTACCCGACAAGGAATTTCGCTACCTTAGGACCGTTATAGTTACGGCCGCCGTTTACCGGGGCTTCGATCAAGAGCTTCGCTTGCGCTAACCCCATCAATTAACCTTCCGGCACCGGGCAGGCGTCACACCCTATACGTCCACTTTCGTGTTTGCAGAGTGCTGTGTTTTTAATAAACAGTCGCAGCGGCCTGGTATCTTCGACCGGCAAAAGCTTACGGGGTAAACCCTTCACCTTCGCCGGCGCACCTTCTCCCGAAGTTACGGTGCCATTTTGCCTAGTTCCTTCACCCGAGTTCTCTCAAGCGCCTTGGTATTCTCTACCTAACCACCTGTGTCGGTTTGGGGTACGGTTCCCGATTGTCTGAAGCTTAGGAGCTTTTCTTGGAAGCATGGCATCAACCACTTCGTCGCCTAAAGGCAACTCGTCATCAGCTCTCGGCCTTGAGATCCCGGATTTGCCTAAGATCTCAGCCTACCACCTTAAACTTGGACTACCAACGCCAAGCTGGCCTAGCCTTCTCCGTCCCTCCATCGCAACAATCGGAAGTACAGGAATATTAACCTGTTTTCCATCGACTACGCTTTTCAGCCTCGCCTTAGGGACCGACTAACCCTGCGTCGATTAACGTTGCGCAGGAAACCTTGGTCTTTCGGCGTGCAAGTTTTTCACTCGCATTGTCGTTACTCATGTCAGCATTCGCACTTCTGATACCTCCAGCAAGCTTCTCAACTCACCTTCACAGGCTTACAGAACGCTCCTCTACCGCATCACCAAAAGGTGATACCCGTAGCTTCGGTGCATGGTTTGAGCCCCGTTACATCTTCCGCGCAGGCCGACTCGACTAGTGAGCTATTACGCTTTCTTTAAAGGGTGGCTGCTTCTAAGCCAACCTCCTAGCTGTCTAAGCCTTCCCACATCGTTTCCCACTTAACCATGACTTTGGGACCTTAGCTGACGGTCTGGGTTGTTTCCCTTTTCACGACGGACGTTAGCACCCGCCGTGTGTCTCCCATGCTCGGCACTTGTAGGTATTCGGAGTTTGCATCGGTTTGGTAAGTCGGGATGACCCCCTAGCCGAAACAGTGCTCTACCCCCTACAGTGATACATGAGGCGCTACCTAAATAGCTTTCGAGGAGAACCAGCTATCTCCGAGCTTGATTAGC
>NZ_CP080625.1:3405000-3722500 GCF_019599025.1 Pseudomonas sp. S07E 245
GAAGGTTATTCCGTCATTAAATCAACTTCAGTTTTTTTGCCGACGTACCCGCAGCAGATACTGCACCGGGCCCGACACGGCATAACCGAGGAAGATCAACAGCAGAATGCGCGGCGGGTCGCTGAATACCACGGCAAACACCAGCACAACTGCAAGGATCGCCACGAACGGCACCCGCCCACGCAGGTCGAGTTCCTTGAAGCTGTTGTACTTGACGTTGCTGACCATCAGCATGCCCGCAGCCGCCACCAGCAGCGCCACCAGGAACGACAGCTTCGAGCCCTGAATGCCGAAATCGCTGAAGGCCCATACGGTACCCGCCACCACGCCTGCCGCAGCCGGGCTGGCCAGGCCGATGAAGTAACGTTTGTCAGCAGTGCCGACCTGGGTGTTGAAGCGTGCCAGACGCAGGGCAGCACCAGCAACATAGATGAAAGCAACCATCCAGCCGACCTTGCCCATGTCACCCAGTGCCCAGCCGAATGCCAGCAGCGCCGGCGCCACGCCGAAGGCGACCATGTCCGACAGCGAGTCGTATTCAGCGCCGAATGCGCTCTGGGTGTTGGTCATGCGTGCTACCCGGCCATCCAGGCCGTCGAGCACCATGGCCACGAAAATGGCAATAGCGGCAAAGGCGAAGTACTTGCTCGCCTCGCGCGGGTCACCTGCGCTCATGGCGCTCTGCGCGCTGATCGAGCTGATGATCGAGTAGAAGCCGGCGAACAGGTTGGCCGTGGTGAATAGGTTGGGCAGCAGGTAGATACCGCGATGACGGACCTTGCGCCCTTCGGCGTCATGCCCTTCTTCAACGTGCTCATCTACAGGTAGCAGGCTTTCGGCGTCGGAGGGCGTGTTCGGCTCTTCGGGACGTTCGCTCATGAAAATTACCTTGATTGGAAAATGTTCGATACAGGCTTGCGAAGCACAAACTGACGGCAAGCCACTGGTCGCTTTATACCAGAAGCGCGCCGCTTAAACGAAAAAACGCGGCCTAAGCCGCGTTTTTCATCTCATCGCAAAGACTCAGTTCTTGGTCTTGTCGACGATTTTGTTGGCCGAGATCCAAGGCATCATGGAACGCAGCTGCTCACCGATCACTTCGATACCGTGGGCGGCGTTGTTACGACGCTTGGCGGTCATCGATGGGTAGTTGGTAGCACCTTCGGAGATGAACATCTTGGCGTATTCGCCGTCCTGGATGCGCTTCAGAGCGTTGCGCATGGCCTGACGCGATTCGGCGTTGATGACCTCAGGGCCAGTCACGTACTCACCGTATTCGGCGTTGTTGGAGATCGAGTAGTTCATGTTGGCGATACCGCCTTCGTACATGAGGTCAACGATCAGTTTCAGTTCGTGCAGGCACTCGAAGTAGGCCATTTCTGGCGCGTAGCCAGCTTCAACCAGGGTTTCGAAACCGGCTTTGACCAGCTCGACGGTACCGCCACACAGAACAGCCTGCTCGCCGAACAGGTCGGTTTCAGTCTCGTCCTTGAAGGTGGTTTCGATGATGCCGGTACGGCCGCCGCCGACGCCTGCAGCGTACGACAGTGCAACGTTCTTGGCGTTGCCCGAGGCGTCCTGGTAGATAGCGATCAGGTCAGGGATGCCGCCGCCTTTGACGAACTCGGAACGCACGGTGTGGCCTGGGGCCTTCGGCGCGATCATGATCACGTCGAGGTCAGCACGCGGCACAACCTGGTTGTAGTGGATCGCGAAGCCGTGGGAGAAGGCCAGGGTGGCGCCTTTCTTGATGTTCGGCTCGATTTCGGTCTTGTACAGAGTGCCCTGGAATTCGTCCGGGGTCAGAATCATGACCAGGTCGGCAGCAGCGACAGCCGAAGCCACGTCAGCCACTTTCAGGCCGTGAGCTTCTGCCTTGGCAACGGTAGCCGAGCCTTTACGCAGACCGACAGTTACGTCTACACCGGAGTCTTTCAGGTTGCATGCCTGAGCGTGGCCTTGCGAACCGTAGCCGATGATGGCGACTTTCTTACCCTGGATGATGGAAAGGTCGCAGTCTTTGTCGTAGAAAACTTTCATGAAATACCCCTGTTAGATCTCGGCCCCTGCGGAGCCATCGCTATTTGTTTAAGTTAGACGCTGAGCACTTTGTCGCCACGGGCAATGCCGGTAACGCCGCTGCGCACGGTTTCGAGAATCGATGCAGTGCCGATCGCCTGGATGAAGCTGTCCAGCTTGTCGCTGGTGCCGCTCAGTTGCACGGTATACACACTGGCGGTGACGTCGACGATCTGCCCACGGAAAATATCCGTGGTGCGTTTGATCTCGGCGCGCTGAGCGCCGGTTGCCTTGACCTTGACCAGCATCAATTCGCGCTCGATGTGCGCGCTCTCCGACAGGTCGACCAGCTTCACCACTTCTACCAGCTTGTTCAGGTTCTTGGTGATCTGCTCGATCACCTCGTCATGACCAACGGTAGTCAGGGTCAGGCGCGAGAGGGTTGGGTCCTCGGTCGGCGCCACGGTCAGGCTTTCAATGTTGTAGTTGCGTTGGGAAAACAGGCCGACCACGCGAGACAAGGCACCGGGTTCGTTTTCCAGCAGCAGGGAAATGATGTGCCGCATATCAGGTACGCTCCGTCTTGCTCAGCCACATGTCGCGCATCGAGCCGTCTTTGATCTGCATCGGGTAGACGTGCTCGGTGCGGTCAATCGCGATATCGATGAACACCAGCCGGTCTTTCATGGCGAACGCTTCTTCCAGCTTGGGCTTGAGGTCCTTGAGGCTGGTGATGCGGATACCGACGTGGCCATAGGCTTCGACCAGTTTGACGAAGTCCGGCAGCGATTCGACATACGAATGCGAGTGACGGCCGTTGTAGGCCATGTCCTGCCACTGGCGAACCATGCCCAGCACACCGTTGTTCATGTTGACGATCTTCACCGGCAGGCCGTACTGCATGCAGGTAGACAGCTCCTGGATGTTCATCTGGATGCTGCCTTCGCCGGTCACACAGGCCACGTCCTGATCGGGGAAGTTGAGCTTGATGCCCATCGCCGCCGGGAAGCCGAAGCCCATGGTGCCCAGGCCACCGGAGTTGATCCAGCGGTTCGGCTTGTTGAAGCGGTAATACTGCGAAGCGAACATCTGGTGCTGGCCGACATCGGAGGTGATGTAAGCATCGCCATTGGTCACTTCACACAGGGTTTCGATCACGGTCTGCGGTTTGATCACGCTGCCGTCGCCCTTGTCGTAAGGGAACAGGCCGCGGTCGCCACGCCATTCGTCGATCTGCTTCCACCAGGCATCCAGCGCGGCCTTTTCAGGCTGCTGACCGATTTCCTTGAAGATCGCCAGCATCTCGCTGAGCACGCTGTCGACTGGACCCACGATCGGCACGTCGGCCTTGATCGTTTTCGAGATGGACGCCGGGTCGATGTCGATGTGGATGATCTTGGCATTCGGGCAGAACTTGGCCGGGCCGTTGATCACACGGTCATCGAAACGCGCGCCGACAGCCAGGATCACGTCGGCATGGTGCATCGCCTGGTTGGCGGTGAAGCTGCCATGCATACCGAGCATGCCGAGGAACTGGCGGTCGGTACCGGGGAAGCCACCCAAGCCCATCAGGGTGTTGGTAACCGGCAGGTTCAGCGACTTGGCGATCTCGGTCAGGGTCTCGGAGCCACCACCGAGGATCACACCACCCCCGGAGTAGACGATCGGACGCTTGGCGGCGAGGATCATCTCGGCTGCCTTGCGGATCTGCCCCGAGTGACCACGTACGGCCGGGCTGTAGGAACGCAGCTTGACCTTCTTCGGATAGACGTACTCGAACTTCTCCGCCGGGTTGGTCATATCTTTTGGAATGTCGACCACGACCGGGCCAGGACGACCGGATTGCGCCAGGTAGAAGGCCTTTTTCATGACTTCGGGGATTTCCGAGGCATGCTTGATCATGAAGCTGTGCTTCACGATCGGCCGGGAAATACCGATCATGTCGGTTTCCTGGAAGGCGTCGGTGCCGACCATGGTGCTAGGCACCTGGCCCGACAGGATCACCATCGGAATCGAGTCCATGTACGCGGTGGCAATACCGGTGATGGCATTGGTTGCACCCGGGCCGGAAGTCACCAGCACTACGCCAGCCTTGCCGGTGGCACGGGCATAGCCGTCAGCCATGTGGGTTGCAGCCTGCTCGTGACGAACCAGGATGTGCTCGACTTCCGGCTCTTTGAACAGCGCGTCGTATACATGAAGGAGAGCACCGCCAGGGTACCCGTAGATGTGCTTAACGCCTTCGTCACGCAAGAAGCGGACGACCATCTCAGCGCCAGATAAAAGCTCCACGTTGTTCACCTCTAAAACGCCAGAATACCGTCCCTGATGGACGGGTCTTAATAGGTTTACTGCCAAGCAGAGCACGAGCGAACGTCAGCACTGACTGAGCAAGTATTGGGAGCGCCCCAGAGTGTTGCGGGGTTTTCCCACCCAGCGCGAGGTAACGCGTTGCGGGGTGTTACAAGTCGGCGCGGGTATGCGCCTCATGATCTGCTTAGCGGGTCTGCTTCTGGCAGTCCCTCTAAAGCGGAACCTGATTCTTGTGATTCGCCGAGGTTATGTCAAGAAAAATTATTGCCAATTTTTCCTCGAGATGAATTTGTTCCACCACGAATACAGTTCACAGCAGCAGAAAACCAAACAAAAACAAAAAAAAGAGCCGCAATCTGCGGCTCTAGTCTGAAAAAGAGCAGAAATCAGGCGGATGTGCCGATCAATTGGTCAAATTCAGCCAATAGTCGGCGCAGCTCGCGACTTTGCTCCGGGCGATCACTGAAAACCGTTTCAGCCATGACCAGAATGCCCGAGGCGTTCGGCAGCGGCTGGGCGTGTTCGAGGATGAACGCCATGCGTGGCAGGAAAATCCACTGCAGCCACTGCTCAAAGCTCATCACATCGACCGCAAACGGCGTGACACTGGCGAGCGCTTCGGCACTGGGTGCCTGCTCGCTCCACCAGCCCTGACTCCGCAACTCGTGCTCGATCAGCAGCAAATGGTCGGCGATGTCGAGAATGCGTTGCTCGACCATTACAGATTGACCCGGGCTTTCTGCCGAGCCAGAGCGGCACCGGCGCTGTCACCCTGCTTCTCACGGGCCTGGGCAATGGTGTTCCACAGCTCCGCTTGTAAGCTTGGACGACCATTGGCGTAGGTCAGCGCGCGGCGTGCGAGTTGCTCGGCCTGGGCCGAATCACCTTGGGCCAGGCGCACCTGGGCCAGGCGGAACAGCACCTGCGGCTCGCGCGGGGCAATGCGCTGGGCGCGCTCAAGGCTCGACGAAGCGCCATTGAGGTCGCCACCGCCTTGTTGCTGCTGGGCCGTGGTCAACAGCGCCAGTACCGGGCCATCGAGCTGCTCGTCAGCCGACAGGCCGCCAGCTGGCGCGCTGCGCGGGATACCGGTAGGCGCACTGGTCGCCGCCGGGGTGCTGTTCATCGAGGCGATGTCGAACGGCTCGTCGGCAATCGGGTTGGGGTTGGTGGTAATCGGCGTGGTATCGATCGGCGCGCTGCTGATCGGCGCCGCGTTGCCAGCCGGGAAGGTCTGGATCGACGAAGCACCGGCGCCTTGCGGGATCATCACGGTCACGCCGGAGTCCTCAGGCAGCGACTGCGCCTGGCTGGTGCCATTGGCGGTAACCGGCGTGCGCTGGTTGGCGGTGACCCGCTCGCTGTTGGATACCCGGGTGCTCGAGTCGACCACCGGAATGTTGCCGCGTGGAACGCTGGCGCAGCCATGGAGCATGGCCAGCGCGGTCAAGGCAGGAAGCCACCACTTGTTCACTTGTTACCCTCTCTAAATGCGGCTACGGGCCAGTGGGTCATCCCCGCCGGCCCGCAGTGCTCAATTCATCCAACCCTTGACCCAATCCATGACCGAGTCGGCCGGTTGCTGTTCACCACCGCAGGCAGCGCCAGCGGCCGGTTCGCTGCCGCGAATATACGGCATCTGCACTGCTCCCGGACAGCTGCTGTCCGAGCCCTGCCCGCTGTATGGGTCGATCCAGGCCTGGACGATGTTGTCCGGCTGCGGCATGTCCAGTGGCAACGGGTCGGCCTTGCGCATGAAGCTGGTCCAGACCTGCAACGCACCGGTGGCGCCGGTGAACGGTGTCTTGCCGTTGTCGTCGCGGCCGAGCCAGACCACCGCCAGCAGATCCTGGCTGAAACCGGAGAACCAGCTGTCGCGCGAATCGTTACTGGTGCCGGTCTTGCCGGCCAGCGTCAGCGAGCTTGGCAGGACACTGTAGACCGAACGCCCGGTACCTTCACGCATGACCCGCTGCATGGCGTTCTGGACCAGATAAATGGCACCTGGGTCGAAGCTCTGCTGGATCTGGAACGGGTAGCGCTTGAGCGGCTCGCCTTCGGCGGTGAGCACACTGCGAATGCCGCGCATCGGCGTGTTGAAGCCACCGTTGGCGATGGTTTGGTACATGGTCGCGACCTGCATCGGCGACATCCCGCCAGCGCCGAGCAACATCGACGGGAACGCCGGCCAGTCGACATCGACGCCGAGCCGACCAATGGTCTTGAGCACGTTCGGCACGCCGACTTCCAGGCCTAGCTTGGCGGTCGACAGGTTGTACGAATTGGCCAGGCCTTGATACAGGTAAATAGTGCCATGCGCACGGCGGTCGTAGTTCTGTGGACGCCAGACCTGGCCATCCGCACCTTTGACCGAGAACGGCTCGTCTTGCAGCCAACTGGTCAGGGTGTACTTGCTCGGTTTTTCCAGTGCACTGAGGTAAACCGCCGGCTTCACCAGCGAGCCGATCGGGCGCACTGCATCGATGGCGCGGTTGAAGCCGGCAAAGCCGGACTGGCGGCTGCCGATCAAGGCCTGGACTTCGCCGGTTTCCGGATTGGTCACGACCATCGCCGACTCGACCGCATCCGAGCCCTTGCGCCCGGCCAGACGCTTGAACGTCTCGCTCATGGCAGTCTCGGCCTTCATCTGCAGGATCGGGTCGAAGCTGGTGAAGATGCGCAGGCCTTCTTCGGTCAAGTCTTCGTCTCGGTAGTCCTGGCGCAGCTGACGCTTGACCAGATCAAGGAAGGCCGGGAACGAGCTATCGGCGAGGCTGCCGCGCTTGGTCACGCCCAGTGGCATTTTCTTCGCCGCGTCGACTACTTCCTGGCTGGCCACACCCTGCTCGGCCAACAGGTCGAGGACCAGGTTACGGCGCACCAGCGCACGCTCAGGCGAGCGCCGCGGGTTGTAGTAGGACGGGCCCTTGACCATGCCCACCAGCAAGGCGATCTGGTGCAGTTTGAGCTCTTGCAGCGGCTGGCTGAAGAAGAACTGGCTGGCCAGACCGAAGCCGTGCACGGCACGTTGGCCATCCTGACCGACAAAGACCTCGTTGAGGTAGGCCTCGAGAATCTCGCGCTTGTCGTAATGCATTTCGAGCAATACGGCCATCATCGCTTCGGTCAGCTTGCGCGTCAGGCTGCGCTCGCTGGTCAGGTAGAAGTTTTTCACCAGCTGTTGAGTCAGGGTACTACCGCCCTGGCGCATGGCACCGGACGAAGTGTTGACCCAGATCGCCCGGGCGATGCCCTTGGGTGACACACCAAAGTGGCTGTAGAAGTCGCGGTCTTCGGTGGCAACCAGGGTTTCCAGCAGGTACGGAGGCACCTGATCGATCTTGATCAGGATGCGATCTTCGAGGTTTTTCGGGTAGATGCCGCCGATCATCAGCGGCTCGAGCCGGACCACATCGAGCTTGCCGCCATTGGCGCCAGTCATGCCGGCCACATAATCGCCCGAGAAGCGCACACGCACGAACTGCGCAGGTTCCAGGCCTTCATAGAATTGGAAGCCGCGGGTGTTGAGGTCGACATTGTTGCCGTTGACCGACGCCGCGCCTGGGCCATTGGCCGCGGTTTCACGGCGGTAGCCAAGGGCGTCGAGCTCAGTGAGGAAGTCGTCCTTGCTCAGCTTCTGGCCGACGAACAGCTCCAGCGGCCGGGCATACACTTTGGCCGGGATGGTCCAGCGCTTGCCGGAGAACTTCTCCTGGACGATGGCATCGAGGTAGATAGCAAAACCGGCGAGCAGCACCAGGCCGACCAGGCTCAGTTTGAGAGCCCAGCCCAGCCAGACGCGCGAGCGACCAGGCGAGCGTTTTTGCGCAGTACGGGAATTTCGGGATCGAGTCATGGCGGCGGATTATACGCACTTTAATCAAGGCAGGCCCGGCGGTATGCAGGGACGGCACCATTGACCATAATGGCGCATTCGAATTCCCTTATCCCGGAAGGATTGCCCGTGAGCCAAGCCCTCATCAGTGCCCTGCAGAACCCCGCCCTTTACCCGCACCCGGTCAGCGGCTTCCAGCTTATCGAGACGCACATCTCCTGGGTCCTGCTCACCGGTGAGTACGCCTACAAGATCAAGAAACCGATGAACTTCGGTTTTCTCGACTTCACCGGCCTCGACCAGCGTGAACACTTTTGTAACGAAGAACTGCGCCTGAACCAGCGCCTGACCGACGACCTGTACCTGGACGTGCTGCCGATCACCGGCAGCGCCGAGGCGCCGCAACTGGGCGGCGCAGGTTCACCGATCGAGTTCGCCCTGCGCATGCGCCAGTTCCCCCAGAGCAACATGCTCAGCACGCTGCAGGCCAACGGTGAACTGACCGCCAGCCACATCGACCAGATGGCGCGGCAGATTGCCGAGTTCCACCAGCAGACGCCAAAGGTCGCCGCCGAGCAGCCATTCGGCACCCCGGCCAGCGTGATGGCACCGGTCGAACAGAACTTCGAGCAGATTCGCCCGTTCCTCAGCGACAAGGCCGACCTGCAACAACTGGACAACCTGCAAGCCTGGGCCCGCAGCAGCTTCGACCGCCTGCACGGCCTGTTCGAGGCGCGCAAGCGTGACGGCTTCATCCGCGAATGCCACGGTGACATCCACCTGGGCAATGCCACGGTGATCGACGGCAAGGTGGTGATCTTCGACTGCATCGAGTTCAACGAGCCGTTCCGCATGACCGATGTCTGGGCTGACACCGGCTTCCTCGCCATGGACCTCGAAGACCGTGGCCTGAAGTGTCTGGCGCGGCGCTTCGTCAGCCAGTACCTGGAACTGACCGGCGACTACCAGGGCCTGGAGCTGCTCAACTTCTACAAGGCCTACCGCGCCCTGGTGCGGGCCAAGGTCGCCCTGTTCAGCATGCCGGCCGACGCCGATGGCGTGCAGCGCGCCACCACCCTGCGCACCTACCGCAACTACGCCAACCTGGCGGAAAGCTACAGCGCCATCCCTTCACGCTTGCTGGCGATCACCCATGGCGTTTCGGCAGTGGGCAAAAGCCACGTGTCGATGCGCCTGGTCGAAGCACTGGGGGCGATCCGCGTGCGCTCCGATGTCGAGCGCAAGCGCCTGTTCGGTGAACAACTGGCTCAGGCTGCCGGCCAACTGCAAGGCGGCATTTACGCCGAAGATGCCAGCGCCGCTACCTATCAGCGTCTGCATCAACTGGCCGACGTGATTCTGCGCGCGGGCTTCCCGGTAGTGCTCGACGCCACCTACCTCAAGCGCGAACAGCGCCAGGCCGCCGCCAGCGTCGCCAACCAGACCGGGGTGCCATTGCTGATCCTCGATTGCCACGCGCCGGATGCGGTCATCGAAAGCTGGCTGGCACAGCGTCAGGCTGAGCAGCTTGACCCTTCCGACGCCACCCTTGAAGTGGTCAAGGCTCAGCAGGCCAGCCGCGACCCGCTGGACGATCAGGAGCTGCGCGACAGCACCCGCGTCGACACCCAGCAGGGCGCCGCCATGGACGCCGTGATCGAGCAGATTCGTCAGCGCCTGCCCGGCCTGTAACATCTCCAAAGCGCGGGGCAGCAATTGCCCTGTGCTGCCCTGCCCGCCGCGCACGGCGGGCTTTGCGGGCGAATTCGCCAACCCCCGCTACACTCCTGTCTGACCTGCTCACGATTTTCGATATGCCCCCGTTCAGCCATCGCAAGGAGGCTCGATGAACGATGAGTTGCAGCACCTGAAAAACCTCGGCAAGACCTCTGCGCAGTGGTTGCATGCGGTCGGCATCCACAGTGCATCCGACTTGCGCAGGCTCGGCGCGGTCGGCGCTTATCAGGCAGTGAAGAGTAGAGGCTTTCGCGCGTCCAAGGTCCTGCTGTATGCAATCGAGGGGGCGTTGCTCGACATGCATTGGAATGATTTGCCGGCCGAACGCAAGGAAGCACTGAATCAACAGCTGGACGCAAAATGCACGCTGCAGAAAAATCTTAAATAAATTGCAGCGAAGGGATTGACGCAGAAATGAGAATCGTTATGATTATCACAACTGGTCGCGAGACTGGTTGGGTAATTTGAAAGACCTTGGTTCGGACTCTCAGATTATCTCCTCATCAGGCTAATCACGGTTATTGACCCGGCTTTTTGCCGGGTCTTTTTTTGCCTGCGATTCGGGCTCAAGCGCCGCCGCTAGCCGCGGATGATCAGTGCTGGCTGCGCAACTGGGCGCAGTAGTCCTGCTCTGGCAGCGCCGCCGTAAACCAGACATAGTCGGCCATGCCCGGCTGCACTTCGCTGCCGACTTCGGCCAGCAACAAGACTTTGCTCGCGCCCTTGGCGCCGAGATCAGCCAAATGCAGCGGCACGCCGAGGTCGTTGCGCACGTGGGCACTGCCGGCGAACAGTAACGCCGGTTGCGCTGCCGCCAGCAACCGCTCGGCGATACGCCGGTCGCGTTGCTGCTGCACCGCCAGCATTGCCGGCAACTGGCTTTCAGGCAGCAGCCCGCAGTGCCCCTCACGCACTTGCTTGAGCAGTTCGGCTTTGACAGCAGGCGCACTCGAGCGCTGGCCACTCAGCCCAGCAGGCTGCCGGTAGGCCTGGCGCATTTCGCTGGTGGACAGATTGGCCGCCAGCAGCGGGGTCGACTGCTGCAACGCCTGGCGCACGATCGGGCCGTACAGCGCCCAGTCCCAGCCGTCCTGCCAGGCCAGGGCTTTGGCCAGGTCGGCCGGCAGTTGCGCGGCGCCAGCCACCGCGTCGACCCGTGCCTGCTGCTCGGGCTGGAGCATTTCCAACAGCAGGCTGCCTTGCGCTCGGCGCGCCTGCAGCGCCTTTAGCAGCCACAGCTGCAGCGCGTGGTGATCAGGGTTGTCGTGCTTCTCTCCAACCAGCACCCGCGGCGCCTGCGCCAACTCATCCAGCAGTTGCTCAGGGCTGAGCAGGCGGCCACTGGCGAGTTCGCGAATCTGCCCCAGTTGTGCACTGGTGCGGCCCTCGCTGGCTTGCCAGACGGGCAGCGGCGGCAGGCTGGCCTGTCGCGCCTGACAGCCGCCAAATACAACCAGCAAACCAAGCAACAACAGGCGACAGATCATGGGCAAGCTCCTTAGCGCATGATGATCAGCGGGTGGCCGCGTTCAGGATGATCCTGCACCAGCACATCGATGCCGAACACAGCCTTCAGCGCCTCTGGCGTCAGGACCTCGCGCGGGCTGGCCAGGGCGTGGCAACGGCCTTGCTCGAGCAGCATCAGCTGGTCACAGTAGCGCGCGGCCAGGTTCAGGTCATGCAGGATTACCAGTACCGCCGCGCCGCGGTCGGCAAAGCTGCGCACGGCCTGTAAGGTGGTGTGCTGGTGCAGCGGGTCGAGCATCGAGGTGGGTTCATCGAGCAGCAGCGTCGCGCCCGCCTCGCCTGGCCATAATTGCGCCAGCACCCGCGCCAGATGCACACGCTGGCGCTCACCGCCCGACAACGCCAGGTAACTGCGCGCAAGCAGGTGCTGGGCATCTGCGGCGTGCAGCGCAGCTTCGATGATCTCGCGGTCACGCTGCTGGCCGCTGGCATGGGGCAAGCGGCCAAGACCGACCACTTCTTCAACGCGAAAGGCAAAGCCAAGGCTGGACACCTGCGGCAGCACCGCCAATTGCCGTGCCCGCGCCTGCCCGGCCCATTCGGCCAGGCCCCGCCCGCCAAGGCGCACCTGGCCCTGGCTGGGGATCAGTTCACCACACAGCGCGCCGAGCAGGCTGCTCTTGCCAGCGCCATTGGGGCCCAGCACACCAAGGATCTGCCCAGGCTTCACGCTCAGGCTTATATCGTGCAGCACTTCGGTGCTACCACGCTGCAAGTGCAGGCCTTTGGCTTCGAGCATCAGTGGCGCCCCTTGAGCAGCAACAGCAAAAAGAACGGCGCCCCAATGAACGCAGTAACGATGCCGATCGGCAGTTCGGCGGGCGCCAGCGCCAGCCGTGCGACCAGATCAGCGAACAGTAGCAGCGAGCCGCCGGCAAGCAATGAGGCTGGCAGCAGCACCCGGTGATCAGGCCCGGCCAGCAGCCGCACCAAGTGCGGCACCACCAGCCCGATAAAACCGATCAGGCCGGCGGCGGCCACTGCTGCGCCTACGCCCAAGGCGGTGCAGAACACCAGCTCGCGCTTCAGTGACTCGACCTCGACGCCCAGATGCCGCGCCTCCGACTCGCCCAACAGCAAGGCATTGAGTGCCTGCGCCCGCCTGGGCAGCCACAGCGCCACGGCGAGGGTCACCACCAGCAACGGCCACAGCCGGGCATAGCTGGCGCCGTTAAGGCTGCCCAGGTTCCAGAAGGTCAAGGTGCGCAGGGTGGCGTCATCGGCCAGATAGGTGAACAAGCCCACTGCCGAGCCGGCCAGGGCAGTCAGCGCGATACCGGCCAGCAGCATCGTGGCGACATTGATTTGACCGTCACGCCGGCCCAGCCGGTAGACCAGCGCGGTGACTCCAAGGCCACCGGCAAAGGCACATACCGACAGCAGATACGGCGCAAACCACTCCGGGATACCGCCCAGCCAACTGCCGCCGACAATCGCAATAGCGGCGCCGAGCGCAGCACCGCTAGCCACGCCGACCAGCCCTGGGTCCGCCAGCGGGTTGCGAAACAGGCCTTGCATGGCCACTCCGGACAACGCCAGCACGGCGCCCACCGCAAGCCCGAGCAAGGTCCGCGGCAGGCGGATCTGCCCCAGGATCAGCTCGGCCTGCTCCAGCCCATCAGCGGCAATCGGCACGCCGAGCAGGCGCAAGCCGGCGCGCAGGGTATCCAGCAATGGCAGGCTGACCGGCCCCAGCGCCAGCGACAGCCATACTGCGAGCAGGCAGAGCAGGCTCAGACCGATGAACAAGGTGCGCGGCTGAACCCTCTGTTTCATGGGGCGAAGCTGGCCTTGGCCTGTGGATAGAACTCACCCGCCAGCTGCTGCAGAGTCGCCGGCAGACGCGGGCCGAGGCCGCCCACCAGCAGGGTTGGGTCCAGCGACACCAGGCGCTTCTCGCGCACCGCGCGCGAGCTGGCCAGGCCTGGATTTTCCTTGAGCAGCGCTTGCACCGCCTGCTCACCACTCAAGCTGCGGTCGGCAATCACCACCACGTCGGGGTCGAGCGCTGCCAGTGCTTCGACCGAGAAGTTCTTGTAGCCCTGATGCTCGGCAAGGTTACGCCCGCCGGCCTGGCCCAGCAGCCAGTCCCCTGCCGTACCCGCGCCGGCGATCAATGGCTTGGCACCGGCATGGCCGACCAGCAGCAACACACCGGGCGCTTTCTGCGCAGCCTGCGCCTGTTTGACCTTGGTCTGTACGGCGTCCAGCTCATGATGGAACTGTCCAGCGAGCAGCCCGGCGCGGCCGTCTTCGCCAAGCAGACGGCCCAGTTTCTCAAGGTTGGCATCCAGTGCCGCCAGCTCAGGCTTGCTCGAGAACACCTCGACCCGCACCCCGGCCTGGCGAATCTGCGCCAGCACCGGCGGCGGGCCCATTTCGTCAGTGCCGACCAGCAGATCAGGACGCAGGCTGAGGATGCCCTCGGCCGACAATTGGCGCTGATAGCCGATGCTCGGCAGCGCAGTCAGTGCCTCGGGGTGCTGACTGGTGGTATCGACGCCGACCAGCCGCTGCTCACCACCCAGCGCGCTGATCCACTCACTCAAGGCACCGCCGGCACTGACCCAGCGCTGCGGTAGTTCGGCAGCCGCCGTCTGAGTGGACATAACAAGTGCAGCGCACAGGGCAAGCAGAGCAGCAGGACGGCGCATAAGCGGATTCCTTTACAGAAGACAGGCCGTGCGCCTTGTGGCACACGACAGAACTGCGCACCATAGTCGGCCAACGCAACAGCGCACAGTTTGATAATTATTCTCATTGAGCGTCAAGCGCTGCCTTGTGCCAACCTTTTACCGCAGGACGATTTCCCGCGATGCAGCTTCTATGTGCTTCCGAGCAACTTGCTGAAGGCCACAGCCGTGCATTCAACGTAGCAGGCCAGGCGCTGTTTGCCGTGCGTCGCCACGGCCAGGTGTTTGTCTATCGCAACCGCTGCCCGCACAAGGGCATCCCGTTGAACTGGGCAGACGACACGTTTCTGGATGCCAGTGCCAGCCTGATCCACTGCGCCCAGCATGGGGCGCTGTTTCTGATCGAGAGTGGCGAGTGCGTGGCCGGCCCGTGCGAGGGCGAGCAGCTGCACGCCCTGGCCTGCCATGAAGACAGCCAGGGCATCTGGCTCAGCGCGTGAGCAACACCGGCAGCGGGCGGTCGATGCGAATCTGCTGGGCATCCAGGCAGGTGCCGTAGGCGATCACCTCGACGCCTTCGGCAACAGCTGCGCGCAGCGCCGTGGCGTAGGCGGCATCGATTTCTTCGGCAGGCCGCACCGCGTCGATCCCGCTGAGATTGACGCAATACAGCTGCACCGCACGAATCCCCTGGCGGGCCAGTGCCGCCAGCTCGCGCAGATGCTTGGCACCGCGCTGGGTGACGGCATCGGGAAACGCCGCCACTGCGCTGTCCGGGTAGCCGAGGGTGACACTCTTGACCTCGACATAGGCAGGCCCACTGGCAAACTCCAGACGAAAATCAATCCGGCTGCGCTCGCTGCCATAGGCCACCTCGCGCTTGAGTGCGGTAAACCCGGCCAGCTCGCTGATCACCCCGGCGTGCAAAGCCTCTTCAACCAGTGCGTTGGCCCGCCCGGTATTGATGCAGGCCAGCCGGCCCTGTGGCGTCTCGCTGATTTCCCAGGTGCCGGGCAGCTTGCGCTTGGGGTCGTTGGAGCGACTGAACCAGACCTGCCCGCCTTCGCGCATGCAGTTGAGCATCGAACCGGTATTGGGGCAGTGAATGGTCAGCTGCTCGCCGTTGGCCAGTTCGATATCGGCCAGAAAGCGCTTGTAGCGGCGCAGCAGGCGGCCCTGTTCCAGTTGAGGAAACTGCGCCATCAGCCTTGCCAACTACGCAGGCCGCGGGCCAACCGCTCAACCGCCTGTTCCAGCCGCGGCAAGCTCTGGGTATAGGCGAAGCGCACATGGTGCCCAGCCTGATGGCGGCCGAAGTCCAGGCCCGGAGTAAACGCCAGATGCTCGGTTTCGAGGAAGTGCCGACAGAAGGCGAAGGCGTCGCCACCGAACTTGCTGATGTCGGCATATAGATAGAAGGCGCCTTGCGGCTCGACGGCGATGCCGAAGCCAAGGTTGCGCAACGCCGGCAGCAAATAGTCGCGGCGCTTGGCAAATTCGCCACGGCGCTGTTCGAGAATGGCCAGGGTGTCATCCTCGAAACAGGCCAGCGCGGCGTGCTGGGCCATGCTTGGGGCGCTGATGTAGAGGTTTTGCGCAAGCTTCTCCAGATCGGCCACCGCCTGCGGCGGCGCGACCAGCCAGCCCAGGCGCCAGCCGGTCATGCCGAAATATTTGGAAAAACTGTTCAGCACAAAGGCGTCATCGGCCACTTCGAGCACACTCGGCGCATCCATACCGTAGGTCAGGCCGTGATAGATCTCGTCCACCACCAGATGGCCATCACGGGCGCGTATCGCTTGCGCCAGGCCGGCCAGTTCATCGCGGTCGAGCACGGTACCGGTGGGGTTGGCCGGCGATGCAACCAGTGCACCGACGCTGTCCTGGTTCCAGTGCTGCGCGACCAACTCGGCGGTCAGCTGATAATTGACCTCTGGCCCGACCGGCACCAACTGCGCGGCGCCCTCGACCAGCCGCAGGAAATGCCGATTGCACGGGTAGCCCGGGTCTGCCAGCAGCCAGTGTTTGCCGGGGTCGACCAGCAAGCTGCTGGCCAACAGCAGCGCGCCCGAGCCGCCTGGCGTGATCAGGATGCGCTGCGGGTCGATGTCCAGCCCGTAGCGCTTGCCATAAAAGGCAGAGATCGCTTCGCGCAGTGCGGGTAGCCCGCGCGCGGCGGTGTAACGGGTATGCCCCGCCGCCAGCGCAGCCTGCCCGGCAGCGACGATCGGTGCGGCGGTGGTGAAATCCGGCTCGCCGATTTCCAGATGGATCACGTCATGGCCGGCGGCCTGCAGCTCGTTGGCGCGGGCCAACAGGGCCATGACATGGAAAGGTTCGATGGCGCGGCTGCGCGCGCTGTAGGACTGAGCCATTGTGGGCCTTCTATGAAATGCATCTAGACTGGTGAATCAAGCGTCAACATGCCACTGAACGCGTAGCGCGGGCCGCTGTCAACAGTGAGATCGGCCGGGGTAGCGCACCCCCGATCTATCTGGTAAGTTCGGCGGCTCGCAGTCGCAGGGCCGGCGGTCGCCGGAGATGGAGCATCCTGCGCATTGGATCAGATGAGTGAGAGGCGGTCTATTCATGTCCACCCTAGAAAAGCAAAAAGCCAGTCAGAACCTTTATGGGGTTGAGCCCTATCAGGAGAGCAAGGGTGAAGAGTACATGGGTGAACCCATGCGCAAGCACTTCACCAAGATCCTGAGTGCTTGGAAGCAAGAGTTGATGATCGGCGTCGACAAGACCGTTGACCATATGAAAGAAGAGGCGGCCAACTTTGCCGACCCAGCGGACCGTGCCTCGCAAGAGGAAGAGTTCGCCCTTGAACTGCGCGCCCGCGATCGCGAGCGCAAGCTGATCAAGAAGATCGACAAGACCCTGCAATTGATTGTCGACGAGGAATACGGCTGGTGCGAAGCCTGTGGCATCGAGATCGGCCTGCGCCGTCTGGAAGCTCGCCCTACCGCTGACCTGTGCTTCGATTGCAAGGAAGTGGCAGAGAAGAAAGAAAAGCAGGTCGGCAAAGCCTGATCGTGCTTTTCATCGAACGGGGCGCTCAGGCGCCCCGTTTTTCATTGTGAAGATGACGTAAACCATGACTGCCTCCCCCTACGTCGGGCGCTTCGCCCCTACCCCCAGTGGTTTCCTGCACTTCGGCTCGCTGGTGGCCGCCCTGGCCTCGTGGCTGGACGCCCGCGCCGTCAATGGCCGCTGGCTGCTGCGCATGGAAGACACCGACCCGCCGCGCGAGATGCCCGGCGCCCGCGATGCGATCCTGCGCACCCTCGAAGGCTACGGCCTGCACTGGGACGGCCAGGTGGTGTACCAGAGCCAGCGCCATGCTGCCTATGCCGACGTGGTCGAGCACCTGTTCCGTCAGGGGCTGGCTTACGCCTGCACCTGCTCGCGCAAGCAACTGGAGGGCAGCAACGGCATCTACCCTGGCACTTGTCGCAACGCCGGTCACGCCCGCGAGGGCGCGGCGATCCGCTTGCGCGTGCCGGAGCTGAGCTATCGCTTCGATGACCGTGTGCAAGGGCCGTTCGCCCAGCACCTGGGCCGCGAAGTCGGCGACTTCATCATCCAACGCCGCGATGGTTTGTACGCCTACCAGCTGGCGGTGGTGTTGGACGATGCCTGGCAAGGCGTTACCGACATCGTGCGAGGCGCCGATTTGCTCGACAACACCCCGCGTCAGCTGTACCTGCAAGAACTGCTGGGGTTTTCCCAGCCGCGCTACCTGCACATCCCGTTGCTGATCCAGCCCGACGGGCACAAGTTGGGTAAATCGTACCGCTCGCCACCGCTGGCACCTGAGCAGGCCACCCCTCTCCTGCTGCGCGCGCTGCGTGCACTGGGCCAAGCGACCGAGCCTGCGCTTGAGCAGGCCAGCCCGGCTGAGGTGCTGGAGATCGCGCGCCAGCGTTGGCGCCCTGAGGCCATCGCCCGCCAGCTGACCCTGGCCGAGGCTGATCTGCGCTAGTTGCCGGTCCCGCGCCGTGGGCTCGCTGCAGCCCTTGGCGCGCGGTAAAAATCGAGCAAATTCAATTTCTTGCCCACAGCCGTAGAATCCCGCTAGCATCGGCCCGGCCGTTGGCGCCGATTTGCGCCAATAATAAGTGCAAACCCGCAGCGCCCACTCATCGAGGCCCGCATGTACATCTATCGCTTGGTCCTGCTGCTGGTGGTCGGGATCTACCTGTTCTCGCCGGCCATCATGGACTGGTGGATCGAGCCCACCGGCGCCTGGTACCGCCCGTACCTGCTGTGGCTGATCCTGATCGTCGTCACCTTCATCCTGCAGAGCCAACGAGATGCCGATGAGCTTTAGCCTGACCCAGATGATCCTGATCAGCGCCGGGTACCTGCTGGTACTGTTCGGCGTCGCCTGGATCAGCGAGCGCGGGCTGATCCCGCGTTCGGTCATCCGTCACCCGCTGACCTATACCTTGTCGCTAGGCGTCTACGCCAGCGCCTGGGCCTTCTACGGCTCGGTCGGCCTGGCCTATCAGTATGGCTATGGCTTTCTTGCCTGTTACCTGGGCGTGTCGGGGGCGTTTCTGCTGGCGCCGGTGCTGCTCTATCCGATCCTGAAGATCACCCGCACCTACCAGTTGTCATCCCTGGCCGACCTGCTCGCGTTTCGCTTTCGCAGCACCTGGGCCGGCGCGCTGACCACCATCTTCATGTTGATTGGCGTGCTGCCGCTGCTGGCCCTGCAGATCCAGGCGGTGGCCGACTCGATCAATATCCTCACCGGCGAGCCGGTCAAGGCCCGGGTCGCGTTCGCCTTTTGTGCGCTGATCACCCTGTTCACCATCTTCTTCGGCTCGCGCCATATCGCCACACGCGAGAAACACGAAGGGCTGGTGTTCGCCATCGCCTTCGAGTCGGTGATCAAGCTGATCGCCCTCGGCGGGGTCGGCCTGTATGCGCTGTATGGTGTGTTCGGCGGCCCACACGGCCTGGAAGTGTGGCTGCTGCAAAACCAGACCGCCCTCGCCGCGCTGCACACGCCACTGCAGGAGGGCCCATGGCGCACGTTGCTGCTGGTGTTCTTCGCCTCGGCGATCGTCATGCCGCACATGTACCACATGGCCTTTACCGAAAACCTCAGCCCGCGCGCGCTGGTCAGCGCCAGCTGGGGCCTGCCGTTGTTCCTGCTGCTGATGAGCCTGGCCGTGCCGCTGATCCTGTGGGCAGGGCTGCGCCTGGGCGCGAGCACCAACCCCGAGTATTTCACCCTCGGCCTGGGCATTGCCGCCAATAATGAAGCACTGGCACTGCTGGCTTACGTCGGCGGTTTGTCGGCTTCCAGCGGGCTGATCATCGTCACCACCCTGGCGCTGTCGGGCATGGCCCTCAACCACCTGGTGCTACCGCTCTATCAGCCACCGGCCGAAGGCAATATCTATCGCTGGCTGAAGTGGACCCGGCGCGCGCTGATCGTCGCCATCATCACCGCCGGCTTCGTCTTCTACCTGACACAGAACAACCACCAGAGTCTGGCCAACCTCGGCATCGTTGCCTTTGTCGCCACCTTGCAGTTCCTCCCCGGCGTGCTTTCGGTGCTGTACTGGCCGACCGCCAACCGCCGTGGCTTCATCGCCGGCCTGCTGGCGGGCATGCTGGTGTGGATGGTGACCATGCTGTTGCCGCTGCTGGGCAACCTGCAGGGCTTCTATATCCCGCTGCTGGACATGATCTATGTGCTCGACGATACCAGCTGGCACATGGCGGCGATTGCGTCGCTGGCCGCCAACGTCTTGCTGTTCACGCTGATCTCGCTGTTCACCAACGCCAGCAGTGAAGAAGTCAGCGCCGCTGAAGCCTGTGCGGTCGACAACGTGCGCCGGCCACAGCGGCGTGAACTGCACGCCGCTTCGCCGCAGGAGTTCGCCACCCAGCTGGCCAAACCGCTGGGCGCCAAGGCCGCGCAAAAAGAAGTCGAGCAAGCCCTGCGCGACTTGTACCTGCCGTTCGACGAACGCCGCCCTTACGCCCTGCGCCGTCTGCGCGATCGCATCGAGGCCAATCTGTCCGGCCTGATGGGCCCAAGCGTTGCGCAGGACATGGTCGAAACCTTCTTGCCGTACAAATCCGGCAACGAAAATTACGTAACCGAAGATATCCACTTCATCGAAAGCCGTCTTGAGGATTACCACTCGCGCCTGACCGGCCTGGCCGCCGAGCTCGATGCGCTGCGCCGTTACCACCGCCAGACCTTGCAGGAACTGCCCATGGGGGTCTGCTCGCTGGCCAAGGACCAAGAGATCCTGATGTGGAACAAGGCCATGGAAGAGCTGACCGGGATTGCCGCCAAGCACGTGGTCGGCTCGCGCCTGGTCACCATCGCCGAGCCCTGGCGCGGGCTGCTGCAGGGCTTTATCGACCTGCCCGACGAGCACCTGCACAAGCAGCGCCTGGGCCTCGACGGCCAGACCCGCTGGCTCAACCTGCACAAAGCCGCCATCGACGAGCCTTTGGCACCGGGCAACAGCGGCCTGGTACTGCTGGTCGAAGACCTCACCGATACCCAGGCGCTGGAAGACAAGCTGGTGCATTCCGAGCGCCTGGCCAGTATTGGCCGCCTTGCCGCCGGGGTCGCCCACGAGATCGGCAACCCGATCACCGGCATCGCCTGCCTGGCTCAGAACCTGCGCGAAGAGCGTGAGGACGATGGCGAGATCACCGAGCTGTCCAGCCAGATCATCGAGCAGACCAAACGCGTCTCGCGCATCGTCCAGTCATTGATGAGCTTCGCCCATGCCGGCGGCAGCCACCAGAACAACGAAGAGCCGGTGTGCCTGGCCGAGGTCGCCCAGGATGCGATCGGCCTGCTGGCCCTCAACCGGCGCAATTTCGAGGTGCAGTTCTTCAACCTGTGCGACCCGGATCACTGGGCCGAGGGTGACCCACAGCGCCTCGCCCAGGTGCTCATCAACCTGCTGTCCAACGCCCGTGATGCCTCGCCCGCCGGCAGTGCCGTGCGCGTGCGCAGTGAAGTCAGCGAGCACACCGTCGACCTGGTGGTCGAGGACGAAGGCAGCGGCATTCCGAAAAACATCATGGACCGCCTGTTCGAACCGTTCTTCACCACCAAGGACCCTGGCGAGGGAACCGGACTGGGGCTTGCACTGGTCTATTCCATCGTGGAAGAGCATTATGGGCAAATCACCATCGACAGCCCCGCCGATATCGAACGGCAGCGTGGCACCCGGATCCGCGTGACCCTGCCCCGGCATGTCGTAGCGACGTCCCCTGAAATTCGCGACCGTCGAGAGAATTGAATCAATGCCGCATATTCTGATCGTCGAAGACGAAACCATCATCCGCTCGGCCTTGCGTCGTCTGCTTGAACGCAACCAGTACCAGGTCAGCGAAGCGGGCTCGGTGCAGGAAGCCCAGGAACGCTTCAGCATTGCCACATTTGACCTGATCGTCAGCGACCTGCGCCTGCCTGGCGCCCCCGGTACCGAGCTGATCAAGCTAGGCCAGGGCATCCCGGTGCTGATCATGACCAGCTACGCCAGCCTGCGCTCGGCGGTGGACTCGATGAAAATGGGCGCGGTCGATTACATCGCCAAGCCGTTCGACCACGACGAGATGCTGCAGGCAGTTGCGCGCATTCTGCGTGATCGCCAGAACGCCCCGGCGGCCGCCACCAGCAGCCTCGAGCCGCGCAGCAACGGCAAACCGGCTGTTGCCGACAAAGGCAGCCATAATGCCGCCAACGGCGAGATCGGCATCATTGGCACCTGCGCGCCGATGCAGGACCTCTACAGCAAGATCCGCAAAGTGGCACCGACCGACTCCAATGTGTTGATCCAGGGTGAGTCGGGTACCGGCAAAGAGCTGGTCGCACGCGCACTGCACAATCTGTCGCGACGGGCCAAGGCGCCGATGATTTCGGTCAACTGCGCAGCCATCCCTGAAACCTTGATCGAGTCGGAACTGTTCGGCCACGAAAAAGGCGCGTTCACCGGCGCCAGCGCCGGGCGTGCCGGTTTGGTCGAAGCAGCTGACGGCGGCACGCTGTTCCTCGATGAAATCGGCGAGCTGCCACTCGAAGCCCAGGCGCGCCTGTTGCGCGTGCTGCAGGAAGGCGAGATCCGCCGGGTTGGCGCGGTGCAATCGCAAAAGGTCGACGTGCGCCTGATCGCTGCGACCCACCGTGACCTGAAAAACCTGGCCAAGGTCGGTCAATTCCGCGAAGACCTTTATTACCGCCTACACGTGATCGCCCTCAAGCTGCCGGCCTTGCGCGAGCGCGGCAGTGACGTCAACGAAATCGCCAGCGCCTTCCTCGCCCGCCAGAGCGCACGCATCGGTCGCGATGACCTGCACTTCTCCAGCGAGGCCGAGCAGGCGATTCGTCATTACAGCTGGCCGGGTAACGTGCGCGAGTTGGAAAACGCGGTCGAGCGCTCGGTGATCCTCAGCGAGAGCCCGGAAATTTCCGCCGAGCTGCTGGGCATCGACATCGAGCTGAGTGACCCGGACGACGATGACCTGCTTGACGGCATGTCCGCCCTGGGCAGCGTCAGTGCCGGTAACGCCAGCCACGAGCCGACCGAGGATCTGTCGCTGGAAGACTACTTCCAGCACTTCGTGCTCGAGCATCAGGACCACATGACCGAGACCGAACTGGCGCGCAAGCTTGGCGTCAGCCGTAAATGCCTGTGGGAGCGGCGCCAGCGCCTGGGCATCCCACGGCGCAAGAGCAACGCCACCAGCGACAATTGATCGGCGCCCAATAACGGGGCAAGCCGTCTACCACGGGGTTACCGTGGCAGAGGGCTTGCCCCGTTTGCGTTTATGCAGGTAACACCCCAGCGCGCCTGCAAAAATCTGTTACCCATCCCCGCCTGCCGTAACAGCTACCGAGGCGTACGGTAACGAAATTTCTACATTTGCTCCGCTCTCGACCTGAGCAAAACCCGGAAAACCCCCGTATTTGCTGGGTTTTCGAAAGTTGGCACGGCACCTGCTATATCTTTGGTACAAGAACAATAACAAGCATTGCAACTCAGAATAAGAACAAGACGAAACGGCTCACGCACAATAAAAACAAGACGGCGGAGGCGCAGCTAACTGATTCTTTTGGAGAGGAGTTGTGTTTGGGGCTTGCCCCACGACCAGGCAGAGAACAACAAAAACTGCACTAAAGCAGCGCCTACACTGGTTGGATCGACAGATCAGCATCACCTCAGCGGCCAAAGCAATCCGTTTGCTCTTTACCCCCGGTTTGGGGGTCGTCCGCAAGTTTCGCGCTTTGTGGGCAGGGCACTCAACAAAAACAAGAAGCCCAGCAGAAAAACAATAAGAGCACGCAACGACTTCTTGGGGAGCTTAGGCTCCCCTTGTCGTTTCCGCCTCCCGCGCAAGCACCCGTGGCATACCGCCTACACCATCCCCGAAGTAAATGCTAGAATCCCCGCCCATCATGCGGCCATTCTCTATCCCTTGGCCGAACATTCCTTCAAACAGTGCATCCCATGCTGAAGAAGTTGTTCCAGTCGTTCCGTCCTCCCGTTAGTGGTCAACACCACAGGCGCACCACGCCTGAAGTGATCAACAAGAGCCAGCACTCGCTGCAGCGCAGCCAGTTCAGCCGCCATGCGGTGGGCATTGTCGATCGCCTGCAGGCTGCCGGATACCAGGCTTACCTGGTTGGCGGCTGTGTGCGTGACATGCTCCTGGGCATCACGCCCAAAGACTTCGATGTCGCCACCAGCGCCACGCCTGAACAGGTCCGTGCCGAGTTTCGCAATGCGCGAATCATTGGCCGCCGCTTCAAGCTGGTTCACGTGCATTTCGGCCGTGACATCATCGAAGTGGCCACTTTCCGTGCCCACCACAGCGATGAAGACGAGGGCGACAGCCACCGTTCGTCGCATAATGCCAGTGGTCGTATTTTGCGCGACAACGTCTACGGCACCCTCGAAGATGACGCCCAGCGCCGCGACTTCACGGTCAATGCGCTGTACTACGACCCGGTCAGCGAGCGCATCCTCGACTACGCCAACGGCATGCCCGATGTGCGTAACCGCCTGCTGCGCCTGATTGGCGACCCGGTCCATCGTTACCAGGAAGACCCTGTGCGCATGCTGCGCGCGGTGCGCTTTGCGGCCAAGCTCAACTTCGGCATCGAAAAGCACACGGTGCAGCCGATCCGCGAGCTGGCACCGATGCTGCGCGATATCCCGCCAGCACGGCTGTTCGAGGAATGCCTCAAGCTGTTCCTCTCCGGCCACGGCGCCATCGCCTTCGAAATGCTGGTTGACCTGCATCTGTTTGAACCGTTGTTCCCAGGCAGCAGCCACGCCCTGGAAGAGCGCCCAAGCTACACCCACACGCTGATCAGCAACGCCTTGATGAACACCGACCTGCGCGTCAAGCAGGGCAAACCGGTAACGCCGGCGTTCCTCTTCGCGGCCATGCTCTGGCCGGCCCTGCCGGGCCGTGCACTGTACCTGCAGAGCCAAGGCGTACCGCCGATCCCGGCAATGAACCAGGCCGCCCACGACCTGATCGCCGAACAGTGCCAGCGCATTGCAATCCCCAAGCGCTTCACCCTGCCGATCCGCGAGATCTGGGACATGCAGGAGCGCCTGCCACGGCGCAGCGGCAAACGCGCCGACATGCTCCTGGACAACCCGCGCTTCCGCGCTGGCTACGACTTCCTGCTGCTGCGCGAGAGCGCCGGCGAGGAAACCGAAGAGCTGGGCCAGTGGTGGACCGACTACCAGGACGCCAACGACAGCGAACGCCGCGCCATGATCGCCGAGCTCGGTAGCCGTGATGACGGCATCGGCGCCGCGCCACGCAAACGCAAGCGCAGCGGTACCAAGCGCAAGCGCAGCGCTGACGAAGCGTTCGACTGAGCATGAGCGTGCGCGTGTACATCGGCCTGGGCAGCAACCTGGCCGAACCTGCCGAGCAACTGCGCAGCGCCCTCGATGCCTTGGATAAGGCCGAGGGCACGCGCCTGGCAGCGGTTTCCGGCTTCTACGCCAGCGACTCGCTGCTGCCCGGCCAGCCGCGCTACACCAATGCCGTAGCCGCGCTCGACACCACGCTCGAGCCGCTGCAGCTGCTCGATGCGCTGCAGGCGATCGAGAACGATCAAGGGCGCGTGCGTCAGGAACGCTGGGGCCCACGCACCCTCGACCTGGATGTGCTGCTGTTTGGCCAGCAGGTGCTCGACAGCCCACGCCTGAAAGTACCGCACTACCATATGCACGCGCGCCCATTCGTGCTCTACCCGCTGGCTGAGCTGGTGCCTGCCGACTTCGTCCTCGCCGATGGTCGCAGCCTTGCGCAAATGCTCGCCGCCTGCCCGTTCAGCGGCCTCGAACGCCTGTAATTCGGGCGATCTTGACGGCGGTAACGCCAGTAACACCCTTGCCGTAACAATGCGGTAACAGGGTGATTGACTTCCCTCCCCTCGCTCACGACTATAGGCATCCCGTGGCCTCGACGCGCCACACTTAACCTATTTGGGCCCGGGCGGGTCTGAACATCACGAACGATGATGTGCCGCTCCGCATCGCACCTGCGCAAGGTTGTACGCAGGTCGATTGCACAGCGCCTGAACGAGGACTTTCTACATGCCTGAAGTAACCCTGACCACCCTGCATGGCCTCAAGGCCAAGGGTGAGAAAATCGCCATGCTGACCTGCTATGACGCCACCTTCGCCAAGGCTGCCAGCCAGGCCGGGGTCGACGTGTTGCTGGTGGGTGACTCGCTGGGAATGGTCCTGCAAGGGCATGACAGCACGCTGCCGGTGACCACTGCAGAAATGGCCTACCACACGGCCTGCGTCAAACGCGGCAACGACGGCGCACTGATCCTCGCCGATCTGCCGTTCATGGCCCACGCCACGCCTGAGCAGGCCTTCGCCAACTGCGCCAGCCTGATGCAGGCCGGCGCGCACATGATCAAGCTCGAAGGCGCGGCCTGGCTGAGCGAGACCATTCGCCTGCTGGCCGAACGTGGCGTGCCGGTGTGCGCCCACATGGGCCTGACCCCGCAGACGGTCAACGTGCTCGGCGGTTACAAGGTGCAGGGCCGGCAGGAAGCCCAGGCGCGGCAGATGCGCGCCGACGCGATTGCTCTGGAGCAAGCCGGTGCGGCCATGCTCCTGCTCGAATGCGTGCCCAGCGAGCTGGCTGCGGAGATCACCCAGGCCGTGGCCATTCCGGTGATCGGCATCGGTGCCGGTAACGCCACCGACGGCCAGGTGCTGGTGCTGCACGACATGCTCGGCCTGTCGCTGACCGGGCGCATGCCCAAGTTCGTCAAGAACTTCATGCTCGGCCAGGCCGATATCCAAGGCGCCCTGAGTGCTTACGTGGCGGCGGTCAAAGACGTCAGCTTCCCGGCTGCAGAACACGGGTTCAGCGCATGAATACCGTCAAGAGCGTCCGTGAACTGCGCGCAGCCGTGGCCCGCGCCCGCAGCGAAGGCAAGCGCATCGCCTTTGTCCCGACCATGGGCAACCTGCACAGCGGCCACGTCGCCCTGGTGACCAAAGCCACCCAGCGCGCCGACTTCGTCGTGGCGAGCATCTTCGTCAACCCGCTGCAGTTTGGCGCCGGCGAGGACCTCGACAGCTACCCGCGCACCCTTGCCGCTGACCAGGAGCGCCTGCTCGAGGCAGGCTGTCATTTGCTGTTCGCGCCGACCGTGGATGAAATGTACCCCGACGGCACCACAGTGCAGACCCGGGTCAGCGTGCCGCAACTGTCCGAAGGCCTGTGTGGCGCCAGCCGCCCGGGGCATTTCGAAGGCGTGGCCACGGTCGTCAGCAAGCTGTTCAATATGGTCCAGCCCGACCTGGCCGTGTTCGGCGAAAAGGACTACCAGCAACTGGCGGTGATCCGCGCCATGGTGCGCGACCTGAACATGCCGATCCAGATCATCGGCGAGCCGACCGTACGCGCCGACGATGGCCTGGCGCTGTCCTCGCGCAACGGCTACCTGACGCCCGAGCAACGCGCTGCAGCGCCGGCGCTGTACCGCGAGCTGAGCGTGATGGCCGACGCCATCCGCCATGGCCAGCGCGACTTTGCCGAGCTGATCGTGGCCGGTCAGGCCCAACTGCTGGCGGCAGGCTTTCGCCCGGACTATCTGGAAGTGCGCCACGCACTGACCCTGCGCCCGGCCATGGCCGATGACCGCGACGTGGTGGTAATTGCCGCAGCGTACCTGGGCACCACACGCCTGATCGACAACTTGTACCTGCATCTGGACGAGCCCACCGCCTGATTGCAACCCGGGGCCGCCACGCGGCCCCAAATTATCCCCGCCCGACCCCATTCCCCCCGCGCCAGCCATGCCTATAATGATCAACTGCCTGCAACTGCCAGCGGCTGCCAGTTGTCCAAGGCCAGATCATGCATCAAGGAAACCCTTCGCAATGGCGTATTACCGTACCCCCCATGATGTGACGACGCTGCCAGCCTGGCAGGCGCTGCAACAACACCGCGACGCCATGCAGGATTTCAGCATGCGCGACGCCTTCGCGGCCAATCCGCAACGCTTCGATCAGTTCTCCCTGAGCAGCTGCGGGCTGTTTCTCGATTACTCGAAAAACCTGATCAACGATGAGACCCGCAAGCTGCTGGTCAACCTGGCCACCGACGTCGACCTGGCAGCAGCCATCAAGTCGATGTTCAGCGGCGAGATCATCAACGCCTCCGAAGGCCGCCCCGTACTGCACACCGCCCTGCGCCGCCCGGTTGGCGACAAACTCAGCGTCAACGGCGTCAACGTGATGCCCGAAGTGCACAAGGTACTCAACCAGATCACCGAGCTGGTCGGCCGCATTCATGACGGGCTGTGGCGCGGCTACAGCGAAAAACCGATCACCGACGTGGTCAACATCGGCATCGGCGGCTCGTTCCTCGGCCCTGAGTTGGTTTCCGAAGCCTTGCTGCCGTACGCCCAGCGCGGCGTGCGCTGCCACTACCTGGCCAATATCGACGGCAGCGAATTCCACGAGCTGTCGGCCAAGCTTGCGGCCGAGACGACCCTGTTCATCGTTTCGTCGAAGTCGTTCAACACCCTCGAAACCCTGAAGAACGCCATGGCCGCCCGCACCTGGTACCTGGCCCAGGGTGGCTCCGAAGCCGAGCTGTACCGTCACTTCATCGCGGTCTCGAGCAACAAGGCCGCAGCCGTCGCGTTCGGTATCCGCGAAGAAAACATCTTCCCGATGTGGGACTGGGTTGGCGGGCGTTACTCACTGTGGTCGGCGATTGGTTTGCCGATTGCGCTGGCCATCGGCACGGCCAACTTCAAGGAGCTGCTGTCGGGCGCCTACACCATGGACCAGCACTTCCAGACCGCGCCGTTCGAGCAGAACATGCCGGTGCTGCTGGCCCTGCTTGGCGTCTGGTACGGCAACTTCTGGGATGCGCGCAGCCACGCGATCCTGCCGTACGACCATTACCTGCGCAACATCACCAAGCACCTGCAGCAGTTGGACATGGAGTCCAACGGCAAGAGCGTGCTGCAGGATGGCAGCCCGGCGCCAACCGCGACCGGTCCGGTGATCTGGGGCGGCGTTGGCTGTAACGGCCAGCATGCCTATCACCAGTTGCTGCACCAGGGCACCCAACTGATCCCGGCCGACTTTATCGTGCCGGTGGTGAGCTTCAACCCGGTGGCCGACCATCACCAGTGGCTGTACGCCAACTGCCTGTCGCAGAGCCAGGCACTGATGCTCGGCAAGACCCGCGAAGAAGCCGAGGCCGAGCTGCGTGGCAAGGGCCTGAACGAAGCCGACGTGGCCAAGCTGGCGCCGCACAAGGTCATCCCTGGCAACCGCCCGAGCAACACCCTGGTGGTCGAGCGGATCAGCCCGCGTCGCCTCGGCGCGCTGGTGGCGATGTATGAGCACAAGGTGTTCGTGCAGAGCGTGATCTGGGGCATCAATGCCTTTGACCAATGGGGCGTCGAGCTGGGCAAAGAGCTCGGCAAAGGCGTGTATCAACGCCTGGTCGGCGCTCAGGAAGAAGCCGCTGAAGACGGCTCCACCCAAGGCCTGATCAATTACTTCCGCGGTCGTCACCGCGGCTGATCAAGCCCTGCTGCAAGCCCCGGCGCGGGGCCAGCTTGCCCTCTGCAGTAGCGTTCGATTGAGCGGTACTGCAGGGGGCAAGCTGGCCCCGCGCTTTGCATTGCGCCGGCAACCCCGGAGGAACACCCGCGCCGACTACACTGTCCATCGAATAGCCGTTGCACTTCATCCTGCCTTGCGCGCCGCGGTGAGGTGCAGTCCCTTGCCACGACAAGAGCAGGACCACCCGCCATGTTCGATCTCAGCAAGTACCCCACCGCCCTCGCCGTCAGCCAGGCCGCCGAGCTCAGCGCCGACGACTATCAACGCCTCTATCGACAGTCGATCGATGACCCGGACAGCTTCTGGGCCGAGCAAGCCAAGCGGCTGGACTGGATCAAGCCCTGGAGCAGCGTGCAACAGGCCGACCTTGCCAGCGGCGATGCCAAATGGTTCGCCGGCGGCAAGCTCAACGTCAGCTACAACTGCATCGACCGCCACCTGGCCAAACGAGGTGAGCAGACCGCGCTGCTCTGGGAAGGCGACGACCCCAAGGATTCGCAGGCCATCAGCTACCGCGAGCTGCACCGCCAGGTCTGCCGCCTGGCCAACGCACTGAAGGCGCGCGGGGTGAGCAAGGGCGATCGGGTGTGCATCTACATGCCGATGATCCCTGAGGCGGCTTACGCCATGCTTGCCTGCAGCCGCATCGGCGCGATCCACTCGGTGGTATTTGGTGGCTTCTCGCCCGACGCCCTGCGCGACCGCATCCTGGATGCCGACTGCCGCACGGTGATTACCGCTGATGAAGGCGTGCGGGGCGGCAAACGTGTACCGCTCAAGCAGAACGTCGACAAGGCCCTGGCCAGCTGCCCGGCCGTCAGCAGCGTATTCGTGGTGCGCCGCACCGGTGGTGAAGTGGCCTGGGACAACCAGCGCGACCTCTGGTACCACACCGCCACCGAGCTTGCCGGTGACGACTGCCCACCCGAGCCGATGGATGCCGAAGACCCGCTGTTCATCCTGTATACCTCCGGCAGCACCGGCAAACCCAAAGGCGTGCTGCACACCACCGGCGGCTATCTGCTGCAGGCCGCGATGACCTTCAAGGTGGTATTCGATTACCGCGACGGCGAAGTGTTCTGGTGCACCGCCGATGTCGGCTGGGTCACCGGCCACAGCTATATCGTCTATGGCCCGCTGGCCAACGGGGCGATCTCGCTGATGTTCGAAGGCGTGCCCAACTACCCCGACAGCTCGCGTTTCTGGCAGGTCATCGACAAGCATCAGGTGAATATCTTCTACACCGCCCCTACCGCCCTGCGCGCCCTGATGCGCGAAGGCCCAGGCCCCCTACAGGACACCTCGCGGGAAAGCCTGCGCCTGCTCGGCAGTGTCGGCGAGCCGATCAACCCGGAAGCCTGGGAGTGGTACTTCCATCAGGTCGGCAAAGAACGCTGCCCGATCGTCGACACCTGGTGGCAGACCGAAACCGGCGGCATCATGCTCAGCCCGCTGCCGGGCAATGGGCAGATCAAACCGGGTTGCGCCACCCAACCGATGTTTGGCGTGCAACCGGTATTGCTCGACGACAAAGGCGCAGTGATCGACGGGCCAGGCTCGGGCCTGCTGGCAATCAAAGCCAGCTGGCCGGCGCAGATCCGCAGCGTCTACGGCGACCAGCAACGCATGGTCGACACCTACTTCAAGCCCTTCGCCGGCTACTATTTCACCGGCGACGGCGCCCGCCGCGACGCCGATGGCGACTACTGGATCACCGGGCGAGTCGATGATGTGATCAACGTCTCCGGCCATCGGATCGGTACGGCAGAAGTGGAAAGCGCGCTGGTGCTGCACGACGGCATCGCCGAGGCGGCCGTAGTCGGCTATCCGCACGACCTCAAGGGCCAGGGTATCTATGCCTTCGTCACGCCGATGAATGGTGTGAGCGCAGACGACGCCCTCAAGGCTGAACTGCTGGCGTTGGTCAGCAAGGAGATCGGCAGCTTTGCCAAACCGGAGATGATCCAGTGGGCGCCGGCCCTGCCCAAGACCCGCTCGGGCAAGATCATGCGGCGTATACTGCGCAAGATCGCCTGCAACGAGCTGGACTCGCTGGGTGACACCTCGACCCTGGCCGATGCCAGCGTCGTGCAGGGCTTGATCGATACTCGCCTCAACCAATAGCTAGAGGTAGCCCATGGCGGGCTGCCGCGCATTGCAGGTCGCCATGGAAGCCTTACGCCGTCGTATCGAAACCCAGGTCATGAGCCTGACTGGCCTGGCCCTCGGCCAGCTTGACCTGGAGTCACCCAAGGGTGACCCCGGCCTGTTTGGCCCCGACAGCGTCAGCTGGCAGGTCCACGGCGACTTCCCGAGCATGCTGGTCGGCGGTATCAGTGCCTTGATGCTGCAACTGCTGCACCCGCTGGCCCTCGCCGGGGTGTGGGATCACTCCAACTTTCGCGAAGACCTGCTCGGGCGCCTGCGCCGCACCAGCCAATTCATCTCCGGCACCACCTTTGGCTCGACCCGCGACGCCAACTGGTTGATCGACAAGGTACGCACCATCCACCTCAAAGTCGTCGGCACCGCCGCCGATGGCCGGCTTTATGCCGCCAGTGACCCAGACCTGCTGACCTGGGTGCACGTTGCCGAAGTCAGCAGCTTCATGGCCGCCCACCTGCGTTACCGCAACCCGCATCTGGCGCAGGCTGATCAGGACGCGTACTACAACGAAATCGCCCTGATCGCCGAGCGCCTCGGCGCGCGCGACGTGCCACGCTCCTGTGCGCAAATCGAGGCCTACCTGCAACGCATGCGTCCGCAGTTGCGCTGCGATGCGCGCAGCCTGGAGGTGATCGATATCCTGCTCAAGGCACCGGCGCCAAGCCGCCTGGCAGCCCCCGTGGGCAAGCTGATGCTGCGGGCGGGCATCGAACTGTTACCAGGCTGGGGCCGGGATATGCTTGAGCTGCAACAAGGGCCACTGAGCCGGCGCTTGATCCGGGTAGGTATCGAGCGCACCGCGCCAGTCCTGCGCTGGGCCATGCGCGACAGCTCGGCGCACCGCGCGCGGCGGCGAATGGGCATCGAATAAGGTCATTCGGCTGATTCTGCGGAACCGATTTAACGTGCCATACTCCAAGCACTCCCGCTCGGACAGACGATGCTGCACATGCCCAAAGGATTGACTCGCGCCCTCGGCGCCATGCTGGCCCTCGTGGCCTTGTACAGCCTGCTCGGCTTCTTCATCCTTCCAGGCATTGGCCTACGCATTGCCAATCAACAGCTGGCCCAATACGCGACGGTGCCGGCGCAGCTGCAACGCATCGAATTCAACCCGTTCAGCCTAGAGCTGACCCTGTGGGGTTTGCAGGTCGGCGAGCCGGGCAAAGAGCAACTGGGTTTTGAGCGTTTGTACGCCAACCTGTCGCTGGACAGCCTGTGGAGCGGCGCCCTGCACCTGGATGCAGTGGAGCTGGACAAACCGCGCAACGAAATCCTCTTCGGCAAAAACGGCGGCCTCAACCTGACTCAGCTGTTCAAACTGCCGCCCAGCGAAGCCAAGCCAGACGAGCCAGCCAGCGACCCGTTCCCGCTGCGTATCGGCAGCATCAAGCTCACTGAAGGCTACCTGCACTTCCGGGACCTGCGCCCGAGCGAGCCGATCGAGTTTCTTTACGACTCGATGAATTTCGAGCTCAAGAACCTCAGCACCCTCCCCGACGACAGCGCCGACATGACCTTGGTCGCCGTCGGCCCCGCCGGTGGGCGGATCGACTGGAAAGGCACACTCGGCCTGGCGCCGATCAGCTCGCAAGGCACCCTGAAAATCACCGACGGCAACATGAAGGCGTTCTGGCCTTACGTGCGTGACGCGGTGCCGCTGGTGCTGGAAGAAGGCGTGATCAGCCTCGATACCCACTACACGCTCAACCTGTCGAAACAGACCGAGCTGCTGCTCGACAACACTCAGGTACGCATCGCGCCGTTCGCCATCAAGGCACCGGACGGCAGGCAACTGGCGCGGCTGGCCAGTCTCGAAGTCAGCGAAACCTCGATCGATCTGGCCAAGCAACTGGTCACCGTAGGCAAGATCCGTAGCAGCAAGCTGGAGACCTGGGCCGCCTTGGAAAAAGACGGCCAGCTCGACTGGCAGACGCTGTTCGCCAGCCAGCCAGCCAAAGCTACCCCCCAGGAGAAAGCCGAACCTGCCGCGGCCGAGCCGACAGCGCAGGAAAAAGCAGCCGCCGCGCCGAGCAAGCCGTGGCAAGTACTGCTCAAGGACGTTCAAGCGCGTGATTACATGATTCACTTGGCAGACCGCAGCCAGAAAGAACCGGTCACCCTGGATGTCGGCCCGCTCAACCTCGATATGCAGGGCTATGACAGCCTCAACAAGTCGCCGTTTACCCTCAAACTGGATACCGCCGTCGGCAAGCAAGGCAAACTGCAAGCCTCCGGCCAGGTCAACCTGGCCCCGGTCACCGCCAAGCTCGATGTCAGCACCCGCGACATCGACCTGCGCATCGCCCAGGCCTACATCAGCCCGTTCATTCAGCTTGAACTGCGCAGCGGCATGCTCGCCAGCGAGCTCAAGGTCGATCTGCAAAATACGGCGCCGCTGGCCTTTACCGTCACCGGTACCGCAACCGTCAACCAGTTGCATACCCTCGACACGATCAAGGACCGCGACTTCGTCAAATGGCAGCAGCTCGACCTCAATGGGTTGTCATACGTGCACGGCGATGCGCTGACCATCGACCAAGTCAAGCTGCTGCAGCCATATGCGCGTTTCATCATCAACGAAGACCGCACCACCAACGTTGATGACCTGCTGATTCCGCAGCCAGCCGGTGCTACCAAAAGCACCGCAGAAAAACCGGTGACTCCTAGCAACAGCAAGCCACTGGGCATTCGTATCGGCAAGATCGACATCAACGACGGCTCGGCCAACTTTGCCGACCTGACCCTGACACCAAACTTCGCCACAGCCGTGCAGCAGCTCAATGGCCAGGTCGGCACCATCGACAACCGCCAGCCAGCGCCGGCCAAGGTCGATATCAAGGGCAAGGTCGACCGCTATGCACCGGTCACCATCAAGGGCGCGCTCAACCCGTTCAACCCGATGGCCAGCCTGGACATCGCCACCAGCTTCAAACGCGTCGAGCTGACCACACTGACGCCCTACTCAGGCAAGTTTGCCGGCTTTCGCATTCGCAAGGGCCGGCTCAACCTGGACGTGCACTACCTGATCACCAATGGCCAGCTCAAAGCAGAAAACAAGCTGGTGATCGAGCAACTGCAACTGGGTGAGAAGGTCGACAGCCCCGACGCCGTCGACCTGCCGATCCGCTTGGCGGTGGCGCTGCTCAAGGACACCGACGGCACCATCTCGATCGAGCTGCCGGTGACCGGCGACCTCAACAACCCGCAGTTCAGCGTCATGCCGATCGTTTGGCAAACCCTGCGCAATCTGGTCCTGCGTGCCGCCCAGGCGCCGTTCAAGTTCATTGGCGGGCTGGTCTCCGGCGGCAGCTCGCAGGACCTGGGTACGGTCGCGTTCAGCGCCGGCTCCAGCGACCTCAGCGGCGATGCCCAAGCGGCCCTGGACAAACTGGCGACCGCGCTCAACGAACGCCCTGAATTGCGCCTGGAGATCGAAGGCACCAGCGCCCAGACCAGCGATGGCCCGTTGATCGCCGAGCAGCGCCTGGAGCGTGAGTATCAGTCGATCTGGTACAAGATCCTGCAGCGCCGCGGCGACAAGGTGCCGGCCAATGCGTCGATGCTGGTGGTGGATGCTGACGACAAGCCGGCGATGCTCGAAGGTATCTACCGCACCCGCCTGAAACAACAGCCGCCTGCTGAATGGCAGCAGCTGGGGCGTGAAGAGCGTAGCGCCAAGCTGCGTGAGGCGGTGATCAAGTCCTGGGCCGAGAGCGCTGCGCTGCTGCGCCAGTTGGGCCAGGCGCGGGCCGGTAATATCAAGGATTACCTGGTCGACAAAGGCAAGTTGGCGGATGACCGGGTGTACTTCATCGATACCACGCTGGGCCAGGCCGAATCGGATGGGCGCGTGATCACGCCGATGCACCTGGATGCTGAATAAGCGTCTGCATTGAGCGCAACAACGAAAAAGCCCCGGCATGTGCCGGGGCTTTTCGTTATGCGTTGGCCAGATCCATCTGGCCTGCGCAGCAATCCTTATTCGGCTTTCAGACCAGCAGCCGAGACGTCTTTAACGCCTTTGATAGCCTTGGTGATTGCTACTGCACGCTCTTTTTGCGAATCGGTGACTTTCACATCGGACGACAGCGAAACTACGCCTTGATTGGTTTCGACTTTGATATCGCCGCCTGGGATGCCTTTCTCGGTCAGCAGATCAGCTTTGACCTTGGTGGTGATCCAGGTATCGGAGCCATCTTGCTTGGCGCTGTCGACAGTGTTGGCAGCCAGCATAACTGGAGCCTGAACGGCTTGCTGAGCGAAAGCAGCGTTAGCCATGGTCAGAGTCAGAGCGGTAGCAGTAGCGGCAGCAATAGCGAACTTCTTCATACGGGTCACTCCTGTTGTCGAAAGGTCTGCGCCGAGTCAGTTGGCGTCAGATGAATAGACTATTGCAGGGGCTGTGCCAACTTTTCAAAGGCCATAAAACCAATATAAATCAGTAACTTATCAATTTGCTGGAATCCACTCTCTCGTGCATTTTGCAAGCCGGAGCAAATTCCTGCATGCAAGATGCATGTACCCCAGAGTTTTCGCTATCTCGAAATGGACGCGGAAAATGTAGGAGCGGCCTTGTGTCGCGAAGGGGCTGCGTAGCGGCCCTACGATTTAGGCAACGCCGCAGAACTGCCGGGGGCGCTGCGCACCCCTTTCGCGACACCAGGCCGCTCCTACACGGGGCAGTGTTTGACAAATAAAAAGGGCCGCTGTGTGACCCATCGCGACCCAAGATCGCAATGGGCCGCACAGCGGCCCCTATGCGCTGAACATCAGCGCAACCCCGAAGGGTTTATTTCATACCACTACAGCTGGCTTAAACGCCGGAAGCCTTGGCTGCCGCAACGTCTTTGATCGACAGCTTGATACGGCCGCGGTTGTCCACGTCCAGTACCAGTACTTCAACCTCTTCGCCTTCTTTCAGCACGTCGGTGACCTTCTCTACGCGCTCATTGCTGAGCATCGAGATGTGCACCAGGCCGTCTTTGCCAGGCAGGATGTTGACGAATGCGCCGAAGTCGACGATGCGTTCAACCTTGCCGACGTAGATCTTGCCGATCTCGGCCTCGGCAGTGATACCCAGGACGCGCTGGCGAGCTGCTTCAGCGGCTTCTTTGGTTTCGCCGAAGATCTTGATCGAGCCGTCGTCTTCGATATCGATCGAAGCCTTGGTCTCTTCACAGATACCACGGATGGTCGCGCCGCCTTTACCGATAACGTCACGGATCTTGTCGGTGTCGATCTTCATGGCGATCATGGTCGGCGCGTTGGCCGACAGCTCGGTACGCGAAGTACCAATGATCTGGTTCATCTGGCCGAGGATGTTCAGGCGCGCTTCCAGGGCCTGGCCCAGGGCGATTTCCATGATCTCTTCGGTGATGCCGTTGATCTTGATGTCCATCTGCAGCGCGGTAACACCTTTGGCGGTACCGGCTACCTTGAAGTCCATGTCGCCGAGGTGGTCTTCGTCACCGAGGATGTCGGTGAGGATGGCGAACTTGTCGCCTTCCTTGACCAGGCCCATGGCGATACCGGCAACTGGCGCCTTCATCGGCACACCAGCGTCCATCAGGGCCAGGGAAGCACCGCAAACCGACGCCATCGAGCTCGAACCGTTCGACTCGGTGATTTCCGATACCACACGGATGGTGTACGGGAACACGTCAGCAGCAGGCAGCATGGCCTGAACCGAACGACGGGCCAGACGGCCGTGACCGATTTCGCGACGGCCAGCACCACCCATACGACCACACTCACCTACCGAGAACGGTGGGAAGTTGTAGTGCAGCATGAACGGGTCTTTCTTCTCGCCTTCGAGGGTGTCGAGCAGCTGAGCATCACGCGCAGTACCCAGGGTCGCAACGACCAGGGCCTGGGTTTCGCCACGGGTGAACAGTGCCGAACCGTGGGTCTTCGGCAGAACGCCGACTTCGATGTTCAGCGGGCGTACAGTCTTGGTGTCGCGACCGTCGATACGTGGCTTGCCGTTGACGATGTTTTCGCGCACGGTGCGGTATTCGATTTCGCCAAAGATTTCTTTGACCACGGAAGCCGAAGGCTGGCCTTCTTCACCGGAGAACTTGGCGATCGCCTGATCACGCAGCTCGCCCAGACGCGCATAGCGGTCGGCCTTGACGGTGATGGTGTAGCCCTGCGAGATGCCTTCGCCGAATTCAGCGCGGATGGCGTTGAACAGCTCGGTGTTGGCAACGGCTGGTTTCCAGTCCCAGGTCGGCTTGGCAGCTTCGGCAGCCAGCTCTTTGACAGCCTGGATGACCGACTGGAATTCGTCGTGGGCGAACAGTACGGCGCCCAGCATCTGGTCTTCGGTCAGCTCTTTGGCTTCCGATTCAACCATCAGCACAGCGCTGTCGGTACCGGCTACGACCATGTCCAGGCTCGAGGCAGCCAGTTGCTCGTAGGTTGGGTTCAGCAGGTAGCCGGTGCTTTCATGGAAGGCAACACGGGCGGCGCCGATCGGGCCTTCGAACGGGATGCCGGAGATTGCCAGGGCAGCCGAAGTACCGATCATCGCAGCGATGTCCGGATCGGTTTTCTTGCTGGTCGACACGACGGTGCAGACAACCTGCACTTCGTTCATGAAGCCTTCTGGGAACAGCGGACGGATCGGACGGTCGATCAGGCGCGAGGTCAGCGTCTCTTTCTCGGAAGGACGGCCTTCACGCTTGAAGAAACCACCAGGGATCTTGCCAGCGGCGTAGGTTTTTTCCTGGTAGTGCACGGACAGCGGGAAGAAGCCTTTGCTTGGGTCTGCGTGCTTGGCACCGACCACGGTCACCAGCACGGTGACATCGTTATCGACGGTGACCAGGACTGCGCCGGTGGCCTGACGGGCAATGCGGCCCGTTTCGAGGGTAACGGTCGATTGACCGAACTGGAATTTCTTGATTACCGGGTTCACGGTTTCCTACCTTTTCAATGGCTCTGGGGGAACTGGTTTCTTGCGAATTCTTGGGCAGAACGGGGAATCGGCCCCATTGACCGTCCAGATACAACTCGAGGCTGGGAGCCTGGTTGCCGGGCGGATAAACCGCTCGGCAAGACCAGGCTGCCAACCTCGAAGATACGCATGACGAGCCCGTCGGCAACGCTGAAGCAGCGCTGCCAAAGCTTGCGACCCGCCACGCCCACCACTAGCCAGGCCGCTATTAGCGACGCAGGCCCAGACGACCGATCAGGGTGCTGTAACGGGTGGTGTCTTTGCCCTTCAGGTAGTCCAGCAGCTTACGACGCTGGTTAACCATACGGATCAGGCCACGACGCGAGTGGTGGTCTTTACCGTTGATCTTGAAGTGACCTTGCAGTTTGTTGATGTTGGCAGTCAGCAGTGCAACCTGCACTTCTGGGCTACCGGTGTCGCCGACGGCTTGCTGGTAGTCGGTAACGATTTGTGCTTTTTCTTCAACGCTGAGGGCCATTTGGCATCTCCAGTTAAACGGATCCCGCAAGCGGGGTCCAATAGGCCAGGGACGAACCCTGTATTAATAAAAGAGCTGTGACCGTGCCTACTGACAGCCACCCTCGTGTCTTGCGCTGTCGGCTCATGCCGGCAACGCAAGTATCGGTCATTCCGACCGAATCAAGCGACGTGGCGCAACGCGCCCGTCTTCGCTCACTTCACCGATACCGATGAAGCGACCATTGTGATCCTGCACCCGGACCATGCCGAATTGCGGCGCATCCGGTGCACGTACTGCCTGGCCATGCAGCCAGTAGAACGAGCTGTGCTCTGACAACTGCACCACAGGCCAGTCGAGCAGACCGCTGTCGGACGGCATCAGGAAGCGATCGAGCGCTTCGTTGCCACCGTCGGCGTGGGCTTGCTCGAGCTCTTCGAGGGTCACTGTCTGTGCCAGCTCGAAGGGCCCAGCCTGGGTCCGACGCAGCTCGGCAACATAAGCGCCACAGCCCAACACTTCACCGATATCCTCCACCAGGGTGCGGATATAGGTGCCTTTGGTGCAATTTACCGTCAGACGCGCACGGGTGCCTTCGCACTCGAGCAGCTCCAAGCGGTTAATAGTAACAGAACGCGCCTCGCGCTCCACTACCTCTCCCGCACGGGCCAGTTTGTACAAGGGCTGGCCATCACGCTTGAGGGCCGAGTACATCGGCGGTATCTGGCTGATCGGGCCGCGAAATTGAGGCAGGGCTGCCTCGATGTCGGCGCGACCAACGGTCACCTCACGGGTCTGCAGGACCTCACCTTCGGCGTCTGCCGTGGTGGTGGTCTGCCCCATCTGCATGACGGTTTCGTAGCCCTTGTCGGAATCGAGCAGGTACTGCGAAAACTTGGTCGCTTCGCCAAAGCACAGCGGCAGCACGCCACTGGCCAGTGGGTCGAGGCTGCCGGTGTGACCGGCCTTCTCGGCATTGAGCAACCAGCGGACCTTTTGCAACGCTGCGTTGGAGGTAAACCCCAACGGTTTGTCGAGCAGGATGATGCCGCTGACGTCGCGGCGGATTCGTTTGACCTGGGCCACCGATTACTCCTTGGTGTCCGGCTCGACGGGATCCTGGTGCTGGCGGTCTTCTGCCACGGCACGCTCGATCAGTGCCGACAGGTGAACCCCGCGGCTGACGCTCTCATCGTAATGGAAGTGCAGTTGCGGCACGCTGCGCAGCTGCATCGAGCGGCCCAGGTGCAGACGCAGGAAGCTCGCAGCGTTGTTCAACGCCTTGACCGACTGCTTGACCGCATCAGGTTCCTCTTCCTGGCCCATGACGGTGATGAACACCTTGGCATGGCCCACGTCGCGGCTGACGTCGACGGCGGTGATGGTCACCAGGCCGACGCGTGGATCTTTCACTTCACGGCGGATCAGCTCGGCAAGCTCGCGCTGCATCTGATCGCCAATGCGTTGGGTACGGCTGTATTCTTTTGCCATTCGTTGCTACCTGTAACTTAAAGCGGCAAACGCCCGGCCAGGCGTGAAGCCTGACCGGGCGCTACCTGCAGAGGCGTTGCCAACCGCCCTGGGGCGGGGCATCTGCCAGCTCGACCCTTACAGGGTACGAGCCACCTGGACTTTCTCGAAGACTTCGATCTTGTCGCCGACCTTGACGTCGTTGTAGCTCTTGACGCCAATACCGCACTCCATGCCGGCACGAACTTCGGCAGCGTCGTCCTTGAAGCGACGCAGCGATTCCAGCTCGCCTTCGAAGATCACAACGTCTTCGCGCAGAACGCGGATCGGACGGTTGCGGTACACGGTACCTTCGATGACCATACAGCCAGCGACGGCGCCGAACTTCGGCGAACGGAACACATCACGTACTTCTGCAACGCCCAGGATGTTCTCGCGAACATCACTGCCGAGCATGCCGGTCAGGGCTTTCTTGACGTCTTCGATGATGTCGTAGATCACGTTGTAGTAACGCATATCCAGACCTTCCTGCTCGACGATCTTGCGCGCGCCGGCATCGGCCCGCACGTTGAAGCCGAACAGCACCGCGTTGGACGCCAGGGCCAGGTTGGCATCGCTCTCGGTGATACCACCGACACCGCCACCAATCACACGGACCTGCACCTCGTCGTTGCCCAGACCGCCGAGCGAACCCTGCAGTGCTTCCAGGGAGCCACGAACATCGGTCTTGAGGACGATGTTGAGGGTCTTCTTCTCTTCCTGACCCATGGTCTCGAAGATGTTTTCCAGCTTGCCGGCGTGAGCACGGGCCAGCTTGACCTCGCGGTATTTGCCTTGACGGAACAGGGCAACTTCGCGGGCTTTCTTCTCGTCGCCGACTACCGACAGCTCGTCACCGGCTTCCGGAGTGCCATCGAGGCCGAGGATCTCGACCGGGATCGATGGGCCGGCTTCTTTGACTGGCTTGCCGTTCTCGTCAAGCATGGCACGCACGCGGCCATAGTTGGAGCCGACCAGGACCATGTCGCCCTGACGCAGCGTACCGTCCTGAACCAGGATGGTAGCGACCGGGCCGCGGCCCTTGTCCAGACGCGATTCGACGACCACACCACGACCAGGCGCGGTTGGGGTAGCCGACAGCTCGAGGATCTCGGCCTGCAACAGAACGGCTTCAAGCAGTTCGTCGACGCCGGTACCCATCTTCGCCGAAACCTTGACGAATGGAGTGTCGCCACCCCAGTCCTCGGAGGTCACGCCTTCTACCGACAGTTCGTTACGAATGCGGTCGAGGTCAGCGCCTGGCTTGTCGATCTTGTTCACTGCAACAACCAGTGGCACGCCAGCGGCTTTCGCATGCTGAACAGCTTCACGGGTCTGCGGCATCACGCCGTCGTCCGCCGCCACCACCAGGATGACGATGTCGGTCGCCTTGGCACCACGGGCACGCATCTGAGTAAACGCGGCGTGACCAGGGGTGTCGAGGAAGGTGACCATGCCACGGTCGGTTTCGACGTGGTAGGCACCGATGTGCTGGGTGATACCACCGGCTTCGCCAGCAGCAACCTTGGCACGACGGATGTAGTCGAGCAGCGAGGTTTTACCGTGGTCGACGTGGCCCATTACGGTCACGACCGGAGCACGCGAGGTGACTTCACCTTCGAACTTCAGCGATTCGGCCAGGGAATCTTCCAGCGCGGTGTCGCTGACCAGCGTGACCTTGTGGCCCAGCTCTTCAGCTACCAGCTGTGCAGTTTCCTGGTCGAGGACCTGGTTGATGGTGACCGGAGTACCCATCTTGAACATGAACTTGACCACTTCAGCGCCTTTGACGGACATCTGGTTGGCCAGCTCGGAGACGGTGATGGTCTCGCCGATGCTCACGGCACGGATAACCGGGCCGGTAGGGCTCTGGAAGCCATGCTGATTGCGCTTCTTCAGTTTGCCCTTGCCACGGCCACCGCGACGGAAGCCATCGCTTTCTTCTTCGGTGGTACGCGGAGCAGCACGCGGAGTCGGGGTCTTTTCTTTCTCTTTGACCTTGACCTTGACCGACACGCGCGGCGCTTCGCCACGGCCGCGACGGTCTTCGTTGCGGGCACGGTCTTCGGTGCGGCGCACTTCTTCTTTCTTGCGCTCGGCGGCGCGAACCGCTGCTTCCTCGGTCAGAGGCTCTTGCGGCGCAGCTGCCGGGGCCGGTGCAGCGGCTGCAGGAGCAGCGGCGGCAACAGGCTCAGGCTTGCTCGCAACAGCACCCTGCGGGGCGTCACGCTCGGCGATACGCTGACGCGAATCGATGTTGGCTTTTTCGCGTGCGGCGTTTTCAGCCACGCGACGCTCTTCCAGCTCACGCGCCTGCTCAGCCTGGATTTCTTCCGGGCTGCGCTGAACGAAAACTTTCTTCTTGCGTACTTCTACGCTGATGCTCTTGCTACCGGCTACACGCAGGGTGCTAGTGGTTTTGCGCTGCAAGGTAATCTTGCGCGGCTCTTCCGCTTTAGCCTTGTGGCTGCTCTTCAGATGAGTCAGCAAAGCCTGCTTCTCATTGTCGGTCACTACCTGACCGGCGTCGGTGTGCGGCAAACCCGCCTCACGCATCTGCTGCAGCAGGCGCTCAACCGGTGCAGCGACCTCTTGGGCCAATTCTTTCACCGTGACTTGCGTCATGCACTTCTCTCCTCAGGCCGCGCCTAATTACTCGAACCAGTGGGCTCGGGCGGCCATGATCAACTTGCCGGCACGCTCTTGGTCGATGCCGTCGATGTCGAGCAGGTCGTCAATCGACTGCTCGGCCAGGTCTTCGCGGGTAACCACGCCGCGCACCGCCAGTTCAACCGCCAGGTCATTGTCCATACCCTCAAGAGAGAGCAGGTCTTCGGCCGGATGGGCGTCTGCCAGTTTTTCCTCGGTAGCGATGGCTTTGGTCAACAGGCGGTCCTTGGCACGAGCGCGAAGCTCGTTGACGATATCCTCGTCAAAGCCATCGATGTTGAGCATTTCTTCCAACGGTACGTAGGCAATTTCTTCCAGGCTGGTGAAGCCTTCGTCGACCAGCACCTGGGCCAGTTCTTCATCGACTTCCAGCTCGTCGACAAAGTTGCGCAGGATGTCGCCAGTCTCGGCTTGCTGCTTGGCCTGGATGTCCTTCTCGGTCATCACGTTCAGGGTCCAGCCGGTAAGCTGGCTTGCCAGACGAACGTTCTGACCACCACGACCGATGGCCTGGGCCAGGTTGTCCTCGCCAACAGCGATGTCCATGGCGTGGGCATCTTCATCGACGATGATCGCCGCGACTTCAGCCGGCGACATGGCGTTGATGACGAACTGCGCTGGGTTCTCGTCCCAGAGGACGATATCCACACGCTCACCGCCCAACTCGCCGGACACCGCCTGCACACGCGAACCGCGCATGCCGATACAGGCACCTTGCGGGTCGATGCGCTTGTCCTTGGAGCGAACGGCGATCTTGGCGCGCGAACCCGGGTCACGGGAAGCGGCCATGACCTCGATGAGGCCTTCGGCAATTTCCGGCACTTCGATAGTGAACAGTTCGATCAGCATCTGTGGCGCAGTGCGCGACAGGATCAGCTGCGGACCGCGGTTCTCGGTGCGGATTTCCTTCAACAGTGCGCGCAAGCGCACACCGACACGGAAGGTCTCGCGTGGAATGATGTCTTCACGAGCCAGCAATGCTTCAGCATTGTTGCCCAGGTCGACGATAACGTTGTCGCGGGTGACCTTCTTGACGGTGCCGGAGATGATCTCGCCCACGCGTTCGCGGTAAGCGTCGACCACCTGGGCGCGCTCGGCCTCGCGGACTTTCTGCACGATGACCTGCTTGGCGGTCTGAGCGGCGATACGACCGAACTCGATCGAGTCGATCTTCTCCTCGATCACGTCACCAACCTTGGCTTCAGGGTGGGTCTCGTGGATCTTGTCCAGCCAGGTTTCGATCGCCGGATCATCAAGATCCTGCTCATCGACCACGGTCCAGCGACGGAAGGTCTCGTAGTTACCGGTGTGGCGGTTGATTTCCACACGCAGGTCGACTTCGTCTTCAAAACGTTTTTTGGTTGCAGTGGCCAGAGCCACTTCCAGCGCTTCGAAGATCACGCCCGGTGGGACGCCCTTCTCGTTGGATACCGATTCAACAACCAGCAGTACTTCTTTGCTCATCGTACGCCTCGCCTTGCGCAAGCCATTGGGTCCGGTCTAGTCACCGGGCCCGGCACGTCTCAGTCAAAACTGGGAATAATATTGGCCTTTTCGATCGAGTCGATCGGTAGCAGGAACTCTTGATCATCGACCTGGACGATCACATCCTGTTCCTCCACGCCGCGGAGAAGGCCCTGGAAGTTGCGACGACCCTCGAAGGGTGAACGCAGCTTGATCTTCACTTGTTCGCCGGCATGCGAGGCATACTGTTCAAGCGTGAACAGTGGGCGTTCCATGCCAGGAGAGGACACCTCGAGGGTATATTCGGAAGTGATTGGGTCTTCGACATCGAGAACGCCGCTGACCTGACGACTGACAATTGCGCAGTCATCCACCAGCACGCCGCCTTCCTTGTCGATATAGACACGCAAGACCGAATGCTTGCCCTGGGCGATGAATTCCACCCCCCAGCATTGATAGCCCAGACCCTCGACAACCGGGGCCAACAAGGCCTGCAACTGTTCTAGCTTGCTCGACACCTGAACCCCCTCGTGCATGCTGTGCAAATAAAAAATGGGCGAAGCGCCCATCCCTGAAAGCGCCGTTGGACAACGACGCCAAAACTGTTCGGCTAGCAAAAAGCCCCTGAAAAGGGGCTCCGCTCAAAACTGGTTGCGGGGGCTGGATTTGAACCAACGACCTTCGGGTTATGAGCCCGACGAGCTACCAAGCTGCTCCACCCCGCGACAAAGCTGGGGCGAAAGTATAAGACTGAACCCCTGGCGGGGTCAATCAGACTTCCACCGACAAGAAAGCCCGCTAAAGCGGGCTCTCTTGCTTCAATTGGTACCGAGAAGGGGACTCGAACCCCTACACCCTATGGGCACAACCACCTCAAGGTTGCGTGTCTACCAATTCCACCACCTCGGCAATACTACAATTTGAAACCCGTTACTTCTGCTCTTCGGTTGGAGGAACTACATCACCCGCTGGGGCAGTGTTGCTCTTCTGTTCCTGGAGCACCGGTACATCATCATTAACTGCCGGCTTAGGCTGCTGAACTTCCAATACTGCTGGATTTGGCAAACCTGCTTGAGTCAGCTCGTGAGCCTTCTCCTTTGCGAAGTATCCTAACCCAAGTGCAGTTAAAAAGAAAGTGGCAGCGAGTACAGCAGTGAATTTACTTAGGAAGGTTGCCGAGCCCTGGCTTCCGAACACAGTGTTTGAGGCCCCTGCGCCGAAAGATGCTCCTGCTTCTGCACCCTTACCTTGTTGCAACAAGACCAACGCTACCAACGACAGCGCAGCCAACAGATGAAAAACAACTACGACGGTTTCAATCATTTGATCAGTGTCCTGCGGCGCGACAAATTGCACCGAATTCGTCTGCGTTCAGGGAAGCTCCACCAATGAGCCCCCCATCGATGTCCGGCATGCCGAACAGTTCGGCCGCATTGGCCGCTTTCACGCTACCGCCGTAGAGAAGTCGCATATTATCAGCAACTTCCGCGTCCAGCACCTGCAATTGAGCGCGGATGGCAGCGTGCACATCCTGAGCTTGTTGCGGCGTGGCCGTCAAACCTGTGCCAATCGCCCAAACAGGCTCATAAGCAATTACCGCATTGGCCAAAGCCTTAACACCGCACGCGTCGATGATACTGCTTAGTTGACGCCCAACAACTTCAAGCGTCTTGCCCGCTTCACGCTCTTCGAGGGTTTCCCCTACACAGAGCACTGGCGTTAAACCACCAGCCTGTGCCGCTGCAAACTTGCGATTGAGCACTTCATCTGTTTCGCCAATGATCTGACGACGCTCCGAGTGACCAATCAACACCAACTTGCAACCGACTTCAGCCCACTGACTCGGTGCAACTTCGCCGGTCAGCGCGCCTTGCTCAGGCTGTATAGCAGAATTCTGTGCACCTACGGTAATCCCTTTACCCTGCAGGCCGTTAATCACCTCAGTGACAAACAGCGCGGGTGGAAATACCGCAACTTCGACACCGGCTGGCAGGGACAAATTGCCCAGGCCTTCGGTCAGCTCAGCGACGCTAGCGCGGGTACCATGCATCTTCCAGTTACCAGCTACCATGGGGCGACGCATGCTTTACCTCGTCGGTCAAAGTGGGCGCAGATCTTACCCAACCAGATCTGCGCTGGCAAGAGCCTTTCAAGCACAAACTTCAGCAACCACCTTGGCCAGGGCTTCGGCATGGCCGCGGACCTGACTTTCGTCGTCACCTTCGACCATGACCCGCACCAGCGGCTCGGTGCCGGACTTGCGCAGTAACACACGGCCACGACCAGCCATCGCCTCGGTCGCCTTGGCACTGGCTTCGATCACTGCCGGGTGCTCCAGTGGGTCTGCCTGGCCAGCGGCAAAGCGCACGTTGATCAACACCTGTGGGCACTTGCGCAGGGCCTGACGGGTTTGCGCCAGGTTCTCGCCGCGGCGCTTGAGCGCCATCAGTACCTGCAGCGCTGCGATGATCGCGTCGCCAGTGCTGGTGTGGTTGCAGCACACCACGTGACCGGAGTTTTCGCCGCCGATCAGCCAGTCGCGCTCGGTCAGCTCGGCCATCACGTAACGGTCACCGACCTTGGCCCGCACGAACGGGATGTCCAGGTCCTTGAGGGCCAGCTCCAGGCCGAGGTTGCTCATCAGGGTACCGACCACCCCGCCCTGCAGCTTGTTACGCTCCTGCAGGTCTCTGGCGATGATGAACAGCAACTCGTCGCCATCGACGATGGCCCCGGTATGGTCGACCATCAGCACGCGGTCGCCGTCACCATCGAAGGCAATGCCCAGATCGGCATGACCGACCAGCACCGCCGCCTGCAGCGACTCAATGTGCGTCGAGCCGCAGTTGAGGTTGATGTTGAGCCCGTTTGGCTCGGCATGCAGCACGGTGACATCCGCCCCCAGCTCACGGAACACGCTTGGCGCGACTTTGTAGGTGGCACCGTGGGCGCAGTCGATGACCAGCTTGAGGCCTTCGAAACTGGTGCTGCTGGGCACGCTGCTCTTGCAGAATTCGATGTAGCGACCGGCAGCGTCGTTGATGCGCGAAACCTTGCCCAGCTTGCTCGACTCGACTACCTGCATCGGCTGATCGAGCAGCTCTTCGATCATCAGCTCAACTTCGTCAGGCAGCTTGGTGCCCTGGCCGGAGAAGAACTTGATGCCGTTGTCGTCGTGCGGATTGTGCGAAGCACTGATGACGATCCCCGCCTCGGCGTGGAACGTGCGGGTCAGGTAGGCGATGGCCGGAGTCGGCATCGGCCCGAGCAGCATCACATCGGCGCCGGCCGCAGACAACCCGGCCTCCAGCGCAGACTCGAACATGTAACCGGAAATCCGCGTGTCCTTGCCCACCAGCACGCGGCAGGCGCCCTGCTTGCGGAAGGCCATGCCGGCCGCCCAGCCAAGCTTGAGCATGAAGTCAGGAGTAATCGGAGCGACGCCAACGCGACCGCGGATACCATCGGTACCAAAGTATTTTTTGCTCATAGGAACTCCAATGTTCTTATTCGGCGTTTTGCACGGCAGCGATCATGCGCACCACGTCGACGGTCTCAGCCACATCATGCACACGCAGGATGCTTGCACCCTTGGTCATGGCCAGCGCGGCCAGGGCCAGGCTGCCATACAAGCGCTCACCGACCGGGCGATTCAAGGCCAGGCCGATCATGCTCTTGCGCGAGACACCGACCAGTAACGGCCGCCCCAGGCGATAGAGCGCTTCCATGTGCTTGAACAGGCTGAGGTTGTGATCCAGCGTCTTGGCGAAACCGAAACCGGGGTCGAGCACGATGCGCTCGGCACTGATTCCAGCCGCGGCACAGGCGGCCATACGCTGCTCAAGGTAACGCGTCACGTCGACGGTCACGTCGTCGTAATGCGGGTTGTCCTGCATGTTGTCCGGGTCGCCGCGCATATGCATCAGACACACCGGCAGGCCGGTCGCGGCGGCGGCATCGAGGGCCCCGTCACGCTCCAACGCGCGCACATCGTTGATCAGCCCGGCCCCAAGCCTGGCTGACTCACGCATCACTGCGGGCGTTGAGGTATCGACCGAGATCACCACATCGAGGCGGCTGCTGATTGCCTCGACCATGGGCGCAACGCGCTCGAGCTCTTCGGTAACCGATACCGCACGGGCACCCGGACGAGTCGACTCGCCACCGATGTCGATCAGGCTTGCGCCGGCGGCGACCATGGCTTCTGCATGACGCAGGGCCTCGTCGCGCTGGCTGAAGCGACCGCCATCGGAGAACGAATCAGGGGTGACATTGAGGATACCCATGACATGGGTATGCGACAAATCAAGAACCCGGTTGCCGCAAGGCAACCGGGTCGGGTACAGCTGTGAGGTCATGATAAACCTTAGATTTGAGCCGCTGGACCGCCGATCGGCGACTCCGGACGATCATCCTGGGAGGCCGACGTACCCGATGGACCGGTATCGTTGTTATCCCAATCACGAGGTTCACGCGGGGTACGGCCATTCATGATGTCGTCGATCTGATCGGCATCGATGGTTTCGTACTTCATCAAGGCCTCGGCCATGGCGTCGAGCTTGTCGCGATTGTCGGTGAGAATCTGCTTGGCCGTGGCGTAGCAGTGGTCGATGATGCTGCGCACTTCAGAGTCGATCAGCTTGGCGGTTTCGCCGGAAACGCTGGTCTGCTGTGCACCGGCACTGCGACCGAGGAACACTTCGCCGTCTTCTTCGGCGTACATCAGCGGGCCGAGTTTTTCCGACAGGCCCCACTTGGTAACCATGTTACGTGCGATCTGGCTGGCGCGCATGATGTCGTTGGAAGCACCGGTGGTGACGCCATCGAAGCCCAAGGTCATCTCCTCGGCGATACGGCCGCCGTACAGCGAGCAGATCTGGCTGATCAGAGCACGCTTGGACAGGCTGTAACGGTCTTCCTCGGGGAGGAACATGGTCACACCCAGGGCACGGCCACGCGGAATGATCGAGACCTTGTAGACCGGGTCATGCTCAGGCACGACGCGACCAACGATGGCGTGACCGGCTTCGTGGAAGGCCGTGTTGCGCTTCTCTTTCTCGGACATGACCATGGTTTTGCGCTCGGCGCCCATCATGATCTTGTCTTTGGCCAGCTCGAATTCTTTCATCTCGATGACGCGCTTGCTCGAACGTGCGGCAAACAGCGCGGCCTCGTTGACCAGGTTGGCCAAGTCGGCACCGGAGAAGCCTGGAGTACCACGAGCAATCACAGCGGCATTGACGTTGTCGCCAATCGGCGCTTTGCGCATGTGCACTTTGAGGATCTGCTCACGGCCACGGATGTCTGGCAAACCAACCACAACCTGACGGTCGAAACGACCAGGACGCAGCAGCGCCGGGTCAAGTACGTCAGGGCGGTTGGTCGCGGCAATCACGATGATGCCGTCGTTGCCTTCAAAGCCGTCCATCTCGACCAGCAACTGGTTGAGGGTCTGCTCACGCTCGTCGTGACCACCACCCATGCCGGCGCCACGGTGGCGACCGACGGCATCGATTTCGTCGATGAAGATGATGCACGGCGCGTGTTTTTTAGCTTGCTCGAACATGTCGCGAACGCGGCTTGCACCGACACCCACGAACATTTCGACAAAGTCGGAACCGGAAATGGTGAAGAACGGTACTTTGGCTTCACCGGCAATGGCCTTGGCCAGCAGGGTTTTACCGGTACCTGGTGGGCCTACCATCAGCACGCCACGCGGGATACGGCCGCCCAGGCGCTGGAACTTGCCCGGATCGCGCAGGAACTCGACCAGCTCGCCGACTTCTTCCTTGGCCTCGTCGCAACCGGCGACGTCAGCCAAGGTGGTTTTGACCTGATCTTCCGACAGCAGCCGCGCCTTGCTCTTGCCAAAGCTCATCGGCCCGCCCTTGCCACCGGCACCGCCCTGCATCTGGCGCATGAAGAACATGAACACCGCGATGATCACCAGGATCGGGAAGCTGGCAACCAGCAGTTGAGTCCAGATGCTTTGCTGCTCAGGCTGCTTGCCTTCAACAACCACGTTGTTGTTGACCAGGTCACCGATCAGGCCGTTGTCGGCGATGGCCGGACGCACGGTCTTGAAGGTGTCGCCGTCAGAGCGTTTGCCGGTAATGATGGCGCCGTCGACGGTGACGCGCTCGACCTTACCGTCCTTGACCTGCTGAATGAAGTCAGAATAGTTGAGGGTTTGCGGCTCGTTCGGGCTGGAGAAGTTGTTCATCACCGTCACAAGGACGGCAGCGATGATCAACCACAGGATCAGATTCTTTGCCATGTCGTTCAATTAGCTACCCTCTGAGGCCGGCGCAACGACGCAGCCGTGCCTCGCATGATATTCATCGCCCTAACTTACTACATTACCTGCGCAACCGCAGGCACCGTCTGTAACCCTTTGTGAAACCAGACTACACGAAGTTCGGACGATCCTGACGCAGCGGCTGATTGGAATTACCTATCGGCAGCTGCTCAAGCCGCTATCTCACGCCCCTTTGAAGCCTTTAGCCACCATGTATTGCTCACGGGAGCGATCTCGGGACGAGCTCGGCTTGCGCATCTGTACCTTGTCGAATTTGCGACGCACGTCTTTGAGGAACACATCAAAACCTTCACCCTGGAAGATCTTGATCACGAAATCTCCGCCTGGGCGCAACACCCGAGTGCTCAGATCAAGCGCCAATTCGCAGAGGAACATGGCTTTGGGCATGTCTACCTCAGGCGTACCACTCATGTTGGGGGCCATATCGGAAATCACAAGGTCCACATGCGAATCACCTACCGCGGCAAGAATGCTCTGCAGTACCGAATCCTCGGTAAAATCGCCGTGAATGAAGGTGACATCCGGGATCGAGTCCATCTCGAGAATGTCGGACGCGATCAGGCGGCCCTTGCCACCAATCAGACGACTGGTCACCTGCGACCAGCCACCTGGCGCTGCGCCGAGGTCGATCACGCTCATGCCAGGACGGATCAAACGGTCCTTTTCCTGGATCTCCAGCAGTTTGTAGCTCGCACGCGAGCGGTAGCCGTCCTTCTGCGCCTGTTTGACGAAAGGATCGTTGAAATGCTCTGTCAGCCAGTTCTGGCTGCTTTTGGAACGCTGTACCAAGGGGCACCTCGATGAATAGCTTCGTGATTGACTGGGCGCAGCCACGGGCGCTCGGGTAAAATGGCTTCCAATTTTACAGAATCAGACGAAAAGGGTCAGATTATGCCGCTCAACAACGAGCAGAAGAAGCAGTACAAGTCTATTGGTCACGACCTCAAGCCGGTCCTGATTGTCGCCGGCAACGGTCTTAATGAAGGCGTGATCGCCGAACTGGATCGTGCTCTGGCTGACCATGAGCTGATCAAAGTCGAAATTCGCTCGGAAGATCGCGAAGAACGCAAAGCCGCGATCGCCGGACTGTGCAAGGCTGGCCGTGCTGAACTGGTGCAGACCATCGGCAAAAAAGCGCTGATCTACCGCAAGAACCCACAGCCAAACAAGCAACTCTCGAACATCCACCGCAACAAGTGACGGTGGCTCCGCTCAGCGGCGCGCCTGGCGCGCCCTGACCGGGACGGGCTGGGCTACCAGCACGATGCCGGAAAAGCCCAATACCAAAAAGCAGAACATCTGCCAGCGCTCACCTACGGATATACCGTAGCGTAGCGTGTAATAGCTGACGCAGGCAGCAAAGCCGAGCAACAACATCTGCCCGCGAAACTGCCGCCACCAGGCCGGCAGGCCATCGACCCTCGCCAGCACCGCCAGCTGCACCATCAAACCCAACCAGGCCACGCCGACCAACCAACGGTCGATCTGCGTTGCGACGTCCTGCACCAGCAACGGCGCAAGCCCGGTGACCTTGAGTGCGGGCACCAGCCCTACATGGAATACCCACAGGCCGCCGACCCAGAATACCTGGGACAGCTGCCAGAGAATCCCTTCGAGGGAAGGCGCCCGCAGGCGCCGATCAGATGTGTTTGACTTCGACAATCTCGTACTCGACCGTGCCGCTAGGCGTCTTGATCACGACAGTATCGCCTTCTTCCTTGGCGATGATGGCGCGGGCGATAGGTGCACCGACCGAGAGCTTGCCGAGTTTCACGTTGGCTTCATCTTCACCAACGATCTGATACGTAACGCGCTCGTCGGTTTCGGTGTTGGCCAGCTCGACGGTGGTGCCAAAAATGACCTTGCCCGTATGCGGGATGGTCGTCACGTCGATCACCACGGCGTTTTGCAGACGGCCTTCGATGTCGCGGATACGCGCCTCGACCATGCCCTGCTCCTCACGGGCGGCATGGTACTCGGCGTTTTCCTTGAGGTCGCCCAGCTCGCGCGCTTCACCAATCGCTTGGCTCAGGCGTGGACGCTCGGTCTTGCTCAGAAACAGATGCTCTTCTTCCAGGGCGCGAGCGCCCTGGACGGTCATCGGGTATTTGGTAATGCTCATGCTTTGAGTCCTGCATGCAGATCCTGCAAGCGCCGCACGGTCTTTTCAGGGCCGAACTTCAGCGCTTCACAGATGGCTTCACCGGCCGCAATGGTAGTGGTGCAGTAAATCTTGTGCTGCAGCGCATTGCGACGAATCGAATAGGAGTCGGCGATCGACTGGCGGCCTTCGGTGGTGTTGATGATCAGCGACACTTCGTCGTTCTTGATCATGTCGACCACGTGCGGACGGCCTTCGGTCACTTTGTTCACGCGACGTACTTTCAGGCCAGCGGCTTCGATGAGCTTGGCGGTGCCAACGGTGGCAACCAGCTCAAAGCCGAGGTTGATCAGGTCGCGGGCAACGCCAGCCACTTGTGGCTTGTCGTCGTCACGTACGCTGATGAACGCAGTGCCGCCGGTTGGCAGTACTTCGCTGGCACCCATCTGGGCCTTGGCGAAGGCTTCACCGAAGCTGTCGCCGACACCCATGACTTCACCGGTGGATTTCATCTCAGGGCCGAGGATCGGGTCAACCCCTGGGAACTTGGCGAACGGGAACACGGCTTCCTTGACGCTGTAGAAGTTAGGAATGATTTCCTTGGTGAAGCCGATTTCCTTGAGGGTCTTGCCGGCCATGACGCGGGCGGCAATCATCGCCAGCGAGGTGCCGATGCACTTGGACACGAACGGTACGGTACGCGAGGCGCGCGGGTTGACTTCGATCACGTAGATCTTGTCGCCCTGCAAGGCCAGCTGCACGTTCATCAGGCCAACCACGCCCAGTTCCAGTGCCATCTTCTTGACCTGCTCGCGCACTTCGTCCTGCACATGAGCCGGCAGCGAGTACGGTGGCAGCGAGCACGCCGAGTCACCGGAGTGAACGCCGGCCTGTTCGATGTGCTGCATGATCGCGCCGATAACCACGTCGGTGCCGTCGCAGACCGCATCCACGTCCATCTCGATGGCGCAGTTGAGGAAGTGGTCGAGCAGCACCGGGCTGTCGTTGGACACTTGCACCGCTTCACGCAGGTAGCGCTTGAGCTCGTCCAGTTCGTAGACGATTTCCATGGCGCGACCGCCGAGCACGTACGAAGGACGCACCACCAGCGGGTAACCGATCACGCCGGCAGCGCGGATCGCTTCTTCTTCGCTGCGCACGGTAGCGTTAGGCGGCTGCAGCAGGTTCAGGCGCTGCACCATCTGCTGGAAGCGCTCACGGTCTTCGGCGCGGTCGATGGCGTCAGGGCTGGTACCGATGATCGGCACGCCGGCTTCTTCCAGGGCGCGAGCCAGTTTCAGCGGAGTCTGGCCACCGTAGTGGACGATCACGCCTTTTGGCTTCTCGACGCGGCACACTTCCAGCACGTCTTCCAGGGTCAGCGGCTCGAAGTACAGGCGGTCGGAGGTGTCGTAGTCGGTGGAGACGGTTTCCGGGTTGCAGTTGACCATGATGGTCTCGTACCCGTCTTCACGCAGCGCCAGGGCTGCGTGTACGCAGCAGTAGTCGAACTCGATGCCTTGGCCGATACGGTTCGGGCCGCCACCGAGGATCATGATCTTGTCGCGGGTCGACGGGTTGGCCTCGCACTCTTCCTCGTAGGTCGAGTACAGGTAGGCGGTGTCGGTGGCGAACTCGGCAGCGCAGGTGTCAACGCGCTTGTACACCGGGAACACTTCCAGCTTGTGGCGGTGGCGACGCAGGGTCTTGTCGGTAACACCCAGCAGTACAGCCAGACGCTGGTCGGAGAAGCCCTTGCGCTTGAGGCGCAGCATCAGGTCTTTGTCGATGGCCGACAGGGCCAGGGTCTTGACCTTCTCTTCGTCCTTGATCAGGTCTTCCATCTGCACCAGGAACCAGTGGTCGATACCGGTCAGGGCGAAGATTTCGTCGCAGGTCATGCCCGAGCGCATGGCGTCGGCGACGTACCAGATACGCTCGGCGCCTGGCACGGTCAGCTCGCGCTTGAGGATGCTGGCGGCTTCAGGGCTGCTCAGGTCGACTTTCGGGTCGAGGCCGCACGCGCCGACTTCCAGGCCGCGCAGGGCTTTCTGCAGGGATTCCTGGAAGGTCCGGCCGATGGCCATGACTTCACCGACCGACTTCATCTGCGTGGTCAGGCGGGCGTCGGCTTTCGGGAATTTCTCGAAGGCAAAGCGCGGCAGCTTGGTCACGACGTAGTCGATCGACGGTTCGAACGACGCTGGGGTACGGCCGCCTGTGATGTCGTTGGTCAGCTCGTCGAGGGTGTAACCGACAGCCAGCTTGGCGGCGATCTTGGCGATCGGGAAGCCGGTGGCTTTCGAGGCCAGCGCCGAGGAGCGGGAAACCCGTGGGTTCATCTCGATCACGACCATACGGCCGGTGTCCGGGCAGATACCAAACTGAACGTTGGAACCGCCGGTTTCGACACCAATTTCACGCAGCACCGCCAGCGAGGCGTTGCGCATGATCTGGTATTCCTTGTCGGTCAGGGTCTGTGCTGGCGCCACGGTGATCGAGTCACCGGTGTGCACGCCCATCGGATCGAAGTTTTCGATCGAGCAAACGATGATGCAGTTGTCCTTTTTGTCGCGGACAACTTCCATCTCGTACTCTTTCCAGCCGATCAGCGATTCGTCGATCAGCAGCTCTTTGGTCGGCGATAGGTCGAGGCCGCGAGCGCAGATTTCTTCGAACTCTTCACGGTTGTAGGCGATGCCGCCGCCAGTGCCGCCCATGGTGAACGACGGGCGAATGATGCACGGGAAGCCGAGCTTCTCGAGCACTGCGTTGGCTTCGTCCATGCTGTGGGCGATACCCGAACGCGGGCACTCAAGGCCGATGGCCTTCATGGCCTTGTCGAAACGCGAGCGGTCTTCAGCCTTGTCGATGGTGTCGGCGTTGGCACCGATCATCTCTACGCCGAACTTCTCCAGAACGCCTTCGCGCTCCAGATCCAGGGCGCAGTTCAGAGCGGTCTGGCCGCCCATGGTTGGCAGCAGCGCGTCCGGACGCTCGGTCTCGATGATCTTGGCAACGGTCTGCCATTTGATCGGCTCGATGTAGGTGGCGTCAGCCATGGCCGGGTCGGTCATGATGGTGGCTGGGTTGGAGTTCACCAGAATGACGCGATAGCCTTCCTCGCGCAGCGCTTTACACGCCTGGGCGCCGGAGTAGTCGAATTCGCAGGCCTGGCCGATAACGATCGGGCCAGCGCCGAGAATCAGGATGCTTTTAATGTCTGTACGTTTTGGCATTGGGTGCTCACTCAAATCCGCGGGTCAGTCGGCAAGCCGGCTTGAACATGCTCAGGTCAGGCGCTGCCGGACGCAGCCAGGGCTGGTCCGGGGCCTGGATGGCGAATGCTCAGCGGCGCTTGGCCATGGCATCGATGAAACGATCGAACAGCGGCGCGACGTCAGTCGGGCCTGGGCTTGCCTCAGGGTGACCCTGGAAGCTGAAGGCGCTCTTGTCGGTGCGCTCGATGCCCTGAAGGGTACCGTCGAACAGCGACTTGTGGATCGCCCGCACGTTGCCTGGCAGGGTCGCTTCGTCAACAGCAAAACCGTGGTTCTGGCTGGTGATCATGACAACGCCGGTGTCGAGGTCTTGCACTGGATGGTTGGCACCGTGGTGGCCGTGACCCATTTTCACCGTCTTGGCGCCGGAGGCCAGGGCCAGCAGCTGGTGGCCGAGGCAGATGCCGAACACCGGAATCTCGGTCTCGAGCACTTCCTTGATCGCCTGGATGGCGTAGTCGCATGGCTCAGGATCGCCTGGGCCGTTGGACAGGAACACGCCGTCCGGATTGAGCGCGAGGACTTCGCTGGCCGGCGTTTGCGCAGGCACCACGGTCACCCGGCAGCCACGCGCAACCAGCATGCGCAGGATGTTCAGCTTGACGCCGTAGTCGAAGGCGACCACGTGGTAAGGCAGGTCGGCAGCGGCGATTTCGGCATGGTCGTTGGTTTTCAGGTCCCACACGCTGGAGCGCCACTCGTAACGCGCTTTGGTGGAAACTTCCTTGGCCAGGTCCATGCCCTTCAGGCCCGGGAAGCCGCGGGCAGCTGCGATGGCGGCTTCTTCGCTGATGTTGTCACCGGCCAGGATGCAGCCGTTCTGAGCGCCCTTCTCACGCAGGATGCGGGTCAGGCGACGGGTGTCGATGCCAGCGATGGCAACCACGTTGTGCTCTTTCAGGTACTCGGACAGCGACTGGGTCTTGCGCCAGTTGCTGGCAACCAGCGGCAGGTCACGGATGACCAGGCCAGCCGACCAGACGCGGTCGGATTCTGCGTCGCCCGGGTTGGTGCCGGTGTTACCGATGTGCGGGTAAGTCAGGGTAACGATTTGCTGGGCGTAGGAAGGGTCTGTAAGGATTTCCTGGTAGCCGGTCATAGCGGTGTTGAACACCACCTCTCCAACAGTCTGGCCGTCGGCACCGATGGCTTCACCGCGAAAAATGCTGCCATCAGCAAGGGCGAGTATGGCTGGCTTAGTCAAGAAGACCTCCCGTAAATAAAGCCTGAAAGGGCGATCGCAGGTTGCAAAAAAGCGGAGTGACGTATGGACACGTCACCCCGCTTCATGTGCTGAATATCTCTGCGCGCTTTTAGTGAACACACTAAAGCTGTAGCTTACAGAAATTGATGATTTTGGTCTACCGCGCATGTGTCGAAAATGCACACCAATGCGACAGGCACTTTAATTCCGAGTTGGACCCTTCGCGGGTAAACCCGCTCCCACAGGGATCGCTGTGGGAGCGGGTTTACCCGCGAAGCAGACGCCGCCGACCTTACTGATCAGTGCAGTTCGAGCACATCCTGCATGTCGTACAAACCTGGCTCACGCCCATCCAGCCACAACGCTGCACGCACCGCGCCCTTGGCGAAGGTCATGCGGCTCGAGGCCTTGTGGGTGATCTCGACGCGCTCGCCATCAGCGGCAAACAGCACCGTGTGATCGCCCACGATGTCACCCGCCCGCACAGTAGCAAAACCAATGGTCTTGCGATCACGCGCGCCGGTCTGGCCTTCACGGCCATACACCGCCACTTCCTGCAGATCACGACCCAGCGCCTGAGCAACCACTTCACCCATGCGCAGCGCGGTACCCGACGGTGCATCAACCTTGTGCCGGTGATGCGCTTCGCTGATCTCGATGTCGACCTCGTCACCCATCACCCGGGCAGCGATGTCGAGCAGCTTCAGGCACAGGTTGACGCCAACACTGAAGTTGGCGGCAAACACGATCGGGATGTCTTTACCGGCTTCGGCCAGCAGCAGTTTCTCTTCTGCCGAGAACCCGGTCGTACCAATGACCATGGCCTTGCCCGCCTTGCGGCAGAACGCCAGGTTCTTCAGGGTCACCGACGGGTGCGTGAAGTCGATCAGCACGTCGAACTCATCGGCAACCTTGGCCAGGTCACCCGAGATGGTCACACCGATCCGGCCCAGCGCCGCCAATTCGCCTGCGTCAGCGCCGACCAGCGAGCTGTCGGGCTTGTCGATGGCAGCCGTGAGGCCAGCGCTTGGCGCCTGTTGCTGCACAGCCTCGACGAGGATCTTGCCCATCCGCCCTGCTGCACCCATTACCGCAATACGTCGCATAGCCTGTTCCTTGTCAGAGATCGCCGAAGAAGCGCTTCACACCCTCGAACCAACCGTTGGCCTTGGGCGAATGGGAGCTGTCACCTTCGAGCGAGTCACGCAGCTCTTCGAGCAGCTCACGCTGACGACGGCTGAGGTTGACCGGGGTTTCCACCGCGACCCGGCACAGCAGGTCACCAGCACCACCGCCACGCACCGGCGCGACGCCCTTGCCACGCAAGCGGAACTGCTTGCCGGTCTGGGTGCCTTCAGGGATCCTCAGTTTGACCCGACCATCCAGAGTCGGCACTTCCAGCTCGCCACCCAGGGCGGCATCGGTGTAGCTGATCGGTACTTCGCAGTACAGATGCTTGCCGTCACGCTGGAAGATCGCGTGCTCACGCACGTTGATCACCACATACAGGTCGCCAGTCGGGCCGCCATGGGCACCCGCCTCGCCTTCGCCGGACAGGCGAATGCGGTCGCCGGTATCGACCCCAGCCGGGACCTTGACCGACAACGTCTTGTACTCTTCGACACGGCCTTCGCCGTGGCACGAACCGCACGGGTCGGTGATGATCTTGCCCTGGCCATGGCAGCGCGGGCAGGTTTGCTGCACCGAGAAGAAGCCCTGCTGCATGCGCACCTGGCCGATACCGCCGCAGGTCGGGCAGGTCGACGGGGTCGAGCCCTTCTTCGCACCACTGCCGTCGCACGGCTCGCAGTTGACCAGCGTCGGTACACGGATGTTGACCGTGGTGCCGCGCACGGCTTCTTCCAGGTTCAGCTCGAGGGTGTAGCGCAGGTCGCTGCCGCGTGCGGCGCCACCACGGCCACCACCCCGGCTGCCGCCGAAGAAGTCGCTGAACACATCACCAAAGATGTCGGAGAAGTTGGCGCCACCGAAGCCTGCACCGCCGCCGCCCATGCTTGGGTCGACACCAGCGTGACCGTATTGGTCGAACGCTGCACGCTTGCTCGCATCAGACAGCACTTCGTAGGCCTCGTTGGCCTCCTTGAACATGTCTTCGGATTCTTTGTCGCCCGGGTTACGGTCCGGGTGGTACTTCATCGCCAGTCGGCGGTAGGCCTTTTTGAGGTCACCTTCACTGGCGCCGCGCTCGACCCCCAGGACCTCATAATAATCACGCTTGGACATAGGTCATTTGCACTCTTGTGGGCGTTCGGCAAAGCTCTGCGCGTTCCGCGCCGTGCCGCCAGCACCTGCCGCTACACATGACTCATGCGCCCTGACAGATGCTGTAAAAATTCTCGTATTCCAGACACACCAACGCGGGAGCAAGCCCCCGCGCGGCGACATCCTACCAGCTCAACACCAAGCGGCGCTGAGCTGGCCGACAACTAGCAGGGATTACTGCTTGTTGTTGTCTTTCACTTCTTCGAACTCGGCGTCAACCACGTCATCGTGCTTGGCTTCCGGCTCGGCTTGCTGCTGGGCGCCGCCCTGAGGCTGTTCAGCCGACTGCTCGGCGTACATCTTCTGGGCAACTGGTGCGGAGACCTTGGACAGCTCTTCGACCTTGGCGTCGATGGCAGCCTTGTCGTCGCCTTTGACAGCGGCTTCCAGAGCAACCACAGCAGCTTCGATCGCGGTTTTTTCTTCCGCGGTCACTTTGTCACCGGCATCGGCGACCATTTTGCGAGTCGAGTGGACCAGCGCGTCACCCTGGTTACGGGCAGCGGCCAGCTCTTCGAACTTGCGGTCTTCTTCGGCGTTGGCCTCGGCGTCACGCACCATGCGCTCGATCTCTTCGTCGGACAGACCGGAGTTGGCCTTGATCACGATCGACTGAGTCTTGCCGGTGGCCTTGTCTTTCGCGCCGACGTGCAGGATGCCGTTGGCGTCGATGTCGAAGGTCACTTCGATCTGTGGCACGCCACGTGGTGCTGGTGGAATGTCGGCCAGGTCGAATTTACCCAGCGACTTGTTCTGACCAGCCTGCTTACGCTCACCTTGAAGCACGTGAATGGTCACGGCGTTCTGGTTGTCGTCGGCAGTCGAGAACACCTGCGACTTTTTGGTCGGGATGGTGGTGTTCTTCTCGATCAGCGCAGTCATCACGCCGCCCATGGTTTCGATACCCAGGGTCAGCGGGCTGACGTCCAGCAGCAGTACGTCTTTGACGTCGCCGGCCAGTACCGCGCCCTGGATAGCAGCGCCCATGGCAACGGCTTCGTCCGGGTTGACGTCTTTACGTGCTTCTTTACCGAAGAAATCGGTAACCAGCTTCTGTACCAGCGGCATACGGGTCTGGCCGCCGACCAGGATCACGTCGTTGATCGCGCCAACGTCGATACCGGCGTCTTTCAGAGCGATGCGGCAAGGCTCGATGGTGCGCTGCACCAGGTCTTCAACCAGCGATTCCAGCTTGGCGCGGGAAATCTTCACGTTCAAGTGCTTAGGACCGGTCGCATCTGCAGTGATGTACGGCAGGTTGACGTCGGTCTGCTGGCTCGAGGACAGCTCGATCTTGGCTTTTTCAGCGGCTTCTTTCAGGCGCTGCATCGCCAGCGGGTCACCTTTGAGGTTCATGCCGCTTTCTTTCTTGAACTCGTCGACGAGGTAGTCGATCAGGCGAATGTCGAAGTCTTCACCACCGAGGAAAGTGTCACCGTTGGTGGCCAGTACTTCGAACTGGTGCTCGCCGTCGACTTCGGCAATTTCGATGACCGAAACGTCGAAGGTACCGCCGCCCAGGTCATAAACGATCACGGTGTGATCGCCCTTGGCCTTGTCCATACCGTAAGCCAGCGCAGCTGCGGTTGGTTCGTTGATGATACGTTTTACGTCCAGACCTGCGATGCGGCCGGCGTCTTTGGTGGCCTGACGCTGGCTGTCGTTGAAGTAGGCCGGAACGGTGATGACCGCTTCGGTAACTGGCTCGCCCAGGTAGTCTTCGGCGGTTTTCTTCATCTTTTTCAAGATTTCAGCCGAGATTTGTGGCGGTGCCATTTTCTGGCCGTTTACTTCAACCCAGGCGTCGTTGTTGTCAGCCTTGACGATCTTGTACGGGACCATCTGAATGTCTTTCTGCACGACTTCTTCGTCGAAGCGGCGACCGATCAGACGTTTTACCGCGTACAGGGTGTTGTGCGGGTTGGTGACTGCCTGGCGCTTGGCCGACTGACCGACGAGGATTTCGCCGTCGTTGGCGTAAGCGATGATCGAAGGGGTAGTACGCGCGCCTTCGGCGTTCTCGATAACCTTGACGTTACCGTTTTCCAGGATGGAGACGCACGAGTTGGTGGTCCCCAGGTCGATACCGATGATTTTGCCCATGTTAACTCTCCCGAAACTGAATTAGCTGGCAGCGGCTACATTGGCCAACTGCGGTAATACTTGAATGCTTGACACTAAGATGGGGTCACCCAAACAGATTTCAAGCCTGTTCGTTGATCGAAGGTTGCGCTGCCGCAGGCGCCTTGCTGACCACCACCATGGCAGGGCGCAGCAGACGGCCGTTGAGCATGTAGCCCTTCTGGAACACCTTGAGCACGCTGTTCGGCTCGACCTCGGCGCTCTCTTGCATGGCCATCGCCTGGTGATGTTCGGCGTTGAACGGTTCACCGTGCGGGTCAATGGCTTCGAGGTTGTAGCGCTTGAGGGTGTCGCTGAACATCTTCAGAGTGAGCTCGATACCATCGCGCATTGGCTTGATGGTTTCGTCGTCGGCGCTGGACAGTTCCAGGCCGCGCTCGAGGCTGTCGATTACCGGCAGCAGGTCGCTGGCAAACTTCTCCAGGGCGAACTTGTGCGCTTTCTCGACATCCTGTTCGGCACGACGACGCACGTTCTGCAGGTCGGCAACGGCGCGCAGGGATTGATCCTTGGCCGCGGCCAGCTGCTCCTCGAGCACCTGAACACGGGTACCGAGATCCTCAGAACCTGCTTCTTCGGTGTTTGGGGTGTTTTCGTCCAGCTGTTCGTCAGCCATTGGGTATCTCCTCCGCAATTTCTGTTGTGCGAGCCTTGCTCGCTCCGTTGACGGCTATATGGGGTCGGAAAAATCAGCTTCAAGGGCTGAGGCGGTTTTCCATGGGCGCGAAAGCAATCTACCAATGGATATTGTCAGGCAGGCAAAAAGCACTGTATAAATATCCAGACCTGACCTTTCGGGAGCCGCCCTCATGCTGGTGCACCTGTCCATCCACAACTACGCCATCGTCGAACACCTGGACCTCGAGCTGTCTCGCGGCATGAGTGTGATTACCGGTGAAACCGGCGCGGGCAAATCGATTATGCTCGACGCCCTCGGCCTGGCCCTGGGCGATCGCGCCGACAGCGGCGTGGTCCGCCCCGGCGCCGACAAGGCCGACATCCTCGCCACCTTCGACCTGGTCGACATTCCCGAGGCCAGCGTCTGGCTCAAGGAGCGCGACCTCGACGGCGAAGGCCTGTGCATCCTGCGCCGGGTGATCACCGCCGAAGGCCGCAGCCGTGGCTATATAAATGGCACGCCCTGCCCGCTCGGCGACCTCAAGGCCCTCGGCGAACTGTTGATCGACATCCACAGCCAGCATGAGCACCAGTCGCTACTGAAAACCGACACCCACCGCCGGCTGGTCGACGAGTACGCCGGTGCCAGCGACCTCTCGCGCCAGGTGCAACTGGCGGCGCAGCGCTGGCGGCAGACCCGCCAGGAGCTGGAGCGGCTGTCCAACTCCGGCGACGAACAACGCGCCCGGCAACAGCTGCTGAGCTATCAGCTGGAAGAACTGGACAACCTCGCCCTCGGCGAAAACGAGCTGGAGCAACTGGAGCAGGAACACAAGAGCCTGACCAACGCCGAAGCCCTGTTCGGCATCTGCCGCCAGGTCATTGATCAATGCAGTGAGAGCGACTCGGGCAATGTGCTCAATGCCCTGACCGCCAGCCTCAACCGCCTCAGCGCGGTAACCGGCGGGCCGAAGGCGCTGGACGAAGCGGCGACCATGATTGCCAGTGCGCAGATCCAGGTAGAAGAAGCGGTCGGCGAGCTCAATCGCTTCCTCGACAACTTCGACGCCGACCCGATGCGCCTGCAAGCGCTGGAAGAGCGCCTCGACACTATTTATACGTTGGCGCGCAAACACCGCGTGCACCCGACCGAACTGCCGCACCTGCAACAGCGCTTGATGGAAGAGCTTGAAGGCCTCAACGCCAGTGACGAGTCACTTGAGCGCCTGGGTGAAGAGCTGGCCGCCTATGCCCAGCACTATCAAACCAAGGCCCAGGAGCTCAGCGCCCTGCGCAAACAGGCGGCTGCGCAACTGGCCACGGCGGTCGAGCAGGAAGTGCAGCGCCTCGGTATGCCGGGTGGGCGTTTCTGTATCGAGCTGAACCCGTTTGAAAGTGCCGAGCCTTCGCCGCATGGCCTGGAGCAGATCGAACTGCTGGTCAGTGCCAACCCAGGGCAGCCGCTTAAAGGTTTGGCCAAGGTAGCCTCCGGTGGTGAGCTGTCGCGGATCAGCCTGGCGATTCAGGTGATCACTGCGCAGACCTCGCGGATTCCGACTTTGGTGTTCGACGAAGTGGACGTCGGTATCGGCGGGCCCACTGCGGAAATTGTCGGCCAGTTGCTGCGCCGACTTGGCGAACGCGGGCAAGTGCTGACCGTGACCCACCTGCCACAGGTGGCGGCGCAAGGGCATCATCATCTGTTTGTGCACAAGGTGCGTGACAGCGAAACCACGCACACGGCGGTGGCCAGTCTCGGCAAGCGTGAGCGGGTTGAGGAAGTGGCGCGGATGTTGGGCGGGATTGACCTGACCAAAGAATCGCTGGCGCATGCGCGCAAGATGGTCGTTACCAGCAAATAAGTGATTGGGGCCGCTGCGCGACCCTTTCGCGACACAAGGCCGCTCCTACAGATGACCGCGTGCTTTCTGTAGGAGCGGCCTTGTGTCGCGAAAGGGCCGCAAAGCGGCCCCAAAAACACAACTGGCGGGCACGACCTCGAAAGATCGCCCCGCCAGCCGTCAACGATCTAAATCGTTACCGCTTCTTACGCACATAAAGAACCAGATTATGGTCCACGAGCTCAAAGCCATGCTCGGCCACGATCTCTTTCTGGCGCTTTTCGATTTCCGAATCGAAGAACTCGATGACTTCGCTGGTCTCCACGTTGACCATATGGTCGTGGTGGCCGCCATCAGCCAGTTCAAACACCGCGTGGCCGCCGTCGAAGTTATGACGAACCACCAGGCCCGCTGCTTCGAACTGGGTCAAAACCCGGTAAACAGTGGCCAGACCGACGTCCTCGCCAGCCTCCATCAGCGCCTTGTAGACATCCTCGGCACTCATGTGTCGCTGCTCGGTAGAATCGAGCATCTGAAGGATCTTAACTCGAGGCAGTGTCACCTTGAGACCAGCTTTACGTAGTTCGCTATTTTCAACCATGGTCAGCTTTCTCGCCGATGCTGCTTCGCAGCTTCTCTTAATACGGGTATGATCGGGGTTTACGTTGTCCAGCCAAGATAGTGGAAGTCGCCCACCGATGCAAAAGTCCAAGCTCTTGCTAACCAGCCTCACCCTAGTGGGACTGCTCGCACTCGCCGGTTGCTCGTTTCCCGGGGTTTACAAAATCGACATCCAGCAGGGCAATGTCGTCACGCAGGACATGATAGACCAATTACGCCCGGGAATGACCCGTCGGCAAGTAAGGTTTATCATGGGCAACCCGCTGATTCAGGATACTTTCAACACCAACCGTTGGGATTATCTCTACAGCTTGCAGCCTGGTGGCGGTAAACGTCAGCAAGAGCGCATGAGCATCTTCTTCAATGAAGGTGATCAGCTGGTCAGTCTGTCCGGTGACTTCATGCCTGGCGTCAGCCGAGATCAAGAGATCCTCGGTGGCAGCGGTGATACTACCGTCAGCCCGGACGCTCAGCCTGGCCAACCCACCCAGCCAGAAGAAAAACCAGCTCGTCGCGGCTCGACCGAAGAATCGATCCAACGCGAAATCGACACCATCGAAGCCACACCGGTGCCGACCCCAGCTCCGCTGGATACCAATCCGCAGTAAGCAGATTGGCTCCAAGAAAAAGCCCGAACCTAGGTTCGGGCTTTTTTGTGCCTGCGCTTTGCCAAATCGTCAGCCGTTGAGCTGCTTGGCTCGCTGGCAGAAGGCATCAACCAGAGTATTCGCGGCCTGGTTGAACAGCGGCCCGAGGGTGGCGCGCACGATCGGCCCGGCATAATCAAACGACAGGTCGAGGCTGATCTTGCAGGCCTTGTCACCCAGCGGCTTGAACACCCACACGCCGTGCAACTGGCTGAACGGGCCTTCTTCAAGGTTCATCTCGATCGACTGCCCCGGCACCAGCACATTGCGCGTAACAAAGTGCTGGCTAAGCCCGCCTTTGGCCACTTCCAGTTTGGCGCGCATGCTCGTCTCGCTGCTCTCGAGCACCGTCGAGGCCGAGCACCACGGCAGAAATTCTGGGTAGCTGGCGACGTCATTGACCAGGTCATACAGCGCCTGGGCAGGGTACGGCAGCAGGGCAGAGCGTTGAATATGGGTAGTCATCCAGGCATCGATTCCAAGGCTGGGCGGCAGCACTTCGCAGCTCACCGAAAACAGGTTCTGTGGGTTACACAGTGTGTCCATTGTCCGGGATTCACCCGGCAGGCTCAAGCGCACCGAAAACCCCGTAGCCGACAACGCCATGACTGCCTATAATGCGGCCCCTATGGCTAAGCAAAAGAAACATCCGACCGGGACCATCGCGCAGAACAAGAAAGCGCGTCACGATTACTTCATCGAACACAAGTTCGAGGCCGGGCTGGTCCTGTCCGGTTGGGAAGTAAAAAGCCTGCGGGCCGGTAAGGCACACCTGACTGACAGCTACGTGCTGCTCAAGGACGGTGAAGCCTGGTTGTTCGGTTGCCACATTGCGCCGCTGACTGCCGCCAGCACCCACGTCATCGCTGACCCGATCCGCACCCGTAAACTGCTGCTGAACAAGCGCGAGCTTGAGCGCGTGCACGCTGCCGTGGCGCAGAAAGGCTACACCTGTGTGGCCTTGTCGCTGTACTGGAGTAAGCACCTGATCAAGTGCGAAATCGCCCTGGGCAAGGGCAAGAAGGAATTCGACAAGCGCGACACCGAGCGCGAGCGCGATTCCAACCGCGAGATGCAGCGGGCTGTGCGCAACAAAGGCAAGGAAGACTGATTCCTCGTTGATTTGTGGTGGCTGCTTTGGGGCTGCTTTGCAGCCCTTCGCGGGCAAGCCCGCTCCCACAGGGCACTAAGCTGCACTCAGATACCTGTGGGAGCGGGCTTGCCCGCGAAGGGCCGCAAAGCGGCCCCAGCCATCTCAAGCCAAACCCCATCACCGCCCACTGCGCCGCTCCGCCCGCGCCACCCGATGCGCCTCCTCCTGCGCCTCTTCGAGCACCTCCTGCACATACAGGATATGCCGGCTCGACACCTCCCTAGCCTCCTCCGCCCTACCCTCAACAATCGCCTGATACAGCTCGCGGTGCTGCCCAATCAACATATCCCGCGTCTCGCTACGCTGCTGATACATCCCGCCAATGTTGGTCACCACATTGCGCTTGAGCAAATCAAACAAGCCACGAATAGTGTGCAGCAACACCGCGTTATGGCTCGCCTCGGCAATCGCCAGATGGAACCGCGCATCCGCCGCGCCCTCCTCCGCCCGGCTCACCTCGGCCTTGCGTGAATAACAATCCTGCAGCTCATCGAACGCCGCCTTGAGTCGCTCACGGTCAGGTTCGGTCGCCCGCTGCGCCGCATAAAACGCACACGACGCCTCCAGCGTATGGCGAAACTCGAGCAAGTCTCGCTGCGCCTCCGGGCTGTGTTCAAGCAGCTGCAGCAGCGGGTCACTGAAGGTTGCCCCCAGCGACGCCGCCACATAATTGCCGCCACCCTGGCGACTCACCAGCAGCCCCTTGGCCACCAGCTTCTGGATCGCCTCGCGCAGCGATGGCCGCGACACGCCGAACTGCTCGGCCAGGGCGCGCTCGGCCGGCAGGCGCTGACCCGAGGTCAAGGTACCTTCAAGGATCATCCCTTCCAGGCGCTCGACAATGTCGTCGGACAGGCGCCGTTGGCGAACCTGATCAAAAACCATCACTTACTCTCCACAAACCCTCGCACACACAGCGAGGCCTACTATTTTGGCCTATCCAGGCTGCGCTCACACGTATCAGTTGCGTAATAAAAGCTGGGTATTCGTATGCCGCGCTGGCTTTGGTGCAAGCGAGCATCGCTGGGGGCGCTACGCACCCCTTTCGCGACACAAGGCCGCTCCTACAGTTGACCGCGCTGTCTTGGCGTTGCGCGGTCGGCGTAGGAGCGGCCTTGTGTCGCGAAAGGGCTGCAAAGCAGCCCTAGCACCCTCAAGACAAACGCAACGCCCAAAAACACCCCAACCCCAAGCCATTCATCGACATTCCACCAAAGTACAAGCCGAGACAAATTGACACAGGCCCAGCTGCGCTTTTAACCTAGCATCCGCACATTGTAAATTGGTCTTACCAATTACCCAGTGCCAGTGCTGACCAACAACAATTAGGGGCCAACCCATCATGCAAACCTGGCAACAAATCTATAGCCCATTGGGCAGTCTTGGCCTGTCCGCGCTGGCGGCAGTGATCCCGATCGTATTTTTCTTCCTCGCCCTGGCCGTATTCCGCCTCAAAGGCCATGTGGCCGGCAGCATCACCCTCGGCCTGTCGATCCTGGTCGCCATCTTTGCCTTCAACATGCCGGTCGACATGGCCCTGGCAGCTGCCGGTTATGGCTTCCTCTACGGCCTGTGGCCAATCGCCTGGATCATCGTTGCCGCGGTGTTCCTGTACAAACTGACGGTCAAGAGCGGCCAGTTCGAAGTGATCCGCAGCTCGGTGCTGTCGATCACCGACGACCAACGCCTGCAAGTGCTGCTGATCGGCTTCTGCTTCGGCGCCTTCCTTGAAGGTGCCGCCGGCTTCGGCGCACCCGTGGCAATCACTGCTGCCCTGCTGGTCGGCCTGGGCTTCAACCCCCTCTACGCCGCCGGCCTGTGCCTGATCGCCAACACCGCGCCAGTCGCCTTCGGCGCGCTCGGCATCCCGATCATCGTCGCCGGCCAGGTGACCGGTATCGACGCCTTCCACATCGGCGCCATGACCGGCCGCCAGCTGCCGCTGCTGTCGCTGTTCGTACCGTTCTGGCTGGTGTTCATGATGGACGGCCTGCGCGGCGTCAAAGAAACCTGGCCTGCCGCCCTGGTCGCCGGCCTGAGCTTCGCCGTGACCCAGTACTTCACCTCCAACTACATTGGCCCAGAACTGCCCGACATCACCTCGGCGCTGGCCAGCCTGATCTCGCTGACCCTGTTCCTCAAAGTCTGGCAGCCAAAACGCTCGATGGCCGTAGCCCAGGGCAGCGTCGGCGCCGCCGTGGTGCAGTCCAGCGGCAGCCAGCCAACCCCGTACAGCTTCGGTGAAATCTTCAAAGCCTGGTCGCCGTTCCTGATCCTCACCGTGCTGGTAACGATCTGGACCCTCAAGCCATTCAAGGCCGCGTTCGCCCCCGGCGGCGCGATGTACAACTTCGTCTTCAACTTCGCCATCCCGCACCTCGACCAGCTGGTGATCAAGACCGCGCCGATCGTTGCAGCCCCAACCGCCATGCCAGCGGTGTTCAAGCTCGACCCGATCTCCGCCACCGGCACCGCGATCTTCCTCTCGGCACTGGTCTCGATGTGGGTGCTGAAGATCAACTTCAAAACTGGTATTACCACTTTCAAAGAAGTGCTGTGGGAGCTGCGCTGGCCAATCCTGTCGATCGGCATGGTGCTGGCGTTCGCCTTCGTCACCAACTACTCCGGCATGTCCTCGACCATGGCCCTGGTCCTGGCCGGCACTGGCGCAGCGTTCCCGTTCTTCTCGCCGTTCCTCGGTTGGCTGGGCGTGTTCCTGACCGGCTCGGACACCTCGTCCAACGCCCTGTTCAGCTCGCTGCAAGCCACCACCGCGCACCAGATCGGCGTCAGCGACACCCTGCTGGTAGCGGCCAACACCAGCGGCGGCGTGACCGGCAAGATGATCTCGCCACAATCGATCGCCGTGGCCTGCGCCGCGACCGGCCTGGTTGGCAAGGAATCGGACCTGTTCCGCTTCACCGTCAAGCACAGCCTGTTCTTCGCCACCATCGTCGGCGTGATCACCCTGGTGCAAGCCTACTGGCTCACCGGCATGCTGGTTCACCACTAAAGTGACAGGGGCCGGGCGCACTCGACTGCGCCCGGCAGCCACCCCTCACCACCTTTGCAGCGAGCATCCATGATCATTTCTGCCTCCACCGATTACCGCGTCGCGGCCCAGCGCAAGCTGCCACCGTTCCTGTTCCACTACGCCGACGGTGGCGCCTACGCCGAATACACCCTGCGCCGCAACGTCGACGACCTGGCCAGCATTGCCCTGCGCCAACGCGTGCTCAACAACATGTCCGAACTCAACCTGCAGACGCAGCTGTTCGGCGAAACCCTGAGCATGCCGGTCGCCCTCGCCCCGGTCGGCCTGACCGGCATGTACGCCCGCCGCGGCGAAGTGCAGGCCGCCCGCGCCGCCGCCGCGCACGGCATCCCCTTCACCATGTCGACCGTCTCGGTGTGCCCGATCGAAGAAGTCGCCCCGGCGATCGACCGGCCGATGTGGTTCCAGCTGTATGTGTTGAAAGACCGCGGCTTCATGCGCAACGCCCTCGAGCGCGCCAAGGCCGCCGGCGTTAAAACCCTGATCTTTACCGTCGACATGCCCGTCCCCGGCGCGCGCTACCGCGATGCCCACTCCGGCATGAGCGGCGCCAACGGCCCGATGCGCCGCGTGCTGCAAGCCATGACCCACCCACAGTGGGCCTGGGACGTCGGCGTGATGGGCCGCCCGCATGACCTGGGCAACATCTCCACCTACCGCGGCAACCCCACCGGCCTTGCCGACTATATAGGCTGGCTGGGCAACAACTTCGACCCGTCGATCTCGTGGAAGGACCTTGAGTGGATCCGCGAATTCTGGGACGGCCCGATGATCATCAAAGGCATCCTCGACCCGGATGATGCCCGTGATGCGGTCAAGTTCGGCGCCGACGGCATCGTCGTCTCCAACCACGGCGGCCGCCAGCTCGACGGCGTGCTCTCCAGCGCCCGCGCGCTGCCGGCGATTGCCGATGCGGTCAAGGGCGACATCAAGATCCTCGCCGACTCCGGCATCCGCAGCGGCCTCGACGTGGTGCGCATGATCGCCCTCGGCGCCGACAGCGTGCTGATCGGCCGCGCCTTCCTCTGGGCGCTGGCCACCCACGGCGAAGCCGGGGTGAAAAACCTGCTGGCCCTGTTCGAAAAAGAAATGCGCGTGGCCATGGTGCTGACCGGCGCCAAGTCGATCAGCGAAATCAGCCGCGACTCGCTGGTCCGCGAACTGGGCGCCTGACGCGCCCTACCCCACACCGCCTGATTGCCCGGGGCACGTTGCGCCACAGATGCGACGGCCCCGCGAGGAGATTGCATGAGCCTGCCTGCCGCGTTCCTCAGAGATGCCGAGCGCCTGATCCCCGCCAACCGCCGCTTCAGCGACCCGACCTCAACCCTGGCCTTTGGCACCGACGCCAGCTTTTACCGGCTGATCCCCCAACTGGTGGTGCGCGTCGAATCAGAAGACGAAGTGGTCGGCCTGCTACAACTGGCCCAGCGCGAACGCGTGCCGGTAACCTTCCGCGCCGCCGGCACCAGCTTGTCTGGCCAGGCCCTCAGCGACTCGGTGTTGATCGTGCTCGGCGACAGCTGGAACGGCAAGGAAATCCGCCGCCAGGGCGAGCAGATCCGCCTGCAACCCGGCGTCATCGGCGCTCAGGCCAACGCCTGGCTGGCCCCGTTTGGGCGCAAGATCGGCCCCGACCCAGCTTCGATCAACGCCTGCAAGATCGGCGGCATCGTCGCCAACAACGCCAGCGGCATGTGCTGCGGCACCGCGCAAAACACCTACCACACCCTCGCCGGCCTGCGCCTGGTGCTGGCCGACGGCACCCGCCTCGACAGTGAAGACCCAGCCAGCGTCGCCGCCTTCGAGCAAAGCCACGGCGCCCTGCTCGCCGAGCTGGCCCGACTCGGCCAGGAGACCCGCGCCAACTCTGAACTGGCTGCGCGAATCCGCCACAAGTACCGCCTGAAAAACACCACCGGCCTGTCGCTCAATGCCCTGATCGACTACGACCAGCCGCTCGACATTCTCCAACACCTGCTGGTCGGCTCCGAAGGCACCCTCGGCTTTATCAGCGCCGTGACCTACGACACCGTGCTCGACCACCCGCACAAAGCCTCGGCGCTGATCGTCTTTCCCACCGTGGAAAGCTGCTGCAAGGCCGTCACCGTGCTCAAGAACCAGCCGGTGTCCGCCGTCGAGCTGCTCGACCGCCGCAGCCTGCGCTCCGTGCAGAGCAAACCCGGCATGCCGGTGTGGGTCCGCGCCCTGTCGGACAACGCCTGCGCCCTGCTGATCGAGTCCCGCGCCGCCAGCCAGACGCTGCTGCACGAGCAACTCGAGCTGATCATGGCGTCGATTGCCGAGTTCCCGCTGGAGCAGAAGGTCGACTTCAGCGAAGACCCGACCGTGTACAACCTGCTGTGGAAAATCCGAAAAGACACCTTCCCCGCGGTCGGCGCCGTGCGTCAGACCGGGACTACAGTCATCATCGAAGACGTCACCTTCCCCGTCGAAGTGCTCGCCGAAGGCGTCAACCGCCTGATCCAGCTGTTCGACAAACACGGCTACGCCGAGGCGATCATTTTCGGTCACGCCCTGGAAGGCAACCTGCACTTCGTCTTCACCCAAGGCTTCAACAACGCCGCCGAAGTCGCCCGCTACCAGGCCTTCATGGACGACGTCGCGCAACTGGTCGCCGTCGAATTCGGCGGCTCGCTCAAGGCCGAGCACGGCACCGGCCGCAACATGGCGCCCTTCGTCGAGCTGGAATGGGGCAAAGACGCCTACCAACTGATGTGGCAACTCAAGCGCCTGCTCGACCCCAACGGCATACTCAACCCCGACGTGGTGCTCAGCGAAGACCCGGATATCCACCTGAAAAACCTCAAACCGCTGCCCGCGGCCGACGAAATCGTCGACAAGTGCATCGAGTGCGGTTTCTGCGAACCGGTGTGCCCGTCCAAAGGCCTGACCCTCAGCCCCCGCCAGCGCATCGTCATGTGGCGCGACATCCAGGCGAAAAAGCGCGCCGGCGAAGACGTGCGCCAACTGCTGCGCGACTTCCAGTACCAAGGCATCGACACCTGCGCCGCCACCGGCCTGTGCGCCCAGCGCTGCCCGGTCGGCATCAACACCGGCGAGCTGGTGAAAAAGCTGCGTGGCCAAGCCGCCGACCACGGCAAAACCGCCGACTGGCTTGCCGAGCACTTCCAGGCCACCCTGCGCGGCGCCCGCTTCACCCTCGCCGCCGCCAACGGCGCCCGCAAACTGCTCGGTGCGCCGCGCCTCGCACGTCTCAGCGCCTCATTAAGTAAAGCCAGCAACGGCCGCCTGCCGCAGTGGACCAGCGCCATGCCGCAACCGCTGCGCGCCATCGACTTCGGCCCGGCCAGCAACGACGCCCGCCCCCGCGTGGTGTACCTCGCCGCCTGCGTGTCGCGGGTGATGGGCCCGGCCTACGCCGATCGCGAACAAAGCTCGCTGCTGGACAAAACCCAACGCCTGCTGGAAAAAGCCGGTTACCAGGTGGTATTCCCCGAAAACGCCGACAGCCTCTGCTGCGGCCAGCCATTTGCCTCAAAAGGTTACGCCGAGCAGGCCGAACACAAGCGCCAGGAGCTGATCAACGCCCTGCTGCTGGCCACCCGCGGCGGCATCGACCCGGTGTACTGCGACACCAGCCCGTGCACCTTGCGCCTGGTGCAGGACCTTGGCGAAACCCGCCTCGACCTGTACGACCCGGTGCGCTTCATCCGCACCTTCCTGGTCGACCGACTGGAGTTCACCCCGCAGGAGGAGCCGGTGGCGGTGCACGTCACCTGCAGTACCCAGCACCTCGGTGAAAGCCAGGCGCTGATTGACCTGGCGCGGCGTTGCAGCAAGCAGGTGGTGATCCCCGAGGGGATTCATTGCTGTGGGTTTGCCGGCGACAAGGGCTTTACCACGCCGGAGCTGAACAACCATGCGCTGCGCAGTTTGAAGGATGCGGTGCAGTACTGCAGCGAGGGGATTTCGACCAGCCGTACGTGTGAAATTGGGCTGTCGAGCAATAGCGGGATCGACTATCACGGGTTGGTTTATCTGGTGGATCGGGTGACTCGGGCGCGGGTGATCTGAATCTGGGGTCGGCGGTGTCTGGTTGCGGGTTTCCGTAGGACATTTCCGAACCTGAAACCAAATGCTTCTGGATTGGGGTCTTGGGAATTATCCTACGGGCGCTGACGCCGTTTCGCTGTTGTTGATCTTGGCCATCAGGGCTAATTTCCTCGGGTCGCCATTTTCAGGCGACAAGGGTGTGAGAGCCCGGGATGGTCGGTAGCACTGCAATGGCAGCCGCAATGCGGGCAGGCTTCGGTCTGGCCGGATTTTACCGATCTTTGCCGGTCTCTCACCCCGCATTCGGCTGCCACCCAATTCTGTGAGAGGAATCTACTTGGCAGCTCCTGATGACCTAGATCGGTAAGGTGCCATGAAAAAATTAGTTCCAGATCCGCCCCGCTTCAAAATGCTCAACAACCCCTTCTTCTCGCTTCACAACGACCTGCCCACGCCCGACGCGCTCGCTCATTCCAGCGAACTGCTACGCGGTGTAATCGAGACCATCGACGAGCACTGCCGCCATCACGCCGGCGAGCCCGGCCTGAACATGCTCAGCAACGCCGCCCACGCCGCTGAAACCGCCCGCGCCCTGGTCGAACACGTCATGCGCCGCGCCACCGTTGAAGAAGGAGCGCCGCAATGACCCACGACCTTGACAGCTGGACCACCGTTGGCACCGAAACCTGCCACGACCTCTACCGCATCAAGCCCGGCGTGCACGTCGAGCGCGCCTTCCAGGAACTGTCCGCGCTACTGAGCATGGTCCGCCACCTCACCCAGCAAGCCGACAAAAACGACGACCCCGTCGCCCTCGAAGCCGCCCGCTACCTGAGCGCTCTAGCCCGAGCCCTCGGCACCGACATAGAAAGCGGCAAAGCCCTACGCGACGCGATCCAATAACGACAGCCATGTCAGCAGGCCAGCATTTGCATTGAACCCTCGCGGAAACCGCGCAGTCCATCTTTACAGGCCCGCCTTCCAGAGGCCTTCCAGAAGGAGACACCCATGAAAGGTACTGCGCTTTCCGCTCTCTTCGCGGCTGCCACACTGCTGGCCTCGCCAGCGTTTGCTGCCGACGACCTCTGCGCGATCAACCTGCAGAAAATCGACGACAGCATGGCCACCGCTGGCGCCACCTCCGAAGGCCTCGACAAAACCCTGACCGAGCACGTCGACAAAGCCAAGGCCGCCCAAGCCAGCGGCGACACCAAAGAATGCATCACCATCACCAGCAAAGTGCTCCAGCGCCTCGAAAAGACCGACAAAGGCAGCGGCACCGCTGGCGGCAGCGGGACCTAAGCAACACGCGGCAAACGGACGACGGCACCCGCAGTCGACGTCGTCCGCATAAAGGCGTATACTCCGCCTTGCGTGCTGAAAAGCACGCTCAGCTCTAGAGCTGAGTTGGGGCCGATTAGGATTCGACGCCGGTCGCGAAACTCTAGGTGCATGCCGAGTTGGTAACAGAACTCGTAAATCCACTGTTGCAACTTTCTATAGTTGCCAATGACGAAAACTACGAGGGTTACGCTCTCGCTGCGTAAGCAGCTGAGCCCGCTCTCCTGGTAGCTTCGGCTCCAGCAATCACTAGGGGATGCCTGTAAACCCGAAGTGATTGTCATACAGAACAGGATCGTCGTGTAGCACGTTGGGGGCAAAGCGACTAAAACTTACCCAACTCGTCCAAAGCACCCTGCCACTCGGGCGGCTGCGGATTAACTTAGTTGAGATGGCTACGCATGTAGTACCGACAGCGGAGTACTGGCGGACGGGGGTTCAAATCCCCCCGGCTCCACCAAACACGTTAAACAAATCAGGCACTTAGCGAATCTCGCAAGTGCCTTTTTTGTGTCCAAATGGGCTGTTTTGGCTGGGGAATGCCAGCTTTATGACAGCCTCCCTGCCCGCGAAACCTATCCTCGGCTGCCTCAACATCCGGCAAAGCGTTTTCCGACGTTTTTCCGGTTTGAAATCGCGTCCCAGAAGTCTGTAAGGGTTATTAAATATGTGTCCGGCTTACACACAGAGACCCAAGCATGCCGACACATGCCCACAAGAAATACCTGATCAACAACACCTCTCTGCAGCAGTGCTTTGACAAGAGCCGCTCCGGCCTTGAAAAGCTGCGCGAAAGCGACCCCAGCTTCCCTCGCCCTATCAAATTTGGCCCGAGCAAACAGGCTGGCGTTTACTTCGTAGTTGCGGAGGTGGAGGCCTGGCTGGAGAGCAAGATCAGCGAGCGTGATGGCGTCACTCAGGATCTCTCCGAGAGAGATGAGCAATGACCACGCACGAGCAGATGCCGCCCTTCTTGGCAGAGATGCCCGAGCCGGCACTTACCTCATATCTGAGTCTGGAAATTGCGCCAAAGCCGCTCCCGAGCGGGCTGTCTCGGGTCACGCCCTGGCGTGACGAGCTATTGCCAGCCGATCTGCGGGAGTATGTACGCGATGTTGCTGAACGCACCCAGTGCCCACCAGACTTTATTGGGGTCGCACTTGTGGTTGCTGCCAGCGCTGTGGTGGGTCGCAAATTTACCATCCACCCGAAACAACACGACGACTGGATGGTCGTCCCCAATCAATGGGGCGTCATCATCGGTCGGCCATCAGCGATGAAATCGCCAGCACTCAAACAGGCATTGCGCCCACTGCATGCCCTGGAGTCCAGGGAGCGAAAACAGTACGGCCTGGCTGAGGCTGAGCACAAGGCCAGAAGCGAGCTGCTCGAAATGGAGCGCAACGCCGCCAAGGTCAAGGCAAAAAAACTTCTCGGTAGCGGTGACAAGAACGCAGCTTTGGCGGAACTGAACAGACTTTCCAGCGACATGCAGGCTCCAGTCCTGCGCCGGTACATCGTCAACGACTCATCTGTCGAGAAACTCGGCGAACTGCTCAACGAAAACCCCAACGGCCTACTGCTTGTGCGTGACGAGCTGGGAGGCTGGCTGGCGACGATACAGAGCGAGGACGGTTCTGTTGCGCGAGCGTTCTACCTGGAATGTTTCGATGGCAACGGCTCATTCACCTACGACCGCATTGGGCGCGGCACCATTTTCATCGAGTCGTGCTGTTTATCCTTGATCGGCGGCACTCAACCGTCACGAATCGCATCGCTGGTGCGCGCCGCGATCAGCGGCGAATTGGATGACGGCCTGATTCAGCGCCTGCAACTCGCCGTTTATCCCGACGATGTCCACGAATGGCGTCTGGTGGACCGCTGGCCGAACAAAGCCGCCACTGAGCGTGTGGATTGGGTTATCGAGCAGCTCGACCAAATACCCGATGAGCCTCGTTCTGCACTCAGGTTCAGCCCGGAGGCTCAGGAGATATTTAACGCTTGGTATACCCGTCACATGCAGGAAAGCCGGAGGGAAGAATTACATCCAGCATTGCAATCCCACTTCCTAAAGATGCCGCAGACCATTGCCGGATTAGCACTTCTATTCGAGCTTATCGGCGGAGGACAGCAAGTGGTCAGTGCAGAGGCTGCTAGCCGAGCAATTGGCTGGGCGGACTACCTGATGAGCCATGCACAGCGGTTGTACGGTGCAGCAATTAACGCCCCACTACTGGGGGCCCGGTTGCTCCTGGAACGTCAGCAGAAATTACCCGAGCCGTTTACCGCACGAGAGGTGCGCCAGAAGGACTGGACGGGATTGGGCTCGCAGGACGCCGTGAATAATGCGCTCGCAATTCTGGTTGAACACGACTTCATCGTTGGCTACGAGGTTGCCGGTGAGAAAGGTGGCCGCCCATCGACGCGATATGTCTGGCGAAATACATAGCCTCGTCCCAGCTTATTTACTCAAAAGGCCGGTAGGTAGCCCCACCATGGTTGGGAGGAATAATCTGCACTCTTGATAGAGGCACCTTTACACGAATTCAGCATGCAAAAATATGAAATTGCCAGCGGCGGCTAACGGCCAGAAGCAGCCATTCGATTTGGATTAGATCCTGAGTAAATCTTTGATGTCAGCAGGAAGATCTTCTTCTATACGCTGCATAACATTTTCCTTATTAAATTTTTCTATCCTACGCAAAATAAACTCTATGGTCGCAATTTTTTTGGCTGAGTTTTTCACAGTAAACGATTCCGTATCCTGACCATGCAGTATAGGGTTGCGCTCATTATAAAGTTCATCACAAAAGTAGGAGATGAAGTGCTTGTCAAACAGATCACCAAGGCCGGTTTGCTTTAAAAGGTTACCAATCGTAAATTTCTCCATCGTCTTCCCAGAGGCTAACAAGAGGACTGAACACTCATCATCGTGATAGATTTTTACATCCGCGATATGATTGTACTCCCTAGAGAAATCCCACAGCACACCTTCGATAATTGTAAGCGCAGTGCAGACAGCAGCAGAGTATATTTTTTGCTTGAAGCAGGCTAGAACATCCTTGACTACGTGGGATCTAGAACACAATACATGAGACATTGGATGAGTTAAGTACGTGCTGGATAAAAGCTCACTGAGGTTTTCGAATTTTCCATCTATATAGCTTGAGGCGAAAACCCCAGATATGTCGCCCCCACCCTTAAATATCTCAAATAGCATTCGCCCTGTTGTTGTAGGTAAATTATTTACATACCACTTCAGTGGAAATGATTCCCAGCAGCCATCTAAATGAATGAGCTGTATAAGTTGAAGCTTAGGATTTGTAATTATTGCTGCAGCCAAACTAAGATGATCAACTTCGCTAATCTTCGTTCTCAGCAGCGCAGGAGTCAGGCGTAAAAGAATGGGGCTATGCTCGTGAAGAAATAATAGGTCATCTATGATTTTAAGATGCTCCTTTTGCATATTGCTCGCTTTCGATATGCAATTCTCCAGCATTAAATTGGCTTTTTCTGGGTTTTTTCTTTTTAGTTTTTTAAAGTTTGATGCGGCATTAGAAAGTAAACCCCCTTATTAATCTCCCTTTCTTTATGTGCAAATAATTTCTAGTGTAATTCAATTGAATGCTATATGCTTCACTTAATTCCTGCTTGATTGCCCCGTTTGCTTCGCTTTCTTTCAGCAGGGTATGTATTTTTTGATATAATATGCTTGAATTAAGTTTCTCAACATCATATTCAGATGCAAATGTAATGCACGGTATGATACTAAGCAGGGCTTCCCTGTCTTCGTCGTGCAACCCATCCAAGAACTTCCTTTTTTTTTGATCTGCGACATAGTCTCCAATCACATTGAAGCTAGCCAGTTGCTCATTCGACAAGGACTTTAGTAACTTCCTGTTTCTTCGTACGCTCTTTCTATTCATGCTACTCAACAAAGCCTTTAGGTATATTTCTTGGATATTTGATGTCAAAACCATCAAGCCTGAGCGGTAAATAAGACTCCATCTGCGTTGGTGGCGCTTTGGCTGCAGACTGCAAGCTTTACCACATTATACGTAAGTGGCGCTTTGCCGGTACTGTGCGACTGCAGCACCCTAGAAAGTAGAGGTTTTGCTAAAGGCTGGCCGGCTGCAATGGGTCGTTAGCTGTCGGTCTAGAGCTGCTGCTTATGGACGGTTTCTGCCTATCGAACTATGCAACGATCACGGATCCAGCCCACCGTCGTCATCTGTTGCGCATTCATTAAACACGCCCTCTCGCTCAGCTAGTAGGTCGTCATGTGTCGCTCATTTGTTGTCGCTGTCCCGTCCTGATGCTCAGTTGTTATCCGTTGTTGAATTACTGCTGCCACATGGCACATTGCGAAGGGTGGGAGCCCTGAAATCGTAGCACTGCAGCGACGACACCTCTTCACGACACCCCTTACCTGAGCAACAACACCCCTTCACGACACCCCTTACCTGGGCAACAACACCCCTTCACGACACCCCTTAACCTGCACAAGACACCCTGAACAACCTGAAACCCAGCAACCATGCGGGTTGTAGCCGCAACACCTCTTCACGACACCCCTTACCTGGGCAACAACACCCCTTCACAACACCCCTTAAACCTGTGCAAGACGACCTGAATAACCTGAAATCCAGTAAACATGCGGGTTATAGCGGCAACACCCCTTCACGACACCCCTTCGCCAAAAATCCACAGATTCCCTCTATGTGAGGTGAACCGTCAGACTCCCATAAGCAATAGAGGTGGTGTGAGCATGTTTTTTGAACTCGTGTCGCGCAGCGGATAGGAGCGGTGCGCCGGTAGCTCTGGAATTTAATCAGCCAAGTGCCGGAGGGAGGGGGGTTGAGGTGGAAGAAATTCTTGGGATTGGCACAACAGGTGAGAAGCTGGATTCCGTGCAAATTTATAGCCCAGAAGGAGCAAGACATGGACACTATTGAGCTACTGGTTTACGCGGTCATTGGCGTAATCGGCACGTTGGGATTGGCGGCGGTGATTGGCTACAAGGTCGCGGATCATCTCGATAAAAAACGTCACACCGACTGACCTTGCAGGCACCTGCAGGCCCGCATGGCGGTGGCTTGGGATTCACCAGCGCTCGGGTAATGTTCAGTCATGTGCCAAGTCCAGCAGGTTCACGTCATGAGCAAAGTTGAGTGCCAGTGCTGCAAGAAGATGATGGTTCCAAAAGTGGTCACCAGCGCGCCGTTCTACATCAGCGGAGTACCTGTGGGTGGTCGTGACCCGGAGTCGTCCGTATGCCCATTCTGTCTGTCGCCGAAGTGGATGCTCACCGAACATCAGGCCCTGACTGCCGGCAAGGCCAATGCCGAGTTCTACGGCCTTATGGTTCTCGCCCTGGTGAACATCGTTGCGTTCCTCCGTTTCGGCGAACTGGCGGGTGGTTTAGCGCTTGCGGTGTCAGTCACAACCGTTTTCATGCGCGCCAAAATGATTCGAGCACTGCGCCGTCGCCTGTGACGTTAAACGAGCCAGTGCAATCCAGGCGACCTGAATACCGCCAGGGTAGAATTCGTACGGATGCCACTGCTGCTCAACTGCACGTAGAACTGCTTCGCTAGCTGCGTCTACAATGTCTGGCCTACCCGTATATCAATGGATAGGTATCGAATGGACAGTGTGCGGGATATCGAGGAGCGCATGATTAGCTTCCTCCAAAGCCAAGACCACGTGACGCCTCTCGACGGTCATGTTGCTCAGCCTGATGGCGTCAAGATCGCCGATTATCTGTTTTTCAACAGGCAAGCGGTTGTCGAACTCAAAACGCTTAAGATTGATCCGAAAGATAAGATTTTGGATGGTGCCAAATCGCTAATGGAGTCTGACGATTTTCCGCTGATCTTTGGCGACTATGACCTTGAAACCGCGATGAAGAACACGCGGGGAGGGCAAGAACATCTGGACAAAATTTTTTCTAACGCAACTAGGATGGTTGAGGGGGTGCTTAGAAATGCCAAACAACAGATTGCCTCATCCAAAAGGCTATTGAGCCTTGATCCCGACACCCCAGGGATCGCGCTCATATTGAATGACACCGTTGAAAGCATTCCTGCCTCTCGGCTCGCTGACAGGTTCAGCTCCCGGCTTACCGGTGATGGCAAAGATCCGGGCCGGTTCTCGGAGATTGATTTTATAATTTTGATCCAGACTACCTACCGGCTACAGCAAGGTGGTGGCAGATCGACGCGCCTGCCGACCTTTATTATAAGCAATCCCTTCAATGCTCATCGCCATCATAAAATTGAGCAAGAAATTCAGTTTTTCCTGCAAGCTTGGGCGCGCTCGCAGGGTCACAACTTTGAAAGTACGAGCGAAACCTCTGGCCTCCAATTTGAGCACAACCACGGTCCTCGGCCTGACCCTCAGTCTTTACAGGAATTGGTAGAAGCACAGTACCGGGCACGCAGGTATATGAGCGAATGGAGCGAAGAGAGACTAATTGCTCATGGCAAGGATGTGATTCAGAAGATGCTCCCAATATTTCTCATAGACGCAGAAAAGCCTTCAGAAGCCGACTCTCATCTGTACATAAAGCAATTTACGGAGCTGCTTGAGGAAGGTCGGATACGGGGGTTTGACTTGAGGAAAGTATTGAAAGAGATCCCTAGGGCCAGATAGTTACTATTCGTCTATCGCTTTGATTCGGAGGACTGTCGTAGTAGAGCAATTGGCGTGTCTGGCCGTCGCGCGTATACCTAGACCGGCCTCCAATAGCTCTTTCACTCGCTTGTGTAAATCGGCATCGACCGGGCGTCCTTGGTATTTGCCGGCCGCCCTGGCCTTTTCAATACCTTGGGCCTGACGCTCTCGCCGCTGCTCGTAATCCTTGCGGGCAATAGCTGCCATCATTTCCACAAGCATTGAGTTGATGGCCCCCAGCATCCGGCCAGTGAACTCGTCGCCCTTGGTGTCCTGCATTCCTTGGTGGCTGGTAGGCAGGTCAAGCGCCACGATTCGCAGGCCCTTGGAGTCGATGGCGGCTTTGAGCTTTTGCCAGTCCTCAACCGGGAGGCGCGAAAGGCGGTCTATAGATTCCACCAGCAGCACGTCACCCTTGCGGGCATCCTTGAGCAGGCGCAGCAGCTCAGGCCGATCTGAGGTGGCGCCGCTGGCGTTCTCCAGGTACACGCTCGCAATCATCTTGTTATGGTCGCTGGCGAACTGCTCGAGCGCGGCCCGAGCGCGGCCGGCGTCTTGTTCTTCGGTGGAGGCTCGGAGGTATGCGCGGATGAACATGATGAGTGCCTGTATCAGTTAGGGCGTTCTACTAATAATGTTCCACTTTGGGTGTTACTTATCAAGCGGGAAGCTCGAAAAAGACAAAACAAGCCTGTATCTGGATAGGCATACCCAAAAAATCGCCGCAGGTTTGCAAAAACCCACGGCGGTACAGGTCAGCAGAATTACTTCCCTACGAAGTAAAATGCCCTGCCCTGATTGAAGATTGCCGCAGGGATCGAGTTCTTTCTCAGCCGCTGGCCAGGGTGGTAGATGTAGATCCACTCAGGTAGGTGTTGCGATGCAAGCAGCATGGCTTCCGACGTCGTCATGTCGTTCTTGTAGGCATCAAGCGTGAACTGGTTGTCACGGATGAAGATCGGCCCGTAGCTGAGTGGCGATATCAGAAAGCTCGGCGATTTAGCAACCTCATCACTGTATGGAATCGACCGCTCCGCGTAGCTATCTGTCAGGGATGCATAGCTGCGGGCATGGCCATCAGGATATTTACCTGTTTGCATTGGCAGCTTCGATAGGCCATTAGCAAAAACCATCTCGCGAGCGTCTTCGACCTTACGCAATGCAAGAGCAGATGCCGCGTACGGCGAACTTGCCTGGTCAGCGGGCACCCACGCGACAACCTGGGTTGTGCGCGCCGGATCGCTCGTCCCACCCAATAGCATTAAACCCAAGCCAATTCCCGCTGCTGCGCCGCCACTCAGGCCTGTAGGTGGAGACGCAAAGCTAACTGCGCTTAGTCCAGCATCCCCAAGCACTGCCCCAGAGCCGCCGACAGGGCTAGCTCCATCAACTGCCCGTACCAGCTCGATTGGAACGTCACGCTGCCCGGAAATCCCCATGGCGGTCAGAACATGCATAGCATCCGACCATTTTTCCCTCGGCACATCCTTCGGCTCAGGAAGCTGCACAGTCCTAGCCCCCTGGGTGCCAGAGCACCCAACCAGAAGAGCTACTGTCGCTGCCAGCAAACCGATTCGGATCGTTGTTGATTTGTTACCCATGGCGCCACTCCCTGTTTTGATTGCCACAGGTTACGAACGCGTCCAGGAAACCCAATGGCATAAGCCTTTGAGCTCCGTAGGCTTGGGATTTCCAGAGCCTGGCATACGGTGTCATGCAACCTCATGCATGTGGAGCACCAACATGGAATTTCGTCACTTAAGCAATGGACAGACTTTCCCACCAGTAGCACCGAATGGCCGGATTCACGCCGTACCTGTGACACAGGAAAACCAAGTAGAAATTTTCTGCCTCACCCCAGCAGGCATTGTTGGAAGCGGCGTTGCGGCCAGCTGGGCTGAGATCACGGCCTTCTATTACGACGACGAGTCCTGGGAAATCATCCTGCGCAATTACACCGGGAGGGGAATGCGTTTCCGTCGGGGCGTGCCCTGCGTAATCGTCGAAGACGGTTGCGAAACCCTCAAAACAAATATCCAAGGATTTGAAATTCCAGTTTGCGTAATGAACCGCATCGCATACGAGCAGAAAAAACTGCAGCAGACCTGAGGTGACCCTTGAGTTTTACAGGTCTACCGGACTCACACCACGTTGCGGGGAGATCGTCGCCCTGGCAGGGAATTTCCGTCTTTTGATTTCCGTCGCTTTTGTTGCGTGAAAGCGAAACACACGCTGGACAGCCGCCCGTAGGCTATCCGTGTAGCTGAAATGGACTTGGGAAATGACCAAAAACAAAGTCAACCGCTGCCGGCAAAAGCAGGAAATCACCGAAAAATCGGAAGACAACGCTTTTCCAGCTCACCGGAGTCAACGAGCAGTTGCGCCTCCCTGCGCACGATCGCAAACCCTGATCAGTCAGGAGTAACGACACATGCGCTACGTGACCGTCAGGAAATTCGCCAGCGAGTCTGGCTACACCGAGGACGCGATCCGCTCCAAGATCCGCGATGGCATCTGGCGGCTCGGTGAGATTTGGCTAAAAGCGCCGGACGGCCGGACGCTTATCGATATGGAAGGATACGAGACATGGGTAGAGGCGGGAGCGGGGTCAGGGCAGTCTCAGACTCGAGTATCGAGATCACGTTCATGTACCGCGGCGTTCGGTGCCGGGAGCGCGTCTCGCTCAAGCCCACCTCCACTAACCTGAAGAAGGCTCAGCAGCACAAGGCAGCGATCGAGTACGCCATTGCTCAGGGGACGTTCGACTATTCCGTGACGTTCCCAGGGTCCCCTCGGGCCACCAAGTTTTCACCAGAGACCTGCCAGGAAACCGTAGGCGGATTTCTGTCCAGGTGGCTGGCGGCGAAGCAAAAGCATATCTCTAGCAGCACCTTTGAGGGCTACCGTAAGATTGTCGAACTCAGGCTCGCTCCTGCGCTTGGTCACCACCTATTGGTGGACTTGAAGCGGAAGGTAATCCGCGGCTGGCTGGACAGATTACAGGTCAGCAACAAGACACTGAGTAATATCCAGAGCTGTCTCCGATCAGCCCTGAATGATGCGGTCGACGAAGAGCTGCTGGACTTGAACCCGCTGGCCGGGTGGACATATTCCAGGAAAGAGGCGCCACCGAGGGATGATGATGTTGACCCATTCACTCCCGAGGAGCAGCAGGCAATTCTCGCAGCCTTGAGCGGACAGGCCAGAAATATGGTGCAGTTCGCAATCTGGACAGGGCTCCGGACAAGCGAGCTTGTCGCACTGGATTGGGATGATGTGGACTGGGTTCGGGGGGAAGTAATGATCAGCCGGGCAATGACCCAGGCTGCAGGTGGAGAGGCGGAGGTGACCAAGACCGCAGCAGGCAGGCGCTCAGTGAAGTTGCTGCTCCCCGCCATGGAGGCGCTCAAGGCGCAGAAAGAGCATACCCTCCTGGCGGACAAGGAGATTTTCCAGAATCCTCGCACGCTTGAACGGTGGGCCGGAGATCAGCCGATCCGCAAGACTATGTGGCATCACGCAATGAAAAAGGCAGGCGTGCGGTACAGGCGCCCCTATCAAACTAGGCACACCTATGCCTCCATGATGCTCTCAGCGGGGGAGCACCCGATGTGGGTTGCGAAACAAATGGGGCATAGTGATTGGACTATGATTGCCCGCGTCTATGGCAGATGGATGCCCTCGGCGGATGCAGATGCCGGATCGCGAGCGGAGCAGATCTGGTCAGGGGTTACTGGCACGAAAACGGAGCAAGCAAACCTCCCTGGGTCCACATTTTCGCGCAAGATTTAACAGTAATAGCCAAGCATGGTTTAGCATGCACGCAATCGAACAGACTGGAGGCAGCAATGGCAATTTACGCGCTTTGGAACAACAAAGGTGGGGTGGGGAAAAGCTATCTGACGTTCCAGATCGCCTCTGAATACGCTCGGCAGCATCCCGAAAAGCGGGTGCTGGTCATCGATGTGTGTCCTCAAGCAAATTCATCGTCGATGATCCTTGGCGGTATCGAAGATGGTGAGAACGCGCTGAATGCAATTCATCAGACCAATCCCAGACGCACGATTGCTGGTTATATTGAAGACAGGATTCTAAGCCCCTATGTAAATCCTCGGACTGGTGCAAACTTCGTAACGCAAGCGGCGACGATCAACCATCGTGTGCCTGACAATCTTTATCTCGTGGTTGGCGATGAACAATTAGAGATTCAAGCCTCTCGTGTGATGTCTGCAACTTTCCCTGGCCCACAAGATGCTTGGCGGATTGTACATACTTGGCTGAGCGACCTGATTAACGATATTGCGGAAAGCTGGAACGACGCTGATCACACTGTCTTTATCGACTGTAATCCAAGCTTTTCTGTTTACACCGAACTCGCAATGTCTGCTGCTGACCGCTTGCTGATCCCGTTTTCAGCTGACGGCTCCAGCAAACGCGCAGTAAGGGCTGTGCTATCGCTGGTTTATGGTATTGCGCGTCAGGCTGGCCAACAGCAGTCGGAGTTCTTCCTTAACACCACCCGATACCGGATGAGCTTCCCAGACATCTATATGTATATCGGCAATCGCCTAACCCAAATGAATCAGTCCTCGGCAACCGCCTTCAAGACCGTAGTAAATGAAATAGGTGATGAAATTTACGAAGTTTGGAAAGCCAACGCCAACCTTTTCTGCATTCATCCAAATGGCACTGCGATACCCAGCACCAAGCGCCTCTTTAAACAGATGTTCCAGTATGAAGTTAATGATGCAAACACTGCCTCAGTCGTTTCGGGTGCTTGCGGGATACCAATTTCGACCCTTCGTTCTGGACAGGCCGACGTACTTGGTAGATCAGTGACCGTCAACCAGAGTCAGCTCGATAAGCAGGTTCCCAACGTGGTGAGCCTGGTCAATGCAATCGAATGACAGCATTATGGCAGCTTTAGCCTTGCAACCCGCGCCAGCCTTGAGCTAGACGCGGGTTCAAATCCCCCCGGCTCCACCACTTCAACATCTAAAGACGTCCACGGACGTCTTTTTTTGTGCCTGAAATCCAGTGAACACAAGGGTTTAGGGTCCAATAGAGTCCGTGGGGGTCCAAGACCATCTACGATCTCGTGTATTCCACGTGGTATTCCAAGCGCTCACCTGCTATTTTTTGGAATACATAAACCGCACTGGAATACATCATGGGTGCTCAAGCCACTCGCCTTTCAGACGTAAAAGTGAAAGCCGCAAAGGTCAAGGAAAAAGACTACATCCTCACGGATGGTAACGGCCTACAGATGCGAGTGAGAATCAATGGCTCTAAGCTGTGGAATTTCAACTACATCCAACCCGTTACCAAAAAACGGATCAACATGGGTCTGGGAACGTTTCCTGAGGTCAGCTTGGCTCAAGCGCGCAAGAGAACCGTTGAAGCGAGAGAGCTCGTTGCGCAGGGGCTAGATCCCAAGGAGAAACGCGATGCCGAACGACATGCGAAAAAGGCAGCCACGGAACACACTTTTGAACATATCTCTACAGCGTGGTTCGAGCTCAAAAAGGACTCAGTCACACCTGCGTATGCCGAGGATATTTGGCGCTCCCTAACGCTGCATGTTTTCCCTGACCTGGGTTCGACCCCAATCACCGCTATCACTGCTCCAAAGGTCATCACTTTGCTTCGCCCCCTTGAGACGAAAGGCAGTCTCGAAACTGTTAAACGTTTGGCTCAGCGTCTCAATGAAATCATGACTTACGGCGTTAATTCGGGACTGATCCACGCGAATCCACTTCGCGGGATTCGCTCCGTCTTCAAAAAGCCGAGAAAGAAGAACATGGCAACACTCGCTCCCGATGAGTTAAAAGAGCTTATGGTGGCGATTGCCAATGCAAGCATCAAGAGAACCACGCGCTGCCTAATTGAGTGGCAGCTTCACACCATGACCAGGCCGGCCGAGGCGGCTACATCACGCTGGGCTGATATTGACTTCGAAAAGAAGATCTGGACGATACCAGCAGAGCGAATGAAGAAGCGGCGAATACACATCATTCCTCTCACTGATCAAGCCTTGGCGCTCTTGGAGGCGATCAAGCCCTACAGTGGGCATCGGGAGTATGTGTTTCCTGCCGACCGAGACCCTCGCACGCACTGCAACAGCCAGACGGCCAACATGGCATTGAAAAGGATGGGGTTCGAAGGGCGCCTGGTTAGCCACGGCATGCGATCAATAGCGAGCACAGTCCTCAATGAGCACGGATGGAATCCTGAGCTGATCGAAGTAGCGTTGGCTCACGTCGACAATAATGGGGTTCGAAACGCTTACAATCATGCTGACTACATTGACCGTAGACGCCCCATGATGGCTTGGTGGAGCGAGCATATTCAAGAGGCGGCGACTGGTAACCTTTCTGTGTCAGCAACCAATGAAAATAGAGACCGCAATGTAGTTTCTTTCAGCTGAAACGAGAACCGGTGGCGAGCAGCAGCCTCAGGGATGTGACGCGCGGAGCGCCATCAGTTCTTTCATCACTCGCTGTCCACCCCCTCAACATCAGATGTCATTTTCGTGTACATCTTCTCGAGTAATGGTTCGACGACGAGCTCCGCCTCAGCCCAATCGTCTTCCCGGAGCATTGAGTACGGCACATCCAGGTGGATCTCTTTGTCAAACGGAAAGTCCGTTTCGGTTTCTAATCCAACGATTAGCTGCATGTCATCTGGTAATTCTTTTGCAATGAACTGAAGCACCGCCGGCAAGTTGATGTCGTCTTGAGCTTGCTGGTTCGGCGAGTCGATTACCACGGGTACGTCGAAAGTGCCGTTTATACCCTGGCACGTTTGCCAGATTGCGGCGTAGTAAGCCAAAATCGATCGAGGACCTCCGCTTCCTGATAGATCTGGACGCCCAGCAAGCTTCATCTTCGATGCGTCTACTGCGGGAAGTTGCAAGGCTATACGCCCGGACACGTAGTAGGATCTGAACTTTTCTAATATAGTCCGAGTCCTTTTCGGGGCACGGAGCAACTTCATTTTTTCATCTAGAGCATCCACGGTACCCAGCGCCTTGTCGATCGCACCTTGCAGAAGTTTACGCTCGGTTTCGAAAGCCGCGACTGCGCTTTCCGCCCCAATGCCTTCAACGACATCCTTAAATTTTAGGTCTCCTTTGCGAGTATCTAGAAGATTAGAAATTCGCTGGTAGCTATCGTCTAGGGTATGGAGCCTGGCTAACGTGGCACCGTATCGATTCCGGACCTCGTTCGCGTCATCTCGGAGACACCCTGCGAGCTCCCGTAGCACGCGTGCATCCTCAGCGAATTGGAGCAAGTCATGAAACGACTTCGTATGTTCTGCATTACAAGTTGGGCAAATGAGAGGTTCCGCCCCCTCAGCCCGAAGGTACTTTGCGTCATGACCATATGCCGTGAGAGCGTCATCGGCTAATCGAATCTGTTGCTCAAGACTGGAAAGCAAATCTTGCTCACGGACGGCTGCACTACGAAGCATCTCCTGCCTTTGATTAAGCTCAGTAACCTCATGGGTCAGCAGTGCAATTTCATGGGCAAAATTCTCAGGGTTGAGTTTGGGACCAGATAAGGGCAGCGTTCGGCTGAACCGCTCCATAGTGCGTTCTAGAAGTTTGTATTCTCGCCGATGCTCCTCAAGCGCTTTGGATTCTTGAACTCTTTCGGCTCTAGCCCGATAGTACTCGGGCGGACATATACCAGTGAAGTACTCCAAGATTGCGCTCCAGGGAGAGCTGAATCTCTGGAGGCCGATAAAGGTGTTCCAGCCTGACTGCCAACTGCCATCCTGATTTACGTAGAACGGAAGGAAAAAACATGCAGGGTCCGCCGGTTTAATAGCTGACTCTCTTTTATCGGTAAACACCAAATTAAAATCAGTGATGCTGCAGAATGCCTCGGACCACTCTCCGAAATTAGAGGTGGCGACGATCATCTCCTGATTTTCGTTGAAAAGCGCGCGTCGCCCATTCTGGTGCAGTGCGAAGAAATTACATCCTCCAATTGAGAACTCTAGGAGAGAAACGGTATTTTCATCCCACGATTCTAGCTTCCCCTGGGGCTTGGCACCTAGGGTCTCAAAGATGCTTCGAATCAGGCTCGTCTTGCCAGTGTGGTTCCTCCCCCTCAACAGGTTTTTCTTCGGGTGGAAGCCCACGTGTCTCGCCTTCCTGTCGCGGTGCGAGAGTAGCCAGATGTTTTCGAATCGAAAGCTTTTCATAGTTCTTAGTTCTCAAGCTACGAACGAGGAATCTCAGTTCGGGTCCACGCATTTTTTAATAGCCCTCATTGCAAAGCGCGCGAGTAGTTCGGCATCGCGAAAGCTAGTGAAATTCTTTGTAAGTTCGGCTAAACACGCCTCGAAGTACGGCCGCAAATATGGTCCGGCCTCATTGAGGTCGATCCAGCTGTCACAAAAATTGTGAACAGATCGGGCATCGGTAGGTGTTGTGCCTGCTAGTTGCTCCCGAACAACGCGCGCAGCTTCAGCTCGCACCGCGGTAACCAACATAAAGTCCATTCCTTCGGTTTGTAGCTGCGTGAGCCAGACACTCAGATAGGCCGAATAATCTGGAATTGCCTCAAGTGCCCCCAATGCTGCTACAAATTCATGCCTCGCAAACCCACGCTGCTTGATGAGCTCTCCGAAAGATGAACAGGTATCAGTGTGGCGACCTAGAGGCGAAATCTTTGTGACGAGGGATTCTACGAACGAAGCGGCCTGGCCCGCATGAGCGGGACTGCGATGCATCAATAATTCCAGCGCAACTTTGATGACATAGCTACTGGGCTCATCGGGGTGGATAGCAACTCTCTTCAGCGTGACCTTCGTCAAATCCGCAGCAGGCGAGCCGCTCGCGCCAAGTGAACTCAACGCTTGAGACAACAAATCTGCATGATCAGGAGAAAAATCCGCGAGCGAGCAAGGCATCGCCGTAGCTGCATTCCCCCCCGCCGCAAGAGGAATGTCACATCCAGCGTTCGAGATAAAGAAGGCTTGAACAGGTAACTTATCGAAAGCTGCGAGGCTGAGCTGAAGCTTGCCAAGAGCGCTGTCGCCGACTTTTTCGAACTTAGGTATTACCGCCTTCGCTGAAGCTGCTAGATTCTTCTTTTTCGGAGGCAACGTTGTTCCGGTGAGTACGGACCAGCTCCACTCACCTCGATCTTTCTTTTTTACCTGGTAAACGCGCGCGAGTGACGGAGTGTCTGACGAGTCCAGCTCGGTGACATCCTGCACCGTTTCGAAAAGCAGCAAGAAATCAATCTCGCCCGCTTGCTCCAGCTCTACCATTCGGAGCACGGCCCACCACCGCTGAAAATCCACACCCTTTGCGCCGTGGCCACCGCCAGTCTCTGTGAGGCCCGGTTTGTTCGCGACGAGGAGTAACTCTGCGGCGCCAGCTGAAATGGTCAAGGCATGCTCCCTATGCACTTTCGCCACCTACGATGGCACCTTGTGATCATCAGCCACAACGCGGTCGCTGTAAAGGTGCCCGCTTCTAAATCCAGGACGTACAGCCTGTACTAGACCATTGCGACGGACTATCAAAATGGATGCTGGCACCCGAAGATCACCTCCCTACGATTCAAAAAAATCTCAGCGCTACATCACCTCCATGATAACCAAACCATGGAGCAAACCATGTCATTGCAATGCCCTCTCTGCAATTCTCCCAAGATCGCCACACTCAAAACCGCCATGAAGATCGGTGCGGCTGTTGGTACTGTTGGCGGTGCCGTCCGCGGCGCCAGCACAGCACTAGCTGGAGGTCAATTTGGAGCTGCTGTTGGCGCCATCGCCGGACCTCTAGGTATCAGCCTTGGCGCTATATCAGGTGCAGTTCTGGGCGGCCTTGTTGGCGGCGTAGGCGGATGTGCGCTAGGCGCTCAGCTTGGCGAAAAACTGGACCGTCATATCTTGGCAAACAACCTCTGCCTGATCTGTGGGCATCGCTTCAATCTACCCGCGTAAACCATTCTTTCCTCTCTCTTTCAGTCCACCCGGACAGTGCCACGCGATGCGTGGCATTTATGCCGGCTTGCAGCCTAAGGAATCGTAATCATGGCTCATCAAATCGAACAAATGGCTTACGTTGGCGCGACCCCATGGCATGGCCTCGGCAGTCAACTGACTCAAAAACAACCTATTGAAATCTGGCAGCGTGAGGCCGGTATGGACTGGAAGATCCAGGAAAGCCCGGTTTACTTCAAAGCCGACGCTATCGGCCACCTGGGTAGCATTCACTCGTTCACGGAGCAGAAGGTGCTTTACCGCTCTGACACCAAAGCGCCGCTGTCAGTGGTTTCCAACCGATACCAAATTGTCCAACCGCGTGAGGTGATGGAGTTCTATCGAGATCTGACCGAGGTTTCCGGCTATGAGTTGGAAACCGCTGGAGTGCTCAAGGGCGGTCGTAAGTTCTGGGCACTAGCACGAACCGGGCAAAGCACCTCATTGAAGGGCAATGATCAGGTCAACAGCTATTTGTTGTTGGCGACCTCTTGTGACGGCACGCTCGCCACCACAGCTACTCCGACCACCGTTCGCGTGGTCTGCAACAACACCTTGACCATCGCACTAGATGGCGTCACTCGCGCCATCAAGGTTCCGCACAGCACCCGCTTTGACGCACAGGTCGTCAAGAAGCAACTGGGTGTTGCCGTCTCGCAATGGGACCAGTTCATGTATCGCATGCGCATACTGGCCGAGCGCAAAGTCCAGTGACATGAGGCCATGGGGTTCTTCATGAACGTGTTGTGTGACGTAGCACCTAATAGCAAATTACCTGAAATCCTCCCCAACGAACGCGCCTTGCGCAAGGTACAGAGCCTGTACGAGGGACGCGGCCGTGGTGCAACGCTTGAGTCGGCGCAAGGCACTGCCTGGGGTCTGCTCAACGCCGTGACCGAGTATGTCGACCACGAGCGCAGAGCGCGTAGTAACGAGTACCGCATGGACTCCGCCTGGTTCGGTCAGGGTGCACAGATAAAGCAACGTGCGTTGGATGCAGCCCTGCAACTCGTAGCCTGAAATGCCTCCCACCCCTCAACCATAACGCCCGTTCAACACCGAGCTCAACGGGCGTTTTTGTGTCCGCAAGGTAACCCCAATGAAAGCGATCCCTCTAAATGAAAACACCTACAAGAGCCGTCCTGCCCTTCGTCTGATCGGCACTAAGGAACTACCCCGTGAAGATTGGCTCGCCGTGCGTAAGCAAGGTATCGGCAGCTCAGACGCAGGCGCAGCGGTTGGCCTCAACCCCTACAAATCGCAGTTGGAGTTGTGGCTTGAAAAGACTGGCCGGGATGCCACGTTACCGAAAATAGATCCTCAGGATGAGGAAAGCCCAGCCTACTGGGGCAATGCTCTGGAGCCCATAGTGGCCTGGCATTACAGCCAGCGCAGCGGCAATCGGGTTCGCCGGATCAATGCGGTACTGCAGCATCCGGATCCTAATCTGCCCTGGATGCTGGCCAATATCGATCGCGAGGTTATCGGCGCAGACGATGTACAAATCCTCGAATGCAAAACTGCCGGCATAAATGGAGCACGCCTCAGGAAAGAAGGCGTGCCCGAGTATGTGCAGTTGCAAGTCATGCACCAGCTCGCCGTCACCGGCAAACAGGCGGCGGATGTGGCGGTACTGCTCGGTGGTCAGCACCTGGAGATCCATCGCATCGAGCGCGACGAGTCACTGATTGCTCGGCTGATCGACCTGGAGCGGCTGTTCTGGGATTACGTCGTCAGTGATACCCCGCCGCCGGCAGACGGCTCTGACTCGGCGGAGCAGGCATTGCGGTGTCTGTATCCACAGGACAGTGGGCAAAGCCTGGACTTTAGCCAGGACACTCTGCTGTGTACGACCTTTACCGAACTGCAGAGAGTGCGCGAATCGATTGCTCTGCAAGAGAAGCAGGAAGCTCAGCTCAAGCAAACGTTGCAACAGGCCATGGGCGATGCCAGTCGGGCGACCTTCGCCACCGGCAACATCACGTGGAAGAAAGCAAAAGACAGCGTGGCCCTGGATATCCCCCGTCTAATGAAAGAAAAGCCCTATCTGCAAGTGCGCTACTCGACCACCAAAACCGGCAGTCGACGTTTTCTGCTGGCCTGAACGCTCGTTCGCTCTTCCCTTATTCCCATGCCCTTTCTCTCCAACGCCACCCTGGCCGTTTGCGCGGCCTCGGTGGCGTTTTTATTTCAGATACAGGAGAACTCCCATGCTCAAAGGTTTAGCCATCACACCCCCGATTTTGGGCAGAATTTCCATCGGTAAGGTCGTCGAAAAGAACGGCAAACGTCTGCCGGAAAAAGATGATCAGTTCACCATTACCTCGCAGGTTCAGAGCCGCGATGGCTGGCTGCTGCATCCACTCAATGAGGAGCTGCGCAATGGCCAGGACGGCAAGCTGCGCAGCGTTCCGATCCGTTTGCTGTTCAATGAGCCAGACCTCAACTTTCGGGCTGACTACAGCCTGTTCGACCGTAACACCGGCCGGCCGCTGTGCGTCGGCAATGGTGAGACCTGCAAGCGTTTAACCAAGGACGGCATCCAGTCGTTGCCCTGCCCTTCACCGGATGGCTGTTCACTGGCCCAAGGCAATACTTGTAAGCCTTACGGCCGGCTGAACGTGGTAATTGGCGATGACGATCCGCTGGGCAGTTTTGTCTTTCGCACCACGGGTTACAACAGCATCCGCACCCTGGCAGCACGCCTGCATTACCTGCAAGCCATCTCCGGCAATCGGCTGGCCTGTCTGCCGCTGGAGCTGCGTCTGCGCGGTAAATCCACCCGCCAGAGCCATGGCACGCCGATTTTCTACGTCGACATCACGGTACGCAGCGGGCTGCGCCTAGAAGATGCCTTACTGGAAGCCAAGCAACTGGAGGAGCACCGGCAAGCAGTGGGCTTTGACCAGAGCGCCTTGGATCACGCAGCCCGGCAAGGCTTTAACAACGGAGCCTTTGAAGACAGAGAGGAGGACAGCGGGTACGTCGTCGAAGAGTTCTTCCCCGCCCTTGAAGATCAATCCGGCCCTGTAGAGCCCCAAGGCCAACGGACAGCGCCTGCCCAATCCTCACTCGCACAAAAGTTGGAGTCGCAAGTCACTCGGCACTACAGCAAATCCACCGTCCAGTAACTGGATTTCTCAACCCGCCCTTCGCATTCGTACAGGAATACCCGCATGAAATATCACAAACTTATAGCCGGTGAAATGACCGGCACGTATGTAATGGAATCCCCGGTCACCGAAGCGGACATCATGCAGATGGCTCAACAGCTGGCGATGAGTCGCCTGTCTAAAGGCCGGTCACTGACTGAGCCGAAGCAGGTCTTCAGCCACCTGCAAACACTGCTGCAATACCACGAGTACGAAGTCTTTGCACTGCTGCTGCTCGACAGCAAACATCGGATAATTGAGTTCAGGGAACTGTTTCGCGGCAAGCTAGATGGCGCCAGCGTGTATCCAAGGGAAGTGGTCAAGATCGCCCTGGAGTACAAAGCAGCTGCAGTAATTCTGGTTCATAACCATCCCTCTGGAGATACCCAACTCAGCCAGGCTGATCACACCCTGACCACGACCCTTAAAAACGCCCTCAACATGATTGGCACCAAGACGTTGGATCATATCGTTGTGGGCAGTGAAGGCTGCGTATCGATGGCTCAACGAGGCTATTTATAATTCCTTGGCTAACACCACCCCATGTCTGCCCTTGGCTGATGCCGGGGCGGTCTTCGAACTAAATTTCTCTCACTTAATTTTTTTGTCATAAGTGGCTACGTAGCTAGCCGGATATGCAGTAATGCGGAAATCCGTACTGTTCGTGGTAAGTGCAACCGCCCAATCAGCTCGGATGACCAAATCCTCCCGTCGCAAAATTCAACAGCTGGTTTCGAATTTCTACAACTGAAGCTGCCAGATCAACTGTGGCAAACCGAATGGCATGCCCCTGAATCACGACCGTCTCGTCAACCGACAGGCCGATCGCGGGATGCAGCAGTAATCCGCTGGCGCAATCGGCAAGAGCATCGCCACGTCCCACCTGAGATCGCAGGTAGGCGTAGATTTGATACACATAGCCGCTACGCAGGGTTTCCTCGCGGTACCAGCCACTCGTCACGATTGATGTGAACTTGGTATCGATCACGATTCGACGCCCAGTTGATGGGTGATCGAGAACAACGTCAGTTCGCATGGAAGGCAAGATCTTGTCAATCCCAGCGGTTTTTTGCTCAATTTTCCAACCAAGTGCGCCACCGCACTTTACCCGCCACCCCTGAGGACTTAGCACCACCTCGTAGAGCCCGCCTACAGCCCGCTCGAACAATCGGCGCACCCACGTCACCTCTCGATCTGGCAACGAGAGCACATTCGCCCCAGACACTTCAGCCGGTATCGCCAAGTCAAGTGCCAGCTTCGCGGCTGCCACCATGAGTCGATCGTCGGCATCGTTACGTCCAAAACGATCGGTGCTCATTTGAGCTCGCGTGGGCGCCTCTCCAGACACCCCCAGCGCCTTCATGCCACTCGCAAGTGAGCGGCATCGGTGTGCAAGCTCTCTTCTCCGCACGATCCTTGAAATGGACTCCAGAGCCGCTCGGACAAAGCGATTGCGGGGCGTGTCGATAGTCAGCTCATCGAATCGGCATGCTACCAAACCGCGATCCAACAACTGGTGGCGTTCGCTAGTCAGGACATCGATACGGCCCCGGACACGATTAACCACGGCATCACGAGAACGATAGCCAAGACTTAGCCTGCGCCGTAGCCTCATCTCAACAGCATGAGCAAGAATCTCCGCAACCAGATCCGGCAGATCGTCAGGACTGTCTTCCAAGCCGACCTTGCCGATATCACAAGTGCGAAAGAGGTCCGAGGCATAGAGCATCAGCAGCCAAAGGTTGCGCACCGGAATGCGTCCGATGAAGCCCTCGGCACTCGCGGGCACGTTATCCACCAGCTCTTCGGCGATGCTCATCACCAACCCTGTGTCAGTCGTGCAATCGCCTTCTGTGCTTCGTCGGGCGCGTCGAACCAATATTCATCCAGCAGCGGGCCGATCTCCGTCTCTACAACCTGCTGGAACCACTTCTTCGTGTCTCCCAACTCTAGTCGATGCGCAGGTGTCACATAACTGTGGCCAATCCGGAACGGCTTACCGAGACGGGCATCCGCCGCAATTTGATCGTTCAGTTTGGAAAAGCGTTGTTCGATATCGTCCACCAGGACTGGATCAACAGCACACTCTTTCACCACCCATTCCCGCCATACGAGACCTAGCCTCGGCTCTAATCCAACGAAAGCGAAGCGGCGACGCAGTGCCAGATCGACCAGCGCCAATGATCGGTCAGCGATATTCATAGTGCCGATAACATAGAGATTTTCGGGAACGTGGACCGGACGCCGCTTGCCATCTGCATCTGGGTAGCAGAGTTCCAATGCTTCGCTTGGCGTGCGTTTCCCAGCTTCCAGCAGCGTCAATAGCTCTCCGAAGATCTGCGCGGGGTTACCACGATTGATCTCCTCAATCACCACAACAAACTTCGAAAACGGGTCTTTGCTGGCCGCCTTAATCGCTTCCATGAAGACACCGTCCGCCAGCGACAACTTTCCTTCGCCAGTCGGACGCCAGCCTCGTACGAAGTCCTCGTAGGAGAGGTTGGGATGGAACTGAACTGCTCGGACTTTGCTGTCGTCCTTCTGCCCCATTAGCGCGAACGCCAGCCGCTTGGCCAGCCAAGTCTTTCCAGTTCCCGGTGGCCCCTGCAGGATCAGGTTTTTCTTCGCTCGCAACCGATCGAGCAGAAGGTCGATCTCGGTCCGAGCAAGGAAGCACCCATCCTTGAGAATGTCCTCAGCCGAGTACGGGATGGTTGGCGCCGCCACCTGAAAGGCTTCACGAGCCGCACTTACGGTTACTTGGTCTTCAGCGACATCATCTTCAGCATCGCCAGAGGATAAAAGCTCGTCGTCCGGGTCCTTGTACATCCAGGACTCCAACGACAGGTCCGGAAAGCTGTGGACGGGATAACCGTCTTCGTTGAAGCGCGCACGCAGATCGTCAACCAGCTTTAGATAGCTCCCAGCGTTACAGGGACCTTGCTGACCACTAATGGCGACATTCAGACCTAGCCGCTTGTTGATGTAGTGACGCGACTGGCTATCGAGGGTCAGAAACTCCCACGGATGTGTCCAGTAAAGGCCTGTTGAGAGATTCCAGGCGACGCCCCACACTTGGGTCGCCTCGTCGTAAGCATGGATGAAAGCATCCCGGGTCGGCTGGTCGTCTTCCACCATGCTGTGAGCGGCCACGAACACTTTCCACAAAGCGTCAACGTCGCCCGCCCAGCGTTTGTCGGCGTAGGCAAAAAACCAGGAGCGCTGATTATTGAGGACGGGAATGCCCTCGAATGAAGGCGGAACTGAGACGGTTACACCTAACAACTTGGCCAGCTCACTCGCTATGATTTTGCGATTGGTATCGGTCATGGACCGGTTGAAGGTCCCCATAGTGGTGAACGGGCAAATATCCCGCAGCGGGCCACTGGTGCCATCTGGAAACTTGTCCTGCAGATAACCGAGTCCCGGCACACGCGAGCCGATCTCGTGGATACCCTCAATGAGCGGGGTTCGATCGTCCGCGTAGGTAAGCAGTTTTTCAGCCACCGCTTCGTAGAAGTCCGTCCACTGAAAGCGCTGCTTGTCCGACAAAACCGACCCAAAGCGCTCACGCCAATAGGGCTCATTGCGAAAGCGATCCACATCCTGCAACTGTTTGTCGAAGGCGAACGCGATCAACGCGTCGTTCATCCAATCACCTGGAGTCACACGCCAGATGGTGGCTCGGAAGGTATAGAAGTACCACTCACGCACCCCTTCAGTCGGTAACCACTGCACCTGCACTCGCTCACCATCTTGCGGATTGTCGAGGATGGTACCAATGGCCTTGATGCCCAGGACGGAAACAGTGCGCCCTCGGTTATCGAACGGCAGCCCATGTTTACGCGTATAGGCGGCCTTAATGGCGATCCGTTCTCCGGGGCGCATAGAGCGAACCAGAGCCATTTCCTTGTCGTTCGGTTTACTGATCTCCCAAAGCCCTTGAGAAAGAAAACGCTCGCTCTGGTCGTTGGTGTGTCCAAAGCTGGCGCCGACAAACCAAGTCGTACTCACTGTGCTGTCACTGGTGATCATCCATGTCCCCTAGTAATACTGTCGGATGTAGCTATAGGCTTTTTCAAAAAGCTCTTCATCCGCGTGCAGCTTGTACTTGAAGAGGGCTTTGCGCAGGGCTTTCTTGACCTCACGCTCACCAGCTTGCGTACCCTGCCAGCCAGGGAAGCGCACTAAACGCACGATCTCATCAATGTCCGCGACTACCCGCTCGACCATGATCGGCGTATCAGCCGTCTTAACCTCGTTGAACAACTCGGTCAATGCTGCCTTACCACGATCCTCGTCCTCTTCGGGCGGTATTTCCTTCTCGGCCTGCCGCGTTTCCTTGGCGATCTCCAGCAATGCTTTCAAAAACTCTACGCTGTTGATCTGCCCGGTCTCGAAGCGATCTTTCAACGCATCAAGTCGCTCCGATAATTGCTTGAACTTGGGGTTGCCACTGTGCCCACGAAGACGGCGCTTAAGTTTTATCTCGATTTCCTTCGCCTTCTTCGGGTCAGGGTTCGAAAGAACTGCCTCTAGCAGATCGGCGTCCAGTACCAGGGTGTCGAGGTCATCGCGCACAGCATCCACATGTACGTTCTGGTGAATCAGCTCGATAGTCTTGGCGCCTAGTGAGTGCCAGATCAGCTTGCCATGACCGCTGGAAGGCTGCACGGACTGATACACCTGTGAAAGCCACTTGTAGTCTTTCTCGAAAGGGCCCAGAACCGTATCGGGCGACAGCGCCTCCCAAATCTTGTTGAGTACGCTGTATTCGGCGGCAAAGTTGTCCCTCACCTCGTTGTTCGGCAAACACTCCTGCGCAGCCATCAGGCCTTCATAGCCTTGCTGGTCACGATCGATACCGGGGAAGAAGGCCAGACATTTCTGAATGGCTTCGGGCAGCTTGTCCTTCAGCTCTTGGATGTTGCTAACAACCTGTTTGACGCTCTGATCATCGAACTCCAGCGCAGAGGCCACATCGTCGAAGATACCCAGGTAATCAACGATCAGGCCATGAGTCTTCTGCTCGGAGTAGGTCCGGTTCACCCGGCATATCGCCTGCAACAAGGTGTGGTCACGCAGTGGCTTGTCCAGATACATCGCCTGCAAGATCGGCGCATCGAAACCAGTCAGTAATTTGGCTGTGACGATGATCAGCTTCAGCGGGTCGGCCGGGTCTCGGAAGCGGTCGAGCAACCGCTCCTCTTCATCGCGGGAGCGGTCGTAAGCTGCGTACTCCGGGTGCATTTTCTTATCGGCGGCCTGCACCGACATCACGATGTCGCTAGTCTCCGGTGGCAGCAGCTTATCCAACTCTGCCTTGAACAGCAGGCACGACTCCCGGTCGAAAGTGACGATCTGGCCCTTGAAGCCATTGGGTTCTACCTTGCCCTGAAAGTGCTGAACAATGTCCTCACATACCTTGCGGATACGCTCTGGCGTCTTAACCAACACCGCCATCTTCGCGGCAGTCTTGGCGAGGTTGTCCTTGTCCAGATCCGACAGGCCGCCGGTCAAGTCCTTGTAGGCGGCGTCGAGGGCAGCCTTGTCGATGTGCAGGTCAATTAGGCGCGGCTCGAAGTGCAGTTTCAGCGTGGCGCCGTCGCGGATTGACTCCTCGAAACCATACCGGCTCATGTAGCCCTTTTCGTCCTCGTCGGCACCAAAGGCATAGAAAGTGTTGCGGTCGGCGCGGTTAATGGGCGTGCCAGTCAGGCCGAACAGAAACGCATTGGGCAGGGCCTCGCGCATCTTGCGTCCCAGGTCGCCTTCTTGCGTGCGGTGGGCTTCGTCCACCAGCGCAATGATGTTGCTACGATCGTTCAGGCTACCTGTGGCCTCGCCGAATTTGAAAATCGTGGTAATGATGATCTTGCGCACATCCTGCGCTAGCAGTTGCTGCAGTTTCTCGCGCGTGTCGGCCTTTTCCAGATTAGGAATGTCCGCCCCAGTGAAGGTGCCGGTGATCTGGCTGTCGAGATCGATGCGGTCCACCACTATCAAAACCGTGGGGTTCTTCAAGCCCGCGTGCATACGTAGCTTTTGCGCGGCAAACACCATCAAAAGCGACTTTCCCGAACCCTGGAAATGCCAAATCAGGCCTTTCTTGGGATAGCCTGCCAGCACGCGCTCGACAATCTTATTGGCTGCCTCGTACTGCTGATAACGGCAGATGATCTTTATGCGGCGTTTCTTTTGGTCCGTCGCAAACAGCGTGAAACTACCCAGGATGTCCAGTACTACATGCGGCCGCAGCATGCTCTCGGCCGACAGCTTGAGGGATTTCAGTGGATGGTGCTGCGTATCGCCTCCATCTAGATGCCAGGGCCCCCAATCCTTGACCGGCAGGCCAATCGATCCGAAGTGGTAGGCCTTGCCCTCGGTGGCCACCGAAAACACGTTGCAGACGAACAGCTCCGGTACGAACTTTTCGTAGTCATCGTGTACCTGTACTGCGCCATCGACCCAGCTAATGCATTTTTTGACCGGCGTCTTGGCCTCGATCAGCACCAGCGGCAGACCGTTGACCAACAGCACTAGATCAGCCCGGCGTTCGGTAGGACCCGCGCGATAGATGTACTGCTGTGTGACGACATACTGATTCTGCGACAAATTATCCAGATCGATCAGCCGCACCGGCACATGCTCGTTGTTCTGACCGAAGGGCATAGAGCGCTCGCCGCGCATCCACGCAGTCATCTCTTCATTGGCCCGTATTAGGCCATCTGAACGCACCGATAGCACTATAGCGCGCAGCTTGTAGAGCACCTCATCGGCTCGATCTGGCTGTGCGGCGATCTCCGAGTTCAGGCGGATCAGCGCATCGCGTACCCAGCTCTCGACCAACACTTCCTGAATCTGGCGGGGTACTTCAGCAGGTGCCGCGTAGCGCCAGCCAATACCTATTGAGATGGGCCCATAGCTGACCAGCGGCTCTTGGGTGACATTAGCCGGTGCCGCCTTCACTGGGCCAGCGAGCAGGTCACGGACGTAAGCTTCGACAGTGTTGGACTCATTGAAAACGGCCATAGTGCTACTCCATTGACAACGCATTTAGATGGGCAGCACGGCGCATTTCATGAGTCATATCAAGCCGCAATGCCAACCGAATTTCTGCCGCCTCAATATCCTTGAGCTGACTTACCAACACCTGCTGTACTTCAAGTGGTGGAACGGGGATCGGGTAATTTTTCAGTAGACCGCAACTCAGCGCACGCTGGTTCGTACCCTGCGACCAATGACGAAGAGCCTCATATTTCGACTCCAACAGGTAAAACAGATACCAAGGGTCAAGCGAGCTTCCAGGAATAACTGCACCGAAGTTTTGGTTAATGCACGAGTCAATCGCTAGCATTGCTGCACGGCCTCGTGTTTGGCCTTCACCAATCATGGCAACGAGTGTTGCGCCCGCGGGGATTAATGCCAGAGGGCACTCCGATAACGCTTTCTCAGTGATGAATTCATCAGCAGCTCTAATTACCCGATCGTTAACTTTACCTGTCGGAAGCCATGGAATGCTCCCCTTCCAATAGGCATCAGTTGCTCGACGCGGTGTTGAGCCGTTTCTTATCTCTGCCACCGCGCCCATTCTGATTATTGGATAATCGCTGTTTGAGAACGCCTCTAGCGCTATCGACTTCCTTAATTTCGTCGCAGCTGTGAGCGCATGCAGAACAGCCTCCGACTGGTCCTCGACGGCAGAAAGGAAGTGGACTATTTGTTGCTGTTTTTCAAAAGGGGGCAACACAAATTCCTGAGCTGCCATCGTTTTCCAGTTGATCGTTGGCGATAGAGAGCCAACCGATATTTCCACTGCGCGCCTCATGAACAAATCGCTCTGCATGAACAATGGCAGAAATTCGGGTAACACAACCTCAGGTTTAGCACGCAGCACCATCGCATGGGCCGAGCAAATTCCATCGAACTCTGCTACACCCAACTTGCGCTGGTAAGCCCGGCGGCGCCCAAAAATAATATCGCCCTTCATGAACATCAGCTTGGTGGCTTCCACGTCATCCGGCGAGCCCCAACGGCGGATCTTCAGTGAGTCCGCATCGAGGTGTTCCAGGCCAACGTAGTGCTCCATGCCAGACTCGGACGGGTTGTCGATGCGGACATTGACGTTGGTCGCCATTTGATCGAAGCGCCAGACCGTCCAACCTGAGTTAAGATTTTTGTGATCAGACACGCTCGATGTCCTCCGTGATCAGTCCATCCAACGTTTCTCTCAGCGTGTCCATCTGTTGCCAGAAAGCGCGACTGTCGTTTTGCCATTGGTCCCAGGTGGAGCGCAACGATACCGCATCGCCATTGCTGTCAATTGAGGGTGCGGCCGCAACTCGCTTCACGTACAGCGGGATCGACAAGTTGCCATCATTGGCACCGATTTCGGCCAGAGTGGCGACCTTGGCGAAACCAGACACATCCACAAAAGTCTTGTAAGCGGTCAGGATGTGCTGCTGGTGCTCAAGCTTGAGGAAACTCTGTGCTCGCTCGCGGGTGACCTCGTTCACCGCATCGATGAAGATCACTTTGCCCTTGCGCGCAGCCGTCTTCTTGCCGTTACAGATGACGATGCACGACTCCATTGGGGAGTTATAGAACAGGTTGGGGCCCAAGCCGATGACTGCCTCGACCCAGTCCTGCTCAATCATCTTGGTGCGCATCGCCCGTTCTTCATTGCGGAACAGCACTCCATGTGGCCAGAGCACAGCGCTACGCCCCTTGGCCGTCAGGCTGGTCAGGATGTGCTGCTGAAAGGCGTAATCGGCGCGGCCTTGCGGTGGAGTGCCGAGAGAGTTGCGACCCCACTTGTCACTGCTCCAAGCCTCGCGGTTCCACTGTTTAATGGAATATGGCGGGTTGGCCAGGATCACGTCGAACTGGCGAAGTCGGTCGCCCTCGATGTGCTTCGGATCGGCCAGGGTGTCGCCCCGGATGATTTCAAAGTCTTCAACTCCGTGCAGGAACAAATTCATACGGGCAATACTTGACGTTATGAGGTTGCGCTCCTGACCATAGAGTTTGAGCGTGCGGTACTCGCCGCTTGAGCGTTTCACCTCGTCCAGCGCCGAAATCAACATGCCGCCGGTACCGCACGTGGGGTCATAGATCGACTCGCCTGCCTGGGGCTCCAGGAGCTGCGTCATCAGGTGGACGACGGTCCGGTTAGTGTAGAACTCGGCTGCCGTATGGCCCGAGTCATCAGCGAACTTCTTGATCAGGTACTCGTAGGCATTGCCAAGCTCGTCTTCGGGCACGTTGACCACCGAAAGCGTCTGGGTCGAAAAGTGCTCAATGAGGTTTTTAAGCGTTTCGTCGGGTAAGCGCTCCCGGTTAGTCCAGGACGCATCGCCGAAAATGCCATCGAGCAGATCCGGGTTGGCTGATTCAATGTCGCGCATGGCCCTTTGAATCGCAGCTCCCACATTCGTCGCAGTCTGTCTTACATCCTTCCAATGGGCTCCATCAGGAATCTGAAACCTGTGGTTTTCAGCGAACTGGGCGTAAGAGAGGTCGCCGGCGGAGTTGGCTAGCGCCGCTTGGTATTCCTCCTCCCATACATCGGCTACACGTTTGTAGAACAGCAGGGGGAAGATGAACTGCTTGTAGTCGCCCGCATCGATGAGGCCACGCAGCAGCACGGCTGCGCCCCAAAGGTAGCTTTCAAGTTCTTGTTGGGTGATGCGTTTGCTTGGGTGACTCATTTCAGCCAGTCCCCTTCTGTCATGACCTTCGCGAGTCGTTCTTCGGTCTCGCGACAGCGGGTGAGTGCGTCCTTGAATTCCGCAATGGCGTCAGGCAGTGGCGGAATATCTTCTTGCCGCGGCGGCAGGACATAGCGCGAAATGTTCAGCGTCCAGTCTTCCGCCTTAATTTCATCAAGGGTGACGACCCTTGCTGCATCCTGCACATCGATAAAGCTTTGATAACAGGCCAGAATTTCATCGGCATGTTCCCGCTCAAGGAAGTTTTGCGCTCGCCCCCGCTTGAACAGGCGTGATGCGTCGACGATTAATACTTTATTTTTGTGTTCAACTGGCTTGCGTTTGCGTAGGACCAAGATACTTGCGGCAAGGCTCGTGCCGTAGAAAAGATTGGGTGCAAGACCGATAACGGTATCAATCAAGTCCATTTCCAACAACTTCTGGCGGATGCTGCCTTCCGCGCCTTTGCGAAATAAGGCCCCCTGGGGTAGTACCACAGCCATTCGCCCCGTTGCATCAGCCATGGATTTGACCATGTGTTGCACCCAGGCGAAGTCGCCCGAATTGGATGGTGGTAGACCAGCGAAATTCCGGCCGAAAGGATCATTGATCCACTGTTCCTCCCCCCATCTTTCAAGCGAAAAGGGCGGATTGGCAATCACGCAGTCGAAATTCGCCAGATGGTCGCCTTCGAAGAAAGCAGGGTTGCGCAGCGTGTCGCCTCGCACTACCTGGAAGTCCTCAATGCCGTGCAGGAACAAGTTCATGCGGGCGATGGCTGAGGTCGTTAGGTTTTTCTCCTGGCCGAAGAGCTTGCCCCAAAGGCGTTTTACATCGCCGTGTTTTTCCTTCACATGCTGAACAGCAGCGAGCAACATACCTCCCGTCCCACAGGCTGGGTCGTAGATGGTGTCGGTCTCTTTCGGATCGAGCATGTCGATCATCAGCCGCACCACGCTGCGAGGGGTATAGAACTCACCGGCTTTCTTGTTAGTAGCGTCGGCAAATTTCTTGATCAGGTATTCGTAGGCGTCGCCTAGAAGGTCTGAACTTACATTTTTGTTGCCTAGCGGGAGCTTGGAGAAGTGCTCGATCAAATCCTTAAGAAGAGGATCCGAGAGACGCTCCTTGTTCGACCACTGCGCATCGCCAAAGACGCCGTAAAGGCTCTCTGGGTTCGCTTTTTCGATCTCACGCATAGCCCATTGAAGAGCTGAGCCTACGTTGATCGACTTCTCGCGCACATGCTCCCAGTGACAGTAGTCTGGAATCTGGAATCGATGCGACTCAGGGAAAAGAGCCAGTTCAGGATCGCCGCCCTCGTCAAGGACTTCGCGACTCTCGTCATCCCAGACGTCGCAGATGCGCTTGAAGAACAGCAGCGGAAAAATGTAGGTCTTGAAATCGGCCGCATCCACCGGGCCGCGAAGGATGTTGGCTGATTCCCAGAGGTGGCTTTCGAGTTGATTAAGTGTGATTTTTTGCTCGCTCAAACGCGTAGCCCTTTTTAATAAAAATCGCCGCAAAGCGGCCTATATGCGTGATGATTCTTCGTTTGTTAGCCGAAAAAATTGGTATGTTTAGCGATGTACCCACTATCTTCTTCTGCTTCTCGATAAATCCCTCAGGGAAGTCTTAACCAATCTTTGCTAGCTGACATTTTTTGGATACCGAGTACAGGCAAAGCCAAACCATCAGAGAACCTGGTTACTGATTTGGCAACTCGCGAGCAAGCGAAGCGGCCAGTTCAACACAGAGATGCAGCGCAGAATACGCAGTACAGGGATCAATTGGCGCGCCCTCTTGGTGTTGCCCAAAATCTCCAAACCCTTGGACTGCATTCGCGAGCACATATGTGCTCTTAGTAACATATTGCGCACATGGGTCGCACCGCTGTGTGCCTGTCATGAGATCAAGCAGTCGAAGACGCTGGCCGCCTTGAGGAAAACGTGTCAGCCACTCTTCGGCTCTACTCTCCCCATTAATTCGCCATACTGAAGTCCATTCTGATGGGATTCGCTTCTTATCGAATTCGGCGCTCCAGATCATTTCTAGAGCTCGATCAACGATTCCACGAATGTTTGAGAAGAACACCTTTGGAAAGTCAGGTAACTCCCTCACGCCCAAGGTCAAATAGCGTTGAAGCTCCTTATCTATGCCGCCAATTTGCGCAACTCTTCGCTCCAGGACGTACCTCATATTGAGTAGATAGTCTCCTTGGTCACGGAACAAACGTACTATGGCATTACCCTCGTTTGAGTGTTCCTCCAAATATCTCGCCAGCAGCCTACTCGGTCTCTGCATCCTGTTTGCAGCTGAGTGGACGAACCCACGATCAATAAGCGCCTCCGCATCTGCAGTTGCGATGCCAGTGCGAGCGACAGTCCCCTCATCCAGAACACGCCGCAGCAGGTCTTGAGAAGAAGGCGGGCAATCGATCCAGAGCGCGTCTAGCTTATCGCGCAGAGCAGGGAATGCACTGTCACATGCAGCCCGTATTGCTTCGGGGCTGACTGTTCCCGCTGTGCTCGCTTCGCAAACGGCGTTGAGAACACCTAGCGTCAATATTGGAAATCCGTTACTCGCGTTCCAGAGTTCTGTTTGAGCTCCCGCAGCGAAATTCAGAGCAGGGAAAGACGCCAACAAGGAAGACATATCGCGCTCATCGAAACATCCGATGTGTACCTTCGTGTCGAAAATCCCCCAAAAATCACTGGTCTGGGACTCCGGACTTCGTAGCAACTGGTACAGACTTCGGCGACTTGCGGTTACAAGTCGAAAACTCGGCTTGCGGGCTAAGTCCAACAATTGATCCCACAAATTGCGCGTCAACTGACCGTTGGCCAGCGGCTTGTCAAAGCCATCCATAATCGCCAGCACTTTGGCGCCCTCGTCCTTCAGAAGGTCGAGAACCTCAGCAATGTCCCGATACGGATTTCCTTGCGAACTTCTGAGATGCTCGGCGTAGTCGTGATGGCTATTTTTCAGCGCACAAGAAAGCTCCCGCGCCAGGGCTTGCATGAAAAGCTCGTCTGTCCCCGGCGTCTGATGGCCGAGATCCCAAAGCACGACCGCTGAATAGGGTGAACCGGCCTTCTGCAACCGTGCAGTAAGCTCATGCAGAATCACTGTCTTGCCCGCGAATCTCGGACCTACCACTTGCAAGTGATCCGGAATCGCCTTAGTAAGCGCCCCCATCATCTTCTGCAGAATATCCGCCCGCCCGATCATGGGTGGCACCGAGGTACCTAAAATAGGAAATCGTATATCAGGCATTGTCTTCCTCTGCCTCCGTGCGTGCGCGACTAGCCACTACATCGGAATCCTGTTGTTGTTCGATCCAATCCGCCATAAGTGGAATGGCCAGGTGGTATTGACCATCACCTATCTCGCCGGAGAACTCGATTAGTTCCAGCTCACGCAAATAAGCCAGATCGGCGTCTAGTGCTTCGTCGTCGACATCTACGCCGACCTGCGCTAATTGCTCGTTCAGGGTGCCGAAGCCAATGTGCGTTCCATGCTTGAAGCTCATCGCGCAAAGCATCAGGATCAAATGCCGGCGGTGACGCCCACTGCCTGGACCATGGCCGGCGTAGTCCCACAAGCTGGCGAAATGCTCGTTGTCCCGGACTAGCCCAAGTGCTGCATCATTGACCACGCTCGCGGTAATTGACCGGCTCTTGGTCTGCACGGCGTAATCGAACACTCGATTACACAAGCACTGCATAAGGTAGGGATGCCGTGCTGTGACCTCAATCACACGCTCGACGGCCTCCTTCGAAAATGCCAATTGATCACGTACGGGCTCGATGACCACTTTGCGCGCGCTTTCCGTATCCAGCACTGTCACTGGAATGCTCATTCCGAGGCCGTATAGTGCAGACCAATATTCCTCACGCAGTCGCTTCAGACGACGTGATCCGGTCAGGATGGCTGAGAATTTCGGATAAGTTTGGATCAGAAAGCGGATGTTCTCTGGCACCTGAGGTGAGGTCACACCGTTGTCGATGCCCTCTTGTAGCTTGTCAAACTCGTCGAGCATTAAAACCAAACCAAGCTCCAGAGGTTCCAGAGCGGTCAGCACCAATTCTAGATACTCACGGAAGTCTGCAAACGGTGACTCGGTACTGATGCCCTCACGGCAGGCGCGCGCGACCCCTAGTGCTCGCTTACCATTGGCAATTACCTGGCCATTGGGCAACGGTACACCTACGCCCAGCTTCGTTACGGCGGTGGCAATACTACGCGCAATCTCACGGAATACCTCAGCAGTGGGAACACCCACAACTTGCGAGGCGCCTTCGGCCCCTTGCAGGCTGGAATAGACCGTCAACCAGCCCGGGATGGCGGAGCACCCCTCCAAATGCTTAAGGACTGAGGTCTTGCCAGCCCTCCGGTTGCCTTCGAGCAGTACCACGTTACCGTGGGTCGCGATCTGGCGACTGATCTTACCGATCAGTTCTTCACGGCCATAGAAAACACCGTGGCCATGCCTTGGCTCCAGCGGGCTTCCAGTCACATAGGGACTCCCGCCGAGTTCGGCAGATAATGTGTTCGCCATTTGCTCAGGTTCGGCCACGCGGATAGCCAGCTCGATCGCGCCTTCGACCACCTGACCAGACAAGGCACGCGCATGCCATTGCATGCACAACGTAAGATCACTACCTTGCTGGGGCACATCCCCACGCAGATTAATCACGAAAGTACTTCGCTCCGCGAGATAGGGTATTTCAGCGATGCCCCAGTCAGGCTGCGTTTCTATACGCACATTGCGCAGAGGCAAAGCACCATGGTTCTCCAGCTCAACAGAAAACTCGGCGAAGCAACCTGCGACCAGTGATGCTGGCGAGGCGCGTACCTGCAGACCAACGGCATCGATTAGGTCCGTAATTGCAGCACGCAGCCAATCGCGCAGACGCTCGGCGATGGCTCGGGCCTGCGATTCGGCGGGCAGATGACCGGTCGTCTGTACTAGTACAGCCTGCACACCACGCTCTGCATCCTGCAACACACTCAAAAGTCCGGGCCCTTGCGGAATCTGCGCTACTCCTGCCAGAGGGAGTAGTGCTTGATTGAGCGGCATTAACCAATTCGCCTGGCTGCCGACCTGCCCATGAGCCACCCAATTCCGACCCTTATTAATCAAGGTTGCAACGGGCTCAAAGTGACTAAGTGCAGGAGTCTCGTCCAGGCCGCCTACAAACCTGGGCACCTTTTCGTCTAACTCGGCGAGCCAGGCAGTAAGGCGGCCAGACTCCCGGCTTCCCGTGGCTTGCGACAGAAACGTAAGTGCATCGGTGCCGAACTCGCGAAATTGCGCGGAGGCACGGGCTTGCATCTGCAGCGGCGGCAGCGGTACCGGCAAGCCATCAAGCACGGCCCGATTGAGGTGTTGAATCACCGCTCCGCGTGATTGAGCGGCCAGCCAGTTTTGACAGGCAGAGCTTGAGAGATAGGCAAGCAGGAAGCTCGGGTCCAGCCGTTCTTGGTTGACGCGCAGCACATAGAGTCCGTTCGCAGCAATTGACCCGACCGCAACATTCCGCACCAAGGCGGACTTACCGATGGTACCGGACTTGGATACCAGCACATCACCGGGCAACAACGCCCAACGCTGCTCGACGCTGACCAGCTCCGGCCGCAACCAACTGGAAGCGCGACCCACCTTGCCCGAGCTCAGATCCCTGATTCGTAAATAGCCCACAGCCCGTTCGAAGGGGGGGTGATCCATCAAATCGGCTGATTTGATGGACCGCCCGGAAAACACTTTAGCCACGTCAGACAGAGTAACCACTGCGTCAGACTTACCCAGGGCTTCCTGAATACTGCCCAAAAGCTCATCCAACCCCCCCTTTTCGCGACGACGGGGCGACAAATCCCACTCAGCGGCTGCAAGCTCCTCGACGCTCACCTCCCATACCGAACGCGCTAGAACACCGGAGCCCGGCACACCTTCGGAAACACCGGGTAGCAGATCACTGTGTTTGCGTAGTTCTGCTCCTCGCACCTCACTAGCAAGTTGCTCAGCCTGTGCCGCGAGTATCAACGGAGCTTTGCGACCTGACCTCGGCTCAAACAAGGCACTGGCATCGACCATCCGTACACGGTTAGCGCCTCCCTGCTTAGTCAGCACCAACAAGCTGCCTTTAACATGTGTGTAGGGAGCAAACGCGCCCGGTGGCAGGCCGATTACAGCTTCCACCTGACCCTGTTCCAGCAGGTATCGGCGCAACTCACGCTCAGCCCCACCGCGAAACAAGAAACCCTCGGGTACCGCAATCACTGCGCGGCCCTGCGGTTTCAGCTGCGACAGCGCGTGCTGCACAAACAACCCCGTGCTGTCATTGGTGGGAATGGCAAAATGTTGATAGCGCCAAAGCTCGCGACTGGTCCTGACGCCGATGGGCGGGTTGGCAAGAACTAAATCGAATCCCTGTCTACTGGAGCTGCTTAGCAACTCGCGCTCCAGGCTGTTGTTCCATTCCAGACGTGGGCTATCAATGCCCGCTAGCAGCATACGCGTGAGCCCGATTAGGAAAGTGCTCGCGTTGATCTCGATACCTGCGACTTCGAGCAATGCACCCGGACGGCGCTGCTCGACAAGGCTGCGATCGGCCTGCTGCCAAGCCGCCACCAGAAAATTCCCGGAGCCAAAGCACGGGTCATACACCCTCTCACCTGGTTGCGGATTGGCCAAAGCGGCGACGAGATAGGCGATATTGGCCGGCGTGGAGAATTGGCCGTGGTAGATATCGCTTGTTTCGGTCAACACTTGATCGAATATATCGAGCAAAGAGGAACGCTCACTTGGCGTCTCAAAGGGCAATTCCCCCACCCAGCGCACAAAGTCAATCAGGTAAACAAAGTTCACCTTTAGCACTCGACGCAATGGATCGACCAAGGCATGTAAGTAGCTGACAACCGGATGCTCCGCGTCGACCTTCAGGTGTTCTATGTAGTTGGCCAGTTCCTGCAGCCGGTCAGCGATGACTCCAGAATGGTCTAGGCGAAACCAGTGGCGCCACTGAAGCGACTGCGGGAGAAGAGGCTGGTGAACACGGTTTTCGAAAACCGCTATCGCCTCTAATTCAGCCTCTTGCATATCGACCCACCGAAGCACCAGTAGAGTCGCGAAAACCTCTCGAGTGAACGACTTGGATTCGCTAACAGGCATCTCGCTTCTCAACGCATCCATTGCCGCAATCCATTGCGACGTAGCATCGCGCAGTACTTGCTCTTGTACGAACCTCACAGCTCCATGCCTTCGGTGTTGAGCTCATCGCAAGCACGCTTAACGTGCTTCTGCACCTCAGCGCGGCGGTGGTTGAAGTTGTTCTGGATCATGTCTGTTCCTGTTGTTCTGTTGGCCTAAGGCATCAGGCAACCATTGACACGTTAAGGCCGCTATAGGTGCGGATTGATAAATCGCGCGATCAAACAGCGCACCGCCAGTGTCCAACTATCCCTGGATAAGCGCTGGCACAACGCGCAGTGCCAACCGATGCGCCTTAGCGACGGTGCGCTGCGTAGCTGCACGATGATGAATGATCGCAGTGAAGGCAGGGTACTTCGGCAAGGCTTGCTGCCGAATGAGCACCTCATCTGCGGCACTGCTAACGGTGAGTGTAAACTCTGTAACGCGCTCAAAAGGGAATGTTTGCCCCCAGCTCCCGAGATGACTCGATCAGGCGCGCTAGGTCACCCGTCTCTGCCAACAACTACCAAACTGCCGCCAGGGCCTGAATGCCCGTACTGAGCTGAAAAGCTAGCCGTTCAGAGGAGGAATTGCGCCAAACAAAATCGGTCACATAGAACAGCCGACCAAGATTCTAGCCCCTCAGCAGCTGATAAAAAACAGGAATCACCTAGGGGTCGAACCAACCATAGCGTCTGAGTAGTCACAGACACGGTCCGCCTGCTGATTGGTCTCATAACGACGGTACCCCTTCTCACGGCGATACCATTGCTCACGAGTCAACTGACGGATCCGGGCGACCAGTACGTTCTGCACTAGCCCCCTAAGAAAGCAGACGGTCATCTCTTACTACACCAAATCCATGTTGTCGGACTCTGTACACCTTGGTAGGTGACTTTACAGCTGACGTTGACACCCACAGGCAGTAGGGCCAGAAGGCTGATAGGCGCGTTCGCGACCTCATCGACAGCATAGATATCGGCGAGCAGCATGAGACGCCCCCAGCTCGATCATGGCGTGCTACACGGGACCCATTATCCTCTGCTACAACCGAACGCACGGCATCGACTACCGTAATCCTTGGTCTCAGCCTTGCAGAGGTAACTGATCCGATGGAAGTATCGATCCATTTCTTCCGGATCATCCTGAGATAGGTGGAACGTGGCGTTTGCAGGGATATTCACCAAGCCATCAGCCTCCTCGAACGGAATCCTCAACGCACTGGCCCAAGCAGCTTGAATGCGGCTGTATAGATTCTCCCTCTCTGATTGAAAGCACCCCACCTTGTGGTACGCATCCCGATTGAGCAGCAGCACGAAGTGGTAGTGTGGCCGCCCCTGCCGCCCAATCTCCCTGACCCAGCACCAGCGAACACTAGTTCGATGAGCAGAGCCATTCAGACGCTTTGAGCGATTACGAGCTGATTGAATCCTGAAGGTCAAGGAATCGACAAACCTAGAGATTACGGTATTGCGTGAGTCGGGTAATGAGTCGTCTGGAAAACGCGGATCGAAACGTAACGCGAACACCTCGCGATGATCGCTCAGTGCTAGCTGAGTCGTTTCGTACAGTCGTTCAAGGTATTCGGAAATGAAGGGGGTGTAGGACATCATCACGGGAAGACCGCGAAAGCTGTCCTCGTGGTGCAGGTGAAGATTGCTGTTGCCGATGTGACGCTTGGATTGGTAAGCCATGAGAGGGATCCGCTGAGTGAATGCATAAACTCAGGGGGATGAGTATTTATTTACGGCTTGATCACCAATGGACTGCCCTCGGATCAGCGTCTGGCGCTGATCCTGTGACTGGCTGAGCTACAGAAGAGTGAAGGAGTTCTGGTGCTTACCCATTGAGAGGGGAAGCCTAATAGCCCTCTGAATAGAACCTGGATTGGTGCCTATATTGATGAGGTGGTGATGAAAGGATCTATTAGTCTTTTTGAAGGTCAGTGATAGATTAATCTAATGATTAATAGATGGTGTATTAATAATACTAATACAGAGATCCACCACCGCGCTCCAGCGAGAGTAGAGCCGCGAATTACCGGAGAGCGCGGGGAGAACGTAGTCTTTTCAGTGATTCAGAGACTCTGGAACTAAACCACCGACTACTGAGACAAGTTCAAGGAATGCCGCCGGATGACTAGACGCAAGCTCACCCATCGACTGCTTTCGCCGACCTTCAGCATGACTGTGCTGCGAGCGACTCGTGAGCATCACGCGCATTAATCCGCGCTTCGACCCAAGCCTCTACCTCACTCTCCAACCACGCGACCGCGCGCTCCCCTAATGACACCGGTTTCGGAAATTTCTCCTCGGAGATGTATTTGTACAGCGTCGAGTTCTTAAAGCCGGTAGCAGCCAATACTTCTTTCTTACGGATCAATTTCTTCATGGCCGCAGCCCTCTGATTGGTTCAGAGGATGGGTACGTTCCATAAAAAATGACCCAATCCTTTAACGCTCAGCCCTTGGCGGCGTGAGCAGGCCAAACTCATAGCGCTGCTCCAGAGGGATATCCGCTTCATGAGTAAACGACTCTACCCCACCCAGAGGGTCATGCCCGAGAATTAGACAGCCTTGCTCAGTAGATCCTAGGACCAGTAGCGTAATGGCCTCATAGGCGTTCACATCTGACACAGGAATGATGCACAACTCTAACCACTCGAAAAAAATCCAGTCGGCCTGTTCGAATCGTGACTTGTATTCCTCCGCCAGCTCCAACGCCAGCCCACAGAAGTGCTCAATGATCACTTGCCAGTCACGCTCTCCTCGCTCAGCGTTGAGAGGTAATGAAGGCGCAGGCTTACGCAGATCACTACAGATCATCTTTCGCAGCTCGTTGTCGACATGACCCGCGGGTGCCCCGAGGGTGGACCAGTGGTGCGATAGCAGATACGAGGCGTACCGGGACAGCAGCAACTGCAACACCGCAAAGACCTCCGGCCGCTGCCGCCACAAAAATCGGAGCACAGGCCTTGGTGTCATGCTTCCATTCACTGATGACTTCTTGGCTGCTATGACATCATTGCGAAGCCTATCGCCATGATGTTGGAAGCGCCGCCCGTTGTCTTCAAGGGTCCAGTGACTGAAAATCTGGAACCCTGGCGTCTGGGTCAACTGCCGGTGACCCAGGTTGAGAAAATAGGTGCTCATTACTTTTCTGGAAAGAATCGAGCAGGACACCCCTGCGACATAGCTGCGGATAAACCCCAGATCCATCAGCCTGCGCAACCTTTGCCTCAAAGTGGCGGGTGCCAGCCCCGTCAACTGAACCAGCTTCACGTTTCCAAGATTACTGACCACCCCAAAAGCATCTGCGCGGCTCAACAGGGCAGCTAGTAAGAGTCGGTTAGCCAGGCTGAGGTTGCCCCGGCGTCCCGGTGGAACCGGTTTACCGAACTCATCAATCAACTTCTTTGACTGGACCGCGCCTCCTCCATCACCACCGTCATCAGGCCCCACCGCACGAATGACCGGGCCAGCGATCAAGCGTTTGATGAGTCGCTCGTGGATAGAGGTCGGTACCTCACTCGCCCCCAGCGCGGCCGCTAGATCGGCTTGAACTTGATAGCTGTAATTGGGCCTTCCCGAAGACCCAGGCGTCGACATCGCCTGTTTAACAAGCCACCCGGAATCGACGAGTTGCGCCAAGGCCGATGCGGCAACACGAACAGGAAGACCTAATAAACCCGCCCGCGCCTCAACGGTGCGCGACTCCTCATCGGCCAGCCCGAAATGCTGCACAAACGCCACCAGGACAAACTTTACCTCCGGCTCGACGTGCTTGAGCGGCATAGCTAAAACGCCAAGGTAGTGACTCAACGTGCTTTCTCACTCATCATTTTAATACCGGTAATATACCCTATATATACTGAAGCATATAAATCATATATGTAACGCATAACGCAACGCATAACGCATTACAAAAATCACCCGATTAGGGTATAAATAGTCATTGATTGGAGCATCTAAATGGCTACGAAAATACCTGGCCTAGACTGGCTGAACCGTCGAGATGAAGCTCAGCTAGCCTGGGCCAATGCATACCTACGTCGCCGGGGCACCAGAAGCCTCTTCGGTCTTTTAAAAGTGACCCACAGTGATTTATTGGCGGTAGGGAGAGTGCTTGAAAGCTCAGCTCATGGCCTTATCACGCTCAACGCCATGAAAAATGCCTGGCGCCAGAAGCAGTACCGCAGCCCTCAAAACGGTAAGCAAGCCCGGACTTTTTCGCTCCCGAGCGCCTCGATAAAAGCCCTTTCACGCCTAGCGAAAAGTAATGAGCAGAGTGATACGGCCCAACTCATAAATCTGATTGAGCATGCCAATGAGAGCCACCGCGCCGCACAGAACGATGTCCGACAGCAGGCGGCCAAGGAAAAAACAGCACTTCGAGATGAGAGACAGAAGTCAGCCCGCTATAAAATTCAGTTAGACGTAACAACGGAGCACTTGGAGCGCTGCTTGAACGCGTTAGCCAAATGGGAGCTTTCCATAGCGGAAGCTCAGCCGCCGTTCAACGGGGATGAAGCAGAAGCAGAGAAGTTGGCCAAGAATAAGTTGGACATGGTAAGACGGGACATTCAGAGAGCAACCCTGAAACAGGACGTTGCGACTCCCAGAGCTGGGATGACACCATAATCCTTCCCAATACGCTTATGCTAAGGCCAGAACTGTCACGGAGTCAGATTTCCTTACGAAAGATAAATTATGATCTGGTATTCCAAAAAGTATTCCAAATTAAAATAAAAACCGTTAATTTCGTTATAAATCAGTATCTTATGGCATCTGTTCAGATTACCCCGGCTTGAGTTGAGAGCGTGAGCTCTTGAGAAACAGGGGGACAGTCGGTTCAAGTACGAGTAGCAATCTGCGGCCAACAAATCAATAGCCCAGCTTCTCCACATTCTCAGCCACCTGCCCGCCATCAAACTCCGAAAACCGCTGCTTTAACCGCTCAATGGTCCAACGCCACCTCGGCGTAGCCGGCCTGCACACCGTCGGTGCTTTCTTGCCTACCGATCAGCATCCATTCATCAGAGAGGATGCTCGGCGAGTTGATGATCATCTTCTCCAGCAACACCTCGCTGGGCAATTGGCCCGGGCGCAGCTTGTTGAGCATCAGGTCGACACCCCAGACCTCTGTTTTGGTCGACACGCGTGGAGTGCTCCGAGACATGCTTCGCGCCACACAGTAGCCGGGCTGACAGGTAGCCAACGATTTCGGCAGGCGACGCTGCGGTGGGGACTACGAGTACACCTGAAAAACCTGTAGGAAGATTCCTCTTTTTGATAGGCTTTTTGCCATCACCCTAGAGGAAATGGAATGCCGGTCGTCATCGTCGAGAACGACACATCGCAGTGGGAAGACCAGACGGGCGCCGTCTACCACTTCCCTAAGCGTTACCAGAACTGGCTGGCCCAGGGCACGAACGTGATCTATTACAAAGGGCGCATTCAAGATAAGGCCTTTGCTTCCGCTCGTCTCAGCAACGCTCCGCATTACTTCGCCAAGGCCCGTATCGGCAAGGTGTACCCTGATAAAGGCAGCACAAAAGGAGACCTGTTTGCGTTGATCGAGGGTTTCACTCCATTCGAACAACCCGTCGCGGCAAAGGTGGACGGTGAATACCTTGAAACCATCCCCACTAATCGCCTCAAAAACTACTGGCGAGACGGCGTTCGGCCAATCTCCGCCGCTGACTACGATGCCATTCTGCATCACGCCAAATTTGGGGCAGTCGCGAATGAGCAGCCCTCAGAAGCCAACACAGAAAGTGATCCCCTGATCTTCGAATCAGCCAACGAGGGCAGCCAGCAGAGCTACTTCGGCACTCGATATGAACGCCGAAAAGATTTGAGGACGAAGGCGATCGCCATCCATGGCCTTGAATGCAAAGCCTGCGGATTTAATTTCGAGGATGCCTATGGTGAGCACGCCAAGGGTTTCATTCATATTCACCATGTCGTACCGATTTCGGACTTTGGTGGCGAAAAAGCTGTGAACCCAGAAACTGATCTTGTGCCCCTTTGCGCCAACTGCCACGCAGTGGTCCATCGCAAGCGAGAGATGACTTTGAGCATCGAAGACCTCAAAGCCATGTTGCGCGGCCGTTGGGTAAATACGATATAGACGCGGCCGCACCGACCGCAGTTTCCGGCTCTGGCGCCGTTGCGCCGCAACAACGTGTGCGGCGCCACACCCCAAACGCCTGCCGAAACGCATTACTAAAATGCGGAAAATCTGAGAACCCGTACTCCAACGCCGCCTGCGAACCGCTCCTCACCTACCCCCTCTCAATCACCGCCCGGCTAGCAATCAACCGCTCCCGCCAGATCTCCTCTACCGGCGAGTTCTGATACCGCGCAAACGCTCGAATCACCGGTAGATGCGTTCATGCTGCAGCAGCACCACTGAACTGGCCGCCTTGCCCCTATGGCCAATCAGCTGTCGCAGCAACATAACCACGGTGCGGGCGTCGTCCAGCACCAGCGCGGGGAGTCGTCGATGTGAATCAGCAGGTGGGCCGAGCGCCCCCCAGAGGTACAGCGGCACCGACAGCGAGGTGGCGCCCAGAGAGCAACTTCCGTTGACCTGCAGCGCACCCAAACCAAGTCCAGAGCAACAAAAAACCTGTACAAAGAACTTTCTCTGTACAACACACTCATACGGATTGATATCAAAACGTCACTATGCGAACGCTTCCCGCATTCCCATGCGTGGCAGCCCGCGTAGCACCCCCGCCAGGCCTTGAAAGGTAACACCCGCAATGTTCGACAATTTCAGCATTTCAAAAAAGCTGTACACCAGTTTCGGTCTGGTCCTGATCATCATTGCAGTCCTGGTGCTTTCTGCCTTACGCGGCTTCGACCAGGTCAGCAGCAGCGTCAAACGCAACATCCACAGCTACGACGTGCTCAACCGTTCACACACCATCCTGAACAGTCTCGTCGACATCGAAACCGCCATGCGCGGCTTTGCTCTGACTGGGCAAGACAGCTTTCTTGAGCCGATGCTGAAAGGTGAAGCGACCTTCGCCAACTCGGTTGCGCAGGTCAAAAAAGCGACTCAGGACAACCCAGAGCAACAAGCACGGCTGGATCGCCTGCAGGTGGTTTACCAGCAGTGGCTGCAGCAGGACATGCAGGCCGCCATCACCTTACGTCGAGAAATCAACGCTGAACGCGCAGCGCTGACCACCCTCATCAGCCAAATCAGTTCAGGGCAAGCCAAAGCCAAGATGGATGCAATGCGCGCAGTCATCACCGAGTTTCAAGATGCAGAAAAAGCGCTGCAAGAAGAACGCAGCACCCTCATGGACGACTCCAAATCCACGGCTTTTACCATTCTGGTAGTGGGAGGGGTGGCCGCAGCGATCCTGGCAATACTGATCGCAACGCTGCTCACCAAGACCATTACCGGACGCTTGAGCCAAGCGGTCACCCTCGCTCGCAACATTGCTGATGGGCGCTTGGACAACAAGATAGAAGTTGCAGGCAACGACGAAGTGAGTACGCTTCAACAAGCCTTCCAGGCCATGCAAGACCGCCTACGCGCCATGATTCGCGAGATTGGCATAAGCGCGGAACAACTGGTGGGTGCAGCCGACAATATCTCGACCGCATCGCTGCAGCTGTCGACCTCAGTTCAAGAGCAATCACACTCGGCGTCGTCAATGGCTGCCACCGTTGAGGAACTGACGGTGAGCATAAACCACGTTTCCGACAACGCTGTCGAAGCGCATGCTCAGTCCAGCGAGTCAGGCCGCCAGTCCAGTGAAGGCGGCAGCGTCATTCAAGAGACCCTGGAGCGCATGAACCTGATCGCACAAACCGTAGAGGCCTCAGCATCGCAAATCAGCGACCTCGACAATCATGCTGAGCAAATCAGCAGCATCGTCAGTGTGATTAAAAGCATTGCGGACCAGACCAACCTGCTTGCACTAAATGCCGCGATTGAAGCCGCTCGAGCGGGCGAGCAGGGTCGCGGGTTTGCTGTCGTCGCCGACGAAGTCCGCTTGTTGGCACAGCGCACCGGCAACTCGACCCAAGAGATCACCGAGATGGTGAAAAGGATTCAACTGGGTACTCGTGATGCTGTGCAACAGATGGAGGTCGGTGTTACCCAGGTGAAAGGCGGCGTCGATATGGCGCAACGAGCGGGTGATGCGATCGTCGGCATTCGTCAGTCTTCGGGTGACGTGGTTCGTATGGTTGACCAGATCTCTCTGGCCCTGCGTGAACAGACTGCAGCCAGCCAGGACGTGGCTCGCAATGTTGAACGGATTGCGCAGATGTCACAGCAGAATAGCCAGGCGGTGGAGCAGACCACCGAAACTGCTGGCACGTTGCAGCAGTTGGCGCAGGGCCTGCACAGGCAGGTGAGTGTGTTTAGGCTTTGAGTAATTAAGAGTATGTGCGTCTGAGGAGATAGCTTCGAACCTAGCTGGGCATGGCATGGCTACATTATTCCCGCCCTGCCCTGTTGGTGCTGTGCATCGCGATGTAGCTGGGGGAAAATCCCCCGGCTCATGTGACGATCGCAAACGGGAGATTACTTTGAGCATCGATGAGCTCAAGGCAATGCTGCGCGGCCATTGGGTAAATACGATATAGACGCTGCTACTTAGCGCCGACCGCAATCTTCCGGCTCAGGCGCCATTGCGCCGCAACAACGTATGCGGCGCCACCCCAAACGCCTTCCGAAACGCATGACTAAAATGCGAAAAATCCGAAAACCCAAACTCCAACGCCGCCTGCGAAACACTCCTAACCTGCCCACACTCAATAGCCGCCCGGCTAGCATTCAGCCTTTCCTTCCAAATCTCGGCCACCGGCGACTTCTGATGACGAGCAAACGCCCGAGTCACTGTCCGCGTGGACACATGATGCGCCACCGCAATCGTCTCGATCGACAACTCCGGCTCAGTCAAATGCCGTTGTATGTAGTTCATGATCCGCCCATACAAATCCAACTCTTGATGGGTGGTCTTCAGGTCCTGCAGCTCTAGGCTGAGCACCAGCAAATCAATGATGGTGTTGGAGTAGCGCCGGGAGATGCCTTCATCCTGCAGCAGCGCGACTGAGCTGGCCGCCTGGCCGATCATCTGCCGCAGGGGGATCACGCCGGGGCGGGTTTCGTCGAGCACCAGTGCGGTGAAGTCGCCGATGCGCGGCAGGCGTTGGGCGAGCAGTGGCCGGGGGATGCGGATCAGGTGGTTTTCGGTACCACCGAGGCTGAAGCGGAACGGTTGGGTTGCGTCGTAAAGAAACAAATTACCGGCGCTGAGGCTGGCTTTGCGGGTGTGTTGTTCGATTTCGCCGTAGCCGCCGTGGGTGAATCCGAGCCAGATGTCTTCGGCGGGGTCGCTGCGCAAATGCTGCTCGGAGCGCACCCAGTGGTGCAGCGGCGACGACAGGGTGGTGATGTCCAGGGGGCCAATTCCGTTGACCTGCAGTGCACCTTCAAAATCGCTCTGTGACGAGGGTTTGCTGTCTGCCGACAGGCAATGGTGGCAGACCACTTCTCGCCAGTAATCAAAGCGGCGTGCGGGTGAAACGGCAAGGGTTGTGTAGTGGTTGGTCTCAGCCATGATGGCGCTCACCTTGATGCAACAACGGGAGAAAACGGGGCACTGTTACCGCCGGTGGTACAGGCAATAAACACGCCAGCGGCTTGTGGTGGCGCGAGAGTGTCTACTGCGGGATTGCGCAAACGTGTGGCTGTTAACAGCGTCAACTTCTCTCCCCATTTCAGGGCAAAAGTCCTGTTTTACGTAGTGCGCCGCACCCTCTTGGTTCGTGCTCAAGCGGGTGTTTTGGTGCTGTCTTTTCCAACCAAACGGTTGTCCTTGCGAACAAAGCGGGGCTGGTGAGTCCTGCCTAACTTTGACCTTACGGCAAATCAGCAAACCGTGCCGATGAGGTGAGCCCATGCAATTCAAACAACAACAGCAAGTGGCAGATGAGTTGAGGTGGCTGCATATGCGTGACCTGGCGCCTGAGGAGTTTTTGTCGTGGGTGCTTGAGTGGGGGGGATGTGCGGTGCGGGCTCGGTTGGGGAGGGGCTTGCTTAATGCCATCGCTTTGAAAGCGAAAAATTGGGTCTGGTTTGCGTGGGTTGGGGGCTGCTTTGCAGCCCTTTCGCGACACAAGGCCGCTCCTACACGGACCGTGTCCAACAGGGCTACCGCGTCCAACGGGGCTGCTGTTCGGAGGAGTGCGGAGCGTTTGAAAGCAATGACCCTGAATACTGAGCGTGTGCCTGAAATTAAAATAATGAGGAGCCTGTGATGGAGTCTGCAATCGACAAACACCTCAAGTGCCCGCGCACGTTGTCGCGCCGGGTGCCTGATGATTACCAGCCGCCCTTCCCGATGTGGGTGGGCCGCGCTGATGAGCAATTGACTCAGGTGGTGATGGCTTACCTGGGCGTGCAATACAAGGGTGACGGCCAGCGTGAGCAGGCCTTGCAGGCGATGCGTGACATCGTTGCCAGCTTCAGCCTGGCCGACGGCCCGCTGACCCACGACCTGACTCACCACACCGACAGCAGCGGCTACGACAACCTGATGATCGTCGGCTACTGGAAGGACGCCGGCGCTTACTGCCGCTGGGTGCGTTCGGCCGAGGTGGAGGGCTGGTGGAGTTCGCCGCAGCGCTTGAACGACGGCCTGGGTTATTACCGTGAGATCTCTGCGCCGCGGGCAGAGCAGTTCGAGACGTTGTATGCGTTTCAGAGCGACTTGCCGGGCGTTGGCGCGGTGATGGACAACACCAGTGGCGAGATCGAAGAGCACGGTTACTGGGGCTCGATGCGCGACCGTTTCCCGGTGTCGCAAACCGATTGGATGAACCCTAACGGCGAGCTGCGGGTGGTGTCTGGCGACCCGGCCAAGGGCGGTCGGGTGGTGGTGGTCGGCCATGACAATATCGCTTTGATTCGCTCGGGCCAGGACTGGGCCGCGGCGGAGGCGGCGGAGCGTTCGTTGTACCTGGATGAGATCTTGCCGACCTTGCAGGACGGCATGGACTTCTTGCGCGATAACGGCCAGCCGTTGGGCTGTTACAGCAATCGCTTCGTGCGCAATATCGATGCGGACGGCAACTTCCTCGACATGAGTTACAACATCGGCCACTGGCGCTCGGTAGAAAAACTCGAACGCTGGGCGGAATCACACCCGACTCATCTGCGCATCTTCGTGACCTTCTTCCGAGTGGCGGCGGGGCTGCAGAAGTTGCGCCTGTACCACGAGGTGTCGGTATCGGATGCGAGCAGCCAGGTGTTCGAATACATCAACTGCCACCCGCACACGGGCATGTTGCGTGACGCGCAAGTAAACACCAACTAACAACGAACTCCACGTTTAGCCCTGCACCTGCCGTTGTTACGGCAGCGGGGCTCTTTTTGCCCGAATTTGGGCTCACAATAAGGACTTGGTCCATGAAACAGCTCCGTTACCTGATGCTCGCGGCGGCCGCGCCGTGCCTGTCTGTGCAGGCAGTTGAAGTTGCGCCGGGGGATTATGAAGTGCTGCCGGTGGGTGCAACCATTGGTGTGGTCTATTACCAGCACTCCACCACCGACAGCCTTTACGCCCAGGGGCACAAGGCCAGCTCGGACTTCAACTTGACCTCCAACGTCGGCATCTTGCGTTTGCTGCATGTATATAAATTGACCGACCGGCTGACCATCGAACCGCAGTTTCTGTTGCCGTTCGGCCATGTCTCCAGCGGCGGTGACGCTTCGGCCCTGGGCAGCGCCAGCGGTATCGGTGACCTGACCCTGACCGCGCCGCTCAAGTACCGCCTCAACGAAGCCAACGACACGGTCGGCGCTACGGTTTATCTGGTCGCACCGACGGGCAACTACGACCGCAAAGACGGGCTCAACCTGGGCGAAAACCGCTGGAAGGTCGACTTGCAGGCGGCGTACATCAAGCACTTCGGCGAGAAGTGGGCAGTTGACCTGGTCGGTGATGCGATCTGGTACGGCGACAACGACGACTTCGGCGCCAACTCGGCCCGACGTGAACAGGATACGTCCTACGCAGCGCAGTTGATGGGGCGCTACATCATCGACCCGGGCACGTCACTGGCCCTTGGCTTTGGCCACACCTGGGGTGGCGAAAACAAAGTCGACGGCAGCAACCAGGACGACCGCGGCGAGACCACCAACTTCCGCGTCACCGCGACCAAGTTCTTTACCGCTCAGGACCAACTGCAGATGCAACTGGGGCGTGACCTCGCGGTAGAAAACGGCCCGAAAGAAAACTTTCGCCTGAACCTCAGGTACGCCCGGGTCTTTTAACCGTCTGCCGATCCTCAGCTGAAATGGAGCATCCACATGACTGACCAAAACGCTTCCACCGAGCAACAACCTTCGCTGTACACCCGCCTGGGCGGCTACGACGTGATCTACCAGTTCGCCGGCGCGGTATTGCGCAAGACCATGGGCCACCCGGCCATTGGGCATATCTGGGCGCATATGTCCGAGTCGACCTTTCAGAAAGAGCACATCAACTTTGTCGACTTCCTCTCCCAGCACTGGGGTGGCAGCGCCAAGTACCGCGGCCGCGACATGGTCACCGCACACCGCGGCATGGGCCTGACCGAGGTGCACTGGCAAGCCACGCTGGATTGCCTGGAGGAGTGCTACAACGACTACGACCTGGCGCCGGAGCTGCGCAAGGAGGTCAACGATTTTCTGGTCAAGTTCAAACCTGCGGTGATCGGCAGCCCGTCCTACCGCGACGTGGTCCTGGCCAACCCTGAGATGGACCCAGCCAAGGGCATGAAGAGCGTCGGCGTGGTCTGGCCCGCACGTGGCGAAGCGGCGGCACAGGCCGCAGTACCCAAGCTCGAGTCGTAACACCGCTCGGCCACATAGATGAGGCTCAGCGCCTGGCGCAGGCAGTCCTTCTCAACCAAGCGACTGTCCTGCTCAACCAAGTGCCGGCCACGCGCTGGCGCTAGCTTAGTAGCAGGCCCAGCCGCGGCGGGCCTCTCGCACAGCCATTTGCCAGGCCCTGAGGCCTGGCATCGGAAACAGGACACACCATGGCCATCACCCGCCCGACGCTCGAACAACTGCAGGCCCTCGCCGCGCGCCTGCATCTGCAGCTGACACCCGAGCAAGCCAGCGAATACCTGGCGCTCATGCAGCCCAGCCTGGACGCCTACGACCTGGTCGACGAGCTGCCCGACTTCACCCCGCTGGTGCGCTACGAGCGCACCGCCGGTTATCGCCCGTCCAGCCGGGAAAACCCGCTGAACGCCTGGTACTACCGCACCGAGGTGATGGGCGCAAGCTCCGGCAAGCTGCTCGGTAAAACCGTTGCCCTGAAAGACAACATCTCCCTGGCCGGCGTGCCGATGATGAACGGCGCCGCGCCGCTGGCCGGCCATGTACCGGCGTTCGATGCCACCGTGGTCACCCGTTTGCTCGACGCCGGGGTGACCATCCTCGGCAAGGCCACCTGCGAGCACTACTGCCTGTCCGGCGCCAGCCACACTTCGGACCCGGCGCCGGTGCACAACCCTCTGCGCCCGGGCTTCAGTAGCGGTGGCTCGTCGTCGGGCAGTGCGGCGCTGGTGGCGGCCGGCGAAGTCGACCTGGCGGTGGGCGGCGATCAAGGCGGTTCGGCGCGTATTCCTGCGGCGTGGTGCGGCATTTATGGCCTGAAGCCGACTTTCGGCCTAGTGCCGTACACCGGGGTGATGGCGGTCGAGGCGACATTCGACCATGTCGGCCCGATGACCAGCAATGTGCGTGACAACGCGCTGATGCTGGAAGTGATGGCCGGGGCCGATGGGCTCGATCCCCGCCAGGGCACGCCTGAAGTCGACGCTTACAGCCACTACCTTGATCGTGGCGTGCGCGGCCTGCGCATCGGCATCCTCAAACAAGGCTTCGAGCTGGCCAACCTCGACCCGCGGGTTGCCAAATCGGTGCGCAGCGCCATCACTCAGTTCGAAGCGTTGGGCGCGGTCGTCGAGGAAGTCTCGGTGCCCGAGCACACCCTGGCCGGCACATTGTGGGGCCCGATCGGCTGCGAAGGCCTGACCATGCAGATGATGCACGGCAATGGTGCTGGCTTTAACTGGAAGGGGCTGTACGACGTCGGCCTGCTCGACAAACAGGTCGGCTGGCGCACCCAGGCCAACGCCCTCTCGCCGTCGCTCAAGCTGTGCATGCTGGTCGGCCAGTTTGGCCTCGACCACTACCACGGCCGCTACTACGCCAAGGCGCAGAACATCGCCCGCTTCGCCCGTGCCGGTTACGACAAGGCGCTGGAGCAATACGACCTGCTGGTGATGCCGACCGTGCCGATCATCGCCCAGCCGCTGCCAGCGGCGGATTGCTCGATCACCGAGAACGTCTCGCGGGCATTGGAAATGCTAGGTAATACCGCCGCCCAGGACATCACCGGCCACCCGGCCATGTCCATCCCCTGCGGTTTGGTCGACGGCTTGCCCGTTGGGCTGATGCTGGTTGGCAAGCATTACGCCGAGGGCACTATTTACCAGGCGGCGGCGGCATTCGAAGGCGCGGTGGACTGGCGCACGCTGTAGCGCAAGCGACCAGCGCCACAGCCCCGAACAACAATTAGATCAACAACCGTGTTGAACGAGAGGAGTAATCCCATGACGGCAACCTCAACCCCGGGTGAGCGGGCACGGGCACTGTACGCAGTGCTGAAGAACAAAGACCTGATCCCCGAAGGCTACATCGAGCAGCTCACCCAGCTGATGGAACACGGCTGGAGCCCGGACAACGGCGCGCGCATCGTAGCCAAGGCCTGGGTCGATCCGGCCTTCCGCGAGCTGCTGCTCAAGGACGGCACTGCCGCCTGCGCGCAGTTCGGTTTCACCGGGCCGCAGGGCGAATACATCGTTGCCCTGGAAGACACCCCGCAGCTTAAAAACGTGATCGTCTGCAGCCTGTGCTCCTGCACCAACTGGCCGGTGCTGGGCCTGCCGCCCGAGTGGTACAAGGGCTTCGAGTTCCGTGCGCGGCTGGTACGCGAGGGGCGCACGGTATTGCGCGAGCTGGGCACCGAGTTGCCGGAAGACGTGGTGATCAAGGTCTGGGACACCAGCGCCGAAAGCCGTTACCTGGTGCTGCCACAGCGGCCAGCGGGCTCCGAGCACATGAGCGAAGAGCAGCTGCGCCAACTGGTGACCAAGGACGTGCTGATTGGCGTCGCCCTGCCGCGTGTCGGCTGAGCAACGCGCCCAACCCCCTACCCTTGCGGAGTGTTCAAAATGGATGGCTTTCACGATCTCGGCGGTTTCCAGGGCTTTGGCAAAGTGCCCCACCGCATCAACAGTCTCAGCTACAAGCAGGTGTTCAAGCAGGACTGGGAGCACCTGGCCTACAGCCTGATGTTCATTGGCGCCGACCACATGGGCAAGTTCAGCGTCGACGAAATCCGTCATGCCGTGGAGCGCATCGATGTGCGCCAGCATGTCGGCACCGAGTACTACGAGCGCTATGTCATCGCCACCGCCACCCTGCTGGTCGAGACCGGCGTCATCACTCAGGCCGAACTGGATGAGGCCCTCGGCTCGCACTTCAAGCTGGCCAACCCGGCCCATGCCCAAGGCCGCGAAGCGATCACCGGGCGCCCGCCGTTCGAAGTCGGCGACCGAGTCATCGTGCGTGATGAATACGTCGCCGGGCATGTGCGCATGCCGGCCTATGTACGTGGCAAGCAAGGCGTGGTGCTGCACCGCACCACTGCGCAGTGGCCGTTCCCGGATGCGATTGGCCACGGCGACCGCAGCGCGGCGCATCAACCGACCTACCATGTCGAGTTCCGGGTAAAGGACCTGTGGGGCGACGCCGCCGACGATGGCCTGGTGGTGGTCGACCTGTTCGAAAGCTACCTGGACAAAGTCGACAGCCCGCGAGCGGTGCACGCATGACTGCCGGCGCCCAGGCAGGCCGACTGCCGGTGACGGTCCTTTCCGGCTTCCTCGGCGCAGGCAAGACCACCCTGCTCAACCATATCCTGCGCAATCGCCAGGGTTTGAAAGTGGCGGTGATCGTCAACGACATGAGCGAGGTCAACATCGACGCCGCCGAGGTGCAGCGTGATGTAACGCTGCACCGTGGCCAGGACGAGTTGATCGAGATGAGCAACGGCTGCATCTGCTGCACCCTGCGCGCCGACCTGCTCGAGCAGATCAGCGCGCTGGCGCGCCAGCAGCGGTTTGATTATCTGCTGATCGAGTCGACCGGCATTTCCGAGCCGATGCCGGTGGCCGAGACCTTTGCCTTTCTCGACACCGAGGGTTTCAGCCTCAGTGAACTGGCGCGGCTGGATACCTTGGTAACCGTGGTCGATGCCAGCCAGTTTCAGGCCCTGCTCGACTCACCGGCAACCGTCGAGCGGGCCGACGCCACTGCGCCGCGGCGCCCGCTGGCTGACCTGCTGATCGAGCAGGTCGAGTACGCCAACGTGATTCTGGTGAACAAGTGCGACCTGATCGACGACACGCAATACCAGACGCTGCGGGCGGTGCTGGCCGGGCTCAATCCCGGCGCGCAGATCCTGCCGATGGTCGCTGGCAATGTTGAACTGTCCACCATCCTCGGCACCCAGCTGTTCGACCTGCCCAGCCTGGCCGCCGCGCCCGGCTGGATGAAGCAGATGGACGCCGACGACACCCCGGCCGCCGAGTCGGACACCTACGGCGTGACCTCGTGGGTCTATCGCGAGCGTGCCCCGTTTCACCCGCAACGCTTGCTCGAATTTCTCTCCCGCCCGTGGGGCAATGGTCGCCTGCTGCGCAGCAAAGGCTATTTCTGGCTGGCCAGCCGCCACCGCGAAATCGGCCTGCTGGTGCACAGCGGCAAGCAGTTCCAGTGGGACTACGTCGGCCACTGGTGGAACTTCATCGACCCCTCGCAGTGGCCGCAGGACAAGTACCGCCTGCAAGGGATCATGGCCAAGTGGGACAGCATCGTCGGCGATTGCCGGCAGGAGCTGGTGTTCATTGGCCAGGACCTGGACACCGCAACGTTGCAACGCGAGCTCGACCACTGCCTGTTGAGCGCAGACGAAATCGCTACCGGCCCGTCGGCCTGGCCAGCACTGCCCTGGGCGAACGCCTTCGACAGCCTCGCCTTGTCGACCAGCCAGACGCCGCCATTACCGGCTGCTGCCGCTATCTAGTTGGAGATGTAGCATGCTGTTTTTCAATCGCACCAGCCGCTGGGTACTGGCCCCACTCGCCGACCGCCTCGACCAGCCCGATCAGCCGAGTATGCCGCTGTCGTCGCGCAACCCGCTGCTGCGGCGCATCCTTACCGGCGTCGAGCAGTTGCTGCAGGAGCGGCGCACGCTCAAGGAGCAGGCGCGCGAACTTGCCGCGCAGGTGAGCCAACTGCAACAGCGCCTGGCTGAGCGCGACGAACAGGCGCAGCAGTTGCAAGCGCGCTGGACGCTGGTCACCGAAGGCGCCGATGAGTTGTTCTGGCAACTGCATATGCCTGCCTCAGGCACGCCTGCGCCAGACTGCGCGATGGAGTGGACGGGCTCGGCCGCGATCCATGCACCGCATCTGCCTGAGCTGGGCCAGTGGCACGAACAGCTGCATCCGGCTGATCGCCACGCCCATCAGCAAGCCCTCGCCCGGCACCTCGCCGACCGCAGCGGGCGCACACCGTTTGCGCTGGACCTGCGCATGAAATTCACCGCCGGTGGCGACTATCGTTGGTGCCGGCTCAGCGGCAGTTCGCTGCGTGACGCCAACGGCGTTGCCACCGCCACGGCGGGCACCCTGCGGGATATCCACGAGCAACAGTTGCACATCCAAGAGCTTGAGCTGGCCGCCGAGCGTTTCGACATTTCCCGCGAAATGCTCCACGACGGCCTGTGGGATATCGAAGTGGTCGCCGGCGACCCGGCCAACCCGAGCAACACCATCTGGTGGTCGTCGCAGATGCGCAGGCTGCTTGGCTGCAGCACCGTCGAAGAATTCCCCAACACCCTGGAAAGCTGGACCTCCCGCCTGCACCCCGACGACAGCGCCCGCGCCATCGCGGCGTTTGTCGCCCATGTCGACGATCGCAGCGGCAACACCCCGTTCGATGTCGAGTATCGCCTGCGCCACCAAAGCGGCGCCTACCGCTGGTTCCGCGGCCGCGGGCAAACCCGGCGTGCTGCGGATGGCGCGCCGTTGCGGGTAGTTGGGGCTATAACTGATATCCATGCCCGCCATGAAGAAAGCACCATCCGCGAGGCGCAGGCGCAACAACACCAGGTGATGCAGGAGACCCTCGGCAAACTGACCCACATCGTCGCCACCATCCAGGGCATCGCCAGCCAGACCAACCTGCTGGCCTTGAACGCCGCCATCGAAGCGGCCCGCGCAGGCGAAGCCGGGCGTGGTTTTGCGGTGGTGGCCGACGAGGTGCGCAAGCTGGCCACGCGCACCAGTCAGGCAACGCAACAAGCAGCGCAGATGATCGACAGCTAACCCAGCGCCAGCGCGGCGTTAAAGATTCCAAACAATAACAATCAGGTACTTTATGCGCGATTACGACTCAGCAGTGACCTCCTTCAATTACCATCAGCTGGCCGCGCAAGACCTGCACGGCGAGCTGGCCGCGATGAACGCCTGCATCGAATGCTGCGACCGCCACGCCTCAAGTGACGCCGTGGCGTTGTACTGCGAAACCCGCGAAGGCCGTGCGACCCAGCACACCTTCAGCGAGCTGCAGATTCAGGCCTCGCAATTCGGTAACTTCCTGCGCAGCCAGGGCGTCAAGCCGGGCGACCGCGTCGCCGGGCTGATGCCGCGCACCGCTGAGCTGTTGATTGCCATCCTCGGCACCTGGCGCATCGGCGCGGTCTATCAGCCGTTGTTCACCGCGTTCGGCCCCAAGGCGATCGAACAACGCCTGAGCTGCTCGAAGGCGCGCTGGCTGCTCACCGACCCGCACAACCGCGCCAAGCTCGACGAGATCGCCGACTGCCCGAACATCATCGTCGTTGGCGCCGACCGGCTGGACCTCGACGACTTCGATTTCTGGGACGTGCTGTCCCAGCATTCGGCTGACTGCCCGCCGGCGCTGCTCGACGGCAATGCACCGTTTCTGCTGATGTGCACCTCCGGCACCACCGGCCCGGCCAAACCGCTGGAAGTGCCCCTGCGCGCCATCCTCGCGTTCAAGAGCTATATGCGCGACGCGATCGAGCTGCGCGACGACGACCGCTTCTGGAACCTCGCCGACCCCGGCTGGGCCTATGGCCTGTACTACGCCGTCACCGGCCCGCTCGCCTGCGGCCAGGCCACGCTGTTCTACGACGGCCCGTTCTCGGTCGAAAGCACCAGCCGCCTGATCAACAAATACGCGATCAGCAACCTCGCCGGCTCACCCACCGCGTACCGCTTGCTGATCGCCGCGGGTGCTGAATTCTCCGATGCCATACGCGGCAAACTGCGCGCCGTCAGCAGTGCCGGCGAGCCGCTCAATCCGCAGGTGATCCGCTGGTTTGCCGAAGAGCTTGGCGTGGTGATTCACGACCACTACGGCCAAACCGAAGTCGGCATGGTGCTGTGCAACCACCACGGCCTCAGCCACCCGATCCGCGAGGGCTCAGCGGGTTACGCCGTGCCGGGTTGTCGCATCGTGGTGCTGGATGAACAGCGCCGCGAGCTGCCACCCGGTCAGCCGGGCGTGCTCGCAGTCGACCGCAAGCGCTCGCCGCTGTGCTGGTTCGACGGCTATTACGGCATGCCGACCAAGGCCTTTGTCGACCACTATTACCTGAGCGGCGATATCGTCGAGTTGAATGACGACGGCAGCATCAGCTTTGTCGGCCGCAACGACGACGTGATCACCACCTCCGGTTATCGCGTCGGCCCGTTCGATGTCGAGAGCGCGCTGATCGAGCATCCAGCCGTGGTCGAAGCCGCCGTGATCGGCAAACCCGACCCGCAGCGCACCGAGTTGATCAAGGCGTTTGTGGTGTTGCACAGCGGCCATGCTCCTAGCCCTGAGCTTGCCGAAGTGCTGCGCCTGCACGTACGCAACCGCCTGGCCGCACATGCCTACCCGCGTGAGATCGACTTTGTCGAGCAACTGCCGAAGACCCCGAGCGGCAAGTTGCAGCGGTTCATTCTGCGTAATCAGGAGATTGCCAAGCAGCAGACAGTCGAGAGCTGAACGCCAGGTATAAAGCGGTCGGCGTAGGAGCGGCCTTGTGTCGCGAAAGGCCAGCGCAGCTGGCCCGGCGATGTTAGGTTTGGGGCCGCTACGCGCCCCTTTCGCGACACAAGGCCGCTCCTACACACACACACGCGTGCGGCTTACTTCTGCGCCAGCAGGGCTTTCCTCGCCGCCTTCTCTTCCTTCATCGCAGCAATCTCGCGCTCACACGCTGCCACATCAAACGAGTTGTCCCACTTGGCAATCGCAATCGTACCAATCCCATTACCAATCAAGTTGGTCACCGCCCGCGCCTCGTTCAGGAAGCGGTCAATCCCAAGCAGCAACACCAGCCCCACCAACGGTATCGAATGAATCGTGGTCAACGTCGCCGCCAGCGTCACAAAGCCTGCCCCCGCCACCCCGGCCGAGCCTTTCGAGGTCAGCAGAAACACCCCAAGCAAGATCATCTGATCCATGAACGTCAGCGGCGTATTGGTCGCCTGGGCGATGAAGATCGCCGCCATGGTCAGATAGATGCAAGTGCCGTCAGCATTGAAGGTATACCCGGTCGGCAACACCATCCCCACCACCGACTTCTTGCAGCCAAGCTTCTCCAGCTTGACCATCATCCGCGGCAGCACGGCTTCGGTTGAGCAGGTGCCGAGGGTGATCAGGATCTCATCCTTGAAGTAACGCAAGAACATCATCAGCGGCATGCCCGACCACCGGGCCACAGCGCCGAGCACCACCACGATGAAGATCAGCGTGGTGATGTACAGCGCGACCAGCAACTGCCCAAGCGAGAGCAAGGTGCCAATGCCGTACTTGCCGATGGTGAACGCCATGCCGGCACCGGCGCCGAGCGGGGCCAGGCGCATGACCATGGCGACGATCTTGAACAGGCCCTGCAGGAACAGGTCGATGGTGTTGATCAGCGGCTTGCTGGTTTCGCCCATCTGCACCAGCGCCACACCCATCAATACCGAGAGCAGAATGACCTGCAGCATCACCCCATTGGAGAACGCGCCAACAAAAGTACCGGGGATGATATTGAGGAAGAAATCAACGGTACCACCCTGTTCGCTGGCAGCCTGGCTGTACTTACTGATGGCACTGCCATCGAGGCCGGCGGCATTGATGTTCATGCCTTCGCCGGGCTTGACCAGGTTGACCACGATCAGGCCAACGACCAGGGCGATGGTCGAGAGGATCTCAAAGTAGATCAGCGCCTTGACGCCGATGCGGCCGACTTCCTTGATGCTGCCCATCTTGGCGATGCCGACTACCACCGTGCCGAAGATGATCGGCGCCAGCAGCATCTTGATCAGTTTGATGAAGCCGTCGGCAAACGGCTGCAGCTTGGCGCCGATGTCGGGCACGAAGTAACCGATGGCGGCGCCGATGACGATGCCGATCAGCACTTGCACGTAGAGCTGGCTGTACCAGCGGGACTTGGACGTTTCCACGAATGCACCTCATTTTATTGTTGTGATGGGCGTGTGGCGTGGCGTCGGCGGGCGACGCCGGCGGCTGCGGTCTCTGTCGCGAGACCGCAGCGCGGGGGGTGGCTCAGCCCTCGCCCAGTTCGCGCATGACGGCGTACAGCGCGGACTTGGCTTCAAAGCCAACGCCGGGGATGTCCGGCAGGCCGACGTAGCCGTTTTCAACCTGGATGCCATCGGCAAAGCCGCCGAATGGCTGGAACACGTCGGGGTAGGATTCGTTGCCGCCCAGGTGCAGGCCGGCGGCGATGTTCAGCGACATCTGGTGGCCGCCGTGGGGGACCACGCGGCGCGATGACCAGCCCAGGTCTTCCATCACTTTGAGGGTGCGCATGTACTCGACCAGGCCATACGACAGCGCACAGTCGAACTGCAGGTAGTCGCGGTCGGGGCGCATGCCGCCGTGGCGCAGCAGGTTGCGTGCGTCCTGGTGCGAGAACAGGTTTTCGCCAGTGGCCATCGGCAGTTCGTAGTGGTTGGCGAGTTCGGCTTGCAGGGCGTAGTCGAGCGGGTCACCGACTTCCTCGTACCAGAACAGGTTGTACTTCTTGATCGCCTCGGCATAGGCGATACCGGTCTGCAGGTCGAAGCGGCCGTTGGCGTCGACCGCCAGGCGCTGGCCATCGCCGACCACTTCGAGCACGGCTTCGATACGGCGGATGTCTTCGTCCAGCGGCACGGCGCCGATCTTCATCTTGACCACGTCGTAGCCGCGGTCGAGGTAGCTCTGCATTTCGGCTTTGAGCTTGGTCTGGTCTTTACCGGGGTAGTAGTAGCCGCCGGCGGCGTAGACCCACACCTTGTCGTCGGCGACGCCGTTGCGGTAGCGGTCAGCCAGCAGGCGGTACAGCGGTTTGCCTTCGATCTTGGCGACGGCATCCCACACGGCCATGTCGATGGTGCCTACAGCCACCGAGCGCTCGCCGTGGCCGCCGGGCTTCTCGTTGGTCATCAGGGTTTTCCAGATGGCGAACGGGTCGAGGTTGTTGTTCTCGTGGTCGATCAAGGTCTCCGGGTCGGCTTCGCTGATGCGCGCGAGGAAGCGATCGCGCATCAGCGCGCCCTGGCCGTAGCGGCCGTTGGAGTTGAAGCCGTAGCCGATCACTGGTTTGCCATCGCGAATCACATCGGTGACCACGGCGACCACCGAGCAGGTCATTTTCGAGAAGTCGATGTAGGCGTTGGCGATGGGCGAGGCAATCGAAACGGTTTTTTCACGAATGTCGACGATGCGCATGGCGGGGTTCCTGTTGTTGTTTGTGGCCCCACGTTAGGCGTTGCGAGGGTACCCGCCCAATGCTATTAATGCCGGACCCTATGCACAGGAGGCATGGCCCTTGGAACTGGTTTGGCTGGAGGATCTTTCCGCGTTGGCGGAGTACGGCAGCTTCGTCCGCGCCGCCGAAGCACGCCACGTTACCCAGCCGGCGTTCAGCCGTCGGGTGCGGGCGCTGGAGAACTGGATGGGCGTGCAACTGTTCATCCGCACCCCTCAGGGCGCGACCCTGACCGACGCCGGCCGGCAGATCCTGCCCAGCGCCCAGGACGCCGCCCGGCGCCTGTACCGCATGCGCACCGAGGCCCAGGAAGTGGCCGGCATGGCCGCCAAGTCGCTGCACTTTGCCGCCACCCATTCGCTGTCGTTCACGTTCTTTCCGAGGTGGCTGCGCAGTGCTGAAAACGGCGCGCCGATCGAAGCGGTGCAGCTGCATTCTGACAGCATGGCGGTGTGCGAGCAGATGCTGATCCATGGCCAGGTGCAGTTCATGCTCTGCCACCGCCATCCCGATGTACCGCCGCTGCTGGCACCGGACCAGTTCGTCAGCAAGAAGGTCGGCGAGGATGTGCTGGTGCCGCTGGCGAGTGCCTCGGCCAACTTTGGCACCTCACCTGAGGCGCTGCCTTATCTGGCTTACACCCATGAGTCGGGCCTGGGGCGTATCGTTGCCCATCGCTTGCGCGGCAAGGAGGAATACCTGCACCTGAAGCCGCTGTTCAGCAGCCACCTGGCGGCGGTGCTGATGTCGATGGCGCTGGAGAGCAAAGGCGTGGCCTGGCTGCCGCGCAGTTTGACCGAACAGGAAGTGACCGATGGCCGCCTGGTGCGGGCGCTGGATGAGAGCTGGGATATTCCGCTGGAGATTCACCTGACCCGGCCAACCGGGCCGATCAGTCAGTCGGCGCAGGAGTTCTGGGGGAAGCTGGCAGATCAGGCTAGGGCTTGAATGGCCTGCAGATCCCGCAGTGCATGCGGGTGCTGCCTCAGCCAGCAATTGCTCTGCCACCGCCAACTGAGCAATAGTTCAGTAAACTCAGCATGCTCACCGGGAATGGAATCCAGCCAAGTGCAAACTGTCGCCACCCCCCCTGCTGCTACCCCCCGCCGCCACCCCGGCGCGGTGATCTGGCTAACCGGCCTCTCCGGCGCCGGCAAGTCATCCCTGGCCACCGCCCTCGCCGAACAACTGACCGCTCGCGGCTACGGTTGTTACGTTCTCGACGGCGACGCCCTGCGCACTGGCCTTAATGCCGACCTGGGCTTCTCCCCCGCCGATCGCAGCGAAAACGTGCGCCGTGCCGGTGAGGTGGCGGCGTTGTTCGCGGATGCGGGGCTGATCTGCATCGCAGCGTTCATCTCACCCTACCGAGCAGATCGGGCGGCGGCGCGGCGGGCGTGCAAGGCGGGCTTTCATGAGGTGTATCTGAGCGCGGATCTGCAAGCGTGCGAGGGGCGTGACCCGAAGGGTTTGTATCGGCGGGCGCGGGCGGGCGAGCTGCCGGCGTTTACCGGGATCGATGCGCCGTATGAAGCGCCCGAGCAGCCGCAGTTGCAGTTGCAGACGGGCGCACAAACGCTTGGCCATTCGGCCGACCGCTTGCTGGCTTACGTGCTTGAAGCTTTGGTTTGAGGCTGGCTGCAACCCTGCGCGGGCAGGGTTGCAGGCCGGGCCTTACAGGCCGGGGGTGATGTCGCCTTGCTGCCAGCGGCTTTCATTGCTGCTGAGGGCCTGGGCGATGTCGGTCAGCGAGTCCGAGCGCAGTTTGGTTGGCAATGGGTCGAGGCCGGCGCTGGCGAAGACCTGGCCGTAGCTGTTGCGCAGCTCGGCGTAGGCGAGGTCGCGGCGCAGGTCGGCTTGCAGGGCATTCAGCTCGCCCTGGATCAGCTCCAGTTCACCGATGCCTTGGGCCTGATGGCGGTTGCGCAGTTGCTCGACGATCTGCCCATCCAGCGAGACCAGTTGTTGGCTGGTGGCGAACTGGCGGCGAGCTTCGTTGTAGTTGGCGTTGGCCACGTACAGCTGTGCGAGCACGGCCATCGACATGGCCTGACGGCGGGCTTCGACCACTTGTTCGCCGGCCTTGGCGACGTTGATCGCGGCGGGCGCGGAGATCACGTTGAACAGGTTCCAGGTGATCTTGACGCCGTAGTCGGCCCAGCTCTGATTGCTCAGGAAGCTGTTGCTGTCGTAGTGGCCGCCGGCCGAGAACTCGAGGCCGGGGAGCATGCGCAGCATCGACTTGCGCACTTCGGCGGCGCTGATGCGCGCCTGGTAGTCCTGCTCGCGCAATTCAGGGCGCGAGGCCAGGGCTTGCTGTTCGAGGGTGGCGAGGTCGACCTTGAGCTCGGGCACGCTGTAGTCGTTGCTGGCGGCCAGGGTCAGTTTGCTGCCGGGCGCCAGGTTGATCAGAGCACCGAGCTCGGTCTTGGCCAGCGACAGCGCGCGGCGCTGTTCTTCGAGCTGGCGGGTGGCTTCGATCAAGGCGCGCTGATAGTTGAGCGTGGCGATCTGATCGCCCAGCCGCTGTTCGCCCAATTGCTGGCTGTTAGCCTTGGCCTGGTCGACGCGCGCCATCAGCGCGTCGATCTGGGCCAGCAGGCGTTCGGCGGCAACGGCACGCCAGTACGCCGAGCGCACATCCTGAATGATGGTCTGGACCACCTTGCGCCGGCGCTCCTGCACGATCAGACGCTGGTCGCCCTGCTGCTTGGCGTTGAAGTAGCTGACGCCAAAGTCGAGCACGTTCCAGACCATGGTCAGGTCCGCCACATCGCGGTCGCGGTCCTGTGAGGTGGACGGTTCCAGAGACTGGGTATTGGTGAGAATACTCTGGCTGCTGGAGGCGCTGACATTGCTGCGCCCGGCGTAGCCTGCCGACATGGCCATGCGTGGCAGCATGTCGAAGGTGGCGAGGTCGACCTGGCGCTGGGCCAGGGCTTCTTCCATGATTTTCAACCGTGCTTCAAGGTTGTACTTGACCGCGCGCGCCATGGCTTCGTGCAAGGTCAGTGGGCCTTGCAGGGCCTCCTGATTCTTGAACATGCTGGCCAGGTCGGACTTGGCCCGCTGCTCGCTGACGCCCGGCTCGATCGGCTGGGTCTTGACTGCGCAGCCGGTCACCGCCAACGCTAGAACACTTACCGCAAAAAACCTCGATGCTTTGCTCATCCCTGTCCGCCCCCTGGTACGGCACATATGAATCCTATGACTGCTTGCCCGCTCACACCTGAGGTACGCGTGCGTTGATCTGCCCCAGCGCCTGCGCCAGTTCCCTGGTCGGGCGTTGTTGATTGTCGGTGATGCCTTGTAACTGTTGGCCCAGGCTTGGCGCCGAGGTCATGCCCCTGCCCGCCCCGCCTTCGCCGCCCTGGCGCCACGGCTTGCCGCCGCTGAGTTCGTACTGGCCGCCGTCGTCGGGCATGGTCTTGCTGAAGATGCTGGCCAGGCTGCTGCTGCCGAACGCGTTGCCGTCGCTGCCGGCCAGGCCGAATACACCGCCAGTGGCCGGCGTGCCGCTGCTGCTGCTGGCGAATACCTGCGCCAGGTAGCTGGGCGCCAGTCCGCCATTGTGGATAAAGATACTGCCCAGCGTGGCTACGCCGTTGCCCAGGGTCGGCACCTCGAACAGCGGTGCTGGCAGCAGCGGCGAGCGTGCGTCCATCGACGTCGCCAGCGGCACCTGCGGCACCTGCAATGGCTGCGCAGGTGCCAGCGGGCTGACCCCGGCGTTGGCGCGGAACTCGGGGTCGCCGTCGTTGGCGACCATGCTCTGGCCCTGGCTGCTGAAGCCGCCGCTGATCGGGTTGCCGGCGTTATCGGTAATCGTGCCGGCCGTGCCGTTGAGCGCCAGCGCCAGGCTGCCGGAGCCGCCCGTGCCGATAACAGTGACCTGCCAGGTACGCGCATCGATCTGCACCAGCGACTGCAGGCTGCCGCTGGCGTTGCCGGTGGTGAGCAGGCTGAAGTCGGACAGTTGCACGCCGTTGACGGCTTCGCTGAAGGTCACGGTAAAGCTCATGCTGCCCGGCGCCGAAGGCGCGGCGACGATCGACTCGACCTGCGGCGCATCGGTATCGACGGTCACGCCGCTGCTGTCGGCGACATTGTTCAGGGCCAGTTGCATGGCGTTGCCGGCGGCATCGCGCAGGCTGCCGCCGTTGCTCGACAAGCCGACCACCTGAATGCCGTTGGCGTCGTTGTCGCCGGCTTGCACGGTGTACTGGAACACCAGCGTCGAGCTACCCGAGCCGGCGACATAGTTGGCGAATACGGTGCGCCCGCCGATATCCAGCGCCAGCTGCGGCGTGCCGTTGACCAGCACGGTTTCGCTGGTGTTGACCACGAACGACAGGTTGTCGCCGGCGCTGTAGGTAACCCCGACCGGGACCGTCACGCCAGTGGTGACTGGCGCCACACGGTCGACGTTGTAACCCCCGCCGGTGATGCCGCCGCTGAGGGCGTTGCCGGCCTGATCGGCAATGCCGCTGGCAGCGCCGTTGAGGTTCAAGCTCAGGTTGCCGCTGCCGCTGATGCCACTGACGGTGACCACATAGGTGTTCGCATCCAGGCGTTGCAGACTGCTCAACGTGCCGCTGGCGTTGCCGGTCGCGAGCAGGGCGAAGTCGGCCAGGTCGACGCCGTTGACCGCCTCGCTGAAGGTCACGGTGAAGCGCACGCTGTCGGGGGTGTTCGGTGAACTGTCGACGCTGCTGACGGCTACGGTCGGCGCGCGACTGTCGACCGCAAAGGCATTCGAGACGCTGCTGCCAACGCCGCTGTTGCCAGCCTGATCGGTCACGCCGGCGTTGTTCAGGCTGACCAGGTTGCTGGCGGCCTCGACGCCTGCGGTGGGGGTCAAGGTTGCGGTCCAGGTAATCCCGCCGTCGCTGCTGGACAAGTTGGTAAGTGCGCCATTGGTGACGCTGAAGTCAGCCAGCGTCAACCCGGTTACGGGCTCGTTGAAGGTGATCGTGACCAGGCTGCTCTCACCACCGGTCAGCGTGCTGTCGGCGACCACGATGGTTGCGTTGGGGCGCACGGTGTCGATGCTGAACGGCGCCGAAGCGCTGCTGCCGGTCCCGCTGTTGCCTGCCAGGTCGGTGTAGCGGCTGTTGTCCAGGCTGATCAGGTTGCCGGCTTGCTCGACATTGCTGGCGGGAGTGAACGTCGCCGTCCAGGTCACGCCGCCATCGCTGCTGGAAAGGTTGCTCAACAGGCCATTGCTAACGCTGAAGTCATCCAGCGCCAAACCGGTCACCGCTTCGCTGAAGGTGATGGTCACCTGCGAGGTCTGCCCCGCCGCCAGTGCCGAGTCGCTGACGACGATGATCGAGGTCGGGCGCTGGGTGTCGACGGCAAAGGTGTTCGAGAAGGTAATGCCACTGCCGCTGTTACCGGCCTGGTCGGTGACCCCAGCGTTGTTCAGAACAACGACGTTGCTGGTGTTGGCGATGTTGCTGGTCGGGGTCAGGGTGGCAGTCCAGGTAACCCCGCCATCGCTGCTGCTCAAATTGCTCAGCAGGCCAACGGTGACGTTGAGGTCGGCGGTGGTAAAGCCGCTCACCGCTTCGCTGAAGGTGATGGTGACTGTCGACGTTTCGCCGATGCTCAAGGCGTTGTCCGCGACTACGATAGTGGCGGTCGGGCGCTGGGTGTCGATGGCGAAATTGTTCGAGTCGGTGCTGCCGATGCCGGTATTACCGGACGCCCCCATCACACCGGTGTTGTCGAGGGTAATCAGGTTGGTACTGTCATCGACGTTGCTCGATGGCGTGAACGTGGCTGTCCAGGTAATACCTCCATCACTGCTGCTGACAGTGCTGAGCGTACCGTTGGCAATGCTCAAGTCGGCATTGGTGAAGCCGCTCACCGCCTCGCTGAAGGTGATTGTGACCAGGCTGGTTTCGCCGACTGCCAAGGCCGTGTCGGCAACCACGATGGTGGCCGTCGGCAGCACGGTGTTGACGGTGTAGTTAGGCGAATTGGTCGTGCCAGTACCGCTGTTGCCGGCCAGATCGGTGATGCCGCTGTTGTTCAGGGTGATCAGGTTGGTGCCGTCCTGCACCTGCAGAGTCGGCGTGAACAACGCCGTCCAGGTGATGCCGCCGTCGATGCTGGTTACATCGCTGAGGGTGCCGTTGGCCACGCTCAGGTCATCGTTGCTGAAGCCGTTCACCGCTTCGCTGAAGGTGAAGGTCACCAACGTGCTTTCGCCAGCGCTCAGCGCCGTGTCGGCCATGCTGATCACCGCAGTCGGGCGCTGGGTATCGACGGCGAAGGCGTTCGAGTCGGTCGTGCCGCTGCCGTTGTTGCCGGCCAGGTCGGCGACGCCAGTGTTGTCCAGAACAATCACATTGCTGGTGTTGGATATGTTGCTGTCGGGGGTCAGGGTGCCAGTCCAGGTCACCCCGCCATCGCTGCTGATGAAATTGCTCAGCTGGCCAACGCTGACACTCAGATCGGCCCGGGTAAAGCCGGTCACCGCCTCGCTGAAGCTGACGGTGACGGTCGACGTTTCGCCGACGCTCAGGGCGCTGTCAGCGACCACGATAGTCGCAGTCGGGCGCTGGGTGTCGATGACGAAATTGTTCGAGTCGGTACTGCCAATGCCGGTGTTACCGGACGCCCCCGTCACACCGCTGTTGTCCAGCGTGATCAGGTTGCTGCTGTCCTCGACATTGCTTGTCGGGGTCAGTATCGCGGTCCAGGTGATGCCGCCATCACTGCTGCCGAGCCCGCTCAGGCTGCCGTTGGCAACGCTCAGGTCGGTGAGGGTAAAACCCGCCACCGCCTCGCTGAAGGTGATTGTGACCAGGCTGGTTTCGCCGACTGCCAAGGCCGTGTCGGCAACCACGATGGTTGCGGTCGGCAGCACGGTGTTGACGGTGTAGTTAGGCGAATTGGTCGTGCCAGTACCGCTGTTGCCGGCCAGATCGGTGATGCCGCTGTTGTTCAGGGTGATCAGGTTGGTGCCGTCCTGTACCTGCAGCGTCGGCGTGAACAACGCCGTCCAGGTGATGCCGCCGTCGCTGCTGACTACATTGCCGAGGGTGCCGTTGGCCACGCTCACGTCAAAGTTGTCGAAGCCGTTCACAGCCTCGCTGAAGGTGAAGGTCACCAGCGTGCTTTCGCCAGCGCTGAGCGCGGTGTCGGCCATGCTGATCACGGCAGTCGGGCGCTGGGTGTCGACGGCGAAGGCGTTCGACTCGGTAGTGCCGCTGCCGCTGTTGCCGGCCAGGTCGGCGACGCCAGTGTTGTCCAGAACAATCACATTGCTGGTGTTGGAGATGTTGCTGTCGGGGGTCAGGGTGCCAGTCCAGGTCACCCCGCCATCGCTGCTGATGAAATTGCTCAGCTGGCCAACGCTGACACTCAGATCGGCTCGGGTAAAGCCGGTCACCGCCTCGCTGAAGGTGACGGTGACGGTCGACGTTTCGCCGACGCTCAGGGCGCTGTCAGCGACCACGACAGTCGCGGTCGGGCGTTGGGTATCGATGGCGAAGCTGTTCGAGTCGGTGATGCCGATACCGGTGTTGCCCGCCTGGTCGCTGACTCCGCTGTTGTCCAGGCTGATCAGGTTACCGGTGCTGGTGATATCTGCGTCGGGGGTGAAGGTCGCCGTCCAGGTAACGCCGCCGTCGCTGCTGCTGACGCTGCTGAGCGAACCGTTGGCGACGCTCAGGTCAACGTTGCTGAAACCAGTGACGGCTTCGCTGAAGGTAATGGTGACCAAGCTGGTTTCACCGGCCCGCAGCGCTGTATCGGCAACCACAATGGTCGCGGTGGGGCGTGAGGTGTCGACGCTGTAGGTCGGCGACGGTGCCGAGCCGGTGCCGGCGTTGCCGCTCAGATCAGCAACCCCCGCCAAGTTGACGCTGACCACATTGGCGACGCTGGTCGAGGCTGCGGTCGGGGTCAACAGCGCGGTCCAGGTGATGCCGCCGTCGCTGCTGCTCAGACCACTCAAGTCGCCGTTGGTGGCGCTCAGGTCGGCCAGGTTGAAGCCGCTCACGGCCTCGCTGAAGGTGATGGTCACCACGGCGGTCTGGCCCGCGAGCAAGCTGCTGCTGGAGAGGCTCACCACTGCCGTCGGACGCTCGGTATCGATGGCGTAATTATTCGACTCGGTAGTACCGACGCCGGCATTGCCGGCGGCGTCGGTGACCCCTGCGTTATTCAGGGAAATCAGGTTGCTGCTGTCGGTGGTGGCGCTGCTGGGCGTGAGCGTGGCGGTCCAGGTGATGCCACCGTCGCCGCTGCTGAGGTTGCTCAATACGCCGTTGGCCACCGTGAAGTCGCCAACGGTCAGGCCGCTGACCGCCTCACTGAAGGTGATGCTGACCAGGGTGGTTTCACCGGCCAGCAAGGTGCTGTCGCTGACAACGATGGTTGCGGTTGGCGGCACGGTCTCGCGCACGGCAACCACGACGTTGGCGACGCTTGAGGTCGCGCCGTCACCATCGCTGACGGTCACGCTGAGCGTGCGGCTCGCCTGGCCAATCGCGTTGCTGGCATTGCTGTTGTCGTAGGTCAGGTTGCGCACCAGCGCTTCGACCGCAGCGGCGTTGGCATTGGCGTTGAGGCTGACGACCAGGTTGGCGCCATTGGCGCCGCCGCTGAGCGTGCCGATCACGGTGCCGCCGTAGCTGACGTTGGTGCCGCTGACGCCGATTTGCCCGACGCCGTTGCCTTGGTTGCGAATCGCCAGGCGATCTTCGCCCGGCGCGGCATTGCCCGAGACCGACACGGTCAACGCGCCACCTGCAAAATCAGTCGAGTCGCTGTCGCTCACCGTAGCGTTACCGCCGGCGTCAATCAGCACCGCGCCGCCACCTTGAGTGAAGGCGGCACTGTCGCCGTTGAGGTTGCCGATCACCGGCGCCGCATTCAGCGGCTGCACCACCACCAGCGCGGTGCGCGCGGTGCTGCCCATGTCATCGTTGACCCGCACTGTCACGCTGCGAGTGCCTGCGGTATAGGCCGGCGTGCTGTTGCTGTACTGCACTGCGGCCAGCACGGCGCGGTACTGGGCCAGCGTGGCGACACCGCTGAGGGCCAGTGTCGAGGTGCCCGAGCCGGTCACGCTGATGCCGTAGCTGGCAGCGGTAGCGAGCTGGCCGGCGCTGAGCAGCAACACTTCGTTGTTGCCATCGAGGCTGCCGCTCAAGCTAAGGCTGGCCCCGCTGACCTGGGTGTCGCCGTCGCTCTGGGTGATGACGATGTTCGGCAGCAGCGTCACCGCGCTGCCGTTGAAATCGACGCTGCTGTCGTTACCGCCTGTAGTGCTGTCGAGGTCGACCAGCGGTGCGCTGTCGTACAGCACCTCGTAGGCACCGATATCCACCGCGCCGCCGCGCGGGCGCTCGAAGCCACGCAGGTCGGTGGTGGGGGCGCCCGTACTGGTGCCCTGGTTGATCGCATTGCTGGCGCTGGCCGCCAGACGCAGGTCGCCATTAGCGGCGTCGACAAAGTTGACGGTGGTGCCAATCAGGTTGGTGGTGTTGGTGTAGGCGGTGCCAGCTTGCAGATTGGCATCGACGCTGTTGACCGTATTGCCGCTGATGATGGTGTTCTGCACGGCGATCAGGCCCGTCGCAGTTCCCGTCCAGCCGAGGCCGGCGCTGCTGATGCCGCCCGCGCCGGTATAGGTAAAGACGTTGTTGGCAATGGTGCTGTTGACGATCTGCACCGTGGCCGAGTTCAGGATCAGGATCCCCCCTGAAGCTACTGTGCCGCCGCCGGCATGGGTACCACTGTTGTTGTAGATCGCAACGTTCTCGAGCACATAACTACCGGTGCCGGCCAGCCGCACCAACGAGCTCATGGCGGTTGCCCCAACGATCGTGCTGCTGTTGTCGTGCAAGGTGCTGTTGCGCAGCGTGATGGCGGTGCCCACCGCCGTGGTGGAGTTGATCACGGTGCCCGAATTGTTCTGGAAGTTCGAGTCTTCAACCGTCAGCGCGCCGCCGTTGGCACGCAGGACGCCGCCGTTGATGTTTCCGGAAAACCCGCGAAAATCCAGATTGCGCACCGTCAGTGCGCCGGAATTAATGGCGAGGCCGGAGGACTCCAACGCGTCACGCGAGCCATTGTTGTTGACGTCACCACTGAGGATGATGTCGCCGACGCCGTCGCCGTCGACATCACCGTTGATGGTGATCGTGCTGGTCACGGCCAAGGCGGTCGCAGATGACCAGCGAATGGTCTGGCCCTTGAGGTCCTGGTGGAAGACGATGATGTCACTGCCGCTGCCGGCCGCTGAGCCATCCACCGAGACATCGCCGTTGGCGGCCTGGATGGCCTCGGCGAGCGAGACCTTGCCGTTGACCACGGTCGACGAAGCATCGGTGTCGGTGACGGTGATGGTTGCCAGCGAGGTGGTGAACGCCGACATGTCGCCGCGCTGCACACCGACTCCGCTGGCGACTGCGCCAGCGACGGTTTCCAGCTGCCAATCCTCACCGGCACGGTTGCCGGTGGCGTCATTCGAGGCGCCGACATCGGCGCCGGTCAGGCGCGACACTTCGTTGACGAACTGCTGGCCCTCGGCGCCTGCGCCGGTATTGCAGGCGAAGAAGCGCACATCACCGCCTTCGGCCAGGCTGGCACCGATGCGCGCCAGGTCGGCCGCATGGGCGTCTAGCTGATTGGTCCATATCGCATCGCCGGCTAGGTAGATATAGCCCGCGTCGCCATGGCTGATGATATCGATCGAGGCAATGTCCTTGCGCCCGTCGAGGTAGTCGGCGATCTGCTTGAGGCCGTCCTTGCTGTTGTCCAGCACCACCACTTCGACGCCTTCGGGCAGGCCGGCGATCAGCTTCTGGTAATCGCTGACCGCCGAGTCGATGAACACCACTTCATGGCCGCCGGCGACATCCGCCGATGCGGTGGCCGGCGCTGCTGTGGCAGGTGCGGGGTCATGCTCGCTGGCGGCATCCTGGCTGCTGGCCGGGTCGTGCCCGGCGGCAGCGGCTGCGGCTTCGACGGCCAGCGCCGCTTGGTCGGCAACCACCGGCACCGAGGCGTCGAACATCATGCGCGGTTCGAGGGCCTGAATCAGGCTCGGCGAACTCACGGAAACGGTAGGTGGGGTGGTGCGCGTGCCGCGTTTCCAGAATGCCATGATGTCCTCGCTCAGCCTTGTGCTGGTGTTTCCAGCCGGCCTCCTGACGAAAACCGGCAATGTCCTTGGGAATTGCCGGCGCCTGCCGCAGCGCGGTAGCTGCGGCAGGCGCCGTACCTGTCAGGCTTAGTTGCGCGACGGGTAAATACCTTCAACCGCAATGATCATGTTCACGCCCAGAGAGGGATTGCGCACGCTGACCGGTAGCGAACTGCCGCCAGCCGTGGCCGATCCGGTCAATGGCGCCTGGAACGCTGTGAGCGCGGTATCGGCGGCGCTTTCGCTGTAGATACTCACATTCACACCACTACCGTCGGCATCCACCGACTTCGCCAGCACACGGTTGCTCGCAGGCAAGTTGCTGTCGGCGTCACCGCTGAATGCCGGCACAGCAACTGTGGCTTTCACCGCAGCCAGGTTGACCGGCACCTGCGGGAGATTGTTCGCGGTCAGAGTGACCGCTTCGCTGCCCGATGATTCGCCCAGATCGATTTGAGACAAGGCGGGGCCTTGGCCGGTGCCGATCGCCGCGCGACCGCGCAAGTCAGGCAGGGCAAAGTTTGTCGTGCCGTTGCCACCGTAATAGGTGCCTAACAATGAGAACAGCGCCTGATTCTGCACGATGGGCAGCAACTGCCCCTGGCAGAGTGCCCAGCCGCGCGGCGCGTACGTGCCGGCGAACATTCTGATTTCACCAAGAAACGGATCACTCATCTACTGCGCTCCTTTGACTGCACTGAAAACCCGAGCCAGATGGCCCGCAAACAATGATTACTTACGCTGCGCTGAGCAAAGGTTGGCGCTGCATGTGCAGATACAAGCCGTCATCCGCGCTCGCTTGAAAACCGTGACGCAGGTACAGCCGCTGTGCCGGATTGCCGGCCAGCACTTGCAGGCTGACGAGCAAGCCGCTGGCATCGGCGCGGGCCAGCCATTGGCCGAGCAGCCGGGTACCGATGCCCTGCCCTTGCCAGGCCGGCAGCAAACTGATGTCGATGATGTGCAGCTGGGCTGCGCTCCAGTGCAGATAAGCGCGGCCGACAGGTTCACCAGCCGCCTCGATGATCATCTGCTGGGCGTCGCCATAGTGGCTTTGGTAGTGCTGCTGCTGAGCCGCGAATTGCTGGGCAACAAAAGCCTCGACCGCAGCCGCTGGCCAGCCCAGCTGGGCCATTTCAGCCGAGCGGGTGTGCGCGTACAGAGCACTCAGGAACGCCAGGTCGGCGTCCACACGCGGACGAAGAGAAACCTCGGGCGATGACATGGCGGGATTGCTTCCGTGCAATGTTTCCCCAAGCCGGGGCGCGCTTCCATGATGGACTGTCAGACAATATGGGCGGCAGCGTAGCCGAACTGCCAGCCCGCCTGCTAGCGCAGAAGAAGCCAAATGCCACTATTTTATCAAACGCCTGTATGAGGCCTTTTTGACACCTTGTTTCAGCTGCGCTGCAAGCGAATGGATTCCAAGGAAATATACGCATCAGCCGCCCAGCGAGTGACCGCCTGACGTACCTCGGGGCTGGCGTCATCCCGCTTGCGCTGGCTGTCCGCCACGAAGGCCATGTACGGCTGCTTGGCATCGAATGCGGCAGTCTGCTGCAACTGCGCGTGGTCCTCGGCAGTGACCGCGAACAGCGGCGCGAGTCGCCCCCAACAGGCGTGCGGCAGCTCGTTGTAGTTGACCGCGACCGCACCGTGGCGCTGGCACAGCTCAAGGCCCGCGCGCAGCACTGCGGCGATCATCCGGCAGGTGTACTGCAGCGGGTCCATGCCTGCTGCGTCCGGCAGCAGTTGATCCAGCGCGGTCACGCCAAGCAGGCCTGGCACCCGCTGCATGCCGGCCTGACGCATCTGCGAAACGACGATTTCCAAGGGGTCGCGGTAGAGAAAAATCCGTGGTGTGTCTGGGTACAACGTGCACAGTTGCGCGCCCTCGAACACGTTCCAGGCATCCAGCTTGATCAGCAACTGCTGCTCGTCACCGCGGCGGCGCTGGCCATAGGCAGACAACAACGCCGACAGCGCGCGCGGCTGCCAGGCGCTGGCGTCGGCATCCACAAGATGCGCGCGCAGCAGGTTGTCCAGCGGTGGCGGCTCTGACAGCACGATGTTGCGCTCAAGCCCCGCCAGCAGTTGTGCGATCAGCGTCGAGCCACACCGCGAGGCATGAAACACCAGCGCGCTGGGACTGATGCCCGGGCTGCGCTGCTGCCAGTCGAGCAACGCCTGGAGGCCGGTTTCGCGGCGAAACGCCTGGTTGAACGGCAGGCGCAGCGCGGCATCGACGTCGTCACGCAAAAACGGTCTGGTCAGGCGCTGCTGGCCAAACCAGCACCAGTCAACCCGCCACTCGCCGGCGCGCTGCCAACTGCGGATCGGCAGCCAGCCGGTAAAATCCAGTTCGGGGTTCACACTCGCCATTGGTCGTTCCATGCTTGTTTGCCTTGGCGCATCGCGCTGCGCACGTCTGCCTCGGCGAAATACAGGCCCGCTGCGGCGCCCAGCTGCCGGGTGTGCTCGATGAATGCCTGCGGCTCGGTCAGCGCCTGCAGGCTCGCGGCCAGCTCAGGCCGCGCCGTCAGCAGCAGCCTGAACTGGGCAAAGGCTTGCCCGGCGCGACTCGCCTGCAACTGCGGAGTTTGCTCAAGGCCTTGCTCGATCAGGCTGAGCAAGGCTGGCGTTGGCTCGCAGTCGAGGACCAGATTGATCCGCTCGGCCTCGCTGCAGTTGTCGACCCGATGCGGCCGCGACAGGTCAAGGAACCAGCATTCACCGGGCTGCATCGGCACCTGCTGGTCATCGAGCAAAAACTCCACCCCGGCCGGGCTGAGTAACGGTACATGCAGGCGCAGGCAGCCGTCGGGGCGGCCAAGGTCAGGGTCGCGGTGCTCATGGATCCGCGCGCCCGGCCCCAGGCGCAGCAACCGCGCCGCGCGCAAATCACTGCCCAGGCTTTCGCGCAGGCTATGCCAGGCGGGCTCGTGCTGCCAGGTCTGCTGCTGCACCGGCGCACCGGCACCGGGCGCCAGCGGCAGGTGCGCATCGGCGGCGGCGATCAGGTCGATGCCACTCCAGTCACCCTGGTGATAAGCGCTGTTGAAGTGGCCTCGCCAGAGGCCACTGTCGACTTGCGCCAGGGCCTGCAACAGCGCCGCCAGATCTACCGCCAGCGGCAACCGCGAACACAGGGGCAGCGGGACTTCAGGCATGGTCACTCCTTACCGTTGAGCACAACTCTAGAAACCGCTTTCGCGCACACCCAGCGCTGCCAGGCGTCGCCACAGACCACCGAGCAACGACTCGCCAGCACCCTCCAGCACCACCGCGCCGCGCCGTGGCTGGTCGACTTCCGCTATGTCACTCAGCGGGCTCAGGCGCACGCCATATTGGGCCTGGACCGGCTCGGCGCGGTGCTGAGTGTCGCGGCGTACAGCAATCGGGCCGTGATGATCGGAGGTGAGCGCTTCAAGCTCGACATACCTAACGCCGGTGGCGTCGATTGTGTCCAGACGCACCTCGATAGCCGCCCGCGCCGGATCATCGGCAATGAAGCGCCCGGTACTGCCAGGCGCGACCCGCCACAGCGAGGCTTCGGCCAGATAACCCCGCAAGCGCACGCCAGGCTCGACGATTCGACCGAGGGTCTGGCTCGGGCTGAGCCACAGCCCGGGCGTCAACTCAGGCGGCAGGTCGCGCATTACCCCCGCTTGCGGCGCGCGGATCTGCAGGCGCTCGCGCTGGGCCGCCAGGCCGCGGTACTCGGCGACCGCCTCGGCCAGTTGCTGCTCGAGAATGCCCGCATCACCTGCGGTTTCGCTGCGGCTGGCCTGACGCCGTGACAGCAACTGCAGAATCTCGATTTCCCGGCGTACGATCACCTGCCGTGAATCCAGATCGGGCGACTCCAGTTCCAGCAGCAACTGGCCTTGGCTGACTACCTGGCCATCCTGCACATGCAGTGCGGTCAGGCGGGCGGCGACCGGCGCGTGCAATGCCGAAGTTCGTGAGGCTTCCAGCACTGCCGGCACTTCGACTGCGGTGCGCCACGGCAGCAACAACACCGCCAGCACGGCCAGCAAACCGGCGCCTAACCAGAACAACTTGTGCGGGGTCGCCTGAGCGCGCCGCTGCCACCAGTGGCGCAGCTCTTTGTACACCGGCAGGCCGATGAACCAGACCAGCTCCACCGCCATCAGAAATATCCCCAGCACCTTGAAGAACAGGTGATAGACCGCCAGGGCGATACCAAAAAACAGCACTGCGCGCCAGACCCACGAGCAGTAGCCCCACACCAGCAAACGTCGGCGCATCAACGTCGGCCACGGCTCCGGCGCAGGGTCGCCGTAGCCGAACAGCGTCTCGCGCAGTTGCCAGCGGCACAACGCAAACGAGCGGTTCTGCAGGTTCTCCACGCCCCACAGGTCGCTGACCAGAAAATATCCATCAAAGCGCATGAATGGGTTCAGGTTGATCAGCAAAGTCGTCACCCAGGTTGCAGTGGCCAGCATAAATGCCGCCGTGCGCGCCGGTCCGTCCGGCAGCAACGACCAGGCCAGCAGGGCCAACACTGCCAGCACCAGTTCGGCAAACACGCCACCGGCATCGATCAGCAAGCGCGAGCGACGGTCACTGACCCGCCAGGCATCGCTGACATCGGTGTAGAACATCGGCAGCAACACCATGAACGCCAGCCCCATGCTCTGCACTCGACAGCCCGCGCGCTTGGCCATGAACGCATGGCCAAATTCATGCAGCAGCTTGGCGAACGTCAACGCCACGCCAAATGCCAACACCCCGCCGAAGCTGAACAGGTGCGGAAAGGTCGCGATAAATCGCGACCAGTCACGCATCACCAGAAACAGGCCGAGGATGAACAGCAGCGGCAGGCAATAGCGCAGGATCCAGCCACCATTACGCTCAAGCACTGGCCAGGCACGATTGAGGAAAGCATCCGGACGCCACAGCGGGATGCGGAAAAACAGGTACTGGTGCAGCACCCGGGTACCCAGGCTCTGCCGGCTACCGGCGGCCTTGAGGCCATAGCTGGCGCGCTGGCGCGGGTCGAGTGCGGCGATCAGGTCGTGCTGGCCAAGAAATGTCAGCAGCTCTTCCAACAAGCCTTCCTGCAGGGGGATCCCTGGCTCGGCATTGGCCGCTGCCAACACCCGCTGCGGATCACCCAGCGCCCAGTGCCGCAGCAACCGCACCGCCGGGCTGCCCAACTTGAAATAACGCCCGCGCAGCGGGTCGGCCAGGGTCCATTGCGGCGCGCCATCGAACGCCGGGGCGGCCGCTGACAGCTGCAGGTCTGCACGCAGCGCCGGCAGCATCAAACACCCAGCCCTTGGCGCAGCGCGGCCAGCGGTTTACGCAGCAGGTAATACACCAGCGGCGCCCGCGCGCCATAAAGCTTGGCCGTGCCGCGCAGGCCAATGCGCGGCGGGCTGTCGGCAAAACTTGCATCCAGCCGATAGGCCAGTTGCCCGGCGGCGGTCAACTGCGCTTCATAGGCCGCACGTTCCAGGCTGGCGACGTGACGCTGCAACGGGTCACTGTCGAGAAACAGCGCCACTTCAGCGCCGGGCTGCAACGCGATGGCATCGCCCACCGGCAGCTCCATACGAAGCTGCGCCTGATTGGGGTCGGCAATCTGCATCAGCCGTTCACCGGTCTGCACCGGCTTGCCAGTCCAGCGCTCGGCATCGGCAAATACCGCGATGCCGGCGCGTTCGGCGCGAATCTCGCTGCGCGCCAGCAGTTGCCGGGCATAGTCGAGCTCGGCGCGTTTCTGCTCTACCCGCGCGGCGAGCAGATCGAGGCGGGCATTGGACTGCGCATCGGAGAATGCACGCTGGGTGCTGGCCTTGAGTTCAGCCTCGGCCACGTCCAGCGAGCGCTCGGCGACATCGGCCTGGGCCTTGAGGGTGGTAGAGTCGAGCCGCGCCAACAGCTCGCCCGCCTCCACCCGCTGGTTGGGTTTGACCAGGATCTCGGCCACCACCCCATCCAGCGGCGCGGCCACCACACGGCCGCCCAACGGCACCACTTCAGCGGGGGCCAGCACGGCCTGGCGCACCGGTACCAGTAGCACCAGCAAAGCTGCGCCAAGCACCATGGCAATGCGCCGCCGTGGCCAGCGCAGCCGCCACGGCTTGCCCGGGCGCAACGCCAACCAGGCATGCGCGTATGTCTCGGCCAGTTGCCCGAGCAAGGTCAGCTCGGCCTCGCTGAACGGCTGCTCGCGGGCCAGCCAGAGGCCACCGAAGGTTTTCCCCTGGCGATCGTTCAGCGGTAACCAGCAGGCGTGGGCGGCTGACAGCGCCTGCCACTCACCGACCGTCTGCTCGTCCAGCTCAGCCGGATCAACCGGCCCGGCCTCGGCGCCACGGCTGTGCAAGCTGGCGGCGGCGCGCTCGACGAACGCCACGAACGGCGCGTTGGCCTCGACCACGCTGATGCCGGTCAGCGCCTGCACCTTGCCCGCGATCAACAGCGCGGCATGGCGAAAACCAAATAAGGCCTGGCCATCGTTGACCATGGTGAAGCCCAGCTGCTCGGCCGTGGCCGCCTGCCGGGCCTGGCGCTGCAAGCCGAGAAATACAGCGAACGCGCGCTCGACAGCGCCGCCCGCCGCCGCGGTCATTGCAGCTCCGCGAAGTGCGCCGAACCGCTCATGCCCGCCAGCAACCCGGGGGCCTGTTGCGGCAACGTGCCGATCAGCAGCAAGGTCTGGCTGCCTTCATCGATGCGCGCGCCAACCCGCTTGACCTGAGCCTGCAGCGGCTGGCCGGTTTCATCGGGGACGAACTCAAAGGCTTGCCCAGGCTTGAGCCGGCCGAGCCAGCGCGACGGCACCAGCAACTGAATTTCCAGCGAGCGGTTGTCGACCACTTCCAGTAGCGGCGTGCCGCTGGCGACGCTTTCGTGCGGCTGGGCGCGGCGCTGCACCACGCGGCCATCGAACGGTGCGGTGATCACGCAGCGTTTGACCTGCACCTGGTAGACCTGCGCCTCGGCCTGCGCCTGCGCTTGCTTGGCTTCGGCCAACGACACGGCAAACTGGCCGACCGACTTCAGCGCGGCCAGTTGCTTGTTGTGATTGAGTTCTTCGCGGGCGGCGCGCACGGCGGCCTGAGCGGCATTGAGCTGGGCTTGATAGGCGCTGCAATCGAAGCGCGCCAGCACACTGCCCTTCTGGAACGCTTCACCGTCGCCGTAAGGCATCTCGACGATGCGCCCGGCCAGTTCGCTCGACAGCACCGCCTGGTCGCGCGCCCTGAGCACGCCGCGGGCGCTGGCCGGTGCCGCTTGCGCAGTGGCCTGGGGCGCGTCCAGCAGCGGATCTTTTGCAGGTTCGCTGGCCAGCGCCGGCACCAGATACAACATACCCATAACCACGGCCAATCCAGCAGCACGACGCATGTTGCGCACTCCATTGCGAACTCAGTGCGCGGAGTGTACGAAAAAAGTGATGGCACGGATACATCACGGCCATCGACTCTTTACGCCTGTTATCAGGGCAACTGCGATGAAGATGATCACCAGCCAGGTCAGGTCCGGGGGCAATCGCCGCATGAGTTCTGGGGGCAAGCTGAGGGCACTGACAAAGCCGCTCCAGACCGCGCACAGCAATGCCATGCACGGATCCCTGTAGGAGCGGCCTCGTGTCGCGAAAGGGTCGCGTAGCGGCCCCAAATTTTCCGCTTCGCCGCCAACATCGCCGGGCCAGCTGCGCTGGCCTTTCCGACCGGTCCGGCGCTCCGGCAAGGCCGCTCCTACAGGGGCAGCGCCTTGGCTGCGGCGGTGCGGGCGTGGCCGCGGGTAGTGATGATGCCAAGGAACGAGATGGCAATTGCCAGGCCCAGGGTTGCCGACACTTCAGCGCGGTGCTCGGGGGTGTACATCATCACGCTCAAGGCCGCGGCGATGAAGATGATCACCAGCCAGGTCAGGTACGGGAACAGCCACATGCGGAACTTGAGCTCGGTGTTCTCCCGCTCCAGGCGGCGGCGCATGCGCAGCTGCGAGATGGCGATGACCATGTACACCAACAGCGCAATCGCCCCGGAGCTGGCCAGCAGAAACTCGAACACACCGGCCGGAGCGAAATAGTTGAGGATCGCAATCGCCGCGCCGATCAAGGTGCTGCCGAACACAGCGGCACGCGGCACGCCGACCTTCGAGGTGTTTTTCAGCAGAGCCGGGGCGTCACCGCGTTTGGCCAGCGAATACATCATCCGTGAGGCGATGTAGATCGACGAGTTCATGCAGCTGGCCACGGCGACCAGCACCACGAAGTCGACCATGAACGCAGCGTTGGGGATGTTCATTATTTCCAGGGCGCGCTGGTACGAGCCTACCACCGCCAGTTGCGGGTCATTCCACGGCACGATCGAGATGATCACGAAGATCGACAGGATATAGAAGGTGCTGATCCGCCAGATCACCGAGCGGGTGGCCTTGGCGATGTTGCGCGACGGGTCGCTGGACTCGGAGGCGGCGATGGTCACCGCCTCGGTGCCGATAAAGCTGAACATCACGGTGATGAACGCGCCGATCACGGCCGACCAGCCTTTTGGTGCGAAGCCGCCGTACTCGTCTACCAACGTGCTGAGGCCGCTGACTTCGCGGTTGGGCAACCAGCCCAGCAACGCAGCAAAGCCCAGCCCGATAAAGCCGAGAATGGCCACGACCTTGAGGATGGCAAACCAGAACTCGAACTCGCCGTACTTGGCCACGCTGAACAGGTTGGTGCCGGCCAGCAGAATGATCGAGGCCAGGGCAAAGATCCAACTGTCCACCTGCGGGAACCAGGCGTTGAGCACATGCCCGGCGGCAAGGGCTTCGATGGGGATTACCAGGACCCAGAACCACCAGTACAGCCAGCCGATGGTGTAGCCGGCCCAGCGACCGATGGCCTGGTCGGCGTAGGTTGAAAACGAACCGGTGTCGGGGTGCGCGACGGCCATTTCGCCGAGCATGCGCATCACCAGCACCACCAAGGTACCGGCAACGAAATAAGAAATGATGGTGGCTGGGCCGGCTGCCGCAATGGCATGCCCGGAGCCGACGAAGAGCCCCGCTCCGATAATGCCGGCGATGGACAGCATCGTGACGTGACGGGGTTTGAACCCTTGCGCGAGGTTACTTCCAGCAGATCCCACGGTGTTCATTGATCTTGTTCTCTTTTTGCTGACACAAGGAAGGACGGGCAGGCGTAGGCGAAAATAATCTCCTTCGAATACAAGGGGGTAGGCACATTTCTTGTGCTCTTGGCGGGACGTTTTACACGCTTTACAGAGCAGCGCGCCAGCTCGAATGCACATCCATTTAACCGGGCCAGAGCGGCTGGAAATTATGCGAGACCGCCTTGCAGGTGCGCGATCACGACAGCGGATATCGAATCGCGGCAAATGTCGTGAATGGCATATCTGATTGCGCCATGGCGCGCTGGAGGGGTAGCAACGGACAGGGTTTTCTGTCGGGTACAGCCGTGGATTGCCGATGCGCGGTCTGTGTAGGAGCGGCCTTGCCGGGGCGCCGGACCGGTCGGAAAGGCCTGCGTAGCGGGCCCAGATCTGAGCTTCGCCGCCGATATCGCCAGGCCCGCTTTGCGGGCCTTTCCGACCGGTCCGGCGCCCCGGCAGGGCCGCTCCTACAAAGACCGCGTCGCTCGAATGCTACACGGTCTTCTAGCGCACCAGGCAAGGCCGCTTGTTATCGAATTTCCACCCCGGGATCAGGTACTGCATCGCCACCCCATCATCCCGCGCACCCAAACCCATGTTGCGATAGCACTCATGCGCCTCGGCCAACTGATCTTCATCCAGCTCCACCCCCAACCCCGGTCGCGCCGGCACGCGCACATGGCCATCGATAATCCGCAGCGGCTCACGGGTCAAACGCTGGCCGTCCTGCCAGATCCAATGCGTGTCGATCGCCGTGATCTCGCCCGGCGCCGCGGCCGCCACCTGGGTGAACATCGCCAGGGAAATATCAAAGTGGTTGTTCGAATGCGAACCCCAGGTCAAGCCCCAGTCATGGCACATCTGCGCGACGCGCACCGAGCCTTGCATGGTCCAGAAGTGCGGATCGGCCAGCGGGATATCCACCGACTGCAGCTGGATCGCATGGCCCATCTGCCGCCAGTCGGTGGCGATCATGTTGGTCGCGGTCGGCAGCCCGGTGGCACGGCGGAACTCGGCCATCACCTCACGCCCGGAGTAACCGTTTTCGGCTCCGCAAGGGTCTTCGGCGTAGGCCAGCACATGGTGCTGGTCACGGCACAGTGCAATCGCTTGCTTGAGTGACCAGGCGCCGTTGGGGTCGAGGGTGATGCGCGCTTGCGGGAAGCGTTCGGCCAGGGCGGTAACCGCTTCGATCTCGTCCTCACCCCGCAGCACGCCGCCCTTGAGCTTGAAGTCGCTGAAGCCGTAACGGGCCTTGGCGGCCTCGGCCAGGCGTACGATAGCTTCTGGGGTCATGGCTTTTTCGTGGCGCACGCGCAGCCAATCGTCATCGGCATCGTGTTCGTTACGGTAGGCCAGATCGGTCTGCTGGCGGTCGCCGATGTAGAACAGGTAGCCGAGCATCTTCACCGCATCGCGCTGCTGGCCTTCACCGAGCAAGGCGGCGATGGGCACGCCGAGGTGCTGGCCGAGCAGGTCGAGCAGCGCTGACTCGATGGCCGTCACCGCGTGTACGGTAATGCGCAGGTCGAAGGTTTGCAGGCCGCGGCCGCCGACGTCGCGCCCGGCAAAGGTCTGGCGCATGGCGTTGAGCACGCGCTGGTAATGGCCGATGGGCTGGCCGACTACCAGGCTGCGGGCGTCTTCGAGGGTCTGGCGGATGGTCTCGCCACCAGGTACTTCGCCCACGCCGGTGTTGCCGGCGCTGTCGCGCAGCACGACGATATTGCGCGTGAAGTACGGGCCATGGGCGCCGCTGAGGTTGAGCAGCATGCTGTCGTGGCCGGCTACCGGCACCACGCGCAAATCGGTGACCACGGGGGTGCCATTGTGAGCCTGGGTGGCGTTCAAGGTGTCTGCTGGGTTATGCATAGTCATTATTGTTGTCCTGCCGGGTCAGTGGGTCTGGCTCAGGGCCGACTGCGGTTTGAGGTCATTGGGCGTGTTGGCCTTGGGGCCGGTGCGCACGAAGAACACTACGATCGCCGCCAGTACCGAGGTCACCGCCAGGCCATACAGGCCGCCCTGGATCGAGCCGGTGTGCTGCTCGAGCAAGCCGAAGGTGGTTGGCGCGACAAAGCCGCCGAGGTTGCCGACCGAGTTGATCAAGGCGATCACCGCCGCGGCGATGCGCGCATCCAGGTAGCCCTGCGGGATCGGCCAGAACAGCGCCGAAGCCGACTTGAAGCCGATGGCGGCAAAGCACACCGCGACAAAGGCGAACACCGGGCCACCGGTGGTGGACATGAACATGCCGATGGCGGCGATGATCAGCGCCGCGGCGACCCACGCTTGCTGGAACTTCCAGCGGGCAGAACCGGCGGCGAAGGCATACATGGCGATGATCGAGATCAGCCACGGGATCGAGTTGAAGAAGCCGACCTGGATGTCGGACAGATCACCCATGCGCTTGATGATGCTCGGCAGCCAGAAGGTCGCGGCGTAAATGGTCAGCTGGATACAGAAGTAGATGCCGCAGAACAGCAGAATCTGCCGGTCCTTGAGCAGGCGCCAGGCCGAGGTCTTGACCACCCCGCTCGCCTCGCGCTCACGCTGCTCGCGGTCGATGGTCTCGACCAGCGCGTCCTGCTCGGCACGGCTCAGCCACTTGGCGTCGTGGGGTTTGGAGTCGAGCCAGAACCACACCACAAAGGTCAGGCACACCGAGGCCATGCCTTCGATAAACAGCATCCATTGCCAGCCATGCATGCCGAAGCCCTGAATCTGCATGAGCATGCCGGCCAACGGCCCGGAGATCAGCGAGGCGACCGCCGAACCACTGAGGAAGATCGCAATCGCCTTGCCACGCTCAGCCGCAGGCAACCAGCGGGTGAAGTAATAGATCACCCCCGGAAAGAACCCCGCCTCGGCCACGCCAAGCAAAAAGCGCAGCACATAGAACTGGGTTTCGGTCTGGACGAAGGCCATGGCGGTTGCCACCAGGCCCCAGGTGAACATGATCCGGGTCAGCCACACACGGGCGCCGACGCGCTGCAGAAGCATGTTCGACGGCACCTCGAACAAGGCGTAGCCGATAAAGAACAGCCCGGCGCCAAAGCCGTAGGCGGCGGCGCTGATGCCGAGGTCGCTCTCCAGGTGCGGGCGGACGAAGCCGATATTGACGCGGTCCAGGTAATTGACGATGAACATGATGACGAACAGCGGCAGGACGTGGCGTTTGACCTTGGCCACGGCGCTGGTCAACACGTCGTCACGCCGTGCGGACGGAGCGAGGGTGTCGTTCACTGCAGAATCTCCCACTAATTGTTTTTGTGCGGGTCGATGGCGGTCACAGCGGCGGGCAGCGCGCTTGGTTGTCTGACATGCCAGTGGAGGCCAGAATAGGCCTCACGCAGTTGTACGACAAGATGCTGAACGGTCAGAAAAAAGCGAAATACAAGCTTATAAAGTGAATAAAATCGGCAAAAATAATGAATAGGGTTTAAACAACGACAGCACCTGTCTGATTTGTGCCGATGAAAATAATTTGAAATTTCAACTTGTCAGACAAGCTCTGATGCTAATCTCGCCGCGAGCCCCTGGCACTTGTCTGAACCGTTGCGGAGCCGCCCATGACCGCCCCCGAAGCCATCGATCCCCCGCGTAAACGTGGCCACAGCCGCGCCCATGATCTGGTCTCGAGCCTGACCCAGCAGATTCTGCTCGGCACCTTCAAGCCCGGCGACAAGCTGCCCTCGGAAAACACCTTGGTACGCGAGCACGCCGTCAGCCGCACTGTGGTGCGCGAGGCGTTATCCAAGTTGCAGGCTTCCGGCCTGGTCGAGCCGCGCCATGGCATTGGCACTTTCGTTATCGAACGCCAGGCACAAAGCGGCCTGCGCGTCGGCGCCGAAAGCGCAGCCAGCGTGCGTGATCTGCTGGAATTACGGATTGGTCTGGAAGGCCAGGCTGCGGCGTTGGCCGCGCTGCGCCGAACTGACAGTCAGTTGCAGCGTATGCGCCAGGCACTGGATGACCATCAGGACCTCGCCGCCGCCGGCGACAGTTGCATCGAACCCGACCGGCGCTTTCACCTGCTGATCGCCGAGGCCACCGGCAACCTGTATTTCAGCGAGACCATGGCGCAACTGGGCAGCGGCTTGATCCCGCGCAACCGCATGGCGGCCGATGAGCGCTCAGGTGCCAAGCTGGCCCGGCATGCCTACCTGGCCAACCTGGAACATGAGGCGATCCTCAATGCCATCCGCCGGCAGGACCCGGATGCGGCGCGGGCAGCGATCTGCCTGCACCTGTCCAACAGCCGCGACCGCTTGCTGCCCGAGTGAAGAGTCGGGGACGCCGGGGGCGCTTCGCGACACAAGGCCGCTCCTACAGGTGACCGCGTAAGTCGTTGGTACGCGGTAGTCTGTAGGAGCGGCCTTGTGTCGCGAAAGGGCTGCAAAGCAGCCCCCAACGTCCTCAAAACGTCAGACAGATCTTGCCGAAGTGGCGATTGCTTTCCTGATGCTGGAACGCCTCGACGATCTGTTCCAGCTCGAAGTGCTTATCGACCACCGGCCGCAAGCCATTGGCGTCGATAGCGCGAACCATCGCCTGCTGCTGCGCGCGGCTGCCGACCAGCACGCCTTGCAGACGAATCTGCCGCACCAGCGCCTGCACCAATGGCAACTCCCCGGCGACGCCGGTAAGAATCCCGATCAGCGAGATATGCCCGCCAATCCGCGCCGCGATCATTGACTGCTCAAGGGTGGCCGGGCCGCCGACTTCAATCACATGATCGACGCCGCGATTGTCAGTCAGCTTGCGCACCTGCTCGCCCCAGGCCGGGGTGCTGCGGTAGTTGATCACATGATCGGCGCCCAGCGCCTTGAGCCGCTCCAGCTTGGCATCGCTGGACGATGTAGCGATCACCGTAGCGCCGGCCAGCTTGGCGAACTGCAGGGCAAAAATGGATACGCCACCGGTGCCCTGCACCAGCACGCTGTCACCCGGTTTGAGCTGATCATCGGCCATCAATGCACGCCAGGCAGTCAGCCCTGCCGTGGTCAGGGTAGCGGCCTCGGCATGGCTATAGCCACTGGGCGCACGGGTGAACGAGGTCGCGCGCGCAGTAACCTGCTGGCGCGCATAGCCATCGATACCATCGCCAGGCACGCTGGCAAAACCCTCGACCAGCGGCTGGCCGTCGAGCCAGTCGGGGAAGAACGTGCTGACCACCGCATCGCCGACCTTGAACTCGGTGACGCCCGCGCCCACCGCCGTCACTTGCCCAGCGCCATCGGCCATCGGAATGCGCCGCTCGCTCGGCCCCCACATGCCGCTGACCACGGCAAAGTCATGGTAGTTGAGCGAGCTGGCGTGCAGGCGCACGCTGATCTCGCCGGCCTGCGGCGCGGCAGCCTCGCAGGTGCCGATCTGGACGTTGGCGTAACCGCCGCCAGGCTGAACATAGATGGCTTTGCTGGTCATGGCAGCTGTTCCTCAGTGAGTGGTTGGGGGGCTGTGCAGCTTAGCCGAGCATCGCCTGCAGCTGGCGGCAGTCGGCGGCGTGCCAGTCGGTCAGCTCTGGCCAGGGGTTGTCCGGCAGGTTGACCAGTACCGTGCGTGCGCCCGCGGTGCGGCCGCATTCCAGGTCGATGCGGTAGTCGCCGACCATCACCAGCTCGCTGGGGTCGACGTCCCAGGCCTGGGCGATTTTCAGCAGGCCGTCGGGGCTTGGCTTGGGCGCGGCTTCATCGCGGCCGAGCACCAGCTCCTTGGCAAAGCAATCGGCCAGGCCGATGGCCTCGAGGGTGACGTGGGCCAGCTCGCGGGCATTACGGGTGAGGATCGCCAACTGGCAACCACGCCCGGCCAGCTCGCGCACCAGCTCGACCGCGCCCGTTGCGGCAGTCGACGCCACGGCCAGGTCACGCTCGTGTTCGAGCAACCAGGCGTGCTTGGCTTCGGCCTCGGCAGCAGGCAAGGCGGCCAGATGGGTAAGAATATCGTCCTCGGGCGGAATGCCCAGCGCTACCCGGATGGCGGCAAAATCATGCACCGCCACGGTCAGCGTGCCGTCCATGTCGAACACCCAGTTGCGTACTGTCGAGAGGCTCATGACCAGTCCTTGCGATGGCGAATCAGGCCTTCCTGAGCCGACGAGGCAACCAGTTGCCCGGCGCGGTTGTAGATGCTGCCGCGGCAGAAGCCACGGGCGTTGCCGGCCCACGGGCTGTCGGTGGCATACAGCAGCCAGTCATCGGCGCGCAGGTCACGGTGGAACCACAGCGAGTGGTCGAGGCTGGCAATCTGCATGTCCTTCTGCCACACCGACTTGGCATGGGGCAGCAGCGCGGTGGTCAGCAGGCCAAAGTCGGAGGCGTAGGCGAGCAGGTATTTGTGCAGCGCGGGCACGTCGGGCAGGCTGCCGCTGGTACGGAACCAGGCGTATTTGACCGGGTCGCCGGGCTTGGGGTTGAACGGGTCGCGCTCGGTTACCGGGCGCACTTCGATCGGCCGATCACACAGCACCTTGTCGCGGATGCGCTCGGGCAGTTGCTCGGCCATGGCGCTGGCCAGTTCGACTTCGCTGGGGAGGTTTTCCGGGCCGACCACATCGGGCATCTGCGCCTGGTGCTCGAAGCTTTCTTCGTCGTACTGGAACGAGGCGCTGCAGGTAAAGATGGTGTGGCCTTTCTGGATCGCAGTCACCCGACGGGTGCTGAAGCTGCCACCGTCACGCACGCGATCAACCGAATACACCACCGGCAGGCTGGCATCGCCCGGGCGCAAGAAATAGCCATGCAGCGAATGCACATGGCGGGCGTCTTCGACTGTCTGGCTGGCAGCCGACAGCGCCTGGCCGAGCACCTGGCCGCCGTACAACTGGCGAAAGCCCAGGTCCTGGCTGCGGCCACGGAACAGGTTTTCCTCGATCGCTTCAAGGCTCAACAGGTCGACCAGGTCGTCCAACACGTGGCTCATGGGGGTGTTCTCCTAGCTAGGCAGCACGGCGCTACAGCATTTTTGAAAGACAAGATGATACAGAATTTGTCATCAGCGCTACGCATGCAGCGCCATTCAGCCGTGCAGGGTGTCCTGCCAGTGGGCGCGATCGATGCGGTACAGCACATGCCGGCGCAGCGGGTCATCGGCGGCAAGCTTGGGGTGGTCGAAGCTGCCGTCGAGGTCCTGCTGCATGCCAATGGCCTGCATGACCTTCTGCGACGCCAGGTTGCTCTCGCTGGTGAACGACACCACCTGCTCCAGACGCAGCTGGGCGAAGGCGCAGCGCAGGCAGGTCCAGGCCGCTTCGCTGGCAAAACCCAGGCCCCAGTGCCGGCGGGCCAGGCGCCAGCCGATTTCCACCGCCGGGGCGAACGGCGCGTCGAAGTTGACGTTGAGCAGGCCGGTCATGCCGATGAACGCGCCGGTGTCCTTGCGCTCCAGCGCCCACAGGCCGTAGCCGTATTCATTGAAGTGACCGCGCACCCGGCCGATCAGCGCAGCGGCCTCGACCCGGCTCAACGGCGCCGGGAAGTAACGCATTACCTGGGGGTCAGCAGACATCGCGGCAAACTCGGCGAGGTCTTCGTCGTGCCACTGGCGCAAGATCAGGCGGGCGCTCTCAAGTTTGGGGATCAGCGTCATCAGCCAGCTCCGAAAAGGTCGTATCGCATCTTACAGGGTAGGCCCAGCAACGCGGCGGCGCCCGGCAATAGCCCAACGGCCACCGGAGCTGGCACTATCCACACACATCTCTAGTGCGATCCCATCATGCCGTTGCCGCTGATCTACCACGACGACTACAGCCCGGAGTTTCCCGCCGAGCACCGCTTCCCGATGGACAAGTTTCGCCTGCTGCGCGACCACCTGATCGACAGCGGCCTGACCCGCGACGAGGATTTGCTGCGCCCCGATATCTGCCCCAACGACATCCTCGCGCTGGCCCACGACCGCAGCTATATCGAGCGCTACATGAGCGGCGAGCTGTCCCGCGAGGACCAGCGCCGGCTTGGCCTACCCTGGAGCGAAGCGCTCGCCCGGCGCACCGTGCGGGCGGTCGGTGGCTCGCTGTTGAGCGCCGAGATGGCCCTGCGCGACGGCGTCGCCTGCCACCTCGCCGGCGGTACTCATCATGCCCACTACGACCACCCGGCAGGCTTTTGCATCTTCAATGACCTGGCGGTGATCAGCCGTTATCTGCTGGAGGCCGGGCGCGTGCACCGGGTGCTGATCTTCGACTGCGACGTGCATCAAGGCGACGGCACCGCACGCATGCTGCAAGACACGCCGGAGGCGATCACCGTGTCGCTGCACTGCGAGCAGAACTTCCCCGCGCGCAAGGCGCAGAGCGATTGGGACATCCCGCTGCCGCGGGGCATGGGCGACGCCGAGTACTTACAGGTGGTGGATGACGCGCTCAACTATTTGCTGCCGCTGTATCAGCCCGATCTGGTGCTGTACGACGCCGGAGTCGATGTGCACAAGGATGACGCGCTGGGTTACCTGCAACTGACCGACGAAGGCCTGGCGGCGCGCGATGAAAAGGTCCTGCGGCATTGCCTGGGGCGGGATATCCCGGTGGTCGGGGTGATTGGTGGCGGCTACAGCAAGGACCGCCTGGCCTTGGCCAAGCGCCATGGCATCCTTCATCACACTGCAGCGCGTGTCATCAGTTGTTCACAATGACTGTGGAACCGCCTGTGGATAACCTGCTGGCAACCCGCTGCAGGCCTCTAGCTGTATGGCCTGCAAAGCACTGATCATTTTTTGACCAGTGCTTGCGAAAGCGTGCTTGGGGTAGAATGCCGGCTCTTTTCCACAGCCCGTTGCCACCGACCATGTCTGATCTTGACCCTGCTCGCCCTCCTCTGGTTGCCGTTATCGGTGCCGGCCCTGCCGGGCTGATGGCCGCCGAAGCCCTGGCGGCGTCGGGCGCAGCGGTGCAGGTGTTCGACGCCATGCCGTCGGTGGGGCGCAAGTTTCTCCTGGCGGGCGTTGGCGGGATGAACATCACCCATTCCGAGCCCTACCCCGCGTTTGTCGGCCGCTACGCCGAGCGCAGCCGCGAGATCGACGCGCTGTTACGCGACTTTGATGCCGACGCGCTGCGCCAGTGGATACATGATCTCGGCATCGAGACCTTTGTCGGCACCTCCGGGCGGGTGTTCCCCACCGATATGAAAGCCGCGCCGTTGCTGCGCGCCTGGCTCAAACGCCTGCGCGACAGCGGCGTAGTTATCCACACCCGCCATCGTTGGTTGGGCTGGAATGCCGAGGGCGCGCTGCGGATAGCTTATCCACAGGGCGAACTGAGCGTACAGGCTGATGCCGTGGTGCTGGCGCTGGGTGGCGGCAGTTGGGCACGGCTCGGCTCTGACGGCGCCTGGCTGCCATTGCTGGCAAAGCGGGCTGTGGATATCTTGCCATTGCAGCCGAGCAACTGTGGTTTTGAAGTAGCAGGCTGGAGCGAACTGCTGGTGAGCAAGTTTGCCGGGGCACCGCTGAAGAACATCGCTCTGGCCATGCCCGGCAGCCCGCCGCGCAAGGGCGAATTCATCCTCACCGCCCAAGGCGTCGAAGGCAGCCTGGTGTATGCCTGGTCGGCGCCGGTACGGGAGGCGATCAACCGCCAGGGCCGCGCTACCCTGCTGCTCGATCTGCTTCCAGACAAGCCTGTGGACAAAATCGCCCAGGCCCTGGCCAAGCCACGTGGCTCGCGCTCGATGGCCAAGCATCTGCACAGTCAGTTGGCCATCGATGGCGTGAAGGCGGGGTTGTTGCGTGAGCTGACCGATCAGGCCACGTTTGCTGACCCGCAGGCACTGGCGGCGGCGATCAAGGCGCTGCCGATCGAGCTGGTACGCACGCGGCCGCTGGACGAGGCCATCAGCAGTGCCGGTGGGGTGCGTTTTACTGGGCTGGATGAGGGCTTGATGCTGCGTCAGCTACCGGGGGTGTTCTGCGCTGGCGAGATGCTCGACTGGGAGGCACCGACCGGCGGCTATCTGCTCACGGCGTGCTTTGCCAGTGGCTTGCGTGCGGGCAAGGCTGCGGCCGAGTGGCTCAACGCCCGCTGATGGCGAGTCGAGCCGAACGCAGGGTCTGCGCTCGGCTCTGATCAGCCTACGGCTTGCGCTTGCGCGGGCCACCGTTGAAGCTCGGCACCTTGCGCACGGCTTTCACCGCTGGCTTGGCGTCGGCCGAATCAGTGCTGTCCATCCATTTGCCCAGACCACGCTTGGCGCTGTTTTCCTTGGGCTTCTTGGGCTTTTTCGGTTTCTTGATCACTTGCCCGCTGGCGTCGGTCAGCGGCACCCGGTGCTCGGGGATAAAGTCCGGTTCTTCGTGGCGCGGCAGGGTCTGGCGGATCAGCGTTTCAATCGCCGAGAGCATCTGCACTTCATCGGCGCATACCAGCGAAATCGCCTCGCCTTTGTTGCCGGCCCGGCCGGTACGGCCAATCCGGTGCACGTAGTCTTCGGCGACGATTGGCATGTCGAGGTTGACCACCAGCGGCAGGTCGTCGATGTCCAGGCCACGGGCGGCCACGTCGGTAGCAACCAGCACCTGAATCTCGCGGGCCTTGAAGGTATCCAGCGCGCGCTGGCGAGTCGCTTGCGGGCGATCGCCGTGGATGCCGTCGGCCACTACGCCTTCGGCGAGCAGGCGCTCGACCAGTTGATCGACGCCGTTACGGGTCTTGGCAAACACCAACACCTGCTTCCAGCGCTGCTTGCGCAGCAGGTAGCAGAACAGGTCGGCCTTGCGCTTCTTGTCGACCGGCACCAGCCACTGTTTGACGGTATTGGCAGCGGCGTTGCGCGGGCTGACTTCGATGCTCAGTGGGTCGTTCAGGGCGAGGCCTGCGAGCATGCGGATCTGCTCGGAGAAGGTCGCCGAAAACAGCAGGGTCTGGCGCTTGCGCGGCAGTGCGGCGTACACCGATTGCAGTTCTTCGGCAAAGCCCAGATCGAGCATGCGGTCGGCTTCGTCGAGCACCAGCATCTGCACCTGGCCGAACTTGACCGCTTTTTGCCGGAACAGGTCGAGCAGCCGGCCTGGGGTCGCCACCAGCAGATCGACACCACGGCGCAGGCGCATCATCTGCGGGTTGATGCTGACCCCGCCGTACACGGCGTAGGTCGAGACCGGCAGGTTTTCGGCGTATTGCTGGACGTTGGCATGGACCTGCTCGGCCAGCTCGCGGGTCGGCACCAGGATCAGTGCGCGGATCGAATTGCTGGCGACCTTCTCACCTTCCAGCGCCAGCCGCTGCAACACCGGCAGGGCAAAGCCTGCGGTCTTGCCGGTGCCGGTCTGGGCGGCGGCCATCAGGTCGCGGCCAGCCAGCACGGCGGGGATGGCCTGGGCCTGCACGGGCGTCGGGGTGGAGTAGTCGCGCTGCTGCAAGGTGCGCAGCAGCGGTTCGATCAGGCCGAGTTGGGCGAAATTCATTTCAATACCGTCAGGGGGGTTCAGCGAAGGCGGCAGTTTAACCTGCGAACACCGCTGCCTGACAGATCGAACACGATCCCCGTAGGAGCGGCCTTGTGTCGCGAAAGGGCTGCGCAGCGGCCCCGACTATTTGTGATGCGGCATAAATCCTGGGGCCGCTACGCGACCCCTTCGCGACACAAGGCCGCTCCCACAGGGGACCGCGTACGATCAGTGGCGCAACAACAGATGCCCCTCGATCGGCACATAGCGGCTGGCCGCACGTATCAACGACAACGCCGTCAACCCCGGCGTGCCATACACCACTGCTTCTACCCCGTGACGCTGAATCGCCCGCTCCAGCAGCAGATCAAAGTCACCATCGCCAGACGCCAGCACGACCTGGTCGACCCGGCTGGCCGCTTCGATCACATCCAGGGTAATGCCGACATCCCAATCGCCCTTGGCCGAGCCATCGCTGCGCTGGATATAAGGCTTGAGGCGCACCTCGAAACCGAGGTTGCGCAGAATCTGCTGAAACTGCTGTTGCTTGCTGTCGCCGCGATCAATCGCATAGGCCACCGCTTCGACAATGGTGCCTTCGCGGCTCACTTCGGCCCACAGCGCTGCATAGTTGAAGTGGCAGCCGTGGGCCTGGCGGACGGTGTAGTAGAGGTTCTGCACGTCGGCGAACAGCGCGATTTTTTTCATCCAGGCCTCGGCTGAGCGGGCAGGCGCCCGCAAAGCTGAGCAGTATGCCAGCTGTCAGACGAAGCTGTCGTCGTCGCTGAAGAAGCCGCCATCGTCATTGCCATAATCAGTGTCGGCGTAGCCGCCCTGGTCAGCGCCGTAGCCACCGTTGTCGGCCACCTGCTGCTGCGCGCCCTGGTCCTGCCAGCCGCCGCTGTCACTGGCCGGCGCCGGTTCTTCCTTGATCACCTCGACCACTTCGTCTGGCTGCGAGTTGTGGTGGAACATGCTGCTGATGCCCTGCGCCAGCAGCACGCCACCGGCAACTCCGGCTGCCGTCTGCATGGCCCCACCGAGAAAACTCGATGCACCCGAGCGGGCCGGCGCGGCATTGAACGCCGATTGCTGCTGCGGTTGCTGGGCTGGTGCTGGCGCGTTGTACGCAGCAGGCGCAGGGTCACGCCAGCCACCGCCAGACGTTGCTGGAGCTGGGCGCTGCGGCTGCGGATCAGGGCTGCGGCTACCAGCACCAAAGATGCTCGACAGGAAGCCACCGCTGTTGGTGTTGCTGCTGCGGGTCGCATCGACCTGGGCGCGGGCCTGCTTCAGCTCGGCCTCCAGCTGCTTGTTCTTTTCATCCAGCTGCTTGAGCGCAGCCTCCTGCACCAGGATCGCCTGGGCCATGTAGTACGGCGCCGCCGGTTGCGTGCGCAGGTGCGCTTCAATGCAGGCCTGGGCCTGGGCATCGCGCGGCTGGTTGGGGTCTTCGGCTTGCTTGATACGGCCAAACAGGCCATCGATCAGCGATTGTTCTTCGGTATTCATGCTTACCTCACGCGCTGGGCGGGACATCGGATGCGTCAAAGATGGGGGGTGGCGGCGCGGGATTCAATCGGCGCACGGGTGAAACTTTTTTCAGCAAGGGCCGGAGTGGGCTAAAGTTACGCCCCTGCTATTACTGCCATGCGATGTTGACTGATGAATCCGCTGAGCGTTCTGCGCGACTCCCTGTACTTTTTCCGCCGCCACCTGGCGAGCATCGTCCAGCTCTGCCTGCCGTTGATCGTGCTCGAGGCACTGGCCACCCAACTGCTCTATCGCCAGCTCGGCGACAGCGCCTCGCCGGTCTACGGCATGCTTGTCAGCCTGCTGCTGTACCCGCTGTACAGTGCGGCGCTGATCCTCTACCTGGACACCCGCAGCCAAGACCAGCACATCGCCAAGCGCGATCTGTTTGCCCGCGCCGTGCAGCTGTGGCCGCCGCTGGCCTTGCTGATCATGATCAGCACCTTGTTGATCATGGCCGGCCTGGCACTGTTCGTGTTTCCCGGCATCTGGATCATGATCAACCTGGTGTTTGCCGAGTACCTGCTGGTGCTGCGCGGCATGCCGTTGATGCAGGCCATGCGCGAAAGCGCGCGGATGACCACCGGCCATTTCATGCGCATTCTGGTCTGCGTGTTCGTTTCGCTGGCACCGGCATGGCTGCTCGACGGCCTGTTGCTGATGGCCTTCCCCGACCCCGCCGGTGGCGTGCAATTGGCCATGGACAGCCTCAGTGGGCTGCTGCAGTTGTTCAGCAGCGTGGTGCTGTTCCGCATCTTCATGCTGCTTGAGGCCAATGCTGGCGCCTGAGCCACGCTGACACGGCGCCACCACCTTGGGTATGCTGGCGCCATTCGCACCGACAAGCCGAGCCGATGATCCGACTACTGCGCAACGTCCTGTTGTTGATTTTCCTGGCGCTGGCCTTGCTTTGGTTGCTGGCCAACCATCTGGGCTGGCAACCTGCCCCGCGTGAAGCGCTGCCAGTCGCCTGTCAGAGCCCGGCGCCAGTCCTGCAAGCTGGCCAGCCGCTGAAGGTGATGAGCTGGAACGTGCAGCACCTGGCCGGCAAACGCTATGTGTTCTGGAACGACCAGGGCCAGGGCAGCGATACCCGCGCCACCGCTGAAGACCTGGCGTTCACCCTCGATGAGGTAGCGCGGGTAATCCGTGCCGAGCAGCCTGATGTGGTGCTGCTGCAGGAGCTGGACAAGGACGCCAAGGCCAGCGATTACCAGGACCAGCTCGGCCTGCTCCACGAGCGTCTGGCCGACCTCTACCCGTGCAGCGTGCAGAGCTATCAGTGGCAGGCTGGCTTTGTCCCCGACCGGCATATCTTCGGCAGCGTGGGCCGCACCCTGGCTACCCTCAGTCGCTACTCGATCGCCAAGGCCGAGCGCCTGCAAATGCCCAATGACGTGAGCGGCCCGCTGAGCCGGCTGCTCGAGCAGCAACCGGCGTTGCAGGTCAGCTATCTGCCGTTGAGCGACGGCAGCCGGCTGGCGGTGCTCAACACCCAGCTGTCGCCCTACCGCGCCGGCAGCGACCTGCAAAGGCGGCAGATGAACCACGTCAGCAAGGTCGTCGACCGCCTCGAAAGACAGGGTACGCCGTGGCTGCTCGGCGGCGACTTCAAGCAGTTGCCGCTAGGCCAGTATCGCCGCCTGCCGCCTGCCCAGCGTGGCAGCTACGCCCCGGACAGCGACCTGCACCTGCTCTGGGACAAGTACCCGATGATCCCCAGCAATCCTGAAGCCAGCGGCGCCGAGCGGGCATTGTGGCTGACCCACTTCCCCAACGACCCGGCCCTCAGCGGGCCCGATCGCAGTGTCGACTTCATCTTCCATAGCCCGCGCCTGCTGCGCTTGCAGGCCTATGTGCTGGGCAACGGCACCGAGCAGATTTCCGATCACCTGCCCGTACGCGCCGACCTCGCCATGCCTGGGCCGCAGCGCCCGCCTCGGGGTGAATGAGCACAGCCAGGAAAGGCTTCAGGCTCCGTTGAGCTGAGCTCGCAACCTAAGGTGTAACGCCGCCCGGGACCGTGCGGCTCATTCCCTAGGCACTGCGAGGCACACTCCATGAACCCAAGCATCATCGATACATACGCCAATTCATTTCGCGCCAGGCTGTATCTGCATGAAGAGGGTCGAAATACGCCACTGCGGCTGAGCCAGCCGAACGATAAGTTCTCTTGGGGCGTGAGCCCAGAAAACGACTGGCTGCAAACGGGGGGCAATGAACCTTCATTGATCATCTCCTTCGACTACCACTCGATGGAAGACAACCGCTTGCACTATCACTTGCACATCCCTGGCCGGAGCAAGCAAGGCTCCGCCCCGCAGGTACCGCGCAGACTGGGAGTCAGCACGAACGGCTATCTGGGCTTCTACTGGATCGCAGAGGTGACCGATTACTGGAAAATTGAACCCCTGCAAGAGACCGAAGAAGGCCTGCTGTGTCATCTGCGCGACCACCTCGGACACAGAGTCGGTACCTTGGAAGACACTCCCCATCACCAACCTGGCCGGTTCAACTACCTGAATATCAGCGAAAGTGAGATCGCCACCTTCCTCCTGCAAAAAACCAGCTAGCCCTCACTGCTCAGGTCCCTCGCGGTTTGACCCGCGCGGTGGCCTGCGCGATCAGCGGATCATCAGGCCAGTAGTGCTTGGGATAACGGCCTTTAAGGTCTTTCTTCACCTCGGCATAAGTCATGCGCCAAAAGTTGGCCAGATCCTGGGTCACCTGCACTGGCCGGCGTGCCGGCGACAGCAGGTGCAGCTTGACCTGCTGGCGGCCCTGGGCGATGCGTGGGGTGTCGGCCAGACCGAACAGCTCTTGCAGGCGCACCGCCAGAATCGGCGGCGTCTCGCTGTAGTCCAGGCGGATGCTCGAGCCGGAGGGCACATCCAGATGCTGCGGCGCCCACTCTTCCAGCCGCTGCGGCAGCGGCCAGGGCAGCAGATTGCGCAGGATCGACGACAGATCCAGCTGGGCGAAATGGCTGAGCCGCGAGACTTTGCCCAGATACGGCTGTAACCAATCTTCGAGGCTGTCGAGCAGGGCCTGGTCAGACAGATCGGGCCAGTCGCTGGCGCCGTTCTGCGCCATATCAAGCTGGCGCAGCAGAGCCACCCGCGCTTGCCACTGGCGCAGCTCCGGGGTCCACGGCAACAAGGCCAGACTCTTGCGTCGGACCAGCCCGAGCAGCGCCTGCGCGCGGGCTTCATCGTTGAGCCCCGGCAGGGCTTCACGGCTCAGCACCAGCTCACCGACCTTGCGCTGGCGCTCGGCGCGCAGGACCTGCTCGCGCTCATCCCAGTCGAGCAGGTCGAGGGTTTGCACCTGTTCGGCGAGCACGCCGTCGAACAACTCAGGGTCGAACTCGGCAGCCAGATAGATCCGTTCTTCACGCTGGCCCTGGCGGCTGCCGAGGTCGGCAATCACCAGCCACGGGCACTTCATCAGCCCATCGACCTCGGCAAACAACGCTGCGCGACCATTGGCCAGACGGTACTCGGCACTGCCTTCACGGCGCTGTTGGGCAACCCGGTCTGGATACGCCAGCGCCAGCAGTGCACCGAGCCAGCGTGGATGCTTCGGGTCGACGACCGGCGTCTGCGCGCTGCCACGCAGCAGACCGCGGTATTGGCGCGCCAACTGGCGGGCACGCTGCACGCCGCCTTGCGCACCGCGCACTGCTTTGCTCTGGCCGCTGAGCAGTGCCAGCCGGCTGTGCAGATCAGCGCCGCCACCGCGCTGGATGTCACGCTCGCCCAGCAGCGCGGCGACGTCACAGGCCATTTCGCTCAGGCCCAGCTGCTGACCGCGCAGCAACAGATGGGCGATCCGTGGATGCGCGGGCAGTTCGGCCATGGCCTGGCCATGACTACTCAGGTTGCTGCGGCTGGCCGGTTTGAAGGCGCCAAGCCGGGCCAGCAGGTCTTGCGACTGGGCGTAGGCAGCGGCAGGCGGCTGGTCGAGCCAGCTCAACTGGTCCGGGCCCACGCCCCAGCGCGCCAGTTGCAGCGCCAGCCCGGCCAGGTCGGCCTGGAGAATTTCTGCGGTGCCGTGGGCGGCCAATTGTTCATGCTGCGCTTCGGACCACAGCCGGTAGCACACGCCCGGCTCCAGCCGCCCTGCCCGCCCGGCGCGCTGGGTGGCGCTGGCGCGGGAGATGCGTTGAGTGTCGAGGCGGGTCATGCCGCTGCCCGGGTCAAACCGCGGCACCCGCGCCAGGCCGGCGTCGATCACCACCCGCACGCCATCGATGGTCAGGCTGGTTTCGGCAATGTTGGTCGCCAGCACCACCTTGCGCTGGCCGCTGGCAGGCGGCTCGATGGCAGCACGCTGGGCGTTCAGGTCAAGCTCGCCGTGCAGCGGGCAGAGGATGATGTCGGAGCGCTCGCCGACGGCTTCCTGCAGGCTTTGCTGGACTCGGCGGATCTCGGCCTGGCCGGGCAGAAACACCAGCAGGCTGCCGCTTTGATCGGCCAGCGCCTGCAGCACGCAGTCGACCACCCGCGGCTCGACGAACTCACCCGGCTGCATCGGCCGGCCCCACTGGATCGTTACCGGGTGCATGCGGCCCTGGCTGCTGACCACCGGAGCGTCGTCGAGCAGGCGCGCCAAGCGCTCGCCTTCGAGGGTTGCCGACATCAAGAGGATTTTCAGCGCTGGCTCGTCGCGCAGCAGCGCCCGCCCGTTGAGGGTCAGCGCCAGCGCCAGATCGGCGTCCAGTGAGCGTTCGTGAAACTCGTCGAAAATCAGCAGGCCTACACCTTCCAGCGCCGGGTCCGACTGCAGCCGGCGGGTCAGGATGCCTTCGGTGACCACTTCGATGCGGGTGTTCGGCCCGACCTTGCTGTCCAGCCGAATCCGATAGCCGACCGTTTCCCCGACCTGCTCGCCCAGCTCGCTGGCGAGCCGCTCGGCTGCGGCCCGAGCGGCCAGGCGGCGTGGCTCGAGCATGATGATGCGCTGGCCGGCCAGCCACGGCTCGTCGAGCAGGGCCAGCGGCACGCGGGTGGTCTTGCCGGCGCCAGGCGGCGCTTCCAGCACGGCTTCGTGGCGCGCGCTGAGCGCCTGGCGCAGGGCGGGCAGTACGGCATCGATTGGTAATGAAATCATGGTGGTCCTCGAACGAGGCGCCGAGTATAACGGCGAACCGGGCGAGGCCCGATAGGTCATACTATCGGCAGCAGGCCGCTGGCCTGTTTCGTTGCGATTTTCCATCGGAGATTTACATGCGCATTCATTCCCGCGTCATCGGTGGCGCCCTGGTTGCCACCCTGCTGACTCAGCTGACGGCCTGCGGCACGTTGTTCTATCCAGATCGCCGTGGCCAGATCGAAGGCAAGGTCGACCCGGTGATCGTCGCCCTCGATGCCATCGGCATTCTGTTCTACGTAATCCCGGGCTTGATCGCCTTTGGTGTCGACTTTGCCACTGGCGCGATCTACTACCCCGGCGGCACCACCGCCCAGGTCGACCCGGCCAAGCTCAAGCCGGCGGTGAATGCCGATGGCAGCATCGACAACAGCAAGCTGCAGGCTATTCTCGAAAGCGAACTGGGCCAGCGCCTGCCGCTCAACGACCCGCGCCTGATCCAGCACCGCGGCAGCGTCGAGCAGTTGGCCAGCTACGGCCTGATCCCGGCCGCCTGACACTTCGCAGGATGCTCAACGCATGACGCCCACTGCCGAACAGCAACGCTTGCTCCGCCTGGCCACTCGCGCTTCGCTGGCGGTGGCCTGCATTCTGGTGGTGAGCAAGGCGATTGCCTGGTGGCTGAGCGACTCGGTCAGCCTGCTGGCCGGGCTGACCGACTCGGCGCTGGATGCGGTGGCCTCGCTGCTCAACTTGCTGGCAGTGCACTACGCCCTGCGCCCGGCCGACGACGATCACCGCTTTGGCCATGGCAAGGCGGAAGCGCTGGCCGGCATGGCCCAGGCGTTGTTCATCGGCGCCAGCGCGGTGCTGATCGGGGTGCAGGCGGTGAGTCGTCTGCAGTCACCGCAGCCGCTGGGTGATACGGCGGCCGGTATCGGTGTGATGGTGTTATCGCTGGTGCTGACCGTGGCCCTGCTGGCACTGCAGCGCAAAGTGATCAAGGCCACCGGCTCGACCGCAGTGCGTGCCGATTCCCTGCATTACCGCTCCGACCTGTTGCTCAACGGCAGCATCCTGCTGGCGTTGCTGCTGGCCGGTTATGGCTGGCCGCAGCTGGACGCGCTGTTCGGCCTGGGCATTGCCTTGTATATCCTCTGGAGTGCAGTGCAGATTGCTCGGGAAAGTACGGCGATCCTGATGGACAAGGAGCTGCCCGGCGATGTCGCCGAGCAGATGCTGGCGCTGGTCACGGCCATCCCCGGGGTGCTCGGCGCGCATGATCTGCGTACGCGCGTGTCCGGCAGCTACTGGTTTGTGCAACTGCACCTTGAGCTGCCCGGCACGCTGTCACTGCATGATGCCCACGAGCTGTGCGTGCAAGCCTCGGCAGTGATCCGCGAGCGCTATCCGCAGGCGGATGTGATGGTGCATGCCGACCCGCTGTGATGTCAGTCAGGACGCCGGGGGGCGCTCTGCGCCCCTTTCGCGACACAAGGCCGCTCCTACAGGGACCGCGTAACGCCTGGTTTGCGCGGTCAACTGTAGGAGCGGCCTTGTGTCGCGAAAGGGCTGCAAAGCAGCCCCCGACATACTCGAACCAGACAAAAAAATCAGAAACGAGCGCTATCAGTTGATGCTGTACCCACGCCCACTAAGGCACGCCCCGAGCGAGCGCCGATACAGGTCGGCGACATTTGCCGCCGGCGCATAGCTGGCCTGGGCCGGATCGAAGCCGGACTGCTCGACAGCCCAGCGATGGCACTGATAGCGGTCCTGATCCTGCTGCTGTTGGTTTTGCCCGTAGCTTGGGTAAGCAACCACGTCATAACCACTGTTGGCCTGCAACGGTGGCACAGGCTGGCTGACCGGTGGATTCACTACCACGTACTCGCGACTGTCGGCCAGGTATTGGTAGTAGGTGTCAGCGACCAGAAAGAACAGCGCACCGCCGCGCCAGACTTCTCGCGCATACGGCGGCAGGTAACCGACGCGCACGCCGTAAGGTGGGCGCACCACTACGTAGCGAGGTCCCTGCGGCTGATACCAGTAGCCACCGGAGTAGAAATAATCGCGGCCGCGATAGGGCACCTTCCAGTGCTGTTCGGGGAAGCGGTCGATCGCCTGCCCGGGGTGGTACTGCGGGCCTGGCCCCCAACCATTGCCGTGACCATCGGGGCGACCTGACCAGTTGTCACCGGGGCGCTGACCGGGGCCGCCCGCCTGCCAATGGCGATTGTCGGGGCCACGGCGCGGGATGTCCTGGTAATAACCCTGACGGGGTTGCTCGGTCTGGCGTACTTCATCCCGAGAATTCAATGACGAGCCGGAACTACCGCCGCCATTCGGGTCTTGTGGCCCACGGCCATCGCCAGGCCCTTGCGCCTGCACTGCGGCGCTGATAGCCATTGCCAGCACACCTACCCCTGCCAACTGCCAGCCGCGCGACCTCATGGTATTCCTCTCGACAAGTAAAACCGCAACTGCCGCCAGTTTACCGCGCAGCATGCGTGGGCAGATGAAAATCCAGCCATAAAAAAGGGAGGCCAAGTGGCCTCCCTTTGCAATTGTCGTCCGTGCTCGGCACTTGTGGCGCCGGCTCACCTCACCCCGTCTGGTAGACAGTGCGTAGCCCGGGGGCCGGCTGATCGTGTTGATCGCGGGCCGCGAGCGGCCTTCTGGGCCGGTCGCCGTGGACTGATGTCCGGGCAGTGATTCTGTTGATAAAGATACCGGCCAGAGCCCGGCACAGGATTGCGAAGATTGCTCAGATAAATAGCACTTGCGCAATTTTTAACCCTGGATTGATAATTCGCCGCAATCCGAACAGAAAAGGCCCCTTTCATGAGCAAGCTCGACCGCTACGACCTGAGCATCCTTGCCGAATTGCAGCGCGATGCGCGCATCTCCAACCAGGAACTGGCCGAGCGCATCGGCCTGTCGCCCTCGCCGTGCTCGCGTCGGGTCAAGCAACTGGAAGACGACGGCTACATCTCGCGCCAGGTTGCACTGCTGGACCGCAAGAAGCTCGGCTTGAGCCTGACCGCCTATGTTTTGATCGGCATGGACCGGCATACCCCTGAGCGTTTCGAGACGTTTGAAGCCGCCGTGCGCAGCCTGCCGCAGGTGCTCGAGTGCAGTCTGGTGACCGGCATGGATGCCGACTATCAACTCAAAGTGGTGGTGCCGGACATGGACCATTACCAGAAACTGCTACTGGGCAGTCTGACCCGCATCGAAGGCGTTACCAGCGTGCGTTCCAGCTTCGTGCTCAACCAGGTTCTGGCCAGCACCGAGCTGCCATTGACCCACCTGCGTTAACAGCTGAGGGGCCCGGGCGTATACTCCGCCGCTTGAGCCTGCCTGGAGCGCACAGATGGATCCTGAAAAATTCGAAGAATGGATGATGATCATCCTGGTGACCATTCTCATCGGTTTCATGGGATTCATCGTCTGGGACCTGGCGAAAAAATCCAAGGCAGGTCGCTTCGGCACGCTGATCCTGTTCTTCGTGCTCGGCCTGGGCGTGCTCGCGTTCATCATCAAGAGCGTGGTGGTGGGAATGATCGAGGGCGTCTGACGCACACGCCCTGCTCATCTACAGCTTGGGCGGTGCGTCGCGCCAGCAGCCCTGATCCAACCCGTCCAACGTCCAGTCGCCGATCTTCACCCGCACCAGACGCAAAGTCGGCAAGCCGACCGCAGCGGTCATGCGCCGCACCTGACGGTTGCGCCCTTCACGAATCACCAGCTCCAGCCAGGCCGTCGGCACGCTCTTGCGAAAGCGCACCGGCGGCTCGCGTGGCCACAACTGCGGCTCGGCCAACAGCCGCGCCTCGGCTGGCAAGGTCATGCCGTCATTGAGCTCGACGCCCTGGCGCAAGCGCTGCAACTGCTCCTCGCTGGGCTCACCTTCAACCTGGACCCAATAGGTCTTGGCCAGCTTGTGCTTGGGGTCGGCAATCCGCGCTTGCAGGCGACCGTCGTTGGTCAGCAACAGCAAGCCTTCGCTGTCGCGGTCCAGGCGCCCGGCGGGATAGATCCCGGGGATATCGATGAAATCCTTGAGGGTGGCGCGGCCGTCGCCGTCACTGAACTGGGTCAGTACGTCGAACGGCTTGTTGAACAGCACCAGGCGCGGCTCGGCCGGTGGCGCCTTGGCCGGCCGGCGGGGGCCGGCAGGCCGCGGCGCTGGGGTGCCGCGCGGCTTGGAACGGGGTGGCAGGGGCATGGATCCTCAGCGGAACGGCGGCTCATCGAAGCTGCGCAGTTTACGCGAGTGCAACGAATTGAGCTCGGTACGCAGCAGATCCAGCGCGGCGATGCCGATTTTCAAGTGCTGGCTGACCGCGCGGTTGTAGAACGCATTGGCCGAACCTGGCAGCTTGATCTCGCTGTGCAGGGGTTTGTCCGACACGCAGAGCAAGGTCCCGTAAGGCACCCGCAGGCGATAACCCTGGGCGGCGATGGTGCCGCTTTCCATGTCGACCGCCACCGCTCGCGAAAGGTTGATCAGCGGCCGTTCCTGGGCCCAGCGCAGCTCCCAGTTGCGGTCGTCGTAGGTCAGCACGGTGCCGGTGCGCAGGCGTTTTTTCAGCTCGTCGCCGCGCTCGCCGGTGACTTGCGCCGCTGCTTCCTGCAACGCCATCTGCACCTCGGCCAGGGCCGGGATAGGAATGTTCGGCGGCACCACTCGATCAAGAATGCCGTCGCGGCGCATGTAGGCGTGGGCCAGCACGTAATCGCCGATGGTCTGCGACTGACGCAGGCCGCCACAGTGGCCGATCATCAGCCAGCAATGCGGGCGCAGCACGGCCAGGTGGTCGGTGATGTTCTTGGCGTTGGACGGGCCGACGCCGATGTTGACCAGGGTCACACCGTCGCCATCGGCGGCGATCAGGTGATAGGCCGGCATCTGGAAGCGGTGCCAGACCACGCTGGCCACCAGCGCCTGGGTCTCGCCTTCGTTCAGGCCTTTATCGATGACCACGTTGCCGGGCAAGACCATGCGCACAAAGCGCGGGTCGTCACGCAGCTGCTCAAGGCCATGGGCAATGAACTGGTCAACGTAGCGGTGGTAGTTGGTCAGCAGGATCCATGGCTGCACATGGCGCCAGTCGCTACCGGTGTAGTGCACCAGGCGGCGCAGCGAGAAGTCCACGCGGGCGGCGTCGAACAGCGCCAACGGCAGATTGTCGGCATTGCTCCAGTCCCACAGGCCGTCGGCGATATCGTCGGTGGCAGCCGACAGGTCGGTGCTGGGGAACACCCGCGCCAGGGCGGCGGCGGTGATGCCGGTGCCGGCCAGTTCATCGCCCTGCTCGACCACGTACGGGTAGGGGATGTTCTGCTCGCTGACGCCTACTTCCACGGTCACCGTGTAGTCGTGCATCAGGGGCCGCAACTGGTCGAGCAGGTAACTGCGGAAGGCTTCAGGCTGGGTCACGGTGACGCTGTAGGTGCCAGCGACTTGGACCTTGCCATAGGCACGGGTGGTGGCCGCGACTTCGCCGTTGCTGTAGTAGGTCAGGCGCAAGGCTGGGTAGCGGTACAGGGCGCGCTCTTCGGCGTCCGGTTCGGTGCGGTCCTTGAGGTAACGCTTGAGGGCCTGACTGAGGGCACCGGTGGCCTGTTCATGCAGGGCCGCCAGACGGTCGACGGCCTGTTCGGGGGTATCAACGACTACAAACGCTTGGCTCACGCTGGGCTTCCTGTTTTCTGTCATGCGTGCAGCCATCTTGCCTTGCTTCGGTAGCAAATACACCCCTGCGGATGCATTAGCCTCAGCACGGCCACGGCGGCGTCGCCCGCGCGACCAGCGCCTGCACGTCGACACCGCGCGGCAAGGCGCCGTAGACCCTGCCCGAGCCGCCCAGGCGGCTGGCGATGAAGCCATCGCTGACCTGCGCATTGCCCGCTTCGAGGAGTAGTTTGGCCTGCACCGCCAGGGCAATGTCTTCGCTCAGCTGGCGGGCGCGGTACTGGATGTCACTGGTGTCGGCCAAGGCGCTCTTGAGCCTGGCAATATGCGCCGCCAGCCGCGGTTCGCCGTGGCCATCGCCCAGCTCGGCGAACAACGCGTCCTGAATACCGGGCTCCTTGCTCAGTGCACGCAGCACATCCAGACACTGCACATTGCCCGAGCCCTCCCAGGTCGAGTTGACCGGCGCCTCGCGGTACAACCGCGGCAGGATACTGTCTTCGACGTAGCCCGCGCCGCCCATGCATTCCGCCGCTTCGTTGATCATCGCCGGGGCGCGCTTGCAGATCCAGTATTTGCCTACCGCAGTCATCAGCCGGGCGAAATGCGCCTGCTGCGGATCTTCGAGCTGGTCCAATGCCTGCCCCATGCGCAGGCTCAGCGCCAGCGCGGCCTCGCTTTCCAGGGCGAGGTCGGCGAGGACGTTCTGCATCAAGGGTTGCTCGGCCAGTAGGCGCCCACTGACCTGGCGATGGGCGCAGTGGTGCGCGGCCTGGGTCAGCGCCTGGCGCATCAGCGCGCTGGAGCCGACCATGCAGTCGAAGCGAGTCATCGCCACCATTTCGATGATGGTCGGCACGCCGCGGCCCTCTTCGCCGATCATCCACGCCAGGGCGCCGCGCAATTCGATTTCGCTGGAAGCATTGGAGCAGTTGCCCAGTTTGTTTTTCAGGCGCTGGATATAGAACTGGTTGCGGCTGTCATCGGGGCGATGGCGTGGCAGCAAAAAGCAGCTCAAGCCTTTGTCGGTCTGCGCCAGGGTCAGAAACGCATCGCACATCGGCGCCGAGCAGAACCACTTGTGCCCGACCAGTTCGTACGCCTGGCCGGGGCCACCGGCGCCGACCGGATAGGCCCGCGTGGTGTTGGCGCGCACGTCGGTGCCGCCTTGCTTTTCGGTCATGGCCATGCCGAGGGTGACACCGGCCTTGTGCCGGTCGCCGACATTGCGCGGGTCGTAGTCGCGGGCCAGCAGCTTGGGCAGCCAGTACTCGGCAAGCTCCGGCTGCACGCGCAGCGCAGGCACCGCGGCAAAGGTCATGGTCAGTGGGCAGCCGGTGCCGGCTTCAGCTTGCGAGTGCAGATAGGTCAGCCCGGCGCGGGCAACATGCGCACCAGGCTGCGGCGCAGCCCAGGGCAAGGATGGCAAGCCATGCTCGACAGCAGTGCGCATCAACTGGTGATAGGCCGGATGAAATTCGACCAGGTCGATGCGATGGCCATAGCGGTCGTGGCTGTGGAACTCGGGCTTGTGCGCGTTGGCCAGAAACCCCGCCGCCATCAGCGGCCCACCGGCCAGCGCGCCATAGCTGTCCAGCTGCGCCTGCGCCCAGCCGGCGCCAAAGCGCTGTGACCATTGCTGCAACGGCAGATCGAGCCGGTACAGGTTGGCGCCATCCAATGAAGGCGGCTGGTTGCTGACCTGGTGAGTCTCGGCGTACTGGTGCAGGTTCATGGGCGCGCTCCTGGTGCCGTGCTGGCCTTGGACTGCCAGTGAAGCACCGTTGCGCGGTCAGTCAAAGTGACGAATCGGCCTATCGCGGCGGCGCTTTACGACAACGCCGTGCACTCAGAACCTGGCAACGCGGCCCGGCGGCGCCTGTACCTGGGCCGCGCTCAGGTTCAGGGTCAGCTCGAAACGGCTGCCCAGTCCGCGGGTCGACTCATGCGACAGGCTCGCTTCAAGCAAATCGCCCAACTGCCGGCAGATCGACAGGCCGATGCCCAGCCCGCCATAGCGCCGGGTCATCGAGCCATCGACCTGGAAGAAGCGCTGATAAAGCGTGGCCTGATCAAGGTCATCAAAACCAATGCCGCTGTCACTGACGATAAACGACAGCGCCAGGTTGTGCGGGCCAACCCGGCGGCCACGGACCTTGATCATCACCCCACCCTGCTCGGTGAACTTCAAGCCGTTGTCGACCAGGCAACGCAGGCAGCGCATCAGCTTTGGCGCATCGCCGACCAGCTCGTCGGGCAGGTCGGCCGGGATATCCAAACTCAGGTACAGGCCTTTGCTCAAGGCCCGCCCGGCAAAGCTGGCGCGCAGTTCCTGCAACTCGCGGCGCAGGTTGAACGGCAAGAGATGCGCACGCAGCCGGCCCGCCTGCAGTTCGCTCAGGATGAGGATGTCGTCGACCATCACCATCATGTCTTGGGCGGAGCGTGTGGCGGTGTGTTGGTACTGGCTGAGTTCGCTGTCCATCGGCAGGGTCTGCATCAACTGCAGCGAGCCGATCACGCCATTCATCGGGGTGCGCAGCTCGTGGGTCACGGTCGACAGGAACTCGTCCTTCAAACGGTTGCTGCGGGCCAGTTGCTGGTTGAGCTGCTCCAGGGTCTGGCCGGTGTCGCGCAGGGTCTGCGCCTGCTGCTCGCGCAAGCTGTTGATGCGATCGGCCAGAGCCAGCGACAGCAAGGCGACTTCCAGCGCGGAGCCGAGCTGGCTGGCGTACATGGTAATGAACACGTTGGGCAGATAGCCCAGCACCATCAAGGTATTGACCAGCCCGCCGAGCAAAAACGCCGACCAGGCGATGATGAACCAGCGCGCCACCCGCAGCCCGCGCCACCAGGCGTACAGCCCGGCGCTGAAGATACTCACGGTGAACAGCAGCGCCAGCACCGTGGCCATGCGCAGAGCCACGCCGTAGCGCAGGGTCACCGCCAGCACCATGACCAGCGCGCCGCCGAGCATCAGCACTTGCAGCAGCCGGTCGAAGCCGCGGCTGAGCAGGCCCATCTGCAGGAAGTGGCGGGCAAACTGGCAGCCGAACAAGCCGGCGGCACCGATGAACAGCGGTGTCGCCGCGTTTGCCCACCACGGGCTGTCCGGCCAGAAATACGCCACTCCGGCGCCGTTGACCGACACCTGGTACAAGCCGAACGAGGCTATATAGAGGATGTAATAGAGGTAGCTGACGTCGCGCACACTGATGTAGATGAACAGGTTGTACACCAGCATCACCAGCAACACGCCATAGATCATCCCCAGCACATACAGGCGGGTAGGCTGATCTTCCATGTAGGCATTCACCGACCATAGCGTCAGCGGCGCTTGAACCGAGCCTTCGCTCTGCAGGCGCAGATACACCGTGGTCGGCTGGCCGGGCTGAAGTGGTAGTTCGAACAGGTAGTTGTTCTGCTGGATTTGCCGGCTGGCATACGGCAGGGCATCACCGGTGCGCTGCGCCAGCTTGAAATGGCCGCGGGCGTCGGCCAGGTACAGCTCGAGGTGATCGAGCGGCGGGTAAGCGAGCTCCAGCAGCCATTGCCGGGCGGCCTGGCTGGCCGGCGCGACGTAGCGCAGATCAAGGCGCAGCCAGAACACCGAGTTGGAATAACCGGCGTTGAGCACGTCTTCTTTATGGGTGACAAAACGCTCGGCAAATTCCGCCGAGCTGACCTCGGCAATGGTCGCACTGGCCGTGCGGTCCTCATACACCTGCATGATTTTGCCTAGCGGCAGATGCCGGGTCGCGTCGTCAAAATCCACAGCTGCGGCGAGCGCGGGCAAGCAGCCCAGCAAGATGATCAGCAAATAGCGCATTACAGCCCCAGCATGGCCCTTTCGGTTGCGTCGCGTTGGCCCCCTTTCCCTTTGAGGCGACGTAATCCGGTAGAGCCCGTTATCGAATTATTTGTGCACTCTAGCATAGCCATCAGTGATGGCGATCAAGTCCGCATTATTTTGACTGAACAGCTCTAGCACGCCATTTACAGGCGAAATAACCGTCCCATCCCGAGCAACGCCCTGCACTATCGACACGCGGGGCGCTTCGCCGAAATAGGTTTGGTGGTAAGCTCGCCGACCATGAATATCTACAGCTCCCGCCCCGTTGTCCTCTGTCTCTCCGGCCACGACCCCAGTGGCGGCGCCGGCCTGCAGGCAGATATCGAAGCCCTGATCGCCCAAGGCTGTCACGCCGCGCCCGCCGTGACCGCTCTGACCGTGCAGGATACCGTCAACGTCTCCGACTTCCGCGTGCTCGACCGCGAGTGGGTGCTGGCCCAGGCCAACGCCGTACTCAACGACTCGCAGGTGGCGGCGGTGAAGCTGGGCATGCTCGGCTCGATCGAAATGGTCGACACCGTGGCCGAGCTGCTGGCAGCGCACCCGCACCTGCCGCTGGTCTGTGACCCGGTACTGCGCGCTGGCGGCGGTGGTCGGCTGGGCAAGGATGAGGTCGGCTATGCAGTGCGCGAACGGCTGTTGCCGCTGGCGACCATCGCCACGCCCAACCTGCCCGAGGCACGCATTCTCGCCGAGCTGCCCGAAGGCAGTGCCGACGAGTGCGCAGCCAAGCTGCTGCCGTTCTGCAAAAACCTGTTGATTACCGGCGGCCACGGTGACGAAGACGCCATTCATAACCGCCTGTACAGCCGCGATGGCAGCAGCCAGACCTGGCTCTGCCAGCGCTTGCCGGGCAGCTATCACGGTTCCGGTTGCACCTTGGCCAGCGCCCTGGCCGGTCGCCTGGCCCTTGGCGAAGAACTGCAAAGCGCCGTACGCAGCGCCCTCGACTACACCTGGCGGACTCTGCGCGACGCCGAACAACTGGGCCGTGGCCAATTCGTGCCGCGCCGCCTGCCGCTGGATTTCTGTTCCTGAGCTACGCACACGAGGCCTGACATGAAGCTACGCGGTCTGTACGCGATCACCGACAGCCAGCTGCTCGCTGGCCGCTTTGAATCCCATGTAGAAGCGGCGCTGGCAGGCGGTGTGCGCCTGCTGCAGTACCGCGACAAGAGCGACGATGCGGCCAAGCGCCTGCGCGAAGCCGAAGCCTTGAAGGTGCTCTGCGAGCGTTACGGCACCCAACTGATCATCAACGACGACGCCGAGCTGGCCGCGCGCCTGGGCGTCGGCGTGCACCTGGGCCAGACCGACGGCCCGCTGATGCCTGCCAGAGCCTTGCTCGGGCGCAATGCAATCATCGGCTCGACCTGTCACGCTCAACTCGAGCTGGCCGAGCAGGCCGCCCGTGAAGGCGCCAACTATGTCGCTTTCGGGCGCTTTTTCAACTCCGTGACCAAACCCGGCGCGCCGGCTGCCAGCCTGGAGTTGCTGGCCCAGGCCCGCGCCACGGTGAAACTGCCGATCGCCGTGATCGGCGGCGTCACCCTCGACAACGCCCCGGCATTGATCGACCACGGCGCCGACCTGCTGGCCGTCATTCATGGCCTGTTTGCGGCTGACGACGCCCACGAAGTCACCCGCCGGGCCCGCGCGTTCAACGCGCTGTTCGCTTCCTGAATTCGAGAGAAAACCATGTCCCGTTCCGAACTCCTTTTTGCCCAGGCCCAGAAGCACATCCCCGGTGGCGTCAACTCGCCGGTGCGTGCCTTCAAGAGCGTCGGTGGCACGCCGCTGTTCTTCAAGCACGCCCAGGGCGCCTACGTCATCGATGAAGACGACAAGCGCTACGTCGACTATGTCGGCTCGTGGGGGCCGATGATTCTCGGCCACAGCCACCCGGACGTGCTCGACTCGGTGCGCAAGCAGCTCGAACACGGCTTGTCGTACGGCGCGCCGACCGCGATGGAAACCGAGATGGCCGACCTGGTCTGCTCGCTGGTGCCGTCGATGGAGATGGTGCGTATGGTCAGCTCCGGCACCGAAGCGACCATGAGCGCCATTCGCCTGGCTCGTGGCTACACCGGCCGCGACGCTATCATCAAGTTCGAAGGCTGCTACCACGGCCACTCCGACAGCCTGCTGGTCAAGGCCGGCTCCGGCCTGCTGACCCAGGGCGTGCCGAGTTCGGCCGGGGTCCCGGCAGACTTTGCCAAGCACACCCTGACCCTGCCGTTCAACGACCTCGCCGAAGTCGAAAAGACCCTCGCCGAAGTCGGCCAGAGTGTCGCCTGTATCATCGTCGAGCCGGTTGCCGGCAACATGAACTGCGTACCGCCGGCGCCGGGCTTTCTTGAAGGCCTGCGCGAGCAGTGCGACAAGCATGGCGTGGTGTTGATCTTCGACGAAGTGATGACTGGCTTCCGGGTATCGCTGGGCGGCGCCCAGGGTCATTACGGCATCACCCCGGACCTGTCTACCTTCGGCAAGATCGTCGGTGGCGGCATGCCGGTCGGCTGCTTCGGTGGCAAGCGCGCGATCATGGAATGCATCGCCCCGCTCGGCCCGGTCTACCAGGCCGGTACCCTGTCGGGTAACCCACTGGCCATGGCCGCCGGCCTGACTACCCTCAAGCTGATCAGCCGTCCGGGCTTCCACGATGAGCTGAGCCGCTTCACCAGCAACCTGCTCGACGGCCTGCAACAGCGCGCCGATGCTGCGGGCGTGCCGTTTGTCACCACTCAAGCGGGTGGTATGTTTGGCCTGTACTTCACCGGCGCGGACGATATCGTCACCTTCGACGACGTCATGGCCAGCGACACCGAGCGCTTCAAGCGCTTCTTCCACCTGATGTTGGAAGGCGGTGTGTACCTGGCGCCAAGCGCTTATGAGGCTGGTTTCACCTCGATCGTGCATGGCGATACCGAGCTGAAAATCACTTTGGATGCGGCCGAGCGGGCGTTTGCCAAGCTGAAGTAAATCAGCGCGGCTGAGGGCCTTTTCGCGGCGGTCCGCCGCGAAAAGCCCCCCGCAGACCCACCTTCAACAGAAAATCGAGTAAAACTTTGTAAGGTTGGCGCTGCTTATCCCATAATGTGCCACCAGAGACATCGGACAGCTTGCAGAGGTAAGTCGATCCCCATGAACCGCACCGGCCGCGCCCTGACCCTGGGCTGCCTGTTGCTCCTTCAGCCCCTGCTGGCCTTGGCAGAGGGCGGTAACTCGTTGCTGATTCCAGCGACGGGCCGCTGCACTCTCAACGTTCAGCCAGAGGACCTGCAGAACGCCCTCAAGGCGTGCGAGCACACTGCCGAGTCTGGGGATGCCCAGGCGCAGTACGAGCTGGGCGAGTTCTACTACAGCGGTAACGGCGAGCAAGCCGCACGCGACCTCAACAAAGCCCTCAACTGGTTCCAGCAAGCCTCGTTGCAAGGCCATGCTCAGGCCCAGTATCGGCTTGGCTCGATGTTCTTCCATGGTGAAGGGGTCAAGGCCAACAATGTCCAGGCGTACATTCTGCTGAAGATGGCCGCGGTCAACGGTGCCGAGGATGCCCTCGACCTGGCTGACGAAGTCACCGAGCAGATGCCCCGCGACGAACTCGAGCACGCCACCCAGGTGCTCGGCCAGATCTTCCGCAAATACCTGCTCGAACTGCAGAACGCCGAGGGCCGCAGCCCTTTCGCCCCGCTGCCGTAAGGATTATTTGGTAGGTATTGGCATCGGGAACGGCATCACGTTGCCGGTGATCTTGGCTTCGCTGATCTTCGCCGTACCCAACCGCTCGACTTCATCGATGCGCACGATCGAGTGCATCGGCACGAAGCTGCGGATCACTCCCTCAAACTGGGCCTTGAGCTTTTCTTCGCTCGGATCGACCACCACTTGGGTGCGCTCGCCGAAGACGAACTCTTCGATTTCGAGAAAACCCCAGAGGTCGCTCTGGAAGATCTGCTTGGCATACATTTCAAAGACCTGCCCCTGATTGAGGAAGATCACTTTGTAGATCGCGGGTTCGCTTTTGCTCATGATCGGCGTATAGGCACACTGGTCTGAAAATGGCCCGCATCATAGCAGAGCCCGGCCCACTGCGAGGCCTCACATGGCGCCGACGGCGGGTCAATTGGTCGGCAAAAGCGCCCGCACCGACCCTTGATCGTTTCAGTGCTTTCGCCACTGTCAGACAAGGGTTATTCTTGAGTTCACCTCTATAGCCGGCGAGCGGCCTAAAACGACCTTGAACGCACCCATAGAACCCCATCGTTTCATCCTCGAACCCTTCGAGGCCCATCGTTTCGCCAACCTGTGTGGCCAGTTCGACGAGCACCTGCGGCTCATCGAGCAGCGTCTGTCCATCCAGATCCGCAACCGCGGCAACCAGTTCGAACTGGTCGGCGAACCCAAGACCACCTCCGCTGCCGAACAGCTGCTGCGCCGTCTCTATCGTGAGACCAAGGCCACCGAGCTGTCGCCGGAAACGGTCCACCTGTATCTGCAGGAGTCGGCGGTCGAACACATCGCCAACCCGGCGGTCAACGAGGTCAGCGTTTCGCTGCGCACGCGCAAGGGCAAGATCACCCCGCGCGGTGCCAACCAGCAACGCTACGTCAAAGAGATCCTCGCCAACGACATCAACTTCGGTGTTGGCCCGGCCGGTACCGGCAAGACCTACCTGGCCGTAGCCTGCGCAGTCGATGCGCTGGAGCGCGAACAGGTGCGGCGCATCCTGCTGGTGCGTCCGGCGGTCGAAGCGGGCGAAAAGCTCGGTTTCCTGCCCGGCGACCTGTCGCAGAAGATCGACCCGTACCTGCGTCCGCTGTACGACGCTCTCTACGAAATGCTCGGTTTCGAGCATGTGGCCAAGCTGATCGAGCGTCAGGTCATCGAGATCGCGCCGCTGGCGTACATGCGCGGTCGCACCTTGAACAACAGCTTCATCATCCTCGACGAAAGCCAGAACACCACGCTCGAGCAGATGAAGATGTTCCTCACCCGGATCGGCTTCGGCTCGACCGCGGTGATCACCGGTGACATCACCCAGGTCGACCTGCCACGCGGCACCAAGTCGGGCCTGACCCATGTCATCGATGTGCTCAAGGACGTGCAGGGCATCAGCTTTACCCACTTCCAGTCCAAGGACGTCGTGCGTCATCCATTGGTGCAGCGCATCGTCGAGGCCTACGACCGTTTCGAGAGCCGCCAGGCCGAGGCACCCGCACGCGATGCTTGAACTCGACCTGCAACGGGCTACCGATGCGGCCAGCCCTGATGACGCCGACTTCCGCCGCTGGTGTGAGCTGGCCTTGCGCCAGCGCACTGCCGATTCGGAAATGACCATTCGCCTGGTCGATGAAAGCGAAGGCCGTGAGCTCAATCACACCTACCGTCATAAAGATTACGCAACCAATGTGTTGTCATTTCCTGCCGACGTCCCCGACGAACTGCTCGATATTCCGCTGCTGGGCGATCTGGTGATCTGCGTGGCCGTGGTCGAGCGCGAAGCGGCCGAACAGGGCAAGGCACTTGAAGCACACTGGGCACACCTGGTTATCCATGGTTGCCTGCATCTGCTTGGCTACGATCACATCGATGATGACGAAGCCGAAGAGATGGAAGCACTGGAACGAACATTGCTGGCAGAACTGGGTCACCCTGACCCGTATGCCGACGACCACCTCCCTACTACCGACATCAGCAAGGAACACGAGTAACCGCCATGAGCGAAGACCGATCGAGCAACGGGCAAAAGTCCTGGCTGGGCAAACTGACCCAGGCTTTTGCCCATGAGCCGAAAAACCGCCAGGAGCTCCTCGAGCTGCTGCGCGAAGCCCATCAGAACAAGCTGCTCGACAGCGAAGCGCTGACCATCGTCGAAGGTGCAATTCAGGTCGCCGACCTGCAGGTACGCGACATCATGGTGCCGCGCTCGCAGATGATCAGCATCAAGGCCAGCCAGACCCCGCGCGAGTTTCTGCCGTCGGTGATCGATGCCGCGCACTCGCGTTATCCGGTGGTCGGCGAAAGCCATGACGATGTGCTCGGGATCCTCCTGGCCAAGGATCTGCTGCCGCTGATCCTTCAGGAGAACGGCGACAGCTTCAACATCAAGGACCTGCTGCGCCCGGCCACTTTCGTGCCGGAGTCCAAGCGCCTGAATGTGCTGCTGCGCGAGTTTCGCGCCAACCACAACCACATGGCCGTGGTGATCGACGAATACGGCGGCGTCGCCGGCCTGGTCACCATCGAAGACGTGCTTGAGCAGATCGTCGGCGACATCGAAGACGAACACGATGTCGAAGAAGACAGCTACATCAAGCCGCTGCCAAGTGGCGACTTCCTGGTCAAGGCGCTGACGCCGATCGAGAACTTCAACGAGTTCTTCGACAGCGAGTTCTCCGATGACGAGTTCGACACCGTCGGCGGCCTGGTGATGAGTGCCTTCGGTCACCTGCCCAAGCGCAACGAAACCACCGAAATCGGCGCGTATCGCTTCCGCGTGCTCAACGCCGACAGCCGCCGCGTGCACTTGCTGCGCCTGACCCCGATTAGCCGTTAAGGAACACCATGCGTTGGATCACCCGCCCCGGCTGGCCCGGTAACCTGCTGGCCATGGCGGCCGGCGCGTCTACCCTGCTGGCCCTGTCGCCGTTCGACCTGTGGCCGCTGGCCCTGCTTGCCGTCGGCCTGTTCTACGCTGGCCTGCGCGAGCTGAGCCCACGCCAGGCCATGGGTCGCGGCTGGTGCTTCGGCTTCGGTCTGTACGGCGCCGGCACCAGCTGGATCTACATCAGCATGACCACCTACGGCGGCGCCTCGCCGTTGTTGGCGGTACTGCTGCTGGTGGCATTCTTTGCCGCCATTGCCTGGTTCTTTGCCCTGCCCGCCTGGCTCTGGGCGCGCTGGCTGCGCCGGAACGAAGCGCCGCTAGCCGACGCCTTGTGCTTTGCCGCGCTGTGGCTGCTGCAAGAGGCCTTCCGCGGCTGGTTCCTGACCGGCTTCCCGTGGCTGTACTCCGGTTACAGCCAGCTGCATGGCCCGCTAGCCGGCCTCGCGCCGCTCGGCGGGGTGTGGCTGATCTCGTTCGCCCTGGCCCTCAGCGCTGCATTGCTGTGCAACCTGCACCGACTGCGCGCACGCCCGGCATTCATGGCAGTTGGCGCACTGTTGCTGGTGGCGCCATGGGGACTCGGCATGGCCCTCAAGGACCACGCCTGGACGCGCCCTGCCGGCGAGCCGCTGAGCGTCGCCGCCGTGCAAGGCAATGTCGAGCAGGACCTGAAGTGGGACCCGGCGCACATCGACGCGCAACTGGCGCTGTACCGCGACATGAGCTTTACCTCCAAGCGAGTGGATCTGCTGGTCTGGCCCGAGACGGCCGTGCCGGTCCTCAAGGATCAGGCCCAGGGCTACATCGACGTGATGGGACGCTTTGCCGCCGAGCGCAACTCGGCCTTGATTACCGGGGTACCGGTGCGCGAAGTGGTGCATCAGCAACGGCGCTACTTCAACGGCATCACCGTGACCGGTGAAGGCGATGGCACCTACCTCAAGCAGAAGCTGGTGCCGTTTGGCGAGTACGTGCCGCTGCAGGACATGCTGCGCGGGGCGATCGAGTTCTTCAACCTGCCGATGTCGGACTTCGCCCGCGGCCCGGATGACCAGCCGCTGCTGCAGGCCAAGGGTTATCAGATCGCCCCGTACATCTGCTACGAAGTGGTCTACCCCGAGTTTGCCGCCAGCCTGGCGGCGCGCAGCGATCTGCTCCTGACCATCAGCAACGACACCTGGTTCGGCACCTCGATCGGCCCGCTGCAGCACCTGCAGATGGCGCAGATGCGTGCGCTTGAAGCGGGGCGCTGGATGATCCGTGCGACCAACAATGGCGTTACCGCGCTGATCGACCCGTTTGGCCGCATCACCACGCAGATCCCGCAGTTCCAGCAGGCGATCCTGTATGGCGAAGTGGTGCCGATGCAGCAACTGACGCCCTACCTGCAATGGCGCTCGTGGCCGCTGGCGATTGTTTGTCTGTTGCTGATGGGCTGGGCGTTGGCCGCCAGGCGCATAGCCAAAACCGTGTGAGCAAACCGCGCAACACCTGCCGGCGCGGTCCCCTGTAGGAGCGGCCTTGTGTCGCGAAAGGGCTGCGTAGCGGCCCCAGGTTTCAGCTTCGCCGCCGAGATCCCCGGGCCCGCTTTGCGGGCCTTTCGCGACACAAGGCCGCTCCTACAAGGGGCGGTGTAATGAGCGCAAGGCGCATTGCCTCAGTAGAACAGCCGATAACCGATCATACCCGCCACCTCATTGAGCAATTGCCCGCTCTGCCAGACTGCTCTGCTTTCAGGCAGCAGCCCGGCAAACGGCCGCGCATGATCCTGTCCAAGGAAGCCCACCGGCGCCGGCACTACCTCGAAGCCCGCCTGCTCGAAGCTCCAGCGCGAGCGCTGCATGTGCCAGGCCTGGGTCACTACCACCACCCGGCGAATGCCCAACGGCTGCAACAGTTGCGCGCTCATCTGGGCGTTTTCCCAGGTGGTACGGCTGGCCTGCTCCTGCCACTTCACCGTAACGCCAAAGTCATCGCGCAGCCGATCGGCCATCAACTGCGCCTCGCTGGGCGGGGTACCGTAGTGCAAGCCACCGCTGGTCAATACCGGCAAACCAGAGGCCTTGGCCAATTGCGCGGCATAGCGCATGCGCTCCAGCGCGTGCCCGGTAGGTTGATCCTGGCCACCCCAGGCAGGGTCGCCACGCTCGCGGCCGGCGCCGAGCACCACGATCGCATCTGCCCGCTGGGCCAACCCCGACCACTGCGCCAGGCTCAGCGGCGTTTCGGTTTCCAGCTGGCGCGCGACCTGCTCCACCACCAGCGGCAGACTCATCAGCCATAAACCGCCCAGCCCCAACGTAAAGCAGGCAAACGCCAGCCGCGGCCGGCGCTTGCGCAACCACCACGCGGCCAGCAGCAAGATGAACAGCAAGCCAGGCGGCATCAGCCACTGCTTGATAAAGAATCGAATAGGCATTGCCTGCACCTCCTGTGAAGGCGTGCAGACTAAGAGGATCGACACCGAGCGACAAGTAGCGCCCGGCGCCGATCATGCTATGTAGATGATTGAACCGGCGCGCGGCGTTTTGCGCGCCAGCAGGCCAGCACGGCTACCGATGCGGCAGCGTCCTGGATCTGACCGGGGCGACGGAGCGCTTCCTGTCCTTGAGCCAGATGATCTTGGCTGAGCTCGGCTCCGCTGGTTTGACCGCAGCGGCGCTGGCAATGCGGCTCTCTGGAAAGATCTCCAGATAGGCCTTGATCACTTCGAACTCTGCGGGGCTCAGGCCACGCAACTCAAGTTCCGCTGGCATCTCGTCGCGCAATCGCACCGCCGTGCGGGCAGCTTCCAAGGCCAGCCCAAGGCGGTCGATCAAGCGTTCATACAGCTCCGGTTTGCTTGCGGGTAACTGCGACTCTCCCATCCGTTCACCTCATTGAAGATAACGATATCTCCCCCCACACCTGAGCTTAGCGGCGTTGTGCAAAGCAGCAGAGCGCTGCGACCAACGGCCCCCGGCGCCGCTGCGGGCCAATTGGGTTTCCCACGATACACAGCGCTCATGTATGCTACGGCGTTCACTCTCACCGACACCGGAGTGCCGGATGCAGCGAGGTTCCGCTGCCGGGAACAAGGTCTTCTCTCTCTCAGCCAAAAGTAGCCATGCACGAACAATACACGCCCCGTGACATAGAAGCCGCCGCCCAGAAATCCTGGGACGAGCAACAATCGTTCGCTGTTACCGAACAGCCAGGCAAAGACACTTTCTATTGCCTATCGATGTTCCCGTACCCGAGCGGCAAGCTACACATGGGCCACGTGCGCAACTACACCATTGGTGACGTGATCGCGCGCTACCAGCGCATGCTCGGCAAGAACGTGCTGCAGCCGATGGGCTGGGACGCCTTCGGCATGCCGGCGGAAAACGCCGCGATGAAGAACAACGTCGCCCCGGCCAAGTGGACCTTTGAGAACATCGACTACATGAAGACCCAGCTCAAGAGCCTGGGTCTGGCCATCGACTGGTCGCGTGAAGTCACCACCTGCAAGCCGGACTACTACCGCTGGGAACAGTGGCTGTTCACTCGTCTGTTCGAAAAAGGCGTCATCTACCGCAAGAACGGTACGGTCAACTGGGACCCTGTCGATCAGACGGTACTGGCCAACGAACAGGTTATCGACGGCCGTGGCTGGCGTTCGGGCGCGCTGATCGAAAAGCGCGAAATCCCGATGTACTACTTCCGCATCACCGCATACGCAGACGAGCTGCTGGAAAGCCTCGACGAGTTGCCGGGCTGGCCTGAACAGGTCAAGACCATGCAGCGCAACTGGATCGGCAAGTCGCGCGGGATGGAAGTGCAGTTCCCCTATGACCAGGCAAGCATTGGTCATGCCGGCGCACTTAAAGTCTTCACCACCCGCCCCGACACGCTGATGGGCGCGACCTACGTCGCCGTCGCCGCCGAGCACCCGCTGGCTACCCAGGCTGCCCAAGGCAACCCGGCGCTGCAGGCGTTCATCGACGAATGCAAAGGCGGCAGCGTTGCCGAGGCCGACATGGCCACCCAGGAAAAGAAAGGCCTCGCCACGTCGCTGTTCGTCGAGCACCCACTGACCGGTGAGAAACTGCCGGTCTGGGTCGCCAACTATGTGCTGATGCACTACGGCGACGGCGCTGTCATGGCGGTGCCGGCCCACGACGAGCGTGACTTCGAGTTCGCCCAGAAGTACTCGCTGCCGATCAAGGCCGTGGTGCGCACCAGCGCTGGCGACGAAGTCGGCAGCACCTGGGAAGCCGCCTACGGCGAGCACGGCACCCTGATCAACTCCGGCGCCTTTGACGGCCTCGACTTCGCTGGCGCGTTCGACGCCATCGAAGCCGCGCTGATCAGCAAGGAGCTGGGTAAATCGCGCACGCAGTTCCGTCTGCGCGACTGGGGCATCAGCCGCCAGCGCTACTGGGGCTGCCCGATCCCGATCATCCACTGCCCATCGTGCGGCGACGTGCCGGTGCCGGAAGACCAACTGCCAGTCACCCTGCCAGAGAACGTCGTACCCGATGGCGCCGGCTCGCCACTGGCACGCCTGCCTGAGTTCTATGAATGCAGCTGCCCCAAGTGCGGCGCTGCGGCCAAGCGCGAAACCGACACCATGGACACCTTTGTCGAGTCGTCCTGGTACTTCGCCCGTTACGCCTCGCCGAACTACGAAGGTGGCATGGTCGACCCGAAAGCGGCCAACCACTGGCTGCCGGTCGATCAGTACATCGGTGGTATCGAGCACGCCATCCTGCACCTGCTGTATGCGCGCTTCTTCCACAAGCTGATGCGCGATGAAGGCCTGGTCACATCGAACGAGCCGTTCAAGAACCTGCTGACCCAGGGCATGGTCGTTGCCGAAACCTACTACCGTGTAGCCAGCAATGGCGGCAAGGACTGGTTCAACCCGGCTGATGTCGAGCTGGAGCGCGACAGCAAGGCCAAGGTCATCAGTGCTCGCCTCAAGACCGACGGCCTGCCGGTGGAAATCGGCGGCACCGAGAAGATGTCCAAGTCGAAGAACAACGGCGTCGACCCACAGTCGATGATCGACGTCTACGGCGCCGACACCTGCCGCCTGTTCATGATGTTCGCCTCGCCGCCGGACATGAGCCTGGAATGGTCCGATTCCGGCGTTGAAGGCGCAAGCCGCTTCCTGCGTCGCGTCTGGCGCCTGGCCCAGGCCCATGTGAGCCTCGGCTTGCCGGGCAAGCTGGACACTGCGGCACTGGATGACGGGCAAAAGGCGATCCGCCGCGCGATTCACGTGGCGATCAAGCAAGCCAGCAGCGATGTTGGCCTGCACCATAAATTCAACACTGCCATCGCCCAGGTGATGACCGTGATGAACGTGCTGGAAAAAGCCCCGACCGCTACCGCCCAGGACCGTGCCCTGCTGCAGGAAGGCCTGGAAGCAGTCACCCTGCTGCTGGCACCGATCACCCCGCACATCAGTCATTCGCTGTGGCAGCACCTGGGCCACAGCGAGGCGGTGATCGACGCCACCTGGCCGAGCGTGGATGAAAGCGCCCTGGTGCAAGACAGCGTGACACTGGTGGTACAGGTCAACGGCAAGCTGCGTGGTCAGGTCGAAATGCCCGCCACTGCCAGCCGCGAAGAAGTCGAAGCTGCGGCGCGCGCCAACGAAAACGTGGTGCGCTTCACCGACGGCCTGACCATTCGCAAGGTCATCGTGGTTCCAGGCAAACTGGTCAACATCGTCGCCAACTGATGGCAACGCTCGCCCGCAGGCACTGCGGGCGAGCGGAATCGGCCCACAAGGGAGCTTCAACATGATCAAACGCAATCTGCTGGTAATGGGCCTGGCCGTCATGCTCAGCGCCTGCGGTTTCCAGCTGCGCGGCACCGGCACTACCGAGCTGACCATCAAGGAACTTGATGTCAGCGCGCGTGACGCCTACGGCCAGACCGTTACCCAACTGCGCCAGGTACTTGAGCGCAGCGGCGTCAGCCTGCGCAGCGGTGCGCCGTATCGCCTGTCGCTCGACAACGAGCAGCAGACCCAGCGCGCAGTCACCTACAGCAGCGGCAGTCGCTCGGCCGAGTACGAACTCACCACCGTGCTCAACTACAGCATCAACGGCCTGAACAACGTGCCGCTGCTAAGCGACAAGCTCGAAGTGCGCAAGATCTACGTGCGTGACGGCGACAACATCACCGGTTCCGACCAGGAAGGCACCCAGACCCGCGACGAGATGCGCCGTGATCTGGTCCAGGCCATGGTCGTACGCCTGCAGATGCTGACCCCAGCTCACCTCGACGAACTGCAGCAGCAAGCGGATCAACGTGCCAAGGCTGAAGCCGAAGCCGCCGCAGCCGCGCAGCGCTATCGTGACGAAACCCCGCAGCAGTCGCCACTGGAAATCCCGGGCACCTAAGCCCGTGCGGGGCACCGCCAGGTGCCCCGACCTCTGCTCATGAAGCTCGCCCCCGCCCAACTCAACAAGCATCTGCAAGGTACTCTTGCGCCTGTCTATATCGTCAGCGGCGATGACCCGCTGCTGTGCCAGGAGGCCGCCGACGCGATTCGCGCCGCCGCCCGCCAGCAGGGTTTTGACGAGCGCCAGGTGTTCAGTGCCGATGCCAACTTCGACTGGGGTACGCTGCTGCAAGCCGGTGCCAGCCTGTCGCTGTTCGCCCAGCGGCGCCTGCTCGAGCTGCGCCTGCCCTCGGGCAAGCCTGGTGACAAGGGCGCGGCGGCGCTGATCGAGTACTGCTCGCGGCCCGCTGAAGACACTTTGCTGTTGATCAGCCTGCCCAAGCTCGACGGCAGTGCGCAGAAAACCAAATGGGGCAAGGCGCTGGTCGAGGGCAGTCAGTGCCAGTTCATCCAGATCTGGCCGATCGATGCGCAGCAGTTGCCGCAGTGGATCAATCAGCGTTTGGCCCAGGCCGGGCTGTCGGCCCAGCGGGATGCGGTCGACCTGATTGCGGCGCGGGTCGAGGGCAACCTGCTCGCAGCCGCCCAAGAGATCGAAAAGCTCAAGCTGCTCGCCGAAGGCAACCAGATCACCGTCGAAACCGTGCAGAGCGCGGTGGCCGACAGTGCTCGCTTCGATGTGTTTGGCCTGGTCGATGCCATTCTCAAAGGCGATGCGACCCATGCCCTGCGCATGCTTGAAGGCCTGCGCGGCGAGGGCGTCGAGCCCCCGGTGATTCTCTGGGCGCTGGCCCGCGAGCTGCGCCTGCTGGCGGGTATCGCCTTGCAGTTCAGCCAGGGCATCCCGCTCGACAAAGCCTTCAGCCAGGCGCGTCCGCCGGTATGGGACAAGCGCCGGCCACTGGTCAGCAAGGCCCTGCAACGGCTGTCGGCGAAGCGCTGGGCGCAGTTGCTGCAGGATGCTCAGCGTATCGATGCGCAGATCAAGGGCCAGGCGCCTGGTTCGCCTTGGACGGGGTTGACGCGGTTGGCGCTGTTGATGGCTGGGCAGCGATTGGTATTGCCTTCGGAATAGCCGGGGCCGCTTTGCGCCCCTTCGCGGGTGAACCCGCTCCCACAGGGTTTTGCAGCGCCGCCGTACCTGTGGGAGCGGGTTCACCCGCGAAGGGCCGAAGAGCGGCCCCAACAATCTCGACCATATACACAATCAATTGGCCCCACCCCGCGCCAAGCCCTAAAGTCCGCCCCGCACACCCACCCAAGCCGGGGAACCCCGCCATGAGCAAAAAGCCGCAAAAGCACCGCCCCAACAAAGCCAAGTCGATCATTGCCCAGCCGCTGTTTCGCAGCCGCCAGGAGCAACCAGACAAGGGCAAAGGCAGCTACCGCCGCGAAGCCTTCCAATCGAGAGATTGGGAGGCTTCTTACTTTTTGGCCGCATGAAAGCATCCAGCGCGCAGGCATGATATGGTCGCTACCTGACCTGTAATTCCTGGATCTGTGCATGTCCCTCAGTCTGTTCCCACGCTGGCAACCACGCCAGCTGATCGCGGCCTCCAGCCTTATCCTGCTGGTCGCCTGTGCGGAAAAACCTACCGCCGCCGACGCCGTACCACTGGCCCCTGCCCAGCCCGCACCGGTGGTTACCCTGCCCACCAGCAACGCCGACATCAACGCTGAAATCCAGCCAGTGCAGAGCTTTGCCCAGTGGCAGGCCGGTTTCCGTCAACAAGCGTTGCAGGCCGGCATTGATGCCGGGCTGTTCGACCGCGTGTTTGCCGGTGTCACGCCGGACATGGACGTGATCAAGGCCGATCGCAGCCAGCCCGAGTTCAGCCGCCCGGTGTGGGAATACCTCGACGGCGCGCTGTCGCCGCTGCGGGTGCGCAACGGCAAGAAGCTGCTGGAACAGAACGCCGAGCTGCTCACGCGCCTGGAACAACGCTATGGCGTGGACCGCCAAGTGCTGGTGTCGGTATGGGGCATGGAGAGCAACTTCGGCCAGTTCCAGGGCAGCAAATCGGTAATCCGCTCGCTGGCGACCTTGGCCTATGAGGGCCGCCGCCCACAGTTTGCCCAGGACCAGCTGATCGCGGCGTTGCAGATCCTGCAGAACGGCGACATTCAGCCTGAGGCCATGCGTGGCTCGTGGGCCGGGGCGATGGGCCAGACCCAGTTCATCCCGACCACCTACAACACCCATGCCGTCGACTTCGACGGCGACGGCCGCCGCGACATCTGGAACAGCACAGCCGATGCCCTCGCATCGACCGCGCATTACCTGCAGAGCTCGGGCTGGAAGCGTGGCCAACCGTGGGGCTTCGAAGTTCAGGTGCCGGCCGATTTCGACTTCTGGATCGCCGATGGCGCCCAGCGCAAGACCGTCAGTGAATGGCTGCAACTGGGCGTCAAGCTGCCCAATGGCACCCAGCTGCCAGCGGGCAGCAATCAACTCTCGGCGGCGCTGCTGCTGCCGGCCGGCGCACGTGGCCCGGCGTTCCTGGTGCTGGACAACTTCCGCGCCATTCTCAAGTACAACAACTCGTCGTCCTACGCGCTGGCGGTAAGCCTGCTGGGCGATCGTTTCTCCGGTTGGGGCTTCATTGCCGGCAGCTGGCCCAAGGATGACTTGCCATTGAGCCGCAGCGAGCGCATCGAGCTGCAGAACCTGCTCAATGCGCGCGGCTATGACGCGGGCAATGCCGACGGCATCATCGGCGCCAATACCCGCAAGGCCATCCGTACCGCTCAGCAGGCGCAGAACATGCCCGCTGACGGCTACCCGACGCACAAGCTGCTCGAGAGTTTGCGTCAGTAGTGAGATTGCCAGGGGCGCGAAGCGCCCCCGGCAATCTCAAGCCCTGAACAAATCCTGCTGCAGCACCAGTGTCTGCATGTCGCTGTCGAGCCGCACCTGAGCGCCAAGCGGCAGGCACAGGTTCGGATCGCAATGGCCACTGCGCCAACCGGCCAGTATCGGCACCCCCAGCGGCGCAAAAATGTCCTGCAACAGCGGCGTCATGGCGGCTACGGTAATCCCGGCGAAATCCCCCACCAACACCCCACGCACGCCCTGCAGCTTGCCTGCCAGGCGCAATTGCGTGAGCAGTCGGTCAACCCGGTACAACGGCTCGTTGACGTCTTCGATAAACAGGATGGCGCCGTCGGTGTCGATCTCCCCAAGCGTACTCAGCGTCGCGCCGAGCATCGACAGATTGCCGCCCAGCAGGCGCCCGCTGGCAACGCCTGGCAGCACTGAGGTCAAGGGATAAGCATGGGCATGGACGAGTGCATCGCCCTGCCCCACTTCACCGCGCAATTGCCGCAGCAGCGAGCTGACTGTCGGTTCAAGCTTGCCGCCCAGCAGGTCGGCGTTGAGCATGCCACCGTGAAAACTGACCAACCCGCAGTAGCGGTTGATCGCGGTGTGTAGCGCGGTGATGTCGCTGTAGCCAATCAAGGGTTTGGGGTTGCGGGCAATCAGCTCGAAATCGATCTGGTCGAGCAGGCGCATGCTGCCGTAGCCGCCGCGCATGCACAGAATGGCGTCCACCTGCGGATCGGCGAATGCAGCATGCAGGTCATCCAGCCTTTGCTGGTCAGTGCCGGCCAGATAACCCTGGCTGCTGCTCACGCTGGGATATGGCCGGCACCGATAGCCACGCTCGTTGAACCACTGCTGGGCCTTGTCGGCATCCAGCCGCGCCGGCCCTGCCGGGGCAATCACCGCAAAACAGGCATTCGCTGCCAGCTTTCGCGGCAATAGTGAACCTAGGTGTTCAGCACAGTCCATCCAGCAACTCCTTGAAAGCATTTGCAGATCAATGGGCAGCAACAATGGGCCAGCCCGAGATCGTTGCCCACAGGGTACAGATCCCCCAACAAAAATGCCGATGGCACCTCCTGGCGCGCATCGGCATTGGCCCAGCGGATCAGCTTACAGCTTGATCTTGGCTTCGTGCGCCTGCTGGTCAGCGTGGTACGAGGAACGCACCAGCGGCCCGGAGGCGACGTTCTTGAAGCCCATCTTGTGGCCTTCTTCAGCGAACCAGGCAAAGGTGTCCGGGTGCACGAAACGCTGCACCGGCAAGTGGCTGCGCGATGGCTGCAGGTACTGGCCGAGGGTCAGCATGTCGATGTCATGCTCGCGCATGCGCTGCATCACTTCGATCACTTCTTCGTCGGTTTCGCCCAGGCCGAGCATCAGGCCAGACTTGGTGGGTACGTGCGGCACCAGTTGCTTGAACTTCTGCAGCAGGTCCAGCGACCAGTCGTAGTCCGAACCCGGACGCGCGGCCTTGTACAGGCGCGGTACCGTTTCCAGGTTGTGGTTGAACACATCTGGCGGCTCTTGAGCGGTGATCGCCAGGGCCACGTCCATGCGCCCGCGGTAGTCCGGCACCAGGGTCTCGAGCTGCACGCCCGGGGACAGCTTGCGGATCTCGCGAATGCAGTCGGCGAAGTGCTGGGCACCGCCGTCACGCAGGTCGTCGCGGTCTACCGAGGTGATCACCACGTACTTCAGACGCAGGTCGGCGATGGCTACGGCAAGGTTCATCGGCTCGTCGGCATCCAGTGCTTTCGGCCGGCCATGGCCGACGTCGCAGAACGGGCAGCGACGGGTGCAGATGTCACCCATGATCATGAAGGTGGCGGTACCACCCGAGAAGCACTCACCCAGATTCGGGCACGAGGCTTCTTCGCAGACGCTGTGCAGCTTGTGCTTGCGCAGCAGTTGCTTGATACGGTCGACTTCCGGCGAAACCGGGATGCGTACGCGGATCCAGTCAGGCTTCTTCGGCAGCTCGTCGGTAGGGATGATCTTTACCGGGATGCGCGCGACCTTGTCGGCGCCACGCAGCTTGACTCCGGCTTCGACCTTCTTCGGCGCCGGGCGCGGGGTCACGTCATGGGTGGTGATCAGGTTCGGCACGGCTTCTTGCACAGTTGTCATATTCAGTCGATTCCGCCCGTAAGGGTCGTCTGCTCAGCATAGTCGAGGTGCTTGACCAGCTGTCCACGCAGCCTTGTCCTGACCTCGGTGAGTTCGATCGGACCTGCCAGATCACGCAGCTGGGTCATCGCCAGCCCCGCATAGCCGCAGGGATTGATTCGGCGGAATGGCGCAAGGTCCATGTCCACGTTCAGAGCAAGGCCGTGAAAGGTACGGCCGTTGCGGATTCGCAAGCCGAGCGAGGCGATCTTGGCCCCGTCAACATAGACTCCGGGCGCATCGGCCTTGGCCGCCGCCACAACGTCATAACTGGCCAGCAGATCGATCAGGCTGTTTTCGATCCGGGTAACCAGTTCACGCACGCCAAAACCAAGCCGGCGCACATCAAGCAACAGGTAAGCCACCAACTGCCCGGGGCCATGGTAGGTCACCTGGCCACCGCGGTCGCTCTGCACCACCGGGATATCACCCGGCACCAGCAGGTGCTCGGCCTTGCCGGCCTGGCCCTGGGTGAACACCGGCGGGTGCTCGACCAGCCAGACTTCGTCCAGGCTGTCGGCACCACGCTGCTCGGTAAAACGCCGCATGGCCTCCAGCACCGGTTCATAGGGCTGCAGGCCAAGCTCGCGGATACCGAGGCTGGCCGGCATCAGAGCACCATTTTCACAATGCCGGTAGCACGCAGGGCGCTGTTGATGTCGTGCAACTGGTCTTCGCTGGTCGCCACGATGTGCAATTGCACGGTGGTGTACTTGCCTTCCTTGCTCTGGCGCTCGGCCAGGGTCGACATGTCGACCTCAGCGTGTTTCTTCAAAATCTCGATGACCGTGTTCTTGAAATTGACCACGGTATCGCCGATCACCTTGATTGGGTAATCAGCGCAGGGGAATTCGATCTTGTGCGACTTGACGTCAGCTTCGCTCATGCGGAAACGGCCTCGTAAGCCGTGGCAACAACAACGCTCCCGCCGGATTGGCGGGAGCGTGGCAGGTCACGTTATCAGTTGAACAACCCGTAGAAGAATAGACGAATGCTATCCCACATACGGCGCAAGATACCACCTTCCTCAACGCCGTCGAGGGCGATCAGGTCGGCGCTGTGAACCACTTTCTCGTCAAGTTTGACTTCGACTTTACCGATCACGTCACCTTTGGCGATGGGCGCGGTCAGCTGTGGGTTCATGGTCATCGAGGCGGCCAGGCGCTTCAGTTGGCCTTTAGGCATGGTCATGGTCAGGTCGTTGGCCAGACCAGCCTTGACCTGGTTGGTCGCGCCTTTCCATACCGGCGCCTGAGTCAGCTCGGTGCCCTTCTGGTAGAAGGTCTGGGTCTCGAAGAAGCGGAAGCCATAGGTCAGCAGCTTTTGCGTTTCGGCGGCACGCGATTGCTCGCTGTTGGTACCGAACACCACGGCGATCAGGCGCTGGCCATCACGTACGGCGGAGGCGACCATGCAGTAGCCGGCTTCGTCGGTGTGGCCGGTTTTCAGGCCATCGACGGTCTTGTCACGCCACAGCAGCAGGTTGCGGTTGGGCTGCTTGATGTTGTTCCAGAAGAACTCTTTCTGCGAGTAGATCGCGTAGTGAGCCGGGTCTTCGTTGATGATCGCGCGAGCCAGCAGGGCCATGTCGTGGGCCGACGAGTAATGCTCGGGGTGCGGCAGACCGGTCGGGTTCATGAAGTGGCTGTTGCTCATGCCCAGATCGGCAGCAGTCTTGTTCATCATGTCGGCGAAGGCATCTTCGCTGCCGGCGATGTGTTCGGACAGAGCGACCGAGGCATCGTTGCCCGACTGGATGATGATGCCGTGCAGCAGGTCGCTAACGGTAACCTGGCTGCCTACCTTGATGAACATCCGCGAACCGCCGGTACGCCAGGCGTTTTCACTGACGGTAACCGGGTCGTTCTCGCCGATCTGGCCACGACGAATGTCGAGGGTGGCGATGTAGGCGGTCATCAGCTTGGTCAGGCTGGCTGGCGGCAGGCGCTCGTCACCGTTGTTTTCGACCAGCACGTTGCCGCTGGACGCGTCCATGAGTACGTAGGACTTGGCTGCCAGCTGTGGTGGGGCTGGCATCATCTGCTCTGCTGCAAAGGCAGCAGGGGTGATCATCAGCAGGACAGGCAGGCAAAGTCGTTTGGCAAGGTTGGTGATGTTCATCCGTCTCTCGAAAATCGCTAATGGTCTGATGTTCCGTGGGCTCGAAGCCCAACGCCCAGTCAGTCTAGTTATGTGAGCTGCGTGGCAGCCCAGGAGCCTGGCGCGGGGCCTGGCGGGGCAAAAACGGCCATTGTACATGGCCGCGCCGGGCAATTCATGACAAAACGGACAGCCCGGCGCCCACTTCAGGCCGCAGCGGGCGCCGTGAGTTCCGCGTTCAGTCGGTGACCAGCTTGGCCTGGCCGAGATTGGCCAGGCGCACGCTGTCTTGAGTCTGCTGCACTTCACCCTGGCTGCTCATCGGCCCCAGGCGCACGCGGTGCAGGGTCTGCTGGTTACGCACGATCGAGCTGATGAACACCGGTGCGCTGACCATGGTGCTCAGTTTCGAGCGCAGCAGCTCGGCGGCATCCGGGTTGGCGAAGGCGCCGACCTGGAGGAACATGCCGCCGGTGTTGCTCGGCACGCTGTTGCTGGCGATCTGCACCGGCACCACGGCAGCGGCATGCTGCTGCGCTGGCGGTGTCCACTGCTCGACCTTGCCGGTGCTGGCGGGCAGCGGCTGCGTCTGCGCGACCTGCGGCTCTTTCAGCACCAACGGCGCCTGCTGGCCGCGCTGGGCCCACCACTGCTGCGGGTCGATGCCTTCAACGCGCACCCGCGCGGTGCCGGTTTCGGCGTAACCGAGCTTCTTGGCGGCGGCGTACGACAGGTCGATGATCCGGTCAGAATAGAACGGGCCGCGGTCGTTGACCCGCAGGATCACGCTGCGCTGGTTGTCGAGGTTGGTCACCTTGACGTAGGCCGGCAACGGCAGGGTCTTGTGCGCCGCGCTCATGCCGTACAGGTCATAGACCTCGCCGTTGGCGGTGTTCTGACCGTGGAACTTGGTGCCGTACCACGATGCAGTACCCTCGGCGCGGTAGTTGCGCGATTCCTGGATCGGGTAATAAGTCTTGCCCAGCACCGTGTACGGGTTGGCCTTGTAGTTGCCGGTGTGCACGGTCGGGGTGGCGTCGGGGATCTTGTTGACGTCGACATCCCACCATGGCGCGCCGTCTTTATGCGCGCGGTTGATATCCAGGCCCGGCTGCGAGCGGATGACGTTGCCACCCGCACCGCTGCTCTTGGGTGCAGGCCGGCTCGATGAGCAACTGACCAGGACCGCACTGATGGCGATGCAGGTCAGCAGTTTGAAGGAATGAGTAGTAAACAATCCGCGCATTACTTGACGCCCCGTGCAATGACCAGCTGTTGCGAAAGCTGATGCACGGCCATGGCGTACATCACACTGCGGTTGTAACGCGTGATCGCATAAAAGTTCTTCTGGCCCATCCAGTATTCAGGGCCGTTGTCGCCTTCCAGTTTGAAGGCGGTGACCGGCAGATCATCGCGCAGCGCATCATTGCTCGACCAGCCCAATGCGCGCAATTCGGCGACGGTCTTGACCGGCTCGATGCCGCTGGTCAGGCCTTCGTCGGCACGCTCGCCGCGCACCTGGGCGCGGCTGACCACGCCTTCCCCGGCAACCCAGCCGTGGCGCTTGAAGTAGCTGGCGACACTGCCGATGGCGTCATCCGGGTTGTTCCAGATATTGATATGGCCGTCACCGTCGAAGTCCACTGCGTAGGCGCGAAAGCTGCTCGGCATAAATTGCGGCAGGCCCATGGCGCCGGCGTACGAGCCTTTCAGGGTCAGCGGGTCGAGCTGCTCTTCACGGGCCAGCAGCAGGTACTCGCGCAGCTCCTTGCGGAAGAATTCAGCCCGCGGCGGGTAGTCGAAACCCAGCGTCGACAGGGCATCGATCACCCGGTAGTTGCCGGTGTTGCGACCAAAGAAGGTTTCCACGCCAATGATCGCCACGATCACCTGGGCCGGCACGCCGTATTCCTGCTCGGCACGCGCCAGGGTTGCCTCGTGCTGGCGCCAGAAGTCGACACCACGAGCGATGCGCGCATCGGTGAGGAACATCGGCCGGTATTCTTTCCACGGCTTGACCCGCTCCGCCGGACGCGAAATCGCGTCAAGAATCGACTGCTTGCGCTGCACCTCGCGGAACACGCCCATCAGCTGTTCGCCGGCAAAGCCGTGGTCGCGGGTCATTTCGCCGACAAACTCGGCCACCTGCGGCGAGCCGTCGTAGTCGCCGGCACTGGCCTGCTGGACTGCGCCGAGCAGGCCCATTGCGCCGATCCACGGCGCCCAACGGGCCGCCCAGCTACGCACTGCTTGCATGAAATTGTTCACCTTATTCAAACTTGCGCGATCCATTTGCGGTGGGTGTGGATCGACATCAGAACGCCAAACGCTGACAGCAGCGTCACCAACGAAGTTCCGCCATAGCTAATGAAGGGCAGCGGCACCCCCACCACCGGGAGCAAGCCACTGACCATACCAATATTGACGAACACATAAACAAAGAAGGTCATCGTCAGGCTGCCCGCGAGCAGCTTGCCGAACAGGGTCTGCGCCTGTGCGGTGATGACCAGGCCGCGGCCGATCAGCAGCAGATAAACGATCAGCAGCATGCAGATGCCGACCAGGCCGAATTCCTCGCCGAGCACGGCGATGATGAAGTCGGTGTGGCTCTCCGGCAAAAAGTCCAGGTGCGACTGCGTACCGAGCAACCAGCCCTTGCCGAATACCCCGCCGGAGCCGATCGCGGCCTTGGACTGGATGATGTTCCAGCCGGTGCCGAGCGGGTCGCTCTCAGGATCGAGGAAGGTCAGCACGCGCTGCTTCTGGTAGTCGTGCATGACAAAGAACCACATCGCCACCGCCACCGGCACTGCCGCGGCGATCACACTGATGATCCAGCGCCAGCGCAGGCCACCCATGAACAGCACGAACGCGCCGGAAGCCAGAATCAGCAGCGCAGTACCCAGGTCCGGCTGGCGCACGATAAGAATGAACGGCACGCCGATCAGCACCAGGCTGATCGCCACATGCTTGAGATCAGGCGGCAAGGTGCGCTTGGACAGGTACCAGGCCAGGGTTGCCGGCATGATGATCTTCATGAATTCCGAAGGCTGGAAGCGGATCACTCCGGGAATGTTGATCCAGCGCGTGGCGCCCATGGCGTTGTGACCCATGACGTCGACCACCACCAGCAGCAACACCCCGGTCAGGTACGCCAGCGGCACCCAGCGGGCCATGAAGCGTGGCTCGAGCTGGGCAATGATGAACATCGAGACCAGGCCGATGCCGAACGAGGTCGCCTGCTTGCTCAGCAGGTCCCAGTTCTTGCCGCTGGCCGAATACAGCACGAACAGGCTGCCGGCGGCGAGGGTCAGCAGAATGATCAGCAGCGGGCCGTCGATGTGGATGCGCTGAAGAAAGCTCGCGCGCCGACGCATGACGTCTTCGCTGGAGAGCATGCGATCAAAATTGTTAATCACTGGGCCTTTTCCTGAGCGACGGTGGCGGGAGCAAACTCGGTTTTCAACTGGCCGTTGGCGTCGAGCAGCCAGGCGTCCATGATCTGGCGCATCACCGGCGCCGCCACGCGGCCACCAGCCTCGCCGTTCTCGATCATCACCGAGACGACGATCTTCGGATCGTCAGCCGGGGCGAAACCGACGAACAGGGCGTGGTCACGGTGACGCTCCTGGACTTTGTTGCGGTCATACTTCTCGCCCTGCTTGATCGCCACCACCTGAGCAGTACCGCTCTTGCCGGCGATGCGGTACTGCGCGCCGGTGGCAGCCGCGCGGGCGGTGCCGCGGGCGTTGTGCATCACCTGCTCCATGCCGTGGGTGACCTTGGCCCAATCGGACGGGTCACGCAGGACGATGTCCTCGATCGGGTTTTCGTCGACCGGCGGCTGGCCCTCGATGGTCTTGGCCAGGTGCGGGCGGAACCACTTGCCCTTGCTGGCGATCAGCGCGGTAGCCTGGGCCATCTGCAACGGCGTGGTCTGCATGTAGCCCTGGCCGATGCCGAGGATCAGCGTTTCGCCCGGGAACCACGCCTGGCGGCGGGTGGCGCGCTTCCACTCACGGGTCGGCATCAACCCGGAGGATTCCTCGAACATGTCCAGCGACACGCGCTGGCCGAGGCCGAACTTGTTCATGTAGGTCGACAGGCGATCGATGCCCATCTTGTGCGCAAGATCGTAGAAGTAGGTGTCATTGGAACGCATGATCGCCAGGTCAAGATCAACCCAGCCGTCACCGGTGCGGTTCCAGTTACGGTATTTGTGGTCGTAGTTGGGCAACTGGTAATAGCCCGGGTCGAACACCCGGCTGCCGGCTGTCACGACACCGCTGTCGAGGCCGGCGATGGCCACTGCGGGCTTGATCGTCGAACCGGGTGGATACAGCCCGCGCAGGACCCGGTTGAACAGCGGCCGGTCGATCGAATCGCGCAGGTCAGCATAGGCCTGAAAGCCAATGCCGGTGACGAACAGGTTGGGGTCGAAGCTTGGCTGGCTGACCATCGCCAGTACTTCACCCGAGCGTGGATCAAGCGCCACGATAGCGCCACGCCGACCACCCAGAGCCAGCTCGGCGGCTTCCTGCAGTTTGATGTCCAGGCCCAGCACGATGTCCTTGCCGGGGATCGGGTCGGTGCGTTTGAGCACGCGCAGCACGCGGCCGCGGGCGTTGGTCTCGACCTCCTCGTAACCGACCTGACCGTGCAGGGCATCTTCATAGAAGCGCTCGACGCCGGTCTTGCCGATATGGTGGGTGCCGCTGTAGTTGACCGGATCAAGGGTCTTCAGCTCTTTCTCGTTGATCCGCCCGACATAACCGACCGAGTGGGCAAAGTGCGCACCTTGCGGGTAATGCCTGACCAACTGCGCAGCCACTTCCACGCCCGGCAACCGGAACTGGTTGACGGCGATCCGGGCGATCTGGTCTTCGCTGAGCTCGAACAGGATCGGCACGGGCTCGAACGGCCGCCGACCCTGCTTCATGCGCTTCTCGAAGAGGGCACGGTCGTCCGCTGTGAGCCCCAGCACCTCAACGATGGCGTCCAGCACCTCTGGCCATTTGCCGGCACGTTCGCGGGTCATGGTCAGGCTGAAGCTGGGCCGGTTGTCGGCGATGATCACCCCGTTGCGGTCGAAGATCAGCCCGCGGGTCGGCGGGATCGGCTGCACATGCACCCGGTTGTTCTCCGACAGCGTCGAGTGATAGTCGTACTGGATGATCTGCAGGTAGTACAGCCGAGCAATCAGCACACACACCAACAACATGATCGCCACAGCGCCGACCACGACGCGGTTGCGCACCAGACGGGCGTCTTTCTCGTGGTCTTTGAGGCGGATCGGCTGCGACATCGGGCGGGCTTACAGGCTCATTTGTGGTAGGGATGCCCGGACAACACGGTCCAGGCGCGGTAGATCTGTTCGCCGATCAGTATCCTTACCAACGGGTGCGGCAAGGTCAGCGGCGACAGCGACCAGCGCTGTTCGCTGCGCGCACACACCTCAGGCGCCAGGCCTTCCGGCCCACCCACCATCAAATTCACCGTCCGCGCATCCAGGCGCCAGCGATCCAGCTCGACCGCCAACTGCTCGGTGCTCCACGGCTTGCCGTGGACTTCGAGGGTGACGATGCGTTCGCCGGGCTGGACCTTGGCCAGCATGGCCTCCCCCTCCTGACGAATCAGGCGAGCCACGTCGGCGTTCTTGCCCCGGGTGTTCAGCGGGATTTCCACCAGCTCGAGCGGCAACTCAGCAGGGAGGCGCTTGGCATATTCATGCCAGCCTTCCTCGACCCACTTGGGCATGCGCGAGCCGACCGCGATCAATCGCAGACGCACGGCGCTTCCTTATTGCTTGTTGAGCTTGTCGAAGTACTCGTTGGCGCCGTTCTCGGAGCTGTGGTGCTTGCCATCGGCAGCACGGCTCTGCTCGGCACCCATCCACAGGCGCTCGAGGTCGTAGAACTGACGCGCAGCGGCGGTCATCATGTGCACGATGACGTCGTTCAGGTCGAGCAGCACCCAATCGCTTTCGCCTTTGCCTTCTTCGCCCAGCGGCATGACGCCCTTGGCTTTGACCAGCTCGCGAACCTTGTCCAGCATCGCGTTGATCTGGCGATTGGAGGTACCGGTAGCGATGATCATGTAGTCGGTCAGGCTGTGCTTGTCACGCACGTCGATCACCTGGATATCCAGGGCCTTGACCTCTCCCAGCGCTTCCTTGGCCACTTCGACCAGTTCTTCGGCAGTGATGTCGTTTTGCTTCTTCATAGTTACTCGTTCAACTCGTTTTGAATGAGGCGCCCCAACGGCGCCCTCAGTTGGACCCACGATATAGATCGTGCGCCTCTATGTAGGCCAGTACTGCATCCGGCACCAGAAACCGTACCGACTTGCCGCTGGCCAGCAGCTGTCGGATTTGCGTGGCCGACACCGCAAGCGGGGTCTGCCAGACGAACGAAATGTGACCCGCCGGGCCGGACATGGCAGTGGGATCGCTTTGCGAGCGCGCAGCCAGCAGGTTGCGCAGCTCGTCTGGTGGTTCGACATCCGCATCCGGGCGTTGCAGCACCAGGATGTGGCAATGTTGGAGCAATTCTTCCCAGCGGTGCCAGCCCGGCAGGCCGCAGAACGCGTCCCAGCCCAGGACCAGAAACAACTGGTCATCGCCGCCCAGCTCGGCCCGGATCGATTCCAGGCTGTCGATGGTATACGACGGTTTGTCACGGCCCAGCTCGCGCGCATCAACGCTCAGGCAGTCAACCCCGCTGACCGCGCTCTGCACCATCGCCAGGCGCGCCTGAGCGTCTACCTGTGGCGTGTCGCGGTGCGGCGGGCGGGCGTTGGGCAGCAGGCGCAGCTCGTCCAGGCCCATCAGCTCGGTCACTTCCAGCGCACTGCGCAGGTGGCCGATATGAACCGGGTCGAAGGTACCGCCGAAAATGCCGACGCGCCGCACTGCAGGGGCCTGATTCAACTCAGCTCGGCTCCTGGCCGCGCAGCTGGCCATCGCCAATCACTACGTATTTTTCGCAGGTCAGGCCTTCGAGGCCGACCGGACCGCGCGCATGCAGCTTGTCGGTGGAAATACCGATCTCGGCACCCAGGCCATACTCGAAGCCGTCGGCAAAGCAGGTCGGGGTGTTGAGCATGACCGACGCCGAGTCGACCTCGGCGATGAAGCGCCGGGCCTGACCCTGGTGTTCGGTAATGATCGAGTCGGTGTGGTGCGAGCCGTAGTGATTGATGTGCTCGATGGCCTGCTCGAGGCCGTCGACCACGCGAATCGACAGGATCGCGTCGAGGTATTCGGTGTGCCAGTCGTCTTCGCTGGCAGGTGCTGCCTGGATGATCGCCCGGGTGCGCTCGCAGCCGCGCAGCTCGACGCCGTATTCCTGGAAGCGCCGGGCCATTTCCGGCAGAAAGTCTGCAGCAATGGCCTGGTCGACCAGCAAGGTCTCCATGGCGCCGCAGATACCGTAGCGGTAAGTCTTGGCGTTGAAAGCAACACGCCAGCCCTTGTTGAGGTCGGCGTGCGCGTCGATGTACACATGGCAGATGCCATCGAGGTGCTTGATCACCGGCACGCGGGCATCGCGGCTGATCCGCTCGATCAGGCCACGGCCGCCACGCGGGACGATCACGTCGACGAACTCGGGCATGCTGATCAGTGCACCGACCGCTTCACGGTCGGTAGTTTCCACAACCTGCACCACTGCCGCTGGCAAACCTGCGGCAGCCAGGCCGCGCTGGATGCAGGTGGCAATTGCGCGATTGGAATGAATCGCCTCGGAGCCGCCACGCAGAATGGTCGCGTTACCCGACTTCAGGCACAGGCTGGCAGCATCGATGGTCACGTTCGGCCGCGACTCGTAGATGATCCCGATCACGCCCAGCGGCACGCGCATCTTGCCGACTTGAATGCCCGACGGGCGGTAGCTCATGTCACGCACGGCGCCGACTGGATCGGGCAGGCTGGCCACCTGGCGCAGGCCGGTGATCATGCCGTCGATACGCGCAGGAGTCAGCGCCAAACGATCGAGCAGCGCCGCTTCCAGACCATTGCTGCGGCCATTGGCGAGGTCCTGCTCATTGGCGGCAGTGAGCTCGGCGCGGGCGGCGTCCAGCGCATCGGCAGCAGCCTGCAAGGCACGGTTCTTCTGTGCGGTGCTGGCGCGGGCGATCACGCGCGAGGCCTGGCGGGCAGCGCGACCCAGGCGGGTCATGTAGTCAAGAACGGACTCAGTCATGGGCTCGGTGTCTTGGCGAAAGGGGAAATCGGCTGATTATAACTGGCGGGCACCAGTACGCCCAGCGGCGGGAGGCGGATGGTAGAAGATGACGCGGTTAATGGACAGGAAAGATGTAACCTGGCTTGACCAAAATGCTACGTGCGAGGTCTGGAGGCCCCGTGGTTGCTGGGCGCGAGTGGTTTACGCCGGCAGGCAGCCATCTACAGCAGCGTTCAGCCTCGATTAAGCGATTAATTGCTATGATCGCGCCATTCAATCACGAACAGCCAGCATGCCAGACCCAGCACCCTGCCCGGCCCGCGCCCTGCCAGACAGCTTTTTCGACCGCGATGCCCAGACCCTGGCCAAGGCGCTGCTGGGCAAAGTCATTCGCCACCGTCAGGGCGACCTGTGGCTGGCTGCGCGGATCATCGAAACCGAAGCCTATTACCTGACCGACAAGGGCAGCCACGCCTCGCTGGGCTATACCGAAAAGCGCAAGGCGCTGTTTCTCGACGGCGGGCACATCTATATGTACTACGCCCGCGGCGGCGATTCGCTGAACTTCAGTGCCCACGGCCCGGGCAATGCGGTGCTGATCAAGTCAGCCTACCCGTTCACCGACGCGCTCTCGGACGCCAACAGCCTGGCCCGGATGCAACTGAATAACCCCGATGCCAGCGGCCAGTTGCGCCCACCCGAGCGCCTTTGCGCCGGGCAGACCCTGCTCTGCCGCGCGCTGGGCCTGAAGGTGCCGCACTGGGACGGCCAGCGTTTCGATCCGCAGGCGCTGTATGTCGAGGATTGTGCGCTGGCAGTGCCGCAGATCATCCAGTGCGCTCGCCTGGGCATTCCCCATGGCCGCGACGAGCACCTGCCGTACCGCTTCGTCGATGCTCAATTCGCCCGTTTCTGCACACGGAACCCGCTGCGTCGGGGCCAAGTCGAAGGCCGGGACTACTCAACTCTCGTACAAGGAAGCTGACCATGGGCCAATGGCTCGACAGCCTGACCGGCTGGCTCAGCGCCAATCCACAATGGCTTGGCGTGGCAATCTTCGTGGTGGCCTGTGTCGAATGCCTGGCGATTGCCGGGATCATCGTGCCGGGCACGGTATTGCTGTTTGCCGTTGCGGTGCTGGCCGGCAGTGGCGCATTCACCCTGGGCGAAACACTGCTGCTGGGCTTTGCCGGCGGCTTGCTCGGGGATGCGATGTCCTATGCCATCGGCAAGTATTTCCACCAGAACATCCGGCGCTTGCCGCTGATCCGCCATCACCCGGAGTGGATCGGCCGCGCCGAGACCTACTTCCAGCGCTATGGCATCGCCAGCCTGCTGGTGGGGCGCTTTATCGGGCCGTTGCGGCCGATGCTGCCGATGGTCGCCGGCATGTTCGACATGCCGTTGCCGCGCTTCATTGCGGTGAGCCTGGTGGCCGGCGCCGGCTGGTCGGTGGCTTATCTGCTGCCTGGCTGGGCGACCGGCGCGGCGATGCGCCTGCCGCTGCCGGAAGGCTTCTGGCTGGATGCAGGGATCATCGCCGGCACCTTGGCCGTGTTGATCGGCCTGAGCCTGAGCAGCAGCATTCGCGACCAGCGCCACGGGACCCGGCTGATCGCCGGGATGAGTTTTCTGGCGTTGGCCGGGGTGTTTCTCGGCTGGCCGTTCCTGCATGAGTTCGATCAGGGCGTGATGACTCTGGTGCAGGAGCACCGCAGCCAGGCGTTCGACGGCATCGTGGTGATCGTCACCCGCCTGGGCGACTTCCGCACTCAACTGTTCCTCGGCGGCTTGCTGACCGGCCTGCTGTTGCTGGCCCGGCAATGGCGCCATGCGGTCTTCGCCGGCAGCGCCCTGATGGGCACCGCGATTGCCAATGGTACGCTGAAATGGCTGTTTGCCCGAGCCCGACCAGAAGTGCTCAGCGACCCGCTAACCACTTACAGCATGCCCAGCGGGCACAGTTCGGCCTCGTTTGCGTTCTTCCTGGTGATGGCGGTACTGGCCGGCCGCGGGCAACCGCCGCGGATGCGCCTGACCTGGATCATGCTCGGCTGCATCCCGGCGCTGTCCATCGCCCTGTCGCGGGTCTACCTGGGCGCGCACTGGCCTACCGATATCCTTGCCGGGGCCCTGCTGGCCTGCTGTATCTGCGCCCTCAGCCTGACCCTGGTGCAGTGGCGCCAGCCTTTGACGGCGCTACCGCTGCGGGTGTGGTGGCTGATCCTCCCGGCGTGCGTGGCATTGCTGGCGTTTTTTGCCCTGTACGCCCTGCCCCACGCACTACTGCGCTATCAGTACTGAGTGTGAAGGAGCGCCTGGCCAGGCGCTCCTGATCAGGCAAACAGCTCGCCTTGCATGCGCTCGAGCAGCGATTGAATCGCGGCCAGGCGCTGCTGCGGCGAGTCCATCGCCAGCAGCTCGAGCTTGTCTTCTTCGATAAACGGCAGCAGGTAGGCCAACTGGTTGGCCAACGCCTGGCGCCCCTCGGCGCGCGGCATATCCAGCGCCGCGACCATTGGATGCTCACCCAGGGCCAGCAGCAGCGCCACCAGGTCATCATCTTCCTCGCTCAAGGCGCTGTCGGCGCTGTCGGCCAGCCAGTTCACCTCGGCCAGCAGCAGTTGGTCTTTCTGCACGTTGGTCTGGCCGACCTCGAAGCGGCGCACGCCCTCGACGCGAATGCCCAGCAGGCCGTTGTCCTGCTGTTCGAAGTCGCGGATCAGCGCTTCGCAGCCAATCGGCGCAACGCCCATTGGCGCCTTGCCGACCTGCTCGCCCTCGAGGATGCACACCACGCCAAAGCCAGCGCCCTGCTTCATGCAGCGGCCGATCATGTCCAGGTAACGCGCCTCGAAGATCTGCAGATCGAGCATGCACCCGGGAAACAGCACGGTGTTGAGCGGAAACAGCGGTAGCGTCATGTTCAATCCTCAAGCCACCAGGCTAACCGCCAACGGCAGGAATACCGCCGTGGCCACCCCCATCAAACTCATCGCCAGCGCCGCAAAGGCGCCGCATTCGTCACTTTCCTGCAGGGCCACCGAGGTGCCTACCGCATGTGCGGTAATCCCCAGCGACATTCCCCGCGCCTCGGCGCTGTGCACACCACAACGGCTGAGCAGCGCCGGGCCGAAAATCGCCCCGATCACCCCGGTGATCAACACGAACACCGCCGCCAGCGCGGCCACGCCGCCGATCTGCTCGGCCACCAGCATGGCAATCGGCGAGGTCACCGACTTGGGCGCCATGGTCATCAGGATCATGTGCTCGGCACCGAACCACCAACCCAGCAGCACACAGGCACCAGTGGCGAACACCCCTCCGATTACCAGCGTAGTAAAGGTGGGCCAGAACAACTGGCGAATCCGCCGCAGGTTCAGATACAGCGGCACCGCCAGCGCGACCGTGGCCGGGCCAAGCAGGATATTCATGATCTCGGTGCTCTTGCGGTACTCGCTGTAATCGATGCCGCACAGCAGCAGGATAGTAATCACCACCACCATCGAGACCAGCACCGGCTGCAAAAAGATCCAACGGGTCTTCTCGAAGGCCGCCAGCACCAACTGGTAAGCACCCAGGGTGATGCCGATGCCAAACAGCGGATGGTGCACTACGGCATCCAGTGCGCCTTGCCAATCGAGGATCATGGGTGCTCCTCCGGCTTGCTCTGGCGCTGGATCAGCTTCTGCATCAAGACGCCGACGAATACCAGGGTCAGCAGGCAAGACAGCACCAACGCGCCGACGATGGCCCAGAAGTCAGCAGCAATGTCTTTGGCATAGACCATCACCCCAACGGCAGGCGGCACCAGCAGCAACGGCAGGTAACGCAACAGGCTGGAGGCCGCTTCGTTCAACGGTTTGCCGACTTCGCCGCGGGCGATGAGAAATACCAGCAGCAGCAACAGGCCGATGATCGGCCCAGGCAGAATCGGCACCAGCAGGTGATTGAGTGCCGTACCCAGCAACTGAAACAACACCAGCCAGGTCAATCCACGCAACAGCATAAGCTTCTCCTTGGGGCATGGCGGCCATTATAAACACGCGTGGCCGGGCGCGTGGCCAGCACATGGTTGCTTGACCGCGCGCTGCCAACATGATGATCTTGCACGCGCGTACCACTTGAGCAGACACGACAACCTGGAGAGTCACGATGCCCTATGTACCTGTTGCAGCGCTTTCGCAGTATGTTGGTAAGGAACTGGGACGTTCCGCCTGGCTGACCATCGATCAGCAACGCATCAACCTGTTCGCCGAAGCCACTGGCGATTTCCAGTTCATCCACGTCGACCCGGAACAAGCCAGCAAGACTCCGTTCGGCTGCACCATCGCCCATGGCTTTCTGACCCTGTCGCTGATCCCCAAGCTGATGGAAGACATCCTCGTGCTGCCCGAGGGCATGAAGATGATCGTCAACTATGGCCTGGACAGCGTGCGCTTCATCCAGCCAGTCAAGGTCGACAGCAATGTCCGTCTCAAGGTCGAGCTGAAGGAAGCGACCGAGAAAAAGCCTGGCCAGTGGCTGCTGAAGATCCTCGCTACCCTGGAAATCGAAGGCGAAGACAAGCCGGCTTATATCGCCGAGCCGTTGACCCTGTGTTTCGTCTGAGCCACTGACGGGGCTGCCACGCGGCCCTGCGATTGCCGGCTGGGCACTGTCTCAGCCCACGCATTGTGCGGCATACTCGGCACATCTATCGCCGAGATCCGCCATGCGTGTACTGCTGCCCCTCGCCCTCACCGTTCTGCTTGCTGCCTGTGGCGATGGCGAACCACTGTCGCCGCCAGACGCCCGCCTGCCTGACGGTGGCCGCTACCGTGGCCAGGTGGTCAATGGCCTGCTGCAGGGCGAGGGCCGCATCGACTACCCCAATGGCAGTTGGTACGCCGGCACCTTCGCCAACGGCCAGTGGCATGGCCAGGGCGAATGGCATGGCAGCAACGGCGAGGTCTACCGCGGCCAGTTCGCCAGCGGCCTGTTCGAGGGCCTGGGCGAGCTGACCACGCCCGGCAGCCACTACTCAGGCACATTCAAGCATGGCCGGCGCGACGGTGAAGGCACCCTCAAGCAGAACGATCAGGTCTACCGTGGCCAGTTCAAGGACGACCAGTACCATGGCGCCGGCGAGCTCAAGTTGACCGACGGCAGCCAGTACCAGGGCCTGTTCGCCAAGGGCCAGCCGAACGGCGCCGGGGTGCGCAGCGATGCCAGCGGCAATCAGTTCAGTGGCTACTTCGTCGATGGCCAGCTGCAAGGCAGCGGCACTTACGACAGCGCCGATGGCGAGCAGTACATCGGCGAGTTCAAGGACAACCGCCTGCAAGGCCGCGGCCGCTTCGAAAACGCCGACGGCGACGTCTGGATCGGTGAGTTCAGCGATGGCTCGCTGGACGGCCAGGGCGAGCTGCTGGGCAGCGATGGCAGCCGCTACAAGGGCGGCTTTCGCAACTGGCGGTTCTCGGGCGAAGGCCGCCTGCACCTGGCGGACGGCAGCCAGTACATCGGCGGTTTTGCCGACGACGCCTACCAGGGCCATGGCCGCCTGATCCACGCCGACGGCCGCATCGAGGGCGGCTACTGGGTCAAGGGCGTGCGTGTGCGCGACGAACAGAGCAAGCTGCTGCCCGACCCGCTCGACCTGGCCCTGCTCAATCAGGGCAAGCTGCTCAAGGATGCGCTGGCCCAGGTGCCGCCATCCAAGGCGCCGATCCAGCTGTACAGCCTGGTGCTGGCCGGCGATGGCCAGCAAAGTGTGTTCATGCGTGAAGCCGACTATGTCAGCAACATGCTCAAGGTACGCTTTGGTGCCAGCGGCCAGATCACCCTGGTCAACCACCGCGATCACCTGGCCGATCGGCCAATGGCCACCCGCCAGAACCTCACCCGCGCCGCCACAACCCTGGCCGAGCGCAGCGGCCCGGAAGACCTGATCTTCATCTACCTCACCAGCCACGGCAGCGCCGATCACCAGCTGGTGCTCGACCAGCCGCGCCTGCAACTGGCCGATCTCTCCGCCGATGAGCTGGCCAGCGCCCTCGCGCCGCTCAAAGACCGCGACAAGGTGGTGGTGATCTCGGCCTGCTACTCCGGCGGTTATATCCCGCCACTGAAAGATGAGCGGACCCTGATCATGACCGCCGCGCGACCGGACCGGGTGTCATTTGGCTGTTCGGAAGAGGCCGACTTCACCTATTTCGGCGACGCCCTGTTCGCTGAAGCCCTGAACCAGACCGACGATTTGAAACAGGCGTTTGAACTGGCGCGCGCCAGCGTTGCCGAACGGGAACGTAGGGAAGGTTTCGAGGCCTCTGAACCGCAGCTGTGGGCGCCGCCCGCAGTACTAGCACACTGGCAACGGCTGCGCCAGCAGCAGGCCGAAGAAGCCTTGCGCAATGAAGCTCAGACAGCCGTACCGCCGCAGGCAAAACCACCTGCTAGGCGCTAAGCTGTGTGTAACAAGGGAGAGACATCATGTACTTGACGCCTCAGCATGTCCTGATCGCCGGCGCAACTGGCCTGACAGGTGAACACCTGCTTGACCGGCTGCTCAATGAACCCACCATCAGCCGCGTGCTGGCGCCAACGCGCCGGCCGCTGGCAGAGCATCCACACCTGGAAAACCCGGTCGGCGACCCTGCGGTGTTTCTGCCGCAACTGGGCGGCCGAGTCGATATCGCCTTCTGCTGCCTGGGCACTACCATCAAGCAGGCGGGCTCGGAGTCGGCGTTTCGCGCTGTCGATCTGGACATGGTGGTGGCCTTCAGCAAACGTGCGCGGGAAATGGGTGCACGCCATCTGCTGGTGGTAAGCGCCATTGGCGCAGACCCCAATTCATCGGTGTTCTACAACCGGGTCAAAGGCGAAATGGAAGAGGCGCTGAAAGCGCAGGACTGGCCGCAGCTGACCATCGTGCGGCCATCGCTGTTGCTCGGTGAGCGGATTGAACCGCGCCTCGCCGAGCGCCTGGCCGCGCCGATTGCCCGGCTGCTGCCTGGCAAGTACGGTGGCATCGAGGCGTGTACCCTGGCCCGGGCATTGTGGCGCCTGGCGCTGGAAGAAGAAGACGGTATCCGCGTGATCGAGTCGGACGAACTGCGCAAACTGGGTAAAAACTAAGCAATTGCCGGGGGCTGCCCCGGCAATCTCACAGCCCACCTGATGCGTTGAAGCCCACGCCAAGTGCAGTCAGCAACGACAGCGGCAGCAACAGGGTATCGAGCAGCGCGCTGCCGGGCAGGTCCAGCGCCGGATAAGCCGGGGCTTGCGCTCCAAAGCGATCCGCAGGGCAGCAGCCACCCTTCATCACATACCAATCCAGACGGGTGCCGGCGTATACCACCGGCGCCCCAGGCTTGTTCGCATCCAGCGTACGCACGGTGGCGCAGCCGCCCAGCGAAGTCGCGATCAGCAAGACCAGCAACGTCCGCCTCAATCATCGACCCCATAGTGATGCTCCCCCCAGCGCGGCAGCATGTCCTGAGGGATGTTCAGCAGGTTGAGAATCCGCGCTACGACAAAGTCGACCAGGTCATCGATGGTCTGCGGCTGATGGTAGAACCCAGGCGCGGCAGGCAGAATCACCGCGCCCATCTGCGACAGCTTGAGCATGTTCTCCAGGTGAATGGTCGAGAACGGCGCCTCACGCGGCACCAGGATGAGCTGGCGGCGCTCCTTCAAAGTGACGTCGGCGGCACGCTCGATAAGGTTGTTGCAGGCACCTGTGGCAATCGCCGACAAGCTCCCGGTCGAGCACGGCACCACGACCATGGCCGCAGGCGCGCCGGAGCCGGACGCAACCGGCGACATCCAGTCTTCCTTGCCGTACACGCGAATCTGCCCGGCGGCAGCGCCGGTGTATTCGGTGAGGAAGGTCTGCATCGCCTGCGCCTTGGGCGGCAGCTGCACATCGGTCTCGGTGGCCATTACCAGCTGGGCGGCCTTCGAGATCAGAAAATGCACCTCGCGGTCTTCCCGTACCAGGCAATCGAGCAGGCGCAGGCCGTATTGCGCGCCGGAGGCGCCGGTCATGGCCAGGGTAATGCGCTGCGGGCCGTTCACTTCAAGGCCTCGGCCAGCTTGCCGTGCAGGCCGCCAAAGCCGCCGTTGCTCATGATCACCACATGGGTCCCGGGGCGCGCCTGGCCCTTGACCCGCTCGATGATCGCCTCAAGGCTGTCGGCGACAATCGCCGGCACTTTGCACTGCGCAGCAGTCGCGGCGAGATCCCAACCGAGGTTGGCCGGGGCATACCAGATCACCTGGTCGGCATCCTTGACGCTCTCGGGCAGGCCGTCGCGGTGCGCACCGAGCTTCATCGAATTGGAACGGGGTTCGATCACGGCGATCACCGGCGCCTCACCGACCTGCTTGCGCAGGCCATCGAGGGTGGTGGCAATCGCGGTCGGGTGGTGAGCGAAGTCATCATAGATGGTCACGCCCTGTACTTCAGCAACCTTCTCCATGCGCCGCTTGACGCTCTTGAAGGCATTCAGTCCGTCGATGGCCATCGCCGGGACGACGCCGACATGACGCGCCGCAGCCAGCGTCGCGAGGGCATTGGCAACGTTGTGCTGGCCAGTCATCGGCCAATTGACGGTGCCCTGCACCACGCCTTCGAACAGCACTTCAAACTGCGAGCCGTCGGCGCTGAGCAGGCGCGCCTGCCACTGCCCGCCAGCACCGGTGGTCTGCACCGGCGTCCAGCAGCCCATGCCGATCACCCGCTCCAGGGCTTGCTCGGTGGTCGGATGAATGACCAGCCCTTCACTCGGGATGGTCCGCACCAGGTGATGGAACTGACGCTCGATGGCGGCCAGGTCGGGGAAGATATCGGCGTGGTCGAACTCAAGGTTGTTGAGGATCGCGGTACGCGGGTGGTAATGGACGAACTTCGAGCGCTTGTCGAAGAAGGCGCTGTCGTATTCGTCGGCTTCGATCACGAAGAACGGCGTATCGCCGAGACGCGCCGACACCGAGAAGTTCTGCGGCACGCCACCAATGAGGAAGCCCGGGCTCATGCCCGCATGCTCCAGCACCCAGGCGAGCATGCTGCTGGTGGTGGTCTTGCCATGGGTGCCGGCGACAGCCAGGACCCAGCGGCCTTGCAGCACATGGTCGGCCAGCCACTGCGGGCCGGAAACATACGGCAGGCCTTTGTTCAGCACATATTCGACTGCCGGGTTGCCACGCGACATGGCGTTGCCGATCACCACCAGATCAGGGGCTGGCTCCAGCTGCGCCGGGTCATAGCCCTGGATCAGCTCGATGCCCTGGGCTTCGAGCTGGGTGCTCATCGGCGGATAGACATTGGCATCGGAGCCGGTGACCCGATGGCCGAGCTCTTTCGCCAGCACGGCCAGGGAGCCCATGAAAGTACCGCAAATACCGAGAATATGAATGTGCATGATCGACCTCGCAAAACGTCGAGGCAGGGTAGCCCAGGGCGCGCCAATTCGCACCCGCTGATTCAGCTTCAACTGACTCGGGTGATGCCGTGTCTGCGCAGTTTGCGATACAGGGTGTTGCGGCTGATGCCCAGGTGGCTGGCGACATGGGTCAGGTGCCAGCGCAGTTGTTCAAGGGTGGCCAACAGCGCTTCGCGCTCGGCATCGGCCAACGGCGCGGCCACGCTGGCATTAGCCGTTGCCGGAGCGGTGCGGGTGATGATCGCCGGCAGGTCAGCCAGACCGATGCGCCGATCGTCACACAGCGCCACCAGCGTACGCAGCACGTTGCGCAGCTGGCGCACGTTACCGGGCCAGGCGAAGGCCAGCAGCGCCTCGCGCGCCGCCGGCGCCAGCTCGAGCGGCTGGCCATCGGCCTCCTGCGCCAGGATGAAGTCGAGCAACTGGCCCTTGTCGCTACGCTCGCGTACTGCCGGCAAGGGCACTTCGAGGCCGTTGAGGCGGTAGTAGAGGTCTTCGCGGAAACTGCCCTGCTCGACCCGCTCGAGCAGATCGCGGTGGGTGGCGCTGATGATGCGCACATCCACGGCCTGCGCCTCGCCGCCGATGGGCACTACCTGGCGTTCTTCCAGCACGCGCAGCAGGCGCGTCTGCAAGGCCAGCGGCATGTCGCCGATCTCGTCCAGCAGCAAGGTGCCGCCATCCGCCTGGAGCAGCTTGCCGCGCATGCCTTCCTTGCGCGCGCCGGTAAAGCTGCCGCCGCGATAACCGAACAGTTCGCTCTCGATCAGGCTCTCCGGGATCGACGCGCAGTTGATCGCCACAAACGGCTTGTGCCGGCGCTGGCTGGCCTGGTGCACCGCCTGGGCAAAGGCCTCCTTGCCGCAGCCGGTTTCACCACGCAGCAGCAACGGCACATCGCGCTCGAACACGCGCAGGGCGCGGCCAAAGTCGGTTTGCAGGGCCGGGTCGAGCAGGCAGATCTGCGCTGCTGGCGCCACCACCGGCAAGGGCTGCGCGGCGGGCACGGCCCAGGCCGCTACCGGTGCCTGCCCGCGCAGGCTGGCATAGACCTGACGGCCATCGCGGGTGTGCAGGGGCCAGGCGGTACTGCCCTGCGGCGTCGCGCGGCCGAGCAACTCGTCGAGGTTGCAGGCAAAGAACATATCGATCGGTTTGCCCAGCACGCCACTGCGAATGCTGCCCAGCAGGTTCAGCGCGCTCTGGTTGGCCGCGCTGATCCGGCCATCGCCATCAAAGGCAAGCAAGCCTTCACTGAACAGCCCGACCGACTCTGCCTGCAGGTGAAAACGCAGCAGCCATTGGTGCTGGTAGTGGCGCAGGAAGTAGCAACTCTCGATCATCTTCGCCGACAGGTTGACCAGCGCCATGGTGTGGAACTGGCTCTGACGCGACACGTCGGCCCGCGCCGAGGACACGTCGAGCACCGCCAGCAGTTCGCCGTGCGGGTCGAATACCGGGCTCGCCGAGCAGGTCAGGCCGGTGTGGCGGCCACGAAAGTGTTCATTCTGATGAATGGTCAGCGCCTGGCGCTCGACCAGGCAGGTGCCGATGCCGTTGGTGCCCTCGCTGGCTTCGCTCCAGTCCGCCCCCAGCCACAGCCCGGCGCGCTCGAAGATACGCCGCTCGGTGGGCGCCGTGACGCAGTTGAGGATCACCCCGTGGGCATCGGTGAGCAGCACCGCATGGCCGGCGCCAGAGAGCTGCTGGTGCAGACTGTTCATCTCGCCGTCGGCAATGTGCAGCACCTGGCGCAGGCGCTCGCGGGTCTCCAACAGGCGCCCGTGCTCAAGCACCACCGGCGCCTGGCTGCGCGCAGGATCAAGGTGGTAGTCCTCCAGGCAACGCAGCCACGAACGGGCAATGGAAGGGTCGCTGGCCGGGCCGTTGCCTTCACCGCGGGCGGTGGTCAGGACCTGCTGGGCATGCTGGCTGAACGTGGTGTTCTGCATTTGTTGTTGGACTCCGCAGATACAGTCTGTGGCCAGCATCCTCCACCCGGGAAGCCTTTGCAATGGTGCGCTGGCGTGGCCGACACAGGCTGTACCGCCGACGGTACAAAGTGTCACCCAGAGCGTGCCAGCCCTGGCACAGCGGCTGGCCGTCACGCCCGCAGCACTGGGCCAAGCCCTTGATCTACAAGGCTTGGCAGGCGCTGGCCCGACCTTTGCTCTACGCTTGATAACTCCCTAACAAACATAACTAACCAGGAGAGACACCATGCGTTACGCACATCCCGGTACCGACGGCGCCAAGGTCAACTTCAAGCGTCAGTACGGCAACTTCATCGGTGGCGAGTTCGTAGCTCCGGTCAAAGGTCAATATTTCGAAAACACTTCGCCGGTTAACGGCAAGCTGATCGCTGAATTCCCGCGCTCGACTGCCGAAGACATCGACAAGGCGCTGGACGCCGCCCACGCTGCTGCCGATGCCTGGGGCCGCACTTCGGTACAGGATCGCTCCAACGTACTGCTGAAGATTGCCGACCGTATCGAGCAGAACCTCGAGCTGCTGGCCATCACCGAAACCTGGGACAACGGCAAGCCGATCCGCGAAACCCTCAACGCCGACATCCCGCTGGCGGTCGACCACTTCCGCTACTTCGCAGGCTGCATTCGTGCCCAGGAAGGCGGCGCTGCCGAAATCAATGAAAACACCGTGGCCTATCACATCCACGAACCGCTGGGCGTGGTCGGCCAGATCATCCCGTGGAACTTCCCGATCCTGATGGCCGCGTGGAAGCTCGCCCCGGCCCTGGCTGCCGGCAACTGCGTGGTGCTCAAGCCCGCCGAGCAAACCCCGCTGGGCATCACCGTGCTGGTCGAACTGATCGGCGACCTGCTGCCACCTGGCGTGCTCAACGTGGTGCAGGGCTATGGCCGTGAGGCTGGCGAAGCGCTGGCGACCAGCAAGCGCATTGCCAAGATCGCCTTCACCGGCTCGACCCCAGTCGGTTCGCACATCATGAAATGCGCTGCCGAGAACATCATCCCGTCCACCGTCGAACTGGGCGGCAAGTCGCCGAACATCTACTTCGAAGACGTCATGCAGGCCGAGCCGAGCTTTATCGACAAGGCCGCCGAGGGCATGGTGCTGGCATTCTTCAACCAGGGCGAAGTGTGCACCTGCCCATCGCGGGCGCTGGTCCAGGAGTCGATCTATCCGCAGTTCATGGAAGCGGTGCTGAACAAGGTCAAGCAGATCAAGCGTGGCGACCCGCTGGACACCGAGACCATGATCGGCGCTCAGGCCTCGCAGCAGCAGTTCGAGAAGATTCTCTCCTACCTGGACATCGCCCAGGCCGAAGGCGCCGAGCTGCTCAGCGGCGGCAAGGTGGAAAAACTCGAAGGCGCCCTGGCCACCGGCTATTACATCCAGCCGACCCTGCTCAAGGGCAACAACAAGATGCGCGTGTTCCAGGAAGAAATCTTCGGCCCGGTGGTCAGTGTCACCACCTTCAAGGACGAAGCTGAAGCACTGGCGATTGCCAACGACACCGAGTTCGGCCTCGGCGCCGGGGTCTGGACCCGCGACATCAACCGCGCCTACCGCATGGGCCGTGGCATCAAAGCCGGCCGGGTGTGGACCAACTGCTATCACCTGTACCCGGCGCACGCCGCGTTTGGTGGCTACAAAAAGTCCGGGGTTGGCCGCGAAACGCACAAGATGATGCTCGATCATTATCAGCAGACCAAGAACCTGCTGGTGAGCTACGACATCAATCCGCTGGGCTTCTTCTAAATACGCCCGGGGGCTGCTTTGCAGCCCTTTCGCGACACAAGGCCGCTCCTACAGGCGAGTGTGGGAGCGGGCTTGCCCGCGGAGGGCCGCAAAATGGCGATGACACACCACACCCCCAGAGCAGCAACCGCTCTGGCGCGCTTCATGCAAGACAAATCACCAAGTGGCCGCACTCCCTTCGGCCCCCAAAAAAAATAACTGGTGAATCCAATGCCAAGCGATCATCCCGCCGGTACGCCGGCTACTTCTTCCGTCGATTTCGAAAAGGTCGGCTCCGACTATTTCCAGCAACGCGAACTGAAAAAAGGCGCCGCCGGCTGGGTCCTGCTGGTCGGTCTCGGGGTCGCCTATGTGATCTCCGGTGACTACGCCGGCTGGAACTTCGGCCTGGCCCAAGGCGGCTGGGGCGGCATGTTCCTCGCCACCTTGCTGATGGCGACGATGTACCTGTGCATGTGCTTCTCGCTGGCCGAACTGTCGTCGATGATCCCTACCGCCGGCGGTGGCTACGGCTTTGCCCGCAGTGCGTTCGGCCCGTGGGGCGGTTTTCTCACCGGCACCGCGATCCTGATCGAGTACGCCATTGCCCCCGCGGCGATTGCGGTGTTTATCGGCGCCTACTGCGAGTCGCTGTTCGGCATTGGCGGCTGGATGATCTACCTGGCCTTCTACATCATCTTCATCGGCATCCACATCTTTGGGGTCGGCGAGGCATTGAAGCTGATGTTCATCATCACCGCGGTGGCAGCGATTGCCCTGGTGGTGTTCCTGCTCGGCATGGTGCCCCATTTTGATGCGGCCAACCTGTTTGACATCGCTCCAACCAACGCCGCCGGCGCCAGCAGTTTCCTGCCGTTTGGCTACCTCGGTGTGTGGGCGGCAATCCCCTATGCGATCTGGTTCTTCCTCGCGGTCGAAGGCGTGCCGCTGGCTGCCGAAGAAACCAAGAACCCGAAACGTGACCTGCCGCGTGGCCTGATCGGCGCGATGCTGGTGCTGCTGGCGTTTGCCCTGCTGATTCTGGTGATCGGCCCCGGCGGAGCCGGCTCGGAAGCGCTGAAAGCCTCCGGCAACCCGCTGGTTGAAGCCCTGTCGAAAGCCTACGGCGGTTCGACCTGGATGGGCGGCTTCGTCAACCTGGTCGGCCTGGCCGGTTTGATCGCCAGCTTCTTCTCTATCATCTATGCCTACTCCCGGCAGATCTTCGCCCTGTCGCGCGCCGGCTACCTGCCGCGCAAGTTGTCGCAGACCAACAAGAGCAAGGCGCCGGTGCTGGCCCTGATCATCCCGGGCATCATCGGTTTCGCGCTGTCGCTGACCGGTCAAGGTGATCTGCTGATTCTGGTCGCGGTTTTCGGCGCGACGCTGTCGTATGTATTGATGATGGCGGCGCACATCACTCTGCGTATCCGCCGGCCGAAAATGGACCGCCCGTACCGCACCCCAGGCGGCATCTTCACCTCGGGCGTGGCGCTGGTGCTGGCCTGCGTGGCGGTGATTGCCGGGTTCCTGGTCGATCCGCGAGTGGTAATTGGCGCTGCGGTGATCTATGCAGTATTGATTGCCTACTTTGCGTTCTACAGCCGTCACCACCTGGTAGCGGGCACACCGGAAGAAGAGTTCGCTGCGATCCAGAAGGCCGAAGAGGCCTTGCACTGATTGCCGCTATGCGCCGCAGGCCCTGCCTGCGGCGCTCTGGAGAGTCTGTATGGCAAGTTTCGTACACACGGTAGGCAATCTGGTCTACCGCTTCGACAGTCTCAAGGAAGTCATGGCCAAGGCCAGCCCGGCCCGCTCCGGTGACTTCCTCGCCGGAGTCGCCGCTGAAAATGACGGCGAACGCGTCGCCGCGCAGATGGCCCTGGCCAATATCCCCCTCACGCACTTTTTAAGCGAAGCGCTGATCCCCTACGAAGAGGACGAAGTTACCCGACTGATCATCGACAGCCACGACGCTGAGGCCTTCGCCCCGGTCAGCCACCTGACCGTCGGCGGCCTGCGCGACTGGCTGCTCGGCGAGCAGGCCGATGAAGACAGCCTGCGCGCCCTCGCCCCTGGCCTGACCCCGGAAATGGCCGCGGCGGTGTCGAAGATCATGCGGGTACAGGACTTGATCCTGGTCGCGCAGAAGATCCGCGTAGTCACTCAGTTTCGCGGCACCATGGGTTTGCGCGGACGCCTGTCGACCCGCCTGCAGCCCAACCATCCGACCGATGAGCCAGCCGGGATCGCCGCGAGCATTCTCGACGGCCTGCTGTACGGCAACGGCGATGCGATGATCGGCATCAACCCGGCCACCGACAGCATTTCGTCGATCTGCGCCATGCTGGAAATGCTCGATGCGATCATCCAGCGCTACCAGATCCCGACCCAGGCCTGCGTGCTGACCCACGTCACCACCTCGATCGAGGCGATCAACCGCGGCGTGCCGCTGGACCTGGTGTTCCAGTCGATCGCCGGCAGCGAAGCGGCCAACGCCAGCTTTGGCATCAACCTCAATGTCTTGCAGGAAGGCTATGACGCGGGCCTGTCGCTCAAGCGTGGCACCGTCGGGCAGAACCTGATGTATTTCGAGACCGGCCAGGGCAGCGCGCTGTCGGCCAACGCCCACCATGGCGTCGACCAGCAAACCTGCGAAACCCGCGCCTACGCCGTGGCGCGCCACTTCAAGCCGTTTCTGGTCAATACCGTGGTCGGTTTCATCGGCCCGGAGTACTTGTACAACGGCAAGCAGATCATCCGTGCCGGCCTCGAAGACCACTTCTGCGGCAAGCTGCTCGGTGTGCCGATGGGTTGCGACATCTGCTACACCAACCACGCCGAAGCCGATCAGGACGACATGGACACCCTGTTGACCCTGCTGGGGGTCGCCGGGATCAACTTCATCATGGGCATCCCCGGTTCCGACGACATCATGCTCAACTACCAGACCACCTCGTTCCACGACGCCCTCTACGCGCGCCAGACCCTTGGCCTCAAGCCCGGGCCGGAATTCGAAGCCTGGCTGAAGCGCACCGGCATCTTCACCCAGGCCGATGGCCGCATTCGCTTTGGCGACAACCTGCCGCCCGCTTTCCGCCAGGCCTTGGCGCAGCTCGCATAGGGATGACCATGGATCAGCACACACCAACCACCGACAACCCCTGGCTGGCCCTGCGCAGCCTGACTCCGGCGCGCATCGCCCTGGGCCGCAGCGGCATCAGTCTGCCGACCAGCGCCCAGCTGGATTTCCAGTTCGCCCACGCCCAGGCCCGCGATGCCGTGCACCTGCCGTTCGACCACGCCGGGCTGCGCAGTCAGCTCAGCGACCGCGGCCGCGAAAGCCTGCTGCTGCACAGCGCCGCCAGTGATCGCGACCAGTACCTGCAGCGCCCTGACCTGGGTCGACGGTTGAATGAAGCCTCGGTCGAACAACTGCGCGAGCACGTAAAGGCCAACCCCGGAGGGGTCGATCTGGCTATCGTCGTGGCCGATGGCCTTTCTGCGCTGGCGGTGCATCGGCATACCCTGCCGTTTCTCAGCCGCTTCGAAGAGCAGGCCGCAGCCGATGGCTGGAGCAGCGCACCGGTGGTGCTGGTCGAACAAGGCCGCGTCGCGGTCGCCGACGAGGTCGGCCAGCTGCTCGGTGCACGCATGACGGTCATGCTGATCGGCGAACGACCGGGGCTGAGCTCGCCCGACAGCCTGGGCCTGTACTTCACCTTCGCGCCCAAGGTCGGCCTGACCGATGCCTATCGCAACTGCATCTCCAACGTGCGTTTAGAGGGGTTGAGCTACGGCATGGCCGCGCATCGCCTGTTGTATCTGATGCGCGAAGCGTGTCGGCGCCAGCTGTCGGGCGTGAACCTCAAAGACGAAGCCGAGGTACTGAGCCTCGACTCGTCAGACCCCAGCGCAAAACGCGGTAACTTTTTGCTCGGCGAACAGTAGTTATCACTGCTGGCGGCTGGATTGCGCTTCGCGCCTGCTTTGGGGCAGCATGGGCGCGAACGTTGTCGGCAACCTGTCGTTTGCCTAAATGGACTCTGAGGGCCGTACATGCGCATCATCAAGGCAACCCTGGCACATCTCGACCTGCTCAACCCATTGTTCGTCAAATACCGCGAGTACTACGGGCAACTGCCCTACCCGGACAGCTCACGCAGCTTTCTCGAAAAGCGCCTGCGGCTGGAGGAGTCGGTGATCTATCTGGCCTTCGCCGATGACGATGTCGACGACAGCAAGCTGCTGGGCTTCTGCCAGCTGTATCCAAGCTTCTCGTCGCTGTCGCTCAAGCGTGTGTGGATCCTCAATGACATCTATGTCGCCGAAGATGCCCGGCGAATGCTGGTAGCCGACCACCTGATGCGTGAAGCAAAGAAGATGGCCAAGGAAACCAACGCCGTGCGCATGCGCGTATCGACCAGCACCGACAATCAGGTCGCCATGAAAACCTACGAGTCTATGGGCTTTCGCGAGGACACCGAGTTCAAGAACTACACCCTGCCGATCAACTCGGATTGATCGCGCTGTGGCAGCGGCGTGCAGCCGCTGCTGCAGACACCAGCGCCACGGCCTTTGCCGCCGGCCGGTAATCCGCCGCTACAATCTCCCCGGGCACGATCCCAGCTTGTCCGTATAATCCCTTTTTTACATGTGTGAAAGTTTACCTACGCTCACGCATGCGTAGCCGATTTCCGTCTTTGCGCGCCCGTTGTCGCGGGTCAAGAACACAGGTGCTGTACATGGATTTCAACCCGCTTGACCTCATCCTGCATCTCGATGCCTACCTTGATCTGCTGGTGAACAACTACGGCCCGTGGATCTACGCCATTCTCTTCGCGGTGATCTTCTGCGAAACCGGGCTGGTGGTGATGCCATTCCTGCCGGGCGACTCGCTGCTGTTCATTGCCGGTGCAGTGGCCGCCGGTGGTGGCATGGACCCGGTGCTGCTGGCCGGCCTGTTGATGGCCGCAGCGATCCTCGGCGACAGCACCAACTACGTGATAGGCCGCACGGCCGGTGAACGCTTGTTCAACAAGCCCAACTCGAAGATCTTCCGCCGCGACTACCTGCAGCGGACCCATGATTTCTACGACAAGCATGGCGGCAAGACCGTGACCCTGGCGCGCTTCCTGCCGATCCTGCGCACCTTTGCGCCGTTTGTCGCCGGCATCGCCCATATGCACTACCCGCGTTTCCTGACTTTCAGCGTGGCCGGTTCGCTGCTCTGGGTCGGCGGCTTGGTCACCCTGGGCTACTTCTTCGGCAACGTGCCGTTCATCAAGCAGCACCTGTCGCTGATGGTGGTGGTGATCATCGTCCTGTCGCTGGTGCCGATGCTGCTCGGCCTGCTGCGTGGCCGCTTCGGTCGCGCGGCCAAGGCGCACTGATCGGCACATGTGGTCGTTACGCGCCTGGCGGCGCCGGCGCACCCTGGCGCGCTACCCAATCGATGCGCAGTTGTGGCAGGCCGTGCGCCAGCGCCTGCCGGTGCTCGATGGCATAACCGCCGAGGATGACCACTGGCTGCGTGAGGCCTGCGTGCTGTTTCTGCATGCCAAACACCTGACCTGCCTGCCCGGGGTCGAACTGGATGACGAGCAGCGCCTGCTGCTCGCCGCCCAGGCGCAACTGCCGTTGCTGCACTTGGGGGATCTTGACTGGTATCAGGGTTTTCACGAGATCATCCTCTACCCCGACGACTTCAAAAGCCCCCAGCGCCACCGCGATGCCAGCGGCGTCGAGCACGTCTATGACAGCGAGCACAGCGGCGAAGCCTGGCAACAGGGGCCGGTCATTCTGGCAATGGACGGGGTACTCGCCGGTGGCGGCTGGGAGGCCTACAACCTGGTGATCCACGAGCTGGCACACAAGCTCGACATGCTCAATGGCGATGCCAACGGCCTGCCGCCACTGCACCACGGCATGCACGTCGGCGACTGGTCGGCTGCGATGCAGAGCGCCTACGACGACCTCAACCGCCAGCTTGATGCCAACCCGGATGCCGAGACCGCAATTGACCCGTATGCCGCGGAGAATCCTGCAGAGTTTTTCGCCGTCACCAGCGAATACTTCTTTAGTGGGCCTGACCTGCTACAACAGGCATATCCGCAGGTCTATCAGCAATTGGTCCAGTTCTACCGGCAGGACCCGCTGGCCCGCCTGACCCGGCTGCAGGCCGAAGATCCGCAGTATTGCGCCAGTCAGCCCTGAGCTGGCCACACATCAGGCAGGGCGTGGCGTGCACTGGCGGAATATGCCTATAATCGCCGCCAATTTTCTGAACAGACACGGGGGCCCTGCCCAATGAGCTACAGCAAGATTCCGGCTGGCAAAGACCTGCCGAACGACATCTACGTCGCCATCGAAATCCCGGCTAACCACGCCCCGATCAAATACGAGATCGACAAGGACAGCGACACCCTGTTCGTCGACCGTTTCATGGCCACCCCGATGTTCTACCCGGCCAACTACGGCTTCATCCCCAACACCCTGGCCGACGACGGTGATCCGCTCGACGTGCTGGTCGTGACTCCGTACCCGGTAGCGCCAGGCTCGGTCATCCGCGCCCGTCCGGTCGGCGTGCTGAACATGACCGACGATGGCGGCGGCGACGCCAAGGTCATCGCTGTCCCGCACGACAAGCTGTCGCAGCTGTACGTCGACGTCAAAGAGTACACCGACCTGCCAGCGCTGCTGATCCAGCAGATCGAGCACTTCTTCGCGAACTACAAAGATCTCGAGAAGGGCAAATGGGTCAAGATCGAAGGCTGGGCCGGCGCCGATGCCGCTCGTGAAGCGATCACCAAATCGGTTGCTGCCTACAAGGGCTGAGCCGAACAAGTCTGAGCGGTGATGCCGTTCAGACCATGTGTCTAGGGGCGCTTTGCGCCCCTTTTCATGCCTGCTCTTCCCTGCTGCAGACTCCCTCGCACAAAATCCGTCCTAGGATCCTTCCTACAAACCCTCTGTTTTCCCACAACAAAATCAAACCCTCAGTTCATTTTCCTGCCGCTCTGCCCCCGTTAAACTTCGCCCATGACGACATCCGGCGACCGCCTCAAGGCACTCCTGCAAGAATGCGACCTGACCCCTTCCGATTTCGCCGCCCAGCGTTGCGTTACCCCCCAGCACGTCAACAATTGGTTCAAACGCGGTGTGCCTCTGGCACGCATGGATGAAATGGCCGATCTGTTCTGCGTGCACCGGCGCTGGCTGATGAACGGCGTAGGGCCCAAATACCACAGCGCCATCCTGCGCCAGAGCGGCGTCTGCGCCGAGGCAGTGCACCAACCCACCTCGCTGCTCGACCTGGACGGCCGGCTGCTGCGGATCTCCCTGTACCGGCTGCACGGCAACCAGCTGTCACCTGACATGCAGGGCCACCTGACACTGCCGGCACAGTCCCTGGAAACCCTCGGCGTGTTCCCTCAGCGAGCGATCTGCATGCTCATGCCCGCCGGCAACATGGCGCCGATGATCCCGCAGGACGCGATCATTGCCATCGACCGCGGCAGCACCCACGTAGTCGATGGCCAAACCTATGCCCTGCTGCACAACGGCCAGCTCAAGGTGCACTGTCTCAGCCTCGAGCACGACGACACCCTATGCCTGCACAGCCATGACCAGCGTAACTACGCGGTCGAGCGCTACACCTTCGCGCAACGTCAGGAGCAAGGGCTGGAAATCATCGGCTGGGTATTCCACTGGTCATATTTCAACCAGCGGGCCAGCTCCTGAAATACCCCGTGCAATTTTTTGCTGGGCATCGGCTGCCAGCCCTAGTATGCTTCGGCCCACATTACGCCCCACACCGGCCCAGGCCGCGTTGCAGAGGGCTCGGCGACGCCTGACACAGCCGTCTGCCTTCTTTTCATGGCCCTTGAGGTCATACCGTTTAAGGCGGTTGCGGCTTACCAAAAATGAGCCAAGATCGTCCCCGAGAAGCCGGCCACAAGCCGGCTTTTTAATGCCCGCAATTCACCCGCCCTCCCGCAGGTAGCCCATGATGAAAATCGTCCCGCTGCTGATTACCCTCCTGTTCGGCCCCGTCGTCATTGGCCAGACGCTTGCAGCGCCACCTGCCCGCGAGCAGACGGTCGATTCGAGCCGGCTGCAAAGCGACAGTCAGGTCTATCGCTTCAGCACCTTCAGGCTGGACTCCGACGATGGCAAGCGCCACTACCAATTGTGGGTCGGCCAACCCAACAGCCCGGCCCCGGCTGCCGGCTACCCGGTGCTTTGGATGCTCGACGGCAATGCAGCGATGGCTGTGCTGCAACCGGGGCTGTTGGAGAAACTCGCCAACGGACAAGCCCCACTGCTGGTAGCCGTGGGTTATCAGGGTGAGCAACGCATTGACCGAAACGCGCGCAGCTTCGATTACACGCCTACGGTTACTGGCTTGACCGAACAGCTCGACCCGCTAACGGGCCTGCCCAGCGGTGGTGTCGACGCGTTTCTGGACCTGCTCAGCCAGCACATGCGCCCGCTGGTCGCCAGTGTCGCGCCAATCGACACCAACCGGCAGACGCTGTGGGGCCACTCCTACGGCGGCCTTGCGGTCCTGCATGCGCTGTTCACCCGCCCAGGCGAGTTCAGCCACTACGCAGCCGCCAGCCCCTCGCTGTGGTGGCATGACGGTGCGATTGGGCGTGAAGCGCATGGCCTGCAGCAGCGTCTTGGTCAGGCTCGACCGTCCCTGCTGCTGATGCGTGGCACAGCCGAACCAGCCAGTCCGCGTGGACAGCAGCAGGCAGATGCCGAGCGGCCGATGCGTGAGCTGGCGACCGAGCTTGGCCAGGTAAACGGCCTGGACGTCTCTTACCAACGCTTCGATGACCTGAGCCACGGAGCAATGCTGCCTGCATCGCTGGCGCATCTGCTGGAAACGCTTTCAAAGTAATCAGCAGGCGGTGTGCTGCGTTATGGATGGACGTACTTGAGCACATACATGGACAAGGCGCGGAACACCTCAGCCGGAATCGCGGGCATCAGCGGGTGGGCTTTGGCCAATGTAGCGCAACACTTCTGAACCATTTTCTGGCGCACCTCTTCGATTATCAGCCCAGCGTGAACGACTTGCGCATACTGCAGATAAGCGCATGGGGAGTTGGCCTGAGCATTGCGCAGGATGCCAAACTTAACGCCCAGCTGTGGCACCTGAGCGAACGGCTGGCCCTTGAAGTCCGCCTGCGGCGTGAGCTCTGCATAGCTGTCGCAGGTACTGTGGCAGAGCACTTGGCGCTCCATGTTGGTCGGCAGGTCGCGCTGGTAGAGCGTGATTTCCGAGCCGGGCACTTGAGTGCAGGCATTCTCGAAGGCATCCAGAATCGCCTTGGCGTTGAACTGCGCCTCCTCGATCTGGGTCAATGACACCACTCGTTCAAGCTCGCTGGTTTCGATGCTTTTGACCACTCGATCAAGCGTTGCCCAATGGCTGAGTTCCTTTTGGCAGGCGATCATATGGACCTCGAAACGGTAGCCCGCTGCCGTTGCCGCCGGTGGAAATCTGGCAAATTCGATGTTATCCAGCGCCGACTCCATGATGATGTTGTACTTGTTGGCAAAGGCGTAAGCGAACACTTTTGCGCCCAGTGCCCAGATGAACTTTTCAGTGTGCTCGTACACATGGAGCACACCCTGCGCCTGCATCTGCGCGTAACTGGGGTGCAACTCACGAAACGCCGGCAGGTATAGGCGTACGTAGTTCTCATAGGACCCACTGGGTAGCAGGTTTTTTTCCAGCAGGAAGGTTTTGCCCGAGCCCTGCGCACCGGCGACGATCAGTATTTTCGGGCTCGGCAACTGGTGGTCGTCAGGGTCGAAATCACGTTGTACATCGAACAGCGTCACGCTGAGTTGATCGAACGCTTTCTGCACATCGTCATCGCTGAATGGGTATTGACTGGTCATGCGCGTGTGCTCCTTGAGGATCAGCCCGATGTCGGGGGGTCGATAGGCTGCAGCACGCTCGCCAGGCTGAGGCGGTAAATAATTGCCACCGCCGACTACGGCGAAAGTCGCAGAGCCGGCGCTTGCCAGCCCGGTGCCTCGGTGCTGTATGCTGAGCCGGTCTTCAGGGCGGGGTGCAAGTCCCCACCGGCGGTAAATCGAAAGATGAGCCCGCGAGCGCCCCGACCCGGTCGGGGGACAGCAGATCTGGTGAGATTCCAGGGCCGACGGTCATAGTCCGGATGAAAGAAGGCGTTTGGCAGGGGCCATCAGGTGCCCCTGTGCGCGCGTTTTGTTCGCCCCGAGACGTTCATCGATTTTTCACGAGGAGCGTTTCATGTCACCCAAGCACCAACAGCAATTCCCCAATGTTGCCGCCGCACTGGCTGCATTCCAGGCAGGCCGTCCGGTCCTGTTGCTCGACGACAATGACCGCGAGGACGAAGCGGACATCATTGCCGCCGCCGAAAACATCTCGCTGCCAACCATGGCCATGATGATCCGCGATTGCAGCGGTATCGTTTGCCTGTGCCTGGACGAAGCCACGGTCGACGCGCTCGAGCTGGCGCCGATGGTGAAGAACAACCAGGCCCGCCATGGCACCGGTTTCACCGTCACCATCGAGGCGGCCGAGGGCATCACCACTGGCGTTTCTGCGCATGATCGGATCACCACCATTCAGGCGGCTTTGAGCTCGAGCGCCGAACAGCGCCATATCGTCAGCCCGGGCCATGTGTTCCCGCTGCGTGCGCGCAATGGCGGCGTGCTGACCCGCCGTGGTCACACCGAAGGCACGGTCGACCTGGCGCGCCTTGCCGGGCTGCGGCCGGCCGGCGTGCTGTGCGAACTGATGAACCCGGATGGCAGCATGGCCCGCGGCGAGCAGGTGGCCTTGTATGCGCGTGAAAACAGCATGCCGATGCTGACCATCGAGGAGTTGGCCCAGTACCGCGTGGCGCTGACCCAGCTGGAAGCCGTCGCCGTCTGATCGCAACCTGACGCGGGGCGAGCCGGTATCTGCGGCCTGCCCCGTGCCAGCCTGAGCGCTAGCGCAAGCCTAGCGGACCTTTCAGGAACTGGTACAACCCCGCCGCACTCTTGCGATAGCCATCTGCGGTCAGGTGCACCAGATCACCCCGCGCCAGCCCCTGTGCCTGCCAGGTTGCAATCGAGCACGGCCCACCCATGTAACCCTGCCAATCCCAGAACAACGCTTTGTGCTTCTGCGCCAGCTGACGCTGGATGCGCACAACTGCGGCCAATGGCTGCGGCTGCCGTGCTGCACAGCTGCGCGCCTTGCGCTGCTTGATCGAGTCCGGCGGGCCGACCAGCAGGATCGCGCTGCGCGGCATGTCCTGCCGCAAGCGCGTCAGGGTGGTGTCCAGTTGCGTCTGGTACAGCGCCAGATCGAGGGTGTCGTCAAACGCCTCGTTGGTGCCGTAGGCGAGGATCACCAGGTCGGGGCGCAGCGCCTTGAGGCTGTCTTGCCAACCTGGCTGCCACTTGTCGACCACCTCCAGGCGGGCGCCGTTGATACCCAACGCCGACAAGGTCACCCCGCTGTTCTTCTGCCCTTGGATGTACCAGCCACCGAGCAGTACGCCCTGGCTGGGCTGCAAGCTCATCTGCACGGGCAAGCCGAGGTTGGGGAAGGCCGGGCTCAGTTGCCACTTGCCGGCGGTGGCCGGGAGCATGCGCCGCTGCGTGCCATTGGCCACCAGCGTGCTGTTGCTGGCTGCCTGGTACAACGCAGAGATGCGATAGCGCTGGTGGTCATCATCACGCGCTTTGAGGGTGACCAACGGCTGCGCCGCTTGCGGGATGGACAAGTAACCACCCAACGGAAACTGGCTGCTCTGCTGGTTGCGCGCCGACACCAGCGTCCACTGCCGCGGCTCGCTGTTGATGATCACCCGGTCATGGCGGATGCCGGGCACGGCGGTGGCCGGCACCAGGCCAATGCCACCGTCACCGTAACGCGCCTGCAGCAACCGGCGCAGCTCGCCGCTGAACAAGTCTGCAGCGGTATGCGAGTCGCCCAGCTGGACAATCGCCACCGGCGCTCGGCCGGCGTTGCGCAGCTTGCCCGCGAGCAGGCTGACGTTGCCGTCCCGGGTCGGGCTGGGGTTTTTTGCCTGTTTGACCGGCTGCGGCTGTGGCGGCGCGGTTACGCCAGCGCTGCAGCCTTGCATGCTGCTGATCAACAGGGCCAGGCCCAGCAAGTGACGCCATGGGCGCATATCAGTGTCCTGTAACGGTCAGGCCAGCAAAACTGATCAGCGACAGTACCTGTGCAGCGATCATTTTCTGGCCGGTAATGGTGAAGTGCACACCGTCGTCGTAGCGCACCTTGACCCGCTTGCCTTCCGGCGTTTGCACGGTGAAGGAGAACTGTTCGTCGGGGTAACCCAGAAACGGGTTGGCGGACACGAAGTGCTGGCCGAACAGCGCCGTCTGTTGTTGGTACAAGCCACTCAGGTAAGCCATTGCAGCAGACAGCCGCGGCTGGTTCATGTTCGGTGGCCCGACCCAGATTACCTGCACATTTCGCGCGCGGGCCTGTTCGAGGATAGCGTCGATCCGGGCACGGTAGGCCAGCTCCCATTCCGCTGACTTGAAGCGCAGGAACGGCTTGCCCTTGCCTTGCGGCATGTCCCATGGATCGTTGGGGCCGAGGAACACCACCATCAGGCGGATGTTCGGCTCCCGCGCCAGCGTGTCGGCGACGGTTTGCGGCCAGTTGAAAAAGCCCGGATAAGCCAGGCCGGTACTCTGCCGGCTGAGGTTGACGGTGTTGATCTGGTAACGCTTGCGCAGGCTGTTGGCCAGGTGAGGGGCGACCCCTTGCATCAACGAGTCACCGACCAGAAACACTTGGTCACCGGCGGCCAGGACCACGCTGCTAGCGGTTTGCGCCAATGGCACTGGCGCCTGCTGGATAACCGGCAGCGGCGTACTTGCGCCAGGCTCGGCCACCCTGTGCACGGGCTCGGGCCTGGCCGCAGGCAGCGGTTGTTCAAGATCAACGGTCACCACCGGCATGCTCGGCGCCAGCACGGTTGTGGCTGGCGCCGCGACCCCCTGCTTGTCGCCCTCCAGGCTGGCGATGAAACTGTCGTGCGCCGCGCCCAACGCTGTGGTCAGGCTGGCCCCGAAGCGCCAGGCCGGCGCTTGCCCAACCAGCGGCAGCTCGCAGCTCTGGTGATATTTTTGTTGGCAGTAGAGCTTGATCGAGTCCTGGTTGAGCCAGAACAAGATGCCCATCACCACCACGATCGCGTAAAGCGCCTTGGCCGCGTCCAGCTGCACGCGCAGCAATTGCCCTGAATTAGAAGCTGGCATAGATGAACCCCGGTACGCCCGACTGCGAGGCGAAGATGATCAACGACACGAACAGCGCCAACGGCACCGGGTACAACTGCCACGGCAGGCGTTGGCTGGCCGCCAGGCTGCGCTCGAGCAGCTTGAGCAACTGCGGATAAATGGCCAGATACAGCACGCAGGCAAGGATCAGCACGCCGCTGGACGAGTTCAGCCCGGCCAGGCTGACATGGGCGATATCCGCCAGCATCTCCAGGGCGCCGTCGAGGGTCGGGCTGCGGAAGAAGATCCAGGCAAAGGCCACGTAGTGGAAGGTCAGCAAGCGCGCCAGCAAGCCCGCCCCGGGCACCTTGGCGAAGCCAGGCGCCGATTGTGCGAACAGCTTGTAGATCGCCAGGCCAATGCCGTGCAGCGCGCCCCAGATGAGGAAGTTGGCGCTGGCGCCGTGCCACAAGCCGGACACCAGCATGGCCAGCAACATGTTCAGGTTGCCGCGCCAGGCGCCCTGGCGGTTGCCGCCCAGCGGGATATAGACATAGTCACGTATGAACCGCGACAGGCTGATATGCCAACGTCCCCAGAATTCCTTGAGATTGTGCGCAGCGTAGGGTGCGGCGAAGTTGTCCGGCAGGCGGAAGCCCAGCAGCAGGGCAATGCCGGTGACCAGATTGGTGTAGCCGCTGAAGTTGAAGTAGATCAGCAGGCTGTAGCCATACACGCTCAGCAACACCTGCTCGGGGCTGGCACTGCCCGGAGTGTCGAACACCGGATCGACCCACTCGCTGCCAAGCCAGGCGCTGAGGAAGAACAGCTTGACCACCGCCATGGCGATCAGCCCCAGCGCCCGTTGCGGCTCCAGCACCTGACGCATCGCTTCGGGGCGAATCTGCGGCAGCATGTGCAGGGCCCGATTGACCGGGCCGGCCACCAGGCTTGGGAAAAACGCCAGATACAGGGCAAGGTCCAACGGCGCCGCCGTGCTCAGCTCGCGACGGTTGATCGAGACCAGGTAACTGACCGAGTGAAAGGCATAGAACGACAGCCCGATCGGCACCAGCAGTTCGACGATGGGCAACGACACATCAAGGCCCAGCGCAGCCAGGGCGTTTTGTGCGCCGCTGACGAAGAACTCCTGATACTTGAATAGATAGAAGCAGCCCAACACCAACGTCAGCAGCAAACCGCTGATGAACCAGCGCCCGGGATAGCGCGCCGCGAGCAGCCCGAGGGCGTACACCAGCACGCTGTAACCGAGCAGGATATACAGCGACTGCAGGCTGAAGCTGGCCACCAGGCCATAGCTCGCCGCCAACAGCAGTGCGTTCTGCAGACGCAGGCTCCAACACAGGCTCCAGTAGAGTAGGAAGAACAACGCAAAGCAGAGGCCAAATTCGATCGAAAGGAAGCTCACAACGTAGTCCGTTACGTGACGTGGAGAGAGGGGCGGTAAAGCACCGGAATAGAGCGCGCGGGATTATGTCAGAGGGACCAGAGGGCGACAATTGGACAAGTCTGTAAAACGCAAGATGAGCACACCAAGGTAAATGCTACAAAATGCGACAGCATTTATTGCATGCCAGTAGGTCCGCTCACGCCCGTCGAATTTGCTCCGCATGCCTGCCTCTGCTAGTGTCGCGCCGTTAAGATCGCCACCGAGACCGTCGCCATGGCCCGCAAAAAAACCTCCATCGATTTCGAGCAATCCCTCGCCGACCTGCAAACCCTGGTCGAGCGTCTGGAGAACGGTGAACTGTCGCTGGAAGAGTCGCTGGCCGCCTTCGAGCAAGGCATCGCCCTGACCCGTGACTGCCAGGGCGCGCTCGCCCAGGCCGAACAAAAGGTGCAGATTCTGCTCGAGCGCGACGGCGAACTTGCCGCGCAGCCGTTCGACGCCGAGCCTGAAGCATGATCAAAGCCTATCAGGCCAGCTGCCAGGCCCGCGTCGACGCCGCCCTCGAACCGCTGCTGCAAGCGCCTGCCGAACAATTGCAGCGCCTGTATGCGGCCATGCGCTACAGCGTGATGAACGGTGGCAAGCGCGTGCGGCCATTGCTCGCCTATGCCGCCTGCGAAGCCTTCGGCACGCCGGCCGAGCAAGCCAACGGCGCAGCCTGTGCGGTCGAGCTGATCCACGCTTATTCGCTGGTTCATGATGACCTGCCGGCGATGGACGATGACGACCTGCGCCGCGGTCAGCCGACCACCCACAAGGCGTTTGACGAAGCCTGTGCGATTCTTGCCGGCGACGGTTTGCAGAGCCTGGCCTTCACCGCCCTGCTCGACCCGGGCCTGAGCCCGCAAGCCGACTCGATCCGCCTGGCCATGGTGCAAACCCTGTCCAACGCTGCCGGCCCTGCCGGCATGGTCGGCGGCCAGGCCATCGACCTCGGCTCGGTCGGGGTCAAGCTGGATCAGCAGGCGCTGGAATACATGCACCGGCACAAAACCGGTGCCTTGATCGAAGCCAGCGTGCGCCTTGGCGCCCTGGCCAGCGCCCGCGCCGATCAAGCACAGCTGGATGCATTGCAGGTGTATGCACGCGCGGTTGGCCTGGCCTTCCAGGTGCAGGACGACATTCTCGATGTCGAGAGCGATACCGCGACCCTGGGCAAACGCCAGGGTGCTGACATAGCCCGTGACAAACCAACATACCCGGCCCTGCTGGGGCTGGACGCAGCCAAAGCCTATGCCGGCGAACTGCGTGACCAGGCCCTGGCGGCGCTGAGCGGCTTTGGCGAGCACGCCGAACCCCTGCGTGCGCTGGCCCGCTATATCGTCGAGCGCCGCCACTGACAGTACTGGCAGTACCCGCTCGCGTTGCATTGGCAGCGCGGCGGCTGAACCTGTGTGAATGGGCAGTTTGCCGAACAATGGGGTAAACTGCCGGGTCTTCAAACCTATAACGACTCGCCTGATGCCCACGACGTTTCAAGAGATCCCCCGCGAACGCCCGGCCACTCCGCTGCTGGACCGCGCCGACACGCCCGCCGGCCTGCGCCGGCTGGCCGAAGCCGACCTGGAGAACCTGGCCGACGAGTTGCGCCAGGAGTTGCTCTATACCGTAGGCCAGACCGGCGGGCACTTTGGTGCCGGCCTCGGTGTGATCGAGCTGACCGTAGCCCTGCACTACGTGTTCGATACCCCCGATGATCGTCTGGTCTGGGACGTCGGCCATCAGGCCTATCCACACAAGATCCTCACCGGCCGTCGCCAGCGCATGCTCAGCCTGCGCCAGAAGGACGGCATCGCCGCCTTCCCGCGCCGCTCCGAGAGCGAGTACGACACCTTTGGCGTGGGCCATTCCAGCACCTCGATCAGCGCTGCGCTGGGCATGGCCATCGCCGCCCGCCTGCAAAACAGCGCGCGCAAGTCGATTGCGGTGATCGGTGACGGCGCACTGACCGCCGGCATGGCCTTCGAGGCGTTGAACCACGCCCAGGAAGTCAACGCCGACATGCTGGTGATCCTCAACGACAACGACATGTCGATCTCGCGCAACGTCGGTGGCTTGTCCAACTACCTGGCCAAGATCCTCTCCAGCCGCACCTATGCGAGCATGCGCGAAGGCAGCAAGAAGGTCCTCTCGCGCCTGCCCGGCGCCTGGGAAATCGCCCGCCGTACCGAAGAGTACGCCAAGGGCATGCTGGTCCCTGGCACCCTGTTCGAAGAGCTCGGCTGGAACTACATCGGCCCGATCGATGGCCACGACCTGCCGACCCTGATCGCCACCTTGCGCAACATGCGTGACCTCAAGGGCCCGCAGTTCCTGCACGTGGTGACCAAGAAGGGCAAGGGTTTCGCTCCGGCCGAGGTCGACCCGATCGTCTATCACGCCATCACCAAGCTCGAACCCGCCGACAAGCCAGTAGTGCCGCAGCAAGCCAGCGGGCCGAAGTACTCGGCAGTGTTCGGCCAGTGGTTGTGCGACATGGCGGCTGCCGACCCGCGCCTGGTGGGTATCACCCCGGCGATGAAAGAAGGCTCCGACCTGGTTGCGTTCAGCGAGCGTTACCCCGAGCGCTATTTCGACGTAGCTATCGCCGAACAGCACGCGGTGACGCTGGCTGCCGGTATGGCCTGTGAAGGCGCCAAGCCGGTGGTGGCGATCTACTCGACGTTCCTCCAGCGTGGCTACGATCAGCTGATTCACGACGTGGCCGTGCAAAACCTCGATGTGCTGTTCGCCATCGACCGCGCCGGCCTGGTCGGCGAAGACGGCCCGACACACGCTGGCGCTTACGATCTGTCGTACCTGCGCTGCATCCCCGGCATGCTGGTGATGACCCCGAGCGACGAGAACGAGCTGCGCAAGATGCTCAGCACCGGCCACCGTTACAACGGCCCGGCTGCCGTGCGTTACCCTCGCGGGACCGGCCCGAACACGCCGATCAGTGCCGACCTCGAGCCCATCGAGATCGGTAAAGGCGTGGTTCGCCGCCAAGGCAAAACCGTGGCCTTGCTGGTGTTCGGCGTGCAACTGAGCGAAGCCCTGCAAGTGGCTGAAAAGCTCGATGCGACCGTGGTCGACATGCGTTTCGTCAAACCACTGGACGAGGCCCTGGTGCTGGAACTGGCGGCCAACCACGAGCTGATGGTGACCATCGAAGAAAACGCCATCATGGGCGGCGCTGGCGCTGCGGTTGGCGAATTCCTCAGCCGCGAAGCGGTGCTCAAGCAATTGCTGCACCTGGGCCTGCCAGATACCTACGTCGAGCACGCCAAACCTGCGCAGATGCTGGCTGAATGTGGGCTGGACGCGGCTGGCATCGAAGCTTCGGTGCGGGCCCGGATGGTCAAGCTCGGCTTGTGATTGTTGGGGCCGCTTTGCGGCCCCAAAGCGCCGTACGGAACTGTCATGAAACTCGCAACCCTGGCCACCCTCCTCTCCCTCCCCAGCACCCTGCTCGCCGCCGAACCCAGCCGCGATGACGCCCTGAAGCTGCCAGACGTACTGATCAGCGCCAGCCGCCAGGTCGAATCGCGCACCAGCACCGCTGCCGCCAATACCGTGTTCACTCGCAGCGACATCGACCGCCTGCAACCCTCCAGCGTGACTGACCTGCTGACCCGCGTGCCCGGGGTGCAGGTTGCCCCCACCGGCGGACGCGGCAGCCTGCCCGGGATATTCATCCGCGGCACCAAGGCCGCCCAGAGCCTGGTACTGGTCGATGGCGTGCGTATCGCCAATGCCACCTCCGGCGACAGCGGCCTACAGTTTCTCGACATCGATCAGATCGAGCGCATCGAAGTGCTGCGCGGCTCGCGTTCGGCGGTGTACGGCAGCGATGCCATCGGCGGAGTCATTCAGATCTTCACCCGGCGCAGCGGCGGCCCCGGCCTGCAGCCACGTCTGCGCGTTGCGGCCGGCAGCAACCAGACCTGGCAGCGCAGTCTGGGCTTGTCTGGGGGCAGCGACGCGACCCGTTTCAACCTCGGTGCCAGCCTCGACGAAACCGCCGGCATCGACTCGACCGGGCCGTCGCTGGCCAGAGATGGCGACCATGATGCCTACCGTAACCGTTCGCTCAACCTGAGCCTCAGCCACACGTTCAACGAGCGCTTCGAGGCGGGCCTGAACCTGCTCGACAGCCAAGGCCGCAGTGAATACGACAACCCGTTCGGCCGTTATGACTTCGCCAGCCGCCAGACCTTCGGCCAGCAGCCCTACACCGACTTCAACGTCAGCAGCCTGGGCAGCTATTTCGATGCACAACTGAGCGATTTTTGGCATTCGCGCCTTGAGCTGGCACACAGCGAGAACCGCGACGACAAACGCGACAAGTTCAGTGACGAGCGCTTTGTGTTCAACACCTACCGCGACCAACTGACCTGGCAGAACGACCTGACCCTGAGCGAGCAGCACGCGCTGCTGCTGGGTGGTGACTGGTATCAGGACCGCGTGCACGCCAACACCGAGCTGGATCAGGACAGCCGCTGGAACCGTGCCGCATTTGTGCAGCATCGCTATCAGGGTGAGCACTTCTCCAGCGAGCTTGGCGTGCGCCGTGATCAGAACCAGCAGTTCGGCGGCCAAACAACCTGGAGCGCCAGCCTGACGTTACCGGTCAATCAGGCCAACGATGTGCTGCTGTCCTACAGCGAAGGCTTCCGTGCGCCGACCTTCAATGACCTGTATTACCCGTCGTACAGCAATCCCGACCTCAAGCCTGAGCATTCCAAGACCGTCGAGCTGCAGTGGCGCAGCCAGCTCGGCAGCGACAGCCAGTTGGAGGCGTCGCTGTACCGCACCGAATTGAGCGATGCGATCATCTTTGGCCAGGGCTCGATCCCGCGCAACGTTGCCAGCGCTCGGATCAACGGTGCCGACCTCGCCCTCAAACAGACGTGGGGTGCCTGGCACAGCCAACTCGGCCTGGCCATGATCGACCCGCGTGACCGCGACAGTGGCCACACCCTCGCCCGCCGCGCGCGCCGCACGCTGAGCCTGGACCTGGACCGCCAGTACGAGCGCTTCGGCGTGGGCGCCAGCTGGCAAGCCGTCAGCAGCAGCTTTGATGACGAAGCCAACCGCAACAGATTGGCCGGCTATGGCTTGCTCGGCCTGCGCAGTAGCTGGGCCGCGAGTGATGAACTAAAGCTGGAGCTGAAGCTGGATAACCTGCTCGACAAAGGCTACAGCCGCGCGCTCTACAGCTACGACAACAGCGCCTACGCCTACCGCGAAGAAGGCCGCCGCTGGCTGTTCAGCGTGACCTGGACGCCGGCATTGTAGCGTCGAGCAAGGCGCACAGCTTGGCGGTAGCTTCGATCATCTGCCCGCTTGGGCGCTCCAAACCGTTGTCCGGCAGTACCAGCAGGTGACCGCCAGCCGTGGCCTTGAGCTGCGGCCAGGCCCGCCAGCTCGCCAGTTGGGCCTGGTCGCCCGCGACAATCACATCAGGGTTGCGCGCCAGCACCGACTCCACACTAACCAACGGCGCCGGCTGCGGCAGGTCGGCGAACACGTTGCGCGCGCCACATACACTAAGAGCATCGCTGATGATCTGCTTGCCGCCCAAGGTATACAGCGGCTTGTCCCAGACCTGATAGAACACCGTCAGCGGCTGCTCGCGATGGTAGCGTTGCCGCAGCTCTTGCAGGCGCTGGCGCAAACCCGCCGCGTAGCGCTGGCCCTGTTCGGCCCGGCCGATACGGCTGGCGATAGCTTCGATGTGGCTGAGCAATTGTTCGAGCGTGGCCACTTCGCCATCGTAGCTGGCGATGCCCAGCCGGCGCAGTTGCTCGCGCTGGGCGGGGGCCACGGCGCCGGGCCACAACAACAGCAAGTCAGGCCGCAGGCTGAGCAGGCGCTCCACGTCCAGTTGGCCCTGGCGACCCACCGACGGCAGCTGACGCAGCGCCGCTGGCCGCTCGCCGCCGTCGAGCACGCCCACCAGCAGGTCATCGGCGTGCAGTTCGAGCATGATTTCGCTCATCGACGGCGCCAGGCTGACCACCCGCAGTGGCTCGGCGGCAACGGTGCTGCCGAGCATCAGCAGCAGGCAGCAGAGCAGCCGCATCAACCCAGCTGACGCGGGATGCGATAGAGGTACAGGATCACCACGGTGGACAACGCCAGCAGCACCTGGGGCACTGCCTCCAGCCCGACCAGCACCGACAGTGCGGCGACCCAGGCGGGGATGCAGGCGTACAGCATGGCCAGGCGGCGTACCCGCGCCAGCTCGATCCAGGCCGCGGGCTCTTCGACGCTGCCGAGCACCTTGCTGGTGTGGATCAACGCGCGCTTGTACGCGGCAAACCGAGCGAGGCTGAGAAACATGGTCGCGGCACCGGCAATGAACAGCGGCATCGCCAGCACCGGAATCAGGCCGTCACCGCCGCCAAACGCCCAGGCCATGATCGGCAGCGGCAGCAAGCCCAGTGCCAGGTACTGCCACCAGGTCAGGGCCAGCCGTCGCTTGACCTCGCTGCGGGTCACGCCTGCGGCACCTCACCCTGGTGCTCGGTGCCCATCATGTGGCCGAGCTTGCCGGCCTTGGTCGCCAGGTAATGGCTGTTGTGCGGGTTGTGACCGGTGTGCAGCGGCACACGCTCGGCAACGTTGATGGCCATGGCAGTCAGCGCCTTGACCTTGCGCGGGTTGTTGGTCATCAGGCGCAGCGACTTGACGCCCAGGTGCTCGAGCATCGGCAGACAGATGCCATAGTCGCGCTGGTCGGCGGCAAAGCCCAAACGCTCGTTGGCCTCAACCGTGTCGGCGCCGCCATCCTGCAGCTCGTAGGCGCGGATCTTGTTCAACAGGCCGATACCGCGGCCTTCCTGACGCAGGTACAACAGCACGCCGCGGCCTTCGCGGGCAATCGCCTGCAGCGCAGCTTCAAGCTGCGAACCGCAGTCGCAACGCTGGCTGAACAGCGCATCCCCAGTCAGGCACTCGGAGTGCAGACGCCCGAGCACCGGCTCACCATCAGCGATATCACCCAGGCTGAGCACGACGTGCTCGCGGCCCGTGGCTTCGTCAAGAAAGCCATGCATGGTGAAGGTCGCAAAAGGAGTCGGAAGTTTCGAGGCGGCAACAAAGACGACGGGCACGTTGTGCTCCTGATTAGTAACTTGGAATTTCACGTGGGCCGATTGTATCAGCAGGCTGACAAGCGTGCGCACGGTGAATACCGTCGGTTAAGATCGAAAGGTTCGATGCTTAGCGAGGATGTGCTCAGCGAGGCTGGCTGTCGGCAGTGAACGGATAGGGCTGCTTCCACTTCTTGAAGACCGCTTCCAGCTCGCCGCTGCGCACCAGTTGCTGCATACGTTGGTCAAACAGCTCACTCAGCGCCTTGCCTTGCTCATTGTGAGCAAAGGCAAGATAGAGCGGCAATTCTGCTACATGAGTGCGGCGAAAGCTGTCCGGCTTGGGCGCCTGGGCCTGGACGTACTCGACTTCTGTGAGTGAATCGACATAGAAGTCGACCCGGTTATGCTCGAGCATCGGCAGAATCCCTTCGCGACGCTGGATTTCCCTGAACTCATGAACATTCGGCAAGTAACTGCCGTAGTCGTAGCCGCGCACCCAGGCCAGGCGATAGTCGCCGATATTGGCGGGGGTCGGCACGGGCTTGCTGGTCAGGCCCAGCGCATAGATATGATCGACATCGAAGTGCCAGCGCGGGTAGAGGTTGTCGTCGCTCTCCTGCTTGTAGGAGCCGACCCAGGCATCCGCCTCGCCACGTTTGACCAAGCCAATGGCACGGCTGTAAGGCGCGCTCTGGATGGACACCTTGACCCCGGCGGGCTCGAACACCTGGCGCAACACATCCCACGCCAGGCCAGTGCCGTCGGCGTTGGTGTAGTCGAGCCAGTCTTCACTGACCAGATGGATCTGGCCCAACTGAGGCTTGTCGCTGGCGTTGGCAACAGCGCCGCCAAGCAGCATCAGCAACAGCAGCACCGTCGTCCTTAACCCCATCTGCCACTCCCGTATCAGGCTACCGCCCAAACTAGAACCTGCATGCCCAGCCAGGCGAACACACCGGCGAGGATATCGTCGAGCATGATGCCGAATCCACCATGCACATGTTTGTCGATCCAGCGAATCGGCCACGGCTTGAGGATGTCGAAGAAGCGGAACATGAGGAACCCGGCCAGCAACCACTGCCAACCCTCCGGCACCAGCCAGAGGGTGATCCACATGCCGACCATTTCGTCCCAGACAATGCCTTCATGGTCGTGAACGCGCAAGTCGGTGGCGACCTTGCCGCACAGCCAGAAGCCGAACAGCATGGTCATACCCAGCAGCAGCCAGTAGCCCCAGTCGGGCAACATCTGCCACAGCGGAATGAACGGCAGCGCCACCAGCGAGCCCCAGGTGCCGGGGGCCTTGGGCAAAGTGCCGGAACCGAAGCCAAAGGCGATGAAGTGCCACGGGTTGCGCCAGACCGAAGGCGGAACGAACTCCGCAGGCACCTGATTGGGGTGGTCGGTCACGGTGTCTCCCTAAAATGTTGATAGCCGCGTTGTCGCGGGGTGATGTCCTGGCCGTGTTCGTCGCGCAAAATCACGCCTTCGCCAGCCACTGCCCGGCCGATGACATGCACCGCCAGGCCAGCGTCGCGCAGCGCGGGCAGTTGCTGCGGGGGCAAGGTGAACACCAGGACATAATCGTCGCCACCGGTCAGCGCCGCCTGGCGGGCTGCCGCTGGCCCTGAAAAAGCCACTAGAGCAGATGACACTGGCACCTCGGCCAGGTTCACCTCGAGCGCCAGCCGGGATGCCTTGGCGATATGACCGCAGTCGGCCAACAAGCCATCGGAGATATCCAGCGCCGCGGTGGCCTTGCCGCGCAGGGCCTGGCCCAAGGCAAACTGCGGCGAAGGTGACCAGTACTGGGCCAGCAGCGGCGCACTGATCTCGACCGCCGCTTCGCGCTCGCCCAGCACCAACGGCAAGGCGCCGGCGGCATTGCCCAGCTCGCCGCCCACACAGAGCAAGTCACCCACCTGCGCGCCCGAGCGCAGCAGGGCCTGCCCGGCCGGAACCCGGCCAAACACAGTCATGGTGATACTCAGTGGGCCGCGGGTGGTGTCGCCGCCAATCAGGCTCAGGCGGCAATGTCGCGCCATGCGATCGAGGCCTTCGGCATACGCCTTGAGCCACTGTTCGCTGACCTCGGGCAAGGTCAGCGCCAGGGTAAAGCCGACGGGCGTGGCACCCATGGCTGCCAGGTCACTGGCCGCTACGGCCAGCGAGCGCTGGCCCAGTAGCGAGGGGTCGCAGGCGTGCGGAAAATGCACGCCGGCGACCAAGGTATCGGTAGACACTGCCAACTGCGCGGCAGCCGGCAGGTCAAGCAGGGCACAGTCGTCGCCGATCCCCAACGCAACACCTTCGCCGCCCTGCGCACAGGGCGCGGCGGCGAAGTAATGACGGATCAGCTCGAACTCACCCATGGCTGGTCAGCGCCGCAATCAGCGCTTGAACGCCTTGACTTCCGCTTCACGGACCTGCGGCGCCAGCTTGTCGAGTACACCGTTGACGAACTTGTGGCCGTCGGTGGCGCCGAAGATCTTGGCCAGTTCGACGCCTTCGTTGATCACGACCCGGTAAGGTACGTCAACGCGCATCAGGAACTCCCAGGTGGACAGGCGCAGAACCGCCAGTTCAACCGGGTCGAGCTCTTCCAGCGGGGTGTCCAGGCAAGGCTTGAGCGCGGCATCGATGTCGTCTTTCTTCGCCGGAACCCCGTGCAGGATCTCGCGGAAATAAGCGCCGTCGATGTCGGAGAAATCGTTGTCGACGCGGAACTGCGCCTCGATTTCATTCAGCGATTGCTTGGCCATGTGCCACTGATACAGCGCCTGGGTCGCGAGCTTGCGTGCTTCGCGACGCTTGGCGCTTTTCGATGGTTTGCCAGCATCCGCAGGTTTTGGATCGCGCGGGTTGAAACGATCGCTTTCGTCGCTAATCACTTGGCCTCCAACTGCGCCAGCAGGCTGACCATTTCCAGTGCGGACAGGGCAGCTTCAGCGCCTTTGTTGCCGGCTTTGGTGCCGGAACGTTCGATGGCCTGCTCGATCGAGTCGACGGTCAGTACGCCGAACGCGACTGGCACACCGAACTCCATCGACACCTGGGCCAGGCCCTTGGTGCATTCGCCCGCAACGTATTCGAAGTGCGGAGTACCACCACGGATCACGGCGCCCAGGGCGATGATCGCGTCGTAAGCGCCCTGCTGGGCGACTTTCTGTGCAACCAGCGGGATTTCGAAGGCGCCAGGAGCACGGATGATGGTGATGTCGCTTTCGCTGACGCCATGGCGTACCAGCGCATCAACGGCACCGCTCACCAGGCTTTCGACGACGAAGCTGTTGAAGCGGCCAACCACCAAAGCATAGCGACCTTTGGGGGCGATGAAGGTACCTTCGATGGTCTTCAGGGTCATTGCGGTGTTCTCATTTTAAAGAGCGAGGCCGCCCTAGGCGGCCTGCAGGAGGGTTTGGACACGAGCGTCAGGGCGATTGGCGCGCCTGTGTCACTCAGAGGGCACGTATTCTACAACTTCCAGATCGAATCCGGATATCGCATTGAACTTCATCGGCGAGCTCATCAGGCGCATCTTGCGCACACCGAGGTCACGCAGGATCTGCGAACCGGCGCCAACCGTGCTGTAGGTGCTCGGCGTCTTGACCTGGGTTTCGCCGGCGCTTTCGCGGATATGCGCCAGCACCACGTCGCCATCGAGCGGGTGACCGAGCAGCAGCACTACGCCGCTGCCGGCCTCTGCCACGGCGCTCATGGCGGCGCGCAGGCTCCAGCGGCCGGGCTGCTTGACCATCAAGAGGTCGCGCAGCGGGTCCATGTTGTGCACCCGCACCAGGGTCGGTTCTTCGGCGCAGATCTTGCCCAGGGTCAGTGCCATGTGCACATCGCCTTCGACCGAATCACGGTAGGTGACGAGGTTGAACTGGCCCAGTTCGCTGTCCAGTGGCTGCTCGGTGACCCGCTGAACGGTACGTTCGTGGATCATGCGGTAGTGGATCAGGTCGGCGATGGTGCCGATCTTCAGGCCGTGCTCGGCGGCGAACACTTCCAGCTCGGCGCGACGCGACATGGTGCCGTCGTCGTTCATCACTTCGCAGATCACCCCGCTCGGCTCGAACCCGGCCATGCGCGCCAGGTCACAGGCCGCTTCGGTGTGGCCAGCGCGGGCCAGGGTGCCGCCAGGCTGGGCCATCAGCGGGAAGATGTGGCCAGGGCTGACGATATCGTCTGCCTTGGCATCCTTGGCTGCAGCGGCCTGCACGGTGCGCGCACGGTCGGCTGCGGAGATCCCGGTGGTGACGCCTTCGGCGGCTTCGATCGAGACGGTGAACTTGGTGCCGAAGCCCGAGCCATTGCGTGGCGCCATCAGCGGCAGCTTGAGGGTCTCGCAGCGCTCGCGGCTCATCGGCATGCAGATCAGGCCACGGGCGTGCTTGGCCATGAAGTTGATGTGCTCGGGCTGGCAGCACTCGGCGGCCATGATGATGTCGCCTTCATTCTCGCGGTCTTCGTCATCCATGAGGATGACCATCTTGCCTTGGCGGATGTCTTCGACCAGCTCTTCAATACTGTTGAGCGCCACGCGGCACCCCCTTCTCGATCAGGATTTCAGGTAGCCGTTGGCGGCCAGGAAGCTTTCGGTGATGCTACTGCCCTTGCTCGGTGCGGCAGCCTTGTCACCCAGCAGCAGACGCTCCAGGTAACGGGCCAGCAGGTCGACCTCAAGGTTCACCCGACGCCCGCTGCGGTAGTCGGCCATGATGGTTTCGGACAGGGTATGCGGCACGATGGTCAGCTCGAATTCGGCGCCATCGACCTCATTGACCGTCAGGCTGGTGCCGTCGACGGTGATCGAGCCCTTGTGGGCAATGTACTTGGCCAGCTCCTTGGGTGCGCGCACGCGGAACTGGATCGCGCGGGCGTTATCGCTGCGCGAGATGATTTCGCCGACGCCGTCGACGTGGCCGCTGACCAGGTGGCCGCCCAGGCGGGTGGTCGGGGTCAGGGCTTTTTCCAGGTTGACCGGGCTGCCGCTTTTCAAATCATTGAACGCGGTGCAGTCGAGGGTTTCGCGGCTGACGTCAGCCCAGAAGCCGTCGCCAGGCAGTTCCACCGCAGTCAGGCAGACGCCATTGACGGCAATGCTGTCGCCCAGTTTGACGTCACCCAGGTCGAGCTTGCCGGTCTGGACGTAGACACGCACGTCACCGCCCTTGGGGGTCAGGCTGCGGATGGTGCCGATCGATTCGATGATGCCGGTGAACATTGGGTTCTCCTCGGAAACTGGGCGGCGTTGGGCCAGCCGGGCATTATACGCCGGTGGCCGGTTGGGGGATGGCTGTGACTCGCCAGTCATCGCCCACCGCGCGCATTTCGGTGATTTTCAGTCGCGGCGCTTCGCTCATCTTCGCCAACGGCCAGTCCAGCAATGGCCGGGCCCGGGAGCCAAGGAAGGTGCCGGCAACAAACAATTGGTATTCGTCGATCAAACCGAGCTGGGCAAACGCGCCAACCAAACCGGCGCCCGCCTCCAGCAGAATCTCGTTGGCCCCACGCGCCGCCAGGGCGCTGAGCAGGGCTGGCAGATCCACCCGGCCATCGGCGCCGGGCAACTGCAGCAGCTCATGGCCGGCCTCGGCATAGCGTGGGTCAGCGGCGGCGCCGGTGACCACCAGTACCGGCCCGGCCTGGAACAAAGGCGCAGTCAGCGGCAGGCGCAGGCGGCTGTCGATCAGCACCCGCAGCGGTGGCCGTGACAAGGCCAGGGCGGTGGTATCAGGGTCCAGGCCCAGCTCGCCGCCGCGCACGGTCATCCGCGCATTGTCGGCCAGCACACTGCTGGCGCTGGTCAGCACCACGCTGGAGCGCGCACGCAGGCGTTGCACCGCTGCGCGGGCGGCAGGGCCGGTAATCCACTGGCTTTCACCACTGGCCATGGCGGTGCGTCCGTCCAGGCTCATCGCCAGCTTGGCGCGGACGAACGGCAGGCCGTGCTCCATGCGTTTCAGGAAGCCGGGATTGAGCGCACGCGCTTCTTGCTCGAGCACGCCACTGACAACCTCGATACCCGCCTCGGCCAGGCGCCGCAGACCTCGCCCGGCAACTTGCGGGTTAGGGTCCTGCATGGCGGCGACCACCCGGGCCACACCGGCCTTGACCAGCGCTTCGGCACACGGCGGGGTGCGCCCGTGGTGGCTGCACGGTTCAAGGGTGACATAGGCGCAGGCGCCCTGGGCGCGCTCGCCGGCCTGGCGCAGGGCATGCACTTCGGCGTGCGGCTCGCCGGCGCGCACATGCCAGCCCTCGCCGACCACCTCGCCATCACGCACGATGACGCAGCCAACGCGCGGGTTGGGATGGGTGCTGTACTGGCCTTTGCGGGCCAGTTGCACGGCCAGGGCCATGTAGTGGGCGTCGAGAATCGCGGTCGGGCTGGGCATGTTTACTCTTTGCCCGGCTGGCGCGCCAGGCGGTCGATTTCTTCGCGGAATTCGTCAAGGTCCTGGAAACGCCGGTAGACCGAGGCAAACCGGATGTAGGCGACTTCGTCGAGTTGACGCAGCGCCTCCATGACCAGCTCTCCGACCACCAGCGACTTGACCTCGCGCTCGCCGGTGGCGCGCAGCTTGTGCTTGATCTGCGCCAGCGCTGCTTCCAGGCGCTCGACGCTGACCGGGCGCTTTTCCAGCGCGCGCTGCATGCCGGCTCGCAGCTTGTCTTCGTCGAATGGCTGGCGGGTGCCGTCTTGCTTGATCAGCCGCGGCAGTACCAGTTCGGCGGTTTCGAAGGTGGTGAAGCGCTCGCCGCAGGCGACGCATTCGCGCCGGCGACGCACTTGTTCGCCCTCGGCGACCAGGCGCGAGTCGATGACCTTGGTGTCGTTGGCACCGCAAAAGGGACAGTGCATGGTGGCAGGCAACAAAAAAAGGGAGGGCCATGGTAGCGCATCCGACTGGCAAGACAAGCCAAAGGGGTTACCATCCACTCAAATCTGCCCCTGAAGGACTTCTCCATGCACTTTCGAGCGCTCGTCGTGCTCTGCCTCGCTGGCCTGATGACGGCCTGCAGCAGCGATAAACCTAAAAACGAACCGGTGCCCGCAACGCCGGCGCCGAAAACGGTGAAAAAGGCCCCGGCGCTCGGCCCACTGCCGGCTTATCAACGGGAAATCAGCGGCAGCCTGCAAGACGTGCCAGCGGGTGCCGAGGTCGAGCTGGCATTGCTGGTGATCGACGAACGTGATCGCCCGCAGCGGCTGCTGGCCAGCAGCACCCTGACCGGTACCGGTCAGGACCTACCCTACCAACTGCGCTTCAACCCGGAAGCGTTCCCGGCCGGTGCCCGCGTCGAGTTGCGCGGTCGCGCCAGCCGCTCGGGTCAGTTGATCATGCACCTGCCGCCACAGCGCATCGTCCAGGCTACGAGCCAGGCCACCGGCCCGCTGCGCTTCGAGAAAGCCCCGTAAATGGCGCCAGTGCAGTTGCAGCATGCGCTCAGCGGTCTGATCGGCGAAGCGCAGCTGGTTGCCACTGCGCTGCCGGAGTGCGCGCTGAAACTGTGGCTGCTCGACGCCGACAACATGCACCGCGCATTCACCCGCGAAGAGACCCAGCGCATCCTCGATGAGCCGCCGTACTGGAGCTTCTGCTGGGCCAGCGGCCTGGCCATGGCCCGCTACCTGGCGGCCAATCCACAGTGGGTCGAGGGCATGCGCGTGCTCGACTTTGGCGCCGGTTCGGGCATTGCCGGGATCGCCGCAGCGCGGGCGGGTGCTGTCGAGGTGGTTGCCTGCGACCTTGATCCGCTGGCCTTGGCTGCGTGCCAAGCCAATGCTGCGCTGAACCAGGTCGAGCTCGGTTACAGCAGTGATTTTTTTGCCGAGGCCGACCGCTTCGATCTGATTCTGGTGGCTGATGTGTTGTACGACCCGGCCAACCTGCCGTTGCTCGATGGGTTTCTCAGCCGTGGCCGCCAGGTGCTGGTGGCCGACTCGCGGGTGCGCAATTTCAGCCACCCGCTGTACCGTCAGTTGGACGTGCTCGAAGGCTTGACCCTGCCCGACCTGGCCGAACCGCACGAATTCCGCCGGGTCAGCCTGTACCACGCCAGCCGCGAGCCTTTATAGTGGTGTCATTCAGAGATTTGCGAGAGTTGCGATGAGCCAAGCCCCCGATACCAACGCCCTGCCGTACATTTTCGATGCTACCGACGCCAACTTTCAGCAGTTGGTCATCGAGAACTCCTTCCACAAACCGGTGCTGGTGGATTTCTGGGCCGAGTGGTGTGCGCCATGCAAGGCGCTGATGCCGTTGCTGGCCAAGATAGCCGAGGGTTATCAGGGCGAGCTGTTGCTGGCCAAGATCAACTGCGACGTCGAGCAGCAGGTGGTTGCCCAGTTCGGTATCCGCAGCCTGCCAACCGTGGTGCTGTTCAAGGACGGTCAGCCGGTCGACGGCTTTGCCGGTGCGCAGCCCGAATCGGCGATTCGCGCCCTGCTCGAGCCGCACGTGCAGATGCCTGCCGCGCCGACTGCCTCGCCACTGGAAGAAGCCAAGGCGCTGTTTGCCGAAAGCCGCTTTGCCGAGGCCGAAGCGACCCTCAAGCTGTTGCTGGGCGAAGACAACAGCAATGCCGAGGCGTTGATCCTGTACGGCCGTTGCCTGGCCGAGCGTGGCGACCTGAGTGAAGCTGAGGCCGTGCTGGGTGCGGTCAAGAGCGACGAGCACAAGGCAGCGTTGGCCGGCGCCAAGGCGCAGCTGACCTTCTTGCGCCAGGCCGCCAGCCTGCCGGAAGCCGCCGAGTTGAAGAGCCGTCTGGCGCAGAACCCTGAGGACGACGAAGCCGCTTATCAGCTGTGCATTCAGCAGTTGGCGCGCCAGCAGTACGAAGCGGCGCTGGATGGGTTGCTCAAGCTGTTCCAGCGTAATCGCGGTTATGAAAGCGGATTGCCGCACAAGGCGCTGTTGCAGGTGTTCGAGCTGCTCGGCAATGAGCACCCGCTGGTTACCGCGTATCGGCGCAAGTTGTTTGCCTTGATGTATTGAGGCGCATATCGGCCCGACGGTCTGCGGGGCCGCACAGATCCTGGGGCCGCTGCGCGGCCCTTTCGCGACACAAGGCCGCTCCTACAGGCCGGCGGTGAGCCATGAGCAACTCGGTCGCCTGTAGGAGCGGCCTTGTGTCGCGAAAGGCCAGCGTAGCTGGCCCACTATGCTTCAACCGATCCAGTGATAAACAGGCGCATCCCCCGCGCTTTCCACCCTCACCTCAGCACTGTGACGCAAACGCACCAGCAGCCGCTTGCCCGCCGCCGTGCTGCCGGTCAACTGCTCCAGTTGCTCAAGTAATTCTGGCCCAGTCATCTGTCCGGCCACGCGCAAGGCTTCGCGCGCAGCTTGCCACTGGTCATCGTTCTGCCGCACCGCGGGTGCCGGCGTTGCCTTTTCCACCGGCGCAGCCAACTCCACCTGACGCCCAAGCTGCGCCCATTCCGCCGGCTCCAGCTCGATGGTCAGGTCCACCGGCCACTCGCCGATCGTTCCTCGTATTCTCACCTTGGCTTCCTCGCTCACAATTGCCTGGCGCCCATGCTCCCACGACATGAAACCTTCGCCAAGCAGCTGGCACTCGCTAGAAAAATTGTTATAACATTACTAAATCATTCGCCCTGCTCTCTGGAGTTGTCCATGCGCCGTCTGTTGCTTGCACTGCCCTTCGCCCTGCTGCCCCTGGCCGTGGCGCATGCCCACGATGAGCATGATCACGATCACGACCACACCGCGCTGGGCGCCCATGAACACGGCGTGGCCAAACTCGACGTAGTACTGGATGGCAACACCCTCGAGCTTGGCCTGGACAGCCCGGCGATGAACCTGGTGGGCTTTGAACACGCCGCCAGCAGCGATGCCGACAAGGCCAAGGTAGCCAGCGTACGCCAGCAACTGGAGCAGCCGCTGCAGCTGTTGGGTCTGGCCAAGGACGCTGGCTGTAGCATCGACGCGCAGGAGCTGCAAAGCCCGCTGTTCGACGCACCAGCAGCCGCTGCCGGCAAAACCGAGAAACACGCCCACAGCGATATCGAAGCGCACTATCAGTTTACCTGCAGCAACCCCGGCAAACTCGCCAGCATCGACCTCGCGCCGCTGTTCAAGGCTTACCCGGCGATGCAGAAGATCAACGTGCAGTTGATTGGCCCTAATGGCCAAAAAGGCCTTGAAGCAACGCCGACCACTGCGACGGTCGCGTTCTGAATGAGCCAGGCGTTGATCGAACTGCGTGATCTGCTGTTCGCCTGGCCCGGCCAGGCGCCGCTGCTGGATATCCCGCAGTTTCGCCTGGAAGCGGGCGAAGCGCTGTTTCTCAAGGGCCCCAGCGGCAGCGGCAAGACCACCCTGCTCGGCCTGCTTGGCGGTGTGAACCTGCCGGCGCAAGGCAGCGTGCGCCTGCTCGGTCAGACCTTGGCCGAGCTGGGCCAGGGCGCGCGCGATCGCTTCCGCGTCGATCACACCGGCTACATTTTTCAGCAGTTCAACCTGCTGCCGTTTCTGTCGGTGCGGGAAAACGTCGAACTGCCTTGTCGGTTTTCTGCCAGCCGCGCCGAGCGTGCCCGCCAGCGCCATGGCAGCGTCGATCAGGCCGCCACGCAACTGCTCGCGCACCTGGGCCTGACTGACCCGGCAATGCTCGCGCGGCGCGCCGATAGCCTGTCGATCGGCCAGCAGCAACGAGTAGCCGCGGCCCGGGCGCTGATCGGCCAGCCGGAGTTGGTGATCGCCGACGAGCCAACCTCGGCGCTCGATGCCGACACCCGCGAAGCCTTTATCCGGCTGCTGTTCGACGAATGCCGCGCTGCCGGCTCCAGCCTATTGTTCGTCAGCCACGACCAGAGCCTGGCGCCGCTGTTCGATCGACACCTGTCACTGGCCGAACTCAATCGCGCCGCCGCGCCCCGGGAGGCCTGATGTACCTGCTCCGCCTTGCTCTGGCCAGCCTCGCCAACCGGCGCTTCACGGCCTTTCTTACCGCCTTCGCGATTGCCCTGTCGGTCTGCCTGCTATTGGCCGTGGAACGGGTCCGCACCGAAGCCCGCGCCAGCTTTGCCAGCACCATCAGTGGCACCGACCTGATCGTCGGCGCCCGCTCGGGCTCGGTCAACCTGCTGCTGTACTCGGTGTTTCGCATCGGCAACGCCACCAACAACATCCGCTGGGACAGCTATCAACACTACGCCAGCGACCCGCGGGTGAAGTGGGCGATCCCGATTTCGCTGGGCGACTCGCATCGCGGCTATCGGGTGATGGGCACCAGTACCGATTACTTCAGCCACTACCAGTACGGCCGGCGCCAGCACCTGGAACTCAGCCAGGGCCGGCCGTTTGCCGATAACCCGTTCGACGTGGTGCTGGGCGCCGAAGTCGCCGAGGCACTGCACTACAAACTCGGCGACAAGCTGGTGCTGGCCCATGGCGTAGCGGCGATCAGCCTGGTCAAACACGATGACAAACCGTTCACTGTGGTCGGCGTGCTCAAACGCACCGGCACCCCGGTTGACCGCACCCTGCACATCAGCCTGGCCGGCATGGAGGCCATTCACGTCGACTGGCACAACGGCGTACCGGCTCGCGGCGCCGGCCGCATCAGCGCCGAGCAAGCGCGCGGCATGGACCTGCAACCGACTGCGATCACCGCCTTCATGCTTGGCCTAAACAACAAGATCGCCACTTTCAGCGTGCAGCGCGAGATCAATCAGTACGCCAACGAGCCGTTGCTGGCGATTCTCCCGGGCGTGGCCCTGCAGGAGTTGTGGAGCCTGATGGGGACCGCCGAGCAAGCCCTGTTCGTGGTGTCGTTGTTTGTCGTGCTGACCGGCTTGATCGGCATGCTCACGGCGATTTTGACCAGCCTCAACGAGCGCCGCCGGGAGATGGCCATTCTGCGCTCGGTGGGTGCTCGGCCCTGGCATATCGCCGGCCTGCTGGTCCTCGAGGCGCTGGCGTTGGCGGTAGCCGGTATCGTCGCCGGGCTTGGCCTGCTGTATGCCGGCATCGCTCTGGCTCAGGGCTACGTGCAGGCCAACTATGGTTTGTACCTGCCACTGGCCTGGCCGAGTAGCCATGAATGGACGCTGCTGGCTATCATCCTCGGCGCAGCGTTGCTGATGGGCAGCGTGCCGGCCTGGCGTGCCTATCGGCAGTCATTGGCTGATGGTCTGTCGATTCATTTGTGAGTGATTACCATGCGTCTGCCCCGCCTTAGCGCTCAGCTCCCGCGCTGCCTCATGCTACTGGTGCTGCTCTTCAGCTCGCCGGTGTGGGCGGCTGAGCCGCGCGAGCTGGATTGGCCGGCATTGATCCCCGAAGGCGCGCCAGTGCAAGCCCCGCAGCTGGCGCCGCTGCACGACCTGTCGCAGATCGGCAACGCGCTGGCGGCCGAGTCCGCGCCGCCAGCACCACAGCAATCGGCCAATGCTCCGGTGGTGCAGGCGCTGGACAATCAGCAGGTCAAGCTGCCGGGCTATATCGTGCCGCTGGAAGTCAGTGAAGAAGGCCGTACCACCGAGTTCTTGCTGGTGCCGTATTACGGCGCCTGCATTCACGTGCCGCCACCGCCGTCGAATCAGATCGTGCATATTTTCAGCGAGATGGGCGTACGCGTCGAAGACCTGTACCAACCGTACTGGATCGAAGGGCGTATGCAGGTCAAAGCCAGCAGCAGCGAGCTGGCTGACGCCGGATACCAGATGGAAGCCGAAAAAATCTACGCCTACGAACTGAAATAAGCCCGCAGGACGGCTATGCCGCGCTTCGTTGAGCTGGGTCAAACATTTGGTTTAAGCGCCTCCGTACCATTAGGCCATTGATTACCAATGTCCTTTCGGAGCTTCCATGAACAAGTCCTTGCTCGGCGCCTCGCTCGTCGCCCTGGCCCTCGTTGCGCCTGCTGCCCACGCTCACCAGCCGGGTGATTTCATTGTCCGCGCCGGCGCCATCACCACCGCGCCCAACGAAAGCAGCGGCGACTTGCGCTTCGACGGCAACAAGGTAGCCGGCACCAAGGCAACCCTGACCAGCGACACGCAGCTGGGCCTGACCTTCGCTTACATGCTCAGCGATCACATCGGCGTCGAGCTGCTGGCGGCCACGCCGTTCCAGCACACCGTTGGCGTCAAGGGCCTGGGCGGCGGCCTGGATGGCAAGCTGGCCGACATCAAGCAACTGCCACCGACCCTGTCGCTGCAGTACTTCCCGATGGACCCAGCCTCCAAGTTCCAGCCGTACGTAGGCGTGGGCATCAACTACACCCTGTTCTTCGATGAAGACCTGAGCAGCGCGCGCAAGCAGCAAGGCTTCAGCAACTTGAAAATGCAGGACTCGATCGGCATCGCCGGCCAGGTTGGCATGGACTACATGATCACCGACAACGTGCTGGTCAACGCCTCGGTCTGGTACGTCGACATCGACACCAAAGCCACCGTCGACGGCCCTGCCGCACTGGGCTACAGCAAGACCAAGGTCGACGTTGAAGTCGATCCATGGGTGTACATGGTCGGTATTGGCTACAAGTTCTGATCGTTGCTGCATGACAAAGCCGTTGCCATCAGGCAGCGGCTTTTTGCTGTCAGCGCTGGCCATTGCCTGTTTGCCAGCGCAGATACAGCCAATAAATCAAGGCCAGTGCGCTGAACCCCGCGCCCACTGCGCACACGGCCATCCAGCCCCAGCGCGCATAGACCCAGCTCGCCGCTACCGCCCCCACCCCGCTGCCCAGCGAATAACAGCACATGTAGGCCCCGATCAGGCGGCTGGCCATCTCACTGCGCCCTTTCAGCAGCAATGTCTGGTTGGTGACGTGCACCGCCTGAACGGCAAAATCGAGCATTACTACGCCCAGCACCAGCGCCAGCAATGAGTATTCAAGAAAGGCCGTGGCTACCCACGACAGCAGCAACAGCAGCAAGGCCACGCCTGTGGTTCGCTGCGCGTGGCCCTGGTCAGCCAGACGCCCGGCACGTGACGCTGCCATCGCACCGGCGATTCCGGCTAGGCCAAACAGGCCGATCTGGGTATGGCTCAGCGCCAGCGCTGGTGCGCTCAGCGGCAGTACCATTGCACTCCACAGCACGCTGAAAGCGGCGAAGGTCAGCAAGGCCAACAGCCCACGCTGGCGCAACAGCCGATCGTGTCGATACAGACCGACAACCGACGCCAGCAATTGCCAATAGCTGGCGCTGCGGGCGCCTGGCTGCGCGCTCGGCAACTTGCGCCAGAGCAGCAAAGCCATCAACAGCGCCAACCCGGCAGCAACAAAATAGACGCTGCGCCAGCCGGCAACGTCGGCGAACCCACCAGCCACCAGTCGCGCCAGCAAGATGCCCAGCACCACGCCGCTGGTGACCTGGCCGACCACGCGCCCCTGCTCCTGCGCTGTCGCCAAGGTCGCGGCATGCGCCACCACCACCTGCACCACGACCGCCAGCAGCCCGACCAGACTCATCGCCAGCAGCAATACGGCCCAGTCCTGCGCCAGCCCGACCGCCAGCAGCGCCGCGGCCGAGAGCAGCAGTTGACAGACGATCAAACGCTTGCGCTCGAACAGATCGCCCAATGGCACGACCAGCAACAGGCCAACCGCATAGCCGGCCTGAGTCACGCCGACGACCAGCCCGACCTTGCCCGTTGCCACCCCCAGGCTGGTCGCCATCGACTCGAGCAACGGTTGAGCGAAATACACCGAGGCCACAGCCAGTGCACAGGTCACGGCAAGCAACAGAGTGAGTGAGCGAGTAAGTGGCGCAGGGCTGAACGCGGTCATGGCAGGCACTCGACAACTGGTTTCATATTGAAACCACTTACTGGCTTTCTAGCAAATGTGGTTTTAATCTGCAACCAGATAAACAAGCGAGGTTTTCGCCATGCTGGACCCGATCAACGACCAATGCCCCGTGGCACGCGCGCTGCTGGTGCTCGGTGATCGCTGGGCGCTGATGATTCTGCGTGATGCGTTCGATGGCCTGCGCCGCTTCAGTGAGCTGCAGAAGAGCCTCGGCCTGGCGAAGAACATCCTCTCCTCGCGCCTCAAGCTGCTGGTAGAAACCGGCCTGCTGACCCTGCAACCCGCCTCGGATGGCAGCGCGTACAAGGAGTACGTGCTGACCGACAAGGGCCGCGCGGTGTTTCCCATCGTGATTGGCCTGCGCCAGTGGGGCGAGCAATTTCTATTCGAAACCGGCGAAACCCGCTCGCACTTGCTCGACAGTGCCCACGGCCAACCTTTGCAGACACTGCAGGTGCAAGCCGGGGATGGCCGCGTGGTGGGGCCGGACGATTGCCTGCGGCGGGTGGTGCGGCATGGGGTGAAGCCAGGTCGCGGCTAATTACGTAGCCAGGGAGCCGGGAATTATCCGCGAGCAGTCGGGTCGTTAGCGCGGTGTCGAGTGCGCTGGGGCCGCTGCGGGCGCCAGCGATCTCAAGCCAGAGATAAACACAGAGACCTTGAAGCGGATGGGTTTCAGTGCGAAACCAGTGCTCTGCTGACACCCAGCTCCATATCATCGATCAGGGCCTTGGCGAGCTCACTCAATATTCGTACAGCGCTCCCTGCTTGCCGATCATTCTCCATCTCCGCCTCTGTAGCGAGATGGCGGATACAGCCCAGGAGTACGGATAGCTCCGAGAACGCCTGATCAAGTGGCACATCACGCTGTACGCAGAAAAGGTTCTGGCAAGGTGTCTGGCCTTGAGTTTTGCGGTGCTTGATATCGGTTTTCATGACACCGCCTCCTTGTCCCTGGCATGCGCAACCAATGCAAGTATCAACTGGTTGAGCACCTCTATGACCTCCAGCAAGTACTTGTGGATGCCAATAGGCTCACCGAAAAGATTGGCTTTGATTGTTCCGTTCAAGCAGTCGAGCAGCTTGTCGACCTGGGCGAGCGCATCTTCCACGCTGAGTTCGGCGTTAATCAGGAAATAGGGTACTGGCGGATCCGGGACGAGCTTTTTCATGGTCAGGTCTCTTGTGTGTTCACAGAAAACCACCACCGTCGCTCTTCTCACGGATTGAGGGTGGCAGCCGTGCACAGGGTGAGAAACCGAGACACAAGAGAAACCCGGCCAGACCGAAGTCTGCCCGCGCACGGCTGCCATAAACTGGCCGTAATTTGTGTTGTCGGGTTCTCACACCCGGTCACCACTTCTGGCGACCCTGTGACATTAGGACTGAGGTGATTCCCCGACAACTGAGCTGCTTCCGAAAGACGCGTAGGATAATTCCTAGACGGGCTTTTGCAGAAGCATTTGGATTTGATTTCAGAAAGGTCTGACGCGCAGATGGGTTTCCCGCAGGCCTGAGCGACCTGCAGAACGGTGTTTAGCCCCTGCCCAACAGCTTGGCCAAACCTTCGACCATCGGCGTTGGTTGAGGGAAGTCGAAGCGTGCCAGCAAGCGCGCGTTGTCGGCGCGGGAGTGGCGGATGTCGCCCGAGCGGGCTTCGCCGTAGCTGATTTCCGGCAGGCTGCCAATGACGTCGCGCAGCGCGGCCAGTAGCTGATTCAGCGAGGTGGCCTGGTTCAGGCCGATGTTCACTGCGCCCTCTTCCACCTGCGGTTGCTCGAGGGCCTGGACCATGACCTGGACCAGATCACCAACATAGAGGAAGTCGCGAGTCTGCTCGCCGTCGCCAAATACCTTGATCGGCAAGCCTTGGGTAGCGCGCTCGCTGAAGATGCTGATCACCCCGGAATACGGCGAGGACGGATCCTGGCGCGGGCCGAAGATGTTGAAGAAGCGGAAGATCACCGGCTCCAGGCCATGCTGGCGGCGGTAGAAATCCAGATACTGCTCGCTGGCAAGTTTGTCCACTGCGTAAGGCGTCAGCGGCGCCTTGGGGGTATCTTCGGCAATCGACTGGCCTTCGCCATTGTTGCCGTACACCGCGGCGCTGGACGCAAACAGCACCCGACGCACGCCATTCAGGCGCATGGCTTCGCAGACATTCAGCGTGCCGATGAAATTGCTCTGGTGGGTTTTCACCGGGTCATCCACCGAGGCCTGCACCGAGGCCACGGCAGCCAGATGCACAACGGCGCGGCAGCCAGCGGCAGCACGGGCGACCAGAGCGGCGTCGGCGACATCGCCTTCGATCAGCTCCAGGCCGGGATGCTGCAACTGCAGGTTGGCGCGCTTGCCGGTGGACAGGTCGTCAAGGATACGCACCGCATAGCCTTTGCCCAGCAAGGCGTCGGACAGGTGCGAGCCGATGAAGCCCGCGCCGCCGGTGATCAGAATAGGGGCGTCAGCCATGTCGGTAGAATCGGTCCAGTAAAGGCGCCAGGCCCGAGCGCCAGGCGCGCGGCTTGATGCCGAAGGTATGAAGGATCTTTTTGCAGGCCAACACCGCGTTCTGCGGCTCTTCGCTGGCGTCCGGCCGCGCGGCGTGAGCCTGGGCGGTGGGTGCCTGCACTGCGAGCTGGCGCCATTGCTGTGCTTCGGCAAGGATCGCCTGGCCCAGCGCCAGCGGCGTGGTCGCCTCGTTGCCGGCGTAGTGATAGGTGCCCCACAGCGGCGCGGCGCAGTCGAGTTGCTTGAGCACCGAGAGGATGACCCGGGCCGCATCGTCCACTGGTGTCGGATTGCCGCGGCGATCGTCCGCCAGGAGCAATTCCTGCGGCTGCTCGGCGCGGGTCAGGAAGCGCCCGAGGGTGCCATCGATGCTCTCGTCCAGCACCCAGCCAAAGCGCAGCAGCACATGCTGCGGGCAAGTTGCGCGCACGCTCTGCTCGACCCGCCACAGCGCCTGGCCGCGGCTGCCCAGGGGCACCGGCTCGTCCTTTTCGCTGTAGGCAGTGGCCCGCGAGCCATCGAACACGCGATAGCTGGAAGGTTGCACAAGGATCATTTCGTGGTGCTGGCACAGCTCGGCCAGGCGCTCGACTGCGCGCTCTTGCTGGGCGAGGCGCTGTTCGCTGACCGCCTCGGCCTGGAACCAGTCGAAGTAATAGGCGAGGTTGATCACCACGTTGGGGCGGTGTTCGTCCAGCAGCAGGGTCAGGCTGGCCGGATCCCAGCCGTTGTCCGGCGGACGCGGCGCCAGGAATCCGATGTCTTCCTCGGCCCCGAGACGAATCAGCGCTTGCCCGAGGGCATTGCCACCACCCAACAGCATCAGGCGCATACGCATAGGGTAAAAAAGTCCGCTCAGATCGTTGGAAGAAAAAGCATTTTGCGGTTTCCGACAGGGGAAGTCCAACGCCTGCTGGATTGCGGCGTTGCTCGGCACTGCGGTAGCGCACTGTGCGGGGCTGTTATCGACCTATACTGAGCGCGCCATCCCCTGCTCAGCGCGAAGGTCCAAATGCCCACCGAATCCATCGCTGCACACCGTTCGACCTGGCAGTATGACGAGGCAGCGCCCGGCGCAGAGCGGTTCATCGAACAGTCATTCGACGGCTATCGGCAGCAGGCACGACTGCTGGTGCCCGATGTTGCACACGCCCCGCCCGCCTTTATCGTCGGTGGCGCACGCTCGGACTTCACCCGCCTCAACCCGTTGCTGTATCGCCTGCAGGCGCAGGGCATCGGCTCGCTCAGCGGTAACCTGTCCGGCCACAGCCTGGCCAGCCAACCGGGCGCCGCCGCGCCGTCGCTGCACACCAATCTGCACGAGGCACTGAGCTTTCATCAGCATATCGCCGAGCAGTGCCATACCCTGATCGGCCATAGCCTTGGTGCAGCCATTGCGCTGAAGATGGCCGCGCAGTTGCCAAGCATCTCCAAACTGGTGCTGATCTGCCCGGCGGTTTACCCGGACGCGGCGCACCAGGCGCCATTCGGCCCGGCGTTCACCGCAGCGATTCGCCAGCCGTTCGCCTTTCTGCAATGTGACAGCTATGAATTCTTGCGCACCTTTACCGGCCAGGTATTGCTGGTGATCGGTGAGTACGACGGGCTTAATTCGCGTGCTTATGGCCAAGGCGCGGGGACCTCGGCGGGGACGCGCTGGGTGTCTGGCGTGCAGCGCTACAGCCCGATCCCGGAAGAAGTCACCCATACCCTGCTGCGCTCAGTGCCGGCGCCACATGTCGAGTGCCTGCTGCTGACCGACTGCGACCACGGCATCGCCGCTCACCTGCGGGACAATCCGCAGGTCGCCGACCAGGTGGCAGAGGTGACCGCAGCGTTCATTCGCGGTTGAGGCGGCCTACTCGATCTCGAACAGGCCGTTGCTCAGCGGGCCGACGCTGAGGCGCTCGCGCACGTCATCGTCGATGCGCGGATCATCCGGGCGGTACAGCTTGACCTGCCGGTAGGCATTGATGCGGTTGATCTCCTCGCCGAGAAACTCCCAGACCACGCGGGTACAGGCCGGGTTGCGCCGGTCGCCGCTGGAGACTCCGGTCTTGAGCCCGTTCAAGCGGGTAATGCGGCTCTTGAAGCTGGGGATGAGGATGGTCTGGCTCATCTCGTTGAGGGTCAGTGATTCGTAGTCGATCAGGAACATGCGGTCCTGCAGCTGGAAGGCCGCACCAAGGTAGCGGCAGCGCACTTCGGCATGCAGGTCGGTGGCGCTGCTGCGCTCCTGGCGTTCCTGGCGCTCGAACAGAAAGCTGCCGCGCTCCTCCCGCAAATGCACCAGCGACACCAGAATGGTACCCGGCACCGACATGCAGTTGGAGTATTCGAAGTAGTAGCCGCAATAGCGCGAGAGATTGCCGGCATGCGCATGCAAAGGCTTGAACAGCTCACTGATGGGGTCGTTCAACGGCCCGTTCTGCTCCGAAGGAATGCGCGCACCTATCAGCCGGGCAAACTGCTCGGGCGGCAAATTCAGCTCGTAATCCTCGACCCCGAAAAAATCGCCGATGCGCTTGAGGTTGTAGGCCGTCGGACGGCTCTGCCCGCTCAAATACTTGTTGAACTGGGCGCGGTTGATCGACAGCTGCCGGCAAACCTCGGAGATAGAGCGGTAGTGGCTACAGGCCAATTTCAGGTTGCTAGCGAAATGATCGCTCATGTACGAGGTCCAGCTGATGCGAGTGATGCAAGCATAGCATCAAGTCGCGCCAACTGAGAGCAACCCGCGAAATTGTAACGACTCTTGTCATGGCCAACCATGCGCCCAACGAAAAGCGGCGCGTCGTTGCCGCCGCTGGTCATTCCACGCGAAGAATAAGAATCGAGGTCATTTGCCATGCTCGAAGTACTCAACGATTTCCTTTCGGGGAAGCTGCTCATCGTCCTTATCGTCGGACTTGGTAGCTACTTCACCCTCCGCTCGCGGTTCGTCCAGTTCCGTCACTTCGGCCACATGTTCGGTGTGTTCAAAGAATCCCTGCGTGGCCAGGCTGGCCAGCTGAGCTCGTTCCAGGCACTGATGCTGAGCCTGGCCGGCCGCGTTGGCGCCGGTAACATCGCCGGTGTCGGCATCGCTGTGACCCTCGGCGGCCCAGGCGCTGTGTTCTGGATGTGGGTGACCGCGCTGGTTGGCATGTCCAGCAGCTTCTTCGAATGTACCCTGGCCCAGGTGTACAAGCGCGCCGATGGCGATGGCCTGTACCGTGGCGGCCCGGCGTACTACATCTTGCATGGCTTGAAATTCAAGCGCATGGCGGTGGTGTTCTCGCTGCTGTTGCTGGTGACCTACGGCTTCGCCTTCAACGGCCTGCAGTCGTACACCGTGACCCACTCGCTGCAAAATGCCTTCGGCTTCCCGCCGCAGCAGACCGGTATTGCCCTGGCAGTGCTGCTGGCGATCGTCTTCCTTGGTGGTATCAAGCGTATTGCTTCGGTGTCCGACCTGCTGGTACCGGTCAAGACTCTGGCCTACATCGGCGTCACCCTGTATGTGATCGGCAGCCAGATCGAGCACGTGCCAGCGATGCTGGAAACCATCTTCAAAAGCGCCTTCGGCCTTGACCCTGCGTTCGGCGGCCTGCTCGGCAGCGCGATCGTGATGGGCGTGAAACGTGGCGTGTTCGCCAACGAAGCGGGCCTGGGCAGTGCGCCCAACGTTGCTGCCGTGGCCGCGGTCAAGCACCCTGGCGCACAGGGCGTGGTGCAGGCGTTCAGCGTGTTCCTCGACACCTTCGTGATCTGCACCTGCACCGCACTGCTGATCCTGCTGTCGGGCTTCTACACCCCAGGCTTCGAAGGTGACGGCATCGTCCTGACCCAGAACTCGCTGGCCGCTGTAGTCGGTGACTGGGGTCGTCTGTTCGTCAGCGTCGCGCTGTCGCTGTTCGTCTTCACCTGCATCCTCTACAACTACTACCTGGGCGAAACCAGCCTGCAGTTCCTGACCCGCAAGCGTTCGGTGCTGATGGGCTACCGCGGCCTGGTCCTGGCGCTTATCGTATGGGGTTCGGCGCAAGACCTGTCGACCGTGTTCGCCTTCGCCGACATCACCATGACCTGCCTGGCCTTCGTCAACCTGATCGCCCTGACCCTGCTGTTCAACATCGGCCTGCGGGTCATGCGCGACTACGATGTGCAGCGCAAGGCTGGCATCAAGCAGCCAGTGTTCGATTCGAGCAAGTTCCCTGACCTGGACCTGGACCGCAACGCCTGGCCAGTTCCGGCAGCCGCTGAAACAACCGCTGACAACACCGTCGGTCAGGTTCAGACCCAGCGCTGATATCCTCCCCAGCCAGCCGCCCCGTTCGCGGGCGGCTGCTTCTCTCTCCGCTCATCGTTACGGAATGCGCCATGCGTGCAGTCAAGAATCTTCTCGTCCTCTATACCGGTGGCACCATCGGCATGCTCGAAACACCCCAGGGCCTGGCCCCGGCGGGCGGCTTCGACGTGCGCATGCGCGAGCATCTGGCGCAACTTGACGATGCTCCGCAGATACAGTGGACACTGCGTGAAATGAACCCACTGCTGGACAGCGCCAACATGCAGCAAGCCAACTGGCTGGCCATGCGTGACGCGATTGTCGAAGCGGTGGAACGTGACGGCCACGACGGCGTGCTGGTGCTGCACGGTACCGATACGCTGGCCTACACCGGTGCAGCCTTGTCGTTCGTGCTGCTCGGTTTGCCGGTGCCGGTACTGCTGACCGGTTCGATGTTGCCCGCCGGCGCGCCAGACAGCGACGCCTGGGACAACCTGATCGGCGCCCTGCGCCTGCTCGAAAGCGGCATCGAGGACGGCGTGCAGCTGTACTTCCACGAGCAGTTGCTGCACGGCTGCCGCGCCTCCAAGCTGCGCAGCGAGGCATTCGACGCCTTCGCCGCCCTGCCCCGTCATCGCGACAGCGAGCGCGCGCCAGCCATCCCGGCTGTGCTTGACTACCGTCAGCTGCGCCAGCCGGTAAAGCTGGCGGTATTGCCGGTGTTCCCCGGCCTGCAGGCAGAACACCTGCGCGGCCTGCTCGACAGCGGCGTGCAAGGGTTGGTGCTGGAGTGCTACGGCAGCGGCACCGGGCCGTCCGACGACCAGGCCCTGCTGGATGTGCTGCATGACGCCCACCAAGGCGGCGTGGTGATCGTTGCGATCAGCCAGTGCCCGGTCGGCTCGGTGGTATTTGACACCTATGCCGCCGGTAGCCGGCTGCGTGACACTGGCCTGATCAGCGGCGGCGGCATGACCCGCGAAGCGGCGCTGGGCAAGTTGTTTGGCTTGCTTGGGGCGGGGCTGGATGCGCAGGCGACGGAGCATTGGTTTGCGCTGGATCTGTGTGGGGAGCGGGCTTGAAGGCCTGATTGCCTAAAGAAAGCATCGGCAGCTTCAGATTCGCCGCCGATGCCCGCTCTAGCGCTGAGCAGAGCGGGCGGTACACCACTGCCGAAGCATCCCGGCAAACATCTGCGCTACGTCAGACAGCGGCCGATCAGTCGCTGAAGTAAGGCCAATCGGTGCGCGCAGCAGGGAACTGCTGAAAGGCAATTGCTGCACCAGCCCCAAGCGCAGATCCAGGTCGATCACCCCGCGTTGCACAAACCACACGGCGTCATAATCGTGGACGTATACCCGAGAAAATGTCTCGCTCAGCGATTCCTGAATCTGAAAGCGTTGAACGCCACCACTGCTGAGCAGGAAGTTGTCGATGCTGGTTCGTACCAAGGTACCTTGCGGGGATGCCAGCAGTACGTGCGCGCGCAAATCATCCAACTGCAGTTGCTCGCGCTGGGCCAGTGGGTGTCCCGTGCGCACCACCAGCAGCAAATCCTCTTCATATAACGCCTCGAACATCACTCCGAGCATGTCTCGACCAATCAGCCGTCCGACGATCAGATCGAGTTCGCGGGTGCGCAGCTTGCCCACCAGGTAGTCATACATACCGGATTCCACGCGAACCTGTACATGCGGGTAGCGCTCGCGCATCTGCGCCACCACGGGTGCGAGCATGTAGCCCGCAGCTGTCGGCAACGCTCCAACCTTGAGGATCTGCGGTGCCGGCGCAGCCGTCTGGCCTTCGTCCATGGCCAACCGAAAGCTGGCCATGGTCTGCGCTGCGTGTTTGTTGAAGGCCTCACCGGCCTGGGTCAACTGCACACCCTTGCGCCCGCGCAGCAGCAACTGCACATCCAGCTCTTGCTCTAGCTCCTTGAGGCTTTTCGATACGGCTGAAACAGTGATGTGCAGCAGCTTGGCGGCAGTGACCAGGCTGCCAGCGCTGACCACGGCAAGAAACACCCGAAAGTGGCGCAGGTTGATGGCATTAAGGTGCATGACTGGCTCCTTGTTCAACCCACAAGTTAACCAAGCGCTGATTTTATATCAATTTATTCAACAAAAAGTTTGCTCTAGCATCGACCCTATCCACACGGAATCGATAACCAGGGCAATCATATGATCTCAACCTCCCCGCCACGGCTCGGCGCGTCCAGCGCATCTTTGCCAAGCCTGGCTCCCGAAGCCTTGGTTGAGCAACTGGCCGAGCACGGCTATCAAGGCGTTGAGTGGCGCGTTGCCGATACCTCTGGCCTGGACTTTGCTCGCGCCTGGGATGCCCGCAGCAACAATCGCTGCACCATCGCCCCGACAGTACACGCGGTCGAGGACATCTACCGGCGCTGCCAGGCCGCCGGCCTGGAAATCTTCTGCCTGAGCCCTTACCTGGCGGTTGGCGACACTGACCAGGCGCAGCACATGATCGACCTCGCCGCTCGGGCAGGTCAGGCTCGCTTGCGCTTATGGGCACCTGGCTACGTGGATGAGCGCTATCCAGCGGCCTATGCGCGCATGCGCCGCTTCCTTGACCAGATCCTGCCACTGGCCGAACAGGCCGGCGTGCGTCTGGCGCTGGAGGTGCATCAACGCACCATCTGTTCCAGCCCTTCGCTGGCCATGCGCGTGGCCGAACATTACCCCGCCGAGCGGTTAGGCATCATCTATGACCTCGGCAACCTGGCCATCGAAGGCCGCGAGGATGTGCAGATGTCGCTCGACCTGATGGGTGCGCATCTGGCCCATGTGCAGGTCAAGAACGTCGCGTACCAACCACTCGGCCCCGGCCAGGGCTGGCAGTGGCAATGGTGCCCTCCCGATGAAGGCGTACTGCCGCTGCCGGCAATGCTCGCCACCCTGCGTGCCAACGGCTTTGCCGACTGGATTTCGGTAGAAGATTTCGATGCCCGCCACAGTGACCTGCACAAGCTGCGGCGTAACCGCGACCTGATCGGCCGCTACCTGAACCTGACACCTTTCGTCCCTGCTGCCAGCCAAGAGGTACCTTGCCAATGAACACTTCCACCGACCCGCGTCGGGTTGCCTTGGTCACCGGCGCCGCTGGCGAACTGGGCCGGGCCATCTGCGCTCGCTTGAGCCAGGACGGCCTGGACCTGGTCGCGGCGGACCTCGACCTTGAGGCAGCGCAGAACCTGGTCGCGCAACTGCCGTTGTCCCCGGGTCAGAGAGCGTTGGCAGTGCACGCCGATCTCGGCGATCCGGCCTCCATCGCTACCTTGGTGGAGCATGTTGGGGCTGCCTTTGGCCGCATCGATGTCGTGGTGAACAACGCAGCGGTCAATCACCGCGGCTCGATCTACGATTTCGACGTCGCCAAGTGGGATCACATGATGGCTGTCAACCTACGCGGTCCGGCCCTGCTGTGTCAGCAGGTTGCACCCTACTGGCAGCGGCAGAACAGCGGCCGAGTGATCAATATGGTCTCGCGCTGCTGGGTGGCCGGCGGCCCACCGGCCTATGTCGCCTGTAAGGCGGGCCTGGTCGGGTTGACCCGCTCGATGGCTCGCGAGCTGGCGCCACACAACGTCACCGTCAACGCCATCGCGCCTGGACTATTGCCCTCGGCTTTCACGCTCGATGGCCGTGATGCCGATAGCTTCGAGCAGATGGCCCAGGGTTCGATCAACAGCACACCCTTGAAGCGCCTGACCACGCCCGAGGACATTGCGGGCACCACTTCATTCCTGGCCTCGAGAGATGCTGCTTTTATCACTGCCGAGGTGATTCACGTCTGTGGAGGCAGCCAATTGGCGCCGTTCGGCAGCCGCTGACCTGTTGCAAGCCCCGTTCACCACAATTACAAGAAAGGCTAACCCATGCAAACTCACGCGACCGACAATCGGCGCATGGCCCGCAGAGCTGCATTCGGCAGTTTTCTGGGCAGTGTCGTCGAGTATTACGACTTTTTTATCTACGGCTCTGCTGCCGCGCTGGTCTTCAGCACGCTGTTCTTTCCCTCGTCTGACCCGATGGCGGGGACGTTGGCAGCCCTGGCCACGTTCGGCGTCGGTTACCTGGCCCGGCCCGTAGGCGCGCTGGTCTGCGGCCACCTTGGCGACCGCTTCGGGCGTAAACAGGTACTGATGATGACCCTGATGCTGATGGGCATCGCCACGTTCACCATCGGCCTGCTGCCCACCTACGCCAGCATCGGCGCATGGGCGCCAGCGTTGCTGGTGCTGTGCCGCCTGCTGCAGGGCTTTTCTGCTGGCGGCGAGCAGGTCGGCGCCAGCCTGCTGACCATGGAGCACGCTCCGGGCAAGAGCAAATCGTTCTACACCAGCTGGCTGATCAATGGCGCATCGATGGGCTCGATCCTCGCCACGTCAGTATTCATCCCACTAACGATGCTGAGTGAGGAACAGTTGCTCAGCTGGGGCTGGCGGATCCCGTTCCTGCTCAGTGCAGTAATGGTCATCATCACCTGGATAATCCGCCGCGGCGTCGAAGAAAGCCCGGAATTCAAAGCCAGTAAAGCCAAGCCAGAACACTTGCCTGTCGCTGATCTGTTCCGCCATGAAGGGCGCGCCTTCATCATTGTGTTCTGCTGCGCCCTGATCTGCTCGGTGTCGTCGCTGGTGATGATCTTTGGCTTATCCTGGGCGACCAACAATCAGGGGGTCGAGCGCGCGTCGATGCTCACGGCCATTGCCGCGAGTCAGGCCGTCGCCCTCCTCTGCCAACCGCTGTTCGGCCTGCTGGCTGACCGCATCGGCCGCAAGCGTATCTTCACCCTGGGCGCGTTCGCCTGCAGCGCTGGAGTGTTCTTGTTCCTGTGGTCGATCACCACCGGGAACATCGGCCTGATCATGTTTAGCACCGTGCTGCTCAAATCTGTGCTCTACAGTGCGCCGAATGCACTATGGCCATCCTTCTATGCCGAGATGTTCAGCATCCGTGTGCGCTATACCGGGGTTGGCCTGGCGACCCAACTGAGCTTCATCATCGCCGGCTTCTCACCAAGCATTTGCTATGCGCTGATGGCTGATAACCACGACTGGTTGCCGGTAGCCTGCTTCATTGGTGGCCTTGCATTGATTGCGGCAATTGCTGCGCTGGTATCGCGGCCAGCGGGCGAAGCCGCTCCTGCGACGCATCAGCCGATGCAGCAACACGCGCGGCACTGAGCCGAAAACCCAACCTTCAGGAACTGAACCATGCAATTTGCGCTTATCGCCTACGATTACGACGATGCCCTTGAACGCCGCCTGCAGTGCCGTGAAGAGCATGTGGCGCGCTTGCACGCGCTGGCCGCCAGTGGCAATTTCCTTGGCGGCGGAGCACTGCTCAACACCGAGGGCAAGATGATCGGCTCCAACGTGCATATCGCTTTTGAGTCCCGCGCCGCACTCGATATCTGGCTGCAGAGTGAACCCTACCTTGAGCAGAAGGTGTGGGAAAAGGTCGAAGTGCTGGAAATCAAGCGACTGCAGATTGGTTGAAGCTGATCGGCAGCGTGTTTGAAGTCCAAATTACATGAGCCCAAAAGGCCCTCGGCGCGTTGCAGCGCTGGGGGCCTTCGCTACTCCAGGCAAGCGCGGAACTCCAAGACGCTCAGCAAGCGAATCATTGATTCAATGTAATCTCAAATTTATCTTCACCCAGGTGAGTGATCTTGACGGTATTAGACACATCCTGACCGTCTTCAGACTTTAACTGATAGTTGACCTGCAAATAGGACTCGCAGGTCATGATTTCCTTAGAACCCAACTTGCTGCCCACAGCCATGCACACACTACCAATCGTTGCGATAGGCCCCGGATAGATCTGTATATACTCGAATAACGTCGGCCCAGCCATGCTGTCATACGTTATGGTTTCCGGGCCGAAGATCATGGTGATGACACCGATGGCTGTCACGAGAAAGCCCACGCCTACCAACAGCCAGTAGGCATACACTGCGCCGCCCTCCTCAGCGTTGACGTATGCCTGATAGGCATCGACAAAGCCGGCAACGCAATACTCGCTTTGCGAGTCTTTGATTGTAATTCGACTTGAAGAAATGATGTCCTGCATGGGCCCGCTCCTTGAAAAAGCGGATTGTACTTAATAAATTCGGGCATTGATTACCAAGCAAGCAACCTCAGAAACTTCCTACACTAAAAGTTATCTTTGAAGCACACCTGCAACTTTCACTAACAAACCATCGAAACATTGACATCGAGTCAATAAAAAAGCCCGCAGCATAAGATGCTGCGGGCTTTTTATTACGACAAGACTATTGATTAAAACGGAATATCGTCATCAAAGCTGTCGAAGTCAGCCGCCGGCTGTGGCGCTGGCTGTTGCGGCGCCGGGCGCTGCTGAGCCTGCTGCGGGCGTGGTGCCTGCTGACGCGGTGCCTGCTGCTGTGGCTGCTGGTTGTACTGCTGTGGCTGACCACCGCCCTGGTTGTAGTTGTTACCACCACCCTGGTTGTACTGATCACCGCCGCCTTGTTGGTTCTGCGGACGGCCGCCGAGCAGCTGCATGGTGCCTTGCATGTCGACGATGATTTCAGTGGTGTAGCGCTTGATGCCGTCTTTTTCCCACTCGCGGGTCTGCAGCTTGCCCTCGATGTAGACCTGGGAACCCTTGCGCAGGTACTCACCGGCGATTTCGGCAACTTTGCCGAACATCGACACACGGTGCCACTCGGTACGCTCGACCTTCTGACCGGACTGCTTGTCGGTCCACTGCTCGCTGGTGGCCAGGCTCAGGTTGGTCACGGCGTTACCGTTGGGCAGGTAGCGGACTTCGGGATCCTGACCACAGGTACCGACCAGAATGACTTTGTTAACCCCACGGGCCATAACGTTCTCCTAGGCTTCGCACGCCGATGAGGCTGGATTTACCAGACGCTCGAGGGTCGCACGGTCCAAAATTTTCGTATCCAGTTTGATATAGATGGCGGCTTCTTCTGCCACCACCACGGCGTCGGTCACACCCGGCACGGCCATCAGGCGTTCGGTCAACCCGGCTTCCCGGACCGCCTCAGGCGTCAGTGGCATGCGCAGGCTGGTCACATAGGGCGGCTCGTTCATGTTCAAGGCGACGACCAACCACACAGCACACAGCAGCGCACAACCGACGAACACCATGCCCAGACCACCATGCTGGAATAACCAGCCACCGATGATTCCTCCCAGCGCGGCACCGAGGAACTGGCTGGTGGAATAAACCCCCATGGCCGTTCCCTTGCCGCCGGCGGGCGACACCTTGCTGACCAGCGAAGGCAAGGATGCCTCCAGCAGGTTGAAGGCAGTAAAGAATATCACGGTGCCGATCACCAGTCCGTGCAAGTTGTCAGCCCACTGCCAGAAGAACACCTCGACCAGCAGCAGAACGCTCACCGCACCGAGCAACACACGCTTCATCTTGCGCTTTTTTTCGCCGTAGATAATGAACGGCACCATTGCAAAAAATGAGACGAACAACGCGGTCAGGTATACCCACCAGTGTTCTTCCTTGGGCAGGCCGCCGCGCTCGACAAAGGCCAAGGGCAGCGCAACGAAGCTGGCCATGAGGATCGCATGCAGGACGAAAATACCCACGTCCAGGCGCAGAAGGTCCGGATGGCGCAGGGTTGGGCCGATGGCCTTGCGCGCCACCCCCGACTCGCGGTGCCGCAGGGTGCTGTGCGCACGCGGCACGAGGAAGGCCACCAGCAGGATGCCGACCAGGGCAAGTCCTGCAGTCGCGAGGAACAATCCCGACAAACCAAAGGCGCGCGTCAACAATGGCCCCACAACCATTGCCACGGCAAACGACAAACCGATGCTCATGCCGATCATGGCCATGGCCTTGGTCCGGTGCTGTTCTCGAGTCAGGTCGGAGAGCAGCGCCATGACCGCTGCCGAGATCGCCCCGGCGCCCTGCAGAATGCGCCCGGCGATCACGCCCCAGATCGAGTCGGCCTGGGCTGCCAGCACACTGCCCAGGGCGAAGATGATCAGCCCAAGGTAGATCACCGGGCGCCGGCCGATGCGGTCGGAGATCATCCCGAACGGGATCTGCAGCACCGCCTGGGTCAGGCCGTAGGCACCGATGGCCAGGCCGATCAGCGCAGGCGTGGCGCCGGCCAGGTCCATGCCGTAGGTGGCAAGTACCGGCAGCACCATGAACATGCCCAGCATACGAAAGGCAAAGACCAGGGCCAGGCCACCGGCGGCGCGAGTCTCGCTACCACTCATGCGCTCGTTGTGGGTGTCGTGCATGGATAAACCTCGTGTGAACCGGCGGCGATTCTATCAGTCCCACGCCTTGACGGCATATACGCGACGCTTTGCCGCGTAATGGCAGCGCGCCGTATACTTCTATGTTTATGCCCGCCAAGCGAGGCCGCAGTGGACAAGATTCTGATTCGTGGGGCACGTACCCACAACCTGAAGAACATCGACCTGACCCTGCCCCGGGACAAGTTGATCGTGATCACCGGTTTGTCCGGTTCCGGCAAGTCATCGCTGGCTTTCGACACCCTCTACGCCGAGGGTCAACGCCGTTATGTCGAGTCGTTGTCGGCTTACGCCCGGCAATTCCTGTCGATGATGGAAAAGCCCGACGTCGACACCATCGAGGGCCTTTCCCCGGCAATCTCGATCGAACAGAAATCAACCTCGCACAACCCGCGTTCGACGGTCGGCACCATTACCGAAATCTACGACTACCTGCGTCTGCTGTATGCACGGGTAGGTACCCCGCGCTGCCCGGACCATGACATCCCGCTGGAAGCGCAAACGGTCAGCCAGATGGTCGACCTGGTGCTCGAGCAACCTGAGGGCAGCAAGTTGATGCTGCTGGCGCCGGTCATCCGCGAGCGCAAGGGCGAGCACCTGGCGGTGTTCGACGAGCTGCGCGCGCAGGGCTTTGTGCGCGTGCGGGTCAACGGCAAGCTGTACGAGATGGACGAGCTGCCGACCCTCGAAAAACAGAAAAAACACAGCATCGATGTCGTGGTCGACCGTTTCAAGGTCCGCAGCGACCTGCAGCAGCGCCTGGCCGAGTCGTTCGAGACCGCGCTGAAGCTGGCTGACGGCATTGCCTTGGTAGCGCCGATGGACGACGAGCCCGGCGAGGAAATCATCTTCTCTGCGCGCTTTGCCTGCCCGGTCTGCGGCCATGCCATCAGCGAGCTGGAACCCAAGTTGTTCTCCTTCAACAACCCGGCTGGCGCGTGCCCGACCTGCGATGGCCTGGGCGTGAAGCAGTACTTCGACACCAAGCGCCTGGTCAATACCGAGCTGACCCTGGCCGAGGGCGCGATCCGTGGCTGGGACCGGCGCAACGTGTACTACTTCCAGATGCTTGGCTCGCTTGCCGCGCATTTTGGCTTCAGCCTGGAACAACCGTTCGCTGAACTGGCAGCAGAGGATCAAAAGATCATTCTGCAGGGCAGCGGCAAGCAGAACGTCGACTTCAAATACCTGAATGACCGTGGCGATATCGTCAAGCGCTCGCACCCGTTTGAAGGCATCGTGCCGAATCTGGAGCGACGTTACCGCGAGACCGAGTCGGCCACGGTGCGTGAAGAGCTGGCGAAGTTCCTCGGTACGCAGCCATGCCCGGACTGTCGCGGCACGCGCCTGCGCCGTGAGTCGCGGCATGTATGGGTTGGCGAGAAAACCCTGCCAGCGGTGACCAACCTGCCGATTGGCGATGCCAGCACCTACTTCAGCGAGCTGACCCTGACCGGTCGCCGCGGCGAGATCGCTTCGAAGATCCTCAAGGAGATTTGCGAGCGTCTGCAGTTTCTGGTCAACGTCGGCCTCGATTACCTGACCCTGGATCGCAGTGCCGACACCCTCTCCGGCGGCGAAGCGCAGCGTATTCGCCTGGCCAGCCAGATCGGCGCGGGCCTGGTCGGCGTCATGTATATCCTCGACGAGCCTTCGATTGGCTTGCATCAGCGCGATAACGACCGCTTGCTCGGCACGCTCAATCACTTGCGCGACCTGGGCAACACGGTGATTGTGGTGGAGCACGACGAGGACGCCATTCGCCTGGCTGACTACGTTGTCGACATCGGCCCGGGCGCTGGTGTACATGGTGGCCAGATCGTTGCCGAGGGCACGCCACAGGAGGTCATGGACCACCCTGATTCGCTGACCGGTGCCTACCTGTCCGGGCGCAAGAAGATCGCTGTGCCGGCCAAGCGCACCCCCCGTGACAAGAAGCTGTCGCTCAAGCTCAAAGGCGCGCGTGGCAACAACCTGCAGAACGTCGATCTGGAAATCCCGATAGGCTTGCTGACTTGCGTGACCGGTGTCTCCGGGTCGGGCAAGTCGACGCTGATCAACAACACGCTGTTCCCGCTGGCGGCGACTGCGCTGAACGGCGCTACCAGCCATGAGGCCGCCGCACACAGCAGCATGGACGGCCTGCAGCATCTGGACAAAGTGGTCGACATCGACCAGAGCCCGATTGGCCGCACCCCACGCTCCAACCCGGCGACCTATACCGGCATCTTCACGCCGGTGCGCGAGCTGTTTGCAGGGGTGCCCGAGTCGCGTGCGCGCGGTTATGGTCCGGGACGGTTCTCGTTCAACGTCAAGGGCGGCCGCTGCGAAGCGTGTCAGGGCGATGGCCTGATCAAGGTCGAGATGCACTTCCTGCCGGACATCTACGTGCCCTGCGACGTGTGCAAGAGCAAGCGCTACAACCGCGAGACGCTGGAGATCAAGTACAAAGGAAAGAACATCCACGAGGTGCTGGAAATGACCATCGAGGATGCCCGCGCATTCTTCGATGCAGTGCCGGCGCTGGCGCGCAAGCTGCAGACGCTGGTGGATGTCGGCCTGTCGTACATCAAGCTTGGTCAGTCGGCCACGACCCTCTCCGGGGGCGAGGCGCAGCGGGTCAAGCTATCCCGTGAGCTGTCCAAGCGCGATACCGGCAAGACGCTGTACATCCTCGATGAACCGACAACCGGCCTGCACTTCGCCGATATCCAGCAGTTGCTCGATGTACTGCACCGCTTGCGCGATCACGGCAACACCGTAGTGGTGATCGAACACAATCTGGACGTGATCAAGACCGCCGACTGGCTGGTCGACCTCGGCCCGGAGGGCGGCTCCAAGGGCGGCCAGATCATCGCGGTGGGTACGCCTGAAGAGGTGACCAAGATGAAGCAGTCGTATACCGGCCACTACCTCAAGCCGTTGCTGGAGCGTGACCGGGCGTAAGCCTACAAAAAAGCCCCCGGTAGCGAGCTACCGGGGGCTTTTTTACAACCATGCAGCCCGTTACGGCAAGCTGATTACATCTGCGATTGCAGGTAGTTCTGCAGGCCGATGACCTTGATCAGACCCTGCTGCTTTTCCAGCCAATAAGTGTGATCTTCTTCGGTATCTGCCAACTGCTGACGCAGGATGTCGCGGCTGATGTAATCCTTGTGCGTTTCGCACAATTCAATGCCTTTGCACAACGCTGCGCGCACCTTGTACTCGAGGCGCAAGTCGGCTGCGAGCATTTCCGGCACAGTGGTGCCCACGTCCAGATCATCCGGACGCATGCGCGGGGTGCCTTCCAGCATGAGAATGCGACGCATCAGGGCGTCGGCGTGTTGCGCCTCTTCTTCCATTTCATGGTTGATGCGCTCGTAGAGCTTGGACAAACCCCAGTCTTCGTACATGCGCGAATGAATGAAATACTGATCACGTGCTGCCAGCTCGCCGGTGAGCAACGTGTTGAGGTAATCGATTACGTCCGGGTGACCTTGCATCGCCCTGGTTCTCCATGTGAAAGCGCTATGTGCATAGTGTGAACCAGGACTGCTGCAAGGTCACTGAAAAACGCGCAATAACATGCAAAAAAACGCCTAAACAGTAGTGATATTCATTGAAAAACCGCCCAAATGAGGGCGGTTCTACTTATCATTCCGACTCAGGCGAGATTCAGCCCCAACGCCTTGGCAATTCCTTCGCCGTAGGCTGGATCTGCCTTGGAGAAGTGCTGCAACTGGCGCATCACCACAACTGCGCTGACACCTGCCATGGTGCCGGCAATATTGTTGATCAGCAGTGCTTGTTGCTCAGGGCTCATCAAGCGGAACAAGGCGCCGGCGTGGCTGTAGTAATCGCCGTCCTCACGGTGGTCGTGACGATCGGCTGCGCCGGTCAGGGCAAGCGCCGGCTCCGCGTGCTGTGGCGACTGCTTTGGCGCGTCGCTGTAGCTGTTTGGCTCGTAGTTGGGCGCACTGCCATAGCTACCGGACGCCATCGCGCCATCGCGCTGGTAGCTGTTCACCGGGCTGCGAGCGGCGTTGACCGGCAGATGCTGGTGATTGGTGCCTACGCGGTAGCGGTGCGCATCGGCATAGGCAAACACACGCCCTTGCAGCATCCGGTCTGGCGACAGGCCGACACCTGGAACCATGTTGCTCGGGCCGAAGGTGGCTTGCTCGACTTCGGCAAAGTAGTTGAGCGGGTTGCGGTTGAGTTCAAGCACGCCAACCTCGACCAACGGGAATTCCTTCTGCGACCAGGTCTTGGTCACATCGAAAGGATTCTCCGCTCGATTGGCTGCCTGCTCCTCGCTCATGACCTGAATGCACACAGTCCAGCGCGGATAGTCACCGCGTTCAATCGCCTCGAACAGGTCACGCTGGGCGTAATCAGGGTCAGTACCCGCCAGGCGAGCTGCTTCGGCCGGTGCCAGGTTCTTGATGCCCTGCTGAGTCTTGTAGTGCCATTTGACCCAAGTGCGCTCACCGCTCGCGCTGATCAGGCTGTAGGTATGGCTGCCGAAGCCGTGCATGTGACGGTAGCCGTCCGGGATACCCCGATCAGAGAACAGGATCGTGACCTGGTGCAGCGCCTCAGGCGAATGCGACCAGAAGTCCCACATCATCTGGGCGTTCTTCAGGTTGCTCTGCGGATGGCGCTTCTGCGTGTGGATGAAGTCAGGAAACTTCAGGGGGTCGCGGATGAAGAACACCGGGGTGTTGTTGCCCACGATGTCCCAATTGCCTTCCTCGGTGTAGAACTTGAGCGCGAAGCCACGCGGGTCACGTTCGGTGTCAGCCGAGCCGCGCTCGCCACCTACAGTGGAGAAGCGCAAAAAGGTCTCGGTTTGCTTGCCAACCTTGTCGAACAGTTTGGCGCAGGTGTAGCGGGTGATATCGCGGGTTACGGTGAAGGTACCGTAGGCGCCCGAGCCCTTGGCGTGTACACGGCGCTCAGGGATGTTCTCGCGGTTGAAGTGGGCGAGTTTTTCCAGCAGGTGGAAGTCGTCGAGCAGCAGCGGGCCGCGAGGACCGGCCGAACGGGAATTCTGGTTGTCAGCTACAGGTGCACCGCTGGCGGTGGTAAGAATCTTGCTCATGGGCTCTCCTTGACGGTCTTGATCTGCCGTTTGTCGGCTTGCGGACAGTATCGGGGAGCGGCATGCCAAGAGCTAATTCATTGATCGAGTTGAGGCGATAGGAATTAACAATAATTACAGAAACAAAAAACCGGGCACTAGGCCCGGTTTTTTGTAGCAGACAGAACGTCTTACTCGGCAGCTTCTACAGCACCACCGACTGGACGATCAACCAGCTCGACGTACGCCATAGGCGCGTTGTCGCCAGCGCGGAAACCGCACTTCAGGATACGCAGGTAGCCGCCCTGACGGGTGGCGTAGCGCTTGCCCAGATCGTTGAAGAGCTTGCCAACAGCGGATTTCGAACGGGTACGGTCGAAAGCCAGACGACGGTTGGCTACGCTATCTTCCTTGGCCAGGGTGATCAGCGGCTCGGCAACGCGGCGCAGTTCCTTGGCTTTTGGCAGAGTAGTTTTGATCAGCTCGTGCTCGATCAACGACACTGCCATGTTCTGGAACATAGCCTTGCGGTGAGAGCTGGTACGGCTCAGGTGACGTCCACTTTTACGATGACGCATGATTCATTCCTTACCAAACACTACGTTCGGTGATTACGACGATCAGGCAGTCGCCTTGTCGTCCTTCTTAAGACTTGCAGGCGGCCAGTTGTCGAGGCGCATGCCGAGGGACAGACCACGGGAGGCCAAAACGTCCTTGATTTCAGTCAGGGACTTCTTGCCCAGGTTAGGAGTTTTCAACAGCTCTACTTCGGTGCGCTGAATCAGGTCGCCGATGTAGTAGATGTTCTCCGCCTTGAGGCAGTTGGCAGACCGTACGGTCAGTTCCAGGTCGTCAACCGGACGCAGCAGGATCGGATCGATCTCGTCTTCCTGCTCGACCACTACCGGCTCACTGTCACCTTTGAGATCCACGAACGCGGCCAGCTGCTGTTGCAGGATGGTCGCGGCACGACGGATTGCCTCTTCTGGGTCCAGAGTACCGTTGGTTTCCAGATCAATGACCAGCTTGTCCAGGTTGGTACGCTGCTCAACACGGGCGTTTTCGACCACATAGGCGATACGACGCACCGGGCTGAACGAAGCGTCCAGCTGAAGACGGCCAATGCTGCGGCTTTCATCTTCGTCAGTCTGACGAGAGTCGGCCGGCTCGTAACCGCGACCACGAGCTACAGTGAGCTTCATGTTCAGGGCGCCGTTGGACGCCAGGTTCGCGATTACGTGATCGGGGTTGACGATCTCGACATCGTGATCCAGCTGAATATCGGCAGCGGTAACCACCCCCGAACCCTTTTTCGACAAGGTCAGCGTAACTTCGTCACGACCGTGCAGTTTGATAGCCAGGCCTTTCAGGTTCAACAGGATTTCAATTACGTCTTCCTGTACACCTTCGATCGCGGAGTACTCATGGAGTACGCCATCGATCTCGGCCTCGACTACTGCACAGCCAGGCATGGAGGACAACAGGATGCGGCGCAGCGCGTTGCCCAGGGTATGGCCGAAACCACGCTCGAGAGGCTCGAGCGTAATCTTGGCGCGGGTCGGACTGACTACCTGCACATCAATGTGGCGGGGAGTCAGGAACTCATTTACCGAAATCTGCATGGATGCACCTATTTTCTAGCCCTTACTTGGAGTAGAGCTCGACAATCAGGTTTTCGTTGATGTCGGCAGACAGGTCGCTGCGAGCAGGAACGTTCTTGAAAACGCCCGACTTTTTAGCAGCATCCACGTCTACCCACTCAACGCGGCCGCGCTGAGAGCACAGTTCAAGGGCTTGAACAATGCGCAGCTGGTTCAGCGATTTCTCACGAACCGAGACCACGTCACCCGGACGAACTTGGTAAGATGGAATGTTTACAGTCTTACCGTTGACGCTGATCGCTTTGTGCGAAACCAGCTGACGCGACTCGGAACGAGTCGAGCCGAAGCCCATACGGTAAACGACGTTATCCAGACGGCACTCGAGCAGTTGCAGCAGGTTCTCACCAGTTGCGCCTTTTTTCGAGGCTGCAGCTTGGTAGTAACCGCGGAACTGACGCTCCAGAACACCGTAGATACGACGGACTTTTTGTTTCTCGCGCAGCTGGGTACCGTAGTCGGACTGACGGCCACGGCGCTGGCCGTGGATACCTGGGGCTGCTTCGATGTTGCACTTCGATTCCAGAGCGCGAACGCCGCTCTTCAGGAAAAGGTCAGTGCCTTCACGGCGAGACAGTTTGCATTTTGGACCAATGTAACGTGCCATTTATCTGTCTCCTGATTACACGCGACGCTTCTTCGGCGGACGGCACCCGTTATGCGGGATTGGCGTCACGTCGGTGATGCTGGCGATCTTGTAGCCGCAGCTGTTCAAAGCACGAACGGCGGACTCACGACCTGGACCTGGACCCTTGACGTTTACGTCGAGGTTTTTCAGACCGTATTCCAGCGCAGCTTGACCAGCTCGTTCAGCAGCAATCTGAGCTGCAAACGGGGTGGATTTGCGCGAACCACGGAAACCCGAACCACCGGACGTTGCCCAGGACAAAGCATTGCCCTGACGGTCGGTGATGGTCACGATGGTGTTGTTGAAAGACGCGTGGATGTGGGCGATGCCATCAACCACTGTCTTTTTGATTTTTTTACGAGGACGAGCAGCAGGTTTTGCCATGTCTATTTTCCTGTCGATTCGCTGGTGCGATTACTTGCGGATCGGCTTACGCGGGCCCTTACGGGTGCGTGCATTGGTCTTGGTGCGCTGACCGCGAACCGGCAGACCTTTACGATGGCGCAGACCGCGGTAGCAGCCCAGGTCCATCAAGCGTTTGATCTTCATGTTGATGTCACGGCGCAGATCACCTTCAGTGGTGAACTTGGCGACTTCGCTACGCAGCGTTTCAATCTGCTCGTCGCTCAGATCCTTGATCTTTGCGGCTGGGTTAACCCCAGTGTCTGCACAAATCTTCTGTGCAGTTGTGCGACCGACACCATAGATGTAGGTCAGCGAGATAACAGTGTGCTTGTTATCTGGAATGTTGACGCCTGCAATACGGGCCATTCAGTGGGACTCCAATTGACAGCTACCTACGCCCCGGAAGCCAAGAAATAGGGCGCGAGATAATATCGCTGTAGAAACAATTAATCAACCCAGCAGCGCACTAGCTGCTGGGCTTGTAGCGCGGATCACACTCAGCCTTGGCGCTGCTTGTGACGCGGTTCCGCGCTGCAAATTACTCGCACGATACCTTCGCGGCGAATAATCTTGCAGTTACGGCACAGCTTTTTCACCGATGCACGAACTTTCATGACCAACTCCTCGAACCTTAGGGGCCTGTCAGCGCAGCAAGCTGCTGCCGCCATAGCCTTTCAGGTTGGCTTTCTTCATCAGGGATTCGTACTGGTGCGAAACGAGGTGGGATTGTACTTGGGACATGAAGTCCATCACAACCACTACCACGATCAACAACGACGTCCCGCCGAGATAGAACGGCACGTTTGCAGCCACCACAAGGAACTGGGGCAGAAGGCATACGGCCATCATGTAAAGAGCACCGAACATGGTCAGACGAGTCAGAACGCCATCAATGTAGCGCGCCGACTGCTCACCAGGACGGATACCCGGAATAAAGGCACCGGACTTCTTCAGGTTTTCCGCTACGTCTTTCGGGTTGAACATCAACGCTGTGTAGAAGAAGCAGAAGAAAATGATCCCTGCACTAAACAGCAAAATGTTCAACGGCTGACCAGGAGCGATCGACTGCGAGATGTCTTGCAGCCAGCCCATACCTTCGGACTGACCGAACCAGGCACCCAGCGAAGCCGGGAACAGCAGAATGCTGCTGGCGAAAATAGCCGGGATTACCCCTGCCATGTTCACCTTGAGCGGCAAGTGGCTGGTCTGCGCAGCAAACACCTTGCGGCCTTGCTGACGCTTGGCGTAGTGAACGGCGATTCGACGCTGACCACGCTCAATGAACACCACAAAACCGATAATCGCTACTGCCAGCAAACCGATAGCGACCAGGGCGAAAATGTTGATATCGCCTGTGCGCGCAGACTCGAAAGACTGCCCGATTGCTCTCGGAAGACCGGCAACGATACCCGCGAAAATCAACATCGAGATACCGTTGCCCACACCGCGCTCGGTAATCTGCTCACCCAGCCACATCATGAACATTGCGCCTGCCACGAAGGTGGAGACGGCAACCACATGGAAGCCAAGGCTTGCAGAGAACGCCACGCCCTGGTTGGCCAAGCCAATGGACATGCCAATCGCTTGAACCAATGCCAGGATTACAGTGAGGTAGCGGGTGTACTGGCTGATCTTGCGACGGCCAGCTTCACCTTCCTTCTTCAACTGCTCCAGCTGTGGGCTGACAGCGGTCATGAGCTGCATGATGATCGATGCCGAGATGTACGGCATGATCCCCAGTGCAAAGATGCTCATGCGCTCCAGCGCACCACCGGAAAACATGTTGAACAAGCTAAGAATGGTCCCCTCATTCTGTCGAAACAGATCCGCCAGACGGTCCGGGTTGATGCCAGGCACCGGGATATGCGCACCTATCCGATAGACGATGATCGCCATGAACAGAAAGCGCAGACGAGCCCAGAGTTCCGACATCCCGCCCTTACCGAGCGAAGAGAGAGCACCTTGCTTAGCCATTTATTCCTCGAATTTGCCGCCAGCTGCTTCGATAGCCGCACGCGCACCTTTGGTGGCTGCGATGCCCTTGATGGTAACTGCGCGAGTGACTTCGCCAGACAGCATGATTTTCACACGCTGTACGTTCTGGTTGATCACGTTGGCATCCTTCAAGGATTGCACGGTGACAACATCGCCTTCCACTTTGGCCAGCTCGGACAGACGCACTTCTGCGCGGTCCATGGCTTTCAGCGAAACGAAGCCGAATTTCGGCAGACGACGGTGCAGCGGCTGTTGACCGCCTTCGAAGCCCGGAGCGATGGTGCCACCGGAACGGGAGGTCTGACCTTTGTGGCCGCGGCCACCAGTCTTACCCAAACCGCTACCGATACCACGACCCGGACGATGCTTCTCGCGACGGGAACCCGGCGCTGGACTCAGATCATTGAGTTTCATCGATTAACCCTCGACGCGCAGCATGTAGTAAGCCTTGTTGATCATCCCGCGATTCTCGGGAGTATCAAGTACTTCTACGGTGTGACCAATGCGACGCAGACCCAGGCCTTTAACACACAGTTTGTGGTTAGGCAGACGGCCGGCGGTGCTTTTGATCAGCGTGACTTTAACGGTGGCAGCCATTAGAAGATCTCCTCAACGCTCTTGCCGCGCTTGGCAGCAATGGATTCAGGAGATTGCATGGCCTTCAGACCCTTGAAGGTGGCGTAAACCACGTTCACTGGGTTGGTCGAACCGTAGCACTTGGCCAGAACGTTCTGGACACCAGCAACTTCCAGGACAGCACGCATAGCGCCGCCAGCGATGATACCGGTACCTTCGGAGGCAGGCTGCATGTAAACCTTCGAGGCGCCGTGGGCGGCCTTGGTGGCGTACTGCAGGGTGGTGCCTTTCAGGTCAACCTGAATCATGTTGCGACGGGCAGCTTCCATGGCTTTCTGGATCGCGGCTGGTACTTCGCGCGATTTGCCACGGCCGAAGCCTACACGGCCCTTACCATCACCAACCACGGTCAACGCGGTGAAGGTGAAGATACGGCCGCCTTTGACGGTCTTGGCTACGCGGTTAACTTGAACCAGCTTCTCGATGTAGCCTTCGTCGCGCTTTTGATCGTTATTTGCCATAACTTAGAACTCCAGCCCGCCTTCACGAGCAGCATCAGCCAGCGCTTTGACGCGGCCATGGTACTTGAAGCCGGAACGGTCAAAGGCAACTTGAGATACACCGGCGGCTTTCGCGCGCTCAGCTACCAGCTTGCCAACCTTAGTGGCCGCGTCGATGTTGCCGGTGGCGCCATCACGCAGGTCTTTGTCCAAGGTAGAGGCGCTTGCCAGAACCTTGCTGCCGTCGGCCGAGATGACTTGGGCATAAATGTGCTGCGAGGAGCGGAACACGCACAAACGCACGGCTTCGAGCTCGTGCATTTTCAGGCGTGCTTTGCGAGCGCGACGCAGTCGAGTAACTTTTTTGTCGGTCATTTGCTAGGCCCTACTTCTTCTTGGCTTCTTTACGACGGACGACTTCGTCCGCGTAACGCACACCTTTGCCTTTGTACGGCTCTGGTGGACGGAAGTCGCGGATTTCAGCGGCCACCTGACCTACCAGCTGCTTGTCGATGCCCTTGATCAGGATATCGGTCTGGCTAGGCGTTTCAGCGGTGATGCCGGCTGGAAGCTCGTAGTCTACTGGGTGAGAGAAGCCCAGAGCCAGGTTCAGGACGGTGCCCTTGGCCTGAGCCTTGTAACCAACACCGACCAGCTGGAGCTTGCGCTCGAAGCCTTGGCTTACGCCTTGGACCATGTTGTTCACCAGAGCGCGGGTAGTACCGGCCATGGCGCGAGCTTGCTGGTCACCATTGCGAGCGACAAAACGCAGCTCACCAGACTCTTCGGTAACTTCAACAGACGAATGAACGTTCAGTTCGAGAGTGCCCTTGGCACCCTTCACCGAAAGCTGTTGGCCGGCGAATTTGACTTCGACACCGGACGGCAGCTTTACGGGGTTCTTAGCGACGCGAGACATGCTTATCCCCCTTAGAACACTGTGCACAGAACTTCGCCACCAACACCGGCGGCACGTGCAGCACGATCCGTCATCACACCTTTGTTGGTGGAGACGATAGACACGCCCAGACCGCCACGAACTTTCGGCAGATCTGTAACGGCCTTGTACTGACGCAGGCCTGGTCGGCTGGCGCGCTTCAGCTCTTCGATGACCGGACGGCCTTCGAAGTACTTCAGCTCGATCGACAGGGAGGGTTTGACTTCGCTGCTTACCTGGTAACCAGCGATGTAACCTTCGTCCTTCAGAACTTGGGCAACCGCAACCTTCAGAGTCGAAGAAGGCATGCTTACGACGGACTTTTCAGCCATCTGGGCATTACGGATGCGAGTTAGCATGTCCGCTAACGGGTCCTGCATACTCATGGGCTAGATGCTCCTGATACAAGAATTATTAGCCTCTCGGCTATCACAACCACCCAAGCACCCAGGACAAAAGACCCGGGCTCGGGTGAGCCGATCATTCTAGACACAACCTAGAAACGAAACAAGCCCCATATAGGGGCTTGTTTAGAAGCGAGGTCACCGGCGGTCGGAAGATTGCTCCCCTCCCGCCAGAACCCTGGTGCTTACCAGCTGGCTTTAACCAGACCTGGTACGTCACCACGCATTGCAGCTTGACGCAGCATGTTACGGCCCAGACCGAACTTACGGTATACACCGTGAGGACGGCCGGTCAGGCGGCAACGGTTGCGCAGACGAGCGGCGCTGGCGTCACGCGGCTGCTTTTGCAGTGCGACGACGGCGGCGTAACGCTCTTCTGGCGATGCGTTCAGGTTGACGATGGTCGCTTTCAGCTCGGCACGCTTTTTGGCGTACTTGGCTACCGTGAGCTGACGCTTCAGCTCGCGGTTTTTCATGCTCTTCTTGGCCATTTTCCTACTCCAATCAGTTGCGGAACGGGAATTTGAATGCACGCAGCAGAGCGCGGCCTTCGTCATCCGAACGAGCAGTGGTGGTCAGGGTAATGTCCAGACCGCGCAGAGCATCGATCTTGTCGTAGTCGATTTCCGGGAAGATGATCTGCTCTTTCACGCCCATGCTGTAGTTGCCACGACCATCGAAGGACTTGGCATTCAGGCCGCGGAAGTCGCGAACCCGAGGCAGGGAGATCGCCAGCAGGCGGTCCAGGAACTCGTACATACGGTCACGGCGCAGAGTAACTTTAACGCCGATCGGCCAACCTTCACGAACCTTGAAACCCGCAATCGACTTGCGAGCGAAAGTCACGACCGGCTTTTGACCAGTGATCTTTTCCAGGTCGGCTACAGCGTTTTCGATGACTTTTTTGTCACCGACAGCTTCGCCCAGACCCATGTTCAGGGTGATCTTGGTTACGCGTGGAACTTCCATCACGTTCGCGAGCTTAAGTTCTTCCTTAAGCTTGGGAGCGATTTCGTTCCGGTAAATCTCTTTGAGTCGTGCCATTGTCTTCTACCTAGCAGTGTTCAAGCATCAACCGCTTTCTGGGTCGACTTGAAGACACGAATTTTCTTGCCGTCTTCAACCTTGAAGCCAACGCGGTCAGCCTTGTTGGTTTCACCATTGAAAATGGCAACGTTGGAAGCGTGCAGAGGCGCTTCTTTTTCGACGATACCGCCCTGTACGCCCGCCATCGGGTTAGGCTTGGTATGGCGCTTGACCAGGTTTACACCACCGATGACCAGACGGTCGTCAGCGAGAACCTTCAGCACCTTACCGCGCTTACCTTTGTCTTTGCCGGCGATCACGATGATCTCGTCGTCACGACGAATCTTTTGCATGTCGGATCTCCTTAGAGCACTTCAGGGGCGAGCGAGACGATCTTCATGAACTTCTCGTTGCGAAGTTCACGGGTCACTGGCCCGAAGATGCGAGTGCCGATCGGCTCTTGCTTGTTGTTCAGCAGAACAGCAGCGTTACCGTCGAAACGAATGATGGAACCGTCAGCGCGACGTACACCATGACGGGTACGTACGACTACGGCGGTCATCACCTGGCCTTTTTTGACCTTACCGCGCGGAATTGCTTCCTTGACGGTTACTTTGATGATGTCACCGATGCCGGCGTAACGACGGTGAGAACCGCCGAGAACCTTGATGCACATGACGCGACGAGCGCCGCTGTTATCGGCCACATCGAGCATGGATTGAGTCTGAATCATAAAATTTCTCCGACCCCTAGCCCTTAGACTTCAACAGCGCGTTCGAGGACTTCAACCAGTGCCCAAGATTTGGTCTTGGCCAGCGGACGAGTTTCGCTAATGGAAACTTTGTCGCCGATTTTGCACTGATTGGTTTCGTCGTGCGCGTGCAGCTTAGTCGAACGCTTAACGTATTTACCGTAGATCGGGTGCTTTACGCGACGCTCGATCAGAACGGTGATGGTCTTGTCCATTTTGTCGCTGACGACACGGCCAGTCAGCGTACGGACGGTTTTTTCAGCTTCAGCCATGATCACTTACCTGCCTGCTGGTTGAGCACAGTTTTCACGCGAGCGATGTCACGCTTAACTTGCGAGAGCAGGTGCGACTGCCCCAACTGGCCAGTTGCTTTCTGCATACGCAGATTGAACTGGTCGCGCAGCAGGCCGAGCAGTTGCTCGTTCAGCTGCTGTGCCGATTTTTCACGAAGTTCATTCGCTTTCATCACATCACCGTCCGCTTAACAAAGGAGGTGGCGAGTGGCAGCTTTGCAGCAGCCAAGGCGAATGCTTCGCGCGCCAGCTCTTCAGAAACACCCTCGATCTCATACAGGACTTTGCCTGGCTGGATCTGGGCAACCCAGTATTCCACGGAACCCTTACCTTTACCCATCCGCACTTCAAGAGGCTTCTTGGTAACCGGCTTGTCCGGGAACACACGGATCCAGATCTTGCCGCCACGCTTAACGTGACGAGTCAGAGCACGACGTGCAGACTCGATCTGGCGAGCGGTGAGGCGACCGCGGGCGACAGCTTTCAAGGCGAATTCGCCGAAGCTGACCTTGCTACCGCGCAGTGCCAGACCACGGTTGTGGCCGGTCATCTGCTTGCGGAATTTTGTACGCTTAGGTTGCAACATTTGGCGTACCCCTTACTTAGCAGCTTTTTTACGAGGCGCTGGTGCTTGTGGTTTCAGCTCTTCTTGGCGACCACCAATTACTTCGCCTTTGAAGATCCAAACCTTCACACCGATCACACCATAAGTGGTGTGAGCTTCGTAGGTGTTGTAGTCGATATCAGCACGCAGGGTGTGCAACGGCACACGACCTTCGCGATACCACTCGGTACGAGCAATCTCGGCACCGCCGAGACGACCGCTCACCTGGATCTTGATGCCCTTGGCACCAATACGCATGGCGTTCTGCACGGCGCGCTTCATAGCACGACGGAACATTACGCGGCGCTCCAGCTGCTGAGCTACGCTTTGCGCAACCAGCATGGCGTCGAGTTCCGGCTTGCGGATCTCTTCGATGTTGATGTGCACAGGCACACCCATCTGCTTGGTCAGGTCCTGACGCAGCTTCTCAACATCTTCACCTTTCTTCCCGATAACGATACCTGGACGAGCGGTGTGGATGGTGATGCGTGCAGTTTGGGCCGGACGATGGATATCGATACGGCTTACGGACGCGCTTTTTAGTTTGTCTTGGAGGTACTCACGAGTTTTCAGATCCTTCAACAGGTAATCTGCGTAAGTCGCGCCATCTGCATACCAGACGGACGTGTGCTCCTTGACGATTCCCAGGCGAATGCCAGTGGGATGTACTTTCTGACCCATCTGATCGACTCCGTTACTTGTCCGCAACCTTGACAGTGATATGGCAAGACCGCTTGACGATGCGATCAGCGCGGCCTTTGGCACGCGGCATGATGCGCTTCAGCGAACGCCCTTCGTTGACGAAAACGGTGGAGACCTTCAGGTCATCAACGTCTGCGCCTTCGTTGTGTTCGGCGTTGGCAACGGCCGACTCGAGGACTTTCTTCATGATTTCAGCGGCTTTTTTGCTGCTGAAGGCCAACAGGTTGAGCGCTTCGCCCACCTTCTTCCCGCGGATCTGGTCGGCGACCAAGCGGGCTTTCTGGGCGGAGATTCGAGCGCCCGACAACTTAGCGGCTACTTCCATTTCCTAACCCCTTAACGCTTGGCTTTCTTGTCAGCCACGTGCCCGCGATAAGTGCGGGTACCGGCGAACTCGCCCAGTTTGTGGCCGACCATGTCTTCGTTCACGAGAACTGGGACATGTTGACGACCGTTATGTACCGCGATGGTCAGACCGACCATTTGTGGCAGGATCATCGAACGACGCGACCAGGTTTTCACCGGTTTGCGATCATTCTTTTCCGCCGCCACTTCGATCTTCTTCAGTAGGTGAAGATCGATAAAAGGACCTTTTTTCAGAGAACGTGGCACTGTCGTATCCCTCTATTTACTTGCGACGACGGACGATCATTTTGTCGGTACGCTTATTACCACGAGTCTTCGCACCCTTGGTTGGGAAGCCCCATGGCGATACCGGATGACGACCACCGGAGGTACGACCTTCACCACCACCATGTGGGTGGTCAACCGGGTTCATGGCAACACCACGAACGGTTGGGCGAACGCCACGCCAGCGTTTGGCACCAGCTTTACCCAGCGAACGCAGGCTGTGCTCGGAGTTCGAGACTTCGCCCAGGGTCGCACGGCACTCAGCCAGGACTTTACGCATTTCACCAGAGCGCAGACGCAGGGTCACGTAGACACCTTCGCGGGCGATCAGCTGAGCCGAAGCACCAGCGGAACGAGCGATCTGTGCACCTTTACCCGGCTTCAGTTCGATGCCGTGAATGGTGCTACCTACTGGGATGTTGCGCAGCTGCAGGGAGTTACCGGCCTTGATTGGGGCCAGCGAACCTGCGATCAGCTGATCGCCAGCGCTCACGCCTTTAGGGGCGATGATGTAGCGACGCTCACCGTCTGCGTAGCACAGCAGGGCGATGTGAGCAGTACGGTTTGGATCGTATTCGATACGCTCGACAGTGGCTGGAATGCCATCTTTGTCGTTGCGACGGAAGTCGACCAGACGGTAATGCTGCTTATGACCACCACCCACGTGACGTGTAGTGATACGGCCATTGTTGTTACGACCACCAGACTTCGATTTCTTCTCGAGCAGCGGTGCGTGAGGAGCGCCTTTGTGCAGCTCCTTGTTGACCACCTTGACCACGAAACGGCGGCCAGGGGAAGTCGGTTTGCATTTAACGATTGCCATGATGCACCCCTTCCTTACTCAGCACTGCTGCTGAAATCGAGATCTTGGCCTGGCTGAAGGGAGACGATCGCCTTCTTCCAGTCATTACGCTTGCCCAGACCACGTGCGGTACGCTTGGTTTTACCCAATACGTTAACAGTCGACACGTTTTCGACTTTTACGCCGAACAGGCCTTCGACAGCTTTCTTGATTTCCAGCTTGGTTGCATCGGTAGCAACCTTGAATACGAACTGGCCTTTCTTCTCAGCCAGAACGGTAGCCTTCTCGGAAACGTGCGGGCCAAGGAGGACTTTAAATACGCGTTCCTGGTTCATCCCAGCAGCTCCTCGAATTTCTTCACGGCCGACACAGTGATCAACACTTTGTCATAGGCGATCAGACTGACCGGATCGGAACCTTGTACGTCACGAACGTCGACGTGCGGCAGGTTACGAGCAGCCAGGTACAGGTTCTGATCAACAGCGTCCGATACGATCAGGACGTCAGTCAGGCCCATGCCATTCAGCTTGTTCAGCAGATCTTTGGTCTTTGGCGCTTCAACAGCGAAGTCCTGGACAACGACCAGACGGTCGGTGCGCACCAGCTCAGCGAGGATGGAACGCATTGCTGCGCGATACATCTTCTTGTTGAGCTTCTGCGAGTGGTCCTGAGGACGAGCTGCGAAGGTGGTGCCACCGCCGCGCCAGATCGGGCTACGGATGGTACCAGCACGAGCACGACCAGTGCCCTTCTGACGCCATGGGCGCTTACCGCCACCGGATACGTCGGAACGGGTCTTCTGCTGCTTGGTGCCCTGACGGCCGCCGGCCATGTAGGCCACGACTGCTTGGTGAACCAGCGTCTCGTTGAATTCGCCACCGAAGGTCAGTTCGGAAACTTCGATCGCCTGAGCGTCATTTACGTTAAGTTGCATGTCAGTTTCCCCTTAACCGCGAGCCTTGACAGCTGGACGTACAACCACGTCGCCGCCAGTAGCGCCAGGAACGGCACCCTTGATCAGCAGCAGGTTGCGTTCAGCGTCTACGCGAACTACTTCCAGGGACTGCACAGTAACGCGCTCGGCGCCCATGTGACCGGACATTTTCTTGCCCTTGAACACACGACCAGGAGTCTGGCACTGGCCGATGGAACCCGGAACACGGTGCGATACGGAGTTACCGTGGGTATTATCTTGGCCACGGAAATTCCAGCGCTTGATGGTACCGGCGAAGCCTTTACCTTTCGACTGACCGGTGACGTCTACCAGCTGGCCTGCAGTAAAGAGTTCAGCTTTGATCAGATCGCCAGCCTGGAAATCGCCTTCTTCAAGACGGAACTCCCAAACACCGCGACCAGCGGCAACGTTCGCCTTAGCGAAGTGACCTGCTTGAGCAGCAGTCACACGCGAAGCACGACGCTCGCCTACAGTGATTTGCACTGCACGGTAGCCATCAGTTTCTTCGGTTTTGAACTGGGTGACGCGATTCGGCTCGATCTCAACGACCGTGACCGGAATGGAGACACCTTCTTCGGTGAAAATACGGGTCATACCGCATTTACGACCGACTACACCAATAGTCATGTTGTAAACCTCATGAGTGTACGGGGCTTTCACCCGCTATGGCCGCCCATTTCAGAGCGTTACACGGTTAAGACCGAAGTCTTAGCCGAGGCTGATCTGTACTTCCACACCTGCCGCAAGGTCCAGCTTCATCAGCGCATCAACGGTTTTATCCGTTGGCTGGACGATGTCCAGAACGCGCTTATGAGTGCGGATCTCGTACTGGTCACGCGCGTCTTTGTTGACGTGCGGGGAGACCAGAACGGTGAAACGCTCTTTGCGAGTAGGCAGTGGAATTGGACCACGCACTTGTGCACCAGTACGTTTCGCGGTTTCCACGATTTCCTGGGTGGATTGGTCGATCAGGCGATGGTCGAAAGCCTTCAACCTGATACGGATTTGCTGATTTTGCATTGGATTTCAGACTCCAGGCTGTTCCCAACGGACGCACTACGCCCGCTAAAAGGAGGCGTGATTCTATAGACGGTCCGATTTTGTGTCAACCCAATAAAAAAGGCCCCCGCTGAGCGGAGGCCTTTTTTAACCGATCGAGTGATTACTCGATGATTTTGGCTACGACGCCGGCGCCGACGGTACGACCGCCTTCACGGATAGCGAAGCGCAGACCGTCTTCCATTGCGATGGTCTTGATCAGAGTGACTTCCATCTGGATGTTGTCACCTGGCATTACCATCTCAACGCCTTCCGGCAGCTGGCAGTTACCGGTCACGTCAGTAGTACGGAAGTAGAACTGAGGACGGTAGCCTTTGAAGAACGGAGTGTGACGACCGCCTTCTTCTTTCGACAGAACGTAAACTTCTGCGGTGAACTTGGTGTGCGGCTTGACCGAACCTGGCTTGACCAGAACCTGGCCACGCTCAACGTCGTCACGCTTGGTACCACGCAGCAGAACGCCACAGTTCTCGCCAGCACGACCTTCGTCGAGCAGTTTGCGGAACATTTCAACACCGGTGCAGGTGGTGGTGGTGGTGTCACGCAGACCAACGATTTCCAGGGCGTCTTGAACGCGGACGATGCCACGCTCGATACGACCGGTAACAACGGTACCACGACCCGAGATCGAGAATACGTCTTCGATTGGCATCAGGAACGGCTTGTCGATAGCGCGCTCTGGCTCTGGGATGTAGCTGTCCAGAGTTTCTACCAGTTTCTTGACGGCAGTGGTGCCCATCTCGTTGTCGTCTTTGCCTTCCAGAGCCATACGAGCCGAACCGATGATGATCGGAGTGTCGTCGCCTGGGAAGTCATAGGTGGACAGCAGGTCGCGAACTTCCATCTCGACCAGTTCCAGCAGCTCAGCGTCGTCTACCAGGTCAGCCTTGTTCAGGAAGACCACGATGTACGGAACGCCAACCTGACGGGACAGCAGGATGTGCTCACGGGTTTGTGGCATCGGACCATCGGCGGCCGAGCAAACCAGGATAGCGCCGTCCATCTGCGCAGCACCGGTGATCATGTTCTTCACATAGTCAGCGTGACCTGGGCAGTCGACGTGAGCGTAGTGACGGATCTTCGAGTTGTACTCGACGTGCGCGGTGTTGATGGTGATACCACGCGCTTTCTCTTCTGGAGCCGAGTCGATCTTGTCGAAGTCAACAACAGCCGAACCGAAAACTTCGGAGCAGACGCGAGTCAGAGCAGCAGTCAGAGTGGTTTTACCGTGGTCGACGTGACCGATGGTGCCAACGTTGACGTGCGGAAGGGAACGATCAAATTTTTCTTTAGCCACGACAGTGAACTCCTAGCCTAAAGGGGCTGAATCAGCCTTGTTTTTTAACGAGAGCTTCGACGATGTTCGACGGAGCTTCGGCGTATTTGGAGAATTCCATGGAGTAGCTCGCGCGACCCTGAGACATGGAACGAACGTCGGTCGCATAACCGAACATTTCCCCGAGCGGCACTTCAGCACGGACAACCTTGCCGGAGACCGAATCATCCATACCCTGGATCAGACCACGACGACGGTTCAGGTCACCCATCACGTCACCCATGTAGTCTTCTGGGGTTACAACTTCGACCTTCATGATCGGCTCAAGAACCACGCCACCGCCCTTCTGGGCCAGTTGCTTGGTTGCCATCGAAGCAGCGACCTTGAACGCCATTTCGTTGGAGTCGACGTCATGGTACGAACCGTCGAATACCGTGGCCTTGAGGCCGATCAGAGGATAACCGGCAACGACGCCGTTTTTCATCTGCTCTTCGATACCCTTCTGGATCGGGGCGATGAATTCCTTAGGAATCACACCACCAACGACTTCGTTGGTGAACACCAGACCTTCGGTGATGTTGCCTTTGTCGTCCACGTCCGGCTCCGAGAAACGGATCCAGCAGTGACCGAACTGACCACGACCACCCGACTGACGAACGAATTTACCTTCGATCTCAACGTTGGACTTGGTGATCTTCTCGCGGTACGAAACCTGCGGCTTGCCGATGTTGGCTTCGACGTTGAACTCGCGCTTCATGCGGTCAACGAGGATGTCCAGGTGCAGCTCACCCATACCCGAGATGATGGTCTGACCGGTTTCTTCATCGGTCTTGACGCGGAACGACGGGTCTTCCTGAGCCAGTTTGCCCAGTGCAATACCCATCTTCTCCTGGTCCTGCTTGGTTTTCGGCTCAACAGCAACCGAAATTACAGGCTCCGGGAAGTCCATACGCTCGAGGATGATCGGCTTGTCGGCGTTGCACAGGGTGTCACCAGTGGTGACGTCCTTCATGCCGATCAGAGCAGCGATGTCGCCTGCGCGTACTTCTTTGATCTCTTCACGCTGGTTGGCGTGCATCTGCACCATACGACCAACGCGCTCTTTCTTGCCCTTGACCGAGTTGATCACGGAGTCGCCCGAGCTCAGGAAGCCCGAGTACACGCGCACGAAAGTCAGAGTACCAACGAACGGGTCGGTGGCAATCTTGAACGCCAGAGCCGAGAACGGCTCGTCGTCGGAAGCATGACGCTCGTCGTAGTCGGCGTCGACCAGCTCTTCTTTCGACTTCTCGATCAGATCAGGGTGAATACCTTTGATCGCCGGGATTTCGGTAGGAGCAGGCAGGAACTCGATTACGGCGTCCAGAACCAGGGGAACGCCCTTGTTCTTGAACGAGGAACCGCAGACAGCCGGAACGATTTCGCCAGCCAGGGTGCGCGCGCGCAGACCGGCCTTGATTTCTTCGACGGTCAGCTCTTCGCCTTCCAGGTACTTGTTCATCAGCTCTTCGCTGGACTCGGCAGCAGCCTCGACCATTTCGGAGCGATACTTCTCAGCCAACTCGAGCATGTCCGCAGGAATTTCTTCCTCGCGCGGCGAAGTGCCCTTGTCGTCATCGTTCCAGTAGACAGCTTTCATCTTGATCAGGTCGACCTGACCCTGGAAGTTGTCTTCCGAACCGATTGCCAGCTGGATCGGAACCGGGGTGTGACCCAGGCGGTTCTTGATCTGGCCGATAACGCGCAGGAAGTCAGCGCCTGCACGGTCCATCTTGTTCACGTAGACAACACGTGGAACGCCGTACTTGTTAGCTTGACGCCATACGGTTTCGGACTGTGGCTCAACGCCGGAGGTACCGCAGAACACAACGACCGCGCCGTCGAGTACACGCAGCGAACGCTCAACTTCAATGGTGAAGTCAACGTGGCCAGGGGTATCGATGACGTTTACGCGGTAGTTGTCGTACTGACCGGTAGAACCCTTCCAGAAGGTGGTAACGGCAGCGGAGGTAATGGTAATACCCCGCTCCTGCTCCTGCACCATCCAGTCGGTGGTCGCGGCGCCGTCATGCACCTCGCCCATCTTGTGGCTCAGGCCTGTGTAGAACAGGATCCGCTCGGTAGTGGTAGTTTTGCCCGCATCGACGTGCGCGCAAATACCAATGTTACGGTAGCGGTTAATTGCTGTAGTACGAGCCATAAAGCCCTCGCAAAATGATTGATGCTTGAATTAGAAGCGGTAGTGCGAGAATGCTTTGTTGGCTTCAGCCATACGGTGCACGTCTTCACGCTTCTTGACTGCAGCACCTTTGCCTTCAGCAGCATCCAGCAGCTCGCCAGCCAAGCGCAGAGCCATGGACTTCTCGCCGCGCTTGCGGGCGTAGTCTACGAGCCAGCGCATTGCCAGAGCGTTACGACGGGATGGACGAACTTCGACCGGAACCTGGTAAGTGGCACCGCCGACACGGCGGGACTTTACTTCGACCAGCGGAGCGATGGCGTCGAGAGCTTTCTCGAAGATTTCCAGGGGATCGCTGTTCTTGCGTTCTTTGACCTTGTCCAGCGCACCGTAAACGATACGCTCGGCAACGGCCTTCTTGCCGCTTTCCATCACGTGGTTCATGAACTTCGCGAGGATTTGCGATCCGTATTTTGGATCGTCCAGAATCTCACGTTTTGCTGCTACACGACGTCTTGGCATGATAAGCCCTCAAACGGTCTTCAGGTTAGCCCGGGACCTGGGTCTACGACCCCCGCCCGACCTTACTCTTATCGACTGAAAAAATTGATTATGTGCAAACGGCCGATTACTTCGGACGCTTGGTACCGTACTTCGAACGACCTTGGTTACGACCTTTGACGCCGGAGGTATCCAGGGAGCCGCGAACGGTGTGGTAACGAACACCTGGCAAGTCTTTTACACGGCCGCCACGGATCAGGACGACGCTGTGCTCTTGCAGGTTGTGGCCTTCACCGCCGATGTACGAGGAAACCTCGAAACCGTTGGTCAGACGCACACGGCATACTTTACGCAGTGCCGAGTTAGGTTTTTTCGGCGTGGTGGTGTACACACGGGTGCACACGCCACGACGTTGCGGGCAGTTCTGCAGCGCAGGTACGTCGGATTTCTCGACGGTACGCTTACGCGGCTGACGTACCAGCTGGTTGATAGTTGCCATCTACTAGCTCCACTGATTGTCTTGCGACGCTATTGTCTTGCAAGAAAGCCTAAAATTGACGAGACGGAGCCTCACCAAATTTAAGGGTACAAAAGTCTAAAGAGGTTCTTGCACCCAGTCAAGACAAGGCCCCGGCCCTCCCCGCCCGGTGATCGGTAACATTGCATGTCACCAAGCACCGCGGAGAGGGGCCGGGGCCCCGCCCTGTTACTTAATTACCGCTGGAATTCAACGCTTCGGTCAGTGCGGCTTCCACCTCACTGGCACTTACGCGCAGCGGTTTGTCGGCATCACGGCGACGCTTGCGCTCGCTGTGGTAAGCCAGACCGGTACCGGCCGGGATCAGACGGCCGACGACCACGTTCTCTTTCAGGCCGCGCAGGTAATCGCGCTTGCCGGTTACCGCCGCTTCGGTCAGTACACGGGTGGTTTCCTGGAAGGAAGCCGCCGAGATGAACGATTCGGTGGACAGCGAGGCCTTGGTGATACCCAGCAGCACACGGGTGAACTTGGAGATGAACTTGTCATCGGCTGCGAGACGCTCGTTCTCGACCAGCACGTGAGTCAGTTCCATCTGGTCGCCCTTGATGAAGCTGGAGTCGCCCGACTCGGCAATCTCGACCTTACGCAGCATCTGACGCAGGATGGTCTCGATGTGCTTGTCGTTGATCTTAACGCCTTGCAGACGGTAAACGTCCTGGATCTCGTTGACGATGTACTTCGCCAGCGCGCTGACACCCAGCAGACGCAGGATATCATGCGGATCGCTTGGACCGTCGGAGATAACTTCGCCGCGGTTGACCTGTTCACCTTCGAAGACGTTCAGGTGGCGCCACTTCGGAATCAGCTCTTCGTACGGATCGCTACCGTCGGTCGGAGTGATGACCAGACGACGCTTGCCTTTGGTCTCTTTACCGAACGCGATGGTACCGCTGACTTCCGCCAGGATCGACGCTTCTTTCGGACGACGTGCTTCGAACAAGTCGGCAACACGTGGCAGACCACCGGTGATGTCACGGGTCTTCGACGTTTCTTGCGGGATCCGCGCGATAACGTCACCAACACCGATCTGGGCACCGTCAGCTACACCTACCAAGGCGTTGGCCGGCAGGAAGTACTGAGCAGGTACGTCGGTACCTGGCAGCATCAAATCCTTGCCATTGGCGTCGACCATCTTGATGGCCGGACGGATTTCCTTGCCAGCGGCAGGGCGATCCTTGGCGTCCAGGACTTCAATGTTGGTCAAACCAGTCAACTCGTCAGTCTGACGCTTGATGGTGATGTTTTCTTCCATGCCCACGAAGGTCACGGTACCTTTCAGCTCGGTAACGATCGGGTGGGTGTGCGGGTCCCACTTGGCGACGATTGCGCCTGCGTCGACCTTGTCACCTTCCTTGACCGAAATCACGGCGCCGTAAGGCAGCTTGTAGCGCTCACGCTCACGACCGAATTCGTCGGCAATGGCCAGCTCGCCGGAACGCGATACAGCAACCAGGTTGCCGTCAGCACGCTCTACCTGCTTGAGGTTATGCAGACGAACCATACCGCCGTTCTTCACCTGGACGCTGTCGGCAGCCGAGGTCCGGCTGGCAGCACCACCGATGTGGAACGTACGCATGGTCAGCTGGGTACCCGGCTCACCGATGGACTGGGCAGCGATTACGCCGACCGCTTCACCGATGTTCACCTGGTGACCGCGAGCCAGGTCACGACCGTAGCACTTGGCGCAGATACCGAAGCGAGTTTCACAGCTGATCGGCGAACGAACGATAACTTCGTCGATGCTGTTGAGCTCGATGAACTCGACCCACTTCTCGTCGACCAGGGTAGCGGCCGGAACGATGACATCGTCGGTGCCAGGTTTGAACACGTCACGGGCGATTACTCGACCCAGTACGCGCTCACCCAATGGCTCGACCACGTCACCGCCTTCGATGTGCGGAGTCATCAGCAGGCCTTGATCGGTGCCGCAATCGATCTCGGTAACCACCAGATCTTGTGCCACGTCGACCAGACGACGAGTCAGGTAACCCGAGTTCGCAGTCTTCAAGGCGGTATCCGCCAGACCCTTACGAGCACCGTGCGTCGAGATGAAGTACTGCAGAACGCTCAGACCTTCACGGAAGTTCGCGGTGATCGGCGTCTCGATGATCGAGCCGTCTGGCTTGGCCATCAGACCACGCATACCGGCCAACTGACGAATCTGAGCTGCCGAACCCCGAGCACCGGAGTCAGCCATCATGTACATCGAGTTGAAGGACTCTTGGTCGACTTCGTCGCCATTGCGGTCGATGACTTTCTCTTTCGAGAGGTTGGCCATCATCGCCTTGGAGACTTCGTCGTTCGCCTTGGACCACAAGTCGATGACCTTGTTGTACTTCTCGCCCTGGGTTACCAGGCCGGAGGCGTACTGGCTCTCGATTTCCTTCACTTCTTCGGTGGCAGCACCGATGATGCGGGCTTTTTCGTCCGGGATAACGAAGTCGTTAACACCGATCGAAACGCCGGAAATGGTCGAGTAGGCAAAGCCGGTGTACATCAGCTGGTCAGCGAAGATAACGGTCTCTTTCAGACCAACCACGCGGTAGCACTGGTTGATCAGCTTGGAGATCGCCTTTTTCTTCATTGGCTGGTTGACCACGTCGTACGACAGACCTGGTGGTACAACCTGGAACAGCAGTGCACGGCCGACAGTGGTGTCGACGATACGGGTGTTCTTGACACTGCCGCCATCACGGTCGTTCACGGTTTCGTTGATACGAACCTTGATCTTGGCGTGCAGGGCAGCTTCGCCGGCGCGGAATACCCGGTCGACTTCCTGCAGGTCAGCGAAGATGCGACCTTCGCCCTTGGCGTTGATGGCTTCACGGGTCATGTAGTACAGACCCAGTACGACGTCCTGCGACGGAACGATGATTGGCTCACCGTTGGCTGGCGACAGAATGTTGTTGGTGGACATCATCAGCGCGCGCGCTTCGAGCTGGGCTTCCAGCGTCAGCGGCACGTGCACGGCCATCTGGTCACCGTCGAAGTCGGCGTTGTACGCAGCACAGACCAGCGGGTGCAGCTGGATAGCCTTACCTTCGATCAGTACCGGTTCAAAAGCCTGAATGCCAAGACGGTGAAGGGTCGGTGCACGGTTGAGCAGTACGGGGTGTTCGCGGATCACCTCGGCGAGCACGTCCCAGACCTCTGGCAGCTCGCGCTCGACCATCTTCTTGGCAGCCTTGATGGTGGTCGCCAGACCACGCATTTCCAGCTTGCCGAAAATGAACGGCTTGAACAGCTCGAGAGCCATCTTCTTCGGCAGACCGCACTGGTGCAGGCGCAGGGTCGGGCCTACGGTAATTACCGAACGGCCGGAGTAGTCCACGCGCTTGCCGAGCAAGTTCTGACGGAAGCGACCTTGCTTACCTTTGATCATGTCAGCCAGCGACTTCAGCGGACGCTTGTTCGAGCCAGTGATGGCGCGACCGCGACGGCCGTTGTCGAGCAGGGCGTCGACCGCTTCCTGCAGCATGCGCTTTTCGTTGCGCACGATGATGTCCGGAGCCGACAGGTCAAGCAGACGCTTGAGACGGTTGTTCCGGTTGATCACGCGGCGGTACAGGTCGTTCAGGTCGGAGGTCGCGAAGCGGCCACCATCCAGTGGTACCAGCGGACGCAGGTCCGGCGGCAGTACTGGCAGAACGGTCAGGACCATCCACTCAGGCAGGTTGCCCGAGCCCTGGAAAGCTTCCATCAGCTTCAGGCGCTTGGACAGCTTCTTGATCTTGGTTTCCGAGTTGGTTTGCGGAATTTCTTCGCGCAGGCGGCCAATCTCGTGCTCCAGGTCGATAGCGTGCAGCAGCTCGCGAACAGCCTCGGCCCCCATGCGGGCGTCGAAGTCATCACCGAACTCTTCCAGCGCTTCGAAGTACTGCTCGTCGTTGAGCAGCTGACCCTTCTCCAGGGTGGTCATGCCCGGGTCGATAACGACGTAGCTCTCGAAGTAGAGAACGCGCTCGATATCACGCAGGGTCATGTCCATCAGCAGGCCGATACGGGACGGCAGCGACTTCAGGAACCAGATGTGGGCGACTGGCGAGGCCAGTTCGATGTGCGCCATGCGCTCACGACGAACCTTGGCCAGGGCGACTTCAACGCCGCACTTCTCGCAGATCACACCACGGTGTTTCAGGCGCTTGTACTTACCGCACAGGCACTCGTAGTCCTTGACTGGGCCAAAGATCTTGGCGCAGAACAGGCCGTCACGCTCAGGTTTGAACGTACGGTAGTTGATGGTTTCCGGTTTTTTAACTTCACCGAACGACCACGAACGGATCATCTCAGGCGACGCGAGGCCGATGCGAATGGCATCGAACTCTTCGACTTGACCCTGGTTTTTCAGCAAATTCAGTAGGTCTTTCAAGGCCTTTCCTCCTGGCGGAGCAAGGAGCGGGCTGTTACAGCCCCGCTCCCATTCGCGTCACGTGTTATTCGGTTTCCAGATCGATATCGATACCGAGCGAACGGATCTCTTTGATCAACACGTTGAAGGACTCGGGCATGCCCGGCTCCATACGGTGATCGCCATCCACGATGTTTTTGTACATCTTGGTACGGCCGTTCACGTCGTCCGACTTCACTGTGAGCATTTCTTGCAGAGTGTACGCCGCGCCGTATGCTTCCAGCGCCCAGACTTCCATCTCCCCGAAACGCTGACCACCGAACTGCGCCTTACCACCCAGCGGCTGCTGGGTAACCAGGCTGTACGAACCAGTGGAACGCGCGTGCATCTTGTCGTCCACCAAGTGGTTCAGCTTGAGCATGTACATGTAACCAACGGTCACCGGACGCTCGAACTTGTTGCCGGTACGGCCGTCGAACAGCACCATCTGGCCGCTTTCTGGCATGTCAGCCAGTTTCAGCATGGCCTTGATTTCGCTTTCCTTGGCACCATCGAAGACTGGAGTAGCCATAGGCACGCCTTTCTTCAGGTTGTGCGCCAGAGCAAGGATCTCAGCGTCGGTGAAGTCTTCCAGGCTTTCCTGACGACCGCCGATCTCGTTGTAGATCTCGGTGAGGAAGCTGCGCAGCTCAGTGGCTTTGCGCTGCTCTTCGATCATCCGGTCGATCTTCTCGCCCAGACCTTTGGCCGCGAGGCCGAGGTGGGTTTCGAGGATCTGCCCGACGTTCATACGCGATGGTACGCCCAGCGGGTTCAGTACGACGTCTACCGGAGTACCGTTGGCGTCGTGCGGCATGTCTTCGACCGGCATGATCACCGAGACCACACCTTTGTTACCGTGACGGCCGGCCATCTTGTCGCCCGGCTGAATGCGGCGGCGGATAGCCAGGTAGACCTTGACGATCTTCAGTACGCCCGGTGCCAGGTCATCGCCCTGCTGCAGCTTGCGCTTCTTGTCTTCGAACTTGTCGTCGAGCAGACGGCGACGATCGACGATGTAGGCCTGGGCCTTCTCGAGCTGATCGTTGAGCGCGTCTTCGGCCATGCGCAGTTTGAACCACTGGCCGTGCTCCAGACCGTCGAGGACTTCGTCGCTGATCACGGTGCCTTTTTTCAGGCCCGCGCCACCGTCGACAACCTGGCCGTTCAGCGCCGAGCGCAGACGCTCGAAGGTTGCGCCTTCAACGATGCGGAACTCTTCGTTCAGATCCTTGCGGATCTCGTCCAGCTGGGTCTTCTCGATGGACAGGGCGCGGCTGTCGCGCTCAACGCCGTCACGAGTGAAGACCTGCACGTCGATGACAGTACCTTTGGTGCCGGTTGGCACGCGCAGGGAGGTGTCTTTAACGTCGCTGGCTTTTTCACCGAAGATTGCACGCAGCAGTTTTTCTTCCGGAGTCAGTTGGGTCTCGCCTTTCGGAGTGACCTTGCCGACCAGGATGTCGCCAGCGCCGACTTCAGCACCCACGTAAACGATACCGGCTTCGTCCAGTTTGTTCAGTGCAGCTTCACCCACGTTCGGGATGTCTGCAGTGATTTCCTCAGGCCCAAGCTTGGTGTCACGCGCCACACAGGTCAGTTCCTGAATGTGGATAGTGGTGAAGCGATCTTCCTGAACCACGCGCTCCGACAGACAGATGGAGTCTTCGAAGTTGAAGCCGTTCCACGCCATGAACGCGATGCGCATGTTCTGACCCAGAGCCAGCTCACCCATATCGGTGGACGGACCGTCAGCCATGATGTCATGACGCTTGACCACATCACCCTTGCTGACCAGCGGACGCTGGTTGATGCAGGTGTTCTGGTTCGAGCGGGTGTACTTGGTCAGGTTGTAGATGTCGACACCGGCTTCACCGGTTTCAACTTCGTCATCTGCAACGCGAACCACGATACGGCTGGCATCGACCGAGTCGATAACGCCGCCACGGCGAGCCACGACGCAGACGCCGGAGTCACGGGCAACGTTGCGCTCCATGCCGGTACCTACCAGCGGCTTGTCGGCGCGCAGGGTTGGTACAGCCTGACGCTGCATGTTCGAACCCATCAACGCACGGTTGGCGTCGTCGTGCTCGAGGAACGGAATCAGCGACGCTGCAACCGAAACTACCTGCTTAGGCGAAACGTCCATCAGGGTGACGTCTTCCGGCGCCTTGACGGTGAATTCGTTCAGGTGACGCACTGCTACCAGTTCGTCGATCAGACGCTTGTCTTCGCTCATGGTGGCCGAAGCCTGGGCGATGACGTGGTCAGCTTCTTCGATCGCCGACAGGAACACGATGTCGTCGGAAACCACACCCTCTTTCACCACGCGGTACGGGCTCTCGAGGAAGCCGTACTGGTTGGTGCGGGCATACGCCGCCAGGGAGTTGATCAGACCGATGTTCGGACCTTCAGGGGTCTCGATCGGGCACACACGGCCGTAGTGGGTCGGGTGTACGTCACGGACTTCAAAGCCAGCGCGCTCACGGGTCAGACCGCCAGGGCCGAGTGCAGAGACACGACGCTTGTGGGTAATTTCCGAGAGCGGGTTGTTCTGGTCCATGAACTGCGAGAGCTGGCTGGAACCGAAGAACTCTTTCACCGCCGCCGCAACCGGCTTGGCGTTGATCAGGTCTTGCGGCATCAGGCCTTCGCTTTCTGCCATCGACAGACGCTCTTTGACCGCACGCTCAACGCGCACCAGGCCAACCCGGAACTGGTTCTCGGCCATCTCGCCAACACAACGCACACGGCGGTTGCCGAGGTGGTCGATGTCGTCGACGATGCCTTTACCGTTACGGATGTCGACCAGAGTCTTCAGCACGTCAACGATGTCTTCCTTGCTCAACACGCCCGAACCTTCGATCTCGGAGCGACCGATACGACGGTTGAACTTCATACGGCCAACAGCGGACAGATCGTACCGCTCGGCGCTGAAGAACAGGTTGTTGAACAGGGTCTCGGCGGCATCCTTGGTTGGCGGCTCGCCTGGACGCATCATCCGGTAGATCTCGACCAGCGCTTCCAGTTGGTTGCTGGTGGTGTCGATCTTCAGGGTGTCCGAAATGAACGGACCGCAGTCGATGTCGTTGGTGTACAGCGTCTCGAGGCGAACAACCTGAGCCTTGGCGATCTTGATCAGCAGCTCGGTGGTCAGCTCGGTGTTGCACTCAGCCAGGATCTCGCCGGTAGCCGGATGCACGATTGCCTTGGCAGTGGTGCGACCCAGTACGTACTCCATCGGCACGTCCAGCTGCTTGACGCCAGCCTTCTCGAGCTGATTGATGTGGCGTGCAGTGATACGACGGCCTTGCTCGACGATGACTTTGCCATTTTCGTCATGGATGTCCATGACCGCAACTTCACCGCGCAGGCGCTGAGGTACCAGCTCCAGGCTCAGGCTTTCACCGGTAACGTGGAACACGTTGGTGGTGTAGAAGGCGTTCAGTACCTCTTCGGTGCTGTAGCCCAGCGCGCGCAGCAGTACCGAGGCCGGCAGTTTGCGGCGACGGTCGATACGCACGAATACGCAGTCTTTCGGGTCGAACTCGAAGTCCAACCAGGAGCCGCGGTAAGGAATGATACGAGCCGAGTACAGCAGTTTGCCCGAGCTGTGCGTCTTGCCACGGTCGTGGTCGAAGAACACACCCGGCGAACGGTGCAGCTGGGAAACGATCACACGCTCGGTACCGTTGATAACGAAGGTACCGTTCTCAGTCATCAGGGGAATTTCACCCATGTAGACTTCTTGCTCTTTGATGTCCTTGATCGCTTTGTTCGACGACTCTTTGTCGAAGATGATCAGACGGACCTTGACCCGCAGCGGTACGGCGAACGTCACGCCGCGCAGGACGCATTCCTTGACGTCGAAAGCCGGTTCGCCCAGACGATAGCCAACGTACTCCAGGGCAGCGTTGCCGGAGTAGCTGATGATCGGGAAGACCGACTTGAAGGCAGCATGCAGACCGACGTCGCGGAACTGATCCTTGGATGCTCCCGCTTGCAGGAATTCGCGATACGAATCCAGCTGGATGGCCAGGAGGTAAGGCACATCCATCACGTCCGGCAACTTGCTAAAGTCCTTGCGGATACGTTTTTTCTCAGTGTATGAGTAAGCCATCAGCGTTCCCCAGCTTGGTCACCTGCTTGTTTGGCGTCTCCCGGCGGGAGCAACCAGAAAATCGTGCAAACCCCATGGTTTGCTCCACCCTCTAGGTGGCTACAGCACGTTATCGGGGCCGACCTAGTCGGCCGCCAATAACGGAAAAAGGCCGGTGGCAAAAGCCACCAGCCGTCAGCCTTAGCTCAACGCTCCGGCTGGAGTCGCAAAGTCGAAATTACTTCAGTTCGACTTTAGCGCCTGCTTCTTCCAGCTTCTTCTTAGCGTCTTCAGCGGCTTCTTTCGAAACGCCTTCAGCTACAACCTGAGGAGCGCCATCGACTTTCTCTTTGGCTTCTTTCAGGCCGAGACCGGTCAGTTCACGAACTGCCTTGATCACGTTTACTTTCTTCTCGCCAGCTTCCAGCAGAACGACGTTGAATTCGGTCTGCTCTTCAACAACGGCGGCAGCAGCAGCTGGGCCAGCAGCGGCAACAGCGGCGGTCACGCCGAAGGTTTCTTCCATTGCTTTGATCAGTTCAACAACTTCCAGAACGGTTTTCTGGCCGATTGCTTCGATGATTTGTTCGTTAGTCAGGGACATTGACTTAAATCCTGTATTGGGGTGAAGGCCTACGCAGCCATCAAATTAAACGTATGATTTTGAAAGCGCTTCGTTGCCTTAGGCAGCGGTAGCTTCTTTCTGGTCGCGAATGGCTGCCAGGGTACGAGCCAGCTTGCTGGTAGCGCCTTGGATAACGCTCATCAGCCTTGCGATGGCTTCGTCGCGGGTCGGCAGGGTAGCCAACACGTCGATTTCGTTCGCTGCAATGAACTTGCCGTCAAACGCAGCTGCCTTGATCTCGAACTTGTCCTGACCCTTGGCGAACTCTTTGAACAGACGAGCAGCAGCGCCCGGGTGTTCGTTGGAGAAAGCGATCAGGGTCGGGCCAGTGAAGGCGTCGTTGAGGACACTGAAGTCAGTGCCAGCAACAGCGCGCTTGAGCAGGGTGTTACGTACAACACGTACGTATACGCCAGCTTCACGAGCCTCTTTACGGAGTCCGGTCATTGCGCCTACAGTCACACCACGGGCATCAGCCACGACAGCGGACAGAGCGACTTTGGCAGCCTCGTTGACTTCAGCGACGATGGCCTTCTTGTCTTCGAGTTTAATTGCCACGGGTAAAACTCCTGCTTGTTACCGTTTCATCTGGCCGAAGCCGGATGTCGTTTTGGTGTCTGATTCGGTAAGGAACCGGGAGCACCATCTGCGTAGGCTGGGTGTTTAAGGCTTGCGCCGCCTACGGTCTTGGATAGCCCCCGCCAGGCAGGGACCCCAATTTTTGCAGCTGGCGTGCCTGAGCACGCCGGCTTTGTCTTACGCGTCCAGCGAGCTCTGGTCGATGACCAGACCTGGGCCCATAGTGGTGCTCAGGGTAACGCGCTTGACGTAGATACCTTTCGAGGAAGCCGGCTTGATACGCTTCAGATCAGCGATCAGGGCTTCAACGTTTTCCTTCAGCTTGCCGGCTTCGAAGCCAACCTTGCCAACGGAGGTGTGGATGATACCGTTTTTGTCGGTGCGGTAGCGAACCTGACCAGCTTTGGCGTTTTTAACCGCGGTAGCTACGTCTGGAGTCACGGTACCAACCTTCGGGTTAGGCATCAGGCCACGAGGACCGAGAACCTGGCCGAGTTGACCAACAACGCGCATGGCATCCGGGGATGCGATGACTACGTCGTAGTTCAGGTCGCCGGCTTTCATTTCGGCAGCCAGATCGTCCATGCCTACACGGTCAGCGCCGGCAGCCAGAGCGGCTTCAGCAGCAGGACCCTGGGTGAACACGGCAACGCGTACGGTCTTGCCAGTGCCGTGTGGCAGCACAGTAGCGCTACGAACGACCTGGTCGGATTTACGCGGGTCAACACCGAGGTTGACGGCAACGTCGAAGGATTCGCTGAACTTCACGGTGGAGAGTTCGGCCAGCAGCACTGCTGCGTCTTCGAAGTTGTAGACTTTGCCAGCTTCGATTTTCGAAGCAATAGCCTTTTGGCGCTTGGTCAGCTTAGCCATTACACACCCTCCACGTTGAGGCCCATGCTGCGAGCAGAACCGGCGATGGTACGCACGGCTGCATCCAGGTCAGCGGCAGTCAGATCAGCCTCTTTGGTCTTGGCGATCTCTTCCAGCTGAGCACGGGTCACAGTACCCACCTTGACGGTGTTAGGACGCGCGGAGCCGCTGGTCAGGCCAGCTGCTTTTTTCAGCAGAACCGAAGCAGGGGTGCTTTTGGTTTCGAAGGTGAAGCTACGGTCACTGTAAACAGTGATGATCACAGGAGTCGGCAGGCCGGCTTCTTGACCCTGAGTACGGGCGTTGAAGGCCTTGCAGAATTCCATGATGTTCACACCGTGTTGACCCAGTGCTGGACCAACGGGTGGGCTAGGGTTGGCCTGGCCGGCCTTTACTTGCAGCTTGATGTAAGCCTGAATCTTCTTAGCCATGAGCTACTCCAATATCGGGTACGAACGCCTGAAGGCTCCCCGGATTACGTGCGTTTTATCCCAGTGACGACAAAACCCCGCAGCACATAGGGCTGCGGGGTATGGGATGCGTCGTTCGCCTAGACCTTCTCGACCTGGCCGAACTCGAGCTCCACCGGAGTGGAACGACCGAAAATGAGCACCGCCACCTGGAGCCGGCTCTTTTCGTAGTTAACTTCTTCAACGGTACCGTTGAAATCAGCAAAGGGACCGTCAACAACACGAACCACTTCACCTGGCTCAAAGAGCGTTTTTGGCTTCGGCTTGTCGCTGCCGTCGGCAACGCGACGCAGAATAGCCTCAGCTTCTTTATCGGTGATGGGTGCAGGCTTGTCTGCAGTACCACCAATGAAGCCCATTACACGAGGGGTATCCTTGACAAGGTGCCAAGTACCTTCGTTCATTTCCATCTGGACCAACACATAGCCAGGGAAGAACTTACGCTCGCTCTTGCGCTTCTGGCCATTGCGCATTTCGACGACTTCTTCGGTCGGAACCAGAATTTCGCCGAAACCGTCTTCCATGCCAGCCAGCTTGACACGCTCAGTCAAAGAGCGCATCACATGCTTCTCGTAACCCGAGTAAGCATGCACAACGTACCAACGCTTAGCCACGGGACACCCTTAGCCAACAATCAAGGAAACCGCCCAGCCGAGCAGGGAGTCGAGACCCCACAGCAGCAGCGCCATAACCAATACAACGACCACAACGATAAGCGTGGTTTGCATGGTTTCTTGGCGGGTCGGCCACACGACTTTACGGATCTCGGTACGAGCTTCCTTCGCCAACGCAAAGAACGACTTGCCCTTTGCAGTCTGCAAGGCAACGAAGCCAGCAGCAGCAGCCAGAGCTAGAAGTGCGAGTACGCGGTACAGAATCGGAGAGGCGGAGTAATATTGATTACCCACGACACCAACGACTACCAGTGCAACAACAGCGAGCCACTTGAAAAGATCAAAACGCGAATCTTGGGCTTCAGTTTTGGGAGTCATCGAGGAGGATCCTGTGAGAAGAAAGCCAATCACACCGAGGTGAATGGCAGGTCAGGAGGGAATCGAACCCCCAACCTACGGTTTTGGAGACCGTCGCTCTGCCAATTGAGCTACTGACCTTTAACACTGTACCAGGCCGGCCATTATGCCGACCTGATCTTATGAAATCAACTACTTATTCAATAATTTTTGCTACGACGCCGGCGCCGACGGTACGACCGCCTTCACGGATAGCGAAGCGCAGACCGTCTTCCATTGCGATGGTCTTGATCAGAGTGACTTCCATCTGGATGTTGTCACCTGGCATTACCATCTCAACGCCTTCCGGCAGCTGGCAGTTACCGGTCACGTCAGTAGTACGGAAGTAGAACTGAGGACGGTAGCCTTTGAAGAACGGAGTGTGACGACCGCCTTCTTCTTTCGACAGAACGTAAACTTCTGCGGTGAACTTGGTGTGCGGCTTGACCGAACCTGGCTTGACCAGAACCTGGCCACGCTCAACGTCGTCACGCTTGGTACCACGCAGCAGAACGCCACAGTTCTCGCCAGCACGACCTTCGTCGAGCAGTTTGCGGAACATTTCAACACCGGTGCAGGTGGTGGTGGTGGTGTCACGCAGACCAACGATTTCCAGGGCGTCTTGAACGCGGACGATGCCACGCTCGATACGACCGGTAACAACGGTACCACGACCCGAGATCGAGAATACGTCTTCGATTGGCATCAGGAACGGCTTGTCGATAGCGCGCTCTGGCTCTGGGATGTAGCTGTCCAGAGTTTCTACCAGTTTCTTGACGGCAGTGGTGCCCATCTCGTTGTCGTCTTTGCCTTCCAGAGCCATACGAGCCGAACCGATGATGATCGGAGTGTCGTCGCCTGGGAAGTCATAGGTGGACAGCAGGTCGCGAACTTCCATCTCGACCAGTTCCAGCAGCTCAGCGTCGTCTACCAGGTCAGCCTTGTTCAGGAAGACCACGATGTACGGAACGCCAACCTGACGGGACAGCAGGATGTGCTCACGGGTTTGTGGCATCGGACCATCGGCGGCCGAGCAAACCAGGATAGCGCCGTCCATCTGCGCAGCACCGGTGATCATGTTCTTCACATAGTCAGCGTGACCTGGGCAGTCGACGTGAGCGTAGTGACGGATCTTCGAGTTGTACTCGACGTGCGCGGTGTTGATGGTGATACCACGCGCTTTCTCTTCTGGAGCGCTGTCGATCTTGTCGAAGTCGACGACTGCCGAACCGAACACCTCGGAGCAGACGCGAGTCAGAGCTGCGGTCAGAGTGGTTTTACCATGGTCAACGTGGCCGATAGTGCCAACGTTTACGTGTGGTAGGGAACGATCAAACTTTTCCTTAGCCATCGAACAGTCCTCCGCAGAAGAAAATAGTCACTACTACCGATAAAACAAAGGCAGATATTTTCATATCTGCCTTGTTATATGGAGCTCTTGAGCGGACTTGAACCGCTGACCTCACCCTTACCAAGGGTGTGCTCTACCAACTGAGCTACAAGAGCGAAACAATGTGCAATAACAGCAAACTTGGAGCGGGTAGCGGGAATCGAACCCGCATCATCAGCTTGGAAGGCTGAGGTTCTACCACTAAACTATACCCGCGGAGCTTGCAGCTCTCGCTAAAATGGTGGAGGGGGAAGGATTCGAACCTTCGAAGTCGAAGACGGCAGATTTACAGTCTGCTCCCTTTGGCCGCTCGGGAACCCCTCCTGAGCGTGGGCGGCATTTTCAGCTTTTGCCGTCCTGCTGTCAAGCTTTTTTTCAATTAAATCTTGAAGTTAGCTGCTTTGACAACAGCTTCCGGTCCTACCACCTGAGTGGTGTTCCCTGCGAAGCGGGCGCCATTCTATCAAGCTATTCAGCAGTTGCAATACCCCCGCAGAAAATAATTTTGCGTTTTAAGTCTTTGAAATCCTTGGAAAGACTCTCGACCATTGATTGGTCCAGCAAACGCTCGCTTTCAACTGCAACCTTTAGCCACTGGCCGTCAGCTCCCGGCAGCTGGCCAGCCACGAGCTGCGTGTCAATGTCCAGGCTCAGCAGCCGCTGGCGCAGCGCATCGATCTGCTCCTTGCTGGGCAGGCCACCCACTACCAGGCATTCATCGCGGCGGCGCGCCGGCGCCGCAGCACCCGTCTCGCGCAGCAGGCGGATCTCCTGCTGATTACCTTTATAAAGAGAGAGCGGCGCGACCTCTTTGACTCTCAACGGCGCCTCCTGCTGATGCCACACGTAAAAAACGACGTTAAGCACCAACAGCAACAGAAACAACCAACGCATAGGCACCTCAATCCAGTGGACAAGCCATGGCCAAGCCGACAAATACCAGATCCGGCACGATTCGCGCCTGCGGAGCCGCATCGCGAACAAGCGGCGCATCACCACCCGTGAGGAATACGCTAAAGCTATCGCCCCACAACGCCCGCGCCTGCTCGATCTGGGTTCGAGCAAACCCTTGCAGCATGAGCACGCAACCGCGCTCGACCGCTTCGACTGTAGAACGGCCGGGGGCGAGCGTGCTCTGCGCCCGCTCCGCCGAGGCATCGTCATAACGAATGCGCCGGGTATGCGTGCGCAACTGGCTACGCATCAGCGGCATCCCTGGGCAGATGTAGCCACCAAGATGCTCGCCATCTGCAGCAACGAAGTCAGCCTTCGCTGCGGTCCCTAGATCGATCACCAGGCATGCGCCTTTGGCCAGGTGATAAGCACCCAACACGGCCAACCAGCGATCCATGCCCAGCCGCTGGTAATCTTCATAGCCATTGCGCACACCGGCCATGGCCTGTGCTGGCAAGGCTACCTGGGCATCTATGGCAAACTCGGCAAACAGAACGGCGCGCAGCGCCGCGGTTTCTTCTTCACTGCGCACGCTGACGATTCGGCAGCCTTGCAGGTGCAACGAAGGCAAACCCAGCACGGCGACAAGCAGGGCCTGATCCGAGTCGACAATCCCACCGCCAACAATAGTGGCGTCACTGGCATGAATGACGCGCCACTTGATAAAGCTGTTACCGCAATCGAGCTCAAGAATCATCACGCAACCTCAGGCTGAGCTCACCACCGCTGAAGCTCTTTTCCACACCGTCAACCTCAAGCCGCAAGCCACCCTGCCCATCTACCCCACGGACGATGCCATGGGTATGGCTGGCACCAGCGATCAGCGCGACTTTGCGCCCCTGCCAGACATGCTCCTGCTCCCATTCTTCCTGGAACGCGGCAAAGCCATAACGACGATGGCGAGCCAACTCATGCTGCAGCTGCACATTGAGGCGCGCGACCAGCAGATTGCGATCGATCGGCGCGCCGGCTTCACGCTTCATTGACGTCCATTGCTGATCGACCTGGTCGTTGGTCTGCATGTTGACGTTGATCCCGACACCTATCACCACATGGCAGACATCGGCCGGGTCGCCCACCAGCTCAAGCAGGATGCCAGCGATCTTTTGCTCGGCAACCAGCACGTCATTGGGCCATTTCAGGCCAGCCTGCTCTACACCAAACCCGTGTAACGCGCGCATGACGGCCAACCCTACGACCAGGCTCAGGCCTTCGAGCTGACGCATGCCGCCTTCGATCCGGAGCACCAGGCTGTAATACAGGTTTTCGGCAAATGGGCTGACCCACTGCCGGCCGCGTCTGCCCCGACCAGCACTTTGCCGCTCGGCCAGCACCACAAAAGGGGCGGCCTGGCCCTGCCCTACGGCTCTAAGGGCCTCGGCATTGGTCGAGTCGATAGCGTCATGGATGTACAGCGGCCACAGTTCACCTTCGGATTGCGTAGCGATGACGCCGGCATCAAGCAGCGCCAACGGCGCTGCCAGCTGGTAGCCGCGACCGCGTACCTTGTGGATAGACAGATTCAATTCGGATTCCAGATGCTGCAGCTGCTTCCAGACGGCGCTGCGGCTCACTCCGAGAGCTTCCCCGAGTGCCTGCCCGGAATGAAACCGGCCATCCTTGAGGAGATTCAACAACTTCAGCATGCCAGTCTCGACTTTGAATAAGGCTGGAATGATAGCCATGGCCTGCTGGCTTGCATAGGAAAAGGCGACCCAGGGCCTAGCTATAGAGCGAAATGTTCGCGGCGCCCTGGAAGTGCCAGGCAGTCAGATGGAGAGCTAGTGCCGCTTTGCGACCCTAGATTTCCGGATCGCGGAAAAGACAAAACCCCTACCTGCTCGCGCAGATAGGGGTTTTGCGAAATGAATCTTGACGATGACCTACTCTCACATGGGGAGACCCCACACTACCATCGGCGATGCATCGTTTCACTACTGAGTTCGGGATGGGATCAGGTGGTTCCAATGCTCTATTGTCGTCAAGAAATTCTGTAGCCAGAACGTCCAGATGAACGGCCCAGCAAATTCGGATATGTGATGTTTGTGTACGAATCTTCAGCGTTTCGTCTTCACCACCGCAACCTGCATGAGCAAATTGCTTGGGTGTTATATGGTCAAGCCTCACGGGCAATTAGTATTGGTTAGCTCAACGCCTCACAGCGCTTACACACCCAACCTATCAACGTCGTAGTCTTCGACGGCCCTTCAGGGGATTCTAGATCCCAGTGAGATCTCATCTTGAGGCAAGTTTCCCGCTTAGATGCTTTCAGCGGTTATCTCTTCCGAACATAGCTACCCGGCAATGCCACTGGCGTGACAACCGGAACACCAGAGGTTCGTCCACTCCGGTCCTCTCGTACTAGGAGCAGCCCCTCTCAAATCTCAAACGTCCACGGCAGATAGGGACCGAACTGTCTCACGACGTTCTAAACCCAGCTCGCGTACCACTTTAAATGGCGAACAGCCATACCCTTGGGACCGGCTTCAGCCCCAGGATGTGATGAGCCGACATCGAGGTGCCAAACACCGCCGTCGATATGAACTCTTGGGCGGTATCAGCCTGTTATCCCCGGAGTACCTTTTATCCGTTGAGCGATGGCCCTTCCATACAGAACCACCGGATCACTAAGACCTACTTTCGTACCTGCTCGACGTGTGGGTCTCGCAGTCAAGCGCGCTTTTGCCTTTATACTCTACGACCGATTTCCGACCGGTCTGAGCGCACCTTCGTACTCCTCCGTTACTCTTTGGGAGGAGACCGCCCCAGTCAAACTACCCACCATACACTGTCCTCGATCCGGATAACGGACCTGAGTTAGAACCTCAAAGTTGCCAGGGTGGTATTTCAAGGATGGCTCCATGAGAACTGGCGTCCCCACTTCAAAGCCTCCCACCTATCCTACACAAGCAAATTCAAAGTCCAGTGCAAAGCTATAGTAAAGGTTCACGGGGTCTTTCCGTCTAGCCGCGGATACACTGCATCTTCACAGCGATTTCAATTTCACTGAGTCTCGGGTGGAGACAGCGCCGCCATCGTTACGCCATTCGTGCAGGTCGGAACTTACCCGACAAGGAATTTCGCTACCTTAGGACCGTTATAGTTACGGCCGCCGTTTACCGGGGCTTCGATCAAGAGCTTCGCTTGCGCTAACCCCATCAATTAACCTTCCGGCACCGGGCAGGCGTCACACCCTATACGTCCACTTTCGTGTTTGCAGAGTGCTGTGTTTTTAATAAACAGTCGCAGCGGCCTGGTATCTTCGACCGGCAAAAGCTTACGGGGTAAACCCTTCACCTTCGCCGGCGCACCTTCTCCCGAAGTTACGGTGCCATTTTGCCTAGTTCCTTCACCCGAGTTCTCTCAAGCGCCTTGGTATTCTCTACCTAACCACCTGTGTCGGTTTGGGGTACGGTTCCCGATTGTCTGAAGCTTAGGAGCTTTTCTTGGAAGCATGGCATCAACCACTTCGTCGCCTAAAGGCAACTCGTCATCAGCTCTCGGCCTTGAGATCCCGGATTTGCCTAAGATCCCAGCCTACCACCTTAAACTTGGACTACCAACGCCAAGCTGGCCTAGCCTTCTCCGTCCCTCCATCGCAACAATCGGAAGTACAGGAATATTAACCTGTTTTCCATCGACTACGCTTTTCAGCCTCGCCTTAGGGACCGACTAACCCTGCGTCGATTAACGTTGCGCAGGAAACCTTGGTCTTTCGGCGTGCAAGTTTTTCACTCGCATTGTCGTTACTCATGTCAGCATTCGCACTTCTGATACCTCCAGCAAGCTTCTCAACTCACCTTCACAGGCTTACAGAACGCTCCTCTACCGCATCACCAGAAGGTGATACCCGTAGCTTCGGTGCATGGTTTGAGCCCCGTTACATCTTCCGCGCAGG
>NZ_CP080625.1:3725000-4167500 GCF_019599025.1 Pseudomonas sp. S07E 245
TTTTGGATGCAGTTCCCAGGTTGAGCCCGGGGCTTTCACATCCAACTTAACAAACCACCTACGCGCGCTTTACGCCCAGTAATTCCGATTAACGCTTGCACCCTCTGTATTACCGCGGCTGCTGGCACAGAGTTAGCCGGTGCTTATTCTGTCGGTAACGTCAAAACAGCAAGGTATTCGCTTACTGCCCTTCCTCCCAACTTAAAGTGCTTTACAATCCGAAGACCTTCTTCACACACGCGGCATGGCTGGATCAGGCTTTCGCCCATTGTCCAATATTCCCCACTGCTGCCTCCCGTAGGAGTCTGGACCGTGTCTCAGTTCCAGTGTGACTGATCATCCTCTCAGACCAGTTACGGATCGTCGCCTTGGTGAGCCATTACCTCACCAACTAGCTAATCCGACCTAGGCTCATCTGATAGCGCAAGGCCCGAAGGTCCCCTGCTTTCTCCCGTAGGACGTATGCGGTATTAGCGTTCCTTTCGAAACGTTGTCCCCCACTACCAGGCAGATTCCTAGGCATTACTCACCCGTCCGCCGCTGAATCGAAGAGCAAGCTCTTCTCATCCGCTCGACTTGCATGTGTTAGGCCTGCCGCCAGCGTTCAATCTGAGCCATGATCAAACTCTTCAGTTCAATACTGCTTGGGTTTTTAAGAAACCCTAAACTTGGCTCAGCAATCTCAAATGACCACTATGATTTCTCATGTGGCCACTTGTGATGCTGATAATCTTGGCGACTATCAAACCGTACTCACAAGCACCCACACGAATTGCTTGATTCAATTTGTTAAAGAGCGGTTGGTTGAGCGTTTCGTCTCAACCGAGGCGCGCATTCTACGCTTTCCTCTGTGTCTGTCAAGCGTTTATTTCGAAGTATTTTGCGAGAAACTCGTTCAACTTCAAACACTTGACTCGCTTGCGATCTCTCGTAGCGGGAGGCGAATTCTACAGCGTTACAACCTGCTGTCAACTGCCTTTTTCACCGCTGGCGATCTTTCGATCGAAGCCCTTGCAGCACTTCTGAAACTTCTAACTCTTTGAAACTCAAGGAGTTTTCCGCTCCATCTACGCTGGAAGTGGGGCGCATTATAAGCGCTTACAGAAACCCGTCAACCTTTAAATTCAGCTCTTTGCATTTGGCCCTCACAAACAAAAGCGGGGAGGCCTTTCGGCCTCCCCGCTCTCTCTATACAGCCAAGCACTCTATATAGAAGCAGACATCACTCTGCTTTCAGCGAAACCCGCGCAAAGGCTTTCTTGCCTGCCTGACACACATGGGTCGCACCCAAGGCAAACACAAAGCTGCGATCAACCACTTCGCCATCAACCTTCACGCTACCCGCAGCCAGCAAGTCCCGCGCTGCAGCCGAGTTCTTCACTAGGCCAGCCTTGTTCAGGATTGCAGCAATCGGCATCGACTCGACAGCAGCGACCGTCACCTCAGGGATGTCCTCTGGCAGCTCACCATCCTTCATCCGATTACCAGCAGCGCGGTGCGCATTCGCCGCAGCCTCTTCGCCATGGAAGCGGGCGACGATCTCTTCCGCCAGCTTGATCTTGATGTCGCGCGGGTTGGCGCCCTGCTCGACATCGGCGCGGAACTGCTCGATCTCTTCCATGGAGCGGAAGCTCAGCAGCTCGAAGTAACGCCACATCAGCGAATCCGGGATCGACACCAGCTTGCTGTACATCACCCCCGGCGCTTCCTGGATACCGACATAGTTACCCAGCGACTTGGACATCTTCTTGACGCCGTCCAGGCCCTCGAGCAGCGGCATGGTCACGATGCTCTGTGCTTCCTGGCCGTAGGCACGCTGCAGCTCACGCCCCATCAGCAGGTTGAACTTCTGATCGGTACCGCCCAGCTCGACGTCGGACTTCAGCGCTACCGAGTCGTAGCCCTGCACCAGCGGGTAGAGGAATTCGTGGATCGCGATCGGCTGGTTGCTGGTGTAACGCTTGTCGAAGTCGTCACGCTCGAGCATCCGCGCCACGGTGTACTGCGACGACAGGCGAATGAAATCGGCGGGGCTCAGCTGGTCCATCCAGGTGGAGTTGAACGCGACTTCGGTCTTGGCCGGGTCGAGAATCTTGAACACCTGCTGTTTATAGGTCTCGGCATTGTCGAGGACCTGCTCGCGGGTCAGCGGCGGGCGGGTGGTGCTCTTGCCGCTTGGATCACCGATCATGCCGGTGAAATCGCCGATCAGGAAGATCACCTGATGCCCCAGCTCCTGGAACTGGCGCAGCTTGTTGATCAGGACCGTGTGCCCCAGGTGCAGATCCGGTGCGGTCGGGTCAAAGCCCGCCTTGATACGCAGCGGCTGACCGCGCTTGAGCTTTTCGACCAGCTCCGACTCGACCAATACCTCTTCCGCACCGCGCTTGATAAGCGCCAGCTGCTCTTCAACCGACTTCATAGAAAACCCGCAAGGCTCAGATTCAAAGGCAGCCAACCATACAAGATCGGCCATCAAATACAAGTTTGGCAACGAGATGTGACCCGAACGGGCGCTGTTGACGTCTATGCGCCCTTGCGCGAAACTGCTTTTGGTTATATTTTATACAGTTATTTCATCTTCATCATGTCATTCATCTTTCCTATTTCACTTTTTTCATTCACCTTTTCAAAGTCACCTTCCTATGCCTAAAGAAACGCCTAAAGCGCCGCCGCTTTATCCGAAAAGCCATCTGGTGGCCGCGAGCGGCATTGCCGCCCTCCTCAGCCTGGCCTTGCTGGTATTCCCTTCAAGCGAAGTCGAAGCCAAGAAAACCACCCTCAATCTCGAGCTGGAAACTCCCGCCGAGCAGCTCAAAGACGAAGCCAACGCAGCCCCCATGCTGCAGGCACCTGCCGAGCAAGCCTCGCCATTTGCCCAGATCGACAACGCCGCTACCCCGGCCGAGAACACCGCCAAGACCGAAGCACCGGTTGAAGCACCCAAGGCGCCAGGCCATCGTGAAGTGATCGTCGCCCGCGGCGACACCCTGTCGACCCTGTTCGCCAAGGTCGGCCTGCCGTCCAACGTGGTCCACGACGTGCTCGCCAGCGGCAAGCAAGCCAAGCAGTTCAGCCAGCTCAAGCATGGCCAGGTACTGCAGTTCGAGCTGGACAAAGACGGCCAGTTGACCACCCTGCACAGTAAGGTCAGCAACCTCGAAACCATTCGCCTGAGCAAGACCGACAAGGGTTACAGCTTCGAGCGCGAAGTCAGCAAACCGGTGGTGCGCACTGCCTATGCCCACGGCGTGATCAAGAGCTCGCTGTCGGCCTCGGCCCAGCGTGCCGGGCTGTCGCACAGCATGACCATGGACATGGCCCGTGTACTGGGCTACGACATCGACTTCGCACAGGACATCCGCCCTGGTGACGAATTCGACGTGGTCTACGAGCAGAAGGTCATGGACGGCAAGGTGGTCGGCACCGGCAATATCCTCTCGGCCCGCTTCACCAACCGCGGCAAGACCTACACCGCAGTGCGCTACACCAACAAACAAGGCAACACCAACTACTACACCGCTGACGGCAACAGCCTGCGCAAGGCGTTCATCCGTACTCCGGTGGATTTCGCCCGCATCAGCTCGCGCTTCTCCAATGGCCGCAAGCATCCAATCCTGAACAAGATTCGCGCACACAAGGGTGTCGACTACGCGGCCCCTCGCGGTACGCCGATCAAGGCTGCAGGCGATGGTCGTGTCGAACTGGCAGGCCGTCGTGGTGGTTACGGCAACACTGTGATCATTGCCCACGGCAACCGTTACAAGACCCTCTACGGCCACATGCAAGGCTTCGCCAAAGGCGTCAAGACCGGCAGCACGGTCAAGCAAGGGCAGATCATCGGCTATATCGGTACTACCGGCCTGTCGACCGGCCCACACTTGCACTACGAGTTCCAGGTAGGTGGTGTCCACGTCGATCCGCTGAGCCAGAAGGTGCCGATGGCTGATCCGATCGCCAAGTCCGAGCGCCAGCGCTTCCTCCAGCAAAGTCAGCCATTGGTTGCCCGCATGGACCAGGAAAAGGCCACCCTGCTCGCCGCGAACAAGCGCTGAGTCATGGCGCTCTATCTGGGAGTGATGTCCGGGACCAGCCTCGACGGCCTGGACATCGCCTTGATCGAACAGGGTGAGCAGCTGCGGCTGCTTGCCACCCACTACACCCCGATGCCCACCGATCTGCGCCAGCAGTTGCTGAGCCTGTGCGCCAGCGGCCCTGATGAAATAGCCCGCGCCTGCCTGGCCGAGAACAGCTGGGCCACCCTCGCCGCCGAGGGCATCGCGCAACTGCTGGACACACAAGGCCTGCAAGCTGATGACATTTGCGCTATCGGCAGCCACGGCCAGACCATCCGTCACGAGCCTGCACGCGGCTTCACCGTGCAGATTGGCAACCCGGCGTTACTGGCCGAGCTGACCGAGATTTGCGTAGTAGCAGACTTTCGTCGGCGCGATGTTGCCGCCGGCGGTCAGGGCGCGCCACTGGTGCCGGCCTTCCATGAATCGCTGTTCGGCCACCTTGGTCAGCGCCTGGCAGTACTCAATGTCGGCGGCTTCAGCAACCTCAGCCTGATCGGGCAGAACACGCCAGTGCACGGCTTCGACTGCGGCCCCGGCAACGTGCTGATGGATGCCTGGATCGAGCGCAAGCGCGGCCAGGCATATGACGCTGATGGCAATTGGGCGGCAAGCGGCGTGATCATTGAGCCACTGCTGAAACGCCTGTTGAGTGACCCGTTCTTCGCCGGCAGCGGCCCGAAAAGCACCGGTCGCGAGGTATTCAACCTGCCCTGGCTGCAAGCCCATCTGGCAGCATTGCCCGCCTGCCGCGACGAAGACGTGCAGGCCACGCTGCTCGAGCTGACTGCCCGCAGCATCATCGACTCGCTGAGCAATGCCCAGACCGCCACCGAGGCCCTGCTGGTGTGTGGCGGCGGTGCGCGCAATGGCGCCTTGATGCAGCGCCTGGCGCAGCTGTTGCCAGACGCTGAGGTCGCGAGTACCGCAGCCTATGGCGTCGATCCGGACTGGGTCGAGGCAATGGCCTTCGCCTGGCTGGCGCATTGCTGCCTGCAGGGCATCCCCGCCAATCGCCCCAGCGTTACCGCCGCCAAGGGCTTGCGCGTGCTCGGCGCTGTCTACCCCGCTTAACGCCCCCGCAGAATGCAAAACGCCGCGCAATTGCGCGGCGTTTTGCCAATCAGCCCTGCTTCAGATCGAGAACGAAGAACCGCAGCCACAAGTGGTGGTGGCGTTAGGGTTCTTAATCACGAAACGCGAGCCTTCCAGACCTTCCTGGTAATCGACTTCGGCGCCAGCCAGGTATTGGTAGCTCATTGGATCGACCACCAGCGCAACGCCTTCGCGCTCGACGATGGTGTCGTCGTCAGCCACTTCTTCATCGAAGGTGAAGCCGTACTGGAAGCCCGAACAGCCGCCGCCCGTCACGAACACGCGCAACTTCAGGCGAGCATTGCCCTCTTCGCTGACCAGGTTCTTCACCTTGCTTGCAGCACCTTGGGTGAACTGCAAAGCCGTGGGGGTGAAGGATTCGACGCTCATGTTGACTCTCCCGGCGCAGTGCCGCCATAAAACTCGATGGCGGCTATTATCCGCTTCTCCGAGAAAAATGGTCAACAATACGTAAGCAGCAGGCGACCCGCCTTACGCCGCAGCACAAGGCGGGTCACCGCGATCAAGGTAGCAAGCCGGCGTGGGACAAGCCCATGCGCTCGTCCAGGCCGAACAGGATGTTGAGGTTCTGGACCGCCTGCCCTGATGCGCCCTTGACCAGGTTGTCGATTACCGACAGCACCACCACCAAGTCACCACCCTGCGGCCGGTGTACGGCGATACGGCAGACGTTGGCGCCGCGCACACTGCGAGTTTCCGGGTGGCTGCCAGCCGGCATTACATCGACGAACGGTTCATCGGCGTAGCGTTTTTCGAACAAGGCCTGCAGGTCGACCGACTTGTCGACGACATTTGCGTACAGCGTGGCGTGAATACCGCGGATCATCGGTGTCAGGTGCGGGACGAAGGTCAGGCCGATGTCCTGGCCAGCAGCCAGACGCAGGCCCTGGCTGATTTCCGGCAGGTGACGATGCCCTTTGACCGCATAGGCCTTCATGCTTTCGCCCGATTCGCAGAACAGCGAACCGACCGCAGCGCCACGCCCCGCACCACTGACCCCGGACTTGCAGTCGGCGATCAAGCGCGATGGATCGGCCAGGCCAGCTTCGAGCAACGGCAACAGACCAAGCTGGGTAGCGGTTGGATAGCAGCCCGGCACAGCGATCAGACGTGCCTGACGGATCTTCTCGCGGTTCACCTCAGGCAAACCATAGACCGCATCCTTGAGCAGCTCCGGCGCACCGTGCGGCTGGCCGTACCACTTGCCCCACTCGACCGCGTCCTGCAGGCGGAAGTCAGCCGACAGGTCGATAACTCGGGTACCGGCCGCCAGCAACTCGCCAGCCAGGGCGTGGGCAACGCCGTGCGGGGTGGCAAAGAACACCACGTCACAGGCCGCCAGGGCCTTGCTGTCGGGTACGCTGAAGGCCAGGCCGTCGTAATGACCACGCAGGTTCGGGTACATATCGGCCACTGCCACACCGGCTTCCGAGCGCGAGGTGATGACCGCGACTTCGGCCTGAGGATGCTGCGCCAGCAGACGCAACAGTTCGACCCCGGTGTAACCCGTGCCGCCGACGATACCGACCTTGATCATAACGCTTGCCCCTTATCAACGATGCGACTGGAAAGCGCACGATGATAGGGCTGCCAGCCGTCTGTAACAACTCTTGGGATGCGCCGGCAGGTGCTTCACCACTACTATCCGACCACCGTGAAAACCTGAAGGAACACCCTCCATGCTTTACCTATGGATCAAAGCGCTGCACATCGTCAGCGTGGTCTGCTGGTTCGCCGGCCTGTTTTACCTGCCACGGCTGTTCGTCTATCACGCGCAAAGCGAGGACAGCACCAGCCAGGAGCGCTTCACCGTGATGGAGCGCAAGCTGTATCGCGGCATCATGAACCCGGCGATGATCGCCACCTTCGTGTTCGGCATCTGGATGCTCTACCTGACCCCAGGCTGGCTCAGCCAGGGCTGGATGCATGCCAAGCTGACGCTGGTAATCCTGCTGACCGGCTACCATCACATGTGCGGCGCTCAGCGCAAACGCTTCGCGGCCGGCACCAACAAGCGCAGCCATGTGTTCTACCGCTGGTTCAACGAGGTACCGGTACTGCTGCTGTTGGCGATTGTCATTCTGGTGGTGGTCAAACCGTTCTGACCCGCTGGGGCGCTGTAGCAAAAGGCAACACCTCTGTTGGCCACGCTGTACACTAGCGCCCCTTTCCGTCGCCCCAGGAGCCGCGCATGACCCGTTACGCCATGATCACCGGTGCTTCCAGCGGCCTGGGCCTGGCCCTGGCGGAAGCCCTGGCGCGGCGTGGCCGTAGCCTGATCCTGGTGGCGCGCCATCGCGAAACCCTCGAACCGCTGGCAATCGAGCTGGCTCAGCGCTTTGGCGTCGAGGTGCTGCTGCGTGCCTGCGACCTCAGCCAGCCGCTGCGCCTGTCGGGCTTTGTGCTTGAGCTGGAAGAAGGCGAGCGGCGCATTGACCTGCTGGTCAACTGCGCCGGACAACGCACCTATGGCCCGTTTCTGGCCCACGAGTGGGCTGACGAACAAGACCTGCTCGAGGTCAACATCCTCGCCCTGACCCGCCTGTGCCACGCCATTGGCAACCTGATGGCGATCCAGGGCGGCGGGCAGATTCTCAACGTTGCTTCGCTGGCAGCTGTGGCCCCCGGCCCGTGGATGGCCTGCTATGCCGCGAGCAAGGCGTATGTGCTGAGCTTTTCCGAAGCCCTGCGCGAAGAGCTTGGCCGTACCGGCATCAAGGTCTCGGTGCTGTGTCCAGGCCCAGTACGCTCGGCACTGCGCAAGATCCCCAGGCTGGACAACAGCCAGCGCTGCCTGAGCGCCGAAGAAGTGGCGTTGTATACCGTCCGCGCACTGGACAAGAACCGCCTGCTGATCATGCCCGGTCGGCGCAATCGCTGGCTGGCGAGGCTGCCACGCCTCCTGCCGCGTTGGTTGACGCGCAAGCTGGCCGGCTTGATCAATCGCCGTTACTGCCCGCTCGAAGCGCAATAGCACTGTGCGCGCAGCGCCGTGCTGGGTACACTCAGCTCGGACCCTGACCATGGAGCAAGTGCTGTGGAGACTCTCTTCACCAAGATCATCAACCGGGAAATCCCGGCCAAGATCATCTACGAGGATGACCAGGTTCTGGCCTTCCACGATATCGCCCCGCAGGCGCCGGTACATTTTCTGGTTATCCCGAAAAAGCCGATCCGCACCCTCAACGACCTGACCGAAGAGGACAAGGCCGTCGCCGGCCATATCCTCTTCACCGCGCAGCGTCTGGCCAAGGAGCTGGGTTGCGAGGACGGTTTCCGCGTAGTCATGAACTGCAACGAACTGGGCGGCCAAACGGTCTACCATATTCACATGCACGTGCTCGGCCAGCGCCAGATGCACTGGCCACCGGGCTGATCCAAGGCAAGCCCCGGCCAGGGGTTTGCGGTAAACTGTCGGGCATCACTCTTGCGGAGGTGCCCGATGGCTACCGAACGTCACTATTCGCCGCTCGACCGCTTGTTGCTGCAGGCCGATACCGCCATGCGCACCTTGCTCCCTTTCAGCGGCCAACCTGCCCGCCCTTCTCCTGCAATCATCCAGCCCGACGCTGACCTGGACGACGCGCAAACGCGCCATGTCGCCGGTTTGATGCGCATCAATCACACGGGTGAAGTCTGCGCCCAGGCGTTGTACCAGGGGCAATCGCTGACCGCCCGCCTGCCTCAGGTGCGCAAAGCGATGGAACATGCAGCCGAAGAAGAGATCGACCACCTGGCCTGGTGCGAGCAGCGTATTCGCCAACTCGGCAGCCATCCCAGTGTGCTCAACCCATTGTTCTACGGCATGTCGTTCGGCATCGGCGCAATCGCCGGGCTGGTCAGCGACAAGGTCAGCCTTGGCTTCGTTGCGGCAACCGAGCATCAGGTCTGCAAGCATCTGGATGAACACCTCGAGCAGTTGCCCAGCGAAGATGAAAAATCCCGAGCCATTCTCGAGCAGATGCGGGTCGATGAAGAGCACCATGCCGACGCGGCACTGGAAGCCGGCGGCTATCGCTTCCCGGCGCCCGTGCGCTTTGGCATGAGCCTGATGGCCAAGGTCATGACCAAAAGCACCTACCGTATCTAGGAATACACAGATGACCGAACGTTTCGATGCCAAGGATCTGGCGCGTGCGGTCGACGCCGGTATTCTGCAACCCGGCCAGGATCAGGCGCTGCTGAGTTTTCTGCGGCGCCAGCCAGTTGTCCAGGCAAGCTTCCAACTGGCGCATGTAGCGTTCTACCTCGGCGGCCTGCTGATCATGGCCGCCATGGGCTGGCTGCTGACCGAGGCCTGGATGAGCATCGGTGATTCTGCGCTGCTGGCTATCGCCCTGCTGTATATCGCCGTATTGACCATATCAGCCCTGGCCCTGCAACGGCGCCAGCAGCTTGTGCCTGCCGGCGTGCTCGGCGCAGTGGCGGTGAGCATTGTGCCGCTGAGTGTGTTTGCTCTCCAGCGCTTGCTGGGCTGGTGGCCGCTGGACGACACTCAGGTCGACTTCCATCAGTACTACACCAACGTGCAAGCCGGCTGGCTGCTGATGGAGGCCGCGACGGTGCTCGCCGGCGTGCTGATGCTGCGCCTGATTGCCTTCCCGTTCATCGTCATGCCGATCGCCGTGGCGCTGTGGTTCATGTCGATGGACCTGACCGAGTGGATATACGGCGCGCCGTTCAGCTGGGAGCAGCGGCGCCTGGTCTCGGTCTGGTTCGGCCTGGGCGTGCTGCTGCTGAGCATCGTGGTCGATGGACGCACGCGCAAGGACTACGCCTTCTGGGGTTACCTGGCTGGCCTGGCAGCGTTCTGGGGTGGATTGACCCTGCTCGACAGCGGCAGCGAATGGGGCAAAGCCATGTATGGCTTGATCAACCTGGGCCTGATGGGCCTGGCGGTGCTGCTGCGACGGCCGATCTTCATGGTGTTCGGCGCCATGGGCGTGGCGGCCTACCTGGGCTACCTGTCCTATCAGGTGTTTGCCGACTCGCTGTTGTTCCCGCTGCTGCTGACCTTGATCGGCCTCGGCGTGATCGGTCTGGGCCTTGTCTACCAAAAGCATCGTGAAAAGCTCAGTGCCAGCTTGCGCGGCAACTTGCCCGAACGCCTGCTCACGCTGTTACCCGGGCTGCGCCGATAATGTCGAGAGTTGCCCGGCGCCTGCTGCAAAGTCTGGGCTTGCCGTTGATGGCCTACCTGTTCATATGCCTGATGACCGCGCAAATCCGGCAAGCGAGCTTCAGTCTCACGCTACCCAGCCTGGGCGAACCCGACAGCAACAGTGCACTTGAACTGCTGCTGTTGAGCCTGCCGGGACAGTTACTGTTTGTGCTGGCGGGCTGCTTTACTCACAGACGCCGACTGCTGATTGGCGTCTTCTTGCTGGCGGCCAGCATCACGGCACTGTTGCAGTGCCTGGTGTTTGCCCAATGCTTCGGCACCACGTGGAGCACCGCCGAGACTTTCATCCTGCTGGCCAGCAATGCACCAGCACTGCTGCTGGCGCTGGTGCCCGGGCTGGCCTTGGTCTACAACACGGAACAACTCAGCCGAGTTCGACGATCTCATAGCTGTGGGTGATTTCCACACCTGCGCGGCCGAGCATGATCGACGCCGAGCAGTACTTCTCTGCTGACAGCTCGACAGCGCGCTTGACCTGCGCTTCCTTGAGGCCGCGACCCTTGACCACGAAGTTGAGGTGGATCTTGGTGAACACCTTCGGATCTTCGTCAGCGCGCTCGGCGTCGAGGAATGCTTCGCAGCTCTCCACTGCCTGGCGCGATTTCTTCAGAATGCTGACCACGTCGAAGTTGCTGCAGCCACCGAGGCCGAGCAGGAGCATCTCCATCGGCCGCACGCCAAGGTTGCGCCCACCGGCTTCGGGCGGACCGTCCATGACCACGACATGGCCGCTACCCGATTCACCGAGGAACATGGCTTCACCGGCCCATTGGATGCGTGCCTTCATGCTTGTCGACTCCAGATACGTAGAAAGGGTGCCAGCTTAAGCCTTGTGAGCCCGTCGGAAAAGCTCAACTCAACACGCATCGCTGCCGATACACTGGGCAGCGCCTGATAAGCTGGCGCCAAATGACTGGCGCGGCCTGCCAGCCGATCCGAAAAGCCTCTGTATCGCATCGAACAGGATGTCCTGATGGTTGTGTCCGCCCTCTCCGCCAAGATCAAGAACATCGACAAGTTGCTGGTGCACTGCCAGCGCCGCCGGTTTGCCGCCAAGAGCGATATCCTTTGTGCCGGCGACCGGGCTGAGACCTTGTCGTTCATCATCAAAGGTTCGGTCACCGTGATCATCGAAGATGACGAGGACCGCGAGATGATCATCGCCTACCTCAACGATGGCGACTTCTTTGGTGAGCTGGGCTTGTTCGAGCCAGTCGGCAAGGAGCAGTATCGCAGCGCCTGGGTGCGGGCCAAGACCGAATGCGAAGTGGCCGAGATCAGCTACGAGAAATTCCGCGAGGTCGCCCGCCTCGACCCGGACATTCTCTACGCCTTGGGCAGCCAGATGGCCCAGCGCCTGCGCAACACCACGCGCAAGGTCGGCGACCTGGCGTTCTTCGATGTCACCGGGCGCGTCGCCCGCTGCCTGCTCGACTTGTGCAAGCAGCCCGATGCCATGACTCATCCAGACGGCATGCAGATCAAGATCACCCGCCAGGAGATCGGGCGGATTGTGGGTTGTTCACGGGAGATGGTCGGCCGCGTCCTCAAGGATCTGGAGGAGCGCAGCCTGGTTCAGGTCAAGGGCAAAACCATGGTGGTCTACGGTACCCGTTAATCCTTGGGCAAACCGGCGATCACCTCAGCATAGGCGGCGGACAGGCGCTCGAACCAGGGCACTGCCGGCGCCACTTCATGCAGGGCGATATGACTGTCGGCGCGGCAGTGCTGATCAATGCCGCAGCACTGGTTGAAGCGGTTGACCGCCGCCACCATCGACTCGCGCTGGTCATCCAGCAGCAGGGCGCCATGCACCAGCACTACCGGGCGCTTGCCGCCCAGGCCCTGGCGCCAGCGCTGAGCAGTGCCGACCAGCTTGCGCCCGTTGAGGTTGACGTTGTAACGGCCATCGCAAAACGCGCCATCGATCTCGCCCAGCGAAGCCACCCCGCCCCATTCCCGCAGAACCTCACACAGCGGCCGACACAAGCGCTCGTAGGCGTTCTCGATACGGCCATGGTCGCCTTCGCTACGCGGGGCAACATACACCAGCGCGACGTTGACCGTTGCATGCGATTGCGGCACCGGTTCGCCGCCAGTCTCGCGTAGCAGCACCGGCCACCCGCCGATGGCCAGTTCGGCGCAGGCAACTTCAAAGTTCTCTTGTCGGCTCAGCCGCCGCGGCATCACCAGCGCCTGATCGGTCGGGCGCCAGAACAGCACGCCGGCCTCGGCATCGCCGCGGCACACGGCGGCGAGCAGGTCCTGCTCTGCTTGCAGGCCCTGCGCGACGGTCAGGGCCAGAGGTTGTTCGCTCATCAGGATGCCACCTTTTAGCCACCACGTAGAAACAACGAAGCCGGCAATGGCCGGCTTCAAGGTCAATCAGTCCAGTTCCTGAACCACGTTCTGTACCGGCCGCTGCGGGAAAAACAGCCGCTGCAATTCCTGCCCCGGTTGCTCTGCGCGCATGAACGCTTCGCCAACCAGGAACGAGTACACCCCGTTGATTTCCATCAGCTCGACATCGGCCCGGTTGAAGATTCCGCTCTCGGTGATCGCCAGGCGCTCGCGAGGAATCCGCGGCAGCAGGTCGAGGGTGGTTTCCAGGCTGACGTCAAAGGTGTGCAGGTTACGGTTGTTGACCCCGACCAGTGGTGTGTCGAGGGTGTTCAAGGCCCGCTCCAGCTCGTCGCCGTCATGCACTTCGACTAGCACATCCAGGCCGACCGACTTGGCCACAGCGGCCAGTTCGGCCATGCGCACATCATCCAGCGCTGAGACGATCAGCAGCACGCAATCGGCACCCAACGCACGGGCTTCGACGATCTGGTACGGATCGATCATGAAGTCCTTGCGGATCACCGGCAGCGTGCAGGCCGCGCGGGCCTGCTGCAGGTAGGCATCGGCGCCCTGGAAATAGTCGATATCGGTCAGCACCGACAGGCAGGTCGCGCCGCCCTTCTCGTAACTGACGGCGATGTCGGCCGGGGCGAAGTTTTCGCGGATCACGCCCTTGCTCGGTGAGGCCTTCTTGATTTCGGCAATAACCGCAGGCTGCTTGCGTCTGGCCTGCTCGATCAACGCATTGGCAAAACCACGCGGCGCATCAGCAGCCTTGGCCAGTTGCTCGAGCTCGGCCAGGCTGACCCGGGCACGGCGCTCGGCGACTTCCTCGACCTTGCGGGCGAGGATATTTTCCAGCACGGTCGGCACGCTCATGCTTCGTTCTCCTGCTTGAATACGGCGGTAAAGGCGCCCAGTTCCTGGAGTTTTTCCCAGGCCAGGCCGGTGTGCAATACATCGCTGGCAAGCTCTACGCCCTGCGCCAGGGTCATTGCATGGTCTGCTGCGTACAGTGCGGCGCCCGCATTGAGCACGATCATCTCGGCAGCCTTCTGGCCGTTTTCGGTCTTGCGCCGGCCCAAGGCATCGCGGATCAGTTCATACGAGGCCTGCGGGTTTTCCACCGCCAGGCCATGCAGGCTCTGGCTCTTCATGCCGAGGTCTTCGGGCTCGACCCAATACTCGCTGATCTCACCTTTTTTCAGCTCGGCAACAAAGGTCGGCGCTGCCAGGCTGAACTCATCCAGGCCATCCTTGGAGTGCACCACCAGCACGTGCTTGCTGCCCAGACGCTGCAGCACCTCGGCCAGCGGCCGGCACAACGCCTGAGAAAACACGCCGACCACCTGGTGTTTCACCCCGGCCGGATTCGTAAGCGGGCCGAGCATGTTGAACAGGGTACGCAGGCCCAGCTCGCGACGCGGGCCAGCGGTGTACTTCATGGCTTTGTGATGACTCTGCGCGAACATGAAGCCGATGCCCAGGCTGTCGATGCAGCGGGCAACCTGCACTGGCGTCAGGTTCAGGTAGATCCCGGCTGCCTCGAGCAGGTCGGCACTGCCACTTTTGCCCGAGACTGCGCGGTTGCCATGTTTGGCCACCTTGCAGCCAGCCGCGGCGAGCACAAACGACGCTGCCGTGGACACGTTGAAGATATTCGCACCATCACCGCCAGTACCGACCACGTCGACCACGCCGTCGAGGCTTTCCAGCTCGACCTTGTCTGCCAGCTCACGCATGACCGACACCGCGCCGACGATTTCGTCGATGCTCTCGCTCTTCATGCGCATGCCCATCAGGAATGCACCGATCTGCGCCTCGCTGCACTGACCGGTCATGATCTGGCGCATGACGTCGCTCATTTCTGCAGTCGACAGGTCCAGGTGGCCAACGATACGGCTCAATGCGCTTTTGATATCCATGCTCGAATCCTTAACGGCGGCCGCCGGTCTGCTTGAGGAAGTTGGCGAACAGCTCGTGGCCCTGCTCGGTAAGAATCGACTCGGGGTGGAACTGCACCCCTTCGATGTTCAAGGTCTTGTGACGCAGGCCCATGATTTCATCCACAGAGCCATCGTCGTGGGCAGTCCAGGCGGTCACCTCGAGGCACTCGGGCAGGGTCTCGCGCTTGACCACCAAAGAATGGTAGCGGGTCACCGTGAGTGGATTGTTCAGTTCGGCAAACACGCCCAGGTCGCGATGATGGACCGGGCTGGTCTTGCCGTGCATCACCTGGCGAGCGCGGACTACGTCGCCGCCAAAGGCCTGGCCGATCGACTGGTGGCCAAGGCAAACGCCAAGAATCGGCAGCTTGCCGGCAAAATGCAGAACGGCCTCGATCGACACGCCGGCTTCGCTCGGGGTGCACGGGCCAGGTGAAACCACGATGCGCTCGGGGTTGAGTGCTTCGATCTGGGCGATGGTCATCTCGTCATTGCGGATGACCTTGACCTCAGCCCCCAACTCGCCAAAGTACTGGACGACGTTGTAGGTGAAGGAGTCATAGTTGTCGATCATCAGTAACATGTGCGGCAAACCTCTAGAAGACTGACTTCTGATTCGAACCTTGCGCTTGCGCTTCCAGGCGCGGGTCATCCCGCACGGGGCGCTGGGTCAAGCACAAGGCAGGCAGATGGAGCGAGGCCGCGTGGCGGCCAGCCAACTCAACACATCAACGCGACGGGGTCTGTTCCGCCAGGGCTACGGCGCGGAACATCGCGCGGCGCTTGTTGATGGTTTCTTCCCACTCCAGTGCAGGCACCGAATCAGCAACGATACCGCCACCGGCCTGAACATGCAGTTCGCCATCCTTGATCACCGCTGTACGAATGGCGATCGCGGTGTCCATGTTGCCGTTCCAGGCAAAGTAACCGACTGCGCCGCCATACACGCCACGCTTGACCGGCTCGAGCTCGTCGATGATTTCCATGGCACGGATCTTCGGCGCGCCGGACAAGGTCCCGGCCGGCAGGATCGCCCGCAGTGCATCCATTGCAGTCAAGCCCTCGGCCAATTGGCCGGTGACGTTGGAGACGATGTGCATGACGTTGGAATAGCGCTCGATCACCATCTTCTCGGTCAGGCGCACGCTGCCGGTTGCCGAAACACGGCCGACATCGTTGCGGCCCAGGTCGATCAGCATCAGGTGCTCGGCAATTTCCTTGGCGTCGGACAGCAGGTCGTCTTCCAGCGCGCGGTCGGCTTCTTCGTTGGCACCGCGTGGGCGGGTGCCGGCGATTGGGCGCACGGTGACCAGGTTGTCTTCGACCCGCACCAGCACTTCCGGCGAACTGCCGACGACATGGAAGTCACCGAAGTTGAAGAAGTACATATAAGGCGTCGGGTTGAAGCAGCGCAGCGCGCGATAAAGGTCGATGGGCGCGGCCTTGAAGTCGATCGACATGCGCTGCGACGGCACCACCTGCATGCAGTCGCCGGCGAGGATGTACTCCTTGACCGTATCGACCGCACGCTCGTAATCGTCCTGGGTGAAGCTTGAACGGAATGCCGGTTCGGCAGCCATCGGCCCGCTCAGGTCAAGGCCGCGACGTGGCGTGATCGGCTCGCGCAGCTTGGCCAGCAGCGCCTGCAGGCGCGCCTGGCCCTGTTCGAGGGCGTCTTCGGCAGACGGGTCGACAAGCACGATCGCGTGCATCTTGCCGGCCAGGTTGTCGAACACCACTACTGCGTCCGAGACCATCAGCAGAATGTCCGGCACACCCAGTGGGTCCGGGTTCGGGCAGGCGCCCAGGCGTTTTTCCACATAACGCACGCAGTCGTAACCGAAGTAGCCGACCAGGCCGCCATTGAAGCGCGGCAGGCCGGCGATATCGGCAACCTGGTAACGCTCTTTGAACGCTTCGACGAAAGCCAGCGGGTCTTCCACCTCGTGGCTTTCTACCTCGACACCGTCTTCAAGGATGCTCACCTGATAGCCGTGTACGCGCAGCACCGTGCGCGATGGCAGGCCGATCATCGAGTAACGGCCCCACTTCTCGCCGCCCTGAACGGATTCGAGCAGATACGAGTTGGCCTGATCAGCCAGCTTCAGGTAGATCGACAGCGGCGTGTCGAAGTCGGCCAGGGTTTCGCAGGCCAAAGGAATGCGGTTGTAGCCAGCAGCGGCCAGACGCAGGAATTCTTCGCGGGTCATGAGTAGCCTCGGAGCAAGAGCAATGGGGTCAGGCAAACGGACGGGCCGGCAGCTGCCGGCGAGCAGAAGTCAGGCGCGCCAACGCCAACGGGCCAGGGCCTTGATGACTTTCATCCAGTATTTGCCGATAACCGCCACGATGGACTCTCTGTCTTTGGAGGCTGGAAGGTCGGCCAACGTTATCCCAGTGTCGGTGACTACGCAACCAGGCAACAGGATGCGTAGATCACTGATGACCAGGCTGGGCGATTCTTCCTCGATTGGCCGGCCGTGGTTATAGCCATAGCTGAGGCCTACCGACTGCACCCCGGCGGCTTTGGCAGCGAGCACATCGCTGCGCGAATCGCCGACGAACACCGCCTGCGCCGGGCTGACCCCGGCCATTTTCATCACGAACAGCAGCGCCGCCGGGTCAGGTTTTTTCTGTGGCAGGGTGTCGCCGCCAATGATCCAGCGGAAATAGCGACCGATCTTCATCTGATCCAGCAGCGGCGCGACAAAGCGCTCCGGCTTGTTGGTGATCAGCGCCATCTCCACGCCTTGCTTGTGCAGCCAGCGCAAGGTGTCGCGCACGCCAGGGTAGACCACGGTGAGCTCATGGCTCTCGGCATAGGCCTCCATGAACAGGGACAGGCCCTGCTCGGCCAGCGCGTCGTCGACCATGCCGTGGTCAAGGCCTCCCGCCAGTGCCCGGCGCACCAGTACCGGTGCGCCATTGCCGACCCAGTGGCGAACCGCCTCAAGGCCGGCCGGCGGGCGACCGAGTTCGAGCAGCATGCGGTCTACCGCTGCAGCCAGGTCGGGGACAGAATCGATCAGCGTGCCATCCAGATCGAACATCACCAACTTGGGCAGCGTCCCCGGGAACAGCTGCTCGAAGCCGCTCATGGGCGGGCCAGGGCCATTTCGGCGCGCATCTTGGCGATCACTTCCTGGTAATCCGGCGCATTGAAGATTGCCGAGCCGGCGACAAAGGTGTCGGCGCCAGCAGCGGCGATCTCGCGGATATTGTTGACGTTGACGCCGCCGTCGATCTCCAGGCGAATGTCACGCCCGCTGGCATCGATCAGCGCGCGTGCTTCACGCAGCTTGTCGAGGGTGCCGGGGATGAACTTCTGTCCGCCGAAGCCTGGGTTGACGCTCATCAGCAAGATCATATCGACCTTGTCCATCACGTACTTCAGGGTCTCCAGACCGGCAGCCGGGTTGAACACCAGGCCCGCCTTGCAGCCGCCGTCACGGATCAACTGCAGCGAGCGGTCGACGTGCGTGGTCGCGTCCGGGTGGAAGGTGATGTAGGTAGCGCCGGCTTCGATGAAGTCGCCGATGATGCGGTCGACCGGGCTGACCATCAGGTGCACATCGATCGGCGCGGTGACGCCGTATTTGCGCAGTGCGCTGCACACCATCGGGCCGATGGTCAGGTTGGGGACATAGTGGTTGTCCATGACATCGAAGTGGACGATGTCGGCGCCGGCGGCCAGTACTTTGTCGACGTCTTCACCCAAGCGGGCGAAATCGGCAGAGAGAATGGACGGGGCAATAGCGTAGGGCTGCATGGCGCACCTGTAGGCAGAAATCACGGTGGCGCGCATTGTACCTCAGCCCTGCCGGATGGGGGCTGATTGGTGTCAATCCTGCTGCAGCGCGCCAGCCCGAGGGTGGGGGCTGGCGCCAGCAGGCTACTCTGGCTGTTGCGTACGCAGTTTTTCGCTGCGCCCACGTAGCCATTCCAGGGTCAACAACAGCACCACCGAGAAAGCGATGAGCAAGGTCGCTGCCGCAGCGATGGTCGGGCTCAGGTTCTCGCGAATACCGCTGAACATCTGCCGCGGCAGGGTTGCCTGTTCAGGCCCGGCGAGAAATAGCGTGACTACCACTTCATCGAACGAGGTAGCGAAGGCAAACAATGCCCCCGAGATCACCCCAGGGGCAATCAGCGGCAAGGTCACCAGACGGAACGCGGTCAGCGGCGAGGCACCGAGGCTGGCCGCGGCCCGCACCAGGTTGTAGTTGAAGCCCTGCAGGGTGGCCGACACGGTGATGATCACAAACGGTACGCCCAGCACCGCGTGCACCAGGATCAACGAGATGAAGCTGTTGCCCAAGCCCAGCGGGGCAAAGAACAAATAGCTCGCGACACCGATGATGACCACTGGCACCACCATCGGCGAGATCACCAGGGCCATTACCAACGACTTGCCGGGGAAGTCGCCGCGAGTCAGGCCAATCGCGGCCAGGGTGCCGAACACCATTGCCAGCACAGTCGCCGCAGGGGCGACGATGATGCTGTTGCGCAGGGCGCGCATCCACTCCGCCGAAGCGAAGAAGTCCTGATACCAGTGCAGCGAAAAGCCCTGCAGCGGGTACACCAGAAAGCTGCCGCTGTTGAACGACAGCGGGATGATCACCAGGATCGGCAGCACCAGGAACAACAGGATCAGGCCGCAGAGGATCCGCAGGCCGTAGTACCACACCCGCTCGATGGGTGACATGTAGGGGCTCAGCATGACAAGGCTCCTCAGCTCAGACGCAGGCGGCTGGCGCCGACCAGCCAGCTATAGATCAGGTACAGCAGCACGGTTGCCAGCAGCAACAGCCCGCCCAGTGCGGTGGCCATGCCCCAGTTGATGCTGGTGTTGGTGTAGAAGGCCACGAAGTAGCTGACCATTTGATCGTTCGGGCTGCCGAGCAGCGCCGGGGTGATGTAGTAGCCGATCGCCAGAATGAACACCAGCAGGCAACCTGCGCCAATCCCTGCGTAGGTCTGCGGGAAGTACACCCGCCAGAAACTGGCGAACGGATGGCAGCCCAGCGAAATCGCTGCGCGCATATAGCTCGGCGAGATGCCCTTCATGACGCTGTACAACGGCAGGATCATGAATGGCAGGAGGATATGCACCATCGAGATGTACACCCCGGTGCGGTTGAACACCAATTCCAACGGCTCGTCGATGATACCCATCGCCATCAGCGCACTGTTGATCAACCCGCCCGACTGCAACAGCACGATCCAGGCAGCCACCCGCACCAGAATCGAGGTCCAGAACGGCAACAGCACGAGAATCATCAACAGGTTGCTCTGCCGGGTTGGCAGGTTGGCCAGCAGATAGGCCAACGGGTAAGCCAGCAGCAGGCAGATCACGGTGATGACCACACCCATCCACAGGGTGCGGGTGAAGATATCCAGGTAGATCGCCTGGTCCGGCGTGGCCTTGGCTATCTCACCGAGGTCATCGATGCGGTGATCGACCGAGGCCAGCAGGTAATACGGGGTGACGGTACTGGTATTGCGGCGGATCGCCTGCCAGTAGGCAGGATCGCCCCAACGCTCATCCAGGTTTTGCAGTGCTTCTTTATAGGAAGCCGGTTCGCTCGCGAACGGCAGCGCCCGGGCAGTCTTCGACAACAGGCTGCGGTAACCGGCCAGCTCCATGTTCAAGCGTTTGGACAGGTCACCAAGAGTCTGGTTCTTGCGCGCCTCGGCCAGGTCCTGGCTCAGCGCCTGATATACCGGTTCGCCTGGCAGGCTCTTGCCATCCCACTGCTGTACCGCCTCGACGGTGCGCGGCAGGCCGGCGACCACCTCGGGGTTGGCCACGCTCTTGAACAACAGCGCCGCAATCGGCACCAGGAACACCAGCAGAAGAAACAGCGCCAGCGGCGCGATCAACGCCTGGGCCTTCCAGCGGTTGACCCGCTCGGCATGCTTGAGGCGCTGTTTGAGGCTTTTACCTGCGCCTTCGTTCAGGGGCACTGCAATGGCCATGGCGAACTCCGAAAATCTGGAAAACGGGGAGCGCCGGAGATAACCCGGCGCTCCGAGGGCGCAGTTACTTCTTCGCCGCCCAGGCGTTGAAGCGTTGCTCCAGCTGCTCGCTGTTGTCAGCCCAGAAGGCCACGTCGATCTGTACCTGGTTGGCGATGTTTTCAGGCGTGGTCGGCATGTCTTTCTTAACGTCATCCGCCAGCAGCGCGACCGCCTTGGAATTGGCCGGACCGTAGGCGATGTTTTGCGAGTAGGTCTTCTGCTGCTCGGGCGCAACGCTGAAGGCGATGAAGTCCTTCGCTTCTTTGCTGTTCTTCGCGCCTTTAGGAATGGCCCAAGCGTCAAAGTCGTAGATGCCGCCGTTCCATACCACCTTGAGGTTGCTTTCTTTCTGCACGGCAGCGATGCGACCGTTGTAGGCCGAGCTCATCACTACGTCGCCAGAGGCAAGGTACTGCGGCGGCTGGGCGCCGGCTTCCCACCACTGAATGCTCGGTTTGAGCTGATCGAGCTTTTTGAAGGCGCGATCCTGACCGGCTTTGGTCGCCAGTTCCTTGTAGACGTCCTTGGGCGCAACACCGTCGGCCATCAACGCGAACTCGAGGGTGTACTTGGCACCTTTGCGCAGGCCGCGCTTGCCTGGGAACTGCTTGGTGTCCCAGAAATCAGCCCAGCTGGTTGGTGCGGTCTTGAGCTTGTCGGCGTTGTAGGCCAGCACCGTGGACCAGACGAAGAAGCCGACACCGCACGGCTGAATAGCGCCCTTGACGTAGTCCGCCTCGTCACCGAACTGAGCGGGATCGATTTCCTCGAACAGGCCCTCGTCGCAACCACGGGCTAGCTCCGGCGATTCGACTTCGACCAGGTTCCACGACACGCTCTTGGTGTCGACCATGGCTTTGACCTTGGCCATTTCACCGTTGTACTCACCGGCGACGATCTTGCCCTTGCCGGCCTTTTCCCACGGCTCGTAGAAGGCTTTGACCTGGGCGGCCTTGTTGGCTCCACCGAATGACACCACGGTCAGGTCTGCGGCGGCCATGGCCTGGCTGGCGGCGAACAGGCCGAGGGCCACGGCGGTCAGTTTCAACTGCTTGCGCATTATTATTCTCTCCACAGTACAGGGTTGGTTAAGCGAACCTTCAATGGGCTTCGGCAATCGGATCGAGCGCGCGGGCGTGTTCGACTTCCCAGCCCAGCGGTACCACATCGCCCACGGCCAGGGCCGGGTCGAGTTCGGCAATCGGCTGCTTCACGAAGAAGTCGCCCTTGCCGCAGACTTCCAGACGCACCCGTACGTGGTCGCCCAGATAGATGAACTCGGCCACGCGGCCGGAGAATCGGTTGGCGCAGTGCTCGCTGTGGCCATTGAGGCGGACCCGCTCGGGGCGGATCGACAAGGTCACCGGATCGCCCGCCTGGCCGACATTCACCGCCAATGCCTCGACCTTCTCGCCCCGCGCCAGCTGCACCTGGCAGCGCTCGCCATTGCGCGCCAGCAAGGTGCCGCTGAGGCGGTTGTTTTCACCGATGAAGTTGGCGACGAAGGTATTGCGCGGCTCTTCATAGAGGGTGCGCGGGTCGGCGATCTGCTGAATTTCGCCCTGATGGAACACTGCCACCCGATCAGACATGGTCAGTGCTTCGCTCTGGTCGTGGGTGACGTAGACCACGGTCACGCCCAGGCGCTGGTGAATGTGCTTTATCTCCATCTGCATGTGCTCACGCAGTTGTTTGTCCAGCGCCCCGAGCGGTTCGTCCATCAACACCAGCTGCGGCTCGAAAACCAGAGCACGAGCCAATGCCACCCGCTGCTGCTGGCCGCCGGAGAGCTGACCGGGGTAGCGCTGGGCGAAGGCGTCCAGCTGGACCATGCCGAGCACGCGCTTGACCCGCTCGCTGATGTCGGTCTTGCTCAGGTTGCGCACGCTCAGGGGGAAGGCAAGGTTCTCGGCGACGGTCATGTGCGGGAACAATGCGTAGTTCTGGAACACCATGCCGATATCGCGCTTATGCGGTGGCACGTTGTTGATCGAGCGCCCACCGAGGAGAATTTCGCCGGCGGTGGGGGTTTCAAAACCGGCCAGCATCATCAGGCTGGTGGTCTTGCCCGAGCCGGACGGGCCGAGCAAGGTCAGGAACTCGCCCTTGCGGATGTCCAGATTGAGGTCTTTGACGATCAACGACTCGCCGTCGTAGCTCTTCTGCACACCACGGAAACTGACCAGCGTGTCGCCGCTGGCAGTGTTCGAATTCGCCTCGCTCATGCCTGCACCTTTTTGTTGGATGACTGCGTGAGAGAAGCTTAGACAAGGCGCAAGTGCCGGCAAATCGGGGTCGCTGAGAGAATGCCATCATCCCCTTGGAAGATTGCCTGTAGGGATCGCCCTACACGGATGGCGTTATCAGACAGGCGCTTCACCGACTGAGCTGTGCCCTCGATGGCGTAGGTGGCGGGCAAGCCGCGTGCTTGAGCAGGGTACGTACTGCAATCGCTGCGCACCGCGGCAACTGCGCGGATGACCGCCGACGTCGTCGGCAGAACAGTCACACCAGCTTGTGCTCCATGGCGTACTTGACCAGCTCGGCCAGGGAGTTGACCTTGAGCTTCTGCATCAGCCGCGCTTTATGGGTGCTGATGGTCTTGCTCGACAAGGCCAACTGCAGCGCGATGTCATTGACGTTGGCGCCCTGGGCCAGGCGCTCGAACACCGAAAACTCGCGCTCAGACAGCAGTGTATGCAGCGGCCGGGTGTCGGTCAGGCCGACCTCGAACACCATCCGGTCAGCCAGCGCCGGGTCGATGTAGCGCCCTCCTCCCGCCACTCGGCGGATGGCCGTCAACAATAGCGCCGGGTCGCTGTCCTTGGTCGCGTAGCCGGCGGCGCCGGCCTTCAACGCCCGCGCAGCCATTTGCGCCTCGTCATGCATCGACAGCATGAGAATTGCCGGCGGGTTGTTCAGTGCGCGGATGCGCGGGATCGCCTCTAGGCCACTGACCCCCGGCATGGAGATATCCAGCAAAACCACTTCGCACGGGGTGTGGCGCAACGCATCCAGCAACTGCTCGCCATTGCCCGCCTCGGCCACCACCTGCATGTCCTTGGCCAGGCCGATCAGTTGCTTGATGCCCTCGCGGACAATGGTGTGGTCTTCTGCCACCAGCACTCGAATCATGCTTGTCTCCTAATCCAGAGGGATACTGACGCTCAGGCTGCTGCCCTCGCCGGGTTCACTGTCCAGGGTCATGCTGCCGCCCAGCATCAATACCCGCTCACGCATACCGACCAGGCCAAACGAAGTCGGCCTAGGTTGATCGGGGCAAAAACCGACACCGTCATCGATCACGCTCAGGCGCAGGGTACCGCCGGTGCGCAGCAGCTCGATCTGCACGGTGTGCGCCTGGGCATGGCGCATCACGTTGGTCAGCGCCTCCTGCAGAATCCGAAACAGCCCGGTGGCCTTGGCATCACTCAATGCTGGCAGATTATCCGGCACCTGCACCAGACACGGTATCTGCGTGCGCGCTTCGAAGCGGCGCGCCTGCCATTCAATCGCCGAGGCGATGCCGGCATCAAGGATCGGCGGGCGCAGGGCGGTGGCGACATCACGCACCAACTGGAACAACTGCGCGATCAAGCGCTTCATGCTCGCCAGGCGCTCGTGCAGGCCGGGGTCGAGCTCGGCATAGGCCAGCTCGCACATCGACACTTCGAGCTTGAGCACGGTCAGCATCTGCCCGAGTTCATCATGCACTTCGCGGGCGATGCGGGCCTTTTCTTCTTCGCGCACGCTCTCAAGGTGGGCAGACAACTCGCGCAACTGCCCCTCGGAACGGGCCAGGGCCAGCTCGGCGCGTTTGCTCTGGCTGATGTCCCAGACCACGCCATCCCAGACCACGCGCCCGTCGGCCAGGCGCCGGGTACTGGCCTTGATATCAGCCCAGCGCTGCTCGCCCTGGCGGGTGACGATGCGCCCCTGCCACGACCAGTCCTGATTGTTGGCCAGGGCCAGGTCCTGGACCCGGTGATAATCACTGCGATCATCCGGATGCACCAGGTTGCGCAAGCCCATCTGCGGATGCTGGATGGCTGCCGGAGTGTAGCCAACCAGGGCTTCGCTACCCTCGCTGATATAGGGGAATTCAAGCTCGCCGGCAGCAGGGTTGCGTTCGAGCCGAAACACCAGCCCCGGTACGTTGCCGGCAATACCCTTGAGCTGCGCTTCGCTTTCGCGCAGGGCCGCCACGGTGCGCCGGCGCTCGGTGACATCGGTGAGGAACATCACCAGGTATTCGGCATCGCGAAAGCGCAGAAAACTCAGCGACAGATCGACCGGCAACACGCTGCCATCGGCACACCGGCACTGACTCTCGAATTGCTCGGCGCCACCGTTGCCAGCCCGCACCCGGCGCCACAGCTCCAGCCAACGGTCCATGTCCAGGTTGGGCTCGAAGTCACGCAGCGGCCGGTCCAGCAGTTGCCCTTCGGCGTAGCCAAGCATGCCCTCGGCCGCGTGGTTGGCGTAGCGCACATGGCTGTCCCAGTTGATCCAGAGGATACCGACGGTGCTGTGGTCGATGGAAAACTGGCTCAGGCGCAGTGCCTGTTCGCGGCCGTGGCGCTCGGCCAACGCTTCGCGCGCCTGCAACAAGCTGCGTTCCAGCTGGCGCTGCTCACGGCGCTGCCACAGCAAGGTGGCGATGGCACACAGCAACAGCAGCCCGAACAACAGCGCGAGGTTCTGCCAGAAACCCGCGCTCTCGCTCAGGCGCGGGTACTTGGGCTGCAGCCAGCGCTGGTGCAATTGCTCCAGCTGCTTGGCCGGCATCGCCTGCAGCCCGCGCTCGAGCACATCGGCCAACAGCGGCCAGTCACGCCGCGAACCGATCCGCAGCAGTTGCGGCAAGCCGATGTCACCGACCACGACGAGATCGCTGAACTCGCCTTCGCGCGACAGGCGGCTGAGCTGCGCTTCGTCGACCACCGCAAAGCTCGCCTGCGCACCGAGCAGGGCTTGCAGCGCCTGCCGCTCGTTGGGCACGCCTTGCAGGTTGAGGTGGGTGTAGTTGCTGCGCAGGTAATCGGCCAGCGGGCTGGGCATGCGCACCACTACCCGTTCACTCGACTCAAGCTTCTCCAGTTCGACCGCCACCGCGCCGCTGCGCGGCCCGACCACCAACTGCGGCACGCGCATGTACGGGTCGCTGAACAGCCACAGGCGCAGGCTGGCCGGGGTCTGGGTCAGGCCTGGGGCGAAGTCGATCTCACCAGCCTTGAGGGCGTGCTCAAGCGCTGCCTGGTCAGCGAAATTGCGCCAGGTCAGGTCCAGTCCGAGCACCTGCGCCAGCCAGCTGACCAGTTCGACGTTGGCCCCATACAGCTGCTGCAGGCGCCGGTCGAACTGCGCATAAGGCGCCTGCAGCACCAGGCCCACGCGCAGGCTGCGGTGCTCCTCCAGCCATTGCTGCTGAACCGGCTCCAGCGCCACCGACGGCACCGCAGCGGGCCGTGCCACGGCGATCAAGGGCAGGCACAGGCAGCCGATAACCAACAGGCGACGCATTCGCTTCATCTATACGCTCGACTTGGCAAGCGCGACCACCAGCCGTGGCCGTCGCGGACAAATACTATTAGGCTGCCGGTATCATTCTGGCTTTGGGTTGATTCATGTTGACACTTTATCGCACGCAGCTGGCAATGATCTGCCTCAGCTCACTCCTGCCGCTGGCAGCCCAGGCGGCCGCTGCCGAACCTGCCGCTCCGGCCGATACAGCCGCCGCCGCGCCGATTGTGCGCCCGGGGTTGCTCGAACGCAGCCAGGAAGACGCGCAAGCACTCGAACGGCGCGTGCCCAAGGCCGAGCAGCAGATGCTGCAGGCCGGCAGCGACAGCTTTCTGGCCCTGTGGAAGCCGGCCAACGACAGTAACCCGCAAGGCGCGCTGATCATCCTCCCCGGCGCCGGCGAGAATGCCGACTGGCCCAATACGGTCGGCCCGCTACGCAGCAAATTCCCCGATGCCGGCTGGCACAGCCTTAGCATCAGCCTGCCTGACCTGCTTGCCGACAGCCCGCAGGCGCGGGTCGAGGCAACACCAGCGGCGCCCGCCGAGAAAAGCAGCGGCGAGGTTGCCGCCGTGCAGGACACCCCGGTCGATGCCAACGCCAATGTCGCCCAGGCCACCGCAGCCGACCCCGATACCGCGCAGAGTACCGATGCGGTCGACGCCAGCGAACAGAACGATCAGGCCGACGCCGAGCGTATCTTCGCCCGCCTGGACGCTGCCGTGGCCTACGCCCAAAGCCAGAAAGCGCGCAGCATCGTCCTGCTCGGCAACGGCAGTGGCGCCTACTGGGCAGCGCGTTACCTCAGCGAAAAGCAGCCGCCGCAGGTGCAGAAACTGGTGATGGTGGCGGCGCAGACGCCGGCGCGGGTCGAGCATGATCTGCTCAGCCTGACGCCCACGCTGAAGGTGCCGGTTGCCGACCTGTATTTCGCCACCCGCAGCGCAGACCAGCGCGCCGCGCAGTTGCGCCTGCAGGCCAGCAAGCGTCAGCCAGGCAGCCAGTATCGGCAGCTATCGCTGATCGCCATGCCCGGCAACAAGGCAGCAGAGCAGGAGCAACTGTTCCGCCGCGTGCGCGGCTGGCTCAGCCCGCAGGAATAAACCCTGGCCGTGGCTACAAACCGCGGCGCTTGCGGACCAGTGCGTAGGCCTGGTGCAGCTCGCGGGTGGTCTCGGTTGCCTGGCGCACCTGCGCCTCGCTGGCGCCGTTGCCAACCAGTTTGTCCGGGTGATGGCGGCTGAGCAGGCGCCGGTAGGCCTGCTTGACCTGATCGGCCTCGGTATCGGCGGCTACGCCGAGCAAACGCAGCGCGCCTGCGTAGGTCAGGGTGCTGCCCTCGACCCCGGTTTTACGCGGCTCGTACTCAAGCGAAAGCGCCTGCGCCTCGCGCCGGCTCAGGCCCAGCTGTTGCCCCCAGGCCAGCACCAGATCACGCTCATTGGCGCCGGCCCGGCCATCGGCCCAGACCATCCGCCAACACGCGCGCAAGGTGCCTTCGGCAGCGTGCGGCTGTTGCTTGATGCGTTGCAGGTGATGGCTGAAGCGGTCCTTGCCAGCCTTGCCGCGATTGAACGCGGCAATCGCCCGCAACCGCGCCGGCTCAGCCAGCGCCAAGCGGGCCATCTCCTGACGCGCCTGCTGAATATGCCCAGGCGCCACCCGCCCGTCGCTTTTGGCCAAACGCCCAAGCAACACAAACAACAGCTCATCATCACGCAACGGCGGGCGCCCGCTCAGGCGCTCGCGACAGTCCGCCCAACCCTGCAGACGCAAACGCCGGTCCATGGCCTGACCCAGCAAGGCTCCCAGCAGTGCACCAGGAATACTGGCCACTGCAAAGCCTGCCCCGGCACCAATCACTGTGCTCGGCCACCACATGTCAGGCGCGCTCGCCGATCAGGCGCTCGACTTCGGCGAGCCGCTCGAGCGTACCGACATCGACCCAATGGCCCTGATGGTGCTCGCCGCTGACCTGGCCCTGCGCCATCGCCGCACGCAGCAGCGGCGCAAGCTTGAACGCGCCCGCCTGGCAACCGGTGAACAACGCTGGGTCCAGTACCGACACCCCACTGAAAGTCAGCGTGCCTGGAGTGTCGTCGCCATCGATCACCCGCTCACCTCGCAGGCGGAAATCGCCACGGCCGTGGTGCCCGGGGTTATCCACCAGTACCAGGTGCGCCAACGCCTTGCTCGGCGCGCGCAAACGGCTGAAGTCGAAATCGGTCCAGACATCGCCGTTGACCAGAATGAACGGCGCATCACCGAGCAGCGGCAGCGCCTTGAAGATACCGCCGCCGGTTTCCAATGGCTCGCCCTCGGCCGAGTAGCGAATGCTCAGGCCGAACTGGCTGCCATCGCCGAGGTGGTCTTCGATCTGCTGGCCGAGCCAGGCATGATTGATCACCACCTCGGTCACACCGGCAGCCGCCAGCGCGCGCAGGTGATACTCGATCAACGGCTGGCCGGCGACCGGCACTAGCGGTTTCGGGGTGTGCAGGGTCAGGGGGCGCATGCGCTCGCCCTTGCCTGCGGCCAGAATCATCGCCTTCATCGGCCCGCCTGCAGTTGTGCGATCAAGCTGCCCAGTTCTGCCAGCTCCGGTCGGCGCACGATCACTTCGTCTATATAAGCAAAGAAGCGTGGTACGTCGCTGAGGTAGCGCGGCTTGCCGTCGCGGTGGCAGATGCGCGCGAAAATACCGATGACCTTGAGGTGGCGCTGCACGCCCATCAGGTCACTGGCGCGGTGGAACGCCTCGAACTCAGCCTGCACCGGGATGCCGGCAACCCGCGCCTTCTCCCAGTAATCACCCAACCAGCCTTCAACCCGCGCTTGCGGCCAACTGAGGAAGGCGTCCTTGAACAGGCAGGTGATGTCATAGGTAACCGGGCCATAGACCGCATCCTGAAAATCCAGCACGCCAGGGTTGGGCGCACTGTGCATCAGGTTGCGCGGCATGTAGTCGCGGTGCACCAGCACTTTTGGCTGGGCCAGCGCGCTGTCGATCAACAGCTGGCTGACACGCTGCCAGCTGGCCTGCTGCTCGGCACTCAGGCTGACGCCCAGCTCGCGGCCCACATACCACTCAGGGAACAGCTCAAGCTCGCGGCGCAGCAAGGCGTCGTCGTAGCTCGGCAGCGCTGCGTCCAACGGCAGCCGCTGCAAGGCCAGCAGGGCGTCGATGGCGTCGGCGAACAGGCCGTCGGCGTTTTCCGGGTTAATGATGTCGAGGTATGTCTGGTGGCCCAGATCGCCCAGCAGCAGGAAGCCCCGCGCCAGGTCTTGCGCATGAATGGTCGGCACGTGCACGCCGGCACTGGCCAACAAATGATCGATGGCAACGAACGGCGCGCAATTTTCCTGCGGCGGCGGCGCATCCATGACCACGAAACTGCGCTCGCCGGCCTGCCAGCGGAAGTAGCGGCGGAAGCTCGCGTCACTGCTGGCGGCGGTCAGCGTGCCTGCTGGCAGGTCGCCCCAGGCGTTGCGTTGAAACAGGTTGAGCAGTTGTTCCTGGAGCCAGGCCTGGAGCAGTTCTAGACGAAGATCGTGTTCGGGCATTACAAGGGTCTCCGACGGCCCTAGCCGTCAAGCGGGTCATGCTTTATTATCCAGCATCTTTTTCAGACCATCGAGAGGCGTGCGGCCCCACACGCGGGCAGATGGCACGCAGGAAGCCCGGACTAATAAGATGGCATTGAAATCCCCCACGTTTCGTAGAAAGTTTCCGTTGCTGGTAACAGGCAGTTTGCTGGTACTGCAACCACTGGCCACCTCGTACGTGGTGGCAGCCGAGCAGTTTGACTGCCAAGTGTCCGCCTCCGGTGGTTGGGACTGCAAGCCCAAGACGCCAGCCAACAGCCTGCCACCACGCCCTGTGCATGATGGCGCGGCGCTCAGTTCGACCGCCGAAGGTAAGGCTGAACAAGCCACCGTCGACGGCGAACCCGCGCCAATGCTGGTTACCGAGAGCAAGGGCCGCGGCCTGAAAACGCGCAGCGAAGACTACAGTCACCTCGACTGGGTCCCGCGCGACAAGCTCACGGCTGCCCAACTGGCCGAGACCGGTCCGTACTGCGCCGGTGCCTACATCGAGCCGACCCGCCCTGGCATGGATGACACCACGCCCAAGGACGAGTCGCCGACCTACATCAACGCCAAGGTCTCCAAGTACCAGCAGGAGCAGCAGATCGCTACCCTCGCCGGTGACGTGGTCATGCGCCAGGGCAGCATGCAGGTCGAGGCTGATGAAGCCAACCTTTACCAGGCCGAAAACCGTGGCGAGCTCAAGGGCAACGTCAAGATCCGTGACAACGGGGCGCTGGTAGTCGGTGATGCCGGGCAGATCCAGCTCGACACCGGTGAAGCCCAGGTCGACAACGCCGAATACGTGATGCACAAATCGCGCATTCGCGGTAACGCCCTGTACGCCAAACGCGCCGAAAACGCCATCATTCGCCTCAAGGACGGTACCTATACCACCTGTGAGCCGAACAGCAACGCCTGGCAGCTGAAGGGCAACAACATTACCTTGAACCCGGCCACGGGCTTCGGTACTGCGACCAACGTCACCCTGCGGGTCAAGGATTTCCCGGTGTTCTACACACCGTACATCTATTTCCCGATCGATGACCGTCGCCAGTCCGGCTTCCTGCCGCCGTCGTTCAGCTCCAGCAGCGACACCGGCTTCATGCTGGTCACGCCGTACTACTTCAACCTGGCGCCGAACTACGACGCCACGTTGTACCCGCGCTACATGGCAAAACGCGGCATGATGGTCGAAGGCGAATTCCGCTACCTGACCAAGTCCAGCGAAGGTCAGTTCGGCGGCGCCTACCTGAACGACGAAAGCAACGATCGCGAGAAGCAGACCGACTACCAGAAAGATCGCTACATGATCAACTGGCAGCACCGCGGTGGCCTCGATGATCGCCTGATGGCGGAAGTCGACTACACCAAGATCAGCGATCCGTTCTACTACCAAGACTTGGAGTCGGAGCAGATCGGCGTCGAGACCTCGGAAGTGGTCAACCAGCAAGGCGCACTGACCTACCGTGGAGACAGCTACGTTGCGCGCCTGAACGCGCAGGCGTATGAGATGGCGACAATTTCGCGCATCACTCCGTACGACAAGCTGCCGCAGCTGACCCTTAACGGCATGCTGCCTTACCACCCGGGCGGTCTCGACTTCACCTATCAGAGCGAAGCTGTACGCTTCGATCGTGATTTGAAGAACGACACTGTGCGCGACAAGGACGGTAATCTTGACACTTCAGCCGGTGGCACCCCGGGTCGACGCCTTGATGAAAACGTCTTCGGTCTGGCCCGCGCCAACGGTACCCGCCTCAACTTCGCGCCGGCGATCAGCCTGCCGTTGGAGGCCAGCTATGGCTACGTGAAGCCGAAGCTCAAATACGTCTACACCCGTTATGACCTGGACTTGGATGGCAAGGGCAAGACTGACCTGGCTAACGCCTCTGATGCAACGCGCAACCTGCGTGGCGAGTTCTCCAGCAGCCAGGACCGCAACGTGCCGGTCTTCAGTGTCGACAGCGGCCTGTACTTCGACCGCAACACCCAGTGGTTCGGCAAAGACTATCGCCAGACCCTCGAGCCGCGTCTGTTCTATCTCTACGTTCCGTATGAAGATCAGAAAGACATCCCGATCTTCGACACCGGTGAGAGCTACTTCAACTATTCCTCGCTGTTCCGCGACAACCGCTTCGGCGGCTCGGATCGGATTGGCGACGAGAACAAGCTGTCGCTCGGTTTGACCAACCGCTGGATCGAAGAAAACGGCTTCGAGCGTCAACGCGTCAGCGTTGGCCAGGCCCTGTACTTCGCCGATCGCAAGGTGCAGATGCCAGGCATCGACTGGCGCACCCGTCAGGACTCGCAGTCGAACGTCTCGCCGTACGCATTCGAATACATGTTCGCCTTCAACCGCGACTGGCGCCTGAATGCCGACTACAACTGGGATCCGGACACCCGCAGCCCACGTTCGGGTAGCGCGATGTTCCACTACCAGCCGGAAGATAATCCGAACAAGATCATCAACGCTGGCTACCGCTACCGCAACGACCTGGTCCGCTACGACTCGCTGACCGGCTTGTGGCAAGTGGGCGGCGGCGACTACGGCACCCCAGGCCAGCCGAACTACGTCAAGGACTACTACAAGATCAAGCAGCACGACTTCTCGGTGATCTGGCCGATCGTGCCGCAATGGAACGCCATTGCGCGCTGGCAGCATGACTACAACCAGAACCGCACCCTGGAAGCCATGGGCGGGTTCGAGTACGACAACTGCTGCTGGAAGCTGCGTCTGATCAACCGTTACTGGATCGACTACGACGACTTCAGCCAGGCAATTCCGCAGAACGAAAAAGGCGACCACGGCATCTTCCTGCAAATCGTCCTGAAAGGGCTCGGTGGCGTCGTGGGCAACAAGGTCGAATCTTTCCTCGACCAAGGCATTCAAGGTTATCGTACTCGTGAAGACCAAGCTTATTGATCGTCTGCGCCCGCTGATGCTGGGCGCCGCACTGCTGACCGGCGTGGCGCATGCTGCGCCACAACCGCTGGACAGCGTGGTGGCCATCGTCGACAACGACGTGGTCATGAAGAGCCAACTGGACCAACGTGTACGCGAGGTCGAGCAGACCATCGCCAAGCGTGGCGGCGGCATGCCGCCAAAAGGCGCGCTGGACCAGCAGGTACTGGAGCGCCTGATCGTCGAAAACCTGCAATTGCAGATTGGCGAACGCTCTGGCATTCGCATCACCGACGAAGAGCTGAACCAGGCCATCGGCACCATTGCCCAGCGCAATGGCATGTCGCTGGAGCAGTTCCAGGCAGCGCTGCGTCGTGACGGCCTGTCGTTCGACGATGCTCGCGAGCAGGTCAAGCGCGAGATGATCATCAGCCGCGTGCGCCAGCGCCGGGTTGCCGAGCGGATTCAGGTGTCCGAGCAGGAAGTGAAAAACTTCCTCGCCTCCGATCAGGGCAAGATGCAGCTGTCGGAAGAGTTCCACCTCTCCAACATCCTCATCCCGACCCCGGAAGGCGCCAACTCGGCAGCGATCCAGGCGGCCGCTCAGCAAGCCGGCCAGGTCTACCAGCAGCTCAAGCAAGGCGCAGATTTCGCGCAGATGGCCATCGCCCGTTCGGCCAGCGAAAACGCCCTCGAAGGCGGCGACATGGGCTGGCGTAAAGCCGGTCAACTGCCACCTGAGTTCGCCAAGATGCTCAGCGGCCTCAGCAACGGCGAGATCGCTCAGCCGATTCGCATCCCCAACGGCTTCCTCATCCTGAAAATGGAAGAGAAGCGCGGTGGCAGCGAAAACGTCCTGCGCGATGAAGTGCACGTGCGCCATATCCTGATCAAGCCAAGCGAGATCCGCAGCGACGCGGCCACCGAGCAACTGGCCGAGAAGCTCTACGAGCGGATCAAGAACGGTGAAGACTTCGCCACCCTGGCCAAGAGCTTCTCGGAAGACCCGGGCTCGGCGCTCAACGGCGGCGACCTCAATTGGGTCGACCCGAACAGCCTGGTGCCTGAGTTCCGCGAAGAAATGGCCCGCGCCCAACAGGGTGAAGTGACCCGTCCGTTCCGTACCCAGTACGGCTGGCATGTGCTTGAAGTCATGGGCCGCCGCGCCACTGACAGCACCGACCAGGCCCGTGAACAGCAAGCCCTGAGCGTGCTGCGCAACCGTAAATACGACGAAGAGCTGCAAACCTGGCTGCGCCAGATCCGCGACGAAGCCTACGTTGAGATCAAGCTGCCTGGCGCCGACCAGGCCGCCCAGTGAAGCCCCTGCGCTTCGCCGTTACTCCCGGCGAGCCGGCCGGCATAGGTCCCGACCTGTGCCTGCTGCTCGCCAGCGAAGCCCAGCCCCACCCCCTGATTGCCATCACCAGCCGTGACCTGCTCGCCGAGCGGGCCACCCAGCTGGGGTTGGCTGTCGACCTGCTGGCAGTCGCGCCGGGCAACTGGCCCGAGCAACCAGCACCGGCCGGCAGCCTGTATGTCTGGGATACACCGCTGGCGACAGCGGCTGTGGCCGGCCAGCTCGATCAGGCCAACGCCGCATTCGTTCTGCAGACCCTGACCCGCGCGGGCAACGGCTGCCTCGATGGCAGCTTCGCCGGGATGATCACCGCGCCGGTGCACAAGGGCGTGATCAACGAGAGCGGTATCCCATTTTCCGGACATACCGAGTTTCTCGCCGAACTGACTCACACCGCACAAGTGGTGATGATGCTCGCCACCGGCGACCTGCGCGTTGCCCTGGTAACCACCCATCTGCCGCTGCGCGAGATTGCCGACGCAATCACCGCTGAACGCCTCGAGCGGGTCACGCGCATCCTGCATGCCGACCTGCGCGACAAGTTTGGCATCGCCAACCCGCGCATCCTGGTCTGCGGGCTCAACCCGCATGCCGGCGAAGGCGGCCACCTGGGCCGCGAAGAAATCGACATCATCGAGCCTGCACTGCAGCGCCTGCGCAACGAAGGCATGGACCTGCGCGGCCCGCTGCCGGCCGATACCCTGTTTACCCCAAAATATCTGCAGCACTGCGACGCGGTGCTGGCGATGTACCACGACCAAGGCCTGCCTGTACTCAAGTACAAGGGCTTTGGCGCAGCGGTCAACGTCACCCTGGGCTTGCCGATCATCCGCACCTCGGTCGATCACGGCACCGCCCTGGACCTCGCCGGCAGTGGCCAGGTCGACACCGGCAGCCTGCGCGTCGCGCTACACACCGCCTATCAGATGGCCGAGAACCGCACATGAACGAGCAATACCAACACCGCGCGCGCAAGCGCTTCGGCCAGAACTTCCTGCATGACGCCGGTGTTATCCACCGCATCCTGCGTGCCATCCATGCCAAGCCCGGCGAGCACCTACTGGAAATCGGCCCAGGCCAGGGCGCCCTCACCGAAGGCCTGCTGAGCAGCGGCGCGCAACTGGACGTTGTCGAGCTGGACAAGGACCTGGTGCCGATCCTGCAACACAAGTTCGCCGGCAACGACAATTTCCGCCTGCATCAAGGCGATGCGCTGAAGTTCGACTTCAACCAGCTAGGTGTTCCTGCCGGCAGCCTGAAAGTAGTCGGCAACCTGCCGTACAACATCTCTACGCCGCTGATCTTCCACCTGCTCAGCCACGCCGGGCTGATCCGCGACATGCACTTCATGCTGCAAAAGGAAGTGGTCGAGCGCATGGCCGCAGGGCCTGGCGGCGGCGATTGGGGCCGGCTGTCGATCATGGTGCAGTACCACTGCCGGGTCGAACACCTGTTCAACGTCGGCCCTGGCGCGTTCAACCCGCCGCCGAAGGTCGACTCGGCGATCGTGCGCCTGGTCCCGCATGAAGTCCTGCCGCACCCGGCCAAGGATCACCTGCTGCTCGAGCGCGTCGTGCGCGAAGCCTTCAACCAGCGCCGCAAGACCCTGCGCAACACGCTCAAGGCCTTGCTCAGCAATGAACAGATCGAAGCCGCCGGCGTCGATGGCAGCCTGCGCCCCGAGCAGCTCGACCTGGCTGCGTTCGTGCGTCTGGCTGACAAGCTGGCCGAACAGAGCGCCGCGTAACAACGATACCGGCCTGGGTGCAGCCATTTGCGCCCAGGCCGCTACCCCCCCATAAAGCACCTCCGCTGCGACACGACTGGCCTCCCGCCCCGCCGATAGCCTAGACTGCATGCACTGCCGTAATCGCGTGTTTGCTCAAGGCCATTGCATGTCCGACCCTCGATACCTGATCGACGTTAGCGTCGTCACCCGCTACCTCAAAGAACAGTCCGACCCCGACAACGAGCGCTTTGCGTTCGCCTACACCATTACCGTGCAGAACAGTGGCACGGTCGCAGCCAAGCTGATGTCACGCCACTGGCTGATCACCAATGGCAATGGCGAAGTCGAAGAAGTGCGTGGGGCCGGTGTGGTGGGCCAGCAACCGCTGATCGCGCCTGGGCAGAGCCACACCTACAGCAGCGGCGCGGTGATCAGCACCCACGTCGGTGCCATGCAGGGCAGCTATCAGATGTTCGCCGAAGACGGTAAGCGCTTCGATGCCACCATTGCCCCCTTCCGCCTGGCTGTACCTGGGTCGCTGCACTGATGGCTGTGTACGCCGTCGGTGATCTGCAAGGCTGCCTGCAGCCGCTCAAGTGCCTGCTCGAGCGCGTGCGCTTCAATCCAGCTGTCGACCGCTTGTGGCTGGTCGGTGACCTGGTCAACCGCGGCCCCGAATCGCTGGAAACACTGCGTTACCTGTACGCCATGCGCGATTCGCTGGTGTGCGTGCTGGGCAACCACGACCTGCACCTGCTGGCGGCCTGGCACAATGTCGAGCGCCTGAAAAAAAGCGACACCCTGCGCGAGATTCTCGAGGCGCCAGATGCCGATCAATTGCTCGACTGGCTACGCCGGCAAAAACTGCTGCATTACGACGAGCAGCGCGGCGTTGCCCTGGTGCATGCCGGTATCCCACCTCAATGGACCCTAGGCAAAGCCCTTGAACTGGCTGCCGAGGTAGAGCAGGTACTGCGCGACGACACCCGACTCAAACTCTATCTGGACGGCATGTACGGCAACGAGCCGAACAAGTGGAGCAAGGACCTCAGCGGGGTCGATCGCCTGCGTGTGATCACCAACTACTTCACCCGCATGCGCTTCTGCACCGCCGCAGGCAAACTAGACCTGAAAAGCAAAGAAGGCCTGGACACTGCACCCAAGGGCTACAAGCCCTGGTTCGCGCACAAAGACCGCCGCTCCCGGCATGTGCAGATCATCTTCGGCCACTGGGCCGCCCTCGAAGGGCAGGCCGACGCCCCTGGCGTAGTGGCGCTGGACACTGGCTGCGTGTGGGGCGGCGCGATGACCCTGTACAACGTCGACAGTGGCGAAATGCACCGCTGCGACTGCGCCGACGACGGGACCCCGCGCCCGGTCAGTCAGCTAAACTCAACGATCAGCCCAGAAGGAACCTCGCCATGAGCGAATTCAAGCGCATCCCTCCCGAGCAGGCCCAGGCCCTGCGCGAGCAAGGTGCAGTCGTGGTCGACATCCGTGATCCGCATGCCTACGCCGCTGGCCACATCGATGGCGCTCAGCACCTGGATAACCACTCGATCAGCGACTTCATCCGCGCCGCCGATCTGGACAAACCCACCGTCGTTGTCTGCTACCACGGCAACTCCAGCCAGAGCGCTGCCGCGTACCTGATTGGCCAGGGTTTCTCCGACGTCTACAGCCTCGATGGCGGCTTTGAACTGTGGCGCAATACCTACCCCGCCGAGACCGCTACCAGCTCCGCCGAATAAATTTTCACTTAGCCTGCAGCCCGCGCCCCGTGCGGGCTGCGCCAGACCTGACGAACGGTCGCGGCAAACTTCTCGGCCTAGCGCCCTTGCCCTTGCGCAGAACCAACTACTCTTAAGCTCAGGCCATCCAAAAAGGGGAGAGCCGGTACACCGGCGTGCGGGTCATCGGTAGCGCTTCAAGGGTGTTCTGGGGGGTACACAGCGGCCGGCGAAATCCGGCAGCTGCCAGCATCAACTGATTGATCCGGCGTCGGCTCCACGTATCGAGCGAGGTGACGTCATGAGTATTTTTAGCCACTTCCAACAACGTTTCGAGTCAACCCGTCAGGAAGAATTGACGCTGCAGGAATACCTGGAGCTGTGCAAGCAGGACCGCAGCGCGTACGCCTCGGCGGCCGAACGGCTGTTGCTGGCCATCGGTGAACCGGAGGTGATTGATACCTCCACCAACTCACGGCTGTCGCGCATCTTCTCCAACAAGGTGATCCGGCGCTATCCGGCCTTTGCCGACTTCCATGGCATGGAAGAGTGCATCGATCAGATAGTCTCCTACTTCCGCCATGCTGCGCAGGGTCTGGAAGAGAAGAAACAGATCCTTTATTTGCTCGGTCCGGTAGGTGGCGGTAAGTCGTCGCTGGCCGAGAAGCTCAAGCAACTGATCGAAAAAGTACCGTTCTATGCGATCAAGGGCTCGCCGGTCTTCGAGTCGCCGCTGGGTCTGTTCAATGCGACAGAAGACGGCGCCATTCTCGAAGAAGACTTCGGCATCCCACGGCGTTATCTGAACACCATCATGTCGCCCTGGGCGACCAAGCGGCTGGCTGAGTTCGGGGGCGACATCAGCCAGTTCAAGGTGGTCAAGCTGTACCCGTCGATCCTCAATCAGATCGCCGTGGCCAAGACCGAACCCGGTGACGAAAACAACCAGGACATCTCGGCACTGGTCGGCAAGGTGGATATCCGCAAGCTCGAAGAATTCCCGCAGAACGACGCCGACGCCTACAGCTACTCGGGCGCATTGTGCCGGGCCAACCAGGGCCTGATGGAATTCGTCGAGATGTTCAAGGCGCCGATCAAGGTCCTGCACCCACTGCTGACAGCTACTCAGGAAGGTAACTACAACAGTACCGAAGGCCTGGGGGCGATCCCCTACTCCGGGATTCTGCTGGCTCACTCCAACGAATCGGAGTGGCACACCTTCCGTAACAACAAGAACAACGAAGCGTTCATCGACCGGATCTACATCGTCAAGGTGCCGTACTGCCTGCGCGTCAGTGACGAGATCAAAATTTACGACAAGCTGCTGTTCAACAGCTCGCTGGCCAAGGCGCATTGCGCGCCCGATACCTTGAAGATGCTGGCCCAGTTCACTGTGCTGTCGCGCCTCAAGGAGCCGGAAAACTCCAACATCTACTCGAAGATGCGCGTCTACGACGGCGAGAACCTAAAGGACACCGATCCAAAAGCCAAGTCGATCCAGGAGTACCGCGATTCGGCCGGTGTCGACGAGGGCATGAACGGTCTGTCGACCCGCTTCGCGTTCAAGATCCTGTCCAAGGTGTTCAACTTCGACGCCCACGAGGTAGCGGCCAACCCGGTGCACCTGCTGTATGTACTGGAGCAGCAGATCGAGCAGGAGCAATTCCCGGCCGAGGTGCGTGAACGCTATCTGCGCTTCCTCAAAGAGTACCTGGCACCGCGCTACATCGAGTTCATCGGCAAGGAAATCCAGACCGCCTACCTCGAGTCCTACAGCGAGTACGGCCAGAACATCTTCGACCGTTATGTGCTGTACGCAGACTTCTGGATTCAGGACCAGGAGTACCGCGACCCGGAAACCGGCGAAATCCTCAACCGGATTGCCCTCAACGAGGAGCTGGAGAAGATCGAGAAACCGGCCGGCATCAGCAATCCGAAGGACTTCCGCAACGAGATCGTCAACTTCGTGTTGCGTGCCCGCGCCAACAACAACGGCAAAAACCCGACCTGGCTCAGCTACGAAAAACTGCGGGTGGTGATCGAGAAGAAAATGTTCTCCAACACCGAAGACCTGCTGCCGGTCATCAGCTTCAACGCCAAGGCCAGCAAAGAGGACCAGCAGAAGCACAACGACTTCGTCACCCGGATGGTGGAGCGTGGCTACACCGACAAGCAGGTGCGCCTGCTTTCGGAATGGTACCTGCGGGTCAGGAAATCGCAGTAAGCGGCTAGCTAGACGGCCCAGATCGCACGCTGTGCAGCGCACCGTTTCGACGTTGCGCCACAGCCTGCGGTACTGGTGGTGGCTGTTTCGTGCAGCGTCAAGCCTGCAGCTGTTGTCAGCGGAGAGACCATGAGCTACGTAATCGACCGACGCCTGAACGGCAAGAACAAGAGCACGGTCAACCGCCAGCGTTTTCTGCGCCGGTACCGTGACCACATCAAGAAGGCCGTCGAAGAGGCGGTGAGTCGTCGTTCCATCATGGACATGGAGCACGGCGAGCAGATCAGCATCCCCGGGCGTGATATCGACGAACCGGTGCTTCATCATGGCCGCGGCGGCAAGCAGACCGTGGTCCATCCAGGCAACAAGGAATTCACCGCCGGTGAACACATCGCGCGGCCGCAAGGCGGCGCCGGAGGTGGCGGCGGACGTGGCAAAGCGGGTAATTCCGGCGACGGCATGGACGACTTCGTATTCCAGATCACTCAGGAAGAGTTTCTCGAGTTCATGTTCGAGGACCTCGAGCTACCCAACCTGGTCAAACGCCAGCTGACCGGCACCGAGACTTACAAGACCGTCCGCGCCGGGATCAGCAACGAAGGCAACCCGGCACGCATCAACATCATCCGCACCCTGCGCTCGGCCCATGCCCGGCGCATCGCCCTGACCGGCAGCAGCCGCGCTCTGTTGCGTGAGGCCAAGGCGGAGCTGGCACGACTGAAAGTCGAAGAACCAGACAATTTCACCGATATCCAGGCAGTCGAAGCCGAAATCCAGCGGTTGAGCGCCCGGATCAACCGCCTGCCCTTCCTCGACACCTTCGACCTCAAGTACAACCTGCTGGTGAAGCAACCCAGTCCCAGCTCCAAGGCGGTGATGTTCTGCTTGATGGACGTGTCCGGCTCGATGACCCAGGCCACCAAGGACATCGCTAAGCGCTTCTTCATCCTGTTGTATCTGTTTCTCAAGCGTAACTACGACCGCATCGACGTAGTGTTCATACGTCACCACACCAGTGCCCGCGAAGTCGACGAAGAAGAGTTCTTCTATTCGCGCGAAACCGGCGGCACCATCGTCTCCAGTGCGCTCAAACTGATGCAGGAGATCATGGCCGAACGTTATCCGACCAACGACTGGAACATCTACGCCGCGCAAGCTTCGGACGGGGACAACTGGAACGACGATTCGCCGATCTGCCGCGAGATCCTCTCCAAGCAGATCATGCCGCATGTGCAGTACTACACTTACGTTGAAATTACCCCACGTGAGCACCAGGCGCTGTGGTACGAGTACGAGCGCATCGGCGATTCGTTCCCGGATACCTTTGCCCAGCAGCAGTTGGTCTCGGCCGGTGATATCTATCCGGTCTTCCGTGAACTCTTCCAGCGCAGGTTAGCCACATGACCGCCAGAGCACAGAGACGCCAACCGATTTCCACCGGGTCCGAGTGGACGTTCGACCTGATCCAGACTTACGACCGCGAAATCGGTCGGCTGGCCGAGCGTTACGCGCTGGACACTTACCCCAACCAGATCGAGGTCATCACTGCCGAGCAGATGATGGATGCCTATGCCTCGATCGGCATGCCGCTCGGTTACCACCACTGGTCCTACGGCAAGCAGTTCCTCAGCACCGAGAAGTCCTACAGCCGGGGGCAGATGGGCCTCGCTTACGAGATCGTGATCAACTCCGACCCGTGCATCGCCTACCTGATGGAAGAAAACACCATGTGCATGCAGGCACTGGTGATTGCTCACGCCTGCTACGGCCACAACAGCTTCTTCAAGGGTAACTACCTGTTCCGCACCTGGACCGATGCCAGCTCGATCATCGATTACCTGGTGTTCGCCAAGCAGTACATCGCCCAGTGTGAAGAGCGCCATGGCATCGACGCAGTGGAGGACCTGATCGACTCCTGCCACGCCTTGATGAATTACGGCGTGGACCGCTACAAACGCCCCTACCCGATTTCCGCCGAGGAAGAGCGCCGCCGGCAAAAGGACCGTGAAGAACACCTGCAACGCCAGATCAACGACTTGTGGCGGACCATCCCCAAAGGCGCCGACAAGGGCAACGACCGCGACGACGCGCGCTTCCCGGCCGAACCGCAGGAGAACATCCTCTATTTCATCGAGAAGCACGCCCCATTGCTTGAGCCTTGGCAGCGTGAAGTGGTGCGCATCGTGCGCAAGATTGCCCAGTACTTCTATCCACAGCGCCAGACCCAGGTGATGAACGAAGGCTGGGCAACCTTCTGGCATTACACCTTGATGAATGACCTCTACGACGAAGGCCTGGTTACTGAAGGCTTCATGATGGAGTTTTTGCAGTCGCACACCAGCGTGGTATTCCAGCCCGGCTTCGACAGCCCTTACTACAGTGGCATCAACCCCTACGCCCTGGGCTTTGCCATGTACGTCGATATTCGGCGTATGTGTGAACACCCAACTGATGAAGATCGCCGCTGGTTCCCTGAAATTGCCGGCAGCGATTGGTTGTCTACCATCAAGTTCGCCATGAGCAGTTTCAAGGATGAGAGCTTCATTCTGCAGTACCTGTCACCCAAGGTAATCCGCGACCTGAAGCTGTTCAGCATCCTTGACGACGACCAGCGTGATGACCTGCTGGTGCCTGCAATCCACGACGAAGACGGCTACCGCACCATCCGCGAACAACTGGCATCGCAGTACAACCTTGGCAACCGCGAACCGAACGTGCAGATCTGGAGCATCGACCGCCGCGGCGACCGCTCGCTGACCCTGCGCCACCAGCAGCACAACCGCAAACCACTGGGCGACTCCACCGAAGAAGTCCTCAAGCACCTGCACCGTTTGTGGGGCTTCGATATCCATCTGGAAACCGTGCAAGGTGACCAAATCATGAAGACCCATCACATGCCGCCACGGGGCGAACACGGCGACCCCGGGGACTACGGCCGGATGGACCTGGCGGTGATCCACCACCTCTAGCCCAGCCACCTCCATTGCTGTCGACAGGGTATCCTGTCGCCAGCAATGGAGGTTCTACATGCAGATTTACAAAGTCGGCGGCGCCGTGCGCGACCGCCTGCTCGGCTTGCCGGTAAGCGATGTCGACTGGCTGGTGGTGGGTGCAACGGTCGAGCAGATGCAAGCGCTGGGATATCGCCCGGTCGGTGCTGATTTCCCGGTCTTTATCCACCCGAAAACCGGCGAGGAGTACGCACTTGCGCGCACCGAACGCAAGAGCGGACGCGGCTATGGCGGCTTTACCTTTCACGCCAGCCCCGAAGTTACGCTCGAAGAAGACCTGATCCGCCGCGATCTGACCATCAATGCCATGGCCGAAGACCTGCAGGGCAACCTATACGATCCCTACAACGGCCAGAGTGACCTCGAACAGCGCATCCTGCGCCATGTATCTCCGGCGTTCGCCGAAGATCCCCTGCGCGTGCTGCGGGTTGCGCGGTTCGCTGCGCGCTATGCCGCTTTGGGCTTCACGGTGGCCGCCCAGACGCTTGAGCTGATGCGCCAGATCACCGAGTCCGGTGAACTGCAGGCGCTGACTGCCGAACGCAGCTGGAAGGAGATCGAACGGGCCCTGATGGAAGATCAGCCACAGGTATTCATTGAAGTGCTGCGGGCCTGCGGCGCGCTCAAAGAGCTGCTACCCGAGCTGGATTCGCTGTTTGCCACGCCAGGTGAACGCGGCCAGGCCACCTTGGCCGTGTTGGCCCACGCCGCAGCCCATGAACAGCCACTGCACGTACGCTGGGCCTGCCTGACCCATGATCTGGGTGCAGCCATCAAAGCCGTCGGCCAGCGTTTCAAGGCACCTCGTGAATGCCAGGAACTCGCCTGCCTGGTAGGCGAATGGCAGCATCACTACCAGCAGGCAGCAGCGCTGGATGCCAGCACGTTGCTGAATATTTTGCAGAAGTTCGACGTCTATCGCCGTCCGCAGCGCCTGGAAGACTTCATCGCAGTCTGCGAGATGATTGCCCATGGACACTCGCTGCATGACTGCTCGCAGAGTGCCTACCTGCGCGGAGCAGCTGCAGCCGCGAAAGCCGTAGAAGTGAAAGATCTGGTCCAGCAAGGCCTGACCGGGCAAGCGCTGGGCGAGGCGGTCAAAGCCCAGCGATTGTCGGCACTGGAAGCCTATACCCAGCGCTGAATGCCGCTGTGACTGCGGCTTAGGTCCGGGTCAACTGCAAGCCGCGCCATTCAAACGGCACGGGTGCCAATATCTGATCGATGTTGGCATCCTGCCACAGCTGGGCCATGCGCTTGCCCTCACCGGGATGGACCAGCTGCGGCGCGATCTGCGACAACGGCAGCAGCACAAAGGCGTTCTTCAGAATCTCCGCCCGCGGCAATTCCAGGCCATCGAAGCTACCGTGCAGATCGTCATACATCAGCACATCGATATCCAGCGGCAAGCCCTTGCGCTCAGGCGCGTAGCGGCCGTTCTCCGCCTCGATCAACTTCAGCCGACGGTCCAGCTCGAGCAGCGGCAGGTCGGTTTGCCCGGTCACCACCAGGTTGTAGAACGGACCACTCTTGATCCCCACCGCCTGGCTTTCGAATACTGCCGAGCAACGCATGTCGCCGAGAAAGCTGGCCAGCGCGTCGAGCCCCGCACACAAGTGCCGCTCGCGCTCAACATTGCTGCCCAGCCCCAGATATACCGTGCTCAGAGACATCCGCGCTCGATCTCCACGCCAACACCACCACGGGCCGCCGGCACCGCGCCCGGCTTGGTCAGTTTCAGGCGTATCCAAGGGATATTGAATTCGGCCATCAACAGCGCGACCAGGCGCTCGGCGAAGGTTTCTACCAGTTCGAACCGCGCCTGTTCGGCAAAGGCCTGAATGCGCGCCGTGATGGTGGCGTAGCACAGGGCCAGGTTGAGGTCGTCAGTGGCGGCCGCAGGGCGGTTGTCCCACGCCAGACTCAGGTCCAGGCGCAGGCACTGGCGAATCTCCCGCTCCCAGTCGTAGGCGCCGATTACCGTATCGACTTCCAGGCCTTCGATGAACACTCTGTCCAAGCACTTCTCTCCACAGCACGACAAGGGCGACTGGCGCCGTTAGAATCAAGGCGTCCTCGCCCGGAATAGTTAGCATGTTTTGGTTATTGGCGATGCTCGCCTACCTGCTTGGCTCGCTGTCCTTTGCCATTGTTCTGAGCCGCCTCAGCGGTAACCCCGACCCTCGCTCAAGCGGTTCGGGCAATGCCGGGGCGACCAACATGCTGCGCCTGGCTGGGCGCAAGATGGCGATCCTGACCCTGCTGGGCGACCTGTGCAAGGGCATCGTGCCCGTGCTGCTGGCCGAGCAAGCCGGGCTGGGCCTGCAACAGCAAGCCTGGATCGGCCTGTGCGCGGTCATCGGCCACCTGTTCCCGGTGTACTTTCGCTTCCGTGGCGGCAAGGGCGTAGCCACTGCCGCCGGCGTGCTCCTGGCCCTGTACATTCCAGCTGCCTTGCTGGCTATCACGGCCTGGCTGATGACCTTCTACCTGACCCGCACCAGCTCGCTCGCCGCATTGATCGCCACTCCGCTGACCCTGCCATTGCTGGCCTGGCGCGAGCCGGCGGCGCTGCTGCCGATGAGTGTGCTGACGCTACTCATCGTCTGGCGCCATCGGCGCAACCTGCGCGACCTGTTCGCTGGCCGCGAACGGCATTTCTGACGCCGCCCCAACCCTTAAAAAAACCGATCAGATCGGCGGCAACTGCTCCATCGGCCAGCGCGCCTGCACGCTGATCGCCAGATCCTGCTGCTGCCCGGCCAGCAAACGCTGACAACCGGCATAGGCGATCATCGCGCCGTTGTCAGTGCAAAAGCGCGGACGCGCGTAGTAAACATTGCCCTTGATCGTTGCCAGCATGCCTTCCAGCGATGCGCGCAACGCGGTATTGGCACTGACCCCGCCGGCAATCACCAGGCGCTTGAGGCCGGTCTGCTGCAGGGCGCGCTTGCACTTGATGGTCAGAGTGTCGACTACCGCCTGCTGGAACGCCAGCGACACGTCGCAACGGGTTTGCTCGGTGTCGTCACCGGCATCACGGCACTTGTTCCAGGTGTTCAGCGCTGAGGTCTTGAGGCCACTGAAGCTGAATTCCAGCCCAGGGCGGTCGGTCATCGGCCGCGGGAACGTGAAGCGCCCCGGCACACCCTGCTCGGCCAGGCGGGCAATTTCCGGGCCGCCGGGGTAATTCAGGCCGATCAGCTTGGCAGTCTTGTCGAAGGCCTCGCCGGCGGCATCGTCCAGGCTCTCGCCGAGCAACTGGTACTGGCCGATGCCATCGACCCGAACCAGCTGCGTATGGCCGCCGGACACCAACAAAGCGACGAACGGGAATTGCGGCGGCTGCTCTTCGAGCATCGGCGCGAGCAGGTGACCCTCCATGTGATGCACGCCGATTGCCGGGATATCCCAGGCAAATGCCATCGACTGCGCGCAGGAGGCGCCCACCAGCAGCGCGCCGACCAGGCCCGGGCCTGCGGTGTAGGCGATTGCGTCGATATCGCTGGCCACTGCGCCGGCATCCGCCAGCACTTCGCGGATCAACGGCAGCATGCGCTTGACGTGATCGCGCGAGGCGAGCTCGGGCACAACGCCGCCGTAGGCGCGGTGCAGGTCGATTTGACTGAACAGTGCATCAGCGAGCAAACCGCGTTCACTGTCGTATAATGCGACGCCGGTCTCATCGCAGGATGTTTCCAATCCCAGTACTAGCATGGGTCTGTGCCTTGTTTAGGCTGAATTCGAAGGCGCGCATGATAGTCCCCGTGCCCAGTGCCGACCAGCGGTTTTCGATCAGAGGCTTTGCATTCCGGTCAGCTTAGCGTTAACATCCGCAACCCTTGAAAACCGACGTTCTCCAGCGCATCTTTATTTTTGTCAGGAGCACGTCTACCCCGGTAACGAACGAAGGTAGCCCTGGATGCCAGCCGTCAAAGTAAAAGAGAACGAACCCTTCGACGTAGCTCTGCGTCGTTTTAAGCGCTCCTGCGAAAAAGCCGGTGTACTGGCTGAAGTGCGTAGCCGCGAGTTTTACGAAAAGCCAACTTCCGAGCGTAAGCGCAAGGCTGCTGCTGCAGTCAAGCGTCACGCGAAGAAAGTGCAGCGCGAACAGCGCCGCGCCGTTCGCCTGTACTAATACAGACGTTCGTCGCAAAGCTTCTGCCCTGCCCGGCTAACCCCGGGCAGTTGGCAGCAGCAGCTTCAAACCTCAGGCGCGAGCCCGAGGCGCCAGCTACCTAGAGCAGCCGGCAACCGTAACACACGTCAGAACTGGTCCTCGCGACCAGGCGTGCCGTCCCTGTCTGACGAGCCCTTGTGGCTGGCGACGCGCACACTCCCCTCGCTTGACCCTCACTGCATCGCACCGCACCCATCATTCCCGCACCCTTGCGTTAGCGATTAGACTTGCCGACTGCACGATGACGAGACTGCCATGGCCGGGCTGATTCCCCAGAGCTTCATTGACGACCTGCTTAACCGCACCGACATAGTCGACGTGGTGAGTTCGCGCGTCCAGCTGAAAAAAACCGGCAAGAACTACTCCGCCTGCTGCCCGTTCCACAAAGAAAAATCGCCGTCGTTCACGGTCAGCCCCGACAAGCAGTTCTATTACTGCTTCGGTTGCGGCGCCGGCGGTAACGCGCTCGGCTTCGTCATGGACCACGACAACCTGGACTTCCCCCAGGCCGTCGAAGACCTCGCCCGCAGTGCCGGCATGGAAGTCCCGCGCGAAGAAGGCCGGCGTGGCAACAAGCCACGTCAACCGACCGACTCGCCGCTGTACCCTTTGCTGGAAGCTGCCGCCGAATACTACCGCCAGGCGCTGCGCAGCCATCAGACGCGCAAGGCGGCCGTTGATTACCTAAAGGGTCGTGGCCTGTCCGGCGAAATCGCCCGTGATTTCAGCTTGGGCTTCGCCCCGCCCGGCTGGGACAACCTGATGAAGCACCTGGGTGCCGACAGCCTGCAGCAAAAGGTCATGATCGATGCCGGCCTGCTGATCGAGAATGCCGAGAGTGGCAAGCGCTACGACCGCTTCCGCGACCGGGTGATGTTCCCGATCCGCGACAGCCGTGGCCGGATCATCGCCTTTGGCGGCCGCGTGCTGGGTGACGACAAGCCCAAGTACCTGAACTCGCCGGAGACCCCGGTATTTCACAAAGGCCAGGAGCTGTACGGCCTGTATGAAGCGCGCAAGCACAACCGCAGCCTCGACGAAATCATCGTCGTCGAAGGCTACATGGATGTCATCGCCTTGGCTCAGCAAGGCCTGCGCAATGCCGTAGCGACCCTCGGCACTGCCACCAGCGAAGAGCACCTCAAGCGCCTGTTCCGGGTAGTGCCCAGCGTGCTGTTCTGCTTTGACGGCGATCAGGCCGGTCGCAAGGCAGCCTGGCGTGCACTGGAGTCGACGCTGTCGAGCCTGCAGGACGGTCGCCGCGCACGCTTTCTGTTCCTGCCCGAAGGCGAAGACCCGGACAGCCTGGTCCGTGCCGAGGGCACCGACGCGTTCCGCGCGCGCATCATTCAGCACGCACAACCGCTGGCGGATTACTTTTTCGAGCAATTGAGCAACGAAGCCGATCCTCGCTCACTGGAAGGCAAGGCGCACATGGCGACCCTGGCTGCACCGCTGATCGAAAAAGTCCCCGGCGCCAACCTGCGCCAATTGATGCGCAACCGCCTCAAGGAAATCACCGGGCTGGATACTCAGCAGGTCGAGCAACTGACGCAGAACGCGCCAGCGGCCAGCGTGCCCGATTACGACCCAGGCTTCGACTACGACGCCATGGCCAGCTACACCCCCGACTATGCCGACGCGCACCAGCCCGACTACGGCGCGCAGCAAGAGCAGCGGCCATGGACGCCGAACAAAGGTGCCGGCAAAAAGCAGTGGGAGAAAAAACCCTGGGACAAGAAAGGCGGCAAACCCTGGCAACGGGATGGCCAGCGCGAGGCGCCGCCACGGGTGCCGGCGCCGGTCGAACCGCCAACGCTGTCGGCCTTGCGCACCCTGCTGCATTACCCGCTGCTGGCTGGCAAGGTCGAAGACGCCAGCCATTTCGCCGATGAAGAGCATGTGTACAACCAGCTGCTGATTTCGCTGATCGAAGCTGCACAGAAGAATCCTAAGCTAAGCTCAATGCAACTGATTGCACGCTGGCACGGCACTGACCAGGGGCGCTTATTGCGCGCCTTGGCAGAAAAGGAATGGCTGATCGATGCCGATAACCTTGAACAACAGTTTTTCGACACCATTACTAGCTTATCCGCCCGCCAACGCGAGCGCAGCCTGGAACATCTGATGCGCAAAGCGCGTCAAAGTGACTTGAGTCCAGAGGAAAAATCTCAGCTTTTGGCCCTGCTGAGCCGCAAAGTTCCTGCACAAAACCCGACCTCATCTGGCGCGTGAGGCCCTTATTCGGGTATAATCCTCGGCTTGTTTTTTTGCCCGCCAAGACCTTCAGTGGATAGGGTGTTATGTCCGGAAAAGCGCAACAGCAATCTCGTATCAAAGAGTTGATCACCCGCGGTCGTGAGCAGGGCTACCTGACTTACGCGGAGGTCAACGACCATCTGCCTGAGGATATTTCAGATCCAGAGCAGGTGGAAGACATCATCCGCATGATCAACGACATGGGGATCAACGTATTCGAGACTGCTCCGGATGCGGATGCCCTGTTGTTGGCGGAAGCCGACACTGATGAGGCCGCAGCCGAAGAAGCCGCCGCAGCACTGGCTGCTGTCGAGACCGATATCGGCCGCACGACCGACCCGGTGCGCATGTACATGCGCGAAATGGGTACTGTCGAGCTGCTGACCCGCGAAGGCGAGATCGAAATCGCCAAGCGGATCGAGGAAGGCATTCGTGAGGTCATGGGGGCTATCTCCCATTTCCCGGGTACTGTCGACTACATCCTCGGCGAATACACCCGCGTCACCACCGAAGGTGGTCGCCTGTCCGACGTATTCAGCGGTTACATCGACCCTGATGACAATATCGCCACGCCGTCCGAAGAAGCCCCGCAGCTAGGCGCCAAAAACGCCGCTGCAGCCAAGGACGACGAGGAAGAGGACGAAGAGAAAGACGACAGCGAGGAAGAGGAAGAGACCGAAAGCGGTCCCGACCCAGTCCTCGCCCAGCAGCGCTTCGGCGCCGTGTCCGATCAGCTCGCGATTACCCTCAAAGTGCTCAAGAAGCACGGTCGCAGCCATGCCGAAAGCATTGGCGCGATGCAGGTTCTGGCCGAGCTGTTCATGCCGATCAAGCTGGTGCCCAAGCAGTTCGAGGTGCTCGTCGAGCGCGTTCGTGGTGCCTTGGACCGTCTGCGTCAGCAAGAACGCGCAATCATGCAGCTGTGCGTACGTGATGCGCGCATGCCGCGTGCCGACTTCCTGCGCCTGTTCCCGGGCAACGAAGTCGACCAGACCTGGAGCGGTGACCTCTCCAAGCGCAGCACCAAGTGGGCTGCAGCGCTGGGCGAAAAGAACGATGCCATCGTCGCCTGCCAGCAGAAGCTGGTAGACCTTGAAAACGAAACCGGTCTGACCGTTGCCGAAATCAAGGACATCAACCGTCGCATGTCGATCGGCGAGGCCAAGGCCCGTCGCGCCAAGAAAGAGATGGTCGAGGCCAACCTGCGTCTGGTGATTTCGATCGCCAAGAAGTACACCAACCGTGGCCTGCAATTCCTCGATCTGATCCAGGAAGGCAACATCGGCTTGATGAAGGCGGTCGACAAGTTCGAATACCGTCGTGGTTACAAGTTCTCGACGTACGCCACCTGGTGGATTCGTCAGGCCATTACCCGCTCGATCGCCGACCAGGCACGCACCATCCGTATTCCGGTGCATATGATCGAGACGATCAACAAGCTCAACCGTATTTCCCGGCAGATGCTGCAGGAAATGGGTCGCGAACCGACCCCGGAAGAGCTTGGCGAGCGTATGGAGATGCCTGAGGACAAGATCCGCAAGGTGCTGAAAATCGCCAAAGAGCCAATCTCCATGGAGACGCCGATTGGTGATGACGAAGATTCGCACCTGGGTGACTTCATCGAAGACTCGACCATGCAGTCGCCAATCGATGTAGCTACCGTCGAGAGCCTCAAGGAAGCGACTCGTGATGTTCTGGGCGGCCTGACCGCACGCGAAGCCAAAGTGCTGCGCATGCGTTTCGGTATCGACATGAACACCGACCACACCCTTGAAGAGGTCGGCAAACAATTCGACGTAACCCGTGAGCGGATTCGTCAGATTGAAGCCAAGGCGCTGCGCAAGTTGCGCCACCCGACCAGAAGCGAGCATCTACGCTCCTTCCTCGACGAGTGATGACAAACCCCGGCCCAGGCCGGGGTTTTTCTTGGCCATCGAAAAAGTGCCAGCACTGACCGCGCAGTTGTCGGGGCAATCCCGCCAGCTGTTGAATTCCTGCCGAAGTTAATCGTCTTACCCTCACACCCCGCAGCAATGCACGGCTACACTCGAATTCAGACTATCTGCCTAGAGGCTGCTATGCCGAAAATGCCGGCCCTACTGTTGCTGATCCTGTTTTACTGGAGCGCAACGGCCGGCGCCCTGACCCTGACCGAAGACGAGCAAGCCTGGCTCAGCGCCCATCCACAGCTGCGCCTGGGCGTGGACGCATCCTGGCCCCCGTTCGAGTTTCGCGATCAGGAGGGCCTCTACCAGGGACTGGCCGCCGATTACATCAATGTGATCCAGGAACGTCTTGGCGTCACCCTCAAGCCGACCGAGCCAAAAACCTGGAGCGAGGTGCTTGAGCTTGCCCGCAACAATCAACTCGATCTGCTGCCGGGCGTGATGTCGACCCCGGAACGGCAGAACTACCTGTCCTTCACCCGCCCATACCTGGACTTCCCGATCGTTATTCTGGCCCATGAGGGCGGTCGCCAACCGCGCACCCTCAAGGATCTGTACGGGCTGAAGATCGCGGTGGTGGAAAACTACGCGCCCCATGAACTGCTGCGCACCCACCACCCCGACCTCAATCTGGTTGCCCTGCCCAATGTCAGCTCGGCCCTGCAAGCCTTGGCGACCGACGAAGTGGACGCCGTGGTCGGTGACCTTGCTTCAAGCATCTGGAGCCTGCGCGAGCTCAAGCTCGATGGCCTCTACGTCAGCGGCGAAACACCCTACCGCTACCAGTTGGCAATGGGCGTACCCCGGGACAACAAGCAACTGGTGGCCATCCTCGACAAAGTCATCGCCGATATGAGCAGCGATGAAGTCAATGACATCCAGCAGCGCTGGGTCGGCAACGTCGTCGATCAGCGCAGCTTCTGGCACGACATGCTGCTCTATGGCCTGCCGACAGTTGTGCTGCTGATGCTGGTTCTCGCTGCCGTCATCCGCATCAATCGCCGGCTCAGCTCGGAAATATCCCGGCGCATAGCGCTTGAACAGGAACTGCGCAGCAGCGAATACCATTACCGCAGCCTGGTCGAAAGCCTGTCGGCGGTCGCATGGGAAGCCGACGCCAACGATTTCACCTACAGCTACGTCTCGCCCCACGCCGAAGACCTGCTCGGTTACAGCCTGGGAGACTGGCTCAGACCCGGTTTCTGGAGCAGCATCGTGCATCCCGAGGACGCGCTCTGGGCCAAGGCTTACTGCGACAGCGAAACTGCCGCCGGCCGCGATCACAGCCTCGACTACCGCGTGATCCGCGCCGATGGCCATACGCTGTGGGTGCGCGATATCGTCAGCATGATCGAGCAGGGCCAGCGCTCGGTGATGCGCGGCCTGATGATCGATATCAGCGAGACCAAGCGTACCGAGCATGCCTTGCGTCTGTCCGAGCAGAAGTTTGCTTCGGTGTTCCAGCAATGCCCGGATATCCTCCTGATTGCTCGGCACAGCGATGGCTGCCTGCTTGAGGTCAACGAAGCATTCGAGGAGCAGATCGGCCTCGGCCCCAATCAGGTAATCGGCCGCACCGCTACCGAGCTTGGCCTGTGGGGCGTCAGCGGCAGCGGCCCGAGCGTACTGGAACGCTTGCACCTGGGCGGTATTCGCAACCTCGAGATGAGCTTCCGGCGCAGCAACGGCGAGTTGTTCACCGGCCTCACCTCGGCGGAGACCTTCGACCTCGACGGCACCCCGGCGCTGGTCGTGGCCGTACGCGACATCAGCCAGCTGAAGGAAACCCAGCAGCGCCTGCAGATCTCCGAAGAGAAATTCGCCAAGGCCTTCCACGCCTCGCCCGACGGCTTGCTGCTGTCCAGGCAGAGCGACGGCCTCTTGCTCGAGGTCAACGAAGGCTTCTGCCGCCTGACCGGCTACAACCTTGACCCGCGCCTTGACCAAACCTCGCTGGACCTGGGCATCTGGGTCGACCTCAACGAACGCAAGCTGCTGCTGAGCAAACTCAAGAAAGACGGCTTCGTGCGTGATTTCAGCTGCCACATTCGCCGCAGCGATGGTCAGATTCGCCTCTGTGAGCTGTCCGCCAGACCGCTGCCGATTGCCGGCGCCGACTGCATGCTGACTATCGCCCGCGACATCACCGAACGCCATCTCATGCAGGAAAAACTGCAACTGGCCGCCACTGTGTTTGAAAACACTGCCGAAGGTGTGTTGATCACCGACACCGATCAGCGCATCACTGCGGTCAACCGGGCATTCAGCGAGATCACCGGTTACAGCGAGATCGAAGCCCTCGGTCAGACCCCGCGCCTGCTCGCCTCTGGCCAGCATGACAGCGCCTTCTACGTTGCCATGTGGCACCAGCTGACTGCCGAAGGCCACTGGCAAGGCGAGATCTTCAACAAGCGCAAGAACAGCGACCTGTACCCGAGTTGGCTGACCATCAGCGCGGTGCGTAACAGCGAGCGCGAGATCACTCACTTCGTGGCGGTGTTTGCCGACATCTCCAGCCTCAAGCACGCCCAGGCCAAACTGGATTACCAGGCGCATCACGACCCACTGACCGGCCTGCCCAACCGCGCCCTGTTCGAAAACCGCCTGCATGCCGCGCTGCAGTGCTCGCAGGTGTCCAACCGCCAGGGCGCGGTGCTGTTCCTCGACCTCGATCGCTTCAAGCACATCAACGACAGCCTCGGCCACCCGGTTGGTGACCTGCTGCTCAAGGGCATTGCCCAGCGCCTCAAGGAACAGGTGCGCGACGTCGACACCGTGGCCCGCCTGGGCGGTGACGAATTCATCATTCTGCTGCCTGGTCTGCACAAGCCAAGTGACGCAAGTGCCATCGCCAACAAACTGCTGGCCTGCTTCAGCGCGCCGTTCCAGGCCGGCGAACACGAGTTCTTCACCAGCGCCAGTATCGGCATCAGCCTCTACCCACAAGACGGCAGCGACGTCGCCAGCCTGATCCGCAACGCCGACGCTGCGATGTACCGCTCCAAGGCCAAAGGCCGCAACCGGGTCGAAGCCTACACCCGTGACCTCACGGCCCAGGCCAGCGTGCGCGTGGCCCTGGAAAACGAACTGCGCCGCGCCATCGATCGCAACGAGCTGAGCCTGTGCTACCAGCCCAAGCTCAGCCTCAAGACACAAAACCTGGTCGGTGCTGAAGCCCTGATCCGCTGGAACCACCCAACCTTCGGCGATGTTTCCCCAGAGCATTTCATCCACCTCGCTGAAGAGAACGGCACCATCCTCCAGCTTGGCGACTGGGTACTGGAACAAGCCTGCCGGCAGATGCACCAGTGGCAAAAGCGCTATCAGCCGTTCGGCCCGCTGTCGATCAACCTCGCCGGCGCGCAGATGCGCCAGCCCCACCTGGCCAAGCGCATCGAGCAACTGCTCAAGACCTACCAGCTCAAGGCCGGCGACCTGCAGCTGGAGATCACCGAAAACTTCATCATGAGCCAGGCCGAAGAAGCCCTCAGCGTGCTCCATCAGCTCAAGCAGCTCGGCGTGCAACTGGCGATCGACGACTTCGGCACCGGCTATTCATCCCTGAGCTACCTCAAGCGCCTGCCGCTGGACATCCTCAAGATCGACCAATCGTTCATCCGCGGCCTGCCCGACGACCCGCACGACGCTGCGATCACTCGCGCGATCATCGCCCTCGGCCGGAGCATGCAGCTGACCATCATTGCCGAAGGGGTAGAGAACCAGGCGCAGCAGCATTTCCTCACCGCTGAAGGCTGTGAGCAGATCCAGGGCTACATCGTCAGCTTGCCGCTGCCGCCGGAAGAATTCGCTGCAGGCTTCCTGCGTTTAGCACTATCGGATCTTTCGGATGGCACCCATTCAAAACCCTAGCTATAATCCCCGCCACCTCTGGGGCCTATAGCTCAGTTGGTTAGAGCAGAGGACTCATAATCCTTTGGTCCACGGTTCAAGTCCGTGTGGGCCCACCAAATTGAAAGCCGCGCATTGCGCGGCTTTTTTCGTTTCTGAAATATCACTTACGGCCACGCAGCCGCTTCAGCCAGCACCAGGAAAGGGCAGTCCTCATTGCTAACCGTCGGACCAGCCCGCGCCAATGGCTACTTTGAGCCGAATAGCGTTTTTAATCGGCTCATTCTTGAAAACAGCACGCGTCAGGTGAAATCTACAAATCCCGCAACAACAGCGTCTTGCCCACATTACGCAGCACCTGGCTGTATTGCCGGCGCCAGTTATCGCGCCAGAACGCCGCATCGGCGGCGGTGCCGTCGGTGGAGCGGGCGCGGACGATATCGCTGGCGGCGACTTCTTCGGGTTGTTGCTGGCTCAACATGGGGAAGGCCATGTAACCGCGATAGTGCTGCGCCAAGACCTTGTCCAGAGCAGTGCCCGCGTAACCGCCTTGCTCCAGCAGGCGCTGACAGCCGCGGTTCGACAGCAGATAAGCATGGCTGCCGCGGGCACGCACCCGGGCGATGCCACGGCGCCAAGTCAACCAGACCTTGCCCAGGTTTGCGCCCAGGTAGAACAGCTCTGGATCGGCGCTCTGCAGAAAGCGGTTGACCTGTTCGACCTGAAACGGCTCGAACGCTACCAGAGTGGCGTCGTCCTCGAGAATCAACACGCGCCGACAGCCGCGCTCCAAGGCAATGCGCGCGCAGTGAACATGGGAATCGAAACAGCCCCGTTCAGGGCTGTGCTGATCGCGCTCGACCAGCACATATTCGATCTTCAGCCCGCTGTCTGCGAACTCGTGTTGCAGCAGCAGGCGGCGATCGGCGCGTTCGCGCAAGCTGATGCAAAAAACGCTATCGACCTGCAGCTGTGTAAGGTCCTTGGATCTGGTCATCCTTCCCATCTCTGGAACTGCGTAAAGACTTCAAGGGTTATTGCCAGGCATAACGTCCCGGTTGGCCTGACACCCACTGGCGTGTGAACTGCGATTGATTTCAAAAGTATAGATCAACTGCGCCAGTCTGCCCGCGACTGTGCCGCAGTGGGTTTATCTGCGTTATAAGTGTCGTCACTCAAGTTCCAGCTGCAGAGAGCCGACATGTCGCAACCGCGTCAAATCATCCTCGACGAAATAGATCGCCAGCTGATCGCCCTGCTTCAGATCAACGCCCGCGAAAGCGTCGCCAACCTCGCCCGGCAGCTGGGCATTGCCCGCACCACGGTCAATTCACGCCTGGAGCGCCTGGAAAACAGCAAAGTCATCGCCGGCTACGGCGTACGCCTGGGCCAGCGCCTGATCGGCGGTGGGCTGCAAGCTTATGTCGGGATCAAGGTCCAACCACGCGCGGGCAAGGAGGTGGTGCGGCGGATGACGGCCATGGGCCAGGTGCAACAGCTGTGTGCCGTGAGTGGCGAGTTCGACTACGTGGCGTGGCTGCACAGCGAATCGCCGGAACAGCTGGACCAGTTGCTCGACCAGATCGGCAGCCTGGACGGTGTGGAAAAAACCACCACGTCGATCATCCTCAGCAGCAAGATAGACCGCGGCCAGCCGATCTGAAAGCCACTTAATGCCTTCGTCATAACGACGTCATTAGCCTCAAAGTGACGAAAAAAAGATTAAAACGACGCCAGCATGAGTCTTAATAACGAACTGCGCACACCCTAGAATGATCCCAGGCATTTTCTATACTCACGCTTCGCCCTCCGCGCAGCTCCTGGCAAGGTCATAACATGAACAACAATCGCCACCCCGCCGACGGCAAGAAACCAATCACGATTTTTGGCCCGGACTTCCCCTTCGCTTTCGACGACTGGCTGGAGCATCCGGCCGGTCTGGGCAGTATCCCGCTCGACCGCCAGGGCGAAGAGGTGGCGATTATCGGCGCCGGCATTGCGGGGTTGGTAGCGGCCTACGAGCTGATGAAGCTTGGCCTTAAACCAGTGGTGTATGAAGCGTCGAAAATGGGCGGCCGTCTGCGCTCGCAAGCCTTCAACGGCACCGACGGGATCATCGCCGAGCTGGGCGGCATGCGCTTTCCGGTGTCGTCGACGGCGTTCTACCATTACGTCGACAAGCTGGGCCTGGAAACCAAACCGTTTCCAAACCCGTTGACGCCAGCTTCGCCAAGTACCGTCATCGACCTCGAAGGCCAGACCTACTACGCCGAAAGCGCGGCGGATTTGCCAGCGCTGTTTCAGGAAGTAGCCGACGCCTGGGCCGACGCGCTGGAAAGCGGCGCGCGCTTTGGTGATATCCAGCAGGCCATTCGCGACCGCGATGTGCCGCGCCTCAAGGAGCTGTGGAACACCCTGGTACCGCTGTGGGACGACCGCACGTTCTATGACTTTGTCGCCACTTCCAAGGCCTTCGCCAAGCTCAGCTTCCAGCACCGCGAGGTGTTTGGTCAGGTTGGCTTCGGTACCGGCGGCTGGGACTCGGACTTCCCCAACTCGATGCTGGAAATCTTCCGCGTGGTAATGACCAACTGCGACGATCACCAGCACTTGATCGTCGGCGGTGTCGAGCAGGTGCCTCAAGGCATCTGGCGCCATGTGCCGGAGCGTTGCGCGCACTGGCCGGCAGGCACCAGCCTGAGCTCGCTGCATGGCGGCGCGCCGCGCACCGGGGTCAAACGGATTGCCCGTGCCAGCGATGGCCAACTGGCGGTCACCGATACCTGGGGCGGCTGCCGCCACTACGCCGCTGTGCTGACCACCTGCCAGAGCTGGCTGTTGACCACCCAGATCGACTGTGAAGAGTCGCTGTTCTCGCAGAAGATGTGGATGGCTCTGGACCGCACCCGCTACATGCAATCGTCGAAGACCTTCGTCATGGTCGATCGGCCGTTCTGGAAGGACAAGGACCCGGAAACCGGCCGCGATCTGATGAGCATGACCCTCACCGACCGCCTGACCCGTGGCACCTACCTGTTCGACAACGGCGACGACAAGCCGGGGGTGATCTGCCTGTCCTACGCGTGGATGAGCGACGCCCTGAAGATGCTCCCGCACCCGGTGGAAAAACGCGTGCAGCTGGCACTGGACGCCCTGCACCGGATCTACCCGAACACCGACATTGCCGGACATATCATCGGCGACCCGATCACCATCTCATGGGAGGCCGACCCGTACTTCCTCGGCGCCTTCAAAGGTGCGCTGCCGGGCCACTACCGCTACAACCAGCGGATGTACGCGCACTTCATGCAGGACCACCTGCCGAGCGCGCAACGCGGCATCTTCATCGCCGGTGACGATGTGTCGTGGACCCCGGCCTGGGTCGAAGGCGCGGTGCAGACTTCGCTGAACGCGGTGTGGGGTATCATCAACCACTTCGGCGGCAAGACCCACCCGGAAAACCCCGGCCCAGGTGACGTATTCGACGAGCTTGGGCCGATCGCCCTGCCCGACTGACCAGGAGGCGGCATGCACATCGCTCTGTTCCAAGGCCAGCCCGGCCCCCTCGACCTGGCTGGCAACCTCGAACGCCTGCAGCAGCAGGCGCACCAGGCAGCCGCCAGCGGCGCGCAGTTGCTGGTGTGCCCGGAGATGTTCCTGACCGGCTACAACATCGGCAGTGAACAGGTCGAGCAGCTGGCTGAGGAATCGGACGGGCCCTCGGCCATGGCCGTGGTCGAGATCGCCCAGGGGCTCGGGATTGCCATTGTCTATGGCTATCCCGAGCGCGGCGAAGACGGCGCCATCTACAACAGCGTGCAGTTGATCGACAGCCATGGCCGCAGCCTGGCCAACTACCGCAAGACGCACTTGTTCGGTGAGCTGGACCGGGCCATGTTCGATGCCGGCAGCAATCACTTCCCGGTGGTCGAGCTGAATGGGTGGAAGGTCGGCATGCTGATCTGCTACGACATCGAGTTTGCCGAGAACGCCCGGCGTCTGGCGCTGGATGGCGCCGAGCTGATCCTGGTGCCGACGGCGAACATGAAGCCATACGACTTCGTCTGCCAGGTGACGGTGCGTGCACGCGCCCAGGAAAACCAGTGCTACCTGGTCTACGCCAATTACTGTGGCGCGGAAGGCGATATCCATTATTGCGGGCAGAGCAGCATCATCGGCCCGGACGGCGCTGTGCTGGCGCTGGCTGGAGAAGATGAATGCCAGCTGCACGCGGAGCTGGACAGGCACCAGGTCGTGGCCGGGCGCCAGGCATTCCCGTACTTGCAGGACCTGCGGCGCGACCTGCACCAGCGCTGAGCGTGAATGCGCTAGCATGCGCACTCGCCCCGGGAGAATTCATGCCTGACGCCACTCGCCATCTGACCCTGGCCAACGGCCTGCACCTTACCTTGCGTCACGCGCCGCGCCTCAAGCGTGCGGCGGCGGCTTTGCGCGTGCATGCGGGCAGCCATGATGCAGCGACGCGCTGGCCTGGCTTGGCGCACTTTCTCGAGCACCTGTTTTTCCTCGGCACCGAGCGTTTCCCGCTGGAGGATGGCCTGATGCGCTACGTTCAGGGCGTTGGCGGCCAGGTCAACGCGGGCACCCGCGAACGCACCACTGACTTTTTCTTCGAAGTGCCGCCCGCTGCACTGGCCGGTGGTCTCGAGCGCCTGTGCCAGATGCTCGCCGAGCCGGACCTGAGCCTAGTGCGGCAAGTCAGTGAGCGCGAGGTGATCCACGCCGAGTTCATCGCCTGGTCGCGCAATCGTGAAGCGCAGGACCAGTTCACGCTGCTCCAGCGGCTAGCGGCGGATCATCCGCTGCGCGCCTTTCATGCGGGCAACCGATACAGCCTGAACCTGCACAATCCGCAGTTTCAGCGCGAGCTCAGGGGCTTTCACCAACGCTTCTATCAGGGCGGGCAAATGGTCCTGAGCCTGTGCGGGCCGCAGTCGTTGGACCAGCTGCAAGCCATGGGCGAGCGCTACGCCAGCGTTTTCGCCAGCGGCCAGCGGGTGATTCAGGCACTGCCACCGGCTTTGAAAGAGCAACTGCTGGTGCCGCCAGCGCCCAAGCACGGCCAACTCGAGCTGCTGTTCGCCCACGATGGATTGCCGGCGGGTGCACAGCAGGCCATGGAATTGCTGCTGGGGTGCATCAGCGACAGCCGCGAAGGCACTTGGCTGGACGCACTGCGCCAACGCGGCTGGGTGCGTGAATGCCAGCCAAAACTGTTGTATGCCTTCGCCGGCCAGTTGCTCTGGACGATACGTCTGCGCTTGACCGACACCGCGCAGGTCGATGAGGTACGAGCGCTGCTGCACGGCTGGTTGCAGTTCATCAGGCAAGCAGACTTCGACGCGTTGAACGCAGCCTATGCTCAGCTGCAACAGCGCCGGGCGATGTCCGCCAGCGCATTGGAGCTGGCGCAGCGAGACAGCCGTGAACACCCGCTGCAAGCACTCGATGCGCAATCGCTCCAGGCCCTGCCTGCAGTATTGGATAGCCTGCCGCTGCAGGCATACGGAAGCTGGCAACTGCCGCCCGCCAATCCTCTGCTGCTCGCGAGCCTGCCCAACACGACGGCAGCGCTACCAGCCGCCCTGAGCATCAGCGCCTGCCTGCCCAGCTCGCGTCAATACGCCGCGCTGTATCTGCGCTGGAGGATCGCAACACCTCTGCGCCAGCGCCTGCACGCAGTGCTGGTCAACGCACTGCGGCCGCTCACCGAGCGCGCCGAGCAGGCCTCGCTACAGATGGACTTCAGCAGCAGCGGCGAGTACTGGCAGTTACGCTGCGCCGGGCTCCCCGCGGCCGTGGTGCGGCTGGTTGAAGAGGCGCTGGCAGTGTTGAACCAACCTGCTGCTGACTGCTGGCAAGCACCCGTAGCGGATGAACCTGCGTTGATTCCGATCAGGGCGCTGCTCAAGCGTTGGCCCGACGAGGTAGCGATTGCGCCTACCGCTCAGCCAGATACTGCCCGAGTGCTGGATCAGGCGATCCTCGACCAAGTCTGGCGGAGCACCAGCTGCCGAGGCCTGGCGGTCGGCTTCGGCGACCCGGAACTGACAGCATTGGGCTCGGCAGTCACCCGCACGATGTGGGACGAGGCTGCCGACCAAGAGCGATTGCTCGGTACTGGCGCTGTACCGGGCAAACGCTGGCTATATGCCGACGTCACAGGCAGCGAACACGCGCTGTTACTTTTCTGTCCGCTGCCGGCGCAGCTACAAGGCGCCGGACGGCTGCTTGCACAACTGCTGCAGGGCCCGGTGTACCAGCGCCTGCGGGTCGAACTGCAATTGGGCTACGCAGTGTTCAGCGCCTTCCGCCAGACCGACGGCATCGGCGGCCTGCTGTTTGGCGTGCAATCGCCCCACGTCCGGCCGGAGCAGATCCTCGCACATCTGCTTGAGGTGTTCAGCGCAGGCGTGACTCTCGACAACGCCGCTCGGCAAGCTTTGGCTGATAGCTTTGACGAGGCAGCGATGCCCGACGCCGAGGTCGCGCAGTGGGCTTGGCAAAGCCACCTGGCCGGTGCAGCGGCCGATCTCGGGGGGCTGCAAGCAGCTATTCTGGACACCGATCAAGCCAGTCTGGACGCCTTGCTGACAGCCCTGATCACGGCCCAGCACGGCTGGTTATGCCTGGCCAACAGCCCAGCGCCTGACTCGCACTGACCGAGATTGTTACTCGCCACGCAACAACCCTTCTCGCAAAATGAACCTTCTGGTACATAATTATCTTGTAAGATAGCGCAACCTCAGCAAATGGAACCTCCTGCCTCAGGGGGTACCAAATAAGTAGCTGACAACCCTCAAGCCCCATCCTGAAGGAGTAATCCCATGTGGACCAAACCTGCTTACACTGATCTGCGTATCGGCTTTGAAGTGACCATGTACTTCGCCAACCGCTAAGCCTGGCTTGCGGTTAGACGCCTCGGTCCCGCCGGGGCGTTGTTGTTTTTGCCTACAGCATTTTGCATAGAGGGTGGCCATGTACGTCCAGATTCTTGGTTCAGCTGCCGGTGGCGGATTTCCGCAGTGGAACTGCAACTGCGTCAACTGCAAGGGTTTCAGGGATGGCTCGCTGCGCGCGCAGGCGCGTACCCAGTCATCGATCGCGCTGTCCGACGACGGCGAGCACTGGGTTCTGTGCAACGCTTCGCCAGATATCCGCGCGCAACTGCAGGCGTTTGCACCGATGCAGCCGGCCCGTGCACTGCGCGACAGCGGCATCGACGCGATCGTCCTGCTCGACAGTCAGATCGACCACACCACCGGCCTGCTCAGCCTGCGTGAAGGCTGCCCGCATCAAGTCTGGTGCACTGACATGGTCCATCAGGACCTGACCAGCGGTTTTCCGTTGTTCAACATGCTCAGCCACTGGAACGGCGGCCTGGCCTGGAACCGTATCGAACTCGAAGGCAGCTTCGTTATCCCTGCCTGCCCCAACCTCAAGTTCACCCCGTTCCCGCTGCGCAGCGCCGCGCCGCCGTATTCGCCGCACCGCTTCGACCCGCATCCAGGCGACAACCTCGGCCTGCTGGTCGAAGACCTGCGCACAGGCGGCAAGCTGTTCTACGCCCCAGGTCTCGGTCAGGTCGACAACTCCCTGCTGGAAATGATGCAGGGTGCCGACTGCCTGCTGGTCGATGGCACGCTGTGGCGTGATGATGAAATGCAGCAGCGTGGCGTCGGTACCCGCACCGGTCGCGAGATGGGTCATCTGGCGCAGAGCGGCCCAGGCGGCATGCTTGAAGTGCTGGACGGTTTCGCCAGCCAGCGCAAGGTCCTTATCCACATCAACAACACCAACCCGATCCTCGATGAAGACTCGCCCGAGCGCGCCGAAGTCGAACGCCGCGGCGTCGAAGTCGCCTACGACGGCATGAGCATCGAGCTGTAGGAGCCGCACATGAGCGACGCAACGCCGATGTCGCCTGCCGAATTCGAGCAGGCTCTGCGCGCCAAGGGCGCCTACTACCACATCCATCACCCCTATCACGTGGCGATGTATGACGGCCGCGCCAGCCGCGAGCAGATCCAGGGCTGGGTCGCCAATCGTTTTTACTATCAGGTGAATATTCCACTGAAGGACGCCGCGATCCTCGCCAACTGCCCGGATCGAGAGATTCGCCGCGAGTGGATCCAGCGCCTGCTCGACCACGACGGTGCGCCCGGTGAAGACGGTGGTATCGAAGCCTGGCTGCGCTTGGGTCAGGCGGTTGGCCTGGACCCGGAGCAACTGCGCTCGCAAGAGCTGGTGCTGCCCGGCGTGCGCTTCGCGGTCGACGCCTACGTCAACTTCGCCCGCCGCGCCAGCTGGCAGGAAGCCGCCAGCAGCTCGTTGACCGAGCTGTTCGCGCCGCAGATTCACCAGTCGCGGCTGGACAGCTGGCCACAGCATTACCCGTGGATCGATCCGGCTGGCTACGAGTACTTCCGCACCCGTCTTGGCCAAGCCCGGCGCGACGTTGAGCACGGCCTGGCGATCACCTTGCAGCACTACACCACCCGCGCCAGCCAAGAGCGCATGCTGGAAATCCTTCAGTTCAAGCTGGATATTCTCTGGAGCATGCTCGACGCCATGAGCATGGCCTATGAGCTGGACCGCCCTCCCTACCACTCCGTCACCCGCGAGCGGGTCTGGCACAAGGGGATCACACTATGAGTCTTGACCGTCAACAGGTGCCCAGCTGGCGCCCAGGCTACCGCTACCAGTATGAGCCGGCGCAGCAAGGCCACGTCTTGCTGTACCCGGAGGGCATGATCAAACTCAACGAGAGTGCCGCGCTGATTGGCGGCCTGATCGATGGCCAGCGCTCGGTCGCGGTGATCATCGCCGAGCTTTCCCAGCAGTTCCCCGATGTGCCCGAGGTCGCTGACGACATCGAGCAATTCATGGAGGTGGCCCGTGCCGAACACTGGATCGTCCTCGCCTGAAACAGCCGGCAAAGCCGGCGTCGGCCTACCGCTGTGGCTGCTCGCCGAGCTGACCTACCGCTGCCCGCTGCAATGCCCGTACTGCTCCAATCCGCTCGATTTTGCCGAGCAAGGCCAGGAGCTGACCACGGCACAGTGGTTCAAGGTCATGGCCGAAGCGCGCGAGATGGGCGCGGCACAGTTGGGCTTTTCTGGCGGCGAGCCGCTGGTGCGCCAGGACCTTGCCGAGCTGATCGGCGAGGCCCGCCGGCTGGGCTTCTACACCAACCTGATCACCTCCGGCATCGGCCTTACCGAAAAGCGCATCGCCGAGTTCAAGACCGCCGGGCTGGATCACATCCAGATCAGCTTCCAGGCCAGTGACGAGCAGGTCAACAACCTGCTCGCCGGCTCGAAAAAAGCCTTCGCGCAAAAGCTCGAAATGGCCCGCGCCGTCAAAGCCCACGGTTACCCGATGGTGCTCAACTTCGTCACCCACCGGCACAATATCGACAAGATCGACCGTATCATCGAGCTGTGCGTGGCGCTTGAGGCCGACTTCGTCGAGCTTGCCACCTGCCAGTTCTATGGCTGGGCGCAGCACAACCGCGCCGGGCTGTTGCCAACCCGTGCGCAGCTCGAGCGGGCCGAACGCATCACCAACGAGTACCGCGAGCGGCTCAAGGCAGCTGGCAACCCATGCAAGCTGATTTTCGTCACCCCTGACTACTATGAAGAGCGACCCAAGGGCTGCATGAATGGCTGGGGCAGTATCTTTCTTACCGTCACCCCCGACGGCACCGCACTGCCCTGCCATGGCGCGCGGCAGTTGCCGGTGCAGTTCCCCAATGTGCGCAAGCACGACCTTCGGCACATCTGGTATGACTCGTTCGGCTTCAACCGCTACCGCGGCTTCGACTGGATGCCCGAACCCTGCCGCTCGTGCGACGAGAAGGAAAAGGACTTCGGCGGCTGCCGCTGCCAGGCGTTCATGCTTACCGGCGATGCCAGCAACGCCGATCCAGTGTGCGCCAAGTCGGCCGAGCATGGCATCATCCTCCAGGCACGTGAGGAAGCCGAGCACGCCCATCAGGCCATCGAAGAGCTGACATTCCGCAATGAACGAAACTCCCGAGTCATCGCCCGCGGCTGAGTTCAGCGCCGCCCAGGCCGTCGCCGCCGGCACCGACTTCGCCGACCTCAAGGTCGGCGCGGCCGGGCTGTTCTGGAACGAATTCCGCCCTGCCGACGGCGCTTGCCGCCTGTGGCACTGGCGCGAGCAGCAAGCCCATTGCCTGACGCCGGACGGTTTCAGCGCACGCAGCCGTGTCTACGAATACGGCGGCGGCAGCTTCTGCCTGGGCGAAGAGCTGCTGGTATTCGTCAACGAGTCCGATCAGCAGATCTACCTGCAAGGCCTCGATGGCTCTGCGCCACGCGCCCTGACCGCTGCCGCCGACTGCCGCTATGGCGATGTGCTGTGGCATGCCGGCGCAGTGCTCGCTGTCGAAGAGCAGCACGCTGACAGCGTTGTCCACCGCTTGGTCTGCTTCGCCGATGAGGGCCGTCAAGTGCTGGCCGAAGGCGCCGACTTCTATTCGGCACCGACCCTGAGCGAAGACGGCCAGCGCCTGGCCTGGATCGAATGGGACCGCCCGGCACAGCCCTGGACCCGCACTCGATTGATGTGTCGCCAGCGCGACAGACACGGCGAGTGGACTGCCGCGCTATGCCTGGCCGGCGATATCGACCCAGAGCAGTCCTTGCAGCAACCCCGCTTCGACGGGCAAGGCAGGCTGTATTGCCTGTCTGATCGCAACGGTTTCTGGCAGCCATGGGGGGAGATCGAGGGCAATTGGAAAGCACTACCAGCAGTCGCCGCCGACCACGCCGCCGCGCCCTGGCAACTGGGTGCCAGCAGTTGGCTGGCAATCGCACCTGATAGCTATCTGGCCAGCTGGTTCGAAGACGGTTTTGCCCAGCTTGGCCTGCACAGCGGTGATCAGGTTCAGCGCTTCGCCAGCGAGTACACCCGCTTTCGCAGTCTGGCCCTGGACGACCGCCATATCTACGCCATCGCCGCCTCGCCGATCAGCCCAGCCGCAGTCATCGCCATCGAGCGTGTCAGCGGCCAGACCAGCGTGCTTAGCGGCGGTGGCCTGCCGCTGCCCGCCGAGCGGGTCAGTCGCCCGCAGCCGATCCGCTATCCCAGCGGCGACGCCCATGCCCATGGCTTCTTCTACCCGGCGGCCAACCAGCCGCAAGGCGCCGCGCCGCTGGTGCTGTTCATCCACGGCGGGCCGACCTCGGCCTGCTACCCGGTACTCGACCCGCGCATCCAGTACTGGACCCAACGCGGCTTTGCCGTGGCCGACCTCAACTACCGCGGCAGCAGCGGTCATGGCCGCGCCTATCGGCAAGCGCTGCACTTGCGCTGGGGCGAAGTCGACGTCGAAGACGCCTGCGCTGCAGTCAGTTACCTGGCGGGGCTGGGCCTGATCGACCCGCAGCAGGCGTTCATTCGCGGCGGCAGTGCTGGGGGCTACACCACCCTGTGCGCGCTGGCATTCGCCGATGTATTTCGCGCCGGCGCCAGCCTCTATGGCGTCAGCGACCCGCTGGCGCTGGCACGGGCGACGCATAAGTTCGAAGGGGATTATCTGGACTGGCTGATTGGCGATCCTGAACGAGACGCCGAGCGCTACCGCCAACGCACACCGCTGCTGCATGCCGAGCAAATCAAGGTGCCGATGATCTTCTTCCAGGGCGAACTGGATGCCGTGGTGGTGCCCGAGCAGACTCACGCCATGCTGGCGGCGCTGAAAGCTAACGGGATCGAGGCTGAAGGGCATTTTTATGCCGGTGAGCGGCACGGTTTCCGCAAGGCCGAGAACCTTGCGCATGCACTCGAGGAAGAATGGAAGTTCTATTGCCGGGTACTCGACCGTTGAGCCGAGTTCGCCGCAATTGCAACAGAGGGCCGCAGCGCGGCCCTCGTCACGTCAGCGCTTGGCGATGATATACACCGCGTGGATGATGCCGGGGATATAACCCAGCAACGTCAACAGGATGTTCAGCCAGAACGCACCGGCAAAGCCGACCTGCAGGAACACGCCAAGCGGCGGCAGAAGGATCGCGATAATGATGCGAATGAAGTCCATGCATGTTTCTCCGTCAGTGGTTACTACACAGACTCGCGCGCTTGCGCAGAGGTTCCGCAGGCACAACATCTTGCGCTAAAGGCAAAAAAACGCCCCGGGCCGAATAAGACAGGCCCGGGGCGATGCGCAGAAACGCCAGACGGTTCGTTGAAATAAGTGAGCGCTATTGCCGATCAGGCGCGCATCTCGCGACGGTTGTGCTGTTGCCCGTGCAGCCGGGCAAAGGCTCTGGCCAGCTTCAGCAGCATCTCGTCGACAAGCCCGCGGCTGATCGTCAGCGCCGGGGCAAAGCGGACTACATCAGGCTGGGGCGCCTGCAGCAACAAGCCCTCCTGCAATGCCGCCTGTACCAACGCTAGCGCCACCTCATCGTGTAACTGCAGCGCCCACAGCAGACCCTGCCCGCGCACCTCGCCATGACCATAACGGCCGGACAACCTGCTCAGACCTTCGCGCAGGTGGCGGCCGCGGTCCTTGATCTGCTCGAAGAAGCCAGGCGCGAGCACGCTCTGCAATACCGCCAGGCCGGCCGCGCACATCAGTGCATTACCGTGCTGGCTGCCTTGCAGCTCGCCAGGCTCGGCGCAGCAGGCGCTGCCGCGGGCCAGCAGCGCGGCGACCGGCACGCCACCCCCCAGCCCTGTGCCAAGGGCGATGATGTCGGCACGCACGTCATATCGCTGTTCGGCCAACAACGCACCGCAGCGGCCGATGCCGGTCAGTGCTTCGTCGAAAATCAGCAGAATGCCCAGCTCGCGGCACAGCCGTTCGACACCCTGGAGATACTCGCGGCTGGCCGGGATAACGCCGGCCTCGCCCTGGATCGGTTCGAGCATGATCGCGACTGTGCGCGAGTCGACGGCGGCGTGTAGTGCGCTCAGGTCGTTGAACGCCACCTGGCTGAAGCCCGACGTATCCAGACCGCGCCCGTGGCAGGCCTGGCTGGCCGTAATGACATGATCGGCGCCGCTGCGATGCAGTTGGCCCCATTTACGCGCCAGGCGGATCGCCGCTGCGCACGCTTCGGCACCGCTGTTGAGCAGGTACGCCTGGTCACTGCCGGTGCTCTGGCAAAGTTTCTGCGCCAGCAGCAACTGGTTGTGGTTGGTTAGCTGCCCGCCGCAGTTAAGCAATGTCTGGGCCTGAGCACTCAGCGCTTCGCTCACCACTTGCGGGCAATGGCCGAGACTGTTGCCTGCACTGCCTTGGGTGAAGTCCAGATAAACCCGACCGTCGTTGTCCCATAACCACGAGCCCTGCCCACGCACAAAAATCGGCGCAGGCAGCGCGGCGGACGCCATCAGCCATTCGCTCGATAGCGACGCGGCAGCTGCCGGTGCTGCTGGTACAGGTTCGACCACCGCGACAGCTGGCCGACGCAGCTTGAACAGATTCATCAGAACTCCAGACCGATATTTCAGCGTGGCCTATCAAAAGTGTTTTTCAGCGACTGCAACAATCGGTCGCTGCAACAGCAGGTAAATGCTTGAAAACGCCGCTAGACTAGGCACAACCGGGCACCCTGGCCATTTCGATTTCCCAGCTTTTTCGATAAGTGTTGCTTATGGATTTTCGCCAACTGCGTTATTTCGTCGCGGTCTATGAAGAAGGCCACGTGGGCCGTGCTGCCGAACGCCTGTCACTGTCGCAGCCGGCCTTGTCCCAGCAGATTCGGCAGCTGGAACACAGCCTCGACCTGAGCCTGTTCGAGCGCAGCAACAAGCGCCTGCTGCCGACACTGGCCGCGCACACCTTGTACAACCATGCCCAGCCCTTGCTCGACGGCTTGCAGCGCGCCCATGAGGCTATGCGCAGCTTCAAAGGCCAGGCACTGCGTACCCTCGCCATCGGTGTCCTGCAGACCGTCCGCCCCGGGCTGGTACCGCAGTTGCTGGAGCGCGTGCGCCGGGCGCAGCCGCACCTGGTGGTGCAGATCTACGAACTGTCGGGGCTGGAGATCGAGCGGCGTCTGCTCAATGGCAATCTGGATATCGGCATCAGCTATCTGCCGCCGCGCCAGGCAGGCCTGCACGGGCTGATGCTGTATGAAGATGAGCTGCAACTGGTCATCCCCAACACCCACCCGTTGAAGGACTTCAAGAAGGTCTCGATCAGGCAGGCAGCTGAATTGCCGCTGCTTATGCTGGGTGAAGAGTTTCAGATCCGCCAGATCTGGAAGGAGCAGCTGGCCAGCCAGGGCCGCAGGCCGCAGGTACAGGCCGAGATGAACAACATGGCGGGAATCCTCGACAGCCTGCCGCACACCTCGCTGGCAACCATCCTGCCAGGGCGCGCCAAGGCAGCGGCCGAGGATGATCAAGGGCTGCTGTGGAAGCCCCTCAGCGAGCCGCGCGTACCACTCAAGGTTGGCCTGGTGTTTCGCGATGCGCAGCGCCAACAGGCGTCGCTGGAGCTGTTGCGCACATTGCTCGAAGAAGAAACCGACGGGCGCCCGCTGGGCGTGTCGCCGCTGGACGTACTGGGCTGACGGTAAAAACCACGCAACAAAGAAAACCCCGCCTAAGCGGGGTTTTCCAGACTGTTTCCCTGACATCCCTATCGCCTCACCATCCTGGCGAGATTCCTTCGTGTCCCTGTTCTGTCCTTTACGCTTCCTGCGTTCCGTCCATGTGAGAAATATTAGCTGTGGATCCAATCTGAAGATAGAGGCGAAAAGTCACCACGTCGTGTAGGAAAAGGCTTACAAATCACCCCAGCTTTGTTACGGCATGTGATCGAGGCGTCAGAACTGCGCAGCGTCCAACAGATACAGCGACTCGCTACCCGCCTTGACTGACGCCACCAACGAATCCACCCGCGGCAGCAACCGCGCAAAGTAGAAGCGCGCCGTGCCCAGCTTGCCCTGATAGAAGGCCGCATCGCCCTCGCCTGCCTTGGCTGCCTGGGCCATGCGCGCCCACATATAGGCATAAGCGACATAGCCGAACGCGTGCAGGTACTCAACCGAAGCTGCACCGATCTCGTTCGGGTTGAGCTTGGCCTGCTCGATAACCCACTCGGTCAGCCCATCCAATTGATCCAGGGCAGTGGCCAATGGCTGAGTAAACTCGCCCAGCTCGCTATCGGCACCAGCCACGAACTGGCGAATTTCGTCGGCAAACACCTGGTAGAACGCGCCACCGCTGGCGACCACCTTACGGCCCATCAGGTCCAGCGCCTGAATGCCGTTGGTGCCTTCGTAGATCTGGGTGATGCGCGCGTCGCGCACCAGTTGCTCCTGGCCCCACTCACGGATGTAACCGTGGCCGCCAAACACCTGCTGGCCATGCACGGTGCACTCAAGCCCGGTGTCGGTCATGAACGCCTTGGCCACCGGTGTCAGCAACGCCACCAGGTCCTCGCTGCGCTTGCGCGTGGCCGGGTCTTCGCTGTACTTGGCGTTGTCCAGTTGCAGGGCGACGTAAGTGGAGAACGCCCGGCCGCCTTCGATCAAGGCTTTCATGGTCAGCAGCATGCGCCGCACATCCGGGTGGACGATGATCGGGTCGGCGACTTTGTCTTTTGCCTGTGCGCCGACTGGCGAGCGGCTTTGCAGGCGATCGCGGGCGTACTCGACGGCGTTCTGATAAGAGCGCTCGGCCGAGGCCAGGCCTTGAATACCGACGCCCAGGCGCTCGTAGTTCATCATGGTGAACATGGCCGCCAGGCCCTTGTTCGGCTCGCCGACCAGGTAGCCGACCGCGCCGTCGAAGTTCATCACGCAGGTCGCCGAGCCCTGAATGCCCATCTTGTGCTCGATCGAGCCGCAGTGGGCCGAGTTGCGCTCACCCAGGCTGCCGTCGTCGTTGACCAGGAACTTGGGCACCAGCAGCAGGGAAATGCCCTTGGGCCCCGCGGGTGCGTCCGGCAGCTTGGCCAGCACCAGGTGAATGATGTTTTCGGTCAGGTCGTGCTCGCCACCGGTGATGAATATCTTGGTCCCACTGACCTTGTAGCTGCCATCCGCCTGCGGCTCGGCCTTGGTACGGATGATGCCCAGGTCGGTGCCGGCATGGGCCTCGGTCAGGCACATCGAGCCCGCCCAGACGCCGCTGTACATGTTCGGCAGGTATTTGTGCTTGAGCGCTTCGCTGGCATGAGCGTTGATCGACAGGCAGGCGCCTGCGGTGAGCATCGGATACAGCCCGAACGACAGGCTCGAGGCGTTGATCATTTCCTCGACCTGAGCCGAGATCGCCTTGGGCATACCCATGCCGCCAAACTGCGGATCACCGCCAACACCGACCCAACCGCCTTCGGCGTAGGTCTGGTAGGCCTCGATGAAACCGGCTGGGGTGCGTACGCTGCCGTTGTCCCAGTGGCAGCCCTCTTCATCGCTGGCGCGGTTGAGCGGCGCGATGCTGCGGGCGGTGACCTTGCCGGCTTCTTCCAGCACCGCCAGAGCGGTGTCCTGGTCGACCGCCTCGGCCAGCTCGGGCAGCTGTGCCCACAGCGTGGCCACGTCGAAGACTTCATTGAGAACGAAGCGCATATCACGCAGGGGCGCTTTATAGTCAGCCATGGACAACCTCTCACTAGTCGGGTCGGGGCGGTCCTGGCAAGGACCGCGGCACTGGAGTGAAATCAGTGTAACCGAACAACTTTTGCGAGACATAGGGTCATCACGTGACCCTATAGTCAACCCCAGTCAACCTAAGTCATGCCATTCGCACAGCGCCGCGGCGTGATTGGTGGCCGAACATCACTACACAGTTACGCCCGGCAGCCTTGGCGCTGTACAGCGCCTCGTCGGCAGATTTGAGCACCGCCTCGGGGTTGCGGTGGTCGATCAAGCGTTCGGCCACGCCGATGCTGATGGTGACCGATACGGTAGCGCTGGCCGAGCCGCTGCGCCGTTGCCGGCCGGCGCTATCGTCCTGCGGGCGGCTGTTCTGGTCACGCAGCTGGATGGCGTAGTTGGCGATCATCTCGCGTACCGCTTCCAGGTGCGGCAGACACTCTTCGGCAGTCTTGCCGGCAAACACCAGGGCGAACTCTTCGCCGCCATAGCGGTAAGCCCGACCGCCCCCCGTCACTTTCGACAGCCGGCTGGCAACCAGCCGCAGCACCTGATCACCGACGTCGTGGCCGTGGGTATCGTTGAATTTCTTGAAGTGGTCAACGTCGGTCATGGCAATCACGTAGTTGCGCCCCAGGCGCTGCATACGCTCGTTCAGCGCACGCCTGCCGGGCAAGCCGGTGAGCTCGTCGCGGAAGGCCATCTGATAGGCCTCATGGGCGACCGCTGCGGCAATCATCAGCATGACCTGGCTGCACATGATGTTCAGGGTGAACGGCAGGATGAAGGTTTTCGGCAACATCCACAGCAGGCCCAGCAAGCCGATGATCTGCGCCGCATGCAGCGGTCGCGGCTGGCGCAGGTACTGCACCGCCAGCAGGATGAAAACGATGACGAAGACCGGGTACGCCAGCTGGATCAGGCTCATCCACTGACCGTGCAGCGACGGCCAGCGGATCTCCGCCAGCCAGCCCAGCAGCGCCTCCGGAAAGCTCTGCTGCAAGGCCACCGCCACGCTGCCGACGGCAAACAGTACGGCAAAGCGGGCGAGCATGTCCTGGGCCAGATGAGTGCGTTCCTGCCAGGCGGCGAACAGGCCGAACAACGCAGGTAGCAGCAGGCAGACCAGATGAAAGATCACTGCAGCGTCTTCACGCACGCGGCCGTTGTCGCGATAGAAGTCGGTCTGGGTGTCGAGCAGGTAGTAAGCGATATACACCGTGACCATCACAAACAGCTCACGCTGCCGGCGGTACACCGCGCAATAGGCGCCGCCGAGCAGCAGCACCATGGTTGGCAGCACATTGAACAAAGACGTGAAGAAGACGCTGAGGTCTCTCACATAGGCCGCCGCCAGCCCCGACACCAGTAACACCAGTGACGGCAGGAAATGGCTTACGCGTACAGCGGATAACTGAAACAAGGGTATCTCCAACCCGGCAGATCAATAATGGCATTGTGCCTTTACTTCATCGGCAGCGCACATGAATAGATGAATACACCAGATGTTTAACGGCAGGCGTGGAGCCAGGCTTAGCTTTTTCTGTGCATGGGGCTACGCGGCCCGGACGAGCGCTCACAAAAAAACCGCCTGCCGGTGAGGGCAGGCGGTTTTTGATGTTGCCAGCGCGGCTTAGATGGCCAGGCCGAAGTCTTCTTCTTTCATCGCCATCAGGTTACCGGCACCGGACAGCATGGTCGCTGCATGGGTGCGGGTACGCGGCAGGATGCGCTGGAAGTAGAAGCGTGCGGTCTGCAGCTTGGCGGTGTAGAACGCTTCTTCGCTGGTGCCGGCGGCGAGTTTTTCAGCTGCCAGACGGGCGATATCAGCCCAGAAGTAGGCCAGGCAGGCGTAGCCCGAGTACATCAGGTAATCGACCGACGCGGCACCGACCTCTTCACGGTCTTTCATGGCGGCCATGCCGACTTTCATCGTCAGTTCGCCCCACTCCTTGTTGATCGCCGCCAACGGCTCGACGAATTCCTTGACCGCTTCGTTGCCTTCCTGGGCCTGGCAGAACTTGTGCACGATTTTGGTGAAGCCCTTGAGCGCTTCGCCCTGGGTCATCAGCACTTTACGCCCGAGCAGGTCGAGGGCCTGGATGCCGGTGGTACCCTCGTAGAGCATCGAGATGCGGCTGTCGCGCACGTTCTGCTCCATGCCCCACTCGGCGATGAAGCCATGGCCGCCGTAGATCTGCACGCCATGGTTGGCGGCTTCGAAACCGACCTCGGTCATGAACGCCTTGGCGATCGGGGTCATGAAGGCCAGCAATGCATCGGCCTTCTTGCGAGCTTCTTCGTCCTTGCTGTACTTGACGATATCGACCTGCTGCGCGGTGAAGTAGACCATCGCCCGGTTGCCTTCGGCAAAGGCCTTCATGGTCAGCAGCATGCGCCGTACATCAGGGTGGACGATGATCGGGTCAGCGGCCTTTTCAGGTGCCTTGGGGCCGGTCAGCGAGCGCATCTGCAGACGATCGCGGGCGTATTTGAGGCCACCCTGGAATGCCACTTCAGCGTGGGCCAGGCCTTGCAGCGCGGTACCCAGGCGAGCGGTGTTCATGAAGGTGAACATGCAGTTCAGGCCTTTGTTGGCCGGGCCAATCAGGTAACCGGTAGCGCCGTCGAAGTTCATCACGCAGGTGGCGTTACCGTGGATGCCCATCTTGTGCTCGAGCGAGCCGCAGCTGACGCCGTTGCGCTCGCCGATGGCGCCATCGGCGCTGGGCAGGAACTTGGGCACGATGAACAGCGAAATACCTTTGGTGCCAGCAGGGGCATCCGGCAGCCGCGCCAACACGATGTGGACGATGTTGTCGGCCATGTCGTGCTCACCGGCCGAGATGAAGATCTTGGTCCCGGAAACCTTGTAAGAGCCATCCGCCTGCGGCTCGGCCTTGGTCCGCAGCATGCCCAGGTCAGTGCCGCAGTGCGGCTCGGTCAGGCACATGGTGCCGGTCCATTCACCGGTGACCAGTTTGCTCAGGTAGGTGTCCTGCTGCTCGGCGGTGCCGTGCTCGGAAATGGTGTTCATCGCGCCATGGGACAGGCCTGGGTACATGCCCCAGGACCAGTTGGCTTCACCGACCATCTCGCTGACCGCCAGGCCCAGCGACTCAGGCAGGCCCTGGCCGCCGTGAGCAACATCATGGGCCAGGCTCGGCCAGCCGCCTTCGACGAACTGTTTGTAGGCTTCCTTGAAGCCAGTCGGGGTCTGCACACCCGACTCGCTCCACTTGCAGCCTTCGAGGTCGCCAACGCGGTTCAGCGGCGCCAGCACGTTCTCGCAGAACTTGGCACCTTCCTCAAGGATCGCATCGACCATGTCGGGCGTGGCTTCCTCGCAACCCGGCAAGCTCTGGTAGTGCGCTTCATAGCCGAGCAGTTCGTCGCGAACGAAGCGAATATCACGCAGAGGGGCTTTGTATTCAGGCATTGCGATGAACCTCTTGAGGAGTCCGGTGGAGTGAGCGCCGACAGCAACCGGCACTCGGTCAAACAGTTGTTTGAAACTTACGTTTAGGTGCAAACAAAGTCAAGAAGGGACTATGGTGCCATTTACGTCGCGAAACATGGCGTATCTGCCATGTGCCCGTAAATGCAACTGCGGGCCTCACTGCAGAGGGCAACCGAGCAGACAACGGTGTTGTCTGGTCAGCGCCATCGCAGTCAGGCCCGCAGAGGTTTCAGCGAGATTAGCAATCAGGCGTAGGTGTCGATGAAGCGGCCGAGCAGTTCGTCGGAAGCCTTGGCGACTTTCACACCGAGCTCGACCTCAGTCTTGCCCAGCGCCAACTGCACCGTGCTGGTGGCCATGTCCATTTGCTGGCTGCGGTCGACGGCGCGCAAGCGCTCGGCCTGATAGTCGCTGGACTGGCTGGTGGCGGCACGTTCGACGGTGCCGTTGGCGATCTGGCTGGCGGCCTGATCAACGCGGTTCTGGCCCGCCTGAATGGCGCCAAGACCTGCGTAGTAGGCAGAGCTACCGGTGATTTCCATGTCAAAACTCCGATGACGCTGGATAACGGACAAACTTCATTAAAGCAGGCCAACGCCGAAAAGGCCCGTTTAAATCGCTAATAGCCTAGTGCCATTCGATAGACCGAGGGTATGCGCGCGGAGCTTAATCAAGCAGGTCAAGCTGCAGATGTTCGGCCACGGCATCGGCACTGGCTTGCTTGAGTTTGGGCACCCGCCCCAGGCACGGCGCGGGCAGGCGTTCAGCGAGGCTGGCCAGGTTTTCTTCCAGCCGCGAGGTGCGCGGCTCAATCACATTGGCCACCCAGCCGGCCAACTGCAGGCCATCGCGGGCAATCGCTTCGGCACTTAACAGCGCGTGATTGATGCAGCCCAGGCGCACGCCGACCACCAGGATCACCGGTAGCTTCAGCGCGATCGCCAGATCGGACAGGTTGGCATGGTCCGACAACGGCACCCGCCAACCGCCGGCACCTTCGATCAAGGTGAAGTCGGCGCCCTCTGCCAGAATCCCCTGCATCGCCTTGAGCAAAGCAGGCAGCGCCAGCGCCACGCCCGCTTCGCGCGCAGCCAGGTGCGGGGCGATTGCCGGCTCGAAAGCGAACGGATTGACCCGTTCATAAGGCAACTGGACGGTACTTTGATCAATCAGCGCTAACGCATCGGCATTGCGCAGGCCCTTGCTGGTCACCGCGCATCCCGACGCCACCGGCTTGGCCGCGAGGGTGCTCAGACCTTGCAGCCGGGCCGCATGGAGCAAGCCGGCAGCGATGGTGGTCTTGCCCACGTCTGTGTCGGTACCGGCAATGAAATACGCTTGGCTCATGTCATTCCCCAGCCTGCTGAGGCTTGCGCAGCACGGCATACACCACCTGATAGGTGGCCGGCAGGCCGGACGGCTGGCGCCAGTGTTCGTAGGCCTGCAGCAAACCCTGCATGCGCGCCCGCCCCGTTAGGCCAGCCGGCCGGCCAGGGTTGAGGTTATGCGCACCCAGCGCCTTCAGTTCATGGGTCAGGCTGCGTACATCGGGGTAGTGCAGCACCTGCGCACGCTGTTGCAGATCAAGCAGCTGCAGGCCGCTGCCGGCACACAGCCGCTGGTAATCGTCGAACCGGCGGAAGCGGTTGACGTGGACCATGCCGTCTACTGCCTGCCAACTGGCGCGCAACTCTTCCAGAGTGCCTACGCACAGGCTGCTGAACGCCAGCACTCCACCAGGGCGCAACACCCGCTGTGCTTCGCCGAGCACGCTGGCGAACTGGCTGCACCACTGCACGGCCAGGCTACTGAAAATCAAATCGACACTGGCGTCCTGCAGCGGCAGGCGTTCGGCATCGCCGACCACGTGGAACTGCGCGCCACCTTGCTGCCGAGCGTGACCTAGCATGCCTTCGGCAATGTCGACGGCCACGCCGACAGCGCCGGCAAAGCGCTCGGCCAGCACGCGGCTGAAGTGACCGGTACCGCTGCCCAGGTCGAGCCAGCGGCTTGGGGTCAGATCAGCCGGCAACTGCTCGAGCAAAGCCACACCGACGGCGCGCTGCAACGCGGCAACGCTGTCATAACTGGCAGCAGCCCGAGAAAACGACGCCGCCACCTGGCGTTTGTCAGGCAAGCCGCCCGGCAGGGTCGGATGGGACAGATCAGTCATCGCCGCTCTCGTGCAAAAAAATCTTGATGCCCGCCGCCAGGTCCTGCGGATATTCCAGCAGGAAGGCATGCGAGGTGTTTTCAACCAGACCGACCTCGACGTCCGGGACCAGCTCGCACAGCGCCTTGGCTGCCTCTGCCGGGACCAGCACATCGCTGCCGGCAAACAGGTGCAACTGCGGCCCGGTGTACTCCACCAAGGCGTCGCGGGTATCCAGCTTGCCCAACACCTCCAGGCCGCTCATCAGGTACAGCGGATCAGTGCTCGGCAGGCCGACATTGAGTTGCTTGAGCACGGCCAACTGATCCGGCGCACCCTGGGTGCACAGCGAGCGAAAGCGCTTCAGGGTGACCTGCAGATGGCTGCGACAGCCGTCGGCAAAGGTGCTGAAGGTGTCTGCCGGCATGCCGTGCGGCCAGTCGGCGCGGCTGACGAAACTAGGATTACTGGCCAGGGTCAGCAGGCCGCAGCAGCGATCACCGCGTTTGCGGGCCAGCTCGCTGGCGAGCATCCCGCCCAGTGACCAGCCACCCAGCCAGGTGTCCTGGGGCAGGGTGCGATCAAGATGGTCGACCCAGGCCTGGACATCGCCGTCGGGCAATTCCGGCAGCGCCAGCAGGTCGACCTGCAAGCGCGGATCCTGCGCGCGCAGGCTTGCCGCCAATGGATGCAGTGCAGCAGTACCCAGCCCCCAGCCGGGCAAGAGAATCAGGCGATTACGCATCGGCGCGCTCCAGTTGTGGATAACAGTCTGCCAATGCATTCAACAATAGCTGCACCTGCGCCTCGGTGTGCGCCGCGCTCAAGGTCACCCGCAGCCGCGCACTGCCGGCCGGCACTGTCGGCGGGCGGATAGCGGTCACCAGCAAGCCGCGTTCGCGCAGCATCTGCGACAGGCGCACAGCACGGCCGCTGTCGCCGATCAGGATTGGCTGAATCGGCGTCTGGCTGTCCATCAGTTGCAGGCCGATCTGCTCTGCGCCCTCGCGGAACTGGCGGATCAACGCCGCCAACTGCTCGCGCCGCCAGCTTTCGTCACGCAGCAGCTGCAGGCTCTTGAGCGTGGCGCAGGCCAGCGCCGGCGGTTGGCTGGTGGTGTAGATGTAGGGCCGAGCGAACTGCACCAGTGCCTCGACCAAGTCATCACTGCCGGCAACAAACGCACCTGCGGTGCCGCAGGCTTTGCCGAGGGTGCCGATCAACACTGGCACCTGATCCAGACCAAGGCCGAAGTGCTCGACGATTCCGCCGCCGTTGGCGCCCAGGGTGCCGAGGCCGTGGGCATCATCGACCATCAGCCAGGCATTCGCTGCGCGGGCGGTCGCGGCCAGTGCGGGCAAGTCGGCGAGATCGCCATCCATGCTGAACACGCCATCGGTAACCACCAGGGTATTGCCGGTCGCCCGCTGCAGGCGGCTGGCCAGGCTCTGCGCATCGTTGTGCAGATAACGATTGAAGCGCGCACCGCTGAGCAGGCCGCCATCGAGTAGCGAAGCGTGGTTGAGGCGGTCTTGCAGCACCGTATCGCCCTGCCCGACCAATGCGGTAATGGCACCGAGGTTGGCCATGTAGCCGGTGGAAAACAGCAGCGCACGCGGCCGCCCGGTCAGCTCGGCCAGGGCTTCTTCAAGCTGGTGATGCGGGGTGCTGTGGCCGATGACCAGATGCGAAGCACCGCCACCGACCCCCCAGCGCTCGGCGCCGGCGCGCCAGGCAGCGATCACCTCAGGGTGATTGGCCAGGCCGAGGTAATCATTGTTGCAGAAGGCCAGCAGCGGCTGGCCATCGACCACCACCTGCGGCCCCTGCGCGGTCTGCAGCAGCGGCCGTTGCCGATACAGGTCGGCCGCACGCCGTTCGGCCAGGCGCGCGGTGAGGTCAAAGGCCATTTCAGGCCGACGCTGCGTCGTAGAACATCTCGCTGCTGCGCTGCTCGACCAGGGCCTGCTCGATGGCTGCCTGATGCACTTCGTCAGCATGCTCTTCGCGCGCTTCCGGCTTGATCCCGAGGCGGGCGAACAGCTGCATGTCCTTGTCGGCTTGTGGGTTGGCCGTGGTCAGCAGTTTTTCGCCGTAGAAGATCGAGTTGGCCCCGGCCATGAAGGCCAGCGCCTGCATCTGCTCATTCATCTGCTCACGCCCGGCCGACAGCCGTACGTGCGACTTGGGCATGAGAATCCGCGCGACCGCAAGCATACGGATGAAATCGAATGGGTCGACGTCGGCTTCTTCAGCCAGCGGCGTGCCGGCAACCTTGACCAGCATGTTGATCGGTACCGACTCAGGATGCTCGGGCAGGTTGGCCAGCTGAATCAGCAGCCCGGCGCGGTCGTCCAGCGACTCACCCATGCCGAGGATGCCGCCGGAGCAGATCTTCATGCCGGCGTCGCGCACATAGGCCAGGGTCTGCAGGCGCTCGCTGTAGGTGCGGGTGGTGATGATGCTGGTATAGAACTCAGGCGAGGTGTCGAGGTTGTGGTTGTAGTAGTCCAGGCCAGCCTGAGCCAGCGCGACAGTCTGGTCCTGGTCCAGCTTGCCGAGGGTCATGCAGGTTTCCAGGCCCAATGCCTTGACCCCTTTGACCATCTCCAGCACGTAAGGCATGTCTTTGGCCGACGGATGCTTCCAGGCCGCGCCCATGCAGAAGCGCGTCGAGCCAATGGCTTTGGCGCGGGCGGCCTCTTCCAGCACCTTTTGCACTTCCATCAGTTTTTGCTTTTCCAGCCCGGTGTTGTAGTGGCCGGACTGCGGACAGTATTTGCAGTCTTCCGGGCAGGCGCCGGTCTTGATCGACAGCAGGGTCGAGACCTGCACACGGTTGGGATCGAAATGCGCGCGGTGCACGCTTTGCGCCTGGAACAACAAATCATTAAAGGGCTGCTGGAACAGCGCCTTGACCTCGGCCAGGCCCCAGTCGTGACGTGTTGTAGCAATTGTGCTGGCGCTCATCGGCGTTTCCTTATCTAGGCTCTGACTGGCGCGCAGGCCAAGAAAGCCGCCAGCGCATCACGGATAGGCGCAATATTTACGGAAGGGCCATGGACTGTCAACCAATACTCAGATGGCTGGTTTACAAGTGTACAAATATTAATCAAATGTGTTTGCTGTGTGATGAACACGCTTATCAGCCCTACCCGCTGTGCAGCGCCTGCGAGCAGGAATTGCCCTGGCTGGAGGAACAATGCCTGCGCTGCGCGTTACCGCTGGCCATTGCCGGCCTGTATTGCGGCCCCTGCCACCGCAGGCCACCGGCCTTCAGCCAGGTGATTGTGCCGTGGCATTTCGGCTTCCCGCTGGACAGCCTGATCAGTCGCTTCAAGCATCGCGGGCAGTGGCCCCTCGGTCGTTTGCTGGCGGGCTTGCTCGGGGATGCGTTGGCGCATCGCTACGCCGAAGGCTTGCCCAGGCCGGAATACTTGTTGCCAGTGCCTTTGGCGGCGCGTCGGCTGCGCCAGCGCGGCTTCAATCAGGCCGGTATGCTTGCGCGCTGGCTGTCAGGCCAACTGGGCATCGCCTGCAACGAGCGCTGGCTGCTGCGCACTCGCGACACCCCGGCCCAGCAAAAACTCGGCGCCAAGGCGCGCCGGCGCAATCTGCGCGAGGCGTTTACCCTGGCGCCAGGCGTTGATGTCGAAGGGCGGCACCTGGCAGTGGTCGACGACGTGCTGACCACCGGCGCCACTGCCCAGGCCATTGCCAAGCTGCTGCGCAAGGCCGGCGCCCAGCGGGTCGATGTCTATTGCCTGGCGCGCACGGCCAAACCTGGCCAGGCCTGAGCGGGCGCCGGGGTTGACTGATGACGCTACGGGAGGCAACTTCGCCAGTCTCACACCGCCTGGCTCAAGCGCATGTCTCTGCCCACCCAGCTCACCCAACACATCGCCCGCCGCCCGCAGCGCATCGCCCTGCTGCAGCACATCGCCGAGCAGGGCTCGATCACCCGCGCGGCGAAGGCTGCCGGGATCAGTTACAAGTCCGCCTGGGACGCCATCGACGAGCTCAACAACCTTGCCGCGCAGCCCCTGGTCGAGCGCAGCACCGGCGGCCGTGGTGGTGGCGGCGCGCAGTTGTCGTCAGAGGGCCAGCGCGTGCTGCGCCTTTACTTGCGCCTGCAAGCGCTGCAGGCGCAAGTGCTCGAGGCCGCCGAACACAGTAGCGACCTCGACCTGCTCGGCCGGCTGATGCTGCGCACCAGCGCGCGTAATCAGTTGCAGGGTGAGGTCAGCGCAGTGAGCAGCGAAGGTCGGCATGACCGGGTGACCCTGGCGCTGAGTGGCGGGCTGCAGATTCAAGCGCTGATCACCCGCGACAGCACCGAGCGGCTGGAACTGGCGCCAGGCAGCCAGGTAGTGGCCTTGCTCAAGGCCGGCTGGGTGCACCTGCTCGGCCCGGAGGACACCGCAGAACCAGGCAGCAACACGCTCGGCGCCACGGTCGCCGAAGTGCTCGCTGAAGAAGAGGCCAGCTGCGAAGTGCGCCTGCAACTGAGTAATGGCCAGACCCTCTGCGCTTTTGCCGAGAGCCAGTGGCTGACAGCTCATGGGGTGACCACCGGCAGCGAACTACGTGCGCAGTTCCATCCGGCTTATGTACTGCTGGGCGTGCCGGCCTAGCGACCTCCGGTGCGCGGGGTAATGGAGTACCATGGTGCTCACGATGTCGCCCTGCGGAGCTCCAATGTCCCACCCTTTCGATACCCTCACCCCCGACCTGGTCCTTGATGCGGTAGAAAGCCTGGGCTTTCTCAGCGATGCCCGCGTGCTGGCGCTCAACAGTTACGAGAATCGGGTCTATCAGGTGGGCATCGAAGACCAGCAGCCGCTGATCGCCAAGTTCTACCGGCCGGGGCGTTGGACCGACGCACAGATCCACGAAGAACACGCCTTTACCGCCGAGCTTGCCGACTGCGAAGTGCCGGTCGTGGCGCCAATCAGCCATGAAGGCCAGAGCCTGTTCGAACATCAGGGCTTTCGCTTTGCCTTGTTCCCACGCCGCGGCGGCCGGGCGCCAGAGCCGGGCAATCTCGACCAGCTGTATACCCTAGGCCAGTTGCTCGGGCGCCTGCACAAAGTCAGCGCCACGCGGCCGTTCGTGCACCGTGAGTCGCTCGCTGTGGATAACTTCGGGCATGCCTCGCTGCAGACCTTGCTCGACGGCAACTACGTGCCCAAGGAACTGCTGCCAGCTTATGAATCGGTCGCTCGCGATCTGCTCAAACGGGTTGAAGCGATCTACGCGCGCACCCCGCACCATACCATCCGCCTGCACGGCGACTGCCACCCAGGCAACATCATGCACCGCGAAGACGCCTACCACCTTGTCGATCTGGACGACTGCCGGACGGGCCCGGCAGTGCAGGACCTGTGGATGATGCTCGCCGGCAGCCGCGAAGAACGCCTGGGCCAGTTGGCCGAGCTGATCGACGGCTACAACGAGTTCCACGACTTCGACCCGCGCGAACTGCCGCTGATCGAGCCGCTGCGGGCCTTGCGTCAGTTGCACTACAGCGCCTGGCTGGCGCGGCGCTGGGACGACCCGGCGTTCCCGCGCAGCTTCCCCTGGTTTGGTCAGCCGCGTTACTGGGGCGATCAGATCCTTGCCCTGCGCGAGCAGATCTCGGCGCTGGACGAAGCGCCGCTGAAATTGTTCTAGGAGCAGGTGCAGGTCTGTCTACAATAGGTGCTGTTATTTAGCTACCTAAGCAAGGATTCGGCATGCACGCTGCAAACCCGCGTCGCGGGTATATTCTCGGCCTTACGGCCTACATCATCTGGGGCCTGTTCCCGCTGTACTTCAAAGCCATTCAGAGCGTGCCGGCGGTCGAGATCATCGTCCACCGGGTGCTCTGGTCGGCGTTGTTCGGTTCGCTGTTACTGTTGGTGTGGAAGCACCCCGGCTGGTGGCGCGAGTTGCGCGATAACCCCAAGCGCCTGGCAATCCTCGCCTTGAGCGGCACATTGATCGCCGGCAACTGGCTGACCTATGTCTGGGCGGTAAACAACGGGCGCATGCTCGAAGCCAGCCTCGGCTATTACATCAACCCATTGATCAACGTGCTGCTGGGCATGCTCCTGCTCGGCGAGCGTTTGCGGCGACTGCAGTGGCTGGCGGTCGGCCTGGCAGCGGTCGGGGTCGCACAGCAGGTGTGGCAGGTCGGCAGCCTGCCGTGGGTGTCGCTGGTGCTGGCGCTGACCTTTGGCTTCTATGGGCTGATCCGCAAGCAGGCACCCGTCGCGGCACTGCCCGGGCTGGTAGTGGAGACCTGGATGCTGGTGCCGCTGGCTGCGGGCTGGCTGTTGCTGCACCCGGCTGCCAGCAGCACGCAGGGGGATTTCTTCAGCAGCACTGAAGCGCTCTGGCTGATTGCCGCCGGGCCGGTCACGCTGGTCCCGTTGGTGTGCTTCAACGCAGCCGCGCGACACCTGCCCTACACCACCTTGGGTTTCCTGCAGTACCTGGCACCGAGCCTGGTGCTGTTGCAGGCGGTGCTGCTGTTCGACGAGCACTTGTCGTCGAGCACGCTGGTCGCATTCATGTTCATCTGGGCCGGTTTGGCGCTGTACAGCGTGGATGCCTGGCTTAGAGTGAGCAAGCGCACCTGATCAATAAATAACCAAAAGCCTGCAGGCCACAGCTGGCGTGGCCTGCAGCAACCTCTCCAGAGGTTATCCACATGCTGATCCCCGCGCTTTGTGCACAAGCGCCTGATTACTGAGCGTTTTTTGCTCAATCCTCGGCAAGCGGCATGGGCATTGGGCTGAAGCGGTACGCCCCCAGGTTATCCACAGGGACGTCCCCGTAAATCAGGGATAACCGCACCGCCCTGGCTGTGGACTATTCTTCGGCGCGCAGCTCAAGTTCGACCATCAAATCATCGGCCAGCGCTTCCAGGCTCTGCTGCAGATCCTCCAACGAAAGCGCCATCGGCAACGCCAGCAGCGCGTTGGCGTGGAACAATGGCTCGCTGCTCATCGGCGCCGGGCGTACTTCAGTGGTGAAGCGCTCCAGATTTACCCCCTTGTCTGCCAGCAATCGGGTAATGTCGCGAACGATACCTGGGCGGTCATTGCCCACCAGTTCCATACTGATTGGCTTCCAGTTAGCCGCAGGCTCGGCGCCGCTCTCGGCGACCAGTACGCGGATGTTGTGGCTGATCAGTTGCTCCAGCGCTTTGACCAATTCAGCGTGGGACTCAGCCGGCACCGCCACCCGCAGGATCCCGGCAAACTGCCCGGCCATGCGCGACATGCGGCTTTCCAGCCAGTTGCCGTTGTGGCTGGCGATGCACTGGGCAATGCGTTCTACCTGCCCAGCCTGGTCGGGGGCGATCACGGTCAATACTAGGTGGTCCACTGCGTACTCCTCTGCCCTGCCAAGGTTTCAGCCAGGCCGAACATGGCGCAAAGGCTGGCAATCGAGTGAGTATAGGCAAGCTGTGGCAACCTGCCGCAGGGCAGTCTGAATGACTAATCGTGTACTGTTTCAAGATTTATCTGGAACAATCTACCTGTTTTTTGCGAACATGCGGCTTCCCAGCGTGACCCTATGCGACCAAATGGTCGCACAGCGACGCTTTTAGTCTGATGTTCACCCGCCTGCTGCTTCATGTAGTATGCCCCGACGCGGACTACAAAACGTCGCTGGATGTCTGCCGATGGCGCCTGTGAAAATACGCAAACCGCCCGCCAGCGCGTCTGGCAGGCCGCACCCAGCCGCCTGCGGGCATGTACTGGTGCGTGTTTGAAGAAGCGCTACAGGCTTAATACGATGAGCGAAATAGCTGAGCAGAGTGAGGCAAGCAATGACTGAACACGTTCAAGTCGGTGGCCTTCAGGTCGCCAAGGTGCTGTACGACTTCGTCAACAACGAAGCCATTCCAGGCACCGGCATCGTCGCCAAGGATTTCTGGCTCGGTGCGGAAAAGATCATCAACGACCTCGCTCCGAAGAATAAAAACCTGCTCGCCAAACGCGACCAGCTGCAAGCCCAGATCGACGCCTGGCACCAGGCGCGTCAAGGCCAGGCTCACGACGCCGCAGCCTACAAGGCATTCCTCCAGGAAATCGGTTACCTGCTGCCAGCAGCTGAAGACTTCCAGGCAACCACGCAAAACGTCGACGAAGAAATCGCCAGCATGGCCGGCCCACAGCTGGTAGTACCGGTGATGAACGCGCGCTTCGCCCTCAACGCCGCCAACGCGCGCTGGGGTTCGCTGTATGACGCGCTGTATGGCACCGACGCCATCAGCGAAGAAGGTGGCGCCGAAAAAGGCCAGGGCTATAACAAGGTCCGTGGTGACAAGGTCATCGCCTTTGGCCGCGCCTTCCTCGACCAGGCTGCGCCACTGGCTGCTGGCTCGCACGTCGACTCCACCGGCTACCGCATCGATGCCGGCAAGCTCGTGGTTGCGCTCAAGGGCGGCAGCAACAGCGGCCTGCGCGACGATGCACAGTTGATCGGCTACCGTGGCGAGGCCGCGGCGCCAACCGCAGTCCTGCTCAAACACAACGGTCTGCACTTCGAAATCCAGGTCGACGCCAGCACCCCGGTCGGCAGCACTGACGCCGCCGCCGTCAAAGACATCCTGATGGAATCGGCCCTGACCACCATCATGGACTGCGAAGACTCGGTTGCTGCAGTCGATGCCGACGACAAGGTGGTGGTTTACCGCAACTGGCTGGGCCTGATGAAAGGCGACCTGTCCGAAAGCGTCAGCAAGGGCGGCAAGACCTTCACCCGGACCATGAACCCGGACCGCGAGTACACCGCACCGAACGGCGGCGGCAGCGTAAGCCTGCACGGTCGCTCGCTGCTGTTCGTGCGCAACGTTGGTCACCTGATGACCAACCCCGCAATCCTCGACGCGCAGGGCAATGAGATCCCGGAAGGCATCCAGGATGGCCTGTTCACCGGCCTGATCGCCTTGCACAACCTCAAGGGCACCACCACCCGCAAGAACAGCCGCACCGGCAGCGTCTATATCGTCAAACCGAAAATGCACGGCCCGGAAGAAGTGGCGTTTGCCGCAGAAATCTTCAGCCGCGTCGAAGACGTGCTGCAGATGCCGCGCAACACCATGAAGGTTGGCATCATGGACGAGGAGCGCCGTACCACGGTCAACCTCAAGTCGTGCATCAAGGCTGCGGCCGAGCGCGTGGTGTTCATCAACACCGGCTTCCTTGACCGTACCGGTGACGAAATCCATACCTCGATGGAAGCCGGCGCCGTTGTGCGCAAGGGCGCCATGAAGAACGAGAAGTGGATCGGCGCCTACGAGAACAACAACGTCGATGTCGGCCTCGCCACTGGCCTGCAAGGCCGTGCCCAGATCGGCAAGGGCATGTGGGCCATGCCTGACCTGATGGCGGCCATGCTCGAACAGAAGATCGCTCACCCATTGGCCGGTGCCAACACCGCCTGGGTGCCGTCACCGACCGCCGCGGTACTGCACGCCCTGCACTACCACCAGGTTGATGTGCAGGCGCGTCAGGCGGAACTGGCCAAGCGCCCGCCGGCCTCGGTCGATGACATTCTGACCATCCCGCTGGCAGCCGACACCAACTGGTCCGACGAAGAAATTCGCAACGAGCTGGACAACAACGCCCAGGGCATCCTCGGCTATGTCGTGCGCTGGATTGACCACGGTGTGGGCTGTTCGAAGGTGCCGGACATCAACAACGTCGGCCTGATGGAAGACCGCGCGACCCTGCGTATCTCCGCACAATTGCTCGCCAACTGGCTGCGCCACGGCATCGTGCGCGAAGAGCAGGTGCTGGAAAGCCTCAAGCGCATGGCGGCAGTGGTCGATCAGCAGAACGCTGCCGACAGCTCGTACCGGCCAATGGCGCCGAACTTCGACGACAACGTTGCCTTCCAGGCAGCGCTGGAGTTGGTGCTCGAAGGTGCCAAGCAGCCGAACGGCTACACCGAGCCGGTGCTGCACCGTCGCCGCCGCGAGTTCAAGGCGCGCAACGGGCTGTAAGTGGAGAATGCTAGGGCCGCTTTGCGGCCCTAGCTTCACTCAATCCGCAATTCCTTCCTCACCAGCCGCAACAGCTTGTCCAGATCCGGCGGCTTGACCATGAAGTCCAGCACCCCAAGGTGCATCGCCTTGACGGCCTCTGGCACCTGCGACTCCCCCGACACCACCACAATGGGCAAATCTGCCCGCACCGAACTGCGAATCTGCTTGATCAGTTCAAGCCCATCCACTGGCCCCATGCGCAGATCGGTGATCATCATGCCAATACGCGGTTCACGCCTGAGTGCCCGCAACGCAGCCAATGCGCTCGACGCACTGATGCAGCGAATACCTTTGCGATTCAGATACCAGGCCAGGGCCCTACGGCTGAGGATGTCGTCGTCGACCACCAGCACCAGCGGCAGTTGCGGCGGTGGCGCGCTGACCAAGGCCAACGCCTCGCGCTCGGCGTCACTCAGAATGTCGTCATGCTCACCCATGGTCTTCCCGTTGAAATATCGTCTGCACAGCGTATGACCACAAATTCGCCGAATGTGCTATCCGCCCGTGCAGCCAACGTCGCCGAACGGGCGTTATGCCCTCATAGACTTACGTCCAATGGGCACGAACCGGCCGCCAGCCGACCATGGGGACCGAGAACAACAAGGCCGACTTCACTATATATAGTTAGATATATATAGTTCGGCACAGCGATACGGTCAGCTCATGAGTAAAAAGGACGCCTACAGCCAAGCCGGCAGAACCGCGGTGTTGCAGAACATCCAGGGCACATTGCAGTTCCTGCAGCGCTTTCCGCCGTTCAAGCAGATGGAACACAGCCATCTGGCCTTTATGGTGGAGCAGTGCCAACTGCGCTTCCACGCCAGCGGCGAAAGCATCATCAAGCCCGCCGATGGCCCGGTCGAGCACTTCTATATCGTCAAGCAAGGGCGGGTCGTCGGTGAGCGCCAGCACGTCAGCCAGGCCGGGGTAGAAACCACCTTCGAGATCACCAGCGGCGAATGCTTCCCGCTGGCGGCCTTGCTTGGCGAGCGTGCGACCCGCACCGAGCACGTTGCCGGCGAGGACACCTTCTGCCTGCAGCTGAACAAAGCTGCGTTCATTCGCCTGTTCTCGATGTCGGATGTGTTCCGTGATTTTGCTCTGCGCGGCGTCAGCAGCCTGCTCGATCAGGTTAATCAGCAGGTGCGCCACCGTGCGGTAGAAAATCTCGGCAGCCAATATTCCCTGAATACACCTCTGGGCGAGCTGGCCATGCGTCACCCGGTGGTGTGCACTCCGGACATGCCCTTGCGCGAAGCGGTGCGCCTGATGCACGAACAGCAGGTCGGCAGCATCGTGATCATCGATCCGCAGCGCTTTCCGATCGGCATCTTCACCCTGCGCGACCTGCGTCAGGTAGTGGCCGATGCCAGCGCCGAACTGAGCGCGCCGATTGCCCTGCACATGACCGCCGCGCCGTTTTACCTGGCGCCGGATGCAACTGCGTTCGATGCGGCCATGGCGATGACCGAACGACATATTGCCCACGTCTGCCTGGTACATGAGCGGCGCCTGTGCGGGGTGGTGTCCGAACGCGATCTGTTCTCCTTGCAGCGGGTCGACCTGGTCCATCTGGCGCGCACCATCCGCCATGCGCCACGGCTGGACACATTGGTGTCGCTGCGCGGCGAGATCAGCCAGCTGGTCGAGCGCATGCTCGCCCACGGTGCTTCGTCGACGCAGATCACCCAGATCATCACCCTGCTCAACGACCACACCGTGTGCCGGGTGATCGAGCTGGCCCTGGCCGAGCGTGGCGATCCCGGCGTAGCATTCAGCTGGTTGTGTTTTGGCAGTGAAGGCCGCGGTGAACAAACCCTGTTCACCGATCAGGACAACGGCATCCTGTTCGAGGCCGACGATACTGCCCAGGCCGACGCCCATCGGCGCGCTCTGCTGCCGCTGGCGCAGTACATCAACCAGTGCCTGGCGCAGTGTGGTTTCAGCTTGTGCCAAGGCAATATCATGGCCGGCAACGCCGACCTGTGCCTGTCGCGCAGCGAGTGGGCGCGGCGCTTTGCCGGGTTCGTCCGCGAGGCCAGCCCGGAAAACCTGCTCGGGTCTTCCATCTACTTTGACCTGCGCGCGGTCTGGGGCGATGAGCAGGCGGTCGAACAATTGCGCCAGGGCATGCTTGCCCAGGTCCGCGACAATCGCATTTTCCAGCGCATGATGGCCGACAATGCCTTGCGCCAGCGGCCACCGGTGGGGCGCCTGCGCGACTTCGTACTGACCCGTCAAGGCAACGACAAGGCCGCCACCCTCGACCTCAAGGTGCAGGGCCTGACGCCGTTTGTCGACGGCGCCCGTCTGCTCGCCCTGGCCAACGGCATTGGCGCCTGCAACACCCTCGAACGCCTGCGTCAGCTGGTCGCCAGAGAAGTCATCGATGCCCTGGACGGCGCCGCCTTCGAAGAGGCATACCACTTCATCCAGCAAACCCGCATGCAGCAGCATCAACGCCAGAGCCGCGCCAACCAGGCCTACTCCAACCGGCTTGACCCGGACAGCCTCAACCAGCTCGATCGACGCATCCTGCGTGAGTCGCTGCGCCAGGCTCAACGCCTGCAAAGCAGCCTGGCCCTGCGGTATCAGCTATGAGTCTGTTTACCTGGCTGCGCCCTTCCCTGCCTGCCGCCGTCGACCCGGCCATGCGCCAGCGCCTGGCGCAATTGCCCAAGCCAGCGCCGCCAGGCGTGCATTCGCTGCGCGAGCAGCGCTGGGTGGTCATCGACCTGGAAACCAGCGGGCTCAACCTAAACCGTGATCAGGTGCTGTCGATCGGCGCAGTGGCTATCGAAGACGGCGCCATCGATTTCAGCCAGCAGTTCGAACGCACCTTGCACCGCCCGGCGCAGAAGACCAACCCCAGCGTGTTGATCCACGGCCTCGGCCCGGATGCCCTGGCCGCCGGCTCAGCGCCGGCAACGGCGCTGCTGGAGTTGCTCGAGTTCATCGGCGACAGCCCACTGCTGGCGTTCCACGCGCCGTTCGATCAGCACATGCTCGGCCGCGCCTTGAAAGACAGTCTTGGCCATCGCTTGCAGCACAGCTTTTACGACGTGGCCGAAATCGCGCCGATGCTCAACCCCGACACGGTAATGCGCGAGGCCGGCCTGGACGACTGGATCGGCCACTTCGGCCTGCAGGTGGATGAGCGCCATCACGCCAGTGCCGACGCCCAGGTCACCGCCGAGTTGGCCCTGATCCTGTTCAGCCAGGCCCGCCGGCAGCAGCTCGACAGCCCCCTGCAACTGAGCACGCGCCTGCAGCAATGGCGGCGGCGCAAGGCTCAGAGTCACAGTTGGTAATAGCTATCCGATAGACGTGGATTGCGTGCGGCCACCCGCCTCTGTAACAATCGCGAATAATTATCGTTAGTTAACGCATTCTTTCCGGGGAACGCTCTTGCCGTCTGCGCACAGTCCACATGCTGATCTGATCGGTGCGCTTTATCGCGACCACCGCAGCTGGCTGCTGGCCTGGCTGCAACGCAGCACGCGCTGCCAGCAACGCGCCGAAGACCTGAGTCAGGACACCTTCGTGCGCTTGCTCGGGCGTGACCAGTTGCCGGTGCCGCGTGAGCCAAGGGCGTTTCTTGCTGCAGTGGCCAAGGGTTTGCTGTTCGATCATTTCCGCCGGGCTGCGCTGGAGCAGGCTTACCTGGCTGAACTGGCGCAGATGCCCGAAGCCGAACAGCCCTCGCCGGAACTGCAACTACTGATTCTCGAAGACCTCAAGGCCATCGACCGCTTGCTTGGCAAACTGTCGAGCAAAGCCCGCGCTGCGTTCCTGCACAACCGCCTGGATGGCATGGGCCATGCCGAAATCGCCGAGCGTCTGGGCGTTTCCGTCTCCCGTGTGCGTCAGTATCTGGCCCAGGGGATGCGCCAGTGCTACATCGCTCTGTATGGCGAGCCGACGTGAGCACCAGCCCGGTCTCGAACAAGGTGCTGGACGCTGCAATCGCCTGGAAGCTATGCCTGGACGACAGCCCCGGCGTGCCAGAGCAGCGTAGTGAGTTTCTACGTTGGCACGCTGCCAGCGAAGAGCACGCTCGCGCCTGGCGCCAACTGGGCATGCTCGACCAGCGTTTCAGCGCCGCAGTCGGCCCAGCGCGCAAGGCACTGCTGCAGTCGCGGGTCAGCTTGCGCCGGCGGGTTGGTACCCTTGGCGGCGGGCTCGCCAGCGTGCTACTGGTCGCCGCGCTGGTCCTGCAACTCGATGCACCGTCGCTGTCGCCGGGTTACTGGCTGGCAGATCAGCGCACCGCCACCGGCGAATTGCGCACCCTGCGCCTGGAAGACGGCACGTTGCTCAGCCTCAATACCCATAGCGCCGTGGATATCGATTTCGAAGGCAGCCAGCGCGTGATCGTTCTGCATCAGGGCGAAATCTCGGTTGAAACCGGCCATGACGACCTGCGGCCGCTGCTGGTGCGTACCGATGATGGTCGCCTGCGCCCACTAGGCACACGCTTCCTGGTCAAGCGCGAAGCGCAAGGCACGCGTCTTGAAGTGCTCCAGTCGCAAGTCGCGGCAATGCCGTCCAACCGTGCAGATGAGCAGGTCCTGGCAGCAGGCCAGCAGGTCATGATGACGGCCAATGGCCTCAGCCAGATCAGCCCGGTTGCGGCCGGCGCCGATGCCTGGACCCGCGGCATGCTGGTGGTGGACAACGTGCGCCTGGCAGATCTTATCGCTGAGCTGGGCCGCTACCGCAGCGGCCATCTGGGCGTCGCGCCCGAGGTAGCCGACCTGCGCGTGACCGGCAGCTTCCCGCTGACCGATATCGACCTGGCACTGGCCTCACTGACCCCTGCATTGCCGGTCAAGGTCGAGCAGCGCACGCCATGGTGGGTCAAGGTCGTCGCGCAATGAGCCGCTAGCGGCAGCGCCGATAAATTTATTTCGACAGGCCCCTGTCACTTTTCAATTCTCGCCCGGCAAGGAAGCACAAAGCACTTATCCGTCGAGGAGCCGCTGCATGTCCCGTGCCGTTGATCGTATCCTGCGCCCCAGCCTGATGGCTCTGGCGATTGCCCTGTCTATCCCGATGGCCAGCCCTGCTCTGCATGCTGCCGAGCAATCGCAACTCGCCTATGACTTGCCCAGCGCGCCACTGGCGACGACCCTGAATCAGATCGCAAGCCAGGCGGGTATCGCCCTGGCGATCGACCCAGCCCTGGTCAGCGGGCGCACCGCGGCGCCGGTCAAAGGCCAGTACGATGCCCTCGGCGCACTGCAGGCGGCCCTGCGCGGCAGCGGCCTGCAACTGCAGCAGAGCAGTGTCGGCAGTTACAGCCTGGTGGCCACGCCGGAAGGCAGCCTGGCGTTGCCGGAGACAAGTATCAATGCCAACTCCAGCTATGAAAGCGCATGGGGCGCGGTCGACGGCTACACGGCAACGCGCACCGCAGCCGGCAGCAAGACCGACACCGCCATCGCCGAACTGCCGCGCTCGGTCTCGGTGATCACCCGCCAGCAGATGGACGATCGCCCGGTGCTCAGCCTCAACGACGCCTTGCGCTACACCGCTGGCGTACAAAGCAGCGGCTACGGCTCCGACTCGCGCAACGACTGGTTGCTGGTGCGAGGTTTTGTCCCGACCCAGTTCCTCGACGGCCTGCCGTTGCCCCGAGGCAATTACGCGACTCCCAAGATCGAGCCGTGGAACCTGGAGCGCATCGCCGTGTTGCGCGGGCCGGCTTCATCGGTTTACGGGCAGACGCCGCCCGGCGGTCTGCTCGACATGACCTCGCGCCGGCCGCAGGCGCAGAGTGCACACGAGATCGAAGTGCAGGCTGGCAGCAATCAACACAAGCAGATCAACTTCGACAGCACCGGCAAAGTCGACGAGCAAGGTGAGTTTCTTTACCGCGTCAGCGGCACGGTGCGTGACAGCAATTCCCCGGTTGATCACATTCCAGACAAGCGCTACAACCTGGCTCCAAGCCTGACCTGGAACATCAACGACGATACCAAGCTGACCCTGATCACTCAGTTCACCCGCGACGATACCGGCATTACCGGGCAGTTCCTGCCGCTGCAGGGCACCAAGCTCGACAGCCCGGCGGGCAAGATTTCCCATCACAAGAACCTCGGTGATCCGGACTGGGAATCCTACGACCGCACTTACTATCACCTGGGCTACGCCTTCGAGACCCGTTTGAACGATGTCTGGCAGTTCCGCCAGAACCTGCGTTACGCGCGCAACGAGCTGGACTTCAAGGGTATTACTGCAGGCGGTCAGATCTGGCCCGCCGGTCCGGATGAAGCGGTAAGCGCCGACGGCACCGTGCAACGCACCGCCGGTATCGTTGAAGAAGACATCAGCCAGTTTGCCGTGGACAACAACTTCCAGGCCGACTTCAACACCGGCGTCGTCAGCCACACCGTGCTGCTGGGCCTCGATCACCAACGCTCCGACAGCAATGCTCGCTGGCGCTGGGGCTCGGCTGGCGTGCCGGCGAGCAACATCCACAACCCGATCTATGGTCAGGACTTCTCCAACGTCCAGTACTTCGACATGTACGACTACGACCAGAAGACCCAACAGACCGGCTTGTACGTGCAAGACCAGATGGCCTTGGACAATTGGCGCCTGACCCTCGGTGGTCGTGAGGACTGGGTTCACACCGGCACCACCTTCCACAATCAGGGTGATGCCACCAGCACCCAGCGCGACAAGAAGTTCAGCAGCAACGCCGCCCTGAGCTACGTCTTCGACAACGGCATCACGCCGTATATTTCCTATGCCGAATCATTCCAGGCGGCCATGGGTTCAGTGGTCAACAGCACCACTGCCTTCAAACCCACCGAGGGCAAGCAGTACGAGTTGGGCATCAAATACCAGCCACCGGGCAGCAGCGCGTTGTTCAGCGCAGCCGTGTTTGACCTGACCCAGGAAAACATCTCGGTTACCGAAGGCGGCGTGACCCGCCAGGTAGGCGAAGTGCGGGTCAAGGGCGTGGAGCTCGAAGCCACTGCCGACGTCAACGAAAACCTCAAGCTGGTGGGTTCCTACACCTACAACGATAGCGAAATCGTCAAAGGGCTCAGCGCTGAAGAAGGCAAGCGCATGGCTCAAGTACCGCGTAACCAAGCCACTGCCTGGGCGGACTACACTTGGCACAGCGGTGCGCTGGACGGCTTCGGGGTGGGTGTCGGCGTACGCTATGTGGGCGATACCTACGGCAACACGATCAACAGCGACTGGGGCCATGTCGGCTCGTACACCGTCTATGACGCCTCCGTGCATTACGACCTTGGCCGCTTGAACAACTCCTTCAAAGGCGTAACCGTCGCGGTAGACGCCAAGAACCTGTTCAACAAGGACTACCTGTCGACCTGTGATGGCTACTACTGCTATTACGGCGACGAGCGCAACGTGGTCGCCAGCGTGAATTACAAGTTCTGATGCAACGCTCAGCGGGCCTGCCGCAGTCTGGCATGCCCACTGACGCCCTCGTCAAGAGCCCGAAAAGATGAAAAGCCTCACCATCCGCCGCTGGTCGCAGGTCCACACCTGGAGCAGCCTGGTATGCACCGTGTTCCTGCTGTTGCTGGCAATCACCGGCCTGCCGCTGATCTTCCATCACGAACTGGAACACCTGCTCGGCGACGCCCCCGTACTGCGCCAGATGCCTGCCGATACCCCGCACCTGGACCTGCAGCAACTGGTGCTCAAGGCAGAACAGTATCGTCCTGGCGAAGTCATGCAGTACTTCGGCTATGACGAGGACGAGCCCAACGGCGTAGTCGCCATCACTGCCGCCACGGCAGGCAGCGATCCCAACGACTCGCACACCTTCATGCTCGATGCGCGTACCGGCGAAGCCGTGCCCATGCCGGCTGCCAACGGCGGCTTGATGATGACCATCCTGCGCCTGCACGTGGACATGTTCGCAGGGCTTGCCGGCAAACTATGGCTGGCGTTCATGGGCCTGTTGTTCGTCGTCGCGATCATCTCCGGCACGGTGCTGTATGCGCCGTTCATGCGCCGCTTGCCGTTCGCCAGCGTGCGCCAGGACAGATCGCCGCGCCTGCGCTGGCTCGACCTGCACAACCTGATCGGCATCGTGACCCTGACCTGGGCGCTGGTGGTTGGCGTCACCGGGGTGATCAGTGCCTGTGCTGACCTGGTCATCGCCGCCTGGCGCAACGACAGCCTGGCAGCAATGGTTGCACCCTACCGCGACGCGCCGCCGCTGACCGAGCGTGCGTCGGCCAGCCAGCTGCTGCAGATCGCAACTGCCGCTGCACCGGGGATGCGTGCCGACTTCATCGCATTCCCCGGCACACGCTTCTCCAGTGAGCACCACTATGCCGTGTTCATGAACGGCGCCACGCATCTGACCTCGCACCTGTTCACCCCAGTCCTGATCGACGCCACCACCCTCGCCGTCACAGCAGTCGGCGAGCGGCCCTGGTACATGGACGCGATGGGCCTGTCGCAACCGCTGCACTTTGGCGACTACGGCGGACGGCCGATGCAGATCCTTTGGGCACTGCTCGACGTGCTGACCATCGTCGTGCTCGCCAGTGGCGTTTATCTCTGGTGGGGCAAGCGCCGTACCGGCGCGAAGGCCAAGCCATGAGCCATCGCTCGCAATCCACCTGGCGGATCTTTACCTGGCCTGTGCTGATCGCGCTGCTGGGTGCAGGGGGGCTGTTCGCCGCGCTGCTGGGTGACGATGGCTGGGATGTTCTGGCCTGGGTCGGCCTGGGCATTCCTGGCGTGCTCGGCGTGCGGGCACTGATCAGGCGCAGTTGAGTTATCTGGCTACAACCACAGCAGGTTTGCCGTACCTAGGATGCAGGGTCCCCCATGACAAGGAGCGGGCCATGCAACCTCTCGAACTTATCCAAACACTCACCGGCCAGATCAAGGCGCTGCTCGAACCCCTGCCGGTCATCGAGCAGCCGCTGCACAATGATCTGCAGACGCGACGCAAGCTCCACAGCAACCTGGCCAGCTACTGGTCAGAACTCAATGCTCAAGGCTTGAACCGCAAGCAGTCGCTGATCGCCCTGCGCCAGATTTACCTGCTGGCCGAAATCGACCTGCGCATCACTGACGACACGCTGAGCGCCGATCAGGCCGCACCGCTGCGCACTTGCATCGAGCAACCGCGCGCCTGGCAACGCCAGCAGATAGCGGCAGCACACCGACCTCAGGTCTACCGGCCCCTGCTGGTGAACCTGCAGCCCAACTGGCGCAGCTACCTGCCGGGGGTGATGGTGATCGTCGCGGGCACCCCTGAGGGCACGCTGCTCGACGCCGACAGCGAAACCGGCGAGGCACTGCTGTGCTGCCTGTCACAAGGCATCGAGGTATTTCCCTCGCTCAAGGCCTTGCATGACGAACTGTGCGAACGGCTGGACGACCCTCTACTCAGCAGCACGTTGCTGCACCTGTACGCCGACCCGCAATCCGCCGAGCAGGCGCGTCTGGCTGAGCGTCTGCGTTATGAGTGGTATGCCGATGATCCGATCGAAGCGCAGGTACAGCAACTGATCGACACCCAGCGCCAGCGCCTGAACCTGCCGTCGCTATGGGGCGACGACCAGCCGTCATCGACCACCACGCGACACGCGCAGGTCATGGCGGCACTCAGGCTCGAGGATGATCTTGGTAGCAAGGCAACGCTGAACACGCGCTATTCGCGGTTACTGGAAAAACACATGCCGGCATGGCTGCGCGATGCTGACACGCAAAGCCTCAGCCACATCATGCAGACCATGCAGGAACTGGTGGTGGCCAGTGAAAGAGCAGCGGCTCCAGGCATCCCCACCCAAGCGCAGTTTATTCAGCAGAACGATCTCAGGACATGGACGCGAGCCCGCCTGCAAGAGCGCCTGCTCGATGATTTCGGCCTGCAACTACTACCACAGGACATAACGGTGAGCATCACGCGCGCCCGCCAGGTCGGGCCGCAGCCCTACCCGTTCAACCCATCCCTGTTCATTACCTGGCAAGGCCTCAAACAGGTCGGCAATGAAACCATTGAGATGGTCACCGAGCGCTTGCCACTGGACGATCTGGCCTTGGTCAACCTCGCCTGGTTCAATTACGACTACTGGTTGACCGCCCGTGTCAGCCATACCGAGGCACGCACGCTGCCCCCGGAGCTGACGCCGGCCTACGTGAAGACACTGGTGCGCAGCCTCAATGCCGGCGGGCGCTATGCAGATTTTCTCTACACCCAACTGGTCGACTCGCGCACGGGCCGCTGGCGCCTGCTGGCCCATACTCGAATCAACCGCGCCCGAATGCGTGCCGAAGCGGTCAAGGCCCGGTATGCCGGGCACTTCGCCGAACATCGCGCCGAGCGTGGTTACCGCTGGGCAACGGCGGTACTGGACCAACCCCACAACGCGCTCCGCCCGCCGGTAGATGGCCATACGGTCGTGGTGCGGCAGCTACTGATCCAGGGCCATACGGTGCAGGGGGTGCTACTGATAAACACTGCACAAGGCAGTGTGCCGTCGTTTCTCATGTACACCCCAGACGCGCCAGACCGACGCAACTGGCGCGAGTTTTCCAGCACCCGGCAATTGCTGCGCACCCTGCGCGACAAACCGGCGCTGCGCCAGTACCTGGCCGCTCGGCTACCACAGGTCGAGGAGAGCGAGCTGCAACGGCTGTTGCTCAAAGGGGGCCTGGGCAGTTCTCTACGCCTGCCAGCCATTCACGACGATCTGTTCTTCGCATTGTATATGGCAGAGGTCCGCGCCCAACTTGCAGCAGTCGACACCAGCAGCCGGACGACCCGCGAGGTCAATGTTCAGTCAGTCATCGACCTGTCCTGGCGGTTGCTGGACCTGATAAGCCTGGTACTGCCTGCCAAGCCCCTCATGGCGTTATCGATCGGGCGAATGATCCTGGACATCTGCGATGGCATCCAGGCACACCAGCGAGGCGATATGGAAGGCGTGTTGCGCCATCTCTACAACACCATCAGCCATGCCACGGATGCGGGCGGCAGCTTCTTCGCTACCAGCGTCCTGCGCCGAGCGCTGCGCGGCTTGCCCAAGCAACCGCCACTGCCATTGCCGGCCCGCTACCAAGTCAATGTCGACACCAGCTCGTTGCGCTATCGCATCGATGGTGTGCATGACATCGGTGTCTACGAGCAGGTTTCGGCGTTTGGGGGCTTGTCGTTGTACTTCGTCAGGGACAACCACGGCAGTCATTACAAAGTCAGCTTCGATGGCGAACGCTGGCGGGTTATCGACCCTGAGCAACCGGATGCCTATCTACAGCAGCCGATCAAACGCCTGCGCAGCGGCGAGTGGGTGATCGATTCACCTGTGCTCTGGTATGACGGCCTGCCAGATCTGGCAGCGTTGTGTCATGACTGCCTGCTCACGCCAGCCCGCGCCGGCACCCCTTTGAGCAGCGCAGCGGGCTTGCACGCTGATGGCCAGCAGCTGTACCTGCAGACCCGCAGCGGGCAACTGGGCTTGCGCAGGCATTTGCTGGCAGACCAGTACCACCTGCTGATTCCCCCGGCTGAGCAGACAGGCGTCAAGCCTTGGGCGGTGCTACGCTGGCAGGCGGACGAATGGCGCATCCGGGTGCGCCAGTCGGGCCGCAGCAGCGACTGGCTGGCGCTGCCCGAAGCCTATTCGGCGAGCCGCGGCAACAGCTGATCAATCCGCTTGTGCAAGGCGCTGTCACTCGGCCAGTTTCGCAGCATGCGCGCCCGGTCACGGGCATAGGCAGCCGCGAAGCTGAGTTGAGTGGCGTGCTGGCACATGGCGTCGAGGTCGATCAACGACCATTGGCCGTGCTGCCAGAACAAATTATGGCCTTTCATATCGCCATGGCTGATGCGCTCGCGGATCAACTGCTGCATCAACCTCAGCAAGGCCTGCAACTGCTCGTCGGGCGCATCGCCACTGGTGACGAAGGGCGCAAAACACTCGAGCAGATCCGGTCCATCGGCGTATTCGGTGACCAGATAGGCACGGCTGCGCAGGCCCATGACCCGTTGTTCAAGCACCGCCAGCGGCTTTGGCGTGGCGATGTCGAGAAAGCGCAGACGCTGCCCTTCGATCCACGAATGCCAGGCCCGGCTCGGGCGCCAGAAACGCTTCAACCAGTGCACGGTGTTCTTGATGTTGTAGCGCTTGAGCACCAGCGGCCGGCCGCCAACGTCGACCCGGGCAACGCTTGCGGCGCCACCGGTCTTGTACAGGTGGCCTTGGGCGATCAGCGCATCGGCCTGCTCCAGCACCGGCTGCATGGCTGCCACTTCGCTACGATCGATAGCACGCAGGCCAGACAGGCTGCGTTCGACGCTGAACAGGCTGCACTCGCGACCGGCCTTGTCCAGGAAGTCCTTGAGGCGCCAGGCGCGAACCTTGTCGACCTGCTTCTGCAGGGCTTCCAGCGGCAGCGCGTGCTCACCGTTGGCCAGCAGGTAATGCACCAGCAGCTCTTCGGTGAACGGCTCGAGGCGCTTGGGTAACTGGGCGAAGAATACGCCGAGGTTTTCCAGCACGCGCGGGCGCGACAGGTTTTGCCCCGGCGTCTCGGCCTTGATCCCGGCACCATCGATCAGGTACAGCTGGCCACCGTGGCGGAGCAGGTTATCCAGATGCAGATCAGCCTGCCACAAGCCCTTGGCGTGCATCTGCGCAACCGCCCCAAGCGCCTCTCCCAGTACCTGTTGCTGCTCATCGGCCAGCGGCGCCAGCGCCTCGACCTCAGCCCAGGCAGCGCCCAGGCTCTGGGCGTTTTCCAGGTACTCGAACAACAGCCAGCCGCCCTCGCCCTCTTGCAGACCGTCAGCCAGCAGTTGCGGAGTGGTCAAGCCTTGCGCGGCAATCAGCTTGACGCCATCCAGCTCGCGCTGAAAATGCCGTGCAGCATTGCTGCCGACCAGCAGCTTGGCCAGCACCGGCTTGCCGCGCCAAATACCAGCACCGACGTAGCGTTGCCCAGGCAGCACCCGCAGCAGGCTGAGCAGCTGCAGCTCAGCGCTGCCAGCAGCATCGGCCAAGGTAATGTTCAGCGGCAGGCTCGGCGTGCGCCCAGCCGCCTTGAGTTCAGACAAACGCATCAACGGGCCTCTTTTTCATGCTGGCGGCGCACCAGCCGCTGCAGCCAGGTAGTCACCAGCGCGCTGTCGGCCGGTTGCTGCAGATAGGCCGCCAGCAGACTGCGCACATCGCCTTCGCTCCAGGCGCGGGCACGGCGCAGCAAAGGTTCCAGATCTTTCAGCCGGTCGCGCATGCCAAGCAGCAGCGGCCGGGTCTTTTCCAGGTCGATCAGTTGCGCCTGCCAGCCTTCGCGGCGCTCGCGCAGGAAGATGTGCTTGGGATAGAAGCAACCGTGCACCTGACCGGCGGCGTGCAAGGTACGCCCCAGTTGGCCGCAGGCCTGGAGGATGCCCAGGCGTTTTTCGGCGGCCAGTTGCGGCCACTGCGCCAGCAGGCTGTCGAGGTCGTTCCACTCATCCAGGGCGCGAGTCATGAGCATCGCGCGGTGCTCGCCGTTGCCCTTGCGCTCACCGTAGAACACCGCCTGCAAGGCCGGGATCTTCAGCTTCTGGTAGCGCGTGATATTGCGAAACTCGCGGGCAAATGTCGGCTCACCGAAGGGCCGATGCAGGGTGCGAGTGAAGTAGTTGAGCTGGCGTTTGAGGTAGTAGCCCTTGCCCTCCAGCTCCAGGCGAAACACGCTGCTCCAGCCGCCACGGCCGGTATTGGGTTCGTCCACCGCATCGAGTTGCAGCGCCCACAGCGCTTCGAAATCGTTCAAGCCGTGGCGTTGCAGCAGGGCAAGCTCGCTACTGGCCAGATAGTCGGTCATTCCCTTCCCTCGAAAAAGCGCACCACTTCGCGTACCCGTTTTTTGTCGCTCGCGTTCAACCGCTGGTGCCCGCGGTACTGCAGGTAGAAGCGCAGGCGCTGAGTCGCCGACAGGTGATACTTGGCGACCTTGTCCAGGCAGGCCAGGTCCTTGATCACTCGATGGCGGAGCATGAAGCCGCGCCAGAAATCGCCGGTCGGGCAATCGATGAAGAATAGCGTGCCCTGATCGTCCACCAGCAGGTTGCGCCACTTCAGATCGTTATGGGTGAAGTGGTTGTCGTGCATGACCCGCGTATGCCGGGCCAACTGACGGCTGACGTGGTCGACCCAAGCGCGGTCGGCCAGGCGCGGATCATTGCGCTTGGCCAGTTCGGACAGGTCTTCGGTACGCGGCAGCTCGCGGGTGATCATCGCCCCACGGCCAAAGGCCAGGCCATTGCGCTCCAGGCCCCAGCCGATCACTTCGGCGGTGGGAATGCCCCACTTGGCGAACTGCTTGAGGTTCTGCCACTCGGCCTTGATCCGCGGCCGGCCCAGGTAGCGGCGCAAGTGCTTGCCGGCGCCGGTATAGCGTTTGACGTAGTAGTACACGCCATCGCGCTGGATCCGCACCACTTCGCTGAGCGGGTCGCGGGTCAGGCGCTCGCCGTCGATGGCGAACACTGCCTCGAGGCTGCCGAAATCTGCTGCCAGGTGTTGATACTCCGGCAGCAGCGTCCAGCCCGCCATCAGAGTGCATCCCCGTAGCGTTGTTTGCGCGCGTACAGTTTCTGCGCCTTGCCTTCGAGCCAGGCCAGCAGGCGCGCCTCCTCGGTGAGGATCTGACGCAGCGGTTGCTGGAAGTAACCGCGCAGGAAGCGCAGCTTGTCGCGCCGGGTCAGGCCGATATCCAGCGCCGAGAAGTACAGCGCGGCCAGGTCCTTGTCGCGCCAGCGGCGGCTGATGCTGCTGCGGGTCTGGGCGCGGTGCAGGTCGATTACCGACAGTTTGAAGTCGTCGGCACTCACCGGGCGATCAGTATGCAGAAGGAAATGGCAGATGTAGCAGTCGCGGTGGTTGACCCCGGCGCGGTGCATGCCGCCGGTCATCTTCGCCACTTCGGCGATCAGCGCGTGTTTGAGGCGCGGCAGCGGCGGCTGCTTGACCCAGTCGATGCTGAAGTCTTCCAGGCTGATGGTCGGCGCCAGCTCTTCGGTGATGATGAACGAGTGCTGCTGCGCCGGATTGCTGCCGCGCTCGCCGTAGGCGACTGCGGTCATGGTCGGCACGCCGACTTCATGCAGGCGCTGGATGGCGCGCCATTCCTGGCCGGCACCGAGTACCGGCAGCTTGGCGCTGAACAGGTTCTTGAAGATCTCGCCCCAGCCGATGCCACGGTGAATCTTGACGAAGTAACCTGCGCCCTCGACCTCGGTGCGCAGCGTGCGCCGGCCTTCCAGTTCGCGGAACACTTCGCCCTGCAGTTGCTCGGCGGCCTCGAAGGCATCGCGCCCGGCCCACAGCCGTTGGAACGGCTGCGCCAATATCAGCTTCATGCGCGCTCCTGGTTAAGGATCACATCGGCGGCATGCTGCGGCATGCTGTAGAGGTCGGCGCTGTCGGCAAACGCCAGGCCATTGCGCGACCAGGCCGCACGGGCCTCGCCGTCTTCGAGCATGCGTTGCAGGTAGCGGTCGAGCTGCTCCTGCGCGAACGGCTCATCGAGCACCAGGCCGCTGTCGGCCTCGGCGATGTAATGGGCATAACCGCATACTTTCGAGACCAGCACCGGCAAGCCGGCGACCAGCGCTTCGAGCAGCACGGTGCCGGTGTTTTCGTTGTAGGCCGGGTGGATCAGCAGGTCAGCACCCAACAGGAAGCGCGGGATATCGCTGCGCCCCTTGAGAAATTGCACCTGCTCGCCCAGGCCCAGCCCGGCACTTTGCAGCTGGAACACTTTGGGGTCGTCCTGGCCGATGACCATCAGCCGGGTGCGCTTGCGCAACGCCGCCGGCAGCGCAGCCAGCGCCTTGAGGCTGCGGTCGACGCCCTTGGTCTTGAAGCCGGAGCCGATCTGCACCAGCAGCAGGTCATCGTCAGCAAGCTTGAACTCCTGACGGAACTGCGCACGGATTTCAGCGGCGTTGGCCGGCGCCCGACGGTCCTGGGAAATCCCTGGTGGCAGCAGATGAAAACGCTCCACCGGTGTACCGTAGTGTTTGATGAACAGCGGCTGCTGCACTTCGGAGATCATCAGGATCTCGGTGCGGGCATCCTTGGCGAACACCGCACGCTCGTATTCGGCGAAGTGGCGGTAACGGCCCCAGCGCCGGTACAGGCTGCCGCGCAGGGTCTGCGCCTTGTCTTCGAAGCAGCCGTCGGCAGCGTAGTAGACGTCCAGTCCGGGCATCTTGTTAAAGCCGATCAGGCGGTCGACCGGGCGCTTGGCCAGGTCAGCGGCCATCCAGGCGCTGAGCTTCTCGTTGCGGCGATGGTTGAAGATCGCCTTGACCGGCGCCACCAGCACTTCGAAGCCAGGCGGAACCTCGCCCTCCCAGATCAGCGTATAGACGCGGATCTGATGACCACGCTGCTGGCACTCCAGGGCAATGCGCATGAAGTCACGCTGCAGCCCGCCAAACGGGAAGTATTTGTACAGTACGAAAGCCAGTTGCATTAACGAACATCCTCAGCCAGCAGCAACGCGCTCAAGCGGCTCGCCACATGCTCGGGATTCAGGCGAGTGAAGCACAGCGGCCACTCGCGTTTGATATCGAACCGGCGCAGATCCTCGGCGCTCGGTTTATAGGTGCACTTCTTTTGCAGGCAGGGCGCGCAAGGGAAGTCGCTGGCCTGGTGGACCTGGACACGTCCGTAGGCGCCGGTCAAACCAGGGTTGGTGGGTCCAAACAGGGAAATGGTCGGTACATCCAGTGCTGCAGCCAGATGACCCAGGCCGGTATCCACCGCCACGCAGGCCTTGGCGGCGGCCAACACGCGAGCCACCCCTACCAGATTCAATTTGGGCAGTACCTGGCAATTACTCAAGCCCTGGGCGATGCGCTCGGCACGGTCTTTTTCGGCCTGATTGCCCCACGGCAGGCAGACCTGCAGGTTGCGCCGGCCCATGCGTTCGGCCAACTCGCGCCAGTAGGCCTCTGGCCAATGCTTGGTTGCCCAGGTCGTGCCATGCAGGAACACCACGAACGGCGCCGTGGGTGGCAATTGCAGACGGTCGAGGTCCAGGCCGTAGTTGCCGATGCCTTCGGGCAGGTCGTAAGCCAGCGCCAGGGCAAACAGCTGGCGCAGGCGCTCCACCGCATGCTGGCCGACCGCAACCGACAACGGCCGGTCATAGAAGCGGCTGGACAGGCCTTCACGCGCCGAGAAGCGATCTAACCCAGCCACCGGCGCCTTGACATAACGGGTCAGCCAAGCCGATTTGACCAGGCCCTGGGCGTCGATCACCAGGTCATACTGGCGCTCGCGCAGGCGCTGCTTGAAGGCTTTCCATTCACCGCTCTTGAGGGTCTGCCAGATGTTCTTGCGCCAGCGCCGGATCGCTACCGGAATCACCCGGTCGACCGCTGGGTGCCAGCTCGGGATCTCGGCAAAACCCTCTTCCACCACCCAGTCGAAACGGATGCCGGGGATGGCGTGAGCGGCATCGGTCAGCGCCGGCAAGGTATGAATCACGTCTCCCAACGAAGACGTCTTGATGATCAGAACCCGCACTCAGTCGACCTCAGCCAGAACATCGATACGGTTCGGCCCAGCCAGATTATGCAGCGCGGCAATGACCTTGCCCGGCTCAAGCAGACGCAGGCAGTTGTAATGACCAAAGCGGCAGGTGCGGTCGAAGCACGGGCTGCATTCCAGGCCCAGGCGGACCACTTCGACTTGTTCGGCCAAGGGCGGGGTGAAGCCCGGCGAGGTCGAGCCGTACACCGCCACCAGCGGGCGGTTAAGCGCCGCGGCGACGTGCATCAGCCCTGAGTCGTTGGAAACCACCGCATCGGCGCAGGACATCAGGTCGATGGCCTCGGCCAGCGAGGTTTCGCCGGAAAGGTTGTAAGACTCTTCGCGCAGGCCGGGGATCAACCGCTCGCGGATGGCTTCGCCAACCGGGTGGTCTTTCTTCGAGCCAAACAGCCAGACCTGCCAGCCCTGGCGGATCATGGCGTCGGCGACTTCGGCGTAGTGCTCGGCCGGCCAGCGCTTGGACTCGCCAAACTCGGCGCCCGGGCACAAGGCCAGGACCGGCCGGTCCAGCGCCAGGCCGAACTTGGCCAGCGCGGCGTCGCGGCTCGGCGCCTCGATCTGCAGGCTTGGCCGCGGATACGGCTGCGGCAGCTCGGCGCCGGGCGCATAGGCCAGGGCCATGAAGCGCTCGATCATCAGCGGGTAACGCGCCTTGTCCAGCTTGCGCACGTCGTTGAGCAACAGGTAGCGCATCTCGCCGCGCCAACCGGTGCGTTTGGGGATGCTGGCAAAGTACGGCACCAGCGCCGACTTCAACGAATTGGGCAACAGGATCGCCTGGTCGTACTGGCCCGCCAGCGACTTGCCGATCCGCCGGCGCGTGGCCAGCTCCAGCGCGCCGTGGCCGAGCGGGAAGCTCAAGGCCTGGCGCACTTCGGGCATGCGTTCGAGCAGCGGCCGGCTCCATTCGGGCGCCAGCACGTCGATCTCACACTCAGGGTGCTGCTGCTTCAGGCACTGGAACAAGGTCTGCGCCATTACCATGTCGCCGACCCAGCTGGGGCCAATGATCAGTATTCTCATGCTTTGTCCAGGAACGCTGGGGGAAAGTGCAGCACGGTCTCCCCTCTTTATATTCAGGCTAGGTGGCGTGCAGTGTACCACTGGTGGTGGAGCAAGGCTTTTAGCGCCTGTAACGCAAAAGAACACGAGCTCAGCACGCCGCTCATAACCCGCTCCCACAAGTTTTTGCGGCGCAGCCTAACCCTGTGGGTTTACCGGGACGCCGGACTGCCGCGAAGGGCCGCCCTGCGGCCCCAGCGATTTCAGCTCAAACCCAACTCACCCCAGATCCGGCGCACTTCGGCGCGTTCAGTGGCGAACTGCGCGGCGTCGATCACCCCGGCCTGCTTTTGCAGGGCCTGGCGGTGCGAGGCCGAGCGAAACGCCTTGTACACTTCTCGCAGCAATATTGCATCGCTGGCCGGCACCAGCCCGGCCTGTTCGAGTTCTTCGAGGATGCGGATGTTGTCGGTCCAGCGCAGCAGCGCCGGGTGCGCGTGCGACCAGGCCAGCGCCGCGTACTGGACCATGAACTCGATATCGACGATGCCGCCGGCATCTTGTTTGATATCGAACGGCACGCCAGCCTCGAAGGCATTGCTCGCAGTGCCTGCCGCAGTCTGCTTGGTGCCCAGGCTGCCGCGCATCTTGGCGCGCATCTCGCTGACCTCGGCGCGCAGTTTGTCCAGATCACGTGGCTGGCCGAGCACCCTCGCCCGCACCGCTTCAAACGCGCTCGCCACGTCCTTGCAGCCAACCAGCACCCGCGCCCGTACCAGCGCCTGATGCTCCCAGGTCCAGGCTTCCCCTTGCTGGTAACGCTCGAACGCACCGAGCGAGCTGACCAGCAAGCCGGCAGCGCCCGAGGGACGCAGGCGCATGTCGACGTCATACAGCTGGCCGGAGTTGGTCTGGGTGGTCAGCAGGTGAATGATGCGCTGGCCCAGACGGGTGTAGAACTGCGCGCTGTCGATCGGCTTGGCGCCGTCGGTTTCAGCCTGCGGATCGCCGTCATGGATAAACACCAGGTCGAGATCAGAGCCGTGGCCCAGCTCGATGCCGCCGACCTTGCCGTAACCGACGATGATGAAACCTGGATCACACAGGCTGCCATCGCTGCGTTTGGGCTGACCGTGACGGGCCACGGTCTGGCGCCAGGCCAGGGCCAGCACCTGGTCAAGAATCGCCTCGGCCAGCCAGGTCAGGTAGTCACTGACCTTCATCAATGGCAGGTTGCCGCTGATTTCCGAGGCAGCCACGCGCAGGCTGTGCGCCAGCTTGAAGTGGCGCAGGGCTTCCATCTGCTGCTCGAGGTCGTCTTCGGGGATGCGGGTCAGCCGCTCGCGTAGCTCGCTGGCCAATTCCGGCGCCAGCGGCGGGCTGAACAGACGGCCCTCGTTGAGCAGTTCATCGAGCAGCAGCGGATAGCGGGCAATCTGTTCGGCGATCCACGGGCTGGCTGCGCACAGCGTCAGCAGACGGCGCAGGGCACTTGGGTTCTCGGTCAGCAACACCAGGTACGCCGAGCGCCGCGCCACCGCCTCGACCAGCGGCAGTACCCGCTCCAATACCAAGTCGGGATTGTCGTGTTCAACGGCCTGAGCCAGCAGGCGCGGGATAAATGCATCCAGGCGTTCGCGGCCCAGACGCTGCATCGAACGCAGCTGCGGGCTGGCGCGCAGCCCGGTCAGGCGGCGCAAGGCATCGGCTGGCTGGCCGAAGCCGGCTTCTTCAAGCTGGCGGCAGGCGGCCTCTTCATCCTGGGCCTGCTCCCACAGCGGCGACCATTCGCCACCCACCACCAGTTCGCCCTCGGCCTCGTCTTCATCCGGGTCAGCAATGACCTGGCGGAAGTGCCAGTCGATGCGCCCGCGCCAGTACATCAACTGGGCATGGAAGCTGTCCCAGTCGGCAAAGCCGAGGATGAATGCAACCCGCGCCCGATCGATGTCGCTGTCGGGCAACATCTGCGTCTGCCGGTCGGCAATGGCCTGGATGGCGTGTTCGGTATAACGCAGGAATTCATAACCTTCGCGCAGCTCGGTAATCACTGCAGGCGGCAAATAGCCCTGCCCTTCAAGGGTGGCCAGCACCTTCAGCAGTGGCCGCTGCTGCAGGCTCAGGTCGCGCCCACCATGGATCAGCTGGAAAGCCTGGGCGATGAACTCGACCTCGCGAATGCCTCCGGCGCCCAGCTTGATGTTGTCGGCCATGCCCTTGCGCCGCACTTCCTGCTGAATCAGCTGCTTCATGGTGCGCAGCGCTTCGATTGCCGAGAAGTCCAGGTAGCGCCGGTACACGAACGGCCGCAGCATCTCCTGCAACTGGGCGCCGGCAGCCTGATCACCGGCCACAACACGCGCCTTGATCATGGCGTAGCGTTCCCAGTCGCGGCCCTGGTCCTGGTAGTACTGCTCCAGTGCATTGAACGACAGCACCAGCGCGCCGGCCGAGCCGTAGGGACGCAGGCGCATGTCGACGCGAAACACAAAGCCATCGACGGTGACCGGATCGAGTGCCTTGATCAGGCGCTGGCCGAGGCGGGTGAAAAACTCCTGGTTGTCCAGCGAGCGCTTGACCCCCTCGGTCTCGCCGCCCTCGGCAAAGGCGAAGATCAGGTCGATGTCCGAAGACAGGTTCAGCTCGACCGCACCCAGCTTGCCCATGCCCAGTACGACCATGTGCTGCGCCTCGCCACTGCGGTTGCCGATAGGCGTGCCGAACTGCTGGCAATGCCGCGGGTACAGCCATTGGTAAGCCTGATCGATGCAGGCGTCGGCCATACCTGACAGGTCGCGGCAGGTTTCCCCCAGCGCCGCCTGGCGGGTAATGTCGCGCCAGATGATGCGCATCTGCTGACGGTTGCGGGCCCGGCGCAGGTTGCGCGCCAGCTCTTCTTCGCTCTGCGCCGCCTGGGCCACTGCGGCAATCCGCGCGGTCATCTCGCCCGGCGCATAGGCCTGCTCCAGGTCACCGCTGGCCAGCAGCTCGAGCAACATACCCGGCTCGCGCTGAGCCTGATCGAAGATGAACTCGCTGGCGGCAGCCACCTGCTCGAACTGCTGCCGATGCTCGGCGCTCAACGTAGACAGGCCAGGGTCGTCCTGACTGCTCAGCGCCTCGTTCAGCAGCTGTTGGTTACGGGCGACCAGTGGTTGCAAGCCAGCGGGCAGATCGAGAGGCAAAGGCAGACGCATGGGCTATCCTTGATCGGCAACAAAGAGAGGGGTGTAATTGGCTACGGGGAAGCGGGACCGCGGTTGAAGTGTCATACAAAAGTTGTAAATAGCTGAAATCAACGAATCATTGGCATTAAATATCAAGATCCACCCGCCTCAGCTACATCGCCAACCAACATGAACGTTTTTCCCCACAAGCCAGGGTGCGACCAAACGTCGCATTTCTGTAGTATTACTACTACCCCAACCGTGTAAAAGCATGAAATGCGAAAGCTTTTGTAGTAAAACTACACGGCGCCGGGTCACACTCCGGTAATCCAAGAATTCACGACGTCTGCCCATAAGGCCAGTCGCAAACTCAGGCAGCCGATTCTGGTTGCCTTTCCGCCCTGGAGCAAGCCATGCAAGACCTCGATCCAATCGAAACCCAGGAATGGCTGGATGCCCTGGAGTCGGTCCTCGACAAAGAAGGCGAAGACCGCGCTCATTACCTGATGACCCGTATGGGCGAGCTGGCCACCCGCAGTGGGTCCCAGCTGCCGTATGCCATCACCACGCCATACCGCAACACCATCCCTGTCACCCACGAAGCACGCATGCCTGGCGACCTGTTCATGGAACGCCGCATTCGCTCGTTGGTGCGTTGGAACGCACTGGCCATGGTCATGCGCACCAACCTGAAGGATTCGGACCTGGGCGGACACATCTCGAGCTTTGCCTCCAGTGCCACCCTGTATGACATCGGCTTCAACTACTTCTTCCAGGCCCCGACCGACGAACACGGCGGCGACCTGATCTTCTTCCAGGGCCACGCCTCGCCTGGCGTCTACGCCCGTGCCTTCATGGAAGGCCGGATCAGCGAAGAGCAGATGAACAACTTCCGTCAGGAAGTCGATGGCAAAGGCCTGTCGTCCTACCCGCACCCATGGCTGATGCCTGACTTCTGGCAGTTCCCGACCGTTTCGATGGGTCTGGGCCCGATCCAGGCGATCTACCAGGCGCGCTTCATGAAGTACCTCGAAGCCCGCGGCTACATCCCGGCCGGCAAGCAAAAGGTCTGGTGCTTCATGGGCGACGGCGAGTGCGACGAGCCGGAATCCCTGGGCGCGATCTCCCTGGCTGGCCGCGAGAAGCTGGACAACCTGATCTTCGTCATCAACTGCAACCTGCAGCGCCTCGACGGCCCAGTGCGCGGTAACGGCAAGATCATCCAGGAACTCGAAGGCGTGTTCCGTGGCGGTGGCTGGAACGTCAACAAAGTGGTCTGGGGCCGTTTCTGGGACCCACTGCTGGCCAAGGACGTCGACGGTATCCTGCAACGTCGCATGGACGAAGTCATCGACGGCGAGTACCAGAACTACAAGGCCAAGGACGGCGCGTACGTCCGTCAGCACTTCTTCAACACCCCAGAGCTCAAGGCCATGGTCGAAGACCTGTCCGATGACGAGATCTGGAAGCTCAACCGTGGCGGCCACGACCCGTACAAGGTCTACGCGGCGTACCACCAGGCTGTGAACCACAAGGAACAGCCGACCGTCATCCTGGCCAAGACCATCAAGGGTTACGGTACCGGTGCTGGCGAAGCCAAGAACACCGCGCACAACACCAAGAAGGTCGACGTCGACAGCCTGCGTCACTTCCGTGATCGTTTCGACATCCCGGTCAAGGACGACGAGCTGGAGAACCTGCCGTTCTTCAAACCAGAAGAAGGCAGCGCCGAGGCCCGTTACCTGGCCGAGCGTCGCTCCGCCCTGGGTGGCTTCGTACCACAGCGCCGCGCCAAGAGCATGAGCATCCCGACCCCGCCCCTGGAAACCCTCAAGGCTATCCTGGACGGCTCGGGCGACCGTGAAATCTCCACCACCATGGCCTTCGTGCGGATCCTCGCGCAGCTGGTCAAGGACAAAGAGATTGGCCAGCGCATCGTTCCGATCATCCCGGACGAAGCCCGTACCTTCGGTATGGAAGGCATGTTCCGCCAGCTGGGCATCTACTCGTCGGTCGGCCAGCTCTACGAGCCAGTCGACAAAGACCAGGTGATGTTCTACCGCGAAGACAAGAAAGGTCAGATTCTCGAAGAAGGCATCAACGAAGCCGGCGCCATGTCGTCGTTCATCGCTGCCGGTACTTCGTACTCGAACCACAACCAGCCGATGCTGCCGTTCTACATCTTCTACTCGATGTTCGGCTTCCAGCGTATCGGTGACCTGGCCTGGGCCGCTGGCGACAGCCGCACCCGTGGCTTCCTGATCGGCGGTACCGCCGGCCGTACCACCCTCAACGGTGAAGGCTTGCAGCACGAAGACGGTCATAGCCACCTTCTGGCCGGGACCATCCCGAACTGCCGCACCTACGATCCAACCTACGGCTATGAGCTGGCGGTGATCATTCAGGACGGCATGAAGAAGATGACCGAAGAGCAACAGGACATCTTCTACTACATCACCGTGATGAACGAATCCTACCAGCAGCCGGCAATCCCGGCCGGTGTCGAGGAAGGTATCGTCAAGGGCATGTACCTGCTCGAAGAAGACACCCGCGACGCGGCACACCACGTTCAGCTGATGGGTTCCGGCACCATCCTGCGTGAAGTCCGTGAAGCTGCGAAGATCCTGCGCGAAGAGTTCAACGTCGGTGCCGACGTGTGGAGCGTTACCAGCTTCAACGAACTGCGTCGCGACGGCCTCGCCGTAGAACGCGCCAACCGCCTCAAGCCTGGCCAGAAGCCACAGCAGACTTACGTCGAGCAGTGCCTGACCGGTCGCAAAGGCCCGGTTATCGCATCGACCGACTACATGAAGATTTTTGCCGAGCAGATCCGTCAGTGGGTGCCGAGCAAAGAGTTCAAAGTCCTGGGTACCGATGGTTTCGGTCGCAGCGACAGCCGCAAGAAGCTGCGTCACTTCTTCGAAGTTGACCGTCACTTCGTGGTGCTGGCTGCCCTGGAAGCCTTGGCTGACCGTGGCGAGATCGAACCGAAGGTGGTAGCTGATGCCATCGTCAAGTTCGGCATCGACCCGGACAAGCGCAACCCACTGGACTGCTGAGGAGTATTTTTAAGTGAGCGAACTCATTCGCGTACCTGACATCGGCAGCGGTGAAGGTGAAATCATCGAGCTGTTCGTCAAGGTTGGCGACCGCATCGAGGCTGACCAGAGCCTGCTGACCCTGGAGTCCGACAAGGCCTCCATGGAGATTCCGGCGCCTAAAGCCGGCATCGTCAAAGAGCTCAAGGTCAAGCTGGGCGATCGCCTGAAAGAAGGCGACGAACTGCTGGTTCTGGAAGCCGAGGGCGCTGCGGCGTCCGAGGCTCCAGCCGCTGCTGCGCCTGCCGCCGAACAACCGGCTGCCGCGCCTGCGCCAGCCGCCGAGGCTGCTCCTGCGCCGGCCGCAGCTCCTGCTGCTGCCACCGTGCAGGACATCCACGTGCCGGACATCGGCTCGTCGGGCAAGGCCAAGATCATCGAAGTACTGGTCAAGGCCGGCGACACCGTCGAAGCTGACCAGTCGCTGATCACCCTGGAGTCCGACAAGGCCTCCATGGAGATCCCTTCGCCTGCCGCTGGCGTGGTTGAAGAAGTGATCGCCAAGCTGGACGACGAAGTCGGCACCGGTGACCTGATCCTCAAGTTGAAGATCGCTGGCGCCGCACCTGCTGCGGCCCCTGCCCAGGCGGCTGCCGCACCGGCCAAGGCTGAGGCTGCTCCGGCTGCCGCACCGGCCAAGGCTGAGGCTGCTCCGGCTGCCGCACCTGCCGCCGCACCGGCTCCAGCTGCTGCACCGGCCCAGGCTGCTGCCCCGGCTGCTGCCAGCAACGCCAAGGTCCATGCCGGCCCTGCGGTACGTCAGCTGGCCCGTGAATTTGGTGTCGAGCTGGGCGCTGTTTCGGCTACTGGCCCGCACGGTCGCATCCTCAAGGAAGACGTGCAGGTCTACGTCAAGGCGATGATGCAGAAGGCCAAGGAAGCGCCGGCCGCCGCCGGTGCAACCGGTGGTGCTGGTATCCCGCCGATCCCGGTGGTCGACTTCAGCAAGTTCGGTGAAGTCGAAGAAGTGGCCATGACCCGCCTGATGCAGGTCGGCGCTGCCAACCTGCACCGCAGCTGGCTCAACGTGCCGCACGTGACTCAGTTCGATTCGGCTGACATCACCGAGCTGGAAGCCTTCCGTGTCGCGCAAAAAGCCGTAGCGGAAAAGGCCGGCGTCAAGCTGACCGTACTGCCGCTGCTGCTCAAGGCCTGCGCCCACCTGCTCAAGGAGCTGCCGGACTTCAACAGTTCGCTGGCACCAAGCGGCAAGGCAATCATCCGCAAGAAGTACGTCAACGTCGGTTTCGCCGTCGACACCCCGGATGGTCTGCTGGTCCCGGTCATCAAGAACGTCGACCAGAAGAGCCTGCTGCAACTGGCTGGCGAAGCTGCGGCACTGGCTGAAAAAGCCCGTACCAAAAAGCTTTCGGCCGACGAGATGCAGGGCGCCTGCTTCACCATCTCCAGCCTCGGTCACATTGGCGGCACTGGCTTCACGCCGATCGTCAACGCGCCGGAAGTGGCGATCTTGGGTGTATCCAAGGCAACCATCCAGCCAGTCTGGGATGGCAAGGCCTTCCAGCCCAAGCTGATGCTGCCGCTGTCGCTGTCGTACGATCACCGTGTGATCAACGGCGCTGCTGCTGCGCGCTTCACCAAGCGCCTGAGCGACTTGCTGGGTGATATCCGCACCATCCTGCTGTAATGCTGCAACTGCTGCCCCGGCACATGCCGGGGCAGCAGGCACCACTTTCGAGCTGCCACGCTCGTACCTCAACCCCGCCCCTGGCGGGGCTTTTTTTTGCCCGCAAAACTGCAACCGGCTGCAGAAACTCACACCCCTGCCGATAAACTGCCAATAGCCCGACATGGCCGCTTGCCAGCCTTCGGGACATGATGCAACCTTGCCAGATGCGCTGCCTGCCAGGCCCTGTCACCCTCTTCAAGCGAGTCTTCGATGAAAAGCCAACCCGATGCCGCGACCCGAGTGGCGGCCGAGGTCGTGACCCAGCTACCCGTGCCCTCGCGGCTGGGCATGCTGCGTTTCGAAAGGCTCAACGAAGCCAACTGGGCGATGCTCTACCTGGACCCCAACTGCGACCGCCAATTCGGCCTGCCTGCCGCTGAGCTGTGTGCGCTGGTCAGCTCGCCGTATGCCAGCCTGATGGAGCCCGAAGCACGCTATCGCCTGCATGACGAGATCCAGCTGCAGCTGTCGCGCCGTGGTCATTACCGGGTGCGCTACACCCTGCACGTTGGCCCGGCGCCATTGCGTTTGCTGGAGTGCGGCGAAGTCTACAAGCAGCATGGCCGGCAGCTGCTGCGCGGGTACCTGACGGTGCTCGATGATCACGCCGAAGACAGCATCAACATGACCGCCAGCGACCTGGAAACCCGCAACAACCGCCTGCAGATCGCCCTGCAGCTGAACCAGCGCGCGCAGCAGGAACAGCTAGAGCATCTGGAGCGGGTACGGGCCCAGCAAGACTTGATTCTGCGCCTGGCGCGGCAGCGCTACAGCGCCGACAACTCGCTGCTCGAAGCCGCCGAGCTGATCACCCGCAGCGCCTGTGAAATCTACAACGTCGACTGCTCGAGCATCTGGTACCTGCATGACCAGCAGCTGGAGCCGATTACCGCTTGGTACCGGCTTGACCAGGAGCACCGCCTACCGGCCCCGATCGACGCCAGCCAGTTCCCCGACTACATCGAAGCGCTGCATGCCAGCCGCGCCATCGACGCGCACAACGCCAGCCACGACCCGCGCACCCGCGACATGGCGCAGAGCCTGTTCCCGGCCTCCGACAACGCCATGCTCGACGCCAGTATCCGCGTCGACGGCCAGGTAGTCGGCGTGCTGTGCCTGGAGCAGACCGGCATGCCGCGGGCCTGGCAGTCGGATGAAATCGCTTTTGCAGGCGAGCTCGCCGACCAGTTCGCCCAGGTCATCACCAACCACAACCGGCGTACCGCTGCCAGCGCGTTGCACCTGTTCCAGCGCGCGGTCGAGCAGAGCGCCAGCGCCTTTTTGCTGGTCAACCGCGACGGCGTGGTCGAGTACGTCAACCCAAGTTTCACCGCGATCACCCAGTACAGCACCGATGAGGTCCAGGGCCATCGCCTGTCCGAACTGCCGGCCCTGGAAAACCTCAGCGAGCTGCTGTTCGATTCGCCGTCGAGCCTGGATATGGGCAACAGCTGGCAGGGCGAATTCAAGAGCCGGCGCAAGAACCTCGAACCCTACTGGGGTCAGCTGTCGATTTCCAAGGTGTACGGCGACAACCGCGAGTTGACCCACTACATCGGCATCTACGAAGACGTCACCCAGAGCAAGCTGGCTCAGCAGCGCATCGAGCGCCTGGCCTACACCGACAACCTGACCAACCTGGGCAACCGCCCGGCGTTCATTCGCAACCTCGATGAGCGCTTCAGCCGCGACAGCGCCAGTTCGCTGTGCCTGCTGCTGGTCGACATCGACAACTTCAAGCGGATCAACGACAGCCTTGGCCACCAGACCGGCGACAAGCTGCTGGTGAGCCTGGCCCGACGCCTGCGCAACAGTCTGACCGTCGGCGGCATCCTTGCGCGCTTTGCCAGTAACGAATTTGCCGTGCTGCTCGACCACACCAGCCTGGAGGGCGGCCAGAGCATTGCCCTGCAACTGCTGCGCACCCTCGACAAGCCGATGTTCGTCGACAACCAGCTGATCAACGTCACCGCCTCGGTCGGCCTGGCCTGCGCGCCGCTGCACGGCAGCGACCCGCAGACCCTGATGAAAAACGCCGGCCTCGCCCTGCACAAGGCCAAGGCCAACGGCAAGCATCAGGTGCAGGTGTTCACCGAAGTGCTCAACGCCGAAGCCAGCTACAAGCTGTTCGTCGAGAACAACCTGCGCCGCGCCCTGACCCAGAACGAGCTGGAGGTGTTCTACCAGCCCAAGCTGTGCCTGCGCAGCGGGCGCCTCCTCGGGCTGGAAGCGTTGCTGCGCTGGAACCACCCGGAGCGCGGCATGATCCGCCCGGATCAGTTCATCAGCGTGGCAGAAGAAACCGGCCTGATCATCCCCATCGGCAAGTGGGTGGTGCGCCAGTCGTGCCGCATGAGCCTTGAACTGAGCGCCGCTGGCCTGGGTGACCTGCACGTCGCCATCAACCTTTCACCCAAGCAGTTTTCCGACCCGGAGCTGGTCAGCTCGATCGGCTCGATCATCAAGGAAGAAGGCCTGCCTTCGCACTTGCTGGAACTGGAGCTGACCGAAGGCTTGCTGCTTGAGGCAACCGAAGACACCCACCGCCAGCTGATCGAACTGAAGACATTGGGGCTGACCCTGGCGATGGACGACTTTGGTACCGGCTACTCGTCGCTGAGCTACCTGAAGAAATTCCCGATCGATATCATCAAGATCGACCGCAGCTTCATCAACGAAATCCCGGACAACCAGGACGACATGGAAATCACCTCGGCGGTGGTGGCCATGGCCCACAACCTCAAGCTCAAGGTAGTCGCCGAGGGCATCGAGACCCCTGCGCAGCTGGCCTTCCTGCGCCGCCATCGCTGTGACGTCGGCCAGGGCTACCTGTTCGATCGGCCAATCCCCGGCCGCGAACTGGTTGAGCGCCTCAAGCGCTACCCGCGCGGACCAGTGGCCTGACAGCGCGCTCAGTCTCGGGCACTATACAAGTCATTCGGGCCGCAGCAGCGCGCTGACGGCCCCTGCCTACATCTACTGAATATACAGAGGAGCGGCCATGGTCCTGCGTTCGGAAATCCTGGTGAACAAAAACGTCCTGCCTACTGCGGAACAGGCCCTGCCTGGCCGCGAGACGCCGATGAGCCTGCCCGAGATGCATTACGTCTTCAACGAGACGCCGCTGCTTGGGCCGTTCTTCCAGAACGTCGATTTCGCCATCTTTGGCCTCGGTTGCTTCTGGGGCGCCGAGCGCCGCTTCTGGCAGCGCGAAGGCGTGGTCAGCACGGTGGTCGGCTATGCCGGCGGCTTCACTCCGAACCCAACCTACGAAGAAGTCTGCTCGGGCCTGACCGGCCACACCGAAGTGGTGCTGGTCGTGTTCGACAAGGACAAGGTCAGCTATCAGGAGCTGCTGGCGATGTTCTGGGAGCTGCACAACCCGACCCAGGGCATGCGCCAGGGCAACGACGTCGGCACCCAGTACCGTTCGGCGATCTTCTGCACCAGCCCCGAGCAGCTCGAGCAAGCCAACGCGAGCAAAGCGGCCTACCAGGCTGAGCTGGACAAGGCCGGCTTTGGCTCGATCACCACCGAGATCGAGCAGGCGCCAACGGTGTACTTCGCCGAGGCCTACCACCAGCAATATCTGGCCAAGAACCCCAACGGCTACTGCGGCATCGCTGGCACCGGCGTGTGCCTGCCGCCCAGCCTGCAAGGCAACTGAGGCCCGGCCATGAGCACGATGACCCTGTTCCACTCGCCGCTGTCGCCGTTCGTGCGCAAGGTCATGGTGGTGCTGCACGAAACCGGGCAACTGCCGCGGGTACAGTTGCAGGCAGTGAATATCAGCCCGGTGGCTGGCGACGCGCAACTCAATCAGGACAACCCGATCGGCAAGATCCCGGCCTTGCGCCTGGAAGACGGCACTGTGCTGCATGACAGCCGGGTGATCTGCGAGTACCTCGACAGCCAGCACGTCGGCACCCCGCTGATCCCGCGTGAGGGCTCGGCCCGCTGGCGCCGGCTGACCCTGGCGGCGCAGGCCGATGCGATCATGGATGCGGCGGTATCGAGCCGCTACGAGAGCTTCCTGCGCCCGCAGGACAAGCGCTGGGATGGCTGGCTCGAAGCGCAGAGCGAGAAGATCCGCCGCAGCCTGGCCAACCTGGAGCAGGAGCACCTGGCCGAGCTGATCTCCGGGTTCGACATGGTCGCCATCGGCGTCGCCTGCGCGCTGGGTTATCTGGACCTGCGCCAGCCTGAGTTCGGCTGGCGTGAGCGCCAGCCCGGCCTGGCGGCCTGGTACGCCGAAGTGTCGCAGCGGCCTTCGCTGCGCGCCACTGCGCCAGCTGCCTGACTGACGGCAAAGGGGCCGCAATGCGGCCCCTCTTTCAGCGCTGGCCTGGCGCAAACAGCAGGCCGATCTGCAGCGCCAGCCGGCGCCCCAGCTCACGTTCCTCCCTCATGCCGACCTCCCCACCCGCGACCAGTCCAGGCGCCGGGTCAGGACCATGAATACGCCGAGCAAGCCAAAGCACAGCAGCGAGCCCATCAACAGTGCGTAGTCCTCGGCGCTGAGCAACCCGAACAACATCGCGTAGAGCACCGCCAACCCGCCAGCGAAGCCCAACCCGCGCCAGGCACTGCGCAGCACGTGGCTGAGGTAGAAGCCGATCAGCAGCACACAAGCCGACGCCGACAAGCCGTAGGCAGCGCCAAAACCCAGGTGCTCGGACAGTGACAGCAACAGCAGGTAGAAGAACGCCAACGCCACGCCAACCAGCACGTACTGCACGGGGTGCACGCTGAGGTTTTTCAGCACCTCGAAGAGGAAGAATCCGGCAAAGGTCAGAGCAATGAACAGCAGCGCATATTTGATCGCTCGCTCGCTCTTGAGGTACTGGTCGACCGGGTCGACAAAGCTCACGCCAAAGGTGCGCTGCTTGTACTCGCTACAGTCGGCGACCGTCGCACACTGGCGCAGGGCATCTTCCAGGTTGGTGGCAAAGAACGAGGTCTGCCAGTGGGCCTTGAAGCCCTCACCGCTGATCTCGCGCCGGCTTGGCAAGTAACTGCCGACAAAGCTTGGGTGCGGCCAGTTGGCCTGCATGTCGACACTGCTGCTGCGCCCGATCGGCAGCACGTACAGCTGCCCGGTGCCTTGCAGGGCAAGCTCGAAGCCATAGGTGAACTCGCGCGCCTGGTGGCCATCGAACTGCGGCAACGGCACGTGTACACCGCCACGCATCCAGTCCAGGCCAGTACCTGCAGCGAAAGGCAGGCGTTGATCGTCCAGCTGCAGTTCCAGGTTGCTCTCGATGCCGCGGATGTCGCTGATGCCAACCACCAGGAACGGCTTGTCGAAACGGTAGTCCTCATAGTCCTTGTCGATGCCCCAACGCTCGGGCAGCTTGAACCGCCCGGCTATCTGACTCTTGGCGTGGAACAGCCGCGCCTGATAGATGCCGCGGGCGCGCAGTTCGGTATCGATGTTGATGTCAGCGTCGAACGTCGACGGCAGGAAGTACAACTGGCCGTTAACGGTGACCGTCTCCTGTACGCTCTGGCCGTCCTTGTCGATCCAGCGCCGCTCGTACTTGCGGTACGGCACCACCAGCAGTGGGCCGGAGATCAGCTGATCGAAGCTTGAGCTCTGGGCGATGTCGGCCAGCACATTGTCGCGCAGGTTCTGCCGGTCCTCGATCAGGCCACCGATCATCAGCAGCGGTATCAACAGCAGCAACATCAGCAAGGCGATCATGCCGAGCTTGAAACTCAGGGTCTTGTTCATGGGTGGAGGCTCCGTTGGCGATGGGCACAGTCTGTGCCGCGCCTGTGGAGCCAGCAGGGAGCCAATGTGGAGATTGCGTGGAGATACTGTGGTGAGTTGCAGTTACCAGCTTCGCCGCCGACACCGCCGGGCCAGCTACGCTGGCCTTGTGTCGCGACAGGGTCGCGAAGCGGCCCCAGCAATTCAACAGACGCGCCGCAGCGGCAGCCACAACCTCACCCGCACGCCGCCTTCGACGTTATCCACCGCCAACTCGCCACCATGCAGCTGCATCACCTCGGCGACAAAGTTCAGCCCCAGACCGCTGCTCTTGCGCCCACTGCCTGGTCGCGGCAGCGAATAGAAGCGCTCGCTGACGCGCCCTATCGCGTATTGCGGAATTGCCTCACCCTGGTTGAACAGGCTCAACGCGACCCGCTCGCCGCCCTGCTCCAGCTCGAACAGCAAAGTCCCACCCGCCGGGGTGAAGTCCAGTGCATTCTCGAGCAGGTTGGCCAACGCCTGGCGCATCAGGTACGGATCACAACGCAACCGCACCGCCGCTGGCACGCGCTGGCGCACCTGCAAGCCAGCGCTGTCGATACGCGCTGCGTGGGCCAGCAGCAACTCGTCGACCAGCGCCGCCAGCGCCACCTCCTGCTCATCCTCCAGAGCCTGCATCTGCTCGACCTGGGCGAGATTCAGCAAGCGTTCGATCATCTGCTGCAAGCGCCCGCTCTCACGTTCGATATTGCTGGCGAAACGCAGCCGCTGCTCGGCGGGCATGTCGCCCTGCAGCAGCTCGGAGGCGCCACGAATCGCCGCCAGCGGGCTTTTCAGCTCGTGGGTCAGGGTATGCACATAGCGCTCGACATAGGCCTTGCCGGCAAGCTCGGTACGCATCCGCTCGACTGCGGTGGCGAGTTGCTCGAGCTCGCCGCCCTTGTAATGCGGCAACGCCGCGCGCTGACCCTCGCTGACCGCCTGGGCGTAGTGGGTGAGCCTGCGCAGCGAGCGCGCCAGCCACCACGACAACAGCGCACCGACCAGCAGGCCGAGGATGATCAAGCCCAGGCCAAGATTGAGCAGGCGCCGCTCGGCGCGGTCGATGTACGGCTGCAGCGAGCTGTTGGGCTTGGCCACGGTGACCACGCCGATGATCTTGCCGGCATCCATGATCGGCGCCGCGACGTGCATCACCGAGGTGCTTTCGTCATCCGGATCGCTGCGTGAAGAGCGCGCACCGTATTGCCCGTGCAAAGTCAGGTAGACGTCGTTCCAGCGTGAGTAATCCTTGCCCAGATCGACCCCGGCCGAGTCGAGCAGGACGATGCCATTGGCGTCGGTCACGTAGATGCGGTGGCTGACCTGATTCTTCGCCAGACCCCAGATCTGCGCGCCGGGGCGGCGCTGGCCGTACGATTCAAGCAACTGCGGCAAGCGGCTCTGGCCAAGGGTCCCGGCCTTGACGTCGTCGTGGAGGATCTCCGCCAGCAGGTTGGCAGTGTCGACCAGGGTTTCTTCGGAAGCCTGGCGCACCACCGGGCGAATCTGCTCACGCACGGTATTGAGCAAAAAATAGCCAGCCAGCCCGACAAACAGGAAGTACACCAGAAAGATCCGAATACCCAGGCGCATCAGGCGTGTTCCGGGCTGTAGCTGTAGCCCAGGCCGCGATGGGTCTGGATCGGCTCGGCGTCAGCGGCGACCTGGCGCAGCTTGGCGCGCAGGCTCTTGATATGGCTGTCGATGGTGCGCTCGTAGCCAGCGTCCGCCGCTACCCCCAGCGCGTCGAGCAACTGCTCGCGGCTGAACACTCGCTGCGGCTGCTCAAGCAAGCACTGCAGCAGGCGAAACTCGTGACGGGTCAGGGCCAGGCTGACACTGCGGTAAACGATCTGCATGCGCAGCGTGTCGACCTGAAACAGCGTCGCCACAGCGGGCGTTTCGCTGCGCGGCGCCATGCGCTTGAGGATCGCCCGCACCCGCGCGGCCACTTCGCGGGGGCTGAACGGTTTGACCACGTAATCGTCGGCACCGATCTCCAGGCCCAGCACCCGATCGATCTCGGCGTCGCGGGCGCTGAGAAACATCACCGGCACTTCGCTGAAGCGGCGCAGCTGGCGGCAGGTTTCAAAGCCACTGATGTCGGGCAGGCCGATGTCGAGAATGACCAGGTCGGCCGGCTGCAGGCGCTGGCGCTCGACGGCGGCGCTACCCAGGGTCACCCACTCGGTGCTGTGGCCGTCGGCTTGCAGGGCGTAGATCAGGGTGTCGGCGATGGCGGATTCATCTTCGACGATGAGGATATGGGGCATTCTTGGCGACAAGCCTCAAGCTGCAAGCTTCAACTAGAAGCGGATCGCGTGAACTTACACCGATCCGCTGTTTCTTGCAGCTTGTGGCTCGCAGCTTGAAGCTGCTCCGTCAGCACTCAGGCTTGCCAGCGGTAAACCTGCGCGCGGGGTTTACCGCCGCCTTGAACTCGCGCAACGCCTTGGCGCCAATCAGCAAGGGGTAGTTGAAGCTGCTGCGGTCGGTCAGGTTGACCTCGACGGTGCGCTTCTCGCCGCCCAGGCACAGTTCCAGGTCGACCACCGGCCGGCGTGCCGCCTCTGCGCTGTCGCCTTCCTCATCATCCTCGTCGGCGCGGCTCTTGATCTTGCTGATGCGCGCAACCTTGTGCTCGTAGACCTTGCCGTCGGCATCCTTGGTTGCCAGCTTGAAGCGCACCCAGTCCTCGCCATCACGGGTAAAGCGCTCGATATCCTTGGCCGACAACGAGGCTGTCAGCGCACCGGTGTCCATCTTGGCCTTGAGCGTTTCACCGCCGATCTCCGGCAGGCTGATGTACTCGTAGCGACCATACAGGGTCGGCTCGGCGGCCATGACCGGCAGGGCGAGCAGCGATAACAGGGCAAGCAGTGGTTTCACGGGCTAACTTCCTTGAGACGGGACAGTGCTTAGACTGCACAAGCGCGATAGGTTCGTCGCAAGAGCTTATCCAACATAATGTGAAACATTTGTCCCGGTCGTAGGCCATTGGAGGTTTGGCGTAGGCGATAACCACACTTATCATTGTCGACCGCTTATTTCACACAACAAGAGTCTCCTTATGCGTCGCCTGCTGACCGGCATCCTCACAACCATTCTGCTATTGCTCAACACCGTGGTGATGATCTGCCCGTTGATGGTCTTCGCCCTGCTCAAGCTGGTGCTGCCGGGCCGAGGCCGTGACTATGCGTCTGCAGGCGTGATGTGGATGGCCGAGACCTGGTCGGAGATCGACAAGGTCATTTTCGCCCTGTGCATCCCTACCCAGTGGGATATCCGCGGCGTCGACAAGCTGCGCCAGGACACCTCCTACCTGTGCGTGAGCAACCACCAGAGCTGGGTCGATATCCCGGCGCTGATCGAAAGCCTCAACCGCCGGGTGCCGTTCTTCAAGTTCTTCCTCAAGAAGGAACTGATCTGGGTGCCGCTGCTGGGCCTGGCCTGGTGGGGCCTGGACTACCCGTTCATGAAGCGCTACAGCAAGGCGTTTCTGGCCAAGCACCCGGAGCTCAAGGGCAAGGACCTGGAAATCACCAAGGCCGCCTGCGAGCTGTTCAAGCGCCAGCCGGTGACCGTGGTCAACTACCTTGAGGGCACGCGCTTCAGCGAGGCCAAGCGCCTTGAACAGCAGTCGCCGTACAAGCACTTGCTCAAGCCCAAGGCCGGTGGCGTGGCGTTCGTGCTGGCGGCGCTGGGCGAACAGCTCGACGCTCTGCTGGATGTGACCATCGTCTACCCGGGCGACCAGGCGCCGGGCTTCTGGGCCCTGCTCAATGGCAGCATCAGCCGGGTGATTATCGACATTCGCGTGCATGAGCTGGACCCGGCGTTGTGGGCGGGCGATTACGAGAACGACCCGGTGTTTCGCGAGACCGTGCAGGCCTGGGTGAACCAGCTGTGGGTCGAGAAGGACCAGCGCATCGAGCAGTTGCGCGCCGAGATGCGCTGAGGCTTGCAGCGGCTGAGTCGGCCTCTTCGCGGGGCAAGCCCGCTCCCACAGGATGTGCGCTTGTGGGAGGGGATCAATGTCCATCAGCCGCAGACGGACAGGAACGTAGGAAGCGCCCTAACACTTCTGCCAGTTATGCAACATCTCGCAGGCCGGGAAACTGAGCTGATCAAAGACTCAGCGCCTGCGAGGCCAGCCCCGTGAACAAACGCCTTAACTTCTACCAAAGCGGACAGATCAATCTCGAGATCACCGGCAACCAGAACTGGAAGCTACTGCAGGGGGCCGGTCAGCCGTTGGCTGAGCGGCGCGACAGCCACTCGGGCATGGACATTCAGCTGTTGATAACGGACAGCCAGAAGTCCGTGTTGAAGACGCACGGCGGCCTTGGCGCAGCCACTTGCATCTATACCGCCTATGGGCATGACGCTCGGTCACAGCCTGCGGCGCCGCGACTTGGGTTCGCGGGTGAACCTCCCGAGCCATTGACCGGCAACTACCTGCTGGGCCAGGGGTATCGCGCTTATAGCCCGGTACTGATGCGTTTCCTCGCACCTGACAGTCTGAGTCCGTTCGAGGAAGGTGGGTTCAATGCTTATGGCTACTGTGCGGGCGACCCCGTCAACTATTCAGACCCGACAGGGCACCATCCAGCGGTGTCAGCGGAGCTTCTGAAAGCCCAGATAGCAAAAATGCGCTCGGCTTCCGCAAAACGTTCCACCCCGCAACCGGTCAAGAAACTGCCCGGCAAAGACGCATCAGTAGAACCCCTGCGCTCCATATTGATAAAAGAGAAGCGCGCTGACCGACCGAAAAAGTCAGTACGCATCGCTGACACGCCGGGTCGCAGTGATGTGAAAGCGGATACCCCGACCGCCTTGGTGGCAGCACCAACGGCCCAGTCCATCTTCAAACAAAGGATGGCGCTCTCGAGAGCGTCAGGGAATATCTACGCTGAGCTTGAAAAACTGGAGCACCACTATGTAGGGGCTTTGCATTACTCCGGAAGTTCGCCCCAAGCCAGACGCCCGCCAGGCAAACTGATATCAGCAAAACTGAAAAGCATCGGCGAGCTAATCGGCAACAGGCGCCAACGGCTATTCGAGCTTCGCGACGCCGCCGAACGCCTTAGAACCTGATCAAACCGAAGGTGTTGTTGCAGGCGCCGGAGTGGTCCACAGGCTACCCAGGTTCTGCAGTAGCGAACCGGCGATGCCTTGTTGACCGAGGTACTGGAGAATCAGCGGGGCGAACTGGCCGATCATGCCGGTATCCATGCCCAGGGCCTTGAAGGCGCTGTCCAGATCGCTGCGGTCTTCGACGTTGTTGCCCAGCGCGTTGCTCAGGGCCGATTGTTTGTCGCTGTTCTTGCCGAGCAATTCGCCCAGGCCACTGAGGCCACCGAGGGCGTTGGCGCCGGAGAGCAGGTCCAGGCCGGGCACGGCCTTGGTCAACTGGCCGTAGTCGTCGCTGCTGAGGTTGTTGCGCGCCAGGCCGAGCATTGCCCCGGCGCCGCCCACGGCCTGTTCGGGGGTGATGTTCAATTCGCTGCCCAGGGTGTTGAGCAGATTGGCCGATTCGGCGGGTGCCTGCACTTTGCCTTGTGACTGCTGGCTTTGCGCGGCGGACACGGCATTGGCGGCGTCGCTGAAGTTGAAGGCGAACGCTGGCGTTGCGGCCAGGGTCATCAGGGTTGCCAGGGTGAACGCTTTCATCGGGGGGACCTCGTCGGCCGGAATGGCCTGGGAAACGAGGCATTCGACTGGGGGTTTGGAGGTTTGTTCCGGGCCGGGTATCGGGCCGTTTTCATCCAGCGGGGGGTGGTTTTCGGGCTTCCAGCTTGACGGCAGATTGCCGGGGCTGCTGCACGCTGGGCGGAAAACCAAGTCACAAGGCAACCCTGGCAGGCCGCACTGACTCCTGCGTACAACTGCCATAAACAGCCATCTAATTAACCGAGTTCGCACAGGGCATTTCCTAAGGCCATGTATGGCTACCAACCGTGCGCAGGAAGTTTTGCATTCTAAAGCGGGAATTCAGAAAGCACGCCAAACAGAACTAGTACTTTTGCCAGTTGTGCCCGCTCATTCACTCGCCCGACACTGGAGCAAACTCCCCCTGCACCAAGATCGCAGGCAACTCACATGAGCATGCACTAATGACCAAAACCAATGCGGGCGACCGCCTGTACTTTCATCAGGGCGACAAACTCGCCACCGTAAAACAAGGCACGCAAAATCACAGCGTATTCCGTAGCCTCGATACCGCCTTGGCAGAGCAATTAAACTGTGACAGCGAACCCGTGAGGTTCCTGACTACCGATGGCAATGGATCAGTGCTCCAGGTAAAAACTGACCAGCAACTGGAGAGCCTCCCTTACACCGCCTATGGGCACTCCGCATCACAGCCCTCAACCCTGTCACTCCTGGGATTCAATGGTGAGTGCATTGATCCGGCAGAGCTTTATATTCTAGGCAATGGTTATCGCTCACATAACCCTCGCCTTATGCGCTTCTTATCGCCAGACAGCCTCAGTCCGTTTGGCAAGGGGGGCCTCAACAGCTACGCTTACTGCGGTGCAGACCCTGTAAACTTCACCGACCCGTCTGGACACTTCCGACTGTTCGGTCGCTTGTTCGCCCCCAAACTACCCAAACATGTAAAAAACGCGCCTACGCGAGAATTACCCAGCTACTCAGAGGCGCAAAGATATGCCGTGCCCGGCGAGAGGCTACCCAGTTACGATGAGACTCTCAGAAATTACCCCAAAGAGAGAGATATAAGAATCACAAAGACCGCACCCCTTTTAAATAAATTAGAAGCTCGCGTCAAGAAGTACGACAGCTACATTGAACGCCAGCACGTAAAAGCTGATAAAGCCAACAGTGAATACACAATTTACCAAGCCAGTGCCAACCAATACGTCAACGGCTCTGACATGTGGCGCTTCTATACAAGCAAGGCAAATTTGGCCTACGACAAGGAAGCCTATTACAACGTGAAATCAAGAGACTTTACTGCCGATAGGGATAAGATAATTGCGGCCATTGCAGAGCTAAGACAGACTTAATCCTATTATCATTACGGCTGCACAGCATCTATCAGCGGATGAATACTGGGGTTTGCGAGGACAAACGAAGATCAAAAACAGCAACTTATACTTTTATCAAGGCGGCACCCTCGCCTCCGTCAAACAAGGCACCCAAACCCGCACAATCCTGCGCGGCGCTGATATGCCGCTTGCCGAGCGGCATTCAGAGGCCACACAAGGTACGGAGCTTTTAGCAGCCAACGCGCTAGCCGACAGGTCACCTGCGGTCTAGGGATCGAGCATCAGAACAAATCCTGACATTCACCCTGCCAATCATCCCGGCCTCCCCTAAAAAAAGCCCCTGAAAAGGGGCTTTTTTCTCGATGTCACATCACGCCGCACTAAACGTCTTATGCGGATCAATCACAAACTTCTTCGGCACCCCAGCATCAAACTCGCCATAGCCTTCCGGCGCCTGATCCAGGCTGATCACCTGCACGCCCACCACTTCAGCAATATTGATTCGATCCCACATGATCGCCTGCATCAGCTGGCGGTTGTACTTCATGGTTGGGGTCTGGCCGGTGTGGAAGCTGTGCGATTTCGCCCAGCCCAAGCCAAATCGAATGCTCAGCGCGCCGATCTTGGCGGCGGCATCTACCGCGCCCGGGTCTTCGGTCACGTAAAGCCCCGGGATACCAATGTTGCCGGCAACGCGGGTCACCTGCATCAGCGAGTTCAGCACGGTGGCCGGCGCTTCATGCTTGGCGCCCTCGTGGCCATGGCCGCGCGCCTCGAAGCCGACCGCGTCAACGGCGCAGTCCACTTCCGGCTCGCCGAGGATGTCGACGATCTGCTCGTGCAGCGGGGTGTCCTTGGACAGGTCGACCACCTCGAAGCCTTGCGACTTGGCGTGCGCCAGGCGGGCCGGGTTGAGGTCGCCGACGATCACGCAGGCGGCGCCCAGCAGCCGTGCCGACGCAGCAGCCGCCAGCCCCACCGGGCCGGCACCGGCGACATACACGGTGCTGCCAGGGCCAACCCCGGCCGTCACGGCGCCGTGGTAGCCGGTAGGCAGAATGTCGGACAGGCACGTCAGGTCACGGATCTTTTCCATGGCCTTGTCGCGGTCCGGCAGTTTCAGCAGGTTGAAGTCGGCGTAGGGCACCAGCACGTATTCGGCCTGGCCGCCGGTCCAGTCACCCATGTCGACGTAGCCGTAGGCGCCACCGGCGCGGGCCGGGTTGACGGTGAGGCAGACGCCGGTGTGCATCTCTTTGCACGAGCGGCAGCGGCCGCAGGCAACGTTGAACGGTACCGAGACCAGGTCGCCGATTTTCATCCGCTCGACGTCACGGCCCATCTCGATGATTTCACCGGTGATCTCGTGGCCCAGCACCAGCCCGACCTGGGCGGTGGTACGGCCACGAACCATGTGCTGGTCGGAGCCGCAGATATTGGTGGAGACCACCTTGAGGATCACACCGTGCTCGATCTTCTTGCCGCGTGGGTCCTGCATTTTGGGGTAGTCGATGTTCCGCACCTCGACTTTACCGCCGCCGAGATACACCACTCCACGGTTACCAGACATGCTCTTACCTCGCTTGATTTGTACTTATGCAGCGTTGGTTGAAGCGCCGCCATCCATGGGCGGCATGTGTTACTGGAATGGGGGAATTGTGGGCTTGTGGCGGGGAAATGCCGTGACTGGAAACGACAGTGGCTTGCCCGCAGGCGTCAGGTGGGTCTGGAGATAGCCGGGGGCGCTTTGCGCCCCTTTCGCGACACAAGGCCGCTCCTACAAGGACCGCGTCGGCCCAAACTACGCGGTCTTTGTAGGAGCGGCCTAGTGTCGCGAGAGGGCCGCAAGGCGGCCCCGACGATCTCAGAGCACCACCGTCCGATTGGCGTTGAGAAACACCCGCCGTTCAATGTGATACCCCACCGCCCGCGCCAAGGTCAGGCCTTCGATATCACGCCCCTTGGCAATCAGGTCTTCGGGATAGTGACTGTGATCGACCACTTCGACCCCCTGGGCAATGATCGGCCCTTCATCCAGGTCGTTGTTGATGTAGTGCGCCGTGGCACCGACCATCTTCACACCCTTGTTGTAAGCCTGGTGATACGGCTTGGCACCCTTGAACCCAGGCAGCAACGAGTGATGAATGTTGATCGCCCAGCCATCCAGGCGACGGCACAGTTCAGGCGACAGCACCTGCATGTAGCGCGCAAGAATCACCAGCTCGGCACCACTCTCCTCGATCACCTGCAGCACCTTGCGCTCTTGCGCAGGCTTGTCCTTGGGGTCGAGGGCGAAGTGGTAATACGGGATCTTGTGCCAATGAGCCAATGGCTCGAGATCGGGGTGATTAGAGATCACCGCGACCACGTCCATCGCTAGCTGACCAATGCGCTGACGGTACAACAGGTCGTTCAGGCAGTGATCGGCCTTGGACACCATGATCACCACCTTGGGGCGGTGATTGGGCGCGGTCAGCTCGAAGGTCATGCCAAACGCATCGCTGCGCTCGGCCAGGCCATCACGAAAACCCGCCTCATCGAAATCATCTGGCTGGCGGAACTCGACGCGAATGAAGAAGCGCCCCGACAGCCGATCATCGAAGGAGTGGTGCTCGGTGACATAGCAACGCTGCTCGTAGAGAAACCGCGTCACCACATCGACCGTGCCGAGCATGCTCGGGCAGTCGGCGGTGAGAATCCAGGTATCCGGTGCCCGACTCATGTGTCTCTCCTTAGGCTTCGATGCTCAGGCCGTATTCAGCCGAGGCGTCCTGCAGCCACATCCACCAGTAATCGGCGAAGCTGCGGCGAATCACCAGTTCCCAGGTATCTTCACCGGTGCGGCGGATCACCAGCTGCGACTTGGCGAACACCGTGCCGACCGCTTTGCCCACCGGGAAGTTGTTTGGATGTACATCATAGCTGGTGGATTTCATCAGCACGTCGCGCACGTTGGCGCCCTGCAACTCGAGCAGGGTCTGCCCGCCGCTGACATTGACCACCTGAATGTGCAAGCCCGCGAGGGCGTCGCGCAGTTGCTGCTCGACCACAAACTCCTGCCCGCCCGGGACGATCAGCAGCCACTCATCCGGGCCAACCCACTGCAGCGAGGTCTCGCCCTTGGCGACCACGGTCAGGGCTACCGGCAGCTCCAGGCCGAGGGCCTTGTGTACACCGCTGGCAAAGGCCGGATCATGGCCGTCGCCACGCAAGGTCAGATGACCAAGCAGTTTTTTCTCGCGCAGGGTCACGCCTGCGTTGTTGCGGCCCTTGCCCACCAGGCTGGCGAGGTCTGCATGATGCAGCGGCGTCTGGGCCTTGGCCTCGGCGCCGGGGTTTTGCTGGAAGACGTTGATAGCGCTCATTGTTACCTGCCTTGAATTCTTGTGTTCAGGCGTGGCAGCGGCGCTCGGCCGCGGCCACGAGAGTTGAGCATCGGTCTGGCGTCAGACGTTCTGCCGCTCACCCTTCGGATCGAAGAACACCGAAGACACAATCTCTGCTTCGATCACGCTGCCATCGGCCTGCGGCGAATACACCCGCTCACCCATGCGCTTGAGACCACCCTTGACCACACCCATGGCGAACGAATAGCCGAGGGAGTTGGAGGCATAGCTGGAGGTGACGTGACCGACCATGTCCATCGGGATCGGCTGCTTCGGATCGAACACCAGCTGAGCGCCTTCCGGCAGCCACTGTTTAGGGTTGATCGGCTTGAGCCCGACCAGTTGCTTGCGGTCTTCGCGCAGGCAGTCCTCGCGGTTCATGCCACGCAGGCCGATCCACGAGTACGGCTTGTTGCGTCCGACACACCAGCTCATGTTGAGGTCGTCGGCGTTCATCGAGCCATCGGTATCCTGGCCAACGATGATGAAGCCCTTCTCGGCACGCAGCACGTGCATGGTCTCGGTGCCATACGGGGTCAGGTTGTACTGTTTGCCAGCCGCAACGATCTTCTCCAGCACACCCATGGCGTAGTTGGCCTGGACGTTGACTTCGTACGACAGCTCACCGGTGAACGAGATGCGGAACACCCGCGCCGGCACGCCGCCAACGGTGCCTTCCTTCCAGGTCATGAACGGGAAGGCGTCCTTGTCCAGGTCGATGTCGCTGATCTCGGCCAGCAGCTTGCGGCTGTTGGGGCCAGACAAGGTCATGGTTGCCCAGTGGTCGGTGACCGAGGTGAAGTACACCTTCAGTTCCGGCCATTCGGTCTGCAGGTACAGCTCCATCCAGCCCAGCACGCGCGCTGCGCCGCCGGTCGTGGTGGTCATGATGAAGTGGTTGTCGCCGACGCAGGCGGTCACGCCGTCGTCGAAGACCATGCCGTCTTCCTTGCACATCAGGCCATAACGGGCCTTGCCCACATCGAGCTTGGTCCAGGCGTTGGTGTAGATACGGTTGAGGAACTCACGCGCATCCGGGCCTTGAATGTCGATCTTGCCCAGGGTCGAGGCGTCCAGCAGGCCGACGCTGTCGCGCACGGCCTTGCACTCACGCTCAACGGCGGCATGGATGTCTTCACCGGGTTTTGGGAAATACCACGGACGTTTCCACTGGCCGACATCCTCGAACTCGGCGCCGTTTTTAACGTGCCAGGAATGCAGTGCGGTGAAGCGTACCGGCTCGAACAGGTGACCACAGTGACGACCCGCTACCGCACCGAAGGTAACCGGCGTGTAGTTGGGGCGGAACATGGTGGTGCCCATCTGCGCAATGCTGATACCCAGCGAACGGGCGGCGATGGCCAGGCCGTTGATGTTGCCCAGCTTGCCCTGGTCGGTACCAAAGCCCAGCGCGGTGTAGCGCTTGACGTGTTCGACCGACTCAAAGCCTTCACGGGTCGCCAGCTCGATGCCGGCAGCGGTGACGTCGTTCTGCTGGTCAACGAACTGCTTCGGCCCACGAGTGCCTTTGTCATGCGGCACCTGGAACAAGGCCAGGGTAGGCTCCTCGGTTCGCTGGACGGCTTTGGGCAGGGTACCGACCACGGCCTTGAAGCCGGCTTCGGTAGCGGCGCGCACGCCACCTTCAAAACCATCGGCCAGGACATCACCAAGCGGGTAGACGCCATTCATGCCGCCAACACAGACGCGCTTTTGCGGCGCATCACCCGGGACGAAACCGAGGATGTCTTCACGCCATACCGGACGCCCGCCAAGGTGCGAGGCCAGGTGGACGATCGGGCTGTAGCCGCCGGAGGTCGCAATCAGGTCGCAGGCCAGGGTTTCGCCAGGGCTGGTCACGGTGAACGCCTGGGCGTCAATGGCGGCAACCCGCGCACCGGTCACATGCTTGCTGCCAGTCGCTTCAACCACAGCGCTGGAGGTGAGGATGCGAATGCCCTTGGCGCGTGCTTCTTCCACCAGCGAACCGCGTGGGTTGTGGCGTGCATCGGCGATCGCGACCACTTGCAGGCCGGCATCGTGCCAGTCCAGCGCAACGCGATAGGCGTGGTCGTTGTTGGTCGACAGCACCAGCTTGCGCCCAGGCGCCACGCCGTAGCGACGCACGTAGGTCGATACAGCGCCGGCGAGCATGTTGCCCGGCACATCGTTGTTGCCGTACACCAGCGGACGCTCGTGGGCGCCAGCCGCCAGCACAACTTGCTTGGCACGCACGCGGTGGACGCGATGACGCACCTGGCCAATCGGCGCGCGGTCACCTAGGTGGTCGGTCAGGCGCTCGTGGATGGTCAGGAAGTTATGGTCGTGGTAGCCGTTGACGGTAGCGCGTGGCAGTACCAGCACTTCGGCCATGCCTTGCAGCTCGGCCACGGTAGCCGCGACCCAGTCGGTGGCAGGCTTGCCATCGAGAGTCTCACGGCTGTCGAGCAGGCTGCCGCCGAACTCTTCCTGCTCATCGGCGATGATCACCCGCGCACCGCTGCGGCCAGCGGCCAGCGCTGCGGCCAGGCCGGCAGGGCCAGCACCGACGATCAGCACGTCGCAGTGGTGGTTCATGTAGTCGTAGCTGTCCGGATCGTTCTGCAGCGGCGCACGACCGAGGCCGGCGGCTTTGCGGATGTACTTCTCGTAAGTCATCCAGAACGATTTCGGGTACATGAAGGTTTTGTAGTAGAAGCCCGGCGGCATCATGCTGCCACCGACCTTGCCAAGGATGCCCATCACGTCGTTGTTGACGTTCGGCCAGCCGTTGGTGCTGGTCGCGACCAGGCCGGCATACAGCGGCTGCTGAGTGGCGCGCACGTTGGGGATCTGGGTGGCTTCGCTGGAACCGATCTGCAGGATCGCATTCGGCTCTTCGGTGCCGGCTGCAATGATCCCGCGAGGCCGCGAATACTTGAAGCTGCGGCCGACCACATCGACGCCGTTGGCGAGCAACGCGGCAGCCAGGCTGTCACCTTCGTAACCCTGATAGGTCTTGCCGTTGAAGCTGAAATTGAGGACTTTGCCGCGGTTGACACGGCCGCCGCTGGCAAGGCGATAACTCTGGCTCATACTTTTTCCCCCAGGCCTTTGACGGTCGACGGCGCGGCGCTAGCCTTGCTGGCGGCAGTGATCTGCGGCTTTTCGCCGATCTTGTAGGTTTCCAGAATTTCGTAGGTCACGGTGTCGCGGGTGACGTTGAAATACTGGCGGCAACCGGCGACGTGATCCCACAGTTCGTGGTGAATGCCACGCGGGTTGTCGCGGAAGAACATGTAGGTACCCCACTCCTCGTCGGAGCAGGCCGCCGGATCGAGCGGGCGGGCAATATGGGCCTGGCCTGAGGCGTGAAACTCTTCTTCGGAGCGCAGCTCGCCGCAGTGGGGACAGAAAATATGCAACATGACGATTGTCTCCGATTAGTGGGCGACGGCCGCAGCGCCGTGTTCATCGATCAGCGCACCGTTGTAGAAGCGGTCGATGGAGAATGGCGCAGCCAGTGGGTGCATTTCGCCTTTGGCCAGGCTTGCGGCAAACACGTTGCCTGAGCCTGGGGTGGCCTTGAAGCCGCCGGTGCCCCAACCGCAGTTGAAGAACAGGTTCTTCACCGGGGTCTTGGAGATGATCGGGCAGGCGTCCGGGCAGGTGTCGACGATGCCGCCCCATTGGCGGTTCATGCGTACCCGCGAGAGGATCGGGAACATCTCGACGATCGCCTGCAGGGTGTGCTCGATCACCGGGTACGAACCGCGCTGGCCGTAGCCAACCCAGCTGTCGATACCGGCGCCGATGACCAGGTCGCCTTTGTCCGACTGGCTGATGTAGCCGTGTACCGCGTTGGACATGATCACGCTGTCGATGATTGGCTTGATCGGCTCGGAAACCAGCGCCTGCAGCGGGTGCGACTCGAGCGGCAGACGGAAGCCAGCCAGGCGCGCCATGTGCCCGGAGTTACCGGCAGTGACCACGCCGACGCGCTTGGCGCCGATGAAGCCCTTGTTGGTCTCGACACCGATCACCGCGCCGTTTTCCTTGCGGAAACCGGTCACTTCGGTCTGTTGAATCAGGTCGACGCCGAGGGCGTCGGCAGCGCGGGCAAAGCCCCACGCCACGGCATCGTGACGGGCCACACCACCACGGCGCTGAACGGTTGCACCGAGGATCGGGTAGCGGGTGTTCTTCGAGCAGTCCAGGTACGGGATCTCGGCCGCGACCTGGTCGGTATTGAGCAGCTCGCCGTCGACGCCGTTGAGGCGGTTGGCGCTGACTCGACGCTCCGAATCACGGATGTCCTGCAGGGTGTGGCAGAGGTTGTAGACGCCGCGCTGGGAGAACATCACGTTGTAGTTGATGTCCTGCGACAGGCCTTCCCACAGTTTCATGGCGTGCTCGTAGAGCTTGGCCGACTCGTCCCACAGGTAGTTGGAGCGCACGATGGTGGTGTTGCGCGCGGTGTTGCCGCCGCCCAGCCAGCCTTTTTCGACCACGGCAACGTTGGTGATGCCGTGCACCTTGGCCAGGTAGTAAGCCGTCGCCAGGCCATGCCCGCCGCCGCCTACAATCACCACGTCATAGACCTTTTTCGGGGTCGGCGTGCGCCACATGCGCTGCCAGTTTTCGTGGTGGCTGAGGGAGTGTTTGAAAAGGCCGAAGCCCGAATAGCGTTCCATTGTCTGTTACTCCACTCAGCGGTAAACCGGGAAGTCGGCGCACAGTGCGGCGACCTGCTTGGCAACGTCGGCTTCGACGTCGGCGTCGCCCAGGTTGTCGAGGACATCGCAGATCCAGCCGGCCAGTGCCACGCACTGAGCCACCTTGAAACCGCGGGTTGTGACCGCCGGGGTGCCGATGCGCAGGCCCGAGGTAACGAACGGCGACTGCGGGTCGTTGGGTACGGCGTTCTTGTTGACAGTGATGTGCGCGCGGCCCAGGGCTGCGTCAGCGTCCTTGCCGGTCAGGCCCTGACGGATCAGGCTGACCAGGAACAGGTGGTTGTCGGTACCGCCGGACACCACGTCATAACCGCGCTTGATGAACACTTCGGCCATGGCCTGGGCGTTGTCGATGACCTGCTGCTGGTACTGCTTGAAGCCAGGCTCCTGCGCTTCCTTGAAGCACACTGCCTTGCCGGCGATGACGTGCATCAGCGGGCCGCCCTGGGCGCCGGGGAATACCGCCGCGTTGAGCTTTTTCTCGATGTCCGGGTTGGCCTTGGCCAGGATCAGGCCGCCACGTGGACCGCGCAGGGTCTTGTGAGTAGTGGTGGTGACCACGTCGGCATACGGCAGCGGGTTCGGGTACAGGCCAGCGGCAACCAGGCCAGCAACGTGGGCCATGTCGACGAACAGCAGCGCACCCACCTTGTCGGCAATAGCGCGGAAGCGCGGGAAGTCGAGGGTCTTGGAGTACGCGGAGAAACCAGCAACGATCATCTTCGGCTGATGCTCGACCGCCAGGCGCTCGACTTCGTCGTAGTCGATCAGGCCGGTGTCGGTGTCGATGCCGTATTGCACCGCGTTGTACAGCTTGCCCGAGGACGAGACCTTGGCGCCGTGGGTCAGGTGGCCACCATGGGCCAGGCTCATGCCCAGAATGGTGTCACCGGCTTGCAGCAAGGCCAGGTATACAGCGCTGTTGGCCGACGAACCGGAGTGCGGCTGGACGTTGGCGTAATCGGCACCGAACAGCTGCTTGGCGCGCTCGATAGCCAGCGCCTCGACCTTGTCGACGTGTTCGCAGCCACCGTAGTAGCGCTTGCCCGGATAGCCTTCGGCGTATTTGTTGGTGAGGCCGCTGCCCTGGGCCTGCATCACGCGCTTGCTGGTGTAGTTTTCCGAAGCGATCAGCTCGATATGATCTTCCTGACGTTGTTCTTCGGCATTCATCGCCGCCAGCAGCGCGTCGTCGTAACCCTGGATCTGGTCTTGCTTGCTGAACATCATGTGTCTCCCGGCAGCGATCATTTTTTGTCAGTAGGGTTCAGTGCCCCTTTGTGCCGATGGTATGACTGCGGCGGGTGGGTCAGATGCCTGCGCACGCCTTGCAATGGCGCGTTTACGACATTCGCCGGTGGGCTGTCGCGCGCGGGCATGCTTGCCAAAATCAGCCATCGGCCTGCGCCCGCGTGCCTGAGCCGCCGGCGGGCCGGGCAATTGCGCCGTGCACGGTTGTATAGGCAACCGGGTAAATGATCGTTTAGAGTGCATCTCTGCGTCGTTCACAGGACCGTGTCATGACAGATAACAGCCAGCAATTCGCCAGCGACAACTATTCCGGCATCTGCCCCGAAGCCTGGGCGGCGATGGCCAAGGCCAATCAGGGCCACGAGCGCGCCTACGGCGATGATCAGTGGACCGAGCGTGCGGCGGCGTACTTTCGCAAGATCTTCGAAACCGACTGCGAAGTGTTCTTCGCCTTCAACGGCACCGCAGCCAACTCGTTGGCCCTGGCCTCCTTGTGCCAGAGCTACCACAGCGTGATCTGCTCGGAGACCGCCCACGTCGAGACCGACGAATGCGGCGCTCCGGAGTTTTTCTCGAACGGCTCCAAGCTGCTCACCGCGGCCAGCGTCAACGGCAAGCTGACGCCGGAGTCGATCCGCGAAGTGGCGCTCAAACGCCAGGACATCCACTATCCGAAACCACGCGTGGTGACCCTCACCCAGGCCACCGAAGTCGGCACCGTGTACCGCCCCGACGAGCTCAAGGCGATCAGCGCCACCTGCAAGGAGCTGGGCCTCAACCTGCATATGGATGGCGCGCGCTTCACCAATGCCTGCTCGTTCCTCGGCTGCTCGCCGGCCGAGCTGACCTGGAAGGCCGGCGTCGATGTGCTGTGCTTTGGCGGCACCAAGAACGGCATGGCCGTGGGCGAGGCGATCCTGTTCTTCAACCGCGAGCTGGCCGAAGACTTCGACTACCGCTGCAAGCAGGCCGGCCAGCTGGCATCGAAGATGCGCTTCCTCTCCGCGCCTTGGGTGGGGCTGCTGGAAGACGGCGCCTGGCTACGCCACGGCAACCACGCCAACCACTGCGCGCAGTTGCTGGCCTCGCTGGTCAGCGACCTGCCTCAGGTGAAGCTGATGTTCCCGGTGGAAGCCAACGGGGTGTTTCTGCAAATGCCGGAGCCGGCGCTCGAGGCGCTGCGCAACAAGGGCTGGCGCTTCTACACCTTCATTGGCAGCGGCGGCGCACGCTTCATGTGCTCGTGGGACACGGAACTCACGCGCGTGCGTGAGCTGGCGGCGGATATCCGCGCAGTTGTGGCGGCCACCCCTCTGTAGAGCCATCCCTGTAGGAGCGGCCTTATGTCGCGAAAGGGTCGCGCAGCGGCCCCAGATTCTCAGCTTCGCCGCCACTATCGCCGGGCCAGCTTCGCTGGCCTTTCGCGACACAAGGCCGCTCCTACAGGCTCGCGGCAACCGCCGGCGCTGCCCTTTACAGCCTGAAACCACCCATCTGCCGCGCCAGGTCATCGGCCAAGCGGCGCAGTGCCTGGCATTCCTCGCGACAACCAAGCACCTCGGCGGCGGTCTGCCGGGCCAGGTCGGAAATCCCCTGCACGTTGCGATTGATCTCTTCAGTCACCGCTGACTGCTGCTCGGTCGCGGTGGCCACCTGCTGGTTCATGTCACTGATGCGCTCGACCTGATCGGTGATCGCCCCCAGCGAGGCGCCGGTGCGCTGGCTTGCTTCAACCCCGCTACCGGTGGCCAGCTGGCCTGCCTGCATTGACGTCACAGCCACGCCGGCGCCCTGCTTGAGGCGCTGAATCATCTGCTGCACCTGATCGGTAGACAGCTGCGTGCGCCGGGCCAGGGTGCGCACTTCATCGGCGACCACGGCAAAGCCGCGGCCCATTTCACCGGCGCGGGCCGCCTCGATGGCCGCATTGAGGGCGAGCAGGTTGGTCTGCTCGGAAACGCTGCGAATCACCGCCAGCACCTCATCGATCGAGGCCACTTCCTGCGCCAACTGGCCCACCGCCTCGGCGGCCCGGCTGATTTCACCGGACATGCCATGGATACCCTGTACCGACTGCTGCACCTGCTGGCGCGCCTGCACCGCTTCGTCACGCGCCGACTGCGAGGCGTACGCCGCATGTCCTGCGTTTTGCGCAACGTCCTGCACAGTCAGGCCCATCTGGTGCACGGCGGTGGCGACCATCTCGGTCATCTGTTGCTGACGTTCCGAGCGGTCGGCGGTGTTGCCGACTACCTGCGTCACCTGTTCGACCGAACGGTGCAGGCGCTCGGTAGTGCTCAGCACCTCGGCGATCAGCGCCCTCTGGCTGTCGAGAAAGCGGTTGAAGCCGCGAGCCAGGTCACCCAGTTCATCCTCGCGGGAATCATCCAGGCGATGGCTCAGGTCGCCGGCACCGCCACCAATCTGCACCAGCGCCGTGGTCACCTGACGGATCGGGCGCACCAACCCGCGCGCCAGCAGCACCACCAGCAGCAATGAGAGCAAGGCTACTGCCCCACCAATCAAGCTGGTCAACCATACCGCCTGGCGCATCTGCGCGTAGATCTGCGCCTGTGGCACTTCGGCCACCAGCGTCCAGTTGAGATCACGCAGCGGCAGGCTCAGGGCCAGATACTGCTCGCCGTCACGTTCGAACTGGCTACGCTGCAAGCCTGCGCCCTGCCCCAGTAAACGCTTGGCGGCGTCGCCACCGACCTGTTCGGCGAGCGTGCGTTTGGCGCTGTATTGGTTGTCCGGGTGGACCTGGATGAGGCCGTCGTTGCGCACCAGCATGACCCTGCCCTGCTCGCCAAAGCTGAAGTCGTGGATCAGCTTGGACAACTCGGTCAGGCGCAAGCCCATGCCGGCGATGCCGACCAGCTGCCCGGCCTTTTCGATGCGATAGTCGATGAACAGCGCCACCTCGCCGGTGGCGCCATCCACGTCGATATTGATCAGCCGCTCGGCACCACTGTCGATGTAGCCATAGAACCACTGGTCCTTGGGGTTCTGCCGGCTAAGGGTGCGATCCAGGCCTTTCTCGTTGTAGTAGTGGCCGCTCGCAGTGGCGGCGAACAAGGCGGTAAACGCATGGTTGCGCTGCTTGGCAGCGTCCAGGTATTCGATGAAGCGCGCCGCCTCGGCGGGATTCTCACCGGCAGCGAGCCAGTCACGCAGCAGGGTATTGCCGGCAATATCGGCGGCCGCCACCAGCGGCTGGCTAAGCATGCGCTCGATATCGTTGCGAATGGCCTCGATGCTGGCCGGCAGAGCGGTGTCGAGCAAATAGCGCTCGGTCAGGCGATTGACCGCCACGGTATAGATCGCAACCACCACCAGGATGCTCACCAACAGGGCCGTGCCCATGCCTGCGATCAACTGCAACTGGATACTTCGCCGCCAGATACGCATACGTTTTCCTCCCCCAGGATTCTTGTTTTGGGGGATTGTATACACTTACGTATCCATTCAATCCAGCAATCATCGACAAACGCTAACGCAAAACGGGGAACAGCCACGCGTCACCGCATGGCTGCCCCCCGCTCGAATTTTGCCTGTTGGCTGGTGCTTTACTGCTCGCCGATGGTGCGTGCGATGGCATCTACCGTGGCATCGATCTGCGCCTGGGTGCGGGCGAGCGTCACTTGATGCTCTTTTTGCAGTTCGATCTGCCGCGAGCACAGATTCAGCGCCGCCAGCACCAGCAGCTTGTCACCGATCAGGGTCGGGTACTGGCGCTTGGTTTCGTTGAGGGCGGTGTTGAGCATCCGCACAGCCTGCGAGAGGGTCTCTTCCTGGCCTTCAGGGGCCTTGATCGAATAGTCGATACCCAGAATCGACACGACATTGATCGGCTGCGCTTGCAGTTTCATCCGTTGACGACACCTGCGCTGGCGCGCTCAACCAGCGCCTGGATACGCGCAGCAGTGGCGCCGTGTTTCTCTTCCTGTTCCATCAGCGACAGCTGCAGGCTGTCGTTGTCTTCCTTGGCCTGGGCCAGTTCCTGGGCGATGGCAGCGTTCTGCTCGCTCAGCTGGGTGTTTTTCTGCATCAGGTCGTTGACCAGCTGCTCGAGTTGATTCAGGGAAGTTTCCAACATGGGGTATGTCTATCTCGGGTTGTTGCAGAGGGCGCACACGATAAAGAAAAGCACGCGCCCCCGCCATTAAATATCGGGTCAAAAGGCTTCAGCCAGGCCAGATTGACAGGGGATCGGCCACCTTGTTCCGGCCTGGGTCAACCGCCGGTCAGGATTTGTCGCGGCCAACTCGGGCTTTTGCTCATCGAACTCAAGACTGGCCGGTCATGACCGATAGCCATACAGGTCTTATCTCGACGCAAGGATTGCGCGCCACCTTACCTTGCCCGGATTGTCCAAATCATGTCCCTACGCAATATGAATATCGCCCCGCGCGCCTTGCTCGGGTTTGCCTTGATCGGCGCATTGATGCTCGGCCTTGGCGTGTTTTCGCTGGTCCAGATGGGCAAGATTCGCCAGGCGGGTGTCGCCATCGAAAGCATCAACGTGCCGAGCATCAAAACCCTCGATGAACTGACCGCGTTGAGCCTGCGCTTGCGTACGCTGTCCTATCGTCTGCTGGTCAATCGTGACCCGGCCGCTCAGCAAGACACCCTGCGCCTGCTGGACGAGCGCAACGCGCAAATCGACAAGGCCCAGAGCCGTTACCAGACGTTTATCGTCGACGTCGAAGAACAAGCCGCGTTCGATCAGTACGGCCAGTTGCTGACCCAGTACCGCCAGCTGGAAACCCGCATGCGCAACCTGAGCCAGGCCAACCGCATCGAGGAACTGGCCGACCTGCTCAACCGCGACCTGCTGACCAACTCCGAGCAGATCAACAAGGTCATGAACACCCTGCTGGAAATGAACACCGAGCAGGCGCGCAACGCTAACGCCACCGCCGCCAATCAGTACAGCACGGCGTTCACCCTGGTGATCGGTCTGCTCATCGCCGCCACCGTGCTGACCCTGATCTGCGCATTGCTGCTGACCCGCAGCATCGTCAAGCCGATCGAAGAAGCCTTGCAGGCAGCTGAACAGGTAGCCGACGGCGACCTCACCCACACCATTCGCGCCGAAGGCAGCGACGAAGCAGCGCGCCTGCAGCGAGCCATGGCCCGCATGCAGGAAAAGCTGCGCGACACCCTGCACCTGATCGCCGGCTCCTCTACCCAGCTGGCCTCGGCGGCCGAAGAGCTCAACAGCGTGACCGACGAGAGCGCGCGCGGCCTGCAGCAGCAGAACGCCGAAATCGAACAGGCCGCCACTGCCGTTACCGAGATGACCAGCGCGGTCGAGGAAGTGGCGCGCAATGCCGTCAGCACCTCGGAGGCTTCGGCTGAAGCCAGCCGTTCCACCAGCGATGGCCGTGACCTGGTACTGGAAACCGTCAGCGCCATCGAGCGCATGAGCGGTGACGTACAGGGTACTGCCAAGCTGATCACTCACCTGGCCGAACAGTCGCGTGATATCGGCAAGGTACTCGACGTGATTCGCGGCCTGGCCGATCAGACCAACCTGCTCGCCCTCAACGCCGCCATCGAGGCAGCCCGGGCCGGTGAGGCCGGGCGTGGTTTTGCCGTGGTGGCTGACGAAGTGCGTGCACTGGCGCATCGCACCCAGCAGTCGACCAGCGAGATCGAGCGCATGATCGGCACCATCCAGGGCGGCACCGGCCAGGCGGTCGAGTCGATGCGCACCAGCACCGAACGCGCCGAATCGACCCTGAACATCGCCCGCGGCGCGGGCCTGGCGCTGGACACCATCGCCACGGCCGTAGCACACATCAACGAGCGTAACCTGGTCATCGCCAGTGCGGCCGAAGAGCAGGCTCAGGTCGCCCGCGAAGTCGACCGTAATCTGGTCAACATCAACGACCTGTCGGTGCAAAGCGCCACCGGGGCACACCAGACCAGCGCGGCGAGTGCCGAGCTGTCGCGCCTGGCAGTTGACCTCAGCAGCCTGGTTGCACGCTTCCGCGTCTGACCCAGGCTGCAGCGCTCACGCGGCCTCGGCTTAGTACTCGATACGAACGTCGCCGCGCGGCACGCTGCAGCAGGAGAGGATGTAGCCCTCGGCTTCATCCTCTTCGGTGATGCCGCCGTTGTGCTCCATGTCCACTTCGCCGCCCAGCTTGAGCACCTTGCAGGTGCCGCAGATGCCCATGCCGCAGGCTTTCGGGATCATCAGGCCAACCTTGGCCGCCGCCGCATGCACGGTCTCGCCCGGGGCCACGCGGATGCTCTTCTCGCTGCCGACGAACTCCACCAGGTTCAGATCGGACAGATCCACTTCCGGTGCATCGGCTGCCTGTTCGGCGTGCTCGACAGCGTCGGCCTTGGCCTCCGCCGGGGTCGCGCCAAACGACTCCTCGTGGTAGTTCTTCATGTCGAAGCCGACCGCCTCGAGCATACGCTTGACCGCGCTCATGTACGGCGTAGGCCCGCAGCAGAACACCACGCGCTCCATGTAATCCGGGGCGATCAGCTCCATCAGGCGCTGGTTCAGATACCCCCGATAACCTGCCCACGGCTCGCCCAGCCCGTGCTTCTCACAAATGATGTGCAGGCTGAAGTTGGGAATGCGCGAGGCCATCTGTTCCAGCTCGCGGTGGTAGATGATGTCCTTCGGTGAACGCGCGCTGTGGACGAACACCATGTCGACATTGGCGTTGGTGTCATAGAACCAGCGCGCCATCGACATCACCGGGGTGATACCGACGCCACCGCTAAGGTAGAGCACCTTCGGTGCCGGGAAATCGATTGCGTTGAACAAGCCGACCGGGCCGTGCACCGGCAGTTCGGCGCCTTCGTGCATGGTGTCGTGCAGGTAGTTGGAAACATGCCCACCCGGTACCCGCTTGACCGTGATCGAGAAGCTGTACGGCACCGACGGCGAACTGGAGATGGTGTACGAGCGCATCACCTGCTTGCCTTCGATTTCAAGCTCCAGGGTGACGAACTGGCCGGGCTTGAAGAAGAACATGATCGGCTGGTCGGCCATGAAGCAGAAGGTGCGCACATCCCAGGTTTCCTGGATGACCTTGACGCAGCGCACGATGTGGCGGCCGTTGGCCCAGGTCTGGGTGCTGACCGGGTTGAGGAATGTTTCGGACATGTTGTTCTCCAACGGCCGACTACCGGCCTTTTATGGCTCCGATAATGCTCAAGGCCGTGGCCCGGCACATTCCCATCAGCGACATCGGCGTGCTTATCGCGACCAGCCCCGCACGACAAGGGCTGGCGCGTCGGAATTCGATTCGGCCATGTCGCCCATGGATACGGCTCAAGGCGCCCTTGATCGCACACTCCACGGCAAATAGACCTGATGTTTTCTGCACCTGCCTTGCGGCACTAAAACAACGATTAGCCACCTTTCGCCGGCCTTTATCGGCCTTGAGGATTACAACGATGGACGTCACCGCAACCCTGAGCCTGGGCGATCCACTGGAAGCTGCACGCAAGGCCACCGCCGAGATGCTGCAGACCCGCGAGCGCACCTACTCGCTGCCCCAGCCGTTCTACACTGACGAGCGTCTGTTTCAGATCGACATGCAGGAAATTTTCCAGAAGGAATGGCTGATCGCGGGCATGACCTGCGAGATCCCGACCAAGGGCAACTTCCTCACCCTGCAAGTCGGCAAAAACCCGATCATTGTCATCCGCGGCGCCGAAGGCAAGGTGCATGCGTTCCACAACGTCTGCCGCCACCGCGGCTCGCGGCTGTGCACCAGCGAGAAGGGCAAGGTCGCCAAGCTGGTCTGCCATTACCACCAGTGGACCTACGAGCTGGACGGTCGCCTGCTGTTTGCCGGCACCGAAATGGGCGATGACTTCGACATGAAGGAGTACGGCCTCAAGCCGGTCAACGTCAAGGTCGCTGGTGGCTACATCTTCATCAGCCTGGCGCAGAACCCGCCGGCGATCGACGAGTTCCTGGCTACGCTCGACCACTACATGGAACCGTACGACATGGAGAACACCAAGGTGGCGGTGCAAACCACCTTGCTGGAGAAAGCCAACTGGAAGCTGGTGCTGGAGAACAACCGCGAGTGCTACCACTGCTCCGGTTCGCACCCAGAGCTGCTAAAGACCCTGCTCGAGTGGGACGACACCAACGACCCGCGTGCCGATCAGTCGTTCAAGGACCACGTCGCCGCCTGCGCTACGGCCTGGGAAGCGGAGAAGATCCCTTACCTGCACAAGAGCCACGGCCTGCGTAACCGCATCGTGCGCATGCCGCTGCTCAAGGGCACCGTGTCGATGACCATGGACGGCAAGCAGGCGAGCAAGAAGCTCATGGGCCGCATCCAGAACCCAGACCTGGGCTCAATGCGCATCCTGCACCTGCCGCACTCCTGGAACCACTGCATGGGCGATCACATGATTGTCTTCACGGTGTGGCCGATCAGTGCTCAGGAGACTTTGGTCAGCACCAAGTGGCTGGTCCACAAGGACGCTGTTGAAGGCGTTGATTACGACCCAGAGCAGATGCGCAAAGTGTGGGACGCGACCAACGACCAGGACCGCCGTCTGGCTGAAGAGAACCAGCGCGGGATCAACTCCACTGCTTATCAGCCTGGGCCGTACTCCAAGACTTACGAGTTTGGTGTGGTCAACTTCATCGACTGGTACAGCCAGCGCGTGCTGGAAAACCTCGGGGCGGAACCTGCGCCTTATCTGAAAGAAGTCGTTACGCAGTAATAGACCTGCCGGGCATGCCTATGGGTGTGCCCGGCAAGTTGTCCACAGGTACCCGGCAGCATCCTCAGACCTCGCTCCACTCCCCTCCTGATCAATTATTGATCAATCCCATGCAGGCCTTTAGATACGTGGCTTGCAGCGGATGCCGAACATGTTGTCCACAGAAGCGCCAACAGACTTTGTGAACAACGCTCGCTACGCATGTGGATAAGCTATCGAGAGCCCTGAATCTCAGGCATCTGAGCATCTTGTGAACAAGATTGATCGAATTTTGATCAATTCTCTGTAAGCCACGGACTACGTGCCCTAGCGAGTTAGCCGAACAGTTTATCCACAGGCCGGCTAACAGCGATTGTGGGCAACTTCAAAGCTTGAACACGCAAAAAAGCCATGAAAATCCATGGCTTAGCCTGATCAATTATTGTACAGCTGGCTGTAAGCCGCGAATTCAAAGGGCTGCAGGCATTAGCGAACACTTTATCCACAGCCTGGCTAACAGCAAATGTGCGTAACACCACTGCCCCCTGTAGGAGCGGCCTTGTGTCGCGAAAGGCCCGCAGAGCGGGCCCAACGATGTCAGCGGTGAAGTTGAAAATGTAGGGCCGCTTCGCAGCCCTTTCGCGACACAAGGCCGCTCCTACAGGGACCGCGCGCCACCGCCGTACCCGCATGAGTCGGGAGGCCGCTACTAGCGCAGCACTCCTTCCTCTACCAGCAGCTTGAGGATGGCCTCGGCGCCTTCCTGGGGGGAAACATCCTTCAGCACCTTGCCGCCACCACCGCTGGCCTTGGCTGTTGCAGCCTTCATCCGATCCGCGCCGCTCTTGGCCTTGATCACCTTGAGCCGCTTGGGCCGTGGTCGGGCCGGTTGCAGCTCGGCATCCGCCAGCAGCTCATCTTCGACAATCGCCACATCACGAGCAGCCAGCACACCGCGTCGCGCAGGACCGAACGCGCTCTGGCGTGGCTTGGGCGCTGCGTTATCCACAGTGGCCAGCAACGGCAAGCGCACTTTCAACCGGCGCCGCTGACCACGCGGCAGCGCCTGCAATACCTGGGCGGTGCCATTCTCGATCGACTCGACCTCGGCCAGCCCGACAATCAATGGCCACCCCAGCTTCTCGGCGAGCAAGAACGGCAACATGCCGGAACCCTCGCCGGTCTCGGCCTGGCTGCCGGTCAACACCAACTGGGCGCCAGCATCACGTAGATAGTCGCCAAGCACTTCGAGCACGTCAGCCCCTTCCGGTTGCTCAAGTACATCCAGATGATCCAGGCCCATGCCCAGATAAGCGCGCAGCGCCTCCTGGCGGTGATCGCCAGCATGCACCACCTGCAAGTTATCCCCAGCCAGCTGCAACCCCAGCTCGACCGCACGGGCATCCTGCTCGGCCCGGCGACTACGGCCAGAGCCGGGATGAGCACCAATGGAAACCAGGCTAATGACCTTTGTACTCATGTTGGAACCCTTATGCCGCGTCGCGCTGGCCGCCGCTGCGGTAGTTATCCACAGCTTCGATCAGAGCCTGAAGAATCGCCGCGCTGTCGCCAATCACTGACAGGTCGGCCCGTTTGATCATGTCGCAGCCAGGGTCCATGTTCACCGCCACCACCTTGTCACAGGCACCAATGCCCTGCAGGTGCTGGATCGCGCCTGAGATGCCGATCGCGACGTACACCCGTGCGGTAACCCAGGTACCGGTGGCACCCACCTGGCGCGTACGCGGCATGAAGCCGTCGTCGACCGCCACCCGCGAGGCACCTTCGGTGGCGCCCAATGCAGCGGTGGCACGGTGGAACAGCTCCCAGTCCTTGACGCCGTTACCGCCAGAGACGATGAATTCCGACTCGGCCATGGCAATGGCGGCCGGGTCGACCGCCACCGAGCCAAGGTCCTCGATGCGCGACAAGCTGCGCGCAACGCTTGTGGACAACTCGACCGGCAGCGCTTCATGGCGGGTTTCACTGACCGGCTCGGCGCATTCGGCAGCAGCCAGAATCAGCCGTGCCATGCCCCGTTGCAGGTCTTGTTGGCCCGCGCCAGCACGGCCGATGCACTGGCCATCCTTGATCTGCCAGACCCGCGTCGCCGGGCGTTCACCCAGTGATGCAGCAAAGCGCCGGCCAAGCTCACCGCCACCGGTGCGGCTGTCGGGCAGCAGCCAGTGCTGCGGGGCAAACTGGTTATCCACTGCGCGCAGGCCCTGCACCAGTTGCTCCGGTGCATAACCCTGGAATGCCTCGCCTTCGATCACCAGCAGGCGATCGACACCGGCGGCGCCGAAATTGCCTTCCTTGTGCTCGCCAAAAACAATTGCCAGCACAGCGCCATCCTTGCCGGCCAGGCTGTGGGCCAGGCCGAGCAAGTCGCGGTCGTGAGGGCCAAGGCGGCCGCCGACCATGTCCGGGACCACGGCGATGTAGAACGCAGGATCTGCCACCTGATGTAGCGGCAACTGCACTTCAGCTGCAGCCGTACGCCGGCCCCCGGTAGCGGTGCCTTGCTGGGCACCGCTGCGGTCCAGCCGCTTGAGGCCGCTGGCCGCAATGAAGCCTGCGGCAATTGCGTGGGGGTTCTTGCGGATGATGCCATTGGGCCCCATCCAGCTGGTTTGCTGGGTCTGCATCGCTGCGTGCAGCGGATGCAGACGGTTACGGGCGATCCACTCGGCGCGTGGGTCGCGGCGGATGATGTCGCTCATCAATGCACCTCCGCAGGTTCACGTTTGGCTGCTGCAGCTTTCGCAGTAGCTGGAGCATCGGCTTCGATCAGCACATCGGCGACCAACTCGGCGAGGTCCTTGATCAGTGGCCGTGGTTCGACCACGCCTTCAAGCATCGCGGTGCACTGTGGGCAACCCACGGCGACCACTTCGGCCTCGGTTTCGCGGATGTCGTCCATGCGCATATCGGGGATCCGTTGCTTGCCCGGGATGTCGGTGATCGGCGCACCGCCACCGCCGCCGCAGCAGCGTGAACGGAAGCCCGAGCGCTGCATCTCGCGCACTTCGATGCCCAGCGCCTTGAGCACTTCGCGCGGCGCCTCGTACTCGCCGTTGTAGCGGCCCAGGTAGCACGGGTCGTGATAGGTCACGCTGGAACCTTTGTGCTGGCCTAGGTTGAGCTTGTTGGCGGCGATCAGCTCGGCGATATAAGTGCTGTGATGCAGCACCTGATAGTCACCACCGAGCGCGCCGTATTCATTCTTCAGCACATGGAAGCTGTGCGGGTCGCAGGTGACGATGCGCTTGAAGCGGTACTGCGCCAGGGTCTGGATATTGCGTTTGGCCAGTTGCTGGAAGGTAGCTTCATCGCCCAGGCGACGGGCAACGTCGCCGCTGTCGCGTTCTTCCAGGCCGAGCACGGCAAAGTCCACGCCTGCCGCCTTGAGCACTTTGACGAAGGCACGCAGGGTGCGCTGGTTGCGCATGTCGAAGGCGCCATCACCGACCCAGAACAGCACCTCGGTGGTTTTCACCTCGCTGAGCAGCTGCAAGTTGAGGTCGGCGGCCCAGTTCATTCGCCCACCCGGGTTGAAGCCGCCCGGGTTGTCGGTGGCGATCAGGTTGTCGAGCACCTCGGCGCCCTTGTTCGGCGTGGCGCCGCGTTCCAAAGTCAGGTGACGGCGCATGTCGACGATGGCATCGACGTGCTCGATCATCATCGGGCATTCCTCGACGCAGGCACGGCAGGTGGTGCAGGACCACAGCGTGTCGGCATCGACCAGGCCATTGACGATCGGCTGATGCGGATGGCCGCCATGCTCGCCCAGCGGCTTGCCCGGATACGGGCTGCCGGCGAACTTGGCGTCGGTGCCACCGGCCAGGCCGATGACCATGTCCTGGATCAGCTTCTTCGGGTTCAGTGGCTGACCGGCGGCGAACGCCGGGCACATCGCCTCACACTTGCCGCATTGCACGCAGGCGTCAAAACCGAGCAGCTGGTTCCAGGTGAAATCGGCAGGCTTTTCCACACCGAGCAGCGCGTTCGGGTCTTCCAGATCGATTGGCTTGAGCCCGGTCGAGCGGCCACCGCCAAAGCGTTCGGCGCGGCGGTGCCAGGCCAGGTGCAGGGCACCGGCGAAGGCGTGCTTCATCGGCCCGCCCCAGGTCATGCCGAAGAACAGCTCGGACACGCCCCACAACACACCAAGGCCCAGCACCGCGACCATCACCCAGCCGCCAGTATTGGCGGGCAGGATGCCGGCCACCGGCAGCGTCGCAATGAAGAAGCTCGCCGCGAATACCAACAGGCTTTTCGGCAGGCGCATCCACGGCCCTTTGGACAGCCGCGCAGGCGGATTGAGGCGCCGCTTGAAGACGAACAGTGCGCCGGTGAACATGATCACGGTGGCGACCAGCAGGGCGTAGCCAAGGATCTTGTTCTGCAGGCCAAAGCCATGCACCAGAATCGCCAGCGCTGCCGACAACACAAAGCCACCTGCAGTGGCGACGTGGGTGTTGGACATGTACTTGTCGCGCTCGACCACATGGTGCAGATCCACCAGGTAGCGCCGCGGCATGGCCAGCAGGCCGCCGAGCAGGTTGACCTTGGACGGCCGGCCACGGCGCCACATGCGCACCCGGCGCAACGCGCCGAGCACTGCCAGGCCAAGGGCCGCGAACAGCAGAATGGGTAGAAGGGTGTTCAACATGGGAGGCTCCCACAACAGCTGAAATCGTGCGCCGCGCTCAAGCAAGCGCGGCGCGGACCCCTGTAGGAGCGGCCTTGCGTCGCGAAAGGGCTGCAACGCAGCCCCAGGATCTATGTAGCGTCACAAGATCGCCGGGGCCGCTTCGCGACCCTTTCGCGACACAAGGCCGCTCCTACAGGAGGGCCAGTTCATGTGCGATCGATCAGAAGTCCTTGCACAGGCGCAAGGCGTCGTAGATCGCCGCGTGCACGTTGCGCTGGGCCACGCAGTCACCAATGCGATAGAGCAAGTAGCCTTCGCCCGGCTGGCTGAGGATCGGCTGTGGCTTGATGGCAAACAGCGCCTCCACATCGATCTGGCCCTTGTTGCGCGCCCCCTCTTTGAGCCCGTAGTACAGCTCTTCGTCAGGACGCACACCGTTCTCGATCACCACTTGGTCAACCACCCGCTCTTCCTTGGCGCCGGTGTATTCGTTTTCCAGCACCGCGATCAGCTTGTCGCCTTCGCGGTAGACCTTTTCCAGCATCAGGTCGCCGGTCATGATCACTTCTTTCGGGTACATGCTGCGGTAGTAGGTCGGGAAGGTGGTACCGCCCATGGCCACGCCTGGCTTGATGTCGTCGGTGACGATCTCGACCTGGCTGCCTTTGTCGGCAATGAAGTCCGCGGTCGACATACCGGTGAATTCGCAGATGGTGTCGTACACCAGCACGTTCTTGCCCGGCGCAACCTTGCCATCGAGCACGTCCCAACTGCTGACCACCAGGCCTTCGGCAGCGCCCCAATGCTCGTTCTGCTCGACGAACGGATGGCCGCCGACCGCCAGCACGATCACGTCCGGGCGCAGGTCCTGGATGGTCGCGATGTCGGCCGCAGTGCCCAGGCGCAGGTCGATCTTCAAGCGGGCGAATTCGAGCTGGTACCAGCGGGTGATACCGGCAATCTGGTCGCGTTGCGGAGCCTTGGCAGCAATGGTGATCTGCCCGCCCATCTGCTCTTTCTTCTCGAACACGGTGACGTCGTGGCCACGCTCGGCGGCAACCCGCGCCGCTTCCATGCCGGCAGGGCCGGCACCGACCACCACCACCTTGCGTTTGACGCCGGTAGTCTTCTCGATGATGTGCGGCACGCCCATGTATTCACGGGAGGTCGCGGCGTTCTGGATGCACAGCACATCCAACCCTTGATACTGGCGGTCGATGCAGTAGTTGGCACCGACGCATTGTTTGATCTGATCGATCTGGCCCATCTTGATCTTGGCGATCAGGTGCGGGTCAGCCATGTGCGCCCGAGTCATGCCGACCATGTCGACATAGCCGCCCTCGAGGATGCGCTGCGCCTGGTTCGGGTCCTTGATGTTCTGCGCGTGCAGCACCGGGACCTTGACCACTTCCTTGATGCCGGCTGCCAGGTGCAGGAACGGCTCCGGCGGGAAGCTCATGTTGGGGATGACGTTGGCCAGGGTGTTGTGGGTGTCGCAGCCCGAACCGATCACACCGAAGAAATCGAGCATGCCGGTCGCATCGTAGTACGCGGCGATCTGCTTCATGTCTTCGTGGCTGAGGCCATCGGGGTGGAACTCGTCACCACAGATGCGCATGCCCACGCAGAAATCGTCACCAACCTCGGCGCGCACGGCTTTGAGCACTTCCATGCCGAACTTCATCCGGCCTTCGAAGCTGCCGCCCCATTCGTCGGTACGCTTGTTGACCCGCGGGCTCCAGAACTGGTCGATCATGTGCTGGTGCACCGCCGACAGTTCGACGCCATCCAGGCCACCTTCCTTGGCCCGGCGCGCGGCTTGTGCATAGTTGCCGATCACCCGCCAGATCTCTTCCGGCTCGATGGTCTTGCAGGTCGCACGGTGCACTGGCTCACGCACACCCGACGGCGACATCAGGGTTGGCCAGTTGAAACCGTCCCAGCGTGAGCGACGGCCCATGTGGGTAATCTGAATCATGATCTTGGCGCCGTGCTTGTGCATGGCGTCGGCAAGGTTCTGGAAGTGCGGGATGATCCGGTCGGTCGACAGGTTGACCGAAGCCCACCATTCCTGCGGGCTGTCGATGGCGACCACCGACGAGCCACCACAGATGGCCAGGCCGATACCGCCCTTGGCCTTCTCTTCGTAGTATTTGACGTAACGGTCGGTGGTCATGCCGCCGTCGGTGGCATACACCTCGGCGTGAGCAGTACTCAGCACGCGGTTACGGATGGTCAGTTTGCCGATCTGGATCGGCTGGAACATTGCTTCGAAGGCCATGACGCTATCTCCGGCTCAGGCTTACAACGGCTTTGTAACGAACAGGCCATCTTCGTGGCCCTCTTCCGACCCGCCGTAGACCTGCTCTGCCACGGTGCGCAGCGAGCTGCCACGGGCGGCGAGAATCTGGTCCATGGCGCCGGCAAACCAGCCGGTGAACATGTAGTCGACCTTGCGGCCAACCTTGCCGTACACATAGACGAACGCCGAGTGCTTGAGCCTGACGCTGCAGGTGCCCTTGTCGAGGTCGATGGCTTCGATTTCAAACAGGCCCCAGCCGCGCTGGGACAGGCGCTTCATGTAGTGTTCGAACACCGCCACGCCTTCCAGGCCATGGCATTCGGCTTCTTTTTCACACCAGTGCCAGGCCGACTTGTAGCCGGCCTTGTAGAGGATCTCGGCGTAGGCGTCGGCGCCCAGTACTTCTTCGATACCCATGTGGTTGTTGACGAAGAAATGGCGTGGCACATACAGCATCGGCAGCGCGTCGGAAGTCCAGACACCGGTCTCGCTGTCGACTTCGATTGGCAATTGCGGGGCGATCTTGGCCATGGAAACTTAACTCCAGAAATTTTTGAGAGATGGCCCAGACTGTTTTGGCCTGGGCAGAACGGTTTGGAGTGCGGCTTACTCGCCCCACACATCCTTGAGCACGTTGACCCAGTTCTCGCCCATGATCTTGCGCACCACGCGTTCGCTGTGGCCGCGCTTGAGCAGGGTTTCGGTGAGGTTGGGGAACTCGCCTACAGTGCGGATGCCAAGCGGGTTGATGATCTTGCCGAAGTTGGTCAGACGGCGGGCGTAGCCCTTGTCGTGGGTCAGGTATTCGAAGAACTCCTGGCCGTGACCCTGGGTAAAGTCGGTGCCGATGCCGATGGAATCTTCACCGACGATGTTCATGGTGTATTCGATCGCCTCGGCGTAATCGTCGATGGTCGAATCGATGCCCTTGGCCAGGAACGGCGCAAACATGGTCACGCCAACGAAGCCGCCGTGATCGGCGATGAACTTGAGTTCGGCATCGGACTTGTTGCGCGGGTGTTCCTTCAGGCCCGACGGCAGGCAGTGCGAGTAGCACACCGGTTTTTTCGATTCGAGGATGACTTCTTCGGAGGTTTTCGAGCCGACATGGGACAGGTCGCACATGATCCCGACACGGTTCATCTCGGCGACGATTTCGCGGCCGAAACCAGACAGGCCGCCATCACGCTCGTAGCAACCGGTGCCGACCAGGTTCTGGGTGTTGTAGCACATCTGCACGATGCCGACGCCGAGCTGCTTGAACACATCGACGTAGGCGATCTGGTCCTCGAAGGCGTGGGCGTTCTGGAAGCCGAAGAGGATGCCGGTCTTGCCCAGCTCCTTGGCCTTGCGGATGTCGGCGGTAGTGCGTACCGGCATCACCAGGTCGCTGTTGTCGCGGATCAGCTTCTGGCTGGCGGCGATCTGGTCGACGGTGGCCTTGAACCCTTCCCACACCGACACTGTGCAGTTGGCTGCGGTCAGGCCGCCTTTACGCATGTCCTCGAACAGCTCGCGGTTCCACTTGGCGATGATCAGGCCATCGATGACGATGCTGTCGGCGTGTAATTCGGCTGGGCTCATCAGGCTGTCCCCTTTTTGATATGGGTTGCGCCGAATCAGGTGTCGGCGTTTAGGGCCAGCATATGCCTGCGCGAACGACGAGCCGGATGCAAAAACGACAAGGGCCATACCGAAAGCGTCAAAGCCCTCATCGCGACAGTTGGCTTCATGACAAATGTCGTTCAAGCCTGTTCAAGGGGGCAGCGCTGAGCGAGAATTGCCCGACTTTTTCATGGGAAGTGAACATGCTGCGGATCAATTCATTGATAGGCCTGACTTTATTGTTGAGCGCGCCGTTCGCGTTCGCCGCCGACGATGAGTCCACCCCATGCGACAACGTCGACAGCGATGCCCAGGGCTACGCCTGCGCCGCCTACAACAAGCAGACCGCCGAGCGTGAGCTGCAAGCGGCGTTCGATGACCTGATCCAGCGGATTCGCGACCAGTATCCGGATGAGGGCGACAAGGTGCAGAGCCTGTCCGAGCGTTTCCGCGCTGCGCAGACCCTGTGGACGCAACTGCGCGATGCCGACTGCAAGGTCGAGACCGCCGCTGAAAAAACCGGCAGCAAGGCCTTCGAAGCCGCCTGGAACACCTGCGTGGCGCAGCGCAGCGATGATCGCTCCGAATACCTGCAGTCGATCGGCCAGCAATGATCCGCCGCCTTCATGACGCCGCACTGGTGTGGCGGTCGGCCCGCGGGCAGCGCTCGAAGCGCGCCCGGTAACAGCGGGTAAAGTATGACGCCGAGTCAAAGCCGCAGGCGATGCTGACCTGCAGTACGCTCATGTCGGTCTGGCGTAGCAACTGGCGCGCCTTGTCCAGCCGCAGGCGCAGATAGAAGCCGCTCGGCGTGTCGTTCAGGTGCAGCCGGAACAACCGCTCCAACTGGCGCCGGGTGACCTGGATCAGGTCGGCCAGCACCTGGGTATGTAACGGCTCCTCGGTATTGCGCTCCATCTCGCCGATCACCTTGACCAGCTTCTTGTTGCTCAGCCCGTAGCGCGCGGCAATCTGCATGCGCTGGTGATCCTGGCGTGGGCGGATGCGGCCGAGCACGAACTGCTCCGAGACCTGTACCGCCAACTCGCTGCCATGGGCCTGGGCGATCAGATCGAGCATCAGGTCGATCGAGGCCGTACCACCGGCACAGGTGATCCGCCGCCGGTCGATCTCGAACAACTCCTGCGTGGCCTGCAAGCGTGGGTAGCGCTCCTTGAACGCTTCCAGCGCTTCCCAGTGCAAAGTCGCCCGGTAGCCTTCGAGCAGGCCGGCTTCAGCCAGCAGCATCGCGCCGGTATCGATCCCGCCGAGGATCACTCCTTCATGCTCGAGCCGGCGCAGTGCCTGCTGCAAACCCAGGCTGTAGTGCGCCAGCGGGTCAAAGCCGGCCACCACCAAGAGCATCTGCGGCGCCGCCTCCCCCGCCAATGCAGCATCGGCATTGACCGACATGCCATTGCTCGCCTGCACCGCGCCGCCGTCCAGGCTGAGCACGCGCCAGCGATATAACGTCCCGCGAAAGCGGTTGGCCACCCGCAACGGCTCCAGGGCACTGATAAAGCCCATCGCGGAAAAACCCGGCAACAGCAGAAAGTGAATGGTAACGGCCATCGAGGGCTCCCGCACAAGGTAGTCGCCAGGGTGCAAATGTTGGTCGCCAGCGTGCGACTTTTGCCTGGGCTTGCCGGGTAGCTTAGTCACACGGCCCGCAGAGGTCGCCCACCATAACAACATGCACTGCCGATGGAGAGCCACCATGCACAGCTTGATCCGCCGCAGCCTGTTACCCCTTGTGTTGAGTACCAGCTTTGCCCTGCCAGTATTTGCTGGCGAACCTGCGGTGTGCCAGAAGGTCCGCCTCGGCGTGGTCAACTGGACCGACGTCATCGCCACCAGCGCGATGGCTCAGGTATTGCTCGATGGCCTGGGTTACCAGACCAAACAGACCAGTGCCTCGCAACAGATCATCTTTGCCGGCATCCGCGACAAGCGCCTGGACATGTTCCTCGGTTACTGGAACCCGATCATGAACCAGACCATCACCCCGTTCGTCGAGGCCAAGCAGGTCAAGGTGCTCGCTGAGCCGAGCCTGAACGATGCCCGCGCTACCCTGGCGGTGCCGAAGTACCTGGCCGATCAGGGCCTGCAAAGCTTTGCCGACATCCACAAGTTCGAGAAGCAGCTGGGCGGCAAGATCTACGGCATAGAGCCTGGTTCAGGTGCCAATACCCAGATCAAGGCAATGATCGCCAAGAACCAGTTCGGCCTGGGCAAGTTCCAGCTGGTCGAGTCCAGCGAGGCCGGCATGCTCGCAGCGGTTGACCGCGCGGTACGGCGCAAGGAAGCGGTGGTGTTCTTCGGTTGGACCCCACACCCGATGAACGTCAACATCGACATGGTCTACCTGGGCGCCAGTGAAGACGCCCTCGGCCCGGACGAAGGCCGCGCCACAGTGTGGACAGTGACCGCGCCTGACTATGCCGAGCGCTGCCCCAACGCCAGCCGGCTGCTGGCCAACCTGACCTTCAGCGCCGAGACCGAGAGCCGCATGATGCAGCCGCTGCTCGATCACAAGGACGCGCTGGAATCAGCCCGCAAGTGGCTGCAGGAGCACCCCGAAGACAAAGCCCGCTGGCTTGAAGGGGTGACCACCTTCGACGGCAAGCCGGCTGCCGACAACCTCAAGCTCAGCGCCAACTGATTCGGCTTTTCCGCCCACTGACCGGTTCAACCGGTCGGTGCGGGAGCCCTGCACCCGTATTTTGACCAGGAACCCCCAGCATGAACCACGACGTCATCATTACCTGCGCCCTCACCGGCGCTGGCGACACGGTCGCCAAGAGCCACCTGGTGCCGATCACCCCGGCGCAGATCGCCGCCGCCGCGGTCGAGGCCGCCAAGGCCGGCGCCACGGTCGTCCACTGCCATGTCCGCGACCCGCAGACCGGCCGTTTCAGCCGCGATGTCGAGCTGTACCGCGAAGTCATGCAGCGCATCCGCGAGGCCGACGTCGACATCATCGTCAACCTCACCGCCGGCATGGGTGGCGACCTGGAAATCGGCCCGGGCGAGTCGCCGATGGACTTCGGCCCCGGCACCGACCTGATCGGCCCGCTGGAGCGGCTGGCGCACATCGAGGCGCTGCTGCCGGAAATCTGCACGCTGGACTGCGGCACGCTCAACTTCGGCGATGGCAACGCCATCTACGTGTCGACTCCGGCGCAACTGCGCGCGGGCGCCAAACGGATCACCGAGCTGGGGGTCAAGGCCGAGCTGGAAATCTTCGACACCGGCCACCTGTGGTTCGCCAAGCAGATGATCAAGGAAGGCCTGCTCGATGACCCGCTGTTCCAGCTGTGCCTGGGCATCCCCTGGGGCGCGCCAGCCGACACCGGCACCATGAAGGCGATGGTCGACAACCTGCCGCAGGGTGCGACCTGGGCTGGCTTCGGCATTGGCCGCATGCAGATGCCGATGGCCGCGCAAGCGGTGCTGCTCGGCGGCAACGTGCGGGTCGGCCTGGAAGACAACCTGTACCTGGACAAAGGCGTGCTGGCCAGCAACGGCCAACTGGTCGAGCGTGCAGTGGAGATCCTCAGCCGGCTTGGTGCACGCGTGCTCACGCCGGCTGAAGGTCGGGCAAAAATGAACCTCAAGCGCCGGTAATTGCCTCAGGAGTCGAACATGCCTTTCATTACCGATATCAAGATTTTTGCCGCGCTTGGCAGTGGCGTCATCGGCAGCGGCTGGGTCGCCCGCGCCCTCGCCCACGGCCTTGATGTAATCGCCTGGGACCCAGCCCCCGGTGCCGAACAAGCCCTGCGCCAACGGGTTGCCAATGCCTGGCCCGCGCTTGAGAAGCAAGGCCTTGCCGCAGGTGCCGCGCAACAGCGGCTGCGCTTTGTCGACAGCATCGAAGACTGCGTGCGCAACGCCGACTTCATCCAGGAAAGCGCACCCGAGCGACTGGAGCTCAAGCTCGATCTGCATGCGCGCATCAGCGCTGCCGCCAAGCCCGCTGCAATCATCGCCTCGAGCACCTCAGGGCTGCTGCCGAGTGAATTCTACGAGTCGGCCAGCCACCCCGAACGCTGCGTGGTCGGCCACCCGTTCAACCCGGTGTATCTGCTGCCGCTGGTCGAAATCGTTGGCGGCCGCAATACCGCTGCCGAGGCCATCGAAGCCGCCAAGGTCATCTACACCGCGCTCGGCATGCGCCCGCTGCACGTGCGCAAGGAAGTCCCCGGTTTTATCGCCGACCGCTTGCTTGAAGCGCTCTGGCGCGAGGCCTTGCACCTGGTCAACGACGGCGTCGCCACCACCGGCGAGATCGACGATGCGATCCGCTTTGGCGCCGGCCTGCGCTGGTCGTTCATGGGCACCTTCCTCACCTACACCCTGGCGGGTGGCGACGCTGGCATGCGCCACTTCATGGCCCAGTTCGGCCCGGCGCTGAAGCTGCCCTGGACCTACCTACCCGCGCCGGAGCTCAGCGAACAGTTGATCGAAGACGTGGTTGCCGGCACCTCGGAGCAACTCGGCGAGCGCAGTATCGCAGCCCTTGAACGCTACCGTGACGACGCCCTGCTGGCCGTGCTGGAAGCGGTGAAAACCAGCAAAGCCCAGCACGGCATGAGCTTTGCCGACTGAGGAGCAGATGATGCCTGCACTGATTACCTACCGCACCCCAGTCCAAGCGGACTGGGTCGACTACAACGGCCACCTGCGCGATGCCTATTACCTGTTGATCTTCAGCTACGCCACCGATGCGCTGATGGAGCAGATCGGCCTGGACGCCGACGCGCGTGGGCACAGCGGCCATTCGCTGTTTACCCTCGAGGCGCATATCAATTACCTGCACGAGGTCAAACTGGGCAGCGAGGTGTGGGTGCAAACCCACATCCTCGGCTTTGACAGCAAACGCCTGCACCTTTACCACAGCCTGCACCGGGCAGACCTCGAACAGGCACTGGCGGCCAGCGAGCAGATGCTCTTGCACGTGGACCTGGCCGGGCCCAGTGCGGCGCCGTTCAGCGACTACAGCCGGTCGCAACTGCAGGCCATGGTTGCGGCTCAAGCGCCATTGCCAGCAGACACATGGATCGGTCGTACCTTGCAGCTACCGGGCAAAAAAAACCCCGACAAGCCGTGAGCTGCCGGGGCGGGAGAGTGAGCGATATTCACTGTGACGAGTCAGGGTGACCAAACCCCACGTTGCGGTGAATGACCCCAGTGTGCGGGCCCATTGGTTGATCGAGTTAGCCATGAGCGACCTGTTCATAGCCAAAGCAGCCACGTCGGCATTCTGTTGTTGCGGGCATGTCGCGGTCGTCACAGAATCGGTCGTAAATCACAGCAGCACTCTCTTGGCGATAAGAAGGGACAACAACCATGATGCATGCGGATTTGATTGATCAGGACGACCTGCTGGGGCAAATGCGCGCTCGCGGCTTTGATATTCCCGCCGGCGCCAGCGCCGAGCAAGCCTGCGAAGTGGTCGTGCGCGGGCTGACCGAACCCAACGCACGTGCACTCAAGGGCATGGTCGAGCAGATGTACACCGGCAGCGCGACAATCCTCCCGGCAGTGCGCCAGGCCATCGAAAAACAGCTGCTGCCGGCGTTGGCGCAGTTCAACAAGCGCGCCTGATTCGGCTCATGCGGGCTGGGGCTGGGGCTCCAGCTCCAGCGTGCGCTCGAACAATTCGCCGAGGCCGACCTGGTGGGTCACCCCTACCACGGTACACTGCGGCAACTCGCGACGGAGCATGCGCAACAGGCCATAGGCGGCGTTGAAGTCGAGCTGGCTGGTGGCTTCGTCCAGGTACAGCGTGTCGGGTTGGTACAGCAACGCCCGCGCCAGGCTCAGGCGCTGTTGTTCACCGCCACTGAGCACCCGCTCCCACTCTGCTTCGTCACCCAGGCGGCTGACCAGTTCGCTCAAACCGACCTTGACCAGTGCGTCGATCAACAGCACATCGTCGAAGCGCTGCAACTGCGGATACGCCAGCAGTTCATCCAGGCGCATCTGCGGCAGATACGGCTTTTGCGGCAGCAGCAGGCTGCGCCCGGGCGGCAACTGCCAATTACCCCGGCAGTACGGCCACAAGCCTTGCAGGGTGCGCAGCAGGGTCGACTTGCCCAGTCCGCTGCGGCCGGCCAGGCGCAGCCACTGGCCCGGGCCAACCCGCAGATCGAGATTACTCAGCAGCGCACTGCCATCTGGCCGGCACAGGGTCAGCCCTTGCGCGCACAGGCAACTGCCCTGCGGCGCGCTGACTACCTGCTGCCGGCTGGCTTCGATGGCCCGCTCGAACTGATCCAGCCGCTCCAGCGCCGCGCTCCAGCGCACCAGCTTGTTGTACAGCTTGATGAACCAGCTCAACGAATCGTGCACGGCGCTGAACGCGCTGCGGATCTGCATCAAGCCACCCAGGGTGATGGCTTTGCTCATGAACGCCGGCATGGCCGCGAACACCGGAATGATCAGGCTCAAGCGCTGGTAGGCGACGGTAAACAAGCTCAGGTCGCGCTCACGGCCGATCAACTGCCGCCAGTTGCTCGCAATCGCCTGAAAACGCCGGGCCAGTTGCTCGCGCTCGACCCCTTCGCCGCGGTACAGGGCGATCTGCTCGGCATGGTCGCGCTTGCGCAGCAGGCTCGCGCGAAAGTCCGCCTCACGGTGCTCGCGTTCGTAGTTCAGCGCGTGCAGCGGCTTACCGATCAGGTGCGTAAGGACACTGCCGGTCAGGGTATAGATGACCACGATCCACAGCAGATAGCCGTGCACGGTAACGGTCGCGCCGAACAGGCTGAAGGTCTGCACCCCGGACAGGTTCCACAGGATCAGCGCAAAGGCGCCAACCTGGGCCAGGTTGATCACCAGTGACGCCACCAATTCGATGCTCAGCCCCACCATCAGGTCGACGTCCTGGGCGATACGTTGGTCAGGGTTGTCCGGCTCGCCGCTCAGGCCCAGCCGATAGAAGGCGTGATCGGCCAGCCAGGCATCGGTCAGGCGTGCGGTCATGGCCTGGCGCCAGCGCAGTTCAAGACGTTTGCGGATGTAATCGAGGCCGACGATGATCAGTACGTAAGCGCCCAGGTAGAGCGCGTACTGGCCCACCAGCCCATACAAGGCAGCGGTATCGAACGCCGCCAGGGTGTCGTAGAAAGTCTTGCTCCAGCTGTTGATCAGCACGTTGATCTGCACCACCAGCAAGCCCAGGCCGATCACTGCCGCCAGCATCAACCAGCCCTGCCACTGGCCGCGATCATGCCAAAAGGGCCGGCTCAGACGGACGAATCTGCGCAGCGTATTCACAGCGCCTGCTCCAGCGCAGTCACCGACGGCAGCAAGCGCAATTGCACCTGATTATCCTGCGGGAACAACAGCCGCGCCTGCTGCTGCAGGGCCGGCAAGCTTAGCGCTGCCGGCAACTGCGCCTGGGTGCGCAGGTAGCGTGGGTCTTGCCAGTGACGTTCGCTGAGGATCAAGCGCTTGAACTGAGTCTGCGGGTCGTCGCGGCGCTTGGCTTCCTGGCGGGACAGTTCGCTTCGTTGCACGGCGACCCACTGTGCATCCACATCCAGTTCGGCCAGGGTCTGCTGCGCCAGCGCCCACAGCTCATCGACCCGGGCCGGGTCGCAGGTGAAGTTCAAGCGGCTCTCGATGCGCTGGGTCTGTGGGTTGAGTTCGCTGTCGAACTGCAAGCGGTAGATCCCCGAGGCTTCCCCGCGCAGGCGCTGCTTGAGGCGCTGGTTGGCCAGATCGCGCAGGGTGGCCACGCGCATGGCCGCTTCAGGGCTCCAGGCCTGCGGCTGATAACTGCTGGCCTCGAGCACGGCCCTGGGCTCCAGCGCGATGGCCAGGTCATGCCGACGCTGGCCGGGTTGCTGCATAACCGGCTTGCTCGGCAAGGCGGACGTGCGCGGCACGCTGGCAAGCTGCTCGCGCACCAGCGGCTCCAGTTGGGCAGGGTCAATGGCGGCCATCAGGTAATAGGTGACAGGCGCACCCGCCAAGCGCTGCCAATCAGCACGCAGTTGCTCGCGGGTCAACGCTTGCAGCGTGGCAGGCGTTGGCGACTGCCAGGCATCGGCGCCGAACTTGAGCCGGCGCTGCTGGCTGTCCTGCTGGCTGCGCACATCATCCGGGCGGCTGTTGCTGCGTGCCAGCAGATCAGCGCGTGCCTCGCTGAACAGCGCCGGGTCGATGTTCGCCTGCTGGCTCAGGCGATAGCTCTGAAACAGGCTTGGCAGCTGCTCGGGCGCTGCGCTGAGGTTCATCTGCAGGCGCTGCGGTGAGTGCTCCAGGCTGATGGTGGCGCGCTGCTGTTTGCGCCACTCGGTCAACGCCTGGCTTGCGCCGGCCTGCGGGGCACTGGCCAGCGCCAGTTGCGCCGCCATCTGCAAGCGCCAGGCCGGCGCACCGTCGATGTTGTAGCCCGCCGATGATTCCGCTTGCAGCAACCACTTGCCGTCCGGGCCATTGCGGCGCAGCCAGACCAGCCGATCACCGTTGCTCAACTGCCAGTGCTCGACCTGCTCTTGAGCAAAAGCCTTGCGCGCAACGATGGTGCCGGCCGGGCCGGGTGCAGGCAGCTCGAAGCGAGGCGTTGCAGCGACCTTGGGCGCTTCGCTGACGGGTGCCGACAGGCGTGTCTGGGCAATGCTTGCCTGCAGCGCTTCGACTTGCGCGACCGTCGGCAGGCGCACCAGGCTGGCCTCTGGCGCGCTGATCTGCAGCACCCGGTCACGGCTGGCGAGCCAGCGCTGCAGGCGCTGCTCAAGGTCGCTGCGATCGATCTGCTCAAGCACTTCAAGATAACGCCCGGCGGTGGCCTGACGATCAGTCACCCGCCCCTCAGGGGCAGTAGCGTTGCTCAATTGCTCGACCCACTGTTCGAAGCTGCGCGGTTTGGTATTGGCCACCGTCTTCTCACCGAGGCCGCGAATATGCGCCTGCTCGCGTTGGAAATCGGCCTCGCTGAACCCATGCTGGCGCAGCCGCTCGATCTCGCTGAGCAACTGGCGTAGCGCCTGATCGTGGGCCTGGCCCTCGACACCGGCGGCGATCCCCAGCACGGTCGACTGACTGCCAATCAGGGTCTTCTGCGCAATCAGACTACGCACGCCCGGTTGCAGCGGTTGACGGCGCAGGCTGTCGAGCAGGACGGCCAGGGTCATGCGGTCGATCAGCCGCTCACGCAAGGCATTGCGGCTGCTGCCGCGGCTGTCCGGCTCATGCAGGCGCAGCAGCAGCGAGACTTGATTGCTGCCCGACTGCGGGTCGTGCAGGTGGAAGACCTTGAGGCTGTTGTCCAGCGGCAGGTCGCGATAGGCCCGCGCCGGGCTGCCAGTGCCAGCGGCCTTGCCGAAGGCCTGCTCGATCTGCGCCAACATCGCCGCCGGTTCAAAGTCACCGACCGCCGAGATGACCATGTTGCCAGGCTGGTACCACTTCGCCTGGTAGGCCTGCAGGCTGCCCAGGCTGGCACTGCGGATCGCCGCTTCATTGCCGATGGTGCGGTGTTCGGGGTAGCGCGAGCCGACCCGCTGCGACGCCGTGCGTTGCTGGTTCATGCGCTGGGCCACGCCAAGGCCGCCGCGCCATTCTTCGATGACGATCGGCCGCTCGCGCTCAAGGTCCGCCGCCGTGTAGTCAGCCGCAAAAACCATGTCTGCAAGTACCTGCAAGGCCTGCGGCGTCTGCTTCACGCCAGCCGGCGGGCTGAGCATGTACTGGGTGCGTTCATAGTTGGTCATGGCATTGAAGTGCCTGCCCTGCACCCAGCCCAGCTCGGTCATGCGCTCGCGCACGTTGCTGTTCTGCCCGGCGCGGCTGTGGAACAGCAAGTGCTCGACCATGTGCGCGACGCCAACCTGGTCTTCAGCTTCGTCGATGGAGCCGGCGTTCACCGCCAGACGCAAATCGAGCCGGCCGGGCTGGCTGGTCTCGCGCACCAGCCGGTATTGCAGGCCGTTGGCCAGGGTGCCCTGGCTGACTGCCGTGTCCCACGGCAGCGGTGTATCGGCGTCAGGCAGCGCTGCGCAGGCGCCGAGCAGCAGCGGGCCAAGCAGGCCGGCAATGAGCTTTTTCATCAGGGTGTCCACGGTTTTTTATAGGAGGATCAGAAGCGGTAGCCGACTTCCAGCCAGTACTGGCGGCCGACTTCGTAGCTGACCAGGCTGACCGACTCGCGGCTGGCGATCTTGTTGACCCGGTCAGTGACGTTGGTCACGTCGACATTGACGAACATCGCCTGGTCCTTGCCGGTCGGGATCTCCCAGGCCACACGCATGTCCCAGGTTGGCGCGCCGGGGGTGGCTACGGTTTCGTAACGCTTGAGCACCTCACCGTTGACCTCGGCATCCGGGCTGACCCCGACTACCTGGTCGTACGGGCCGCGGTAGCGGAAGAAGTTGCTTACCGACAGGTTCCACTGAGGGATGTCGGTGATGGTGGTCAGGCGCCCGGTCCACGGCCGATTGAAGTCGCTGGCCGGTAGTTCGTGGTAAGCGATGCGCTTGCCGTCGAGCACCACGTCTTCGTTGTCCAGCTGGTCGCCGTCCAGGCCTGCTTCGTAGGTGGCGCCATAAGCATTTTTGGAACGCGACCAGTCCAGTGCCAATTGCACACTGGTGCTGGTGCCATGGAAACGCAGCGGCTGCATCGGCGTGACCGTCAGGCTGAGGTTTTCACTCTTGCTGCTGCCCGCATTGAGGTAGGTGTAGTAATCCTTGCTGTAGCCCTCGGGGATGTCCTTGGCGTCGAGGTAGTAATACGGACGAGTCCGGTAGATCTGCCCCTTGCCGGTGCGGTTGACGTACTTGAGCTGGAACTCGGTGTTGAACCAGCGTTGATTTAGACCCAGCATCCACTCATCGTCGTAGGGGATGTCCATCGTCGAGAACTTGCTCAGGTTCGGGTTGCGGCTGGCCAGGGTCCAGTCGTCAGACTGGGCAGTGCGGGTATAACGATTGGTAAAACCCTGGCGCCCATCGGCAAGTCGGTACTTGAACAGGTTGCGACCGTAGTAACGGTTGGCGCCGAACACCAGCACTGTGCTGCGATCACCGAAGAAGTCGTAGTCGCCGGCAAAGCGCGGCGCCAGGCTTTTCTTCTCCATGTAGTCGTCACCCTCATAGCGCAGGCCCGGGCGCAGGGTAAGGTTGCCGTAGCCGATTTCATCCTGAATGAACAAAGCGTACTTCTTCTGCGCCATGTCGATTTTGCCGGCACCGTAGTTCATCATCGCCGAGCCCCATTGGCGATTCTGACCAGTAAGCAGCAACCCGTTGGAGCACCATGGGTCGCTGCCGCCGCAGGCACCGTTGTCGCGTTTGAGGGTGGTGATAGACAACGCCGAGTCTTCCCGCTCCCAAGTGGCTTGCTGGTAGCCAAGTTCAAGGCCTGTGGTCAGGCTGTGGGTACTGCTGCCCAGGTTGAAGGTCTGCCAGTCGGCCTTGAGCTTGTAGTCGAGGCTGCGCTGGGTCTGGTAGATATCACCAAAACCACCCTCCGAGCTGCGCGCATTGTTCAGCCCCGGGTTACCCCAGTCCTTGCTATCGGACCAGTACCACTTGATCTCCTGATCGCGATCAGACTCGCGCGACGCATACAGATCGCTCATGGCCAGTTGCTGAGTCCAGCGCGCGTTGTCGCCCTCATAGATGGCCTTGAACGAGCCCTGCCAGCCGCCATTGATATTGGTGTAGCCGGAGTCCCGGTAGTCTTCCCGGTAGTAGGTGTTTTCCTGTGGCGCGTAGACGATCGAGGTGTCCAGGGTCAGGCGGTCGTTGACCGTCCAGTAGGTCTTGAGCAGGAAGTTGTCGAGCTGGCGGGTCTGCTCCTGGTCGTTGTCGCTGGTGGGGCTGCTGTAGCCGTTGGCGTAGCCGCGCAGGGGCAGGTACGAGCGCTTCTGCGAGAAGTTCAGCAACGCGCCGAAGTTGTCGGTGAGGTGGCCCTCGAGGGTGCCGCGCAATGTCGTCTTGGTGAACTCAGGCTGATTTTTCTCGTTCGACGAGGTCTCGAAGTTCTCTTTGTTTTCCCGGGTGATGTGGTAGCTGGTCCACTCCGAACGGGTCATGGCGTAGGAAATCTTGCCGTGCAGATCCTGGCTCGGGCGGCGGGTAATGGCATCGACCACACCGCCATTGAAGCCGCCAAACTCGACCGGCACGTTGCTGTCGTAGACCTTCACTTCTTCAAGCAGGTCGGCGTCCAGCGCGATGCCGTGGGAGCGGCTCGGCGCCGAGTCGAACTGGCGGGTTTCGTTGTAACCGTGGGCACCGGGGTCAAGGTCATTGTTGATCGAGATGCCATCGATCATGAAGTTGTTCTGATAGAACCTGGCGCCGTTGATGCTGATGTCGGCCGGGTCGATTTCGCCGGGCGTGTTCGAGCTTTTCTGGTCGGTGCTGAACTGCACGTTGGGGTGCATCTGCAGCAGCGTGGTGATGTCGCCGTTGGCCCCGGGGAAGGCTTTGATCGCCTTGCGGTCGATGACCGTGGCGCCCATGTAGCTGTTTTCTTCGGTATCGCCGAGAACTACCGTGTTATGCAGCTCCAGCGCGCCGTCGGCGGCGCTTTGCAGGCGACGAAAGACCAGCGCGCCGTACTCGTAGTCCCAGGCCAGGCCGCTGCCCTGGAGCAAGCGCGACAGGGCGATTTCGCTGCTGAACTGGCCGCTGATGGCGCTCGATTGCAGGCCGTCGAGCAGGTCTGGGTCGACCGTCACCTGCAGGTTGCTCTGCTGGCCGAAGTTGATCAGCGCGATAGCGAGGTTCTGCGCGGGGATGTCGAACATGTGCACCTGGCTCAACAGCGTGCGCTCGGCGGCCTCTTCGGCATGCGCTGGCAGCGCGCCAAACAAGCAGCACAACCCAAGCATGCCGCTGCCTGCGACGTTCTTCAGGCGCAACGACCAACCCCGCGCTGGGCGCGACCTACGGCTTGTTACTACAGTCATCCCACGTCCCCGCCCCGAACACAGTCCGGGTAGCAAATAGAATACGAATCGATCTCAGTTATTGCGCGCGGGGTAGAAGACGGGGTGGTTCGGGGATTTTTCAGAAAATTTTGAAATATTTTTTCTGGGAATGGCTTCAGGGCTTTCGCTCAGCCCCGACCAGGCCTCAAGGCCGGCTGACGACAAGCAACCAGGGACCAAAATTTTCGACCTTGCCGCCATGTGGCCGCAACACGGCGTTCAGCGCCGCCTGGGGTTTGCGCAGGTCATACACGCCGGTCACGCGTTTGCTGCCAAGGCTCTGGTCACGCAACAGCACCTTGCCTGGCAGGTAACGCTCAAGCTCGCCGATCAGCTCGGCTATCGAGACGTCATCGGCAATCAACTGGCCCTTGCGCCAGGCGGCCGCCTGCGACGGCTGGAACGTGCGGACCTGGACCAACCCGTCGATATAGCGCAGGCGCTCCCCCGCCGTCAGCGCGCTGGACAACACCCGCGCCTGGCTGGCATCAGCGACGCGCACCGAGCCGTGCTCGACCTCGACGTCCACCTGCTGCGGGCGCAGCTCAACATTGAAAGCAGTGCCGGTAACCGTCACCTGCACAGCGTCGGCGCGGACATGAAACGGCCTGGTAGCGTCCGGGATGACTTTGAAGAAGGCCTGCCCGGCGAGCAGACGCACATCGCGTTGAGTGCCGGCGTACTGGACGGCGATGGCGCTGTCGCTGTCCATCTGCACCACACTGCCATCTGCCAGGGTAATGTCGCGGGTCTCGCCCTGGCCGGTGCGGTAGTCGGCCTGCATGCGCAAGCTGAGCGAAGGCGCCAGCGCCACCAGCAAGCAGGCAGCTACAGCCGCGCCGAGCCAGCGCCGCCGGCGCCGCGTTGGCCGAGCCGCTGGCGGCAGCGAAACGGGATTGCTGGTTACCGGCAGCGGCCACTGGGCAGCGCTGGTCGGCGTCAGTTGAGCGGTCAGGCGCCAGACCCGCTCGGCCTTGCCATAGGCCTCGGCATTGGCCACATCGCTGGCGCACCACTGCGCAAGCTCAGCCCGCAGCTGAATGTCGTCGGGCGCCTGCTGCACACGCAGGAGCCAGTCCAGCGCCTGGTCACGACGGCTGGAAGCGGGGTCTGCTGACGTCATGTGCGGCCAGTCTCCTGTGGATTAGCGGGCGCGAAGGGTCGCATAGAGTCGGCCCGTTGAGCAAAAGACGCGGCAGCGCGTGGTTTTTTCACAGATGCTTTCAAAGATCGCCCTCCAGCCGCTCCAGACAATGGCGCAGGGCATCGTGCACTAGTTGATGGACGAGGCTGACCGAGACGTTCAGGTGATTGGCCACCTGCTGCAAGGTGAAGCCGCCGAGGCGATGCATCTCAAACGCCAGACGCGTGCGCTCGGGCAGCTCTTCCAGCGCGCGGCTGATGGCCACCAGCTCATTCTGCTGGCTGACGGATTGCTCCGGGGAGGCGCTACTGGAGGGTATATCGGCAAGCAGCTCATCGCCGCCGGGCTGGGCCTTTTCGGTGGCATTGCGGCGGGTTTGATCGAGCGCCAGGTTGCGCACGATGCGGTACAGGTAGCTGGCTGGGTGGCGGATGTCGGCGCTGTCGTCCTGGCGGCTGAAACGCAACCAGGCCTCCTGCACAACATCCTCGGCGCGGGCGCGACAACCTACGATCGGCGCGGCGTAATCAAGCAACGCCGCCCGGTGGCTCAGGTACAGCTGCAGTTTGTCGTCCGCCACGGGGTGGTATGCCAGCAATGCTCGGGGCGGCGATGTTACCTGTAGTCGAGAATCATTATCAACCGATTCACGCTACCTAGCCCCGCCTTCGCGGCAAATCCGCGAAGGCCTGCTGAGAGTTACAGCCTTACGCTGGCAAACGTAGACTCGTTGCGCGCCTGGCTCAGTGCAGCCAACGGCCCACTGTGCGGCGACAGGGTCATGGCCTGCGGAATTGGCATCATTGCCACCTGCTGGGTGGTGTTGGAGCCGACGCGCTCATCGCGCGGCGGAATGCCGAAGTACTCGCGGTAGCACTTGGAGAAATGCGGCGTGGAAACGAAACCGCACACCGAAGCCACTTCGATGATCGACATCGGCGTCTGCTTGAGCAACTGGCGAGCGCGGATCAGGCGCAGCTTGAGGTAGTAACGCGACGGCGAGCAATGCAGGTACTTCTGGAACAGGCGCTCGAGCTGACGACGCGAGACGGCGACATAGACTGCCAGCTCGTCGAGATCGATCGGCTCTTCGAGGTTGGCTTCCATCAGCGCGACGATCTCTTGCAGCTTCGGCTGGTTGGTGCCGAGCATGTGCTTGAGCGGCACGCGCTGGTGATCCTGTTCGTTGCGGATGCGCTCGTAGACAAACATCTCGGAGATGGCTGCCGACAGTTCACGGCCGTGATCACGGCTGATCAGGTGCAGCATCATGTCCAGCGGCGCGGTGCCACCGGAGCTGGTGAAGCGGTTGCGGTCGAGGGTGAACAGGCGGGTGCTCATGTTGGCCCGCGGGAACGCCTCCTGCATCGACGCCAGGCACTCCCAGTGCACGCTGCAATCAAAGCCGTCGAGCAGGCCGGCACAAGCCAGGGCCCAGCTGCCGGTGCACACCGCACCGAGGCGACGCGACTGACGCGCTTGCGCCTGCAGCCAGGTGACGTGCTCGCGGGTAACCGTGCGCTGAATGCCGACACCGCCGCAGACAATCACCGTATCGATCTGCGGCGCGGCGTGCATGGAGGCATCCGGGGTGATCTGCAAGCCATCGCTGGCCCACACCTGGCCGCCATCGACGGTCAGGGTATGCCAGCGATACAGCTCGCGACCCGACAGTTGGTTGGCCATGCGCAGCGGCTCTACCGCCGACGCCAGAGATATCAGGGTGAAGTTGTCCAGGAGAAGAAATCCGATGGACTGGGGTGCGCTGCGGTTCTGGGTTTGGGTCCCGGAAGTGTACGACGTCATCGCGATTTCTCCTCACTCAAATACAGGGGTGCCTCAGGCGGGCACTGGTTCTTGTCATGGCCCCAGTTCGTCTGCGGGGGCTCTGTTAATAGCACTACCGATTACAACGCAATTGGCATGCCTAAATTGAATGGCCCGCCAACAAAGTCCAAAAACGACCTTGCGCACCAGCGGCCATGGGCTTCTGCTACCGCGATAGTTCTAGCCGCAAGCCCCGCCGTAGGGCTTTTCGTTATCGCCAGTGAGCATTTAAGTAGCAGTGCTGGGAAACATGTCTCTAAACGACATGTAACCCTGTCACCGCTCCAGTATCAGCCTGTTAAACAACTTGTTTGAAAATACAGATGACCGGCGCACCAAAAAGAGGCGCAGTGGTCATTAATGGCAATTTCGAGTTGTGCGAGGTGCACATTCGGCTGCAAAAAAGGGCCGCATGCGGCCCTTGGGAATCAACGCTGAATCAGCATTCGATGACGCTGACGGCAAGACCTCCGCGGGAGGTCTCCTTGTACTTGTCGTGCATGTCGGCGCCGGTATCGCGCATGGTGCGGATTACCTGATCGAGCGAGATGAAGTGCTCGCCATCACCGCGCAAGGCCATCTGCACTGCGTTGATTGCCTTCACTGCGGCAATTGCATTGCGCTCGATGCACGGCACCTGAACCAACCCGCCGACCGGGTCGCAGGTCAGGCCGAGATTGTGCTCCAGAGCAATTTCGGCGGCGTTTTCCAGTTGCGCCGGAGTTGCCCCAAGCACTTGAGCCAGGCCGGCGGCGGCCATCGCGCAGGCGGAGCCGACTTCACCCTGGCAGCCCACTTCGGCGCCCGAGATCGAGGCGTTCTTCTTGCACAGAATGCCTACCGCAGCTGCAGCCAGGAGGAAGTCAACGACGTGGCTTTCATCGACCACGTCGGAGAAGCGCATGAAGTAATGCAGCACCGCCGGGATGATCCCGGCAGCGCCATTGGTAGGCGCGGTGACCATGCGCCCGCCGGCGGCGTTTTCTTCGTTGACCGCCAGGGCGAACAGGTTGACCCACTCCATTGCACTGAGGGTCGAGCCGATCACGTTGGGCTTGCCCAGCTCTTGCAGGCTGCGGTGCAGCTTGGCTGCCCGGCGACGCACATTGAGCCCACCAGGCAGGATCCCTTCATGCTTCAAGCCGTTGTTGACGCAGTCCTGCATGGCGCTCCAGAGCTTGATCAGGCCGGCGCGAATCTCTGCCTCGCTGCGCCAGACCTTCTCGTTGGCCAGCATCAATTGCGACACGCTGAGGTCGTTTTGCTTGCACAGCCGGAGCAACTCGGCAGCGCTGTTGAAATCGTACGGCAGCTCGGTCTGATCTGCATCGAGCACACCGCTGGCAGCCTGCTTGGCGTCGACCACAAAGCCGCCGCCAACCGAGTAATAAGTGTCCTGGTGCAGCTCGCCGTGCGCGCCCTCGGCCTTCAAGGTCATGGCGTTGGGGTGGTACGGCAGGTTCTCGTCGAGCAGCAGCATGTCGCGCGCCCAGACAAATTCGACCGGCAGGCGGTTGTCCAGCAACAGGGTATTGGTTTCGCGCAGATCGGCAATACGCGGGACGATCTGGCTTGGGTCAATGGCGTCTGGCCATTCGCCCATCAGGCCCATGATGGTGGCGTGATCGGTGCCATGGCCGATGCCGGTGGCCGACAGCGAGCCATACAGGCGCACCTCGATACGCGTCACTTGTTCAAGCTCGCCGCGCTCACGCAAACCCTCGACGAACAGCGCTGCGGCGCGCATTGGGCCGACAGTGTGCGAGCTGGAAGGCCCTACACCAATCTTGAACAGGTCGAACACGCTGATGGCCATGGTCGGAACACCTCTTGCTGGGCTTGTCTGGCCGCGCCATGTGGCGCGTCTGGCAACTGCTAGGCTGAACCTGCGAGCTGCCGCTATTACCCGCATCATCAGCCTTTTGCGCCGCCACTCGCCGTCTGCAACCGACGTACTTTTGTCAGGCCGCGCCGCGATGTACTGGCGCTGCTACGCCACTGTTCAAGCCGTTTTCGGCTGGGCAAATGCCGCAAAGAGGGGGTGCAGGGGGTGGAAAAATCCATATGCGACATTGCCCGTACTGGATACGACCCATCCTGTACTGGATGCGACTCAGGCAGTAGGCGATTGCCCGGCGCTGGAGGATTATCGAAAGCGACTCGTATTGCACGGCCACGCAACCTGCCCTCTGCAGGCCTGGTCGACCGGACCCTGAGAAGCCCCGGCGACCCACGCGAACCCGAAGAAAAAACTACAGGAGTCCACCTATGAAAGGTTCACCCTCGCTGTTGCTGGTTGCGATGCTCACGGCACCGTTGCTGGCTCAGGCTGCAGAGCCGGAACAGTGTCAGACGGTACGTTTTTCCGATGTCGGCTGGACCGACATCACGGTAACCACGGCGGTTACCAGTGCGGTGCTCGAAGCGCTGGGTTACAAGACCCACACCACCATGATCTCGGTCCCGGTAACCTACAAGTCGCTGGCCGCAGGCAAGGATCTGGATGTATTCCTCGGCAACTGGATGCCGACCATGGAAAACGACATCAAACAGTACCGCGACGCCGGTACCGTCGAGACCGTACGCGCCAACCTGGAAAACGCCAAGTACACCCTGGCAGTGCCACAGGCGCTGTATGACAAGGGCCTGAAAGACTTCGCCGACATTGCCAAATTCAAAGACGAACTGGGCGGCAAGATTTACGGCATCGAGCCTGGCAACGATGGCAACCGCACCATCCAGAGCATGATCGACAAGGATGCCTTCGGCCTCAAGACGGCCGGTTTCAAGATCGTCCAGTCCAGTGAAGCAGGCATGCTGTCGCAGGTCGATCGCTCGCAGAAGCGCGGTGAAGCGGTGGTGTTCCTCGGCTGGGAACCGCACCCAATGAACAAGCGCTTCAAGATGCAGTACCTGACCGGCGGCGACGACTTCTTCGGCCCTGATTTTGGCAAGGCCACCGTGCTGACCAACACCCGCAAGGGCTACACCCAGGAGTGCAGCAACGTTGGCCAGTTGCTGAAGAACCTGTCGTTCTCGCTCAACATGGAAAGCGAGCTGATGGGCAATGTGCTCGACGACAAGATGAAGCCTGATGCCGCGGCCAAGGCGTGGCTGAAAAACAACCCACAAGTGCTCGATACCTGGCTCGCCGGAGTCACCACCGTAGATGGCAAACCAGGGCTGGAGGCAGCCAAGGCCAAGTTGGCGCAATAACCAACACACAACCGGCACTCTCTCGGGGCAGGACCGTGCCTGCCCCGGACTGATTCCAATCTATGCAGGTGGAAGCTCGCTATCATGCTTATTGATCAGAAAATACCTCTGGGGCAGTACATCGCGTCGTTCGTCGAATGGCTGACTCAGAACGGCGCAGATTATTTCGATGCCATCGCTCAAGGCCTGGAGTTCATGATTCACGGGGTGACCAGCGCCCTGACCTGGTTCAACCCACTGGTGCTGATCGCACTGTTTGCCGCGCTGGCGCACTTGATCCAGCGCAAATGGTCGCTGACGGCCTTTGTCGCACTGTCGTTTCTGCTGATTCTCAACCTGGGCTACTGGCAGGAAACCATGGAGACCCTCGCCCAGGTCACCTTCGCCACGGTGGTATGCGTTGCCATCGGCGTGCCGGTGGGCATTCTTGCCGCGCACAAACCGATGTTCTACACCGGCCTGCGCCCGGTACTCGACCTGATGCAGACGGTACCCACCTTCGTCTACCTGATCCCAACCCTGACCCTGTTCGGCCTGGGCGTAGTGCCGGGGCTGATCTCTACCGTGGTGTTTGCGATTGCCGCGCCGATTCGCCTGACCTACCTGGGCATCTGCGACGTACCGCAAGAGCTGCTCGATGCCGGCAAGGCCTTTGGCTGCTCGCGCCGGCAACTGCTGACGCGCATCGAACTGCCGCACGCAATGCCGAGCATTGCCGCTGGCGTCACCCAATGCATCATGCTGTCGCTGTCGATGGTGGTGATCGCCGCCCTGGTCGGCGCTGACGGCCTGGGCAAACCTGTGGTCAACGCACTGAACACCGCTGATATCTCCCTGGGCTTCGAAGCAGGCCTGGCGATCGTGCTGCTGGCAATCATGCTCGACCGTATCTGCAAGCAACCTGAAGCTACGGCAAGGAGTGAGGCATGAGCATCATTCGATTCGAAGACGTCGACGTCATCTTCACCAACAAGCCGCGCGAGGCGTTGTCGCTGCTCGACCAGGGCCAGACCCGCGAGCAGATTCTCAAGCAGACCGGCCTGGTGGTCGGCGTCGAAAAGGCCAACCTGGACATCCAGAAAGGCGAAATCTGCGTGCTGATGGGCTTGTCCGGTTCGGGCAAGTCGAGCCTGCTGCGCTGCATCAACGGCCTTAACACGGTCAGCCGCGGCAAGCTGTTTGTCGAGCACGAAGGCAAGCACATCGACATCGCCCACTGCACCCCGGCCGAACTGAAGATGATGCGCACCAAGCGCATCGCCATGGTGTTCCAGAAGTTCGCCCTGATGCCGTGGCTGACGGTGCGGGAAAACATCAGTTTTGGCCTGGAGATGCAAGGCAGGCCCGAGAAGGACCGGCGCAAGCTGGTGGACGAGAAGCTCGAGCTGGTTGGCCTGACCCAGTGGCGCAACAAAAAACCTGATGAGCTCTCCGGCGGTATGCAACAGCGTGTCGGCCTGGCCCGCGCCCTGGCCATGGATGCCGACATTCTGCTGATGGACGAACCGTTCTCGGCCCTCGACCCGCTGATCCGCCAAGGCCTGCAGGACGAGCTGCTGGCGCTGCAGAGCAAGCTGAACAAGACCATCGTGTTCGTCAGCCACGACCTCGACGAGGCGCTCAAGCTGGGCAGCCGCATCGCGATCATGAAAGACGGCCGGATCATCCAGTACAGCAAGCCCGAAGAAATCGTGCTGAACCCAGCCGATGAATACGTGCGCACCTTCGTTGCCCACACCAACCCACTCAACGTGCTGTGCGGACGCAGCCTGATGCGCACCCTGGACAAGTGCAAGCGCGTCAATGGCTCCGTGTGTCTGGACCCGAGTGGCGACTCCTGGCTCGACCTGGGCGAAGGCAACTCGTTAACCCGCGCACGCCAGGGCCAGAACGGCATGGACATGCAGAACTGGGCGCCGGGGCAGGATGTGGCGTTGCTCGACCGTCGCCCGACCGTGGTGCACGCCGATATCGGCATGCGCGAAGCGCTGCAGATTCGCTATCAGACCGGCAACAAGCTGGTGTTGCAGGATAACGACAAGGTGGTCGGGATTCTTGGCGATACCGAGCTGTATCACGCGTTGCTCGGCAAAAATCACGGTTGACTGCTATTGGGGCTGCTTCGCAGCCCTTCGCGGGTAAACCCTTCCCACAGGTTTTGCAGCGCCGCCGTGACCCTGTGGGAGCGGGTTCACCCGCGAAGGGCCGCAAAGCGGCCCCAATACAATGGCTCAGCGAACGACGATACCGCGCGCGGCCATGTAAGCCTTGGCCTCGGGCACGGTGTATTCGCCAAAGTGGAAGATACTCGCTGCCAGCACCGCGCTGGCATGCCCTTCCAGAATGCCGTCCGCCAGGTGCTGCAGGTTGCCCACACCACCTGAGGCAATCACCGGAATCCCCAGCGCATCGCTGATGGCCCGGGTCACGCCCAGATCAAAGCCGTTTTTCATGCCGTCCTGATCCATGCTGGTCAGCAGAATCTCACCGGCACCCAGGCCTTCCATCTTCTTCGCCCACTCGACTGCATCGAGCCCGGTCGGCTTGCGCCCGCCGTGGGTGAAAATCTCCCAGCGCGGGGTTTCGCCCGGGCCAGAGACCTTCTTCGCGTCAATGGCGACCACGATGCACTGCGAGCCAAAACGCTGCGCAGCCTCGCCGACGAACTCGGGGTTGAACACCGCCGCGGTATTGATCGAGACCTTGTCGGCACCAGCATTGAGCAGGTTGCGAATATCCTGCACGGTGCGCACGCCACCGCCCACGGTCAGCGGGATGAACACCTGGCTGGCCATGCGCTCGACGGTATGCAAGGTCGTGTCACGGCCATCGACACTGGCGGTGATGTCGAGAAAGGTGATCTCGTCGGCGCCCTGCTCGTCGTAACGACGGGCGATTTCCACCGGGTCACCGGCATCGCGGATGTTCTCGAACTTGACGCCCTTGACCACCCGGCCGTTGTCCACGTCCAGGCAAGGGATGATGCGCTTGGCCAGTGCCATGGGTTGCTCCTCAGCCTTGGTAGGTGTCGCAGAAGGCCTGGGCCTCGGCGACGTCCAGGGTACCTTCGTAGATCGCCCGGCCAGTGATGGCACCGACGATCCCCGGCGCCTTGGCGTCGAGCAGGGCACGAATGTCACCCAGGTTGTGGATGCCGCCCGAGGCGATCACTGGGATGCGCGTGGCTTCGGCCAGGGCTTTGGTGAAGGGCACGTTGCAGCCCTGCATCATGCCGTCCTTGGCGATGTCGGTGTAGACGATTGCCGACACGCCATCAGCCTCGAAACGCTTGGCCAGGTCGATCACCTGCACCGAGCTGACTTCAGCCCAGCCGTCGGTGGCGACGAAACCGTCCTTGGCGTCCAGGCCAACGATGACCTTGCCCGGAAACGCCTTGCACGCTTCGGCGACGAACTCAGGCTGCTTGACCGCCTTGGTGCCGATGATCACGTAGCTGACGCCAGCCTTGATGTAGTGCTCGATGGTTTCCAGCGAACGGATACCGCCGCCGATCTGGATTGGCAGTTGTGGGTAGCGTTTGGCGATGGCAGTAACCACTTCGCCGTTGACCGGCTGGCCTTCGAAGGCGCCGTTGAGGTCAACCAGGTGCAGGCGGCGGCAGCCACCCTCGACCCATTTGGCGGCCATGCTCACCGGGTCATCGGAGAACACCGTGGAGTCTTCCATGCGGCCCTGACGCAGGCGCACGCAAGCACCGTCCTTGAGATCGATAGCGGGAATAATCAGCATCTTGGCAACCTGTCTAATCGTTGGGGTTCAGGGCTTCTCGAGCGCCCACAGGTCGCTTTCGATGCTCTCGAACCGCTCCTTGAGGTGCAGCTGAACATCGGCAATCGCCCTGTTGTAGTAATACGGAGCCACTTCTCGGGAAAACAGGTCGAGGACCTCGGCCACCTCGAACGACCCCAGTTCAAGCTCGAAGCGGTCTTCAAGAAAGCGCTTGAGCTTGTCCAGGGCCTCGCGCTCCTGTTCGGGGGCGAGGGTCAGGATCGGTGGCTTGGTCCGCGACTTGCTCATTTACCAGCGGCCATCCCAGGCAGCGAAGTTCTGCAGCAACTGCAGGCCATGGGTATGGCTCTTCTCCGGGTGGAACTGCACGGCAAAGCGCGAGCCTTCGGCCAGCGCAGCAGCGAAGTCGACGCCGTAGTGGCCGCGACCGACTACCTGGCCAGGCTTGCCGGCATTGATGTAGTAGCTGTGCACGAAGTAGAAGCGGGCACGGTCTGGGATGTCATGCCAGAGCGGGTGCTCGATGGCATGGCTGACTTCGTTCCAGCCCATGTGCGGCACCTTGAGGTGCTCGCCCTGCTCTTGCAGGTCCTTGCCGAAGAAGCGCACCTGGCCGGGGAACAAGCCGATGCAATCGACGCCGTCGTTTTCTTCGCTGTGCTCGAGCAGCGCTTGCATGCCGACACAGATGCCGAGAAACGGCCGGTCCTGGCTGACTTCACGGACCAGGCTGTCAAAGCCCAGCCGGCGAATCTCGGCCATGCAGTCGCGAATAGCGCCTACACCGGGGAACACCACGCGATCGGCCTCGCGGATCACCGCAGCGTCGCTGGTGACCAGCACCTTGCCGGCGCCAACGTGCTCAAGCGCCTTGGCCACCGAGTGCAGGTTGCCCATGCCATAGTCGATTACGGCTACGGTCTGCATTTACAGGCATCCCTTGGTCGACGGCATTTGCCCGGCCATGCGCTCGTCCTGCTCGACCGCCATGCGCAGGGCACGGCCGAAGGCTTTGAACACGGTCTCGATCTGGTGGTGGGTGTTGTGCCCGCGCAGGTTGTCGATGTGCAGGGTGACCAGCGCATGGTTGACGAAGCCCTGGAAGAACTCCTGGAACAGGTCGACATCGAAGCCCCCGACCGAAGCCCGGGTGTAAGGCACGTGCATCGACAGGCCTGGGCGGCCGGAGAAGTCGATGACCACACGCGACAAGGCTTCATCGAGCGGCACATAGGCGTGACCGTAACGATAGATGCCTTTTTTGTCGCCAACGGCCTTGGCAAACGCCTGGCCGAGGGTGATGCCGACGTCTTCGACGGTGTGGTGATCATCGATATGCAGGTCGCCCTTGCATTCGATGTCCAGATCGATCAGCCCGTGCCGGGCGATCTGGTCGAGCATGTGTTCAAGGAAGGGCACGCCGATATCGAATCGGGCCTTGCCACTGCCATCGAGGTTGATCGAGGCCTTCACCTGGGTTTCCAGGGTATTGCGCTCGACGGAAGCCTTACGTTCGACCATCACCAGCTCCGCAAAATCATTGGGCGAAAAGGTCGACATTATAGGCCTAGAACGCGCCAGCTTGAAACGCGGATGACATATGGCAACTCACCGGGGCAAATGCAAACGCGGGTAAACCCACTGGCACCAGGGCTATAAGCACCCTGCGACAGCGAATTTACCCGCGTTTTACCCGGTTTGGCTGGCATGCAAGCCAGCCAGCGCGGTTGTCAGTGGAACAGTACGGCAGTCTTTTGCAGGGTAATCCAGATACCCCACGCCAGCGGAATCACCACCACGGCCCAGGCCAGCAGCACCAGCGGCAGGCTGCCCGGCGCGGCGTGCCATTCCAGCGAGCGAGCATTGTCGACGCCTTTGTCGTGGCTCAGCGCGCGCTCGGCCGCAAGCTCGGCATCGGTCATGAAGTACTTGTCGGCCACCGGACGCACCAGGGCGTTGCAGATAAAGCCCAGCACCAGCAGGCCGGCGAGGATGTACAAGGTCATGTCGTAGGCCGCCGCACGGGCAACCCCGGCCGCCAGTTGCGACTCGCGCAGATAGGTGATCAGCACCGGGCCGAGCACGCCAGCAGCAGCCCAGGCGGTCAGCAGGCGACCATGGATTGCACCGACCATCTGCGTACCGAACAGGTCAGCCAGGTAAGCCGGCACCGTCGCGAAACCACCACCGTACATCGACAGGATGATGCAGAACGCCGCCACGAACAGCGCCACGTTGCCCAGATGGCCCATGTTAGGCACCAGGCTGTAGAGGCCGACGCCGAGGGCGAAGAAGGCAAAGTAGGTGTTCTTGCGGCCAATGTAGTCGGAGAACGAAGCCCAGAAGAACCGCCCACCAATGTTGAACAGGCTGAGCAGGCCGGTGAAGCCGGCGGCGATTGCCGCGATCTGCGCCAGTTGCGCGCTGTTCAGCTCGCTGAAGCTCAGCTCGTTGCCGATCAGCTTGCCGGCGAACACTTCCTGCAGCAGTGGCGAGGCCATGCCGAGGATGCCGATACCGGCCGAAACGTTCAGGCACAGCACCAGCCAGACCAGCGCGAACTGTGGGGTTTTCCAGGCAACGCTGACATGCACGTGACGGTCGGTGACCATCGCGTTGGCTTTTTTCGCCGGCGGCGTCCAGCCCTCAGGCTTCCAGCCGGTTGGCGGTACGCGGTAAGTCAGAGCGCCAGCCGTCATGAACACGAAGTAGATCGCCGCCATGACCACAAAGCTCTGCCACACGCCGACTTCGACCGAGCTGCCGAAATGGCCCATCAGCGCAGTGGCCAGGGGAGCGCCGACCATCGCGCCGCCGCCAAAGCCCATGATCGCCATGCCGGTAGCCATGCCGCGCTTGTCCGGGAACCACTTGATCAGGGTCGACACTGGCGAGATATAGCCCAGGCCCAGGCCGATACCACCGATCACCCCCGAGCCGAGCCACATCAGCCACAGCTGGTGGGTCTTGATGCCGATCGCCGAGATCAGCAGGCCACCGCACCAGCACAGCGCCGAAACCAGGCCAGCCTTGCGTGGGCCGGCGTGTTCCAGCCAGCCGCCGAGCACGGCAGCCGAGCAGCCGAGGAAGACGAAGAACAGCGTGTAGATCCAGCTCAGCATCGAGATCGGCCAGTCACACTCGGCGCTGAACATCCGCGCGATGAAGCCCATGTCCGCCGAACAGGCAACCGGTGCGGTGATGCCGATGGCTTGCGACAACGGCAGCCAGAACACCGAGAAACCGTACGCCATGCCGATGCACAGGTGGATTGCCAGCGCTGCTGGGGGCACCAGCCAACGGTTGAAGCCCGGCCGGGCGATGATGCGCTCCTTGGACAGGAAGCCCGGCGCGCGCGCCGCTTCTCCCGCAGTACTGCTGCTCATGGTGTTTCCTCTTGTAAGTAGACGTTGCCTTCGGCTCTTCGGCCTGGTTGGCTGCACGCACGCTGCGATCGGACATTCACGGCATCCGCGACAATCGGTCGCGTAATGCGGCGAAAGCGGCGCAAGGTTAACCAGCTGAAACGCTCAATGGAAGCAATCTGACATCGTTATTTTTTGCCACCTGCGCAAGCCGGCTGAACTGTAGAGTAGCTGGCGGTCAGAAACTGATAAGCCTGAGTAGAACCAGGCTGCGCAACCCGGCGAAACCGATACTTAGGCAGGAAATAACCTATATCTACTGGCGGGTACTCAGGCTAACCAGCCACGGCGCTATACTCTGGCGCTTGAATTTTCATTTCGGACTACAAGGACTCGCCCATGAAAGCGTTCGGCAAAATCCTGGGGCTGGGGCTTCTCGGGTTGCTGCTGATCATCGTGGCACTGGGCTTTGCCCTGACCCACCTCTTCGATCCCAACGACTATAAAGACGAGATTCGCCAGCTGGCACGGGACAAGGCTCATGTCGAGCTGACCCTCAACGGCGACATTGGCTGGAGCCTGTTCCCATGGCTGGGCCTGGAGCTGCATGAAGCCAGCATCGCCACCCTGAACAAACCCACCGAACCGTTTGCCGACCTGCAGATGCTCGGCCTGTCGGTGCGCGTGCTGCCATTGCTGCGCCGTGAAGTGCAGATGAGCGACGTACGCGTCGAGGGCCTCAACCTGAGTCTGGTGCGTGACGAAAACGGCCACGGAAACTGGCAGGACATCGGCAAACCACTGCCGACCCAGGCCAGCACCACGCCTGGCCAGCCTGCGCCGGCGCCGAGCGAACCAACAGGCAGCGAAGAAAGCGCCAGCGAGCGCTCGGTCAAGCTGGATATCGACAGCCTGACCGTGAACAACGCCCGCGTGCAGTACACCGATGCCAAGACTGGCCAGAGCCTGACCGCCGAGAGCATCCAGCTGAGCACCGGCGCGGTCCACGAAGGAGCGAACATCCCGCTCAAGGCCAGCGCCTTCATAAGCGCCGCGCAACCGAACATCAAGGTGCGCAGCGAACTGGCCGGCGAACTGCGCTTTGATCGCAAGCTCAAGCGCTACAACCTCGAAGACATGCGCCTGTCCGGCGAAGCCTCGGGCGAGCCGTTTGCCGGCAAGAGCATGACCTTTGCTGCTCAGGGCCAATTGCTGGTCGACATGGCTGCCAATGTCGCGTCCTGGAATGGCCTGAAGGTTTCCGCCAACCAGTTGCGTGCACTGGGTGAGCTGAACGTGCGCGAGCTGGACAAGACGCCGCTGGTCGGCGGCGGTATCTCCATCGCCCAGTTCGACCTGCGCACCTTCCTCGACAGCATTGGCCAGCCATTGCCAGCCACTGCCGACCCGGCCGCCTTCAGCAAACTGGAGCTGGTCAGCCGGCTCAGCGCCAGCCCGACCAGCCTGGCTCTGGAAGGCCTGGCAGTGAAACTGGATGACAGCAGCTTCAGTGGCCGCGTAGCGGTTGAAGACTTCGCCAAGCAAGCCCTGCGCATTCAGCTCAAAGGCGACAAGTTCGACGCCGATCGCTACTTCCCGGCCAAAAGCGAGCAGGCCAAGGGCGCCAAGGCGGCGCGTCAGGCCGAGGTCCAGCAGCAGGAAGCAACCGCCGTTGCCGGTGCCGGCAGCTCGCCGCTGCCAAGCGCACCGACCCAGGTTGCCTGGAGCACCGACAAACTGCTGCCGGTCGACCGTCTGCGTGCCCTCGACCTGCAAGCCGACCTGAGCTTTGGCGCACTGACCCTGGACAAACTGCCGATCAACGATGCCCAACTCAAGGCCAGCGGCCAGGGCGGTTTGATTGCTCTGCAAAGCCTGCGCGGCGAGTTGTATAACGGCACCTTTGAAGCAACGGGCAGCGTCGACGTACGCCCGGCCGTGCCGCAGATCGGCATCAACACCAAGATCAACCGGGTCCCGGTCGAGCACTTCATCAAGTCCGACAACCCGGAACAGGCGCCGCCGGTCAAAGGCCTGCTGACCCTGAGCAGCGACCTCACCGCCAGCGGCAACAGTCAGAAAGCGCTGATCGACACCCTCAACGGCAACGCCAACTTCACCATCAACGATGGTGTGCTGGTCAATGCCAACCTTGAGCAGCAGCTGTGCCAGGCCATCGCCACCCTCAACCGCAAACAGTTGAGCGGCGACCCGCGTGGCAAGGACACTCCATTCCAAGAGCTGCGCGGCAGCCTGGTAGTGCGTAACGGCGTGGCCAGCAACCCTGACCTGAAAGCGCGCATTCCCGGCCTGACCGTCAACGGCCAGGGCGACCTAGACCTGCGCGTGCTCGGTATGGACTACCGCGTTGGCGTGGTGGTCGAAGGTGACCAACGCGCCATGCCGGACCCTGCCTGCCAGGTCAACGAGCGCTTTGTCGGCGTCGAGCTGCCACTGCGCTGCCGTGGCCCGCTGGAACTGGGTGCCAAAGCCTGCCGCCTGGATCAGGACGGCCTGGGCAAGGTCGCCGCCAAGCTGGCCGGCAACCGCCTCAAGGACAAGATCGACGAGAAACTCGATGAGAAGCTGGGCGACAAGGTCAGCCCGGAACTCAAAGACGCGCTCAAGGGGCTGTTCAAACGATGAGCCCCGAGCAATTCTCCGGCGCCGTGCTGGCATGGTATGACCAGCACGGCCGCCACGACCTGCCCTGGCAGCAAGACATCAACCCATACCGGGTGTGGGTCTCGGAAATCATGCTGCAGCAGACCCAGGTCAGCACCGTGCTGAACTACTTCGACCGCTTCATGCAGGCCCTGCCCACCGTGCAGGCCCTGGCCGAAGCGCCGGAAGACGAAGTGCTGCACCTGTGGACCGGGCTCGGTTACTACACCCGCGCCCGCAACCTGCAGAAGGCCGCGCAGATCGTCGTCAGCCAACACGGTGGCGAGTTCCCGCGCAGTGTCGAGCAGCTCACCGAGCTGCCCGGCATTGGCCGCTCCACAGCCGGCGCGATCGCCAGCATCAGCATGGGCATCCGCGCGCCGATCCTCGACGGCAACGTCAAGCGCGTGCTGGCCCGTTTCACCGCCCAGGGCGGTTATCCGGGCGAACCCAAGGTTGCCAATGCCTTGTGGGCGACAGCCGAGCGCTACACCCCACAAGCCCGGGCCAACCACTACACCCAGGCGATGATGGACCTTGGCGCAACCCTGTGTACCCGCAGCAAGCCCAAATGCCTGATCTGCCCGCTGCAGCGCGGCTGCGAAGCGCACCTGCTCGGCCAGGAAACCCACTACCCCGAGCCCAAGCCACGCAAGGCGTTGCCACAGCGGCGCACGCTGATGCCGATGCTGGCCAACCGCGAGGGCGCCATCCTGCTCTACCGGCGCCCGTCTAGCGGCCTGTGGGGCGGTTTGTGGAGCCTGCCTGAGCTGGATGACCTCAAGCAGCTCGATGACCTTGCCTATCAGCACGGCCTGCGCCTGAACGGCACACAGGCGCTGGACGGCCTTACCCATACCTTCAGCCATTTCCAGTTGGCCATCGAGCCCTGGCTGGTGCGCGTCGACCCACTGGGTACGCACGTGGCCGAGCCTGACTGGCTCTGGTATAACCTCGCCACCCCGCCGCGCCTGGGCCTCGCCGCCCCGGTCAAGAAGCTGCTGAAACGCGCGGCCGACGAATTGATTGCAGGAGAGCCGCAATGACCCGCACCGTGAACTGCCGCAAATACCACCAGGAACTGCCCGGCCTCGAGCGCCCACCGTACCCGGGTGCCAAGGGCCAGGACATCTTCGACAACATCTCCCAGCAAGCCTGGGGTGATTGGCTCAAGCACCAGACCCTGCTGATCAACGAGAAGCGCCTGAACATGATGAACGCCGAGGACCGCAAATTCCTCCAGGTGGAGATGGACAAGTACTTCTCCGGCGAGGACTACGCCAAGGCCGAAGGCTACGTTCCGCCTAGCGAATGACCCCGTAAAAGCGTAAGCGACGGAATTAATTTAAAAAATTTTCAAAAAGTCGTTGACGCAAACCTGAAAAAGTCTTTTAATGCGCCCCGTTGCCCAGATAGCTCAGTCGGTAGAGCAGAGGATTGAAAATCCTCGTGTCGGCGGTTCGACTCCGTCTCTGGGCACCAAAACACTAAAACCCTGAATCAAAAGATTCAGGGTTTTTTTATGCCTGGGATTTAATCAGCAGGCCGCAGAGCATGTGTGGCCCCGTGCTATCATCCGCGCCGAATCTGCCCTCCCTGAGCAGATAGCCCCCAAGGACGATGGTTGAGCATGGACTGCCTCCCAAGACACGCAATGTCTCAGCCCGTTTTTCACACTCGAAAATCGGAAGCGCTATGACATCCCCAAGCGAACTCATGAACAAGGTCAACCGCAAGACGCTGCACATGGTGCTGCTGACCATGGCGACCGGCGGCCTGTACCTGCTGCTGTGGCTGTACAAGACCAATCAGCACCTGCGTGAAGCCACCGGCCAAGAGGCGTGCAGTGAGACCTACATTATCTGGATGTTTGTCTGCACGGGCCTGAGCGGCCTGTTCATCAACGATGAGCAACTGGCCTTGGAAATTGCAGCCGGCTTGCTGAGCATTGCTGCCCTTGTGCTGCAAATCGTCTGGGCATTCAATGCCCGACGCATACTGCTGGCCTTCGCCCACGGCAACAACCAGATCCACTTTCGCATGAACGGCTTCAACACCTTCGTCCTCAACCTGTACTACATCAACTACTGCATCAACGAGTTGGGCGAGACTGACCAACGCCAGCAGCCCGTATACAGCCAGGCCATGCAGCCTTGACCAGCCAGTAACAGCGTATCCGCTGCGCCCGTCTGCCTGGCAGCCGTGGCGCAACGCACGCGTCGTTGACCAGTATCAACAAGCCATTGGCGCAATATCCTTAGCATGATCGGTGGACACTCGAACCGACCCGCAAGGATTTCCATGAGCGACGAATCCACCCCGCTTCTCTCCCCCGCCCCTGCTGCCGACACCAGCGCCACCCTCAGCGCAAGCGCCACACCGGCCCCGCGCAGCCGTCGCCCACGCCAGCGCAAGCCGGCCGCCAAGGTCAGCGCCGAACCGACGATTCTCAGCATCAGCCAGCAGCCCGCTGCGCTGCAGGTGGCCAGCGCACGCAAAGGCAGCAACGAGGACAGCACCTCGGCGCGCCTGCCCGCCAGCTACCCGTACCGCACCCGGCTGCGCCGCAACGAATACGAGAAGGCCAAGACCGAGCTGCAGATCGAGCTGCTCAAGGTGCAGAGCTGGGCCAAGGACACCGGCCAGCGCATTGTGGTGCTGTTCGAGGGCCGTGACGCGGCCGGCAAGGGTGGCACCATCAAACGCTTCATGGAGCATCTGAACCCCCGTGGCGCGCGCATCGTGGCGCTGGAGAAGCCATCCGAGCAGGAACAGGGCCAGTGGTATTTCCAGCGTTATATCCAGCACCTGCCGACCGCCGGGGAAATGGTCTTCTTCGACCGCTCCTGGTACAACCGCGCCGGGGTCGAGCGGGTCATGGACTTCTGCACCCCGATGCAATACCTGGAGTTCATGCGCCAGGCGCCAGACCTTGAGCGGATGCTCACCAACAGCGGCATCCTGCTGTTCAAGTACTGGTTCTCGGTCAACCGCGAAGAGCAGCTACGCCGTTTCGTCTCGCGCCGGGACGACCCGCTCAAGCACTGGAAGCTGTCGCCGATCGATATCAAGTCGCTGGACAAGTGGGACGACTACACCGGCGCCAAAGAGGCGATGTTCTTCCATACCGACACCGGCGATGCGCCGTGGACGGTGATCAAGTCGGATGACAAGAAGCGCGCGCGGATCAACTGCATCCGCCACTTCCTGCATTCGCTGGAGTACCCCGGCAAGGACCTGCGCGTGGCCCATGCGCCCGACCCGCTGCTGGTCGGCCGGGCATCGCGTGGCTTTGAAGAAGATGAGGCGCCGGCGGCCTGATCGCGACGCGTGCCTCTTGGGTTTGTCGGGCAAGTGCGATTCAATACGCGCACTTTTGCCCCTCCAAGGATTTCAGGCCCCATGGCTTCCAACACCAAGCAGCAAAAACGCGCCAAGCGCGCCGCCAGCAAAGCCAAGCAAAACCGCATGGTGCGCAGCGGCCAGGCAGTCAAGGCGAGCGCCGGTGACAGCGCCAGCGTCGAGCAGATCTTCAACAAGGCGCTGGAGTCGGACAGCTACAGCGAGCTGTTCAGCAAGATGAAAGCCGCCCAGGAGACCGGCCTGGTGGCGATGATCGCGGTGTTCCTGGTCGACCCGCTGCTGACCCTGGTGCTCAAAGGCCACAAGGAAGAGCACGCCACCGACTACATCGTGCTGGTGTTTACCGCCTACCGCACCTGGCTGGACGGCGCCGACGAAGAAACTACCATGGCCTGGCTGGAGAGCGACGAGTTCCAGGAAGCGTACGTAGCGGCCTCTGAAGTGGTAGCCAAGCAGCAGCTGCAACAGAAGCAGTTCGGCTAACTCTGCCTCAGCGGCCCCTGTAGGAGCGGCCTTGTGTCGCGAAAGGGCTGCGCAGCGGCCCCGGATTCTCAGCTTCGCCGCGGAAATTGCCGGGCCCGCTACGCGGGCCTTTCGCGACACAAGGCCGCTCCTACACCGGCAGCGTTGCGACATTAAAAAAGGCCGCGCCCTGAACCAGAGCGCGGCCTTTTTGCATTCAGCTCAACGAGCCGGCAGATCAGTTACTCAGCACAACCCGCCCAGCTGCCACGGCGGCCTTGCGCTTGCGCTGCACCAGCAGGCCGGCAGCGACCACAGCCAGGCTCAGCAGCGCGGTGGCGATGATCTCGATGCGGTGGTCTGGACGAATCGCCATCACCACCAGCACGGCGACGATAAAGGCGATGGTCACCCAGGTCAGGCCCGGGAACAGCCACATCTTGAACTCGATCTTCTCGCCGCGTGCTTCACGCTGGCTGCGCATGCGCAGTTGCGACACGGCGATCACCAGGTACACCAGCAAGGCGATCGCGCCGGAGCTGGCCAGCAGGAACTCGAACACCTGCGCTGGCGCGACGAAGTTGGCAAATACGCAGAGGAACGCCGCAGCGGTCGACAGCAGCACTGCCCAGTGCGGCGTACCCGCCTTGGTGGTGCGCTGGGCAACGGCCGGCGCATCGCCACGCTTGCTCAGCGAGAACAGCATGCGCGAGGAGGTGTACAGCGCCGAGTTGAGGCAGCTGGTCACGGCGATCAGGACGACGATGTCGACGATCAGCTTGGCATTCGGCACGCCGATCATGCTCAGCACGGTCTGGTACGAACCGGTGGCCGCCAGGGCTGGGTCGTTCCATGGCACCAGGGCCACGACCAGGAAGATCGACACCAGGTAGAACAGGCAGATCCGCCAGATCACCGAGTTGGTGGCCTTGCTGATCTGTTTGCCCGGGTCTTTCGATTCGGCGGCGGCGATGGTGACGATTTCAGTGCCCATGAACGAGAACATGGTGGTCAGCATGGCTGCCAGCACTGCGCCGAGGCCGTTGGGCATGAAGCCCTGGGTGTCGAACAGGTGGCTGACGCCACTGACCTGGCTGCCCGGCACCATACCGAACATGGCCGCGCAACCGACCACGATGAAGCCGATGATCGCCAGTACCTTGAGCAACGCGAACCAGAACTCGAATTCGCCGTAGTTCTTCACACTGAACAGGTTGGTAACGGTCAGCGCCAGAGTGATCAACAGCGAGAACGCCCACAGATCAACCGCGGGGAACCAGGCATTGAGGATCGCGGCCGCGGCGTTGGCTTCGAGCGGGATCACCAGCACCCAGAACCACCAGTACAGCCAGCCGATGGTGAAGCCGGCCCAGTGGCCGATCGAGCGATCAGCGTAAGTCGAGAACGAACCGGTGTCGGGCGATGCGATCGCCATTTCGCCAAGCATACGCATCACCAGCACCACCAGGGTACCGGCTGCCGCGTAGGCCAACAGCACAGCAGGGCCGGCCGCCGCAATGGCGTGGCCGGAGCCAACGAACAGCCCCGCGCCGATCACACCGGCGATGGACAACATGGTGACGTGACGCGATTTGAGCCCCTGAGCGAGGTCATTGGAATTGTGCTTACCGCTCATAAAACTACCTTTGTAAGGAGGTGGACTACCTGAATGACTGGCCAGCGCACCCGGGATTTAGGTAGGCGTCGCTGCATTCTGGAAATCTCCTGTGGCAATTACCGCGCCATCTCCGTGCTTGGCTCATCAGCGCCAGGCCCGACATCAATCCCGGCGGGGCCTGCAGGGCATCTGGCCAAGGCTTGACCGAATGCACATCAAACCGGCTTGTGCCGAGCAGATTACTGAAATACCCACTTACAAATGCACCAAAGGTGCTCCTTGGTAACACCCGCGCACAAAATCGAAGCGCCCAGGTGCAACCGTCAGCGCAACCTCCATTCAAGCGAAAAAGAGGGCAGTAGCCACTACGGCTAAAAACGGCTTCCCAGTGCGGTACAAAACTGGCACCATCGCGCCTTTTTTCATCAAGGCTCTGGTGCTGGGCACAAGGCCGGCGGACATCCTCGCGACGTTGCACTGCAACGATGCGACAAACTGCCCCGCCAGCGACCTGAGCCCCTTGCGACCCCGTTGGCTGTCAATGAGCCGCTATGCTAGCGTGGCGCTCGCCAGGAAGGCCGCCAACAGCTGGGAACGCACCCGAACCGAAGAGGACCGCACATGGCCCAGGCCACGCCCGCGCTGGAAATCCGCAATCTGCACAAGCGCTATGGCACCCAGGAAATTCTCAAGGGCATTTCCCTGACCGCGCGCGATGGTGACGTGATCTCGATCCTCGGATCGTCCGGTTCCGGCAAGTCCACCCTGCTGCGCTGCATCAACCTGCTGGAAAACCCGCATCAAGGGCAGATCCTCCTGGCCGGTGAAGAGCTCAAGCTCAAGGCCGCCAAGAACGGCGACCTGATCCCGTCGGACAACCGCCAGATCAACCGCCTGCGCAGCGAAATCGGTTTCGTCTTCCAGAATTTCAACCTGTGGCCGCACATGTCGATCCTCGACAACATCATCGAGGCGCCGCGCCGCGTGCTTGGCCAGAGCAAGGCCGAAGCCACTGAACATGCCGAAGCGCTGCTGAACAAAGTCGGTATCTTCGACAAGCGCCACAGCTATCCCGCGCAGCTTTCCGGTGGCCAGCAACAGCGTGCTGCCATTGCCCGTACCCTGGCCATGAAGCCCAAGGTGATCCTGTTCGACGAGCCAACTTCGGCGCTCGATCCGGAAATGGTCCAGGAAGTGCTTAACGTTATCCGCGCATTGGCCGACGAAGGCCGTACCATGCTGCTGGTAACTCACGAGATGAACTTTGCCCGCCAGGTGTCCAGTGAAGTGGTTTTCCTGCACCAGGGCCTGGTTGAAGAGCAAGGAACGCCGCAGCAGGTCTTCGAAAACCCGAACTCGGCGCGTTGCAAGCAATTCATGTCCAGCCACCGCTAACGGAGCAATACATGCAGACCTACAAGAAGTTTCTCCTGGCCGCTGCCGCCACTTTGGTGTTCTCGGCCAATGTCCTGGCCGCAGACAAACTGCGCATGGGTATCGAAGCGGCCTACCCGCCGTTCAACAACAAGGATGCCAGCGGTAACGTGGTCGGCTTCGACAAAGACATCGGCGACGCCCTGTGCGCCAAGATGAAAGTCGACTGCTCGGTCGTCACCTCCGACTGGGACGGCATCATCCCCGCCCTGAACGCGAAGAAGTTCGACTTCCTGGTGTCGTCGCTGTCGATCACCGACGAGCGCAAGCAAGCGGTTGAATTCACCGACCCGTACTACTCGAACAAGCTGCAGTTCATCGCACCGAAGAACGTCGACTTCAAAACCGACAAGGCCTCGCTCAAAGGCAAGATCATCGGCACCCAGCGCGCGACCCTGGCCGGCACCTGGCTGGAAGACAACTACGGTAGCGACGTGCAGATCAAACTGTACGACACCCAGGAAAACGCCTACCTCGACCTGATCTCGGGCCGCGTCGACGCCATCCTCGCCGACAAGTACGTGCAGTACGAGTGGCTCAAATCCAACGACGGCAAAGCCTATGAGTTCAAAGGCGAGCCGGTGATGGACAGCGACAAGATCGGCATTGCCGTGCGCAAGGGTGACGACAAGTTGCGCGACCAGCTCAACGCTGCCCTGAAAGAAATCAAAGCCGACGGTACGTACAAGAAGATCAACGACAAGTACTTCCCGTTCAGCATCGAATGATTCGCCCGACCGGCACGCCCTAGCGGCGTGTCGGTCCCTAGAACGCACCTAATCAATGAATATTGACCTGCACGGATTCGGTCCGGCCTTGATGGCTGGCACCCTGATGACGGTAAAACTGGCGCTCTGCGCCTTGCTGCTGGGGCTGATCCTGGGCCTGCTCGGCGCCCTTGCCAAGACTTCTGCCATCAAGCCACTGCAATGGCTTGGCGGCTTCTATTCGACCCTGGTGCGCGGGATTCCCGAGCTGCTGTGGGTATTGCTGATCTATTTCGGCACCGTCGGCCTGGTCAACAGCCTCGGCGACGCCCTGAACATGCCCGGCCTTGAGCTGAGCGCATTTGCCGCCGGCGTGATCGCGCTGGGCCTGTGCTTTGGCGCCTACGCCACCGAAGTGTTCCGCGGCGCGATCCTGGCGATCCCCAAGGGCCACCGCGAAGCCGGTCTGGCCCTGGGCCTGTCCAAAGGCCGCATCCTCTCGCGGATCATCCTGCCGCAGATGTGGCGCATTGCCCTGCCGGGCCTGGGCAACCTGTTCATGATCCTGATGAAGGACACCGCGCTTGTGTCGGTGATCGGCCTTGAAGAAATCATGCGCCACTCGCAGATCGCCGTGACCGTGAGCAAGGAGCCGTTCACCTTCTACATGGTTGCCGCGTGCATCTACCTGAGCCTCACCGTAGTGGCGATGGCCGGCATGTACTTCCTGGAAAAACGCGCCGCTCGCGGCTTCGTGAGGGCTGAATAATGAACTGGGAAGTCATCATCAAATGGCTGCCACGCCTGGCCCAGGGCGCGACCCTGACCCTGGAGCTGGTGGCCATCGCCGTAATCGCCGGTTTGATCCTGGCGATCCCGCTGGGCGTCGCCCGCGCCTCGCGCCACTGGTACGTGCGCGCCCTGCCCTACGGCTACATCTTCTTCTTCCGCGGCACGCCGCTGCTGGTGCAGCTGTTTCTGGTGTATTACGGCCTCGCCCAGTTCGAAGCCGTGCGCAACAGTGTGCTGTGGCCGTACCTGCGCGATCCGTTCTGGTGCACCGTGCTGACCATGACCCTGCACACCGCCGCCTACATCGCCGAGATCCTGCGTGGCGCGCTGCAGGCCATCCCCAAGGGTGAAATCGAAGCAGCGCGGGCGCTGGGCATGTCCCGCGGCAAAACCCTGTTCTACATCATGCTGCCACGCGCCTCGCGCATCGGCCTGCCGGCCTACAGCAACGAAGTGATCCTGATGCTCAAGGCCAGCGCCCTGGCCAGCACCGTGACCCTGCTCGAACTCACCGGCATGGCCCGCACGATCATCGCCCGCACCTACCTACCGGTTGAGATCTTCTTCGCGGCCGGTTTGTTCTACCTGGTCATCTCGTTCCTGCTGGTGCAAGGCTTCAAGCTGCTGGAGCGCTGGTTGCGGGTGGACGCCTGCCAAGGGCGCTAAGGCGCCCATGGCCATCCTCGAAAGCGACCAGCTACACGCTCGCTTCCACGCCCTCGACCAGTTTCTGGTCGAGCATCAAGCGCTGTGGAAGCCCAGGCCCTTCACCGCCTTGCAGCTCGACTGGGAACAGCAGTACCCAGAACTGGCCAGTTGGCTGCGCCAGTGCACCCTCGAAGACGCCGAAGCCAACCTCGACCCAAACCTGCCACCCGCACCTTATCCACAGCTGGCCGCCCAGGCTCAGCAACTGACCGCCCTGGATGAGTTGCCCGACGCAGGCTTATCGCCCGCCGGCCACCGCCTCGACGTCAACGTGCCCGGTCGCAAGTGGCAGCAGATCGAAGCCTTCAGCCGCCGCCTCGGCTTTCGTCAGCAGACCCAGCACTGGCTCGACTGGTGCGCCGGCAAAGGGCATCTCGGCCGCCGCCTGCTGCAGCCCGGCCAGCAACTGACCTGCCTCGAGTACAACCCCGAGCTGGTCGCCGCCGGCCAGGCCCTCAGCGACCACCACAAGCTGCCCGCCCAGCACCTGCAACAAGACGTCATGGCCGCCGACAGCGCCTGCTGCCTCGACCAAAGCAAAAGCGTGGTCGCCCTGCACGCCTGCGGCGATCTGCACGTGCGCCTGCTGCAGTTAGCCGCCAGCCAAGGCTGCCAACACATCGCGTTGGCGCCCTGCTGCTACAACCGCATCCAGGCCAGCGCCTATCAGGCCTTGTCCAGCCACGCTCGCGCCTCGACTCTGCAGCTCGACCACGACGACCTCGGCCTGCCCCTGAGCGAAACCGTCACCGCCGGCGCCCGCGTCCGCCGCCAGCGCGACGCCTCGATGGCCCGCCGCCTAGGCTTCGATCTGCTGCAACGCGAACAACGCCAGAACGACAGCTACCTGCCGACGCCATCGCTGCCGGTCAGCTGGCTGGACAAGACCTTCGCCGCGTACTGCCAGGACCTCGCCGCACTCAAACAGCTGCCCCTTGCCGGCAACCCCGACTGGGAGGCACTCGAAGCCGCCGGCTGGCAACGCCTCGCCCAGGTGCGCAACCTGGAGCGCGTACGCAACCTGTTCCGCCGCCCGCTGGAGTTATGGCTGGTGCTCGATCGAGCGCTGTACATGCACGAACAAGGCTACAACGTGCGCGTTGGGCTGTTCTGCGACTACGCCCTTACACCCCGCAATTTGCTCCTTTTGGCCGAGCGCGGGCGATGAGCAACCTGTGGATAAGTCTGTGCACAAGCTTTTGATGAAATTGGTAGATTTGTGGATCCAACTGGCTATTTAGGGCCGTCTGCTTATTCGCTTAAACCTTCAAGCCCAGCAAAAACAGCACTTTGCGCAAAGACCGGCGGTTACGACCAACGGTATGCCCGCACTGCAATCCTGGCATGCCGCTTGTGCATAAGCATTTTCAGAATTGTCTGAAAGCGTGATGGCCACCCGCCTTCGCCCATGCCTACTGAGTTACAATTGCCCGCAACAAAGACTGTCACCGAACGGACTTCGACATCGTGATCCCGATCAAATCCACAGCCCTGCTCAGCTTCGCCCTCGCCGTCACCGGCTGCACCAACACCACCAGCCACGCCCCCGACAAAGCCCTTGGCTGGGACACCCCCGCCATGCAACTCGGCGGCGACCGCGGCCTGCCGCTGCACGTCGCACAGCCCTGCCGCAAGCGCGGCTGCGACAACGACAAGCTGTTTTTCAACCCCGCCAAGGCCGAGCCGGGCATAAACACCATCCACCGCGGCTGGTAGGAAATTTCTCCTTTCAGGCCGGTGAGTTACGGGTTTTTGCATTGATTGCAAGGAAGTGGTTTACACGGCTGCTCGGATAGCTATAATGCGCCCCTGTGCCGGTATAGCTCAGATGGTAGAGCAACTGACTTGTAATCAGTAGGTCCCGGGTTCGATTCCTGGTGCCGGCACCATACAAAATAAGGCCTCGCATTCATGCGGGGCTTTTATTTGCCCGCTACACGTACCAAGCCACGTACCAAGGCCTGCCCGAAAGACAGCTATACTGTACAGATCAACAGTATTGACATGTTGGATAGCGACCCAATCTACAACGTGCTAACGTAACGTCGTTTCAGCTCAACAAGTCATCGTTAGCTGGAGGGGGTTATTGGACTACCCCTTAGTCACGAGGGTTGAAGGACTCGACCTTGAGGAGGTACTGATGCATCCGTCGATACAGATTGCGAATGAAATTATCCAGCGAGGAGCTCAGCAGAATCCGCCACGATTCTTCACTCCAATGCAGTTACTCAAGCTGGTCTACCTATGCCATGGGTGGATGCTTGGCCTGTACCAGCGGCCGTTGATCCAAGAAAACGTGCAGGCTTGGAAGTATGGCCCTGTTATCCCTGAGCTCTATCAGAGCCTGAAGGTTTACCGTGACGGCCAGGTGCCTGCACCTCAGCCTGTGGCGCAATTTGCGCCGCCGCTGGACGTGTACGAGTCGACAATGATCGATCAAGTGATGCAGATGTATGGGGGACATTCAGGAATTTCTCTCTCCCAGATCACGCACGCACCTAATACACCATGGTCGACAACCTTCCGCGGGGACACGTTGGGACTTGTCATCCCCAACGAACTGATCAGAGATCATTACCAGCAGCTCTACAGGGAACGTACGCAGCATGCAGCAGCACCAACCTGAGGATATGAACATCGGGGCTCGGATTATTGACATTCCGAGCCCCACTTCACCACAGGCTGCTCTCCCATCAGACAGAGGCTTGGCGAGTGAAGAACAAGCCGCAATTGCGGCCGGGGATCTCGACACAAAAGCCGCAGCAACGAAACATCATCGCGATGAGCGGTTCAGAGATCATCTGTCGAACGCCAGAATATGCATTTTTTGGCTACTAGCCGCGTCCTTCATGGGAATGCTGCTGGTACTCGTAATCCACTGGATTACTCCATTTTGCTTCCTGTCTGCATCTCAGCTGGACACCATCAAGACCATCATCGGGACAGCCCTAGCCTCCAAGATCTTCGCGGAACAGGCGAAACACGTATGACTCATCTGTATACAGCTCCCGGCAGGGACTGACCGCGGGTTTAGCTATCTAACTGTCTGAGCGAGCTCCTGAGATCGAAGACGCTGCGTGTGATAGATGTGAACGAGCGCGCGCCCACTACACTCCCCCATTCCCCAATGTACTGGCAGGCCTTCCAAAAAGAGTAACATCAGTAATCCTGACCGTTTTCTCCCCCGCAGCCCTTGATTTTCGTGGCCTCAGCTCATTTCCAAAAAGTAATTTTAAAGTAACCTATAGGTAATCAGATTACTCTTTGTTTGAGTGATATTTCTCTATCTTGAAAGCCTTTAAAATCAAGGGCTTAGCAAAATATTACCTTTTCAATTACCCTTCCATTACCTCTCTTTGTAACCGGCGAAGCCCAGTAAATACGGGGCCTCCAGCACCGGTCCTTCCCCACAGTTACGCTTGTTACTCTTTTTTCGAGGCTACCCCCTAGCCCTGCCAAATAACGCTCCAGGATAAGCGCCGCGCTGTCGAAATACCCCATCAGCGCAGGGATCCGCAGAAGATCTGGAATGCCAAGTGCCCCCACCAGCCCAACAGCCAGGCCTTTTGAGCAGCTGTGCAGGGGTGCGGAAATTCCGACACGTTTAGCCCGCAGGCGTGGCGGGGGGACGAGGGCGCGCGCCGGGGTGGAGGTGGCGCCGGCCGTCGCCGCCGAGCCTCCCAGCTGGTCACCCGCTCACCAGCCTGATACTGTTCATTCATACAGTGTTGAGTTCGACGGGGAGCAAGCCGGTGCTGATCAATGAGGAGGGGTTCGAGCTGGGCGCTGGCACGGACGAGGAGATGGTCCGGCATCAGGTGTTGCTGCTGGAACATGAGAACGAAGAAGCCTGGCGCGCCGCGGCCAAAGCAAGGTCCGACGTCCAGGCGCTGGTGGAAATCAACGCCCGACTGAATAGCCAGATAGGGGAATTGCATCTGCAATTGAGACAGGTGCAATCGAGACTGATGATGGAGGTGAACCTGCACAAGCCCATGTTCTCGACCTGGGGCGGAGCCGGCGATAAAGCCTCGCGGGGAAGGTCAGTCCCTGTCTACCCTGAGCTGTGACCCCCCGTATTTATTGGGCCAAACGTCTATTTAAAGTGGCTTGAAGACAGGTGCAGTGGTAAGATTTACTGGGTTTTTTCACGCTGAAGATCCACACACATTCGGCCTCTCGGGGTTAAAAAAAGCCGCCTCATCGGGCGGCTTTCTTGTGTCTGCAGTATCAGTTTCCGGCAGCGGCCGGCAGGTCGTAGGGCTTGAAGCGGATCACTTCCTCCCCCAGCCAATCGTTGATCTGGAGCAGCCTGGCCTGCTCGGGTTCCAGTTCATTGAGTGCCCAGACCTGAGTGGCGTCGCGCACTGACCCGAAGCCACCCGCGTTCTGCGGCACCACACCCATCAACTGTGGCGGGATGCGCAGCATCGCCAACTGGTCGTCTCGGCTGATGTTCTTGATAGTGCCGAAGTCGTCCTTGGCGGCGACCTCGCTGATCGGGATCAGCTGGATACCGTCCTTCTTCCCGTTCGGGGCGTACATGAACAGGTTGCGGAAGTTGCCCGGCCCCTTGCTGTTCTTCATCGCCTTGCGCAGGTCATCGACGAAGTCCTCGTTGTGGGCTGCGTCGGTCATGTACAGGATGAAGCCGGCATGACTGCCGTTCTGGTAATACTTGCGCCGGAACAGCGTGGCCGCCTCATTAAGCAGCGCCGACTGCAGTGCCGGCAACCACTCGGGTAGCCCGTAGACCTCCTGGTTGATATCCGCGACCCGAAGGTGGCAGACGCTCCCCGCACGGAACTGGTGTTCATCCCGCCAACTGCGGACCTGGTAGTAGCTGTCCAGGTCAGATCCGCGGCGCATGTACTTGGCCAGGCACGGGCGCAGGCCCAGTGCTTCGCGCAGCATGTTGTCGCGCTTCTCCAGGTACAGGTTGCCCGACCAACCGAGGTCCATCACGATTTGCTCGAACGCCTGGCGGCTCAGTAGCTTGTGGGGCACGAAGGTTCGGGCAAGCGCATTGCGCTTGAAGATCAGCCCAGACTGCAGATACACGCTGGCTTTTGATGAGCGAGCCAACCCCTCCAGGGAAACCGGCGGTTCGTACCACCGGCCGTTGTCATAGCACTCCAGGTAGTCCAGGACTTCGCGGCCATCGAGCACCGGAACTGGCTCCCCAAAGGTGAATGCCTCGGCCTTGGCTGCCGGGCCGACCAGCCGATCGCCCTGGTGCGCCGGCGCTGCGCCGGCCTGCTCAATAGTGCCCATCTCAGTAGATCTCCATGATTCCGGTGTTGGCCACGGTCTGGCCCTCCAGCGGCTCGTTGTGCAATGCGTGGAAGAGTGCCCAGGCCAGATCCGCATGGCCGGTGGCCTCGTTCCGGCCGGCGGTGTATGTGAACTGGCGACCGCTTGGGGTGATCGTCTTGCGGATGGCCATGAGCGACTGGGCGACGTCTGTCCAGCCCGCGTCGAACTCCAGCCGGCCCTTGCTGATGACGTCCCATGCCTTCATGACCAGGCGGGTTTTGACCTCGGGGTTGTAGGAGAAGGTGCGCAGAGCGGGGAAGAACTGGCGCACCAGCTGGGCCACGGCGCTGCCCATCCCCGTGGTGTCGATCCCGATGTAGGTCACGTTGTAGCGGCGGGTCACCTGGCGGATGGTCTCGGCCTGTGAGTTGAAGTCCATGCCGCGGAACTGATGCCGTTCCAAGAGGAAGAACTTTCCCCCCGGTACCAGGGGCGGCCCCAGTACGATCAAGCCCGCCGAGTCGCCACTCTCGGCCGGATCGTAGCCGATCCAGACCGGCCGTTCGCCGAATGGCCTCATGGCAAATGGGCTGTAGCCCGGCCAATCCCAGCTTTCCACCATGCACGGCTGCAGCATCGACAGCGGGAAAATGCTCGATCCGTCATCAACGAACTGGCACATGAGCAGGTTCTGGAACGCCGCGGGGTCGTACTCCATCCGTAACTCGTCCAGGTCGAACAGATCGCAGCCGCGGGACTCCGCGTCCATGATCGTGACGATCTGCCGCCAGATCTTGTCCTCGCCCAGCCTGCCCTGCTGCAGGACCTCGTGACTGACGTCCAACTGGATGTGCTGGGCTGTGGGCTTGCCCTTGTTGACCCGCTCGCCCGTCCACCACGGATAGGCCTGGTGCGCCATGCTGCTCGGCGTCGAGAAGTACGTCTTGCGCCACCGCTTCTGCAGGGCCATGCCTGACGCGACTTTGTTGATCTCAGTGAAGCCGTGAACCCAGAAGAATTCGTCGAAGTAGAAGTTGCCCGACCGCCCCTGGGCGGTGCGGAAGTTGGTACCGAGGAAGTGCAGCTCGGCGTTGTTCCACAGCACAATCGGGTCGCCGGTCAGCTTTACGCCCAGGACTTCATTGAGGAACGACTGCATGTAGGTCTTGAACTGATGGGCTTGGGCCTTGCTTGCGGACAGGAAGATCTGGTTGCGGCCGGTGGTGATCGCATCAATCAACGCTTCCCGGGCAAAGTAGAACGTGGCCCCGATCTGTCGGCTCTTGAGGATCATTCGGGTGCGCTGGTTGCCCGCGCGGTACCAGTCCATCTGATAGTCGAAGCAGCCGTCGCGGAAAGCTTCGACGAGCAGCTCGATCTGTTCCTCGTTCAGCTCATTGCGAACCGCCTGCTTCTTCGGGCCTTCGTTGCGCTTGGCGATGTTGGGGTTGAGGTCGGCTTCGGTACCGCCACCCTGGAAGCGCTGGATCCTGGCTTGCCGCTCCAACTGGCGGTGCAGCAGGTCGATCTCCTTGAAGTCTCCGGCACTCTTACCGTCCTTGAGGATCAGCTGCACGAGGCGGGCCTCCAGGGCGCCGCCGATACGCTCGACATTGTCCGCCCGATCCCACTCGTCCCGGGCCTTCCAGCTGTGGACGGTCTTCTCCTTTTCGTCCAGGTAATCGGCGATATCAGTGATGCGCCAACCGGTCCAGTACAGGAACTTGGCGTGGCGGCGCGAGTCGGTGGTCGGTTGGGCTGTAGTGTTCATGGCGCCGATGCTGACGCTCACGCGCGCGTTGCCCCACTGGCGCACCCTGTAGCCCGCCCTCCTACAAAGCCACCGCGTTGCCGTACAGCAGCGCTCTGCGGACCATGCCCCCATCGCTAGGCACAACGCCACTGCACTGAGGACAGCCCGAATGGCCGCAAGCACCGCACCCGCCAAGAAACTTCGTTCCGACTGGTTCCGCATCTTCGTTGAGGGTGCGACCACTGACGGCCGTACCGTAGAGCGCTCGTGGATCGAGGACATGGCCGCGTCCTACGACCCGAAAACCTACGGTGCCCGACTCAACTGCGAGCACATTCGCGGCCTCGGCCCGGACACCTTATTCGGCTCGTTCGGCGACGTGCTCGCGCTCAAGGCGGAAGAGGTTGAGATCAGCGGCGAGAAGAAGCTCGCTTTGTACGCCCAGATTCAGCCGACTGACAGCCTGATTGAGCTGAACAAAAAGGGGCAAAAGATCTACACCTCCGCTGAGGTCCGCCCCAACTTCGCCGAATCCGGCAAGGCCTACTTGATCGGCCTGGCCATCACCGACAGCCCGGCCAGCCTGGGTACAGAGGCGCTGAAGTTCAGCACTCAAAGCGGGCTGGCCAGCCGTAAGCAGCACCAGGACGATCTGTTTACCGCTGCTGAAGAAGCCTCAATGAAATTCGAGGAAGTCGTCGATACCCCAAGCATGTTCGCCTCACTGCGCGAACGGGTAGGCGAACTCCTCGGTAAGAGCAAGGAGAAAGAAGGCAAGGACGCCGCCAACTTCGCCGCCCTGGGCGAGCTGATCGACCAGCTCGCCACCCACGGCGCCGAACAGGCCGAAGCCTTCACTGCCGAGCGCACAGCCCGCGAAGAGCTCCAGGCCAAGCACGACAAGCTGTCCAACGACTTCAACGAGCTGGTCAAGCGCTTGGGCAACACCGAAGACCACACCCAGCAGCAGCGCCCACCGGTGGCAGGCGGCGACGGGCAAGTCGTCGCTGACTACTGATCCAAGCCGCTACAACATCCCCAGTTCGGAGAAACACCATGCAGAAGCAAACCCGGCTCGCCTACAACGGCTACCTGGCCCAGCAAGCCAAAATCAACGACGTCACCTCGGCAACCGAGGCCTATACCGTTGCCCCGGCTCCCGCGCAGAAGCTCGAAAGCGCTATCCAGGAGTCCAGCGCCTTCCTGAAGAAGATCAACATCATCCAGGTGGACGAGGCCGAGGGCGAAGCGATCATGCTCGGCGTCAATGGCCCGACCGCCAGCCGCACCGCGACCGGCCCAGGCAAACGCCGCCAGCCGCGTGACGTCAGCTCGCTGAAGGCAGATACCTACGCCTGTAAAAAGACCAACTTCGATACCGCATTGCCATATGCGAAGCTCGACGCCTGGGCGAAGTTCAAGGACTTCCAGACCCGCCTGTCCGGCTCGATCGCTGAGCGCCAAGGCCTGGACCGGATCATGATCGGGTTCAACGGCACCAGCGCGGCTGCGGACACCGACCTGGCAGCCAATCCGATGCTGCAAGACGTGAACATCGGCTGGCTGCAGAAAATGCGCGACCGTGCGCCTGAGCGTGTGATCGACGAGGGTGATGTTGAAGGCAAGGTGACGCTGGGCGCCACTGGCGATTACAAGACACTCGACGCCCTGGTATTCGACGCCATCCAGCTCCTGGACCCTTGGCACCGCAAGCGCTCGGACCTGGTCGCCATCATCGACCCGGCATTGCTTCACGCGAAGCAGCTGAAGGCCCTGGAGAACGGTGCGACCTCCAACCAGGAAGCCAATGCTGCCGACGAGATCATCGTCAAGACCCGTGTCGGTGGCCTGCCGATCGAGCACGACGTTCCCTTCTTCATCGAGGGCGCGGTATGGGTCGGCCCGCTGAGCGCGCTGTCCATCTACGTGCAGACCGACAAGCGTCGCCGCAACATCCGCGACGAACCTGAGTACGACCAGATCGCCGACTATCAGTCGTCCAACGAGTCCTATGTCGTTGAAGACTTCGGCGCCTGCGCCCTGGTCGAAAACATCGAGAAGGTCTAAGCCATGAGCCTGACCCTCGCCCAACGTACCCAGCTGCGCAAGCGTGCCGTCCAGGAGGCGGCACTCACCGCACCGGCCGCGCTCATGGATGGCCTGAGCACCTATGAGCTGATGCTCGCCAAGCTCCAGCAAGACCAGCTGCGCCTGCAGCAGGTCCAGTCGACCCAGCACAAAGCACTGGTCAAAGCCGAGGTGCTTGGCGAGTACAAACCCTACATCGATGGCGTGCTTACGGCTGGCCGCGGCGCTCAGGACGATGTGGTGACCACTGTCATGCTTTGGCGCTTCGATGCAGGCGATTGGGCCGGCGGCCTGGATGTCGCAGGCTACGTCTTGCAGCACGGCCTCAAAATGCCCAACCGCTTCAACCGTACAACGGGGTGCCTTGTCGCGGAGGAAGTCGCGGAGGCAGCGCTGAAGTCGCAGAAGGCCGGGGAGTCGTTCCCGATCGACGTGATGAAGCGTACCGCCGAACTCACCAAAGAGCAGGACATGCCCGATGAGGTCCGCGCCAAGCTCAAACTGGCCCTCGGCCGAGCCACCTTGGAGGGCCTGGACGCGAAAAATCCTGGTCAACCTGGCGAACTGCAGGCCGGCATTGACCTGCTCAAAGACGCAATCCAGCTGCATGAACACTGCGGCGGGAAAAAGGAGCTGGACCGCGCCCTGGCCCTGCTGAAAAAACTCGCCGGCACAGCCGGCTAACCGAGCGTCCCCCGCAACCCGGCGGCTCGGGGCTGATCAGCGGCGAATCTTTCGCCCAGTTGTGACGCCCCGACCACCGCCGACCTATTCAGAGCATCGCGATCATGAGCGCATTCGTTGCCGGCGGCCCTGCTCCGGGCGGACACATCAACAGCGATCCCTTCTGGCCATCTATCGACCTGGACAAACTGCGCGAGACTCTGCGCATCGACTCCAGCGTGACCCCTGCCCGGCTCGAAACCGCCGTTATTGCAGGCGTCATCAGCGTCAACCGCGACCTGGTCGAATGGCGAGAGGCCAAGCAGGCCAATGGGCACGCAACACTGGCTGCGGTGCCAGCCGAACAGATCCAGGGCACGTCCCAGTTGGTTTACCTGTACCTGCGCGCCGTCGAGTGTGCTGCGGGCGCTGAGGTGTGCGAGCGGTACCGTGGATACGACAGCACAGGCAGCGGCTCCAAGAAAGCAGACGAGAACGAGCCCACCATCGACGACTACCGGCGCGACCAGCGCTGGGCGGTGCGGGACTTCCTCGGGATCTCCCGCGCCACGGTGGAGCTGCTGTGATGGCCGAATTCAAAACCATCGACTGGAACGAGATCTCCCACCGCGGCCTGCTAGTGCGGATCAACCGGGAAATCATGCACCCGCTCGGCCTTGCTGTGGCTCGCGACCCGGCAACAGGACTGTCCCTGGGCGCAATCGTGTCTGATGACGGCCCATTCGTTTATGCCGAAGACGCCCCGCCCGCATGCGTTTGCCAGCACGCAGAGGGCGACGAGTAATGGCCGAGCAACTGCGGACCATACAAAACGACACCGTCGACGCCCTTTGCTGGAGGTATTACGGCCGCACGGCAGGCGTCGTTGAGACGGTGCTCGCAGCCAACCCCGGCCTGGCCGACAAGGGCACGGTGCTCCCCTCTGGCCTCCTGATCACCATGCCCGAGATCCAGACCTCCGCGCCCGAGCGCCAGATGGTGAACCTATGGGACTGACCGCCCCAACCCTCAACCACCCAAAACCATGGAAGGACCCCCATGCCTGACCGTCCCGATACCTGGGCCTTTCTTGCGACTTGGCTCGAGCACAACTGGCCAGGCGTGTATGCGGCCGTGCTGGCCGTAGTCATTGCCGCGCTGCGTGTGATGTACGGCGGCGGCTCGCTGCGCCGCACTGCGGTTGAGGCCCCGCTTTGCGGCGCCCTCGCCCTCTCAGTCAGCCACGGCCTGTCGCTGATTGGCATCCCGCTCTCTGCTGCCCCGTTCTTCGGCGGGGTAATTGGCCTGCTCGGCGTCGAGTTCATCCGGGCCGCGGCCCAGAAGTTTTTCATCCGAAAGGAGCAACAGCTATGACCACACTGCGCCACGGTGACCGCTCCCAAGCGGTTCGCGACCTGCAACGCCAACTGATCAACCACGGCGCCAAGCTTGCGGCTGATGGTGGCTACGGTGATGCCACCGAGGCAGCCGTAAGGGCTTACCAGTTGAAGGCCGGGCTGGTTTCCGACGGTATCGCCGGACCGAAGACACGCGCCGCCCTGATGGGCCTGGACGTCCAAAAGCTGCTGAAGCACGCCGACCTGGTGAGGGCATCACAGCGGCTTGGCGTTCCAGTCGCGGCGGTGTACGCGCTCAACGAAGTCGAGTCCCAGGGCTGTGGCTTCTTCGAAAATGGCAAGCCAGCGATCCTGTTCGAGCGGCATGTCATGTACGCACGCTTGCGGGTGGTGCGCACCTCGGCCGATGACCAGGAGCAGCTGCAGCAGCGCGCCGACGACCTGGTCAAGCAGGTACCGAACCTGGTGAACCCAAAATCAGGGGGATATATCGGCGGCTCATCCGAGCATCAGCGTCTGGCTCAGGCCCGTCAGCTCGACGAACAGGCCGCCCTGGAGTCTGCCAGCTGGGGTGGCTTCCAGGTGATGGGCTACCACTGGAAACGGCTCGGCTACCCGAGTGTCCAGAACTTCGTGACCGCCATGAATCGCAGCGAAGCGGACCAGCTGGAGGCCTTCGTCCGTTTCATCGAGGCTGACGCCACACTCCACAAAGCGCTCAAGGCTCTGAAATGGGCCACTGTGGCGAAGCTCTACAACGGCGCGGACTACCAGCGAAACCTGTACGACGTGAAGCTGGAGCGCGCTTTCGAGCGGCACCAGGATCGCGCATTGGCGGCCGCGTGATCGAGCTTCGCGACGGGATCCTCGCCATCGCCGTGGGCGCAGCGCTGTCCGCCGGGTTATGGGGCTGGGGGCAGCAGCTGCAGCTCGGCACCGAGCAGGAGAAGGCCCGTAGGCTGAGCAGCGAGGTGACCACGGCGAGGGAGGACGCGCGCAGAAACTTGGCTACCGCCAGCGAACTGAAATCCACGTTGGAGCGTGAGCGCCAAGGCCAGGCCCTTCTGCTCAAGCTCCAGGGTGAACTGCGGCTGGGCTTGGCCGAGCGCGAGCGAAAGATCGAGACCCTGAAACATGACAACGAAGAACTACAGAAATGGGCTGATAAGCCTCTCCCTGACGTTGCTCGCCGGGTGCGCGAGCGCCCCGCCATCACCGGCGCCGACGCTTATCGTCAATGGCTGTCCGGTGGTGGTGCCCTGCACCCTGCAGGCGACAGCCCCGACCCTCAACGGCGAACTTCTGACTGACCAGGAACGAACTGAACTGGCTTGGGCGGAGTGTGCCGCCCAGGTCGACCGCGTCTATGAACACCAGGTGATCCATGAACAAACCCAATAGTCTTCGCGAGCATCTCCTCGCCGCCGTCCCTGGGCTCAAGCCCAACCCTGATCGCCTGCTGATGTTCATCGATAGCGGCAATGTCCGGTGCACCGCGGCCGTCAGCCTGTCCTTCGAGTACGCCTACACCCTGCAGATCATCCTGACCGACTTCGCCGGCCACCCCGACAGCGTAATGCTGCCGATCCTTGGCTGGCTTAGGGTCAACCAGTCCGAGCTGCTGGCCAACCTGGACAAGTCGAAGGAAGGTCTCAAGTTCGAGGCTGACGTCCTGGATCACAGCAAGGTCGACCTCAGCATCACATTGCCGCTGACCGAGCGTGTCGTCGTTAAGCGCCTGGAGGGCGGTGCCTTCGACGTCAGCCACCCGCCCGAGCCGCAATACACGGAGTACCAGGAGCACGGTGAAGTCACGATGCTGGCCGACGGCATGCCGCTCGCGTCCTGGCAGCCACCCGCCGCCCCTGACGGCATGGCCTTGGCCGTGCCGCACCCGAGGCGCCCGAACCGTGGCTGACCTCGAAGCCCTCGAGGACTGGGCCGCTCCGCTGCTGCAGCGCATCGAGCCCGCCGGCCGGGCCAAACTGGCTCGGACCCTTGCGCAAGAGCTTCGCCGCAGCCAGCAGCAACGCATCCTGGCTCAACGCGCTCCGGACGGGACCCCGTTCACCCCGCGTAAACCCCACAAGCTGCGCGAGAAACAAGGCCGGGTGAAGCGCAAAGCCAAGATGTTCCAGAAGCTTCGCACTGCCAGCTACCTCAAGGCGAAGGGTGATGCGAAAGGGGTCACGGTTGGCTTCACCGGTCGAATTGCCCGGATCGCCCGCGTCCATCAGTACGGTCTGCGCGATCGCATCGCCCCTCGCGGCCCGATGGGCCAGTACGAGAAACGGGAACTACTGGGCTTCACCAGTGAGGATCAGGAGCGTCTCAAGGACGCCATCCTGGCGCATCTCGACCTGTAGAAGCGGTGCCTACAGCCCGCGTTGGCTGCATACGCGCGCATGAAGCGCGATTCTCGCCGGCATGAACAGTGCCGCCGACCTCAACCGCCTCGTAGAAAACCTCATCCGCCTTGGCACCGTTGCCGAGGTGCAGCACAAGCCGCCCCGGGTAAAGATCAGCTCGGGCGGCCTGCTTACAACCTGGCTGCCGTGGCTAGCCGTGCGAGCTGGCGCTGACCAGGACTGGGACCCGCCCACCGTGGGCGAGCAGGTGCTGCTGTTTTCGCCGAGCGGCCAGCTCGCCAACGGCGTGGCCCTTGCCGGCATCTTCAGCGACTCGATTCCGGCAAACGGTGACCGGGCCAAGCTGCACCGCCGAACCTACAGCGATGGCGCGGTAATCGAGTACGACAGCGATGCGCACCACCTCAACGTCACCCTGCCGGATGGAGGTACCACCAACATCGTCAGCAAAGGTGGCATCCATATCGAAGGCCCGATCACCCACGTCGGTGACTACACCCAGAAGGGCAACCAAAACGTCACAGGGCTGGTGACAGTCACCGAGGACGTCGTCGCGGGTGGGGTCAGCCTGGTTAAACACCTGCATGAGGACGTTACGCCGGGTCTCGGCAAGTCGGGAGTGCCAGTGCGATGAACCGTCAAACCGGGTCCGCTATCAGCACCAGGGCGCATATTGCCCAGTCCGCGGAAGACATCCTCACGACCCGTCCAGGTACCAGGATCGCACGGCGCGAATACGGCAGCCTTCTGCCCGAGCTCATCGATCAGCCGCTCAACGATGCGACCTGCCTGCGCCTGTACGCGGCCACCGTCATGGCGCTGCAGCGCTGGGAACCGCGCATCAGCGTTACGCAGGTGCAGCTGTACGTCGCCGACCTCAGCGGCAGTGCTGAGCTGGAGATCAACGGGGTCCTGGTCGACAACAACGAGCCATTCAGCATGCGCATGCCGCTGCAGCTAGGGGGTAGCGTATGAACACCTTCACACCGATCGACCTGAGCCAGCTCCCCGCCCCTGCGGTGGTCGAGCTGGTCGATTACGAGCAGATCCTTGCCGAGCGAAAGGCCTATGCCATCTCATTGTGGCCGGCTGACGAACAAGCTGAGATTGCCGGGCGCTTGGAGCTAGAGTCCGACCCGATCACCAAGCTGCTGCAGGAAAATGCGTATCGCGAACTGGTCTGGCGACAGCGGGTCAACGAAGCGTCCCTCGGCACCCTGCTGGCGTACGCGAAAGGTACCGACCTGGATCAGGTGGCCGCCAACTACAACGTACAGCGCCTGGTCATCCAATCGGCCAATCCGTCCGCTGTGCCCCCGGTGCCTCAGGTCATGGAGAGCGACGAGGCCCTACGCGAGCGCGCACAGATGGCATTCGAGGGCCTCAGCACTGCCGGGCCGCGCAATGCTTACATCTTCCATGCCCGATCGGCGGCTGGGCAGGTCGCTGACGCATCGGCGGCCAGCCCTTCACCAGCGGTTGCTGTGGTGACCATCCAAGCGATTGGCGGTAACGGCAGCGCCGACGCCACGCTGCTCGACCAGGTGCGGACCTACCTGAATGACGAAGACCGCCGGCCAGTGGCCGACCGGCTAACCGTCCAGGGCGCCGAGGTGCTCAATTACCAGGTCGTGGCCAAGCTGTACCTGCTGACCCAAGGCCCTGAGGTTGAGCCAATCCTTGCCGCGGCCGAGCAGAAGCTTCTGGCCTACGTGAACCAGCGCCGGCGCATCGGGATGCAGGTCTCTGAGTCCGCCATCCACGCGGCGCTCCACGTCGAGGGCGTGCGCAAGGTCGAACTGGTCAACTGGTCGGATATCAACCCCAGTCTGGCCCAGGCGCCGTACTGCACCCGCGTCACACTGACCCTGGGCGAGCAGTCATGAACCTGCTCCCGGGTAACGCCACCACCCTGGAACGCTTGGCCGCTGAGGCCCTGGGCCAGATCGAGCGCGTGCCTGTCCCGATCCGCGACCTGATCAGCCCAGAGCGCTGCCCGGTGCACCTCCTGCCCTACCTGGCTTGGGCCTTTTCGGTCGACCGCTGGGATAGCAACTGGCCCGAGTCGGCCAAGCGCAGAGCGATCCGTTCTGCGTTCTTCATCCACGCCCGCAAGGGAACCATCGGCGCGCTGCGCCGCGTGGTTGAGCCGCTGGGATACCTGATCGAGGTAGTCGAGTGGTTTAGCACCGTGCCGGAAGGCGTTCCCGGCACCTTCGGCCTGAAGATCGGTGTTCTCGAGACCGGGATCACTGAAGAGATGTACCAGGAGCTGAGTTGGCTCATTGAGGACGCCAAACCCCTCACCCGTCACCTGACGACGTTGACTATCAGCCTGGAAACCAGCGGGCACTTCTACCTGGGCGGATCGATCCAGGACGGCGACGTCCTGGACGTGTACCCGCCCATTCAGCGCGATATCGAAGTCACCGGCACCATTGGCCGGGGCGGTCGCGAACACACAATCGACACCCTGGACATTGCACATGGTTGATCAAAACTCACAGTTTTACGCCATCCTCACCAAGGTAGGCGCAGCGAAACAGGCCAACGCGGATGCACTAGGCATCCCCTGGAAAATTACCCAGATGGGCCTCGGCGATGCTAACGGTACCGACCCGACGCCGAACGCCACCCAGATCGCCCTGCTCAACGAGTGGCGCCGCGCGCCGCTGAACCAGCTCAAGGTGGACGATAAAGACGCCTCGATCATCGTGGCCGAGCAAGTCATTCCCGCCGAGGTGGGCGGTCACTGGATCCGCGAAATCGGCCTGTACGATGAAGCCGGCGATCTGGTCGCGGTGGCCAACTGTGCCCCGACCTATAAGCCTCTGCTGAGCCAAGGCTCTGGACGTACCCAGGTGGTGCGCATGAGCCTGGTGGTCAGCAGCTCCAGTAACGTTCAGCTCAAGATTGACCCCAGCGTGGTGCTGGCCACTCGTGAGTTTGTGACCGAGGAACTGGCGCGGCAGGACTTCAAGCACTCGGTGCTAGCCGCTACCACGGGTCCGATCACCCTGAGCGGCTTGCAAACGGTTGACGGTGTGGTGCTGACTGCGGGGGCACGGGTGCTGGTGAAACACCAGGCCGCAGCCAAGGAAAACGGCCTCTACCAGGTCGTGGCAAGTGGCGCTTGGACTCGTTCTGCGGATGCCGACAGCAGCGCTAAAGTCACCCCGGGTCTGCTGGTCCTGGTCGAACGTGGCACCACCAACGCTGATAGCGCCTGGCAATTGGTGACTGATGCGCCCATAACCCTTGGCGTCACTGCGCTGTCGTTTGAAATGGCGTTCGGCCGTACTGGCGTGGCTGCCGGCACTTACCGGAGTGTGACCGTAGACGCCTATGGGCGCGTAGTCAGCGCGACTAATCCGACGACCGTGGCAGGCTACGGCTTGACTGACGTCTACACCATTGCTCAGGTCAACACAGCGTTGGCCCTCAAGGCTGACAGGGCAAGTCCGGCCTTCACCGGTCTCCCAACTGCACCGACAGCGGCAGCGGGAAACAACTCGCAGCAGCTCGCCAACACCGCGTTTGTGAAACTTGCGATTGAAGCCCTGGTTGCAGCGGCACCTGGTGCCCTGGACACGCTGTACGAGCTGGCCACAGCAATTGGCAATGATCCCAATTTCGCCACCACTATTACCAACATGCTGGCCGCCAAGGCGCCGCTGGACAGTCCGGTGCTGACAGGAACACCGACGGGCCCGACTGCAGCGGCCGGCACCAACACCCTGCAGCTGGCCACCACGGCGTTTGTGCAGGCGCTGGGGGCGCTCAAGGCGAACTTGTCCAGCCCTGCATTCACCGGTACTCCGACCGCACCCACGGCAGCGGCAGGCACCAATACCCTACAGCTGGCTACCACGGCGTTTGTGCAGGCGCTTGGGCTGCTCAAGGCGAACTTGGCCAGCCCGGCGTTCACAGGCAACCCCACCGCACCAACACCGCCCCTAGCAGTCAGCAACACGCAAGTCGCCACTACCGAGTTTGTGGCGCGTGCGGTTGCCGCCCTCGTGGATTCGTCGCCAGCCGCCTTGGATACCCTCAAGGAGCTGGCGGCCGCACTCGGCAATGATCCCAACTTCTCGACAACGATCATGAACTTGCTGGCCGAGAAGATCACGGCAGCGCAGTCGACCGAGATTGCTCGCAATGTCGGGTTTCGAGCGTCTACGGCAGTGCAGCCGACAGCGACAGATTTTAACTTTGATGACATGACGGAGCGCGGTTGCAGCGACCTGCTTGTGTGGGGTGCGCACCCTAACGGGCCTGGCGTAGCCGCTTACTTCTACTTGGAGGTATTCAACTACGGGGCCTCTGGTCCTACGGGGCAAGTGCAGCAGCGGCTGACCCCATACAAGCTCGAAGCGAATTCCACCAGTTTTATCCGTACTCGCTATCAAGGGAACTGGAGTGTCTGGGGCGCGTATGTAACCGAAAACACCCTGCTCGGATTGCTGCCGACAGCTACTGCGGCGCGTGCCGGCATCTTGAAGCTGAATCACAGCACCTACAGTACAGATCAAACCAGTGCGGCAAGCGCATACGCGGTAGGGATGTTGGCGGCCGCTAAGGCGGGGGTAGACAACGTTCTGCCGCCGGATGCTATCGGCGGTTTGATCATCAGCAGCACAGTCGATGCGGTTGTGGCTGTGACGCCGGGGCGCGCCCGCGATGCAGCCGATTCCATTGATATCGCGTTAGCTGCGGCAATGACGAAGCGCCTGCAGTCGTCGGGTGCTTGGGCAGCCGGGTCTGGTGCCAATGGCCTGTTCTCTGGCGCGAAAGCCAACTCGACCTGGTACCACGTCTTTGCAATCAAAAAGGACAGCGACGGGTCGGTCGACATTGGTATCGATACATGGGCCACAGCGAATAACAGACCTGCAGCGTACAGCGCATATCGCCGGATCGGTTCCTTCCGGACTGACGCGGCGGGCAAGATTATCCCGTTCATAGCGGATCAGTTGTCGGGCGGCCGCCGTCGGTTCCGTTGGGTAACGCCTATCAACGATGCTCTTGATGGCACGTTGACCGCATCCTTCACGGCTCTGACCCTTTCGGTACCTACCAATGTGCAGGTCGATGCGGAATTCAACGCCTGGATCTATGCGAACAACATGCTCGCGTATTTCAGTCCGCTGGATACCGCGGACGTGGCCGTTGGCACTCCCAGCACCGGCGTCCTGACCGGTTTCACGGTCGGATACGGCTCCGTTACTGGCGATGCACTGGACTCGATGGGCTTCAAGCTCGACGTCAGGACCGACACCCTGGCCCGCATCCGCGCGCGCGCGAACATGTCCGGCCGCTACTCACTCACCACCTTGGGCTGGACTGAATAAGGAACCTGTATGCCATTTGTGCAACGAGATGAAGGCGGTCTGATTATTGGCCGCTATGCCAACCTGCAGCCCGGCTTTGCCGAAGAGTGGTTAGACGGCGACGAGCCTGAGATTGACGCGCTCAATGCCGCCCAGCTAGTCACGGCCGAGCGCGAATGGCGGGATCGGGCATTGTCCGATGTTCGCTGGCTGCGCGAGCGTCACCGGGATGAGCTGGACTTGGTGCGTGAAACCACGCTGTCGGCCGGCCAGTTCGCCGAGCTGCTGTCGTATCTGCAGGATCTGCGCGACTGGCCCCAGTCAGAACATTTCCCCGTGATCGAGGATCGCCCAGTCTGCCCACCATGGATCGTTCAGCAGGACCTGTAGCGAGACTGTTTACAACCTCAGCACCTCGCCCAACTCCCGCGCGCGCGGCAGCCTGTGCAGTGTCAACCCACTGCACAGGCATCCATAATGGCCGACGAATATCATCACGGCGTTCGCGTCCTCGAAATCAACGAGGGCACACGACCAATCCGCACCATCTCTACTGCCGTCGTCGGCCTGGTCTGCACTGCAGACGACGCCGATCCGGAAGCCTTCCCGCTCGATACCCCGGTCCTGCTCACCAACGTGCAAAGCGCCATTGGCAAAGCAGGCGTCACCGGCACTCTCGCCGTCAGCCTGCAGGCGATCGCTGACCAGACCAAACCGGTAACCGTGGTAGTGCGCGTGGCCACCGGCGCCACCGACGCCGAGACCACCAGCAACCTCATCGGCACCACCAACGAGAACGGCAAGTACACCGGCATGAAGGCGTTGCTGGCCGCCAAGACGCGCGTCAAGGTCACGCCGCGGATCCTGGGCGTACCTGGCCTGGACACGCAGGCAGTGGCCACCGCCCTGGTATCGGTTGCCCAGCAGCTGCGCGCTTTTGCGTACGTCAGTGCCCATGGCTGTAAGACCAAGGAAGAGGCCACGGCCTACCGTGAGAACTTCGGCGCCCGCGAAGTCATGGTCATCTGGCCCGACTTCGAGTTCTGGGACACCGTCAAAAGCAGCACTGCCAGCGCGCCGGCCGTGGCTCGCGCGCTGGGCCTGCGCGCCAAGATCGACCAGGAGGTCGGCTGGCACAAAACCCTGTCCAACATCCCCGTCAACGGTGTGACCGGCATCAGCGCCGACGTGTTCTGGGACCTGCAGAATCCTGCCACCGACGCCAACTACCTCAACAGCAATGAGGTAACCACCCTCATCAACTCGGACGGTTTCCGCTTCTGGGGCAGCCGGACCTGCACTGAAGACCCGCTGTTCGCGTTCGAAAACTACACCCGTACCGCGCAGGTACTGGCCGACACCATGGCCGAGGCGCAGCTCTGGGCGATGGACAAACCCATGCACCCCTCCCTGGTGCGCGACCTCATCGAGAGCATCAATGCCAAGTTCCGCGAGTTGATCTCCGGGGGCTACCTGATCGGGGGCGAAGCCTGGTACGACGAGGAAGCCAACAGCGAAGAAACCCTTAACGCCGGCAAGTTGTTCATCGACTACGACTACACCCCGGTCCCGCCGCTGGAAGACCTGACCCTTCGCCAGCGCATCACCAGCCGCTACCTGGCGGAATTCGCCTCTCGCATCAATAGCTGACGGAGACCCGCGCTATGGCACTGCCACGCAAACTCAAAAACATGAACCTCTTCAACGAGGGCAATAGCTACCTGGGGATGAGCAAGAGCGTCACGTTGCCGGTGCTCGCCCGGAAGATGGAGGCCTACCGCGGCGGCGGTATGAATGGCCCGGTCAAGGTCGATTTGGGCTTCTCCGACGACGGCCTGCAGCTGGAGTGGAAGCTCGGCGGGCTTGACCTCCTGGTGCTGCGCCAATTCGGCGCCGTGGGCGCCGCAGCCATCTTGCTGCGCTTCACGGGTAGCTATCAGAACGACGACACAGGCACCACGAGCGCCGCCGAAGTGGTTGTCCGTGGGCGACACGAAACCATCGACATGGGCGAAGCCACGCCCGGCGAAGACACCGAACACTCCGTCACTACCACCTGCAGCTACTACAAGCTCACCGTCGACGGTGAAGTCCTGGTCGAAATCGACCTGCTCAACTTCGTCGAGAAGATCGATGGCGTCGACATGCTGGCAGCTCAGCGCAAAGCCCTCGGCATCTAACCCCCTACCCAAGGAACACTCATGGACACCACGGAAAACACCGTCTCGGCCGAAGCAACGCCTCTGCCAGTCAACGACAACTGCGTCGAGCTGGACACGCCAGTGCGTCGCGGCGACCAGGTCATTGACACCCTCACCCTGCGCAAGCCGTCATCCGGCGAGCTGCGCGGCATTCAGCTCGCCGATCTGCTGCAGATGGACGTTGGCGCACTGATCAAGCTGCTGCCGCGCATCTGCCCGCTGACCGAAGGTGAAGTACGCGCTCTGGACCCGGCCGACCTCGTCGCCCTGGGCGTCAAGGTCACCGGTTTTTTGCTGCAGAAGCGGACGAAGACGGACGCCTCCCTGGTTGCGTAGAAGACGCCATGGCCGATTTGGCTGTGGTTTTCCACTGGGCGCCGGCCGACATGGACCGGCTGGACGTCCAGGACTTGATGGAATGGCGCGAGCGAGCGCGCAAGAGGAGCGGTAACAATGGCAAATGATCTGCGGCTGAAGGTGTTGCTGGACGCCGTGGACAAAGCCACCGCGCCGCTACGCCAGATCACTCAGGGCGGGCAGGATACCGCCCGCTCCCTCAAGGCTACCCGCGAGCGCCTCAAGGAACTCAACGCCCAGCAGAAGGACGTCAGCGCATGGCGTCAGCAGCACGCGCAGGCCCGCGAGACCGCCCAAGCGCTCGACGCTGCCCGGGCGAAGGTCAAGCAGATGGGCCAGGCGATGTCTGCAGTGGACGCTCCCACGAAGCAGATGACGGCCGAGTTTCAGGCGGCCATCAGGGCTACCAACGCACTCAAGCAGCAGCAAAAGGACGAGCAGGAGGCTTTGCGCGGGCTACAGCGGCAACTTGGCGCTGCAGGCATCGACACCCGTAAGCTCAACCAGCACAACTCCGCCCTGCGCCAGGAGATGGCGCAAACCAACCACACCATCGAGCAGCAGGAAGCGCGGCTCAAACAACTGGCGGTCGCCCAGCGCAAGGCAGCGCAGGCGAAGGCCAGGCTGGAGAAGGTCCAGGGACGAGCAGGCGCCATGGCCGGCGCCGGCGCAGCAGGGATCGCTGCAGGCGTCGGCATGGGCATGATCGGCGCGAGCATGGTGGCGCCTCAGATGGAGGTTGCGCACCAGGGCTCACTTATCGCCGCCCAGACGGGCGATTCGCCCGATCGCGCGGGGCAGTACGCCAAGATGGTGCGCAACATCCGCACTGACGGCCAAAGCACCGACATCGCCGAGATCGGCGAGGCAGTTGCTGCAGCCAAGAGCACGCTGGGCGCCCTTGGCAACGTAGGCGACCAGGAGTTGGACAGCGCTGCGCGCAAGGCCCTGGATCTGTCGAAGATCATGGGCATCGACGTCGCAGAGAGCATCCAGATGGTCGGGATCCTCATGAAGAACGGTCTGGCCAGCGACAGCGGCCAAGCGTTCGACCTGGTGGCAGCCGGCCTGCAGAAGGTCTCGACCCAGATGCGCGGCGAGATCCCCGAAATCCTCCACGAGTACTCGACCCACTTCCGCGGCATGGGCTTCAGTGGCTCCGAGGCGATGAGCCTCCTGGTCGATATGTCCAAGCAGGGCAAGTTCGCCCTGGACAAGACCGGTGACGCAATCAAGGAGTTCTCGATCCGCGGCTCGGATATGTCCAAGGCGAGCCAGGAGGCGTACTCATCGATCGGACTCAACGCCGGCAAGATGTCGACAGCGATCGCCAAGGGCGGCTCGGACGCCCGTCAGGCGCTGACGAAGACCGCCACGGCACTACTGCGAATCAAGGACCCGGCCGAGCGCGCTAACGCGGCCATCGCGCTGTTTGGTACGCCCGTTGAAGACCTTGCGATCGACCAGATCCCGGACTTCCTGAAAGCGCTGGCAGGCGGTACCACCGCCCTGGGCGACATTTCCGGCGCGGCCGACAAGATGGGTAAGACCTTCCGTGACAACCTGGGCGGCGACCTGGACAAGCTGACAGGCACCTGGAGTGCACTGATCGGCTCGCTCATGGATGGCCAAAACGGGCCGATGCGCGAGCTGGTGCAGACCATCACCGAGATCGTCGGTACCGCTCGCACCTGGATCGAGGCCAACCCCGAGCTGGCCGCCGGCATCGCCAAGGGCGCGGCAGTGGTCGCTGTCCTGGTCGCCGGCATGGGCGCACTGACCGTGGCCATGGCCAGCGTGCTCGGCCCCTTCGCCCTCGCGCAGTACGGCATGGCGATGTTCGCCGTGAAGGGCGGCACCTTGCTCCCGGTCGTGGGCCGACTCATCAGCGTGCTGTCTGGTGGCCTGCTGAGCGCGATCCGCGTCGTGTCCCTCGCTATGTGGGGCCTCGCCGCGAATCCCGTGGTACTGGCCATCGCCGCTGTGATCGCCGTTATGGCGGGCGCGGCCTACCTCATCTATCGCAACTGGGACCAGGTCAAGGCGTACTTCGCCACTGCCTGGAACGAGATCAAGGCCGGCTTCAGCGGGGGTATCGCCGGAATCCTCACCGTACTGGCCAACTTCAGCCCGGTCGGGCTGATCTATCAGGCATTCGCGGGCGTCCTGAGCTACCTGGGCATCGACATACCGGCACGGTTCACAGAGTTCGGCGGGATGATCGTCAGCGGCCTGATCAATGGCCTGACCGCGGGCCTTGGCCTGGTCAAGGACACCATCAGCAGCCTGGGCGACTCAACCATCGGCTGGTTCAAAGAGAAGCTGGGCATTCACAGCCCATCGAGGGTGTTCGCCGAACTGGGCGGGTTCACGACCGAAGGCCTGGCGCAGGGGCTCGATGCCGGTGCGAAAGAGCCACTGGACGCTGTCGCGCGGATGGGGCAGCAGTTGACCCAGGCCGGGGCGTTCGACCTCAAAGCGAACATGCCCCAGCTCGCCGGGGCACAGCCGTTGGTGGCCGATGCCACTTCGGGCATCACCATGGACAACCGCCCGCCGATCGGCGCCACGGCACCAGCCGTCAGCGACAGCCACGACATCATCAACATCAACATTCACCCCAGCCCGGGCATGGACCCTCAAGCGATCGCTCGGGCTGTCAGCGCTGAGCTGGACCGCCGTGACCGTGAGAAGTCCGCGAGCCGGCGCAGCAGCCTCACAGACTCGGAGTAACCCCACCATGATGGCAGCCCTAGGAATGTTCGTTTTCAGCCTCAGCACGCTGGCTTACCAGGAGCTGCAGCGGCAGACGGACTGGCGGCACGCTACCAGTAACCGGGTCGGCGCCCAGCCGGCGCGCCAGTTCGTCGGCCGAGGTGAGGACCAACTTACCTTGCCCGGCATTCTGCTCCCCGAGCTGGCCGGCAACCTGGTGAGCCTGGACGAGCTTCGCGGCATGGCGAACACCGGCAAGACCTGGCCCCTCGTCGACGGCACAGGCCGCATGCGCGGGCTGTATGTGATCGAGAGCCTCAGCGAGACCCAGACGCTGTTCTTCCAGGACGGTACACCGCGGCGGATCGACTTCAGCCTCACACTGAAGCGCACGGACGACGGCCGCGTCGACCTGGAGGAAGGCACCGGTAACCGCAACTCCCAAATCCTGAGGGCGGTACTGTGACCTACGAAGAACTGCGGGTCGCTGCACTCATTCGGGATGCCCGAGACAGTGCGGCCCCAGACTCCGCTTACCCTGTCCCTGCGTTCCGGCTAACCGTGGACGGCAACGACATTGCCAAGCTCGTCAGCCCGCGGCTGATGAGCCTGCAGCTCACCGACAACCGCGGCATCGAGGCGGACCAGTTCAACCTGAGCCTGAGCGACCACGACGGGCTGCTGGAGATCCCGCCGCGCGGCGCTGTGATCCTTCTATGGTTGGGCTGGAGCGACACCGGCCTGGTGTTCAAGGGCTCGTACACGGTCGATGAGACTGAACACAGCGGCGCGCCCGACGTGCTCAACATCCGCGCCCGATCAGCTGATCTCCGTGAGGGGCTCAAGACCAAGCGGGAACGGAGCTGGAATGGCACGACCCTCGCCAAGGTGCTGGGCGATATCGCCACCGCGAACAACTTGAAGCAGAGCATCACCCAGGCCGTTGGCGAGCGGGCCATAAGCCACCTGGACCAGGCCAACGAATCCGACGCCAACCTACTCACGCGCCTGGGACAGCTGCATGACTCCGTGATAACGGTGAAGTCCGGTACTCTCGTCTGCCTGCCGGCCGGTGGCGGCAAGACGCCAAGCGGCAAAGCACTCCCTCACATCACATTGACCAGGGCAGATGGCGATGGCCACCGCTTCCTGCAGGCCGATCGCGACAGCTTCGAGTCCGTCAAAGCCTACTTCTACGACGTCGGCAGCACGAAGAAGCAAGAGGTTGTGGCCGGCGCCGGGGACAAAGCCAAGGAGCTTCGCCATACCTACAGCGATCGGGAATCGGCGCTCCAGGCCGCACGATCCGAGTTGAAGCGGCTGCAACGGGGCAGTGCGACGCTCAGCTACAACTTGGCCAAGGGCCGAGCCGACCTCATCCCTGAGCTGACCTACAGCCTCCGCGGGGTCAAGGGCGAGATCGACGCTATCGTCTGGTACGGCGGGAAAGTCCAGCACAGCCTCACGGCTGACGGCGGTTACACCACGAGCTTGGAGCTGGAGAGCAAACTGCCGGACGATGAAGCCACCGAGGAGCCCAAGGCTACCGGCACCCCCACCTACACTGGCGTCACGGCGTTTTACCGTGACAAGGCCACCGGCAAAGAGACGTCAGTTGTGGCAGGTGAGTCGACGGAAACGAAGCGCATCACGCGGGTGTTCGACAACCAGGTCGCAGCGGCCAAGGCGGCCGATCGAGAGTGGAAGAAGTTGCAGGTGAAACAGAGCAGCTCATAAAAAAACCCGGCACGGATGCCGGGTTTCCACTACTGCTCCGTTACTCAGCCGACTTCGAAAGCACCTCCAAAATCCTCATCAAGTCTTCTTTTCCCTGCTCGTCCAGGTCGCGCAGAAGTTCGACAAAGAGGCGTTCCAACTGGGTAAGGCTTTCCATCATAGGTACTCCATTTCCATAGTCATATGCGGCATCTAAGACACCGCACAAAACTCAATGGAAAGTTGGAGAGTTCCCCAATATCACCTGCGGACTAAATAGGGGCGGCCATAAACCAGGTGCCCATCATGTCTGTTGACTTGACGCTCAACTTGACCTGTCCATAGGTTTGATCATTTCCCTTTAGCAGCTCAGGGAGCTTCTTGAATATGTCTCGAGAATCAGCGTCCGGCGTAGCTGCAGAGAGCGCAGCGCTGGCAATCAGCATGATTTCTAGGCCGGACATGGGCTTGCCATCACCGGCACCGATCAGCGTCACGTCGACCAGTTCGCCGGTTTCCTTGGACACTCCAGCAACCAAGGAGGCGTACGGGCCGAGGTTTGCTTTCAGAATGTTCTGGACTTCACCTTCGGTAATTTCGCTTGGATCAACTCGATAAGGTTTCTCATACTTCTCAAGAAGCTGGTTGATGCGTTGTGCGTAAGTGTCCGGCGTCATCCGCAAAGTTTTTATTTCAACTTTCGCGACGACGTTTTTCTGCTCAGGAGCGCTCGCCGCGTTTGCCTGCTCCGCCGACTTGCTTTCAACAATCCCCGTGGATACCGCAAGTGCGGCGACAAAAATCGCCATGAAACAACATGCGAAACTGCCCGCCACTTGCCTGGTTAGCCAGCCACGGCCGCGCTTTTTCATACGACCCGCGAGCCACCACCAAGTACCCACGCCAACGGCGAGGCACAAGACCCCAACCAAGTTATCCATACATCGTCCTCGACAATCGACCGGCCCCCATGGCCGGCAACAGCAATCCTTTCAGCTGATGACCATCAGCTGTTTGTTACTTCGATAAGCTCGACCTAGCAAATGCTTTAGCGGTTCGCCTAATAACGGCCTGATCGCTCTCGTCCATGGTTCGCAAGCACTCCACAAACTCGGTCTCCTCAGCGCTGAAGCTGGCAGACGGTTGCGGCGTCCTCGCCCCTGTAATCACGTACAAGACGTCGACACCCTGCTCCGCTGCAGCGGCCAAGTAATTGGCATCAGGGCTGCGGTCACCCTTTTCGTAGTTGTATTGGGTGTTTTTCGACGCCCCCGCGAGCGCAGCAAAGTCCGTCTGGTTCATACCCAGCCGCTCACGTTCTTCTTTCAGGCGTTCGCCAATTCCCACAAACGTCTCCATAGGCGATTGACATTCCCACGTACGAGGGAAATAATCGCCACAGCACCACACGAAACCACACGAAATCACACGAACCGAGACTATGCCCAACAGCTACCCCACCGAGCAAGCGTGCCAAGAGGCCCGCGCTCGTATCGCGCGACAAGGCATCTCAGCGAAGGAATGGGCCGAACAGCATGGCCTCAGCCCATCCACCGTCTACGCCGTCCTCAACGGACAGAAGAAGTGTCTTCGAGGCGAATCTCATCGAGCAGCCGTCCTGCTCGGCATCAAAGTCGGCGAAACAGAAAACTAGCCACCCTGGCCCAAGGAAGAAACCAGAACATGAAGACCCCCGTTCTAGAAACCCTGCGCCAGGTCGTAAGCGCTGTTGTCTGCGCGTATCCAGGCGGTCGAGAGTGTGCGGCTGCGCGCCTTGGCTATCAGTTGAAGCAGTTCGACAACCGCGTCTACGAGAATGCCGGCAGCCGCCCACTGAGCTACGACCAGATCCATCAGTTGGAGCAGGAAGTCGGCACCACCTACTTGCCCGAGTTCATCGCCCGCCTGTACGGAGGCATGTTCGTGCCCCTGACCAAAGCGGAGGAATTGGACAACGTGGAGCTGTTCCGGCGCTCGTTGAAAACCGACGCGAAGCTGGGGCACATCGACCAGCTCATCGCATCCTCAATTGAGGACGGCGTCATAGACGCATGTGAGGCACTGGCCATTATCCAGGCACTCACCCGTTATTTCGCGGCACGCACGGCAGAGGTAGCAGCAACCCTTCAGCTTTACGGCGCAGCAAGTGCCAGGGGGATGAAGTGAGCAGCGCCTACAAGCTCGTATGCCCCCACTGCAGCAGCAAGATGCGTATCCGCACAAGCGAAGGTACTCACATTTTCCTGCGGATCGCCTACCTGCAGTGCATGAACGAGGCCTGCGGCTTTGCTGTACGCGCTGAGTTCGAAATGACCCACGAAATGAGCCCCAGCGGCATGCCGAACCCATCAGTTCGTCTGCCTGTAGCGCCGATCGCCCTACGCCGCCAAGCCATGAAGTCCGCTGCTGCGGACAACCACCCCGACTTGCTGGACCAGCTCGACATGGAGGAAGCACACGCATGAACGCCGTTCCCCTGATCAACCACGAAACTGATTACCGAGCTGCCATGCAACAGGCTGCAGTTGCCTACCTGTTCCGACGTGAGTGCTTACACCTCTCGGGTGACGAGCAAGTCATGCGGATCTGCAGCCAATACCTCACCCATTCGCTAGAAGTCCCACTGCACCTGGTGCAGCGGATTACCGAGCTGGCCGTCGCTGAATTCGAGAGCAAGACCACCAAGCGGCTGCAAATGCTCGGAGTCTCGGCCTTGAGCGGGATTTTTCGACCGTCCTTGATTGTGCTCGACACGATCACGCAGCAGCGCCACCAAGTGCCCGCCCGCTACTTACCGCGGCGCATGGTTCAAACACGCGACATCTGAAACAACCCCGAATTAACCCCTTCCCGATGCCCCGTACTGCGTGGGTAAGGGGAAACTGCATTCAACTGGTGCCGATATGAGCAAGATCACCCTCCAAATAGAGCTGAATGAGCAACAGGCGAAGCACTACCTGGAATGGCTCAGCAGCCAATACAACCTCACCATGGCCGATGTCTGGTACTCCGATCGGTACCGCGATGTGCCAGCTGGTGAGCGTGGTCCGAAGGTGCTCGCCGATGTACCTCATCTCTTGGGCATCTGCCGCACTCGCAAGGAGCTTGAGAAACAGCTCAGCCCGGTAGCGGGGCGCGCGCTGTGACCACGACCCACCCAATGGAGAACCGGCTGCGAGAGGACGTTCTGCAGCGCCTGCAGCGTGATTTCGGCCTCAAGCACATGCCGGGCACCCAGTTCATGCGCAAGGGCAAATGCCCAGCGCACGGCTGTGGCCAGAACACGCTGTACACCTTCCACGATGCGCCATGGATGCTGATCTGCGGCCGGCCGGAAAAGTGCAACCACCGGGTGCACGTCAAGGACCTGTACGACGACCTGTTCAACGACTGGAGCAAACTCGCGCCGGCAACGGATGAGAATCCAACTGCCACCGCTCGTGCATACCTCGAATTCAACCGCGGCTTTCACGAGGAGTTGGTTAAAGGTTGGTACACGCAGGACACGTACTGGGACTCCAAGCATGGGTTCGGCAGCGCAACAGTCCGTTTCCCGCTCGACAAGGGTGGGTACTGGGAGCGCCTGATCGATCGGCCAAGCCGGTTCGGCAAGATGAAAGCGCGCTTTCGGCCAACCGGCGAAGGCAAGACAGGCTACAGCGGGGTCTGGTGGTGCCCGCCCGGCCTTGACCTGCTCCAGGTAGACGAGCTGTGGATCGTTGAGGGGATCTTCGACGCTATCGCCCTGCTGCATAACGGTGTGCATGCCGTATCGATGATGTCCAGTTCACCCCTTCCGGCTGAATCACTGAAGGATCTGCTGCGTAGCTGCCAGGAGGCAGACAAGCGCCCACCAAAATTGGTCTGGGCTCTGGACAATGAGCCTATCGCGAAAGCCAACACCCGCCGCTGGGCGAAGGAAGCCCGGGAAATGGGCTTCAAGTGCGACGCCGCGTTGGTTCCGCAGCCCGATAGCAAAAAGGTGGACTGGAACGACCTTCACCTTCGCTGGAAATACCTAGACGACGAAAAGCGCGACGACCAGGTGCAGGCCGATCTCAAGCGTGCCCGTCACGAAGGCGCCCTGCTGCTTGCAGAATCTCCAGAAGAGAAGGGGCTGCTCATGTACGACTGGCAGCCACGCAGCGAGTTTTCCTTCTCTTTTGCCAGCCGCCTCTACTGGTTCAAGTTCGACATGGTCCGGTTCGACAGAAAAATGCTCGAGCTGGAAAACCCGAAAGACCAGGAAGACATCACGCTGACCGACCGCCAGAAGCGGGATAAAGCCCTGCGCGACTCGGCATCTGTGGCCCGTATCGCCAACTGCTATTTCCAGGCGCTCTACAACATGCGCAACGAGCAGACGGACGAGGCCTGGTACTACTTCCGTATCGAGCGTCCCGGTAAGCCGGTGACCAAGAGCACCTTCACCGCAGCCCAACTCGCTTCGGCCCCAGAATTCACGAAGCGACTACTGAACGTGTCCAACGGCGGCTGGTACACCGGCAGCGCCACCCAGTTGATTCGGCTGCTTGAGCCGCAGATGGATGACCTTAAACAGGTCAACACCATCGACTGGATCGGCTACTCCAAGGAACACAAGACCTACGTGTTCAACGAGATCGCGATCTCGCAGGGCAACGTATACAAGCTCAACGAGGAGGACTTTTTCGACGTTGGCCCGCTGAGCATCAAGTCCCAGAGCATGTCGCCGAACCTGGTCATCAACACTGACCTGAATGCCTACAACGCAGGCTGGTTCGAAACGTTCTGGAAGTGCTTCGGGGTGCGCGGCACCGTTGTCCTGGTCTGGTGGCTGGCCTGCCTGCACGCCGAGCAGATCCGCCAGTTGCAAAAAACGCTGTGTTTCCTGGAGCTGGTCGGCGAAGGCGGCTCGGGCAAGTCCACCCTCATCGAGTTCCTATGGAAGCTCGTCGGCCGCATTGAGTACGAGGGCTTCGACCCCACCAAAGGTACCGCCGCCGGCCGTGCCCGCAACTTCTCGCAGGTGGCCAACCTTCCGGTGGTACTGATCGAGTCCGAGCGCGAGCAGCAGGACGGCGCGCCGGTCAAGCACTACGACTGGGACGAGATCAAAACCACCTATAACGGCCGCTCGGTGCGCTCGACCGGCGTCAAGAACAACGGCAACGAGACCCGCGAGCCGCCCTTCCGTGCCGGCGTGATGATCGCCCAGAACAACGCCGTGAACGCCTCCAACCCCATCTTGACCCGTATCGCCCAGGTACTGCTGAACAGCGAGCACCACACCCCAGAAACGAAGCTGTACGCCGAGGAGCTGGAGTGCATGCCGATGGAGAAAGTGAGCGGTTTTCTCATCAAGGCACTGCAAAAAGAGCCGGAGATCCTCCGCCTTCTGGAAGAAAAGACCAGGGGCTACGAGCAAGAGCTGCTGGCCATGCCGGAGATTCGCACGGTGCGGATCGCCAAGAACCATGCCCAGTTGCGCAGCATCGCCGATGGCCTTGCCCTAGTCATCCCGCTCGGTGAAGAGCGCAAAGCGTTGGTGCATCAAGAGCTGTGCCGGATGGCCGTACAGCGCCAGGAAACCATCAACGCCGATCACAAGATCGTTCGCGAGTTCTGGGACCTGTACGAATTCCTCAACGAGGACGGCGACGGCCTCAACCATTCCCGCAACAAGAGCCAGATCGCAGTGAACCTCAATGAGTTCGTGGAGAAGGCAGTTAACAAGCGGCAGCAGATGCCCGCACCTCTGGGCGAACTGAAGCGCCTGCTGAAGACCAGCAAGTCGCCCAAATTCGTCGAGACAAACAAGCCGGTCAACTCCGGCCGGCAGACGGACGCATTCAACAGCAGCAAAACCGTTCGGTGCTGGATCTTCCAGCCCTGACTGAATCGCCCGACGCTGCAACGCCGGGTCCAACTTCAAGGAGAAACGACGTGCACCACTACTACAAATCCGAAGCCGCCGACGTGGTGGCCACCGTCCAGGAGTTCTACTGCGCGAAAGAGGCGCTGAGCGAAAGCCTGGTTGAATTGGGGAAAGTATTTGGGGGCGCAATCGCCCCAATGCGCGATATCACCTCGCACTTCGCCGGCGGCGTGAAGCTCTCGGCCAGCCCTGAGCTGGATGTCCACTGGCGCCGCCCTGACGAGTTTGGCTACCGCTCCCTTCGCCACAAGGCGGTACCGCCGAAGGGCATTACGAAGGAGCAGCGCGCTGCGGTTCGGGCCAACCACGAGCATCTTTGGGAGCAGTGGAGAGCGCACTGCCCACCTCGTCTCGAAACCCATGATTACTGGGATCGGCTAAACGTGAACACGGGGAACCTGCTGCTCTGCGGTGGCATCCTTTTCGAACACCAGAACGTCGCCTACTTCGCCCTCGGTTTCGAGATCAACAAAGCCGACCATGAAGCGAACGTCTCAGCGGGCAAACCCACGTCCGGCTGGATCAATGGCGCCGTCGAGATCCTGCCCAGCGAATACGAGGCAGCACGCCTGGCGAGAACAGGAGCTGTGGCATGAGCAATGCTGATCTCGACAGCCTGAACATGGAGCTGGCCTTCCAGGCCTGGGCCGAGGATCGAGGCTATGACCTCAAGACCGGCACCGACGGCAACTTCACCAACATCGAGACGCGCGCGGCCTGGCTAGGCTTCGAAGCCGCCCATGGCCCAGCTGGCTGCATGTCCAGCGGGCAGCAGCTCTTTGCGCAGATAAAGGAATGCAGCGAATACGCCCACCAGACAGATCAGATGTTCCCGGTAAGCGTGGGTCAGCCAAGCCATGGTGACTACGCAGTGGTCGGCGGGCCGGGAGGGGTATACCGGCTGCGCGATGTAGACCTATTTGTCGTCACCAATGGCAAGCAAACCCAGCTCAAGTAAGCAGAAAGGAGGCGCCGAGGAGCTGCAACTCCCCGTCGCCGACCAACCCCAAGGAGAAACGACATGCAAGTAGAAACCCCCGAAGTCGGCGCCGAGAAGGCTACCACACACATTTTCAAGCAAGGCGACAAGGTGACGTTCACCGAGGTACGCCGTGGCGCGAAGTCCATCCGCTTCAGTGCCAAGGAGGCCACCGTTGTTCGCATTCTGGGCAGCACCGCGATCGTCAAATACCGCAATGGTCACAACGTCGCGATCCTGATTTCAGAGCTGACACCGGCCGGTGAACGTAACGCGCTGACACGCGCCCTGCTCGGGGAGGCGTCGGTATGAGCCAGCAGACTCGGCCACGTCTGGCCAGCCACTCGTTGGACCTGCCAAACCACTGCGATGTTTGCAATAAGGCCCGTTCCCACGGCAACCACCAGCGTTGCAGCCAGATCCGCCAGCAGCGTCAATCCGTGCTTTGGGAAGCCTACATGGCCAACGTCGAGGCCAAGCGCGCTCGGAAGGTACGCCGCCATGCTTGAGATCACTGTCAAGCCGATACTGGGCAGTTACAGCGCCCGAGCCTCTGGGCACAAGCTCACCGCAAGCCGGTCAGAAGGCCAGCTCCAGGCAGCTATGGCGCTGCTGCGCAAACTCGACCTCTGGGAAGGCCACCTGCAGGAGCAGGACGCCGTACACCTTCCGCAAGGTCACAAGCTTTTTCATTTCCACACTGCTGACGAGATCACCCCATGACGCTGACAATCCGAACTGCGGAGCGAGCAACGCGCCATGACCACCTGTAGCCAGAAACCCTGTGGGTCGATTCTAGTCGTTGGCAACGGTAAGCCAGCCGTATGATCGACCACCAGCAGCCAAGCACGGTCCTGACATTCCAGGACCTGCAGCACCTCACGGGTTACACCCGTCGGTCTGGAGTGGAGCAAGCCCTGCGAAAGCAGGGCATCCGCTGGTTCTGGGGGCGTCATGGCCCTTGGACCACAATTGACCTGGTCAACCAGGCCGGCGGCAAGACGCCGGCAACCGAGAAATATGACAGCGAGATCCTATGAGGCGGACCCGTAAACACAACCCGCACATCCCCGCGCACATTGATCAGGCCGCCATTCCGGCGGCCGTTTTTTTTGATCATCGCTGGGAGGGCGTCTGGTACACCTCCTGGCGTGATGAGGGCGGTAACCGCAAGCGGATGAACATCGCCGGCCGTACCGCAACGCTGGGCGATCTGCACCGGATCATGGAGGAAAGGAACGGCGTCGATCGGGAAAGCCTCAACCACCTGTGCAATGAGTTCCACTCCAGCGCTCAGTGCAAGCGACTCGCAAAGAAAACCCGCGACGATTACGAGTACTCCCGCAACGTGCTGCTGGCCATCCCAACCAAACTGCAGAAGCCACTGGGCGAACTTTCAGTGCGCAAGTTCACCTCGGCCCTGGTGCAGCGCCTGGTCGACCGGATCGCCGACGAGGGGACTCCCTCCAAGGCCGCGCATGTCCTTCGATACTTGCGACGGGTCATGCAGTGGGGCCGCAACCGCGGCTACCTGGAGATCAATGTCGCACTGGGCATCGAAGCGCCGGCCGAGCGCAAGCAGCGCCGCCTGCCGAATCCAAAGGTCATGGGCGAACTGATCTCACGGGCGCACGCCATGGGCCAACTCACGCGAGGCCAACCGGGGGCATGCCCTGCCTATCTGGGTTACGTCATGGAGCTGGCCTACCTCTGCCGCCTGCGCGGCATCGAGGCCGTCACCCTCACCGATGCGAACGAACTGGAGGACGGAGTCCAGACGAACCGGCGCAAGGGCAGCCGTGACAACGTTGTGTGCTGGACGCCCAGGCTCCGAGCTGCTTGGGAAGGGGCCAAGGCGTACAGACGCCGCGTATGGGCCAGTCAGTCCACCCCCATTCCAGCCGCAGCAGAGCGCCGCTTCATCATCGTCGCCGCCCACGGCGGACAACTGCAGAAGAGCAGTTTGGACAGCACCTGGCAGCGCTTCATAACCAGGGCAATCAAGGAGGGAGTCATCGCCGAGGAACACCGCTTCGCGCTGCATGACCTCAAGCGTCGCGGCATCACCGACACACCTGGCAATCGCAAGCAGAAGCAAGACGCCAGCGGCCACCGAGACGAAGCCATGCTCGATATATACGACTTCAGCCTACCCCGCGTATCCCCTTCCGCCGACTGATTCCCGCGTACCAACCCGGCCAGAGACTGCATGGTTTCTGGCTTCCCGTACGCTCAGCACGTACCAGAAAACGACGTAAGCTATTGATTTACAAGCTGTGAGCAGGGTTCTTGTAATCAGTAGGTCCCGGGTTCGATTCCTGGTGCCGGCACCATACACACACGAAAAACCCGCCTTCTGGCGGGTTTTTTCGTTTCCGGGTTCAAGACATTCCAGCGACGCCCCGCTAGTGACCTTCTAAAGCGACACGTTCAATGACATGCCGGATGGTGCCGACGTGGTCACCGAGCCACGCCAAAGCTGTGCTGCGCCCAAGAAGAGTCGTGTATTCCCCCTTGCGCGGTGGCAGAGGACCGCTGAGTGGATAACTTCAAACTAATTCTCCAGTCAGATTGAAATTCACGTTGCTCGGATGTAGGCGGAACCTGGCACCGGCTCAGCGAGGAGGACTTGAACTGGATATCTCAACCGCCCAAAGCATCAAGCTCGCCATTGTGGCGGCAACCGGACTGTCCAAAGACGCGCTGCATATCTACGTGGGCATGGCGATCTACTTGACGCTGATCGTTGGCATCCGGCGATTGCGGCCATACCTTGGCTGGCTAGCGGTTTTAATCATTGCATGTGCTGGCGAGTGGATAGATCGACGAGACGATATTGGAAGCTTCGGATACTGGCGCTGGCAGGCAAGCGCTCACGACCTTTTGAACACCTTGTTTTGGCCGACGGTGCTGACGCTGCTTTGGCTTTTAAAATGCCGCAGTAAGTAAGCGTACGCTCGTAAGACTCTCGCAATCTGCTCTATGTGGTACTTCATTCAGTGGGTCCTATGGGAAGCCCCTTGCATTAAAATCCCGCCACCATAATAATGAGATCGATTACCATTTATGCCTCGGTGTCTCTCTCATGTCGGCGCTTGATCATTCGGCTCTTCATCGGTTGTACAGCGAACATAACAGCTGGCTGAAGGGCTGGTTGCGTGTGCGTTTGGGCAACGCCGCCGATGCTTCGGACCTGGCTCAGGACACGTTTCTGCGGGTGATGACGGCGCGCAATGACGCACCCATTCGCGAACCTCGTGGCTACCTGAGCGCCATCGCCCGTTCGCTGCTGATCGATAAATGCCGTCGCCGCGCCATTGAGCAGGCTTACTTGCATGCGTTGGCCCAACGGCCAGAACCGGTGGATGTTTCGCCGGAGATTCGCTTGTCCATCATCGAGATGCTGGTGGCGGTCGATAGCCTGCTAGATGAGCTGGGCCAGCGCACGCGGGAGATTTTCCTGGCGGTGCAGCTCGAAGGTCTGAGCTACGTGGCGGCGGCCGAGCGGTTTGGGGTGTCGGTGACCACGGTGAAGAATCATCTGATTCGCGCCATGACGCGCTGCCTGTTGCTGGTGGATAACTGATGTCTGCGTCGCCCAACCTGGAGACGCTGGAGGCGGCCGCCACCTGGTATGTGCAGCTCAATGACGGCACCGCCAGCGAGGCGCGCACGCGGGCGTGGCAGGCGTGGGTACAGGCCAGCCCTGACCATGCGGCGGCATGGTCGCGGGTTGAAAAGCTTCAGCAGCAGTGGGCGACAATACCGCAGCAGGCGGCGTTGTCTGGCCTCGGTGCAGCGCAGGCACAACGCCGTGATGTACTGAAGATTCTCGGTATGCTGATAGCGGTCGGCGGTGGTACATGGATGGCCGTTGAGCAGGTGCCGTACCGCTCGATGCTAGCGCAACAGCGCACGGGCATCCGGGAACGTCGCTCGCTGCGCTTGGACGATGGCTCGCAACTGGAACTGAACGCCGACACCGCACTGGACATCCATTTCGACTCCAGACAGCGGCTAATCCAGCTACTCCGTGGCGAAATTATTGTGCAAACCGCCAAGGATCCCGCCCAGCGCCCCTTCATGGTTCAGACCGCGCAAGGGGGCGTGCGCGCGCTCGGCACCCGGTTCAGTGTGCGCCAACTGCCCGAGCAAACCCTTGTCGGTGTGCTAGAGGCGGCGGTTGAAGTCAGCCCGCAAAGGCATGCCGATCACCCGCTGCGCCTGGAAACCGGCCAGCAGGTCACGTTCGATCGTGATCGAGTAGGCAGCGTCCGCCCCCTGCCAGCGGGTTCGACCGCCTGGGTGCAGGGCATGCTCAGCGTCGATGATTGGCGGCTGGGCGACTTCATCGAGGAGTTGGGGCGCTATCGACCGGGCGTCCTGCGCTGTGCTGCCGAGGTTCGGGGGTTGAGCATTTCCGGCGCTTTTCGCATCGATGATACCGACACCGTGCTGGAGAACCTGGGCAAATCCTTGCCGGTGAAAGTGCGTTATCTGACGCGTTACTGGGCCAGCATTGAAGCGGCGTGAAGCCGCGTCGCAGAATCTTCAGCGGCAACCTTGCTGATTCAGATTCTCATCCGTCAATGACATAAGCCGCGATACAGCGGGTTTCTGCCAAGACAACGGAAGGATCATCGAATGCCCCCGCTTTCCCACAACACTCCGACGCTGCTGAGGCGCGCCGTGCGCCTGGCCGTTCTGGGCGCTTCCCTTGCCAGCCTGTCTGGCCTGGCGCTGATGCCGGCTCAGGTCATGGCGCAGAGCCTGACCGCTTACCAGGTCGCCCCCGGGCCGCTGAGTAGCGCCCTGGCCGAGTTCGGTGTGCAGGCGGGGGTTACCATTTCGTTCGACACCGAGCAGGCTCGGCATCTCACAACTGACGGGATCAAAGGCTCATACAGTGTCGAGGAAGGACTGTCGCGCCTGCTCGCCAACAGTGGCCTGCAAGCGCAACGTCAGAGCAATGGCGGGTACGTTCTGGTCGCGAACAGTACCGACGATGCCCTGGAACTGGGGGCTACGCAAATCACTGCCAACCAGTTGGGCACAGTGACTGAAGGCACCGGTTCGTACACCCCCGGCACTATCGCTACGGCGACGCGCATGGTGCTGACGCCTCGAGAAACACCGCAATCGATCTCGGTAGTAACCCGCCAGGCGATGGATGACTTCGGGCTTGTAGCCATCGATGACGTGATGCGCCATACCCCGGGCATCACCGTATCGACCTATGACACCGAGCGTACCAACTACTATTCCCGCGGGTTCTCCATCGTCAACTTCCAGTACGACGGTATCCCTACTCTGCGCGACGCCCAATATTCGGCGGGCCAGACCCTGACCGACATGGCGATCTATGATCGCGTCGAAGTTCTCAAGGGCGCTACAGGTCTGCTCACCGGGGCAGGCGGCCCAGGGGGTACCATCAACCTCATTCGCAAGAAACCGACCTCCGCGTTCAAGAGCAGCATCGAACTGGGCGCCGGCTCCTGGGACAACTATCGCTCCCAAGCCGACGTCAGCGGCCCCCTGACCGAAACCGGCAACGTCCGCGGCCGTGTCGTAGCGGCGTATCAGGACAAACAATCGTTCCTTGATCATTACTCGCGTAAGACCGGTGTGCTATACGGCATCCTGGAGGTCGACTTGGATGAAAACACTCTGCTGACCCTCGGTGCCGATTATCAGGACAGCGATCCGAAAGGCTCCAGTTGGACCGGTACACGCACCATCTTTGATGCGACCGGCAAAAAGCTGGACCTGCCGCGTTCGTTCAACAACGGCCCAAAATGGGGCTCTTGGGAACAGTACAGCCGCACGGCCTTCGCGAGCCTGGAACATACCTTTGATAATGGCTGGGTCACCAAAGGCCAATACAACCACCAGATCAACGGCTATGACGCTCCCCTGGGCTACATCTCCCAGGACTCCGCCACCGCCAGCTCCATCTACGCGCGCAAATACGTGGGCAAGACCACCAGCGACAGTCTCGATGTGTACGCCTCGGGGCCATTCGAGCTGTTCGGCCGCGACCACGAACTGGTGATCGGTCAGTCTCTGTCCATTTCCAAATGGAAAGCCAAGGACTACACCGCAACCACCTACTTCAACAACTCCTATGATTTCTACAACTGGGACGGCGATGCCGCCGAGCCGCTGTGGACCGCCACCAAGTTCAACGACGAAACGACCCGCCAGACCGGCACCTACGTCACCGGTCGCTTCAGCCTGACGGATGAACTGCACCTGTTGCTCGGCTCACGTATTGCCAACTACCAGGTGACTGGGACCAGCGACACTCAGGAAAGCGGTAAGGTGGTACCGTATGCAGGCCTGACATATGACCTGAACGACAATTTCACCGCATACGCCAGCTATACCGAAATCTTCCAGCCACAGACTCAGTACCGCACCCGCACCCGTGCCATGCTAGCCCCCAACGAAGGCAAGAACTATGAGTTCGGCCTCAAGGGTGAGTTCTTCGGTGGCCGCTTGAATTCCAGCCTCGCCTACTTCGAGGTGCACGAAGAAAACCGTCCGCTGGCCGACACGGCCTGGAACTCGCAGCCGGGCGTCGACTACTCGTACATCGGCACCAAGACCAAGACCAAGGGCTACGAAGCGGAAATCTCCGGCGAATTGGCCAAGGGCTGGCAGTTGCAAGCGGGGTATACCCATAAGATCGCCCGCAATAGCGATGGTGATAAAGTCGCCACCTGGGAACCGGAAGACCAGGTCAGCTTCTACAGCACCTACAAACTCCAGGGCAGCCTGGACAAGCTCACCGTCGGTGGCGGCGCGCGTTGGCAAAGCGCTGGCTGGCAGACCGTCAACAACTGGGGCTACCCCGGTGGTGGCCGCTACGAGAAATTCACCCAAGACCCCTACTGGCTGGTTGATCTAATGACCCGCTACCAAGTGACCGATAATCTTTCGGTCACCTTCAACGTCAACAACCTGTTCGACAAGCACTATTACACCAACATTGGTTTCTATGACTCGGCCTACCCTGGTGACCCACGCAACATGATGGTCACCACACGCTGGGATTTCTGATCTCTGCGATCAAACCGGTCTCCTTTCTGCTGCTCATGCAACACAGCCCTCGTATCGCTACGAGGGCTGTGTTTTTCCGCAGCCCGCGTGGAAAACCGGCATCAAGTACTCGATGGCTTTCTCTCCTTCGGGCGGCATGTTCTGGTTCAGCTCGACCGGCTTGAATACAGGCCACCTCGATAAAAGGGAGTCCCCTTATGTCGCGTACCTGCATCAACCCGCGGCTAGAAATTCCACCGAGTAGAGAGCATCACGTTCCGCGGATCGCCGTAATACACCGAGTTGTAGAAACCAATATTGGTGTAGTACTTCTTATCGAACACGTTATTGACGTTAAGCGTGGCCGAGACGTTGTCGGTGACTTGATAGCGGGCCATTGCATCCACCACCCAAAGCGGGTCTTGGGAGAACTTGTCGGTGGTCATGGTGGTGTAGTTATTGGTCAGCAGTTTCCAGCCGGTACTCTGCCAGCGTACGCCGCTGCCCAGGGTGAGCTTGTCCAGCGGGCCGGTCAGTTTGTAGGTGGTGTAGAGGTTGACCTGGTCTTCCGGTTCCCAGGTGGAGAGTTTCTCACCTTGATTGTCGCGCATGATCTTGTGGGTGTAGCCCGCCTGCAATTGCCAGCCGGGGGCCAGTTCGCCGGAGATTTCCGCTTCATAGCCCTTGGTCTTGGATTCAACGCCCTTATAGGCACCGTCCAGCCCGGGGATGCTGCCTCGCACGTAGCGGTCGTCGGTGACTGCGCGGTTGTCTTCGTGGACTTCAAAGTAGGCAATGCTGGCGTTGAGGCGGCCGTCAAAGAATTCACCCTTGAGGCCTAGCTCATAGTTCTTGCCTTCATCCGGCTCGACCGGTTTGTCATTGATGTCGCGATACTCACGCTGCGGCAGGTAGATATCGGAGTAGCTGGCATACGCCGAGAAATTCTCGTTGAGGTCGTAGGTGATGCCGGCATAAGGCAGTACCTTGCCAGTGTCCTTGACCTGGCTGGTGCCGGTGACTTCGAAGTTGTTCACGCGAGTGCCGAGCATCAGGTGCAGGTCATCCGTCACGTTGAAGCGCGCGGTCATGTAGCCGGCGCTCTGGCGCGTGGTTTCGTCGTTGTAGGCGGTTTCCGGACCTCGGCCCGGCTTGGCGGCGTCGCCGTCCCAGTTGAAATAGTCGTGGCTGTTGCCATCGCTGTAGACGGCGCTGGTGTAGTTGCTGCCGGTCCAGCGCGAGCGCGATACCGAGGTGCCGACCACCAATTCATGCTCGCGGCCAAACAGGCTGAACGGTCCGGTGGCGTACAAGTCGCCGGTGTCGCTGATGGTTTCGCCGTCGTAGGCACGGGTCAGCAGCGACGCTTTGCCGGTGGCGGCGTTTGGCGACAGCAGGGCAGAGAGCGGCGCATTGTAGCCGTTGATCTGGTGGTTGAACTGCGCCTTGCCGACCCAGCCATTGTCGAATGTGTGCTCCAACGTCGCGAAGCCGGTACGGGTGTACTGCTCCCATTTGCTGAACTTGGTGCCGTTGTTGAAGCCGCGGTGGGTGCTGATGCGATTGCCGTCCGAGTCATATAGCGAGGCCGAGCCAGACCAGCTGGAACCCTGCGGGTCGCTGTCCTGGTAGTCGGCGCCAATCGTCAGCAGCGTATCAGGCGCCAGATCGAACTCGAGGATGCCGTAGTACACGGCGGTCTGGCGTTGGTAGTGGTCGAGGAACGAGTGCTTGTCCTGATAGGCCGCGACGGCGCGACCACGGATGTTGCCGGAGTCGGTCAACGAGCCGCTGACATCGACTTCCGAGCGATAGTTGTCCCATGAGCCCGCGCCCAGGTCGATGTAACCCTTGAACTCGGACGTGGGCTTTTTGCGCACCATGTTGATGGTGCCGCCAGGGCCGCCGGCGCCGGTGAGCAGGCCGGTAGCGCCCTTGAGCACTTCGACACGGTCGTAGATCACCGTGTCAGTGAGGGTGTGACCAGAAGAATACTGCGCATCCTGCAGGATCGGGATGCCGTCGTACTGGAAGTTGCGAATGGCGAACCCGCGCGAATAATACGACGTACGCTCACTGTCATAGGCCGCGACCGTGATACCCGGCGTGTGACGCATCACGTCGTCGATCGACTTGAGGCTGAAGTCATCCATGGCCTGGCGCGTCACTACGGAAATCGACTGCGGCGTTTCCCGTGGCGTCAGTACCAGGCGCGTCGCGGTGGCGATGGTGCCGGGGGTATAGGAACCAGAGCCTTCGGTAATGGTGCCCAACTGGTTGGCACTCACCTGCGTCGCTTGCAACTCGACCTTGCCATCCTGGGACACGGGTTTGGCAACCACCCGATACCCGCCTTCTGCAGGTTCAGCCTGCAGCCCTACCGGGCCCAGCAAGCGCTCAAGGCCTTCTTCCACTGCGAAGCTACCTTGCAAACCGCTGCTTTGCACGCCGGAGGAAAGCGCTGAATCAATGCCAACCATCACACCGGCCTGCTGCCCGAACGCACCCAACACGCGGTCGAGGTTACCGGCGGGAATGTCAAAGGCCTGAGCCTGGGAGTGTTCCCCGGTGGTTACCGGGCTGGCGGCAATCGCGCTGTGACTGGCAGTAACCAACGATAAACCGAAGATCGCGGTGCGTAACGCGCTGGCGAGGGGTGTGACGCGGATGAGCATAAAGACTGTCCTGTCGAGAAGGTTGGCGGGCGCTTTTTCAGCGTCTTGCCTGTCTTGATGCTCGAGAACGGAAATACTGCCGGCCACCGTGAAAAATACTCAAAACTAAGCCGGCACCACGCTGGCCAGGTAACCCCACACCCGTTGCACACGCACCGGCAGTACCTTGGCCAGCAGGTCGAGACTGGCCTCGGGTTGGTCCAGCGAGAACGAACCCGACACCTGCAAGCCCGCCACAGCCGGGTCGCAGCGCAGCAGCCCGCGCCGGTAGCGATCAAGTTGCTCAAGCACCTCGCCCAGTGGCATGCGCTCGGCGATCAACAGGCCTTGGCTCCAGGCTTCGGCGGTGGCTGGCACGCGGGTCGGCTGCCCGCTCAGCAGGTTGTTGAAGCTCAGCTGCTGGCCGGCTTCCACCTGGGTGCGGGGGCCACGCGATGGCTCGACCTGCGCACTGCCGGAGAGCATTTGCACCTGCGTACCCGGCTGGCCTGGCAGGCCGTGGCTGATGATCAACCGCGACAGCGCGGCTGGCCGTATCCAACCATCCGCGGTCTTGATCGCCCGACTGTCGCTGGCACCGTTGGCCAGCAACAGCCTGCCCAGGTTAAGCGTCAGGCGAGCCCCCTCGACATCCATCGCGGTGCGGGTATCCAGCTGCAATGCAGCGCCATCGGCCAGCCGTACATGGCGCCGCTCCCCGGTGGCGGTGTGGTAATCGCTGAACAACTCCGGCAGCAACACCCGCTCGCGCACCCCCAAGCCGAGGGCGCTGGCCACACTCAGGCCGGCAAAGCCCTTGAGCAAGGTGCGTCGCGAAACAGCACTGCGCGCCTGCAGCAATTGCCGCGCACCGGGGGCCGTGAGCACCTGGTTGAGGCGCATGTCGCGGCTCAGCCCGACCAAACGCTGCCAGGCCAGTTCGTGCTGGGGGCTCTCGTTGCGCCAGTGCTGGCACGCCTGCTGCTCGGCAGCACTGCTGGTGCCCGACTGCAGGGCAACCATCCAGTTCAAGGCCTGGTCCAGCACGCTTTCGTCCAGGGGCTGATCGTTGGCGACCTTGAAGCGACTCATGGCGCGTACACCGCCAGGTAGCAATGGCGATAGGCCTTGAGCATGGCTTTTTGCACCACATTCACGCTGAGGCCCATGCGCGCTGCGATCTGTGGATAAGTCAGGCCATCGAGCTGCGACAGCAGGAATATCTCCCGCACCTTGCTGCCCAACCCGTCCAGTACCTGCCCTACCGCGTCCAGCGCTTCGAGCACCAGCAAGCGGGTTTCCGGCGACGGCATATGTTCCGGCTCCAGGATCGCCAGCGACTGTTCATACGCCCGCTCCAGGGCCTGGCGGCGGAAATACTGCACGCACAAGCGGCTGGCGACGGTGGTGAGGTAGGCGCGAGGCTCGCGGAAAACCGGCACGCTGCCGCTGCTCAAAATACGCAGGAAAGTGTCCTGCGCCAGATCCACGGCCTGCTCATGCCCGCCCAGCTTGCGCCGCAGTAACTGCACCACCCAGCTGTGATGCTGAGCATAGAGTTCGCCCACCATTTGATGGGTTGTCGAGGATGAGGCCATGAGTGCGATATCCGACGGGAGACTTGAATGAGTCGCACATGGTAATACTTCTCATTAGAAACGGGTTAGGCGTTTCTTCTCTGCTGCGCAGCAGCGCCGTAGGACATTTCCCAACCTGCAACCAAATGCTTCAGCCGAGGGCTCTTCGGAACTATCCTACGCACCTTGCCGAACCTTCGCTGTTGTCGGGGAAATGCCTCAGGGATAACGTCTCTGGGTCGCCAGTTTCCGGTGACCGGGTGTGAGAACCCGCATGAAATGCAGCGGCAAGTCGTTATGGCAGCCGTGCGCGGGCAGACTTCGGTCTGGCCGGGTTTTGCTCGTTTCCTCGGTTTCTCACCCTGCGTACGGCTGCCACCTTGATCCGTGAGAAAGGTCGAGCTGGTGGCTCCTGTCACGAAATGAGAGATCCACCATGAAGAAACTCGTCACCGACCCACCCCGCCAAGACTTCACCCAACGGTCCTCCTTCAGCCTCCATCCAAACGTCACTACTTCTGAAATCCTTGCCCATGCCAGCGAACTGCTGCTTGGCGTAGCCGAAACCATCGACCAACACCGCCGCGCCCATCCTTACCAGGCCGGGCTGAACATGCTGGCGAACGCCGCCCATACCGCCGATGCCTCACGCGCTCTGATTGACTACGCATTGACCTGCCTGCCCGCCAAGCCGGAGGAATGCTGAGATGAGCGACGATCAAAAAACCAACGTCACGGCCGGCGTCGAAACGTTTTTCGAATCGGGTGAAAGGTCCTCTCACATATTTCGGGTCATGCCCGGAGTGCCGTTCGAGCATGCCTATGAACACGTGTCAGTACTGCTGGGCTACATCAAGCATCTGGTCCGCGAGGGCGATATGGAGAATGACCACAAGCTGCTCGGCGCAGCGGATTACCTGAGCACCTTCGCCAAGGCGATCATGGACGACATCGAGATCGCGCGAAACCGAGCTCAACGCGCGACATCATAGGCGCAGCTAGGGTCGCTCGGCGGCCCTCACACTGCGCAGCAAGACGAGGCACAGGGTAAGCAGCATCAAGTTGATTCCGATCAAAATCCGCACTCACGGCAGCAGTAACCTAAGCGCAATGACCGCCACAACGAGGGCGCTGCATGGCCAAGAAATTCCCCCTCAACCCGAGCCATCCCGAACGCATTTGCTGGGGATGCGACCTGTACTGCCCGGCCAAAGCGCTGGCCTGCGGAAATGGTGCCGATCGGACGATGCACCCAGCTGAGTTGTTTGGTGAGGATTGGTACGAGCATGAAGCGTGGTCGCGAGAGACGGACGTTCACAGCGGTGAGAACCTGCCGCAAAATTCAAGCATCTGACCGTGCGTCTCAGCTGCCAAAGCTCCGAATAAACGGCCCTGCACTCTGCTTGATCGCCGCAACTACGTGCGGCGCCTGCTCGCATAGCTCCGGCGATTTCGCCAGTACTTGCTCAAGCGCCTGCAACTGCTTGCGGATAATTTCACCCGGTTGCGCTACACCACACGTCTCGGCAAAGTCCAGCAAGCCCTGACGGGATGCAAACATCGACTTATTGCCGGCGAGCGTAAGCGCGAGCACATCTTCGGGGATGTAAGCCGTGGTGTTGACGATATCGTAAGCGGGCGCCAGGCGGGCATCGCGCATCACGGGGTCAGAATAGAGCAGGCCAAAGTTTTTCAGATGGGCATCGCCGTTACCGACGATGCAGCTCAGCGTAACCATCTCGAACAGTTGCGTGAGCGAGGCATTGAGGTGCTCGGGTGCGCAGAACACGCGGATTGCCTTGGCAATCGCTGCATAGCTCTTGCTGTACTTCTGCTCTGCTGGCAGTCCCATCAACGCCGTCATGTCTTCAAAACCGATTGGGTTGTGCTGCTCGTCGCGGTCGAAGCGGCGCATGACGAACAACTTGGCGTTGTCCGAGAGGAAGAACGGCGGCACGGGCAGCCCTGAGGCCTGCGCGATGGTCATGCACAGGTACTCATTGATGGCCAGGCCGGGATATTCGTCGCGGCCACTTTTGATGATCAATTCCGAAGTCTTCGAGGTGAACCGCTGTGGTGTTGAATTTCGTTGTTCAGGCACCAGGACTTTAGGCTGCACACCCGAGATACCGGCACGCAGGATGTAGCGATCCACCAGGTCGGCGAAGATGTCGTGCGAGCCGTCCCAAGATAAAATTTCGTCCAGCTTTTCGCCAGGAAACTGCTCACGCTCAAGCAACGCATCAACCGTGCGCGAGCTGACGTACACCCGGCCTATGGGAGAGCTGCTGCCAGATAACGCCAGTAGCAACATGGGGTCGACTTTGGCGATCTTTGCCAGGCGGTTGCGTAGCTGCTCGAGCACATAACCTTCCGGCAGGTTCATCTGAAATACCGGATGCAAATCTCGATGGCGGTACTCTTCCGTGCGAGTAGGCATGAGCAGGCTGACTGCAGCGCGCGGCTCAGCCTCCGCAGCGTAACGAAACAGGTAATCAGCAGCGCTGGTAAGGATTGTTCCGCTGATACCTTGGGGTGTCGTTACAGTCAGTGAAGCGCTCATTCAAACATCCCCTGGATCTCTTCCAACGTAGGCATGGCTGCAGCAATCACTCGCAACTCGCAATCCATTGCGCCAAGAGCTTTAGCATAGGCGGCGATAGCAACGGATAGGCTACCTTTCTCCACAGCGATGATTTTCTGACGAGTAAGGTTTGCCAGCTCTGCAAGCTGTTGCTGGGTGAGCCCTCGATGAAGGCGCCGTGTGCGTATTTGTCGCCCTAAGCGCTGAGTTAGCAGTTCGTGGTCCATGTTTAGAATACGAGACAATTGGATTGACATGTAACGTATACGTGACCAGATAGAAAATCAATTGATATGTGGTGAACTGCTGGCCTCGGCCATATGCCGGACCGTTTTGGCAGTTTGCTGAGCCGGTGATCTTCGCTCAAAGCGCAGGTTCAGGGAGGCCGGGTTTGTATACCTCGAGAAGCGAGTAGAAGACGGGTTCTCGGCCCTCGCGGCGCTCATGCTCGTAGCTGAATCAGCGCAAACTACTGCTGATCGCCTCATCTTCAATCAGGTCAGTGAGCAAATACTGGAGGTGATTGCCCTCGCCAACCTTCGAGCCCATCAATTCCAGCTGACGTTTGGTTGTATGTCGGTCGCATTCTGCAACGGCCATATGCATGGCGGGCGTGTGCAGATAACAGCACTGATAAGCAGGCTCGCCGAGCATCAGCGTCGGGGTGAGTTGAACGCTTCTCGCACGTTTTATGAGAGACCAAGCCAATGTGGCATCCAGCCCAGCAGGAAGCCGAAACCGCCACTCGTCAAAGTGCAGGTAACTGCCTTTCGGATCGAACGGATGGGCCAGCGCGAAATATTGCGCTGCCTGATCCTGGTGCTGTGCGCTGATGAGCGCGAGCGGGTCCGTGATGACCTCGGGCGGGCGCTTGATGATGCTCATTCCAGATGTCCCTCGATTTGGAATGAGACTACAGCACTAATCCAACTCCCTAAAACGCAAAAAGGGCCGCTAAGCGGCCCTTTCCGTCACCCAACCAGAATCAGAAGATGCTGATCGGATACTCAACAAACACACGAACTTCGTTGCCGTCGTCGTTGTAGCCGTTCTGCTGTACCGCGTTGTTGGTACGCAGGAACGAGCCACGCAGTTTGACCGACAGGTCCTTGGCCGGGCCGTCTTGAACGACGTAACGGACCTGGCTGAAGATCTCGCGCTCTTTGCCTTCGCCGAAGCCTTGTGGGTTGGTGACGTTGCGGGTGTTGATGTTGTCGCCGACAACGTAGGCCAGCTTGTAGGTCAGGCCAGGCACGCCGAAGGTGCTGAAGTCCAGGCCGTAGCCGAGCTGCCAGGAGCGCTCGTCTTCAGCGTTGAAGTCAGACCAGTACGAGTTGGCCAGGTAGATGGTCGAACCACCGTCACCCACGCCGCCTTCGTTCTGGTACCAGCCGTAGTTGTAGCCGGTGCTGCCGGTGCTGCGCTGGTGCGCCAGGGTGAACGAGTGCGCGCCGTAGGCGTAGGTAGCGGCCAGGCTCCAGATGGTGTTGGAGTCGCCGTTCAGGCCTGCAGCCTGGACGAACTTCTTGTCGATGTCCGACTTGTAGCCGTTGAAATCGAGGGTCAGCGACTGGTCAGCAGCGATCGGGAAGACGTAGTTCAAACCCAGGTAGTGCTTCTTCATGACGTCTTCGTTGTCGGCTGTGTACAGCGACGCGGTGAAGTTGTCGGTGAACTTGTAGCTACCACCCAACACGTTGATCGACTTCAGGCCACCGCTGTCGCGGTGCTCGGCGCTCTTGCGCACTTCCTGAGTGAAGCGACCGGCGTTCAGCTCGAGGCCTTCGATCTCCTTGGAGGTGATCATGGTACCGGTGAAGCTTTCTGGCAGCAGGCGCGAGTCGTCGTACTGCAGCACTGGCAGGGCCGGCATCTGGTCACCGTACTTCAGCACGGTGTTGGAGATGCGGAACTTGACCGCAGCGCCAGCACGGGCGAGGTCGTTGGCAGCAGCGCTCTGGCCATCTGCGTCAACGGTGTTTTCCCGCTTGAAGAAGTCGATACCGCCGCCGCCGTTACGGCCTTTGCCGCCGTCCAGGCGCAGTGCGTACAGGCCGAAGGCGTCAACGCCTACGCCGACGGTGCCTTGGGTGAAGCCGGAGGAGAAGTTACCGATGAATGCCTGGCCCCATTGGGACTGGTCATTGGTGCCGTGTTTCTTGTCACGGTTGATGAAACCGTTGCGCAGCAGGATGTTGGCGTGGCTGTCTTCAACAAAGCCCTTGCTCTCGGCCTGGTCATTGGCCTGTGCCTGGGTCGCGGCAACGAGTGCCAGGGCGATCAGGCTGATCCTGGTTTTCAACATTTTCTTTTCCTTTATTTTTAATCAAAAACACTGTGCATTTTTACGCCCGGAAACCAACGCCCCTTCGTAGGTTCGACGTTATGCGGATCCAACTGACAAGCCGTGCCGATGCTCAACTGGCGGGCTTTCGCAGCCGCATGGCCATGTCATGGCCAGCAAGCGATGGCGAATCCTAGCCGCCCCTGCTTCTCAATGTCAAAAAATCGTGAAAGGCAGGTGTATATAACCAAAAAAACACCTCGCAATAGTGCATTTCAATGCGTATCTGCCCTTGCGTGGGGCATTTTTTCCCACAAGGCGGTGATTCAACCTACATACAGCGACAAATGTCTCTACGATCAGCGCCGCCGCCCCTGTTACATCGAGATACACATGTAAAGACAGGGCTTTACGAATTACCCGAGCAAGCGCTAATAGCAAGCATTACCATCCGCATCCATTTTTCATTAACTGCTTGTTTGGATGCCGTCATGCGTGTGCCTCGCCGCCTTTCGCCCCTGTCCCTGAGCCTGTCGCTGCTGTGCGGCGCGGGCGTTGCCACTGCCGCCACCACTACCCTGCCAGAGCTCTCGGTCACCGCCGATGGCGAGCGTGAACGGGACAACCCCCGGGTCAAGGAAGTCAGCACGGCGACTCGCACCTCCACAGCGGTGCGCGACGTACCGCAAGCCATCGACACAGTGAAGACCAGCAACCTGCTGGATTACGGCAGCAACAACCTGGGCAAGGCGCTGGAAGGCATCCCCAACGTCAGCAGCGGTGCCGATACGCGTTTCGACAGCGTGCGTATCCGCGGCTTCGAGAGCAGCAACGACTTCTATCTGGACGGCATTCGCGACGACAGCCAATACATACGCGATCTGCACAATATCGAGCGGGTCGAGGTGCTCAAGGGCCCGGCCGCGGTGCTGTATGGCCGTGGCGGCCAAGGCGGTATCGTCAACCGGGTGAGCAAGGCGCCAGAGCATGGCCGTCGCTCGAGCATCGAAGCCCAGGCGGGCAGCGAAGATATGCGCAGCCTTTACGCCGACCTCAGCGCCGACCCAAGCGACACCATCAGCCTGCGTTTGAACATGGGCAACCTCGACTACAACAGCTTTCGCGATGGCGTCGATGGCAACCGCCAGCTGTTCGCGCCGTCGATGAGCTGGCAACTGACGCCAGACCTGAACTGGCTGGTGCAGTACGAATACAGCCGCTTCAACCGCACCCCTGATCGCGGCATCCCGGGTGTGAATGGCCGCCCGGCCGACGTCGACCGGGGCACGACTTACAGCGATACCCAGCGCGACTTCATCGATGACCAGGCGCAGTCGCTGCGCTCGCGCTTGAACTATCAGCTCAGCGACAACTGGCAGTTGCGCCACACGCTGGGCCTGTTCCAGCTCGACAGCCAGTTCGACAATACCTACGCCACCGGCTACAACGCCGCCAGCAACACGGTGACTCGCCAGCGGTGGCAGCAGGATCTGAAAACTCGCAACCTGTTCAACAACCTTGAAGCCGAAGGCGAGTTCGCCACCTGGGGCCTGCACCACACCGTGCTGGTCGGCCTGGAGCTGGGCCACCAGCGCCGCGACCCGCTGTTGCGCAACGCCTTGCCGACCAACCAAGGCGGCACAGCGGTGCCGAGCCTTGACCTGGACAACCCTGATCGCAGCCTGCAACACAACGGCCGCATGCGCGTGTCGAGCAACAACCACACCGTGGTCGACAGCCGCGGCCTGTACCTGCAAGACCAGATCCGCCTGAACGAGCAATGGCAGATTCTGGCGGGACTGCGCTTTGACCGCTTCGAGGTCGAGACCACCAACCGCCTTAACAGCGCCAGCGAGCCGCAAACCAGCACCAGCACCAGCCCGCGCATCGGCGTGGTGTACTCACCGTGGCGCGAGCACTCGTTCTACGCCTCGTGGAGCAAGACCTTTTCGCCAGTCGGCGGTGGCCTGATCGGTATCACGCCGGGCGCCGCCGGCAATACCAACAAAACCGACCCTGAGCTGAGCCGGCAGAAGGAAATCGGGGTCAAGAGCGACTGGTTCGACGAGCGCCTGAGCACCACCCTGGCCATCTATGAACTGGAGCTGTACAACCGTCGTACCCGCGATGCCGATAACCCTGAACTGTTCCTGCTCAGCGGCCTGCAACGCTCACGCGGCATCGAGCTGACCGCGACCGGCAACATCGTTGGCAACTGGTATGTGCGCGGTGGCATCGGCCTTCAGGATGCGACCATCGTCAAGGACAACAGCAACCAGCAAGGCAACCGCATCAATGATGTGGCCAAGCGCAACGGCAGTCTGTTCATCAGCTGGAAACCGCAACTGGGCTGGTACGCCGAAACCGGCCTGACAATGGTTGGCGAGCGCTTTGCCGACAACCAGAACACCACCCTGCTGCCAGGCTATGGCCGCTGGGACGCACTGGTCGGCCTGCGCACCACGGACTGGGATGTGCGCGCCGCACTGAACAACCTGACCGACAAGACTTACTACGCCTCCGCCACCAGCGCCGCACAGATCCAGCTGGGCGACCCGCGCAGCCTGGTCGTGACCGGCACCTACAACTTCTGATTCACTCGCCCAATAAAAACGCCACCGCAATCAGCGGTGGCGTTCTTGTTCAACAGCTCGGGAGCACTGCCTGCTCAATGCCAGATGGCTACCAGCGCCTCAAGCTCAGCATCGCTGATCAGTCCTCGTGGATAGCGCTCATGCAACAGACGTCGGGTATCGGTCGTCCTGACCCGCTTGCTTCCATGGTGCTTCAACCACTGCGTCAGCATTTTGAGCGATTGGTGATTTACTGCCGATGGGTGCAAAACCGACTCACTTGCTGCATTCATTTCAACACGTACTCCCTGGGCCCGTGAGCGGCTAACTTACGTTGAGTTTGTGACAGATCGGTTTAAACCTATCTGCTTGAAACACAATGGGAAACGATACAAGAGGTGTGCCATTTACCGCGTCTGCCGTCGGCCGCGCATAAAAAAAGCCCGTCAATCGACGGGCTTCTTTTCTATCAGAGAGTTAGCGCTTGTGCGGCGCCGGTTGTTGCTGAGTCAGGCAGTGGATGTTACCGCCACCGAGCAGCAGCTCGCGTCCGGGGATCATCACCACCTCATGGTTGGGGAAGATCTTCGCCAGGATGGCTCTAGCTTCGGCATCTGCCGGGTCATCGAAGCTCGGCGCGATGATGCCGCCGTTGACGATCAGGAAGTTCACGTACGAGCCCGCCAGGCGCTCGGCAGGGCTACGCTCCTGGCTACCGGCCACCTGGTCGACGCCTGCGCACTCTTCTTCGGTTGCGTAAAGCGGGCCTGGGATCGGCATCTTGTGCACTACAAAGGTGCGGCCTTTGGCGTCACGGGTGTTTTCCAGCACTGCCAATGCGGCGTGGCAGCGCGCGTAGTTGGGGTCGTTGGAATCATCGGTCCAGGCCAGTAACACCTCACCTGGGGCGACGTAACAGCAGAAGTTGTCGACGTGGCCATCGGTCTCGTCGTTGAACAGGCCGTCAGGCAGCCAGACAATGGTGTCTACCGCCAACTGGTCGCGCAGGATCTGTTCGATCTGCTCGCGGCTCAGGTGCGGGTTGCGGTTACGGTTGAGCAGGCATTCTTCGGTGGTGATCAGCGTGCCTTCACCGTCGACGTGGATCGAGCCGCCTTCAAGCACGAAGCCTTCAGTCTGATACCGCTGGCAGCGTTCCATTTCGAGAATTTTGGTGGCGACGTCTTCGTCACGGTTCCACGGTGCATACAAGCCACCATCAAAACCGCCCCAGGCGTTGAAAGCCCAATCGACACCGCGCACTTCGCCGTGGTCGTTGATCACGAAGGTCGGGCCGGTGTCACGCACCCAGGCGTCGTCGTTGCTCAGCTCGACCACGCGGATGTTAGGCAGGTCGAGCTGGCGCCGGGCGTTCTGGTATTGAGCAGCAGACACCCCAACCGTCACCGGCTCAAAGCGGGCGATTGCCTTGGCCAGGGTCACGTGCGCCGCCTGCACCGGCTTGCCACCGAGGCGCCAGTTGTCCGGGCGCTCGGGCCAGATCATCCAGGCCTGGGTCTGTGGCGCCCACTCGGCAGGCATATGGAAGCCATCGGCGCGGGGAGTCGAGGTGAGGGTTTTCATCGGTGTCCTCTGCATTACAGTTGAGGTATGTGCGGGCGTACAGGGTAGCCCGGCATGCACTGAGAGCAGTTATAGCCGATAATTATCTGTAATTATAGTGACGAGGAAGAAAATACAGACGAAGGGCCGCCTCAATAACCGATAACAATCGAGTATTGAGACGACCCAGTTCGCTGCTAGAGGCCTTCTTGCAGGATGCGATCCACACAATCGACGAAGTAATCGACGCTGGCCCGGGTGGTGCACATCGGTGGTTTGATCTTGAGAATGTTCAGGTAATCGCCGGTTGGCTGCATGAAGATGCCCAGATCGCGCAGGCGATTGCACAAGGTAGTGGTTTCTTCAGTGGCCGGTTCAAGGGTGTGCCGATCACGTACCAGCTCCAGCCCCAGATAGAACCCTGAGCCATGGGTAGCACCCGCCAGCGGATGTTTATCGACCAATGCCTGCAAGCGCGCCTTGAAGTAGCCGCCGACCTTGCGGGTGTTGTCCCACAGGCCCTCCTCCTGCATCACGTCGAGCACGGCCAGGCCGATCCGGCAACTGACCGGGCTGCCGCCGGCGGAAGAGAAGAAGTACCCCTCGGCTTCCAGCGCCTCGGCGATCTCACGACGGGTGATCACCGCACCCAGCGGCTGGCCGTTGCCCATGCCTTTGGCCATGGTGATGATGTCCGGGGCAACACCCTGTTGCTCGAAGCCCCAGAAGTAATCACCGAGGCGGCCATAACCGACCTGCACCTCATCGGCGATGCACACCCCACCACGGGCACGGACCTTGGCGTAGGCCTCGCGCAGGTAGCCCGGCGGCAGCGAAATACCGCCGGCGTTGCCGTACACCGGCTCGCAGATCATTCCCGCCAGCTGACGGCCGCGGGCGTCGAGGTCGGCCAGCTTGGCATCGACGTCACGCAGGTAGTCAGCGGTGCTGTCATCGCCGCGATAGCGACCGCGGAAGGTGTTCGGCGCCTCGACCGGATGCACCCAGTCCGGGCGGGTTTGCAGCGCTTGCGGGTTGTCGGCGATCGAGGTGGAAATCGCATCGGTAGCCACCGACCAGCCGTGATAAGCCTCCAGCACGCTGATCAGGTCACGCCCGCCACTGTAAGCCCAGGCCAGACGGATGGCGAGGTCGTTGGCCTCGGTGCCGCTGTTGACCAGAAACACCCGATCAAAGCCTTCCGGCGCCAGCGCCAGCAAGCGCTCGGAGAACTCCGCGACAGCGGCGTAGTGGAAGCGCGAGTTGGTGTTGAGCAGCGACCACTGCCGTGCCGACTCGGCGGCCATGCGCGGGTGGCCGTGGCCAAGCACGGCGACGTTGTTGAGCATGTCCAGGTACGAGCGGCCCTGCATGTCGATCAGGTAGTTGCGCCAGCCGCGCTCGATATGCGGCGGCTGTGCGTAGTAGTGTTTCTGCGAGCGGGCGAAGCTGGCATCACGGCGCGCCAGCAGCGCTTGCGCATCGGGCAGCGGCTCGGCGTCGCAGGCAAACCCCAGCAAGGCTTGCGGTGACGGGCACAGCGCCAGCCAGGCGGCCGCCGCTGAAGGCGTGGCGAAGAACGGCGGCTGCACGCTGCTATCGCGGCACAGCTGCACGCTGAGCAGGCTGCCAGTAGTGCCGAGCGCCTCACCCAGATTCAGCGCTTGGCCATCCTCCGGCATGCTCTGCAAGCCTTGCAGCCACAGGCTGAAATGCTCGCTGCGCAGGCAGCCATGGTTGGCGCTCACACGCTGCCATACACCAGCATGCGGCGCTTGCAGCGGGCTGCCCTCAGGTAGCTTCAGCTCGACACCGAGGGCACAGGTGGCCGGCTCGTCGGGACGGTCGATGTGGGTTTGCGACAGCCGATATTGCCCATGCAGGCTGCAAGCAAGGCCAGGTTCGGCGGCCAGCACAGCCTGATCAAAACCAGGCTGCTGCCAGTTGCCCGCCTCGCAGTGCCTGCTGAGCACGCCGAGGTCGACGCGGGTGACTGCCTGGCCTGCCAGCGCCGGCAGTAAAGGTGCGCAGTCGGTCAATGCAAGCGCCGGCAATTGCTGGCCAGCGGCTTGCAGAATCGCCGCTTCCATCAATGCTGCTGGCACACGGGTGGCGGTCTCGAAGATCTGCCACTCGTGGGCGATGTTGTCGCGGATGTATTGATTGTCCGGATCGACCGTCAGTTGCTGCTCGCTGCTCAGCACCAGCACCGCAGCACGCATCAACACCAGCGGCCACAGCGCCAGCAGCTCGGCCTCGCTGAGCAGATTGACCTCGTGATAGGCGCTGACCACCGGCAGAATCCGCAGCGGATCACCTTCGGCATGGTGCAGTAGCGCAGCACAGGTCACCGACAAGTCAGCGATGCGCCAGGTGCGTACCAGGTCGCCAAAGTCGATCACACCTTGCAACTGCCACTCGCGCTGGGCATCGCGCTGCCAGACCACATTGTCATCGGTGATATCCAGATGCACCGCTTGGCTCGGCAGTTGCGCCTGCACCTTGGCCAACACCTCAACTGCCTGCGCAACCACCGCCTGCAGCTGGGCGCGGCGCGGCGTATCGCCCAGCACCGGCAACAGGTGCTCGATCAACGCCTGGGCATGTTGCGGGTCCCACTGCAGGGTGCGCGCAAGGCCCGGATGGTCGAAGTCGACCAGGGCCAGGTCAACCTTCGCGCACAAGGCGCCGAGCTCGGCCATCAAACTGGCCGGCATATGCTTGAGGCGGGTCAGCGATTGCCCTTCGATATACTCGAGCACGCGCACGCGCAGAGGCTGGCCGTCGACGTCCAGCGCCAGCAGCGTCTCGCCGTTGCGCGCAGCGCGCACACCCGGCACCGGCACGCCCTGCTCGGCCAGATAGGCCAGCGCCGCATGCTGCGCCTGCAGCTCGATCTCGGCATAGCTGCCGTGGCAGGCCTTGAGCACGAAGCGGCCTTGGTCGCTGTCCAGGCGCAGGTTCAGGTCCTGTTGGCTGCCCAGCGCCTGCAGGTTGCCGTCGAGGTCAAAATGCGCCCTGAGCAAAGCATGTGCCTGCGCTTCGCTGAGCGAAGGGCTGGGCTGGCTGGAACGCTGAATCAGGGTGCTGAGGGGCATTTTGCGTGTGACCTCGGTTTTTTGGTCGCTTATATCGCCACTGCTGCGGCCGATATACAAGGGGCAGCTGCAAACAAGCCGACAGAACAGCTGCGCAAATCAATGCGCTTGTCAGTACCGGCGGCAATCGACAAGCTACGCTCCATCCGACGTCAACCGGTTTTACAGAGGCAGACTGATGCGCATACTCGTCACCGGCGGTGCCGGCTTTATCGGCTCGGCGCTGATCCGCCACCTGATCACCCACACCGAACACGATGTGCTCAACCTCGACAAGCTGACCTACGCCGGCAACCTTGAGTCGTTGCAGCCGATCGCCAGCAACACCCGTTACGAGTTCGTCCAGGCCGATATCGCCGACCAGCCGCTGGTCAGCGCCGTGCTCGAGCGGTTCCAGCCAGACGCGATCATGCACCTGGCGGCCGAGTCGCACGTGGACCGTTCGATTGACGGCCCGGCAGCGTTCATCCAGACCAACATCGTTGGCACCTACGCCCTGCTCGAGGCCACCCGCGCCTGGTGGAGCAAGCTGCCGGCGGCGCGGCGCGAAGCGTTTCGCTTTCATCACATTTCTACCGACGAGGTCTACGGCGACCTGCACGGTGTCGATGACCTGTTCAGCGAAACCACCCCCTACGCGCCCAGCTCGCCCTATTCGGCCAGCAAGGCGGCGTCCGACCACCTGGTCCGCGCCTGGCAGCGTACCTATGGCCTGCCGGTGCTGCTGACCAACTGCTCGAACAACTACGGCCCGTATCACTTCCCGGAAAAACTGATTCCACTGGTGATCCTCAACGCCCTCGCCGGCAAGCCGCTGCCGGTATATGGCAACGGCCAGCAAGTGCGCGACTGGCTGTTTGTCGAGGATCATGCCCGCGCCTTGCTCACTGTGGTCAGCCAGGGTCAGGTCGGCGAGACCTACAACATCGGTGGCCACAACGAGCAGACCAACCTCGACGTGGTCCGCGCCATCTGCGCCCTGCTCGATGAGCTGGCACCCCAGCATCCGGCCGGGGTCAGCCAGTACGCTGACCTGATCACCTTCGTCCAGGACCGCCCAGGCCACGACCTGCGCTATGCCATCGACGCCAGCAAGATCGAGCGCGAACTCGGCTGGGTGCCGGCCGAGACCTTCGCCAGCGGCCTGCGCAAGACCGTGCAGTGGTACCTCGACAACCGCGAGTGGTGCCGTAACGTCCAGGATGGCAGTTACCAGGGCGAGCGGCTGGGCAACACCCAATTCAAGGATCTGATCTCATGACCAAAGGCATTGTCCTGGCGGGCGGCTCCGGCACCCGTCTGCACCCGATCACCCTCGGCGTGTCCAAGCAGCTGCTGCCGATCTACGACAAACCGATGATCTACTACCCGATCTCGGTACTGATGCTCGCCGGCATCCGCGACATCCTGCTGATTTCCACCCCGCAGGACTTGCCGCAGTACCGCCAGCTGTTCGGCGACGGCAGCCAGTTCGGCATCCACCTGAGCTATGCCGAGCAGCCTTCGCCGGATGGCCTCGCCCAGGCGTTCATTATCGGCGAAGAATTCATCGGAAAAGACCCGGTGTGCCTGATCCTCGGCGACAACATCTTCCACGGCCAAGGCTTCAGCGAGCAGCTGCTGCGCGCAGTCAGCCAGCCGTCCGGAGCAACGGTGTTCGGCTACCTGGTGAAAGATCCGGAGCGCTTTGGCGTGGTCGAGTTCGACGAGCAGGGCCGCGCCCTGTCGATCGAAGAAAAACCCGCTGTGGCCAAGTCCAACTACGCCGTCACCGGCCTGTATTTCTACGACAACGATGTGGTCGAGATCGCCAAGGCCGTGCGCCCCTCGGCACGCGGCGAGCTGGAAATCACCGACATCACCAATGCCTACCTGCAACGCGGCGACCTGCGCGTCGAGCGCTTTGGCCGTGGTTTCGCCTGGCTCGACACCGGCACCCACGAGAGCCTGCTGGAAGCGTCGCAATATGTGCAGACCATCGAAAACCGCCAAGGCCTGAAGGTCGCCTGCCTGGAAGAAATCGCCTTCCAGAAGGGCTGGATCTGCCGTGAGCAACTGCTGGCCAAGGCTGAAGGCTTGAAGAAAACCGGCTACGGCCAGTACCTGCGCAAACTGGCTGAAGAGTACCCATGAACGTCATCGCTACCGACATCCCTGATGTATTGATCATCGAGCCAAAGCTGTTTGGCGACAGCCGTGGCTTTTTCTTCGAAAGCTTCAATGAGCGCGCCTTCAAGGAGCAGACCGGGGTCAGCATCAACTTCGTTCAGGACAACCACTCGCGCTCGCAAAAAAACGTGCTGCGCGGCTTGCACTATCAAGTGGAAAACCCACAAGGCAAACTGGTGCGCGTGGTCCAGGGCGAAGTGCTCGACGTTGCGGTAGACGTGCGCGTTGATTCGCCGACCTTTGGCCGCTGGGTGGCCACCCGGTTGAGCGCCGAAAGCCATCGCCAGTTCTGGATTCCACCGGGCCTGGCCCACGGCTTTTTGGTGCTGAGCGAGTCGGCCGACTTCCTCTACAAGACCACCGACTACTTCAACCCGACTGCCGAGCGCTGCATCCGCTGGGACGACCCGGACCTGGCAATCGACTGGGGGCTGGTCGAAGCGCCGTTGCTGTCGGCCAAAGACCAGCAAGGGCTGAGCTTTCGTGAGCTGTTCCCATGAAGCCACTGAAGATTCTCATCTGCGGCCACAACGGTCAGGTCGCGCAGGCCCTACAGGCACAATTCAAAGGCCGAGCTGACGTGCACGCCCTGGGCCGCGATCGGCTCGATCTGGCCCGTCCCGAACAGCTGCGCACGCCGCTGCGCGAGCTGGCTCCGGACTTGATCATCAACGCCGCTGCCCACACTGCCGTCGACCAGGCCGAAAGCGAGCCGGAGCTGGCTTTCGCGATCAATGCCCAAGCCCCGCAGGTGCTGGCTGAAGAAGCCGCCCAGCTCGGTGTGCCGTTGATCCACTACTCCACCGATTACGTCTTCGACGGCAGCAAAGCCACGCCCTACACCGAGCACGACGCGCCCAACCCTTTGGGCGTGTACGGCAGCAGCAAGCTGGCCGGTGAACAGGCGATCACCGCCGTTGGCGGCCAGCACCTGATCCTGCGCACCAGCTGGGTCTACTCGCAGCACGGGCGCAACTTCCTCCTGACCATGCAACGCCTGTTGCAGGAGAAACCGCAACTGCGGGTGGTCGCCGACCAGATCGGCGCGCCCACCTGGGCCGGCACCATTGCCGCCAGCACCCTGGCCTTGTTCGAGCGCTGGCAGGCCGGCGATGCGGGGGCCTGGAGCACTTACCACCTGAGCGCCCAAGGTGAAACCTCGTGGTTCGGCTTTGCCGAGGCGATCGCCGCGCAGCTCAAGGCGCGCGGCCTGCCTTGCGCCGAGCTGATCCCGATCAGCTCCAGTGAGTACCCAACCCCTGCGCAGCGCCCAGCCAATTCGCGGCTGGACTGCTCGCTTCTGGCGCAACAGTGGCACGTCAGCCAGGCGCATTGGCGGGACGCGCTCAACGACTGCCTGAACTAGCGCATAATTGCGCCAGACTCTTTCTGGCGCAGTTGGCACATGATGCACACCCCGACCTCCCCGCGACGCCCCCGCTGGCGCAGCCTGGCCCTTCTGGCAGTGTGCCTGGCGCCGCTGCTGTGGCCGCTGCATCACCTGGCCGAACGCTATTACCAGGACCAGCTCGCCTCGCAGAATCGCCAGACCCTCGACCTGTACGTGGCCAACCTGCTCGGCACCCTGCACCGCTACGAAACCTTGCCGCAGATCCTCGGCGAGCTGCCGGCGCTACGCCAGGCGTTGGCCGATCCGTTCAAGATCGAAGCAATCACCAACGCCAACCGCCTGCTCAAGGACATCACCCGCCAGACCGGGGCCGAGGTGATGTACCTGATGGACGTCAGCGGCAACACCCTGGCCGGCTCCAACTGGGATAAACGCGACAGTTTCGTCGGTCGTAACTTCGCCTTCAGGCCGTATTTCATCGAAGCCATGGAAGGCCGCCTGGGGCGCTTCTTTGGCCAAGGCACGACCTCAGCCAAGCGCGGCTACTTCTTCGCGGCTGCGGTGCGCGATGGCGAGCGGGTGATCGGCGTGCTGGTGGTCAAGGTCGACCTCGACCACACCGAAACGCTCTGGGGCAATACCCCCGAGCAACTGCTGCTGACCGATCAGAACGGCGTAGTGGTGCTGACCTCGCGCCCGGACTGGCGCTTCCGTGCCACCCGCCCGCTGACTCCGGCGGAGCGCTCGGCGATGCTCGCCATCCAGCCCTACCCGACCCAGGCACCGCAGCCGCTGAACCTCAACCCCGAGGCCTGGCTGATCCAGACCCGCGACATCAAGGAAACCGGCTGGCAGGTGAGCATCCTTGCCCCGCACATCCTCATCGACCGCTCGGTGCAGACGGTCATGGCAATTGGCGCCGGCGCACTGCTGGTGTTGATCCTGCTGACCGGTTTGGTGATGCAGCGCCGGCGCCACTATATCGACCGCATCGACCTCGAAGCCCGCGGCCGGCAGGACCTGGAAAACCGCGTGGTGGCCCGGACCGCCGACCTCGAAGGCCTTAATACCCTGCTGAAAAGCGCCGTGCTCGAGCGCGAGAGCGCCCAGCAGGAACTGGTCCGCGCTCAGGACGAGTTGGTCCAGGCCGGCAAGCTGTCGGTGCTCGGCACCATGTCGGCAAGCATCAGCCACGAGCTCAACCAGCCGCTGGCGGCGATCCGCAGCTACGCCGAAAACGCCGAAGTGCTGCTCGACCATGAACGTACCGAAGACGCCCGCGGCAACCTCAAGCTGATCGGCGAGCTGACCGGGCGCATGGCCTCGATCATCGCCCACCTGCGTGCCTTTGCCCGGCGTGATCGCCATGCGCCGGAAAGCGTCGCCCTGCAACCGGCGCTGGACGACGCCCTGGCCCTGCTGGCCAAGCGTCGCCGGGCGATGGCGGTGGAGCTGGTTCGCGACCTGCCGGACGCGCCGCTGTGGGTTCAGGCCGGCGAAACGCGCCTGCGCCAGGTGCTCGGCAACCTGCTCGCCAACGCCCTCGATGCGCTCACCGAAAAAGCCAACCCGCGCAAGCTGTGGCTGAGTGCCGAACGGCGCGACGAGCACGTCTATCTGTACATTCGCGACAACGGCCCAGGCTTTACCCGCCAAGCGCTGGAGCGCGCCAAGGAGCCGTTCTTCACCACCAAGACCCGCACCCAAGGCCTCGGCCTGGGCCTGGCGATCTGCGAGAGCCTGATGCTCGCGCTGGACGGTGAACTGCTGCTCGGCAACCACCCTGAAGGTGGCGCCCTGCTGACCTTGCGCATGCGCGTGGCCAAGCCCGGCGCGACCCTGCCCACTTCGGAGGACCCCTCGGCATGACGCCCGAGACGACACTGATCGACAGCCGTACCCAGGTGATCCTGGTCGACGATGATCCGCACCTGCGTCAGGCCCTGGGCCAGACCCTCGACCTGGCCGGGCTCAAGGTAGTCACCCTGGCCGATGCCCAGGGCCTGGCCGAGCGCATCGAGCCAGACTGGCCGGGCGTCGTCGTCAGTGATATCCGCATGCCCGGGATCGACGGCCTGCAACTGCTCGAGCACCTGCGTGGCCGCGATCAGGAGCTGCCGGTGCTGCTGATCACCGGCCACGGCGACGTGCCGCTGGCGGTGCAGGCGATGCGCGCCGGCGCTTACGACTTCCTTGAAAAACCCTTCGCCAGCGACGCCCTGCTCGACAGCGTGCGCCGCGCCCTGGCTCTGCGCCGGTTGGTGCTGGACAACCGCAGCCTGCGTCTGGCCTTGAGTGATCGCCAGCAACTGTCGACCCGCCTGGTGGGCCAGTCGCCGTCGATGCAGCGCCTGCGCGACCAGATCGGCGCCCTCGCCGGCACCCGCGCCGATGTGCTGATTCTCGGTGAGACCGGTGCCGGCAAAGAGGTCGTCGCCCGCGCCCTGCATGATCTGTCGAGCCGCCGCGATGGCCCGTTTGTGGCAATCAACGCCGGCGCCCTGGCAGAGTCAGTGGTCGAGAGCGAGCTGTTCGGCCACGAGCCTGGCGCGTTCACCGGCGCGCAGAAGCGCCGCATCGGCAAGTTCGAATTCGCCAATGGCGGCACGCTGTTCCTCGACGAGATCGAGAGCATGAGCCTGGATGTGCAGGTGAAACTGCTACGCATGCTGCAGGAACGGGTGGTCGAACGCCTGGGCGGCAATCAGCTGATCCCGCTGGATATCCGCGTGATCGCCGCCACCAAGGAAGACCTGCGCCAGGCTGCTGACCAGGGCCGGTTCCGTGCTGACCTGTATTACCGCCTGAACGTCGCACCGCTGCGCATCCCTGCACTACGCGAGCGCGGCGACGATATCCTGGTGTTGTTCCAGCACTTCGCCGATGCCGCCAGCCAGCGCCACGGCCTCGCCCCGCACAGCCTGCAACCGGCGCAACGGGCACTGCTGCTGCGCCATGACTGGCCGGGTAACGTCCGCGAGCTGCAAAACGCCGCGGAACGCTTTGCCCTCGGCCTGGAACTGGCCCTCGACGGCCAGCAGCCGCCCGCCACGGCCAGCGCCGCGCCGCTGCTCAGCGGCAACCTCAGCGATCAGGTCGAGCAGTTCGAGCGCTCATTGATTGCTGCCGAACTGACCCAGCCACACAGCTCCATGCGCAGCCTCGCCGAAGCGCTGGGCGTGCCGCGCAAAACCCTGCACGACAAGTTGCGCAAGCACGGCCTGAGCTTTGCTGATCATGCCGGCGGCGCTGACGATCACGAGGACTCGCGCCCATGAGCGACGACCGCCAATATCTGCAAGAAGTACTGCACAGCGACATCCCGTTGACCCGCGAGATGGGCCTGCAAGTGCTCAGCTGGCAAGACCAGTGCCTGCAACTGCAGCTGCCGCTGGAGGCCAACGTCAATCACAAAAGCACCATGTTTGGCGGCAGCCTGTACTGCGCGGCGGTGCTGGTGGGTTGGGGCTGGCTGCACCTGCGCTTGCGCGAGGCGGGCATCGATGACGGCCATATCGTCATTCAGGAAGGCCAGATCAGCTATCCGCTGCCGGTCACCGGCGCCGCGGTCGCCCGGTGCCAGCCGCCGCAAGACAAGGCCTGGGAGCGCTTCGTGACGATGTACCAGCGCCGAGGGCGAGCGCGCCTGACGCTGGATACGGTGGTCAGCAACAGTGGCAGCACGGAGCCCGCCGTCACGTTCAGCGGGCAGTACGTGCTACATCGCTGAAGCGAGCTTGATCAGTGCCTGGCGCCACGGGGCGGCGCTGGGCAAGGCCAGGAAGAATGGGTTGAGCAGCGACTCCCGCGCCGGGTACCGGAACGGCTGGCCGTCCAGGCCGATCACCTCACCGCCAGCGCCTTCGAGCACGCCTTGTGCAGCAGCAGTGTCCCACTGCGAGGTCGGTGCCAGGCGCGGATAACAATCGGCTTCACCCTCTGCCAGCAGGCAGAACTTCAGCGAGCTGCCGACGCTGACCAAGTCCAGCTCACCCACTGCACCGCTCAAGCCAGCCAGCAGCGCTTCCTGCTGTGGGCTGGAATGACGGCGGCTGGCGACCACCGTGAATTGGGCGTCAGCAGGCGGCGCAGTGCGCACCCGGATTGGCGCAGCTGGCGCGTCCTGATCGGCGCGCCAGGCGCCCAGCTCGCGGCCACCGAAGTAGCAGCGGTTGTTGGTCGGCATGCTGACCACGCCAAACACCACTTCGCCCTGCTCGATCAGGGCGATGTTGACAGTGAACTCTTCGCTGCCGGCAATGAATTCCTTGGTCCCGTCCAGCGGATCGACCAGCCACCAGCGGCTCCAGCCGGCGCGTTCGGCGAGGGCAATGTCGCAGTCTTCTTCCGACAGCACCGGGATCTGCGGCGCCAGCGCCTGCAAGCATGCAGCGATGACGTGATGGGCCGCCAGATCGGCAGCGGTGACCGGCGAATCATCCGCCTTGGACATTACCGCCACATCAGCGCGCCAGTGCGGCAGGATCGCTTCGCCGGCAGCCAGCGCCAGCTTGACCACTTCGTGCATCAGTTGTTGATCGTTCATACGCTGAGCAACCCGCGCTGGGTGAGCATGTCCCGTACCAGGTACAGCGCCGCCAGTGCGCGGCCTTCGCTGAACTGCGGGTGCATCGCCAGGGCCGACAGCTCGCGCAGGTTTACCTTGTCGACACCCATCGGCTCCGGCTCGTCGCCTTCGAGGCGTTCCTCAAAGAGGTCGGTCGCCAGCACCACCTGGATCTTCTGGCTCATGTAGCCCGGCGACAGCGACAGCTCGGTCAAGTGTTCCAGCTGGCGTGCGCCAAAACCGGCTTCTTCCTTGAGCTCGCGGTTGGCCGCCGCCAGCACATCCTCGCCCGGCTCGATCAGGCCCTTGGGCAGCGACAGCTCGTATTCGTCGGTGCCGCCGCAGTATTCCTCGACCAGCACTGCATGCTCGGCGTCGAGCATCGCCACGATCATCACCGCGCCATAGCCATTACCGCGCCCGACCAACCGTTCGTAGGTCCGCTCGACACCGTTGGAAAAGCGCAGCTCGACGGATTCGACCCGGAACAAACGGCTATTGGCGACGATTTCGCGGCTGAGGACGGTGGGTTTCTGGCGCATGGGGCAGCTCCTTGGCGTGAACGGGTTACTATACCGTGGCTAGCCGACTGATCGAGAGTTTCCCATGCCTGTTCTTCCCTGGTCTGCCATCGACACCGTTCTGCTCGACATGGACGGCACCCTGCTCGACCTGCACTACGACAACCAGTTCTGGCTGCAACACCTGCCCCAGCGCTACGCCGAGCTGCACGGTATCAGCCGGGCGATGGCCGAGCTCGAGCTGCAGCCGCTGTTCGAGCGTAACGCCGGCACGCTGAACTGGTACTGCCTGGACTTCTGGAGCCAGGAGCTGAACCTGCCGATCCGCGAGCTGAAGCAAGAGATCGCCGACTTGATTGCCCTGCGCCCGGATGCCGATACGTTTTTGGCGGCGATTCGCAAAGCGGGCAAGCGTGTGGTGATGATCACCAATGCCCATCGTGATTCGTTGTCGTTGAAGTTGGAGCGGGTGGAGCTGGCGGGGTATTTCGAGCGTTTGATCAGCTCGCATGATTACGGCTATCCCAAGGAAAGCCCGCTGTTCTGGGATGCCTTGCAGGCCGATATCGGTTTCGATCCGGCGCGCAGCTTGTTCATTGATGACACCCTGGCGATTTTGCGCAGTGCGCAGCGGTATGGGGTCGGGCATTTGCTCGCGGTGCGGCAGCCGGACAGCAAGGCAGCGCCGCGGGATACTCAGGAGTTTGCGGCGGTTGATGATTATCGGGAGTTGTTGGCGGGGTTGTGAGCAAGGCGCGAGATTGCCGGGGGCGCTCTGCGCCCCTTTCGCGACACAAGGCCGCTCCTACAGGGGACCGCGCAGGTCGACACTACGCGGTCACTGTAGGAGCGGCCTTGTGTCGCGAAAGGGCCGCAAAGCGGCCCCAATCCACCGATCCAAAGCCGTAAGACATTTCCCAAACTGCAACCAAATGCTTCAAATCGACGTCGCTTCGGAACTATCCTACGCGCCTTGCCGAACCTTCGCTGTTGTCGGGGAAATGGCTCAGGGATAACGTCCTTGGGTTGCCGTTTTCCGGTGACCGGGTGTGAGAACCCGTTGAATGAATCACGCGGCAAGCCGTTATGGCGGCCGTGCGCGGGCGGACTTCGGTCCGGCCGAGTTTTCCTTGATTCCCTCGGTTTCTCACCCCGCGCACGGCTGCCACCCTCGATCCCTGAGAAAGTCGAGCGGCAGCCTCCGTCAATGGAATTGAGGAGTTTTGCCATGAAAAAAATCGTCCCCGACCCACCCACCGCCAGCGTCTTCTACGCCTCCATCCAACCCGACCTGTACCCACCCGACGCCCTCGCCCACGCCAGCGAACTATTGCGCGGAGTTTCAGCAACCCTGGAGCAACACTGCCGCACCCATACCGGTGAGCCAGGTACCCACTTGCTGATCAATGCCGGCCACTGTACCGATACCGCACGCGGGTTGGTCGAGCACGTATTCCATCGGCTACAGGCACGTCAGGAGGCAACGGCATGAGCGACCACCCACGTACAGACGTTACCGTTGGCGTCGAAACGTTTTTCGAGGCAGGCGACAAGCCCTGTCATATTTTCCGGGTAATGCCGGGGGTGCCGTTTGAACATGCCTATGAGCAGGTGTCGGTGTTGCTTGGCTATATCAAGCACCTGGTCCGCGAGGGCGACATGGAGAATGATCACAAGCTGTTGGGGGCAGCGGATTATCTGAGTGCGTTTGCCAAGGCGATCATGGATGACATCGAGATAGCGCGGAACAGGATGCACTGATAGAGGGTGTGATATTCGGGATTTTGGGGGCGCTCTGCGCCCCTTTCGCGACACAAGGCCGCTCCTACAGGGGACCGCGCAGGTCGACACGACGCGGTCACTGTAGGAGCGGCCTTGTGTCGCGAAAGGGCTGCAAAGCAGCCCCAATACGCGGACCTGAATTCCTTACTCAGGAATCCGCAAAACCTGCCCCACATAAATCTTGTCCGGATGCGACAACATCGGCTTGTTAGCCTCAAAAATCTTGTTGTACTTGTTCGCGTCACCATAAACCCGCTTGGAGATCGCGCTCAGCGTGTCACCCTTCACGACAGTGACGAAAACAGCCGCCTTAACCACCGGACCGGTCACGGTAATCTGGTCGTCAACGCTGGCCACACCTTCGATGTTTCCCGCCGCGAGAATGATCTTTTCCTTCTCCTCCTGGCTGGCCACGTCGCCCGTGAGGGTAATCTTGTCCCCATCAACCGTAGCGGTGATATTGGGGTTACCCAGCCCCACCTTGCTCACGTGCTCCTTGATCTGCTCTTCGGCCTTGGCATTGCCAGGCGTGAGCAGGTCGATCAACTTCTCGCCGGCTTCCTTCACGAAACTGAATAGGCTCATTGCGCGCTCCATGTTGATAAATCCTCGGAACGGCAAGTCTAGGACAGGTTTGCCCAAACCGCCCGGGTGCGACCAATCGACGCGCTCTATCACGGCATAGAACCTTGCGATTAGACGTCGCCGACGCACAAGCCTAGGCTTGTGCACTAATGAGCCAGACGGTACTGCGCCCGATGAACAGCAAACCTCCGGTCTGCGCGGCGTCCACTGCACTGTCCCTGCCTGCCGCCAGCAACACCTACGACTACGTCCAACTCAGCGATGCCGAGCGTGCCAGCACGCCGCTTGCCGAAGAAGTCGCGCTGGCGATCGCCTACAACGGCTTGAGCCAGGCCGTAATGCTGGTCAGCCCGACCGATCTGGAAGATTTTGCCGTCGGTTTCAGTGTCGGCAGCGGCATCGTCGAAAGCACCGATGAAATCTACGGCGTAAAGCTTTCTGGCAGTGGCTCGGCGCTGTATGCCGACCTGGAGATTGCCAGCCGGGCGTTCTGGAACCTGAAAAACCAGCGCCGCCAGTTGGCCGGTACCAGTGGCTGCGGCCTGTGCGGTGTCGAAGCGTTGGAGCAAGCGCTGCCAGAACTGGCCAGCCTGCCCGGCGCGCCGCTGCCGCCGGTCGAGTGGCTGCACGACCTGCGCCGGCGCATCGATCAGTTTCAACCGCTGGGCCAGCACTGCGGTGCAGTCCATGCGGCGTTGTTCATGAATAGCCAAGGTGAGCTGTTGCTGGGCCGTGAAGACATCGGCCGGCACAACGCGCTGGACAAGTTGATCGGCGCCTTGCTGCGCGAGCAGATCGACACCCAGGGCGGCCTGGCCATCGTCACCAGCCGCTGCAGCCTGGAACTGATCCAGAAGGTGCTGCGCGCAGGCATCCAGACCCTGGTCAGTTTGTCGGCGCCCACCGGCCTTGCCCTGCAATGGGCGCGCAAGCATCAGCTCAACCTTATTCATTTGCCCAAACACAGTGCACCACGGGTGTTCAGCCCCGTGGCGGAGTCGAAATCGCCGTGACCTCCCATCAGAAGCTTCCGCAAGAACAAACCCCACCTCGCTACAAGCCCTACAACGGCGCCGCCGGCGGCTGGGGTGCGCTGCGCAGTGTGGCCAAGGCTTGGGTTGGCAGCGACAACGCACTGAAGAACATCCGCGCTCTGCTCAAGACCAACCAGAACGGCGGTTTCGACTGCCCGGGCTGTGCCTGGGGCGACTCGCCTGAAAGCGGCATGGTCAAGTTCTGCGAGAACGGCGCCAAGGCAGTCAACTGGGAAGCCACCAAGCGCCGTGTCGATGCGGCCTTCTTCGCTCGCCACAGCGTGACCTCGCTGCTTGAGCAGAGCGATTACTGGCTCGAGTACCAGGGTCGCCTGACCGAGCCGATGCTGTACAACCCGGCCAGCGACCGTTACCAGCCGATCGACTGGGACAGCGCCTTCGCCCTGATCGCCCAGCACCTGAACGGCCTCACCAGCCCGGACCAGGCCGAGTTCTACACCTCGGGCCGGGCCAGCAACGAAGCGGCCTACCTGTATCAGCTGTTTGTCCGCGCGTTCGGCACCAACAACTTCCCGGACTGCTCGAACATGTGCCACGAAGCCAGCGGCGTGGCCCTGGGCCAGAGCGTCGGGGTCGGCAAGGGCACGGTGACCTTCGATGATTTCGAGCACGCCGATGCGATCTTCGTCTGGGGCCAGAACCCCGGCACCAACCACCCACGCATGCTCGACCCGCTGCGCGATGCGGTCAAACGCGGCGCACAGGTGATCTGCGTCAACCCGCTCAAGGAGCGTGGCCTGGAGCGCTTCCAGCACCCGCAGAACGCGCTGGAGATGCTCACCAACAGCGACCGCCCAACCAACTCGGCGTATTTCCGCCCGGCCCTGGGCGGCGACATGGCCCTGCTGCGCGGTATGGCCAAGTTCCTCCTGCAGTGGGAGCGCGAGGCCCAGGCCAAGGGCGAGCCGGCGATCTTCGATCATGTGTTCATTGCCGAGCACGGCCACGGCATCAACGAGTACCTGGCGGTGGTCGATGCCACCCCGTGGGATCAGCTGCAGGCCCAGTCGGGCCTGGAGCTGGCCGAGATCGAACAGGCTGCGCGCATGTACTGCAAGGGCAAGCGCGTGATCATGTGCTGGGCGATGGGCATCACCCAGCATCGCCACTCAGTGCCGACCATTCAGGAAATGGTCAACGTGATGCTGCTGCGCGGCAACATCGGCCAGCCCGGTGCCGGCCTGTGCCCGGTGCGCGGCCACAGTAACGTGCAGGGCGACCGCACCATGGGCATCAACGAGCGGCCGCCAGCAGCGCTGCTCAATGCCCTGCAACAACGCTTCGCCTTCCCGGTGCCGCGCGCCAACGGCCACAACACCGTCGAGGCGATCCACGCCATGCTCGATGGCCGTTCCAAGGTGTTCATCGGCCTGGGTGGCAACTTCGCCCAAGCCACGCCAGACACCGCGCGCACCGCTCAGGCGCTGCGCAACTGCGACCTGACCGTGCAGATCAGTACCAAGCTCAACCGCAGCCATCTGATGCATGGCAAGCAGGCGTTGATCCTGCCGTGCCTGGGCCGTACCGATATCGACATGCAGGCCGATGGCCCGCAGGCGGTCACGGTGGAAGACTCGTTCAGCATGGTCCACGCCTCCAATGGCCAGCTCAAGCCGCTGTCGAAACAGATGCGTTCCGAGCCTGCAGTGATTGCCGGTATTGCCGCCGCAACGCTGGGCAAGCGCCCGGTCGACTGGCACTGGCTGGTGGCTGACTACGACCGCATTCGCCAGCTGATCGCCGACACCATCCCCGGTTTTGCCGACTTCAATCAGCGCCTTAAACACCCGGGCGGTTTCTACCTGGGCAACAGCGCTGGCAGCCGCAAGTGGCAAACCGCGAACGGGCGCGCCAACTTCAAGGCCAATCTGCTGCCCGACTCGCTGCTCGATGAGCGCGTACGCGCCAGCGGCCAGTTGCCGGACCTGATCATGCAATCGATGCGCTCGCACGATCAGTACAACACCACCATCTATGGCCTGGATGACCGTTACCGCGGGGTCAAGGCGCAGCGCGACGTGCTGTTCGTCAACGAAGCCGACATCATTCGTCTGGGCTTCGCGCCTGGGCAGAAGGCCGATATCGTGTCGCTGTGGGACGATGGCATCGAGCGCCGGGTACGTGGCTTCACTCTGCTGGCCTACGATATTCCGGCTGGGCAGGCGGCGGCCTACTATCCAGAGGTGAACCCGCTGGTGCCGCTGGAGAGCATTGGCGACGGCAGCCACACGCCGACTTCCAAGTTCATCGCGATCAAGCTGGAACGTGCCAGCGACACCGGTCGAATCCTCTGACGGCATAGCCTCATCGGCTTTCTGGAGACCAAAAAAAGCCCTGTCCGCAATGGTCAGGGCTTTGTCTCAAGTAGCGTATGACAGGCAAAAAACGATTAAGTTTCATATTGAAAACAGTAACTTAGAGAATTGTGTACAACTCGTGTTACTCGTCGGATTTCAATTGCCAGAGTGCTCGCCGAGCCTCAAATTCGCCCTCGTCATCCCTCTGAGGTTCTCTTGATGAAGAAGTACTCCTCGATTCTGTTGTTGTCTTTTGGCTTGCTCAGCGGCGTTGCCATGGCAGGCGGCACGACTGAAGCAGGTATTGGCGGCGCACTGGGTGGGGTACTCGGCTCAGTGGTCGGCCAGCAGCTTGGCGGCAGCACCGGCGGCGCGATTGGCGCAGGCCTGGGCGGCGCAGCCGGCAGTGCGGTCGGTGCCGATAAACGTCAACGCGGTGAAGCCGCAATCGGTGGTGCCCTGGGCGCAGCCGGCGGTAACGTGATTGGTCGCAGCGTAGGCGGCACCAACGGCAGCTACATCGGTGCAGCCGCAGGCGGCGGCGCAGGTGGCGCGCTGGGTAACTACATGGGCAACAAGGCCGATGAAGACGAGCGCGACGAGCGTCGTTACCGTCGCGGCTACGATGACCGTCGTCACTACGACCGCGGCCACCACTATGGCCATCGCAAGCACAAGCCGAAACGCCACTGGCGTCACTGACAGCCAAGGGCTTAGCCCAGGCATCAAAAGGCCCCGCCCCTCCCGGTGGGGCCTTTGCATTTGCGCCCTTTAAAGGTTGGGCCGCAGGCCTGCGAGGGTCGCCTGCATGGCCTCAGGCAGCACGGCAGGCTGGCCTGAGCTGCGCTCGATGAACACCTGCACCAGGCTGCCCGCCGCACACGCCTGGGTCTCGCCTGGGCGGAACAGCGCCAAACGGTACTCAACGGTACTGCCAGCCAGCCGCGTCACGCCCAGGCCCACCTCGAGCACATCCGGAAACGCCGGCAAGGCGTAGAAGTCGGCTGCCGAGCTGATCACCAGGCCCGCCAGCGCGCCGTCGCGCAGGTCGAGCTCAGCCTGCTCTACCAGAAATGCCTGGATCGCGGTTTCAAAAAAGCCATGCACAGTAGCGCCAGCGATGTGACCGTTGACGTCGTTGTCTTGCGGACGGGTGAGGATTGGGTGGAAGTGGTTGAAGTCGGAGCGCAGGGGGGATTCGGTCATGGTTTGCCACGCGGGTTGGTTACATGAAGGCGAAGCTTCCCACAAAGGCTTGGGAAGTCATATAGTCGCAATCAATTGTAGATCGCATAGCATGGTCGCTCCTATGAAACCGAGACATACCCCCGTGCCTACACTACAACTCAATCATGCCGAGCTTCGGCGGATAGCAGAGACCGGCCGCGTCCATGCGACACATGTAGTAGGCCAGCCGGGTGGCTGGGCCGTGCAGATCAATGTCGATGAAAGCGAGCATCTGCTTACCGCCCAACGCAGCGGCAGTGTCAGGCTATTCAAGAAGCTGGAGACCTTGGTCGTTTATCTACATGAACTGGGCATTGATCACTTCGAGATCGACAGTTCCAATTACGATCCTCGCCAATTGAGCACTTATCAACGGCCTGATCGAGCTGAAGCGCTGAAGAGGGTGCATGATGCAGCCGCCTACGAGACTTGGTTTTTTGAACAAGTTGAGGCCAGCCTGAGTGATACAACGCCGGCGACGGATGACGAAGACGCCGAGAGCGCCTTCGCCGCCCGCCGGGCCGCGCTCAGGGCCAAACCGCACTGATGCGTCTGGTTTGGTTGAATATGGCTCTGGAAGACCGCTTGCGAATCATGAATATCATTGCCGAAAGCAACCCTGGCGCGGCCATCACGCTGGATACTGAATTCAGAGACAAAGCAAGGCAAGCGGCTCAGCAACCCAATCTATACAAGCAGGGGCGTTATCCCGGCACCAGAAAGATCGTGGTTCGCCCCAATTACGTGATGGTCTACCGCTGCGCAGGTGAAAAACTCGAGATTATTCGCATCCTGCATGCACGGCAGCAGTGGCCCTGAACAAAACCACAGTCAAAAAAAAGCCGCCCCTAAGGGCGGCTTCTATCCAGCGTACCGGTTAAAGCTTACAGCTTCGGCCCGGCAGCCTTGATTGCGTCGGAAACTTCAAACTTCTTGAAGTTCTCGATGAACAGCTTGGCCAGACCTTTGGCAGCCTCGTCGTAGGCAGCCTTGTCTTCCCAGTTGGTGCGTGGGTTGAGCAGGCTGGTATCAACACCTTCAACGGCTTTCGGCACGTCGAGGTTGATGATGTCCAGGTGTTCGGTTTCGGCACCCACCAGCGCGCCGCTCTGGATCGCAGCGATCACAGCACGGGTGGTCGGGATGCTGAAGCGCTTGCCAACGCCGTAGCCGCCGCCGGTCCAGCCGGTGTTGACCAGGTAGACCTTGGAGCCGAAGCCGTTGATGCGCTTGATCAGCAGCTCAGCGTATTCGCCAGCAGGACGCGGGAAGAACGGCGCGCCGAAGCAGGTGGAGAAGGTCGACTTGATGCCGCCGCCCGAACCCATCTCAGTCGAACCGACCAGCGCGGTGTAACCCGACAGGAAGTGGTAGGCCGCTTGCTCGTTGTTCAGGATCGACACTGGCGGCAGCACGCCGGTCAGGTCGCAGGTCAGGAAGATAACGGCATTTGGCTCGCCGCCCAGGTTCTTCTCGGAACGCTTGGCAACGTGCTCCAGCGGATAGGCCGCGCGGCTGTTCTGGGTCAGGCTGACATCGGCGTAGTCGGCGTGCTTGGAGGCGTCGTCGATGACCACGTTTTCCAGAACTGCGCCGTGCTTGATGGCTTTCCAGATGACCGGTTCGTTCTTCTCGGACAGGTCGATGCACTTGGCGTAGCAGCCGCCTTCGATGTTGAAGACAACGCCTTCGCCCCAGCCGTGTTCGTCGTCACCGATCAGGTAACGGCTTTCATCGGCCGACAGAGTGGTCTTGCCAGTGCCGGACAGGCCGAAGAACAAGGTGACATCGCCTTCTTCGCCGATGTTGGCTGCGCAGTGCATAGGCAGTACGTCAGCGGCCGGCAGCAGGAAGTTCTGCACCGAGAACATGGCTTTCTTCATTTCGCCGGCGTAACGCATGCCAGCGATCAGCACCTTCTTCTGGGCGAAGTTGATGATCACGCAACCGTCGGAGTTGGTGCCATCGCGCTCAGGCGAGCATTCGAAGTTGGCAACGTTGAGCACTTGCCACTCATCACGACCGGCCGGGTTGTACTGCTCCGGGTTGATGAACAGGCAACGACCGAACAGGTTCTGCCAGGCAGTCTGGGTGGTCATGCGCACTGGCAGGTAGTGCTCGGCGGCAGCACCTACATGAACGTAGGACACAAAATGGTCCTGGGCGTTGTTGAACGCTTCAACGCGAGCCCACAAGGCATCGAACTTGTCGGCCGGGAACTTGCGGTTGATCGGGCCCCAGGCAATTGCCTCGGTGGTGCTGGGTTCGTCGACGATGAAACGGTCAGCTGGCGAACGGCCGGTGCGGTGACCGGTTTTCACGACCAGCGCGCCAGTATCGGCCAGCTCGCCTTCACCGCGGGACAGCGCTTCTTTTACCAGCTCATCGACGCTCAGGTCGGTGTACACGGTGTTGTTGGCTTGCGTCATGAGATACCCCATCCGGCCCGAGGCCGAGTGCTCCAAACGTTTTGTAGTGGTCCGAAAAAAACGACTACAGCGAAAAAAGTGGCCGGATTATGCCAGAAAAGCCCAAAAAAAGTAGACCCCTCCTGTCAGAACTGCGGTTTATCGCAGAACGACAGGAGAATCCACTGCAATTAAACGTTTCAGTGACGTGTTTCTGCTGCGCCGCTTGTGCCGCCGCCAGCAAACAATTGCGTAACGTCGGTCGCATCAAACAGATAACGCTGATTGCAGAACTGGCAATCGACCTCGATTTGGCCACCATGTTCGACTACCAGCTGCTGAGCGTCTTCCTGACCGAGACTGACCAAGGCATTGCCTGAACGTTCCCGTGAGCAGCTGCAGCGGAACTGCAACGGCTGCAGGTCGAACAGGCGCACAGCCTCTTCGTGGTACAGGCGATGGAGCATGGTTTCGTTGTCCAGGCCCAGTAATTCCTCGGCTTTGACAGTGTTCGCCAAAGCCTTGACGTGGTTCCAGCTTTCATCGCGCTCATCGCTGTCTTTCTGACGGTCGGCAGGCAACTGCTGCACCAGCAAGCCACGGGCACGCGAGCCGTCGGCAGCCAGGGTGATGGTAGTGTTGATCTGCTGCGACATGACGAAGTAGTTGGTGAAGCACTCCGACAGGTCCTTGCCGTGCAGGTCGACCATGCCCTGGTAGCGCTGACCGTTGATCGGGTCGACGGTCAAGGCCAGCACGCCGTCTGGCATCAGGTCGGTGAGGGTTGCATCGGCGGCAATCTGGTCCGCCTCATAACGGGCCAGGCCACGGATGTCATGCTCGCTGGAGCATTCGATCATCAGCAACGGCACTGGGCCTTCAGAGCGCGCCTGCAGGATCAACAGGCCGTCGAACTTGAGGGTGCCCACCAGTAGCGCGGCGGCGGCCATCAACTCACCGAGCAGGAGCGCGACCGGCTGCGGGTAGGGGTGCTTGGCCAGCACTTCGGCATAACTGCGCTCCAGCCCGACCATCTCGCCACGCACGTCGCGGTCGTCGAACAGGAAACGTTGAGTGAAATCGGTAGCAGGGAGGTCGCTCATAAGGTTCTGGCTATCTGGAAAAATAATGTCCACATATTAACAGGCCTGGTACGGCCCACGCATGAGGCGCTCCCTGTCTCATCCTCTTACAACAGCACAGATCAGTCGAAGCTGCCGTGCAGCTGGTGGATCTGCCGGCGCTGTTTCTTGTTGGGCCGACCATCGGTCGTCATCCCCAGGGCGCCATCCTTGCGCTGCTGCGCGGCCTGCTCGCGGCGGCGGATGCTCTCTTCGGTTTCGCCATACAGCAGCTGCGCCTCAGGCGCGCCACGGCGTACCACCGACAGCGCCTTGACGACGATGGTGCGCTCGTCAAAGCCGGTACGCAGGACGAACTCGTCGCCCACCCGTGGCTCCTTGCCGGGCTTGCAGCGCTCGCCGCGGCAGTGCACCTTGCCGCTTTCGATGGCCGCCTTGGCCAGGGCGCGGGTCTTGTAGAACCGCGCGGCCCACAGCCATTTGTCCAGGCGTACCTTGTCGTCTTCTTCCGACTTTTGTGCCATCTCTTTACCTCGAATTCTGTCTTTAACCGAACTGTACTACCGTCACTGACGGATGCAAAAATTCTGCGCGGTGCTTAAAGTTCACCACCTTATCCCCAGGGTGTGATTAGTGAAGACATTTGACCATCTGAGTGTGATCGGCCTGCGCGAGTGGGTGGCGCTGCCCGAGCTCGGGCTGGCCGGCCTGCGCGCCAAGATCGACACCGGCGCCAGCACCTCGAGCCTGCACGCCACCGATGTCGAGCCGTTTGAACGCGACGGTGAGCAGTGGGTCCGATTTACTGCACACCTCGGCTCCGTGGTGCAGCTGCGCCATCGCCGCTGTGAAGCCCCGCTGGTGACCATGAAAAGCATCAAGAGCTCCAACGGCCATGCCCAGGTCCGCTATGTGATCCGCACGCCGCTGGCGCTGGGAGACCGGGTCTGGGAGGTCGAATTCACCCTGGCCTGTCGCAAGGCCATGCGCTACCGCTTGCTGCTCGGTTCCAAGGCATTGATCCACGGCCAACTGGTGGTGGACCCAAGCTCGAAATACGTTCAGGAAAAACCGGCCTTTCCGGTCAACCCTCTCCCTGTCACAGGTGCTGCATGAAGATCGCTGTGCTGTCGCGGAACCCGCGTCTGTATTCCACCCGCCGCCTGGTTGAAGCCGGTACCCAGCGTGGCCACGAGATGGTTGTGATCGATACCCTGCGTGCCTACATGAACATCGCCAGCCACAAGCCGCAGATCCACTACCGTGGGCGGCCGCTGGAGGGCTTTGATGCCGTGATCCCGCGGATCGGCGCGTCCGTTACCTTCTATGGCTGCGCAGTGCTGCGCCAGTTCGAGATGATGGGCGTGAATCCGCTCAACGAATCGGTGGCAATCGCCCGCTCGCGGGACAAGCTGCGCTCGTTGCAACTGCTGTCGCGGCGCGGTATCGGCTTGCCGATTACCGGCTTTGCCCACTCGCCGGACGATATCCCCGACCTGATCCAGATGGTCAACGGCGCGCCCCTGGTAATCAAAGTACTGGAAGGCACCCAGGGCATTGGCGTGGTGCTGTGCGAGACCACCCAGGCCGCCGAATCGGTGATCGAGGCGTTCATGGGCCTGAAGCAGAACATCATGGTCCAGGAATACATCAAGGAAGCCGGCGGCGCCGATATCCGCTGCTTCGTGGTTGGCGACAAGGTAATTGCCTCGATGAAGCGTCAGGCCAAGCCGGGTGAATTCCGTTCCAACCTGCATCGTGGCGGTGTTGCCAGCCTGATCAAGATCACCCCTGAAGAGCGCATCACCGCCATTCGCGCGGCGAAGGTCATGGGTTTGAGCGTGGCTGGCGTCGACATCCTGCGCTCCAACCACGGCCCACTGGTGATGGAGGTCAACTCATCGCCAGGCCTGGAAGGCATCGAGGTCACCACCAGCAAGGACGTTGCCGGGATGATCATCGAGCACCTGGAGAAGAACGGCGGGCCGAATCAGACCCGCACCAAGGGTAAGGGCTGACATTGTCGGGGCCGCTGAGCGGCCCCGACAATCACACTGCGTTGCGCGGTAGCAGCAAGCCCAACGGCAAACGCACCCGCGCTTCAATGCCGCCGCCAGAGCGGTTACGCAACTCGACATTGCCGCCATGCTGCGCCGCAATCCGTTTGACGATGGCCAGGCCCAGCCCCGTACCCTTGCCACCGCGCGCACGGTCGCCCCGGATGAACGGGTTGAAGATGGTTTCCAGCTCCGACTCGTCGATCCCCGCGCCGCGGTCGAGCACGCTCAACACCACATACGGCGCGCTGTCGTCGCCCGATACATAAGCTGCTACTTCAACGCCCTGGCCCGCATGGTGCAAGGCATTGCCGATCAGGTTGCCGAGCATACGCTTGAGCGAAACACGGCGCAGCGGGAACGGCGGAATAGGCTCCAGGCACAAGCGCACGCGTTCTTCCGGCTGGTTGTACGGCGCAACCACCTCACGCACCAGGTCGGAGAAGTCGATTTCTTCCAACGGCTCGTCACGGCCATCACGGATAAACGCCAGAAACTGATCGAGAATCGCGTCCATGTCTTCGATGTCGCGGACCATGTCGTCGGTCAGGTCGTTGTCGTTGTCCATCAGTGACAGCGACAGGCGCAAGCGCGTCAGCGGCGTGCGCAGGTCATGCGAAACCCCCGCCAGCATCAGCTCACGCTCGCGCCCGGCCTGTTCGACGTCTTCAGCCATCTGGTTGAACGAGCGGTACACCTCGGCCATCTCGCTTGGCGTGTCGCTGACCGGCAAGCGCACACTGCGCCCCTGGCCAAGCTGACGGGCGGCAAACACCAGGCGCTTGAGCGGCTGGTTGAGCTGACGGACGAAGATCCACGCCGACGCTGTCGACAGCAAACCAATGGCCAGGAACCAGCCGAGTACGTTCCAGATTTTTTGCCCGCGCAACGGGTGCGGGTACAGCGGCACCTTCAGCCAGCCCGGGCCCAGGCTCGGCGCATTGACCCACAGCGCCGGCGGCGCATGCACGCGCAGGCGCACTTCGGTGTCCTCGCCCAGCTCGGCCTGCATCTGCCGCTGATAAATTTCGCTGTACGGCCAGTGCTGTTCGCCTTCCGGCACGCCGGCCCCGGTTACCCGGATCAGGCCGGCCGCTTCGGCGATCTTCTCGCGGTTTTCTTCATCGGCTGCCCAATAGGCGCGCAAGGTCAGGGCCACGCCATGGCTGTACTGACGGTCGACCAGCACGTCTTCGTTCATCAGCAGGTAGACCAGGGTCAGCGCCTTGGAGAACAGCACGACGATAAGCACCAGCCACAGGGTGCGGGCGAAGAAGCTTTGCGGGAACCAAACAGGGGTTTTCATCGAGGACATCTACTGCAGAACAGGCGCGAGCAGAGCCCGCCAGATTGCCGGCTGGCCACAGACGCAAACAGGGCGGCCCGTTCGGGTCGCCCTGCAGCGTAGTGGCAAGCCTGCAGACTCATTTGCCGGAGTTTCCGTCCGGCACGAACACGTAGCCCACGCCCCAGACCGTCTGGATATAGCGCGGCTTGGACGGGTCCGGTTCAATCATGCGGCGCAAGCGCGAGATCTGCACATCGATGGAGCGCTCTAGCGCATCCCACTCGCGGCCACGGGCGAGGTTCATCAGCTTGTCGCGGGTGAGCGGCTCGCGGGCGTGCATCACCAGCGCCTTGAGCACGGCGAATTCGCCGGTGGTGAGCATGTGCACTTCATTGCCACGCTTGAGCTCGCGGGTGGCCAGCGACAGCTCGTAGTCACCGAAGGTCACGGTCTCGTCTTCGCTGCCAGGCGCACCAGGCACCGGCGCCGACTGGCGGCGCAGCACGGCCTTGACCCGCGCCATCAGCTCGTCGGGGTTGAACGGCTTGGCCAGGTAATCGTCGGCGCCCAGTTCCAGGCCCTTGATTCGGCTCAACTCGTCGCCCTTGGCGGTAAGCATGATGATCGGGATCTGGTTGTTCGCTGCGCGCAGGCGGCGGCAGGCAGACAAGCCATCTTCGCCAGGCAGCATCAGGTCGAGCACAACCAGGTTGAACACCTCACGGGCCAGCAGCCGGTCCATCTGTTCGACATTGGGTACTGCCCGGGTGCGGTAGCCCTTGCTGGTGAAAAAACGCTCCAGCAGGCTGCTGAGCCCCGGATCGTCGTCGACGATGAGAATCTTGTCACCTTCAACTGTGTTAGGCGTGCTGGTCATCAATAACTCCTCTGAGATCGCTGCGCATTATGGCGTAGCCATTGCAGCGCGTGCCGTGTGCATTGTTAGCAGATTTTTCCCCGGGCGCCACTTCCACGCGGCCGCCGATGGCGCGGCGCTATCACCGCAAGCCCGGCGCGATGGGTATAATGCGCGCCTTTCACCCAGCGCCGCCGGGCACGAATGCCCACCTGCGGCCTCCAGTATTCACATATTGTCAGGTGGTTTTCATGGACAGCATCAACAGCCGTATTGCCGCAGAACTCGGCGTTCGCCCGCAACAGGTCGAGGCGGCCGTGGCCCTGTTGGACGAAGGCTCGACGGTGCCCTTCATCGCCCGTTACCGCAAGGAAGTCACCGGCAGCCTCGACGACACCCAGCTGCGCCACCTGGATGAGCGCCTGCGCTACCTGCGCGAGCTGGATGACCGTCGCGCGAGCATCCTTGCCAGCATCGACGAGCAAGGCAAGCTGACCCCGGAGCTGGCCCGCGAGATCAAGCTGGCCGACACCAAGACCCGCCTCGAAGACCTGTACCTGCCATACAAGCAAAAGCGCCGCACCAAGGGCCAGATCGCCCTCGAAGCCGGCCTCGGCGAGCTGGCCGATGGCCTGTTCAACGACCCGCAACTGACCCCGGAAAGCGAAGCCGCGCGCTTCGTCGATGCCGACAAGGGCGTAGCTGACGTCAAGGCCGCGCTGGAAGGCGCCAAGTACATCCTCATGGAGCGCTTCGCCGAAGACGCCGGCCTGCTGGAAAAACTGCGCAACTTCCTCAAGCAGGAAGCCGTACTCAGTGCCCGCCTGGTACCAGGCAAGGAAGAGGAAGGCGCCAAGTTCCGCGATTACTTCGCCCATGACGAGCTGCTGCGCAGCGCGCCGTCGCACCGTGCGCTGGCAATCTTCCGTGGCCGCAACGAAGGCGTACTCAGCGCCGCGCTGAAAGTCGGCGAAGAGCTGCCGGGCACCCTGCACCCGTGCGAGCTGATGATCGGCCAGCACTTCGGCGTGGAAAACCGCGCCCGCCCGGCCGACAAATGGCTCGGCGAAGTGGTGCGCTGGACCTGGAAGGTCAAGCTCTACACCCACCTTGAAACCGACCTGTTCGGCGAGCTGCGTGAAGCCGCCGAGAGCGAAGCGATCAACGTCTTCGCGCATAACCTGCACGACCTGCTGCTCGCCGCCCCGGCAGGCCCACGCGCTACCCTGGGCCTCGACCCGGGCCTGCGTACCGGCTGCAAGGTTGCCGTGGTGGATGCCACCGGCAAACTGCTCGACACCGCCACGGTCTACCCGCACGTGCCGCGCAACGACTGGGACCGCACCATCGCCGTGCTGGCCGCACTGTGCGCCAAGCATTCGGTGGAGCTGATCGCGATCGGCAACGGCACCGCCAGCCGCGAAACCGACAAGCTTGCCGCTGAACTGATCAAAAAATACCCAGCATTGAAGATGACCAAGGTGATGGTCTCCGAAGCCGGCGCTTCGGTGTACTCCGCCTCGGAGTTGGCAGCACGCGAGTTCCCGGACCTGGACGTATCGATCCGTGGCGCGGTGTCGATTGCCCGACGCCTGCAGGACCCGCTCGCCGAGCTGGTCAAGATCGACCCGAAATCGATCGGCGTCGGCCAGTACCAGCATGATGTCTCCCAGTTGAAGCTGGCCCGCGGCCTGGACGCGGTAGTGGAAGACTGCGTGAACGCCGTTGGCGTCGACGTCAACACCGCCTCGGTGGCGCTGCTGACGCGCATCTCTGGGCTGAACGCGACCCTGGCGCAGAATATCGTTGCCCACCGCGACGCCAATGGCCCCTTCGCCACCCGCGCTGCACTGAAAAAGGTCAGCCGCCTCGGCGAAAAAACCTTCGAACAGGCCGCCGGCTTCCTCCGTGTGATGAACGGCGACAACCCGCTGGACGGCTCCGCCGTGCACCCGGAAGCCTACCCGCTGGTGCAGCGGATTGCCGCCGGCACCGACCGCGACATCCGCTCGCTGATCGGCGACAGCGCCTTCCTCAAGCGCCTCGACCCGAAAAACTTCACCGACGAGACCTTCGGCCTGCCGACCGTCACCGACATCCTGCAAGAGCTGGACAAGCCCGGCCGTGACCCGCGCCCGGAGTTCAAGACCGCCTCGTTCCAGGACGGCGTCGAAGAGCTCAAGGACCTTGAGCCTGGGATGATCCTCGAGGGTGTGGTCACCAACGTCACCAACTTCGGTGCCTTCGTTGATATCGGCGTGCATCAGGATGGCCTGGTGCACATCTCGTCGCTGTCGGAGAAGTTCATCAAGGACCCGCGTGAAGCGGTCAAGGCCGGCGATGTGATCAAGGTCAAGGTGATGGAGGTGGATATCCCGCGCAAACGTATCGCCCTGTCGATGCGCATGGGCGACACCCCGGGCGAGAAGGTCGAAGGCAACCGCGGTGGTGGCCGGGCCAATGGCGGCAACCGCCCGCAGCAGCCAGCGCGCCCGCGTGAAACTGCCACGGCCGCGCCAGCCAACAACGCCATGGCCTCGTTGTTCGCCAACGCCAAGCAGTTGAAGAAGAAATGACCAACCTGCCCAGCGAATACGTCGAAAGCGCCTTCAGCCAGTTGCTTGGCTGCCGCCTGCAGCGCCTTGAAGAGGGTGTTGCGACGGTGGCCCTGACACTGACGCCACAGCTGCGTAATCGCGGCCAGAAGCTGCACGGCGGGGCGATCTTCAGCCTGGTCGACATCGCCATGGGCCTGGCCTGCTCGGCCAGCCATGGCTTTGACCAGCAAAGCGTGACCATCGAATGCAAGATCAACTACATGCGCGCCGTCAGCGACGGCGAGGTGCTATGCACCGCGCGCGTGCTGCACGCGGGCCGGCGCACACTGGTGGTCGACGCCGACGTAGTCCAAGACGACAAGCTGGTTGCGAAAGCTCAGGGAACCTTCGCGGTTCTCTAGCTCACAAAGCGCTATCTGCGGTATTTTCGGCAGTGTGATGGCACTGCCGAAACCGCGTAACCAGGCGACAACGCCAGTTCCTTTGTCCCTACCCTTGTAGACCGTTATTTCTACCCCCATATTGGGGCGACTGACGCGTGAAGGAATACATCTTGAGCGAACTCCTCAACAGCCGCCTGAGCCTGCTCAGTGCCAATCTCCCCTTGCTCAAGCAGTGCCTGCACGGTATTGAGCGCGAATGCCTGCGCGTGACCGATCAAGGTCGCCTGGCCCAGACCCCGCATCCCGAGGCCCTGGGATCGGCGCTGACCAACGAGCAGATCACCACCGATTATTCAGAATCGCTGCTGGAGTTCATTACTCCGGCCCTGGCCGACCCGGCAGCGGTGCTGGATAACCTCGAAGAGGTGCATCGCTTCGTCCAGTCCAAGCTGGGTAACGAATACCTGTGGAGCCCGTCGATGCCCTGTGCATTGCCGGCCGAAGAGGATATTCCGATCGGCTATTACGGCACCTCCAATATCGGCCAGCTCAAGTATGTCTACCGCAAGGGCCTGGCCCTGCGTTACGGCCGTACCATGCAGTGCATTGCCGGTATTCACTACAACTTCTCGCTGCCCGAGGCCCTGTGGCCTCTGCTGCGCGAAAAGGAAGGCGGCGCCGATAGCGACCGTGACTTCCAGTCGGCGGCGTACATCGCCCTGATTCGTAACTTCCGCCGCTACAGCTGGCTGCTGATGTACCTGTTCGGCGCTTCTCCGGCGCTGGATGCAGGCTTCATGCGTGGCCGTGCGCACCAGCTCGAACAGCTCGACCCCGACACCCTTTACCTGCCCTACGCGACCAGCCTGCGCATGAGCGACCTGGGTTACCAGAGCAACGCCCAGGCCGGCCTGACGCCGTGCTACAACGACCTCGCCAGCTACACCGACAGCCTGCGCAAGGCGGTCGGCACGCCGTACCCGCCATACGTCGAGATCGGTACGCACAAGGATGGCGAGTGGGTTCAGCTCAACACCAATATCCTGCAGATCGAAAACGAGTACTACTCGAACATCCGCCCCAAGCGCGTGACCTACACCGGCGAGCGGCCGATCCAGGCGCTGGCCTCGCGCGGCGTGCAGTACGTCGAAGTGCGCTGCCTGGACATCAACCCGTTCCTGCCGGTCGGTATCGACCTGCAGCAGTCGCGCTTCCTCGATGCATTCCTGCTGCTGTGCGCGCTGGACGACAGCCCGCAGCTGAGCAACGGCGAATGCGGCCAGTGCACCAGCAACTTCCTCAGCGTGGTCAAGCAAGGCCGCAAGCCGGGCCTGGAGCTGCAGCGCAATGGCCAACCGGTGACGCTCAAGGAGTGGGCCGGCGAGCTGATCCAGCGTATCGCGCCGCTGGCCGCGTTGCTCGATCAAGCCAACGGCGGCGACGCCCACGCCAAAGCGGTTGAAGCGCAGCAGGCCAAGGTCGATGATCCCGAACTGACACCGTCGGCGCAGGTGCTGGCGCGCATGACCGAGCACGATGAGAGCTTTGTCGAATTCTCCATGCGTCAGAGCCGTCTGCATGCCGAAACCTTCCGTGAGCAGCCGTTGAGCCCCGAGCGCCAGCAAGCTTTCGAGACGCTGGCACGTGACTCGCTGGCCGAGCAGGCGCGCCTGGAGCAGGACGAGGTGGGTGACTTCGACCTGTTCGTCGGTGCCTACCAGGCCAGCATCCTGGCCATCAGCAACTGATGACCCGCACGCCTACACCACGCAAGCCGCGCGCCAGCAGCCAGGCCAGGATCGTCACGATCCTGGCGGCAGCCCGCGAGTTGCTTGCGGCGCACGGTGTGGCCGGGCTGTCGATCTACAGCGTGGCTGAACACGCGCAGATCCCGCCGTCGTCGGTGTACCACTTCTTTGCCAGCGTGCCGGCCCTGCTCGAAGCGCTGACGGCAGATGTGCACCGGGCCTTTCGTGAGGCACTGCGCGCGCCGATCGACAGCAGCGCGCTGACCACCTGGCATGACCTGTCGCGGCTGATCGAGCAACGTATGTTGGAGATCTATCAGGAGGATGCCGCAGCGCGGCAGTTGATTCTGGCCCAGCATGGCTTGAGCGAAGTGACCCAGGCGGATCGCAAGCATGATCTGGAGTTGGGCGAGCTGATGCACAAGCTGTTCGATCAGCATTTCCAGCTACCGGCAATGCCCCACGACGTCGATGTGTTTGCCCTGGCGATGGAACTGAGCGACCGGGTCTATGCCCGTTCGGTGCAGTTGCACGAGCAGATCACCCCGCGCATGGCCGAGGAAGGCAAGCGGGTGTGTGAGGCGTATCTGGGGTTGTATTTGCCGCTGTTCCTGCCTAAACGATGATAGTTTTGGGCGCTTTGCGATCCTTCGCGGGCAAGCCCGCTCCCACAACGATCCCTGTGGGAGCGGGCTTGCCCGCGAAGGGCCGCAAAACGGCCCCGACACACCAAACGCCATCACAGCTTGGCGATAGAGACTTCGGTCGATTTGACGAAGGCAATCACTTCACTGCCCACCTGCAATTCCAACTCTTTTACCGAACGCGTGGTGATCACCGAGGTGACCACACCGGAGGCGGTCTGCACGTCGATTTCCGACAATACCGGGCCTTCGAGGATTTCTTTCACAGTGCCTTTGAACTGGTTGCGGACGTTGATCGCTTTGATAGTCATGGTGTGATTCCTTTGTGCTGGTTTCAGGGGTTCAGTGAGCCCAACGCAACTGCGTGGGCAAAGGTGCTACAGGGTCCGGCTCGGGCGCAGCGCCCGGTACAGACAAAACTCGGTTGAGAACTTCGCTTTCCAGTGCGGCCAGACGGTGCGAGCCGCGCACCCGGGGCCGCGCCAGCTCGACGTTGAGGTCGAGGCCGACCGCACCGTCTTCGATCAGGATCACCCGGTCGGCCACGGCAACCGCCTCGCTGACGTCATGGGTGACCAGCAACACGGTGAAGCCATGCTGGCGCCACAGGCGTTCGATCAGTTGCTGCATCTCGATCCGGGTCAGCGCATCCAGCGCGCCAAGTGGCTCGTCGAGCAGCAGCAGGCGTGGCTGGTGAATCAGTGCGCGGGCCAGGGCCACACGCTGCTTCTGCCCGCCAGATAACGCCGCTGGCCACTCATTGGCGCGGTCGGCCAGGCCGACGGCTTCCAGTGCGTCCAGCGCCTTTTGCCGCCAGTCGCCCTTGAGGCCGAGGCCGACGTTGTCGATGACCTTTTTCCACGGCAGCAGGCGCGCGTCCTGGAACATCAAGCGGGTTTCTTCGCGGGCCTCGGCCAGCGGCGCAGCGCCGGCCAGCAACTGGCCGCCGGTGGGCTGGTCGAGGCCCGCCAGCAAGCGCAGCAAGGTGCTCTTGCCGCAGCCACTGCGGCCAACGATGGCGACGAACTGCCCGGCCGGGATGTGCAGATCAATGCCGCGCAGCACTTCGCGCTGGCCAAAGCTCTTGCGCACACCCTGGGTGGCCAGCGGGATGCCACGCAGCAAGCGCGGCGGTTGTTCCTTGAGCACGGTCATGCGCCCTCCTTCTTGGCCACTTGATAGGCCGGGTGCCAGCGCAGCCAGGCGCGTTCCAGGCCGCGGGCGGCGAGGTCAGCAAGCTTGCCGAGCACGGCGTAGAGCACGATTGCCAGCACCACCACGTCGGTCTGCAGAAACTCCCGAGCGTTCATCGCCAGGTAACCGATACCGGCGTTGGCCGAGATGGTTTCGGCGACGATCAAGGTCAGCCACATGAAGCCCAGAGCAAAGCGCACACCGACCAGAATCGATGGCAGCGCACCCGGCAGGATCACCTGGCGGAACAGGCTGAAGCCGGACAGGCCGTAGCTGCGGGCCATTTCCACCAGGGCCGGGTCAACGTTGCGGATACCGTGGTAGGTGTTCAGGTAGATCGGGAACAGCGTGCCCAGCGCGACCAGAAAGATCTTCGCCGACTCATCGATACCGAACCACAGGATCACCAGTGGGATCAGCGCCAGGTGCGGCACGTTACGAATCATCTGCACCGAGCTGTCGAGCAGGCGTTCACCCCAGTTCGACAGGCCGGTGATAAAACCCAGCACCAGGCCGATGCTGCCGCCGATGGCAAAACCCAGCCCCGCACGCCAGCCGCTGATGGCCAGGTGAGTCCAGATCTCGCCGCTGCGTACCAGCTCGACACCAGCGCTGACCACTGCGCTGGGGGCGGGCAGGATGCGCGTCGACAGCCAGCCAGCGCTGACCGCCAGTTGCCAGATCGCCAGCAGCAGTACCGGCAGTGCCCAGGGGGCCAGGCGCTGAGCCAGGGTGGATGAGGTTGCACGACTCATGGTCCGGTCCTCAGCTCTGCGACACGGACTTGGGCAGGATGTCGTTGGCGACCATCTCGCCAAACGGGCTGACGTAGCCACCCGCTTTCGGTTGCTCCGGGCGCTGTACATCCAGGTGCGGGAACAGCAGCTCGGCCACGCGGTATGACTCTTCCAGGTGCGGGTAGCCAGAGAAGATGAAGGTGTCGATGCCCAGCGCTGCGTATTCCTTGACCCGCGCTGCCACGGTCGGGCCATCGCCGACCAGCGCGGTGCCAGCACCGCCGCGCACCAGGCCAACCCCGGCCCACAGGTTTGGGCTGACTTCAAGGTTGTCGCGGCTGCCGCCGTGCAGAGCGGCCATGCGTTGCTGGCCAACCGAGTCGAAGCGCGCCAACGAGGCCTGGGCACGGGCAATGGTGGCGTCGTCCAGGTGCGAGATCAGCTTGTCGGCGGCGGCCCAGGCTTCTTCGTTGGTTTCCCGCACGATCACATGCAGGCGGATGCCAAAGCGTACTTCGCGGCCTTGCGCGGCGGCCTTCTCGCGCACCTGGGCGATCTTCTCGGCCACTGCTGCAGGCGGTTCGCCCCAGGTCAGGTACAGCTCGACCTGCTCGGCAGCCAGGTCCTGCGCGGCCTCCGAAGAGCCGCCGAAGTACAGCGGCGGACGTGGTTGCTGGATCGGTGGGTAGAGCAGCTTGGCGCCCTTGACCTGAATGTGTTTGCCTTCGTAGTCGACGTTTTCGCCTTCGAGCACTTTGCGCCAGATACGGGTGAACTCGACCGAGGCTTCGTAACGCTCCTGGTGGTTGAGGTGCAAGCCATCGCCGGCCAGCTCATCCGGATCACCACCAGTGACCAGGTTGAACAGCGCCCGGCCATTGGACAGCCGATCCAGCGTGGCTGCCTGACGCGCCGCCACGGTCGGCGAAATGATGCCGGGACGCAGCGCGACCAGAAACTTCAGGTTCTGCGTGACCGGGATCAGCGACGCGGCCACCAGCCAGGAGTCTTCGCAGGAGCGTCCGGTCGGGATCAGCACGCCGCCGAAACCAAGGCGGTCCGCCGCCTGGGCAATCTGTTGCAGGTAACCGTGGTCGACCGCACGGGCGCCATCGGAAGTACCCAGGTACTTGCCGTCACCGTGGGTTGGAAGGAACCAGAAAATATTAAGGCTCACTGGAGTTGTCTCCTCAAAGGTGGCTCAAGCCGGAGCGGCGCCCCGGCGCAGGCAGATCAATCAAGGCGCAGTTGCGACCTTGGCCGGGGGTGTCCAGATCACGTCCTTGATGCTCAGCGGCTTGGGGATCAGCTTGAGCGCCTGGAAGGTGTCGGCAATTTTCTGTTGTGCCGCGACCACTTCGGGGGTCAGCGGCGCTGCGCCGTAGCCCTGACGTTTGACCGAGGTCAGGGTGATGTCGGCCGGCAGGCCCAGCAGCGGTGCGACCTGATCGGTGACCTCCTGCGGATTGGCCTGGGACCACTGGCCAACCGCGCGGACTTCTTCGATCAAGGTGTTGATCACCGCGGGGTGCTGGGTCGCATAGTCGCGAGTCGCCAGGTAGAACTGGTGGTTGTCGACCAGGCCCTGGCCGTCACGCAGGGTACGCGCCTGCAGCTGCTTTTCGGCGGCGGCCTGGTACGGGTCCCAGATCACCCAGGCGTCGACGCTGCCACGCTCGAACGCGGCGCGGGCATCTGAGGGCGGCAGGTAAACCGGTTGGATATCGCTGTACTTGAGGCCGGCATCTTCCAGCGCACGCACCAGCAGGTAGTGCACGTTGGAGCCTTTGTTGAGGGCGACTTTCTTGCCCTTGAGGTCTTTTACCGACTGCACCGTGGAGCCCTTCGGCACCAGGATCGCTTCGCTGTGCGGCGCTGGCGGCTCGTAGGCGACGTAGAGCAGGTCGGCGCCGGCGGCCTGGGCAAACACCGGCGGCGTTTCGCCAGTGACGCCGAAGTCGATCGAGCCGACGTTGAGCCCTTCAAGCAGCTGCGGGCCGCCGGGGAATTCGGTCCACTGCACCTGAATGCCTTGCTCGGCCAGGCGCTTTTCCAACGTGCCCTTGGCCTTGAGCAGCACCAGCGTGCCGTATTTCTGATAACCGATGCGCAGGCTCTCGGCCTGGGCTTGAGTAATGGCGCCGAAGGATACAGCCGCCGCAAACAGGGCGACCAGACCGCGACGCAAGAAGACTGTGCGCATGGCGCTCTCCAAGACGTATAGGGTTCGGGTTGCACCTGCTTGCCTCGTTGACGGGCGAGTAAGGTGGAAAAACGTGTGGCTTCAGATGCTCCAGCGAGCACTGATCAAGCGTTCATTGAGCACGCCTGGGGCGACCGGTTGTGGCCGGCGAACCAAGGCGCTGTGAAACGTGTCGAGCGAGTCCAGCAGGCGCGCTTCGAGGCTGGCCGCGAGCTGCGCCGGGGCGCTGCCTTCGCCATAGGCGATCTGGCTGTCGTCGGCGAAGATCCCTTGCAGGGTCTCTTGCGCCTTGAGTGCCGACAGCACGGGCTTGAGGGCGTAGTCCACCGCCAGCATGTGGGCGATGCTGCCGCCGGTTGCGATTGGCAGCACCACCTTGTGTTCCAGAGCGCGCTCGGGCAGCAGATCGAGCAGGGTTTTCAGGGCGCCGGCAAACGACGCCTTGTACACCGGGGTGGCGACGATAAGGCCATCGGCCTGCGCTACCAACTGCTGAAAGTGCTGCACCTGCGGGCTGTCGAAGCGCGCATGGAGGAGGTCTTCGGCGGCAAACTCGCGGACCTGAAAGGTCACGACCTCGACCCCACGCTCTTGCAGCCACTGGCGTGAACGCTCCAGCAACACGCCGGAGCGGGAACGGGTACTTGGGCTACCACCTACCGAGACAACCAACATGAGCAACGCTTCCTTCGATTCGTGGCGGGGCCTGTTCAGTAGTGCTCCCGCTTGATGTAAGTGACCTTAACAGCAGTCTATATATATCTATAAATCATATTTTTTCATTTGTTTATTCTTTTAATGCATATAAAGCCAAGCCTCGCACAATCCTCTGTAGGAGCGGCCTTGTGTCGCGAAAGGGTCGCGTAGCGGCCCCAAGATTTATGCAGCAGCACAGATGGCTGGGGCCGCTACGCAGCCCTTTCGCGACACAAGGCCGCTCCTACAGGGGCCGGGAGGGGGCGAATAAAAAAGGGCCGCGTGAGCGGCCCGAATATCCCTGCTTGGCTAAGAGCATGTGCAACGAGGATTCTGTATTCAGCGGTTGGGCTGCGGTGTCAGGCGCAGGTAGGGCTTCACGGCGCGATAGCCTTTGGGGAAGCGTTCCTTGATCTCGGCTTCATCCTTGAGCGAGGGCACGATCACTACTTCGTCGCCGTCCTGCCAGTTGCCTGGCGTGGCGACCTTGTAGTTGTCGGTCAGCTGCAGCGAGTCGATCACCCGCAGGATTTCGTTGAAGTTGCGCCCGGTGCTGGCCGGATAGGTAATGGTCAGACGCACCTTCTTGTTCGGGTCGATGACGAACAGCGAGCGCACGGTGAGGGTGTCGTTGGCGTTGGGGTGGATCAGGTCGTACAGGTCGGAGACCTTGCGATCAGCATCGGCAATGATCGGGAAGTTGACCACGGTGTTCTGGGTTTCATTGATGTCATCGATCCACTTGTGGTGCGAATCGACCGGGTCGACCGACAGCGCGATGGCCTTGACCCCGCGCTTGGCGAAGTCGTCCTTGAGCTTGGCGGTCAGGCCCAGCTCGGTGGTGCACACCGGGGTGAAGTCGGCAGGGTGCGAGAACAGCACGCCCCAGCTATTGCCCAACCACTCGTGGAAACGAATCTTGCCTTCGCTGGAATCCTGTTCGAAATCGGGGGCGATGTCGCCGAGTTTGAGGCTCATGGTGCGGCTCCTGTGTCTGCGTTATGGGTCCAATGTGCCTGCAATCGAAAGAGATTAAAAAGAATAAATATCGATTTATTTATAACCATAATGCATTACGAATTGCAGGCATAAAAAAGCCTCGCACTAGGCGAGGCTTTTTGGCGTGCAGCTACGACTTACTTGAAAGCGTAAGTGTAGTTGACGATGAAGCGGGTCTGGTCCTGGTCAGCCAGCGAGCTGGTGCCAGTGCCGCGGTACATACCATGGCGCAGGGTAGCGCCCAGGCCTTTCAGGGTGCCTTGCTGGATCACGTAGTCGATCCGGGCGTCGCGTTCCCATTCAGAGAAGGTGCCGTTGCCGTTGGCGTTGCGGCCATCTTCACCGCGCAGGTACGAAACAGCCGCTTTCAGACCCGGCACGCCAACGCGCGCGAAGTCATAGGAGTACTGACCGAAGGTGGTGTTTTCACCGGCCTTGGCGAACTGGTTGATCATGCTGTCGGTGAACAGGTAGAAGCTCGCGCCGCCTGCGCCTTCCGGACGGCCATTGCCATCACGTACCGAACCTTGGTTCAACCAGACGAAACCGCCGTCATCGCTGACGCGTTGATGACCGAGCAAGAAGGCATGACCACCCAGGGTGTAGGTGAACATGGCAGACCAGGTCTTGTTGTCGACCTCGCCCAGGTTCTTGGCGTAGCCACCGTTGTTGTTGAAGTTGTAACCACCGCCGTTGCCGTTTTTGCCGTCGCTGCTGCTGTCGAAGTAGCGCAGGTCGGTTTTGAACGACTGGTCGTCAGCGATCTTGAAGACGTGAGTCGCGCCCAGGAAGTGCTGCTTGTAGAAGTCTTCCAGGTTCGAGTAGTAGTACTGCAGGGTCAGGTCTGGGGTGAGCTTGTAGTCCAGACCACCGTAGCGGAACTTGTTGCTGTCAGCGGTAGCACCGTTGACCGACAGACCAGTCCGGTTGCTGGACGCACGGCCCATGGCGTGAGTCATCTGACCGGCGTTGATGGTCAGGTTGTCGATTTCCTTGGAGGAAATGGTGGCACCTTCGAAGGTCTGCGGCAGCAGACGGCCATCGTTGGCAACCAGGATCGGCAAGGCTGGCGACAGCGCGCTACCGAAGTGAGCTTCGGTCTTGGAGAAACGAGCCTTGGCGTTGGCGCCAAAGCGTGCCCATTGCTTCTCGGACGAACCGTCGGAGTCGCTTGGGAAGAAGCTGCTGCCATCAGGGTGGTAGCCCTTGCCGCCGTCAAGGTGGATGCCCCACAGCGCCTGAGCATCTACACCAAAACCAACGGTGCCTTCGGTGAAGCCGGAAATGAAGTCAAGCTTGAAGCCCTGACCCGACTCGCGGTTGTCAGGACGTGGCTTGTTGCCGCCGGCTTCACGGTTATCGTTGTTGAAGTACATGGTACGCGAGCTTACGGACAGCTTGCTGTCCTCGACGAAGCCAGCAGCACCTGCTTGTTGGGCGAGAACCCCCAGTGCCACGGCCAGAGCCAGGCTTGACTTGTACATGTTTTGCTCCTCTACGTTCTAATTTTTGTATATCAGTGGCGGCGAGGTCTATTGCCTCACTCACCATGGACTGGCGATTTAGTCGCAGAGCGTGACCGTCCAGTCAATCATTTCCGAACGTTTCACGACTAAGGTCTAAGCCACCACCCTGGGCTACAGGATAATGACAATCCTATAAATCCAAAATGACTGTTTTATGAATTGCTAAGACTATTGCGGCATATCATAGGAACCTTTACTACCATTTGCGGTATCGGCAGGGCCCCTTAAGAGCTTTAGGTTATTTGCAAACGTTTGCTCATAACCTTATTTCCTTTTGCTCTAGGCCGGAGGAGCGTAGCAGTGAACGGTCATTACGCCAGCCCGCTCCTACGCCGACCGCGCAACGTGCAGGCAACGCGGTCCCTGTAGGAGCGGCCTTGTGTCGCGAAAGGGGCGCGCAGCGCCCCCAAAAGGCACCTAAGCTAATACCAAAAAGTTATTTATTTGAAGATTCTTAGATCATTTAGTCTCTCGCCATCAACTACCCAGATTGCTGACGAGAGGCAAACCCATGATCCCGCACGCTCCGCTGCGCCTGTTCGCCGCCCTGACCCTCGCCAGCAGCAGCTGGTTAGCCCAGGCCGCTGACCTTACCGTGGCCTACCAGACCACCGTCGACCCAGCCAAGGTTGCCCAAGTCGATGGCGCCTACGAAAAAGCCAGCAAGGCCGATATCGACTGGCGCAAATTCGATAACGGCGCCGACGTGATCACGGCCGTGGCCTCGGGCGATGTACAGATCGGCTACCTCGGCTCCAGCCCGCTGGCCGCAGCCGCGACCCGCAAGCTGCCGGTCGAAACCTTTTTGATCGCCACCCAGATCGGCGCCGGTGAAGCGCTGGTTGCCCGCGACAGCATCAAGACCCCGCAGGACCTGATCGGCAAAAAGGTCGCCGTACCGTTCGTTTCGACCGGCCACTACAGCCTGCTCGCTGCGCTCAAAGCGTGGAACATCGATGCGTCCAAGGTGCAGATCCTCAACCTCGCCCCGCCGGCCATCATCGCCGCCTGGAAGCGTGGCGATATCGACGCGACCTATGTCTGGGACCCAGCGCTGGGCGTCGCCAAGGAGAACGGCAAGGTGCTGATCACCTCCGGTGAGCTGGCACAAAAAGGCGCGCCGACCTTCGACGCCTGGATCGTGCGCAAAGACTTTGCCGCCAAACACCCGGACGTGGTCAAGGCCTTCGCCAAGGTCACCCTGGATGCCTACGCCGACTACCGCAAGGACCCGGCAGCCTGGCTGGCCAACCCGGACAACGTCGCCAAACTGGCCAAGCTCTCGGGCGCCAAGAGCAGCGATATCCCGGTGCTGCTGCAAGGCAACGTCTACCCGCTGGCCGCCGACCAGGCCAGCGCCCTCGGCGCGCCGACCACCCAGGCCCTGAGCAACACCGCAGCCTTCCTCAAGGAGCAAGGCAAGGTCGACGCCGTGCTGCCTGACTACGCCCCATACGTCACCGCCAAATACCTGCCCAACTGATCCGGAGCCCGTCATGGCCTTGCTCGAGCTGGAGCGCATCAGCGCACAGTACCCCGGTGCCGACACCCCGGTGCTGGCCGATATCAACCTGAGCCTGGGCCCGCGCCAGCTGCTGGTGGCCCTTGGGCCATCGGGCAGCGGCAAGACCTCGCTGCTCAACCTGATCGCCGGCTTCGTGCCTCCCAGTGCTGGCCGTATCAGCCTCGACGGCGTGCCGGTGCAAGGCCCGAGTGCCGAGCGCGGCGTGGTGTTTCAGGACGACGCCCTGCTGCCCTGGCAAAACGTGCTCGGCAACGTCGCCTTCGGCCTGGAGCTGGCCGGCGTAAGCCGCGTCGAGCGCGAAGCCAAGGCGCGCGAAATGCTCGCACTGGTCGACCTCGCAGGTTTCGCCGAGCGGCGCATCTGGCAGCTTTCGGGCGGCCAGAAGCAGCGCGTCGGCCTGGCCCGCGCCCTGGCCGCCAACCCGCGTGTGCTGTTGATGGACGAGCCGTTCGGCGCCCTCGATGCGTTTACCCGCGAGCAGATGCAGGAGTTGTTGCTGCAGGTGTGGCAACGCACAGCCAAACCAGTATTCCTGATTACCCATGACATCGAAGAAGCGGTGTTTCTCGCCAGCGAACTGGTGCTGCTTGCGCCCAACCCAGGGCGTGTCGTCGAACGGCTGCAACTGGACTTCGGCCAACGCTACGCCGCCGGCGAATCGGCGCGGGCGATCAAGTCCGACCCGCGCTTTATCGAAACCCGCGAACACGTGCTGGCGAGAGTCTTCTCGCAACGCGAAGACGCCCGCCGGGAGCACTCAGCATGAGCACTGTCGAACTGCCGCTGGCCGCCAAACCGGCCAACCTCAAACCGCTGCCGCGCAAACCACTGTCGACCCGCTGGATCAGCGCCCTGACCCTGGCCAGCCTGTTACTGCTGTGGTGGGCGGTGACCGCCGCCGAGCTGGTCGAACCGCTGTTTCTGCCACCACCGGCAGACATCCTCGGCAAAGCCTGGGTGCTGCTGACCCAGGGCTACATGGACGCCAGCCTGTGGCAGCACCTGGGCGCAAGCCTTGGGCGGAGTGGCCTGGCGCTCGGCGCAGCCATCCTCACGGCGATCCCGATCGGCATTGCCATCGGCTCCAACCGCATTGCCCGGGGCATTTTCGACCCACTGATCGAGTTCTACCGGCCAATTCCGCCGCTGGCCTACCTGCCGCTGATCGTGATCTGGTGCGGCATCGGTGAGCTGTCCAAGGTGCTGCTGATCTACCTGGCGATCTTCGCCCCGATTGCCATCGCCACCGCCACCGGCGTGCGCACCGTCGACCCGGCCAAACTGCGCGCCGCGCAGTCGCTGGGCGCCACCAAGGCCCAGCTGATTCGCCATGTGATATTGCCCAGCGCCCTGCCCGACATCCTCACCGGCGTGCGTATCGGCCTGGGCGTCGGCTGGTCGACCCTGGTTGCAGCGGAATTGATCGCCGCCACCAGCGGCCTCGGCTTCATGGTCCAGTCAGCGGCGCAGTTTCTGGTCACTGACGTGGTGGTGCTGGGGATCCTGCTGATTGCCCTGATCGCCTTCGCCCTGGAAATGGGCCTGCGCGCCCTGCAACGCAAGCTGGTGCCTTGGCACGGCCAGACCCACTAAGCACGACTGATCACGCCGGCACTCCGGCGCCCGACAAAGAGACTGCCATGAGCCTGACCATTACTCCGTTAAGCCCGGCCCTCGGCGCGCAGATCACTGGCGTCGACATCAGCCGTGAAATCACAGCCGAACAACGCGACGCCATCGAGCAGGCGCTGCTCAAGCATCAAGTGCTGTTCTTCCGCGAGCAGCCGCTCAACCCGCAGCAGCAAGCCCGCTTCGCCGCACGTTTTGGTGATCTGCATATCCACCCGATCTACCCCAATGTGCCGCAAACGCCACAAGTGCTGATCCTCGATACCGCCGTCACCGACGTGCGCGACAATGCCGTGTGGCACACCGACGTGACCTTTCTGCCGACCCCGGCGCTGGGCGCGGTACTGAGTGCCAAGCAGCTGCCGGCCTACGGCGGCGATACCTTGTGGGCCAGTGGCGTAGCGGCATTCGAAGGCTTGTCGGCGCCCCTGCGAACGATGCTCGACGGCCTCACCGCCACCCATGACTTCACCAAGTCATTCCCGCTGGAGCGCTTCGGCACCACCGCCGACGACCTCGCCCGCTGGGAAGCGACCCGGCGCAACAACCCGCCGCTGACGCACCCGGTGGTGCGTACGCATCCGGTCAGCGGGCGCAAGGCGTTGTTCGTCAATGAAGGGTTTACCACGCGCATCAACGAGCTCAACGAGCAGGAAAGCGAGGCCCTGCTCAAGCTGCTGTTTGCCCATGCGACGCGGCCGGAGTACAGCATCCGCTGGCGCTGGCAGGAAAACGACGTGGCCTTTTGGGACAACCGCGTCACCCAGCATTACGCCGTCGATGACTACCGCCCGCAGCGGCGGGTCATGCACCGCGCCACCATCCTTGGCGACGCGCCGTTCTAGCGCAGGCAAGGGGCTGCCCGGCAGCCCCTCACGCAACTACCTGACCATGTGCAGGAACTGCATGTGCCGTTCGTACTGGTCGAGGATGTCGTTGATGATCTGCTCCTTGCTGTAGCCGACCAGATCGTAATCCTGGCTGCCTTCTGACAGATGCACCTCGGCGCGGTAATAGCGACGGTTTTTCAGCTCTTGCGCGCCCAACCCACCCAAGGCGAATGACGGCGTGAAATAACCGCGCATCTGCACCTGGTAGATGAACGGCTGCTCTTCACCATGGCCGACTTTCAGGCTGACGTTGTCGTGGCTCGGGTCGTCCTGGGTGATCAGCACCAGGCCTTTCTGCTCGAACACCTCGCGCACGTCATTGATCGCCGGGCGCACCACGTCATCCATGAAGCGGTACACCTCATCGCGCGATGGGAAGTGCACAGCCTGGCTCAAGCGCTGACGCCAGCCGCCGCGACCACGGCGGCTCTGGGCGACCGGTGCCAGCGAGTGCAACTGGGCAATCCGCCGCTGCGACTCTAGGTAGAACGCCTTGTGCAGGCCCCACATCATGCACAGCAGGATCAGCGAGAACGGCAATGAGGTCAGCACCACCGCAGACTTCAGCGAATCGATGCTGCCAGCGAACAGCAAGGCACTGGTGATCAACGCAGTCATCGCTCCCCAGAAGATCCGCAGCCAGTTCGGGCCGTCTTCGTCAGGGCTGCCGCCCTTCGCCGACAAGGTCGACAGCACCACGGTGCCGGAGTCGGCCGAGGTGACGAAGAAGACGAAGCTGATGAACACCGTCACAGCGATTACCGCCTTGCTCCACGGATAGGTTTCGAGCAGCAGGTACAGGCTCATCGACGGGTTTTCCAGCGCCGACTGGCCGAGCGCGACCAGGCCGTGGTTGAGCACCTGGTCCATCGCGCTGTTGGCGAAGATCGACATCCACGCGAGGGTGAAACCAAGCGGGATCAACAGCACGCCGAAGACGAATTCACGAATGGTCCGGCCACGGGAAATCCGCGCGATGAACAGGCCCACGAACGGCGCCCAGGCAATCCACCAGGCCCAGTAGAACACTGTCCAGCCACCCAGCCAGTCGCGGTTCTCGCCGTAGGCATAGACGTCGAAGCTCTTGCCTGGCAAGGCGCCAAGGTAGTCACCGAGGTTCTGGATCAGGGTATTGAACAAGTGCTGGGTCGGCCCGGCAAACAGCACGAACAGCAGCAGCGCACAGGCTAGGAACAGGTTGATGTCGGACATCACCCGCACGCCCTTCTCGACCCCGGCCACGGCAACCGCGACTGCGGCGCCCATCATCAGCGTGATCAGCGCGACCTGCACCCACTGGCTGTGCGGGATGCCGAACAGGTAATCCAGACCGGAGTTGAGGTGCAGCACACCAAAGCCCATGTCGGCGCCCAGGCCGAACACAGTGGCAATGATGCCGAAGCCATCCACCGCGTAACCGATCGGGCCGTTGATACGCTTGCCGATCAGCGGGTACAGCGCCGAACGCAGCGCCAGCGGCAGGTTGTGCCGGTAAGCAAAGTAGGCCAGCGCCATGCCGACAAAGGCAAACACGCCCCAGCCATGCAGGCCCCAGTGCAGAAACAGCAGCTTCATCGCCTCGCGCCCGGCCTCGGCGGTGCCGCCCTCGCCCTGGGGCGGTTGCAGCATGTGCGTCAGCGGCTCGGAAACGCAGAAGAAGAACAGCGTGATGCTGATACCGGCGGCGAACAGCATGCCGGCCCAGGACAGGTAACTGAACTCGGGTTCGTCATGATCGGCACCGAGTTTGATCTTGCCGTAGCCCGACAAGGCGGTGACCACCACGAACACCAGGTACAGGGTCATGGCCAGCATGTAGTACCAGCCCACCGTGTTGGCAGCCCAGTTTTGCGCGGCCAGCAACCAGGCACCGGAGGCCTCGGGGTTGACGATCACCACCAGCCCGAAGAGCAGGATAAAACTGGCGGCGAAGTAGAACACCGGGGCGTTCATGCGCATCTTGCTGTCAGCAAGTTCAGGGGTGGGAGTACTCATGCAACCTGCACCCCGCTGTGGGAATCAGGCATAGGATTTAACGGGTTCAGCAAAGGCATATCCTCCTGTTGAACACCGGCAGCGACCAGCGTTTTTATGTTGAACAAGCGTTCAAGTTAAACATGGATCGGCCTTCGATGCGACCTGCCCCGCTGAGCGGGGCAGGTATATAGAGGAGCTGACAACGGCTTTTGCTCGGCGCTTTTGCTATTTTTTTGCCTGGCAGTCGAGCTGCAGATTGGCCTGGGTGATGTTGCTGTCGGCCGGCACGCTGCGGGTCAGCCAGACGTTGCCGCCGATGGTCGAGCCCTTGCCGATGGTGATCCGGCCGAGGATGGTTGCGCCGGCATAGATCACCACATCGTCTTCGACGATCGGGTGGCGCGGCTGGCCCTTGTGCAGGCTGCCGGTTTCGTCGGCGGTGAAGCGTTTGGCGCCCAGAGTCACGGCCTGATAGATGCGCACGCGCTCGCCGATGATCGCGGTTTCGCCGATCACCACGCCAGTACCGTGGTCGATGAAGAAGCTCGGGCCAATCCGTGCGCCGGGGTGGATATCGATACCGGTGGCCGAATGCGCCAGCTCCGAGCTGATCCGCGCCAGCAATGGCAGGCCGGCCAGGTACAGATGGTGAGCCAGGCGGTGGTGGATGATCGCCAGGATTCCTGGGTAGCACAGCAGCACTTCATCCACGCTGCGCGCGGCCGGGTCGCCGTGGTAGGCGGCGAGCACGTCGGTGTCGAGCAGCACGCGCATCTCTGGCAGGGCCGCAGCGAAGCCCTGGATCAGGCGCAAGGCCTCGCTGTCGGCGTTGGCCTGGTCAGTCTGGCTCTGCCGTGCGGCGTAGCGCAGCTCCAGCCGTGCTTGCGCGAGCAGTGCAGTGAGGGCGGTGTCGAGGGTGTGACCGACGTAGAAATCCTCGCTCTCTTCACGTAGGTCGACCGGGCCCAGGCGCATCGGGAACAAGGCCCCGCACAGTTGCTCGAGAATGCGCTGCATTGCTTCACGCGACGGCAGCTCGCGGCCTCCCTTCTCGCCGCTGCTGCGGCCATTTTGCGTGCGCCATTGCTCACGGGCGCCGCGCAGGCCGGTCACGATCGACTGCAACTGCCATTTGCCGGGGGATGATTGTTCGCTCACGATGTGCTCCTGACTGTCGTATAGATCCACTCTACGACAAATCCAGCCCTTGGAAAAAACAACGCTTTATTCCATCCTGCGCTAAGTCGGGCATAAGCCACGCTGACGGGCTACCCTCAACGCAGCCGGCCAACGGCTCAATGCACAAAAATGGAATAACAAAATACTTTTTTAGTATTTCATGAGCTAAACAGCCCACCCTTATAGTCGCCACCCACTACTTCCACCAAAAGCGCGGGGCCCTGCCATGTCGATCTTTGCCAAACCGCTACTCAATGCCAGCCTTGCCATCGTGCTTGGCACCGGTCTGTTCAGCCAGGCGTTTGCCGGCGAGCAGCTGCAGACTATCAAGGACAAGGGCGTGCTCAACGTCGGCGTCGAAGGCACTTACCCGCCGTTCAGCTTTGTCGATGACAGCGGCAAGCTGTCGGGCTTTGAGGTAGAGCTGTCGGAGCTGATCGCCAAAGAGCTTGGGGTCAAGGCCAAGGTCCAGCCGACCAAATGGGACGGCATCCTCGCGGCGCTGGAGTCCAAGCGCCTGGACGTGGTCGTCAACCAGGTGACCATCTCCGACGAGCGCAAGAAGAAGTACGACTTCTCCGAGCCGTACACCGTCTCCGGCATTCAGGCACTGGTGCTGAAGAAGAAAGAAAAAGATCTGAACATCAAGTCTGCAGCTGACCTGGCCGGCAAGAAGGTCGGTGTCGGTCTGGGCACCAACTACGAGCAATGGGTCAAAGCCAACGTGCCGACCGCCGACGTCCGCACCTATGAAGACGACCCGACCAAGTTCCAGGACCTGCGCGTGGGCCGCACCGACGCTATCCTGATCGACCGCCTGGCTGCGCTTGAGTACGCCAAAAAAGCCCAGGATACCGTTGCCGCTGGGGACGCCTTCTCGCGTCTCGAGTCGGGCATTGCCCTGCGCAAGGGTGAACCGGAACTGCTCGCGGCCATCAACCAGGCCCTGGACAAGCTGCGCGCCGACGGCAGCCTGGCCAAGCTGTCCGAGAAGTACTTCGGCGCTGACGTGACTAAATGATTGAAGAAAGCCTGCAACTGGTAGCCGACTCCGCGCCCTTTCTGCTCAAGGGCGCTGGCTACACCATCCTGCTCAGTGTCGGCGGTATGTTCTTTGGCTTGCTGCTGGGCTTTGCCCTGGCGTTGATGCGCTTGTCCAAGGTGCTGCCGCTGGACTGGCTGGCGCGTATTTACGTGTCGTTCTTCCGCGGCACGCCGCTGTTGGTGCAACTGTTCGTGATCTACTTCGGCCTGCCGCAGATCGGCCTTGAGCTTGACCCGATCCCGGCAGCGCTGATTGGCCTGTCGCTGAACATGGCAGCCTACGTTTGCGAAATCCTGCGGGCGGCGATCTCGTCGATCGAGCGCGGCCAGTGGGAAGCCTGCGCCAGCATCGGCATGACCCGCGCCCAGGCCATGCGCCGGGCGATCCTGCCGCAAGCCATGCGCACCGCCCTGCCGCCGCTGGGCAACAGTTTTATCTCGCTGGTCAAGGACACCGCGCTGGCGGCCACCATTCAGGTGCCGGAGCTGTTCCGCCAGGCGCAGCTGGTCACCGCGCGGACCTTCGAAGTGTTCACCATGTACCTGGCCGTTGCGGTTATCTACTGGATCCTGGCGAGCATCCTCGCCCACTTCCAGAACCGCCTGGAAGCACGGGTCAACCAGCATGACCAGGAGCGTTGAGCATGATCGTAGTTGAAGGCCTGACCAAGCGGTTCAACGGCCAGACCGTACTCGACGGCATCAACCTGACCGTCCAGCCCGGTGAAGTGATCGCCATCATCGGCCCCAGCGGCTCGGGCAAGACCACCTTTCTGCGCTGCCTCAACCTGCTCGAGACCCCCGACGCCGGACGCATCCAGATCGGCGACATCAGCATCGACGCCAACCGCTCGCTGGGTAACCAGCAGAGCGCCATCCGCCGCTTGCGCCAGCAGGCCGGGTTTGTCTTCCAGAACTTCAACCTGTTCCCCCATCGCACGGCGTTGGATAACGTCATCGAAGGGCCGCTGGTGGTCAAGAAGACCCCGCGCGCCACAGCCCTGGAGCTGGGCCGACGTTTGCTGGCCAAGGTCGGCCTGGCCGGCAAAGAAGACGCCTACCCACGACGCTTGTCCGGTGGCCAGCAACAGCGCGTGGCGATTGCTCGGGCGTTGGCCATGGAGCCGGATGTGATCCTGTTCGACGAGCCGACTTCAGCGCTGGACCCGGAACTGGTGGGTGAAGTGCTGGAGACCATTCGTGGCCTGGCCGAAGAGCAGCGCACGATGATCATCGTTACCCACGAGATGAGCTTTGCCCGGGATGTCGCCAATCGGGTGATCTTCTTCGACAAAGGGGTGATTGTTGAGCAGGGTGAGGCCAAGGCGTTGTTTGCCAATCCGAAGGAAGAGCGGACTCGGCAGTTTTTGCGCAAGTTTCTTGGGACTGCCGCCTCCTAGCGCCCTGCCTTTCGCGGCACTGGTCAGAATTGCTGGGGGCGCTACGCACCCCCGCCCCGGCAAGGCCGCTCCTACAGTGACCGCGCATGTCGATGGTACGCGGCCCCTGTAGGAGCGGCCTTGCGTCGCGAAAGGGCTGCAAAGCAGCCCCGATGTACTAAAACCAGCCGCAGTATTCAAACCCCCGCCGCCCGCCTAAGCACTTCTATCCATATTCCTAAATGATCGTTCTAAATTATTTGATAAGCCTTTAGGGTATATAAACCGGACCACCGGACCAGCACATGCGCAGCGCAACCACCAAGCGCCGCCGCCACTTTTTTGTGAGGTCAGGAATGGTCAGGAATGCAATCACCCCAGTGCATAACGCCAGGGCATTGAGTACAGCCAAGGAGCGGTACTAATGTCCAGCCAGGCACAAACCCTTCACGCCAGCGACCTCGACAGCCCGCCAGCACTGCTGCCGGCCAAGGTCCTGCGCAACGACGCCGAAGCCCTGCAAGCCGCCCATGAGCTGGCCGCAGTCGCTCGCGCAAACGCCTCCAAACGCGACCAGCAGCGCAAGCTGCCGTGGGCCGAGATCGAGCTGTTCACCCGCAGCGGACTGGGCAGCATCAGCATCCCCAAAGCCTTCGGTGGTGCCGACGTGTCCTTTGTCACGGTCGCCGAGGTGTTTCGCGTCATCAGCGCTGCCGACCCGGCGCTGGGGCAGATCCCGCAGAACCAGTTCGGCATGCTGCAACTGCTGCGCCTGACCGCCAGCGAAGCCCAGCAGGCGCTGATTTTCGGCTCGGTGTTGAACGGCTGGCGGATCGGCAATGCCGGCCCCGAGCGCGGCAGCAAAGACACCCTCACCCTGAAGGCGCGGATCAGCCGTGACGGCGACACCTATCGCATCAGCGGCGAGAAGTTCTATTCCACTGGCGCCCTGTTCGCCCACTGGGTTGCGGTCAAGGCGCTGGATGACGAAGGCCGCCAACGCCTGGCTTTTGTCCGCCGTGGCAGCCCGGGCCTGCGCATCGTTGACGACTGGTCAGGCTTTGGCCAGCGCACCACCGCTAGCGGCACCGTGCTGCTCGACCAAGTACCGGTGGAGGCTGAGCTGGTGATCGACAACTGGCGCCAGCGCGACCTGCCCAACATCCAGGGCGCGGCGTCGCAGTTGATTCAGGCAGCCATCGACGCCGGTATCGCCGAAGCAGCCATCGATGACGCGATCAGCTTTGTGCGCGAGAAGTCCCGGCCGTTTATCGACGCCAACGTCGAGCGCGCCAGCGATGACCCTTATGTGATCGCCGACATCGGCCGGCTCAAGCTCGAGCTGCACGCCGCCGAGGCGCTGCTGCGCAAGGCAGCGCGGGTGCTGGACGAGGTCAACGCTGGGGCCATCGATGCTGACGCCGCCGCGCGCGCTTCGATTGCCGTGGCCGAAGCCAAGGTGCTCACCACCGAGATCGCCCTGCAGGCCAGCGAGAAGCTGTTCGAACTGGCCGGCAGCCGCGCCACCCTCGCCGAGTTCAACCTCGACCGGCACTGGCGCAATGCCCGCGTGCACACCCTGCACGACCCGGTGCGCTGGAAATACCACGCTGTGGGCGCCTGGCATCTGAACGGCACCCGGCCTGCCCGACATTCCTGGATTTGAGGGCCTCTGGGGCTGTTTTGCAGCCCTTCGCGGGTAAACCCGCTCCCACAGGTGACTGAGCTGAACCTTGTGGGAGCGGGTTTACCCGCGAAGGGGCGCGAAGCGGCCCCAAGGCCCCGGAGAACACAATGAACGCAACTGTCATCCGCACTGACGGCGAGGCCCTGGCCGTCGCTGACGAACTCGCCAGGCAACTGCGCCGCGACAGCGCCCTGCGCGACCGCGAGCGGCGCCTGCCGCACGCCGAGCTGGAGCTGTTCAGCCGCTCCGGGCTGTGGGCCATCAGCGTGCCCAAGGCCTTTGGTGGCGCCGGCGTGTCGTATGTCACCCTGGCCAAGATCATCGCCCGGATTGCCCAGGCCGACGGCTCGCTGGGGCAGATCCCGCAGAACCACTTCTACGCCCTGGAAGTGCTGCGGGTAAACGGCACGCCCGAGCAACAGCAGCGGCTGTACGCCGAAGTGCTGGCCGGGCGGCGCTTCGGCAACGCCCTGGCCGAACTCGGTACCAAGACCGCCCACGACCGCACCACCCGGCTCAGCCGCGAGGGCGACGGTTATCGCATCAATGGCCGCAAGTTCTACTCCACCGGCGCGCTGTATGCGCAGCGCATCCCCACTTCGGTGATCGATGACGACGGCGTTCAGCGGCTGGCCTTCGTGCCGGCCGATGCGCCGGGCCTGCAAGTGATCGACGACTGGAGCGGCTTTGGCCAGCGCACCACCGGTAGCGGCTCGGTGGTGTTCGATAACGTCTGGGTAGCCGCTGCCGACGTGGTGGCGTTCCAGAGCGCATTCGAGCGGCCGACACCGGTCGGCCCACTGGCGCAGATCCTCCACGCTGCAATCGATACCGGCATCGCCCGCGCTGCTTTCGAAGACGCGCTGCACTTCGTGCGTACCCGCAGCCGGCCATGGGTCGATTCGGGCCACGACAAGGCCGTCGACGACCCGCTGACCCTGAAGAGCTTCGGCCAGCTGTCGATCCGCCTGCATGCCAGCGAAGCACTGCTGGAACGTGCTGGCGAATTCCTCGACCAGGCCGCGGCAGCCACGCCGGAGACTGCCGCCGAGCGGGTCGCCGCGGCCTCGATTGCGGTCGCCGAGGCTCGCGCCATCAGCACCGAAATCGCCCTCGCCGCCGGCACCACGCTGTTCGAGTTGGCCGGCAGCCAGGCCACCCTGGCCGAGCACAACCTCGACCGCCACTGGCGCAACGCCCGCGTGCATACCCTGCACGACCCGGTGCGCTGGAAGTATCACGCCATCGGCAACTACTACCTCAACGACGTCAACCCACCGCGGCGGGGGACGATCTGATGAGCAAGCAAATCCTCCTCAACGCCTTCAACATGAACTGCGTCGGCCACATCAACCATGGCCTGTGGACCCACCCACGCGACACCTCGACCCAGTACAAGACGCTGGACTACTGGACCGACCTGGCCAAGCTGCTTGAGCGCGGGTTGTTCGATGGCCTGTTCATCGCCGATATCGTCGGCACCTACGACGTCTATGGCCAGTCGGTCGATGTAACGCTGAAGGAGTCGATCCAGCTGCCGGTCAACGACCCGCTGCTGCTGGTCTCGGCCATGGCTGCCGTCACCCGCCACCTGGGTTTTGGCCTGACCGCCAACCTCACCTACGAGGCGCCGTATCTGTTCGCCCGCCGGCTGTCGACCCTTGACCACCTGAGCAACGGCCGGGTCGGCTGGAACATCGTCACCGGCTACCTCGACAGCGCCGCGCGCGCCATGGGCCTGGAGCAACAGCCCGAGCACGACCGCCGTTACGACCAGGCCGACGAATACCTGCAAGTGCTGTACAAGCTGCTCGAAGGCAGCTGGGATGACGACGCAGTGGTCGCCGACCGCGAGCAGCGGGTCTACGCCCGCCCCGACAAAGTGCGCAAGGTCGAGCACCACGGCGAGTTCTACAAGGTCGAGGGCTACCACCTCTGCGAACCCTCACCGCAGCGCACGCCGGTGCTATTCCAGGCTGGCAGCTCGCCACGCGGCCTGAGCTTTGCCGGCAACCACGCCGAATGCGTATTCATCAGCGGCCAGGACAAAGCCTCCACCCGTATTCAAGTCGACAAGGTGCGTGCCGCAGCCAAGGCGGCCGGGCGTGATCCGCAGGCAATCAAGGTATTCATGGGCATTACCGTGATCGTCGCCGCCAGCGAAGCCGAAGCCCAGGCCAAGCATGCCGAATATGTGCGCTACGCCAGCCCTGAGGCCGGCGTCGCCCACTTCGCCAGCTCGACCGGGATTGACTTCGCCGCCTTCGAGCTGGACGAGCCGATCGGCTTCGCCAAAGGCAACGCCATCCAGTCCGCGACCCGCCAGTTGCAGGACAGCGCCTGGACCCGCCGCCGCCTGCTCGACCAGCACAGCCTCGGCGGCCGCTACGTGACCCTGATCGGCACCGCCGCGCAGGTCGCCGATGAGCTGATCGGCTGGATCGACGAAACCGGACTCGACGGCTTCAACCTGACCCGCACCGTCACCCCGGAAAGCTTCGAAGACTTCATCGACCTGGTCGTCCCCGAACTGCAACGCCGCGGCCGCTACAAGACCGCTTACCAGGACGGCAGCCTGCGCGAGAAACTATTCGCCAGCGACCTGCCGCACCTGCCTGCCGACCATCCCGGTGCCCGCTACCGCAACAACACCCCAATCCCTGCCCCGACTGGAGCCCTGCACCATGCTTGATAAACTGTTCCGGCCCGTCGCGGCCGCCGTACTGTCACTGGCCATCAGCGCCAACGTGTTCGCTGCCGAGCCGCTTAAAGTCGGCACCACCGCAGCCTTTGCCATTCCCCTTGAAGCCGCTGTCGAAGAGGCGCACAAGCAGGGCCTGGAAGTGAAGCTGATCGAGTTCAGCGACTGGATCGCGCCGAACGTCAGCCTCAACAGCGGCGATATCGACGTCAATTACTTCCAGCACATCCCGTTCCTGGAAAACGCCAAGGCCGCTGCCGGCTTTGACCTGGTGCCGTACAAGCCGGGGATCATCAACAACGTTGGCCTGTACTCGAAAAAGTACAAGAGCTTTGCCGAGCTGCCGACCGGCGCCAGCGTGGCCATCGCCAACGACCCGATCAACAGCGGCCGTGGTTTGCAGCTGCTGGCCAAGGCCGGGCTGATCACGCTCAAACCCGGCGTTGGCTACAAGGCCACCGAAGACGACATCGTCGCCAACCCGAAAAAACTGAAGATTCTGCAGGTTGAAGCAGTGCAGCTGGTGCGCGCCTACGACGATGCCGATCTGGTCCAGGGCTACCCGGCCTATATCCGCCTGGCGAACACCTTCGATGCCACCTCGGCACTGCTGTTCGACGGCCTGGAAAACAAGGAATACGTGATCCAGTTCGTTATCCGCCCACAGGAAAAGGACGATCCTCGCCTGGCCAAGTTCGTCGACATCTACCAGCACTCGCCTGCGGTAAAGGCTGCGCTGGACAAGGCACACGGCAGCCTCTACCAGGCCGGTTGGGAAGGCTGACATGAGCAGCGCCAGCGCCCTCAGGGTGCCCACTGCCCTAGCCGTCCCGGCGCCCACCCGAGAGCAGGCGTTGCGGCCCGAGGTCAATCAGGCCCATGTGCGCTTCATCGGCCTGGGCAAGACCTACCCCGGCCAGGCCCAGCCTGCCCTGCAAGGTATCGACCTGAACATCCGCCGGGGCGAGATCTTTGGCATCATTGGCCGCAGCGGCGCCGGCAAGTCGTCGCTGCTGCGTACCATCAACCGCCTGGAACAGCCGAGCCAGGGCCGGGTGCTGATCGATCAGGTCGACATCGCCCCGTTCGACGAAGACCGCCTGGTGGGCCTGCGTCGGCGCATCGGCATGATCTTCCAGCACTTCAACCTGATGTCGGCGAAGACCGTGTGGGACAACGTCGAGCTGCCGCTCAAGGTTGCCGGCGTAGCCAAGGCCGAGCGCCAGCAAAAGGTTCGCGCACTGCTTGATCTGGTCGGCCTGGCCGACAAGCATCAGGTGTACCCGGCGCAACTGTCCGGCGGGCAGAAGCAGCGCGTCGGCATCGCCCGGGCGCTGGTGCATGACCCGGAAATTCTACTGTGTGATGAAGCCACCTCGGCCCTCGACCCGGAAACCACCGCGTCGATCCTCGAACTACTGCGCGACATCAACCAGCGCCTCGGCCTGACCGTGGTGCTGATCACCCATGAAATGGCGGTGATCCGCGATATCTGCCAGCGCGTGGTGGTGCTGGAGCGCGGTCAGGTGGTGGAGCAAGGCGAGGTCTGGCAGGTGTTCGGCAGCCCGCAGCATGCAGTGACCCGCACCTTGCTCGCGCCGTTGCAGGGCAAGTTGCCGGCAGCATTGCAGAGCAGTTTGCTGCCGACTGCAAGCAACCGCGGTGCGGCCCTGGTGCTCAAATTGGTGGTGTTTGGCGAGCCACAGTTATCCGGCTTGTTTGACGACCTTGGCGGTCAGGTCAGCCTGCTCCAGGGCGGCGTCGAAACCATCGGTGAACATGCGCTGGGGCGGTTGATCGTGTCAGTGCGGGGTTCAGCGCATGACACCCATGGCGTGCTCGAGCGCGCACGGCGTTGGGCAGATGATGTGGAGGTGTTGGGCTATGTGGACTGAGCGATTGCTGCAAGGCTTGTGGGACACCTTGCTGATGGTGGGCGTATCGTCGCTGGTGGCGTTGCTGCTCGGCATCCCGATGGCGGTGCTGCTGGTCACCAGCGACAAGGGCGGGATTTACCAGGCGCCGTTGCTCAACCGGGTGGTGGGCGCTTTCGTTAACCTGTTTCGCTCGATCCCGTTTCTGATTCTGATGGTGGCGCTGATCCCCTTCACCCGGTTGGTGGTTGGCACCACCTATGGCGTGTGGGCTGCCGTGGTGCCGCTGACCATCGCCGCCACACCGTTTTTTGCGCGGATAGCCGAGGTCAGTTTGCGCGAGGTTGACCATGGTTTGATCGAAGCGGCGCAGGCGATGGGGTGCCGGCGCTGGCATATCGTTTGGCATGTGTTGCTGCCCGAAGCGCTGCCGGGGATTGTTGGCGGGTTCACCATTACCGTGGTGGCGCTGATCAACTCATCGGCCATGGCAGGCGCGATTGGTGCTGGCGGCTTGGGCGATATTGCCTACCGCTATGGCTATCAGCGGTTTGACAGCCAGGTGATGTTGACTGTGATTGCCATGCTGGTGGTGTTGGTGGCGGTGATTCAGTTGGGCGGGGATCGGTTGGCGCGCGGGCTGAACAAGCGGTGACCGGATTGGGCCCGCTGCGCGCGCCTTTCGCGACACAAGGCCGCTCCTACAGGGACCGCGTATCCGGGTCGGACGCGGTCAACCTGTAGGAGCGGCCTTGTGTCGCGATAGGGCTGCAAAGCAGCCCCAAAAATCTCACCCCCACCCCAGATCCGCAGCGGGCACCGGCCGCCCAAACCAGTAGCCCTGCCCTAACTGACACTCCTGCGCCAACAAGAACAGCGCCTGCTCCGCCTGTTCGACCCCTTCGGCATGCACCTGCATGCCCATGCTCCGAGCCAGGGCGATGATCACCCGTACAATCGCCACATCATCCTCATCCTGCGGCAACCCCGAGACAAACCCCTTGTCGATCTTCAGCTTCTGCACCGGCAAGCGCTTGAGCCGCAGCAGCGACGAATAGCCCGTACCGAAATCATCGATGGCCAGGCGTAAGCCCAGCTCGCGCAAGCGATGCAGCTGCTCCAGCGCCACCTCGGGGTCTTCCATCACCGCGCTTTCGGTCACTTCCAACTCCAGCAGCGCCGGGTTCAAGCCGGTGTCGTGCAGCACCTTGGCCACCTGCAGATACAAATCCCGCTGAGCAAACAGCCGGCTGGAGATATTCACCGCAATGAAGTCCAGCAACTGCCCCGCGGCCTGCCATTCGACCATCTGCCGACACGCCTGGCGCAGCACCCAGCCATCGATCTCGGCAATCAGCCCGCTGGCCTCGGCAATCGGGATGAACTCACCCGGCGGCACCAGCCCGCGCTCGGGGTGCTGCCAGCGCACCAGCGCTTCAACTCCAACCATCTTGCCGCTGGCCAGGTCATGCACCGGCTGGAAGAACAGCCGCAGTTCCTCCTGCTCCAGTGCCCGGCGCAGCTCGGTGGCAATTTCCACCCGCTGCTGGGCATGCGCAGTCAGCTCTTCGGTGTACAACGCATAACCACCGCGACCGTTGCTCTTGGCCTTGAACAGCGCGGCATCGGCATTGCGCAGCAGCTGCGCGGCGCTGAGGGCATCGCTGGGGAACAGGCTGATGCCGACGCTGACCCCGATGAACAGGCTGTGCCCCTCGCAGCTGAACGGCTCGCGCATCTGCTCGATCAGCGTCTGCCCCAGGGTTGCCGCCTGGCCGACCTGCTGGCAGTTCTCCAGCAGCACGGCGAATTCGTCGCCGCCGAGCCGGGCCAAGGTCAAGCCCTTGTCCAAGGCCGCACGCAGGCGTTCGCCAACCAATTTGAGCAATTGGTCGCCAACCGGGTGGCCAAGGCCATCGTTGATGCTTTGAAAATGATCCAGGTCGAGCAGCAACAGCGCACAGCCGCGCTTGTGGCTCTGCGCCGCGGCCAGGGCCTGCTCGGCGCGATCATTGAACAGCAGCCGGTTGGGCAAGCCGGTCAGCGGGTCGTGGTGGGCGAGGTAAGCCAGCTCCTGCTCGGAATGCTTGATCGCACTGATGTCGCTGAATACCGCAACGTAATGGCTGAGCTCGCCGCTGTCGTCGCGTACGGCGCAAATCGTCTGCCATTGCGGGTAGATTTCGCCGCTTTTGCGCCGGTTCCAGATCTCGCCGCTCCACTGCCCCTGCTCGCGCAAGGTGGCGTAGATCTGCTGATAGAAGTCCGCCCCATGCCGCCCCGACTTGAACTTGCTCGGGCGCTGGCCGAGCACTTCGTCCTGCTGATAGCCGGTAATACGCATGAACGCGCGGTTAACGTGCACAATCAGGCCCTGCCGGTCCGTCACCAGCACGCCCTCCAGGGTGCTGTCGAACACCGCCGCTGCCATGCGCAGGCGCTCGCGGTCCTCACTGCGCAGGCGCGCGCCGATACCGATGAAGTTGAGCAGGCGCGCCCGTGAGATAAAGATCACCAGCGCACTGAGCAACACCCATACCAGCACATTGATGCAGCGCCCCAGGTACAACGCCAACGGATCCTCGGACAACTGTTGCAACAGCTGCTCACTGAGCACCAGCCACAGGATCGATAACACCACGTACAGCGCGGCCATGCGCAAGGCGTCGCGAACAGAACCAGTCATGTCGGGTACTAATGCCCTTAAAAAAAATTGGGGCATTATAGGGCCCGAAACATGTCTTGATGCATTCCCGCTCTGGTTTTATTTCCCGGTCAATGGATAATGCAAAGCGCAGTTCCCCCCCGCGTTTCCGAGGGCTTTTACATTTATGTGGTACTACGGCTTACTCGACCTGTCGGCCTGGCAACTGGTCGCGGTCACCCTGCTGATGACCCACGTGACCATCATCAGCGTCACGATCTACCTGCATCGCTATTCGGCGCACCGCTCGCTTGAGCTGAACGCCGGCCTCAAACACTTCTTCCGCTTCTGGCTGTGGTTGACCACGGCGCAGAACACCCGCGAGTGGACCGCCATCCACCGCAAACACCACGCCAAGTGCGAAACCGTCGATGACCCGCACAGCCCGGTCATCAAAGGCCTGAGCACCGTGCTGCGCAAAGGCGCCGAGCTCTACCGCGAAGAGGCGCAAAACCCCGAAACCCTGCGCATCTACGGCAAGAACTGCCCGGATGACTGGATCGAGCGCAACCTCTACTCGCGCTACAAGCTGGGCGGCATTGCCTTGATGGCAGTGCTCGACCTGCTGCTGTTCGGCACTATCGGTATTACCATCTGGGCGATCCAGATGATGTGGATCCCGTTCTGGGCCGCAGGCGTGGTCAACGGCCTTGGCCATGCCGTCGGCTACCGCAACTTCGAGTGCCGCGACGCCGCCACCAACCTGGTGCCGTGGGGCATCATCATTGGCGGCGAAGAGCTGCACAACAATCACCACACCTACCCCAACTCGGCCAAGCTGTCGGTCAAGCGCTGGGAGTTCGATATGGGCTGGGCGTGGATACGGGTGCTGAGCCTGCTGCGTCTAGCCAAGGTGCAGCGGGTCGCGCCAATCGCCCACCGCGTCGAGGGCAAGGCCAGCCTGGACATGGACACGGCCATGGCGATCCTCAACAACCGCTTCCAGATCATGGCCCAGTACCGCAAGCTGGTCATCGCCCCGCTGGTCAAGCAGGAGCTGGATGTGGTCGACGCCTCGCTGCGCCACCGCTTCCGCCGCGCCAAGCGCCTGCTCTCGCGGGAAACCAGCCTGCTGCAGGACCGCCACCACGTACGGATCGAGTCGATGCTCGCCCACAGCCAGGCGCTCAAGACCATCTACGAAAAGCGCCTGGCGCTGCAACAGATCTGGGCGCGAACCAGCGCCAATGGCCACGACATGCTCGCCGCCATGAAAGACTGGGTCCACGAAGCCGAGGCCAGCGGCATCCAATCGCTGCGCGATTTCGCCAGCCAGCTGAAAACCTACTCGCTGCGCCCAACCGCCTGATCCCCGTTGATCGGCATGCCCTGTTCTGGGGCATGCCGAGCGGAACTTCACCCCACCTCCTTACTCAAATCCGGCACATCGCCCGCGTGGCGGGCCGGATCGTGGCCGCACGCCCTCAGCCGAGAATCGCTCCGTGCACATGGCCAAACACATACAGCCCCGCGACCCGCCACCTGCCGCTGCGCAAACCCTGCTCGCGCTGTTTCATGCGCAAGGTGAAGTGGCGCGCCTGAGCGAGCGCGAGCAGCTGTTCAGTTCCCTGCTCGAAACCGTCAACGCAGTGCTCTGGGCGTTCGACTGGAAAACCCGCCAGGTGCTCTATGTCAGCCCCGCCTTCGAGCGCATCTTCGGCCGCCAGGTCAGCCGGGTGCTGGCTGACTTCAACGAATGGCGCGACAGCATCTACCCCGACGACCTCGAGTACGCCGAGCGCAGCCTGGCCCAGGTGCTGCTGCAGGGCGCTGTGGAAGACCGCGAGTACCGCATCATCAACGCCGCCGGCGAAATCCGCTGGTTGAGCGACAAGTGCTATATCAACCAGCAGCAGAACGGCGACCGCGTGATTGTGGTCGGCATCGCCGAAGACATCACCGAAAAGAAGCAGCTCGAAGGCGAACTGCAGCGTCTGGCCACCACCGACGTGCTGACCCAAAGCAGCAACCGCCGGCACTTCTTCGAGTGCGCCAACCAAGCCTTTACCGCCGCCCGCGAAGACGGCACGCCGTTGTCGTTTCTGCTGCTCGACATCGATGACTTCAAACTGATCAACGACACCTATGGCCACCAGCAAGGTGACGAGGTGCTGCAGCACATCGCCGACAGCGGCAAGGCCGTACTGCGCCGCGGCGATGTGTTCGGGCGGATTGGTGGTGAAGAGTTTGCTGCAGTGTTCCCCGGCTGCGAGGCCGAGGTCGCCGAGCAGATCGCCGAACGCCTGCAGCGCGAGATCCAGCGCCTGAGCTTCAGCCATGGTCAGGAACGTTTCGGCGTGACCATCAGCCAGGGCCTGACCAGCCTGCACGACGACGACCTCAGCCTGGACAGCCTGTTCGCCCGTGCTGACGCGGCGATGTATCAGGCCAAGCGTCTGGGCAAGAATCAGATTATTTGCGGCTGACCAGAGCCTTGCGCAGTCCCAACTCCATATCGTCGATCAGTGCTTTGGCCAAACCGCTGAGAATGCGCGCCGCACTCCCCGCCTGCCGGTCATTTTCCATCTCTGCCTCGGTGGTCAGATGGCGGATGCAGCCGAGCATGACCGACAACTCCGAGAAAGCCTGCTCGAACGGCACATCGCCCTGCACGGCAAACAACGCCAGACATTGATCTTGCGCGCCCTCCTGTAGGAGCGGCCTTGCGTCGCGAAAGGCCCGCGAAGCGGGCCCGGCAATATCAGCGGCGGAGCTGAAATCTGGGGCCGCTACGCGACCCTTTCGCGACACAAGGCCGCTCCTACACAGATCGCAGCACATGCTTTCAGCGTTGGTGGATTGAGTGGGTTCGTCCGTCATGGCGCCACCTGCTTGGCCACGGCGTGGTCGATCAAGGCCCGCATCAGTTGGTTGAGGATATCGACGTTTTCCAGCAGGTAACTGTCGACGCCGATGGGCTCGGTGCCGAGGTAAGCTTCGAGGGTGCGGTTCATGCAGTCCATCAACTTGGAAACCTGGGTGAGAGCCTCTTCGCGGCTCAGGTCGCTGATGACTGAGAAGTAGGAAATTGGGGGGTCGGGGACGATCTTTTTCATGGACAACCTCACGTCAACTTGAGGGCTGTCACCCGTCCTTTCTCACGGGAATTGGGTGGCAGCTGCGCGCGGGGTGAGAAACCGAGGACGTGAAAACCCGGCCAGACCGAAGTCTGCCCGCGCACAGCTACCATGACGGTTGCCGCATTCACGCTTTCGGGTTCTCACACCCGGTCACCAAACCTGGCGACCCCGTGACGTTATCCCTGAGACATTTCCCCGACAACAGAGCTGCTTCCGCAAGTCGCGTAGGATAATTCCCAAGCTACCCCGATTAGAAGCATTTGGTTTCAAGTTCGGAAACGTCTTACGCAAACACCCGCAAATCTATCGCCAAGCACCCTCCCTGTAGGAGCGGCCTTGTGTCGCGAAAGGCCCGCGAAGCGGGCCCAGCGATATCAGCGGTGAAGCTGAGATCTGGGGCCGCTGCGCAGCCCTTTCCGACCGGTCCGGCGCCCCGGCAAGGCCGCTCCTACAGAGACCGCACACTACCCGGTACCAACACTAGGCTGCATGCCACCAACTCAGCCATGACTAAGCTGATGCAAAATCATCAGATGAACACTCATGTCCATTTTTTGAAGGCTCTCAATCCGCGCTTGACCGCCCGCACTCAGCGCTGGCACGAATCCGTACATTTCGGATTCGCTGAGCGGCCCTAGCCTTTGCACCGCACGCTCGAAGAGATAGTTTTCTTCGATATCTTCGAAATCAAAATCATCAGGCTCGGCCATGGCAAAGAAAACACCCAAACTCCGATCTGGATCGGGATTCGGCGTGTGAACCTCACCTTTCATGGCCAGTACCCAATTGTCCGCGCAAGAGACGGTGACCTTGCGATGATAGCGCTGGCCCCACAGGTAGAACGTGCCAAAGCCCGTGCGGCCGATAACGTGATAATCATCGATATCTGCCAGCTCGCTACGTTTGATCCACTCGCGCAACAGCGGCGTGTACTCATCCGGATCAACCGTCCAGAAACGACCGCCGGCATAACCCGCCCAACCTTCCTGCTGCCAATAGGCCAGCAAACGATCAGGCAAAACGCCGCGATACTTGTCGATGCTCGAAGCCGGCACCTCACGCCGCGAGGTGGCCTCGCCCATATTGTCGATGAACAGCTCGAGGTATTCGTCTCTCATGATGTAAGCGTCCTTGGCCTTACCATCCGGGATCAAATTCTAGGTATTTGCACCCCGCGTACTGCACTGGTGCGCGGTCTGTGTAGGAGCGGCCTTGTGTCGCGAAAGGGGTGCGCAGCGCCCCCAAAAATTCCAGCTCCGCCGCTGCCATCGCCGGGCCAGCTACGCTGGCCTTTCGCGACACAAGGCCGCTCCTACAAAGGCCTTGCCGCCACTGATATCCGCACCCGACATCACAACGCTCGCAGCCATCACCTCACCAACGCAACTGATCCAGAATCATCAGCTGCTCAACCATCTTCACCTTCACCATATGCTCAAGGTCAGCCTTGCCGCCAATGCACAGCGCCGGTTCGAAAGCATACATCTCGTCCTCGGCAACCGGCCCCAGCTTGGCGAGTGCACGCTGGAACAGCGGCTTGCCGTGGCTATCGTCAAAGTCCAGGCTGTCACGTCGGGTAGAACCGAGAAAGATACCGAGGCTGCGGTCTGGTTGTGGGTTGGGTTTTTGCAGCTGGTTTTTCAGCGCGACAATGCCGCCAGCCAAACTCGATACAGTGATCTTGCGCTGATAACGCTCGCCCCAGGCATACAGCGAACCGAAGGCATCCCTGGCAATCACGTGGTAATTGTCGACCTCAGCCAGGCCGCTGCCTTGCAGCCACATATCCAGCGTGGCCTTGTATGCATCTGGGTCCACGATCCAGAACAAGCCATCAGCGAAAGAACACCAGCCTTCTTCGCGCCAGTAGCCCAGCAATGCAGGCGGCAGTTTTGACTGGTATTTGTCGATGCTCGCTGCAGGCACCTCACGACGTGAGGTGGCTTCACCAAGGTTGTCGATCATTGACTGGAAAAACTCATCCCGCACCGGTTAAGCCCCCTTGATCCGTTTGCAGATGACGTACCGGCCGCCACCCATCATTCGTATTTGAAGTCTGCCGCAAACTTGCCGGTCTGCAGATCCAGCTTGATCATGCAGCGTGTCCAAGGTTTGCCTTGCTCGAACAAATTGTTGCCAGCGAAATACGCCCGCAACTTTATCAACAAGAGGCGGATGTCGTGATCAACCCGCGCAGGTTCAGGCACGAACCACTGCGGCTCACTCCCCTCGGTCTGATAGTCATAAAACAGCTTGGCGTGGTCGCCGGTCGGCGACAGCTCTACCTCAACAGAAACCCACTGAGCCTGCTGGGGCGCGATCGCCGAGAGTATTTCACCCAAGCCCTGGTAAATTCCCTGATCTGTACTCATAAGCCCCCAGAGTGTTCGCTACGTTTCGACCCACTGCCTGCTGGCAAAGTCCGGATGACTCTTCTCCCTAGTCACCAATTCGACTCTGACAAAGACGGCACCTAACCGTAGTCCGGTCTTCCCTTGCGCGTTTGAGCGCACCTTGCAACCAGGCGTGGACCGGTCCTTACCTATCCTCAGCGCCGAAAAACCTGGTCCAAAGGCCGCGCCTTTGGCTGCTATCCTTGGCCACTACCATCACCTCTGCAGCGGGCTCCAGCAGGTCGCGCGGGTAATGCTCGTGGCCACGGCACAGCGAATCGTCCAGACCGAACGCCTTGACGGCAGCAGCCGCCTCAATACACCAGCGGCCAAAGTAAGCACCACCTGCGAAATTCTCGTCGCCATAACGGTACCAGTAAGGATGCTTGAAGGGCGCTGCTTGCTTCTTAGTCCCCGAACGAGCACCGCTGCCAACTTCGGCATACCAATGCGCGACAAATCCCTTAAGGAGCGCGCCTTGCTGGCCAGGAGGCGCATCGACAGCTGCAAGCAACCGAGCATACGGTTTGGGGTAAAGCAGCACAGTACCGATCCGACGTTGCGGGGACCGGGTAGCGATAACGCGGTCGAGCAAAATGTCCTCGCCCTCATTGTCGATCAGCGCCAACAGACGCAGCCACTGCTCGTCGGGGATATCGAGCGTCAACGCCAAGCCGACGAGCCAGAAACACACAATGTAATGATCGTAGTTGACCGCCCACATGGTGCGGCTTGTCACCTGCTGCGCAGTCCACTGCTCCGCGCCCAAGTGCTGTGATCGCTCCCAGGCGTCAAGCAAACCCGGAAAGTACCCTGCCAGCTCTGCCACCGGCAGGCCCGCAGAATAGCGACGCAGCATCTGATGCCAATGATCCTGGGCCAACTCGAACAGATACTGGGGCGCATAACTCGGGTCGCCGAATGGACGACTTGCAGTGTCCCAGCCGAGGGTGATGGATTCGTCACCAAAAGCGACCCATTCTGACCAATAGGCCGGATCACCCAACGGCGCGCGCTTGCTCATCATTTGCTCCCTAATAATCTGGAAGTGGCCGTCGGGTCCTTTCGCTCCCAGCCATCACCTCACCGACGCAACTGCTCCAGAATCATCAGGTGCGCATCCATGTTCTACTTAAATCGCCTAGAGCTTGTTTCGACCCAGCTTAAAATTTGATAAAGGTAAAGACCTCTCTGAATAAATTTTCAATGTGCGGAGAAGCGCCGAGGTGGGTAAGCGCTTCGCGGGTGGTAATAGGCATGTCATAAGGTTTGAAACCTCGACGAACAGCGATACCGTATAGAGCGTATTCGTCGCTATCTGAATGTTCCCAATGAGGCACGTAGCCAATCACCTTATAGACCTTAAAAATCTCATCTTGAAAACCCATCAGATCATATAGGTAACTTGGCGCATTATTTAGCGACAATGCTTGAGCGCACCATATGTTGAGCTCATCTTTGCTGATAGCAGTGCAGAACAAACATGCAATCACAAAAGCCAGCAGAACATCATTGAAACCATCAACTTTAATAGCATTCACACCCCACCCCATGGCCTTTAGCCGAAGAACTTTCTGTAGGCCGCCTCAACCTTTACAGAGACTTCATCAGGCTTGAAAGTAAGATTCTCCAATGCAGCCACATCAACAGATAACAAGGGATGAGCAACTGCAGGCGACTTCAACCAGCACTGTTGGCGAACCTTAAAAATTGCAAAAACCTCCAAAGGCAGCAAATCAAATGGTGGGTTTTTGAACTCCGGGTCCCAAGCCCCGCCCTTATCTTCGGAGTTAGCCAAGTGATATTGGCACACCGCGTCCAGTACACCGGCAAGCCTTTGCTCATCTGCCCAACTGTCTATCACTTCCTGGTAAATGCCGAGATCCATAGACTCAATCAGGGCAGGTGTGCTCCCACCCGAATAGACGGAATAGAGCCACAGCATGAAAGGCTCGAATCGACGCTCTTTCAGATAGGCGGGATCAACAGCTCCATCAACAGTTAACATGCCGACAAGCACGTCGGCAACCGACTCCGCTAGATCATGCCTATCCGCAGCAATGAAACCTGCAAGTAAGCAACCTGCATTGCTCAACTGATTGGTCAGATTCGGGGCGTTTCTAATGCCTTGAAGAAAGCTCGTATTAGAAAAGTTCTTGGCTCTGAGCATGAGCACCCAATAGCGGTACACCATCGCGCGGGATACTTCCTCCCAGCCAGAAATATCACCGGCATAAATGGAAACCTCTCCCTGTATACCGTGACAAACTGCAAGCATCCCCAATGAATCAGACACATTGCCCAAACCCTCCAAGGAGTCACGGGCAAGATCTTCTTCAAGGTACTCAAGCTCTTGAGCCACCATCCCATCAGACTGAGACAGCCAGTGGCGATGCTGCTCAAGGATTCTTCCTATTTTTTTCATTCTGGCACGCTCTATCAGTCAATTACGCGCCCAAGGTGAGACCCGCAATACTTCACCCTGCCGCAGCTCTGGCTGCTGGCGGCCGCACCGGCGCAGGCGAGGATGCCGTGTAGGGCGGCGTGCACTGGCGTGTCTTCGACCAAGGTGCCGTCGGCTTGTCATTGAACCCGTGCTGAACATCAGAAAGTTGATATGCGCTCCCTACTCTTTTCTTGGCGTTGGCTGAGTTAGCAGATATCTTGAGTCTTACAGGCCGGTGTAGAGGGTGCCAGATCAGGTCTGAGACTTTTACATTATGTACCTGCAGGCCTCATTCATGAATTACACAAATAGCTGTAATGAGCTGGTTCGGCTGGTCCTCCAGAGGTGTCCCCCACCCCGTAACTTCAATGACTCCATAATCACGGCCGGTATAAAACCACTCCTCGGCCTCATCAAACTCCAGGCTAGTGAATGGCAAAATGTCAGACACATGACTTCCTAGGCCTATATACCCTGACAAAAGCCCCTTGTAAACAAATTTGTGTGCAGGCTCGCATGGAAAGCTAAAATCATAAACCTTAATTGCGCAAATCCTGTCGTTACGTATAAGAATAGATAATGCAGGAACCCCTTGCCTTAACTCGCCGACGACTTCATCCTCAAAAACTGAAAAAGAATAACCACCATTACCGCACTCATCCAAACCATACCCGCTCAAACGAAGATCTGGCGACCCTTCAAAGCTATACCGCGAAGAGTTCTCATCAGTCAAATATCTCGAAAGCATCGCCTCCAAACCAACAACACTGGCATGCAACGGTATTCCTGCAAGTGATACACCAGGAATAATGGGAGCATCCCAAACTACAGAAAAACTATCGAGCGATATCATTTGGAAATCCACGCATTGGTGGCAGGGTTAAATTTCACTTCCTGACCCTGCGGATTAAAGTATGTCGTATTTGCATCATACATGGACTGAGAGGGCCCCTGAAATGTCGATCTGTAGCTCGCAGATTCAATAACCTTAGCCTTACCACTATCAACGCACGTAATTTTATAGCACTTACCCAAATATGTTTATTTAACCGTGGCACCAACAACACCGGGCTATATTGAACCTCTCTAATGCAAGTTGTGCCACATCCAACTTTGTACACATGCGCATTGCCAGACGATCCAGCTTTCGGCGGCGTATATGTCAGCGCGGCACCATCCATTTTGAACGACTGCTCAATATCATCTGTGGATTCCCCCCAGACATTCGCCGGAGCTTCCACCATATGTCGAGAAATTCAGCCCTGCGCGGCAAGGTATTCCCGCAGTCCTACCGTTACTGGTATGGAATCCGCGCCAGCGATGGGCATAGACAGATTTGAACTGAGCGTACCGCATTGCTTTTTTCTTAAGGAGGCTTGTGATCTTTTTCACCAACCCATCAACTATCGTTCTGATCCAAAACCTTCACCTCGCGCCAATAAGCACTTTCTGGTAAAGGCCGACCCTGATGGAATCGCGAGAAAACCTCGATTACATCGTCAATATTAAACCACTCATCTTTTTTAATTGAACTCGCCCTGCCCCAAATGACAGTCAACTCCCATCTTCAAAATTTGTACTGGAATTCGAATGACATCCCCTAAACAGAGGTTTACTTTTTGCGTCATACATCTCAATAAAGCAAGCGAATCTGCCTCCTGCCACTTGCACATAATTACCGTCGTCGTCAGTTAAGCAGGCGTATGAGCTAGGACCATAGCTTTTTAATTTCTTTAATATGTTTACAAGCTGGGACTGATTGACGTCAATGATTGCGGGACTATTTTCGACTTCGAACTTCATATAGCCCACCTTCATCGCACCTAATGTGCCGCAGCAATATAGAGAATTTCCGCCGGCACGCGTTCCAGGTGCCAGTCCTAATTGAAGTCATAGGAATTCTTCTGGCTCTCTTTACCGGTTTGCCAAGTGTGGCGGTCGCACGCGGCCAACAGGCAGGGCATCAGGTCGTCGGAGCTAGACGCGCGCCACTTGGCCAACAAGGCTTCGTAGATGGGTTCGTCATAAGCATAAGCAGGCCATTGATGCGAGACATCGCCCACCCAATCGGCAAACACACGCAGCATGAAAGGCTGAGCGCGGCGGTGCCGCTCTTCGTACTCGATTACCAACTGATGCCTGCGAATAAGCGCCGCATGGGTGAGATAGCCCTGATGGATGACGGCAGGCTTCCAACCCAAAATCGCCAATTGCGCCCATCATGTTAGTATCGGTTTGGATGCTGTAATTTTGTTGGCATCTGTCATTACCTACGGCTTTAGCCAAACCGTCAAATTGCCCCGCCCAAAAAAACAACTGCCCAATGCCTACTGAGCTAGTAGTATTCCGCCAATTATTTCTCGCCATACGTGAACTTTGTTTTTACTTGCTCACCCTTTTTGTAAGACAACACAAAGGATTTCCAAGGTTCACCTCTGGACTCGGCGTTTGCCCGAAGCCTCCTTATTAGATCAGACAATAAATCTTCATCAACTTCCATTTTGGCGTTTTTGATAGTGGCGCCATCTTTATGCAAGACCACCCCGTAATCAACATAACCATCACCAACCTCTACATCAAAGCCAAACGAATCATACTCCTCAAATATATTGGAACTAATATTCGAAAAAATCTGTTTAATTAACTCAAAGTCATCAGCAATCATCAAATGTCCTCTGGCACACTATGGGCTTCATTTTTGAACTCCCTACGCCTAGGAGCTCCGTCGATTGTATACGTAACACGTAGCATATCAGGTCGTGGCGAGTCTGGACTAGACCTGACGAATTTGATAGTGGTCGGCCCTACTATTTGCTTGGGATCATCAAGCGCCTTTTTAATAACGTTTTCGTAGAATTTCCGATAAGCAGATACATTGAAATTTTTGTCCTGTGGAAAAAGATTGTATCCGTCACATGTGCCACCTTGGCTACATGCTTGCGCATGGCCACCGACGTCGGTATCGCGCCCCTGCTTTCCTGCCTCCGTTTGCCTTGAATCACGCTTTACCTTGACGTCGACTGGGGTAAACGTAAGCTCGTCGACCTGACCCGCGCTATTGGTTGTAAAGGAGTTACCATTATCGAGTTCATAGCGAGTATTCGCTGCCCTAGCGCTTGGATTGTTTAGAATCTCGAACTCCGGCGTACCTTTTACGGCGCCAGCTGAGTTTACCTTGACTACAGGAAGCTCGCCGTGAGGGTTGATCACCTTCGGATCAGCCCCCCCTTCCACCTTGCCAGCAGGCTTGGGCAGCGAAGCTGAGAAGTCTCCTGCATTCTCGACCGCCTGACCATTGTGGGTCACGGTCGACGGCGAGCCGTAGCCCCCACCAGGTTTAGCGCTGTAATCGCCTTTGCCCGCCTTCCACTCGAGATTCTTCACAACCTGCCGTTCAGCCATCTGCTCAAGCTTTTCAGTACTCAGCTTGATCCCGACCGTAGCCAGCTTGACGCTGCCTTTGGCAACCCCGCCAACCCCGGTGACAAGGCCGCCAACGTCCCACACCAGTTCGCCAATGTCGTATCCCAACTGCTCGGCATTGGCGTCACCGCCGACAGTAAGCGCGTTCTCGATGCGGGCGACCTTGGCTTTGATGTTCTGTTTGAACTCTTCCGGATACCCGGCCAGCACGCTCGGATCGTCGATCAAGCCACCGATAGCCTTGACCGTCTCGACCGGATGCAGAAGCATCTGCGCCAGCCCCGAGATATCGTCAAATCCGGCCTTGATCAAGCCTTGGCCAACGCCACTCTGGGTCAGCAGGTCCTGCTTCTTGCTGATATAGGCCCACTTGGCCAGCACCTTGAGTTCATCCAGGCGGCCTTCGGCTTCCTTCAGCTCCTTGCGTGCCTGCACGTACTGCTGAGTCGCCAGCCAGTTGTTATCCACAGCCCCCGAGGCCGCCGCGGTAGCGGTGGCGGCATCGAGGCTGGTGGTGGCGGCGATGCCGGTGACCAGGCTGACGATGAGGTTGCGCTTGGCTTCGCGCTGGCTTTCAGTTTCGGTCGGGCTGGCTTCGGAGAACAGCCCGGTGAGCAGGCTCGACGCCGCCGCGCCGGCCGCACCACTGCCGCAGCTCTGGCTGCTGGCGGCCGCACCGGCGCAGGCGAGGATGCCGTGCAGGGCAGCGTGCATCGGCGTGCCTTCGACCAGGGTGCCGTCGGCGACCAGGTCACCGAGGTAACCGGCGCCTTGCTGCTGCACGTAGTTGACGACCATGCCTTGCATGAACGCGCCGTTGCCGGCACTGATGTTGCCGCTTGCTGCGGCAACCAGCGCGGTAGTGATCTGCCGGTAGGTGCCGCCGGCGCCCCAGTTGCCGGCCACGCCATCCGCTTCGTTGCGCAGCCTGATGGCCTGGTCGCGCAGGGCCTGGCTGAGCTCGGCGTCGCTGGTTTCGAGGGCCTTGGCGTCGGCTGCATCGGCCGCGTTGCGCTTGGCGTCGACTTCCTTGGCCTTGTTGGCGAGCAGGGTGCCGGCCTCGTTGGCGAAGGCGTTGACGATTTCGAAGCCGGCGCGGATCTGCTCTTCGTCGAAGATCGGCTTGAGCGCGTTGGTGTTGTCGCGGTCACTGGAGACATCGCGATTGAGCCCGGCGAGGGTCTCGTCGACGCTCTGGCCGGTGCGCTCGCGCTGGGCAGCGGCGTCGGTGATGAGGATGCTGCCGCCACTGATGCCGCTGCGGGTCACGCTGCTGGCGCTGTCGCTGGCACTGATGGCAATCGGCAGGCTGGCGCCGATCTGTTTGTCGTTGGTGGGGATCTCGGTGCCGGGGGTAATCGCGCCGCCGGTCTGCACCTTGCCGTCCTGGGACTTGCCGATCTCGCTGTAGCCGCCGCCGATGCTGAAGGTGCTGGCGTCGTACTCGGCTTTGTTGCGGATGTCGCTGGTGGTCAGGCTGGCGGTTTCGAGGCGGTTCTTGCCGTCAGCCACAGCCTTGTCGCTGCTGGCGATGACCGCGCCTTTGAGGTCGGTGTTGCCGCCGACCCGGATGTCGAAGCCGCCGTCGCCGGCCTTGATCCCGGACTGCTCGGTAACGCTGGCAAAGTCCGAGTCCATGTCGGTGCCGCCGAGGTTGGCGCTGCCGCCGCTGACCGTGCTCATGCCGTAGCAGAACGGCGGGATGCACAGGCTGATGCCGACACCCATGCTCTTCTCGTCGACCTTGAAGGTGTCGGTGTCTTGCAGGCTCTCGATGTTGAGGTCGCCGCCAACGTCTGCCAGCACCTGACGGCCACTGACCACGGCGCCGCGCAGGTTGGTGTCACCGCCGGAAACCAGCGTGGTGGTGTTGCCTGCGGCGATCTGGGTGTTGGTGTGGGTCAGGGTGTCGCCATCGGCGTCGCCGCGGTTGCCGCTGACGCCCAGGTCGAGGGTGAAGCCGTTGCGCGAGCCGCCCAGCGACAGGCCGATGCCGACGCTGGCGCTCATGCCTTTGCTGTCGCTGTCCTGCTTGCTGGTGTTCTGCGCGGCGAGCAGGTCGATGTTGCCGTCGGCGGCGAGGGTGGCGTTGTTGCCGGCGCGCACCTCGCTGCCCTGGACGAGAATGTTGCTGTCGCTGCCCGCACCGGTGGCGCGCAGACGCACGTCGTTGCCGGCAATGATGGTCGAGCCGGCAGCGGCGTCGCTTTGCTGCACGGTGGTGCTCTGTTGCTGCTTGGTGCCCAGCGACAGGCTGATGTTGATCCCGCCGGCAGCGCCCGGGTCCTGGGCGACTGCAGTGGCGGCGTTGTTGACCGCCAGTGCGGTGGTGGCCGCAGCCAGCGCCTGCATGCGGCCGTCTTCGGTCTTGCTCGACGCCTGCTGCATCTGCTGGGTAGTCTGGATCGCGCTGATCACCGGGTTGGTGATGGTCACGGTGAAGCCGGTCTGCTTGAACAGCGTCTCGCGGGTGCGCTCGCTGGTCTCGCGAGCTTCGGTGATGGCGATCTGTTGAGCGAGGATGTCGACGTCGCCTTTCGGCGCGACCACATCGCTGCCGACCTGGCGGTACTGGCGCCCGGCTTCGATCATGACATCGCCTTCGGTGCTGCCGATGGTGCTGGCGCGGGCGGTTTCACGGGTGGTGAGGTCTTTGACGCTCTGCTGCTGGGTACCCATGGTCAGGGCGATGCCGCCGCCGCTGAACAGGCCGCTCTTTTTCTCCGACTTGTCGTGGCGTTCGCTACTGCTTTCGGTGGCCGCCTCGATGTTCACATCGCGCTCGGCGACCAGCACCGTTTGCTGGGTCGAGACCACGTCGCTGCCGCGCACGCTGATATCGCGGCCGGCCTGCAGGTAGGTCTGCTCGCCGCTCAAGGTGGTGCCGCTGGCCTGGGTCTGGCTGACGGTGTCGCGCAAGGTGGTGGTCTTGCTCGACAGCATGCCGTTGCTGCCCTTGAACTTGTGCGCTTCGTCGGCGAACTGGTACTGCTCGGCGGCCGTCAGGTTGATGTCGCGGCGCGCTTCGGCAAGGACCATGCCTTGGTCGCTGGTGACCGTGGCGCCGCGGGCGTTGAGGTCCTGGCCGGCGGTGATGCGCAGGTCACCGTTGGTTTGCACGGTGCTGCCGACTTCGCCGCGGCTGGCTTCGTTGCGCCAGTTGCTGGCATCCCAGCGGATCGCCTGCTGCGAACTTTCGCTGACGGTGCCGAGGTTGACGTCGCGCCCGGCCTGCAACTGGGTAGCGCCGCCCTGGCCGGCGTTGACCACCTGGCTGCCTTGCAGGTTGAGGTCATTGCCGGCGGCGACTTTCATGCTGCCGCCATCACCGCTGACAAACAGCCCGGCGACCCGCGACAGGTTGCTGCGGGTGCCTTGCTCGCTGCTGCTGTCGCGGCTCAGCGAGCGGCTGTTGATGTCCTGCCCGGCGTCGATGGCGAGGCTGTCGGTGGCGCCGATCAGGCCGCCAAGGTTGTTCAGGTTGTCGCGGGTCTGCAAGGCGACGTTGTTGCCCTGGATGCGGCCACCGAGGTTGTCGATGTTCTGCGCGGTCAGCGCGACCACGCTGCGCCCGCCGAGGCTGCCGCTGTTGATCAGGTCACCAGACAGGTCGAGCTTGAGCTGCTGGCCGGCGATCAGCGCGCCATTGCCGTTGATGTCGCCCTCTTGCACGCGCACGTAGACCTGCGGCACCAGCACCTTGCGCGATTCGCCGTTGGCCAGGGTGACGTTGCGCTCGACCAGCCAGACGATGTCGCTGGTCAGCTGGGCCATCTGCTCGGCGCTCAAAGCAACACCCGGCACCAGGTTCCAGTCGCTGGCCAGGGTCACGGCGTTGTCGATCAGGGCGCGGTACTGCGCTTCGTCGTTGGCAAAGCCGTCGAGGAAGCGCCGGCCGGTGAGCTGGGCGATCTGTTCGCGGATCAGCTTCTGCTCGTAGAAGCCGTCGCCAAGGCGTTGCTGAGTCTGCGCCGGGTCGAACTGCAGGCGCTCGAGCATGTAGTCCGACGACAGCCATTTGCGGTAGCTGGTAAAGCGCGCGTCGGTCTCGATCAGGTAGTTACTGGTGCCTGCGGGGTTGGTCTGGAACAGGCTGTTGTTGGGCAGCGCCAGGTTCAGGCCGCCGGTGCGCACCTGGTCGGCAATGCCCTGGCCGTCGTTGAGCTTGACCTCAACTACGGCGCCGACCCGGTACTGCTCGCCAACCTCGGCGTTGACTGCACCAACCGTAGCCACCTGCTGGCCGACCTGGAGCAGCTCGCGACCGCTCAGCTGAGTGCCGCTGCCGTTGACCACGGCGTACTGGCCGTACTCAGTGGGGGTCAGGTCGATGTCCTGGATCAGCGGCGCCGGGCGGTAATCGGTGATTCTGCGGCCCTGGCTGTCACGGCCCTTGCGCTGGATGCGGTAGAAGTTGGTCGCGGTGCCGGCATCGGTGGTCACCCGCTGGCCGTCCACCTCGGTGTTGATCACTTGCGCGGCGCCGGCCTGGAGCAAGCCACCGGCTAGAATCCGGCTCTTGTCGTTGAGTATGGTGTCGCCGCTGAAGGTCAGGTTGCCGCCGGCCAGAATCTGCCCAGGCGCTGAGCTGGCGATACGGGTTTCGACCACGCTGCGGGTGTAGTCGTAGCGATTGAAGTTGTCGCGCACGCCATCCGGGGCGACCAGATGATCGACTTCGTCGCGGTAGACCGAGACCTGATCAGGGCGGTAGCGGTTGGGCGAGCCGGTGATCTGGAATTCCTGCAACTGCTCGCGGCTGACTTCTACGTCGACGGTGCTGAAGTGTTCGTTGGTGTTGCGCAGCTCGCGGATGTTCAGGCTCATGGCGCCCAGCGATTCGACCGTGGCGCTGGCGTTGGCCAGCAGGTCGGCGCGGCCGCTGGCCTGATCGTTGCCATCCAGCGTGCCGCCGATGGCGAGGTCGCCGGCACTGAAGATCAGCGCCTGCTCGCGGTTGTCGATGCGCTGGCTGCCGATGTCCAGCCGCTCACGGGCGGCGATGACCGCCGCCGGGCCTGCTTCGTCGAGGTTGGCCAGGGTGCGGCTGGCGATGGCCAGACGGTCGCCGTAAATGCGCCCGGTGCCAAGGTTGAACAGCTCATCGGCTTGCAGACGCACCTGCTGACCGTCGATCAGGCCGCGGTTGTGCAGTTGGCCGTTGACCCGCAGGTCGACCTGGGTGGCGGCCATTTCGCCGCTGGCGGCGTTGTCCAGCGCCTGGCCGCGCACGATAAGCGCTTGCCCGGCGAGCAGTTTGCCGCTGTTGTACAGGGCCCCGCCGATATCGATATCGACCTTGCCGTTGGCTTGCACCTGGCCGCCGAGGCTGAGGTTGCCCTGCTGGCGCAGGATCAGGTCACCGAGGCTGAGCAGGCGGCCACTGCCGCTGAAGTACGCCGCATTGAGCGACAGCAGGCTGCCGCCGAGCAAGGTGCCACTGCCGTTGTCGACGGCCAGGCGGTTCTGCGCCGGGTCGCGATCGGCCAGGCGCAATTCGCTGCCAGCCGAGATCAGGCCGGCGTCGTTGTACAGCGCCTGGGCCAGGCCGAGGTCGATGCCGGCGTCAGCGCGCAGGGCGCCTTGCTGGTTTTCCAGAGTGTCAGCGCGCAGCAGCAGCGACTGGCCTTCGATGCCTTGCTCGTTGCCCTGGCTGGTGCGGTTGTCGAGCTGCGCGGTGGTCAGCCGGGTTTGCCCAGCGCTGCGCAGCAGGCCGCCGCGGTTGTCGATGCGCTCGTTCTGTTCAACGATCAACGCACCTTTGGCCTGCACCTTGCCGCCCTGGTTGTCGAGGCGGTTACCGAGCAACTGCACCTGGCTTTCGCCGGCGATCTGGCCCTGATTGTTGAGGGTGGTGGCTGCCAGCAGCAGGTTGCCCTTGGCGCCGATAAAGCCCTGCTGGTTATCCAGTTGCGCGCTGCGCAGCTCGACTTCGGCCTGGCCGACGATGCCTCTGTCAGCGCCTGAGGCGCTGTTGTGCAGGGCGGCGCTGCCGGTGTCGACGAACAGCCGGCCACCGGCCTGGATCAGCCCGCCGCTGTTGTGCAGCTCGCCGCTGCGCAGGTCGAGCCTGGCCTGTGCATCGAGGGTGCCGCCGTTGTTGTTGACGCTTTGCCCACGGCTGTCGAGCAGCAGCTCGCGGCCACTGATCACGCCCTGGCTGTTGTTGAGGCCAAGTGCGCCGAGTTGAATATCGCCAGCCGCTTCGAGGCGCCCGCCCTGGTTCTGCAGCTGACCCTTGCTGACTTCCACGAATAACCCCGCCTCGACCGAGCCGAGGGTGCCGCCGCTGTTGTCGAGCTGGCCGGCAATCACTTGCATGGCCTGGGTCGCGGCGAGGGTGCCGGCGAGGTTGCTGAGGCTGTCGGCGTTCAGGTTGAGGGTATTGCCGGCGCTGAGCGTGCCGCCGTCGTTGAGCACTTCGCCGGCAGTGACGGTCATGGCGCCGCCAGCAGCCAGGGTGCCGCCACGGTTGTCCAGGCGCTGCGCGTCGCGCACTTGCAAAGTGCCGCCGTGGGTGGCGATCACGGTGCCGCCGCTGGTATCAAGGTCACGGCTGTCGAGCAACACTTGCCGGCCTTGGGTCTGGCCGTTGGCAAGCTGGGCCTTTTGCGCGCTGATCTGCAGGGCGCCATTACTGGCCAGGGTGCCGCCGTTACCGTCGATTTCGCTGGCGCGGACGTCGAGTTTGCCGCTGCCAGCGTGCTCGACCTTGCCTTTGCGGTTGGCCAGGGTGCCTGCGTCGAGGCTGAGCTCGCGGGCGTTGCTGGCGATGCGGCCGTCGCTGTTGTCGAGCTGGCCGGCGACTTTGATGAGGCTTGCTGCGGTGCCGGTCTGGACCAGTTCGCCGCCGTTGTTCGAGAGCTTGTCGGCGTTGACCTGCAGGTTGCCGACATTGACCTTGGCGCTGTCGCTGCGCACGGTTGCGCTGGCTTTGGCGTCGAGGCGGCCAGCGCTGTCGATGGTGCTCGAGCTGAGGTCAAGGTCGCCGTTGTTGGCGGTCAGGTTGAGGTTGCCGGCGTAGCTGCGGCTGTGGCTGAGGTCGACCGTATCGCCTTGCAGATCAAGGGCGCCGCTGGCGTGGTTCTGGCCGTGGGCGGCAATCTGCTTAGCCTTGACCGTGAGCGTGGCGTTGCCGCTGGAGGTACCTTGGGCGTCAACGCCGGCTGCCAGCAGCGAGTCGCGGCTGCTGTCGAGTTTGGCCGCGTCGATGTTCAGATTGCCCTGAGCGGCCAGCTCGCCGGTGTTGGTGACAGTGCCCTGGCTGCTGGCGTGCAGGTCGCCTTTGGCGTACAGGCTGCCGCTGTTGTCCACTGCCGTGGCACTGGCTACGCGGGTCGCCCCAGCACTGCTGATGGCGCCCTGGTTGAGCAGCTTGCCGTCGGCGCTGATCACCACGTCACCGGCCATGGCGCCGATCTGCCCGGCGTTGCGTACGCCAACCCCGGCCTCGGTGCCGACCAGCTTGATCTTGCCGGCGTACATGCCGCCCAGCTCGGCGACGTCGATGGCCACCTCGGGCTGGGCGCTGTCGTCCTTGGCCAGGGCGGTGGCCTGGGTATTGTCGGCGTTGACCTGATTACGCCCGGTGGTGACCTTGAGGTCGTTGGCCCAGATCCCGGCGTTGACCTCGACGCTGCGCGCGATCAGGTCGGTGTAGTCGCTGCCGCGGGCATCCAGGCCCTTGCCGGTAATGCTCAGGGTGCCGCCTTCGACGCGGTAGCCAGTGATGCGGCCGTTCTCCATCTGCGCGCGGCCGGTGGTCAGGGTCGAGCGGTCGGCATTGATGAAGCCGCAGCCGTCACACGTGATCCCGGCCGGGTTGGCGATGACCACTTCGGCGCGCTGGCCGGCGACTTCGACGTAGCCACGCAACTGGCTCGGGTTGCTCGAATTGACTTCGTTGAGGATGACCTTGGCACTGCCCCGGCCAAGGTACGGGTTGCCCTCGATCCAGCCGCCCAACTGGGTTTTGCTGTTGCCGACCGCGTTGTTGAGGATCGCGCCACGGCCGTCGACGTCGAACTGGCTGTAGTTGTTGCGCGACACCCCGCCAGCGCTCGGCGCGCGGATGTTGACCTGCGGCGTGCCGTTGGCGCTGTTGATCACCATCGGCTGCTGCCCGCTGGGCGCGCCACGGTCGGCGACGATGCCAGCGGCCCAGGCCGGGGCCACGCTGAGGCTGATCAGCCCAAGCGCGCCCATCAGGGCGTAGCGCAGGCCGTTGAGGCTGGCGACGCAGGGCTTGGCCACCACGCCGCTGCCACTGCTGACGCCGGGCGCCTTGCCGGCGCTGCTGACGGTTTCGGCGACGACCATGAGCAGGCCGCGCGCCTTGTTGAAGATGATGCGATACAGATGCTTGTTCATTGCAAATCCCTTTGCGTCAGGCGTCGGTGGCCAATGGGTGAGCGGCAAACCAGGCGCGCGCCTGCTCCGGGATCACCCCGATGCCATGAAAAGTGTTGACCCTGAGCCCTTGCTCTTCGCCGCGGTGGTGCAACGCACGCGCGCAACGGTCAGTGAACAGGCGCCGCGCCAGCAGGCGGCTGAGGGCGACGCTGTGGCCGAACGGGGTGACCCAGTCGTTGATCCACATGCGCTCGCCGCTGCACCAGTCGGCTTCGTCCAGCTCGATCGGTGAGCGGGTCAGGTAGCGCTGTTCGGCGGCCTCGCTGAGGTTCAGCCAGGAGACGAAAAACACCGGGCGACCGCCCTCGCTGCCCAGCACGAACTGGCGGTGCTTGAGCGCCGGCAACAGCAGGCTGGCGAGGCTGTGCAACGGGGCGTCGCGGTGGGCCGTGGAGTGCATCCACAGCCAGGTCGCAGCGCCCAGCGCGGTGGCTTCGTTCCACGGTTCGTCGATCAGGCCTGGGGCGGTGATGTCGAAGGTGTCGATGCGCATGGCAGCCTCCTCAGAACGACAGCGCGACGGTAAACGCGCTGGTGAAGTTGGCGGTTTCGAAGCCATCGGGCTTTTTCAACGGCGTACCCCACGACCAGTCGTAGGAGAGGTTGCGATAACCGCCGCGCACACCGACCACGGCACCGGCCAGGCGTCGGCCGATCAGGTAGTCGGCGGAGTTGCCGCCGACTTCGCCGTAGTCGACCCCGGCGTACAGCTCCTGGCCGCTGCTGCCCAGGGCCAGGCCGAGTTCGTTGCTCAAGGTCCAGCCGCGGTCGGCCGAGAGGATGTTCTCGCCATCGAAACCACGCACCGAATAGCGCGTGCCGATGCTGAAGCGGTCTTGCGGGACCAGTTCGGTGCGGTTCCACTGCGCGCGCCAGCCGCCGATGTAGCGCAGGCGCTGGCCATAGGCGTCGAACGGCACTTGCAGCTGGGCGTCGGCCTGGATGATTTTCGAGCGGGCGGTGCCGTCGCCGAAGGCTTCTTCCGGCGCCTCCAAGGCGCTGTGGGCGCCGGTGCCACGGCGGTAGCTCAGGCCAAGATCAAGGGTTGAAGCGCCGATGAACTCACGATGACCAATGCCCGCCTGCCAACCGGCCATGCGCCGGTGTTGCTGGAGCAGTTCGGTGTCGTCGATGAAGTTTTCCGAAGAGCGCGTCCACAGGCTGCCCCACATCGTGGTCTTGCGCACCGCATCGCGGTACACCAGGCGCGACAGGCGCAGCTCGTTGTTGCGGCTTTCGCCGCGGTAGAGGAAGTCCTGGTTAACCCCGGCCACCGTCTGGTGGTAGTCGTACTCGCTGCTGGTGAACGCCAGTTGCCAGTACCCGAACGGCAGCGAGTAATGCAGGGTGTGCCCTTTCGAGCCTTTGTCGCCGGAGGTGCCGCCGCCCAGGTCGTGGTTGAAGCTGGCGTAGAACAGGTCATTGAGCGACAGCGGGTTGTCCAGCGACAGCGCCACGGCGCCCTGGTATTTGCCGGTGGTCTTGCTGCCGCTGTTGTCCACCGACAGGCTCAGGCGCGCCGGGAAGCGCTGGCGCCAGGCAATGATCACGTCGCTCTCGCCCGGCTTGGCGGTGCTGCTGGCGGCAGGCGCGATGCGGATATCGGCTTCGGCAGTGGGCACCCGCTTGAAGTTTTCCAGCGCTTGTTCGATGTCGCGCAGGTTGAGCAGATCGCCAGGCTTGGCCGGCATCGCGTTCCAGGCGTTGGCGCGCCCGCTGGTGCCCTCGGCAAAGCGCACCTGGCCGATGCGGCCGGGCAGCAGGGTCAGCACCAGAATGCCGCTGTTGAGGTCTTGCGCTTCGGCCAGGACACGGGTGGTGACGTAGCCCTTGGCGATGATCGCGTTCTGCATGCGCTTCATCGTCAGGTTGATGCCGGCACCGCCCAGGCACTGGCCCAGCGCTGGGTCGTCGCTGGGGTTGGCGGCCTGCAGCGCCCACTGGAACTGCTCGGCAGCCTCGCCGATCAGGCGGATATCGTTGATCTTGAAGCAGGGTTTTTCATCACGCGGCAGGCGTGCCTGGGCCTCGGCCACAGGTGCAGCTTCCAGGCGCACGTCGGGGCGGGTGTCGAGTTGCTCGCGCAGGATTCGCTCGCGCTCGCGTTGGCGCAATTCTTCATCGGCAACGGCTGCCGAAGCTGACTGGCTGACCACCAGACCTGCCAGCAGCAGGCATAGTGGAGGGACAAGCGAGGCGAATGAGCGGGCGACAGCAACAGTCACCGCGCCGCGTTGCGCGAGTGGAGGCATGACACGTCCTTGTGAACCGGAAACGGGTAAAGGCTTGGGACAGGGGATGTCCTGCAGGCCTGAAATCGAACGGTCTGACGTGTCATTCGCAGAAAAGTTGCGTGGTGAAGTAGGAAAAATCAGCACAGCTGAGCGATTTGTGAAACAAATCGCACTCTGAGCGTCGGGTTTTGTCGCGCGGCCCTGTAGTTACTCTTTGCTGACCGTGGGTGATTCATCGGTCGAAGGCGGCTCGCTGGCGGCAGCCTCCTGGCCTGGCGCGGCGTCGACTCTGCGCAGCCGATTCAGCTCTGGCAGGCCGAGTTTCAACAACCGTGCAGTCTTGTTGCTGGCGACCTTTTCCAGGCCTTGATCTGCCGGCACCCGCGCCAGCTGCCCGGCCAGGCTCATGGCCAGAATCTCCCGCGAGTAGACCCCGCCACCCAGGGCATACACCGCCGCAATCAGCTCGCGCAGCGGCAGTGGCAAGCGCCAGCGGGTGCGCAGCGCCGAGCCGAATGGGGCGCCGAATTCGTTGAGCGACAGTTGCACCTGATCTTCATCCAGCTCACCGCCGGCCAGGCGCCACTCCTGCAGGCAACGCAACACCGCTAGGTCGCCCAGACAATGCAGCAGGCCGGCGCAGTAGCAACGACCTTCATCAACTTCAAGCATGCGCGCCAGGGTGCGGCCGTACTCTGCGGTGTGCAGCGACAAGTCCCAGTAGTGCGCGGCATGCCGGGCCAGCAGTGGGTCGCTCAGCCGCGCGCTGCGCTTGAGGGTCAGGCCGAGCACCAGGTTCATGCTCTGGGTGCTGCCGAGTTTGTTCAGCGCCTGCAGCAAAGTCTGCGCCGGGGCATCGCTGTGCATCGCCGCGCTGTTGGCGGCGGCGATCAACACCGCAGTGATCTGCGGGTCGCTGCGCACCTCTTCTTCAAGCACGCGCAGGTCCAGCCCTTGCGGATTGAGCGCGCGCTTGATGGCTTGCTCGACGTCGGCCAAAAGCGGCCCACCGTCGGCACTGGCGCGGCGCTGCTCAAGATACGCCGGCAGCTTGGCTCCGGGGCTGAGCGGCGGCACCGGGCAGGCGATCTCCTCGCCGGCGCTGGTCAGCAGCACTTCGAGGCGCTTGCGCAGTTTGTCGATGTTGAGCGGTTTGCTCAGGTATTCGGTGGGTTGCAACGGCAGCACTTCACGCACGCTGGCGCTGTCGCTGCGGTTGCTCAGCAAAATGAACGGCAGGCTCGGCGTCTGGCTCTTGCCACGCACTCTGCGCAGCAAGTCGAGGCCGTCAATGTCACCCACCAACTCACGGTCGGCGATGATCAGGTCAGGCTTGCTGGCCAGTGCCGCCAGCGCCTGGGCACCATCGGCGCAGATCTGCAGGCGGGCGTCGCAGCGCACGCTTAGCAGGGTTTCGCGCAGCATGTCGCGCACCCATGGGTCGCCTTCGGCAATCAAAACGCAAGGCGCGGTGGGGTTTGCAACGCTCATGGGCTACTCCTGAGTAATCGTGTCACGCAATCCGTTGCAGCTTCCAAAACAGGTCCGTGGGCTAACCATAGCGTCTAGCCCGCTCGACAGGCATAAAAAAACCCGCCTAGGCGGGTTTTTTTCTGACGCGGGTCACATTACGCGAGTTCAGCGAAGCACTCTTCGATGATCGCCAGGCCCTTGTCGAGCAGCGCGTCTTCGGCGGTCAGCGGCACCAGGATGCGCAGGACGTTGCCGTAAGTACCGCACGACAGCAGGATCAGGCCCTTGTCGCGCGCCTTGGCCACGACCTGGTTGACTGCTGCAGCGTTTGGCGTGTGCGAGCCAGCGGCGTCGAACACTTCAACTGCAATCATCGAACCCAGTGCACGCACATCACCGATGATCGGGTGCTTGGCCTGGATCTGGCGCAGGCCAGCGACCAGGTGCTCGCCAACAGCCTTGCTGCGGTCGAGCAGTTTTTCTTCTTCGAACACCTGGATCACGGCCAGGGCCGCGGCGCAGGCGATCGGCGAACCGGCGTAGGTGCCGCCCAGGCCGCCTGGAGCGATGGCGTCCATGTACTCGGCCTTGCCGCACACACCGGCCAGCGGGAAGCCGCCAGCGATGGATTTGGCGAAGGTGGTCAGGTCAGGCGCAACGCCCATCTGTTCCATGGCGAAGAAGGTGCCAGTACGGCCAGCGCCGGTCTGCACTTCGTCGGCGATCAGCAGGATGCCGTGCTGGTCGCACAGGGCGCGCAGGCGCTGCATGAACGGCTTGGTCACCGGGATGAAACCACCTTCGCCCTGAACTGGCTCGATGATGATTGCAGCGATGTCTTTTGGCTCGGCGTCGTTCTTGAAGATGCGTTCGATGGAAGCGATCGAGTCGTCGATGCTCACGCCGTGCAGCTCGTTCGGGAAGATCGCGCGGAAGATGCCGCCTGGCATCAGGCCCATGCCGGCCGAGTATGGTACGACTTTACCGGTCAGACCCAGGGTCATCATGGTACGGCCGTGGTAGCCGCCGGTGAAGGCGATCACGCCAGCACGGCCAGTGGCAGCGCGGGCGATCTTGACGGCGTTTTCAACCGCTTCGGAGCCGGTGGTGACCAGCAGGGTCTTCTTGTCGAAGTCGCCTGGGACCAGCTCGTTGATTTTTTCGCACAGCTCGACGTAAGGCTCGTAGGCCAGCACCTGGAAGCAGGTGTGGCTGACCTTGGTCAGCTGGTGCTGAACAGCGGCAACCACTTTCGGGTGCAGGTGGCCGGTGTTGAGTACGGCGATGCCGCCGGCGAAGTCGATCAGTTCGCGGCCTTCAACGTCGATCACGGTAGCGTTCTTCGCGGTGTCGACGAAGATCGGGTGGATCTGGCCAACGCCACGTGGGACGGCGGCGACACGACGTTGCATCAAGGATTCGTTGGTCTTGCTCATAGTGCCCTCAATTGCGCCGACTGATAGCGGCGCTTGGGGGTGGCTGGGTCTGTTCGCGATCAGTATTCGTTGATCGACTGGCGCGAGCGCCCGGGCCACCAGGTCCTGCAATATAAAAAGACCAGCGAGACGTCGCTCTCGCGCCCCGCTGGCAGAGGTAAAAACCTTGCTACTGGATCAGACGCTGATGCACAGGTACTTGATCTCGAGGTAGTCCTCGATACCGTACTTGGAACCTTCGCGGCCCAGGCCCGAAGCCTTGATGCCGCCGAATGGCGCAACTTCGTTGGAGATCAAGCCGGTGTTGATGCCGACCATGCCGTATTCCAGCGCTTCGGCAACACGGAACACACGGCTCATGTCGCGGGCGTAGAAGTACGAGGCCAGGCCGAATTCGGTGTCGTTGGACATGGCGATGACTTCGGCTTCGTCTTTGAAGCGGAACAGCGGCGCCAGTGGGCCGAAGGTCTCTTCCTTGGCTACGGCTGCAGTTTTCGGCACGTCGACGAGGATGGTCGGTTCGAAGAAGTTGCCTTCGATCAGCTTGCCGCCGGAAAGGATCTTGGCGCCTTTGCTGACTGCGTCCTGGATGTGCTCCTGGACCTTGGCTACAGCCTTGCCGTCGATCAGCGGGCCGGTGGTGGTGCCGTCTTCCAGACCGTTACCGATCTTGAGCTTGGCCACAGCGGCCTTGAGCTTCTCGGCGAACGCGTCGTAGACGCCGTCCTGCACGTAGATACGGTTGGCGCAGACGCAGGTCTGGCCGTTGTTGCGGTACTTGGAGATGATCGCGCCTTCGACTGCCTTGTCCAGGTCAGCGTCGTCGAACACGATGAACGGAGCGTTGCCACCCAGCTCCAGCGAGACTTTTTTGATGTCCTTGGCGCATTCCTGCATCAGCTGGCGGCCGATTTCGGTCGAGCCGGTGAAGGACAGCTTGCGCACGATCGAGTTGCCGGTCAGCTCGGTGCCGATGTCGCCGGCGCTGCCGGTGACAACGCTGAACACGCCAGCCGGGATGCCGGCGCGGGTGGCCAGCTCGGCCAGGGCCAGAGCGGAATACGGGGTCTGCGAAGCAGGCTTGAGCACCATGGTGCAGCCAGCGGCCAGGGCCGGGCCGGCTTTACGGGTGATCATCGCGGCCGGGAAGTTCCACGGGGTGATGGCCGCGGTAACGCCGATTGGCTGCTTGATGACGATCAGGCGCTTGTCTGGCTGATGGCCCGGGATGGTGTCGCCATAGACGCGCTTGGCTTCTTCGGCGAACCACTCGATGAACGAGGCGGCGTAGGCGATTTCGCCCTTGGCTTCAGCCAGCGGCTTGCCTTGCTCGGTGGTCATCAGGCGAGCCAGGTCGTCCTGGTTCTCGATCATCAGCTCGAACCAGCGACGCAGCTTGTTCGAACGCTCTTTGGCAGTCAGGGCACGCCAGGCCGGCAGGGCCTTGTCGGCAGCTTCGATGGCGCGGCGGGTTTCAGCGGCGCCCATCTTTGGCACGGTGCCGATGACTTCACCGGTAGCCGGGTTGGTCACCTGGATGGTCTGGCCGTTGTCCGCATCCAGCCATTCACCGTTGACGAAGGCTTGCTGGCGGAACAACTGAGCGTCTTTGAGCTGCATGTCGGCTTCCCTTGAGCACCGTGAGCGCACGGAGCGAATTATTGATTGTTGAACACGCACCCCAACACGGAAAACGGCCGTTACGGGGCTTGAGCGTTTGAAATCTCAAACGAATCGTAAGGGTCTGTTGGGTCTTGGACAATAGGCTGTTCGAAAAAAAGAACGAGTGGTTGAACACCTCGTCCGATTTTCGCCAGCGTTGCGTGGCCCGCGCAGGGCCCGACAACAGTAGCCCCGTGCGTCGTGAAAGGCCAGCGACGCTGGCGCGGCGGATATTTGGGGAATGGCGCAGTCTTGATGTAGGAGCGGCCTTGTGTCGCGAAAGGCCCGCAAAGCGGGCCCGGCGATGTCAGCGGCAAAGCTGATAATGTGGGGCCGCTGCGCAGCCCTTCGCGGGTGAACCCGCTCCCACAGGTACTTGTACGCTTTTAGAATGCCTTGTCGAGTTCGATGACCAGCGCGCGGTAGCCGACGCTGCCTGGCTGGCGGCTGAGCACTTTGAGCTCGACCAGCACTTCTTGGGTGCCGCGGCGCACTTCGTTGAGGGTGGTGGTGGTGAGTTTGTCTTTGGTGAGGAAGCCGACCGAGGCCGAATAGATGAACTGGGTGTCGGTTTCCGGGCGGTAGGCGACCACCGAGGTGACCGGGCTGTACCACTCGTCTCCGCGCTCCTTGCCGTATTCCCAGACCTGCTCGACAGTGCCTTTGGCTTCATCGATACGGTATTCGACGGCGCGGCTGTAGTTGCCGCTGAGCTTGGTCGCGGCAAAGTCGCGGCCCCAGCCGTTATCGAACACAGTCAGCGTGCCTTTGCCGGTGAGCCAGGCGGTGTGCTGGGTCCACGACCAGTCGAAGCCTTCGCTGGCGATCGGCGTCAGCACCTTGTCGCGCAGGCGCTGCGGCCAGCCCTGCGGTGAGGCCAGAATCCACTTCACCTGCTTGTCGCGACCGATCTTAACCACGCCTTGGTGGCGTGCTGAAATGATAATGCTGTCGTCATCTGCGTCGTAGTCGATGGCATTGACGTGGGCCCAGTTGCGCCCGGTGCCGACTCCGGGGATGTCGCCGAACGGCAGGTCGCCCTCGGCCAGTTCATTGGCCAGGTTGCTGTCCTGCCGAGCCACGCCGGCGGGTAATTGCACGGCGGCCTTGCCGAGGGTTTCCAGTAGGTCGCCGCGATACGGGTCGAGGATCTGGTTGAGGTCCCAGAACTCCAGCACATCGCCGGCTTCGTTGACCTCGATGATGTGGTCGCGCACCGAGCGCACGCGCTTGCCGTCAGGGCGGCGATAGTCGCTGGTGCCGACCCGCAGCAGGTAGGTGCCATGGGGTGTTTCGCGAATCTCGTGGGAGAAGTCGGCGAACTTGTCCGGCAGGTTGCGCTGCCACACCTGGCGGCCGAGCAGGTCGTACTTGGAGTAGGTCTGGCCCTGGCCCCAGATCAGTTTGCCGTCGCGGGTCTGCTGGAAGCCCATGGTCCCACCAAGGCCATCGCGGCGGTTAGAGTCGTGGATCTGTTCGATGTCCAGATACCAGCGCACGTCGCCATTGCTGTCGGAAATCCAGTTGTTGCCGACCTGGTCCCACTCGGCAGCGCCGCCCAGGGCATTCCACTTCAGGGCACGACCACCGGGGATATCGCCGAGCAGGTGGTTGAACAAGTAGAGGCGCTGCTCGAAGCCCGGCGCGACCTTGACCGGTACTACTTCAGGCAGGGCGGCGGTCTGCTTGGCCACCACCGGCAGGCGCACGGCCGGGGCGTAGATCTGGTACTGCTCGCGGATGCGCTCGCCGTCGAGCTTGTAACTGACCTCGACCTGGTTGACGTGGTCCGGGTACAGGCCAAACACTGGGATGCCGCCGTAGGTCCACAGCGAGCGGTCGCTGACGTCGTAGCTGATATCCACCCCGCGCTCGCCACGGCCGCGCACGCGCACATGGGCGGCGCTGATCGCGCGGCCGCCATCGCGGATGATCGCGGTCAGCGGCGCCAGCCGGTACGGGTTGACCACCACGTCGCCGAGCAGCGCTTCGTCACGGTCGGGGACCTTGGCAGTCAGGCAAGCGCCTTCGGGCAGGTCGAGGGTTTCGGTCTTGGCATTCATGGCAAAGCTCCTTGTACTTAGAAGTCGTAACGGGCGGTGGCACCGAAGGTGCGTGGGGTGCCGAGCACGCCGGCATAACCGCCGTTGGCGGAGTTCCACAGGCTGGTGAAGTAGGTTTTGTCGCCGGCGTTTTTCACCCACAGCGACAGGTCGACGACGCCGTCACCTTGGTCCAGGCGCACGCCGGTAGAGAGGTTGACCAGCGCGTAGCTGGGGATCTGGCCGAAGTCGGAGTCATCGATGGTGCCCACCGCCCGCGAGCGGAAGGCGTAGCTGGCGGTGACGTAGGGCTCGATGCGATCCGTCAGCTGCCATTTGTACTGGCCGTTGAAGTTGGCGATGTACTTGGAGGCGCCGACCACTTGATGGCCAGACAAGTCGCAGGTGGCGGTGGCATTGGCCAGGCTCACTTCCGGCGGGCATGGCGCGTCCTTGTAGTCGGTGTAGCGCACGTCGTTCCACGAGCCGTTGAAATTCAGGGTCAGCCCCTGGATCGGCAGCGCCGTGGCTTCGAACTCGACCCCGCGCGAACGCACGCTGCCGGCGTTGGCCAGGTACTGCACGCGGTTGACCTGGTCGTAGACGTTGGCCTGGTAGCCGTGCACCTGGGCCCAGAACAGGTTGCTGTTGAGCTGCAGGCGGTTGTCGAACAGGGTGGTCTTGAGCCCGACTTCGGCGTTGTTGACCCGCTCGGTACCGACCAGCAACGAGTCGGTGCCCAGCCTTGGCGCGGCGCCGACGGTAAGGTTGACCCCGCCGGATTTCTCGCCGTGGGTGAGGCTGGCGTAGCCGAGCACGGCATCGCTGAAGCGGTAGCTCAGGCTGAGCAGGCCGGTCGGGCTGAAGCTGTACTGGTTGAGGTCGCCCGAGTCGTAGGCGCCGACCCGGCCATTGCGCGCCGCAGCGGCCGCACCGGTAACCGCCGCGCCACCGCTGGGCGCAGCGCGGTCGACCCAGGCGCTTTTCTCTTCATAGGTGCCGCGTACGCCGGCGGTGAAGTCGAGGCGGTCGGTCAGGTGCCAGGTGCCCTGGGCGAACAGCGCGTAACTGTCGGTATCGATGTGGCCGTTGCCGATCGTGGTGACGTTGGCCAGCGCGCCCGCTGGGGTGGCGTTCCAGATGTCCGCCTGCGGGCCGTAATAGTTGAACGATTTGTTGTCCAGGTCCTGCTTGAAGTAGTAGGCACCGAGCACGTAATCGAAGAAGCCGCCGGTCGGCGAGGCCAGGCGAATTTCCTGCGAGTACTGCTTGTCGCGCACCGACACGCCGGCGTTGTAGCTGGCCGCCACGTTGAGGCCGTCGTCGTTGCGCGGGGTGAAGTCCCACCAGCGGTAAGCGCTGATCGAGGTCAGGGTGAAATCGTTGGGCAGGGTCCAGTTGGCCTCGACCGAGGTGCCGCCCTGGAACACCGTTACCTGCTGATCCGAGTCGAAGTTGACCTTGCGGTCCTTGCCCGACACCAGCGTCGCACCGGCCTGGTTGGCCAGGCTTTCATAGCGGTTGACCCCATTGATGGTCGGGCCGGTGCTGTACAGGCTGAGGATGCCGTTGTTGGAGTCCTCTTCGTTGTACTCGCCGATCCAGCGCAGGTTGAACGCCTCGTTGGGCTTGAACAGCAACTGGGTACGAAAGCCCTGACGCTTGCCGCCATTGAGGTCGTCGCCGTTGTAGACGTTCTTCACATAGCCGTCGTCTTCGGTGCGGTAAGCGCTGATGCGCCCGGCCAGGGTGTCGCTGAGCGGGCCGGAGTAGCTGGCCTGGGTCTGCCAGTAGCCATCTTCGGCCAGCGAGGTCTGCACGCTGCCCTCTGTATGGAAGGTAGGTTTGCGCGTGGTGATGTTGAGCACGCCAGCGGTGGTGTTCTTGCCGAACAAGGTACCTTGCGGGCCGCGCAGCACTTCCAGTTGCTCGACGTCGAGCAGGTCGAATACGGCCATGCCCGGGCGGCCGAGGTAGACGTTGTCCAGATAGATGCCGACGCTGCCTTCGAGGCCATCGCTGGCCGGGTTGTTGCCCAGGCCTCGGATGGAAATGCTCGACTGGCGTGCATGCACGTAGGAGACGTTGGTACTCGGTACCAGCTGTTGCAGATCCTGCACGCGGTAGATGCGCTGGGTTTCGAGGGTTTCGCTGCTGAGCACACTGATCGGGGTCGGCACGCTTTGCGCTGTTTCTACGCGGCGGCGGGCGTTGACCGTGACCGTACCGAGTTGGGCACCCGCCTCCACCGCGGGCGTGGCGCCGACGGGTTGGTCAGCAAAACTGCTGTTGGCCGCCGCAAGCAACACCCCGGCGGCAAGCGGCTGCAGGGCAAACAGTGTGGCCCGGGCGGGCCAGCGGGAAAGTCGAGACATACGGGTGCTCCTAGAGGCGTGGGCCTTGGCGAGCATTTCCGTTGGCGGAACCGAATCGCGGTCTGGCAGGCTTATATTCTTATTTGATCTATAAATATGTTTAATTCATATTTTGTGGAATAAGTAACACCCTTTATAAGGTTCACAACCCTTCCTGCCAATTGCATTTCACCGAAAGTTTCCATGTAGAAAATGCATATAGATCTGCGCCAACTGCGCCACTTCATCGCCCTGGTCGAGCACCGCAGCTTCGTTGCTGCGGCCGTTGCCGTGAGCCTGTCGCAATCGGCCTTCAGCCGGAGCATTCAGACCCTCGAGCACAACGTCGGCTGTCGCCTGATCGACCGCGCCAGCAAGGAGCTGGCACCGACCCGGCAGGGTTTGCTGGTGCTGGAGCACGCGCGTCGGCTGGTGCATGGCGCGCACAACCTGGCCAACGAGATCAACCAGTTCAACGGCGCGACGACCGGCCTGGTGCGCTTCGGCTCAGGGCCGGCGCCGGCCGGCGGGTTGGTACCGCGGGCGGTGGCGCGGTTCGTTGCCGAATACCCGGCGGCGCGCACCTGTTTTCAGGTGGATAACTGGCAGGCGCTGAACCGCCGGTTGATGGCCGAAGAGATCGAGTTCTTTGTCGCCGACACGCGTCAGTTCGAAGCCGACCCGGACTACCGCGTGCACAAGCTGACGCCGCAGCGCTGGCACTTCTGCTGCCGCGCCGGGCATCCGCTCACGGCTCAAGCCGAGGTGCGCGCGCGGGACCTGTTCGACTATCCGCTGGCGACCACCTTCCGCCCGCCGAACATCCGCAAGATCCTCAGCGACCTCAGTGGCCGGCAAGATTTTTTGCCCAGCGTCGAGTGTGAGCATGGTTACGCGCTGCTCAATGTGGTCGCGCACTCGGACACCATCGGCATCGCCTGCAGCGCCAATCTGCGGCCGTATCAGGGGGAAGGTGGGCTGGTGGCGCTGGAGCTGGTTGACCTCAGCCAGGAGCAGGAAGATGAGTGCTATACACGGTATGGCGTGGTTAGCCGAGTGGGGTATGGTTTGTCGCCGTTGGCGCAGGGGTTGGTCAGGCAGTTGCTTGCCTGTGATAGCGAGACTTGAGTGTTTCAGGTCGATCTTGGGGCCGCTTTGCGGCCCTTCGCGGGGCAAGCCCGCTCCCACAGGAATTTGCAGCGCCGCCGTAATCCTGTGGGAGCGGGTTCACCCGCGAAGGGCCGCAAAGCGGCCCCCGGCCATATCAGCCCTTGCGAGTAGTGCGGCTCAACTGGCCATCCACCCCCACCGGCACTTCGCCGGCCAAGGTCACCCGGCGCACGATGCGCGGCTGGGTGCCGTAGTCGTCCAGCGCGTAATGCTGGGTGGCGCGGTTGTCCCAGATCGCCACATCGCCGACCTGCCAACGCCAGCGCACAGTGTTTTCCAGGCGAGTGACATGCCCTTGCAACACAGCGAACAGGTGCGCCGAATCGGCCTGTGAATAACCTTTGATGCGTTTGACGAACTGGCCCAGTTGCAGCACGCGCTCGCCACTGATGGGGTGCACACGCACCACCGGGTGTTCGGTCTCGTAAACGGTCGAGGTGAACACCTTGCGGTGGCGCTCGAGCTTCTCCGGGCTGACATCCGGTTTGGCCGTGGCGTAGTCGTATTCGTTGCTGTGCACGGCCCAGAGCTTGTCGGCCAGCTCGCGCAGCGGCTCAGGCAGCTCGCGGTAGGCGGCTGCGGTATTGGCCCAGACGGTGTCGCCGCCCGAGGCGGGAGCGACCACGCTGCGCAGGATCGAAGCTTTCGGGTAGGCATCGACGAAGGTCACGTCGGTGTGCCAGGCATTGGCCCGCTGGCCTTCCGCGCCGTCGAGCTGGAACAGGTAATGGCTGCCGTCGAGTACCGGCACGGTCGGGTGTGCGACTGGTTCGCCGAGGCGCTTGGCAAAGGCTTCCTGGGCAGCATCGTCGAGGTGATGCTGGGCGCGGAAGAAGATCACCTTGTGTTCCACCAGGGCAGCCTGGATGGCATCGATGCTGGCGGCGTCCAGCTCGGCCGACAGCGCGATGCCGCGAATCTCGGCGCCGATACGGCCGCCAATCGGCAGGATTTCCAGTGCAGCGGTGTGTGGCGCGGTAGCCAGTGCGGCGTTGCTCATAGCGGTGGTCCTCACGGTCATATGACGGGCGTTGTGATGATTCAGCGGGCGGCCTGGGTGGCCTGGGTCTGTTGCAGGGCAGCGTCGAGGAAGCGTGGCTCGATCCATTCGGAGACTTGGAAGCCGCGGCGGATCAGGCGCTCTTTGGCAGCCAGATCGACGCCTTGCTGGAGCAAGCCGACAAACTCGGCGTCCAGCCGTGGATCGAAGTACTCGGCGAGGTTTTCCTCAGCCAGGTCGCCTTCGAGAATCACCCGCGGGTAATTGGCGGTGGTGGCCACCAGCTCGATGTAGGCCTGGCGGTTGTGCTCGTCGCGCAGCCATTGGCTGGCCTGCTCCTGGGCCTTGACCAAACGTGCAGTCAGCTCGGGGTGCTGACGGATGAATTCGCCGGTGCCCAGCAGCACCGCCTGGGTGCTGCCGGCGCCCTTGAGGTCGCGCGAACTGACCGGCAGCTCGACCAGCCCGCGCTCACGCAGCGAGAGCAGGTTGGACAGGCCCCAGGTGGCGTCGATCTGCTTGGCGGCGATGGCGGCATTGGCGGCGTTGAAATCCAGGTTGATGACTTTCAGGTCGCGTTCGGACAAGCCCTGGCTGGCCAACGCGCTGGCGAACGACAGCTGGTTGGCCGTGCCGCGGAACACCGCCACGCGCTTGCCCTTGAGGTCGGCCAGGGTCTTGATGCCTGAGCCCGGCACCACGCCGAGGTAACTCTTGACCCCCCGCACACCAGCCGACAGCACCCGCGTATCGAGGCCATTGGCCTTGCCGATGATCGCTGCCAGGTCGCCGAGGTAGGCGAAGTCAGCCTGGCCGTTGGCCAGCGCTTCGTTGATCACCGGGCCGGCGCCCTTGAAGAAGTGCCAGTCGATTTTGATGCCGTCTTTGGCGAATTCCTTTTCCAGCAGTTGCTGGCTGCGCAGCACGTCGACCACGCCACCGGCGCTGGGCTTGCTGCCGGCGCTGAGGTCGGGCACGGCGATACGGATGCTGTCGACTTCGGCAGCCTGAGTAGTCAGGGCGAGGCCGCTCAGCAGGCCGGCCAGCACGGTCGGGGCGAAGCGGGTGAGTAGGTGACGTAGCGGGGTTTTCATGGCACGGCTCCTTGGCAGGCTGCCACCGGCAAGGGCCGGCGCTTTGGGCAGAAGCTAGGCAAGGATGGTTAGAAGTAACAAAGACTGAATGTGCATGCTTTAGTAACTAAAAGGCATAAATCAGGGTTGGCGGGGTGTGTCGCCGGGGTTGCGGAACGTGCATTTGAAATATGAGTAGAACGCATTGCCTGGGGGGTTCTCGATGCGTGGCCTGCATGCTCTTATGTCTTGAAATTATCTATGCGTAATTTTTTATTCTTTTATTGAATATGTTAATTGCGGTTTGTTGGAGGGCGCGATGGGCGACATTTTGCGACAGGGACGGGGATTGCTGGGGCAGCTGCGCAGCCCTGTTGCGTCCGGCATGGCGCCCCGTCATGACCGTTCCGGCCAAGGGTGGCTGGCCTGGATAGTGCCAGTGGGTTTGGCGTTGTTGTGGGTGGTGGCCAGCCGTTGGCATTGGATGAGCGAGCAGATTCTGCCGGGGCCGGCGCTGGTTTGGCAGAGTGCGCTGGAGTTTGGCAGTGCCGAGCTTTGGGGGCACCTGTGGATAAGTTTGCAGCGGCTGCTTTACGGGTTGCTCGCGGGGATTGCCGGCGGATTGCTGCTGGGGACTTGGCTGGGCGCTTCGCGCAGGGCGCAGACGTTGGTGATGCCGACGTTCATCGCACTGGCACAGATCCCGACGCTGGCCTGGATCCCGCTGTTCATGCTGTTTTTCGGCATCGGCGAGCTGCTCAAGCTGGTGGTGCTGATCAAGGCGGTAGTGGTGCCGGTGACCTTGCACACGCTAGTGGGCGTGCGCGATGCACAACCCAAACTGCGGGAAGCCGCAGCGACCTTGCGCCTGCCGGCACATTTGCTGTTCCGTCGGCTGCTGTTGCCGGCTGCCCTGCCGTTGTTTCTGGCGGGAGTGCGGCTGGCGCTGGCGACAGGCTGGACCTCGCTGCTGGCCGTCGAGCTGCTGGCCTCCAGCGAGGGCATCGGCTACCTGATGGTGTGGGGTCGGCAGCTGTTCATGCTCGATCTGGTATTCCTCTGCATCGTACTGATCGGCGCGGTCGGGTTCTTGATGGACCGCGGTTTCAGCAGCCTGGAGCGGCGCCTGTTGTTCTGGCCGCAAGCGGCTACCGGCGAGCAAGGCCGGGCGCAGTTACCACGGGCCTGGCAAGGATTGTTGTTGCCGCTGGGCCTGCTGGCGCTGTGGCAGGCCGCCAGCAGCTTTGGCTGGGTCGACGACAATATTCTTACTTCGCCACTGGGCGTGCTGGCCAGCCTGCAGGCAGGCATCGCCGATGGCTCGCTGCTGGAGGCGCTGCGCTTGAGTCTGCAGCGGGCACTGAGCGGCTTGCTGCTGGGCGGCGGTGCAGGCTTTGCGCTGGGGGTACTGCTGGGCTTGTCGAAACCCGCCGAACGAACCCTCGGGCCGACCCTGTCAGCCCTGCGCCAGGTGGCGATCTTTGCCTGGGTGCCATTGCTCACCGCGTGGTTCGGCCTGGGCGAAGCGGCCAAGCTGGTGTTTGTCAGCCTGGCGGCGTTCTTCCCGCTGTTCATTGCAACCCAGCGCGGCATCGCCAGCCTGTCGCCGCAGTTGGGAGAGGCTGCCCAAGTGATGGGCCTGAACCTGCCCAAGCGCTTGCGCTTGCTGATTTTGCCCGGCGCTGCCCCCGCAATATTTGCCGGCCTGCGCCTGTCGCTGATCTACGCCTGGCTGGGCACCATCGGCGCGGAATACTTCATGCCGTCCGATGGCGGTATCGCCAGCCTGATGCTCGGCGCACAGCAGCTGTTCCGCATGGACCAGGTGATGGCGGCGATGGTCCTGATCGGCCTGATCGGCGCCCTGCTCGGCAACCTTGGACAACGCCTCGAATCGCGCGCCACGCGCTGGAGAACTGCATGAACGCCTTCAACACCTCGACCCTGCACGCCGCCAATCAAGCCGACACCACGCCAGCGCTGGTGAGCTTCGAGCAAGTCGGCAAAACCTTTACGGTCGATGGCCAGGCCTTCGAGGCCATCAACAACTTCAATCTGGCCATCAACGAAGGCGAGTTCATTGCCATCGTCGGCGCCTCCGGGTGCGGTAAGTCGACTTTGCTGCGGCTGTTGGTGGGCCTGGATACCGACTACAGCGGCAGCATTCACGTCGATGGCAAGCCGGTGCAGGGCATCGGCGGCGAACGCGGCATTGTCTTTCAGGAGCACCGGCTGTTCCCGTGGCTGACGGTCGAGCAGAACATCGGCCTGGGGCTGGTCAACGAGAAACTGAGCCAGGGCGAACGCGCCCGCCGCGTGCATGAGTTCGTGCAGTTGGTGGGTCTGGTTGGCTTCGAGACGGCGTATCCGCACCAGCTGTCTGGCGGCATGGCCCAGCGTGTGGCAATCGCCCGAGGGCTGGTCGCCAGCCCGCGCATCCTGCTGTTGGACGAGCCGTTTGGCGCGCTCGACGCCTTGACCCGACAGCAGTTGCAGGACGAACTGCTGGCGATCCGCGAGCGCTCCGGCATCACCACCTTGCTGGTCACCCACGATGCCGAAGAGGCCACCTATCTGGCGGATCGGGTGGTGGTGCTGGAGCCGCGCCCGGGGCGGATCAAGGCGGTGGTCGAGATAGACCTGCCGCACCCGCGCCAGCGCACCGGGGTGGCGCTGCATGGTTTGCGCGAGCGGGTGCTGCATCAGATCACCGGCGACGGCGGTTACTTCAAGCCCGCGTCGCAGCGGGTGGAGGGCTTGCGCCCGGAGTTGATTGCCTTGTGAGGTAAGCACCGCTCCGACATTCGTGCCCGTAGTGCCGCTGGGCATGTTTCACAACGAAAACGGCTACAGATCAAGGCGATGGACGCGCTAGGCCAAGATGGGTATCATTGCGCCGCGTTGCACTCGTAGCTCAGCTGGATAGAGTACTGCCCTCCGAAGGCAGGGGTCGTGGGTTCGAATCCCGCCGAGTGCGCCATATCAAGAAAAAGCCCTGGGACTTGTCCCGGGGCTTTTTCGTTTGTGCGGACCTCACCTGCCAAGCAGCGACAAGCCCATTGCAGGGGCGAACCTGGTTGATGTGGCCTGAGGGCTGCCCGTACCGGCAGTCGCTGCAACGCTGGCTGACGCCGCACGGGCTAGAGGTGAACATCACCAGCATTGCCAGCTACGGCATCAGCGGCTTCAGCTTCGCCGACCTGGCGCCAGTGCAGAACTACTTCATCTGCAACAAGCACACTGGCAGCCACCCTGCCAAAGACAGCTTTGCGGCGCTGCTTGGCGCTGAATATCACTTAGCTTGAGCGAAGCGCACCAAGCGTCAACCCGCTGACTTAACCGTATCCGGCAGCTCGGCAAAGGCTGCACCATTCCACTGATACTTGACCACACTCTCCTGGCTCGGGCAGCAGCGTGGATCTTCGTCGCTGTGAGTCAACACGGTCACGCCGATCAGGTTCGGGCCGAGCAGCTGTAGGTCGGTGGCGCCGCCGAGGATGGTCTTGCCTTTGGCGCTCCAGCTGTTGCCATCACGGTACAGCGCCGCAAGGGTCTGGAACGAGCCATTGCCACCGCCCTGGCCTTCGATGGTGTAAAGCACCACGGCATCTTCGACGCCATCTCCATCGAGATCCACTTCCAGCACCTGACGGCCTTCGTCGTATTCACTGCCGCCATCGGTTGCAATTTCGTCCGCAACCATCTGGTCGATGGCGACCTTGAGCAGCGCATCAGTTGCGCCTGGCGGCTGCACGGCTGGCTGCTGTTCTGGAGCAATAACGGTGCTGGTGGCCGGTTGGCTGGCTGCGCTGTAGTGCGCCATTGCCTGGGCATTCGGGGTCAGGCCAGCAGCTTTGATCCTGGCGATGTATACCTCGCTTATGCGCTTGCGAATAGGCTCCAGTTCGCTCTGGGAAAACTCCATCACCCCTTTGCCATCGAACGGCTGTGCATCGCCAAGAATCCAGCGTGAAAACATCCCGGGGCGGCTCGCTTCGAGCGCACTGACGACGTCATCCTTGACCTCACGCACTGCCTGTTCATAGAGGTCCCAGCCGGCATCGCCAAACATCGCGAGAATGGCCTGCTTGTCTTCCGGCCCGGCGAACGGCACTGCTTCAACCAGACCAATGTTGTAATCAATGGTCTTGCTGACACAGCTGTTGGTGAAATTGCCAAAACACTCCTGGCGCAGCTCCTGCAGCGCTCGCGCCTGCTGGAACTGGCTGACTGCATCGCAACCGGCCAGCCCCAGTACCCCACCCATCGCTACGGCCCATTTCAACTTCATGTTGCTTTCCTTGTGTGACGGGCCGCTCAAGCGACCCGCAGTCGATCAATCCTGTTCTGCCTCGATCACTTGCCCATTACGGCGGTCGCCGTGCACTGCCATGTAGCGCACCAGTTGACCAATCCGCAGGTCGAGTGCCTGCAACAGCCGGTGGCGGGTGTCGTTGACTTCACGCTGATTGAAGAACCCCGGCGCCTGGGTGTAGAGGTCGAACGCCTGGTTGATCTGCGCCGGGGTGAGGACGGTGAAGTTTTCCCCGGCATTGTGGTTGTACAGCGCGACCAGGGTGCCGTTCTGGTTGCCGGCGTTATGCACGAACAGCAGGCTGACGTGCTGGCCGGGGCGGATGCGCACCTGGGTATTGTTGAGCTGGAAGCACGACTCTTTGCCATTTTCCAGGCGCACCCAGAACTCATGCTCCTGCACGTTGTGGGTGCTCACCTGCATGCTCGACGAACTGCTGCCAGTCGAGCCGGTGCCCTGCCACATCGTGCCGCCAGTGGTGCGGTGCGAGTGGTAGGCGTCGAGGTGGGTCTGGTTGCGCTTCTGGCTGTCGAGCACTTCGCCATTGAAGACAAAGAACCCCAACTGGCGCTCGAAGTGGTTGAACGGCTCTTCGATGAAGTTGACGTCGTCGGGCGCCAGGGTGATGTCGTACATGGTGCGGATCATTTCGGCGCGAGCGGCCTTGTCGCGCTTGGCCTGCTCTTGCAACTGGGCGCGGCGCAGCTTGGCGTCGTCGATGGCCTTGAGCGCCTGGGCCTTGAGAATCGGGGTTTTCTCCTGGGCGTAGACGGTGGCCTTGTCGCTGGCCTGCTTGAGGATCGGCGCAGCTTTTTGCCCGGCCTCGACAGCCAGGTCACGGGCTTTGTCCAGCGCCTGGGCGGCTTTGGCAGCCAGCTCGGGGTTGGCGTCGTAGGCCTTTTTCTTCAGGTCATCCCAGAGACTCATCGTGGTCACGCTCCATTGTGCAAGGGCAGATCAGCCGGTACCGCTGACCGGGTGCGGGCAGTTTAACCGCAAGCCGGGGCAATGACGTCAAAAAGCCATCTAACTTAAATTGACGGCTAAATGACTTTGCAAGTAGTGTTGCGCGGCTATTCAGTATCAAGGTGTGATTACTGAAACGGATCGATACAAGACTAGGTAGGGTCTACAAGGATGCGCGGAGTATTGCTACGCAGTGGTAAGAGTGAAAACTTTACCGCTTTGGGAGAGACTGGCCAGCCGGTCTATCGTGCCGCTTTGCAGCTGCGCGAGGCGATCCGCCGCAAGTACCCGGAGCATCCGCACCTGGTCGAGCACCTGGCCATCCCGCAGCCGGATGCGCTGGGCAGCACCCTTGACTGGTACAGCGAGCGCCCGGGCGATGTGATCCCTTGGAGCAGCGCTACCGAAGAAGAGCGAGCGCCTGCCCGAGCCCAGCTCGAAGTACTGCAGCTGCGCATCAATGACCTGAGCAACAGCATGCTCGGCCTGGATGCCAACGGCGCGCCGTTGCCCGGCGCCCGCAATGCCGTGCAGGGCGACAACACAGTGTTCGGCAAGCTGCTGACCTGTGTGGTGCCGTTTCCCGACGAAAACTTCGTGTATCTGGTGGATGGCCGCCCGGTCCTGACCTTCTGGGGCTTTATCCATGCCGGCGCCGAGCGCAGCCGCCAGCCCTTGCATTGCCTGTATCCGCGTGCTGCCAAAGCCGCCGAGCCAGTGATCGCACCGCCACCCGTGCCACCGATTGCTCCTGCGCCAGTACCGCCGGTTGCGCCGCCAGTGCCGGTTGCCGCCGCGCCGTGGTGGCGTCGGCTGGGTTGGTGGTGGCTGCTGCCATTTTTGCTGCTGTTGCTGCTGTTGTTCGGCCTGCGCAGCTGCTGGCCGGGCCTGAATGTGCCGGGCCTGCAGCTGCCTGACCCGAATCCGAAAGCGCCGGTGATCGACACTGGAACGCATAGCGGCAGCGGCACTGGCAACCTGGGTACTGGCACCGGTCAAGTGCCGGGCACCGGTGCTGGCCTGCCAGACGCTGGCGGCACTGGCCCAGGGGCCGGCAACCCAGATGCAACGCCACCTGCACCCGAGCCAACACCTGAACCGCCAGTGTCGGGCGAGACCACCGCGCCTGAGCCTGCGCCTGAGCCTGAACCCGCCCCAGCGCCAGCGCCGGAACCCGCGCCTGCACCCGAGCCAGGCCCGAGCACGACGCCACCCGAACTGCCAACAGAACCCCCTGCGCCCGCTCCCCAGGCGAACCTGCTCAGCATTCCGCCTGACGCCGCCGAAGGCACCGCCAGCTTCCTCAATGGCGACTGGGCCGGTGCCGGCATCCAGGAAGTCGGCACCAGCAAGCCGCTGCGCCTGAAGTACGACTTCAAGGACGGCAAAGGCAATGCCACCGTCAGCCGCTCCGATGGCGTGCGCTGCCAGGCACCGGTTTCGGCGGCCATGAATCAAGGTCAGCTGTCGATCACCAGTGCCGGCCAAGCCGCCTGTGCTGACGGCAGCAGCTACGACCTGCCCCAGGTCAATTGCAAGCCAGGCGCATCCGGCCCGGCTGACTGCGCCGGCAACTATGGCGCCGACGCCTTCCCGATGCTGATGAAACAAGCCGGCCAATAATACGAGACGCAGAAGATGTTGCCCGAAATCACCCAGTTCGAAGAAACGGTCACGCTGGTCAGCGATACCGGCATTCAATTCATGGATTTCGCCCTGCGTCTCGGCCCGGACGGCGAGCAAGCGGGCAAGTTCGTCCAGCTCAACAACGGCATGGTGCCGACGCGCCTGCTGTGGTCGCGCGAGTACAAGGACTTCTACGAGCCGGAGCCGGACAAGGTCGTCCAGGTCGAATTCGACAGCAGCGACGACAACCACTTCCGCGTCGCCATGGAAGAAAGCCTGAAGCTGTTCGATGGCGTCTGGCTGCCATTGCCGTTCCTGCGCTTCATGGCGCCGCATCGGTTTGACGAAGGCCCCAACAACTGGTCGCGGATGCGCCTGGTCAAGCTGGCCGAGCCGGACCTGGACGGCAATACCCATCGCCTGACGCTGGCCTTCGATACGCGCATCATGGCCGCAGTGGCCGGTGCTCATTACCTGGCGCCGAACGAAGAAGACGTGCGCTCCGGGGTCGATTTCAAGCTGGCCTGCAGCGCCCGTGAATACGGCTGGTTCCTGACCCACGGCTGGATCCGCGAGTGGCTTGCCGAGCTGTATGGCGAAGCCCGCGCCGAGTGGACCCGCGAGCGCCTCGAACGTGATCTGCAGGGCAACCGTCACCTGGCCCACTACCTCAACCTGCTGAGCCTGTTGCGTCGGCCAGTGCCGGCTGAGCAGAGCGTCGAGAAGCCCAAGGTCGAAATCCCGGAAATCAAGGTTGTCGCCAACGAGATTCAGGGTGTGGTGCAGCCAATCCCGGTCGACCTGGTACTCGATGTGGGCAACTCGCGCACCTGCGGCATCCTCATCGAGGACCACGGCCAGGCAGGCTCCGGTATGCGCCACAACTACGTGCTCGAACTGCGCGACCTGAGCGAGCCGGAGAAGGTCTACAACGAAGCCTTCGAAAGCCGCGTCGAGTTCACCCAGGCCTACTTCGGCAAGGATAATTTCTCGGTCAAGAGCGGCCGCCACAATGCCTTCCAGTGGCCGACCATCGCCCGCGTCGGTGGCGAAGCCGGACGCCTGGCCAGCCGTCGCCGCGGTACCGAAGGCTCGACCGGGCTGTCCAGCCCCAAGCGTTACCTGTGGGATGAAAAGGCCTACGGCCATGGCTGGCGCTTCAATACCTCCTACGTCAAGAGCGACAAGGAGCCGCTGGCCACCGCCGCACCGTTCGCGCACCTGATCAACGACCTCGGCCAGGCCCTGTACCTGCCGCCGAAGAACGACATGCCGGTGTTCACCCCGCGCTATTCGCGCAGCAACCTGATGACCTTCATGCTGGCCGAAGTGGTCACCCAGGCGCTGGCCCAGATCAACAGCCCGGCGCAGCGTTCGCGCCAGGGCCACGCGCGCGTGCCGCGCCGCCTCAACAGCATCACCCTGACCGTGCCGCCAGGCATGCCTCAAGCCGAGCGCAGCATCCTCAGCAACCGCATGTACGAAGCCGTCGGCCTGGTCTGGAAGAGCTTTGGCTGGCATGCCGGCGAGAGCAACCCGTTCAAAGACAAGAGCATCGTCCCGCGCACGCCGCTGCCAAGCATCCGCGTCGATTGGGATGAAGCCAGCTGCGGCCAGCTGGTGTACCTGTACAACGAGGTCAACGAGAACTTCGCCGGTCATCCGGAAGAATTCTTCGCCGCCCTCGCCCGCCCGGACAAGCAGGAAGCCGAGCAGATCACCCTGGCCACCATCGATATCGGCGGCGGCACCACTGACCTGGTGATCACCGACTACCGCCTCGACCGTGGCAACAACGGCGGCGCCGGGGCCAACGCGCACATCGTGCCGAACCAGCGTTTCCGCGATGGCTTCAAGGTGGCTGGCGACGACATCCTCCTCGACGTGATCCAGGAGTTCATCCTGCCGTCGTTCCGCAAGGCCCTGCAGGGCGCTGGCGTGAGTGCGCCGGACGCGATGATGTCGCGCCTGTGCGGCAACGGTGATGCCTCGGCGCAAGAGCGCATCCTGCGTCAGCAGCTCAACCTGCAGATCTTCGTGCCGCTGGGTCTGGCCCTGCTCAAGGCGTACGAGAACTACGACCCGGCGCAGCCGCAGGACGTCGTCGAGCAGACCTGGCAAGAGGTGTTGGGCACTGCCGTGATCAACGACAGCGTGCTCGAGTTCGTCAATGCCGCAGTGCGCCGCGAAGTCGGCCGCGAAGGCACGCTGGAGCTGCTGCAGACGCCGATCACGTTTGACCTTGAGCAGGTCCATGCGGCCTTCATCGGCGGCCAGATCAACATCACCCGGATCCTCGCCGAGCTGTGCGAAGTGATCTCGCACTACCCTTGCGACATGCTCCTGCTGACCGGCCGACCGTCGCGCCTGCCGGGCATTCAGGCGTTCATCCGCCAGCGCCTGCCGCTGCCGCCAGGGCGCATCCTGCCGCTGCAGAACTACCGCACCGGCGGCTGGTACCCGTTCCACCGCAACGGCCTGATCGATGACCCGAAGAGCACCGCTTCGGTCGGCGCGATGATCTGCCTGCTGTGCTCCAAGCACAGCGTGCCGAACTTCTATTTCCGCACCGTCGAGCTCAAGCCGTACTCGATCATCAAGCACTTCGGCCAGATCGACACCGCCGGCACCATCAAGCATGCCGACGTGCTCTACCACAACCTGCAGTCGGCCAAAGGCCGGATCGAACTGCCGATTGTTGGCGAAGGCGAGCAGCGCGGCACGCCGTGGCTGGAAATGCGCGGCGACATGCACCTGGGCTATCGGCAGTTGTCGGCCGAGCGCTGGTCGGCCTCGCCGCTGTACACCTTGCGCTTCACCCCGCGCGGCAGCAGCGCGTTCTCCAAGGCACTCGGCAAGGGCGGCGAAGCGCCGGTACTGCGCGTGCGCCTGGAGGTCGAGGAGCCGTCGGACCAACTGCTGGAGCAGGGTTTGATCAGCGACAAGCTGATCATCTGCGACCTGCAATCGAATATTCAGGATGCCGATTTCGATTACGACCGGGATCTGGAGCTTGCCCTCAATACCATGCCAACCATGAGCTTGAGTGACAGCGACTATTGGCTCGACAGCGGGAACGTCAAAGGAAAATGAGCGACCTTACGCCGAAGCAACAACAGTTGATGAACGCCTGGGGCGCTGTCCATGAAGGCGCCGGCCAGGCCCTGTCGTGGATCGACCAGGTGCGTGGCAACGCCGCCAGCGTGGAAGCCGAGGCCGATGGCCTGAGCCTGCGTCTGCGCCAGGCGCGCAACCGCGCCAAGGACCTGCGCAAGGCCGCGTCGACGCCAATGGTGATCGGCTTCTTCGGCCTGTCCCAGGCGGGCAAGTCGTACCTGATCTCGGCCCTGGCGGCAGATCAGCGCGGCCGGCTTGAAACCGACTTTGGTGGCAAGACCCTGGACTTCATCGAGCACATCAACCCGACCGGGTTGGGCAAGGAAGCCACCGGCCTGGTTACCCGCTTCAGCCGCCTGGCCAAGCCCAGCCCGGATGCCAACTACCCGGTCGAGCTGAAGCTGTTCAGCGAAGTTGAAGTGGCGAAGATTCTCGCCAACGCCTGGTTCGAGGATTTCGATCAGGAGAAGCTCGACTACAGCCTCACCGACGATAGCCTGCAAGCGCTGCTCAAAAGCTTCGAAGGCCGCGAGCAGGAGCAACTGCATCCCGGCGTCAACGGTGACGACGTGGTCGCCTTGTGGGACTACCTCAAGGGCAACTACGAAAAATCGGTACGCAAGCTCGATGACCACTACTGGCCACGAGCAATCAAGCTCGCGCCGCACCTGAGCTATCGCCAGCGCGCCAAGCTGTTCTCGGTGCTGTGGGGCGAGCAGCCAGCGCTCACCGAAGTGTATGAACTGCTGGTCGGCGGCCTGCACAAGCTGGGCTTCCCCGACACCGTATATGCGCCTTTGAGCGTGTTGGTGAAGGACGACAACGGCAGCTACACGCCGACCAACAGCATCATGAACGTGGATATTCTTGGCCGTCTCGGCACCAGCCGCGATTTGCCGGTAAGCGTGCTGCCACTGCACGGCGACAAGGTTCAGAGCAGTGTCGGCCTGACCGTCGCCCAGCTCGCCGCGCTGACTGCCGAGATGACCTTCCGCCTGATCAACAGCCCCAAGGACCCGGTGGTCGAAGCGGTCGATCTGCTCGACTTCCCTGGCTACCGGACCCGGCAAAAGCTGCTGCGCCTGGAAGACGCTGCCAGCCCGGACGCAGTCGAAGAGGTCAACCCGGCCTCCAGCCTGATCCTGCGCGGCAAGGTCGCCTACCTGTTCGAGCGCTACACCGACGCCCAGCAGATGAATGGCCTGGTGCTGTGCACCAGTTCGTTCAAGCAGAGTGAAGTGGTCAGCGTCGGCCCGGTGCTGACCCGCTGGATCCACAAGACCCAGGGCGCCACGCCAAAAGAACGCGGCCAGCGCACTCCGGGCCTGATCTGGGCGCTGACCATGCTCGACGGTTTCATCGGCAACACCCTCGGCCTCAGCGAAGGGCAGCTGCCTGAAGGCTGCGAGAACATGATGAAGCTGACCATGATCGAGCGCTTCGGCGCTCAGGAATGGATGAAAGAGTGGGCCGACAGGCCGTTCAACAACACCTACCTGGTGCGCAAGCCGCGCCTGGACACCGCGTTCATCGAGCGCGACAGCGGCAGCGGCGAAGAAACCCACTTCAACGAGCGCCACGAGTTGCGCCTGCAGCAGCTGCAGCAGTGCTTTGCGCAAAGCCCCTCGGTACAGCGCCATATCAAAGACCCGGCCGATGCCTGGCAAGCCATGCTCGCCCTCAACGACGGTGGCATCAGCCGCTTCAGCGCCAGCTTCCAAGGCATCAGCGACATCGACTTCAAGCTGACGCGCATCGACGAACAGCTGCGCCAGTGCCGCGCCGATCTGCTCGAACACGGCCTGCATGCATGGCGCGAAGAGGACTTCGAGCAGCTGCTGAACAAGAAGCGCGAGAAGACCCAATATCTGGTCGACAACCTCGGTGCCGATCCGGACGCGATCAGCGAGCTGATCAACGCCCTGCAATTGCCCGATGAAGAACTGCGCGAGCTGTACCTGGGCGGCGTGTATGACATCGACGGTATCGATGGCGAGGCAGAGCCCGAGCCGGAAAGTGCCGCCAAGGCGCCGGCCAACAAAGCCCCGGCGATCAATTTCGGCAACCTGTTTGCCAGCCCCGCAGCCGCGCCCGCTGCAGTCACCGCGGCCAAACCGCTGGCCCAGCGCTTGAACTCGGAACAACGCTTTGCCCGCGCCGCACTTAAAGCGTGGATCCGCCACATGCGCGAGCTGGGCACGCAGACCTTGCGCCTGAACAGCATGCGCATCAGCCGCGATCTGGCCGATGCCTTGACCGAAGAGCTGATCAGCGCCGTGCGCCGACCGGCCTTCCTCGCACAGCTCGACCAGGCCGTGACCCGGCGCATCCTCGGTGGCGCCCGGCGCGACCAATTGGTGCAGCGCCAGGTGATGAACGTGCAGCTGTTGATGCGCGACTTCCTGTCCTGGTTCGGCCTGCTTGCGCAGCCACTCAGCCAGCGCCCGAATTGTCTGATCGGCGAGCGCCAGCCAGTGTTCGGCTTCTACCAGAACGTGGCCCTAGGCGAACTGCCGGAGCTGCCGGCGCAGCCGTCACACCAGGAGCAGCGCTTCCTCGTCGACTGGCTGTCGGGCCTGGCCTGGCTGACCCAGGAAAATGCCAAGAACGGCGCCGACCCCGAAATCACCACCGAGCAACGTCGCCAGTTGGCGGTGTTGCTGAACACCTTTGAAGCGAGCTGACTGTAATGGGTATCAGAGTTGATGTGCTGCCACTGACCGTGAACACGCCGGGCCATGCCGTGCTGCGGATCACCGGCTGGGAGGGCGCGAGTGACGGCCTGGAGCTGTCCCTGCAGAGCAGCCAGACCCACGAGTTCCTCCACCCTGGCGCACGCTGGGGCAACGTCGCCCATGGTTTCAAGCTCGATGCCTTGCAGCCGGTGGACGGCGCGCCGGGCCTGGAAACGCGCATTGGTCCTGAGCTGATCGACCCCTTGCTGGAAGCCAGCGGCACCGCCAACTTCCGCGTGGAGCTGAGCGATCCGCAGCAAGGCCAGAGCGACATGGGCATGCTGCGCATCAACAACGAGGTACTGCCGTCGACTTCAGGTGCACCACAGCAGACGCCGCCCCCGCTGCCGGTTCCACCCGCACCTGAGCCGGTCGCGCCAGCGCCAGTCAGCGTGCCTGAAGAACCTGTAACCACAGCCGTTGAACCGGAGCCGACCCCAGAGCCGGTAATCAATATAAGCAAGCCGATCTCCCCTGCTCCGGCCAAGACCGGCAACCGCTGGCTGCTGCCGCTGTTGCTGGTGGTTTTGTTGCTGCTCGCCGCAGGCGGCGCCTGGTGGTGGTTCAACAAACAACCAACCGCATCGGTCGAAGCACCGAAGCCCGAGCCCAAGACCGAACAGCCAGCGCCCCCTGCGCCCACTGCCGCCCTGCCCTGCACCCTGGAAAGCATGCAGAGCGAAGGCGAGATCCCGTTCGTCCAGGCCTGCATCCAGAACGCCCCAGGCTCGGCCGCGCTGCTGGAAGTGATCAACCAGGCCAAGGCCAGCAACCACTGCGGCGTTGCCCAGCGGCTTTACGCCAACCGCGCCCAGGGCGGCGACATCGAAATCGCCAGTGCCTATGCCCGCGAGTACGACCCCAAGTACCACCAGCCCAGCGAATGCTTCAAGGCGCCAGACAACGCCACCGCAGCCTACTGGTACGAGACCATTCTCGGTTTCGATGAGAACAACGCCGAAGCCAAGCAACGCTTCGAGGAGCTCAAGCCATGAGCCTGCGCAGCCTTGGCGCCGCCCTGCTGGCCTTGAGCCTGAGCCCGGTGCTGCACGCGGCCGACAAGCCGCTGCTGCAAGAGGGCAAGAAAACCCTGTTCCAGCGCGTGCTGACCACCCCCGGCTGCAAGCTCAGCGATGCCGCCGGCGCGGCGCCGGGCAGCGCCCAGCCGACCTTCAGCCGCTTTTATGTGTACGAGCGCGCGGCGGTGGACAACCGCCAGTGGCTGCGCGTCGGCCCGGATACCCAGGGCAAGAGCATCGGCTGGCTGCCGGGTGACTGCACTGTCGAATGGAAAATGCAGCTGACCCTGGCCTTCACCAACCCGGCCAACCGCGACCGGCTGATGTTCTTCAAAGACCGCAGCCAGCTCGAAGGCATCCTCGATGCGCCCGACCCGGTCAGCAAGGTGGCGCCATTGCGCGCCCAGCTCAAGAACGGCAAGGAAGCGCCTGGGGTATTGGCCCAGGAGCCGGAGTACTTCGTCGACCTGCAGAAAAACTTCTACCTGCTGCCGGTCCTGAGCGGCGAAGAAGTGATGACTGAAGAAGGCTTCCGCACGCGCATCCTCAACGTCGCCTCGGTGAGCAAGGCCGACGTGGCCAGCAGCGCGGCACCTGCGGCCGGCAGTGCTGCCAGCCAGGCCGCCGCCAACACCCAGATGAAAGCGTTCAGCGCGGCGGTAGTATTCGTCATCGACTCGACCATTTCGATGGACCCGTACATCGACCGCACCCGCGAAGCGATCAAGCGTGTCTACGCCCAGATCGAGAAGGAGAACCTCGGCCAGCAGGTCAAGTTCGGCCTGATCGCCTACCGTTCCAGCACCCAGGCAGTGCCGGGGCTGGAGTACGTCAGCAAGATGTACGCCGACCCGAACACGGTCAAGGACGGTGCCGACTTCCTCAGCAAGGTGGCGGATCTGAAGCAGGCCAAGGTCTCCAGCAAGGTCTTCGATGAAGACGCCTATGCCGGGGTCATGCATGCGGTCGACAAGGTCGACTGGAGCCAGTTTGGCGCGCGCTACGTGGTGCTGATCACCGATGCCGGCGCGCTGGATGGCAGCGACAAACTGTCCAGCACCGGCCTTGGCGCCGAGCAGGTCAAGATCGAAGCCAGCAACCCTGGCGTTGCTCTGTACACCTTGCACCTGAAGACCCCAAGCGGGGCCAAGAACCACGGCAGCGCCGAAGCGCAGTACCGCGCCCTGTCGACCTACCCCGGCACCAACACCTCGCTGTACTACCCGGTCAATGCCGGTGATGTCGACGAGTTCGGCCGCAAGGTCGACAGCCTCGCTGGCGCCATCACCCAGCAGGTCCGTTCGGCGTACATGGGCGAAGACGCCGTTGGCAGCGCCACCAATGCCAAGGCCAGCCCCGCCGAGCAGAAGATGCTCGAAGACGCCGCGCTGATTGGCCACGCGATGCAGCTGGCGTACCTGGGCAAGGCCAGCGGCACCCAGGCGCCGCCGGTGTTCGAGGCGTGGATCAGCGACCGTGACCCGATCAAGCAGAACGTGCCCACCACCGATGTGCGGGTGCTGCTGACCAAGGCGCAGCTGAGCGACCTCAGCGACGTGCTCAAGCAGATCCTCGACGCCGCCAACGAAGGCATGATCTCGCCCAGCGAGATGTTCACCCGCCTGCGCGCCGTGGCTGCGACCATGGGCGCCGACCCTAACCAGCTCAAGCAAGACGCCCGCGTGGCCGACCTCGGTGTGCTCGGCGAGTACCTCGATGGCCTGCCGTACCAGAGCGAAGTGCTCAACCTCGATGAAGAAACCTGGAAAGGCTGGGACGGCCTGGCCCAGGAGAAATTCATCCGCAACCTGAGCACCAAGCTGCGCCACTACCAGCGTTACAACGCCGATGTTGACCGCTGGGTGGCGCTGGCCCCGGGCGCCGACAGCCGCGACAACGTCTACCCGGTTCCTCTGGAAATGATGCCCTGACCACTTATGCTCGAGATCAAGGGATTGCGTGTGGTCCGCGGCCAGGGACCACAGTCACACGCCGTGCGCCTGGATGCGCTGCAGTTGCGCGCGGGCGAGGTGTGGGCGGTAACCGGCGAGAGCGGCTGCGGCAAGAGCACACTGCTCGAAGCCATCGGCCTGCTGCTCAAGCCTGAGCGACTGGACTGTTACCTCCTCGGCAGCGAGCAGCACGACGTTGCCCGGCTGCTGGCCGGCGAGCAGCATGCGGCCTTGGCTGCACTGCGCTCGCGCGAGCTGGGTTTCGTCCTGCAGAGCGGCGGCTTGCTGCCGTTTCTCAGCGTGCGCGACAACATCCTCTTGCCGCGCCGTCTGCTCGGTCTGGACGCGCACAGCCATGCGGTCGACAAAGCCGTCGCAGCGCTGAGCCTGACGCCATTGCTGGACAAACTGCCGCAGGCACTGTCGATCGGTGAGCGCCAGCGGGTCGCCTGCGTGCGCGCCATCGCCCACGAACCGCGGGTGCTGCTGGCCGACGAACCAACCGCCGCGCTTGACCCACACAACGCGCAGCGGCTGTTCGAGTTGCTGCTGGAGCTGGTTGCCGAACTGGGCCTGAGCGCCTTGCTGGTGTCGCACGACTGGGCGCTGGTCGAGCGCTTTGGCCTGCCGCGTCTGGGCGCGATCAATGGCCAGGGGGAGACCCGTTTTGAACCCTTGGTATAAGCGCCTGGCGCTGCTGGTCAGGCTGTCGCTGGCAGACCTCTGGCATGACCGCAACGTGTCGCTTTGCATGGCCGCGTCGCTGGTGGCGGTGATCGCGCCGTTGCTGTTGCTGTTCGGCCTCAAGCATGGGGTAGTCAGCCAATTGCAGCAGGAGCTGCTCAGCGACCCGCGCAACCTCGAAGTGAAGATGCTCAGCAGCGGCCATTACGACCAGGCCTGGCTGCAACGCCTGCAACAACGGCCCGAGGTTGGCTTTGCGATTGGCCAGACCCGCTCGCTGAATACCCAGGCCGACCTGCTTGGCGAGCGTGGGCGCTTTGTCGACAACGTCGAAGTGATCCCGACCGCGGCCAACGACCCGCTGCTGGCCAGCGAATTCAGCGCACTGCAAGCCGATCAACTGATCCTCAGCGAGCGCGCGGCACAGCGCCTCGAAGCCAAGGTCGGCGACAGCGTGCGACTGCGCGTCAGCCGCCGCCTCAACGAAGTCAATGAACGTGGCGAGCGCACTCTGCGCGTGCAGGCGATTGTCGCCGCTGTGCGCTTTGCCCGCCCGGCGGCGTTCGTCAGCCCTGAGCTGCTGCTGGATCTTGAGCATTACCGCGACGGCTATCTGGTGCCTGCGTTGGGCGCCGGCAGCGGCCAGTCGCTGGAGGCGGTCGGAGTCGGCTATGCCCGTGCGCGGGTCTATGCACGCGATATCGACAGCGTCGCGCCGCTGGAGCAGTGGCTCAATCAACAGCGCATCGAGACCAGCAGCCGGCTGGCTGAAATCGACAGCGTCAAAGCCATCAACCATGTGCTGGGGCTGATCTTCGGAGTCATCGCCGGCGCTGCCCTGATCGGCTGCATTGCCTCGTTGGTGGGGGCGTTTCTGGCCAACATAGACCGCAAACGCCGCGACCTGGCGGTGCTGCGCCTGCTCGGTTTCACCAGCAGCGCGGTGGCCGTCTACGTGGTGCTGCAAGCGCTGCTGCTGAGCCTGACCGGGTTTGTCGGCGGGCTGGCCTGTTATTACCTGGGCAGTCTGCTGTTCGACCAGTTGCTCGGCAGCAGCCAGGCGACCGGCGCCTTTATTTGCCATATCACTGTCTGGCATGGCCTGGTGGCCCTGCTGCTGGCCTTGCTGGTCGCTGGCCTGGTTGCCTTGATCGGCGCCGTGCGGGCGATACGGATCCAACCTGCGGAGAGTCTGCGTGAACTGTAAAACCTTTGCTCGCCTGGCCCTGGCGCCCCTCGCGCTTGGCTTCGCCCTGGACGCCGCGGCAGCGAGCTGGGACGAAAAATTCTACAACCCCATGGCCGATGCCGACGATGTCGTGCTACCGATGCCGTGTGACGGCGCGATGGTGTTTCGCAAGGTGCTGATCCCGGTGGTCGGGCCGCTCGACGACTACCCGATCAACATCGGCGCCGACAGTGCCGAGTACGGCTATGTCGAGCAGACCCGACCAGCCTTCATCGCCGGCAGCTTCACCAGCGCCAAAGGCGACAAGTCGCGCTATTACCTGCTGGCCAAGTACGAAATGACCCAGCTGCAATACCGCGCCCTGACCGACGAAACCTGCCCGACGCCATCCAACAAACAGCGCCTGCCGGTGGTTTCGATCAGCTGGCTGGACGCCTTGCAGGCCGCCGACAAGTACAACCGCTGGTTGCGCGCCAATGCTGCCGACAAGCTGCCCCGCGAAGACGGCGCGCAGGGCTTCGTGCGCCTGCCGACCGAAGTCGAGTGGGAGTTCGCCGCACGCGGCGGGTTGCAGGTCAGCACTGCCGAATTCCGCGACATTCGCTACCCGATGGCTGACGGCCTGAACGCCCACGAATGGTTTGCCGGTGCGCAATCGGCCAACGGCCAGTTGCAGTTGAGCGGCCTGCTCAAGCCCAATCCACTGGGCCTGCATGACATGCTCGGCAACGCCAGCGAGATGATGTTCGAACCGTTCCGCCTGAACAAACTCGACCGCCAGCACGGCCAGGCCGGCGGCTATGTCGTGCGTGGCGGCAACTACCTGACCAGCGAAGCCGAGCTGCGCACTGCCCTGCGTCAGGAAGAGCCCTACTACAACGCCGAAGGCGCGGTGACCAAGAAAACCAACGGCATGCGCCTGGCGCTGGTGTCGCCGACCCTGACCTCACGCGAACGGGTCAAGGCCATCGAGAAGAGCTGGAGCAGCCTGGGTAACGACCAGCCGGCCGCCGACAGCAAGGACAAAGGCACGGTCAAGGCCCTCGAAGCGCTGGCCTCGAGCGTGCAGGACGAGGCCCTCAAGGGTCAGTTGAAAACCGTCGAAAACCAGCTGCGCGCGAGCAACCAGCAGCAACAGGAAGCCCGCGACCAGGCCATCCGCGCCAGCCTCAACCTGGGTGCGTTCCTTTGCACCAAGATGCTCGACGACGGCCAGTACCTGGACTTCCTGCAGAAAAACTACGCCGCCAACTGCAAGGCCGGCGAAGAAGACCCAACCTGCGGCATGCGCAAGAGCAAGCTCGACGAGCAAAGCGCGCGCCTGCACAAGCTCAGCCGTTACTACGCAAGCTCGCTGGTCGAATCCGGCTCGCTGTATGGCAAGAGCCTGCTCGAAGCGCAGGTGCCGGTGCTCGAAGGGGTGCTTACCGCCAACAACAATCTCAAGGAACTGACGCCGTACCTGCGCGCCCATTGGGCCAACCAGGTGTCGTTCCTCAAGTCGCAGAAAATTGATACCAACGCCTGGCTGAACAGCTGCAAAGCCGTCGCCCACTGACACCACAAGGAAGCGTAATCGTGATGCACAGCAAAACCGCTCGTAGCAGCTCCTGGATGAGCCTGATGATGGCCGCCTGCCTGGTCCTGACCGGCTGCGCCAGCACCGGCAGCTCGATGCTTGGCGACAGCGGCGGCGGCAAGGCCGACCCGCGCCTGACCTCGGGCGCCGACGCCAAGTTCTTCAGCACTTCGGGATACCAGGCCTGCGCCATGGCCGCCGGTGCCGGCGTGCTCGCCTGCGTACTGTCCAACTCGGGCAACAAGGCTGCCTGCGCGGTGATCGCCGGGGTTGCCGCCTGCGGTGTGGCCATGGGCGCCAACTACTACCTCGACCAGCGCCGCACGCAGTACGCCGACACTACCCAGCGGCTGAACGCGATGACCGGCGAAGTGCAGAAAGAAAACGCCAAGGTGGTCGAGCGCAGCAACACCCTGCAGCGGGTGATTGCCGACGACAAACAGCAGATTGCCGACATCCAGAAGAGCATCAAGGCCAAGACTGTCGACAAGGCCAAGGCGCAGCAGGAGATCGCCAATGTCGATACCAACATCGGCCTGATGCGCAAAGACCTGGGCAACATGAAAAGCCGCGTCACCGAGTTCGAGAAGGTCGCCAAACTCGAGCGTGACGGTGGTGCCAGCCCGGCCGAAGTGCAAAAGGTCGAGGCCGAGATCGCCAAGATGAACAACAAAGTCGTCGCCCTGCAGCAGGAAGTCGACGGCCTCTACAACCAGCGCTCCGCGATCACCCTCGGTTAAGGAACAGCCCATGTCACTTCGTCATTGCCTGGGCCTTGCCCTGCTCGCCAGCCTCGGCGGTTGCGCCACCACTGCCTCGCAGTGCAACGCTACCGACAATAGCGCCAGCCTGGTCAGCAAGCTCAATTGCGACTACGGCGGCGGCTATGCCGAAGGCGTGCGCAACAGCGAGCAGCAGTTGGTCACCGCGCAGGAGCAGAACCGCCAGTTCAATCAGGTGTTCAGCGAGCTCAGCGCCCTGCAGAGCTCCACCCGCCAGGACCTGGCCGGCCAGCAACGCCAGCAGGCCAACCTGGAGAAATCCCTGAACGGGCTGCTGGCCACGCTCAAGAGCCGCCATGGCAACAAGCAGGAGGTGCAGCAGCAGATCGCCAGCCTCGAGCAACAGCTGAAGAACCGCCAGGCAGCGCCAATGCAGAACGCCAGCAGCGCGCAGGTCGAAGCGCGCAAGCAGGAGCTCAAGGCCCTGCAGCAACAGGTCAGCCGTTTGCAGCTGAGCCTGGGTTACGAGTAAGCCCTTCGGCAGCTACGGCTGCCGATCCTTTTTCAGGATATCCACATGCAGCGGGTCACCCGCGATACCCGACCCGCGCAGGACGATCCGCGGGTGTTGGAACAGGCCATGGCGATCATCGTCAGGCACTTCCCGGCCAGCATCGCTCATCTCTACGCCACCCCGCGCACCGGCCAGGACGGTGTGCGTGAATGGTGGTCGCCGCTGGAAGGCCAGCCGCAGCGCTATCACGACCTCACAGGCGAACAGCAGACGACCTTGCTGCGCGTCTATGACCAGCGCCAGGACGCCCTGCGCCAGTTGGTCGGCGAGCTGAAGGAACGCGGCCAGGAGCAGGAGGCGAGCGTGCTGCGCGCGCTGATCGGCCCGGCCAACCTTGAGCACCTGTACAGCGTCAATGGCGAGCCACTGCTGGTGCGCTGGGCACAGCCGGCGCCGGTCAAGCCAGCACCGGTGGCGGCAGCGCCAGTGCCCGCACCGCGCCCGCGCCGCTGGATCTGGTTGCCGTGGTTCCTGCTGCCCCTGCTTGGCCTGTTGCTGCTGGCCCTGGCCTTGTGGTTTGGCTGGCCGTACCTGCAACGCTGGTATGAACAGCGCGAGCCGGCCAAATTTGCCTGCATGAAAGACGATCAGGCGCTGCCTCCGGAGTTCTCGGTGGTGCTGGATACCTCCGGTTCGATGCTACTGAGCGTCGCAGCGACGGCGGAGGACGAGCAGTGGTTCTTCCAGAACATCGCCGACCCCGCCATCGATCAGGCGCGAGTCGCCGAGGTTACCCGCGCGCCGGTACGCATCGATGTCGCCAAGCAGAGCCTCAAGCAGATGGTCGATGATCTGCACCCGGCCATCGACACGCGCTTCATCACCTTCGACGGCTGCCGAGCGCCGCTCGACCATGGCCTGTTCACCCCGGCCCAGCGCCCGGCGCTGATCAGCGGCATAGAGGGCCTGGTGCCGAACGACGGCACCGCCTTGAGCGCCAGCCTCGACCTTGCCGCAAAAAGCATGAACGGCCGCGACCGCGATGGCGTGATCGTGATGTTCGTCGACGGCGCCGATGGCTGTGGCGAGGATGTCTGTGCAGTCGCTCAGCGCATCGCCCAGGAGCAGCCGCGGCTGCGGGTCAATCTGGTCAACATCAGCAACAACAGCCTGGCCAACTGCATTGCCGACAGCACCGGCGGCCGGGTCTACAGCGGCGATAACGCCGTGCAAGTGGCGGCCGCGCTGAAACAGGCGAGCCAGGAAGTTTCCAGCAGCAACAACTGCAACTAGGACGATCGATGCAACGGGTAATCCGCGACAGCCACGCCAGCCAGGACGCCGCCGCTGCACTCGAGCAGCGGGTAGCGTTGATCCGCCAGCACTTCCCGCCGGCCATTGCTCACCTATATGCCATTCCCCGCCAGGGGCGTGATGGTGTGCTGGAGTGGTGGTCGCCGCTGGAAGGCCAGCCGCATGTGTATGCCGAGCTGGGCCGCGACCAGCAGGCAGCGCTGCTACAACGCTATGAAGAGCGCCAGGCCGCAGTCGGTCAGTTGGCCAACGAGCTGCAGCAGCGTGGTCAGACCCAGGCAGCAGGCGCCTTGCGCAGCCTGATCGCGCCGCCTGATCTGGGCAACCTCTACAGCATCAACGGCGAACCGCTGGTGATCCGCTGGGGGCAGACCGTGCCGGTGGCCGCGCCACCGCCGCCACCGCCACCGCCACCGCCTGCATCAGCACCCAAGCCGGCGCCGCCCGCAGCCAGGCCGGCACCGCAGCCCAGGCCTGCGCCACCGCCCAGGGCCGTACCTGCGCGGCGCCTGCGGCTGTGGCCATGGCTGCTGTTCGGCCTGCTGCTGGCGTTGCTCTATGCGCTGTGGTTGAACTGGCCAATGCTGTGGGCACGCTGGCAGGCCGATCACAGCGCCATGTGCACGCCGGGCGCTGGCTTTCAGGCTTCGGAGTTCGCCGTGGTGCTGGACACCTCCGGCTCGATGAACGAACGCATCCGCGTCAAGCGCGCAGACGACCCGTGGTACATCAGCCTGCTGGCGAAGATCCCGGTGGTCGAGCAGTTTCTGCCGTCGGGCAAGGCCCCGCCGACGACCCGCCTGAACGTGGCCAAGACGGCCCTGGGCGCGGTCATCGAAGACCTCGACCCGAAGGTGGCGATGCGCCTGGTGACCTTCAATGGCTGCAAGTCGCCCGTCGATCATGGCGTGTTCGCACGTGACCAGCGCGCAGATCTGATCGACCGTATCGCCACGCTCAACGCACGCGGCGGCACGGCGCTCGGGGTCAGCCTGGAGGCGGCAGCGGCCAGCATGGACGGGCGTGAGCGCGACGGCGTCATCGTGATGTTCGTCGACGGCCGCGACAGCTGTGGCACCAGCATCTGCAAGGTCTCCGAGCAGATCGCCCAGAACCAGCCACGGCTGCGGATCAACATCGTCAACATCAGTGCCAGCACCGGTTCCAACTGCGCTGCCAGCAATACCGGTGGCCGGGTGTATACCGCTGATGATGCAGCTGCGGTGGCCGCCGCGTTGGAACAAGCCAGCCGCGAAGTCTCGCAGGGCAACGGCTGCTGAAGCGCAAACGGGCGCACGCCGTGCGCCCGTTTGCAGCCATGACGTTTTTCAATCGACTCCATGCCGTTTTCCGCGTTGCCGTGCAAGGCGCCTTGGCGGATGCTTTATTTACCTGAGCATCCCCCCATTCGCGCACCGAGGCCTGCATGAAAACCGTCGACGAAATCCTCAAGAGCAAGGCACAACACCAGACCGTCTACACCATCGGCCCAACCGAGTCGGTGCTGGCGGCGCTGAAGCTGCTCGCGGAAAAAAACATCGGTGCCTTGCCGGTGGTTGAAGACGGGCGCGTGGTGGGCATCGTCAGCGAACGTGACTATGCGCGCAAGCTGATGCTCAAAGGCCGCTCGTCGCCGTTCACTACAGTGGCCGAGATCATGACCGCAGCGGTGATCACGGTTGAGCCCAAAACCAAGCTCGATGAGTGCATGCAACTGATGACCGACCGCCATCTGCGCCACCTGCCGGTGGTCAGCGAGGGCAAGCTACTCGGCTTGCTGTCGATCGGCGACCTGGTCAAGGAAACCATTACCGAGCAGGCCAACCTGATCAGCCAGCTGCAACAGTACATTCGCGGCGAGTGAAGGTTGTTTCAGTGATAGGCGCTTTCCAGCTCGTCCAGCTGATGGTCGAAGCTGCGCAGGCGCGCTGACCAGGTGTACACCAGCACTTCCAGATCACGGTTGAGCACTGCCGTGCCGCCCTTGCCGGCCACCGGCCCGTCGCCCAGATCCAGCTGGTAGCGCTCACGGGCCATGGCCGTAGCCACGCTGGAAAGGTCGCGGGCAAATGCCAGCCAGTGCTGGTGAGGGTCGTGGATTTCACGGTCGAGCTCGCGGCATTGGCACTTCAGCGCATCCAGGCTTTGTTCAAGCGGCGTGCCCTTGAGCTCGCCCATGACCTCTTCGAAGGTGCGCCCAGAGTGCCAGTAACTGCCCCAGAAATAGCGGTCGAACACGGTTTCGACCCGGCGCAGGGCAACTTTGGTGTTCCAGATGGTGACCAGGGTATGGCCCTGGCTGAGTTCGCGCCTGTTCAGCTGCAAGTGCTGCCAGGCGATCCAGGCCAGCCCGCAGAGCGCCGCTGCCGCGGTGACCGCAGCAGCGGCGTACAGAAACTGCACGGCCTGGTTCAGCTGATGGGTGTGCCGGATACCGTAGAAGTAGCCGGTGGTCAGGGTGCCGAGGATTGCCACGATGCACCAGAAACCGGCTGCATAGGGATCTTTCATCACGCTATCCCCTTGTTGTTTTACCTCAGCATAGCAACGCCACTTCACCCATCAGGTGCCGCTCGGCGCTTTATTTGCGGGGGCGACGCAGGGCTTCGTTGAGTTGATCAAAGGGGATTGCCCAGTCGGCGTCCTCAAGCACCGCTTCTTTGAGGAATGCGCGCTGCGAGTCGCTCCAGAACGGCGCATCGACCAGCTTGATTTCGTTTTTCAGCGGCGAGTGCGAGGTGATGAACTGATCGATGCTCTGCGCATCGTGGTCCAGCCCCAGTTGCATGAACAGTTCGGCAAACTGATGAGTCGGTGCTTCCATGGGTGCCTCCTCGCCAAGCTGGCCGTCGACGACGCCGGCCCGGCGCTGGTTGAGTGAGAGATGAGGTGGCCGCAGCCACCTTGCTCAAAGATAGACACCAGCCAGGCCACTCAAGGTCGAAGCAATTTGCACTTTTTATCCGACAAGCGTCACAGCGGCGCCCGGCGCAGGGTGGCGAGGAAAGCTGCAGCGCCGACAAACAACCCGGCAAAGGTACGGTTCAGGCGCTTCTGCTGTTTAGGCGTGCGCAGCATCCGCAGCACCCGCGAGGCCAGCCCGGTGTAACCAGCCATCACCAGCAGGTCGACGCAGACCATGGTCGCGGCAATCGTCAGATACTGCGGCAGCAGCGCCTGATGCGGGTCGATGAACTGCGGCAGCACGGCGAGCATGAACACCAGCGCCTTGGGGTTGCTGACATTGACCAGCAAACCACGGAACACCAGGCTCAGCGGCTTGCCGATCGGGCGTATCGGCGACTCGGCACTCATATCCATTGGCAGCGCGCGCCATTGCTTGTAGGCGAGGTACACGAGGTAGAACACGCCGAACCACTTGATCACCTGAAACGCCGTAGACGAGGCGGCGAGGATGGCGCCGACGCCGGCTGCAATGATCGCGATCTGCAGCAACAGACCGAGTTGCAGGCCCAGGGCGTTCCAGTAACCGCGCCAGAAACCGTACTGCAGGCCGCTGGACATCGAGGCAATCGCCCCCGCCCCCGGCGACAGGCTGATCACCCAGCACGCGGCAAAGAACGCCAACCACGTTTCCATCGACATGTAGCACCTCATAGCGGATATGTTGCAAAACATTAAGCTAAGAGGTTAGCGGCGAAATCACCAGCGTTTTTTTGTGGGTTTGCAGCAGGTGCGGCTAACGTCAGTCAGCCTGGACAGCAACATCCTTGGCCACACCCGGCACCTCGCTGCCACGCCAGCGCCGTACGCACTTCTGGAAGAACTGGCTATTCGGCACCTGCACCAGCGCGCCGCCGGCATCGGGCATTTCCATCAGGGTGGTGAACAGCAGGTTGATCGCAATCACTCGGCCCTTCACGCCCGGCTTGTCGAGGGTTTCCACCAGCTCGACGACGTCACCGATACGAAACGGGCCGACAGTAAAGATCAGCACGGCGCAGAGCAGGTTGGACAACACGCTCCACATGGCGAAGAACGCCACCGCCGCTACGGCGACAAAGCCTGAAAGCGCGGTCCAGAGCACGGTGGCCGAGACGCCAAGACGCTCCAGCACAAACAGCAGAGCACTGCCCATGATCAGCCAGCGCAGGCCGCCACGTACCGGTACCAGCAATTCTGGTGGCAGTGGATAGCGTTCGCCCAGCCGGCTCAGGCAACGGCCGACAAAACGTTGCAGGATGAACGCTGCGGCGAGGATCAGCAGAATCTGCGCGCCTAGCCACAGCGAGTCCATCCATTGCCCCGGCAGCAGGCCGTGCAGGTCTTCCATCAGGACAACGCCTCAAGTTCGGCCTGCATGCTTTCGAGCAGCTCAAGTGCCTCCATCCAGGCTTCTTCAAGCTCGGCTTCGCGCTGCTTGAGTTTGCTCTGACGCCCGAGCAGATCACGCAGAGCATCCTTGCGCGATTGCTCGTAGAGGCCGCTATCGGCCAGGGCCGTGTCGATCTCGGCCAGCTGACTGTGCACCTGGCCCAGCTCGGCTTCGAGCTTGTCGGCAGCGCGCTTGTGCGGCGCCAGTTGCTGGCGCAGGGCTGCGGCGGCCTGACGCTGGGCCTTTTTGTCGGTCTTGTCCGGGTTGACCGGGGTGCTGCTGACCGGCGCGTTGCGCTGGCGGTAGTCGATCAGCCAGCGGCTGTAGTCATCGAGGTCACCGTCGAAGGTGTCGACCTTGCCGTCGGCAACCAGCAGGAAGTCGTCGGTGGTGCTCTTGAGCAGGTGACGATCGTGAGAGACCACCACCACTGCCCCGCTGAACTCCTGCAAAGCCATGGTCAGCGCCAGGCGCATTTCCAGGTCGAGGTGGTTGGTCGGTTCGTCGAGCAGCAGCAGGTTGGGCCGTTCCCAGGCGATCAGGGCCAGGGCCAGCCGGGCTTTTTCACCACCGGAGAAGTTCACCACCGGCTCCTCGGCACGCGGGCCGTGGAAGTCGAAGCCGCCGAGGAAGTCGCGCAGGGTTTGCTCGCGCTCGGTCGGGGCAATCCGCTGCAGGTGCAGCAGCGGGCTGGCCTTGTCGTCCAGCGAGTCCAGCTGATGCTGGGCGAAATAGCCAACCGAAAGGTTCTCACCGCGCACCAGGCGCCCGCCCAGCGGCTGCAGTTCGCCGGCAAGGTTCTTGATCAGGGTCGACTTGCCGGCGCCGTTGGGCCCGAGCAGGCCGATCCGCGCACCCGGCGTGAGCTGCAGCTTGACCTTCTCCAGCACGGCGGTGTCGCCGTAGCCCAGACGGCCTTCGGAAAGATCGAGCAATGGGCTGGAGATTTTTTGCGATTCGCGGAAGACGAAGTCGAACGGCGAGTCGACGTGCGCTGCCGACAGTTCTTCCATGCGTTCCAGGGCCTTGATCCGGCTCTGCGCCTGACGGGCCTTGGTCGCTTGCGCCTTGAAGCGGGCGATGTACTTTTCCATGTGCGCGCGCTGCGCCTGCTGCTTCTCGTAGGCCTGTTGCTGCTGGGCCAGACGTTCGGCGCGGGTGCGTTCGAAGGCGCTGTAGCCACCCTTGTACAGGGTCAGCTTGCGCTGCTCGACGTGGAGCACGTGGTCGACCACCGAATCGAGGAAGTCGCGATCGTGGGAGATCAGCAGCAGCGTGCCCGGGTAGCCCTTGAGCCAGTCTTCCAGCCAGAGGATGGCGTCCAGGTCCAAGTGGTTGGTCGGCTCGTCGAGCAGCAGCAGGTCGGACGGGCACATCAGGGCCTGCGCCAGGTTCAGGCGCATCCGCCAGCCACCGGAGAAGTCGCCGACGCGGCGGTCCATCTGCTCGTTGCTGAAGCCAAGGCCGGCCAGCAACTTCCGTGCACGGGCATCGGCGGTATAACCGTCGGCGCCCTCCAGCTCGCTGTGCAAGCGGGCCAGCGCAGTGCCGTCGTGGGCTTGCTCGGCCACTGCCAGCTCGGCCTGGACCTGACGCAGGCGCAGGTCGCCATCGAGCACATAGTCGACTGCCACGCGCTCGAGGGTATCGACCTCCTGACGCATGTGCGCGATGCGCCAGTCGCCGGGCAGCTGGCAGTCGCCGCCGTCGGGCGTGAGCTCGCCGCGCAGCAAGGCGAACAGGCTGGATTTGCCGGCGCCGTTGGCACCGATGAGGCCGGCTTTATGACCGGCGTGCAGCGTCATCTCGGCGCTATCTAGCAGGCGCTGCGGACCACGCTGTAAAGTGAGGTTGGTTAGTCTGATCATGATGGTCGCGGAGTCTACCAGCTTCCTCGGCCGCTAGCGCGAGTGGAACCATGCACACCGACCTGTGGAATTACGCCCTGGCCCTGTACGCCCGGCCCGGAGTTGAAGCGGCTTGCCTGCAACTGCAGGAGGACGGCGCCGACGTGTGCCTGCTGCTCTGCGCAAGCTGGCTGCAAGCGCGCCGGGCACGCGTCAGCGATGAGCGCGTGTGCGCCCTGCTGGGGTTAGCTGAGCCGTGGCGAATCGAGGTTGTCCAACCACTGCGCACGCTGCGTCAGCAATGGCGTATGGCAGCGCAGGGCGATGCCGCGCTGGCACTGTTGCGGGAGCAGTTGAAGGGCTTGGAACTACAGGCTGAAAGAACCTTGCTCGAGCGTTTGCAGGCGTGCTCGCAGCAATGGCCCGCAGGCTCGGACGAGACCGCGGACGATTGGCTGGTCCGGGTGGCGCCGGACCTGTGCCGCGACCACGGCGCGCTGGATCAATTGCGCGCCGCAGCGTCAGCCCTTCAGGACGCCGAAGACGGCGACTGAGCTGGGGTGTTGGCCGCTCCAGCAGGCGTTGCCGCTGGTGCTGCCGAGTTGGTGCTGGTTGCTGCGGTGCTGGCTTTGGCGTCGTCTGTTTTCGCAGCGGCTGGCTTGGCGGCAGCTGGCTTGGCAGCCGGTTTGGTTGCTGCGGCCTTGGCCGGTGCTTTGGCAACGGCGGGTTTGGCTGCAGCGGCTTTAGCTGGCGCCTTGCTGGCTGCAGGCTTGGCAGCAGCAGGTTTGGCTGCAGCCTTGGCGGCAACGGGTTTGGCAGCGGCAGGTTTGGCTGGCGCTTTGGCAGCCGCCGGTTTGGCAGCGGCAGTCCTCGCTGGGGCTTTGCTGGCAGTGGGCTTGGCAGCTACCTTGGCCGGTGCTTTGGCAACGGCAGGCTTGGCTGCAGCGGCCTTGGCTGGTGCCTTGCTGGCAGCCGGCTTGGCGACAGCTTTAACAGGCGCTTTGGCAGCAGCTGGCTTGGCGGCGGGTTTGACCGCAGCGACTTTGGCTGGAGCTTTGCTGGCAGTGGTCTTGCCGGCTGCCTTGGCTGGCGCCTTGTTGGCAGCAGGTTCGGCAACAGTGCGTTGCTCGAGGGCCTTGGCGGCTGCTTCACGGACCTTGCCTACGCCTTGAGCGATTTTCAGGCTCTGCTGCGCATCGCGCTTGAGCTGCTGGATGTAGATGCGGGTCTGCGATTGACGCTCTTTGAGCGAGTCGAGCACTTCTTCAAGTTCGCTGGCAGCCTTGTGCGCCTTGTTCTGCGCCTTGGCTTTTCCAGCCTGGGCAGCGTCTTGCAGTTTCAGCCGCGAACCGTGCAGTTTTTCCTGCGCCTTGCCGCGTTGTTTTTCCAACTTTGCCAACAGTTTCTCTGCATCCGCCAGCGCTTGCGAGCAGGCATCTTCCAGATGTTCGAGCAGGCTACCGGAAAGTTGCTGGAGCAGGTGCAACGGCGTACTTACTGGCTTCTTCTTGGCCGACATGGTTTACCTCCTGGCTGATGAGATTGCGGCTCATACTATGCTTCTGCTGCTACCGCCGCTAGGGCATCTTGACAGTATTGCTGGGGCCGCGTTGCATGCCTGGGCAAAGTTGTTATGGTGCAGCTCGAGCAAGTGTAGTTGGCCCTTGTTCGGCTGTTGCTACTTGGCCATCGCGTCCGGAGTCGATCGTGTCCCGTTATCTTCTGCTCAGCCTCTGCCTGCTCGCGCCACTGAGTGTTGCCGCGCCGGCCAGCAATACCGATCAGGATATGGCCTACAGCCTGGGCGCGAGCCTCGGTGAGCGGCTGCGTCAGGAGGTCCCTGACCTGCAACTGGAAGCCCTGGTCGAAGGCCTGCGCCAGGCCTACCAAGGCAAGCCGCTGCGGCTCGATCAAGCACAGATGCAAAGCCTGCTCGAGCAGCATGAAACCGAGGCCCAGGGCAGCCAGGCACAAGCGGCTGAAATCCGCTTCATGGCCAATGAACGCGGCCGAGTCGGCACCCATGAGTTACCTGAAGGAATTCTTTACAGCGAGTTACAGGCAGGCACTGGCGCGCAGCCCAAGCCCGGCGGCAAGGTGCAAGTGCGCTACGTAGGACGTCTGCCGGATGGCTCGGTGTTCGACCAGAACCAGCAACCGCAGTGGTTCAGTCTGGACTCGGTGATCGAAGGCTGGCAGGCGGCGCTGCCAAAAATGAAGGCGGGAGCCAAATGGCGTTTGGTGATCCCTTCGGCGCAGGCTTACGGCGCCGACGGGGCGGGCGACCTGATCGCACCCTATACCCCGTTGGTATTTGAAATCGAATTGCTGGCAGTGGCCGACTGATCGAGAAGATCAGGCCTGCAGTGCAGCTTCCTGTTTGTGTGCGGTGTGCAGCACTTCGATCAGGCAGTCTTCCAGCTCGAAGCGTTCGCGCAGATGGCCGCCCAGTGCTTGCAGGGTCTGGGCGAAGCGCTCAGGGTCGTTGCACTCGGCCTTGTCACAGTGATCGTTGAAGTCCAGCGCGATCTGGGTGATGTCGGTGATGCGTGGGGTCATGTCTTCGGCCAGCGCCAGGGCGCGCTTGTCGTCGAAGGCCTTGGCCTCGCTGAGCAGCTGCTCGAACACTTCGAAATGCCAAGCCGATACATAGTCGACCAACACGCCACAGAAATCACGGCTCTGCGCCTTGTCAGCGAAGGCTGGCTTGGCGTCGCGCAGTGCGCGGAAAGCCACCACCAGCTCCTGGCGTTCCAGCAGCCAGCGATCGATCAGCTTGTGGACCCCGCCCCAGCGTTCCTGGGCATTCTGGCAACTATCGAGCATGGCAGTTCTTCCCTTCTGGGTAGATGCCGCTGCACCTCGTTGCGCAAAGGTGCGCGACAAAGGGACGTCAGCAGTACGGCATCGAGCAGTTGTGTTTTCAGTGTCCGTGCTGGGAGATTATTCCCGCACGTGCTACCCATCAAGGTACGCATCGGACAAAGTTCATACAAGCGTTTCATCCCTTGATAGCGCGCCGCCGGTCGAACCATGCGCCAAGCTTGCGCTGGATCAATGTTGGGCGAGGCGGCGCAAACGATCAGCCACCAGCCGCGACAGCGGCAGCGCTGCCAGCAGCAGGAAGGCCAGCAGGCTCCACTCGGGCAAGGTCAGGTCGAGAAAGCTCCAGGACAACGCGCCGCAGTCAGGGCCACCCTTGAGCAGGGTTTCCAACGCTTGCCGCCACGGCTGCTCAAACACCGTCGGCAGCGGCTGCAGGCAGGCGCCATGAGCAAACTCCGAGCCCTGCAGCCAGACCTGCCGCGCCGCCAACAGCGCGCCGCTGGCGGAGCAGGCCAATGCCAGCATCGTGTAGACCAGCCAACCGAGACGCTGCGGGGCATGCACCAGCGCAACCAGGCAGACCAGCGCATACAGGCCCAGCAGCAGGCGCTGGCCGGAACACAGCGAGCAAGGCAGCAACCCCAGGTTTCTTTCGAGGGCGAAAGCGGCAAACAGGATCGCCAGCGAGGCCAGCAAGCCTGGGGAAAATAGAGTACGAAAACGGGCCAGCGGCATGGCGATGGGGTCCCGGAGGAGTCAATGACGTGGCTTGAGACGGTAGAGGAAATGGGTACTTTGTTTCAAGGCAATACAGTCGGGACAAGTCTCTGATTGCTGAGGAAAGTTTACCGATTGCTGTGGGAAATTTCCGAAGGGGGTCATCGCAAATTGACTTCACCGCTTCAGATTAGATACCAGCCCTTGGGCCTGCGCGGCTTGCGCAGACCCAAGGGTCGGTCAAGCTCGGGCGCCGTCTGGCAACGGCAGCGCCAGCAGGCGCTCGTCGAGCAGGCCAAGGCCTTCCTGGAACAATTGGTTGCTGCGTTCGGTTTCACCCAGGCTCGCCAGCAACCGCGCCAGCTCGGCACAGGTTTCCGGGTTGCGCTCAAAACGCAGGCTGCTCTCAAGATAATCGCGCGCCTTGCCCCACAGGCGGTTCTGCAGGCTCAAGCGGCCTAGGGTCAACAGCAGGCTCGGGTCCTGAGCGTGCTCTTTGAGCCAGCCTTCGGCGGTTTGCAGCTGGCGCGCTGGGTCATCACCACGGATCAGCCCGTACAGCCGGGCCAGATGGCTTTCGTACTGGCGTTTGAGTGCCGCACGCAAGACCTGCTCGGCTTCGCCCTGAGCGCCGACCTGACGCAGCTGTTCAGCGTAGGCGAGCACCAACTGCGGCTCCTGGCGCTGCGCGGCGGTCAGCTGCTGCCAGGCGCGTTCCAGCGCCTGCCGGGCGGCTACCGCATCATCACCACGTGTCGCGGCGATGCTCAGGTTCTGGCCCCAGGCACGCTGCTCCAGTGCAGCCAACTCAGTGGCTGGCAATACCTTGCCCTTGCGCAGGTCAGGCAGCAGCCGAATCAGCGCCGGCCAGTCGCCACGCTGCAGGTGCAACTGCTGCAGCAGGCGCAGCACCTGGCCGTTATGCGGGTGGCGCTGTTGCATCGCCAGCAGGGTTTCGAGGGCACCGTCGCTGTCGCCGCGATCCATCTGCAGTTGGGCGTGGGTCAATGCCACCGCCAGTTCGGCCTGGGGCTGACGCTCGAGCGCGCGCTCCAGCAGGTTGTCGCTTTCTTCAGTGCGGCCCAGCTCGTTCGCCGCGCGGGCGGCGCCGAGGTAATACAACAGCGGCTGGCGCTCGGCTTCAGCGGCGCGGTGCAGGTGACGCTGCGCGCTGGCCCAACGACCTTCGGCCAGGTCCAGTTGGCCCTGTTCGATGGCGATGCGCGTGCGCCGGCGGCGATTGCGCCGCGACCATGGGTTGACCACCCCGGTCGAACTCAGGATCAGGCCAAGCAAGTAGCGCAACAGCCACAGCACTACGATCAGGCCGATCAAGCCACCCAAGGCGGCCCACAGACCGGACTGATAGCGGAAGCTGCCGTAGGACACCATCACGTAGCCGCTGTGCTTGGCCACGGCGATGCCCAGCGCTGCGGCAACCACGATTGCCAGCACCGCGAGCAGATAGACTCGCTTCATGGCTTGCCCCCTTCGGCGTTGGCCGGCAGGTGGCGGCGCTGAATGTAGGCCTGTACCGCCGCCAGGCTTTCGCTGAGGTCAGGGGTGACCACCGACACTGGCTGCTCGGCCAGGGCGTTGAGACTGTCGAGCATGGCCTTGCTTTGCGGGTTGTCGGCGTTGAAGTTGGCCAGCAGTACGCTGCGAGCATCATCCAGCGCCTGGGTATAAACCTTGGCTTCGCCATTCAGGGCCGCCCATTGGGCCTGCTCGATGGTCAGGCTCAGGGCCAGGCGCAGTTGATTCAGCGACTGCCCAGCCAGCAGTGGGCGAACATTGTTGTCGGCATCGAATTCGATCTGGAAGTACTTGGAGATCTCGGCCCACCAGCGCGACCAGCGACTGCTGGCATCGCCATCCGCAGTCAGCGCGCCCATGGCGTCTGCGCTGCTGTCGAATTCAGGCGACTGGGCACTGAGCTGCTGCACCTGCTCACGCTGCGCCGCCAGCTTGAGGAACAGGCCAGTGCGGTCTGGCTGCTGTGTGCTGTTGAGTGTGGCCAGGCTGCGGGCCAGCTGCTCGCGGGCGGCGAATGAACCTGGGTCGCTCTGTTCGCGGAGAATCTCGTCGGCACCTTCTACCAGCGCTTTGGCGCTGGTCACATCCTGCAGTGCAGACAAGCGCAAGGTCGCCAGGCGCAGCAGGTGCTCGGCTTCGGCCAGGCGCCATTCCTTGCGGCTTTCGCCCATTACCGTATCGAGCCGCTGGCTCAAGCGCTGCTGGTCGCCCTGCAACTGTGCCACCAGGCGCCGGCGGTCTTCCAGCTCGCTGGCCGGCGGCAAGCTGGCAAGTTGTGCGCTGATCTGCTGATCTCGCTGTTGCAACGCTGCGGTCTGCTCGCTGAAGGTTTCCATGCGCTGGCTTTGACCCAGCTCATTGCCCTGCAGTTGGCGCACTTGCCAGACACCCCAGCCGCCTACCGCAACACCGGCTGCGCCGAGCAGCAGGGCAACGACGGCAATGCCATTGCCTGAGCGCTTGGCCGGCGGGCTGACAGGGGTTTGCGGCGCGTCGAGCACCGAAGGCTGTTCATTCTGCGACAAGACAGTTTCGCTCACGTATCCATCCTTTGCATGGGGGCGCGTCGCTCTGAGCTTAGCGCCTTAAGAGGCAGGTGCAGCGCTGCGCTGCACAGCTGCCAGCAAGGCCGCGGCACTGGCGCCACGGCAATCCACAATCTGTTGTGCACCCAGCGCGCGGGCCTGCTCGGCTACGCGCGGGCTCGGCACGAACAACGGCAAGCGCGCCAGGCGCGGCCAATCGGCGTCTGCCAACTGGCGCAAATGTTCAAGACCCTGCCCACTGCTGACCACCAAGCCGTTTAAGCGTTCCCGATCGACCCGCTCGCGCAGGGTATCGGGCGGGTAATCCGGCAGGCAGCGACGATACAGTTGCAGATAATCGACACTAGCACCTAGCTCGGCAAGACGCTCTGCCAGCAGTTCACGACCCCCTACCCCGCGGACAATCAGGACACGCGGCGTAGGAACGGCGACAGCCTTGCGCAACTCGGGCAAGCCAAGCAAGGCCTCACTGTCGTCTCCCTGGGAAGGGAATGTCACCAAAAGCCCGGCGTTCTGCAATACCTGCGCGGTCGCCTCACCGACGCTGAACCAGGCGTTGGACGGCGGCACCAGGCCGGCTTTGGCCAAGTTGGCCAGCAGCAAGCGCGCAGCGGGCTTGCTCACCACGATGAATGCCTGGTAATTCGCCAGCTGGCTCAGCAGCTGGCGTTGCGCGTCATCCACAGTGACCGGCTCGATCGCCAGCAAGGGCAGGCTGCTGCTGGCGATGCCGGCGGCCGCCAAGGTCTGCGCCAGTGCCGCACAGTCCTCTTCAGGCCGGGTCAGCAGCAGGCGCCAGCCGCTCACGGATGGCCGGCCTCGCCGTAGACTTCCTTGAGGATCGCCTCGGCGCCCTGCTCAAGCAGGTCTTTGGCAACCTGAACGCCAAGCGCTTCGGCATGCAGCCGCGGCGCCCGTGCTTCGGCTGCCAGCAGCAGCCCGCCGCTGGGTTGGCCAACCAGCCCGCGCAGCCACAACTGCTCGCCTTCAAGCACGGCGTAGCAGGCGATCGGCACCTGGCAACCGCCGTTGAGGTGCTTGTTCAAGGCACGTTCGGCCACCACCCGGTCGGCGGTGTCGACATGGTGCAGCGGCGCAAGCAGGGCGTGGATTTCGCTGTCGGCGCTGCGGCACTCGATGCCGACTGCGCCCTGGCCACCGGCCGGCAGGCTGTCGTCGACACTGATGCTGGCGCTGATGCGGTCTTCGAAGCCGAGGCGGATCAGGCCCGCCGCGGCCAGAATGATCGCGTCATATTCACCGGCATCAAGCTTGGCCAGACGGGTATTGACGTTACCGCGCAGGAAGCGAATTTGCAGATCCGGTCGGCGCGCCAGCAACTGCGCCTGGCGGCGCAGGCTGGAGGTGCCGACGATGCTGCCTGCAGGCAATGCGTCAAGGCTTGCGTAGGTATTGGAAACGAAGGCATCGCGCGGGTCTTCACGCTCACAGATGCAGTACAGGCCCAGGCCTTCAGGAAAGTCCATGGGCACGTCTTTCATCGAATGCACGGCGATGTCGGCTTCGTTCTCGAGCAGGGCGGTTTCCAGCTCTTTGACGAACAGGCCCTTGCCGCCGATCTTCGCCAGCGGCGCGTCGAGCAGCTTGTCGCCACGGCTGACCATCGGCACCAGGCTGACGATCAGGCCTGGATGAGCCTGCTCCAGACGTGCTTTGACGTACTCGGCCTGCCACAGGGCAAGGGCACTTTTACGGGTGGCAATGCGGATTTCGCGAGTGGACATGAAACGCCCCGATGCAGAGAAATGCTGCCGATGATAACAGCTACTCGGGACCTGCCTGCAGACTCAGGTCAGCAATCGGTGGTGCCGCGCCAGTGCGCGCGAGCGCAGCGGCGCCGAGGGCGAGCGATCAGTGCAAGCCCTGCATCATCTTGCGCACGCCTGCTACATGGCGGCGGCTGACGATCAATGCATCCTCGCCCATGCCCTTGAGGTAGAGCTGGAAATGCCCCAGCGGCGTACGCTGCAGCTTCTCGATACGTTCCCGGGCAACCAGCGCGTTGCGGTGGATGCGCACGAAACGCTCGCCGAACTCGTCTTCCAGCGCTTTGAGCGGCTCATCCAGCAGCACTTCACCGGCCTCATGGCGCAAGGTCACGTATTTGTGGTCGGCAATGAAATAGATCACCTGTGACAGCGGGATCAGCTCGATGCCTTTGCGGGTGCGCGCACTGATGTGGTTGCGCGGGTTGCCGCCGTCTTCAGTGGCTGGCCGGGTCAGCGCCGCCAGCAGCGCGCGGTTGGGTTTTTCTGCCTTGCGCAGGGCATCGCGCAGGGCCTGCGGCTGCACCGGCTTGCTGACATGGCTGAGGGTGCTGTCCTTGAACGCTTCGCTGCCGTATTCGTCATCACCGGTACAGAACACCACCGCTGGCGGCGCTTCGCGCTCGCACAGGCGAGCAGCAACCTGCAGGCCGTCCAGGCCGGGCATGCCGATATCAAGCAGGACCACGTCAGGCTTGAGGCTGTCGATCAAGGCAAGAGCTTCCTCGCCATTGGTGGCGCTGGGCTCCAGTACCGTGTAGCCCTCCTGCCCGCCGAGCAAGCGGCTGAGGTCTTCGCGGGCTTTGGGTTCGTCATCAACGATCAGGACATTCATAGTTGCGCTGGATTCCTGAATGAGTCTCGCACAAGTAATAAGCGTAAACCGGGCTCGGTAGCCCGACGCCGCAGTCACGCTCTAGACCCATGCAATGGCCAAAGATTCACTGGTCTGACAGATTCAGCGCCAGCCTATTGTCAAACTGTAGACGCTTCGTGGAACGCTGCCGTTCAATCGGTAAATATCCTTTGCAGTAACTTCGCCGGTTGATTTCCTGCTGTTTCTAGCGACCGATGCCCTGCGGCGGGCAGTGCAACCCTGTTATTATCGGCGCCACTTTTTATCGTTCACGCCTTCAACGAGTGAATCCATGAGCACTGACAAGACCAATCAGTCCTGGGGCGGCCGCTTCAGTGAACCCGTCGACGCCTTCGTCGCCCGCTTCACCGCTTCGGTAGACTTCGACAAGCGCCTGTACCGCCACGACATCATGGGTTCGATTGCCCACGCGACCATGCTGGCGCAGGTCGGCGTACTCAGCGACGCCGAGCGCGACACCATCATCGACGGCCTGAAGACCATTCAGACCGAGATCGAGGCCGGCAACTTCGACTGGCGCGTCGACCTTGAAGACGTGCACATGAACATCGAAGCGCGCCTGACTGATCGCATCGGTGTCACCGGCAAAAAACTGCACACCGGACGCAGCCGCAACGACCAGGTCGCCACCGACATCCGCCTGTGGCTGCGTGACGAAATCGACCTGATCCTAGGCGAAATCACACGCCTGCAGAAGGGCCTGCTGGAGCAGGCAGAGCGTGAAGCCGAGACCATCATGCCCGGCTTCACCCACCTGCAGACCGCGCAGCCAGTGACCTTCGGCCACCACCTGCTGGCCTGGTTCGAAATGCTCAGCCGTGACTACGAGCGCCTGGTCGACTGCCGCAAGCGCACCAACCGCATGCCTCTGGGCAGCGCCGCGCTGGCTGGCACCACCTACCCGATCGACCGCGAGCTGACCTGCAAGCTGCTGGGCTTCGAAGCGGTTGCCGGCAACTCGCTGGACGGCGTTTCCGATCGCGACTTCGCCATCGAATTCTGCGCCGCGGCCAGCGTGGCGATGATGCACCTGTCGCGCTTCTCCGAAGAGCTGGTGCTGTGGACCAGCGCCCAGTTCCAGTTCATTGATCTGCCGGATCGCTTCTGCACCGGCAGCTCGATCATGCCGCAAAAGAAAAACCCCGACGTACCTGAGCTGGTGCGTGGCAAGAGCGGCCGTGTGTTCGGCGCCCTGATGGGCCTGCTGACCTTGATGAAAGGCCAGCCACTGGCCTACAACAAGGACAACCAGGAAGACAAGGAACCGTTGTTCGACGCCGCCGACACCCTGCGCGATTCGCTGCGGGCGTTTGCCGACATGATCCCGGCAATCAAACCGCGTCACGCGATCATGCGCGAAGCGGCCCTGCGCGGTTTCTCCACCGCGACCGACCTGGCCGATTACCTGGTACGCCGTGGCCTGCCGTTCCGTGATTGCCACGAGATCGTCGGCCATGCCGTGAAATACGGCGTCGACAGCGGCAAAGACCTGGCCGAAATGAGCCTTGAAGAGCTGCGCCGCTTCAGCGATCAGATCGAACAGGATGTGTTTGCCGTGCTGACCCTGGAAGGCTCGGTAAATGCACGTAATCACATTGGTGGGACTGCACCTGCCCAGGTGCGTGCGGCCGTGGTCCGTGGCCAGGCGTTGTTGGCTTCGCGCTAAGCGTCATGGCGGGCTGCCCGGCAGCCCGCCTTTTCACCCTCATTTGCGTTTGCTGATCATCTCCAGGAATGCCGGCATCGCCGCTTCCTTGTCTGCACGAATTTTCGCCATGTGCGGGTTCTCGCCAAGCAACTCCAGCAGCGCCCTCGCCTGCGGGAAGTCCTCGAGAAAGTCCAGGTTCAATACCTTCTTGCCGACCGCGCAGGCAAGGTCGACCGAAAACACGAACATCAAGTCAGCCAGGGTCATCTGCTCACCGGCAACGTACGGCGCGAACTTGCCATTGCGCTTGAGCGTGGCAAAGCCTGCCAGCAGCTCGGTGCGGGCGCGCTCCTTGATCAGCGGCTCGACGGCCTGGCCGAAGAACGCTTCGGCGTAGCAGGTACGCGCCGGCAACTCGATGTACAGCTCGATTTCCTTGAACAGCTCGCGCACCTTGGCCTGGCCGAAGGCATCAGCCGGCAGCAGGGCTTTGCCCGGCTGAGTCTGCTCGATGTAGTCGAGCATCACGCTGGTTTCGCTGATAAAGCCATGCTCGGTCTCCAGCACCGGCACCTTGCCGCGCGGGCTGATGGCCAGCACTTGTGGGGTCTGGCCGGAAACGAACGGCACCTCTTCGAACGGCAGGGCTTTTTCCAGCAACGCCAGCTTGACCATGTTGTAGTAGTTGCTGACAGGGAATCCGTAGAGCTTGAGCATTGCGACAGCCTCCAGGCCGTGAGGGGATGGCCCGGCTGTTATAACCACTCCCTTACGCCATGACCAGCGTCATGCATGGCATAGATGGCCAGGCATTGCCGGCGCGGGCATGGCAAACTAGCCCCCTCACTACAGGAGCACTGCCATGAGCGAACCCCAAGACATCGACAACGAAGATGAAGAAGCCTTCGCCGAAGCTACCCTGACCCAGGCCATCGAAAACCAGATCGAAAGCGGCGAGCCGCCGGCGGCCCTGGCGACTTTCAACAAGCTGAAGCTGGTTGGCTATGAGCGCGAAGATATTCTCAACCTGATGGCCCATGTACTGGCCTTCGAGATTGACGCCATGCTCGATGCCGACCGCCCGTTCGATACCGAGTGGTATGAAACGGCACTGCGCGCCCTGCCGGAGCTGCCACCTGAGGCGGATCAAGGCAACGCTTGAAAAGTCTGTCTACACTCCATGATCAAGCACCCGCAGTGGTGCCTAAATCCTTGTCTGGAAGTCAGGAGTTGCCATGTCGCTTACCCCCGAACTGATCGCCGAGCTGGAAGTTCTTGCGCTGTTCAATCTCGATAGCAGCCAGGAAGGCATCCAGGTCCACCAATCCGCTTCGCCAGATAAAGTCGCTGCTGCCAAGCGCCTCTTTGACAAGCAACTGACCGACCAGCCCGATGGTGGTTATCTGACCAGCCTGGGCCGTGACGCGGCGCAGAGCGTGCAGATTGTGCTGAACATTCTCAAAGCCCCAGAAACCGCCTGAAGCCTTCGCGCCTGTTCGCGGGCCAGGTTGCTGGTCGCGAACAGGCCAACCGCCTTGCTATTAATTTGGCGTCAAAAAACCATAAATTACCCTCTATTGCCCCTTGCTCAGGCTAAACTCGGCACTGCCCTGGCCTGCCCCTGAGTGCGCAATGAACCACCCTCATGAAATCCGCCCAGACCTGGACGACGGTATCGACCGCAAAGTCCTGGCCACGCTGCGCGCGCGCTTCATGCAGATCAATCAGGGCCGCCTCGGGCGTGCACGGGAGGGCTTGTCAACGCGCCAGCAGCAGGTGCTGACGCTGTTGCCGCTGTTGTTTCATGTCAATCACCCGCTGCTGCCCGGGTATGTCTCCGGCACCACTCCAGCCGGGGTGTGCAGGTATGAGCCGGATGCCGAGCTGATTGCCGAGGGCCAGCGCCTGGCGCGCTCGTTCAGCTACAAACCGCGGCTGGGCAATGCGCCGCTACCGATTCAGGGCCTGTACCTGATGGGCAGCCTGGGCACCCTGGCCCAGGCCGAACAGAGCGACATGGATGTGTGGGTCTGCCACGCCGCCGGCCTGGCCGAGTGGGCGCTGGCCGAGCTCAGGCGCAAATGCCAGTTGCTCGAAGCGTGGGCGGCGAGCCTCGGCGCCGAGGCGCATTTCTTTCTGATCGAACCGCAGGCCTTTACCGTCGGTGAGCGCGATGGCCAGCTCAGCTCTGACGACTGCGGTACTACCCAGCACTATCTGCTGCTCGACGAGTTCTACCGCACCGCGATCTGGCTGGCCGGGCGCACGCCACTGTGGTGGCTGGTGCCGGTGTATGAAGAGCACAACTATCAGGCCTACACGCAAACCCTGCTGAGCAAGCGCTTTATCCGCACCGACCATGACCTCGACCTCGGCCACCTGGCGCATATCCCGGTCGGCGAGTTTGTCGGCGCCGGCCTGTGGCAGTTGTTCAAAGGCATCGACTCACCTTACAAATCGCTGCTCAAGCTGCTGTTGACCGAGGCCTACGCCAGCGAGCATCCACAGGTGCGCTGCCTGAGTCTGGAGTTCAAGCAGGCGGTGTTTGCCAACCAGCTCGACCTCGATGCGCTGGACCCGTACGTGATGGTCTATCGGCGCATCGAGCAGTATTTGCTACGCCGCGGCGATGTCGCGCGGCTGGAGCTGGTACGGCGCAGCTTGTATCTGAAGGTCAACAAAAAGCTCAGCGGCCGCTCGCGCAACGGCGGCTGGCAACGCCAGCTATTGGCTCGCCTGGTTCGCGAATGGGGCTGGGACGAGCGCCAGCTGACGCTGCTCGACAGCCGCAGCCAGTGGAAGGTGCGCCAGGTCGCGCTCCAGCGCCGGGCGCTGGTGGCCGAGCTCAATCACAGCTATCGCTTCCTCAATCAGTTCGCCCGTGAACAGCAGGCCAGCAGCCGCGCCGACCAACGCGACCTGAACGTGCTCGGCCGACGCCTTTACGCCGCCTTCGAGCGCCGTGCCGGCAAGATCGAAGTGATCAACCCGGGGATTGCCCCGGACCTTGCCGAAGACACTCTGACGTTGGTCCATGCGAGCAATCGCAAGGAGCCTGGCGCGTTCCACTGGAGCCTGTACCAGGGCAACCTGAGCGTGGATGAGCTGGACCACTCCAGCCCGCTCAAGCGCTGCCGCGAACTGCTCGAGCTGCTGACCTGGGCGCACCGCAACGGCGTGATCGACAGCAGCACACGGCTGGCCCTGCATCCGGGCGCCAGCGACCTGAGCGAGTTCGAGCTGTTCAACCTGCTCGGCAGCCTGCAACAGAGTATTGCCCTGCCCTTGGAGCCCGTCAGCGAGTTGCGCCTACTGCAGCCAAGTGTGGCGGACGAGGTCCTGTTGCTGGTCAATGTCGGCGTCGACCCGCTGCGCCATCAGCGTGAACTGAACATCCTCATGACCACCGCCCGCACCGACTCGCTGAGTTACGCCGGCGTGCGCGAGAACCTGGTGCTGACCCTCGATCAGATCACCTTGAACAGCTGGAACGAGGTGCTGGTCCAGCGCTATGACGGCGAGCATGCGCTGATGCGTTGCCTGCGTGACTTTCTCAACACCCCGGGCCAGCGCCAGCAACCGCCACGGCTGCAGGTGCGCAGCTTCTGTCACAACCGCGCCCAGGCCATTGCGCAGCGGGTCGAGGATGTGTTCGCCACGGCTCGCACGTTGCTCCAACAGCGGCTGAACTACCGATACCTGGTGCAGATCGCACAGGACACCCATGTGCTTGAGCTACAGCCTGGTGAAGTCAAGCTGGTCACCTTGACCAACCACGAGCAACTGCTGGCTTATCTGGGCGAGGAGCGCAGCGAGTACAGCCCGCTGCACCTGGACGACAACGCGCTGGACGATGAAGATCTGGTATGGGTTCTGCCCCAAGGCCAGCCGCAGTGCATCCAGGTGTTCTACCGCCTGCTCGACGGCTGGGCCGACCTGTACGTGCTGGATGAATTCAATGCGCTGTGGCAGCAGCGCCTGCCGCTGGAAGATGAGGCGCACCTGTTGCTGCCGTTGCAGCGTTTTCTGCAATCGCTGGGCATGCGCCGCGATGCCCGGCTGCCGCTGACCAGTCTGCAACAGGGCTCATTGGATATTCTCTACTACCAGCTGCTGCCTGCAGGCCTGGGCAAGGTGCGCAGCCTGGAGTCACGCCGGGCACCGAGCGACAATGGCAGCCAGCCCTATTACGAGGTGCAGGCGATCGTACAGAGCGGGATCGGCGATGAGGTGCATATCACCCTGTACTGCGATCAGCAGGAATATTCGCAGCTTGAATACGGCGATCAGTTGTACGCCGTGGTGGCGCGGCAGATCCTCGGCCAGCGGCGCAGTGCCGGGCGTTATCGCTGCTATATCACCGATCTGGATTTGTCCGAGCTGCTCGCCGACGAGCAGGGCTCGACGTGCCTGCATCTGAGGTACAAGCGCGAGCTGGAGCAGGCGCTGAATGACGGCGTCGAGCAGTTGCAGGCCTCACTGCAGTGAGGCCTGCGTGACACCTCAGAGGTCGAAGTCGCCTGCAGCTTCTGGCTGATACTCGACCGCCAGCAAGGTCAGCTTGAGGGTCTTGCCACCCGGCGCCGGCCAGTCGATCTGGTCACCTACCGACAGGCCGAGCAAAGCGCAGCCAATCGGCGCCAGGATCGAGACCTTGCCTTCACCGCTGACGTCTTTCGGATAGACCAGAGTCAGGTGGTAGTCCTTGCCGCTGGCCTCTTCGCGGCAGTGCACCCGCGAATTCATGGTCACCACACCGGCCGGGACCTCCTCGTGACCGACTACCTTCTCGGCGCGGTCTAGCTCGTCCTGCAAGGCGGCGACACCCGGCGCGTTCTCATCGAGGCTATCGATCAGGCGCTCGAGACGTTGCACGTCCAGGCGGGTGAGGATGAGGGAAGGTTTGCGGCTCATGTTCCAGTCAGACTCCATGTTCAACAGACAATTTGCGGCGCACGAATAAAGCAAAACCCCGCCCAAGGGCGGGGTTTGTGCAGGCATTCGGCAGCGCCGACGCAGAGTCCGACAGTATCACAGCCGGGCGAATACTCAAGCCCGGGCGCGCAGGGCCTCGGCTTCCCGGCAGATCTGCCGGCGGCGTTCGTCGTCGGCAGAGCGCCACTCGCGGATGTGCTCGACATGGCGCTGGCAACCGGTGCAGACCCGTTCGGCGTCCAGTCGGCAAACATTGATGCAGGGCGATTTCACCGCTGGGCTGACGTTACTGTAAAGCGGCTTGGGCGGCCGCGGCTGCTCGCTCATGTCAGATCTCGTCGAAGTCCAGCTTCTCGCCAACGTGCCCCCAGACGATGCGCTCAAGCATCTCGCCGAGCAGCTCCTCAGTCTTTTCGCAGGTCCATTTACCGCTTTCTTCGTCATAGTCGAAGTGGAAACCGCCAGACTTGTCTGCCAGCCACAACTGGCGCAGCGGCTCCTGCCGGCTGAAGATCAGCTGGCTGCCGTTTTCGAACTTGATGGTGAGTACGCCGGCGGAGTTTTCCATGTCCAGATCAAGATCGGCTTCATCGAACAGGTCTTCCAGCGCCTGTTGGGTGGCATCGACCAGGTCGTGAAAACGCGCTTCGCTCAAACTCATTGCAAGAACCTCGAAATTGGCTGCATACAGGCAAGCCGGGGAAGATACGGACGCTGGCGCAAGAATGCAAAGCCTCAGACCATCTGCCAATGTTGCAAGGATAACGCAGCAGCGGCCCCGCCAGCGTTGCTTACCGCCAGGCGGACCGGCCCTTGCATAGGCAATCAGGCAGGCGCTGGGTATACTCGGGCGCAATACTGCTTATTTCAAGGATTTCACCAATGAAGCGCCTGATTTCCTCCCTCGCGGCGCTGGTCGCGGTTGCCTGCCTCGTTTCGGCCTGCGGTCAGAAAGGCCCCCTGTTCCTGCCTGAAGACGGCAAGGACGGCAAGGACGGCAAGGCCAACAAGTCGCACCAGCACCAGCACGCTCAGCCCTCGCCGCAGCCAGCGCCGCAGCAAGAGCAAGACCCAGAGCAGCCGCCAGCGCAGTAAGGAAATCCAATGGACGCTTTCAACTACCGCGACGGCCAGCTGTTCGCGGAAGGCGTGGCCCTGTCGGCCATTGCTGAACAGTTCGGCACCCCGACCTACGTCTACTCGCGTGCCCACATCGAGGCGCAGTACCGCAGCTATGCCGATGCCCTGCAAGGCGTCGAGCACCTGGTGTGCTTTGCGGTCAAGGCCAACTCCAACATTGGTGTGCTGAATGTGCTGGCCCGTCTGGGCGCAGGTTTCGACATCGTCTCCGGCGGCGAGCTGGAGCGCGTGCTGGCCGCTGGCGGGCGCGCCGACCGCGTGGTCTTCTCCGGCGTCGGCAAGACCCGCGAAGACATGCGCCGTGCGCTGGAAGTGGGCGTGCACTGCTTCAACGTCGAGTCCACCGATGAGCTCGAGCGCCTGCAGGTCGTGGCTGCCGAGATGGGCAAAGTGGCGCCGGTGTCGCTGCGGGTCAACCCGGATGTCGATGCTGGCACCCACCCGTACATCTCCACCGGCCTCAAGGAAAACAAGTTTGGTATCGCCATTGCCGATGCCGAAGAAGTCTATGTGCGCGCCGCACAGTTGCCGAACCTGGAAGTGGTCGGCGTCGACTGCCATATCGGCTCGCAGCTGACCACGCTGGAGCCGTTCCTCGATGCCCTCGACCGCCTGCTGGTACTGGTCGACCGCCTCGGCGAGTGTGGGATCCTGTTGCGCCACCTGGACCTGGGCGGCGGTATCGGTGTGCGTTACTGCGACGAACAGCCGCCATCGGCCGGTGAATACGTCAAGGCCATCCGCGAGCGCGTTGGCGATCGCGACCTGGCCCTGGTGTTCGAGCCCGGCCGCTACATCGTGGCCAACGCCGGCGTCCTGCTGACCCGCGTCGAGTACCTCAAGCACACCGAGCACAAAGACTTCGCTGTGGTCGATGCAGCCATGAACGACCTGATCCGCCCGGCCCTGTACCAGGCCTGGATGGGTGTCAGTGCCGTGCAGCCGCGTGCCGGTGATGGTCGTGCCTACGATATCGTCGGGCCGATCTGCGAGACCGGCGACTTCCTCGCCAAGGACCGCACGCTGAACCTGGCCGAGGGCGATCTGCTGGCCGTCGAGTCGGCGGGCGCCTATGGTTTTGTCATGAGCTCGAACTACAACACCCGCGGTCGTTGCGCCGAGGTGCTGGTCGACGCTGACCAGGCCTTCGAAGTGCGCCGTCGCGAGACCGTCGCCGAACTGTTCGCCGGCGAAAGCCTGCTGCCGGAGTGAACCCATGCTGCTGCGTTTTACCAAAATGCACGGCCTGGGCAACGACTTCATGGTCCTCGACCTGGTCAGCCAGCACGCGCACATCCAGCCCAAGCACGCCAAGCAATGGGGTGATCGGCACACCGGGATCGGTTTCGACCAGTTGCTGATCGTCGAAGCACCGAACAATCCGGACGTGGACTTCCGCTACCGGATCTTCAATGCCGATGGCTCCGAGGTCGAGCAGTGCGGCAACGGTGCGCGCTGCTTTGCGCGCTTCGTGCTGGACAAGCGCCTGACCGCGAAAAAGCTCATCCGCGTCGAAACCAAAGGCGGCATCATCGAGCTGGACGTGCGCAACGACGGCCAGATCTGCGTCGACATGGGCCCGCCGCGGCTGGACCCGGAGCAGATCCCGTTCCAGGCTGCCGAGCAGGCGCTGAGCTACGCGCTGGAAGTCGACGGCCAGAACTACTCGATTGCCGCCGTTTCGATGGGCAACCCTCACTCCGTGCTGCGCGTCGACGATGTCCTGACCGCACCGGTGCACGAGCTGGGGCCGAAGATCGAACACCACCCGCGCTTCCCGCAGCGGGTCAACGCCGGCTTTATCCAGATTGTCGACCGCCACCGCGCCAACCTGCGAGTATGGGAACGTGGCGCCGGTGAAACCCAAGCCTGCGGTACCGGCGCCTGCGCCGCTGCCGTGGCCGCTATCAGCCAGGGCTGGATGGATTCGCCCGTGTCCATCGACCTGCCAGGCGGGCGCCTGAGCATCGAGTGGGCAGGCCCCGGCCAACCGGTATTGATGACCGGCCCTGCCGTGCGCGTCTATGAAGGACAGGTTCGCCTCTAACCGAGTAAGCGCCATGACCGATCAGCCACAGGTTTTACCCGAACAGGCCACCGACCTCGATGCCGAGGCGGTGGTTGCCTACCTGCGTGCGCACCCGGCGTTTTTTGCCGAGCACGACGAACTGCTGCTCGAACAGCAGATCCCGCACCAGCGCGGCGACAGCGTGTCGCTGGTGGAGCGCCAGCTGAAGCTGTTGCGCGACCGCAACATCGAGATGCGCCATCGCTTGTCGCAACTGATGGACGTCGCCCGCGACAACGACCGGCTGTTCGACAAGACCCGCCGGCTGATCCTCGACCTGCTCGATGCCAGCAGCCTGGAAGAAGTGGTGATGGCCGTCGAAGACAGCCTGCGCCAGGAATTCAAAGTGCCCTTCGTCAGCCTGATCCTGTTTGGTGAAAACGCCACACCGGTCGGCCGCTGGGTCAGCAATGCCGAGGCGCAACAAGCCATCGGCGCCCTGCTGGGCAGCGGCAAGACGGTCAGCGGCAACCTGCGTGAGCACGAGCTGGCGTTCCTGTTTGGCGAAGAGCAACGCAAGGACGTCGGCTCCAGCGCGGTGGCCACCCTGGAATATCAGGGCCTGCATGGCGTGCTGGCGATCGGCAGCCACGACCCGCAGCACTACAAGAGCAGCGTCGGTACATTGTTCCTCAGCTACATCGCTGAAGTGCTTGGCCGGGTGGTTCCACGGCTCACCCAGACCCTGCGACCGGTGCGCTGATGGAGCGCCAGCTGGAGGCTTATTGCGCGCATCTGCGCAATGAGCGCCAGGTATCGCCGCACACCCAGCAAGCGTACCGTCGCGACCTGGAGAAAGTCCTCGAATACTGCGGTGCCCAAGGCATTACCAACTGGGGCGCACTGCACATCCAGCAACTGCGCCAGTTGGTTGCCCGCCAGCATCATCACGGGCAGTCCTCGCGCAGCATCGCCCGGCTGCTCTCGGCGGTGCGCGGGCTGTACCGCTACCTGAACCGCGAAGGCCTCTGCGAGCACGACCCGGCCAATGGCCTGGCGCCGCCCAAGGGCGAGCGCCGCCTGCCCAAGGCGTTGGATGCCGACCGCGCTTTGCAACTGTTGGACGGTGGCGTCGACGACGACTTCATTGCCCGCCGCGACCAGGCCATTCTCGAGCTGTTCTATTCCTCTGGTTTGCGCTTGTCCGAGCTGACCAACCTCGATCTCGAGCACCTCGACCTCGCCGACGGCCTGGTGCAGGTGCAGGGCAAGGGCAGCAAGACCCGCGTGCTGCCGGTCGGCCGCAAGGCCCGCGAGGCGCTGCAGGAGTGGCTCAAGCTACGCGGCATCAGCGCGCCGCAGGACAACGCGGTGTTTGTCAGCCGCCAGGGCCGGCGACTCGGCCCGCGGGCCATTCAGTTACGGGTCAAGGCGGCCGGCGAGCGCGAGCTGGGCCAGCACCTGCACCCGCACATGCTTCGCCATTCCTTCGCCAGCCATATGCTGGAATCGTCCCAGGACCTGCGGGCGGTGCAGGAGATGCTCGGCCATGCCGACATCAGCACCACGCAGATCTATACCCACCTGGACTTCCAGCACCTGGCAGCGGTCTACGACAGCGCCCATCCCCGGGCCAAACGCAGCAAGGGCAACGACTCATGAGCATCCAGCTGATCACCTTCGACCTCGACGATACCTTGTGGGACACCGCGCCAGTGATCCTCAGCGCCGAGACCGTGCTGCGCGACTGGCTCGAAGCCAACGCCCCGCGCCTGGGCGGCGTGGCAGTCGAGCACCTGTACGCCATCCGTGAACGCCTGGTGCAAGCCGAGCCCGGCCTGAAGCACCGCATCAGCGCCCTGCGTCGGCGCGTACTCAACCACGCCCTGCGTGACGTCGGCTACAGCGACCAGCAAGCGCAGCAATTGGCCAACGAAGGCTTCGAGGTGTTTTTACACGCGCGTAATCAGGTCGAGGTGTTCCCTGAAGTGCAGCCGGTGCTGGAGATCCTGCGCCAGCGCTACACCCTGGGTGTGGTCACCAATGGCAACGCCGACGTCGCCCGCATTGGCCTGGCCGATTACTTCAAGTTTGCCCTGTGCGCCGAGGACCTTGGCATCGGCAAGCCGGACCCGGCGCCGTTTCTTGAGGCCTTGAAGCGCGGTGATGCGCCGGCTGAAGCCGCAGTGCACGTTGGCGATCACCCTGGCGACGATATCGCCGGGGCCCAGCGGGCCGGCCTGCGCGCGGTATGGTTCAACCCGCAGGGTAAGGCCTGGACCGGCGATAAAGCGCCTGATGCGCAGATTCAGCGGCTGTCGCAGCTGCCTGAAGTACTCGCCCGCTGGCGCTGAACAGCAGCCACAAAAAAGCCCGCAGCGACGGCGGGCTTTCTTGCAGACAACCACTCAGATAGGGCGGCTGCCGTACTTGTTGTCGGGCTTCTTGGGCGGATCGGCCACCACATTGGCCTCCACTTCCTGCACCTTGCCACCGCGATTCAAGAACTCTTCCATGGCACGGGCCAGGGCGTCGCGCTCTTTCTGCTTGGCCTCCATGCTCGGCATGTCGTCTACCGTCACGGCAGCCTTGGACTTGCCTTTGGCAGCAGGTACCGGGGTGTCGTCGCCAGCGTCTTCGACGCCGTCATCGGCAGCAGCCTCAAGACCTTCATCAGCCTCGTCTTCGTCGCCTACTTCGAGGTCGTCAGTTTCCAGATCGTCGTCGCTCATGTTCTACCTCATGGCTTGCGAAAAGCAGGTTGGTTATAGACCAGTGTTGCCGTAGACCGGCAGCCACCAGTGAAAATTCAACTGGCCGTGGGTTTGGCCACTGCCCTTGAGCATGCGCTGCTGGATGAGCAGCGCTACCCTGCAGGCCCTGCTGCTGGCAGAGCCTGACGAAATCCCTGAGCCGGTGCTGGCCATACGATATTGGCAAGCCTAGCAAAGGCTGGAAGAAGCGCGAGATTAACTCTTCAGCACTCTCCGGCGCGCATTCTAGCGTGCTCGCAGAAAAAGCAAAGCTCCATAAACGCACTGCAGGTTGTAAGTTTTTGGCATCCGTCGCGAACGTAACGGATAAACCGTTTGCTCTGCACGAAACTGCGAAATTCAGACAAAAAAATGCCCGGCGAACCGGGCAATTTTTTTCGTCGTGATTACAGGTTGTAACCACGCTCGTTGTGTTGCGCCAGGTCGAGGCCGACCGACTCTTCTTCTTCGGTGACCCGCAGGCCCATCACCATATCCAGCACCTTTAGGATGATGTAGGTGACGATAGCGGTGTAGACCACGGTGAAGATCACGCCCTTGGCCTGAATCCAGAACTGCGCGCCGATGTCGTCCACCGCGCCGAAGCCGCCCAGAGCCGGTGCCGCGAAGATACCGGTGAGCAAGGCGCCGACGATGCCGCCGATACCGTGTACACCGAATGCATCCAGCGAGTCGTCATAGCCCAGCTTGCGCTTGAGGCTGGTGGCGCAGAAGTAGCAGATCACACCCGAGGCCAGGCCGATCACCAGAGCGCCCATCGGGCCCACGGTGCCGGCTGCCGGGGTAATTGCCACCAGGCCTGCCACTACACCCGAAGCGATGCCCAGTGCGCTTGGTTTGCCGTGGAAGATCCACTCGGCGAACATCCAGCCCAGCGCCGCAGCGGCGGTGGCGATCTGGGTGACCAGCATGGCCATGCCGGCGGTGCCGTTGGCAGCTGCGGCGGAGCCTGCGTTGAAGCCGAACCAGCCGATCCACAGCATGGCTGCGCCGATCAGGGTGTAGCCCAGGTTGTGCGGTGCCATTGGCGTGGTTGGGTAGCCTTTACGCTTGCCCAGCACCAGGCAGCAGACCAGGCCCGCGATACCGGCGTTGATGTGCACCACAGTGCCACCAGCGAAGTCGAGTACGCCCCAGTCCCACATCAATGCGCCGTCGCCGCTCCAGACCATGTGCGCGATAGGCGCATAGACCAGGGTGAACCACACTGCCATGAAGATCAGCATCGCCGAAAACTTCATCCGCTCGGCGAAGGCACCGACGATCAGCGCGGGAGTGATGATGGCGAAGGTCATCTGGAAGGTGATGAACACTGCTTCCGGGAAGGCCGCCGTCAGGCTGGCTGGGGTCACGCCGTTGAGGAAGGCTTTGGAGAAGCCGCCCACGAACGAGCTGAAGTTGAGCACGCCTTTTTCCATACCGGTGGTATCGAAGGCCAGGCTATAGCCGTACACCATCCACAGGATGCTGATCAGGCCGGTGATGGCGAAGCACTGCATCATCACCGAAAGCACGTTCTTGGAGCGGACCATGCCGCCGTAGAACAGGGCCAGACCTGGAATGGTCATGAACAGTACCAACGCCGTCGCAGTGAGCATCCATGCGGTGTCGCCGGAGTTCAGCGTAGGGACAGCTTCCTCGGCCAGCGCGAGGCCTGGCATTGCGAGGGACAATAGGGCGCCTAGCCCTGCGATCTGACGCAGAGTCATGTTGTTTTCTCCTGGGGCGTTGGGTTTGGTGAGGCTTTGTTGTGTCGCTTAGATCGCGTCGGTATCGGTTTCGCCGGTACGGATGCGGATCGCCTGCTCCAGATTGACTACGAAAATCTTGCCATCACCGATCTTGCCGGTGTTGGCGGCCTTGGTGATGGCCTCGATTACCCGGTCCAGATCCTTGTCGTCGATGGCGACGTCGATCTTCACTTTGGGCAGGAAGTCGACCACGTATTCAGCACCGCGATACAGCTCGGTGTGGCCCTTCTGCCGACCGAAGCCTTTGACTTCAGTGACGGTGATGCCCTGCACGCCGATTTCCGACAGCGACTCGCGAACGTCGTCCAGTTTGAACGGCTTGATGATGGCAGTGACTAGCTTCATGAAACTCTCCCGATTTGGTGGACTTGCCCCAGGAAAACAAACCCGTCTCAAGTCTAAGCGCAGTGCTCGGCTTTGTAACGCATCGTTGGCATGGCTCGGCGTCGATCTCGCAAGTGACGCTGAACAAACGCCTCGCGGCGCGGCCTGCGCACTGCCTGGTCACAAGGACCCGCATCAGTGCATGGCTCGTAAAGGTCATTGCAGAAACCTTGCCAAAACCTGGAAATGCTCGGGAAACAGCGAGTTGCGTGGAATGTTCAGATTGGGCCAGTCGCCATCAGTGAAAACCTGCACGGTTTTGGTGCGCAGGTTATCTCCTGAATGCGCGAAAAGCGTGCGGCAAAGGGCCTTTATACCGGCGTGCTACACTTGGGCTCTTTTTTCGATCAAGCGGACAGCCCACCATGCTCGCGCCCAAAGCATTCCTAGACGCCCTTAGCGACCAGGCCTCGCGCCTGTTCAACGGTGACACTGCCCAGCCCCGCGCTGAACTGGAAAGCCAGTTCAAGGTGCTTATGCAGGGCGCCTTCAGCAAGCTCGACCTGGTCAGCCGGGAAGAATTCGACAGCCAGATGGTTGTGCTTGCACGCACCCGTGCGCGGCTCGAGGCGCTGGAGAAGCAGGTTGCTGAGCTGGATGCACGGATGAGTGCGGCGCCAGCGGCGCAGGCGGCTGAACCGGCGGCGGATCAAGCGGTTTCCTAAAGGCCCCCTGCAAAACCCCGAAGCACTCTTCCCGAAGCAGCCACCCAACACCCCGCTACGCTGATGACGTGCCGCAGGACGCGGCTTTCATCAGCGACTACGGAGTGTCCATGTCCCTCGCCCTTGTTCACAGCCGCGCCCAGGTCGGCGTCGAGGCGCCTGCCGTCAGTGTCGAGACCCATCTCGCCAATGGCCTGCCCACGCTGACGCTGGTCGGCCTGCCGGAAACCACCGTCAAAGAGAGCAAGGACCGGGTGCGCAGCGCCATCGTCAACTCGGGCCTGAACTACCCCGCCAGGCGCATTACCCAGAGCCTCGCCCCTGCCGACCTGCCCAAGGACGGCGGGCGCTACGACCTGGCCATTGCCCTGGGCATTCTGGCGGCCGATGCGCAGGTGCCGGTTGCCCAGCTAAGCGAGATCGAGTGCCTGGGCGAGTTGGCCTTGTCCGGTGCCGTGCGTGCGGTGCAGGGCGTCCTGCCTGCAGCGCTGGCGGCACGCGATGCCGGCCGGGCACTGGTGGTGCCGCGGGACAATGCCGAGGAGGCGAGCCTGGCCAGTGGATTGGTGGTGTATGCGGTTGCCCATCTACAGGAGCTGGTCGCCCACCTCAACGGCCAGGTGCCGTTGGCGCCTTACGCGGCCAATGGGTTGGTGCTGCAGAGCAAGCCTTACCCGGATTTGAGCGAAGTGCAGGGCCAGGTGGCGGCCAAACGGGCGCTGCTGCTGGCGGCGGCGGGTGCCCACAATCTGCTTGTGTTGTGTGATAATACACCAACACGAATCAGGACCAGCCCGATGAAGCCGAAAGCGTACAGTTATATTCGTTTCAGCAGCCCTGACCAGGCTAAGGGCGATAGTTACAGGCGGCAGCGAGTCGAAGCGGAAGAATATTGTGCAGCCGAGGGCATTGACCTGGCCAAAGAGAAAGAGTACCTGTTCTTCGATCATGGCAAGTCTGCGTACACGAAAGAACACGTCGGTGACAAAGGGCAGCTCAGACGATTTATCGACCTTGTCGATAGCGGCGAAATCAAGCCGGGGTCCTACTTGCTAGTTGAGTCACTGGACCGCTTGAGCCGTGACAAGGTGATGGCGGCATTAAGCCAGTTCACTGATCTGCTCCGCAAAGGCATCAAGATTGTTACGCTCTCTGACAAGCGAATTTACTCGGAAGATTCGCCCAGCATTGCCATGGAGCTAATCGTTAGCATTACGGTAATGATGCGAGCACATGAAGAGAGCGCCACCAAGGGTAAGCGGGTGGCCGCCGCTTGGAAAAATAAGCGTACGCTTGCTCGCTCCAATGGTATACCACTTGGTGCTGCCTGCCCGTACTGGCTGAAACTTGTTGACGGCGACTACGCCGAAGTCAAGGACCGTACTGATGTGATCCGCAGAATCTTCGACATGACGATTCAAGGGTACGGGCAAGCTGCCATCTCACGGCGACTAAACGAAGATGGCGTTCCCGTATTCGGCAGCACGCGAGCAACGCAAGAGAAGCCGAGAAACAAGAGCGGCTTATGGGGTACTAGCTCCGTGCAGAAAATCCTACACAACAGAGCATTGCTGGGCGAATACCAACCAACGCACCTTGTAGGCCGTGTACGAGAAAACGATGGCGAACCTGTAACAGGCTTCTACCCGGAAATCATCACCTTGGATGTGTTCCTGCAAGCTAAGGCTGCACGAGCACAACGGCAAACCAGCGGCTCTACCAAGCAGTCGAAGCACTTCAACATCTGGCAGGGCATTGCTAAGTGCCGACTCTGCGGCGATGCCATGCACTTGATTAACAAGGGCCGACCACCCAAGGGCTACACCTACCTTCAGTGCTACTCGGCCAAGAAGGGCAATTGTCGTAACGGCAGTATTCGAATCGAACAGACCGAAGCCGTCTTCAAGGAAACCCTAACCAATGTGGACAGCATGTCGCTGATTCATGGGCGAAGTGCCGGAGTTCGCAAGCACCTAGAGGTCGAAGAAGGCAAGTTGGCCACGATAGCCAGCAAGCTTGAGCAGGCTACCGAAGCTCAAATCGCATACCCATCCATCAAAGGTGCCAAGCTCCTCCACGACTTGGAGAACGAACACATCCAGACACTGGCGGCACGAGATGAACTAAGAGGGCAGCTCGCATCGCACCGCGTCATCAACAAAGAAGACTACTTCAAACAACTGGACCTTGTGACCTACGAAGGGAGGGCGGCTGCCAACAGCCTGCTAAAACGGCTGGGCATTCAGGTGCAGTTCAAACGCGATAACCCGAGCCGGTTCCAATGCTGGATACTCGACAAGTCTGACGAAGCCGTGACCGAAGAAATCCAGCAGATGCTATTCGGTGTTCTATATGACGATGGGACGGTTGCCACCCAAGCCCTAGACGCTGATATCCATGGCAGACAAGTCGAGCAGGGTTTAATCACTAATGCCATTGCCTTCCGCGAACTGGAAGATGATGGTATCGGCTGGCAGTGGTTCGGCGGCAAGCTGAGGAAGTCATGGAGCTAAGCACCTCATGTATCTCAGCCCCCCAAAGCAGCAAAGTTCACTTCCCACCAACGCCACAAGGCGATGCCTGTGCTGAAGCCGCCCAGTACCAGTGGTGCAACGTAGTCAGTGAACCAGGGGGTGATGAAAGCGCCCTTCAAAACTGCGAAGCCCTTAGCCGCCCAAGCCAGCGCTAGGTTAGGTTGGTAAGGAGTACTAGATTGCCCGGTGCTTGGGTGCCATTTACCATCTGTAGCGAATCTAAAGTCAACCAAGAGGCGCATTTGGGTGCGGTATTTCCGACTTATCTGATGTAGCTCTGCGGCTTCATCACCATTACGGCGCTGATCTTCAGCTAGGGATTGCCTTCCCATCGCCTCAGCATAGAAGCAACCCACCTGTATCTGATCCGGTCGCTTGGGAAAATCCGCGATCCTAGTTTCTACCAGAGCGTTCGCCTGACGATAATTCCATTTTACGGCGAGCCAGACCAAAGCTTTGTCATAGAGGTCGTTCATCGCATCGTCGAAATAGAGCGCGTTGCTGGGCAAGCGTTGGTAGAAGCGGAACCAGAAGTAAGCGTTGACGACAGCGACCACCAGCCAGATGCTTTCTTTGCGATGGGCGAACGCAAGGGTGACGCCCATCAGGTTGAACTGGGTTAGTTCAGCCTTGAAGTACCACAAGCCAATCACAAGGCACGAATATGTGAACAGGAAGCCTCTGGCCTTCTTGAAATCACCTTCATCATCCATCGCCAATCCCCTACCCAGTGAAGGCGATATGCTAGCACGATGGCCAGCCCTTCCATCTAACGCTGCTGCCGGCCAAAACGTCTCAACTGAACGCTGTCCCAGACGAATATCACTGTGCTTACTGGGGCCGAAATATCACTGGGCTGAGTTTTCAGCCCAGTGGGTGCCGGTGCCTGACCCCTAAGCCGATTTCCAGACTACCTACCTACCAGAACCCTGAAATATCTGACACGAAAAAGCCGCCCGTAGGCGGCTATGTGCGAAGTATCTCAATGGCTGAAGCAATGGAGCCGGCGTTAGCATCAAGGGCCTGAAGGCAGGACATTGTGTTTTCGTGGGCATTGACAGACCCACGCTGCCTGATCCATGTACTGACTTCTTCGATGGCTGCCCTCAAAGCAGTCTGATTCATATGCAGCAGCTCTAGGATGTCCGCTATTGCCGCGTTCCGATCTTCCATGTGGGTGTTCTCGCTATAGGCAGATACCGCAGAGTAGGGCCTTACAGGACCTTGTTCCAGTGCCGTTTGACCGTGGCGATGCCGATGTCCAGTTCGGCTGCCACTTCCGCCTGTGTCATATTCTTGGCCTTGGCCTCCTGTACAGCCTTGGTGGTATCAACGGCTTCTGGGCGACCCAGCTTCTTGCCATTTGCTTTGGCACGCTTCAGGCCGGACTGTGTACGTTCGATCAGCAAATCCCGCTCAAACTCTGCGACAGCGCCTAGCACCTGCATAGTCATCTTGCCTGCTGCACTGGTCAAGTCTACGCCGCCAAGGGCGAGGCAGTGAACGCGGATGTCGGTGGCTGACAGTTGCTCGACCGTCTGCCGTACATCCATAGCGTTGCGTCCAAGGCGGTCCAGCTTGGTGACGATCAGCACATCACCTGATTCTATCCGCTCAAGCAGCTTCTGGAAGCCGGGACGTTCACTGGCAGGGACGCTACCGGATATCGTCTCTTCAATTACCCGGCTGGCCTGTACATCGAAGCCGGCGTTCTTTACGTCCTGTACTTGGTTCTCAGTGAACTGGTTGGACGTGCTGACGCGGCAGTAAAGGAAGGTACGGGACATCGGCATTACCCAAGGGATCATTTAACGTGGGATCATTGTATCGGTATCACAATAGCTAGTAAAGCCTATTTTGTTGATACCAAAACGAGCTGGATTCTATGGCATCGTTTAACGGTCGTTTGTTGATCCCACGGGGAGTGCCAACCGATCCAACCTAGTAACAAGAGCAGGTAGTCACCTTTAGTTACCGCTTCGATACGACAGCAATCGACCCATTGCGGACACTAACGTCCGACTACAGCGGTATGCCGTAGGCATGTCCTTTTCAAGGAATTGTCAGGGCGTATTCATTAGTAGAAGCGAACATTCATCCCATAGTTCTCGGTCTTGCTCATAGCGCTGTGCAATCTGGCGCGGTGTGTTGTCTCCGCCTGAAGTGCCCTGCCCCATCGGATACGCACCGTAGTGAAGCAAGTGACAGTTCAGAAGTACTCGCTCGGCGCTTTTCGTTGTACGACCATCAGTGACCCGAAAAACTTGGAGTCGGAGTGAAACACCCGAATGGTAATAGACGGAGAGCGTGTGGTTGATTAGCGTGCTCAAGCCCTCAGTCAGGCTGCTAGAAACATGGTGCCCAAAGCGCTTTCCAGCCCCGGTCTCGCGTTGCGTTTCGCCGATATAGACGACTCGACCGCCTCTGCGGGGATAGGGGATTTCGTGGCTAGAGTCGGTTAGGGAGTAGATGTATACGAGCTGCGCTCGGCTTCCCATTTCGGCGTGTTTAGCGAGCGCTTGGAGAGCCTTCCTATCTTTTACTGTGTCCCGCGCAATTGTCTCGGAGTAAATCTCGACTAGCATAGGCGGCCTAAAGTTCTGGTTAAGGACCGCGGAGCGCGGTCCCGGTGACATTGAGCAGGATGAAATACTTGAACCGCATAGGAGGCAGAATCGACCCAAAGTTTTCTCTTGAGAAGCTACAAGAATCTCAAATTACTGAGGAAGAAACGCTTCACTCCAACCCTGCGCTCGGAGCTGGCCCGTCACGGTGTATATTCTATTGTCCGATGCCTGCGAAGATCCTCCAACGTGGTGATGGATTTTCGGCCGAAGCCCATCCATAAGCATCTTGCCGTGAGAATGCTGGAACGAGACTGGTATCAGTCCGTTTGCGGGAATGAAAGCATTGTCCTGCGGAGGATTGTTGGGCATTCCTGATGCGGCCCACTCTGGCTTCCCGCGCTTGCGCGGAACATCGTAAAGAGATGAGAAAATCTGTCCGCGGGCGACGCGGGCAGCATTCACTAGATTGTCACGCTTGAACACGGTCACGTCCGTAATCGCGGCGTCGATTAGTTCAGGAGCAAGGTCGTTGAAGACCTCTTTCAGATGTGCCGCCTGAGCAAACGAATGTTCGACGTCGTTCAGAGGCGTGAAAACCTCCGTGACACGGGTCACGCCGTTGCGTTGGCGTTCCGAAGCAGCAGTTAATAACTCGAATTGCATTTCTTGTTCAGTCCGGAAGTCTCGATCTCGGTGCAAGATGATTCGGGCGTCTGGGCGCATATCAGTGATCATGTTTGCAAGTAACCTTGCTGCCGGAAGATTTCCGCACCCGTTGTAGGAGAGTACAACGAGGTTATCAGGTGCGCCGTTCGCCTTCGCCAGCACTGTAACTGGTCGTGACAGTTTGTCCTCTGTCATCAAGATAACGGGTCTTGCAGGATCGAATGCTTCGGCGCCGGCTGATAGCGCTCCGAGGGTCATCAAAATGGGAATGGCGGGACGTTGAGAATCGTCGACTGGAACCTGTGCGCCTTCGCTCATCCATGCAACACCAGCGTCTGGATCATACATAAGGCGCTGGATCAGTTGGGGTGAATGGCTGGCGAACAAAATACGGGTTTGAGTCTCGGTGGCGACGCTTTTGAGCGCATCATAGAGTCGCGCCTGGCTATCGGCATGCAAGTGCGCGTCTGGCTCGTCCAGCAGGATCAGAGGCGGCGCATAGAAGCAGGCGTAAGCGATGATCTGAATAACTTGCAACATCCCTGTCGACGCCATGTCAAGGGTGACAGTAGCGTCAAGTGTTTCGATTTCGACATTGACGTAGCGATCTCTTTGCTGATCATGACTTACTATGACGCGTGCACCGGCGTAGCAGCGCTCAAGAAGCTTGGAAAAGGTCTTCCAACCGCAGTCCGGTAATAGGGCAATGTTGCGGTCCTGGCACCAGGCAGTCCTCGCCATTCCATCCAGGTCTCGTGTGAAGAGATGATCAAGTACGGTGCGTAGATAGAGATTGGCGTCGCCATGCATGACTGCGGCGTCCATTGCCCCCTTAGATCGCCATTCTTCTCGGATCGGGATTCCAGATAAACCAGGTGTAAATATTGAGAAAGGGCGGGTGCTACTAGCAAGGACGGCAGCCAAGTCGTCATCCCCCCGGCGGGTGATGGCAATATTCGCGTTCTTTCCGCGGCGGATCTCAATCGTTACAGCCTTATCCGCATTTGTCTCGAGATCTACGCCGCAGTAGGTGATCGAATAGCCTAGATTCTGTGTCGCGCTATCCCCGCGCCTTAAATCTAGCAGTCGCTCGGTGGGCCGGAACAGCACCGCATCGTTGGCGACCGTGCCAGCGAAATCAGGGGCGCCATTAGCGCGAATACCGCGAAAGGCCGCCTGCAAGAGTGATACGCCGAGTTGCGCCGCCTGCAATGCGCTGCTTTTACCACTCGTGTTACCGCCTACAAGAGCAGTAAGTGGTCGTAAGTCGATTTCGAGTGACTCTATCCGCTTGAAGTCATTGATGACTATTTTATCGAGCCGAACTTGCATGTTTCTTCCCTAGACCCTGCCGACTAACCGCGCTCGTTGATGAGCGCCTGTTTTTACACAAACAGTCGCAGAAGATCAAACATTGACGGCGATCCAGTGGCCTCTCATGGTCCAAAACTAATGATTGAGGATGGCAGCTATTGGCCGGTTCCGGCCCTCCTTGATCATCACCAATTGGACCGCCGCTGTCCATGGTGAAGGGCTACTTAGTGTCGATAGCAGCCAGTCCTGCTGCGAACTGTGCAAGGTTTCACGGCGGTAATAGGACCGCAGCAACGCCTCGTACCGCATAGCCATGTTTTTAGTATGGTTTTAGCAGCGATGGCGCTGCCTGCTTAACCTCTCAGCTGCGAATGCCAATGTTTCCGGGGCTCAGTAGTAGAGCAACGGCTGGGAGGCTGCTGCGGCGACGGGCTGGCGGCTAGTTGTGTATTAGTTCGAGCAATAGATATCCGAGCCAGAGCATTCCGCTCACATTCCCTCAAACAGTGCTGAGATGCTCACCCCCAAGGCATCTGCTAAGACCTTGACGGCGTTGATTGAAGGGTTGGCACCGCCCGTCTCAATGCGGGACATGTACGTCCTGGCGAAGCCACACCGATCCGCGAACGCCTCTTGGCTCATGCCCATAGCCACACGCAGCTCCCTGACTCGGGTGCCGAACTGGTGTTGAAGCGCAGGGGACGGGGGTGGCGCGGGCATTCCCCAATGCTCCGGGGATGTGATCTAATCGGACACACACTAATCGTGACATTCGTTGAAGGGTCAGCCCTCGCGGATGCCTAAGGATCGAGTCGATGACCGAGGTAGCTTCAAATCCCCCTGCATCCCAGGGCTCCGTGTACTTCACGCCTGAAGCCATGAGGTGCGCCCTTAAGCTGGTGCTTTCACACCGTACTTGTGGTGCCATCCTTCTTGCCCTTTGGTCGAACGTGGGAGACGGCGGAGTAGTGCGGGTGTCACAGGCTGCTATCGCCCATGAGTGCGACGTTACCCTCCGTAAGCTCACCAAGGAACTCGCTCACCTTGTCGATGGGGGCTGGATCGATTTGGTAAATGTGAGTATCGAGCCGGGCGGTTCGCTTGAGTGCGTCATTAGCCCTCTTGTTCTTCAGACGATCAGGCCCTAAGAACGGGGTTGAAGGGGCCTTTGAGACTTAGGCTTATACGAACGCGTTGAGCGCCCGCAGTTACGCACTATGCGGCGCGGGCTACCGGCTCTATGGCTAGTGGCGGAAACTCAAGGTGTGCCGGGTAGCGGGTGAACGGCCTTCGGTAAACCGTGAACTGACGTTGTTCGCGATAGTGCTTTCGGGACTGCTCGACGGCCCTATCAAGGTTCACCAGCACGGCATCGTGTGCATCAAGCACCTGACTCTCAGTGCAAAGGCCGACATCCAGCAGGGCTTGCCACGTTGGTTCAAGCGATGCGTACAAGTTGTCTATGTAGGCCAGCCAGTCTGACCCGTTGGCTTCCCAGCTCCACTGCTCGGGGGCGGCAACTACCGGGTTCAAGGTGTTGATGACAAGGCGCTTCAACAACCGGTTGCTGATGTAATCATGATCAATGTCCAACCCCTGTAGTGCAGCTTGGGCCATCGGAACCATGCCCGGTTTCAGCTCCCGGCCCTTGGCATCATATTCGCCATTGAGCAACCCGTCTAAGTCGTCGGCAAGCAGGTGGGCTGGTGTACGCCACGGCTGGACCTGATATAGATGCGACAGTGGTGCCCAAGTGGCATTGTCCTGGGCAAGGAATCGGCTGTGGGCCTTGCCTTCTGTACGGCCAATCTGGGCAAGGTAGATGCCCATGACCTGTACCAGCTTTAACATGAACAGGCAGTTGTCTCGATGCGACCCTTCCGACAATACAGCAGAGAACCGCACTAGCTCGTCATGAAGCACGCCCAGTTTTGAGTCTGCTTTACCGCCAGCGCCAGCATAACTGCTGATACCAGTGGTGCCCTGCTGGATGGCATTAAGCAGCTGTAGTTCTTCTGCCTTCAGCGACTCAAGTTCAGCTAGCGTATACGAGCGGTCCAGCGGTTCGCACAGTTCGTTGCTCTGCTGGTTGAAGACTGTCTTGGCAAGACGAAGCCGGAATGTCCGCTGGGGTATCTTGTCCAGCTCATCCAGAAAGGTGTCCAGCTCTGGGCCGATGAAGTCAGCCAACTTCTGTAGCACCTGATCGCGGGTCATCTCTTTGGTGATGTTCCACTTCCGCTTGAGGGCGGTGACAGGGAGCGAGGCACCAGCCCAAGTGTTCACTGGTTTGTTACCCTGCTTCTGGTTCAGCTCTGCGATGCCAGTAAACAGGTTCTGTGGGGTGGTCAGGCCGATGCTGCCATCACGGCCCTTCAAAGGCTGGACGTGGCAAAGGTGATATACATCTTTACCGTGTCCGCTATCCAGCCAGCCTAACCGCATCTTGCGGTAGTTGTGTTGGTCGTATAGCTGATGAAGGCCAGCCGCGCTGATGCCGTGGTAAGTCTGGACTGTGCCCGCTCGGACGGCCTGTTCAAGTAGCCAGTAGCCAAAGGCGCATTCAAGTAACCGCTGTTTACGCCGTTCTACTTTCCGTTGCTTAGCTGTGAGCTTGGGGGCCTTCTGCTTCCGCTCCGCTGCTTTGGCACAAGTACGAGTGCATGTATCTCGTCCACCCGGCCTGCGTTTGAACGTCGTCCCGCAGTGGGTGCAGGGGTACTCAAGTTGGTTGTTGCTGTTCTCGGCTACTGCCATTGTTGTCCACGCTTGTTGGGATCAATTTGTTAAGGCTGGCTAGTGTGATAAGCACGTTCAGGCCGTGGGTTGGGTTGCTAATGCCACGCAAGGCCATGAAGGCAAGCAGGCGGGCACTAGCAGTTTCATTCAGTGAAATCCGCATGTTGGTAGTTCCTAGAAAGGAGAATTCCGTAAAGGTGGAAAGGAGTGAGGCCGCGTGGCACAAGGGCTACAGCCACATATTGCGACAAGAATGTACCTACTTCACGCGGGTTTCTTCCTCGTAATCCGTATCGGCTAGCATGTCACTAATAGTCTGCTCCGACACTCGCCACTTGTAAGCCATCCGCTCAACGCTCTCCCAGCGATGGTTATTGGCGACATACTCTCTAAGGTCTTCTTCCAACTTGGATGTGAGTGGCAGAACATCTGGAATCACTGGCGGGGGAAGAATGGAATAGATACTGACAGGTGCATCATGATTAAGCCGTGCCAGGTATTGGTTCACTTGATTCCTGGGTGCGGGATAGAATGCCAGCTCGTCAGTATCGGCTGGCGGAGCAGCGGAATGAATGACGCGTAGAATGATGCTGGACTGCTTACTTACTGCATGGTAGTTCAAAGTTACTTCCTAGTATGGGTGTGGAGCGATCAATTCGTTCCGTTGTTTGTGAATAGGTCCTAACGAGATCAGCCAAGACCGCTTCGTTGTGCATGATGAGTCTGATAACGTTCCCATCGTGTTTATGCTTGATGTCTTTCATTGTGGAGTAGCTTCCTGTGGTGTTGCGTTACTTACGGCTTCCTGGGTGGCACAGAGTTGCCCTGCCTGTTCCTGGGTTGCCTTACCACTTTCTCTAAAGTTCCTTGACTGGCACGAGCGACTGCACCAGCGGGAACGATACGAGCGGCTAAAATAAGTCGTATTGCAGAGGTCGCAAGACTTCCGCTGCAATAGACGTCCCTTTTGCATATATGTGTTCTCTTTTTACGTCGATACTTCTTTGAGGCAATAGAATGCCCGCAACCCATTACCGGTCTCGGGCTGGAACTCTATCGATTTGTTTAACCGCGTACTGTTTTAGGTAAGTACTTATCGCCCACGCTGAACAGAAACACGAATACGAGCACGTGCAGGACCTGGGCGGCCTAACGGTGTATTGAGATTTAAGAAGTGGCGGATGATATTGCGGGGAGTTGGCCATACCGCCCAACTGACAAGAATCGTCTCACGGAATCCCATCCTGTCAAGTGTTTTTTGCGATTCTCTCTAAAATAAAGTTTCTGCCACCTTGAGGCAAGTCGGTAAGCACTGGGCCTACGCCTTATTGAAGAGAGTACCGACCTGTCACGCCTAGTGGGCCGGGACGCGGGAATGCACCCAGGAATTTTGGTGTATATGGTTACAATCTGCTGTTCACCGGCCCGCCAGGCACCGGCAAGACCTTGCTTGCGAGCCGCCTGCCTGGCTTGCTGCCGCCGCTGGATGAGCATGAGGCGCTGGAGGTGGCGGCGATTCAATCGGTGAGCGGGCGCACGCCGTTGAGCAGTTGGCCGCAGCGGCCGTTCCGACATCCGCATCACTCGGCCTCCGGGCCGGCCCTGGTCGGTGGCGGCAGTCGGCCACAGCCGGGGGAGATCACCCTCGCCCACCACGGTGTGCTGTTTCTTGATGAACTACCGGAGTTCGAGCGGCGCGTGCTGGAGGTGCTGCGCGAGCCACTGGAGAGCGGCGAGATCGTGGTGGCGCGGGCTAAGGACAAAGTGCGCTTCCCTGCCCGCTTTCAGTTGGTGGCAGCGATGAACCCGTGCCCCTGCGGCTATCTGGGCGACCCCACCGGCCGCTGCCGCTGCAGTACCGAGCTGATCCAGCGTTACCGCAACAAGTTGTCCGGGCCGCTGCTAGATAGGATTGACCTGCATCTGACCGTAGCCCGCGAGAGCACGGTGCTGACCAACCAGCCCAGCGGCGAAACCAGTGCCGGCGTCGCTGCTGTGGTGGCCGAGGCCCGCGAGCGCCAACAACGCCGGCAGGGCTGTGCCAATGCGTTTCTCGACCTCAATGGCCTGCGCCGTTATTGCGGTTTGAGTGCAGAGGACCAGAGCTGGCTGGAGAACGCCTGCGAGCGCCTGACCTTGTCGCTGCGCGCGGCCCATCGGCTGCTCAAGGTAGCGCGGACCTTGGCTGATCTGGAGCAGTTGGACAGCATAGGCCGCGCCCATCTGGCTGAGGCGTTGCAGTACCGGCCAGGTTCGTAGATCAGCCCAGCGTGCCGGCATCACTTGCCGGCTGGGTCTTTCCAGCCACCACCCAACGCCAGAAACACGCTGATCTGCCCCATCGCCACCTGGCTGTTGGCCGCAGCCAGTTGCCCGCGCATGTCGGTGTAGGTGCGGGTCGCCTGCAGGTCCGCCAGGAACGACTCGCGCCCGGCCTGGAAGTAGCGGTGAGTCTGCTCGGCCGCTTGCTGGGCCGAACGTTCGGCCTCGGCCAACGCATCACGGCGGTCGAGCAGTGCGCTGTACTGCGCCAGCCGGGTCTGGGTTTCGCGGATGGCGTTGAGCACCACCCCGTCGAAGTGCGCCAGCGCTGCTTGCGTCGAGGCCTCGGCCTCGCGAATGCGGGCACGGGTGCCGTTGGTGGGGATGGTCCAGCTGACCAGCGGGCCAAAGCCCCAGCGGTTGGTAGACGGCTCGCCGAGGTTGTCGAGGATGCCGATGGTGCCGACCTGAGCGCCGATGCTGATATTCGGGTACAACGCGCCCGTAGCGACACCGATGCTCGCTGTAGCGGCTGCCAACTGGCGTTCGGCCTGGCGCACGTCGGGGCGGCGCTTGAGCAGCGCAGCGCCATCACCGACTGGGATCAACTGGGCCAGATGCGGCAGCTCGGCGCAATCGGCAGTGCCTGCCGGCAGTTGCTCGACAGGTTTCGCCAGCAGCGCCGCCAGGGTGTACAGGCCGGTCTCGCGTTCAGCCTGAAAACGCGGTAACTCAGCGCTCAACGACTTGAGCTGGGTTTGCGAGCGAGTGACCTGGGTTTCATCACCACGGCCGGCATCACGCAGGCGCTGGGTCAGTTGCACGCCTTGCTGTTGCAGGTCCAGCGACTGGCGAGCGATGTGCAGCTCTTCGTTGGCCGAGCACACCTGCGTGTAAGCCTTGACCACGTCGGCCACCAAAGTGATGCGGGCAGTGTCGGCGGCGGCCTGGACGGCGTCGGCGTTGGCCTGGGCGGCTTCGGTGCCGCGCTTGAAGGTGCCCCACAGGTCGAACTGGTAGGAGGCGCTGATGATCGCTTCGCCGATGTTTGCGACCGGGACTTTTTCCGGTTGCAGGAAGGCTTCGCCAGACTCCTGCAGGCGTTGCGCAGCAAGCTTGCCGGAACCCCCAAAGCCGCCCTGCGATTCAGCGACCTCAAGCTGGGCGCGGGCCTTGGCGATGTTGGCTGCCGCCACGCGCAGTTCGCTGTTGCTGGCCAGGGCCTGGCGTACCAGCTGGTTCAGACGCGGGTCCTGGTACAGCTGCCACCAGTCCTCCGGCACCGGTGCCGAGACCACGCTGTCGGCGTCCTGGCGCAGGGCGCCGTTAAGGTCGCTGCGCTGGACCGCAGCGTCCTCTGGTAACTGATAGTCGGGGCCGACCATCTGGCAGGCGCCGAGTGACAGGCTCAGGCCAAGCAGCAACAGGCGTTTCATGGGCGCTGGCCCTCGAGGATAGTCACTGTGGCCGTGCGCCCGGCGATCATGCGGAAGTCGGCTGGCACCTGATCGAAGGCAATCCGCACCGGGATGCGCTGGGCCAGGCGTACCCAGCTGAACGCCGGGTTGACGTTGGGCAGCAGGTTGGCGCCGCTGCTACGGTCACGGTCTTCGATGCCGGCGGCAAAGCTTTCGACGTGGCCACGCAGGCGGGTGTCGTCACCCATCACGCGGATGTCGACGGCATCGCCGATATGGATGCCGCCGAGCTTGGTCTCTTCGAAATAACCATCGACGTGGTACGAGCCGCTATCGACCACCGACAGCACTGCACGGCCGGCGGTAACGAACTCATGGGCACGCGGGGCGCGGTCGTTGAGGTAGCCGTCGACCGGGCTGCGCACTACCGATCGATCAAGGTTGAGTTGCGCGCTGTCGACCGCGACCTGAGCCTGATTGACCGCCGAGCGGGCGCGGGCTTCGCGCGATTGGCTTTCTTCCAGTTGCTCGGCCGCGACCAGATTGCCCAGCTTTTTATTGCGCCGGGTTTCGCGGGTGGCCTGGGCGAGGGTTTCCTGACGCTCGCTCAGGGTCGCCTGGGCGTGGCGCAGGGCCAGGCTGAAGCGGTCCTGGTCGATGCTGAAGAGCACGTCGCCGCGCTTGATCACCTGGTTGTCGCGCACCTCGACGCGCTGGATCAGCCCGGACACATCGGGAGCGATCTGGATCACGTCGGCGCGGATGTGGCCGTCGCGGGTCCACGGGGCGAACATGTAGTACACCACCATCTGCCAGATCAGCACGGCGGCAAAGGTCACTACCAGCAGGGTCAGGACCACACGGCCCAAGGTCAACAAAGGTTTTTTCATGGCAGCATCAGGCTTCGGCAAAAGTGGTCTACCGCGCCAAGCAGCACGGCATACAGGGCAACGTTGAACAACGCCCGGTGCCAGACCAGGCGGTAGAAATGCAGGCGCACCAGCACAGCGTGCACGCCAAGAAACAGCAGGTAGGTGCCGATCATCATCACCAGTAGCGTGGGCAGGAACACCCCGCTGATATCCAGTTCACCAATCACAGCGGGGCTCCATCGATGCCATCAGGCAGTTGCGCGGGGGCACTGGGCTCAAGCATCACCTCGACACCCGGCAGCAAGGCCAGGCGCAGGCCGCTCAAGGCGTGCAGCAAATGCACGCGGGCATCGCCACGGTCGTGCAGATCGTCCAGCGCCAGGCTTTGCCGGGCACGTTCCATGTTGCGCAGCAGGGCTGGCGGCGCATGCAGGCGTTCGCCGGCGCGCAGGCACTGGGCGTAGTGGGCGCCGACTTCTTCGATCACCGTTTGCAGTGCCTTGCGTGCTTGCAGGCCAGTCCGCGGCAGGTAGGCCTGTAAGTCCAGCAGGTTCAGGCCCACGCGCAGGTCACGCAGGGCCACGCCGCTGTCCTGGCCAGTCTGCGACAGCCGCGGCAGGTGTTGCATGAGGCGGTCGAGCATCTGCACACCGACTTTGCGCTGCTCAGCCAGCGGCGCTGGCTGGGTGATTTCGACGATGTCGCGCCAGGCAAAACGGGTCAGCCGTTTGGCCGCCAGCTCGACGCCGAACGGGCGCATCAGCAAGGTCCAGATAAACGCGAACAGCAAGCCCACCGGGCCTGCCAGGTTGGCATTGAGGAAGGTGAAGAAGTCGGCATCGTAGGCACCCTGGATGCTGACAAAGGTCGCGGTGTTGACGATGGTCAGCAAGGTGCCGAGGTAGAAGCGCGGCTGCACGGTGAGGGTGCCGACGCAGATGAACGGCACGGCGAAGGCCAGCACCAGCATCGGAAAGTCGTGCAGGTTGGGCAGGACCAGGAACAAGTACAGGCTGGAGAAGATCACCGACAGCATAGTCCAGAAGAAGAACCGGTAGATCTGCGGCGCGGGGTCGTCCATGGCGGCGAAGAAGCTGCAGGCGACCGCGGCGAGGATCACTGCGCTGGCGCCGTCGTGCCAGCCCAGGCCAATCCACAATGCGCAGGCGACGATGATCGCTGTAACCGTAGAGAACACCGAGTAGAGCATCAGCCCACGGTCGAAAAACGGCGTCAGGCGGCCCAGCCGCCAATGCCGGTAGACCGCCCGCCAGGGCGTAGCGTCATCGGTGCGCAAAGCATGTTGCAGGGCGCAGCAGTCCTGCCACAGGTCGACCCATTCGGTCAGTCGGTAAAGCGCGTTGGAGAGCAGCAGTTCGGGCCGCTGATCGAGCGCGGCAGCGCTTGGTTGCCGAGATTCGAGTTTGTCTCTGAGGGTGCGCCAGCGCAGCACCGAAGCATCCTCGGCGCTGCCTTGCAGCCAATCGCGAGCATCGGCCAGCAGCGGCTGAATCAGGTTGAACTGCGCTGGCGCGCGGCCTTCGAGGGCGTGCAGGGCGTCGTCGAGGGCATCAATGACCGGCAGCAGGTGGATCATCCGGCCACGCAGTTCGCGGGCATTCTTCAAGGTATGCGGGCCGGCGCCTTCGTGACCGAGCTGGCCGATCATCAGCTCGAGGCTGTTGAAGGTGGCAACCATCGAGGCGCGCAGGGCGGCGACATTGTCGACCGCGACATCACGGGCCAGGTAGCTGTCGCTGTAGCGGATCGCTTCGGCGAACCAATTGCCGGTAGAACCGACCACCACCGGCGCCAGCCGCCGCGGCCAGAAGATCGCGCCCACCACCGCTGCGCAAACGATGCCCAGGCAGATCTCCTGGGCCCGCGACGAGGCGACGTCGAACACCGCCAGCGGGTCGTCGACTACCGCCAGAGCAATCATCGGCAAGGTATAGCCCGCCAGCATCAGCACGTAGTTGTTGGCGGTGCGCAGGTTCAGCGAGAGGAACAGCAAGGTCCCTGTCCACAGGGCGATGGCCCCCGACAGCAACAACGGCGACTGGACCAGCGGCGGTACCAGCAGGATCGCCCCGCCTGCGCCGAGCAGCGTGCCGAGGGCGCGATACAGGGCCTTGGAGCTGGTGGGGCCAACGAAAGGGCTGGAGACGATGTACACCGTAGCCATCGCCCAGTACGGGCGCGGCAGCTGCATCAGCAGGGCGATGTACAGGGCGATCATCGACGCGGCAAAGGTGCGCACGCCGTAGAACCAGTCGCGGGCGGGCGGCATCGAGCTGAAGAAGCCGTTCATGCCAGGCCCTCAATGGGCCCTTGAGCGGCGGCTTCGAAGGCCCGGATCACTCGCAGCGAGGCCTCCAGATCAGCCTGGCTGATGCCCTTGAGGATGTCACGCCGCAGACGCACCAACTCGCCTTCGATCGACTCGGCGAGTACCCGGCCCTCGGCAGACAGGCTCAGCGCCTTGGCCCGGCGATCGAGCGGATCTTCACTGCGACAGACCAGCCCGGCTCGGCACAGCTGATCGAGCAGGCGCACCAGTGACGGGCTCTCCAGGCCGGCAGCGTTGGCCACCGCAACCTGATGCACGCCATCGCCCAGGCGCACGATCATCAGCAGCGGCACCGCGCAGGCTTCGGAAATACCATAGCTGGTCAGGGCTGTATGGCAGATACGCCGCCAGTGGCGTGCGCCAACCACCATGCCGCTGCTGACTTGCAGGTGCAGTGAATCGAGTGTCATGGAGTAACCGGAAATATATTCATAGTTTGCTAACTATCAATATACGCCCTGCCCCACCCCCCGCGTCAACCGCCGGCGATGAACTGCGAGGATGAAAGGTTATTCATGCACTTCAGCGCTGAACCTGGTCTTCAAGCTTCATGGTCAAGGCCAGGTTGCTGCCCATCTGGATCGCCTGATCACGCCAACCCTTGTAGCGGGCCATGTTGCGGCTGCTGAAATGCACCGCCAGCTCTTCTGCTGCCTGCATCACCCCGGCGGCTGCCGCCAGCTCCAGCCAGTACAGTGCGGCCTTGATATCGGCCTCGACATACAACCCATGCAGAAAACGATGGCCGACCTCAAACCGACAGCGTGCCTCGCCCAGTTTGGCCCCGCGCATGAACCAGCGCAGCGCCTCGACCGGGTCAACCATCCATTCCTGCTCAGCGTCGCAGACTTCCTCTTCGAACAGGTCGCCCAACGCTGCGGCAGCGTGCAGCAGGCCGCCCTCGAATGCCTGGCGATAGCATTCGGCGGCTTGCTCGTAACACACCGCCACGCCTTTGCCGAAGTAGTGCTGCTGGCCAAGATTGAACCAGGCGGCAGCATTGCCCTGCAGCGCGGCCATGCGCAGCAGATGCCCAGCCAGGAGCGTATCTGCCAGCCAGTACTTGCCGTTGAGCCAGATCCAGCCAAGGTCGTTCAGTGCAGCGATGTTGCCCGCCAGCGCGAGCCGGCGCAGGTCGGCATACACCGCCTGCAGGTCGACGGCTTCATCCAGGCGATTGACCAGACCAGGGCGCTCGCCCAACTGCCCGCAGTAGCTGGGTAGACCGACACCGGTGAACAGCTGCTGACGCTGGCGCGGAGGAATCGGCACAGGGATTATCCGCGCCGGTAAAAGACGCGCGAGCAGCGAATGGATATTGCTGGCAGCAGACATGTTCATCCTCATTGAACGCTTCACAACCCAACCACAGCCGTGGTGAGGCGTGATTCTGCGGCATGCTACGACGAAACCTGTCGCGAACGATCCGAACCCAGGCAACCAAATGCAGGTTCATTGATCTGAGCGAGGTGTGGCTAATTGCCATGCGCGCCCTGTGCCGCCATTCTGGTGCGGCAAGCCTAGACAAGGACGTTTACCTTTGCCGTTCGCCACTACTCGCGCCACCCTCAGCCGTCAATGGGCCCTGCTACGTCAGCTGCCTAGCCGCTCGCCCGGCATTACCAGCGCCGAGTTGGTCTGGGGATTGCGTGACGTCGGCTTTATCGTCAGCAAGCGCACGGTCGAGCGCGATCTCAACGAGCTTGCGTTGATCTTCCCGCTTGAGCGCAATGACAAGAGCATCCCGTTTGGCTGGCACTGGTCAGCGGCAGCGGTAAGCGAGCTGCGCGGCAATTTCGATTTGCAGGCGTACCTGCGCGGGGATGCGCTGCAGCCGGTGCAGGGTGATGGCATTGAGCTGCAGGCGTGGATCAGCGATCTGCTCGCTCGGCAGTTGCGTGACGCGCCGTTGACCCCGGACATGCAGTTGACCGCGCTGGAACACGGCCACCGCCTGCGCGCGACGGTCAGCGACGGCTGGCCGCTGCGCTGGTGGCTGCTGAGTCAGGGCGACAGCCTGGTGGTCGAGCTGCCGCAGTCACTGCGTGAGGAAATCGGGCGTACCTTGAGCAGCGCTGCGGCTCAATATCAGGACTGAGCCACAGCGCCTGGCGCAGCCCTTAGCGTTGCATCCCCCAGCGACGCACGGTAACGCGCTCCAGCGTGTTGAACACCAGCCCCTCGACCAGCAAGCCGATCAAGATCACCACCGCCAGCCCGGCAAACACCTTGTCGGTGTACAGCTCGTTGCGGTTCTGGAAAATATACCAACCCAATCCGCCCTTGCCGCTGCTGGCGCCGAATACCAGCTCGGCAGCGATCAGCGTGCGCCAGGCGAACGCCCAGCCAATCTTCAAGCCAGACAGGATCGACGGCAGCGCTGCGGGCACGAGGATGTGTACGACCAGGCGCAGGCCGCGCAGGCCGTAGTTGCGCCCGGCCATGCGCAGGGTTTCGGATACCCCCATGAAGCCTGCGTAGGTGTTGAGTGCCAGTGCCCACAGTACCGAGTGCACCAGCACGAAGATCAGGCTGTTGTCGCCCAGGCCGAACCACAGCAGGGCCAATGGCAGCAGAGCGATTGCCGGCAGCGGGTTGAACATCGAGGTCAGGCTGCTGAGCAGGTCGCGGCCAAACTGGGTCGATACGGCGAGGCTGGTCAGGCCGAAGGCCAGCACGATGCCCAACAGATAGCCCTTGAGCAGTACCACCAACGAGACGCCGACCTTTTCAGGCAGTTCGCCGCTGAGCAGAGAATCCCAGAGTGCCGCAGCCGTGTGCAGGAAGCTGGGCAGCAGCAGGTCGTTGTCGGTATAGCGGGCAGCCAGCTCCCAGGCGACTGCCAGCACCAGCAGAATCACTGTCTTGCGCAGCCAGCCTTGCTGCCACAAGCGTTGGCTTAACGGTAACTGCCTTTGCAGCGGCACACTGAGCAAAGGCTCCAGCTGCACTTCATATTCCTGGCGAACAGGTGTCGTGGTCATGCCCTGTCTCCCCTCAGTAGGCGATGCGAATGTCGTTGAAGCCCAGCTCGGCGCTGTGTTCAGGCTCTGATGCCTCGTCGAACAGCAGCCGGTGAATACGCCTGGCACTGGCCTGGAAGTCGCTGGCGCCCAGGCTGCCCAGGTCGTACTGATGGCTGTGTACTTCAGCGCGAACTCGCCCTGGATGCGGCGACAACAGCAGGATGCGGTTGCCTACAATCAGTGCTTCTTCGATCGAATGGGTGACGAACAAGAGGGTGAAACGCACCTCCTCCCACAACAGCAGCAGCTCTTCCTGCATCTTGCGTCGGGTGAGGGCATCGAGTGCAGCGAACGGCTCGTCCATCAACAGAATCTTCGGCTGGGTTGCCAGCGCACGGGCAATCGCCACCCGCGCTTTCATGCCTCCCGAGAGTGTGTGCGGGTAGGCATCGGCAAACGCAGCCAGGCCAACTTTGTCCAGGTAGTGCAAAGCCCGCTGCTCGGCCTCGTTGCGTTTGAGCTGACCGGATACCAGCAGCGGGAACATGACGTTCTGCTTCACCGTCTTCCAGGGTGGCAGTTGGTCAAACTCCTGAAACACCACGATGCGATCAGCACCTGGTCCGCGCACCACTTCGCCCTGCAGACGGATCTGTCCTTCGCTGGGTTCGATAAAGCCGGCAACTGCCTTGAGCAAGGTCGACTTGCCGCAGCCGGAGGGCCCAAGCAGAACGAAACGATCCGCCTGGTCGACCTCGAAACTGACCTGGTGGGTGGCGCGCACTACCTGCTGCGCGGTGCGGTATTCAAGGCTCACGTTATTCACAGTCAGCAATGCCGGCGTAGCGACATGGCTCAGCTTGCTGGCCGCGTGGCCTGGCAATTGGGCGGTCATTGGCGATCAGCTCCCCTGCAGAGGACGAGCGTCCTCGAAGAAATAGTCCTGCCAGGATGCGGGCTTGTTCTTGATCGCGCCGACCCGGTAGAGGAATTCAGCCAAGGGATAGGTGTTTTTCGGCGTGATGGTGAATTCGTACTGCGGGTTGTCGATCAGCCGGATCAGCGCGTCGCGGTCGATCTTGGCCTTGGTCACGCGGATATAGGTATCGGCTGCGGCGGCCTTGTCGTGCTGAGCAAACTCGGCGGCTTCGGCCAGTGCGGCGACAAAGGCTTTGTAGGTTTTCGGGTTGTCGTTGCGGAATTTTTCGGTGGCGAACAGCAGAGTCGGCGAGTTAGGCCCAAGCAAGTCATAACTGTTGAGCACAATGTGCACGTTCTTGTTGGCCAGCACCTGGTCCTGGAACGGCGGGTTGGAGAAATGCCCGTTCAGTTCCGTGCCGCCGGCCAGCAGTGCTGCGGTGGCATCGGGATGGGGTACCGCGAGGGTGTATTTGTCGAGGCGGTTGTATTCCTTGTCACCCCACTGCTTGGCGGCGGCGTACTGGAGGAAACGCGACTGCACCGAGACGCCCACGGCAGGTACCGCGATGCGGTCTTTCTCGGACAGGTCGGCAATGGTTTTCACATTCGGGTTGCTGCTGACCAGGTAGTACGGGAAGTTGCCCAGCGAGGCCACAGCCTTGACGTTCTGCCGGCCTTTGGTCCGATCCCAGACGGTCAGCAGTGGGCCGACGCCGGCGCCGGCGATATCCACCGAGCCGGACAACAATGCGTCGTTGATCGCCGCACCCCCTGATAACTGTGCCCAGTCGACCTTGATGTCGAGGCCTTCTTCCTTGCCGTGCTTTTCGATCAGTTGCTGGTCACGCACTACGTTGAGCAGCAGATAGACGATACCGAACTGCTCGGCGATGCGAATCTTGCCTTCGGCATGTGCCGCGACCGGCGCTGCCAGGGTGCCAACGGCCAGGGTCGCGCCCAGGGTGATGCTTGCCGCCAGGCGGCTGATGGATTTGCGCATGGTGAGTTCTCTCGGTCGTCAGAACGGGGCATCGCCCTGGATGGTGGTGCGGAAAAGTTTGCGCCGCAGGTGTGCTGGGCAGCCGGCGGCCAGATGGATCAGCGAGCGGTTGTCCCAGAACACCAGATCATGCGGCTGCCACTGATGGCGGTAGATGTTCTGTTCAAGAACACTCAGGGCGTACAGCTGCTGCAGCACATCACGGCTCTCGTCTGCCGGCAGGCCAACGATGCGGGTGGTGAAGCCTTCGCTGACGAACAGCGCCTTGCGGTGGTTTTCCGGATGGGTGCGTACAACCGGGTGGATCACCTCCTGAACCTGCGCGAGCTGCTCGGCAGTAAGGGTCGGGCGCCAGTTGCCTTCAAACTTGGTCTCGGCATACCGCGCTGTATACGAATGCGCGGCATCACGGCCGGAGATGACCTTGCGCAGGGCATCGGGCACGGCGTCCCAGGCTTTGTGCATATCAGCGAACAGGGTATCGCCGCCTTCGCTGGGCAACTCCTGGGCGTGCAGCATCGAACCGAGGCTGGGCAGCTCTTTATAGGAAAGATCGGAGTGCCAGAATTTACCCGCATCGCCCAAGCCAACGTTCTGGCCGTTTTCGACAATGTTGGAAACGATCAGTATCTCTGGATGACCCGGCAGCAGGAACTGTTTGAGCACATGGATCTGCAGCTCGCCGAAGCGTCGGCTGAACGCAATCTGTTGTTCGGGAACGATGCGCTGGTCACGGAAAACCAGCACGTGATGGTCGAGGTGAGCGCGATGGATACGCTGGAAGTCTTCGCTGTTGACCGGCTGAGCCAGGTTCAGGCCGATGACTTCGGCACCGACTGCGCCGGCAAATGGACGAACCTCGAAGGGTTGCGAGGGTGCGCTGTCGTTGCTCGACAAGGCGCTGGAGACGGCTGGCATGTGTCACTCCCACATAGTGCGCGATGCAAAAGGCGCGCAACGATCAGAAACGCACGGGGGACTCCCGTGTGGATTCACATCGTGCGGCGCGCCGATTGGTCGGCAGGTACGCAGTGGAGTGACTATAAAGTCATAAGAACATTATTTTAAATACCGTTAGTGCATATACATATGAACGGCTGCTCAGATCAAACCACCTTCAGGCTCTTCTTCGATCAGGTTACTCAATCCACCCAATGCACGCCGTGCGCTGGAGCGGCTGAGCAGCTTGGCCTGAGCGCCGGCCGGCAGGTCGGTAATGCTCAGCACGCCTTTGTTGGTCAGCACTTCGATCAAGTCCTCGAGCACCCGGATCATGTCCAGATCGCTCTGTTTGAGCTGGTTGAGGCTGTTGCCGACAACATCGTCGGCCAGCCAATGCAGGACCTCGACGTGGTCACCCGGCAGGGTTTCGGTATGGCCTTCAAAAGCCTTGGCGTCGACCCGCGACAGGCGCCCATCGGCGTCGCGCTGCACGTAATACAGGCTGTGATCCGTTGTCACGGTGAATCCTTCTGGTTGCGATAGGGGCAGGATAACGCTTGAGGTAGCCCAACACGACTCCGGCCTCGTTGCAGGCAAGCTGCGACGAGGCCGGAATCGAATCAGTGCAACGCCAGCTGCAGTTGCCTGCTGCTGGCGGGTGAACATCAGCCGTTGTGGTTGTCGACCTTGATCAGCGGATCGGCACCGCTGATCAGCGAGTTGATGGAGCTGTTCGACCAGTTGACGCCCTGCACGGTGATAGTGGTATCGACGTGATTGGTGCCATCTTGAACGTTGAGCTTGCCATCGCTGCTGATCTGCAGAACGGTGTCACCTTGCACGGTGGTCATCTTCAGATAGTTGTCGATGGTGCTGCCCTTCTCGCCCTGGAGCAGTTCGCTGAGGTCGATGCGGTCGCCTTCGGACGCCTTGAAGTCGGTGATCACATCGTTGCCGGTGTGACCCGCTTTCCAGACGAACAGGTCGGCACCGCTGCCGCCGGTGAGGATATCGTTGCCCTTGCCGCCGATCAGCGTGTCGTTGCCGGCACCGCCGAAGATGTTGTCGTTACCGTCGCCGCCCAGCAGCGTGTCGTTGCCGCTGGTCCACGCCGGTGCCGCCAGGCCAGCTGCGCCTGGGCCGGTACCTTGAATGGTCACGTACAGGTGCGCGGTGTCGGTATCGCCGTCCGGCTGGGTCAGCTTGTAATCGAACTGATCCATGTGGCCGACGCCGTCTTTGCTCGCAGTCGGGGTGTAGGTGTACGAGCCGTCCTTGGCGATCACCAGGCTGCCGTACTGACCGTTGACGGTGGTGCCGCCTGTCGGGACATCGACCCAGGCGCCGTTGACCTTGATTGCCAGGGTCGAGACTTCGCCGTCAGTGCCCCACGAGTCGTTGCCAGCCACAGTGCCAGTGACAGGGGTGGCAGTCCACTCGACCACGGGTGCGCCAGGTACGGTGACTTTGAAGTCGTCGAAGCTGACCGAGGCATTACCCGTGTAGAAGCTGCTGGTGTCGTCATGCACGCTCAGTTGCACGCGGTACTGGGCGTTCGCTTCCAGCGCATCGGTGGTGATGGTGGAGCTGCCGTTGGCGATCGAACCGCCACCCGCAACGGTCCAGTTGACACCGTCAGTGCTCTTGAGAAGCGTCCAGCTCGCGGTGTCTTTCTCGGTCGAAAGCCAGTAATTCACTGTCGACAGCGAAGCTACCGCCTTGAACGACATCGTCTCGCCGCCCACTGCTTTGTACAGCGGGGTCAGGATCGAGGCATCGCCGTTGCTATTACCGTTGCGATCCGTCAGCACGAGGGTCGGATTGCTGCCGCTGCTGACACTGGCATCCGCCGTGGTGCCGACCACCGAGCTCACCTGCCAGCGGCCGGTATCGGCTGCCGGGTTAGGCGTGTCGCGATCGACTGCGTTCTCGAACCGCCACTGGCTCTTCTCGCCGCTTGTGAAGCTGGCCAAGGTAACGTCGGTTGGCGCGCCCATGACCGTTTTCGAGGTCAGTGTGGCGGTCACGTCGTCGTTGCCAGCGATTGGGTCGCTGCGGTCGTTGACAGTCAGGGTCAGCGACGAGGACGCGGTGTTGCCAGCAGCATCCTTGACCGTGAACTTGACCACTGCCGACAGCGAATCGGCCGTGTCGAAGTTGTCCTTGCCCGAGAAGGTGTAACTGCCATCGGACTTGATCACTACCTTGCCGACATTGCCCAGGTCGAGGGTCTTGGAGTCGGTGGCACTGGTGAACGAGTAAGTAACGCCGTTGTACTCAACCGACGTCAGCTTCCAGCCGTTGCTGGCCCAGCCAGCGGTACCGCTGGTGGCGTTGTCGGTGACGTTGCCGGAAACCGCGCTGCCGCCAACGCTACCCACCAGCGCCTGAGTCAGGGCGCTGAGCGAGGTATCGACGACCAGTACGTGGTTGTCATTCACACCTTGAGTGATGGAACCGGCGGTTTCACCTGGCTTCCAGCCGATCGGCTCGAGGTAGTTCTTGTCGGTATTGCTCAGCCCGCCGAAGCCCACAGCGAAGGAGTCATTGAAGCCTTTCTGGTCAAGGAAGTTGATCCAGTTGTTTTCATTGGCGCCCTGGCCGCTGGTAGGCGCGCCGTCGGACATGAAGATGTTGACCAGCTTGTTGCCGCCCGGCGGCGGCGCTGTGTAGTTATTGATAACCGTGTTCAGCGCTGTGTTGTAGTAGGTCTGGGTGCCGGCCTTGAGGGCGTCGATGGCCGCGTAGGCGTCATCCAGATTGGTGAACCAGCCGCCGTCTTTACCGGAACTGTGGAAGGTGGCACTGGAGCCGAACGACACGATAAACACCGAATGCACAGTGCCGGAGTCGAACAGGTTCTTGACCGCTTCCTTGAGCATCTGCAGGCGCGAGGTATACGGCCCGCTACCATCCGGGTCGCTGCCGCCGTCGCCGTTGCCCTTCGGCCCCATACTGCCCGAGCGGTCGAGGACCAGGACCACATCAGCGCCACCTCCGGTGCCGCTCTCGATGATCGAAGCGCTGCCAGGCGCGGTGATGACCGGGCCTTTGTCGTTGTCGATGATGGTGCCAGTGGCGACGTTCTGGCTGCCCACCGCGAGGTTCTCGAACACCTGATTGGTGTCGTTGACCTGCTTGATGGTGGCGGTCAGCGTCTCGCTGCTTTCGATCTTGGTGTCGTCGAAGGTCTTGACGTTGAACTCGACGCTGCTCTTGCCGCCATTGATGGTCACGCTGGTTGGCAGCGTACCTTCAATGTCGCTGGCATCAGCATTGCCGGACCATTCCAGGTTGACCGAAACCGACTTGCCGGTTGGCACACTGATCGAGTTGCCCGACTTGTCGACCAGCTCGACCTTGTAGGTCAGGTTGCCGCCTTCGTTGACCGAACCGGTACCGACCATGCTGATCTTGGCGTAGACGGTATCGATGGTGTCGGCGATATCGGCAATCGCGGTTGCGCCGGTTTCGATCTTCTCGTAGTTGCCACCGGTGCCGCTGACCACGGTCGCAACCAGCTTGCTGGCGTCCTTGAAGACGTCTTCGGTGTTCGGATTAGGTACGCTCAGCGTGCCTTGGCCTTGGCTGTTGATCGAGACGTTGTAGTTGCTGGCGCCGACTTTGACGACCAGTACCACTGGGTCGCTGCCAGCCTGCGGCGGCTTGCTCATCTGGAAGTTGAAGATGACGTCGGAGTCAGCTTCAGTCGCAGCTTGCGGCGTGATGATTACGCTGACAGGGGTTTCGGTGTCAGCAATTTGTGCTGTGCCAGTCGCGCCGGATTCGATCTTCTCGAAGTTACCGCCGGTGCCGCCGGTGACGGTGGCGACCAACTCGCTAGCGTCTTTGTACACGTCTTCGCTGTTCGGGTTCGGGACCTGGATGGAGCCCTTGCCGTTGCTGTCGATGTTAACGGTGTAGTCGCTGCTGCCGATGCGCACGTTCAGTACGACTGGCGCGCTGCCGGCCTGAGGCTTGTCGCTCAGCTCGAAGTTGAAGGTGACCTTGGCATCAGCTTCGGTTGCCGGAACGCCGGTGACCTTGACGGTGACTGGGGTCTCGGTGTCAGCGATTTGCGCTGTGCCGGTCGCGCCAGTGGCGATCTTCTCGAAGTTGCCGCCAGTGCCGCCGGTGACGGTGGCGACCAGTTGGCTGGCGTCCTTGTACACGTCTTCGCTGTTCGGGTTCGGGACTTGGATGGAGCCCTTGCCGTTGCTGTCGATGTTGACGGTGTAGTCGGTGCTGCCGATACGTACGTTCAGTACGACGGGATCGCTGCCAACCTGAGGCTTGTCGCTCAGCTCGAAGTTGAAGGTGACCTTGGCATCAGCTTCGGTGGCCGGAACGCCGGTGACCTTGACGGTGACAGGGGTCTCGGTGTCAGCGATTTGCGCTGTGCCGGTCGCGCCAGTGGCGATCTTCTCGAAGTTGCCGCCAGTGCCGCCGGTGACGGTGGCGACCAGTTGGCTGGCGTCCTTGTACACGTCTTCGCTGTTCGGGTTCGGGACTTGGATGGAGCCCTTGCCGTTGCTGTCGATGTTGACGGTGTAGTCGGTGCTGCCGATGCGCACGTTCAGAACAACTGGATCGCTGCCGGCCTGAGGCTTGTCGCTCAGCTCGAAGTTGAAGGTGACCTTGGCATCAGCTTCGGTTGCCGGAACGCCAGTGACCTTAACGGTGACTGGGGTCTCGGTGTCAGCGATTTGGGCTGTGCCTGTCGCGCCAGTGGCAATCTTCTCGAAATTGCCGCCGGTGCCGCCAGTGACAGTGGCGACCAGTTGGCTGGCGTCCTTGTACACGTCTTCGCTGTTCGGGTTCGGGACCTGGATCGAGCCTTTGCCGTTGCTATCGATGTTGACGGTGTAGTCGGTGCTGCCGATGCGTACGTTCAGGACGACCGGATCGCTGCCAGCCTGAGGCTTGTCGCTCAGCTCGAAGTTGAAGGTGACCTTGGCATCAGCCTCGGTGGCCGGAACGCCGGTGACCTTGACGGTGACAGGGGTCTCGGTGTCAGCGATTTGCGCTGTGCCGGTCGCGCCAGTGGCGATCTTCTCGAAGTTACCGCCGGTGCCGCCGGTGACGGTGGCGACCAGTTGGCTCGCGTCCTTGTACACGTCCTCGCCGTTCGGGTTCGGGACCTGGATGGAGCCCTTGCCGTTGCTGTCGATGTTGACGGTGTAGTCGGTGCTGCCGATGCGCACGTTCAGGACGACTGGATCGCTGCCGGCCTGAGGCTTGTTGCTCAGTTCGAAGTTGAAGGTGACGTTAGCGTCGCCTTCTTTCGCAGGCACGCCGCTCACTGCAACAGTCACTGGAGTTTCGGTATCCGAGATCACCGCAGCGCCAGTACCGCCGGTTGCGATCTTCTCAAAGTTACCGCCAGTGCCGCCGGTGACAGTTGCAACCAGTTCGCTAGCGTCTTTGTAGACGTCTTCGCCGTTCGGGTTAGGAACCTGGATCGAACCCTTGCCGTCAGCGTCGATGTTGACGGTGTAGTCGGTGCTGCCGATGCGCACGTTCAGGACGACCGGATCGCTGCCAGCCTGAGGCTTGTTACTCAGCTCGAAGTTGAAGGTGACGTTGGCATCGCCTTCTTTCGCCGGTACGCCGGTGACTGTCACAGTCGTGGTATCGATGGTGTCTTCGACGGCAACAGTGGTGGTCGCGCCGGTCAGATCGATGGCTTCGAAGTTGCCGCCATTGACTGCGGTCACGGTTGCAGTGACTTCGCTGCCGTCTTTGTAGACGTCTTCAACGTTGGTGTTCGGGACCTGGAGAGTGCCCTTGCCATCAGCGCCAACGTTGACGGTGTAGTTAGTGCCACCGACATTTACAGTCAGAGTCGTGGTGCTGCCTGCCTGCGGCGGGTTGCTCAGCTGGAAGTTGAAGGTCAGGTTCGCATCCCCCTCCTTCGCAGCTTCAGCAGTGACGGCCACAGTCGTGGTATCGATGGTGTCTTCGACGGCAACAGTGGTGGTCGCGCCGGTCAGATCGACGGCTTCGAAGTTACCGCCGTTGACCGCGGTTACAGTCGCGGTGACTTCGCTACCGTCTTTGTAGACGTCTTCGATGTTGGTGTTAGGGACCTGGAGGGTGCCCTTGCCATCGGCGCCAACGTTGACGGTGTAGTTAGTGCCACCGACATTTACAGTCAGAGTCGTGGTGCTGCCAGCCTGCGGCGGGTTGCTCAACTGGAAGTTGAAGGTGAGGTTCGCATCACCTTCTTTCGCAGCTTCAGCAGTGACGGCCACAGTCGTGGTATCGATGGTGTCTTCGACGGCAACAGTGGTGGTCGCGCCGGTCAGATCGACGGCTTCGAAGTTACCGCCATTGACTGCGGTCACGGTTGCAGTGACTTCGCTACCGTCTTTGTAGACGTCTTCAACGTTGGTGTTCGGGACCTGGAGAGTGCCCTTGCCATCGGCGCCCACAGTGACGGTGTAATCAGTGCCACCGACGTTAACGGTCAAGGTAGCAGTGGTACCCGCCTGTGGCGGGTTGCTCAGCTGGAAGTTGAAGGTGAGGTTCGCATCACCTTCTTTCGCAGCTTCAGCAGTGACGGCCACAGTCGTGGTGTCGATGGTGTCTTCGACGGCAACAGTGGTGGTCGCGCCAGTCAGATCGACGGCTTCGAAGTTGCCGCCGGTGACGCCCGTGACGGTGGCAGTCACTTCGCTGCCATCTTTGTAGACGTCTTCAACGTTAGCATTCGGAACCAGCAGAGTACCCTTGCCGGATGCATCGATATCAACGGTGTAGTTTGTGCCACCGACGTTAACGGTCAGAGTCGTGGTGCTGCCGGCTTGCGGCGGATTGCTCAGCTGGAAGTTGAAGGTGAGGTTCGCATCACCCTCCTTCGCGGCATCGGCAGTGACGGCCACGGTGGTGGTGTCGATGGTGTCTTCGACAGCGACAGTGGTGGTCGCGCCGGTCAGATCGACCGCTTCGAAATTACCACCATTGACCGCAGTGACAGTCGCGGTGACTTCACTGCCGTCCTTGTAGACGTCTTCAACGTTGGTGTTCGGGACCTGGAGAGTGCCCTTGCCATCAGCGCCAACGTTGACGGTGTAGTTAGTGCCACCGACATTTACAGTCAGAGTCGTGGTGCTGCCTGCCTGCGGCGGGTTGCTCAGCTGGAAGTTGAAGGTGAGGTTGGCATCACCTTCCTTCGCAGGCTCGGCAGTCACAGCCACAGTGGTGGTGTCGATGGTGTCTTCGACAGCGACAGTAGTGGTCGCGCCGGTCAGATCCACAGCTTCGAAGTTACCGCCATTGACTGCGGTCACGGTTGCAGTGACTTCGCTGCCGTCTTTGTAGACGTCTTCGATGTTGGTGTTAGGGACCTCGAGGGTGCCCTTGCCATCAGCGCCAACAGTTACCGTGTAATCAGTACCACCGACATTTACAGTCAGAGTCGTGGTGCTGCCTGCCTGCGGCGGGTTGCTCAACTGGAAGTTGAAGGTGAGGTTGGCATCACCCTCCTTCGCTGCTTCAGCAGTGACGGCCACGGTCGTGGTGTCGATGGTGTCTTCGACAGCGACAGTAGTGGTCGCGCCGGTCAGATCCACAGCTTCGAAGTTACCGCCATTGACTGCGGTTACGGTTGCAGTGACTTCGCTGCCGTCTTTGTAGACGTCTTCAACGTTGGTGTTCGGGACCTGGAGAGTGCCCTTGCCATCGGCGCCCACAGTGACGGTGTAATCAGTACCACCGACGTTGACGGTCAAGGTAGCGGTGGTACCCGCCTGCGGTGGGTTGCTCAGCTGGAAGTTGAAGGTCAGGTTCGCATCACCCTCCTTCGCAGCTTCAGCAGTGACGGCCACAGTCGTGGTATCGATGGTGTCTTCGACGGCAACAGTGGTGGTCGCGCCAGTCAGATCGACGGCTTCGAAGTTGCCACCATTGACCGCAGTGACGGTCGCAGTGACTTCACTGCCGTCTTTGTAGACGTCTTCAACGTTGGTGTTCGGGACCTGGAGAGTGCCCTTGCCATCGGCGCCAACAGTTACCGTGTAATCAGTGCCACCGACGTTAACGGTCAAGGTAGCGGTGGTACCCGCCTGCGGCGGATTGCTCAGTTGGAAGTTGAAGGTGAGGTTGGCATCACCCTCCTTCGCTGCTTCGGCAGTCACAGCCACGGTGGTGGTGTCGATGGTGTCTTCGACAGCGACAGTAGTGGTCGCGCCAGTCAGATCGACGGCTTCGAAGTTACCGCCGTTGACCGCGGTTACAGTCGCGGTGACTTCGCTACCGTCTTTGTAGACGTCTTCAACGTTGGTATTCGGAACCGACAAGGTGCCCTTGCCATCAGCGCCAACAGTGACGGTGTAATCAGTGCCACCGACGTTAACGGTCAAGGTAGCAGTGGTACCCGCCTGCGGCGGATTGCTCAACTGGAAGTTGAAGGTGAGGTTTGCATCACCTTCCTTCGCAGCTTCGGCAGTAACGGCCACAGTCGTGGTATCGATGGTGTCTTCGACAGCGACAGTGGTAGTCGCGCCAGTCAGATCCACAGCTTCGAAATTACCGCCATTGACTGCGGTCACGGTTGCAGTGACTTCGCTGCCGTCTTTGTAGACGTCTTCGATGTTGGTGTTAGGTACCTGGAGCGTGCCCTTGCCATCAGCGCCAACTGTGACGGTGTAATCAGTGCCACCAACATTTACAGTCAGAGTCGTGGTGCTGCCTGCCTGCGGCGGGTTGCTCAGCTGGAAGTTGAAGGTCAGGTTCGCATCACCCTCCTTCGCAGCTTCAGCAGTGACGGCCACAGTCGTGGTATCGATGGTGTCTTCGACGGCAACAGTGGTGGTCGCGCCGGTCAGATCCACAGCTTCGAAGTTACCGCCATTGACCGCAGTGACGGTCGCAGTGACTTCGCTGCCGTCTTTGTAGACGTCTTCGATATTGGTGTTAGGTACCTGGAGCGTGCCCTTGCCATCAGCGCCAACTGTGACGGTGTAATCAGCGCCACCGACGTTAACGGTCAAGGTAGCAGTGGTGCCAGCCTGCGGCGGGTTACTCAGCTGGAAGTTGAAGGTGAGGTTCGCGTCACCTTCTTTCGCAGCTTCAGCAGTGACGGCCACAGTCGTGGTGTCGATGGTGTCTTCGACAGCGACAGTGGTGGTCGCGCCAGTCAGATCGACGGCTTCGAAATTGCCGCCATTGACCGCAGTGACAGTCGCGGTGACTTCGCTACCGTCTTTGTACACGTCTTCAACGTTGGTATTCGGGACCGACAAGGTGCCCTTGCCATCAGCGCCAACTGTGACGGTGTAATCAGTACCACCGACGTTGACGGTCAAGGTAGCAGTGGTACCCGCCTGCGGCGGATTGCTCAGCTGGAAGTTGAAGGTGAGGTTCGCATCACCCTCCTTCGCAGCTTCAGCAGTGACGGCCACGGTCGTGGTGTCGATGGTGTCTTCGACAGCGACAGTGGTGGTCGCGCCGGTCAGATCGACGGCTTCGAAATTGCCACCATTGACCGCGGTCACGGTCGCAGTGACTTCACTGCCGTCTTTGTAGACGTCTTCGATGTTGGTGTTCGGGACCGACAAGGTGCCCTTGCCATCAGCGCCAACAGTTACCGTGTAATCAGTGCCACCGACGTTGACGGTCAAGGTAGCAGTGGTACCCGCCTGCGGCGGATTGCTCAGCTGGAAGTTGAAGGTGAGGTTCGCGTCGCCTTCTTTCGCAGCTTCCGCAGTGACGGCCACGGTCGTGGTATCGATGGTGTCTTCGACGGCAACGGTAGTGGTCGCGCCAGTCAGATCGACGGCTTCGAAGTTGCCGCCGGTGACGCCCGTGACGGTGGCAGTCACTTCGCTGCCATCTTTGTAGACGTCTTCAACGTTGGTGTTCGGAACCAGCAGAGTACCTTTGCCGGAAGCATCGATATCAACGGTGTAGTTTGTGCCACCGACATTGACGGTCAGGGTGGTCGTGCTGCCAACCTGAGGCGGGTTGCTCAGCTGGAAGTTGAAGGTGAGGTTCGCATCACCTTCTTTCGCAGCTTCAGCAGTGACGGCCACGGTCGTGGTATCGATGGTGTCTTCGACGGCAACGGTGGTAGTCGCGCCAGTCAGATCGACGGCTTCGAAATTACCGCCATTGACCGCAGTGACGGTCGCAGTGACTTCGCTGCCATCTTTGTAGACGTCTTCAACGTTAGTATTCGGAACCAGCAGAGTACCCTTGCCGGATGCATCGATATCAACGGTGTAGTTTGTGCCACCGACGTTAACGGTCAGAGTCGTGGTGCTACCGGCTTGCGGCGGATTGCTCAGCTGGAAGTTGAAGGTCAGGTTCGCATCACCCTCCTTCGCAGCTTCAGCAGTGACGGCCACAGTCGTGGTATCGATGGTGTCTTCGACGGCAACAGTGGTGGTCGCGCCGGTCAGATCCACAGCTTCGAAATTACCACCATTGACCGCAGTGACAGTCGCGGTGACTTCGCTACCGTCTTTGTAGACGTCTTCAACGTTAGTATTCGGGACCTGGAGAGTGCCCTTGCCATCGGCGCCAACAGTGACGGTGTAATCAGTACCACCAACGTTAACGGTCAAGGTAGCAGTGGTACCCGCCTGCGGCGGATTGCTGAGCTGGAAGTTGAAGGTGAGGTTGGCATCCCCTTCTTTCGCAGCTTCAGCAGTGACGGCCACAGCCGTGGTGTCGATGGTGTCTTCGACGGCAACAGTGGTGGTCGCGCCAGTCAGGTCGACGGCTTCGAAGTTACCGCCATTGACTGCGGTCACGGTTGCAGTGACTTCGCTACCGTCTTTGTAGACGTCTTCAACGTTGGTGTTCGGGACCTGGAGAGTGCCCTTGCCATCGGCGCCCACAGTGACGGTGTAATCAGTGCCACCGACGTTAACGGTCAAGGTAGCAGTGGTACCCGCCTGCGGCGGGTTGCTGAGCTGGAAGTTAAAGGTGAGGTTGGCATCACCCTCCTTCGCTGCTTCAGCAGTGACGGCCACGGTGGTGGTGTCGATGGTGTCTTCGACAGCAACGGTGGTGGTCGCGCCAGTCAGATCGACCGCTTCGAAGTTACCACCGTTAACCGCGGTGACAGTCGCGGTGACTTCGCTGCCATCTTTGTAGACGTCTTCAACGTTGGTATTCGGGACCGACAAGGTGCCCTTGCCATCGGCGCCAACAGTTACCGTGTAATCAGTACCACCGACATTTACAGTCAGAGTCGTGGTGCTGCCAGCCTGCGGCGGATTGCTGAGCTGGAAGTTGAAGGTGAGGTTCGCATCACCCTCCTTCGCTGCTTCGGCAGTAACAGCCACAGTGGTGGTGTCGATGGTGTCTTCGACAGCAACGGTGGTAGTCGCGCCAGTCAGATCGACGGCTTCGAAATTGCCGCCATTGACGGCAGTGACGGTCGCAGTGACTTCGCTACCGTCTTTGTAGACGTCTTCGATATTGGTGTTAGGTACCTGGAGCGTGCCCTTGCCATCGGCGCCAACAGTTACCGTGTAATCAGTGCCACCGACATTTACAGTCAGAGTCGTGGTGCTGCCAGCCTGCGGCGGGTTGCTCAGCTGGAAGTTGAAGGTGAGGTTCGCATCACCTTCTTTCGCAGCTTCGGCAGTAACAGCCACGGTCGTAGTATCGATGGTGTCTTCGACGGCAACGGTAGTAGTCGCGCCAGTCAGATCGACGGCTTCGAAGTTACCGCCATTGACCGCAGTGACGGTCGCAGTGACTTCGCTGCCGTCTTTGTAGACATCTTCAACGTTGGTGTTCGGGACCGACAAGGTGCCCTTGCCATCGGCGCCCACAGTGACGGTGTAATCAGTGCCACCGACGTTAACGGTCAAGGTAGCAGTGGCACCCGCCTGCGGCGGGTTACTCAGCTGGAAGTTGAAGGTGAGGTTGGTATCCCCTTCTTTCGCAGCTTCAGCAGTGACGGCCACAGTCGTGGTGTCGATGGTGTCTTCGACAGCGACAGTGGTGGTCGCGCCGGTCAGATCGACGGCTTCGAAATTGCCACCATTGACCGCAGTGACGGTCGCGGTGACTTCGCTACCGTCTTTGTAGACATCTTCAACGTTGGTGTTCGGGACCGACAAGGTGCCCTTGCCATCAGCGCCAACAGTTACCGTGTAATCAGTGCCACCGACATTTACAGTCAGAGTCGTGGTGCTGCCAGCCTGCGGCGGGTTGCTCAACTGGAAGTTGAAGGTGAGGTTCGCATCACCTTCTTTCGCAGCTTCAGTAGTGACGGCCACAGTCGTGGTGTCGATGGTGTCTTCGACAGCGACAGTGGTGGTCGCGCCAGTCAGATCGACGGCTTCGAAATTGCCGCCATTGACCGCAGTGACAGTCGCGGTGACTTCGCTGCCGTCTTTGTAGACGTCTTCGATGTTGGTGTTAGGGACCTGGAGAGTGCCCTTGCCATCGGCGCCAACAGTTACCGTGTAATCAGTGCCACCGACATTTACAGTCAGAGTCGTGGTGCTGCCAGCCTGCGGCGGGTTGCTCAACTGGAAGTTGAAGGTGAGGTTTGCATCACCCTCCTTCGCAGTTTCAGCAGTGACGGCCACAGTCGTGGTGTCGATGGTGTCTTCGACGGCAACGGTAGTAGTCGCGCCAGTCAGGTCGACGGCTTCGAAGTTACCGCCATTGACTGCGGTCACGGTTGCAGTGACTTCACTGCCGTCTTTGTAGACGTCTTCGATGTTGGTGTTAGGGACCTCGAGGGTGCCCTTGCCATCGGCGCCAACGTTGACGGTGTAGTTAGTGCCACCGACATTTACAGTCAGAGTCGTGGTGCTGCCAGCCTGCGGCGGGTTGCTCAACTGGAAGTTGAAGGTGAGGTTTGCGTCACCTTCTTTCGCTGCTTCAGCAGTGACGGCCACAGTCGTGGTGTCGATGGTGTCTTCGACAGCAACGGTAGTGGTCGCGCCAGTCAGATCGACGGCTTCGAAATTGCCGCCATTGACCGCAGTGACAGTCGCGGTGACTTCGCTACCGTCTTTGTACACGTCTTCAACGTTGGTATTCGGGACCGACAAGGTGCCCTTGCCATCGGCGCCAACGTTGACGGTGTAGTTAGTGCCACCGACATTTACAGTCAGAGTCGTGGTGCTGCCTGCCTGCGGCGGATTGCTGAGCTGGAAGTTGAAGGTGAGGTTTGCATCACCTTCTTTAGCTGGCACCGCGGTCACGGCAACAGTCGTGGTGTCGATAGTATCTTCGACGGTGACGGTGGTGGTTGCACCACTCAGGTCAACAGCCTCGTAGTTGCCGCCGTTCACTTCAGTAACGGTTGCAGTGACCTGGCTTGGATCGATGTAAACGTCTGCGCCGTTGGTGTTAGGCACCAGCAAGGTGCCTTTACCCGAAGCGTCGATATCAACGGTGTAATTGGTGCCACCGACATTAACGGTCAGGGTGGTGCTGCTGCCAGCCTGAGGCGGGTTGCTCAGCTGGAAGTTGAACGTCAGGTTGGCATCACCTTCCTTCGCCGGTACAGCTGTTACAGCAACAGTGGTGGTGTCGATGGTGTCTTCGACGGTGACGGTGGTGGTTGCACCACTCAGGTCAACTGCCTCGAAGTTACCGCCGTTCACTTCTGTGACGGTCGCAGTGACTTTGCTTGGGTCAATGTAGACATCAGCGCCGTTGGTGTTTGGCACCAGTAAGGTGCCTTTGCCCGAAGCGTCGATATCAACGGTGTAATTGGTGCCACCGACGTTCACGGTCAGGGTGGTGGTGCTGCCGGCTTGAGGCGGATTGCTCAGCTGGAAGTTGAACGTCAGGTTGGCGTCACCTTCCTTCGCCGGCACAGCTGTTACAGCAACGGTCGTAGTGTCGATGGTGTCTTCGACAGTGACCGTGGTGGTTGCGCCAGCCAGGTCTACAGCCACGAAGTTACCGCCGTTCACCTCGGTGACAGTTGCGGTGACTTTACTTGGATCAATGTAGACGTCAGCGCCGTTGGTATTTGGTACCAGCAAGGTACCTTTACCAGACGCATCGATATCGACGGTGTAATTGGTGCCACCGACGTTAACGGTGATCGTGGTGGGGCTGCCGGCTTGAGGTGGATTGCTCAGCTGGAAGTTGAAGGTGAGATTCGCATCACCTTCTTTCGCTGGCTCAGCCGAGACTACAACAGTGGTGGTTTGGATAATGTCTTCGACAGTTACTGTAGCCGTAGCTCCGGAGAGGTCAACGGCCTCAAAATTACCGCCCCTCACTTCAGTGACGGTCGCGGTCACTTGGCTAGGGTCGATGTATGCGTCGGCGGCGTTGGTGTTGGGCACCAGCAAGGTGCCCTTGCCGGATGCGTCTACATTAACGGTGTAGATCGTGCCACCAACGTTAACGGTCAGGCTAGTGGCACTGCCCGCTTGCGGCGGATTGCTCAGCTGGAAGTTGAAGGTGAGGTTGGCATCACCCTCCTTAGCTGGCTCGGCAGTAACAGCCACCGTCGTGGTGTCGATGGTGTCCTGGACAGCAACCGTGGTGGTCGCGCCAGTCAGATCGACTGCTTCGAAGTTGCCACCGTTCACAGCAGTGACGGTTGCAGTGACTTCGCTGCCGTCTTTGTAAACGTCTTCAACGTTGGAGTTCGGCACCTGAAGGGTGCCCTTGCCATCGGCACCAATGCTGACGGTGTAGTTAGTGCCACCGACGTTCACGGTCAGTGTGGTGCTGCTGCCGGCCTGAGGCGGGTTGCTCAGCTGGAAGTTGAAGGTGAGATTCGCGTCACCCTCCTTTGCTGGCTCGGCAGTAACAGCCACGGTCGTGGTGTCGATCGTGTCCTGGACAGCAACCGTGGTGGTCGCGCCAGTCAGGTCGACGGCTTCGAAGTTGCCGCCGTTCACAGCAGTGACGGTTGCAGTGACTTCGCTGCCGTCTTTGTAAACGTCTTCAACGTTGGTGTTTGGCACCAGCAAGGTGCCTTTACCCGAAGCATCGATATCAACGGTGTAATTGGTGCCACCGACGTTCACGGTCAGTGTGGTGCTGCTGCCGGCCTGAGGCGGGTTGCTCAGCTGGAAGTTGAAGGTGAGATTCGCGTCACCCTCCTTCGCTGGCTCGGCAGTAACAGCCACGGTCGTGGTGTCGATCGTGTCCTGGACAGCAACCGTGGTGGTCGCGCCAGTCAGATCAACGGCTTCAAAGTTACCGCCATTGACCGCAGTGACAGTTGCAGTGACTTCGCTGCCGTCTTTGTAAACGTCTTCAACATTGGTGTTCGGCACCTGAAGGGTGCCCTTGCCATCGGCGCCAATGCTGACGGTGTAGTTAGTGCCACCGACGTTCACGGTCAGTGTGGTGCTGCTGCCGACCTGAGGCGGATTGCTCAGCTGGAAGTTGAAGGTGAGGTTGGCATCACCCTCCTTAGCTGGCTCGGCAGTAACAGCCACCGTGGTGGTGTCGATGGTGTCCTGGACAGCAACAGTGGTGGTCGCGCCAGTCAGGTCGACGGCTTCGAAGTTGCCGCCGTTCACAGCAGTGACGGTTGCAGTGACTTCGCTGCCGTCTTTGTAAACGTCTTCAACGTTGGAGTTCGGCACCAGCAAGGTGCCTTTACCCGAAGCATCGATATCAACGGTGTAGTTAGTGCCACCAACGTTAACGGTCAGAGTCGTGGTGCTGCCGGCTTGCGGCGGGTTGCTCAGCTGGAAATTGAAGGTGAGGTTGGTATCGCCTTCCTTTGCTGGCACCGCGGTCACGGCAACAGTCGTGGTGTCGATAGTGTCTTCGACAGTGACAGTGGTGGTCGCGCCCGCCAGGTCGACGGCCTCGAAGTTGCCACCATTTACGCCGGTCACAGTTGCGGTGACCGAAGACGGATCGATGTAGACATCGCTGCCGTTGGTATTCGGGATCACCAGCGTGCCTTTACCGCTGGCATCAACGGTAACGGTGTAGTTGGTACCGCCCACATTCACGGTCAAGGTGGTCGGGCTACTGGCCTGGGGCGGGTTGCTCAACTGGAAGTTGAAGGTGAGGTTAGGGTCGCCTTCCTTCGCAGGCTGGGCGGTCACCGATACCGTTGTGGTGTCAATGGTGTCGACGATCTGGGTGACCGCCGGGGTTGGGTTCGGCACAACGACCAAACCACCACCAGTGGTGCCGGTGATGGTGACGGAAATCTCGCTGCCGTCGATGTAAGGGGTATCGTTAGGCGCGATCGGGACATTGACAGAGCCGGTGGTCTGGCCTGCACCGATGATGATGACCTGGCCATTGGAGAGAGTAACGGTCAGGTCGGTCAGCGGCGGTTGGCCAACGGTCGCGGTGTAAACGATGACGCCACCCGCCTCGGTGATCGAAGGCGTAGCCGTCAGTGTCACCCCGGTGGTAACCGGCGTGGTCACCGGCGGAGTTACGGCAGGATCAGTCGTGGTGCCATCGTTGACATTGGTATCGACAGCGCCTGGCTCCAGGTCGGCGGCAAGCGTCTGGAAGCCGATCGGGCCAGTCGGGAAACCAATAGTCGGGTCGACCGCGCCTGCAGTCTCCTCAAGCATCACAAAGGAGTGACCGCCGCCAGCCGCGCCGCCATTACCGGCCGCAGTCGGGCCCGCCGCCGTTGCTTCAAGCTCGGTGGTCGGGTCGGCGCCAGCGGCGATGGCTTGCTGCAGTTCTTCGACCGAGGGCGCTGCCTGTGCGGTGGCCTGACTCAGATCGGCACTGCTGTCCGGAGTGTCCGCACTCCATTGCGAGTCGCGGCCCAGGTCGAGCATGCGGCCATCGGCCAGCTCCAGAGTTACCGCGCCACCTGGGCCGGTCAGGACTTGCTCGCCCGCCATCAGACGGTCGCCTTCAATCAGAACGCGACGAAAGCCCTCTGGGGATACCGCGATGACCTGGCCAACAATGCTTTTGACGATGGCAACAACACTGCTCATTGGACTCTCCGGATCTAGCCATTCTGTTGGCTTCATGCCTAGCAGACGAAAATTGCTGCTAATGCTGAGTAACTATGAATATAACTTTTTGACGTCAAATATATGTCTATTACTTTTAGCTATTAAGCATATGCCAAAGTATTGACCGAAACTGCGTCATCCTAAACAATCACGCGGGTAATGTCACATTGATATTTTCACCGCCCGTCAGCTGCTTCAAGTCCCCCTCTCAAAAAGCGCTTAGCCCCCGAATCACGAAGCCTTGGAGCCTGACGGGTAACAGGGAAAGACACCCCTGCAGATGATTTGGAACAAGCTTTGCAAACAATCAAAAAATAAAAAAAGAGCCATTGTTTTGACTGCTATAAGGTGCTGCCGATTACAAGCACTGGTCATGCCAGCTTCACACATGAATCGGCTGAAAAAACTGCATTACCCAACAGCCAAAAATGAAAGATTTCCTGTCTTCAGCCGATAGCACGTAAAGGGTGCTGAACCGCTAACCCACTGGCAAACCGACTGTTTTCAAGCGAAACATGGGTCAGCGCTGTAGTCACCAGCCCGCCGTATTGAAGCCACGGGGTGGTCGCGCCCATGGCCATCAGTGCAAAATGACATCAAACCGCATGTGCACCGCCCGGCCGAGAGCCAAGGTGGGCATCGTCCCAAACACCGCAAGGTCTGAAGAGAGCGCCGCGTGGAATCCGAAGTCAGTCGAGTCCAACTCAGTCACGATCCACGCAGCCAGCATGACGATCCTCTACTGGATAGCCTGCTGACCCTGTGTGTCCTGCACCAGAAGCCAGCCAGCCGGGCGATGTTGACCACCGGGCTGCCCTTGCCGTCCCAGCGCCTGAACGCTGAGCTGCTGCCGCGCGCCGCCGCTAGGGCCGGCCTGCAAGGGCGCCTGTTGCAACGCAAGCTGGAGCAGATCCCGGCCATTGCCATGCCAGCCATGTTGCTGCTCAACGAAGGGCGCAGCGCAGTTCTGCTGGGCTGGGAAAACGACGACACTGCGCGTCTGCTGCTCAGCGAGAGCGACGGTGGCGAAGTCCTGGTCAGCCGCGAGGCGCTACTGGGTGACTACAGTGGCAAGGTCTTCTTTGCCCAGCCACAGCACAAATTCGACGTTACCCACGGCAACCTGATCCCGCGTACCCGCTCGTGGTTCCGCGACACGCTGCTACGCAGCAAGTGGCTGTACATCGATGCAATCGCCGCCAGCCTGGTGATCAACATCATCGCTCTGGCTGCACCGTTGTTCGTGATGAACGTCTACGACCGGGTCGTACCCAACCAGGCCACCTCGACCTTGTGGGTGCTGGCCATCGGCATTGCCGGTGCCTACGTGTTCGACCTGGTGCTCAAGTTGCTGCGCAGCCTGTGCCTGGACCTGGCCGGCAAGAAAACCGACTTGATCGTGTCGGCCACGCTGTTCGAGCGCATCGTTGGCATGTCGATGAAGCATCGCCCGGCACGGGTGGGCAGCTTCGCCCAGAACATCCACGAGTTTCAGAGCCTGCGTGACTTCCTCGCCTCGCTGACCCTGACCAGCCTGATCGACCTGCCGTTCACCATTCTGATCCTGATCGTCATCGCCATGCTCGGCGGCCACCTGGTGTGGATCCCGATCATTGCCTTCCCGCTGGCATTGGGCATTGGCTATGCGCTGCAGAAGCCTTTGATGTCGACCATGGAGCGGACCATGGCGCTAGCCTCCGAGCGCCAGTCGAGCCTGATCGAAACCCTCGCCGGCCTCGATGCGGTCAAGGTCAACAATGCCGAGAGCGAGCGCCAGTACATGTGGGAGCAGACCCTGGGCACCCTCAGCCGCCTCGAGCTGCGGGTCAAGGTGTTGTCGGGCCTGGCAATGAATATCACCATGCTGATCCAGCAGCTGGCGGGCGTGGCGCTGATCTGCGTGGGCGTCTACCAGATCATTGATGGCAACCTGAGCATGGGCGGCCTGGTGGCCTGCTACATGCTCAGCGGCCGTGCACTGGGCCCGCTGGGCCAGCTCAACGGCTTGCTGGCACGTTATCAGCAGGCCAGGGTAACCATGGTCGCTACCGACCAGATGATGGACCTGCCGCAGGAGCGCAATTTCGAAGAGCGCCCGCTGAGCCGCCAGGTACTGCAGGGCTCGATCGAGTTCCGCGGGGTCGACTTCACCTACCCGAACCAGCAGAACCAGGCGCTCAAGGGCATCAACCTGAACATCCGCCCGGGCGAGAAAATCGGCATCATCGGCCGCAGCGGCTCGGGCAAGAGCTCGCTGGCCAAGCTGATCGTCGGCCTGTACGAAGCAGACAACGGTTCGCTGCTGGTCGATGGCGTGGACATCCGCCAGATCGACGTCAGCGAGCTGCGCCACAACATCGGTTACGTGCCGCAGGATATCCAGCTACTGGCCGGCACCCTGCGCGACAACCTGGTCAGCGGTGCGCGCTATGTCGAGGACGAACTGATCCTGCAGGCGGCTGAGCTGTCCGGAGTACACGAATTCGCCAGGCTGCACCCGGACGGTTACGAGCTGCAGGTTGGCGAGCGCGGGCAGAACCTGTCCGGCGGCCAGCGGCAGAACGTTACCCTGGGCCGGGCATTGCTGCTCAACCCGCAGATCCTGCTGCTCGACGAGCCTACCAGCGCCATGGACAACACTGGCGAAGAGCGCCTCAAACAGCGCTTGCAGGCGGTTATCGAACACAAGACCGTGGTTCTGGTCACCCACCGCGCCTCGCTGCTGTCGCTGGTCGACCGGCTGATCGTGATCGACCGTGGACAAGTAGTTGCCGACGGCCCGAAAGCCTCGGTCATGGATGCGCTGAAAAAGGGGCAGATCAGTGTCGCGTAAGTTGGATATAAACGGCTTCAAAGATAGCTTGCGCCGCTACTTCAAAGGTTCGGAGTCGTTGGCCGGCGCGCCTTTGCCAGAAGTGCGCAAGTCGCTGGTCGAGGATGCACCGCGGGTGGTGCGCATGACCATCTGGGGGGTGATCGCGTTTTTCCTGTTCCTCATCCTCTGGGCCAGCTTCGCTCACATCGACGAAGTGACCCGCGGGGAGGGCAAGGCCATCCCGTCGTCCAAGCTGCAGAAGATCCAGAACCTGGAAGGCGGCATCGTTTCCGAGATCTTCGCCAAGGAAGGGCAGATCGTCGAGATCGGCCAACCTTTGCTGCGTCTGGACGAGACCCGCTTCGCCTCCAACGTCGGCGAGACCGAAGCCGACCGCCTGGCCATGGCCATGCGGGTCGAGCGCTTGAACGCCGAGATCGAAGACCGTGCGCTGCAGATCGACGATGTTCTGCGCAAAGCCGCACCGCAACAGGCGAGCAACGAAGAGTCGCTGTTCCAGAGCCGCCGCCAGCAATTGCGCGATGAAATCGGCGGCCTCGAGCAGCAATTGGTCCAGCGCCAGCAAGAGCTGCGCGAGTTCACCTCCAAGCGTGCCCAGTACGCCAACAGCCTGCAGCTGCTGCGTCAGGAGATCGGCATGTCCGAGCCTTTGGTGGCCCAGGGTGCAGTGTCTCAGGTCGAGGTGCTGCGTCTGCGCCGCTCGGAAGTCGAGGTTCGCGGCCAGTTGGACGCCACCACGCTGGCGATACCGCGCGCTGAAGCGGCGATCAAGGAAGTGCAGAGCAAGATCGAAGAGACCCGGGGCAAGTTCCGCAGCGACGCGCTGACTCAGCTGAACGAGGCGCGTACCGAGCTGAGCAAGGCTACCGCCACCAGCAAGGCCCTGGATGACCGTGTCAACCGTACTCTGGTGACCTCGCCAGTGCGTGGCATCGTCAAGCAGCTGCTGGTCAATACCATCGGCGGCGTGATCCAGCCTGGCAGCGATATCGTCGAGATCGTGCCGCTGGACGATACCCTGGTGGTCGAGGCGAAGATTCTGCCCAAGGACATCGCCTTCCTCCACCCGGGCCAGGAAGCCACGGTCAAGTTCACCGCCTACGACTACACCGTATACGGCGGGCTCAAGGCCAAGCTGGAGCAGATCGGCGCCGACACCATCACCGACGAAGACAAGAAGACCACCTACTACCTGATCCGCCTGCGTACCGATCGCAGCCATCTGGGTACCGACGAGAAGCCACTGTTGATCATCCCGGGGATGGTCGCCACGGTCGACATCATGACCGGCAAGAAAACCATCATGAGCTACCTGCTCAAACCGATTGTCAAAGCTCGTGCAGAGGCGTTGCGCGAGCGCTGATCGGTAGCCGCAACAACGCAGGCCCACGCGAGCAGTTAGCTCAAGTGGGCCTTGTTGCCTATGCTGGCTAGTCAGGGCAGGGATTCAGGATAACCGGAGGCAGATCATGTTCTACGTGCAACGCGACGAAAAGGGCCAGCTGTTGCGGGTGGAAGCCGCCGAGTTCGAGCAGTACAACGAAATGGTCCCTGCCGACAGCGCCGAAATTCAGGAATGGTTTGCTGGCGATCAGGTTGAAAACAGCCTGAAGCAGCTCAAACAGAGCGACCTGGACATGATCCGTGTGCTCGAAGACCTGATCGAAGTACTGACCACCAAGGGCGTCCTCAGCATCACCGACCTGCCGGCAGGCGCGCAGTCCAAGCTGCTCAACCGCTCCACAGCGCGCAAGTCGCTGGGCAGCCTGAACAGCCTGATCGACGATGACGACACCAGCGGCTTGATCTGAGGGGGCCAGCAGCGGCCCCGGTCAGTCATCGCCAGGGCGCGGGCTCACCCACCAGTTGCCCCTGAATACCCTGCACGCCCATCTCGCGCAGTACCTGCAACTCACCCTCGGTTTCGACCCGCTCGGCAATCAGCGGCAGGTCGATGCTGTGCGCCGCACGCTGAATGGCCTCGATGAACAGGCGTTTGTGCTGCTCGCGGTCGATGCTGCGGATATAGCTGCCGTCGATCTTCAGATAGGCCAGGCCCAGATGGGCAAGGTTGCCGATCATGCTGAAACGACCACCGAAGCGTTGCAGCGCCAGGCCGAAGCCCAGTGCATGCAGGCGGCGGGTCAACTGCTCCAGGTCGGCCTGATCGGGCAATTGCTCTTCAGCCAGTTCAAAGGTCAGCCGCGGCCCCAGGGCACGGTGCTGGGCCAGCAGATCGAACACCCGCTGCAGCGTTTGCGGATCGGCCAGGGTTGCAGCCGACAGGCTCAGCGACAGCGACTCCTGATGACCTTGCACATGCTTGAGGACTTTCTCCAGCACCAGCAGGTCAAGCCGCGGCACCCAACCGAAGCGCTCCAGCCACGGCAGGAAGCGACCCGCCGCCAGCGCCTCGCCCTGCTCGTCATGCAGCCGCGAGATCACTTTGTAATGGAGGATCTGTGCAGGCGCCTCGCTGGCGACCACGGGCTGGAAGTACAGCTCGAACTGGCCGCCGCTCAGGGCCTGATCCAACCGCGCATGCCAGGCATGATGGCTGTCTGCAGCCTGAGCAGCGACGCCCTGCTCCAGGCACACCCAACCGGGTGCCGGCTGACTCTCGGCACGGGCCAACGCTTCGTCGGCAAGTTTCAGCAGCGCCTGCGGCGCATCACCGGGGCTGTAGGGCGCCAGGCCAATGCAGGCAACTGGGTCGACGTCACTGGCCCCTGTTTCGTGCAGGCTGTGCAGGGTAGCTTCCAGCGCCTGGGCCAGCTGGATCGCTTCTTCGTGGACCATGCCCGGCGCCAGCACGGCAAACTCACCGCCGCGGCTACGGGTGATCAGGTCATTGGTCTGCGGGAAGCTGGCACAGGTGCGGCGTAGCTGCTCACCTACTGCCTGCAGCAACTGGTCGGTGCGCTGGCCGCCCATGCGTGCGTTGAGGCCGGCCAGGTCCATTACCCGCAGCAACAGCAGGTAACCGGCGCGGGCTTCTTCCATATTGCTGACGCGGGCTGCCAGTTGCATCTCGAAGTAGCGCCGGTTGGCCAGCCCGGTCAGGCTGTCCTGGTAAGACTCGGCCCGCAGCTTGTCGCTGCGCTCGGCCTGTTCGGTGAACAGCGCCTTGAGCTTCTCGACCATCTGGTTCATCGCCTGCACCACGCGGCGCAGCTCGGGGGTGCGCGGCAGCTCGGGCAGGCTGAGGAATTCGCGCCGGGCGATCGCATGCGACTGCTCGACCATGTAATCCAGCGGGCGCAGTTGCCGGCGCAGCAGCAATGCGCCAAGCACTGCACTCACCGCGCCACACAGCAACAGCCAGCCCAGGCTGCCCAGCGCGCTCTGCCACAGCTTGGCCAGGGCAAACATCGGGTGGCTGATCACTTCGACTCGCGCCGCCTGCTGCCAGCCACGACTGACGATCGCGTCACCTCCCGCAGGCTCCAGGCCGATCATGCCGATGAACCAGGCCGGGACACCGCCGCGGTCAGGCTCGGCGTGGCGCTCGACCAACACCGCATTGGACTGCAGGTCGACCACCTTGATGCTGGAGTAATAGCCACTGTCGAAAATCGAGCTGACCATCAGCTCGACCATCGCCGGGTCGTCGATATTCGGCGTCAGCGACAAGGCCAGGGCGGTCGCCGCATCCTGAGCATGGGAACGCAGCTGGTTCACATACTGGCTACGTGAGCTTTCCAGGCTGACCATGAAGCTGCCGCTGAAGGCAACGACGAGGAACAAGCAAATGGCTAGCAGCAATTGTTTGAACAGTGACATCGGTGCTCCTTCAGTAGACCGGCTCCGCCGGGAAGCCTTCGGCCTGCATTTTTTTCAGCAAATCCTGCCAGCGCGACAGGCGCTTGGTATCACCGACCTTCTTGTTGCCCGCCGCGCCTGTCAGCCACAGCCCTTCACCGTTGAAGGAATACACCGGCAACAGGTCGGTACGCTGGCTGGCCGGTTTGATCGCATCCATCAGGCTGTCCAGTACCAGCGGCTGCGCCTGTGGGTTGGCATAGTAGGTCAGGACCATGTGCGCGCGGTTCTGGCGTAATGCCTTGACGTAGGTAATGCGCAGCTTGTCACTGGCAATGCCCATACGCCGCAGGCTGAAGTACTTGGCGATGGCGTAGTCTTCGCAATCGCCAGCGCCTTTGAGCAGAGACTGGATCGGGGTAGCCCAGTAATCGACCTCATGCCACAGGTCGATATCCTCGGTGTAGCGCAACTGCTGGTTGAAGAAGCGGTTGACCACTTGCAGACGCTCCAGCTCACTGCCCTGTTGTTGCGTCGCCAGCAGGTTCTGCCAGGCATCGATGCGTTCCTTGCCTGCACCTAGCGGCCCATATAGCTTTTGCGCCCGCTGGCTGATCTGAGCAAAGTCCCAATCCGCATGCAAGCCGCCCAGCAGCATGCATGCCAGCAAGGCAGCAAGGCCGAGCCGACGCATGACAACACTGAGCATGCTGGGTATCGCCACTGCGAAGACCTGTGCAGACCAATCGGGAGCCGCGATGGTGCGGCCTGTGGCGGGAAAAGACAATGGCACCTTGCAATCACTGCGTGCTGAATCAATAACAGCCCGAACGTCGCACCGGCTTCCCCTCGGCATGGACTTCCTTCACCATAGCCGCCTCCCGCAAAACGGGCGGCAAAACTGTTTTGTCACCCTGGTTTGACACCCCTCCAGCAAGCCCCTAACTTGATTGGATCCAATACCGCCAGTTGTAGAGGCAGACTCCCTGTGGCCGAAAAAATCAAACTGTTGTCTGCCGTGCTTGGCACTGAGCAAGTCCCGGCACATCTGGCTCGCAGTGTCATTGAAGAGCGCTTGCGTAGCGCGATCATCGACGGGCGCCTGCCTCCTGGCACTGCCGTGCGCCAGCAAGAGCTGGCGACACTGTTCGGCGTCAGCCGGATGCCCGTGCGCGAGGCGCTGCGCCAACTCGAAGCGCAGGGTTTGCTGCAAGTGGTCATGCACAAGGGTGCGGTGGTCGCGCCGCTGATCGGTGAGGATGCCGTCGACAGCTACGCCCTGCGTGTGCTGCTTGAGTCGGAGGCGCTGCGCCAGTCGGTTCCGCTGCTGGAGGCTACCGATATCGCCCTCGCCCGCAGCTACATCGAGCAACTGGAAAACCAGACCGGACACGCCGAGATCGGCCGCCTCAATCGTTTGTTGCACATGAGCCTGTACTGCAAGGCACACAATCAGAAACTACTGCGCTTGATCGACAGCGAGCTCAATGAAGAAGAACGCTTCCTGCGCTTTCACCTGTCTGCGATGGGCTTGGGCAAACTCACTCAGGATGATCACAACGCGTTGGTCGATGCAGCCAGTGAAAAGCGGGTGGATGACGCGGTCGAGATCCTCGCCGAGCATTTGAATAAAGGCGCCCGTACCATTCGCCGCTACCTGGATGCTCAGAGCAGCTGACATTGCGGTTGCAAAATCAGCGCTGACCGCAAACAATGAGACTAATTATCATTCATGCAGCAGTGCTGGCGGCGTATCTTCATGTCTTCTCACGACTCCGTGCACACGCTCTACAGCGAACATCACGGCTGGTTGCACAATTGGCTCCGGAGCAAGCTGGGTAACGCTGCCGATGCCGCTGACCTGGCGCAAGATACCTTCGTGCGCCTGCTCCAGCGCCGCGACCAGTTGCAGCTGAATACCCCACGAGCCTTTCTGCGCACAGTCGCCCGCGGCCTGGTCATCGACCATTGGCGCCGCGAAGAACTGGCTCGCGCCTACTGCGAGGCGCTGTCGCATTTCCCCGAAGCGCAGGCACCCTCGGCGGAAACTCGCGAGCTGCTGCTGGAGTTGCTCGAGCGTATTGCGCGCATGCTCGACGGCCTCAAACCGAAGGTACGCCGTGCGTTTCTGCTGGCCCAATGCGAAGGCCTGAGCCACAAGGCGATTGCCGAGCAGATGGGCATCTCGCTGCGCTCGGTCGAGCGTTACATCGCCGATGCGCTCTACCACTGCTATCAACTGCGCTTTGAGAACGAGCTATAGATCGATGAGCGCTGCGCAGCCTTCGGCAACCGTCGTCAAACAAGCGATCCAGTGGATGCTGCGGCTGCGCGAAAGCGGGCCAGATCAGCGTTTGCAGCGCAAGTGTGAACAATGGCGCGAGGCCCACCCGGAACATGAGCGCGCCTGGCAGCGAGTGCTCAGCCTGCACCACGATCTCGACCTGCGCGCCATCCCCGGCGCAGGCCTGGCGCTGCATACACTAGAAACCAGCGAGCGCCGTCTGCATCGGCGCCAAGCGTTGAAACTGCTGGGGGGCGCTGCGCTGATTGGCTCGGCGAGCTGGTTGAGCAAGGACCTGCAGTTGCTGAGTGACTGGAGTTCCGACTACAGCACTGGCACTGGCGAGCGGCGCAGCGTCACCCTGCCGGACGGCTCGCTGCTGCAACTCAACACACGCAGCGCTGCCGACCTTGCCTTTGATGCCCGCCAGCGCTTGATTCGCCTCAACCACGGCGAGCTGATGCTGACCTGCAGCGACGCTCAAGCCAACGGCCGACCGCTGCTGGTGCAAACGCGCGACGCTTTGCTTGAAGGCGTGAATGGTCGTTTTACGGTGCGTCAGCGTGACGACTGTACACAGGTGAGTGTCAGCGCCGGCCAAGTAGCGCTGCATGGCCCTGGCCCATCTGCTCTGCACTGGCTGGGCAGCGGCCAGCACTGGTCGATAGACGCGCATGGGCCCCGCGTGGTCGAGCAGCCCGACATGGACGCGGCCGCCTGGGCTGACGGCCTCATCGTGACTGGCAACATGCGCCTGGCGGACTTCGTCGCCGAGGTGGCCCGCTATCGACCCGGGTTCCTCAGTTGTAGCGACGACGTGGCCGATCTGCGCTTGTCCGGCGTGTACCGCCTGGCAGACACCGATGCGTTGCTTGAGCTACTGCCGCAGACGCTGCCGGTGCGCCTGCATCAACGCACCCGCTGGTGGGTGCGGCTGGAGCGGGCAGCCTGACGCCAGTTTTTTTGGCGGGAAGCGCTGACACGTCCGGCTTGGACAGTAAGCACCATCAACTGCCCTTAATCAGCCTACGGATCCCTCATGCCCGGCCAGCGTTCACCACACCGCATCAACGAGAATGATTTTCGACCTGTCTTGAATTCAGCCCTTCTAGGCAGAGCCATACGCGCCGCCTTGTTCGGCACGGCATTGGGCATGGCCGCTGTCGCGCCCCTGAGCCAGGCAGCAGAAACCGCCAGTGCCTCCCAGCAGTACAGCATCGCCGCCGGCAACCTCGATGATGTGCTCAATCAGTTCGCTCGCCAGGCTGGTATAACACTGTCGAGCACCCCGCAATTGACTGCCGAGCTGCAGTCACCTGGCCTGCAAGGCGCGTACTCGACCAACCAGGCACTGCGCCAGTTGCTCAACGGCACGGGCCTGCAAGCTGACAGCAGCGATGGCAGCCGCTACGTACTGCGCGAGCAAGCCGCAGACGCTGCGCTGGCCTTGCCTGACACCGATGTACGCGGTTTCACCCTCGGCAACGCGCTAGGCAGCATGGAGGGCTACAACGCCACCCACAGCCAGATCGCCACCAAGACCAGTACGCCTATTCTGGAGACCACCCAGTCGGTGTCAGTGGTTACCCGCCAGCAAATGGACGACCAGGGCTCGCAGACGGTTGCCCAGGCCATGCGCTACACGCCCGGGGTGCTGACCAACCCCTATGGCGCCACCCACCGCTATGACTATGTGGCCATGCGCGGCTTCAACGATGGCTCGGTGGATAACATCTATGTCGACGGCTTGAAGTCGATGGGTGATAACGGCACCTACAGCACCATGCAGGTCGATCCGTATTTCCTCGAGCGTATCGATATCCTCAAAGGACCATCCTCGGTGCTCTACGGCCGCAGCTCGCCAGGCGGGCTGGTTGCGCTGACCACCAAGAAACCGACCTTCGAGGCCTTCCACCAGGTTCAGGCAACCGTCGGCACCCAAGGCCAGCGCGGCATGGGCTTTGACTTGAGCGGGCCGCTGGATGACGACAAGCGGATTGCCTATCGCCTGACCGGCCTTGCTGATTCGGCTGACACCCAGTTCGACCACAACAAGGAAGAACGCTACGCCATCGCCCCAGCGATCAGCATCGACTTCAGCGAGGATACTTCGCTGACCTTGCAGGCCTACCTGCAGAAAGATCCCAACGGCGGCTACCACGGCGGCCTGCCTGCTTCTGGCGTGCTGCACAAGCGCAATGGTCAGCGGCTGTCAGATCACTTCTTCGAGGGTGAGCCGGGCATCGACAACTATGAACGCACCCAGCAGTCGTTCAGTTATCAGCTGGAGCACCGCTTCAACGATGTGTTCACCGCTCGACAGAACTTCCGCTACCAGGATTCCGACGTGTCGATGGATCAAGTCTACTTCGCCGGCTGGGGCGCGACCGACAGCAACATCATGAACCGGGCCTACACCGGCGGCGACGAGCGCCTGCATTCGTTCATCATCGACAACATGCTGCAGGCGGAATTCTTCACCGGGGCGGCCAAGCACACGGTGCTGCTGGGTACCGACTATCAGCGGCGTAAAGCCGACGTAGCCTGGCGCTATGGCAGCGTCGACAGCCTGAATGCGGCCAACCCGCAGTACGGCAACGGCAACTTGCAGATACTGGGTGAAAACAACTACACGCGGCGCCTGCAGCAGACCGGTGTGTACTTGCAGGACCTGGTCGAGCTCGACCAGTGGCGCTTTTCACTGGGGCTGCGCCAGGACTGGGTCAAGGTCTCCGAAGAAAACCGTGACAGCGACACCCGGGTCAGTGACGACCGTTCAAGCTTCACTACGCGCGCAGGCGTGCTCTACCTGTTTGAAAACGGTATCGCTCCGTATGTGAGCTATTCCGAGTCGTTCAACCCCAATACCGTTTCTGATCAGAACGGCCGGCCTCTGGCGCCGACCGAGGGCACCCAGTGGGAAGCCGGGGTCAAGTATCAGCCGCCGGGTAGCGACAACCTGTTCACGGCCTCGGTGTTCCGTATTGAACAGGAAAACCTCGCGTCCAAACAGCCCAACGAGGAGTTCTACCGGGCAGTAGGCCAGGTGCGCTCACAAGGCCTGGAACTGGAAGCGCATGTGCAGGTGACCGATAACCTGAAGCTGTTGGGTGGCTACACCTTCACCGACATCGAGTACGCCAAGTCGATGCCTAGCCTGGCTGCGGCAACTGTAGACAACAAGGGCAACTCGCCGACGCAGGCGCCCAAGCAGATGTTCTCGCTGTGGGCCGACTACGACTTCCGCCAGGGCGCTCTGGATGGCCTTAGGCTGGGCGGCGGCATACGCTATGTGGGGTACAGCTGGGTAGATGCTGAAAACAGCATGAAGGTGCCCTCCTACACCTTGTTCGACGCTTCCATCGGTTACGACCTGGGCAAGGTCGGCCTCAAGGGTGTAGATCTGCGCCTTAACGCCAACAACCTGACCAATGAGAGCTACATCGCTTCGTGTGCCAGCCTGAGCTACTGCTACATGGGTGAGGAACGCAATGTCAGCGCTACCGTCAGCTATCAGTTCTGACCGCACTGGCTGAAAGCCAAAAGGCCCGCTCCTGGATTCAGGAGCGGGCCTTTTTATTGGGCTGTTGTCTTGGCCGGGGCCTGACAGCAAAGCAGTCCGCCGAGAAAGACAAAGCCCCTGTCAGCAACGCTGACAGGGGCTTTGGATTTGAATCTTGACGATGACCTACTCTCACATGGGGAGACCCCACACTACCATCGGCGATGCATCGTTTCACTGCTGAGTTCGGGATGGGATCAGGTGGTTCCAATGCTCTATTGTCGTCAAGAAATTCTGTGTGCCGAACCGTCGGTAGACGTGTCAGCGAAACTTGAGTCTCTCTACTTAAAGACAAAACCCCTACCTGCTCGCGCAGATAGGGGTTTTGCGAAATGAATCTTGACGATGACCTACTCTCACATGGGGAGACCCCACACTACCATCGGCGATGCATCGTTTCACTACTGAGTTCGGGATGGGATCAGGTGGTTCCAATGCTCTATTGTCGTCAAGAAATTCTGTAGCCAGAACGTCCAGATGAACGGCCCAGCAAATTCGGATATGTGATGTTTGTGTACGAATCTTCAGCGTTTCGTCTTCACCACCGCAATCTGCATGAGCAAATTGCTTGGGTGTTATATGGTCAAGCCTCACGGGCAATTAGTATTGGTTAGCTCAACGCCTCACAGCGCTTACACACCCAACCTATCAACGTCGTAGTCTTCGACGGCCCTTCAGGGGATTCTAGATCCCAGTGAGATCTCATCTTGAGGCAAGTTTCCCGCTTAGATGCTTTCAGCGGTTATCTCTTCCGAACATAGCTACCCGGCAATGCCACTGGCGTGACAACCGGAACACCAGAGGTTCGTCCACTCCGGTCCTCTCGTACTAGGAGCAGCCCCTCTCAAATCTCAAACGTCCACGGCAGATAGGGACCGAACTGTCTCACGACGTTCTAAACCCAGCTCGCGTACCACTTTAAATGGCGAACAGCCATACCCTTGGGACCGGCTTCAGCCCCAGGATGTGATGAGCCGACATCGAGGTGCCAAACACCGCCGTCGATATGAACTCTTGGGCGGTATCAGCCTGTTATCCCCGGAGTACCTTTTATCCGTTGAGCGATGGCCCTTCCATACAGAACCACCGGATCACTAAGACCTACTTTCGTACCTGCTCGACGTGTGGGTCTCGCAGTCAAGCGCGCTTTTGCCTTTATACTCTACGACCGATTTCCGACCGGTCTGAGCGCACCTTCGTACTCCTCCGTTACTCTTTGGGAGGAGACCGCCCCAGTCAAACTACCCACCATACACTGTCCTCGATCCGGATAACGGACCTGAGTTAGAACCTCAAAGTTGCCAGGGTGGTATTTCAAGGATGGCTCCATGAGAACTGGCGTCCCCACTTCAAAGCCTCCCACCTATCCTACACAAGCAAATTCAAAGTCCAGTGCAAAGCTATAGTAAAGGTTCACGGGGTCTTTCCGTCTAGCCGCGGATACACTGCATCTTCACAGCGATTTCAATTTCACTGAGTCTCGGGTGGAGACAGCGCCGCCATCGTTACGCCATTCGTGCAGGTCGGAACTTACCCGACAAGGAATTTCGCTACCTTAGGACCGTTATAGTTACGGCCGCCGTTTACCGGGGCTTCGATCAAGAGCTTCGCTTGCGCTAACCCCATCAATTAACCTTCCGGCACCGGGCAGGCGTCACACCCTATACGTCCACTTTCGTGTTTGCAGAGTGCTGTGTTTTTAATAAACAGTCGCAGCGGCCTGGTATCTTCGACCGGCAAAAGCTTACGGGGTAAACCCTTCACCTTCGCCGGCGCACCTTCTCCCGAAGTTACGGTGCCATTTTGCCTAGTTCCTTCACCCGAGTTCTCTCAAGCGCCTTGGTATTCTCTACCTAACCACCTGTGTCGGTTTGGGGTACGGTTCCCGATTGTCTGAAGCTTAGGAGCTTTTCTTGGAAGCATGGCATCAACCACTTCGTCGCCTAAAGGCAACTCGTCATCAGCTCTCGGCCTTGGGATCCCGGATTTGCCTAAGATCCCAGCCTACCACCTTAAACTTGGACTACCAACGCCAAGCTGGCCTAGCCTTCTCCGTCCCTCCATCGCAACAATCGGAAGTACAGGAATATTAACCTGTTTTCCATCGACTACGCTTTTCAGCCTCGCCTTAGGGACCGACTAACCCTGCGTCGATTAACGTTGCGCAGGAAACCTTGGTCTTTCGGCGTGCAAGTTTTTCACTCGCATTGTCGTTACTCATGTCAGCATTCGCACTTCTGATACCTCCAGCAAGCTTCTCAACTCACCTTCACAGGCTTACAGAACGCTCCTCTACCGCATCACCAAAAGGTGATACCCGTAGCTTCGGTGCATGGTTTGAGCCCCGTTACATCTTCCGCGCAGGCCGACTCGACTAGTGAGCTATTACGCTTTCTTTAAAGGGTGGCTGCTTCTAAGCCAACCTCCTAGCTGTCTAAGCCTTCCCACATCGTTTCCCACTTAACCATGACTTTGGGACCTTAGCTGACGGTCTGGGTTGTTTCCCTTTTCACGACGGACGTTAGCACCCGCCGTGTGTCTCCCATGCTCGGCACTTGTAGGTATTCGGAGTTTGCATCGGTTTGGTAAGTCGGGATGACCCCCTAGCCGAAACAGTGCTCTACCCCCTAC
>NZ_CP080625.1:4170000-5280000 GCF_019599025.1 Pseudomonas sp. S07E 245
AAGGTCCCCTGCTTTCTCCCGTAGGACGTATGCGGTATTAGCGTTCCTTTCGAAACGTTGTCCCCCACTACCAGGCAGATTCCTAGGCATTACTCACCCGTCCGCCGCTGAATCGAAGAGCAAGCTCTTCTCATCCGCTCGACTTGCATGTGTTAGGCCTGCCGCCAGCGTTCAATCTGAGCCATGATCAAACTCTTCAGTTCAATACTGCTTGGGTTTTTAAGAAACCCTAAACTTGGCTCAGCAATCTCAAATGACTACTATGATTTCTCATGTGGCCACTTGTGATGCTGATAATCTTGGCGACTATCAAACCGTACTCACAAGCACCCACACGAATTGCTTGATTCAATTTGTTAAAGAGCGGTTGGTTGAGCGTTTCGTCTCAACCGAGGCGCGCATTCTACGCTTTCCTCTGTGTCTGTCAAGCGTTTATTTCGAAGTATTTTGCGAGAAACTCGTTCAACTTCAAACACTTGACTCGCTTGCGATCTCTCGTAGCGGGAGGCGAATTCTACAGCGTTACAACCTGCTGTCAACTGCCTTTTTTCACCGCTGACGATCTTTCGATCGAAGCCCTTGCAGCACCTCTGAAACTTCTAACTCTTTGAAACTCAAGGAGTTTTCCGTTCCAACTACGCTGGAAGTGGGGCGCATTATAAGGGCTCACAGGAATGCGTCAAGCACTAATTCAACACGTTGCAATATTCTTGTAACAGAGGTGATGAACAGCGCACGCCACCTACAGAAGCATGCTCAGTCTTAAAGGACGCCCGCCGCGCGCAGCTGCCGCACTGCCTGTTCATCCAACCCAAGCAGCTCGCTCAGCACAGCCTCGGTGTGTTCCCCTAATAGAGGCGGCGCCTGGCGATACTCCACCGGCGTCTCGGACAGCCGAATCGGGCTAGCCACCTGCGGCACGCTACCTGCGAGTGGATGTGGGATACTCAGCGCCAGCCCTCGGGCCAGCACCTGCGGGTCCTGGAACATCTGCGCCAGGTCATTGATCGGCCCACACGGCACGCCGGCCAACTCCAATTGCGCAACCCACTCGGCCGTCGTCTTGAACACCGTCGCCTGACGGATCAGCGGAATCAGCTCAGCGCGATTGGCAACGCGCTGCTTGTTGGTGGCAAAGCGTGGATCGTCCGCCCACTGCGGCTGACCAGCTACCTCGGCAAACTTGCGGAACTGCCCGTCATTACCCACGGTGAGAATGAAATCGCCATCGGCGGTAGGGAAGTCCTGATACGGCACTATATTAGGGTGCGCATTACCCAGGCGCCGCGGTGCATTGCCGGTGGTGAGGTAATTCATCGCCTGATTGGCCAGGCAGGCAACCTGCACATCCAGCAGGGCCATATCTATATGCTGGCCGACGCCAGCCTGATCGCGATGGGCGAGGGCGGCCAGAATCGCTACGGTGGAATACAACCCGGTAAGAATATCCGTCAGCGCTACGCCAACCTTGACCGGCCCCGCACCCGCTTCCCCTTCGGGCCGGCCGGTCAGGCTCATCAGCCCGCCCAGCCCCTGAATCATGAAATCGTAGCCAGCACGCTTGGCATAAGGCCCGGTTTGGCCAAAGCCTGTGATCGAGCAATAGATAAGCCTGGGGTTGACCGCCTTCAAGCTTGCGTAGTCCAGGCCATAGGCCGCCAGCCCACCGACCTTGAAGTTCTCGATGACGATATCCGACCGGGCCGCCAGCTCACGCACCAGGCGCTGGCCCTCCGGCTGAGTGAAGTCGATGGTCACCGAACGCTTGTTACGGTTCGCCGACAGGTAATAAGCAGCCTCGCTGGTGTTCTCGCCATAGGCGTCCTTGAGGAAAGGCGGCCCCCAGGCGCGGGTATCGTCACCCGCACCTGGCCGCTCGACCTTGATCACGTCGGCGCCAAGGTCAGCGAGGATCTGCCCGGACCATGGCCCGGCCAGTACACGTGAAAGGTCCAGCACCCGCAGATGGGAAAGCGCACCCATGGCCCGGCTCCTCTATTAATAGAACGCCTGGATACCGGTCTGGGCGCGGCCAAGAATCAGCGCATGGATGTCATGGGTGCCTTCATAGGTGTTGACCACCTCAAGGTTGACCAGGTGACGCGCCACGCCGAACTCATCGGAAATGCCATTGCCACCGAGCATGTCCCTGGCCAGTCGCGCGACCTCCAAGGCCTTGCCGCAAGAGTTACGCTTCATGATCGAGGTGATCTCGACGGCTGCGGTGCCTTCGTCCTTCATCCGCCCAAGGCGCAGGCAGCCTTGCAGGCCCAGGGTAATTTCAGTCTGCATATCAGCCAGTTTTTTCTGGATCAACTGATTGGCTGCCAGCGGGCGGCCAAATTGCTGGCGGTCGAGGGTGTACTGACGTGCGGTGTGCCAGCAGCTTTCGGCTGCGCCCAACGCGCCCCAGGAGATGCCGTAGCGGGCCGAGTTGAGGCAGGTGAACGGGCCCTTCAGGCCGCGCACCTCAGGGAAGATGTTTTCCTCAGGGACAAACACGCTGTCCATGACGATCTCGCCGGTAATCGAGGCGCGCAGGCCAACCTTGCCGTGAATCGCCGGCGCACTCAGGCCTTTCCAGCCCTTTTCCAGAATAAAGCCACGGATATCACCGGCGTCATCCTTGGCCCAGACCACGAATACATCAGCGATCGGGCTATTGGTGATCCACATCTTGCTGCCGCTCAGGCTGTAACCGCCCTCGACCTTGCGCGCACGGGTGATCATCGCCCCCGGATCAGAACCATGGTTAGGCTCGGTCAGGCCAAAGCAACCGATCCATTCGCCACTGGACAACTTGGGCAGGTATTTCTGCTTTTGCGCTTCGCTGCCAAATTCGTTGATCGGCACCATCACCAGCGACGACTGCACGCTCATCATCGACCTGTAGCCGGAGTCGATGCGCTCGACCTCGCGGGCAATCAAGCCATAGCACACGTAGTTCAAGCCGCTGCCACCGTACTGCTCTGGGATGGTCGCGCCGAGCAGGCCGACTTCACCCATTTCACGGAAAATCTTCGGGTCGGTCTGCTCATGGCGGAACGCTTCGACCACACGCGGCGCCAGCTTGTCCTGGGCGAACTGATAAGCGCTGTCGCGGACCATGCGCTCCTCTTCAGTGAGCTGCTGATCGAGCAGCAACGGGTCGATCCAGTTGAAGCTAGCTTTACCGGCCATGAACGTAATCCTCGAATAGGGGGCAGGGCAGTAGGGTCATGGAATGATCCTAGGCCCGATCATCAGCCACGACAAACGACTATTACGCACCTACTAGTGATATTTCGTCACTCCGTATATCTTCAGCATTCGTAATTGCTGCACATATAAGTGAGGTTGACGTACATGCGGCGCAAGATCCCCAGCACGACTGCCCTGATCTGCTTCGAGGCAGCAGCTCGCCACGAGAGCTACACCAAAGCCGCCCTTGAGCTGGCCCTGACCCAAGGCGCTGTGTGTCGCCAGATCGCTGCGCTGGAGGCGTTTCTCAACGTCGAGCTGTTTCGCCGCTCCAGGCGCGGGGTGCAATTGACCGAGGCCGGCTTGTCTTACAGCCGCCAGGTCAGCACTCAGTTGGATGCTGTCGAGCGCGACACCTTGTCGGTGATGCGCCAGCAGGGCGCCAATGTGATCGAGCTGGCGGTGGTCCCAACCTTCGGCACCCAATGGTTGCTGCCGAGGTTGAAGGACTTTCAACAGCGTCATCCCGAGGTGACCGTCAACCTGACCAACCGCACCCGGCCGTTCCTGTTCGCCGACACCGCATTCGACGCAGCGATCTATTTCGGCGATGGCGACTGGTCAGGCACCGAGTCGCACCGACTGATGAGCGAGAACCCATTACCGGTCTGCAGCCCCTCACTGCTGCAGGGCCAGCTGGAACTGAGCGCTAAGCAGATCGCCGAGCTGCCTTTACTGCAGCAGACCACCAGACCCTACGCCTGGCGGCAATGGTTCAGCAGCCTGGAACTGAACATCGAGCGCGACATGACCGGTCCGCGCTATGAGCTGTTTTCGATGCTGGCTCAGGCGGCCATGCATGACATGGGCATCGCCCTGATTCCCCCATTCCTGATTCAACAAGAGCTGCAGCAGGGCAGGCTGGTGGTCGCTAACAGGCATGCGCTGTCCAGCACCAAGGCCTACTATCTGATGATTCCCGAGCGCAAGGTCGCTTCAGCTTCACTGCGCGCGTTCCGAGATTGGCTGGCAGAGCAAGCCCGTATTTACGTAGAGACGCACGGCACAAAGCAGACAAATTGACCCTGTAGTCAAATATTTTAAACACCTACAGATATACTGTTATGTCGCATATATGAAAACTGTAATGCTGGCTGCCTAAATCACTATAAACCCAGTAAAGACGGGGCTTTCAGCGTCTTTTACGACCTCGAGCATGCTAGCTGCGAAATCACTAAAAAATAATTCGTTTTATCGTCTAATCTTCCAAAAGCCCGTACTAGAGCGCCCCCGGCCGGTTACTTGCGACATACGGTCACAGGGTGACTTGTAGTTATGCATCGGTATCACTCCAGAATCGGTTGATGGCCGCTGTGTTCCTCTGCAAAATGCTTCGCCCGCCCGGGATTCGGCGGGTTCGAGCCTTATGGCTGCGTCGCTGGCGTTGCGGTGTTGACCGTGCGCCTGCTGGCTTAAATAACGATAAGAAGGTCCGCAGGAGAAAAGTCGTGCACATTGGTGTTCCTCTCGAGACGCAGACGGGCGAAACGCGGGTCGCTGCGACCCCCGATACCCTCAAGAAGCTGGTTGGCCAAGGCCATCAGGTCACCGTCCAACGGGGGGCCGGGCTTAACGCCAGCATTCCGGACAGTGCCTATGAAGCCGCAGGCGCCACCCTTGGCAGCGCTGCCGATGCCTTTGGCGCGCAACTGGTGCTCAAGGTCGTTGCGCCGTCTGATCAGGAGCTGGCCCTGATCAATCGCGGCAGCCTGCTGGTAGGCATGCTCAACCCCTTCAACAGCGAACTGATCGGCAAGATGGCCGAATGCGGGATTACCGCCTTCGCCCTCGAAGCGGCGCCGCGTACTTCGCGGGCGCAGAGCCTCGACGTACTGTCGTCGCAGGCCAACATTGCCGGTTACAAGGCGGTGCTGTTGGCAGCCCATCATTACCCGCGTTTCATGCCGATGCTGATGACGGCGGCGGGTACGGTGAAAGCCGCCCGCGTGCTGATCCTCGGCGCCGGTGTAGCCGGCCTGCAGGCGATCGCTACTGCCAAGCGTCTGGGCGCGGTGATCGAGGCGTCGGATGTGCGTCCGGCAGTCAAGGAGCAGATCGAATCGCTCGGCGCCAAGTTTCTCGATGTGCCGTTCGAAACCGATGAAGAGCGCGAATGCGCTCAAGGCGTCGGCGGCTATGCGCGACCAATGCCGGCCAGCTGGATGCAGCGTCAGGCGCAAGCCGTGCACGAACGCGCCAAGCAGGCCGACATCGTCATCACGACCGCATTGATCCCGGGCCGCAAGGCTCCCACCCTGCTCAGCGCCGAGACCGTGGCGCAGATGAAGCCCGGCTCGGTGGTTATCGACCTGGCTGCAGCGCAAGGCGGCAACTGCCCGCTGACCGTGGCCGACCAGGTCGTGCTGGAGCATGGCGTGACCATCGTCGGCCCGACCAACCTGCCTGCCCAGGTCGCGGCCGATGCTTCGGCGCTGTACGCACGCAACCTGCTGGACTTCATGAAGCTGCTGTTCGACAAGGACGGTGCGCTGGTGATCAACCTCGAAGATGACATTGTTGCTGCGTGCCTGATGTGCCGCGACGGCACTGTCATCCGCAACAACGGTTAAGGAGCACAGCTATGGAAGACATGTTGATTTCCCACGGCATCTACAACCTGATCATCTTCGTGCTGGCCATCTACATCGGTTACCACGTGGTCTGGAACGTGACCCCGGCACTGCACACACCGCTGATGGCGGTGACCAACGCGATCTCGGCGATCGTCATTGTCGGCGCCATGCTCGCTGCCGCCCTGACCGTGACCCCAGCAGGCAAGATCATGGGCACCCTGGCCGTGGCCCTGGCCGCGGTCAACGTCTTTGGTGGCTTCCTGGTCACCCGGCGCATGCTCGAGATGTTCAAGAAGAAAACCAAGAACGAGGCGCAGAAGTAAGCATGAGCATGAATCTGGTAACGCTTCTCTACCTCGTCGCTTCGGTCTGCTTCATTCAGGCATTGAAGGGCTTGTCACACCCGACCACATCACGCCGCGGCAACCTGTTCGGCATGATCGGCATGGGCATCGCCATGCTCACCACGGTGGGCCTCATCTACAAGCTCGGCGCCGAGCTGGCCACTGCCGGTATCGGCTATGTGCTGCTGGGTCTGCTGATCGGCGGCACTGCCGGCTCGATCATGGCCAAGCGCGTCGAGATGACCAAGATGCCTGAGCTGGTCGCCTTCATGCACAGCATGATCGGCCTGGCGGCGGTGTTCATCGCTATCACCGCCGTGCTTGAACCGCAATCGATGGGCATCGTTGCTGCGATCACTGATCCGATCCCGACCGGCAACCGCCTGGAGCTGTTCCTCGGCGCTGCCATCGGTGCGGTGACGTTCTCCGGCTCGGTAATCGCCTTCGGCAAGCTTTCGGGCAAGTACAAGTTCCGCCTGTTTCAGGGTGCACCGGTACAGTTCGCCGGCCAGCACAAACTCAACCTGATCCTGGGCCTTACTACTATTGCCCTAGGCCTGCTGTTCACCTTCACCGGCCACTACAGCGCGTTCACCCTGATGCTGATTCTGGCGTTCATCATGGGCGTGCTGATCATCATCCCTATCGGCGGTGCCGACATGCCGGTGGTGGTATCGATGCTCAACAGCTACTCAGGCTGGGCCGCGGCCGGTATCGGCTTCTCGCTGAACAACTCGATGCTGATCATCGCCGGTTCGCTGGTCGGTTCGAGCGGTGCGATTCTCTCGTACATCATGTGCAAGGCGATGAACCGTTCGTTCTTCAACGTAATCCTTGGCGGCTTTGGCGGCGCAACCGACAGCGGCGCAGCAGCCGGCAGTCAGGAGCAACGCCCGGTCAAATCCGGTTCCGCTGATGATGCGACGTTCCTGCTGAGCAATGCCGACACCGTGATCATCGTACCGGGCTACGGCCTGGCGGTGGCGCGCGCGCAGCATGCGCTCAAGGAGTTGACCGAGAAACTTATCCACAACGGCGTGACCGTCAAATATGCGATCCACCCGGTGGCAGGGCGCATGCCTGGGCACATGAACGTGCTCCTGGCCGAAGCCGAAGTGCCTTACGACCAGGTGTTCGAGATGGAAGACATCAACGCCGAGTTCGGCCAGGCCGATGTGGTGCTGGTGCTGGGCGCCAACGACGTGGTCAACCCGGCGGCGAAGAACGATCCCAAGTCGCCCATCGCCGGCATGCCGATCCTTGAGGCATACAAAGCCAAGACCGTCATCGTCAATAAACGCTCGATGGCCAGCGGTTATGCCGGTCTGGACAACGAGCTGTTCTATCTGGACAAGACCATGATGGTGTTCGGCGATGCCAAGAAGGTCATCGAAGACATGGTCAAAGCCGTCGACTAAGCCGCTGCTATATAGATAGTCAAAAACCCCCGGAGCTGTATGGCCGGGGTTTTTTGCATTTGCCTGATCCAGATCAACGGCGCGGCGCCGAGGCCGCTCATACGACCATGGTCGTGGGACGGAGCAGGGCGAAATCACTAGACTGCGCATCTAGCTTGAGTAGCCTGAGATAACAATCCATGTACCGTGATCGTATCCGCTTGTCCTCCCTGCACAGCAAGGTAATGAGTGCGGCCGATGCCGCTGCCCTGATCGAGGACGGCATGACCGTCGGCATGAGCGGCTTTACCCGCGCCGGCGAAGCCAAGGCCGTGCCGCACGCACTTGCCGAGCGCGCGAAGACCTCGCCGCTGAAAATCACGCTGATGACCGGCGCCAGCCTGGGCAACGACCTCGACAAGCAGCTGACCGAAGCCGGCGTACTCGCCCGGCGCATGCCGTTTCAGGTCGACAGCACACTGCGCAAGGCGATCAACCAAGGCATGGTGATGTTCATCGACCAGCACCTGTCGGAAACCGTCGAGCAACTGCGTAACAAACAGCTGCCGCTGCCGGACATTGCCGTCATCGAAGCGGTCGCGATCACCGAACAGGGCCACATCGTGCCGACCACCTCGGTGGGCAACTCGGCCAGCTTCGCCATTTTCGCCAAACGGGTGATCGTCGAGATCAACCTGTCGCACAACCCCAACCTCGAGGGTTTGCATGACATCTATATCCCAAGCTACCGGCCGACCCGCACGCCAATCCCGCTGACCAAGGTCGACGACCGTATCGGCAGCCCGGCGATTGCCATCGACCCGGCCAAGATCGTCGGCATCGTCATCAGCAATCAGCCCGACTCGCCGTCTACTGTGCTGGCTCCGGATGACGAGACCCAGGGCATCGCCAACCACCTGATCAACTTCCTCAAGAGTGAAGTCGAAGCAGGGCGCATGACCAACAAGCTTGGCCCGCTGCAGGCTGGCATCGGCAACATCGCCAACGCGGTAATGTGCGGCCTGATCGACTCGCCGTTCGAAGAACTGACCATGTACTCCGAAGTACTCCAGGATTCGACCTTCGACCTGATCGACGCCGGCAAACTGAGCTTCGCGTCAGGCAGCTCGATCACCCTGTCGAGCCGACGCAACGCCGATGTGTTCGGCAACCTCGAGCGCTACAAGGACAAACTGGTCCTGCGCCCGCAGGAGATCTCCAACCACCCTGAAGTGGTGCGGCGTCTGGGCATCATCGGCATCAACACAGCGCTCGAATTCGACATTTATGGCAACGTCAACTCGACCCATGTCTGCGGCACGCGGATGATGAACGGCATTGGTGGCTCGGGTGACTTCGCCCGCAACGCGCACCTGGCGATCTTTGTCACCAAGTCGATCGCCAAAGCGGGCGCGATCTCCAGCGTAGTGCCGATGGTCAGCCACGTCGACCATACCGAGCACGACGTCGACATCCTCGTCACCGAGCAGGGCTTGGCCGACTTGCGTGGCCTGGCCCCGCGCGAGCGGGCTCGGGTGATCATCGACAACTGTGTCCATCCCGATTACCGGGCGGCGCTGAACGATTACTTCGAGCGCGCCTGCCAGCGCGGCGGACACACGCCGCACATTTTGCGCGAAGCGCTGAGCTGGCATGAAAACCTGGAAGAAACCGGGCGCATGCTGGTCGGCTGACTGCAAATGAGTAGGCTGGTTTGACCTCCTACGAAGCCGCGTCGTGTACTTTTTGCCTCAGGCAGAAGGTGCTCGACGCGGCTTTGTGCTGCCTGAGTGCTTGGCAAGCAAACGCAACAAAACAGTTTGAATGCTTTAACTTAATTAAACTGTACTACTGTACCGGTAAATACTGACCCAATCGGCAAGTCAGGCAGCCCCAACAGCCATAAATGCACCATAATGATGCGCACCAGTACAGTTTCGCCAATTAACAGTGCAACAGTCGTGTTATGCAGTTAACTGAACCCGCCCAATACAAGTGAACTGTACCTACTGTTATGGACACAAGAGGAGGATCATTGGCATCAGTTAAATCACTACCTAATGCCGCCACAAGCGGAAGGAAGACATATCATGGAACGCACCCTCAGTTCCGGTCTGGTTTTTGAAAGCAACAGCCAATCCAACACCTCGCTGCCTCTGCGCGCTTTGTCCACTCTGCTCCTGTGGCAGCGTCGCATCGCCAGCCGCCGTCAACTTGCTCGCCTGGATGGTCGCCTTCTGGCTGACGCCGGTATCAGCGAGTCGCAGCGTTACGAAGAGCTGAGCAAGCCGTTCTGGCGCTAAGCTCCGGCTTGCCGGCCCAGGCCGGCACCGAGAATTCCTGAAACCCGTCATAGGCAACTGTGACGGGTTTTTTGTTTTTACGGCTGATACATGACTCCATATCTCCGCAACCAGTACAATTTAATGAATTGCGGTTTATACCAGTACAGTTTGCACCTATGCTGCGTCACATCCAGAAACAGCAACGCGTGATACGCTTGCGCTAACGGCCGGTGAAATAAAGTACCGTTACAGGCCGAGTGAGCGTCCGATAACCACAAGCACACCGCCCTTATCTGCAGGAGTCATCGCCATGTCCCGTAACCACTTGCTGGGCGCCGCCCTGTTGCTGACCCTGACTGGCACAGCCAATGCCACCAGCTTCATCGTCACCACCGATGCCGTAGTCGGCGCCGTTGCTGCCACTACCGATGCCACCTCCGACGTGACCTCGTCATTCCGTGACGACAAGATCGTCAAGGCTGCGCGCGACGATGCCGCCAGCTTTGTGGGCAGCGAAGGTGTGATTCGTGGCGCCAAGCTGGAAAGCGCTTTCCGTCACATCCGCCAGCAGGCGCCAACCCTGCAGGCCAGTGATGCCCAACTGGCGCAGGCGATCCTCGCCCTGTAACACCGCCCTGCGGCACACCCGGGTGCACTGGCTCTGCGCCGTGTATTCGGGTTAGCCTTCGCCCTCCGAGTTCAAGCCTGCCAAACCCATGCGTTATCTTTCGCCATTGCTGATTGCCCTCGCCGGGATGGGCAGCGCCCATGCCATGGATGTCTCGACCCAGAGCCTGGTTGTCACTGGCTACGTCACCAGCAAGGTGACCAGCGCACCGTTCGATCGCAAGCTGATGGTGCAGGCCCGTGATGATGCCGCAGCCTTTGTTGCCACCGACGGTCTGATCCGTGGTGTACGCCTGCAGGCGGCACTGCGCACCTTGCGCCATCATGCTGGCTATCAATCTGCTGACGACCTTGAACTGGCAGAAGCAATTCTCGTCCAATGATTCAATTCGACTCCCTGTATTAGTTTGGAGATGCTCCATGCGTAAATCGCTGATCGCCGCTTCCCTCGGCATGCTGCTCCTGGCCGACCTGGCCCATGCACAGACTCTGGTGGCTACCAGCAATATCATCGTCCGCGCCTTTGGCCGTTCGATCGATTTCACTTCTGATACCACCACTTCGATCCGCGACTCGAAGATCGTTCAGGATGCCCACGACGACGCCGCCAGCTTCGTTGCCAGCCGCGGTGATATTCGCGGTGCACAGCTTGAAGCGGCACTCAATACCATTCGCCAGCGTGTGCCTGAAGCACGCGACGCCAGCGATCAGGTGCTCGCCGAAGCTATTCTCGCGCTGTGAAGCGTATGCGTGCCTGGCTGCTGGGCAGCGTCCTGACGCTGCTGGGCGCGCCCGCCCTGGCCGACCTGCAGCTCGATCTGCAGGCTGACGGGCTTGACCAGCAACAACAGCAAGCCACCCAGGCGCTGCTTGATGAAGCGCTGGCAAAGCTGCCGCCGCGGTTCAAGCAGCAGCTGGATCGGCGCGTGCAGGTCAGCTGGAGCGAGCACATGCCCGCCGACGCTTATGGCCAGGCCTCGCTGGTGTCCACGCTTGACCTGAACCGGCGCTTGCTGCCCGCGCTTGCCGATGGCAGCGCGGCCACCCAGGCCACCGGCCGGCCGCACGGCACGGTACGCCAGGAGCTGCTGGCCACCGTCCTCCACGAACTCACCCATATCTATGACCGCGCCCGCCTGTGGCCCAGCGCCGATCGCCTGCTGATCAACCGCTGCAAGCGCCAACAGGACACGCTGGGCAAGATCGGCCTGCCAGAGGAATGCCGCGGCGAAGGCGAACGACGCTTCACCCTCAGCGATGACCCACGCCTGCTCGACCTGGCCGGCTGGCCGCAGTATGTCGGCCGCCGCGGCGAGCGCGAACAGCACAACAACCAATTGGTGCGCAGCCCCGACAGTTATGAGCTGAGCAGCCCGAAGGAATACGTGGCGGTCAACATGGAGTACTTCCTCCTCGACCCAAGCTACGGCTGCCGCCGGCCGGCACTCAATCAGTATCTGCGTGAGCACTTTGCCTGGGCGCCGCAACAGAACGAATGCGCGAAAACCCTGCCATTCATCAATGCCGGCAATGACTTCGCCCGCCAGCCGCTGGGTGAAATCGACCCCGAGCGGGTCTACGAAATCGACTACCTGCTGGCCGAGGCCAACCAGAACCTGGTCAGCCGCTGGGGCCACAGCATGCTGCGCCTGGTGATCTGCGCACCGGGCCGGCCACGTGGCCCGGATTGCCGGCTGGATCTGGACCAGAGCCTGGTGCTGTCGTACCGCGCCTTCGTCAACGATGTGCAGCTGTCCAGTTGGTCTGGCCTGGTCGGCGCTTATCCGTCACGCCTGTTCGTTCTGCCGCTGAACCAGGTGATCGACGAGTACACCAAGACCGAACTGCGCAGCCTTGCCTCGGTGCCGCTCAAACTCAGCCGCGCTGAAGTCGAAAACGTCGTGCGTCAGGCGGCAGAGATGCACTGGAGCTATGACGGCAACTACTGGTTCCTGTCCAACAACTGCGCAGTCGAAGGACTCAAATTGCTGCGCAGCGGCAGCGCCAACCCGCGCCTGAAAGACCTCGACAACATCATGCCCAACGGCTTGCTCGAGGTGCTCAAAGGCCGCGGCCTGGCCGATACCAGCGTGCTTGAGGACCGCCGCGAGGCACTGCGCCTGGGCTATCGCTTCGACTCCTACCGCGACCGCTACCAGGCCATGTTCGACGTGCTCAGAAAGCAGTTGCCGGTCAAGCAGGTCGAAGTTGAAGACTGGCTGGCGCAAGATGCCGAACAGCGCCAGCCATGGTTCCAGCGGGCCGATCTGCGCACCAGCGCGGCATTGCTGCTGCTCGAACAAGCGGCGCTGCGCCGGCAGTTGCTGCTGGCCCAGGACGAGGTCAAGCAGCGCTACCTGAATTCCACCGCGCTGAAGGACGGCACGGTCGACAAGGCCAACGCCACCTTGCAGCAGATGCTGGCCAATAGCGGCTTCCTCAGCCGCCCGGCAGAGCTGCTGGGCACCGATGGCTACGGCTTGCCGCAACCCGACGAGCGCAAACAGCTGGAGCAGGTTAGTCGTGAGCGGCAGGCGCAGTTGTTGCGCCTGAGCACCGACCTCGATACCGAAGTTCGCGCCTTGCTCGATCCGGCGCGCGGCAAGGAGATCAAAGCGGTGGAAGCCAACGTCAAGCAGATCGGTGAGCACCTGCGCGCCCTGCACAAAGCAGCTGGCGGCTTGCAACTGCCCTGAACAGAAGCCGCCGTTACCAGCAACGGCGGCTTACAGCGCTTCTTCGGCTTCTTCCGGCAACTGTTCATCCAGATGCAGCCAGGCTACCCGGCTGCTGGTCCAGATATGCCGATTGGCCTGGACTCGCTCTGGCTGATCCAGGGTTGCCACGGTCACATCGATACTCTGCGGGCTGTGCTCAGTGCTCAGGGCCACATGCGCGCCACAGTCGCCACAAAAAAACCGACTGCAACTGGCAGGCGCCACATACAGCCGCGGCCGCCCCTTGAGCCAGCGAAAGTCGCGCCTGGGCAGGGTGATCCAGGTCACCACCAGGCCACCGCTGACGCGCCTGCAGATCGAGCAATGGCAATGCGCAACATCGTTCAGATCGCCCGCCAGGCGATACCTGATGGCGCCGCAATGGCAGCCGCCCTCGACAAACTCAGACATGATTACCTCTCGTCACCTTGGCGCCAGCGAAAGCTGGCTGAAAGCTTGCGCTCATAGGATAGCCCCCACTACCGGCACAAGACCGGTCAGCCAGGGTACCCGGACCAGTCCGCACCCGGCCCAATCAACAACAACAATGGTGATTCTGATGTCTTCCTGTGTCCGCCTCTTCGCAGTACCCCTCCAGCTATTCCAAGCACAGCGCCCCACGCGCTGATCCGCCCGAAGCATTTTTTTTCATTCGTCGCGCCACGCCTGGAGTACTGCCATGCTGACCTTCCTCGGCTTTGCCATGGTCATCACCTTCATGTACCTGATCATGACCAAGCGCCTCTCGGCCTTGATCGCGCTGATCCTGGTACCGATCCTGTTCGCCCTGTTCGGTGGCTTCTCCTCCGAAATCGGCCCGATGATGCTGCAAGGCATCACCAAGCTCGCGCCAACCGGCGTGATGCTGATGTTCGCCATTCTCTACTTCGCCCTGATGATCGACTCCGGTCTGTTCGACCCGGCTGTGCGGCTGATCCTCAAGGCGGTCAAGGGTGACCCGCTGAAAGTCTCGGTCGGCACCGCAGTGCTGGCCCTGGTGGTCTCGCTCGACGGCGACGGTGCAACCACCTACATGATCTGCTGCGCCGCCATGCTGCCGCTGTACAGCCGCCTGGGCATGAGCCCGCGGATCATGGCCGGCCTGATCATCCTCGCGGGCGGGGTCATGAACATGACGCCATGGGGCGGGCCGACCGCTCGCGCTGCTAGTGCCCTGCATGTAGACCCGTCCGACATCTTCGTACCGATGATCCCGGCCATGGCCTTCGGCGTGGTGGCGATCCTGGTCATCGCCTACATGTACGGCAAGCGTGAGCGGGCTCGCCTGGGTGAACTGCACCTGCCGACCGACGACATCGACCACAGCGCTATCAGTGTGTCGCAGTTCCCTGAAGCACGCCGGCCGAAGCTGATCTGGTTCAACGGTGCCCTCACCTTGGCCCTGATGGTCGCGCTGATCGCTGGCCTGCTGCCACTGCCGGTGCTGTTCATGGTTGCCTTCAGCATCGCCATGATCGTCAACTACCCATGCCTGCAACAGCAGAAGGACCGCATTGCGGCCCACGCCGGCAGCGTGCTGGCAGTGACCGGGCTGATTTTCGCCGCGGGTATCTTCACCGGCATCCTGTCCGGCACCGGCATGGTCGACGCCATGTCGAAAAGCCTGCTGGCAGTCATCCCGGACGCACTCGGCCCGTACCTGGCTGTGATCACCGCCCTTGTCAGCATGCCGTTCACCTTCTTCATGTCCAACGATGCCTTCTACTACGGTGTGCTGCCGGTGCTGGCCGAAGCGGCCAGCCACTACGGCATCACCCCGGTGGAAATGGCCCGCGCGTCGATCGTCGGCCAGCCGGTGCATCTGCTCAGCCCGCTGGTACCCTCGACCTACCTGCTGGTCGCGCTGGCCGGCATCGAGTTCGGCGATCATCAGCGCTTCACGCTCAAGTGGGCAGTGCTGGTGTGCATGTGCATAATGCTCGGCGCACTGCTGCTGGGGACTTTCCCGCTGTTCAGCAGTCTCTAATTCATAAGCCCCATCGCGCTGCGTCCCTATCGGGCGCAGCGCCTTTTTACGTTTGAAGGAATACATATGGAATGGCTGACCAGCCCAGAAATCTGGGTCGCCTTTTTGACCCTGACGGCACTTGAGATCGTCCTCGGTATCGACAACATCATCATGATCTCGATTCTGGTCAGCCGCATGCCCAAGCACATGCAGCCGCGTACCCGGATCTTCGGCCTGGCCCTGGCCATGGTCACGCGGATCCTGCTGTTGCTGTCGATCACCTGGGTAATGCGCCTTACCGCCGACCTGTTCGAAGTGTTCGGCCAGGGCATCTCCGGGCGCGACCTGATTCTGTTCTTCGGTGGCCTGTTCCTGCTGTGGAAGAGCTCGCAAGAGATCTATCACGGCCTGGAAGGTGAAGACGAGAGCAGCGACGGCCCGAAAGGCGCCGGGGGCAAGTTCCTCTACACCATCATCCAGATCGCCATCATCGACATCGTGTTCTCGCTGGACTCGGTGATCACTGCAGTCGGCATGGTCTCGCACGTACCGGTGATGATCGCCGCGATCGTCGTGGCGGTGCTGGTGATGATGCTCTGCGCTGGTGCTATCAGTAACTTCATCGACAAGCACCCGTCGCTGAAGATGCTCGCGCTTTCGTTCCTGATCGTCGTCGGTACCGTGCTGATCGCCGAATCTTTCGATGTGCATGTGCCGAAGGGCTATGTCTACTTCGCCATGGCGTTCTCGCTGGCGGTAGAAGCCATCAACATCCGTATGCGTACTGCCCGTGCACGCAAGGAAGGCGCCGAGCCTGATGCGGTGAAGCTGCGTAAGGACGTGCCTGGTCAGTAAGCCTGGCAGTTGCAGATAAAGGCCCTTCGGGGCCTTTTTTGTGGGCGGCGCCCCGGCGCTCCTGCACCAGTGAAATGTTTCAAATAGGTTTCAGCCATGCCAAGCTGGCAGCAGACGCACAAAACGACTAAAGCTTGAGTGAGCACTGGGAAAACCACCCAGCCCCGGGCCAGGCTCACGGCTTCATTTTTTGGCCCCGTCTTGGGGCAATTGCAACGGGGGCCTTGCCTATGCTGACTCTGCTCAATCTGCTCTCGGCGGTCGCGCTGCTGGTGTGGGGCACGCACATCGTGCGTACCGGGATCCTGCGGGTGTATGGCTCAAACCTGCGCCGGGTGATCAGCCAGAACATGAGCAAACGCCCGCTGGCGTTTCTCGCCGGCATCGTCGTCACGGCCATGGTCCAGAGCAGCAACGCCACTGCCATGCTGGTGACCTCGTTCGTCGGCCAAGGCCTGATGGCGATGACCCCGGCGCTGGCAATCATGCTCGGGGCCGACGTCGGCACCGCGCTGATGGCCAGGGTGCTGACCTTCGACCTGTCGTGGCTGTCGCCCCTGCTGCTGTTCATTGGGGTGATCTTCTTCCTCTCGCGCAAGCAGACTCGCCTCGGCCAGATGGGCAGGGTAGCGATTGGCCTTGGCCTGATCATCCTGGCCCTGCAACTGATCGTGCAGGCGGCCACGCCGATCACCCAGGCACAAGGGGTCAAGGTGCTGTTCGCCTCGCTGACCGGGGATATCCTTCTCGACGCCCTGGTCGGCGCCCTGTTCGCGATGATTTCCTACTCGAGCCTGGCGGCTGTTCTGCTCACCGCAACCCTGGCCGGCTCGGACCTGATCAGCCTGCCGGTGGCCATCGGCCTGGTGATCGGCGCCAACATCGGCAGTGGCTTGCTGGCCTTTCTGACCACCAGCATGCAGAACTCGGCAGGCCGCCGGGTGGCACTGGGTAGCCTGCTGTACAAACTGATCGGCCTGCTGCTGATGATCCCGGTGCTGCACCCGCTGGTCGACTGGATGGACACCCTCAAGCTCAGCCCGCAGGAACTGGTGATCGGCTTCCACCTGCTCTACAACACGCTGCGCTGCGTGCTCATGCTGCCGACCGTGACGCCGATGGCGCGGCTGTGCAACTTCCTCCTGCCGGAGCGCGAAAGCAGCAACGGCCAGATCCGCCCGCGCCATCTCGACCCGTCCGCGCTGCAAACGCCAAGCCTGGCGCTGGCCAACGCCGCCCGCGAAACCCTGCGCCTGGGCGACATCGTCGAGAGCCTGCTCGAGGCCATGCTCGCCGCCTTGCGCGGCACTCAGACCGCATTGCCGCAGCAGGTCCGCGCCTACACCGAAGACGTCGACGCCCTGTACAGCGCGATCAAGCTGTACCTGGCGCAGATGGACCGCGAGGACCTCAGCGCCCAGGACAACCGGCGCTGGGCCGAGATCATCGAGATCTCGGTCAACCTGAAGATGGCCAGCGACCTGGTCGAGCGCATGCTGCGCAAGGTCCAGCAGCAAAAGACCTCACAGCGCCGCGAGTTCTCCCAGGTCGGCCTGGAAGAGCTGACCGGCCTGCAGGAACAACTGCTGGCCAACCTGCGCCTGGGCCTGTCGGTGTTTCTCAGCGCCGACCCGGAAAGCGCGCAGTTGCTGCTCCGTGAGAAACGCCGCTTCCGCGCCCAGGAACGGCGCCTGGCCCACGCCCATGTAAGCCGTTTGCAACGCAAAGTGGTGCAGAGTATCGAGACCAGTTCACTGCATCTGGAGCTGATCGCCGACATGAAGCGGTTGAACTCTTTGTTCTGCAGCAGTGCCTATGTGGTACTGGGCGGCTCGGACACCGGCGGGCTGATGCTCGACAGCGTGCCAGACGAAGCCCGCCAGCCCTGACCTGCACCACCTGGAGACCCCTGCTCGCCTATGCGTAGCCTGATGTTGATTTGCCTGCTGATCTGCAGCCTGCCGACCCTGGCCCTCGACCGCTCCAAGGTCGAAGGCTACCTGTTGCCCAACGGCCTGCAGGTCATCCTCAAATCCGGCTACGAGCGCGACCATGTCGCGATCCGCCTGATTGTCGGGGTCGGCCTCGATGACTTCGAGTGCGACCAGCGTGAGCTGCCGCACCTGCTCGAGCACCTGCTGTTCAGCGGCATCGATGAAACCGGCGAGGGCGGCCTGGAAGAACGCATGCAGGCACTGGGCGGCGAATGGAATGCCTACACCAGCAGCGCCGACACCACCTTCGTGATCGAGGCCCCGGCGCGCAACCAGCGCAAAGTGCTCGACCTGCTGCTGGCGGCCGTTCGCGATACCAAAATCGATGCCAAGGCCCTGGCCACTGCCAAGCAGATCATCGAGCGTGAAGACGGCGGCCACTACGGCCACCTGCAACGTTGGCTCGACCGCCAGGACATCGGCCATCGCGCCAGTGACCAATTGGCAGTCGAGCTGGGGCTGAAATGCCCGGCGCGCTCCAACCTCGACGACATGACTCTTGAGCAAGTGCAGGCTCTGCGCGACCACTGGTACGCAGCCAACAACATGACCCTGATCGTGGTCGGCGGCCTTGACCGCTTGCTGCCGGCCTATCTCGAACGCAGCTACGGCGAGCTGCCGGCGACCGAGCCCGGCGAGCGGCGTAACCTCGACAGCATCAGCCAACAGGCCGAGCAGCGCCGCGATCTGACCCGCGGCTGGCTGGGCGACAGCGTCAAACTGCACTGGCTGTTCATCGAGCCGGTGCTGGACAGCGGCCACGAGCAGACCCTCGACCTGGTTTCGCGTTACCTGGAGTGGGCAGTCTACGACCAGCTACGCCTGCGCCACAGCCTGTCCTACGGGCCTTCGGTGCAGCGTGAAAGCTTCGGCGACAGCGGCATGCTCAGCCTCAACGCCGACCTCGAGCGCGAAGACCTCAACGCAGCGATCAAGGTGTTGCAGGAGCTGTTCGAGCACCTGCGCAAAAACGGCCTCGACGCGGATACCTTTGCCCGCATCAAGGAAGCCGCCATCGCCCGCGAGAGCTGGAACAGCCAGGGCAACAGCGCCTTGGCCGACTATTACTGGGGCGCTTTGAACAACTACACCGACGGCCGCTTCAGCGACCCGATCCGCGCATTACGCCAGGTCAGCCTGAAACAGGCCGACGCCGCCTTGCAGGAGTTGCTCAAGGAGCCGGGGTACGTGCGCATCGAGCAGCCGCTGCTTGGCTATGACGAACTGTACGGCCTGGTGGCTTTGCTGCTCGGTGTGATTCTCGCCCTGGGCCTGCTGCGCCGTCGCCGTCACACACCGACCAAGCCCAGCGGCGCTACACGCCAGCGCTGATTCAGCGGTATCCTGTGCAGAGCCATCGCGGGGCCGCCGCGATGGTGGCCCCCATACTCTTTCTGTAGCCCGTTCATGCCGCCCATCCCGCATATCGTCCAGCGCATCATCGAACTGCTCAAACGCTACCCAGGCGTTATCGCGCTGGGCGGCTTCCTGTCCGGGATCGGCAGCTTCATCCTGGTCGACCGCCAGGCCGGGCTGGCGAGTTGGGTGGCGATCCTGCTGTTGGTCAGCTGGATATGGCTGATGCTGGAGAACACCCTGACTGGTTTGTTCGCCCGCACCTTCAAGCGGGAGATCCCGCAGCCGCTACTGCGCTACGCCACGCAGATGATCCACCAGGAGAGCCTGTTCTTCGTCCTGCCATTCTTTTTCATCACCACCACCTGGAACAGCGGCCAGTTGATCTTTACCGGCCTGCTCGGCGCCGCTGGGGTGATCTCGATCGTCGACCCGCTTTACTACCGCTGGCTGGCGCCGCGGCGTTGGCTGTTCATGGCCTTGCATACCTTGACCCTGTTTGCCGCGCTGCTGACGGCGCTGCCGATCATCCTTCACCTGACCACCGCGCAGAGCTTCAAGCTGGCGCTGATCGCGGCCATGGCGCTGTCGTTCCCAAGCCTGGCCAGCAGCTTCCCGATCACCAACTGGCGCCGCGGCGTCGCGCTGGTACTGGTGACGCTGTCGGTGGGTGCCGGCGGCTGGCTGCTGCGCTCCTGGGTGCCGCCCGCCACGCTGTGGCTGACCGAAGTGGCGGTGAGCACCGAAGTGATCAACCGCCAGCCGGGTGATTCGCTGGATGAGATCCCGGTCAACCAGATTCGCGGCGCGGGGCTGTATGCATACACCGCGATCAACGCACCGCGCGGGCTCAACGAGCGGATCTATCACGTCTGGCAGTTGAACGGTAAAGAGGTCGACCGGATCGCCCTGGATATTCATGGCGGGCGCAAGGAAGGCTACCGCGCCTGGACCCACAAGCAGAACTTCCCGCCCAACCCGGTGGGCCGCTGGCAAGTCCGCGTGCTGACCGAGGACGGCCAGGTTATCGGCGTGCTGCGCTTCAAAGTGGTCGACGCTGCTGCGGCCCCAGCCAGCTGAGCAGATCGCCATTGCCCGGCAGCGCCCGCACTACGCTATGATCGGTGCCTTCCTCGCGCACTGTCAGAAGCATGGAGCCCATGACTACACCGAGCGCCACTCTGGACACCAGCAGCCAACCGCCGTGCCTGCGTATCAGCGGTGACTGGACCCTGGCCCACTACGCCCAGCTCAAGCGCGACAGCGAGCGCCTGCGCAGTCAATACAGCAGTGACACCCGCGCCGACCTCAGCCAGCTCGGCCGCCTCGACACTGCCGGCGCCTCGCTGCTGGCCGAACTGCTCGGCAGCGAGCGGCTGTCGCGCTGCACCGATGACCTCGGCGCGGCCAACCGGGCCCTGCTGAAGACGGTCTACCACTCGGTGCAGGACTACTGCATCCCGCTCAAGCAAGCCGAACGGCCGGTGCTGCTGATGCTGCTCGAGCGCATCGGCTGCTCGGTCAACAAGCTGTGGGGCGACACCCTGCAACTGCTCGGCTTCATTGGCCTGATCATCCAGACCCTGCTGTTGCGTGCGCTGCAGCCACACCGCTGGCGGCTCACACCGGTCGTTGCCCATATCGAGCAGACTGGCCTCAATGCCGCGCCGATCATCGCTTTGCTGACCTTTCTGGTCGGCGCAGTGGTGGCCTTTCTCGGCGCCACGGTGCTCGCCGCATTTGGTGCGACCATCTTCACCGTCGACCTGGTGGCGTTCTCGTTTCTGCGTGAGTTTGGCGTGCTGCTGACTGCCATTCTCATGGCCGGGCGCACTGCCAGCGCCTTTACTGCGCAGATCGGCTCGATGAAGGCCAACGAAGAGATCGACGCCATCCGCACCCTCGGCCTCAACCCGATCGAACTACTGGTAGTGCCGCGAGTACTGGCATTGCTGATCACGCTGCCGCTGCTGACCTTTGTGGCGATGATCTGCGGCATCGTCGGAGGCGGCGTGGTCTGTGCGCTGTCGCTGGATATCTCGCCAGCCATGTTCCTTTCCCTGCTGCAGACCGATATCGGTGTGCAGCACCTGCTGGTAGGCCTAGCCAAGGCGCCGTTCTTTGCTTTTCTGATTGCCGCGATCGGTTGCCTGGAAGGCTTCAAGGTCAGCGGCAGTGCCGAGTCGGTAGGCGCCCACACCACCTCGGCGGTGGTCCAGTCGATCTTCGTGGTGATCGTGCTGGATGCCGTCGCAGCGCTGTTCTTCATGGAGATGGGCTGGTGAGTGCAGCAACCCAGGCAGTAATCCAGGCGCGCGGGCTGTGCAACCGCTTTGGCACCCAGAGCGTGCACGAGAATCTCGACCTCGATCTGTACAAAGGCGAGATCCTCGCGGTAGTCGGCGGCTCGGGCAGCGGCAAGTCGGTGCTGCTGCGCAGCATCGTTGGCCTGCGCCAGCCCGACGAGGGTCAGGTCAAGGTGTTCGGCCAGGACCTGGCCACCCTCGACAACGAACAGCGCTCGCAGGTCGAGCGGCGCTTTGGCGTACTGTTCCAGAAGGGCGCGTTGTTCTCGTCGCTGACCATTACCGAAAACGTTGCCCTGCCACTGATCGAACACGCCGGTCTGTCGCGCACTGATGCCGAGCATCTGGCCGGGGTCAAGCTGGCCCTGGCAGGGCTGCCGATTTCCGCCGCCGACAAGTATCCCGCATCGCTGTCAGGCGGGATGATCAAGCGCGCGGCGCTGGCGCGGGCATTGGCGCTGGACCCGGACATCCTGTTTCTGGATGAACCCACCGCCGGGCTCGACCCGATCGGTGCGGCGGCCTTCGACCAGTTGATCCTGACCCTGCGTGATGCGTTGGGTTTGAGCGTGTTCCTGATCACCCATGACCTGGATACGCTGTACACCATTACCGACCGCATCGCCGTGCTGTCGCAGAAAAAGGTGCTGGTAGCCGGCCCCTTGGCCGAGGTCGAGCTTACCGACGATCCCTGGATCCACGATTACTTTCACGGCCCACGCGGGCGCGCAGCGGCTCAAGCTGCCAGCCGTGTCGGGCAGGAGCGCTGAAGCATGGAAACCCGAGCTCATCATGTGTTGATCGGTCTGGTCACCGTTCTGGTCGTGGCTGGCGCCTTGTTGTTCGGCTTGTGGCTGACCAAGTCCAGCGTCGACTCGACCTTCAAGGACTATCAGGTGGTATTCAACGAGGCGGTCTCCGGTCTGTCGCGCGGCAGCCCGGTGCAGTACAACGGCATCAAGGTCGGTGACGTCACCACCCTGCGCCTGGACCCGCAAGACCCACGTCGGGTGCTGGCACGCATCCGCCTCAGCGCCGACACGCCGGTAAAGCAGGACACCCAGGCCAAGCTGACCCTGGCCGGGGTTACCGGCAACGCCTTCATCCAGCTCAGCGGCGGCACCCCACAAAGCCCAGAACTGAAAGGCAAGGACGGCCAATTGCCGGTGATCGTTGCCTCGCCATCGCCGATCTCGCGCCTGCTCAACGACAGCAGCGACGTCGTCGGCAACATCAACCTGTTGTTGCACAACGCCAATCAGTTGCTCTCCGACGACAACGTCAGCCGCCTCAGCAACACCTTGGCCAACCTTGAGCAGACCACCGGCGCTTTCGCCAGCCAAAAAGGCAGTATCAGCGACGCCATCGCCCAGCTGGCTGCAGTCGGCAAACAGGCCAACGCCACCCTGGCCGAGACCCAGGCGCTGATGCGCAACGCCAACGGCTTGCTCGGCACCCAGGGCAAGCAAGCCTTCGGCAGCGCCGAGCAGGCCATGAACGCCCTGGCCGAGAGCACCGCAACCATCAATGACCTGCTCAAGAATAACCGCGAGGCCATCGACGATGGCGCCCAGGGCTTGAACCAGCTGACCCCGGCGATCCGCGAACTGCGCGAAACCCTCAACGCCCTCAAGGGCATCTCGCGCCGCCTCGAAGCCGACCCAAGCGGCTATCTGCTGGGCCGCGACAATGACAAGGAGTTCCAGCCATGACCCCGCTGCGCCTGATCGCCCTGCTGGCCACGCTGAGCCTGGCCAGCGCCTGCTCGATCCTGCCGCAAAGCCCGCCGGTGGATATCTACCGCCTGCCGGTCAAGCAGCCCACCAGCAGCAACGCGCCGCTGACCTGGTCACTGCGGGTGAACAAGCCACTGGCCAGCGAGGCGCTCGCCGGGCAACGCATTGCGGTGATCGCCCAGGGCGACGTGATCAGTGGCTACAAAGGCGCCCGCTGGAGCGACCCGGTGCCGTTGCTGGTACGCAATCGGCTGCTCGATGGCTTCCAGCGTGATGGCCGGGTACAGCGCCTGAGCGCTGACGACAGCAATCTGCAAGCCGATTACGAGCTGGCCGGCGAGTTGCTGGCGTTCAACAGCGAATACCGCGAGGGCAGGGTAGAGGTGGTGATCAGCTACGATGCGCGCCTGGTGCAGGGCCGCAGCCAGCGCATCGTCGCCAGCCGGCGCTTTGAAGTGCGCCAGCCGCTAAGTGCTACTCAGGTGCCTGCGGTGGTCACCGGCTTTGGTGCCGCCAGCGACCAACTGATGAGCCAGCTGGTCGACTGGACACTGGCTCAGGTCGCTCAGGCTCAGGCGAAGAACCAGTAGCAGACGCAGATCGCCGCGATCACCCCGGACAGCTCGGCCAGCAGCGCGCAGCCCACTGCATGGCGCACGCGCTGGATGCCGACCGCGCCGAAGTACACCGCCAGCACATAGAAGGTGGTCTCGGTGCTGCCCTGGATGGTTGCCGCAACCAACGCCGGGAAGCTGTCGACGCCCTGGCTTTGCATGGTTTCGATCATCATGGCCCGCGCGGCGCTGCCAGAGAACGGCTTGACCAGCGCAGTGGGCAGGCCATCGACGAAGCGCGTGTCCAGGCCCACCCACTCGACCAGGTGGCGAATCCCGTCCAATGCCAACTCCAGCGCCCCTGAAGCGCGCAGCACGCCCACCGCGCAGAGCATGGCGACCAGATACGGCAGCAGGCTCTTGGCGACGTCAAAGCCTTCCTTGGCGCCTTCGATGAAGGTTTCGTACACCTTGACCCGGCGCAGGGCGCCAACCACCAGGAACGACATGATGATGCCGAACAGGGTCAGGTTGCCCAGGATCGACGACAGGCCTGCCAGCGCAGTCGCCGACAGCGTGCCCAGAAACGCCATGAAGCCGCCCAGCAGCAGCGCGCCAGGGATTAGATAGGCGAGCACCACCGGATCCCACAAGCGCAGCCGCTGCATCACCGCGACCGACAGCAGCCCGACCAGGGTCGAGACGCTGGTGGCCAGCAGGATCGGCAGGAACACCATGGTCGGGTCAGGTGCGCCTTGCTGGGCGCGGAACATGAAGATGGTCACCGGCAGCAGGGTCAGCGACGAGGCGTTGAGCACCAGAAACAGGATCTGCGCATTGCTCGCCGTGGTGCTGCTCGGGTTGAGCTCCTGCAGTGCGCGCATCGCCTTCAGGCCGATCGGCGTCGCCGCGTTGTCCAGGCCCAGGCCATTGGCGGCGAAGTTCATGGTGATCAAGCCCAGCGCAGGGTGGCCGCGGGGCACCTCCGGCATCAGCCGGGCGAACAGCGGGCCGAGCATCTTCGCCAGCCACTCGACGATGCCGGCCTGTTCGGCAATCTTGAGAAAGCCCAGCCACAGGGTCAGGGTACCGAACAACAGGACCATGACTTCGACCGACAGCTTGGCCATGGCAAAGATGCTCTCGACCATCGCGGCGAAGATCCCGGCGTTGCCGCCGACCAGCCACTGCGCCATGGCGGAGATGGCCGCGACCAGGAAAAAGCTGAGCCAAAGGCCGTTTAGCATCCGCGTGTTCCCCCGAAAAATGCCACGCATGATAACGCAAGCGGCTGGGTACTTTCTGCAGGCAACAAAAAACCCCGGCATGCGGGGCTCTTGTGGGTCTGCGTTGTCTGGGGCAGGGGCCGCTTTGCGGCCCCAACCACCGCAAATCTTACTGCTTGGCAGCCTCGCCCACAGCGCCAGCAGCCTTGTTACCGGCCATATGCGGCAGCGAGTTGTAATACGCCTCACCCTTGGCCGAGTCGTACATACCTTCCCAACGAGCGATGACCAGCGCGGCCAGGGCGTTGCCAATCACGTTCAGGGCGGTCCGCGCCATGTCCATGATGCGGTCGACACCGGCGATGAATGCCAGGCCTTCCAGCGGGATGCCAACACTGCCCAGGGTCGCCAGCAGGACCACGAACGACACGCCCGGCACACCGGCGATACCTTTGGAAGTGACCATCAAGGTCAGTACCAGCAGCAGCTGCTGGCTCCACGACAGGTCGATGCCATACAGCTGGGCAATGAAGATTGCCGCGATGCTCTGGTACAGGGTCGAGCCGTCGAGGTTGAACGAGTAGCCGGTCGGAACCACGAAGCTGCAGATCGACTTCGGCGCGCCGTACTTCTCCATCTTCTCGATCACACGTGGCAGCACGGTCTCGGAGCTGGAGGTGGAGTAGGCGAGGATCATCTCGTCTTTCATGATGCGCATGATCTTGATGATCGAGAAGCCGAACATCCGCGCGACCAGGCCCAGCACCATGAAGGCGAAGAAGGCGATGGCGAAGTACACCAGCACCACCAGCTTGGCCAGCGGCAGCAGCGACGAGAAGCCGAAGTTGGCGACGGTCACGGCGATCAGGGCGAACACGCCGATCGGGGCGTAGTTCATGATCATGTGGGTGACCTTGAACATGGTTTCCGATACGGCCTGGAAGGTGCGTACCAGCGGATCACGCAGGTCAGCCTGCAGGCTCGACAGGCCCAGACCGAACATCACCGAGAAGAAGATGATCGGCAGCATTTCGCCGCGGGCAACCGCTGCAAAGATGTTCGAAGGGATCAGGTTGAGCAGGGTCTCGATGAACGCATGCTCATGCTGCACCTCGGCCGCAGTGGCCTGGTACTTGGAGATGTCCACCGTACCCAGAGTGCTCATGTCGATGCCGACACCAGGGTGGAACAGGTTGGCCAGGCCGAGGCCGACGACGATGGCAATGGTCGTCACCACCTCGAAGTAGAGAATGGTCTTCAGGCCGATGCTGCCCAGCTTCTTCGCGTCGCCAACCCCGGCGATGCCCACGATCAGCGACGAAATCACGATCGGGACGACGATCATCTTGATCAGGCGAATGAAGATATCACCGGCAGGCTGCAGGACATTGGTGATCCACCATGCCTTTTCTGCACTGAAATGGTTCAGCAGCGCGCCGATTGCAACGCCTAGTACAAGCCCTATGAGGATTTGCCAGGCGAGGCTTAGTTTTGCCTTCTTCATGTCGTTACCTTTTCTTCTAGTGGTCAGGGGCATCGAGCGGAAACGCGCGTACCAGAGCCATTAGAAGCATGCTTGGCAGCGAGATTGTTCCGTACGACGACTCCATCGAAGGTCAGCGCAAGCGAGCGGTTCGGCGCTCTGGCTAGCGAAAAAGGCGGCAACTATTGCTACGCAGGCGGGGCCAGTCTAATGCCGGAAACGACTACCCTATGCCGGATCGGCATAATAGCCCGAGGCAAAACGACGCAGCTGCAAGTCATTGATTTATAACGTTCGGCTTTCCGAACAAGACCAAAGCGCCATGAAACGGCCAATTTGGCAGATATGGCATGGTCATGCACAACTTCTGTTCGACAATCCGAATGGGATGAACAGGGTGTAGGAGGGGAGAGGTTACGAAGGAAAATAATTCGATGTACGGTCACGACAAAATGTGTCTTCAGCACAATTTGGCGACAGCCGCTCGGAGCACATCCATAGACGCTTCGGAAGCCAGGCCTGGCACGGTGCATTCGGCACTGCCAGACCTGAGACTTCCGATGCCATCTTTTCCTGACCCGGCCCAATCGATGGAGGCACTCCCTGTACCCCTAGGCCACTCCGACCCTGCAACAGTCAGAACAGCCCGGCCCCATGGTCATGTGCCAACCCTCTTCGAGTCGGCGCATCATAGAAGCCTGAACCTTAGAAAGGTTCGGCTTCTATTGCATTACAGTTGCGTGAACTTTAGTCAGTACCACTTCGGATCACGCTTGAGTTGCTCCTGCAACATCGCCTTCATGCCGTCATCCGGCTTGCCCAGCCAGCGGTATTGCGCGTGGCGGGTTGGCGACTTGTCCTTGGGCAATCCCTCGGGTACTTCCACGAGCATCCCGTAGGCATCGTCCTTGTCCCAGCTAAACGCCACGATCAGGCGCTTGTAGGTGCAGTTGTCAGCCGATTCGCACAGCGGACCGACAAGATACTTGTCGCCATCCTCTGTCACCGCCGACATCTGCTCCTGCGAACTGCCGCTGAGGTTGATCACCCACTCGGGCAATCGCTCCTCCCCTTTCAGGGTGTCCTGCCAGGTTTCAACATACTCGGGGTCTGTCGCCAACAATTGGTTGGCGTGGACCTGGCCATCATTGGCCGCCATCGCCGCCGCGCTACTGCCCAACAGCAGGGCAGTAGCCAGGGCTTTGCTGATCATCCGCTTCATGGCTTAGCGCCTGCCGCGCCCGAAGAAGAACGAAGCAATGAACAGCACCAGGAAAACGATGAACAGGATCTTGGCAATACCGGTAGCGGCGCCAGCGATACCACCGAAGCCCAGCACGGCAGCGACAATGGCGATGATCAGGAATGTGATAGCCCAACTAAGCATGATGAATCTCCTTTTTCCCTTGAAATTGTATGCAGGCGCCTCAGAACACCCAGCGATCCTGCGGTACTACGTTTTGCACAGTGGCGGGGGACGAGGCCTTTGGCGACGGCTGTGGATCTGCCGCACGTACCAGGTTGTTGGCACGGGTCGCCTGAATCTGGCTCAACAGCGCTGTCTGCGCTGCCACCTGATCGGCCAGTCGTGCAGTCTGCAGGCTGTAGTAAAACTGGCCGGCGGCCAGGGTTACCAACAGGGCAAGTGCCACGAACAGAAACTGACGTACTGGCACTGCGGTGGTCTGCGACTGGTTGACTGGTTGGCGACTCATGTCGATGTCTCCTGCAATGTTCTTGTTAAACGCTACGAACAAGTAATTGCAGCCTGCATGCCAGTCTTGCCAATGTTAAAAAACGTATATATTTCAAGCACTTAAAAACATGTAGGCAGTGTCTGTAGGACGTATCCTGCACGATGGGGCCGTTAGCGTCGTGCGTATTGCACGACTCAGCCCTCGACCTTGGTCGCTACCTTGAGCAAATCAGCGTCAACCCCGCGCACACCAAGGATTTGCCGCGCGACCTCGACAGCGATGGTTTTCTGCTCCCGGCTGACCACCTCACCCGCCAAGCGAACCATGCCTTGCTCACTGCTGACCTTCAGGTTGAGGCCATCCAGGTTACGGCAATAGCCGTAGCTGCTCTGAATCTTGTCGATGATCCAGCTGTCCGAGGGTTGCTCGCCCTGCACTGCGGCCACGGGCGTTTCCCGCGCCTTGGCCATCGCCGCTGTGTCGAGGCTGATCAGGTTGTTGACCAGGTGGATACCGTCGGTGGTGCGTGCCAGCACGCCTGCCACTTCCTTGGCTTCGACCCGGTCGACGCGACCGCGCAAGGTGACCACACCATCGCGACTGTCTACTTCAATTGGCGCCTTGCTGGTTACCTGCGCCCAGGACAAACGCGCACGGACGATAGCCGTCAGGGTCGCATCCTCCAGCCGCTGGGCGTAAGCGCGCAGGTCCAAGGACTGCTCGACCAGACCGGGGTTGACCTGCAACTGGTTATCCACCTGCTCGATGCCGCGGGTAGCCAGCGCTACGTCCTCGGCCAGCTGGCGCTCCACGGCGCTTTCGACCTCACCGGTGAGGCGCGCCTGCTGCTCCTGCACCGCTACCTCGATACGAAACGGATTGAGCAGACGGTTGAGCGACAGTGCGGTTTGCAGCGCGCCTTGCAGGCGGGCGTCTTGCAACGGATCAGCAAACACCGGAGAGGCGAAAGCGGCGATGGACAGCGCCAAAACGGCGCTTCGTGGGGAAAATGCCATGCTGAGTGCTCCTTTTGAAACAAATCCAAATATCTTCGCAACCACCGTGCCAGGCAAAAATCACTGATAAAAACCTTTATATTCAATTGGTTAACCGAATACGCGACTAACGGCTAGCATGCAAAGGACGGAATCCTTCAGAATTGACCATGCAACTTGCCCGATCTTTCCGACACTAACTCAGATAAATCCTAATGGAGCGTAGGAAAATGGAGTCTACCCAGGACAATCAAGGCCGCATTCTGCTGGTAGATGATGAGTCCGCTATCCTGCGAACCTTCCGCTACTGCCTTGAAGATGAAGGCTACAGCGTGGCCACGGCCAACAGTGCGGCCCAGGCCGAGGCGCTGCTGCAGCGTCAGGTATTCGATTTGTGTTTCCTCGATCTTCGCTTGGGCGAAGACAACGGGCTCGATGTGCTGGCGCAGATGCGCGTGCAGGCACCGTGGATGCGCGTAGTGATCGTCACTGCCCATTCGGCGGTCGATACCGCAGTAGATGCGATCCAGGCTGGCGCTGCTGACTACTTGGTCAAGCCGTGCAGCCCGGACCAGCTGCGCCTGGCCACTGCCAAGCAGCTTGAGGTACGCCAGCTGTCGGCGCGTCTGGAAGCCCTCGAAGGCGAAGTACGCAAGCCCAAGGACGGCCTCGATTCGCACAGCCCGGCAATGATGGCCGTGCTGGAAACCGCGCGGCAGGTGGCGACCACCGACGCCAACATCCTTATCCTCGGCGAATCCGGCACTGGTAAAGGCGAACTGGCCCGGGCCATTCACGGCTGGAGCAAGCGTGCGCGCAAGGCCTGCGTGACCATCAACTGCCCATCGTTGAATGCCGAGCTGATGGAAAGCGAGCTGTTCGGGCATACCCGCGGCGCCTTCACCGGTGCCAGCGAAAGCACCTTGGGGCGGGTCAACCAGGCGGATGGCGGGACCCTGTTCCTCGACGAGATCGGCGACTTCCCGCTGGCTCTGCAGCCCAAACTGCTGCGTTTTATTCAGGATAAGGAATATGAGCGCGTCGGCGATCCGGTTACCCGCCGTGCCGATGTGCGCATTCTGGCCGCAACCAACCTCAATCTGGATGACATGGTCCGCGAAGGGCGCTTCCGTGAGGACCTGCTGTACCGCCTCAATGTCATCACCCTGCACCTGCCGCCACTGCGCGAGCGCAGCGACGATATCCTGACCCTGGCTGACCGTTTCCTCGCCCGCTTCGTCAAGGAATATGCGCGGCCGGCACGTGGGTTCAGCGACGAGGCCCGCGCGGCCCTGCTCAACTACCGTTGGCCAGGCAACATTCGCGAGCTGCGTAACGTGATCGAGCGCGCCAGCATCATCTGCCCGCAGGAGCGGGTTGAAGTCAGCCACCTCGGCATGGCCGAGCAAACCACCAGCAATGCACCGCGAATTGGTGCTGCGCTGAGCCTGGACGAGCTGGAACGGGCCCATATCGGCGCGGTGCTGGCCTCCAGCGATACCCTTGATCAGGCTGCCAAGACGCTTGGGATCGACGCCTCGACGCTGTACCGCAAACGCAAGCAATTCAACCTGTGAAGTGGCCCATGAAGCTGCGTGCGAGGCTCTTTTTAAGCATTTCAGCGCTGGTCACGGTGGCGCTGCTGGGCCTGCTACTGGGCCTGGTCAGCGTTTTGCAGATGGCCTCGACTCAGCAAGCGCTGGTGCGTGATACCACCCATACGCTGGAGTTGGGCCTCAAGCTGCGGCAGAACCTCGGCGAACAGTTGATTCTGATTCTGGACGAGGACAGCGACGCCGACAGCCTCAACAACCTGCAGACCCAGTTCCAGACCTTGCTCAGCCAGGGCTTGCAGGAAGGCGGCGAGAAAACCGGTTTCAGCAAGGCCAGCAGCAATTACCAGGCCTTCCTCCAGGCCTACCGGCAAACCCCCAATCCTGCCCGCAGCATGGCCACCGACAAGCCCCTCGGCGCTGCTTTCAATCAGGTCCGCACCGACCTTATCGACTCCTACAAGCAGTCACTGGAGCAGATATCCCGCAGTGAAGAGGCCAGCCGTGACCGCGCGCTGCTGATCAGTGGCCTGCTCGGGCTGATGGGCTTGACTGTGCTGATCCTCGGCTTTGTCACTGCGCACAACATCGCGCGCCGCTTCGGCCTGCCGATCGAAGCCCTGGCCAAAGCCGCAGATGAAGTCGGCCAAGGCAACTTCAATGTCACCCTGCCGCTGTCCCAGGCTACCGAACTGAACCAGCTGACCCGCCGCTTCGGGCTGATGGCAGACGCCCTGCGCAAGCATCAGGCGACCAATATCGACGAAGTCCTCGCTGGTCAGCAGCGCCTGCAAGCTGTGCTCGACAGCATCGACGACGGGTTGCTGATCATTGACCAGCAAGGCCACCTCGAGCATCTCAACCCGGTTGCCCAGCGGCAGCTGGGTTGGGAAACCAGCCGCCATGGCACCAGCCTGGTCGAGGCGCTGCAACGTCCCGAGCTTGAACAGCAGCTGCGCCAGGTATTGCGCGGCGGCAGCCTGGACCGGCCACCGGAAGACCTGAGCATTGAAGTCGAAGACGAAACGCGCCTGCTGTCGTACAGCCTGACCCCGGTCAGCCATCCGCAAGGGCCGATTCTGGGTGCGGTGATGGTGCTGCATGACGTCACCGAGCAACGTGCGTTCGAGCGCGTGCGCAGCGAGTTCGTGCTGCGCGCCTCGCATGAGTTGCGCACCCCGGTCACCGGCATGCACATGGCCTTTGGCCTACTGCGCGAGCGGATCTCGTTCCCGCCACAGGCCCGCGAAAACGACCTCCTCGACACCATCGGCGAAGAAATGCAGCGCCTGACCCAGTTGATCAATGATCTGCTCAACTTCTCCCGCTATCAGAGTGGTTTGCAGAAGCTCGAGCTGGCCCACTGCGGTGTCGAAGAGATGCTTGAGCGGGCGCAGGCGCGCATCGCCGAGCTGACAGCGGACAAGCAGGTCGAGCTGGTGATCGAGCTCGAACAGCCATTGCCACGTATCCAGGCCGACGTTGCCCAGCTTGATCGGGTGCTGGACAACCTCCTGCACAATGCCGTGCGCCATACGCCTGATGGTGGCCGGATTCGCCTGCATGCGCGGCGCCACGGCGAGCGGGTGATCATCAGCGTCGAAGACAACGGTGAGGGTATTGCCTACGGCCAGCAAGGGCGGATCTTCGAACCCTTCGTTCAGGTTGGGCGCAAAAAGGGCGGGGCAGGCCTCGGGCTGGCCCTGTGCAAGGAAATCGTCCAGCTGCACGGTGGGCGCATGGGGGTCATTTCAAGGCCAGGCGAGGGCACCCAGTTCTATATGGCCCTGCCAGTCTGAACCCGCTCACGGCTCATCATCGATGCGCCGTGAGCGGACTCGCCGCCCACGAGTAATCAGCTCGGCGAACTGGCGGGCGCTGAGTGGATGGGCAAACAGCCAACCCTGGCCATAGTTGACCCCTTCGCTATTGAGCAGCAGCGCCTGATCCTCGCACTCAATGCCCTCGGCGATCACCCGCAGGTGCAGGTCGTGGGCCATGCGGATGATGTGCGGTGCCACGCCACTACTGGCGGCATCATGGCCAAGCGCGTCGATGAACGCCTTGTCGATCTTCAGGCAATCCACCGGCAAGGTCTGCAGGTAGGCGAGGCTGCAATAGCCGGTGCCAAAGTCATCGATCAGCACCTGATGGCCAACCGCGCGCAAGGCTTGCAGGTTGTCGCGCGCCACCACCACGTCGATCAGCCCGCGCTCGGTGACCTCAAAGGCGATCTGGCTGGCCGGGACCCGGTGCAAGGCCAGTAAACGCGCGGCCACCGGCCCGATCCGCGGCACCATCACATCGCACGCGGCAAGGTTGACCGAGATGTACAGCTGGCGGTTGGCGCGCAGCAACTGGCCCAGTTGCTCCAGCACTCGCTGCAACACAAAGTCGGTGATTTCGCGGATCTGCCCGGTGTTCTCGGCCAACGGAATGAACAGGTCGGGGCTGGTCAGGCTGCCATCCGGGCGGCGCCAGCGCACCAACGCTTCGGCACCGACGCAGCGCCGGCTGTCCAGCTCGAAGATAGGCTGATAAAGCACCTGCAGTTCACCCCGGCGTAGTGCGTTCTGCAGCTCGGAGCTCATCGAACGGCGCTGCCGAATCAGCTGCAGCACCAGCCAACCGATGCAGCAAGCCAACAACAAACTGCCTGGAAACAACAGCCAGAGCAGGCCGTTCATCTTCAGGGGCAGGCCCACACGCGGGGCGATCAGCACCAGTTGATAGTCCGGCGACTTGGTCGGCATGCTGTAGATCAGCCGGTCGCTCTGCTCGAACAATGACTGGCCCGAAGGCGGCGGCCATTCGGCCAGCGGTGGCCACGGCTGGGCCGGGCCCAGCACGGGGATAGCCCGACTGCCATGATCGAGCACTACCAACAGGCTGCCTCCCGGTGGCAGATCGACCACATCGGTCAGATGCCCGCGCGAGGTCGACACCAGAAACTTGCCCCGGCCAAGCATCAACGCGGCCAGGTTTTCATCAGGTTCAGTAGTGGTGTTGAGCCAGTAGCTGTAGGTGGGCCCGCGGATATCCGGTGGGCGCAGCGGCTGCATGGCGCTTTCCTTGCCACGGCTGGAGCAGAGCTCGTTGCCGTCCAGGTAAGCGGTTTCGTAGATGAAGCGCGAGCTCAGGCTGACCTGCTGCAACGCCGCCAGCATGCGCCCGTCGCAGCCGCGCAAGGGCAGCGCCTGCAGCTGATCGACGCCCTCGCGCAGTTGCCCAAATACCTGCTCCAGACGCTCGAGAAACCGCTCGCCCTGGGCGTTCATCTGCGCGCTTTCGCTTTCTTTCATCTGTTGCAGGGCAACGCCAACGCTGCCGGCAATCAACAGGACGGCGCTGGCCAGGGCCGCGAATGCGGCCAGCAGCCAGGGACGGTGGAAAATTTGGCGCAACCCATCGAGAAAGGTCGGCATCGCACTCATCCAGTTGATTACCAAAGGTATAGCAACGGATCGGGTAATCAGCATGGCCGTCTGGCGTATTACTCACGACTGCCACCCACGCATAGCTCGGCCAACACGCTCAAGCAGTCGGTGCAGCAGCCTCAGCGCATCTGATTGAGTACTTGCAGCATGGCCGCGGTTTGCGCGTCAGGTTGCCCGTCAAAGCGCTGCGGGCGGAAACGCATCTGGAACGCCGCCAGCACGTGCCGGGTAGCGACATCCAGCTCGCCGGTCTGCTCGATCGCGTAGCCAAACCGCGCCAGCTGCTGCTGATACCAGTTGATGCTGGGCGGATTGACCGCAAAGAAGCCCTGCTGACGCGCGACTGCGTTGGCATCAGGCCAGATGCCGAGGCCTGCATCCGCCAGGCGCTTCCATGGGAACAGCGGGCCCGGGTCGAGCTTGCGCAGCGGTGCGATGTCACTGTGGCCAATGATGTAGCGAGGTTTGATGTTATTGCGTTTGACGATGTCTTTGAGCAGGGCAATCAGCGACTGTACCTGCGCCTCACTGTAGGGATACCAGACGCGGCCGTTGGGCGTGTCATCGAAACCGGGATTGACGATTTCGATACCGATCGAGGTCGAGTTGAGCCAGGTACGCCCATCCCACTGACTGTCGCCGGCATGCCAGGCGCGGCGGCTTTCGTCGACCAACTGATACACCGTGGCCGGGCCGTCGCCAATCAGGTAGTGGCTGCTGACTTCACCTTTGGTAAGCAGCGCGAGCGAGCGCTCCAGTGAAGCGTTGGTGTAATGCAGCACGACAAACTGGATGCGCTCATCCTGGTTCACAGAGGTGTGGCTGCGATCAATGCGCAGCCCCGAGCTACAGCCGGCCAGGGCCAGAACGAGCAGGGCGGTAAAGAGAGTTTTCATCGGCAGGGAACACATATCAGCAGCTACGAAGTTGCTACAGTATAACGTGCTCCCTGCCCACTGTTTGTAGGAAACCGCTTAGCCCTGCTCCACCCGATTGCGCCCAAGATCCTTGGCCCGGTACAACGCGGTGTCGGCACGCTTGAGCACCTGGTCGCCGCGCTCGCCCGTGCGAAAGGCGCTGATACCAATGGAGGTAGTGATCACTACCCGCTCGCCCTTGAAGTGGAACGGGCAGGCTTCGATGGCCGCGCGCAGGGTTTCAGCCACCTGCAAGCCGGCTGCCGGCGAGGTCTGCGGCAGCAACACGACAAATTCCTCGCCGCCAAACCGGGCAATGAAGTCGCGCCCGCGCATGCGCTTGCGCAACTGGTCGGCGACGATCTTCAAGACCTTGTCCCCGGCCAGGTGGCCGTAGCCATCGTTGATCCGCTTGAAATGGTCGAGATCGAGGATCGCCATCAGCAGCTGACCGCCATTTTCCTGCCAGTCGAGTACTTCGCGCTCGACCTGCTCGGACCAGGCGGCGCGGTTGGGCAGCCCGGTCAACGGGTCGATCAGGGCCTTCTGGCGTTGCTCTTCAAGGTGCTCGCGGTAGCCCAGCGCCTCCTGCTCCATGTTCGCCACACGCTCGGCCAAGCCGTGCAGGCGCCCAGCCAACTCCTGTTCGCGGCGGTCACGTTCCTGCTGATGGTCGTCGATGGTGACCAGCAGGCCTTCAAGGCGATTGTCGAGGACATGTTTGAGGCTGTTGAGGTCAGCTGCGCCCTGAACGCTGCTTTGCAGGCCATCAACCTGCTCCCGCAGTTGGCTGTCGAGTTCGCGGGCAGCACTGGTGTTGTCGGCATGCCCGGCACTGGCTTCGTGCAAGTGGCTCTGGAAGGTCTCCAGGCGCTCGTTCAGCTGCTGAAGGTACGCTTCGAACTCGTGCTGACCGCTGTCGGTAATGGCCAGCATCAATACGGCCAGGTCATCCAGCACCGGGATCAACTCGTACCAGTTCAAGCCACGTGCAACCCGCTCGCGCATTTCCAGCGCCTGCGCCTTGTGCCGTTCGGGCAGGCTGAGGTCGTCGAGCAGCCCGATCAAGGTCTGTTCGATATGCAGGGCAACCTGGCTGTAGGGCGGCTCGACGGCGTCGGGCAAAGCGTAGGGGCCGTCGTCGTCGACTGGCTCAGCATCCACCTCTGGCGCCTCGCTCGGCCCCAGTTCGTCGGGCTCGACCTCAGCCAATGCTTGCTGCTGCGGTTCGCCGGGCTGTTCGTCACTCTCGGCCACCGATGTCAGTGGCACTACCAGCGCAGGCCCTGACGACTCGGGCGCTACAGGTTGTACCTGCACGGGCTCAGTGAGTGCTGGCTGAACACCTTGCTCAACGACTGTAGGGAGGACATCGGCTGCGCGGACGGGGATGACCGGCTCAGGAGCTGCTGGAGCCTGTACTTCGGCCGGCACGACGGGCGGCTGGGGCTCACTGGCGAGGACTGGCAGAGCCTGCGCTTCAGCAACGGGCACGTTCGGCGCGGGGCCGCTCGGCTCCGGCGTATCCGCGCGCGACTCGCTGTCGCTTTTGCCGAACAGTCGTTGCAGAAAACCCGGGCGATGCTCATCGTCCTGGTTTTGCAGCGAACTCAGCGCTTTGCCCTGCAGGCCACTGAGTTCGCCTAGCAATGGCGGCAGTTCGCGAGACTGGCCAACGCCGCCGTCGAGTTTTTTCGCCAGTTTTTTCAGCGGCCGGGCAACTTCGCCAGGCAGCGGCAAACTCTGCAACTGGGTAACCAGTGCTGTCAGCGCGTCGCTGACCTGATTCATGCGGGTTTCGCGCCGCTGCTCGGAGTCGAGCACGGTTTTTTCCAGGCGCGGGATCAGGTTGGCAAGGCCAGCGTCCATGTTGTCGCTGCGGATGACCTCGCGCATTTCCTTCATGCACTGGTCCACCGCCTTGTCGCTACCCTCAGCCGCCAGGGTGCTGCGCACCAGGCCACGACGCAGCAGGTCGAGCCGGGCGTCCCAGCGACGCTCGAGCTTTTCCTGCTGTTCGATGCTTTTAAGGTATTTTTCTTTCCAACGCTCTGCGTCGTCTGTCATGCCCGGATCCACTGCGCGGTGATGGCAATTAGCTCAAGACGGGCAGGGTATCCACAGTCAATGCGTCAGGCAATCGAATCTCGACCGCAACTGGGAGGTGATCGGAAATTGGCTGGGCCAATACCTCGACACGCTCCAGCGTCAGGCTCGGGCTGAGCAGAATATGATCAAGGCAGCGCTGCGGGCGCCAACTCGGGAAGGTCGCTTCGACCTGCGGCGCAATCAGCCCAAGGTCGCGCAGTGGCGAGGTTTCCAACAGATCGTTGGCGTGGGTGTTCATGTCTCCCATCAACACCTGGTGACGATAGCCGCCAATCAGCTCGCGGATGTAGCTGAGCTGCATCGCACGGGTCTTGGCACCGAGCGCCAGGTGCATCATGACCACGATCAGCGCATCTTCACCCTCGCCGAAGCGCACCAGGATAGCACCGCGACCGGCGGGGCCGGGCAGCGGGTGATCTTCCAGATGAGTCGGTTTGAGCCGGCTGAGGACGCCATTGCTGTGCTGGGCAAAACGCCCCAGGTTGCGATTGAGCTGCTGATACCAGTAAGGGAACGCGCCCAACTGGGCCAGGTGCTCGACCTGGTTGATGTAGCCCGAGCGCATGCTGCCACCATCGACTTCCTGCAAGGCCACCAGATCGAAGTCGCTGATCAGCGCACCGATCTTCTGCAGGTTGCCGGCCCGACCGGTGTGCGGCAGCAGGTGCTGCCAACTGCGGGTCAGGTAATGGCGGTAGCGCTCGGTACTGATACCAACCTGGATATTGAAACTGAGCAGGCGCAGGCGACCATCTTCCGGGAGGCCGGGTGCCTGCAGGTGATGCTCGTTGACCTGCGGTTGATGCAGGCCAACGCCTCGGGTGGTTCGCACGCGAGCCATGGGTTCGCCGCTTACTTAGCGGCGCGCTCCTTGGCGATCAGCTGATCGGCGACGTTGAGTACGCCTTCCGGGCCGCCGGCGGTGCCGAGGTCAAAGCGGTATTTGCCGTTGACGATCATGCTTGGAACACCAGTGATTTCGTACTTCTTCGCCAGTTCTTTGGCCTGTTTGACCTGGCCTTTGATGGCGAAGGAGTTGAAGGTGGCAAGGAACTTGTCTTTATCGACGCCCTGAGTGGCGAGGAACTCAGCCATGTCTTCAGGCTTGGTCAACTGCTTGCGCTGATTCTGGATCGCATCGAACACTGCGGCGTGAACCTTGTGCTCGACGCCCATGGCTTCGAGGGTCAGGAACATCTGGCCGTGAGCATCCCATGGGCCGCCGAACATGGCGGGAATGCGTTTGAAATTGACATCGGCAGGCAGCTTTTCAGCCCACGGATTGATCACCGGTTCGAAGTGGTAGCAGTGCGGGCAGCCATACCAGAACAGCTCGACGACTTCGATCTTGCCTGGCTGGGAGACTGCAACCGGGTTGCTCAGCTCGATATATTCTTTACCCGCGGTAGCCGTATCGGCTGCCTGAACGGCGGTGATACCGAAAACGCTGGCGGCGACCAGCGCAGCGCTGAGAATCAGTTTACGCATGCATTACTCCTGAGCATTCAGTGGTCACCTCGACGCGACCTCAACTAAGACCGGCCGGGAAGGGTGCGAGTTCGATAGTGTAACGGCAACAGACGAAAAAAAGGGCAGCCGGGGCGCAATGCGTCAGCCGAGCCTCGACCGACTGGCACCAACCCAGCCACCCTTCATCATTTACCAATCAATCATTAACTGAAGGTTAACCCCCTCAGTGCAGCCCCTGAATATAGCTCGCCAACGCCTCAACATCCTTGTTGCTCAGCTTGCTGGCGATGCTGCGCATGGTCATCGCATCACCATCGTTGGTGCGATTGCCTTCACGGAAGTCGGTCAGCTGCTTGCTGATGTATTGAGCGTGTTGGCCACTCAGATGTGGGAAGCCTGCCAAGGCAATGCCTGCGCCATCGGGCGAATGGCAGCCGGTACAGGCAGGCATGCCCTTGCTCAGGTCGCCACCATTGAACAAGGCACGCCCGCGCTCGACCAGCTTCGGATCGGCTGCGCCGACGCTGCCTTTCTGGCTGGCGAAGTAGCTGGCGATGTCGGCCAGGTCCTGGTCATTGAACGGTTCGAGCATGCCGGTCATTTCCAGCACCACGCGCTTGCCGGTCTTGATGTCGTGCAGTTGCTTTTCCAGATAGCGTTCGCCCTGGCCAGCGAGTTTCGGGAAATTAGGCGCCAGGCTGTTGCCGTCGGGGTTGTGGCAGGCACCACAGACGGCGGTTTTCGCCTGACCGGCGGCGGCGTCGCCTTTGATAGGGTCCGCAGCACTTGCCGCACCTGCAACCCCCATGGTCAACAGCAGACTCACGAATAGTTTGTTCATCAGCTAATCCAACACGGCTAAGGGTGAAATGTTATGTATCGGGACTGCCGCTCATCCAAAGGATGACCAAACGGTAGTCCTCGGTACTGCAGTCCATGCACAATCCACGCGGCGGCATAGCCTTGAAACCCTTGTTAACATGCGCCACCAGTACCTCCATACCCTGCGCCAGCCTTGGCTCCCAGGCCGCCACGTCACCCTTCATCGGGGCCTGTGGCAGTTGTCCGGCGTGACAGGCAGCACAGCTGCGGTTGTACAACGCCTCGGGATCCTGTGTAGCCTGTGCACTGAAAAACGGTAGGAACATACCAACAGCCATTAGCCATTGCGCCTTGCGTAACGACCTTTCAGGGTTGGGGGCCGCGCTGCGTTCTAATGCGCGAGCTATTGTTCGACACCCCATGTGCGCCTCCTTCGCTGGGAGAATGCACACACAAAAACTGGGGCATTATATACTTCCGCGATCCAAACGGAAACGACACTGCTTGCCGAGCCTGGCTCAGGCAACACCCACATCGGATATCCCATGCAAGTCAAGAACCCCATCCTCGGCCTCTGCCAGAAAGCCACCTTCGCCCTTAGCGCCGCCAAGGTCGATCAATGCCCGGAAGACCAGGGTTACGAGGTGGCTTTCGCCGGCCGTTCCAACGCCGGTAAATCCAGCGCCCTCAACACCCTGACCCATGCCAGCCTGGCGCGGACTTCGAAAACCCCAGGCCGCACGCAGCTGTTGAACTTCTTCAGTCTGGACGATGAACGGCGTTTGGTCGACTTGCCGGGCTACGGGTATGCCAAGGTGCCGATCCCGCTCAAGCAGCACTGGCAGCGCCACCTGGAAGCCTACCTGGGCGGCCGTGAGTGCCTGCGCGGGATCATTTTGATGATGGACGTGCGCCATCCGATGACCGATTTCGACAAGATGATGCTGGACTGGGCCAAGGCCAGCGGCATGCCCATGCACATTCTGCTGACCAAGGCCGACAAGCTCACCTACGGCGCAGCGAAGAACACCCTGCTGAAAATCCAGGCAGAAATCCGCAAGGGCTGGGGCGATACCGCGTCCATCCAGTTGTTCTCGGCGCCCAAGCGCCAGGGCCTGGAAGAAGCCTACGTGGTCCTGGCCGGCTGGATGGAACTGGAAGACAAGCCTGTCGAGTAAGCGCTGACGCGAGGGTGCTGTAAGCGGCAAATTGCCGCTGCAGCCAAATCGCAGGCAAAAAAAACCCCGGACTTCGTATGGGGAGGGGGAAGTTCGGGGTTCAAGTCCGGACCGTTAGGGCGGGGTCCAGATATTCTGCCAACACTTAACACAACATAGGAGCATCGAACGGCTTCACCAGCCATTCAGTAGATCTGAGTCCCGCTTCACTGGTTTAGTTCCTCAGCGCTTGCAATTATTTGCGCTAACAGGGGCTGCCTAGCCTGCAAAAACGCCTAAGCAACGTGGGTCCACGGATAGCCGCAGACCCCACGCCAGACGTCTTAGTGCGCCTCGTCCCAGTTCGCCCCAACGCCGACTTCGACCAGCAACGGCACGTCCAGCTGAGCCGCGTCGCTCATGTGCGGGCGGATCTCGGCCTTGATCTGCTCGACCAGGTCTTCACGCACTTCCAGCACCAGTTCATCGTGTACCTGGAGGATCACCCGCGCATCCAGCCCGCTGCTGCTCAGCCAGTTATCCACAGCGACCATGGCGCGCTTGATGATGTCGGCGGCAGTGCCTTGCATCGGGGCGTTGATCGCGGTGCGCTCGGCGCCTTTGCGCAGGGCCTGATTCTTCGCGTTGATATCCGGCAGGTACAGGCGACGACCGAAGAAAGTTTCGACATAGCCCTGCTCGGCAGCCTGGGCGCGGGTGCGCTCCATGTAGGCGAGCACGCCTGGGTAGCGGGTGAAGTAGCGGTCAATATAGTCCTGCGACTGTTTACGGTCGACGCCAAGCTGCTTGGCCAGACCAAAGGCGCTCATGCCATAGATCAGGCCGAAGTTGATCGCCTTGGCGCTACGGCGCTGGTCGGTGGTGACGGCAGCCAGATCAACGCCAAATACCTCTGCAGCAGTCGCCCGGTGCACGTCCAGGTCGTTACGGAAGGCATGCAACAGGCCTTCATCCTTGGCCAGGTGGGCCATGATCCGTAATTCGATCTGCGAGTAGTCGGCCGCGAGCAATTTGTAGCCAGGGCTGGCGATGAACGCCTGCCGAATACGCCGGCCTTCGGCGGTGCGGATCGGAATGTTCTGCAGGTTCGGATCACTCGACGACAGGCGCCCAGTGGCTGCCACAGCCTGCTGATACGAGGTGTGAATCCGGCCGGTGCGCGGGTTGATCTGGTGCGGCAGCTTATCGGTGTAGGTGCTTTTGAGCTTGCTCAGCGAGCGGTACTGCATCAACACCTTGGGCAGCGGATAGTCCTGCTCGGCCAACTCGGCCAGCACCGCCTCGGCGGTAGATGCCTGGCCTTTGCTGGTCTTGCTCAGGATCGGCATGCCCAGCTTGTCGTAGAGGATCACGCCGAGTTGCTTGGGCGAGCCGAGGTTGAATTCTTCCCCGGCCAGGGCATACGCCTCGCGCTCCAGTTCGGCCATTTTCAAGCCAAGCTCGCCGCTCTGGATGGCCAGCAGATTGGCATCGACCAGCGCGCCCTGGCGCTCGATCCGCGCCAGTACCGGCACCAGCGGCATCTCGATGTCCATCAGCACCGGCTGCACGCTGGGGGTCTTCGCCAGGTGCGCCTGCAGTGCCTGATGCAGGCGCAGGGTAATGTCGGCGTCTTCGGCGGCGTAAGGGCCGGCCTTGTCCAGTGGGATCTGGTTGAAGGTCAGCTGCTTGGCGCCTTTACCGGCGATCTGCTCGAAGGTGATGGTGGTGTGGTCGAGGTACTTCTGCGCCAGGCTGTCCATGTCATGGCGGGTAGCGTTGGAGTTGAGCACGTAGGATTCGAGCATGGTGTCGTAGGCGACACCCCGCATATCGATGCCATTGGCCTCATCACCGCCAATTGCGCAGTTGGCCAGAATATTGATGTCGTACTTGGCGTTCTGGCCGATCTTGCCTTTGTGCGGGTCTTCCAGCAGCGGCTTCAGCGCCAGCAATACCTGGTCACGGTCGAGCTGGGCCGGTGCGCCTTCGTAGTCATGGGTCAGCGGCACATAGGCGGCCACATGCGGTTCGACCGCGAACGACACGCCAACCAGCTGCGCCTTTTGCGCGTCCAGCCCGGTGGTCTCGGTGTCGAAGGCAAACAGCGGCGCCTGGCGCAGTTTTTCCAGCCAGGCATCGAAGCGGGCTTGGTCGAGGATGGTCTCGTACTGCGGCTCGACCTTGGCCTGCGGCGCTTCTTCTACCGGCGCCGGCGCCAGCTCCTCGCCAACCTTTGCCGCTTCACGCTGCACATCGGCGATCCAGCTCTTGAATTCCATTTCGGCATACAGCGCCAGCAGCGCGTCGCGATCCGGCTCGGCGCAGACCAGCGCATCGACTTCGATATCCAGCGGCACATCAATTTTGATGGTAGCCAGCTCATACGACATGAAGGCCGCATCGCGGTGCTCCTCGAGCTTGGCAGGCAGGCTCTTGGCGCCGCGAATCGGCAGCGCCGGGACCTTGTCGAGGTTGGCGTAGACGTCCTTCAAGCCACCGCCGATGCCGGTCAGCAGGCCGACGGCAGTTTTTTCGCCAACGCCGGGCACGCCGGGGATGTTGTCGACCTTGTCGCCCATCAACGCCAGGAAGTCGATGATGTGCTCAGGGCCGACGCCGAACTTCTCGTGCACACCGGCAATGTCCATGACGCTGCCGGTCATGGTGTTGACCAGGGTGATGTGGCCGTCGACCAGCTGGGCCATGTCCTTGTCGCCGGTGGAGATGATCACCGGGCGCCCGGCCGCCGCACTGCTGCGGGCCAGGGTGCCGATGACGTCGTCGGCTTCGACCCCTTCCACGCACAGCAGCGGATAGCCGAGTGCCTTGACGCTGGCGTGCAATGGCTCGACCTGCACCCGCAGGTCGTCCGGCATGCTCGGCCGGTTGGCCTTGTAGTCGGCGAACAGGGCGTCGCGGAAGGTCCCGCCCTTGGCATCGAAAACCACCGCGAACAGGCTGTCCGGATATTGCCGGCGCAGGCTCTTGAGCATGTTCAGCACGCCCTTGACGGCACCGGTGGGCATACCCTTGGAGGTGGTCAGCGGCGGCAGCGCGTGGAAGGCGCGATACAGGTAGGACGAACCGTCCACCAGGACGAGGGGAGCTAGGCTCATGAGCAGAATCAACCTTTTCGACGGGTCCGGCGCTAGAATAGCCAGATCAATGACGACAAAGGGACAAGGTTATCATGCGGACACTCAATCGCCTGTTACTGCTCGGCCTTCTGGCAACCATGCCGATCGTCTCCCAGGCGGCGGACGACGCCCCATCGGCTGATCCCGATGTGACCATTCGCACGGAAGGCGATAAAACCATTCAGGAATACCGGCAAAACGGCTTCCTGTATGCGATCAAAGTCACGCCGAAAGGCGGCAAGCCTTATTTTCTGGTACGCGCCGATGGCTCGGATGGCAATTTCATCCGCTCCGACCAGCCGGACATGCTGATTCCATCGTGGAAGATCTTCGAGTGGTAATCTGACGCGTACCGTCACATCAACCTGGCACTTCCCGGCGGAAGTGCCCGCATGGGCAACTTTTCATCATGTCAGTTTTCACCCCTGTGTCCCGGCCCGAGCTGGAAACCTTTCTGGCGCCGTATCAGCTGGGCCGTCTGCTCGACTTCCAGGGCATCGCCGCCGGTACCGAGAACAGCAACTTCTTCGTCAGTATGGAGCAGGGTGAGTTTGTCCTGACCCTGATCGAGCGCGGCCCGGCCGAAGACATGCCGTTTTTCATCGACCTGCTGGATGTGCTGCACCAGGCCGACATGCCAGTGCCCTACGCCCTGCGCGACCGCGATGGCCATGGCTTGCGGGAGCTGTGCGGCAAGCCTGCGCTGCTGCAACCACGGCTGAACGGCAAGCATGTGATGGCGCCGAACAACCAGCACTGCGCCCAGGTTGGCGAACTGCAGGCGCATATCCACTTGGCGACCCGCGAGCAGATCCTTGAGCGCAAGACTGACCGTGGCCTGGACTGGATGCTGGAGTCGGGCGCTGAGCTGTTGTCGCACCTGAGCGAGCACCAGCAGGCCCTGCTGCAGCCGACCCTGGCTGACATTGCCGCGCACAAGGCGCAGATCCTGGCGCTGCCACGGGCCAACCTGCACGCCGACCTGTTCCGCGACAACGTGATGTTCGAAGGCACCCACCTCACCGGCTTGATCGACTTCTACAACGCCTGCTCAGGGCCGATGCTGTATGACATCGCAATTACCGTGAATGACTGGTGCCTGGACGAAGCGGCGGGGATCAACCTGCCGCGCGCGCAGGCCTTGCTCGGCGCCTATGCCGCGCTGCGCCCGTTCACCGCGGCCGAAGCCGAGCTGTGGCCGCTGATGCTGCGGGTAGCCTGTGTGCGCTTCTGGCTGTCGCGGCTGATTGCCGCCGAGCAGTTCGCCGGCATGGACGTCACCATTCATGACCCACGCGAGTTCGAAGTGCGCCTGGCCCAGCGCCAGCACATCGACCTGAAGCTGCCGTTCGCGCTCTGAGCCTTGCAGGAGCGTCCTTGCCGGGACGCTCCTTCAAGAGCCGTCAGAGCTGTTCCAGACAGCCAGCCAGGCCGTTCGCGAGGTTTTCCAGCAAGCGCTCGTAGCCTTTGCTGTCCACCGGCTCGCTGCCACCCAGCGCATCCAGCTCGGCCAGCCGCACCGGCAGCCCTGCGGTCAGCGTTTCAGCCAGCCGTGGGCGCAGCGGCGGCTCGCTGAATACGCAGGTCTTGCCCACTTCCTGCAAGCGCTTGCGCATTGCCGCCACGTGTTGAGCACCCGGCTGCACTTCCGAAGCCACGCTGAACACGCCGGTGTGCTTGAGCCCGTAAGCCGCTTCGAAGTAATCGAACGCCTCGTGGAAGACGAAGTAGGGCTTGTCGGCAACGCCCGCCACACGGGTCTTGATCCGCTGATCAAGTGCATCCAGGCGCGCATCGAAGGCGCTCAGATTGCTCTGATAACGCGCCGCATTGGCCGGGTCGAGCTTGCTCAGGTCGGCCGCCATCTGCCCGGCAATTACCCGGGCATTGACCGACGACAGCCACAGGTGCGCGTCCAGGCTACCCGGGCGGTGGTCATGATCATGCTCGTCATGGTCAGCTTCATCATGACCGGCCTCATCATGGGAATGGCTGTCCTCACCAAAATGACGCAGCTGCATGCCCTTCAGCGACTGCACCGCCACGGTCTGCTTGCTGCGGCTGCCGAGCACCCGCGGCAAGAAGCTCTCCATGTCCGGGCCGATCCAGTACAGCAGGTCGGCATCGGCCACGCGCCGTACGTCGGACGGCCGCAGCGCATAGTGGTGCGGCGAGGCACCCGGCGGCAGCAGCACTTCAGGGCTGCCGACACCGTCCTGAACGGCCGCAGCGATCTGCTGCAGCGGTTTGATACTGGTCAGCACACGCACATCGGCATGGGCCGAACAGGCGAGCAAAGCGACAAAAAGCACAAGGAAACGGGGCACGGTGAATACTCGACGTGTCAGAAACAGGTAACATAATAACGTCTCCATTAAGAACCGTCGCCGCCCATGTCGATTACCCCGCTGGCTCACCGTCCCCACGACCACTCCCATTGCGTGCACAGTGCGCTGGCTGAAGCCGACGCCATCTGCGTGCGTCAGGGTCTGCGTTTGACTGCCCTGCGCAAGCGGGTGCTGGAGCTGGTGTGGCAGAGCCACAAGCCGCTGGGCGCCTACGATATTCTTGCCGTACTGAGCGAGCAGGATGGCCGCCGCGCGGCGCCGCCGACCGTTTATCGGGCGCTGGACTTCCTCCTCGAGAACGGCCTGGTGCACCGCATCGCCTCGCTCAACGCCTTCATCGGCTGCAGCCACCCGGAACACGCCCATCAGGGCCAGTTCCTGATCTGCCGCGAGTGCCATATCGCCATCGAGCTTGAGCAGGACAGCATCAGTGGCGCGATCATCGCCAGCGCCAACGCGGTCGGCTTCAAGGTTGAAACCCAGACCGTGGAAGTGGTCGGCCTGTGCGGCAACTGCCGAGGCGCGGCATGAGCGACGCCCTGATCCGACTTGAGCAAGTCGGCGTCAGCTTTGCTGGCGAAGCCGTACTGGACAACATCGACCTGGCGGTTGCGCCAGGCCAGATCGTCACGCTGATCGGCCCCAACGGTGCTGGCAAGACCACCCTGGTGCGGGCCGTGCTCGGCCTGCTCAAGCCGCATCGTGGCAGCGTCTGGCGCAAGCCCAAGCTGCGTATCGGCTATATGCCGCAAAAGATCCAGGTCGACCCGACGCTGCCACTGTCGGTACTGCGCTTCCTGCGTTTGGTACCTGGGGTAGACCGCGGCGCAGCTTTGGCGGCATTACAGGAAGTCGGCGCCGAGCAGGTCATCGACAGCCCGCTACAGACTGTTTCCGGCGGCGAGATGCAGCGCGTGCTGCTAGCCCGAGCCCTGCTGCGCAAGCCGCAATTGCTGGTGCTCGATGAACCGGTACAAGGCGTCGATGTGGCGGGGCAGTCCGAGCTGTACAGTTTGATCACACGCCTGCGCGACCGTTACGGCTGCGGCGTGCTGATGGTCTCCCACGACCTGCACCTGGTCATGAGCACCACCGATCAGGTGGTCTGCCTGAACCGCCATGTGTGCTGCTCCGGCCACCCCGAGCAGGTCAGCGGCGACCCGGCCTTTGTCGAACTGTTCGGCCAGAACGCCCCGAGCCTGGCCATCTATCACCATCACCACGACCACAGCCACGACCTGCACGGCGCAGTTGTCACCCCTAGCGCCCATGTTCACGGAGAGCACTGCAAGCATGGCTGATTTTCTTCTTTACGCCCTGCTGGCCGGTTTGTCCCTGGCAGTTGTTGCAGGTCCGCTGGGCTCGTTCGTGGTCTGGCGGCGGATGGCCTATTTTGGCGACACGTTGTCGCACGCGGCCTTGCTCGGCGTTGCCTTGGGCTTCGTGCTGGATGTCAGCCCGGCGTTGGCGGTAACCGTCGGCTGCCTGCTGCTGGCGATCTTGCTGGTGACGCTGCAGCAGCGCCAGCCGCTGGCGTCGGATACGCTGCTGGGGATTCTTGCTCCAAGCACCTTGTCGCTGGGCCTGGTGGTGCTGAGTTTCATGCACGACGTGCGCATCGACCTGATGGCCTATCTGTTTGGCGACTTGCTGGCGATCAGTCCAACGGACCTGGGCTGGATCATCGGCGGCAGTGCAGCCGTGCTGCTGTTGCTCGCCGCGCTCTGGCGCCCACTGCTGGCGGTGACCGTACATGAAGAGCTGGCAACCGTCGAAGGCCTGCCGGTAGCGGCGCTGCGCCTGACCCTGATGCTGCTCATCGCCGTGGTGATTGCGGTGGCGATGAAGATCGTCGGCGTGCTGCTGATCACCTCGCTGCTGATCATCCCGGCCGCCGCCGCCCAGCGCCATGCGCGCTCGCCCGAGCAGATGGCGCTGGGTGCCAGCCTGCTCGGTGTGGTGGCGGTATGTGGCGGGCTGGCAATGTCCTGGTTCAAGGACACGCCGGCCGGGCCATCGATCGTGGTCTGCGCGGCAGTGCTATTCTTGCTGAGCCTGGCCCTGCCTAAACGCTGAGACACGGGTCGCACTTTGGCGCATCTTGCAACCAATGCGCGGGTAAAGGGTCTGTAAGACTTGTTTTCGAGCGTGCGCACCTGGGTGTAGACTTGCTCGCTTTTTGCGCAAATAGAGAGTCGCAGGAATGAAGCCGTTCGCCTCCCGTTATCTGCTTGTTGCCGTGTTGTCGCTGGGCCTGGTTGCGTGTGCCAGCGCCCCGGTCGAACAGCCGAGCGTGCCTGCCCAGGCCGACCCATGGGCCGAGCTGCAGCAGAACATCGCCAGCAACGAACTGGCCACTGCTGAAGATCAGCTGACCGCCCTGCAAGCCCAGGCGCCGCAAGACCCGCGCGTGGAGCAGCACCAGCGCCAGCTCGCCGAAGCCTACTTGCAGCGCAGCCAGATCGTCCTGCAAAAGGGTGACGTGAATGCCGCCGCGACCGCGCTGGCGCGGGCCCGGGCATTGATGCCGCAAGCGCCGGCGCTGGCCGCCGGGGATGCCGTTGCCCATGCGCGCAAAGCCGAGCTGGACCGTGCCGAAGCTGCCTTGAAGGCCGCTGAAGCCAAGCCCAAGGCGCGCGTGATCGACCCCACCGCACCGAGCACCGTGATCGCCCTGAAAACCACAGACAGCCGCGCCCTGCGCCGGCAGCTGGATGACATCGCCGCAGACGTGGTCAGTTATCAGTGTGAAGTGGTGTTCCAGGTGCCACGCAAGGACGACGCCCCGTGGCTGAAAACGCTGCTGGGCAAGCGCGTACACAAGCTCGACAGTGGCTATGAGCTCAACCAGCGCCATGAAATCCAGCGCTCATTGCCCGCTCAGGTCGTGCTGGTACCGCATCAGCGTTGAAATAAAACCCCGGCAGGCGAGCCTGCCGGGGTGATCGATCAAGCCGGAATGGCTTCTGCAGCAGCTTCGCGCTCCCAGACGCGGTGCGCTTCGACCGCTTTGACGAAGGCATCGATCGCCTTCTGATCATTGCCCAGCAACAAGCCCTTGTCTTCGGCCAGGCCGAGTTTGCCGACCAGCGCCTTGCCGTCTTTGGCAAAGGCGATGGCCTTCAGGTGCTTGTACGCTTCCAGCAGGAAGTGCTTGGCCAAACCGCTCTGCCCCAGCGCATCAATTGCGGCCTTGCCGGCCGGCACCAGCACACCATCGAACATGATCGACGGCATTCCTTCCATCGACGCATCCACCGCCAGGCTGGAACCATCGGCCGCTTTTACTGGCGCCGAGGTTGGGCCCAGCAGCATTGGCCTGGCGCTGTGCGCCTCAAGTGCCTTGACCAGACGATCGACGTCCGCCGCATCCACACCGTCAGCCAGCAGCAGGGCAATCTTGCGACCCTTGATACCCACGCTGCCCGGGTGATTGAGCTGGCTCAGCGCTGGCGACTCGGCCAGGCTCGAGCCTTTGACCTGCACGGTGCCTTTGCTCGGCGCCGGCAGACCCAGGTTGGCCGCTACTGCCGCAGCCAGCTTCAGGTCGATATTGGCGAGGATCTCGTTGACCTGACGGGCACGGATGTATTCCCGCTCGACCTTGCCCAGCTCAAAGCTGTAGGCCTTGATGATGTGCTGCTGCTCGTTCGGGCTCATGCTGTGGAAGAACAGGCGCGCCTGCGAGAAGTGATCGCTGAACGACTCGCTGCGCTCGCGAACCTTGCGTGCATCGATCCGCTCCTGATAGCTGTCGAAGCCACCGTCTTCAGCCGCTGCCGGGGTTTCCTTCGGCCAGCCGCCATCGATGCTGTTCGGCTCGTACGAGGCACGGCCCTTGTTGATTTCCATGCGGTGCATGCCATCGCGCTGGCCGTTGTGGTTGTGCGCAACAGGACGGTTGATCGGGATCTCATGGAAATTCGGGCCACCGAGGCGGCTGATCTGCGTGTCGGTGTAGGAGAACAGGCGGCCCTGCAGCAGCGGATCGTTGGTGAAGTCGATACCCGGTACGATATGGCCAGGGCAGAAGGCGATCTGCTCGACCTCGGCGAAGAAGTTGTCCGGGTTGCGGTTGAGCACCATCTTGCCCAACGGCGTCACCGGCACCAGCTCTTCGGGGATGATCTTGGTCGGGTCGAGCAGGTCGAAGTCGAACTTGTGCTCGTCGGCCTCAGGCACGATCTGCACGCCCAGTTCCCACTCAGGGTAGTCGCCGGTTTCAATCGCTTCGGAAAGGTCGCGACGATGGAAATCGGTGTCCTTGCCGGCCAGCTTCTGCGCCTCGTCCCACAGCACCGAGTGCACGCCTTGCTTCGGCTTCCAGTGAAACTTGACGAAACTGGCCACGCCTTCGGCGTTGATCAGGCGGAAGGTATGCACGCCAAAGCCTTCCATCATCCGCAGGCTGCGCGGGATAGCCCGGTCGGACATCGCCCAGATGACCATGTGCGCCGACTCCGGCACCAGCGAGACGAAGTCCCAGAAGGTGTCATGAGCCGAACCGCCGGTGGGCATTTCATTGTGTGGCTCAGGTTTCACCGCATGAACGAAGTCGGGGAATTTGATCGCGTCCTGAATGAAGAACACCGGCATGTTGTTGCCGACCAGGTCGAAGTTGCCTTCGTCGGTGTAGAACTTCACGGCGAAGCCGCGCACGTCGCGCACCGTGTCACCGGAACCGCGGGGGCCCTGCACGGTGGAGAAGCGCACGAACACCGGAGTGATCTTCTCCGGGTCCTGGAGGAAACCGGCCTTGGTCAGCTCGGCATGCTTGCCGTAGCTCTGGAAGTAACCATGAGCGCCAGTGCCACGGGCATGGACGATGCGCTCGGGGATGCGCTCATGGTCAAAGTGGGTGATTTTTTCACGCATGATGAAATCTTCGAGCAACGACGGCCCGCGCGCACCCGCCTTGAGGGTGTTCTGGTTGTCAGCGATCTTGACGCCCTGATTGGTCCGCAGCGCCTCGCCGGTAGCGTCGCTACGGTAGGCTTCCAGACTCTGCAGTTTGGCGTTGGTGTTGGCACGGTCCGGGGTGTCGGTACCGGCCATCTCACTCTGTTTCGGGGTATCCGGGTGCTTGCGCGACATGTCGGCTCTCCTCATCGGTATTCAGGGCGGCCCATTCGGGCTCGTTAGCTAGTGACTGATGGCCGTGCGCATGCGTTCAATTCCATTGCCGACTGTCGCGTTATGCCGGTTGGATTGGACCAATACGAAATAAATGCTAAGAAGACCAAGGGGAAAAGGCTAAAATGCGCCCCCCGGCTTACCGCCAGACCCTATTTCCATTGCGCCCCACAAGGTTCGCTCAGTGATCGAGTTTCAACATGTGCACAAGACCTACCGCGTCGCCGGTAGGGACATCCCCGCCCTGAACCCGACCAGCCTGACCATTGAAAATGGCCAGGTGTTCGGCCTGATCGGCCACTCCGGCGCTGGCAAGAGCACCTTGCTGCGCCTGATCAACCGCCTCGAAGCGCCCAGCGGTGGCAAGATCATCGTCGATGGTGAAGACGTTACCGGCTTCGATGCCAACCAGCTGCGGCGCTTCCGCCAGCAGGTCGGGATGATCTTCCAGCACTTCAACCTGCTGGCCTCCAAGACCGTGGCCGACAACGTGGCGCTGCCGCTGACCTTGGCCGGTGAGCTATCGCGCAGCGAAATCGACCAGCGTGTCACCGAGCTGCTGGCGCGGGTCGGCCTGTCCGATCACGCCAAAAAATATCCGGCGCAGCTCTCCGGCGGGCAGAAGCAACGTGTCGGCATTGCCCGCGCGTTGTCGACCCGGCCAAAGATTCTGCTGTGCGACGAAGCCACCAGCGCCCTCGACCCGCAGACCACGGCCTCGGTCCTGCAACTGCTGGCCGAGATCAACCGCGAATTGAAGCTGACCATCGTCCTGATCACCCATGAAATGGACGTGATCCGTCGGGTCTGCGACCGCGTGGCGGTGATGGACGCCGGCCTGATCGTCGAGCAAGGCAGTGTTGCCGAGGTGTTCCTGCACCCGCAGCACCCGACCACCAAGCGTTTTGTCCAAGAGGACGAGCAAGTCGACGAAGGCGAACAGCGCGACGACTTTGCCCATGTGCCTGGCCGGATCGTGCGCCTGACCTTCCAGGGCGATGCCACCTACGCACCGCTGCTCGGCACTGTCGCCCGGGAAACCGGGGTCGACTACAGCATCCTCGCCGGGCGTATTGACCGCATCAAGGACGTGCCTTACGGGCAATTGACCCTGGCCGTTACCGGCGGCGACATGCAAGCCGCGTTCGACCGTTTCAGCGCAGCTGATGTGCATATGGAGGTACTGCGTTGATGGACGCTTTGAATTTCTTCGCCAATGTCGACTGGGCCGAAATCTGGCTGGCGACCATCGACACCATGATCATGCTGTTCGGCTCGCTGTTCTTCACCGTGCTGCTGGGCCTGCCGCTGGGCGTGCTGCTGTTCCTGTGCGGGCCGCGGCAGATGTTCGAGCAGAAAGGCCTGTACGCGCTGCTGTCGCTGGTGGTGAACATCCTGCGCTCGCTGCCGTTCATCATCCTGCTGATCGTGATGATCCCATTCACCGTACTGATCACCGGCACCTCGCTGGGCGTCGCCGGGGCCATCCCGCCACTGGTGGTCGGCGCCACGCCGTTCTTCGCCCGCCTGGTCGAGACGGCGCTGCGTGAAGTTGACCGCGGCATCATCGAAGCGACCCAGTCGATGGGCGCGACCACCCGCCAGATCATCACCAACGCACTGCTGCCCGAGGCGCGCCCGGGCATCTTCGCGGCGATTACCGTGACCGCGATCACTCTGGTGTCGTACACCGCCATGGCCGGTGTGGTCGGTGCTGGTGGCCTCGGCGACCTGGCGATCCGCTTTGGTTATCAGCGCTTCCAGACTGATGTAATGGTGGTCACCGTGGTGATGTTGCTGATCCTGGTTCAAGTTCTGCAAAGCGTCGGCGACAAACTGGTCGTGCATTTTTCCCGTAAGTAACCCCAATGGGGTCGGCCAGGCCGACCCGTTCGGGGGCCGTCGCGGCCCTCACAAGGAGTGTTTGATGAAAAAACTGCTTGCTGTTGTTGCCGCTGTGGCGGCTTTTTCGGCGCACGCTGCCGAGACCATCACCGTCGCTGCAAGCCCGGTGCCGCACGCCGAGATCCTCGAGTTCGTCAAACCCGTGCTGGCTAAAGAAGGCGTCGACCTCAAGGTCAAGGTCTTCACCGACTACGTGCAGCCAAACGTACAGGTTGCCGAGAAGCGCCTGGATGCCAACTTCTTCCAGCACCAGCCGTACCTGGATGAGTTCAACAAGGCCAAAGGCACCAACCTGGTCAGCGTTGCCGGCGTGCACCTGGAGCCACTGGGCGCTTACTCGAGCAAGCTGAAGAAGCTCGACGAGCTGCCGGCCGGCGCTACCGTGGTTATCCCCAACGATGCTACCAACGGCGGCCGCGCGTTGTTGCTGCTGGACAAGGCCGGTGTGATCAGCCTGAAGGACAAGAGCAACATCTTGTCGACTGTGAAAGACATCACCACCAACACCAAGAACCTCAAGTTCCGCGAGCTGGAAGCGGCCACCATCCCGCGTGTGCTGACTCAGGTCGATCTGGCCCTGATCAATACCAACTACGCGCTGGAAGCCAAGCTTGATCCGTCCAAGGATGCCCTGGTGATCGAAGGCAGCGACTCGCCTTACGTCAACATCCTGGTGGCACGCCCGGACAACAAGGACTCGGACGCAATGAAGAAGCTGGTTGCAGCGCTGCATTCGCCTGAAGTCAAAGCGTTCATCACCGAGAAGTACAAAGGCGCGGTACTGCCGGCGTTCTGATCGAGCCGACCGCAACACCTGCGGGGCAAGCCCGCCGCCTGCAGCTTGTGCACTGCAGGCGGCGGGCTTGCCCCGCAGTGCTTTCTGGCCTCAGTCGCGCTTGACCAGCCCCGGCAGCTGCGCCGCCAGCTTCTGGTTGTTGAACGGTGCGCGGATAAAGCCGCGCTGGCGCCCATCGGGCCCGACCACAGCCAGGTTGCCGCTGTGATCGACGGTGTAGCCGGGCTTGCTGGTGTCAGCAGGGATAAACGGAATGCTCAGGGCATTGGCCAGCTTCTGGGTGTCCTCGATCGAGCCGGCCAGGCCGACGAAATCCTTATCGAAGTAGCCCAGGTACTGCTTCAGCTGAGTGGCGGTATCGCGGTGCGGATCGACGCTGACCAGCACCACTTGCAAACGCTCCAAGGCTTCCTTGGGCAGTTCGCTCTTGACCTGGCGCAGCTGCGCCAGGGTCGTCGGGCAGATGTCCGGGCAGTAGGTGTAGCCGAAGAACAGCAACGACCATTTGCCTTTGAGCTGATCGAGCTCGACCGGCTGGCCGTTGTGGTCGGTCATGCTCACCGCCGGCACGCTGCGGCTCTGCGGCAGCAGGATGATGCCGGCATCGATCAGTTCAGCTGGGTTGGCCTCGCTGCGGCCGTTGAGCACCTTGTTGACGGTCAGGCCGAGGATCAAGGCAACCACGGCAACGAGAATGAAGACGGTTTTCTGGGTTCGGGTCATAGATTCAGCATCAACAGATAGTGGTCAACGAGCAGGGCGATGAACAGGGCGAACAGGTACCCGATAGAGTACTTGAAGGTCTTGATCGCCGCGTGCGGCCGGGTGCCACGGTACAGCACCCAGGCCCAGCGGACAAAACCCAGCCCGAGCAGCAGCGCACAGGCCAGATACAGCAGGCCGCTCATGTGGATGGCGAACGGCAGCAGACTTGCCGCCAGCAGCACCCAGGTATACAGCAGGATATGCAGCTTGGTGTAGGCCTCACCATGGGTCACCGGCAGCATCGGGATCGCTGCCTTGGCGTATTCCTCCTTGCGGTGGATGGCCAGCGCCCAGAAGTGCGGCGGCGTCCAGGCGAAGATGATCAGCACCAGCAACAACGGCTCGGCGGTGATCTGCCCGGTCACTGCAACCCAACCGAGCAACGGCGGCGCGGCCCCGGCCAGGCCACCGATAACGATATTCTGCGGTGTCGCACGCTTGAGAAAACCGGTGTAGAGCACCGCATAACCGAGCAGTGAAGCCAGGGTCAGCCAGGCTGTCAGGGCGTTGGTGAACACCAGCAGCACGCTCATGCCGAGCACCGCCAGAAGCAAGGCAAAGGCCAGCGCTGCCATGGGCGCGATCCTGCCATCGGCCAAAGGCCGCTTATGGGTGCGCGCCATCAATCCATCAATACGCCGGTCGACCACATGGTTGACCGCAGCCGCAGCGCCAGCGCACAGGCCGATACCCAGGTTGCCGAACAGCAACACCGTCCACGGCACGCCCGCACGGGTCGCGAGAAACATCCCGACCAGCGAAGTGATCAGCATCAACAGCACCACCTTGGGCTTGGTCAGCTCGACATAATCGCGCCAGCTGGCCTGCTGCCGCGGCGTGCTCAGAACCGTCGCCATGCGTCACTCCTCATCGGTACATGTGCCCCGGCCACGCGGGTCAAGCGCCAGCCATGGCCGACGCGGACCTTGTCGACCACGCGAATGCGGTAATTCACCAACACCATGCACAGCAACAGCGCAGCACCACCGGCGTTGTGCGCCACCGCGACGGCCAGCGGCAGGTGCAGCAGGACATTGCTGATGCCAAGGCTGATCTGCACCGCCAGCGCCAGCATGACCAGCCCGGCCAGGGCGCGTAAACCGTTGCGGTAGAGCTTGTGGCTGAGCAGCAACAGTACGGCCGTGACCAGTAGTGCACCCAGCCGATGGCTGATATGAATCGCCGTGCGCGCATCACTGTCGAGCTGGCCACCGAGGTAATTGGGGCCGACATGTTGAGTCAGGTGAAAGCCATTGCTGAAGTCAGCCGCAGGCCACCACTGGCCATGGCAAGTCGGCAGGTCGATGCAGGCGACGGCGGCATAGTTGGCACTGACCCAACCGCCCAGAGCGACTTGGCCAATCACGGTCAGCAGCCCCAGCGCGGCGACTCGGCGCAGGCTCAACGGCAGTTTCGGCAATGGCGCAAAGGCCCGGGATAGACGCAGTGATAGCAGCAACAGCAGGCTCAACGTAGTGAAGCCGCCAAGCAGGTGCGCCGTGACCACCTGCGGCCACAGCTTCAAGGTCACCGTCCACATACCAAATGCCGCTTGCGCCAGCACCACCCCCAGCAGCAGCAGTGGCAGACGGTAGGGCTGGCCGTCACGGGCGTGCCGGCGCAGCGCCTGCAACGCCAGCCAGGCAATCACCAGCGCCAGGCCACCGGCAAAGTAGCGATGGACCATCTCGGCCCAGCCCTTGGCTGCTTCAACGGGATGCTCAGGGAAGTGCAGCTCGGCATGGGCCAGCTGCGCGTCGCTTTTGGGCACGCTGATAAAGCCGTAGCAACCGGGCCAGTCCGGGCAGCCGAGACCAGCATGGGTCAGCCGGGTATAGGCGCCCAGCAGTACCACCACCAGCGCCAGCAAGGTTGCGAACACAGCGAGGCGATAGCCGGGTCTGGCCATGGCAGAGCTCCTATCCGATGTTGGACAGCTTGAGCAGATGACGCAGGTCGTCGAGCACGTGCTTGCCCTTGACCGTGGCGTCGTAGCGCAGCACCAGGTTGCCGTGCGGGTCGACGATCCACAGTTGCGGCCCCGGCTCGCTGACGTGCTCGCCGTAGCGCTGCAGGTCCAGCGGATAACGCTGCAACTGCGGGTACTCGCGGGTGAGCAGCTGCTGGTAATCGCTGCTCAGTGGCTGCGCAGCCGCCAGCGCATGGCTGGCGCGGCTGGCATCGCGGCCCAGGCCGATCTGGATCTGCCGCGCCAGGTACACAAGGTTCTGGCAGGGCTGATCACACGCCGCCGGCGCGCTGACCAGCAGCTGCCAGCGCTGCTCCTGCGCCGGGATACCAATGTCGGCCCGGCTCAGGCCGTTGCCGATCATTGCACCGTGATAACTGCGGCCGTCCGGCACCCAGAACTTGAACTTGTACATGCTGGTGGCAAGGATCATCGGGCCGAGGGTGACCAGCAAGATCAGCAACAGCTGCCAGCGTCCGCGGCTGCGGGGCTTGCGGCCTTCAGGCACGTCCAGTGGACTCGTGGCGGCGCTCATGGTGATGCTCCTTGTTGTTATGCCAGCCGAAGTACAGGTACAGCAGCACCAATGCCGCCGCCAGGGCGAACCACTGCACGGCGTAGCCCAGGTGCTTTTCCGGGCCCATGGCGACTATCGGCCAGTCCAGCCGGTAGCTGGCTGGCCCGCCGAGCAGGCGCAGTTCGTGGCCATAACCGTCACGCCCCAACTGCTGCCAGAGCGCAGCGGGGTCGATGGCAGTGAGCAGGTGCGGCCACTGCCCGCCGACCGGGTCCGGGTGCAGTTGGAAGGCCGCGCCGGGGGCGATATAGACCGACGCCTGCAGCGCCAGCGTTTGCGAAGGGGTATCGAAGCGCGCCGGCACACGCCGATCGGGCCAGGGCAGCCAGCCGCGATTTATCAACAGCCAGTGGCCGCTGGCCTGATCGAGAAACGGTTGCAGCAGCTCGACGCCGACCTGGCCGTCGCGCAGGCGGTTGTCCAGCAGCAGGCTGTGATTGGCGTCAAAGTGGCCAAACAGCTGCACCCGATGAAAAGCCGGATCGGCCAGCGACTGCAGCTCGGCCAGCGCCAGCGGCGCTTCGACCTGGCGTTCGGCGTAGGTCGCCAGCAGTTCGCGCTTCTGCTCGGCGCGGCTCAGTTGCCAGCAACCCAGCGCGATCAACCCCGGCAGCAGTGCAAGCACCACCAGAGTCGGCACCAGCCCGGGGCGAAACGGCTTCACCTTGGGCCACGCTGTGCGAACGCTATACTTGCCTGCATCACCAAGCCCCCCGGGGAGTGCCGCCATGCTCAAGGCCGCCATTGTTTTGCTGTTGTTGGCCACTGTTGCCAGCCTGTTCAGTGGCCTGGTGTTTCTGGTCAAGGACGACCAAGACTCGACCCGCCTGCTCAAGGCCCTGACCGTGCGCGTCAGCCTCGCAGCGCTGACCATCGGTCTGATCGCCTGGGGCTTCATGAGCGGGCAACTGGTCTCCCACGCGCCCTTCTAATTGCATCCCACGCGCCCTGTGTAGGAGCGGCCTTGTGTCGCGATTGGGGCGCGCAGCGGCCCCATAAATCGTGCAGCCACCACAGATCGCCGGGCCCGCTACGCGCGCCTATCGCGACACAAGGCCGCTCCTACAGGGTCCGCGCAAGCCGTTACAGCACATAAACAAATACAAACAAGCCAACCCACACCACATCGACAAAGTGCCAATACCAACTGGCTGCCTCGAAACCGAAATGCTGCTGGGCATCAAAGTGCCCACGCAGCACGCGCACGAACATCACGATCAAGATCACCGTCCCCAAGGTCACATGCGCGCCGTGGAACCCGGTCAGCATGAAGAACGTCGCACCATAGATCCCCGAGCCCAACGTCAGCCCCAGATGCACATAAGCTTCGTAGTACTCGTAGGCCTGCAATGCCAGAAACGACAGCCCCAGCAGGATGGTCAGTCCCAGCCACAACTTCAGCGGCCCGCGATGGCCTTTGCGTAATGCGTGGTGGGCGATGGTAATGGTCACACTCGAGCTGACCAACAGCAGGGTGTTGATCAACGGCAGGTGCCAAGGGTCGATGACATCCTTGGGCGGCGGAAACAGCTTTGGGTCCGGCGTGTGCAAAAGCGGCCAGGCAAACTCGAAGTTCGGCCAGAGCATGTGCGCCACACCCTTGGCGCCGTCACCGCCCAACCACGGCCCGGCCAGCACGCGCACATAGAACAGCGCGCCAAAGAAAGCCAGAAAGAACATCACCTCGGAGAAGATGAACCAGCCCATACCCCAGCGGAACGAGCGGTTCATTTGCGCGCTGTACAGCCCCGCCTTGTTCTCCCTGATCACCGCACCGAACCAGCCGAACAGCATGTAGGCCAGGCACAGCGCACCGAAGAAGAAGATCAGCGGCCCGTGCGAATCCGGGTGGCCGGCCTTCAGATCATTGAACCAGGTGCCCAGGCCGAACACCGTGACGAACATGCCGATGGTGGCGATGATCGGCCATTTGCTCTGCGCCGGGACGTAGTAGTGATCGTGGTGTGCCATTGCTGTTCTCCTTCCCTCAGCGGGCGCGCTGGACGCCCTCGGTGCTCAACTGGGCAACCGGCGGGTGGCGAGCGGTGATGTCGAACAAGGTGTAGGCCAGAGTCAGGTGCTTGACGTTGCCCGGCAGGTCGCGGTCGACGATGAACCGCACCGGCATCTCAATGCGCTCACCCGGCTGCAGCACCTGCTGGGTAAAGCAGAAGCATTCGGTCTTGTGGAAATACGCCGCCGCCTCGGCCGGAGTGATGCTCGGTACCGCCTGAGCGCTCATCGGCTTGTCGGTCGGGTTGTGCGCCACAAAGATCATCTGGTTGACCGCGCCCGGGTTGACCTCGACCTGGTCGGCACGCGAGTAGAAGTCCCAGCTCATGTCACCAGCATTGGTCGACATGAACTGCACCCGCACCGTGCGCGAAGGGTCGCTGACCTGGCTGCCTTCATATTGCCCGCCGGTCTTGCCATTGATGCCGAACGCCTTGCACATCACGTCGTACAGCGGCACCAGGGCAAAGCCGAAGGCAAACATCACCACCGTCAGCAGCAGCAGGCGGCGCACCAGGCGTTTGAGTGGCAGGCTGGTCATGGCAAGGCCCTATTTCACTTCCGGCGGCGTCTGGAAGGTGTGGTACGGCGCCGGCGATGGCACCGACCACTCCAGCCCTTCGGCGCCATCCCACGGTTTGGCCGGCGCTGGCCGGCCTCCACGGATGGTCTTGATGACGATGAACAGGAAGAAGATCTGCGTAGCGCCGAACAGGAATGCACCAATCGACGAGACCATGTTGAAGTCGGCGAACTGCAGGTTGTAGTCGGGGATGCGCCGGGGCATGCCGGCCAGGCCAACGAAGTGCATCGGGAAGAAGGCCAGGTTCATGCCGATGAACGACAGCCAGAAGTGCAGCTTGCCGAGGGTTTCGTCGTACATGTGGCCAGTCCATTTCGGCAGCCAGTAGTAGGCCGACGCGAAGATGCCAAAGATCGCCCCAGGCACCAGCACATAGTGGAAGTGCGCCACCACGAAGTAGGTGTCGTGGTACTGGAAGTCCGCCGGGGCAATCGCCAGCATCAGCCCGGAGAAACCGCCGATGGTGAACAGGATGACAAAGGCAATGGCGAACAGCATCGGCGTCTCGAAGGTCAGCGAGCCTTCCCACATGGTGCTGACCCAGTTGAACACCTTGACCCCGGTCGGCACCGCAATCAGCATCGTCGCGTACATGAAGAACAGCTCGCCCACCACCGGGATGCCGACCACGAACATGTGGTGCGCCCAGACAATGAACGACAGAAATGCGATCGCCCCGGTGGCGTACACCATCGAGGTGTAGCCAAACAGCGGCTTGCGTGAAAACGCCGGGATGATCGAGCTGACTGCGCCGAACGCCGGCAGGATCATGATGTACACCTCGGGGTGGCCGAAGAACCAGAACACATGCTGGAACAACACCGGATCACCACCGCCGGCCGCGCTGAAGAAGCTGGTGCCGAAGTGAATATCCATCAGCATCATCGTCACCACCCCGGCCAGCACCGGCATCACGGCGATCAGCAGGAAGGCGGTGATCAGCCAGGTCCAGACGAACAGCGGCATTTTCATCAGGGTCATGCCCGGCGCGCGCAGGTTGAGAATGGTCGCGATCACGTTGATCGCGCCCATGATCGAGCTGACGCCCATCAGGTGGATAGCAAAGATGAAGAAGGTCACGCTGGCCGGCGCATAGGTGGTGGATAACGGCGCGTAGAAGGTCCAGCCGAAGTTGGGCCCGCCACCGGCGCTGAACAGGGTCGATACCAACAGCAGAAATGCCGCCGGCAGCAGCCAGAAACTGAAGTTGTTCATCCGCGGCAGGGCCATGTCCGGGGCGCCGATCATCAATGGGATCATCCAGTTGGCCAGGCCGACAAACGCCGGCATCACCGCGCCGAATACCATGATCAGGCCGTGCATGGTGGTCATCTGGTTGAAGAAAGCCGGTTCGACGATCTGCAGCCCCGGCTGGAACAGCTCGGCGCGAATGACCATGGCGAACGAGCCGCCGAGCAGGAACATGCAGAAGCTGAACCACAGGTACATCGTGCCGATGTCCTTGTGGTTGGTGGTCAACACCCAGCGCATCAAGCCCTTGGCCGGGCCGTGGGCATGGTCGTGGCCATGCTCGTCGATCACTGCACTCATGTCCTGTCTCCTGCCAGCCACTGGCTGCGGCGCAATTTACGGCTCATTTGGCTTCTGCCTGCTTGAGCGCGAGCACGTCTTTAGGCGTGACCATGTCGCCTTTGTTGTTGCCCCAGGCGTTGCGCTCATAGGTGACCACGGCGGCGATATCGACTTCCGAGAGCTGTTTGCCAAACGCGGCCATGGCCGTGCCGGGCTTGCCGTGGAAGACAATGCCCAAGTGGCCTTCGATAGGCCCGGTAGCGATTTTCGAGCCCTTGAGTGCCGGGAACATTGGCGGCAAGCCCTGGCCCTCGGCCTGGTGACAGGCGACGCAAGTGGTGTGATAGACCTTGTCGCCGCGCTCGACCAGCTCTTGCAGGGTCCATTCCTTGCTGGTCAGCTCTTTGAGCTTGGCGGCTTCGGCCTTGCGCTCGCCCAGCCAGGTGTCGTAATCGGCCTGCGACTTGACCTCGACCACCACCGGCATGAAGCCGTGGTCCTTGCCGCACAGCTCGGTGCACTGGCCGCGGTAGATGCCGGGTTTCTCGACCCGGGTCCAGGCTTCGTTGACGAAGCCGGGGATGGCGTCACGCTTGACCGCAAAGGCCGGTACCCACCAGGAGTGGATGACGTCGGCGGCCGTGACCAGAAAACGCACCTTGGCGCCCACCGGGATCACCAGCGGCTGGTCGACCTCGAGCAGGTAATGCTCGTCCTTGGGCGCCTTGTTGTTGATCTGTTCCGCGGGGGTGGCAAGGTTGCTGAAGAACTCGACATCCTGCCCCAGGTATTTGTAATGCCACTTCCACTGGTAGCCGGTGACCTGGATATCGATATCCGATTCACTGGCGTCGTAGATTTCGATCAGGGTCTTGGTGGCAGGGATGGCCATGACGATGAGGATCAGCAGCGGCACCACGGTCCACATGATCTCGACCCAGGTGTGCTCGTGGAAGTGCGCGGCCTGCTGGCCGGTGGAGCGGCGGTGGATCACCATCGACCAGAACATCGCGCCAAACACCACGATGCCGATAACGACGCAGATCCAGAAGATGATCATGTGCAGGTCGAACACTGCGTGGGAGACTTCGGTAGCCCCGGGCGCCATGTTGACGGTCCATGCGCCATGCGCCTGACCGATAACCGACCACAACAGAAGGCCCATCCAGACATGTGGATGTCGCATCATTGCGGGTTCCCCTTATCATTCTTGTAATCCCGGAGGCATAGACCTTGGGCAAGGGGGGGCGGCGGTCAAGACAGCCTGCTTCGACGACCGAGCTCCTCTGCAAACTGCAGGTGGGCCTCATCAACCAATCACGTTCAACCCGAGTATAGACAGCGCTCTAGGCCACGCAACGCGGCCTATGAAAACATCGTCACAAAGCCACAAAACCCAGCAAACCCGCGCCATTGCTGGGTCATGGCATAATGATGGCATCGCTATATTCTTGAGCTCGCACACGTTTGCGTTGCTTATAACAAATGCGTCTTAGGCATCCGGTATACCGAGCTAACTTAGAGCTTTCCGTAAGTACTGTCTTCCGTTTGTCACCCAATGTCCCTGGAGTTGTCATGAACATCGCCGCTGTACGCGAGCAGATCAAACAAGCCCATCAACATGAAAGCCAGAGCGGCCAATTGAAACAGCGCCTCGAAGCGCAACTGCCGCACCTGCATCCGTCCATCCAACTCCCTGAGAAAGATGCTCAGGGCACCCTGGCGCGCTTTGTTGGCGCTTATATCGATGAGGTTCCAGAGCTACTCGAAGCTGCCCATGCGGTCGCGCTCGAAGCTGGCATCGAGTCGCAGATCAAACCGGTATTGAAGATCGCCGAAGCCTATTTCATGCAACCGCCCAGCGTCATGCAAGGGCATGTCGGCCTCGATTGCCTGCTCGATGAAGCCTACCTGGCCCATCGTCTGGTCGAAGAGGTCAACGATCTGTACATCAAGCACTTCGGGCAGCCGCTGATTCCGGCGGACACCACCGTGGCCAACCTGATCGCCCATCAACTGATCGGCGAAGAGTTTGCCAACCAACTGGATGAAGTGGTGCATCACTCGGTCGACGAGATGCTCGACGACGACAGCTTCGCCCTGGAATCGGTCGAAGCCTACCGCGCCACGCTGAGCAGCCCGGCGACCGGTGAAGCCTGGAAACGCTGGCCGTGCCTGTCGCGCCAGCTGGGGGTCGAGCTCGGCCAACCGGCTTGAGCTGACGCAGTGTGAACCGGCCGGTCGCGGGCAACCCGCGACCGGCCAATACTGTTTAGGTGCAGTGCCCGCTCAGGCACCCACGCCCGCCGTGGTCCGCAGCCGCCCCTCGATCCGCCGCTTCAAGCGCCACTGCTCGATCTTCAAGCGCGAGCCCTTGGCGGCATTGCTGCGCCCCCAGTCTTCCAGTAACTCCAGGCACGAGTGGTCGATGTAGCTCAGGTTGCCCAGCGGCACATGCAGGGTCGTGCCCGCAGGCACCTGCTCAAGTACCTGGGTCAGGGCCGGCACCTTGAGGAAGGTGGCCGCGCCGCTCAGGCGCAACTCCATATGCCCAGGCTTGGCCAGGTCGACCAGATTGATTTTCAGCCGGGCCGCCTTGAACGCCAGCTTCAACAGAGTCAAGGCAAAGCCCAGCAAGACCCCGGTCAGCAGGTCGGTGAAGATGATCGCCAGCGCTGTTGCGGCATAGGTGAACATCGGCATCCGGCCATATCGGCCAAGGCTGCGAAACGCCTTGAAATCAACCAGCTTGATCCCGGTATACACCAGCACCCCGGCCAGGCTCGCCACCGGAATCTGCTGCAGCACGCTGCTCAGCACTACCACAAAGCCCAGCAGCCAGACACCATGCAGGATCGCCGAAGCGCGAGTCTGCGCGCCGGCCTGGACGTTGGCCGAGCTGCGCACGATCACCCCGGTCATCGGCAGCGCACCGAGCACGCCGCAGAGCATGTTGCCGATGCCTTGCGCCGAAAGCTCCTTGTCGAAGTCCGAGCGCTGCCCGCTGTGCATGCGGTCTACCGCTGCAGCAGACAGAAGCGTTTCAGCACTGGCGATGAAGGCCAGGGCAAAGGCGGCGACCAGCAAGGTCGGGTCGGCCAGCTTCAGCAGGTCATCCGGGCGCAGCCAGTCGATCGCTTCGGACAGGTCCGCCGGCACCACCACGCGGTTGACCGGCAGTGCCAGCCACATGGCGATTGCGGTCATGCTTGCCACACCGAGCAGCGCGCCCGGCACAAAGCGCAGCCGCTGCGGCCGGAAGCGCTCCCAGGCCCACATCATGGCGATGGTGCCCAAGCCAAGCGCACCGGCCTGCCAGCCATTCCCCGCGTTTTCCAGCGGCAGCGCTGCCAGCAGCGTTTCGGGGAAGGCCAGCAGGTTGTTGAGGCCCGAAGGCTGCGGCGCGGTGTCGAACATCACATGCACCTGCGACAGCACAATCAGCACGCCAATCCCGGCGAGCATGCCGTACACCACCGCCGGTGCCGTAACCCGAAACCAGCAGCCCAAACGAAAACGCCCGGCCAATAGCTGCAGCAAGCCCGCCAGCAGCAGAATCGGCCCAAGCATGGCCATGCCATGCTGGCGCACCAGCTCGAACACCAGCACCGCCAGGCCCGCCGCCGGGCCACTGACCTGCAGCGGCGAACCGGCAATGAAGCCGACCACGATGCCGCCGATAATGCCGGTAATCAGCCCCTTGGCAGGCGGCATGCCGGATGCGATGGCGATACCCATACAAAGGGGCAGGGCCACCAGAAACACCACCACTGAAGCCAGTAATTCTCGCGGCAGGGCCGCCTTGATCTGTGTTTTGTTCACCGTATTTCTCCTTTCTAGACACATGGCCGGTCCGCTGGCCATGGGCACAATGGGCCCCTGACAGGCGCGCAGGCGCCCGCCGCCAGCGCAGATGCCGGCAACTCGGTCAGGGAAATTCAAGGCAGCCGAAGGCCGCACCGCGCCCCTTAGGGTGCGCGGTCGGCTATCAAGGTTTTGCGGGTGTCAGGGTCGCTTAGTAGCGGCCTCTCGGCGTGGCGCTGGGGATCGGCTGGCCAGCCTCCAACGGCAGGAAGCTGTCGCTGACGGCGTCATAGGCTTCGATCCGGCTGGTCTCGATGTCGTAAATCCAACCGTGGATGTGCAACTGGCCAGCGGCCAGGCGCGAAGCGACCGACGGGTGCGTGCGCAGGTGCTGCAGCTGGGCGATGACGTTTTCTTTGGTCACGACCTGCATGGTCTCGTGCTCGCTGCCGCACGAGCAGTTGTCTTCAACCACGGTGCGGGCGACTTCGGCGTGGCGCAGCCAGGCCTTTACGGTCGGCATCTTTTCCAGCGAAGCGGGGTTGAGCACCGCACGCATGGCGCCGCAGTCGGAGTGGCCACAGATGATGATGTGGTGCACACCGAGGGCCAGCACGGCGTACTCGATGGCTGTCGAAACACCACCGTTCATCTGGCCATAAGGCGGAACCACGTTACCGACGTTACGGGTCACGAACAGGTCGCCTGGCGAGCTCTGGGTGATCAGTTCGGGAACAATCCGTGAGTCGGCACAGGTAATGAACATAGCGCGTGGGGTTTGCGCTGTGGCGAGCTTCTTGAACAGCTCTTGCTGCTCTGGAAACACATCGTGATGAAACTTCAGGAAGCCGTCGACGATATGCTTAAGGGCGGCATCGGCGCTTTCGGCCGGGACAGCAGCCGGGGCGGCTTTGGATGGGTCCTTGATGGGCATGATTCATCCTCTAGACGGTGTGGGTAAGTTCCATATTACCGGTTAAAGATTCTGGCTATGCGGGGAATTAGATGACACGCACGGGCCATGAATCACAGTCGGTGTGGACTGATTTCCTACGCTACCGGGGAAAACTTAACTGAAACTTAATTTGAAGGCTCTAGAACGGGCGTTCCAGCTTCATTTGGCGGGACTTTGATAATAGCAAAAAAACATCAGAGGCCAAGGGTCATTAGTAAAAATATTGTGCAGTATTAGTTGGGCTGAAGGGTAACTGCCTGGGCTCAAAACAGTGCCATCTGCCCGCCGGGCCGACAGAACGCCGAGCAGTCCAGCGTTTGCGCCTCGCGGCCGGCAAAATCCAGCCGGCGCATGGCCCGAGAGAAGCGCTGCTGCAACAATTCGGCAAACACCCCTTCACCGCGCATGCGGCTGCCGAACCGGCTGTCGTAAAGTTCGCCGCCGCGGCTCTGGCGGATCAGGCTGAGCACGTGCGCGGCGCGCTGCGGGTAATGATCCTGCAACCACTGTTCGAACAACGGCGCTACCTCCAACGGCAAACGCAACATCATGTACGCCGCACTTTGCGCTCCGGCCTCCTTGGCCGCTTCAAGCAGATGCTCCAGCTCGCTGTCGTTGATCATCGGGATCATCGGCGAGCACAGCACGCCGACCGGGATACCCGCTGCGCGCATCACCCGGATCGCCCGCAGGCGTGCCTTGGGCGCTGCCGCACGCGGCTCGAGCACACGTTTGAGCTCATCATCGAGGGTGGTCAGGCTGATCATTACCCGCACCAGGCGCTGCTGAGCCAGCTCGGTGAGCAGGTCGAGGTCACGCAGAATCAACGAGCCTTTGGTGACGATGGTGACCGGATGGCGAAAGCGCAGCAGTACCTCCAGCAAGCGCCGGGTCAGCAACTGCTCACGCTCGATGGGCTGGTACGGGTCGGTGTTGGAGCCAAGGTTGATCGGTGCACAGACATATCCCGGCTTGCTCAGCTGTTGTTCGAGCACTTCGGCAGCGTTGGTCTTGGCAATCAGCTTGGTTTCGAAATCCAGCCCTGGGGACAAATCCCAGTAAGCATGGCTGGGCCGCGCATAGCAGTAGATGCAGCCGTGCTCGCAACCGCGATAGGGGTTGATCGAACGGTCGAAGGGCAGGTCGGGGGAGGTGTTGCGGGTGATGATGGTCTTGGCGGTTTCGCTGCGGATCTCGGTGCCCTGGGTGAGCGGCACCTCTTGATACCAGCCGTCATCCTCCGCCACCGATACGCTTGGCGCAAATCGGTTATGAGGATTGTCGGCGGTGCCACGACCGCGCACAGGAGAGACTGACATGAGCATACTCGGAGAACTGTTTTTATATACAGTACTCCGAATGCGCAGCCAATGCCATGACCGCCCGGCGCTCAGTTACTCGCTGGGCTTTTTCAACTTGGGGTTAGGGAAAAACTGCACCGTCTGCACCTTGACCGGCTCAGCCTTGACCGCCTGTTGATTGACCCGTGTGCCCAGCTCCTTGGGCACCGACAGGCCCTGCTCGTTGAGCGTATCGGTAAACCCGCAGGCGACGCACTCTCGGTGCGGTACGCCGTCTTCGCTCCACATGGTCAAGCGATCCGGCTCGCTGCACGCCGGGCAGACCGCCCCGGCGATAAAGCGTTTTTTGGTCTTGCTCACAGGCACCTCACTCATGCCGCTGCATCCTCGCTCAAGCCGCAGTGACGCAGCAGGGCATCGATCGACGGCTCGCGCCCACGGAAGTCGACAAACAGTACCATCGGCTCACGCGAACCACCGCGGGCGAGGATCGCCTCACGGAAGGCGCGGCCGGTTTCGGCATTGAGTACGCCTTCTTCTTCGAAGCGCGAGAAGGCATCAGCCGACAGCACTTCGGCCCATTTATAGCTGTAGTAACCGGCAGCGTAACCGCCGGCAAAGATGTGCGCGAAGCTGTTCGGGAAGCGGTTGTAGGCCGGCGGACGCATCACCGTGACTTCATCACGCACGCCTTCCAGCACCTCCAGCGCGCTGCGACCGTCGCCATGGGTGGCGTGCAGCTCGAAATCGAACAGCGAGAACTCGAGCTGGCGCACCATCATCATGCCGGACTGGAAGTTCTTCGCTGCGAGCATCTTGTCGAGCAGGTCCTGCGGCAGTGGCTCGGCGGTCTCGAAGTGGCCCGAGATCAACGCCAGGCCCTCGGGCTCCCAGCACCAGTTTTCCATGAACTGACTTGGCAGCTCGACCGCATCCCAAGCCACACCGTTGATGCCGGATACGCCGGCATGCTCGATGCGGGTCAGCAGGTGATGCAGGCCGTGGCCGAATTCGTGGAACAGAGTGGTGACTTCATCGTGGGTCAGCAGCGCCGGCTTGCCAGGCGCGGCCGGGGTGAAGTTGCACACCAGGTTGGCCACCGGGCTCTGCAGGCTGCCAGCCTCGGTACGGCGGCGGTCGCGCGCGCCGTCCATCCAGGCCCCGCCACGCTTGTTGGCGCGGGCATAAAGGTCGAAGAAGAAGCGCCCGACGTGCTCGCCGTTCTCCTTGATCTCGAACAGGCGCACGTCCGGGTGCCAGCTGTCGAAGCCCTTGAGTTCGGCGATTTCGATGCCGTACAGGCGCTGGACGATGGCGAACAGGCCAGACAGCACCTTGTCGATCGGGAAGTAGGCACGCAGGGTTTCCTGCGAAACGCTGTAGCGCTGCTCGCGCAGCTTCTCGCCGAAGTAACCGACGTCCCAGCTGGCCAGTTCAGGGCAGCCTTGCTCGGCAGCGTAGGCCTTGAGCTGTGCCAGGTCCTGCGCGGCAAACGGCTTGCTGCGCTTGGCCAGGTCCCGCAGGAAGCTCAGCACCTGGTCGCTGGACTCAGCCATCTTGGTCGCCAGGCTCAGCTCGGCGAAGTTCGGGTAACCGAGCAGCTGCGCCAGCTCCTGACGCAGGTCGAGGATCTCGTTCATGACCGGGCCGTTGTCGAACTGGCCAGCGTTCGGGCCTTGGTCCGAAGCGCGGGTGCAGTAAGCGGCGTACAGTTCTTCACGCAGGGCGCGGTCGTTGGCGTAGGTCATCACCGCGTAGTAGCTGGGGAATTCCAGGGTGATCAGCCAGCCATCGAGGCCCTTGGCTTGCGCAGCGGCAGCCATCTGCGCCTTGGCCGATTCGGTCAGGCCGGCGAGGGCGGCTTCGTCGCTGACGTGCTTGCTCCAGGCCTGGGTGGCGTCGAGCAATTGGTTGGAGAAGCGGCTGCCCAGCTCGCTGAGCTTGCTCTGCACTTCGGCATAGCGCTGCTGTTTGTCCGCCGGCAGGTCGATACCCGACAGGCGGAAGTCACGCAGGGCGTGCTCGAGGATGGTCTTTTGGGCGACGTCGAAGGTCGCCGACTCGGGGCTGTTGGCCAGGGCTTCATAGGCCTGGAACAGCTCGCGGTTCTGGCCCATCTCGGTGGAGTAGGCGCTCAAGGCCGGCAGGCACGACTCATAGGCCTCGCGCAGCTCGGCGCTGTTGCACACCGCATTGAGGTGGCTGACCGGGCTCCAGGCCGCGCCGAGGCGGTCGTTGAGTTCGTCCATCGCCAGCACCAGGCCAGCCCAGGTAGGGTGCTGGCCCTGGCTTTTGAGAATTTCAGCGATGGCTTTACGGTTATCGGCAAGGATCTGTTCGATCGCCGGCAACACGTGTTCGGCACGGATTGCCGAGAAGGGCGGCAGATCGTAGGACTGCAGAAGCGGGTTGTTCGCACTCACGGTTTGGATACCTTGGCAGGAGAAACATGGGACCATCTTAATTACAATCGACGCCGTCCGCAGCAGGCAGCCCGCCTATTGGCATTCAAGAGAGGCGCTATCATGGCCATTCGTAGCTTTCAGCAACACACTCCGATAGTTGGACCCCGGGCCTTTGTCGACCGTTCGGCGGTGGTGCTGGGCGACGTGCAGATCGGCGAGGACAGCTCGGTATGGCCGCTGACCGTGGTGCGCGGCGACATGCACCGCATCCGCATCGGTGCGCGCACCAGCGTGCAGGACGGCAGCGTGCTGCACATCACCCATGCCGGCCCGTTCAACCCGGACGGCTTCCCACTGATCATCGGCGACGAGGTGACCATCGGTCACAAAGTCATGCTGCATGGCTGCACCCTGGGCAATCGCATCCTGGTCGGCATGGGCAGCACCATCATGGATGGCGCGGTGGTCGAGGACGAAGTGATCATCGGCGCCGGCAGCCTGGTGCCGCCGGGCAAGCGCCTGCAAAGCGGTTACCTGTATGTCGGCAGCCCGGTCAAACAGGCGCGGGCACTGACTGACAAGGAGCGGGCGTTTTTCCCGTACAGTGCCGCCAACTACGTCAAGCTCAAGGACCTGCACCTGGCCGAAGGCTACGACCGCCCGGAATGACGCCTTCGCGGCGCCCATCCGCACAACCGAGAGACTCCATGCACCAGCAGACCATTCTTTTCGACCTGGACGGCACCCTGACCGACCCGCGTCTGGGCATTACCCGTTCGATCCAGTACGCCCTGGCCAAACTGGGCATCGACGAGCCGGACCTGACCCGCCTCGAACACTTCATCGGCCCGCCCTTGCTGCAGGCCTTCATGCAGTTCTACGAGTTCGACGAGGCCAAGGCCTGGCAGGCGGTGAACTTCTACCGCGAGCGCTTCAAGGTCACCGGGCTCTATGAAAACAGCGTGTATGCCGGCGTGCCCGAGCTGCTCCAAGCGCTCAACGAGCAAGGCCGCACGCTGTATGTAGCCACCTCGAAGCCGTGGGAATTTGCCCGCGAAATTGCCCGCCACTTTGCCTTCGACCATCACTTCAAAGTGATCTACGGCAGCGAGCTGGATGGCACGCGCACCAACAAGGTCGAGCTGATCGCCCACCTGCTCGAGCAGGAAGGCCTCGACCCGGCGCATACCCTGATGATCGGTGACCGCAAGCACGACCTGATCGGCGCGCGCAGCAACGGCGTGCAGGCCGTGGCGGTGGGCTACGGCTTCGGCAGCCGCGAAGAGCTGACGGCAGAAGCGCCAGCCTTCCATTTCGAAACGCTGGCTGAACTGCATCAGGCGTTTATCAGGGCCTGATCGGCTTCGCCGACGGCTGCGCAAGCTTGCCCAGCTCAGCTTTACGCTGCGCCAGGGGCAGCTTGCCCAGCTGTTCAACCGCCTGATAGAACCGCGGCCAATCCCTGCCGACCTGCTGGAACATTGCCGCAAAGGCCGGCACCCATTGGTCATAAAGGCCGAAGGGCAACAGCTTGGCATTGCTCATTGGTGCGTAGATCCAGGCGTCATAGCGTTTGTCGCCCGCCCATTGACCATCGCGCAGCTGCCGGTACTCGGCGCGCAGACGGGCAAACTCGGCTTGCTTGGCCGCTCGCTTGGCGGCATCGGACAGTTGCCCCGCGTAGAGCTGCTGCAATCGCTCACGGCTATCGAGCACCAACTGAATGAACTGCTCGCGTTGCCGTGAAGTGTCTTCGCCAACCGCTGCAAGGCCACGGGCGGCGCGCCATTGCCGCGTGCCCTGTTGCTCGACAAAAGTGGCAAAGGATTCGTTGAACTCGGTGTCGTCCTTCACGTAGAAGCGCTGGTGCGCCAGCTCGTGAAAGATCAGCGAAGCCAGCCGCTCGTCACCCCAGCCAAGCATCGACGACAGCAGCGGGTCATCGAACCAGCCCAAGGTCGAGTAGGCTTCGACACCGCCGACATACACGTCCAGCCCTTGCTGGCGCATCAACGCCGCCGCACCGCGCGCTGCGCCTTGGCGGTAGTAACCGCGATAGGCCACGCAGCCGGCAATCGGGAAGCAGTGGGTGATCGGCTGCAGCGACAGCTCAGGCGTGGCGAACACATTCCATACCACGTACGGCCGGCCCAGATCGGCATACACCCGGTAGCTGCGGTTATCCGGCAGCTTCAGCACATCGCTGGCAAACACTCGGGCCTTCTCGGCGTGCTCAAGCCGCTCGCGCAACACCGGATCTGTCGCCGGGTCGCGCAGCAGCTGCTCGACCGGCTGGCGCGCACGCAGCAACTGCAATTGGCCCGCGGCCAGTTGGCTGTAGTAACTCACGCTGCTGCAACCGCTCAGCAGAACAAGCGCCAGTACGGGAACCAAAGGTGAGAAAACGCGGTCGAGTGCCCCAAGGCCTGAGCGCTGACTAAAAAGATCGCAAAGCATCGCCGCTGTTCATCTCGCTCAAGGTTGTGCAAAGCCACAGACTATCTCGCCAAGGGGGAGTATCGCCATGCGTGCACCGATAGCCATCGGCGCCTTACTGCTGTTGTCAGGTTGCTCGACCCTGCCCGATGCCGACCCGAGCAAAGCCTGGGTCGACCTCGAACCGAGCGATGACACGGCGCTGCATGCCGTGCAGGTCGACGAGCGCGACTGGCAAGACAACCGTTACTTCGAGGTCGAGCCCGGCAAGCATGAGCTGACCGTGCGCTATCAATTCCCGGTAGCGCCGAGCAACATTGGCCCGGTGGCCGAGCCGCTCTGGCGCGACTGTCAGCTGAATGTCGACTTCAAGGACTTCAACGCTGGCCAGCGCTACAGCCTGCAAGCAGGCAGCATCGGCTTCAGGCCGTGGCTGAAACTCTACGATGAGCAACAAAAGCTGGTAGGCCAGGGTGCACCGGCGGGCTGCCAACGCAGCTGATGGCGACGATTGGCGCTATGCTCAAGGCTTGTAACCTGCAAGTGGGAGTTCCACCATGCGCCAGCCCATGATGCTGATCGCCCTGAGTACACTTGGGGCCTGCGCCAGCCCCTTGCCCCCCGTTGACCCAAAACAGGCGTGGGTCGACCTCTACACCATGACCCCCGGCAAGGTGATCATGGCTGACCGCCTCGATGGCAAGCGCCTCGACGACGGCCGCTACTTTCAGGTACCCCCCGGCCAACACGAGCTGAGAGTGCGTTTTGACTATGAGCTCAGTGGCGGGCTGTTCACTACTGACCCTACCCAGCGCACCTGCTACCTGACCGTACGGTTCGACAACTTCGAAGCCGGCCAGCGCTATCGCCTGGAGGCCAGGGCACCAGCCATGCAGCCGCAGGTGTACCTCTACGACACCAGTCGCAAAGTGTTGGTGGATGAGCCCAGCGACGTGTTTTGCATCCCATAAAGAAAATGGGGCTGCTCGAGTCCGAGCAGCCCCATGGCATCAACCGTTACTGATCATTCTTTTGATAAATGATCTTCTTGCTGCCACCTTCACAGCTGCCCACCACCATGTTCTGGTCGGTGACCTCACTGTTGGCAACAATCTCCAGGGTGTAGGAGGCTACGCCTCGGGCCTGGATCTTCGCTTCGATTTCAGCTTTGAGCTCTTCGCAGGGCTTCACTGCAGCTAACGCAGAAGTAGCGAGCAGCGAAGCCAGCAGGGCGATTGCAACGCGAATCATGGGACGGCTCCTGGAGCGGCAGGCCAACTGCCGACAATCCTTAGACTACAACAAACCGCCCCAGTTGCGCCGCCTCAGCCCTCCAGTGTGGCGTCGAGGCTGATCTGCGCATTGAGCACTTTCGACACCGGGCAACCGGCCTTGGCCTTGTTGGCGATCTCGGTGAACTGCTCTTGGCTGGCACCTGGCACCTTGGCCTTGAGGATCAGGTGCACGGCGGTGATGGCGAAGCCGTCGTCCTGTTTGTCGAGGGTGACTTCGGCGGTGGTGTCGATGCGCTGTGCGGTCAGGCCAGCCTCACCGAGCATCATCGACAGTGCCATCGAAAAGCAGCCGGCGTGGGCAGCGCCGATCAGTTCTTCAGGATTGGTGCCGGGGGTGTCTTCAAAGCGGGTATTGAAGCCATAAGGGTTCTGCTTGAGCGCGCCGCTCTCGGTGGACAGCATGCCTTTGCCATCCTTCAGACCACCTTGCCATACCGCTGATGCTGTCTTTTTCATGGTGTCCCCTGAACATTTGCTTGCGTGTAGGTAAAGATTGAGAGGACACCACCTACGGCAAGTTCAGAACAATCCGCAGGCAAACATTGAATACATCGAATCTGCCCATACAGAGTCTACAAGGCTAACGCCCTTTACTTTTTTGCGGAGGCAGCGATGACGCAGTTGCGTGATCTGAAGATTTCAACCCTCGACCTGGTCCCGGTACGCGCCGACGCCGGCCCAGCCCAATCCCTGCACAATTCACTGGACCTGGCGCGCCACGTCGAACGCTTTGGCTACAACCGCTTCTGGGTGGCTGAACACCACAACATGGACGGCATCGCCAGCTCGGCCACCTCGGTGCTGCTCGGCTACCTGGCCGGCGGCACCTCGACCATCCGTGTCGGCGCCGGCGGGGTGATGCTGCCCAACCACGCACCACTGGTGATCGCCGAGCAGTTCGGCACCCTCGCCAGCCTCTATCCCGGTCGTATCGACCTTGGCCTGGGGCGTGCGCCCGGCTCTGACCAGATGACCGCCCGCGCCCTGCGCCGCGAGCGCTCGGGCAGCGCCGACGACTTCCCAGATGATGTCGAAGAACTGGTGCGCTACCTCGGCCCACGCACGCCTGATCAAAAAGTGATCGCCGTGCCGGGGTATGACACCGAGGTGCCGATCTGGCTGCTCGGTTCCAGCCTGTTCAGCGCCCAGCTGGCTGGCATACGCGGCTTGCCTTACGCCTTTGCCTCGCACTTTGCGCCGCGCTACATGCATGAGGCGATTCGCACCTACCGTAATCACTTCAAGCCGTCGACGGTGCTCGACAAGCCCTATGTGATGCTCGGCGTGCCGATGGTGGTCGCTGATACCGACGAGACAGCCGAGTATCTGGCGACCTCGGTATATCAACGAATCCTCGCACTGATGCGTGGCCAGAGCCTGATGCAGCGCCCACCGGTGAGCACCATGGACGGCCTGTGGCTGCCCCATGAGCGCGAAGCGGTGATGAGTTTCCTGGGTCTGGCGATGATCGGCAGCCCGCAGAAGGTGCGGGCCAAGGTAGAGGTGCTGCTGGAGCAGACCGGTGCTGATGAGCTGATCTTCACCTGTGACCTTTACGAGCACGCCGACCGCATCCGGTCGTACGAACTGCTCGCGCAGGCGCTCAAGGCCGACTGAGTGCAGATGCGATTGGGGCCGCTTCGCGGCGGTCCGGCGTCCCGGTAAACCCGCTCCCACAGGCGCTGCAGATCCCTGTGGGAGCGGTTTACCGGGACGCCGGACCGCCGCGAAGGGCTGCAGAGCAGCCCCAATTGGCCATTACGCAGGCAATATTACTTGCGCGTGTAGACGATTTCCTTGGTGCCGCCCTCGCAAGAGCCCACCACTTTGCCCGCTGGATCACCCTTGTCGATGATCTCCAGCGTGTAACCACTGACCCCTTTGGCATCCAGCTTCGCCGCAATCTCTGCCTTGAGCTCCTCGCACGGTTTGCCTGCGGCCATGGCACCACCGGCCAGCATCAGCAAACCCATCGCCATCAGTAGCTTGTTCATCGATCGCTCTCCTTGTTCAGATCAATCAAACAGGGCGCAACGCGCGCCCCTGAACTGTATTACCCCATCCCGCACGGACACTCTAGCCCGGTAGTGTTTCAACTCTCGGCAATACGGAAGCCAACCTTCAAGGTGACCTGGAAGTGCGCGACCTTGCCATTCTCGATATGGCCGCGGGTTTCGGTGACTTCGAACCATTCCAGATGCTTGAGGCTCTTGCCGGCCTCGGCGATAGCGTTGTTGATGGCGTCCTCTACACTGGTCGTGGAAGACCCAACCAGCTCGATTTTCTTGTACGTACGATGCTCAGACATTAGCGCGTTCCTCGAGTGATTACCGCAGATGAGCCTAGCAGTGCAGGCCTGATTTACCTGCGAGCGGTCAATTCGAGAAAAAGTTCGATCGCACTTTTGCCGCGCGGCACAGTCGCACTAGTTACTGCCACTTACCATTGCGAAGGAGAGTCAACATGGCCCGCAACACCCTGCGTAAGACATCGCTGCAAAGCATGGAAGCCGAGATCGAGAGCCTCCTCAACACCCTCGAGACGCTCAAGAATGACGCCTCCGAAGAATCGCAAAAGTCCCTCAAGGCCATTCGCGGCAACGCCGAAAACGCCCTGAAACACTCGCGCAGCGTCATCAGCGACGCCTATGACGAGGTCAAGACCCGCACCCGTCAAACCGGCATCGCTACCCGTGACTACGCCCAAGAGCACCCATGGACTGCCGCCGGCGTTGCCGTTGGCGCACTGGGCCTGCTGGCGGCTTACCTACTGACAAAACGCAACTAAGCCATCTGCTCCAGCTCGCGGCGCAGCCACTGCGCCAGTTGCTCGGCGCGCCCATCTGCGGCGCGCCGCGGCACCCACAGCGCCAGCGCGGCGTTGGTGGGCGAGAACCCCCAGGGTGCAATCAAACGCCCGGCACGCAAGTCGTCCGCTACCAACGGTTGCGGTGCAATCGCCACGCCCAGGCCTGCCACGGCCGCCTCCAGCAAATAATACAAATGCTCGAACGCCTGCCCCAGCTGTAGCTCGCCCGTGCTCAGGCCATGCTGCGCCGCCCAGGTAGGCCAGGCTTGTGGTCGCGAGGTGGTGTGCAGCAACGCTTGCTGCAGCAATGCTGCCGATGGGGCGTTGCGCAGGCTCTGCGAGCCGGCAAAGTGCGGGCTGAGCACCGGGCCGATGCGCTCTGCAGCCAGGACATGGACCTGCATATCTGCCGGCCACGGCGGCTCGGCGTACACCAGCAGCGCATCCAGCCCCGGGCGGCGCGGATCGAGGTCGCCTTCACCCGCCGACAGGTGCAGGCGCAGCGCCGGCAGCTCGGCATTCAGTCGCCCGAGCCTGGGGATAAACCAGCGCGCCAGCAGGCTGCCCGAGCAGCCCAGCACGAACGGTGCTTCGCTGACATCCCGGCTTAGCTCGGCACACACGCCGCGCAGGCGGTCGAAGGCATCGACACTGGCATCGCGCAGGCGCACGCCGGCATCTGTGAGTTTGACGCCACGCCCATCCTTGACGAACAACGCCACCCCAAGATGCTCTTCCAGCACCTTGATCTGCCGGCTGACCGCGCCGTGGGTCACGTGCAGCTGCTCGGCGGCCTGGCTGACGCTGTTCAGCCGGGCGGTCGCTTCAAATGCCCGCAGAGCATTCAGGGGAGGAAGGTCGTGGCGCATAACCTGTGAGATTTCCTGACATGTTTGCGCAATCTTATCGGTTTTCAGCCGAGCGCAGTGAAGTTAGAGTAAAGCCCATCAGTCATCCATATCGCCTTGGAGCGCTCCATGACCCAGACCCAATTCCGCGCTGGCCCCGACGCCGACGGCCTGTTCGGCTCGTTCGGTGGCCGCTACGTGGCAGAAACCCTGATGCCGCTGGTGCTGGACCTGGCCCGCGAATACGAAGCGGCCAAGGCCGACCCGGCGTTCATCGAGCAGCTGGCGTACTTCCAACGTGATTACATCGGCCGGCCCAACCCGCTGTACTTCGCCGAGCGCCTGACCGAGCACTGCGGCGGCGCGCAGATCTACTTCAAGCGCGAAGAGCTCAACCACACCGGCGCGCACAAGGTTAACAACTGCATCGGCCAGGTACTGCTGGCCAAGCGCATGGGCAAAAAACGCCTGATCGCCGAAACCGGCGCCGGCATGCATGGTGTCGCCACCGCAACCGTGGCTGCCCGTTTCGGCCTGCCGTGCGTGATCTACATGGGCGCCACCGACATCGAGCGCCAGCAAGCCAACGTGTTCCGCATGAAGCTGCTGGGCGCCGAGATCGTTCCGGTTACCTCCGGCACCGGCACCCTCAAAGACGCCATGAACGAAGCGCTGCGCGACTGGGTCACCAACGTCGACGATACCTTCTACCTGATCGGCACCGTTGCTGGCCCGCACCCCTATCCTGCGATGGTGCGCGACTTCCAGTCGATCATCGGCAAGGAAACTCGCGCCCAGATGCAGGAAAAACAAGGCCGTCTGCCAGACAGTCTGGTGGCCTGCGTCGGTGGTGGCTCCAACGCCATGGGCCTGTTCCACGAGTTCCTCGATGACGCCAGCGTGCAGATCATCGGCGTTGAAGCCGGCGGCCATGGCGTCGACACCGACAAGCACGCCGCCAGCCTCAACGGCGGCGTACCGGGCGTGCTGCACGGCAACCGCACCTACCTGCTGCAGGACGGCGACGGTCAGATCACCGATGCCCATTCGATTTCGGCAGGCCTGGACTACCCCGGCATTGGCCCGGAGCATGCCTTCCTGCACGAAGTGAAGCGGGTCGAGTACGTCAGCATCACCGACGACGAAGCGATCGATGCGTTCCACGCCACGTGCCGTCTGGAAGGCATCATCCCGGCGCTGGAAACTGCCCACGCCCTGGCTGAAGCCATCAAGCGCGCGCCGACCCTGCCTAGCGACCACTTGATGGTGGTGTGCCTGTCCGGCCGTGGCGACAAAGACATGCAAACCGTGATGAACCACATGGCCGCCCAGGAGAAACAGGCATGAGCCGTCTCGAACAACGCTTTGCCGACCTCAAGGCCGAAGGCCGCTCGGCGCTGGTCACTTTCATCACTGCCGGCGACCCTGGCTACGACACCTCACTGGCCATCCTCAAGGGCCTGCCAGCCGCCGGTGCCGACGTGATCGAGCTGGGCATGCCGTTCACCGACCCGATGGCTGACGGCGTGGCGATCCAACTGGCGACCTTGCGCGCCCTGGACGCCGGCCAGACCCTGGCAAAAACCTTGCAGATGGTTCGCGAGTTCCGCGTCGACAACCAGACCACGCCAATCGTGCTGATGGGTTACTACAATCCGATCCACCGCTTTGGCGTAGAGAAGTTTGTTGCCGAGGCCAACGAGGCTGGCGTTGACGGCTTGATCATCGTCGACCTGCCGCCTGAGCACGACGCCGAGCTGGCCACCCCGGCGCAGGCCGCGGGTATCGACTTCATTCGCCTGACTACACCAACCACCGACGATGCGCGCCTGCCGCGCGTGCTCGAGCGCAGCTCGGGGTTCGTCTACTACGTCTCGGTGGCAGGCGTCACCGGTGCCGGTTCTGCTACCAGCGAGCACGTCAGCGAGGCGCTGGCGCGTCTGCGTCGCCATACTGACCTGCCGATCAGCGTCGGCTTTGGTATCCGCACCCCTGAGCAAGCAGCGGCGATCGCGCGCCTGGCTGAAGGTGTGGTGGTTGGCTCGGCGCTGGTCGACAAGATTGCCAACGCCAGCAGCAACGAGCAGGCCGTCAACGATGTGCTGAGCCTGTGCTCGGCGCTGGCTGAAGGCGTACGCTCGGCTCGTCGCTGAGTTGACCTGGGCCACTCGCGCTGCTGCAGCGCGGATGGCCCTGCTTCACTCCTCGAAGATCGACAGGTCCAACGGTCGTAAAGCGCCCATCCAGATCGCATGATCACGGTGATCGGCCAGCTCATCGCCAGTCAGCGGGTGCAGAAACACCACCAGCCCGCGTCGATATAACGCCAACCACGGCAGCACCACGCCCACCACCTCCGGCGCAAACGCCAGCTGGCAGCTCCAGTCCGGGTGCGGCCCTACTGGCTTCTGATGCATGCGCCCCATGCTCACGGGAAACAGCCGTGTCGCCTCCTCGCACAGCTCCCGCGCCTGCTCCATGCTCTGCGCGTCGTAATAGACGTGCGCGTGGTAACCCTTGATTCTCTGCACGATAGCTCCTGATTACGCTTCCACCGCCACCGCCGGCAAGGCAGTGATGCAATGAAAAGATAGCCGAGACCGCAGAGCAGCCCAACCTCTTAACGGTTGCGCTCTTGCTCCAGCCAATCCACAAACCGCTCGATCAACGCCCCACGGCGCTTGCGCGGCGGTAATACCACGTAATACCCGCGGTCCGAGCGCAAACTCCCCGCCAATGGCCGGCACAACAACCCTTGTTCCACCAGCCCGTCCACCAAATGCCCCCAGCCAATCGCCACGCCTTGCCCGGCAATCGCCGCCTGAATCAGCAGCGTGTAGTTATCAAAGCGCAATTGCCCAGCCGGCGCTGGGCTGGACACGCCAAAGCCGCGAAACACCCCCGCCCAGTCAAACCAGCGGCTGGCCTGCTCGCCCTTCAAATGCAGCAACGGCAACCGTTGCAAAGCCGAGGCTGACAAGGGTTTGCCATCAGTCATCCGCGGGCTGCACACCGGGAAAACCTCCTCATCGAACAACCAGCGGCTCTCCCCCTGATGGAAACGCCCATCGCCGAACAGCACCGCCACGTCGATGTCAGGGCGCAACATGCCCTGACTACGTTCACCGGTCACCAGGCTTACATCCACCTGTGGATAAGCCTCATGAAAGCGCTGCAGCCGCGGCATCAGCCAGAATGCTGCGAAGGCAAAGTCAGTGGCCACCTGCAGCACCTCGCGTTGACCGCGGCCGCTGGCCTGGGCGATGCCGTCATCCATCGCCTGCAGGCCCTGGTGCACCTGTTCGAACAACAACTGGCCGGCTTCGGTGAGCTCAATGCCCCGATAAATACGGTCGAACAGGCGCGTGCCAAGAGTTGCTTCCAGGCGCTTTACCTGCTGACTGACTGCCGGCTGGGTGGTGCCAAGCTCCAATGCAGCGGGGGTAAAGCCACGCAGGCGCGCGGCCGCTTCGAACACGCGCAAGGTATCCAGCGACAGCGCGGCAAGGTGCTCAAACATAAGCTCAGCTAATCCCAGTCATTGCCCGCCATGGGCTTTACCCATGTTATCGGAAGTCGCATCTTGAAAGGCACGCGGATCGTATAACCCTCGACAATGGAAGCCAATATGACGCGCCCGAATATCCTGTTCATCATGGCCGACCAAATGGCCGCACCCCTGCTGCCAATCTATGCCCCTTCGCCTGTGCAGATGCCTCATCTGAGCCGGCTGGCGGAACAGGCGGTAGTGTTCGATTCAGCCTACTGCAACAGCCCATTGTGCGCGCCGTCCCGCTTCACGCTGGTCAGCGGCCAACTGCCCAGTCGCATCGGCGCCTACGATAATGCTGCCGATTTTCCCGCCGATGTACCGACCTATGCGCACTACCTGCGCCGCTTGGGTTACCGCACTGCGCTGTCAGGCAAAATGCACTTCTGCGGCCCAGACCAGCTGCACGGTTACGAAGAGCGGCTGACCAGCGACATCTACCCAGCCGACTATGGCTGGGCGGTGAACTGGGACGAACCGCACGTGCGTCCGAGCTGGTTCCACAACATGTCTTCGGTGCTGCAGGCGGGGCCGTGCGTGCGCACCAACCAGCTGGATTTCGACGAAGAGGTGGTGTTCAAAGCGCGCCAGTACTTGTACGACCATGTGCGCGAGAACGATGGGCGACCGTTCTGCCTGACGGTGTCCATGACCCACCCGCACGACCCCTACACCATCCCCAAGCGATATTGGGACCGCTATGAGGGTGTAGATATTCCGATGCCCACCGGGCTCAGTCAGGCAGAACAGGACCCCCACTCACAGCGCCTGCTGAAGGTTTATGACCTGTGGGACAAGCCGCTACCTGTGGATAAAATTCGCGATGCCCGCCGAGCCTACTTTGGCGCCTGCAGCTACATCGACGACAACATCGGCCAGCTGCTGCAGACCCTGGAGGAGTGCAACCTGGCCGACGACACCTTGATCGTGTTCTCCGGCGACCACGGCGACATGCTGGGCGAGCGAGGCCTCTGGTACAAGATGCACTGGTTCGAGATGTCGGCGCGGGTTCCGCTGCTGATCCATGCGCCCAGGCGCTTTGCTGCAAGCCGGGTGAGCGCCTCGGTATCAACCTGTGATCTGCTGCCGACATTGGTAGAGCTGGCCGGTGGCGCTGTGGATAAAGACCTGCACCTTGACGGCCGCTCACTGCTCGGCCATCTGCAAGGGCAGGGCGGTCACGACGAAGTGATCGGCGAATACATGGCTGAGGGCACGGTCGGCCCACTGATGATGATCCGCCGCGGGCCATACAAGTTCGTGTACAGCGAAGACGACCCCTGTCTACTCTATGACCTGAGCCGCGACCCGCACGAGCGGGAGAACCTCACGGGCAGCCCGGACCACCAGGCGCTGCTGCAGGCGTTTATCGATGAAGCACAAGAGCGCTGGGATGTCCCCAGCCTGCGCCAGCAGGTACTGGCCAGCCAGCGCCGCCGCCGGCTGGTCGGCGCAGCGCTCGCCATCGGCAAGCTGAACAGCTGGGACCATCAACCCTGGGTAGATGCCAGCCAACAGTACATGCGCAACCACATCGATCTCGACGACCTCGAGCGCAAGGCACGTTACCCACAGCCCGCACCCCTGGATTGAGAAGAGAGGCCGCCATGCACATGTTCTCCACCGCCGTACTTGCCCTGGCTCTGGGCGTTGCCACAGCCAACGCAGCCGACAGCGACGCGCAATGCAGCACCGTAAAACTAGCCGACCCTGGCTGGAGTGATATTGCCTCGACCAACGCAGTAGCCCGGCTGCTGCTGGAAAGCCTGGGCTACCAGGTAAAAGTAGATAGTCTGGCCGTGCCGATCATCTACGGCGGCCTCAAGGATGGGAGGGTCGACGCCTTTCTTGGCAACTGGATGCCGGCGCACCAGAGCTTCCATGACAAGTTCGTCGCCAACGGCGATGTCCAGCAGCTGTCACGCAACCTGGAAGGAACCGAGTTCACCCTGGCAGTGCCCGACTACGTGTGGAACGCCGGGGTCAAGAGCTTCGCTGACCTGCAGAAACACGCCGACCAGTTCGACCACAAGCTGTACGGTATCGGCTCCGGCGCCCCAGCCAATCTCTCGTTGAAAGAAATCATCGACAAGAATGAATTCAACCTTGGTCAGTGGAAGCTGGTGGAATCCAGCGAGCAGGCGATGCTGGCCCAGGTCGATCGGGCGATCAAGAAACAGCAGTTCATCACCTTTCTTGGCTGGACCCCGCACCCGATGAACGTGAAACTGAAGATGCATTACCTGACCGGCGGGGAGAAGTGGTTCGGCAGCAAAGGCGAGGTATACACGCTGACCCGCAAGGGTTATCCACAAGCGTGCCCGAATGCGGCGAAGCTGCTGGGGAATCTCAAGTTCACACTGGACATGGAAAACAGCATCATGGCCCAGGTTGTGGATAACAAGATCAGCTTCGATCAAGCGGCCAAGGCATGGGTGAGAGCGCACCCCGAATCGCTGGACGAATGGTTGCTCGGCGTGACCACCAAAGCCGATAGCAATGCGCTTGAGGCAGTCAAAGCCAAGCTCTGAACGACCCCAAAAAACTGGGGCTAGGCGCTATAGCCGGGATGCCCCACTGCGATGAATCTCGGCGAAATCTAAGGATTGTGGACAACTCATGCACCGCCTCAGTCACCTGCTGCCTTTCCTCAAGTGGCTGCCCCGGCAAACGCCGCGCAGTATGCGCCAGGACCTGCTGGTCGGCCTGAGCGGTGCCATCCTCGCCTTGCCGCAATCCATCGCCTACGCGCTGATCGCCGGCCTGCCGGCCGAGTACGGCCTGTACGCGGCCATCGTGCCGGTGATCATCGCCTGTCTGTGGGGATCTTCGTGGCACCTGATCTGCGGCCCGACCGCTGCCATCTCGATCGTGCTGTATGCCAGTGTCAGCCCGCTGGCCGTCAGTGGCAGCAGCGACTACATCAGCCTGATCCTGCTGCTGACGTTTCTAGCCGGCGCCTTCCAACTGGTGCTCGGACTGGCGCGCTTTGGCGCACTGGTCAATTTTGTCTCGCACTCGGTGGTGCTCGGCTTCACCCTTGGTGCGGCTGTGGTCATTGCCCTGGGGCAACTGCCAAACCTGCTCGGCATCGAACTGGTGAGCCAGGCCACCGCGCTGAAAACCCTGCAGGATCTGCTCAGTCACGCTGGCGAAATCGACCTGCCAGCGCTGACGCTGGGCTTGGCGACGTTGCTGCTTGGCCTGCTGCTGAAGCTTTGGCGGCCGCGCTGGCCGAGCCTGTTGATAAGTCTGCTGCTGGTCAGCCTGGTCGCCTGGTTGCTGCCGCAATGGTTTGGCCAGGTGGCGCGGGTGCCGGCGTTCAGCGGCCAGCTACCACCCTTGAGCCCGTTGCCATTGCTGGATTTCGAACTGATCCTGCACTTGCTGCCAAGCGCCGTGGCGGTGGGCATGCTCGGCTTGGTCACCAGCCTGTCGATTGCCCGCTCGCTGGCGTCGCGCTCCGAGCAAATGATCGATGCCAATCAGGAAATCCGCGCCCAAGGCCTGTCGAACATGGTCGGCAGCGTATTCTCCGGTTACCTCTCGTCCGGCTCATTCACCCGCTCGGGCTTGAGCTACGATGCGGGCGCACGTTCGCCGCTGGCCGGGGTGTTTTCCGCGCTGTGGTTGGCGCTGTTCGCAGTGACCGGCGCCGGCCTGATTGCGCACCTGCCGATCCCGGCCATGGCCGGCAGCATTTTGCTGATCTGCTGGGGTTTGATCGATGTGCGCGGCATCCGCGCGCTGTTTCGGGTCAGCCGCGCCGAGTTTCTGGTGATGGCCCTGACCGCTATGGCAACGCTGCTGCTGGAGCTGCAGACCGCGATCTATGCCGGCGTACTGGCCTCGCTGTTCTTCTACCTCAAGCGCACCTCACAGCCCCGCGTGCTGCAAAGCCGCGAAGGCGAGACAGATGTACTGCGGGTGGGTGGGTCGATCTTCTTTGGCGCAGCGCACTACCTGCAAGTGCGCCTGCAACGCTGCCAGGGGCCGCATGTACTGATCGATGCGCGGCAGGTCAACTTTATCGACTATTCGGGCGTTGACATGCTCCACCGTGAAGCGCGGAGGCTGATGCGTAATGGCGGTAGCCTGACGCTGCAGCGGGCAAGGCCGCAGGTGGTCGAGGAATTGCAGAAGCTGGAAGGGACGCAGGCGTGTCCAATACGCTTTGAGGATTGATTGGGACTTCAGGATGCTGGGGGGACCGCGTCAGACTGGCTGGACACGGTCAGTGTAGGAGCGGCCTTGTGTCGCGAAAGGGCTGCAAAGCAGCCCCGACATTCTCAAACCCCACACAATTTGAGACCCTGCCCGATCCCCGGCCTAGGCCTCAGCCCCGCGCCAACTGGCGACGCAGCTCATCCAGCACTGGCGCTGTATCCGGCCGCACCCCACGCCAGATGAAGAACGCCTCGGCCGCCTGTTCGGCGAGCATGCCCAGGCCATCGAGTACCTTGGCTGCCTGCAGGCGAGTCGCCCACTGGCAAAACGGGGTCGGCTCCTTGCCGTACATCATGTCGTAGCACACGGTGCGGCCAGCTTCGACCAGGCTGTCGGCAATCGGCGGCATCTGCCCGGCAAGGCTGGCCGAGGTGGCGTTGATGATCACATCTACCGGCTCGCTGAGCCAGGCAAAACCACTGGCCACCACCGGCCCTAGCGCATCGAACTCATGCGCCAGCCGCTCGGCCTTTTCTTCCGTCCGGTTAGCGATCACCAGCGCCTGCGGGTTATGCGCCAGAATCGGCTCGAGTACACCGCGCACTGCGCCGCCCGCACCAAGGATGAGGATGCGCTTGCCCTTGAGCTCGACCCCGGCGTTTTGCGTGAGGTCGCGCACCAGACCGGCGCCGTCAGTGTTGTCACCTTGCAGGCTGCCGTCGGCCAGCTTGGTCAGGGTGTTGACCGCGCCGGCGCGCTGGGCACGCTCGGTGAGACTGTCGCACAGGCGGTAGGCTTCTTCCTTGAACGGCACGGTGACGTTGGCACCCTGGCCTTGCTTGAAGAAGCCGCGAGCGCAGTCGCTGAACTCGTCCAGCGGCGCCAGCAGGGTGTTGTATTCAATGTGCTGGCCGGTCTGATCGGCAAACAGGCGGTGGATCAGCGGCGACTTGCTGTGGCCGATCGGGTTGCCGAAAACGACGTATTGGTCCATGGCGCTTCCTCGGTTATCCACAGGGCTTACTGGCCAAGCCAGTCGCGGTCTTGCAGGTAGTAGTCGGTCAGGCGCGCTTCTTCGCTGCCTGGCGCCGGCTTCCAGTCATAGCCCCAGCGCACTTGCGGCGGCAGCGACATCAGGATCGACTCGGTACGCCCACCCGATTGCAGGCCGAACAAGGTGCCACGGTCGTACACCAGGTTGAACTCGACATAGCGCCCACGGCGGTACTCCTGGAATTCGCGCTGCTCAGCGGTATAAGGCGTGGCCTTGCGCCGCTGCACGATCGGCAGGTAGGCGTCGATATAGGCATCGCCGATCGCCCGAATGAAGGCGAAGCAGGTGTCGAAGTCCCACTCGTTGAGGTCATCGAAGAACAGCCCACCAATGCCACGCGGCTCGCCGCGGTGCTTGAGGTGGAAGTAGCGGTCGCACCAGGCTTTGTAACGCGGGTAGACGTCGGCGCCGAACGGCGCGCAGGCCTGCTCGGCGACGCGGTGCCAGTGCACGCAGTCTTCCTCGTTGCCGTAGTAGGGGGTGAGGTCAAAGCCGCCGCCAAACCACCAGACTGCCTCTTCGCCTTCTTTTTCGGCGATGAAAAACCGCACATTGGCGTGCGAAGTCGGCACATGCGGGTTATGCGGGTGGATCACCAGCGACACCCCCAGCGCCTCGAAGCCGCGCCCGGCCAGCTCTGGCCGGTGAGCACTGGCCGACGGCGGCAGGCCGCTGCCGAACACGTGGGAGAAGTTGACCCCGCCTTTCTCGATCAGCGCGCCGTCCCCGATCACCCGCGTGCGCCCGCCACCACCGGCTTCGCGCACCCACGCGTCCTCGACGAAGCGGGCGCCGCCGTCTTCGCGTTCGAGGGCAGAGCAGATGCGGTCTTGCAGGTCGAGCAGATAGGCCTTCACGGCCTCGGTGCGGCTGGTCATCGGGGTCACCTGGGAGGAGCAGGGAAGAATTCGCCGCGTAGCATACCACCGGCAACCGGCGCGTCGCAGTTGACGGCAGTCAAGCAAAGGCGTCCGATAGAAGGCCTGCATCCAATCCGACAACAGGAGTGCGAGATGGCCCAGCGTATCCAGTTCAGCCAGCATGGCGGCCCCGAAGTACTGCAACTGGTCGAGTTCAACCCGGCCCCACCCGGCCCGCAGCAGGTTCGTGTGCGCAACCAGGCTATCGGCCTGAACTTCATCGACACGTATTTCCGCAGCGGCCTGTACCCACCGCCAGCACTGCCCTCGGGCCTGGGCACCGAAGGTGCCGGCATCGTCGATGCGGTCGGCGAAGGTGTCACCCGGCTCAAGGTCGGCGACCGCGTCGCCTACGTCGGCGGCCCGCTGGGCGCCTACAGCCAAGTGCACACGCTGCCCGAAGCCAACCTGGTCAAACTGCCCGACAGCATCAGCTTCGAGCAGGCTGCCGCAGTGATGCTCAAAGGCCTGACCGTGCAGTACCTGCTCAAACAGACCTACGCCGTGCAGCCGGGCGAAGTGATCCTGTTCCACGCCGCAGCTGGTGGGGTTGGCTCGCTGGCGTGCCAGTGGGCTAAAGCGCTGGGCGCCAAGCTGATCGGCACGGTCAGCTCGGCGGAAAAAGCCGAGCGGGCCAAGGCCCTCGGCGCCTGGGAGACTATCGACTACAGCCACGAAGACGTCGCCAAGCGCGTGCTTGAGCTGACTGACGGCAAAAAGGTTGCGGTCGTATACGACGGCGTTGGCGCCGATACCTGGCTGACCTCGCTGGACTGCCTACAGCCACGCGGCTTGATGGTCAGCTTCGGCAACGCCTCCGGCGCGGTCAGTGGCGTCAACCTGGGCATTCTGGCGCAGAAGGGTTCGCTTTACGTGACCCGGCCGACCTTGGCCACTTACGCCAACAACGCCGAAAACACCCAGGCCATGGCCGATGACCTGTTCGCCATGATCGCCAGCGGCCAGCTGACGGTGGATATCCAGCAACGCTACCCGCTCAGCGAAGCGGCCAAGGCGCAGAGCGAGCTGTCGGCGCGGCGCACGGTCGGCTCGACGGTGCTGTTGCCCTGAGCTGCGGGGCCGCGGAGCGGCCCCAATACAGCCAGCACCGGGCGTCAGGTCAACGACATCCTCTCGCTCAATGTCCCGGATTCGAAGCTGTCGAGTAAAGACTCAACCACACCCTCAGCCGCTTCCACCGCGTGCAGGTTGGCCCAGTACAGGCCACGGCCTTCTTCGCGCATGTGTTCCATGGCTTGCATACCGGTTTCATAGGCACAGCGCAGGTGCAGCGCTACGTGGACCAGAGCGTCTTCGATGGGGATGTTTGGGTTTACTGAGAAAAGCGGAGGATGGCCGGCTTCGCAGCGGCCGAAGGGGTGGGCGGTGGTGGAGCTTTACCGCTTCAATTCACTACCACGTGAATTGGGTGGCGGCGATACGCGAGGTGGTAGACCCGGGCATTTTCCAATCCAGGCAGGCTCGAAAGCCTCCCGCGCACAGCCGCCATAGACTGTCATGGAAAAAAAGCACCTGGGCTACCACACCCGATCGCAGAATTATTCAGCGACGATGTGAAGCCTAGAGGCATGAGTTCCCACTGAGCAGGTGATGGCATACGACAGCGTGCGTAGGATATTTCGCTGAATGCGATCCGCACAGCCTTTTGGTAAAAATCAGAAATATCCTGCACATGACTGAGTAATGCTGGGCAACAGTCTGCGGACTCACGAATTCGGTACCAGCCAGAAATGCTGGGGCGCTACGCTCCGTTGGTTCGGCCGTACTGCTGCCCTGAGTGATTGGGGCCGGCTAACGGCCCCAACGTCCTGCACAGCGGGTGTCAGGTGAGAGACATGCGCTTGTCCAGGGTGCCAGCCTCGAAGTTGTCGAGCAGCGAGTCGACCACACCTTCAGCCGCTTCCACTGCATGTAGGTTGGCCCAGAACAGGCCGCGGCCTTCTTCGCGCATATGCTCCATGGCTTGCAGGCCGGTTTCGTAGGCACAGCGCAGGTGCAGTGCGACGTGGACCAGAGCGTCTTCGATGGGGATGTTTGGGTTTACCGAGTAAAGCGGAGGATGGCCGGCTTCGCAGCGACCGAAGGGGTGACTCGTGGTTAGTGGGAGAGAGGCGGATCAGGTACAAGCTTCTTGGTCATGGGGTTTTCTCTAATCAATCGCCGCTACAACTCGTTACCACGCGAATTGGTGGCAGCTATACGCAGGGTGGTAAACCGGAGAGATACCCCAAGACCCGGCAGGCTAAAAGCCTCCCGCGCACAGCTGCCATGACTGACATGGGGAATCATCATCTCCGGGTTACCACACCCGATCGCTGAGTTATTCAGCGACGATGTGAAGCCTAGAGGCATGAGTTCCCACTGAGAAGGTGATGGCATTCTACAGCGTGCGTAGGATATTTCGCCGAATACGATCCGCACAGCCTTTTGGTAAAAATCAGAAATATCCTGCACATGGCCTGGTAGTGCTGGGGGCGCTACGCACCCCTTTCGCGACACAAGGCCGCTCCTACAGGCACCGCGTAAGCAGGTAGCACGCGGTGCCTGTAGGAGCGGCCTTGTGTCGCGAAAGGGCTGCAAAGCAGCCCCGGCAGACTCGAGCCAGACGCTCACCCCGCCCGCACCACCTCGCCAGTGGCCAGATCACGAATCACACTCGGATTCTTCCGCCCGCCCAACAACCCGCCCAGCACCAGATCCAGATCTCCCCGGAAATACTGCTCCACCCGCAAGCGACTCTTCGCTGCCGGCCGTCCACCGGGGTTGGCCGAAGTGGAAATCAGCGGCCCAACCAGCGCGCAAAGCTCGCGCACCTGTGGATGATCAGTGACGCGCAGGGCAACGGTGTCGTGCTGGCCGGTGACCCACTCCGGCAACATGCCCTGATGCGGTACCAGCCAGGTGTTTGGGCCAGGCCAGGTGTCGGCCATGCGCTTGATCCAGTCTTCGGGGAAGTCTTCGAACAGGAAGTCGAACTGCTCGATGCTGTCTGCCACCAGAATCAGGCCTTTATCCACAGGCCGCGACTTGAGCGCGAGCAGGCGGTACACCGCGTCTTCGTTCCAGGGGTCGCAGCCCAGACCCCAGACTGCTTCGGTCGGGTAGGCAATCACCGCGCCCGCGCGAATTTCCCGTGCGGCTTGCTGCACACGCCAACTGCTGACCATTGTTGTTACTCCGAATTACGCTGACCTGCAGTTTACTCAGCCAGACCGCGCAAACCAACGCCCAGCTTGATTGCTGACGCGGCCTTCCAGCTCCAACTCGGTCAGGCTGGCGAGCACCTGCGCCAGCGCCTGCCCGCTGCTGCGGGCCAGCCCTTCGCTGGTTTGCGGTGCAGCGTGGAGCAAGGCGAGCAGGGGGTGGGCGGGTTTATCCACAGCCACCGGCGGCAGGTTTTGCCAACCGCGCAGGCTGTCGAGGATCTGCTCGACGCTTTCCACCAGCAGCGCGCCATCACGAATCAACTGGTGGCAGCCCTTGGCGCCGGGGTGATGGATCGAGCCTGGGATGGCGTACACCTCGCGGCCTTGCTCGGCCGCCAGACGGGCGCTGATCAGCGAGCCGCTGGCTGTACCGGCCTCGACCACCAGCACACCGAGCGACAAACCACTGATGATCCGGTTGCGACGGGGGAAGTTGCCAGGCAGTGGTCCGGCGTCCAGCGGGAACTCTGAAACCACTGCACTACCACGCTCGATCATCTCCTGCGCGAGGGCTTTATGGCGCTGTGGATAAAGTTTTTCAAGACCCGTGCCAAGCACCCCGATTGTGCTGCCTTGAGCGTCCAGCGCAGCCCGATGAGCGGCGCCGTCTACGCCCAGCGCCAGGCCGCTGGTGATGGTAAAACCGGCGCGGGCGAGGCAGCGCGAAAAAGCCGCGGCGTTGTCCAGCGCCGGCGGCGAAGCACGCCTGCTGCCGACGACAGCCAGCTGCGGGCGCTCGAGTATTTCAACGTTGCCGGCCACAAACAGCAGCGGCGGGGCATCGTCGATTTCGCCCAGCAGAGGCGGGTAGCCAGGCTGGTCCCACATCAGCAAATGCTGGCCCGGACGCTCTAGCCAGGCCATTGCAGCGCTGGCACCATCGCGCACTTCTGGGCTGCGCCGAGCCTCGCAGGCCGCGGCAGTCAGCCCCAGCGTGCGCCAGGCAGTTGCCGGTGCACTGAGCGCCGAGGAGGCGCTGCCAAACGCCTCAATCAGTGTCAGAAAACGCCGCATACCGACGTCAGGCAAGCGATGCAGGCGCAGCCTCGCCTCTAATTCAGCAGGTGGACAGTCAGACGAAAGGGGAACGGGCATGGCTGATCATCCTTGATCGACAAAGGGTCATGCAGATGGCACAACCTGTGGATAACTGTGTTGATAAGAGTTTTATAACCTGTCAACAGATTCGGCTATAAGCGCCGTTCTGAAACCCTAGCTGACCTTTGCTACGTGCTGAATCGTGCGTTTGCCTTTATTATGTGTGTTCAGTTTTCAACCGACCGCACAGTGACTGCCTGACCCCTATGGCCATTTTGAACATTCTCGAATTCCCGGACCCGCGCCTGCGTACCATTGCCAAACCGGTGACGGTGTTTGACGACGCCTTGCGCCAGCTGATCGACGACATGTTTGAAACCATGTACGAAGCGCCTGGCATCGGCCTGGCCGCGACGCAGGTCAACGTCCACCTGCGCCTGGTAGTGATGGACCTGAGCGAAGATCGCAGCGAGCCACGGGTGTTCATCAACCCCGAGCTCGAAGAGCTGACCGACGACATGGGCCAGTACCAGGAAGGTTGCCTGTCGGTGCCGGGCTTCTACGAAAACGTCGATCGCCCTCTGCGCATCCGGGTCAAAGCCCAGGATCGCGATGGCAAGCCGTACGAGATGGAGGCCGAAGGCCTGCTCGCGGTGTGCGTGCAGCACGAGCTGGACCACCTCAACGGCAAGCTGTTTGTCGACTACCTGTCGCAGCTCAAACGTGACCGGATCAAGAAGAAGCTGGAAAAGCAGCACCGCCAGAACGCCTGATCCCCCACCTTGCAGAAGGCTTGCTCCGGCAAGCCTTTTTCTATTTCAAGCGAGAACTCCATGCGCATCGTCTTCGCGGGCACCCCTGAGTTTGCCGCCGAACACCTCAAAGCCCTGCTCGACAGCCCTTACCAGGTGGTTGCGGTGTACACCCAGCCCGACCGTCCGGCCGGCCGTGGGCAAAAGCTCATGCCGAGCCCGGTCAAGCAGTTGGCCGTGGCCCATGACATCCCTGTGCTGCAACCGCCGACCCTGCGCAATGCCGAGGCCCAGGCCGAACTGGCCGCGCTGGCGCCGGACCTGCTGGTGGTGGTTGCCTACGGTTTGATCCTGCCGCAGGCGGTGCTGGATATCCCGCGCCTGGGCTGCATCAACAGCCATGCCTCGCTGCTGCCACGCTGGCGCGGTGCGGCGCCGATCCAGCGCGCCGTCGAAGCCGGCGATGCCGAGAGCGGCGTCACCGTGATGCGCATGGAAGCGGGCCTGGACACCGGGCCGATGCTGCTCAAGGTCACTACCCCAATCAGTGCCAGCGACACCGGCGGCAGCCTGCATGACCGCCTTGCCGAAATGGGCCCGCCTGCCGTGCTCGAGGCGATTGCCGGGCTGGCCGCTGGCACCTTGCAGGGCGAAGTGCAGGATGACGCCCTGGCCACTTATGCACACAAGCTGAACAAAGAAGAAGCGCGCATCGACTGGAGCCGCCCGGCAGTTGAGCTGGAGCGTCTGGTACGCGCCTTCAACCCATGGCCGGTGTGCCACACCAGCCTCGATGGCGAAAGCGTGAAGGTCCTCGAAGCGAAGTTGTCCACAGGCAGCGGCGCCCCCGGCCAGATCCTCAGCGCCAGCAAGGACGGCCTGGTCGTCGCCTGCGGTGAGCAGGCACTGAGCCTGACCCGCCTGCAACTGCCAGGCGGCAAGGCGCTGAACTTCAGCGACCTGTTCAACAGCCGCCGCGAGAAGTTCGCTGACGGCAAGGTGCTTGGCCAATGAACCCACGTCTGGCTGCTGCCCGCGCCCTCGCTGCTGTACTCAGCGGCAAGGCTTCGCTGAACAGTTCGTTGCCAACGCAACTGGACAAGGTCGAGGAACGCGACCGTGGCCTGACCCAGGACCTCGCCTTCGGCACCGCCCGCTGGCAGCCACGCCTGGAGCTGCTGGCCGCGCAGTTGCTGCAAAAGCCGTTCAAGGCGGCCGACAGTGATGTGCAGGCGCTACTGCTGGTGGGCTTGTACCAGCTGTTCTACACGCGAATCCCGGCGCATGCCGCCATCGGCGAAACCGTGGGCTGCGCCGACAAGCTGAAAAAGCCGTGGGCCAAGGCCCTGCTCAATGCCGTGCTGCGCCGCGCCCAGCGCGAGGGCGAAGAACTGCTCGCCAGCATGGAGCGCGACCCGGTGGTACGTACCGCCCACCCGCGCTGGCTGCAGAAGTCGCTCAAGGCGTTCTGGCCGGAGCAGTGGGAAGCCATCTGCGCCGCCAACAATGCTCATCCGCCGATGATCCTGCGGGTCAACCGCCGCCATCACAGCCGCGACGCCTACCTGGCCTTGCTTGGCGAAGCCGGTATCGCTGCCGCTGCTTGCCAGTACAGCCGCGACGGCATCGTGCTCGCGGCTGCCTGCGACGTGCGTGGCCTACCAGGCTTTGCCGAAGGCTGGATCAGCGTGCAGGACGAGGCGGCGCAACTGGCCGCCGACCTGCTCGAACTGGCCCCCGGCCAACGCGTGCTGGATGCCTGCTGCGCACCGGGCGGCAAGACCTGCCACCTGCTCGAAGCCGAGCAGGGCCTGGCCGAAGTGGTGGCGATCGACCTGGAAGCCAAGCGCCTGGTCCGCGTGCGCGAGAACTTGGCGCGCCTGCAACTGGACGCCAAGCTGATCGCCTGCGATGCCCGCGACACCGCCAACTGGTGGGACGGCAAGACCTTCCAGCGCATTCTGCTCGACGCACCGTGCTCGGCGACTGGAGTGATCCGCCGTCATCCGGACATCAAGTTGACCCGTCAGGCTGATGACATCCCGGCCCTGGCCACGTTGCAGGGCGAGTTGCTCGATGCGCTGTGGCCAACCCTGGAAGTCGGCGGCATGCTGCTGTACGCCACCTGCTCGAGCCTGCCGACCGAAAACACTGAAGTGATCGAGGCGTTTCTGGCCCGCACGCCAGGCGCCCGTGAACTGGACCTGGCCACCGAGGCCGGCCTGCGCCAGCCGCACGGGCGCCAGTTGCTGGCTCAGGAAGGCGGCCACGACGGCTTCTACTATGCCAAGCTGATCAAGATTGCCGCCTCGCGCGGATAAAACACCAGGTTAGGAGTAGTGGATGAAGATCATCATCCTTGGCGCAGGGCAGGTAGGCGGCACGCTGGCAGAACACCTGGCCAGCGAAGCCAATGACATCACTGTGGTCGACACTGATGGCGACCGCCTGCGCGATCTTGGCGACCGCCTTGATATCCGCACCGTGCAGGGCCGTGGCTCGCTGCCGACGGTGCTGCGCCAGGCCGGCGCCGACGACGCCGACATGCTGGTGGCGGTGACCAACAGCGACGAGACCAACATGGTCGCCTGCCAGGTCGCCTACTCGCTGTTCCACACCCCGACCAAGATCGCTCGGGTGCGCGAATCGGCGTACCTGACTCGGGAAGAAATGTTCCACAACGACCATATCCCGGTCGACGTGCTGATCAGTCCCGAACAGGTGGTGACCAACTACATCAAGCGTCTGATCGAGCACCCCGGCGCACTGCAGGTGATCGACTTCGCTGACGGCAAAGCCCAGTTGGTGGCGGTCAAGGCCTACTACGGCGGCCCGCTGGTGGGCCAGCAGTTGCGCCAGATCCGCGCGCACATGCCCAATGTCGACACCCGCGTGGCGGCGATCTTCCGCCGTGACCGGCCGATCAAGCCGCAGGGCGATACCGTCATTGAAGCCGATGACGAGGTTTTTTTCATCGCCGCGAAGAAGGACATCCGCGCGGTCATGGGCGAGTTGCGACGCATCGACGAGACCAACAAACGTGTGGTCATCGCCGGGGGCGGGCAGATCGGCGAGCGCCTGGCTGAAGCGATCGAGAGCCGCTACCAGGTCAAGATCATCGAGATGAACGCGGCCCGTTGCCGTTACCTGTCCGACACCCTGGAAAGCACCGTGGTGTTGCAGGGCAGCGCCTCGGACAAGGACCTGATGCTGGAAGAGAACATCGCCGACGCCGATATCTTCCTGGCCCTGACCAACGACGACGAGGCCAACATCATGTCGTCGCTGCTGGCCAAGCGCCTAGGTGCGCGCAAGGTGATGACCATCATCAACAACCCGGCCTATGTCGACCTGGTGCAGGGCGGCGATATCGACATCGCCATCAGCCCGCAGTTGGCGACTATCGGCACCTTGCTTGCCCACGTGCGCCGCGGCGATATCGTCAGCGTGCACTCGCTGCGCCGCGGTGCGGCCGAGGCGATCGAGGCGGTGGCGCATGGTGACGCCAAGTCGAGCAAGGTGATTGGCAAGGCCATCGCCGACATCGACCTGCCGCCGGGCACCACCATTGGCGCGATCATTCGTGCCGAGCAGGTGCTGATCGCCCACGACAACACGGTGCTGGAAACCGGCGACCACGTGATTCTGTTCGTTGTGGATAAAAAGCATATCCGCGACGTCGAGAAGCTGTTCCACGTGGGCTTGAGCTTTTTCTAAGGAGGCATGGCAATGCGCGAATCGCTGCAGAAGATGCTCGACAAGGGTGTGGATAACTCACTGTTGCGCTTCGGTCTGGGCAAGGCCTGGCTGGATGAGGGCAACGGCGCCGAGGCGGCGGTGCATCTGGCCCGCTGCGTTGAGCTGGACCCGAAGTATTCGGCGGCGTGGAAGCTGTTGGGCAAGGCTTATCAGCTGAGCGGTGATCTGGCCGCGGCGCGGCAGGCGTGGGAACAAGGGACTGAAGCGGCGCGGGCGCATGGCGACAAGCAGGCCGAGAAAGAGATGGCGGTGTTTTTGAAGAAATTGAACAAAGCCTGAGATTGCCGGGGCTGCTGCGCAGCCCTTTCGCGACACAAGGCCGCTCCTACAGTTGACCGCGTCCCTCTGTAGGAGCGGCCTCGCGTCGCGAAAGGGGCGCAAAGCGCCCCCAAAATCTCAATACCAGCGCTGTTCCCCAGCCGGACGCTTCTTGAAGCGCTTCATGCTCCACATGTACTGGCTCGGATACTCGCGCACATAACGCTCGACCACCTTGCTCATGGCCGCCGCCGACACCGTTACATCGGTGCTGTACATCTCCTCGGGCGCCGCCTCGAGAATTACCCTGAACCCAGAACCATCCGGCAGCCGCAGCGCATGCAGGAACACCCCGACCGCCTTGCCGCCAGCCAGCATGTTCGGCACAAACTTGCTGGTCAGCGCCTGGGTGCCGAGGAACGGTACAAATACCCCAGCCGACTCGGCCGGCTCCGGGTCAGCCGGAATCCCCACCTGGCCACCACGGCGCACTTCCTTGATCACGCTGAGGATGCCTTCCTTGGTCGACGGCGCCACACGGTTGCCCATCTGCACGCGCTGCTCGCGAAGCAGGTCATCGACGGCCTTGAGCTTGGGCGGGCGGTAGAAAATGATCGGTTTGCACTGGCTGCAGTAGAAGTGGTTGAGCACTTCCCAGTTGCCCAAGTGGCTGGTAATGCCGACTACGCCCTTGCCTGAGGCCAGCGCGGCCTCCAGCACTTCCAGGCCCTGCACTTCGTGGACGAGGTCCAGCGAACGCTGTGGCGGCCAGATCCAGGCGCAGGCGCTTTCGACAAACGACTTGCCGATATCGCGCAGGGCGCGGCCGACCAACTGCTCGCGCTCGGCCGGGTCCATCTCCGGAAAACACTTGGCCAGGTTGATCCGCACCACGTTGCGCGAACCGTTGGGTATCTTCCACATCAGCCAGCCAATGCCGGCGCCAACCCGTTGCACCGCGCTCCAGGGCAGCTTGGCAAACAGGCGCAGCACCCCGACCATCAGGGCGCCCTTGAACTTTTCCACAGGCGAATTCCTTATTTCAGCAAGCGCGCATTGTACCCGCTCAGCGCGCCAAGGCGGCGTAGCGATCGCAGTCGGTGGTGTGGTCCATGACCATCCCGGTGGCCTGCATGAACGCGTAGCAGATAGTCGGACCAACGAACGTGAAGCCGGCTTTCTGCAACGCCTTGCTCATCGCCTTGGCCTCGTCGGTGACTGCCGGCATCTCGCTACGGTCGGTGAAGTGGTTGATCTTCGGCGTGCCGCCGACAAACGACCAGAGCCACTCGGCCGGGTTATCCACAGCCAGCCAGGCCTTGGCATTACGCCGCGCCGCGTTGAGTTTGAGGCGGTTGCGGATGATCCCGGCATCGAGCATCAATTCCTCGATGCGCTCATCGCTCATCTGCGCCAGCTGCACCGGGTCAAAGTCATACATGACCTGGCGATAGCGCTCGCGCTTGCGCAATACGGTGATCCAGGACAGCCCAGCCTGGAACCCTTCGAGCAAAAGCATCTCGAACAGCAACGCCGGATCGCGCTGCGGCGTTCCCCACTCCTGGTCGTGGTAGGCCTGGTACAACGGATCGTCGGTACACCAAAAGCAGCGTGGCATAAGGCTCCAATCAGTAGAGGGCGAGGCGAATCGGGTTATACTCCCGCTCTTTACATCCGCATCCCCAGATACAGGTGAATTTCGTGAGCCAGCCTACGCCAGCCGTGCGTACCTTCCAAGACCTCATCCTCGCCCTGCAGAAGTACTGGGCTGAGCAAGGTTGTGTGGTACTTCAGCCCTACGATATGGAAGTAGGCGCCGGCACTTTCCACACCGCGACCTTTTTGCGCGCCGTCGGCCCAGAAACCTGGAACGCCGCCTACGTGCAGCCAAGCCGTCGGCCTGCCGACGGACGGTATGGTGAAAACCCCAACCGCCTGCAGCATTACTACCAGTTCCAGGTGGTCCTCAAGCCTAACCCGGCCAACTTCCAGGAACTGTACCTGGGCTCGCTGAAAGCGATCGGCCTCGACCCGCTGGTGCACGATGTGCGCTTCGTCGAAGACAACTGGGAATCGCCGACCCTCGGCGCCTGGGGTCTGGGTTGGGAAATCTGGCTGAACGGCATGGAAGTGACTCAGTTCACCTACTTCCAGCAAGTCGGCGGTCTGGAGTGCTACCCGGTCACCGGCGAAATCACCTACGGCCTCGAGCGCCTGGCGATGTACCTGCAGGGCGTTGATTCGGTGTACGACCTGATCTGGGCTGACGGCCCGTTCGGTGTGGTCACCTATGGCGACGTGTTCCACCAGAACGAAGTAGAGCAATCGACCTACAACTTCGAGCACGCCAACGTCGACAAACTGTTCGAGCTGTTCGACTTCTACGAAAGCGAAGCCAACCGCCTGATCAAGCTCGACCTGCCGCTGCCGACCTATGAAATGGTCCTGAAGGCGTCGCACACCTTCAACCTGCTCGACGCCCGCCGCGCCATCTCGGTGACCGAGCGCCAGCGTTACATCCTGCGCGTACGTACGCTGGCTCGCGACGTGGCGCAAAGCTACCTGCAAGCCCGTGCCCGCATGGGCTTCCCGATGGCGACCCCTGAACTGCGTGACGAAGTGTTGGCTAAGCTGGAGGCTGCACAATGAGTGCTCAAGATTTTCTGGTTGAACTGGGCACCGAAGAGCTGCCACCCAAAGCCCTCGCCAGCCTCGGTGACGCGTTTTTGGCCGGTATCGAAAAAGGCCTGCAGGCCGCTGGCCTGAATTACGCCGGCAAGAGTGTGTATGCCGCGCCGCGCCGCCTGGCAGTTCTGATTCGTCAGCTCGACGTGCAGCAGCCTGACCGCTCCATCAACGTCGATGGCCCGCCCATGCAGGCCGCGTTCAACGCCGAAGGCCAGCCAACTCAGGCGGCCCTGGGCTTTGCCAAGAAGTGCGGCGTCGACCTCAGCGAGATCGACCAGAGCGGCGCCAAACTGCGCTTCTCGCAGCACATCCCGGGCAAGGCTACTGCCAGCCTGCTGCCGACCATCGTCGAAGATTCGCTCAACGACCTGCCGATTCCTAAGCGCATGCGCTGGGCGGCCAGCCGTGAAGAATTCGTGCGGCCAACCCAATGGCTGGTGATGCTGCTCGGTGAGCAGGTGGTCGATTGCACCATCCTCAAGCAGCAAGCCGGTCGCGAGTCGCGTGGGCACCGTTTCCACCACCCGGAAAACGTGGTTATCAGCGCGCCTGCCAACTACGCCGAAGACCTGCGCAAAGCCTACGTGCTGGCCGATTTTGCCGAGCGCCGCGACTTGATCGCCAAGCGCACCGCAGAGCTCGCCCTGCAGCAGGAAGGCACGGCCATCGTGCCGCCGGCGCTGCTCGATGAAGTGACTGCGCTGGTCGAATGGCCGGTGCCGCTGGTGTGCTCGTTCGAGGAACGCTTCCTTGAAGTGCCGCAAGAAGCGCTGATCACCACCATGCAGGACAACCAGAAGTACTTCTGCCTGCTCGACAGCGACGGCAAGTTGCTGCCGCGCTTCATTACCGTGGCCAACGTCGAGAGCCGTGACCCGCAGCAGATCGTGCTCGGTAACGAAAAGGTCGTGCGTCCGCGCCTGACCGACGCCGAGTTCTTCTTCAAGCAGGACAAGAAGCAGCCCCTGGCGACCTTCAACGAGCGCTTGAAGAACGTGGTGTTCCAGGCCCAGCTGGGCAGCGTCTACGATAAAGCCGAGCGTGTTTCCAAGCTGGCCGCCTACATCGCCCCACGCATCGGCGGCGACGCCCAGCGTGCGGCGCGTGCCGGCTTGCTGTCCAAGTGTGACCTGGCCACCGAAATGGTCGGCGAGTTCCCGGAAATGCAAGGCGTTGCCGGCTACTACTACGCCATGAACGACGGCGAGCCGGAAGACGTCGCCCTGGCCCTGAACGAGCAGTACATGCCGCGCGGTGCTGGCGCGGAACTGCCGCAGACCCTCACCGGTGCTGCCGTGGCCATTGCCGACAAGCTCGACACCCTGGTCGGTATCTTTGGCATCGGCATGCTGCCAACCGGCAGCAAAGACCCGTACGCCCTGCGTCGCGCTGCCCTCGGCGTGCTGCGCATTCTGATCGACAAGCAGCTGGACCTGGACCTGACCGACGCCGTGAGCTTCGCCGTCAACCAGTTCGGTAGCAAGATCAAGCCAGCCGGGCTGTCCGAGCAGGTCCTGGAGTTCATCTTCGACCGCCTGCGTGCACGTTATGAAGACGAAGGCATTGACGTCGGTACCTACCTGTCGGTACGTGCCCTCAAGCCAGGCTCGGCGCTGGACTTCGACCAACGCGTACAGGCCGTGCAGGCATTCCGCCAACTGCCTGAAGCCGGGGCCCTGGCCGCGGTCAACAAGCGTGTGTCGAACCTGCTGAGCAAGGCTGAGGGTGCGATCTCCGAGCAAGTCGAGCCGAAGTATTTCGACAATGCCAACGAGTTCTCGCTGTACTCGGCGATCCAGCAGGCCGACCAGGCTGTGCAACCGATGGCCGCGGCCCGTCAGTACCGTGAGTCGCTGGCCCGCCTGGCAGCGCTGCGTGACCCGGTCGACGCCTTCTTCGAGGCAGTGATGGTCAACGCCGAAGATGCCAAGGTCCGTGCCAACCGCTACGCCCTGCTCAGCCGCCTGCGCGGTCTGTTCCTGGGTGTGGCCGACATCTCATTGCTGGGGTAAGCCTTGAAACTGCTGATTCTCGATCGTGACGGGGTGATCAATCACGACTCCGACGCCTACATCAAGTCGCTGGAGGAGTGGATCCCCATTGCCGGCGCGATCGAGGCCATCGCGCAGTTGAGCAAAGCGGGCTGGACGGTGGCGGTGGCCACCAACCAGTCCGGCATTGCCCGGGGCTACTATTCGCTGGACACCCTCGAGGCCATGCACACGCGCTTGCGCGAGCTGGTGGCCGAGCAGGGTGGCGAACTGGGCCTCGTCGTGTACTGCCCGCATGGTCCGGACGAGGGCTGCGCCTGTCGCAAACCGAAGCCGGGCATGCTCGAGGCAATCGCTGCCCATTACCAGGCAGAGCTGCCTGGCGTATGGTTCGTCGGCGACAGTAAAGGTGACCTGGAGGCCGCCCTGGCCGTCGGAGCACAACCGGTGTTGGTGAAAACCGGCAAAGGTGAGCGCACCCTGAGCAAGGGCGTCGCTGCAAGCACGCTGATTTTTGACGATCTGGCCGCTGTCGCCAGAGCACTTATCTAGACTGTCCGCCGCCTGGCGCACAGTTCATTAGGCGGGCACGACCCGCAACGGTACATGCCACTATGTCGATCCTGCAGGCGATCAGAATCTTTCTTTTTTACCTGCTGCTGGGCACCAGCTCGTTGCTTTGGTGCACCTTGAGCTTCTTCATCGCGCCGTTTCTGCCGTTTCAAAAGCGCTACCGCTTCATCAACGTCTACTGGTGCCGCTTTGCCGTGCGCCTGACCGAGGTGATGCTGGGTATCCGCTACAAGATCACCGGCGCGGAGAACGTGCCAGCGACCCCGTGCGTGATTCTGTCCAATCACCAGAGCACCTGGGAAACGTTCTTCCTGTCGGCGTACTTCCAACCGCTGAGCCAGGTACTCAAGCGTGAGCTGCTGTATGTGCCGTTCTTTGGCTGGGCCATGGCCATGCTGCGGCCGATCGCGATCGACCGCGACAACCCCAAGGAAGCCTTGCGCCACGTTGCCAAGAAGGGCGACGAGCTGCTCAAGCAAGGCGTATGGGTATTGATCTTCCCTGAGGGTACCCGTGTCCCGTATGGGCAGATCGGCAAGTTCTCCCGTGGCGGTACGGCCTTGGCGGTGAACGCAGGCCTGCCGGTGCTGCCGATTGCGCATAACGCCGGCCGTTACTGGCCGAAGTCTGGCTGGGGCAAGCAGGCGGGGGTGATCGAGGTGGTGATTGGCGAGCCGATGTATGCCGAAGGTAGCGGGCCGCGGGCCATTGCTGACCTGAATAACCGCGCTGAGGCATGGAATCAGGAGACCCAGCGGGCGCTGGGTGCGCTGCCTCCGGTGGCTGAAAGCAGCGCCGCAGACAGCTTGGAAAATTGTGGATAACTTGTGAGCAACTTTTCAAATGATGCTTAGGGATTGACTCTAACTGATTGAAATTTATAGTTATTTATCTATGTGACAGTTTTTCGAAAACCGTGCATAAGTTTTTTAGTGATTGAAAACGGGGGCTGCTTTGCAGCCCCCGGCTGTTTCAGATCAGACCTTGTCCAGGTCCACATCCTTGGTCTCTTTCAAACAGAATATCCCCACCACTAGGCTCACCCCGGTTATCAACACCGGGTACCACAGCCCATAGAAAATATCCCCGGTATACACCACCAGTGCGAACGATACGGTCGGCAGGAACCCACCGAACCAGCCATTACCAATGTGGTACGGCAGGGACATCGAGGTATAGCGGATCCGCGTCGGGAACAGCTCGACCATCACCGCCGCCAGCGGGCCATAGGTCATGGTCGCGATCAGGATCATTGCCACAATCAGCGCCACCACCATGAACTCGTTGACCTGCGCAGGATCGGCCTTGGCCGGATACCCCGCCTGGGTAATCGCCGCACGCATTGCCGCTTCGTCGAAGCCAGTGATGGCCGTGTCGCCGATGTTCACCACGACATCACTGCCAGTCGCAGCAGCAGAGCTGTACGGCAGGCCCTGCTTGACCAGGAAGGTCTTGACCTTGTCGCACGGGCTGTCGAAACGCGCTTTGCCGACCGGGTCGAACTGGAAGGTGCAGCTGGCTGGGTCAGCCATCACCACGATGGGCGACTGACGGCTGGCGGCGTCGATCTGTGGGTTGGCGTAATGGCTCAGGGCCTTGAACAGCGGGAAGTACAGGACGGTTGCCAGCAGCAGGCCAACCATCAGGATCGGCTTGCGGCCAATGCGGTCAGACAGCCAACCGAAGAACACGAAGAACGGCGCGCCGATCACCACGCTGATGATCAGCAGAGTGTTGGCCTGGGCCGGGTCCATCTTGAGCATCTGGGTCATGAAGAACAGCACATAGAATTGCGCCGTGTAGAAGGTTACTGCCTGACCGGCGTTGATGCTGAACAGTGCCGTCAGGACGATCTTGAGGTTGCTCCAATTGGTGAACGACTCACGAATCGGCGACTTGCTCAGCTTGCCCTGCGCCTTCATTTTCACGAAGGCTGGCGACTCGTGCATGCTCATGCGGATCCAGGTGGAAATCCCCAGCAGCACAATCGACAGCAGGAACGGCAGGCGCCAACCCCAGGTTTCAAACTCATCACCGCTGATGTAGCGGCTACCCAGTACCACCAGCAACGACAGCAGCAGACCCAGGGTCGCGGTCGACTGGATGAAGCCGGTATGGAAACCGCGCTTGCCGGGCGGTGCGTGCTCGGCCACGTAAGTTGCCGCGCCACCGTACTCGCCGCCCAACGCCAGGCCTTGGAGCATGCGCAGAATCACCAGGATGATCGGCGCCGCGATACCAATGCTGGCATAGGTAGGCAACAGCCCGACCGCGAAGGTCGACAAGCCCATCAACACGATGGTGACCAGGAAGGTGTATTTACGCCCGATCATGTCACCCAGGCGGCCGAACACCAGCGCGCCGAACGGCCTGACCAAGAAGCCCGCAGCGAATGCCATCAGGGCGAAGATGAACGCCGTGGTGTCGTTGACCCCCGCAAAGAACTGCTTGCTGATCACCGCCGCCAGAGCGCCGTACAGAAAAAAGTCATACCACTCGAAAACCGTCCCGAGGGATGACGCGAAAATGATCTTTCTTTCCTCGCGACGGCTGGTAGGGCTCGCCGCTGCTCCCTGCTCTTGAATGTAATCAGACATCGTTGCTGTCCTCGGCCCGCAGGCCACAGTGATTATTCTTGTTGTTCCACTGCCGGCAGGCCCTGATCACCAGCCGCCGCTTGTTGCACGCACCTGGTCAGGGCGTCGGTATTGCGCTTGCGTCGCTGAGGTAGGTTTGGGTTGCAGCTCCTTTGAGAATCAGTTGCGCCGCTTTCTCGGCGATCATTAGTGTCGGTGAACAGGTATTGCCGGAAACAATCTGCGGCATGATCGAGGCATCGGCCACGCGCAAGCCTGGGATGCCGTGCACACGCAGTTGATGGTCGACCACATCGAGCGCGCCGCTGCCCATGCGGCAGGTGCCGACCGGGTGGAAGATGGTGGTGCCGATCTTGCTCGCAGCCTCAAACAGCTCTTCTTCAGTGTTGAGCGCAGCGCCCGGCAGGTACTCGACCGGGTCAAAGACGGCGAGGGCAGGTCCCTGGACGATGCGCCGGGTCATGCGAATGGCATCGGCGGCAACCCGCAGGTCTTGCGGGTCGCTCAGATAGTTAGGGTTGATCACAGGCTCGGCATGCAGATCGGCCGAGCGAATATCGATGCGCCCACGGCTGGCCGGGCGCAGGTTACACACCGACGCGGTGAACGCCGGGAAGCGGTGCAGCGGCTCACCGAAGCGCTCCAGTGACAGCGGCTGGACGTGATATTGCAGGTTGGCGCTGGCCTGCTCGGGGCTGGAGCGAACGAATGCACCGAGCTGGCTGGGCGCCATCGCCAGCGGGCCGCTGCGGTCGTATAGATAGCGCAGGCCCATGCCCATCTTGCCCCATAGGCTGTTGGCCATCTGGTTCAAGGTACGGGTGTTGCGGATCTGGTAGATCAGGCGCAGCTGTAGATGGTCCTGCAGGTTGCCGCCCACACCTGGCATGTCATGGCGTACGCCGATGCCGAGATCTTCAAGCAGCTTGCGCGGGCCGATGCCGGAACGTTGGAGGATACCCGGTGAACCGACCGAGCCTGCGCAGAGGATAATCTCCCGCCGCGCCTGAAACTCGTGCCACTCACCCTGCCAGCGAGCTTTGACCGCCGTAGCACGGGTATTGTCGAGCAGCACCTGGTCAACTTCGACGCCAGTGAGCAGAGTCAGGTTGGGCCGCTTGAGGATTGGCCGCAGAAAGGCTTTGGCCGCATTCCAGCGTACGCCGCTGCGCTGGTTGACCTGAAAGTATCCACAGCCTTGGTTGTCGCCGGTATTGAAGTCGTCGACCTTGCCAATCCCGCTCTGCTCGGCGGCATCGCGGAAGGCGTCGAGGATCGGCCAGCTGTAGCGCTGCTGTTCGACCCGCCATTCGCCGTCGGCGCCGTGGCTGTCGCTGCTGCCGGCATAGTGATTCTCGCTGGCCTTGAACAGCGGCAGCACGTCTTTCCAGGCCCAGCCGTCGTTGCCTTGTTCAGCCCAGCGATCATAGTCGCTGGCCTGGCCGCGCATGTAGATCATGCCGTTGATCGACGAGCAGCCGCCGAGCACCTTGCCGCGCGGATAACCCAGGCTGCGGCCGCCAAGGCCCGCTTGCGCCTCGGTCTTGAAGCACCAGTCGGTGCGCGGGTTACCGATGCAATAGAGGTAACCGACCGGGATGTGAATCCATGGATAGTTATCGCGCCCACCCGCTTCGAGCAGCAGCACCCGGCAGGATGGATCGGCGGACAAACGGTTGGCCAGCAAACATCCGGCTGGGCCAGCGCCTACAACGACATAGTCGTAGGCAGAATCGGCTGATGGCATGTGCGACCTCGGGCCTGATTATTATTCTTGTCGCTTTTGATCTTAGTGCGTAATTTCGCTAAGGAAACACGAGTTTTCGCTCAACCGCTGTGCGTTTTAGCACAGCCAATATCAGCCGTTTCCTAAGTAACCTGACAGCCGCTCACAGTTATGCACAGGGATAAGCATGTTCGACTGGAATGATCTGAGGTTCTTTCTCGAGTTGCAGCGCAGCGGCCGTCTGCTGACTGCAGCCAAGCGCTTGAACACCACCCACAGCACGGTAGCGCGGCATATTGAGGGCATCGAAAAGAGCCTGGGCACAGCGCTGTTCGTTCAACATGCACAGGGTTACGAGCTGACGCCGTCTGGCCAGGCACTGCTCAAGCATGCCGAAGCGATGGAGAACGTCGCGCTGTTGGCGCAGGAAGAGATCACCCAGGCGATAACGCCGCTGGGCAAGATCCGCCTGGGCGTCACCGAAGGCATCGGCATCATGTTCTTCACCCCACGCATGCGCGCCTTGTTCGAGCGCTATCCGGGCCTGGAAGTCGAACTGGTGGCGGTGCCGCGCTTCGTCAGCATCCTCAACCGCGAGGCAGAAATCAGCATTCATCTGGAACGGCCCAATGCCGACCTGTTGATAACTCGCAAGCTCACTGACTATCGGCTGGCGCTCTACGCCAGCCCCGAGTACCTCGAACGCTCACCGGCGCTGAACAGTCGTGAGGATCTGGCCCGTCACAGCTGGATTGGCTACGTCGACGATCTGCTGTTCAGCCAGGAGCTGCTGTTTCTCAACAGTTTCTGCCGTGCGCCGAATGTGATCTTTCGCAGCACCAGCGTCATCGCTCAGCAGCAGGCCGCACGCGCCGGCTTGGGCATCGCTGTGCTGCCCAACTACATGGCCAGGCATGATCCACAGCTGCGCCGGGTGCTGCCCAGCGAAACCATCCAGCGCAGCTACTGGATCTGCACCCGTCGCGAGTTGCACAAGTCAGTGCGCCTGCGGGTAGTCTGGGATTACCTGCTGGCGCTATGTGCAGCAGAGCAGGCCGAGCTGCTAGCCGAGTAGGCCCTTGCTCGCCAGCAGCAGCGCTGCGCCGATGCCGACCACGGCAAACACCTGCTGCAAGCGCGGCCCGGCCAACTTGCCGGCCAGTGGGCGCGCCAGTAGCAGGCCCATCACCGCACCTACCGCGAAGGGTGCACCTACCTGCCAGTGCATCACCCCGGCGACGCTGGCGCTGACTACGCTGCCGCAGGCAACCAGCGCGATCACCGCCAACGAGGTGGCGACAATGCTCTTCATCTCCAGGTTGGTATAACGGCTGAGCGCCGGAATGATGACGAAGCCGCCACCGACGCCCAGCAGTCCCGACAGTAAACCCGCCACACCGCCAGTCACGGCCAGGGCACGTGCGCAGGGCAGGGTCCAGCGCAGCCGCCCCTTCATAGGGTTGAGTACGCAGGGCATGATCTGGCGCTCGCCGCATGGCGACTCACCACGTAACTCGCGCGCCGCCTTGCGCCAGATGCGCAGGCAGGCATGGATCAGCACCGCGGCGAACACCAACGCCAGCGGTGCGTTGGGCAACCGATGAGCGAGCATCAAACCGAAAGGTGTTGCGCAGATACCGATCAGCGCAATGAACAACGCCGCGCGATAACGCACCAGGCCCTGGCGCAGCCCGAGCAGCGCACCGACTGACGCCGCCAGGCCGACGGCCAAAAGGCCAACTGGCGCCGCCTCGACCATATTCAAACCCAGCCCGAATACCAATAACGGCACTGCCAGAATGCCTCCGCCAGCACCGGTCAACGCCAGTACCGCTCCGATGATCGCGCCCAGCGCTGCACCCAGCACTTCGATCACGATTGCTTCTCGGTGCCGGCAGGTTGCGGCCGCGCCAGCCATTCACGGCCTTTGAGCATCCCATGCCAATACAGCGCAGGGAGCAGCCTCACCTTGAGTAGCCAGGCCAGCCGAGTAGGCTGCCGGCCGTCGAGCAACCACTGCGCAAAGCTGGGTGCCAGCGTACCGCCGTATTTGAATTCAGCCAGGACGATCTTGCCGCGCTCCACGGTCAACGGGCATGAACCGTAACCGTCATAGTGCGCGAGGGTAGGCGACCGGCCGAGCGCTACCAGCACGTTGTTGGCCACCACCGGCGCCTGCTTGCGCGCAGCCGCGGCAGTCTTGGCGTTACTGGTATTGATCGCATCACCCAGGCCGTGCACGTTGGCGAACTGCCGATGGCGCAGAGTGAACGGATCGACATCCAGCCAGCCCGCGCCATCCGCCAGCGGGCTGCTGCGGATGAACTCGGGCGCTACTTGCGGCGGCACCACGTGCAACATGTCGAAGGGCTCGACTCGCGTCTGCGTGCTGCCATCGGCCAGGCTGTGGATAAACGTCGCGCGCTTGCCCGCACCATCTACTGCCACCAGGCGGTGTGAATAATTGAGATCCACCGCGTACTTGTCGATGTAGGCCATCAATGCGGGCACGTAGTCAGCAACGCCAAAAAGTACCGGACCCGAATTGTAGAAGCTGGCCTTGATGGCACCCAGGCGCTCACGCCGCAGCCAGTGATCACACGAGAGGTACAACGCCTTCTGTGGGGCCCCCGCACACTTGATGGGCATCGGGGGCTGGGTGAAGAGGGCGCGGCCTTGCTTGAGGTTCTGGACCAATTGCCAGGTGTAAGGTGCCAGGTCATAACGGTAGTTGGAGGTCACACCGTTGCGCCCGAGGGTTTCCGTGAGGCCCTCGATTGCCTGCCAGTCGAGAGTCAGGCCGGGGCAGACCACCAGCTGTTCGTAACTGATGATGCGGCCGTCTTCCACAACCACGCTTTGCGCTGCGGGATCAAAACTAATCACCCGCGCTTTTATAAATCGCACGCCTTTGGGGATGGCGCGGACCATGCTGCGCGCGGTGCTGGCAGCGCTGAATACACCAGCGCCGACCAGGGTCCAGCCGGGTTGGTAGTAGTGCACCTCAGCCGGGTCGATCAACGCAATATCGAGCGTCGGATCACGCTTGAACAAACTGGCGGCGGTGGCAATCCCCGCAGCACCAGCGCCGACGATCACCACCTTGTGATGGTCGATGCGCGTGCTATTGGCTGTGGATGGCAAGGCAGGCATGCGGGTATTCCTTTTCGATCTTGGTATGGGTACTAGGCCGGCGACGTTCAGAGCTGGTTCAGCGGGATTTTCAGGTAACGCACGCCGTTGCTCTCCGGTTCAGGCAACTGCCCGCTGCGCATGTTGACCTGGACGGCGGGCAGGATCAGTACCGGCATATCCAGGGTGGCGTCACGCGCTTCGCGCATGGCGACGAACTCGTCCTCGCTGATGCCCTGACGGATATGAATATTGCTGGCGCGCTGCTCGGCCACGGTGGTGACAAAACGCAGGGCGCGACCCTCGGGCAGGTAGTCATGGCACATGAACAGTTGGCTGTGGTCGGGGAAGGCGAGCAAACGCCGGATTGAGCGATACAGCGTGCGTGCGTCGGCACCGGGAAAATCGCATCGGGCAGTGCCGTAGTCAGGCATGAACAAGGTATCGCCGACAAACACCGCCTTCTCGCCAGCATCCTCGACCACGTAGCTCATGCACGCCGGGGTGTGCCCTGGGGTGTGTAGCGCACGGGCCCGCAGATTGCCGATCATCAGCACGTATTCGTCTTCCAGCAACACGTCGAACTGGCTGCCGTCGCGGGCGAAACCGGGTTCGGCGTTGAACAGTGCTGCGAAGGTCTTCTGCACCTGGGTGATGTGCGAACCGATGGCAACCTGGCCGCCGAGCTTGGCTTTCAGATAGTCAGCAGCCGACAAGTGATCGGCGTGCACATGAGTTTCCAGAATCCACTGCACACTGGCGCCGAGCGCCTCGACCCGAGCGATCAGCTTGTCCGCCGAGCTGTGGCTGGTGCGTCCCGACTTGGGGTCGTAGTCGAGCACGCTGTCGATCAGCGCGCACTTGAGGGTCTGGCGGTCCATCACCAGGTAGCTGATGGTCGAAGTGGCCTCGTCGAACAGGCTCTCTACATGGATGTTGTTGCCGATGATCATCACACTCTCCAGATATCTGCAGCGCCTTGTTAGGCTTAGGCAGTAACCCAGGGTTTATCAAGATGCATGCCAGGGTTTCAATGAGGCGTTATGGCCCACCTGTCCGCAGTGCTACAGCTATCGCAGCGTTGTCTTCCTCTCGATTCGCTGCCAGCACTGCCAGTGGTTGGCAGTCGACTGTCAGCCAATGGCAGTCACTGGCAGTCCTTGCTACGCTCGCCAGGTACCCGCAACCGGTTCTGGTCATGTCTGCGCTTTCCGCTTCTCATCCTGCCATCCTCGGCCTGGTGTCCTACCTTGAGCACGATGTGCACCCGTCGATCGTGCTCGACACCGACTACAACATCCTTGCGGCCAATGCTGCCTACCGGCGTCAGTTCGGCATCAATGACAGTGCGCCGCTGGGCGAGAAATGTCATCGCGTCTCTCATCACTACGCGGTGCCCTGTGATCAGGCCGGCGAGCACTGCCCGATGCGCAAAGCCTGGGACAGCAAAGTGCCGGAGCGGGTCCTGCACATTCATCACACCCCACGCGGGCCCGAGCATGTCGACGTCGAGTTGCGGCCAATCCTCGATGAGCAGGGCAGGGTGGTTGCTTTCGTCGAGCGCCTCAACACCGTGACCCTGGCTGCCGCCCAGCCACAGCAGCAAGGGCTGGTTGGCCGCGCGCCGGCGTTCCAGGCGGCGCTGGCCAGCTTGCAACGCGCCGCGCCAGCGCAGATTCCGGTGTTGCTGCAAGGCGAGTCCGGCACTGGCAAGGAGTTGTTCGCCCGTGCCCTGCACCTGGGCAGCCCGCGCGCGACCGGCCCGCTGGTGGTGGTCGACTGCACCGGGCTCAATGACAGCCTGTTCGAGAGTGAGCTGTTCGGCTATGAGAAAGGCGCGTTCACTGGCGCGACCCAGCGCAAGATCGGTCTCGCCGAAGCGGCCCATGGCGGCACGCTGTTCCTCGACGAAATAGGTGAAGTGCCGCTGACCATGCAGGTCAAGTTGTTGCGACTGATCGAGTCGGGCAGCTTCCGGCCGGTGGGCAGCTTGCGCACCGTGCACTCAGACTTTCGCCTGATTTCGGCTACCCACAAGCCGCTCAAAGAGATGGTGGCAGCAGGTACCTTTCGCGAGGACCTGTACTACCGAATCAGCGGTTTTCCGATTCGCTTGCCAGCGCTACGCGAGCGAGTAGAGGACCTACCGATGCTGGCGCAGAGCTTGTTACAGCGCATGGCTGGCGCCCATACCGTTACGCTGACGCCTGAAGCGCAAGCGCGCCTGAGCTTGCATGCTTTCCCGGGCAATATCCGCGAGCTGCGCAATATCCTCGAACGTGCGCGATTGTTTGCCGATGATGGGCTGATCCGCCCAGAGCATCTGCCTGAGGACCTGGCCCCCGCCAGCTCGACTGTATTGACACGAGACTCGCGTAATTCGCTAGCCGACCTCGCGCAGTTGGTGGAGCAGTTCCAAGGGCCGCGCAGCGAGCTGGCGCAGGTACTGGGCATCAGTGAACGCACGCTGTATCGCCGGCTACGTGAGCTTGGGCTTTGAGAAGGTCGAATGCGCTGCTGTTCCACGTGGAACATGCCTGCGCAGGGACGTCGGCTTTTGCACACGATGTCGCGATCAGCCGCGCCGACGACGCCTAGAGACCACCCACAGTAGCGGAGGCGTCAGCGCTGTAACTTATCTTTGCTACGGTCTGAGTTCTCATTGACATGGACACAAGGCTTAGCAGTGACGGCAGACAAGAACTGGGTGATCGTGAAGCCGGACGACATTCAATAAGAGGTAGTCCGCTGACAGGGCAGTGAAATACTGAAAAAACAAAAAGCCCGCGAATGCGGGCTTTTTGTTGATCGGCGGGCCCAGGCTTGAGCAGCACCGGTCATTTACGGCAGATCAGAAGTCCAGGTTGGACACCGACAGCGCGTTGTTCTCGATGAACTCACGACGAGGTTCCACTGCGTCGCCCATCAAGGTATTGAAGATCTGATCAGCAGCGATCGCATCTTCGATGGTGACCTTGAGCATGCGGCGAACCGCTGGGTCCATAGTGGTCTCCCAGAGCTGATCCGGGTTCATCTCGCCCAGACCTTTGTAGCGCTGGATGGTGTGACGCTTGGCAGTCTCGTTCATCAGCCAGTCGAGGGCTTCCTTGAACTCGCTGACTGCCTTGCGCCGTTCGCCACGTTGCACGTAAGCGCCTTCACCGAACAGGGTGCTGATCTTGCCACCCAGGTTAACCACAGTGCGGTAGTCGTTGCTGCCGAAGAAGTCACGGTTGAAGGTGATGTAGCTTGCGAGGCCGTGGGAGGTGATTTCCACTTCCGGCAGCCAAACGTTGCGCTCTTTGTCTTCACGCAGGCTGGCGTTGTAGGCCAGGCCCGACTTCTGATTGCTGTGCAGGCGAGCCTGGAAGGTTTTCAACCAAGCCTGCATGTGAGCGTGATCACCCAACTGCTCCAGGGTGATTTCATCCATGTAGATGAAGTGCTCGGTCAGCTCCTGCGGATACAGGCGCGACAGACGCTTTAGGGTCTTCATCACACTGCGGAACTCTTGGACCAGACTTTCCAGCTGTACGCCGGAAACTGCTGGCGCCGATTCGTCCAGGTGCAGGCTGGCATCATCCAGCGCCGACTGGGTCATGTACTCTTCCATGGCCTCGTCGTCTTTGATGTACTGCTCCTGCTTGCCGCGCTTGACCTTGTACAGCGGTGGCTGAGCGATGTAGATGTAGCCGCGCTCGACCAGCTCCGGCAGCTGACGGAAGAAGAAGGTCAGCAGCAGGGTACGGATGTGCGAACCGTCGACGTCGGCATCGGTCATGATGATGATGTTGTGGTAACGCAGCTTGGCGATGTTGTACTCGTCGCGGCCGATACCACAGCCCAGCGCGGTGATCAGCGTACCGACTTCCTGGGACGAGATCATCTTGTCGAAGCGGGCTTTCTCGACGTTGAGGATCTTACCCTTCAACGGCAGGATCGCCTGGGTACGACGGTTACGGCCTTGCTTGGCCGAACCACCTGCGGAGTCACCCTCCACCAGGTACAGTTCAGACAGGGCAGGGTCCTTCTCCTGGCAGTCAGCCAGTTTCCCCGGCAGGCCAGCGATGTCCAGTGCACCTTTACGGCGAGTCATCTCACGCGCTTTACGCGCAGCTTCACGAGCACGGGCAGCGTCGATCATCTTGCCGACCACAGCCTTGGCTTCGTTGGGGTTCTCCAAGAGGAAGTCAGAGAAGAACTTGTTCATCTCTTGTTCGACGGCGGTCTTCACCTCCGACGAGACCAGCTTGTCTTTGGTCTGCGAGCTGAACTTCGGGTCCGGCACCTTCACCGAGATGATCGCGGTCAGGCCTTCCCGGGCGTCGTCACCCGTGGTTGCAACCTTGTTCTTCTTGGCCAGGCCTTCTTGCTCGATGTAAGCATTCAGGCTGCGGGTCAACGAAGAACGGAAGCCGACCAGGTGAGTACCACCATCGCGCTGCGGAATGTTGTTGGTGAAGCACAACAGGTTTTCGTTGAAGCTGTCGTTCCACTGCAGGGCAACTTCAACACCGACGCCATCTTCACGCTGGGTGCTGAAGTGGAAGACCTGGCTGTTGACCGGCGTCTTGTTGGTGTTCAGATACTCGACAAATGCGCGCAGGCCGCCTTCATATTTGAAGAGCTCTTCTTTGCCACTGCGCTCATCCTTCAACAGAATGCCAACACCCGAGTTCAGGAACGACAACTCGCGAATACGCTTGGCCAGAATGTCCCAGCTGAAGTGGATATTCTTGAAGGTGTCAGCAGACGGCTTGAAGTGGATATGGGTACCGGTGCTGTCGCTTTCGCCAACAACCGCCATAGGCGCTTGCGGTACGCCGTGGACGTAAGTCTGTTCCCAGACCTTGCCACTACGGCGTACGGTCAGAATGAGTTGCTCAGAAAGGGCGTTCACTACCGAAACGCCAACACCGTGCAGACCGCCGGATACTTTGTACGAGTTGTCGTCGAACTTACCGCCGGCGTGCAGCACAGTCATGATGACTTCAGCAGCTGAGACGCCTTCTTCTTTATGGACGTCGACCGGAATACCACGGCCGTTGTCGCGGACGCTGATGGATTCGTCCGGATGGATGATGACGGTGATGTCATCGCAGTGACCGGCGAGGGCTTCGTCGATCGAGTTGTCGACCACCTCGAAGACCATGTGGTGCAGGCCGCTGCCATCATCGGTGTCGCCGATATACATGCCGGGACGTTTGCGTACGGCATCAAGCCCTTTCAGCACTTTAATGCTGGACGAGTCGTACGTTTGATTTTCGCTCATGCCTTCACTCCCGATGGTCGTGGGTCTGGGTGATACGGCCCTGTTCCACGTGGAACAAAGCAACTGGCGTTTCCGTCTGCCAGCCTTCCCTCAGTAATTCGTGATCTACACAGGTGATGAACACCTGGCAGCGTAATTCTTCAAGCAAGCGGCACAGTGCGCGGCGATGCTGCTCGTCCAGCTCAGACGGCAGGTCATCTACGAGATAGATACAAAGACCGCGGCGAGCCTGGCTAACCAGATGACCTTGGGCGATGCGCAATGCGCACACCACAAGTTTCTGTTGCCCACGGGACAAGATATCCGCAGCGTTGTTTGCACCAATACGCAGGCGCAAATCTGCACGTTGCGGACCGGCCTGGGTATGGCCAATCTGCTGATCGCGTTGAAGAGAAGTGGCGAGGACCTCGTTAAGTTCCCGGTCCTTGTCCCAGCCGCGATAGTAGCTCAAGGTCAATCCGTCCAGCTCGACCAGTTCGCTCAGGGTACGCTCGAAGACGGGCTTCAAGGCCTTGATGTAGGTGCGACGGTATTCATCTATCTCCGCGCTCGCCAGGCACAATTCTCGGTCCCAGGCGGCTTGCGAAGCAGCGTCAAGTGTACCATGCCGCAACCATGAGTTCCGCTGCCGCAGCGCCTTCTGCAAGCGCTGCCAAGCACCGAGGAAACGTGGTTCCACGTGGAACACTCCCCAGTCGAGAAACTGCCGACGTATTTTCGGAGCGCCCTCGAGCAGGCGAAAGCTGTCCGGGTTGATCAATTGCAGCGGCAGTAGCTCGGCAAGCTGCGCAGCACTGCGAGCGTTCTGCCCATCGATGCGAATGGTGAAGTCGCCCTGGCGCTCGCGTGATACACCCAGGTTGCTGGTGCCACCTTCGGCCAGTTGCACTTCACCAAAGACGGTACAGGTCGGCTGCTCGTACTGGATAACCGGCGTCAGTCGGGTGCTGCGAAATGATCGAGCCAGACCCAGAAGGTACACGGCTTCAAGCACGCTGGTCTTGCCGCTGCCGTTGGCGCCGTAAAGGATGTTGATGCGGGGGGAGGGCGTGAGGGTCACTGGGTGCAGGTTGCGCACCGCAGTGACCATGATACGTCGTAGGGACATTCGCTCAGCTACAGATCACAGGCGCATCGGCATGACGACATAGGACGAGTCATCGTTGCCAGCTTCCTGCAGCAGGGCACTGCTGTTGGAGTCGGATAGAATCAGACGAACCTGTTCTGTGGTCATTACGCCCAGCACGTCCAGCAAGTAGCTGACGTTGAAGCCGATCTCCAGCGCGCTGCCGTTATAGTCGACGCTGATTTCTTCCTCAGCTTCTTCCTGCTCAGGGTTGTTGGCCTGGATTTTCAGTTGGCCGGCGGCCAACTGCAGGCGAATCCCGCGGTACTTCTCGTTGGACAGAATCGCAGTACGGCTGAAAGCTTCACGCAATGCCTGACGATCACCCACCACCAGCTTGTCACCGCCTTTAGGCAGCACACGCTCGTAGTCTGGGAACTTGCCGTCTACCAGCTTGGAGGTAAAGGTGAATTCACCGGTGGTAGCGCGGATATGGTGCTGGCCGAGTACGATACTGACCATGCCTTCTGGATCGGTCAGCAAACGCGCCAGCTCCAGGATACCTTTGCGTGGCACGATCACCTGGTGCCGGTCAGCTTGCTCGATTCCTGCGGTCATCGAGCACATAGCCAGGCGATGGCCGTCAGTAGCAACGGCGCGCAGGGTGCCTGGGGACACTTCAAGCAGCATACCGTTGAGGTAGTAGCGCACGTCCTGCTGAGCCATGGCGAAGCTGGTGCGCTCGATCAGACGGCGCAGGCGGCTCTGCTCCAGGTCGCAGGTCAGCGAGCCTGGGCCTTCTTCAACAGTCGGGAAGTCATTGGCGGGCAGCGTCGACAGGGTGAAGCGGCTGCGACCGGCTTTAACCAGCAGCTTCTGCTCATCAACCTTGATGTCGATCAGCGCGTCACTTGGCAAGCTCTTGCAGATGTCCATCAGCTTACGTGCCGGGACAGTGATTTCGCCTGGCTCGGCTGGTTCTTCCAGCTGCACGCGACCAACCAGTTCGACTTCCAGGTCGGTACCGGTCAACGACAGCTGCTGGCCTTGTACGACCAACAGGACGTTGGACAGGACCGGCAAGGTCTGGCGACGCTCGACGACACCTGCGACCAGTTGCAGGGGTTTCAACAGGGCTTCGCGTTGAATGGTGAAATGCATGGTCTAGTCCCTTGCCTTCAAAATGGCTGCGCCGGCGATCATCATGTCGTCAGCGTCCGCAGCAGGTTCTTGTAGTCCTCGCGGATGTCCGCATCGGATTCTTTCAGTTCGTTGATCTTGCGGCAGGCGTGCAGCACGGTGGTGTGGTCGCGGCCGCCAAACATATCGCCAATCTCTGGCAAGCTGTGGTTGGTCAGCTCTTTCGACAACGCCATGGCTACCTGACGCGGACGCGCTACCGAGCGCGAGCGACGCTTGGACAGCAGATCGGAGATCTTGATCTTGTAGTACTCAGCGACGGTGCGCTGAATGTTATCCACACTGACCAATTTATCCTGCAGCGCCAGCAAGTCCTTCAGCGACTCGCGGATCAGCTCGATGGTGATATCGCGGCCCATGAAGTGCGAGTGAGCGATGACCCGCTTCAGCGCGCCCTCCAGCTCACGCACGTTGGAACGAATACGCTGGGCAATGAAGAAGGCTGCGTCATGCGGCAAATCCACCTTGGCCTGGTCGGCCTTCTTCATCAGGATCGCAACGCGGGTCTCGAGCTCTGGCGGCTCGACTGCAACAGTCAAACCCCAGCCGAAGCGCGATTTCAGACGCTCTTCAAGGCCTTCGATTTCCTTCGGATAGCGGTCGCTGGTCAAAATCACCTGCTGACCGCCTTCAAGCAAGGCGTTGAAGGTGTGGAAAAACTCTTCCTGCGAACGCTCCTTGCGGGCGAAGAACTGAATGTCATCGATCAGCAGCGCATCGACTGAGCGGTAGAAGCGCTTGAACTCGTTGATGGCATTGAGCTGCAGCGCCTTGACCATGTCAGCCACGAAGCGCTCGGAATGCAGGTACACCACCTTGGCATTCGGGTTCTTCTTCAGCAGGTGGTTACCCACAGCGTGCATCAAGTGCGTTTTCCCCAGGCCTACACCGCCATACAGAAAGAGCGGGTTGTAACCATGCTTGGGGTTATCCGCCACCTGCCACGCAGCCGCACGGGCAAGTTGGTTGGATTTACCTTCCACAAACGTATCGAAGGTGAACGTGCGGTTCAGATAGCTGGTGTGCTTGAGCGCACCTTCTACCTGCACAGTGCGCTGTTCAGTGCGCCCAGGTGCAGTTGGCTGCACGGGCGTATCGCCGCCCATCGAGTCAAAGCTGTGGCGCGAAGTCGGCTCTTCGACTTCGTTGACCATTACCGGCTCGATCGATTTGGCCGCAGTGCGCTCTTCAGACGGAGCCGCAGGTGCAGGCTGCTGAGACTGTGCAATCGCTGCCGCCGCAGCACTGACCGGGGCGTTGGGAGCTGCGCGTGCTGCAGAACTGCGGCGGCTGCCTATCAACAAGGACAGCGCCGGTGCGATGCCGCTGCCGTGCTCACCCAGCAGCTCAAGCAGCCGGCCCAGGTACTTTTCATTGACCCAGTCGAGGACGAAGCGATTAGGCGCGTATACGCGCAGCTCGTCGCCTTCGGCTTCGACCTGTAGTGGACGGATCCAGGTGTTGAATTGCTGGGCAGGCAGTTCGTCGCGCAGAAGCTCCACGCACTGCTGCCAAAGTTCCACTGACACGGATATCCCCTGAGTTGAAAGCCGGATGAGGCAAAAAGCAAACCGCCATTGTACCGGGCGGGTGAGTACTTATCCACATAAGAGCGGCATGGATGGCGTGCCAAAGCAGCCAATTCATGTCCGAAAAGCCATCTTAACCCCTGAATAAGCTCTGTGGATAACCCCACATAAGGGCTATGCACAACCCTGGGTTGAAGCCTGTGGATAAAACCCCTGTGGATAAACAGCCATTCGATCCACAGGTTTCGACCATGCGCAGCACAAGCGCAGCACCTGTTTCTGACAGAGTCTACGATCTCTGTACATAGCATGGATAAAGGGCTGCGTAATGTTATCCACAGAAAAGGCTGTGTATAAGATCTATAAGTTATTCAGAAAAGCTTTATATATCCCTCTTTTATATTTTCATATTGAGCGTGTCTGTGAAAAGCGCTCAGGCCGATGACACACTCGGTCCAGCACCACCTCATCCACCACGCCGATGAAAAAAGTGCTGCCATCCATAAGGAAAGGCTGGTTGGAAATTGACCTATTGGCTTGCTTTCTCTAGAATCGCCGATCTCTTAAAACGGGGGCCATTCCGGCCCGTGTCGTCGAACCCAGGTAACACGCCATGAAACGTACTTTCCAACCAAGCACCATCAAGCGCGCGCGCACCCACGGCTTCCGTGCCCGTATGGCCACCAAGAACGGTCGTGCAGTACTGTCGCGTCGTCGCGCCAAAGGCCGTAAGCGTCTGGCCGTTTGATTTTTCGGCACAGGTGGTGAGTCAGGACTTCAGTCGGGATAAGCGACTGCTTACAGCCCGGCACTTCAAAGCGGTCTTCGACTCGCCAACTGGCAAGGTTCCAGGCAAAAGCCTGCTTATCCTTGCCCGCGAGAACGGCCTCGATCACCCGCGCCTCGGCTTGGTGATCGGCAAGAAGAGCGTCAAGCTTGCCGTTCAACGCAATCGCCTCAAACGTTTGATGCGTGATTCCTTTCGTCTGAATCAGCAGAGTCTTGCTGGGCTGGACATTGTGATCGTCGCGCGCAAAGGCTTGGGCGAGGTAGAAAACCCAGAATTGCACCAACACTTTGGCAAACTCTGGAAGCGCCTGGCTCGCAGTCGGCCCTCTCCAGCGGTAACTGCCGATCCTGCAGGGGTAGACAGTCCAGATGCGTAAACTGGCCCTCGTTCCGATCCAGTTTTACCGTTACGCCATTAGTCCTCTGATGGCCAGCCATTGTCGTTTCTACCCCAGCTGCTCCTGTTACGCCTACGAAGCCATTGAAAACCATGGCCTCTTGCGTGGCGGGTGGCTAGCCGTTCGTCGCCTGGGGCGTTGTAATCCGTGGAACGACGGCGGTTTCGATCCCGTCCCACCCGCTCCCTCCTCCCGAACTTCTTCGATAGCCGAGTAATCATGGATATTAAACGCACGATCCTGATCGTCGCCCTGGCAATCGTGGCCTACGTGCTGGTCCTTAAATGGAACCAGGACTACGGTCAGGCTGCTCTGCCGACTCAGCACACTGCTGCCAGCAACGCTGCACCGGCTCTGCCGGACACCGTACCGGCTGGTAACAACGACGGCGCCAGCGCCGACGTGCCGAGCGCCAATGCTGATGCCAGCCCGGCCGAACTGGCTCCAGTGGCCGTCAGCAAGGACCTGATCCGCGTCAAGACCGACGTCCTTGATCTGGCTATCGACCCGGTCGGTGGTGACATCGTCCAGCTGAACCTGCCGCAATTCCCGCGTCGTCAGGATCATCCGGATATCCCGTTCCAGCTGTTCGACAACGGCAATGAGCGCACCTACCTGGCCCAAAGCGGCCTGACCGGTGCCAATGGCCCGGACGCCCGCGCCACCGGTCGCCCTGTATATGCCGCCGAGCAGAAGAGCTTCCAGCTGGCCGATGGCCAGGAACAACTGGTCGTCGACCTGAAGTTCAGCGAGAACGGCGTCAACTACATCAAGCGCTTCAGCTTCAAGCGCGGCGAGTACGATCTGACCGTCAGCTACCTGATCGACAACCAGAGCGGCCAGGCCTGGTCGGGCAACATGTTTGCTCAGCTCAAGCGTGATGCCAGCTCCGATCCATCGTCGAGCACCGCGACCGGTACCGCGACCTACCTGGGCGCTGCCCTGTGGACGCCGTCCGAGCCGTACAAGAAAGTGTCGATGAAAGACATCGACAAGGGCAGCCTGAAAGAAACCGTATCCGGTGGCTGGGTTGCCTGGCTGCAGCACTACTTCGTAACTGCCTGGATTCCGGCCAAGTCGGACAACAACGTCCTGCAGACCCGGAAAGACAGCCAAGGCAACTACATCATCGGCTACACCGGCCCGGCGCTCAGCGTGCCTGCTGGTGGCAAGGTCGAAACCAGCGCCATGCTGTACGCCGGTCCGAAGATTCAGTCCAAGCTCAAGGAGTTGTCCCCAGGCCTGGAACTGACCGTCGACTACGGCTTCCTGTGGTTCATTGCCCAGCCGATCTTCTGGCTGCTGCAACATATCCACAGCCTGCTGGGTAACTGGGGCTGGTCGATCATCGTCCTGACCATGCTGATCAAAGGTCTGTTCTTCCCGCTGTCGGCTGCCAGCTACCGTTCGATGGCGCGCATGCGTGCCGTATCGCCGAAACTGGCCGCGCTGAAGGAACGCTTCGGTGACGATCGCCAGAAGATGTCCCAGGCGATGATGGAGCTGTACAAGAAAGAGAAGATCAACCCGCTCGGTGGCTGCTTGCCGATCCTGGTGCAGATGCCGGTGTTCCTGGCCCTGTACTGGGTTCTGCTGGAAAGCGTCGAGATGCGCCAGGCACCATGGATGCTGTGGATTACCGACCTGTCGATCAAGGATCCGTTCTTCATCCTGCCGATCATCATGGGCGCGACCATGTTCATCCAGCAGCGCCTGAACCCAACCCCGCCGGATCCGATGCAGGCGAAGGTCATGAAAATGATGCCAATCATCTTCACCTTCTTCTTCCTGTGGTTCCCAGCTGGTCTGGTGCTGTACTGGGTTGTGAACAACTGCCTGTCGATTTCGCAGCAGTGGTACATCACTCGCCGTATCGAAGCAGCCTCCAAAAGTGCTGCCGCCTAACAGGCTGTTACGCTAGCCTGTGAATAAAAACGCCCCCTCGTGGGGCGTTTTTGCTATCTGTGTAATGAATTTGTGGAGAGGCTTGCGAGCATGAACCCTGTGCGTGAAACCATCGCCGCGATTGCCACCGCCCAAGGCCGCGGTGGGGTCGGCATCGTCCGGCTGTCCGGTCCATTGGCGAGCGAGGCCGGGCTGGCCATTACCGGCCGCAGCCTGAAACCACGTTATGCACACTACGGCCCGTTCCGCGACCAGGACGGCCTGGTGCTCGACGAGGGCATCGCGTTGTTCTTCCCCGGGCCGAACTCGTTCACCGGCGAAGACGTGCTCGAGCTGCAGGGCCACGGCGGCCCGGTGGTATTGGACATGCTCTTGCAGCGTTGCCTGCAGTTGGGCAGCCGCCTGGCGCGTCCGGGTGAATTCAGTGAGCGGGCTTTTCTCAACGACAAACTCGACCTGGCCCAGGCAGAAGCCATCGCCGACCTGATCGAGGCCAGCTCGACTCAGGCTGCGCGAAATGCACTGCGGTCACTGCAGGGCGAGTTTTCCAAACGTGTGCACAGCCTGACCGAAGCATTGATTGCCTTGCGCATCTACGTCGAGGCGGCGATCGATTTTCCCGAAGAGGAGATCGATTTCCTCGCCGATGGCCACGTACTGGGCATGCTCGATGAGGTTCGCACTGCGTTATCCACAGTGCAGAAGGAAGCAGGCCAGGGCGCATTGCTGCGTGACGGTATGAACGTGGTGATCGCCGGCCGGCCCAATGCCGGCAAGTCGAGCCTGCTCAACCGGCTGGCCGGGCGCGAAGCGGCGATCGTAACTGAAATCGCCGGCACCACCCGGGACATCCTGCGTGAACATATCCACATCGATGGCATGCCGTTGCACGTTGTGGATACCGCAGGCCTGCGCGATACCGATGATCATGTGGAAAAGATCGGGGTGGAACGTGCGTTGAAGGCAATCAGCGAAGCTGACCGTGTGCTGCTCGTCGTCGACAGTACCGCGCCGGAAGCGGCAGATCCATTCGCTTTGTGGCCCGAATTTCTCGACCAACGGCCAGATCCGGGTAAAGTCACCCTGATTCGCAACAAGGCCGACCTCAGTGGTGAAGCGGTTGCAGTTGAACAATGCGCCGATGGCCACGTCACCATCACGCTTAGCGCCAAGGGCGATGACACCGGTCTGGAGCTGCTGCGCGAGCACCTGAAAGCCTGCATGGGTTATCAACAGACCTCCGAAAGCAGCTTCAGCGCGCGTCGGCGCCACCTGGAGGCGCTGAACATCGCAAGTACGCATCTGGAGCACGGTCGTGCTCAGCTCACGCTGGCGGGCGCGGGAGAGCTGCTGGCCGAGGATCTGCGCATGGCGCAGCAGGCACTCGGCGAAATTACCGGTGCGTTCAGCTCGGACGACCTGCTCGGGCGCATCTTCTCCAGCTTCTGTATCGGTAAATAATCCACAAATCTGTCGCCGACGGGCCTGAGCGCAGGCCTTTCGGCCCATGACAGCGGCAGCACACTGGACGCAATGTCCGGTTTTACTCCCTCCTTTGTAAAAAATCCCTAATCCGTGGCTGCTGATTTTGATCAACAGGCTCGTTCTCTGCGTCTAAGCTCTGTGGATAAGCCGCCCTTAGCTCAGTTGATAACCATGCTTTTTTTCTGAGGATAAATCCGCCTGTGGGTAACATGGCATTCTATCCACAGGCTCAAAGGGCTTATCCAGAGCCCTCATAGGCACATGGACACAGGGTTTAATTCCTCTGTACATACCATGAATTCTGGCCTGTAGCGTTCTATCCACAGATAATGGCCTGCATAGAAATAAACATAAAAACAAAGCTTTTAAATATTTTCCTTTTTAATTTCTGTTATCCCGTTCATCCACAGGCTGGTCAAAATTTGCGCAGACGGTTTCTTTAGAAGGCAGGAAGTCGCATACTTGTCCGCTTAATTTTTCTATTCGCGAAACAGGCACGAGGTGCGTGGTGGATTTCCCTTCCCGTTTTGAAGTGATCGTCATCGGCGGCGGCCATGCCGGTACCGAGGCTGCGCTTGCGTCTGCACGCATGGGTGTAAAAACCCTGTTGCTGACCCACAACGTGGAAACCCTCGGTCACATGAGCTGCAACCCAGCCATCGGTGGCATCGGCAAGAGCCATCTGGTCAAAGAGATCGATGCGCTCGGCGGCGCCATGGCGTTGGCCACCGACAAAAGCGGTATCCAGTTCCGTGTTCTGAACAACCGCAAAGGTCCGGCCGTACGGGCAACCCGTGCCCAGGCCGACCGCGCTATCTACAAGGCTGTGGTACGCGAGATTCTCGAGAACCAGCCCAACCTGTGGATTTTCCAGCAGTCCTGTGACGACCTGATCGTCGAGCAGGACCAGGTCAAGGGCGTGGTTACACAAATGGGTCTGCGCTTTTTCGCGGATTCGGTGGTGTTGACCAGTGGCACCTTCCTCGGCGGGCTTATCCACATCGGCATGCAGAACTACAGCGGTGGTCGCGCCGGTGACCCGCCTTCCAATGCCTTGGCCCAACGCATGCGTGAACTGCCGCTGCGTGTCGGTCGCCTGAAAACCGGTACACCGCCACGCATCGACGGCCGCTCGGTGGATTTCTCGGTAATGACCGAGCAGCCGGGTGATACACCGATTCCAGTGATGTCGTTCATGGGCAACGCGCAGATGCATCCGCGTCAGGTCAGCTGCTGGATTACCCATACCAACGCCCGCACCCACGAGATCATTGCCTCAAACCTGGATCGCTCGCCGATGTATTCGGGCGTGATCGAAGGCGTCGGCCCGCGTTACTGCCCGTCGATCGAAGACAAGATCCACCGCTTTGCCGACAAGGACAGCCACCAGGTATTCATCGAGCCGGAAGGCCTGACTACCCACGAGCTGTACCCCAACGGCATTTCCACTTCGTTGCCGTTCGACGTGCAACTGGAGCTGGTGCGCTCGATCCGTGGTATGGAAAACGCCCACATCGTGCGCCCCGGCTATGCCATCGAGTACGACTACTTCGACCCGCGTGATCTCAAGTACAGCCTCGAGACCAAGGTCATCGGCGGCTTGTTCTTCGCCGGTCAGATCAACGGCACCACCGGTTACGAAGAGGCCGGTGCACAAGGTTTGCTCGCCGGGACCAACGCTGCGCTGCGCGCGCAGGGCCGTGACAGCTGGTGCCCGCGGCGCGACGAGGCCTACCTCGGGGTGCTGGTCGATGACCTGATTACCCTCGGCACCCAGGAGCCGTACCGCATGTTCACTTCACGTGCCGAGTACCGCCTGATCCTGCGCGAAGACAACGCCGACCTGCGCCTGACCGAGAAGGGCCGTGAGCTCGGCTTGATCGACGATCAGCGTTGGGCCGCGTTCTGCACCAAGCGCGAAGGCATCGAACGTGAAGAACAGCGCCTGAAATCCACCTGGGTGCGCCCTAATACTGCGCAAGGCCAAGCCATTGTGGATAAGTTCGGCACGCCGCTGAGTCACGAGTACAGCCTGCTAAACCTGCTGGCCCGCCCAGAGATCGACTATGTCGGCCTGATCGAGGCTACCGGGGGCGAAATCCTCGATGCACAGGTTGCCGAGCAGGTCGAAATAAAGACCAAGTACGCCGGCTACATTGACCGCCAGCAGGAAGAAATCGCCCGCCTGCGCGCCAGTGAAGACACCCAGTTGCCTGTGGATATCGACTACACGACGATTTCCGGGCTGTCCAAAGAGATCCAGAGCAAGCTTGGCCAGACCCGTCCAGAGACTCTCGGCCAGGCTTCGCGTATCCCCGGCGTCACGCCGGCGGCGATTTCGCTGTTGTTGATCCACCTGAAAAAACGCGGCGCTGGCCGCGAATTGGAGCAAAGCGCTTGAGTTCTTCGGTCACCCCGCAGCACGCAGAAGAGTTGTCCACAGGCGCGCGCCAGCTTGGCGTCGCCCTGAGCGAGCAGCAGCACCAGCAATTGCTGGGTTATCTGGCCCTGTTGATAAAATGGAACAAGGCTTACAACCTCACCGCAGTGCGCGATCCTGATGAAATGGTTTCGCGGCATTTGCTCGACAGCCTCAGCGTGATGCCGTTTATCCACAGCGACGCGCAAAGCTGGCTCGATGTTGGCAGCGGTGGTGGCATGCCCGGTATCCCGTTGGCGATTCTGCACCCGCACAAGCAAGTGACCCTGCTCGACAGCAACGGCAAGAAAACCCGCTTCCTGACCCAGGTGAAGCTGGAGCTCAAGCTCGACAACCTGCAGGTTATCCACAGCCGGGTCGAGGAGTATCAACCGGCGCAGCCGTTTGCCGGGATCATCTCCCGAGCGTTCAGCAGCATGGAGAACTTCACCGGCTGGACGCGCCACCTCGGTGACACGCAGACGCACTGGCTTGCAATGAAAGGGCTGCATCCTGCCGACGAACTGGTAGCATTGCCCGCAGACTTCACAGTCGAAAGCGAGCAGGCCCTGACCGTTCCGGGTTGTCAGGGCCAGCGTCATCTGCTGATACTGCGCCGCAAGGCATGACTGGGAACACACGCAACAATGGCTAAGGTATTCGCAATTGCGAACCAGAAGGGTGGTGTGGGTAAAACCACCACCTGCATCAATCTCGCCGCATCGCTGGCTGCGACCAAGCGTCGTGTGCTGCTGATCGACCTCGATCCGCAGGGCAACGCGACCATGGGCAGCGGGGTCGACAAGCATGAGCTCGAGCATTCGGTCTATGACCTGCTGATTGGCGAATGCGACCTGGCCCAGGCGATGCACTACTCCGAGCACGGTGGCTATCAGCTGCTGCCGGCCAACCGCGACCTGACCGCCGCGGAAGTCGTCCTGCTGGAAATGCAGGTCAAGGAGAGCCGCCTGCTCAATGCGCTGGCGCCGATCCGCGACAACTACGATTTCATCCTGATCGACTGCCCGCCGTCGTTGTCGATGCTGACGCTCAATGCGCTGGTAGCCTCCGATGGCGTGATCATTCCGATGCAGTGCGAGTACTACGCATTGGAAGGTCTCAGCGACCTTGTGGATAACATCAAGCGGATCGCCGCCAAGCTGAACCCGCAGCTGAGGATCGAGGGTCTGCTACGGACGATGTTCGATCCGCGCCTGAGCCTGAACAATGACGTCTCGGCGCAGCTCAAGCAGCACTTCGGCGACCAGCTCTACGACACCGTGATCCCGCGCAACATCCGCCTGGCCGAAGCGCCAAGCTTCGGCATGCCGGCGCTGGCCTACGACAAGCAATCGCGTGGCGCGCAGGCTTATCTGGCCCTGGCCGGCGAGCTGGTCCGCCGCCAACGTCGGCCATCACGCACTGCACAAACAACTTAAGGAATCCGCATGGCCGTTAAGAAACGAGGTCTCGGACGTGGGTTGGATGCACTGCTCAGTGGTCCTTCCGTCAGCTCGCTCGAGGAGCAGGCTGTCAAGATCGACCAGAAAGAACTGCAACACCTGCCGGTCGAGCTGATCCAGCGTGGCAAGTACCAGCCACGCCGTGACATGGACCCGGAGGCGCTGGAAGAGCTGGCCGCCTCGATCCGTATCCAGGGCGTGATGCAGCCGATCGTGGTCCGTCCGATCGCTGATGACCGCTTCGAGATCATCGCCGGTGAACGCCGCTGGCGGGCGACTCAGCTGGCTGGCCTCGACACCATCCCGGCGATGGTCCGCGATGTGCCCGATGAAACCGCCATTGCCATGGCACTGATCGAGAACATCCAGCGTGAAGACCTCAACCCGCTGGAAGAGGCGATCGCCCTGCAACGGCTGCAGCAAGAGTTTGAACTGACTCAGCAGCAGGTTGCCGATGCGGTCGGCAAGTCGCGGGTGACCGTGGCCAACCTGTTGCGCCTGATCTCGTTGCCGGAGGCGATCAAGACCATGCTCGCTCATGGTGATCTGGAGATGGGCCATGCGCGTGCTTTGCTCGGTCTTGAAGAGAATCGGCAGGAAGAGGGGGCGCGTCATGTTGTCGCACGTGGCCTTACAGTGCGCCAAACCGAGGCACTGGTACGCCAGTGGTTGAGCGGTAAACCTGATCCGGTAGAACCGAACAAACCTGATCCGGACATCGCTCGCCTTGAACAGCGTCTGGCAGAGCGGCTGGGCTCCGCAGTGCAGATTCGCCATGGCAACAAGGGCAAAGGCCAGCTGGTAATCCGTTATAACTCGCTAGATGAGTTGCAGGGTGTGCTTGCTCACATCCGCTGAAACAATTCCTGTTGTAGCGCGTAGTCGGAAATCACTACCCAAGAGTTGAATAGGGGTTAAACCACCCCTATACTCTGCGCGCATTTTGTCGGCACAAATTATGCCAAGTCGATGCTGACTTGAGGGTCGACATTCGAGGAGTAGTGGTGATGGAAACCCGCACGCCAAACCGCTTGCCTTTCCATCGCTGGGCGGTTTTTCCGGTGCTGCTGACGCAATGTGTCGTTGTCCTGCTGGCAACTTTGGTGTTGTGGCAGTGGAAGGGTGCAGTCAGTGGATATTCAGGCCTCTGTGGAGGACTGATTGCCTGGTTGCCCAATGTGTATTTTGCCTGGAAGGCTTTTCGCTTTAGCGGAGCCCGGGCAGCGCAGGCCATCGTCAAGTCGTTCTACGCAGGCGAGGCAGGCAAATTGATTTTGACGGCAGTGCTGTTTGCACTGACCTTCGCAGGAGTGAAGCCATTGGCGCCGTTAGCAGTCTTCGGCGTCTTCATGCTGACCCAACTGGTCAGCTGGTTCGCGCCCCTGCTAATGAATAAATGACTTTCGAGACCTAAGGGCGTTTGAGGCAACCATGGCAGCAGAAACCGCTTCGGGCTATATCCAGCACCACTTGCAGAACCTGACCTACGGTCAACTACCAGACGGCAGCTGGGGCTTGGCCCATTCGGCTGCTGAAGCCAAGGCTATGGGTTTCTGGGCATTCCACCTGGACACCCTGGGCTGGTCGGTTGCACTGGGTCTGATCTTCCTGTTCATCTTCCGCATGGCAGCCAAGAAGGCCACTTCCGGCCAGCCTGGCGGTCTGCAGAACTTCGTCGAAGTGATGGTCGATTTCGTTCACGGCAGCGTGAAGGACTCGTTCCACGGTCGTAGCCCGGTGATTGCACCGCTGGCGCTGACTATCTTCGTCTGGGTGTTCCTGATGAACGCCATCGACCTGGTACCGGTTGACTGGATCCCGCAACTGGCGATCCTGATCTCGGGCGACCCGCACATCCCGTTCCGCGCTGTGTCGACTACCGACCCTAACGCTACTCTGGGCATGGCCCTGAGCGTGTTCGCGCTGATCATCTTCTACAGCATCAAGGTCAAGGGCATCGGCGGCTTCATCGGCGAACTGACCCTGCATCCGTTCGGCAGCAAGAACGTCTTCGTTCAGGCGCTGCTGATCCCGGTCAACTTCCTGCTGGAATTCGTTACCCTGATCGCCAAGCCGATCTCGCTGGCCCTGCGACTGTTCGGCAACATGTATGCCGGCGAGCTGGTGTTCATCCTGATCGCGGTGATGTTCGGCAGCGGCCTGCTCTGGCTCAGCGGCCTGGGCGTGGTGCTGCAATGGGCGTGGGCTGTGTTCCACATCCTGATCATCACACTGCAAGCATTCATCTTCATGATGCTGACCATCGTCTACCTGTCGATGGCGCACGAAGATAACCATTAAGACCGCCTGGCGTGTCTGATAGCCTTCCCCGCCTGGCTGGGGGGAGGGCTGAAAAAGTCCGCAAGGGCAGCTGTACCAAACGATTCGTTTTACCGCTTCAAACTAAAAAACCTAACCAATACGACGTAAAAGTCGGGAGGAAAGATGGAAACTGTAGTTGGTCTTACCGCTATTGCTGTTGCTCTGCTGATCGGTCTGGGCGCACTGGGCACCGCCATTGGTTTCGGCCTGCTGGGCGGCAAGTTCCTCGAAGGTGCTGCTCGTCAGCCTGAGATGGTTCCAATGCTGCAGGTCAAAATGTTCATCGTTGCCGGTCTGCTCGACGCCGTAACCATGATCGGTGTTGGTATTGCTCTGTTCTTCACCTTCGCAAACCCGTTCGTTGGTCAACTCGCTGGCTAATCATCTCGTCCTACGAGTTGATGGCTGGTGATGAACAAAGACCGAGCGAGGTGTTGGCGTGAACATTAATGCAACCCTGATTGGCCAATCCGTTGCCTTCTTGATTTTTGTTGTTTTCTGCATGAAGTACGTTTGGCCTCCGGTCATCGCTGCTCTGCAAGAACGTCAAAAGAAGATTGCCGATGGTTTGGACGCTGCCAACCGCGCAGCTCGCGACCTGGAGCTGGCCCAAGAGAAAGCGGGTCAGCAACTGCGTGAAGCTAAAGCACAGGCAGCTGAAATCATTGAGCAGGCCAAGAAACGCGCTGCTCAGCTTGTCGAGGAAGCCCGTGACCAGGCCCGCGTCGAAGCTGACCGTGTGAAGGCTCAGGCTCAGGCCGAGATCGAACAGGAACTGAACAGCGTCAAAGACGCCCTGCGTGCCCAAGTGGGTGCCCTGGCTGTTGGCGGTGCTGAGAAGATCCTTGGGGCCACAATCGATCAAAACGCGCATGCGGAGCTGGTTAACAAACTGGCCGCTGAAATTTAAGCGAGGGCGATCATGGCAGAACTGACCACGTTGGCCCGACCTTACGCTAAGGCTGCCTTTGAGCATGCCCAGGCCCATCAGCAACTGGCCAATTGGTCAGCCATGCTCGGCCTGGCTGCTGCTGTGTCGCAAGACGACACCATGCAGCGCCTGCTCAAGGCCCCGCGACTGACGAGCGCACAAAAGGCCGCCACGTTCATTGACGTGTGCGGTGACAAGTTTGATGCACAGGCACAGAATTTCATTCATGTTGCCGCGGAAAATGGCCGTCTCCTGCTCCTGCCGGAAATTGCCGACCTGTTCGAGCTGTACAAGGCCGAACTGGAAAAATCCGTGGACGTGGAAGTCACCAGTGCTTTTGCGTTGAACCAAGAACAGCAAGACAAACTCGCCAAGGTTCTCAGTGCACGGCTCGGCCAGGAAGTTCGCCTGCACGCGTCAGAGGATGCCAGCCTGATCGGCGGCGTCCTCATCCGCGCCGGCGACCTGGTAATCGATGGCTCTGTTCGCGGCAAAATCGCGAAACTGGCCGAAGCATTGAAATCTTGAGTTTGAAGGGGCAGCAGAGCAATGCAGCAACTCAATCCTTCCGAAATAAGTGAAATCATCAAGGGCCGCATCGATAACCTCGATGTAGCCTCTCAAGCCCGCAACGAAGGTACCGTCGTCAGCGTTTCTGACGGTATCGTGCGGATTCACGGTCTGGCCGACGTTATGTACGGCGAAATGATCGAGTTTCCGGGTGGCGTGTACGGCATGGCCCTGAACCTGGAGCAAGACTCCGTAGGTGCAGTGGTCCTGGGTGCCTATGACACCCTCGCCGAAGGCATGAGCGCCAAGTGCACCGGCCGCATCCTCGAAGTTCCAGTTGGTAAGGAACTGCTGGGTCGCGTTGTCGACGCACTGGGCAACCCAATTGATGGCAAGGGCCCGCTGGGCAACACCGAGACCGATGCGGTCGAGAAAGTTGCTCCAGGCGTAATCTGGCGTAAGTCGGTAGACCAGCCTGTACAGACTGGCTACAAATCCGTCGACGCCATGATCCCTGTCGGCCGTGGCCAGCGTGAGCTGATCATCGGTGACCGTCAGATCGGTAAAACCGCAATGGCCATCGACGCCATCATCAACCAGAAAGACTCCGGTATTTTCTGTGTTTATGTTGCTGTCGGCCAGAAGCGTTCGACCGTTGCCAACATCGTTCGCAAGCTGGAAGAAAACGGCGCCCTGGCCAACACCATCGTGGTGGTTGCCAGTGCTTCGGAATCCGCCGCACTGCAGTTCCTGGCACCTTATGCCGGCTGCACCATGGGCGAGTTCTTCCGTGACCGCGGCGAAGACGCACTGATCGTCTACGATGACCTGTCCAAGCAGGCTGTTGCCTACCGTCAGATCTCCCTGTTGCTGCGCCGTCCACCAGGTCGCGAAGCATACCCAGGCGACGTGTTCTATCTCCACTCCCGTCTGCTGGAGCGTGCATCGCGCGTTTCCGAAGAGTACGTAGAGAAGTTCACCAACGGCGCAGTGACCGGCAAAACCGGCTCCCTGACCGCGCTGCCGATCATCGAAACCCAGGCTGGCGACGTTTCCGCGTTCGTTCCGACCAACGTGATCTCGATCACCGACGGTCAGATCTTCCTGGAATCGGCCATGTTCAACTCGGGCATCCGCCCTGCAGTGAACGCCGGTGTTTCGGTATCCCGCGTAGGTGGTGCCGCTCAGACCAAGATCATCAAGAAGCTCTCCGGTGGCATCCGTACCGCCCTGGCTCAGTACCGTGAACTGGCGGCATTCGCCCAGTTCGCATCTGACCTGGACGAAGCCACCCGCAAGCAGCTCGAGCACGGTCAACGTGTAACCGAGCTGATGAAGCAGAAGCAATACGCTCCAATGTCCATCGCGGACATGGCGCTGTCGCTGTATGCCGCTGAGCGTGGGTTCCTGACCGACGTTGAAATCGCCAAGGTTGGCAGCTTCGAACAAGCGCTGATCGCCTACTTCAACCGTGATCACGCCGATTTGATGGCCAAGATCAACGTGAAGGGTGACTTCAACGACGAAATCGATTCGGGCATCAAAGCCGGTATCGAGAAGTTCAAGGCCACCCAAACCTGGTAAGCCGCGGCGGGGGCTTCGGCCCCCGCTTGCTAACCTGATAGGTGATACATGGCAGGCGCAAAAGAGATTCGCAGTAAGATTGCGAGCATCAAAAGCACGCAAAAGATTACCAGCGCCATGGAAAAAGTGGCGGTCAGCAAAATGCGCAGGGCTCAAATGCGCATGGCTGCTAGCCGTCCCTATGCGGAGCGTATCCGCCAGGTGATCGGTCATCTGGCCAACGCCAACCCGGAATACCGCCACCCGTTCATGATCGAACGTGCCGTAAAGCGCGTCGGTTATATCGTGGTGAGCAGTGACCGTGGTCTGTGCGGTGGCTTGAATACCAACCTGTTCAAGGCCCTGGTCAAGGACATGAACGCCAATCGCGAGCAGGGTGTTGAAATCGACCTGTGCGTGATCGGTAGCAAGGGTGCGACTTTCTTCCGCATCTTTGGCGGCAACGTGGTAGCTGCAATCAGCCATCTGGGCGAAGAACCGTCGATCAATGATCTGATCGGTTCCGTCAAGGTCATGCTGGACGCCTACCTGGATGGCCGTATCGACCGCCTTTCGGTGGTATCGAACAAGTTCATCAATACCATGACGCAAAGTCCGACGGTCGAGCAGTTGGTACCGTTGGTGGCAACCCCGGATCAAGAACTCAAGCACCACTGGGACTACCTCTACGAACCCGATGCCAAAGAGCTGCTGGACGGCTTGATGGTGCGTTACGTGGAGTCGCAGGTCTACCAGGCGGTGGTCGAGAACAACGCGGCCGAACAGGCTGCCCGGATGATCGCCATGAAAAACGCCACAGACAACGCCGGTGACCTGATCAGCGACCTCCAGCTGATCTACAACAAGGCGCGTCAGGCTGCGATCACCCAGGAGATCTCGGAAATCGTCGGCGGCGCTGCCGCGGTTTAACGGTTCAAAAATTCAGAGGATCCAGCTATGAGTAGCGGACGTATCGTTCAGATCATCGGCGCCGTCATCGACGTGGAATTCCCACGTGACGGCGTACCGAGTGTTTACAACGCGCTGAAAGTTCAAGGCGCGGAAACCACCCTGGAAGTTCAGCAGCAGCTGGGCGACGGCGTGGTTCGTACTATTGCGATGGGCTCGACCGAAGGCTTGAAGCGCGGTCTGGCTGTAGTCGACAGCGGCGCTGCCATCTCTGTCCCGGTCGGTAAAGCGACCCTGGGCCGGATCATGGACGTGCTCGGCAACCCGATCGACGAAGCTGGCCCGATCGGCGAAGAAGAGCGTTGGGGTATTCACCGCGACGCACCTTCCTTCGCTGACCAGGCAGGCGGCAACGACCTGCTCGAAACCGGCATCAAGGTTATCGACCTGGTTTGCCCGTTCGCCAAGGGTGGTAAGGTTGGTCTGTTCGGTGGTGCCGGTGTCGGCAAGACCGTAAACATGATGGAACTGATCCGTAACATCGCCATCGAGCACAGCGGTTATTCCGTGTTCGCCGGTGTGGGTGAGCGTACTCGTGAGGGTAACGACTTCTACCACGAGATGAAGGACTCCAACGTTCTCGACAAAGTAGCCTTGGTCTACGGTCAGATGAACGAGCCACCAGGCAACCGTCTGCGCGTAGCGCTGACCGGCCTGACCATGGCCGAGAAGTTCCGTGACGAAGGTAACGACGTTCTGCTGTTCGTCGACAACATCTATCGTTACACCTTGGCCGGTACTGAAGTATCCGCACTGCTGGGCCGTATGCCTTCGGCAGTAGGTTACCAGCCGACCCTGGCTGAAGAGATGGGCGTACTGCAAGAGCGCATCACTTCGACCAAGGAAGGTTCGATCACCTCGATCCAGGCCGTATACGTGCCTGCGGACGACTTGACCGACCCGTCGCCAGCGACCACCTTCGCCCACTTGGACGCCACCGTCGTTCTGTCCCGTGACATCGCCTCCCTGGGTATCTACCCAGCGGTCGATCCACTCGACTCGACTTCGCGCCAGCTGGATCCGAACGTGATCGGCAACGAGCACTACGATACCGCTCGCGGCGTTCAGTACGTGCTGCAGCGCTACAAAGAGCTGAAGGACATCATTGCGATTCTGGGTATGGACGAACTGTCCGAAACAGACAAGCAGCTGGTATCCCGCGCTCGTAAGATTCAGCGCTTCTTGTCCCAGCCGTTCTTCGTGGCCGAAGTCTTCACCGGTTCTCCAGGCAAATACGTTTCCCTGAAAGACACCATCGCAGGCTTCAGCGGCATCCTCAAAGGTGACTACGACCACCTGCCAGAACAAGCGTTCTACATGGTCGGCAGCATCGAAGAAGCTGTTGAGAAAGCCAAGAAACTGTAATCCCGGTGCCCCGCAAGGGGCGCCAATCAGGTTGAGGCAAGCAGATGGCTATGACAGTCCATTGCGATATCGTCAGCGCAGAAGGAGAGATTTTCTCCGGTCTGGTCGAGATGGTAGTTGCGCACGGTAACCTGGGTGATCTTGGTATCGCTCCGGGCCACGCGCCGCTGATCACCAATCTCAAGCCAGGCCCGATCACGCTGACCAAGCAGGGTGGCACCCAAGAGGTGTTCTACATCTCTGGTGGTTTCCTCGAGGTCCAGCCGAACATGGTCAAGGTGCTTGCCGATACCGTGCAACGTGCTGGCGACCTGGACGAAGCTCAGGCCCAAGCAGCCCTCAAGGCTGCCGAGAACGCCCTGAACAGCAAAAGCGCTGATTTCGACTACGGCGCTGCTGCCGCGCGTCTGGCCGAGGCCGCAGCTCAGCTGCGTACCGTCCAGCAGATGCGCAAAGGGAAGTAATCGGCCCAGGCCGACGCTTCCGTTGCGATTGAGTAAAAGGGTAGCCTCGGCTACCCTTTTTCTTTTTCCGAAATTTCTCTTCGGTCACAGCGCTGACCGCCCCGGATTGGTAGCCAGTCAATGTCACTCGATATCGTTATTCTCGCCGCAGGCCAAGGCACCCGCATGCGTTCGGCACTGCCTAAAGTGCTGCACCCGGTTGCTGGCAATTCCATGCTTGGCCATGTTATCCACAGCGCGCGCCAGCTCAAGCCGCAAGGCATTCATGTGGTGATCGGCCACGGTGCCGAGCTGGTCCGTGAACGCCTGGCAGCAGACGACCTCAACTTCGTCCTGCAAGACAAGCAACTGGGCACCGGCCATGCCGTCGCTCAAGCCATCCCGGCGCTGACCGCTGACACCGTGCTGGTGCTGTACGGCGATGTGCCGCTGATTGAAGTGGAAACCCTGCAGCGCCTGCTGGCCCAGGTCAGCCCACAGCAATTGGGCCTGCTCACCGTCAACCTGGAAGACCCGACCGGCTATGGCCGCATCGTCCGCGATGCTCAGGGCCAGGTTGCCGCGATCGTCGAGCACAAGGATGCCAGCGAGGCACAGAAGGCGATCACCGAGGGCAACACCGGAATCCTGGCCATGCCGGCTGCGCGCCTGGGTGACTGGATGAGCCGTTTGTCCAACAACAATGCCCAGGGCGAGTACTACCTCACCGACGTCATTGCCATGGCTGTGGCAGACGGCCTGGTGGTCGCTACCGAGCAGCCGCACGATGCCATGGAAGTGCAGGGCGCCAACGACCGCCGCCAGCTGTCCGAGCTCGAGCGTCATTACCAACTGCGCGAAGGTCGCCGCCTGATGGCGCTGGGCGTGACCCTGCGTGATCCGGCCCGCTTCGATGTGCGCGGCGAGGTGACGGTTGGCCGTGATGTGCTGATCGACGTCAACGTGATTCTCGAAGGCAAGGTGGTGATCGAGGATGACGTGCAGATCGGCCCCAACTGTGTGATCAAGAACAGCACCTTGCGCAAGGGTGCTGTGGTCAAGGCCAACAGCCATATCGAAGGTGCGGTGCTGGGCGAGGGCAGCGATGCTGGCCCGTTTGCGCGCCTGCGCCCGGGCAGCGTGCTGGATGCCAAAGCGCATGTGGGTAACTTTGTTGAGCTGAAGAACGCTCATCTGGGCGAGGGTGCCAAAGTCGGTCACCTGACCTACCTGGGCGATGCTGAGGTCGGTGCACGCACCAATATTGGCGCCGGCACCATCACCTGCAACTACGATGGCGCCAACAAATTCAAGACAGTGCTGGGCGCGGACGTCTTTATCGGCTCGAACAACTCGCTGGTCGCGCCTGTGGATATCCTGGACGGCGCCACTACCGCGGCCGGTTCGACCATCAATCAAAACGTCGAGGCCGGTCAGCTGGCAGTCGCGCGTAGCCGTCAGCGCAATATCGACGGCTGGAAGCGCCCTGTGAAAATCACCAAGAACTGATTTACCCACAGCCGTTAATCACAAAGCCGACTTATGTGAGTAAGTCGGCTTTCTGATTTCAACAGGTGACAATCCGTTTCGAAAGTTATCCACAGGCGCAAGAACGCTTGACGAAGACACCGAGTTAGGTTTTGATTGGCCTACTTATCTTTCGAATCGAAACTTAACCTGTCATGTCGAAACGAAACACCCCCCAGCGCCGTCATAACATCCTTGCCCTGCTCAGCGAGCAAGGCGAGGTGAGTGTGGATAACCTGGCCAAGCGTTTCGAAACCTCCGAGGTGACCATCCGCAAGGATCTGGCTGCGCTCGAAAGCAATGGCCTGCTGCTGCGTCGCTATGGCGGCGCGGTACCGGTACCGCAGGAGCTGCTGGCCGAAGCTGTGCAACCCGTATCCCTGTACAAGCAGGCCATCGCTCGCGCCGCCGTGGAGCGGATCCGCGAGCACGCCCGGATCATCATCGACAGCGGCAGTACCACCGCCGCCATGATCCCTGAGCTGGGCCGCCAGCCCGGCCTGGTGGTGATGACCAACTCGCTCAACGTAGCCCGCGCCATCAGTGACCTTGAACACGAGCCGGTGCTGTTGATGACCGGAGGCACCTGGGACCCGCATTCGGAGTCGTTCCAGGGCCAGGTCGCCGAGCAGGTACTGCGCTCGTACGATTTCGACCAGTTGTTCATCGGCGCCGATGGCATCGACCTGCAGCGTGGCACCACCACCTTCAACGAGCTGCTCGGTTTGAGCCGCGTGATGGCCGAAGTTGCCCGCGAAGTGATCGTGATGGTCGAGTCGGACAAGGTCGGACGCAAGATCCCTAACCTGGAGCTGCCGTGGAGCAGCATCAGTACCCTTATTACAGACGAGCGCCTGCCCATGGCGGCGCGCGAAGCATTCAAAGCCCGCGGCATTAACCTGATCTGCGCCGCGATCAGCCAGGAGCAATAATATGTGTGGAATCGTTGGTGCCGTTGCTGAACGTAATATCACGACCATCCTGATCGAAGGCCTCAAGCGCCTCGAGTACCGTGGCTACGACAGCGCTGGCCTGGCTGTGCTGACCGAGAACGGCGCGCTGCAACGCCGCCGCCGCATCGGCAAGGTCAGCGAGCTGGATGCCGCCGTCGCCGCCGAGCCCCTTGCCGGCAAGCTGGGCATTGCCCACACCCGCTGGGCCACCCACGGCGCGCCGACCGAGCAGAATGCCCACCCGCATTTCTCCAGCGATGAACTGGCGGTGGTGCACAACGGCATCATCGAAAACCACGAAGAGCTGCGCGAAGAGCTCAAAAGCCTGGGTTACGTATTTGCCTCGCAGACCGACACCGAAGTCATCGTCCACCTGATTCATCACACCCTGAAAAGCACACCAGACCTGGCCGATGCCCTCAAGGCGGCGGTCAAGCGCCTGCATGGTGCCTACGGCCTGGCGCTGATCAGCATCAAGCAGCCGGACCGCCTGGTCGCCGCACGCAGCGGCAGCCCGCTGGTGATCGGCCTCGGCCACGGCGAAAACTTCCTCGCCTCCGACCAGTTGGCCCTGCGCCAGGTCACCGACCGCTTCATGTACCTGGAGGAGGGCGACATCGCCGAAATCCGCCGCGACCAGATCACCATCTGGGACCAGGCCGGCGCACAGGTGCAACGCGAAACCGTGCAGTACCACGAAGGTGCTGAAGCAGCCGACAAAGGCACTTATCGCCACTTCATGCTCAAGGAAATCCACGAGCAGCCAGCGGTGGTGCAGCGCACTCTGGAAGGCCGCCTGGGCGGTGACCATGTGCTGGTGCAAGCCTTCGGCCCACAAGCCGCCGAGCTGTTCGCCAAAGTACGCAATGTTCAGATCGTTGCCTGCGGCACCAGCTACCACGCCGGTATGGTCGCCCGTTACTGGCTGGAAAGCCTGGCCGGCATCCCTTGCCAGGTCGAAGTCGCCAGCGAGTTCCGCTACCGCAAGGTCGTGGTGCAGCCAGACACCCTGTTCGTGTCGATTTCCCAGTCGGGCGAAACTGCCGACACCTTGGCCGCCCTGCGCAACGCCAAGGAGCTCGGCTTCCTTGGCAGCCTGGCCATCTGCAACGTCGGCATCAGCTCGCTGGTGCGCGAGTCCGACCTGACCTTGCTGACCCTGGCTGGCCCGGAAATCGGCGTTGCCTCGACCAAGGCCTTCACCACTCAGCTGGTCTCGCTGATGCTGCTCACCCTGGCCCTCGGCCGCGTACGTGGCACCCTCGAAGCCGGTGTAGAAGCAGAGCTGGTCGAGGAGCTGCGCCGCCTGCCGACTCGCCTGGGCGAAGCGCTGGCGATGGACGGCGTGGTCGAGAAGATCGCCGAGCTGTTCGCCGACAAGCACCACACCCTGTTCCTCGGCCGCGGCGCGCAGTACCCGGTAGCCATGGAAGGTGCGCTCAAGCTCAAGGAAATCTCCTACATCCACGCTGAAGCCTACCCAGCTGGCGAGCTCAAGCACGGCCCGCTGGCGCTGGTAGACGCCGACATGCCGGTAGTCACCGTCGCGCCGAACAACGAACTGCTGGAGAAGCTCAAGTCCAACCTGCAGGAAGTCCGCGCCCGCGGTGGTGAGCTGGTGGTGTTTGCCGATGAGCACGCCGGCATGAGCAATGCAGAAGGCATCCACGTGATCAACGTGCCGCACATCGCCGACGCGCTGGCGCCGATCCTCTACACCATCCCGCTGCAGTTGCTGTCGTACTACGTGGCGGTGTTGAAGGGGACTGATGTCGACCAGCCGCGGAACTTGGCTAAGTCGGTTACGGTGGAGTGATGTGAAGCTGGGAGGGCGGTTGGTTGGCCATGCAATATGGCTGACGCGAGATAAACGCCCTCCCGGATACACCACTCGCCCGCGATCCAGAGTAGATCTGTACGCCGCCAGCGGATAGTTAGTGGGAACACACCCGGGGCGACAAGGCTGCTCCGGTTGCGATTGGCTCGCAGCCTGAGCCCTTGCCTTCATCGCTACAACTGCGGGCATGTTGCCGCCGACACCGATCTCACCGCCATCCTCAGCCCCCAACTGTGACATGTCGGCTGCTTGCCTTTCCCCAGCCCTCACTCATCCATTCGAGAATTCAGCAGTTGCTGCTTGACCGTGGAGAACGATCGTTCTACATTGAATCCATGATCAGACCAACGATAGATCATCGAGACCAGATCCTCGCAACCGCCGAAAAACTCATTTACCAGAACGGTATTCATGCAACAGGCATGGATCTACTGGTGAAGACCTCTGGCGTGTCCCGCAAGGGCATCTACAACCATTTCGCTACCAAGGATGAGGTGGCCGCTGCGGCGCTGAGTGCGCGCGATGTGCGATGGATGCAATGGTTTAGAACAGAGTGCGACAAAGCGTCTACGCCGTATGACCGTGTGCTTACTATGTTCTCTGTTTTGAAGGGCTGGTTCGAATCCGAGGGTTTTTGTGGCTGTGCCTTCATCAATACAGCAGGCGAGGTTGGGAATCCCGATGATCCCATCCGCCAGATCGCAAAGCTGCACAAGCAAAAGCTCCTGGACTACACGCTTGAACTGACCGAGCAATTGAACACCGAGCAACCGTTGGTGTTAGCCAGGCAGTTACTGGTGTTGATGGAAGGCGCAATCACCATGGCGCGAGTTATGGGTGATTATCACGCTGCTGATGATGCAAAGGACGTTGCGCGGATGTTGCTGAAACAGTTCACGCCCTAACGCTTGAGCTGCAGAGAAACGACTCAAACTTATCTATCCTGCTCGACTGGAGTCACGACCATGTCCAATGCCCAAACTCGCCCGCCACTTCCTCCTTTCACGCGCGAAACAGCGATTGAAAAAGTTCGACTGGCTGAAGACGGTTGGAACAGCCGGGATGCCGAGAAAGTCTCGCTCGCCTACACGCTGGATACCAAATGGCGTAACCGTGTTGAATTTGCCGCCAATCGCGAAGAAGCCAAAGGCTTTCTCACCCGCAAGTGGAAAAAAGAACTCGATTATCGCCTGATCAAAGAGCTCTGGGCCTTTACCGATAATCGCATCGCCGTTCGCTACGCGTATGAGTGGCATGATGACTCAGGTAACTGGTTCCGCTCCTACGGTAACGAGAACTGGGAGTTCGAATCAGATGGCCTGATGCATCGTCGCTTCGCCTGCATTAACGACATGCCTATCAAGGAAAGCGAGCGCAAGTTCCACTGGCCACTGGGCCGCCGCCCGGATGATCACCCAGGTCTGACCGAGCTTGGCCTGTAAAGCATCTAAACCTCCCGGCGTTGCAGCCGGAATTCCTTCGGCGTCAGCCCGGTAGCCCGCTTGAAGAAGCGCGAAAAGTAAGCCTGTTCGGCAAAGCCCAGACTGTCGGCCACCTGGCCGATGGTCATTGAGGTGTAGACCAGGTTGCGCTTGGCCTCGAGGATCACCCGCTGGTTGACCAGTTGCAGCGCAGACTGGCCGGCAAGTTGCCGACACAGCGCATTGAGGTGGGCAGTGCTGACGCCGATCTGCCGGGCGTAGTCATCAATCTGCTGGTGTTCCCGGAAGTGCTTTTCTATCAGCTGCGCCAGATGATCAAGGTGCTGCATCCCGCGCTCACGGGGTTTCGCGATGTGCTGAGCACGCTCGCGAGCACGCCGTGAGATCCATACCAGCAGGGCACACAGCAGCGACTGCAACATCAAGTCGCGCTCCGGTCGGCGCAATACGTATTCCTCGGTCAACTGGGCGAACAACTGCTCCAGGTAGGCTCGGTCTTCGCCAGCCAGGTAGCAGTGTGCCTCAGCCATTGGCTTGCCTTCGAGCAGCGGCGCAAAGCGGTCGAGTACCGGCTTGGCCAAGCTGATCACATAGCCTTGGATGTCCTCGGAAAAACGAAACCCGTGAATGCTCATCACCGGAACGATCTGTAAGGCACCACCGCTTACTTGCTGTTCGACATCTTCGACCACGACTCGTGCCTGCCCGGCCTGCACGTAGAGCAATTGCGCCAGATCGCCGTGGCGGTGGGTCTTGATTTCCCAGTCATGCAGACGACTGCGCTCAGGAATCGACTCGCAGTGGATCAGATCTGGCGTCGGCCAGGACGTCTCGCCGTAGAGCTTGAACACCGGGATGCCATTCACATTCGCCATTGCCGATATCCGCAGATCCTCGAAAAGTCCTAAAAATAAAGCAGAAAGTGCCTTCTTATGGAACCTCTATCTGCGAAAAATACAGAACGACTAATCGTAACCCTGAGCCCCGGCTCATGAGGATAAGAACAATGAAGACTCAAATTGCCATTATCGGGGCGGGTCCGTCTGGACTGCTGCTCGGCCAACTGCTGCAAAACGCCGGTATCGACAACGTGATCATTGAGCGCCAGAGCCCTGACTATGTCCTCGGCCGGATCCGCGCCGGCGTGCTTGAGCAAGGTATGGTTGATCTGCTGCGCGAGGCGGGTGTTGGTGCACGGATGGATCAGGAAGGGCTGGTGCACGATGGTTTCGAGCTGGCCTTCAACGGTCGTGTCGAGCACATCAACCTGCGCGAACTGACTGGCGGCAAGACCGTGATGATCTACGGCCAGACCGAGGTTACCCGTGACCTCATGCAGGCTCGCCGGCAAAGTGGTGCGCCTACCTACTACGACGCCAGCGATGTGCAACTGCACGAGTTGAAGGGCAACAAGCCTTACGTCACGTTCATCCAGGACGGTAACCAGGTGCGCATCGACTGCGACCTGATCGCCGGCTGCGATGGCTATCACGGCGTTTCCCGCAAATCGATCCCGGACGGCGTGCTCAAGGAATTTGAGCGGGTGTATCCGTTCGGTTGGCTGGGTGTACTGGCCGATACGCCGCCGGTCAACGAAGAACTGATCTACGCCAGCCACGAGCGCGGCTTTGCCCTGTGCAGCATGCGCTCGCCTACGCGCACTCGTTACTACGTGCAGGTCGCCAGCGATGAAAAGGTCGAGGACTGGTCGGATCAGCGCTTCTGGGACGAACTCAAGAGCCGTCTGCCCGAAGCCGTTGCCGCCAAGCTGATTACCGGCCCCTCCATCGAGAAAAGCATCGCGCCGCTGCGCAGCTTCGTGGTCGAGCCAATGCAGTATGGCCACCTGTTCCTGGTCGGGGATGCAGCCCACATCGTCCCGCCTACCGGCGCCAAGGGCTTGAACCTGGCCGCCAGCGACGTCAGCACCCTTTACCGAATCCTGCTCAAGTACTACCACGAAGGCCGCCAGGACCTGCTCGAGCGTTACTCGCAGATCTGCCTGCGCCGAGTCTGGAAGGCCGAACGCTTCTCTTGGTGGATGACCTCGGTGTTGCATCAATTCCCGGGCACCGACGCCTTCAGCCAACGCATGCAGCAGACCGAACTGGAATACTTCGTGAGCTCGGAAGCCGGGCGTAAAACGATTGCGGAGAACTATGTTGGCTTGCCGTACGAGGCGGTGGGGTGAATGATGGGCGCCACTCCTATACCCTCGGCAATCCAGCCAGCCATTGCAGCGGAACACTGACATGCACGGGATGACCCCAGAAGTATTAGCCGATCTTGCTCCCGAAGGAGCGCTGCGAGTTGCGATCAACTACGGCAATCCGGTCCTCGCCCAGCAGGGCGCTGATGGCACACCCTTGGGCGTGTCCGTTGCCTTGGCCAAAGCGCTGGCCGCTGAACTCGGTGTCGAATTGCAGATAACCGGCTTTGACGCCGCCGGCAAGGTGTTTGCGGCGTTGGACCAAGACCTGTGGCGTGTCGCGTTCCTGGCGATCGAGCCGGTGCGGGCCGCTCAGATCGATTTCACCGAGCCCTATGTGCTCATCGAAGGCACTTATCTGGTCAAGCGTGATTCAGCCTGGCAGCACGTGGACGAGCTCGATCAGGCTCAAACCCGTATCGCTGTGAGCAAGGGCGCGGCCTATGATCTGTATCTGTCCCGTACCCTGCAGCATGCGCAGTTGGAGCGTGCAGACACGTCCCCTGCCGCCGTGGATCTGTTCATCGCCAATGGGCTGGATGCCGCGGCAGGGGTGCGTCAGCCGCTGGAGCAGTTTGCCTTGGGTAACCCTGAGTACCGGGTAATGGACGGCGCGTTTACCGCTATTCGCCAGGCCATGGCAGTGCCACGCGGCAGGGATGCCGGCGCTGCATACGTTCGCGGGTTCATCGAGCGACGCCTGGCGCAAGGCTTTGTTCGTGGGGCGTTGTTGGCGAGCGGTCAGGCCGACGTCAGCGCGCCTCGCTGGCCCTGGCCGACCAGCGTCAGCTCCCTGGCTGAGTAGCTGTACTACCCTGTTGCGAAGACGTCCGAACTTCATACGGGGGACTCTTCATGCAAGCGCAACTTCCACCCGCACTGCAGCAGCTGCATTTACCCTTGCGTCTCAAGCTTTGGGATGGCAATCAGTTCGATCTGGGGCCTAGCCCTCAGGTCACCATCCTGATCAAGGAACCGCAACTGATCAGCCAGCTCAGCCACCCCAGCATGGGTGAGCTGGGCACTGCGTTCGTTGAAGGCAAGCTGGAGTTGGAAGGCGACATCGGCGAGGCGATCCGGGTCTGCGATGAGCTCAGCGATGCCTTGCTGGTGGGGCAGCAGGAGACCGCACCGGTACGCTCCGCGCACGACAAGCACACCGATGCGCAGGCCATCTCCTACCACTACGATGTGTCCAATGAGTTCTACCAGCTGTGGCTGGACCAGGACATGGCCTACTCGTGCGCCTACTTCAAGGAGCCGGACAACACCCTCGATCAGGCCCAGCAAGACAAGTTCGACCACCTGTGTCGCAAGCTACGCCTGCAGCAGGACGACTACCTGTTGGACGTCGGCTGTGGCTGGGGCGGGCTGGCGCGTTTCGCTGCGCGTGAGTATGGCGCCGAGGTGTTCGGTATCACCTTGAGCAAGGAGCAGCTCAGGCTGGCGCGCCAGCGGGTCAAGGAGGAGGGGCTGACCAAGCGGGTCGATCTGCAGATCCTCGACTATCGCGATCTGCCGCAGGACGGACGCTTCGACAAGGTGGTCAGTGTCGGTATGTTCGAGCATGTCGGCCATGCCAACCTCGACCTGTATTGCCAGACGTTGTTCGGCGCCGTGCGTGAGGGTGGGGTGGTGATGAATCATGGCATCACGGCGCGGCATGTGGATGGCCGACCGGTGGGCAGAGGGGCGGGCGCGTTCATCGACCGTTACGTGTTCCCCAATGGCGAGCTGCCGCACCTGTCGATGATCAGTAGCAGCATCTGCACCGCCGGGCTCGAGGTGGTGGATGTCGAGAGCCTGCGCTTGCATTACGCGAGGACCCTGCATCAGTGGAGTGAAAACCTCGAGCACCAGCTGCACCGGGCAGCGGCGATAGTGCCGGCCAAGACTCTGCGTATCTGGCGGCTGTATCTGGCGGGGTGTGCCTATGCCTTCAGCAAGGGCTGGATCAACCTGCACCAGATCCTCGCGGTCAAACCCTATGCCGATGGCCACCACGATCTGCCATGGACGCGCGAAGATCTGTATCGCTGAGCGCCCTCAGAGCACCGGTGATATCAGCCGAGCGATACGCATCCCAAGCTGTTGCAGGCGATGGGTATCGCGGCTGTCCTCGGCAGTGATTTCCTTGGCGTGGGAGAAGTCCTCCTGCAACATCGCCTCGACCTGATCGGCAAACGCCCGGTCAACGGTCAGCAGGGTGATTTCGAAATTCAGCCTGAACGAGCGGTTGTCCAGGTTGGCGCTGCCAATGGCGCTGACCTCATCGTCAACCAGCACCACCTTCTGATGCAGGAAGCCTGGCTGGTAGCGGAACATGCGTACGCCGGCGCGCACCGCTTCGAAGGCAAACAGGCTGGAAGCAGCGTAGACCACGCGGTGGTCCGGTCGCGCCGGAATCAGCACGCGCACGTCCACGCCGCGCATAACAGCCAGGCGCAATGCGGCAAACACGGCTTCGTCGGGGATGAAGTAGGGCGTGGTTATCCACACCCGGTGCACCGCCGAATGGATAGCCTCGACGAAGAACAGCGAGCAGGTTTCCTGGGGATCAGCCGGGCCGCTCGCCAGCAGCTGGCAGAGCACGCCGTTGTCCGGGTAGTTGTCCTGCAGAATCAGCGGCGACAGCTCGCGCGTTGCCCAGTACCAGTCCTCGGCAAATGACTCCTGCAGGCAGGCCACGGCCGGGCCGTTGATCTGTACATGAGTATCGCGCCAAGGGGACAGCTGCGGGTTGCCGCCCAGGTATTCATCGCCGACGTTATGCCCACCGATAAAGCCGACTTCACCATCGGCCACGACGATCTTGCGGTGGTTGCGGAAGTTGACCTGAAAGCGGTTGAACCAGCCGCCACGGGTGGCGAAAGCCTTTACTTGCACACCGCCATCGCGCAGCGCCTTCACGTAGCTGGCAGGCAGCGCGTGGCTGCCGATGCGGTCGTAGAGGACGAAAACCTGCACACCCTCGCCAGCCTTGCGCAATAGCAACTGCTGTAGCTCGCGGCCGATGATGTCGTCGTGGATGATGAAAAACTGGACCAGCACCGCTTGCCGCGCTTTGTCGATCGCAGCAAAGATCGCGTCAAAGGTAGCCCGGCCATTGATCAGCAGCTTGACCTGGTTGTTCGCCAGGCACGGCATGCGACCCAGCTTGGGCATGGCGCGCAGGGCCTTGTAACTGTCCGACTCGCGCGCCGCCAATGCTTCTTCAACCCATGGCCGCCAGTTCAGGTTGGCCATCGCCACATGCATTTCCTGGTTGGCCTGACGGCGCGCCTTGATATAGGCGTTGAACGAGCGGGCGCCGAAGACTAGATAAGGGATCAATGCCAGATATGGGATGAACAGCAATGGCATCGCCCAAGCAATTGCGCCCTGGGCAGTGCGCACGGTGAGCACGGCATGCAGAGCAGCTACCATCCCCAATAAATGAGTGAAGCCAATCACGTAACCGAAGAAATAGGGGCTGTGGTAATCCATGTGCATCCTGCTTGCTGAGAACACTACTGATAACAGACCACGGGTCTAGTGTAGCGTGCAACCGACTGACAAATTTGACGTCTAAGCTGAGTCCGGCCAGTTGCCCGGTTATGCCAAGGAGCATTTATTGATGAACATCCGCCTGCCCCTGTTCGCCCTGGTCGTGGGTCTGACCAGCCCGTTGGTCCACGCACAAATGCTCCAGCCTGGGCTGTGGGAGCTGACCACCAGCGACATGCAGGTCGATGGCAAAGCGCTGCCCGACATGGGCTTCATGCTTGGTCAGCTGAAGAACCTGCCGCCTGAGCAACGGGCGATGATGGAAGGCGTGCTGGCTAAGCAAGGTATTACCGTTGGTGGCAATGGCGTGCGCTCGTGCCTGACACCGGAGCAGGTCAAGACCGACGATATTCCGCTGCAGGACCCCAAGTCCGGCTGCACCCAGAAGATCACTGACCGCACCGGCAAGGTCTGGAAGTTTGAATTCAGCTGCCCGAAAGCGCAGGGTCAGGGTGAAGCGACGTTCCTCAGTGACCGCGAATTCACCACCAAGGTCAACGGCACCTTCAATGCCTCGGGTGTGGAACAGAAGGGCAGCATGAATACCCGCGCGCTGTGGCTGGGTAGCGACTGTGGCACGGTCAAGCCACGGGTGGGCGGCTAAGCGCTATTGTTGCAACCGGCTGCCCCAGCAGCCGGTTGCTGTTTCACCAGCGCCATTCGCTGACGGCTACCGCATCGTGCGCATGCAGGCTCTCTGCGTGCTCGACCTTTACGCTGAATCCATTTGCCCAAGGCAGCGCCTGCATCGCTACATGCAGGCGGCGGGCAGCATCTTCGCAGAACATCAGGTTCTGCCCATTGGCTAAAGCAAAGGCCTGCTCATCGGCGCGCTTCACTGCTGTCTGCACCGCGGTGCCCAGCGCTGCCTCCGTGCTATCTATCAACACTCTGAAAGGCATTGTGTCGTCGCTCGTGGCTAACCTCACCTTGATGTGTGCTTCGCTGCGCTGGCTGTGCGGTGTGGCGACGATGCCTTCACTGCTGCCGAGCCAGGCCAGCACTGCCTCTTGCTGCAGTTCCACACCAGCGAAATCATCCAGGAACTGCTGCTGAATGAGCTGACGCGCCAGCGCAGCGGAACATGGGCATGTCGAGGAATAGGCAATCCGCACAAATAGTTCCACGTGGAACATTTCGTTTTTGATCGACGCATCAACGGTTACTGGATAGCTCTTCCAGCCGGCTAGCGAGCTGATCAACGCAGGTCGATTGACCAGATAATCAAAACTCAGACTGCAATGAGCGGCCGTAGACAGGCCTTCGTGGGTGTCGAGGAACTCGCTGAGCAGGCGGCGCAAGACAAGAGGCGACAGTTCGTCCTGCTCAAGGCTTTGCAATGCCAGGTACAAGCGCGACATGTGGATACCGCGCGAGCGTCCATCAACCAGATTGACGCCTGCGCTGGCGCGAGCACTCACCCGGTGCCCCTCGATGGTCACGGGCAGCGCGATGCCTTGCATGCCGACCCAATCCAGCGGCAGGGCCTGTGCGTCCATCTGTGCAGCAATATCGGGCAGGATCATAGGTGGCTTCCGGGAGAGATTATTCGCAGGACGGGTTGGCCAAATTGTATTGTTATAATATAACATTAAGCAAATGCATCGTTTTGAATGCGTTCGCCTGATGAGGTTTGCCATGTCCACCCGTCTCCCCGTCACCGTGCTGTCTGGCTTTCTTGGCGCAGGCAAAAGCACCTTGCTCAATCATGTGCTGCGCAACCGCGATAACCTGCGCGTCGCCGTCATCGTCAACGACATGAGCGAAATCAACATCGATGCCAGCGAAGTACAGCGCAACGTCAGCCTCAACCGCGCCGAGGAAAAACTGATCGAGATGAGCAACGGTTGCATCTGCTGCACCCTGCGCGAAGACCTGCTCGAAGAAGTGGCCCGGCTGGCCGAGGACGGCCGCTTCGATTACCTGCTGATCGAGTCGACCGGCATCTCCGAACCGCTACCCGTCGCCGAGACCTTCACCTTCCGCGATGAACAAGGTCGGAGCCTGTCTGACCTGGCCCGGCTCGACACCATGGTGACCGTGGTCGACGGGTTGAATTTTCTGCGCGACTACCAGGCCGCAGATACCTTGGCCAGCCGCGGTGAGACGCTGGGCGAAGACGATGAGCGTTCGATCAGTGACCTACTGATCGAGCAGATCGAGTTCGCCGATGTGCTGCTGCTGAGCAAGATCGACCTGATCGGCCAGGACCAGCGCAACGAGCTGATGGCGATCCTGCGTAGCCTCAATGCCCGCGCGCAAATCGTGCCGATGGTGATGGGCCAAGTGCCGCTGGCGCAGATTCTCGACACCGGGCTGTTCGACTTCGAGCAGGCAGCGCAGGCACCCGGCTGGCTGCAGGAGCTGCGCGGCGAGCACGTACCAGAGACCGAGGAATACGGCATCGCCGCAAGTTCCTGGCAGGCGCGTCGGCCACTGCACCCGCAGCGGTTCTTCGACTTTATCCACACGCCATGGACCAACGGCCGACTGCTGCGCTCGAAAGGCTTCTTCTGGCTTGCCAGCAAGTATCAGGAGGCGGGTAGTTGGTCGCAGGCGGGCGGCATGATGCGCTACAGCTATGCGGGGCGCTGGTGGTGTTTTGTGCCGGAGGACCAGTGGCCGCAGGACGACGCCAGCAAGGCTGCGATCCTGGGTCACTGGAGTGAGGAAGCCGGTGATTGCCGTCAGGAACTGGTATTCATCGGGCAGAACATCGACTTTGCACAGTTATCCACAGCGCTGGATGCGTGCCTATTAACCGATGAGGAGATGGCCGCTGGTTCTGACGCGTGGCTGAAATTTTCAGACCCGTTCGGCGCGTGGCATGAGGGTATGGCAGCGTAAAACGATGCCTGTGGATAACCTCAAGATACGCAGGCTGGCCTTGACTGCCTGAGCGGGCGGGGCATAGTGGACGCTTCCGGTTACGGGGCCGCTTTGCCTCGCTCTGCGCAGATCCATCGACATGCTCAAGAACATCCCCACCCACATTGTTGCCGGCCCTCTAGGCGCCGGCAAGACCAGCCTGATTGGCCATTTGCTTGTGCAAAGGCCTGCCAATGAGCGCTGGGCAGTGCTGGTCAACGAGTTTGGTCAGATTGGCCTGGACGCTGCGCTGTTGCACCGTGACGAAGACGGCGTTGCCATCGCTGAGGTTGCCGGTGGCTGCTTGTGCTGCGTCAATGGCGTGCCGTTTCAGGTTGGGCTGGGTCGGCTGCTGCGCAAAGCTCGCCCGGACCGGCTGTTTATCGAGCCGTCCGGCCTGGGTCATCCGTTGCAGCTGTTGCAGCAGCTAAGCCAGGCGCCTTGGGCCGGCATACTGCAGTTGCAGCCACTGATGATGGTACTGGATGCGTCAGCATTGGTCAGGGGAGAGCGCTTGGCAGAGGCGCAGCAACAAGCGCTGGCGGCAGCGGAGCTGTTGATAATCAACAAGGCCGACGCTGTGGATAACCCTCAGCGGCTGGCGATAACCGCGCAGTTATCCGGCAAACCCGCTTTCTGGACCGAACAAGGACGGCTGGCGATCGCAGAACTTTTACAGTTTTCCACAGGCCCGACCCATGCTGTGACGGCTGCGCCGTTGCCTGAGGACAACTATCTCCAGCCAGCAGCCTCATTGTGGACAAGTAGCGACAAGCCATTGTTTGCCGCTAAAAAAGGCGAAGGTGGTTGGAGCTGTGGCTGGCGCTGGCATCCATCCCAATGCTTCGAACAAGGCCGCATCGAGCATTTTCTCAGCACCACGGCCTGGCTCAGAGCCAAAGGAGTTATCCACAGCACAACTGGCTGGCAGTCGCTCAACGGGCTAGCTGACGGCGCCTTGAGTTGGCAGCGCAGCGAATGGCGCAAGGATTCACGGCTGGAGCTGATCTTCGAGCAAGAGCAGCCTATGGGTGCGCTGCAGCAGGCCATGGCCGACTGCCGTATTCAGCGCTGATCATTGCTCCAGCGGTTGTGCTCCTGGCGCCACTGCTGCATCTCGATCACGTTGTCGCTGCGCGGCGCCGGTTTGATTTCGAACGGGTAGGGCGCCAGTTCGATCTGCATGGTGTGTGCACCAAACTGTGTGACCGTACCCGGATGACGCTGCTCGCCCGTCACGGTGAACTCGAAGTTGTAGATCCGCGCCAGGCGCTTGCGGCCGTTGGCGTCGCGGACAAAGCCAATACGCTTGAGCGCTACGGCCTCGTCCAGCAGCTCCAGGTCGAGTTTGGCGCAATGCTGTTTGACCCGCTCGAGGGCTTTCTCGCGCAGCCCGTGATTATGCCACAGCCAGGCGCCGCCGCTGGCCAGCAGCATCAGGAAGAAGAGGTTCTCCAGGGTCAACATTTGCATATGCTCCAAACAGGTAGATCCAGCTTAACTGCGTCCCTGGCCTGTCGTACAGGTGGCAATCGGGTTCATACTGCGCGACGTTCTTATCTTGAAATCAGTTTTGGAAACCTCTGCATGAAACGCACGCCGCACTTGCTCGCGATCCAATCCCATGTGGTCTTCGGCCACGCCGGAAACAGCGCCGCGGTGTTTCCCATGCAGCGCATAGGCGTGAATGTCTGGCCGCTGAACACGGTGCAGTTCTCCAACCATACTCAGTATGGCCAGTGGGCCGGAGAAGTGCTTGCTCCAGCGCAAATTCCTGCGTTGGTGGAAGGCATTGCCAACATCGGCGAGCTGGGCAACTGCGATGCGGTGTTGTCCGGGTATCTGGGCAGCGCCGAGCAGGGACGGGCGATTCTGGCTGGCGTCGAGCGGATCAAGGCGGTCAACCCAAAGGCGCTGTACCTGTGCGACCCGGTCATGGGCCATGCCGAGAAGGGCTGCAGCGTGCCGGCCGAGGTCAGCGAGTTCCTTCTGCAACAGGCCGCGGCCAAGGCCGATATTCTCTGCCCTAACCAGCTTGAGCTGGACAGCTTCAGCGGACGCAAGGCGCAGTCGCTGGAAGATTGCGTGGCCATGGCGCGCGACCTGCTCGCCCGCGGGCCGCAGGTTGTGCTGGTCAAGCACCTGAGCTATCCCGGCCGCGCCGAAGATTCTTTCGAAATGCTGCTGGTAACCGGCGAAGACTGCTGGCACCTGCGCCGGCCGCTGCTGTGCTTCCCACGCCAGCCGGTTGGCGTCGGTGACCTCACCTCTGGGCTGTTCCTGGCTCGCGTGCTGCTGGGCGACAGCTGGCTGCAAGCGTTTGAATACACCGCAGCGGCTGTCCATGAGGTGCTGCTGGAAACCCAAGCCTGCGCCAGCTACGAACTGCAGCTGGTGCGAGCCCAGGATCGCATTGCCCATCCGCGGGTGCGTTTCGAAGCGCAGCGCCTGAGCGTTTAAATCGAGTCGGTTTTCAGGTCCTGGTAGCGTTTTTCCAGCTCCTGACGAATCTGCCGGCGCTGTTTTCCTTGGAGGAAGCGGCGTTTTTCTTCGCTGCTTTGCGGCAGGCGCGCCGGGACCGGGACTGGCCGGCGATTGTCATCCACCGCCACCATGGTGAAGAAGCAGCTGTTGGAGTGGCGAACGGAGCGCTCACGAATGTTCTCGGTCACCACTTTGATGCCGACTTCCATCGACGTATTGCCGGTGTAGTTGACCGATGCCATGAACGTCACCAGCTCACCGACATGCACAGGCTCGCGGAACACTACCTGATCGACCGACAGGGTCACTACATACGTCCCCGCATAACGGCTGGCGCACGCATAGGCCACCTCGTCGAGGTATTTGAGCAAGGTGCCGCCGTGTACGTTGCCGGAGAAGTTGGCCATGTCCGGAGTCATCAGGACGGTCATAGTCAGCTGGGCGTTTCCAGGTTCCATAGAGTGCTCACGGTGAGGTTGCGCTGAATCGGGGCCGGTATCTGCAGACACTTCTTGGTACCCCTGTTGAATTTCCGATCTAGATACGGGACGCCGCAGAGCGCTCCGTCGTCACGCGCATGGGCCGTCAGCGGTGTTGTGCACCACACCCGGGCAGCGGTCAGAGCTCGCATCACAAAACGTGCAGCAGCACATCAACCGATCTGTTTCTGCATATTGCGCAGACGTTTTGCGTCCGGGCGCGATGGTAACCTGAGTCGGCCCATGCAACATGGGCTTTCCCGCTTTCATCACAGTATGTACTTGCTGCCCGCTCAGGTTCGCCTCAGCGGAGGAGCGGTCTGCTCTGGCACCGTGAACAAGGAGTAGCACGCCATGCATGCCATAAGCTTCATCCAGGATCTTGCCGTAATCATGTTGGTGGCGGGCGTGGTCACCATCCTCTTTCATCGGTTGAAACAGCCGGTGGTCCTGGGTTACATCGTTGCCGGCTTTATCATCGGCCCGCACACCCCGCCATTTGGCCTCATTCACGACGAAGACACGATCAAGACCCTGGCCGAGCTTGGGGTGATCTTCCTGATGTTCTGCCTGGGCCTTGAGTTCAGCCTGCGCAAGTTGTTCAAGGTGGGTGCCACGGCATTTATCGCGGCCTTCCTGGAAATCGTCCTGATGATCTGGATCGGTTTCGAAATCGGCCGCTGGTTCGGCTGGAACACCATGGACTCGCTGTTCCTCGGCGCGATCCTGGCGATTTCCTCGACCACCATCATAGTAAAAGCCCTCAATGACCTGAAGATGAAGAACGAGCGCTTCGCGCAGCTGATCTTCGGCGTGCTGATCGTCGAGGACATCCTCGGTATCGGCATCATCGCCTTGCTCTCGGGTATCGCCGTCAGCGGCTCGGTAAGCTCTGGCGAAGTCTTCTCCACAGTCGGCAAGCTGTCGCTGTTCATGATCGTGGCGTTGGTCATCGGCATTCTGCTGGTGCCGCGGCTGCTGGCCTACGTGGCCAAGTTCGAAAGCAACGAGATGCTCCTGATCACCGTGCTGGGGCTGTGCTTCGGCTTCTGCCTGCTGGTGGTCAAGCTCGAGTACAGCATGGTCCTCGGTGCCTTCCTGATCGGTGCGATCATGGCCGAGTCGCGGCAACTGCTGAAGATCGAACGCTTGATCGAGCCGGTACGCGACATGTTCAGCGCGATCTTCTTTGTGGCCATCGGCCTGATGATCGACCCGCAGGTGCTGGTCGACTACGCCTGGCCGATTGTGGTGATCACCTTTGCCGTGGTGCTGGGCAAGATGCTCTCGTGCGGCATGGGTGCGTTCATTGCCGGCAACGATGGGCGTACCTCGCTGCGGGTCGGCATGGGCCTGTCGCAGATTGGCGAGTTCTCGTTCATCATCGCCGCGCTGGGCATGACCTTGCAGGTCACCAGCGACTTCCTCTATCCGGTGGCGGTAGCGGTCTCGGCGATTACTACCTTGCTTACGCCGTATCTGATTCGGGCGGCTGATCCGCTGTCGATCAAGCTCGGCCAGATCATGCCCAGCCGGCTGTCGCGGGTGCTGTCGCTGTATGGCGAATGGCTGCGCAGCATTCAGCCGCAAGGTGAGGGCGCCATGCTCGCGGCGATGATCCGGCGCATCCTGCTGCAGGTTGGGGTCAACCTGGCGTTGGTGATCGCGATCTTCTTTACCGGGGGCTACTTTGCCGAGCGGATCGGCCTGTGGCTGAGCGAGTGGCTGGGCGATGTCAGCCAGCAGAAGGCGCTGATCTGGGGCGCCGCGCTGTTGCTGTCGCTGCCGTTCCTGATTGCGGCGTACCGCAAGCTCAAGGCACTGTCGATGCTGTTGGCGGAGATGGGGGTCAAGCCAGAGATGGCCGGGCGGCATACGCAGCGGGTCCGGCGGGTGATCGCCGAGGTTATCCCGTTGTTGTCACTGCTGGTGATCTTCCTGCTGCTGTCGGCGTTGTCGGCGAGTATCTTGCCGACCAACGAGCTGCTGCTGGTGATCGTGGTGGTTGCTGCGGTGGTTGTCGCGGTGCTGTGGCGTTGGTTCATCCGCGTGCACACGCGGATGCAGATCGCTCTGCTCGAAACCCTGGAAAACAACCGCGATCAGGCCCACTGACATTCAACGCAATCGCGGTGCAGAGTGCGCCGCGATTGCGTTGAGCCGGATCAGCTTTCCAGCCAGACGTCGCGCGCCCAGTGCCAGACCGATTCCCAGCTTTCTTCGGTGACCAGCTCTTCTTCGCCCGACCACAGCACCACGGTGCCGTCTTCTTCGACGCAGTAGTAGTTCTCGCCATCCTGACAGATCGGGATCAGCTCGCGTGGTACGCCGGCATCCCAGGCGTTGGCAGCAACTTCCGGCAGATAGGTGTGTGACTGTGGGTCGGTGACGGTGACCGGCTCCAGGCTGCCGTAGATCACATCGCTGACTGTCAGCAGATATTCCTTGAATACGAACGGAATATTGATGAACAGCTGCTCCTCGACTTCGACCAACTGATCTTCGTCAGGAAGCTCCAGGGGCACCGGCACCGGCTCATTGGCTTCACGCAGTTGTTCGATCACTTCTTCCACGGTTCACATCCTCTCGCTTGATGACAACGCTGCGGGTTATACCCTAGTAGGGCGCTCTGGCAAAAGCAAAAACCCCGGGCAAGCCCGGGGTTTTTTATGCAGCAAGCCTGGATCAGCCGTTTTGGCGGATACCGGCGACCAGCCAAGGCTGGTTGTCGCCTTGGGCGCGCTCCATGTGCCAGCTTTCGCTGAACGCCTCGCCCTGGTCGAAACGCGAGGTTTTCGACACACCGCTGAAGGTCAGGGTGGCGATAGTCTTGTCGGCGCGATCTTCGACACCGTCCAACTGTACTTCGAGGTTGTCGATGTAGGTGGACTGGAAGCCATCACCCAGATCAGCGCGCTCGCGCTTGAGGAACGCAAGCAGTTGCGGGGTCACGAACTCGGAGATCTTGTCCATCTCGTTGGCGTCCCAGTGCTGCTGCAGCGTCTGGAAGTGGCTGCGCGCGGCATTCAGGAAGCTTTGCTCGTTGAACCAGGCGGGTGCGTTGATCGCAGGTGCGGCAGCAACAGGTGCTGCAGAACCACCGAAGATCGACGGCTGCGCTGCTTGCTGGTTGTAAGCCTCACGCTGGAACGGTGCATGGCCGGCAGCAGCAACTTGTGGTTGTTGCTTGCGGCGACGCGCAGCGATGAAGCGGAACACCAGGAAGGCGATCAGGCCCATGATCAGGAAGTCCATGATCTGCATGCCCTGGAAACCGTCACCCATGAACATGGAGGCCAGCAGACCACCGGCGGCCAGGCCAGCGAGTGGGCCCAACCAGCGCGAAGCACCGCTGGCGGCGGCCGGCGCACGACCTGCAGCATTTGGTGCGGCAGCTGGAGTGTTTGGCGTAGCCTGGCGAGTCTGGTGCATAGGCGCGGCGCCCGAGCTCTTGCCGCCGCCGAAGCGTTTGGCATTGGCGTCCAGGCTCAGCGTCAGGCCGAGGCACAGCGCCAGGGCGATGCTAAGAAAACGTTGCATAAGTGGGATATCCCCTGATTGTGGATTGCACGCGCGTCATGTTGCACATGTTGTAGCAGACATGACCAGCAGCATAATGTTTCGAGCTTTTGCCTGAACGGTCATTCAGCAACCGCTCAGGCATCCGCGTTGGCTTAGATGGCCTCGAGCTTGGCGTAACCAAGCATCAGCCACTTGCTGCCCTCGGCGAAATTCACCTGCACCCGTGCCTGGGCGCCAGAGCCCTCGAAGTTGAGGATCACGCCCTCACCAAACACCGAGTGCTGCACGCGCTGGCCAAGGTTGAACGAGGTCTGCGGGATGTTGGCATTGGCAAAGATACTGCTGGCCGGCGCCTGCGAGCCGCCGAACGGGCGGCTGACCGAGTTCGACAGGCGCACTTCCTGCACCAGCCCAGCGGGGATTTCGCGGACGAAGCGCGAGACCTTGTTGTAGGTCTCGCTGCCATATAGACGACGCGTCTCGGCGTAGGTCATGAACAGCTGGCGCATGGCCCGGGTGATGCCGACATATGCCAGACGGCGCTCTTCGGCCAGGCGGCCAGGTTCTTCCAGGCTCATCTTGTGCGGGAACAGGCCTTCTTCCAGGCCGACCAGGAACACGTAGGGGAATTCCAGGCCCTTGGCGCTGTGCAGGGTCATCAATTGCACGCTGTCTTCGTGTTCATCAGCCTGCGACTCACCGGCTTCCAGCGAGGCGTGGCCGAGGAAGGCCGACAGCGGCGACAGGTCGGCGTCTTCGTCGCTGCTTTCGAAGTTACGCGCAGCGCTGACCAGTTCCTCAAGGTTTTCTACCCGTGCCTGGCCCTTTTCACCTTTTTCTTCCTGGTGATAGATGATCAGCCCGGACTGCTCGATGACGGTCTGGGTCAGGACGTGCAGTGGCATTTCGACGGCTTTGGCCGCCAGCCCTTCGATCAACTCGATAAAGGCACCCAGCGCACTCGCGGCGCGGCCTTTGAGGCCTTTGGCGGCGATCAGCTGGCACATCGCTTCCCACATCGACAGCTGCGCATGGCGAGCGTGGTCGCGGATCGCTTCAACCGTCTTTTCGCCGATGCCACGCGGTGGCACGTTGATCACCCGCTCCAGCGCAGCGTCGTTGCCACGGCCCTCGAGCAGGCGCAGGTAGGCCATGGCGTTCTTGATTTCGGCACGCTCGAAGAAGCGTTGGCCGCCGTAGATCCGGTAAGGGATGCGTTCGCGCAGCAGGGCCTCTTCAAGCACCCGCGATTGGGCGTTGGAGCGATAGAGGATGGCGATGTCGCTGCGCGCGTGGCCTTGCTTGATCACGCTCTCGATCGACTCGACTACATAACGTGCCTCGTCGTGCTCGTTGTAGGCGGCGTACAAGGTCAGCGGCTCGCCTTCACCGACATCGGTCCACAGCTCTTTGCCGAGACGGTCGGTGTTGTTGGCGATCAGGGCGTTGGCGGCCTTGAGGATGCCGCCGGTGGAGCGGTAGTTCTGCTCCAGGCGGATCATCTCGGCGTCGGGGAAGTCTTCGGTGTACTGATGGATGTTCTCGATCTTGGCACCGCGCCAGCCGTAGATCGACTGGTCGTCGTCGCCCACCGCCATCAGGCTGTCGCCGCCTTTGGCGAGCAGGCGCAACCAGGCGTACTGCACGGCGTTGGTGTCCTGGAACTCATCCACCAACAGGTGGCGGAAGCGCCGCTGGTAGTGCTCGAGCAGCCCCGGGTTGTCGCGCCACAGGTCCAGCGCACGCAGCAGCAGTTCGGAGAAGTCGATCACGCCGGCGCGTTCGCAAGCTTGCTCGTAAGCTTCATAGACGCTGCGCATGGTCGCCAGGAACAGATCGCCGCCCGCTTGAATGTGCTGCGGGCGCAGGCCTTCATCCTTTTGCCCGTTGATGAACCACTGGGCCTGGCGCACCGGCCAGCGCTGCTCATCCAGGCCCAGCTCGCGCATCACCCGTTTGACCAGGCGCTGCTGGTCATCGCTGTCGAGAATCTGGAAGTTCTGCGCCAGCTTGGCTTCCTGCCAGTGTGCCCGCAACAAGCGGTGGGCCAGGCCGTGGAAGGTACCCACCCACATGCCGGCGGGGCTGATCCCCATCAGTTGCTCGATCCGCTGGCGCATTTCGGCGGCAGCCTTGTTGGTGAAGGTCACCGACAGGATCGAGTGCGGCGAGGCCTGTTCGACCTGGATCAACCAGGCGATACGGTGCACCAGCACGCGGGTTTTACCGGAACCGGCGCCAGCAAGCACCAGTTGACGCCCGACCTTGGCCGCTACGGCCTGGCGTTGGGCATCGTTGAGGGAATTCAGCAGGAGGGAGAGGTCGTCTGTGCGCATCCGGCCATTCTAGGTTGCTGTGGGGGGAGGGGGCAAATCTCTACTGTATAAATATTCACCTCGGGCGCCAGCCGTTCATCGGTTCTGTGATGTCAATCCGCCGGTAACGGCAGTGGATGACATAGAGCAGTTTGGCCTGCGCCTTCGCTTGTGTAAGATCCGGGCAACTTTTTGTCGCCAGCCAATAACAAGAAAATGACATGACTCAGGATTGCACGGCGGTCGGCGTATTGCCGCAGATGTCGAGGAATGTGCGCAGGCAATTCGCCACTCAGCTTTCCATCGAGCGCACCCGGCTGCTGTATCAAGGCTCGCTGCTGCCTACACTATTGATGCTGTTCAACGGCCTGCTCTGCGCGTGGCTGCTGTGGAGCCCTGGACGCTATCTGCTGCTGGGCACCTGGCTGATCTGGTTGCTGGCGCTGGCGGGGCTGCGCCTGGTGCAGGTCACCGCGTTCGACGCCGCACCGACCCAGCGCCAGGCCAGCCTGAGCTGGCGGCGGATGTTTCTGCTGGGCTCGGCGTTCAGTGGCCTGACCCTGGCCAGCGCAGCGATTGCCCTGGTGCCGGTGGCCAATTTCGTCCAGCAGGCCTGGGTGTTCGGCTTGCTTGGGGTAGCGGCGTTGTCTGCCAGCGTGTCCTATGCCGTCAGCCTGCCGGCGTTTCTCAGTTTCGCCTTGCCCTGCCTGCTGCCGCCGATTGCCTTCCTGTTCTACTTCGACGCCGGCCAGCAACGCGGCTGGGGTTGGTTGGGGCTGATTCTGCTGGGGGCGCTGATGGTGGTCGCCTGGCAGGTCCATCGATTGGTCGATCGCAGCCTGTTACGGCGCTTTCAGAATCAGGCGCTGAACGAAGACCTGCAGCGCATCTACGCGCAAAAGGCGCTTGAAGAACAGCAACGCTTGGCGTCGTCTGTATTTGAAGCCTGCAACGACGGTATCGTGGTGCTCACGGCCGACTTCACCTTGCTTGCCGTCAACCAGGCCTACTGCCAGATGACCGGCTACTCCATTGCCGAGCTGCTCGCCCGCCAGTTGCTCGAGCTGCCCTGCAGCAGCGACGCCCGACGTTATCAGCAGTCCATGGAGCATGCCCTGGCCCAGCACGGCCAATGGCAGGGCGAGCTGGTCGAAGCCCGCCGCAATGGCGAGTTGTATCCGCAGTGGCTGCAACTCACAGCCGTGCGCGGAGCGTCTGGCAAGCTCAACAATATCGTCGGCTTTTTCACCGATCTGTCGGCGCGGCGCGCGTCTGAAGAGCGGCTGCGCTACCTCGCTCACTATGACGAGCTGACCGGCCTGGCCAACCGGGCGCTGTTCCGTTTGCGCGTACATGAGGCCGGCCAGCGCGCGCGGCTGAACGGGCGCAGCCTGGCCTTGCTGCACATCGACGTTGATCGCTTCAAATTGCTCAATGAAAGCCTCGGCCACGAGCTGGCCGACCAGTTGCTGAAAAAGATCGCCCAGCGGATCGCCAATGCCGTGCCCGAAGCCGACACCGTGGCGCGCCTGTCGGGCGACGAGTTTGCCGTGCTGTTCGACGGCTACAGCAACCTGTCCAGCCTCGTCCGGGTGACCACCCGCTTGCTCGACAAGCTGCGCGTGCCGTTGCGCCAGGATGATCATGAGGTGGTGATCAGTGCCTCGGTGGGCATCAGCCTGTTGTCTGACGCGGCGTTCGATGGCAATACCCTGATCAGCCAGGCGGACATGGCCAAGCGTCACGCCAAGCACCTGGGCGGTGACAACTTCCAGTTCTACACCGAGAGCCTTCGCGCCAGCACCCTGGAGCGCCTGCAGCTTGAGATTCAGCTGCGCAAGGCCATCGATGAGGGTCAGCTGTGCGTCTATTACCAACCCAAACTGTGCCTGCGCAGCGGCAAGCTGCATGCGGCCGAGGCATTGGTGCGGTGGCAGCATCCGCAACTGGGCATGGTCCCGCCCAGCGCGTTCATTGGCCTGGCCGAAGAAACCGGGTTGATCGCGCCGATGGGCGAGTTCGTTCTGCGCCAGGCCTGCCGGCAGGCGTGCCAGTGGCTACGTGAGGGCGTGCAGGTTCGCGTCTCGGTCAACCTGTCGGTCTATCAGCTGCGCCAAGGCAAGCTGGTCAGCCTGGTGCGCCAGGTATTGGAAGAAACCGGGCTGGCGCCAGAGCAACTGGAGCTTGAGCTGACTGAGAGCCAGCTGCTGGATAGCGTCGAGCACATCATCGCCATCTTCGAGCAGCTGCATGCGCTGGGGGTCAAACTGGCGATCGATGACTTCGGCACGGGCTATTCATCACTGAGTTACCTGAAGCGCTTGCCGGTGGACTACGTGAAGATCGATCAGACCTTCATCAGCGGGCTGCACGAGGGCAGTCAGGACGCCGCGATCACCCGTGCGATCATCGTCATGGCCAATAGTCTCGGTTTGAAGGTCGTGGCCGAGGGTGTCGAGACCCAGGAGCAACTGGACGTGCTCACAGCCCAGGGTTGTGATGAGGCGCAAGGCTATCTGATCAGCAAGCCGGTGGATGCGGCAGCCTTTATAGGGTTGCTGAGCAACCCGGCCGCCGCCAAGGCTTAGCTGTACCAGTGCCTGCCGTGGCGGCTGAGCAAGCTGTTGGCCAGCTCTGGCCCATTGCTGCCGGCATGGTATGGCCGCGGCGTCTGGAAGTGCTCTTCCCAACCCTGCAGGATCGGGTCGATCCAGGCCCAGGCGGCTTCGACCTCATCGCGGCGCATGAATAGCGTCGAGTCGCCGTCGAGCACGTCCAGCAGCAAGCGCTCGTAAGCTTCCCAGCGGCGGGTCTGGCCAAACGCCTGAGCGAGGTTGAGGTTCAGCTCGACCGGCTCCAGACGCATGCCTTTGCCCGGGGTCTTGGTCATCATGCGCAGGCTGATGCGCTCATCGGGCTGGAGCTGGATCAGCAATTGATTGACCTGACCGCCGCTGAACAGCTCGTGCGGCACCGGCTTGAACTGGATGACGATCTGCGACGAGCGCCGCGCCATGCGCTTGCCGGTGCGCAGGTAGAACGGCACCCCGGCCCAACGCCAGTTGTCGATCTGCGCCTGAACGGCGACGAAGGTCTCGGTATCGCTGTCGTTGTCGACGTCTTTCTCGAAATAGTAGGCCGGCACTTCCTGGCCGCCGATATGCCCGGCGCTGTACTGGCCGCGCACGGTCTTGTCCTGCACGTCCTGGCCGCTGATGGGCTTGAGCGCGCGCAGAATCTTCACCTTCTCGTCGCGCACGGCCTCGGCCTCGAACTGCGCCGGCGGCTCCATGGCGACCAGGCAGAGCAACTGCAGCAGGTGGTTCTGCAGCATGTCGCGGGTGGCGCCGGCCCGGTCGTAGTAGCCGCCGCGGCTCTCGACACCGAGGGTTTCACACACGCTGATCTGCACATGATCGACCTGGCCATTGCGCCACACCGGCTCCAGCAGGGCATTGGCAAAGCGCAGCGCCATCAGGTTCTGCACGGTCTCTTTGCCCAGGTAGTGATCGATGCGAAACACCTGCGATTCGGCGAACACTTCACCGATGGCCTGGTTGATCGCGGTAGCCGACTGCAGCGAGTGGCCGATGGGTTTTTCCAGCACGATGCGCGCTTCGTGGTCGGCCAACCCGGCGATGCGCAGGTGGGTGGCGATCGGTACGAACAGGTGCGGCGCGGTGGCCAGATAGAACACTCGGGTCAGCCCGCCAGGCTCGCCCAGATAGCGTGCCAGGCGACCGAAGTCAGCACTCTGCGAGGCGTCCATGGCGAAGTAGTCGAGCCGCGCGCAGAAGCGTCGCCACACCTCTTCTTCGAAGTCGTTGCGGGCGATCTGCACCCGGCAATGGCGTTCTGCGAGTTTGAGGAAGTCGTCGCGGTGCAGGTTGCGCCGTGCCAGCGCGATGATCCGTACGGCATTGTGCAGGCGCGCCTCGCGGTACAGGTGATAGAGCGCCGGCAGCAGTTTGTGCAGGGCCAGATCACCGGTGCCGCCAAAGACCAGAATGTCGCAAGGAATCGTCAAGCCACCACTCTCCACGTTCGTTTAACTGGGCGCTTTGCCGGTCATGTAGTATAACTACAAGAAAGCTACATCCCCGGCCAGTCGATCATAACCGAGTCCAGCCCGTGAATCTGTTGCACCATATCGCCCAATCGCGCCACTTGCTGCGTAAATCGGAACTGAAAGTAGCGGACCATGTGCTGCAGGACCCCGCTGCCGTCATGCACAGCTCGATGGCCGACCTTGCCCACAACGTCGGTATCAGCGAGCCGACCATAGTGAGGTTTTGCCGGGCGATTGGCTGTTCAGGGTTTCAGGATCTGAAGCTGAAACTGGCGCAGAGCCTGGCTGCTGGCGCCAGTTTTGGTCAGTTCGCGATCCACGAAGACGACTCGGTTGCCGACTACAGCCTGAAGATTTTCGACACCACCCTGCATACCCTGATGGAGGTGCGCGAGCAGCTCGATCCGGAGGCCTTGCAGCGTGCTGTGGCAGCCATGGCCCAGGCCCAGCGGGTTGAGTTCTACGGCTTTGGTGCATCTGGCGCGGTCGCGGCCGACGCCCAGCACAAGTTCTTCCGCCTGCTGCTCAGCGCGGCGGCGTATTCCGACCCGCACATGCAGGCGATGTCGGCGGTAACCCTCAAGCCCGGTGACGTGGCGGTGTGCATCTCGCAGTCAGGGCGCTCCAAGGACTTGCTGATCACGGCCAATCTGGTCCGTGAGAGCGGCGCCAACCTGATCACCCTGTGCCCAAGCCAGACACCGTTGGCCGAGTTATCCACAGTCAATCTGGCCATCGACGTGCACGAAGACACCGAGATCTACACCCCGCTGACCTCGCGGATTGCCCACCTGGTGGTGATCGACGTGCTGGCCATGGGCGTGGCCATGGCGCGCGGGCCGAGCCTGGTCAACCACCTCAAGAGCGTCAAGCGCAGCTTGCGCAGCCTGCGCCTGTCGCCCAAGTCGATCAAGGCCATGGACGACTGACCATAAAAGTTAATCGAGCTGTCACCTCACGGTAAACCAGCTCGGTCAGTCTGAAGCTCCCCGCACTCGCTCAGGGAGACAGGCATGACTCGTGACTTCGATGGCTCGTTTCAACCCAACGCCAAAGCGCGCAAACAACAGCAGAAGGATCAGCGCCGGATGGAATTCCGCCGGGCGATCGAAAGCTATTCCGAGCAACGGCAACTGTTGCGCGAAATCGCCGATTATTCCGAACTGAGGGATATCACGGTGTGGCAGGTACTGCCGGGGGCGTCGCCGAAAAACGCTCCACAAGCCCACTGATCAACGCACGTTCGCTGCGGATGAACGCCAGAAACGCCAGGGCAACCGGCGACTGACGCTTGGCTTTGGCCTGCACGACACACCAGCTGCGGTACAGCGGCAGCTCTTCCACTGGCAGCTCCTTGAGCCTGCCAGTGGCCAGTTCCAGGCGCAACGCATGGCGGGTCAGCAGGGCGATGCCGAGGCCGGCGCTGACACACTCGCGCTGCGCTTCTGCCGAGGCTACCTCGAGGGTCTGGGTGAAGTGCACGCGCTTGTCCTTGAAGTATTCTTCACAGGCTTTGCGCGTGCCTGAGCCCTGTTCGCGGATCAGCAGGGTATGCGGCTCGAGGTCTTGCAGGCGCAGCGTGTCGAGCTTGCACAGCGGGTGATCCGGTGGCGCCACGGCAACGATCGGGTTGTTCAGAAACGGCAGAAACTCAAGGCCCATGTCCTGCGGCACCATCGACATGATGATCAAGTCGTCGCGGTTGTCCGACAGGCGCCGGATCACCTGCGCCCGGTTGACCACGGTGAGGGTCAGGTTGACCTCGGGGTGACGCTCCTTGAAGGCCGCAAACAAGTGCGGCACGAAGTACTTGGCACTGGACTCGACGGCCAGTTTCAGTTGCCCCTGCAGCGAGCCCTGCATGTCCGACAGTTGCATGTCGAGGTTTTCCAGGCGGCCGAAGATGTCGCGGCTGGCGCGCTGCAACGCCTCGGCGGCTTCGGTCAGGTACAGCTTCTTGCCGACATACTCGAACAACGGCTGGCCAACCAGCTCTTCCAGCTGGCGGATCTGTAGACTTACGGCGGGTTGCGTCAACGACATCTCTTCGGCAGCGCGACTGTAAGAGCGCAAATCGCACACCTCATTGAAGATCTGCAACTGACGCAATGTCATACGCATCAATGACTTACGCATTTATCCCCACCGTTTGGCAAAACCTTGTTACCGGACTATAAGCTTTTGCTAATGCTGCCCCTAACAAATATTGATTTTTGTTTATCGTGCGCTGGCGCTAGGGTGAATGTGCGACTGGCCAGCAGCGTCTGGCCGCGCCGAGCGGTAGAACCGGCTCGTATGTTCCAACGGCTTTGGGAAGAATCCAGTGATAAAAAAAATCCTGATCGCCAACCGGGGTGAAATTGCAGTTCGGATCGTGCGTGCCTGCGCTGAAATGGGCATTCGTTCGGTGGCGATCTATTCCGACGCCGACCGCCACGCGCTGCACGTCAAGCGTGCAGATGAGGCCCACAGCATCGGTGCCGAGCCACTGGCTGGCTACCTGAACCCGCGCAAGCTGGTCAACCTGGCGGTCGAGACCGGCTGTGATGCATTGCATCCTGGCTATGGTTTTCTCTCCGAGAACGCTGAGCTGGCGGAGATCTGCGCCGAGCGTGGGATCAAGTTCATCGGCCCGTCGGCGGATGTGATTCGGCGCATGGGCGACAAGACCGAAGCACGCCGGACCATGATCCAGGCGGGTGTCCCGGTCACCCCCGGCACCGAGGGTAACGTGGCGGATATCCACGAGGCGCTCAACGAAGGTGAGCGCATTGGCTACCCGGTCATGCTCAAGGCAACCTCCGGTGGTGGCGGCCGTGGTATCCGTCGCTGCAACAGCCGCGAAGAGCTCGAGCAGGCGTTTCCCCGGGTGATCTCCGAAGCCACCAAGGCCTTTGGCTCGGCTGAAGTGTTCCTGGAAAAGTGCATCGTCAACCCCAAGCACATCGAGGCGCAGATCCTCGGCGACAGCTTTGGCAATGTGGTGCACCTGTTCGAGCGTGACTGCTCGATCCAGCGCCGCAACCAGAAGCTCATCGAAATCGCCCCCAGCCCGCAGCTGACCCCGGAGCAACGCGCCTACATTGGCGATCTGGCGGTGCGCGCGGCCAAGGCGGTCGACTACGAGAACGCCGGTACCGTGGAGTTTTTGCTCGCCGATGGCGAGGTGTACTTCATGGAGATGAACACCCGGGTCCAGGTCGAACACACCATTACCGAAGAAATCACCGGTATCGATGTGGTCCGCGAGCAGATCCGCATCGCCTCCGGTCTGCCGCTGTCGGTCAAGCAGGAAGACATCCAGCACCGCGGCTACGCGTTGCAGTTCCGCATCAACGCCGAAGACCCGAAAAACAACTTCCTGCCAAGCTTTGGCAAGATCACCCGTTACTACGCCCCGGGCGGCCCGGGCGTGCGCACCGATACGGCGATCTACACCGGCTACACCATCCCGCCGTACTACGACTCGATGTGCCTGAAGCTGGTGGTCTGGGCACTGACCTGGGAAGAAGCCATGGACCGCGGCCTGCGCGCTCTGGACGACATGCGCCTGCAGGGGGTCAAAACCACCGCCGCGTACTACCAGGAAATCCTGCGTAACCCGGAATTCCGTAGCGGCCAGTTCAATACCAGCTTCGTTGAAAGCCACCCTGAACTGACCAACTACTCGATCAAGCGCAAACCCGAAGAGCTGGCCCTGGCCATCGCCGCCGCCATCGCCGCCCACGCAGGCCTGTGAGGAATACAACAATGTCCAAGAAAATCCACGTAACCGACACAATCCTGCGCGACGCCCACCAGTCCCTGCTGGCCACGCGCATGCGCACCGAAGACATGCTGCCGATCTGCGAAAAGCTCGACAAGGTCGGCTACTGGTCACTGGAAGTGTGGGGCGGCGCAACCTTCGACGCCTGCGTGCGCTTCCTCAAGGAAGACCCGTGGGAGCGCCTGCGCCAGCTGCGAGCGGCATTGCCCAACACCCGCCTGCAGATGCTCCTGCGCGGGCAGAACCTGCTCGGCTATCGCCATTACAGCGATGACGTGGTCAAGGCCTTCGTGGCCAAGGCAGCGGTCAACGGCATCGACGTATTCCGCATCTTCGATGCCATGAACGACGTGCGTAACCTGCGTGTGGCGATCGAAGCGGTCAAGGCTGCCGGCAAGCATGCTCAGGGTACCATTGCCTACACCGTCAGCCCGGTGCACACCATCGACGCATTCGTGGCCCAGGCCAAGCAGATGGAAGCCATGGGTTGTGACTCGGTGGCAATCAAGGACATGGCCGGCCTGCTGACGCCGTTCGCCACTGGCGAACTGGTCAAAGCGCTCAAGGCCGAGCAGTCGCTGCCGGTGTTCATCCACTCCCATGACACCGCTGGCCTGGCCGCGATGTGCCAGCTCAAGGCTGTGGAAAACGGCGCCGATCATATCGATACAGCCATCTCCAGCTTCGCCTGGGGCACCAGCCATCCGGGTACCGAGTCGATGGTCGCTGCGCTCAAAGGCAGCGAGTTCGACACTGGCCTGGACCTGCAACTGCTGCAGGAAATCGGCCTGTACTTCTATGCCGTGCGCAAGAAGTACCACCAGTTCGAGAGCGAATTCACCGCGGTCGACACCCGTGTGCAGGTCAACCAGGTCCCTGGCGGGATGATTTCCAACCTGGCCAACCAGCTCAAGGAGCAGGGCGCCCTCAACCGCATGAACGAAGTGCTGGCAGAGATCCCGCGGGTTCGTGAAGACCTCGGCTTCCCACCGCTGGTGACCCCGACCTCGCAGATCGTCGGTACTCAGGCGTTCTTCAACGTACTCGCCGGCGAGCGCTACAAGACCATCACCAACGAGGTCAAACTGTACCTGCAAGGCGGTTACGGCAAGGCTCCGGGTGTTGTCAACGAACAGCTGCGCCGCCAGGCCATCGGTAGCGAAGAAGTCATCGACGTACGCCCGGCCGATCTGCTCAAGCCCGAGATGACCAAGCTGCGTGCCGACATTGGTGCCCTGGCGCAAAGCGAAGAAGACGTGCTGACCTTTGCCATGTTCCCGGACATCGGGCGCAAGTTCCTCGAAGAGCGCGCGGCCGGCACCCTGACTCCTGAAGTGCTCCTGCCAATCCCTGAGGCTGGCGCAGTGGCTGCCCCTGGCGGCGAAGGCGTGCCTACCGAGTTCGTCATCGACGTGCACGGCGAGACCTACCGTGTCGACATCACCGGTGTCGGCGTCAAGGCCGAGGGCAAGCGTCACTTCTACCTGTCGATCGACGGCATGCCGGAGGAAGTGGTATTCGAGCCGCTCAACGATTTCGTTGGCGGTGGCGGCAGCAAGCGCAAGCAGGCCAGCGGGCCGGGCCATGTCAGCACCAGCATGCCGGGCAACATCGTCGATGTGCTGGTCAAGGAAGGCGATGTGGTCAAGGCCGGCCAGGCGGTGCTGATCACCGAGGCGATGAAGATGGAGACCGAAGTGCAGGCGCCAATCGCCGGCAAGGTTGTGGCCATCCATGTTGCCAAGGGCGACCGGGTTACACCAGGCGAGATTCTGATCGAGATCGAGGGCTGAGCAAGACCTTCATCTACAAGCGGTTAACCTCATTGGGGAGCGGATAGCTCCCCTTTTTTTATCCACTTTCAGCGCTGATAGCCTTTGCCGAAGTAGCGCTCAAGCCGCGCCTGCACCAGTTCCAGCATGATCGACAGCACCCAATAGATCACCGCCGCTGTAGTCAGCATCTCCAGGTACCGATAGCTGGAACGCCCATACGACTGCGCCAGAAACATCACCTCCCAAACCCCCATCACCGAAATCAGCGACGAATCCTTGAGCATCGAGATGAACTGGTTGGCGCTCGGCGGGATGATCGTGCGCATCGCCTGCGGCAAGGTGATATGCCAGAAGATCGCTGCCGGACGCATGCCCAGAGCGAGTGCCGCCTGGCGTTGGCCGAGCGCTACGCCGATGATCCCGGCGCGGAAGATCTCGCTCAGGTAAGCACCGTAGTTCAGCGACAGGGCGATGATCCCCGCAGCAATCGCCCCCGGCACCAGCCCCAACTGCGGCAGGCCGAGATAGATCAGCAGAATCTGGATCAGCAACGGCGTGCCGCGGAAGAACGACGTGTAGAAACTGGCCACGCCAAACAGCACCGCGCTTGGCGACAGTCGCGCCAGCGCTGCGGCAAAGCCCAACAGCACCGACACCAGCATCGAGCACAGGCACAGGAACAGCGTCAGCGCCGCGCCCTGCAGGAAGCCGTTAGGGCCCAGCTTGAAGCCCGCTAGATTGGGGAACTTGTCGACGATAATCGCGAAATTCAGATCAAAACTGAGAAAGAAGCCGACAAACAGCAGCAGCAACACCAGCCACGTCAGGTATAGCCGTGTGCGAAAGCCGAACAGGCGCAAGGCGGTTTTACCTACGGGCTTGGGAGCGGGTTGATGAGCGTTCATTTACTGATGTCAGCGCCGATCCATTTCTGTGACAGCTTGGCCAGCGTGCCATCGGCTTTCAGCTCGGCAAACACCTGACGCACCTTGGCATCCCACTCCGGGTCGCCTTTTTCGATGGCCACCGAGTTGGGCTCTTCATACAGTGGCGCGCCGGCCAGCTTGAAGCGCTTGTCCTGATTCAGACGCGGTTGCGCGGTCACCAGGTTGGTGAGGATGGCATCCAGGCGTACGCCGGCACCCAGGCCGAGGTCCTGGAAAGCGACGTTGTCGGTGTCATACGGGGCAATCTGGACGAACTCGAACGGGTACTCCAGCTTTTGCTCTTCGGCGCCCTCGATCACCAGGTTCTTGTTCAGGTAGCTCTCGTAGCTGGAGGCGCTGGTCAGGCCGACCTTGCGCCCTTCGAGGTCCTTGGCTGAATGAATGCGATCATCCTTGGCATTGACCACGATCACCGCCGGCGAGGCGTAGTATTCAACCGGGAAGTCGAACACTTCAGCGCGGGCCTTGCTCGGCGTCATCGAGCAGATGCACAGGTCATAGCGACCGCTCCAGCGGCCGGCGGCGATCACGTCCCAGGACGGTGTTTCCAGGCGCAGCTTGACCCCGAGTTTCTGTGCGACCGCCTTGGCCACGTCGACGTCAAAACCGTCGAGCTGGTTCTGGTCATTCAAGAAGGAGAACGGCGGATAGCTCTCCATCAATACGTTGACGACTTCCTTGCGCGACTCGACGCGGTCCAAGGTGGCACCGGCAAAGGCAGAGGTAGCGCTCAAGGCCAGCAGGCCCGCGCAAAGCAAGGAAGGTAAACGCATAAGGACACCTGCAAAAAGGTTGTTAAAAAAACGCTGATGGTTATTTAATAGTTATAAGTTTTACATCACTAGTGAATATTATTCATATCAATATAAGCGGAAGTTATATGGCCGAGCGAGCGTTGGAAATTCTTGATGGCGGTATGGGTCGGGAGCTGCAGCGCCGTGGCGCGCCGTTCCGCCAGCCAGAGTGGTCTGCACTGGCCTTGAGCGAGGCGCCAGAGGCAGTGATCGCCGTGCACACTGCCTACATCGAGGCCGGTGCCGGGGTGATTACCAGCAACAGTTATGCGGTAGTGCCGTTCCACATTGGTGAAGAGCGCTTCGCCAATGAAGGCTTTGCTCTGGCCGCCACCGCTGGTCAGCTGGCGCGCACGGCTGCCGATGCCAGCGAGCGTGCGGTGAAGGTGGCTGGTTCGTTGCCGCCGCTGTTCGGCTCGTATCGCCCGGACTTGTACGAGCCGGAGCGCGTCAGCGAAGTGCTGTTGCCGCTGGTGGTCGGCCTCGCACCGTACGTCGACCTGTGGTTGGCCGAAACGCAGAGCGCGATCATCGAAGTACAGTCGATTGCCCGGCAGCTGCCGGCGGACGGCAAGCCGCTGTGGGTGTCGTTCACGCTGCAGGATGAAGACGTCGGTGACGTGCCGACCCTGCGTTCCGGTGAGACCGTGACCCAGGCCGCCGAAGCGGTCGCGGAGCTGGGCGTAGCTGCGCTGCTGTTCAACTGCAGCCAGCCAGAAGTGATCGGCGCCGCCATCGACGCCGCCCGTGCGGTATTCGAGCGCCTGGGTGCTGATATCGCCATCGGTGCCTACGCCAACGCCTTCCCGCCGCAGCCCAAGGATGCCACCGCCAACGACGGCCTCGACGAGCTGCGCGATGACCTCGACCCGCCGGGCTACCTGAGCTGGGCGCAGGACTGGCGTCAGCGCGGTGCAAGCCTGCTCGGCGGTTGCTGCGGCATCGGTCCGGAGCATATCGCCGAGCTGAAAAACAACCTGAGCTGATTCAGCTCGGGTTACGACAGGCTTCCAGCGTCTGCGCTTGACCTTCTGGGCGCTGGTTGTCGGCACTCAGCCAACGCTCAAAGCCCGCCGCAACGGTGGGCCATTCGTCATCGGTGATCGAGTACCAGGCCGTGTCGCGGTTCTGGCCCTTGATCACCATGTGCTGGCGGAACACCCCTTCAAAGACAAAACCGAAACGCTCCGCCGCGCGCTTGGAGCGGGCATTGGCGTTGTTGCACTTCCATTCCAGGCGGCGGTTGCCCAGGGCGAAACCCAGCTTGCCGAGCAGATAGACCGCCTCGCTACCTTTGGGCGTGCGCTGCATCGCGCCAGCAAAGGCGATGTGGCCGATCTCGATGCGGCCGTGGTCCGGCACTATCGACATCAAACTGAGAATGCCCTGTACCTGGCCACTGGCGCGGTCGATGACGCTGTAGAACAGCGGGTCGCGGCTGGCCGCGTTGCCGTCCAGCCAGCGATCAAAGCTCGCTCGCTCGCTGAACGGGCCGTAAGGCAGGTAATCCCACAGCGTCGGGTCTGCCTCGGGGCCCTGCAGCACCTCCCACAAGTCATCGCCGTGGCGAGCCGGGTCGAGCTTTTCCAGGCGGATGAAGCGGCCCTCGATCGGCTCGGCTTGCGGAACTGTCGCGGGTTTCCAGTTACTTGGCTGACTCATCTACGGCTCCTGTCTTACAGCGTTTGCCGGAATTGGATAAAGCCTGGGCGTTCGGCCACCTGCTCGTACAGCTTGATGGCGGTGGCATTGGTCTCGTGGGTCATCCAGTAGACCTTGCAGCAACCGATGGCCTTGGCGGTACTGTGCACATGCTCGATCAGCTGGCGGCCGATACCCAGGCCGCGCTGGCTGCCGTCGACATAGAGATCCTGCAGGTAGCAGGCGTCGCTGACGCTCCAGTTAGTACGATGATAGATCCAGTTGACCATGCCCACCGCCTTGCCATCGACCCAGGCCAGCGCCGAGTGGGTGGGCTGCTGCGGATCGAGTTGGCGCTGCCAGGTTACCGCACTGACCTCGTCGGCCAGCTCGGTTTCATAAAAGCGTAGGTAGGCCTGCCACAGTGGCAGCCAGGCGGCGTGATCGTCGGCGGTGACGGGGCGGATAATAACGGCTGGCATGGGTGATTCCTTCACAGTGGCCGCATCTGCGCGGCGAGTTGGTTGTCTTGCGGGTCGGTGCTGCTGGCCAGGCCGTCGCGCACGCCTGCGACATCTTCGGCGGAGCGGTTCTGGCTAAGCTTGCGTGCGCCCTGTATGCGGCTAATCGGCAAGCGAAAACCGACGATGGCGCGCAACATGCCTTCGATGTAGTCGCTTGGCGCATCGCCTACCTGCCAGGGCGTGTCGCGGCCTTGTTCGTGGCGGTCGGTCAGGTGGCTGACGATGTCGAGCAGGGCGGCGCCATCCTCGATCACTTCAGCGCTACCGTAGGCATGCACGGCCAGGTAGTTCCAGGTCGGCACGACCTTGTGCGTGGCGGCTTTGCTCGGATAGAAGCTGGGGCTGACATAAGCATCGGCACCGGCAAACACCAGCAATGCTTCGCTGCCTTGTTGCAACTCCTGCCACTGGCGGTTGGCCCGGGCCAGGTGGCCATAAACCGTGCCGTACTCACCTTCGCCGGTGTCGATCAGCACCGGGATATGGCTGGCAAGCAAACCCTGTTCGCCGTGGGTGATGAGTACAGCCAGGCGGGTTTCCAGCATCTGTTGCTGCAAGCGCTGTAGATCATGCTCTTGATGGGGTTTGCTGTTGTACATGGTGGGATCCTTGTGCAATGGCTCTATCCTAGGCAGGCTATTGGCTCAGGTTAAGAGCCATTAATGACTGTTTTCATAGGTCCAATGCCATGCGTGATCAGCCGCTTGCACTGCCATTCGACCCGGCCGGGATCGTGCTCGACCGCCGTCGGGGTCTCAGCTTGCAGTTGTATCAGGCGTTGCGCGCGAGGGTGCTGGATGGTCGTCTGAGTAGTGGCACCCGGCTCCCAGCCAGCCGCGATCTGGCCAAGGTGCTGGCGCTGTCGCGCAACAGCGTGGTGCGCGCATACGACCAGTTGTACGCCGAGGGGTACATTGAAAGTCGGGTGGGCGATGGCACCTATGTCAGCCGCCTGCCAAAACTGTCCACAGAAGTATCCACAGGGTTATACCCTAGGTTATCAACAGGGTTATCCACATTTGTGGATAAAAGCACTGAGGATTTATCCAGCAATGCGTCCTCCAGCGTGTGGTTGGACCGTCTGAAAAATCATCATCTACCCGCGCCCCGCAGCGGTCCTCCTGGTGCGTTTCGGGTCGGCGTACCTGCGTTCGACCTGTTCCCCTTCGACGTCTGGGCCAAGCTGCATGCGGGTTTCTGGCGTAATCCCGATCCAGCCCGGCTTGGCTATGGCGACCCGGCTGGTGAACCGCAGCTGCGCGAACTGATCGCCGCTTACCTGCGCCAATCAAGGGGCATCAGCTGCACGGCTGGGCAAATAGTGATCACCAGTGGTGCACAGCAGGCGATAACCCTTTGTGCACAGCTGCTGGTGCAGCCTGGCCAGGCCGTAGCTGTGGAAAACCCGGGCTACCGGGCGGCAGGGCACGCCTTTGCAGTTGCGGGCGGTCAGGTCAAGGGAGTACCAGTGGACGCTGAGGGCCTGGATTGCGCCAGGCTCGAGCAGCTACCGGATTGCCGCGTGGCCTATGTAACGCCGGCTCATCAATACCCCACCGGCGTCACCATGAGCCTCGCCCGGCGCCTGCAATTGCTGGCCTGGGCCGAGCGCAGCGACGGTTGGATCATCGAGGACGATTACGACGGCGAGTACCGCTACAGCGGCGCACCGCTGGCGCCCTTGGCTGCGCTGGATCAGCAGGGGCGGGTGTTGTACGTAGGCACCTTTGGCAAGATTGCCTTCCCGGCCTTGCGGTTGGGGTATCTGGTGTTGCCGCAAAGCTTGGTCGAGCCCTTCAGCCAGGCCCGTGCGCTGGCGGTGCGTCATTCCGAGGTAGGTACGCAGTCGGTGATGGCGCAGTTCATGGCGTTGGGGCATTTCCAGCGCCATATCCGGCGCATGCGGCGGGCGGCACTGAGCAGGCGCAATGTGCTCAAGGCCGGTTGGCCGACCACCGTAGCGGGCTTGGGTGCCATGCCGGAAGTGGCGGCAGGGCTGCACGTGATGGTGCCTGTGGATAACTTTGCCAGAGAACAGGCGCTGGTGGCATTGGCGGAAGCGGCGGGGGTAGAGGTTAATCCGCTGAGCGGCTATTGGCTGGAAGACAGCGATGAACCTGTGGATAAGCGCGCAGGGCTGGTGCTCGGCTTTGCCGCTGTCCCGGAAGCGCAGATTGCAGACGCCGTGATGCGCCTGCGCAAGGCCTGGCGCTAGGAGAACCGCGGTGTGTAGGAGCGGCCTTGTGTCGCGAAAGGGGCGCGTAGCGGCCCCAGATTTCACCTTCGCAGCCGATATCGCCGGGCCAGCTACGCTGGCCTTTCGCGACACAAGGCCGCTCCTACAAAGAGCGGCGTGATGGCCCGAATGCTATCAGGTACCAGATTTGATCCGGGTCCAGGCGCGGGTCCGGGCTCGCTCGGCATCGCGCGCCAAGGGCTTGAGGGTGTACAGCGTTTGCATCGCCTCAGCCGTCGGGTACAGGTTGGGGTTGTTGCGAATCGCCGCGCTGACCTTCTCGGTAGCGTCTTTATTGGGGTTGGGGTAACCGACAAAGTCGCTGATCGGCGCGATCACTTCCGGGCGCAGCAGGTAGTTGATGAACGCATGCGCGTCCTCGGCGTTGGCGGCATTCTTCGGAATCGCCAGCATGTCGAACCAGATCGGCGCGCCTTCTTTCGGCAGGCGCATATCCACGACTACGCCATTGTTGGCTTCCCGGGCACGGTTGGCGGCCTGGGAGAAGCTGCCGGAATAGCCGACCGCGACGCAGATATCGCCATTGGCGATGTCAGCCATGTACTTCGAGGAATGGAAGTAGGTGATATACGGGCGAATCTTAAGCAGCAACGCTTCGGCCTTCTTGTAGTCCTCGGCCTTGTTGCTGTTGGGGTCCAGGCCCAGGTACTTCAGCGCCAGCGGCAGCACCTCGGACGGCGAGTCGAGAACGGCCACGCCGCACTGCTTGAGTTTGGCCAGGTTTTCTTCCTTGAAGATCAGGTCCCAGCTGTCCACTGGCGCGTTGTCGCCCAGCGCTGCCTTGACCTTGGCCGGGTTGAAGCCGATCAGCACGGTGCCATACATATAGGGCACGGCGTACTTGTTGCCGGGGTCATTGGCTTCGATCAGCTTCATCAAGGCCGGGTCGAGGTGCTGCCAGTTGGGCAGTTTGCTGCGGTCCAGCGGCTGGAACACGCCGGCCTCGATCTGCTTGGCCAGGAACACGTTGGACGGCACTACTACGTCATAGCCCGAGTTACCGGTCAGCAGCTTGGCTTCAAGCGCTTCGTTGGTGTCGAAGATGTCGTAGATCAGTTTGACCTGGCTGTCTTTCTGGAAATCAGTGAGGGTCTGCGGGGTGATGTAGTCGAACCAGTTGTACACGCGCAACGTGCGCTGTTCGGCCTGAGCCTGAATTGTGCTGCTGAGCAGGCCAACGGCGAGCAACGGGGCGAGCATGTGCTTGAGGGTGATCATGTTCAGGCTCCTGGCTGGGCACGCTGGAAACCTTCCAGCACGTTGACTGCGTTGATGCCGATTTCTTCCACAGCGTAGCCACCTTCCATCACGAACAAGGTCGGCTTGCCCAGCCGTGCAATGTGCTCGCCCATCTCCAGGTAATCCGGGCTGTCGAGTTTGAACTGCGAAATCGGGTCATCCTTGAACGTATCGACGCCAAGCGAGATCACCAGCACATCCGGTGCATAGCGGGCGATGCGCTCGCAGGCCGCCACCAGCGCCTGCTTCCACGCCGTCCAATCACTGCCGGCGGGCAGCGGATAATTGATGTTGCAGCCCTCGCCGGGGCCTTCGCCAAGCTCATCGGCATAGCCGAGGAAGAACGGAAATTCATCCTGCGGGTCGCCGTGGATCGAGGCGAAGAACACGTCGTCACGCCTGTAGAAGATGTCCTGAGTGCCGTTGCCGTGGTGATAGTCGACGTCGAGGATCGCCACTTTGTTGTGGCCCTGGTCGAGGAATGCCTGGGCGGCGATGGCGGCGTTGTTCAGGTAGCAGTAACCGCCCATGACTTCGCTGGCGGCATGGTGGCCCGGTGGCCGGCACAGCGCAAAGGCGGCATGGGCGCCTTGCTGGATGGCGTCCTGGGCGGTGAGGGCGACCTGCGCAGCGCTGTAGGCGGCCTGCCAGGTGCCGGCGGTAATCGGTGCACCGGCATCGAAGCTGTAGTAACCCAGCTCACCATGCAGCCCCGTCGGTTTGACCTGGCGCAGAGTGCGCGCCGGCCAGGTGAATGGCAGCAGGTCGCCGTCGTGGCCCAGTGCGGCCCAGCGCGCCCAGGCGCCTTCGAAGAAATTCAGGTAGTCGGCGCTGTGGATGCGCTGCAACGGTGCGCGGCCAAAGTCGCGAGGCGCTTGTACCGGGCCAAGATTGCGCGCCTTGACCCGCTCAAGCACATGATCGGCGCGCGAAGGCATCTCGAAGCAGGGCATCAGCTGCCCGTCGATCAGCTCGCAACGGCCGTGGTGCAGGCGGTGATCATCGGAATAGATCGTCAGCATTTTGTTGTTCTCCGAAGTAACTGGCGTGACCCATTGTCAGGGGCGGGCAGCTGAGGGAGAACGGCAGGCATGGCCAAAAGGGGATCAATGTGGCCAAGCTCGCTGGCCACTCAGGGCTAACCGCGAAAGTGGCTCGGCGCTACACCGCTCCAGCGTTGAAAGGCATGGCGGAAACTCGCCGTCTCGCTGAAGCCGAGGGTTTCGGCGATTTGGTAGATGGGCATCTGGTCCTCGGCGAGCAATTGCTTGGCACGCTCGAAGCGCAGGCTGTCGAGGATCTGCTGGTAGCTGCTGCCCAGCAATTGCAGGTGCCGGCGCAGGGTCCGCGATGAGCAGTTCATCTGCCGCGCCAGGCCTTCCAGGCCAGGTGCTGCATCCAGTTGCTGCAGCAACAGCTGGCGAATCCGCCCGAGCCAGGCCTGACGCCCGGTGAACTCCAGGTTTAGCTGGCGGCAGCGCTCGCTCATGGCCTTGTGGGTAATCGGGTCGGCCAGCGGCAGCGGCGTGTCCAGCCAGCGCCGCTCGAAGGCGAAGGCGTTGTCGCGGGCGGCAAAGCCCAGCGGGCAGTCGAAAGTCTCGGCATACAGCCCGTGATAGCCAGGCGCTGGCTGAGCGAAGCGGGCCGCCAGCAACGGCAGCGGCTGGCCGAGCAAGTCTTCGCAGATGGTTTTCAGTGATACCAGGCAGAATTCGGCATTGAAGCTGGCCAAGGCCAGGCTGTCGGCGTAGTCACTGGCACTCAGCCACACCCGCTGGCCATCTTCGATCAGGCGCAGGCTGAACACGGTGCCCAACAACGCCGGGTAGCGCAGCGCCAGGCGCAGGGCGTCACCCAAAGTGGCACTGGAGAGCAAGGCGTAACCGAGCATGCCGTAGCACGACACATGCATGCGCCGGCCGAGCTCCAGGCCGATCTCCTCGCGGCGAGCCACGGCGTTGGCACACACCTGCAATTCCTGCTGGGTGGTGATGCGCGCATCGGCATGGCCAAGGTCGGCCGGGCCAATGCCGCTGCCGGCCAGCAGGCTCGAGGCGTCGTTATGCTCTTCCTGAAAAACCTTGAGGATCAGCGAAACGGCATTGAGGGTGGTCAGGTGGCTGTGCAGCATGCTCGTCTATCCCGTGGCTTGGGAGGGATTAGCGAGCAAGTTGTGTGCCGCACCGCAGGCTGATACCCCGCGGCGGCAAAGCGCAGATAAAAAAAGGGCCCGATGCATGCGCTCGGGCCCTTGAAAGGTCGAGAGGTGTCTAGTCCCTCAAACCTGGTGAGACGGGTTACAGCAGCCGGTTATGCCTTGAGTGGCACCAGGCGTGGAGCAATCATGTTTTCCGGACGCAGGATGTCGTTGAGCATCGCTTCGTCGAGCAGCTTCTCTTCACGCACCAGTTCCAGTACGCCGCGGCCTGTTTCCAGGGCGATGCGGGCGATACGGGTGGCGTTTTCGTAGCCGATGTACGGGTTCAGTGCGGTGACCAGGCCGATCGAGTGCTCGACCAGTTCACGGCAACGTTGTTCGTTGGCAGTGATGTCGACGATGCAGTGCTCGCGCAGCATGTCCATGGCGCGCTGGAGCAGGCGGATCGAGTCGAAGATCTTGTAGGCGATCAGCGGCTCCATCACGTTCAGCTGCAGCTGGCCACCTTCGGCGGCGATGGTCAGGGCGAGGTCGTTGCCCATGATCGCGAAGGCGACCTGGTTGACCGCTTCCGGGATAACCGGGTTGACCTTGCCGGGCATGATCGAGCTGCCTGGCTGACGCGCTGGCAGGTTGATCTCGTTGATGCCGGTACGTGGGCCGCTGGACAGCAGGCGCAGGTCGTTGCAGATCTTCGACAGCTTGACCGCAGTACGCTTGAGCATGCCCGAGAACAGCACGAAGGCGCCCATGTCGGAAGTCGCTTCGATCAGGTCGGCAGCCGGTACCAGTGGCTGGCCGCTGATGGCCGCCAGGCGCTGCACGGCGAGCATCTGGTAGCCCGGGTCGGCGTTGATGCCGGTGCCGATGGCGGTGCCGCCGAGGTTGATTTCGGTGAGCAGCTCAGGTGCCAGCGAACGCAGACGGTTGAGGTCTTCGGTCATGGTCGTGGCAAAGGCGCGGAATTCCTGACCGAGGGTCATCGGTACGGCGTCCTGCAGCTGGGTGCGGCCCATCTTCAGTACGTGGTTGAATTCCTGACCTTTGGCAGCGAAGGCCTGGATCAGGCTGTCGAGGCTGGCCAGCAGAGCGTCGTGACCCAGCAGCAGACCCAGACGGATCGCAGTCGGGTAGGCGTCGTTGGTCGACTGCGCCATGTTCACGTCGTTGTTCGGGTGCAGGTACTGGTATTCGCCCTTCTGGTGACCCATGGCCTCCAGCGCGATGTTGGCGATGACTTCGTTGGCGTTCATGTTGGTAGAAGTACCAGCACCGCCTTGAATCATGTCGACCACGAACTGCTCGTGGTAGTCACCACGGATCAGGCGGGCGCAAGCCTCGCTGATCGCAGCATGCTTGGCATCGCTCAGGTGCCCCAGCTCACGGTTGGCATCAGCAGCAGCCTGCTTGACCATCGCCAGGCCGACTACCAGTTTCGGGTAGTGCGACAGCGGGACGCCGGAGAGGTGGAAGTTGTTGGCAGCGCGCAAAGTCTGGATGCCGTAGTAGGCATCAGCAGGGACTTCAAGGGTACCAAGCAGATCTTTTTCGACGCGGAACGATGCAGCGGAGGACATGATAGATATCATCTCGAGTTTGACCCGGCACCTGCCGGAATGCCGCCAATCCTAGGCTGGAGCGCATTTGTCGGCCAATGCTGTTAGGCGCTATCCTATGCACAAACGGCATAATGATTGATGTGACGTCAACTGACATTCGAGCGTGTTCCATTTTGGTGCATGCCGGGAGATGGCTGCATGAACCTAGAAAGCAAATGGCTGGAAGATTTCAGCGCGCTGGCCTCGACGCGCAGTTTTTCGCAGGCGGCCGAGCGTCGCTTCGTTACCCAGCCTGCTTTCAGCCGGCGCATCCGCAGCCTTGAAGCGGCACTCGGGCTGACCCTGGTAAACCGCTCGCGCACGCCGATCGAGCTGACTGAAGCCGGGCAGCTGTTTCTGGTCACGGCGCGCACTGTTGTCGACCAATTAAGCGAAGTTCTCCGCCATTTGCATCATTTAGAAGGCGGGCAGGGCGAGGTTATCCAGGTGGCTGCGGCGCACTCACTGGCTTCGGGGTTCTTCCCGCGCTGGGTGGCCCAGTTGCGCAACGACGGCCTCAACATCGCCACACGGCTGGTCGCGACCAACGTCGGTGATGCCGTGCACGCCCTGCGCGAAGGCGGCTGTGACCTGATGCTGGCCTTCTACGACCCGGACGCTGCGCTGCAGATGGATGCCGAGATCTTCCCGTCACTGCACATGGGCACCACCGAGATGCTGCCGGTTTGCGCAGTCGGGCCGGATGGTCAGCCACTGTTCGACCTGGAAGGTGAAAACAGCGTGCCGTTGCTGGCCTACAGCGCCGGGGCGTTTCTGGGCCGTTCGGTGAGCCTGCTGCTGCGTCAGCGCAACCTGCGCTACACCACCGTTTATGAAACGGCGATGGCCGACAGCCTCAAGAGCATGGCCCTGGAAGGCATGGGCGTGGCCTGGGTGCCGCGCCTGTCGATGCAGGGTGAGCTGGCCCGCGGCGAGCTGGCGGTATGCGGCAGCAGTGCCTGGCATGTGCCGCTGGAGATCCGCCTGTACCGCTGCGCACTGGTGCGCAAGGCCAACGTAAGGCTGCTGTGGCGCAAACTGGAAGGCGGCACAGTTGACCCGAAAGTCAGCCAAACCCCCGAAAAATAGGCTCGACAGTTGGTCGCCAGGGGTGCCGGGATGCGCTTGCGTTACGTTATACTGCGCGGCCCCTGGACCGGATAGATATTCCGGTCGTGATCAGCATACAAGCCACGCCGGTCGTCCCGCGTGGCTTGTTGTTTTTTGACGCGCCTGCGGGCGCACAAGCGAAGAGGCTCGACGATGAGTGCACTGGTTGGCGTGATCATGGGCTCCAAGTCCGATTGGTCCACCCTTAGCCACACCGCCGATATGCTGGAAAAACTCGGCATTCCCTACGAAGTGAAGGTGGTTTCTGCCCACCGTACTCCGGATCTGCTGTTCCAGTATGCCGATGAGGCCGATGGCCGTGGCATCGAGGTGATCATCGCCGGTGCTGGTGGCGCTGCCCACCTGCCAGGCATGTGCGCCGCCAAGACCCACCTGCCGGTACTCGGCGTGCCGGTCCAGTCGGCCATGCTCTCGGGCGTCGACTCGCTGCTGTCGATCGTGCAGATGCCGGCCGGCGTACCGGTCGCGACCCTGGCCATCGGCAAGGCTGGCGCGATCAACGCCGCGCTGCTGTCGGCGAGCATCCTCGGTGCCAAGTACCCGCAGTTCCACGCAGCGCTCAAGCAGTTCCGCGTAGAGCAGACCGAAACCGTCCTGGACAATCCTGACCCGCGTCAGGTTTGAGGCTTAGCACATGAAGATCGGTGTAATCGGTGGCGGCCAGTTGGGCCGCATGCTGGCCCTGGCGGGTACTCCGCTGGGCATGAACTTCGCATTTCTCGACCCGGCCCCGGACGCCTGCGCCGCGCCGCTCGGCGAGCATCTGCGGGCTGACTATGGCGACCAGGACCACCTGCGCCAGTTGGCCGACGAAGTCGACCTGGTAACCTTCGAGTTCGAAAGCGTCCCGGCCGAAACCGTGGCTTTCCTCTCGCAGTTCGTGCCGGTGTACCCGAGCGCCGAAGCGCTGCGCATCGCACGCGACCGTCTGTTCGAGAAGAGCATGTTCCGCGATCTGGGTATTCCGACCCCAGCCTTCGCCGACATCCTCTCGCAGGCTGACCTCGACGCGGCAGTCGCCAGCATCGGCCTGCCGGCCGTGCTCAAGACCCGTACCCTGGGTTACGACGGCAAGGGCCAGAAGGTGCTGCGCACAGTTGAAGATGTGGTCGGTACCTTTGCCGAGCTGGGCAGCGTGCCGTGCCTGCTCGAAGGCTTCGTGCCGTTCACTGGCGAAGTGTCGCTGGTGGCGGTGCGTGGTCGCGATGGCGAAACGCGCTTCTACCCGCTGGTGCACAACACCCACGACAACGGCATTCTGCGCCTGTCGGTCGCCAGTGAAGACCACCCGTTGCAGTCGCTGGCCGAAGACTACGTTGGCCGCGTGCTCAAGCAGCTCGACTATGTCGGCGTGATGGCGTTCGAGTTCTTCGAAGTCGACGGTGGCCTCAAGGCCAACGAAATCGCCCCGCGCGTGCACAACTCCGGGCACTGGACCATCGAAGGCGCCGAGTGCAGCCAGTTCCAGAACCACCTGCGGGCCATCGCCGGCCTGCCGTTGGGTTCAACTGCCAAGGTCGGTGAGAGCGCCATGCTCAACTTCATCGGTGAAGTGCCGGCGGTGGACAAGATCGTTGCCGTCGACGACTGCCACCTGCATCACTACGGCAAGGCCTTCAAGGCCGGGCGCAAGGTCGGCCATGCCACTCTGCGCTGCGCCGACATGGTCAGCCTGCATGAGAAAATCGCCGAAGTAGAGGCGTTGATCGCAGGCTGAGGGAACCTCTGCCGGTTGCCTGCCCTCTGAGATGGCAACATGCCAAAGCGCTGTCTAGGCTTTGGCATGCCTCATCTTCAAATGCAGAGGGATTGCCATGGGCATCATCGGAACCATTTTCATCGGCCTCATCGTTGGCTTGCTGGCGCGCTTCATCAAGCCAGGCGACGACAGCATGGGCTGGATCATGACCATCCTCCTGGGTATCGCAGGCTCCCTGCTGGCGACCTACGGCGGCCAGGCACTGGGCATCTATCAGGCCGGTCAGGCTGCAGGCTTCTTCGGTGCGCTGGTTGGCGCCGTGGTCCTGCTGGTGATCTACGGCATGATCAAGAAACGCTGATTGCACGGTAGAATGCTCGGCAATTCTCCCCGAGTTGCCGAGCGTTCTCATGCGTGCGTTGTTCCTCCTTCCCCTGCTACTGGCCAGCACCCTGGCCCATGCCGAGCTGCCCGAAACCGACTGGCTGGAACTGATGCCCAAGTCGGACCAACTGGCGCTGGAGCAGATGCCAGAAATCGACCACGACTCGCCTGAAGCTACCGGTACCTTTACCGACAAGGGCGGCCTCAAGCAGAGCAAAGGCTTGCCGGCAGTGATGTACTCGAGCAAGACCGTGCCGGCCATGAACGGCAAGCAGATTCGCCTCGGTGGTTATCCGGTGCCGCTGGAAAGCGACGCCAAGGGCAACAGCACGTTGTTCTTCCTGGTGCCGTATCCAGGCGCCTGCATCCACGTACCACCGCCACCGCCCAATCAGTTGGTGCTGGTGCGCTATCCGAAAGGTCTGAAGATCGACGATATCTACACACCGCTGTGGGTCAGCGGGCGTCTGCAGGTGGAAAAGGTCAGCAATGATCTGGCGGATGCTGCCTATGCGTTGGAGGCCAAGCAGGTGCGGGTCGTGGAAGATGCGGACCTGTGATGTAGGCCACCAGGATATTTGCAGCACCGCAGAATTTTGGGGCCGCTTCGCAGCCCTTTCGCGACACAAGGCCGCTCCTACAGGGATCGCGCATTACCTGGCAACGCGGTCCCCTGTAGGAGCGGCCTTGTGCCGCGAAATGAGGGCGCAGCCCTCACCGGGGCCAGCAGATCAGAGCGTTTCGCTGGCGATCTGAACGCTCAAGACATTGCGCTCACCAGCCTTCAACTCGACCAGATCATCCCAGACATTCGCCGTCTCGATGCACAGCATGCGCTGCCAGCCATCGTCTGCCATGTCCGGCAATTCGCGGGCGCGGTCGGTCCAGGGGTTCCAGATCACCGCCGAGCGCGAGCCGCTGCTGGTCAGGGTAATCCGTCGCTGCCAGTGCGGGTCGACAATGCTTAGCTGCTCAGGGCTATCGAGGTAGATCCGGTCGGTTTCGCCGCTGAACGCCAGCGCGCCCTGCTGCGTGCGCTGCTCCCAGTCAGCCAGGGTTTCGATGTAGCTCAGCCCTGCAACACCCTCGACCTGCGCCTGGCGCACATCGCTTACGGCAAAGTAGCTGTGCAAGGCCTGGCTGATGGTGACGCTGTCATCCCCGAGGTTGTGACTGGTGAGGGTGACACTGAGCTGCGCGCCAACTTCGATCAGCAGCGTGAGCTCGACCTTGTGCGGCCAGCCCGGCAGTTCGCCGTTGGCAGCCTCAGGCAGCGAGAACTGGATCTGGACCGTTTCGCCAACCTGCTCGATGCCCAGCAACTGCCAGTCCCGGCCACGCACCAGCCCATGAGCCGGGGCCTCTGTGCCGTTGTACATTTTTTGAACAGATAGTGGGTTACGTTGCAGGTTGCCAAACCACGGCCAGCATACCGGGACCCCGGCACGCACCGATTTGCCCTGACGAAACAGCGCTTGTTCACTCAACCACAGCAGCGGCGGTTGGCCGATGCGCTGGTAGCTGAGAATCTGCGCGCCTTGCTGAGCAATCAGCAGTTCCGCCTGCGGGCAGCTGACGCGCCAGCAAGCAAGCTCGCCGTGGGTTTCGGTTTCGACCTGAAAGTTAGCCATACGCTCATCTCGTTGTTTGCACCTGGGTTTTCGACCCTGTGCTGTGCAACGAGTTTAACCCCGGCGTGGCTCAGCGACGAGGGACCGAGCGGGTGCGGCCACTGCCATCGATGGCGACGAACACGAACACCGCCTCGGTGACCTTGCGCCATTCGCTGGACAGCGGGTCGTCGCTCCACACTTCGACCATCATCTGGATCGAGCTGCGGCCGATTTCCACCGTTTGGGTGTAGAACGACAGTTGCGCGCCAACCGCCACCGGGACCAGAAAGGCCATGCGGTCGATAGCTACGGTTGCCACCCGGCCACCGGCAACGCGGCTGGCCATGGCGGTACCGGCGAGGTCCATCTGCGCGACCAGCCAGCCGCCGAAGATATCGCCAAAGCCATTGGTTTCGCGGGGCAACGCGGTGATCTGCAGAGCCAAATCGCCTTGCGGAATAGGATCTTCTTGTTCGAGCTCAATCATGCCGTGGGGCCTCTGACCCGTGACGCTTCGTTGGTTGGCGCAATCAAGGTCGCCGTGAAAACGATCAGCTCATACTACGCTGATTTCGTTTTGGAGGGCGGCCGCAGGGAAACTCTGCGAAACCGCCTGAGCATAATGACCGGCGTTTTCGCACAACATCCCACAACGGGAGCATTCTTTTCATTCGAATGGGCAGTATATAGACGCCTGCCGCCAGGCACGACCATGCATTGATGAATATCGAGAGAGTTTTTCTGCCGCTATGAGCGCCGGCAGGCAATTTGTTATCTTCCTCCCTCAACTATCCAGAAGCCGCGTTACAAGCGGCCTGCACGTCCTACAAGAGACCTCCGATGACCTCCGTGCCGAGCAGTATCGAGCAGCCTTCGCGGCCGCTGACCCGCAGTGACTACAAGACGCTCTCGCTGTCCGCCCTGGGCGGGGCGCTGGAGTTCTACGATTTCATCATCTTCGTGTTCTTTGCCACCGTGGTCGGCAAGCTGTTCTTTCCGCCGGACATGCCCGAATGGCTGCGTCTGATGCAGACCTTCGGCATCTTTGCCGCGGGTTACCTGGCCCGGCCCTTGGGCGGCATCATCATGGCGCACTTCGGTGACCTGCTCGGGCGCAAGAAGATGTTCACCCTGAGCATCTTCATGATGGCTCTGCCGACGCTGATCATGGGCCTGCTGCCGACCTACGCGCAGATCGGCCTGTGGGCGCCGATCCTGTTGCTGCTGATGCGGGTGATCCAGGGCGCGGCGATTGGCGGGGAAGTGCCCGGCGCCTGGGTGTTCGTCTCCGAGCACGTGCCGGCGCGCAATACCGGCTACGCTTGCGGCACCCTGACCGCCGGGCTGACCGCGGGCATCTTGCTCGGCTCGCTGGTGGCAACCCTGATCAACACCGTCTACACCCCGGTGGAAGTGGCCGATTACGCCTGGCGCATCCCGTTCCTGGTCGGCGGTGTATTCGGCCTGTTCTCGGTGTACCTGCGCCGCTGGCTGCACGAAACCCCGGTGTTCGCCGAGATGCAGCAACGCAAGGCCCTCGCCGAAGAGCTGCCGCTGCGGGCAGTGCTGCGTGACCACCGTGGCGCGATCGTGCTGTCGATGCTGCTGACCTGGCTGCTGTCGGCAGGCATCGTGGTCGTCATCCTGATGACCCCGGCGCTGCTGCAGACGCTGTACCAGGTCAGCGCGCTGGATTCGCTCAAGGCCAACAGCGTGGCCATCGTCCTGCTCAGCCTGGGTTGCATTGCCGCCGGTAGCCTGGCCGACCGCTTCGGTGCCGGGCGTGTGTTGGTGATCGGCAGCCTGGCGCTGCTGGCCAGCTCGTGGAGCTTCTACCACAGCCTGCCCAACCACCCCGAGCTGCTGTTCCCGCTGTATGCGGTCACCGGTCTGTGCGTGGGCGTGATTGGCGCGGTGCCGTATGTGATGGTCAAGGCGTTTCCAGCGGCGGTGCGCTTCAGCGGCTTGTCGTTCTCCTACAATGTCGCCTATGCGATCTTCGGCGGGCTGACGCCGATGGCGGTGACCGGCCTGTTGAAGATCAGCCCGATGGCGCCGGCTTACTACGTGGCGGTGCTGTGCACGGTCGGCCTGCTGGTGGGCTTGTATCTGCTGGCGAAAAAACGCTGACAAAGGCGTTTCAACTCGAGCAAAAGTGAAAGGCCATCTCGCGGGTGCGATGATGGCCTTTCATCCAATTGTCACATTGAAGTCATAGAGTGTTCATGCGCCCTGCAGATACTGGGGCCCGTTCCATCCAGCACACCCCCTATTCCTGCTAGGAGCAAGGCATGAAACTGAAGCGTTTGATGGCGGCCCTCACGTTCGTCGCCGCTGGCGTTGCAACCGCCAACGCGGTGGCCGCTGTCGACCCAGCGATCCCGACTTACACCAAGACCACCGGTGTATCGGGCAACCTCTCCAGCGTCGGTTCCGATACTTTGGCGAACCTGATGACTCTGTGGGCCGAGGCCTACAAGAAGGAATACCCCAACGTAAACATCCAGATTCAGGCTGCCGGCTCCTCGACTGCGCCACCCGCGCTGACCGAAGGCACCGCCAACCTCGGCCCGATGAGCCGCAAGATGAAGGACGTCGAGCTGCAGGCCTTCGAGCAGAAGTACGGCTACAAGCCAACTGCTATCCCGGTCGCGGTCGACGCCCTGGCAGTCTTCGTGCACAAGGACAACCCGATCAAGGGCCTGACCATGGCGCAGGTCGATGCGGTGTTCTCGTCGACGCGCCTGTGCGGTGCCAAGGCCGACGTGAAAACCTGGGGTGACCTCGGTGTGACCGGCGACCTGGCCAACAAGCCGGTGCAGCTGTTCGGTCGCAACTCGGTATCCGGCACCTACGGCTACTTCAAGGAAGAAGCCCTGTGCAAAGGCGACTTCAAGCCTAACGTCAATGAGCAGCCTGGTTCGGCTTCGGTGGTACAGTCGATCAGCAGCTCGCTGAACGGCATTGGCTACTCGGGCATCGGCTACAAGACTGCCAGTGTCAAGACCGTGCCGCTGGCCAAGAAAGAAGGTGGCGAGTTCATCGAAGACAACGAAGAGAACGCCCTCAACGGCAAGTACCCGCTGTCGCGCTTCCTCTACGTCTATGTCAACAAGGCGCCGAACAAGCCGCTGGCTCCGCTCGACGCCGAGTTCATCAAGCTGGTGCTGTCGCAAGCAGGCCAGCAGGTTGTAGTAAAAGATGGCTACATCCCGCTGCCGGCCAAGGTAGCTGCCAAGGCGCTGGCTGATCTGGGCCTGTCGCATGCCGGCAACGTTGCCAAGCATTAAGTAACACTGGACGGGGTTGGCCTGCGGGCCGGCCCTGTCAGCTATTTTCGGTCCGGCGCCAGGCTTACTGTGCGGCGGGCTTTGTTGCGTCAACGCACTGTCATGTTTTTGTAATATGGGACCGCTAGGGTGTGCGCATGAATGATCTGGCCAACTCCACCATGAGCGACAAGGCTCCGCCGGTGCGCATTGACTTCAATACGCCCGAGTTGCAACGCAAGCGCCGCATGCGCGCCCTCAAAGATCGCCTGACCCGCTGGTATGTACTGGTGGGCGGGCTTGCCGTGCTTGCGGCGATCACCTTGATCTTCTTCTATCTGGCTTACGTGGTGCTGCCGCTGTTCCAGGGCGCCGAGCTGACCCGCAAGCAGGCGTTGCAGCCCACCTGGCTGCAGCAGGATGCCGGCAAGCCGCTGTTGATCGCGCTTGAAGAACAAAACCTGGTTGGCCTGCGCGTGTCCGACCAAGGTCAGGCGTTGTTCTTCGACAGCAAGACCGGTGCCGAGCTGAAACGTGTTGACCTGCCAGTCCCGGCCGCTGCGCACGTGACCTCGATCAGCGCTGATCAACCGGGCAGCCCGCTGATCGTGCTGGGTCTGTCCAACGGTCAGGCACTGGTGTTCAGTCACACCTACAAGGTCACCTACCCGGACAACAAGAAGACCATCAACCCGGGCATCGACTTCCCTTACGGCGAGACGCCATTCGTGCTCGATAGCGCAGGCCGCGCGCTGGAACATGTCAACGTCAGTCTCAATGGTGAGTCGCTGATCCTGGCCGGCTCGCACGGCTCGCAGTTGCTGGTCAGCCAGCTGACCCGCGAAGAAAACATGATGACCGGCGAGGTCAGCAGCGAGCAGACCAGCATCGACCTGCCGCAGATGACCGAAACGGTCAAAGCGATCTATGTCGACCCGCGTCAGCAGTGGCTGTATGTGGTCAACGGTCGCGCCCAGGCCGATGTGTTCAGCCTGCGCGACAAGAATCTCAACGGTCGCTACAAGCTGCTCGAAGACGGCCAGGCAGAAATCACCGCGAGCACCCAGCTGGTGGGCGGTATCTCGCTGATCTTTGGTGATTCCAAGGGCGGCCTGAGCCAGTGGTTCATGGCCCGCGACCCGGATGGCGAGTCGCGCTTCAAACTGATCCGCAGCTTCCAGCTCGGTACCGCGCCGGTGGTGCAGATCGACGCCGAAGAGCGCCGCAAGGGCTTCATTGCTCTGGACAGCGCCGGCCAGCTGGGCGTGTTCCACAGCACCGCGCACCGCACCTTGCTGGTCGAGCCAGTTGCCGATGGCGCAGGCATTCTGGCCCTGTCGCCGCGGGCTAACCGCATCATCATCGAGCAAAGCGGCAAACTGCTGCCGTTGAGCCTGAAGAACCCGCACCCGGAAGTGTCCTGGAGCGCGCTGTGGGGCAAGGTCTGGTACGAGAACTACGAGGAGCCGAAGTACGTCTGGCAGTCGACTGCCTCGAACACCGACTTCGAGCCCAAGCTGAGCCTGTCGCCACTGACCTTCGGCACCCTCAAGGCAGCCTTCTACGCGATGATTCTGGCGGCACCGCTGGCCATCGCTGCTGCGATCTACACCGCCTACTTCATGGCTCCGGGCATGCGCCGCAAGGTCAAGCCGGTGATCGAGTTGATGGAGGCGATGCCGACGGTGATTCTCGGCTTCTTCGCCGGTCTGTTCCTCGCGCCGTACCTGGAAGCGCACTTGCCGGGCGTGTTCAGCCTGTTCCTGCTGATGCCATTGGGTATTCTTCTGGCCGGCTTTGGCTGGAGCCGCCTGCCTGAGTCGATCCGCCTGCGCGTGCCGGACGGCTGGGAAGCCGCGATCCTGCTGCCGGTGATCCTCTTCACTGGCTGGCTGTCGCTGTCCATGAGCCCGTTCCTCGAGAGCTGGTTCTTCGGCGGCGACATGCGCCTGTGGATCAGCAATGACCTGGGCATCACCTACGACCAGCGCAACGCCCTGGTGGTCGGTATCGCGATGGGCTTTGCGGTCATCCCGAACATCTACTCGATCGCCGAAGACGCCGTGTTCAGCGTGCCGCGCAGCCTGACCCTGGGTTCGCTGGCGCTGGGCGCAACGCCCTGGCAGACCCTCACCCGAGTGGTGATTCTGACGGCCAGCCCGGGGATCTTCTCGGCGCTGATGATCGGCATGGGCCGCGCAGTCGGCGAAACCATGATCGTGCTGATGGCCACCGGCAACACGCCGGTGATGGAGATGAACCTGTTCGAAGGCATGCGCACCCTCGCGGCCAACGTCGCGGTGGAAATGCCGGAGTCGGAAGTCGGCGGCAGCCACTACCGGGTACTGTTCCTCGCCGCGCTGGTGCTGCTGATGTTCACCTTTGTGATGAACACCCTGGCCGAGCTGATTCGTCAGCGTCTGCGCAAGAAATACTCGTCGCTTTGATAGAAAGGTAGAGATCCGTGAAAAAGGATTCCCTCAAAGGCTGGTTCAAGAGCGGCGCTCCCGGCGTTTGGATCAGCGGTGGCGCTGTCGCCATCGCCGTGATCATGACCGTTGGCCTGCTGGCGGTGATCGCCGTGCGCGGCCTTGGCCACTTCTGGCCGGCCGACGTGATCCAGGCCACCTACAAGGTGCCAGGGCAGGCCGAGCACATCGTCGTCGGCGAAGTAGTGCAGCAGGAACAGGTACCCCTGGCGCGGCTCAAGGGCGCTGGCCTGCCAGTGCCGGACAACGGCCCGGAATTCATGACTCGGGAGCTGATCAAGGTCGGCAACCGCGACATCAATGGCAGCGACTTCACCTGGGTGGTCGGCGACTGGCTGGTCGATCAGACCGCCCCGGCGGACTTGATCGCCTTGGAGCGCCGCGAGTGGGGCAACTTCTATGGCTACCTGGTCAGCGTCAAGCAGGAAGGCCAGGTAGTGGCCCAGGGCGATGCGGCCTGGGGCGAACTGCAAGCCCGCCTGAAACGCGCGAGCGAACTTGCCGGCGAGCTTCAAGACCTTGAGAAGAAAGACATCGGTGCCATCAACCATGGCCTTGAACGCCTGCGCCTGCAGAGCCGCAAGCTGGAGCTGGCGGGCAAGCTGGACGCCACCGCGCAGGCAGACCTTGAGTCCGAGCGTGCCGAGCTGAATAGCCGCTACAAGGCCATCGAAGAACGCCTCGGCGCGCTGCACCGCGATTTCAGCCGGGACAGCCTGGTGGTGCGCGATGGCAATGGCCGCGAGCTGGAGATCAACCTCGACAAGGTCGTACATGCCTATCAGCCGAACGGCATGGGCATCGTTACCAAGCTGGGCACCTATTTCGCCAAAGTGTGGGAATTCCTCAGCGACGACCCGCGTGAGGCAAACACCGAGGGCGGGATCTTCCCGGCCATCTTCGGCACGGTGATGATGACCCTGATCATGGCCATCATCGTCACCCCGTTCGGTGTGCTCGCGGCGGTCTATCTGCGTGAATACGCCCGGCAGGGCCCGGTCACCCGGCTGATCCGCATCGCCGTGAACAACCTCGCCGGCGTCCCGGCGATCGTCTACGGCGTGTTTGGCCTGGGCTTCTTTGTCTACGTGCTGGGCGGCTCGATCGACCGGCTGTTCTTCCCGGAAGCGTTGCCAGCGCCGACCTTGGGTACCCCGGGCCTGCTCTGGGCATCGCTGACCCTGGCGTTGCTGGCCGTGCCGGTAGTGATCGTGGCCACTGAAGAAGGCTTGGCGCGAATCCCGCGGACCCTGCGCGAAGGCTCGCTGGCGCTCGGTGCAACCAAATCCGAGACGCTGTGGAAGATCGTGCTGCCGATGGCCAGCCCGGCGATGATGACCGGCATGATCCTCGCCGTCGCCCGCGCCGCTGGCGAAGTCGCGCCGCTGATGCTGGTGGGGGTGGTCAAGCTGGCGCCGACGCTGCCGGTCAACGGCAACTACCCTTATCTGCACCTTGATCAGAAGATCATGCACCTGGGCTTCCACATCTACGACGTCGGCTTCCAGAGCCCCAACGTCGAAGCCGCGCGGCCGCTGGTGTACGCCACCGCGTTGCTGCTGGTGCTGGTGATTGCCACGCTCAACCTGTCGGCGGTGTGGATGCGTAACCACCTGCGCGAGAAGTACAAGGCGCTCGACCACTGATTCAGCTTCACGCCACAAGCGCCGGGCTCAGCAGCCAGGCGCTTTTGCCCAGACCGCAGCTTGCAGCTCGAAGCCGGCAGCTACAAACGGAGTGAAACCATGCAACATGAAACTCAAGCTCATGGCATCGACATGTCGGCCCTGGGTCGCAACAAGCAGAGCCTGCGCCTGGCTGAAGAAGCTGTAGCCATCGAAGTGCCTGGCCTGTCTCTGTACTACGGCGACAAGCAGGCGCTGTTCGACGTCAGCCTGAATATCCCCAAGCAGCGCGTGACCGCCTTCATTGGCCCGTCCGGCTGCGGCAAGTCGACCTTGCTGCGCACCTTCAACCGGATGAACGACCTGGTTGACGGTTGCCGCGTAGAAGGCGAAATCAACCTCTACGGCACCAACATCTACCGCAAGGGCGAAGACGTAGCCGAGCTGCGTCGTCGGGTCGGCATGGTGTTTCAGAAGCCCAACCCATTCCCCAAGACTATCTATGAGAACGTGGTCTACGGCCTGCGCATCCAGGGCATCAACAAGAAGCGCACCCTCGACGAAGCGGTCGAATGGGCGCTACGCGGCGCGGCCTTGTGGGATGAGGTCAAAGACCGCCTGCACGAGTCGGCTCTGGGCCTGTCCGGTGGTCAGCAGCAACGTCTGGTGATTGCCCGCACGATTGCCGTCGAGCCAGAAGTGCTGCTGCTCGATGAGCCGTGCTCGGCGCTCGACCCGATTTCCACGCTCAAGGTCGAAGAACTGATCTACGAGTTGAAATCCAAGTACACCATCGTCATCGTCACCCACAACATGCAGCAGGCGGCGCGCGTCTCCGACTACACCGCGTTCATGTACATGGGCAAACTGATCGAGTATGGGGACACCGATACGCTGTTCACCAACCCGGCCAAGAAGCAGACCGAAGACTACATCACCGGTCGTTACGGCTAGCAGCCGCTGCCGGCTTCACGCCGGCACCGACCCGAATACCTTGAAGCTTGCAGCAGCTGGCTTCTGCGCGGAGCGAACGCATGATCAACAAAGAAAGCCTTACCCATCACATCTCCCAGCAGTTCAATGCCGAGCTCGAAGAAGTGCGCAGCCACCTGCTGGCCATGGGCGGGCTGGTCGAGAAGCAGGTCAACGATGCGGTCACCGCGCTGATCGAGGCTGACTCGGGCCTGGCCCAGCAAGTGCGCGAAGTCGATGAGCAGATCAACCAGATGGAGCGCAACATCGACGAAGAATGCGTGCGCATTCTGGCCCGTCGACAGCCGGCGGCTTCTGACCTGCGCCTGATCATCAGCATTTCCAAATCGGTAATCGACCTTGAGCGCATCGGCGACGAGTCGACCAAGATCGCTCGCCGCGCCATCCAGCTGTGTGAAGAAGGCGAGTCGCCGCGTGGTTACGTCGAGGTGCGCCACATCGGCGACCAGGTGCGCAACATGGTCCGCGACGCACTGGACGCATTTGCCCGCTTCGACGCCGAGCTGGCGCTGTCGGTAGCGCAGTACGACAAGACAATCGACCGCGAATACAAGACTGCGCTGCGCGAGCTGGTCACCTACATGATGGAAGACCCACGGTCGATCTCGCGGGTACTCAGCGTGATCTGGGCATTGCGTTCGCTGGAGCGGATCGGCGATCACGCACGCAACATCGCCGAACTGGTGATCTACCTGGTGCGCGGCACCGACGTGCGCCACATGGGCTTGAAGCGGATGAAAGCCGAGGTCGAAGGCACCGCAGGCCGCGAGGCTGAAATCGCTAATGTTTTGGCTGAATCGGACGATAAATAGGATTGCTCCCGAGCCTCAACGCCCGGCCCAGTGCCGGGCGTTTTCGTTTGCGGTCGAGCAGCCAGCAGGCACCCGCGAACAGTGTGCGACGCCCCGACCTGATTCGCTGCTTGGCAAATGGCCATCAGTGAGCGTTATGCTAGTCGGGATCAAGAGGAGTATCGATGAGTAAAGTCAATGTGCTGGTTGTGGATGACGCCCCGTTCATTCGCGATCTGGTAAAGAAGTGCCTGCGCAACGCCTTCCCGGGTATGGTCATCGAAGATGCAGTGAACGGCCGCAAAGCCATGGCATTGCTCGGTAAGGAGCATTTCGACCTGGTTCTGTGCGACTGGGAAATGCCGGAAATGTCGGGCCTGGAATTGCTCACCTGGTGCCGTCAGCAGCCAGAGATGAAAGCCCTGCAGTTCATCATGGTGACCAGCCGTGGCGACAAGGAAAACGTGATTCAGGCGATTCAAGCCGGGGTGTCCGATTTTGTCGGCAAGCCGTTCACCAACGAACAGCTGCTGACCAAGGTGAAAAAATCCCTGAGCAAGATCGGCAAGCTCGACAGCCTGACGTCGGGCGGCGTGGCCAAGGTCAATTCCGCGTTTGCCAATGACTCGCTGAGCGCCTTGACCGGTGGTCGCCCGGAGGCTGTCAGAGCCGCTCCGGTGGCCGCCGAGGCTGCCCGGCCGCTGGTCGCCGCAGCAGCACCGAAGGCCGCGCCAAGTGCCGCACCGGCCGGTCGTGGCCAAGGCCAATTGCGCCTCGCCAGCGGCGCGCAAGCCTGTGTGATCAAAGCCCTGAGCCTGAAGGAAGCGCTGCTGGTGGTGCGTCGCAGCGCCAACCTGCCGCAGGTGCTTGAAGGCGCGGTGCTCGACCTTGAGCAGGGTGACAACGCTGAAGTCGCGCGTCTGAACGGCTATCTGCATGCAGTGGCGGCGATGGAGCCGAAGCCGGACAGCGACTGGCTGCAGCTGACCTTCAAGTTTGTCGACCAAGACGCGCAGAAGCTCGACTACCTGTCGCGCTTGATTGCCCGCGGCACTACTCAGAAGCACTTCACTCCCGGCGCGTGAGGCGCTGTCCGACGCAGCCGCGGCCCCTGTCAGCACGGGCCGCGGCTGCGCCGACCAACTGCCATACCCAATGGCAATCCGCCTGCTAGGCTTCGACAGAACCCAACTGTCATAAAGCCACCATCCATGCCCAGCCGCCTGCTGCTGTTCTGTGCCTTGCTCACGGCTTCGGCGTCGAGTGTGGCCATGACGTTGTATCGAACCACTGATGCCTACGGTGTTGTGTCGTACTCCGATCACGACAGCGAAGGCGCCAAGGCCTATGTGATCTTTCGCGAGCCGATCGTCGAGCGCCTCGACGGCCAGGTGCGGCTGTACAGCGAAGTGATTACCGGCGGGATGCGCTTCAGCGCGCACAACGAGCTGTTCGCGCCGGTCGAGGTCGAGTTGCGCCTGCAAGGGCTGAGCAATGCTCAGGGGGGCAACGCGCCGCGGATCGTGCGCAAGGTGCTGCCAGCGCGCTCGACCCAGTTGCTCAGCGTGGTCATGGCCCAGCCCGGCAAGCAACTGGGTTATCAAAGCAAACTCGACTACGCCCTCGGCAGCCCGCTGCAGCGGCCGCAGGCATTTCGCTACCCGTTCCCCTGGCGTGGCGGGCCGTTTCGTTTGAGTCAGGGGCCGAACGGGCGCTACAGCCACTTCGGCGCCAAGGGTCGCTATGCGATGGACATCGCCATGCCTGAAGGCACGCCGATCGTCGCTGCGCGCGGCGGGGTGGTGATCAAGACCGAGAACAGCCAGAACGGCCGCGGTACCAATGCCTCAGGCAACTTTGTGCGCATTCTTCATAGCGATGGCACCATGGGCGTCTACCTGCACCTGATGCAGGGCTCGGTGGTGGTCGGCGAGGGGCAGCGGGTCAGCGTAGGGGATGCGCTGGCCAAGTCGGGCAATACCGGCAACAGCAGTGGGCCGCATCTACACTTTGTGGTGCAGCGCAATGTCGGCCTGGCACTGGAGTCGATCCCCTATCAGTTCGACCGGCCCCTTGGCGGGCTGCCCAATTTCACGGCGGGCAATCCGTGAATTGGGGCCGCTGCGCGGCCCTTTCGCGACACAAGGCCGCTCTTACAGTTGCCCGCGCATGACGTGCTTGCGCGGACCCTGTAGGAGCGGCCTTGTGTCGCGAAAGGGCTGCGCAGCAGCCCCAAAGATGTGGCAGAGCGCTGGTTATTCCAGCTTGAGCACCTTGGCCAGAACGATCTTGGGCCCTTTCATCTTCTTGATGATGATGCGCAGGCCTTCGACTTCGAGCAGTTCCTCTTCTTCAGGCACCCGATTCAGCGTCTCGTAGACCAGCCCGGCAAGGGTTTCGGCCTCGATGTGATCAAGGTCAACGCCCAGCAGCCGCTCGACCTTGAACAGCGGGGTATCGCCGCGCACCAGCAGCTTGCCCGGCTGGTAGGCAAGGATGCCGCGCTCGGTCTTGCGGTGCTCGTCCTGAATATCACCGACCAGCACTTCCAGCACGTCTTCCATGGTCAGGTAGCCGATCACCTTGCCATCGGCTTCTTCAACCAGCACAAAGTGCGCGCCGCCCTTGCGGAACTGCTCGAGCAGCTGCGACAGCGGCATGTGCCGGGACACCCGCTCGAGTGGCCGGGTGAGGTCGTCCAGGTCAACGCTGCCGGGGATATGGTCGAGGTCGGCCAGCTCCAGCAACAGGTCCTTGATGTGCAGCAAACCGGTGAATTCCTCACGCTCGGCATCGTACACCGGGTAGCGGCTGAATTTGTGCCGGCGGAACATCGCCAGGATTTCCTTGAGCGGCGCCTTGGCGTCGAGGCTGATCATGTCCTCGCGCGAGTTGGCCCAGTCGACCACCTCCAGCTCGCCCATCTCGACCGCCGACGCCAGTACGCGCATGCCCTGATCACTCGGGTCCTGGCCACGGCTGGAGTGCAGGATCAGCTTGAGCTCTTCGCGGCTGTAATGGTGCTCATGGTGCGGCCCCGGCTCGCCCTGGCCAGCCACCCGCAGGATGGCGTTGGCGCTGGCGTTGAGCAGGTAGATGGCCGGGTACATGGCCCAGTAGAACAGGTACAGCGGCACCGCCGTCCACAGCGACAACAGCTCGGGTTTGCGGATCGCCCACGACTTGGGCGCCAGCTCACCGACAACGATGTGCAGGTACGAGATAACGAAGAAGGCGATGAAGAACGACACGCCCTTGATCAGCTCCGGCGAGTCGACGCCAAAGTACGCCAGCAACGGCTCGAGCAGGTGGGCGAAGGCCGGCTCACCGACCCAGCCCAGGCCCAGCGAGGCGAGGGTGATACCCAGCTGACAGGCAGACAGGTAGGCATCGAGCTGGTTGTGCACCTTGCGCAGAATGCTGCCGCGCCAGCCGTGCAGCTCGGCGATCGAATCGACCCGGGTCGAGCGCAGTTTGACCATGGCGAACTCGGCGGCAACGAAGAAGCCGTTGAGCAAGACCAGGAACAGTGCAAAAAGAATCATGCCGAAGTCGGCAAACAGGGAGGTGACGCTGATACCAGGGGAAGGGTCCATGATGGGGTTTTACGGGGTCCGTCTGCGAAAATGATGATAAAAAGCCGCCAGCTGTGCCGGCGCAGGACAGCCAATGTAGCGGCTGAGGCGGCAAAAGCAAAGGGGGGGCAGGGCGGCGTCGGTCAGTGCCAGCCACCCGCTGTGGCTATCTGCCCTTGCCGATATCCATCTGCACAGCGGCAAAATGGCAGGTAAAGGTGCTGCCGTGGCCGGGCACGCTGCTGATCTCCAGCCGCGCGCGGTGGCGCAGCAGCACGTGCTTGACGATCGCCAGGCCCAGGCCGGTGCCGCCGGTGTGGGAGTTGCGGCTGGAGTCCACCCGGTAGAAGCGTTCGGTCAGGCGCGGCAGGTGCTTGGCCTCGATCCCCATCCCCGAGTCCTGCACCGACAGGTGCGCGCCCTGTTCATCGGCCCACCAGCGGATGCGGATGTTGCCGCCGTCCTGGGTGTACTTGACGGCGTTGAACACCAGATTGGAGAACGCACTGCGCAGCTCCGACTCGCTGCCCTTGAGGTAGACCCCAGGGCTGGCCTCGAGGCTGATGTTCTGCTGGCGCGGGCCAGACAGCGCCTGGGCATCGGCCTTGATCGCGGTGAGCAACGCATCGACTGCCACGGGCTGGTTGTCCGAGGGGTAGTCGGTGGCTTCGAGCTTGGCCAGCAACAGCAGGTCGTTGAGCAGCGTCTGCATGCGCGACCCTTGCTGGCTCATCTGCTGCAGGGCGCGGGTCCAGCGTGGATTGACGTCTTCGACGTTATCCAAGAGGGTTTCCAGGTAGCCGCTGATCACCGTCAACGGCGTGCGCAGTTCGTGCGAGACGTTGGCGACGAAGTCTTTGCGCATCTGCTCGAGCAGGTGAATGCGGGTGACGTCGCGCACCAGCATCAGGTGCTCGTTGTTGCCATAGCGGGTGATGTGCAGCTGCACCCGCATGCGGTCGTTGATCGGCGAGGGGATTTCCAGCGGCTCAAGGTAGTTTTCTGCTTCGAAGTATTCTTTGAAGCGTGGGTGGCGGACCAGGTTGGTTACCTGCTGGCCGCCATCCTGCGGGGTCTTGAAGCCGAGCAGGGTTTCCGCTGCGCGGTTCCACCATTCCAGATTGCCGTCGCTGTCGAGCATGATCACCGCGTCACGCAGGGCAGCTGTTGACTCCTGGACTCGGTCGATCACTGCCTGCAAGCGCCCGCGCACGCGCTGATCGCGGCGTTGCAGGTGGTAGATGCTGTCGAACACCTCGCCCCACAGGCCGTAGCCGTCGGGTGGTGCTTCGTCGGGTTGATGGTTGCGCAGCCAGTCGTGCAGGCGCAGCAACTGCTTGAGGGTCCAGCCCAGGTACAGCGCCAGGCCGATGGCAAAGCTCCAGCCATAGTAGCCGCTGACCAGGCCGCCAATGATGCAGACGGTGATCAACAGCAGCAGGTGGCGAATCAGGGTCGCATGCCAGTTCTGGTTCAATTGTTACGGTCCTTGTACAACAGTGTGCAGCCAGCTGCGCAGGCGTCGCTCAGCTTTTGGTCGAGAAACGATAGCCAGTGCCGCGCACGGTTTGTACCAGATTTTCGTAGACCTCACCCAGCGCCTTGCGCAGGCGGCGGATGTGCACATCGACGGTACGCTCTTCGACGTAGACGTTGCCGCCCCAGACCTGATCGAGCAACTGGCCACGGGTGTAGGCGCGCTCCTGGTGGGTCATGAAGAACTGCAGCAGGCGGTATTCGGTTGGGCCCATCTCGGCTGGCTTGCCGTCGATGGTGACGCGGTGGCTGATCGGGTCGAGCAGCAGGCCGCCGATCTCGATTGGCGACTCGCTGTCGCTCGGGCCGGTGCGGCGCAGCACGGCTTTCAGCCTGGCGACCAGTTCCCGCGGCGAGAACGGTTTGGTGATGTAGTCGTCGGCGCCGACTTCCAGGCCCTGGATCTTGTTGTCCTCTTCGCCCTTGGCGGTGAGCATGATGATCGGGATGTCGCCGGTCAGTTCATCACGCTTGAGGCGGCGCGCCAGCTCGATGCCCGACGTGCCCGGGAGCATCCAGTCGAGCAGGATCAGGTCCGGCTTGCGGTCGACGATAATGGCGTGGGCCTGCTGCGAGTTCTCCGCCTCGAGGCAGTCATAGCCGGCCATTTCCAACGCAACGGCGATCATCTCGCGAATGGGCGCTTCGTCGTCGACGATCAGAATGTTCCTGCCAACCATGCTCTCAACCTCTCCTGAATTGGATGTCTTGGCCCGCATTAGATAACGGAATTATTGCAGTCGTGTGACAAGTCGTGGGCTGCCACTGCAAGTATCGACGGCTGAGCTAGGCTGTAAATCCCAACCCCCGAATAAATACGGTGAAATCCAATGACACGATCAACGCTGAACTGGATGGCCTTCTGCGCGGTTTTGGCGCTGCCGGGGGTAGCCCTCGCCGAGCATGGCGGCATGGGCATGGCCAAGGGCGGCATGCTGGTGGATGACAAGGGCATGACCTTGTACACCTTCGACAAGGACAGCGACGGCAAGTCGATGTGCAACGGCGACTGTGCCAAGAACTGGCCGCCGCTGATGGTCAAGGAAGATGACAAGGCTGCGGCAGGCAAGTGGACCCACATCAAGCGCGACGACGGCAGCATGCAGTGGGCCTACGATGGCAAGCCGCTGTACACCTTCGTCAAGGACACCGAAGCCGGCAAGACCACCGGCGATGGCATGAAGGACGTCTGGCATGTAGCCAAGCCCTGACGGCATCGCCGCGCCCTGCGCGAGCGCCTGACAGCGCTGGCACAGGGCGCGCAGTCAGCCCAGGGCGTAATCCAGCACCACCCCGATAAAGATCAGCAAGCCTGCCCAGTGGTTATGCAGAAACGCCTTGAAGCACGCGTCGCGATCCAGCTTGCGCGTTGACCAGAACTCCCAGGCAAAGCACACCAACGCACCCACCAGGCCGAGGTGGAACCAGCCGCCCAGGCCGAACTTGATGCCCGCCAGCAGCAGGCAGGCCAACGACAGCAGCTGCAAGCCAAGAATGATCGCCCGGTCGGCCTCGCCAAACAGGATCGCGGTGGATTTGACCCCGATCTTCAAATCGTCATCGCGGTCGACCATGGCGTAGTAGGTGTCATAGCCCACCGTCCACAGCAGGTTGGCGATGTACAGCAGCCAGGCGCTGGCAGGCAGATCGCCGCCGGCGGCGGTGAAGGCCATCGGGATACCCCACGAATACGCTGCGCCCAGGACCACCTGTGGGTAATAGGTGTAGCGCTTCATGAACGGATAGCAGAACGCCAGGGCGACCGCACCGAACGACAACCAAACCGTCTGGGCGTTGGTGCACAGCACCAGCAGGAAACTCACCGCCACCAGCACGGCGAACAGCACCAGCGCCTCGCGTGGCTTGACCCGACCGCTGGCCAGCGGCCGGTCGGCGGTGCGTTTGACGTGGCCATCGACCTTGCGGTCGGCGAAGTCGTTGATGCAGCAGCCGGCCGCGCGCATCAGCACTACGCCTAGGCCAAAGATCAGCACATTGGCCACCGTCGGCGCGCCCTGGCCGGCAATCCACACCGCAGTCAGGGTCGGCCACAGCAACAGGTAGATGCCGATCGGCCGATCCATGCGGCTCAGCTGGACGAAGTCCCAGGCGCGCGGGTGCAGGTGGTTGAGTGATTTCAGCAGTTGCAGGTACATCAGCCGGTTACCTCGCTGGAGGCTTGCCACAAGGCCGGCAGAAACACCTCGGCCACCAGTAGTTGCAGGCCATCACGCTCGAAGCGCGAGCGCCGGCCCCACAGATTCGCAGCAGCGACTTCAATCGGTAGCCAGTGCTGCGGGTAGCTGCACACCTCGATAGGGTGACGCACAAAGGCCTGATCGCAGAACAGCAGCTCACCCAGCGAACGGCTGCCCAGGGTTTCCAGGTCCAGCCCACCGCGCTCCAGCGCGCTGCGCCCGGCCACGCTGCGGGCGAATACCCAAGGCTGGCCATGGCCACGCAGGTAGACCTCACGGACCCAGCCCTGCGCACCAGGCTCAAGGCCAAGCGCCAGGCATTCGTCATCGCGCAGCGGCTGCCAGCCCTGGAACAACGGGGTGACACTGAAATGATCAGCAGACAGGGCAGTCAGGCGGCGGGTCAGCGAGCCTTCATCGAACAGCCAGTCGAGGGTCGGCTGGGCAAGCGTGGTTGCCAGCTGTGGATACGGCAGCCACGCAACAGCGGCTGCTAGCGGGGATTCGTACGACACGTCGGTATGCTTGTTACAGCCAGAGAGGCGCCGAGCTTAGCATGATTGCCTGCGCTGCTTGCATACTGCAGGCTGGGCCAGTAAAAAGCCCGTGGCAGCCGCACGAGCCATAACTCAGCCTGTTGCGTGCAACAGCGCGATAAGCGGCAAGGCCAAGCCTGAACCTGGATGAGGAGCTGTTGATGAAGAAGTGGCAATGCATTGTATGTGGCCTGATCTACAACGAAGCCGAGGGCTGGCCGGATGACGGTATCGCGCCGGGCACCCAATGGCAGGATGTCCCTGAAGACTGGCTGTGCCCGGATTGTGGCGTAGGCAAAAGCGACTTTGAAATGATCGAAATCGCCTGATAGCAACCCTTGGCAACGTAAAAGGAATACGGCATGACCTCCCCAGTAGTGATCATCGGCACCGGCCTTGCGGGCTACAACCTGGCCCGTGAGTTTCGCAAGCTCGACGGCGAAACGCCGCTGCTGTTGATCAGCGCTGATGACGGCCGTTCCTATTCCAAGCCAATGCTGTCCACTGGCTTCGCCAAGAACAAGGACGCCGACGGCCTGTGCATGGCAGAGCCGGGGGCCATGGCCGATCAGCTCAAGGCGGAGATCCGTACGCACACGCGCATCAGCGGCATTGATCCTGGACACAAGCGGCTGTGGATCGGTGAAGAGGTGGTCGAGTACCGTGACCTGATTCTTGCGCTGGGCGCACAGACAGTACAGCTGCCGCTGCAGGGCGACGCGAGCGATGCGGTGTTTGCGATCAACGACCTTGTCGACTACGCCCGCTTTCGCCGCGCTGCGGCAGGCAAGCAGCGCGTGCTGATTCTCGGCGCCGGGCTGATCGGCTGCGAGTTTGCCAACGACATGAGCCTCGGTGGTTTCCAGGTCGATGTGGTTGCCCCTTGTGAGCAACTGATGCCGACCCTGATCCCGGCTGCCGCCGCAGGCGCGGTGCAGGCAGGCCTGGAGAGCCTTGGCGTGCGCTTCCACCTAGGCCCCGTGCTGGGCCGCCTGCAGCGCGATGGCGCTGGCTTGCAGGCGCACTTGTCCGACGGCCGCGTGATCGCCTGCGACCTGGTGGTCTCGGCCATTGGCCTGCGCCCGCGCACCGAACTGGCCGCCGCGGCCGGGCTGGCGGTCAATCGTGGGGTGGTGGTGGACCGTCAGTTGCGTACCTCGCACGGCAATATCTATGCCCTGGGCGATTGCGCCGAAGTCGATGGCATCAACCTGTTGTACGTGATGCCGTTGATGAGCTGCGTACGCGCGCTGGCGCAGACCTTGGCCGGCAATCCGCAGGCGGTGGCATACGGGCCGATGCCGATCACCGTGAAGACCCCCGCTTGCCCACTGGTGGTCGCGCCACCGCCGCATGGCCGCATGGGCGTGTGGCAAGTGGAAGGTGACGGCGCCGATCTCAAGCTGACCTGCCGCGATGAGGCGGGTGCGCTGCTCGGCTATGCCCTGACAGGCAGCGCCGTCATGGAAAAACTCGCTCTAAATCGGCAGCTTCCGGCGCTTATGGCGTAAATGGCTGGCGTTCTGTCGCTTATGCCGTTGGCTTACCGACACAATGGCCGTGCTGATACTGGCGCGGTCCCGGTTGGCGTGCCATTCTCACTCGCGTCTGCCGCAGTTTAGAGCCTGCGGCGCCTTGAGCGCTGCCTCCCCTGGCAGCACGGCAATAACAACAAGAATTCCCGTCCAAGAGGCTTCACTATGCGCAAACCAGAACTCGCCGCTGTCATCGCTGAAAAGGCCGATTTGACCAAGGAAAAGGCCAATGAGGTACTCAATGCGATCCTCGACAGCATCACCGGGGCCCTCGATAAGGATACCGTTACCCTGGTTGGCTTCGGCACTTTCGAGAAGCGTCACCGTGGCGCCCGCACTGGCAAAAACCCGCAGACTGGCGAGCCAGTGAAGATCAAGGCCAGCAACACCGTTGCGTTCAAGCCAGGCAAGGGTCTCAAGGACACGGTCAACCCGACCGGCAAAGCGGCAGCACCGGCCAAGGCCGCTGCCAAACCCGCTGCCAAGGCTGCCGCGAAGAAAAAGTAAGCGGCTCGTTGCTAGCGGTTGCAGAGCCAATCAACGGGCGCCTTTATGGCGTCCGTTTTGCTTTCCATAGGGTAACGGTGGCGGGCTTGTATAAAGTGTTCTGAAAGAGGATAAACTCAGCGCTTTCAGTCACATTACAGTCGAGTCTTGCCGATGAAGTTCCGTTTTATTCTGTGGGCCATGGGCTTGTTGATGGCCCGTGCCAGCCGCAACAATCCGGCGTTCCAGCAGCAGCTGCGGGACAAGGATCTGGTGTTCCAGATGCAGACCCTGGATGGCAAGGTCGCCCGTCACTTCATCGTCAGCAACGAGCGCATCAGCAGCAAGGCCGGGCAACATGCGCAGCCAGCCTTCGCGATTGCGTTCAAGGACGCCGCCTACGGCTTCGCCACCCTGCAGGCCAGCAACAAACAGCTGGCGTTCATGCAGGGGATTCAGGACAAGAACATCCAGATCAAGGGCAATCCGGCGCTGGTGATCTGGTTCCAGGGCCTGATGAAGTACCTGAAACCGCGCAAGCGCAAAGCCTGAGCGAGCGGGGCGCCTGACGCCCCGGTGCTGGTCAGCTCAATGCGCAGGGTGGAACTGCGAGGCCAGTTCGCGCAGCAGCGCTTCTGCTTCGAGCACCTTGCTGACGACATCGTCGGCCTTTTCGCGGCTCAGCCCCAAGCGCTCGAGCAGGGCATCGGGGATTTCTTCCTGCGGCCCTGAGCCAATCCCGCGCGAACGCAGCAGGCTGGTCGCCAGGCAGACCAGATTGGGGAACACCGCCAGTTCGCCATCGTAGCCAGGATCGTGCTGGAAGCGCAGCGCGTTGGACAGCTCTTCAGGCATGTCCCACAGCTTCATCAGCCACGCGCCGATCTGCTCACGACTGATGCCGAGCAGATGCTGTTCGATGTAGGTGTGGCTCAGGTGCGGGTTGACCTCCAGGTGGCGGCAGATCAGCGAGAAGTGCGGCGGGAATACGTGCGCCAGCAGCAGGTAGCCAAAGTTGTGCAGCAGCCCGGCGAGGTAGGTCAGGCCAGCTTCCGGGCGCTCGGCGCGGGGCACGGCGCGGGTCAGGCCCTCGATCACGGCAGCGGTGTAGATCGACTGCTGCCAGTACGGCGTGGCCTGCTGCGGGTGGTCCTTGGGCAGGCTCAGGGTCTTGCCCAAGGCCAGGCCCAGTGCCAGGTTGATCACCAGATCAAAGCCGAGCACACGCACGATGGCGTCTTCTACCGAACGGATCTTGCCAGGTGAGGCGTAGTACGGCGAACCGGCCCAACTGACCACTTGCGCGGCCAGCGCCGGGTCGGTTTCGACCACACCGGTGATGTCGTCGATGCTGGCATTGGGGTCGACCCGCAGCTTGATGATCTTTTGCGCCGTGTCGGCCAGTGGTGGAATTTCGATGGTTTCTTCCAGGCGCTTCTGGATCCGCCGCGCGGTGAACGCTTGCACCGCCTGGGTGATCTCGTGGGGATCATCGTCAGGACGGTTGAGGTTGGGCTGGATGTCCGCCACGGTCTGGCCGAATTTGCCTGCGCTGGCCTTGCTCAGCATGCGCTTGAACGCGCCGCGCTCGATCTGCAGCAGCAGGCCGCGTTCGCCCGACTGGATAAACAGCGCCTCGGCCTCGAGCAGGCGTTCGTCATACAGGCAGGGCGAGCTGGTCAGGGCCGGCAGGGCAGGCAGCGCTTTGAGTTTGTGCTTGTCGAGCATCTGGTTCAGGCGCGTCAGCGGCACGGCGTGTAGCTTGCGCCCGGTCAGCTCGGCGAGGCGATTGAGGTCCAGCAACTGAGTGTGCGGGAACAGCACCAGCAGCGCGCCGATTTCGTCATCGAGCAGCACCGCTTGAACACGCGAGGCTGCAGGCAGGGACGGATGCTCCGGCACCTCCTTGTAAGCTACGCCGAGCTTGTCCAGCAGTTGGCGGATAACAGACGGTGCTTGCGGGGATGCGGCGTCCAGGGCTGCTTCAGTCATGAGCTGGATCCAATAGTTTCTTTAAACGCGAAGTATAACCAGTCTGAACGGCAGGCTGGTTGCGTAGTGGGACTTGTGTCACACCTGGCCATATTGCTGGCCATGGCGCAGCCAGCGATCGAGCAACGGGCTGACGTGTGCCGGCCAACGCGTGAGCAGCGCCTGGGCGGCGTCGCGCACGGCTGGCAGCAAGTCGGCGTCGCGCATCAGGTCAGCGACCTTGAACTGGAGCAGGCCGGTCTGGCGCGTGCCGAGCATTTCGCCAGGGCCGCGCAGTTCGAGGTCTTTCTCGGCGATGACGAAACCGTCGTTGGTCTCGCGCATGATGCCCAGACGCTCGCGGCCGACCTGCGACAACGGCGGGTGATAGAGCAACACGCAGTGGCTGGCGGCGCTACCGCGACCGACCCGCCCGCGCAGCTGGTGCAGCTGGGCCAGACCAAGCCGCTCGGGGTTTTCGATGATCATCAGGCTCGCGTTGGGCACGTCGACGCCGACTTCGATCACCGTGGTTGCCACCAGCAACTGCAGGTTGCCGGCTTTGAACTCGGCCATCACTGCAGCTTTTTCGGCTGGCTTCATGCGCCCGTGGATCAAGCCCACGCGCAACTCGCCCAGGGCCGCGCCGAGGTCTTCGAAGGTGCTTTCGGCGGCCTGGCAGGTCAGCTCTTCGGATTCTTCGATCAGGGTGCAGACCCAGTACGCCTGGCGCCCTTCGGCGCAGGCGGCGCGGACTCGTTCGACCACCTCGAAGCGGCGGCTGTCGACCACCAGTACGGTATTCACCGGGGTGCGGCCGGGCGGCAGCTCATCGAGCACCGAGGTGTCGAGGTCAGCGTAGGCGCTCATGGCCAGCGTCCGCGGGATTGGTGTGGCGGTCATGATCAGCTGATGCGGGCATTGCTCGCCGGCCACGCCTTTCTTGCGCAAGGCCAGCCGTTGCTGAACGCCAAAGCGGTGCTGTTCGTCGATGATCGCCAGCGCCAGATGCTTGAACTTGACCTCGTCCTGGAACAGCGCGTGGGTACCGACCACCATCGGCGCGCCGCCGGCGATCTGCTCCAGGGCGCTGACCCGGGCCTTGCCCTTGAGCTTGCCGGCGAGCCAGGCGACTTCGATGCCGAGCGGCTCCAGCCAGCGCTTGAAGGTGATGAAGTGCTGCTCGGCGAGGATCTCGGTGGGTGCCATTAGGGCGACCTGGTAACCGGCTTCCAGCGCTTGCAGGGCAGCCAGGGCGGCGACCACGGTCTTGCCCGCGCCGACGTCGCCCTGGACCAGGCGCAGCATCGGCTCGGGTTGGCTAAGGTCGTAGGCGATCTCGTTGCCGACCCTTTGCTGCGCACCGGTGGGGTTGAACCCCAGGTTGGCCAGGTACTGCGCAGGCAGCCGGCTGGCTTTGGGCAATGCCGGCGCGCGCAGGCTGCGCAAGCTCTCGCGCAGGCGCTGCTGGGACAGCTGGTGAGTCAGCAGCTCTTCGAAGGCGAGGCGGTGCTGGGCCCAGTGATGACCCACCGCCAGCTCTTCCAGATCAGCATCGGCGGGCGGGTTGTGCAGGTAGCGGATTGCCTCGTCGAGCGGCGCCAGCTGATAATCGTTGGCCAGCTCCGGCGGCAGCCAGTCTGGCAGGCTGCGCGGGCCGAGCATGGCCAGGCTTTGCTGGCACAGCTGGCGCAGGCGCTGCTGGGTCAGGCCTTCGGTGGACGGGTAGATCGGGGTCAAGGTCTGCTCGACCGGCGGCGCCGGCTCGCTGCCGTTGAGGGCGCGGTATTCCGGGTGGTAGATCTCCAGCCCCGAAGCACCTGGGCGAGCCTCGCCGTAGCAACGTACATGAGTGCCGCGCTTGAGGGCTTCTTTCTGCGCATTGCTGAAGTGGTAGAAGCGCAGGCTCAGCACGCCGGTGCCGTCGCCCAAGCGCACCACCAGGCTTCGGCGCTTGCCCATGGTCACGTCGGCGCCACTGACCACGCCTTCGATGACCGCGTCCTGGCCTGGGCGCAACTGGCCGATTGGCACTACGCGGGTGCGGTCCTGATAACGCAGGGGCAGGTGGAACAGTACGTCCTGCAGGTTCTCCAGGCCGACCTTGGCAAGCTTTTCAGCCATTGCCTCGCCGACGCCCTTGAGTTCAGTGACCGGTACCTTGGACAGCTCGCTCATGACTCAGGCCGACTGTTCCACGGGTGGCTTGACCACCGAACACAGCCGGATCGAGTCGGCCAGGATCTCGATCGCCTTGGGCCGCGGGAAGCTCGCGCGCCAGGCAATCGCCACCGTGCGGAAGGGCGTCGGTGCGGTCAGCGGGCGCACTTCGATGATGCCTGGTGCGTAGTGATGGCTGTGCACTGCCGACAGCGGCAGGATCGAGATGCCCAGGCCCGAGGCGACCATGTGGCGGATGGTTTCCAGCGAGCTGGATTCGACCGTGGTGTGCTTGGAGCCGTCGTTGCCTTTGGCCAGGGTCGGGCAGGCTTCGAGCACCTGGTCGCGGAAGCAGTGGCCTTCACCCAGCAGCAGCAGGCTCTTGTCGTTGAGCATGGCCGGGTCGATGGTCTTGCGTGCGGTCCACGGGTGATCTGCCGGCATCAGCGCGCAGAACGGCTCGTCGTACAGCGGCAGGGTCAGCACGTCGGCCTCGTTGAACGGCAGGGCGATGATCACTGCGTCCAGTTCGCCGTTGCGCAGTTTCTCGCGCAGTACGTGGGTGAAGTTTTCTTCGATATACAGCGGCATCTGCGGGGCTACCCGGTGCAGCTGTGGAATCAGATGCGGGAACAGGTACGGGCCGACGGTGTAGATCGCGCCGACCTTGAGTGGTGCGGTCAGCTGGTTCTTGCCGGCCTGGGCCAGTTCACGGATACCTTGCGCCTGCTCCAGGACCTTCTGCGCCTGGGCGACGATGGTTTCACCGACCGGAGTCAGGCGAACCGCGCTCTTGCTGCGTTCGAAGATCAACACGCCAAGCTCGTCCTCGAGCTTCTTTACCCCGACCGACAGGGTCGGCTGGCTGACGTGGCAACGCTCGGCAGCATGGCCGAAGTGCTGCTCTTGGGCGAGGGTGACGATGTAGCGGAGTTCAGTGAGGGTCATAACGTGCGTCCATGAAGTTGCAGCCCCAGCATAGCGGCTGCAATTGATAGACGCACGTTATCAGACTTGCGCTTTTGTGACAGAAACAAAGTGTCAGCGTTTATCCAGCGAGTAGACGAAGGGTGCTACCACTTCGATCGAGCCATTGGTCAGCAGCTCTGCCGGCGGCTTGGGCAGCGAGCCCGCACGGCGGATCATTTCCATGGTCGCTCGGTCCAGTGCTGCGCTGCCTGAACCACCGGCCAGCGAGTAGGACAACACCTTGCCGTCGGCGTCGACCACGAAGCGCAACCGGTTGATGCCTTGCAGGCCACGCCGGCGGGCGTCTTCAGGGTACCGCTTGTACTTGGCCAGGTGACGCAACAGATCGCTCTGCCAGGTCGGCAAGGCCTTGCTGTTGGAGGCGATGCTTGGCGCTGGCGCTGCCGATTTCTGCGGTGGCGTATTGCTCGGCGGCGTATCGACTACCTGCTCATCGGCGGGTGGCGCTTCCTTGGGCGGCTCAGGCTTCTTCTCGGGCTTGGGCGGCTGCGGTTTGGCCTTCGGCTTGGGCGGCTTGGCAATCGCGATTTTCGGTTTTGGAGCCTCCACCAACTTCGGTAGCCGCGGCTCTTCGACCGGAGTCGGAGGCTGCGGAGCGACCTTGGGCGGTGGTGGTGGCGCTGGCTCAGGCAGCGGTGCCAGCTCGACCATCATCGCTGCCGGGGGCAGTTCGATGGCCTGAGGCACCGACCAATTGAGCGTCAGCAGCACAGCGATGGCATGGACACCCAGCACGATCGCCAAGCTGCCGCTGTAACGCGCCAGTTTGTGCCGCGTCTTGATCATTTTTTGGCTGCCGTCTCGAGACCTACCAGACCGACCTTGAGGTAGCCGGCCGCGCGCATGTTGTTCATCACTTCCATCAGGTCGCCGTAGTCCACGCCTTTATCGGCCTGGAAGAAGATGGTGGTCTCCTTGTCGCCCTTGGTCTTGGCGTCGAGCATCGGGCCAAGCTGGCTGGGCTGAGCAACCATATCGTCGCCGACGTACAGCTTCTGGTCGGCCTTGACGCTGACGAACACCGGTTTCTCCGGCCTCGGCGCCGGTTTGGCGGTCGAGGCGGGCAGGTCGACCTTGATGTCGACGGTGGCCAGGGGAGCTGCGACCATGAAGATGATCAGCAGCACCAACATCACGTCGATGAACGGCGTAACGTTGATTTCGTGGTTTTCGGCGAGGTCATCGCCACCTTCGTTAAGATGCAGGCCCATGGCTTACCCCACTTTCACCATGTGCGGGGCGACGCGTTCGCCACCCTGGTGGTCGAGGTCGCGGCTGACCAGCAGCAGGACTTGCGCCGAAGCGTCGGACACCTGTGCGCGGTAGCCAGCGATGGAGCGCGCGAAGACGTTGTAGATCACCACTGCCGGGATGGCCGCTACCAGGCCCAGAGCGGTCGCCAGCAGTGCTTCGGCGATGCCGGGTGCAACTACTGCGAGGTTGGTGGTCTGGGTCTTGGCGATGCCGATGAAGCTGTTCATGATGCCCCATACGGTACCGAACAGACCTACGAACGGCGCGGTCGAACCAATGGTGGCGAGCACGCCGGTACCGCTGCTCATGTTACGACCGCTGGCGGCAACCAGGCGCTCGAGGCGGAAGCTGACGCGCTCCTTGATGCCTTCTTTTTCGCGAGCGTTGGCCGACAGGCGCATTTCTTCGAGGGCGTCATGCACCAGGGTGTGAGCCAGGGTGCCTTCCTTGCTGGACGCTTCAGCAGCTTCCTTGAGGGTGGAGACGCGCTTGAGCGCTGCGATTTCGCCGCGCAGGCGGCGCTTGGCGCCCATCAGCTCGAAGCCTTTGGCGATCCAGATGGTCCAGGTGATGATCGAGGCGATGGCCAGGCCGATCATCACGATTTTCACGACGATGTCGGCGTTCTTGTACATGCCCCATGGCGACAGGTCGTGGGCCATGCCCAGCGAGGTGTCTTCGACCAGCGGCTGCACGTTGTCTTCGGCAGGTGCCTGAGCTTGCCCTTCGGCAGGTGCGGCGGCTGGGGCCTGGCCTTCAGCGGCGGGCGCAGCAGGCGCGGTAGCGGCAGCTGGGGTGGTGGCAGCGGTGGCGTTTGGCTCATCGGCCATGGCGACCGGGGCCAGCACCAGGCTGAACATCAGCGCGGCAATGGCGCGCCAGGCGCGCGACTGGGTTGGCGAAGCGGAGGGTTGAGTACGAGTCATGCTGGCCGGACCTGATGAGTAGAATGAGTTGACGTTCACCACGGCCCCGAGGCAGGCCGAGAACAGATAGGTCGCCATTATTGCAATTAATTCTTGTTAACAAAAGTAATACAGTATCTTTTTTTTACCTTTGTCTAGCCGTTGATCGCGCAATCCGGCTAGCCTGATCCTTTATCAGTGGAGCTGAATGATGTCGGAATTGTCTGCTTTGATCGTCGGCTGCGGCGATGTCGGCGGCCGACTGGCCCTGCAACTGCTTACCAGTGGCTGGCATGTGAGCGGCCTGCGGCGTTCGATCGATCAATTGCCGGAAGGCGTCCAGCCCGTCGCAGCTGACCTCACTGATGCGCAGATTCCTGCGGCCTGGCCTGAGCATGCACCTGACTATCTGGTGTACTGCGTGGCTGCCAGCCAACATGACGAAGCCGGTTATAAGGCGGCTTACGTCGATGGCCTGCGTAATGTGCTCAGCTGGTTGCAGGCGCGCGGGCAACAACCGCGGCGGCTGCTGTTTGTTTCCAGCAGTAGTGTGTTTGCTCAGCATGATGGCCAGTGGGTCGACGAAACGGCGCCGACCGAGCCTACGGGTTATTCCGGAAAAATCATGCTTGAAGCCGAGCAAGTGGCGTTGAAAAGCGGCATTCCCGCCAGCGTGGTGCGCCTGACCGGTATCTACGGGCCGGGCCGTGAGTGGCTGCTGAGCCAGGTTCGCCAGGGCTACCGGGTTGCCCAGCAGCCGCCACTGTATGGCAACCGGATTCACGCTGAGGACGCAGCGAGCCTGCTGGCCTATCTGCTCGCCGCGGATGCCCGTGGCGTTACCTTGGATGACTGCTATATCGGCGTCGACGACGACCCGGCGCCGCTAGCCGATGTGGTCGCCTGGTTGCGCGAGTACCTTGGCGTTACCCAATGGTCGGACGAACAGCGCGTGCGCCGCACCGGCAGCAAGCGCTGCAGCAATGCCCGGGCGCGAGCGTTGGGTTGGGCGCCGGTGTATCCGAGTTACAAGGAAGGCTATGCGGCGATTTTGCGGGGGGCAGCCAAGCCTTAGGGTGGACCCAGTAATCGTTGGGGCCGCAATGCGGCCCCAACGCCACCTACTATCAGCTACGTTCCAGCAACCACTGCCGCGGCCCGGGCGCCAGCTGCGGCATCTCGTCCGGCTGGGCACGGTTGATAGCCTGGAAAATCTCCAGTTGGTCACCGCTGTGCTTGAAGATAAACGGCGCGCCACGTTGATCGCGCTCCAGCCACAGGCTGTCGTTGGCACCGCCCATGGTCGCGCAATCGCCGCCCAGGCACAGCGCATAGCGATTCGGCCCGGGCAGCCCGGTTACGCTGCCGGTGTCGCTGAACTGCACAGTCTCACCTTTGCCGGTGCCTTCGATGATCTTCCAGTTGCCACCCAGATACGCGCCATATAGCGCCTTCTCGAAGGTGCTACCGACCGGTGTATCGGCAGCGGCTGGCGTCAGCGCCTTGCTGAATGCCTGCTCTTTGCCGCTTTCAGTAACGGTAACCAGCTCCTTGCCTTTGAGCTGCAGTGGCGCGCTTGGGCCGCCGTCGAAGTCGACTTGCCATTGCTTGTCGCTCAGGCGCAGGCGGCCGTTGACGTTCTCGTAGCCGTTATAGAGGTAGCTGGCCTGTTGGCTGGCGACGTCGACACGGACTTCCGACACCGGGCCGTTGGCTGCCAGCGCCTGGCGCAGGCTGCCACCTTTGGCGGCGGCGTCGATGGCTGCCTGATTGATCCAGGTGCCGTTGTAGTCTTCAGGTTTGTGGCTGGAGCAGCCGCCCAGAATCAGGGCTGCCAGCGCGAGGGGCAGGGCGTGACGCATGGTGGGGAGACCTTCAGGCAGAGAGGAGGGTGACGGGCAGGGCGCCCGTCACCTCAGGCATCACTCGATGACGAGGATGGCGTCCATTTCGACCTGGGCGCCCTTGGGCAGAGCTGCCACGCCGATGGCGGCACGCGCCGGGTAAGGCTGCTCGAAGTAGCGGCCCATGACTTCGTTGACCTTGGCGAAGTGGCTCAGGTCGGTCAGGAAGATGTTCAGCTTGACGATGTCCTTGAACGAACCACCGGCAGCTTCAGCCACCGACTTGAGGTTCTCGAACACCTGAACGGTCTGCGCTTCGAAACCTTCGACCAGCTCCATGGTGGTCGGATCCAGCGGGATCTGGCCAGACATGTAGACAGTGTTGCCGGCCTTGATCGCCTGGGAGTAAGTACCGATGGCGGCGGGGGCCTTGTCGCTGGTGATGACGGTCTTGGTCATGGTGACTCCTTGCGGTTGGCGGATTTACGCACGCATGCGGGTGATGCGGACCACGCCGGTCAGGGTGCGCAACTTCTTGATCACACGAGCCAGGTGCACGCGGTCGTGCACGCTGACCACCAGCTGGACCACGCTGATGCGGCCATCGCGTTCGTCCATGCTGATTTTCTCGATGTTGCCGTCGGCGGCGTTGACGCTGCTGGCGAGCAAGGCAATCAGGCCGCGCTGGTGCTCAAGCTCGACGCGCAGCTCGACGTTGAATTCGCCGGTGACATCCTTGGCCCAGGACAGCTGCAGGCACTTCTCCGGGTTGTGGCGGATTTCACTGATGTTGCGGCAGTCTTCCAGGTGCACGACCATGCCTTTGCCGGCCGACAGATGGCCAACGATCGGGTCGCCCGGGATCGGTGTGCAGCATTTGGCGTAGCTCAGCACCAGGCCTTCGGTGCCGCGGATGGCCAGCGGGCCTTCCGGGCTTGGCAGCTGTTCGCCTTCGGCCGAGAGCAGCCGACGGGCGACCACGTAGGCCATGCGATTGCCCAGGCCGATGTCTTCGAGCAGGTCTTCGATGACTTCCAGGCGATACTCGTTGAGGATCGGCTGGATACGTTCCTGCGGGATCTTTTCCAGGCTGCTGTCGAAGCCGGTCAATACCTTGTTCAGCAGACGCTCGCCAAGGTTGATCGACTCGGAGCGGCGCTGCTGCTTGAGCGCGTGGCGGATGTGCGTGCGCGCCTTGCCGGTGACCACGAAGTTGAGCCAGGCCGGGTTCGGCCGTGCGCCCGGGGCACTGACGATTTCCACCGTCGAGCCGCTCTGCAAGGGCTCGGACAATGGCGCCAGGCGGCGGTTGATGCGGCAGGCAATGCAGCTGTTGCCGACGTCGGTGTGCACCGCGTAGGCAAAGTCGACAGCGGTGGAGCCTTTGGGCAGCTCCATGATTCGCCCTTTCGGGGTGAACACGTAGACCTCGTCCGGGAACAGGTCGATCTTCACGCTCTCGATGAATTCCAACGAGTTGCCGGCACGTTGCTGCAGCTCGAGGATGCCTTTGACCCACTGACGGGCGCGGGCGTGGCTGCCCTTGGGCTGCTCTTCCTCGTTGGACTTGTACAGCCAGTGCGCAGCGATGCCGTTGTTGGCCAGCTCTTCCATTTCGCGGGTGCGAATCTGGATTTCGATGGGAACGCCGTGCATGCCGAACAGGGTCGTGTGCAACGACTGGTAGCCGTTGGCCTTGGGGATCGCGATGTAATCCTTGAAGCGCCCCGGCAGCGGCTTGTACAGGTTGTGCACAGCGCCGAGCACGCGGTAGCAGGTGTCGACCTTGTCGACGACGATGCGAAACGCGTACACGTCCATGATCTCGTTGAAGGCGCGACGCTTGCCGCGCATCTTCCGGTAGATGCCATAGAGGTGTTTCTGGCGGCCGCTGATCTCGCCCTGGATGCCGTCGCTGCCGAGGCAATTGGCCAGGGACTGTTCGATCTTGGCGACGATTTCCTTGCGGTTGCCGCGGGCGCGCTTGACTGCCTGGTGGATGCGCGCCGAGCGCATCGGGTGCATCGCCTTGAAGCCAAGGTCTTCGAACTCTACGCGCACATTGTGCATGCCCAGGCGGTTGGCAATCGGAGCGTAGATCTCGAGGGTTTCCTTGGCAATGCGTCGGCGTTTTTCGCCCGACAGCACTTCCAGGGTGCGCATGTTGTGCAGGCGGTCGGCGAGCTTGACCAGGATCACGCGGATATCCCGCGCCATGGCCATGGCCATCTTCTGGAAGTTTTCGGCCTGCGCCTCGGCCTTGGTCTCGAAGTTCATCTGGGTCAGTTTGCTGACCCCATCGACCAGCTCGGCCACCGTCTCGCCAAACTGCTGGCTGAGGGCTTCCTTGGCGATGCCGGTGTCTTCGATCACATCGTGCAGCATGGCCGCCATCAGGCTTTGATGGTCCATGTGCATGTCGGCGAGGATGCCGGCAACTGCCAGCGGGTGAGTCACGTAGGGTTCGCCACTGCGGCGGCGCTGCCCATCGTGCGCCTGTTCGGCGTAGAAATAGGCTCGCCGAACCAGGTTGACCTGGTCCGGACCGAGGTAGGTCGATAGCCGTTCGGCGAGGGTGTCTATGCTCGGCATGGGTATACCTCCTGCCGAGGAAGAAGTCCGGTTGCCGCGCGACGTCGACCTGGCATCAATCAGACAGCCTCGTTGGACTCGTCCTCGAACGCGGCGAATACCGGATCTTCGGTGACGATCTCTTCGGCAGCCAAGAATTCGTTGGTGATGATGCCTTCAGCGATTTCGCGCAGGGCAACAACGGTAGGCTTGTCGTTTTCCCATGCAACGCGTGGCTCTTTACCACCGGTGGCCAGCTGACGGGCGCGCTTGGTGGAGAGCATGACCAGCTCAAAGCGGTTATCCACGTGTTCCAGGCAGTCTTCTACAGTTACGCGGGCCATGGTCTTCCTCAGTAGCAATGCGGTAGGGCGTACAGCCCATAATGGGCGGTGGACTGGGTAGTTTAAAAAATCACCAGCCAATAGGGAAGGGCTGTTTTATAGCCAGCCTTGCCCGTCAGTCCTGAAACCGCCTCGATCATGCCGCTTTGGCCTGGCCCGCAAAGGCCGGCCCGCAGCGCGAAAGCACCGTTTCAGACGCCTCGATAGCGCTGACGATAACGGTTTCCGGGGCTGCAATACAACAGCCGCAAACGGCTTATCGCAACAATGCTGCGCGCAAATGTGGGGTCAGCTCCTCAAACAGCGTCTGCACTGAGCGCAGCGCACGGCAATCGGGGCGTGTCAGCAGCCACAACTGCGTGTCGCAGCCTGCCAGCGGTGCGCTCAGCGCCTCGACATCAGGCATGTCGTGGACCATGTAATCGGGCAGCGCCGCCACGCCCAGGCCGGTGCTCACCAGCTGCGCGATGGTCGACATGCCGCTGCATTGGTAGCGCGGGTTCAGGCCGGGATACTGCTGGTTGCGCCAGACCACCGTGGGGTGGTCCTGCATCGAGTCATCCGGCGCGATCCAGGCCACGCTGCTGACCGACTGCTCGAGCCGCTCGCGCAGGGCGGCATGGCCGCAGATAACGTAGGAGGTCGAGCCCAGGCAGCGTCCGACCAGATGCTCCGGCGGGTTGTTGGTCAGGCGCAGGGCGATGTCGGCGTCGCGCCGGCTGAGGTTGGCGAAAGTGTTCGAGGTGCCCAGCTCCAGCGACAGCGCCGGGTAATTGGGCATGAACGTCGCCAGTGCCGGCAGCAGCAGGCTGTGCAAAACGGCCTCGGTGCAGGTCAGGCGCACCGTGCCGCTGACCACCTGCTCACCGCTGGTCAGGGCAATCCTTGCCGCTTCCAGTGCCAGCTCGGCACGTTCAGCCTGCTCGGCCAGGGCCTGGGCAGTGTCGGTGGGCAGGTAGCCTTTGCGGCTTTTGACGAACAGCGCGGTGCCCAACGCCGACTCCAGGCGGCGAATCGAGCGGAACACCGTCGAAACGTCGACTTTGAGTAGCTCTGCGGCCTTGGCCAGCGAGCGACCGCGCTCAAGTGCCAAGACTAGCGAAAGGTCGGCATGAGTAATCTGATATTGCATTGGTGCACGCTCTGCTTGCCGAAATGCCAATGTCTGTTGCGTTGAGGCCATTTTATAGTGAAACGGCCTGCGCGAATCAATGCACCCCGTCGGGCCGACAATCCCCACGATGGGACAGTGAAAAGAACAACAGCAGCATCCATCGTCGCCCATGAGGCGCCAGCCGTATCTCTCCACATCGCCGCTCCACACCCAAAGGATGTACACCATGACGTCGGTAAACCCGCGCGCCAGCACTTCCAGCGAGATGTCCGACTTTCTCAAGGCGCATCCGGACATCCAGTACGTTGATCTGCTGATCTCCGACATGAATGGCGTGGTTCGCGGCAAGCGTATCGAGCGTGCCAGCCTGCACAAGGTCTACGAGCGTGGCATCAATTTGCCGGCGTCGCTGTTCGCCCTCGATATCAACGGCTCGACCGTGGAGAGCACCGGCCTGGGCCTGGACATCGGCGACGCCGACCGGGTCTGCTATCCGATCCCTGGCACCCTGTGCTACGAGCCATGGCAGAAGCGCCCGACCGCGCAGTTGCTGATGACCATGCACGAAATCGAAGGCGAGCCGTTTTTCGCCGACCCCCGTGAGGTGCTGCGCAAGGTAGTGAGCAAGTTCGACGATCTGGGCCTGGATATCTGCGCCGCGTTCGAGCTGGAGTTCTACCTGATCGATCAGGACAACCTCAACGGCCGGCCGCAGCCGCCACGCTCACCGATCTCCGGCAAGCGCCCGCAATCGACCCAGGTATACCTGATCGACGACCTCGATGAGTACGTCGACTGCCTGCAGGACATGCTCGAAGCCGCCCGCGAGCAAGGCATCCCGGCCGACGCCATCGTCAAGGAAAGCGCCCCGGCGCAGTTCGAGGTCAACCTGCATCACGTTGCTGATCCGATGAAGGCCTGTGACTACGCGATACTGCTCAAGCGCCTGATCAAGAACGTCGCCTATGACCATGAGATGGACACCACCTTCATGGCCAAGCCCTATCCAGGCCAGGCCGGCAACGGCCTGCACGTGCACATCTCGCTGCTCGACAAAAAGACCGGCAAGAACATCTTCACCAGCGAAGACCCGCTCGAAAGCGCGCCGCTGCGCCATGCCATTGCCGGCGTGCTGGAAACCATGCCAGCGTCGATGGCGTTTCTCTGCCCGAACGTCAACTCGTACCGCCGTTTCGGCGCGCAGTTCTATGTACCCAATGCACCGAGCTGGGGCCTGGACAACCGCACCGTGGCCGTGCGCGTGCCGACCGGCAGCAGTGACGCAGTGCGCCTCGAACACCGCGTCGCCGGTGCCGATGCCAACCCGTACCTGATGATGGCGTCGATCCTGGCCGGCATTCACCACGGCCTGACCAACCAGCTCGAGCCGGGTGAGCCGATCGAGGGCAACTCCTACGAGCAGCTCGAACAGAGCCTGCCGAACAACCTGCGCGACGCCCTGCGTGCGCTGGATGACAGCGAGATCCTCAACCAATACATCAGCCCGGACTACATCGACATTTTCGTCGCCTGCAAGGAAAGCGAGCAGGCCGAGTTCGAGGTGTCGATTTCCGACCTCGAGTACAACTGGTACCTGCACACGGTGTAAGCCCATGAGCGCAAACGTGGTCCCTCTGATCGGTGTCAGTGCCTGCCGCCAGCAGGTCGGCAAGAATGCTTCGCACACCGTTGGCGACAAGTACGTGGAGGCGGCCGGCTATGCCGGGATCCCGTTGATCCTGCCTGCGCGCGATGTCGGCAGCGACCCGCTGGCACTGCTATCGATCCTCAATGGCATCGTTTTCACCGGCTCGCCTTCCAATGTCGAGCCGCACCACTACAATGGCGCCGCCAGCGTTGCCGGCACCCGCCATGATCAGGCGCGTGATCGCCTGACCCTGCCTTTGCTGCGCGCAGCCATCGCCGCCGGCGTGCCGGTGCTGTGTATCTGCCGCGGCTTTCAGGAATTGAATGTGGCCCTGGGCGGCAGCCTGCACCAGCGCGTGCAGGAGCTGCCCGGTTACCTCGACCACCGCGAACCGCAGGACGCGCCGCTGGAGGAGCAATACGGCCCTCGGCATCTGGTGCGCACTGAGGCGGGCGGGCTGTTCGAGCGTTTTGGCCTGCCTGAGCAGTTCGAGGTCAACTCGCTGCACAGTCAGGGGATCGACCGTCTGGCCGCTGGCCTGCGTGTCGAAGCACGGGCCCCGGATGGCCTGATCGAAGCGGTGTCGATGCTGGGCGCGCCGGGCCTGGTGCTCGGCGTGCAGTGGCACCCGGAGTGGCGTTTCGCCGAAAACCCGGTCTCGCTGCGCCTGTTCAAGGCGTTTCGCGAGGCCTGCAAGGCCCATGCTGTGCGGGAGGTTTCACGCCAGAAAACAGTCTGACGTCAGCCGAAGGTCTCGGATGACTCACCCCCGACAGCAAGCTTTCAATGAGTGAAAGCGGACCCTCAGCGGTCTGTGAAAACAATACCAATATCGACGGCGAATACTCATGAGCGAAAACACAGACAACGGCCGCCCGCCCGGTGCGGCGGCCGCTTCAGACGGCAGCGCCCCTCGCGCCAGCAAAGGCCTGGCCAAGGGCCGGCTGGGCTTGCTGGCCAGCGTGGTGCTGGGCATTTCCACCATTGCCCCGGTCTACACCCTGACCGGCGCGCTTGGCCCGACCGTGCGTGAGGTCGGCGCACACCTGCCAGCAGTGTTCATTGTCGGCTTCCTGCCAATGCTGTTGGTTGCCCTCGGCTACCGTGAGCTGAACGCGGCAGAACCCGACAGCGGCACCTCGTTCACCTGGTCGGCCCGGGCGTTCGGTCCGATGATCGGCTGGATCGGCGGTTGGGGCCTGGTGGTGGCGACCACCATCGTGCTGTCCAACCTGGCCGGCGTGGCGGTGGACTTCTTCTATCTGTTCCTCGCGCAGATCACTGGCGATCAATCGCTGGCCGCGTTGGCCGACAATCTGCTGATCAACATCATCACCTGTTGCGTGTTCATCGCACTGGCGGTATGGATCTGTTGTCGCGGCATGGGCACCACCATGACAGTGCAGTACGGCCTGGTGGCCTTGCAGTTGCTGGTGCTGATCGGTTTCGCCTTTGCTGCCTTCGGCGAAACCACCGCGCCACCACCACTGGCGTTTGACCTGGCCTGGTTCAACCCTTTCGGCGTCGAGTCGTTCTCGGCGTTCGCTGCGGGCTTGTCGTTGTCGATCTTCATCTTCTGGGGCTGGGACGTATGCCTGACCGTCAGTGAAGAGTCGATCGGCAGCGATGAAGTGCCGGGCAAGGCAGCGACCTGGACGGTGCTGTTGATTCTCTGCCTGTATCTGCTCACCGCCATCGCCACGCTGCAGTTCGCCGGGATCAGTGATGTCGGCCTGGGCCTGGGTAATCCGCGCATTCAGGAAAACGTCTTCGCTCACCTGGCCGGCCCGGTCATGGGCCCGTTGGCGATCCTCATGTCGATTGCGGTGTTGGCCAGTACTGCAGCGTCGTTGCAGTCGACGTTCGTTTCGCCTGCGCGCACGTTGCTGGCGATGGGTTACTACGGCGCGGTACCAAAGCGTTTCGCCAAGGTCTGCCCGCGTTCGCAGACGCCACGCTACGCCACCATTTGCGCGGGCATTGCCGCAGCACTGTTCTACGTGACCATGCGTACCCTCAGCGAGAACGTGCTGGCCGACACCATCACCGCGCTGGGCATGATGATCTGCTTCTATTACTCGCTGACTGCCTTTGCCTGCGTCTGGTACTTCCGCCGCAGCCTGTTCAGCAGCCTGCGGCACTTCCTCATGCGCGGCGTCTGCCCGTTGCTGGGTGGCGCAATCCTGTCGGTGATCTTCGTGCGCACGGCAATCGACAGCGCTTCGCCAGATTTTGGCAGCGGCTCGCATGTGGGTGGGCTGGGGCTGGTGTTCGTGATTGCGGCGATCATCTCGCTGCTGGGCATCTGCCTGATGCTGCTGTCGCGGCTGCGCCTGCCGGCGTTCTTCCTCGGCGCCACCTTGCAGCAGCAGGCCAAGCTGCAACTGCAGGAGTGAAGTGATTTGGGGCCGCTATCGGCCCCAAGACAGATCAGCCAACCAATTGCTCGAGCAGCGCACCATGGCGCTGCTTTTGCTTTGCAAGCAGCAGGCGATTGGAGCGGAATACCGCTTTGATGTCCGCCAGCGCCGCATCGAAATCATCATTGATGATCACGTAGTCGTACTCGTCGTAGTGAACCATCTCGTTGACCGCTTCCTTCATGCGCCCTTCGATGATCTCTTCGCTGTCCTGGCCGCGCCCGGTCAGGCGTTGGCGCAGCGCATCCTGGCTCGGCGGCAGGATGAAGATCGACAGGGCATCAGGCATCAGTTCGCGCACTTGCTGGGCGCCTTGCCAGTCGATTTCCAGAATCAGGTCAAAGCCCTCGTCCAGGGTGGATTGCAGGGCGCTGCGGGAGGTGCCGTAAAAGTTGCCGAACACCTCGGCGTGCTCGATGAAGTCACCCTTGTCGATCAGGCTCTGGAACTGCTCGCGGTCGACAAAGTGATAGTTGACCCCGTCTTTTTCGCCCGGTCGCATTGCACGGGTGGTGTGCGAGACCGATACGCGGATATGCGTGTCTTCCCGAGTGATCGCCGTGAGTTCGGTAACCAGGCTGGTCTTGCCCGCGCCAGATGGCGCCGAGATGATATAGAGAGTGCCGCTGCAGTGGTTCATGGTCGGGATGGCCTTACTCGATGTTCTGTACTTGTTCACGCATCTGCTCGATCAACACCTTGAGGTTGACCGCCGCCTGCGTACTGCGCGGGTCGAATGCCTTGGAGCCAAGGGTGTTGGCTTCGCGGTTGAGTTCCTGCATGAGGAAATCCAGGCGTCGACCTGCAGCACCACCGGATTTGAGCACCCGGCGCACTTCAGTGATGTGGGTGTTGAGGCGATCCAGCTCCTCGGCGACGTCGCTTTTTTGCGCGAGCAGGACCATCTCCTGCTCCAGTCGCTGCGGGTCGAGTTCGGCCTGCATGTCATGAAAGCGATCGAGGATCTTCTGCCGCTGCACCGCCAGCATCTGCGGCACCAGCGCGCGTAGGGTAGTCACTTCCGTGGTCATGCCGTCGAGGCGCTCGTTGATCAGCCGGGCCAGCTCCTGGCCTTCGCGCTGGCGACCGGCCTTGAGCTCCTGCACCGCTTCGTCGAACAAGGCGATGGCTTCGGCATTGAGGGCCTGCGGATCGCTGGCATCGGCCACCAGCACGCCGGGCCAGGCCAGCACTTCCAGCGGGTTCAGCGGCGCGGGCTGCTTGATCAGGCTGGCGACGGTTTCGGCGGCGGCGACCAGTTGCGCGGCGCGCTCGCGGTCGACCTGCAGCGGCTTGCCGGTGCTGTCTTCATTGAGGCGCAGGGTACATTCGACCTTGCCCCGTGACAGCCCTTGGCGCAGGCCTTCGCGCACCGCGCTTTCAAGCTCGCGCAGGGCTTCTGGCAGGCGCAGATGCGGCTCCAGGTAGCGGTGGTTGACCGAGCGCAGCTCCCAGACCAGAGTGCCTTGGCTGCCGGCGCGCTCGACGCGAGCAAAAGCGGTCATGCTGTGCACCATGGCGGACTACCTCGCATAAGAATGATGGGGCAGCCGGGTCAGGCTGCAAGGCGCGCGATTGTAACGCAGAGTGGGCTGCGCGCCCAATTTCGGCCATGTCATCGATCGCCTTGGCCGCAGCTAGGAGTAGTCGACAGGCTGGCGCCTGCGACGATAGGCATGTCCTCGCCGGGCTGCGGGCTTTATAATGCTCGGCAGATTCGAATCCCAGTACAGGTATCCCAAATGAAACGTCCAAGTGGTCGCGCCGCCGATCAGCTCCGCTCGATCCGCATCACCCGCAACTACACCAAGCACGCCGAGGGCTCCGTACTGGTCGAGTTCGGTGACACCAAGGTCATCTGCACGGTCAGCGTCGAAAACGGCGTGCCGCGCTTCCTCAAAGGCCAGGGCCAGGGTTGGTTGACTGCCGAGTACGGCATGCTGCCGCGTGCGACCGGTGAGCGTAACCAGCGCGAAGCCAGCCGTGGCAAGCAGGGTGGCCGCACCCTCGAAATCCAGCGCCTGATCGGCCGCTCGCTGCGCGCTGCGCTGGACATGAGCAAGCTCGGCGATGTCACCCTGTACGTCGACTGCGACGTGATCCAGGCTGACGGCGGTACCCGCACCGCTTCGATCACTGGTGCCATGGTTGCACTGGTCGACGCCCTGGCGGTGATCAAGAAGCGCGGCGGCCTCAAGGGCGGCAACCCGCTCAAGCACATGATCGCTGCTGTATCGGTAGGCATGTATCAGGGCGAAGCAGTGCTTGACCTGGATTACCTGGAAGACTCCGCGGCCGAGACCGACCTCAACGTGGTCATGACCAGCGCGGGTGGCTTCATCGAAGTGCAGGGTACCGCTGAAGGTGCACCGTTCCAGCCGGAAGACTTCAACGCCATGCTGGCGCTGGCGCAGAAAGGCATGAACGAAATCTACGACCTGCAGAATGCGGCTTTGGCTGACTGATTGCAGTTGTAACCGCTGGGGCCGCAAAGCGGCCCCAGTGTATGTCAGATCGTCAGAGTCCAGTCATAGTCCACAATCAGTGGCGCATGCTGGGAGAACCGCGGCTGACGCGGCAGGCGGGCACTACGCACAAAGCGGCGCAAGCCTGGCGTGAGGATCTGGTAGTCGAAGCGATAACCCAGGTTGAGCATCTCGGCCTGTTCGTTATCGGGCCACCAGCTGTACTGATCGCCTTCGCGGCTGACTTCACGCAGCGCGTCGACATAACCCATGTCACCCACGATCGAATCCATCCACGCCCGCTCGGGCGGCAGGAAACCAGGTGACTGCTGGCTGTCGCGCCAGTTTTTGATGTCGAGCTTCTGCTGCGCCACGTAGAACGAGCCGCAATAGATGTATTCACGACGCTTGCGCCGCTGTTTGTCCAGGTACTTGCCGAAATCGTCCATCAACTTGAATTTCTGGTTCAAGTCTTCGTCGCCGTTCATGCCCGAAGGCAGCAACAGGCTGGCAATACTGACTTTGTCGAAATCTGCTTGCAGGTAACGTCCGTAGCGGTCGGCTGTCTCGAAGCCCAGGCCGGTGATGACTGCCTTGGGCTGCATCCGCGAATAGAGCGCCACACCACCTTGGGCGGGCACCTCTGCATCGCAGGCATAAAGGAAATAGCCATCGAGCTGGAAAGCTGGGTCGTCGAGTTCAAAGGCCGAGGCGCGGGTATCCTGAAGGCAGATGACGTCGGCATTCTGGGCTTGTAGCCAACTGAGCAAACCACGCTCGGCTGCAGCCTGAATGCCATTAACGTTCACACTGATGATCCGCATAAATGGCCCCAAAAATCTCGTGCGTGTATGATACCCGAGCTCAACTCATTTAGCTAAATCCGTGGTGTCTGGGACTTTTTCATGCAGCCGTATCAGCGCGACTTCATCCGTTTTGCCATCGATCGCGGCGTTCTGCGCTTCGGTGAATTCACCCTGAAATCGGGGCGTACCAGCCCGTACTTCTTCAATGCGGGGCTGTTCAACAGCGGCTCGGCACTGGCGCAGTTGGGACGTTGCTACGCGGCGGCCATCGTCGACAGCAAAATCCCCTTCGACGTGCTGTTTGGCCCGGCCTACAAAGGCATCCCGCTGGCTTCGGCCACTGCGGTCGCCCTGGCCGACCAGCATCAGCTGGACGTGCCGTGGTGCTTCAACCGCAAAGAGGCCAAGGCCCATGGCGAGGGCGGTAGCCTGGTCGGCGCACCGCTGGAAGGCAATGTACTGATCATCGATGACGTGATCACCGCCGGTACCGCGATCCGTGAAGTGATGCAGATCATCAGCGCGCAGCAGGCCAAAGCCGCCGGCGTACTGATCGCGCTCAACCGCGAAGAGCGTGGCAACGGCGAGCTGTCGGCGATCCAGGAAGTGGAGCGCGACTTCGGTATCCCGGTGGTCAGCATCGTTTCGCTGACCCAGGTGCTCGAGTTCCTCGCTGACGATCCGCAGCTCAAGCAGCACTTGCCAGCGGTCGAGGCGTACCGCGCGCAATACGGGATCTGATCCCGCAGCCGGGCCCGTGCTTGCGCGGGCCCCCTGCTTATTCCTCAGAGTGCGTAAATCACACTCGGAACTCAGTCTGTACCGTACTTGGGCGAGCGCGGGCCATACAGAATGCCGCCGTTCGGATACGGTGACAGCAACCGCGCGCTGGTCATGCCGGCAATCGGGTAGCCGGCGTCATCCTGCACGCTGCTGATGACCTGGTTGACCGCCGCCATCACCAACATGCCGATCAGGCCACCCTGGTTCTGCCGACCTTCCTCACTGGACGCTGTGGCGCTACCGGTCCACAGCGTGGTGCCGGTCTTCAGGTCGACCAGCTTGGCGCTGGCGGTAACGATGGTCGCGCTGCTGAGCACCATGTAGCGGGTGCCGTAGTCACTCACGGTCACGTACAGGCCGGCATCGGCGCCGAAGATCTCCTGCAGCTTGCTGGTCGGCAGCTCATGGATATCCGACGGCGTAGTCATGCCGTTCTGGCGGAAGGTCTCGTCGACCAGCGCCACCGGCATTACGTAATAACCCGCTTCGGCCAGCGGATAGGTCACCTGCGCAAGCATGCTGTAGGTGGCCTTGACGTCCGGCGACTGGTTCAGCGGCGGCAGAATCAGGATCGACTTGGGCCGCGCCTGCTTGTACGCCGAGTAGTCCACGCTGCGGCGCTCGGCGCAACCGGCGAACAAGGCCAGCACGCAGGCGCCGACGATCAGTTGGGTGATCCGCTTGATCATTGCTTGGCTCCTTTGCGCGCGTTGTTCATGAGAAAGTCCATGTACTTGGCCGACTCAGGGAACAAGGCCTTTTCAGTCTGGAACTGCTGAATCATCTGGTCGTCCTTGCCCAGGCTGGAATAGATCAGCCCAAGCTGCGCGTGGTAACCCGGCGGCACGGCGCCATTCTTGGCCTTGATCTTCTCCAGGTCGCGCTCAAGGGCGATGGCCTGTTCTTCCTTGGCCTGGCCCTTGAAGTACTCGTTGACCTGCGGCTGGTAGCTTTCCCACTGATACAGTGGTTTGTGCGGGGTGCCGCAGCCGGTCAGCAGAACGCTGCCCAGCACAACGCCGGCGACCAGGCGCCAGCCTTGAGGGATGATGCTCATGAAGGTGTCTTCCTTGTTGTGCTGCTCAGCTTATCGGGCTTGAGGCTTCCATTGGCCGTTGTCGATCGCGTCGACCATCTTGTTGATCGCTTCGCGCATGGCCAGGTCGAGGACCTTGCCGTTGAGCGTGGAGTCATAACTGGCGGTACCGCCAAAGCCGATGATCTCGCGATTGGAAAGGGCGTACTCGCCGGCACCCTGGGTCGAATAGACCACTTCCGAGGTGCTGATATTGACGATGTTCAGCGCCACTTTGGCGTAGGCGATCTGGGTCTTGCCGCGGCCAAGAATGCCGAACAGCTGGTGGTCGCCGACTTCTTTGCGGCCGAACTCGGTGACGTCACCGGTGACCACGAAATCCGCACCCTTGAGCTTCTGCGCCATGCCCTTGATGGTTGCTTCCTGCTGGATCTCGCCCATGTTGTCGCGATCAAGCACATTGAAGCGGTTGGTCTGCTGCAGGTGGGTGATGAGGATGGTCTTGGCCTGGCCGCCGAGGCGGTCGACGCCGTCGGAGAAGATCCCGCGCATGTAGCTGGAACGGTTGTCGAACTTGCCCACAGCGATTGGGGTGCGTTGGCCGCTGTACGGGCGGTTGACGCTTTCGACCTGTTGCACGGCAACAGCTTTGGACGTTTCAGTGGCGCAGCCGGCGAGGGACCCGACAGCCAGAACGGCTGCCAGCACGAGTCCATGTGATGCGTATTTCACGCGCTTTCTCCAGGGTAGATATTAGTTTTTGCAAGGGTGTTGCGGGTCCGCTTTGCGGCCCTTCGCGGGCAAGCCCGCTCCCACAGGATTCACTGCTGGCCCTGTGGGAGCGGGCTTGCCCGCGAAGGGCTGCAAAGCAGCCCCGACAATCAGGCCAAAGCGCGCTTGCTGTTGGTGATCAAGGTGCCTACACCGCTGTCGGTGAAGATCTCCAGCAGCACCGCGTTCGGTACGCGACCGTCGATGATGTGCGAACTCTGCACGCCGCCCTGGACTGCTTCCAGTGCGCATTTGATCTTCGGCAGCATGCCGCCGTAGATGGTGCCGTCGGCGATCAGCTCGTTGACTTGCTCGGTGGTCAGGCCGGTCAGGACCTGGCCCTGCTTGTCCATCAAACCGGCAATGTTGGTCAGCAGCATCAGCTTCTCGGCCTTCAGCGCTTCGGCAACCTTGCCGGCAACCAAGTCGGCGTTGATGTTGTACGACTCACCGTTGGCGCCGACACCGATCGGCGCGATCACCGGGATGAAGTCACCGCGGACCAGCATGTTGAGCAGGTCGGTGTTGACCCCGACCACTTCGCCGACGTGGCCAATGTCGATGATCTCGGGCGAGGTCATCTCTGGCGTCTGGCGGCTGACCTTGAGCTTTTTCGCGCGGATCAGTTCGGCGTCCTTGCCGGTCAGGCCGATGGCGCTGCCGCCATGGCGGTTGATCAGGTTGACGATGTCCTTGTTGACCTGGCCACCGAGCACCATCTCGACCACATCCATGGTCGCCGAGTCGGTCACGCGCATGCCGTCGATGAAGTGGCTCTCGATCGACAGACGCTTGAGCAGGTCACCGATCTGCGGGCCACCGCCGTGCACTACCACCGGGTTGATGCCGACCGCTTTCATCAGCACGATGTCGCGGGCAAAGCCGGTCTTGAGCTCTTCGCTCTCCATCGCGTTGCCGCCGTACTTGATCACCAGCGTCTTGCCGACGAAGCGACGGATGTAAGGCAGCGCTTCGGACAAGACTTCGGCTACATGGGAGGCAGCTTCGCGATCGAGGGTCATGCAGGGCTCCAGTGGGTACGGATAATCGGTCAGAACGGCAGTTGCAGGTCAGGGGCAACCCGCAGCAACTGCGCGCGGAAAACATCCTTGATACGTTGCAATTCGGCCTCGCTGTCGGCTTCGAAGCGCAGCACCAGCACCGGCGTGGTGTTGGAGGCGCGGACCAGGCCCCAGCCTTTGGCGTAGTCGACCCGCACACCGTCGATGGTGGTCAGGTTGGCTTCACCCCAGTCGGCGTCGCGTTGCAGTGCATCAATGATGCTGAATTTACCCTCGTCGGTCACATCAATATTGATTTCCGGCGTAGAGATGTCGTTCGGGAATGCAGCGAACAGGCTCTCGGCGTCCTGCTCGGCCTGGCTGAGGATCTCGAGCAGGCGTGCGGCGCTGTAGATGCCGTCGTCAAAGCCGAACCAGCGTTCCTTGATGAAGATGTGCCCGCTCATTTCGCCAGCCAGCAAGGAACCGGTCAGCTTCATCTTCTTCTTGATCAACGAGTGACCGGTCTTCCACATTAGCGCGCGACCGCCGTGCTGTTCGATCAGCGGGGTCAGGCGACGGGTGCATTTGACGTCGAAGATGATCTCGGCGCCTGGGTTGCGCGACAGCACGTCCTGGGCAAACAGCATCAGCAGGCGGTCGGGGTAGACAATGCTGCCGGTGTTGGTCACCACGCCCACGCGGTCGCCGTCGCCATCGAAGGCCAGGCCGATATCGGCGCCGGTTTCCTTGACCTTGGCAATCAGGTCTTGCAGGTTTTCAGGCTTGCCCGGGTCCGGGTGGTGATTGGGGAAGTTGCCGTCGACCTCGCAGAATAGCGGGATCACTTCACAGCCCAGGGCCTCGATCAGTTGCGGGGCATTGACGCCCGCTGCACCGTTGCCGCAGTCGACCACTACCTTGAGTTTTTTCGCCAGTTTCACATCGCCGACGATCTGCTGATGGTAGCGCTGGAGGATCTCGACCTGCTCGACGCTGCCTTCGCCGCGGCTCAGGTCATCTGTTTTCAGGCGGGTCAACAGGGCCTGGATCTGCTCGTTGGCGAGGGTGTCGCCGGCGATGACGATCTTGAAACCGTTGTAGTCGGACGGGTTGTGGCTACCGGTGAGCATCACCCCGGAGGTACCGGCCAGCACGTTGGCGGCGTAATACAGGGCAGGGGTTGGCACCAGGCCAACGTCGCTGACCTTGCAGCCGGCTTCGACCAGGCCCTTGATCAGTTGCTCGACCAGCATCGGCCCGGACAGGCGACCGTCACGGCCAACCGAGATATTCGGCTCGCCCTGAGCGAGGGTCTGGGCGCCGATGGCACGACCGATCCAGTAAGCGGTTTCAGCGTGCAGGGTCTTGCCGACCACGCCGCGGATGTCATAGGCGCGGAAGATGCTCTCAGGCAGTGCAGGGACCAGCTGGGCCATATCGTTCATCTCTGGGAAAGCTCCAATGTCTAAGGCTTCTGGGTAGGCGCAAACTGCACGCTTGGACGGTACTTTCGCCAGAGAGTTCGCCATCCGTGGCGCAAACGATCGTTCTCTGGCCGTTATTGGCTGCCCGAATGACCGAAGCCGCCAGCGCCACGTTGGCTCTCGTCGAAGGCCTCGACGATGTCGAAATGCGCTTGTACCACAGGTACCAGGACAAGCTGTGCAATACGCTCGCCAATGTTGATGGTGAAAGCGCTATTGCCGCGGTTCCAGCACGACACCATCAGCTCGCCCTGGTAATCCGAGTCGATCAAGCCGACCAGGTTGCCGAGCACGATGCCGTGTTTGTGGCCCAGCCCCGAGCGCGGCAGGATCAACGCCGCCAGGCCTGGATCGCCGATGTAGATCGACAGGCCGGTCGGGATCAGCAGGGTCTGGCCCGGCTCCAGAACGGTGTCCTGTTGCAGCATGGCGCGCAGGTCCAGGCCAGCGGAGCCAGGCGTGGCGTACTGCGGCAGGGGGAATTCGGCGCCGATGCGCGGATCGAGAATCTTGGCTTGAAGAGCGTGCATGTAACTTATTGAACCTGCTTGAGTCGTTCGGCGATAAAAGCAACCAGCTGGCGGGCGATCTTGCCCTTGCTGGTCTGCGCGAATAGGGTCTGGTGCTGCTGGCGGTCGATCACGGTCAGGGCGTTTTCCTCGCTGTTGAAGCCGATGCTGGGGTTGGCCACATCATTGGCGACGATCAGGTCGAGGTTCTTGTCCTTGAGCTTGCGCGTGGCGTAATCGAGCAAGTGTTCGGTCTCGGCGGCAAAGCCGACGCTGAACGGGCGGTCGGCACGGCCAGCAATGGTCGCAAGGATATCCGGATTACGCACCATCTGCAGCAGCATGCCGTCGCCGGTCGTAGGATCCTTCTTGAGCTTCTGCGTGGCGACTACTTCCGGGCGGTAGTCCGCAACCGCAGCCGAAGCGATGAACAGGTCGCACGGCATAGCGGCTTCGCACGCCGCGAGCATGTCCCGCGCGCTTACCACGTCAATCCGGTTGACCCGGTCGGGGGTCTGCAGGTGCACCGGGCCGGTCACCAGGGTTACCCGAGCCCCGGCTTCGGCAGCCGCTTCGGCCAGGGCGAAACCCATCTTGCCGGAGCTATGATTGGTGATGTAGCGCACCGGGTCGATGTTTTCCTGGGTCGGCCCGGCGGTGATCAGCACGTGCTTGCCGGTCAGTGCCTGGCGCTTGAAGCTCTCGGCGGCGCACCAGGCCAGGTCGGTGGCTTCAAGCATGCGGCCAAGGCCGACATCACCACAGGCCTGGCTGCCGGAGGCCGGGCCGAATACCTGAATACCACGGCTTTGCAGCAGTTCCAGGTTGGCCTGGGTCGCCGGGTCGCGCCACATCGCCTGGTTCATCGCCGGGGCGACGGCGACGGTGGCGTCGGTGGCCAGCACCAGGGTGGTCAGCAGGTCATTGGCCATGCCTTGGGCCATGCGCGCCATGAGGTCGGCGGTGGCTGGGGCAATGAGCACCAGATCGGCCCACTTGGCCAGTTCGATGTGGCCCATCGCCGCTTCGGCGGCAGGGTCGAGCAGGTCCATGTGCACCGGGTGACCAGACAGCGCCTGCAAGGTCAGCGGAGTGATGAACTCGGCACCGCCGTGGGTCATCACCACGCGCACCTGGGCGCCGTGTTCCAGGAGTCGGCGAATCAGCTCGGCGCTCTTGTAGGCGGCGATGCCGCCACCGACGCCGAGAACGATGCGCTTGCGATACAGCCGCTGCATAGGCTTGCCTTTTTTCAGTAAGCGGATGACGACGATGGGGCCTGCGGCAGATCGTCGCATTTTTGAAGCGAAATAGATTAACACACGGCTTAAACGCGCCGCAGCAGCACTCAAGGAGCAGTAATGAACATCAGGGAATGGCCGGTCGACGAACGGCCGCGAGAAAAGCTGTTACAGCGCGGCGCAGCCGCATTGTCCGATGCCGAATTGCTCGCCGTGCTGCTGGGTTCGGGGGTGGCCGGGCGCAATGTCGTCGACCTTGCCCGCGGCTTGCTGGTGCGCTTTGGCGGCCTTCGCCAGTTTCTCGAGGCGCCACGCAGCGCAGTGCTCGGTGAGCCTGGGCTGGGACCGGTGAAGTACGCGCAGTTGCAGGCGCTGCTGGAGACCGGGCGGCGTTATCTGCACGACACCATCGAACGTGCCCCCGCGCTGGAAAGCCCGATGGCAGTGAGGCGTTACCTGAAATCGATGCTGCGCCATGAACCTAGTGAGGTATTTGGCTGCCTGTTTCTCGACTCCAAGCACAGGCCGTTGGCGTTCGAGATCCTCTTTCGCGGCACCATCGACCGGGCCAGCGTGTACCCACGTGAGGTAGTCCGGCGCTCGCTGGTGCACAACGCCGCGGCGCTGATCATCTGCCACAACCATCCTTCCGGGAGCAGCGAGCCGAGCCAGGATGATGTGCACCTGACCATGACTCTCAAACGCGGGCTGGCGCTGATCGATGTGCGTGTGCTCGATCACCTGATCATCGGCGAGGGCGAGCCGCTGTCCATGGCCGAGGAGGGCTGGATCAGCGGCTGATCATGCTTAGCGAGTGACCGAGACCTTGCTGAAGTCCAGCCGCCCGAACGGGCTCACCTGGTAGCCCTCGACACCCTTGGCCAGCAACGTTGCGGCGGTTGGGTGAGCCAGCGGCAGCCACAAAGCCTGCTGCTGGATCAGCGCCTGGGCCTGCTGATACAGCCGGCTGCGCACGCTTTGGTCGTTGGTGGTGCGGCCAGCGTTGATCAGCTGGTCCAGACGGCTGTCGCAGAAGCGCGCGAAGTTGGTCCCGGACTTGACCGCCGCGCAGGAAAACTGCGGGCTGAGGAAGTTGTCTGGGTCGCCGTTGTCGCCGGCCCAGCCCATGAACAGCAAGTCATGCTCACCGGCTTTGGCGCGGCGGATCAGCTCGCCCCACTCGATCACGCGGATTTCGGCCTTGATGCCGATCTTGGCCAGGTCCGCCTGCAGCATCTGTGCGCCGAGGTTGGGGTTGGGGTTGAGCAGGCTGCCCGACGGGCGGGTCCAGATGGTGGTGCTGAAGCCGTCTGGCAGGTCCGCCTTGGCCAGCAGCGCCTGGGCTTTTTTCAGGTCGGTCGGGTAGCCAGGCAGGTCCTTGGCGTAACTCCAGGTGTTGGCCGGGTAAGGGCCGTTGGCGGCGGTTGCGGTGCCCTCGAACACGGCTTTGAGATAACTCGACTTGTCGAAGGCGAGGTTGATCGCCTGACGCACCTCGGGCTTGTCCAGCGGCGGATGCTGGCTGTTGATGGCGACAAAGGCGGTCATGAAGGCAGGGGTGGACTCGACCTTGAGCTTGTCGTCCTCGCTGGCCGCAGTGATATCCAGCGGCTTGGGCGAAAGCGCCACCTGGCATTCGTTGCGCTTGAGTTTCTGCAGGCGCACATTGGCATCCGGGGTGATCGCGTAGATCAGCGGCCCGACCGCAGGTTTGCCGCCGAAGTACTCAGGGTTGGCCTCGTAGCGCACCTGCGCGTCCTTCTGGAAGCGTTTGAACACGAACGGGCCGGTACCTATCGGTTGCGTGTTGAGCTTCTCTGGGGTGCCTGCCTTGAGCAGCTGATCGGCGTATTCAGCCGAGTAGATCGAGGCAAAGCCCATGCTCAGGGTGGCCAGGAAGGTCGCATCCGGATGGCTCAGGGTGAAGCGCACGGTGTGCGGGTCGCTGGCATCGATCGATTTGATCAGGCTACCCAGCTGCAGCGACTGCGCGTGCGGGTAGCCGCCGGGCGCGGTCTTGTGCCAGGCGTGAGCGGGGTAGAGCATGCGCTGGAAGCTGAACAGCACATCGTCGGCGTTCAGGGCCCGGCTTGGCTTGAAGTAGGCGGTGCTGTGGAATTTGGTGTCGTCACGCAGCTTGAAGTCGTACACCAGACCGTCGGCCGAGACCGTCCAGCTCAGCGCCAGGCTTGGCACCACTTTGCCCTGCTTGGCATCGAATTCGACCAGACGGTTCATCAGCACGTCGGCCGAGGCATTGGTGGTAGTCAGCGAGTTGTACTGCACCACGTCGAAGCCTTCCGGGCTGGCTTCGGTACACACCACCAGTGGTGCGGCCTGGGCGAGGCCGGCCAGCAGCAGGCTGGATGAAAACAACAGGGAACGAGCGGCGGCGCGCATGTAAAGTCCTTGGCTGATCAGTGACCCATCTGCCGGTGCAGTCTGGAAATGTCCTACCCTAGTGTGCGAACTGACAAATGACCACACCCTTTTTTACAAACGTAGCGACGAGCGGTCGACAGCCTGCAACCCTAGTCGTTATGCTTGCCGCACTCGCTTGGCCTGCTGCAGAAAGTCATTTTCTGTTGTTGTGGTCGAGTCTTTCTGATATAAAGCAGCGCTCTTTTCTAGGGGCTCGCTCTGTCGCGAAAGCGGATCAGGTTGATAAGACCCCCGGAAACACGGCGCCTAGCGCCATAGACTGAGAGATTAAGCGGCCAACCCATGCCGGGTTGGGCATGTGGTTTTAGAGGGCTGAGGCATGTCGAGAGTCTGTCAAGTTACCGGTAAGGGTCCGGTGACTGGGAATAACATTTCCCACGCAAACAACAAAACCCGTCGTCGTTTCCTGCCAAACCTGCAGCACCACCGTTTCTGGGTTGAGTCCGAGAAGCGTTTCGTGCGTCTGCGCGTTTCCGCCAAAGGCATGCGTATCATCGACAAGCGCGGCATTGATGTCGTTCTGGTTGAAATCCGCCGTGCTGGCGCCAAGGTTTAAGGGAGAGCATCATGCGTGAATTGATCCGTCTGGTATCGAGTGCTGGCACTGGCCACTTCTACACCACTGACAAGAACAAGCGCACCACCCCGGACAAGATCGAGATCAAGAAATATGATCCGGTCGTCCGTAAGCACGTGACCTACAAGGAAGCCAAGATCAAGTAATTGATCCGGCGACCGAAAAAAACCCGCTTCCTCACGGAAGCGGGTTTTTTTTTGCCTGAATGGCTGGGCAGATATCGTTCAAGCAATGCGCTGGTCTGCGGCTATAGCGCCTTGCTCAAGACCTGCCCGGCGCGCTCAGGAAATCACCAGGCCAGTAATGCAGTTGTCGCCATCAGCCTGGATAAGTACGCGGTCGCTGCGAAGATCCATGGTGCTGATGTCGTTGGGGCCGACTGCGATATGCAGGCCGGTCAACTCGAGAATGTAGGCTTTGACGCTTTCTACATAACGCGAGCCGATGACGTGACGAGCAGGGCCGAGGATGTCGATGTCGGTGGTCATGGTGAATCTCCTTGAAGTGTCCGAAATTGGACGCTTGCATGATTCACTGCAGCGCTTGCCGAGCTGCGGTACATGTTCAGCACGCCATGGCGTGACTTACTTCTGCTCGAACATCACGTAAATCTTGCGGCAGGGCTCAAGTACTTCCCAGGTGCCCTGGAAGCCTGCCGGAATGACGAATCGGTCACCTGCACGCAGCGTCTTCGCATCGCCGGCCTTGTCACGCAGCACCGATACGCCGTGGACGATCTCGCAGTACTCATGTTCGGTGTAACTCACCGTCCATTGGCCGACCGCGCCTTCCCACACGCCCGCTGCAAACTGACCGCATGGGCTTGAGTAGTGGTTGTAGACAGCCTGATCCGGCTCGCCCTTGAGGATTTTCTCGGCCGCCGGGCGGTAGCGTTCCGCTTCGGTCAGGACCTGGGCGAAGTCGATAATGCTGGAGATGGTCATCGGTCAAACCCTGTTGTTGTTTAATAAAATTAACATCTGTAGGCGTTTGGGCCTTTGGTGTCAAATATATTGATAGTTTATCCGGGCTGGTTTAGGGTAACTCCTGCCCGCGTGCGCTTGTCGCCCGGCCAGAATTTTTGCCAGCGCCCGAGAATCTTCAGTGCGGCGCTGCACCTTAACAAGAGGAGGAGTTTCCTATGACCACCCTGACGCGTGCAGACTGGGAACAGCGTGCCCAGCAACTGAAGATCGAAGGCCGCGCCTTCATCAACGGCGAGTATACCGACGCCGTTTCCGGCCAGACCTTCGACTGCCTGAGCCCGGTGGACGGACGCTTCCTGGCCAAGGTTGCCAGCTGCGACGTGGCCGACGCCGATCGCGCTGTTGAAAACGCCCGTGCTACCTTCGAGTCTGGCGTCTGGTCGCGTCTGGCGCCAGCCAAGCGCAAGGCCAAACTGATCCGCTTCGCCGAGCTGCTGCGCAGCAATGTCGAAGAGCTGGCCCTGCTCGAGACCCTCGACATGGGCAAGCCGATCAGCGACTCCTCCAGCATCGACATCCCCGGCGCGGCGCAAGCCCTGCACTGGAATGCCGAAGCTATCGACAAAGTCTACGATGAAGTCGCGCCAACCCCGCATGACCAGCTTGGCCTGGTGACCCGCGAGCCGGTTGGTGTGGTCGGCGCCATCGTACCGTGGAACTTCCCTCTGCTGATGTCCTGCTGGAAGCTCGGCCCAGCGCTGGCGACCGGTAACTCGGTGGTGCTCAAACCGTCCGAGAAGTCACCGCTGACGGCCATTCGCATTGCCCAGCTGGCAATTGAAGCGGGTATCCCGGCTGGTGTTCTCAACGTGCTGCCAGGCTACGGTCACACTGTAGGCAAGGCGCTGGCCCTGCACATGGACGTCGACACGCTGGTGTTCACTGGCTCGACCAAGATCGCCAAGCAGTTGATGATCTACGCCGGCGAGTCGAACATGAAGCGCATCTGGCTGGAAGCCGGCGGCAAGAGCCCGAATATCGTCTTCGCCGACGCACCGGACCTGCAAGCCGCTGCCGAAGCCGCTGCCAGCGCCATCGCCTTCAACCAGGGCGAGGTCTGCACTGCCGGTTCGCGTCTGCTGGTCGAGCGTTCGATCAAGGACAAGTTCCTGCCTATGGTCGTCGAAGCGCTCAAGGCCTGGACCCCCGGCAACCCGCTGGACCCGGCCACCACAGTCGGTGCGCTGGTCGACACCCAGCAGATGAACACCGTGCTGTCGTACATCGATGCCGGCCATCAGGACGGCGCCAAGCTGGTTGCCGGTGGCAAGCGCATCCTTGAAGAAACCGGTGGCACCTATGTGCAGCCGACCATCTTCGACGGCGTGACCAATGCCATGAAGATCGCCCAGGAAGAGATCTTTGGCCCGGTCCTGTCGGTGATCAGCTTCGACACCGCCGAAGAAGCCATCGCCATCGCCAACGACACGCCATACGGCCTGGCCGCAGGCATCTGGACCTCGGACATCTCCAAGGCGCACAAGACAGCTCGCGCCGTGCGTGCTGGCAGCGTGTGGGTCAACCAGTATGACGGCGGCGACATGACCGCGCCGTTTGGTGGCTTCAAGCAGTCGGGCAACGGCCGTGACAAGTCGCTGCACGCACTGGAGAAGTACACCGAGCTGAAGGCGACCTGGATCAAGCTGTAATCCTCTAGGTAGCGTCTGCGGGCAAGCCCGCTCCTGGCGGTTCGGCGTCAGTCTCACTGACTGCGCCGTGCCTTTGGGGGCGGGCTTCGCTGCTGTTGGGTGAAAGACAATTCTGCCTGGGAGGCAGTCATGCGTTGGGCAACCTACTTTGCCGTGCTGGCCTCAGTGCTCAGCGTCGGCCTCGCGCTGGGCGTGAGCATGCCGCTGGTGTCGCTGCGCCTGGAAACCTGGGGTTACGGGAGCTTCGCCATCGGCGTGATGGCGGCAATGCCGGCAGTGGGCGTGCTGATCGGCGCCAGCCTGGCCAGCCGCCTGGCTGGCTGGGTCGGCGTGCCGGCCGCCATGCGCATTTGCCTGTGGGGCGGAGCGTTGTCGATCGCCCTGGTTGCGCTGCTGCCCAGCTACCCGTTGTGGCTGGCGCTGCGGTTGGTCATCGGTATGTCGCTGACGGTGGTGTTCATCCTTGGCGAGAGCTGGATCAACCAGTTGGTGGTCGAGCAGTGGCGCGGCCGGCTGGTGGCGCTGTATGGCAGCAGCTACGCCTTGAGCCAGCTGGCGGGGCCGCTGGTGCTGGGTATGCTCGGTTCGGATGATGACTTTGGCTTCTGGGCGGCCACCGGGTTGTTGATCCTTGCGCCGTTGCTGCTGTTTGGCCGTGGCGGTGCGCCGACCACCGAAGCGTGCAGCGTGACCTTCCGCGACCTGCTCGGATTCTGCCGCCGACTGCCGGTGATTGCCTGGGCGATTGCCTTGTTTGCAGCGTTCGAGGCGATGATCTTGACCCTGCTACCGGTGTATTGCCTGCAGCAGGGGTTCAGCACTGAGGTGGCGTTGTTCATGGTCAGTACAGTGGTGGTCGGTGATGCGGTGTTGCAGCTGCCAATTGGCCTGCTGGCCGACAAGATGTCGCGGCGCACCCTGTTCAGTGGTTGTGCGCTGACGTTGATGGTGTCCAGCCTGGCGATTCCGTTGTTGATGGAGACCGCGTTGATCTGGCCGCTATGGGTATTGTTCGGTGCCAGTGCCGGTGGCTTGTTCACCTTGTCGCTGATCCTGATCGGCGAGCGCTACCGCGATGATGAATTGGTGCGGGCAAACGCCCATGTGGCGCAGTTGTGGGGCATTGGTTGCCTGCTCGGGCCGCTGTTGGCCGGGGCGGGCAGCCAGTGGATCAGTGGGCATGCATTGCCGTTGATCATGGCCTTGGGGGCGGCGGGGTTGGTCCTGCTGACGCGCCGGCCTGGGGCGTTCGAGCCGGTGCCTGACTGAAGATGGCTGGAGCCGCCGCGCAGCCCCCCAGCGGTCTCAAATCAAAGCATCTTCTCCAACCCCACCGCCTTGCTCACCCAGGCATTGAACCGCCGCCACATGCCGCCAGGCTCCTTGCTCAGCACATGCCGCTGGCCGTTGTCCTCGGTCACCCAGACCATCTTGCCGTCCTCCAGCAGCGGCTGATAACTCAGCGCCGGCGCCATACCCTGCAAGGCCAGCTCGCGGGTATATTCGGCCAGCTCCGGGCTGTCTACCAGCACGCCGACTTCGGTGTTCCACAACACCGAGCGTGGGTCGAAGTTGAACGAACCGATGAAGGTCTTGTGCCGATCGAACACGATCGCCTTGCTGTGCAGGCTCGAATCCGAACCGCCATGGAAATTCAGGCCGCGCCCGGCACTCGGATCACCCGGCTGCCGGCGCAGCTCGAACAGCTGCACTCCGTGTTCGAGCAGGGCACGCCGATACGGCGCATAGCCGCCATGCACCGCAGGTACGTCAGTGGCTTCCAGCGAGTTGGTCAACAGCCGCACCGACACTCCAGCGTCAGCCCGGCTGGTCAGATACACCAGCCCCGATTCACCCGGGACGAAATACGCCGACACCAGAATCAGCTCTTGCTTGACGTTGTTCAGGTCCGGCGCCAACTGCCGCGTCAGCAGCAGATGCGGATCCGGTTCGTCCTGCGCCAGCACCTTGCTCGGCGCGTCCCACAGCGCCTGGCTGTGGGCCCAGATCAATTCGTTGCGCCAAGTGTCCAGGCGCGGCTGCAATTGATACGCCATCAGCCGGTCATACAACGCCTTGCGTTTGATCCGCGCCTCGGCCAGTGACACCTCGAGACGCCGGCGGCTGGCGCGCAGGTCGTCGGCATCCGGCATGCTCCAGAGGAAATCGCCGATCGGCCGGCTGAGGGCGCTGTTCCAGTACTGGTCGAAACTGTGCCCAAGCTGCTCGGCTACCGGGCCGACGCCGAGCATGTCGATGTCGGTGAAGTTCAGGTTGGGCTCGGCGTCGAAGTACTCGTCGCCCAGGTTGCGCCCGCCGACAATGGCCATGCTGTTGTCGACCAGAAACAGCTTGTTGTGCATGCGCCGGTGCTGGCGCGACAGGTTGAACAGGCGGCCGACGCCGCGGGTGACACCGGTACTGCGGCCCAGGTGCAGCGGATTGAACACGCGCATGTGGATGTTGGGGTGGGCGGCGAGGGTGGCCATCAGCGTGTCGAGGCCGTCACTGGTGGTGTCGTCGAGCAGAATCCGTACGCGCACGCCACGGTCGGCGGCTTGCAGCAGTTCATGCACCAGCGCCCGGGTACTGAGGCCGTCATGGACGATGTAGTACTGCACGTCGATGCTGGCCTGGGCGTTGCGGATCAGCTCGGCACGGGCGCGGAAGGCCTCGTTGCTGTTGGGCAGCAGGCGAAAGCCCGAGCGACCTTCATAGGGCGCGGCCTGGCGCTGCACCGAGCGGCCAAAGGCCGAATCACTGGCCGGTAGCGCCTGGCTGACTTCACGAACCGGATTGACGCTGGCGCAGCCAGAAAGGCCGAGCAGCAGCGCCAGCATGAGAGGCAAAGCTCGCTGAAGTCTCAAGGATGAATCGTCCTGTGCGCAGAAGGCTGAGTGCTATGGACCATGCCAGGTGGGGCAAAGTTACGCCTCGCTGTGATCATCGACCAGCAGGCGCAAGGCGGTTTCGCCGACCTTGCGTACCGCCGCCTCGATCTCGGCGCTGGGCCGCGCCGCGTAGTTCATGCGCAGGCAGTGCCGGTACTTGCCGGAGGCGGAGAAGATACTGCCCACCGCGATCTGTACCCCTTGTTCGAGTAAAGCGCGGTTCAGCCGCAGCGTGTCGAAACTTTCCGGTAGCTCGACCCACAGCATGAAGCCGCCCTGTGGCCGGCTGACGCGGGTGCCTGGCGGGAAGTAGCGCGCCACCCAGTCGCTCATCAGATCGCGCCCGCGCTGATACTGGCTGCGCATCCGGCGTACATGCGGGTGGTAGTGGCCGCCTGCGATGAAGTCGGCGATGGCCAGCTGCGGTTGCACGCAGGTGCTGCCAGTGCCGATGTATTTCATGTGCAGCACCCGCTCCAGATAGCGCCCAGGCGCCACCCAGCCGATGCGCAGGCCCGGCGCCAGGGTCTTGGAGAATGAGCTGCAGAGCAGCACGCGGCCGTCTTCGTCGAACGACTTGACCGTTGGCGGGCGCGGGTAGTTATAGGCCAGATCGCCGTAGACGTCGTCTTCCAGAATCGCCACGTCGTAGCGCTGGGCCAGGGTCAGCAGGGCCTTCTTGCGCGCCTCGGGCATGATGTAGCCCAGCGGATTGTTACAGCTGGGGGTGATCTGGATGAGCTTGATTGGCCACTGTTCCAGGGCCATTTCCAGCGCCTCCAGGCTGATCCCGGTGGTCGGGTCGGTGGGGATCTCCAGCGCCTTCATCCCCAGGCCTTTGAGCGTCTGCATGGCGCCGTGAAAGCTGGGCGAATCCACCGCAACGATGTCGCCGGGTTCGCACACCGCGCGGATGCTGGTCGACAGCGCTTCGTGGCAGCCGGTGGTCACCACCAGGTCGGCCGGGCTGACGTGGCAGCCGGAATCGAGCATCAGCCGCGCGATCTGTTCGCGCAGGGCGATGTTGCCGTGGATGTTGTCGTAATACAGACCGGGCATGTCCTGGCGCCGGCTGAGCTGGGCCAGGCTGCGCAGCAAGGGCTTGAGGCTTGGACTGTTGACGTCGGGCATGCCCCGGCCAAGCTGAACCACGTCCGGCCGAGGCGTGCCGCGCACCAGCTCCAGCACCTGCTCCCACTGTGAAATCTCCACCGGGCGTTGCGCTGGCCGGGTCACGGCGGGCAGGGCTGGCAGGCTGCGATGGTCGGTAACGAAGTACCCCGATTTTGGCCGCGGCGCGACCAGGCCGTTGTCCTCGAGCATGCGGTATGCCTGCTGTACGGTGCTCAGGCTGACCCCGTGTTCAACACTCAACGCGCGCACCGACGGCAGCCGCTGGCCGGGCCGGTAGAGACCTTGTTCGATGCGCGCGCCGAGCATCTCAGCGAGGTTCAGATACAGCGTCACGGCAATACTCCTGCAGCGCTTGAGGTGACTGACCAGTACAGATCGGGCAAAAATACAGCATTCAGCGCCAGATCCGCCAATTCTGTATGGGAATAATAAAGGTTTTTTGCGTCTGTATTGGCTATGGCTCAGGCGCGCATGCTTTCTCCACGGTGGATCTGGAACAGGAGCAAGCAGCAATGGGTGTTTTCAGTGATGTGCGCGTGCAACCCGCAGTGGAACAGCTTGAGGCGCATCAGCCCCAGGTCGCCAGCGCTCAAGCAGGCTTTAGCGGTGCTGGCCTGATGCTGCACCGCTGGCGTACCCGGCGCGCCCTGCTCGAGCTCGATGATCAGCAACTGCGTGATATCGGACTGAGCTGGGAGCAGGCGCGCCAAGAGGGCAGCAAGCCGTTCTGGAAGGCCTGAAGCGCGTGGCGCCTACACCAGCTCTTTGAGTCGATGCCAGAGCATGCCCAGCGCCAACAGCGGCGAGCGCAGGTGCCGGCCGCCGGGGAAGGTCATGTGCGGCACCTTGGCGAACAGGTCGAAGCGCCCGCTGTGCTGGCCGCTGATCGCCTCGCCGAGCAGGCGTGCGGCCAGGTGCGTGGCGTTCAGGCCGTGACCGGCGTAAGCCTGGGCGTAATACACGTTGGCCTGGCTGGCCAGTCGGCCTACCTGCGGCAGACGGTTGGCGCCGATGCCGATCATGCCTCCCCATTGATAATCGATGCGCACGTCCGCCAGCTGCGGGAACACCTTGAGCATCTTCGGCCGCATGTAGCCGGCGATATCCTGCGGGTCGCGCCCGGAGTAGTGGCAGGCGCCGCCGAACAGCAGCCGGTGATCGGCCGAAAGGCGATAGTAGTCGAGCGCCACGCGTTGGTCGCAGACCGCCATGTTCTGCGGCAGCAAGGCCCGCGCGCGTTTCTCGCCCAGCGGCTCGGTGGCAATCACGTAGCTGCCGGCGGGCAGTACCTTGCCGCCCAGTTCGCGGTTGAGGTCGTTGTGATAAGCGTTGCAGCACAGCACCAGCGTGCTGGCGCGGACCGTGCCGCTGGCAGTGTGCACCTGCACTTGCGGGCCATAGTCGATGCGCGTGACCTCGGAGTGTTCGTGCAGGCGCACGCCCAAGCCCGCAGCAACAGCCGCCTCGCCCAGTGCCAGGTTGAGCGGATGCAGGTGGCCCGAGCCCATGTCGATCAGGCCGCCGACATAGCGCTCGGAGTTGACCACTGTGCGGATGTCTTCTGCCGGTACCAGGCGCAGCTCATGGCAATAACCGAGGCTGCGCAGCTCTTCGGCGTCGGCGGCAAAGCCCTGCAGCTCGCCGGGCTTGTTCGCCAGGTCGCAGTAGCCCCAGGTCAGGTCGCAGGCAATCGCATGGCGCTCGACCCGCTGGCGGACGATATCCACCGCTTCCAGGCCCATCAGCTTGAGGCTGTGCACACCCTGCTCGCCGAGCACCGGCAAAAACTGCTCAAGGCCATGGCCGACCCCGCGAATCAGCTGACCACCGTTGCGCCCGCTGGCGCCCCAGCCGATTTTGCGCGCTTCGAGCAAGATCACCGACAGGCCGCGCTCGGCCAGTTCGATGGCCGTGTTCAGGCCCGAATAGCCACCGCCGACGATACACACGTCGGCGCTGTGCTGGCCTTGCAGAGCCGGGTGATCCGTCTGTGGCGCGCTGCTGGCGGCGTAATAGGAGGCGGCGTGCTGCGCGCTGTGGATCATCGGATCGGCCTTGGCGGAGAGTGGAAGGCGGCGAGCATAAGCCGGGGGTTTGGCTTGCGGCAACCGGCGAGGGCTGCGCCCTCGTTCGCGGGCAAGCCCGCTCCCACAGGTACAGCGCTAGAGTCAGACCTTGCCCGATCCCTGTGGGAGCGGGTTTACCCGCGAATGGGCCTATAATCCACTTCACCTTCCAGATCCCTGTCACGCCATGTCCTGCAACCGCCACAAGATCCACTTTCTGCGCGAACTGATCCCTTCTTTCGAATGCGAGCCCGGCTGCCACGACTGCTGCGGGCCGGTGACCACCTCGGCGGAAGAAATGGCCGCACTGCCGCGTAAATCCGCTGAAGAGCAAGCCGCCGCGCTGGAGCGGCTCGACTGCGTGCACCTCGGCGCGCAAGGTTGCACGGTGTACGCTGAGCGGCCAATGATCTGCCGTCTGTTCGGCACCACGCCGCGCCTGGCCTGCCCGCGCGGGCGCGGCCCGGCCGAGCCAATCGAGCCCGAGGCGGAGCAACTGGTGCACCAGTTCATTGCCAGCACCCGCCAGGTGCTGGTCTGAGCCTCAGTCCGGAATCGGCAGGCACAGGCTCTCTTTGACTTCTTCCATGACGATGTAGCTCTTCGACTCGCGCACGTGCGGCAGCTTCAGCAGGATGTCGCCGAGCAGCTTGCGGTACGAGGCCATCTCGGATATCCGCGCCTTGACCAGATAATCGAAGTCGCCCGACACCAGATGGCACTCAAGCACATGCGGCAGCTTGAGCACGGCGCGGCGAAACTCCTCGAAAGTATCCCCTGACTTGTAGTCCAGGCTGATCTCGACAAACACCAGCAGGCTGCCCTTGAGGTGCTGCGGATTGAGCCGGGCGTTGTAGCCCATGATGATCCCCTCGCGCTCCAGGCGGCGCACGCGCTCGGTGCACGGGGTGGTGGAGAGGCCGACCTTTTCACCCAGCTCGGTGAACGAGATACGGCCGTCACTCTGCAGGATCCGCAGGATATTGCGGTCGATCTTGTCCAGTTCACGCTTGCTCTGATGCTGGGTTCTCATAGGGGATGCCCCTCCGTAAAAGCCGACATGGCCAAGAATTGTCGCCAAATATAGGCCTTTATATAGTGAAATGCACTGGCCGGTCCTTCATATACTGCGCCCATTCATGCCATATAAACAAAATGTCGCGGCGTGCCGCGTGCGAGGGATAGACGATGCGAGTTCTGGTGCTTGGTAGCGGTGTAATCGGTACCGCCAGTGCCTACTACCTGGCCCGGCAAGGTTTCGAGGTGACGGTGGTCGACCGCCAGCCAGCGGTGGCCATGGAAACCAGTTTTGCCAACGCCGGCCAGATCTCGCCGGGCTACGCCTCGCCCTGGGCCGCCCCGGGTGTCCCGCTCAAGGCCATCAAGTGGCTGCTGGAGCGCCACGCCCCGCTGGCGATCAAGCTCACTGGCGATGTAGACCAGTACCTGTGGATGGCGCAGATGCTGCGCAACTGCACCGCCAACCGCTATGCCGTGAATAAAGAGCGCATGGTGCGGCTGTCTGAATACAGCCGCGACTGCCTCGACGAGCTGCGCGCCGAGACCGGCCTGAGCTACGAAAACCGTGCGTTGGGCACCACTCAGCTGTTCCGCACCCAGGCGCAGCTCGATGCGGCGGCAAAAGACATCGCCGTACTCGAGCAGTCGGGTGTGCCGTACGAGCTGCTCGACCGCGATGGCATTGCCCGTGTCGAGCCGGCCCTTGCCGGGGTTACCGACATTCTCGCCGGTGCCCTGCGCCTGCCAAACGACCAGACCGGCGACTGTCAGCTGTTCACCAACAAGCTGGCCGAGATGGCCATCAAGCTCGGTGTCGAGTTCCGCTTCGGTCAGGACATCCAACGCCTGGACCATGCTGGTGATCGCATCAACGGCGTGTGGATCGACGGCAAGCTCGAAACCGCTGACCGCTACGTGCTGGCACTGGGCAGCTACTCGCCGCAGATGCTCAAGCCACTGGGTATCAAGGCGCCGGTGTATCCACTCAAGGGTTACTCGCTCACCGTGCCGATCACCGACCCTGGCATGGCGCCGACTTCGACCATTCTCGACGAGACCTACAAGGTCGCAATCACCCGTTTCGACAACCGCATCCGTGTCGGCGGCATGGCCGAGATCGCCGGTTTTGACCTGTCGCTGAACCCGCGCCGGCGCGAAACGCTGGAGATGATCGTCAACGACCTTTATCCTCGCGGCGGCGACCTGAGCCAGGCCAGCTTCTGGACCGGCCTGCGCCCGGCCACTCCGGACGGTACGCCGATCGTGGGTGCAACCAGTTTCCGCAATCTGTTCCTTAACACCGGTCACGGCACCCTGGGCTGGACCATGGCCTGTGGCTCCGGGCGTTTGCTGGCCGACCTGATCGCCAAGCGCAAGCCGCAGATCAGTGCTGAGGGCCTCGATATTTCCCGTTATGGCAACCACAAGGAGTTCGCCAAGCATGGCAATCCAGCGCCAGCTCACCAATGAGCGCATGAGTCAGATCGTCACCCACAACGGCACGGTGTACCTGGCAGGTCAGGTCGGTGATGACCTCAGCGCCGGCATTGAGCAGCAGACCCGCGAGACGCTGGCGACCATCGAGCAACTGCTCGACCAGGCCGGTACCGACAAGACCCGCTTGCTCTCGGTGACCATCTACATGAAAGACATCGACGCCGACTTCGCCGGCATGAACGCGGTCTGGGACCAGTGGCTGCCGGCCGGCGTTGCGCCTGCCCGGGCCACAGTTGAAGCCAAGCTGTGCGAGCCGGAAATCCTCGTCGAGCTGTCGGTGGTCGCTGCACTGCCGTAACCCGTTCCCTCACCCCGGCGCGGTGGCTACCTACCCCCCACCCACCGTGCCGGGGGCTTATTCAACAACCCGTACTGCCAGAAGGCTGCCGCCATGCGTCCCGCCCGCGCCCTGATCGACCTCCAGGCCCTGCGCCACAACTATCGTCTGGCCCGTGAACTGTCCGGTGCCAAAGCCCTCGCCGTGATCAAGGCCGATGCCTATGGGCATGGCGCGGTGCGCTGTGCGCTTGCCTTGGAGGCTGAGGCCGATGGCTTCGCTGTGGCCTGTATCGAAGAGGCGCTGGAGCTGCGCGCCGCTGGCATCAAAGGGCCGATTCTGTTGCTCGAAGGCTTCTTCGAAGCCAGCGAGCTGGCGCTGATCAGCGCCAATGATCTGTGGTGCGTGGTGCATTCGTTGTGGCAACTGGAAGCGATCGAACAGAGCGCTGTGGCCAAGCCGTTGAAGGTCTGGCTCAAGCTCGACAGCGGCATGCACCGAGTGGGTCTGCATCCAGAGGATTACCAGCAGGCCTATCAGCGCCTGCTGGCCAGCGGCAAGGTGGCGCGCATCGTCTTGATGAGCCACTTCGCCCGCGCCGACGAGCTTGATGTGCAGGCCACGGCGCAGCAGCTCGCGGCATTCGAAGAGGCGCGCCAAGGCCTCAGCGCCGAATGCAGCCTGCGCAACTCACCGGCCGTGCTTGGCTGGCCGCAGGTGCCGAGCGACTGGGTGCGCCCTGGCATCATGCTGTACGGAGCGACGCCGTTCGAGGTGCCCCAGGCCGAGGCGAGCCGACTGCAACCGGTCATGACTCTGCAATCGCGGGTCATCAGTGTGCGCGAACTGCCTGCGGGTCAACCGGTCGGTTATGGCGCCAAGTTCATCAGTCCACGGCCGACCCGGGTCGGCGTGGTTGCGATGGGTTATGCCGACGGTTACCCACGCCAGGCCCCAACTGGCACCCCGGTGCTGGTGGCCGGCAAGCGCAGCCAACTGATCGGCCGGGTGTCGATGGACATGCTCTGCATCGACCTGACCGATGTCCCCGAAGCGACCCTGGGCAGCCCGGTCGAGCTGTGGGGCAAGCAGGTGTTGGCCAGTGACGTGGCCGGGCATGCCGGGACCATTCCTTACCAGCTGTTCTGCAACCTGAAGCGGGTGCCACTGGAGTACATCGGCGAATAAAGCTGCGCTGCGGACGGGCAGGGGTGTGGAGTGTTGTAAATACTGAACGGCATTGCCATGATATCGTTCACATTCGACCCCACCCCCACCGTTTCAGGAGGCGCAAGCTTTGGACGTCGGCGAACGACTGCAAGCCATCCGCAAGCTCAAGGGCCTGTCCCAGCGGGAACTCGCCAAGCGCGCGGGGGTAACCAACAGCACCATCTCGATGATCGAGAAAAACAGCGTGAGCCCTTCGATCAGCTCGCTGCGCAAGGTGCTCAGTGGCATTCCGATGTCGATGGTCGAGTTCTTTTCGGTAGAAATGGAAGTCGAAAGCCAGGCCCAGATCGTCTACAAGGCCCATGAGCTGATCGACATCTCCGACGGTGCGGTGACCATGAAACTGGTCGGCAAGTCGCACCCCAATCGCGCCATTGCCTTCCTCAACGAGGTCTACCCGCCTGGCGCCGACACCGGTGACGAGATGCTCACCCACGATGGCGAAGAGACCGGCATCCTCCTCGAAGGCCGCCTGGAGCTGGTGGTCGGTAGCGAGACCTTTGTGCTCGAAGCTGGCGACAGTTATTACTTCGAGAGCACCCGTCCGCACCGTTTTCGCAACCCGTTTGCCGAGCCCGCACGCTTGATCAGTGCCGCGACACCGTCGAACTTTTGATCCAGCGCAGCGTATTGATTCGCCAATAGCCCTTTCACTTGTGTGGTCGTTTCGCGGCTGTGGTGTAGCCGCTATACTTTTCAACGCCCGCAATTCGTGGCTGCGGGCGTGATCAGCCACCATGAGGGTGAACGCGTGAACCAAATCAAGAAGATGCTGGCCATACCAGCTGCCGTTTTCGCCCTGTGGGCAGTCACCGCAAACGCGGCGACCAACGATGATATTGCCAAGCGCCTGGCGCCGGTCGGCCAGGTGTGTGTTCAGGGCCAGGAATGCAAGGGCATGGCCGTGGCGGCTGTGGCCAGCGGTGGCGCGGCCAAGTCGGCTGATGACGTGATCGCCAAGCACTGCAATGCCTGCCATGCCACCGGCCTGCTCAATGCGCCGAAGATCGGCGATACCGCTGCTTGGAAAGAGCGTGCCGATCATCAGGGTGGGCTTGATGGGATCCTCGCCAAGGCGATTACCGGGATCAACGCCATGCCGCCCAAGGGCACCTGCGCTGATTGTTCGGACGATGAGCTGAAGGCGGCGATTCAGAAGATGTCCGGGCTTTGACCTATCGGTTGCTGGGGCTGCGCAACAGCCCCAGCAATCCCAAGCCAGGTGCAGCAAATCCCGCCCGCCCACGGTCCAACCCCCTGACCGCATGGACGTAACAGGAGGCACCGATGGCCCACAGCTGCAGCATCGACCAGGCCGTAGATCACGTTCTGGCCCATTTGCCCGCCCATATTCACATGGGCCTGCCGCTCGGCCTGGGCAAACCGAATGCCTTCGTCAACGCGCTCTATGCCCGCATCCGTGAGCTGCCCGAACGCCGTCTGACCATCTACACCGCGCTCAGCCTCGGCCGGCCGCCATTGGGCGATGGCCTGCAGAAACGCTTCCTCGAACCCTTCATAGAACGGGTCTTCGCCGACTACGAAGAGCTCGACTACCTGGCCGACCTGCGCGGCGACAAACTGCCCGCCAATATCCGCGTCGAGCAGTTCTTCATGCAGCCCGGCAGCCTGCTGCACAGCTGCATGGCCCAGCAGGACTACGTCAGCAGCAACTACAGCCACGCCGCCCGCGATATCAACGCCAAGGGCCTCAACCTGATCGCGCAACTGGTGGCCGAAACCCCGGAGCGCCCGGATCACCTGAGCCTGGCCTGCAACCCGGACATCACCCTCGACCTGCTGCCGATGGTCGCCAAGCGCCGCGCCGCCGGCGAGACCATTCTTCTGCTCGGCCAGGTGCACACCGAGCTGCCGTACATGCCCGGCGCTGCCGAACTGGGGCGCCAGGCCTTCGACCTGTTGATCGACGAGCCCGAGCAGCGCCGGCTGTTTTCCACCCCGAACATGCCGGTGGCGACTCAGGACCATTGCATCGGCCTGCACGCCAGCGCCCTGGTGCGTGACGGTGGCACGCTGCAGATCGGCATCGGCGCCATGGGCGATGCGGTAACTGCTGCGTTGTTGGCTCGCCAGGGCGACAACGAGGGTTACCGCGCCGTGCTGGACGAGCTGGATATCCAGCCGTGGCTGGCGCTGATCGAACGTGAAGGCGGCCTGGATGGCTTCGCTCAAGGCCTGTATGGCTGCAGCGAAATGTTCGTCAACGGCCTGCTGGCGCTGGCCGAAGCCGGCGTGGTGCGACGCCCGGCCGATGAGCACGGGGTGCTGGTGCACGGTGGTTTCTTTCTCGGCCCACAGGCGTTCTACCAGCGTCTGCGCGAGATGCCGCTGGAGCAGCGCCAGCGCTACGCAATGACCGCCATCAGCTACATCAACGAGCTGTATGGCCAGGAAGAATTGAAGCGCCGCCAGCGCCGCGATGCACGCTTCATCAACACCGTATTCGCCATGACCCTGCTCGGCGCCGGCGTCGCCGACCAGCTGGAAGACGGTCGCGTTCTGAGCGGGGTAGGCGGGCAGTACAATTTCGTCGCCCAGGGCCACGCGTTGCAAGGCGGCCGCTCGGTGCTGCTGCTGCGCAGCTGGCGCGAGGCCGGTGGCGAGGTGAGCTCCAACCTGTACTGGACCTATGGCCACTGCACCATCCCGCGGCACCTGCGCGATATCGTCGTCACCGAATACGGCATCGCCGACCTGCGCGGGCAGACCGACAGCGAAGTCATCGCCCGGCTGCTGGCGATCAGCGATTCACGTTTTCAGGGCGAGTTGCTCGAGCAGGCCAAGGCCGCCGGCAAACTGGCCAAGGACTTCGTGCTGGATCAGCGCTTTTGCGACAACACCCCGGAGCGCCTCGAAGCGCTGCGTGAGCGGCATCCACGGTTGTTCCCGGAGTATCCGCTGGGCACGGACTTCACCGCCGAGGAGCGTGATTTGTTCAGGGCGCTGAACTGGCTCAAGAGCAAGTTCAAGCTGAGCGAGGTGCTCGAGCTGGGCAAGGCGGCGCTCGATGCACCGCCGCCCGAAGCCTATCCGGCGCAGCTGGCGCGGATGGGCCTGGAGCAGCCGCAGGGGCTGAAACAAGAGCTGTATCAGCGCCTGCTGCTGGCCGGGTTGCAGGCAACCCGGTGAGCGTCACTCGATGAAGGTGACCACGCCGCCTGCAAGCGACTTGACCCGCGCTAGCGACTCAACCCGGTAACCCTGGCTGTCGAGCTCGGCACGGCCGCCCTGGAACGACTTCTCGATGACGATGCCCAGCCCGGCAACGGTAGCGCCAGCCTGCTTGATGATCGAGATCAGCGCCTGCGAGGCCTTGCCGTTGGCGAGGAAGTCGTCGATGACCAGCACGCGGTCGCTGCTGTTGAGATGACGCGGCGAAATCGCCACGGTGTTCTCGGTCTGCTTGGTGAACGAATACACCGAGGCAGTCAGCAGGTTTTCGGTCAGGGTCAGCGACTGGTGCTTGCGGGCGAACAGCACCGGTACACCGAGTTTCAGGCCGGTCATGATCGCCGGAGCGATGCCCGAGGCTTCGATGGTAACGATCTTGGTCACGCCGGAGTCTGCGTACAGTCGGGCGAATTCGTCACCGATCAGCTGCATCAGCGCAGGATCGATCTGGTGGTTGAGAAACGCGTCGACTTTGAGAACCTGGTCGGAAAGCACGATGCCTTCTTCGCGAATCTTCTGCTGCAGTGCTTCCACTGTGGTATTCCTCGATGTAGCAAAAAGTGGCCACGGCTGGCTGCCGTGACAAAAGTGTAAAAGGGTTCAGCGCTTGAGCATTGCCCGTATATCGGCCAAGGCGTTGTTGCCGCGCGCGGCTTTGACTTCAACCGGCGCATCGTCCAGACCTTCCCAGCACAGATCATCCGGCGGTAGTTCGTCAAGGAAGCGGCTGGGCGTGCAATCGATGATTTCGCCGTACTGCTTGCGCTTGGCAGCGAAGGTGAAGGCCAGGGTCTGGCGTGCGCGGGTGATGCCCACGTAGGCCAGGCGCCGCTCTTCTTCGATGGTGTCGGCCTCGATGCTGGAGCGGTGCGGGAGGATTTCCTCTTCCATGCCCATGATGAACACGTAGGGGAATTCCAGGCCTTTGGAGGCGTGCAAGGTCATCATCTGCACGCCTTCGGCGTTTTCCTCTTCTTCCTGCTGGCGCTCGAGCATGTCGCGCAGGACCAGTTTGCCGATGGCGTCCTCGATGGTCATGTCACCCTCTTCGTCTTTCTCGAGGGTGTTTTTCAAGGCATCGATCAGGAACCAGACGTTGCTGATCCGGAAATCCGCCGCCTTGTCACTGGCGGTGTTCTGGCGGATCCAGTTTTCGTAGTCGATGTCGCGGACCATCTCGTGCAGCGCTGCGATCGGGTCATCCAGCGCAACCTTGTGGCGAACGCCGTCGAGCCAGTGCTTGAAGCGCTGCAAGCGCTCGGTGTAGCGCGCATCGAGGTGCTCGCCGAGGCCAATTTCGTCGCTGGCGGCGTACATCGACACGCCACGTTCGGTGGAATAGTTGCCGAGCTTTTCCAGGGTGGTCGAGCCGATTTCCCGGCGCGGCACGTTGATCACGCGCAGGTAGGCGTTGTCGTCATCCGGATTGACCAGCAGGCGCAGGTAGGCCATCAGGTCCTTGACCTCCTGGCGCCCGAAGAAGCTGTTGCCGCCCGACAGGCGATACGGCACCTGGTGGTGCTGCAGCTTCAATTCGATCAGCTTGGCCTGGTAGTTGCCGCGGTAGAGGATGGCAAAGTCGCTGTAGGGACGGTCGGTGCGCAGGTGCAAGGTGAGGATTTCCATGGCCACACGCTCGGCCTCGGTTTCCTCGTTCTTGCAGCGGATCACGCGGATTTCGTCACCGTGGCCCATCTCGCTCCACAGCTGCTTTTCGAAATCATGCGGGTTGTTGGCGATCAGCACGTTGGCGCAACGCAGGATACGGCTGGTCGAGCGGTAGTTCTGCTCGAGCATGACCACCTTCAGCGACGGATAGTCCTCTTTCAACAGCATGAGGTTTTCCGGGCGGGCACCGCGCCAGGCGTAGATCGACTGGTCATCGTCGCCGACCACGGTGAACTGGTTGCGCATGCCGATCAGCATCTTCACCAGCAGATACTGACTGGCGTTGGTGTCCTGGTATTCGTCGACCAGCAGGTAGCGCACCTTGTTCTGCCAGCGCTCAAGCACCTCGGGGTGCTCCTGGAACAGTTTGACCGGCAGCAGGATCAGGTCGTCGAAGTCCACCGCGTTGTACGCCTTGAGCGTGCGCTGATAGTGGGTGTAGACGATGGCGGCGGTCTGCTCGCGCGGATTGCGGGCTTTTTCCAACGCCTCGGCGGGCATGATCAGCTCGTTCTTCCAGGCACCGATCATGTTCTTGATCTCGTCGATGCCGTCGTCGCCGGAGTACTCCTTCTGCATGATGTCCGACAGCAAAGCCTTGATGTCGGCCTCGTCGAAGATCGAGAAGCCCGGCTTGTAGCCCAGGTGCTTGTGCTCCTTGCGGATGATGTTCAAGCCCAGGTTGTGGAAGGTGCAGACGGTCAGGCCGCGGCCCTCACCTGCGCGCAGCAGAGTGGCGACCCGCTCCTTCATCTCGCGCGCGGCCTTGTTGGTGAAGGTCATGGCGACGATGTACTGGGCACGGATGCCGCAGTTCTGGATCAGGTGGGCGATCTTGCGGGTGATCACGCTGGTCTTGCCGGAGCCAGCACCGGCGAGCACCAAAAGAGGGCCGCCGACATAGTCACAGGCTTCTTGTTGCCGGGGATTGAGTCGGGACATGCTAGAACCGGGGTCGCCAGAAAATAGCCGCGCATTCTAACAGGCAAGTCACGCTTGTGGCGCGACCGTCTGACGCCGGAGTCAGACTTTTGTGACGTCCGGTGCCCTACCTGGCGGGAGTGGATCATGGCCTTGCCGCCACAATCGAGCTATTACTCAAATCAGATTTGCCGGTTGTACGACTTTTGGAGCAGGATGCGCGACAGAATACGACGGAGTGCAGCCCCGGGATGGGTGTTAATAAGAGTGAATATCATTTGGCTCTTGAGGTAGGATACCCCCGTCACGGTTAACGACCTCGCCTAAGGAGCGCGCTTGTCCACGCCTGTCGAACCCTTGCGTTTGCTGCTGTTGGCCGATGAGCCGGAGTGGGCCGCCAGCTTGCGCGACTGCCTGCAGCCTTTGGCTGGCAGCGCGGTGCTGCTGACCGCGCCCAACTGGGAGGCGGTCAACAGCCTGTTTGCCCATGACCGTCAGGCGGTGGTGCTGGCAACGCCTGCGCTGCTGCCGACCCCGGGCCGCTGCGAGTTGCCGACCATTGTCCTGCTCGACGACGAGCCCGAGGCGCCGCCTGCCGGCGTCAGTGACTGGCTGGTGCTGGCGCAACTGAGCAGTGACAGCCTGCGCCGCTCGCTGCGTCATGTGCGCGAGCGCGGCGTGCTGGTCGCCACCCTGCAGCGCCTGGCCGAACAGGACCCGCTGACCGGCATCGCCAACCGTCAGGGCTTTCAGGCCCTGCTGACCACGCGCCTGGCCGAACACGACGGCCGTGGCGTTGCTCTTGGCCATCTGGATCTGGACAACTTTCGCCACGTCAACGATGCGCTCGGCCATCAGGGCGGCGACCGGCTGATCCTGCAGGTGGTGACCCGGCTCAAGTTGCAGCTGGAGGCGGGCGATCAGCTGGCCCGGCTGGGCAGCGACGAATTCGCCCTGCTGATCGACACCCGTCGCGAGCCGAACCGCGCCGAATGGGTGGCCGAGCGCATCGTCGAAGCGCTGGGTGAGCCGTACTGGGTCGATGGCGAAAGCCTGCTGGTGGGCTGCAGCCTGGGTCTGGCCCATGCCCGCGCGCAGGCCGGCGCCGACCCACTGATGTGGCATGCGCACATCGCCATGCGCCAGGCCAAGAGCGTGCAGGGTTGCAGCTTTCATGTGTTCAACGAGCGGATCAACCGCAATGCGCGCAGCCTGGCTGACCTTGAAGGCGAACTGCGCCGCGCCCTGCGCCGCGACGAGCTGGAACTGCATTACCAGCCACGGCTGAACCTCGTCGATGGCCGCATCGTTGGCCTCGAAGCACTGGTACGCTGGAACCACCCCGAACGCGGCCTGCTGCCGCCGAGCGAATTCGTGCCGCTGGCCGAGCAGAGCGGCCTGATCGTGCCGCTCGGCTACTGGGTCATCTCACGTGCCCTGCGCGACATGCAGGGCCTGCGTGAGCACGGCATTGCGCCGCTGCACATGGCGGTCAACCTTAGCTTTCGCCAGTTTCAGGACAGCCAGCTGCTGGCGACCCTGAGCCGGCTGATCATCGAGCATGGCGTCGATGCCCGGTGGCTTGAGTTCGAACTGACCGAAACCGCGGTGATGCGCCGCAACGAGCTGGTGCGCCAGACCATGGACGCCCTGGGCCGCCTGGGTGTGCGCTTCTCGCTGGATGACTTTGGCACCGGTTTTTCGTCGTTCGTGCACCTGAACAGCCTGCCGATCACCTTGCTCAAGGTCGACCGCAGTTTTGTCGGTGGTATGGAGCTGCGCGAAGAAAACCGCAAGCTGGTCCACGCGATGATCAACCTGGCGCACAACCTCAACCTCGAAGTGGTCGCCGAGGGTGTCGAAAGCGAAGAGCAGATGGCGCTGCTGCGCGGCTTTGGCTGCGACCAGGTGCAGGGTTTTCTGGTCAGCCAGCCGCTGCCGGTGGATGAGCTGGTGACCTACCTGCAGCAGGTGCCGGTCAGTGCGATCCGCGCTGTCTGAGTGCGCCGGGGCTGCTTTGCAGCCCTTTCGCGACACAAGGCCGCTCCTACAGGAACCATGTCGTCTGGGCATTGCGCGGTCCCTGTAGGAGCGGCCTTGTGTCGCGAAAGGGGCGCAAAGCGCCCCCAGCATTCCCGACCGTCACCCCCCCACGGCAACCTTGCGCAACATCCGCCGCACTCGCCATTCAAACGCGAAGGTCAGCGCCACCGAGGAGCAGGCCAGGCCCAGCGCCAGGCCCCACCAGATGCCGAGTGCACCGCCGTCGAGGTTGAAGGCAAACAGCCACGCACTTGGCGCGCCGATCAGCCAATAACAGCCCAGACCGATCAGGAAGGTGGTCTTGGCGTCTTGCAGGCCGCGGATCGAACCCATGGCGATGGTCTGCACACCATCGAACAACTCAAACCACGCCGCCACCATCACCAGCCCCACTGCCAGCTGGAAGATGCCGGCAAAGGCAGGGTCATTGCGGTCGATGAACAATCCCACCAACTGCTCGGGCAGCAACAGGAACAGCGCGGCGAAGGCAAACATCAACAGCGCACCAAAGCAAATACCGACCCGCCCGGCACTGCGCGCTGCAAGCAGGTTGCCGCCGCCGTAATACAGGCCGACCCGCATGGTCACCGCATAAGACAACCCGGTCGGCACCATGAACGCGGTCGAGACGATCTGCAGGGCGATCTGATGCGCCGCCAGCTCGGTGCTGCCGAGCACACCCATGCACAGCGCGGCGAAGGCGAACAAGCCGACTTCGACCATGTACGTTCCGCCAATCGGCAGGCCCAGCCGCCACAGCTCGCGCAACGCCGACAGCGATGGCCGCGCCAGGCCCTTGCGCAGCGGGTAGGCGTCGTAGAAGCGGTGCCAGCGGATATACAGCGCCAGGGCGATGGCCATGCCCAGCGAGACCAGCGCGGTGACCAAGCCAATGCCGACCAGGCCGAGTTTGGGCAAACCGAACATGCCCTCGATCAGCGCATGGTTGAGCAGGTAGTTGAGCACCGTGCCGACCAGGCTGATGACCATCACCGGCGTCGACCGGCCAAGGGCGCTGGTGAAGCCGCGCAAGGCCATAAACGTCAGGTAGCTGGGTAGTGCCAGTGGCAACAGGGTGAGGAAGGCCATGGCCGCCTCGACGTTTTCCGGCTGCTGACCAAACATCAGCAGCACCGGGCCGAGGTTCCACAATGCCAGCGCGGCGCCCAGCGCCAAAGCCCAGGCCAGCCAGATGCCGGCCTGAGCGAGGCGGGTGGCGCCGGCGATATCCCCGGCACCCTTGCGGATCGCCACCAGCGTGCCGACGGCGGCAATCACGCCCAGGCAGAAGATCGACACGAACGAATAGCTCGCCGCGCCCAGGCCGCCACCGGCCAGGGCCTGCGGGCTGATCCGCGCCATCATCAAGGTGTCGGTCAGCACCATCAGCATATGCGCCAACTGCGAGGCAATCAGCGGCCCGGCCAGGCGCAGCAGAGCCTTGAGTTCAACGGTGGGCGCGACGTGCATGGTGAGAGTCCTTGATGCTGGGGGATGAACAGGAGGTGGATTCTGAGGCCTGGGTCAACTTTCCACAAAAGGATAAATGCGATCCCTCCCATGAGTTGAACTCATGTATGTATGATTTGCCTTGCTCGTTCGTGCCCCCCGTATTGCAGGTGCCCCATGTCCAGACAACTCCCTCCGCTCTATGCACTGCGTGCATTCGAGGCGGCTGCACGGCATTCCTCGTTCACTCGCGCCGGCGAGGAGTTGTCGATTACGCAAAGCGCCGTCAGCCGGCACATCCGCACGCTGGAGGAGCACTTCGCCTGCCGCCTGTTCGTGCGCAGCGGCCGCAGCCTGCAGCTGACCGAGGCGGCGCGGATGCTGCTGCCCGGCGTGCGCGATGGCTTCGCTTCGCTGGAGCGCGCCTGCGATACCTTGCGCGGCGAAGATGACATCCTGCGCATGAAAGCCCCGTCGACCCTGACCATGCGCTGGCTGCTGGCGCGGCTGAGCCGCTTTCGCCATCTGCAACCGGGCAACGAAGTGCAACTGACCAGCGCCTGGATGGACGTCGACCATGTCGATTTCAATCACGAGCCGTTCGACTGCGCGGTATTGCTCAGCGATGGCCAGTTCCCGGTCGACTGGGAGGTGCGGCGGTTGTTCTCCGAGTTGCTGATCCCGGTCGGCGCTGCGCAGCTGATCGACGAGGGGCCTTGGGATGAGCAGCGCCTGGCTGACATCGAACTGCTGCATCCGACCCCGGACAAACGTGACTGGCGTAGCTGGCTGGCGCGCATGGGCCTGGCTGACAAGGTTTCGCTCAAGGGTGGGCAGGTCTTCGACACGCTTGAACTGGGCATGATCGCTGCGGCGCGTGGCTACGGGATCTCCATGGGCGATCTGTTGATGGTGGCCGAAGACGTCGCTCAAGGCCGGCTGAGCCTGCCGTGGCCGACCGCAGTGGCCAGCGGCATGGACTATTACCTGGTCTGGCCACGCACCAGGCCCGGCACAGAGCGCCTGCGTCGCTTGAGCGGGTTTCTCCAGGAAGAGGCGGCGGCAATGGACTTGCCAGCGGTGCAAATCCTGCCAGCGCTTGCGTAGTAAAACGTTTGCGAATGTCCCGGTCCGGCACTCAAGTATTCGTCCGCGACGCCGATTTAGTGGCACCAGCGTCCCGCAAGAGGACGCGATTACCCGTCGAAAGCAGCGGGCGGTCAGCGCGATCAGGATGATCCCGGCCCCTTGCCAGGAGCTTGCACATGCCTCAACCCCGTGCCCGGATTGCCTCACAGCTCGGGATCGCCCTCGCCATCGTGCTGGCGCTGGTGATCACCGGCAGTACCCTGTTTGCCCTGCGCTCGCTGGATAACGCCAACCTCGCCACCCGCCAGGAACACCTGGCCAGTGAAGCGCGGCTGCTGGCTGACCAGCTGGATACCTTCCATGGTTCGCTGAAGGACAACACCCAGCGCCTCAGCGGCCTGTTCGAGCGCCGTTTCGCCTCGGGTCTGAGCCTGCATGCCGGCGAAAGCGCCACTGTCGCCGGCCAGGCCACGCCGGCGCTGTATCTGGGGGAACACCTGCTCAACAACGATTTCCAGCAGGTCGACGAGTTCAAGCAGATGACTGCTGGCGTCGCCACCGTGTTCGTGCGCAGTGGCGATGACTTCATCCGCATCAGCACCTCGCTGACCAAGCAGGATGGCAGCCGCGCCATCGGCACCCAGCTCGACCGCCAGCACCCGGCCTATGCCAAGTTGATGGCCGGGCAAAACTACGTTGGCCGTGCCGTGCTGTTCGAGCGCAACTACATGACCCGCTACGTGCCGGTGCGCGATGACAGCGGCCGAGTCATTGCGGTGTTGTTCGTCGGCTTCGACTACACCGATGCGCAGAACGCCCAGCTCGCCAACCTCAAGCGCTTCCGCATCGGTCACACCGGCTCGCTGGCGCTGCTCGACGAGCAGGGCAAGTGGCTGGTGCCGCCGGCTGATGTGGGCAATGCCGAGACGGCCGCGCAAGCCGTCAAGAACCTCGCTGCAGAGCCGGGGACTGGCAGCTTCTGGGACAACGCCGACCAGCAGATTTTCAGCGTTGCCATGCCGTTTGCTGAAGGCCCGTGGACAGTTGTTGCGAGCATGCCCGAAGCCGAGATTCGCGACGTGACCTGGAGTGTCGGCCTGCGCCTGGCGATTGGCAGCCTGCTGGCCATGCTGCTGGCGGTGGCGGCGACGCTGTTCCTGCTGCGGCGCAAGCTGCGCCCACTGAGCGACCTGCTGCGTCAGGCCGAAGCCCTGGGTGCGGGTGATCTGAGCGCGCGTCTGACGGTCAGCAGCAACGACGAGATTGGCCAGTTGGCGCGCAGCTTCAACCAGATGGGTGAAGCACTGTCGACCATGGTTGCGCACATTCGCAGCGCCTCCGAGCAGGTCAGCGGCCGTGCTCGTTCGCTGGCCGGGTTGTCGTCCGGTGCCTGCGAAGGCATGGAGCAGCAGTCTGGCGAAATCACCAGCATGGCTGGCGCCGTCGAAGAGTTCAGCGCCACCTCTATGAACATTGCCGACAATATGGCCGGCACCGAACGCATGGCCCGCGACAATGCCGAGCACACCCGGGTTGGCCGCAGCGCGATGAACGAAGCGTCAGCCTCGCTACGCCAGATCGCCGATGCCCTCGGCGGCACTGCTGAGGTCATGGACACCCTTGGCGCCCGCTCGCAGGAAATCGGCGGCATCGTCGGGGTGATCACCGCCATCGCCGAGCAAACCAACCTGCTCGCGCTCAACGCGGCAATCGAGGCCGCTCGCGCCGGTGAGCAGGGCCGTGGCTTTGCCGTGGTGGCCGATGAGGTGCGCGGCCTGGCGGCGCGGACCCGTTCGGCAACCGACGAGATTTCCGGAATGATCGGCAGTATCCAGCAGCAGACCGGGCACGCCATCAGCACCCTGCAGCAGGGCAACCGGCTGATGCAGGAAGGCCTTGAACGCAACGTCAAAGTGGCTGATGCGCTGGCTCAGATTGACCAGCAGAGCCGCGACGCCGGTGAGCAGTTTGCCGCGATCAGCGCTGCCACTCAGGAGCAGAGCAGCACCGCGACCTTGCTCAGCCGCAACCTGCAGAGCATCGCCCAGGCCAACAGCGAGCAGCACGATGTGGCCAATGAACTGGCCACCACCGCACGTGAGCTGGAAGGCCTGGCGGCGCAGTTGCGCCAGGAAGTGGATCGCTTCCGCGTCCGCTGACAGCGGCAGCCGCCGCGCAGATCGGCCTGCGCAGCGGCTGCAATCAGGCGAGGGTTACAGCGCGCTCAGGTTCAGTGCCTGCGCACAGGCCAGCAGCGAGCGCTGTTCGCTCTGCGCGTATAGCGCCAGCTCGTCCTGCACCGCCAACCCCAGCGCCGCCTCGAACGCTTCGCGGTTGGCATTGCTGCCGTAGTTGGCCTGGGCATCGTCGCCCAGGTTGGACTGGAAGATCCCCGCCGCACTGACCGGCAGGAAGTCTTCGTAAACCAGCGCCTCGAAATGCACATGCCCGGCGTCGATCAGGCCCTGCAAGGTGCTCGGCCGGCCAGCTTCGTTGCGCGCTGCCAGGCCCTTGTCGGTAGCGAAATAACGGAAGTAGGCCAGGCCCTGCTCGCGCATCTGCGCCAGGTCATCGGGGAACTCGGCGAACTGCGCCTGGAGCAACTGCTGGTAGCGCTCGGCATTGGCCTCGGCCGGCACCCCGCCGAGTGCTGCGCGGGTCGCATCGAGCAGGGTGTCGTACAGCGCCCGGCCCTTGGGCGTCAGCGCTGCTCCACGCTGTTCGATTTCGCCGAAGCGCGCAGTATGGCTGCCTTCGCTGCCGGCCTGATCGGTGAAGGCGACCTTCTCTTGCAGGGCCTTGAAGCTGGTCTGACGCAGCAGGATCGGGTGGCGCCGGGTTGGCGGGCCTTCGACCACTGCCTTGGGGGGAATGCCCTTGGCCGGCATGCCCAGCTGAATCGCATCGATGTCCAGCGTGCGCGGGGTCAGGTGATTGATGTGCGGGCCTTTGAACGCCACCACATCGGCAATCAGCCGGTGCTGGTCATGCAGCTGCTTATACTGCTCGGCAGTCACTGTCGCCTGCTGGTGCCAGCGGAAGGTGTGCAGCGCCTCCTGCACAAAGGCCTCGGCGTCGGCGGCGTTGAGGCCGTTGTTGCGCTCACATTGGGCGATCAGTTCCAGCACCCGCGGGGTGAAGATCTGCCGCTTGGCCAGAATGCTCGCAGCCAGCTCGCGCAGTTGCGGGTTGTCGATCAGCTCCAGGCGCAGCAGCGAAGTGAATACACGGAACGGGCTGACGTGCAGCGACTGCTCATGCACTGCGCGAAATGCCGTCGAGTGCACCGGCACGCCCGCCGAGCTCAGGTCGTAGTAACCCACCGGCTGCATGCCCATCACCGCGAACAGGCGGGCGATGGTGGCCAGCTCGGCGGCGGTGCCAACGCGGATGGCGCCATGGCGTTCGTGGTCGAGACGCTCGATTTCGCCGGTCCAGCGCAGCGCTTCAGCGACCTGCGGCTGTTGCTGCATGACCTGCTGGTTGATTTCGCTGACCAGCTCCAGCAGCGTGCCATAGAGCGGCACTTCCTGTTTGTACATGAGCGACATGGCGGCAGAGAACTGCGCACGGATGCTGTCTGGGCTGACGAAATCATGGGCGGGCATCGCAAGCTTCCTGGTGGTTAATGGGACCGTTACATGAAAACTGGGAATGGACTGCCGCCACAAGCGAAAAAAAGTAGAGGTGTCATTCCCTTTATGATTGATGTCGCCCCGACACTATCAGCCCCCAAGCTGAGTTTTGATCCACTCCACCAACGCCCGCACCTTCGGCACTTCGGCCGCATGCTCGGCATACGCCAGATAATGCGCGCCATTACTGCGCATAGCATGCTGCCAGGCAATCACCAAACTGCCCTCGGCCAGTTCCTTCTCCGCCAGATAACGTGGCACCAGCGCCACGCCGCAGCCCGCCTGAGCCGCACTCAAGGCCATATAAAAGGTGTCGAAGCGTGGCCCGTGGTAGCTGTTGTCGGTGTGCAGGCCCTGCTCCAGGAACCACTCATGCCAGGCCTCCGGCCGTGAAGTGCTCTGCATCAACACCAGTTCGGCCAGCGCACTGGCATCGTTCAACTCGCGCCCTTGCAGCAATTCAGGCGCGCACACCGGCACCACTTCCTCGTCGAACAGCTGCACGCAGGTTGCCCCCGGCCAGGTGCCCTGGCCAAAGAAGAACACCACGTCGGCCGAGCCCTGCAACAGCGAGAACGGCTCCATCTCGTTGCGGATATCCAGATGGATATTCGGGTAGCGCTTGCCAAAACCCTTGAGGTGCGGGATCAACCAGCGCACGCCAAAACTCGGTTGAGTAGCTACTTTCAATATCTCGGTCTGCTCGCCGTACGTCAGGATGTAGCGGCTGGACATGTCGACCTGGGTGAGGATCTTGTTCACCTCGGCCAGGTACAGGCTGCCCGCAGGCGTCAGTTGCAAGCGCCGGCGAATGCGCAGGAACAGGTGGTGGTGGAGCATTTCTTCAAGCTGCGCGACCTGTTTGCTGACCGCACTTTGGGTCAGGTGCAGCTCTTCGGCAGCGCGGGTGAAGCTCAAGTGACGGGCTGCGGCTTCAAAGCACTGCAGGGCCGTCATCGACGGTACCAGACGTTTCGACATGGCAGTCTCTATGCAAGGGGATCATGACCTGACGGAATGATATGCGGAATAAAGGTCGTTTGTTGCGCTGCTGTGATCGGATTAATACTGATCCACATCATATTTACCACCCTTCAGCCGATTTAGGAGAAGCACGATGGTTGCTGCATTGCTCGAGCGCCTTGGCGTCGCCGCCCAGGCCTACACTCAGGGCGACTACCCTGTTCACACCCCGATCGACGGTAGCCAGATCGCCACGGTGAAACTGCTCGGCAAGGCCGAGACCACCGCCTGCATCGACCAGGCCCACGCCGCCTTCGAAGCCTGGCGCACTGTACCGGCCCCGCGTCGCGGCGAGCTGGTGCGGCTGTTTGGCGAAGTCCTGCGTCAGCACAAGGCCGAGCTCGGTGAGCTGGTCTCGATCGAAGCCGGCAAGATCACCCAGGAAGGCCTGGGCGAAGTGCAGGAAATGATCGACATCTGCGACTTCGCCGTCGGCCTGTCGCGTCAGCTGTACGGCCTGACCATCGCCTCCGAGCGCCCCGGCCATCACATGCGTGAGTCGTGGCATCCGCTGGGCGTGGTTGGCGTGATCAGCGCCTTCAACTTCCCGGTGGCGGTGTGGGCGTGGAACACCGCGCTGGCGCTGGTAGCCGGTAACGCCGTCGTCTGGAAACCGTCCGAGAAGACCCCGCTGACCGCACTGGCCTGCCAGGCGCTGTTCGAAAAAGCCCTGCTGGCCTTCGGTGATGCACCGGCCGGCCTGGCCCAGCTGGTGATCGGCGGCCGTGAAGCCGGCGAAGCGCTGGTCGACGACCCACGTGTACCGCTGGTCAGCGCCACCGGCAGCACCCGCATGGGCCGTGAAGTCGGCCCACGGGTTGCCGCACGCTTTGGCCGCAGCATCCTCGAACTGGGCGGCAACAACGCCATGATCCTCGCGCCGAGTGCCGATCTTGATCTGGCTGTGCGCGGCATTCTGTTCTCCGCCGTCGGCACCGCTGGCCAGCGCTGCACCACCCTGCGTCGGTTGATCGTGCACCGTTCGATCAAGGACGAAGTGGTTGCCCGCGTCAAAGCCGCCTACGGCAAAGTGCGCATCGGCGACCCGCGCGAGAACAACCTGGTCGGCCCGCTGATCGACAAGCAGTCGTTCGACGCCATGCAAGGCGCACTGGCCAAGGCCCGTGACGAAGGTGGCCAGGTGTTTGGTGGTGAGCGCCAGCTGGCCAGCCAGTATCCGAACGGCTACTACGTGACCCCGGCAATCGCCGAGATGCCTGCGCAGAGCGAAGTGGTCCGCCACGAGACCTTCGCACCGATCCTGTACGTGCTGGCTTATGACGACTTCGAGGAGGCCTTGCGCCTGAATAACGAAGTGCCACAAGGCCTGTCGTCGTGCATCTTCACCACCGACCTGCGTGAAGCCGAGCGCTTCCAGAGCGCAGCCGGCAGCGACTGCGGCATCGCCAACGTCAACATCGGCACCAGCGGTGCAGAGATCGGTGGCGCGTTCGGCGGCGAGAAAGAAACCGGCGGCGGTCGCGAGTCGGGTTCGGATGCCTGGAAAGGCTACATGCGGCGCCAGACCAACACCGTCAACTACTCACGCGAATTGCCGCTGGCGCAGGGCATCGTGTTCGACTGATGATCGCAGGCGGGGGCCTCGGCCCCCTTTCGCGGCCGTGTGCCGCGAGCGGCCGCCTGGCGGCCACACCGTAACAAGAAAAATAAGCTGAGGCCGGTCATGCCCGAATTGCGTCAACAATGTCTCTGGGAACACGTCACCCCGGCGAGCGTCGCCGTGCAGGCCCTGGCGGGCGAGCACAAGGCCGACGTCTGCGTCATCGGTGGCGGTATCACCGGCCTGTCGGCAGCGATCCATCTGCTCGAACAGGGCAAGTCAGTGATCGTTGTCGAAGCCTGGAAAGTCGGCCACGGCGGCTCCGGGCGCAACGTTGGCCTGGTCAACGCCGGCACCTGGATTCGCCCCGACGATGTCGAGGCGACCCTCGGTCAACAACAGGGCAGCCGCTTGAACAAGGCCTTGGGCGAGGCACCCGCCGAGGTGTTCGCCATGATCGAGCGCCTGGGCATCGACTGCCAGGCCCAGCACAAAGGCACTCTGCACATGGCGCACAACGCCACTGGCCTGGCTGACCTGGAGGCGCGCCATCAGCAATGGAGCCGGCGCGGCGCCAACGTCGAACTGCTGACCGGCGCGCAGTGCCAGGAATACTGCGGTACCGACAAGATTTCCGCCGCGCTGCTTGACCATCGCGCCGGCACCATCAACCCGATGGCTTACACCCAAGGCCTGGCTGCTGCAGTAGAGCGGCTGGGCGGCAAGCTGTTCCAGCAATCCTCGGTCGAAGGCCTGCAGCGCGATGGCGCTGGCTGGCAGGTCAACACCGGCAAAGGCGTGGTCCGCGCCGACAAGGTGGTGATCTCCACCGGCGCCTACACCGAGGGCGACTGGAGCAACCTGCAAAAGCACTTCTTCCGTGGCTATTACTACCAGGTTGCCTCGGCACCGCTGCACGGCGCAGCCGCCGACAAGGTGCTGCTCCATGGCCAAGGCTCGTGGGACACCCGTACCGTACTCAGCAGCATCCGCCGCGATGACCAAGGCCGCCTGCTGCTCGGCAGCCTCGGTCGGGTCGACAACAAGCCGGCATGGTTCGTACGGCGCTGGGCCGACCGCATTCAGAGCCACTACTACCCGGAGCTGGGCAAGGTCGACTGGGAAATGCACTGGACCGGCTGCATCGACTTCACCCCCGATCACCTGATGCGCCTGTTCGAACCTGCACCGGGGTTGGTCGCGGTGACCGGCTACAACGGTCGCGGCAATACCACCGGCACCGTGATTGGCCGAGCCTTTGCCGAGTTTCTGCTCAAGGATGACCCCGAGCGCCTGCCGGTGCCGTTCTCGCCGATGAAAGCCGTCAGCGCGCCGTCGTTGCGTACTGCGTTCTATGAGTCAGGCTTCTCGCTGTACCACGCCGGCCAGTGCTTGCGCGTGGTCCTGTAGGAGCGGCCTTGTGTCGCGAAAGGCCAGCGTAGCTGGCCCGGCGATACCCGCGGCGAAGCTGAAATCTGGGGCCGCTACGCGGCCCTTTCGCGACACAAGGCCGCTCCTACCGCAGCCAGCTGAGAAAGCCGCCTTTCTTGACCAGCACCGGTTTCTGCATCAACAGTGAATCGCGGCTCTGCCGGCGGAACCGTTGCAGCTTGGTCAAGGCCATCTGCACGTCGCCGCGCTGGTCCAGGCAACTGCGCAGCTGTTCCTTGTCGATCCGATACAGCACGCAGCCGCTCAGGGTACGGAACTCCACCGTCGACTCTTCTTCATCGACCAAACCTTCAATGGCCAGCAGCTCGCCCGGCCCCATGCGCCCGGCCTCGACCAGCCGCTCGCCATCGCGCACCGACGCCGACACTACCCCGCTGGCAATCACCAACACATGCTGCGAGCGCTCGCCGATGCCAAGGATCACCTGATCGACCAGGTACTCCACCGTCGTCATGTGCTGGCTCAGCTCATCGCGCTCGTCGCCGCTCAGCGAGCGGAACAGGCGCACCTCATCCAGCAGCTCGCGCTGACGGCTGCGTGGCGCCGAAGCCAGGTCGGCATTCCAGATCACGCCGCTGGCTTCCAGGTGCCGATGGGCCAGGTCGAACAACTGATTGCGCACCTCGCCCTTGCGCGCCATGTCGGTGATGAAACCACTGGCTTCATATTCCACCGACTCCAGGCTTGAGGCTTTTACCGAGACCTTCGGTGCAGGCGTGGCGAGAAGCGCAGAGGTGCCTTGCAGGGCCTTTTCCAGTGCATCGAACACCCGCTTCGGGCGCACTTTGGCCGGCACCACCACGGTGATGCTCAGCCCATGCCGGTCCGCCGGGCGGCTGTGATTGAGCAGCTTGGCCTTGGCTGCCACCGAGTTGGGTACCACCGCCAGGCTGCCGCTGGCAGTGATCATCCGCGTTGCCCGCCAGTCGATATCGACCACCTTGCCCTCGGTGCCATCGATCGAAATCGAATCGCCAATCTGATACGGCCGCGTGGTATTCAGAACGATCCCAGAGAACACATCGCTCAAGGTGCTCTGCAACGCCAGGCCGATCACGATCGCCATTACCCCTGACGTCGCCAGCAGCCCCTTGACCGGCAACTGCAGCACATAGGCCGCCGCAGCCACCACCGCCACCAGAAAAATCAATGCCCCGAGCACGTCCTGCAACAAACGCCCGCCATGGCTGCCGCGCGCCACCAGCAGCACGCCGAACACCACCGTCACCGTCCGCGCCGCAAACAGCCACCAGCCAATCGCCAGCACCGTCGCCAACAGATTGCGCGCCACATCATCGACCCACGGCGGCGGCTGCAACGGGCTCATCCCCGCCGCCACCAACACCGCGCTGAACAACAGGAAGATCGCCAGACGCGCAGCGATCCGCCACGGCTGGCGCTGCAGCGTGATCAATTGCCAGAGCAGCACATCGAGCAGGATCAAACAGGTGCCGAGCAACAGCGGGTAGGACTGGATGAACGCCAGCATGACGGTCTCGGTGCGGGGGAGGGCTGATGGGTAGTAAAGAGTAGGTGCGGGGGACAAGCAACTGGGCCGTAGTCGCAACAACAGGCCGTAATCACCATCGTTCATAAAATAGAACGCTAAAGACAAATTTAGCTATCTAGTCGCACAAAGGTCTTGGTTTTAATCTTTACTCATCAACGCGAAACACCCAACTCACTCGAAACCAAGACCCTTGCGGAGCACCAAGCCATGAACAACTTCAAATACAACCGCCTGAACAAAGACGACGCCGTAGTCCTGCTGGTCGACCATCAAGCTGGCCTGCTGTCGCTGGTGCGTGACATCGAGCCGGACAAGTTCAAGAACAACGTGCTGGCCCTGGCTGACCTGGCCAAGTTCTTCAACCTGCCAACCATCCTTACCACCAGCTTCGAGCAAGGCCCCAACGGCCCGCTGATCCCCGAGCTGAAAGCGCTGTTCCCGGATGCGCCGTACATCGCTCGCCCTGGCCAGATCAATGCCTGGGACAACGAAGACTTCGTCAAGGCGGTCAAGGCGACTGGCAAGAAGCAGCTGATCATCGCTGGTGTGGTGACCGAGGTTTGTGTGGCGTTCCCGGCACTGTCGGCGCTGGAAGAAGAGTTCGATGTGTTCGTGGTTACCGATGCGTCCGGCACCTTCAACGAGATCACTCGTGACGCCGCCTGGAACCGCATGAGCAGCGCTGGTGCACAACTGATGAACTGGTTCGGCGTGGCCTGTGAACTGCACCGCGACTGGAGGAACGACATCGAAGGCCTCGGCGCGCTGTGCTCCAACCACATCCCGGACTACCGCAACCTGATGACCACCTACAGCGCCCTGACCGCCGCCGGCAAATAAGCCGCGCCCTCAACCCAGCGCCGGCCCACAGCAACAGCGTGGGCCATGGCCAGCCGCCTTTGCCCAGGGAACACCCATGAACAGTGCAACCGTCGATAACCGCAACGTGGTGACCCTGGTCATCCAGCACAAGGCGCGGGCCGCCGCGCTGGCGCAGTACGAGGCATGGCTCAAGCGCGCGGTAACCACCGCCCGCCAGCAGCCGGGCCACCTCGACGTCAATGTGATCCGCCCCGATGGCGGTGGTTGCCACTTCACCAATGTGGTGCGTTTTGCCGATGCTGAACTGCTGCAGGCATGGGTCAATTCGGCTGAACGCCAGGCACTGGTCAGCGAGGTGCTGCCGCTGCTTGAGGACGGTGACCACACCCATGTGCATGACGACCCGGAGTTCTGGTTCACCCCGGCCAGCAGCAACACCCCAGCGCCGCCGCGCTGGAAGCAGGCCGTACTGACCTACCTGGTGATCTGCCCGTTGACCATGTTGGTACCGATCGTGCTGGCACCGCTGTTCACTCGCGTGCCGCAACTGGCCGGGCCGGTCATTGGCAACCTGATCGGCAACCTGCTGGTGATCCTGCCGGTGGTGTTTTTCATCATGCCGTGGGTAACCCGCCGCTGCGCCAACTGGCTACGTGGTTGAAACATTTCTGACGCTACGCTGTGCAAGCCCCTACCTAATTTCTGGAGATACCGATATGAGCACGTTCGTAACCCGCGATGGCACTTCGATCTACTTCAAGGACTGGGGCAGCGGCAAGCCCGTGCTGTTCAGCCATGGCTGGCCGCTGGATGCGGACATGTGGGACACCCAGATGGAGTTTCTCGCCAGCCGCGGCTACCGCGCCATCGCCTTTGACCGGCGTGGCTTCGGTCGCTCCGACCAACCGTGGACCGGCTATGACTACGACACCTTCGCCGACGACATCGCCCAGCTGATCGAGCACCTCGACCTGCGCGACGTGACCTTGGTCGGCTTCTCCATGGGTGGCGGTGACGTTAGCCGCTACATCGGTCGGCATGGCAGCGAGCGGGTGGCCAAGCTGGTGTTGCTCGGCGCAGTAACGCCGGTGTTCGGCAAGTCCGAGAGCAACCCGGATGGCGTCGATGCTTCGGTGTTCGAAGGTATCCAGGCGGGCCTCAGAGCCGACCGTGCACAGTTCCTGGCCGACTTCGCCACCCCGTTCTACGGCATCAACAAAGGCCAGGCGGTCTCCACCGGAGTGCAGGCGCAGACCCTCAATATCGCCCTGCTGGCGTCATTGAAAGCGACTCTGGATTGCGTCAGCGCCTTCTCTGCCACCGACTTCCGTCCAGACATGGCCAAAGTCGATGTGCCGACCCTGGTCATTCATGGCGACGCCGACCAGATCGTACCGATGGAGACCACCGGCAAGCGCGCAGCAGAAATGATCAAGGGCGCTGAGTTCAAGGTATACAGCGGCGCGCCGCACGGCTTTGCGGTCACCCATGCGCAGCAGTTGAACGAAGACCTGCTGGCGTTCCTGGCCAAGTAAGCCACCGAGGCGGCGCGGTTCACTCCGCGCTGCTCCCGCCCCCTATCCGAGGATTTGCCCATGACCGCCGACCTGATCCTGTTCAACGGCAAGCTGCACACCGTCGACCGTGAAAACCCAACCGCCACCGCCGTGGCCATCAAGGACGGGCGTTTTCTCGCCGTGGGCAGCGACGCCGAGGCCATGGCCTTGCGCGGTGACAGCACGCAAATCATCGACCTCAAGCAGCGCACGGTGATCCCCGGTCTCAACGACTCGCACCTGCACCTGATCCGCGGCGGTCTCAATTACAACCTGGAACTGCGCTGGGAAGGCGTGCCTTCGGTAGCCGATGCCCTGCGCATGCTCAAGGACCAGGCGGCGCGCACGCCAACTCCGCAGTGGGTGCGGGTAGTCGGTGGCTGGAACGAATTCCAGTTCGCCGAAAAACGCATGCCGACCCTTGAAGAGATCAACCAGGCCGCGCCCGATACCCCGGTGTTCCTGCTGCACCTGTACGACCGCGCGCTGCTCAACCGCGCCGCGCTCAAAGCCGTCGGCTACGACAAGGACACGCCCAACCCAGCCGGTGGCGAGATCCAGCGCGACAAGTTCGGCAACCCGACCGGCATGCTCATCGCCCGCCCCAACGCGATGATCCTCTACGCCACTCTGGCCAAAGGGCCGAAGCTGCCCTTGGAGTATCAGGTCAACTCGACCCGCCAGTTCATGCGTGAACTCAACCGCCTCGGCCTGACCAGCGCGATCGATGCCGGTGGTGGCTACCAGAACTTCCCCGACGATTACTCGGTAATCCAGGAGCTGGCCGACAACAACCAGCTGACCGTGCGCATCGCCTACAACCTGTTCACGCAAAAACCCAAGGAAGAGCTCGACGACTTCCGCAAGTGGACCTCCAGCGTCAAGCTGCACAGCGGCACCGACTTCCTCCGGCATAACGGCGCCGGCGAGATGCTGGTGTTCTCCGCCGCCGACTTCGAGGACTTCCTCGAGCCGCGCCCTGACTTGCCGCAGACCATGGAAGATGAGCTGGAACCGGTGGTCCGCCATCTGGTCGAGCAGCGCTGGCCGTTCCGCCTGCACGCCACCTACAACGAGTCGATCACGCGCATGCTCGACGTGTTCGAGAAGGTCAACCGCGACATCCCGTTCAACGGCCTGCCGTGGTTCTTCGACCACGCCGAAACCATCACCCCGCAGAACATCGAGCGCGTGCGTGCCCTGGGCGGCGGTATCGCCATTCAGGACCGCATGGCCTTCCAGGGTGAGTACTTCGTCGACCGTTACGGCGCCAAGGCGGCCGAACAGACCCCGCCGATCAAGCGCATGCTGGAAATGGGCGTGCCGGTCGGTGCCGGTACCGACGCCACTCGGGTTTCCAGCTACAACCCGTGGACCTCGCTGTACTGGATGGTCAGCGGCAAGACCGTCGGCGGCATGGAGCTGTACCCCGAAGGCCTGAGCCGCGATACCGCGCTGCAGTTGTTCACCCAGGGCAGCGCCTGGTTCTCCAGCGAGCAGGGCAAGAAAGGCCAGCTCAAGGTCGGCCAGCTGGCTGACCTGGCAGCGCTGTCGCTGGACTTCTTCAGCGTCAGTGAGGAGGCGATCAAGAGCATCGAGTCGGTGCTGACCATTGTCGATGGCAAGGTCGTGTACGGCGCCGCCGAGTTCGATAAGCTGGGCCCGGCGCAGGTGCCGGTATTGCCTGAGTGGTCGCCGGTGGCCAAGGTGCCGGGGCACTGGCGGGCGGGCACACCGTCGCTGGCAGCGATGCCACATCAGTGTTCCGGGCCGTGTGGGGTCCATGCTCACAGCCATGACAAGGCGCGCAAATCGAGTGTGCCGGTGAGTGACTTCCAGGGCTTCTGGGGATCGCTGGGCTGTTCGTGTTTCGCGTTCTGATCTGATCCGAGGCGGCCGCCTCGACGCGATCTCTGTAGGAGCGGCCTTGTGTCGCGAAAGGGCCGCGCAGCGGCCCCGACGATCTCTGGTGCTGCACAGATCCTGGGCCCGCTACGCGCGCCTTTCGCGACACAAGGCCGCTCCTACAGGGATCGCGTCAAACCTCAAGATCAGGCTTCGGGACAGATGTCGCTTTAACCCATTCAAGCCATGTCGCAGGTCACGAACTCTTCCGCCAGGTGATCGATCAGCGAGCGTACCGACGGCAGCAGGCCACGCCGCGATGGGAAGATCGCATGGACGATACCGCAGCGCGGATTCCAGCCCGGCAGCACTTCTACCAGATGCCCGCTGGCCAGATCCTCACGCACGGCCACCTTCGGCAAGTGCGCTATACCGATCCCCGCCAGCACGAAATGGCGCAGGGCAAACAGGTCATCGGTGACCATCCGCGGCGTATGCGGGATGACGATGCTGCGGCTCATGTCCTCGCCCTGAAACAGCTCCCACTGATACTCACGCTGCGCGCCGCCCCAGTGCAGGCTCGGCAGCTGGCTGAGCTGCTGCGGATCGAAGCCCGCCGGCAGTTGCTCAAGAAACGCCGGCCGACCGACCAGACATTGGGTGCTGTTGCTCAGCACCTTCATCACCATGTCGGTGTTTTCCAGCGGCGGAAAGCGCACCCGCAGCGCCACATCGAAGCCCTCGTGCAGCAAATCGACGCGGCGGTTGGTGCTCTCGATGAACAACTCGACCCGCGGATACTTGAGCATATAGCGCGTCAGCATCGGCCCGACCCAGGAGTTGAGCAGGGTGGTCGGGCAGCTCATGCGCACCAGCCCGCGCGGCTCGCTGCGGTTGCGCTCGATCACCTCGGCAGCGCTCTCGGCCTCGACCCGCATGGCCAGGCAGCGGCGGTAATACTCCTGGCCGATTTCGGTCAGTGAGCAATGCCGGCTGGTGCGGTGCAGTAGGCGCACGCCGAGCCTTTCTTCGAGGTCGGCGATGCGCCGGCTGAGCTTCGATTTGGGCATGTCCAGCGCCCGCCCGGCAGGGGCAAAGCCACCGTGCTCGACTACCTGAGTGAAGAAGTACAGCGAGTTGAGGTCTTCCAAGCGGGTCTCCTGGTCAGTCGCTTGCTGCTGCGCCGGAGTGTTTGCGACTCGAGCGAGACGGAGCGTAACAGGCCAGGGGTGGAGGGGGCGGGTGATTTTTTGTGGTCGCGGGGTGGAGGTGACCTGACGGATGGACAGCTGCTTAGGAAATTTCCCACGTGCTTGGCTGACGCCATCACGGCGTCTTTGAAGCTGGCAAAGAACAAACTGCACTCCCGGAAATTCTCAGGAGTGTCTCCATGCAACGAGCCATGGTCTACTTGAAAAGTGTAAGGCATGACCTTACACTTCAGCGTCGATGATCAGGAGTTTCAGGCATAAGGGCCTGAAGGCACTTTATTAGCGGGGAGATACATCCGGTGTCCGAGCTGATCAAGTAGCACGCCTGCGCCGGCTTCTCGCGTCACTCGCAGTCGCACAATCGCCTGCCGATATGGACCGACCCGGTTATCGGCTCCATCCCTTGCGAGGCAACCTGGACGGTTTCTGGTCCGTTAGCATCTCTGGTAACTGGCGGGTGATATTCCACTTTGTCAGCACCGACGTTGAGCTGGTCGACTATCTGGATTATCACTAGGAGCTGAATGCTTATGTCGATGCACAACCCGCCTCACCCCGGCGAATCGCTGCGCGAAGATGTCCTGCCCGCTATTGGTATGAACGTCTCGTCGCTGGCTCGCCACCTTGGCTACTCACGCGGGCAGCTGTCTGCCGTCATCAATGGACGCGCAGCGCTTTCGGCTGACCTGGCTTATCGCCTTGAGCTGGCAGGCCTGGGTGCGGCCCGGCAGTATCTGGCGGAGCAGGCGGCCTACGATCTATGGCAGGCCGCGCAGCGGGAGCATCCGCCTATCTGTCGACTAGTGTTGGCCTGAGTTGGCCTCAGTCGGCGTCTGACTCGAATAGCCGGGCCAGCTCCACCCGTGCTTCCTTGGCGTTCTGCATGACCTTGGCGCGGTCGTCGCGGATGCGGCCCTGGGCTTCGAGCACCTGCTCGTCATGTTCGGCAAAGCGCTGGATGCGGTCAGCGGCCTGATCATCCGACAAACCCAGGCCGACCAAGGCGCGTCGGCTCATTTCCAGGCTGGAATAGAACGTCTCGCGGATCGGCTCGGCGCCGACGTCCATCAGCTTGTGCACATGCTGGCGGTTGCGCGCGCGGGCGAGCACTTTCAGATGTGGATAGAGACGTTTGACCCGCTCTGCCGTGCGTGTGGTGATCTCGGGGTCGTCAGTGGTCACGATCAGGTATTCGGCCTCGCCGACTTTGGCGGCGTGCAGCACTTCGGCGCGCATCGGGTCGCCGTAGAACACCGGCGCCTGCTCGAAGGTGCGGGTCATCTCGATGGCGTCGACCGAGGTGTCGAGGGCAATGAACGGGATCTTCTGCGCACGCAGGATGCGCGAGACGATCTGGCCCATGCGGCCCATGCCGACGATCACCACCCGCGGCGCATCGGTCTGGATGTCCTTGTACTGTTCCGGCACTTCACGCGTGGCAGGCGGGCGCTTGAGCAGGCGGGCGCAGGCCATCAGCAACAGCGGCGTGGCGGCCATCGATAGAGTGATGGTCATCAGCAGCAGGTCGTAGGTGTAGCTGTCGAGCAGTCCTTGGTCCTTGCCCAGCTTGAACACCACAAAAGCGAACTCGCCGCCAGCCGCCAAGACCACGCCGAGGCGCAGGGCATTGGCCGTATTGAGGCCGCCCAGACGCCCGACCAGCATCAGCATCGGCAGCTTTACTGCGATCAGCAGCGCAGTCAGGCCGATCAACAGCCAAGGCGTGTCGAGCAACAGACTGAGATTGGCGCCCATGCCGACACTGATGAAGAACAGGCCCAGCAGCAGCCCTTTGAACGGCTCGATCTGCGACTCCAGTTCGTGCCGGTATTCCGAGTCGGCCAGCAACAGGCCGGCGAGAAATGCGCCCAAGGCCATGGAGATTCCGGCCAGCTCCATCAGCCAGGCAGTGCCGATCACCACCAGCAGTGCGGTGGCCGTGGACACTTCCGGCAAGCCGGTGCGGGCGACGATGCGGAACACCGGGCGCAGCAGATAACGGCCGCCGACGATGACCACGGCGATGCTGGCAAAGATGGTCAGGCCGTGTTGCAGGCTGTCGCCATGGCTGGTGTCCGGGCCGCTGGCGGCGAGCAACGGCACCAGTGCGATCAGCGGGATGGCGGCGATGTCCTGGAATAGCAGAATGGCAAACGCCAGACGCCCGTGCGGGGCATTCAATTGCTTGGTTTCTGCCAGCGTCTGCAAGCCAAAGGCAGTCGACGACAAGGCCAGGCCCAGACCCAGCACCAGCGCTGCGGGCAGTGATTGGGCGAAACCGAACAGAGCGATGGCGCCGAGTATCGCGCCGGTCAGCAGCACCTGTGCCAGGCCCACGCCGAACACCGCTTTGCGCATCAGCCACAACCGCCGCGGTGACAGTTCCAGGCCGATGATGAACAGCAGCAAGACTACGCCCAGCTCGGAAATGTGCGCGACGCTTTCGGTGTCGCGGATCAAGCCTAAAACCTGTGGGCCTATGGCTACGCCGGCAAGCAGGTAACCGATGACGGCGCCGAGTTGCAGGCGCTTGGCCAATGGCACGGCAATCACTGCGGCGAGAAGGAAGATGACCGCGGTTTGTAGCAGGCTGCCTTCGTGTGGCATCGCTCGAACTCCATGAGCTGCGAAGAGGGCAGCGGGATCAGATTAGTCGCGCATTGTGAAGGGCAGGGTGGGTGCAGACAATCCGCCTGTGCAGAGACACATTGTCATTTCAGTGGCGACAATCAACGCACACTGGCTGCAAACAAACACGGGGCAAGCCCTTTTCAAGACCTGCCCCGCAGAGTGTTTTACAGCAGCGTTGTACGATGACTTAGCTGAACAGCTCCACACCCAGCTGGAACGCCACCCACAGCGCCAGGCCGGTGGCGAATGCCAGGGCGATGTTCTCGAACAGGTTGTTGCGGTATTCCTTGCTCAGCAGCGATTTCTGGTTGGACATGATCAACAGGCCCAGCGAGATCACCGGCAGACCAATGATATTCAGCGCGCTGACGCCGATGGTCAGGGTGACGAAGTCAGGCATGCCCGGGATCGACCAGATCAGTGGCGTAACCAGGATGAACAGCATGAACCAGCGGTGCGCCGGGTCCTTGTGGAATTCCTTGCCATAACGCTCGCGACGCTTGGGCTGCACGTGCTGCAGGGCGTCGGTGATCAGCATCGGGAAGGCTGTGGTCTTGCCGGAAATGCTGGCGAACAGGGTGGCGAACACGCCGATGAAGAACACATACCAGCCGATCGGGCCGAAGAAGATTTCCAGCGCCTTGCCCAGATCGCCGAGGGTTTTCACTTCGATGCCGTTGGGCCGCAGGATTTCTGCGCCGACGATCCAGATCGCCAGGTTGATGACGATACCGACGAATACTGCAAACAGCAGGTCGTTGCGTTGCACACGCTTGTGCTGCGGGCCAACCCAGCCCTTCTGGCGCATCACGTAGGGGTGGACGAAGTTGGCCACCGAACCGGCCACTGCGCCGATCACCGACACTGCTACCAGCATGGCGCCATGCATGCCTTCGTCAGGCGGGATGCTGAAGCCGATGGTGCCTTTGACGATGCCTGCCACATCCGGCCCGGACATCACCGCCAGCGCTAGAAACGCCAGGGTCATGATCGCCAGCAATGCCTTCATCACACCTTCGATAAGCGAATAGATATTGCGCCCGACCAGCATCCACACCGCCAGCACCACCGCCATCGAGCAAAGCAGCGGGTAGTCGACGCGCAGCAGCATGGCCAATGATTCGCCGGCGCCCTTGATCATGTATGCGTTCATCAGGTGGCCCATGATCAGCGCGTAGCCGAGCATGAACCAGGCGAACACCGGGTGCAGTTGCGCGTAGCCCTGAAGGATGGTCATGCCCTGGTTATTGCACAGTTGGAAGCGGGCGATGATGTTGACGATCAGGTAGCGCAGCAGCAGCGAAACTGCCAGCACCCACATCATTGCGTAACCGTAGTTGGCGCCGGCCACGGAAGAGGTGATCAGATCACCTGCGCCCAGCCACGACAGCACGGCGATGATGCCTGGGCCGAGCAACTTGGCGATGCGCGCGAGGCGGCTTTGCGAGGGCACAGCAGCTTTGCCCTCAACGGAAGGTAGGCTGGTCATTGGATGTCTCCGTTATTTTTGTAGTGAGAGCCGGCGCAGTCGAACATGCTGATAGGACGTCGTACAACTAAAATCGCTGAGCAAACATTACAAAGTATTACGGCAAATCCAGGCTGCTTTGTGCAGGCCTTGCGGGGCTTGAGCTGCCGTGGAATATGGCCTGCTGACATCATGGGGGTGCTTGTAAGACCTTTCCCAACTTCGCGCTGAGCGCTTCAGGCTGTGGGGCCTTCGGAAGTATCCTACGTCCTTTGCGGAAGCTGCCGTATTGTCGGGGAAATGCCTCAGGGCTAACGTCGTCGGGTCGCCTGAACAGGGCGAACGGGCGTGAGATACCCGACCCTAACGCACTCCGCTTTATGGCGGTCTTACGCGGGCAGACTTCGGTCTGGCCGGGTTAGCGTATGGGCCCGGGTCTCACCCCGCGTACGACTGCCACCCAAATCCGTGAGACGAAAAGGAGGGCAGCGACCATTCATACGCTATGAGGTGTCGTCCCATGAAAAAGATCGTCCCTGATCCACCCCGTTTAAAGCTGATCATCTCCCCGCATTTTTCTGTCCACAGCGACATGCTCCCGCCTGATTCCCTGGCCTTGGCCAATGAATTTCTCTGCGGCGTGGTCGAGACCCTCGACCAGCAGTGCAGCGACTCGGCTGAGCAACCTGACCTAAACGCCCTGGCCAGCGCCGCCCATGCCACGCGCATGGCCCGTACCCTGGTTGAACACGCATTGACCCGGCTGCGTAGCTGAAGGAGCCAAGGTATGAGCGTGCAAACCAACGGCATTACCACGGTGGGCGTGGCCTCAACCGAGCTGTTCACCGTCCGCCCTGGCATCCCGATCCCCCAGGCGTTTGATGAGCTGTCGGTGTTGCTGGGTTGTATCCGCCATCTGACCGATGAGGCCGAAATGCAGGGCGACCTCCAGGCCGGCAGCGCGGCGCGGATCCTCAGCGGGCTGGCCAAGGCGCTGGTCAATGACATGGAGACTGGGGTCAATCGACTGCGGTGAATGGCTTTGATGCGATGTATGGGGGCTGCTTTGCAGCCCTTTCGCGACGCAAGGCCGCTCCTACAGGAGCGGGCTTGCCCGGGAGAGTGCTTTCAGCCCTCAGCGCAAAATCTGCGCCGGTTCATCCGGCGGCAAGTTGCTCTGCACACCTTCTCGCGCTGGCGCCGCCGACACTTCGCCGGCCAGCTGCTCGGCCAGTTGCCGCGCTACATCCATGCCCAGCTCCCTGGACACCTCGCGGACCACCCGCGGGCGGTTGAGGGTGACGCGCGCATCCTGGCGTTTTACCAGCTTGGTGTCCTGGCCCTCGCCCATGGCGGTGAAGGCCGAGGTGATCTCGTAGGTGCGGGTATTGATCAGGCTGAAATCAGCCACCACGCTCAGGGCCAGTACCGCCGAGTGGCTGTCGGTGTGGTCGAGTGCGTTGATGTCGCTCTGGAAGTCGATATCCGACAGGGTGCCGAACAGCACGTAGTCGGCACCTGGGAACGAGCCGGCTTTGATCCGGGCGATCACGTCGTAGACATCGTCGTTGGAACGGCTGGTGTAAGGCTTGCCCTGCACCAGCTGGAACAGCCCACCCTTGAGGATTGCGCCCTTGATGTCGCCACCGAAATTGCGCAGCTCGGTCTGCTCGATGTAGCTCTTGCTGCTCTCGTACTCGCTGTAGCTGGCCGAGTGGCTGGCGCTGTACGGGCTCGCCTGGCCGCTGTTGTGCGCACTGACGCTGTGGATGTATTCCTCCACCTGCGCCTGATAGGCAAGGTCGGTGACTGCGACCTTGGGCGCCGCCTGCGCAGAAAATGCGCAAGCCAGAGCGATGACTGCCATCCATGTACGCATCGCTTAGCGCTCCGTGGTCTTGCGGATTTCTTTTTCGTCCATCCATTCAGCCAGGCCGCTTTCGACGTCGACCAACTGCAGGCTGAACTTGTAGAACACGTCTTTGTAATCGCTGCTGCGTTTGACGATGGAGCTGATCGAGCCTTCCAGGCGGTACTGCGCGGCGATCATGTTGCCCGTCTTGGCGACGGTGGCTTTTTTGTACAGGCCGCTTTGGTTCTGCAACTGGAGCTGGTCGACCTGGCTCTGCATGTCGGTGTTGTCGCTGGCAAAGCGGGCAACGCCGGTCTTGAGCAGTTGGGTCTTGATCGTGGTGGTGATCTCGCGGGTATCGATGTACTCGCTGGTCTTGTTCTTCACGTCATACACCTGCACCACCGGGCGGCCCTGCAGCACGCCGGACTGGGCCAGCGAGCGGGTCATGCTCTCGGCGATCATCTGCAGGTCGGTGGAGCCGAATTCGTTGGTAATCAGCTCGACTGCCTTGGTGTCGCCGTAGCTGATGTTCTTGCTGCCCAGGCCTGGTGACGGCGTGCTGCAGCCGCTGAGCAAGGCGAGGGTGAGCGCGGCGAGGGTAATGCGTGCAAACATCAAAAGTGCTCCTGAAAATGATTACCGGGTATGGACTTCGAGGCGGAAGTCGCGCGCCTGCGGAACCGGGGCGATGGCGGGCAGGAAGCTGGCCTGCTTGCCGTACAGAGTGAGGGTCTTCCAGCTTTCTTCATCGCCTACCGGGAAGCCGTCGTCGCCCAGCCAGGCGAAGCGGTAGTAAAGGGTCTGGTTGCTGCGGCTGGTGTTGTTGATGGCGACCTTGACGGTGAGAAATCCGCGTTCGCGGGCCACCCGCATCGGGCCAATGTCAAAGTCGTCGAGCTGGCCCATGGTCACCACCTTGCTGGCGGCGCTGCCTGGCTCGGGCGGACTGGCACAGCCTGCCAGGAGGGCGGCGGCGACAAGAGCGATGCAGATTAAACGCATGTTCGATCCTTGAGATTATTTGAGGTTGGCAAGCACCGGCGCTTGGGCCGGCTGCGGCAGTTGTATGGCGGCGCCACTGGCGAACACCTGATGGCCGAGCACGCGCAGGCTGATCACTTGGTAGGGTTGGTCGATCTTGACCTTGAGCGTACCGCTGCCGAGGATCGCCGGCAGGCTCAGGCGATGTTCGCCTTGGGCCAGATGCACGCGGGCGACCTGGGTCTGGTTGGGCAGGGTGCGCCAGGTGCGGGTGTCGGCGCCTTCGACCACTGCCGCGGCAATGCCCACGATCAGGGCTGCCAGCGGGTCGACCTCGTTCAGCTTTTTTTGCGCCAGGGTGCGGCTGACCGCGCGCACGCTGGTGCGCAGGATGATCTCCGGCATGTCGTCACGCAGGGCCCTGCGCGACATGGCGCTGGTGTTGTTGAGTGAAGTGAGGCTGACAGCCTGGTCGTTCAGGTAGACCTCGCCAAAGCGCGCAGTGCTGTTGTCTTCTCTTATCACCGGGAACGACAGCGTGGTGATCACCAGGTTACCGTCGATCGTCAGTGGCAGCGGGATGCGCATCGAGTCGCGTGCCGGTGCCAGGCCGCTCTGGACCACAATCAGCACATCGCTCTCGCCGGCTTTGGCTTGCTTGCCATCCAGGTTGAGCAGGGCTTGCTCGAGCAATGGCGTCTTCGGCCGTAGCTCGGCTGCAGTGCGGTAGCCCGGCGCGGCCAGGCCCTTCTCGCCAAGGGCCTCGTAGACGAAGCCGGACAGGTAATGGCTGAACGCGCTCTGGTAGCTGTTTTTCAGACTGACCACTTCAGGGTCGTCGAGGCTGGCCACCGGATATCCCTTCAGATCCTTGAACTCGGTGCTGGCACCTTGTTGTTCGGCTTCCTGCTCGCCCTTGAGGTACTGCTTGTCACGCAGCTCGGCGATGACCGCTTCGCGTTCGTGGGTCTTCTTGATTTCGGTACGGGCGCCGGCGAAATCGTTCTGCGCCAGCAGGTTCAGGGCCATCTGGGTGGTCAGCATGACCTTTTCGTAGTCGTAGCCCTGGTAGCGGCGGACCTTGTCGTTGACCAGATAGCTGGCGAACTGGCTGAGGTACTTTTCAGTGTCCAGTTTGACTGCTTCTTCCCACTCGAAGACCACGCCGTCGGCCACGCGCCAGGCTTGCTGGCTACCCTGCAGATCACCTTTGGAACGCAGCAGCTCGCCTTTTTCGAAGTAGTAGAGGAGGTCTTTGACGTCGCTCTTGTTGTTGCTCTCGAGCAGAGCCAGGGCAGCGTCGACATTGCCGGCGACAAGCTGCTGGTTGGTTTCCTGAAGCTCGCTGTCGTAACTGCGAAACACAGCGCAGCCGGTCAGTTGCGTGACGGCGATAAGCGCTGCCAGAAGTACTGCGCGGGGGACCATCGGTGTTGTTCTTCCCTGAATGGATGGACTGCGTCCTGCGCCAGCGCGGCCCGTGATTGCGGGGGACCAAAGGCAAAGGCGCGACATTATAAGCACAGGGTGGCGTTTTGCTGGCATGAAGGCTTGAATTAGGTTGCGCTGGCCCCTGTCGCTAATCTGTTACAAGATTTTTCGTGAAATATGCCGGCAGCCCTTGAGCAGGCGCGAGTGGAAGTGAACAATGTTCTCTTTCGTATTCCCCTCGAGATCGGCCATGACTTCCCGTCCCCGTTTACTCGCCTGGCTGCTGTGGCCAGTGCTGGCGCTGTGCAGCACGCTGGCCATGGCCGAAGCCCCTGCAGAGGCGACCAAGGCCTTGCACCTGCTCGATTACATTGGCGCGGATTACCCGCCAACGGTGCGCGAGGGCAGGGTGGTCGATGACGGTGAGTACCGCGAGCAGCAGGAATTCAGCAGCGTGCTCGCCGAACTGGTGAAAAACCTGCCAGCGCACGCCGAACGTGATGCCCTCGAACAGGGCGTACAGGCCTTGCGCACCGCCATCGACCAGCGCCAGGACGGCCCTACCGTTGCTCGCGAGGCGCGCCAGCTCGGTGCCCGTCTGGCGGTTGCCTATGAGGTCAGCCAGGCCCCGATAATCACCCCTGATCCTGCCCGCGGCGCCGCGCTGTACGCGCAAAACTGCTCGATCTGCCACGGTGACAGTGGTGCCGGCGATGGCCCGGCCGGGCTCGGTCTGGAGCCAGCGCCGGCCAACCTGCGCGACGTCGCCCGGCTCGATCAGCTCAGCCTGTTCGACCTCTACAACACCCTTGGCCTGGGCATCGAAGGCACCGAAATGCCCTCGTTTGCCGACCAGCTCGACGAGCGTCAGCGCTGGGACGTAGCGGCCTTTGTCGCCAGCTTCAGCGCCGAGCCGCAGGCCGCTGCTGGCGCTCCTGCCTGGAACCTCGCTGATCTGGCCCGGCAGACCCCTGCAGAAGTCGCCGCCAGCCACAGCGCCGAGGCCGTCGCTGCGTTTCGCGCCCAGCGTGCACAGCCGCCGCAGGTCAAGCGCGGCCCGGCGCAGTTGCTCGACTACACCGCCAGCACCCTCGACAAGAGCCTGGCGGCCTATCGCGACGGCGATCATGACCAGGCCTACGACCTGTCGGTAGCGGCCTATCTGGAAGGTTTCGAGCTGGTCGAAAGCTCCCTCGACAACATCGATGCCCAAGTACGCAAAGACACCGAGAAGGCCCTGATGGCCTATCGGCAGTCGTTGCAGGACGGCCTGCCCGTCGCCCAGGCCGAACAGCGCCTGAGCGAGGCCAAGGTCAAGCTCGACGCCGCCGCCAAGCTGCTTGGCAGCGATGGCCTGAGCTGGTCGCTGAGCTACATCTCCGGGCTGTTGATTCTGCTGCGCGAAGGCCTCGAGGCGATTCTGGTGCTGGCCGCGATCCTGGCATTCCTGCGCAATACCGGCCAGCATTCTGCGGTGCGCAGCGTCAACGTTGGCTGGGCGCTGGCACTGGTCGCAGGCTTCGCCACCTGGGCGGTAGCGGCGTATCTGATCGACGTTGGCGGTGCTCAGCGCGAATTGCTCGAAGGTTGCACCGCGCTGTTTGCCAGCGTGATGGTGCTGTGGCTCGGCGTGTGGATGCACGACCGGCGCCACGCTGCGGCCTGGCAGGACTACATCAAAAGCAGCCTGGTCGGCGGCGGCGGGCGCTTTGGTTTTGCCTTGCTGGCGTTCTTCTCGGTGTACCGCGAGCTGTTCGAGGTGATCCTATTCTACGAAACCCTGTGGCTGCAATCAGGGCCTGCCGGGCACAACGCTGTGCTGGCCGGTGGTGCCACCGCGCTGGTGCTGTTGGTGGGCCTGGCCTGGGTGATCCTGCGCGGTTCGGCCAAGCTGCCGTTGGCGCTGTTCTTCAGCATCAATGCCGCGCTGCTGTGCGCACTGTCGGTGGTGTTCGCCGGGCATGGCATCAAGGCCTTGCAAGAGGCAGGCATCCTCGGCACGCGGCCGGTGGCGTTCTTTGAATTCGACTGGCTGGGCATTCATGCCGATGCCTACTCACTGGCGGCACAAGCCTTGGCACTGAGCGCGATCGCGCTGCTGTATGGCCGCTCGTGGCTGCTCGAGCGGCGCCGCGCTGCGGCCAGTTGAGCTGCGATCTGGCACACTGGGTGCAGTGATTAACAGCCGATGAGAATGCAGCAATGCGTATATGGATCGATGCCGACGCCTGCCCCAAGGCAGCCAAGGACCTGATCGTAAAGTTTGCCCTCAAGCGCAAACTTGAGGTGGTGATGGTCGCCGGCCAAGCGCAGATCAAGCCGGCGTTTGCCTGCGTAAAGCTGATCGTGGTGCCGAGCGGGCCGGATGCCGCCGATGATTATCTGGTCGAGAATGCCGTACCGGGCGAGTTGGTGATCTGCAGCGATATCCCCTTGGCCGACCGCCTTGTGAAAAACGGCGTGGCGGCGCTCGACCCACGTGGCCGTGAGTTCGATGAGCGCAATATGGCCGACCGGTTGGCGACGCGTAACTTGTTCACCGAGCTGCGTGAACAGGGCCAGGCCAGTGGTGGTCAGGGGCCTTACGGCGAGAAAGAGAAGCAGGAGTTCGCCAACTCCCTCGATCGCATCCTGACCCGCCTCGCGAGGGGCTGATTACGACATTGATCACAGCACCACGCAGCGCCGGCCTGGGCCAGCGCTGCAGGGCAGCTCAGTGGTCGTTGGCGTGGGTCAATTCCAGCACCCGATCGACCAGTTTGTAGATGCCGCTGGCCGCATCGCTGATCGAGGTAGCGAGCATGTACGCCGGGGTGGTCACCAGCTTGCGCTGGGTGTCTTCGACGATGTCATGTACATCGCACTCTTCGTGGGTGCCGCCCATCTTCACCACCGCCGCGCTGGTGCCGGCATCGTTACCGATGGTGCAGACCACGCCTGGGCCGTAGATCTTCGCTGCCAGAGCTGGCGAAATGCACATCAGGCCGACCGGTTTGCCGGCTTCGGCGAAGGCCTCGGCCAGCGCCAGTACGTCTGGTTGAACCGTGCACTTGTCACCTTCAACGGCAAAGTTGGAGAGGTTTTTTGCAGCGCCAAAGCCGCCGGGCACGATCAGCGCGTCAAACTCGCTGACGTCTGCTTCGCGAATGTCCTTGACCTGGCCGCGGGCAATCCGCGCCGACTCGACCAGCACATTGCGAGTCTCGCTGGTTTGCTCACCGGTCAGATGATCGATTACATGCAGTTGGGGGATGTTTGGTGCAAAGCACTGCACCTGCGCGCCGCGCTGGTCCAGGCGCAGCAGCGTGATCACGCTTTCGTGGATTTCAGCGCCATCGTAGACACCACAGCCGGAAAGAATCACCGCCACTTTTTTTGTCATGCTTGTTTCTCCAGAGTCCAGGCGCCAATTGTTGCTTGGCACTTTACTAGGATCACGGCAACAGCGGCATGTTCATTCTTGCGGTGGGCTTGGCTTGTCCGTCAGCTGCTCGGTCGCAGCCGCGTCGGCGGCCGCCTTGCGCTCGGCGCGCTGGGTGCGAAAACGCCGGCGCAGCCACAGCAGCAGGCCCAGCACCAGCAGGCCGCCAAGTACCCACAGCTCGTACTTCTTGACGTTGCCAAGCAGGCCTTCGAGGATCGCCCCGAAGTGGTAGGCCGCAGCGCCCAGGGCCACTGCCCACACCGCAGCGCCAATGCCGTTGAGCAGCAGGTAGCGGCGCGGCGGATAGCCCGACAGGCCAATCGCTACCGGCATCACCGTGCGCAGGCCATAGACGAAGCGGAAGCTCAGTACCCAGATGTCCGGGTGGCGGCGGATATGGTCCAGGGCACGGTCGCCCATGGCCTGCCAGCGCGGCCTGCGCGCCAGGATTGCGCGGCCATGGCGGCGGCCCATGAAGTACCACAGCTGGTCGCCGGCATAGCTGCCGAAGAAGGCCACCACGCACACCATGTTGATGTCCATGTAACCGCGGAACGCAAGAAATCCCGCAAGCACCAGGATGGTCTCACCTTCAAAAAATGTGCCGAGAAAAAGGGCAAAGTAGCCGAAATCCTGCAGGAATTGTTGAAGCATCTTCTGGGGTGCTGGCGAAATGAACGCGCAGCCTACCCCTTCGCGGGCCGTGGGGAAAGTGTCCAAATGTGTCTCGACGTGAACAATTCCTACATGGTGATTGCCTGTGGCGACACGTCGCAGGGTTGCCCAAGGGTGTAACACAGGCGTCATAATGGCCGCTTATAACTGTCGCGCTGCCCGCCTGCGCGGGCTCAGGAGTCTGCCGTGAGCTTTACCCCCGCCAACCGTATGTTTCCTGCCACACGTCTGCGTCGCAATCGCCGCGACGAGTTTTCCCGTCGCCTGGTGCGTGAAAACACCCTGACGGTCGATGACCTGATCTTGCCGGTATTCGTTCTGGATGGTGAAAACCGCCGAGAAGAAGTGCCGTCCATGCCAGGTGTCGAGCGCTTGTCGATCGACTTGCTGCTGGAAGCTGCGCAGTCCTGGGTGGACCTGGGGATTCCGGCCTTGGCACTGTTCCCGGTAACCCCGGTCGAGAAAAAGACCCTGGATGGCGCCGAAGCGTGGAACCCGGATGGCATTGCCCAGCGCGCTACCCGCGCCCTGCGTGAACGCTTCCCGGAGCTTGGGGTGATCACCGACGTTGCCCTCGACCCGTTTACCACCCACGGCCAGGATGGCATCCTCGACGAAGACGGCTACGTGCAGAACGACATCACCGTCGATGCGCTGGTGCGCCAGGCGCTGTCCCACGCCGAGGCTGGCGCGCAAGTGGTGGCGCCTTCTGACATGATGGACGGCCGCCTCGGCGCGATCCGCGAGGCGCTGGAAGTCGCCGGCCACGTCAACGTGCGCATCATGGCCTACTCGGCCAAGTACGCCAGTGCCTACTACGGCCCGTTCCGCGATGCGGTAGGCTCGGCTTTGAACCTGGGCAAGGCCAACAAGGCGTCGTACCAGATGGACCCGGCCAACAGCGACGAGGCCCTGCACGAAGTGGCCACTGACCTGGCCGAAGGTGCCGATATGGTCATGGTCAAGCCAGGCATGCCATACCTGGATATCGTTTACCGGGTCAAAACCGAGTTCAAGGTGCCGACCTTTGTCTATCAGGTCAGCGGCGAGTACGCCATGCACATGGCGGCAATTCAGAATGGCTGGCTGAGCGAGGCCGTGATCCTCGAATCGCTAACCGCTTTCAAACGTGCAGGCGCCGATGGCATTCTCACTTATTTCGCCGTTCGCGCCGCCCAATTGTTGAGAGGGCAGTAACGCCCTTCAGGAACGTCAGATGAATAACGAAGTGCTATCCCCGGTCGACATCAAGGATGCTCAAGCGCTACCGCAAGAGCTGACGCAAACGCCGCCAGACCTTGAGCCGGTGGCCGAGCCTGTGGTCGAAGCGGTTGCCGACGCTGCGCTCGAAACCGCCGCGCCGACCCCTGCGCCGGCGCCGGCGATCCCGGTGCCTGGGCTGGACGACAGCAGCCTGTACATTCATCGCGAGCTCTCGCAGCTGCAGTTCAACTTCCGCGTGCTGGAACAGGCGCTGGACGAGTCGTATCCGCTGCTCGAGCGCTTGAAGTTCCTGCTGATCTTCTCCAGCAACCTCGACGAGTTCTTCGAGATCCGCGTCGCCGGCCTGAAGAAGCAGATCAATTTTGCCCGTGAGCTGGCCGGCGCCGACGGCCTGCAGCCACATCAGGCCCTGAGCCGGATCAGCGAGCTGGTGCACCACGAAGTGGATCGCCAGTACGCGATCCTCAACGACGTGCTGCTGCCAGAGATGGAAAAGCACAACATTCGCTTCATTCGTCGGCGCAACTGGACGCCGAAGATCAAGACCTGGGTGCGGCGTTTCTTCCGCGACGAGATCGCGCCGATCATCACCCCGATCGGCCTCGATCCGACCCACCCGTTCCCGTTGCTGGTGAACAAGAGCCTGAACTTCATCGTCGAGCTCGAAGGGGTCGATGCATTCGGCCGCGATTCGGGCCTGGCGATCATCCCCGCGCCGCGTTTGCTGCCTCGGGTGATTCGCGTACCGGAGGAGGTAGGTGGCACCGGTGCCAACTACGTATTCCTCTCGTCGATGATTCACGCCCACGCCGATGATTTGTTCCAGGGCATGAAGGTCAAGGGTTGCTATCAGTTCCGCCTGACCCGTAACGCCGACCTGGCGCTGGACTCGGAAGAGGTCGACGACCTTGCCCGCGCTCTGCGTGGTGAGCTGTTCTCGCGTCGCTACGGCGATGCGGTGCGCCTGGAAGTCGCCGACACCTGCCCCAAGCATCTGTCCGACTACCTGCTCAAGCAGTTCAGTCTGAGCGAGAACGAGCTGTATCAGGTCAATGGTCCGGTCAACCTGACCCGGCTGTTCAGCATCACCGGCCTGGAAAGCCACCCGGAACTGCAGTACCTGCCGTTCACCCCGGCGATCCCCAAGCTGCTGCAGAACGCCGAAAACATCTTCAGCGTCGTCAGCAAGCAGGACATCCTGCTGATGCACCCCTTCGAGTCGTTCACCCCGGTGGTCGACCTGCTGCGCCAGGCAGCCAAAGACCCGCACGTGCTCGCCGTGCGCCAGACCCTGTACCGCAGCGGCGCCAACTCGGAGATCGTCGACGCACTGGTCGACGCAGCGCGTAACGGCAAGGAAGTCACTGCGGTGATCGAGCTGCGTGCGCGCTTCGACGAAGAGTCCAACCTGCAGATGGCCAGCCGCCTGCAGGCGGCCGGCGCGGTGGTGATCTACGGCGTAGTCGGCTTCAAGACCCACGCCAAGATGATGCTGATCCTTCGTCGCGAGCAGGGCGAAATCGTCCGCTACGCGCACCTCGGCACCGGCAACTACCACGCCGCCAACGCCCGTCTGTATACCGACTACAGCCTGCTGACCTCGGATGACGCGCTGTGCGAAGACGTTGGCAAGCTGTTCAGCCAGCTGATCGGCATGGGCAAGACCTTGCGCATGAAAAAGCTCCTGCATGCGCCGTTCACGCTGAAGAAGGGCATGCTCGACATGATTGCCCGCGAGACCCAGTGCGCGCTCGACGGCAAGCCGGCGCACATCATCGCCAAGTTCAACTCGTTGACCGACGCGAAGATCATCCGCGCGCTGTACAAGGCCAGCCAGTCAGGTGTACGTATCGATCTGGTGGTGCGTGGCATGTGCTGCCTGCGCCCGGGCATCGCCGGGGTTTCGCACAATATTCACGTACGCTCGATCATCGGCCGCTTCCTTGAGCACACCCGGGTGTTTTACTTCCTCAATGGCGGCGAAGAGCAGATCTTCCTGTCGAGTGCCGACTGGATGGAGCGCAACCTCGATAAACGCGTCGAGACCTGCTTCCCCGTCGAGGGCAAGAAGCACCTGCTGCGGGTCAAGAAGGAGCTGGAAAGCTACCTGACCGACAACACTCAGGCGTGGATCCTGCAGTCCGACGGCCGCTACGTGCGCAGCACGCCAACCGGCAACCAGAACCCGCGCAGTGCCCAGGCGACCCTGCTGGAGCGCCTGAGCAACCCGGTCCTCAACGTACGCTGAGGACGAAGCCGACCCGGGCCAGCCACTCCGCCTCGTTGGCGAAGTCGGCCTGGGTCAGCGGGTGCTGTTCCAGCCAACCGTCCGGGAATACTACTTCCAGGCTATTTTCGTGGGCTTGCAGCACCACTTTGGGCATCTCTTGGGTGCCGCGGATGTGGTGGAAGAGGATGGCAAAGCGCAGCAGTACGCACAGGCGAATCAGCTGGCTGCCTTCATCGCCGAACTCGGCGAATTTGTCCTTGGGAATGTTGCGGCGATGGCCGCGTACCAGCAGCGCGAGCATCTGCTGGTCTTCACGCGAGAAACCGGCTAGGTCGGAGTGCTCGATCAGGTAGGCGCCGTGCTTGTGGTAGTGATAGTGGGCGATGTCGAGGCCCACCTCATGGACCTTGGCCGACCAGCTCAGCAGGTCGCGCCAGTTGCCTTCTTCCAGATCCCAGTCTTTGGCCACTTGATCAAACGCGTGCAGCGCCTTGCGTTCGACCCGCGCGGCCTGGCCGTGGTCGACGTGGTAGCGCTCCATCAACGAATTGAGGGTGCGCTCGCGCACATCTTCGTGGTGATGGCGGCCAAGCAGGTCGAACAGCACACCTTCACGCAGGGCGCCGTCGCAGTGGTCCATGCGTTGCAGTTCGAGTGCATCGAAAATGGCTTCGAGAATCGCCAGGCCGGCCGGGAAGATCGTGCGGCGGTCAGGCTTGACCCCTTCGAAGTCGATCTTGTCGGTGTCGCCCAGCTTGAACAGCTTGCGTTTGACCCAAGCCAGGCCTTCGGCATTGACCTCACCGTTGCCCAGGCCGCCAGCCTTGATCGCCGCGCCGATGGCGCGAATGGTCCCGGACGAGCCGATCGCTTCGTCCCAGGTCAGCCGGTGCAGGGCGGTTTCGATGCTCATCAGCTCCAGGCGCGCAGCGGTGTAGGCCTGGGCGTAGCGCGCCGGGGTGATCTTGCCGTCGCGGAAGTAGCGCTGGGTATAGCTGACGCAGCCCATTTGCAGGCTCTCGCGCAGCAACGGCTCGAAGCGCTGGCCAATGATGAACTCGGTGCTGCCGCCACCAATGTCGGCGACCAGGCGCTTGCCCGGATTGTCGGCCAGGGTGTGCGACACGCCGAGGTAGATCAGGCGCGCTTCTTCACGGCCGGAGATGACCTCGACCGGGTGGCCGAGGATAGCTTCGGCGCGCTGGATGAATTCGTTGCGGTTGCGCGCTTCGCGCAGCGCGTTGGTGCCGACGATGCGCACGGCGCCATCGGGCATGCCGTTGATCAGCTGGGCGAAGCGCTTGAGGCACTCCAGGCCGCGCTGCATGGCTTCTTCGCTGAGGCGGCGCTCTTCGTCGATACCGGCGGCCAGCTGAACCTTCTCGCCCTGCCGCTCAAGAATGCGGATTTCCGTGTGGTGGGCCTTGGCCACGACCATGTGGAAACTGTTGGAGCCCAGGTCGATGGCGGCGATCAGGGATAGGTTCTTCGCGGAGTTCTGCGGCATGATTTTCGAGATTCTCGGTCGGTTACCTGGCAATCCTGCCACGAACGCGGGCATACGCCAACGCGTGGCTGGGCAAGGTTTGATGCAAAGCAAGGTGCGCACGGATCGTATGACACCTATGTGACAGTTTCGATGCGGGGTGTCTTGCTCCACTATAGTTACACTCAATCGTCCGCGACTTCCTGTAGCCAGCCGGTGCAGCTATGATGGGCCACGATTTTGCTTTCCACCTGGAGATATCCATGAGCAACGACCTGATCAAACATGTCACCGACGCCACCTTCGAGGCCGAAGTCCTGAAGGCAGAAGGCCCGGTGCTGGTCGACTACTGGGCTGAATGGTGCGGCCCATGCAAGATGATCGCTCCAGTCCTGGACGACATCGCCACTACCTACGAGGGTAAACTGACCGTCGCCAAGCTGAATATCGACGACAACCAGGAAACCCCGGCCAAGCACGGCGTGCGTGGCATCCCGACGCTGATGCTGTTCAAGAACGGTAACGTCGAGGCAACCAAGGTCGGCGCGCTGTCGAAATCACAACTGGCTGCGTTCATCGACGCCAACCTGTGATGTGAAAAGGCCCCGGTAAATCCGGGGCTTTTCTTTTTGCGAACCCTAGACGCGCAAAAAAGCAAGTGTTACATTCGGCCTCGCACTGTTTCTTCAAGTGCCCCCTGCACGCCGTCGCCGAAGCATCCCAATTCGAATCAGTACGCGATCCTGTCGCCTTCTTGCGGCGCGGCTTCATTAAGCCAGAAGCTTAATTCTCCCTTCTTACATGATTACGTCCACTCCCCTTATGAACCTGACTGAACTCAAGCAAAAGCCGATTACTGATCTGCTAGAAATGGCCGAACAGATGGGCATTGAAAACATGGCCCGTTCGCGCAAGCAGGACGTGATTTTCGCCCTGTTGAAAAAACACGCTAAGAGCGGCGAAGAGATCTCGGGTGACGGCGTGCTGGAGATTCTCCAGGATGGTTTCGGTTTCCTGCGGTCGGCTGATGCGTCCTACCTGGCCGGCCCTGACGATATCTACGTCTCGCCCAGCCAGATCCGTCGCTTCAACCTGCGTACCGGTGACACCATCGTTGGCAAGATTCGCCCGCCAAAGGAAGGGGAGCGTTACTTCGCGCTGCTCAAGGTCGACACGATCAACTACGACCGTCCAGAAAACGCGAAGAACAAGATCCTCTTCGAGAACCTGACGCCGTTGTTCCCCAACAAGCGCCTGAAGATGGAAGCCGGCAACGGCTCCACCGAGGACTTGACCGGGCGTGTGATCGACCTGTGCGCGCCGATCGGCAAGGGCCAGCGTGGCCTGATCGTCGCTCCGCCAAAAGCGGGCAAGACGATCATGCTGCAGAACATCGCTGCCAACATCACCCGTAACAATCCCGAGTGCCACCTGATCGTTCTGCTGATCGACGAGCGCCCGGAAGAAGTTACCGAGATGCAACGCACCGTGCGCGGCGAAGTGGTTGCTTCGACCTTCGACGAGCCGCCAACCCGCCACGTGCAGGTTGCCGAAATGGTCATCGAGAAGGCAAAGCGCCTGGTTGAGCACAAGAAAGACGTGGTCATCCTGCTCGACTCGATCACCCGTCTGGCTCGTGCCTACAACACCGTCATCCCGAGCTCCGGCAAGGTCCTGACCGGTGGTGTCGATGCCCATGCGCTCGAGAAGCCAAAGCGCTTCTTCGGTGCTGCGCGTAACATCGAAGAAGGCGGCTCGCTGACCATCATCGCCACCGCGCTGGTTGAAACCGGCTCGAAGATGGATGAAGTGATCTACGAAGAGTTCAAAGGTACCGGTAACATGGAACTGCCTCTGGACCGTCGTATCGCCGAGAAACGTGTGTTCCCGGCCATCAACATCAACAAGTCGGGCACGCGTCGTGAAGAGCTGCTGACTGCTGATGACGAGCTGCAGCGCATGTGGATCCTGCGCAAGCTGCTGCACCCGATGGACGAGATCGCCGCAATCGAGTTCTTGATCGACAAGCTCAAGCAGACCAAGACCAACGACGAGTTCTTCCTGTCGATGAAGCGCAAGTAAGCTTCGCGCTTAATACGCTGAAGATTTGGGGCCGCTGCGCGCCCCTTCGCGGGTAAACCCGCTCCCACAGGGATTACATCGAACCTTGTGGGAGCGGGTTTACCCGCGAAGGGCTGCGCAGCGGCCCCAAGTCATTTTGGCATCCTACAAAAGCCTGATCGGCGCTACACTCTGCACCCCGACCGATACGGCCAACACGAGGCTTACGCATGCAGTATCGCGATTTGCGCGACTTTATCCGTGGCCTGGAGCAGCGCGGCGAACTCAAGCGCATCCAGGTTCCGATTTCACCCGTCCTGGAAATGACCGAAGTCTGCGATCGCACCTTGCGTGCCAAGGGCCCGGCGTTGCTGTTCGAAAAGCCTGTCGGTTTCGACATCCCGGTGCTGGGCAACCTGTTCGGCACACCGGAGCGGGTCGCCATGGGCATGGGCGCCGAGTCGGTTGCAGAGCTGCGCGAGATCGGCAAGCTGCTGGCCTTCCTCAAGGAGCCCGAGCCGCCCAAGGGTCTCAAGGATGCCTGGTCGAAGCTGCCGATCTTCAAGAAAGTCGTGTCGATGGCGCCCAAGGTGGTCAAGGACGCGGTGTGCCATGAGGTGGTGATCGAGGGCGACGACGTCGACCTCAGCCAGCTGCCGATTCAGCATTGCTGGCCGGGCGACGTCGCGCCGCTGATCACCTGGGGCCTGACCGTCACCCGCGGGCCGAACAAAGAGCGGCAGAACCTGGGCATCTATCGCCAGCAGGTGATCGGCCGCAACAAAGTCATCATGCGCTGGTTGAGCCATCGAGGCGGCGCGCTGGACTATCGCGAGTGGTGCGAGAAGCATCCGGGCCAGCCATTCCCGGTGGCGGTGGCGCTCGGCGCCGACCCGGCGACCATCCTTGGCGCGGTCACGCCGGTGCCGGATACCTTGTCCGAGTACGCCTTTGCCGGCCTGCTACGCGGTAACCGTACCGAGCTGGTCAAGTGCCGCGGCAGCGACCTGCAGGTGCCGGCCACGGCGGAAATCATCCTTGAAGGGGTTATCCACCCTGGCGAGATGGCCCCGGAAGGCCCGTATGGCGATCACACCGGCTACTACAACGAAGTCGACAGCTTCCCGGTGTTCACCATCGAGCGCATCACCCATCGGCGTAATCCGATCTATCACAGCACCTATACCGGCCGGCCACCAGATGAGCCGGCGATTCTGGGTGTGGCCCTGAACGAAGTGTTCGTGCCGATCCTGCAAAAGCAGTTCCCGGAGATCACCGACTTCTACCTGCCGCCGGAAGGCTGCTCGTACCGTATGGCGGTGGTGACCATCAAGAAGCAGTACCCAGGCCATGCCAAGCGGGTAATGCTCGGTGTGTGGTCGTTCCTGCGACAGTTCATGTACACCAAGTTCGTTATTGTCACCGACGACGATATCAACGCCCGCGACTGGAACGACGTGATCTGGGCCGTCACCACGCGCATGGACCCCAAGCGTGATACGGTGATGATCGACAACACGCCGATCGACTACCTGGATTTTGCCTCACCGGTGTCGGGGCTTGGCTCGAAGATGGGCCTGGACGCCACACACAAGTGGCCGGGCGAGACAACACGCGAATGGGGCCGGGTCATCGTCAAGGACGATGCCGTCACCCGCCGTATCGATGAGCTGTGGGATCAGTTGGGAATAGATTGATGCAGGTAACGTTGCAGCCCTCCGGGGCGGTACTGGCGCTGGAGCCCGGTGAAAGGATTCTTGATGGTGCGCGGCGCCTGGGCTATGACTGCCCGAGCAGCTGTCGCAATGGCAACTGCCATGTCTGCGCGGCACTGCTGGTCGAAGGCCGGGTGCGCCAGGACGGTGAAGTGCGCGATCACGGCGAGCTGTTCACCTGCATTGCCGAGCCGCTGGAAGACTGCGTGCTGCTCTGGGACGGCGTTCTGGCCCTGGGCGAGCTGCCGCTGCGCACGCTGGCCTGCACGGTCAGCGAGTGCATCGAGGTTGGCGGTGATGTCTGGCGCGTGCGCCTGCGTGCCCCCGCTGGCAAGCCGCTGCGCTACCACGCCGGCCAATACCTGATGATCGAGCGCGATGGCGCCGACAAGGCGGCCTTCTCGCTGGCCTCCGCGCCGCATGCCGGGCGGGACCTGGAGCTGCACGTACTGGCCCGCGAGCCCAGCTCGGTGGCATTGATTGAGCAATTGCAGCGCGACGGCCTGGCGCGTATTCAGATGCCGTTTGGCGACACCCACCTGGCCGAGCTGCCGGATGGGCCGCTGGTGTTGATCGCCGCCGGCACCGGCATGGGCCAGATGCACAGCCTGATCGAGCACTGCCGGGCCAACGGCTTCAAGCACCCGGTGCACCTGTACTGGGGCGTGCGTCGCCCTGAGGACTTCTACGCGCTCGAGCACTGGGACGAGTGGCAGCGCTTGCCCAACCTGTTCCTGCACAAGGTGGTCAGCGACCTGTGTGGTTGGGAAGGGCGCTGCGGCATGCTCCACGAGGCGGTTTGCGAAGATATCGCTGACCTCAATGACGTTCACGTGTACGCCAGCGGCTCGCCCAACATGGTCTATGCCACGCTGGATGCTCTGGTCGAAGCCGGTATGGACGCCCATCGCATGCGCGCAGACGTATTTGCCTACGCCCCGCGTGGTTGATCGCTAATAACCAAAGTTGTTCGACTTGATTATAAGGCGGTAAGTCTTACCGCCCTTGCCAATAACTTTATCTATACTCGCAACAGCACTGCACATTCGCCTGCAGTGCCCATGTTGCGGCTGCTCCTACCTGCGTCAGGGCTTGTAATACGGTGCCTTTCTGCCGTACGGTAAGTCCAGCGCAGCGCCAGTGAGTTACAGTGGCGCTCATTGTAAGTTCTCGGGGAATAATGGCGGCAGCTTATGTCGGCACTTGAAAGTCTATCCTGGAAAGTTTCCTATCCGCCGTCGCTGGACTTTGGTCAGCAACTCACGCGCGAGCAACTGTCAGTTTCTATGCAGTCGACCATGTCGCGTCACCGTGGCGGGCCAGTGTGGTTGTTTGCCTATGGTTCGCTGATCTGGCGGCCGGAGTGCAACTCGGTCGAACGTCAGCGTGCGCGCGTGCACGGTTATCATCGCGGGCTGTACCTGTGGTCGCATGAGCATCGCGGCACACCCGAGTGCCCGGGGCTGGTGTTTGGCCTGGATCGCGGCGGCTCGTGCAGCGGCTTTGCCTACCGGCTGGACGACAGCAATCTGGATGACTCGCTGATGGCCCTGTGGCAACGGGAGATGCCGTACCCGGCCTATCGCCCGCACTGGCTGACCTGCCGGCTCGACAATGGCAGCAAGGTGCAAGCCTTGGGTTTCGTGCTGGAGCGGCACTTGCCGTGTTACGCCGGCGACCTGCCGGATGGGCTGCTGAGCCAGATCCTGGCCAGCGCCAGCGGGCGCTTCGGCACCACCCGCGATTACGTCGAGCAGACCTTGAACGCACTGCGCAGCCACCAGATGCCTGATCGCAATCTGGAGGCGCGTTTTCGCCGCTGCCATAACCTGCGCGAGGTTTGACCCCCGCGCAGGCTTCGTTCAACGGGTCTGCACCACCAGCTTGCCCACCGCCTTGCGCTGTGCCAGTTGCTCTATGGCGCTGCCGGCTTCGGCCAGTGGGTAGGTTTTCGATACCAGTGGTTTGATCTTGCCCTCGGCGTGCCAGGCGAACAGTTGACGGAAGTTGGCGGCGTTGTCCTGTGGCTGACGCTGGGCAAATGCACCCCAGAACACTCCCACTACCGCCGCGCCCTTGAGCAGCGCCAGATTGACCGGCAGTTGTGGGATCACGCCGCTGGCAAAGCCCACCACCAGCAGCCGGCCGTTCCAGGCTAGGCCGCGCACCGCCTGGTCGAACAGCTCGCCGCCGACCGGGTCGTAGATCACGTCGACGCCCTGGCCGCCGGTCAGGCGCTTGATTTCATCCTTGAGCGAGCTTGTGCTGTAGTCGATCAGCTCATCTGCACCGGCTGCCTTGGCTACCGCCAGCTTGTCGGCGCTGCTGGCTGCGGCGATCACCTTGGCACCCATGGCTTTGCCGATCTCCACGGCGGCCAGGCCGACGCCACCGGAAGCGCCCAGCACCAACAGGGTTTCTCCAGGCTGCAGGTTGGCCCGCTGGCGCAGTGCGTGCAGCGAAGTGCCGTAGGTCATGCCCAGCGCGGCGGCGGTGGTGAAGTCCATGCTGTCGGGGATTGGCAGCACGTTGTAGTAGGGCACCGCGACCTGCTCGGCAAACGCGCCCCAGCCGGTCAGCGCCATGACCCGCTGGCCCACCTCGAACGCGCCGGCCTTGGCGCCCACCGCCGCAACCACCCCGGCCGCTTCGCCACCCGGCGAGAACGGCAGCGGTGGCTGGAACTGGTATTTGCCTTCGATGATCAGCGTGTCAGGGAAGTTGACCCCGGCGGCGTGCACGTCGAGCAGGACCTCGTTGATCTTCGGCTGGGGGCTGGCGACGTCTGCAAGCACAAGATCGCGCGCCGGGCCCAGGGTTTTGCACAACACGGCTTTCATCGGGGCTATTCCTTTGCAGGTGATGGCCGATAAGTGTAGGAGGACTGCTTGCCCGGTCAACGAGCATGCTCGGCCCTGATGGTCCGGCATAAGCCCGGGCTTGGGTTTGCGCGACGTGCTGGGTAAGCTGGCGCCAACTGTATGTGAGGAGCGAATTCGTGAAAGCGTGGATCTTGATGGTTATGGCGCTGATGCTGCCAATGGCGGCTATGGCCGAGGAAGCCGCAGAAGGCGCGCCGAAGGTTGCCTATATCAGCCTGAGCCCGCCCTTTGTCGGCAACTACGCCCTGGATGGCAACAGCAAGCTGCGCGTGTACAAGGCTGACGTGGCCCTGCGCGTGACCGGCGATGCCGCTGCGGCGGCGGTCAAGCATCACGAGCCGCTGATTCGTAATCAGCTGGTGGCGCTGTTCACCCAGCAGACCGTGGACAGCATGAGTAACGTCGAGGCCAAGGAGCGCCTGCGTCAGGAAGCGTTGAAGCAGGTACAGCAGGTGATGGAGAACGAGGAAGGCAAGCCGATCGTCGAGGACCTGCTGTTCAATAACCTGATCGTGCAGTAAAGCCAACCGGGGCCGCTTTGCGGCCCTTCGCGGCGGTCCGGCGTCCCGGTGAACCCGCTCCCACAGGGTTCAGCGGCGTTTGTCGAAATTCGGTTTCAAAACCGCTGTGATCCCTGTGGGAGCGGGTTTACCCGCGAAGGGCTGCAAAGCAGCCCCCTCTGCTTTCCACTACTTGGCCAAGGTCAGGATCGCAGCCCACTGCTTCAAGGTCACCGGCATCACCGACAGGCGCGTGCCTTTTTGCACCAGCGGCATCTCCTCCAGAGCTGCCTGCTGCTTGAGCAAGCCCAGCCCGAGCAAAGGCTTGAAGGTGCGCACATGGGCGACATCGACGGCGCTCCAGGGGTTCTTGTCGGCGCTGGCCTTGGCATCGTGGTAGTGACTCTGCGGGTCAAGTGCCGTAGGGTCGGGGTACGCCGCTGCAACAATTTTGGCGATACCGGCAATGCCCGGCTGCGGGCAGCTTGAGTGATAGAAGAAAAACTCGTCGCCAACCGCCATGGCCCTGAGGAAATTGCGCGCCTGGTAGTTGCGCACCCCGTCCCAGCGCGCTTCGCCGAGGCGTTTGAGGTCATCGATGGACAATTCGTCCGGCTCGGATTTCATTAGCCAATAGGCCATGGACGCTGCTCCTGACAAAGTCTGAAATAACTAGTTGCATGAAACCGACAGCCGGTTGACGTCAACGTTTGCGTGTCGGCTCCGGTTGGCGGAAAATGCGCCGATTTTAAGCACTATGCTCAGTCAGCACTGAAAAAGCTGGCAAGCCCGAATCAGTTGCCAGGGGGCAATCAATGAACAAACGCAAACCGGACCTGCTGTGGATCCTGGCCTTTATCTTCGGTCTTGGGGTCGTTACCACCGGTTATGCGCAGAGTTTGCTGGAGCGAAAGATGGACGTCGCCTACCAGACCCCCGTCGAGCAAGCGCCACAGCAGCGCTGAAGTCATTGCGCGCTCAATTGCGCGCCAGGTACCAGTGGCGGTCCGAGACCGTGCCTTGCAGCGGTACATCCCAACTGGCCTGCGCCAGACGCTCGACCTTCTGGCATTCATGCGCCAGGCCCAGCAGCAGCGGTTTCTTCCAGGTCTTGCGCCGGCTCTGATAGGCCAGGCTGCGGTCATAGAACCCGCCCCCCATGCCCAAGCGGCCACCCACTTCGTCAAACCCGACCAACGGCAGCAGGATCAAATCCAGCGCCCAGATTGGCCGTTGCCGCTTGCGCTCGATTACCGGCTCCGGGATGCGAAAGCGATTGCGCTTGAGCACCTCACCCTGGTCGTAACGCTGAAACACCATGCGTGTGGCCGGCCAGGCGTGCAGTACCGGCAGGTAGATCCGCTTGCCGCGCCGATGGCCCTCGCGCAGCAGCAGGCGCGGGTCGATCTCGCCGTCATTGGGCAGGTACAGGGCAATGTGGCGGGCGCGGCGGAATAACGGATGCTGGGCCAGCTGACGGTACAGGCCGCGAGACGCCTGACGCTGTTGTGCAGGCGTAAGGGCGCGGCGTGCGTTACGCAGCTGGCGACGAAGTTGCGGGCGGGTGAGGGGCGCGGTGTCGGTCATGGCACAGAGGTCCCGAAGGTGTCGGCCGCCGTGGCGGCCAGACCAGTTGCCCGCCAGAGCAGGCGAGCAATGCAGAATTCAGGCTCCCCGATAAGACCGCTATCGGCGTAGCCCTTGAACCCGAAAGTTCAAGGTGGAGATTGCAGGGGGCGTTAAGGCTTTCCGTCGGGCGGACATGCACACCGGCCCCAGCGTGCAACCCCCGTGGTTGTGCGTATCGGCTCAGGGACATAACCGACTGGCGCATCTCCCAGGGAGTGACGCCAGTATACCGATCTCAGCCGTTTTTGGTACCCGTGTCGTCGGCCAATGCGCTGTCGACGCGCTCGAGCAGGTCACGCACCTGCTCGCGGGTAGTACCGCCGCTGGCCACTTCAGGGGTTTCCTGGCGGTGGAGCATTTCGTGGGTAATGTTCAAGGCCGCCATCACCGCAATGCGATCGGCGCCGATGACTTTGCCGCTGCTGCGGATCTCGCGCATCTTGCCATCCAGATAGCGCGCGGCGCTGACCAGGTTGCTGCGCTCTTCGGGCGGGCAGATGATCGAGTAGTCTTTGTCGAGGATCTGTACGGTGACGCTATTGCTTGAACTCATGAGTCTTGCTCCAGGGCCTTGAGCCGCAAGATCATGGATTCGACCTTACGCCTTGCGATCTCATTTTTTTCAATGAGGTGGGCGCGCTCTTCGCGCCAGGAAGTTTCCTGCGCTAATAGGAGTGCATTTTGCCGTTTAAGTTGCTCGACGCGCTCGATCAGCAGCTCGAAACGGCTCATCAGCGCTTGCAGGTCGTTGTCTTGCATGGGGGGCACTCGTTTCGCTCCATCGTTTACGGCCTGGCCATGATGCCGGTGCCGGGCCTTGGGCGGCCAGTGCCGATGGTCTTGGCGCGCCTGCCGGTGCTAGGATACAAGGTCTTCATTCTAGACATTGCGCCGTCTGGCGCCTAGCAGCCCATGCCTAATACTCAATCGCCGTACACCGCTTTCGCCGCACTGCTCTCGAGCAATGGTCACCCTGTCTCCCCCGCCGAGCTGCACGGCCTGTTGATTGGCCGCAGCTGCGCCGGCGCAGGCTTCGATGCCGAGGCCTGGTTGGCCGACGCCGCCAACACCCTCGAGGTCGAACCGAACGACTCTGTGCGCAACGCCCTGATCGGCCTGCAGGAGATGGTCAAGGCCGAACTCACCGGCGATGACGTCGCTCTGGTGCTGTTGCTGCCGGGTGATGAACAACCGCTGACCGAACGTGCCGCCGCCCTTGGCGAATGGTGCCAGGGCTTCATCGCCGGCTTCGGCTTGAACGCCGGTGGCAAGGACCTGTCCACCGAAGCCAAGGAAGTGCTGCAGGACCTGGTGGCGATTTCGCAGGTGCAAGACGCCCTGGAAGAATCCGAGGACGGCGAGAGCGACTACATGGAGGTCACCGAGTACCTGCGCGTCGCGCCGCTGCTGCTGTTCACCGAGCTGGCCGCGCCAGTTGCGCCTGCCCCCAAGCCATCGCTGCACTGATCAATCGGGGTCGTCTGTCCATGAGCCACATACCCAAGGCCGAGTATGCCCGTCGGCGCAAGGCGCTGATGGCGCAGATGGTCCCCAACAGCATCGCCATCCTGCCCGCCGCTGCGGTTGCCATTCGCAACCGTGATGTCGAGCACGTGTACCGTCAGGACAGTGACTTCCAGTACCTCAGCGGCTTTCCCGAGCCTGAGGCGGTGATTGTTCTGATCCCCGGTCGCGAGCATGGCGAATACGTGCTGTTCTGCCGTGAACGCAACCCGGAGCGCGAGTTGTGGGACGGCTTGCGTGCCGGTCAGGAAGGTGCCCTGCGCGAGTATGGCGCGGACGATGCATTTCCGATTACCGACATCGACGAGATCCTGCCGGGCCTGATCGAAGGCCGCGAGCGGGTGTACACGGCGATGGGCAGCAACCCTGAGTTCGACCGGCGCTTGATGGACTGGATCAACCTGATTCGCTCCAAGGCCCGCCTCGGTGCGCAGCCGCCCAACGAGTTCGTTGCGCTGGATCATCTGCTGCACGACATGCGCCTGTATAAATCGGCAGCAGAAGTGAAGGTCATGCGCGCCGCTGCGGCGATTTCTGCACGGGCCCATGTGCGGGCGATGCAGGCCTGCCGGGCGGGGCTTTACGAATACAGCCTGGAGGCCGAGCTCGATTACGAGTTTCGCAAGGGCGGGGCGAAGATGCCGGCCTATGGCTCGATCGTCGCTGCTGGGCGTAATGGCTGCATCCTGCACTATCAGCAGAACGACGCCGTGCTCAAGGACGGCGACCTGGTGCTGATCGATGCCGGCTGTGAAATCGACTGCTATGCCAGCGACATCACCCGCACGTTCCCGGTCAGCGGGCGTTTTTCTGCTGAGCAGAAAGCCATCTACGAGCTGGTGCTCGAAGCCCAGGCTGCGGCCTTTGCCGAGATCGCCCCAGGCAAGCACTGGAACCACGCCCATGAGGCGACGGTGCGGGTGATTACCGCAGGGCTGGTGCGGCTGGGCTTGCTCAAGGGCGAAGTGCAGGCGCTGATCGACAGCGAGGCCTACCGCGCGTTCTACATGCACCGCGCCGGGCACTGGCTGGGCATGGATGTGCACGATGTCGGCGAGTACAAGGTCGGCGGCCAGTGGCGGGTGCTCGAAGTGGGCATGGCGCTGACCGTCGAACCCGGCATTTACATCGGCGCCGACAATCAGGCCGTGGCCAAGAAGTGGCGCGGTATCGGCATCAGGATCGAGGACGACGTGGTGGTTACCAGGCAGGGCTGTGAAATTCTTACCTCCGGCGTGCCGCGGACGGTTGCCGAGATCGAGGCGCTGATGGCCGCTGCCCGCGAGCAGGCGGCATGAGCCGGGTCAACCTGGCAATCATCGGCGGCGGCCTGGTCGGCGCCAGCCTGGCGCTGGCGCTGCAGGCTGGGGCCAAGGCGCGTGGCTGGAAAATCCTGCTGATCGAGCCGTTCGCCCCTGGCGATGCGTTTCAGCCAAGCTACGATGCGCGCTCGTCGGCGTTGTCGTTCGGCACCCGGCAGATCTACCAGCAGTTGGGCCTGTGGCCGGCCATCAGCCAGCGCGCCGAGCCGATTCTGCAGATTCACGTGTCCGACCGCGGTCGCTTTGGCGCCACCCGCCTGGACGCCAGCGAAGAAGGCGTGCCGGCGCTGGGCTATGTGGTGGAAAACGCCTGGCTCGGCCAGTGCCTGTGGCAGGGCCTGGACCCGGAAGTGGTGAGCTGGCGATGCCCGGCCGAGGTCAAGGCGATGCAGCCGATCGAAGGCGGTTACCGCTTGCAGCTGGATGACGACACCAGCCTTGAGTGTGACCTGGCTGTGCTGGCTGACGGTGGTCGCTCGGGCTTGCGCGAGCAGCTGGGCATCCATGTGCAGCGCCGGCCTTATCAGCAGAGTGCCTTGATCGCCAATATCACCCCCGGTGAGGCCCACGGCGGTCAGGCCTTCGAGCGCTTTACCGAACAGGGGCCTATGGCTTTGCTGCCATTGCCGGACAACCGCTGCGCGCTGGTCTGGACCCGCCAGGGGATGGACGCCAAGCGCCTGGCCGAGATCGATGAGCGCAACTTCCTCGCCGAGCTGCAGCAGGTCTTTGGCTTCCGCCTCGGCGCACTGCGCCAGGTTGGCGCGCGGCATCTGTACCCGCTGGCGCTGGTGGCTGCCAGCGAGCAGGTGCGCCCGCATCTGGTGGTCCTCGGCAATGCCGCGCACAGCCTGCACCCGATTGCCGGGCAGGGCTTCAACCTGTCGCTACGCGATGTGCAGGCGCTGGCTGAAGGCTTGCTGGCCGGCCCGCCGCACCCCGGCGACCTGGCGACCCTGCAGACCTATCAGCAGCGGCAGCAACTCGACCAGAGCCTGACCATCGGCTTCTCCGATCAGGTCACGCGGATGTTCGGCAGCAGCCAGCCGTTGCTGGCCACCGGACGCAACCTGGGTTTGCTTGGCCTTGATCTGTTGCCACCGGCCAAGCGCTGGTTCGCCCGCCAGGCGATGGGCCTGGGCACCCGCAGCGATCTGCGGGGCCGCCTGTGAGCGATTCGCGTCGGCTGGCGCGCAAGGCCCGCATGCTGCGCTGGTTGCTGAATATCTACCCGCCGTACCTGGGTGCTGGTATTCGGGTGCAGCAGATCAGCCCCGACATGAGCCACATCAAAGTGCGCATGAAGCTCACCCGCTGGAACCGCAACTACGTCGGCACCCAGTTCGGCGGCAGCCTGTATTCGATGGTCGACCCGTTCTACATGCTGTTGCTGATCGAGCGTCTGGGCAGCGAGTACATTGTCTGGGACAAGGCCGCCAGCATCGATTTCATCTCACCGGGCAAAGGCCCGGTGTATGCCGAGTTCAACGTCGATGACGCGCTGCTGGCCGAGATTCGCCAGCACACCGCCAGCGGCAAGAAGTACCTGCCGCGGCTGCAGGTCGACATCCGCGACGGTGCCGGTGAACTGGTGGCGCGGGTCGATAAAACTCTTTATGTACGGCTCAAGCCGCAAGTGAGGCAGGCGTAAGGCATGGAAACGCGCGCAGATGTACTGATTGTCGGTGCCGGTATGGTCGGCAGCGCCCTGGCCCTGGCATTGCGCCACAGCGGCCTGCAAGTTGTCCTGCTCGACGGCGGCCCATTGTCGGTCAAGCCGTTTGACCAGCAAGCCGCGTTCGAGCCGCGGGTCAGTGCCTTGTCGGCAGCCAGCCAACGCATCCTCGAGCGCCTCGGCGCCTGGGATGGCATCGTCGCCCGGCGCTTGTCGCCGTACACCGACATGCACGTGTGGGACGGCAGCGGCACCGGCCAGATCCACTTCTCGGCGGCCAGTGTGCACGCCGACCTGCTGGGCCACATCGTCGAAAACCGGGTAGTCCAGGACGGCCTGCTGGAGCGCTTGCTCGACAGCGACATCGGCCTGCTGGCCAATGCCCGCCTGGAGCAGATGCGCCGCTCCGGTGATGAGTGGCTGCTGACCCTGGCCGATGGCCGTCGCCTGCGCGCACCACTGGTCATCGCTGCCGATGGCGCCAACTCGGCGGTGCGCCACCTGACCGGCTGCGAAACCCGCGAGTGGGACTACCTGCACCAAGCCATCGTCACCAGCGTGCGCTGCAGCGAGGCGCACCAGGCCACCGCCTGGCAGCGCTTCACCGACGAGGGGCCGCTGGCCTTTCTGCCGCTGGCGCGTGATGGCGGCCAGCAGTGGTGCTCGATCGTCTGGTCGACTACCCCAGAGCAGGCCGAGCAATTGATGAGGCATGATGATGCCGCCTTCGCCGAGGCGCTCCAGCGCGCCTTTGAGGGGCGTCTGGGTCAGGTCCTTGAGGTTGACCCTCGGGTCTGCGTGCCGCTGCGCCAGCGCCACGCCAAGCGCTATGTGGCTGAAGGTCTGGCATTGATCGGCGATGCCGCCCACGTGATTCACCCGCTGGCCGGGCAAGGCGTCAACCTGGGCTTTCTTGATGCCGCCGTATTGGCCGAAGAACTGGTACGGGCCTGCGAGCGCGGCGAGCGGTTGGCGGATGTGAAGGTACTGAGCCGCTACGAGCGCCGGCGCATGCCGCACAACCTGGCGCTGATGGCGGCCATGGAGGGCTTCGAGCGGCTGTTCCAGGCCAATCCGTTGCCGCTGCGCTGGCTGCGCAACAGCGGTTTGAAGCTGGTCGAGCAGTTGCCTGAGGCCAAGGCGCTGTTCGTGCGGCAGGCGCTGGGCTTGTCTGGCGATCTGCCGGAATTGGCCCGGCCCTGACTGCAACATCTGGTAACTGCTCAGCGGGTGAGCTGCTTAATGGTATTCACTACCATTCGCAGCTCAATCACCCGCGAGGAATACCCGATGTTGCCACGCAAGCACCTACTGGCCGCCCTGGCCCTGACCCTGTTCGGCGGCACTGTGCATGCGGCGGACGAAGTGGTGGTGTACTCCTCGCGCATCGATGAGCTGATCAAACCGGTATTCGACGCCTACACGGCCAAGACCGGGGTCAAGATCAAGTTCATCACCGACAAGGAAGCGCCGCTGATGCAGCGCATCAAGGCCGAGGGCCAGAACGGCGTGGCTGACCTGCTGCTGACCGTGGATGCCGGCAACCTCTGGCAGGCCGAGCAGATGGGCATTTTGCAGCCGATCAAGTCGGACGTCATCGACGCCAACATCCCCCCTCAGTACCGCGCCAAGTCCCATGACTGGACCGGTCTGAGCCTGCGTGCGCGGACCATCGTCTACTCCACCGAGCGGGTCAAACCGAGCGAGCTGAGCACCTACGAGGCGCTGGCCGACAAGCAGTGGGAAGGGCGCCTGTGCCTGCGCACTGCGAAAAAGGTCTACAACCAGTCGCTGACCGCGACCATGATCGAGACTCACGGCGAGGCCAAGACCGAGCAGATCATCAAGGGCTGGGTCGGCAACCTGTCCACTGACGTGTTCTCCGATGACACCGCTGTGCTACAGGCCATCGAAGCCGGCCAGTGCGACGTGGGCTTGGTCAACACCTACTACTACGGCCGCCTGCACAAGCAGCAGCCCGATCTGCCGATCAAGCTGTTCTGGCCGAATCAGGGTGACCGTGGCGTGCACATCAACCTCTCGGGCATCGGCCTGACCAAGCATGCGCCGCACCCGGAAGCGGCGAAAAAACTGGTGGAGTGGATGACCGGCGAAGAAGCGCAAAAGCTGTTTGCCGACATCAACCAGGAGTTCCCGGCCAACCCACAGGTCAAGCCATCGGCTGAAGTGGCCGCTTGGGGCACGTTCAAGGCCGACAGCCTGCCGGTGGAAGTGGCCGGCAAGCGCCAGGCAGAGGCGATTCGCCTGATGGATCGGGCTGGCTGGAACTAAGCGCCAGGCTTTATGCTTGAAATTCCCTTCGGGGTGATGCCGGTCAGTTAAGCCAATGGGGCTGCTCTGCAGCCCTTCGCGGCGGTCCGGCGTCCCGGCAAGCCCGCTCCCACAGATACAACGCTGGAGTCAGACTTCGCGCGTTCCCTGTGGGAGCGGGCTTGCCGGGACGCCGGACCGCCGCGAAGGGCCGTAAAGCAGCCCCAACTCATAAACGAGACTCTGGATTTGTCCCACGCTCCCCAACGCCGCTGGTATCTGCCGGTCGGCCTGATCGCCGCTCTGGTACTGCTGCCGCTGAGTGTTCTGCTGCTGTCATGGCAGTCGATCGATATGCAGATCTGGTCGCACCTGCTCGACACCCAAATGAGCCGTCTGCTGGGCAATACCCTGACCCTGGTGCTTGGCGTGGGCATCGGCGTTACCGTGCTTGGGGTGAGCCTTGCCTGGCTCACCAGCCTGTGCGAGTTCCCCGGGCGGCGCTGGCTCGACTGGGCCTTGATGCTGCCGTTCGCCATTCCGGCCTATGTGCTGGCGTTCGTGTTCGTTGGCCTGCTGGATTTCGCCGGGCCGGTGCAGAGCGCCCTGCGTGAGCTGTTCGGGCCGATGCGCCTGCCGCGCGTGCGCTCGACCGGCGGGGTAATCACCGTGCTGGTGCTGGTGTTCTACCCCTACGTGTATTTGCTCGCGCGCAGCGCTTTCATGGCTCAGGGCAAAGGCCTGATGGAAGCAGCGCGGGTCCTGGGCCTTTCGCCGGTGCAGGCGTTCTGGCGGGTTGCGTTGCCGATGGCGCGGCCCGCCATCGGCGCCGGCATCGCCCTGGCACTGATGGAAACCCTGGCGGATTTCGGCGCCGTAGCGGTGTTCAACTTCGACACCTTCACCACCGCCATCTACAAGACCTGGTACGGCTTCTTCAGCCTGTCCAGCGCGGCCCAGCTGGCCAGTTTGCTGCTGTTGGTGGTGATGCTGGTGCTGTATGGCGAACGCCGCGCTCGCGGTGCCAGCCGCAGCGGTAACGAGCGGCCACGGGTGCAGGCGTTGTATCACCTGCGCGGGCTCAAGGCGTGGGCGGCCAGCGGCTGGTGTCTGCTGGTGTTCGCCTGCGCCTTCGTCATCCCGCTGCTGCAACTGCTGGTGTGGTTCTGGCAGCGTGGCCGGCACGACCTTGATGAGCGCTATGTCGGCCTGGTCATGCACACCCTGTACCTTGGCTCGATGGCGGCACTGATCACGGTCAGCGCGGCGTTACTGCTGGCGTTTGCCCGCCGCCAGGCACCGACCGGGGCTATCCGCGCTGGTGTCGGCCTGGCCAACCTGGGTTATGCCTTGCCCGGCTCGGTGCTGGCGGTGTCGATCATGCTGGCGTTCAGTTACCTCGACAATCAACTGGTGGTGCCGCTGTCGCAATGGCTGGGCGGTGCCGGCCGGCCGTTGCTGCTGGGCAGCCTGGCGGCATTGTTGCTGGCCTACCTGATGCGCTTTATCGCGGTCGCCTACGGCCCGCTGGAAAGCAGCCTCGAGCGGATTCGCCCGTCACTGCCGGAAGCCTCGCGCAGCCTCGGCGTCGGCGGGCCGAGATTGTTTTTCAAGGTATATCTGCCGTTGCTGGTACCGGGCGCTCTGAGCGCTGCCTTGCTGGTGTTCGTCGATGTGCTCAAGGAGATGCCGGCAACCTTGCTGATGCGCCCGTTCGGCTGGGATACCCTTGCCGTACGGGTGTTCGAGATGACCAGCGAGGGCGAGTGGGCACGCGCTTCGCTGCCCGCGCTGACGCTGGTGCTGGTCGGCCTGTTGCCGGTCATCGGCCTGATACGCCGTTCGGCCCGTCGCCCGGGTCAGACTCACTGAGGATGCCAGTCCGCGCCCTTGCCGCTACAATGCGCGCCATTCGCTGCGGCGGGTCCTACAAGATCAGGTGACGATTAAACGTCGCCGACCGTCGCCGCTTCGCCACGCCCGGAAGGAGAAACCCATGGGACAGCGCACACCTTTGTACGACTGGCACTTGGCGCTAGGCGCCAAGATGGTCGACTTTGGCGGTTGGGACATGCCCCTGCACTATGGCTCGCAAGTCGAGGAGCACCATCAGGTGCGCGCTGACTGCGGCGTATTCGACGTCTCGCACATGACAGTGATCGATGTCGATGGCCCAGCAGCCACACGCTGCTTGCAGTACCTGCTGGCCAATGACGTGGCCCGCCTTGGCAGCACAGGCAAGGCGCTCTACAGCACCCTGCTGAATGAACAGGGCGGAGTAGTCGACGACCTCATCGTGTATCGCACCGAAGCGGGCTACCGGCTGGTGGCCAATGCCGCTACCCGAGCCAAGGTCGTCGCCTGGCTGCAGGCGCATAGCGCCGGCTACGAGGTCAACGTCACGCCACGTCCGGAGCTGGCCATTATCGCCATCCAGGGCCCCCGTGCTCGCGACAAGGTGGCTGAGCTGGTGTCCTGGTCGCGCGCAGCGCTGATCCGTGAGCTGCAGCCATTCGAAGGCGTGGCCGAGGGCGATTGGTTCATCGCGCGCACCGGCTACACGGGCGAAGACGGCCTGGAGATCATTCTGCCCGCCGAACAAGCCCCGGTTTTTTTCAATGACCTGGTTGGCGCCGGTATCGCCCCCAGTGGCCTCGGCGCGCGCGATACCTTACGCCTGGAAGCCGGAATGAACCTGTACGGTCAGGACATCGACGAGCAGCACACCCCGCAGACCTCCAACCTCGGCTGGTGTATTGCGTGGCAGCCGGCCGAGCGCGAGTTTATCGGCCGCAGTGCGTTGCTCAATGAAATCGAGCACGGCGTGCAGGAAAAACTGGTTGGGCTGGTGCTCGAAGAACGCGGCGTGCTGCGTGCCCATCAGGTAGTTCGCGTCGCCGGGATTGGCGAAGGGGAGATCACCAGTGGTAGTTTCTCTCCTACGCTGAGCAAGTCGATTGCCCTGGCGCGTGTGCCGATGGCCACCGGCGAGCGCGCCGAGGTCGAAATTCGCGGCAAGTGGTACCCGGTGCGGGTGGTCAAACCGACCTTCGTGCGCCACGGCAAGATTCTGATCTGAACAATTACCTGGCGGGTCGACCGCTGATCCCTGACATCGAGGACCCTACGACATGAGCAATATTCCCGCCGAACTGCGTTTTGCCGAAAGCCACGAATGGGCACGGCTGGAAGCCGATGGCACGGTAACCGTTGGCATCAGCGATCACGCCCAGGAGGCTCTGGGTGACGTGGTTTTCGTTGAGCTGGCTGAAGTTGGCAAAGTGTTCGCAGCAGGCGACGCTGCTGGCGTGGTCGAGTCGGTCAAGGCCGCATCGGATATCTACGCGCCGGTGTCGGGCGAAGTGATTGCGGTCAACGAAAGCCTGGCTGACAGCCCTGAATCGCTCAACGACAGCCCTTATGAGTCGTGGATCTTCAAACTCAAGCCGGCCAACACTGCCGAGCTGGACAAGCTGCTCGACGCCGCTGGCTACAAGGCCGCTATCGGCGAGTAATCGCCTCCGTTGCAGCGCTTATCGCTCCTGGGCCGGCACGGCTGGCCCAGGAGCGGTCGCTATCACTCAGTCGCCACCATCGGTAGCAACAGCGCGGGCTTATTCAGCTACAGCGTTTTTGGCCAGGATGGCATTGGCCAGTTGCATGTCGCTTGCCTCCAGGCCTGGATTGTCGGCTCGTACCTGACGCATCGCAGCTTCAAGGAACGGCCCGCGAATAGCCCCTTCACTGGCAACGAAGCTGCCGGCATCGTCCTGCGCAGCGACGATCATCTTGTGATCCTTGAACGTCAGGTAGGTCGACGCAGTAGTTGCGCCGGACGAGATGACGTTGTGCCAGAAACTGTCGGCCATGGCCGAGCCAACGGGCAGCGAAAGCAGGACAGCGGCGGCGATGGCTGTTTTGAAACGCATGCTGAAGTACCTAGGAGGGTGGGCGGATAATGCTTGCTTGGATGCTCGATACACAGGCCAAGTTCCTTGCGCGCTAAGGAATATTCGTCAGCTGCAGACGCTCAGCACTTCACTCAGACTGGTCAGCCCGCGGGCGATCTTGGCCTCACCGTCGCTGCGCAGATCGCGCAGGCCATCGCGCAGGGCATGCTGACGCAGCTGCGCCAGGTCGGTCGCCGGGCCAATGCTGCCGAGCAAGGCTGTACCCGGTGTGAGCAGCTCAAATAGCCCGATACGGCCCAGGTAACCGGTACTGCGGCATGCCCGGCAGGGGATAGGCGGCTGCGCTGACTGGCCTTTGCAGGTGGCGCACAGGGTGCGCACCAAGCGCTGGGCCATCACCCCGATCAATGTGGCTTTGATCAGGTAATCGGCAACGCCCAGCTCTTGCAGGCGAACAATCGCTGCGCAGGCATCGTTGGTGTGCAGGGTCGACAACACCAGATGGCCGGTCAGCGCTGCCTGCATGGCCACCTGAGCGGTTTCACGGTCGCGAATCTCACCAATCATGATGATGTCCGGGTCTTGCCGCAGCAGGGCGCGCACGCCGTTGGCAAAGCCCAGGTCAAGGCTGGGCTGCACCTGCAATTGGTTGAACGCTGGCTCCAGCCGCTCGATCGGGTCTTCGATGGTGCACAGGTTGACCTCAGGTGTGGCCAACCGCTTGAGGCTCGCGTACAGCGTGCTGGTCTTGCCCGAGCCGGTCGGCCCGGTTACCAGAATGATGCCCTGACGCTGGCGCAGCAGTGCCTGCCAGCGGTGCCCCAGCTCGCCATCGAGGCCGAGCCGGTCGAAGTCCTCATGCAACTGCTGCGGGTCGAACAGGCGCAGCACCAGCTTTTCGCCAAACGGGGTGGGCAGGGTCGACAGGCGCAGCTCGACTTCCATCTCGCCGGCCAGCCGCGTCTTCAGGCGACCGTCCTGCGGTCGGCGTTTCTCCGCAACATCCATGCGGCCAAGATGCTTGAGGCGGCTCACCAGCGCCAGGGTCACGGCCAGCGGAAAGGCATACACCGTGTGCAGCAGGCCGTCGATGCGATAGCGCAGCTGGCCTTGTTCACGGCGCGGTTCGAGGTGGATATCGCTGGCGCGCTGCTCGATCGCGTACTGCAGCAGCCAGTCGACGATATGCACGATGTGCGCATCCTCCGCGCCAGCCTCGCCCTGGCGCTTGCCCAACTCCAGCAACTGCTCGAGCTCGCCCAGGCTGGCATCCTGTTGCAGGCCGGCACCCTGCACCGAGTGGGCCAGGCGGAACAGGCTCTGGCTCAGTTGGCGAATGTGCACCGGGCTGGCCAGCACGCGCTGGACGCGCTTGCCCAGGCTGCGTGCCAGATCATGCTCCCACTCACGCTGAAAGGGCTGCGCACTGGCCACGGTGACGCTGTGCACATCGACCGCCAGAGCGAGGATGCCATGGCGGTCGGCGAAGGCGCGCGAGATCAGGCTGCCGACCTGGGCCAGGTCGATCTGCAGCGGGTCGAGCCGGACGAAGGGCTGCTGCACGACATCGGCCAGCCATTGGCACAGGCTGTCCAGATCGAGGACATGGCCGGGGCGCTGCTGATCGCTGAGGTTCAGGCTGGCGATGATTTCGAGCGGGTGGCTGCTGCACTGGTTAGGCTGCTCAAGGGCACGCAGGACGTCACCGGGTTGCAGGCGGCGGTCGGCGAGCAGAGCGTCGAGGAGGCGTTTGAGGTCGAGGTCGTGGCTGTCTTGGGTATGCATCGCGGCGGCGTCCGTGCCGAAAAGGTACAGGCAAGGCTAGCCGCCTGGACAGCTTTGGCGTCGATGCAACGATTGCGGGGTTTTACTGGCTGAAACTTGTGTCGTATTCAGTAAATTGGGGCCGCTTTGCGCCCCTTCGCGGGTGAACCCGCTCCCACCGGGACTTGTAGCGCCGCCTAAACCTGTAGGCTGCGAAGCAGGCCCAGCACCTATCAGCCTGCTGCTACGCCTTGCAACTGCGGCAAGTTGCTCAGCTCGACTTCGCCGACACAAACCAGATTGCGCAGCTTCTGCGCGATGACTTCGGCGCGATGCCAGCTCAAACCATCGATGCCGATTTCCAGCTCAAGCCAGTCGCCCTGCTGACGCATCTGCACACTATTGGGCGTGAGGAACTGCATCGCGAACAGGTTCAGCACTCGGCACAGGCTGTCTGGCTCAGCCTCAGCTTGCAGTTGATAACGCACGTGGCTGTGCGCCGCGCTGGCGGCCCAGACGTCGGAGCGGGGCAGGGTGTCGGGCCGTTCAAGTGCGTTCATGTGATTCTCCTCCAGGACGGAAGAAATTCTGCCACGCGGCAGGTGGCATTTTTTCGCTATGATTGAGACGATTTGTCAGCTAGGCAGATTGATCTATTCGCCTATCGGCGGCTTGGAGAATAATTAATGCAAAGCGAACTGGACGCCTATGACCGGCGCATCCTTCAGCTGCTACAAGAGGATGCTTCATTGTCCAGCGCGCAGATTGCCGAACGCGTGGGCCTGTCGCAGTCACCCTGCTGGCGGCGTATTCAACGGCTGAAGGAAGAGGGGGTGATTCGCGCTCAGGTGACCCTGCTCGACCGCAAGAAGGTCGGCCTGAATACACAGATCTTTGCCGAGGTGAAGCTCAACGCCCACGGGCGGTCCAACTTCGCCGGCTTCACCGAAGCGATCCGTGAATTCCCCGAGGTGCTGGAATGTTACGTGCTGATGGGGTCGGTGGACTTCCTGTTGCGCATTGTCACCCCAGACATCGAAGCTTACGAACGATTCTTCTTCGAAAAGCTGTCGAATGTGCCGGGGATCCAGGAGGTCAACTCGATCGTGGCCTTGTCCGAAATCAAGTCCACGACCAGCCTGCCGTTAGCGCGTTGACGGCGACTTGAGCAGGTGCTTCCAGGCGCGGTTCTGCTCGATCGCACGGGCCTGCTCGACGCGGGCGATCAGCAGTTCGTCGTTCTCTTCCTCGCCCAACGGCTGCTCAGCCAGCTTGTGCAGCTTGTTCAGCTCGCCATAGAGGCGATCCATTTGCGGCACGTCGAGCACCTGGCGGGCGTGGCGCAGCCAGGTCAGCAGGGTTTCGATGCGTGGCAACTGCTCGCCAAGGTCTTCCGGCTGCTGCACATAACGCTCTTGCAGCTTCAGCGCGCGGGCTTCTTCGCCGACCAGGTGTTGCAGCCAGTTGGCCAGCTGCGCCTTGCCCTGGCGTTCGCCACGGCCTTTGCGCTCGACGGTCCAGGCGCGGGCCAGCAGCCAGCGTGAGGTTTCCAGCGAGAACTGGCCCCAGCGTGGGTCTTGGAGCTCTTCGCTGAACTGCTCGGGCGCGGCGCGGCGGACGTCTTCGTCGTCGTTACCGGCCTGTACCAGCGGGCGCCAGTCTTCCAGCAGCGCGTCGAGGCTGGCGCGCAGGACGCTGGTGGTCGCGCGCGGCGCGGCCTGGCCCATGCTGCCGGCCAGGGCGCGCAGCTCGCTCAGGCACTGCACCCAGTCCTGCAGCAGGCGCCAGTGGCCGCTGTGGCGGTACTGCTCGGCCAGCCGTTGGCTGCTCGCCAGCAACTGCCAGGCCAGGGCGGTGAAGGCATCGTCGACCGGCATTTCGGCGTCGAGCTCGGCGCTCGGCAGGTCCAGCTCGTAGCTGTCTGGCTCAAGCAGGCGATAGCCGCGCTCGGCCTTGCTGATGTCGCAGGGCATCAAGGGCAGGCTCGCGGCCAGCTCGGCGGCCAGTTCCAGCAGGGCTTCGGCGGAACCTTCGCGCAGCTCAAGCTCCAGCTCGCAGATTTCTTCCTTGCGCTTGCCAGCGATGACAAAGCCTTGGTCCAGCGCTGCTTCGATAACCACTTTGGCCTTGCCGCGGCCCCAGGAGATCTCGGCGAACTCGCGGGTGAAGTCGGTGGTGAACAGCGGTTTGATGGTCTTTTTGTCGAGCTCGGAGAGTTGCTCGGGCCAGCAGCTGGCGTCGAGTTTTTTCAGGTCGAGCTTGGCTTTTTCCAGCGGCCACTCGAATTCGTTGCGCTCAGACAGGCCTGCGACGCTCTGGCCACGGCATTTGAGGGTCTGGATGACGGCATCGCCATCGCGGCGCAGACGCAGGGCGACACGCGCGGCGGACAGCTCACGCTCAGGGGTGTCGAAGTACTGGTTGAGCAGTTCGCGGGTCTGCCAGCCGGACTTGTTGCGCTTCTTCAGCAGGGGGTGCTCACGAAGGGCGGTGAGAGTCTCGCGGCTGGCGCGGAGTTTGAGTTCGGTTTCTTTGTGCATCGCGGGCTCGAAGGAGGGGCATCGTTGCAAGGCAGTCTACAGCAGTCAGCCGTGCTGCTGTGATCCGACTGGTCGGTTGCCCCGGTGCAGCGGCCTTGCGCCGTCTACGTCAGGCATTGTTATGATGGGTCGACGTTTTCGAGGAATCCGCGCATGCCGTTGCCATCGCTGAAAGACCAGTTCGCCGCCCTGATCGCCGCGCCATCGGTCAGTTGCACCCAGCCCGCACTGGATCAGTCCAACCGCGTGGTGATCGACTTGCTCGCCGGTTGGCTGGCTGACCTTGGCTTCACATGCGATATCCAGCAGGTCACCCCCGGCAAGTTCAACCTGCTGGCCAGCCGCGGCACGGGCCCTGGCGGGCTGATTCTGGCTGGCCACAGCGACACGGTGCCGTTCGACGAGCAGTTGTGGCAGAGCGACCCGCTGAAACTGACCGAGGTGGGCGATCGCTGGGTTGGGCTGGGTAGTTGCGACATGAAAGGTTTCTTCGCGCTGGTGATCGAGGCCGTGCTGCCGCTGCTCGAACATGACTTCAAACAACCCCTGCTGATCCTTGCTACGTGCGACGAAGAAAGCTCGATGTCCGGCGCCCGCGCCCTGGCCGAGGCCGGTCAGCCGCTTGGCCGCGCAGCGGTGATCGGCGAGCCGACCGGGCTCAGGCCGATTCGCCTGCACAAGGGCATCATGATGGAACGCATCGATATTCTCGGCCGCAGCGGCCATTCGTCAGACCCAAGCCTGGGCCACAGTGCGATGGAAGCGATGCACGCAGTGATGGCCGAGATGATCGGCCTGCGCCAGCAATGGCAGCAGACCTACAGCAACCCGCAGTTCACCGTGCCGACGCCGACGCTGAACTTCGGCTGCATTCACGGTGGCGACAACCCCAACCGGATCTGCGGTCAGTGCGCGCTCGAGTTCGACCTGCGGCCATTGCCCGGGATGGACCCGGAGCAGCTGCGCGCGGCCATTCGCGCCAAGCTGGTGCCGCTGGCCGAGCAGCATCAGGTGAGCATCGACTACAAACCGTTGTTTCCTGAGGTGGCGCCGTTCGAGCAGGCCGCCGACAGCGAGCTGGTACGTGTGGCCGAGCGCTTGACCGGGCACCGCGCCGAAGCGGTGGCCTTCGCCACCGAGGCGCCGTACCTGCAACAGCTGGGCTGCGAGACCATTGTGCTTGGGCCGGGCGACATCGCCTGTGCTCACCAGCCTGGCGAATACCTTGAAATGTCACGTATCGAGCCTACCGTGCGTCTATTGCGTGACCTGATCAGGCACTATTGCCTGAGCTAAACGTCCATTGAGCTGATTCGTTCCTGCCTAGAGGAGAGTGCGCGTGACCGCAAGCCTGTTCCGACGATGACCTCGCACCGTTGTGCGTCTTGACCGTTCTCCGTCCACTTAGCCACAGGCCCTGTCATGCCCGATTACGTAACCTGGCTCCGCCACGCTTCGCCGTACGTCAATGCTCACCGTGACTGCACCTTCGTCGTCATGCTGCCCGGCGACGGCGTCGATCACCCCAACTTTGGCAATATCGTCCACGACCTGGTGCTGCTGCACAGCCTTGGCGTACGCCTGGTGCTGGTGCACGGCTCGCGCCCGCAGATCGAAAGCCGCCTGGCCGCCCGTGGCCTGACCCCGCATTACCACCACGGCATGCGCATTACCGATGCCGCCACCCTGGATTGCGTGATCGACGCGGTCGGCGCCTTGCGCGTGGCAATCGAGGCTCGCCTGTCGATGGACATGGCCTCCTCGCCTATGCAGGGCGCACGACTGCGCGTGGCGTCCGGCAACCTGGTCACTGCACGGCCGATCGGCGTGCTCGAAGGGGTCGACTACCACCACACCGGTGAAGTCCGCCGGATCGACCGCAAGGGCATCAATCGCCTGCTCGACGAACGCTCGATCGTGCTGCTGTCGCCGCTGGGCTACTCGCCGACCGGCGAAATCTTCAACCTGGCCTGCGAAGACGTCGCCACCCGCGCAGCTATCGAACTGGCCGCCGACAAACTGCTGCTGTTTGGCGCCGAGCCCGGCCTGCTCGATGAAAACGGCCGGCTGGTGCGCGAGCTGCGCCCGCAACAGATTGCGCCGCACCTGGCACGGCTGGGCAGCGACTATCAGGGCGAACTGCTCGATGCCGCCGGCGAGGCGTGCAAGGGCGGCGTGGCGCGTAGCCATATCGTCAGTTATGCCGAAGACGGTGCGCTGCTCACCGAGCTGTTCACCCGCGACGGCGGCGGCACCTTGGTGGCGCAGGAGCAGTTCGAGATCGTCCGTGAGGCGAGCATCGAAGACGTCGGTGGTTTGCTTGAGCTGATCAGCCCGCTGGAAGAGCAGGGCATTCTCGTGCGCCGTTCGCGCGAGGTGTTGGAGCGTGAGATCGAGCAGTTCAGTGTGGTCGAGCGCGACGGTCTGATCATCGCCTGTGCGGCGTTGTACCCGATTGCCGATTCGTCGGCGGGGGAGCTGGCGTGCCTGGCGGTCAACCCGGAGTACCGCCACGGCGGCCGTGGCGATGACCTGCTCGAGCGGATCGAATCGCGGGCGCGCACGCTCGGGCTGAAGACCCTGTTCGTGCTGACCACGCGCACTGCGCACTGGTTTCGCGAACGCGGCTTCGAGCCCAGTGGCGTCGAGCGGCTGCCGGCGGCGCGGGCTTCGCTGTACAACTTCCAGCGCAACTCGAAGATCTTCGAGAAGACCCTGTAAACCTCACGCCACAATGAAAAACGCCGTCTGATCAGACGGCGTTTTCATTTACACGGTGTGCAGATACCAGTTGTACTCGAGGTCGGAGATCGAGTGCTCGAACTCCTCCAGCTCGCTTTCCTTGCACGCGACAAAGATGTCGATGTACTTCGGATCGATGTACTTGTTCAGCACTTCGCTGTCGTCCAGCTCGCGCAGGGCATCACGCAGGTTGTTCGGCAGGCTCTGATCAAGCTGCTCGTACGAGTTGCCTTCGATCGCCGGGCCCGGTTCGATCTTGTTGGTCAGGCCGTGGTGCACGCCTGCCAGCACCGCTGCCATCATCAAGTACGGGTTGGCGTCGGCGCCTGCTACACGGTGCTCCAGGCGGACCGAGTCGGGCGAGCCGGTCGGCACGCGCACGGCGACGGTACGGTTGTCCAGGCCCCAGCTCTGTGCGTTGGGCACGTAGAACTGCGAACCGAAGCGGCGGTACGAATTGACGTTCGGGCACAGGAACGCCATCGACGCGGGCAGGGTCTCGAGCACACCGCCGACTGCGTGGCGTAACGCGGCGTTCTGCTCGGGATCCTCGCTGGTGAAGATGTTGTGGCCATCTTTGTCCAGGATCGAGATGTGCACATGCAGGCCATTGCCAGCCTGGCCGGGGTACGGCTTGGCCATGAACGTGGTGTCCATTTCATGGTCGTAGGCAATGTTCTTGATCAGACGCTTGAGCAGCACTGCATAGTCGCAGGCCTTGAGCGCATCAGGCACATGGTGCAGGTTGACTTCGAACTGCGCCGGGGCGCTTTCCTTGACGATGGCGTCAGCCGGGATGCCTTGCTCTTTGGCACCTTCAAGGATGTCCTGCAGGCAGTCGGCGTATTCGTCGAGGTCGTCGATCAGGTAGACCTGAGTCGACTGCGGGCGTTTGCCCGAGATCGGCGAGCGCGGCGGCTGTGGACGGCCGTTCACGTTTTCCTGGTCGATCAGGTAGAACTCGAGTTCGAATGCGGCGCAGATGGTCAGGCCCATGTCGTCGAACTTGCTCACGACCTGGCGCAGCACTTCACGTGGATCGGCGAAGAACGGCTCGCCTTCGATCTCGTGCATGGTCATCAGCAGCTGAGCCGTAGGGCGCTTCTGCCACGGCTCGTTGCACAGGGTGTCAGGGATTGGGTAGCAGATGCGGTCCGCATCGCCGATGTCCAGACCCAGGCCCGTGCTTTCAACGGTCGAACCGTTGATGTCGAGGGCGAAGAGGGAGGCCGGCAGGTTGATGCCTTTCTCGTAAACCTTGTGGAGGCTGGTGCGCTCAATGCGCTTGCCGCGCACCACACCATTCATATCTGCAATCAGAAGGTCAACGTAGAGAACCTCAGGATGTTCCTTAAGGAACGCGTTCGCTTCGTTAAGCTGAACGGCACGCGGGGGTACCGACATGATGCAACACCTTTGTTGTTAAAAATATCAATCAAGGGGGGCTTGCAGTTCCAGTCAATCGGAAACGCAAACCGAAGTCAAGCCAACCCCTTAACGCCCTGAAATGGCACATCTACGGCAGATTTGCTGCATATCGGGGCGAAGCATTATCCGCTATTTAAGCCGAAAAGGGTTATCTCGGCCTGCCTGTCTTTTATTTTTTACGGAGGTGTTGTGTAAAAAAATGAACAAGGCTAAGCTCGGTTGCAACCCAAAACACAATAATACGAGGGTCATATGGTCCGCTTGTCGCGACCTGCAGGTGCTGTCTGTGCAGTGCTTTCAGGGACTCAATCCGTCCGCCGCAAGGGCAACGCTCAGCCATTTGCTGAGGCTGATGCTCTGGCCGCAATAATTGACGGTCGCCCCGGTCCATACGCCTTACGTCGCAGTCTGCTGCACCCCCTTCGCTTGTTCTGCCCTGTGAATGCTTCAAGGAATCCCGCCGTCGGCGTGGTTCCGATGACGTCCTGTGCGCGCAGTTTTGCAATGCCCGGCTACTCCATCCAGAATCAAGGCGCGGGTCTGCTGCGGCCCTTGCGCCGAGCCGGCTACCGCCTTGATCGACGCCCGACGTCAGCACTGCCCGAGCTATCCCGACCGGGCCACCTTACCTCCTGAGGTATTTATGAGTAACAACCTCGACCAGCTCACCGATTGGTTGAAAGAACACAAGATCACCGAAGTGGAATGCATGATCAGCGACCTGACCGGCATCACCCGCGGCAAGATCTCGCCGACCAACAAGTTTATCGCCGAAAAGGGCATGCGCCTGCCTGAGAGCGTGCTGCTGCAGACCGTGACCGGCGACTATGTCGACGATGACATCTATTACGAACTGCTCGACCCGGCCGACATCGACATGATCTGCCGACCTGACGAGAACGCGGTGTTTCTCGTGCCTTGGGCCATCGAGCCAACTGCTCAGGTGATTCACGACACCTACGACAAAAAGGGCAACCCGATCGAGCTGTCGCCGCGCAACGTATTGAAGAAAGTGCTCAAGCTCTACAGCGACAAGGGCTGGCAGCCAATCGTCGCGCCGGAGATGGAGTTCTACCTGACCAAGCGCAGCGAAGACCCGGACTTCCCGCTGCAGCCGCCGGTAGGCCGCTCGGGCCGCCCGGAAACCGGCCGCCAGTCGTTCTCGATCGAAGCCGCCAACGAATTCGACCCGCTGTTCGAAGACGTCTATGACTGGTGCGAACTACAGCAGCTGGACCTCGACACGCTGATCCACGAAGACGGCACGGCGCAGATGGAGATCAACTTCCGTCACGGTGATGCACTGCACCTGGCCGACCAGATACTGGTGTTCAAACGGACCATGCGCGAGGCTGCGCTCAAGCACAACGTTGCCGCCACCTTCATGGCCAAGCCAATGACCGGCGAGCCGGGCAGCGCCATGCACCTGCACCAGAGCGTGGTCGACATGCAGACCGGCAAGAACATCTTTGCCAATGCCGACGGCAGCATGAGCGCGCTGTTCCTCAACCACATCGGCGGGCTGCAGAAGTTCATCCCGTATGTGTTGCCGCTGTTCGCCCCCAACGTCAACTCGTTCCGCCGCTTCCTGCCCGACACCTCGGCGCCGGTCAACGTCGAGTGGGGTGAAGAAAACCGCACCGTCGGCCTGCGTGTGCCGGATGCCGGGCCGCAGAACCGCCGAGTCGAGAACCGTCTGCCAGGCGCCGATGCCAACCCGTACCTGGCCATCGCTGCCAGCCTGTTGTGTGGCTACATCGGCATGATCCAGGCCATCGAACCAAGCGCACCGGTGCAGGGCCGTGGCTACGAGCGGCGCAACCTGCGCCTGCCGCTGACCCTGGAAGATGCACTGGAACGCATGGAGAACTGCCATGAGCTGGAGCAGTACCTGGGCAAGAAATTCATCGCCGGCTACGTCGCCACCAAGCGCGCCGAGCATGAAAACTTCAAACGCGTGATCAGCTCCTGGGAACGTGAATTCCTGCTGTTTGCCGTCTGAACCAAACCCGGCCCGCAGGAGCGCGGCTGTCGCACAACGGAGAAGCACATGAGCGTCAACAACCCGCAAACCCGTGACTGGCAAACCCTCAGCGGTGAGCACCACCTGGCACCTTTCAGCGACTACAAACAGCTGAAGGAGAAGGGCCCGCGCATCATCACCAAGGCTGAGGGCGTGCACCTGTGGGACAGCGAGGGTCACAAGATCCTCGACGGCATGGCCGGGCTGTGGTGCGTTGCGGTCGGTTACGGGCGTGAAGAGCTGGTGCAGGCGGCAGAGAAGCAGATGCGCGAGCTGCCGTACTACAACCTGTTCTTTCAGACCGCCCACCCGCCGGCGCTGGAGCTGGCCAAGGCGATCAGCGACGTGGCCCCGGCGGGCATGACTCATGTGTTTTTCACCGGCTCCGGCTCAGAAGGCAACGACACCGTGCTGCGCATGGTTCGCCATTACTGGGCGCTCAAGGGCAAGCCGCACAAGCAGACCATCATTGGTCGCATCAACGGCTATCACGGCTCGACCGTGGCCGGTGCCAGCCTGGGCGGCATGAGTGGCATGCACGAGCAGGGCGGCTTGCCGATCCCGGGCATCGTGCATATTCCTCAGCCGTATTGGTTCGGTGAGGGCGGTGACATGAGCCCGGACGCCTTCGGTGTGTGGGCGGCCGAGCAGCTGGAACAGAAGATTCTCGAAGTCGGCGAAGACAATGTTGCGGCGTTTATCGCCGAGCCGATCCAGGGTGCTGGCGGGGTGATCATTCCACCAGAAACCTACTGGCCGAAGATCAAGGAGATCCTCGCCAAATACGACATCCTGTTCGTTGCCGATGAAGTGATCTGCGGTTTCGGCCGCACCGGCGAGTGGTTCGGTTCGGACTACTACGACCTCAAGCCTGACCTGATGACCATCGCCAAGGGGCTGACTTCCGGTTACATCCCCATGGGCGGTGTGATCGTGCGTGACAAGGTGGCCCAGGCACTCAGCGAAGGCGGCGATTTCAACCACGGCTTCACCTACTCCGGGCACCCGGTGGCGGCTGCGGTCGGCCTGGAAAACCTGCGCCTGCTGCGCGATGAGCACATCGTCGAGCGCGCCAGGACAGAAGCGGCACCGTATTTGCAAAAGCGTTTGCGTGAGCTGCAGGACCACCCATTGGTAGGCGAAGTGCGCGGCCTTGGCCTGCTCGGCGCGATCGAGCTGGTCAAGGACAAGGCAAGCCGCAGCCGTTACGAAGGCAAGGGCGTCGGCATGATCTGCCGTAACTTCTGCTTCGACAACGGCCTGATCATGCGCGCCGTGGGCGACACCATGATCATCGCGCCGCCGCTGGTGATCTCCCATGCCGAGATCGACGAACTGGTCGAAAAAGCGCGCAAGTGCCTGGATTTGACCTATGAAGCGGTGAAATGAGCGCCTGCTACGCTAGCGTTGTGACATTAAGCGGTTACAAGGGTCTGCTGTTGTTGATACAGCGCCTTGTAACTTGCCAGACTAGCGACTGATTCAGTCGCCCAGCGCTTGCACCATGGGACCTGGCTGCTGAACAGATGGCTTGATAATAAATTCTGGAGCATTACGCATGAAGAAAATGGGCAAGACGTTGCTGGCCGCCGCCCTCATGGGTGCCATGGCTACCGCAGTTCAGGCTGACGACAAAGTACTCCACGTCTACAACTGGTCGGACTACATTGCCCCGGATACCGTGGCCAAGTTCGAAAAGCAGACCGGCATCAAAGTGGTCTACGACGTGTTCGACAGCAACGAGACCCTCGAGGCCAAGCTGCTGGCAGGCAAGTCTGGCTACGACATCGTCGTACCGTCGAACAACTTCCTCGCCAAACAGATCAAGGCCGGCGTCTATCAGGAGCTGGATCGCTCCAAGCTGCCCAACTGGAAAAACCTCGACGAAGACCTGCTCAAGGCCGTTGGCGATGCCAGCGACGAAGGCAACAAGCACGCCTTCCCGTACATGTGGGGTTCGATCGGTATCGGCTACAACCCGGAGAAGGTCAAGGCCGCGCTGGGCGTGGACAAGATCGACTCGTGGGACACCGTGTTCAAGCCAGAGAACATGGCCAAGCTCAAGAGCTGCGGCGTGACCTTCCTCGACGCCCCGACCGAAATGATCCCGGCCGCCTTGCACTACCTGGGCAAGCCGACCAACAGCAAAGACAAGGCTGACCTGAAAGCAGCCGAAGACCTGTTCATGAAGATCCGCCCATCGGTGGCGTACTTCCACTCGTCCAAGTACATCTCCGACCTTGCCAACGGCAACATCTGTGTTGCAGTCGGCTACTCGGGTGACCTCGAACAGTCCAAAGCCCGTGCTCACGAGGCTGGCGACAAGGTCAAGCTGGCGTACACCATTCCCAAGGAAGGTGCCGGCACCTTCTACGACATGGTCGCCATCCCCAAGGATGCCAGCAACCTCGACGCTGCCTACCAGTTCATGAACTACCTGCTGCAGCCTGAAGTCATGGCCGAGATCACCAACGCCGTGCGCTTCCCGAACGGCAACAAGGCGGCGACTGCCCTGGTCGACAAGGACATCACCAGCGACCCGGCCATCTACCCGTCGGATGCGGTGAAGAAACAGCTGTACGCAATCAGCGATCTCGATGCAGGCACCCTGCGTCTGATCACCCGCAGCTGGACCAAGATCAAGTCGGGCAAGTAAGCCTGAGTGAAAGCCTCTGGGCCGCGGTTTTCGGCCCGGAGGCGCACTGAGACGAATAAGTTTGCCGCAGCGTTCCTGCAAGGGTAAGTTGCGCGCCGGTTTTGCCAGTCTGGCGGCGCCTTTATCACTGACGGCTACCGTCACCGAATGCACTGTTTGCCAAGGAGCATCCACTTGTCTAAATCTGTACTTCGCAAGGCCTTGCTGGCCGGAGCGGGCCTGACGCTGGCATGCAGCGTCCAAGCGGCGCCTACGGTGCATCTGTACAACTGGTCGGACTACATCGGGCCAACCACCCTCGCCGATTTCGAGAAAGAAACCGGGATCAAACCGGTGCAGGACGTTTTCGACTCCAACGAAACCCTGGAAGGCAAGCTGCTCGCCGGTCGTACCGGCTATGACGTGGTCGTGCCGTCCAACCATTTCCTCGGCAAGCAGATCAAGGCGGGCGCATTCCAGAAGCTCGACCGCAGTCTGCTGCCCAACTATGCCAACCTAGACCCGGCGCTGATGAAGCGCCTGGAGAAGAACGACCCCGGCAATCTCTACGCCGTGCCGTATCTGTGGGGCACCAATGGCATCGGTTACAACGTCGACAAGGTCAAGGCCGTGCTCGGCGTCGACAGCATCGACTCGTGGGCAGTGCTGTTCGAACCGGAAAACATGAAGAAGCTGTCCAAATGCGGTGTGGCCTTCCTCGATTCGGCTGACGAAATGCTGCCCGCGGTGCTCAACTACATGGGCCTCGATCCCAACAGCAGCAACCCCAAGGATTACGCCGCCGCCGAGAAAAAGCTGCTGGCCGTGCGCCCTTACGTGACCTACTTCCATTCCTCCAAATACATCACCGACCTGGCCAACGGCGACATCTGCGTGGCCGCCGGTTTCTCCGGTGATGTGTTCCAGGCCAAGGCCCGTGCTGAAGAAGCGAAGAAGGGCGTCAACCTGGCCTACGCGATTCCCAAGGAAGGCGGCAACCTCTGGTTCGATGTACTGGCGATTCCGGCCGACTCGAAAAACAGCAAAGAGGCCCACGCTTTCATCAACTATCTGCTCAAGCCTGAGGTTATCGCCCAGGTCAGCGATTACGTCGGTTACGCCAACCCGAACCCCAAGGCTGGCGCGCTGATGGACCAGGATGTCAGGAACGACGCCGCGGTTTACCCACCGCAGGAAGTACTGGACAAGATGTTCGTCAACAGCGAGTTGCCGCCTAAGGTGCAACGTTTGATGACCCGCAGCTGGACCAAGGTCAAGTCGGGCAAATAATCATCCAGACCCGCCTCCTTGAGGGCGGGCTTAAAAATCTTGTTGGGAGTTTCACTCATGGCAGTTGCCTCCAGTGCCTATAAGAAAGCCCTCGAGGGTGGCCAGCAACCCAAGCAGGTGCTGGTCAAGATCGACCGGGTCACGAAGAAGTTCGACGAAACAATTGCCGTGGACGATGTGTCCCTGGAAATCCGCAAAGGCGAGATCTTCGCCCTGCTGGGTGGCTCCGGCTCCGGTAAATCGACCCTGCTGCGCATGCTGGCCGGGTTCGAGCGGCCGAGCGAAGGGCGCATCTATCTGGATGGGGTCGACATCACTGACATGCCGCCGTACGAGCGGCCGATCAACATGATGTTCCAGTCCTACGCCTTGTTCCCGCACATGACCGTGGCGCAGAACATCGCCTTCGGCCTGCAGCAGGACAAGATGCCCAAGGCCGAGATCGACGCCCGCGTGGACGAGATGCTCAAGCTGGTGCACATGACCCAGTACGCCAAGCGCAAGCCGCATCAGCTGTCCGGTGGCCAACGCCAGCGGGTGGCGCTGGCGCGCTCGCTGGCCAAGCGGCCGAAATTGCTGCTGCTCGATGAGCCGATGGGCGCGCTGGACAAAAAGCTGCGCTCGCAGATGCAGCTGGAACTGGTGCAGATCATCGAGCGGGTCGGCGTGACCTGCGTGATGGTGACCCACGACCAGGAAGAAGCCATGACCATGGCCGAGCGCATCGCCATCATGCACCTGGGCTGGATCGCTCAGATCGGCTCGCCGATCGACATCTACGAAACCCCCACCAGCCGCCTGGTGTGTGAGTTCATCGGCAACGTCAACCTGTTCGAAGGGCAGGTGGTCGACGACGCCGAGGGACACGCGCTGATCGCCAGCCCCGAGCTTGAGCGCAATATCTACGTCGGCCACGGTGTTTCCACCTCGGTCGAGGACAAGAGCATCCTCTACGCGCTGCGTCCGGAGAAGATGCTGGTCACCACCGAGCAGCCGAGCTACGAATACAACTGGTCGCGCGGCAAGGTGCATGACATCGCCTACCTGGGCGGCCACTCGGTGTTCTACGTCGAGCTGCCGAGCGGCAAGATCGTCCAGTCGTTCGTGGCCAACGCCGAGCGCCAGGGCACCCGCCCAACCTGGGGCGACGAAGTCTACGTGTGGTGGGAAGACGACAGCGGCGTGGTACTGCGCTCATGAAAATCCGCAAGCTCAAGCGAGCCTTCCAGCGGCTGGTCCCGGAGGGACGGCACCTGGTGATCGGCGTGCCGTTCATCTGGCTGTTCCTGTTCTTCATGCTGCCGTTCTTCATCGTGTTGAAGATCAGCTTTGCCGAAGCCGACGTGGCGATCCCGCCGTACACCGAGATCTACACCTACGTCGAAGACAAGATTCAGTTGGTGCTCAACCTGGCCAACTATGGGCTGTTGACCGAGGATGAGCTGTATATCTCGGCCTACCTCGGCTCGTTGAAGATGGCCTTCATCAGCACCGTGCTGTGCCTGCTGATCGGTTATCCGATGGCCTATGCCATCGCCAACGCGCGCAAGGAAAGCCAGACGGTCTTGCTGCTGCTGATCATGATGCCGACCTGGACCGCGATCCTGATCCGGGTGTACGCCTGGATGGGCATCCTCAGCAACAACGGGTTGCTCAACAGCTTCCTGATGTGGATCGGTCTGATCGATCAACCACTGCAGATCCTCAACACCAACCTGGCGGTGTATATCGGTGTGGTCTATTCATACCTGCCGTTCATGATCCTGCCGTTGTTCGCCAACCTCGTGAAGCACGACCAGAGCCTGCTGGAAGCCGCTTCGGACCTCGGTTCGAGCACCTTCAACAGCTTCTGGAAGATCACCGTGCCGCTGTCGAAAAACGGCATCATTGCCGGCTGCATGCTGGTGTTCATTCCGGTGGTGGGTGAGTTCGTCATTCCGGAACTGCTCGGCGGCCCGGAAACCCTGATGATCGGTAAAGTGCTGTGGCAGGAATTCTTCAACAACCGTGACTGGCCGGTAGCCTCGGCGCTGGCGGTAGTGATGCTGGCGATCCTGATCGTACCGATCCTGCTGTTCAACCGTAGCCAGGCCAAAGAGATGGAGGGCAGAGCATGAAGCGTTTCAGTTTTTCCAAGCTGATGCTGGTGCTCGGCTTGCTGTTCATCTACCTGCCGATGCTGATCCTGGTGATCTACTCGTTCAACGCCTCCAAGCTGGTAACGGTGTGGGGCGGCTGGTCGCTGAAGTGGTATATCGGTCTGCTCGACAACACCCAGCTGATGGGCTCGGTGATGCGCTCGCTGGAGATCGCCTGCTACACCGCGGTCGCCGCGGTGGCGCTGGGTACCCTGGCCGCGTTCGTGCTGACCCGGGTCACCCGCTTCAAGGGCCGCACGCTGTTCGGTGGCCTGGTCACGGCGCCGTTGGTCATGCCCGAGGTGATCACCGGTCTGTCGCTGTTGCTGCTGTTCGTGGCCATGGCGCAGATGATCGGCTGGCCGCAGGAGCGCGGCATCGTCACCATCTGGATCGCCCACACCACGTTCTGCGCAGCCTACGTGGCGGTAGTGGTGTCGGCGCGCCTGCGTGAACTGGACCTGTCGATCGAAGAAGCGGCGATGGACCTCGGTGCCAGGCCGTGGAAGGTGTTCTTCCTGATCACCATCCCGATGATCGCGCCGTCGCTGGCGGCGGGCGGCATGATGTCGTTCGCGTTGTCGCTGGATGACCTGGTACTGGCCAGCTTCGTCTCTGGGCCGGGCTCGACTACCTTGCCGATGGAAGTGTTCTCGGCAGTGCGGCTTGGGGTCAAACCTGAAATCAACGCCGTGGCCAGCCTGATCCTGCTGTCGGTATCGCTGGTGACCTTCATGGTCTGGTACTTCAGCCGCCGCGCTGAAGAGCACCGCCGCAAGGCCATCCAGCAGGCTATCGAGGAGGGTGCAGCGGCAAGCGTTGGCCAGCCTCAGGTACGTCGCCCGGCGCAGACTGCAGCGTCCGTCTGACCTACCTCGGGGGCCGCTTCGCGGCCCTTCGCGGGTAAGCCCGCTCCCACAGGCATCGCGATCGTTTCAAGGGCATCGCGGTGCCAGTGGCGGCCCCGATACCGCTCAGCTTTCAACGGTGTGTGAGTGATCCGTACTTGCTGGGTCACCTCATTTTCATGAGTTCCTCAGAACCCTGTAGGAGCGGGTTTACCCGCGAAGGCCACGACACGGAATTACTGCCAGAGCGTATCCCAATGCGGGTAATCGCCAATGCTGTCGACAAGCTTGGCCCGTACTGGGTTCTCAACGATATACGTCGCTACACTGCGCATGCTTTCTTCCCTACGCAACGCCCGATCCTGATACCCGGCTTGCCAAACCGGCCCATAGCGAACGCCGGCCTTGTGCAAGGCAAGACTGGATCTCGACTTGAACCTGCGCATCAAAGTCCCCAGCGTCACCGACTTCAATTCGATCAGCCAATGCACATGATCTGGCATCACCACCCAGGCCAACGACTGGCAGTCCTGTTCCTGATCTGACAAACGCAGCTGCTGCACAACGATGCGTGCTGTGTGTAATTGACCAAACAGCGCTTCACGCTGATGAGTGACCGTGGTCAGTAAATAACGCCTGCCAGGCTCGGACCAGCGGCCACGGCGCAGCAGGTAGGATTCGGCGAATGTCATGGTTCTTCCTTGAGTTCGACGCCCTCTTGAACCGTAACCGTTGCCGCATGGAGAACGCGGTGCTTCTCGTTTCCGGGTATGACATTCGTGACTCTTTACAGGATCAGTCAGGCTGACTGACCCCTATCAGTGCCGATTGCGGAACCCTGATCTACGCTAACAGTCGCATCCCTCGAACCATTCGCGCGCAAGCAAGGAGCACGCATGCCGTTGAGGCGCCTATTGTCGGTCGCTTGCCTGGGTTATTTGTCGCTATTGGTGGGTTGCAAAGAAGAAATTGCCCCGCCGGAACTGCCCAGAGTAGGTGTACAGCAAGTCCAGACCACAGATTTTGCCGCCAACGTGACCCTTACCGGTGACGTGCAGGCGCGTGTGCAGACCGACCTGTCTTTCAGGGTCGGCGGCAAGATCATCTCGCGCAGCGTCGACGTCGGCGATCACGTCAAGGCCAACCAGGTGCTGGCGCGGCTCGATCCCAAGGACCTGCAGAACAACGTCGACTCGGCCAAGGCCGAGGTATTTGCTGCGCAGGCGCGGGTAACCCAGACCAGCGCGGCCTTCGTTCGCCAGCAGAAACTGCTGCCCAAGGGCTACACCAGCCGCAGCGAATATGATTCTGCCGAGGCGGCGCTGCGCGGCAATCAAAGTGCTTTGAAGGCCGCTCAGGCGCAGTTGGCCAATGCCAGGGAGCAACTGAGCTACACCGCGCTGGTTGCCGACGCCGATGGCGTCATCACCTCGCGCCAGGCCGAGGTTGGCCAGGTGGTGCAGGCGACCATGCCGATCTTTGGCCTGGCCGTGGACGGTGATCGCGATGCGGTCTTCAACGTCTACGAATCGCTGCTGATGGCGCCGCCCAGCGACGCGCCAGTGATCGTGAAGCTGCTCGACAACCCGCAGGTGCAGGCGCAGGGCCAGGTGCGCGAAGTGACCCCGACGGTGTCCGCCGACAGCGGCACGGTGCAGATCAAGGTCGCCCTGCAGAGTGTGCCCGCCGGCATGCAACTCGGCTCGCCTGTCACCGCCAGCGGCCGCACCCAGGGCCGGCCGAGCATCGAACTGCCGTGGTCGGCCTTGACCAAGGCGCTCAAGGAGCCGGCAGTGTGGGTGGTCGGTGAGGGCGACAAGGTTGAACTGCGCCCAGTCCAGGTCGGCCGCTATCTCACCGGCAGAGTGGTGATTGCCGATGGCGTCAAAGGCGGCGAGACCGTGGTGGTCAGTGGCGGGCAGCTGTTGCACCCCGGTATGCAGGTCGAGAAAGTCAACGCCAATGACGGAGGCGCCGCGCCATGAAAGCAGTGCTGCTGATACTCTGCTCGGCTGCGCTGCTGGGCGGCTGTGGCAAGGACGAGGAGGCTGCCGAACCGGTCCGCCCGGTGCTGTCGACCGTGGTCCAGCCGCAGGTTCAGGCGCAGTTGGGGCGCTTCGCCGGGACGATCCAGGCCCGCTATGAAAGCACCCTGGGCTTTCGCGTGTCAGGACGGATCGCCCGGCGCTGGCTCGATGTCGGCGCCCAGGTCAAACCGGGCGATATCCTCGCCACCCTCGACCCGACCGATCAACAGAACCAGCTGCGTGCCGCCGAGGGCGACCTGGCGCGGGTCCAGGCGCAGTGGATCAATGCCCAGGCCAATGCCCGCCGCCAGCAGCAGCTGTACGACCGTGGCGTTGGCGCCCAGGCGCAACTGGACATCGCCCAGACCGACTTGAAAACCACCGGTGCCTCGCTCGAACAAGCGCGCGCCGCAGTCAGCCAGGCCCGCGACCAACTCGACTACAGCACCCTGCGCAGCGACAACGCCGCGGTGGTCACCGCGTGGCGTGCCGAGGCCGGGCAAACCGTCAGCGCTGGCCAGGAAGTGGTCACGCTGGCCCGCCCCGACGTCAAAGAGGCGGTCATCGACCTGCCAATCGGCCTGGCCGAACAATTGAGCAAAGACCTGACTTTCACTGTTGCCGCGCAGCTCGACCCTGCGGTCAATACCACCGCGACCCTGCGCGAGCTGGAGCCGCAAGCCGACGCCACCACCCGCACCCGGCGTGCGCGGTTGACCCTGGCCAGTACCCCCGCAGCGTTCCACCTGGGCACGGCGATCAGCGTCAACCTGTCCTCGGCGGTCACCCCGCGTAGCGAGTTGCCGCTGAGCGCCTTGCTCGAACGCGACGGCAAGACCCAGGTGTGGGTCCTCGACACTCAACAAAAGACCGTGGCCCTGCGCGACGTGACCCTGATCGACCGCACCGCCAGCAGCATCGTCGTGGCCTCCGGCGTGCAGCCGGGCGAGCGCGTGGTGACTGCCGGCGTGAACAGCTTGAAGCCCGGCCAGCCGGTCAGCTTTGACGAGGATGCGCAATGAAAGGAAGCTTCAACCTGTCCGAATGGGCGCTCAAGCATCAGTCCTTTGTCTGGTACCTGATGTTCGTCAGTGTGCTGATGGGGGTGTTCTCCTACTTCAACCTGGGCCGTGAAGAAGACCCGTCGTTCACCATCAAGACCATGGTCATCCAGACCCGCTGGCCCGGCGCGACCCAGGACGAGACGCTCAATCAGGTCACTGACCGCATCGAGAAAAAGCTCGAAGAGCTGGACTCGCTCGATTACGTCAAAAGCTATACCCGCCCCGGTGAGTCGACGGTCTATGTGTATCTGCGCGATACCACCAAGGCGCCGGATATCCCGGCCATTTGGTACCAGGTGCGCAAGAAGATCGACGACATTCGCGGCCAGTTCCCCAAAGGTATTCAGGGCCCGGCGTTCAACGATGAATTCGGCGACGTTTACGGCACCATCTATGCCTTCACCGCCGATGGCCTGAGCCAGCGGCAACTGCGCGATTACGTCGAGCAGGCCCGCGCCGAAGCCCGCGAAGTGCCTAACATCGGCAAGATCGAGCTGTTTGGCGTGCAGGACGAAGTGCTCTACCTGAACTTCTCGACGCGCAAACTGGCGGCGCTGGGGATAGACCAGCGCCAGGTCATGCAGGCTCTGCAAGCACAGAACGCAGTTACCCCAGCGGGGGTGATCGAGGCCGGCCCTGAGCGGATTTCGGTGCGCACCAGCGGCCAGTTCAGCTCCGAGAAAGACCTCGAGGGCGTCAACCTGCGGATCAATGATCGCTTCTTCCGCCTGGCCGACATCGCCAATATCCAGCGCGGCTACACCGACCCGCCTGCACCGATGTTCCGTTACAACGGCCAGCCGGCGATTGGCCTGGCCATTGGCATGAAAGCCGGCGGCAACATCCAGGCGTTCGGCGCCGAGATGAAAGCCAAGATGGACCAGATCATCACCAACCTGCCGGTCGGGGTTGGTGTGCACACCGTGTCGGATCAGGCCGTGGTAGTGAAGAAAGCAGTTGGCGGCTTCACCAGTGCCTTGTTCGAGGCGGTACTGATCGTGTTGGCGGTAAGCTTCGTCAGCCTCGGCGTGCGCGCCGGGCTGGTGGTGGCGTGCTCGATCCCGTTGGTGCTGGCGATGGTGTTCCTGTTCATGGAATACAGCGGCATCACCATGCAGCGGATCTCGCTGGGTGCCCTGATCATCGCCCTCGGCCTGCTGGTGGATGACGCGATGATCACCGTCGAGGTGATGGTCACGCGCCTGGAAATGGGCGAAACCAAGGAGCAGGCGGCTACCTTTGCCTATACCTCGACGGCCTTCCCGATGCTGACCGGCACCCTGGTCACGGTGGCCGGCTTTGTGCCCATCGGGCTCAACGCCAGCTCTGCCGGCGAGTACACCTTCACCCTGTTCGCGGTGATCGCAGTGGCGTTGATCGTGTCGTGGGTGGTGGCGGTTTTCTTCGCCCCGGTACTCGGCGTGCATATCCTCAAGGCCAACAAGGTCAAGGAGCACGAAGCCAAGACCGGCCGCGTCGGTCGTGCCTTCGAGCATGGTTTGCTGTGGTGCATGCGCAACCGCTGGTGGACGATCATCGGCACGGTGCTGATCTTCGCTCTGGCGCTGTTTTCGATGCGCTTTGTGCAGAACCAGTTCTTCCCGTCCTCGGACCGCCCGGAAATCCTGATCGACCTCAACCTGCCGCAAAACGCCTCGATCGAGGAGACCCAGAAGGTGGTCGATCGGCTTGAAGCGAAGATCAAGGACGACCCCGATCTGGTGCACTGGAGCAGTTACATCGGCCAGGGCGCGATCCGTTTCTACCTGCCGCTCGACCAGCAGCTGCAGAACCCGTACTACGCCCAGCTGGTGATCGTCAGCAAAGGCCTGGAGGAGCGTGCCGGGCTGATGGACCGGCTGCGCAAGCTGCTGCGCGAAGACTTCGTCGGCATTGGCAGCAATGTGCAGTCGCTGGAGATGGGCCCGCCGGTGGGCAGGCCAATCCAGTACCGGATCAGCGGCAAGGACATCGACCTGGTGCGCAAGCACGCGATCGACCTGGCGACCATGCTCGACAGCAATCAGCACATAGGCGAGATGATCTTCGACTGGAACGAGCCGGGCAAAGTCCTACGGGTCGAGATCGCTCAGGACAAGGCGCGTCAGTTGGGCTTGTCGTCCGAAGACGTCGCCAATGTGATGAACAGCATTGTCAGCGGCGTGCCGATCACCCAGGTCAACGACAGCATCTACCTGGTCGACGTGATCGCCCGCGCCGAAGACAGCGAGCGCGGCTCGCCCGATACCTTGCAGAACCTGCAGATACTGACTCCCAACGGCACCTCGATCCCGCTGCTGTCGATTGCCACGGTGCGCTACGAGCTGGAGCAGCCGCTGGTGTGGCGCCGCGATCGCAAGCCGACCATCACCATCAAGGCCTCGGTCAACGGCGATATCCAGCCGACCGACCTGGTCAAACAGCTCAAACCGGATATCGAAGAGTTCGCCAGCAAGTTGCCGCCGGGCTACGAAGTGGCCACCGGCGGTACGGTCGAGGAGAGCGGCAAGGCGCAGGGGCCAATTGGCCAGGTTATCCCGTTGATGCTGTTCCTCATGGCGACTTTCCTCATGATCCAGCTGCACAGCGTGCAGAAGCTGTTCCTGGTGGTCAGCGTGGCGCCTTTGGGCTTGATCGGGGTGGTGCTGGCGCTGGTGCCGACGGGTACGCCAATGGGCTTTGTGGCGATCCTCGGAATCCTGGCGCTGATCGGCATCATCATCCGTAACTCGGTGATCCTGGTCACCCAGATCGACGAATTCGAGGCGCAGGGCCTGTCGCCCTGGGCTGCGGTGCTTGAGGCGACCAACCATCGCCGCCGGCCGATCCTGCTCACCGCAGCGGCGGCCAGCCTGGGCATGATCCCGATTGCCCGCGAGGTGTTCTGGGGGCCTATGGCCTACGCCATGATCGGCGGCATCATCAGTGCAACGCTGCTGACGCTGTTGTTCCTGCCGGCGCTGTATGTGGCCTGGTACAAGATTCGCGAGCCAGAACAGTCCTCCAGCTAATACCGCGCGCCGTTCAGAAAAGGCCATTGCCCAGCGCAATGGCCTTTCTGCTTTTGGTTATATAAACATTCTTAAATAGTATTTTTAAGAATATCTACGCCTCACTATTATCAGCTTCAAGCCAGGCGCAAATCCCCTTCAAACCCCTGCCCGGCACTTCACTCACAGGAGAACGAGCATGAGTGCATCCCTGCGTAGCATCGACGGTCAGGACGAAGCGACCATTTTGCGTGAGATCCAGGCCGCCCTGCGCGACCTGCGCTTCGGCGCGGTGGAGATCACCGTGCATAACGCTCAGGTCGTGCAGATCGAGCGCAAGGAGAAGTTCCGCCTGCAGCAGCCCGGCAACAAGACCGCCTGATCGCGCACTACTTACCAATTAGAAAAAAAGCCAATTCGGGAGCTTCACCATGTCCATCCGCCGTTATGCGCTCGCCGCTCTGGCCAGTGCCGTGTTTGCCGGTTCCGCCATCGCCAAGGACTACGAACTGCTCAACGTGTCCTATGACCCAACCCGTGAGCTCTATCAGCAGTACAACGCCGAGTTCATCAAGCACTGGCAGCAGACGCACCCGGATGACAAGGTCAAGATTCAGCAATCCCATGGCGGCTCGGGCAAGCAAGGTCGCGCGGTGATCGACGGCCTGCGCGCCGACGTGGTGACCCTGGCCCTGGCCGGCGACATCGACGAAATCGCCAAGCTCGGCAAGACTCTGCCAGAGAACTGGCAGACCCGCCTGCCGGACGCCAGCACACCGTACACCTCGACCATCGTCTTCCTGGTGCGCAAAGGCAACCCGAAAGGCATCAAGGACTGGGGCGACCTGGTCAAGAACGACGTGTCGGTGATCACTCCCAACCCGAAAACCTCCGGCGGCGCTCGCTGGAACTTCCTCGCCGCCTGGGCCTATGGCCTGAAAGCCGGCGGCAGCGAAGCCAAGGCCCAGGAATACGTGCAGCAGCTGTTCAAGCACGTGCCTGTGCTGGACACCGGCGCGCGCGGCTCGACCATCACCTTCGTCAACAATGGTCAGGGCGATGTGCTGCTGGCGTGGGAAAACGAAGCGTTCCTGGCCTTGAAGGAAGATGGCGGCGGCGACAAGTTCGAAATCGTCGTGCCTTCGCTGTCGATCCTCGCCGAGCCGCCAGTGGCAGTGGTCGACAAGAACGCGCAGAAGAAAGGCAACGAGCAGATCGCCGAGGAATACCTCAAGTATCTGTACAGCCCGGCCGGGCAGAAAATTGCCGCCGAGAACTTCTACCGCCCGCGTGACCAGAAAGTGGCTGCCGAATATGGCAAGCAATTCCCCAAACTTGACCTGGTGACCATCGACAAGGACTTCGGCGGCTGGAAAACTGCACAGCCGAAATTCTTCAACGATGGCGGTGTGTTCGATCAGATCTACCAGGCGCAGTAACTCGGCAGTACAGTGCCGCACTGGAGCTTCAGTAGCCTGCATGGGCCCGGGACTTGTCCCGGGCTTGATGCGTTAAACCAGGGACCTTTATGTCACGTCGTATATCCCCCGTCATACCCGGCTTCGGGCTGACTCTGGGCTACACCTTGGTGTACCTCAGCCTGATCGTGCTGATACCGCTGGCGGCCATGTTCGTGCATGCCTCGCAGCTGACCTGGGAGCAGTTCTGGAACATCATCAGCGCCCCGCGAGTGATTGCCGCGCTGAAGCTGAGTTTCGGCACTGCCCTGTTCGCCGCCATCATCAACGGCATCATCGGCACCCTGCTGGCCTGGGTGCTGGTGCGCTACACCTTCCCCGGGCGCAAGATCATCGACGCGATGATCGACCTGCCGTTCGCCTTGCCCACGGCCGTCGCCGGCATCGCCCTGACCGCGCTGTATGCGCCGTCCGGCTGGGTCGGGCAGTTCGCCACCGACCTCGGTTTCAAGATCGCCTACACGCCGCTGGGTATCACCCTGGCGCTGACCTTCGTCACCCTGCCATTTGTGGTGCGGACGGTGCAGCCGGTGCTGGCGGACATCCCCCGAGAAGTCGAAGAAGCGGCTGCCTGCCTGGGCGCGAAACCGTTGCAGGTATTCCGCCATATCCTCATGCCGGCGCTGCTGCCGGCCTGGTTGACCGGCTTCGCGCTGGCCTTTGCTCGCGGTGTCGGCGAGTACGGCTCGGTGATCTTCATTGCCGGCAACATGCCGATGAAGACCGAAATCTTGCCGTTGCTGATCATGGTCAAGCTCGACCAGTACGACTACACCGGCGCTACTGCCATCGGCGTCTTGATGCTGGTGGTTTCCTTCATTCTGCTGCTGCTGATCAACTTGCTTCAGCGGCGCATCGAAACCCCTTGAAGGAGGACCGCCCATGTCTGCTTCAACTCTAGGCGCAACGGCCGCCGCCAACGCCGCCCGCCGCGGCAGCGCCACCTCACGGCGGGTGCTGATCATTTCGGCCTGGCTGGTGTTTGCGCTGTTTCTGCTGTTGCCGCTGGTGATCGTGGTTTCCCAAGCGCTGAAGAACGGCTTCGGTACGTTCTTCGAGGCGATCTTCGAGCCCGATGCACTGTCGGCGCTCAGGCTGACTTTGCTCGCGGTGGCCATTTCGGTGCCGCTGAACCTGCTGTTCGGGGTCAGTGCGGCGTGGTGCGTGAGCAAGTACAACTTTGCCGGCAAGAGCATCCTGGTGACCTTGATCGACCTGCCGTTCTCGGTGTCGCCGGTAATCGCCGGTCTGGTCTATGTGCTGATGTTCGGCGCGCAAGGCTTCTTCGGGCCGTGGCTGCAGGATCACGACATCCAGATCGTGTTCGCCTTGCCGGGCATCGTCCTGGCGACCATCTTCGTTACCGTGCCATTCGTGGCCCGTGAGCTGATCCCGCTGATGCAAGAGCAGGGCACTCAAGAAGAAGAGGCCGCGCGTCTGCTTGGCGCCAATGGCTGGCAGATGTTCTGGCACGTGACCCTGCCCAACATCAAATGGGGCCTGATCTACGGCGTGGTGCTGTGTACTGCGCGAGCGATGGGCGAGTTTGGTGCGGTGTCGGTGGTCTCCGGGCATATCCGCGGGGTTACCAACACCTTGCCGCTGCACGTCGAAATCCTCTACAACGAATACAACCACGTCGCGGCGTTCAGCGTGGCGAGCTTGCTGCTGATCCTGGCGCTCTTCATCCTGCTGCTCAAGCAGTGGAGCGAGAACCGTATTAACCGTCTGCGCCAAAGCGCAGCGGAGGAATAATTCATGTCGATCGAAGTTCGTAACGTCAGCAAGCGCTTCAACAGCTTCCAGGCTCTGGACAACATCAACCTGGATATCAACAGCGGCGAGCTGGTGGCTCTGCTCGGCCCGTCGGGCTGCGGCAAGACCACCCTGCTGCGGATCATCGCCGGCCTCGAAACGCCGGACGATGGCAGCATCGTTTTCCATGGCGAAGATGTCTCCGGGCATGACGTGCGTGATCGCAACGTCGGCTTCGTGTTCCAGCATTACGCGCTGTTCCGCCACATGAGCGTGTTCGACAACGTCGCCTTCGGCCTGCGCATGAAGCCCAAGGGCGAGCGGCCGAGCGAAAGCCGCATCGCCGAGAAGGTCCATGAGCTGTTGAACATGGTCCAGCTCGACTGGCTGGCCGACCGTTACCCCGAGCAGCTGTCCGGCGGCCAGCGTCAGCGTATCGCTCTGGCTCGCGCCCTGGCGGTCGAGCCCAAGGTACTGCTGCTCGACGAGCCGTTCGGTGCGCTGGATGCCAAGGTGCGTAAAGAGCTGCGCCGCTGGCTGGCGCGGCTGCACGAAGACATCAACCTGACCTCGGTATTCGTTACCCACGACCAGGAAGAAGCGATGGAAGTCGCCGACCGCATCGTGGTGATGAACAAGGGCGTGATCGAGCAGATCGGCTCGCCGGGTGAGGTCTATGAAAAGCCAGCCAACGACTTCGTCTATCACTTCCTTGGTGACTCCAACCGCATGAGCCTGAGTGAAGGCAACCATGTGCTGTTCCGCCCACACGAGGTGTCGTTGTCGCGGCATGAAACCGAAGGCCACCATGCGGCCGAGGTGCGTGATATTCGGCCATTGGGCGCGACCACGCGGGTGACCTTGAAGGTGGAAGGGCAGAGCGAGCTGATCGAAGCCGAGGTGGTCAAGGACCATGACAGCCTGACCGGGCTGGCGCGGGGCGAGACGTTGTTCTTCCGGCCCAAGGTTTGGCAGAAGGTGGCTGATATCTGATCCATTCTGGGGCTGCAAAGCAGCCCCATCCCCCGCAAGACCAATGCCTTCCAGGAATATTTCAAATGCCGCCCAGGCATCAAAATCCCCGCCATCACGGCCAGCCCACGAACCACGCGGGCTGCGGCCTTCCCCCTAATACCAATATTCAATAAAATTCTAAGTTTACGTTTAAACATTACTTTCAGAGATAAGCGTCTGGCACCGATGATTCAGCCATGAATCGAGACCCCAGGAGTTTGATCAATGGGTAATGTCCATACGGCCGTCAGGGCCTACGACCAGCCATGGCGCCCGGCCCCGGGCGACCTGGTCGAGCTTGGACGCACGCTTCGTCTGCCGCTCGGCCAGCTGCGCCTGCAACGCACGCCGGTCAGCGGCCTCAAGCGCCGCGACAAATGGGCCTTGGCCCTGCTGGTAGTGGCGTTGCATGGCGCGGCGGCGTACTGGATCAGCCAGAGCCCGACCCCGCCGTTACCGGTCGTGCCACCGCAGATCCCACCCATGACCATCGAGTTTGCCGCACCGGCCCCGCCCGTGGTCGAACCGCCACCGCCTGCACCAGCGCCTCCGGTAGTCGAGCCGCCACCGCCGCCGGTAGTCGATGAGCTGGCGGCCAAACCTGCACCCAAGCCTGTGCCTAAACCGAAACCCAAGCCGCTGCCAAAGCCTGTCGCCAAGCCCGTGCCGAAACCGGTGGAAACTCCGCCGCCGCCAGTTGCAGCACCTGCGCCAGCGCCAGCTCCACCGGCGCCAGCGCCGGTCACGCCGCCGTCGGCCAACGCTGCCTACCTGAAGAACCCGGCGCCGGAATACCCGCAGATGGCCCAGCGCCGCGGCTGGGAAGGCACCGTGCTGCTGCGGGTCGAGGTCATGGCCAGCGGCAAGCCCGGCCAGATCCAGATTCAGAAAAGCAGTGGCCGTCCGGCCCTCGACGACGCCGCACTGGCGGCCGTCAAGCGCTGGAGCTTTGTCCCGGCCAAGCAGGGCGATGTCGCCCAGTCCGGCTGGGTAAGTGTGCCGATCGACTTCAAGCTGCGCTGATTACACCCCTGAACATGCACCTGAACCGTATACCGACCGAACATAGGAAGACTTCATCATGAGCCTGCTGGCATCCGCATCTCCCCTCGAGTCCGTTGAAGTAGCCGTGATCTGGCTGCTGGTTGTGTTCTCTGTCGCCACCTGGGGCCTGGCGCTGATCAAGGCTGTACAGTTCGTGCGCCTGAAGAACCAGGACAAACGCTTCCACAAGCAGTTCTGGGCTGCCTCCAGCCTCGACTCGGCAGCCGAGCTCAGCCACGAACTGCCAGGCCCGGCCGCCCGTGTGGCGCAGTCCGGGTACGCCGCCATCGCCGTGGGTGAGCCTGGCCATGCCAGCGACCTTAGCCAGTCGATCAACCATCAGGACCGCCTCGAACGTGCCCTGCGCCAGCAGATCGTGCGTGAACGGCGCTCGCTGGAAACCGGCCTTGCTGTAGTCGCCAGTATCGGCAGCACCTCGCCCTTCATCGGTCTGTTCGGCACCGTGTGGGGCATCATGGAAGCGCTCAAGGGCATCAGTGCGGCAGGTTCGGCCAGCCTCGAAACCGTGGCCGGGCCGATCGGTGCGGCACTGGTTGCAACCGGCGTTGGTATTGCCGTCGCGGTGCCGGCGGTGCTGGTCTACAACTACTTCCTGCGCCGGCTCAAGCTGACCGCTGCCGACCTCGATGACTTTGCCCATGACTTCTACAGCCTGGCCCAGAAGAGCGCCTTCCGCGTGCTGGTCCACCCGACTGCACACAAGCCTCAGGCCGGCTTCACCCAGCCCGTGAAAGAGGCGTCCTGATATGGCCTTTTCAACCCAGGACAACGACGAAGTCCTCAGTGAAATCAACGTCACGCCACTGGTCGACGTCATGCTGGTGCTGCTGGTGGTGTTCATCGTCACCGCACCGCTGCTGACCAACGCCATACCGATCAACCTGCCCAAGACCGAAGCCGTGGCCCCGGTCGAGCAGAAAGACCCGCTGGTGGTCAGCATCGATGGTGGCGGCAAGCTGTTCATCAACAAGGACGAGATCCAGCCAGACCTGCTCGAAAGCAACCTCAAGGCGGCCAAGCTCAAGGACGCCGAGGTGCGAGTGCAGCTGCAGGCCGACGATGGCGTCAATTACGGTGAAGTAGCCCGCGCCATGGCGGCCATCGAACGCGCCGGGATCACCAAGCTGGCGGTGATAACCGCACGCTAGAGCCCGTCGTACCCTCTTCAGGCAAGTGCTTCAGGGCCATACCTCATGGCAGGGGGGTGGCCCTTTTTTTATTTGCGGAACGTAAATTGGTTATAAATAAATAGCTTCTTATTCCTTTACGGATATATCCCGCTCCCTATACTGGTCAACAAGCACGCAAACTTCCTGGAGGCGTCCCCATGCGCAATGAGTCAATTCGTTACCTGATTGTGCCGGGCTGGCAAGGATCGCCAGACAATCATTGGCAAAGCCACTGGCAGCGCAGCCTGCCCAACAGCGCTCGGGTCGAGCAGGCCGACTGGCTGACGCCGCAGCGGCGCGATTGGGTGCAGGCGCTGGAGCAGGCGATTGCCGCCGACAGTACGCCGGTAATCCTGATTGCCCACAGCCTGGGCTGCATCACCGTTGCCCATTGGGCCGCTGCGGCCAGCCCGGCCTTGCTCGCACGGGTACGTGGCGCCTTGCTGGTGGCACCGGCGGATGTCGAACGGCCAACCTGCGCGCCGGCGCTGCGCAACTTCGCGCCGATCCCGCTGCAGGCACTGCCGTTTGCCAGCCAGGTAGTGAGCTCGGACAACGACCCAGCGGTGAGCGTGCCGCGGGCGCTGTATCTGGCCCAGGAATGGGCGGCCGAGGCGGGCCTGTTGGCCAATGCCGGGCATATCAACGTCAAGTCCGGGCATGAGCGCTGGGAGCAGGGCTTTGCCTACCTGTACCGCCTGCAAAGCCGGATCGAGCAGCGCACGCTACGGCGCGCCTGACCCGGCAGTTATCCACAGAATGCCTGAGACGCCCGGCTGCTGATGGCCCGGCGGGAGTTTGTCATGACCTTGCACGCCCCTTTCGGCCAGCCGCTGCTGACCTTCCCCGAGCTGGATAAAAGCCCGCTGAGCATTCGCGCCAAGGCGCTGGTGTTTGTCGACCCGCGCTCGCAGCAGCTGCGCCGAGACCTGGAGCGTCTGGCAGTGCAGCCGCTGCCGGTGCTGATCCGTGGCGAAACCGGCACCGGCAAGGAGCTGCTGGCGCGGCAGATCCATCGCGCCAGCGACCGCGCCGGCCTGTTCGTTTCGGTCAACTGCGCCGCCATCAGCCATACCTACGCCGATGCCGAACTGTTCGGCTACAGCGCCGGCAGCCACGGCGGCACCGCCAGCAGCCGGGCCGGTTGGTTTGGTTCGGCCAATGGCGGCACGCTGTACCTGGATGAGATTGCCGACCTGCCGTTGGCGATTCAGGCCAAGTTGCTCGCCGCGCTGGAAAACCGTGAAGTGACCCGGGTCGGTGCGCAGCAGCCGCAGCCGGTCGACGTGCGCCTGGTTGCCGCTTCGAGCATTGACCTGGCCCTGGCCGTGGCGGCCGGGCGCTTCAACGAGCGGCTCTACCTGTACCTGCACGAGGGCGAGCTGGAACTGCCGGCACTGCGTGAGCGGGTAGGCGATATCCTGCCGTTGGCCGAGTACTTCGTCGGCATCTACAGCGCCCGGCTGGAGCGGCCGGTGCCACTGATCAGCGACCTGGCCCAGCAAGCGCTGGAGGCGCATACCTGGCCGGGCAATACCCGCGAGCTGGAAAACGTCATCCATTTCGCCCTGCTGGTGAGCGATGGCGACGAGATCCTCGCCGAGCAACTCGACCTGCCCGACACCGCACCGCTGGCCAGCCTGGCGGCGCGACTGAGCCAGCTCGGTCATAGCCGGGAGCCGCACACCAGCGCAGCCCTGCGCCAGTTGCTCGAGTCAGCATTGGCGGCACTCGAATAGTCGATCGTGTGGCTAATAAGCGAAGTCGATGATGGCCAATGCTTTTTGATATAAGCAGCTAATCAAAAGATATTGTTCCGGAATATAAAATCCCGGTATCGTCCGCTTCACGCCCAGCGCAGCTTGCGCCGGGCACCCCATATTGCCGTCGCCGATGGCTCAGCTTACTTAAGGATCACCATGAAGAAATCCCTGCTGACTGCGGCCCTGGCTGCTGCCCTGGCGCTGACTGGCGTTGCCCATGCGGCCGAGAAACTGGTAGTCGCTGCCACCCCGGTGCCGCACGCCGAGATCCTCGAACTGATCAAGCCGACCCTGGCCAAGGAAGGTGTCGATCTGGAGATCAAGGTCTTCACCGACTACGTGCAACCGAACGTGCAGGTCGATCAGAAGCGCCTGGATGCCAACTACTTCCAGACCCTGCCGTACCTGAAGAGCTTCAACGAAGGTAAAGGCACCAACCTGGTCACCGTGATCGGTGTCCACGTTGAACCCTTCGGCGGCTACTCGAAGAAGATCAAGAACCTCAGCGAGCTGAAAGACGGCGCTACCGTTGCCATCCCCAACGAGGGCAGCAACAGCGGCCGCGCCCTGATCCTGCTGCAGAAGGCTGGCCTGATCACCCTGAAAGACCCGAAAAACGCCCTGGCCACGCCGAAAGACATCGCCGAGAACCCAAAGAACCTCAAGTTCAAGGAACTTGAATCGGCCATGCTGGCGCGCGTGCTGGACCAGGTTGACCTGGACATGATCAACACCAACTACGCCCTAGAAGCAGGTCTGAACCCGGCCAAGGACGCCTTGATCATCGAAGGTAGCGACTCGCCGTACGTCAACTTCCTGGTGGCTCGCCCGGACAACAAGGACAGCGATGCCATGCAGAAACTGGCCAAAGCGCTGACCAGCCCGGAAGTGAAAGCCTTCATCGCTAAGAAATACAGCGGTGCGGTACTGCCAGCGTTCTGATTTGCACGCTGACTGCCCTGAAAAAAACGCCGACGCATTTGCGTCGGCGTTTTTGTTTCTGCGAAAGGCTATTCGGCAGGCAGCAGGCGCAAGGTACTGCGCGCCGGGATCACGCCCAGCTGCGCCCGCTGATAACGGCCTTCGATGTAGTCCTCGGCCTGATCGCGATAATGCCGGTCGAACGGCACGCCGCTCTGGCCGAGCGGGTTGATGCTCAATGCCTGGGCGGGGTCGGCGAAGTCGATGATTCGCCGGGTCGAAGGCCCATAGGTCACAGGCCATGGCGCGGGGCCGATCTTGGCCGAGAGGTTGTTCGGCGCCTCGTGGGTGCCCGGCGCGGCAAACGGGCCGACGTTGAACAGCAGGTTGAGCGGCTTCTGCACGCCCAGCGGATGGTTATGGATCAGGGTATGCGCCTTGCCCCATTGCCAGTTGGCCGGGTCGGCGCCAAAGGTTTCGCCCAGGTGGGCCAACGTCTTGTGCCAGGCCTCGCGCACCACCGCACTGCGCCCTGCAGGTTGACTGGTCCCGCGCTGGCTCCACCAGGGTGATTGCGGATCAGCTGCAAGTCGGGGAAGGGCGGCATCGATGGCGCGGGTGTTGAGCAGCATCGTGAACCAGGTATCGCCCAGCTCATCATGCAGTGCGGCATGGGCCAACTCGTACAGAAACTGGTTGAACAGGGTCGCGCTGGTCGAATCCAGCGGGTAGTCACCGCGCCAGGCTGCCAATTGCTCGACCAGCTCCTGCTCCTGCACGCCCTCGGCAGCTTCGCGCAGGGTCGCCAGCAATGGCGCGAGCAGGCGTGGGCCGTAGTCGCTGACGGTGTCCAGTTGCAGCGCCTGGCTGTTGTCTGTGTCCCACTTGATCTGCGGGTTGGCCAGTTGCCGGTCAAGCTGGCGGCCGCGGTCGGCAAGGTTGTAGTAACCCGGCACCGTGATCGAGGCCGGTGGCTGAAAGTTGGCCGAGACGATGTAACCGCTGGCTGGATTTTCCTGCTGCGGGTTGAGGCTGAAGGGGTAGAAGCCAAGCTTGTCTGCCTGGCTGCTGCTGCCGTCGAGAATAAACGCCGGGTTGACCCCCTCCGGGCGGATTGGCAACTGCGCCGCCGCCCACCAGCCGATGTCGCCAGCGGCATTGGCCCACACCAGGTTCAGCCCGGGCGACTGAATCTTCACCGCTGCCAGGCGCATCTTGTTCAGGCTGTCGGCGCGGTTGAGCTGGTAGAAGCCCTCAAGAATCGGGTTTTCGGTTTGCAGAAACGCCCACCACATGGCAATCGGCGTGGGTCCCGCCGTTTCGCCGAGCACGCTGTTGACGATCGGCCCGTGGGACGAGCTGCGCAGGGTGATCTCGACCGGCGCTGCGTCCTTGACCGCGATCTGCTGCTGGCTGCGCTGCAGGGTTTGCCACTGGCCGTCGATCATCACCTGTTCGGGATTGGCCGGGTTGCTGCGCTCGGCAATCAGGTCGACGTCGTCGTTCTGGAACATGGTCAGGCTCCAGCCGAAATCGCGGTTGTGGCCGAGCAGGGCAAACGGGTTGAGTGCCTGGAAGTAGCCATACAACTCAAAACCCGGCGCCGCCAGCTCGGCCTCATACCACACCGCCGGCACGGCAAAGCCGATATGTGGGTCGCCGGCCAGCAGCGGGCGGCCGCTACGGGTGCGGCTGGCTGAAACTGCCCAGGCATTGCTGCCCTCGAACTGCGGCAGGCCGGCGGCGGCCAGAGCATCCTGGCTGGCGCTGGCCAGTTGCTCGAGGCTGCGCCAGTCGGCGGCTGCCAGGCGCGGGGCGAGGGCGCCTTCGGGCTGCCATTCCAGGTCGAAGATGTTCAGGTAATCGGCGCCGAGCTGATCGCGGATGTAGGTCAGCGCCGGTTCAGTGCGAAACGCGGCGGCGAAGCTGTAGGCCAGATACCCGGCGATGCTCAGGGTGTCTTCGGCGCTGAAGGGGCGTGGGGTGATACCGAGCAGGTCGAACTCGACCGGCTTGGGGTGGCTGGCCTGCCATTGGTTGACCCCATCCAGATAGGCCTGCAAACCTTGCCAGGCGGGGCCTTGGCGATCCTGACGCTGGACCATGCGGGCGGCCTGCTCGCGGATGCGCAGGCTGCGGAACAGGGTATCGGTGGCGACCAGCTTGCTGCCGAGCACTTCGGCCAGCTCGCCACGGGCCAGGCGGCGCATGATCTCCATTTGGAACAGCCGGTCCTGGGCGTGCACATAGCCCAGCGCGCGGTACAGGTCGGCTTCGCTCTGCGCCTGGATGTGCGGCACGCCGCGCTCGTCGTAGCGCACGTTGACCGGCGCTTGCAGGCCGCGCAGGCTCAGTTCGCCGTGGCGTTGGGGCTGCTTGCTGTGGACATACCAGTAACCGCCGGCAGCGGCCACGGCAATCACCACGACCAGCACGGACAAGCTGCGTTTCATCAGAACTCCTTGTGCATATCAACGCAAACGGTTGTCAGATCATTGACCGAATCGCGCCACCAGCATAGCCCCCAAAGGAGTCTGCATGTCCCTCAGCGAAAAACAGAAGATGCTCAGCGGCCAGCTCTATCACGCAGGCTGCCCCGAGTTGCAGGCTGAGCAACGCAGCAACAAGCAGTGGATGGACCGCTACAACGGCAGCGACGAGCAGCTCAAGCTCAGCCGCCATACATTGCTGGCCGAGCATCTTGCCGCAGTCGGCGAGGGCGTGATCATCCGCCCGCCGTTCTACTGCGACTATGGCTACAACATCAGTATCGGCGCCAACACCTTCATCAACTTCAGCTGCGTGATCCTCGACGTGCTGCCGGTACACATTGGCCACGACTGCCAGATCGCGCCGTCGGTGCAGATCTACACCGCCGATCATCCGCTCGACCCGGACGTGCGCCGCACCGGCCTGGAAAGCGGGCGCCCGGTGCACATCGGCAACAACGTCTGGATCGGTGGCGGTGCGATCATTCTGCCGGGGGTCACCATCGGTGATGACGCGGTGATTGGTGCTGGTAGCGTGGTTACCCGCGATGTCGCCGCCGGTGCGGTTGTGGTGGGCAATCCGGCCCGCGAGCGTCAGTCAGCCCAAGGGCAGTAACAGCCGACCGCGAGGGTGTTGGAGGCGCTGACATTGCGGTTCTCGAGCAAAGCCTTGAGGATAGGCTCGATGAAGCTGTTGCTTGAGTTGCACACGGCGCCTTCGCTGTACGGGCCGAAGTAGGCCAGTCGGCCCTGGCGGTCCCAGATCGCCACCGCAGGGCTGGCGGGCAGGCTGGCACTGCCGGGCAGCTCGCTCAGGACCTTGAGCGCGGCCAGGTTGGCCGGCAGCGCGCCATGGCTGGCGGGCTTTTGCAGCAGATAGAAACTCACTCCCTGCGGCGTGAACTGTTCGACCAGTTCGCTCAGATGTTGCTGGTTGCCGACGTTGCACGGGCAGGCCGGGTCCCAGAAATGCACCACACGGATCGCCCCGGGGCCGGCAAGCTCGGCGGGCAGGCGCAACTGGCTACCATCGAACAGCGTGGCCTGATTGGCGAACGGGCGCAGATAACGTGACTGGAAACTGTCGTAAGCCCACCAGAGCACGGCGGCGCAGAGCAGGGTGATGGCCAAGGTCGACAGCTTTTTCATGGGGGGCCCGCAGCTGCGGCACTCGCTTTTTGCAATGAGTTGGAGGGGCGCCCAGCTTGCCATGCGCCGCGCTTGAGCTGAATATCCCAGATCAATACTTGTTCGCGGATTTTGCCGATGCCTGCTCCTTTCAACGTCGACCTGCGCAGCGGCCTCGCACCATTGTCGAGCCGCCAGCCGTTATCTGCCCAGGCGCTTGCGTACCAGCGCTTCTATGGCCTGGATCTGCCTGTGCAGCGTTTGCTCGGCAGCTTCGAGGCGGGCGGTTTCGAGCTGGTCGGTCAGGCCTGGCTGCCGCCGCAGCCGGTGGCGACGCTGTTCGTGCTGCACGGCTACTATGACCACATGGGGCTGTACCGGCATGTCATCGAGTGGGCACTGAGCAAGGGCTTTGCGGTGGTCAGCTGTGATTTGCCCGGGCATGGTCTGTCCAGTGGCGAGCGGGCCAGCATCAGTGACTTCGGGCTTTATCAGCAGACACTGGTGGCGCTGTTCGGCCAGGCCCGCGAGCTGGAGCTGCCACGCCCGTGGCATCTATGCGGGCAGAGCACCGGTGGCGCGATCGCGGTCGATCACGTGCTGCATGCCGGCGAACACAGCCCGGTCGATGGTGAGCTGATCCTGCTGGCACCGCTGGTGCGGCCGCGGGCGTGGCACTGGTCCAAGCTCAGCTATCGGTTGCTGCGCCACTTCGTCAACGGCATCCAGCGCCAGTTCAGCGAAAACAGCAACGACCCGGCGTTTCTGCCGTTTCTGCAGGCCGACCCGCTGCAACCACGGCGCTTGCCGACTGCCTGGGTAGGTGCGCTGATGAGCTGGGTCAAGCGGATCGAGGCGGCGCCGCCGAGCACGCGCAGGCCGTTGATCGTGCAGGGCGAGGCGGATGGCACGGTCGACTGGCGTTACAACCTCAAGGTGCTCAAGGCCAAGTTCGCTGATCCGCAGATCCTGCTGCTGCCAGAGGCGCGCCATCATCTGGCCAATGAACTGCCGGCAACCCGTCAGCGCTACCTCGATTTCATCAGCCAGCGGCTGGGCTGATTACTTGAGCTGATTGCCGTTCTGGCCGACCGCAAGCCCCGCACGCACTGCCGCCAGTGCCGCCTGGTAGTACGCCTGGCCGTCGGCGGATTCGGCGAAGTTGGCGAACTCTTCCAGTTCGGCATCGCTGAGCTCGCGGTAGACGTAGAGCAAGGTGTTGTTGAGGTCTTCGCCGATCTGGTTCATCAGGCGCTGGCGCTGGCCGTCGAGCAACCCTTGCGCCTGACCGCCACCAAACAGCCCTGGGATCATCGAGCTGAGGCTGTCGGCAGCCACGCCGGCGATCGCCAGGCTGACTTCGGCGCCGGCTTCGCGCGCGGGCAGGGCCTGGGCCAGGTGGCCCATGATCAGTTGCCGGGTGTCGCTGACCTGCAGCTTGGGCAGGCCTTTGGCGTTCTTGGCCAACTGGTCCTTGCGTGTGGCGAGCAACTCGGCGGCCACCACTTTGCGCCCCAACGGCGAATTGAAGAACGCCAAGGCTGGCGCCGGGTTGGCCAGCTTGCTGCGTAGCTGCGCCTGTGCGCGCTGGTCCATGGCCTGGGCCTGGAAGCGTTGGTTGCTGTTGCTCACCAGCGCCTGGTAAACCGCAGGCGGCAGGCTGTTGCGGTAGCGCTGTTGGGCAGCACTCACGGCATCATTGAAATGGGCGCGCTGGTCGGGCCAGCCTGCGGCCTTGTACAGCTGATCGAGGCTGTCTGCCCAGACAGGCATGGTGCAGATCATCAGCAACAGCAGGGAAAACAAACGGCGCATTCAGGACTCCTGTCGGCAGTGCGCTATTGTCCGTGGCGCAGTGGGAGTTTGTCGAGACGCAATGACGCCGGTCAGCCAAGTGGCGCTGGAGGGGGCCTGGGCGAATGGCTATGATGCGCCATGCACATTACTTCCGATGTTTCCAAGCTGTCCGCGATTGTCGATGACCTGGCCAGCCAGGGCTGGTCGCAGCAGGCCGACTTTTTGCCGGCCGAGCTGGTCAGCGCGCTGGCCGCTGAATGCCGGCGGCGCGCCGGCGACGGCCAGCTCAACCCTGCCGGGGTTGGCCGTGGCGGCACGCTAGAGGTTCGCGAGGCGATCCGTGGCGATCACATCCGCTGGCTGGAGCCTGGCGAGTCGAGCGCTTGCGACCGTTACCTGGACACCATGGACGCGCTGCGTCAGGCAATCAATCAGGGCTTGTTCATCGGCCTTGAAGATTACGAATGCCATTTCGCCCTGTATCCGCCGGGGGCGTTCTATCGGCGCCATCTGGACCGCTTTCGCGATGACGACCGCCGCGCCGTGTCGGCTGTGATCTATCTCAATCAGGACTGGCAGCCCGGCGACGGCGGCGAGTTGCGCATGTTCCTCGATGACCAGCGCGTGCATGACGTAGCGCCGACAGCGGGCACACTGGTGGTGTTTCTGTCCGGCGACGTGCCCCACGAAGTGCTGGCGGCCGGGCGTGAGCGCTTGTCGTTGACGGGTTGGTTCCGTAGGCGTGGCAATGAGCCGTTCTGAATTGTCGCCGGTTTTGGTCAGCGCGTGTCTGCTGGGCCAGCCGGTGCGCTACGACGGGCGTGCCAGTGGCCATCCGGACGTGCTGCAAGGCTGGCAGGCCGAGGGTCGTGTGGTAGCGCTGTGCCCGGAGGTAGCTGGCGGCTTGCCGACCCCGCGGCCACCTGCAGAAATCCCCGGCGGGCAGGGCGCGCAGGTGCTCGACGGGCAGGCGCAGGTGATTACGGTGTCGGGCGAGGACGTCAGTGCGGCGTTTCTGGCGGGTGCGCAGATCGCCCTGGCGCTGGTGCGTCGGCACGGCATCCGGGTCGCCGTACTCAAGTCCGGCAGCCCCTCCTGCGGTAACCAACTGACCTACGACGGCAGCTTCAGCGGGGTCAAAGTGGCGGGGCAGGGCGTGACTACTGCGCTGCTGCGCCGCGAAGGCGTGCTGGTGTTCAGCGAGCTGCAGTTGGCCGAGGCGCAGCAGGCGCTGGCAGCCCTCGACCACTGAGATGTCATCAGCAGGTTACTGGCCGGCGGTAGGTCTCTCACCCTTGAGCCATTTCTTTTCAAGGTCCGCCAGCCTGCCGTCATCCTTGATCCGCTGCAGGGCGTTGTTCACTGCGCTCTCGAAGGCCGGGTTGTCTTTCTGGAACGGGATTACCAGCTTGTCACTGCCAAACGGCTGGCTGACATCCAGTGCCGCGTCGACCTTCTGCGCAGCGCGCAGCTGGCTCAGGGCAACATCGCTCTTGCCGCTCTCGACCTCGGGCAATATCTGTTCTGCGGGGGTTTCGATGAACTCGGCACGCAGGTCCAGCTCCTTGGCCAGGGCCTGGCCCAGCTCGACATCGAAGCCCGCCAGGTGTTTGTCCTGCTTGAAGGCATAAGGCGGTGTATCGGCTTGCACGGCAATGCGCAGTTCGCCCCGGTCGTTGATTTCGTCTATCAGCTCGGCCTGGGCCAACGGACTGATCAGTACTGTCAGCAGTACGCCAATGGTCAAACGCATGAGTATCCCTTCTTGTTCAGCAGGTAAATTTCATTCGCCGCTGCTTTATTTGTGGTGGCGGTCGAACGCTGGCTATGACCGTGGGTCTCTCCTAATGTTTAAACCGCTGATAAATTATTTGTGACAGCGGGCCCAGACACCTCGGGCCACATTTGGACTATGTTGATGCTCCGCTGCCGATCGTTACCTGGCGGCGGTCAATGAAGTGAATCACAGGAGAAGTGAATGAACAGCCTATTTTCGCGTGCTGCCGTTGCCGGTCTGCTCATGGGGGCGTCGGTACTGGCCAGTGCAGCGGATGCCCTGCAAAGCCAGGAGCCGCCGAAGGATGCCAAGGTCTTCATTGTTTCCCCGGCGGATGGTGCCACGGTCGACAAGACCTTTACCGTCAAGTTTGCCATCGAAGGCATGGCGCTGAAACCCGCTGGCGACCAGACTCCGCATAGCGGCCACCACCACTTGCTGGTAGATGTCGACAAGCAGCCACTGAGCGATACACCGCTGCCGACCAGCCTTATGCCGGAAAACAACGCGCCGCTGCCGGCTGGGCCGCAGGTGCTGCATTTCGGCAAGGCGCAGACTGAAGCGACCATCACCCTGACACCAGGCAAGCACACGCTGCAGTTGGTGCTGGGCGACAAGTATCATGTGCCGTTCAAGCCTAGCGTTGAGTCGCAGAAAATTACCGTTACCGTTAAGTGAAGTAAATGGGGCCGCTTTGCGGCCCTTCGCGGTTAAACCCGCTCCCACAAGGTTTGCTGTGGGAGCGGGTTTAACCGCGAAGGGTCGCAAGGCGGCCCCAATATCTTCAGCCTGCAATCAAGCTCAGAACAGTACGCGCGAGCGGATAGTGCCCTTCACGTGCTGCAGTTTTTCCTGAGCCAGATCCGAATACTCGGCATCGACGTCGATCACCACGTAGCCAACCTTCTCGTCGGTCTGCAGGAACTGACCGGAGATGTTGATTCCGTTTTCGGCGAAGACCTTGTTGATCTCGCTGAGCACGCCCGGGATGTTTTCGTGGATGTGCAGCAGGCGGTGCTTGCCTGGGTGGGCCGGCAGGGCCACTTCCGGGAAGTTGACCGACGACACCGAAGTACCGTTGTCGCTGTACTTGACCAGCTTCTCGGCGACTTCCAGGCCAATGTTGGCCTGCGCTTCGGCAGTCGAGCCACCGATGTGCGGGGTGAGGATGACGTTGTCCAGGCCACGCAGCGGGCTTTCGAACTCGTCATCGTTGGAGCGCGGCTCCACCGGGAATACGTCGATGGCGGCGCCGATCAGGTGCTTGTCCTTGATCGCGTTGGCCAGGCTTTCCAGCTCGACCACAGTACCGCGGGCGGCGTTGATCAGGATCGAGCCCTTTTTCATCGCGCGGATTTCTTTCTCGCCGATCATCCACTGGGTCGATGGCAGCTCAGGGACGTGCAGGGAGACGATGTCAGCCAGACCCAGCAGTTCGTTGAGGCTAGCCACCTGCGTGGCGTTGCCCAGCGGCAGCTTGGTCAGCGGGTCGTAGAAGTACACCTGCATGCCGACGCTTTCGGCCAATACCGACAGCTGGGTGCCGATCGAGCCGTAGCCGACGATGCCGAGCTTCTTGCCGCGAATCTCGAACGAGTTGGCCGCGCTCTTGATCCAGCCGCCGCGGTGGCAGGCAGCGTTTTTCTCGGGGATGCCGCGCAGCAGCAGGATCGCTTCGGCCAGGACCAGCTCGGCCACCGAACGGGTGTTCGAGTAAGGCGCGTTGAACACGGCAATGCCGCGCTCGCGAGCAGCGCCGAGGTCGACCTGGTTGGTGCCGATGCAGAAACAACCTACCGCCACCAGCTTCTTCGCGCAGTCGAAGATTTCTTCGGTCAGTTGGGTCCGCGAGCGGATACCAATGAAGTGCGCGTCGGCGATCTTTTCCTTGAGCTCGGCTTCGGGTATTGAACCGGTCAGATACTCGATGTTGGTGTAGCCGGCAGCCTTGAGGGTATCGACCGCGTTCTGATGCACACCTTCAAGAAGAAGGAACCGGATCTTGCTCTTGTCGAGAGAAGTCTTGCTCATCTGCGTAAACCTGTATCCCGGAGAAATAATGGCGAGGAGGTGAAGCGGCGCGGCGTCGGCCTTAGCACGAACAGCGGGAGGGCTATGCTAGCATACGCGACACAATCTGAGCTCCCACCGACAGGTGAAGAGTGCTCAGGGTGACTATGAATAAGTCGAGAGTTCCGGCGATGACCCATCCTGCGGTAATGGAAGAGCTGCTGACCCTGGTCGACCCTGGCAAGGTGCTTACCGACCCTGCTTCGCTGGAGGCATACGGCAAGGACTGGACCAAGCATTACCCGCCTGCGCCAAGCGCGATTGTGCTGCCCAAGACCATCGAGCAAGTGCAGGCCATCGTCGCCTGGGCCAATCGCCATCAAGTTGCGCTGGTGCCCTCCGGTGGCCGCACTGGCCTGTCCGCCGGGGCTGTCGCTGCCAACGGTGAAGTGGTGGTGGCCTTCGACGCCATGAACCAGGTGCTCGCCTTCAATGAGTTCGACCGCACCGTGGTCTGCCAGCCTGGCGTGATCACTCGTCAGTTGCAGCAGTTGGCCGAAGAACACGGTCTTTATTATCCGGTCGACTTTGCTTCGTCAGGCTCCAGCCAGATTGGCGGCAACATCGGCACCAATGCCGGCGGGATCAAGGTGATCCGCTATGGCATGACCCGCAACTGGGTGGCCGGCATCAAGGTCGTCACTGGCAAGGGCGAGCTGCTCGAGCTGAACAAGGACCTGATCAAGAACGCCACCGGCTATGACCTGCGCCAGCTGTTCATCGGTGCCGAGGGCACCCTGGGGTTTGTCGTCGAGGCGACCATGCGCCTCGACCGGGCGCCACGCAACCTCACGGCGATGGTTCTTGGCACCGCTGATTTCGACTCGATCATGCCGGTGCTGCACGCGTTTCAGGGCCGGCTGGACCTGACCGCCTTCGAATTCTTCTCCGACAAGGCCCTGGCCAAGGTCATGGGCCGCGGCGATGTCCCGCCGCCGTTCGCTACCGCCTGCCCGTTCTATGCACTGCTGGAATTCGAAGCCAGCAACGAGGACGCGGCCAATGACGCCTTGGCTACCTTCGAGCACTGCGTCGAGCAGGGCTGGGTGCTGGATGGGGTGATGAGCCAGAGCGAGACCCAGCTGAAAAACCTGTGGAAACTGCGCGAGTACATCTCCGAAACCATCTCGCACTGGACGCCGTACAAGAACGACATCTCGGTCACCGTTTCCAAGGTGCCGGCCTTCCTGCGTGAGATCGATGCCGTGGTCGCCGAGCATTACCCGGACTATGAAGTGGTCTGGTATGGCCATATCGGCGACGGCAACCTGCACCTGAACATTCTCAAGCCCGCTGACATGAGCAAGGACGATTTCTTCGCCTCCTGCGCCAGGGTCAACAAGTGGGTGTTCGAGATCGTCCAGCGCTACAACGGCTCGATCTCGGCCGAGCATGGCGTCGGCATGACCAAACGTGACTACCTCGGTTACAGTCGCTCAGCGCAAGAAATCGCCTGCATGAAGGCAATCAAGGCCGTTTTCGACCCTAACGGCATCATGAATCCGGGTAAGATCTTCGCTCCTGAATAAAAGCAGCCAGCACAAGGAATCGGCCATGAGTTACCAGCACCAGTATGTAGACGGCACGCGCATCCACTTCCCGCTGGGCAAAGTGGTCTGCATTGGGCGCAATTATGCCGAGCACGCCAAGGAACTGGACAACCCCATCCCGAGCGAGCCACTGCTGTTCATCAAGCCTGGCAGCTGCGTGGTGCCTCTGGCGGGCGGCTTCAAGATCCCGAGCGATCGTGGGGCGGTGCACTATGAAGCCGAAATCGCCGTGCTGCTGGGCAAGTCCCTTTCGGCCAAGCCATCGGTAGAAGAAGTGCTCGACGCCATCTCCGGTTTTGCCCCGGCGCTGGACCTGACCCTGCGTGACGTACAGGCCAAACTCAAGGAAAAGGGCCTGCCGTGGGAGCTGAGCAAGAGCTTTGATGGCGCCTGCGTACTGCCGCCGTTCGTGGCCGCCAGCGCATTCGACGACCTCACCGACATCCCGGTACGCCTGACCATCAATGGTGCCGTGCGCCAGGACGGCAGCAGCGCGCTGATGCTCAACCCGATCGTGCCGATGATCCAGCACATGGCCGCGCAGTTCTCGCTGCAGGCCGGTGATGTGATCCTGACTGGCACCCCAGCTGGGGTCGGCCCGTTCGAGGCCGGTGACGAGTTGGTGCTGGAACTGCCTGGCGTGTGCCGCTTCGAGAGCAAGGTGCTCTAAGGGGCTGTTTGCCTAGCGCGCTGGCTCCATGGTGGAGCAAATCCCCAGAGCGGGAGCCAGCGCGATGTTTATGCAAGGCTTGTCATTTTTTTCACAAACGATCTGGATAATGCGGCTACCCGAAAGCCCATTCGCCGCGGCCAAACCCTGCTCGGCTGTCTCAGGAATCTCCTGCCATGACGTCATCCAGCGCTTCAACTCCCCCTTCCCGCAAGCGACGCCTGTTCCTGCGTTGGCCCTTTTTGCTGGGTGTCGTGGCGGTGATCGGTTATGGCGTGGTGTTCGCCATGCACTGGGATGATCGTGGCCTGCTCTGGGTCAAGGAGCGCTTCGAAACCACCGGCGAGCGCAGCGAAAGCATCTGGCTGCCGGACTACACGGCCGACATCGATGCCAAGGTGCTGCCCGGCATGAACGATGACGAAGCCTCAGACCTTGCCTACAACCCCCGGACCAAAACCCTGTTTGCGGTGATGGGCAAGAACCCGTTTCTGGTCGAGCTGACGCTGGACGGTGACGTCTTGCGCAAGATGCCGTTGCATGGCTGGTCCAACCCGGAAGGCGTGGCGGTGCTTGAGGGTTACCATCTGGCCATTGTCGATGAGCGCAACCATGAGCTCACCCTGGTTGTGGTCGGGCCTGAGACCCGCGAGCTCAAGCGTGAGGATTTTCGCAGCTACGACCTGGGTGACTCAGCCAATCAGAACAAGGGTTTCGAAGCCGTTGCCTGGGACCCGCTGCGCCAGCGTCTGCTGTTCGGCGAGGAGCGTCCACCGCGCTTGTTCACCTGGGCCACCGATGGTCGCAGCCCGCTTACAGGTACCAAACAGCCAGTGCCTAGCGATGAACTCGACCTGCGCAACTTGTCGGGCATGAGCATCGACCCGCGTACCGGTCACACACTGCTGCTGTCGGCTGATTCGAACATGCTGCTGGAACTGGATGAAACCGGCGGGCAAGTCAGCTTCATGACCCTGCTCGGTGGCTTCAACGGTCTCAAAGACCGTATCCCGCGCGCTGAAGGCGTGGCCATGGATGAGCACGGCACCTTGTACATGGTCAGCGAGCCGGATCTGTTCTACCGCTTCAAGAAGAAATAACGGCAAAGGCAATGATGGCATTAAGCTTGTCTTCAGCTGATCGTGATTAGCTTTGCCTCCCATTCACCGAGTTTGCCTCCATGCGCCGTTATCTCCGCTTGCCTGTGCTGTTGCTGCTGTCAGTTGTTGTCGTGTTACTGGCGATCGGCGTCAAGGGTTATGAATCGCGACTGTTCGAGCGCGGCTGGTTCAACCTCAAGACCTGGTGGCAGCCGGCCGAGCAAAGCATCGGCCTGGACCGTTATAAGGTGGTGCTTGAAGGACAGGTCATCGAGGGCCTGGATGACGATGTATCGGCGCTGACCTTCGACCCTGATCGTAAAACCCTGTTTACCGTCACCAACAAACGCTCCGAGCTGATCGAACTGTCGTTGGACGGGCGCATTCTGCGCCGCGTGCCGTTGACCGGTTTCGGTGATCCAGAGGCAGTCGAGTACATCGGCCCCAACAGCTACGTGATTACCGACGAGCGCCTGCAACGGCTGATCCGGGTGCGCCTGGATGACAACACGCGCTTTCTCGACGCCAACGACGCCGAGCAGCTCAGCCTGGGCATCGGCCTGAACGGCAACAAGGGCTTTGAGGGCCTGGCCTACGACTCGGCCGGCAAGCGCCTGTTCGTGGCCAAGGAGCGCGATCCGATGGTAATTTATGAGGTGCGCGGCTTCCCCCACGATAATCCCGAACAGCCTTATTCGGTGCAGGTCGACCAGGACCGCAAGCGCGATTCGCGGTTGTTCGTGAAGGACTTGTCCAGCCTGCAGTTCGATGAGCGCAGCGGCCATCTGCTGGCGCTGTCGGATGAATCACGGCTGGTGGTGGAGCTGGATGTGAAGGGCAAACCGCTGAGTACGCTGTCGCTGCGCAAGGGTGCGCAAGGCCTGCAGAAGACGGTGCCGCAGGCGGAGGGGATTGCCATGGATGATGCCGGGACGATCTATCTGGTCAGCGAGCCGAACCTGTTCTACGTGTTCAAGCAGCCGGCTGACTGAGTAGCGCAGCCCACGGCCACCTTGAACAGGGGCCGTGGGCGCATCGCTGTTTACTCGGCGGTGAGAGTCTTGACCCCTTCGGCGGTGCCGAGCAGCAGCACATCGGCCGGGCGCGCGGCGAACAGGCCGTTGGTGACCACGCCGACGATGGCGTTGATCTGCCGCTCGAGCTCGACCGGGTCTGTGATCTGCATGTTATGCACATCCAGAATCACGTTGCCGTTATCGGTCAGCACGCCTTCGCGGTAGACCGGGTCGCCGCCCAGCTTGACCAGCTCGCGGGCAACGTGGCTGCGCGCCATCGGAATCACTTCGACCGGCAGCGGGAACTCGCCTAGCACCGGCACCAACTTGCTGCCGTCGGCGATGCAGATGAAGGTCTTGGCCACGGCGGCGACGATCTTCTCGCGGGTCAGTGCGGCGCCGCCGCCCTTGATCAGGTTCAGGTGCGCGTCGCTCTCGTCGGCGCCGTCCACGTAGAACTCCAGCTCGCTGACGCTGTTCAGCTCGTACACCGGAATGCCATGGCCCTTGAGGCGCTGGGCAGTGGCCTCGGAGCTGGCGACCGCGCCATCGAAGGCGCCTTTGTGCTGAGCCAGGGCGTCGATGAAGAAGTTGGCAGTCGAACCGGTGCCGACGCCAACGACGCTCTTGTCGTCCAGCTTGGGCAGAATGAGATCGACAGCGGCCTGGGCGACGGCCTGTTTCAGTTGGTCCTGGGTCATGCGGGCTCCGAGTGGGGCTGGGGAGTTTCGAGAGGCGCACAGTATAGCGGCAAGTGCCGGCAAAACCTCGGCTTTGCTGTGGTCCGCCGACGTGGCGCTGGGGTAGACTCGCAGGCCTTGTCCCGCGGCCAGTGATGCTTTCCCGATGCTCGAACAGTACGTCAAGATGATCCTCACCTCGCGCGTGTACGACGTTGCCGTCGAAACGCCGCTGCACAGTGCTGGCCAGTTGAGCAAGCGCCTGAACAATCAGGTGCTGCTCAAACGTGAAGACCTGCAGCCGGTGTTCTCGTTCAAGATCCGCGGGGCGTACAACAAGCTGGCGCAATTGACTGCCGAAGAGCTGGCCCGTGGCGTGGTCACTGCCTCCGCCGGCAACCATGCCCAGGGCCTGGCCCTGGCTGCGCGCGAGCTGGGCATCAAAGCCACCATCGTGATGCCCAAGACCACCCCGGAAATCAAGATCGAAGGCGTGCGCTCGCGTGGCGGCAAGGTCGTCCTGCACGGCGACTCGTTCCCCGAGGCGCTGGCCTATTCGCTCAAGCTGGTGGATGAAAAGGGCTTCGTCTATATCCACCCCTACGATGACCCGCATACCATCGCCGGCCAAGGCACCGTGGCCATGGAAATTCTGCGCCAGCACCCGGGCCGCCTCGACGCGATCTTTGTGCCGGTCGGCGGCGGCGGTTTGATTGCCGGCATCGCTGCCTACGTCAAATATCTGCGCCCGGAAATCAAGGTGATCGGCGTCGAGCCGGACGACTCCAACTGCCTGCAGGCGGCCATGGCCGCTGGCGAGCGAGTAGTGCTGCCGCAAGTCGGGCTGTTCGCCGATGGCGTTGCGGTCGCGCAGATCGGCCAGCACACCTTTGATATCTGCAAGCTGCACGTGGACGAGGTGATCACGGTCAGTACCGATGAGATCTGCGCGGCGATCAAGGATATCTACGACGATACCCGCTCGATAACCGAGCCTGCCGGCGCTTTAGGCGTTGCCGGGATCAAGAAGTACGTGGAAATGAGCGGTGTCAGTGGTCACACACTGGTCGCCATCGACTCCGGCGCCAACGTCAACTTCGACCGCCTGCGCCACGTGGCCGAGCGCGCCGAGCTGGGCGAGAAGCGCGAAGCGATCATCGCCGTGACCATCCCCGAGCGGCCGGGCAGCTTCAAGGCCTTCTGCGAGGCCATCGGCAAGCGCCAGATAACCGAATTCAACTACCGCAAGCACACCTCGGACGAGGCGCACATCTTTGTCGGCGTGCAGACCCATCCCGATACCGACCCGCGCGCCGCGCTGGTGCAGCAGTTGATCGAGCAAGGCTTCCCGGTTATCGACCTGACCGACAACGAACTGGCCAAGCTGCACATCCGCCATATGGTTGGCGGCCATTCGGCGCGGGCCCACGACGAGATCGTGCTGCGCTTCGAGTTCCCCGAACGGCCGGGGGCGCTGTTCAACTTCCTGACCAAGCTGGGCGGGCGCTGGAATATCTCCATGTTCCACTACCGCAACCATGGCGCCGCAGACGGGCGCGTGGTGGCCGGCTTGCAGGTGCCCGAAGACGAGCGTCATCTGGTGCCGGCAGCGTTGGCCAAGATCGGCTACCCGTACTGGGATGAAAGCGAAAACCCGGCCTACCGGCTGTTTTTGGGTTGAGGGGCTAAGCTAGACCTCGAGAGGCTTCTCGGCGCGGTGCTGTATCAGCCAGCCGCGCCAAGGCCCGCACGCGCAACCCAAGGATCTGCACATGGAATACCTGACCACCCTGAAGACCGTGCACGTTGTCGCCACCGTGCTGTTGCTCACCTGCGCCCTGGGCCTGGCCATCTACACCTGGCGGCTGCGCCAGCGCAGCGATGCTGCGGTCTATAGCCAGTTGCTGCGCCGCCCCCTGCTGTTTGTCTGGCTGTTGCTCGGCGTGTGCCTGGTGAGCATGCCATTCACCGGCTGGTGGCTGGTGCACCTGGTCGGCTGGCCGCTGGGGCAGACCTGGCTGTTGGCCTCGAGCGTGATCTACACCGTCGGTGCGCTGAGTGTGTGGTGGCTGCTGATCCGCCTCAACCGCTTGCGCCGGGCTGAGCCTGGCAGCCTGCGCCTGACCTTGGCACTGGCCGTGTTCAGTGCGGTGTGCTTTGTCTCGATTGCGGGCCTGATGGGCGCCAAGCCGGTCTGAGGCAGCCCGCAACAGCCCCATTTCACAGGGAATTTCACCTGGCTGCACATAAGCACGGCAGGCGCGTTGCTGCGCTTGTGAGCTTTGTGGAACAATGCGGCAATATGCGTTTTCGAGGTTGCTGCCGTGATCGACCCGGATGGATTTCGCCCCAACGTCGGTATCATTCTCACCAATGATGCTGGACAGGTGCTTTGGGCTCGACGGATCAACCAGGATGCCTGGCAATTTCCCCAGGGCGGTATCAACCCTGATGAGACGCCGGAAGATGCCCTGTACCGCGAGCTGAATGAAGAAGTCGGCCTGGAGCGTGACGATGTGCAAATTCTTGCCTGCACCCGCGGCTGGTTGCGTTATCGTCTACCCCAGCGGCTGGTGCGCACGCACAGCCAGCCATTGTGTATCGGCCAGAAACAGAAGTGGTTCCTGCTACGCCTGGTGAGCAACGAGCAACGGGTGCGTATGGACCTGACCGGCAAACCGGAATTCGACGGCTGGCGCTGGGTCAGCTATTGGTATCCGCTGGGCCAGGTCGTGACATTCAAACGCGAGGTTTACCGCCGCGCCCTGAAAGAGCTAGCCCCGCGCCTGCTGACGCGCGACTGACGACGGAGTTCGACCCCGAGCCATGCTCAATACGCTGCGCAAGATCGTCCAGGAAGTGAACTCCGCCAAAGATCTCAAGACGGCGTTGGGGATCATTGTCTTGCGCGTCAAGGAAGCCATGGGCAGCCATGTCTGCTCGGTTTACTTGCTTGACCCGGAAACCAACCGGTTCGTGCTGATGGCCTCCGAAGGCCTCAACAAACGCTCGATCGGCAAGGTCAGCATGGCCCCCAACGAAGGCCTGGTTGGCCTGGTCGGTACCCGGGAAGAGCCGCTGAACCTGGAAAACGCCGCCGATCACCCGCGTTATCGCTACTTTGCCGAAACCGGTGAAGAGCGCTACGCGTCGTTTCTCGGTGCGCCGATCATTCACCACCGTCGAGTGGTTGGGGTGCTGGTCATCCAGCAAAAGGAGCGGCGCCAGTTCGACGAGGGCGAAGAAGCCTTCCTGGTAACCATGAGCGCGCAGCTGGCCGGGGTTATCGCCCACGCCGAAGCGACCGGTTCGATCCGTGGCCTGGGCCGTCAGGGCAAAGGCATTCAAGAGGCGCGCTTCGTCGGCGTACCGGGTTCGCCTGGCGCTGCGGTAGGCCGCGCGGTGGTGATGCTGCCGCCCGCCGATCTGGAAGTGGTGCCGGACAAGACCGTCGATGACATCGACGCCGAACTGAAACTGTTCAATAACGCCCTCGAAGGCGTGCGCGCCGACATGCGCAAGCTGTCGGCCAAGCTTGCCACCCAGCTGCGCCCGGAAGAACGGGCGCTGTTCGACGTCTACCTGATGATGCTCGAAGACGCTGCCCTTGGTGGCGAAGTGGTCGAAGTGATCAAGACCGGCCAGTGGGCCCAGGGCGCCTTGCGTCAGGTGGTCGGCGAGCACGTCAACCGCTTCGAGCTGATGGACGACGACTACCTGCGCGAGCGCGCCTCCGACGTCAAGGACCTTGGCCGGCGGCTGTTGGCTTACTTGCAGGAAGCCCGTTCGCAGACCCTGGTCTACGCCGAAAACACCATTCTGGTCAGTGAAGAGCTGACGCCCGCGATGCTTGGCGAGGTGCCGGAGGGCAAGCTTGCCGGTCTGGTTTCGGTGCTTGGCTCGGGTAACTCGCATGTGGCCATTCTGGCCCGGGCGATGGGTATCCCGACGGTGATGGGCCTGGTCGACCTGCCGTACTCCAAGGTCGACGGCATCGAAATGATCGTCGACGGCTACAAGGGCGAAGTCTTCACTAACCCCAGCGATGTGCTGCGCAAGCAGTACAAGGAAGTCGTCGAAGAAGAGCGCGAACTTGCCAAAGGCCTGGACGCACTGCGCGAGCTGCCCTGCGTAACCCCGGACGGCCATCGCATGCCGCTGTGGGTCAACACCGGCCTGCTCGCCGACGTGGCCCGGGCGCAGCAACGCGGCGCCGAAGGGGTTGGCCTGTACCGCACCGAAGTGCCGTTCATGATCCAGCAGCGCTTCCCCAGCGAAAAGGAACAGCTGGCGATCTACCGCGAGCAGCTCGCTGCCTTCCACCCGCTGCCGGTGACCATGCGCACCCTGGACATTGGCGGTGACAAGGCGCTGTCGTACTTCCCGATCAAGGAAGAAAACCCGTTTCTCGGCTGGCGCGGCATTCGCGTCACCCTCGACCACCCGGAAATCTTCCTGGTGCAAACCCGCGCCATGCTCAAGGCCAGCGAGGGCTTGAACAACCTGCGCATCCTGTTGCCGATGATCTCCGGCATCCATGAGCTGGAAGAAGCCCTGCACCTGATCCACCGTGCCTGGGGCGAGGTGCGCGACGAAGGCACCGACGTACCGATGCCGCCGGTGGGGGTGATGGTCGAAATCCCGGCAGCTGTGTACCAGACCAAAGAGCTGGCGCGTCAGGTCGACTTCCTCTCGGTTGGCTCCAACGACCTGACCCAGTATCTGCTGGCGGTCGACCGCAACAACCCGCGGGTCGCCGACCTGTATGACTACCTGCACCCGGCAGTGCTGCAAGCCGTGCAAACCGTGGTGCGCGATGCCCATGCCGAAGGCAAGCCGGTGAGTATCTGCGGCGAGATGGCCGGTGACCCGGCGGCAGCGATCCTGCTGATGGCGATGGGCTTTGACAGCCTGTCGATGAACGCCACCAACCTGCCCAAGGTCAAGTGGATGCTGCGTCAGGTCAACATGAGCAAGGCCAAGGAACTGCTGGCCGACGCCATGAGCCACGACAACCCGCAAGTTATCCACAGCTCGCTGCAGCTGGCGCTGAAGAACCTCGGCCTGGCGCGGATGATCGGGCCTGGCGCAAACAAGACCCTCTAAGCCAAGGATGCTGGTGGCTCTGCTCAGACCGCCAGCTCGACCTCACCCAGATGCCCGCCGTAGGGACCAAAGCTGCGTTCGAGCATGCGCCGCTGCCCCGACTTGTGCACAAGCAGCACCGTGCTGGCGCGGGTGCCGTAGTTCTGGCTGGCAATGAATGCGCTCGACAGCAGCCGCTCGGTGGCCAGGCCGACACCGGTGTCCGGCAAATCGGCGTCCAGCGCAGGCTGAGCGTTGCCAAGCAAACCCAGCAGCCGCTGCGGGTCGGCCTCGTCGAGCAGCTCGCGCAGGCCTTGGCGGGTCTGCACCAGCTTCGGCCACGGCGTATCCAGCCTTGCATTGGACAGCCCGTAGACGCCCGGCTCAAGCAATTGCGGCGCTGCGTCAGAGGCGTGCAGGTAGCCCAGCTGCTGCTCGTCGCCAATTAACAGATTGAAGCCTGAGTACTCGCTGCTGCGGCTAGCCACCTGCTCAAGGTATTGCTCAACGCCGAGCTCGCCGCGCAGGTAACCAGCCACCAGTTCACCGCGAGAGCGCAGGCCTTGTGGCTGGCGCGGGTCACGGATATTGGTCAGCGCCGCGAAGCGCCGGTTCGGACCAATCCCCAGCCAACTGCCGCCGGCCTCGAGGTCGCGCCCGGCGTACACCCCCGGTGCGTCGTCCCACGCGCCCAGCGCCTGACTGGGGCGGGCATAGAACTCGTCACGATTGGCCGCAACGATCAGCGGCAGGGCATGCCCCGGCCGCCAGGCAAATACGATCAGGCACATGGCGTAGCCTCTGGTTTTTGCTCACTCTACCCACTGCATCGAGCACTGGCCATCAGCTGACACAGACTTCACTAGAGCCACAAGGCCAGCTTCCGTTACCATGCCGGACTGAATTGTCATGGGGTCGACGAATGGAGTTCGTACTCTACCTGCTGTTGGGCGCCTGCGCCGGCGTCCTGGCCGGGCTATTCGGCGTGGGCGGCGGGATCATCATCGTGCCGGTGCTGGTGTTCAGCTTCACCTTGCAGGGCTTCGAGCCCTCGGTGCTGACCCACCTGGCCGTCGGCACCTCGCTGGCGACCATCATCTTCACATCGATCAACGCCGTGCGTGAGCACCAGCGCAAAGGCGCGGTGCAATGGTCGGTCTTTGTCTGGATGACCGTTGGTATCCTGATCGGTGCGGGTATCGGCGCCAAAACCGCTTCGTTGATCCAGGGCCCGATGCTGCAGAAGATCATTGGCGTGTTTGCCCTTGTGGTCGCCGCGCAGATGGCCCTCGACCTCAAACCCAAGGCCAGCCGTGGCATCCCTGGCAAGCCTGGGTTGTCGGTTGCCGGCGTGGTAATCGGTTGGGCCTCGGCAATCTTTGGCATCGGTGGCGGCTCGCTGACCGTGCCGTTCCTGACCTGGCGCAGCCTGCCGATGCAGCAGGCGGTGGCGACCTCATCGGCCTGCGGCTTGCCCATCGCCCTGGCCAGCGCCCTCAGCTTCATGCTGCTGGGCTGGGACGACAGCCACCTGCCGCCGCACAGCCTGGGTTACGTGTACCTGCCGGCACTGCTTGGCATTGCCCTGACCAGCATGTTTTTTGCCCGTTATGGCGCGCGCCTGGCGCACAAGCTGTCGCCGCGCCTGCTCAAACGTCTGTTCGCCGCGTTGCTGTTCTGCGTCGGCCTGAGTTTTTTGATTTAGCTGCCTGATTTGATCGAGAGGAATCACCATGCTGCCTTACCCGCAGATCGACCCCGTGGCCCTGGCCATCGGGCCGCTGAAAATCCATTGGTACGGCCTGATGTACCTGATCGGCATCGGCGGTGCCTGGCTGTTGGCCTCGCGCCGGCTGAACCGCTTCGACCCGACCTGGAGCCGCGAGAAGCTCTCTGACCTGGTGTTCTGGCTGTCGATGGGGGTAATCGTCGGCGGACGCCTGGGCTATGTATTGTTCTATGACCTGCACGCCTACCTGGCCAACCCGACGCTGATATTCGAAGTGTGGAAGGGCGGCATGTCGTTCCACGGCGGCTTTATCGGCGTGATGCTGGCCGCGCTGTGGTTCGGCAAGCGCAACAACAAGTCGTTCTTCGAGCTGATGGACTTCGTAGCGCCGCTGGTGCCGATTGGCCTGGGTGCCGGGCGCATCGGCAACTTCATCAACGCCGAGCTATGGGGCAAGGCCACCGACGTGCCGTGGGCGATGGTCTTCCCGCCGTTCAGCGACCCGGCGCAACTGCCGCGTCACCCGTCGCAGCTGTATCAGTTTGCCCTCGAAGGTGTGGCATTATTCCTGATCCTTTGGCTGTACTCGCGCAAGCCGCGCCCGACCATGGCCGTGTCGGGCATGTTCGCGCTGTTCTATGGCATCTTCCGCTTCATCGTCGAGTTCGTGCGTGTGCCTGATGCCCAGCTTGGCTACATCGCCTTTGGCTGGTTGACCATGGGCCAGTTGCTCTGCCTGCCGATGATCATTGGCGGCATCGTGCTGATCTGGCTGGCCTACAACCGCAAACCCACGGCCAACGCCGCGGTCTGATTTTCACGGCAGGGGCGATCCCCCTGCCGTTCTCGTTACAGGTAAGTCATGAAACAGTATCTAGATCTGGTCCGCGACGTCATCGACAACGGCACCCTGCAGAGCAACCGCACCGGCGTGCGCACCATCAGCCTGCCCGGCGCCATGCTGCGCTTCGACCTGCAGAAAGGCTTCCCGGCCGTGACCACCCGCCGCCTGGCGTTCAAGTCGGCCATCGGCGAGATGGTCGGTTTTCTGCGCGGGGTGAAAAACGCCGGCGAGTTCCGCGAGCTGGGCTGCAAGGTCTGGGACCAGAACGCCAACGAAAACGCCCAGTGGCTGGCCAACCCGTTCCGTCAGGGGCATGACGACCTTGGCGAAATCTACGGCGTGCAATGGCGCCAGTGGCCAGGCTACAAGCGCGTGCCGCTGAGCAACCCGGCAGCGATCGCCATGGCCGAGCAACAAGGCTTCCGCCAGATCGCCCAGGACGAAGAAGACGGCCAGGCGTTCGTCATCCTCTACAAGGCCATCGATCAGGTGCGTCAGTGCCTCGATACCATCGCCAACGACCCGGGCAGCCGGCGCATCCTGTTCCACGGCTGGAACTGCGCCCAGCTCGACGAAATGGCCCTGCCGCCGTGCCACCTGCTGTACCAGTTCCACCCCAATGTCGAGACCAGGGAAATCTCCCTGACCCTCTACATCCGTTCCAATGACCTCGGCCTGGGCACGCCATTCAACCTCACCGAAGGCGCTGCGCTGCTGTCGCTGTTCGGCCGCCTGACCGGCTACACCCCGCGCTGGTTCACCTACTTCATCGGCGACGCCCATGTGTACGAGAACCACCTGGACATGCTCAACGAGCAGTTCACCCGCGAGCCATTGCCGGCACCCAAACTGGTGATCAGCGACCGCGTGCCTGAGTTTGCCAAGACCGGGGTGTACGAGCCGGAGTGGCTGGAGAAGATCGAGCCGAGCGACTTCAGCCTGGAAGGCTACGAGCATCACCCGCCGCTGACGGCGCCGATGGCGGTGTGATTCGGATTGGTCGCGGGGTCAGGTGCCCCGCGATATTCCTGATCAATGCCCATGACTCCTGCCCACATGCGAGTGCTCGGTCTCTGGCACTGACACCGCACCATTCACCTCCAACTGCTGCAGAATCGCGCATTCCGCCCCGGGTGCGGTGCAGCGTTGGCGCAATTCCACCAGTTGCTCCTGCAGTGCCAGCAGGCCGTCGATGCGGGCCTGGACGTGGTCGATGTGCTCGTCGATCAGCGCGTTGACGCTGCCGCATTGGCCCTCCGGGCTGTCGCGCAGGCGCAGCAGGCTGCGGATCTCGTCCAGGGTCATGTCCAGCGTACGGCAGTTGCGGATGAAGGTCAGGCGCTCGACGTGGGCCTGGGTGTACAGCCGGTAGTTGCCGTCACTGCGGGCGGGCTCGGGCAGCAGTTGCTCGCGCTCGTAGTAGCGGATGGTCTCGACGGCGCAGTCAGTGGCTTTGGCCAATTCCCCGATTTTCATCACGAATCCTCTGCAGATGGCTTGACCCTATAGTGGCTACAGGGTGTTCACTTGGCAATAACTACCCTGTAACCGAGCGTCTTTGCCGCGCAAAGCCTGCTCAAGGGATCGGCGCATCAGCTAAGGACGACTCCATGAACCAGCCTGTCAGCCATGACCACGCGCATGACCATGACGCCCATGACCACGGCCATGAGCACCAGCATGCGCATGCCGCCAAGAGCGCTTGCCAAGACACCAAGGCCCACAGCTGCTGTGGCGGCGAGCCTGCGCCTGCGCTGGTGCAACTGACCGAGCAGGCCAGCAGCGATGCGCAGCTCAGCCGTTTTCGCATCCAGGCCATGGACTGCCCGACCGAGCAAGGTCTGATCCAGGACAAGCTGGGCAAGATGGCCGGTATCGAGCAGCTTGAATTCAACCTGATCAACCGTGTGCTCGGCGTGCGCCATACGCTGCAAGGCACGGACGCAATCGAGCGGGCGATCGACAGCCTGGGCATGCGCGCCGAGCCGCTGACTGACGATGAAGACAGCACAGCTGCGCCTGCCGCCAAGACCCGCTGGTGGCCGCTGGCACTGTCGGCAGTGGCGGCGATTGCCGCCGAAATCGTGCACTTCAGCGCGCTGGCGCCGGAGTGGGTGGTGGCCTTGCTGGCCTTGGCAGCCATTCTTGGCTGTGGTCTGGGCACCTACAAAAAGGGCTGGATCGCCCTGAAAAACCGCAACCTCAACATCAATGCGCTGATGAGCATCGCGGTGACCGGCGCCGTATTGATCGGCCAATGGCCCGAGGCGGCGATGGTGATGGTGCTGTTCACCGTTGCCGAGTTGATCGAAGCGCGTTCGCTGGACCGCGCGCGCAACGCCATCGGCGGCTTGATGCAGCTGACCCCGGACATGGCCACTGTGCAGCAGGCCGATGGCCAGTGGCTTGAGGTGGAAGTGCGTGGGGTAGCGCTCGGTGCGTCGGTGCGGGTGCGTCCTGGCGAGCGCATCGGCCTCGACGGGGAAGTGCTCAGCGGGCAATCGAGTGTCGATCAGGCGCCGATCACCGGCGAAAGCCTGCCCGTGGAGAAGGTTGTCGGCGACAAGCTGTTCGCTGGCACCATCAACCAGGAAGGCGCGCTGGAGTACAAAGTTACTGCCCTTGCCGGCCAGTCAACCCTGGCGCGGATCATCAAGGCTGTGGAAGAAGCGCAGGGCGCGCGTGCGCCGACCCAGCGCTTTGTTGATCAGTTCTCGCGCATCTACACCCCGGTGGTGTTTGCCCTGGCCCTGGCCGTGGCGATTCTGCCGCCGCTGCTGATGGGCGGCGTCTGGTTTGACTGGATCTATCGCGCACTGGTCTTGCTGGTAGTGGCGTGCCCATGTGCACTGGTGATTTCGACCCCGGTGACGATTGTCAGTGGCCTTGCCGCTGCAGCGCGCAAGGGCATTCTGATCAAGGGCGGGGTGTATCTGGAGGGCGGGCGCAAGCTGGACTTCCTGGCCCTGGACAAGACCGGCACGATCACCCATGGCAAACCGGTGCAGACCGATTTCAGCGCGCTTGATCCGCTCTTTGCAGACCGCGCCCAGGCGCTGGCTGCCAGCCTCGGCGAGCGCTCCGACCACCCGGTATCGCGGGCCATCGCGCAGTTTGCCCAGGCGCAGCAACTGCCGTTGAGCGACGTCAGCAACTTTGCCGCGCTGTCCGGGCGCGGTGTGCGTGGCGAGATCGACGGCCAGCTGTACCACCTGGGCAACAATCGCCTGGTCGAAGAGCTGGGCCTGTGCTCGCCGCAACTGGAAGCCCAGCTCGATACGCTGGAGCGCCAAGGCAAGACCGTGGTTCTGCTGCTCGATCGCAGCGGCCCGCTGGCGCTGTTTGCCGTAGCCGATACGGTCAAGGACAGCAGCCGCCAGGCGATTGCCGAATTGCATGAGCTGGGTATCAAAACGGTCATGCTGACCGGTGATAATCCGCACACCGCGCAAGCGATCGCTGCCCAGGTAGGTATCGACCGAGCCGAGGGCAACCTGCTGCCAAGCGACAAGCTGAAGACCATCGAAGCGCTCTACGCCCAAGGGCACCGGGTCGGCATGGTCGGCGACGGCATCAACGATGCACCGGCACTGGCCCGCGCTGAAATCGGCTTCGCCATGGCGGCAGCGGGAACCGACACGGCGATTGAAACCGCCGATGTGGCCCTGATGGACGACGACTTGCGCAAAATCCCGGCATTCGTCAGGCTTTCCCGCGCCAGCGCGGCCATTCTCATCCAGAACATCGTCCTCGCGTTGGGGATCAAGGCGATCTTCCTGGTGGTTACCTTTACCGGCATGGCCACCCTGTGGATGGCGGTCTTCGCCGACATGGGCGTGAGCCTGCTGGTGGTGTTCAACGGTCTGCGCCTGCTGCGCAAATAAGGGATCTGCATGCTGAGTTCCGAGCTCAAGGCCTTCTACATGGTTGCCCGCCTGGGCAGCATCACCCAGGCCGCGAAGAAGCTCGGGCTCAGTCAGCCCACGGTGACCACGCAGATTCGCCAGCTGGAAAGCCACTACGCGGTGGAGCTGTTCTACCGCGGTGGGCGCCGGCTGGTATTGAGCGAGAGCGGTGCGCGCCTGCTACCGATGGTCAAGACCTTGCTGCAGCAGGAAGCGGACATCGAGTTCGAGCTTCGCAACAGCGGCCAGGCCCAGGGCAGTCTGCGCATCGCCGCCACCGCGCCGTATTACATTCTCGACCTGGTGAAAATTTTTCGCCAACGCCTGCCGCAGGTGGACGTAGCGGTGGAAATCGGCAACTCGCAACAGGTGCTGGAGATGCTCGAAGACTATCGCGTGGACGTCGCCGCATCCTCGCAACTGGTTGAGGATGCACGGCTGGTGCGGCGAGTGCTGGGTACAGACCCGCTGGTGGTGGCCGTGCACCGTAGCCATCCGTTGGCGCAACGGCAGACGCTGGCCATCGATGCCCTGGCCGGTCATTGCCTGCTGATGCGCGAGCAGGGTTCAACCACGCGGCTGATGACCGAACAGATGCTTGCCGGGCGTGGGGTCAAGGTCGGCACCTTGCTCGAGATCGGCAGCCGCGAGTCGATCCGCGAGGCCGTGCTGCGCAACATCGGCATCAGCATCATCGCCCGCCATGAGGTACCGCATAACCCCGAGCTGGCCGTGCTCACCCTGGAAGGTGCACCGGTCATGCACGAGTACCTGTATTGCCTCAAGGAGCGGCGCCAGGCGCGCCTGCCAGCGGCGTTTCTTGGTGTCGCGCAGGAAGTATCGGGTATTCAGTTGTAAGTGCTGCGGCAGGCTCATTGCGCAAACGCTAGCACGGCCACTCCCAAATCTGCCTATGGCACTATCGCCAGCTTTGCCCTGAACGCCACAGAACCTTCGCATTGCCTCCCTAGCATGGCCTCTATCTGATCACGAGGCCTGGCCATGACCCACGCTACCCCTACCCCTGGCGCACCGGTAAAAGTGCGCGGTATCGACAAACGCTTCGGCGCCTTCGCTGCGCTGAACAACGTTTCCCTGGATATCGGTGCCGGCGAGCTGGTGTGCCTGCTCGGCCCGTCCGGCTGCGGCAAGACCACCCTGCTGCGTTGCATCGCCGGCCTCGAGCGGCAGGACCGTGGCGAGCTGTACCTGGGCGAGCGCGACATCTCCGAGCTGCCGCCGCAGGCCCGCGACTACGGCATCCTGTTCCAGTCCTATGCGCTGTTCCCCAACCTCACGGTCGAGGCCAACATAGCCTACGGTCTGAATACCAGCAGCCGCGACCAAGCGCGCCAGCGGGTCGGGCAGATGCTTGAGTTGGTCGGCCTGCTTGGCAGCGAGAAGAAATATCCAGGCCAGTTGTCCGGTGGTCAGCAACAGCGGGTGGCGTTAGCCCGCGCCCTGGCCCCGGCGCCGTCTTTGTTGTTGTTGGACGAGCCGATGTCGGCGCTGGATGCGCGGGTACGTGAGCACCTGTGTGGCGAGCTGCGCCAACTGCAGCGCCAGCTCGGCATCACCACCCTGATGGTCACGCACAACCAGGACGAAGCCATGTTGATGGCCGACCGCATAGCCGTGATGAACAACGGCCAGGTCGAACAGTACGACACCCCGCAAGCGATCTACGACCGGCCGGCCACGCCATTTGTGGCCGAGTTCGTTGGCCAGGGCAACTGGCTGCCGTTCCAGCGCAACAGTGCCAGCCACGCCCAGGTCGGCGGGATGAACCTGCGCCTGGCCGCCAATGCCGGTGCGGCCAGCAGCGGTAGGCTGTTCTGTCGCCCTGAGGCGATCACGGTCAACCCGCTGGTGCATGAAGAAAACCTGTTCCCGGCCAAGGTGCGCGAAGTCACCTTCCTCGGTAACCGTTGCCGCATGGCCTTTGAGCTGCACACTCTGCCGGGGCATACCCTACTTGCCGAGCTGGCGCCGGAGGCCATGCCGCGTCTTGGTTCTCAGGACATCTGGGTGGCGCTGCCGCCGCAGAGCCTGCAGGTGTTTGCCTGAGATGGCCGGGCCAATCTCCATGCCCTTGAACCTGGCCACGGCGGACCGAGGCAACGGCGTTGCGCTGGCCGACCGGATCTTTGTGCTCGGCGGCAAAAGCCTGCTGCTGGTGCTGCTGATCGTGGCAGTGCTGCTGCCGCTGCTGGCGATCTTCTGGCGCGGCTTCAGCGGCGACGCCGGCCAGGGCGGCGGCTTGCTGGCAGCACGCGAGCTGTTTACCAGCGCCAACTTCCGCTGGCTGCTCGGTAACAGCCTGGCAGTTGCCTTCACCGTGGCCGCTATCGTCATACCGCTGGCGTATCTGTTTGCCTACGCCCTGCAGCGCACCTTGATCCCGGCCAAGCCACTGTGGCGGGGGATTTCCCTGCTGCCGTTGTTGGCCCCGTCGATGTTGCCGGCGATTGCGCTGGTCTATCTGTTCGGCAACCAGGGCCTGCTGCGCAGCCTGCTCGACGACAACATCTACGGCTTCTGGGGCATCGTTGTCGGTGAGGCCATCTATACCTTCCCGCATGCCTTGATGATTCTGCTGTCAGCGCTGTCGCTGGCCGATGCGCGGCTGTTCGAAGCGGCTTCGAGCATGGGCGCGGGACCCGTGCGGGCATTCTTCAGCGTGACTTGGCCGGCGACCCGCCAGGCCATGTTTGCCGCATTCTGCCTGGTGTTCACCCTGACCATCACCGACTTCGGTGTGCCAGTGGTGGTGGGCGGTGACTATCAGGTGCTGGCGCTGGAAGCCTACAAAGCCGTGGTAGGGCAGCAGCAGTTTGGCCGAGGTGCACTGATCGGCATGGTCCTGCTGCTGCCGGCGCTGTTCAGTTTTGCTGTCGATGCCTGGCTCCGCCGGCGCCAGGGCCAGGCCATGAGTGGCCGGGCGCAGGTGTTCGAGCCCAAGCCGTCGCGCCGCCGCGATGCTGTGTTTCTCGCGGTGGTGGTGCTGGTGTGCAGCGTGCTGCTGGCGGTGGTGGGCATGGCAGTGTATTCGTCGCTGGTCACCTTCTGGCCTTACAACTTGTCGCTGTCGGTCAAGCACTACCTGTTTGAAGACACCGCCGGCGGTGGCTGGCTGGCCTATCGCAACAGCGTGAGCATGGCGCTGTGCACGGCCTTGATCGGCAGTCTGGTGATCTTCGTCGGCGCCTACCTGATGGAAAAAACCCAGGGCCAACGGCTGCTCAACCAGTCGCTGCGACTGCTCAGTTTCATTCCGATGGCGGTGCCGGGGCTGGTGTTGGGCCTGGGTTACGTCTTCTTCTTCAACCTCGCCAGCAACCCGCTGCACGTGTTCTACGGCAGCATGACCCTGCTGGTGGTGTGCACCATTGCTCACTATCTAACTACCGCACAGATGACCGCAACCACCGCCCTGCGCCAGCTCGACGGCGAATTCGAAGCCGCAGCGCTGTCGCTCAAGGCGCCGCTGTACCGGCATTTTCTGCGGGTCAGCCTGCCGATCTGCCTGCCGGCCTTGCTCGACATCATCCGCTACCTGTTCGTCTCGGCGATGACCACGGTGTCGGCGGCGATCTTCCTCTACAGCCCCGACACCATCCTCGCTGCCGTGGCGGTGTTGAACATGGACGATGCCGGCAATGTTGGCGGCGCTGCGGCGATGTCGACGCTGATCCTGCTCACCAGTGCTACCGCTTCGTTGCTGCTGGCCGCCGCCTCGCGTGGCCTGCTGCGCCGCTCCCAGGCCTGGCGCCAATCCGCGCCCGGCCATTGACTGCCTGCCCACCCTGAAAGGAAACGCACCATGTTCAAGCCAGTTGCCCTTGCTGCTGCCATCAGCGCCATTTTCAGCCTGCAGGTGTCTGCCGCGGAGACTCAGCTGACGGTCTACACCGCGCTCGAAGCCGAGCAGCTGAAGACCTACAAACAGGCCTTCGAAAAGGCCAACCCGGACATCGAGATCAAGTGGGTGCGCGACTCCACCGGGATCATTACCGCCAAGCTGCTGGCCGAGAAAGACCGCCCGCAGGCTGATGCAGTGTGGGGCCTGGCGGCGTCCAGCCTGGCCATTCTCGACCAGCAGAAAATGCTCGAAGCCTATGCGCCGAAGGACCTGGCGACGATCTCGAAGAACTACCGCGACGCGGCCAATCCGCCGGCCTGGGTGGGCATGGATGTATGGGCCGCGACCATTTGCTTCAACACCGTCGAGGCCGAAAAGCAGGGCCTGAGCAAGCCGGTCAGCTGGCAGGACCTGACCAAGCCTGAGTACAAGGGCAAGATCGTCATGCCCAACCCGGCCTCATCGGGCACGGGTTTCCTCGACGTCAGCGCCTGGCTGCAGACCTTTGGCGAGCCGCAGGGCTGGGCGTACATGGACGGCCTGCACCAGAACATCGGCCAGTACGTTCACTCCGGCTCCAAGCCGTGCAAGCTGGCCGCGTCGGGTGAATTCCCGATCGGCATTTCCTTCGAGTACCCGGCCGTGCAGCTCAAACGCCAGGGTGCGCCGCTGGACATCATCCTGCCCAAGGAGGGCCTGGGCTGGGAGATTGAAGCCACTGCAGTGATCAAGGGCACGCCCAAGGCCGCTGCCGCCAAGCGCCTGGCAGACTTCTCGGCCAGCCCTGCGGCGATGCACCTGTATAAGGAGAACTTCGCCGTGCTCGCTGCCCCCGGCATGGCCAAGCCGCAGACCGAGTTGCCGGCAGACTATGAGCAGCGCCTGATCAAAAACGACTTTGCCTGGGCCTCGCAGAACCGCGACAAGATCCTTGCCGAGTGGCGCAAGCGCTACGACGGCAAGTCAGAGAAGGTCGCCCAGCAGTAACTCAAAGCTGCTCGAGCAACTGCTCCAGTTGCTCCTGGCGCTCGGCCTGATTGAGCCTCGCGCCAGGGTTGAGCGACGACCACTGCGGGTGTGCCCGGGCCTTGTGCAGGGCTTCGGGCAGCTTGCCCTCGCGCCAGGCCTTGTCTTCCCCCGCCTGCAGCTGAATGCTCTGCTGCGCCGCATGGCCGCGGCTGTCCAGGGCCTTGAGAAGCTGCTGCTGACGCAACGCGAGCAGCCGCAGCACAGCGTCATCCACCGTCAATTCCCGCTGGCCCTTGAGCTTGCCGAGCAAGCGCGAGCCGTAGCTGCGTGCGGTTTGCAATGCGCCGCCAGCGATTGCCCCGGCCAGCGCAGCGGCGCCCAGGGTCAGCCCGCCCACCAGCAAATCAACGCCGGCGCCCGCGGCTGCACCGGCAGCAACGCCGCTGCCCAGGCGCACACCAAGCAGTTTCAAGGTTTCCGGGTTGAACAGATCATCGCCCCAGCGCCCATCCAGCAACGGCAAGTCGCCTGCGCTGGCGTCTTCGCGGCGGAACGCATACAGCTTGAGCAACCCCTCGACACAGCGTTGCTCGCGCTGGCGCACTGCTTGGCGCAGGGCTTCGATCGCCTGCGCTTCGGCCGCCGGTTGGGCCTCGACGCTACGCCGGCAGGCGGCACAATCGAGCAACAGTTCGGCGATCAGGCGCTTGGCGCTGTGCTGGCGGGCCAGACGCTGCGCCTGCTGATCCTCGATCAGCCGTTGCAGGGCGGGACGTGACTCTTCCAGCAACAGCGCGAGGCTTTCATACAGGCGGCGCTCGCCGTCTTCTGGCGGGGCCACGCTATCAAACCGCACCAGTGCATGCAGGCCCAGCCGTGCCAGGGCTTCGCGCCATTCCGGCTCGCGGTGCTCGCTGCTGGCGACAAAGTTGAGCACCGGCAGCAGCGGCCGCCCGCAGCTGGCCAGCACTTCCAGTTCATCACGGTATTTGGCCAATACCGGCTCACGGGCATCGATCACGTACAGCCCGGCATTGCTGGCGAGCAACTGGCGCAGCACCTTGGCTTCCTGTTCGAAACGCTGACGGGCTTCGCTGCCTTGCAGAAAGCGCTCGAGCCGGGCTGGGCCATCCAGCCGTTCGCCGGGCCGTTCCAGGCGTTCGAGATAGTCGAGCAGGGCGATGGCATCTTCCAACCCTGGCGTGTCGAACAGGTCCAGCAACGGCTCGCCATCCACCGACAGCCGCGCACCTTCGACGTGGCGGGTGGTGCTGGGGCGATGCGAGACTTCGCCGAAACCGACGTCACGGGTCAGCGTGCGCAGCAGCGAGGTCTTGCCGACATTGGTGTGGCCGACCACGGCCAGTTTCAGCGGCTCAGTCATGGCCTTGCTCCAACCAGTTCAAAGGGGCACTGTCGGCATAGGGCAGGCCGAGGCGGTCGAGGGCTTCGTGCCAGTCGCTCAGGCGCGCGCTGTCCAAGGTCTGCCCGGTAAGCGCCGGCAGCAGCCAGATCCGCGTTGCGCCTGCGTTGCGCGCCAGTTCGGCGAGCAGCGCCAGGCTGCCGCGGTCTGGAGAGCGGCGTGGGTCGCAGGCGATGGCCAGGCGGGCCGGGGGGAAGCGGCTGAGTTGCTCAAGCAGCTTGTTGCGCGACTCGCGGCTGTCGAGCAGGCCGGCGTCGCTCACTCCAGCCGGCAACGCCGGCGGCCAGGGGCGTTGATCATCCAGTTCCAGGCCCACCAGCACTGCACCGCTGGCGCTGGCGTCCAGGTGCCCGGCGTGAAACTCCGGCAGTAATTGCGGTGCTGCGTCCTGCACGCCCAGCCGTTCGCTGCTAGGCATCAGCGCTTCGCGCAAGTGCGCATAGCCGGGCAGGCTCACGTCCAGTTGCAGGCGGTTACGGCCCTGGCGCCAGCGCCACAGGCACAGCAGCGCCAGCAGCAGGCGCGGCAGCAGGCCATACACCAGTACCACCCCAAGCAACCAGCTGGCCCAGGCCTGGCGCGCTACATCCAGCGCCGGCAGGGTCGCGCCGCTGGCGCGGATCATCGCTTCGTCCGGCACGGCAAAGCCGAGCAGCGAGGGCAGGGCGCCAAGGGTATGGGTCAGGGTAATGAACGGCTCGGCGGCGAGCAGGGTAGTTTCCCAGACAAAGCCGTAACGGCGGGTTGCCAGCAATGCCAGCAGCATGACCACGGCGGCAATCATCGCCAACAGCCATAGGCCATGCACCAGGGCACCGAGCAACCAGCGGTTGAGGCGCTTACGTTGCAGCAGCACCACCAGCGCCGGCGCCAGGTGCGCGGCCTTGGCGTCGCGGGCGAAGCGCTCGCTCAGCCACAGCCACAGCCGGCCGAGGGTTGCCCCTTGCTCGCCGGCGAACAGCAGGCCGCCTGCCCAGCCGATCAGCATCAGCAGGTTGAGCCCGAGCAGGCTGCCCAGGGCCCAGAACACATTGACCGGGCGTTGACCATCGCCAAGCGCGGCCAGTCCGAGGCCGGCGCCGCTGACTACCGCCAGAATCATCATTGCCAGCAGGGCCAGCCGTGCGCCTTGTTTCCAGTGGCACAGCGCCTCGGCCAGGCCATCGCGTTCGGCCAGCCACAGGGCGCGGGTTTCGATCCGCGCAGCAAGGTCGCCGCCCTGCTGGCGGGCGCGGCGGTTGGCTTCCTGATCTTCCAGAGGGCCGGCGTGTTCCTCGCGCAGGCGGACCGCTTCGGTGAGCCAGCGCTTGTCGAGTGGAGTGGGTGCAGTCACAAGGTCTTCCAATGCACAGGTCAGGGCACAAGCTTAACCCAGCTGCGGTTTGCTATCCTCGTCGGCATGAAGACATCTCTCCCCCTCAGCCTGATCGCGGCCTGCGCCAGCAACCGCGTGATCGGCATCGACAACTCCATGCCCTGGCACCTGCCGGGGGACTTCAAATACTTCAAGGCCACCACCCTCGGCAAGCCGATCATCATGGGCCGCAAGACCTGGGATTCGCTGGGCCGGCCGCTGCCAGGGCGGCTGAACATCGTCGTCAGCCGCCAGCCTGGCTTGCAGCTGGAAGGCGCCGAGGTGTTCCCCTCGCTGGAGCAGGCGCTGGCCCGTGCCGAGCAATGGGCGCACGAGCAGGGCGTCGATGAGCTGATGCTGATTGGCGGCGCGCAGTTGTACGCGCTGGGGCTGGAGCAGGGGCTGGTCAGCCGCATGTACCTGACCCGGGTCGAACTGTCGCCGCAGGGCGATGCGTGGTTCCCGGAGTTCGACGCGCAGCAGTGGACACTGGATTCGAGTGAAGCCCAAGCGGAAGACGGCAAGCCTGGCTACCACTTCGAGGTATGGAACAAGCGTTGATAGACAAGGGCCGCGATGCGGCCCTTGTGCGTTTCAGGTGTGGCTCAGCTCGGCGTGCTGGTCATCGTCCAGCACGGCCTTGTCGGTACTCTTGAGCAACTGGCTGGTGACCACGCCTGCGGTCATCGAGCCATTCACGTTCAACGCGGTGCGGCCCATGTCGATCAGCGGCTCGACCGAGATCAACAGCGCCACCAGCTCGACCGGCAGGCCCATCGCCGGCAGCACGATCAACGCGGCGAAGGTCGCGCCGCCACCCACACCTGCGACACCCGCCGAGCTCAAGGTGACAATCGCGATCAAGGTGGCAATCCACAGCGGATCGAAGGTATCGATACCCACCGCTGGCGCCACCATCACCGCCAACATGGCCGGATAGAGGCCGGCGCAGCCATTCTGGCCGATGGTTGCGCCAAACGATGCGCTGAAGCTGGCGATCGACTGCGGCACGCCCAGGCGCCGGGTCTGCGCTTCGATATTGAGCGGAATGCTCGCCGCACTGGAGCGGCTGGTGAAGGCGAAAGTCAGCACCGGCCAGACCTTGCGCAGGAAGCGCAGCGGGCTGACTCCGGTGGCGGCTAGGATCAGGCCATGTACCACGAACATCAGGCCCAGGCCGAGGTACGACACCAGCACGAAGCTGCCCAGTTTTAGGATGTCTTCGATGTTCGAGCTGGCGACCACCTTGGTCATCAACGCTAGCACGCCGTACGGGGTCAGCTTCATCACCAGGCGCACCAGGCGCATGACCCAGGCTTGCAGGGTGTCGATGGCCGACAGCGCGCGTTCACCTTTTTCGCGGTCATCCTTGATCAGTTGCAGTGCCGCCAGGCCAACGAACACGGCGAAGATCACCACGCTGATGATCGAGGTCGGCTTGGCCTTGGCCAGATCGGCAACCGGGTTGCTCGGCACGAATGACAGCAGCAGCTGCGGGATATTCAGATCGGCGACCTTGCCGGCATAGTCGCTCTGGATCGCCTGCAGCCGCGCCGCTTCGGGGATGCCCGCGACCAGGCCCTCGGCGCTGAGGCCGAACAGGTTGGTCAGCAATACGCCAATCAAGGCAGCGATGGCAGTGGTCAGCAGCAATGTGCCGATGCTCAGCACACTGATCCGGCCCAGCGCCGAAGCATTGTGCAGGCGCGCTACTGCGCTGAGGATCGAGGCAAAGATCAGCGGCATGACGATCATCTGCAACAGCCCGACATAGCCGTTACCGACCAGATCGAGCCAACCGATGGTGGCCTTGAGCACCGGATGCCCTGCGCCGTAAACGGTGTGCAAGGCCAGGCCGAACCCTACGCCCATGACCAACCCGAGCAGGACCTTCTTGGCCAGGCTCCAATCGGTGCGGCGGGTTTGCGCCAGGCCCAGCAGCAGGGCCAGAAACGCCAGCAGATTAAGTGACAACGGCAGGTTCATTACAGCTCCGGGATCGAAAAAGGGGGCGTCGCGTCTGGGCGCGATTGCGAACTCAAATGCTAACAGCTTGAAAACAAACGAATTTATATCTGAATGGAATGTGCTTAGGTCGGTATGGAATAACAACGGCTTCGACGTCGCAATAAACAAACCGTTTCACCTGATGAGCGCTGTCTGAGCGGGCAGGCTGGCTACAGGCGAAAAAAAACCGGCGCACCAGGCGCCGGTCTGTTTTTGCCGAAAAGTCTTACAGCCCGTCGAGCAACGTCTTGTCGCGCACAGCGCCTTTGTCGGCACTGGTTGCCAGCAGCGCGTAAGCCTTCAGCGCCGTGGTGACTTTGCGCGGACGCACTTCCACCGGCTTCCAGCCCTTCTTGTCCTGCTCGGCGCGGCGGGTGGCCAGCTCCTCATCGCTGACCAACAGGTTGATCGAGCGGTTGGGGATGTCGATCAACACCTTGTCGCCATCGCGCACCAGGCCAATCGCGCCACCGGCAGCGGCTTCAGGCGAAGCGTGGCCGATCGACAGACCCGAGGTACCGCCAGAGAAGCGGCCATCGGTGAGCAGGGCGCAGGCCTTGCCCAGGCCTTTGGACTTCAGATACGAGGTCGGGTAGAGCATCTCTTGCATGCCCGGGCCGCCTTTCGGGCCTTCGTAACGGATGATCACGATGTCGCCGGCCTGTACTTCATCGGCCAGAATGCCGCGCACGGCGCTGTCCTGGCTCTCGAAGATCTTCGCGTTGCCTTCGAACACGTGGATCGATTCGTCAACACCGGCAGTTTTCACCACGCAGCCATCAAGGGCGATGTTGCCGTACAGCACGGCGAGGCCGCCTTCTTGCGAATAGGCGTGCTCGAAGCTGCGGATGCAGCCGTTTTCACGGTCGTCGTCGAGGGTTTCCCAACGGGTCGATTGGCTGAACGCGGTCTGCGTCGGGATGCCACCAGGGCCGGCCTTGAAGAAGGTGTGCACAGCTTCATCGTCGGTCTGGGTGATATCCCATTTGGCGATGGCTTCTTCCATGCTCGGGCTGTGCACGGTCGGCAGGTCGGTGTGCAGCAGGCCGCCACGGGCCAGCGAGCCGAGGATGCTGAAGATGCCGCCGGCGCGGTGGACGTCTTCCATGTGGTACTTCTGAATGTTCGGCGCAACCTTGCACAGCTGCGGCACCTTGCGCGACAGCCGGTCGATATCACGCAGGTCGAACTGGACCTCACCTTCCTGGGCTGCAGCGAGCAGGTGCAGGATGGTGTTGGTCGAGCCGCCCATGGCGATGTCGAGCATCATGGCGTTTTCGAACGCCTTGAAGTTGGCGATGTTGCGCGGCAGCACCGAGGCGTCGTTGTCGCCGTAGTAGCGTTTGCACAGCTCGACGATGGTACGGCCGGCAGTGAGGAACAGCTGCTCACGGTCGGAGTGGGTGGCCAGGGTCGAACCGTTGCCAGGCAGGGCCAGGCCGAGTGCTTCGGTCAGGCAGTTCATCGAGTTGGCGGTGAACATGCCGGAGCACGAGCCACAGGTCGGGCAGGCGCTGCGCTCGTACTCGGCGACTTTTTCATCGCTGGCGGTAGAGTCGGCGGCGATGACCATGGCGTCGACCAGGTCCAGGCCGTGGCTGGCGAGTTTGGTCTTGCCGGCTTCCATCGGCCCGCCGGAGACGAAGATCACCGGGATGTTCAGGCGCAGTGCAGCCATGAGCATGCCAGGGGTGATCTTGTCGCAGTTGGAGATGCACACGATGGCGTCGGCGCAGTGGGCGTTGACCATGTACTCGACCGAGTCGGCGATGATCTCGCGGCTGGGCAGCGAATAGAGCATGCCGTCGTGGCCCATGGCGATGCCATCGTCGACCGCAATGGTGTTGAACTCTTTGGCCACGCCACCGACGCGCTCAATCTCGCGGGCGACCAGTTGGCCCAGATCCTTGAGGTGCACATGCCCCGGGACGAACTGGGTGAACGAGTTGGCGATGGCGATGATCGGTTTCTTGAAGTCTTCGTCCTTCATCCCGGTTGCGCGCCACAGGGCACGGGCACCGGCCATGTTGCGGCCGTGGGTGGAAGTCTTGGAACGATAATCAGGCATGAAGCACTCCTGGCGGCTGAATCAGGTCAGAAAAAAGGGAAGTGAGCTTCTCTTGTCCTTTGCACCGCAGGCCGGTTGCCACTGGCACGGATGAGGTCGAAAACACTACGGGATCGCCGCAAGCTCGACCAGAGCTCATAAACCCGCCGGGGATGACTGGCGATGAATAGGCCGATTCTACACCGCTGCGGCCGTGAAGGGAGGCCGATGTGCCGGGTGGATATTGGCTAGGCATTGGCCGAACTGTCGTAGGAGCTTTCCTAAATGCGCTCGAACGGGCAATTGCTGGCTGACGTGCCCTCGCCAGCTGCCTATTATCGCCGCGCCGCATGTGCGGCTCGACGAGATACACCCTCAATGGACCTTCCCAGTTTTCAGTTCATCACGAACCTGCATTCTGGCACTGAGCGCGCTGGCGCCAGGGCTGCCGAAGGCTTGCACCTGAGAGGGTGAGGGCTGCAGGCGCCCGCGTCGGCGCCTGGAGACAACACATGCACTACTCCCCCGATTATGTAGACGCGCAAGCCAAGCAGCGCCGCGACGCCCAGGCTCGACGTGACCACCTGCTGCGGTCGCAGCTCCATCCTGCCGGCACCGCCGGTGCGCTGATGATCAGCCAGTACTCAAGCCTGGAGAGTGGCTTGAGCGCCAGTCAGGCGATCGACATGCTGCGCCGCGAGGCGGCTGATGCCGAAACCATCTATCAGTCCTATGTGCTCGATGAGCAGCGCAACCTGCTCGGCACCGTGTCGCTGCGCGAGCTGATCCTGGCAGCACCCGAGGCGGCGATTGAACAGGTCATGGTGCGCAATATCATCAGCGTCAGCGTGCACACCTTGCAGGAAGAGGTGGCGCGGTTGATTCGCCTGCATGACCTGCTGGCGGTGCCAGTGCTCGACGACGACGGTCGCTTGGTCGGTCTGGTGACCTGTGACGAAGCGTTGGATGTGGTGGTGGAAGAAGCCACCGAAGACTTCCACAAGGGCGCGTTGATCGCCAATCACGTCGGCAACCTGCGCGACGCCACGCTGGGGCTGCTGTACCGCAAGCGCGTGCTGTGGCTGGTGTTGCTGGTGTTCGGCAACCTGTTCTCGGGCGCGGGCATCGCCGCGTTCGAGGAAACCATCGCTGCGCATATCGCCCTGGTGTTCTTCCTGCCATTGCTGGTCGACAGCGGAGGCAATGCCGGTGCGCAGTCGGCAACCCTGATGGTACGAGGCCTGGCGACGGGCGAAGTGGTCATGGCGGACTGGCTGCGGATGCTTGGCCGCGAGTGCGGCGTGGCCCTGGCGCTGGGTGCGACCATGGCAGTGGCGGTAGCTTCGCTGGGGATGTTGCGCGGCGGTGCGGACATCGCCTTTATCGTCGCCAGCAGCATGCTGGTGATCGTCTTGATTGGCAGCCTGATCGGCATGAGCCTGCCGTTTCTGCTCAGCCGGATCAACCTTGATCCAGCCACGGCGAGTGGGCCGTTGGTGACGTCGGTGGCTGATGCAGTGGGGGTGTTGATCTACTTCGGCATTGCTTCGCAGGTGCTGGATATCTGAGCAGCAGCGATGACAGCGACCAGGCGTCGCTGTCATCGCGCTCAGGCCAGCGGCTTAGCTGTTGGGCAGCAAGCGGCAGGTGATGCTCTTGATGTAGCGGGTTTCAGGGATCGCCGGGTGCACCGGGTGATCAGGGCCCTGACCGCCGCGCTCGAGCAACTGCAGGTTGCGGTCGAGGTGCCGGGCGCTGGTCAGCAGGATGTTGTTGAGGTCGTCTTCGGGCAAGTGCATCGAGCACGAAGCGCTGACCAGAATGCCGTCCTTGTTGAGCAGGCGCATGGCTTGCTCGTTCAGGCGACGGTAGGCGCCTTCGCCGTTTTTCAGGTCTTTCTTGCGTTTGATGAAGGCGGGTGGGTCGGCGATGATCACGTCGAAGCGCTCTTCAGCGGCCTTCAGCTCGCGCAGTGCTTCGAACACGTCACCTTCGATGCAGGTCAGCTTGTCGCCGATGCCATTGAGTGCTGCGTTGCGCTCGACACCGTCCAGAGCAAAGCTTGAGGCATCCACGCAGAACACTTCGCTGGCACCGAACACGCCGGCCTGCACGCCCCAGCCACCGATGTAGCTGAACAAGTCGAGTACGCGCTTGCCTTTGGCATACGGCGCCAGGCGGGCACGGTTCATGCGGTGGTCGTAGAACCAGCCGGTCTTCTGCCCTTCACGCACCGGGGCTTCGAACTTGACGCCGTTCTCTTCCAGGGCGACCCAGTCCGGCACTTCACCGTAAACGGTTTCGACATAACGCTGCAGGCCTTCGGCATCGCGCGCGGCGGAGTCGTTCTTGAACAGGATGCCGCTCGGCTTGAGCACCTGCACCAGGGCGGCGATCACGTCGTCCTTGTGCTGCTCCATGGTCGCCGAGGCCAGCTGCACCACGAGGATGTCGAAGAAACGGTCGACGACCAGCCCTGGCAGCAGGTCGGAATCGCCGTAGACCAGGCGGTAGCACGGCTTGTCGAACAGGCGCTCACGCAGCGACAGGGCTACGTTGAGTCTGTGCACCAGCAGCGATTTGTCCAGCTGCAGCTTGATGTCACGCGACAGCAGGCGCGCGCAGATCAGGTTGTTCGGGCTCAGCGCGACGATGCCCAGCGGTTTGCCGTTGGCGGCCTCGAGCACAGCCTGCTGGCCGGCTTGCAGGCCTTGCAGTGGCGTCGCGGCAACATCGATTTCGTTGCTGTAGACCCACAGATGGCCGGCGCGCAGGCGGCGATCGGCATTGGCTTTGAGGCGTAGGCTGGGCAGGGACATGACGTCGCTCCGGAAAAAAGAGCGGGATTATAGCCTGTTGCCAGGCCCGTCGGTGCGGTGGATGACGAAGCGCTGCGGGAGCTGCAAGGGTGGCTGACACCTGGGGTAGCAATCTTGGGTCGTGCTGCAATGATGCAGTGGTTGGTGCGTTGGGGGGCGCCGGGGTTAGAATCGGCTGACCTTATCGAGTATGTACGTATGTCCCAGGAACTCACCGCCGAACAGATCCAGCACGCCTTGCAGGGCATCACCATTCCGCCGCAGCCGCAGATCATGGTCGACCTGCAGTTCGAGCAGTACATGCCCGACCCCGATCTGGAAACCATCGCCAAGCTGATCGCGCAGGATCCGGGGCTGTCGGGGGCCTTGCTCAAACTGGTCAATTCGCCGCATTTTGGCCTGAGCAACAAGATTGGCTCGATCCAGCGTGCGGTCAACCTGCTCGGCAGCCGCTCGATCATCAACCTGATCAACGCGCAGTCGATCAAGGGCGAGATGAGCGATGAGACCATCGTTACCCTCAACCGCTTCTGGGACACCGCCCAGGACGTTGCGATGACCTGCCTGACCCTGGCCAAGCGGGTCGGCATTCAGGCAGCGGACGAAGCCTATACGCTGGGCCTGTTCCACGATTGCGGCGTGCCGTTGATGCTCAAGCGCTTCCCCAACTATATGGAAGTGCTCGAAGAGAGCTACGCGAAAGCCGATGAGCAGACCCGCGTGGTCGATACCGAGAATCGCGCGTTCAACACCAATCACTCGGTGGTGGGTTACTTCACCGCCAAGTCCTGGCGCCTGCCCGAGCACATCAGCGCGGCCATCGCCAACCACCACAACGCGCTGGCGGTGTTCCGCGACGAAACCTCGCGCAATACCCAGAACCAGCTGAAGAACCTCTTGGCAGTGCTGAAGATGGCCGAGCACATCTGCTCGTCGTATCAGGTGCTGGGCAATCAGTCGGTCGATCATGAGTGGAACGCGATCAGCGCGCTGGTGCTCGATTACATCGGCCTGTCCGACTACGACTTCGAGAACCTCAAACAGACCATTCGCGAATTGGGCGGGCGCTGACCGATGCCTGAATTGCCAGAAGTTGAAACCACCCGCCGGGGCATTGCGCCGTATCTTGAGGGCCAGCGCGTCAGTCGCGTGGTGGTGCGCGAGCGGCGTCTGCGCTGGCCGATCCCGGATGACCTCGATGTGCGGTTGTCCGGGCAGCGTATCGTCAGCGTCGAGCGGCGGGCCAAATACCTGTTGATCAACGCCGAGGTCGGCACGCTGATCAGCCATCTGGGCATGTCGGGCAATCTCAGGCTGGTCGAACTGGGTTTGCCGGCGTCCCGCCATGAACACGTCGATATCGAACTCGAGTCCGGGCTGGCGCTGCGCTACACCGACCCGCGCCGCTTTGGTGCGATGCTCTGGTCGCTTGATCCGCTCAAGCATGAACTGCTGCTGCGGCTGGGGCCGGAGCCACTGACCGAGCTGTTTGACGGCGACCGCCTGTTCAAGCTGTCACGTGGGCGGGTGATGGCGGTCAAGCCGTTCATCATGGACAACGCGATCGTGGTCGGGGTGGGCAACATCTACGCCACCGAAGCGCTGTTCGCCGCTGGCATCGATCCGCGCCGCGAGGCGGGCGGTATTTCCCGTGGGCGTTATCTGAAGCTGGCGCTGGAGATCAAACGGGTGCTGGCAGCGGCCATCGAGCGTGGCGGCACTACCTTGCGCGACTTTGTTGGCGGCGATGGCCAGCCGGGCTATTTCCAGCAGGAGCTGTTTGTCTATGGTCGCGGCGGCATGCCCTGCAAGGTATGTGGCACTGACCTGCGCGAACTCAAGCTGGGCCAGCGGGCCAGTGTGTATTGCCCGCGCTGCCAGCGCTGACGCCGCTCAGGGCAGCACCAGTGCCTGGCCAACCCCGCGCGGGTCGCTGGCAGCCTCAACGCTGCCAGCCTGCTTGTTCCAGTACAGCACCTGCTGGTTGCCATAGCTGCGACCAAGATCCTTGAGGCGATAGCCGCGCGCTTCCAGCTGGGCTTGCTCGGCAGCACTGAACGCCCCCGGCTCGTGCTCGACTACATCCGGCAGGTATTGATGGTGATAGCGCGCAGTTGCCGGCCAATCCTGCACTGGTCGGCCCTGTAGAAAGCCCATCATCGACAGCAGCACCATGCTCGGAATGCGGCTGCCGCCCGGCGTGCCAAAGCTGGCGAACTGGGTCGGGCTCTCGATAAAGCTTGGGCTCATGCTCGACAGCGGCCGCTTGCCCGCCGCCACGGCGTTGGCCTGGCTGCCGGCCAGGCCGTAGCTGTTGCTGCCACCTGGGTCGGCGGCAAAGTCGTCCATTTCGTTGTTCAGCACGACGCCGGTACCGGCCACGGTGAACGCCGCACCAAACGGCAGGTTGACCGAAAGCGTCGCAGCGAGGGCATTGCCCTCGGCATCGATCACTGCAAAATGCGTGGTGTGATCGCCTTCGCGCCAGGCCGGCGCGGGCGGCAGGGCACTGCTTGGGGTGGCTTGATAGACGTCGATACCGTCGGCCAGACCGGTCAGGTAACTGCGTGCCAGGAGCTTGTTGATTGGGTTGCTGACGTAATCGGGATCACCCAGCAGGCCGCGGTCGCGGTAGGCACGGCGCAATACTTCGAGTACATAGTGGCTGCGCTGGACCGGCTCGGCGCTCTGCCACGGCAGGCGTTGGAGCATCGCAAGGCTTTGCGCCAGAGCAACACCGCCGGCCGAGGGCGGTGGGCTGCTGATCAGCTCGCGCTGGTCGGCCAGCTTGAAGCGCAAAGGCTCGCGCCAGACGCTGCGATAGCTGGCCAGGTCGTCGAGGCTCCAGATACCGCCCGCCTGGCGTACACCGGCCACCAGCCGCTGCGCCAACTGGCCGCGATAGAAACCATCGCGGCCGTGCGCGGCAAGCTGTTGCAGGGTAGCTGCCAGTTCGGGCTGGCGGATCAGTGTGCCCAGTGCCGGCACCTGATTGTCACGCAGGAACAGCCGCGCGCTCTGCGCATCCTCACGCAACGCTGCAAGACGCATCTGCGCCCGGTCGCGATAGACCCGATCAACGGCAAAACCTTCATTGGCGAGGCGAATGGCCGGCGCCAAGCTGTCCTTGAGCGGCAGTTTGCCATGGGCGTTGGCCAGATCAGCCAGGGCTTGCGGCAGGCCAGGGATGGCAGCGGCCAATGGACCGTTGATCGACAGGCTCGGGCTGAGCTTGCCATCTTTCAGGTACATGTCAGCGGTTGCTGCGCCGGGCGCACGCTCGCGGGCATCGAGAAAACGGTAGCGTGGCGTCTCGCCGGCTTCACGCAGCAGGAAGAAGCCACCACCGCCCAGCCCGGAGCCGTAAGGCTCGACCACGGCCAGCGCAGCGCTGACGGCAATCGCGGCATCGAAGGCATTGCCGCCCTGTTCGAGAATCAAGCGGGCGGCAGCGGTCGCGTCGGCGTGTGGGCTAGCAATCGCAGCGCGGCCAGGCACTTGGGCCTGGGCGGCCGTCGCCAGCAGTGTGACAACCGCACCAAGCGCCGCCCGGCGCAAACCGCGCAGGCTGATCACTAGGCTTTGCCGGTGATCCGCTGATATTTGGCCATCAGCTCGTCGGTGGTTTCCGGGTGCGCCTCATCCAGCGGGATGCAGTCGACCGGGCAGACCTGCTGGCACTGCGGCTCGTCATAATGGCCAACGCACTGAGTGCACAGGTTCGGATCGATCACGTAGATCTCTTCACCTTGGGAGATGGCAGCGTTCGGGCACTCGGGTTCGCAGACGTCGCAGTTGATGCAATCGTCGGTGATGATCAGGGACATGGGGGCTCCGGCCGGGGCTCTGGGCCCGGGCATGTTTCAGACCTAATGGCCGCAATTGTGCCGCAATCGCGCCCGCAGTGCACGCGGGCGCGACGTCCAGGCGCTGCAGATCACTTCTTGAAGCGTTCGGTGAGGGCCTCGGCCACTGCTGGATGAACGAACTTGGTGATGTCTCCGCCCAGCGCGGCGATCTCCCTGACCAGGGTCGAGGAGATGAACGAGTAACGTTCCGAAGGCGTCAGGAACAGGCTTTCGACGTCGGGCGCCAGTTGCCGGTTCATGTTCGCCAGCTGGAACTCGTACTCGAAGTCCGACACTGCACGCAGTCCGCGCAGGAACACATTGGCGTTCTGCTCCTTGGCGAAATGCGCCAGCAGGCTGGAGAAGCCGATGACCTCGACATTGGGCAAGTGGCTGGTGACTTCACGCGCCAGAGCGACCCTTTGTTCCAGCGGGAACAGTGGGTTTTTCTTGGGGCTGGCCGCCACGGCGATGATCACATGATCGAACAGACGCGAAGCGCGCTCGACCAGGTCGCCATGGCCCTTGGTAATCGGGTCGAAAGTACCCGGGTACAACACTCGGTTCATCGCGTCATCCTGGCTGGAGTGCGTTGGGGAGTCGGATGGTAGCGCAGCGACTGCGCCCGGCCAAGTCGCACGGCCTGACCAAGGCACTATAGACAGTCCGGGCAGGGCTTGTCATGCGCGCGCGAGTCAGCGAATGAACAGCTTGTAGACCAGTCGTTGCAGTGCTTTGCCGTACGGCGGATAGATCAGCCGGGCCAGGTTGAGCCGCTGCTTGCTCAGTACTGCCCTGGCGTTGCTGAAGGTCAGGAAGCCGTCGTGACCGTGATAGCGGCCCATGCCCGAAGGCCCGACGCCGCCAAAGGGCAGGTCATCCTGGGCAACATGCAGCAGGGTGTCGTTGATGCATACCCCGCCCGAGTGGCTGTGCTGCAGTACCAACCGCTGCTGCGCGCGGTCCTGGCCGAAGTAATACAAAGCCAAAGGCCGCGGCCGCTGATTGATGTAGGCGAGCGCATCGTCGAGCTTGTCATACGGCACCAGCGGCAGCAGTGGGCCGAAGATTTCGTCCTGCACGATCTGCATGTCATCGCTCACATCCAGCAGCAGATGCGGCGGCAGGCGGCGACCTTCGCGGCTTTCATGCGGATACAGGTCTAGCACCTGAGCACCTTTGTCGCTGGCATCCGCGAGCAAGTGCACGAGCCGCTGCAGTTGCTGCGGGTTGATGATCGCGCTGTAGTCGCGGTTGCCGGCGATGCTCGGGTACAGGCGGCGCACGGCCTGTCGATAGGCATCGGCAAACGCGCCGACACGATCACGCGGTACCAGCACATAGTCGGGCGCGACGCAGGTCTGGCCGGCATTGAGCAGTTTGCCAAAGGCGATGCGCTCGGCGGCACCGGCCAGGGCCGCGTCGGACGAAACGATGACCGGCGACTTGCCGCCCAGCTCCAGCGTTACCGGAGTCAGGTTGTTGGCCGCCGCCAGCATCACCCGCCGGCCGATGCTGGTGGCACCGGTGAACAACAGGTGGTCGAACGGCAGGCGGGCAAATGCCTGGCCGACCTCGATCTCCCCCAGCACCACGCTGACCAAGTCCTCGGGAAACACCCGCGCCAGCAGCGCTTGCAGGGCGATTCCGCTGGCCGGGGTGGCCTCACTGAGTTTGAGCATGACCCGGTTGCCCGCCGCCAGCGCTCCGGTCAACGGGCCAATGGCCAGAAACAACGGGTAGTTCCACGGCACGATAATGCCGACCACACCCAAAGGCTGGTATTCCACCCGCGCGCTGGCCGGTTGAAAGGCCAGACCGACCTTGCGCCGCGAGGGCCGCATCCAGCGCTGCAGCTGGCGCTCGGCATCGCGCAGGCCTTGCACCGTGGGCAGCAGCTCGGCCAGCAGGGTTTCATCAGCGCTACGCCCGGCAAAGTCGGCATCGATCGCCTCGATCAAGCGCTGTTGGTCTGCCAGCAGCGCTTCGCGCAGGCTTTTCAGCCATTGCCGGCGCTGCGCGGCAGAGGGCGACGGGTTGCCCGCGAACGCCTTTCGCTGCAGGGCGAACGTCGCTTGCAGGTCGAGGTCGGAATGCACAGGAGGCGCGCTCAGGGTTGAAGACATCACAGGCTCCGCGAGGCCGGACAGGTGCTAGAGCTTGTACTCTAATTCGATCAGGATTTCGACCCGTCAGCAGCCTGCAATCGTGCAACCGTGGCTGGATTGACCGTAAGATGCGGTATCGAACTGCCCGTAACCTGGAGCTGAGCATGGCCCCACGCATCAATACCCGTGAGCGCATCGTGCAAAACAGCCTGGAGCTGTTCAACCAGCAGGGCGAGCGCAGCGTCAGCACCAACCACATCGCAGCGCACATGGAAATGTCGCCCGGCAACCTGTACTACCACTTCCCCAACAAGCAGGCGATCATCGCCGTGTTGTTCAGTCAGTACGAAGAGCTGGTCGACAGCTTTCTGCGCCCGCCCCAGGGCCGCGCGGCGACCGTCGAAGACAAACGCTTCTATCTCAAGGCACTGCTCGCGGCGATGTGGAACTACCGCTTTCTGCATCGCGACCTGGAGCACCTGCTTGAGAGCGATCTGGAGCTGGCGGCCCGCTATCGGCGCTTTTCCCAGCGCTGCCTGGTGCAGGGCCAGGCGATCTACCGCGGCTTTGTCGATGCAGGCATCCTCGCCATGGCGCCGGCGCAGATCGAGTCGCTGACCATCAATGCCTGGATCGTGCTGACTTCGTGGGTGCGCTTTCTCAGCACCACCCGCGAACATTCGGCGCATCTGGGTGAAGAAGCTTTCAAGCGCGGCGTCTATCAAGTGCTGGTGCTGGAGCTGGGCTTCGTTACGGCCGATGCGCGCGCTGCCGTAGACGCCTTGTGCGATGAATTTCACATACCTCTCAACCAGGCCCTGGCGCACTGACGCCTTGCTGCCCTTCGATCAGGAGATTGCCATGCCCCTTGCGCAGTTGATCACCCCACAGCAGTTGGCCGAGCGTCTGGACTCGCCTCGGCTGGTGATTCTGGACTGTCGTTTTGCTCTGGAGGACGTCGATTACGGCCAGCGCAGCTATGCCGAAGGGCATATCGCCGGCGCGCACTTTGCCGATCTTGAGCGCGACCTGAGTGGCAAGGTGGTCAGGGGACAGACCGGCCGGCATCCGTTGCCGGACCCGCAAAGGCTGATCGAGCGGCTGCGCGAGTGGGGTGTGGATAACACCAGTGAGGTGGTGCTGTATGACGACGGCCCTGGCGCCTTCGCCGCACGCGCCTGGTGGCTGCTGGTGTGGCTGGGCAAGCGCGACGGTGTGGCGATACTCGATGGCGGGCTCAAGGCCTGGCATGCCGCGCAACTGCCGCTGAGCCTGGATTCGCCACCCAAGCGCGAGGGCGGCTTCAGCGGTGAGGCCGATACGCAGCTATTGATCGATGCCGAGGAATTGCTGGCCGAGCTGGACAAACCTGAGCTGACCTTGCTCGACGCCCGCGGCTTGCCGCGTTTTCGTGGCGAAGTGGAGCCGATCGATCCAGTGGCAGGGCACATTCCCGGAGCCAGATGCGCGGCATTCACCGACAACCTAGGCGCCGATGGCCGTTTTCTGCCGGTCGAACAGCTCAAGCAGCGCTTTGCCGAGCAGTTGGCCGGGCGCGCGCCAGAGCAGCTGATTGCCTACTGCGGCTCGGGGGTGACGGCGTGTCACAACCTGTTTGCCCTGGCGCTGGCCGGCTATCCGTTGGGCCGCTTGTATGCAGGTTCCTGGAGTGAGTGGATCAACGACCCGCAGCGCGGCGTGGCCACTGGCGACTGAGGCCGTCAGCGCTTAACCGCGCTCGGCCAGCCACTGCGGAATGCGCCGCTCAAGGTAATACCCCGGCTTGCGCAGGCTGCCTTCGACAAAGCCTACATGCCCGCCGCGGGCATGCAGTTCGAATTCGGTCTGCGCCGGCAGCTCTTCAGGCGTCGGCAGGCTATGGGTGAACACGAACGGGTCGTCGCTGGCGTGAATGATCAGGGTCGGTGTGCGGTTCTCGCCCAGGTAATAGCGGCTGGATGCTCGCCGATAGTAATCGTGTGCATCGGCAAAGCCGTGCAGCGGCGCGGTGACCTTGCCATCGAAATCCCAGAACGTGCGCATTTTGCCCAGCGCGCCTAACTGCTCGATCTGCTCCAGCCCCTGCTGCTGGCCGGTGGCGCGAAAGTACTGCTGCTTGTGTTGCACGTAGGCCAGCATCTCGCGCATGAAGTGCGCTTGATAGATTTTCGAAAAACCCAGCCCGATGCGGTCGGCGCATTGATCCAGGCGAAACGGCACCGATACCGCGACCGCTGCCTGCAACTGACTGGCGGCGCCGCTTTCACCCAGGTACTTGAGTAGCACGTTGCCGCCCAGTGAGTAACCGACCGCATACAGCGGCGCCAGCGGCCGCTGCGCACGAAGGTGCTGGATGATTTCGGCAAGGTCTTCGCTGGCGCCGGAGTGATAGCTGCGCGCAAGCAGATTCGGCTCACCCGAACAGCCACGCCAGTTGACCGCAACACTGGCCCAGCCGAGCGCCTGCAAGGCATGCTGCAAACCCTTGACGTAGGGCGAGCTGGACGAGCCGGTGAGGCCATGCAGGACCACCACTAACGGCGTGTCGAGCTGATGCGGCCCGTACCAGTCGAGGTCGATGAAGTCGCCATCGGTCAGCCAGAGCCGCTCGCGACTGCGGGCCAGCTCCGGCAATCTGCGCCAGAGCGGGCCCCACAAGGTTTGCAGGTGAGGGTTGGTCAGGCCGGTGGCCGGGCGGAACTGGGCAGTGTGGCTGGGCATGCTGGGGCGACTCGTGATGTGCCTGCCTAGAGTGCCATGAAACGGCGCCGCTGTACCTGTGCTATCGGTCGCTGTGTGGCAGCGGCGGCAAGGGCTGCTGCGGTTGGTCCGAGCCCAGGCTGACGGTCACCATGCGACTCAGGTCGAGGTGCTCCTGCAGTGCGTGGCGTGCGCTGCGTGCGCTGACTGCGCTCAACTGCGCCTGGTAGGTGACCAGGTGATCGGCGGGCAGGCCCTGATGGCTGCCTTTGCTCAACAGCTCCACCAGCCCGCTGTTGGTTGCCACCGAGCGTAGCAACTGGCCAGACAGCTGCCGACGGCTTAGCTCCAGTTCGGCGTTGGTGGGGCCCTCATTTACCAGCGCTTCGAGCATGCCCGCGACCAGTTCGCGGCTCGCCTCGCGGTATTGCGCGGCGCAGTCCCAGCCGATGGCGAGCAAGCCGCCGGCCTTGAGCGGGGATGGCCGGCAACTGATGTGATAAGTCAATCCGCGACGTTGCCGCAGCTCCTGCATCAGGCGTGAGTCGAATCCTGAGCTGAGGACATCGGCTGCCAGAACCAGCGCCGGATAGTCTGGCTGCGACGGCCGCCCGCTCATGGGTACCGCAAGCAGGAGGGTGTTGTTTGCAGCAGGCGTTGGCACATGTGCGCTGGCGGCGCTGGTGGGCGAAACCGGCGGCAGCTCGGCAGCGGCCCAGCCTTGCGGCAGAGCCTCGGCGAGCTGCTCGACCAGCGCCTCGGCTTGCGCCCGCGACAGATCGCCGACGATCGACACCTGCAGATTGTTGGCCGAGTAAGCGCGCTGATGGAAATCACGCAAATCCTGGGCGGTCAGGGCCTGAATGCCCTGCTCAGTGCTACCCAATGGGGCGGCATACGGGTGCCCGGCATACAAGCGGCTGAACAGTTCACTCTGGGCGCGGGTTGGCGCAGCGTTGTAGCGAGAGCTCAGGAATGCCCGTAGTTGCTGCTTGACCTTGACCAGTTGCTGTTCGTCGAAGGCGGGCCGTGCAAGCATCTCGGTAAACAGCGCCACGGCCTGCGCCAACACCACTTCGCTGCTCAGACAGCGCAGCGACAACGAGGCATGCTCCAAGCGGATCTGCGTGCTGAGGATCGCGCCCAATCGCTCTGTCTGTTCGGCAAACTGCTCGGCGTTCAAGCGCTCGGTGCCTTCATCGAGCATATACATCGTCAAGGCTGCCAGCCCGCTGTGTTCGGCATCCACGCTGGTGCCGGCATTGAACAGAACGATCAGGTCAACCATCGGCAATTGGCGCGCCTCGACGAACCGTACCTGGGTGCCATGGCTGGTCTGCCAGGCCTGTACCTCAGTGCGAACCTGTTCGAACTGGCTCAGGTCGATGCCTTCGGCTGAGGACAGGTTGGCGGTAACGGCGGTGGGTGCAATGCTTGTCGAATCAGTCATGGGTTTGCTCCTGGGGCATCATGTAGGTAATGCTCAGTCGATCCCGGGTCAGGTAGCTGAGGGCTGCGTGGCGCACAGCGTCTGCGCTGACCTGCTCGATGGCGTGCTGCTCACGGTCGAGAAACGCAGGGTCGACGCCGATTGCGGCATATCGCCCAATGGCGTCGGCCTGCTGGCTGATCATGTCTCGGCCGAACACCAGATTGGCCAGCAAGCGTGCCTTGGCGCGCTCAAGCTCCGCTTCGCTGGGCGCTGTCTGGGCCAGCACCTGCAGCTCGTCCAACACCACTTCGCCGGCTTGCTGCGGGGTGCCTTGCTGGGGGTTGCTGAACATGAAAAACGACATCAGGCTGTCGCCACGCATCAGGTGCCGGTACTTGGCGCGCATCGCCTGGATCAACTGCCTGCGATTGACAAGTTGCCGATACAGCCGCGAGCTGACGCCATTCATCATCAGTTCCGGGATCAGGCGTAGTGCGCAGCTCTCATGCTCATCGACTGCGGTTGCCTGGCTGGGAACGTTGAAGTTCATGATCAAACCCTCGCGCATCTGTGCCAAGGCCACGGTTTGGCTGCGCGATTGCAACGCAGTCGGCCCTGTTGGGCGCCTATTGAATGGCACTTGAGCGCGGGCCACAGCGGCAAAATGGCGCTCGACATACCGGCGCAGGCACGCCAGATCGATATCGCCCACGACCACCAGTGTCGCGTTGGCGGGCTGATACCAGTTCTGGTACCAACGGCGCGCGGCTTGAGCGGTGAGGCTTTCAACATCGGCCTGATGGCCGATGATCGGGGTCGCATACGGGCTGCTGCCGTGGGCCAGGAGCCTGTCCCGTTCCAGGGCGATGGTCAGTGGGCTCTGGTCGGTCTGCAGGCGTCGCTCTGCCAGCACGACCTGCACCTCGCGCTCGAAGGTCGACTGCTCGAAGCGCGCAGTGCCCATGGCATCGGCCATTGCTTCCAGTACGATCTCCAGGCGGCTGACAGGCAGCGTTACCGGGAAGCACGTAGCATCTTCGGAGGTGAAGGCGTTGGGGTCGCCGCCCAGCAGGGTAAGCAGTTTGGAGTACTGCCCCGATGCCAGTTTGCTGCTGCCTTCGAACATCAGGTGTTCGAGCAGATGCGACAGGCCGGATTGGCCGGCCGGCTCATAGCTTGAGCCGACGTGGTACCACAGTTGCGCACTGACCAGCGGGGCGCGGTAGTCCTGGCGCAGATAGACCTGCAGGCCGTTGTCGAGTTTGAAGCTTTGCAGCGGTGGCTGCGTGAGCACCGTCTGGCTGGCTGACAAAGGGGTTGCGGACGAGGTCATGATTGGAGCGCTCCTGTTCGACGTTAGAACGAAGCAGCTTCAATCAAGCGGGTGACCCACCTGCGTTAATTAATTACGCAGGTGGGCTGCGGGCGTCAGCCGCGTTGCCACAGTGCGTAATGCACCTGGCCGGTCTTCTTCTCACGGTGCAGGCGCCAACTGGCAGGCATCTGCAGCGAAGACGGCGCTACTTCGCTTTCGGTGTAGATCCAGGCCCGCTCGCGCAGCCACTGGCGTTCTTCGAGCAGGCTGCAGGTGTTGGCCAGCAGGTCCTGATTGAACGGCGGATCGAGAAAGACCACGTCGAACTGCTTTTTCGCTTCGCCATCCAGATAACGCAGGGCGTCGGTCTGGAGGATCTGCCCGCGGGCGCAGCGCAGCAGCTCGAGGTTGTCCTTGAGGTTGCTGACCGCGGCGCCGTTGTTGTCCAGCGCCACGGCATTTTCGGCGCCGCGCGACAGGGCTTCGAGCACCAGCGCACCGCTGCCAGTGAAGGCGTCGAGCACCTGTGCGCCTTCGATGTAGGGCGCGAGCCAGTTGAACACGGTTTCGCGCACGCGATCAGGGGTAGGCCGCAGGCTCGGGCCGTCTGGCACCGGCAGGCGGCGGCTGCGCCACTCGCCAGCGATGATGCGCAGGTGACCCTGGCCTTGGCTCACGCCGGGCTTGGCGCGAGCGGGGGTGGATGGCTTGGCCATTAATGCTCCGGTACGCCAAGCGGCTGCTCGGCGGGTTTGTCAGTAGGCGGCGGCAGCGGTTGCTGCGCGACTTTCGGGCCGACCGTGACGATCACCAGTTTGTCCGCTGCCAGGTGCTTGTTCATGGCGGCCTTGACCTGCTCGACGGTGAGGCTCTGCGACTGCTGCATGAAGTCTTCGAGCCAGGTCAGAGGCAGGTTGTAGAAGCCGATTGCGCCCAGCTGGCCAACGATGCTGGCGTTGCTGGCATTGGACAGCGGGAAGCTGCCGGCCAGTTCGCGCTTGGCATCGTCCAGCTCTTGCTGGGTCGGGCCGCTCTTGAGGTAGTCGGCAAGGATATCCTGAACCAGCTTGAGTGTCCCTTCGCTGAGTTCGGCGCGGGTCTGCAGGTTGATCATGAACGGGCCGCGGACCTGCATCGGGCTGAACACCGAGTACACGCCGTAGGTCAGGCCGCGCTTCTCGCGCACCTCGCTCATCAGCCGCGTGCCAAAGGCACCGCCACCAAGGATCTGGTTACCCAGAGACAGTGCTGGCCAGTCCTTGTCCTGGCGGTCGATACCCAGCTCGGCGAGCATCAGGTGGGTCTGCTTGGACGGGAAGTCGATGTGGGTCAGGCCCGCTTTCGGTTCGCTCGGCTCGGCCGGTTTGGCCAGCGCTGGGCCTTGCGGCAGCGCGGCGGAAACCTGCGCAGCAATCGCTTCGGCATCACTGCGGCTGAGGTCGCCAACCAGCGCGATCACGGCATTTTTCGAGGTATAGGCCTTGGCGTGGAACGCGCGCAGTTGCTCCAGAGTGATCGCCGGGATGCTCTGCGCAGTGCCGTCACTCGGCTGGGCATATGGGTGATCGCCATACAAGTTGGCGAACAGCGCCTTGCCGCCGATCTTGGCCGGGTTCTGCTTCTCGTACTCAAAACCGGCCAGCAGCTGGTTCTGGATGCGTTTGAGCGCGTCGGCGGGGAAGGTCGGCTTGCCGACCACTTCGGCAAACAGCTTCAGGGCCGGCTCGCGCTTGTCGCTGGCGCTGAGGCTGCGCAGGGTCGCTACCGCCATGTCGCGGTAGGAACCATTGCCAAAGTCGGCGCCCAGGCCTTCGAAGCCTTCAGCGATTGCAGTGACGTCCTTGCCGGCAACACCTTCGTTGAGCATGGCGTTGGTCAGCGTGGCCAGGCCAGCGACGTTACCGTCCTGGCTGCTGCCGGCGGCAAAGGTCACGCGCAGGTCGAACATCGGCAGTTCGCGGGCTTCAACGAACAGCACGCGGGCGCCTTCGGCGGTGTTCCAGCTCTGGATGTTCAGTTCACGCCGGCTCGGCGCCTTGCCGTCCAGTTCGGCCAGCGACTGCAGGGTATTGGCTGGTCTTGCGGCACTGCTGGCAGGCTTGGCATCGGTAGTGGTTGCGGTAGCGGCATCGGACTGTGCCGGGCGGGTCAGCATAATGGTGCCGGCGACTGCCAGGGCAACCGCGCCGAGACCGATCAGGGCGTAGCGTGGAAGGCGGCGATCACTCATGAGCGGACTCCTCGGGCAGTACATGGGCAACGCTCAGGCGTTCGCGGGTGAAATAGGTGCGGGCGGCGTCCTGGATGTCCTGCGGGGTCACTTGCTTGAGCTCGTCCAGTTCGCTGTCGATCAGCTTCCAGGACAGGCCGACGGTTTCCAGCTGGCCGATGGTGGTGGCCTGGCTGCTGATCGAGTCACGGTCATACACCAGCCCGGCGATGACCTGGGCGCGTACACGCTCGAGCTCTTCGGCGGTTGGCGGAGTGGTCTTGAGTTCGTTGAGCAGCTGCCAGATGCCTTTTTCGACATCAGCCAGGGTCTTGTGCTTTTGCACATTCGGCGTGGCCGAGATCAGGAACAGGCTGTCGCCGCGAGTAAACGCGTCGTAACCGGACGACGCGCCGGCGACCAGCTCCTGGCCGCGCTCCAGGCGTGCTGGCATGCGCGCGCTGTAGCCGCCGTCGAGCAGCGCCGAGATCAGCCGCAGGGCATGCACGGTGCGTGGCTCCTTGGCGGTGGCCAGGCCTGGCACGTTGAAGCCGTAGATCAGGCTCGGCAACTGCGTACGCACGTGCAGGGTCAACTGGCGCAGGCCGGGCTCTGCCAGCTCCAGCGGCAGCTTGGACGGCGGCACTGTGCGTTTCGGGATGGCGCCGAAGTACTTCTGCGCAAGGCCTTTGACTTCATCGACGGTAACGTCGCCGACCACCACCAGGGTGGCGTTGTTCGGCGCGTACCAGGACTCGTACCAGTGGCGCAGCTCCTCGACTTTCATCCGCTCCAGGTCCGCCATCCAGCCGATGGTTGGCGTGTGGTAGCCGCTGGCGGGGTAGGCCATGGCGCTGAACAGCTCAAACGCCTTGGCGTTGGGCTGATCGTCGGTGCGCAGGCGCCGTTCTTCCTTGATCACTTCGATTTCACGGCTGAATTCGTCGGCCGGCAGGCGCAGACTGGCCAGGCGGTCGGCTTCGAGCTCGAACGCGACCGGCAGGCGATCGCGCGCCAGCACTTGGTAATAAGCGGTGTAGTCGTCGCTGGTAAAGGCGTTTTCTTCAGCGCCGAGGTCGCGCAGGATCCGCGAAGCTTCGCCCGGGCCGAGTTTGGCGCTGCCTTTGAACATCATGTGCTCGAGCGCATGGGACAACCCAGTCTGGCCCGGGGTCTCGTAGCTGGAGCCGACCTTGTACCAGATCTGCGAGACCACCACGGGGGCGCGGTGGTCCTCGCGCACGACCACTTTGAGGCCGTTGTCGAGGATGAATTCGTGGGTCGGTTGCGGATCGGCGGCAAGTGCTGCCAGGGGCAGGCAGAGCGTGCTGAGCAGCAGGCCAGCAGCGCGGCGGGCTAGAGCATTCATACGATGATTAACCTGTACGGCGGCCCGCTTCGGTTTAGCGTCAGCAGGCCAGGAGGTGCTAGGATACTGATCCGGTTGCCTGGCGACCATGCCTGTCGCCGTTCTGGCCCACAGGACCCTACGACAAAACGTTGCGCATGAACCAGCCGGATTCAAGATAGTCTGTTCTGCGTGATAGAGAATTCCAGATGCGCCACTAATGGCTCATCGCGACTTGAGATAGCCGTCCTCCATGTTTGGTTCCAACGACGACAAGAAAGCGCCGGCCGAGGCTGGTGAGAAAAAAGGCCTGTTCGGCTGGTTCCGCAAGAAACCACAGCAAGCTGTCGCCGAACAGCCGCAAACCCCTGAAACCCAGGTTGCAGAGCCTGTTGCACCCGTCGAGCAGGCTGCTCCGGTTGCGCCGGCGGCGCTGGCCGAGCCTGAGCCTGTGCTGCTTGAAGCGGCGCCGGTGATTGCGCCGCAGCCGGTTGTCGAGGCTGCGCCTGAACCTGAACGTGAGCCGCTTGCGCCAGCGCCCGTGGCTGAAACTGCACCGCCGGTCAGCAATCTGGTGCTGCCGGTGGCCGAGGAGCCGGTTGCGCTGGTGCCGGACCTTGAGCCAGTTGCGCCACCGGTCATTCCTGTGCGGCCGCTGGTCGAGCCGGTTGCGGTTGAAGTGGTTGCCGAGCCTGAATTGGTTGCTCAGGCTCCTGTACTCGAGCCAACGCCAGAACCAGAGCCACAAGCTCCGGTAGTTGCTGTCGCGCCAGTCGTCGAACCTGAGCCGGTTGTTGTCGCCGCCGCCGTTCTGCCTGCCGTCGTCGAGCCGGCCGCAGCCCCTGCCGTTGCCAGCGAACCTGCCAAGGCCGGGTTCTTCGCCCGCCTCAAGCAAGGCCTGTCCAAGACCAGCGCCAGCATCGGCGAAGGCATGGCCAGCCTGTTCCTGGGCAAGAAAATCATCGACGATGATCTGCTCGAAGAAATCGAAACCCGCTTGCTGACCGCCGACGTCGGCGTCGAAGCCACGTCGGTGATCGTGCAGAACCTGACGCAGAAGGTTGCGCGCAAGCAGCTGGCCGACGCCGACGCGCTGTACAAGTCGCTGCAGGACGAGCTGACCGCGCTGCTGCGCCCAGTCGAGCAGCCCTTGCACATCGACACCCAGCACAAACCCTACGTGATCCTCGTGGTTGGCGTGAACGGCGCTGGCAAAACCACCACTATCGGCAAGCTGGCCAAGAAGCTCCAGCTCGATGGCAAGAAGGTCATGCTGGCTGCCGGCGACACCTTCCGCGCCGCTGCGGTCGAGCAGTTGCAGGTCTGGGGTGAGCGTAACCAGATCCCGGTCATCGCCCAGCACACCGGCGCCGACTCGGCTTCGGTGATCTTCGATGCCGTACAGGCCGCCAAGGCTCGTGGCGCCGATGTGCTGATCGCCGACACTGCTGGCCGCCTGCACACCAAAGACAACCTGATGGAAGAGCTGAAGAAGGTCCGTCGGGTCATCGCCAAGCTGGATGCCGACGCACCCCACGAAGTGCTGCTGGTGCTGGATGCAGGCACCGGCCAGAACGCCATCAGCCAGGCCAAGTACTTCCACCAGAGCGTCGAGCTGACCGGCCTGGCACTGACCAAGCTGGACGGCACCGCCAAAGGCGGGGTGATCTTCGCCCTGGCCAAGCAGTTCAAACTGCCGATCCGTTTTATCGGTGTGGGTGAAGGCATCGATGACCTGCGCACCTTCGAGGCCGAGCCGTTCGTCAAAGCCCTGTTCAATGAGCGGGAGCCTTCATGATTCGATTCGAACAGGTCGCCAAGCGCTACCCCAACGGCCACGTCGGCCTGCATGAGCTGAGTTTCCGCGCCCGTCGCGGCGAGTTCCTGTTCGTTACCGGCCACTCCGGCGCCGGCAAGAGCACCTTGCTGCGTCTGTTGCTGGCCATGGAGCGCCCGACCAGCGGCAAGCTGCTGCTGGCGGGGCAAGACCTCGGCCAGATCAGCAACGCGCAGATCCCGTTTCTGCGCCGGCAGATCGGCGTGGTGTTCCAGAATCACCAGCTGCTGTTCGACCGCACCGTGTTCAACAACATCGCCTTGCCGTTGCAGATTCTCGGGCTGTCCAAGCCGGAAATCGCCAAGCGCGTTGATTCGGCGCTGGAGCGCGTGGCACTGAGCGACAAGGGCGATTTGTTCCCGGCGGACCTGTCCACCGGCCAGCAACAACGCGTCGGTATTGCCCGTGCCATCGTTCACCAGCCGGCTTTGCTGCTGGCTGACGAACCTACTGGCAACCTCGACCCGCGCCTGGCGGCCGAGATCATGGGCGTGTTCGAGGACATCAATCGCCTCGGCACCACCGTTCTGATTGCCAGTCACGACCTGGCACTGATCGCCCGCATGCGCCACCGCATGCTGACCCTGCAACGCGGCCGACTGATCGGCGATGGCGAGGCTGGCCAATGAGTACTACCCGCACCCCCAAGGTTTCCGAGCGCGTTGCGCCCAAGCCCGCTGATCCGCAACCAAGCAAGAAACGCGGCGGCAGCGACGACGACGGCCCGGACTTCCGCACCCTGTTCCACGCCTGGCTGGAAAGCCACCGCGCCAGCCTGCTCGACAGCCTGCGCCGGTTGGCCAAGCAGCCGATCGGCAGCTTCTTCACCTGCCTGGTGATGGCCGTGGCCCTGAGCATGCCCATGGGCCTGTCGCTGTTGCTGAAGAACGTCGAGCAGCTGGGCGGCTCCTGGCAGCGCGCTGCGCAGATTTCGCTGTACCTCAAGCTCGATGCGGGCAGCAGGGAAGGCGAAGCGCTGCGAGATGAAATCAAAGGCATGCCTGGCGTAGCAGATGCCCAGTTCGTCAGCCGCGAAGAGGCTCTGGAAGAGTTCCAGCAGCAGTCGGGCCTCGGCCAGGCGCTGCGCGAGTTGCCGGACAACCCCTTGCCCGGGGTGGTCGTAGTGACCCCGACCGAAGTCGACAAGCCGGCCCTGGAAGCCTTGCGCCAGCGCCTGGCTGAGCTTCCACGGGTGGATGTGGCGCAGCTGGATCTGGTCTGGGTCGAGCGGTTGGCGGCGATCCTCAAGCTGGGCGATCGTTTCGTCTTTGGCCTGGCCGTGATGCTGGTTTCAGCTTTGTTGTTAGTAATCGGTAACACAATTCGTCTACATATCGAGAACCGCCGCGTCGAGATCGAAGTGATCAAGCTGGTCGGTGGTACCGACAGCTACGTACGCCGGCCGTTTCTGTATATGGGCGCGCTGTATGGGCTGGGCGCCGGGCTGCTGGCCTGGGCGATTCTGGCGTTTGGCCTGAACTGGCTCAACGACGCGGTAATCGGCTTGTCCGGGCTGTATGGCAGTGACTTTGCGCTGGCCGGTGTGCCGGCTGCCGACGGTCTGTCGCTCTTGATTGGTGCGGTGTTGTTAGGGTATATCGGTGCATGGATTGCGGTGGCTCGCCACTTGAATGAGCTGGCCCCACGATAATGTTTTTGCGCCATCATTGACGTAAACGGGAACTTGCACGACAGTTTCCGGTCATTTATGGCAGTGCTCACAAGGCACGAATCCAGTGAGTCGGAGGTTCTTGAATGACCACTTCGTTGCAACCTGCCTATGCGTTGGTCCCCGGTGCAAACCTGGAAGCCTACGTACATACGGTGAACAGCATTCCCCTGCTGACGCCCGAGCAGGAGCGTGAACTGGGCGAACGTCTTTTTTACGAGCAGGATGTTGAGGCTGCTCGGCAAATGGTTATGGCCCACCTGCGCTTCGTCGTGCACATCGCACGCAGCTATGCAGGGTATGGGCTGGCGCAAGCTGACCTGATCCAGGAAGGTAACGTCGGCCTGATGAAGGCTGTCAAACGCTTCAACCCGGAAATGGGCGTACGTCTGGTGTCCTTCGCGGTGCACTGGATCAAGGCCGAGATCCATGAGTTCATCCTGCGCAACTGGCGCATCGTCAAGGTCGCGACCACCAAGGCCCAGCGCAAGCTGTTCTTCAACCTGCGCAGCCAGAAGAAGCGTCTGGCCTGGCTGAACAACGATGAAGTGCATCGTGTCGCCGAAAGCCTGGGCGTCGAGCCGCGTGAAGTGCGCGAGATGGAAAGCCGCCTGAGCGGCCATGACATGGCCTTCGATCCTGCTGCTGAAGCGGACGACGACAGCGCGTTCCAATCGCCGGCGCATTACCTTGAAGATCACCGCTACGATCCGGCGATGCAGCTCGAGGACGCTGACTGGAGCGATAACTCCACCAGCAATCTGCACCAGGCCCTGAGCGGGCTGGATGATCGCAGCCGCGACATTCTCTATCAGCGCTGGCTGGCTGAAGAGAAGGCCACATTGCATGAGCTGGCCGAGAAGTACAGCGTATCGGCTGAGCGTATTCGCCAGCTCGAGAAGAATGCGATGAACAAGGTCAAGGCACTGATCGCAGCCTGATCGTCGCAGCAATGAAAAACCGCCTGGCCCTGATGGGGCAGGCGGTTTTTTTGTCGCTGCTGAACGCCAGCGGCTAATTCACTGGCTGCGGCCTGCCTCAAGCTGCTGCAGGTAGTCGGCGCCGCCCAGCTGGCTCATCTGCCGGCGAATCCAGCCTGCGCGGCTGGCAACATAGGTGCTCGGCCGGCCGGCGTTCCACTTCAGCGGGCTGGGCAGCACTGCAGCCAGTTGCGCGGCCTGCTGGCGCGTCAGACGGCTGGCATCGACGCCAAAGTGGTAACGAGCTGCGGCCTGGGCGCCAAATACCCCAGGGCCCCATTCGACGCTGTTCAGGTACACCTCAAGGATCCGATCTTTGGACCAGAACAGCTCGATCAACGCCGTGAACCAGGCTTCCAGGCCTTTGCGAAACCAGCTGCGGCCCGACCACAGGAACAGGTTCTTGGCTACCTGCTGGGTCAAGGTGCTCGCTCCGCGAATGTTGCCGCCGCGCTCGTTATGGGCAAACGCTGCCTGAATCGCCGGGATGTCAAAACCCCAGTGGCTGGCAAATTTCTGGTCTTCACCGGCAATCACCGCAACCTTGAGGTCATCGGATATGCCCTGCCACGGCTGCCAGTCACGCTGCAGGTCGATCGGCTCGCCACTGAACCACGACTGCACCTTGCGCTCGACCATCAGCGCGGTGCCCGGTGGCGGCACCCAGCGCAGGACCAGAACCAGCACGATACTGCCGGCGGCAAACCAGAGCAGGGCGCGTACGCAGCGACGGATCAGGGATGACAGCATGGCGATGGCTTGGCCGGACCGATGGAACCGGCCATTATACAGACCCCTCTCGAGGAGTCCTCCCCATGCTTCGAAGCTTCCTCATGCTGGCCGCGTTTTTTGCCTTCACCGGTGTCGCCCTCGGTGCGTTTGCCGCGCACGGCCTGAAAAACCGCCTGACTGCCGACTACCTGGCGATCTTTCATACCGGTGTGACTTATCAGCTGGTGCATGCCCTGGCGCTGTTTGGCGTTGCCCTGCTGGCTGCGCATCTGCCAGGACGGCTGGTCGGCTGGGCCGGTTGTCTGTTCGCCGTGGGCATCGTGCTGTTCTCCGGTAGCCTTTACCTGCTGACCCTGACCGGCGTGAGCAAGCTGGGCATGATCACCCCCATCGGCGGCCTGTGCTTCCTTGCCGGCTGGCTGTGCCTGGGCCTGGCGGCGTGGCGGCTGGGCTGACCGGCTGGTCCACAATCGCGACTAATGGCGGCTGTCGCCCTTGGGTTCAGGGGTTGATCGGGGCTAGAATGCGGGCCCCAAAGAACAACGGTGGCCGTGTGCATGCGCATTCAATTGAACGGTGAACCCTACGAAGTGCCTGCCGGTGAGAACGTTGCCGGCTTGCTCGCGCGGCTGGAGCTGACTGGGCGCCGGGTGGCTGTCGAGCTCAACCTCGATATCGTGCCGCGCAGCCAGCACGACAGCACGCTGCTAAACGAAGGTGATCAGCTCGAAGTGGTGCACGCCATCGGCGGCGGCTAGTCGCCTGACGTTCACCTGCAAGTCCCGCAACCTTTCCAGAGGAACAACGATGAGCAATGTTCGTAGCGACAAGCCCTTCATCCTGGCCGGGCGCACGTTCCAGTCGCGCCTGCTGGTTGGCACCGGCAAGTACCGTGACATGGAAGAAACCCGCCTGGCCATCGAAGCCTCGGGTGCCGAGATCGTCACAGTCGCCGTGCGCCGCACCAACCTGGGCCAGATCCCGGGCGAGCCGAACCTGCTCGACGTGCTGCCACCCGACCGCTACACCATCCTGCCCAACACCGCTGGCTGCTACGACGCAATCGAAGCCGTGCGTACCTGCCGCCTGGCCCGTGAGCTGCTCGATGGCCACAACTTGGTCAAGCTGGAAGTGCTCGCCGACCAGAAGACCCTGTTCCCCAATGTGATCGAAACCCTCAAGGCCGCCGAAGTGCTGGTCAAGGAAGGTTTCGACGTGATGGTCTACACCAGTGATGACCCAATCATCGCGCGTCAGCTGGCAGAGATCGGCTGCATCGCGGTGATGCCGCTGGCGGGCCTGATCGGTACCGGCCTGGGCATTTGCAACCCGTACAACCTGCAGATCATCCTTGAAGAATCCAAGGTGCCGGTGCTGGTCGATGCCGGCGTCGGTACCGCTTCCGATGCCACCATCGCCATGGAAATGGGCTGCGAGGCGGTGCTGATGAACTCGGCCATCGCCCACGCCCAGCAACCGGTGCTGATGGCCGAAGCCATGAAATACGCTATCAATGCGGGTCGTCTGGCTTATCTGGCCGGGCGTATGCCGAAAAAACTGTATGCCAGCGCCTCGTCGCCGCTGGATGGTCTGATCAAGTAAGAGTTTCTGATGACTGAATCGCAAGATACGCCGATCCCCGCTGACGGCGAAGAGCGCCCGCACCGCCGCATCAAGAGTTTCGTGATGCGCGCTGGGCGCATGACCGAAGGCCAGCAACGTGGTCTTGATCAGGGCGCGCCCCTGTTCGTGCTGCCGCTGGCCGACAGCCCGGTCGATTACGACCAGGTATTCGGCCGCTCGGCGCCGCGTACCCTGGAAATCGGCTTCGGCATGGGGCACTCGCTGCTGGAAATGGCTGCTGCCGCACCAGAGCAGGACTTCATCGGCGTCGAAGTGCACCGCCCGGGTGTTGGCGCGCTGCTCAATGGCGTGCTGACCCAGGGGCTGCAGAACCTGCGGGTGTACGACTGCGATGCGATCGAAGTGCTCAACCGCTGTGTCGCGGATAACAGCCTTGATCGCTTGATGCTGTTCTTCCCGGACCCCTGGCACAAGGCTCGTCACCACAAGCGCCGCATCGTCCAGCTGGAGTTCGCCGAACTGGTGCGCAGCAAGCTCAAGCCGGGTGGCGTTTTCCATATGGCCACCGACTGGGAACCGTATGCCGAGTACATGCTAGAAGTGATGAGCGCCGCGCCGGGCTATCGCAACCAGGCCGAGGATGGCACCTATGTACCGCGCCCCACAGAGCGGCCGATCACCAAGTTCGAACGCCGTGGCGAACGACTTGGGCATGGCGTCTGGGATTTGAAGTTCGAGAAGGTTGACTGATACCGGCGTCGGCTGGATTGGGGGCGCTGCGCGCCCCTTTCGCGACACGAGGCCGCTCCTACATCGACCGCGTGCTCTGGACATTGCGCGCCCCTGTAGGAGCGGCCTTGTGTCGCGAAAGGGGCGCAAAGCGCCCCAACACACGGTCTACACGTCAACCACGACGATCAGCCACCACACCGATCAACACCAGCACCACCAGCAGTACCGGCGCCAGTGCGTAGTTGTTGAACTGGCTGAGCCCCTTGTTAACCCACGGCGTGGCATAGATCAACGCCGCACCGCTGCCCACCATCACCAGCAAGGCCATGAATGGTATGCGCAACGCGCCGGCCAGGCCGCCCAGGCGCTGGTCTACCCAACCCTTGATATCCGTGCCGAACAGCACCAGCAGGCAGCCTACCAACGCCAGCGAGATCTCCGACAGGTTGCTGCGGCTCCAGCGCGACACGGTCGCAAGCAGGTCAAGTACCAGGTCCATGGGTCATCCTTAGGTCAAGAAATACTGCAGCAGGTCATTGAGGAACAACTGGCCGCGCGGTGTTGCTGCCAGCCGATCCGGTTCGACCTGCAAAAGCCCCTTTTGTTCGGCCAGGCGCCGGGCTTCGGCCAGCTGCGCCAGCGGCAGACCGGTGCGGCGGTGGAACAACTCAGCCTCGACCCCATCCGTCAGGCGCAGCGCATTCATCAAAAACTCGAACGGCAGCTCATCCACTGGCAGCAGCTTCTCCCCAGCCTTGTACGGCTTGGCCGGGTTCAGGTAGTCCTTGGGTAGACGCGTCTTCCAGGTGCGCAGGATGCGCCCGTCGGCGAACGACAGCTTGCCGTGGGCGCCGGCGCCGATGCCGATGAAGTCGCCGAAGCGCCAGTAATTGAGGTTGTGCCGTGCGGCGCGATCGGCCTGGGCATAGGCCGACACTTCGTACTGATGGAAACCATTGTTGGCCAGCAGCAACTGCCCGGCTTCCTGGATATCCCAGAGGATGTCGTCTTCAGGCAGCTCGGGCGGCTGGTTCCAGAACACCGTGTTCGGCTCGACGGTGAGCTGATACCAGGACAGGTGCGTCGGGCCCAGGTCGATTGCCTGCTGCAGGTCGTCCAAGGCGTCCTCCAGCGACTGATCGGGCAGGCCGTGCATCAGGTCCATGTTGAAGTTGTCAAAACCTGCTGCGCGCGCCATGTCGGCTGCGCGGATCGCCTCGTCGCCGTTATGAATGCGGCCAAGCTTCTCCAGCTTGGCCGGTTGGAAGCTCTGCACGCCGATCGACAGGCGATTGATACCGGTCTGCCGGTAAGCCTTGAACTTGTCCTGCTCGAAGGTGCCCGGGTTGGCCTCGAGGGTTATCTCGATATCGGCGGCAAACGCAATGCGCTGTTCAACCCCGCGCAGCAGGCGGTCCAGCGCAGCGGCGCTGAACAGGCTTGGCGTGCCACCGCCAAAGAAGATCGTGCTGATGGTGCGGCCCTGCACGGCAGGCAGCTCTTGTTCAAGGTCTGCCAGCAAGGCGTCGACGTAGGCTTCTTCAGGCAGCTCAGGGCCGGCCTGGTGCGAGTTGAAGTCGCAGTAGGGGCACTTGCGCACGCACCAAGGGATATGGATGTACAGCGACAGCGGGGGCAGCTCCGGCAATGCCAGGCGCGCGCCAGAGGCCCGCGGATGGAGCAGCTGGATCGACGGCTTGTCGGTCATGCCAGGCCCAGACGCTGACGCAGCAGGGCCATGGCGCGGGCGCGGTGGCTGAGCTGGTTCTTCTCCAGCGGCGCGAGCTCTGCGCTCGAGCAGTTGCGCTCGGGCACCCAGAACAGCGGATCGTAGCCAAAGCCATGCTCGCCACTGGCAGCACGCAGGATGCTGCCGTGCCAGAGGCCTTCACAGAGGATCGGCAGTGGGTCATCGGCATGCCGTACCAACGCCAGCACACAGACGAACTGCGCACCACGTTGCTCATCCGGCACGTCTTTCAGCGCGTCGAGCAGCTTAGCGTTGTTGGCGGCATCGCCCTTGCCATCGGCATAGCGTGCCGAGTAGATGCCCGGCGCGCCGCCGAGAAAGTCCACGGCCAGGCCCGAGTCATCGGCCAGTGCCGGCAAGCCGGAAATGCGCGCCGCGTTGCGGGCCTTGAGAATGGCGTTTTCGACGAATGACAGGCCGGTTTCTTCCGGCTCGACCTGGCTGAATTCGCCGATCGAACGCAGGTGCACCGACTCGCCAAGCATGGCCTGGAGTTCTTTGAGCTTGCCAGCGTTATGGCTGGCCAATACGAGTTGCTGAAGATTGATCATTCGCCTGGGAACACTTCCTGGTTGAAGCTGAAAGAATGGCTGGCGCCGCCGCTGGCAACCGTGAGTTCGAAGATCAGCGTCTGCGCCTGCTCGATTGGGAACTGGGCGAGGTAGCTGACGCCACTAGGGTCGCCGACCTGGCGGAACGTAAGCGCGCTGCTGCGCCCGGTGAGGTCCTTGACGCTGCCGCTGACCATGGCCATGTCCGGCTTGCCGCCCTTGAGCACCGACACAGTCAGCACGCCCTGGTTCTTGCTGCGGATCAGGCCATTGGCGGTGGCAATCGCCGGCTGCAGCATGCTCGAAGTGAAGGCGCTGTAATGCACGGTGACATCCCCGAACACTTCCTTGCGCTGGGCCTTGGCCGCATCGGCAGCCAGAACCGGTAGGGCCATGCACAGGCCGAGCAGTAATACAGCGAGTCGACGCATCGGGCGAATCCTCCAAGCGGTACGGGGTCAGACGGCGATCTGGTGTTCGCTCAGGCTCGGGCTGCTGAGGCGATAGATGCCGATTTCTCCCAACAGATTAGGCCAAACCCGGCCGCCGATGCCATTGCGGTGCAGGCGGTCGACGGCCAGCCGGTCGAGGACCTTGGCATGGTGATCGACGCACAGCTGCTCGAAGTCGGCAAAGGTGCAGAAGTGGATGTTCGGCGTGTTGTACCAGGTGTACGGCATGAAGTCCGAAACCGGCATGCGGCCCTTGCTGGCCAGGTACCAACGGCAGCGCCAGTGGCCGAAGTTGGGGAAGGTGATGATGCACTCGCGGCCCACCCGCAGCATTTCGGCGAGGATCCGGTCGGGGTATTCGACCGCCTGCAGGGCCTGGGTCATGACCACCACGTCAAAGCTGTTGCTGGCAAAGTTGCCCAGCCCCTTGTCGAGGTCCTGCTCGATGACGTTGACGCCCTTGGCCACGCACGCGGCGATGTTGTCGGCATCGATCTCCAGGCCGTAGCCGGTGACCTGCTTGAGGTCGCGCAACGACGCCAGCAGCTCGCCGTTGCCGCAGCCCAGGTCGAGGACCCGGCTGCCGGCGGGGATCCAGTCTTGGATGATTTCCAGGTCGGCTCTCATGCGGTCCTCAGATGGCGATGCGGTTCATGTAGTTCGAGAAACCCAGCATGTAGCGAGGCGTTGGTATCAGGAAGGCGTCGTGGCCGTACGGCGAGTCGATTTCCAGATAGCAGACGTTCTTGCGTGCGGCCATCAACGCATCGACGATTTCTCGCGAGCGGGCCGGCGAGAAGCGCCAGTCGGTAGTGAACGAGATCACGCAGTAGTCTGCCGTGACGTTGCTCAAGGTTGCCGCCAGATCGCCGCCATGCGTGGCGGCCGGATCGAAGTAGTCGAGCGCCTTGGTCATCAACAGGTAGGTGTTGGCGTCAAAGCGACCGGAGAATTCTTCGCCTTGGTAGCGCAGGTAGCTTTCGACCTGAAACTCAACGCTGTGGAAGTCGTAGTTGAGCTTGTCGCTCTTGAGTTCGCGGCCGAATTTCTCGCCCATCGAGTCATCCGACAGGTAGGTGATGTGGCCGACCATGCGCGCCAGCATCAGGCCGCGCTTGGGGATCACGCCCTGGTCCTGGAACGAGCCACCGTGGAACTCAGGGTCGGTGAGGATGGCCTGGCGGGCAACTTCGTTGAAGGCGATGTTCTGCGCCGACAGTTTGGGCGCGGAGGCGATATCGACGCAGTGGCGGACCCGGTCAGGGTAGGTGATGGTCCATTGCAGGGCCTGCATGCCACCGAGACTGCCACCCACCACGGCGGCCCACTGGTTGATGCCGAGACGGTCGGCCAGGCGCACCTGGCTATGTACCCAGTCTTCCACGGTGAGCACCGGGAAGTCGGCGCCGTAGGGCTTGCCGGTCAGCGGGTTGACGCTGCTCGGGCCGGTGCTGCCGTTACAGCCGCCAAGGTTGTTCAGGCTGACCACGAAGAAGCGGTTGGTGTCGATCGGCTTGCCAGGGCCTATACAGCTGTCCCACCAGCCGGGCTTGCGCTCGTCGGCACGGTGAAAGCCGGCGGCATGGTGATGGCCAGACAGCGCGTGGCAGATCAGCACGGCATTGCTCGCGCTGCTGTTGAGCGTGCCATAGGTTTCATAGACCAGCTCGTAGCTGGCCAGCGATCGGCCGCAGGCCAGCGCCAACGGTTCATCGAACCGGGCAGTCTGCGGTGTTATCAGACCGACGGAATCTTCGGGAAAGACAGTGGACATCGACCCTGCTCACGCTTGACGGAGGCGTAAGTCTAAAGAGCGCTACCCCCAGCGGCAAGCACAGGCTGCCGCTGGCGGTGCACGGGTCAGATCATTCGCCACAGCTCTTGCGGCATGCCGGCGTAGGCTGCCAGTGGTGGCATCACGAACGACTGGATCACCTGGATCGCCAGGAAGGCAAAGATCGGCGAGATGTCCAGGCCGCCCAGGTTCGGTATCAGGCGGCGGAACGGCGCCAGCACTGGCTCGGCGATCTGGTAGGCGAGCTCGGCAGCCGGGTTGTGGCTGTTGGGCGCAACCCAGGAGACGATGACCATGACGATCATCGCGACCCAGAAGATCTTCAGGAACAGCGAGGTAACGCCAATGATCGCCCACATCAGCAGGTGCAGGATGTCACCGGCGGTGCCGTAGGTGATCATCAGCACAAAGGCCATCAGCAGCGCCTGAATCAGGATCGCCAGCAGCAGCGACGAGGTATCCAGGCCGAAGATGCTCGGCACGATGCGCCGGATAGGCTTGAGCAGCGGTTGCGTGGCGCGCACCGCGAACTGGCTCAGCGGGTTGTAGAAGTCGGCCTTGACCAGTTGCAGCACAAAGCGCAGCAGAACGATCGCCAGATACAGGCTGACCAGGGTTTGCACCACGAAAATAGCGGCGCCAGACAGTGCATTCATCAACAGCTCCTTATTTGCCCAATTGTTCGGCGAGCTCGGCGGAGCGCGTTGCCGCGGCCTGCAGCGCCTGTTCGACGATGGCCTCGAAAGCATTGCCCTGGAACGATTTGATCGCCGCCTCGGTGGTCCCGGCAGGCGAGGTGACCCGGCGGCGCAGCTCAGCGGCATCGACATCACTGGCGACTGCCATGTGCGCCGCGCCGAGGGCGGTTTGCAGGGTCAGCTGGGAAGCGGTTTCGCGCGGCAGGCCGAGCTTTTCGCCGGCAGCGGTCATTGCTTCGATCAGCAGGAAGAAGTACGCCGGGCCGCTGCCGGAGACTGCCGTTACGGCGTCCAGCTGCTGCTCGTGCTCCAGCCACAGCGCCGTGCCTACGGCCGACAGCAGTTCTTCGGCCTGCTGACGTTGCTCGGCAGACACCTGCTCGGTGGCGTACAGGCCGCTGACGCCTTGGCGCAACAGGGCCGGGGTGTTGGGCATGCAGCGCACCACAGGGCGCGGGCCGAGCCAGTCTTGCAGGCTGGCGCAGGTGATCCCGGCGGCGATGGAGACGATCAGTTGGCCGTCCTGCAGGTTGGCCTGCAGGCTCTGGCAGACGCTTTTCATGACCTGCGGCTTGACCGCCAGGACGATCACGTCGGCGTCGGCGATTGCTTGAGCGTTGTCTTCGAACACCTCGATTGCGTGCTCGGCGCGAACCCGGCTGCGGGTCTCGGCGCCAGGGTCGCTGGCGCGAATCTGCGCAGCGTCCAGACCCTGCGCACGCAGGCCGCCAATCAGGCTGGCGGCCATGTTGCCGGCGCCGATAAAGGCAATACGTGTCTTGCTCATGTCAGGTCCTTAGAAAAAAGTGAGTAAAGCATGGATTCAAGCCTGCCCGTAATCGCGCGCGCCGAACAGGGCGGTGCCAATACGTACCCAGGTCGCACCTTGGCTGATGGCGGCCTCGAGGTCGTGGCTCATGCCCATCGACAGGGTATCCAGGCCAAGATTCAGGCTGGCCTGCAGCTCGCTCAGTCGGGCAAAGGCAGCCTCCTGCACCGCGCGCTCATCGCTCGGCTCGGGGATGGCCATCAAACCACGCAAACGTAGGCCCGGCAGTGTGGCCACCGCTGCTGCCAATGCTGGCAGCTCAGCCGGGGTACAGCCAGACTTGCTGTCCTCGCCACTGACGTTGACCTGCAGGCAGATGTTCAGTGGCGCCAGCTCGGTCGGGCGTTGTTCGGACAGGCGTTGGGCGATCTTCAAGCGGTCTACCGAATGCACCCAGGCGAAATGCTCGGCAATCGCGCGGGTCTTGTTCGATTGAATGGGGCCGATGAAGTGCCAGGTCAAGGCCAGGTCAGTTAATTCATCTTGCTTGGCCAGGGCTTCCTGCAGGTAGTTTTCACCCACGTCGCGCACGCCGGCAGCGTAGGCTTCACGCACGGCGGCGGCGGGTTTGGTCTTGCTCACGGCCAGCAACTTGATGCTGGCTGGGTCGCGGCCACAGGCGAGCGCTGCGCTGTCGATACGGGCGGCGAGGGCGCCGAGGTGGTCTGCTATGGTGGACATGGAAGAATGCCGGCGGCTCAGTGATCTGCGCCATTCTACCTGCTTGATAGCCTTTGGGGAGTCTCATGGACGTGACTGGCCTGCTGGCCCAGGCCGCTGCTGCGGGGGCATCCGACCTGCATCTGGCCGAGGCCGAACCACCACTGCTGCGCGTGGACGGCGACCTGCGCCGACTCGATCTGCCGCCGATGCCTGCCGGCCAACTGCAGCAAGGGCTGGCGCCGCTTTTGGCTGAGCACCAGATGCAGCAATGGCTGGCCGGTGCCGAACTGGATCTGGCAGTGACCCTGAACCAGAGCTGTCGCTGCCGCCTCAACCTGTTTCGCCAGCGTAACGGCCTGGCCGCCAGCCTGCGCTTGATCCCGAGCCATGTGCCAAGCATCACCGAGCTCGGTCTGGAAGATGTATTGCAAGCTGTTGCCCAGTGCACCGATGGCCTGGTGCTGATCGGCGGGGCAACGGGTAGCGGCAAGTCGAGCACCCTGGCCGCACTGGTCGACTGGCTCAATCGTGAGCGCTCGTTACACATCATCACCCTGGAAGACCCGATCGAAGTCATCCACAGCAGCCAGCGCAGCCTGGTCACCCAGCGTGAGGTCGGCCAGCACAGCAGTGACTTTGCCCAAGGCCTGCGCAGCGCCCTGCGTCAGGACCCTGACGTGATCGTGCTGGGTGAACTGCGTGATCTGGAGTCGATCCGCCTGGCGCTGCGCGCGGCGCAGACCGGGCATCTGGTACTGGCGACCGTGCACACGCGCTCGGCGGTGAGCAGCATCGACCGTATGGTGGAGGTGTTTGCCGCCGACGAGAAACCGCTGGTGCGTACCCTGCTGGCCGACTCGCTGCGCGTGGTCGTGGCGCAGGTGCTGGTCAAACGGCGCAGTACCGGTCGGGTTGCTGCGCGGGAAGTTCTGCTGGCGAACATGGCGGTGCGCAACCTGATCCGCGAGGGACGGTTGGCGCAGATCTACTCACTGATGCAGGCGGGAGGCGCGGCGGGGATGAAGACCATGGACGCAGCTTTGCAACAGTTGCGCGCTGAAGGCGTGATCGAAACGGGGTAGCATCTGCACTGGCCTCGTTGCGAGGCCAGCGCGTGCACCTGTCAGCGCTTGGCCAGGCTCAGCTGTTGATCCTTCGGCAGGACGCGCTTGGCGACTACGTAGTGTTTCTGCCAGTACGGCTTGCTCAGTTGGTCGATGCTGACCGACTTGCCACGACGCGGTGCATGGATGAAGCGGTCGTTGCCCAGGTAAATGGCAACATGATTGACCCGTCGGCTCTTGATGTTGAAGAAGATCAGGTCGCCTGGCTTCAGATCGCCCTTGGCAACCTTGACGCCGTGACCCTGGGCCATGGCATTGGAGGTACGCGGTAAATCGACATCTGCCACGTCGTTGAACGCATATTTCACCAGCCCGCTGCAGTCAAAGCCCTTGCCTGGCGTGCTGCCGCCCCAGCGATAAGGGGTGCCGAGCACATTCACCGCGCGGCTTAGCACGTTGCTGCTCTGCTTGGCGGACATGGCCACAGCCGGCAAGGCGTTGGCAGCATTGCTTGGGCGGGCACGCAGATTGGCCGATTTGGCTGCTGCATGTTTGACCGGTGCATGCTTCACGGTGGCGTTGGTGGTGTAGCCAGTGAAGCCGTTGGGAAGTCGTTGCTCACGATTGGTGGCGTGGGCTGCCAGGGGTAACAAGAGGCAGAGGGTCAGCCATGTCTTGAATAAAGGCGGCATAGATGAAGCTCTTGAAAGATGATTAGGTGATGACGCGCAACTTTATAACAGCTTTTTGCTCAAAAAATGATCCGTTGGTCGACTGCAAGGAACCATGCGTCGGCTTCACATGAAAAAGTCACATTTATTCTGAGAATATTTTTGGCTAAGCCACGAGGGCTAGGAATGAATACTTATCAACAAGGGGCGCCTTATCACGACACCCATAGCAAGGTACTGGGGTACCTTTTGTGGATTTTCGGCTTCCTCGGCGCGCACCGTTTCTACTACGGCAAGCCGATTACCGGGACTATCTGGTTCTTCACTCTGGGCCTGCTGGGCATTGGCTGGTTGATCGACCTGTTCCTGATCCCGGCGATGGACCGCGAGGCAGACATGCGCTTCCAGTCGGGTCGGGTCAACTACAGCCTGGCGTGGGTACTGCTGACCTTCCTCGGGCTGTTCGGCGTGCACCGGCTGTACATGGGTAAATGGATCACGGCGATCATCTACTTCTTTACCGGGGGCCTGTTCCTGCTTGGCATCCTTTACGACTTCTGGACGCTCAACCGGCAGATTTCCGATGTGAACAGCGGCCGGGTCTGACTGATCCGTTCCAGCCTCGATGACGAGCTGAAAAAAAGGCCTTGGCGCGATTCGCGGCAAGGCCTTTTCAGTTACTGACGGGTCTGTCGCTGTTGCAGCAGAAGGTTGCTGAAGCCGGCACCGGCCAGCTGCTTCTGGGCAACCGTGAGTTGTTCACGGTTGCTGAAAGGGCCGACCAGCACCCGGTACCAGGTCTCTTCCTTGACCGTGCCCGACTCGACCTTGACCACCTGGCCGAGCAGGATGATCTGCGCCCGCACCTTGTCAGCATCGGCCTCTTTGCGGAACGAACCGGCCTGGAGGAAGAACTGCGTGGTTGCCGCTGGCTTGATCACCGGCGGTGGCGGCGGCGGAGTCTGCCCGAGCAGTGCTGCCTGCGCGCGCGCTGTGTCGATTTTCGCAGCCTCGGCCGGGGTCACCGGTTGCGCCGGTACCGGCGGAGTTTTCTCCGGCACGGCCTCAGGCGGCACGATCACTTCCGATTCAGGCAGCAAGGTGTAGAAGTCGTACTTTGGCTTGACCGGTACCTGCGGCGTGGCCGCGGTGGTCTTGGCTGCTTCGGCAGTCCTGCCCGGTTTTTGCTGTTCCGGCTTGGCCCGCTTGATGTCATCACCGCCAGGCTCGAGCTTCATCAGGAAGACAATGAACGCGCCAACCGTCAGGCCGACCGCCAGCCAGATCCACCCCGGGATCGGCTGTTTGGCAGGGGCCTGTTGGCGGCTGGCGCCGCGCTTGGGTGCAGGTTTTTTCTTGGCAGCCAACTTACATGCGCTCCAGGGTTTCCAGGCCGAGCAACTCCAGGCCTTGCTTGAGCGTGCGGCCGGTCAGGGCGGCCAGGCGCAGGCGGCTCTGCTGTTGTTCAGCGGTTTCGGCGGCGAGGATCGGGCAGTTCTCGTAGAAGCTGGAGAACAACCCGGCGATGTCGTACAGGTAGCTGCACAGCACGTGCGGGGTACCTTTGTCGGCGACGCTGTTGAGCACTTCGCCGAACTGCGCCAGGCGTGCGGCCAGGTCCTGCTCGTGTGGGGCCTGCAGCACGATCTGGCCGTCGAGCTGGTCGTAACCCTTGCCCAGCTTGCGGAACACGCCCGCGACCCGGGTGTAGGCGTACAGGAGGTACGGCGCGGTGTTGCCTTCGAAGTTGAGCATCAGTTCGAAGTTGAAGCTGTAATCGCTGGTGCGGTGCTTGGACAGGTCGGCGTATTTCACCGCGCCAATACCGACCACTTCGGCGATCTGGCGCAGTTCGTCTTCGGCCAGGCTCGGGTTCTTTTCCTTGACCAGCGCATAGGCGCGGTCCTTGGCCTCGTTGAGCAGGTCGATCAGCTTGACGGTGCCGCCATCACGGGTCTTGAACGGGCGGCCATCGGCGCCGTTCATGGTGCCGAAGCCCATGTGTTCCATCTGCATCGGGTGGCCGACAAAGCCTGCGCGGCGGGCCACTTCAAATACCTGGTTGAAGTGCAGTGCCTGACGCTGGTCGACGAAGTACAGCGCGCGATCGGCCTTGAGCACGTTGCTGCGGTAGCGCACGGCGGCAAGGTCGGTAGTGGCGTACAGGTAGCCGCCATCGGCCTTTTGCACGATCACCGGCAGCGGCTCGCCATCGGCGGTCTTGAATTCCTCGAGGAACACGCACTGCGCACCCTGGCTTTCGACCAGCAGGCCTTTGCTCTTGAGGTCGCTGATGACGTTGGCCAGATCAGCGTTGTAGGCGCTTTCGCCCATCACGTCGGCCATGCTCAGCTTGACGTTGAGCAGCTCGTAGGTCTTCTGGCAGTGCGACAGCGAGATGTCCTTGAAGCGCGTCCACAACGCCAGGCAGTCGGGGTCGCCGGCTTGCAGCTTGACCACCAGACCACGGGCGCGGGTGGCGAATTCTTCGGATTCGTCGAAGCGCTTCTTCGCGGCGCGGTAGAAGTTTTCCAGGTCAGACAGCTCGTCGCTGGTGATTGGATTTTCCTGCAGGTAGGCCATCAGCATGCCGAACTGGGTGCCCCAGTCGCCGACGTGGTTCTGGCGGATCACCGTGTCGCCGAGAAACTCCAGCACTCGCGCAACGCTGTCACCGATGATGGTCGAGCGCAGGTGGCCGACGTGCATTTCCTTGGCCAGGTTCGGCGCCGACAGGTCGACCACGACCTTCTCGGCCGGACCAGCCTTGCGCACGCCAAGCTGGCTATCGGCCAGGGCAGCATCAAGGCGCTCGGCCAGGGCGGCGGTGTTCTGGAAGAAGTTGAGGAAGCCCGGACCGGCGATCTCGACTTTGCTGATGTCAGCGCTGGTCGGCAGTGCTGCGATGAGCTTTTCGGCGAGGTCTCGCGGCTTCATCCCGGCTGGCTTGGCCAGCATCATGGCGATGTTGCTGGCGAAGTCACCGTGGGTCTTGTCGCGGGCGTTTTCCACCTGAATCGCCGGGGTCAGGCCGTCAGGCAGCACACCGTCGGCGACGAGTTGGGTGAGGGCTTGCTGGATCAGCTGGCGAATGGTGTCTTTCATCGGAATCTCTTTTCGACCGCAAGCGCGGCGGAGCGCTTCGATGCGCAGGTGGAAAAACTGAGCATTATCCGTGGCTGAGCCGTGGTTGCCAACCTTTGCGGGTATCAACGGCGCGTCAACAGCTCAGTACAGGTCGACCGGATCGACGTCCAGCGACCAGCGCACCTGACGCCCGCTGGGCATCTGTTCCAGCTCCAGCAGCCAGGCGCTGATCAGCCGGTGCAGCGGCGCGCGGGCGCTGGCCTGCAACAATAGCTGCGCGCGAAAGCGCCCGGCGCGGCGTTCCATCGGTGCCGGCACCGGGCCGAGCAACTCGATGCCCTGGCCGCCTTGTTCGGCCAGCAAGCGCTCGGCGGCGCTGCACGCTTCATCCAGAAACCCTTCGGCCTGGCCCGGCTTGTGCGCTTCGGCGCGCAGCAGGGCGAGGTGGGCGAAGGGCGGCAGGCCGGCGCTGCGGCGTTCGCTCAGGGCCTGTTCGGCAAAGGCGAAGTAGCCTTCTTCAGTCAGCTGCACCAGCAGCGGGTGCTCGGCCAGGTGGGTCTGCACGATGACCTTGCCCGGCTCTTCGGCGCGCCCGGCGCGGCCGGCGACCTGCACGATCAACTGGGCCATGCGCTCGCTGGCGCGGAAGTCGCCAGAGAACAGCCCGCCATCGGCATCGAGGATCGCCACCAGAGTAACTCGCGGAAAATGGTGGCCCTTGGCGAGCATCTGCGTGCCGACGAGGATGCTCGGCTGGCCGCGCTGGATGGTGGTGAACAGGTTGTGCATGGCGTCTTTGCGCGATGTGCTGTCGCGGTCCACGCGCAATACCGGGAAGTCCGGGAACAGTACTTTCAGGCGCTCTTCGGCGCGCTCGGTGCCGGCACCCACTGGGCGCAGGTCGACATGCGCGCACTTGGGGCAGCGCAGCGGCAGGCGCTCGTCATAGCCGCAGTGGTGGCAGCGCAGCACGCCGGAACGCTGGTGCACGGTCATGCGTGCATCACAGCGCGGGCAGCCCGACATCCAGCCACAGTCGTGGCACAGCAGTGTCGGGGCAAAACCGCGCCGGTTGAGGAATACCAGCACCTGCTGGCCGGCTTCGAGGGTCTTGCCGATGGCCTGTTGCAGCGGGCCACTGATGCCGCTGTCCAGCGGCCGGCTGCGCACGTCGAGGCGCAGGAAGCGCGGCTGTTTCGCACCCCCGGCGCGGTGGTTCATGCGCAGCAGGCCGTAACGGCCGGTGTGGGCGTTGTGCAGGCTCTCCAGCGAGGGCGTGGCCGATCCGAGCAGAATGGGTACGTTCTCTTGATGCGCGCGTACCAGCGCCAGATCGCGGGCGTGGTAGCGCAGGCCCTCCTGCTGTTTATATGAGCCGTCGTGCTCTTCGTCGATGATGATCAGGCCAGGGTTTTTCATTGGCGTGAACAGCGCCGAACGGGTGCCGATAATGATGTCGGCTTCGCCATCCCGCGCCGCCAGCCAGGCATCCAGGCGCTCACGGTCGTTCACCGCCGAGTGCAGCAGAGCGATGCGCGCATTGAAGCGCTGCTCGAAGCGCGCCAGGGTCTGCGGGCCGAGGTTGATCTCGGGGATCAGCACCAGCGCCTGCTTGCCGGCCTCCAGGGTTTCGCGGATCAGTTGCAGGTAGACCTCGGTCTTGCCGCTGCCGGTAACCCCTGCCAAAAGAAACGCATGGAAGCTGCCAAAGCCCGAGCGCACGGCTTCGAAGGCTGCCCGCTGTTCGTCGTTGAGCGGCAGCTCCGGCTGCGCCAGCCAGTGTTCATGGCGGGTAGCCGGGCGTTGCCGGCGCACCTCGAGCTGGACCAGCTGTTTGGCCAGCAGCAGGTCGAGGCTGTCCTTGTTCAGGCCCAGTTTACTCAACAGGCTGTGGGCAACGCCGTGCGGGTGCTGCGACAAGGTCTGCAGGGCTTCGCGCTGACGCGGCGCGCGGGCAATCCGCGGGTCGTCCAGGCGCGCGTCAGCGGTGACCTGCCAGAACCGCTCCTGGCGGATTTCGGCTGCTTCGCCCTGGCGCAGCAGCACTGGCAGCGCCCAGCTCAGGGTATCGCCCAAGCTGTGCTGATAGTACTGAGCGGTCCACAGGCACAGCTTGAACAGCGCTGGCGGCAGCGGCGAGGTTGGGTCGAGCAGGGCAATCGCAGGCTTGAGCTTGTCGGCCGGCACCTCACTGCTGGCGCAGACCTCGACCAGGATGCCGATCATCTCGCGCCGACCAAACGGCACGCGGATACGCATGCCCGGGGTCAGCGGCTGGCGGGCCATGGCGGCCGTGGCCCGGTAGTCGAACAGGCGACGCAGGGGCGAGGGCAGGGCAAGGCGCAGGATGACGTCGGACACGCAGAAGGTCTCTGAAGGGCATTTCGGAACAGTTCAGGGCAGCGCCGAGCCTAGCAGACGACGGTCGGTGCGTGCGACAACTTGCGCTGACGCTGCGCTCTGGTATTATTCCCCGCCTAATTACGTGCGGTATTCAACAATAGGTGTTGGGTGGCGGCACGCAGCTCGAGGAAGTGACCATGAAAGAGAATATTCATCCGAACTACGAAGTAGTTGCAGTCACCTGCAGCTGCGGCGCCAAATTCGAAACCCGTTCGACCCTGGCCAAGCCGCTGGCGATCGACGTGTGCTCCCTGTGCCACCCGTTCTACACTGGCAAGCAGAAAGTCCTGGACACCGGTGGTCGCGTACAGAAGTTCGCAGATCGCTTCGGCATGTTCGGTGCCAAGAAGTAAGATTGCGCATGGCGAAGCCCTTGGCTCTCGCGCTGCTGCAACGAAAAGCGTCCCTTGTGGGCGCTTTTTTTATGGCCGCGATTTGTGCCATGCCGGCGCAGGCCTTCTGCCCATTGCCGGTCAAGCCGCAGCAAGTCGCCGTGCGTCAGGTGCTGGATGGCGACACCGTGCGCCTGAGCGATGGCCGCAGCGTACGCCTGATCGGCATCAATGCCCCTGAGCTAGGGCGCAAGGGCCGCCCGAGTGAGCCGTATGCCGAAGCCGCCAGGCAGCGCCTGCAGGCTTTGATCAAGGCCAGTGATGGCCGGGTCGGGCTGGTGCGCGGAGCTGAGGCGAAAGACAAATATGGCCGCACTCTGGCGCATATCTATGGGCGTAATGGCGACAATCTTGAGGCGGTGCTGCTCAGCGAGGGCCTTGGCTTGCGCGTGGCCATAGCGCCCAATGTGCGCCTGGCGGGCTGCCAGGATGCGGCCGAGCAGGCGGCTCGTTCTGCTCGCCTCGGGCTGTGGCGGCAATCGCCGGTGCAGCGCGAGAGCGCCCTGCGCCAGTCCGGATTTGCCGTGCTCAGCGGCACCGTGAGGCGTATCGAGCGCAATCGGGGCGGGGTCTGGCTGGACCTTGGCGAACGCGTGGTGGTGCAGGTGCCCGCTCGTCTGCAGCGGCACTTCCCGGCGCGCTTCTTCGATAACCTCAAAGGGCGCCAGGTCGAGGTCCGCGGCTGGGTGATCGACCGTTCCCGCAAGGGTGTGATCAAGCCCGGGCAGCGTCGCTGGCTGCTGCCATTGACCGATCCGAGCATGCTCAAACGGGCCTCTAGCTAAAAAATTGTAGACATTAATGCCTGCAATTGTACACACTGAATCCCGCATGCCGCGTGGGTTGTAGCGTAAAGTCGTAGGCCATGGGCCTTGACACATGTGACCGGGCAGTCTTGTCGCCCCCCGGCACTTTGCGTATCCTCGGCGGTCCGTCAGAACAGTAAATAAGCGGAATTGCCCACCATGTCAGACCTGAAAACCGCCGCTCTCGAATATCATGCTCAGCCTCGTCCGGGGAAACTGAGCGTCGAGCTCACCAAGCCAACTGCCACTGCGCGCGACCTGTCCCTGGCCTACAGCCCGGGCGTTGCCGAACCTGTGCGCGAGATCGGTCGTGATCCAGAGCTGGCTTACAAGTACACCGGCAAGGGCAACCTGGTCGCAGTGATCTCCGACGGTACCGCCATTCTTGGCCTGGGTGACCTCGGCCCACTGGCTTCCAAGCCGGTCATGGAAGGCAAGGGCGTTCTGTTCAAGCGTTTCGCCGGTATCGATGTATTCGACATCGAAGTCGAGTCGGAAAGCCCACAGGCCTTCATCGACACCGTGCGCCGTATCTCGATCACCTTCGGCGGTATCAACCTCGAAGACATCAAAGCGCCAGAGTGCTTCGAAATCGAACGCACCCTGATCGAGCAGTGCGACATTCCGGTATTCCACGATGACCAGCATGGCACCGCCATCGTCACCGCGGCCGGCATGATCAACGCCCTCGAAATCGCCGGCAAGAAGCTCGAAGAAGCGCAGATCGTCTGCCTGGGCGCCGGCGCTGCCGCGATCTCCTGCATGAAGCTGCTGGTCAGCATGGGTGCCAAGGTCGAGAACATCTTCATGATCGACCGTACCGGTGTTATCCACTCCGGCCGTGAAGACCTGAATCAGTACAAGGCGCAGTTCGCCCACGCTACCGACAAGCGCAGCCTGGCTGATGCCCTGCAAGGTGCTGACGTATTCGTAGGTCTGTCCGGCCCGAATCTGCTGAGCGCTGAAGGCCTCAAGTCGATGGCTGCCAACCCGATCGTGTTCGCTTGCTCGAACCCGGATCCAGAGATCAGCCCGGAACTGGCTCACGCCACTCGTAACGACGTGATCATGGCTACCGGTCGTTCCGACTACCCGAACCAGGTCAACAACGTTCTGGGCTTCCCGTTCATCTTCCGTGGTGCTCTGGACGTTCGTGCCAAGCGCATCAACGAAGAGATGAAGATCGCTGCGGCCATCGCTCTGAAGGACCTGGCCAAGCAGCCAGTGCCTAAGGAAGTCTGCGATGCGTACGGCGTGCAGGCCCTGGAGTTTGGTCGTGAGTACATCATTCCGAAGCCGATGGATCCACGTTTGATTACTCTGGTTTCTGATGCGGTGGCCAAGGCTGCGATCGAAAGCGGTGTTGCTACCCTGCCTTATCCGAAGCACTACCCGCTGAAAAGCGTGGACGATGTGTTCAACGGTTAATAGGCATGGCGTTATGAAAAACCGGCTCTGATGGGCCGGTTTTTTTATGGCTGGGGTTTGGTTTGCCGCGGCGGCCACACCGCGCAGCTCAACGGCGGTCCGTGTAGGAGCGGCCTTGTGTCGCGAAAGGGTCGCGCAGCGGCCCCGGCTATCTGTGGTTCGCTCACTGTTCCTGTGGTCTTATCCATTTTCTGTGGTGGCCTTGCGGGCCCCTTTCGCCCTTACGGCGAGTCACTTTTTTGGCAAACGCCCCAAAAAAGTAACCAAAAAAATGCTTGGCTCCACATCCGGCCCCTGCGCTGCGCTGCGGGGTTCCCTCGCTCCGGTCTTGCTCCCGGGAGGACCGCACTGAACGGGCCCTCCTGGCCCGCAGCGCTTGACGGGCATCCATGCCCGTCACCTCCCTCCGCAAGACCTGCGCTCGGCCTCCTGAGTCGCCGGTGGATCAAGATCAAAAGCAGATCAAGAGCACGCCTCGCTGCGCTGGCGCAGATCAAGAGCTAGGGCCGCTCTGCGGCCCCGGCTTTTGGGCTTAGAACAGGTCCATCGGCGCTGCTTCGTCCGCTGGCAGCGGGCTGCCAGGCGCTGCGCCGTTGCCCAGTTCATCCACCGACGGCGGCGAATCTTCGGCCTTGAACAGTTCGAAGTAGGCGTTCGGCGTGCTTGGGGTCGCTGCGCGGCCGCTGACCGGATCGACCCGCAGGCTGAGGATGCCTTCAGGTTCGGCTGGAGCGTGGTTGGGTTTGTCTTTCAAGGCGGCGCCCATGAAACTCATCCAGATCGGCAGAGCCGCAGTGCCGCCGTATTCGCGGCGGCCGAGGGTTTCTGGCTGGTCGAAGCCAACCCAGACAGTGGTCACGTAGTCGGCGTTGTAGCCGGAGAACCAGGCGTCCTTCGATTCGTTGGTGGTACCGGTCTTGCCAGCCAGATCGGTGCGGCCCAGAGCCATCGCCCGGCGGCCGGTGCCGCGCTTGATCACGTCCTGCAGCATGCTGGTGAGGATGTAGCTGGTGCGCGGGTCGATGATCTGTTCGGCGAGCACTGGTGCCTGCGCACTGAACTGGGCGTTGGCGGTCGGCGCTTCGCCCGGCATGCCGCTGCTGCTGATCGGCTGCTCTGGCGCGGCGATGCCGGCCTCATCGCTGCCGCCGCCCTGCGGCACATGTGCAGGGTTGGCAGTAAACAGGGTATCGCCGTTGCGGCTCTCGATGCGCTCGATCAGGTACGGGCTGATCTTGTAGCCGCCGTTGGCGAAGGTGCTCCAGCCGGTGGCAATTTCCATCGGGGTCAGGGTCGCGGTGCCGAGCGCCAGCGACAGGTTGCGCGGCAGGTCCTGCTTGTTGAAGCCGAACTTGGCGATGTAGTCGATGGTGCGGTCGACGCCCATCGCCTGCAGCAGGCGGATCGAGACCAGGTTGCGCGACTTGTACAGCGCTTCGCGCATGCGGATCGGGCCAAGGAAGGTGTTGGTGTCGTTTTTCGGCCGCCAGACCTTGTCCAGGTACTCATCGACAAACACGATCGGCGCGTCGTTGACCAGACTCGCGGCGGTGTAGCCGCTGTCCAGGGCCGCGCTGTAGACGAACGGTTTGAAGCTCGAGCCCGGCTGACGCTTGGCCTGCATGGCGCGGTTGTAGTTGCTCTGCTCGAACGAGAAGCCACCGACCAGGGCGCGGATCGCGCCGTTGTACGGGTCGAGGGTGACCAACGCACTCTGCGCGCCCGGGACCTGGCTGAACTTGAGCTTGCCTTCATCCAGGCGCTGCACGCGGATCAGGTCGCCGACCTGGGCGACATCGGCAGGCGATTGTGGCGCCCGGCCTTGAGCGTTGGTGTTCAGATACGGCCGCGCCCATTTCATGGTTTCCCAGGCCACGTCCTGCTCTTCGCCGTTGCGGGTGAGCACTTTCAGGCCGGTCTTGTCGACCTGGGTGACGATGGCTGGCTCCAGCCCGCCAAGGGTGCGCTGCTTGCCCAGCTCCTGCAGCCAGGCGGCGTGGGTCTTGCCCGGGAAGCGTGACTCAGGGCCGCGGTAGCCATGGCGCTCATCGTAATCGGACAAGCCATTGAGCACGGCGCTGTTGGCCATGTTCTGCATATCGCTAGGCACCGTGGTGGTCACCCGGAAGCCTTCGGTGTAGGCCTCACTGCCATAACGACCAACCATTTCAGCACGGGCCATTTCGGCAATGTACGGCGCGTTCACTTCCGGCGTCGGCACGTGGTAACTGGCGTTCAGCGGCTCGGCCAGGGCGGTCTCGTAGCTGGTCTGGTCGATCTTGCCGAGTTTGTACATACGCCCGAGGATCCAGTCGCGGCGCTCTTTGGCCCGGGTCGGGTTGGCCAGCGGGTTGAAGCGCGAAGGGGCCTTCGGCAGGCCGGCGATCATGGCCATCTGCGCCAGGCTGACGTCGCGGATCGACTTGCCGTAGTAGACCTGCGCTGCGGCGTCGATGCCGTAGGCGCGGTTACCCAGGTAGATCTTGTTGACGTACAGCTCAAGGATCTCGTCCTTGGTCAGTTCGCGTTCGATCTGCAGGGCCAGCAGGATTTCGTTGGTCTTGCGCGAGAAGCTGCGCTCGCTGGTAAGGAAGAAGTTCTTCGCCACCTGCATGGTGATCGTGCTGCCACCCGTCTGGATATGACCAGATTTGACCAGTTGGGTCGCGGCACGCATCAAGCTGCTCGGATCGACCCCGTAATGGTTGAGGAAATTGTCGTCTTCGGCTGACAGAAGCGCCTGAATGAACTGTGGGGGAATTTCCGCGAAGCGGATCGGCGAGCGGCGCATTTCGCCAAACTCGGCAATCAGCTTGCCATCGCTGCTGTAAACCCTCAGGGGGATCTGCAACTGGATGCTTCTGAGCGAGTCGACCGAGGGCAGGCTGGGACTAAGATACAGAAACGCCCCGCTCAGACCGAGTACGAGGGCACAGATGACTGCGACGAAAGACCACCAGAAGAACTTCAGCAGGCGTATCAAGGCTTTTGGGTGTCCAGGTTGAGAAATGGAGTGCGCACAGGTCCGGCGGACAGGCAAAAACGCTGGGCATTATAAGCAGTTTTCGCCCCATCGGGCGACCGTCGGGGCGACCGGTCGGGCCAATGGCGCGGGCTGACAATCATGGAGCAGGGAGACAGCGATGCTTGGACGCTTGGGCAAGGATGCCGGTTCATTGTTGGGTGTGGAAATAGCCGCCGACTCGGTGCGCATGCTGCAATTGCATGGGCGCCAGGGGACTGAGCAGGTCGTTGGCTGGGCGTATCAGCCGCTGCCGGGGGCAGTTGGCAATGACTGGGCGCAAGCCCCAGATGCTCTGATAGACGCGCTGCGCTGCGCCTTTGAGCGCTGCGGTAATCGGTGTGCGCAGGTTGCAGTTGCGCTGCCGGGCGGGGCGACGTTGTGCAAGCTTTGTTGCCTCCCAGCAGGCTTGTCGGCGGCTCAACTGGAGCAGCGCCTGCTGGTCGATGCCGAGCAGATGTTCCCGTTTGCCCTGGAAGACCTGGCGTTGGACTTTCAGGTGCTCGGCCCGGCAGTCGAGCCGGTGGGGCATGTCAATGTGCTGGTTGCCGCTTGCCGCCAGCGCTCACTGGATCAGCTCGAGCAGCTGCTGGAGGCCGCAGGCCTGTGCGCGGTGGCAGTCGAAGTCGACAGCATCGCCCTGCGCCGGCTGGTGCCCGACGGCCAGGCGTTGCTGCGTATCGAGCAGGGCGGGGCAGCGTTACATAGCTGGTCGGCAAGTGGCCTGCCACAGCGTCAGGAACTGACTTTTGGCGCCCATGAGCCGGACGATGCACGCCTGCAGCGCGTGCTTGAGTTGTGCGCAGCGGCGCTGCCAGGCGAGCACGGTGTGCAGGTGGTCGCGGCCAGCGAACAGGCATCACGCTGGCTACCCGCTTTCGCTGCTCGATTGCCCTGCGATGCGCTGTCGCCGTTGCACGGTCTGGGCTCGGCTGGCCTGAGCAATCGTGCCGAGCTGGCGCGGGTGGCGCCGCACATGGCGCTGGCCTGCGCTCTGGCACTCGGCGGTGCCTGCTGATGCTGCGTTTGAACCTGCTGCCCTGGCGCGAACGGCAGCGGCTGGCAGCGCTGCGACGGTTTCAGCTGGCACTGATTGGCAGCCTGCTGCTGGCGCTCGCCGGCGTGATCATGCTTGACCAGCTGGCGCGCCAGCGTGGTCAGCAGCAACTGGCGGCGATTGCCGAGCGCCAGGCTGACGTCGCCCGACTCGACATCCAACTGCAGCAGTTGGAGGCGGTGCAGGGCAGCCACGCTGATGTAATGGCGCAGTCAGCAGCGCTGCAAGCGCTGCGCAATGGCCAAGACCTGCTGCCGAGGATGTTCGCTGAGCTGGAGCGGGCACTCGGTGCCAGTTTGCAGCTGACCGAGATGTCCATCCAGGAGGGGCAGTTGCAACTGCTCGGGTTGGCGGCGTCGCCTGCGATAGTGGCGCAGTTCATCCGCGATCTGCAGCAATCAAGGCAATTCGACGCGCTTGAACTGAAGCATATCCGTGCAGTTGCCGACGGCGATGAGTTCCTGTTGCTGGCACGTCTGCCGGCGCCTGAGCTGTGAGCGGGCCATGGCCTCCCGACTGGCAGCAAGTGGTGAGCAGTTCGCTGCTGGCCAGGCTGGCGATGCTGCTCGTACCGCTGCTGATTGTGGCCAGTGTGGCCTGGCTGATGCGCTTTGAGGGTGTGCAGCGCACCTACCGGATGCAGGCGGCAACACTGCAAGCACTGGAGCAGGCGTTCGGGGTCAAGGCGCTAGGCGTGCAGGGCTTGCCCGCCGCGCAGGAGGCACTTGCTGACAGTAAGGTGCAGTTGCAGGACGCCCGCTGGCGCTTGGCGGCTGGGCAGGAAATGAGCGACCTGCTCGATCAGTTGGCGCGGTTAGGCCATGCCCATGGGCTGCTGATCGAGCAGGTGGATGTCGGCGAGCCGAGCCAGGCGGCCGGCTACCTGGTCGCGCCGCTCCAGTTGCAGGTGATCGGCAATTACCCGGCACTGCGGGCATGGCTGGATGACTGGCTGGGTCAGATCCGCCTGCTGCACGTCTCGACCCTGCAGCTTGCCGCAGCAGACCAGCCCGGGATGCTGCGGCTGCGCTTGCACGTGCAGGCCTTTGACGCGGGCCAGCAGTTACCGGCGCCGACCTCGCTAGCGCATGAAGCCGCCAGGCAGCGGGCACCGCCGGCGCGGGTCGATCCATTCCAGGCCTGGTCTGCACGCAGCGCAGCCGATGGTCTGGCCCGGGTGCCGCTGGCTCAGTTGCAGATGGTCGGCAGCCTCGCCCGCGATGGCCAGTATCAGGCTCTGGTGTGGTGGTCCGGGCGTTTGTATCGCGTGCGCGCGGGTGACCCATTGGGTCGCGACCAGGGTGTGGTTGTGCGGGTCGACGAACGGCAGATGGAGGTGCGCGAGCAGGTCTTGCTTGGTGGCGCCTGGCAGGAGCGATCAACCCTGGTTGGGTTACGAAAGCCTGTGACGCAAGGAGGCATGGATGAAGCTCGGACAACTGGCAATGCTGCTGGCGACGGTTCTGGCGATGCACGGGGCGCAAGCGAAGACCTATCAGGGTGAACCGCTGTCGCTGAATTTTCAGGATGTTGAAGTTCGCGCAGTGCTGCAGGTGCTGGCCGACTATGCTGGGATCAACCTGGTGGTCAGTGATACGGCAAACGGCAACGTTACTCTGAGGTTGATACAGGTGCCCTGGGATCAGGCGCTGGATCTGGTCCTGCGCAGCAAAGGGCTGGCGAGCCGGCAGGAAGGCAATGTGCTGCTGGTAGCGCCGGCGGCCGAGCTGGCTGGGCAATCCCGCGAAGAACGGCTGGGCCGGGAGCTGGACGCCCAGTTGCAGCCGCTCGAACGCGCGTTGTTGCCAGTGCATCACGCCAAGGCAGCGGAGCTGGCCGAGTTGCTGCTGGCGACCTTGGCCGACGACGGCATCCTGACCGGGCGCGGCAGCCTGGGTGTCGATGCGCGGACCAACACGCTGGTGGCACATCAACCGGCAGAGCGACTTGCCGAGCTGCGCCGACTGGTCACCGAGCTGGATGTGCCGGTGCGGCAGGTGCTGATCGAAGCACGCATTGTCGAAGCCAACGTCGACTATGAAAAAAGCCTCGGGGTGCGCTGGGGCAAGCCGTTCAGCGGCGCCGAAGGCCGCAGCGGCAAAGGGCTGTTCGTCGATCTCGGCGTGGATCGGCCAACTTCAGCGGTGGGTCTGGGGTTGCTGCGCGGCGACGCCTTGCTGGATCTGGAGCTCAGCGCGATGGAAAAGAGCGGCAATGGCGAAATCATCTCGCAGCCCAAGGTGGTGACCGCCGACAAGGAAACCGCGCGCATCCTCAAGGGCACCGAAGTGCCATATCAGGAAACCAGCAAGAGCGGCGCGACCTCGGTGTCGTTTCGCGAAGCCTCGCTATCGCTCGAAGTTACCCCGCAGATCACCGCCGATGGTCAGGTAATCATGACCGTGCGCGTGACCAAGGACGAGCCGGATTACGTCAATGCACTCAACGATGTTCCACCGATTCGCAAGAACGAGGTCAACGCCAAGGTGCGCGTGGCCGACGGCCAGACCATCGTCATCGGTGGCGTCTACTCGACTACGCAAAACAATGTGGTCGACAAGGTGCCATTTTTCGGTGATCTGCCGTATGTTGGGCGGCTGTTTCGACGCGATGCATTACAAGAGAAAAAATCCGAGCTGCTGGTCTTCCTGACTCCGCGTATCATGAGTGACCAGGCGATTGCTGTGAGTCGTTGATTCTGTGCGAAATTTGATACTTGTAGGGCCCATGGGCGCTGGCAAAAGCACCATCGGACGCCTGTTGGCCAAAGAGCTGCGCCTGCTGTTCAAGGATTCCGACAAGGAAATCGAACTGCGGACGGGCGCCAATATCCCGTGGATCTTCGACAAGGAAGGCGAGCCGGGCTTTCGCGATCGTGAAGAAGCGATGATTGCCGAGCTCTGTGAGCTGGACGGCGTAGTCGTGGCTACCGGCGGCGGTGCAGTCATGCGTGATGCCAATCGGCGTGCTCTGCATGCCGGTGGCCGGGTGATCTATCTGCACGCCTCGGTTGAGCAGCAGGTCGGCCGCACGGCACGCGATCGCAATCGGCCGCTGTTGCGCACCGCCAATCCGGAAGCGACCCTGCGTGCTTTGCTCGAGTCGCGAGATCCGCTCTATCGCGAGATCGCCGACGTGATCGTGGAAACCGACGAACGGCCGCCGCGCATGGTGGTCCAGGATATTCTCGAGCGCCTCGAACAGTTGCCGCCCCGCTAAGCCGGGACTATTCTCGGCCACCAACGCCGAGGCAGGGGTTCAACCTTACCGCGTGTGTCGTCCAGGCGACGCCGCGCTCCAGACATTGTGGGGATACATGCAGACACTTAAGGTCGATCTGGGCGAACGCAGCTACCCGATCTACATTGGCGAAGGCCTGCTGGACCAGCCTGAACTGCTGGCCCCGCACATTGCCGGCCGGCAGGTCGCCATTGTCTCCAACGAAACTGTCGCGCCCCTGTATCTGCAGCGCCTGAGCCAGACCCTGGGTGCCTATTCGGTGTTGCCGGTGGTGCTGCCGGACGGTGAAGCACACAAGAACTGGCAAACCCTGCAACTGATTTTCGATGGCCTGCTGACGGCTCGCCACGACCGCCGCACCACCGTGATCGCACTGGGCGGTGGGGTCATCGGTGACATGGCCGGTTTCGCCGCCGCCTGCTACCAGCGTGGTGTCGACTTCATTCAGGTGCCGACCACACTGTTGTCCCAGGTCGATTCGTCGGTGGGCGGCAAGACCGGCATCAACCATCCGCTGGGCAAGAACATGGTCGGCGCGTTCTATCAGCCCAATGCGGTGCTGATCGACACCACCAGCCTGAAGACGCTGCCGGCGCGCGAGTTGTCGGCAGGCCTGGCCGAAGTGATCAAGTACGGCCTGATCTGCGACAAGCCATTCCTCGCCTGGCTCGAAGAGAATATGACCGCCCTGCGCGGTCTCGACAACACAGCGCTGACCGAAGCGATTCGTCGCTCCTGCGCGGCCAAGGCCGCGGTTGTCGGCGCCGACGAGCGCGAAACCGGCCTGCGCGCCACGCTGAACCTCGGCCATACTTTTGGCCATGCCATCGAAACCCACATGGGCTATGGCGTCTGGCTGCATGGCGAGGCGGTGTCTGCAGGTACCGTGATGGCGCTGGAAATGTCCATGCGTCTGGGCTGGATTGATCAGGCCGAACGTGATCGCTCGATTCGCCTGCTGCAGGACGCAGGATTGCCGGTGGTGCCACCACAGGAAATGACCCCGGCGCATTTCATGGAGCATATGGCGGTCGACAAAAAGGTCCTCGACGGGCGCATGCGGCTGGTGCTGTTGCGCCAGCTCGGCGAAGCCGTGATTACCGACGACTATCCGCAAGAGATCCTTCAGGCCACGCTGGCAGCGGATTACCGCGCCATTGTGGCCCAGCTTTGAGGTTGTGACAGCGCAATGACCAGTTTGCATGCCGATGAGGCGTTTCTCGACCATTACCAGCTGAGCCACGATCCGTTCGCGCCCCGTGTGCCCGGTTTCAAGTTCTTCCCCGCCCAGCGCAAGCCAGTGCTCGGCCAACTGCATCACCTGGCGCGTTACAGCCACCTAATGCTGGTGGTCACAGGTCCGGTGGGCAGCGGCAAGACCCTGCTGCGTCAGGCGCTGGTCGCCAGCACCAACAAGCAGTCGGTGCAGAGCGTGGTGGTCTCGGCCCGCGGTGCCAGTGACGCGGCCAGCGTGCTCGGCCAGGTGGCTCAGGCGCTTGGCGTGGCGCAGCCGGAAGTGCAGGCGATCCTGTCGCAGGTGGTGCAACTGGCCCTGACCGGCCAGGAAGTCTATCTGTTGGTGGACGATGCGGAACAACTCGACGAGTCGGCACTCCAAGCGTTGCTGGAATTGGCGGCAGGCGTTGCCGAAGGGCGCCCGCACGTATTTCTGTTTGGCGAGCCTTCGCTGATTGCTGGGCTGGATCAGCTCAATGGTGAGGGAGATCGTTTCCACATCATCGAGCTTGAACCCTACAGCGAGGAGGAAACCCGCGAATACCTTGAACAACGCCTGGAAGGCGCTGGCCGCGGTATCGAGGTATTCACGGCCGAGCAGATCGCCGATATCCACGAACATGCGGATGGCTGGCCTGGCAACATCAACCAGGTTGCCCGCGACACTTTGATCGAAGCCATGATCGCCACGCGCAGCACGGCGAAGCGACCATCCATGGGGTTCAAGATGCCTAAGAAACACGTACTCGCGCTGTCTGCAGTTGTCGTGGTCGCCGTAGCGGCGGCGGTCCTGATGCCGAAGAAAGGCGCTGACAAGCCTGCTACCGACGCACCCGCAGCGCAGGCTCAACTGCCGCTGGGCGAAGGCCAGGCCAACAGCAGCAACCCGGCTATCGAGTTCTCCGGCTCGCAGCCAACACCACTGCCGCTCAATGGCCAGTCGCAACCGGTCATGCGCGAGCCGCTGGCCCAGGCTGCAGGCATGGGTGACGGTGAAGAAGCCAGCCCAGCCGGCAACACCGCATTGCAGCCTGCCAATCCACCAACCGTGACCACCATTGCCCCGCCTGAAGGCGTGCCGGCAGGCCCTGCCGCGGCTCCTGCGCAGCCAATCGCCAGCGCGCCAGCGCAACCGGTTGCACCTGCGCCCAAGCCTGCTCCGGCTCAGCCAGCGACTCAGCCAGCCAAGCCTGTTGCAGCGGCCAAGCCGGCCCCGGCGCCAACCCAGGTTGCCAGCGCCAAGCCTGCGTCGACTGCCGCTGGCGGCAGCGGCAACAGCGCCTGGTACGGCAGCCAGAAAGCCGGCAACTATGTAGTACAGATTCTCGGCACCAGCTCCGAGGCGTCTGCCCAGTCGTTCGTCAAGGCGCAGGGTGGCGACTATCGCTACTTCAAGAAAACCTTGCAGGGCAAACCGCTTTACGTCGTCACTTACGGCAACTTTGCCAACCGTGATGCAGCAGTTGCTGCAATCAAGAACTTGCCAGCGAAGGTCCAGGCTGGTAAACCTTGGCCACGTACCGTCGGCAGCGTCCAACAAGAGCTGACCACGACCCGCTGATACCTTCCGGGCGGCACCACCCCGCCGCCCAGTTGCTGAGCGACTCCTGACTTTCGTCTAGCCTGCTGCGTGTGATCGCGGCAGGCTTTTCTGTCCCAGACTGCCGGCCACAAGCCTCTAGTTGCAGTTCAGGCTGAAACGCTTCAGACTCCGAACCATGCCGTACCACGGCAAATGTTCAAAAACATTCAAAAATGCGACATAAATTTACAACGATTCGTCGTTTGAATTTGTGGGCTTCCCTGTCGCTGTGCAACAATGGTTTCACGTTGCCCCCCGCAAAAAAGCTGGCATTCGACCGGTGTGGATGGTAAGTGGTTGTACTAAAAAGAGATTTGCCTCCGTCGAGGGGCGAACCTGGTGAGAATGTGTCTATGAAAACAGGTCTGTACCATCCCGAAGAATTCAAGGACAACTGTGGCTTTGGCCTGATCGCCCATATGACGGGCGAGCCAAGTCACCACCTCCTGCAAACGGCCATGCAAGCGCTGACCTGCATGACCCACCGCGGCGGCATCAACGCTGACGGCAAGACCGGTGACGGTTGTGGCTTGCTCATGCAAAAGCCCGATCAGTTCCTGCGTGCCATGGCCAAAGAGCACTTTGCTGCCGAACTGCCCAAGCAGTACGCCGTCGGCATGGTGTTCTTCAACCAGGACCCGATCAAAGCCGAAGCTGCGCGGGCCAACATGGACCGCGAAATCATCGCGGCCGGCCTGCAGCTGATCGGCTGGCGCAAGGTGCCAATCGATACCAGCGTGCTGGGTCGTCTGGCCCTCGAGCGCCTGCCGCAGATCGAACAGGTGTTCATCGGTGGTGAAGGCCTGAGCGATCAGGACATCGCGATCAAGCTGTTCAGTGCCCGTCGCCGTTCGTCCGTGGCCAACGCCCACGACAGCGATCACTACATCTGCAGCTTCTCGCACAAGACCATCATCTACAAAGGCCTGATGATGCCGGCGGACCTCGCCGCATTCTTCCCGGACCTGGGTGACGAGCGCCTGCAGACCGCGATCTGCGTGTTCCACCAGCGCTTCTCGACCAATACCTTGCCGAAATGGCCGTTGGCGCAGCCGTTCCGCTTCCTCGCCCACAACGGCGAGATCAACACCATCACCGGCAACCGCAACTGGGCCATGGCCCGGCGCACCAAGTTCGCCAACGACCTGATCCCCGACCTCGAAGAGCTCGGCCCACTGGTCAACCGGGTCGGCTCCGACTCATCGAGCATGGACAACATGCTGGAGCTGATGGTTACCGGCGGCATCGACCTGTTCCGCGGCGTGCGCATGCTGGTACCGCCAGCCTGGCAGAACGTCGAGACCATGGACGCCGACCTGCGTGCCTTCTACGAATACAACTCCATGCACATGGAGCCGTGGGACGGCCCGGCCGGTATCGTCATGACCGAAGGTCGCCATGCGGTCTGCCTGCTCGACCGCAACGGCCTGCGCCCGGCGCGTTGGGTCACCACCCGCAATGGCTACATCACCATCGCCTCGGAAATCGGCGTATGGGGCTACCAGCCGGAAGACGTGGTTGCCAAAGGCCGCGTGGGCCCTGGACAGATCTTTGCCGTGGACACCGAAACCGGGCAGATCCTCGATACCGACGCCATCGACAACCGCCTCAAGTCGCGCCATCCGTACAAGCGCTGGTTGCGCCAGCATGCCACGCGCATCCAGGCCACCCTGAGCGACGACCAGGGCGCGGCCAGCTACGACGCTGACCAGCTCAAGCAGTTCATGAAGATGTTCCAGGTCACCTTCGAAGAGCGTGACCAGGTGCTGCGTCCGCTCGGCGAACAGGGCCAGGAAGCGGTCGGCTCGATGGGCGATGACACGCCGATGGCCGTGCTGTCGCAGCGCGTGCGTTCGCCGTACGACTTCTTCCGCCAGCAGTTCGCTCAGGTGACCAACCCGCCGATCGACCCGCTGCGCGAAGCGATCGTGATGTCGCTGGAAATCTGCCTCGGCGCCGAGCGCAACATCTTCCAGGAATCGCCTGAGCACGCCTCGCGCGTGATCCTCAGCTCGCCAGTGATCTCCCCGGCCAAGTGGCGTTCGCTGATGAACCTCGAGCGCGAAGGTTTCGAGCGGCAGCTGATCGACCTCAACTACGAAGAAAGCCTGGGTCTGGAAGCGGCCATCCGCAACATCGCCGATCAGGCTGAAGAAGCGGTGCGCAGCGGCAAGACCCAGCTGGTGCTGAGCGACCGCTTCATCGCCCCGGGCAAGCTGCCGGTGCATGCCTCGCTGGCAGTTGGCGCGGTGCATCACCGCCTGACCGAGCAGGGCCTGCGTTGCGACAGCAACATCCTGGTCGAGACCGCAACCGCGCGTGACCCGCATCACTTCGCTGTGCTGCTCGGCTTCGGCGCCTCGGCGGTGTACCCGTACCTGGCCTACGAAGTGCTGGCCGACCTGATCCGCACCGGTGAAGTGCTGGGCGATCTGGATGAAGTGTTCAAGTACTACCGCAAAGGCATCTCCAAAGGCCTGCTCAAGATCCTGTCGAAGATGGGCATCTCGACCATCACTTCGTACCGCGGTGCGCAGTTGTTCGAAGCCATCGGCCTGTCCGACGAAGTAGTCGGCCTGAGCTTCAAGGGCGTACCGAGCCGCATCAAAGGTGCGCGCTTTGTCGACCTCGAAGGCGATCAGAAGCTGCTCGCCGCCGAAGCCTGGAGCGCGCGCAAGCCGATCCAGCAAGGTGGCTTGCTCAAGTTCGTCCACGGTGGCGAATACCATGCCTACAACCCGGATGTGGTCAACACCCTGCAGGCAGCCGTGCAGCAGGGCGACTACGCCAAGTTCAAGGAATACACCGCGCTGGTCGACAAGCGTCCGGTGTCGATGATCCGTGACCTGCTCAAGGTCAAGGTTGCCGAGCAGCCGCTGGCGATCGACCAGGTTGAGCCGCTGGAGGCCATCCTCAAGCGCTTCGACTCGGCCGGCATCTCGCTCGGCGCGCTGTCGCCCGAGGCCCATGAAGCACTGGCCGAAGCGATGAACCGCCTGGGCGCGCGCTCCAACTCCGGTGAGGGCGGCGAAGACCCGGCCCGTTACGGCACGATCAAGAGCTCGAAAATCAAACAGGTGGCCACCGGCCGCTTTGGCGTCACCCCGGAATACCTGGTCAATGCCGAAGTGCTGCAGATCAAGGTCGCGCAGGGCGCCAAACCGGGCGAGGGCGGTCAGCTGCCTGGCGGCAAGGTCAACGGCCTGATCGCCAAGCTGCGCTATGCAGTGCCTGGCGTAACCCTGATCTCGCCACCGCCGCACCATGACATCTACTCGATCGAAGACCTCGCGCAGCTGATCTACGACCTCAAGCAGGTCAATCCGCAAGCGCTGGTTTCGGTCAAGCTGGTAGCAGAAGCCGGTGTCGGGACCATCGCGGCCGGCGTGGCCAAGGCCTATGCCGACCTGATCACCATCTCTGGCTACGACGGCGGCACCGGCGCTTCGCCGCTGACCTCGATCAAGTACGCCGGTGCACCGTGGGAACTGGGCCTGGCGGAAACCCACCAGACCCTGCGCGGCAACGACCTGCGCGGCAAGGTCCGAGTGCAGACCGACGGCGGCCTGAAAACCGGCCTCGACGTGATCAAGGCGGCCATTCTCGGCGCCGAAAGCTTTGGCTTCGGTACCGCGCCAATGATCGCCCTGGGTTGCAAATACCTGCGTATCTGCCACCTGAACAACTGCGCCACCGGTGTAGCCACGCAGAACGAAAAGCTGCGCAAGGACCACTACATCGGCACCGTCGACATGGTGATCAACTTCTTCACCTTCGTTGCCGAAGAAACCCGCGAGTGGTTGGCCAAACTGGGCGTTAGCAGCCTCGGCGAGCTGATCGGTCGCACCGACCTGCTCGAAGTGCTGCCGGGCGACACCGAGCGTCAGCAATATCTGGACCTCAGCCCGCTGCTGGGCAGCTCGCACATCCCGGCCGACAAGCCGCAGTTCTGCGAAGTCGACAAGAACCCGCCGTTCGACAAGGGCGAGCTGGCCGAGAAGATGGTCGAGATGGCCTTGCCAGCGATCCGCGATCAGGCCGGTGGCGAGTTCGACCTCGACATCTGCAACTGCGACCGTTCGATTGGTGCGCGTATCTCTGGTGAAATCGCCAAGCTGTACGGCAACCAGGGCATGGCCGCCAAGCCGATCACCTTCCGCTTCAAGGGCACTGCCGGGCAGAGCTTTGGCGTGTGGAACGCCGGTGGCCTCAACCTGCACCTGCAGGGCGACGCCAACGACTACGTCGGCAAGGGCATGACCGGTGGCAAGGTGACCATCGTGCCGCCTGCTGGCAGCCCGTTCAAAACCCAGGAAAGCGCTATCGTCGGCAACACCTGCCTGTATGGCGCCACCGGCGGCAAGCTGTTCGCTGCCGGTACTGCCGGTGAGCGCTTCGCGGTACGTAACTCGGGCGCCCATGCGGTGGTCGAGGGTACCGGCGATCACTGCTGTGAATACATGACCGGCGGCTTTGTCTGCGTATTGGGCAAGACCGGTTACAACTTCGGCTCTGGCATGACTGGCGGCTTCGCCTACGTGCTCGACATGGACAACAGCTTCTTCGACAAGCTCAACCACGAACTGGTGGAAATCCAGCGCATCAGTGGTGAAGCCATGGAAGCCTACCGCAGCCATCTGGCGCGGGTCCTTTCCGAGTACGTCGAGGAGACTGGCAGCGAGTGGGGGCGTGAGCTCTCGGAAAACCTGGACGACTATGTGCGCCGCTTCTGGCTGGTCAAGCCAAAGGCTGCGACGCTCAAACAGTTGTTGTCCAGCACCCGTGCCAACCCGCAGTAAAAGCAGCTGCAAGTGGCAAGCCCCAAGCTGCGGCCAAAAGCAGCATGGGGTGTTGCCCGGCTTACGTGATTGTCTTGCGGCGTGCAGCTAACGGCTCGCAGCTGCTGTGAAGAGGTATTGAAAATGGCTGAACGTCTGAACAACGACTTCCAGTTCATCGAAGTTGGGCGCAAAGACCCGAAGAAAAAACTGCTGCGCCAGCGCAAGAAGGAGTTCGTCGAGATCTACGAACCGTTCAAGCCGCAGCAGTCTGTCGACCAGGCGCACCGCTGCCTGGGTTGCGGCAACCCGTATTGCGAGTGGAAGTGCCCGGTACACAACTTCATCCCCAACTGGTTGAAGCTGGTATCCGAAGGCAACATCCTCGCGGCCGCCGAACTGTCGCACCAGACCAACACCCTGCCGGAAGTGTGCGGCCGGGTCTGCCCGCAGGATCGTCTGTGTGAAGGTGCCTGCACCCTCAACGACGGTTTTGGTGCGGTGACCATCGGCTCTGTCGAGAAGTACATCACCGACACCGCCTTCGCCATGGGCTGGCGCCCGGACATGTCCAAGGTCAAACCGACCGGCAAGCGGGTTGCCATCATTGGTGCTGGCCCGGCTGGGCTAGGCTGCGCCGACGTGCTGGTGCGCGCAGGGGTAACCCCGGTGGTGTTCGACCGGAACCCGGAAATCGGCGGTCTGCTGACCTTCGGCATCCCTGAGTTCAAGCTGGAAAAGACCGTGCTGAGCAATCGCCGCGAAGTCTTCACCGGCATGGGGATCGAGTTCCGCCTGAACACCGAAGTGGGCAAGGACATCACCCTCGAGCAGTTGCTGGCCGAGTACGATGCCGTGTTCATGGGCATGGGCACCTACACCTACATGAAGGGCGGCTTCCCCGGTGAAGACCTGCCAGGCGTGCACGATGCGCTGGACTTCCTGATCGCCAACGTCAACCGCAACCTGGGCTTTGAAAAGTCGCCGGAAGACTTCGTCGACATGGCTGGCAAGAAGGTCGTGGTGCTCGGCGGTGGTGACACCGCGATGGACTGCAACCGGACTTCGATCCGCCAGGGCGCCAAGTCGGTCAGCTGCGCCTACCGTCGTGACGAAGCGAACATGCCGGGCTCGCGCAAAGAGGTGAAGAACGCCAAGGAAGAGGGCGTGAAGTTCCTCTACAACCGCCAGCCCATCGCGATTGTCGGTGAAGACAAGGTCGAAGGCGTCAAGGTGGTCGAGACCCGTCTCGGCGAGCCAGACGCCCGTGGCCGCCGCAGCCCTGAGCCGATTCCGGGTTCCGAAGAGATCCTGCCGGCAGATGCGGTGGTGATCGCCTTTGGTTTCCGCCCAAGCCCGGCGCCGTGGTTCGAGCAGTTCGACATCCAGACCGATAGCCAGGGCCGGGTGATTGCTCCGGAGCAGGCGCGCTTCAAGCACCAGACCAGCAACCCGAAAGTGTTTGCTGGCGGGGATATGGTGCGGGGTTCGGATCTGGTGGTGACTGCGATCTTTGAAGGCCGTACTGCGGCTGAGGGGATTCTGGATTATCTCGAGGTCTGACTGATCGCCGGGGCTGCAAAGCAGCCCCATTCCAGCCATCTTGTATACAAAATCGTTTGACCCAAGACACCCAATAGACAAAACGCATGGCCTTGGCCGTGCCTTTTGTGCTGGCGTCTGAGAAAATGCCCGCACTTTTTTTCCGGATGCCGACATGACTGCCCTGAAGAACGACCGTTTCCTGCGTGCACTGCTCAAGCAACCCGTAGACGTCACGCCCGTCTGGATGATGCGCCAGGCCGGCCGTTACCTGCCGGAGTACCGCGCCAGCCGTGCTCAGGCCGGCGACTTCATGAGCCTGTGCAAGAACCCGCAGTTCGCCTGCGAGGTGACCATGCAGCCGCTCGATCGTTACCCACTGGACGCGGCGATCCTGTTCTCGGACATCCTCACCATCCCTGATGCCATGGGCCAGGGCCTGTACTTCGAGACCGGCGAAGGCCCGCGTTTCAAGAAGGTGGTCAGCACCCTCGCCGATATCGAGGCGCTGCCGATCCCTGATCCGCACAAGGACCTTGGCTATGTGATGGATGCGGTCAGCACCATCCGCCGTGAGCTCAATGGGCGCGTGCCGTTGATCGGTTTCTCCGGTAGCCCGTGGACGTTGGCCACCTACATGGTCGAAGGCGGCTCGTCGAAAGACTTCCGCAAGAGCAAGGCCATGCTCTATGACAATCCGCAGGCGATGCACCTGCTGTTGGACAAACTGGCTCAGTCGGTTACCAGCTACCTCAACGGGCAGATTCAGGCTGGTGCGCAGGCGGTGCAGATCTTCGATACCTGGGGTGGCAACCTGTCGGCGGCGGCGTATCAGGAGTTCTCACTGGCTTACATGCGCAAGATCATCAGCGGGCTGATCCGTGAGCATGATGGGCGCAAGGTGCCGGTCATTGTGTTTACCAAGAATGGTGGCATGTGGCTGGAGAGCATTGCTGACTGTGGCGCTGATGCACTGGGTCTGGACTGGACCTGCGAGATCGGCGATGCCCGCCGCCGTGTCGGCGACAAGGTTGCCCTGCAGGGCAACATGGACCCGACCGTGCTGTACGCCAAGCCTGCGGCGATTCGTCAGGAGGTCGGGCGCATCCTGGCCAGCTATGGCAAAGGCACTGGCCACGTGTTCAACCTTGGCCATGGCATCACGCCTGAGGTTGATCCGGAACATGCGGGTGCGTTCATCAACGCCGTGCATGACCTGTCGGCGCAATACCATCAGTGATCAGTCGCTGAATAAAAACCCGGCCATGTGCCTGACGCTGTTTACCTAAGAATGCCGGGGCTGCGCAGCAGCCCCGATGCAGGCGATGTAGAGCTTAAGTGAACACCATTAGGCCATGTGCCGGGTTTATATTGCGTTAAGCTTAAATTCAGCGATCATCGTTAATCTGGTCCCATCTCAACCGATACAGGACTTGATCACCATGAAAGCTCGCTACCTCGCTCTGATCCTTGCCCCACTGTTCAGCACTGCTGCTCTGGCCACCACCTACACCGGCCCAGGCGCGCAGCCGGTTACCACCGTGGCTGCTGCCAACGATGCGGCTGACGACACTCGTGTGGTCCTGCAGGGCTTCGTTACCAAGAAGCTGGATAACGACGACAAGTTCGAGTTCAAGGACAACACCGGCACCATCAAGGTTGAAATCGACGATGAAGACATGCCTGCAGCTGGCTTCAACGACAAGACCAAGGTCAAGCTGACCGGTGAAGTGGAAAAAAACCTGATGAGCCGTGAAGTGGATGTCGACCTGGTCGAAATCATCAACTGATCGATGACTTCAAAGCGACCGCGTGCAGCCTTTGGCTTCACGCGGTTTTTGGTGCTAGCCGGCTCAGGTGCAGCGCCACCAGCAAGGCCACGGCCAGCAGGCTACCGATGAACAGGCCGATGCCGTTCCAACCGGCCATGTGCCAGAACACCCCGCCCGCGGTACCCGCCACACTCGACCCTGCGTAGTAACTGAACAGATACAGCGAGGACGCCTGGCCCTTGGCCTTGAGCGCACGCCGGCCGATCCAGCTGCTGGCCACCGAGTGCGCGCCAAAAAAGCCGAAGGTGAACACCAGCATGCCGACGATGATCATCGCCAGCGGGCTGGCCAGGGTCATCAACATGCCGCCGGCCATCACCACGATGCTTGCCCAGAACACCTTGCGCCGGCCCAGCCGGTCGGCCAGGGCGCCGACCTGGGCGGAGCTGTAGATGCCCGACAGGTAGACAATCGACAGCAGCCCGACCAGTGCCTGGTTCATGTGATAAGGCTCGGCCAGCAAGCGGTAGCCGATGTAGTTGAACAGGGTAACGAATGCACCCATCAGCAAAAATGCTTCGAGGAACAGCCAGGGCAGGCCGGCGTCGCGAAAGTGCATGACAAAGCCGTTGAGCAGGCTGCGAGGGTTCAGCGTCTGCGGGCGGAAGTTGCGCGACTCGGGCAGTACCTTCCAGAACACCACTGCTGCCACCAGCGCCAGGCCGCCGATGCACAGCATCGCTGTGTGCCAGCTGACGAAGTCGATCAGCACGCCACTGATCAGCCGCCCGCACATGCCGCCAATGGCGTTGCCGCCGATGTACAAGCCCATCGCCAGGCCAATGTGCTGTGGGTGGATCTCTTCGCTCAGGTAGGTCATCGCCACCGCCGCCAGCCCGCTCAGCGACAGGCCGACCAGCGCGCGGGTCGCCAGCACCAGCTCCCAACTTGGCATCACCGCGCTGGCCAGGGTCGACAGGGCGGCGCAGACCAAGGCGAATACCATCACCGGCTTGCGGCCGATGCGGTCGGAGATCGGCCCGGTAATCAGCAGGCCGATGGCAAGCATGGCGGTGGCTACCGACAGCACCAGGCTGCTCTGCGCAGCGTTGATGGCAAACTCCTGCGACAGCAGCGGCATCATCGGCTGTACGCAGTAGAGCAGGGCAAAGGTGGCAAAGCCGCCGCTGAATAGCGCCAGCACCGTTTTCATGAACGCCGGGCTGCCTTTTTCGATCCAGATATCCGGCAGCGGGGCGGCTTCGATCACGTGGGGCATTGCAGCAGTTTTCACGACGGGTCCCTCAAAAGCGCTGGCCGATGTTGCTGATTGGAAAAAATCATATAGCTGGCTAATGATTAGATCCAATATATTGTTCGACCTGTTTAAGACGTTTGACGACTCGTTCGGAGCAGCTATGGAATTGCGTCATCTGCGTTACTTCATTGCCGTGGCCGAGGAGCTGCACTTCGGCCGGGCAGCACAGCAGCTAGGCATCTCCCAGCCGCCGCTGAGCCAGCAGATTCAGGCGCTGGAGCATGAGTTGGGGGCGCGTTTGTTCGAGCGCACCAATCGTCGGGTCGAGCTGAGCGAGGCCGGGCGCTTGTTCCTCGAGGAGGCGCGGCAGGTGCTGGCACAGGTCGATAAAGCTGCCGACGTCGCCCGCCGTGCGCAGTTGGGTGAGCTCGGCGAGATGAAGATCGGCTTCACTTCTTCAGCGCCCTTCACCTCGAAGATCCCCAAGGCGATCCATGCGTTCCGTCAGCGCTACCCGGCGGTGCACCTGAGTTTGAAGGAGATGAGCAGCCGTGATGTTGCGGCGGCGGTGTTCGATGAATCGATCGAAGTTGGCCTGATGCGGCCGATGCCGTTGCCCGACGGCCTGCAGGTCACCGAGCTGTTCCGTGAGCCGCTGGTGGCAGTGCTGAATGCTTCGCACCCCTTGGTTGCCGCCAGTGAACAAGGGTTACACATGGCTGATCTGGCCCGTGAACCGTTCGTGTTCTTCCCGCGCAGTTACGGCAGTGGTTTGCATGCACAGTTGCTGGCGCTGGCCCGCCAGGCAGGCTTCAGCCCGCATTTTGCCCAGGAGGTTGGCGAGGCGATGACGATTATCGGCCTGGTTTCGGCAGGTCTCGGCGTCTCGGTGCTGCCAGCCTCGTACCAGCGCATGCGCATCGATGGCGTGGTCTATCGAACGGTGCTGGATGAAGGGGCGGATACCGCCGTGTGGCTGGTCCAGCGCCAGGCTGGCAGCTCGGTGATGGTCAAGGCGTTTGCCGACCTGCTGATTGGCAACGCCTGATGGCGGCGGTTTAGTCGACGCGAGCCAGGTCGCCTTTCAGTGCGACGCCTGCGATCACGGCGCCGGCGTGGCACTCGTAGGTGCTGGCATCTTTGCGCTCGTTCTTCTTGTAGTAGCTGGCGATGTTGGTCACTGCGTTGGCATTGGCCCGGCGCGCAGCGTCCTGCAGGGTCAGCAGGGCCGACTGCAAGGCCCACTCACAGGCACCCTGGTCGGTCTTGTTGAAGGCATTGGTCTTCTTGTTGGTGACCGCGCCGGGCTGGATCACGCTGACCTTGCCGCGCGGCTGTACACCGGCCAAATAGAACTTCACCGAACCGTCGAGTTTCTTTTCGGCGAGCATTTGCTGGACGACCTTGTCGAAGGGCAGGTACAGCGCGGTATCGCGTGCCTGGCTGATGCCGGGCAGGGCGCAGAGCAGCAGGGCGGTGGTGGCAGTCCAGGTCTTCAGGCGCATCGGATCGTTCCTCGATCGGGGTGTGTTCAGGGCCAGCGGCGGAATATCAACGAAGTGTTGACGCCGCCGAAAGCGAAGTTGTTGTTCATCACATGCTGGTTGCTCATCCTGCGAAACTCGCCGCGCAGGTAGTCCAGCTCGCCGCAGCGGGGATCGATTTCATCCAGGTTGAGGGTGTGCGCATACAGGTCGCTGTTCATCATCTCGATGCTGAACCACGACTCCAGCGCGCCGCAGGCGCCGAGGGTGTGGCCGAGAAAACTCTTCTGCGAACTGATCGGCATGTGCGGGCCAAACAGGCTGCTGGTGGCCAGTGTTTCGGCAATATCGCCCTGTTCGGTAGCGGTACCGTGGCCGTTGACGTAGCCGATGGCCTCTGGCGCCAGAGCAGCGTCCTCCAGGGCCAGCTCCATGGCCCGGCGCATCGTGCTCTGCTCGGGGCGGGTGGTGTGCTGGCCATCGGCATTGCTACCAAAGCCGACGATCTCGGCGTGGATGCGCGCACCGCGGGCCAGGGCATGCTCGAGCTCTTCGAGCACCAGCATGCCGCCGCCTTCGCCGATCACCAGGCCGTCGCGACCATTGTCGTAAGGACGTGGGCTCAGCTGCGGGGTGTCGTTTTTCAGGCTGGTGGCGTACAGCGCATCGAACACCATCGCCTCGGTCGGACAGAGCTCTTCGGCGCCGCCGGCGAGCATCATCGGCAAGCGCCCGAACTTGATCGCTTCATAGGCATAACCAATGCCCTGGCTGCCGCTGGTGCAGGCGCTGGAGGTGGGGATCAGGCGCCCGGTCAGGCCGAAAAAGATGCTGATATTGGCAGCAGTGGTGTGCGGCATCATGCGCACGTAGGAGTTGGCGTTGAGGCCATCGGCTACCGAGTTGAGCAGCATGTTGCCGAATGCCTTGATCTCGTCGGTGCTGCCGGTCGACGAGCCGCAGGCCACGCCCATGCGGCCATCGCGGATGATTGGATCATCGAGCAGGCCGGCATCGGCCAGCGCCTGCTCGGCCGCAGCCACGGCCAGGCGCGATACCCGGCCCATACTGCGCAACTGCTTGCGGGTCCAGTGGCCGGGCACCTTGAAATCGTCGATCGGGCCAGCAAGACGCGTGTTCAACTCGCTGAAGCGATCCCATTCAGCCATGCGCCGGATACCGCTGCGCTGGTTGGCGAAGTGGCCGGCGATGGTCGCCCAGTCGCTGCCCAGGGAGGTGATGCCGGCCATGCCGGTGACGACTACGCGACGCATCAGCACAACCCTCCGTTGACCGCCAGCACCTGGCGGGTGATGTAGGCGGCTTCCGCCGACATCAGGAAATTGACCACGCCGGCGACTTCCTCGGGCGTGCCCATGCGTCCGGCAGGAATCATCTTCATCAGCTCGTCGACCGGCACGTGCTCATCGAGCATGGCGGTGTCGATCAGCCCTGGGGCGACGCAGTTGACGGTGATCTGACGTTTGCCCAGCTCGATCGCCAGCGCCTTGGCCGCGCCGATCACGCCGGCCTTGGAGGCACTGTAATTGACCTGGCCGCGGTTGCCGATCAACCCCGAAACCGAGGTGATGCAGACGATCCGGCCCGGTTTGCGACGGCGGATCATGGGCATGCTCAGCGGATGCAGAACGTTGTAGAAACCGTCCAGGTTGGTCCGCAGGACCTGGTCCCAGTCAGCGTCGGTCAGCGCCGGGAAGGCGCCATCGCGGGTCAGGCCGGCGTTGCAGACCACGCCATAGTAGGCGCCGTGGGTCTCCACATCCTGTTCGAGGATGGCCCGGCAGGCTTCGCGGTCGGCTACGTCGAACTGCAGCACCCGGGCCTGTTGACCCATGGCGTGGATTTCGCCGGCAACGCCATCGGCTTCGGCACGGCCACTGCGGCAATGCAGCACCAGGTCATAACCGGCACGCGCCAGGCGCAGGGCGATCGCTCGGCCGATGCCGCGGCTCGACCCGGTGACCAGGATGGTATCAGTCATGGCAAGGTTCCTCAGGGGCCGCTTCGGTCAGGTAACCAGCGACCTGTGGCGGGCGATAGACATTCAGGCGGGCGCTGGCATGCAGCCCCGGACCGCGCAGGTGACACTCGAACACACCCATGCCGTTGTCGTCTTCCAGCGAGCGCAGGGCGTGGATGTGCAACTCGGCGCCGGCAGGGAAGTGTTCGACATCACATTGGTAGTTGCGCGTGCCGAGGAGAAACCCCAGCTCCACCGGCCGGCCATCGCGACGGGCGCGGCAACCGGCATAGGCGGCAACGCTCTGCGCCATCAGCTCCAGGCCGAGCCAGGCCGGCAGGCTGCCGTCGGCGCGGTTGAACAGGCCGCCAGGGCGCACTGTGCTGCGGGTGTGGATCTGCTCGTCGTCGCAGCTGTCGACCTGATCGATCAGGATCATGTCGCCGGCATGCGGCAGCAGTTCGGCCAGAGGCCAGGCAATCATGGGGTGTCTCCAACAATCAGGCTGACATTGTTGCCGCCGAAGGCGAACGAGTTGCTCATTATCCGGCGTGGCCGCGCCGCATGCATCCGCTGCGTGCCGTCGACCAGATTAAGGGCAGGCAGGCGCGGGTCGGCCTGGCCGTCCCAGACATGCGGTGGCAACTGGCCGTGCGGGTTGTGCTCACTCAGGCTCAGCCAGCAGAAGGCGGCTTCCAGCGCGCCGGCGGCGCCTAGGGTGTGGCCGGTCATCGGTTTGGTCGACGAGCAGGCCAGCTGCGCGCCGAACAGGCCGTGCACCGCCAGGCTTTCCATGGCGTCGTTGTGCTCGGTGGCGGTGCCGTGCAGGTTCAGGTAGTCGATCTGTTCGGGCGCGAGGCCGGCGTTGTTCAAGGCCAGGGCCATGGTTTGCCGCGCGCCGGCGCCGCTCGGGTCAGGCGCTGAAATATGGTAGGCATCGCTGCTGGCGCCAGCGCCGAGCAGGGCCAGTGAAGGGCCATCGGTATTACGCTCTGCGGTCATCAGAAACAGCGCAGCCGCTTCGCCGATATTGATCCCGTCACGGTTCTGCGAGAACGGATTGCAGCGTGCCTGGCTGATCGCCTCAAGGGAGTTGAAGCCGTTCAGGGTCAGGCCACAAAGGCTGTCGACGCCGCCGCACAGCACCGCATCGCAGACGCCCAGCTCGAGCAGGCGCCGGGCGCTGAGCAAGGCCCGCCCGCTGGAGGTGCAGGCGGTGGAAATCACATAGGCCGGGCCGCTCAGTTGCAGCCAGTCGGCAAGGAATTCTGCCGGCGCGCTGAGGGCTTGCTGGTCGTAGCGATAGTCCGGCGGAAACTGCCCGCTCCGGCGCTGCTGGGCGATGGCTGCGCTGCCCTCGGCAATCCCCGAGGTGCTGGTGCCGAGCACCACCGCGATACGCTGCGCGCCGAACCGGGCGATAGCCTGGCGGATTGCCGGCTCGATCTGCATAGCGGCGCTGTAGAGCAATTGATTGTTGCGGCTGTGCTGCGTTGGCAGCGGCACCGCCGGCAGCTCAGCTTGCACCGCGCCGACGGTGGGACAGCGCTCCGGGATCCACCCAGGTTGGGCCTGCATGCCCGAACAGTCACCGGCAAACAGGCGTGCGGCGACCTCAGCCTGGCCACGGCCGAGGGCGCAGGTCAGGCCCAGCGCATTCAGGTAGGCGGTCATGGCAGGCGCTCGCTGGGTAGGGGGTCGACTAGATAACGCAGGCCGTGGGCCAGTTTCAAGTCAAAAGCGCCCGGCTGCCGATAGCTGACCTGCCAACGCTCGCCCAACCAGCGCTGCTGGCCTTGTTCGCGGGCATCCGGGTAGAGCTGCGCCAGTTGCTCGGAGGGGGTCAGAGCAAACAGCAGCGCGGCAAACAGCTCGCGTGCCGGCGGATTGGGTGGCAACAGGCCGTCGGCCTGCCAGTGTTGACCATCGAACAACTGGCGTGCCTGGGGAATACCCAGCAGATCGAGTAGCGACCAGCGCAGTTGGCCGTTCTCGGCCTGCACCACGAGCATCCAGTCCTGGCGCTCGCCGGCCTGCTCGCGCTGCACGTGCAACTGCTGGGGCAACTGCAACTGCGGCATCTGCGCGGGCAGCGGCGCGCGGCTGCTGCAGGCGGCCAGCACCAGGCACAGCGTCGCCAGCAGCAGCGCCCTCATGGCTGCACCAGCGGCTTGCGGGCGACCACATTGACCAGGGTTTCTTCGCGCTGGCCTGGCGCGGGCGGCTTGCACAGGCGCAGCCGTTCGAGCAGGCCGAAGTCCTTGGCGCGGCTCCACCACAGGTACGGGTAGGAGACATTGCGCGCGGTGAAGGCAAAGCCCTGCTCGCGCAGCATCTGCAGATAACCCTCGGCACTCTTCTGTACATGCATTGGGTGGCGGAACAGCCAGCGGATCACCCAGGTGTCGATATAGGCTTCGGTGGATTCGGCGAACAGCAGATAACCACCAGGCTTAAGCACCCGCCAGAACTCGGCGAGGGCCTGCTCCTGTTCCACCAGATGGTGGAAGGTCTGATGGCAGAAGACGATATCGACGCTGGCGTCTGCCAGTTGCAGTTGGGCGCAGTCGCTGCCCTGCAGCTCGACCGCAAGGCCCTGGCGCGTAGCTTCGGCGCCGCTTAGTTGCAGGCTGTGCGGGTCGGCATCGATACCGATCAATCGGCCGGGCGCAAACACTCGCTGCAGATGCTTGAACGATTTGCCCTGGCCGCAGCCGGCATCGAGCAGCACCGGCGCCGCTGGCAGCGGGCTTTCGAACAACTGACGCAGGTCGTCGATCGCCACCCGTAGTACGTGATGCTGCCAGGTGTGGCTGCGCAGGAACCAGAAACCAAAGCGAGTTTCTTCGACATAGCTGGCGCTGAGGAACGGAGGCTGACTCATGCCTGGCCCCTCGCGCAAAGCGCCGCCAGAGTCGCCAGCCGGCGCCGTGGTTCAGCCACGAACGGGTTGCGCTCATCCCAGGCGTAGCCAGCCAGAATCGAGCTGATCATGGCGCGAATCTGCGGCGAGCTGCCGGGGTGATAGATCACGTCCTGGAAGCTGCCGTCATACCAACCCTCGACATAGGCGCGGAAGGTATCCACCCCACGTTTGAGCGGCTCGGCAAACTCCCGCTGCCAGTCGACCGCTTCGCCGCGCAACTGGCGGTCGAGCAGGGCGGCAGCCATGCTGGCCGAGCGCATGGCAATGGTGACTCCGGACGAAAATACCGGGTCGAGAAACTCTGCGGCGTTGCCGAGCAGGGCAAAGCCGTTGCCATGCAGGGTTTTGACGTTGGCCGAGTAGCCGCCGATGGTCCGCGCCGGGGTGTCCCACACGGCGTTGGCCAAGACCTTGGCCAGGCTTGGCGTCTGCGCCACGAAATGCTGCAGGCAGGCGTCCAGATCGGTCGGCGCTGCAGCAAAGCGCTCGGCGGCCGCGACGACACCCAGCGAGGCGCGACCGTCGCTGAACGGGATGGTCCAGAACCAGATGTCGCGATGTTCCGGGTGGGTGGTGATAAGGATCTTGTTGCGGTCGAAGCCGGGCAGATCGATGCGGTCTTCGATGTGGGTGAATACTGCCTGGCGCACCGGGAAATTCGACGGTGCTTCAAGGTCGAGCAGGCGCGGCAACACGCGGCCATAGCCGCTGGCATCGAGGACGAAGTCGGCCTGCACTTCGTATTCGCTGGCGTCTGGCCGGCGTGCGCGCAGGCGTGGCTGCGCAGCGCTCATGTCGACGCTGATGATCTCGTGCTCGTAGCGGATTTCCACGCCCTGGGCCTCGGCCTGGTCGGCCAGCAGCTTGTCGAACCGCGCCCGTTGGACCTGGAAGGTGCTCGGCCGGCCCTGGCTGAAGGTTTCGCCGAAATCAAACGCACTGTACTCATCACCCCAGGCAAAGGCGGCGCCGTCCTTGTACTGGAAACCCGCCGCTTCGAGCGCTTCGAGCATGCCGGCTTCTTCGATGAAGTCGATGCAGTGCGACAGCAGGCTTTCGCCAATGGAGAAGCGCGGGAAGCGCTGGCGCTCGATGACCAGCACGTCGTGGCCGCGGCGCTTGAGCAACGCGGCAGCGATGGCGCCCGAGGGGCCAGCGCCAATGACCACGACCTGGTGGTGTTGCAGTTCACAGTTCGGCATGTGGCCTCCTTGGCGGTGTGAGGGAAGTCTGCGGGATGCGATGCAGGCCGGCGAAGGCAGGCATGAGGGTGGCGATCAGGCTCATCAGCATCAGCGCGAAGTACAACGCCGGGCTGATCAGCTGCTGGGTCAGCAACAGATTGAGAAAAACGATTTCGCTGAGGCCGCGGATGTTCAGCAGCAGGCTCTCGCGCCACTTGCTGGCGCCGGCGAACGAGGCGGTCGCCCAGCTCAAACCGAGCCAGTTACCGAGCAGCTTGCTCAGGATCGGCAGCACCAGCAGCGCCAGCAGCTGGCTGGCGTCGAAGCCTGCGAAGGCATGCTGCAGGTCGATCTGGACCACGCCGTAGGTGAGGATCAGCGGCACGGCCAGGCCTTGTTGCAGGCGGCGGTTGCTGGCGTCTGGCAGCGGCAGGCGTAGCTGCAGGCCAAGCACGCGCAAGCAGGCCAGATAGCCAACGCCGAAGATCAGCGCGTTGAGCCGGTAGTGCTCGGCGGCAAACAGCAGTAGCAGGAACACCAGGCCGTATAGACGGGGCGCGCGCAGGCCCAGCCCTCGCAGCACTACCGGCGTCAGCGCCGCCAGCGCCGGCAGGGCCAGGCTGCTCGGCTGCAGGCTGCCCTGGCCCATGCCGAGCAACAGCCAGCAGGCCAGGTCGATGACGATCGCGGCCTGCAGCAGGCGCTGGCTGGCGGCTGGCGGGTAGTCGATGGCGCGCAGGTACAGGTACAGCACTGGGATTGCGGTGATGGCGAACACCAGGCCCATGGCCAGGGCGCTGACCCCGCTCAGTTCAAGCAGCCACAGCGCGCAGGCCAGGCCGCAGGCAAACGGCACGGCGAAGCTGGGCAGGGCGATCTTCAATGCTTGCGGGTCGAGGCGCAGCTGCGCGACGTCAGCAAGAATGTGTCCCAGCAACAGGGCAAAGCTGCAGCCGTAGAGGGTCTTCAGCCAGCTCGGGGCGATCAGCTGGGCGCCGTCAAGCTGCCAGTGCGGTTGTACCCACAACAGCATCAGCAGCGGCAGCACCAGCGCGGCCAACAGCAGCTGGCTGACGATAGGGATAAGCCCCAGGCGTTTGCCGAATGCGCTGGCCACGGCAAACAGGGCCAGGGCCATGAGCCAGAACAGGACGATGCTCATGGCTGCACCGCCGGCGTCTCGCGTGCCGCTGCCCACGGCGCCAGCAGGAAACTGAAGATCAACCCGAGGCTGACGGCCATGCCGAAGTTGCTCACCGCAGGCGTCTGCGACAGCGCCAGCAGGCCGAACGACAGCCAGGTGGTCAGAGCCGCCAGCAAGGTGCCGAGCAAGCTCACCGCAGCCCCGCCGATACGCTCGTGCATGAGGATGGCGTAGTCGACGCTGATGGCCGTGACCAGCAGCAGGCCAAACAGGCTGAACAGTGTCAGCGGCTGCCCCAGCCAACCGAGGCTGGCCAGGCTGCATAACGCTGCCAGCAGCGGCAGGGCGACAATGCGCAGCGAACCGCGCAGGCCGAACGGGACTGCCAGCAGCACCAGGATCAGTGCGCAGGACAGCAGCTTGAGCTCGGCGGCGCTGATCTGGGTGGCGGCGAACAGTTGATTGAGTTCGCCGAGCCGGTCTACCAGTTGCACGCCATCCAGGCCGTCGGTCTGCAAGCGCAGCAGGCTGGCATCGCTCAGGCCTTGCAGACTGACGATGGCGGCGACGCCGGTGGCGTCCTGGCCAAGCCAGAGCGGTCGCCAGGCTTCAGCAAGCGGACCGGCGAGGGCCTGCTCGATGCTCAGGGGCGGCAACGTTTGCAGCTGTTGCAGCTGGGTTTGCAGGCCGGCTTGCGGCACACCGAGTTCAACCAGCGGCTGCCAGTAGTCGCTCAGGTGGGCCAGCGCCTGCCGGGTTTGTGCCTGCTGCTCAGGGCTGGCGACGATCTGCGAGAGGCTCAGATAACCCTTGAGCTTGCCTAGGTCACGCAGCTCGTCGAGCTTGGCCGACAGCGCCTGCAGGCGCTGGAACAGTTGCTCTGGATCAGCCCCGCGCACCAGGTAGAACTGACTGGTTGGCTGGTAGCCGGTGATGCGTGCGACTGCCTGGGCTTGCTCTTGCAGTTGCGGCGGGCTCGCCACCCATTGGCGGATGTCGTTACGCGTGTCCAGCTGCCACAGCCCAGCGCCGCAAAACAGCAGCACCAGCACCAGCAGCACTGCGCTGGGCACTCTGCGCAACAGCCGCTCGCGCCAGTCGGTGAGGGCTTGCGCGATACGTAGCGGCCACTGCGCCGGCTTCAGCTCGACCTGGCCCAGCAATGCCGGCAGCAGGCACACCGCGCACAGGTAGGCGCCGATCAAGCCGGCGGCCGAGAACGCGGCAATCTGGGTCAGGGCCGGAAACGGCGTGAACGCCAGCGCCAGATAACCGATGCAGCTGGTCGCCAGGCTCAGGCTCAGCCCTGGCAGGGTCAGGCGTACCGCCGGCCAACTGCGCCATGGCTTGAGGCTCCAGCTCTTCGACAAGTAATGCAGCGGGTAATCCACCGCTACGCCGATCAGGCTCGAACCGAGTACCAGAGTCATCACGTGCATGTGGCCGAACAGCGCCACGCACACCACCGAGCCGAACAGCATGCCGGTCAGCACCGGCACGAACGCCAGCAGGGCCCGCCAGCGACGAAACGCCAGCAGCAGCAACAACAGAATGCTCAACGTCGCGCCACCGCCGACCCAGGTGATTTCGCGGCTGGCCTGCTGCTGGCCGGCGGCCGCGTACAGCAGGCCACTGGCGGCCAGCAACTGGGCGCCTTGCGGTTCGGCCTGGCGGCGGGCATCAGCCAGCAGCTCGGCCACCTGCAGCGGTAGCTTCATATCGAAGGCAGTGCCCAGGGTGCGCGCCCGCAGCAGCACCCACTGGCGGCCATCGGCCTGCGCGATCAAGGCGCCACTGGCCGTGTCCAGTTCGATATTGACGGGTTTCGGCTGGCTGTTCTGAATACGCCCGGTCAAGCCCAGCCAGTCGTCCTGGGCAGGCACCAGGCTGAACCCGGAAAACGGGTCGAACAGGCTCTGCACGCGCTGCTCGATGAATGCCGCAGGCCGTTCGCGCAGTTGCGCGCGGTCAGCTGCCGAGAGCATCGCCACGCGGCCGGCGAGCAACTGCTCGCGGACCGCGCCGAGGTCTGTCTGCAGGCTCCACTGCACGCGCTCGAACAGTCCGCTGGCCTGCCATTGGCCGGCCAGTTGTTCGGCAAGGGCCAGCGCTTGCTGGCGTTCGGCGTGGCCAACCAGCACCAGTACCTCGCGGTTCAGTGGCTCTTGCACGCGCAGTTCGGCGCGCTTGACCAGGGCGTCTTCGGTGGCGCCCGGCACCAGCGCCATCAGGTCGGCCGACAACGGCGCGCCGCGCTGCCATTGCCAGCCGGCGATGGCCAGCATCACCAGCAGCAGGGCGAGAAAGCCGCGCGGCAACCAGCGTTCAATCGACAAAATCGCTGCGCTCCGTGTCGCTGAGGGCGGCAGCGCCATGGCTGTCGGTCATGCGCAGCAGCGTGCTGTCGCCCTGGGTTTCACTGAGCTGAATCTGTTCGACGAACTGCCCGCCGCTGATGTCGATGCGGGTGAAGATCTGTTTGAGCAGCAGCGAACGCGGGGTCAGTTGCAGCTGCCAGTGCGTGGCGTCACCGCTCAGGCTCAGTTCGAAGTCGCGCTTGAGACCGGCACTGTCGCCTTGCAGCACGGCAAAGAACAGCCGGTTCTGCTCGGCGCCGGCACTGGCGCTGGGCAGGCGCTGCCAGCCGCTCGGATCACGCCGGGCAATGCCGTTGGCGTCGATCCGGTAGTCCTGGCGCAGCGGCGTCTGCAACAGCCACAACAAACCATGCTCGCGGGCCAGCACGAACTGGCCCTTGCTCAGCAACGGCTGGGGTAGAGCGCGCAGGTGCTTTTCCTGAATGAACGGGCCTTTGACCACGGCCGGCGCGCTGAGCTGGCGCTGCAGGTCATCAAGGCTGAATGCTTGCGCCAGCGGGCTGAGCAGGCTCAGGGCAAGGGTCAGCAGTGTGCACAGGCGCTTCATGGCAAAACCCTCTGTACGGCGTCGAGCATGACCTGCGGCGAGGCCAGCTGCATTTCGCCGCTGTCGATGTGCACCGCGACCTGCACCGTGCTCGCGCGGGTCATCCGCTCGCCGGTTTCGGCGTCGCTGATCAGGTAATGAATCTTCAAGCGGTTTTCCCACTCGACCAGGCTCGCGCGCACGGTCAAGCGCTGGCCGAAGGTGGCGCCGCGGATATAACGCAGCTGCAGGTCGATCACCGGCCAGGCAAAACCGCTCGCCTGCATCTGCACGTAGTTGTGGCCGAGTTGGTCGAGCAGCGCGCAGCGGGCCACTTCCAGGTATTTGACATAATGGCCGTGCCAGACCACATGCATGCTGTCGACGTCGAAAAACGGCACCTGCACTTCAGTGTCGACGTGGATCACTCCCGCACTACGCATGCAGCCTCCAGTGACGTTGGCCGATGCGCAGCAGGCAGTGGCGCAGGTCGGCTTCCAGCGCGCGGTCTTCGATCACCGGGACGAACTCGACGAGCAGGGCTTCGTGCATCTGCGCCAGTGCTGGCGGCAGTGCATGTCTTTCTGCCTGGCGGGCACGCAGCCACACGCCCTGGTTCGCCGCCAGCAGGGTCGCAGCGGCAACCTGCTCGGTCAGCTCCAGCACGCGCAGGGCATCGCGCGCAGCGATGGTGCCCATGCTCACCTTGTCCTGGTTGTGGCATTCGGTGGAGCGCGAGAACACGCTGGCCGGCATGGTCAGCTTGAGCGCTTCGGCGGTCCAGGCGCTGGCGCCGATCTGCACGGCCTTGAAGCCATGGTTGATCATCGCCCGCTCGGCCGGGGCGCCCGACAGGTTGCTTGGCAGGCCGTGGTTGTAGCGGGTATCGACCAGCAGCGCGAGCTGGCGGTCGAGCAGGTCGGCAACGTTCGCCACCAGGGTTTTCAGGCTGTCCATGGCAAAGGCGATATGGCCGCCATAGAAGTGCCCGCCATGCAGTACGCGCTCGGCGTCGCCGTCGATAATCGGATTGTCGTTGGCGCTGTTCAGCTCGGTTTCGATAAAACCGCGCAGCCAGCCCAGGCTATCGGCGAGCACGCCCAGTACATGCGGCGCGCAGCGCAGCGAGTAACGGTCCTGCAGGCGGTGCAGCGGTGGTAGCGGGGCGTCGATGGCCAGGTCCTGGCGCAACCAGGCGGCGACTTGTGTCTGGCCGGGGTGCGGCTTGGCGGCGAACAGGCGCTCGTCGAAGTGCTCCGGGTTGCCCTGCAGGGCGATCACGTTGAGGGCGGTGATGCGCGTGGCCAGTTGCAGCAGGTAGTCGGCGCGGGAGAAGGCCAGGCAAGCCAGGCCGGTCATCACCGCAGTGCCGTTCATCAATGCCAGTGCCTCTTTGGGGCGCAGCACCAAGGGCTGCCAGCCCAGCTCGCGGTGCACGTCGGCACTACTGCGGCGCTGGCCCTGGTAGCTGACCTCGCGCTCGCCGGACAGGGTCGCTGCGACGTACGACAGCGGCGTCAGGTCGCCGCTGGCGCCGACCGAACCTTCTTCCGGGATCAACGGCAGGATGTCGTGCTCGAGGAACGCGCGCAGGCGCTCCAGCAACTCCAGGCGCACCCCCGACACGCCGTGGCTCAGCGAGCGCAGGCGGGCCGCCAGCACGGCGCGCACCGCCGGTGCTTCGAGCAGGCGGCCCAGGCCGCAGCCATGGAAGGTGTACAGGTGCTGCGGCAGCGCTTCGACATGCTCCAGCGGCACGGCCACCACGCAGGAATCGCCGTAACCGGTAGTGACGCCGTAGATCACCCCTTCTTTGCTCAGCAGGGTGTCGAGAAAGCGCGCGCCACGAGCGATGCGTTCGCGGTAGGCGGCGTCGTCCTGCAAGTGGGCGCTGGCCCGGCGTTCGGCCAGGGCTACAACAGCTTCGATGGCCAGGTGCGACTCACCGAAAGTTACAGGCTCATGCGGATGCATCGTCGTCGGTCTTCCAGAAAGGGTAGAAGTTGAACCACTGCAGCGGCGCTTGGCTGCAGTAGTGCGCCAGGCGTTGCGCATAGCGCGTGGTCCATTCGGCAATCACTTGGTCGCGCTGGCCGCGGCGCCATTGCACACGCTCGGCAAAGGGTTCGAGGGTGACTCGGTAGCGGCCTTGCAGCTTGAGGCAGAACAGCAGGTTGAGCGGGCAGCCAAGGATCCCCGCCAGCAGCCACGGCCCCTGCGGGAATGCGGCGCGGTGACCGAGGAAATCCACCTCGACGGTGCGCGCGCCATGCAGCGGTACCCGATCACCGGCAATCGCCAGCCATTCGCCGCGCTCGAGCCGTTCGGACAACTGCAGCATCACTGCCGGGTCCAATTCGCTGACCTGAATCAGGCGCAGATTGGTCGCGCCGGCCTCGCCCAGCAGGCGGTTGAAGCGCTCGGCGTGGCGGGTGTGCACCAGCACGTTCATGGTCACCTGCTCGCCCAGTTCGGCCAGCGCCCGGCACACTTCAAGGTTGCCCAAGTGGGCGCCCACCAGCATCTGCCCGCGTTCGCCGCGCAATTGCGTGCGCAGTTGCGCTGGGTCGTCGATTTCGATGTCTTCCAGGCGCAGGCGGCCATTCCATACGTCGAGCTTGTCCAGCAGGGCGTCGGCGAACGCCATGAACTGGCGGAACACCTGCCACTGGCTCGGCGCCGGTGTCTGTCCGCCGTTGCATGCGCTGAGCCGTTGCTGGTATTGCCAGGCACTGCGCCGGGCGCGGCGGCCGAACAGGAAGAAGTAGCCGACGATGACGTGGATCAGCGGGCTCAGCACGCGCCGGCCAAGCAGCCGTACCAGCGTTGCGGTCAGCTTCATCAGCCAGAAACTGCCGCGCTCCTGATGCTGTGCCCAGTGCCGCGCAGGAGTAGTCATGCGCGCCACCTGCGCCAGACGATCAGCGGCGCGCGCAGCAGCATGCCGAAGAACAGCTTGGCGTGCATTGTCGAGATCAGCGCGTTGTCGTGCACCAGGCGAAAGTGCGACAGGCCGTCCTGCGGGTAGTGCACGCGGGTTGGCAGCCAGCGCATCGGCTGGTTGCGCCAGGCCAGGCGCACCAGGATCTCCGGATCGAAATCCATTCGCCGGCCAAGCTTGACGCTGTTGATCAGGGCCAGCGTGGCAGGCAGCGGGTAGACGCGAAAACCGCACATGGAATCGGGAATCTGCAGCGACAGGCTGTTGATCCACACCCATACATGGGTCAGGTAGCGCGCATACAGACGGCCCTTGGGCACGCTGGCGTCGTATTGCGGATAACCACACACCAGTGCCTGTGGATCATTCTGCGAAAGCTCAAGAAAACGGCCGATGTCGCCCAGGTCATGCTGGCCGTCGGCGTCTACTTGCAGTGCATGGCTGAAACCCAGCCGCGCCGCTTCGCGCAGGCCGGCCATCACCGCGCCGCCCTTGCCCTGGTTGACGCTCAGGCTGACCAGATAGATGTCCGTTTGAGTGGCCAGCTGTGCCAGCACTGAGGCGCATGCGGGGCTGCTGGCGTCGTCAACCAGCACGCAGGGCAGCCCGGCGCGCTGCAGGTCGCTGACTACTGCTGGCAGCGCGTGCTCGTGGTTGTATACCGGGATCACTGCGCAAGGCTTATGCATCGACCGTCTCCATCAGAATGCGGCCGCTGGAGCAGGCCTGCCCGGCGCAGGTGTAGGCGAAGTAGAGTTTGCCGCGCTCGCTGTCCCAGCGCAGGCTCAGCAGCACTTCGTCGCCGGGGCGCACCAGTTGCTGGAATTTGAGCACTTCCATGCCGGCAAAGCGGCGCTGGCCCGGCAGTAGTTCGCTGGCCAGGGCAATCGCCCAGTCGACCTGCACCACACCGGGCAGCACCGGCGTTTTCGGGAAGTGCCCGCTGAAGCAGGCCAAGTCCAGCGGCACGTGCAGTGTGAACAGGTGCTGGTCCTGCTCCTGGCGCTGTTCGAGCAGCTCTGGCTGCATGCTGCGTGAGGCTTGCAGCAGCGCCTGCACCTGGGCCTCGGGCAGCTTGCCCTGGCTGGTCAACGGCAGCTGGCGCAGCAGTCGCCAGCGCCGCGGCAGGGCGACCGCTTCGCAATGATCGGCCAAGTGCCGTCGCAGGCCTTCGATCAACGCGCGTCGGCCCTGATTGCGCAGGGCGTGCAGTCCGCTGGCCGACAACACCAGCAAGGCGCCGAGGTAGGCGCGGCCCTGTTCGAGCATGCCCAGCCGCGCTTCGCTGACCCAGGCATGGCTGCACAGCGCTTGTTCGAGCAGGGGCAGCGACACACGTTTTTCTTCCAGCTTGACGATCCGGTCGAGCCGGCCGAGCAGGCGCAGGCGCCCGTCGGTGCTGAACTGGACCGCATCGGCCGTTTGCTCGACATGCCCGACGGGCAGGTAGGGTGAGGCAATGCGCAGGGCGCCGTGCGCGTCCTGGCTCAGTTGCACCTCGGCAAAGGGCTGCCACAGGGTGTCGCCCTGACGCCAGGCGATACCGCCGGTTTCAGAGCTGCCGAAGATCTCGGTCGGCCATTGCCCGAGCAACTGCTGCAGGCGCTGGCCGGCTTCGGCGGGCAGGGCGCCGCCGGAGGTGAACACCCGGCGCACGTGGCCCAGCGCTGGCCAGTCGAGGTTGTCACCCATGCGTTTGAGCAGGGCCGGGCTGGCCACCCAGGCGAAGTCTGCATGTTCACGGCTGGCCCGTTGCAGGTCTTCGGGGAACGGCAGTTGGCGGCGCTCGAAGCCGCGCCCCGCGCACAGTGGCCAGAGCACGCGGAACAGCAGGCCATAGATGTGCTGGGTGGCGACGCTGCCAATGATCCAGGCCTCGCCCAGGCTGGCGCCCCACAGTGCCTGCAGCGCGCTGACTTCATTGGCCAGTTGGCTCAGCTGCTTGTCGATGCGCTTGGGCTCGCCGCTGGAGCCGGAGGTGCACAGGCTGATCGAGCAGGTGTGCGGGTCGAGGTCGGCTGCCGGCAGTGGCTCACCGAGCAGGCTGAGCAATGAATGATCGCCGGCCTGGTCGCTGAGCCACAGGTCGACCTGCTCGCTCCAGCGCGCCCGCGTGGCGGCTTGCAGATCGGCTGGCAGCAACACGGTGACGCCAGCGCGCCAGGCGCCGAGCAGTGCGATCGCCAACTCGGCGGCGTCTTCCAGGTGCACCGCCAGGCGCTGCACGCCGCGCTGCTGCAGGCCACCGGCGAGGCGCAAGGCCTGGGTGCACAGCTCGGCGTGGTCGAGCGCCGGCGCCTGGGTCACCTGGCGCGGCGCATCCAGCGGGCGCAGCAGGTGGTGAAGATTGATCCAGTTCATGGGCGTCCTCGCACACGTTGTCTTGTCAGCCATTCGCCAGCGAACAGCAGGCCCATCGCGATATAGGCGATCAGGCCGTTGTACAGGGTCCACCAGCTCAGTGGCGCCCACAGGGTCAGGCCCGCTGCGATCAGCCCGTTAAGCAGAAAGAACAGGCACCACACCTGCGTCACCCGGCGGGTGTACTGCACCGCGCGGGCTGGCAAATCAGGCTCTTGCAGGCGTGCCAGGCGCTCGGCCATGGGCATGCCGTGAAGCAGGCTGGAGCCGAACAGGCCGAGCATGAAGGTGCTGATCAGCACCGGGTACCAGCGCAGCAGTTGGGCACTGTCGCTCAGCCCGAGCAGGGCGCAGAAGGCCAACGCCAGCGCGGCCATGCACAGGCTGGCCGGGCGGCGCGGCGCGCTCAAGGCGCGGGCCAGCCACAGGCCACCCAGCAGCAGGGCGAACTGCCACGGGGCAAAGTGCGCCAGGCCGAAATGCACGGCAAACGGGTACAGCACCCCAGCCACGACCAGACCGAGGCCGATCAGGCGTTTCATGCGGCCGGGTTGACCAGGCGGAACACCGCTTCGACCACATCATTGACGGTGCGCACGGCCTTGAACTCTTCGGCGGCGATTTTCTTGCCGGTCTGGCGCTTGATGTGGTCGATCAGGTCGATCGCATCGATGCTGTCGATTTCCAGGTCCTGATACAGGTTGGCGTCCAGGGTTACGCGCTCTGGCTCCAGCTCGAACAGCTCGACCAGCGCATCGCGCAAAATATTGAAGATGTCTTCGCGGGTTTGCATGTGAGTTCTCAGGCGGCGTTGCGGGCAGTGACGAACGCCGCCAGTGCGGCGACGCTGCTGAAATGGTTGCGGGTGTCCTTGGCGTCGGCGTCGATCTTGATGCCATAGCGCTTCTGTATCGCCAGACCGAGCTCGAGAGCGTCCACCGAGTCCAGGCCCAGGCCGTCGCCAAACAGCGGTTGCTGGTCGTCGATGTCGTCCACGGCTATGTCTTCCAGGCCGAGTGCGTCGATGATCAATTGCTTGAGGTCACGGTTAAGGTCTTGCTGTGGATCGCTCATCGATGGCGAGCTCCTTGATGTAGTACTGATGCAGATAATCGTTGAGTGCGCGCGACGCCTTTGGCGCAGGTCCGAGGGCGGCGAACGTTTGTGGGTCGATATCGGCGCCGACACTCAGGCTCAAGTGCACGCGGCGCTGAGGGATGCGGTACCAGGGTTCGTTCTTGGTCAGGGTGGTCGGGCTGACCTTGATGGTTACGGGGGTGATGATCTTCGCACCGCGCAGGGCAATCGCGGCGGCGCCGCGATGAAAGGCCGGCGTCTGGCCGGGCGGGGTGCGTGTGCCTTCCGGGAATATCACCAGCGGCTGGCCATCGCGCAGGCATTGCACGGCGTTGTCGAGCATGTCCATGCTGCCATCGTTGCCCAGGTACTGCGCTTCACTGACCGGACCGCGGGTGAAGGGGTTGTCGAACAGGCTCTGCTTGATTACGCAATTGCCCTGACGCACCAGACCGATGAGAAACACCACATCGATCAGCGAGGGGTGGTTGGCGATGATCATCTGCCCGGGGCGGCCGAGGCGCTCGGCGCCGTCGATCTGGTAGGTGAGCACGCCACTGAACCGCATCACCCGTACGAACTGCCAGAACAGCCAGCTGATGGTGTAGCGCGCGCGTTGACGATGACGCACCACTCCGCCCGGCAGGCAACTGAGCAACGGAAACACCAGCACGCGCAGGCACAGGCCGCCGAGACCAAACAGGCAAAAACACGCAGCTGTCGCCAGCAGGCGCCAGTAGTAGTGATCGCGGGGCTTGCTCACGGCTGCCGTTGCCAGGTCCATGACCGCCGCTTCCAGGTATGAGTGAAGCAATTCACGCCGTTCAGTGTGGCCTGCAGCCAGTTCAGGGCATGTGGCAGGGCGGCCGGCAACGACTGCGTGGCTGCCGGGCCAGGGCTCAGTTGCCACTGCTGACCCGGGGTGACCAACAGGCCTAGGGCGTAGGCGAAAGGCACATCGTTGACCCAGGCATCGTAGACCGCCGGCGGCAGTTCTTCGCAGACGATCAGCAACACCGCCGGCGCGCCCTCCGCCAACAGCGCCGCAGCCTCCAGCAGGCCCTGCTCAAGGCCATCGCCGGCGGCGGCGATGGCGGTCATCTCGCTGGTTTCGCCGCGCAGGATCGACCACAGCCCGATTACCGCGTTGTGCACCGACAGGCTGAACTGGGTCGGCGACAACGGTTGCTGATCAGCCAGGTCACTGAGAATGGCAAAGGTGCGCGGGGTTTCGCCATGACGCGAGGCAAATACCAGCGGCAGTGCCTCGTACCCTTCAGCCAGCGGCCAGCCGACAGCAAAGGCCATGCGCGCCAGATTGCTCAGGCGACGGCGCTGCATGGCCGGCAGGAACGAGACGTCTGGCGACGCCGCTTCACTGCAGCTGTGTCGGCTGCCCTGGGCCCACGCCTGCCAGTCGGCAGGCGTCACCAGGCCTGGAGCCCAGGCACGCCATTGGCTGATATCGAAGGTGATCACGGTGCTTTTTATTCCGCCCTGAAGGACTGCCTTGCCGAGGAATGACTCGTAACAACGACCTGACAGGGTTGGCATATTCGCCGAGTGGCGCGCATTATCACGGCGCCAGCGATGTGTAGCAATTGCTGGTTACATAATCGCCATCAGACAAGTTCATTTACGTTTTGCACAACGCCGACATGTGGTGCGGGCAAATTCCGACAAGCGGTGCAGCCCGCATGTCAGCTGCCGTTGGAGCGGCTTAAGCGAAGTGGCGCTGGCCAATGCACGGGCCTCGACACATACTCGGACATTCGTTGATACACGGAGGTCTCTCATGCGGCGCGTGGTATTCAATCAGAAAGGTGGCGTGGGCAAATCGAGCATTGCCTGCAACCTGGCAGCGGTCAGCGCCAACGAAGGCTACCGGACCCTGCTGATCGACCTGGACTCCCAGGCCAACTCGACCCAGTACCTGACCGGGCTGACCGGCGACGACATCCCCATGGGCATCGCCGACTTCTTCAAGCAGAGCCTGTCGACCGGGCCGTTCTCGAAGAAGAACAAGGTCGATATCTACGAAACCCCATTCGACAACCTGCACGTGGTTACCGCCACGGCGGAGTTGGCCGACCTGCAGCCCAAGCTCGAGGCCAAGCACAAGATCAACAAGCTGCGCAAATTGCTCGAAGAGCTCGACGAGGATTACGATCGGATCTACATCGATACCCCGCCGGCGCTGAATTTCTATGCGGTATCAGCGTTGATCGCGGCCGACCGAGTGCTGATCCCCTTCGACTGCGACAGTTTCTCGCGCCAGGCGCTGTACGGCCTGCTGGCCGAGATCGAAGAGTTGAAGGACGACCACAACGAAGACCTGCTGGTCGAAGGCATTGTGGTCAATCAATTCCAGTCACGCGCCAGCCTGCCGCAGCAGATGCTCGATGAGCTGATCGAAGAGGGCCTGCCGGTGTTGCCGGTGTACCTGACCAGCTCGGTGAAGATGCGCGAATCGCACCATGCCAGCCTGCCGCTGATCCACCTGGATCCGCGGCACAAGCTGACCCAGCAGTTCGTCGAGCTGCACGCGTTGCTCGAAGAAAACGCCTAAACGCCCTGGCTGCGCAGCCACTCCAGTAATGAGTGGAGTGGAAATGCGCCAGCCTGACGGCTGATTTCGCGACCGTTCTTGAACAGGATCAAGCTTGGGATCGAGCGGATGCCCAGTTGGCTGGCCAGATTGCGGTTGGCTTCGCTATCGAGCTTGGCCAAACGGCAGCGACCGCTCAGTTGCGCCGCTGCCTGGGTGAAGATCGGCGCGAACGACTTGCACGGCCCACACCAGTCGGCCCAGACGTCCAGCAACAAGGGCAGATCGCCTTTGATCTGGCTGGCGTAGTTTGCCTCGCTCAGATCGAACGGCCGGCTCAGCAACACGGCCTGTTTGCAGCGGCCGCATTTGGGCGTGTCGTTCAGGCGCTCGGCCGGCAGGCGGTTGAGGCCGTTGCAGTGTGGGCAGGGGATCACTAGTGGATCGGACATTGTGACTCCTTATGAATGCGATTCTGAGCGGAAATTCTGGGGCTGCTTTGCAGCCCTTTCGCGACACAAGGCCGCTCCTACAGTTGACCGCGTACGTCGGTATTGCGCGGTGCCTGTAGGAGCGGCCTTGTGTCGCGAAAGGGGCGCATAGCGCCCTCCGACGTCCTCAAAAGTTACTCACGACGAGCAACTGATTTCCAGATGCTTGCCCCACTCCGGCGGGCGCTCGGCGTACGCCTGCATGCCCGGCTGTTCTTCGAACGGCCTGCTCAACACCTGATGCAGGCGGCGCACTTCGGTGTAGTCACCGCCATTGGCCGCTTCGATGGCCTTCTGTGCCAGGTAATTGCGCAGCACGTACAGTGGGTTGACCGCATGCATACGCTCGCGGCGGCCCTCGGCGTTGGCTGGCTCGCGCTCACAGCGGGCCAGATAGGTCGCGCTCCAGGCATCGAAGCCGGCCAGATCGACAAAATCGTCGCGTACTACCTGCAGGGCCGCTGCGGCGGGCTGATCGCCAAGCCGGCGGAAGAACAGCGTGTAGTCGACGCCGCCGCTCTGCATACGTTGCAGCAGGGTTTCGACCAATTGCAGGTCGTCGTCCTCTGCGGTAGTCAGGCCCAGGCGGCGGCGCATCAGGTCGAGGTAGTGGGTCTGGTACAGCGGCAAGAACAGGCCCAGCGCCTGCTTCAGTGCCTCGACCTCGACAAACGGAGTCAAGGCCTGGGCCAGTGCGCTGAGGTTCCAGTGGGCGATGGGCACCTGATTGCTGTAGCTATAACGCCCCTGATTGTCAGAGTGGTTGCAGATGAAGTTGGCGTCGAAGTCGTCGAGGAAGGCAAACGGGCCGAAGTCGAAGGTGATGCCCAGAATCGACATGTTGTCGGTGTTCATCACCCCATGGCAGAAGCCATAGGCCTGCCAGCGCGCGATCAACTCGGCGTTGCGCTCGACGATGGTCTGGAACATCGCCAGGTACGGTTGCTCGGCGCTGCGGCATTCAGGGTAATGCTGCTCCAGCACATGGTCGATCAGCAGCTGCTGCTGTTCTGGCTGGCGGGTGTAATAGAAATACTCGAAGTGGCCAAAACGGATATGGCTCTGTGCCAGGCGCAGGATCATTGCCGCGCTCTCCTGGGTCTCACGCCACACCGGCGTGCTCGAGCCGATCACGCACAGCGCGCGGCTGCTGGGGATGCCCAAGGCGTGCAGGGCTTCGGAACCGAGGAACTCGCGGATCGACGAGCGCAGCACGGCGCGGCCATCACCCATACGCGAATAAGGCGTTTGCCCGGCACCCTTGAGGTGCAGGTCCCAGTGCTCACCGGCATCGTTGACTACTTCGCCCAGCAGCAATCCGCGGCCATCGCCCAGACGCGGCGTATAGCCGCCGAACTGGTGCCCGGAGTAGACCATCGCCCGTGGGTCGGCGTCTTGCCAGGACTGGTGGCCGCTGAACAGCTCGGCAAACAGCGGCAGCGCTGCCTGCGCCGGGTCGAGATCGAGCAGGGCCATCGCCGACTCGCTGGCCACTACCACCCGCGGCTCGGCGATCGGGTCAGGCAGTACCTGAGTGGAGAAGGCATCGCCGAGGCGGGCGAAGCGATTGTCGAAGGTCAGTTGGTCTAGGGCTTTCACGGGCCGGCTCCTGGCATGGCGGACGAGGGCCAGGCCCTCGCCGCGAGTGTGCGGTGCATGCCGGTTTGAGTCCAGTCAGAACGGTTGAGTGCCTTCGGGTTTTGTCCCGTCGCCACCTTCAACGGCGATCAGCTTCTGTTTGTGGCCCTGGGTGTCCATCAGGAACACTTCGACCTGGCGCACCGAGATCTTGATGTCGTGGGCCTTGAACTCGCGGCTGATGTAGCGGTTGATCTCGTCCAGGGTCGGGTTGCGGTCGCCGAGGTCGCGCACGTGCATGCGCAACTCGTGATCCAGCGAGCTCTCGCCGAAGTTGAGGAAATACACCAGCGGTTCTGGGTCTTTCAGCACGCGCGGGTTGTCATGTGCGCCCTTGAGCAGCAGTTCACGTACCAGGTCCAGGTCCGAGCCGTAGTCGATGCCCAGTTTCAGCGTGACCCGGGTGACCGTGTCGGTCAGCGACCAGTTGATCAACTGGCCGGTGATGAAGGTCTTGTTGGGGACGATGATGTCCTTGCGGTCGAAGTCGGTGATGGTGGTGGCGCGGATGCGGATCTTGCTCACCGTGCCGGACAGGTTGCCGATGGTGATGGTGTCGCCGATACGCACCGGGCGCTCGAACAGGATCATGATCCCGGAGATGAAGTTGGCGAAGATTTCCTGCATGCCAAAGCCAATCCCCAGCGACAGTGCAGCCACCAGCCATTGCAGCTTGTCCCAGCTGACGCCCAGGGTCGACAAGGTACTGACGAAACCGACCCCGGCAATCACGTAGGACAGCAGTGTGGTGGTGGCATAGGCGCTGCCCTGCGCCAGGTTCAGGCGTGACAGCACCAGCACTTCGAGCAGGCCCGGCAGGTTGCCGGCCAGGGCGAAGGTGATGCCGATGATCACCAGTGCGCCGAGCAGGTCACCCAGGCTGATCGGCACCATGCTGGCGGCGGCGCCGGTACCGCTGGTGTACTCGTAAAGGGTGAAGTTGTTGAGGTAGGCGAACACCGAAAGCAGGTCTGCCCAGACCCAGTACAGGCCACCGATGAAGCCGCCGAGCAGGGTCAGGCGGATCAGGCGCAGCGACTGCTGGTTGACCTGTTCGATATCCAGGGTCGGCTCCTCGACGATCACTTCGCCGTCGAGCCCTTCCTTGCTTGCCTGGCGCTTGCTCAGCGCGCGCTGATAGGCCAGGCGCCGCGCGGCAACCGACAGGCCGCGTACGAACGCTGCCTCGATCACCAGCCAGAACAGCAGCAGGTACAAGGTGTAGATCAAACGGTCAGTGAGTTTCAGGGCGGTGTAGTAGTAGCCGAAGCACACGGCCACGAACAACGCCATCGGCAGCGCCGTGAAGGCCACCCCGACGATCTTGCGAAACAGTGACGTGTCGCGGTGCGCCGGGCTACTCAACAGCAGGCGGCTGAGCAACCAGGCCATCAAGGCATAGCAGGTCAGTACTACGCCGATGCCAAGCACGTCACTGGCCAGCGCCGACGGCTGGTGTTCGGCCACGGCGACCACCCCGACCAGCGCCAGCACCACGGTACCCAGACGCCGCACCCAGCCACGCAGGAACTGCACCTGCGGCTTGTGCCAGCGGAAATGCACCTCGGCCACGCCGCCCGGCGCGAGAATCCGGTAGGCGGTGTAGAACACCAGCCAGGCCTGAGCCAGCTGCCACAAGGCAGCACTCAGGTTGGCATTCTGCCCGCGTGCATCGACCTGGAGGATATACGCGCACAAGGCCAGGGCCAGGCTCAGCGGCATCGCCAGCAGCACGTTGATCAGCAGCGCCTGCGGCGTGTGCCACTGGCTGTCGCGTTTGAAGTGGCCGATGTCCTGATGCACCTTGCTCAAGCGCTGATACAAGTAGCGCCGGCGCCACTGCAGCACTCCTATCAGCAGCAATAGCGGCAGGAACAGCAATGGCCGCAGGCTGAGGCCTTGCAGCACTTCCTTGACGCCCGAACCCCACGGCAGGTTGGCCACCTGATCGATCAGGCGCCCGGGCACGCTGCTCAGCCATTCCCAGTCCAGCGGCTTGTTACTGGGGATCCAGAACATCTGCTCTTCCAGGGTGGTGCGCAACCCCTGAGCGGTGCTGACCAGCTGCTTCTGGTTCAGCTGCAGGGTGATCGATTCGTTGAGCAATGCCGAAAGCTCACGGTTGAGCCGTTCGAGCAGGTCGCTGCGGGTGATGGCCACTTCCAACAGTGCCTTGCGCAGTTCGGGCGTGACGTCCTCGGCAGGCTGGCTGGCGAGCACGCCATCGACGTAGCTGACGGGGCTGCTCATCTGCTCGCGCTGCTGGTTGACCTCGAACTGATACAGGCGGATATCGGCGATCTGGTCGGCCAGGTCGCGGTCGAGCTTCAAATGCGGCAGGCTCTGTTTTTGCTTGTAGAGGATCTTGGACAGCAACAGGCTGCCCTTGAGCACGTCGATCTGTTCATCAAGCACCTGATCGGCCTGGGTCAGGCTGTCGAGCTGAGTTTTGGTCTTGAGGTTCTGCTGGGTCAGCTCGTTGAGCCGGTCGGTACTCTTGAGCAGGTAGTCGGAGAGCTTGAGGTTGGCGGCGCTCTCATTGGCCAGCAGGACACTGCCGCCGGACTTCTGCGCTTCCAGCGATTGCTGGGTCACCGCTTGCTGCGACTGCGCAAGGCGTTTGTCGTTGATCAGCGTCTGCAGTTGCTGGATTTCCTGCTCCAGTCGCGCGGTGCGCTCGACCAGCAGGTCGTGCTGAGCGCTGCCCAGGTCCTGCAGCAGGCCGTTGCCGGCCAGTTCCTGGCGGCGCAGCAGGGTTTGCGCGTTGAGCGAGGCGAGCTCGGCGGCGAGCTGATTGCGTTGGTCGGCGGAGAGGGCCTTGCCAGCGTCCTTGCCGGACTTGAGGCTGCTGTTGATCTGCTGGATGCGCGTCTGGTTGTTGCTGATCTGCGCTTGCGCCCGTTCCGGGCGGGTCTGCGAACTGATCATCAGGCTGTTGGCATCGGCCAGCGCCTTTTGCAGCTCGCCTTGCAGCGTGCTGCGCTCGCTGAGCAGTTGCTCGAGTTGCGGCACGCTCAGGTTGGCATAGCGCTGGGTGACTGGGGCCGGCTTGCTCGCCTTGAGCTTGGCCAACTCGCGCTGGGCCTCGCTGGTCAAGCGCGGCGCGTCGGCCAACTGCTGCTTCAGCGCCTTGAGCTTGGCCGCGCTGTCCTGCTGGCTGGCGAGCAGGCTCAGGGTCTGCTCGAGCACTTGCTGCAGGCTCTTCTGGTCAGCCTCGGGCAGCTTGCGCTCGGCGATCTTGTCGAGGCTGTTCTGCACGCTGGCAGTGGTCGGGGCCTCGGCAGCGGTGGCGCCGAAAGAGAGGGACAGGCACAGCCCGAGCAGGGCTGCGCGAAGGTGCACGCGCAGGGACATAAGCAGAGTCTTGTCAGGGGTTCGTGTAATACGAGGCAAGTCGAGGGCTACAGGAACAAACCCGGGCCGGGGCGAGTTCCTTCGGGGAATTTGACGCCGACTTTGTCGATCTTGTTCCCGTCCATGACTGCGACCGTCCAGATTGTGCCGTGCCATTCGATCTGATCGCCTACTACTGGAGCGCCTCCGACCTTTTGTCGGATGAACTGCGCCAGCGCCATATCGGCGTTCAAACCGTCCAGTTGCAGGCCATAAAGTGCTGCCACCTGGCCCAGTTCGGCATCGCCTTCGAGAACGAAGTCGCCAAAGAAGCGCAGGTCCAGGCCACGTTGTGGCGCCTGGCTGAACAGCTTGCCCAGCGCCGGCAGGTTATGCTCGTGGCCGATCACGCAGAGCATGTCGTCCACTTCGAGCACGGTACTGCCGGATGGGTGCAGCAGCTGCTCGCCGCGAAACAGCGCGGCAATCCGCGTGCCTTCAGGCATCTTCAGCTCGCGCAGGGCGGCGCCGATGCACCACTTTTCTGCGCCGAGGCGGTAGACGAACATCTCCCACTCGCTGGTGATATGTACCTCCAGCGCCGAGCGCGAGATCGGTGCCGGGTCTGGCGGTACCGTGACTTTGAGCAGCTTGGCCATCCACGGCAGGCTGGTGCCCTGTACCAGCAGCGAGATCAACACGATGAAGAAGGCCAGGTTGAAGAACAGCTGCGCTTGCGGCAGCCCCGCCATCAGCGGGAACACGGCCAGAATGATCGGTACCGCGCCGCGCAAACCGACCCAGGCAATGAAGCCCTTTTCACGGTCATGGAAGGCCTTGAACGGCAGTAGCGCGGCGAGCACCGACAGTGGCCGCGCCACCAGGATCATCCACAGCGCCAGGCCCAGCGCCGGCACTGCAATCGGCAGCAGGTCATGTGGCGTGACCAGCAGCCCGAGCACCAGGAACATGCCGATCTGCGCCAGCCAGGCCATGCCGTCGAGCATGTGCAAAATACCGTGGCGGCTGCGGATCGGCCGGTTGCCGAGCACCAGGCCGCACAGATAAACCGCGAGGAAGCCGCTGCCGTGCAGGGCGTTGGTCAGCGAAAACACCACCAGACCGCCAGCCACTACCAGAATCGGGTAGAGGCCGCTGGCGAGGTTGATGCGGTTGACCATCTGCAGCATCAGCCAGCCGCCGCCCAAACCCAGCAGGCCGCCGATACCGAACTCGCGCAGCAGGTGAGTGAGCAGGCTCCAGTGTAGGCCGGTCTGGCCGCTGGCGATCATGTCGATCAGGGTTACGGTGAGGAATACTGCCATCGGGTCGTTGCTGCCCGATTCGATCTCGAGCGTGGCGGTGACCCGCTCGTTGAGGCCTTTGCCACCGAGCAGCGAGAACACCGCCGCAGCGTCGGTCGAGCCGACGATGGCGCCGATCAACAGGCCCTGGATCAGGCTCAAATCGAACAGCCAGGCCGCGACCATGCCGGTCAGCGCCGTGGTGATCAATACCCCGACCGTGGCCAGCGACAGCGCCGGCCACAGCGCTACGCGAAAGCTCGCCACCCGTGTGCGCAGGCCGCCGTCGAGGAGGATTACCGCCAGCGCCAGGTTGCCCACCAGGTAGGCAGTCGGGTAGTTGTTGAAAATGATCCCGCCGCCGTCGACGCCGGCCACCATGCCGACCGCCAGAATGATGACCAGAATCGGAATGCCCAGGCGCGATGACAGCGAGCTGACCAGAATACTTGCACCCACCAGCAATGCGCCGATCAGGAACAGGCTGTTGATGGTGCTTGCATCCAAGGGCGGTACTCCGGAGAAACGGGGGGACAGGCGGCGCTGTTACGCAGGTTGCGTGCCAACTGATTCTAACCCGAGGCGCTCGCGGGCTGTAAAGCGTTACCGCATATTGATGCGGCATCCAGGTTGAAGTGCGGGCTCCCATTTGCACAGGCCACCGCGCATGATCCACCCCGACGATATGCCTCTGGCGGACATTGCCCGCCGTTATCTGGGCCAGTTCCCTGACCTGCATGGGCTGGCCCGTCAGGCCGCCGGCCATGTGCTGCGCCGTCAGCTCGGTCACTGGCTCGACCCTGATCAGGTGTTTTGGCATGAGTTCGACAGCGCCAGCAGCAGCCCGCGGACCTACACCGGTTTTTGCCACGGCGGCCCGCCGCGGCGCTCGATGAGCCTGACTGAGCTGATGATCCAGCGTTTCAGCCCGGCGCAGCAGGCCAATATCGACCAATTGTCGGTGTACGGCGGTTTCTATCGAGTGGACGCCAGCCATACCGTTTTCGATGAGCGCAACGAGCTGCGTCTGGCGGCCCAGAGCGTGCTGGAGCAGTGTTGGGCGATGGACTTTGCGGCAACCTACCGCAAGCGTTTGGCGCGGTTTCGAGCCGAGCGCGGCGAGGACTTCTGCCTGTTAGCCCGCTCGCGGTTTCTGGCTGTACTCGGCCAGGCTGCACTGAGCAACGATGAGCGGCACGAAATACTCGCGGCCTCGCTGGTCCGCTCGCAGTTGCCAGCGACCCGCAAGGCTCTGCGCCTGTCGTATGGCGACAACCACCTCAGCGGTTGGGCTCGCCTGAGTCTGGGCGGGGTTGCGGCGCGAACCCTGCTGCTGCGTACGTTGCCCAGTGGCAAACGCTGCCTGTATCTGGCAGGCGAGCATGCCGGCATGGTGCTGCTCAACGATGAGCAGACGCTTGAGGCGTGGCTGGTCGAGCAAGCGGCAACAGCGCAGGGGCAGGAGCGGTTGATGAGCGATTTTGTCGGCAGTGACTTGCTGAGCCAGTCGCTGCGCCCGCGTCTGCAGAAGTACCTGGACTTGCTGGCGCGGCCCGATCATACGCTGCTGATCAGCAGCCAGCCGCTGCGCGGAGATGTGTTCGTGCGCCTGCGTGATCAGGCGTTGGTTACCCTGGCCAGTGATGCCGATGAGCGCCTTACCACCAACGCTCAGTTACGCAGGCAGCGCTGGCTGTCGGGGCTGCAAACTGCGGCATTGATCCTGGCGCCCATGAGCATTGCGGGTTGGCCTGTGGCCCTGACAGCGTTGGGCATCGGTGTCGGTTGCCTCGCGCTGCATGTGGACCAGGCCATCAATGGTAAGCGCGAGTGGCGCGCAGCTGCCTGGTGGGCGGTGTTGCTGGATATCCTGTTCATCCTCCTGGACAGCGCACTGATGCGCTCCACCGAGCTGTTTGCTCCAGGTCGGTTACCACCGCCGCGCACGCTCGAGGCGCCGCTGGCGATTGCCGACGACAGCTGGGAAGAATTCATGCAGCCCGCCGCTGACGCGCTATTGCTCCGTTCCGATCAAGCTCTGGCCCGTCAGCAAATGGCGCTGGCGCGGGTGCCGTGGGCCGACGCCGGCCAGGTTGATGAGCGCGGGTGGTATCTGGATGCGTTCAGTGAGCCTTACGCGGTCTATCGCGATGAACTCGGCTATGGCGCGCCGGCGATAGCCGAGTACAGCCATGCGCCGCAGCGCTACAACAACCTGTGGCGCGGGCTACCACTGGACGATCGGCTGGCGGTCTGTATCGACCGTAGCCATGCCCTGGCCGAGGCACTCGAGCAGATTGGTCAGCACAGCCCGGTCACCTTGTATCGCGCTGCTTCAGGTATTCGCAGCACCGGTACTGCGGCTTTCCGCAGTGGTCAGGTCGCGGTGGGAGATGTACTGGTGAGTACCGAGTTCACCTCGTTCACCGAGAATCCCTACGTGCTTTGGGAGGTGTTCAACAGCCCTGAGGTGCAGATATCCGGCAGGCCAGCCTTCGATGATGGCGCGGTGGTATATGTGCTGGAACCAGGCGAGCATGTGCGGGCGACACCGGTCGCGGCGTTTTCCAGCAGACCTGATGAGGCTGAGTCGTTGATGCTACCTGGGCGCTATGTCGAGGTCACGCGCATCACCGCCGTCGACAATGCGCGGTATCGCTTTATCGAGGTGCGCCTGAGGGCGCTGGCGCAGCCTCTGCAAGGAGGCCTGGTGCATGATCTGCGTAGTGGCGAGGTGTTTGATCGGGAGGTGCTGGCGCAGCGGTTGGGGGCAGGCGGAGATGATTCATTGATGCGGCGGTTCTTTCCGCTGCCGACGTAACGATTGGGGCCGCAAAGCGACCCCATTTAGCCTGAGTTACGGCTGCTTCACTTCCCGCATCGGCTTGCCTTTGACCGGCGCGCCGTTGGCCACGTAGTACTTGGCGGTGCTGCGCGGCAGCGGCTGGCGGCCACGGATCTTGTCGGAGATTTTCTCGGCGATCATGATCGTGGTGGCATTGAGGTTGCCGGTGATGATGATCGGCATGATCGACGCATCGACCACCCGCAGCCCTTGCATGCCATGCACACGGCCCTGATCGTCGACCACGGCCATCTCGTCGGTGCCCATCTTGCACGAGCAGGATGGGTGGAATGCGGTTTCGGCATGCTCGCGGATGAACTTGTCGAGCTCTTCATCGGTTTGCACGTGGGCGCCCGGGCTGATTTCGCGGCCGCGGTACTGGTCCAGCGCAGGCTGGGCCATGATCTCGCGGGTCAAACGGATACCGTCGCGGAATTCCTGCCAGTCCTGTTCAGTCGCCATGTAGTTGAAGAGAATGCTCGGATGCTGGCGCGGGTCCTTGGACTTGAGCTGAATACGGCCGCGGCTAGGCGAGCGCATAGAGCCCATGTGCGCCTGGAAACCGTGTTCCTTGACGCCATTCGAGCCGTTGTAATTGATCGCCACCGGCAGGAAGTGGTACTGGATGTTCGGCCACTCGAATTCAGGCCGGGAGCGAATGAAGCCGCCCGCCTCGAACTGGTTGCTGGCGCCGATACCGGTGCCGTTGAACAGCCATTCGGCACCGATGGCCGGCTGGTTCCACCACAGCAGCGATGGGTACAGCGAGACTGGCTGGGTGCAGGCGTACTGCAGGTACAGTTCAAGGTGATCCTGCAGGTTTTCACCAACGCCTGGCAGGTCGTGTACCACGGGCACGTCGAGGCTTTCGAGCAGTGCACGCGGGCCGACGCCGGAGCGTTGCAGCAGTTGCGGCGAAGCAATCGCGCCGGAGCTGACGATGACTTCCTTGCGCGCACGGGCTTCCATGCGCTCTTCGCTGTCGCCGACCAGGTAAGTCACGCCGACGGCACGCTTGCCTTCGAACAGGATGCGGTCGCTCAGGGCGTGGGTGACGATGGTCAGGTTGGGGCGCTTCTTGGCCTGGTCCAGGTAGCCGCGGGCGGTGCTCGAGCGACGGCCGTTCTTGGTCACCGAACGGTCCATCGGGCCGAAGCCTTCCTGCTGGTAGCCGTTGAGGTCTTCGGTACGCGGGTAACCAGCCTGTACGCCGGCTTCGACCATGGCGTGGAACAGTGGGTTGTTGCCGGCTTTGGGCGTGGCAACGCTGACCGGACCGTCACCGCCGTGATAATCGTTGGGGCCGATATCGCGGGTTTCGGCCTTTTTGAAGTACGGCAGGCAGTCGAGGTAGGTCCAGTCTTCCAGGCCTGGCAGCTTGGCCCAGCCATCGAAGTCCATGGCGTTGCCGCGGATGTAGCACATGCCGTTGATCAGCGACGAGCCACCCAGGCCTTTGCCACGGCCACATTCCATGCGGCGACCGTCCATGTGCGGCTCTGGATCGGTTTCGTAGGCCCAGTTGTAGCGACGGCCCTGCAGCGGGAAGGCCAGCGCGGCCGGCATCTGGGTGCGGAAGTCGAAGCGGTAGTCAGGGCCGCCAGCTTCGAGCAGCAGCACGCTGACGTTGGCGTCTTCGGTCAGGCGGGTGGCGATGGTGTTACCGGCCGAGCCGGCACCGACGATGATGTAATCGAATTGTTGGGACATGCAAGTACCCTCGTTGTGGCGGTGTCAGGGAGCAAAGCGCCCGCGCCATAAGGCGCGGGCCTAACTACACAGGGTGCTTAGAACACCGAGGTGTAGCCGCCGAGCTCGACCTGAACCGACTTGATGCGGGTGTACTGGGCCAGCGAGCTGACGCCGTTTTCGCGGCCGACACCGGATTGCTTGTAACCACCGACCGGCATTTCTGCCGGCGACTCGCCCCAGGCGTTGATCCAGCAGATGCCGGCTTCAAGCTGGTGAATGATGCGGTGGGCGCGGCTGATGTCGTTGGTGCAGACGCCGGCAGCCAGACCGTATTCGGTATCGTTGGCGCGGCGGATGACTTCTTCTTCGGTCTCGTAGCTGAGGATGCTCATGACCGGGCCGAAGATCTCTTCCTTGACGATGGTCATGTCGTCGCGGCAGTCGGTGAACACGGTCGGCGCAACGAAGGCACCCTTGGCCAGGTCGCCTTCGCTCAGACGCTCGCCGCCGCAGAGGACGCGGGCGCCTTCTTCCTTACCTTTGGCGATGTAGCCGAGCACGCTTTCCATGTGCTGGAAGCTGACCAGCGGGCCGAAGTTGGTGTTCTCGTCTTCTGGGTTGCCAATGCGGATGCGCGCAACGCGCTCGGCGATCTTGGCTTCGAAGGCGGCTTTCATCGGAGCCGGGATGAATACCCGGGTGCCGTTGGTGCAGACCTGGCCGGAGCTGTAGAAGTTGGCCATCATGGCGATGTCGGCGGCCTTGTCGAGGTCGGCATCGGCGCAGATGATCAGCGGCGACTTGCCGCCCAGTTCCATGGTGACTTCCTTGAGCGACGAGCTCGAGGCGCTGGCCATGACTTTCTTGCCGGTGGTGGTGCCGCCGGTGAACGATACTTTTTCGATGCGCGGGTGCTCGGTCAGCAAGGTGCCGACTTCACGGCCGCTGCCGGTGAGGACGTTGAACACGCCATTCGGCAGGCCGGCTTCGGTGTAGATCTCGGCCAGTTTCAGGGTGGTCAGAGAGGTAACTTCCGACGGCTTGAAGATCATCGCGTTGCCGGCCGCCAGGGCTGGCGCCGATTTCCACAGGGCGATCTGGATCGGGTAGTTCCACGCGCCGATACCGGCGGTCACGCCCAGCGGTTCGCGGCGGGTGTAGACGAACGAGCTTTCGCGCAGCGGGATCTGCTCGCCTTCGATGGCCGGGACCAGGCCTGCGTAGTACTCGAGCACGTCGGCGCCGGTGACGATGTCGACGTAACGGGTTTCCGAGTAGGACTTGCCGGTGTCGAGGGTTTCCAGCATGGCCAGCTCATCGTTGCGCTCGCGCAGGATGTCAACGGCACGACGCAGGATGCGCGAACGCTGCATGGCAGTCATCGCGGCCCAGACTTTCTGGCCACGTTCGGCGCTCTCGACGGCACGTTCGACGTCAGCGGCAGTGGCGCGCTGGACGTGGGCGAGGACTTCGCCGGTCGCCGGGTTGATGGCTTCGAAGGTGGCATCGCTGCCAGCGTCGACATAACCACCATCGATGTAGAGTTTTTGCGTTCCGAAACGGGCCATAGAATCCTCGCAAGTGCAGTGTGTGATTGGCTAGCCGCGTTGCGCTCCTGCTAGTGAGGCAGTCGCTGCGTGCGATCGTTCAGCCGCCTGGGGCGTTGTATCCAGGGCGTGCTGCTTAGCCAGTTGTAAATCCATGTATTCGTAGGCAATCCGAATTGCCTGCTCGGTATCGAACGCGTCGCCCGAGAGCGCGCCACGCAACCACAGGCCGTCGATCAAGGCTGCCAGGCCACGGGCGGCCTTGCGCGCATGGTAGAGCGGCAGGACGCGGCGAAACTGGCAGCACAGGTTGGAATAAAGGCGGTGATCGTTGATCCGCTGCAACCTGTGCAAGGACGGCTGGTGCATGCTGGCGGCCCAGAAGGCCAACCAGGTTTTCATTGCCGGGCCGCTGACCTGGCTGGCGTCGAAGTTGCCCTCGACGATGACTCTCAGGTGCGCCCGCGGGCTGTCGTCGGTGAGGGCTAGTCGACGGGCGACGGTGCCTTCGCTCAACGCATTCATGAGGTGGCGCATGGTCGCTGCGATCAGGCCGTTCTTGTCCTGAAAGTAGTGACTGATGATGCCGTTCGACACTCCAGCCAAACGGGCGATCAGCGCAATGCTGGCATCTCCCAGACCGACCTGATCGACCGCCTGCAGGGTGGCTTCGATCAACTGCTGACGGCGAATGGGTTGCATACCGACCTTGGGCATCTGGCAAATCTCCTCAGGCCTGCGGGCAGACGACAAGCGGCTGCCTCGGCGAAGGCCAGTCTATTTTGTTTTGATTGAACGTTCAATCAATAAAGAATAAGCTCTGCGACAATTTGTGCCATTGACAGTTGTTTGAGGCTGTCGAGAAGGCATCGATTGGCACCCCAGAAAAACGTGCAACCCCCGGAATACAAGGCGTTGACGGGCATGGGCGCTGCGCGATACAGAATCTGCCGAGCGGTCGCGAGACTGCGCGCAGGGCCCTCGGAGCGGGGCTTGGCTCTGTAGTTGTGCATCGTTTCGCTACGGGATCACGGTTTTCCTGAGTGCTTTTATAACACCTGTCGCAGTGGCATTAATTGACCAATTGCACGGGATTGACTGATTAGCCTCCACCCCAGCACTGCCCGGAGCATTCGTGCAATGAGTTCTGCCTCCCTAACCAAACCCCCCGCCGAGAGGGTCCGGGTCAACAACGTGGTGTTCATCACCTCTGCGCTGCTGATCCTTGTTCTGACTGCCTTGCTTATCGCTGTACCCGACACCGCCGGTGAAGTGCTCAACGTCGCCCAGACCTGGCTGACGCGCAGCTTCGGCTGGTATTACATGCTGGTGATTGGCGGCTACCTGGTGTTCGTCATCGTTCTGGCCTTCTCCGGCTTCGGCAAGCTCAAGCTGGGCGGCAAGGATGACCAACCGGACTTCAGCTACGGTGCCTGGGCCGGCATGCTGTTCTCGTCGGGCATCGGTATCTCGCTGCTGTACTTCGGTGCGTCCGAGCCGCTGGATCATTACTTCAACCCGCCCGAAGGCACCTCGGCCAGCGCAGAAGCGGCGCGCCAGGGCCTGCAGCTGACCTTCCTGCACTGGGGCCTGCACGGCTGGGCGATCTATGCCCTGGTTGGCCTGGCAGTCGGCTACTTCGCCTATCGGCACAACCAGCCGCTGGCCTTGCGTTCGGCGCTGTACCCGTTGATGGGCGAGCGCTGGGTCAAGGGCAGCGCCGGCCATGCGGTGGACATTTTCGGCATGTTCGTGACCCTGCTGGGGCTGGTGACCAACCTCGGTATCGGCTCGATGCAGGTTGCTTCGGGGCTCGAGTACCTGTTCGGCATGACGCACAGCAACACTAACCTGCTGATCGTCATTCTGGTCATGGCGACGGTGGCGACGGTGGCCGCGGTATCGGGTGTGGAAAACGGCATCCGCCGCCTGTCCAACTTGAATATCGTGCTGTTCAGCGGCCTGCTGATCTTCGTCCTGCTGGCCGGCGACACCCTGCACCTGCTCAACGGCTTTGTGCAGAACACCGGCGACTACCTCAACGGCATCGTGCTGAAGACCTTCGACTTGTATGTGTACGAGAACGAAGCGGGCAAGTCCGAGCGCTGGTTGGGCCTGTGGACCGTGTTCTACTGGGCCTGGTGGATTTCCTGGGGGCCGTTCGTGGGCATGTTCATCGCCCGTATCTCCAAGGGCCGCACCGTGCGCGAGCTGGTTGCCGGCGTGCTGTTGATCCCGCTGGGCTTTACCCTGGCCTGGCTGTCGATCTTCGGCAACACCGCACTGGACCTGGTGATGAACCATGGTGCAGTGGAGCTGGGCAAGACGGCGCTTGAGCAGCCATCGATGTCGATCTACCAACTGCTGGAATACTTCCCGGCAGCCAAGATCGTCATCGGGGTGGCGGTGTTCGTCGGCTTCGTGCTGTTCCTGACCCCGGCCGACTCCGGCGCGGTGATGATGGCCAACCTGTCGTGCAAGGGCGGCCAGGTCGACGAGGACGCGCCGCACTGGATGGTGGTGTTCTGGTCGGTGGTAATCACCCTGGTAACCATTGGCCTGCTGCTGGCAGGCAACTTCGCCGCCATGCAGACCATGGTCGTGCTCGCAGGGCTGCCGTTCTCGGTGGTGCTGGTGCTGTTCATGTTCGGCTTGTACAAGGCCATGAAGCAGGACGCGCAACTGGAGCAGGAGCGGGCCGAGCTGGCCGCGCGCGGCCGTCGCGGTTTCAGCGAGCGGCTCAGTGCGATGGAGTTGCAGCCGACCCAGGCGGTGGTTCAGCGCTTCATGGACAAACACGTCAGTCCGGCCCTCAAGGACGCCGCAGCGCAGCTGCAGGCGCAGGGTTTCGAGGTCGAGACCCGCTTAGGCCAGTCGCGCAATATGATGGGCCTGCGGGTGATGATGGAAGAGGGCAACCCGTTCGTCTACGAGGTCAGCCTGGACGGCTACCTGGCGGCGCCCAACGAGGCACAGGTGCAAGGCGAGGCCGATGTGCGCCAACGCTATTATCGCGCCGAGGTCTATCTGCACGATGGTAGTCAGGAGTACGACCTGATGGGCTTCTTGCCGGAGCAGATCGTTCGCGACGTGCTTGATCAGTTCGAGAGCCATCGCCAGGTGCTGGGGCGCGTGTACAGCTAGGACACGTGCGCAGCTCTGCTTGAAACAGGCCTTGTCCATTGGACAGGGTCTGTTTCGTTATTGCGCCAACTGCCTGATGGCGCAGTGTCGACCCCAGCAATAACTAACACCGGAGCACCCTGCACTACGCGTTAGGTTGAGCCTTTTCTCCTCAGGAAAGTGCCGCCATGCCCAGCAACCCATCCGCAACAGCTTTTGATTTCCGTGCCAGCGTAGCTGCTCAATTCGCCAACCGCCCTGGCCTGCGCCAGATCGCGGCTGAGCGGATCATGCAGCTCTTGATCGAACACCATCCCATTCTCAAGACTGCCAGACCTGACATGCATTCAGCTGAAGGGCTGATGCTGATGACACCTGGACTTCCTCTCCGACCGCTGGTCGACCTGGTGCTGCAAGCGCTGATTGACGGCAAGTTGCTGGACTTGTCGCCGGTAGACAACGTTGCCCAGTACTTCTGCCTGGAACCGGCTAGGCGCTTTTATGCGATCGAAGACTCCATGACCACCGGCGAGGGCGATGTCATAAAGCCTGAGCGGCTGCAGACAGCCTTCGACGAACTGATCAGGCAGTTGCCAGATGACTTCTGTCAGGCCCAGGTCGACTATTGGGCGACTGGCAGCATGGGCGTCGACCACCTGAGCTGGCTGCAGCAACTGCTCAAATCGGCGCTACTCTGCAACTTGCCCTGGCAGGTGCTGGATGAACAGCAGGCGCAGTGCGTGCGCGAGCTGCTGGCACGCGGCAATGTGCCGTCCGGTGTGTATCTGGTGCAGGTCGAACTGGACATTGGCGGGGCTACCTTCAGCGAGACATTGCCAAACCTGCTGATTCAGGCGCAATGGGACGAGCGCGAGTCCCTTCTGTGGTGCGCACCCTCGGGGGTCATCCGTGCATTCGACTCGTTCGACGAGTTTGCTGCTGCGCTTGCCGACGAGCTCGGCGTGCGTTACCGCTTCGAGGCCATGACCTGGCACCGCTTTGCGTTGGAGGGCGACTGCTTTGTGCAGCAGGCGGCAATGTTGCTGGATATTCTCCTGGCGACGCTGTCGCGGCTGCGCCCCGCCTTGTTGGCAGATGTCAGCGCGCTTGAGCAGGCATATGCCTCGCTGAGCGACCCTGCCAGCTTCTTCATCCCGGCCTATTCCAACGTTGGCAGTACCAAACTGATCCTGCCTCCAGGACTGAATAGAGCGTCTTCCGAGGACAGCTTTGCCTACCAGTGTGGCCTGTTCGAGCTGGCCTTGGCGCAGGCTGACTCCGACGGTATCCCTGCACTTGATGGCATTCTTGACCTGCATGGCTACGCCAGCCAGCGTTTGCGTGAGCAGATGTTGAGTGATCATCCGATCGACGCCAACTACTTTGCGGATGACCTGTTGCTGACCCTGAGCGTGGCCAGGGGAGTGCCCGGCGGTGCGGGCGCAGGTGTTGGCGGTGGGGTGGTTGAAACGCGCAAGGTTTCGCTTACCCAGCTTGCCGTAGGCAATTTGAGCTCACTGGCTGGAGCTACCGTGACGGCGATCGAGCATCGGGACGATCAACTGATCATGGACTGGATGAACGTCGAGTACGTCAAGGCACTTATCCAGCGTGTCGACATCGGTGCTCATTATCCGGTGTATGTCGCTGACCGTCTGGATGAGCCGGCCCAGCGTGAGCTGCGCGTCAGTCGTTTCGCACGTGAATGGCGTTGTTCCTTCCTGTTCAGTGCCTTGCAGGCAAAACTGGCAGGTAGCCTGAGTGAGGCCGCGCTGCAAGCCGTGGTCAATTACTGCCGGGGGCTGGATGACAAGCAGTTGCCAGGCAGCATGTTGATGCCACTTGCATTTCGGCGCGAGCCCAGCAGTGAGCACTACGACCTGGTGCGTGGAATGTATGTGCTGTTTTGCGTCGAGCCTGCGGTGGTTGTGCTATATCGGCCGTTGTATGCATCGCGCTCGGTGTGCGAGTTTGCCAGTCTGGATGCGATGATGCAGGCGATTCGTTCCGATATGGCCTTGCAGCAGGACATCCTTGAGTGGATCCTGCCACAGGCTCGAAGCGTGTATGCGCACGGCGGATTTACCGAGCCGCATCTGGGTGTGCCGATCATCGATTCCTCGCTCCTGCCCGAGCGCGTGCAACCGCCTGCGTTCTGGCCGCAGTATTGGCGCGTTGATGTCGACGCAAAGATGTATGCAGCAAACCGCGATCTGCTGGTGGAGCTGGCTGACCGGCAGAGTGTGTCGAATGCCGAGAGCCGTTGGGCCATTCTGTGTGAAGGTGCCTGGTTGCTGTTCGACCTGATTACCTTGCAACTGCGCGGGCCGGTGGCAGTGGTGGCCTGGATGGTGCAACTGGCCAAGAGCGTCGACAATGACCTCACTGCGTTGGCTCAAGCTAGTGCCTTCGGGCGCTCAGCGGCGGTTGTCGACCTGATCCTCAATGCCGGCATGGCGCTGCTGCATGCGCGGTTGCCGCAGTTGCAGGAGCCCGTCCCCTTAGAGCAACCGCCGCTGGATCTGTTGCGCGGGCCGACAATCGCAGGCAACGGTGCATCCACGGCGATGACTCGCCCAGTCCAAGGCAAGGTTTACCTGCCTGGCGAGGTGCTCAACCAGGCCAGCGTGAACCTGGACTTTTCCTTCAGTGGAGGGCAGGGCTTCAATGTCCTGCCTCCTCAACGGCGGCAGACCTTGCTGGCGATGCGCAGTGCTGTATCGCTCAACGGCATTCAGCCGCTGAGTGCTGGCCCTGAACAAGGCTTGTACATCAAGGATGGGCAGCATTACGTGTCGCTGCGCAGGGACACCTACGCGGTGGCGCTCAGCGCCGAAGGCGCACGCATTGAAGGCCGGGACGGCGCCGTCGGGCCGTGGCTGCTGCGCGAGTTCGGAGCGTGGCGTATCGATGCTCGGCTGCGCTTGGATGGCGGTATGCCGCGTAATCGCGTTCAGCGCCTGCAGGAAACCAAGAAGCAGCAGCTTGCTCTGCTCAAGAATCAGGAAAGTGCGCTTATCGTGGACAGCGAACCACGGCGGCGAGACCTCGAAAAATATATCAGGCAAGAGTTCGAGAACAAGGCGCTGATCCTTGATCTGGAACAGGAGGCATCACTGGACAGCGTTCAAGTAAGCAAGTTGGCGCTGCTCAGGAGCCTTCAGAAGCGCTACAGCGAGCGTGTTGCCGGTGGCTATAAACGATTGATCGAGGTAGACCGCAAGCATGATCGTATTCTGACCGAGATCACTGCCGTCAGGTCCGTTGACCCATTGCTGGATCAGGTGCTGGACGCACAGCGCAGCGATATTCGGCGCAGCCTGGTCGAGAACTGTGGGCATTACTACAACCGTCTGGCGGACATGATCAACGAGGAAGACGTGGAGGAGCAAAGGGAGCAGCTGATGGTCCTCCCGGAAACCGAGGTCGAAATCCAGCATTATCGGGACTTCACCAAGGCGCTTGAGGGCGTGCAGGTGTGGGAGCAGGAGTTGATCGAACTGTCCGGGCCGTTCGACGCCCTGCTCGAGGAAACGCTAAAGGACAGCACGATTCATTTCAAATCCGAGGAAGGCGGCAGAGACACCAAGGCTCAGATGCTCAATCGGATCATCGAGACAAGGCGAGCGAACGCGGTAGACCTTGAATTCCGTATGCTGCAGGACCTTGCCGAGCTTAGTCTGGATCGCCTTGGTGGGGCCGACGAAGCGACCTTGAACGAGTACCAGAACTATCTCAACGGCCCGGCGTTGGCCAGTGCTGGTGCTGCGCACGCCGAGCTGGCGGGTGCGGACCTCGCGCTGAGCGAGCGCCTGGAAGTCCTGAACGGTGTGATGGATGCCTACGAGGAAGCAGCAAGTATGGCCGATTACTTGCTGAGCGTGGGCAAGAGAGTCATCCGAGCGGACAAGCTGCGGCTATACCAGCAGACGCTCGGCAAACTCAAGGATTCGGTCAGGATCGAGATTGCCAGCGACCTGCGTGAACTTGAGCTGGCGGATGTACCGAGGGTGCGTACGCCTCTCTATGCGAAGCGTGGCGGCATACGTCGAGTGGTCCGCACGCACCGTGGCCGAAGCGTGGTGGGAGAGGAGGTGCAGGTCGATGGCGAGTCGGTTATCCAGCAAAGAGATTCCTACTCCAAGGTTTTGAAAACTTTCAGACGCCAGAACAGTGCATGGGTCGAAGACGCCGAGTCCAACCCGCTCGACAGAGCTTCCCCATCGACGCAAGGGCTTGCCAGTGTCCGCCGACGCGGGCGCACGCTGTTGGACGAGATGGATTCGGTGGTCAAGATCGCTCGGCGCTATGTTTCATCTGACGAGCCGTTGGGCTTGAGCACGGTATTGGAGCTGCACCGCGAAAAACTCAGCGAGGTGCTCGCAGCACTGCCTCGCAGCGAAGGCGATGCAGCGTTGTATGAAGATCTTGAAACGGGCATCGAGTCATTGCAGGCGACCCAGGATGACTTGCTCAGATCGATCTACTTCAACACCACTCACCCAACGGCACGAGCGCTCAAGTACCTGCACGAGCAGAAACAACTGACTATTGTACGCACCGTCAAACGCAGACCGCTGCCCCGCAACGACTACCTGGATATCTATGAAATCAAGCGGCTGGCCGTGTCCGGACATGGTCGAGGCATTGGCTTGTGGGAGGCGCATTTCCACTACGCCAGCGAGGGCGCAGCTGACCTTGATTTTGTCGCCGGGCACCTCAAAACCTGGGCGCAGCGCGCGTTGGGCCGCGACGCTCAATTACGTGCAGCGCAGAACAGTGAGGTGTTGGAGATCTACCGCAGCAAGCTGACCAAGGCCGATGTGCTCGGCATCATCCCGTTCGAGTAGGCTTCAGCGATTGCTGTAGCGGCCTTGCTTGCCATGTGCAGGCATGGCCAGATTGCTGCGCACGGCGATCATCTGGCGCAGCTCTATCAGTTCGATGCCCTGGCTCTTGAGCCGGGGCATTTCTCTTTCCAGAACCTCCAGCGTTTGTGCGTAGGGGTGGCCAATCAGAACAGCAGAGCCCTGCCTGCGGGCCAGCTCGACGCCTTCACGCAACTGAGCGGTGATGGCTTCACTGGTGCGCACGTCGTCCAGAAATACATCCCGTGACACGTGTGCAAGGCAGTCTTCCTGCGCCTTGGCGGCAGCCACGGTAGCGGCACTGGTGCGGCTGTCGACGAAGAACAGGTCACGGCGCTGCAACTCAGCCATCAACCAGGCCATGGCAGTTGGCTCAGCGGTCATGCGGCTGCCCATATGATTGTTCACGCCTGCGGCAAACGGCACCTTGAGCAACGCTGCGTCGAGGCGCCGGGCGAGCTCTTCGGTCGGTAGGCCAGGGTGCCAGGCATATGGGCCGGTGGCCGGGTCCATCGGCATGTGCAGGATCACCGTCTTGCCGGCTTTATGGGCCTGACGGGCGAAGTCACTGGCGTGCGGGGTATCAGGCATCACCGCCATGGTCACCGGGCCGGGCAGGGCAAGGGTGCGCTGGTCGCGCTCGATGCTCTGGCCAAGGTCGTCGATGATGATGCTCATGTAAGCCTTGGCCGGCGCCGCATGGGCGGCGCCGGTCAGCAGGCAGAGCAAGGTCAACAGCAGATAACGCATCAGCGGATCATTCGCCCTTGGTGATGTTCAGGCCTTTGAGCAGGCTCAGTGCCTGGCTCAGCTGGAAGTCATCATCCTGCGGACGCTCTTTGCGCTTGCTGCTGCCGGTCGGGCGGTCGGCGCCGCCGTTGCCGTTACCGAGGTGGCCTTGCAGGTCCGCTTCCTTGAAGTTCTCGGTGTCGGCCTCGGCAGTGAGCTTGGCCTGGCGCACTTCGATATCGGGGACGATGCCCTGGGCCTGGATCGAGCGGCCGTTGGGGGTGAAGTACAGCGCGGTGGTAAGCTTCAGGGCGCGGTCGTTGGCCAGCGGCAGCACGGTCTGCACCGAGCCTTTGCCGAAGCTGTCGGTGCCCATCAGCACACCGCGCTTCTGGTCTTGCAGGGCACCGGCGACGATCTCCGAAGCCGAGGCGCTGCCGCCGTTGATCAGCACCACCAGCGGTACGCCTTCACTGGCGTCGGCCGGGTCGGCCGAGAAGCGCAGCTCGGAGTTGGCGATGCGGCCTTTGGTGTAGACGATCAAGCCTTTGGTCAGGAAGTGGTCGGCCACTTCGACCGCCGACTGCAACACGCCGCCGGGGTTGTTGCGCAGGTCGAGCACGACCCCGCGCAGCTTCTTGCCGTTGTCCTTGCGCAGCTTGGCCAAGGCCTTGCCGACTTCTTCGCCAGTCTTGACCTGGAACTGGGTGATGCGGATATAACCGTAGCCGCTTTCCAGCAGCTGGCTCTTGACGCTCTTGACCTGAATGACCGCACGGGCGAGGGTCACGTCAAACGGCGTGCCGCCATCGCGGACCAGGGTCAGGGTGATCTTGTCGCCGATCTTGCCGCGCATCTTGTCGACCGCTTCGGTCATGCTCTGGCCACGGGTCGGCGCGCCATTGATCTTGACGATCAGGTCGCCGGCTTCGATGCCGGCACGCGAGGCCGGGGTGTCGTCGATAGGCGAGACAACTTTGACGAAACCGTCTTCCATGCCCACTTCGATGCCCAGGCCGCCGAACTCGCCGCTGGTGCTTTCCTGCAGTTCCTGGAAGTCTTCCGGGCCGAGGTAGGCCGAGTGCGGGTCAAGGTTGCTGAGCATGCCCTTGATGGCGTTCTCCAGCAGGGTCTTGTCGTCCACCGGTTCGACATATGCCGCTTTGATGCGGTCCATGACTTCGGCAAAGGTGCGCAGCTCTTCCAGCGGCAGCGGCGACTTCGCCGTGGCCTCGGGAGCTGGCGTTGCGGCTGGCTTGGCCGGCTCGGCGGCATAGGCCAGGGGCGCGCCGATCGCCAGGGCGACGGTCAGGGCCAGTTGGGTGAGGCGAGGCGAGTGCAGCATGTCGAACGAACTCCTGATCCTGTTGGCGCTCCCGCAGGAGCCTCGGTGCAGCCACCGTAAATAAGTTGAAATGCCTAGCCACGGCACCATTGCGCCGGGTCGCTCGGGCGGCCCTGCTGACGAATGGCAAAGTACAGACCTGCGCTTTCCTGGCCACCGCTGTCACCCACGGTGGATATGGCTTCCCCAGCCTTGACCACATCACCGGCGCTCTTGAGCAGGCGTTGATTGTGGCCATACAAGCTCAGATAGCCATTACCATGGTCGAGAATGACCAGAAGTCCAGCCCCACGCAACCAATCGGCAAATACCACTCGGCCGCCGTGCACTGCGCGAACCTGGGTGCCACTGCTGGCGCTGATCATCACACCATCCCATTTGGCGCGGGCATCACCACCACGGGCATCACCGAAGCGTGCCAGCAATCGACCATTGACTGGCCATGGAAGTTTGCCCCGCGCTGCAGAAAACGCACCGCCATAGCTGGCGCCATCGCCGGAAACCATCGGGCCGAGGGTGGTCAGGGCCTTTTTCGGTGGCTCGGCCGGCGCCTCGGCTGGGGCCTGGCGTGCGGCCAAGGCCTCCTGCTGGCGGCGTTGTTCGGCTTCACGCTGAGCGATCAGGGCTTTTTGCCGCGCCTCTTCAGCTTCGCGGGCCTGGCGCGCGAGGGTTTCTTCGATGGTCTTGAGCACCTTGCCCAGCTCGGCCTGGTCCTGCTCGCGGGCTTGCAGCTTCTGGTCGCGCTGCTTCAAGTCGCTGTTGAGCTTGGCCAATACCGCCTTGCGCTTGTCGCGCTCGGCTTCGAGCTCCTGCCGGCGGCTGTCGAGGTTGCCGCTCTGGGCGAGCAACTGCGCCTGCTGGCTGGCAATGTCCTTCTCGACATTGGCCAACTGACGCAGGGTCTCGTTGAACACGCGCAACTGCTCCATACGCGCCTTGCTCAGGTAATCGTAATAGGTGAGGGTGCGGGCAAATTTCTCTGGGTTCTGCTGGTTGAGCAGCAGTTTCAGGTATTCCTCGCGGCCGTTGTTCTGATAAGCCGAGCGGGCCTGACTGGCAATCAGGCCTTGTTGTTCAGTGCGGGCGGACTGGAGTTTTTTTTTCTCGGTATCAAGGCGCTCCAGTTCGCCCTCGGTCTTTTTTAGTTCTTGCTGCAGGGCCTCCACCTGCTTTTCCAGGTTACCGATGTCGGTTTCGGTGCTCTTCAGGTCTTTTTGCACACCGGATTTTTCTTCCTGGAGCTTGCCCAGCATCTTCTTGAGCTCGGCGATGTCCTGGCGGGTGGCATCCAGTTGTTGCTGGGTCTGTGCGCGCTCATCGGCAAAGGCCGGGCTGAGCAGGCATGACAGGGCGAGAAGGATCAGGGCGCGGAACATGGAGTGGGCGTACCAGGGATGGAGACTGGCCTAGTATGCCCGCCTGGGCCTGCAAACAAAACGCCCCGCGGCATCTGCAGCGGGGCGTTTGTCTGGAAACAGCGGTGTAGCGGGCGGTTTATTCGACCAGAATCGAAGTCCCGGTCATTTCTGCCGGGATTTCCAGGCCGAGCAAGGTCAGCATGGTCGGTGCTACATCGGCCAGCACGCCGCCTTTACGCACCTTGAGCTGGCGCTTGCCGACATAGATGAACGGGACGGGCTCGGTGGTGTGCGCGGTATGCGCCTGGCCGGTGCTCTCGTCTTCCATCTGCTCGACGTTGCCGTGGTCGGCGGTGATCAGTGCTTCGCCTCCGACTTTGTCCAGGGCATCGACAATGCGCCCGACGCAGGTGTCGAGCGCCTCGACGGCTTTGACCGCAGCGGCAAATACGCCGGTATGGCCGACCATGTCGCCGTTGGCGTAGTTGACCACGATCACGTCGTAGCGCTGCTGCTCGATCGCTTCGACGATGCGGTCGGTGACCTCAGGCGCGTTCATCTCGGGCTGCAGGTCATAGGTAGCAACCTTGGGCGAAGGGATGAGAATACGTTCTTCGCCTTCGAACGGCTCTTCGCGGCCACCGGAGAAGAAGAAGGTGACGTGAGCGTACTTCTCGGTTTCGGCGATCCGCAGTTGGGTCTTGCCGTTTTTTGCCAGGTATTCGCCAAGCACGTTGTCCAGGCTGGCCGGGGCGAAGGCTGCCGGCGCGGGGATCTTCGCCGAGTACTGGGTCAGGCCGATGAAGGCTGCCACTTTTGGCTGGCGGGTGCGGGCAAACTCGTTGAAGTCAGGCTCGACGAACACCCGCGACAGTTCGCGGGCGCGGTCGGCACGGAAGTTCATGAAGATCACCGCATCGCCATCTTCGACAGTGACCGCTTCGCCAATCCGCGTGGCCTTGACGAATTCATCGCTCTCGCCGCGCGCGTAGGCGGCCTCAAGCCCTTCCACAGCGGTAGCCGCAGTGTGGTCGGCACTGGAGTCGACGATCAGGTTGTAGGCCGCGGCGACGCGGTCCCAGCGGTTGTCCCGGTCCATCGCAAAGTAGCGGCCGATGATGCTGGCGATGCGGCCCTTGCCCAGTTTGGCGAACGCTGCGTCGACCAGTTCGAGCGACGACTGCGCGCTGCGTGGCGGCGTGTCGCGGCCATCGAGAAACGCGTGCAGGTAGATCTTCTCGGCGCCGCGCTGCGCGGCCAGTTCGGCCATGGCGATCAGGTGGTCCTGGTGGCTGTGTACGCCGCCGTCGGAGAGCAGGCCGAGGATGTGCACGGCCTTACCGGCGCCGACAGCCTTGTCGACTGCATCGCAGAGCACCGGATTGGTGAAGAACTCGCCATCGCGGATGGCCTTGGTCACCCGGGTGAAGTCCTGGTACACCACGCGGCCAGCGCCGAGGTTCATGTGGCCGACTTCGGAGTTGCCCATCTGCCCGTCAGGCAGGCCGACGTCCATGCCCGAACCCGAGATCAAGCCGTTCGGCTGGGTAGCGCAAAGGCGATCGTAGACCGGCGTCTGCGCGGCAAGGATGGCGTTGTATTCGACGTGTTCGCTGTGCCCGAAACCATCAAGGATGATCAGGACCAGAGGCTTGGGGGTGTTCGTCATCAATCGCACTCACGGTTGCCAGAAGATGATAAAGACCCGATTTTAGGGCAAATGCGCCACCCCAGGCGAAAATTCATCGTGTTTGCCGACTGGCGCTGCAACGTTTGCAGATGAATGCTGCACGCCTGCCCGGCGGGCGGGCTTTGGTGGGCCTTGGCTGCTGTGTATACTGGCCGACATTTTCAATCGCGTGGAACACACCTGATGGTTGCTAACCTGATTACATTTGCCACAAACCACTTCATTCTGGTGGCGATTTTCTTTGTTCTGCTGATCCTGCTGTTGCTCAACGAAATCCGTCGTGGCGGCCAGAGCCTGAGCAACGGCCAGCTGACTGCGCTGGTCAACGCCGACAAAGGCGTGGTGCTCGACATCCGCACCAGCAAGGAATTCGCGGCCGGCCACATCGTTGGCGCCCTGAACATCCCGCAAGACAAGCTCGCCAGCCGTATGGCCGAGCTGGAAAAGCATAAAGACAAGACCCTGATCGTGGTCGACAGCATGGGTCAGCAATCCGGTACCCATTGCCGTGAACTGCTCAAAGCTGGTTACACCGCGGCCAAGCTCAGCGGTGGCATTTCCAGCTGGAAAGCCGATAACCTGCCCCTGGTGAAGTGATATGAAGCCCGTCATCGTCTATTCCAGCGACTACTGCCCGTTCTGCATCCGCGCCAAGCAACTGCTGCAAAGCAAAGGCGTGCCGTTCGAGGAAATCAAGGTCGACGGCAAGCCCCAGGTTCGCGCCGAAATGAGCCAGAAGGCCGGCCGTACCTCGGTACCGCAGATCTGGATCGGCAGCACCCACGTCGGTGGTTGCGATGACTTGTACGCCCTCGAGCGCGCGGGCAAGCTCGACAGCCTCCTCGCGGCCTGAGTCACACCGCATTCAACCCATTAGGATTAGGATCAGCCATGACTGAGCAACAGAACAACGGCGCTGCCACTGACGACAACGCAGCACAATTCTCCATGCAGCGTATCTACGTGCGCGATCTGTCTTTCGAAGCACCGAAGAGCCCGCAGATCTTCCGTCAGCAGTGGGAGCCGGCTGTTTCGCTGGACCTCAACACCCGTCAGAAAGCCCTCGAAGGCGACTTCCATGAAGTCGTGCTGACCCTGTCGGTGACCGTCAAGAACGGTGACGAAGTGGCTTTCATCGCGGAAGTGCAGCAGGCCGGTATCTTCCTGATCAAGAACCTTGACCCGGCTTCCATGAGCCACACCCTCGGCGCGTTCTGCCCGAACATCCTGTTCCCGTACGCTCGCGAAACCCTGGACAGCCTGGTAACCCGCGGCTCGTTCCCGGCGCTGATGCTGTCGCCAGTGAACTTCGACGCCCTGTACGCGCAGGAAATGGAGCGCATGCAGGCCGCTGGCGAAGCACCGTCGCTGCAATAAGCACGGCTGCCAGACCGAGAAAAGCGCCCTGTTGGGCGCTTTTTTTGTGGCTCAGAGAAAGCCCTGCTGGCGCCAGGCTTCATACACCGTCACTGCCACGGTGTTGGACAGGTTCAGGCTGCGGCAGCCTGGGCGCATCGGCAGGCGCAGCTTCTGCTCGGCGGGCAGGGCGTCGAGTACTTCGGCCGGCAGGCCGCGGCTTTCCGGGCCGAACAGGAAGGCATCGCCTGGTTGGTAGGCAACCTCGTGAAACGGGTGCGAGCCCTTGGTGGTGAAGGCGAACAGACGCGGCTGGCCGAGGCTTTCCAGGCACGCCGCCAGGCTCTCGTGGCGCTTGAGCGTGGCATACTCGTGGTAGTCCAGCCCGGCCCGGCGCAGGCGCTTGTCGTCCAGCTCGAAGCTGATCGGCTCGATCAGGTGCAAGGCGCAGCCGCTGTTGGCACACAGGCGGATGATATTGCCGGTATTCGGCGGAATTTCTGGTTGAAAAAGGATGACGTGAAACATGCACGGCTCCAAGCGTGAAGATGACGAGCATTCTACCCTTGAACCGGATCAGCGTTCGAAAGCGTTCCCGCGGGTAATGCTGTCGCTGGCCATCGTCGGGGTGATGGTCGGCTTGATGATCGGCCGCCTGACCACGCCTGAAGAGCGTGTGCTGGAGCAGATCGGAGTAGTGCAGGGCGGGCTTGACCTGTGGTTCAACGAAGAGCCAAAGCTGCATGGCGAGAACGTCGAAGGTACGGTGGCGATTGTGTTCGAAGCGAAGGGCAAGGCGCAGCGCGGGCAACTGATGCTGGAGGAGAAGCCGGTCGGCTGGCGTTTGCAGAACAGCGACAAGGGCTTGCTGCTGACGGTGGTGGCCGCGCGCCCCCTGCAGGGCGAATGGAGCGCTGCAGAGGACGCGGGACGTTGGCGTGTGCAGGTGAAGCTGCACGAATAAAAGAGGGGATTCCCGGCCTGCCTGTACCGAGGTCCCCAGAACTTGCTCGACTTGCGAATAAAATAGGGGTCACCCGGCCTGCCTGTACCAGGGCCCCCGAAACTGGTTGTGCAATAGCTATTGCAGGGGGCGTGCCAGGTTTTTTAAACGCTGTGTTTGTTAGGGTTTGCGGGTGATTAGGCCGGGATTTGATGTCGTTTGTGCCTTGCTGCGGTGCGTTGGGCACGATCTCGGTGCATGGTACAGACTGCGCCGATCCGCAACCGAGCGCGGTCCCTGTAGGAGCGGCCTTGCCGGGGCGCCGGACCGGTCGGAAAGGCCAGCGAAGCTGGCCCGGCGTGTAGGGCGTCAAGCGTGGATCAATGATCGTCGCCGTCATCCTCATCGCCGCCGTCGATCTTCATCCCCAGTTCTTTGATCTTGCGGGTCAGGGTGTTACGCCCCCAACCCAGCAACACCGCAGCATCACGCCGACGCCCGGCGGTATGCTTGAGTGCGGTCTCGATCATGATCCGCTCGAAACTCGGCACCGCGCTGTCGAGCAGGTTGGACTGCCCCCGCGCCAACGCCTGATCCGCCCACTGGCGCAGTGCCTGCTCCCAGTTGGTCACCGGCGCAGCATCCTGCGGCAGGTTGAGCAGCTCCGGCGGCAGGTCACCCACCAGCACTTCGCGGCTAGAGGCCATTACCGTGATCCAGCGGCAGGTGTTCTCCAGCTGGCGCACGTTGCCCGGCCACGGCAGGTTGCGCATGAACTCTTCGGTCTCCGGCTTGAGCAGCTTTGGCTCGACCGACAGCTCTTGCGCCGCTCGGCCGAGGAAGTGCCTGGCGAGGGTGGGGATATCCTCACGGCGGTCGGACAGTCGCGGAATATGGATGCGGATCACGTTCAGGCGGTGGAACAAGTCCTCACGGAATTTGCCCGCCTGGACCAGGGTTTCCAGGTTCTGGTGCGTTGCGGCAATGATGCGTACATCGACCTTGACCGGGATATGCCCGCCCACGCGGTAGAACTCACCGTCAGCCAATACCCGCAGCAGGCGGGTCTGGGTGTCGGCTGGCATGTCGCCGATTTCGTCGAGGAACAACGTGCCGCCATCGGCCTGCTCGAAGCGGCCACGGCGCAGGTTGGCAGCGCCGGTGAAGGCGCCTTTCTCATGGCCGAACAGCTCTGACTCCATCAGATCCTTGGGGATCGCCGCCATGTTCAATGCAATGAACGGCGAAGCAGCCCTTGGGCTGTGACGGTGCAGGGCGTGGGCAACCAACTCTTTACCGGTACCCGACTCACCGTTGATCAACACGGTGATGTTGGAGTGGCTGAGGCGGCCGATGGCGCGGAATACTTCCTGCATCGCCGGCGCCTCGCCAATGATCTCCGGCGTGCGCGTCAGCGTCGGCGCGACATGCAGGCCTTGCTGCTCCTGAGCATGTTGGTTGGCCCGCTTGACCAGCGAGACCGCCTCGTCAACGTCGAATGGCTTCGGCAGGTACTCGAAAGCGCCGCCTTGATAGGAGGCAACCGCACTGTCCAGGTCCGAATGCGCGGTCATGATGATCACCGGCAAGCGCGGATGTTGTTCGCGAATCTGCGCCAGCAGGTCCAGGCCGCTGGCGCCAGGCATGCGGATGTCGGAAATGATCACGTCCGGCTGCTGCCGGGCCAGGCGACCCATGACTCCGTCAGCGCTGTCGAAGCTCTGGGTGGTCATGCCCTCCTGTTGCAGGGCTTTTTCCAGGACCCAGCGGATGGAGCGATCATCGTCGACGATCCACACGGTTTCACTTCGGCTCATGGGGCAGTGGCTCCTTGTTCCAGAGGCAGGAAGATCGAGAAGGTGGTGTGGCCGGCATGGCTCTCACACTCGATCAGGCCCTGGTGCTGGCTGATGATGTTCTGGGTAATGGCCAGGCCGAGGCCGGTACCGTCCGGGCGCCCGCTGACCATGGGATAGAAGAGGGTGTCCTGCAGTTCCGCCGGGATGCCGGGGCCGTTGTCGGTGATTTCGACGCGGGCTACCAGGCGATGACGGATGTGGCCAATGGTGAACTGGCGCACGGCGCGGCTGCGCAGGCTGATGCGGCCCAGGCGCAATTCGTTCTGGCTGCTGATCGCCTGCATTGCGTTACGCACGATGTTAAGTACGGCCTGGATCATCTGCTCGCGGTCGATCAATACGTCCGGCAGGCTCGGGTCGTAATCACGCACCAAAGTGATGCAGCCTTGGCTTTCGGCCTCGACCAGGCTGCAGACGCGCTCCAGCACTTCGTGAATGTTGGTCATCGCCAGCGACGGCAGTTTGTTCGAGCCGAGCATGCGGTCGACCAGGTTACGCAGGCGGTCGGCTTCTTCGATGATCACGTTGGTGTAATCACGCAGGCCATCATTGGGTAGTTCACGGGCCAGCAACTGCGCCGCGCCACGAATGCCGCCCAGCGGATTCTTTATTTCATGGGCGAGGCCACGCACCAGCATCTTGGTGGTTTCCTGCTTGGACAGCTGGGCCTCTTCCTTGGTGATACGCAACAGCCGGTCACGCGGGTGCACCTCGAGCAGCAGCAAGGTCTGGCCTTGATGCAGGATCGGCGTAACCGCGTAATCGACGGTGATGCTTTGCCCGGTCAGCGAGGTCAGTTGCGCCTCGCGCTTGGTGAACGGGTGAGCCTGTTCAACGGCCTGGCGCAGCGAGTTGAGCGCCTCGGTCGACTCGGTGAACAGCTCGCTGATGAACTGCCCATGACTGCGCTGACCGCTGACCGCCAGCAGCATCTCTGCGGCCGGATTCATGTACTCCAGGCGCAGTTCGGCATTGAGCAGCAGGGTCGCTGTGGTCAGGTTGTCCAGGAGTAGACGGTGCTGCGCATCGCTGATGGTCATGGGGCGTCGTCGACCTCTTTTGGCACATGGGTCGCCCTTGGCTGAGCCAGGAGCGGGCGCGCTGGTGATCCGCGTGATGGTTTGAAAATGCAAGAAACAAACCAAGGCTCCGAAAAGAAGCGCAATTACCGGAAAAAGCCCTGTTCATGCGCTATTGCAGGCCAAAAACTATCGATTAAACGATTCACTTGAACCATATTGGGCTGCATGGCAGAGCAGTAGGCCCCGCCATGCACCAATATAGAGCATATTGCTCGCGTGCTCAGTTGCAGAGCTGTCCGGTGGCGCGGATCATGCCGGCACGGTGCAGTGCATCGCCTTGGCGTTGCGCCAATGCCAGGGCCAGCTTGCGCGCGCACTGGCGGCTGCGGGTTTGATCGAAAGACGCCAATTGGTGCAGCAGGTCTGTCTGCAGGCCGTCCAGCCGCGGGCGGATGATGCGTTGCAAGTCATGTCGTGGTAGTGCCGGCGCGGCTCCGGCGAGCTGCCATTGCGACAGCCGCGCATACTGCACCAGCTTGTTGGCCTCTATCTGATCATCAAAGAACGCCGCTGCACGAGCAGGGTCAAGGCCATAGCCAGGCGCCGCGTTGCGCACGGCAGCAATGATGGCTTGCTCGCGCTCGGTTGCCTGGACGGGCTGGGCGTTATCCCATTTATGCAGCGCCACCACATCGGCCACGGCCAGTCGCCGCTCGACCAGGTCAAGCAGGGGTGAGAAGGTGGGGTCGTCAGAGGTGGCGCTGCAGCCGCTCAGACCGAGGGCGCAGGCGAGGATAAAGGGGGCAAGGCGCATCGGCAGTCTCCTTTTCAGTGGAGGCTGGAAGTGTGCGGTGATGCTGAGGGTGCGCAAGTCGGACGCTTCTGAAAATCCTGTCTGGCGAAACGGAAAACGGCCTCCCGAGGGAGGCCGTCTTCAGTTGATGCCTAGTGACGACAGGCGTCGCTTACATCAGCAGCTGTAGTACAGCTCGTATTCCAGCGGGTGTACGAAGGTGCGCACCTTGATTTCTTCTTCGCTCTTCAGCTCGATGAAGGCATCGATGAAGTCGTCGGAGAACACGCCGCCCTTGGTCAGGAACGCACGGCCTTTATCCAGCTCTTCCAGAGCTTCTTTCAGGCTGCCGCAGACTTGCGGAATGTCCTTGGCTTCTTCTGGTGGCAGGTCGTAGAGGTTCTTGTCGGCAGCATCGCCTGGATGAATCTTGTTCTGGATGCCGTCCAGGCCAGCCATCAGCAGGGCTGCGAAGGCCAGGTATGGGTTGGCCGACGGGTCCGGGAAGCGCGCTTCGATACGGCGAGCTTTCGGGCTGCTGACGTAAGGAATACGGATCGAGGCGGAACGGTTACGGGCCGAGTAGGCGAGCATTACCGGTGCTTCGAAACCTGGGACCAGACGCTTGTAGGAGTTGGTCGACGGGTTGGTGAAGCCGTTCAGTGCCTTACCGTGCTTGATGATGCCGCCGATGAAGTACAGGGCGGTATCGGACAGGCCGGCATAGCCTTCGCCAGCGAAGGTGTTCTTGCCGTCTTTCCAGATCGACATGTGCACGTGCATGCCCGAACCGTTGTCACCGTAGAGTGGCTTCGGCATGAAGGTAGCGGTGCGGCCGTAAGCGTCGGCAACGTTGTGCACGACGTATTTCAGGGCCTGGACTTCGTCAGCTTTCTTCACCAGGGTGTTGAACTTGACGCCGATTTCGTTCTGACCGGCAGTCGCCACTTCGTGGTGGTGAACTTCAACGATCTGACCCATTTCTTCCAGTGCGTTGCACATGGCAGTACGGATTTCGTGGTCGTGGTCGAACGGAGGTACTGGGAAGTAGCCGCCTTTGACGCCTGGACGGTGGCCTTTGTTGCCGCCTTCGATGTCAGCACCGGTCATCCACGAGCCTTGCTCGGAGAAGATCTTGAACATCGAACCGGAGATGTCGGACTGGAACTTCACTTCGTCGAAGATGAAGAACTCAGGCTCTGGACCGGCGAACACGGTGTCACCCAGGCCAGTGCTCTTGAGGTACTCTTCAGCGCGCTTGGCGATCGCACGTGGGTCGCGATCGTAGCCGAGCATGCTCGACGGGTCGACGATGTCGCAGGTGATGATCAGGGTTGGCTCTTCGGTGAACGGGTCGAGCACAGCGGTATCGTCAACCGGCATCAGGATCATGTCGGAGGCTTCGATGCCTTTCCAGCCGGCAATCGACGAACCGTCGAACATCTTGCCGACTTCAAAGAAGTCTTCGTCCAGACCATCACGCGCCGGCATGGTCACGTGATGCTGAGTGCCTTTGGTGTCCGTGAAACGCAGATCAATCCACTTGACGTCATGATCTTTGATGAGTTGAACCGACTTCGACATGTTGTCCTCCGGAGGGTCTAGAGCGCGGTGGGCCGCTGCCCTGGAAAAAGGGTGTTGCTGGGCGCGGATAGTCGGCCAAGCTTACCTGCCTCACAAGAGAGCAAATTGCATGCCAGTGCCCGAAAATGGCGAGTCTGAGATAAAAGCGGGCGTTCAGGGGCACTTATTGGTAGTGGTCCGAGCAAAAGCGCACCTTTTAGATGCGGAAATTGCGAACTGCGCACCAAATTAGTGCGCATCTTTGCGGGGGCGTTTTCTGGAACCTCTTCGCGGGTAAACCCGCTCCCACAGAGATAGCGGTGGAGTCGGGCATTACACCATCCTGTGGGAGCGGGTTCACCGGGACGCCGGATCGCCGCTAAAGAGCCGGCACAGGCGCGGCAAAATCAATCTCTTGCACTCATCTCAAACCTTTCTGTTCAAAAGTTGGTCAAATCCTGAGCAATTTCCGCTATAATTCGCGCCCCTCATTTTCGGCAGGCCCTGGGCGCGCTGTTTACCCATGAAACTCATCGTCAAAGTCTTCCCAGAAATCACCATCAAGAGCCGGCCGGTGCGCAAGCGCTTCATCCGTCAGCTCTCGAAGAACATCCGCAACGTGCTCAAGGATATCGACCCTGAGCTGAAGGTTGACGGTGTCTGGGATAATCTCGAAGTGGTCACCCGCATCGAAGACGAGAAGCTTCAGCGCGAGATCATCGACCGGCTGTCGTGCACGCCGGGGATCACCCATTTCCTTCAGGTAGAGGAATACCCGCTGGGCGACTTCGACGATATCGTCGAGAAGTGCAAGGCGCATTACGGCCATCTGCTGGCCGGCAAGCGCTTCGCCGTACGCTGCAAGCGTGGCGGCCACCACGACTTCACCTCGATGGATGTCGACCGTTATGTTGGCAGCCAGTTGCGCCAGCAGTGCGGCGCCGCCGGTATCGACCTGAAGAACCCGGAAATCAAGGTGCGGATGGAAATCCGCAATCAGCGCCTTTACGTCATCCACAATCAGCATCAAGGTATCGGCGGTTATCCGTTGGGCGCGTTGGAGCAGACTCTGGTGTTGATGTCCGGTGGTTTCGATTCCACCGTGGCTGCCTACCAGATGATGCGTCGCGGCCTGATGACCCACTTCTGCTTCTTCAACCTCGGCGGCCGTGCCCACGAGCTGGGGGTAATGGAAGTCGCTCACTACCTGTGGAAAAAATACGGCAGCAGCCAGCGCGTGCTGTTCATCAGCGTGCCGTTCGAAGAAGTGGTCGGCGAGATTCTCGGCAAGGTCGACAACAGCTACATGGGCGTCACCCTCAAGCGCATGATGCTGCGCGCAGCGGCCAACATCGCTGACCGCCTGCAGATCGACGCGCTGGTCACCGGTGAGGCGATTTCCCAGGTGTCGAGCCAGACCCTGCCCAACCTGACAGTGATCGACCAGGCCACTGACAAGCTGGTCCTGCGTCCGCTGTTGGCCAGCCACAAACAGGACATCATCGATACCGCTTATCAGATCGGCACAGCCGAGTTTGCCAAGCACATGCCAGAATACTGCGGCGTCATCTCGGTCAACCCGACTACCTGCGCCAAACCGCAGCGGGTTGTATATGAGGAGGCCCAGTTCGATATGCAGATTTTGGAGCGCGCGCTGGAACGTGCTCGCTTCATCTCGATCGACCATGTAATCGACGAACTGAGCCAGGACATTCAGATTGAAGAGGTGGCCGAGGCCACTCCAGGCCAGATCGTCATCGACATTCGTCACCCCGATGCGCAAGAGGATCAACCTCTGGTGATCGACGGTATCGAAGTCCAGACCATGCCTTTCTATGCCATCAACAGCCGCTTCAAGCAGCTCGATGGCAACCGTCAGTACCTACTTTATTGCGACAAGGGCGTCATGAGTCGCCTGCATGCGCATCATCTGCTCAGTGAGGGACATGCCAATGTGCGTGTTTATCGTCCGGCATAAACTGCCAGGGCTGTATGGCGGCAGCATCCGCCATCGCCCTCCCGACCCGCGGGCCCGCTGAGCCTTTTACCTTCATATTGGCCGTCTAGAATGGGCGGCAACCGAATCCTCTGATCGAGATACATTTGTGATCGAAAATCTGCGTAACATCGCCATCATCGCCCACGTTGACCATGGTAAAACCACTCTGGTCGACAAACTCCTGCGTCAGTCGGGCACCCTGGAGCGTAACGAGCTCAATGACGAGCGCGTCATGGACTCCAACGACCAGGAGAAAGAGCGCGGTATTACCATTCTGGCGAAAAACACCGCCATCAACTGGAATGGCTACCACATCAACATCGTCGACACCCCCGGCCACGCCGACTTCGGTGGCGAAGTTGAGCGTGTAATGTCGATGGTCGACTCCGTGCTGCTGCTGGTCGACGCCCAAGACGGCCCTATGCCGCAAACTCGCTTCGTGACCAAAAAGGCATTCGAAGCTGGCCTCAAGCCAATCGTTGTAATCAACAAGGTTGACCGTCCGGGCGCGCGTCCTGATTGGGTTCTGGACCAGATCTTCGATCTGTTCGACAACCTCGGTGCTACCGACGAGCAGCTGGACTTCCAGGTCGTCTACGCCTCGGCCCTGAACGGCATTGCCGGTCTGGACCACACTGCCATGGCCGAAGACATGACCCCGCTGTACCAAGCGGTTGTCGACCACGTTCCACCACCTGCTGTTGACCGTGACGGCCCGTTCCAGATGCAGATCTCCGCTCTGGACTACAACAGCTTCCTCGGTGTTATCGGCGTTGGCCGTATCGCCCGTGGTCGCGTCAAGCCGAACACCCCGGTTGTTGCCATCGATACCGACGGCAAGAAGCGTAACGGCCGTATCCTGAAACTGATGGGTCACCACGGTCTGCACCGTGTCGACGTTGAAGAAGCTGCCGCCGGCGACATCGTCTGCATCAGCGGTTTCGACGAGCTGTTCATCTCCGACACCCTGTGCGACCCGCTGACCGTCGAGGCGATGAAGCCTCTGACCGTCGACGAGCCAACCGTTTCCATGACCTTCCAGGTCAACGACTCGCCATTCTGCGGTAAAGAAGGCAAGTTCGTGACCTCGCGTAACATCAAGGATCGTCTGGACAAAGAGCTGCTGTACAACGTTGCACTGCGCGTTGAAGAAGGCGACTCGGCAGACAAGTTCAAGGTTTCCGGCCGTGGTGAATTGCACCTGTCGGTACTGATCGAAACCATGCGTCGCGAAGGCTTCGAGCTGGCCCTGGGCCGTCCGGAAGTGATCATTCGTGAAGTCGACGGCGTCAAGCAAGAGCCGTTCGAAAACGTCACCATCGACATCCCAGAGGAAGCTCAGGGCAAGGTCATGGAAGAGATGGGCCTGCGTAAAGGCGACCTGAGCAACATGGTCCCGGATGGCAAAGGCCGTGTGCGTCTGGAATACAACATCCCTGCTCGTGGTCTGATCGGTTTCCGTAACCAGTTCCTGACCCTGACCAACGGTGCTGGCATTCTGACCTCGATCTTCGATCGCTACGCTCCAGTCAAGTCGGGCCACATGTCCGGCCGTCAGAACGGCGTACTGGTTTCGGTTGAAACCGGCAAGGCTCTGACCTACTCGCTGGAAACCCTGCAGGCGCGCGGCAAGCTGTTCGTCGAGCACGGTCAAGAGATCTACAACGGTCAGATCATCGGCCAGAACAGCCGCGACAACGACCTGGGTGTAAACCCAACCAAAGGCAAGAAGCTCGACAACATGCGTGCTTCGGGTAAAGACGAAACCATCGCTCTGGTTCCGCCAGTTCGCTTCACTCTGGAACAGGCTCTGGAATACATCCAGGAAGACGAGCTGTGCGAAGTCACGCCTAAGTCGATCCGTCTTCGCAAGAAGATCCTCGACGAAAGCGAGCGTACCCGCGCTGCCAAGAAAGCCAAGATCTGAGTCCAGATCTAGCTGAATGAAAACGCCCCCGGTCGAAAGGCCGGGGGCGTTTTTTTTGCAAGTTTCATAATTCGCTACGATGCACTGCTGAAGAATAGCGCTCGTCGTAGATGTGAGTTTCATAAAGCCATCAGCGACAATACCTCCCCCGCAGCCTATATTTCCCGCTGTGCAGCTCTCTTGTGCTGATTTAACTTCGGTCTTCGCTTGTTATGTTTGATAAGGAGATTGAACTATGTCGGTTGTCATTGCGGGTGAACGTATTTGTGTGATTGATGATGGAATAACGGACGAAGAGCATACCAAGATCTTGAAACTGCTGACCGGCTCGCTTTGGCGATATGGCTGGCCCTATCCCTATTCACCTCTTGATCGTCCCTGCTGGCACAGCTTTATTGCAGGTACTCGCAGAGACGAGCTTGAAGATTGTGAGCTAGAGCTGCGGGCTCGACCTGATTGGGCATTTCTCGCGGATATCTGGGCGCGGATCAAAGCGGTGCACCTACCCTCGGCAAAGCTATTAGGTGTCTACGCCAATGGCCAAACAAGTAGTCAGGACGGTCCTATCCACCACGACAATACAGTCGAGCTGCCCGGCAAAACGGTCATGCTGTTCTGCAGTGAGTATTGGGCTACATGTTGGGGAGGAGAGCTGGTCTTTTACGATACTGCCAAAGAAAATATTATGCTATCCGTGCAGCCCAAGCCGAAGAGAGTCGTAGTGTTCAATGGCGAGGTGCCGCATGGCGCGCGGGCGCCGGCAGCAAATTGCAACAGGCTGCGCATGAGCATCGCTTTCAAGACTCTGATCAGGGAGTAACGAACGATGTCGAAAAAATTCGAAATCATTCTGGGGTACGTCGATAAGCCCGTAGCGGTGGGCGGCGCAGCTGCCTCCCTTACGGATCAGTACAACACCGATAAGTCCGGGTTCTCCCTCGTCAACCAGACAGCACAAACCGGTGCTACAGTCGCGAGCGTGATCTCTATCGTAAAACTGACCGCGGGATTCACACCGTTTCTCAACATAAAAGCCAACACGCTTGCGGCGACGACGGTATTTCTAAAGATCACAGCTGAATACAAGACTAATCAAAAATTTGATAATGGAGATGTCCTGAGTCTTATTGGTGATGTTGCCGGGATTGTCGCAAGCATTACTTTGCTCGCCGGTGCAAGCGGTCCAGCACTTGTATTTACTGGCGTAGGTGTTACCGCAACTGCCGCGGGGATAGTCACCTCCGATGCGGTTAAAAATTTGTATCAATCTTTGATTTTGCCAGTTGTCGAAAAACATTTCGCCACAAATACGAATGCGGCATATCCAGATTATTGGGTGGCGCCGGATTTGGCACTTGTGTCGCTCGCGAAAATCAGCGCAAGCTATACGAGCCAAATTGCTGTCAGTCGCTGGGACCCTGACTCACATGAAGTAGGGCTGGGGCGTGACGATACCTATCCGTACGGAATAACCGCCGGCGGTGGGGGGTATTTCGAGCCCGGTGGAGACGGTGGCGTTATGATATTCCCGTTGCCGGAGTATCCAGGGTGGAGCATTGACATCGGACCCATTCAGGTCATCGCGCCTGGTGGGGGTGGTGCTGGGCTTGATAGATATCACTAAGGGCCGGCGGTGCCGATGTGCCCGGCTTGAGTAAGGGGGGGCATTTGTACTCATTTTCCGAGTTCTTGCGATTATTAAAAGTGTCTCCTCCCTTGAGGTCCGCGGGAGCGCTTTCGGCTTGTTTAGTTACCATGCTTGCGTGCATTGCACTTTTTGTCAGTCAGCGTGAAGTGTACGTTGCCCCTGATATGTCTAAGTTGACAGCCCTCGAGGGGAGAGTCTCTGGTTATCCGAGCAGTTGGGAAGTTGATCGTTCGTTGATGCACTTCAGTGTAGCGTACACGCTTGATGGGAAACGGGAGGGAAAACGTATTTATACGCCCCATAAGCTGTACAAAGCCTCTGGCCTTCGGATCAATTCCAAGGTGGTGCTCGTGGCAGAACGCGTAAATGGTGGGAGCGTAGTGCGTGAGCTGGCTACGTTGGACGGTCGAGTTCTCTTCAATGATCGACTCTATCGACAGGTTGTGGATATGAACAACGCCTCGATAGAAGCGGCAGTCGTCATGGGTAGTGTGGTTGCACTACTGCCTGCCATAGGTGTGATAGTCATGCTGGTGCGTCATCGGCGCCAGCGTGTCTCGCAGAGCACGTTCGAAACATAGCGCCTTCACAGTCGCTCTGCTGGGGGTGAGCACCGGCGTTGCAGGCTGCTTTATGTGTACCTGGACCACAGAAAAAATGCCCCCTGTCAAAAGGCCGAGGCGTTTTTGTCTGAGGATTTTGGGGTCGCGCAGCAGCTCCAGGATTTCAGCTTCGCGGCCGATATCGCCGGGCCAGCGCTGCTGGCCTTTCGCGACACAAGGCCGCTCCTACAATTGACCGCGCATGCCGATCGTACGCGGTGCGTGTAGGAGCGGCCTTGTGTCGCGAAAGGGCTGCGCAGCGGCCCCAGATTTCAGTTTAGCGCTGCTGGCTTTCCGACCGCTCCAGCGCCGCAGCGAGCCGCTCAGGAGGGCGGCTTAGGTGGGAGAGGCCGCGACGCAGCCCCGACCATCAGCGCCCGACCACCTTCGGTTTGTACGCGCAGAAGCCCGGCCGTGGGCCGACCTTGGGGTGGTTGCGGCAGGTATCGGGGCGCTTGTCATAAATGGTGCACAGGCGGCTCTTACGATCCAGATAGAGACAGTCATCGTTGCTCATTCGGGTCAAGGTGAAGATCCCCGACTTCTGATTGAAACGCTCGATGATGCCGTCCTTCTGCAGGCGCTTGGCAACGTTCTTGGCCGGCTCGTCCTTGTCGAAGTCGTCGACCACGCCGATACGGATCAGGTCTTTGATCTTCACTTCCACCGGCAGCGTGCAGCAGGTCGAATGGCAGCCCCCGCACATATGGCTGGAGTAGCGCTGCCAGGTATCGAGGCGGTCGACTTCAGCCGCGGCAATCAGGGTCGGTTTCATAGTTATAAGGAGCGAATCACGGTGGAGGGGCGCGCGATGATACCGGAGTTGTTCAAATTGTGAACAACCTTTCGCCCGATTATGCTTGTCGGCATGAAAACTGCGAACAACAACTGCCAGCCCCTGTCGAAGGGTCTAGTCTGAACACTCTCCTGCCTTCGCCCACTTGCCCGAGGATGTCACATGTCTCAGCAACCCAAAGCACGTGACGTCGAGGTCACCGAGTTCCGTGCCGCTGTATTGGCCAAGCTGACCTACGCGGTCGGCAAGGACCCGGAGCACGCCTTTGATCACGACTGGTTCGAAGCCATTGCCCTGGCTGCGCGCGACCATATGGTCGATCACTGGATGGACCACACCCGGCAGGCCTACCGACGTAGTCAGAAACGCGTCTACTACCTTTCCCTCGAGTTTTTGATCGGCCGGCTGCTGTACGACAGCCTGAGCAACCTCGGCTACCTGGAAATCGCCCGCGAGGCGCTGGATGGCCTCGGTGTCGACCTTGATCGTATTCGCCTGCTGGAGCCGGACGCCGCGCTCGGCAATGGTGGCCTTGGCCGGCTGGCGGCGTGCTTCATGGAAAGCATGTCGACCCTGGGCATTGCCGCCCATGGCTACGGTATCCGCTACGAGCACGGCTTGTTCCGCCAGGCCGTGGTCGATGGCTGGCAGCAGGAGCAAACCGAGAACTGGCTGGATTTCGGCAACCCGTGGGAGTTCGAGCGGGCCGAGGTGATCTATCCGATCAGCTTTGGTGGTGGCGTCGAAACCGTTACAGCTGCCGACGGCCAGCAACGGCAGATCTGGACCCCTGGCGAAACCGTGCGGGCGGTTGCCTACGATACGCCGGTAGTCGGCTGGCGCGGGTCCAGCGTCAACACCCTGCGCCTGTGGCGTGCACGCGCGCTGGAAGAGCTGCACCTGGAGCGCTTCAACGCCGGTGACCACCTGGGTGCAGTCGCCGAGGTGGCCCGCGCCGAGAGCATCTCGCGCGTGCTCTACCCAGCCGACAGCACCGAGGCGGGCCAGGAACTGCGCCTGCGCCAGGAGTACTTCTTTGTTTCCGCCTCGCTGCAAGACCTGCTGCGCCGGCACCTGAACATGCACAAGAGCTTGCTCAACCTGCCTGATGCGGCGGCGATCCAGCTCAACGACACCCACCCCTCGATTGCGGTGGCGGAGCTGATGCGCTTGCTGGTCGACCAGCATGAAATCCCATGGGACAAAGCCTGGGAAGTAACCGTCGGTACCCTGGCCTACACCAACCACACACTGTTGCCCGAAGCGCTGGAAACCTGGCCGGTGGCGCTGATGGAGCGCATGCTGCCGCGGCACATGCAGATCATCTATCTGATCAACGCCTACCATATCGATGCCCTGCGGGCCAAAGGCCAACACGATTTCGACGTGTTGCGCGCGGTGTCGTTGATCGAAGAAGACAACGGCCGTCGCGTGCGCATGGGCAACCTGGCGTTTCTTGGTTCGCATAGTGTCAACGGCGTGTCCGCGCTGCACAGCAAGCTGATGAAGAGCACGGTGTTCGCCGAGCTGCACAAGCTCTACCCGGATCGGATCAACAACAAGACCAACGGCGTCACCTTCCGCCGCTGGCTGCACCAGGCCAACCCGCAGCTGACTGCGATGCTGATCGAGGCCCTCGGGCGCGAGGTGCTGGATGACGCCGAGGTGCGCCTCAAGGACCTTGAGCCGTTCGCCGAGCAACCGGCGTTTCGCAAGCAGTTCGCTGCGCAGCGGCTGCACAGCAAGCGTGCCTTGGCGAGCATCATCCAGGACCGCGTCGGCGTGACGGTCAACCCCGAAGCGATGTTCGACGTACAGGTCAAGCGCATCCACGAGTACAAGCGCCAGCTGCTCAACCTGCTGCACACGGTGGCGCTGTATCAGGCAATTCGCGCCGAACCGAGCACCGACTGGGTGCCGCGGGTGAAGATCTTCGCCGGCAAGGCGGCCGCCAGCTATCACCAGGCCAAGCTGATCATCAAGCTGTCCAACGACATCGCCCGGGTGGTCAACAACGATCCGACCGTGCGCGGGCTGCTCAAGGTGGTATTCCTGCCCAACTACAACGTCAGCCTGGCCGAGAGCATCATCCCGGCGGCGGACTTGTCCGAGCAGATTTCCACCGCCGGCTACGAAGCGTCTGGCACCAGCAACATGAAGTTCGGCCTCAACGGCGCGCTGACCATCGGCACCCTGGACGGCGCCAACGTCGAGATGTGCGAGCAGGTCGGTGCAGAGAACATGTTCATCTTTGGGCTGACGGCGCAGCAGGTCGAGGCGCGCAAGCGCGCGGGTGACTTTGGTGCCAGTGCAGCGGTGGCCGAGTCGCACCGCCTCAGCGATGTGCTGCACGCCATTCGCAGCGGGGTGTTCTCGCCGGATGACCCGTCGCGCTATACCCAGTTGATCGACTCGCTGCTCGACCATGACCGCTTCCTGGTCTGCGCCGATTTCGACGCCTACTGGGACGCCCAGCGCAAGGTCGATGAGCTGTGGCATCAGCCGGAACAATGGTGGCGGATGGCGGTGCTCAATACCTCGCGGATGGGCTGGTTCTCATCGGACCGGACCATACGCGAGTACGCCACCGAGATCTGGAAAGCGTTGGATTGAGCTGACCATCGCAGGGCACCTGGCCGACCGCCGGCCGGTGCCGTGCTGAACTAGACTCCGGTTCGACCGTCTGATCGGCCAGGCGAGTGTGTTTGCTAGCTAGCCTTTACGCCAAACCATCGGCATTACTGTAAACTGCGAGGGTTTTTCACCCTCTTTCCCTTTCGGAGCCATACATGTCCCGCGTTACCCTGAGTCGCTATCTGATTGAGCAGACCCGCAGCAACAATACTCCTGCCGATCTGCGCTTCCTGATCGAGGTGGTGGCGCGCGCGTGCAAGGAAATCAGCCACCACGTGTCCAAAGGCGCCCTCGGCGGCGTGCTGGGCAGCATGGGTACCGAAAACGTACAGGGCGAAGTGCAGAAAAAGCTCGACGTGATCTCCAACGACATTCTGCTCGAAGCCAACGAGTGGGGTGGTCACCTGGCCGGCATGGCGTCCGAAGAAATGGACAACGCCTACCAGATCCCGGGTAAATACCCGAAGGGTGCCTACCTGCTGGTGTTCGACCCACTGGACGGCTCGTCGAACATCGATGTCAACGTTTCGGTCGGCACCATCTTCTCGGTTCTGCGCTGCCCGCAGGAATACCTGAGCCAGAACGAAACCCTCAACGAAAACGCCTTCCTCCAGCCTGGCACCGAGCAGGTCGCCGCCGGTTACGCGATCTATGGCCCGCAGACCATGCTGATCCTGACCCTGGGCAACGGCGTCAAAGGCTTCACCCTGGACCGCGAGCTGGGCAGCTTTGTCCTCACTCACGAGAACATCCAGGTGCCGGAGACCACTGCCGAGTTCGCTATCAACATGTCCAACCAGCGTCACTGGGAAGCGCCGATCCAGCGCTACGTCGGCGAGCTGCTGGCCGGTGAAACCGGGCCGTTGAAAAAGAACTACAACATGCGCTGGATCGCCTCGATGGTGGCTGATGTGCACCGCATCCTCACCCGTGGCGGTCTGTTCATGTACCCACGCGATTCGCGTGAGCCGAGCAAGCCAGGCAAGCTGCGCCTGATGTACGAGGCCAACCCGATGTCGTTCATCATCGAACAGGCCGGCGGCGCTGCCACCAACGGTGAGCAACGCATCCTCGACATCCAGCCGGACAGCCTGCACCAGCGCGTTTCGGTAATTCTCGGCTCGAAGCAAGAGGTCGAGCGCGTTACGGCCTACCACAAGGAATAAATCATGCTCGCACCTTGGCAGCCGTTGCTGGAGTGGTGGTTCGGTCCGGGCAAGAGCCCGCAGGCCGTGGCTGACGAGAAGAGCACGCTGTGGTTCGGCAAGCACCATGATGACGAGGCGCGCGAGCGTTTCGGCGCGCTGTGCGAGCAGGCCCTGGCGGGTGGTCTCGAAGACTGGCAGCAAAGCCCGCAGGGCTGGCTTGGCCTGATCCTGCTGCTCGATCAACTGCCGCGCATGATCTACCGCGACACGCCGCGCGCCTTTGAAGGTGACCGGCGCGCGCAGGTGGTGGCCATGCAGGGTTTGCAGCATGACTGGGATTACCAGTTGCTGCCGATCCAGCGGGTGTTCGTGCTGTTGGTGCTGGAACACGCCGAGGTGCTCGACTGGCAGCACCTTAGTGTCGAGCGCTATCGGCAGTTGCTGGACGAGCAACCGGAGGCCAACCGCCGCCTGTTCGAAGGCTTCCTTGACTACGCCGAGCAGCATCAGCGCGTGATCGAGCGCTTTGGCCGGTTCCCGCAGCGCAATCTGCTGCTGGACCGTCCGAGCACCGATGAAGAGATGGATTTCCTGCTCGAGCCGGGTTCACGGTTCTGATGCAGCGCTGAGCGGCTGCCCCATCTGCGTAGGCGAATGGGGCAGCACCCGGCTCAGATTCTGAAACTGCCAACCAACTGTTGCAACCGTTCGACCTGGTGTTCCAGGTCGTTGCAGGCACGCAAGGTGCTCTGCAGGTTGTGCACGCCTTCCTGATTCAGCGTATTGATCTCGCTGATGTCGAGATTGATCGACTCGACCACCGCCGTCTGCTCTTCGGTGGCGGTGGCAACCGACTGGTTCATGCCGTCGATCTCGCCGATGCGCTGGGTCACGCTGCCCAGGCGTTCACCGGCCTGGTTGGCAATCCCCACGCTGTGCTCGCTCTGCTGCTGGCTCTGGTTCATGGTGCTGACCGCCATCTGCGCCCCGGCCTGCAGCTCTTCGATCAAACGCTGTACCTGCTGCGCTGATTCCTGAGTGCGGTGGGCCAGACTGCGCACCTCATCGGCAACCACGGCAAAACCACGCCCGGCCTCGCCCGCGCGGGCGGCTTCGATGGCAGCGTTCAGCGCGAGCAGGTTGGTTTGCTGCGAAATGCCGGTGATCACATCGAGGATCTGGCCGATGTTGCTGGTGTGCGAATTGAGTGTCTGGATGTTCTCGCACGAGTCACTGATGCGCGCCGACAGCTGATGCATGGTGCTGATGGTTTGCCCGACCACCTGCTGGCCTTCTTCGGCCAGACCGCGCGCTGCGGTCGAATGCTGCGAGGCGAGCGCGGCGTTCTGGGCGATTTCATGGGCGGCGGCACCGAGCTGATTGATTGCAGCGGCAACGCTGCTGGTGCGGCTCGACTGCTGATCGGCGTTGTTGATCGAGGCGTTGGAGGCAGTCACCACCTGGCCGGCCACGGCATTCACCTGGCCGGTCGCCGAGGCCACTTCGCGGATCGACTGGTGGATACGCTCGACAAAGCGGTTGAACGACTGGGCAAGGCTGCCGAATTCGTCCTGAGCATGGATGGTCAGGCGCCGGGTCAGATCGCCCTCACCCTCGGCAATGTCGCGCATGGCGCGGCCCATGGCGTGCAGCGGCTGCATCAGCACGCGAATCAGCAGGCCGAGCAGGGCAATGATGGCGATGATCGCGATCAGCGTCGCCACGGCTGCCGACGTGCGCAGCTCGCCGAGCATGGCGAAGGCGGCATCCTGGTCGAGCACCAGCGCGACATACCAGTCGACCGACGAGATGCCGTCGACGTGGGTGAAGTTGATGAACTGCTTGCGCCCGTCGAACTCGACTTCCTTCAGCCCGCTGCTGATCTGCGGCGTGTCGCCAGGGAACAGATCGGCGAGGGTTTTCAGGGCCAGCTCAGGCTTGGGGTGGATCATGATCTTGCCTTCGCCGTTGACGATGAAGGCGTGGCCATTGCCATCGAAGTCCAGCGCGTTGATCAGCTTGCTGATGGTCTGCAGGTCGGTGTCGACGCCACTCACGCCGAGCAGGCGACCGCCCTGTTGCACCGGCGTGGCCAGGGTGATCACCAGCTTGCCAGCCGAGGCGGAAATGTACGGCTCGGTGACGATAGTCTGGTTGGCAGCAGTTGCCGCCTTGTACCAGCCACGCTGGCGCGGGTCGTAGTCGGCGGCGCGGTTGCCGGCGGGTACCGATTGCATGCTGCCGTCCTGGCCGCCGAAGTAGCTCAGCTGGAAGTTGTTGGCATACACCGGCAGTGCCAGGGCACGGTCCAGGCTCGGCTTGCCGGGGCCATCGACGGCCACTTGCTGGGCCAGGCTGTCGAGCACCTGCACGCGGCTGTCGAGCCAGTTGCGGATGTTGCCTGCAGTCAGGCTGCCCAGGTCCTGCAGCGACGTCTGCGTGTCGCTGCGCAGCGACTGGCGTTGCCGGTAGTCGTTGAAAAGTACGAAGCAGGTGAAGGCGACCGCGACTACGAGGGCTGCGGCCAGCAGGATCTTGTGGCTGAACTTGAGATTTTTGGTCATGGCTGAGTCTGCGCGAATGCACGTCGAAGGGCAGGGGGTAGGGCAGGCTGCTGCTCCACTGCTCGTTGTGTCGACTTGTGCGGGTAAAACATGAGTCGTTGGCCGGTCAGACGACCAACGGCCGGCATTTAAGCGCTGCGGTCAGGGAACCACGGAGGCTTTTTGCTCTCCAAGGTCTCCACAGGCGCCTCGCCTGATGTCCGTGTCCAGGAGTGTCCCTTCATGTCGTTGCGTTCCCTCGCCCTGTTGTCGTTGTGCGTCGTGCTGACTGCGTGCAGCAAGATCAACCAGGAAAATTACTCCAAACTCAGCGCCGGCATGAACCGCGCGGCGGTCGAACAACTGCTGGGTACACCTACCGAGTGCTCGGGCGCGCTGGGCATGAGCAGTTGCACCTGGGGTGACCAGAACAGCTTCATCAGTGTGCAGTATGCAGCGGACAAAGTATTGATGTACTCCGGGCAGGGCCTTAAATGAGGCACGTGAGTCTGCTGCTTGGGCTATGCCTGAGCCTGTTGCTGGGCGGCTGCGCCACGGGTAGCCATGACCCGTTGGCGCCGAAGACGGCAGGCGCCGTTGACCTCAAGCGCTATCAGGGCAAATGGTTCGAGCTGGCCCGCCTGCCGATGTACTTCCAGCGCGACTGCGCGCAATCCGAGGCGCATTACAACGCCCGGCCTGATGGCAGCATCGGCGTGCTCAACCGTTGCCGCATGCTCGACGGCCAGTGGATCCGCGCCGAAGGCAGCGCCACGCCGCAGGAGGCCGGGCATACCGACAAGCTCTGGGTCGAGTTCGACAATTGGTTCACCCGCCTGGCGCCTGGTGTGGCCAAGGGCGAGTACTGGGTGTTGTACGTCGACTCGCGTTATCAGACCGCATTGGTCGGCAGCCCGGACCGCAAGTACCTGTGGATCCTGTCGCGTACGCCGAGCCTGCCGGCCTGGGAGCGCGAGAGCCTGCTGGCCAAGGCGCGTCAGCAAGGCTACGACACCAATCGCCTGATCTGGCGCGTAGCCGACCGCGATATCGCCGCCGCACACTGAGCCCTCAGCCAAGCAACTGGCCGAGCACCTCGGCAAACGCTCGGTTGCTCTCGGCTTCCTGAGCATGGCGGCCCTGGCGCACCACCCACGCGCCGTTGACCATCACGTCGCGGATCTGGCGGTCGCCGCCGGCAAACAGCCAGCGGTTGAGGATGGCGTCGCCTTCGGCAGTAGCGATGTACGGGTCCTCACCGTCGAGCACCAGCCAGTCCGCGCGCTTGCCCACCGTCAACTCGCCGATCGGCTGCCCCAGGGCTTGCGCGCCACCGCTGAGCGCTGCGTCATAAAGGGTGCGGCCAACCATTGGCTGGTCGCTGCGATAGAGCCGATTGCGGCGCTGATCACGCAGTCGCTGGCCGTATTCGAGCCAGCGCAGTTCCTCGACCACGCTGAGTGACACGTGGCTGTCCGATCCAATCCCCATGCGCCCGCCCCGTGCCAGGTAGTCGACCGCGGGGAAGATGCCGTCGCCCAGGTTGGCCTCGGTGGTCAGGCACAAACCAGCTACCGCGCCGCTTTCGGCCATCGCTGCGACCTCGTCCGGCGCCGCGTGGGTGGCATGTACCAGACACCAGCGGCGGTCGACCTCGACGTTTTCATATAGCCATTGCAGCGGACGACGCCCGCTCCAGGCCAGGCAGTCGTCGACTTCCTTTTGCTGCTCAGCGATGTGAATGTGTACCGGGCAGTCCTGCTCGCCGCTGGCCAGCACCGTGGCAATCTGCTCGGGAGTGACCGCGCGCAGCGAGTGGAAGCACAAGCCCAGGCGCTGCGCCGGTTGTGCCGCCAGCACTGGTTTGAGCTGTTCGTGCAGGCGCAGGTATTGCTCGCTGCTATTGATAAAGCGGCGTTGGCCCTCGCTGGCGGGCTGGCCGCCGAATCCTGCGTGGCTGTACAGCACTGGCAACAACGTCAGGCCAATCCCGGCGGCGCTGGCGGCGGCACTGATGCACCGTGACAGCTCGGCGGGATCGGCATAGCGCTGGCCATCGCGATCGTGGTGCACGTAATGGAACTCGGCGACCGAGGTATAGCCGGCCTTGAGCATCTCGATGTACAGCTGGCGGGCGATGACCTGCAGTTGTTCCGGGCTGATCTGGCCAACCATGCGGTACATCAGCTCGCGCCAGGTCCAGAAACTGTCGTTGGGGTTGCCGGCCACTTCTGCCAGGCCTGCCATGGCGCGCTGGAAGGCGTGCGAATGAAGGTTGGGCATGCCCGGCAGCAGCGGCCCGGCCAGGCGCTCGGCGCCGTCTGCCGAAGCATCGACCTGCAGGCTGGCAAGCTGGCCTTGGGCGTCGACCTCTAGACGGACGTTGCGCGCCCAACCGCTGGGGAGCAGCGCGCGCTCGGCAAAGTACACGGACATGTAAGCATCTTCCTGTTCTTGTTAGCTTGTATATACATATACAGGCGTTTGCCTGCCCGGTAAACTGCGGCAAGCTACTGCTCACTCAAACCGCACAAGGATCAAAGCCGTGCCGACACCTCCTGTCTCCGCGCTGGTTGCCCAGATGGGCGAAGGGCCGGCGCCGCTGTATGCCCGGGTCAAACAGATGATCGTCCAGCAGATCGAAAACGGCAGCTGGCCGCCGCATCACCGGGTGCCGTCCGAGAGCGAGCTGGTCAACCAGCTGGGTTTCAGCCGCATGACCATCAACCGCGCCCTGCGCGAGCTGACTGCTGACGGGTTGCTGGTGCGCATGCAGGGGGTCGGCACGTTCGTCGCCGAGCCCAAGAGCCGTTCCGCGCTGTTCGAGGTCAACAACATTGCCGACGAGATCGCCGGCCGTGGCCATCAGCATAGTTGCCAGGTGATCGTGCTCGGCGAAGAGGCCGCAGGTTCCGAGCGCGCCCTGGCGCTGGATATGCGCGAAGGCCAGCGGGTATTCCACTCGTTGATCGTGCATTACGAAAACGGCGTGCCGGTGCAGATCGAGGATCGCTACGTCAACGCCGCGATTGCCCCGGACTACCTCAAGCAGGACTTTACCCGGCAGACACCCTATGCCTACCTGTCGCAGGTGGCGCCACTGACTGAAGGCGAGCACGTGGTCGAGGCGATTCTGGCCGAGCCGGACGAGTGTCGCCTGCTGCAGATCGATGCCGGCGAGCCATGCCTGCTGATCCGCCGCCGCACCTGGTCGGGTCGCCAGCCGGTCACCGCCGCACGCCTGATTCACCCCGGTTCCCGCCATCGCCTGGAAGGACGCTTCAGCAAATGAGCCAGATGCAGTTGCTACACGCGGCGGATTACCCGCGCATGCCATGGAAGAACGGCGGCGGGTTTACCGAAGAGATCGCCCGCGATGCTGGCGATGGCCTGGATGGATTTGGCTGGCGCCTGTCGATTGCCGATATCGAAGAGTCGGGCGGCTTTTCCAGCTTTGCCGGGTACCAGCGGATCATCAGTGTGCTGCAGGGGGATGGCATGCGTCTGGTGGTCGACGGCCAGCTCAGCCGGCCGTTGCTGGCGTTCGATGCGTTTGCCTTCGGCGGCGAGAGCCAGGTTCAGTGCAAGCTGCTGGGCGGGATGATCCGCGACTTCAACCTGATCTACGCGCCGCAGCGCTATCGGGCGCGGTTGCAGTGGTTCGATGGCACCAGCCGCCTGTATAGCTCGGCGTCGACGCTGTTGCTGTTTGCCGCTGGTAGCCAGGTTGAAGTGCAGATGGCCGGGCGCGAGCTGCAGCGGCTGGGGTTGTATGACTGTTTGCGCCTGGAGGGCAACGACGGGTTGCTGGAGTTGGACGTGCAGGGGCGGTTTTGCCTGATTGAATTGATCACGGTTTGAGATTGCCGGGGCGCCGGACCGGTCGGAAAGGGGTGCGTAGCGCCCCCGGCTATCTAACGGCGAGCTCCGAATAATTTGGTTGTCCATGCTTGTACATACAAGTAAAGGTGTGTTTGTATATTACTCATCGACACCCCGCCGTCGGATGACCGCAAAGGACCTCTCCCGTGACTGACAACAACAAATACCGTGACGTAGAAATCCGTGCCCCACGTGGCAACAAGCTGACCGCCAAAAGCTGGCTGACCGAAGCGCCGCTGCGCATGCTGATGAACAACCTCGACCCACAAGTGGCCGAGAACCCCAAGGAGCTGGTGGTGTACGGCGGCATCGGCCGTGCTGCGCGCAACTGGGAGAGCTACGACAAGATCGTCGAGACCCTGACCCGCCTGGAAGACGACGAGACCCTGCTGGTCCAGTCGGGCAAGCCGGTGGGCGTGTTCAAGACCCACAGCAACGCCCCGCGCGTGCTGATCGCCAACTCCAACCTGGTGCCGCACTGGGCCAACTGGGAACACTTCAACGAACTGGATGCCAAGGGCCTGGCCATGTACGGCCAGATGACCGCAGGCAGCTGGATCTACATCGGCAGCCAGGGCATCGTCCAGGGCACCTATGAAACCTTCGTCGAGGCCGGCCGCCAGCATTACAACGGCAGCCTCAAAGGCAAGTGGGTGCTCACTGCAGGCCTTGGCGGCATGGGTGGCGCACAGCCGCTGGCCGCAACCCTGGCCGGTGCCTGCTCGCTGAACATCGAGTGCCAGCAGAGCCGCATCGACTTCCGCCTGAGCAGCCGTTATGTCGACGAACAGGCCAGCGACCTCGATGACGCCCTGGCGCGTATCGCCAAATACACCCAGGAGGGCAAGGCGATCTCGATTGCCCTGCTCGGCAACGCTGCCGAACTCCTGCCTGAGCTGGTCAAGCGTGGCGTGCGCCCGGACATGGTTACCGACCAGACCAGCGCCCACGACCCGCTCAACGGCTACCTGCCTGCTGGCTGGAGCTGGGAGCAGTACCGCGACCGTGCGCAGACCGACCCGGCGGCAGTGGTCAAGGCCGCCAAGCAGTCGATGGCGGTGCACGTCAAAGCCATGCTCGACTTCCAACAGCAAGGCGTGCCGACCTTCGACTACGGCAACAACATTCGCCAGATGGCCATGGAGGAGGGCGTCAGCAATGCCTTCGACTTCCCAGGCTTCGTCCCGGCCTATATCCGCCCGCTGTTCTGCCGCGGGGTCGGCCCGTTCCGCTGGGTGGCGCTTTCGGGTGACGCCGAGGACATCTACAAGACCGATGCCAAGGTCAAAGAGCTGATCGCCGACGATGCCCATCTGCACCGTTGGCTGGACATGGCCCGTGAGCGCATCAGCTTCCAGGGTCTGCCGGCGCGGATCTGCTGGGTTGGCCTGGGCCAGCGTGCCAAGCTCGGCCTGGCCTTCAACGAGATGGTCCGCAGCGGTGAGTTGTCGGCACCGATCGTGATCGGCCGCGACCACCTCGACTCTGGTTCGGTGTCCAGCCCCAACCGCGAAACCGAATCGATGCAGGATGGCTCCGACGCCGTGTCCGACTGGCCGCTGCTCAACGCCTTGCTCAACACCGCGAGCGGCGCGACCTGGGTGTCGCTGCACCACGGCGGCGGCGTTGGCATGGGCTTCTCGCAGCACTCGGGTATGGTCATCGTCTGTGATGGCAGCGATGAAGCTGCCGAGCGTATTGCTCGCGTCTTGACCAACGACCCGGGCACCGGCGTCATGCGCCACGCCGATGCGGGCTACCAGATCGCCGTTGACTGCGCCAACCAGCAGGGCCTCGATCTGCCGATGATCAACGGCTGATCAGCCGCCGCCGACAACGCCGATACTGAATAACAAGAAGGGGCCTGCGGGCCCCGCCAATGGAGTAGCGAAGTGACCGAACTGACCCTCAAGCCCGGTACCCTGACCCTGGCCCAGCTGCGCGCCATTCATGCCGCACCCGTCAAGCTGCGCCTGGATGACAGCGCGGGCCCGGCGATCGATGCCAGCGTCGCTTGTGTCGAGCAGATTCTCGCCGAAGACCGCACCGCCTACGGCATCAACACCGGTTTCGGCCTGCTGGCCTCGACCCGCATCGCCCGTGAAGACCTCGAGAACCTGCAGCGTTCACTGGTGTTGTCGCACGCCGCAGGCATCGGCGCGCCGCTGGACGACGCTTTGGTGCGGCTGATCATGGTGCTCAAGATCAACAGCCTCAGCCGTGGTTTCTCCGGCATTCGGCGCAAGGTCATCGATGCGCTGATCAGCCTGGTCAACGCCGAAGTCTATCCGCACATTCCGCTGAAAGGCTCGGTCGGCGCCTCCGGCGACCTCGCGCCGCTGGCGCACATGTCACTGGTGCTGCTCGGCGAGGGCAAGGCTCGTTACAAGGGGCAGTGGCTGGAAGCTAACGAAGCACTGGCTGTGGCCGGCCTCGAACCGCTGACCCTGGCCGCCAAAGAGGGCCTGGCCTTGCTCAACGGCACCCAGGCGTCTACCGCTTATGCCCTGCGCGGCTTGTTCCACGCTGAAGACCTGTTTGCCGCCGCGATCACCTGCGGCGGCCTGACCGTCGAAGCCGCGCTGGGCTCGCGCTCGCCGTTCGATGCACGCATCCATGAAGTGCGCGGCCAGCGCGGCCAGATTGACGCCGCGGCCTGCTACCGTGACCTGCTCGGTGACTCGACCGAAGTGTCGCGCTCCCACGAAAACTGCGGCAAGGTCCAGGACCCGTACTCGCTGCGTTGCCAGCCACAGGTGATGGGCGCTTGCCTGACCCAGTTGCGTCAGGCCGCGGAAGTGCTGGCGATCGAATCCAACGCTGTCTCCGACAACCCGCTGGTGTTCGCCGCCGAAGGTGATGTGATTTCCGGCGGCAACTTCCACGCCGAGCCGGTGGCCATGGCCGCTGACAACCTGGCCCTGGCGATTGCCGAGATCGGTTCGCTGAGCGAGCGTCGCATTTCACTGATGATGGACAAGCACATGTCCCAGCTGCCGCCGTTCCTCGTCGAAAACGGTGGGGTCAACTCCGGGTTCATGATCGCCCAGGTCACCGCCGCAGCATTGGCCAGTGAGAACAAGGCGCTGTCGCACCCACACAGCGTCGACAGCCTGCCGACCTCGGCCAACCAGGAAGACCACGTGTCGATGGCGCCGGCAGCAGGCAAGCGCCTGTGGGAAATGGCCGAGAACACGCGTGGCGTGCTTGCCATCGAATGGCTCGGTGCCTGCCAGGGCCTGGACCTGCGCAAGGGCCTGAAAACCTCGGCCAAGCTGGAGCAGGCGCGCCGCGCCCTGCGTGCCAAGGTTGCCCACTACGAGCGTGACCGGTTCTTCTCGCCGGATATTGAAATGGCCAGCGCGCTGCTGGCCGAAGGCACGCTGACCGGGTTGTTGCCGGCTGGAGTATTGCCAAGCCTGTGAAAAGCTGGGGGCCTGCTGCGCAGGCCTTCGCGGGTGAACCCGCTCCCACAGGTTACAGCGGCGCTGCAAATCCTGTGGGAGCGGGTTCACCCGCGAAGGGCCGCAAAGCGGCCCCAACGCGCTAATCCGTCCATAAAAATAAAAGGGACGCAGCATGCAACAATCTCAAGGTCTAAAACGCGGGCTGACGTCCCGCCACATCCGTTTCATGGCGCTCGGCTCGGCGATCGGCACCGGGCTGTTCTATGGCTCTGCCTCAGCCATCCAGATGGCCGGCCCAGCGGTACTGCTGGCCTACCTGATCGGTGGCGCCGCCGTGTTCATGGTCATGCGCGCGCTCGGCGAAATGGCCGTGCACAACCCGGTCGCCGGCTCCTTTGGCCAATACGCCAGTACCTACCTGGGGCCGATGTCCGGCTTTGTGCTGGGCTGGACCTACGCCTTCGAGATGATCATTGTCTGTATCGCCGACGTGACCGCCTTCGGTATCTACATGGGCTTCTGGTTCCCTGAAGTGGCACGTTGGATCTGGGTGCTGGGCATCGTCTTCCTGATCGGCGGGCTCAACCTGTGCAACGTCAAAGTGTTCGGCGAGATGGAGTTCTGGCTGTCGCTGCTCAAGGTCGGGGCGATTGTCGCGATGATCCTCGCCGGGCTTGGCATCATGGCCTTCGGCATGGGCCAGGTCGGTAGTGGCTCGGCGGTCGGCGTGAGCAACCTGTTCGAGCATGGCGGCTTCATGCCCAACGGCATTGCCGGGGTGATCGCCTCGTTTGCCGTGGTGATGTTCGCTTTTGGCGGTATCGAAATCATCGGTATCACTGCTGGCGAAGCGAAAGACCCGCAGCGGGTCATCCCCAAGGCCATCAACGCCGTGCCGCTGCGTATCCTGCTGTTCTACGTGCTGACTCTGTTTGTGCTGATGAGCCTGTACCCATGGCCGCAGATCGGCAGCCAAGGCAGCCCGTTCGTGCAGATATTCAGCAACCTTGGCATCGGTTCGGCTGCTGCTGTGCTTAACGTAGTGGTGATTTCTGCGGCAGTGTCGGCGATCAACAGCGACATCTTCGGTGCCGGGCGCATGATGTACGGCCTGGCCCAGCAGGGCCATGCCCCGCGTGGCTTCGCCCAGCTGTCCAAACACGGTGTGCCGTGGCTGACGGTGGTAGTGATGGGCGCGGCGCTGCTGATCGGCGTGGTGCTCAACTATCTGATCCCGGAGAACGTGTTCCTGCTGATCGCCTCGATCGCCACTTTCGCCACGGTCTGGGTCTGGCTGATGATCCTGCTCACTCAAGTGGCGATGCGCCGCAGCATGAGCCGTGAGGAAGCAGCCAAACTGAAGTTCCCGGTACCTTTCTGGCCCTATGGGCCGGCCCTGGCGATTGCCTTCATGGTGTTCATCTTTGGTGTGCTCGGCTACTTCCCGGATACTCAGGCAGCGTTGCTGGTCGGGGTGGTGTGGGTGGTGTTTCTGGTCGCGTCCTACCTGCTCTGGTGCAAGCCGCGTGCAGGTCAGGGTCAGTTGGCCGAGCAGCAGGCCGAGCTGCACCGCTAGTAACGGAGGAAGTGTATGGCAACGTTATGGCAGCACTGCCATGTGGCAAGCATGGTCGGCGGCAGCTATTCGATCATCGAGGATGCGGCGATCATCACCCGCGCCGGTCTGATCGAATGGATCGGCCCACGCGCCGAGCTGGCGCCACAGGCCGACCTGGAGACGGTCGATCTGGGCGGTGCCTGGGTCACCCCGGGGCTGATCGACTGCCACACCCATGCGGTGTTTGGCGGTAACCGCAGTGGCGAGTTCGAGCAGCGTTTGCAGGGTGTCAGCTATGCCGAGATTGCCGCCCAGGGCGGCGGCATTGCCAGCACCGTGCGCGCCACTCGCGCGGCCAGCGAAGAGCAGCTGCTGGCCAGCGCCCGGCAGCGGGTCGAAGCGTTGATGCGCGATGGGGTGACCACCCTTGAGATCAAGTCAGGCTACGGCCTGGACCTGGTCAACGAACGCAAGATGTTGCGCGTCGCTCGGCGTCTGGGCGAAGCGCTGCCGCTGACCGTGCGCAGCACCTGCCTGGCTGCCCATGCGCTGCCGCCGGAATATGCCGGGCGCGCCGATGACTACATCCAGCATATCTGCGACGAGCTGCTGCCAGCGTTGGCCGGCGAAGGCCTGGTCGATGCGGTCGATGCCTTCTGCGAACACCTGGCGTTCTCGCCGGCGCAGGTCGAGCGGGTGTTCATCAAGGCCCGCGAACTGGGCTTGCCGGTCAAGCTGCATGCCGAGCAGTTGTCATCGCTGCACGGCTCCAGCCTGGCTGCCCGTTATCAGGCGCTGTCGGCCGATCACCTGGAGTTCATGACCGAAGACGACGCCATTGCCATGGCCGCGGCGGGCACCGTCGCGGTGCTGCTGCCGGGCGCGTTCTACTTCCTGCGCGAAACCCAGCTGCCACCGATGGACGCGCTGCGTCGGCACGGGGTGAAGATCGCCCTGGCCAGCGACCTCAACCCTGGCACCTCGCCTGCCCTGTCGCTACGGCTGATGCTCAACATGGGCTGCACGCTGTTCCGCATGACCCCTGAAGAGGCGTTGGCCGGGGTTACCGCGCATGCCGCCACGGCACTGGGCCTGGGCAGCACTCACGGCACGCTGGAAGCCGGCAAGGTCGCCGACTTTGTCGCCTGGCAGATCGATCGCCCGGCCGACCTCGCGTACTGGCTGGGCGGCGACTTGCCCAAGCGGGTAGTGCGCGGCGGTGTGCAATCAACTTTTTGAGCGAGGCCTCATGGACAACGTATTGAGCTTTCACCAAGGCCGCCTGCCGCTGCTGATCAGCATGCCCCACGCCGGCCTCGGTTTGACCGCCGCCGTGCGCGACGGCCTGGTCGAACAGGCGCGCAGCTTGCCCGATACCGACTGGCATATCCCACGGCTGTATGACTTCGCCCGTGAACTGGGTGCCAGCGTGGTCGCCGCGGAGTACTCGCGGTTCGTCATCGACCTCAATCGGCCAGAAGATGACCAGCCGTTGTATGCCGGGGCCACCACCGGGCTGTTTCCGGCCACCCTGTTCGACGGCGAGCCGCTGTTCGTTGCCGGCCTTGCGCCGTCTGCGGCGCAGCGGGCGGAGTATCTCGAGCAGATCTGGCGCCCCTACCACGACACCCTGCGCGGGGAACTGGCGCGTCTGCGTGAAGAGTTCGGCTATGCACTGCTGTGGGATGCACATTCGATCCGTTCGTACATCCCGCACCTGTTCGACGGCAAACTTCCTGACTTCAACTTCGGCACCTTCAATGGCGCCAGTTGCGACGCGGCACTGGCCGAGCAACTGCAGCGCACCTGCGCCCAGGCGCCGGGCTACAGCCATGTGCTCAATGGACGCTTCAAGGGCGGGCATATCACTCGACACTACGGTGCACCGGACCAACACGTGCATGCCGTGCAGCTGGAGCTGGCGCAAAGCACCTACATGAACGAAACCGAGCCGTTCGCCTATCGTGAAGACCTGGCCCAGCCTACTCAGGCAGTGCTGCGCCAGTTGCTCGAAGTGATGCTTGCCTGGGGGCAGGCGCGGTACGCGCGCTAGACGCGCACGGCGCAGGGCTGTGCAGTTGCTCGAGACCAGGCAGGCGCAGGTTTCACTCGGGCGCGGGCGCCTGGTAAGCCTGCACTCCAGCGGCGGCAAAAGCGCTGTCCAGCGCCTGCGTCGCGCCGCAGGTATTTCAGATTGCCGTGCTGGTCGTGCACGCTGATGACGATGTTGTAGCCCTGCGCTACGGCGGCTTGCTGGGCCGCATCGGCCATCAGCATGGCGCTGCGCAGCTCCAGGCGCGGGTCGTCGGAAGCAGCGAACGCAGCAGGCGCGAGCAACGCCAGCAGGGCGACATGCAGGATTTTCTTAGGGTGTTTCCGGTTGTTGAAAGAGTGGGTCGCTATCCTAAAGGCGGTAGCACTGCGCAGGTGGCGCAGACTGTTAGCGTGTGTTGCCGATGCGCCCTGACATGATTCGGGTTTATGATGGCGGCAGCCGAAGAATAGCCCTTCATGGAGTGCGCAATGCAGACCCTGTACCCGCAGATCAAACCTTACGCCCGTCACGATCTGGCCGTGCAAGCGCCGCATGTGCTGTATGTCGACGAGAGCGGTTCGCCAGAAGGTCTGCCGGTGGTGTTCATCCACGGTGGTCCGGGTGCCGGCTGCGACGCGCAGAGCCGCTGCTATTTCGACCCGAACCTGTACCGCATCATTACCTTCGATCAGCGCGGCTGTGGCCGCTCCACCCCGCACGCCAGCCTGGAAAACAACACCACCTGGGACCTGGTCGAGGACATGGAGCGTATTCGCGAGCACCTGGGCATCGACAAATGGGTGCTGTTCGGCGGCTCGTGGGGCTCGACCTTGGCCCTGGCCTACGCACAGAAGCACCCCGAGCGCGTGCACGGGCTGATCCTGCGCGGCATCTTTCTCGCCCGCGCCCAGGAGATCCGCTGGTTCTACCAGGAAGGCGCCAGCCGGCTGTTCCCTGACTACTGGCAGGACTACATCGCACCGATCCCGCACGACGAGCGTGGCGATCTGGTCACGGCCTTCCACAAGCGCCTGACCGGCAACGATCAGATCGCGCAGATGCACGCCGCCAAGGCCTGGTCGACCTGGGAAGGCCGCACCGCCACCCTGCGGCCCAATCCGCTGGTGGTCGATCGCTTCTCCGAGCCGCAGCGTGCACTGTCGATTGCCCGTATCGAATGCCACTATTTCACCAACGATGCCTTCCTCGAACCCGATCAGCTGATCCGCGACATGCCCCGCATCGCCCACCTGCCGGCGGTTATCGTGCATGGCCGCTATGATGTGATCTGCCCGCTGGACAACGCCTGGGAGCTGCACCAGGCCTGGCCCAACAGCGAGCTGAAAGTGATCCGCGACGCCGGCCACGCCGCGTCCGAGCCGGGTATCACCGACGCGCTGGTGCGCGCCGCCGACCAGATGGCCCGGCGCTTGCTGGACCTGCCGTTGGAAGAAGCGTGAAGGCCCTGCTGCAGCGCGTGCAGAACGCCCGCGTCGAAGTTGCCGGCGAAGTGGTCGGTGCGGTCGAGCAGGGCTTGCTGGTATTGGTGGCGGTCGAGCCTGCAGATACGCGCGAGCATGCCGACAAACTGTTGCACAAGCTGCTTAACTACCGGGTGTTCAGTGATGCCGATGGCAAGATGAACCTGTCGCTCAAGGACATTGGCGGCGGCTTGCTGCTGGTGTCGCAGTTCACCCTGGCGGCCGATACCCGCAGTGGCATGCGCCCGGGCTTCTCGACCGCCGCGCCACCTGCACTTGGCGCTGAATTGTTCGAGTATCTGATGGGGCAGGCGCGGGCGTCACACGACGATGTAGCCAGTGGCCGTTTTGGCGCCGATATGCAGGTCCATCTGGTCAATGATGGCCCCGTAACATTTATGTTACAAATCTGAAGCGAAATAACCGCTTGTTTGTACAAAACAAGAGGGTTTTGACGATAAATAGTTGTTGCCGCCTGATGCGTTGTCACGCGGCCTGCTAGATAATCGCGCGGCTGTAGGGGCCTGCGTTCGCAGGTTCGTTGTACCAAGACTTGAGGACTGTCTGGAGCCGTTTGGGGAATCATTGAGCCCTTACGGGGTCCGAACAGTGCTCGCCAACCCGGCATTTGTAGCTGGCCGTTGGTTTCATGATCTGTTTTCGGCGAGGGTTGCTCGTGATTGTAAGTCCCCGTAATGCACCAAAGATCCCCGGCAATCGGTTGCGTACCGCCCTGGCGGCTGGCGTGGCCTTGGTCGGCCTGCTGAGCGCGGGTCAGCTGTGGGCATTCAACCTTGACGATGTCGCCGCCAAGGCGAAGGATCTGGCCGGTCAGAAGTACGAAGCACCGAAGAGCAATCTGCCGGCGGTGTTCCGTGACATGAAGTACGCCGACTACCAGAAGATCCGCTTCCTCCAGGAAAAGGCCGAGTGGGCTCAGGACAAGACCCCGTTCAAGCTGTCGTTCTATCACCAGGGCATGCACTTCGACACGCCGGTGAAAATCAACGAAGTCACTGCCTCCAAGGTTGAAGAGATCAAGTACGACGCCAGTCGTTTCGATTTCGGCGACGTGCCGCACGACGCCAAGACCGTGGAAAACCTCGGCTATGCCGGTTTCCGCGTGCTCTACCCGATCAACAAGGCTGACAAGCAAGACGAAATCATGACCTTGCTTGGCGCCAGCTACTTCCGCGTAGTCGGTAAGGGCCACGCCTACGGCCTTTCTGCACGTGGCCTGGCCATCGACACCGCGCTGCCGTCGGGTGAGGAATTCCCGCGTTTTACCGAATTCTGGGTCGAGAAGCCCAAGCCTGCCGACAAGCACCTGGTGATCTACGCCCTGCTTGATTCGCCGCGCTCCACCGGTGCCTACAAGCTGACCGTACGCCCGGGCAACGACACCATCGTCGACGTCAAATCGCGCATCTACCTGCGTGACCACGTCAGCCGTCTGGGCGTTGCACCGCTGACCAGCATGTATCTGTTCGGCCCTAACCAGCCGTCCAAAGTGCTCAACTACCGCCCAGCCCTGCACGACTCCGAAGGCCTGGCGATCCATGCAGCCAATGGTGAATGGCTGTGGCGTCCGCTGAACAACCCGCGCCACCTGGCCGTGAGCAACTTCAGCGTGGAAAACCCGCGTGGTTTCGGCCTGATGCAGCGCCACCGCGCCTTCAGCGACTATGAAGACCTCGACGACAACTACCAGAAGCGTCCAAGCGCCTGGATCGAGCCGCAAGGCGAATGGGGCAAGGGCACTGTCGATCTGGTCGAGATTCCGACCGCAGATGAAACCAACGACAACATCGTTGCCTTCTGGAGCCCGGAAACCCTGCCTGAGCCAGGCCAGTCAGCGGATTACAACTATCGCCTGCACTGGACCATCGACGAGGCCAAGTTCCAGGCCCCTGATCTGGGTTGGGTCAAGCAGACCCTGCGTTCCACCGGTGACGTCAAGCAGTCCAACCTGATCCGTCAGCCGGATGGCAGCGTAGCCTTCCTGGTCGATTTCGCAGGTCCCGTGCTTGCCGCTCTGCCTGAAGACAGCACCGTGCGCAGCCAGATCAGCGTTGGCGACAATGCCGAGGTGGTCGAGAACAACCTGCGCTACAACCCGGAAACCAAAGGCTGGCGCCTGACCCTGCGGTTGAAGATCCAGGATCCGAAGAAGTCCACCGAGATGCGTGCAGCGCTGCTGCAGGACGTCCCGGTAGAAGCGCCAAAACCGGCCAAGGACAGCAAGCATGCCAAGGCTGCGGCCAAGCATGCCAAGGCTGAAAAGCCTGCCGAGCAACCTGCTGCAGACGCGGCAGCCACCCCTGCGGCCCCGGCCACCACCGAGAAAGTGTTGACCGAGACCTGGACCTATCAGTTGCCTGCCGATGAGTAATTCGAACCTACGGCCAGTCTCGGTTGCCGAGTATCTGGCCCACCTGCCCCTGAGTGACGAGCAGCGCGCGCAACTGGCCGACTGCAACTCATTCAGCGAGCTGCACCAGCGTCTGGCGGCCGATCCGGCCGCCGGCTCTGCCGAGGCGTCGGTGGCTGCCCGCCTGACCGTCGGCAGTGCCGGCGAAATGGAAGAGGCCGAGATGCTCGGCGTTGACAGCAATGGCAACCTGAGCCTGAAGATCGCTCCGCCGATCACTCGCACCCGGGTGTTGCCAGAGCCATGGCGGACCAATGTGCTGGTGCGCATGTGGCGGCGCATGACCGGCCGCCCCAACGCCCCGCAACCACCCCAGCGCGAGCTGCCGGCGGCACGCTGGCGCTGGGTCGGCTCGATGCGCCGTTACATCCTGCTGACCTTGATGCTCGGCCAGACGATTGTTGCTGGCTGGTACATGAAGGGCATCCTGCCGTACCAGGGCTGGTCGTTCGTCGACCTTGACGAAGTGTTCAGCCAACCGCTGTGGGACACCGTGGTGCAGGTCTGGCCGTATGCCTTGCAGACCTCGATCCTGATCCTCTTCGGCATTCTCTTCTGTTGGGTTTCGGCCGGCTTCTGGACCGCCTTGATGGGCTTCCTGGAGTTGCTCACCGGGCGCGACAAGTACAAGATTTCCGGCAGCAGTGCCGGCAACGAGCCGATCGATGCCCAGGCGCGTACTGCGCTGGTCATGCCGATCTGCAACGAAGACGTGCCGCGGGTGTTCGCCGGCCTGCGCGCGACCTTCGAGTCGGTCGCCGCCTCTGGCAACCTCGACCGCTTCGACTTCTTTGTACTCAGCGACTCCAACGATCCGGATATCGCCGTGGCCGAGCAACAGGCCTGGCTTGAAGTGTGCCGCGAGGCCAAAGGCTTTGGCCGGATCTTCTATCGCCGCCGCCGCCGCCGCGTCAAACGCAAGAGTGGCAACCTCGACGACTTCTGCCGTCGCTGGGGCAGCGAGTACAAGTACATGGTCGTGCTTGACGCGGACAGCGTCATGAGCGGTGAATGCCTGAGCAGCCTGGTGCGCCTGATGGAGGCCAACCCGGACGCCGGTATCATCCAGACCGCGCCCAAGGCGTCGGGCATGGACACCCTGTATGCGCGTCTGCAGCAGTTCGCTACCCGCGTGTACGGCCCGCTGTTCACCGCTGGCCTGCACTTCTGGCAGCTGGGCGAATCGCACTACTGGGGGCACAACGCGATCATCCGCATGAAGCCCTTTATCGAGCACTGCGCGCTGGCGCCGTTGCCGGGTAAAGGTGCCTTTGCCGGCGCGATCCTCTCCCACGACTTCGTCGAAGCAGCGCTGATGCGCCGTGCCGGCTGGGGTGTGTGGATTGCCTATGACCTGGACGGCAGCTACGAAGAATTGCCACCCAACCTGCTCGACGAGCTCAAGCGTGACCGTCGCTGGTGCCACGGCAACCTGATGAACTTCCGCCTGTTCCTGGTAAAAGGCATGCACCCGGTGCACCGCGCGGTGTTCCTGACCGGGGTGATGTCGTACCTGTCCGCGCCGTTGTGGTTCTTCTTCCTGGTGCTGTCGACGGCGTTGCTGGCGACCAACACCTTGATGGAGCCGCAATACTTCGTTGAGCCGTTCCAGCTGTACCCGCTGTGGCCGCAATGGCACCCGGAGAAGGCCATTGCGCTGTTCTCCACCACGGTGGTGTTGCTGTTCCTGCCCAAGCTTTTGAGCATCATCCTGATCTGGGCCAAGGGCGCTACCGAATTCGGTGGGCGCTTCAAGGTGACCGTGTCGATGCTGATCGAGATGCTGTTCTCGATGCTGCTGGCGCCGGTACGGATGATCTTCCACACCCGCTTCGTGCTTGCCGCGTTCCTCGGCTGGGCAGCGACCTGGAACTCGCCGCAGCGTGATGACGACTCCACGCCGTGGAGCGAAGCGGTGCGTCGGCATGGTCCGCAGACCCTGCTCGGTGTGGCCTGGACGGTGCTGGTAGCCTGGCTCAACCCAAGCTTCCTGTGGTGGCTGGTGCCGATTGTTGGTTCGCTGATGCTGTCGATTCCGGTATCGGTGATTTCCAGCCGCGTGGGCCTCGGTCTGCGCGCCAAGGACGAGAAGCTGTTCCTGATTCCTGAGGAATACGCCACGCCAACCGAGCTGCTCGCCACTGACCAGTACACCCACGAGAACCGTTGGCATGCATTGAACGACGGCTTCGTGCGGGCTGTGGTCGACCCGCGGCAGAATGCGCTGGCCTGCGCCATGGGCACTGCCCGGCATGGCCAGTCGGCGGCGATCGAGGCACTGCGTGAAGAGCGCATCGCCAAGGCGCTGGAAGTCGGCCCGGCCGCGCTGGATGGCAATACGCGCCTGGCGCTGTTGAGCGACCCGGTCGCGCTGTCGCGTCTGCACGAGCGGGTCTGGGCTGGCGAAAATGCAGCCTGGATCGACGCCTGGCGCAGTTCGATCAACAGCGATCCGCATTCGCCGTTGTTGCCGTTGCATCCCGAGGGTGATGGGCAGCCGACGTTGGTCGGCGCCTGATACAACCCTGAGGGCCGCGCTGCGGCCCTTTTCGCGACACAAGGCCGCTCCTACAGGTACAGCGCGATCCCGTGTAGGAGCGGCCTTGTGTCGCGAAAAGGGCGCAGAACGCCCTCCAGGGCCCCCGAGATACGCATTCTTTTTGGCCAACAAAGTCCCCCCCAGCTCTAGGTCCCGAGCCGCGCATGCGTTAGCATCGCTTCCGGTATTCCGAGCAGGCCAGTACGGCCGTGCCAACAATAAGATTCGTACTCTTTCTTTGCTAGGGGACTTGGTGATGATGAAGAAATACCTGTCGCGACTGCTGGTCGGCGTCACGGCGCTGGTCGCGGTGACTGCGGCCCAGGCCGGCGCCATCGACGATGCGGTCAAGAGCGGCACCCTGCGGGTCGGTATGGACCCCACCTACATGCCGTTCCAGATGACCAACAAGCGTGGCGAGATCATCGGCTTTGAAGTCGATATCCTCAAAGCCATGGCCAAGTCCATGGGCGTCAAACTGGAGACCGTCTCCACCGCCTACGACGGCATCATCCCCGCTCTCCTGACCAACAAGTTCGACATGATCGGCAGCGGCATGACCCTGACTCAGGAACGCAACCTGCGCCTGAACTTCAGCGAACCGTTCATCGTGGTCGGCCAGACCCTGCTGATCCGCAAGGAGCTGGCGGGCGAGATCAAGTCGTACAAGGACCTGAACAGCGACAAGTACCGCATCACCTCCAAGCTCGGCACCACCGGCGAGATGGTTTCCAAGAAGCTCATCAGCAAAGCCAAGTACCACGGCTATGACAACGAGCAGGAAGCGGTCATGGACGTGGTCAACGGCAAGGCCGATGCCTTTGTCTACGACGCCCCTTACAACGTGGTGGCGGTCGAGAAGGCCGGCGCTGGCAAGCTGCTGTTCCTCGAAGAACCCTTCACCTACGAGCCACTGGCATTCGGCTTGAAGAAAGGCGACTACGACAGCATCAACTTCATCAACAACTTCCTGCACCAGATCAAGCACGACGGCACCTATGATCGGATCCACGACAAGTGGTTCAAGAACAAGGACTGGCTCAAGGAAATGGAATAAGGGCCCAGGCCACAAGCCCAGGCTTTGACCCCCGACGCGCAGGCAAACCCTGCGCGTTCGCATTTACGGAAGTACCCACGTGATCAAACACAAGAAAGCCCAGTGGCCCTGGCACGGGCTGACCGCGCTGGTGCTGGTCGGTCTGGCCATCAGCCTGTACCTCGCCACGTCGATGATGGCCTACGAGTGGCGCTGGAACCGCGTCCCGCAGTATTTCGCCTACCAGGCTGAAGAAGCCCAGCGCGCCGCCAGCTATGGCACGGTTGCCGAGATCGTAGTCCAGGGCGACAACGCACGCGTTACCCTCAAGGGTGAAGACGGCGAGCAGCAAGTACTGGACGTGGTCAAAGACAGCCTGCAACTGAGCCGCGGCGATGACGTTGCCGAAGGCGACCAGATCGGTGTCACCCGCCATTGGGCGGCCGGGCCGTTGGCCTGGGGCCTGTGGACCACGCTGTGGCTGTCGGTTGTGTCCGGGGCGCTGGGCTTGGTGATCGGCCTGTTTGCCGGGCTGTGCCGGTTGTCCAACAACCCGACCCTGCGCGATCTGTCGACGGTCTACGTCGAGCTGGTACGCGGCACGCCATTACTGGTGCAGATATTCATCTTCTATTTCTTCATCGGCACGGTGCTCAACCTCTCGCGCGAGTTCGCCGGGGTGGCCGCGCTGGCGCTGTTCACCGGCGCCTACGTGGCCGAGATCGTGCGTGCCGGGGTGCAGTCGATTGCCCGTGGGCAGAACGAAGCCGCGCGCTCGCTGGGCCTGAATGCCAGCCAGTCGATGCGCCATGTGATCCTGCCGCAAGCGTTCAAGCGGGTGTTGCCGCCGCTGGCCGGGCAGTTCATCAGCCTGGTCAAGGACACCTCGCTGGTCTCGGTGATCGCCATCACCGAACTGACCAAGAGCGGGCGCGAGGCGATCACCACCTCGTTCTCGACCTTTGAAATCTGGTTCTGCGTGGCAGGGCTGTACCTGCTGATCAACCTGCCGCTGTCGCACCTCGCCAGCCGGCTCGAGCGGAGGCTTGCGCAAAGTGATTGAAGTCCGTGATCTGTTGAAAGTGTTCGACACCCGCGGCCAGATGGTGCGCGCGGTGGATAACGTCAGTACCGGTGTAGCCAAGGGCGAAGTGGTGGTAGTACTGGGCCCGTCGGGCTCGGGCAAGTCGACCTTCCTGCGCTGCCTGAACGGCCTCGAGCACTTCGATGCCGGCCACGTGTCGATCAACGGCATACCGCTGGCCGACCCGAAAACCGACATCAATGCTTATCGCCGCGAAGTCGGCATGGTCTTCCAGCACTTCAACCTGTTCCCGCATATGACCGTGCTGGAGAATCTGTGCCTGGCGCAAAAGGTCGTGCGCAAACGCAACAAGGCCGAGCGTGAGGCCAAGGCACGGGCGTTGCTGGACAAGGTCGGGATTGCCGAAAAGGCCAACGAATTCCCGTCGCGGCTGTCCGGTGGCCAGCAGCAGCGCGTGGCGATTGCCCGCGCATTGGCGATGGAGCCGAAGGTGATGCTGTTCGACGAGCCGACCTCGGCGCTCGACCCGGAAATGGTCGGCGAGGTACTCGACGTGATGAAGACCTTGGCCAAAGAAGGCATGACCATGGTCTGCGTGACCCACGAAATGGGCTTTGCCCGCGAAGTGGCCGACCGCGTGCTGTTTTTCGATCATGGCAAGTTGCTGGAAGATTCGGCACCGGCGGCGTTCTTTGATTCGCCCAAAGACCCGCGCGCTCAGGCTTTCCTGCGCCAGGTGCTGTAAGTGCAGGGCCCGTCGCCAGCCGGACTGGCGACGGGCTCGGGTTACAGGCTGAAGCGACCGACCATGCTGCGCAGTTGCCGGCCCAGCTGCTCCAGCTCGCCGCTTGAGGCGGCGGTCTGCTCACTCGCCGCGCTGGTCTGATCGGACACATCACGTACGCTCAGCACGCTGCGGTTGATCTGCTCGGCGACCACGCTTTGCTCCTCGCTGGCAGTGGCGATCTGCTGGTTCATACCCTGAATATTGGACACCGTCTGGGTGATCTGGCCCAAGGCATCGCCGGCTTTGCGGCTCAGCTCGACGCTGCGCTCGGTGAGCTGCTTGCTGTCGTCGAGCAGTTGCGTGACCTGATCGGTACCGCTGTGCAGGTTGTCGATCAACTGCTCGATCTCTTCGGTCGACTGCTGGGTTCGTTGCGCCAGGCCGCGTACTTCGTCGGCAACCACGGCAAAGCCACGGCCCGCCTCGCCAGCTCGCGCTGCTTCGATGGCGGCGTTCAAGGCCAGCAGGTTGGTCTGGACCGATACTGACTTGATCACATCCAGAATACTGCCGATGCGCTGGCTCTCTGCCGCGAGGTGGTGCATGGCCTCCAGGCAGTGGTCCATCTGCGCGGCCAACTGCTCGATCTCAGCCACGGCCAGGGTCACTACCGCATCTCCCTGTTGCGCCTGCTGATCGGCACTGGTGGCCGCCTGTGCAGCGTGCTCGGCGTTCTGCGCGACCTCTTGCACAGTGGCGCTCATCTGGTTCATGGCCGTGGCGACCTGGTCGGTATCCTCCTTCTGCTGGTTGATCCGTGCCTTGGTGTCCTGGCTGGCGACAGCCAGTTGCGAGGCAGCGCTGGAGAGCTGGCCGACGCCCTGATCGATGCCGCCGATCAGCTCGCGCAGGCTCACGGTCATGTCGCGCATGCTGGCCTGCAGCTGGCCCAGCTCGTCGCGCCGCTCAACCGTGTCCAGCTGGCTGAGGTCGCCGCGGGCAATACGCGCGGCCTGGGCCAGGGTCTGGCGCAGGGGCTGGATGATCTGGCCGGTGATCAACCAGGCGGCGATTACCCCGACCACCAAGGCCAACAAGGCGACGCTGGTCAGCAGCGAGCGGTCTTCAACCGCCTCATGGTCGCGCTGCTCGATCTTCTGCTTGGCCAGGGCAACGCTGGCGGCGCTCAGCTGGTCGCCGAGTTTCTCCATGTTGTCGTGCAGTTGCTCCACCTCGATCGCAGCGCTGCGGTACTGCTCGAGGCTGCTGCGATAGCGCGCCAGCTCGGTGCCTGGCCGCTCCCTCAGGGCGCGCGGCAGGCCCAACGGTGCAAGGGCACCGCGCAATTGCGCAAGCGTACTGTCGGCGGCGGCCAACACCGAGTCGCCGACCTTGGCGAAGGCCTCCAGCGGCGAGTAGGTATAGGCCGGCAGCAGGCTTTGCTGGTTGGCACCCTCGACATGCCGCGAAAAGCTGTCCATGAGGCTGATCAGGTTGCTCTGTTGGCCATCGGCCGAGAGCTTGAGCAGGGTCTGGTTCTGCAACTCGTCGATGGCCTCACCCAGCGTGTGTTCCTGCTGCTGCATACCGACGCGCAGCTGGCCGCGTTTGGCCACGGCTTGCTGGAGCAGGCCGAAGTCTTCGCGCAGGCGCCTGAGCTGATCCAGTTTTTGCGTGAGCAGCTGGCGTGACTGGTCGACTGAGCTGCGTTGCTGGAGGGTGGCGAGCATGCTCTCGAGCTGCTCGATGATGGCGCTGATGCGCGTCCTGCTGGTCTCGTCGGCGAGCACCCGGTAGGTGATCCGCTCTGCGCGCAAGTCCTTGCTCAGGTCATTGATGCGGGTGATTTCGCTGAGCTGTTGCGAGCGACTGATGGCGCCGTCGAGGGCGTTCCAGCCACTTATTGTGGTGGCCAGGGTAAGCAGCAGCACCACGCTGAAGCCCAGCGCCAACTTGAGCCTGACGCTCAGGTTGCCGAGCGTGCGATTGATAAAGCCGAACATGGCATACCTCCGTCCATTCAAGATGACCACGGACTGTGGCCATGCCTGCTCATCGGCGCGGAGGTTGTAGGACTTGACCTGCAAATCCTGTAGGAAAGTTCACTGCGCTGCCTAGGAAAATTCCTAGGCCGCACGCAGTTCGGCTGCTCGTCTAGAGCCGGAAGCGCCCCACCAGGCTCTGCAGGTGGGTGCCCAGGCGCGCCAGCTCGACGCTGGAGCTGGCGGTCTCTTCACTGGCTGCCGAGGTTTGGTCGGAGATATCGCGCACGTTCATCACGCTGCGGTTGATCTCTTCGGCGACCGCGCTCTGCTGCTCGGCGGCAGTGGCAATCTGCTGGTTCATGGCCTGGATCGACGACACCGTGCGGGTGATCGTCTCCAGCGAACCGCCAGCACGGCGGGTCAGCTCGACGCTGCTCTCGGTCAGGTCGCGGCTGGCGTCCATCACGCTGGCTACACGCTGAGTACCGCTCTGCAGGCCGGCGATCAGCGCTTCGATCTCTTCGGTCGACTGCTGTGTGCGCTGGGCCAGGCTGCGCACTTCGTCGGCTACTACCGCAAAGCCGCGCCCGGCCTCACCGGCGCGGGCGGCCTCGATGGCGGCGTTGAGGGCGAGCAGGTTGGTCTGCTGAGCCACTGCCTTGATCACATCGAGCACGCTGCCGATCTTGTCGCTTTCGCCCTTGAGCTGATTCATCGCTTCGCTGGAGTTGTTCACCTCGCTGGCCAGACGCTCGATCTGAGCGATGGCTTCGCCGACCACGCGATCACCTTCACGGGCCTGCTGGTCGGCTGCCAGGGCCGCCTCGGAGGCCTGTTCGGCGTTGCGCGCAACTTCATGTACGGTGGCGGCCATTTCGTTCATGGCGGTGGCGACCTGATCGGTCTCGACCTTTTGATTGTTGACCCCGGCGCTGGTCTGCTCGGTGACTGCCGACAGCTCTTCAGCCGCACTGGCGATCTGGGTGACGCCGTCGCCGATACCGCCGATCAACTCGCGCAGGCTCACGGTCATGCGCTGCATGCTTGCCTGCAACTGGCCGAGTTCATCGCGACGGTCGATCTGCAGGTTCTGGCTGAGGTCGCCGCTGGCTACCCGTTCGGCTGCGGTCAGGGTGTAGCGCAGTGGCACAACAATCTGGCGGGTGATGGCCCATGCCGCGATCAGGCCGAGCAACAGGGCCAACGCGGTGGCGCCGGCGAGCAGGGTCTTGGCTTGCTGGGTGCCTTGGTCGCGCACCTCGGTTTGCGAACTGCTCATCTGCTTGCTGGTGTCGATCAGCACAGCGCCTTGCTCGGTCATGCGCTGCAGTGCCTGCTCGGCGGCGGTCTGGGCACTGGCAAACTGATTGACCGCATCGCGGTAGGCGGCCAGCGCTGTGGAGGCGTCATCCAGGCCTGCGGCATATTCAGCCGGCAGCTTGGTCGGCAGCGCGTTGAGCACGGCCAAGGCCTGGTCGATGGCCGTCAGAGCGGTCTGTTGGAATTCAGGTTTACCGCTGTAGGTGTAACCGCGCACCTGGAAGCGTGCCTGCTGCAGCAGGGCGCTGACCTCGACCGCGTGTTGGTACTGGTTGACATCGCCGGCCGCTAGCAGGCGCTGCTGGACCTGGCTGATCAGCGCAGCGGCCTTGTCGGCACTGTCGCCGAGCACGCTGCGGCTGGCATCGCGTCGCTGGCCGGCCTGGCGGATGTCAGCAAAGGCTTGCTGGTATTGACGCACCGCCTCACGTTGCTGCTCCAGGCGCTGTAGGTCGGCAGGTTGCTCAATTTGGCCGAGCATCAATTGCACCTGACGGTCCAGGTTGCCCAAGGCTGTTTCCAGCGCGGCGACGCCTTTCTCGTCGCGGTCACGCTCATATTGCTGGCGAGCGATGCGCAGTTCCTGGGTGTACTGATGGATCACCGAGATGTTGCCCAGCGTGTCACCGCGCGAGGTAACGCCGTTGATGCCGGACCAGCCGGTCAAGGTGATTGCCAGGGTCAGCAACAGGACCAGGCCAAAACCAAAGCCGAGCTTGCGGCTGACACTCATATTTCCCAGAGACTGGGCAACCCACTGGAACATGTTCGACTCCCCCGGCGTTGGCGCTGCAGATTTTTTCTTGTGCTGCTCAGGGCATCGGCCTTGGCTGGGGAAACTTGACGGAAAAGTTCTGACCGATCAGTCAGAAAATGCGCGAGAGCAGGGCAGTGACGGCAGTCTCGACCCGCAGGATGCGTGCACCCAACTGCACCGGTTGCAGGCCTGCTTTGGCCAGCAAGTCGACTTCATAGGGGATCCAGCCGCCTTCCGGGCCGATTGCCAGGGTGACCGGCTGCTGCACGGCGCGAGGGCAGGCCGGGTAGTCGCCGGGGTGGCCGACCAGACCCAAGGTGTCGGCGGCGATGGCCGGTAGCCGGTCTTCGACGAACGGCTTGAAGCGCTTCTCGATGATGATTTCCGGCAGCACCGTGTCGCGCGCCTGTTCCAGGCCGAGGATAAGGTTTTCGCGGATTGCCTCGGGGGTGAGAAACGGCGTTTGCCAGAAGCTCTTCTCGACCTTGTAGCTGTTGAGCAGGATCAGCCGTGGCACGCCGAGGGTGGCGATGGTCTGGAACAGCCGGCGGAGCATCTTCGGCCGCGGTACGGCGAGGATCAGGGTCAACGGCAGCTTGGCCGGTGGCTGCTGATCAAAGCTGACCTGCAGCTCCGCTTCGTGCCCCTCCAGGCGAACCACGCTGGCTTGGCCCATCAGCCCGTTTATCTGACCCACGCGCAGGTTGTCGCCCACTGCAACGCGATGAATCTCCTGCATGTGGGTGAAGCGCCGATCAGCCAGCACGACGCGGTCGGCCGCGATGAAGTCGGCCTGTTCAAGCAGCAGCAGGTTCATGGCTGGGTCGCTGGCGGCTGGTCTTCCGGATCGTCGGCAGCGGGTTCATCGAGCGGGCCACGCTTGCGGATCAGGCCACCACAGAGCACGCCGATTTCGAACAGCAACCACATCGGTACGGCCAGCAGGGTCTGCGAAAAGATATCCGGCGGAGTCAGGACCATGCCGACCACGAAGCAACCGATGATCACGTAGGGGCGGATCTTGCGCAGGTATTTGACGTCGACCACGCCGATCCACACCAGCAACACCACCGCCACCGGGATCTCGAAGGCCACGCCAAAGGCGAAGAACAAGGTCATGACGAAGTCGAGGTAGCTGGCGATGTCGGTCATCATCGACACCCCTTCCGGGGTGGCGCTGGCGAAGAAGCCGAAGATCAGCGGGAATACCAGGAAGTAGGCGAAAGCCATGCCGGCATAGAACAGCACGATGCTCGACACCAGCAGCGGGATCGCGATGCGTTTCTCATGGCGATACAGGCCCGGTGCGATGAAACCCCAGATCTGGTGGAGGATCACCGGGATCGCCAGGAACAGCGAAACGATCATGGTCAGCTTGAACGGCGTCAGGAACGGCGAGGCCACGTCAGTGGCGATCATCGTCGCGTTGGCCGGCAGGTGGTCGCGCAGCGGCGCCGAGACCAGGGTGTAGATCTGCTGGGCAAACGAGAACAGCCCGGCAAAGATCAGGAAGATCACCGCGATACAGCGCAGCAGGCGTGTCCGCAGTTCGGTCAGGTGCGAGACCAGCGGCATCGGCTGGTCGTGGTCCGGTCTATCGCTCATGGGGCTCGTGGCGTCTGGGGCGGCTCAGGGATGGCGGCCGGGGCAACAGGCGTGCTCGGCTCGGCGGGCACTGCAGTAGGGGCCTGCACGGCGGCTGGTGGCTCTGCCAGCGGCACGGTCGGCGCGCCAGCGTCTACCGGCGGTTGGGCTGGCTTGGGTGGCTCTGCCTGTGGGTTGAGAATGCGCCGGGCCTCCTGCTCCATCGACAGGATGTGCTCGTTGTGCAGCTGACGGCGGATGTCGTCGGCGCCGATTTCGCGCTCGACTTCCATCTTGATGCTGTTGAAGCTGCGCTTGAGCCGGCCAATCCACAGCCCCGCCGTACGCGCGGCGCCGGGCAGGCGCTCGGGGCCGAGCACCACCAGGGCGACCAGGCCGACGAGCAGCAACTCGCTGAAGCTGATGCCGAACATGGGTCAGTCTTTCCGCTGCTGCTCTTGGGCCGGCTGGGCCTGGCCCTCGAGGGTGGTGTGCGGTTGAGTCAGCGGCGCTGTGGTATGCGGCTGTTGGGTTGGCGGCACTGGCTGCACCGGCGGCGGGGTCTGCTCGGCAGGTTTGTGCTCTTCATCGCTCATGGCCTTGCGGAAGCCCTTGATCGACTCACCGAGGTCACCACCGAAGTTTTTCAGCTTCTTGGTGCCGAACACCAGGACCACCACGACCAGCAGGACGATCCAGTGTTTCCAGTCAAAAATACCCATTTTGTACTCCTGAAAAAGGTGTGTCGGCTTCGCCAATACGCTCCTTGTACAGGAGCGGCCTTGCCGGGGCGCCGGATCGGTCGGAACAGGCTGCAAGGCAGCCCCATCAATCAGTGCATCACTATCAGGCCGAAGGCTGCCGCGCTGCCTTCTCATCATGCCCGGACAAACCAAAGCGGCGGTCCAGCTCATCCAGCACCGCCTGCGGATGTTGCCCCAGTGCCGAAAGCATCACCAGGCTATGGAACCACAAGTCAGCCGTTTCGTAGATGACATCACTGCAGTCGCCGCTGTGCGCAGCGTCCTTTGCAGCAATAATGGTCTCGACCGACTCTTCACCGACCTTCTCGAGGATCTTGTTCAAACCCTTGTGATAGAGGCTGGCAACGTAGGAGCTGTCCGGGGCCGCGCCTTTGCGGGCCTCCAGTACTTCGGCAAGACGGGTCAGGGTATCGCTCATGTCAGTGGCCTGCGCGGTAAATTGCATCGGGATCTTTCAAAACCGGGTCGACGCTGACCCATTGGCCATTTCCGAAGACGCGGTAGAAGCAGCTTTCGCGGCCGGTGTGGCAAGCGATCTGGCCCAGCTGCTCGACCATCAGAATGATCACATCGGCGTCGCAGTCCAGGCGCATCTCGTGCAGCTTCTGCACATGGCCGGACTCCTCACCCTTGCGCCACAGCTTGCCACGCGAGCGCGACCAGTAGATAGCACGGTTTTCGGCGGCCGTCAGAGCCAGCGCTTCGCGGTTCATCCAGGCCATCATCAGCACCCGACCGCTTTTATGGTCCTGGGCAATTGCCGGCACCAGGCCATCGCTGTCCCACTTGATCTCGTCCAGCCAGTCTTTCATCGTCGACTCCAAAACCGGGCCCGCTTCGCTATCGGGCCTGTTGCATTAGTGTGCCAGCCAGCAGCGTGGCTGGCTATCGGCGTACCACCAGGTACAGCCCGGCGCTGAGCATCAGCCAGGCCGGCCACGCCGCTGGCGCACCCAGGCTGACGGCGCCCGTGGCAAGGATGGCGCCACCAGCGAGCAGGCCGGCACCGAGCAGGCGCAGCGCCCATTGATCACCGTTACGACGGCGCTGGGGCATCTGCGGGTCGTGCAGGTGCGGTTGCGACAGGCGCTCGAGCAGGTCGCGGGTCATGTCGGCCAGGTGCGGCAGTTGCTCGGCCTGACTGTAGATATTGCCCAGTACCGCCTTGGGGCTCATGCGCTCGCGCATCCAGCGCTCCAGAAACGGCTTGGCCGTGCTCCACAAGTCCAGATCCGGGTACAGCTGACGGCCCAGGCCTTCGATGTTGAGCAGAGTCTTTTGCAGCAGGACCAATTGCGGCTGGACTTCCATGTTGAAGCGCCGCGCGGTCTGGAACAGGCGCATCAGCACCTGGCCAAACGAGATGTCCTTCAGCGGCTTCTCGAAGATCGGCTCGCACACGGTGCGGATCGCGGCTTCGAATTCATTGACCTTGGTATGCGCCGGGACCCAGCCGGAGTCGATGTGCAGCTCTGCTACACGGCGATAATCACGGCGGAAGAAGGCGATCAGGTTGCGCGCCAGGTAGTCCTGGTCTTCGGCGGTGAGGCTGCCGACGATCCCGCAGTCGATGGCGATGTACTGCGGGCTCCATGGCTTGACCGTGCTGACGAAGATGTTGCCTGGGTGCATGTCGGCATGGAAGAAACTGTCGCGGAACACCTGGGTGAAGAACACCTCGACGCCACGCTCGGCCAGCAGCTTCATGTCGGTGCGCTGGTCGGCCAGGGCCACCATGTCGGTGACCGGCACGCCATAGATGCGCTCCATCACCAGCACCTTGGGCCGGCACAGGTCCCAATACACTTGCGGCACGTACATCAGATCGGAGCCTTCGAAGTTGCGCCGCAGCTGGCTCGAGTTGGCCGCCTCGCGGAGCAGGTCGAGCTCGTCATAAATGGTTTTTTCGTAGTCGCCGACCACTTCCACCGGGTGCAGGCGGCGGGCATCGGCGGACAACCGCTCGGCGCCCTTGGCGATCAGGAACAGCCAGGCCAGGTCCTGGGCGATGATCGGCTTGAGGCCAGGGCGCACCACCTTGACCACTACCTCTTCGCCGGTCTTCAGGCGTGCGCTATGGACCTGGGCGACCGAGGCCGAGGCCAGTGGCTCGACGTCGAAGCGGCTGAACACTTCGCTGACCTTGGCGCCCAGTTGCGCTTCGATCAGCGCCACTGCCTGTTGCGGGTCGAATGGCGGTACGCGGTCCTGCAGCAACATCAGCTCGTCGGCGACGTCGCTTGGCAGCAGATCGCGGCGGGTCGACAGCAACTGGCCGAACTTGATGAAGATCGGACCCAGGTCCTGCAGCGCCAGGCGCACCCGTGCGCCTCGGCTGAGCGGCGAGGGCTTGCGTGGCAGCCAGCGCCAGGGCATGAGCAAACGCAGGCTCATCAGCCACCAGGGCAGCGGTTGCTCGAACAGAATGTCATCGAGGCGGTAGCGAATCACTACACGCTGGATACGAAACAGGCGGCGGACGGCGAGCAACTTCATGCGTTATCGCTGGTATCAAGGGATCGGGCAAGGCGGCGGATGCGCGCCTCGAGGCGTTCGACATCGACCTTGACGCTGTCGAGCTCGCTGAATGCGGCCTCGGCTTCGCGGCGGCCGACCAGGGTACGGGATTCTTCGGCAAGGTACTCGGAGAGGTTCTGGCTGAAGCGCGCCAGGCCCTGCCGGGTCCAGCGTGCACGCAGGCGCAGGTGGCCGGCGAGCAGGGCGGTGGGCACCGGGCCCAGCCAACGCGACAGCTCGTACTCCCAGTCCAGCTCGAGGTCTTGCAGCACGGCCACCAGGTCGAGCAACACGGCGCTGTCACCGTGCAGCTGCACCTGCGGGCTGTGCAGTACAGCGGTCTTGTCCTTGGCCAGGGCCAACTGGACCAGGCTACTGGCCGGTGCGCGCAGGGTGCAGTCGGCCTCGTTTTCCCAATGCGCAGCCAGCAACAGGCCATCTTCATCGGGCAGGATGTACAGCTGCAGGGCCGGCTGCAGACAGTCGATGGCGATCACCTTGCCTTCCAGCGCGGCCAGCCGCGGCAAGGCCGTACTGTCCAGACGCAGGACGCGGTTGAGGCCATGCTCGACGCTGGCGAGCAGCCCGGCCAGCAACATCAGGGTTTGATCCCCCGGTGCACGGCGACGATACCGCTGGTCATGTTGTGATAGGTGACGCGGTCGAAACCGGCATCGACCATCATCGCCTTCAGCGTTTCTTGATCGGGGTGCATGCGGATCGACTCGGCCAGGTAACGGTAGCTTTCCGAGTCATTGGTGATCAGCTTGCCGGCCAGCGGCATGAAGGCGAACGAGTAGGCGTCGTAGGCCTTGGACATCAGCTTGCTGGTCGGCTTGGAGAACTCCAGCACCAGCAGGCGACCACCGGGCTTGAGTACGCGCAGCATGGAGCGGATGGCATCGTCCTTGTGAGTGACGTTGCGCAGGCCGAAGGCGATGGTCACGCAGTCGAAGTGGTTGTCCGGGAACGGCAGCTTTTCCGCGTCGGCCTGGACGAATTCGATGTTGCCGGCCACGCCACGGTCGAGCAGGCGGTCACGGCCGACCTTGAGCATCGACTCGTTGATGTCGGCCAGCACGACCTGGCCAGTAGGGCCGACCAGGCGCGAGAACTTGGCTGCCAGATCACCTGTGCCACCGGCGATATCCAGCACCCGGTTGCCACTGCGCACACCGGACAGCTCGATGGTGAAGCGCTTCCACAGGCGGTGCATGCCGCCCGACAGCACGTCGTTCATCAGGTCGTATTTGGCGGCTACGGAGTGGAAAACCTCGGCGACTTTCTTCGCTTTCTGGCTTTCTGGCACATCTTTGTAGCCGAAATGAGTGGTGGGTTCGGCGTGTTCGCCTTTGCGCTGGTCGTTCATATCGCATCACCGGAAAAAAGTATCGCCATTCTAGGGGCAATGGGCGGATTTGTCTTGGCGGGGTGTGCCCTCGGGCAGGGGCGGGCATAATGGCGCCATTGTCTTTATATCCAGGATTGCCCGCATGACCCAGATCAGCGTTGAACGCAAACACGCCCTCGGCCGCGAAGCCGCCCGCGCCAAGGCCGAAGCGCTGGTCGACAAACTGACCCGCGAATATGGCCTGGAGGCCAACTGGCAGGGTGATCGGGTCGAAGTTTCGCGCAGCGGCGCCAAGGGCAGCGTCGAAATCGGCGACGACCTGATCCGCGTTCAATTGAAGCTGGGCATGATGATGTCGATGATGAGCGGCACCATCAAGGGCGAGATCGAACGGGCATTGGACAAGGCCTTGGCCTGAGCCTCCAGTCTTGAGGCATGTGCCGCCTCTGTGGGAGCGGCCTTGCGTCGCGATGGGCTGCGCAGCCGTCCCAGTACAGCTGCGCTCAGTGAGGCGTGCTAGGGGGCGGAAAACGGGAACAGGTCTTCGATCTGCTCCAGGCGTAGATCCCCGCGGTAGATGCGCACCCGCTCCGCCGGGTTGACTGTGCGCTGCAGTTGTTCTTCCCGGCTCATCGCGCGTGGCTCCCAGAACTTCAGGTGGCCTTTGGCAAACGCGCGTGGCGCGGCTTGTGCGCTGGAGTAATGGAAGTGCGCTTCCCATAGCTGCTGGTGCGGCATCGTGCGGTTGATGGCGTAGACATCCAGGTAATCCTTGTCCTTGAGCCGTTTACGCAGCGTGGTCGGCACGCGTTGGATCTGTACCTCGCCTTGCGCCACCAGAAAGTGCAACGCCTGGCTGTCAGGGTGGCGGGTATCAAGGTAGGCCTGCGTCAGCAGGCGGCGCTTTTCACTTTGCATTTGCCCGATGGCCTCACGCAGTTGGGTGGCAAGCGCCTGCTCCTGGCCGGCTTCAAGCTGCGTGGCAATGCCGTCCATGTCCTGGATGTGCCAGTCCAGCAGGTCGGCGAGGCTGTTGGGCTCGTTCAGGTAGCGGGCGGCCAGTGCGAGCCTGGCGTCCTTGCGCGCCAGCAGGCTTGAGCCAACACGGCGCAGGTAGGCGTTACCGGGCGGGGTCGGCGCGGCTTTGGCCGCCTCGGCCCATTGGCCGTCACGCTGCTCGTAGTGGCTGACTGCCTGGTCGGTGAGCGGATCATGCTGGACTGCAAGCGTTCCTTGATCGTTTTGCTCGGCGAGCAGCGGCTTGCCGCGAGCGGTGCGGATCAAACGACGGTTGCCCGGTCGTTCCCTGTGGGTCATCGGCACAACTGGCGGCGTGGCGCCACTGTCGTTGTCGCGCAGGGTGTTGCTCAATTGCTCGACGGTCAGTGCTTCCAGTTGGGAAAGCTCGCGGATGTAGTCCTCGACCCTGGGCTTGTCCACCGCAGGCTCGTCGAGCGACAACAGTTCGTGGGCCTTGCCCAGCGAGGCGCGGTATTCGCGCAATGCGTTGTCCAGCACCTCCACCCTCTCCGCGGGTTCCAGGGCGGTGCCTTCGAGGCTGTCATGGCTGAGCATGGCCTGATGAAAGTCACTGCTGCGAAGACCCGCCTGCAGGCGCAGCACTGCTTCAAAACTCTCGGGCTCCAGACGCGTCCTGTCGATCACCAACTGGGCGAGATCGCTGAAGATCTGTCCACGCACCATGAGGGTCGAATAGGTGCGATACGCAACCGCCTTGCTCATCTTTTCCTGCTGGTTCTCGAACTGGATTCGGTGGTCGGCGTAGATCATGCGGATGTTGGCGTCGAGCCTTTCGCTGACGGTGAGCATACGCTGGTGGGTGGTGAGGGCCTCGGCGACAGTGCGGCGAAACGTGGTGGCTAATTCGATCTCTGCTGGCTCGACAGGAAGGCGTGCGAGCTCCCGTGATTGCTGACTGAGAGAGTCGTAATCGGTCAGCTCCAGTAACCGATGATAAAGGTACTGATCGTTGTTTATGGATTGCTCATACCATTGATTGAGGGCCCGACGGGCGCGAGCCTCAGGGTCCATGCGCTGGTACTGCGGTTCGCCGAGTTCAGTGAAAAGCGCAATATTGGACTCGATCAGCACGGACTGTTTCTCGAAAATGGAGGCCATTATTCCGAGGATGGGGCGGTGTTGCTTGCGCTGCCCATGCAGGTTTTCCAGACGGATACGCAGATCATCCGGGAGCGCTGCGCGCGCATCAGGCGGCAGTTTTTCCATGTCGCTTCGAAAAGCTGCGGCTTCTTGATCATAGGCGCTGAGCAACTGCGCATTGCGTTCTGCGAGCGGTGCCAGCTTGGTCAGCTCGCTGTCGTTGTTGCGGCGACGCTGCTGCAGCGCGTTGAAATGGTCCACTTTCTCTGCGACCGCCTGGCGCCTGCTTTTCGGCATCCCGCCGGCCAGCCTCAGGTCGAGCCGCCACTCGCCGTTCCAGCGGGTGATCCAGGGGCCCTGGGCACGTTCGCGATCAGGCAGGTAGTAACCGTCCGGCGCGCCGCCCCACTGTCCCGACCACTCACTCTGGCTCTGCTCGGGGCCGACGATGCGGACACCGGCAAAGGTCTCCTGGACTTCGTAGGGCTCGTGGTCGAGCGCCACATAGTGACGTTCATTCACCTTGAACAGGCCGCGCAGGCGGCCGTGCGGCTCGGCGCTGTGCCCGGCGAGGGAGATCCTTGCGCGCAGGCCGGCCAGCGTCTCACGTTGCGCCGCGGTCAAATGGCCAAGGCCTTGCCCACCCTGCCAACCACTCACCCGCAAAGGTGCCGGACGGCCTTGGTCGACGGGGTCCTGCCAGGGCGCCGGAGAGGGTTCCTCACGGTTGAGCGTGGCGCCGGGTTCGTGCGGTCTGGGCCCTTCGAGACGTGGCTTGAGCGGTGTGGACAGTGTGTCCGTTTGCGCCCCGCTGGCATGACCGTGAACCAGCAGCATGGCCAGGTTGGTCAGCACGTCAGTGACAGCCAGGGCCTTCTCTTCAGGCGTACCCCGCTCCAGCGCGGCGAGGTCATCCTTGAGTGCCACCAGGCTGATGATCAGCCAGGCCACTGACGCGGCTGGACCGCGTAGCACCGATGCGACCGTGTTGAAGGCGAGCCAGGCCAGTTGACTGATCAGTGCCCAGCGTTGTTGAGCGTTGGAGACGCTTTGCCTGGACGCCAGCACCAGCAGGGCCTTGCCGCGGGCCTGGAACATGTGCTGGTCAAGATCGCCCTGCCAGGCGCTGAAGCGCACCCTTGCCGGCTGGCGCAATCGACTCAGCAGTGCATCCAGCATGTCTGCAGGGGCCAGCAGGTGCGCCAGTTCAGAAAGATTGCGGTGCAGGTGCGGTCGCTGGAAGCCACCGTCTTCATAGATCGCGCGAGCGTCGTCGTCCATCCAGTCCAGCATGTCTTGCTGCAGGGGCTGATCGGCGAGAACGCTGTCCATCAGATGCTCGAGGTCGTCGAATTCGCGTACGACCTGCTCGTTGCAAAGCGCCCGGTAAAGCACCCAAGGCCCGTTCGCCTGGAGCCGGATCAGGAACATGCCCTGGACCTCATTGGCCGCAGCCGCTTGCGGCGCACAGAGAAATGCCAGCGGGGCCATGGCGTGGACGCTGGAGCGATCCCCGGGCCGGTCACAGAAATCGGCCAACGCCTGCCAGCTGCGGTCCCGCAACTGGCCAGCGATCTTCGCCTGGAGGGCTCCGAGCAGCAGATGGCTGCGCCATTCGCGGGCGTGCAGCCGCACCCGGTGGGCCGTGTTGCGGGCATCCTGCAGCGCGGCGTTGACGTACCCCGGGTAGCGACCGCCGATGTCGACTGTCCGTATCAACCTGTCGACATACTCAGGAGTCAGCCATTGAGGCGGTTGCGAGCCGTCGGCCAGAAGAATGCCGGTCACCGCTTCATGCTCGCCGACCTGCAGGCGGGTAATGGCCAGCGCGGTGAGCGACTCGGTTCTGTGGTATTGAAGATCGAAGGTCAGCGAAGAGGTCTGCACCCTTTGGGCAATGCTCGCCAGCACCTGGTCTGGCTGTAACAGCCTCCCCTGGGGATGATCCGCGTGCATCTGTTCACGCAGGCAGCGTGAGGCGTATTGGTTGAGGTCTTCGATATCACCCCACGAGGTCTCGCCTTTGGCCAAGGCTTGGCTGGCGGCTAACTGGAGCATGGCCGTCTGGTACTGGAAACGATCGCCCGCGCTGGCCTGGGCCAGCCAGCCCGGTACTTCGATGGTGGGTTGGGCCGCTGGCGGCCACGGCTGATCGAGAAAGCCGGCCGCAGGGTCACTGAGCAGGCTCAGCGCCGCTTCAAGTTCACGCGGGGTAGCGATATCGGCCAGTCGCAGGCGGCCAATCTCATCGAGGATGCCATTGAGCAGCTGGCGGGCCTGATGTGCGAACGTATCCTCCTCCAGCGGCGCCTTCGCCCACACCATCGATTCGAAGTGATACCGCTGTGCCAATTCGTCGCGCAGGGCGCAGGCGAGGGCGGACAGGTCGTGGTAACCGTGCACGGTGCCGGTGGGCTTGCACCAGAGCAGCAAGTCACGATCGGCGTGGCGTGCACAGAGCAACGTGCTGCTGAGTGAGAGGCAGTGCTCGACCCCCGCGCTGTTCAGCCTGACCTGCAGGGCATGGCACACCAGGCCATCGCTGCGGCCCTCGAGCAAGCCGTACAGCACGCTCTTCTCGGCGTCGCCGAGGCCCTGGCGCTGGATGTTGGCCAGCAGGTTTGCTTTCAATAACTGTTGCATCCAGCGCAGAGCGGAGATTTCCGAATCGCCTTCGCGGGCGTTCCAGAAGCCGATCTGGGCTTGCTGGAAACTGTCGATCACGCAGGCCAGCAGGGCGTCGAAATCCTGGTTGAGGTCGGCCATGCGCAGATCGATCTCTGGCTGGCCTGGCCCGGCTTGCTGCGGGTGAAACACCTGTCCCGTTGCCAGGCTGAGCTGATCGGTCGGCGCCAACGCCATGCGCTTTCCGCTGAGCAGGTGGGCGATCAGCGTGTCGACCAGCGGGCTTTGCCCAGGCCCTGCGCCGGGGGCTTGGGCGTGGATAATGCCGAAGCCTTCGAGCGATTCGAGCTGAGGGTAGCTGGTACGAATCCACGGATAGCGCCTGGCAAGCGTCTCCAGGCCTTCGTGGGCAATGACCTGGCGCAGGCTGGGGCGGTTGGCGAAGCGCGCCGCGACGAGGCGTTGGATCGAAGCGATGGGCGTTGGGGCGGCAAGCGGCATGGTGCAGGTCTCCAGTGCGAAAGGAGCTCGTACGCTAGGCCAGCGGCGGTGGTGGCCTGCGGTAAATACATCAAACGTGGGCCTGGTCGTTGCGGTTGCGTCGCTTAGGGTGAGAATTCTAATTTTTCTGCATACCGTTGTGCTCAAGCCCGAAGTCCGTGGGCAGTTCCTCCATCCCCTATGAGCGAGAGGTGCAGAGCATGGCCAAGATCAATCTGAAGAAAAAAGACGACGCCCAAGGCACGCTGGACGAAGTGCGTAACTATGCGCGCAGAGTCTGGCTGGCAGGCCTGGGCGCCTATGCCCGAGTCGGCCAGGAGAGCACCGACTACTTCAAGGAGCTGGTCAAGGCTGGCGAAGGCGTCGAGAAGCGTGGCAAGAAAGTCATCGACAAAAAGCTCGATGCCGCCAACGAGCAGATCGATGAAGCCGGTGAAGAAGTCAGCCGCGTACGTGGCAAGGTTGAAGTTCAACTCGACAAAATTGAAAAAGCTTTTGATGCGCGTGTCGCGCGTGGCTTGAATCGCCTCGGCATTCCGTCTAAACATGACGTTGAGGCGTTGTCCATCAAGTTGGAACAACTCCACGAGTTGCTCGAGCGTGTCGCGCGCAAACCATAAGGAGAGCAGGATGGCTGGCAAGAAGAATATCGATAAAGAAGGCGGCTCCTGGATCGGCGGAATCGAGAAGTACTCCCGCAAGATCTGGTTGGCTGGCCTGGGTATCTACTCCAAGGTCGATCAGGACGGCCCCAAGCTGTTTGATTCGTTGGTCAAGGACGGCGAAAAAGCCGAGAAGCAGGCGAAGAAGACCGTTGATTCGGCAGCTGATGAAGCCAAGTCGGCAACCTCTTCGCGCGTTGCCGACGTCAAGGAGCGCGCGCTGGGCAAGTGGGGCGAGTTGGAAGAAGCCTTCGACAAGCGCCTCAACAGTGCTATCTCGCGCCTCGGTGTACCGAGCCGCAACGAGATCAAGGCGCTGCACCAGCAGGTCGACACGCTGACCAAGCAGATCGAGAAGCTGACTGGCGCGTCGGTGACGCCGGTGTCCAAGGCGGCCGCGAGCAAATCTGCTGCAAAACCGTTGGCCAAAGCAGCCGCCAAAACCGCCGGCGCCAAGCCTGCAGGCAAAACGGCAGCCGCCAAACCAGCGGCTAAAACCGCAGCGGCCAAGCCTGTAGCCAAGCCGGCGGCCAAGTCTGTAGCTGCCAAGCCTGCGGCGAAACCGGCAGTGGCCAAGGCAGCGGCAGCGAAGAAGCCTGCGCCGAAGAAAGCGCCGGCCAAACCGGCAGCCAGCGCCGCTCCGGCCGCTACCGCAGCACCCGCATCTGCCGCGGCTCCGGGCAGCAGCACGCCGTCGGCACCAACGGGTACCGATACCCTGATCTGATAACGCGTCGTCTTCTTCGCGGGCGAGCCCGCTCCCACAGGTACAGCGCCGATCAGCAGCTCAGCGCAGGCTCCGTGGGAGCGGGCTTGCCCGCGAAGGCCCCAACGCCGGAACCTCAGGTCTACCCCTCCAGATACTTCATCGCCAACTGCTCCGCCGCTCGCCGTGCGGGCACTTGCAGATGCGGCGCCACCAGCATCATTACCTGGTACACCACCACCCCGACGTCGGCCGCGCGGCCGATCACGCGCTGATAGTCCAGCGAGAACATCAGGGTCATGGTGATCTGCTCGACCAACTGCCCCAACGCCTGAGTATCGCTGGTGACCTGTCCGTGCGCCTTGAGGCTGGCCAGCAGCGCCGCCAGGGTGCGCTTGATCGCGTTGATCAGGCTGCGCATGCCGCGGGCCAGCTTGGGCAGGCGCCCGGTCAGGTTCGACAGGTCCTGAAACAGGAAACGGTACTGGGCCATGCGCTCGACGATCAGGTGCAGGAACAGCCAGTAGTCCTCGGCGTCCAGGCGCACGTCCAGCGGCGGATCGAGCAGCGGCATCAGGGCCTCTTCGAAGCGCTCGAACAGGCCGTTGACCAACGGCTCCTTGCCGTGGAAGTGGTAATACAGGTTGCCCGGGCTGATGCCCAGCTCGTTGGCGATTTCCAGCGTCGACACATTCGGTTCGCCCTGCTGGTTGAACAACTGCAGGGCACATTCAAGGATACGGTCACGGGTCTTCATCGAGTCAGCGCACCAATACGTAAGTGCCAGGTGCCGGCGCCAGGGGTGGATAGGTGGTGTTGCCCAGGCTGCTGCGCGGAGCTTTCAGCGGCCCCGAGCGCTGGCCGATCCACTCCAGCCACAGTGGCCACCAACTGCCTTCGCTGCGCTTGGCATCATGGAACCAGGCGCGCGGGTCGCTGCTCAGGCGTGGGTTGTCGAGGTAGTAGGCCTTGGGGTTGCCGGGCGGGTTGATGATGCTCTGGATATGGCCGCTGTTGGCCAGCACGAAGCGTTGCTTGCCGCCGACCAGCAGCGCCGAGCGGTACACCGCATCCCAGGGCGTGATGTGATCGTTGCTGCCGGCGACATGAAAGCTGTCCAGCTCGACCTGCTTGAGATTGATCGGCGTGCCGCACACCTCCAGGCCATCGGCGTGGGCCAATGGGTTGAGCTTGAAAAAGTCCAGCAGGTCGCCATGCAGGGCTGCCGGCAGCCGCGTGCTGTCGGCGTTCCAGTAGAGGATGTCGAAGGCCGGCGGGGTCTTGCCGAGCAGGTAGTTGTTGACCCAGTAATTCCAGACCAGATCGTTGGGCCGCATCCAGGCAAAGATCCGCGCCACTTCAGCGCCGTCGAGCACGCCGCGCTGGTAGGAGCGGCGCTTGGCGGCTTCGACTGTCTGCTCGTCGGCAAACAGGCTGGCCGGGCTGTCGAACTGGCTGTCGAGCAGGCTCACCAGATAGGTCGCGCTGCGCACCTTGCGTAGTTGCTTCCTGGCCTGCAGATGGCCTTGCAAGGCCGCCATGGTCAGGCCGCCGGCGCAGGCGCCGAGCAGGTTCGGGTCGCGGTTGCCGGTAATGCTGCGGCAAGCATCGAGCGCTTCCTCCAGCGCCTGCACGTAGCTCGACAGGCCCCATTCGCGGTGACGCGGTTCCGGGTTACGCCAGCTGACCATGAACACCTGCAGGCCGTTCTTGAGCATGTACTGGACGAAGCTGTTGCCGGGGCTGAGGTCGAAAATGTAGTACTTGTTGATCTGCGGCGGCACGATCAGCAGCGGCCGCGCATGCTGTTGCTCGCTCATCGGCTGGTACTGGATCAGCTCCAGCAGCTCGTTGCGAAACACCACCGCGCCGGGCGTGTTGGCCACGTTGCCACCCACGGCGAAGGCGCTCTGGTCGACCTGGCGCGGCATGCCGTCGTTGTGGCGCAGGTCGTCAAGCAGGTGGCCAAGGCCGCGCAGCAGGCTCTGCCCGCCGGTGTTGAGCAGCTCTTTGACGGCCAGCGGGTTGAGCAGCGAGTTGCTCGGCGCCAGCGCGTCGTTGATCTGGTTGAGCAGAAACTGCGCGCGGGCGCGATCATCTGCCGACAGTGAACTGTGCTCGATCCACAGCCGCGATTGTTTCTGCCAGGCCAGATACGCCTGCAGGCCGCGTCGGTACAGCGGGTTGTCCAGCCAGGTCGGGTCAGCAAAGCGGGTGTCACGCGGGTGCGGCTGTAGCGGCGAATCGCCGAGCATCACCCGGCCCAGTTGGCTGCCCAGGGCGAGCAGGTGGCGGGCGGTGTGCAGCGGATCGCGCAGGCCCTGACGGCCAACCTGGCGCAGTGTCGAAATCAGGTCGCGACCGCGCAGGCCGGTGATGGCGTTCTGCACATTCATCACCGTGACCGGGGCGGGTGAGTTGCCTTTGGCCGGCTTTTCTTGCATGACAACACTCCCTCGTTGTGATGGCGTCGGTTGCACCAGCGCGGTCGCGGCGTCACTGCCCGAACAGCGCCAGATGCACAGGTGTAGCTAGGTGCCGCTGGCGGGGCGCGGGTGCATCCGTGCGCGCTGCCGTTCCTGCTCGAGAAACTTCATGATGATCGGCGCCACCGCTTCGGCCCGGGTAATCAGGAACAAGTGACCGTCGTCGATGATGTGCAACTGGGCGTTGGGGATGCGCCAGGCCAGCAGGCGCATGTTGATCAGCGGAATCAACGGGTCATCGTCACCGGCCAGCACCAGGGTCGGCTGGCTGATCTTGTGCAGCCAGTGAATGCTGGTCCAGCCAAGGCCGGCGAACAGTTGCCAGTAATAACCGAGCTTGCCGCCCGAGCGCACTTTTGCGGCATGCCGGGCAGCCAGTTCCGGGTCGCGGCGAAACGCGCCGCCGTAGATCAGCGGGGCGATACGTATCACATGGGATGGCTGCACATAACGCCGCGGGCTGGCCATCATCCACAGCACCTTGGGCTTGCCCGGCACCATCACCGCACCGGCCGCCGTGGCCGCCAGCACCAGCTTCTTGCAGCGCTCGGGGTAATCATGGGCGAATTGCTGGGCGAGGGCGCCGCCCCAGGACACGCCGATGACGTTGACCTGGCCGTAGTCGAGGTAGTCGAGCATGCGCGCGGTCAGCTTGGCCAGGCCAGGAAAGCGATATGGCTGGCGCGGCGTCGATGAGCCGCCCACACCGGGCACGTCGAAGGCAATTACCTCGAGGTCCGGGTCAAGCGCCTCGATGAATGGAAACACCAGCTCAAGGTTGGCGCCGATGCCGTTGAAGATCAGCAACGGCGTCAGGTGCGGCTTGCCTGGGCGAACCGCCGTGCGGATGGACTGGTCGTCCAGCTCGACGGTGCGAAAAACATAGGGTTGCGGCATGCGCGAAACTCTGTGAGGAACGAAGCGCCACGGCGCTAGGCCGTGGCGGTCATGCTCAACGTTCGTGAACGTAGGTGCCCGGTGCAGCTTCGCCGGCGACATAGGCCCGATTGCCCAGCCGCGCTGGGGCTTTTTTCAGCTCGCCCGCACGCTCGCCGAGCCAGGCTTGCCAGTGCAGCCACCAGGAGTCGGCGTGCTTGATGGCGTTTTCCTGCCAGGCCAGCGGGCTGTCCGGGCGATCTTCACCGGTCATGAAGCGCGCCTTGGGATTGCCTGGCGGGTTGAGGATGCTCTGGATGTGGCCGCTGCTGGACAACACGAACTCGATCTTGCCACCGAACAGATGCGCCGAGCGGTAGCAGGCCTGCCACGGCGTGATGTGGTCGGCGGTGCCGGCCAGGCTGTAGATATCGCACTTGACCTGCTTGAGGTCGATGGCCGTGCCGCACACTTCCAACGCTTGGGGGCGGGTCAGCGGGTTGTTCTTGAACATCTCGATCAGGTCGCCGTGGAAGGCTGCCGGCAAGCGCGTGGTGTCATTGTTCCAGAACAGGATGTCGAACACCGGCGGCTCGTTGCCAAGCAGGTAGTTGTTGACCCAGTAGTTCCAGATCAGGTCATTGGGGCGCATCCAGGCAAACACCTTGGCCATGTCGCTGCCTTCGAGTACGCCGGCCTGGTAGGAGTGGCGCTTGGCTGACTCGAGGGTCTGCTCGTCGACAAACAGCGCGACCTGGTTGTCCATGGTGGTGTCGAGCACGCTGACCAGCAGGGTCAGGGCGTTGACCTTGTTCTCGCCGAGCGCGGCATAGTGGCCGACCAGCGCGGTGCAGGTGATGCCGCCGGAACAGGCCCCAAGCATGTTCAAGTCCTTGCTGCCGGTGATCGCCAGCACCGCGTCGACCGCTTCCTTGAGCGCATCGATGTAGGTCGACAGGCCCCATTCGCGCTGGGCCTTGGTCGGGTTGCGCCAGCTGATGATGAAGGTCTGCTGGTGCGAGCGCAGGCAAAAGCGCGCCAGGCTCTTGTCCGGGCTCAGGTCGAAGACGTAGAACTTGTTGATCTGCGGCGGCACCACCAGCAACGGCCGGGCGTGCACTTGTTCGGTGATCGGCCGGTACTGGATCAGCTCGAGCACGTCGTTGCGAAACACCACTGCGCCTTCGCTGGTGCCGAGGTTCTTGCCCACTTCGAACGCGTCCTTGTTGACCTGGCTGGGCATGCCGCCATTGCTGACCATGTCCTTGGCCAGGTTGGACATGCCATCGAGCAGGCTCTTGCCGCCGGTTTCGAAGAAGCGTTTGACCGCTTGCGGGTTGGACAGGGTATTGGTCGGCGACATGGCCTCGGTCATCAGGCCGATGACGAACTGGCCGCGGCTGATGTCCTGTGGCGACAGGTCGCTGGTGCTGATCCAGTCGTTGAGCTCCTGGCGCCAGGCCAGGTAGGTCTGCAGGTAGCGTCGGTACAGCGGGTTTTGTTGCCAGGCTGGATCATTGAAGCGGCGGTCGTCGCCGGCCGGTTGCAGGCTGGACTTGCCCAGCAGCACGTTTTTCAGTTCCAGGCCAAAGTGGGCGACGTGCTTGGCGCTGTGCAGCGGCTGGCGAATGGCCTGGCGCAACACCGTACGCGCCGTGCTGAGCAGATCCTTGCGGCGAATGCCGATGATCGGGTTCAGGCCCAGGGTGTTTTCCGAGGCCTGGCGCTGCAAGTCATCGTTGTTCTTGTTACTCATCTACGACGCTCCGTTGTCCTGAGACGAGTACCGGCTGGCTGAGGCAGATACACAGCACATGCCGGTACAGATCGCTCGGGTGACCAGTGATAAGGAACAGCGCTGCGGCGAGCGGATGCGTAGTGGTGATGAGCTGCGGGGGATTCTGCGTGTGAAGACAGCCTGCTTTCGCTCGCGACCTCTACAACAACCGGCTCGGCCCTGCTTGGCTGAATGCAATGCAGGGAGCTTGCCAGCTCCATTGGTTACCCGACTTTCATGTATTGCGCAAGACAGCCCAAACCCTGGCTGGCATCAAGCCATTCAAGCAGAGCAAATTAGAAAATGCGCTCTAAACATGACAATCCTTGCGCTAGAGCATCAGCTTGACCACAGATTCGGCAGGATCGCGGGATTTGCCGGCCTTGCGCAGCTCGTCGAGATAGTCGGCCCACAGCTCGGCCTGACGCAGGCTGAGTTGTTCGAGGTATTCCCAGGTGAACAATCCGCTGTCATGGCCGTCGTCGAAGATCAATTTCAGTGCATATTGGCCGGCCGGTTCCACGCCGATGAGGCCGACGTTGATCTTGCCGAATTGCAGGATGGGTTTGCCGTGGCCCTGGACCTCGGCGGAAGGCGAGTGCACCCGCAGGAATTCGGCGGGCAGCTGGTAGACCTCGCCGGGGGCGTAGGTCAGGGCGAGGGTTTTCGAGGCTTTGTGCAGGTTGATCGCGGTTGGGAGGCGGGGCATGGGTCGGGATCTCTTTCGGAGCTGAGGGCCATGGGGGCCGCTCCGCGACCCTTTCGCGACACAAGGCCGCTCCTACAGGGGACCGCGATGTCTGCAGGAGCGGCCTTGTGTCGCGAAAGGGCTGCGTAGCAGCCCCCAGCGGTCTTACAGAATATACCGAGACAGATCTTCGTTCTGCGCCAGCTCACCCAGATGGCCGTTGACGTACTCGGCGTCGATCCGGATCGGCGTGTCGTCATGCGCGCTGGCCAGGTCGCCAGCACTGAACGAAACCTCTTCGAGCAGACGTTCAAGCAGGGTGTGCAAACGACGCGCACCGATATTTTCGGTCTTCTCGTTGACCTGATAGGCAATCTCGGCCAGACGCTTGATGCCGTCGGCCGCGAACTCGATGGTGAGGCCTTCGGTCTTGAGCAGCTCGCGGTACTGTTCGGTCAGCGACGCGTGCGGCTCCTGCAGGATGCGCTCGAAGTCTTCCGGGGTGAGCGCCTTGAGTTCGACGCGGATCGGCAGACGGCCTTGCAGCTCGGGTACCAGGTCGCTCGGCTTGCTCAGGTGGAATGCACCGGAGGCGATGAACAGGATGTGGTCGGTCTTGACCATGCCCAGCTTGGTGTTGACCGTGCAGCCTTCGATCAGCGGCAGCAGGTCGCGCTGTACGCCTTCACGGGAGACATCGGCGCCGCCGACATTGCCGCGCTTGGCCACCTTGTCGATCTCGTCGATGAACACGATGCCGTGCTGCTCGACCGCTTCGAGGGCCTTGGCCTTGAGCTCTTCTTCGTTGACCAGGCGGCCCGCTTCTTCTTCGCGGACCATCTTCAGCGCTTCCTTGACCTTGAGTTTGCGCGACTTGCGCTTGCCCTTGCCCATGTTGGCGAACAGGCTCTGCAGCTGGTTGGTCATCTCTTCCATGCCGGGCGGAGCGGCGATGTCGACGCCCATGCTCTCGGCTACTTCGATCTCGATTTCCTTGTCGTCCAGCTGGCCTTCGCGCAGGCGCTTGCGGAACAGCTGACGGGTGTTGGTATCGCTGCTCGACGGCGCGGCTTCTTCGGCAAAGCTGCTGGCGCTGCGGGCCTGTGGCAGCAGTGCATCGAGTATCCGGTCTTCGGCGGCATCTTCGGCGCGGTGGCGCACACGGATGATTTCCTGCTCACGGAACAGCTTCAACGCAGCGTCGGCGAGGTCGCGAATGATCGACTCGACGTCGCGGCCAACGTAGCCGACTTCGGTGAACTTGGTCGCTTCGACCTTGATGAACGGCGCGTTGGCCAGCTTGGCCAGGCGACGGGCGATCTCGGTCTTGCCGACGCCGGTCGGACCGATCATCAGGATGTTTTTCGGGGTGACTTCAGCGCGCAGCTCAGCCGGCAGCTGCATGCGCCGCCAGCGGTTGCGCAGGGCAATGGCGACGGCGCGTTTGGCGTCGTCCTGGCCGATGATATGGCGGTTGAGTTCGTGGACGATTTCGCGGGGGGTCATGGACATGATCTATTCGGTCCTCGGGCACAGTAATCAGTGTGGAAAAGTCCCGCGCTGAGCGGGACGCCAGAACAACTGATCACTCGGCCAGGTCCTGCTCCTCGATGGTCAGGTTGTGGTTGGTGAACACGCAGATGTCACCGGCGATGTGCAGCGCGGTTTCGGCGATTTCGCGAGCCGACAGCTCAGTCTTGTCCAGTAGTGCGCGGGCAGCGGCCTGGGCGAAGGCGCCGCCGGAACCCATGGCGATCAGGCCGTCTTCTGGCTCGACCACGTCACCGTTGCCGGTGATGATCAGCGAGGCGTCTTTGTTGGCCACGGCGAGCATGGCTTCGAGGCGGCTCAGGGAGCGGTCGGTGCGCCATTCCTTGGCCAGTTCGACGGCGGCGCGAACCAGGTGACCCTGGTGTTTTTCCAGCTGGCCTTCGAAGCGCTCGAACAGGGTGAAGGCATCGGCAGTGGCCCCGGCGAAGCCTGCAATGACCTGACCGTGGTACAGGCGGCGGACTTTTTTCGCGTTGCCTTTCATCACGGTGTTGCCGAGGGATACCTGGCCGTCGCCCGCCATGACGACTTTGCCGTGGCGGCGGACTGAAACGATGGTAGTCAAGGGAGAGTCTCCACGCAGCGGGGCGAAAATGCCTGATGCAGACTCATATGGGGGGAGGGGGGAAAGATTTCAACCTTGGCGGATGGATGGTTGGCTTCAGGGCCACGCGATGCCCGATGGGGTACGCGGTCGGCGTAGGAGCGGCCTTGTGTCGCGAAAGGGTCGCGGAGCGGCCCCATACTTTTCAGCTTCGCCGCCGACATCGCCGGGCCCGCTGTGCGGGCCTTTCGCGACACAAGGCCGCTCCTACAGATCGCGGTGTTCGCGGTCGGTGCAGGAACGGCCGCGCCAAGCCTCAGGCTTCGTGGCAGATGTGGCCGTCCACCAGCGTATAACGCACCGCACTCGGCAGGCAGTGGCCGATGAACGGGCAGTTGTCGCCGCGCGACAGCCAATGCTCACCGGCCACGGTCGAGGCCTTTGGATCAAACAACACCAGATCCGCCGCGCCGCCAACCTTCAGCTCACCTGCCGGCAAGCGCAGTGCCTGGGCAGGCCCGCTGGTCAGTCGCGCAAGCAAGGTCGGCAGATCCAGCAGGCCATCCTCGACCAGCGTCATCGCCAACGGCAGCAACAGCTCGACACTGCTGATACCAGGCTCGGTAGCGCCAAACGGCGCCAGTTTGGCATCGCGCTCGTGCGGCTGGTGATGGCTGGAAATCGCCTGGATCACCCCCGACTTGACCGCTTCACGCAGGCCATCGCGATCCGCCGCGGTGCGCAGCGGTGGCTGCACGTGGTACAGGCTGGAGAAGTCGCGCAGCGCTTCGTCGGTGAGGATCAGCTGGTACAACGCTACGTCGGCCGTGACCGGCAGGCCCAGTGCCTGCGCCTGGGCAATCAGGCGGGCGCCGCGGGCGCTGGTGATATGGGTGAAGTGCGCACGCACGCCACTTTGCTCGACCAGCAGCAGGTTGCGCGCCAGGGCGACGGTTTCGGCGCTTTCCGGGATGCCGGGCAAGCCGAGGAAGCTGGCCATCGCACCTTCGTGGGCCAGCCCGCCGAGGGCCAGGTCATGGTCCTGGGAGTGGAACACCACGGTCAGGTCAAAGGTGGCGGCGTACTCCAGCGCGCGCGCCAGGGTACGGTTGTTGGGGATCTGCTTCAAACCGTTGCCAAATGCTACGCAGCCGGTATCACGCAGGGCCACCAGCTCGGCCAGTTGCTCGCCTTCAAGGCCCTTGGTCAGGGCGCCGATCGGGTAGACCTTGCTGTTGCCGGCTTCACGGGCACGGTCGAGCACCAGCTCGGCCACTGCCGAGGTGTCCAGCACCGGCTTGGTCTGCGGTGGGCAGCACAGGCTGGTGACGCCACCGGCGACGGCCGCGCGGGTTTCGCTGGCGATGTTGCCCTTGCGGCTGTAGCCCGGCTCGCGCAGGGCGACGTCGAGGTCGACCAGGCCCGGTGCGGCGACCAGGCCGTTGGCGTCGATACTGCGGCTGGCGCTGAAACCGGCCGGGGCGGCGCCGATGGCGACGATCTTGCCCGCTTCCAGGTGCAGGTCGCTGATGCTGTCCAGGCCGCTAATCGGATCGATGACCCGGGCGCCAAGAATACTGATGCTCACAGGGCGTGCTCCTGGTCCAGTTGTCGTTGCGTGTTCTGCCCGCTCATGGCCATCGACAGCACCGCCATGCGCACGGCGATGCCGTAGGTGACCTGGTTGAGGATTACCGAATGTTTACCGTCGGCGACTGCCGATTCGATCTCGACGCCGCGGTTGATCGGCCCCGGATGCATGACGATGGCATCCGGTTTGGCCCCGGCCAGGCGCGCCGTGGTCAGGCCGAACAGGCGGTAGAACTCGCCTTCGCTGGGCAGCAGGCCGCCGGCCATGCGCTCACGCTGCAGGCGCAGCATGATCACCACGTCGACGTCCTTGAGGCCTTCGGCGAGGTCGGTGTAGACCTTCACGCCGTACTGCTCGATGCCCACCGGGATCAGGGTTTTCGGGCCGATCACGCGGATGTCCGGGCAACCCAGGGTCTTCAGCGCGAGCATGTCGGAGCGGGCCACCCGCGAGTGCAGGATATCGCCGACGATGGCTACCGAGAGGTTCTCGAAGCTGCCTTTGTGGCGGCGAATGGCGAGCATGTCGAGCATGCCCTGGGTCGGGTGCGCGTGGCGGCCGTCGCCACCGTTGATCACGGCAACGTCCGGGCACACGTGCTCGGCGATGAAGTGCGCCGCGCCCGAGTCGGAGTGGCGCACGACGAACATGTCGGCGGCCATGGCCTCAAGGTTGCGCAGGGTGTCGAACAGGGTCTCGCCCTTGCTGGTCGAGGAGGTCGACACGTTCAGGCTGATGACGTCGGCCGACAGCCGCTGGGCCGCCAGCTCGAAGGTGGTGCGGGTGCGGGTGGAGTTTTCGAAGAACACGTTGCACACGGTCTTGCCGCGCAGCAACGGGACTTTCTTCACTGCCCGGTCGCCGACTTCAAGAAACGAGTCGGCAGTGTCGAGAATCTCGGTGAGCAGTTCGCGGGGCAAACCATCAAGCGAGAGGAAGTGGCGCAGCTGGCCCTGATCATTGAGCTGCAGCGGGCGCTTGGCGTCGAGTGGCGTCATCGCGGGGGACTCTTAAAGGGCGGAAGCGGTAGCAAGGTCCTGGCGCTCGAGGGCGAGCGGGGCCGGGCCGGTCAATTTTACCCGCTCATGGGCTGCCAGTGACAGCGTGGCGCCGAGCACGTTGGGCCGGATCGGCAGTTCGCCGGCATCCAGGTCGAGCAGGCACACCAGGGTGACGCTGGCCGGGCGGCCATAATCGAACAGTTCGTTGAGGGCAGCGCGAATTGTGCGCCCGCTCATCAGCACGTCATCGACCAGCACCAGGTGCTGGCCTTCGACCTCGAACGGCAGCTCGGAGGGGCGCACTTGCGGGTGCAGGCCGTTCTGGCTGAAGTCGTCGCGATAGAACGACACATCCAGGGTGCCCAGCGGGCTGCTGTCGGCAAGCTCCTGCTGCAACGCCTGAGCGACCCACACACCACCGGTGCGGATGCCGATGAAGCGCGGCTCGGCAATGTTGCGGCGGGCCAGGTGGGCGCGAAGGTCGACGGCCATCTGCCGGATCAACTCGGCGGGGTTGGGTAGGCTCATTGCGTGCTCCTCGGGGCGCCGGCAGACCCGGCGGCAAAGCGAAAGGTGGAATCAGTGACCGGTATTGGCCTCCAGCCAGCCCTGCAGGAGCAGCGCGGCGGCGATGGCGTCGACCGGGTTGTCGCGATAGGTGCCGCGCTGACCGCCACGGGCCATGCGCTCGCCCTTGGCTTCGAAGGTGGTCAGGCGCTCGTCGTGGGTGTGCACCGGCAGGTTGTAGCGGCCGTGCAGGCGGTTGGCGAACTTCTGCGCGCGGGCGCTCATCTCGCTGGGGGTGCCGTCCATGTTCAGCGGCAGGCCAACGACGATGGCGTCGGGTTTCCATTCCTTGATCAGTTTTTCCACCTGGGCCCAATCCGGAATACCGTCCTGGGCACGCAGGGTGCACAGCTCGCGGGCCTGGCCGGTGATGACCTGGCCAACCGCGACGCCGATCTGTTTGGTGCCGTAGTCAAAGCCCAGCAGCAGGCGCACCTCGGCCATCAGGCGTGACCTGCCTGGCTGGTCAGCAGGCTGAGGTTGATGCCCAGCGACGCTGCTGCCGCACTCAGGCGCTGGTCGCTGGCCAGGCTGAAGATGATTTCAGGGTCGAATGGGCAGTTGAGCCAGGCGTTGTCGGCAAGTTCGGCCTCCAGCTGGCCGGCTTCCCAACCCGCGTAACCGAGGGTGATCAGGCTCTGCGCCGGGCCTTCGCCGTTGGCCAGGGCAAACAGCACATCCTGCGAGGTCGACAGCGACAGGCCTTCGAGCTCGATGGTGGCCTCATAGCTGCGCTCGCTGCTGTGCAGAACGAAGCCGCGGTCGGTCTGTACCGGCCCGCCGATGTAGATCGGTACTTGCAGGGTACTCAACGGCGGTTCTTCATCCGGGCGCAACTGCTCGAGGATGTCTGCCAGGTTGAGTTCCTGCGGCCGGTTGACCACCAGGCCCATGGCGCCATTGGCGTTGTGCTCAACGATATAGGTCAGGGTCTGGGCAAAGTTCGGATCGGCCATGTGCGGCATGGCGATCAGGAACTGATGCTTGAGGTAACTCGGAGTGAGGTTTTTCATGGGGGTAGTGTGGCGCCAGGCGACGCCAGCTTCAAGCTGCAAGCTGTGAGAAAAAACCACTGACGCGGTTTAGTTGCTCGACAGCCGGTCGCCGCGGGCAAAGCGCCAGGTACGAATGATCTCCAAACGGTCGAATTCGGCCAGATCACCGGTAAACGGCGCGAACGGCGCGGCAAGGCGAACGATGCGCTGCGCGGCCTGATCCAGCAGCGGTTGGCCGGACGACTCCAGCACCAGCACCTCGAACAACGAGCCATCGCGGTTGATCGAAACCATCATGCGCAGGTTGCCGTAGATCTGCTGGCGGCGCGCCTCGTCGGGGTAGTTGAGGTTGCCGACCCGCTCGACCTTCTTGCGCCATTCCTCTTTGTACCAGGCACCTTTGTCGCGCATGGTCGAAGCCGCGTTCAAACGATGGATCTTGGGCCGCTTGGCGTACAGCTGCTGCTCGTTGGACAGCTCGGCTTCAAGGCTGGCGATCTGGCTCGACAGCTGCGAGCTGTCAAATTCCGGGGTCGCCGCAGGAGGCTTGGGCTGGGCCTTGGTTTCCTTCGGCTTGGGTTCGACCTTCTGCACCTTGGCTGCCGTGGTGGCGACCGCGGCCTTCTGCGGAGCGGGTGGCGTTTCGCGCTTGGCGGCCGGCGGAGGCGTGACCTTGTTGATCTTGCTGTCCTGAAACGGCGCCAGCTCGGTGGTTTTGGGCACTGCCTTCTTGTCCAGGGTACCGCTGCCTTGCTGGTTGTCCTGGGCCTGGAAGTCGGCCTTCTCAGGCGCTTTCTCGCTCTTGAAGGTTGCCAGGGTGATATCCATGGTGTGGCGGATTTCACTCGGCTTGACCACCGTGAAGCCGACCCCGAGGATCAGCGCCAGGTGCACCAGGGCAGCCAGAAACAAGGTAAAGCCAAGCCGGTCCACCGGGCGAACGCGGGGTGGCAGCAGGTCGGCAGGGATGTCAGCGGGCAGCGTCATCGGGTATCCAGCAATCGCCAGGCGGGGCAGCAGGTCAAAGGACCGGCATCATACCGCACTGAGCGATTGCGCTTCGCGTCGGTGGTCAGCGCGCCTTCAGCTTGCGATCAATGGCGTCCATCAACTGCACGCCGATCTGGGTGCCGTAGGCGTTGTCGATTTCGCGGATGCAGGTCGGGCTGGTCACGTTGATTTCGGTCAGATGCTCGCCGATCACGTCCAGGCCGACGAACAGCAGGCCCTTTTCGCGCAGGGTTGGCCCGACCTGGGCGGCGATCCAGCGGTCGCGCTCGCTCAGTTCGCGCGCTTCACCACGGCCGCCAGCAGCCAGGTTGCCACGGGTTTCGCCGCTGGCCGGGATGCGCGCCAGGCAGTACGGCACCGGCTCGCCGTCGATCATCAGGATACGCTTGTCGCCGTCCTTGATTGCCGGCAGGTAGGCTTGCGCCATGATCTGCTGGGTGCCAAGCGCGGTCAGGGTTTCGAGGATCACCGACAGGTTCGGGTCACCGACCCGGTGGCGGAAGATCGAGGTGCCGCCCATGCCGTCCAGCGGCTTGAGGATCACATCGCCATGCTCGGCGGCAAACGCACGGATGATGTCCGGGCGGCGGCTGACCAGGGTCGGCGGGGTGCACTGCGGGAACAGTGTGGCGAACAGCTTTTCGTTGCAGTCGCGCAGGCTCTGCGGGCGATTGACCACCAGTACCCCGGCAGCTTCGGCCTGCTCCAGCAGGTAGGTGCTGTAGACGAACTCCATGTCGAACGGCGGATCCTTGCGCATCAGGATCACGTTGAGGTCGCTCAGCGGTGCGTCGATTTCAGCCTCCAGCTCGAACCACTTCTCGGGATTGGCGAATACCTGCAGCGGGCGCATCTTCGCCCGCGCCACGCCTGCGCTCTGGTACAGGTCCTGCTGCTCCATGTAGAACAGCGTCCAGCCGCGGGCCTGGGCTGCCAGCAGCATGGCCAGCGAACTGTCCTTTTTGTAGGAGATGGACGCGATAGGGTCCATGACAATCCCGAGGCGAACGCTCATGGGGGAATTCCTCTTGGCGGCAATTGGCCGCGATGGCAATAGATAAAGTGGCTCAGGGTGGCGCCGCGCGCGCCGTCGGTCAAGGGGGCGGCGATGGCAAAGGCTGTCAGGATGCGTGCAGCTTCAAGCTGCACGCTATAAGCTGCTGGTAAATGCGCACAGTCGCTGGCGCAGCGCTTTTTCCGGGCGCGTGAACCTTGTACTGTGCGGCGCAACGTCATTGTCGGTAGGCGATTATGGAACAACCCCTGAAGGTGATGGTGATCGACGATTCACGCACGATCCGCCGCACTGCGCAGCTGCTGCTGGGTGAGGTCGGCTGTGAAGTGATCACCGCCAGCGACGGCTTTGACGCGCTGGCCAAGATTGTCGACCATAGGCCGCGGATCATCTTCGTCGACGTGCTGATGCCGCGTCTGGACGGTTACCAGACCTGCGCCGTGATCAAGCACAACAGCGCCTTCAAGGACACCCCGGTGATCCTGCTGTCGTCGCGTGATGGCCTGTTCGACAAGGCCCGCGGCCGCGTCGTTGGCTCTGATCAATTTTTGACCAAACCATTCAGCAAAGAAGAATTGCTTGAGGCGATCCGGGCCCATGTGCCGGAATTTGCCGCCCAGGCGCAACCTGCATCCTGACCGCGCCTGGCATGGCGGCGGCACTTTCCTTCAATGGGGAACAGCATGGCCCGAGTTCTGATTGTCGATGATTCGCCGACAGAGTTGCACAAACTCACCGCGATCCTGGAAAAGCATGGCCATGAGGTGCTCAAGGCCGACAACGGCGCCAACGGCGTGGCGCTGGCCCGCCAGGAAAAGCCCGATGTGGTCCTGATGGACATCGTCATGCCCATCCTCAACGGCTTTCAGGCAACTCGCCAGCTGAGCAAGGACGCCGCTACCAGCGGCATCCCGGTAATCGTCATCACCGCCAAGGACCAGGAAACCGATCGGGTCTGGGCGGCGCGCCAGGGCGCGCGTGATTTTCTCATCAAGCCGGTTGATGAAGACTCGCTGCTGGCCAAGCTGAAAGCGGTGCTCGACATTTGACCACCCGCCGCGCCTCGCTGACTGCGTTCGAGCTGCTGCTCGACATCGATCGCCGCTGCCGTCTGCTGGAGGCCGATCAGCCGTCGCAGGACAGCCGGCTGCAACAGTGGAGCGGGATTGGCTTTCGCGTTGCCGAGCAGTGGTTCGTGGCGCCCATGGTCGAAGTCGCCGAAGTCTTGCGCGAGCCGCGCAGCAGCCGCGTCCCCGGCGTGCAGCCGTGGGTATGCGGGGTGGCCAACCTGCGTGGGCGGCTGTTGCCGGTGATGGACCTGAGCAGTTTTTTCGGCCTTGGGCCACTGCCGCCAGGCAAGCAACGGCGGGTGCTGGTGCTGGATCACGAGGCACTGTTTGCCGGCTTGCTGGTCGATGAGGTGCTGGGGTTGCAGCACTTCAGCCTGAGCAGTCTTGAGCTGTCGCCACCGCAGCCGTTGCTGGCGGCGGCGACGCCGTTTGTGCAGGGCCATTTTGCCCGCGGGCACAACTGGGCCATCTTCAGCCCGCTGGCCCTGGCCCAGGCGCCGGGTTTTCTTGATGTAGCGTTGTAGAGGATCGACCGTGAACAAGCCTGTCAGCCCCGTCACTCCACCGGCCGTGACCCCGCGCGTGCGCAGCAGTGCGCAGATCACCGTGCTGTTCGTGGTGCTGATCCTGTCGATCATCCTGCTGTTCGCCAACTTCGCCTACCTCAACACCCAGTCCAATTACGACAAGCAGTACATCGGCCACGCCGGTGAGTTGCGCGTGCTGTCCCAACGTATCGCCAAGAACGCTACCGAGGCCGCTGCCGGCAAGGCCCTGGCGTTTCGCCTGCTGTCCGATGCGCGCAACGACTTCGAGCGGCGCTGGGGCTACCTGCGTGAAGGTGACAAGGCCACCGCGCTGCCGGCAGCGCCAGCCAAGGTCCGCGATGAAATGGAAGCGGTGCGCCAGGACTGGGAGACGCTGCGCAAGAACACCGACGTGATCCTCGCCAGCGAACAGACCGTGTTGTCGCTGCACCAGGTCGCGGCAACCCTCGCCGAGACCGTGCCGCAGTTGCAGGTCGAATACGAGAAGGTGGTCGAGATCCTGCTGCAAAGCGGTGCCCCCGCCGCGCAAGTGGCGGTAGCCCAGCGCCAGTTGTTGCTGGCTGAGCGGATTCTGGGTTCGGTCAACACCGTGCTGGCCGGTGATGACTCGGCAGCGCAGGCGGCCGATGCCTTTGGCCGCGATGCCAGCCGCTTTGGTCAGGTGCTTGAAGGCATGCTCGGCGGCAACCCGGCGATCCAGGTCACTCGGGTCGAGGACGCCGATGCCCGCGCGCGGCTGGCGGAGATTGCCGAGCTGTTCCAGTTTGTCTCCGGCAGTGTCGATGAAATCCTCGAAACCTCCCCCGAACTGTTCCGCGTGCGCGAAGCGGCGAGCAATATTTTCAGCCTGTCGCAAACCCTGCTCGATGAAGCCTCGCACCTGGCCAACAGCTTCGAGAACCTGGCCAACGGGCGCACCCTTGATACCGTTGGCGGCTACGTGCTCGGCTTGCTGGCGCTGGCCTCGATCATCCTCATCGGCTCGGTGATGGTCCGCGCGACCAATCGCCAGCTGCGCGAAACCGCGGAAAAGAACGAGCGCAACCAGCAAGCAATCATGCGCCTGCTCGACGAAATCGAGGAGCTGGCCGACGGCGACCTGACAGTGACGGTGTCGGTCACCGAAGACTTCACCGGGGCCATCGCCGACTCGATCAACTACTCGGTGGACCAGCTGCGTGACCTGGTCACCACCATCAACCACAGCGCCCTGCAGGTTGCCGCCGCCGTGCAGGACACGCAGAACACCGCACGCCAGCTGGCCAAGGCCTCTGAGCAGCAGGCCGAGCAGATCAGCGAAGCCTCGGTGGCGGTGGGCGACATGGTCGAGTCGATCGACCGGGTGTCGGCCCACGCCTACGAGTCGGCCAAGGTCGCCGAGCGTTCAGTGGCCATCGCCAACAAAGGCAACGAGGTGGTGCACAACACCATCCACGGCATGGACAACATTCGCGAGCAGATTCAGGACACCGCCAAACGGATCAAGCGCCTGGGTGAGTCGTCTCAGGAGATCGGCGACATCGTCAGCCTGATCGACGACATTGCCGAACAGACCAACATTCTCGCCCTCAACGCAGCGATTCAGGCCTCGCTGGCCGGTGAAGCCGGCCGCGGTTTTGCTGTGGTTGCCGACGAAGTTCAGCGTCTGGCCGAACGCTCGTCGTCGGCCACCCGGCAGATCGAGGCGTTGGTGCGGACCATTCAGACCGACACCAACGAGGCGGTCATCTCCATGGAGCAGACCACCGCCGAAGTAGTCCGCGGAGCGCGTCTGGCGCAGGATGCCGGGGTGGCTCTGGCGGAAATCGAAGGCGTCTCGCAGACCCTCGCCGAGCTGATCCACAGTATTTCCGATGCCGCCCAACTGCAGACCTCTTCAGCCGGGCAGATTTCCCACACCATGGCTGTGATCCAGCAGATTACCGCGCAGACCTCAAGCGGCTCCGGCGCCACCGCCGACAGCATTCGCCACCTGGCGCGGATGGCCAGCGAGATGCGCCGCTCGGTCTCCGGTTTTACCTTGCCGGCCCCGGCCGAACCCCGCTGAGGAGTAACCCATGGCCTCGGCAGCAGTAAGCCCCGAACGTCACGACACGGTCGCCCTGGCCTGGACCAAGGCGCCCATTCTCGATTGCCTGGCCCAGGCCCGGCAGGCGCTTGAGCGGTTTGCCGGCGACCCGACGGAGCTGGCCACGCTGGCGCTGTATGTGGATAACCTGCACCTGGTCCACGGTTGCCTGCGCATGCTTGAACTGCGCGGGGCGACGCGCCTGGCCGAAGAACTCGAGTTGCTCGGACGGGCCATGGCCGACGGCCAGATCAGCCCGCGCGGCGACTGCCTCGGCGCGATGTTCCGTGGCCTTGAACAGCTACCACCTTACCTAGAGCGCCTGCGCGGCGCCCGCCACGACCTGCCGCTGGTGATGCTGCCGTTGCTCAATCGCCTGCGTGAGTGCCGTGGTGTCGAGCCATTGGCCCAGGGCAGCCTGATGGGTGAAGCGGCGCAGCGCCTGGCCGGTGCTGCCGACCTGGCTGACCTGGACCTGTCGCTGGGCAACTGGCGCGAGCAACTACAGGCTGGCCAGGGCCGCGACGCCCTGCGTTCGGTGGTGGCGGCGCTGTGCGATGACCTGATGCGGATCAAGGACTGCCTCGATCAGTTTGTCCGAGGCGAGCAATCGCGCGAGCAACTGGACGCCCTGGTCGCGCCCTTGCGTCAGGTCGCAGACACCCTGGCAGTGTTGAATTTCCAGCAACCGCGGCGGGTCATCATCGATCAGGTGCTGGCGTTGCAGGCTCTGGCACAGGATCAGCAGAGCGTCGACGATGCGCTGTTGATGGACGTTGCCGGGGCCCTGCTGTACGTCGAGGCAACCCTCAATGGTATGGTCGGCCCGCTGGAAGAAAGCGGCCAGGGCAGCATGCCCGGCTCGGACATGGCGCACATCCGCCACGTGGTCCTCAGCGAAGCGGTGTCGGTGCTGCAACAGGCCAAGGACCTGATTGGCGACTGCCTCGAATCGGGCTGGCCACGTCAGCGCCTGCAAGCCTTGCCGGGGTTGTTGCAGCAAGTGCGCGGTGCATTGGCGATGCTCATGCTGCCTGCTGCCGCCGAGCTGTTTGCCGGTGCCGCAGGCTATGTGCAGGGCTGGCTGGCGCATCTGGAGGAAGAGCCACAGCTGGATGAACTGACCCACCTGGCCGATGCGTTGTGTGCCGGCGAATGCTATTTGCAGTGGCGCGTGGCTGATCCGCTGGCCGACGCCCAGCCGTTCATCGACATGGCCAGGTCCAGCCTGGCGGCGCTTGGCGTGAACTGTGGGCATGGCGCACTGGCCGATGAAGGCGAGGAAATCGACGCCGAGTTGCGCGAGGTATTCCTTGAAGAAGCCAACGAGCTGCTGCCCGAGATCGAACGCCACTGGCTGCGCTGGCGTGCCGACAACAGCCTGCGTGAGGCGCTGATCGAAGTGCGCCGGGCTTTGCACACGCTCAAGGGCAGCGGCCGCATGGTCCGCGCCGAAGCTCTGGCGGAGCTGGCCTGGGGCGCCGAGCGGCTGATCAACCGGGTGCTCGAAGGCCGGGTCGGCCTGGCCGGGCAAGGCCTGGTCGCCTTGCAGCAGGCTTTCGTGCGCCTGCCGGACCTGCTCGCCGACTTCGCCGTGGGCCATTTGCCGCCGCTGGCCGAGGTCGAGCATCTGGTCAGCCAGTTGCACGCGCTGGCCGTCAACGAAGCCCCTGTCGCGGCGGGGCTGGATGGGCTTGATCCGCAGTTGCTGGAGATCTTCCGTAACGAGGCGCAAGGCCATCTGGCCAGCCTCGAGGCGTTTCTGCTAGCTGCCGACAGCCATGGCACGCCGGTCAGCGACAGCTTGCAGCGCGCGCTGCACACGCTCAAGGGCAGCGCCGCCATGGCCGGGGTGATGCCGATCGCCGAGCTGGCCACGGCCTTCGATCGGCTCGCGCGGGAATACCGCAGCCATGAGTTGCGCCTGCAACAGACCGAACTCGACTGGCTGGAAGCCGCCCACGCGCTGTTCCATCTGGGCCTGGCGCAGCTGCACAGCACACCGCTGGCGCCCATCGCCGGCGCCGCCGAGTTGATCGAACAGGTTGGTCAGGGCGTCGATGCTCAGTTAGCGGCATTGCACGACGAATCCTCGGCCAATCGCCGTAGTCGGCGTGACCCGCAGCTGATCGCCAGCTTTCTGGCCGAGAGCATGGACATTCTGCTCGATGCCGAGTCGCTGCTGGCGCGCTGGCAGCAGCAACCGCAGCAGCGTCAGGAGCTGGAAACCCTGCTCGACGAACTGACCAATCTCAGCCACGGCGCGAACCTGGCCGACCTCTGGCAAGTGGACGAGGTCTGTGAGGCGCTGCTCGATCTGTACGGTGCGGTGGAAGAGGGCAGCCTGGTCGCCGACACGCGCTTTTTCAACCAGGCCCGCCAGGCCCACGACGTGCTGATCGACATGCTCGACGAGATTGCCGCCGGGCAGGAAGTCAGCTCGCGCAGCGAGTGCGTCGACGGTTTGCGCGCACTGCTCGATCAAGCGCTGGCGCCCGATGGCACCGGCCTGATCGGCCGTGATGGGGTCACGCCGCTGCCTCCCCTCGAATATGCGCAAGTAGTGCAGCCAGCGCTGCTCGAAGCACCGCCCGAGCCAAGTCAGGCTCCGGCTACTGTAGAGCCTGTTGAACCCGCCGAAGCGGCGGACAGCCCAGGTGATCAGGAGCTACTCGAGGTGTTCCTCGAAGAAAGCTCGGACATCGTCGAAAGCTCTGCGGCAGCGCTGGCCCGCTGGCAGGCCGACCCGCGCAGCAGTGTCGAGGTCGAGACCCTGCTGCGCGACCTGCATACGCTCAAGGGCGGCGCGCGCATGGTCGAAATCGCCGCGATCGGCGACCTCGCCCATGAGCTGGAATTTCTCTACGAGCTGCTTGCCGCTGGCCGCCTGCCGCCGACCGCAGCGCTGTTTGCCCTGCTGCAGAACTGCCACGACCGCCTGGCGCACATGCTCGATGCGGTGCGCCTGGGCGAGCCGCTGCATGCGGCCACGGCGCTGATCGACTACATCCGCAACTTCAGCAGCGCGGCGTTGACCGACAGCGCCGCCGCGCCGGCCATCGCCAGCGAAGCGGCAGTGCCCGCTGAACCGGCAGCGGTTGCCCCGGAGCGGGCGCCGGGCGATATGGTCAAGGTCGATGCCGAGCTGCTCGATGATCTTGGCAACCTGGCCGGCGAGCACGCGCTGATCCGCGGCCGTATCGAGCAGCAGGTCAGCGACGCCCAGTTCGCCCTCAGCGAGATGGAAACCACCCTTGAGCGCATGCGTGATCAGTTGCTGCGCCTGGAGATAGAAACTCAGGCCAGCAGCGCCAGCCGTTATCAGGCTGAAAGCGACAGCTATGACGATTTCGATCCGCTGGAAATGGACCGCCATTCACAGTTGCAGCAACTGTCGCGGGCGCTGTTCGAATCCGCCTCGGACCTGCTCGACCTGAAGGAAACCCTGGCTCAGGGGGCGCAGGAAGCCCACGGCCTGCTGCAGCAGCAGGCGCGGGTCAACAGCCAGTTGCAGGAGGGCCTTACCGCTACCCTGATGGTGCCGTTCGAGCGCCTGGTGCCGCGTTTGCAACGTGTCGTGCGGCAGGTCTCCAGCGAACTCGGCAAGCAGGTCGAGTTGGTGGTCGGCAATGCCGAGAGCGAGCTTGACCGCAGCGTGCTGGAGCGCATGGTGGCGCCGCTTGAACACATGCTGCGCAACGCCGTCGACCATGGCCTGGAGTCGCGCGAGGCGCGCCTGGCTGCCGGTAAACCTGAGCAAGGTACGATCCATCTGAATCTGCTCCACGAAGGCGCCGACATCGTTATCGAGATGAGTGACGACGGTGCCGGGGTGCCGCTCGCGGCGGTGCGCGACAAAGCCATCAAGCGCGGCCTGCTCGATCCGCGCGCGCGCCTGAGCGACCACGAAATCCTCCAGTTCATCCTCCGCCCCGGTTTCTCGACGGCAGAAAAGATCACTCAGATTTCCGGCCGCGGGCTGGGCATGGATGTTGTTCATGAAGAGGTCAAGCAGCTCGGCGGCGCCATGAGCATCGCTTCCAGCCCCGGCAAGGGCGCGCGCTTCCAGATCCGCCTGCCATTCACGGTGTCGATCAACCGCGCCTTGATGGTCCACCTGGGTGATGAGCAATACGCCATTCCGCTCAACACCATCGAAGGCATCGTCCGCGTGCCGCCCAGCGAACTGGCTGCCTGCTACCAGCTGGATACGCCGAGCTACGTGTATGGCGGCCACGCCTACCAGCTGCGCTACCTGGGCGAGTTGCTGCAAAGCGGTGTTGCCCGGCCTGGCCTGCTTGGCCAGAGCGTGCCGCTGCCGGTGATCCTGGTGCATTCGCAGGAAGCGTCGTTCGCGATCCAGGTCGACAGCCTGTCACCCAGCCGCGAGATCGTGGTCAAGAGCCTCGGCCCGCAGTTTGCTGCAGTGCCGGGGCTGTCCGGGGCAACCTTGCTCGGTGACGGTCGGGTGGTGCTGATTCTCGATCTGCTCGGCCAGCTCCGCGGCCAGCAACGGCGCCTGGCCCGGCTGCCCAGTGGCGATGTGCATCAGCAGCGGCAGTTCGAGGCCGCGCCTCGGCAACGGTTGGTGATGGTGGTCGACGATTCGGTAACGGTGCGCAAGGTCACCAGCCGCTTGCTCGAGCGCCACGGCATGAGCGTGCTGACCGCCAAGGACGGCGTTGATGCCATGGCCCTGCTGGCAGAGCATCGGCCTGACGTACTGCTGCTGGACATCGAAATGCCCCGTATGGATGGCTTTGAAGTGGCCACGCGGATTCGTCAGGACCAGCGCCTGAAGGACCTGCCGATCATCATGATTACCTCGCGCAGCGGCCATAAGCACCGCGACCGAGCCATGGCCATCGGCGTCAACGAATACCTGGGCAAGCCGTATCAGGAGTCGCTGCTGCTGCAAAGCATTGCCCACTGGAGCCAAACCCATGCTTGAACATATCGCCGGCCAACGCAGCAGCCTGACCGGCCTGCTGCTGCCCCTGGGTGATCGGACCCTGGTTCTGCCGAATGTGGCTGTGGCAGAGTTGATCGGCCAGCGTGCGTTGTCTTGTCAGATCGGTGAGCCAAACTGGCACCTGGGCTGGCTCGACTGGCGCCAGCAACGCTTGCCGCTGATTGGTTTCGAGGCGGCCTGTGGCGGCCAGACGGTGTGCGGCGCGCGCGCGCGGATTGTCGTACTCAATGCGTTGGGTGATACCGGCCTGCGCTACCTGGCGTTGCTGCTGCAGGGCATCCCGCGGGCGTGCAAGCTGGACAGCCAGCTCAATTATGTCGACGTGCCGTTGAACGCGCTGGAGCTGGCGGCGGTCCAGGTAGGCGAGCAAGTAGCGCGGGTGCCGGACCTGGTCGCGCTGGAGCGGATGGTGCGCGAGGCGGCGCTGCGCTGAAACCCGGAACTAGCGAGGAGGTCTTTGACTGCATGTATTACGGTGAACGCTTCAATGCCTGGACGCACCTGGTCGGTGCCATCTTGGCTTTCATCGGTGCCAGCTGGCTGATCATCACCGCCGGCCTGCAAGGCGACCCATGGAAGATCATCAGCTTCTCGATCTACGGCGGCACCCTGGTGCTGCTATACAGCACCTCGACCCTGTACCACAGCACCCGCGGCCAGGCCAAAGTGATCATGCGCAAGCTCGATCACCTGTCGATCTACCTGCTGATTGCCGGCAGCTACACCCCGTTCTGCCTGATCAGCCTGCGCGGCCCGTGGGGCTGGAGCCTGTTCGGGGTGGTCTGGGGGTTGGCGGTGATCGGCATGCTGCAAGAGATCAAGCCGCGCTCGGAAGCGCGGATTCTGTCGATCATCATCTATGCGCTGATGGGCTGGATCGTGCTGGTAGCGGTCAAGCCGCTGCTGCAGACTTTGGGCACTGCCGGTTTTGCCTGGCTGGCGGCCGGTGGTGCGTGCTACACCATCGGCATCATCTTCTTCGCCTATGACAGCCGCTTTCGCCACTGGCACGGCATCTGGCACCTGTTCGTGATTGCCGGCAGCCTGCTGCACTTCATCGCCATCAGCTTCTACGTGCGCTGAGCAGCAGTTAAAAATCGCCCCACAGCTGCTGCGCTACTGCGAGCGCCACTACCGGCGCGGTTTCGGTACGCAGCACGCGTGGGCCGAGGCGCGCGGCATGGTAGCTGGCGGCCTTGGCCTGCTCGACCTCGGCGTCGGTCAAACCGCCTTCAGGGCCGATCAGAAACGCCAGCCGCTCAGGCCGCTGGTGACTGGTCAGCGGCTCGGCGACCGGGTGCAGCACCAGCTTCAGGTCAGCCTCGGTTGCCTTCAGCCATTCGGCCAGGGTCAATGGCGGATTGATCAGCGGCAGGGTCGAGCGGCCGCATTGTTCGCAGGCGCTGATCGCCACCTGGCGCCAGTGCGCCAGACGCTTGTCGGCGCGTTCGTCCTTGAGCCGCACTTCGCAACGTTCGCTGACGATCGGGGTGATCTGGTTGACGCCCAGTTCGGTGGCTTTCTGGATGGCCCAGTCCATCCGCTCGCCGCGCGACAGGCCTTGGCCGAGGTGCACGTGCAGGCTTGAGTCGGCCTGGCCGGGCAGAGCCTGGTCGAGGCTGACGCGCACGCTCTTCTTGCCCACTTCAAGCAGCTGGCCGAGGTACTCCTGGCCGCTGCCATCGAACAGCTGCACGGCATCGCCGGCGGCCATGCGCAGCACGCGGCCGATGTAATGGGCCTGGGCTTCGGGGAGGTCGTGTTCGCCGATGGACAGCGGGGCGTCGATAAAGAAGCGGGACAGTCTCATGGTTCTGCTCTGGAATTAGGGAAGACACATACACCTCGGCGGCGGGAGAGCCCGCCGCCGAGGCCTGCTGCACGGGCTGTGCTCAGCCCGGATCGCGAAAGTCGGGGTGGAAATTCTGCGGCACGGCCACGCTGATGCTGTCGCGGGTGGCGATATCGATGCCCTCGGTGGCCACCTCGGCAAGGAAGTCGATCTGCTCGGGGGTGATCACATACGGCGGCAGGAAGTACACCACGCTGCCCAGCGGGCGCAGCAGGGCGCCGCGGGTCAGGGCATGTTCGAATACCTTGAGTCCGCGCCGTTGCTGCCATGGGTAAGCGGTTTTGCTGGCTTTGTCCTCGACCATTTCGATGGCCAGGGCCATGCCGGTCTGGCGCACTTCGGCCACATGCGGGTGATCGACCAGGTGTGCAGTAGCGCTGGCCATCCGCGCTGACAGGGCCTTGTTGGCCTCGATTACGTTGTCCTGCTCGAAGATATCCAGGGTTGCCAACGCGGCAGCGCAGGCCAGCGGGTTGCCGGTGTAGCTGTGCGAGTGGAGGAATGCGCGCAGGGTCGGATAGTCGTCGTAGAAAGCCTGATAGACATCATCGGTGGTCAGGCAGGCCGCCAGCGGCAGGTAACCGCCGGTGAGGGCCTTGGACAGGCAGAGGAAGTCCGGGCGGATGCCGGCCTGCTCGCAGGCGAACATCGTCCCGGTGCGGCCAAAGCCCACGGCAATCTCGTCGTGGATCAGGTGCACGCCATAACGGTCGCAGGCTTCGCGCAGCAGCTTGAGGTAAACCGGGTGGTACATGCGCATGCCGCCGGCGCCCTGGATCAGCGGCTCGACGATGACTGCCGCGACAGTGGCGTGATGCTCGGCGAGGGTCTGCTCCATGGCCAGGAACATCGTCCGCGAGTGCTCCTCCCAGCTGACCCCTTCAGGGCGCAGGTAGCAGTCCGGGCTGGGCACCTTGATGGTGTCGAGCAACAGCGTCTTGTAGGTCTCGGTGAACAGCGGTACATCGCCCACCGACATCGCTGCGATGGTTTCACCGTGGTAGCTGTTGGTCAGTGTGACGAAGCGCTTCTTGCTGCTCTGGCCCTTGTTCAGCCAGTAATGGAAGCTCATCTTCAGCGCGACTTCGATGCACGACGAGCCATTGTCGGCGTAGAACACTCGGTCCAGCCCGGCTGGAGTCATGGCTACCAGGCGCTCGGACAGCTCGATCACCGGCTGATGGCTGAAGCCAGCCAGGATCACGTGTTCGAGCTGGTCGACCTGGTCCTTGATGCGCTGGTTGATGCGCGGATTGGCATGGCCGAACACGTTGACCCACCACGAACTGACGGCGTCCAGGTAACGCTTGCCTTCGAAGTCCTCGAGCCACACGCCGTCGCCGCGCTTGATCGGGATCAGCGGCAGCTTTTCGTGGTCTTTCATCTGGGTGCAGGGGTGCCACAGGACCTTGAGGTCACGTTGCATCCACTGATCATTGAGGCCCATCGGCACTTCTCCTGGCGGCACGGCTTGGTTTGACCGCACAAGCCTAAGCAAAGGTGCCGGCCACCACAACCGTGATCAGGCTCAATGGCGCACAACGGGCTGCCAGCTCAGGGCCGGGATGTGCACGGTGCCGGCGTGGGTGGTGGAGATGGTCAGGGTGCGAAATGGCCCCAGCAGCAACTGGCGGGTGGGCGAACTGGCGTAGTGACCAGGCACGCTTTCGGTGCCGGCCAGGCCTGACAAGGTCAGCCAGAAAGTATTGGTGCTGTTGCATGGCTGAAAGTCCCGCTGCGGTCGTCGACGCCACTGTCCGACGAAAGCGGCGCTGCTGGCTACTGACAAAAATGCCAGTTGCGTAAGCGGCTTGGCATCGCCCTGCTGGCAGGGTGCCCACGGGTGACGTATTCTTAGCGCAATTTTCTCGGGACTTCTTTCCCGTTTTCATCGACCTGTTTTCAACCGGAGTTTGCCGACATGGCTGCTGCTTGGGTGCGCCTGTGCGCGTTGGTATTGATCGGATTTTCCAGCACCTCGGCGCTGGCGCAGGACAAGACACCCACGGCAATCGTCGTCGGTGGCGGCCTGGCCGGCTTGACGGCTGCCTACGAGCTGCAGAACAAAGGCTGGCAGGTCACGCTGCTGGAAGCCAAGGCGGGCATGGGCGGGCGCTCTGGCCTGGCCACCAGCGAATGGATCGGCAACGGCAAAGCCCAGCCGGTACTCAACCAGTACCTGGATCGCTTCAAGCTCGATACCTTGCCGGCCCCTGAGTTCGTGCGCACGCCGGGCTACCTGATCGATGGCGAATACTTCAGCGCAGCTGACCTGGCCGTCAAGCAGCCGGCAACTGCCGAAGCGCTCAAGCGCTACGAGAAAACCCTCGACGATCTGGCCCGCTCGATCGACGACCCGCTCAACCCGCAGGCCAACAGCACGCTATTCGCCCTCGACCAGATCAACGTCGCCAACTGGCTCGACCGTTTGCAACTGCCTGCCACTGCGCGGCAATTGATCAACCAGCAGATTCGCAGCCGTTATGACGAGCCTTCGCGCCTGTCGCTGCTCTATTTCGCCCAGCAGACCCGCGTCTATCGTGGCGTCAGCGACCGTGACCTGCGTGCTGCGCGGCTGCCTGGCGGTAGCCCGGTGCTGGCTCAGGCCTTCGTCAAACAGCTGAAAACCATCAAGACCAACGCACCGGTTACCGCGATCGTCCAGGACAAGGACGGCGTTACCGTCAAGGTCGGCGCTGTCGGCTATCGCGCCGACTACCTGGTGATGGCGGTGCCGCTGCGGGCACTGGCCAAGATCCAGATGACCCCAGGTTTGGACAACCAGCATATGGCTGCGATCAAAGGCACCAACTATGGCTGGCGTGACCAGATACTGCTCAAGTTCAAGCAGCCTGTGTGGGAAAGCCGGGCGCGGATGTCGGGTGAGATCTTCAGCAACACCGGCCTGGGCATGCTCTGGATCGAGCCGGCGCTGAAAGGTGGTGCCAACGTGGTAATCAACCTGTCGGGCGACAACGCCCGTCTGTTGCAGGCCTTTGGCGACAAGCAGATGGCTGACCAGGTGCTGATCCGCCTGCATGCGTTCTACCCGAAGGCGCGCGGCGCATTCACTGGCTATGAAGTGAAGCGCTACAGCGCGGATCCTGGTACTGGTGGTGCCTATCTGGCATATGGCCCGGGGCAGATCAGCAAATACTGGCGCCTGTGGGAGCGCCCTCTGCAGCGCATCAGCTTCGCTGGTGAGCATACCGACGCGCTCTACCCAGGCACGCTCGAAGGCGCCCTGCGCAGCGGCCAGCGTGCTGCCGGCCAGGTGCAGGACCTGCTGGCAGGCAAGTCGTTTGATCCGGTCAAGGCCGTGCCTGTGGCGGCAGCTGCCGCAACCGGCGCCGCAGCGGCCAAGGGCGGCTTCTTCTCCAATCTGTTTGGCGGCGGCGACAAGGCGGCCAAGGCGGACAACGCGCCAGCCAAGGACGAGCCGGCCAAGGCCAAGGACGCCGAGCCAGCCAAGCCTGGCTTCTTCTCGCGCCTGTTTGGTGGCGCAGAAGAGCCTGCAGCCAAGCCGGCACCTGTGGCCAAGGCTGCGGAAGTTGCACCAGTAGCACCGGCGCCTGAACCAGCGCCAGTGGTTGCGCCGGTACCGGAGCCTGCGGCCAAGCCTGCACCGGTCAAGCCTGCGGCAAGCAAGGCCGCACCAGCCAAGCATGCGCCTGCGCATAAGCCAGCTGCCAAATCGGATGCCGCGAAGAAGGCCGCAACCAAGCCTGCGCAAGCGAAAAAGGCGCCCGCCAAGGCCGAGCCGGTGAAGAAACCGGCGACCACCAGCCAAGGCTGATTGATCCAACACCCCCAAGGGCCGCATCGCGGCCCTTTCTCATTCTGCGAGCGTATCGGGCTGGTCTAGGGTTAATGTTTCCTTAATAACCGGTCGAGAGAATAAGCATCGATTAATTCGATCTACCAAAGCAGTTTTTTCCGCTTTTATTCGATACGTTTCGCGCTAGTCTGTACGCAGCTTCAAGGGAGAGCGCCGCCAACATGCAAGTACGCAATTCATCAACTCGCTACGGCCTGGTCAGCATGGTCATGCACTGGGGTGTAGCGCTGGCAGTCTTCGGGCTGTTTGCCCTGGGCCTGTGGATGGTCGATCTTGACTATTACGACCCGTGGCGCAAGGCCGGCCCGGATCTGCATAAAAGTATTGGCCTGGTGTTGCTGGCGGTAATGCTGCTGCGGGTGCTGTGGCGTTTCATCAGTCCACCGCCGGCAGTGCTGGCCAGCCATGACCGCTTCACCCGAGTTGCAGCCAAACTGGGCCACCTGGCTTTATATGCAGGGCTGTTTGCGGTAATGATCGCCGGGTACCTGATCTCTACCGCCGATGGCGCGGGGATCTCGGTGTTTGGCCTGTTCGATGTGCCGGCATTGCTCAGCAACCTGCCCGACCAGGCTGACACCGCTGGCGTGATCCATTTTTACCTGGCCTGGGGGCTGGTGATTTTCGCCGTCCTGCATGGCCTGGCAGCACTGAAACACCACTTTATCGACCGTGACGCGACCCTGACTCGTATGCTGGGCCGCAAAGCTTGACCCTCAACCTCAATTGCAAGGAATCGAAAGGATGTTGAAAAAGACTTTTGCCGCTCTGGCGCTCGGTACCGCTCTGTTCGCCGCTGGTCAGGCCATGGCTGCTGACTACAAGATCGACAAGGAAGGCCAGCACGCGTTCGTTGACTGGAAGATCAGCCATTTGGGCTACAGCTTCATCCACGGTACTTTCAAAGACTTCGACGGTAGCTTTACCTGGGATTCGGCCAAGCCTGAAGCCAGCAAGATCAACGTCGACCTGAAGACCGCCAGCCTGTGGTCGAACCATGCCGAACGTGACAAGCACATCGCGAGCAAGGACTTCCTGGACGTCAGCAAGTATCCAGAGGCCAAGTTCGTCTCCACCGCAGTCAAATCGACCGGTGACAAGACCGCTGATGTGACCGGCGACCTGACCCTGCACGGTGTGACCAAGCCGGTAACCTTCAAGGCTACCTTCAACGGTGAAGGCAAGGATCCATGGGGCGGCGAGCGCGCTGGCTTCAACGCCACCACTACCCTGAACCTGAACGACTTCGGCATCAAGGGCCCAGGCCCAACCTCGCAGACACTGGATCTGGATATCAGTGTTGAAGGCGTGAAGCAGAAGTAATCAGCCGCAAACGAAAAAGCCGCCCATCAGGGCGGCTTTTTCATGTCTGCAAAACCGTAATCAGCGATTACGGGTCAGCAGGGCCGGGCGCTCGCCACGCGGGCGGCTCGGCAAGTCTTCCAGCTGCTCAGGCGTTGGGTAACGCTCGAGCTTGGATTCCTTGCGGATGATCACTGGCTGGCTTTGCGATTCACGCGGGTTGCGTACTGCTGGCTCTTGACGAGCGCTGTCGTCACGGGCTGGGCGGTTACGGCCCGGGTTGCCGTCGCGACGGCCACCACCAGCGTTGCTGCCGTTGTTGCTGCGTGGGCGCTTGTCGCCAGCACCCTGACGGGGCTGGCCGCTGCCGCCGTTGTTGCTACGGCCTTTTGCTGGCGCACCGGCACCGCGAGTGCCGCTGCCTTGGGTTTGGCCGGCACCAGCTGCAGCGCCTGGGCGACGGTTGCGGCCTTGGTTCTTGCCATTCTGGTAAGGGCTGACGTAGTCGGCCTTGTTACCGAAGTTATCCACGTCGTCGTCGAGGAACGCTTCCGGGTCACGGTTGCCGTTGCCATTACCGTTGGCTGGCGCCGATGCTTCGCGGCGCTCGCCCTGTGGCTGGCGCGGCTTGTTCTCACGTGGCTTGCGCGGCTGCTGCTGGCGCTCACCTGCAGGCTTGTCGGCCGGCTTTTCAGCGGCGCTGCTCTGCTTGGCGCGGCCTTTGTCCTTGCCCTTGTCCTTGCGTCCGCCGTTGCTGTCTTTGCCGGCGTCGCTGCGCGGCTGGTTACGACCACCGCGGCCGTTGGCCTGCGGGCGCTCACGGACTTCAGGCTTCTCGACTTCGACGGTGCTGGCGTCAAAGCCCATCAGATCGCCGTCCTGGATCTTCTGGCGAGTGACGCGCTCGATGCTCTTGAGCAGTTTCTCTTCGTCCGGGGCAACCAGCGAGATGGCTTCACCTGAGCGACCGGCACGGCCAGTACGGCCGATGCGGTGCACGTAGTCTTCCTCGACATTCGGCAGCTCGAAGTTGACCACGTGCGGCAGCTGGTCGATGTCCAGGCCACGCGCGGCAATGTCGGTTGCGACGAGGATGCGCACTTCGTTGGCCTTGAAGTCGGCCAGGGCCTTGGTGCGTGCGTTCTGGCTCTTGTTGCCGTGGATCGCTGCAGCCGGCAGGCCGTGCTTCTCAAGGTACTCGGCCAGGCGGTTGGCGCCATGCTTGGTGCGGGTGAAGACCAGCACCTGTTCCCACGCACCGAGGGTGATCAAGTGCGCCAGCAGGGCACGCTTGTGGCTCGCCGGCAGGCGGTAGACGCGCTGTTCGATACGCTCGACCGTGGTGTTCGGCGGCGTGACTTCGATGCGCTCGGGGTTGTGCAGGAGCTTGTCGGCGAGGTCGGTGATGTCTTTGGAGAAGGTCGCCGAGAACAGCAGGTTCTGGCGCTTCGCCGGCAAACGGGCGAGGACCTTCTTGACGTCATGGATGAAGCCCATGTCGAGCATGCGGTCGGCTTCATCGAGGACCAGGATTTCGACGCGGGACAGGTCAACCTTGCCTTGGCCGGCGAGGTCGAGCAGGCGGCCAGGGCAGGCCACCAGTACGTCGACGCCTTTGGCCATGGCCTGAACCTGTGGGTTCATGCCGACACCGCCGAAGATGCAGGTGCTGACCAGGCTGAGGTCGCGTGCATACACTTTGAAGCTGTCGTGCACCTGAGCCGCCAGTTCGCGGGTCGGGGTCAGCACCAGTACCCGCGGTTGACGCGGGCCGTGGCGCTGGGATTTGTCTGGGTGGCCGCCCGGGAACAGACGCTCCAGGATCGGCAGGGCGAAACCGCCGGTTTTGCCAGTACCTGTCTGTGCGGCGACCATCAGGTCGCGACCTTGCAACACGGCGGGGATGGCCCGCTGTTGCACTGGGGTAGGCTCGGTGTAGCCCGCTGCTTCGATAGCGCGGACAAGTGCCTCGGAGAGACCGAGGGAAGCAAAGGACATGGGCAATCCTGTTCTGGTGGGGGCTAGGCCCTATAGGGTGATCTGCCTGGCGCGACGGGCATCTGAGGGATGCGATCGCGTCCGGTCCAGCTTGGTGTCCACTGCGCATCAGAGAAACATCGGGCCTGCGCTGTAGAGCGCGTTGGCGATGATCGAGATGCCTGGATGAAGACCGAGCGTCCGGGCGTGAGCCTGGCGGGAAGGCCCGAGTATAACAGAGCTAGCGAAGTGTGCTGCGTTCCTGCTGCTCAACGGCGCCAGGCAGCACTCCAAGGTCGTCTTCGAAGCGAGCGATCATCTGCACGTAGGCGGGTTCTTTCTTGAAACGGCGCAGTTCGTCGGCAAACGAGCGAGCCAGTTGTTCGCGCCCGGGCTTGCGCGCCAGACCCAGATACTGGTTTTGCCGATCGATCAGCAGCGGCAATTGTTCGATTTGCTGCTGCAGCCCCATCTGCCGGCGCAGATAGCGCCCGACGCGACTGTCGGTGACCAGCAGATCGATGCGGCCGAGCATCAGTTTGCCGAAATTGGCCTCGTGAGTGGGCGCCGGCTCACGTTTGAACAATGTCGACTGATTGAATGCCGCGCCATAGTCGTAGCCCGGCGAGGTGCCGAGGGTCAGCCCGGCGAGGTCCTCCAGTCGCTTGACGGCGCGGTGCTGGCCGTGTCTGCCGAGCAGAACGAACTCGACTGCGGACAGGGGTTCGTCCGGGAACACCATGAACACCTTGCGCGCATCGTTCTGGAAAATCCCCAGCACGCCATCGGCCTGGCCCTGCTCGACCATCGCCAGGCATCGCTTCCACGGCATGAACTCCCAGTCGACCTGCACACCGAGGCGCTTGAACACCTCGCTGGCAACCTCGTACTCGATACCCTGCGGCTGGCCGTTGTGTTCGTAGACATAAGGCGCCCAGTCATCGCTGACCACGCGCAGGCGTTCGGCCTGAGCCGAACAGCTCAGGCAGACAAGCAACAGGCAGAGTAGGCGGGGCAGAGGCGACATGGCGTGAGAGTACGCCGTCCATCGGGCGATGAACAGTGAACGGGGCTTGTACAAACGCTGATAGTTGTAAACACCTGGGTGCCGTTCACAAACGCCTGTAGGAGCGGCCTTGTGTCGCGAAAGGGCCGCGCAGCGGCCCCAGATTTTCAGCTTCGCCGCCAATATCGCCGGGCCAGCTACGCTGGCCTTTCCGACCGGTCCGGCGCCCCGGCAAGGCCGCTCCTACACAAAGCAGATCGCGTTAGCGTGGCAGCTTGAGGTTGTTCCAGATCGCCAGGCTCGGTTCGGCCTGGTTCAGGGTATAGAAGTGCAACCCAGGTGCGCCGCCTTGCAGCAGTTGCTCGCACATGTTGCTGATCACTTCTTCGCCAAAGGCCTGGATGCTCGCGCTGTCGTCGCCATAGGCTTCCAGTTGCTTGCGGATCCAGCGCGGCAGTTCAGCACCACAGGCGTCGGAGAAGCGCGCCAGCTTGCTGTAGTTGGTGATCGGCATGATGCCGGGCACTACCGGGATATCCACGCCCATTTTCTGCACGCGTTCGACGAAGTAGAAATAGCTGTCGGCGTTGAAGAAGTACTGGGTAATGGCGCTGTCGGCACCGGCCTTGACCTTGCGCACGAAGTTGCTCAGGTCGGCTTCGAAGTTCTGCGCCTGCGGGTGCATTTCGGGGTAAGCGGCAACTTCCAGGTGGAAGTGATCGCCGCTTTCCTGGCGGATGAACTCGACCAGGTCACTGGCGTAGCGCAGTTCGCCCGAGGCCATGCCCATGCCTGACGGCAAATCACCGCGCAGAGCGACGATCCGCTTGATGCCGGCAGCCCGGTATTCGCTGAGCAAGCCGCGCAGGTCGGCCTTGGAATCACCGACGCAGGACAGGTGCGGTGCGGCGGCGACTTTGACTTCATGTTCCAGCTGCAGCACGGTGTTAAGCGTGCGGTCGCGGGTCGAACCGCCAGCGCCGTAGGTGCAGGAGAAAAAATCAGGATTGTAGCCAGCCAGCTGGCGAGCAACGGCCATCAGCTTTTCGTGACCGGCTTCGGTCTTGGTCGGGAAAAACTCGAAACTGTAACGGCGTTCTTCGGACATCGTTCGTTCCTCATGCAGCCAACGCCAGTAGCGCGCCTTCAGCTGCAATCTGCAAGTAAAAGCCAGAGCGGTGAAGGCCGGTCTGGCTTGGCGTCATTCATTGCATGGACTGCCCGCAGCAAGCATGTCTGCCGCGGGCCACTCGCTTAGTAGCGGTAGGCGTCTGGCTTGAACGGGCCTTCGACGGTGACGCCGATGTATTCGGCCTGCTGCGAGGTCAGCTGGGTGACCACGCCGCCGAAGCCACGGACCATTTCCAGAGCGACTTCTTCGTCGAGTTTCTTCGGCAGCACTTCAACGGTCAGACGCTCGGCTTTCTTCTCGGCCGAGAGGTCAGCGAACTTCTGCCCGAACAGGAAGATCTGTGCCAGCACCTGGTTGGCGAACGAGCCGTCCATGATCCGGCTTGGGTGGCCAGTGGCGTTGCCCAGGTTGACCAGACGGCCTTCGGCCAGCAGGATCAGGTAGTCGTCGTTCTGCGGATCGAAGTCGCCAGCGCCGGTGCGGTGAATCTTGTGCACCTGCGGCTTGACCTCTTCCCATGCCCAGTTCTTGCGCATGAAAGCGGTGTCGATTTCGTTGTCGAAGTGGCCGATGTTGCACACTACAGCGCGCTTTTTCAGCGCCTTGAGCATGTTCGCATCGCAGACGTTGACGTTACCGGTGGTGGTCACGATCAGGTCGATCTTGCCCAGCAGAGCCTTGTCGATGCAGGCTTCGCTGCCGGTGTTGAGGCCGTCGATGAACGGCGAAACCAGCTCGAAGCCGTCCATGCAGGCTTGCATGGCGCAGATCGGGTCAACTTCGGAAACCTTGACGATCATGCCTTCCTGACGCAGCGACTGGGCCGAGCCCTTGCCGACGTCACCGTAGCCGATGACCAGCGCCTGCTTGCCCGACAGCAGGTGGTCGGTGCCGCGCTTGATAGCGTCGTTGAGGCTGTGACGGCAGCCGTACTTGTTGTCGTTCTTGCTCTTGGTGACCGAGTCGTTGACGTTGATCGCCGGGACTTTCAGCTCGCCCTTGGCCAGCATGTCGAGCAGACGGTGAACACCGGTGGTGGTCTCTTCGGTAACGCCGTGGACGCGATCGAGAACCTGTGGGTACTTGTCGTGCAGCAGCTGGGTCAGGTCGCCGCCGTCGTCGAGGATCATGTTGGCATCCCATGGCTGGCCATCCTTGAGGATGGTCTGCTCCAGGCACCACTCGTACTCTTGCTCGGTCTCGCCTTTCCAGGCGAATACCGGGATACCGGCAGCGGCGATGGACGCAGCGGCCTGGTCTTGCGTGGAGAAGATGTTGCAGGACGACCAGCGCACTTCGGCACCCAGGGCAACCAGGGTTTCGATCAGCACGGCAGTCTGAATGGTCATGTGGATGCAGCCGAGGATTTTCGCACCCTTGAGCGGTTGCTCTTCGAGGTACTTGCGGCGCAGGCCCATCAGTGCCGGCATTTCCGATTCGGCGATGATGGTTTCGCGACGGCCCCAGGCGGCCAGGGAGATGTCAGCGACCTTGAAATCGGTAAAACCAGCAGGCGTGTTTACAGCGCTCATGAAGAGCCTCCATTCGTAGTGTGCGAATGGGCGCCGTTGTGCGTTGAGCGTCCACTTGAGCGGACAACGCCCCATCCGAGCCTGACAGGTCGAACCTGCTGCAGCGCCCCTCGGACAGGTGGCGGGCATGGCACCGCGGCGGGTGGCCATGTTAAACGGCGCTGATTATAGCCGGGCAGGGCGATCAGGCCCAAGGTTTTCTGTCGATTAATCGCGACGATAGTCGATGACCAATGGAGCCCTGTGGCAGGCTCTGCCATCATGACTGCACGTTAGCCAAAGCTGGTAGGAGCAATGATGAACTTCCACACCCGCAAATGGGTAAAACCCGAAGACCTCAACCCCAATGGCACTCTGTTCGGCGGCAGCCTGCTGCGCTGGATCGACGAGGAAGCGGCGATCTACGCCATCGTCCAGCTGGGTAATCAGCGAGTGGTGACCAAGTACATCTCGGAGATCAACTTCGTCAGCGCCTCGCGCCAGGGCGACATCATCGAGCTGGGCATTACTGCCACCGAGTTTGGCCGCACCTCGATCACCCTCAAGTGCGAAGTGCGCAACAAGATCACCCGCAAGAGCATCCTCACCGTCGACAAGATGGTCTTCGTCAACCTGGGTGACGATGGCTTGCCGGCTGCGCATGGGCGCACCGAGATCAAGTACGTGCAGGATCAGTTTCCCGACTCTGCCGTAGAGTGATTTTTCGGGGCCGCAAAGCGGCCCCGACATTCTCAAGGCTGAACGCTAACCTTGCTCACCACACGACCAATGCTCAGACCCTGAATCAGGATCGACGACAGCACCACGATGTAGGTGATCGACAGCAGCAAATCACGCTCTTCACCCAGCGGCAACGACAACGCCAGCGCCACCGACACGCCCCCACGCAAACCACCCCAGGTCAGCACGCGAATGGTGCCCTGCGGCACGCTGCGCCAGCGCCGCAGCAGCAGAATTGCCGGCGCCACCGTGAGCAGGCGCGACATCAGCACGGCTAGGGCCAGCACCGAACCGGCGGCCAGGTGCATCCAGTTGAACGGCAGCAGCAACAGCTCCAGGCCGATCAGGGCAAACAACAAGGCATTGAGCATGTCATCGATCAGTTCCCAGAAACCGTCCATGTAGCGCCGGGTCATGTCGTTCATGGCCAGGTTGCGGCCCATGTTGCCGATGATCAGGCCGGCCACCACCATCGCGATCGGTGCCGAGACATGCAGCTCGTAGCACATTGCCGAGCCGCCGATGACCAGCGCCAGGGTCAGCATGACCTGGACCTGGTATTGGTCGATGCTCTTGATCATGCGATAGGTCGCATAGCCGATCAGGCCGCCGAAGGCGATCCCGCCGATGGCTTCGCGGGCGAACAGCAGGGCGGTCTCGGAGATACTTGGCGTCTCGCCCAGCTGGACGATGCCGAGCAGTACCGTGAACACCACCACCGCCGTGCCGTCGTTGAACAGCGACTCGCCAACGATGGTGGTCTTCAGCGGCTTGGAGGCGTTGGCCGTACGCAGCGCGCCGAGCACGGCAATCGGGTCGGTCGGCGAGATCAATGCGCCGAACAGCAGGCAGTAGATCAGGCTGACGTGCCAGCCGAACATGGCGAACACCCAGTGCGCGAGAAAACCGATGACCACGGTGGCGATAAGCACGCCGATGGTTGCCAGCAGGCCGATCGGCCAACGGTAGCTGCGCAGATCGCTGAGGTTGACGTGCAGGGCGCCGGCAAACAGCAGGAATGCCAGCATCCAGTGCATCAGCAGGTCATTGAAGTCGATCTGGTTCATCAAACCTTCGACGCGTTCTTCCAGGCCCGGAAAGCCGATCAGGCTCAGACCCTGCAGAATCAACGAGAACAGCAGCGCCGTGACCATGACACCGATGGCCGGCGGCAGGCCGATGAAGCGATAGTTGACATAGGTGAGGAGGGTGGTCAGGCAGATAAAAGCGGCAACAAGTTCAAGCATCCCGAATCCTGTAAAAAGTGGCTTCCAAGTCGGACCCGAATCGCTCGGGTCACGGGTTTGATGGTCCAGCAGGGGGTGTGGGACACACTCTATGACCAGAAATGTCCGAATCGTTCAAAATATGTACAAGGGCGCCCTGGCCCTGTCCGCTGCGTAACCCGCTATATTGTGCCGACCTCTGAGTCTGAGCCCTCCAAGGAAACCTCGCGTGCTGGCAACCGTTCTTGTTCTTGTCGCAGCCCTGTTGCATGCCATCTGGAACACCCTGGTCAAGTTCAGTGGCGAGCGGCTGCTGGTGATTGCCAGCATGGACTCGGTAGCGTTGCTGTTCGCTGTGGTGGCTGTGTGGTTCGTCGATTTCCCGCCTGGCGAAATCTGGCCCTGGCTGCTGGTTTCGGCGCTGGCCCAGCAGATCTACCGGGTCTTGCTGATCAAGGCCTATCGGGTCGGCGACCTTGGTCTGGTTTACCCACTGATGCGCGGTTTGTCACCGCTGGTGGTGCTGGGTCTTACTCTGGCGTTTGCCGGCGAGACCCTCAGCGGCCAGCAGATCATCGGCATCTTGCTGATCCCCTGTGGCATGGCCTGCCTGCTCTGGCAGGGCGGTGGCGGTGCGCGTTTGCCATGGTCGATGTTGCCGGTAGTGGGGCTGATCGGGATGTGTATCGGCTGCTACACCTGGTTCGACGGCCAGGGCGTGCGTGCGTGGGGCAAGCCCTGGGATTATCTGGTGTGGCTGACCTTGCTCAGTACCTGGCCGTTTCCGCTGCTGGCCGGCGTTGCCCGGCGTGCACCGTTCGTGCAGTTCTGGCGTAATCAATGGCGGCTGGGCCTGGCGGTCGGTGTTTGCGTGCTGGCCAGCTACGCTCTGGTGCTGTGGGCGATGCACCTGGGGTCGGTGGCCGAGGCGGCGGCGTTGCGCGAGATCAGCGTGATTCTGGTGGTGCTGCTGGGCATGCGCTACCTCAAAGAACCTTTCGGCGGGCCGAGGCTCTTAGCTTGCGGGCTGGTGCTGGCAGGTATGCTGGTGATGAAGCTCTGAATCCAACTCTTTTGAACAAGGAATTCTGTCCATGACCGTTGCCCTGTGGTGCATTTTGATCGCCATGATCCTGCCGCCGCTGTGTGCGTTGATCGCCAAACTCAGCAGCGGCCGTTTCGGCATGCAACACAACCATGACCCGCGGGCGTTTCTGGACACGCTGTCAGGTCTGCCACGCCGCGCCCATGCTGCCCAGCAGAACAGCTATGAAGCCTTCCCGGCCTTTGCGGCGGCGGTGCTGGTGGCGGATATCGTCGGCAACGCCGAACAAGTGACCCAGGATGTGTTGGGGGTGATGTACATCACCAGCCGGTTGCTGTTCATCATCTGCTACCTGGCCGATTGGGCGATATTGCGCTCGATAGTGTGGTTTGCCGGTTTGGCATTGATCGTGGCGTTTTTTGTAGTCTCGGTTTGACCGAACGACTTACGCCGACCGTGTAGGAGCGGCCTTGCCGGGGCGCCGGACCGGTCGGAAAGGCCAGCAGAGCTGGCCCGGCGATAAACGCGGCGAAGCATAAATCGTGGGGCCGCTGCGCAGCCCTTTCCGACCGGTCCGGCGCCCCGGCAAGGCCGCTCCTACAGGGGGAGGCGATGGTGTCAGGGGACTTTGGGTAGCTCAGGCAATGGCTGGCCTTTGGGCCAGAGCATCCAGATCTGCCCTTGCTGCTTCATGTTGCCGGCCAACTCACCGGCTTGCGGCCCGGTACCCCAGAACAGGTCAGCACGTACTTCGCCGGTGATCGCCCCGCCGGTATCCTGCGCGCCGACCGGGCGCACCACGGGTGAACCATCCGGGCGGGTGGTCGACAGCCACAGCAGGCTGCCCAGCGGGATCACCTTGCGGTCGATGGCGACGCTGTACCCTGCGGTCAGCGGCACGTTCAACGAACCGCGCGGGCCTTCGTTGCTGTCCGGCCGGGTGCTGAAGAACACGTAACTGGGGTTGCTCGCCAGCAACTCCGGTACCCGCTGCGGGTTGGCCTGGGCCCAGGCGTGAATCGCGCCCATGCTGACATCTTCTTTCTTCAACTGGCCTTGTTCGATCAGCCAGCGGCCGATCGGCCGATACGGGTGGCCGTTCTGGTCGGCATAACCCAGGCGTAACTGGCGCCCGTCTTCCAACTGAACCCTGCCAGAGCCCTGAATCTGCAGGAATTGCAGGTCCATCGGGTCCGTCAGCCAGGCCTGCACAGGTGCGTTGACGCCATCACGGTAGATGGTTTCCGAGGTGTCATAGGGCTTGAGCACGCGGCCTTCCAGGCGCCCGCGCAGGCGCTTGCCCTTGAGCTCAGGGTAAATACTCGCCAGATCGACCACGATCATGTCCTGCGGCACGCCGTACACCGGCACCTGGGCCGCTGCAGTGCGGGTCAGGCTGCCAGGGTAGACCGGCTCGTAATAACCGGTGATCAGCCCGGTGGCGTTGTTCTCGGCCGAGCGCAGGCCGTACACCTGCAGGTTCTGCTGGAGAAACGCGCGGGCCTGGGCGGCATCGTCAGGAATGCGCAGCGCCGCCTCGCAGGTCGCTGCCCAGACCGCATCGCGCTTGAGCTTCTCGCAGCCGACCCGCCACGCCTGAAAGCCCGCCAACAGATCAGCATCACTGACGCTGGGCAGATCTTTCCAGGTGGCGGGAGCATAGGTGGCAATGGCGTGCGGTTCAGGCTTGGTGCTGTCACCGCCGTTGCAGCCGGCCAGCAGGGCCAGGGCTGGCAGCGCCCAGGCGAGCTGGCGCAGAGCAGATTTCATGGTTGAATCCTTGAGCGGGTAGCGGCGTGGCTGCCCCTGTTTTCTGTAAGGGTATTGGTCTTTGTCGAGCAGGCGAGGATACTGTCGGCCCTCTTCCGATGCCAATGTGACCGTGATGTTCAAATGTTTCACCGTGCTGCTGGTAGCTAGCCTGGCCCTGCTGGGCTGCGACCGTGTCGATCCTAACTCACCGCTCGGGCAGCGCAAGGCGATCTTCAAGCAGATGCTCAACACCAGCGAAGACCTTGGCGGCATGCTGCGCGGACGCTTGCCGTTCGATGGCGACAAGTTCGCTGCCGGCGCCATCAAGCTCGATGGTCTGGCGCACGCCCCTTGGAAGCATTTTCCGCAGGCTCAGGATGGTGGCGACAGCAGTGCGCGGGCCGAGGTCTGGCAGCGCCAGGCGCGCTTCGAGGAGCTGGCCCGGCAACTGGAAGGCGTGACCGGTGAACTGGTTGCCGCGAGCAGCAACAAACCGCTGAACGCAGCGCAGTTGCAAGCGCCTACGGACAAGGTCGAAGCGGCCTGCAAGGCCTGCCACACCGAATTTCGTAACCACTAGGCCGCGCTGACGCCGGCAGCGCGCTCACGGTTCAGCGTGGCGTCGGAGTGGTTACTTTTCCAGATCGTCGAGCGCCTCCTGCAGCTCCTTTTTCGATTCGGCAAGCTTGTCTTTACGCTTGTTGATCTTCTCGGAGTCGCCGCGCTTCATGGCCTTGTCCAGATCCTTGGTGCGCTTGTTCACCTCGTGACGCGCATCCAGCACCTTCTGCTCGCGCTCTTTGCGCAGGCTGCTGTCGGTGCAGTTGGCAGTCACTTCGCTCAGGGCTTTTTCCAGACCAGCCTGCTGGTTGCTGTTGCCGTGGGCACGTGCCTGCTCGATCTGTTCGCTGATCGCTTGCTTCTTGGCGGCGCAACCTTTGAGCTCGGTCTGCTCGGCAGCCAGCGCGCCGTGGGCAGTGAGGCCAAGCAAGGCGGACAGGGCGAGGGTAGAGAACAGTTTCATCGGGGGCTCCATTCGGGTGCAGGGCAGCGAAAAGGGAAATGCTGCCCTGATCCGGCAAAATTAGAAACCCTTGATTTTGTGATGGCGTAACTGCGCGGCCAGTAATTGCACTGCGTCGTCATTGAAAAATGCCTGCAACTGCTCGGCACGGCCGTTGCCGATGCCGGGTTCCTGCAGCCATTCTCGTGCGGTTTTGCTCGCCAAGGTCTGCCAGTCAGGGCCTGGCTCAAGGCGGCGCGGCGCAGGCATACCCAGGCCGTGTAGCCAGCGCTGGAAGGGTTGCTGGCGCGCTTGGGTGAACACCTCGAGCAGCTGTTCGGCACGCGTTTCAGCGATGCCCGCAACACCCAGCAACTGCTCCCGGTCCAGATTCAGCCAATCGTCCAGCGTACTGACCAGGCCGCTGTCGACCAACTGAGTCCAGGTTGCCGCGCCCATCCCAGGCATGTTCAGGCCTTGCTTGCCGCCCAGCCAGTGCAGACGGGCGACAAACTGCTGGCGACAGGCGGGGCTGTCCTGCCAGCAACTGAGCGAATGGTAGCGGCCCGGTTCCGGGACCTGTACCGGCGCACGCCGGCTGCTGCGCTGCACCACGGACTCCAACCGCGGAATGGTCAAGCCGGCCAGGCTTATTGCCACCTGATCGCCTGCACGGATGTCCAGCGCTTGCCAGCGTGCCAGCGACCCGAGGCTGACCTGACTGACCTGGCGATCATCCAGCTGCAGCGGTTTCAGCTGTAACAGAGGCGTGATGCGCCCGGTGCGGCCAACCTTGAACTGCACCTCGCGCACTTCGGCCAGTGCCTGGCGCAGCGGATACTTCCAGGCTGCAATCCAGTACGGCGCATTGGCCTGCCAACGCTCTGCGGCGGGGCGCTGATCCTGGCGCAGGATCACTCCGTCAGTAGCGAACGGCAGGGCTGATCGATACCAGTGCTGGCGCCAGTGAGCGGCCTGCTCGAAGGTATCGATGGCGACGCTGTACTGCTGGCTGTCGCTGAAGCCTAGTGCAGTCAATGCACTGAGCCGTTCTGCCTGTGTAGCTGGGCCCTCGGGCCAATCCCAGACGAACAGGCCGATATCCGCGCCCAATTGCGCGCTGAGCTGCTTGCGCGCCATCAGGCCGGCGACACTCCCGCGGGCGCCGCGCCCACCGGCGGCTGCCTGCACGTGGTTGTCCAGGCGCAGGTACAGCTCGCCCTGCAGCGCCAGATCAAGGGCGCGTGGCAGTTCGCGCTGGATGCCCGAAAGGTACGGCAGGTGCCGGCTCCAGTCATGCCCATGGACGCCGTCACCGCGGCTCAGCAACTGCACCAACCGACCTCGTCGGTAAACCAGCGAGACCGCCACACCATCGACCTTGGGCTGAATCCACACGGCCTGTTTACCGCGCAGCCATTGTGCGGCGGCCTGCTCATCACGCAGCTTGGCGACGCCGGTATGAACAGTCGGGTGCGCCAGCGGGCCGCGCGCGCTGGCCAGCGGGTCGTCACTGGCATTGATGGCAAAGCACTGTTGCATGTCCAGCAGGCGCTGCCGGCTTTGGTCGTAGAGTTCATCATCGACCAGCGCGATACCTTGGCGATGGTAGTGGTCATCCCACGTTGCCAGTGACTGGCGCAACTGTTCGACCTCTTGTTGCGCCCGCTCGCCAGGCCAGGCGGGGCAAGCGGCGGCCTGAGCCCCCGAGAGGTACAACAGCGGCAGCAAACACAGTAGCAGTTTCAGCATCATGGCCAGCATCCTTGCCAGGCGATTCGGAACCCTCAGCCTAAGCGCGCAAGCGGATCAACGCTGGGCCAGTTTGTCAGGCGATATGTCACAAAAAAGCCCCTGTCGATTACTCGGCAGGGGCTTTCGTCTGTGGCTGTAAGAAAGCTTACAGGCCAGCAGCGTCCTTCAGCGACTGGGCGCGGTCGGTGCGTTCCCAGGTGAAGGTGGTGAAGGTGTCGTCACCCACGGTTTTCTGCTCAGGGGTACGGCCGAAGTGACCGTAGGCCGCAGTTTCCTGATACATCGGGTGCAGCAGGTCGAGCATGGTGGTGATTGCGTACGGACGCAGGTCGAAGCACTCACGCACCAGCTGGACGATCTTGGCATCGGAAATCTTGCCGGTACCAAAGGTATTCAGCGAGATCGAGGTCGGCTGAGCAACACCGATGGCGTAGGAAACCTGAATCTCGCAACGCTCGGCGAGGCCGGCAGCCACGATGTTCTTGGCGACGTAACGACCGGCGTAGGCCGCCGAACGGTCAACCTTGGATGGATCCTTGCCGGAAAATGCGCCGCCGCCGTGACGGGCCATGCCGCCGTAGGAGTCGACGATGATCTTGCGCCCGGTCAGGCCGCAGTCGCCCACTGGGCCGCCAATGATGAACTGACCAGTCGGGTTGATGTGGAACTGGGTGTCCTTGTGCAGCAGTTCGGCAGGCAGGGTGTGCTTGACGATCAGCTCCATGACGGCTTCTTTGAGGTCTTTTTGCGAGACTTCAGGGTTGTGCTGGGTCGACAGCACGACTGCGTCGATACCAACGACCTTGCCGCCTTCGTAACGGCAGGTGACCTGCGACTTGGCATCCGGACGCAGCCACGGCAGCAGGCCGGACTTGCGCGCTTCGGCCTGGCGCTCGACCAGACGGTGCGAGAAGCAGATCGGTGCTGGCATCAGCACGTCGGTTTCGTTGCTGGCGTAGCCGAACATCAGGCCCTGGTCGCCGGCGCCTTGATCTTCAGGCTTGGAGCGGTCAACGCCCTGGGCGATATCGACCGACTGCTTGCCGATGATGTTCATCACCGCGCAGGTCGCGCCATCGAAGCCGACGTCGGAGCTGTTGTAGCCGATGTCGACGATGACGTCGCGCACGATCTGCTCGAGGTCGACCCAGGCCGAGGTGGTGACTTCGCCGGCAATAATGGCAACACCGGTCTTCACCAAGGTTTCGCAGGCCACACGGGCGAACTTGTCCTGGGTGATGATGGCGTCCAGGACCGCGTCCGAAATCTGGTCGGCGATCTTGTCCGGATGTCCTTCAGACACGGACTCGGAGGTGAAAAGGGAATATTCGCTCATCTCGACGGGTTCCTAAAATTTACCGATGGTGATGTCGCCAGCCGTCCGCTGAAAATGGCGGACTTGGATCTGGAAACCGTTACGCAAGCCCACATACAGGCTGTCTCCGAGAGCCAGCCCTGCTGCCCGGGCCCAACGGGCCAGGTCATCCTGCTCAAAGCCCAGCCAGAGATCGCCGCAGGCCTCGCGGGCCCAATGCTGATCATGGCTGCACAGTTCGGTGACCAGCAGGCTGCCGCCTGCCTTTACCCGTTTGGCCAGCAGGCGCAGGGCCTGGGCCGGATCGCTGAAATGGTGCAAGACCATGTTCAGCACTACGCAGTCGGCTGTCACATCCGTTGCACCCAATGCATCGGCCAACTGCAGGTTTACATTACTCAAGCTTTCTCGTTCACAGACCTGGCGCGCCAGCTCGAGCATGGTCGGGCTGTTGTCCATCGCCGTGACGCTGGCAAAGCGCCGCGCCAGGTCGGGCAGAAAACCACCGTCACCCGGGCCGACTTCAAGGGCACTGGCGTCAGCGCCGAAGCTGAGTTTGTCGAGCAGTGCCAGCAGGCTCTCGCGGTACTGCGGCAAGCCGGCGATCAAGTCCTGCTGGGCACGAAACTTTTCTTCCACACGCAGGAAGAAGTCCTGACTGGTAGCGGCCCGGCGCTGTTGCACCTGGGCAATGCGCGCCTGCACTGCGGCCGGCAACGCGAGGTCGTCGACCTCTTCAAGCAGTGCCGTATGCAGCCGGCCACCGGGGCGCAGGCTGTCGGGCAGGGCGCGCCGGTAGAAGATGGCGTTGCCTTCGCGGCGCGTGGCCACCAGTTCGGCCTGGGCCAGCACCTTGAGGTGATGACTCATGCCGGACTGGCCGACGTCGAAGATCTGCGCCAACTCGAGCACGCCGAACGAGTCACTGGCCAGCGCGCGCAATACATGCAGGCGCAGCTCGTCGCCGCTGGCTTTGCATAAAGCTGCCAGGTCGTCGCTGCGTTGCAGGGCCAATGGTTGCGCGGGAAGATTCATAGCGCGGCAGTCTAGACAGGCAAGGTTGCCCTCGCAAGGGCAATATCAAAAAGTTTTGATATTGGACGATGGATGGCCCGAGTCAGTCCGAACCACCGTCTATTCTCGCGAATCGCTCATCAATCACAGGAAAAACACCCAACTGCGACCATCCGTCATTGCCCCGGAGCCGACTGTGGGGGAAAATGGTCGTCTTTTTTGCGCTTCATTACTTATTCAAGCCCCCAGGAGACTTAGCGATGCCCAGCCGTCGTGATCGTGCCAACGCCATTCGTGCCCTCAGCATGGATGCCGTGCAAAAGGCCAACAGCGGCCATCCCGGTGCCCCAATGGGCATGGCGGATATCGCCGAAGTGCTTTGGCGCGACTACCTGAAGCACAACCCGAGCAACCCGAGCTTCGCCGACCGTGACCGCTTCGTGCTGTCCAACGGCCACGGCTCGATGCTGATCTATTCGCTGCTGCACCTGACCGGCTACGACCTGTCGATCGAAGACCTCAAAGGTTTCCGTCAGCTGCACAGCCGCACCCCGGGCCACCCGGAGTTCGGCTACACCCCAGGCGTCGAAACCACCACCGGCCCACTCGGCCAGGGCCTGGCCAACGCGGTCGGCTTCGCCCTCGCCGAAAAAGTCATGGCGGCGCAGTTCAACCGTGACAGCCACAACATCGTCGACCACAACACCTACGTGTTCCTCGGCGATGGCTGCCTGATGGAAGGCATCTCCCATGAAGTCGCCTCGCTGGCCGGCACTCTGGGCCTGAACAAGCTGGTCGCGTTCTACGACGACAACGGCATCTCCATCGATGGCGAAGTCCACGGCTGGTTCACCGATAACACCCCGGCACGCTTCGAAGCCTACAACTGGCAGGTGATCCGCAACGTCGACGGCCACGATGCCGAAGAAATCAAGATGGCCATCGAGACGGCGCGCAAGAGCGATCGTCCGACCCTGATCTGCTGCAAGACCATCATCGGTTTCGGTTCGCCGAACAAGCAGGGCAAGGAAGACTGCCACGGCGCACCGCTGGGCAATGACGAAATCGCCCTGGCCCGCAAAGAGCTGAACTGGAACTACGGCCCGTTCGAAATCCCGGCCGACATCTATGCCGAGTGGGACGCCAAGGCCGCCGGTGCCAAGGCCGAAGCCGAGTGGAACCAGCGCTTTGAAGCTTACGCCGCTGCTCACCCAGAGCTGGCTGCCGAGTTCAAGCGTCGGATGGCCGGTGACTTGCCTGCCGACTTCTCGGCCAAGGCTCAGGCCTACGTCAACGAAGTTGCTGCCAAGGGTGAAACCATCGCCAGCCGCAAGGCCAGCCAGAACGCCCTGAACGCCTTCGGCCCGCTGCTGCCCGAGTTCCTCGGCGGTTCGGCTGACCTGGCCGGCTCCAACCTGACCTTGTGGAAAGGCTGCAAAGGCGTCGACGCCGTTGATGCCAGCGGCAACTACGTGTTCTACGGCGTGCGCGAATTCGGCATGACCGCGATCATGAACGGCGTCGCCCTGCACGGCGGCCTGGTGCCTTACGGCGCGACCTTCCTGATGTTCATGGAATACGCCCGCAACGCCGTGCGCATGTCGGCTCTGATGAAGCAGCGCGTCATCCACGTCTACACCCACGACTCGATCGGCCTGGGCGAAGACGGCCCGACTCACCAGCCAATCGAGCAGCTGACCAGCCTGCGCAGCACGCCGAACCTGGACACCTGGCGCCCGGCCGATGCGGTCGAGTCGGCGGTTTCCTGGAAGCAGGCACTGCAGCGCAAGGACGGCCCGTCGGCGCTGATCTTCTCGCGTCAGAACCTGCAGCATCAGCAGCGCGATGCGCAGCAGATCGCCGACATCGAGCGCGGCGGTTATGTGCTCAAGGACTGCGCTGGCGAGCCTGAGCTGATCCTCATCGCTACCGGTTCCGAAGTCGGTCTGGCCGTGCAGGCGTTCGACCAACTGAGCGAGCAAGGCCGCAAGGTCCGCGTCGTCTCGATGCCGTGCACCAGCGTGTTCGATGCCCAGGACGCCAGCTACAAGCAGGCTGTGCTGCCGCTTGAAGTCGGTGCACGGATCGCCATCGAGGCTGCCCATGCCGACTTCTGGTACAAGTACGTTGGCCTTGAAGGTCGCGTCATCGGCATGACCACTTACGGCGAATCGGCTCCGGCCTCGGCGCTGTTCGAGGAATTCGGCTTTACCCTGGAGAACATCCTCGGTACCGCTGAAGAGCTGCTGGAAGACTGATTCATCCTGAGCGAGGCGAGGGCGTTGCCCTCGTTTTCGCGACTCAAGGCCGCGCCTACAAGTTATTGCCTGTGCAGTATCTTGTAGGCGCGGCCTTGTGCCGCGACGGTCAATGATCATCCTGTGTTAGCGAGTCCTGCATGTCTCAAGGTCGCCCTTACAAAGTTGCACTCAACGGTTACGGCCGCATTGGCCGCTGTGTCCTGCGCGCGCTGGTTGAGCGGGGGGCTGCTGCGAGCTTCGAGATCGTTGCCTTGAATGACCTGGCCGATCAGGCCAGCCTGGAATACCTGACACGCTTCGACTCCACCCATGGCCGCTTCCCCGGCGAGGTCAAGGTCGATGGCGATTGTCTGCATATCAACGGCGACTGCGTGCAGGTGTTGCGCAGTGCCACCCCGGAAGGCATCGAATGGGCCGCGCTGGAGGTTGACCTGGTGCTCGAATGCACCGGTGCCTACAACACCCGCGCCGATGGCCAGCGCTTTCTCGACGCCGGCGCGCCACGGGTACTGTTCTCGCAGCCGATGGCCAGCGAGGCCGACGTCGACGCCACCATCGTCTATGGCATCAACCAGGCTTGCCTGAGCGGTGCCGAGCAGTTGGTGTCGAATGCCTCCTGCACCACCAACTGCGGCGTGCCGCTGCTGCGCGTGCTGGATCAGGCGTTCGGCATCGAGTACGTGCAGATCACCACCATTCACTCGGCGATGAACGACCAGCCGGTGATCGACGCCTATCACCATGAAGACCTGCGCCGCACCCGCTCGGCGTTTCAGTCGGTGATCCCGGTGTCCACTGGTCTGGCGCGTGGCATCGAACGGCTGCTGCCGGAACTTGCCGGGCGAATTCAGGCCAAAGCGGTGCGTGTGCCCACTGTCAACGTGTCGTGCCTGGACATCACCCTGCAGACCGCCCGTGACACCACCGCTGCCGAGGTCAACCAGGTGCTGCGTGATGCAGCCCTGAGCGGCCCGCTGCGAGGGCTGCTGGCCTACACCGAGCTGCCGCACGCCAGCTGTGATTTCAACCATGACCCGCATTCGGCCATCGTCGATGCCAGCCAGACCCGCGTTTCCGGCCCCCGCCTGGTGAACCTGCTGGCCTGGTTCGACAACGAATGGGGGTTTGCCAACCGTATGCTCGACGTTGCTGATCATTTCCTGCACGTCGTCCACCAAACCCGCAGCAAACAGCCCTGAAGGACTGCATTCATGACCGTGTTGAAGATGACTGACCTCGACCTGCAAGGTAAGCGCGTACTGATTCGCGAAGACCTCAACGTGCCTGTCAAAGACGGTGCGGTTGCCAGCGATGCGCGTATCCTGGCGGCGCTGCCGACCATCAAGCTGGCCCTGGAAAAAGGCGCCGCGGTAATGGTCTGCTCGCACCTCGGTCGGCCAACCGAAGGCGAGTTTTCTGCCGAAAACAGCCTCAAGCCGGTGGCTGACTACCTGAGCAAGGCACTCGGCCGTGAAGTACCGCTGGTGGCCGATTACCTCGACGGCGTTGAAGTCGCCGCCGGTGAGCTGGTGCTGTTCGAGAACGTGCGCTTCAACAAGGGCGAGAAGAAAAACGCCGACGAGCTGGCGCAGCAGTACGCTGCCCTGTGCGACGTATTCGTGATGGATGCGTTCGGCACCGCCCACCGCGCCGAAGGCTCGACCCACGGCGTGGCCAAGTTCGCCAAGGTTGCCGCTGCCGGCCCGCTGCTGGCTGCTGAGCTGGACGCATTGGGCAAGGCCCTGAAAGCGCCTGCCAAGCCAATGGCTGCCATCGTTGCCGGCTCCAAGGTGTCGACCAAGCTCGATGTACTGAACAGCCTCAGCAGCGTCTGCGACCTGCTGATCGTCGGTGGCGGCATTGCCAACACCTTCCTCGCCGCCGCTGGCCACAAAGTCGGCAAGTCGCTGTACGAGCCAGACCTGGTCGACACCGCCAAGGCCATCGCCGCCAAGGTCAATGTGCCGCTGCCGGTCGACGTGGTAGTGGCCAAGGAGTTCGCCGAGAGCGCCGTGGCTACCGTCAAGCTGATCAGCGAGGTTGCCGACGACGACATGATCCTCGACATCGGCCCGCAAACTGCCGAGCAGTTCGCCGAGTTGCTGAAGTCGTCGAAGACCGTGCTGTGGAACGGCCCGGTCGGCGTGTTCGAGTTCGATCAGTTCGGTAACGGCACTAAAGTACTGGCCCAGGCCATTGCCAGCAGCGACGCGTTTTCCATCGCGGGCGGTGGTGACACCCTGGCGGCCATCGATAAATATGGCGTTGGCAGCGATATCTCCTACATTTCTACCGGTGGCGGCGCGTTCCTCGAGTTCGTCGAGGGCAAGGTTCTGCCTGCTGTGGAAATCCTGGAACAACGAGCCAAGGCCTGAGCATGAAGGCGCCTGGCGCAGGGAGCGAGCGGATGCTCAAGCAATTGCCGGTGATGATCGTGGCCTGTCTGTTGGGCGCCTGCTCCAGCGGGCCGGCTGCCGATGACGAGCCGTCGCAGGCGGTGCCGGGCGGCTGTTACCAGTCGCAGTGGCAGGCCGAGACGGTGCCGGTGATCAACAAGCGGCTGGGTCCGGACGGGCTGGAAAAGTACGACGACGAGCACCAACGCAAGGCGCCCGGTTGCCCGTGATGGGTTGGCGGGCAACCTAAACTGGGTTTTGTGGTCTTGGATTAGGGGCCGCATAGCGGAACCATAACGAGGGTTTCGGATGAAAGCGCTATTGGCCCTGATGGCCCTGGCGACCCTGGCAGGCTGCTCGCTGCTGCAGCCGGCACCGGCTGCGCCGACAGACACCTGGACGCGCTGGGTCTGTGATACACAGACCGAAGTATCCTGGCGTTTCGCCGATGCCAACCAGGACTCGGTCGATGTCCGCCTTGGCGGTAATGACCAGGTCTACCGGCTCAAGTCCGAGCCGGGCGCCTCTGGCGCGCTGTACAGCGATGGCGTTCTGGCCCTGCATCTGCGCGGCGAAGAAGGCCTGGTGTACTGGGTAGCAACCAACGATCTGATAGGGCGGGGCTGCAAGGCACCGTGATGGCCGGGTCGCTTCGGCGGCCCACATAACATGAACAGCAACCGCCCTATGGCAGGTTTGCACGAAACAACGACGCTTGTCGGGAGAGAGATACACAATGGCACTCATTAGCATGCGCCAGATGCTGGACCACGCCGCCGAGTTCGGTTACGGCGTTCCAGCTTTCAACGTAAACAACCTCGAGCAGATGCGCGCCATCATGGAAGCCGCCGACAAGACCGACTCTCCGGTCATCGTGCAGGCCTCGGCCGGTGCTCGCAAATACGCCGGTGCACCCTTCCTGCGCCACCTGATCCTGGCGGCAATCGAAGAGTTCCCACACATCCCGGTGTGCATGCACCAGGACCACGGTACCAGCCCTGACGTTTGCCAGCGCTCGATCCAGCTGGGCTTCAGCTCGGTGATGATGGACGGCTCGCTGGGCGAAGACGGCAAGACCCCAACCGACTACGACTACAACGTCCGCGTCACCCAGCAGACCGTCGCCATGGCCCACGCCTGCGGTGTTTCGGTAGAAGGCGAGCTGGGCTGCCTGGGTTCGCTGGAAACCGGCATGGCCGGTGAAGAAGACGGTATCGGCGCCGAAGGCGTGCTCGATCACAGCCAGATGCTGACCGATCCGGAAGAAGCCGCCGACTTCGTCAAGAAGACTCAGGTCGACGCCCTGGCCATCGCCATCGGCACCAGCCACGGCGCCTACAAGTTCACCAAGCCGCCTACCGGCGACGTGCTGGCAATCGACCGCATCAAGGAAATCCACAAGCGCATCCCCAATACCCACCTGGTGATGCACGGTTCTTCCTCGGTACCGCAAGAGTGGCTGGCGATCATCAACCAGTACGGCGGCGACATCAAAGAGACCTACGGCGTACCGGTTGAAGAAATCGTCGAAGGCATCAAGTACGGCGTGCGCAAGGTCAACATCGACACCGACCTGCGCCTGGCCTCGACCGGTGCCATGCGTCGTCTGATGGCGACCAACCCGAGCGAGTTCGACCCACGCAAGTTCTTCGGCGAAACCGTCAAGGCCATGCGTGACGTGTGCATCGCCCGTTACGAAGCCTTCGGCACCGCCGGCAATGCCTCGAAGATCAAACCGATCTCCCTCGAAGGCATGTACCAGCGTTACCTGAAAGGTGAGCTGGCTGCCAAGGTCAACTGATCAGGGCTGGATGCTTGAAAAAACCCGCAGCGATGCGGGTTTTTTTATGTCTGCGAGATGACCGTTAGTCGGCATGGGAAACTAAATTCGGTGATAGCGTTCTGATTCCATTGCACCCCGCCAACTGCGGTCTAGAGTAGACGGGTAGGAAGCAGTCGCTCTTACAAGAGAAGCAGCATGGATGAAGCTCAACCCACTGCAACGGACGGCAAGTCCGTCTTGCTGGTTGTCGACGATTACCCAGAGAACCTGATCAGCATGCGCGCCCTGCTGGCCCGTCAGGATTGGCAGGTATTGACTGCCTGTTCGGGCACCGAGGCGCTCGGCGCGCTGCTCCGCCATGAAGTCGACCTGGTTTTGCTCGACGTGCAGATGCCCGAGATGGACGGCTTTGAAGTCGCCCGCTTGATGCGCGGCAGCCAGCGCACTCGACTCACTCCAATCATTTTCCTGACTGCCAACGAGCAGTCGCAGGATGCCGTACTCAAGGGCTACGCCGCCGGCGCCGTGGATTATCTGTTCAAGCCATTCGACCCGCAGATCCTCAAGCCCAAGGTGCAGGCCTTGCTCGAGCAGCAGCGCAACCGACGCATGCTGCAGCGCCTGACCCGCGAGCTTGAAGCGGCGCGGGCCTTCAATGCCTCGATCCTGGAAAACGCCGCCGAAGGCATCCTGGTGGTGGATGAGAGCGGCACCATCAGCTTTGCCAATCCGGCGATTTCAAGCCTGCTGGATACCCCGGTGCAGGTGCTCCAGGGCGCCCACGTGCTTGACCTGCTGCAACTGGCGACACCGAGCCTGTGGCGCGAGTCGGACTTCTTCAAGGCGTATCAGCAACGGCAGATCTTCCGCGTGCACGATGCGCAGTTGCGCACCGCCGACGGGCAACTGGTGCCGGTGGCGTTGTCCTGCGCGCCGCTGCCGAGCGAGCAGCACGCCATGGTGATTACCCTGCTGGACATGTCAGTGGTGCGCAGCCTGCACCAGCAGCTGGAACAGCAGGCGGTCACCGACCCGCTCACCGGCCTGCTCAATCGGCGCGGCTTCTACCAGGCTGCCGAAGCTGCGCTGCTGCGCAACGAGCACTCGGAGAAGGTCCAGGCACTGATGTACATGGACCTCGATGGCTTCAAGCGGATCAATGATTCGCTCGGGCACGAGGCAGGCGACGAGATCCTGCACTGGGTCGCGTCTCAACTGAAGGATTGCCTGGGCAGCGAGGCGCTGCTGGCACGGATGGGCGGTGACGAATTCACGGCTTTGTTCGACGGCCTGCCGTATCCAGAGCTGGCCGGACGCTTCGCTGAGCGGGTGCTCGAACGCCTGTCGATCACCCACCAGGTAGACGGGATGGATGTATCCCTGGGCGTCAGCATTGGTATCGCCACCTATCCCGACTGCGGCGGCACTTTCGAGGGCCTGTTGCGCGCGGCGGACACGGCGATGTACGCCGCCAAGCATGCTGGCCGTCAGCAATACCGGTTTTACGATCAGGAACTGAACGGCCGTGCGCGGTCGCGGCTGATGCTCGAAGACGGCGTGCGCAGCGCCATCGAGCAAAAGGACTTCAGCCTGGTGTTTCAACCGCAGGTGGCGTTTGCCGATGGCCAGCTGCGTGGTTTCGAGGCGCTGCTGCGCTGGCAGCACCCCAGCGTCGGTGATGTACCGCCGGGCTTGTTCATCCCGTTGCTGGAAGAGACCCGGCTGATCAGCCGGCTGGCCAGCTGGATCTACGATCAGGGTGCTGCCCAGCGCAAGGCTTGGCGCGCGGGCTTTGCCGATGACCTGGTACTGGGGATCAGTCTGAGCCGGGTCCAGTTCGCCATGCCAAATCTGGTCGATGAACTGCAGGCGGTGATCCAGGCGCACGGTTTGCGCCCGGCGCAGCTTGAGGTCGAGGTGGCGGAAACCTCGCTGATGTACAACATCGACGCCGCAGTGAAGCAGCTCAACCGCCTGCGTGAGCTTGGCGTGCGAGTAGCGCTGGACGACTTCGGCGCCGGCGGCTGTTCGCTGCGGATGATCCGCGATCTGCCCATCGACACGCTCAAGCTTGACCGCCATCTGGTCGCGCGCCTGCCCGACTCGGCCAGCGATGCGGCGTTGGTGCGCAGCGTCATTGGCCTGTGCGCCGACTACGCGATCACGGTCATTGCCGAAGGCGTGGAAACCGAAGCCCAGGCGGCCTGGCTGAAGGCGCACGGCTGCTGTTATGTGCAGGGCTTTTTGGTGGCACGGCCGATGACCGCTGCCGATGCGAGCGGCTTTCCATTGTTTTTCCACTGGCCCGGGCAATGATTGGCTAGAATCGCGTGTGCTTTTATCGACCGCCGTGCCATGACCGACCTACGTTACCTGCAAGCCTACCCACCGCACCTGCAAGAGCAGGTGCGGCAGATGATCGCCAGCGACCGCCTGGGCGAGTACCTGCGCCAGCGCTATCCCGCCCGTCACCAGGTGCAGAATGACAAGGCGTTGTACGCCTACGCTCAGGAACTGAAGCAGAGCTACCTGCGCAGTGCGCCGAACCTGGACAAGGTGCTGTTCGACAACCGCCTCGACCTGACCCACCGCGCCCTGGGTCTGAATACAGCTGTGTCGCGGGTGCAGGGCGGCAAGCTCAAGGCCAAGAAAGAAATCCGCATCGCGGCCTTGTTCAAGGACGCCGCGCCAGAGTTTCTGCGCATGATCGTCGTGCATGAGCTGGCGCACCTGCGTGAGCGCGACCACAGCAAGGCGTTCTACCAGCTCTGCCAGCACATGGAGCCGGATTACCATCAACTGGAATTCGACCTGCGCGTTTACCTGACCTACCAGGAACTGCCCAATCAATCCTAAGGACCCCGAGCATGGAAGTGAGCAAGACCAAGAGCAGCTTCTACCGCCGCCTGTACGTCGCCTGGCTGATCGACAGCCAGACCGCCGCCAGCGTACCGGCCTTGACCGAAGCCACCGGCATGCCCCGGCGTACCGCTCAGGACACCATCGCTGCGCTGGCCGACCTCGACATCATCTGCGAATTCGAGCAGGAGAGCGGCGCCCGCAACCATGCCGGGCAGTACCGCATCCGCGACTGGGGTGCGATCGACAAGCAGTGGATCGGCGCGCATCTGGCGCACATCCGTAAGGTGCTGGGCTACCCCTGAATCAATCTGCAGCGGGTCGCTCGCGGCCGCTGCACTTTCCCTGCCTGCCGCGCCTGGCTTAGCATGGCGCGCTTTACCCTCAGGAATGCTTGCGATGTCTGCACCCCGGCCGGCGCTCAGCCCCCGCTTCAGCAACTACGCCGCCATGGCCGATGGCGTCGCCACGCTGCTGTTTCCGCATGCTGAAGTGGTGGTGCATGACCTGCGCAGCCAGACCATCGTGCACATCGCCAACAATATCTCCAAGCGCCAGTTGGGCGACGACTCGGCGCTGCACGACTTGCCCGCCGACCTCAATGGCGCTACCCGCCTGGGTCCGTACGAAAAGCTCAACTGGGACGGCCAGAAAATTCGCTCGATCAGCAGTGTGATGCTCGATGACAACGGCCAGCCCGAAGCGCTGCTGTGCATCAACTTCAACGTATCGCTGCTGGAGCAGGCCAGGCAGGCGCTGGATGTGTTCTTCCAGGCCAGCCGCCTGCTACCGCAACCTGAAGTGCTGTTTCGTGATGACTGGCAGGAGCGCATCAACACCTTCATGCACAGCTGGCTGGCCGAACGTAGCCAGAGCCTCAACACGCTGGAGCGCGAGCACAAGCGCGAGCTGATCGAGGCCCTGCATGGCGAAGGGGCGTTCCGCGGCAAGAGCGCTTATGACTATGTGGCCAACGTGCTGAACATGGGCCGGGCGACCGTCTACAAGTACGTGAAGCTCGCTCGCGAAAGCTGATACCTGTCGACCTGCTCGCTGGTGCTTGCGCGCCGTGGAAATAAAATCTATCGTAGATTTAATTTCCATATGAGTGCGCTGCCTGGGTAGCGCTCTGTCACCGAGAGCATTACCGATGATCGACGACCAAGCACTGGGCTCCCTGCAGCAGGCCATCACTGAAGCACACACCGCGCTGCGCCCGCAGGTCGCGGTCACGCCGTTGACCTTGAGCAGCCGCCTGAGTGCTTTGAGCGGCTGTGAGGTTTACCTCAAGTGCGAGCACCTGCAGCACACCGGCTCGTTCAAATACCGCGGTGCCAGCAACAAGCTGCGCCTGCTTGACCCGGTCCAGCGCCAGCGTGGCGTCATCACCGCGTCCTCTGGCAACCACGGCCAGGGCCTTGCCTTGGCCGGCCAGGCACTGGGCGTGCCGGTCAGCGTCTACACCACCACGCAGGCCTCCAGCTATAAGCTGGAAGCAATGCGCGCACTGGGCGCCGAGGTCATCAGCCTTGATCTCGATCCGCTCGGCGCCGAACTGGAAGCCGGGCGCCAGGCGCAGTTGCAAGGCAAACCGTACGTGTCGCCGTACAACGACTACCAGATCATCGCCGGTCAGGGTACGGTCGGAATGGAACTGTTCGAGCAGCAGCCGGAGCTGGATGCGGTGTTCGTGGCTGTGGGCGGTGGTGGTCTGATTAGCGGCATTGCAGCGGCCCTGCATGGCCTGTCGGCGAAAACCCGCATCGTTGGTTGCTGGCCAGCCAACTCACCGGCCCTGCATGCCTCACTCGCAGCCGGGCGGATCATCGAGGTCGACGAGGAGGAGACTATCTCGGATGGCACCGCCGGCGGCGTCGAACCCGACAGCGTTACCCTCGGCCTGTGCCAACGGCTGTTGAGTCAGCGCGTGTTGGTCAGTGAGGCGCAGATCAAGGCTGCCATGCGTGAGGTCGCCGCCAGCGAGCGCTGGATCATCGAGGGCGCCGCAGGCGTGGCGATGGCCGGCATGCTGGCGCTGGCCGAGGAGTATCGCGGCAAGAAAGTCGCAGTCGTGCTGTGCGGCCGCAATATCGTGCTGGAGAAATACCTCGAGGCTATAGCATGAAGGTCTACGAGCTGCCGGCGATCATGGCCGCGCTGGATGCCCATCAGGCCATGTGCGCCATCGAACTGGGCTTTGTCGCTTATTCCGCAGGCCGGGTGCAGGTGCCACCGGTGCAGGCATTCGGCTTCCCTCAGGCAAATGGCGACTGCTGTATCAAATCGGCCTATGTCGAGGGCAGTGAGACCTTCACGGTCAAGGTTTCCACTGGTTTCTACAGCAACCCGCAGCAGGGCTTGCCGAGCAACGACGGGCTGATGCTGGTGCTCAGTGCCAGCACCGGCCAGCCGTTGGCGCTGCTGGCGGATCAGGGTTGGTTAACCTGCATGCGCACCGCCCTGGCTGGGCGCATCGCGGCACGGTTGCTGGCGCCGAACCGGGTCGAAGCGATCGGCATCCTCGGCACCGGCATGCAGGCGCGCTTGCAGCTGGAGCAGTTGCTGGCAGTCACCGCCTGCCGCGAGGTGCTGGTGTGGGGTCGTAGTGACGCCGCGCGGTGCGACTACAGGGCGTTTGCCGAGGCGCTGGGCTGCACGGTGCGCTGTGTCGAGCAACCGCGGCTAGTGGCCGAGGCGGCCAACCTGCTGGTCTGCGCCACGCCTTCCCGCGAGCCGCTGCTGCAACGTGAATGGCTGCTGCCCGGCAGCCATATCACCGCGGTTGGTGCCGATGCACCAGGCAAGCAGGAACTGGCGGTGGAGCTGGTCGCCAGTGCTCAGCGGATCATTGTCGATTCGCGCCGCCAATGTAGCCAGTACGGCGAGGTGTCTCATGCGCTCAAGGCCGGTTTGATAGCCCCAAGCCAGCTGAGCGAACTCGGCGAGGTGCTGGCAGGGCACGCGACCGGGCGCGAACACGACGGGCAACTGACTCTCGCCGATCTGACCGGCGTTGCGGTGCAGGATGCGCAGATTGCCCGCTGCGTGCTGGAGGTGCTGCAACGCTGACCAATTGGGCCTCGCAACGAGGCCTGATTATTGCTTTGGCAAGTAATCTGCCGGCTTGGCCAAAATAGAGGCCATTTGACATCATTGTCCGCTGTCGGCAGTCCCGCGGATCTGTATTCTGCTCGGTATGACGGAGCACATGTTACCGTCATCCGCGGGAGCCCCCCATTGCCAAAAGGATTCGTGCATGCGGCCACTGCTGTGCCTTGCCGGGCTGTTGCTGGCGTTGCTGGCCTCGCCTGCAGCTGCAGAGCAAAAACTGCGTCTGGTTGCCGACAGCTGGCCGCCGTTCACCGACGCCAGCCTGCCCGGCGGTGGCCTAGCGACCAGCCTGGTGACCACGGCGCTGACGCGCGCAGGCTTTGCCAGTGAATACGAAGAAGTGCCCTGGGCGCGTGCGTTGAAAGGGTTGGGCGAAGGACGATACGACGTGCTGGTCAACGCCTGGTACAACGAGTCGCGCACCCAGATCGGGCAGTTTTCCGGTGCCTTCCTGAGTAACCGTATCCGCTTGCTCAAGCGCCAGGGTGAGGCCTTCACTTATCAGCGCCAGGCTGACCTGTACCCCTACAGCATCGCCGTGGTGCGCGGTTATGCCTATTCGCCGAGCTTCGACGATGACAGCCGCCTGAGCAAGGTACAGGTGCGCAATTTCTCCTCAGCTGTGCGCATGCTGGCGGCCGGGCGGGTCAAGCTGGCAGTGGAAGACGAGTACGTCGCACGTTACAACCTGCAGCGCGAGCCGCAGCAGGTGCGTGACTCGGTCAGTTTTGTCGATCCGCCGCTGGGTGAGAACAGCCTGCACATTCTTGTCAGCTTGCAGCACCCGCAACATCGGCAGATCGTGCAGCGCTTCGAGCGCGCCATCGCGGCCATGAAAGCCGATGGCAGTTATCAGCGCCTGCTGCGCCAGCATGGCTTTTGAGCCCAGGCTCAGCTCGGCGCACCTTCCTTGATCAGGTGCGCGGCCATGGTCCGCAGTGGGCCGAGCTGGCGGCAGATCAAGGCCAGCTGCGTCTGCACCAGACGCTGATGCTCATCCAGCTCTTCCGGCATCTGCTCGAGGGCATTGGCCAAGGCTTCTTCTTCATCACTGTGAATCGCCACCGGCAGGCGCGCGGCCAGGCCGTTGGCGATCTGGTCGAGGCTGTTGGCCAGGCTGACCCCGGCACCGTCGATCAGTTGCTCGTGGACCTCTGGCGGCAGCGCCGTATCGCGGTGCGCACCTAGTCCTGACAGGTAGCTGAGCAAGGTGTGCGAGAGCACCAGGAAGCGGAAACCGACATCGGCTTCCTTACGGAAGTGGCCAGGCTCCATCAGCATGTTGGCCAGAGTGGTCGACAGCGCTGCGTCAGCGTTGTGCGCATTGCGCCGGGCCAGGCGATAGGCGAGGTCGTCGCGTTTGCCGTACGCATACTGCTGCATGATCTGGCGCAGGTACTCGCTGGCGCAGGTCAAAGTATTGGCCAGCACCTTGTTCAGCCGCCGCCCCTGCCAGTCGGGCAGGAACAGGAACACCGCCAGAATGGCGATCAGGCTGCCGACCAGGGTATCGAACAGGCGCGGCAGGAACAGGCCGTAACCGTCGCCGATCTGGTTGAAGCAGAACAGCACCATCAGCGTGATTGCCGCCGTGGCCAGGGTATAGCGGGTGGTGCGGTTGACGAAGAACACCACCCCGGCAACCACCGCGAACAACGACTGCACCACCGGGTTAGGGAACAGATCGAACAACGCCCAGCCGACCGTCAGGCCGATCGCCGTGCCGAAAATCCGCTGCACCAGCTTGCGCCGCGTCGCGCCATAGTTGGGCTGGCAGACGAACAGCGTGGTGAGGATGATCCAGTAACCCTGGGTCGGGTGAATCAGATGCACCATGCCATAGCCGATTGATAGCGCCAGCGGCAGGCGCAGGGCGTGGCGGAACAGCAGCGAAGTCGGCGTCAGCTGCGTGCGCAGGCGGCTCCAGACGTCCTTGAAGTTGCGCGGCGAGCGGTCCAGCAGGCTGCTGTCACTGGCATCGGCAAGGCCGTCCGGGTTGCTGGCGTCGGCGAGCAGGCGGTCCAGCGTGGCGAGGTTGCCGGCCAGCGCCCGCAGCGAGCGCAGCAGGCCGCGCCAGGCTGGGTTGCTCTGGATGCGCAGGTGTTCCAGGGAGGCGTGCAGGTCTTCCAGCGCCTCGGCAAAACCGCTGCCGTAGACGAACGGCTGGCGCATGCGGATCGATTCCGACAGCTGCTGGCAGGCCGAGCCTTGCTGGCGCAACAGGCGCTGGCAGCGGAACATCACGTCGCTGTGGAAAAACGCCTCGGCCAGGGCGTTGTACGGATAGTGCGAGGCACTCACGCGCTCGTGAATGTCCTGGGCCAGGAAATACAGCTTGAGGTAGCGGCTGACCTTGGAGTTGGGTTGGCTGTTGCCGACCCGGTGCAGGATGATCTCTTTGGCGGCGTTGAGGGCTGCGACCACCTTGCCGTTCTGCTGGGCCAGCTCCAGCCGTCGCGATTCCACTTCAAGGTTGCGAATTGGCTCGAACAGGTTGGCCTTGAGCTTGAGGTAGCGGCCCAGCTCGTAGAACAGCTTGGCCAGGCTCTGCTGCACCGGCTGATTGGAGAACAGCGCCTGCCACAGCACCGACAGCAGCCCATACCAGGCAGCGCCTGCCACCAGCAGCAACGGCTCGTGCCAGAAGTCGGTGACCTCACCGCCGCGCTGGTCGACGCCGATCATGGTGTACACCGAGAGGATCAAGGTCGCCGAGGCAATCGCGCCATAGCGCTCGCCCAAGGCGCCGAGCATGGTCAGGCAGAACGCCGCCAGGGCCAGGGCGAAGGCAAAGATCCAGGGGTAGGGGAACAGCAGCTCGACCGACAGCGCGGCGATGGCAAAACAGGCCAGGGTCACCAGCAGGGCGCTGAGGCGGCCCTGCCAGCCGTCGTCGGTCTCGGCCAGGGCGCTGGCGATGATCCCCAGAAACAGCGGGATCAACAGCTTCATTTCATCTTGATACCAACACAAGGCCATGCTGCCGGTGAGGGCGATGGTCACCCGGATGGCATAACTGAACTTGTCCTGGCCCCACAAACGACGCAGAGAATGACGAAACGAGCTCGATGACATAGTGGCCTGCTGGCAGTGATCGATGAGAACCTTTCAGGGCATTGCTGAAAGGATTCTACATTACACGAACTGCGCCGCGGCATTGGCAGAAGCCCAGGCCCACTGGAAATTAAATCCGCCGAGATGGCCGCTGACATCGAGCACTTCACCGATGAAATACAGCCCAGGGCTTTTCAGCGATTCCATGGTCTTGGACGACACTTCGCGGGTGTCGACGCCGCCCAGGGTGACCTCGGCCGTGCGATAACCTTCGGTGCCGGCCGGCACCACCTGCCAGCAGGCCAGCTTGTCAGCGATCTGTGCCAGCTCGGCCGGGGTGTACTGCTTCATCGGCTTGGATTCGAACCACTGCTCGGCCAGCAGGTTTGCCAGCTTGCGCGTGAACACCTCGCCGAGCACGGTCTTCAGCTCGCTGTTGGCGCGCTCGATTTGCTGGCTTTGCAGCCAGTCCAGCGCGTCACGGTCAGGCAGCAGGTTGATCTCGACGCTGTCGCCGGCCTCCCAGAACGAAGAAATCTGCAGAATCGCCGGGCCACTCAAGCCGCGGTGAGTAAACAGCAGGTTCTCGCGGAAGCTGCTGCCGTTGCAGCTGGCGGTGCAGTCCAGCGAGGTGCCCGAAAGCTCGGTGCACATGGCCTTGAGCTGCGGCTCGGTGATGGTGAACGGCACCAGCCCGGCACGGGTTGGCAGCAAGGTGTGGCCGAACTGGCGCGCCACCTGGTAGCCGAAGCCGCTGGCGCCCAACGTCGGGATCGACAACCCGCCGGTGGCGATCACCAGCGACTGGCAGGCGAACGGGCCGGCGCTGGTCTGCAGCCGATAACCCTCGGCGGTTTTCTCGATGGTCTCGATGCTGGTGTCCATGCGCAGGTCCACCCCGGCAGCGTCGCATTCAGCCAGCAGCAAATCGAGGATGTCGCTGGACTTGTTGTCGCAGAACAGCTGACCGAGCTTCTTCTCGTGATACGGCACCTGGTGCTTGGCCACCAGTTCGATGAAGTCCCACTGGGTATAGCGGGCCAGCGCCGATTTGCAGAAGTGCGGGTTGTTCGAGAGGAAGTTGCTCGGCTCGGTGTACATGTTGGTGAAGTTGCAACGCCCGCCACCCGACATGAGGATCTTCTTGCCCGGTTTGTTGGCATGGTCGAGCAGCAGCACGCGGCGGCCACGGTTGGCGCTGAGCTGAGCGCACATCAGGCCGGCGGCGCCAGCGCCGAGGATGATCACGTCGGTGGAGTGCACGGGAGTTACCTAGAATCAGTTGAACAGAAGGTGAGGCCAACCCTGCGCCGCCGGCACAGGGTTGCTGTAGCTATCAGAGGATCCGCACTCTCAGCGCGCGGCCCTTGATCTTGCCGCTGTTGAGGCGCTGCACGGCCTGCTTGGCCAATGCTCGCTCGACCGCAACCAAGGCCTGGAAGTCGAAGATGGCGATCTTGCCGACCTGCTTGCCAGGGATGCCGGCGTCGCCGGTCAGTGCACCGAGGATGTCACCCGGGCGCAGCTTGTCTTTACGCCCGGCGCCGATGCACAGAGTGACCATTACCGGCAGCAGCGGCTCGCCGCCCTGGCTCTTGAGGTTGTCCAGCTGTTCCCAGCGCAGGGGGCGCTTCTGTTGCTGCTCGATGGCCTGGGCGCGATGGCCTTCGGCGGGAGCGACCAGGCTGACGGCGACGCCCTTTTCGCCAGCACGGCCGGTACGGCCGACTCGGTGTACGTGGATTTCGGCATCACGCGCCAGTTCGACGTTGATGACCATGTCCAGGCCGTCGATATCCAGGCCGCGCGCGGCAACGTCGGTGGCAACCAGCACCGAGATGCTACGGTTGGCGAACATCGCCAGCACCTGGTCGCGGTCACGCTGCTCCAGATCGCCATGCAGCGCCTGGGCAACGATGCCCTTGGCGGTCAGGTGGTTGACCACTTCGTCGCACTGCTGCTTGGTGAAGCAGAACGCCACGCACGATTCAGGGCGGTAGTGCGCGAGCACGCGGGTCAGCGCTTCAAGGCGCTGCTGCGGGTCGATCTCGATGAAGCTCTGCTCGATCTGGGTTTCGCTGTGCAGCGCGTCGACCTTGACCTGCTGCGGCTTGCGCATGAAATCAGCAGCCAGTTGCTCGATGCCGCTCGGGTAGGTGGCCGAGAACAGCAAGGTCTGCCGGCGCGACGGGGTCTTGCCGATGATCGCGGCAATGGCGTCGAAGAAGCCCATGTCGAGCATGCGGTCGGCTTCGTCGAGCACCAGCGTGTTGAGCCCGTCGAGGACCAGCGTGCCCTTGTCCAGATGCTGCTGAACCCGGCCCGGAGTGCCAACGATGATGTGCGCGCCGTGCTCCAGCGAGGCGATCTGCGGGCCGAGCGAAACCCCACCGCAGAGGGTCAGGATCTTGATGTTGTCTTCCGCCCGGGCCAGCCGGCGCAGTTCTTTGGCCACCTGGTCAGCCAGCTCGCGGGTCGGGCACAGGACCAGTGCCTGGCAGCCGAAGTAGCGCGGGTTGAGCGGATTGAGCAAGCCGATGCCAAAGGCGGCAGTCTTGCCGCTGCCGGTCTTGGCCTGGGCGATCAGGTCCTGGCCACGCAGGATCACCGGCAGGCTCTGGGCCTGGATCGGGGTCATCGCGGCATAGCCGAGCGCCTCCAGGTTGGCCAGCATGGCGGCAGACAAGGGCAAAGAGGCAAATGCGGTGGATTCGGTGGTCACGAGGCGGGCCTGGGTAGCAAAGCGAAAAATGCCCGATAGTCTACCAGCCTCGTGGCCATTCCCCCTAAGGTTCGATCTCGGCTTCCGGACGACGGGCACGCCTGCCGTCGCTTGGCGCCAGTTGCAGGAAGATCGCCGCTGCCAGCATCGACATCAGGCCGATGGTGAAGAAGGTCAGCTGGAAGGCCCCCAGCACGCTCTCAACGCCATCGCCGTTACCAGCCGCGGTGAAGCCGCCGAGCAGGGCACCGGCACAGGCCACGCCCAGGCTCAAGGCCAGTTGCGCAACCACCGAAAGCAAGCCGTTGCCGCTGCTGGCGCTGGCATCGTCGAGATCGATCAGGGTCACCGTGTTCATCGCGGTGAACTGCAGCGAATTGACTGCACCGAGCAACGACAGCTGCACCAGCAACAAAGCATACGGCGTCTGCTCATCGACCAGGCCCAGGCTCGCCAAGAGGATGCCCAGCAGCACGGTATTGCCGGTGAGGATGATGCGGTAGCCGAGCCGCTCGATCAGCGGCCGTGCTACCGACTTGGCAACCATCGCCGCTGCTGCCAGAGGGATCATGCTCATGCCGGCCTGGGACGGCGAATAGCCCAGGGCGATCTGCAGCAGCAGCGGCACCAGAAAGGGCAGGGCACCGCTGCCCAGACGGGCGAACAGGTTGCCGAGAATACCGATGGCGAAGGTGCGCACGCGGAACAGGCTGGGCGAGAACAGCGGCTCGGGATCGCGCCCGGCGCGCAGCCAGTAGGCCGCCAGGCATGCCATGCCGGCAAACAGCAGCAACATCACCCGCAGGTGCGGCATGTGCAGCTCGCCCAGGCCTTCCATGGCAATGGTGATCAGCACCATCGCTGCACCAAACAGAAGGAACCCTGGCGTATCGAAGGTCGTGCGCTCGCTGCCGCGCAGGTCGGGGATGAACTTCCATACCGCCCAACAGCCCAGCGCACCCACCGGCAGGTTGAGCAAGAAGATCCAGTGCCAACTGAGGATTTCTACCAGCCAGCCACCGACGGTCGGCCCCAGCAGCGGGCCGAGCAGGCCGGGGATGGTGATGAAGCTCATGATCCGCACCAGCTCTGAACGCGGGTAGGCGCGCAGCACCACGAGCCGCCCGACCGGCAGCATCAAGGCACCGCCCAGGCCCTGAATGATCCGCGCCCCGATCAGGAAACCGAGGCTGTTGGCCAGGGCGCACAGCAGTGAGCCAAAGCTGAACAAGAGGATCGCGCTGAAGAAGATCCGCTTGGTGCCAAAGCGGTCGGAGATCCAGCCCGAGGCCGGGATCAGCAAGGCCACGGTGAGCATGTAGGCGATGATCACCCCTTGCATGCGCAGCGGGTCTTCTTCGAGCGAGCGCGCCATCGCCGGCAGCGCGGTGTTGAGGATGGTGCCGTCGAGTGACTGCATGAAAAAGGCAATCGCCACCACCCACGGGATCCAGCGGGCGGTGACAGGGTCAAGCGGTGCGCGATCGGTCATGGCGGCCTCAAATCCTTCCAGGCGGCGGTGTTACAGAGTCAGGGTCATCGCTTTGACCAGTGCGCCCGGCAAATGACTCGATCCGGTTTGCCGTTGGCCGTAGGTGCTGCTCGAAAGGATCAGCTCACGCTCGGCGGTCAAGGCTTCGAGCTGCTGGCCGAGCAGGTTGTACAGGGTGTCGTCGAAGCGCATGGTGCTGACCGGCCCCTGAATCTCGCCGTTCTCGACCCAGAAGGTGGCAAAGCGGGTCAGGCCGGTCATCCGTGCTGCTGGCAGGTCAGAGTAGTTCAGGTACCACAGGTTGCTGATGTACAGGCCGGTGCCCAGGCGCTGGAGGATGTCGGCGGTGGCCAACTCGCCCGGTGCCAGGCTCAGCGCGCAGGGCGACTCGTAGCTGTCGGCGCCGTTGGCGGCCAGCTTGAACTCCGCTGCGCTGCGGGCACTGACCAGGCGCTGCAGGCCGCGACCCTCGGCGATCAGTTGCAGGTCCTGGCGCTGCGAACCTTCGTCGGAAAACGCCGGGCTCAACGAGCCACTGACCTGCTCGCTGATACTCACCAGCGGGCTCAATTGCGCATCGCCGCTGTACAGCCGCTGCAAGGCGCTGTTGCCGGTGGCCAGTGCCTGCGCGGAAAAACCGCCCCAGCAGAGCATGCCGGCGATTTCATCCATGGCCGCTGGCGCTAGGTAAGCGCGATAGCTGCCGGGCTTGAGCAGCACCCCAGGCAGGCCCAGATAGGCCAGTTGCTCGCGGGCCAGGCGCAAACGCTCGACAAAGGCAGCAGCGTCCCAGCTCTGGCCGGCATAGTTGGCTTTGACTGCCTCGCCGTTGGCGTGGAACAGGCTCCAGTCGAAGTTGAAACTGACCGCTTCATGCCAGCCAAACGCCCCGAACGAACTGGCAAAGCCGCGGCAGATCGGGCCGGCGGCGTAAATGCCGACCAAATCCAGTTCGGCAGCTTCGCGCTCGACCAGCGCCAGCACCTCGGCTGGGTCCGGCAGCGCCTGTTGTTGCAGGCTGTGCGAATGCCAGGCGCTGTCGTCCAGGCTCAGGTACGGGTCGACGGCCAGCAGCGGCAAGGTCTGGCGCAATTGCTTGAGGGCATCGTGCAGGCGCTGCTGGTCAAGCTCGGCATCGCCACACAGGGTGAACTGCTGCTCGGCCTGGCGGCCATTGTCGACCAGCCGCAGTTGGGCGTTGGCCTGGCTGACCACACCGGCCTGGCGCACCTTGGCATGGTTGAAACGAATGAACTGCGACTGCTCGGCGCTGAAACCGAGGGTGAACTGCTCGCCGTCGCGCAGGGCAGCACGCAAGGTTTGCAGCAGCTGCTGGAATTGCTCCTGGGGTGTGGCGCGCATCAGGCGTCTCCTCCGAATACATCGATCTGGCTGAACACACAGGCCGGCGACGCATGGCCGACCCGCACCACCTGATTGGGCTCGCCCTTGCCGCAGTTGGGGGTGCCGAGTACCTCGAAAGTGCTGCGGTCGCCGACTGCCGACAGGTCGCGCCAGAATTGCGCCGAAATACCGCGGTAGTTAGGGTTCTTGACCACGCCCTTGAGTTGGCCGTCTTCGATCAGCTGGCCCCACTCGCAGCCAAACTGAAACTTGTTGCGCGCATCGTCAATCGACCACGAGCGGTTGGTGCGCATCAGGATGCCCTGCTCGATACCGCCAATCAGCTGCGCCAGCGACTGCTCGCCGGGTTCGATATTGAGGTTGGCCATGCGGTCGATCGGCGCGCGGTTCCAGCTGCAGGCGCGACTGTTGGCGACCCCATCAAGCCCGGAGCGAAACTGCGACAGCGCGCCCCCGAGCGGGCGTAACAGCTTGCCCTGACGGATCAGGAACTGCTTGCTGGCGGCCGTGCCGTCATCGTCGTGGCTGTAGCTGGCCAGCTCTTCGGCGATGGTCGGGTCGAAGGTCACATTGAGTAGGCTCGAGCCATATTGCAGCTGGCCGAAGTCGCTGGCTTTGACAAAACTGGTACCGGCGTAGTTGCGCTCGTCGCCCAGAATTCGGTCCATCTCCAGCGGGTGGCCGATCGACTCGTGGATCTGCAGCATCATCTGGTCAGGCATCAGCAACAGGTCGCGCTTGCCGCTCGGCGTGTTGGGCGCCAGCAACAGTTGCAAGGCCTGATCGGCAACCTGCGTCGCGGCACCGATCAGACCGCAGCGCTCGATGATCTCGAAACCGCCCTGCTGGCCAAAATTGTCCCGGCCCAGGCTGCGGCTCTGGCTGTCCTGGCCGTCGCTGGCAGTGACGCCCATGCCCGGGAACAAAAAGCGCTGGGCGTGGCGCAGTTCGGCGCCGGCCGAGTTCAAGTAGGTCTGCTCGACTTCGCTGATACCCAGGCTCGCCTGCCAATCGACCAGGCGGTCATCCGTCGGCACGCTGGCCGATTCGGCGGCGAGCAGGCCCAGGCAATCGGCCAGGTTCGGCAGCGGCTGAATGAAGTTGGGGGAGACATGGTCATGGCGCTCGCTCGGCACCGCTTGCGTGCTCAAGTCCAGCAGGCTGTGCCGGGCGATCTGCCGGGCCAGCGCTTCGGCCTGCTCCAGCGCCCGTTGCAAGCCGCTTTGCGAAAGATCGGCGGTGGCCGCATAGGCCTCGACACCGTTGATGCGCACGGTGAGCATGGCGCCTTCGTCCTGATTGAAGAACGGTGGCTGGGCAACATTGCGGCGCACCGCCAGGCCTTGATAGGACTGCTTGACGTGGCGCAGCGAAAACACCTCGGCCGTACTGCGCAGCGAGGCAAAACGCTGGCGCAGCAGGGCGCTGGAATCGAACATGGGCAGAACTCCGTGAACGCGGCGGCTCCCCCTAGAACCACCCTTCGTGCATGCTCAGGCAAGTGTCATCGCGGGCCTCGAGCAGTGCCAGCTCAGTATGGCAGCCCGGTACTTCCCAAGTCAGGAAATAACGCGCCGCCTGCAACTTGCCACGATAGAAGTGGTGGTCGGCCACCGCGCCGTTGACCAGCCCGCGCTCGGCATGCAGCGCCTGCTCCAGCCAGCGCCAGCCAATCACGCAATGGCCAAACACCTTGAGGTACAGCGCCGAGTTGGCCAGCGCAGTGCTGACCTTGCCCGCCGCCATATCGCCAAGCAGCGCCAAGGTCACCGCCTGCAGCCGATTGACCAGTTGCTCAAGCGGCTGGCGCAGGTCATCGAGGGCAGGGTGATGGCTGGCGCGCTCGGCCGTTGCGGCGATCAGGCGGATCAACTGCTTGAGCCCGGCGCCGCCATTGTGCGCCAGCTTGCGGCCGAGCAGGTCGAGCGACTGGATGCCGTGGGTGCCTTCATGGATCGGGTTCAGGCGGTTGTCGCGGTAATACTGCTCGACCGGATACTCGCGGGTGTAGCCGTGACCGCCGAGGATCTGGATCGCCAGCTCGTTGGCCTTGAGGCAGAACTCCGAGGGCCACGACTTGACGATCGGCGTCAGCAGGTCGAGCAATGCCTGGGCCTGCTGGCGCTCGCTGTCGCTGGGCGCGGTGTGGGTATCGTCGAACAGCCGCGCTGCATACAGGCCCAGATCGAACGCACCTTCGACATAGGCCTTCTGCGTCAGCAACATACGCTTCACGTCACTGTGAGCGATGATCGGCACTGCCGCGCTGAGCGGATCCTTGTTGTCCGGCAAACGCCCCTGTGGCCGCTGGCGCGCGTACTCCAGCGAGTACAGGTAGCCGGCATAGCCGAGCATCACCGCACCCATGCCGACGCCGATCCGCGCCTCGTTCATCATCTGGAACATGCAGGCCAGGCCCTGGTGCGGCTGGCCCAGCAAATAGCCCACGCAGTTGCCCTGGTCGCCAAAGTTAAGCGCCGTCGAGGTGGTGCCGCGCCAGCCCATCTTGTGGAACAGCCCGGCCAGCAGCACATCGTTGCGCGGGCCCAAGTTGCCATCGGCATTGGCCAGGTACTTGGGCACGATAAACAGCGAAATGCCCTTCACCCCGGCGGGCGCGTCCGGCAGCTTCGCCAGCACCAGATGGACGATGTTCTCCGACAGCTGATGGTCGCCGCCGGAGATGAAGATCTTGTTGCCCTTGATCCGGTAACTGCCATCGCCAGCCGGTTCGGCGCGGGTGCGGATATCCGCCAGTGACGAGCCAGCATGGGGTTCGGTCAGGGCCATGGTGCCGAAGTAGCGCCCCTCGATCATCGGCTGCAGGAACAAGCGCTTCTGCTCATCGCTGCCGAAACTCTCGATCAGGTTGGCGGCGCCCATGGTCAGAAACGGGTAGGCCGTAGTGCCCGCGTTGGCTGCCTGGAAGTGCGCGAAACAGGCTTGCGAGAGCAGGCTCGGCAACTGCATGCCACCGACCTCGAAATCGCGGTTGGCATTGAGGAAGCCCGCCTGCAAAAAGGCATCGACCGCAGGCTTCACCTCGGCAATCAACTCGGCCCGGCCATCGACGTAGCGCGGTTCATTTTCGTCTGCCTTGCGGTTGTGCCCGGCGAAGTACTTCTCGGCGATGGTGCGCGCAGTGGCCAACGCCGCATCGAAGGTTTCCCGGCTGTGCTCGGCGAAGCGCGGGCGCTGGGTCAGGGCCTCGGCGTCGAGTACTTCGTAGAGCTCGAAAGCCAGGTTGCGGGAGCTGAGCAGGGTTTCGGACATGCTGGCGGGTCCAGTGGTGAGGGGCTTAAGGCGAGTCTAGGAACGAGGAATGGGTGAGGCCAGCATCATTGATTGAGGTGATGGTGTGGGGGAGGGGTGGCGAATTGCGGCCACTAAGTGCATGTCACGGGCTTCTGGAGCGGCCTTGTGTCGCGATGCGCCGCGCGGGCGGCGCTGGATCTTGAGAGCGCTCCCCGCAGTCCCCATTTCCTCGAAGGGCTTCACATGACTTGAGCGCGCTGGCCAAGGCGCTGATGGATGATGCCGAGTTGGGGATGCGGCGGTGATTGCGCTGCGGTGCGCCAACGGCCGGCTATTGGACGTAGTTTGGTGTAACTGCTGCTGATGTCGGGGCCGCTTCGCGGCCCTTTCGCGACACAAGGCCGCTCCTACAGGGACCGCGCCCAGTCGGCATAGGCGCGCCAGACGCCTCGCCCGCCGCCATGCGCGGTACTTTAGGAGCAGCCCCAATACAGGCGACGCCGACCTGGAATCAGGCGATGCAAGTGGCAGCAAGTTGTATCTGAAAGTCATAAAAAAGGAGAGCCGAAGCTCTCCTTTTTGGTTACTGCCGTGTCGGTGTCAGCCGATCGTCATCAAGCTCGCGTTACCCCCCGCCGCAGCGGTGTTGACGCTCACTGCGCGCTCGATCACCAAACGCTCCAGGGCAATCTGCTGATCGCCGCTGGACAGCCCGTGCACACCGACAATCGCCCCGGCGCGCTTGGCTACCTGCTCGCACACGGCGCGCAGTTGGTCCGAGTGGCCGTGGTGGATAACAGCATCGAACGCAACTTCATCCTTGGTCCAGTCGGCCACCAGCTTGACCTTGCCTTGCAGCTCTTTAGGCAGGCGCGCACGCAGGCTCTTGGCCGGCTCGCCGTCGACGCATACCGCCGAGCTGCCTACGGCCAGTACTGCAGCCAATTGAGCCAGCAGGTCAGCTTCATTGTCTGCCAGGCACAGCACATGCTCGCGCGGCAGGATGGTGTAGCTGTTGCGCTCGCCGGTCGGGCCCGGCAGCAGGCGGGTGATGCCGCTCTGTGATTGCTCTGCGAACTGCTCGCAGAGGCTGGCCAGGTCGCTCAGCTGGTTGCTTTCGGCCCAGGCTTTAAGGCTGTGCAGCGGCTTGATCAGTTGCTCGCGCAGGACGCTGTCGACCTTGCTGGCAGCATCGGCCTCCTTGAACTGGCGAGCCACGGCGTCGACCGGGCGGGTTGAGAGCAGCCGGTACAGGTACAGCGGGCCGCCGGCTTTCGGGCCGGTGCCGGACAGGCCTTCACCACCGAACGGCTGCACGCCGACCACGGCACCGACGATGTTGCGGTTGACGTACATGTTGCCGGCGTTGACGGTATCCACAACCTTGGCGATGGTTTCGTCAATGCGGGTGTGTACGCCCAGGGTCAGGCCGTAGCCGGAGGCGTTGATCTGCTCGAGCAACTGGTCGAGATTGCGGCGGTTGTAGCGCACTACGTGCAGTACCGGGCCGAAGATCTCGCGCTTGAGTTCGTCGAAGCTGTCCAGCTCGATCAAGGTCGGCATGACGAAGGTACCGCGTTTGCACTCGGCAGCATCGGCGATGGCCACCTGATACACGGCGCGGCCTTTTTCACGCATGGCCTGGATGTGCTTCTCGATGCCAGCCTTGGCTTCGGCGTCGATTACCGGGCCGATGTCCACCGAGAGTCGTTCCGGGTTGCCTTGGCGGTTTTGCGCCATGGCGCCCTTGAGCATTTCAATGACGCGGTCGGCGGAGTCTTCCTGCAGGCACAGGACGCGCAGGGCCGAGCAACGTTGACCGGCGCTGTCGAACGCCGAGGAAACCACGTCGATCACCACTTGCTCGGTCAAGGCCGACGAGTCGACGATCATCGCGTTCTGCCCGCCGGTTTCAGCGATCAGCGGGATCGGCCGGCCTTGAGCGTCGAGGCGGCCAGCGATATTGCGTTGCAGCAGGCGGGCGACTTCAGTCGAGCCAGTGAACATCACACCTTTGACCCGCTCGTCACCGACCAGACCGGCGCCGACGGTTTCACCGCGGCCTGGCAGCAGTTGCAGCACACCTTCAGGGATACCGGCTTCAAGCATCAAGCGCACCGCTTGCGCAGCGATAAGCGGAGTTTGCTCGGCAGGCTTGGCCAGCACAGGGTTACCGGCAGCCAAGGCCGCGGCAACCTGGCCGCTGAAGATCGCCAGCGGGAAGTTCCACGGGCTGATGCACACCACCGGGCCCAGTGGGCGGTGGGCGTCGTTGCTGAAGTTGTTGCGGGCCTGTACTGCGTAGTAACGCAGGAAGTCCACCGCTTCGCGGACTTCGGCAATGGCGTTGGCGTAGGTCTTGCCGGCTTCACGCACCAGCAGGCCCATCAACGGCTGGATCTCGGCCTCCATCAGGTCGGCGCTGCGCTCGAGGATCGCTGCACGCTCGGCTGGCGGCGTCGCTTGCCAGATCGGCGCAGCGTTCAGCGCGCACTGGATGGCGTTGTCGACATCAATGACGGTGGCTTCCTGCACATGACCGACGACGTCGCGATGATCGGACGGGTTGATCACGGCTGCCGCCACTTCCTGGCTGCTGGCGCAACCCAGCATTGGTGGGGCTTTCCACTCGGTGTGAGCGGTTGCCAGCAACGCGCAGGACAACGACGCCAGGCGATGTTCGTTGGCCAGGTCGATACCGGCCGAGTTGGCCCGCTCGCTGCCATACAGGTCACGCGGCAGCGGGATGCGCGGGTGCGGCAGGCCGATGCTGCCTTCCTGGGCCGCCATTTGCTCGATATTGGCGACCGGGTCGTAGACCAGCTCTTGAATCGAAATCGAGTGGTCGGCAATACGGTTGACGAACGAGGTGTTGGCGCCGTTTTCCAGCAGGCGTCGCACCAGATAGGCCAGCAGCGTCTCGTGGGTACCGACCGGGGCATACACCCGGCACGGACGGTTCAGCTTGCCATCGGCAACTTTGCCCACCACTTGCTCGTAGAGCGGCTCGCCCATGCCGTGCAGGCACTGGAACTCGTACTGGCCCGGGTAGTAGTTCTGCCCGGCAATGTGATAGATGGCCGACAGGGTGTGGGCGTTGTGGGTAGCGAACTGCGGGTAGATGGCTTCTGGCACCGACAGCAGCTTGCGTGCGCAGGCGATGTAGGAAACGTCGGTGTACACCTTGCGGGTGTAGACCGGATAGCCTTCCAGACCTTCGACCTGGGCGCGCTTGATTTCGCTGTCCCAGTAGGCGCCCTTGACCAGGCGGATCATCAAGCGATGGCGGCTGCGCTTGGCCAGGTCGATGACCGAGTCGATCACGTACGGGCAACGCTTCTGATAAGCCTGGATGACAAAGCCGATACCGTTCCAGCCAGTCAGCGATGGCTCGAAGCACAGGCGCTCGAGCAGGTCCAGCGACAGCTCGAGGCGGTCGGCTTCTTCGGCGTCGATGTTAAGGCCGATGTCGTACTGCTTGGCCAGCAAGGTCAGCGACAGCAGGCGCGGGTACAGCTCGTCCATCACCCGCTCGTATTGCGCGCGGCTGTAGCGAGGGTGCAGGGCGGAAAGCTTGATCGAGATGCCCGGGCCTTCATAGATGCCGCGGCCATGGGAGGCCTTGCCGATCGAGTGGATCGCCTGCTCGTAGGAGGCCAGGTACTTCTGTGCGTCATGCTCGGTGAGTGCGGCTTCACCGAGCATGTCGTAGGAATAACGGAAGCCTTTGGACTCGAAGCGGCTAGCGTTGGCCAGGGCTTCGGCGATGGTTTCGCCGGTGACGAACTGCTCGCCCATCAGGCGCATGGCCATGTCGACGCCCTTGCGGATCATCGGCTCGCCGCTCTTGCCGATGATGCGCGTCAGCGACGAAGTCAGGCCGGATTCGTTGTGGGTCGAGACCAGCTTGCCGGTCAGCAGCAGGCCCCAGGTTGCTGCGTTGACGAACAGCGACGGACTGTTGCCCAGGTGCGGGTGCCAGTTGCCGGTGCTGATCTTGTCGCGGATCAGCGCGTCGCGGGTGCCTTTGTCGGGGATGCGCAGCAGGGCTTCGGCCAGGCACATGAGTGCAACGCCTTCCTGCGACGACAGCGAAAACTCCTGCAGCAGGCCCTGAACGATACCGGCACGACCGCTGGCGCTCTTCTGGTTACGCAGCTTCTCGGCGATGCCCGAGGCGAGCTTGTTGGTGGCCTCGGCCTGGGCAGTGGTCAGGCGCGCCTGCTCCAGCAGCATCGGCACCATTTCCTGCTCGGGGCGACGGTAGGCCGAAGTGATGGCAGCACGCAGTACCGATTGCGGCAGGATGCTTTCAGCGAACTCGAGGAAGCATTGATGGCTATGCTCAGGCTGTACCTCGCCGGCGTCGTCACTGAGGTTGGCACCATGGCCATTGATTTCGTGCAGGGTCGCGCCACCCTCGAGCTTCTCCAGGTAATTGAAGATAGCCTGCTTGATCAACCAATGCGGCGTGCGGTCAATCGACTGCGCAGCTGCCTTGAGTCGCTCACGGGTAGGGTCATCGAGTTTGACCCCAAGGGTGGTCGTCGCCATTTCTTATCCTCATTATTGCCACTTGCTGTGGCTTTAGCTGAGGCCAAGATTAGCGCTAGCCCATTGCGGGTGCAACCTGGTGCAACCCGTTTTTTTATAGTTTGAGGTGCAACTCGTCTGGCGCGTGGTTTCAGGTCGTCGCGCTGCTCGATTGTGGTGCGTTTTCCTTTGATAAACGCGGCGTTTGCGACAAAAGTGTCTAAAAGCGACGTTTTCTGTGTAAACGCATTTCAGGGTGCAACTGGCAAATGAAAAATGGTTGCACCCGGTTCATGTTGTTGCATAGCATGCGCCGCCTGGGTGCAACCGCTTTGTCGGCAGGTTGCATGAAATAAAAACAAACGCCAGGGCACAACCATGGGCAATCCTCTGACGATCACCTTCGTGGTCTACATCGCAGCAATGGTACTGATCGGCTTCGCCGCCTATCGCTCCACCAACAACCTTTCCGATTACATTCTCGGCGGACGTAGCCTCGGTAGCGTTGTCACCGCGCTGTCCGCAGGTGCCTCCGACATGAGCGGCTGGCTGTTGATGGGCCTGCCAGGCGCCATCTACATGTCCGGCTTGTCCGAAGCCTGGATCGCCATCGGCCTGACCGTTGGTGCCTACCTGAACTGGCTGTTCGTGGCCGGCCGTCTGCGTGTGCAGACCGAGCACAACGGCGACGCGCTGACCCTGCCGGACTACTTCGCCAGCCGCTTTGAAGACAAGAGCGGCCTGCTGCGGATCATCTCCGCGATCGTCATCCTGGTGTTCTTCACCATCTACTGTGCCTCCGGCATCGTGGCGGGTGCTCGCCTGTTCGAAAGCACCTTCGGCATGTCGTACGAAACCGCGCTGTGGGCCGGCGCTGCTGCGACCATCGCCTACACCTTCGTCGGTGGTTTCCTGGCAGTGAGCTGGACCGACACCGTGCAGGCCTCGCTGATGATCTTCGCGCTGATCCTGACGCCGATCATCGTGCTGATCTCGACGGGCGGCTTCGACACCACCTTCCTCGCCATCGAAGCGCAGAACCCGGCCAACTTCGATATGTTCAAAGGGGCGACCTTCATCGGCATCATCTCGCTGATGGGCTGGGGCCTGGGCTACTTCGGCCAGCCGCACATCCTCGCGCGGTTCATGGCTGCCGAGTCGGTCAAGTCGATCGCCAATGCTCGTCGCATCTCGATGACCTGGATGATCCTGTGCCTGGCTGGTACTTGCGCCGTGGGCTTCTTCGGTATCGCCTACTTCTCGGCCAACCCTGAACTGGCTGGCCCGGTTACCGAGAACCACGAGCGTGTGTTCATCGAGCTGGCGAAGATCCTGTTCAACCCGTGGGTTGCCGGTGTGCTGCTGTCGGCCATCCTGGCGGCGGTGATGAGCACCCTGAGCTGCCAGCTGCTGGTCTGCTCCAGCGCCCTGACCGAGGACTTCTACAAGACTTTCCTGCGTAAAAACGCTTCCCAGGTCGAGCTGGTCTGGGTCGGCCGGATGATGGTCCTGGCCGTGGCACTGATCGCCATCGCCCTGGCAGCCAACCCGGAAAACCGCGTGCTTGGTCTGGTGGCGTACGCCTGGGCTGGCTTCGGTGCTGCGTTTGGTCCGGTAGTCCTGCTGTCGGTACTGTGGAAGGGCATGACCCGCAACGGCGCGCTGAGCGGTATCGTAGTTGGCGCACTGACCGTGATCTTCTGGAAGCAGCTGGACACCGGCCTGTACGAAATCATCCCGGGCTTCCTGTTTGCCACCATCGCCATCGTGCTGGTGAGCAAGCTGGGCGCACCGACCTCGAGCATGGTTTCGCGCTTCGAGAAGGCTGACGAGGCTTACCACATCGGTAAGTAATGTTGCCCTGACCGCTGTATGAAAAAGCCCGCGCCTGTTTAGGTGCGGGCTTTTTCTTGCCCGCTGCAAGGCAGGCCTGCAGTCGCCTGGCGCATACGCAGGCCTGACGGCTCCAGCCTGACAAGGTAAACTTGCCGCCTGCGCAGGAGTTGCCATGAACTATCGTCACGCCTTCCACGCCGGCAACCATGCCGACGTCTTCAAACACATCGTGCTGACCCGCCTCATCGCCTTGATGTCGCGCAAGGAGCAGCCGTTCGCTTACATCGATACCCACGCCGGCCTCGGTCTGTACGACCTGCACGGCGACCAGGCGAGCCGTACCGGTGAGTACCTGGAGGGCGTTGCCCGGCTGTGGGGCCGTGACGATCTGCCCGGGATCACCGCCGACTACCTGCGCGTGATCAAGCGCCTGAATCCAGAAGGTGAGCTGCGCTATTACCCGGGCTCGCCCGAGTTGGCGCGCCGGCTGATGCGTCAGCAGGACCGTGCGCTGTTCAACGAAAAGCACCCGGAAGACGGCCCATTGCTGCGCGAGAACATGAAAAAGGACCCGCGCGTCACCGTTCATCTGGGTGAAGGCTGGCATGTGCCGCGGGCGCTGCTGCCTGTGCAGGAAAAGCGCGCGATCATGCTCATCGATCCGCCGTTCGAGCAGGCCGACGAGCTCAAGCGCTGCACCGTTGCAGTCAAGGAAGCGATCGGGCGCATGCGCCAGACGGTGGCGGTGATCTGGTACCCGATCAAGGACCAGCGCTTGCTGACTCGCTACTATCAGGACCTGACCAGCACCGGCGCGCCAAAGCTGCTGCGCGCCGAGCTGTATGTGCATCATCAGGACAGCCCGCAGGGTCTGAACGGTTCCGGCCTGGCGATTGCCAACCCGCCATGGGGCCTGGAAGAAGAGCTGCGCGAGTTGCTGCCGCTGCTGGCCAAAGAGCTCGCCCAGACTGACGGTAGCTGGCGCCTCGATTGGCTGATTGCGGAATAATCCGATCCTGTCTCGCCGCCCCGGGCCCGCTCCACACAGGGGCGGTGCGCGATGGAGCTTTGCGTTATAATCCCGCCCTTTAGCCGCCGTCCGCCCGTGAGGCCGACCGCGCATCTCTACCGAATGAAGAGGCTAGACCCTTGGCATTGACGATTCTTGGCCTGTCCGGCGCCCTTAGCCATGACCCTTCCGCGGCCCTGTACATCGACGGCAAGCTGATTGCCGCCGCCGAAGAAGAGCGCTTCGTGCGTGACAAGCATGCGAAGAACCGCATGCCCTACGAATCGGCGAAGTTCTGCCTGGAGCAGGCCGGCATCAAGCCGTCGGACGTCGATGTGGTCGCCATACCCTTCGCCCCGATCAGCCTGTTCGGCAAGGCCCGCTGGCACTATGCCAAGCGCTACTGGTATGCCCCGGACCGCGCCCTCGACGCGCTGCTGATGGGTAACCGTCGCTACAAGCGCTATCGCAACAAGATCGTCTGGTGCCTCGAGCAACTGGGCTTCGATCCGAAAAAGATCAAGATCGAGCCGGTCGAGCACCACCTGGCGCACGCCTCCAGTGCTTACCACTGCTCGGGCTTTAAAGAAAAAACCGCGATCCTCGGCATCGATGGCAAGGGCGAATACGCCACGACCTTCTTTGGCTACGGTGAAAACGGCAAGATCCACAAGATCAAGGAGTTCTTCGATCCGGACTCGCTCGGCGGCCTGTATGGCGCGATCACCGAGTTCCTCGGCTTCGAAATGCTCGACGGCGAGTTCAAGGTCATGGGCATGGCGCCATACGGCGATGCCAGCAAATATGACTTCTCGCGCCTGGCCAGCTTTGAAAACGGCGAACTGGTGATCAACACCGAATACGCCAACGTCATCGGCCTGCGTCGCTATAAAGAAAAGGGCAAGGGCTTCTACTTCTCGCCAAAACTGATCGAGTGGCTGGGTCCCAAGCGCGAAGGCGATATCGCCGACGAGCCGTACATCCACTACGCGGCGAGCATGCAGGCGCTGTTCGAGAAGCTTGCGCTGCAGATGATCGACCATTACCTGGGCGACATCCTCAAGCAGACCGGCAAGCTGGCCTTCGCTGGCGGCTGCGCGCTGAACGTCAAGCTCAACCAGAAGATCATCGCCCGCCCGGACGTCAAGGAGCTGTTCGTGCAGCCGGCCTCCGGGGACGCCGGTACTGCGGTCGGCGCTGCTGCCTACGTGTCGCACGCCCGTGGCGTCCCGGTCGAGAAAATGGAACATGTCTACCTCGGCCCGTCGTATTCCAACGAAGACGTGATTGCCGCCTGCGCTCGCCATCCGAGCCAGCCGCAGTGGCGCAAGCTGGACAACATGCCCGAGCAGATCGCCAAGATCATGGTCGATGGCAACCCGGTGGCCTGGTTCCAGGGCCGCATGGAGTTTGGCCCGCGCGCGCTCGGTGGCCGTTCGATCATCGGCTGCCCAAGCGTTGCCGGGGTTGCCGACCGGATCAACCACCAGATCAAGTTCCGCGAGCGCTGGAGGCCTTTCTGCCCGTCGATGCTCGACACCGTTGCGCCGCAGATGATCAAGATCGATCACCCTGCGCCGTTCATGACCTTCACCTTCGAAGTGTCGGATGAATGGAAAACCCGTGTACCGGAAGTGGTCCACGAGGACGGCACTTCGCGTGCCCAGGTGCTCAAGCGCGAATACAACCCGCGCTACTACGACATGATGAAAGCGCTGGAAGACCTGACCGGCAACGGCGTGTCGCTGAACACCTCGCTGAACCGTCGTGGCGAACCGATGATCTGCTCGCCGACCGACGCCTTGAACATGTTCTTCGGCTCGGACCTGCAGTACCTGATCATGGAAGACATCCTGGTCGTGAAGGATGGCGCTGCGCCTTATGACCAGCCGCTCTGAACCGCGCATTCTGCAGTTCTGCCATGGTTATGACGGGCCGTTTCTCGACTGCGCCCGTCAGTACGCCAGCCTGTTTCAGGGGCGCGGTTATCAGGTCACCACGGTGTTTCTCACCGGCAAGGCCGATCCGCAGGTAGCCGCGGGCTGTGCTTCGGACGAAGTGCTGTTTCTCGAATTCAGCTCCAAGGCCGTGCGCGGCCTGAAGCTGGGGGCGATACGTGCGCTGCGGCGGATCGCTGCCGAGCGCAACTTTGCCCTGTGCATCGCCCACCGCTTCAAGCCGATCTATGTCGCCTTGCTCGGCACCGACCTGCCGGTGATCGGCGTGCACCACGCGTTCGGCGACTATCAGCGCAACAGCCGCCGGCTTTTCGCCAATCTGTTCCGCCAGCGCCTGAGCTTGCTCGGTGTGTCCGACGCGGTGCGCGACGATATGCGCCGCTGCCTGACGCAGTGGCCGGCCGAACGTATTCAAACCCTGTACAACCGCATCGACGTCGATGCACTGCAGGCCAGCCTGGTGCCGGCTGCGGAAGCTCGGCGCGTACTTGGCCTCGACCCACAGGCGTGGATTGTCGGCAATGTTGGCCGTCTGCACCCGGACAAAGACCAGGCAACCTTGCTCAAAGGCTTTGCCCAGGCGCTGCCGAATCTGCCTGCCGGTGCTCGCCTGGCGATCCTCGGCACTGGCCGCCTGGAGCCACAGCTCAAGGCCCTGGCGGTCGAACTGGGTATTGCTGCTCAGGTCGACTTTCTTGGCCAGGTGGCGGATGCGCGGCGCTACTTCAAGGCGTTCGATGTATTTGCGCTGAGCTCGGACCACGAGCCGTTCGGCATGGTTCTGCTGGAGGCTATGGTCGCCGGCGTTCCGGTATTGGCCACGGCCTGTGGCGGTGCCCGCGAAGTGGTCGAGGGCGTTAGCATGCTGTTCCCGCTGGGCGATGCCGGGCAGTTGGCCCAGGGCCTGGAACATATGGCCAGGCTGGACGACCAGCAGCGTCAGGCGTGTGCCGAGCACATGCTGCAACGCTTGCGCGAGCGCTTCAGTGACCAGGCCGTCGCCGAGACCTTCTGGCAGTTGCCGCAAGCACAGGCGTTGGCGGTGCAGCCGTGATCTTCAACCGCATCCCGGCTGTGCGCGAGCGCGGCTGGAAAGTCATCGATGCCGCCGCCTATGCCGAGACCTGGCAGCGCTTCGGCGGCAGCGTCGCGACCCATCCGCGGGTGCTCGAGCAGTTGGCTGAGCTTGCGCAGATCCCGGTCCGCTATCTGGGGTGGGAGCAGGGCGGTGATTTACAGGCGGCCATTCCGACCTGGGGGCGCCACCTGGCATTGTCCAAGGACGTGCTCAAGCGTCACGGCAAAAAGGGTCTGTTCGACCTGGGCAATGCCGAACTGATTCTGCCGGCGTCCAGCACTGCCGAGGCGCCGCTGCGGCACGCCGGGCGCTACCTGTCAGAGCTCAACCACGGGCGCTTCAGCGGCCTGCAGGGGCAAGCTGAACAGTTGGCCATGGCCCGCGCGCCGGAAGACCTGTCGAAGAAGTTTCGCTACAACCAGCGCCGTGAACTGCGCTTGTTGGAAGAAGCCGGCGGGCAGGTGCAGCCGATCAGCGATTTTACCTCGGCGCAGATCGCCAGCATGTATTGCGACCTGTTCCAGCGCCGCTGGGGCTTCGCCGCCACCGGCGCGCAGCATATGCCTGAAGTACTGGAGCGCCTGCGCGAGCTGTTGATCGGTTCGGTGGTATTGCTTGAAGGTGCACCGATTGCCATCCAGCTGATCTACCGTGTCGAGGCCCCGGAGTGGGTCAGCGTCGAGTACGTCAACGGCGGCGTCGACCCCGAGACCAAGGCGTTCAGCCCCGGTAGCGTGCTGAGTTTCCTCAATACCCAGGCCGCCTGGGAAGATGCCCGCGCGCGCAACAAGGCCCTGCGGTTCTCCTTCGGTCGTGCTGACCGGGAGTACAAGGAGCGTTGGTGCACGCCGGTGCCGGTGTATCAGGTCTGACCATGAGCGCACGCAAGCAGCAGTTACTCAATCGTCATCGCAAGCGCAAACGGCTGGTAGTGTTGGTGCTGTTGTGCGTTCTATTGCTGTCGGGCTTGTGGCTGTGGTGGCTGCCGCCGGTACTCGCGCTGTTGCTGTGGGTCGGCCATGAAGCCTGGTTTTCCGATCACCTGTTCTACGTGGCCGCCAGTGATTACGAGTACGACCTGCAAGGCTGCGCGCGCTACCCGCTGCACAGCCGCGACGGCCTGCTGACGCTGCCTGCAGATTGCGTACTGGATGCCAGCCAGACCCTGCTGCTGCGGGTGCAACTGCGCGCCAGCTTGCTGGGTCGGCTGCTTGACCCTGCCGTTGTCATCGAAGGCGGCAACGCCGACAAGCAAAGCTTCGAGCGCGGCGCCAAGGGCGTGCGCTACCTCAATCTCAGTGGTCAAGAGGCTGCATTGGCAGCTGGGCAACTGCGTTTGCGCGGGCGCCACTGCCGGCTGGCAGCTGAAGTGGAGCTGCTGGTTATCGGCCACGCCGACTACCTTGCCGGCACCCTGATGGTGATCGCGCCGCATGCCGATGATGCCGAGCTGGCGGCCTTTGCAGCGTATGCCCAGGCCGAGCAGAGCTGGATCGTCACCCTGACCGCTGGCGAAATTGAAAATGAGTACTACCGCGACACACTGGCCCTGGACACCGTGCAGGCAGCCCGGCTCAAGGGCGAGCTGCGCAGTTGGGACAGCGTCGCCGTGCCGCGCTGGGCCGGGGTGCCATCGGCGCAGAGTGTGCAACTCGGTTACTTCTGCATGCAATTGAGCGCGATGCAGGCCGATCCACAGGCAGCAGTGGCGTCCCGTGAGGCCGATCTGGTCGACACGCGTCCGTTTCGCCGCTTCAACGAATGCACCCTTCAGAGTGATGCACACGGTCAGCCGACCTGGCAGGCCCTGGTGGCTGACCTGTGCGAGCTGATCGAGCGCGCGCGACCGGACACCGTAGTGCTGCCGCATCCGCAGCTCGACCCGCACCCCGATCATGTCTGCGCCCACGACGCACTGCGCGAGGCGCTGGCCGCGTGCCAGTGGCAGCCGCAGACCCTGTTGCTGTACGCCAACCACCTTCATGACAACGACCGCTGGCCGATGGGCGAGGCGGGTGACGGCGTGGCCTTGCCGCCGTTGTTCGAGGCGCAGCCGGGGATGTGCCCGTGGGCACTGCAAGTCTCGCCTGAGCGACAGAGGCAAAAGGCCATGTCTTTGGCTATGATGCACGACCTGCAGCCGCCGGCGCCGCTCAAAAGGCGGGTTCGGCGCCTGCTGCAACAGTATCTGGCTGGTCGCCGTTGGCCGCTATTTGGTAAAAACGAGTTCTTCCGTAAGGCAGTGCGTCGCCACGAACTGTTTTGGGTCGAGACACTGGTCGACAAGAGTAAACCACAGTGAAAGTCCTGTTTCTGGTCCAGAAAGAGCAGCGCGCCATCCTTGATCGGCTGTATGAAGGCATCGCCGCCAGTTGCGAGTGTGATATCCGCTGGCTGACCGACGCCGAACAGGACGACCTGCGCGGTTACTTCAAGCAGCATGTGCAGGTCGAACAGTACGACCGCATCCTGTTCTTCTTGCGCTTCAAAAAGGAGATCCGTCAGGTTCGCTTCATCAGCCAGATACCCAATCTGGTCATCCTCGAGCACGATGCCTACCAGAACTACATCCCCTGCAAGTACACCGGCAAGTTCAGCGCGCATTACCGCCGCCTGCCGTGGGCGCGGGTGATCACCTCTGGTGCGGTGGTCACCCGCCGTCTGCAGGACGAAGGTTTTGACGCGGTGTTCGTGCCCAAGGGCTATGATCAGGCGCTGCTGCGCAACGAGAACCGCGAGCGCGATATCGAACTGGCGTTTGTCGGCAGCCTGCGCAGCGTCGCCTATTCCGGGCGCAAGGCCATGCTCGACTCGTTGGCCGAGGTGGAAAACCTGGTCATCACCCGCACCAAGTCCGGCGAAGAGTACAGCCAGACCCTCAGCCGCATTCGCTACTTCGTCAGTGCCGATGTCGGCATGGGCGAGTACATGATCAAGAACTTCGAAGCCATGGCCTGTGGCTGTGTGCTGTTCGCCTACGACCAGGGTGATGAAGAAAACCGCGCCCTGGGCTTTGTCGACATGGACAACATTGTGCTGTACCGCGACCTTGCGCAATTGCGTGAAAAACTCGCGGTGCTGCGTGCCGACAGCGCCCTGGCCGAGCGTATTTCCCGCAATGGCCAGGCATTGGCAGAGCAGCGCTTCAGCTTCCACGCCATCGGCCAGGCGATCGTCGAGGCCATGCGTCCCCCTTTGCGTCAGCGTGACAACCCGGGCCCGTGGCAACGTCTGCGTCGCGCCCTGGGTCTATAACGCCCGACCCTAAACCATCGAGGACAACCATGCTTTTCAGTGAAAGCAGCGAAATCACGCTGATGGTGACCAGTTGCGGTCGGTTCGATCTGCTCAAGCGCACGCTCGAGACTTTCGACCGCTTCAACACCGCGCCCATCCGCGAGGTGTTCATCACCGAAGACGCCGGCGACGAAGCCGTGCGCGAGTGCATCCCCGAACACTGGCGTGCGCACACGACCTTTATCGTCAACAACCCGAAGCTGGGCCAGTTGCGTTCGGTTGACGCCGCGTACGCGCAGATCAGGACGTTCTGGGTGTTCCACTGTGAAGATGACTGGGCGTTCTACCGCCCGGGCTTCATCGAAGACTCCATGGCCCTGCTTGAAGCTGATCCACAGGCCTTGCAGGTCTGGCTGCGCAGCTTTGCCCATGACCTGCAGGTGCACAGCCCGTATGTGTTCCTGCACGAGCGTCAGGTGCACGCCGGCATCCCGTTCTACCAGCTGGGTTCGAACAAACCGGAATGGCAGGGGTTCTCCTTCAATCCGGGCCTGCGCCGGCTGGCTGATTACCAGGCGCACGCGCCGTATGCCTCGCATTCGGGCGAGAAGAGCCTGTCGCGGCTGTATGCCGACGCCAACCGCTACGCACTGATTCTTGAAAACGACGCTGTATTGCACACCGGTTTCGGTGAGCACGTGGAAATGCCCGAAGAGAAGGTCAAGAAGCTTCGGCGCAAGCGCATGGAGCGCATCAAATTGATGGCTGCGCTCGTTATTGGACTGCTGGTTGGATGGGTATTGAAGGATGTTTGAAAAGATAGGCAAGGAGGGCGCAATGAGCAGGCAATACTTTGCTGCAGCACTGATCGTGTTTCTGCTCAGCTATGTGTTGATGACGTCCTCGAAGTGGACCAACAACATTTTTTACGCGTTCGTCGCGTTGCCTGGGCTGGTGTTCCTGATAAAGGAGCGCGGCGCGGGATTGTTTGCAAACAAGCTGGGCTGGGCCTGGGTAGTGTTTCTGCTGTGGTTCCTGGTGCCGGCGGCGGTGGCTGGTGATGGGCAGTTCTACAAGCACATCCTCTATGTGACCTTGTTCGTGTTCATTCTGGGCGGGCTGCTCAATCCGGACTTCTTCCGCTCCGAGGCATTCACCCGGGCCCTGTTCTGGGCGTTGTGCCTGTATATCTATGGCTGTGCGGCCTATGCCTACCAGTCTGGCGAGTTCCGCTTCGGCGCGCGAGTAGGGATCCTGCCCGCGCGTCTTGAGAACGTGATCTATGCCAGCATCTGGTTGTTCTGCGCGCTGGCCTTGGCCATGCCAGCGTGGGTCAAGAACCGCCGCTGGGTGGAAGCCTGTGCTGCCGTAGTGCTATCGGTGGTGGCGGTCAGTTTCGTCTTGCAGACGCGCACTGCACTGGTCGGCGCAGCCTTCCTGTTCGCGGCCTGGGCGTGCTACGCGCTGTGGCGCTTCCCCCGGGTAGCCGGGCCTTGGCTGTTGGCGTGTGGGGTGATGGGGGCGATAGCGCTGTGGCTGGTCAAGGATGCGCAGTGGTTCCATAACCTGTTTGCGCGCGGCGACTCGTATCGCATCGAGTTGTTCCAGATCATGGTCGGCGAGTGGCGCAATTGCGGCTGGCTGCTTGGCTGTGGCGTAGAGTTCCAGACCGACAAGCTGCTCAGCGGTGTGATGCCGATTCAGCATCCGCATAACATCTTCGTCGCGATGGGCTTGTACACCGGTGGCGTTTCGCTGGTGTTGTTCCTGATCGTCATGGCCATGACCCTGATCGAAGCGATTCGCCTGCGCGATCCGTGGGGTATGTACCTGGCGTGCGCGCTGGTGATGCTCAATTTCGATGGCAGCAAGCTGATCGGCAACCCGGATGAGCTTTGGCCGCTGGTGTTGTTGCCGGCAGCGATGGTGTTGGGCAGGGTTGTCCAGCAACAACAGCGTAAGCGCTGGTAACAGATCAGAAGCTTGCGCGATCCCTGTAGGAGCGGCCTTGTGTCGCGAAAGGCCCGCAGAGCGGGCCCGACGGCCTCAGCATCGCCGCTGACTTCGCGGGCCAGCTACGCTGGCCTTTCGCGACACAAGGCCGCTCCTACAGGTCGCGGTGAATTCAAGGTTTGCGCGGTTTCAGGCCAGAACCCTGGTCAGCTCTTCGCGGCTACACAGCTGCTGGGCGGCCAGATAGCCGTCGACAAAGCTGCTGTCGCCGGCGTCGAGTAGCCACTGGCGATCCTGAGGATAGCGCAGCATGTGCTTGAAATTGCGCAGCCGCTGCGATTTGCGCAGCGGCCGGCGGAAGATGCGCAGGTCGGCGATGTCGATCAAGCCCAGCTCACCCTCAGGCGTGAGCACCACATTGCCCATGTGCGCCGAGCGGAAGTACACCCCGCGCTCATGCAGAATCGCGATGAACCGGCCCAGTTGCGCACGCAGTTGGTCGTGATCGGCAGGCTGTTCAAGCACCTGGCGCAAGGTCTGCCCAGGCAGTGGCGCATAGTGCACGGCATCGCGCTCGATTGCGCCAATACGGTATACCGCCTTCACCACTGGACACGGAATCTGCCGCTCCTGCAAGTGCCGACAGTTGTCGGCAAAGCGCTGCGCATACGGATACCACGCAGCAGAGCTGAGCAGGCGCTTGCGACGAAACAGTTTGAGCATGCTGCCATCGGCCAGGCGCAGGACCTTGTCGCCGGTGCCGTCGGCTTCGAGCACAGTGGCGCCTTCGCGCAGTGCGAGATAACGTGCCTGTTCAAGCGCTTGCATCAAGTCTCCAGAGTGTGGCCAAGGGCAGGGCAGCCGCCTATCTTACCTGCAGCAGGCGGTCGGCAACACCGCGTGTGGTATAATCCCGACTCTTTTTCACCCGACGGATTGTCATGACAGTTCCCGAATCGTCCGCGCCCTCGAGCCTGAAGATCTATTTCCGCCTGCTCAGCTATGTGAAGCCCTATCTCGGCATCTTCATGCTCAGCATCCTCGGCTTCGTGATCTTTGCTTCGACCCAGCCCATGCTGGCCGGCATCCTCAAGTATTTCGTCGACGGCCTGAGCGATTCTCAAGCCGTGCTGTTCCCCTCCGTGCCGTACCTGCGCGACCTGAAACTGCTGCAGGCAGTGCCGCTGCTGATCATTCTGATCGCCGCCTGGCAGGGCCTTGGTTCGTTCCTGGGTAACTACTTTCTGGCCAAGGTCTCGCTGGGCCTGGTCCACGACCTGCGCGTCGAGCTGTTCAACAAGCTGCTGGTGCTGCCCAACCGCTATTTCGACAGCCACAACTCGGGCCACCTGATCTCGCGCATCACCTTCAACGTGACCATGGTCACCGGTGCTGCCACCGATGCAATCAAGGTGGTGATCCGTGAAGGCCTGACGGTGGTGTTCCTGTTCGCCTACCTGCTGTGGATGAATTGGAAACTGACCCTGGTGATGTTGGCGATCCTGCCGATCATCGCGGTGATGGTCAGTACTGCCAGCAAGAAATTCCGCAAGCAGAGCAAGAAGATCCAGGTCGCGATGGGGGATGTGACCCATGTCGCCTCCGAGACCATTCAAGGCTACCGTGTGGTGCGCAGCTTCGGCGGCGAAGCCTACGAGCAGCGCCGTTTCAACGCGGCCAGCCAGAGCAACACCGACAAACAGCTGCGCATGACCAAGACTGGCGCGCTGTACACGCCGGCGCTGCAATTGGTGATCTACACCGCCATGGCGTCGCTGATGTTCCTCGTGCTGTTCCTGCGCGGCGACGCTTCGGCCGGCGATCTGGTGGCCTACATTACTGCCGCTGGCCTGCTGCCCAAGCCGATTCGTCAGCTTTCGGAAGTCAGCTCGACCATCCAGAAAGGCCTGGCCGGTGCCGAGAGTATCTTCGAGCAGCTCGACGAGCCTGCCGAAGTGGACGCTGGCACGGTTGAAAAGGACCGCGTCGAGGGTCGTCTGGTGGTGCGCAACCTGAGCTTCACCTACCCCGGTACCGAGCGCCAGGTGCTGAACGACATCAGCTTTACCGCAGAGCCTGGGCAGATGATCGCCCTGGTTGGTCGCTCCGGCAGTGGCAAGTCGACCCTGGCAGCGCTGATCCCGCGCTTCTATCACCACAATGAAGGGCAGATTCTGCTCGATGGCGTGGAGATCGAAGAGTACAAGTTGCGCAACCTGCGCCGGCATGTCTCGCAGGTCACCCAGCACGTCACCCTGTTCAACGATACCGTCGCCAACAACATTGCCTACGGCGATCTGGCTGGTGCGCCGCGCGAGGCCATCGAGACTGCCGCCGCCGACGCCTACGCCAAGGAATTCGTTGATCAGTTGCCCAAGGGCTTCGACACCGAAGTCGGCGAGAACGGTGTGCTGTTGTCCGGCGGCCAGCGCCAGCGCCTGGCGATTGCCCGGGCCTTGCTGAAAAACGCCCCGCTGCTGATTCTTGACGAGGCCACTTCGGCGCTCGATACCGAGTCGGAGCGGCACATCCAGGCCGCGCTGGATCATGTTATGCAAGGTCGCACCACGCTGGTCATCGCCCACCGCTTGTCGACCATCGAAAAGGCCGACATGATCCTGGTCATGGACCAAGGCCGTCTGGTCGAGCGCGGTACTCACGCCGAACTGCTTGAGGCTAATGGCCATTATGCCCGCCTGCACGCGATGGGCCTTGATCAGCCAGAGAAAGTCGATATCACCTGAGTCGGCTGTTGCGGGGCCGATCCGGCCCCGATTGTCACCGGAATTGTCCAGGCCAGCTTGGCGCTAAAGCCATCGTCTGGCCTGTGCTAATATCCTGCCCCTGTTAATTTTTCCATATGGGTTGCCCATGAAGTTGTCCATGCCGAGTTTCGATCAAGCCCCGGTGTTGGTGGTCGGCGATGTCATGCTCGACCGCTACTGGCATGGTGGTACTTCACGTATTTCCCCGGAGGCGCCGGTGCCTGTGGTCAAGGTCGAACAGATCGAAGACCGTCCCGGCGGCGCGGCCAACGTGGCCTTGAATATTGCCGCCCTGGGCGCGCCGGCCTCGCTGGTCGGTGTGACCGGCCAGGACGAAGCGGCCGAGAGCCTGAGCAACAGCTTGCAGGCTGCGGGCGTACGCTCGATCTTCCAGCGCATTGCCCACCAGCCGACCATCGTCAAGCTGCGGGTCATGAGCCGTCATCAGCAACTGCTGCGCATCGACTTCGAAGAACCGTTCGCCACCGACCCGCTGTCATTGGGTGTCGAGGTTGAAAAGCTGCTGGATGGGGTCAAGGTGTTGGTCCTGTCCGACTACGGTAAGGGCGCCCTGAAAAACCACCAGAGCCTGGTCCAGGCGGCGCGTGCCCGCGGTATTCCGGTATTGGCCGACCCCAAGGGCAAGGACTTCTCGATCTACCGCGGCGCGAGCCTGATCACGCCCAACCTGAGCGAGTTCGAAGCCATTGTCGGCCGCTGCGTCGATGAAGCCGACCTGGTCGGCAAAGGCCTGCAATTGATGCAGGAGCTGGACCTGGGTGCATTGCTGGTGACCCGTGGCGAACATGGCATGACCCTGCTGCGCGCCGACCACCCGGCGCTGCACCTGCCGGCCCGGGCCCGTGAAGTGTTCGACGTCACCGGTGCCGGCGACACGGTCATCTCGACCCTGGCCGCCGCTATCGCTGCTGGCGAAGACCTGCCCCATGCCGTGGCCCTGGCCAACCTTGCCGCCGGCATCGTGGTCGGCAAGCTCGGTACCGCGGCGATCAGCGCCCCTGAACTGCGCCGTGCGATTCAGCGCGAAGAAGGTTCGGAGCGCGGCGTGTTGACCATCGAACAGTTGTTGCTGGCGATCGACGATGCGCGCGCGCACAACGAGTCGATCGTGTTCACCAACGGCTGTTTCGACATCCTTCATGCCGGCCACGTGACCTACCTGGAGCAAGCCCGCGCTCAAGGTGATCGCCTGATCGTCGCCGTCAACGACGACGCCTCGGTCAGTCGCCTGAAGGGTCCTGGCCGCCCGATCAACAGCGTCGACCGGCGCATGGCAGTTCTCGCAGGCTTGGGCGCCGTCGACTGGGTCATCAGCTTCCCGGAAGGCACTCCAGAAAACCTGCTCAGCCAGGTCAAGCCTGATGTGCTGGTCAAAGGTGGCGACTACGGCATCGATCAAGTCGTCGGCGCCGACATCGTTACCAGCTACGGCGGGACGGTGAAAGTGCTCGGCCTTGTGGAAAACAGCTCCACCACTGCAATAGTGGAAAAGATCCGCAAGAACTGAAAAAGGGCCGCTTAGCGGCCCTTTTCATTCTCGGCATGCCCCGATCCCCTGTAGGAGCGGCCTTGTGTCGCGAAGGGGGTGCGAAGCGCCCCCCAAATTTCAGCTCCGCCGCCGACATTGCTGGGCCCGCTTTGCGGGCCTCTCGCGACACAAGGCCGCTCCTACAAAGAGCAGTCCGCGTAACTATTTATGCAGCGAAGTCCGCGCCCGAGCCAGCAGAGCCCGCGCCTTGCCCGTCAGCCGCTGCAACCGCGAAGCAGGCCTAGGCTCCACCAGCCCCTGCTGGCGCAGCCAATCCTTCCAGCGCACTCGCTCATCACGCACCACCCAGCCTTCCTGCCGGGCAAAACTCTCGGCCAGCCAGATCCCACGGGTACTGGCCGGCACCAAGGTGTCCTTCTTCAGCGTGAACAGCTCAGCCGTAGGCCGCCCATCCACCAACGGCATCAAGTACAGATCAGGCCGCTTGCGATTAAGCCGCGCCACCAGTTGATCCCCTTCCAGCCGCTCATCCACATGAAACAGACTCAGCGACTTGGCCTCCCGCGGCACCTGCAAGCGCAAGTCATAGATCAGCTGCAACGACGCTGTAGGCAAATGCACATAGGCCCGCGGCTGTTCGATCAACACCAGGTTGCCCGACTGCACCGGCCGCGCCGCCGTCGCCTGTGAGGTGAGCACAAACGGCAACGCCTCCCGATAATGCAGCGCCGCCGCGTAGGGCGCGGGCAACCAGGTATCGTTGAAGCGCCCGCCCAGCCAGCCCTCTGGCGTCTCCAGCAGGCACTCTTCGGCTACCTCCTGAATCGCGGTATGCAGCGGCAGGTTCAGCTCCTGCGCCGGCACATAGCCGGAAATCAGCTTGAGCACCACATCGCCACGGTCTTGCCGGCGCTGACGCACCAGCACCCAGTATTCGCGGTTCTGCCACTGCAGCGTCAGCCGCACCGACACGCCCAGGTTGGCCAGCTCAACTACGAAGCGCTCGCTATCGGCCACCTGCACCGCCTTGCGTCGTTGCAGGGTCTGGGCGAAGTTCAGCGGCATGCCGATAGTCTGATAACTCAGGCCCTCGGCAGTGGCTTCGACATGCAGCGGCAGCGTTTTGAAGTTGCTCGGGTTCTTGCGGATCAGCGTACGTGCCACGAGGCTCCTCCTTGCGCTTGTGTAGCCGTGCCAGCGGCCTTATTGCTGCCTCAAGATACGGGCAACGGTGGCCACGTTATGGGCCAGATGCAGCGGGTTGATGGTGCCGACGATAGCACTGCTCACGCCTGGGTGGGCAAACAGCAGCTCGAAGCTGGCCTGTACCGCATCCACCCCCGGCGCCAGGCAGACATGCCCGCTGGCGAGGGCCTTCTTCACCAGAATGGCTTTGCCATGCTCGGCGGCGTAATCCAGTACCGGGCGTTCGGTTTGCTCGTTGAGGTTGTAGGTAACCATCGCACAGTCACCCTCCTGCAACGCCTTGAGCCCACCTGCCGCGGTCTTGCCAGACAAGCCAAAACCGAGAATCTTGCCTTCCTGCTTGAGCGCGGCGAGGGTCTGGTAGACCTCTTCCTGCTCGAGGATCGCCAGATCATTACCATCTGAATGGACCAGCACCAGCTCGATTCGATCCGTTTCAAGACGCTTGAGGCTACGTTCGACCGAACGCCGGGTGTGCGCAGCAGAGAAGTCGAAGTGCGACTGGCCATCGTTGAACTCTTCACCGACCTTGCTGACGATCACCCACTCGTCACGCTGACCGCGCAGCAGCGGCCCAAGGCGCTCTTCACTGCGACCGTAGGCCGGCGCGGTATCGATCAGGTTGATCCCCAGTTCACGCGCCTGGGCCAGCAGCATGCGTGCCTCGTCGTCGCCTGGGATGGTGAACCCGGTGGGGTATTTGACGCCTTGATCACGGCCCAGCTTGACCGTGCCCAGGCCCAGCGGCGAAACCATCAGGCCAGTGCTGCCCAGCGCTCGGTGCAGGTCATGCAGATCGGGCAGGCTCATGGCAGCAGTTGCTCCCAGGCCGGTACGCCGAGCGCAGGCCGGGGCAGGCCGGACAAGTCAGGCTTGGCTTGAGGGCGAATACCATCGCGTTCGAGCTTGGCCAGCACGTGATCGGCGAAGTCCGGCGCCAGCGCCAGTTTGGTCGGCCAACCGACCAGCAGGCGCTGCTCTTCGGCGAGGAAGGCGTTGTCCGGCCGCAGCTGGCCAGACTGCGCTGGCTCGGCTCGATCAACCCGCAGGGTGGCCCAGCGCAGCTGGCTTTGATCTACCCATGGCAACAGGCTGGCGACTTCTTTCTGCGCGGCAGCGATCTGCGCCGCTGGCTCGCGGGCAACGCCATCGGCTTCAGCCAAATCACCACCCAGGTACCACACCCACTGGCCATCCGCGCCGGGATGAGTGGTGACCGTGATGCGCGGCTTGGGCCCACCGCCGAGGCAGTGCGCGTACAAAGGCTTGAGGTTGGGGCCCTTGGCCAGAACCATGTGCAACGGTCGGCGCTGCATGGCCGGTTGGTCCAGGCCGAGGGCCTGAAGCAGCTCGGCGGTGCCACCACCGGCGCTCAGCACGATGCGCTGGGCGTGAATCTCGCGCCCGTCGACACGCAGGCCGACCAGTTCATCGCCTTCGCGCAACGGCTCGATCTGCTCGCCGGCGAGCAAGCTGTCACCGGCCAGCGCAGCGAGGTTGGCGAGCAGGCTGGGCACGTCGATGACCAGCTCGGCGAGGCGATAGACCTTGCCTTTGAAGGCGCGGTCTTGCAGGGCAGGCGGCAGTTGTTCGCCCTTGACCTGATCGACCCGGCCGCGCATGGCCTTGCTGGCAAAAAAGCTGGTGACATTGCCAAGCAGGCCGCCCGGCGACCACAGGTAATGTGCATCGGACAACAAGCGTACCTTGTCCAGGTTCAGCTCGCCGCTGCCGGCCAGCGCCTCGCGCCAGCGCCGCGGCATGTCGGCGATCGCCTCGGAGGCGCCGGTCAGGCTGCCGTGCAGAGCGTACTTGATGCCGCCGTGGATGATCCCCTGCGACTTGATGGTCTGCTCGCCGCCCAGGCTTGCGCGTTCCACCAGCACCGTCGAATAGCCCAGGCGCTGCAGCCGGGCATTGAGCCAGAGGCCTGCGACCCCGGCGCCGACGATCAGTACGTCAGTGGAAATGGCAGATGGCATGCGGGCACCTCAAAGACAGGGACAGGCCAGCAGTATACAGGCTGATGTCTTTGCCGTTGACCGCGCAACGCAACGGTCAGTGCCCGCTGCTGTTGGAAAATACCTGAATGACTACCACGCCGCCGACGATCATCGCCATGCCGAGCACGGCCGGCAGGTCCAGTTTCTGCCCATAGATGAGCCAAGCGGCGATGCTGATCAGGACGATGCCCAGCCCCGACCAGATGGCGTAGGCAATACCTACCGGAATGCTGCGTACCACAAGGGTCAGCATCCAGAACGCCACGGTGTAGCCGGCGATCATCAGCAACAGCGGTAGCGGCGTACTGAGGCCTTTGACCGCCTTCATCGAAGCGGTGGCGACGACCTCGGCGCAAATGGCGATGGCCAGATAAACATATGCGTTCACGCTGCGTTCCTCGATTGATTGGCGGCCATTCTAGGCGATCCGCTTGCCAGCTTTCACACTATGTCCGCCGCTTTTATGGCTTGGGCGGACATGGGCAGGCCTTTTCAGGCAGTTCCTAGTAAACTGCGCCGCCATGAACAGAACCCTTTATACCCTGCTGTTTCACCTGGGCCTGCCGCTGGTAGCGCTGCGCCTGTTCCTGCGTGCGCGCAAGGCGCCGGCCTACGGCCAACGCGTCGCCGAGCGCTTTGCCATCAAGCTGCCGCCGATGCATCAGGGCGGCATCTGGGTGCATGCGGTGTCGGTCGGCGAGAGCATCGCGGCGGCGCCGATGGTGCGCGCATTGCTCAAGGCCTATCCCGAGCTGGCGATCACTGTAACCTGCATGACCCCTACCGGTTCGGAGCGGATTCGCGCGCTGTTTGCCGATGAGCCACGCATTCAGCATTGCTACCTGCCGTATGACCTGCCCTGGGCGGCGGCGCGTTTTCTCGACCATGTGCGGCCGCGGCTGGGCGTGATCATGGAAACCGAGCTGTGGCCCAACCATATCCACCAGTGCGCCAGGCGCGGCATCCCGGTGGCGCTGGCCAATGCGCGCTTGTCGGCGCGGTCGGCGCGCGGCTATGGCCGCTTCGCCAAACTGACCCGGCCAATGCTCGCCGAGATGAGCCTGATTGCGGCGCAGACCGAAACCGAAGCCGAGCGCTTTCGTAGCCTCGGCGCGCGGCCTGAATGCGTGCAGGTGACCGGCTCGATCAAGTTCGACCTCAAGCTCGACGAACAGCTGCTGCCCCGTGCCCGCCAGTTGCGCGAGCAATGGCAGGCCAGCCAACGCCCGGTCTGGATCGCAGCCAGCACCCATGAAGGCGAGGATGCGCAGGTGCTGGAGGCGCACCGCCGCCTGCTGCAGGTGCATGCCGATGCGCTGCTGATTCTGGTGCCGCGTCATCCTGAGCGGTTCAACGCGGTGCATGCGTTGTGTGCCGAACAGTTCGCTACCGTGCGCCGCTCCAGCGCCGAGTTGGTCACCGACGCAACCCAGGTGCTGCTCGGCGATACCATGGGCGAGCTGCTGTTCCTCTATGCGCTGGCAGACATCGCCTTCGTCGGCGGCAGCCTGGTGCCAACAGGCGGGCACAACCCGCTGGAGCCGGCCGCGCTGGCCTTGCCGGTGATCAGCGGCCCACACGTGTTCAACTTCCTCGATATCAGCGCAATGCTGAAAGATGCCGGCGCGTTGCACTCAGTTGCCGACAGCCAGGCATTGGCCGCCGCCGTGCAGCGGCTGGTCGAGTTGCCGCAGGACGCCAAGCGCATGGGCGAAGCGGGCAGGGCGGTGATGCAGGCCAACCAGGGCGCGTTGCAGCGCTTGCTGGATGGCCTGGCTCGGCTGCTGGGCTAGCGATAGATCGCGGCGCCGGGTGAGCCCGGCGCCGCAGTCGCAGATCAGGGCCGGCGTTCGAAGTTCTTCGCCGCCGCTGCTGCCAGATCCGGTGGCAGGAAGTCCTTGTCCGGGTTGTAATCGGCTTTCAGATAACGGCCCAGGTCGGACAGGTCCTGCGGGCTCAGGGTGCCGGCAGCCTGCTTCAGGCGCAGGTTATCCAGAATGTAGTCGTAGCGGCTGTTGTTGTAGTCACGCACCGAGGTGTACAGCTGGCGTTGCGCATCGAGCACGTCGACGATGTTGCGGGTGCCGACCTGATAACCGATTTCGGTCGCCTCCAGCGCACTCTGGTTGGAGATGATCGACTGCTTGCGCGCCTGCACCTGTTCGACATCGGTATTCACCGCGCGGTGCAGGTTGCGGGTGTTTTCCACCACCTGGCGGCGCAGGCTTTCGCGCTGTTGCTCGCTCTGGCTCAAGCGCTGATAGGCCTCGCGCACTTGCGAGCTGGTCAGGCCGCCGCTGTACAGCGGGATGTTCAACTGCAGGCCGATGCTGGTCTGTTCGACGTCGCCGCCGTAGCGCACGCCGGGCTGCGGCGCCGGGTTGGAGAAGCCCAGCGCATCGTTGTCACCCTTCTGGTAACGCGCCACCGCGTCGACCGTCGGGGCATGGCCGGCCTTGCGCTGGCGCAAGGTTTCTTCGGCGGCATCGACAGCGTAGTTGGTCGCCTGCAGGTTGAGGTTCTGCCGTGCGGCGGTCTCGACCCAGGCCTTGGCATCGTTGGGCATCGGCACCTGGATCGGCAGGCTGTGGACCACGCCCTGCAACGAGCCATAGTCGCGGTTGGTCAGCGTTACCAATGCCTCGAAGGCATCTGCTACCTGGCGTTCGGCGATGATCCGGTTGGCCCGCGCCGTGTCGTAGCTGGCCTGCGACTGGAGCACGTCGGTCTTGTCCGACAGGCCGACGTCAAAGCGCTCGTTGGACTGATCCAACTGGCGCTTGAGGGCGGCTTCCTCGGCTTTGGTCGAGGCCAGATTGTCTTGTGCGCGCAGTACCGAGAAATAGTTCTCGGCGGTCTGCAGAATCAGGTTCTGCTCGTTGGCCGACAGCTCCAGCGCCGCCTGCTCGTTGACCGCTTCGGCGGCTTGCAACTGGAACCAGCGATCGGCGCGGAAGATCGGCTGCGACAGGGTCGCGCTCCACGAATTGCCGCTGCGATTGGAGGTGATCGCCGGCTCGTCGAGCTTGGTGCGGGTGTTCATCATTTCGGCACCCGCCGATAGGTTCGGCAGCAGCCCGGCGCGGGCCTGCGGCACGATTTCGCGGCGTGCGCCATAGTCGGCGCGGGCAGCGGCAAGGTCGGCGTTGTTGCTGGCCGCTTCCTGATAGACGCTGATCAGGTCGGTCTTCACCGGCGCGGGCAGGTCAGCCGCCCAGACCACTCCGTTGGACGCACAAGACACGGCAACCGCCAGTGAAAGTTTGCGCAGCATAGGGCAATCCTTGTACGAGTTTTAATTACTGAACCGTTGAGTATCGGTGCGCCAGTGTAAGGCTGTGCACGGCCGGCAACAATCGCTGATTGGCGCCTTTGATCGCCGCGCTGCAAGCACCCTTGGCTTTGCGCGCAACTCCAGTCTAGACTGCGCATGTTCTTGTCGGGGTGCCTTGATGCAAAGGCTGAGATCGGAAGTTTCCGGATCCCGTTGAACCTGATCAGGTTAGCGCCTGCGTAGGGAACAAGATTTCTCGCTTTCCCGGCGAGTCTCTTGTGTCAGGTCCGGGATTTGTCGAGCAGCGCAGCCGCGCATTGGCATCCAGGTATCCGGCACTGCACCCATCAAGGGTGTGTCCGCGTCATTCAGGTTCTCCCCGACATTCCGCCGCTAGGAAGCTGTCTGGAGCCTGTGATGAGCAAACAAGAAAAAGCGATCAACCTCAGCGAATCGGCGCAAGTCGATCAGCAGTCTGTGCAACCCTTCACCCGTTCGCGCAAAGTGTATGTCCAGGGTTCGCGCCCGGATATCCGTGTGCCCATGCGCGAAATCAGCCTGGATGACACCCCTACCGATTTTGGCGGCGAAGCCAATGCGCCGGTGCTGGTGTACGACACCTCGGGCCCGTATACCGACCCTGCTGTCAGCATCGATGTGCGCAAGGGCCTGGGCGATGTCCGCTCGGCCTGGATCGACGCGCGGGGCGACACCGAACGCCTGGAGGGCCTGAGCTCGAACTTCGGCCAGCAGCGCCTGGGCGATGCCGAACTGACCAAGCTGCGCTTTGCCCACGTGCGCAATCCGCGCCGGGCCAAGGCCGGCGCCAACGTTACGCAGATGCACTACGCGCGGCAGGGCATCATTACTGCCGAGATGGAATACGTCGCCATCCGCGAAAACATGAAGCTGCAAGAGGCCCGCGCTGCCGGCCTGCTTGAGCAGCAGCACGCCGGCCACAGCTTCGGCGCCAGCGTGCCCAAGGAAATCACCGCAGAGTTCGTTCGCGACGAAATCGCCCGTGGTCGCGCGATCATCCCGGCCAACATCAACCACACCGAACTCGAACCGATGATCATCGGCCGTAACTTCCTGGTGAAGATCAACGGCAACATCGGCAACAGCGCGCTGGGGTCGTCCATCGAAGAAGAAGTGGCCAAGCTGACCTGGGGCATCCGCTGGGGTTCGGACACGGTCATGGACCTCTCCACCGGCAAGCACATCCATGAAACCCGCGAGTGGATCATCCGCAACTCGCCGGTGCCGATCGGCACCGTGCCGATTTACCAAGCGTTGGAAAAGGTCGGCGGCGTTGCCGAAGACCTGACCTGGGAGCTGTTCCGCGACACCTTGATCGAGCAGGCCGAGCAGGGCGTGGACTACTTCACCATCCATGCCGGCGTGCTCCTGCGCTACGTGCCGCTGACCGCCAAGCGCGTCACCGGCATTGTCAGCCGTGGTGGTTCGATCATGGCCAAGTGGTGCCTGGCGCATCACCAGGAGAACTTCCTCTACACCCATTTCGATGAAATCTGCGAAATCATGAAGGCCTACGACGTCAGCTTCTCGCTCGGCGACGGCCTGCGTCCGGGCTCGATTGCCGATGCCAACGACGCCGCCCAGTTCGGTGAGCTGGAGACCCTGGGCGAACTGACCAAGATCGCCTGGAAGCACGACGTGCAGTGCATGATCGAAGGTCCCGGCCATGTGCCGATGCAGTTGATCAAGGAGAACATGGACAAGCAGCTGGAATGCTGCGACGAGGCGCCGTTCTACACCCTCGGCCCGCTGACCACCGACATCGCGCCGGGCTACGACCACATCACCTCGGGCATCGGTGCGGCGATGATCGGCTGGTTTGGCTGCGCCATGCTCTGCTATGTCACGCCCAAGGAACACCTCGGCCTGCCGAACAAGGATGACGTCAAGACCGGCATCATCACCTACAAGATCGCCGCCCACGCCGCCGACCTTGCCAAGGGCCACCCCGGCGCGCAGATCCGCGACAACGCGCTGTCCAAGGCGCGCTTCGAGTTCCGCTGGCAGGACCAGTTCAACCTTGGCCTGGACCCGGACACCGCCCGTGCCTACCACGACGAGACCCTGCCCAAGGAATCGGCCAAGGTCGCTCACTTCTGCTCGATGTGCGGGCCGAAGTTCTGCTCGATGAAGATCACCCAGGAAGTGCGCGAGTACGCTGCCAATCAGCGTATCGAGGCGGTCGACATGTCGGTCGAGGAGGGCATGCGCGAGCAGTCCGAGCGCTTCCGTCAGACCGGCAGCCAGCTGTACCAGAAGGTGTGATGCAACTGGGGCTGCTTTGCAGCCCTTCGCGGGTAAACCCGCTCCCACAGGTTTAGGCGGCGCTGCAAAACCTTGTGGGTGCGGGTTTACCCGCGAACGAGCGCGAACCCCTCGCATCTCCACAATAACTCCGGCGAGCATCAACTATGACCACCCCCAGCAACTTCTCCCCCGATCATCCGATTCCCGCCAGCCAGCGCCTGTTCGGCGGGCGGGACCTGTTTGTCCTGTGGTTCTCCCTTGGCACTGGCTTGATGGTGCTGCAGGTCGGCGCCATGCTTGCTCCAGGCCTGGGCCTGGCCGGCGCGATGCTGGCAATCGTGCTCGGCACTGCGGTTGGCGTGCTGCTGCTGGCCGCAGCCGGAGTAATTGGCAGTGACACCGGCCTGTCGGCCATGGGCACCTTGCGCTTGAGCCTTGGCCGGCACGGCGTGCGCCTGCCGGCAGTGCTCAACTTGCTCCAGCTGATTGGCTGGGGCTCGTTCGAAATCATCGTCATGCGCGACGCCGCCAGCCTGCTCGGCGCGCGGGCGTTCGGAGCCGATAGTGCCTGGACCAGCCCGCTGCTGTGGACGCTGTGCTTTGGCGCGTTGGCAACGCTGCTGGCAATCTGCGGTCCGCTGACCTTCGTGCGCAAGATCTTGCGCAAGTGGGGTATCTGGCTATTGATCGGCGCCTGCCTGTGGCTGACCTGGAACCTGTTTGCCAAGGCCGATCTGAGCGCTATCTGGCAGCGAGCGGGCGATGGCTCGATGTCGCTGGCAGTCGGTTTTGACATCGTCATCGCCATGCCGCTGTCGTGGTTGCCGTTGATTGCCGACTATTCGCGCTTCGCCCAGCATGCGGGCCGCGTGTTCAGTGGCACCGTGCTCGGTTATCTGCTTGGTAATGCCTGGCTGATGAGCCTTGGCGTTGCCTACACCCTGGCCTTTGCGCCAAGCGGTGAGGCCAATGCCCTGCTGCTGGCGCTGGCCGGCGCCGGCTTGGGTATCCCGCTGTTGTTGATTCTGCTGGATGAGACCGAGAACGCTTTTGCCGATATCCATTCCGGCGCGGTCTCCACCGGCTTGCTGCTGCCGATCAAGGTCGAACACCTGGCCCTGGCGATCGGCCTGCTGTGCACGCTGATCGCCTGCCTGGCGCCGCTGGCCCAGTACGAGAACTTCTTGCTGTTGATCGGTTCGGTGTTCGCGCCGCTGTTCGGCGTGGTGCTGACGGACCACTTCGTGATCCGCCAGCGCCAGTTGCCGACCCGTGTCGACGGCTTGCACTGGCAGGCGCTGCTGGCCTGGGCGGTGGGCGTCGCGGCCTATCATGGCATTGCCAACCTGGCCCCGGAGGTCGGTGCAACCCTGCCGGCGTTGGTGCTGGCAGGGCTGCTGTACGGGCTATTGAGTGTCAGCCGCGGCCGGGAAACAGCTCAGGCTTGATTACGCCATTCAGGCGCGGGTAGGGGATTTTCAGCTCGATGTGGCCCATGGAGTAGGGCGCGATGGCATACACCTCGTACTTCACCACGACCGCACCGTAGGTCAGGGCGATGTGCGGGGACTTCTTGAACGGCCAGGTCTTGACGAATTCGGCGTCCTTGTCCATGCCGGTGCTGATCATCCAGGCGCGGTGCGACTCTTCGACGGTTTTCCAGAAGGTGTCTTCCTGGCCTGGCACCAGCATGTCCTGCAGGGTCAGGACCTTGTCCTGCTTGCGCGAGTAGTTGATGAACGCGCGGCCGGGCATGCCGTGGGCGCCACCACTGTCGAGGTAGCTGGACAGCTCGATGATCACCAAGCCGTCATGCTGTTCACGTACCTTGGCTTGCAGGTAGCTGCTGTTGCGCTTGTCGGCGCTGGCCAGGTACTGATCCTCGTAGGCCTTGAGCGAGGTCGGCGCGCTGCTGCGGGCGTTGTCGGTGGTCAGTTGCAGCAGGCGGCTTTCGACGATGGCGTCGAGCTTGGGCAGCGCCGGGAAGTGCACGGTGTCGATGTTCACCAGCGGGCAGTCGCTGGCACTGCAGCCCGGCTTGACGTGCTCCCAGGCATCGCGCTTGACCTCGAGTGGGGCCCGGTAATTGGGCGCGAACAGGCTCTGGCAGGCGCTCAGTGCCACCGCCAGCACAGCCACGGAAGTCAGTTTGACTAGCGTCATGATGATCCTTGCAGAACTTGGATAGTCGGCCTTGGACCGTCGGCAAAGCCGTCGGTTCGCCACTAAGCTAACAGACATGACGCACCCGCTTCCAGCAGCCTGAACGGTCAACGGAAAGGGGTGAAACCCGGTCAAACGCAGAGTAGGATGGCGCGATGCGGTAGTTGAGGTAATGAGGATTTCCATGACAGACACGTCCAATTCGGTGCCCAAGACGGTTGAGATCGTCAAGCGCGAGAACTGCTTCCAGGGCTTTTACAAGCTCGACAAGCTGCACCTGCGCCATGAGCTGTTCGCCGGCGGCATGAGCCGTGAGATCAGCCGCGAGCTGTTCGTGCGCCACGATGCAGTGTGCGTGCTGCCGTACGATCCGCTGCGCGACGAGGTGGTGCTGATCGAGCAGTTCCGCGCTGGCGCCATGGGCAAGGTGGCCAATCCCTGGCTGATTGAAATGGTCGCGGGCCTGATCGACAAGGACGAGCAGCCTGAAGAGGTTGCCCATCGCGAAGCCGAAGAAGAAGCCGGCCTGACCTTCTCGGCCCTGTGGCCGATGACCCGCTACTTCCCATCGCCGGGCGGCAGCGACGAGTTCGTGCATCTGTTTCTCGGCCGCTGCGTCAGCGAAGGTGCCGGCGGCTTGCATGGGCTGGAGGAAGAGGGCGAGGATATCCGCGTGCGCGCCTGGTCGTTCGAGGACGCCCTGCAGGCGGTACGTGACGGGCGCATCTGCAACGCGGCCAGCATCATCGGCCTGCAATGGCTGGCGCTGAACCGCGACGAAGTACGGGGGATGTGGAAGTGAACCTGCTGCGCGAGCGTTATCGGGTCGATCTGGTCGGGCTGCAAAGTGCCTGCGAGGCCAATTACGCTCGCTTGATGCGCCTGCTGCCGGACATGCGTACTACCCAGAGCTCGCGGCGCATCGGTATGACCCAGGGCGACCAGATGCTTGGCGTGCTGGTGCTGGACGTGCTGCTGACGTGCCCATACACCACCACCCTGCGCGTGCGTCAGGAACATAGCCTGCCCTGGCTGCCGGTGCCGCAGTTGGAAGTGCAGGTGTACCACGATGCGCGCATGGCCGAAGTGGTCAGCGCCGAGCATGCACGGCGCTTTCGCAGCATCTACCCGTACCCCAACGAAGCCATGCACCAGCCCGACGAGAAGGCCCAGCTCAATCTGTTTCTCGGCGAATGGCTGAGCCACTGCCTGGCCTGCGGCCATGAACTGGCGGCAGTACGCTGAAAATGTGATGCGAGTCGGCTTCGCCGGCTTGCGTGAAAGCTGTCAGCGGCGATAATCGCGCAGAACTCGCTCGAGGAGACGGCCGTTGCCGCAGCCCAACCATCCCCACGCACCGATCAATGTCGTGCAACTGACCGACGCCCATCTGTTTGCTGATCCGGCAGGCACCCTGCTGGGCCTGAATACCCGCGGCAGCCTGCAGCATGTGATCGACCAGGTGCATCGCGAACAACCTGCAATCGACTTGCTGCTGTGCACCGGCGACCTGTCGCAGGATGCCAGCGCGACGGCCTATCGCGCCTTTGCCGAGATGACGGCGACGCTGCGCGCGCCAGCCCGCTGGCTACCGGGCAACCATGATCAGGCGCGAGTGATGGCCGAGGTGGCGCAAGGTACGGATTTGTTGCAGTCGGTAACCGATGTGGGCAACTGGCGCATCATCATGCTCGACTCGGCAGTGGTGGGCGCGACCCATGGCCTGCTCGCGCCGGCGCAGCTTGCCGTCCTCGATCAAGCCCTGAACAGTGTCCCCCAGCGCCATTGCCTGATCTGCTGTCACCACCAGCCGGTGGACATCGGCTGCGCCTGGATGGCGCCGATCGGCCTGCGCAACAGCGATGAGTTGCTGCAACGGGTGCAGGCTCACCCGCAGGTGCGCGCGGTGCTCTGGGGGCATGTGCACCAGGCCTTCGAGCAGACGCGTGACGGCGTGCGCTACATGGCCACACCGTCGACCTGCATCCAGTTCGCCCCGGGTAGCGTCGACTTCAAGGTCAGTGAAGAGTTGCCGGGATACCGCTGGCTGCGCCTGCATGCAGACGGTCAGCTGGAAACAGGCGTAGAGCGGGCGCTGGATTATGTGCTGCAGCTGGATTTCAACAGCCCCGGTTATTGAGCGCGCAGCCCCCAGCGACCTTGAACAATGTCTTACGAAAATCCCGAAGCAGCGCCAATGCTCGGCGAACACGCTACACTGCGCGTCCCTGCGCCCCAACTGGCGGGCGCGCCGCAGCAGATACTGGGGGCAGCATGTCGGGTTCCATCCTTTATATCCACGGCTTCAACAGCTCGCCGCTGTCGACCAAGGCGCGCCAGCTTGAGGCTGTGATGCAGCAACTGGGCCTGGCTGGCCAGTTGCGCATCCCCGCGCTGCACCATCATCCGCGTGAGGCGATTGGCCAGCTCGAAGCCGCCATTGCCGAGCTGGGCGCGCCCTTGCTGGTAGGCAGTTCGCTGGGCGGCTACTATGCGACCCATCTGGCCGAGCGGCATGGCCTCAAGGCACTGCTGATCAACCCGGCGGTAGCGCCGCACCGCTTGTTCGACGGCTACCTGGGCACCCAGCGCAACCTGTATACCGATGAGCCCTGGGAGCTGACCCTGGACCACGTGCAGGCCCTGGCCGAGCTCGAAGTGGCGCCGCCAACCGACGCCGCTCGCTACCAGGTATGGTTGCAGACCGCCGATGAAACCCTCGACTACCGCCACGCCGCTGCCTACTACCAGGCCTGCGCGCTGCGTATCGAAGCCGGTGGCGACCACAGTTTCCAGGGCTTCACCAAGCGCCTGCCGGCGTTGCTGGCTTTTGCCGGCATTGCCCGCGAGCAATATGCGGCGCTCGATTTTTCTGTATTTTGATTTTTCGCATTCACCAGACTGACGACGAGAACCCATGGCCAACCCCAGCGCTAGCGCCTATAACGCCGACGCCATCGAAGTCCTCTCCGGCCTCGATCCGGTGCGTAAACGGCCCGGTATGTACACCGACACCAGCCGGCCCAACCACCTGGCCCAGGAAGTCATCGACAACAGTGTCGACGAAGCCCTGGCCGGCCACGCCCGCTCGGTGCAGGTCATCCTGCATGCCGACCACTCGCTGGAAGTCAGCGACGATGGCCGGGGCATGCCGGTCGACATCCACCCAGAAGAGGGCGTCTCGGGTGTCGAACTGATCCTCACCAAACTGCACGCCGGCGGCAAGTTCTCGAACAAGAACTACCAGTTCTCCGGTGGTCTGCACGGCGTTGGTATCTCGGTGGTCAACGCCTTGTCGACCCAGGTTCGGGTGCGGGTCAAGCGTGACGGCAACGAATACCAGATGACCTTCGCCGACGGCTACAAGGCCACCGAGCTGGAAGTGATCGGTACGGTCGGCAAGCGCAACACCGGTACCAGCGTGTATTTCAGCCCAGATCCGAAGTACTTCGACTCGCCGAAGTTTTCCATCAGCCGCCTCAAGCATGTGCTCAAGGCCAAGGCCGTGCTGTGCCCGGGCTTGTCGATCAGCTTCGAAGACAAGGCCAGCGGCGAGAAAGTCGAGTGGCACTACGAAGACGGCCTGCGCTCGTACCTGGTCGATTCGGTCAGCGACTTCCTGCGGCTGCCCGACGAGCCGTTCTGCGGCAGCCTGGCCGGTAACAAGGAAGCGGTCGACTGGGCCCTGCTGTGGTTGCCCGAGGGCGGCGACAGCGTGCAGGAAAGCTACGTCAACCTGATCCCGACGGCGCAAGGGGGTACCCACGTAAACGGCCTGCGCCAGGGCCTGCTGGATGCCATGCGCGAGTTCTGCGAGTTCCGCAACCTGCTGCCGCGTGGGGTCAAGCTGGCGCCGGAAGACATCTGGGAGCGGATCAGCTTCGTCCTGTCGATGAAGATGCAGGAGCCGCAGTTCTCCGGCCAGACCAAAGAGCGCCTGTCCTCGCGCGAGGCGGCGGCGTTCGTCTCCGGCGTGGTCAAGGATGCCTTCAGCCTGTGGCTCAACGCGCACCCTGAACTGGGTATGCAGCTGGCGGAGCTTGCCATCAGCAACGCGGGTCGCCGCCTCAAGGCGAGCAAGAAGGTCGAGCGCAAGCGCATTACCCAGGGCCCGGCACTGCCCGGCAAGCTGGCCGACTGCGCTGGCCAGGACCCGATGCGCTCCGAGCTGTTCCTGGTCGAGGGTGACTCCGCCGGCGGTTCGGCGAAGCAGGCGCGGGACAAGGAATTCCAGGCCATCCTGCCGCTGCGCGGGAAGATCCTCAATACCTGGGAAGTCGACGGCGGCGAAGTGCTGGCCAGCCAGGAAGTGCACAACATCGCCGTGGCCATCGGTGTCGATCCGGGTGCCACCGACCTGTCGCAGCTGCGCTACGGCAAGATCTGCATCCTCGCCGACGCCGACTCCGACGGCCTGCACATCGCCACCTTGCTCTGCGCCTTGTTCGTGCAGCACTTCCGGCCGTTGGTCGAGGCGGGCAACGTCTACGTCGCCATGCCGCCGCTGTACCGCATCGACCTGGGCAAGGAGATCTACTACGCCCTCGACGAAGCGGAGCGTGACGGCATTCTTGACCGTTTGGTCGCCGAGAAAAAACGTGGCAAGCCGCAGGTCACCCGCTTCAAGGGCCTGGGTGAGATGAACCCGCCGCAGTTGCGCGAAACCACCATGGACCCGAACACCCGGCGCCTGGTGCAGTTGACTCTGGATGACGTCGAGGCCACCTGCGAGCTGATGGACAAGCTGCTGGCGAAGAAGCGCGCCGGTGACCGGAAGAGCTGGCTGGAAACCAAAGGCAACCTGGCTGAGGTCATGGTTTGATTGTTCGGTTGCTTGCCGCAGTACTGGCCCTGGTCGCTTTGCCGAGTCTGGCGAGCGACTGGCCGGAGCTGAAGCTGAGCAGCGAGCACGCCATTGACGGTATGCCCAGCGGCAACCTCTCGGGCCTGGCGATGTGCCGTGGCGCGCTCTGGGGTGTATCCGACCGCGATGACGACCGGATCTACCGCTTCGAACAGCGCGATGGCGCCTGGCAGGCCGAAGCGATGGCCTTCAGCGCGCCGCCGGTGCCTGACAGTGGCTTGCCATTAGGCTTGAAGGTGCGCAGTTGGGCGGTCGCCGCAGTGCGCGGTGGTGAATTGGACTTTGAAGGTATCAGCTGCGATCAGGCGGGTAACTTTTACTTGGTCAGCGAATCCCATGCGGCGGTGCTGCAGGTGCCGCTGCAAGGTGAGCCGAACTGGTTGAAGATCGACCCGTTGATGGTTGGCCGGGCACGTGCCAGCGGCATGCTGCTGCGCTTCAATGGCTTGTTCGAGGGGGTGGTGATCAACCCGGCGGGCGATCGTCTATGGCTGGCCGCCGAACGGGAACGGCGCGGCCTGGTTGCCTTGCAACGCCAGCAGTCGCTGTGGACCTGCGTGCGCAGCTGTGTGCTGTTCAGCGAGGCTGGGGTCGAGATGCAGCCGCCGCAAGTGGACAAGCCGCGGCCGGTGTCGCGCGATTTTGCCGACCTGGCGCTGTATGCCGGCAAGCTGTTTACCCTGGAGCGTAATGCCTACCGGGTATGCCGGCGCGACGTGGACAGCGGCGCCGTCGAGCGCTGCTGGTCGTTTGCCGCCGATGCGCTGACCGAGGCGCGCCGCTATGACCAGCTGTTTGGCGTCGCCGAAGCCTTGATCATCGATGACGAGGGCGCCTGGATTGGCGTGGACAACAACAACGGCGCCCGCGGCGATGGCGAAGTACGGCCGATCGTCTGGCGCTTTGCTGCGCCACAAGGCGGCTGGAGTGGCAAACCATGAGCCAGCCGGCCGGCAAGCGCGCGGGCAGGGTGCTGATGATTCTCGCCTGGGCGGCGGCGATGTTTCTTGCCACGCGTTTTTTTGGCGTCTGGGAGGATCAGCAGCGCAACCCCAATGCGCAACCCGAGTCGGCCCATGGTGATGGTTTCATCGAAGTTCGCTTACTGAGCAATGGTCAGGGCCACTTTGTCGCCGACGGCGCAATCAACGGCCAGACCGTGCACTTCATGCTCGACACCGGCGCGACCGATGTCGCCATCCCTGAGTCGCTGGCCAAAGGCCTTGAGCTGCAACGCGGTGCGCCTGTGCTGGTGAGTACCGCCAATGGCCGCACTGAAGGCTACCGGACCCGTCTGGACAGCCTGCAACTGGGTGATATCCGCCTGCAGGGCGTACGCGCCCTGGTGGTGCCCGGCCTTGACGGCACAACCGTGCTGCTCGGCATGAGCGCCCTCAAACAACTTGAATTTACCCAGCGCGGCGGCAGCATGCTGTTGCGCCAGAACCTGAAATGACGAGGCCCGCATGAGCGACTCACTGGAACTCAGTCTCGACGGCGTCGAGCGCCGTTCCCTGGCTGACTTCACCGAACAGGCCTACCTCAACTACTCCATGTACGTGATCATGGACCGCGCCCTGCCGCATATCGGCGACGGCCTCAAGCCTGTGCAGCGGCGCATTGTCTATGCCATGAGCGAGTTGGGTCTGGATGCCGATTCCAAGCACAAGAAGTCGGCGCGTACCGTCGGCGACGTGCTCGGCAAGTTCCACCCGCACGGCGACTCGGCCTGCTATGAAGCCATGGTGCTGATGGCGCAGCCGTTCAGCTACCGCTATACCCTGGTCGACGGCCAGGGCAACTGGGGTGCGCCGGACGATCCGAAGTCGTTCGCGGCCATGCGTTATACCGAGGCGCGCCTGTCGCGCTACTCCGAAGTGCTGCTCGACGAAGTCGGCCAGGGCACGGTCGACTGGGTGCCCAACTTCGACGGCACTCTGCAGGAGCCGTCGGTTCTGCCGGCACGGCTGCCGAATATCCTCCTCAACGGCACCACCGGTATTGCTGTGGGCATGGCCACCGATGTGCCGCCGCACAACCTGCGCGAAGTCGCCAGCGCCTGTGTGCGCCTGCTCGACGAGCCGAAAGCGACCATCGAGCACCTGTGCGAGCACATTCAAGGCCCGGACTATCCGACCGAAGCCGAGATCATCACGCCGCGTGCCGACATCTTGAAGATGTACGAGAGCGGCAAAGGCTCGATCCGCATGCGTGCGGTGTACCGCGTCGAGGATGGCGACATTGTCGTCACCGCCTTGCCGCACCAGGTCTCCGGGGCCAAGGTGCTCGAGCAGATCGCTGCGCAGATGCAGGCCAAGAAGCTGCCAATGGTGGCTGACCTGCGCGACGAGTCCGATCATGAGAACCCATGCCGAATCGTGATCATCCCGCGCTCCAATCGGGTCGATGCCGACGAGCTGATGCAGCACCTGTTCGCCACCACTGATCTGGAAAGCAGCTACCGGGTCAACGTCAACATCATCGGCCTCGATGGCCGGCCGCAACTGAAAAACCTGCGGCTGTTGCTGCAGGAATGGTTGCAGTTCCGCGTCGGCACCGTGCGCCGGCGCCTGCAGCACCGCCTGGACAAGGTCGAGCGGCGCCTGCACCTGTTGGACGGCTTGCTCACGGCGTTTCTCAACCTGGATGAAGTTATCCACATCATCCGTACCGAAGAGCACCCCAAGCAGGCGCTGATTGCCCGCTTCGAGCTGACCGAGATCCAGGCCGAATATATCCTCGAGACCCGCTTGCGTCAGCTGGCTCGCCTGGAAGAAATGAAAATCCGCGGTGAGCAGGACGAACTGCTTAAAGAGCAGGCCAAGCTGCAAGCCCTGCTGGGTAGCGACGCCAAGCTGAAAAAGCTGGTGCGCAGCGAGCTGATCAAAGATGCCGAGAAGTATGGCGACGACCGTCGCTCGCCAATTGTCGAGCGCAGCGAAGCCAAGGCACTCTCGGAAAACGAGCTGATGCCGACCGAGCCGGTCACCGTGGTGCTTTCGGAAAAAGGCTGGGTGCGTTGCGCCAAGGGCCATGACATCGATGCCACCGGGCTTTCCTACAAGGCCGGTGACGGCTTCAAGGCCGCTGCGGCGGGGCGCTCCAACCAGTTTGCCGTGCTGATCGACTCCACCGGGCGCAGTTATTCGGTGGCCGCGCACACGTTGCCCTCGGCCCGTGGCCAGGGCGAGCCGCTGACCGGGCGGCTGACACCGCCGCCGGGGGCGACCTTCGAGTGCGTGCTGCTGCCCGAGGACGACGCCCTGTATGTGGTGGCCTCCGACGCGGGTTACGGCTTCGTGGTCAAGGGCGAAGACCTGCAGGCCAAGAACAAGGCCGGCAAGGGTTTGCTCAGCCTGCCCAACGGTGCCAAGGTGATCCCGCCGCGGCCGGTGAGCAACCGCGAGCAGGACTGGCTTGCAGCGGTGACCACCGAAGGCCGCTTGCTGGTGTTCAAGGTCGCCGACCTGCCGCAGCTGGGCAAGGGCAAGGGCAACAAGATCATTGGCGTACCGGGCGACCGGGTTGCCAGTCGCGAGGAGTACGTCACCGACCTGGCCGTCATCAGCGAGGGTTCGACCCTTGTATTGCAGGCTGGCAAGCGTACCCTGTCGCTCAAACCAGATGATCTGGAGCACTACAAGGGCGAACGCGGTCGGCGAGGCAGCAAGCTGCCCCGCGGCTTCCAGCGCGTCGATGGGCTGCTGGTGGAAGCTTCGAGCTAACCAGGCGAGTCGTCTGAACCGGCACTTTCGGCGTTGTTCGCGGCGGAACTACTGGAGTCGGACGACCTTTTCGCGGATGATAGTCGCTCGCGGCGCCGGCGTGGCCGAGCGCCCCAAAGACTCTACATGTGTATCACTGCGGTGTGCCGAATGGCTGCCACCTGGATGGGATGATGAAATTTCCGCGCTTTCCATTTGCGCTGTTGATGACCGGCCTGCTGGGCCTGGGCGGGTGCAGTGTGCACCAGCCGGTAGCCCTGTATCAGCTGGACAGTGGTGAACCTGGCCAGCCTTCGCAGAGTGCCGGTATGGCTGTGGTGCTGGGCCCGGTTTCGGTGGCTGACTACCTGCAGCGCGAGACCTTTTTGCAGCGCCAGGCAGACGGCAGCCTGACTTCGGCGACGGACGGTCGTTGGGCGGGCAGCCTGTCTTCGGATATTGACCAGCTGCTGGTGCGCCAGCTGGCCTGGCGCCTGGACAGCCAACGGGTGGTGCTGGCGCCGGCGAGCAGTGGTTTTACGCCGGACGTGCAGGTGCTGCTGTCGATCACTCGGCTGGATTCGGGCAAGGATCAGCCGGCCATTCTGGATGCACAGTGGCGCCTGCTGGATCGCCGCGGCAACGTGCGTGACAACCGCATAGTGCACCTTGAGCAACCGCATGAGGGCAGCGAGTCTTCCCAGGTGCAGGCGCAAGGGCAGTTGTTGCAGAAGCTGGCCGAGCAGTTGAGCAACGCGGTCAAGCCGCTGGCCAATCAGCCGGCCCTGGCTGAAGAAACCCGCAAGAAGCCGGCGGCGCCAGTGCAGGTCAAGAAGACCCCAGAGAAGTCGAAGATCCCGATTGCTTCGCCGGTGCGTACCGATATGGAAGTGTTCAGGTTCTGAGTTTGAATTGAAGCGCTTGCAAAGGCCGCCCCTGCAGAAATCTGTGGGGGCGGCCTTTTTGTTTGTGCGGGTTGTGGGAGCGGGTTCCCCCGCTCCCACTGGGTGGACCAATCCTCAGGCCCGGCGCTCGTGCATGCGCGCCAGTTGCCGCTCCAGCATCGACGGGTACGGCTCCATCAACCGCTCGACACAGCACGCACCCTCAGGGCTGGCAATCGGGCGGATGCGGGCGCGTTGGCGGACCAGCGCATCATCGGTGATCTTGCGCTCGACCAACAGCAGGTTGCGGCTGTGCTGCGACAAGGCCAGGGCATCCTGGGCTTTTTCGGTCATCAGCAGATCGACCTGCTCGAGTCCTTGCAGGTCATCACCCACGGTCAGCCCCAGTTGCAGCTGCAAGGTGATGCCGCTATCGGCCACTTCGATCTGCAGGGCATGGCCCAGGGCGCGCAGCAGCTCGCCGCAGCAGATGGCATTGGTCAGGTAGTCTTCACCGGTCTCGCGGCTGTGGAACAGCAGCAGGGTGCTGCCGTCGGTCAGGGTGAAGGTTTCACCTTCATACAGCGAAGCAGCCTGCTCGAGGCAGTCGCGATAACGCTCGAGCAGCTCGGTCAGGCGCGTGCGCGGCAGGCGGCGCAGTTGCTCCTGCGAACCCAGCTGTACGGCCAGTACGGCGCTGTACTGCGGTTCGGTCGAGACTGGCGCGGCCACAACCGGCTTGGCGCTGCTTTGCTCGACGTCGATCAGGCCGGCAAAGGCTTCATCGTCTTCCTCATCCTGCTGGGCAATAGCCCGGCTGCGGGCAGCGACACTGGTGGTTGCCGGGGCGTGATCAAGGTCGGCGAAGTCATGCTCGTCGTCGTGCTCTTCCTCTTCTTCCGGCTCAGGCGGCGGCGGTGGCGCGAGGCGGGCATGCAACTGACGGGCAAGGTCGCCGATCTCGTCCTGACGATCGATGGCCGGGGTGTACGGGTGCGGATCACGCAGCCAGACCCGCAGCTGCAGCAGCGGCGTGGAGATGTAGCGGCCCAGGCGCAGGCTCAGGGTCAGGGCCAAGACCAGCAGGATCCCCGCCAGAATACCCATGCTCTGCAAGCTGATCAGCATCGGTTGCTGGAACTCGCTCATGTCCAGGCTGATGCGCAGTTGCCCGGCGGTCACGTCCTGAAAGGTGATCTTGGTCTGGTACAGGCCTTCGGCTTCACCCAGCAGGGTGTTTTTCGGGCGCTGACCGGCCTCGGCGAGGATGCGGTTGTCGACGCTGTAGATGGCGGCGTGGGCCACCAGCGGGTTCTTCACCAGATTGCCCAGCAGCACGTTGAGGCTGAGGATGTCGTTGGACACCAGCAGTTCGGTCGCCGAGGTGGCCGTCTGGATGGTCAGGCTCTGCCCCAGGGCGTCCGCCTGCTCATGCATGGCCTGCTTGAACTGCAGGCCCATCACGCAGGCATAGATCACCAGCGCCATGGCCACCAGGAAAATATTGGTGCTGGCGATACGCAATGCCAAGGGTACGCGGCGTTGGCGCAGAGCATGGAACAGCATCAGGAAGAAGTTATCGGATTTAACTGGCGTGGGCCGGTTCACAGAGCGCGGCTCTTTATGACGAGAAAGTGCTGCGCAGTATAGCGACCCGGCATTTGTCGGCAAAGTGCAAGTGGCGCCCGATAGTCACCGAAAGTCGGTAGAATGCGCATTTTTCATCGAAGTCGGAGCCAGGTTGTGCGCGAAATCGTTCTGATCAACATCACCGGTGAAGACCGCCCAGGTCTCACTGCCGCCATCACCGGCGTCCTGCTCCAGGGCGGTGTGAACATTCTCGACATCGGCCTGGCCGTGATGCACGGCACTTTGTCGTTCGGCATCCTCGTCGATATCCCGGATAACGAAGTCGCCACGCAGTTGCTGCACAGCGTGCAGAGCAAGGCCCACGAGCTCAATCTGCAGGCACGCTACACACCGATTTCGGAGGCTGACTACCAGCACTGGGCCGATGGCCAGGGCGACGCCCGGCAGATTGTCACCTTGCTCAGCCGCAAGGTCACCCCCGAGCAGCTGCAGCGGGTCAGTGCGATCATCAGCCAGTATGGCCTGACCATCGAGCGCATCGAACGCCTGTCGGCGCGGGTGGCGCTGAACGCCGACAGCGAGCACGGCAAAGCGTGTCTGGAGATTTCTGTGCGCGGCGAGCCGAGTGATGCTCAGGCCCTGCGTGCCGCGTTCTTCACGTTGTCTGAAGAGCTGGCCGTGGATATCGCCTTCCAGAAGGACGACCTGTTCCGCCGCAACCGCCGGCTGGCGGTGTTCGACATGGATTCGACGCTGATCGAAGCCGAAGTCATCGACGAGCTGGCCAAGGCCGCCGGCGTCGGCGAGCAGGTTTCCGCCATTACCGAGCGGGCCATGCGTGGCGAGCTGGATTTTCGCGCCAGCTTCAAGGAGCGCATGGCGTTGCTCAAAGGCCTGGACGTTAAGGTACTGGACGAGATCGGCGCATCGCTGCGCTTGACCGAGGGCGCCGAAAACCTGTTCGCCGAGCTCAAGCGCCTGGGTTACAAGACCGCCATCCTGTCCGGTGGCTTTACCTACTTTGCCAAGCAGGTACAGGCGCGGCTGGGTATCGACTATGTATTCGCCAACGAACTGGAAGTGGTCGACGGCAAGGTCACAGGCGTGGCCATCGAGCCAATTGTCGATGCCCAGCGTAAAGCTGACCTGTTGCAGGAGCTGGCCAGCAAGGAAGGCCTGCAACTGGCACAGACCATCGCTGTAGGCGACGGCGCCAACGATCTGCCCATGCTGTCGCTGGCAGGGCTGGGCGTGGCCTTCCGCGCCAAACCACTGGTGCGCCAGTCGGCCAAACAGGCGATCTCGACCCTTGGTCTGGATGGTGTGCTGTATCTGCTCGGCTTGCGCGACCGCGACGCTCGCGGCTGATCTGAGCCCGTAAGGGGGCGAAGAGCGGCCCCGACAAACGAAAAGGCCCCGCATGGTTTGCGCCATGCGGGGCCTTTTCGTAGGCGGCGGATCAGACTGCGGTCGGCACCGCCAGCAGTTCACCCATGCACACGGCAGAGCCGGCACCGAGGCTTTCAGCCCACTTCACCTGCTCCGGGCCGAACAGCACGATGGCAGTGGAGCCGAGCTTGAAACGGCCCAGTTCGGCGCCTTTTTCCAGGTGGATCGGTGTGCGGCTGGCTTCGTCGTAGCGGAAGGTCTTCAGCTCACGCTTGGGCGGAGTGACCAGCCCGGCCCAGACGGTTTCGATCGAAGCCACGATCATCGCCCCGACCAGCACCACGGCCATCGGCCCGCGCTCGGTATCGAACAGGCAGACCACGCGCTCGTTGCGGGCAAACAGCTCCGGTACGTTTTCGGCAGTGGTCTGGTTGACCGAGAACAGCCGGCCTGGCACGTAGACCATCTCGCGCAGGGTGCCGGCCAGCGGCATGTGCACGCGGTGGTAGTCCTTCGGCGACAGGTAGATGGTGGCGAACTCGCCGCCCATGAACGGTGCGGCCAGCGCCGGATCGCCGCCGAGCAGCTCCAGCGCGCTGTAACCATGGCCCTTGGCCTGGAAGATGCGGCCGTGCTCGATCGGGCCGAGTTGGCTGACGGCGCCATCGGCCGGGCACAGAATGGCCCCTGGAGTTTCATCCAGCGGGCGCGCACCTGGCTTCAGGGCGCGGGTGAAGAAGGCGTTGAAGTGCTCATAGGCGCTGAGGTCTTCGACCAGTGCTTCGGACATGTCGACCTGATAACGCTTGGCGAACCAGGCGGTGAAGGCATTCTTGAACCAGCGTGCGCGGCACTCGGCAACGCAACCGGCCAGGCGTGACAGCAGATGGTGCGGCAGCAGGTACTGACTGATGATGAACAAACGCGATTTCATTGAATTTCCTTAAACCTCTACGGGCGTGTCCGGATGGTTGCCCCATTCGCCCCACGAGCCGGCGTACGCCTTGACCCGGGGGTAGCCGAGGGACTTGGCCACCAGATAGGTAAAGCCTGAACGGTGATGGGTCTGGCAATGGGTGATCACTTCCTTGTCGGGAGTGATACCCAGATTTTGCAGGATCTCGGCCATGTCCTTGCGGATGCGCAGGTGGTCATTCATGTCCATGCCTGCTGTCCACTCAAAGTTGACGGCGCCGGGGATGTGCCCGCCTTTGGCCGCGAGCACTTTCTCGCCCCGGTATTCACCCGGCGCGCGAGCGTCCCAGATGGCCAGGTCGGCAGCGCCGAGGCGGCTCTGCAGGTATTCGCGGGTGGCGGTCGGCTCGTCTTTTATGGTCAGGCTGACCGAGCCGGTGGCGCTGGCGGGCGTCTCGGTCGACAGCTGATCAGCCGGCCAGGCCTGGATACCACCGTTGAGGTAGTGATACTGCGCATGACCGATGACATCCAGCAGCCAGATGAAACGCCCGGCCCAGCCACCGCCTTCGTCGTCGTAAACCACATAGACGGCATCGTCACGATGGCCGAGTTCGGCGAACAGCTTTTCCAGGTCGGCGCGCGCCGGCAGTAGCCCAGGCGCCGGCGGTTGGCCCAGCTGGGTACGCTTGGAGTCGACGAAGCGCGCACCGGGTACGTGGCCACTGCCATAGCGGTTGGCGCTGGTCAGGTCGACCACGATCAGCGCGGGCGAGCCCAGGCGTGGCAACAGGTCTTGCGCTTCGATAACCAGCGGCAAGCCGGAAAAATCAGTCATCCACAGTCTCCAGGTGGAACGCGAGGGGGCGATTGTAGCGTAAGGCTCAGCTACTGCGGGTGGCGAAGGTAGCCAGCGCGCGCTCGATACACTGCGCGGTCTTGCCCAGTGCCTGCACGCTGACGTCGGCCAGCGGGCGGCCCGCCTGATCGGCAAGCAGCAGCATGATTACCTGGCCATTGACCGCCAGCGAGCGCAGCAGCAGGTGCTCGCTGGGGAACAGGGCATTGATCGGCGCTGGCAGCAGGGCGGCGAACTGGGCGTGGTTGTCCGGCGTCAGGCGCAATTGCCCGGCCTGACTGGTCAAGCGTTGTAACAGTTTGTTCTGTTTGACTGCCAGGTTCAGTGCAGCTGCTTCCTTGGGCAGGCCAGCAGTCTGCTGCACGCGCAAGGCATCAGTGGCCTTGTCGTAGGTCAGCAGCAGTACCCGCTGCATGCCGCAGGCGAGCAGTGCATCGCGGGCGTGGGTAGCCAGGTGCACGGCATTGCTGAAGCGGCTGGGCTGGGCCAGCATTTCGGCGCACAGCGAGCGCCAGCGCTCCAGGTTTTCTGCAGGCGGCGGCGGTGGTGTGAGCATGTCCGGGTGCGGACGGCGCTGCTGCCATGGCCAGATCAACGCTTCGGCCGGGTGGAACAGGGCGTGGCGGGCGTGATGGCGGGCACTCGCTGCGGCTTGCTGGTGAACCTGCTGCTGGACGTCGTCCAGCGAGGTCTGCAAATACAGCGCGGTCAGCAGTTGCCAGCGCAGCAGGTGCGGGTTGTCCCAGCCGACTTGCGCCGCCAGTGCTAGGCCGTTGGCCAGCAATACGGTGTTGGCCGGTTGGTTGAACCAGCGGCGCAGGCCTGGTTCTTCATCCAGCCGATGCTGCTGCTCGAGGCTGTCCGTCTCGCGGGCAATGTTGAATACCTGAGCCAATTGTTCGCGTTCGCTGGTAAGCAGGCGGTAGCCCTGGGTTACCCACTCCGGCAGGCGCCAGTGCAGGGCGACCGCCTGGCACAGCTCCATCAGGCGTACGCCAAACAGCTCGATCTCGACCTCGGCAGCGTTTTCGCCCTTGTGGATAACCCGCAGCTCCCAGGTGTCGAGCAGCTTGGGGTAGGTCACGGCCATCGGCCACAGCGGCGACAGGAACAGCAGGCTGCCCCAGTGAATCTCCTGCCACAGCCGCGCCAGGCGGCTGGCGAACAGGCCACTGGCCTGCTGCGCGGCATGCTGGCTGATCAACAGAAACTGGCGCAGTACCGGCGGGATGTCATCGCCGGGCAAGGCCGGCAGGCGCGCCAGCAGCTCTGCGCTGCGCTCAAGTCCGAGGCGATTGAGGGCAACTTCGAGGCTCTCGGCCGGCTCGGCCTGGCTGGCGTTGGCCGAGTGATTGGCCTCACGCATGACCGACAGCACCAAGGCGGGGCTGTCCTGCATCAGTTCGGCGATGTCGCGCAATGACCGACGGTTGTCATTGATGGCCGCCATTACCCGGTCGTGGCTTTCCTTGGGCACGGGCAGGCGCACGTCATCCAGCAGTTTTATCCAGCGGTCTAAAGTGCGTGGCGTCTGACTTGGTACCTTGGTTTCAATTGGCATTTTGACATCAGTCCGAACTGGCTTTTCACTTGGAGTGGCTATAGTCTGGCGCAGTTCTGCCGATAAGTAGAAGAAGAGTTTTCAAGCTCCCGTCCCCGACCCTGACCTCGACTTCAAGTGCTTTGAACCTATGGCTAAAATTATCGGCATCATCGTCGTCTTCGCGAGCGTGATCGCAGGCTACGTGCTTTCCCACGGCAAGATTGCGGCGCTGATCCAGCCGTTCGAAGTGCTCATCATTGGCGGGGCTGCGTTTGGCGCGTTCCTGCAGGCCAACCCTGGCTACATGACCATGCACGTGATCAAGAAGTCGATGAAGATGTTCGGCTCACGTTTCACCCATACCTTCTACCTGGAGGTGTTGGGCCTGGTCTACGAGATCCTCAACAAGAGCCGCCGCGAAGGCATGATGGCGATCGAAGGCGATATCGAAGACGCCTCGGCCAGCCCGATCTTCGCCAAGTACCCGGCAGTGCTGGGTGATGAGCGCATGACTGCGTTCATCTGCGACTACCTGCGCATCATGTCCACCGGCAACATGGCTCCGCACGAGCTCGAAGGCCTGTTCGACATGGAGCTGCTGAGCCTCAAGGAAGAACTCGACCACCCTTCGCACGCGGTCACCGGGATCGCCGACGGCATGCCTGGCTTCGGTATCGTTGCGGCGGTACTGGGTATCGTCGTCACCATGGCCTCGTTGGGTGAGGGCGACCAGGCTGCCATCGGCATGCACGTAGGTGCGGCGCTGGTGGGTACCTTCTTCGGTATTCTTGCTGCGTACGGTTTCTTCGGCCCACTGGCTACCTGCCTGGCTCACGATGCCAAGGAAGAGGTCAATCTGTACGAGTCGATCAAGGCGTCGCTGGTGGCTTCGGCCTCGGGCATGCCGCCGTCACTGGCCGTGGAATTCGGGCGCAAGGTGCTGTACCCCAAGCACCGTCCGAGCTTCGCAGAGCTGGAACAAGCAGTTCGCGGTCGCTGATTCATGGAAAACAATCAGCCGATAATCATCAAGCGCGTCAAGCGCTTTGGCGGCGGTCACCATGGCGGCGCCTGGAAGATCGCCTTTGCCGACTTCGCGACGGCGATGATGGCGTTCTTCCTGGTGCTGTGGCTGATGTCGACGGCCACCCCAGAGCAGAAGATCGCCATCGCCGGCTACTTCAAGGACCCGATCGGCTTCTCCGAAAGCGGTACGCCCTATGTGATTGACCTGGGTGGCTCGCCGGAGCTGGCGCCGGACAAGACCATCAACCCTGAGGTGAAGTCCGAGCCGACTCCCGAGACCAGCGTGCAGCTGGACAAGGATCAGGTCGAGACCATGGCCGAGCAGGTTGAAAAGGAACGCCTGAACCTGCTCTTGCAGGAGCTGCAGAACAAGGTCGAAGAAAACCCGCAACTGCAGAAGTTCAAGGATCAGATCCTGTTCGAGATCACCCAGGACGGCCTGCGTATCCAGATCATGGATGCCGAGAACCGGCCGATGTTCGACATCGGCAGCGCGCGTTTGCAGCCGTACTTCGAGGACATTCTGCTGGCCATGGCCGACACCATCAAGGCGGTGCCGAACAAGATCAGCGTCAGCGGCCACACCGATGCCAAGGCCTATGCCGGTAGCGGTGACTACGGCAACTGGGAGCTGTCGGCCAACCGTGCCAACGCTGCGCGACGTGCGCTGGTGGCGGGTGGCTATCCGGATGATCAGGTGGCGCGGGTGGTTGGCTATGCGTCGTCGTCGCTGTTCGACCGCAAGAACCCGTTCAACCCGGTCAACCGGCGCATCGATATCATCGTTCTGACCAAGAAGGCCCAGCGCAATATCGAGGGCGAGCAGGGCACTCCGGATGCACCGCCGGCATCTGACGCACCCGCGGCGCCAGGCTCGGCAGCGCCAGGTGCAGCAGCGCCCGCTGGTGCCGGCGAGGCACCAATGCAGCCGCGTGAGCTACGGCAGAAGCTCAATCTCTTCGAGGACGGTACCTTGAAGATGGACGAGCCGAAGGAATAACCGCCTGCGGCACAGCAAAAAAGGGCTGCAAAGCAGCCCCGACTTACCTGCCCCAGCTGTTAATAGCTGTCTTCGGTCAGGCTGGCGATGATCGAGCGGTAGCTGTGCATACGCTGTGGCTTGATCCGGCCTTCGTCCAGCGCCTTGAGCAAGGCGCAGCCTGGCTCGCGGTCATGCTTGCAGTCGCGAAAGCGACAGGTGCCGAACAGTTCGCTGAACTCGATGAAGCCGGCTTCGACATCATCGCGGCTGACGTGCACCAGGCCGAATTCACGGATACCGGGGGAGTCGATCAGGTCACCGCCGTTGGGGAAGTGATAAAGCCGTGCCGTGGTGGTGGTATGGGTGCCCTGGCCAGACCACTCGGACAGATCACCCACCCGCGTGTGCGCCTGCGGCAGCAGGCTGTTGACCAGCGACGACTTGCCGACACCGGACTGGCCGACAAACACGCTGACGTGGCCATCGAGCATTTTTTGCAGCTGCTGCATGCCGTCGCCGTGGTGCGCCGACACCTCCAGCAGGGGGTAGCCCAGGTCGCGGTAGACCTCGAGCAAGGCATTCAGCGCCGGTGCATTTTGCTCGTTGATCAGGTCGGCCTTGTTCAGCAACAGCAACGGGCGAATGCCGGCGTGCTCGGCGGCGACCAGGTAGCGGTCGATCAGGTTGGCGTGGGGCTCAGGGGCGGGGGCAAAGACGATCACGATCAGATCGACGTTGGCGGCTACCGGCTTGAGCACGCCCTGGTTGTTGGGGCGGGTCAGCTCGGTCGAGCGCGGTAGTTGCGCAACGATGACGCCGATGCCCTGGTTGCCTGCTCGCCATACCACGCGGTCACCGGTGACCAGTGCAGGCAGGTTGGCGCGCAGGTGGCAGCGGAAGATCTGGCCAACTGTGTCGCCGTCCTGGGCTTCGACTTCGACTTGGACGCCAAAGTGGGCGATGACCAGGCCGAATTGCTCGGGTCCGAGGTCGCCGCCTTCCAGTTCCTGCAAGACGTGCTGCTCGCGTTTGGCGGCGCGTTCGGCGCGTTCGCCCTGGATTTTTTCGATGCGCCAGTTTTGGCGGCGGTTGAGCTGGCGTTTGGCCATGAATGTTCCGTGGTGGCTTGCGGTTGGAAAACGGCTGACAGTTTAGCATGCTCCTGTTGTGGCCTATTCGTTAACCTTGGTTGGGGCGGTGCCTGTGGAATCGTTGAACAAAGTGAATTAGCGAGCAAAGCCAATTACCCGGTCGGGCCACTAAGCTACTATGACGGCCTATCTCAGGAGCCTTTCATGGACAACACACAGAACCTGATCTGGATCGATCTGGAAATGACCGGTCTGGATCCGGACAGCGACGTCATCATCGAGATGGCGACCATCGTCACCGACAGCAACCTCAACACCCTGGCCGAAGGCCCGGTGATCGCCATTCACCACAGCGATGAAGTGCTGGCGCGCATGGATGAGTGGAACACCCGAACCCACGGCGGCTCGGGCTTGACCCAGCGTGTGCGTGACAGCCGTATCAGCATGGCCGAAGCCGAGGCCCAGACCATCGCGTTTCTGCAGCAGTGGGTGCCGAAGGGCAAGTCGCCGATCTGTGGCAACAGCATCTGCCAGGACCGGCGCTTCCTGTACCGCCACATGAAGTCGCTGGAAAGCTACTTCCACTACCGCAACCTCGACGTTTCTACCCTCAAGGAACTGGCTGCACGCTGGGCCCCTGAGGTGCGCGACAGCTTCCAGAAGGGTGGCACCCACCTGGCGCTGGACGATATTCGCGAGTCGATTGCCGAACTGCGCCACTACCGCGAACACTTCATCAAGTTTTAAGCCTGCTGCGCCGGCTGACGATAGTCGGTGCGCCCCCTTCTGGTGCGGGGTGCAACTGGGTAGACTGCGCGCCTTTCTCGCACGGACTCGCACCATGTTGCTGATGCTCTACCTCGTCGCTATCACCGCCGAAGCCATGACCGGGGCCTTGTCCGCCGGCCGTCGCGGCATGGACTGGTTCGGTGTGGTGCTGATCGCCTGCGTGACGGCGCTGGGTGGTGGCTCGGTGCGCGACGTGCTGCTGGGGCACTATCCGCTGACCTGGGTGAAACACCCCGAGTACCTGGTGCTGACCAGCTTTGCCGCACTGCTGACGATCTTTATCGCGCCACTGATGCGCCATCTGCGCTCGCTGTTTCTGGTGCTCGATGCGCTGGGGCTGGTGGCATTTACCCTGATTGGCTGCATGACTGCGCTGGAGATGGGCCAAGGCCTGCTGGTGGCGTCGATCAGTGGGGTGATCACCGGGGTCTTCGGCGGGATTCTGCGGGATATCTTCTGCAACGACATCCCGCTGGTGTTTCGCCGCGAGCTGTATGCCAGCGTGTCGTTTGCGGCGGCGTGGTTCTATCTGGGCTGCGTGCACTTCAATCTGCCGGCCGAGCAGGCCACGCTGCTGACTCTGTTTGGTGGTTTTCTGGTGCGTTTGCTGGCGATCCGCTTTCACTGGGAAATGCCCAAGTTTCACTATAACGACCAGCAGTAGTCACTCAGCTCGCTGGCTGCGCCTGCCGTTCTGCGTGCTGGGCCAGCGCCCACTCGACATGCTCGCGGACCAGTTCGGACGGGTGCTCGCGGCGTGCCTGCAGCGCCTCCAGCACCGGAATGGTCGACGGTGCGTTGCCCAGCCCGACGGCCAGATTGCGTAGCCAGCGTTCGTAGCCGGCGCGGCGCAGCGGCGAGCCTTCAGTATTGCCCAGAAAGGTCGCCTCATCCCACATGAACAGTTCGGCCAGGCCGGCATTGTCCAGGCCGTGACGCGGCTTGAAGTCGTTTTCCTGGGTGGGGCGGGCGAAGCGGTTCCACGGGCAGACGATCTGGCAGTCATCGCAGCCAAACACCCGATTGCCGATCATCGCGCGCAGCTCGACCGGGATCGCCTGCTTCAGCTCGATGGTCAGGTAGGAAATGCAGCGCCGTGCGTCGAGTACATACGGGCCGACGAAGGCATTGGTCGGGCACACGTCCAGGCACGCCTGACAGCGGCCGCAGTGCTCGCTGGTCTGGGCTTCATCCACCGGCAGCGGCAGGTCGACGAACAACTCAGCCAGAAAGAAGTAGCTGCCGGCCTTGCGGTTGAGCAGCAGGGTGTTCTTGCCGATCCAGCCCAGCCCGGCCTCCTGCGCGATGGCTTTCTCCAGCACCGGCGCGCTGTCGACAAAGGCACGAAAGCCGAACGGGCCGATGTCTGCCTGAATGCGGTCGGCCAGGTGCTGCACGCGTTTGCGCACCAGCTTGTGGTAGTCGCGGCCCAGCGCGTAGCGCGACACGTAGGCTTTTTCCGGCTGTGCGAGCACCTGCGCCATGCGCGTATCGCCGGGCAGGTAGTCCATGCGCAGCGAGATCACCCGCAGTGTCCCCGGGATCAACTGCTCGGGGTGGGAACGTTTGCTGCCATGCGCGGCCATATAGTCCAGCTCGCCGTGATAGCCGGCGGCAAGCCAGCGCTCCAGGTGCTGTTCATGCTCGCCCAGGTCTACACCAGCGATACCGACGTGGGCGAAGCCGAGTTCGCGGCCCCAATCCTTGATCGATTGGGCCAGCGCGGCGAGGTCAGGAATACAAACGGACATGGATGGGCAAGGCATTACAGGCTCAGGTGCGTATAATTCTGCCAGACATCGGAGCCTTTGACCCCATGCCCCAGACCAAACACCCCGACAACGCGGTAAAAACCCTCAGCCGAGGCAACCTCGCCCGGCTGCCAGCGCGCCGTGCAGACGCGCACAAGACCGACTTCGGCCATGTGCTGGTGGTCGGTGGCGACCTCGGCACCGGCGGCGCCGCGCTGCTCAGTGGCGAGGCCGCGCTGCGCTGTGGTGCAGGCCTGGTCAGCATCGCCACGCGCCCTGAGCATGTTTCAGCGGCGCTGACCCGGCTGCCTGAGACCATGTGCCTGGGCGTGTCATCGGCCAATCAGCTGATCGAGGTGTTGGCCCGCGCTTCCGTGCTGGTGGTCGGCCCCGGGCTTGGCCAGGCCGCATGGGGGCGCAGCCTGCTGTCGGCTGTGGCCAACAGCGATGTGCCGCAGGTGTGGGATGCCGATGCGTTGAACATGCTCGCCAGCAGCCCGTTGGCCGTGCCCGGCGCGAGCATCCTCACCCCGCACCCAGGGGAGGCGGCGCGCTTGTTGGGGATTTCCACCGAGGCGGTGCAGGCTGACCGTGCCGGCGCTGCGCGCAAGCTGGCGCGCAGGTACGCCAGCATCTGCGTGCTTAAAGGCGCGGGCACTCTGGTGGCTGATCCGGACGGACAGTTGGCGCTGTGCCAGCGAGGCCACCCGGCGATGGCCGGTGCAGGGCTGGGCGATGTGCTCACTGGTGTGCTTGGCGCATTGCTGGCGCAGGGTCTGGATGGCTGGTCGGCGGCATGCTTGGGCGTGTGGCTGCATGCCTGCGCTGGCGAGCGCCTGGGCGTGAAGGGCAGGGGCCTGGCAGCCAGTGATCTGCTGCCGGTCATTCGTGAATTATTGGAGGAGCATTCAGCGTGTCAGGTGTAACCCTGTTTCTGCCCGACGAAGAAGCCACTGTGGCCTTCGGCGCGCGACTGGCCGAAGTGACCGGCGGTCATGGCGTGATATTTCTCGAGGGTGACCTCGGCGCCGGCAAGACCACCCTGTCGCGTGGCCTGATCCGTGGCCTGGGCCATACCGGGCCGGTCAAGAGCCCGACCTTTACCGTGGTCGAACCCTACGAAATCGGCGATGTGCGGGCGTTTCACTTCGACCTGTACCGGCTGGTCGATCCGGAAGAGCTGGAGTACCTGGGCATTCGCGATTACTTCGAAGGTGACGCCCTGTGCCTGTTCGAATGGCCCGATAAAGGTGCGGGCGTTTTGCCAAAGCCCGACCTGACCATTACCATAAGCCCGCAAGCGGGCGGACGCTCGCTTAACCTGTTGCCGCAGGGCGCTCGTGGCCAAGCCTGGTGCACCGCGCTGGCCAACAAAATTCAACAGTAAATGGGGTTAGGTATGCGCATACGCGCACTGGTCGTCGTTGTCGGTCTGCTGCTCAGCGCAGTGACTGTCAACGCTCTGGCCGCCACACAAGTAAAAAGCATGCGTCTGTGGCGCGCGCCGGACAACACACGACTGGTGTTCGACCTCTCCGGGCCCGTGCAGCACAGCGTGTTTACGCTGAGCGCACCGGATCGGCTGGTTATCGATATCAATGGTGCGACCCTCGGCGCGCCGCTCAACGTGGCCACCTCCAACACCCCGATCAGCAGTGTCCGCTCGGCGCAACGCACGCCGACCGACCTGCGCGTGGTCATCGACCTGAAAAAGGCCGTCACCCCGAAAAGCTTCGTTCTGGCGCCCAATGCCCAGTACGGTAACCGCTTGGTGGTCGACCTGTACGATCAGGAAGCCGACGCCATCGCGGCCACTACGCCGACGCCCGCGCCGACGCCGGTGCAGCCGCCGGCCACCACGCCGGCCATCCCGGTAACGCCGACCCAGCCCGCGATCAAGCTGCCGCCAGCACCGAGCGGCAAGCGCGATATCGTGGTTGCCATCGACGCCGGTCACGGCGGCGAAGACCCGGGCGCTTCCGGCTCGCGCGGTCAGCACGAAAAAACCATCGTGTTGCAGATCGCTCAAGAGTTGCAGCGCCAGATCAACAGCGAGAAAGGCTACCGCGCCGAGCTGACCCGTACCGGCGACTACTTCATCCCGCTGCGCAAACGCACCGAGATCGCCCGCAAGAAGGGGGCAGACCTGTTCGTTTCGATCCATGCCGACGCCGCGCCGTCGAAGGCCGCCTTTGGTGCTTCGGTGTTCGCCTTGTCTGACCGCGGCGCTACCTCGGAAACCGCGCGCTGGCTGGCCGACACAGAAAACCGCTCCGACCTGATCGGCGGTGCCGGCAACGTCAGCCTCGACGACAAGGACCGCATGCTCGCCGGGGTTCTGCTCGACCTGTCGATGACCGCTACGCTCAGCTCCAGTCTGGATGTCGGGCAAAAAGTGCTGGGCAACATGGGCCGCATCACCTCGCTGCACAAGCGCCGGGTCGAGCAAGCGGGCTTCATGGTGCTGAAATCGCCGGATATTCCGTCGATCCTGGTCGAAACCGGATTTATCTCCAACGCCAACGAAGCCGCCAAGCTGGCTACCAAGAGCCACCAGCAGGCGCTGGCGCGCTCGATCCACACCGGCTTGCGCCAGTACTTCCAACAGAGCCCGCCGCCTGGCACCTACATCGCCTGGCTGCGTGACAGCGGCAAGATTGCCCAAGGCCCGCGTGACCATACCGTGCGTCCGGGTGAAACCCTGGCGATGATCGCCGTGCGTTACCAGGTCAGCGTGGCTGCCCTGCGTAGCAGCAACAGCCTGAAAACCGATGAGCTGAAGGTCGGCCAGCATCTGGATATTCCGGGTACCACCCTGGCGTCGCAGCAATGACCGGTGGTTCGCGCATCGAGCTGCTCAGCCCGCGACTGGCCAACCAGATTGCCGCCGGCGAAGTAGTCGAGCGACCTGCGTCGGTAGCCAAGGAGCTGCTGGAAAACAGCCTCGACTCCGGTGCCCGGCGCATCGATGTCGAGGTCGAGCTGGGTGGCACCAAGCTGCTGCGTGTGCGTGACGACGGCAGCGGCATCTCCCCGGATGACCTGCCGCTGGCCCTGGCACGGCACGCCACCAGCAAGATTCGCGAGCTGGAAGACCTTGAAGGCGTACTCAGCCTGGGCTTTCGGGGTGAAGCACTGGCGTCGATCAGTTCGGTTGCACGGCTGACCCTGACCTCGCGCACCGCCGATGCCAGCGAAGCCTGGCAGGTCGAGACCGAAGGCCGCGACATGACCCCGCGGGTACAGCCTGCGGCGCACCCGGTCGGCACCTCGGTAGAAGTGCGCGACCTGTTCTTCAATACCCCGGCCCGGCGCAAGTTCCTCAAGGCCGAGAAAACCGAATTCGATCACCTGCAGGAAGTCATCCGTCGCCTGGCACTGGCACGCTTCGATGTCGGCTTCCACCTGCGTCACAACGGCAAGAGCATCCTCAGCCTGCACGAGGCCGCCGATGATGTGTCGCGGGCGCGGCGAGTCGGCGCGATCTGTGGCCCGGGCTTTCTTGAGCAGGCGCTGCCGATCGACGTCGAGCGCAACGGCCTGCGCCTATGGGGTTGGGTCGGCTTGCCGACCTTCTCGCGCAGCCAGGCTGACTTGCAGTATTTCTTCGTCAACGGCCGGGCGGTGCGCGACAAGCTGGTGGCTCATGCGGTACGCCAGGCGTATCGCGACGTGCTGTTCAACGGCCGCCATCCGACCTTTGTGTTGTTCCTTGAGCTGGAGCCGAACGGCGTCGACGTCAACGTGCACCCGACCAAGCACGAAGTACGCTTCCGTGAAGGGCGTACGGTTCACGATTTTCTCTACGGCACCCTGCATCGCGCGCTGGCCGATGTGCGCCCGGAAGGTCAGGTGGCCGCCCCTGCCGCAGCCGCCGAGCTGGTGCGTGCTGGTGGCCAGCTGGCTGGCGAGTTCGGCCCTCAGGGCGAGATGCGCCTGGCCACGCCTGTGCTCGAACAGCAGCAGCCTGCTCCAGCCGGCTCCGGCGCTGGTGCGGGTTACCAGTACCAGTACACGCCGCGCCCCTCGCAGCCACTGCCGGTGGCCGAAGCGCAGGCCGCTTACCGCGAATTCTATGCGCCGCTGAACAGCGCCGCGCCGGTCGCGCTGCCCGACGGCCAGGGCGATATACCGCCGCTGGGCTACGCCATGGCGCAGCTCAAGGGCATCTACATCCTTGCCGAAAACGCCCAAGGCCTGGTGCTGGTCGACATGCATGCCGCCCACGAGCGGATCATGTACGAGCGGCTCAAGGTGGCCATGGCCAGCGAAGGCCTCAGTGGCCAGCCGCTGCTGGTGCCGGAAACCCTGGCGATGAGCCAGCGTGAAGCCGATTGCGCCGAAGAGCATGCACAGTGGTTCCAGCGCCTCGGCTTCGAGCTGCAGCGGCTAGGCCCGGAGACGGTCGCGATTCGCCAGATCCCGGCGTTGCTGAAACAGGCCGAAGCCAATCGGCTGGTGCAGGACGTGCTTGCTGACCTGATGGAATACGGCACCAGCGACCGCATCCAGGCGCACCTCAACGAGCTGCTCGGGACCATGGCCTGCCACGGCGCCGTGCGCGCCAACCGGCGTCTGGCGATCCCCGAGATGAACGCCTTGCTTCGCGACATGGAAAACACCGAGCGCAGCGGCCAGTGCAACCACGGCCGACCGACCTGGACCCAGATGGGCCTGGACGATCTGGACAAACTCTTCCTGCGCGGTCGGTGACATGAGCAGCAAACCTCCAGCGATCTTCCTCATGGGCCCGACTGCGGCGGGCAAGACCGATCTCGCCATCGAGTTGAGCAAAGTGCTGCCCTGCGAGCTGGTCAGCGTCGATTCGGCGCTGGTCTATCGCGGCATGGACATCGGCACTGCGAAACCGTCGAAAGACATCCTGGCGGCGTACCCGCACCGCTTGATCGATATCATCGACCCCGCCGAGAGCTACTCCGCGGCGCAGTTTCGCAGCGATGCCCTGGCGGCCATGGCCGAGATTACCGCACGCGGCAAGATCCCGCTGCTGGTCGGCGGCACCATGCTCTACTACAAGGCTTTGCTTGAAGGCCTGGCCGACATGCCGGCGGCTGACCCGGCCGTGCGCGCCGAGCTGGAAGCCCAGGCCAGCGCACTGGGCCTGGGCGAATTGCACCGGCAGTTGGCCGAGGTCGATCCGGTGTCGGCGGCGCGCATCCACCCCAACGACCCGCAGCGCTTGATCCGAGCGCTGGAGGTGTATCGGGTGAGTGGTGAGAGCATGACTGCCCACCGCCAGCGCCAATCAGCCGAAAGTAGCGGCGCAGACGCAGGCGCGGCCGGCCATTTGCCCTATACTGTGGCCAGTCTGGCGATCGCTCCTGCAGATCGTCACATTCTGCATGAGCGAATTGCGTTACGATTTTCACAGATGCTGGAACAGGGCTTCATCGATGAGGTCCGAGAGCTGCGAGCCAGAAGTGACTTGCACGCCGGGCTGCCGTCTATACGGGCAGTGGGCTATCGGCAGGTCTGGGATTTCCTAGACGGCAAGCTAGATGAGAATGAGATGCGAGAACGCGGTATCATTGCGACTCGCCAGCTGGCCAAGCGGCAGTTCACCTGGTTGCGCGGTTGGTCCGACGTGCACTGGCTGGACAGTCTGGCCTGCGACAATCTGTCCCGCACCTTGAAATACCTTGGGGCCATCTCCATATTGAGCTGAGTCCCTGCTAATTGCCGTCTACTCTTGCGAGTGGGCGGCGTAATCATAGAATTTTCTCGTTTTTTATTATTTATCCTTACAGGAGTGCGGCATATGTCAAAAGGGCATTCGCTACAAGACCCTTACTTGAACACCTTGAGAAAAGAAAAGGTCCCGGTTTCGATCTATCTGGTCAACGGGATCAAGCTGCAGGGCTCGATCGAATCTTTCGACCAGTTTGTAGTTCTACTGAAAAACACCGTCAGCCAAATGGTCTACAAACACGCCATTTCGACTGTCGTACCTGCACGTCCGGTTCGTCTGCCAAGCCCGTCCGATTCCGAGAACGGTGACAGCGAGCCAGGCAACGCCTGATTAGGAGCCTGCATTGTTCTTTGAGCGCCACGGTGGTGGTGAACGAGCCTTGCTCGTTCACTTGGAAGGTCAGAACCCTGAGGCGCGCGAAGACCCGCAGGAGTTCCAGGAGCTGGCCCTGTCGGCCGGTGCTGAAATCGTCTTGCTGTCTACGGTGACACGGCATCAGCCCAGCGCCAAATTCCTGATTGGCAGTGGCAAGGTCGAGGAGTTACGCGACCTGGTCAGTGCCGAGCATGTCGATCTGGTGATTTTCAATCACACCCTCACGCCCAGTCAGGAGCGTAACCTCGAACGTGTGTTCGAGTGCCGCGTGCTTGACCGTACCGGGCTGATCCTCGATATCTTCGCCCAACGGGCGCGTACCCATGAAGGCAAGCTGCAGGTCGAACTGGCCCAGCTTGAGCACATGAGCACGCGGCTGGTGCGCGGCTGGACTCACCTTGAGCGGCAAAAAGGTGGTATCGGCCTGCGCGGTCCGGGGGAGACCCAGCTTGAAACCGACCGGCGCCTGTTGCGGGTCCGCCTGCGGCAGATCAAGGCGCGCCTGGAAAAGGTCCGCAGCCAGCGTGAACAAGCGCGGCGCGGGCGCAGACGTGCGGACATCCCGTCGGTGTCGCTGGTGGGTTATACCAACGCCGGCAAGTCGACCCTGTTCAACGCCCTGACCCAATCCGACGTGTACGCGGCCGACCAGCTGTTCGCCACCCTCGACCCGACCCTGCGCCGCCTGCAACTCGACGACCTGGGGCCGATCGTGCTGGCCGATACCGTGGGCTTCATTCGCCATCTGCCGCACAAGCTGGTCGAGGCATTTCGGGCTACGCTCGAAGAGTCGAGCAACTCCGACCTGCTGCTGCACGTGATCGACGCCCATGAGCCAGAGCGCATGGAGCAGATCGAGCAGGTGCTGGCGGTATTGGGCGAGATCGGCGCAGAAGGCTTGCCGATCCTCGAGGTCTATAACAAACTCGACCTGCTTGAAGATGTCGAGCCACAGATCCAGCGCGATGCCGATGGCAAGCCGGAACGGGTCTGGGTGTCGGCACGTGATGGACGTGGCCTGGAGCTGGTTGGCCAGGCAATTGCCGAGTTGCTGGGGGATGATCTGTTTGTCGCCACCCTGCGCCTTGATCAGCGTTTCGCTCGCTTGCGCGCGCAGCTGTTCGAACTGGGCGCGGTGCAGAGCGAGGAACATGATGAAGAGGGCAGCAGCCTGCTCAGCGTGCGCCTGCCGATGATCGAGCTTAATCGCCTGGTCAGTCGTGCCGGCATCGAGCCGCAGACGTTTATCGCGCAACACACTTTGCAATAAATGCCCGTCGAGGTCGCCGGGCAGCCGTGACAGGCATTCTGTAGCATTGGACGGCGCGCCGTGGGCGCGTCTTTGCTTTATCAGATGGAGAGCGCTATGGCTTGGAATGAGCCGGGTGGCAACTCGAAAGACCAGGATCCCTGGGGCGGTCGCCGTGGCGGCAGTGGTGGCGGTGGCGACAAAAAAGGCCCACCTGATCTCGACGAGGCCTTCCGCAAGCTGCAGGACAGCCTGAACGGCATGTTCGGTGGCGGCAAGAAACGCGGCGGTGGTGACCGCAATATCGGCAAGGGTGGCGGTTACGGCCTGCTGGGCATAGGCCTGGCGGTGTTGGCTGCGATCTGGCTGTACAGTGCCGTGTACGTGGTCGACGAGCAGGAGCAGGCGGTTGTGCTGCGCTTCGGCAAGTACTACGAGACCGTGGGTCCAGGCCTGAATATCTATTTCCCGCCGATCGATCGCAAGTACATGGAAAACGTGACGCGTGAGCGTGCGTACACCAAGCAGGGGCAGATGCTCACCGAAGACGAGAACATCGTCGAAGTGCCGCTGACCGTGCAGTACAAGATCACCAACCTGCAGGACTTCGTGCTCAACGTCGACCAGCCGGAAGTGAGCTTGCAGCATGCGACCGACAGTGCCCTGCGTCACGTGGTCGGCTCGACCTCGATGGACCAGGTGCTGACCGAAGGTCGTGAGCAGATGGCCGTGGACATCCGCGAGCGTCTGCAGCGTTTCCTCGACACTTACCGTACCGGTATCACCGTGACTCAGGTCAACGTACAGAGCGCGGCAGCCCCGCGTGAAGTGCAGGAAGCCTTCGACGACGTGATCCGTGCCCGTGAAGACGAGCAGCGTGCGCGCAACCAGGCCGAGTCCTACGCCAACGGCGTGGTGCCAGAGGCCCGTGGTCAGGCGCAGCGCATCATCGAAGACGCCAACGGCTACCGCGATGAAGTGATTGCCCGCGCCAAGGGTGAAGCCGATCGCTTCACCAAGCTGGTCACCGAGTACCGCAAGGCGCCGGACGTAACCCGTCAGCGTCTGTACCTGGAGACCATGCAAGAGGTCTACAGCAATTCGAGCAAGGTCATGGTGGCAACCAAGGACGGGCAGAACAACCTGCTCTACCTGCCGCTGGACAAGATGGTTGAAGGCGGTCGCAACACGTCGGCTTCTGCCGGCAGCAGCAGCGCGTCGCCGTCGGTCAACGACGCAGCCGTGCGCGCAGCGCAGGACCTGCAACAGCAACAACAGGCACTGCGTACTAGGGAGAGCCGCTGATGAGCAATAAATCGCTGATCGCCCTGATCGCCGCAGTCGTGCTGGCTGTCGTGGCCTGGAACAGCTTCTACATCGTGTCCCAGACCGAACGTGCGGTACTGCTGCAATTCGGTCGTGTGGTTCAGGCTGATGTTCAGCCCGGCCTGCATGTGAAGATCCCGTACGTCAACCAGGTGCGCAAGTTCGACGCGCGGCTGATGACCCTGGACGCACCGACGCAACGCTTCCTGACCCTGGAAAAGAAAGCGGTAATGGTCGACGCCTATGCCAAATGGCGGGTGAAAGATTCCGACCGTTTCTACACCGCGACCTCGGGCATGAAGCAGATCGCCGACGAGCGTCTGTCGCGACGTCTGGAAAGCGGCCTGCGTGACCAGTTCGGTAAACGCACCCTGCACGAAGTGGTATCCGGTGAGCGTGACGCACTGATGGCTGACATCACTGCATCGCTGAACCGCATGGCCAACAAGGAGCTGGGTATCGAAGTGGTCGACGTTCGCGTCAAGGCCATCGACCTGCCGAAGGAAGTCAACCGCAGCGTGTTCGATCGTATGAGCACCGAGCGTGAGCGTGAGGCCCGTGAGCATCGCGCCAAAGGTAACGAGCTGGCCGAGGGTATCCGTGCGGATGCCGACCGTCAGCGTCGAGTACTGCTGGCCGAAGCCTATCGTGAATCCGAGGAAACCCGCGGTGATGGTGACGCCCAGGCGGCCGCCATCTACGCTAAGGCCTACAACCAGGATGCGGATTTCTATTCGTTCCACCGTAGCCTGCAAGCGTACCGTGCGAGCTTCTCGAGCAAGAGCGACGTGCTGGTCCTGGATCCGAAGAACGAGTTCTTCCGGTACCTGGACAAGAGCCGGCCGTAAGCGACAAGGCCCCGCCTGGCAGGTAAAACTGCCGGCGGGGTGCATCCCGAAGGAAAAGGGGTGTATGATGAGTCAGCCGGGAAATTTCCCGGCTTTTTTGCGTCTGCAAGGTTGATTGGCTCGCATTGGGTCAGCCCGGCGCTAGCAATTCGAGGGTGTTGGTACGGCGGTAGCGCTGGGATTAGTGCTGCCTGTTGTTGTGTGCCAATGCCTGTATTCACGGCTCGCCTATGGGTTGGCCGCTCGGACCAAAGGGGAAAAGGCGTAATGGCAACGGTAGACCGCTGGCTGCTGCCAGATGGCATCGAGGAAGTACTGCCACCTGAAGCTGCGCGCATTGAAGTCGCGCGGCGGCAGGTGTTGGACCTGTTCCAGAGTTGGGGTTACGAACTGGTCGTTACTCCGCATATCGAGTACCTGGAATCGCTGCTCACCGGTGCCAGCCAGGACCTCGACCTGCATACCTTCAAGGTGGTCGACCCGCAGTCCGGTCGGCTGATGGGCTTCCGTGCCGACTTCACCCCGCAGGTAGCGCGCATCGACGCCCACACCCTGCGCCGTGAAGGTCCGAGCCGCCTGTGCTACGCCGGTAGCGTGCTGCATGCGCAGCCGCGCCAACTGTCTACTTCGCGCAGCCCGATCCAGCTCGGCGCCGAGCTGTATGGCGATGCCAGCCCGACCAGCGATGTCGAAGTCATCAGCCTGATGCTGGCCATGCTGCGCCTGGCCGATGTGCCGGACGTGCATATGGACCTCGGCCACGTCGGTATCTACCGTGGTCTGGCGCGTGCTGCCGGGTTGTCCGGCGATGTCGAGCAGCAGCTGTTCGATGCGCTGCAGCGCAAGGCCCGCGATGAAGTGTACGCACTGACCGCTGACCTGCCGCAGGACCTGGGCGGCATGCTGCGTGCCCTGGTTGAGCTGTGCGGTGGCCGTGAAGTGCTGGCTCAGGCGCGTGTGCGTCTTGGCCGTGCCCCGGCCAGCGTCCTGGCTGCACTGGATGACCTGCTGGCGATCGCTGATCGGCTGGCAGCGCGCTTCCCGGAGCTGCCGCTGTACTTCGACCTCGGCGAGCTGCGCGGCTACAACTATCACACCGGTGTGGTGTTCGCGGTGTTCGTGCCTGGGGTCGGTCAGTCGATCGCTCAGGGCGGTCGCTACGATGACATCGGTGCCGACTTTGGCCGGGCGCGTCCGGCCACTGGTTTCTCCACGGATTTGAAGACCCTGGTCACACTGGGGCGAGCGGAGGTCGTATTGCCTTCTGGCGGCATCTGGATGCCCGACAGCGGCGACGCGGCCCTCTGGCAGATGGTCTGCCAGTTGCGCAACGAGGGCCAGCGAGTGGTCCAGGCATTGCCTGGCCAGCCGCTGAGTGCTGCCCTCGAGGCGGATTGTGATCGGCAATTGATTCAGCAAGAAGGGCGTTGGCAGATCCTGCCTCTGACCCATTGAGACAGCTCGCGCGGCCCGCATCAGGGTCGGCAACCAAGTTTGCGTGAATGAGGACAAGTGTTATGGGTAAGAATGTCGTCGTCCTGGGCACCCAATGGGGTGATGAGGGCAAAGGCAAGATCGTTGATCTGCTGACCGAACATGCTGCCGCCGTAGTGCGCTACCAGGGCGGTCACAACGCCGGCCACACGCTGGTGATCAACGGTGAAAAAACCGTGCTGCACCTGATTCCGTCGGGCATCCTGCGCGAAGGCGTGCAGTGCCTGATCGGCAACGGTGTAGTGGTTGCACCGGACGCCTTGATGCGGGAAATCACCAAGCTCGAAGAGAAGGGTGTACCGGTGCGTGAGCGCCTGCGCATCAGCCCGGCTGCACCGCTGATCCTGTCCTACCACGTAGCACTGGACCAGGCTCGCGAGAAGGCCCGTGGCGAAGCCAAGATCGGTACCACCGGTCGTGGTATCGGCCCGGCCTACGAAGACAAGGTCGCTCGTCGTGGCCTGCGCATCGGTGACCTGTTCCACCGTGAGCGCTTCGCTGCCAAGCTCGGTGAGCTGCTGGACTACCACAACTTCCAGCTGGTCAATTACTACAAAGAGCCGGCCATCGACTTCCAGCAGACCCTGGACGAGTGCATGGCCTACGCCGAGCAGCTCAAGCCGATGATGCTCGACGTCACCGCCGAGCTGCACAACCTGCGTCGCGCTGGCAAGGACATCATGTTCGAAGGCGCCCAGGGCTCGCTGCTGGACATCGACCACGGTACCTACCCGTACGTGACCAGCTCCAACACCACTGCCGGCGGCATCTCCACCGGTTCCGGCGTTGGCCCGATGTACCTGGATTACATCCTCGGCATCACCAAGGCGTACACCACCCGTGTCGGTTCCGGTCCGTTCCCGACCGAACTGTTCGATGACACTGGCGCAACCCTGGCCAAGCGTGGCCACGAGTTCGGCTCGACCACCGGCCGTGCCCGTCGTTGCGGCTGGTTCGATGCGGTCATCCTGCGTCGCGCCATCGACGTCAACAGCATCTCGGGCATCTGCCTGACCAAGCTGGACGTGCTCGACGGTCTTGAAACCATCAACATCTGTGTGGGTTACAAGAACGCCAACGGCGCAGTGCTCGAAGCGCCTTCCGACGCCGACAGCTACATCGGCCTGGAGCCGGTGTACGAAGAAATGCCGGGTTGGAGCGAGTCGACCCTGGGCGCCAAGACCCTCGAAGAGCTGCCAGAAGCGGCTCGCGCTTACATCAAGCGCATCGAGGAGCTGACCGGCGCGCCGATCGATATCATTTCGACCGGCCCGGATCGCAACGAGACCATCGTGCTGCGTCATCCGTTTGCCTGATTAGCCTGCCAGGCTGATCCAGCGCCGCGTTCCCGCAAGGGAGCGCGGCGTTTTTTTTGCACACGTTGTATCGTCGGTGAATAAACTTGGCGTTTATGCCTGCTGCGACGGCACAACCCTTGCTGTAAGAATGCCCTTGTCGATGCCATCAAAATAGTGGCGCCAGAAACACGAGGGTTCACCGTGTCTGCCATTCTTTCATTGTTACGAAGCCGCCTGTTGCGGCCTGTGTTTGTTGCCTTGGGTATCGCCCTTTTGGTGCAGGTGCTGGTGGCCGTTGCGCTGACCCGGAGCACAGTGACGGCCCTTGAGGCTGATCTTGGCGAGCGTCTGGGCAGCGACAGCCGCAAGCTTGCGGGTGAACTGGAATTGGCCGGGCAGGACGTCCGCGCCGGCCTTGAAGGCCTCTCCAGCAGCACTCGGCAGCGTTTGAGCAGCGGTTTGTCGACGCGCCTGCAAAGCGAACAGCAGCAATTGCGCGCCACCCTGGAGAAGAACCTCAAGGACTCAGCCAACGACATGGCCGAGTTGCTCGCCTCGGTTGCCCCGCGAGCGATCTGGGACAACGACGTGCCGGTGCTCTCCGACTTTGCCCGCCGTGCGCAGCGCAATCCCAATGTATTGTTCGTGATCTATGACGATGCTCAGGGCCAGCACCTGACGCGCTACCTCAACCGGCAAAACCCGATCAACCAGGCGCTGATGGACAAGGGCGAGGGTGAGCGGGCGCTGGACAAAGTGCTCAACGCTGCGCGCAAGGACCCTTCGGTGTACTTCGTCGAAGCACCGATCAGCCCCAACGGTGCCGAGATCGGCAAGGTGCTGATGGGCGTTTCCACCGCATCCGTCGAACAGGAACTGAAGGCCCTCGATGCACGCTTCGCGGCATTGATCGGCAGCAGCGAGCAGTTGGTCGGCGACAGCCTCGGGGCGGCCGCCGCAGACAGCGGCAAGGCCCTGCGTGCGCGTCTGGAAGCTGCGCAGAACAGCGCCACCGCGATGCAGGCCAACACCGCCGAAACCGTCCGCGATGCGGCCGCCGAGCTGCGCTGGCGGATTGGCCTGGGCCTGGTGCTGGTGGGGCTTGGCGTACTGCTGGTAGTGGCAGTGGTACTCGGCCGGCGCGTGGTCAACAAGCTGCGCCTGCTGATTGCGGCACTCAATGACCTGGCCGCGGGCGACGGTGACCTGACCAAACGGGTCAGCCTCGACAGCCGTGATGAAATCGGCGACATGGCGGCAGCGGTCAACCGCTTTGTCGACAAGCTGCAGCCGATCGTCCGCGAGGCGGGTGAAGTCGCCCAGCGCACCGGCGTCGAAATCGGTGTCATGACCCAGCGCAGCGCCGGTGCCGACGCTGCCGCAGCCTTGCAGCGTGACGCAGTGGCGGCCAGCTTGCGCGACCTGTCCGGCATGGCCGACGAAGCCCAGGCCGAGAGCCATGCGATGCAGGCTGCCTTGCAGCAGGTGGTCGACATCCGCCAGGCCACTGACGAAAACAGCCGCACCTCGACCCAGCTTGCTGGCTTGATCGAAAACCTCGCGGGCCAGGTCGATGCCGGCTCGCAGGTGATCGAGCGGCTGGCCAAGCAGAGCGAACAGATCGAGGTGGTGCTGACGGTAATCCACGGCATTGCCGAGCAAACCAACCTGCTCGCCCTCAACGCGGCAATCGAAGCCGCCCGCGCCGGCGAGACCGGGCGTGGCTTTGCGGTGGTGGCCGACGAGGTGCGGGCGTTGGCGAGCAAGACCCAGAGTTCGACCGGGGACATTCAGGCGCATATCGTTGCCCTGCAGCAAGGCGCCAAGCAGGCGGTGGCAACCATTAGCCAGGCCGGGCGCCAGGCCAGCGAAGGCTTGCTGGTGCTACGCGATAACGAACGCCGCCAGCAATCGGTGCAGGCCGCCGTCGAGCAAGTGCATGCGGCGATTGGCCTGGCGACCCGTGCTGCCGAGCAGCAGGCACACGGTGCGCAAGCGGTACGCGGCAGGGTCGAGACGATTCATGCCCAGGCCGAGCGCTCGGCCGAGGTGGTGATGCAGACGACCGCCAGCGGCAAGGTGCTGGATGATCTGGCGGCGCAGCTGCGCGCCAGCCTTGGCCAGTTCCGGGCGTGAGGGGGTTGTAGGGGAGGGGATGGGCTGCCTGCGCAGCCCATCCAGGGCTCAGGCCCGGTTCAGGTACATCCGCGTGGTCAGCAGATACACCGGCAGGCCTGATACTACGATCAACAGCGCGGCATAGGGCGCTGCCGCGGCGAACTCGACGTTGGCGGTGTGCGCCCACACCTCGGTGGCCAGGGTGGTCATTCCGGTCGGGCTGAGCAACAGGGTCGCGGTCAGCTCTTTCATGGCATCCAGGAACACCAGCGCAAAGGCCGCTGCCAGCGCCGGAAAGATGATCGGCAGGGTTACCCGGCAAAACGCGCTAAAGCTGCTCGCACCCAAGGTCCGGGCCGCCTCTTCAAGCGTCGGCGAGGCCTTGTTCAGCGCCGTGCGCACCGGCGCCTGGGCCAGAGGCAGGAACAGCAAGGCATACGCCAGCAGCAACAACGCCGTGGTCTGGTACAGCGCCGGCACGTAGTGCAGGGCAAAGAACACCAGCGTCAGGGCAATCACCAGGCCCGGCAGGGCATGCAGCAGGTACGGTAGGCGCTCGGCCCAGATCGCCAGGCGGCCCTTGTAGCGCACCACCAGGAAACTGATCGGCAGTGCCAGCACGACGCAGAACCCGGCGCCGCCCAGCGACACCGACAGCGAGGTGAACAGCGCCTGGCTGATCTCGCCCACAGGAAACGCTGCCGACGAGCCGACACTCAGCCAGTAGCCGAGCATCGCCAGTGGAATACCACTACCGAGCACCGCCAACGCCAGGCAGAACAACTGGCCGACAGCCGTGAAGCTGCCCAGCTTGATCGGCTGCGCCCGCCGCGCCACACCCTGGCCAATGCGCACATGGCGCGCCTTGCCGCGCACGCGCAGCTCCAGCGTGAGCATGATCAGGCACAGCGCCAGCAGCACTGCCGAGAGCATCGCCGCGTTGGCGTTGCTGAACTCCAGTTCGAACTGCTGATAGATCGCCGTGGTGAAGGTCTGCAGGCCAAGAATCGACAGGGCACCGAACTCGACCAGCATGTGCAGCGCGATCAGCAAGGCGCCACCGAGCATCGCCGGCCACAGCAGCGGCAGGGTGACCTTGCGATACACCCCCCAGCGGCTGCAGCCGAGGGTCCTCGCCGACTCTTCCAGCGAGCTGTCGACATTGCGCAAGGTCGCCGCAACCGGCAAGAAGATCAGCGGGTACTTGGACAGTGCCATGATCATGATTGCCCCGCCCAGGCCCTCGAAGTCCGAGCTCAGCGATACCCAGGTAAAGCTGCTGACAAACGACGGCACGGCAAACGGCAGGCACAGCACCACGCCCCACATGCGCCGCCCTGGCAGGTCACTGCGCTCCAGCAGCCAGGCCAGGGCCAGGCCGAGCACCATGCACACGACGGTGACTCCAACCATCAGCAGCAGGGTATTGCGCAGCAAGCCCCAGACGAACGGCCGCCAAAGCAGATGCAATGCCTCCTGCCAGCCGGCTTCCCAGGCTTTCATGGCGACGTACAGCAACGGCAGCAAGCTCATCGCCACCAGAAACAGAACCGGCAGCAGCACCCAGATCGATGGGCGCTTGCGGCGAGGCACGAAACGCGCCTGGGCCGCTTGGGGCAGGGCGGCAGTCATCAGAGCAGACCGACCTCACGTTCCAGCTCCAGCGCTTCCTCGGCATTGCCCAGGTCGGCGGGGGTGATCTGCGGCGGGCGCAGCTCTTCGAACGGCTTCAGGCCGCGGTCCGAGACCATGCCTTTGTGCAGCGGGTATTCCGCGGTGGTCTGGGTGATCACGCGCTGGCCTTCTTCGCTGGCCATCCAGTTGAGCAGTGCCTGGGCTTCCTTGGGATGCTTGCTGGCTTTCACCGCGGCAGCGCCCGAAATGGTCACCAGGCCGCCGGCATCGCCATCGGCCAGGTAGTACAGCTTGGAGTCGAGCTTGCCACGCTCGCGCTCAAGCGCGTACCAGTAGTAGTTGTTGACCAGCACCGCGGCGACTTCGCCTTTTTCCACGGCCTTCAGCGCGACCATGTTGTTGGTGTAGGTCTTGCCGAACGCCTTGAGGCCGGTCAGCCATTCTTCGGCCGCTTCACGGCCGTGCATTTTCAGGATGGCGACCGCCTGCTCCTGGAACGCGCCGCTGGTGGGCACGAAGCCGACGCGACCGTCCCACTCAGGGTCAGCGAAGTCCATGACCGATTGCGGCAGGTCTTTCTCGTCGATTTTCTTCGGGTTGAACACCACCACGCGGGTGCGCGCAGTCACGCCCATCCAGGTGCCGTTGCTGGCCACGTATTCCTTGGGCAGCATGTTCAGGGTGGCGTCGTCGATCTTGGCCAGCAGGCCGAGCTCGCCGAGGTTGTTCAGCGGTGGCGACTCTTCGGTATAGATGACATCGGCGGGCGAGCGGTCGCCTTCTTCGATGATCTGGCTGGCCAGCTGGTTGCTGCTGCCCTTGCGGATATTGATATGGATGCCGGTCTTGGCCTCGTAGGCCTTGGCGATGGCTTCGCCGATTTCCTTGTGCTGACCGTTGTACAGGGTCAGGCTGACCGGCGCGTCTGCCATGGCGGCCGGTGCGCCAATCACCAGGCTCAGAACAGCGGCGGCCAGGGTGCGCATCAGCGGTTGCGGACGGATCGTCATGCGGGTACTTCCTCGCTTACGGCTACATATTTGGAAACAATGGTAAACGAAATCGTTTCTCATGTGGCCGAGTGACGAGAAATTCATGGGCGGTCTAGCGCCTGACCAGCGCTGCGCGCCCCGCTCCGGTGGTACTCACCAACCGGCAATGCCGCCGCGTAGTGCCAACACCTGATCCTGAGCGATCAGCGCTTCTAGCAGAAAATAGCTCGCACAGGCTGATTCGACCAGTTGCTCCTGATCTGGCCCGATTCGGTACAAGTGGCCGACGAAGCAGCCCTGCTGCACCGGAGCGGACAGCAGCGTGGCAAGTTGCCGGCAGGCCTGCTCGCGCCAGTGGTTCAACCCCGGCAGGCACTGCCACAAGCGCAGCAGCGCCAGCGACGCAATCGCTACCGCGCAGGGGTCGGCCTCTTCGGCCTTGAGCGTGCCCTGGCCGGCAGCCAGGCCCCAGCGCCGGATCCAGTACTCACAGGCCTCGCGTGCCGGCTCGGCATAAGCCCCGCCGTATAAGCCGACCGCTTCTGCCAGACCTAGCATGGCCCAGGCCTGCCCACGCGCCCACTGCCCGGCCGGGCCCTGCACGACCCAGCCTTCGGCGTGCCAGCGGGCATGGCTGGCCCACGCGCCAGACGCGGTCCGCAACGTGCGCAGGCACAACTGCAGGTGGCTGCGGGCCATGGCCATCTGCTCGGGATCGCGCTGCAGGTGCATCAGCGCCAGGGTTGGTGCCAAGGCGTCGATATCCAGGCTCAGCTGGCCTTTGTCGCCTGCGCCCATGCCGGGGCCCAGCGGCCAGCCGCCGAGGTCTGGGCGATAATCCCGGGCCAGGGCATTTGCCGCGCGGCAAGCCAACTGGCGTGCGTCGTTGGCTGCGCTCAGGCGGCCGCCAAGCGCGGCGCCGTACCAGAATACGAAGCTGCGATTGACGCTCGGTTCGTCCAGTTGAGCGGCCAGTTGCCGGCTCCAGAACGAGGCCTGGTCGAAGTCCTCACTAAGCTCGGTGAGTGCCGCACGGCGCCACCACAGCGCCGCCCAGAAGCCGCCAAGCCAGGAGCCGCGGCGGGACAGCTTCCACTGTTTTTCCCGCGCCAGGCGGTACAGTGGAAATTGCTCGCCGCACTGGCGTGAAACCGCCTCCAGCTGCTTGAGCAGTGCGTTGATCGTGGCGTGGCGTTTACGCTGTTCCGGCATGCTTGCAGGCCTCCTCGGCACGGCGCGCACGGTACAGGCTGCGGCACAGCGCAGCCCCTGCGCAGAGGGCGACGAGCAGCAACGACCACGCTGCGGAAAAACCACCTGGCTGGCGCAGCAGCAGGCCGAATAGCGGTGGGCCGAGCGCGATACCGCCAAAGAACCCCAGCGACAGCATGCCTGCGCTGCTCGCTGCAGCGCCGAAACGTGGCTCGCGCAACAACATGCTCATCGCCACCGCATTGCTCGCCACCAGGCTCAGGCCCATACCGCTCACGCCTGCCCACAGCGGCCAGTGGCGCCCCGCTGTGGCCTGCTGCATGGCCAGCAGCGTGACCAAGGCAAATAGGAACAGCCCGCCCAACAGCACTGTTTCGTCCTTCAGGCCAGCGGCCAGTGGGGTCAACAGCAAGCGCGAAAGGATGCCCATCAGACCAAACACACTGACCATCAGGCCGATGGCGGCAGGATCGACGCCAAGGCTGTTGGCATACACCCCGAAATAGCTGATGAAGCCCGACAGGCACAGCCCGGCGCAGGCCTGAATCGCCATCAGCCGCAGCAGCCAGCCGTTGGTTCTGATCAGGCGCAGCGGTGGTTTTGGCCCTGCCGCCGGCGGCGGGATGCGCAAGGGCACCAGCAGCGCCAGCAATACCGCCAGCGGCACCCAGCAGGCCAGTGCCAGACGCCAGCCGAGCCAGGCGCTGAGGGGCGGCAAGGCCAGCCCGGCGATCAGCGCCGATGCCTGCACCCCAGCCTGCTTGAGGCCCACCAGCGTGGCCTTGGGTGCATTGGCAGTGAGGGCGATGGCCTGGTTGGTAGCGGGGTTGGCCAGCGCCTGGGCAATGCCACAGAACAGCAGCGCGATGACCACGCCAGTGAAGCCAGGCAGCACCGCCATCAGGCTGAACGACAGCGCCACCAGCAGGAACAGCGCCATCAAACCTGCGCGCGAACCGATCCGCTGCACCAGCGTGCCAGCCCATGGCGACAGCACTGCCGCCAGGCCAAAGGCACTGGTGGTCAGCCAGCCCAACTGATCACGGCCGATACCGAGTTCGGCGATCAATTGTGGTCCGAGCACGCCGAGGGCGTAGAACACCATCATCGGCAGGCCCATGGCGCAGATCAACAGAACGGCCAGTGGCGCGTGCTTGCTCATGGCGCCACCTTGTCCAGGCTCAGCGACGGCGAGCGGTAGTCGAAAGCACGACCCGGCGCGGTAGCGCTGAGCAGGTCGCGGCCGAGGTTGCTGATCAGCGCGTCGTCGGTGCCATCAAGAATGTGGGTCGTGCGCGCACAGCGATAGATCCCGGATAAAGGCGACAAGTCACTGAGGCCCTCGGCGCCCATGATCTGCACTGCCGAATCGACCGCAGCGGACAGTGCCTCGGATGCCGCCAGCTTGGCCAGGTTGACCTCGATGGCATTGGCCTGGCCACGATCGAACTTGTCGGCAGCATCTTCGAGCAGGCCACGGGCCGCAGCGATATCGCGAAACACCCGGTAGACCCGCGCGCGCACCAGCTGCTTGTCGGCCAAGCGCGCCAGCTCGCCGCGGGGCGAATGCACCCGCTTGCAGAGGTCGTCGAAACAGCGCTGGGCCAGGCCCAGCCAATGCGCAGCGCGCAGCAGGCGGCCAAGGCCGAGCCGCTGTTGCATCAGCGCGATGCCCAGGCCGGCTTCCCCGAGCACATGCTCAGGCTCGACGCGCACGTCCTTGAACAGCAATTCGCCCTGGCCTTGCTGACGCCCAAGCAGGGCCAGCGGGCGCACCCACTCGAAGCCTGGGCTGTCGGTGGCGACCAGCAGCATCGACAGCGACTGCTGCAGCGGGCCATCGGCAGTGCGCGCGATAACAGTGGCGAAGTCGGCCCGGCCGGCCCGGCAGATGAACCACTTGCGGGCGTTCAGCGTCCAGTGATCGCCCTGCCACTGGGCGTGGCTGGTCATGGTTGCCGGGATCGAGCCGATGCTGTCCGGCTCGGACATGGCGTAACACGGCACCCGCTCACCGCGCAGCAACGGCAGCAGATAGCGTTCGCGTAGCTCGGCGTTGGCATGGCGGCTGAGCATGTAGGCGTCGAGGCTGGCATCGCCGCCCAGAATCGCCGGCGCGAACTCGCTGCGGCCCTCTTCAGCTGCGATGGGCAGATACTCGCGCAGGGTCAGCGGCCGTCGACCATCAGCGTGCGGGTAGAAATTACCGAATACCCCGGCGGCCTTGGCTTGGTCCTGCAGGCTGGCTGCGAGCGTGGCGGCGGCCGCATTACAGGCGCCCAGTTCAAGCTCGCGCGGCAGAATGTGCTGCTCGACGAAGCTGCGTACGCGCGGCGCGAGTTGCAGCTGGTCAGGATTGATTGGCATGGCTCAGCCCACCTGCCGTACGGGTTCGGTGAGCCCAGCGGCATCTTCGGCAAGCGCGCGCTTGTCGATCTTGCCGGCAGGGGTCAGTGGGAGATGGCGGTAAAAGCGCAGGTACTCTGGGAGCTTGTTGACCTCCAGGCCCTGCTCGCGCAAAAAGCTGCTGATGTCAGCCAGGGCGAAGCGCTGCGCACCGTCGCGCAGGGTTACGCACAGGCACACGCGCTGCCCCAGGTCGGGGTCTGGCACCGCCACGCAGGCCACGGTGACCACATCAGGGTGAGCCATGACCAGGCCTTCGATCTGTACCGGGCTGATGTTGGCGCCGCCGCGGATGATGATGTCTTTCTTGCGCCCTGCCAGCACCAAGTAGCCCTGGGGGTCGATAAAGCCGAGGTCGCCAGTCTTGACCCAACCCTCCGCATCCCGGTAGCGCTCGTCGAGCTCGGGTGCGTTGACGTACTGCATCGGGCTCAGCGGTCCGCGCGCGGTGATCTCGCCGACATCGCCCTGGGGCAGCTCATGGCCGAGGTCGTCGACAATGCGAATTTCACATACCGCAGGGTTCGGTTTGCCAACGCTGCCCAGCACCACCTCGATGGGGTCGTCGAGGGTGTTGTGGCAGTTCACGCCGTCGGCCGAGCCATACAGGCTGATGAAGCCGCAGCCGAAGTTTTCCGTGCAGCGCAGCACCGTCGCTTCATCGATCAGCGAGCCCCCGCAGATCAATCCGCGCAGGCTGGACTTGTCGATGTTGGCCAGGGCGGGGTCGGCGGCAATTCGCTGAAGCATGGTCGGCACGCCGAGAATGAAGCTTGGGCGCAGTTGCTCGATCGCCTTGATCGCTTCAGTGACGTCGAAGCGTGGTAGCACCACCAGCGATCCGCCCAGCCAGCTCAGTACACCAAAGGTTGCGGTCGAGCCGAATGACGAACCCAGCGGAACCAGGTACAGCCCGCGAAATGCCGCGCCGTCGTCGCTGATACGTTGCAAAAACCGGCCGCGGCCTCCCACCAGCGCATTGTGTGAATAGGCTACCAGCTTGGGTTCTGACTCGGTGCCGGATGACACCAGCAAGCGTACCGGCGAGTCTGGGCAGACTGCGCACAGGCTGGCCAGCGCCAATGGCGGCTGGGCGAGCAGCGCGTCCAGCGTCGACCACCCGGCGCGCGGCGCGCCATCGACGATCAACACCCGCAACGAGAGCAGGGTCGGGCGCAGCGACTCGATCACTTCGCACAGGTCGATGTCGGCATAGCTCTGCGGCACGATCACTGCACGCGCATCACAACGGCGCACCATGGCCTGGATATCGAGCTTGCCGCGTCCTGGCGGGAACGGCGCGACAATGGCGCCCAGCGCGGCCACCGCCAGGTCAATGGCACAGCAGCGCCAGCTGTTACTCAGCTGATAGGCGACCACGTCGCCGGCGACGATGCCCGCCTGGCGCAAGCTGTTGGCCAGGCGCAGGGCGGCGTCGAGCAGTGCGGCATAGCTGATGTTGCCCTCTGGCGACAACACGGCAGCTTTGTCAGGTGCTTGCGCAACCCGCGCGCGGAACAGGCTGAATACATCCTGATTGGGGTAGCTGCCGTCTTCAGCCCAGCGGCGGCGGGTATGCAAAGGGACCAGGTCGATGATGCCGGCAGTATTCATGTGAAACTCCACGGAGATTGGACAGATCGATAGGCGCGTTGGCCCAGTCTTGGCGCCAGGCGCGGATCGGCAGCGAGTACGGCAAGGTCTTGATGGGCAATGCTGGCGGGGACGCCGGCTTGTTGGCAGGCATCCAGCCAGTCTTCGCCGCTGGCGTCAGCCAAGCGCTGCGGCAGGTGCCGTGGATCAGGCTCGGCACCCAGCACTTGGGTCAACGCCTGGTACTGCTGGCGGGTCTGGCAGTCGATCGCGAGCAAGCCATCGGCGGTGGCGAACACACCTTGCAGCAGGCTTGTCGCAAGCGCGCCGCTGTCGCGGTCGAGCAGCAGGTCGGCAGCGCCTAGCAGAGAGCTGTGCAACTGGCTGCCGTGGCCATGCAGCTCACGTTCGAGCAGCGCGGCGCAGATCCCTTGGGCGCTGATGACTCCGCCGAGGACATCGAGTGCGGTAAACAGCGTACCGCCCCGTGTGCCGGAAGCGCTGGCAACGCGTGCTGCCACCCCTGACCAGGCTTGCACGGTGAAGTCGGTGCCCGGCGCGTCGACCTGCGCTGCACCCCAGCCGCCGGCATAGGCGTGTATCAGAGACGGTTGGCTGGCATGCAGGTCAGCTGCATCCAAGGCCAGCTCGGCAGCCTTGCCCGGGGCCCAGTTGTGCAGGAAGACGTCGGCGTCGGCGCACAGTGCATGGATCTGCGCACGGCCTTGAGCCGACTTGATATCCACTTCAATCACCTGCTTGCGATGGTTGAGGGCATCGAAGCGCACCGAGCAGCCGTCGGCGCAGGGCGGCATGCTGCGCAGTGGATCACCGCCTGGCGGTTCGAGACGGATCACTTCGGCGCCAAGCAGCGTCAGCAGATGGCCGGCCAGCGGGCCTTGGATCCGGCGGCACGACTCCAGCACCCGAATGCCTTGTAGCGGCAGCGTGGCGGGGGCCTGGCGTGGGCCGGGCACGGCGGCGGGGCCGTGCTGCATCTGCCAGGGCGCAGCCGCACTGGCCGGGTAATCGGCATCGGCGTAGCGCTGCGCCGGGCTGCGCAGCACCACCAGCGCCACGCCGCAGTCTGCCGCCATCGCCTGAATACGGGCCAGCGGCAGCCGTGCCAGGGCGTCCAGGCACTCGGCCGGCATCGGCGCGACCGCGCGGGCATAGCGCAACAGAAACTGCTGCCAGGCCCGACCGGCAATCGCATCGCTGACCTGCAGTGCAGTCCAGAAACGGCGCCACGGTTGGCTGTCGAGGGTTTCCAGCTCGAACAGCACACCCTCGGCGGAAACGAACGGTGGCCGGGCAAGGGCGTCATCCTGGCCTGGCAGCAGCTGTTCTGCCTCGTCGGCAGCGGTAGCGCCGGCGAGGTACTGGCCGATGCTGAGCAGGGCGCCGCCGGCCGGGGCCAAGCTGACATCAGTGAAGGCGCCGCCGCGCAGTTGGCCAACGGCGGCGGCCAGAGTGCCTTGCCAGGCCAGTGCGGCGTTGATGCTGGCGAGGTAATTCACGCCCAGAGCCTGCGGCCTGCCACTGGCGCGGCCGTGCACCGACATGAGACCACAGGCGGCCTGGAGCGTGAACTCGGTAGACAGCTCCAGAGGCAAGGCGGGCAAGCCCACCAGGCGGGTCTGGAGCGGACGTAGATCGGAATGCAGCAGTTGCAGCGCCGGGCTGCCAGGCTCGGCCTGGCTGTCCTGATGGCGCAGGCCCAGGCACTCACCGTGGCGCGCCAGTGCCGCGCTCAGGCTCTGCCACGCGGGCAGGCAGGCGCCGCTGCGCCAGGCGAAGCCGCCTTGTTGCAGAATACGGGACATGTGGGGGTTACCTTGGAGTAGGGCGGTGGTGCCAGGGACTGCGTGCTGGGGCCGATTTCAGCCGCCGGCCACGGCCGGCAGCACGGTAAGGCGGTCGCCTGCGGCGATCACTGTGGCGAGGCCGTCGGCGAAGCGGATGTCGTCATCGTTGACGTAGATATTGACGAAGCGGTGCACTTGGTCGTCGTGCACCAGGCGTCCCTTGATGCCTGGGTAACGTTGGTCGAGCTGGTCGATCAGCTGGCGCACTGTCTCGCCTTGCGCTTCGACTTTTTTCTGGCCTTCGGTAAGGGGACGCAGCAGGGTTGGGACCATGACTGAAACCGACATGTGACTCTCCTTGAAAGGGTGCTGTTGGGTCAGCCGTGTGTGGCTGACCAGGTTCATTCCTGGATGGCCAGGTGTTCTTCGAAAACCCGCCCGGCGACGATGCGAAAGCTGCGCAGTGCGTGCCTGGCTGCGGGCCAGGTCGAGACGATCAGGTAGTGCAGCTCAGGGTCGCTGGCGTGGGCGATGTCATCGCGGCTCGGCCAGGCTTCGCTGGCCGTGTGCGAGTGGTAGATCACCCGGCATTCCTCATCACGCTCGTCGAGTTCGCTCCAGACCCGCAGTTGCTCGCGCGAGTCGAAGCTGAACCAGGTCGGCGAGGCCGCCTGATTGCGCATCGCGACAACGCGATGGGCCAGCGCCGAGCCGCTGGCGGCAGCGACCAGGCCGCAAGCCTCGAGCGGGTGTTCGGCAGCGGCGTGGCGGCGGATCTGCTCCAACGCCTCGCGGGTAATGCACAGTGGCATGGCTGCGCCCTCAGTAGCTCGGCAGCGCCGGGTCGACTTCGCGCACCCAGGCCAGTACGCCACCGTCTAGATTGCGCACCTTGTCCAGCCCCAGCTTGCGCAGGTCACTGGACACCGCCTGCGAGCGCACCCCCGATTTGCAGGTGACCACCAGGTCAGTGTCGCGGCCAAAACGCTCGACGATCTGTGCGGCCAGCTCGGCGGTCTTGGGCATCAGCAGGGCGCCGTCGATGTGCACGATGTCCCACTCGGTCTGTTCGCGCACGTCGATGATCACCGGTGCCTTGCCGGCGTCCTTGAGCGACTTCAGTTGCAGGCTGCTGATCAGCGGCACGCTGTAGTCGTGATCAGGCTTTGCCTGACCAAGACCACAGAACGCCTGGTAGTCGCTCAGGGCGGTGACCGCCTGGCGATCACGCAGCGGTCGGATGCGCAGTTCGCGATAGCTCATCTCCAGCGCGTCGTAGACCATCAGGCGGCCCAGCAGCGGCTCGCCGATACCGGTCAGCAGCTTGATCGCCTCAGTACTCATGATTGACGCGATGGCTGCGCAGAGCACGCCGAGCACGCCGCCTTCGGCGCAGGAAGGTGCCAGCTCGGGCGGCGGAGGCGCTGGATACAGGTCGCGGTAGTTGAGCCCACGGCCGTCCGGGGCATCCTCCCAGAACACCGAGGCCTGGCCTTCGAAGCGGAAGATCGAACCCCATACGTAGGGTTTGTTGGCCAGGATGCAGGCATCGTTGACCAGATAGCGCGTGGCGAAGTTGTCGGTACCATCGAGGATCAGGTCATAGCGCGAGAACAACTCGACGGCCATCTCAGGTTCGAGCCGGTCATTGTGGGCAATGACCTTGACCAGCGGGTTGAGCCGGGCAATCGCCTGGCGGGCGCTCTCGACCTTGAGCTCGCCGATGCTGTCGACGGTGTGAATCACCTGGCGTTGCAGGTTGGATTCGTCGACCCGGTCGAAATCGATCACGCCCAGGGTGCCAATGCCGGCAGCAGCCAGATAGAGCAGAGTCGGCGAGCCCAGGCCGCCGGCACCGATCACCAGCACCTTGGCGTTTTTCAAGCGGCGCTGGCCGATCACTCCGAGGTTGGGGATCAGCAGATGACGGCTGTAGCGGTTGATTTCTTCACGCGTGAGCTCGGCACCGGGCTCGACCAGCGGCGGTAGGGTGGTCATATCGCTTTCTTCCATTCAGTAGATACGAACTGGAACCATTTTCAATTGTGTCGGAGGTGGATTCAATCCACTCAAGGAGGGCTTTTGTATGAGCCTGGGTGAAAAACCTATGCAGAGTGCTGAAGCGCTGCGGCGGCCGCCTGCGCACCTGCTGTGCACTGCGGCCGCCGCGCCTGATTCATGACTCGAAGGTCGCCAGGTCGGCGCAGCTGCTGGCAAACGCCTGCAGGAAACCCTCTGCTTCAGCCATGCTCAATACCAGCGGAGGCTGGATGCGCATCACCCGGTTGTTGTTGGCGGTGACGAAGGTGAGGATGCCGTGTTCCTCTGAGAGTTTGGTCATCAGGCGCAGTACGAACATGTCTTCCAGGCTCTGCTCGAGCTCGACCATGGCCGCCTGCAGATGCTGGCGAGCCTTGCTCGAAAGCATGCGGTAGATGGCCGCCGGCTGCCCCGGAATCCGCCCTGCCATCTCCCTGACCAGTGCCTCGATGGCGCCGCTCATGTCGTTGTGAAACTCGATCGCCAGCATCAGCCCGCGGCCGCGCACCGCCTTGATGAACGGGTAGCGCGCGGCCACCTGCTGCAAGCCTTGCTGCAGGTGCGCGCCGACCCGTGCGGCATTGCCGGTGAGGTCCTCCTGCTCGTGCACATCCAGCGCCGCCAGTGCCGCGGCTGCCGCGAAGTTGTTGCCGCCGAAGGTCGAGGTGTGCAGGGCGAAGGTATCGATGTCGCCATAGGCGCGGCGCCACACCGCCGCGCTGGCCAACGTCGCGCCGATCGGGACGAGGCCGCCGGACAGCGACTTGGACAGCACCATGATGTCTGGCGCAGTAGCCTCCCAGTCGCAGGCGAAACGTTTGCCGGTGCGGCCCAGACCGGTCTGGATCTCGTCCAGAATCCACAGGCAGTCGAACTCGTCGCACAGTGCACGCACCCCGGCCAGATAACCCTCAGGCGGCAGGATCACGCCCCCTTCACCCTGAATCGGCTCACAGATGAAGGCCGCGACGTCGCCCTTGGCCAGCCGCTCGCGCAGGGCTGGCAGGTCACCGAACGGCAGGCTGTCGCAACGTGGCAACAACGGTTCGAACGGCGTACGGTGCTTGGCCCGGCCGGTCACTGACAGCGCGCCGAGGGTCTTGCCGTGGTAGCCGTTGTCGCAATACACCACGCAGCGCTTGTCGCTGGCTGCCAGGGCCAGCTTGAGGGCGGCCTCGACCGCTTCGGTGCCGGAGTTGCTGAAAAACACCCGGCGCAAATCGCCGGGCGCAAGCTCAGCAAGGCGCTTGGCCAGCAGGCTGGTGTGCAGCGGTGCCGACGAATACTGGATGAAGGTTGGGAACTGCTCTTGCAGATAGCGCTGCAGAGCCTGGCTGATCGCTGGATGGTTGTGTCCCGCATTGAGGCAGCCGTAGCCGGCGACGAAGTCCAGGTAGCGGCGACCGTCCAGGTCGGTCAGCCAGCAGCCTTCGCCGTGGCTGAACACCCGTTCGATGTGGTTGAACCGATAGAACTCACGCAGCACCGGATTGATGTGTTCGCCAAAGCTGTTGAGCACTTCCCGGCGCAGGCTCAGTGGGTCATCGCGGCTGTCACTGGCGCGCACCGGCCGCTGGCCATGATGGTGGCGGCGCAGGCGAGCGAAGTCATCGACGCCGAGGGATTCGCCGTCGCTGGCCATCGGCGAAGGCGTGAAACCATGACGCGCGGCGATCTCGCCGATTTCGAGGACCTTGTCCACCGGCAGCTCGCGACCAATCGAGAACGCTTCGGCGCGGCCTTCGAGGGCAAGGATAATGGTTTCGGCCAGGCAGCCGTTCATGCTGCGTTTGGGCTCAAGGCCCATGGTGCGCATGCCTAGATGCACCGCCTGGCTGGCCGAGACCAGACCGCCGTCGACCAGCAGAATGTCGCTGCGGGAATGGGCAACGGTCATGACGTCCTTGGGCAGTGCGGCATCGATCACCACGGAGCCTGGCAGCAGCCGACGCGGGTCGATCAGGCCACCGCTGGAGGTCGCTGCCACGTAGAAACGCACATTCGCATAGCAGTCTTCGACGCTGTCATGCAGGCTGACCTGGGCGTGGTAGCGGGCCGGCAGGAACTCCAACTGTGCCTGTGCCTGGCGCGGGCTACCGCGGTGCACCAGGCGCAACCGGCAGCCTTGCTCGGCAAGCAGGCGTGCCACGGCCAGGGCGATCGAACCGGGGTAGCCGAGGATCGCCACTTCGGCGTTCTCGGCGGCTACGCCGACCAGTTCGAGGCTGTCCAGCAGATTGATGTAGGCGGCGTAGGCAGTCAGCGAATTACCGGTAGTGACAGCTACGTCGGCTTGCTCCATGGTGGCTACGCCGCGGTTGCCGACAATCGCTGTGAAGCCGCCCAGGCCAACCAGCTCGGCGCCTTCGGCCTTGAGCGTATTGACCCCCTGCAGCACCCGTTCGGCGATGGCGCGGGGCTGGCGTAGCATCTGCTCGGCGGTCAATGGCATGAACTGGAGGATCCCCGAGCACTCGGCACCGCTGGCGCTGACGATGCGGCCGAAGTCGACGAACGGCACCAGGTTGCGCTGGCGCCAGCGTGCGCTGCTGTAGCCCCAGGCTTGTTCGCCCAAGGTACGTTCAAGCATGTCGACCAGCTTGACCTGATGCAGCAGGCCGGTGGAGGTGGGGTGAGCAATGAATCCGAATTTCATCAGAGGGTCTCTGTGTTGAGGCGGCTCCAGGCCGTTTCGGAGACCAGGCTCAAGCCATCGCCCTCCGAATTGTGGCCAAGCCAGACGTCGAAGAAGTTGAGCCGGCCAGGGGTGGTGAGGGCCTGGCGCAGGGTGGTCGGGCAGAACTGCAGGAGGCGAGCGCGGCACACGCTGATAGGGCCGAAAGCCTGCTCCTGCCAGAGTGGGCCGTCGGCAACCGGCACATTGACCTGAGCGGCGCCGTGGCAGGCGTAGCGTTTATCCAGGTAGGTCTGGATCATCGACAGCACACCATTGGCCAGGTACATCACGGTGACGTTGCGTTGGCTGCCATCGGCGCTGCTGGCCAAGGACATTGCCAGGCGCTGTTCGATGTCCGGCACCAGTGCCCGCGCGCCGTCGCCGATGAAGGCGAGCACGTGCTGGCGGTTATTGACGGCGATGTAGGGTAGCGACATCAACGCATCGCCCATCAATGCCCGGCCGTACCAACCGGAAAAGCCAGCATCGGTGCGGGGCAGGTTGCGCATCGCCGAGATGCTGCAGCGACCGACGTCATACACGCCGGTGTAGCGATAACCGTCTGCCTCGATCAGTTCGGCCAGCAGCTGGCCAAGCCGGTGAAAGAAGAAGTTCGGCGTCATCGGCAAGGTTTCGATCTGGTCGCTTGGCAGCGCCTCACGGGTGCGTTGCAGCTGTTGCAGGCGCTCGCGCCGGGCCTTGAGCAGCGCTGGCGGGACTGCCAGGTGCTGTTCCAGATAATCAAGCAGGGTGGTCAGCGGCAGGTCCACCGCCAGCTCGGTGAAAGGCGCAATGTGCTCGCGGCGCCGGTTGACCTGAGCGATGTGGAACAGGCGCTTGAGGCGGCCCTCGGAGTAGGGCGTGGCTGACTGGTCGATCTTGCTTTTGATGAAAAACAGCCAGGGCTTGCCATGCTCGGTCTCGGGTTGTTCGAGGAAGGCATGGATGCGCCGGCTGAAGCCGTACATCGACAGCGGGCCAAGATAGTTGAGCACCGGCTCCTGATCGGCATAGGCGGTGACGCTGCCAGGCGCGATGATGCTGTCGGCCAGCGCGATGCCACTGCGTTGGGCCAGGGCCATGACCCGCTGGCGCTCGCACTCGGTCAGCCTGCCGCACTGCCAGAGGATGCCTGCGGGTTCGTTGTTGAGTACCTCGAGCACCTGCGCCAGGGCCGCCTGCTGGCCAGGGTCAAGCGATTGTGCAGGCGTTGCAGTAGCTGCCAGGTGTTGCTGTGGGCCGGTGTCGACTCGCGATTCGAGTACCGCCTGGGTGGCGAACAGGAAGGTCGGCGCGGGTTGCCCGTCAAGCGCGGCAAAGGCGGCCTCAACGCAGCTGCGCGATTGCTCCGGGCGCTGGATGAAACGCTGCCACAGGCCGCGTGCGGCAATCACCTGATGACCGTCGTTGTCGTTGTCCACAGTGCCTTGGAAGGCGTACCAGACGCTTGCCGCCGAGTCGGCGCAGATCACCAGCCCCGGCGCCCCGGCACGCTTGAGGTTGGCGAGCGTGCCGCGCATCTCGTCGAGCATCCCCGAGGTCATCACGATCACGTAGGCACGTCGGTACAGTTGCCAGCCGGCCATGGCGCTGACGGCCAGGGCGTGCTCGTTGCTGGCGGTATGGAAACCACAGCCACTACCCTTGAGCAGCGCGCCCATGGAGTCGATGAAGCCTGCAACCATGGAACCGGTGAAGAAGTGGCAGTCCCATTGCCCGGTCCAGCGTGCGTTCATGCGTTGCTGGATATCCCGGGCCAGTGCCACCGGTTCATTCGATTGCAGTGTGGTGCGGGCCAGCAGGCGGTTGAAGTAGGCGTGTTCAAGGTGATCGACAAACAGCCGCAACAGATCAGCCCGGCGCAGCGCCTGGTCGGCGTGTGGCACCCTCAGCAGGCGGTTGCCGCCAAGCCGGTTGAGCCAGTGGCCAAGATCGTCTGCGTTACACAGCAGCAGCGCAGAGCTGGGCGAACGTTTGGCTTGGGGCTGGGCTGCGAGCAGTTCGAGCAATGGGTCGCTGGCTGGTTGCGGCGCCAGCTGGCGCGTATCGAACAGCACATAATCGCTGTCGCTGGCATGCTCGCTGTGCAGGGCCGAGCGTGCCGCCTCGGCCCTGCCGAATACCTGCAGATCCAGATACAAGCCATGGCTCTCGGCATGCTCGCGAACGTACGCCTGAGCCTGCTCGGCGACCTGCCGGTACAGGCACTGTGGGTCGTTGTCCGGCCATGACTGGCTGGCGGCGGGAGTCTCGTGGCCTAGCCAGTGGTTGAGCCGATCCAGCACAGCTTGCACATCGTCGCGCAGCGCGCTGTCGCCGCTGACCAGGCAGATGCCGACGGTTTGCTGCTTCATGCTTTACCCTCGCTGATGCCGCGAGCCAGGCCCACTGCGGTGTGACGCTCGCTCGCCAGCACAGCGGCGGTGCTGCCGGCGATGCTGTGACGCACCCGCCAGGCCAGCAGCAGCGCCACCAGCAGACCTGCGCTGAGGCAGGCCAGCATGCCGTGCTGGCCCAGCCGATCAAGCAGCAGCCCGGCGGCAACCGGCACAGCCAGACGGCTGATGACAAACAGGCTGGACTGCAGGCCGTAGTCGCTGGCGGTGTTGCCGCGACGGCTGAAGCACAGGGTCAGGCCGAACATCAGCGCGGACACCGCGCCCATGCTTGCCGCGAGCAGCAGCACGCTGGCGGTCAGCCAGGCAGGCCCCAGTCGCAGCCATACGCTGACGGTCAACAGCAGCAGCGCCAGCAGGGCGGCGAGCAGGTAGCACAGGATCGCCCGGGCCGTGCCAAGCACCGGTATCAGCCGGCCAGACAGCAGGCTCGATATGGCGCCCGTGGCGCCGCCGGCGATTCCCACCAGCCAGGCTACCTGTTCCATGGCCATGCCCTGATCAAGCATCAACGGCTTGAGGTACAGCCAGGCGGCGCCGATGAACGGGAACGCGCTGAGCAACACCCAGCTCCATTGGCGTGCACCGGGCTGAGCGAAGAAACTCATCCACTCGGCGACCAGGCCAGGTGGCTCGACAGGTTCGCTGGTAGCCGCCTGTGCCCGTTTGCGCAAGACCAGCAATGGCAGCAGGCCCAGCACCAACGCAGCGGCCATCAACAGAAACGGCGCCTGCCAGCCCAGCCGGGACTGAACCAGCAACATCGCGCCACCACCTACGATTGCGCCGATGAACAATGCCGCCGAGCGAATGCTGCCGGCGCGCAGCTGTTCGCTGCGTGGCAGCCACTGCACGGCCAGGGCGTTCAGCGGGATGTCCATCCAGGTGGCGATGATGCTGATGGCGAAGGTCATGGTGAACAGCGCCAGACGCTGTTCGATCAAGTCATGCCGACCAATCAGCCAATACAGGGCCAGCAGCAGGGCGCCGAGCAACAGCATCCAGTGCACCAAATGTCCGTTTCCCAGGCGCACCCGCTGTACCGGTACGGCGAGCAGGAACTTGAACACTGCCGGCAGCCCAGCCAGTTGAAACAGGCCGATCTCGGTGCCACTCCAGCCGTACTGGCGCATTACCAGCGGCATGCCGAACATCAGGTAGATGCTGGGCACCGCCAGCGCCAGGTTGAGCCAGCCAAACAGCAGTTGCAGGCCGGCGATTCGAGTGCGATTCATCACGTTATCCCTGAGGTCTGCGAGCGATGACGGCGTTCACCGGGGTGACCGGAAAACGCAGCCCGTTGAGTTGCTGTACCGCGCTGAAGCCCTCGGCCTGAAGCAGGTGCGCCATTTCACCCTCGGCCAGTACGTGGCGCCCTTGCAGGCGCATGTGCAGGTAGTACGGCAGGACCTGCGCTGCCGCAGCGCGCTCGCTGGGCACCTCGGCCTGGCAGCACACCAGCAGCCCGCCGGGGCGCAGGGCGGCGTGCAGGCGGCGCAACATGGCGGGCAGGTTGTGGACAAAGTGCAGCACCGACGAGCACCAGATCAGGTCGAAGCCGCTGCCGATGTCGTCGTCGTTGAGGTCGCCGCCAAGTGCCTGCAAACGCTCGCCAAGCCCGGCGCGCTGGATGTTGTCGTCCGCCACGGCGGCCGCCTCGGGGTACTCGAAGACCACTCCGGTCAGGTTCGGCAAGCGTTCGGCGAGTGCGATGGCGACCAGCCCCGGCCCACCGCCGAGGTCAAGCACACGTTCCAACTGGGCGCATTCGGGCAGGCGCTCGATCAGCGCGCAGGCCAACTCGGTGGTAACTGCGCGTTGCTCCTGAGCGATCTGCAGGCGAGCGGCGTTGGCCCAACTGCGAGCGATCGCCTGTGGGCTGGCGGACGGCGTCGCCATACCGCTGCGCAGGTAGTCGCCGAGCTGGCTGCCGGTCTGGCGCAGTACCTGATGGCGGAACAGCAGGGCATCGCCGCAGTAGTCGTCGGCCTCGGCCCGCAGGTGGCGTTCGGCGGTGGGCAGGTTGCGATACAGCGCAGGCTGCTGCTCGTTGCGCTCGAGCAGGCCCTGGCACCACAGCAGCTCCAGCAGATAACTGGTGGCTTGCTGGTCCAGTGCCAGCGCCTCTGCCGTGTGCCGGGCACTGGTGAACTGGCGCAACTGGTCGAACACGCCGTACTCAAGGGCTACCCGCAGGGCATCGGCGCCAAGGCCGCCCAGTTGCAGGTCCCAGCAGGCCTGGAGGGGGTGACTGCTACGCAGGTCCTGGTAGTTGCAAGTCATCGTTCACCCGCTGGGTTGCTCAGGTGTACGCGGCAGCAGTGTGGCTTCGCAGATTGAGGCACGGTAACTCCCTGTAGTGGCCGCTTGTATGAAACGAAACAAGGCATGGCCGAATCACTGATAAAGGTGATATATATTAAATGAGAATCATTCAGTATAAGTATGCGAGTCGGAGCCGTTCCTATGCGACGCGAGCTCGCGGACCTTCAGGGAAGTCAGCATGAGCACATTGAAAGGGAGTTGCCGTCTCGGTCTGGATCAAGCGCGCGAGCGCAGCGTGTTGGCTGATGGGCGCCTGCGCATGCAGCTGAGCGAGGACCTTGGCCAGTGCCACTCCGAGCTGTTGCAGTTGGAGCGGGGCCTGTCACTGGGGCGCTTGCATTACCACCCGCTGCGCCCCTTGATCGAAGAGACCTGCGGCCCGCATGACGGCCATGTGATGGTGGTGACGATTGGCTTGCAGGGTAAATCGGGGTTCACTGGCAAGGATGGCAACCACCTCGCTTTCGAGGCTGGCCACACCACCATCACGGCGTTCAAGGCGACCCCCGGCGAGCGCCGCTATCAGGCCAATCAAACCGCCTCGCAGCTGCGCCTGGTGATCGATGAGCAGACCCTGTGCAAGTACGTCGGCGAGGAGCGGGCGGCGCAGGTGCTGGGTACCGGGCATCTGCATCGCCTCGACTTTCGCCCAAACTCGCAAGCCGCGCAGGCGCATGCCGCGGCGTTGGTGCGCTACCTGCAGCCAGGCCTGCTGAACCCGGCCAACCGCCTTGATCTGCACATCCATACGCTGAGTCTGTTGGCCGAACAGTTCAATCTGCTGGCGCCGCAGGACAGCATCAGCTCGGCGCTGAGCAGCAGCGACGTCGAGCGCATCGAGCGTGCGCGCAACCTGCTCTGCGAGCAGTTGCATCAGCCTCTGACGGTCGAGTACTTGGCCACGGCGGTGGGGATGAACGAGCACAAGCTCAAGGAGGGTTTTCGTCACCTGTTCGACTCGACCCCGGCGCGCATGCTCCTGGACATGCGCATGCGCAAGGCGATGACCCTGCTCGAGTCCGGCCAGCAAGTGGCCCAGGCCGCCTGGCAGGTGGGCTACAAATATCCGAACAATTTCACCGTGGCTTTTACCCGCTACTTCGGCCGGGCGCCGAAGTCGATTTTCGGCAAGAAGCGCTAGCGACGTGGTCGGGCTGTGCGCATAGATTTTTGTTGTTTTCGCATATCAATCTAAACGAGATTCATTTGCATTTATCGTTAGTATCACTGCGCCGCGATTCAGCGGCCATGAAACTGCCATGTCACGATAAATACAGGTCTCGCCATGTCTTTGCTCACCCCACCGCCATCGCCAATGCGCCTCAAGCCGTTGGCGTGGTCGATCCTGCTGACACTGTCCAGCCCAGCAGCACTGGGCGAGGAAAACGCCCCGGGAGCTCAGGCGTCCGCGCCGAATATGGGCGCCATCGAGATCGAGCTGCCGGCAGGTTTCGAGGATGAGCTGAGCAGGCCAGGTACTTCGCAGCAGGGCCTGCAGGTGCTGGAAGCGTTGGAGGTCAAAGGTGAATGGGAGGACCAGACCGAGAAGGGCGAGAACGACGTTTACCGCAAGGACGTCTCCAACGTTTATGTCGGCAAGGAAGATATCGAGCGCTACAAGGGCACCAGTGTTGGTGACCTGTTCAAGGGCTTGAATGGCGTCTACAGCGGCGAGTCACGCAACAGCGGCGCGCTTGATCCGAACATTCGCGGCATCCAGGGCGAAGGGCGGATCCCGGTTACCGTGGATGGTACCGAGCAATCGACCTCTGTGTGGCTGGGCTCGGCAGGGGTCTCCAACCGCAACTACGTCGATCCGAACATGATCGGCGGCATCTCGGTGGAGAAAGGGCCATCGCTGACCGCTGGGGTCAAGAGTGGCATCGGTGGCTCGGTGGAGATCCGCACGCTGGACGCCGAGGATATCGTCCGGCCAGGCGAGACCTACGGGCTCGAGCTCAAGAGCGAAACCGCAAGCAATTCGGTAGCGCCCAATGAAGACGGCATGCGCAGCTTCGGCCGCGACTACCGCGATATCGAAGGCGCGTATACCGGCGGCACTTCCGTTTATTTCGCCAATGGCGGCGGTACCCGTTACACCCCGCATACCGACTCCCGGTCGGATGACTTCGACTTCGAGGACAATGCCTACCGCATTGCCGCCGCGACCCGCCAGGACAATTTCGACCTGCTTGGCGCTTACAGCTATCGCAAAAAGGGGAACTATTTCAGCGGCAAGAAGGGCAGCAAGCGTTACGAATCCGAAAGCGGTTATGAGGGCGTTACAGCGGAGAATACGCCGGTAGTGGGCGACACCTCCGCCAACTACCTGGCCAGCTTCTACAACCCGGGTGGCGAGGTAGCGGGCACGTCCAACGAGATGCGCACCACGCTGCTCAAGGGCACGCTGTACTTGCCTGATGAGCAGCGCATCAAACTCTCTTACATGCACAGCGATCTCGAGTTTGGCGAAACCATCCCTTACATGATCAACGAGGTCATCAAGCAGGTCCCCAGTGGCAGCAATTTTGGGTTTCAGCTGCCGTACAGTGAAGTCAAGCAAGACACGTTTTCAATCAATTACAGCTGGAGCCCTGAAGATAATCGCTGGGTCGACCTCCAGGCTGGTTTCTGGCTGACCAAGAGTGACTCCAAGCGCTACCAGAATGGCGAGCAGATATATGCCATCAATGGTATTGACGGTAGGGGCGATGCCGCCTGGGACAACTATGTGCAGTGTCGCTACAGTCTGTTCGGCTGCAATGGCGATAGCGCCATGCCGGACAAGTTAGCCAACACCGACGGGCGCTTCAACTTGTTCTCGCGCGCGCTGCAAGTGACCCAGCACGACCGTTGGGGGGTGACACTGGGTAATAAAATGCAATTGACAGACAGTTGGATGCTGACGCTGTCCGGGGACTTCAGCAAAGAAAAGCTGGAGCAGGGCAACAATCTCGATCAAGAGAGTGGTGGTGTGGTTGCCTACGCCATCAACTACTTGGGGCCGCGCGGCGGCAGGCGGGAGCAGTATAACTTTAGTTTTAATAACGAGTGGGCTGCAACGCCGTGGTTGACGTTTACGGCGGGGGCGCGTTACAGCGATTACAACTCGTTCGATACGACGCTGGATGAGAATCGCAAAGGGCAAGTTGAAGGTTGGGGTGTTAACAGTTATCAGACCATCCGTGACTTTGGATATGTCAAGCTGCTCAGCGACGAAGAGGCCAAAAATTATGAAGCCTCGGTGAGGGACATGGTGGAGAGTTGGGGGTTGGACAACCCAGCTGAAATTGAGGAAGCTGTTGCCGGCGAACTGGCGAATGCTACTGTAGATGGAGTTTATTACGGTCCCGTCGAGGTGGCGCAGGTTCCGCTCAAAGGCACGCGGTTGGACAGCAGTGCAAATCCATTCACCAACGGCACCATTAACTTTAGTGAACAGGTAGCCAATGCTCAAGGCAGTGGCCGCACGGTTGCCCGTTATTTGAAAGCACCCTCAAGCGGTGGGGTATACCAGCAGATACCCGAGGATGAGCGTTGGGCCAAGCCGAAGAAACGCAGAGACAGCGCTTGGGCGCCGATGGCAGGGGTGACCCTCAAGCTGAGTGACAGTGCCAGGGTGTACGCAAGGTATGTCGAGTTCATTCGCTTTCCCACAATCTACGAAGACACTCAAGCGTTCTCGGGTAGCCGTTCAAGCATCACTTCCAATCAGCCGAGTCCAGAACATGCGTATAACTGGGAAGTCGGTTACGTTCAGGACCTGCTAGGGTTTGTACCCGAGTGGAGGAACGCGGATTTTCGCATCAATTATTACAAGAGTGAGATCAAGGATTATATCGACAGGGATTTTTCCTACAATATTATCCAGTACGAAAAAAAGCTGCTGTCAGGTATCGAGTTGCAAACACGCTTTGATACCGGTAAGTATTTCAGCAGTTTTGGTGCCAGCTATCGACTGGATCAGCGCCTGTGCGACAAAGACATGGCCAGCACCGTTGATCCCTATTATGGGCGGGTCAAGGAGTGTGTAACCGGTGGCTTCCCGACGACGTTCTCCAGGACCAGCTTGCAGCCTCACTATTCTTTGAACCTGGACAGCGGCATGCGCCTGTTCGATGAGCGCCTGGAGATCGGCGCACGCATGGTCTATCACAGCAGCGCGAAGAACAAGGAAGAGGCTAAGTGGATCAAGCAGAATCTTGATATGGTCAAAGGCATCAATCAGCCTTACGAGTGGCACCCTATTTGGGTATTCGATACGTATGCGACGCTGCATATCAATAAGAATATTGATGTCGACTTCGGCGTCAACAATATAACCAATCGATATTATCTTGACCCGTTGGCGCGCACGGTCATGCCAGCGCCCGGGCGCACGCTCAAGATGGGGCTGACTGCACGTTTCTAGATTTTTTGCTGTTTTTTGTAAAACAGCGTTGTTCATAAACTATGACAAGGAGAGTGTTGTGAAAAAACTATTTGTAATGACAGCGTTGTCGTTGGTGACCTCCGGTGCATTTGCCGCTACGGTCAGCGGTGGTTCCTCTTCGACTTATGTGCAGGCACTGCCTTCGAACTTGATGGCAGTAGGCACAGCGGGTATCGCTATGCCAACGGTAGCCGGCGCTACCGCGAGCACCTCAGCCGTTGTCAGCTTCAAGGCAGGGCCTATTGCTCAAACCAATGCGCTTCTCAGCGGCTATGGCACCACCTCGGCGCTCATCACCAACCCCGGTACAGGCGTAATTACCTCGCAGACCTGGAAAAACAAGGCTGCCTACAATACCGAGGTTTATGCCTATCGCCAGATCGCAGCGCCGTCCCCCGGCTTCCCGCAATTCGGCGGTGAAGTCATCGCCAAGGTATCGGGTGCCGAGGTGTACTTCGGCGAGTGGGCGCCAGCCAAGAGCGGTACCCAGCCGACCAACAGCACTGACCTGAACCTGTCGCATGCCAACCGTACGGTCTGGTTCGTTGGCGAAAATCCAACTACCAGCATGCCGGCCTTGGTCAATGCCAAGTACAACGTCGTGGGCATCAACCAGTACAACCCAGGTACGGCCGCCGGCGTGACCAGTGGTGTGCTGACCGCCAACTATGGCGGCGGCTCCGGCACGCTGGCGGGTAGCGTAGGATCTATCAACTTCGCGGGCACTACCATCGCAGCCAATGGGTCATTCGCTCGTTCCAATCAGATCAAAGGCCAGTTCTACGGCAACAACGCCGAGGCCCTGGCGGGTATCTACACCAGCGGCACCACCAAAGTCGCCTTCGGCGGCGCCAAGCAGTAATACCCCTGTGCAACGGAGGGGGCGCTGCGGCGCCTGCCTCCCACTTTTTGTCCCTGTCTCTGGATCGATCACCATGCTGCCGTCCATGCGGGTGCACGTCGCCCTGCTGTGTCTCTCGACCTTGTTCTCCCCCGTACTGCTGGCCGACGATGACGACACCCGTCTGCTGCTGAACAAGATTGACCGCCGCGCCGAGGCGCGGGAGCGGGCCAACCTGGGCGCACCGGACCCGGCCGAGAATGACGCATCCTTGATCACCATCGAGGGGCAGACGTACAACGTGCAGAACAGCCTCGCAGACCTCGGCCCGGCTATCTATGTGTCGATCAACCTGCAGCAGTGGAGCAAGGTGCGCCAGTTTGTCGAGCGCTACCGGCAACTGCCCGGGCACGAACAGGCATTGGTGGAAATGGCCGAAGGCCTGATCGATCGCCAGGGGCGCAAGTACAAACAGGCGATCGCTCACCTGCGCCGCGCCGATCAACTGCAGCCCGGCTTCGTCCGTGCCCGTCTGGAGCTGGCGCGTACGCTGTTCGAAGACAACCAGACCGCTGAAGCCGAAGCGTTGTTCGCTGAGGTCGCCAGTGCTGAAGTGCCCGATGCGGTGCTCGAAGTGCTTGGTCAGTACCGCAGTGCCATCGACAGCCGGCGCGAGTGGCACGGCTCGGCATCGCTGGGGTTTGGCTACAACAGCAATATCAACCAGGGCAATGGCATGCTCACCACCACCCAGGTGTGCACGATTTTCTTCGAGTGCTTTGATTACTCACGGCAGATGCCCAAGCCGATCAAGTCAGCCAGCACGGTCTATGACGTGGCTGCCGAGCGGCGCTTTCAGCTGGCTGGTAATCACCACCTGCTGGTGCGCGGGCTGAGCTATGGCAACAGCTATGACAAACATAGCGAAACGCAGGAGAACCAGACCTGGTACGACGACAACACCAGCGTGCTCTACGCCGGCTACAACTTTCAGAGCGCGCTCAACGATGTGTCGCTGACGCCGTTGTTCGAAAACTACTACAGCGACCACCACACCAAGTACCAGGCCAGCGGCGTACGCGGCGAATGGAAGCACAACCTGAGCAACCGTCTGCAGCTCAGCCTGCAGCTGCAGAACAAGTACTTTCGCTTTCAGGGTGAGCAACGCGATTATTTCGATGACTACGACGAGCGGCAGGTCGGTACTTCGCTGTCGTACATGCTCGATCCACGGACCCTGGTATTTACCGGAGTGACCTATACCCGGCGCAGCCAGGACGCCGCCAGTGCCAGCAATCGCGAGTACCTGGCCAGCCTCGGCGCCTATCACAGCTTTGATGCCGGGCTGAATCTGAGCGTCGTCGGTCTCTACCGCAAGACCCGCTACGACCAGCCCGATGCGTTTCTCGGCGGCTTGCGCAAGGATCGCCAGCAGATCTATATCGCCACGCTCAGCGTGCCGCGGCTGGCGTTCGCTGGCGTGGTACCGAGCCTGTACGCCAAACGCACGGTGACTGACAGCAGCATCGACTGGGCCTATGCCTATCGCCAGACCGAAGTGGCGCTGAAATTCGAGAAGAGTTTTTGAAGGAGGAGGGCTGCTCAGGCCGGTCATGGCGGGGCATACCAAATCGCAGGCAAGAAAAAACCCACTAGCAAGCTAGTGGGTTTTTAATTTGGTGCCCAGGAGAAGACTCGAACTTCCACGACCTTGCGGTCACTGATACCTGAAACCAGCGCGTCTACCAATTCCGCCACCTGGGCAAAGCTTTACATCTACAGCGTACTGCGATGAATCTCTTGCTGAATCACAGACAGACCTGCTATCTATGCTTCGAAATATTTGGTGCCCAGGAGAAGACTCGAACTTCCACGACCTTGCGGTCACTGATACCTGAAACCAGCGCGTCTACCAATTCCGCCACCTGGGCACACTGTCAAGATTAGAGGATGCTTTACAACATCGCTTATCTCAACTACAACGGCGGTGTCCGTCGTTGTGGTGCGCACTATACGGACGCCATTGGGGGCTGTAAAGCCCTCGTATCAAAAAAAAAGTAAAAAACTCAACACGTTGATTCTGTTGAGCTTCCCTCGCCAACAAGACTGTCAGACGGGGGCTGTCCAACGACGACATTTCCGGTTTCAATAGGCCTATGCCAAACTTCTACTCTATATATACCAAGGTGAACCCCTCCTGATGGCCGATTGGCAATCCCTCGATCCAGAGGCCGCTCGCGAAGCGGATAAATACGACAACCCTATTCCCAGCCGTGAGCTGATCCTGCAGCGCCTTGCCGATCGTGGCGAGCCAGCCGCGCGCGAGGAGCTGGCCGCAGAGTTCGGCCTGCTCGAAGAAGACCAGATCGAAGCCCTGCGCCGCCGCCTGCGCGCCATGGAACGTGACGGTCAGCTGATCTATACCCGGCGTGGCACCTATGCCCCGGTAGACAAACTGGACCTGATCTGCGGCCGCGTGTCTGGCCATCGCGATGGTTTCGGCTTCCTCATCCCGGATGATGGCAGCGCTGACCTGTTCCTCAGCCCGTCGCAGATGCGTCTGGCGTTCGACGGTGACCGTGCCCTGGCACGGGTTTCCGGTACTGACCGTCGTGGTCGCCGCGAAGGTGTGCTGGTCGAGATCATCTCCCGCGCCCATGAGAGCGTGGTTGGCCGTTACTTCGAAGAAGGCGGCATCGGCTACGTAACCCCGGACAACCCGAAGATCCAGCAGGAAGTGCTGGTCACTGCCGGGCGTAACGGTGGCGCCAAGATTGGCCAGTTCGTCGAAATCAAAATCACCCACTGGCCAACGCCGCGGTTCCAGCCGCAGGGTGATGTGGTCGAGGTGATCGGCAACTACATGGCGCCGGGCATGGAAATCGACGTTGCCCTGCGTAGCTATGACATCCCGCACGTGTGGCCGCAGGAAGTGGTCAAGGAAGCGCGCAAGTTCCGCTCCGAAGTCGAAGAAAAGGACAAGGAACGGCGCATCGACCTGCGTCACCTGCCGTTCGTCACTATCGACGGCGAAGACGCCCGTGACTTCGACGACGCCGTCTATTGCGAGCCGCAAGGCAAGCTGCGGCTGTTCTCCGGCGGCTGGCGCCTGTACGTGGCGATTGCCGACGTGTCCAGCTACGTGCGCCTGGGCTCGGCCCTGGATATGGAAGCGCAGCAACGCGGCAACTCGGTGTATTTCCCTGAGCGGGTGATCCCGATGCTGCCCGAGGAGCTGTCCAACGGCCTGTGCTCGTTGAATCCGCACGTCGATCGCCTGGCCATGGTCTGTGAAATGACCATCAACAAGTCCGGGCAGATGGTCGACTACCAGTTCTGCGAGGCGGTGATCCACTCCCATGCACGCCTGACCTACAACAAGGTCAGCAGCATGCTCGAGCACTCGCGTACCCGTGAAGGCAAGGCTCTGCGCGATGAGTACAGCGAAGTCGTGCCACACCTGAAGAACCTGCACGCCCTGTACAAGGTCCTGCTGGCGGCGCGCCATACCCGTGGCGCGATCGACTTCGAGACCCAGGAAACCCGGATCATCTTCGGTGATAACCGCAAGATCGAAGAAATTCGCCCGACCGTACGTAACGAAGCGCACAAGCTGATCGAAGAGTGCATGCTCGCGGCCAACGTTGCGACCGCTGCGTTCATGCAGAAGCACGAAGTGCCGTCGTTGTACCGTGTGCACGACGGCCCGCCACCGGAGCGTCTGGAAAAACTGCGCGCCTTCCTCGGCGAGCTGGGCTTGTCGCTGCACAAGGGCAAGGAGCCTTCGCCGAAGGACTATCAGGCCCTGCTGGCGAGCATTTCCGGGCGTCCGGACTTCCACCTGATCCAGACGGTGATGCTGCGCTCGTTGAGCCAGGCGGTGTACAGCACCGACAACAATGGCCACTTTGGTCTGAACTACGAAGCGTACACCCACTTCACTTCGCCGATCCGGCGTTACCCGGACCTGCTGGTGCACCGTGCCATTCGCAGCGTGATCCGCTCCAAGATCGACACCCCGCACGTCAAGCGTGCCGGCGCCGTGGCCATCCCCAAAGCGCGCATCTACCCGTACGACGTTGCCACCCTGGAGCAGATGGGCGAGCAGTGCTCGATGACCGAGCGGCGCGCCGACGAGGCCACCCGCGACGTGGTCAACTGGCTCAAGTGCGAGTACATGAAAGACCGCGTGGGCGAAGTCTTCCTGGGCGTGATCACCGCTGTGACCGGTTTTGGTTTGTTCATCGAACTGACCGACATTTACGTCGAAGGTCTGGTCCACGTCAGCGCGCTGCCGGGCGACTACTACCACTACGACGCCGTGCATCATCGCCTGTCGGGCGAACGCACCGGCCGCAGCTTCCGCCTGGGCGACACGGTTGAAGTCAAGGTCATGCGGGTCGATCTCGACGAGCGTAAGATCGACTTCGAAATGTCCGAAGCCACCGTCAATGCGCCGGTTGGCCGCAAGCAACGTGGCGCCGCCGAGACGGCTCCGGCGGGCAAGTCCGCGCCGGCAGGCAAAGGTGCTGGCACGGGCAAGCGTGACGTGAAGCAGGACAGCAAGCGCGAGGCCACGTCGCAAGCCAAGCCAGAAGCCAAGGCCGAGCCAGCACCGCGTCGGCGCAAGAATGAAAGTTCGGATGCCTACTTCCCGAGCGATGCCGTGCAGCGCAACGCCGAAGTCCGCAAGAGCCGTGAAGTGAAAAAAGCGCTGATGGGCGAAGCCCGCAATGCGCCGACGGCAAGCAAGTCCGGCAAAAGTTCGAGCAAGTCCGCCAGCGACAAGCCAAGCAAACACCGTAAAGGGCCGTCCAAGTCCGGCGCGCCACGCAAGAGCAAGAACAAGTCATGAGTCAGTTGGAAAAAATCTACGGCGTGCACGCCGTGCAGGCGCTGCTGCAGCACCATCCCAAGCGGGTCAAGCAGATCTGGTTGTCGGAAGGGCGCAGTGAGCCGCGTCTGCAAACCCTGCTGGCTCTGGCCGCAGAAAACCGCGTAGCGGTCGGCCAGGCCGAGCGTCGCGAGATGGACGCCTGGGTTGAAGGCGTGCATCAGGGCGTGGTGGCTGAAGTCAGCCCGGCGCAGGTGTGGGGCGAGTTGATGCTCGAGGAGTTGCTCGAGCGCACCGAAACCCCGCCGCTGATTCTCGTGCTCGATGGCGTTACCGACCCGCACAACCTCGGCGCGTGCCTGCGCACCGCCGATGCTGCCGGTGCCACCGCAGTGGTGGTGCCCAAGGACAAGTCGGCGACCCTGACTCCGGCTGTGCGCAAGGTTGCTTGCGGCGCTGCCGAGGTGATCCCGCTGGTCGCCGTGACCAACCTGGCGCGTACCCTGGAGAAGCTCCAGCAGCGCGGCCTGTGGGTGGTCGGCACTGCCGGCGAAGCCGACAAGGAGATCTACCAGCAGGACCTGACCGGTCCGCTGGTGGTGGTCATGGGTGCTGAAGGCAAGGGCATGCGTCGTCTGACCCGTGATCATTGCGACTTCCTCGTGAAGCTGCCGATGGCTGGCAGCGTCAGCAGCCTGAACGTGTCGGTGGCTACCGGTGTGTGCCTGTTCGAAGCCGTACGTCAGCGCCAACTGAAGCGCTGATCCAGTCGTCTGCAGCGATCCCGGCGTAGCTATTTGCCCGCCGGGATCAGTCTGCACCCTGGCGATTTGGGCAGATCCCTGCCGCTGTTCAAATAATCGCCAATCACCTTGCTTGTGCGTCCCGCCTTCTCTACAATTGCGCCCCTTGCCCAGCAGGCAGGCGCGCATGTGCCTTCTGCACAAGGCAAGTCATACAGTGTCATTCACTCCTTGTCTGACCAGATTCCCTGGCAGGCTTATAACCCGTAAGGAGCATTCATGCGTCATTACGAAATCATCTTTCTGGTCCACCCGGATCAGAGCGAGCAAGTCGGCGGCATGGTTGAGCGTTACACCAAGCTGATCGAAGAAGATGGTGGCAAAATCCACCGTCTGGAAGATTGGGGCCGTCGTCAACTGGCCTACGCAATCAACAATGTTCACAAGGCTCACTACGTGATGCTGAACGTTGAGTGCACTGGCAAGGCCCTGGCCGAGCTGGAAGACAACTTCCGTTACAACGATGCCGTGATCCGTAACCTGGTCATCCGTCGCGACGAAGCCGTTACTGGCCCGTCCGAGATGCTCAAGGCCGAAGAGAACCGCAGCGAGCGCCGTGAGCGTCGTGAACGTCCTGAAGCTGATGGCGCCGATGGCGACGACAGCAATGACAGCGACGCCAGCGATAGCGCTGACGAGTAATCCACGGACCTTTTGAGGAGCCTATTACATGGCACGTTTCTTCCGTCGTCGTAAATTCTGCCGCTTCACTGCTGAAGACGTGAAAGAGATCGACTTCAAAGATCTCAACACCCTGAAAGCTTACGTATCCGAAACCGGCAAGATCGTTCCAAGCCGTATCACCGGTACCAAAGCTCGTTATCAGCGTCAGCTGGCTACCGCTATCAAGCGCGCCCGCTTCCTGGCCCTGCTTGCCTACACCGACAGCCACGGCCGCTGAGGCCTGGCTTTCGACAAGTAGCAAGGGATAAGCATGCGAGCGTTGGCTGATTTCATCATGCGCGGTCGCGTGCAGGCCGCTGTAGTAGTGGCCGGTTGTGCGGCATTGCCGCTGTTGTTCTGGTTGTGTGCCGCCGCTGGGAGCCTGGTGTTCCTGCGGCGCGGTTTCAAGGACGCTTCCTCGGTCATCGTCTGGGGCATTTTGCCGGCGTTGGTCTGGTGGGTCTTCGGCGAGCCGCGCACCTTGATGGTGTTGCTGGGTACGCTGGGGTTGGCTGCGCTGTTGCGCGCCGGGCATTCCTGGAACCGGGTGCTGTTGTCCAGCATTGCACTGGGCCTGTTGTATGGCCTGATTCTCAGTTCGGTGTTCCGTGAACCGATTGAAGCTCTGGCGCGAGCGCTTGAAAAAGCCCTGCCGCAGATGCTCGACGGTCTCTACCAGCAGTTATCGGTAGAGGAGCAGGCACGCCTTGGGAGTCTTGTCGTACCGGTGCTCAATGGCCTGATTGCGGCTTTGCTGCAGGTTGTCAGTGTGTTGTCCCTGATGTTGGGGCGCTACTGGCAGGCCTCGTTGTACAACCCGGGAGGTTTCGGCCGCGAGTTTCAAGCGGTACGGATTCCCTTGGTGCCAACGCTGGTATTGCTGGGGTGCATGGTGTTGGGTCCGAACCTCGGTTCTGCCCTGGCGCTGCTCACGCCGCTTTGCAGCGTACCGCTCATGTTTGCCGGGCTTGCCCTGCTGCACGGGTTGGTGGCACAGAAACGTCTGGGCAGATTCTGGCTGGTCGGGTTGTACGTGACGCTGGTGCTGTTCATGCAGCTGACTTATCCGCTGCTCGTGGTCCTGGCCATTGTCGATAGCCTGGTTGATTTTCGCGGTCGCAAGTCGCCTCAGGGTGACGATTCCGCGAACGGTGAAGGTTAAAAGTTAAGAGGTTTTACCAAATGGAACTGATCCTGCTGGAAAAAGTCGCTAACCTGGGCAACCTGGGCGACAAAGTTAAAGTTAAAGCCGGTTACGGCCGTAACTTCCTGCTGCCGTTCGGCAAGGCCACTGTTGCCAATGCCGCCAACGTCGCTGCGTTCGAAGAACGTCGCGCCGAGCTTGAAAAAGCTGCAGCCGACAAGAAATCTTCGGCTGAAAGCCGTGCTGCCCAACTGGCCGAGCTGGAAGTGACTATCACTGCCACCGCTGGCGACGAAGGCAAGCTGTTCGGTTCGATCGGCACCCACGACATCGCTGATGCCCTGACCGCCTCCGGCGTTGAAGTGGCTAAAGCTGAAGTTCGTCTGCCGAACGGCACCATCCGTAACGTTGGCGAATACGACGTAGCCGTGCACCTGCACAGCGACGTTGAAGCCACCGTTCGCGTGGTTGTCGTTGCAGCCTAAGCTGTAGCACTCGGCTGGCTCCCTGTGGGCTAGCCGGTTAACATTGGGCGCGGCTCTGCTTTGCAGGCCGTGCCCTTTGTTTTTCTCATCACCCAGAATTCTATTGTGGCCATGAACGAGATCACCCATCCAGAACAGCTCGACCTGCAAACCGCCGCGCTGAAAGTGCCGCCGCATTCCATCGAGGCCGAACAGGCCGTGCTCGGTGGTCTGATGCTGGACAACGAAGCCTGGGAGCGGGTGCTGGATCAGGTCTCGGATGGCGACTTCTACCGGCATGACCACCGCCTGATCTTCCGTGCCATCCACAAGCTGGTTGACCTCAACCAGCCGTTCGACGTGGTCACCCTGCACGAACAGCTCGACCGCGAAGGCCAGTCGAGCCAGGTCGGCGGCCTGGCGTATCTGGCCGAGCTGGCCAAGAACACCCCGTCGGTTGCCAACATCAAGGCCTATGCGGCGATCATTCGTGAGCGCGCCACGCTGCGCCAGCTGATCAGCATCAGCACCGATATCGCCGACAACGCCTTCAACCCGCAAGGGCGCAACGCCGCTGAGATTCTTGACGATGCCGAGCGGCAGATCTTCCAGATCGCCGAGGCGCGGCCCAAGACCGGCGGCCCGGTCGGGGTCAACGACCTGCTGGCCAAGGCCATCGACCGCATCGACACGCTGTTCAACTCCGACAGCGACATCACCGGTATCTCCACCGGCTATACCGACCTGGACGGCAAGACCAGCGGCCTGCAGGCGGCCGACCTGATCATCGTTGCCGGCCGTCCGTCGATGGGTAAAACCACCTTCGCCATGAACCTGGTGGAAAACGCCGTGCTGCGCAGCGACAAGGCGGTGCTGGTGTTCTCCCTCGAGATGCCAGGCGAATCGCTGATCATGCGGATGCTCTCGTCGTTGGGTCGCATCGACCAGACCAAGGTGCGTTCCGGTCAGCTTGATGATGACGACTGGCCGCGCCTGACCTCCGCAGTCAACCTGCTCAACGACCGCAAGCTGTTCATCGACGATACCGCCGGTATCAGCCCTTCGGAGATGCGCGCGCGGACCCGCCGCCTGGCCCGCGAACACGGCGAGATCGGCATGATCATGGTCGACTACCTGCAGCTGATGCAGATCCCGGGCTCCAGTGGTGACAACCGTACCAACGAGATTTCGGAGATTTCCCGCTCGTTGAAAGCCCTGGCCAAGGAATTCAACTGCCCGGTCATTGCCTTGTCGCAGTTGAACCGCTCGCTGGAACAGCGCCCGAACAAGCGCCCGGTCAACTCCGACTTGCGTGAATCGGGTGCAATCGAGCAGGACGCCGACGTGATCATGTTTGTCTACCGGGATGAGGTCTATCACCCCGAGACCGAGCACAAGGGCGTCGCCGAGATCATCATCGGCAAGCAGCGGAACGGCCCTATCGGGTTTGTCCGCCTGGCGTTCATCGGCAAGTACACCCGCTTCGAGAACCTCGCCCCGGGGGCGTACAACTTCGACGACGACGAGTAACAGCCGGCGGTGCTGCTGCGCCGCCCGAGCCCCTCATCATGAATCCGACCATTACCGTCGGATTTGATCAAAATTTGTGCTATATTCCGCGCCCGCGATTTCCCTGCACACCAAGAACCGGTCACTGACATGCACGCAGCCAAACCACTTTACGACTATCCCAAGTACTGGGCCGAATGCTTCGGGCCAGCGCCTTTCCTGCCGATGAGCAGGGAGGAGATGGATCAGCTCGGCTGGGATTCCTGCGACATCATCATCGTGACCGGTGATGCCTACGTCGACCATCCGTCGTTTGGCATGGCCATCATCGGCCGCCTGCTCGAAGCCCAGGGCTTCCGGGTCGGCATCATTGCCCAGCCGAACTGGCAGTCCAAAGACGACTTCATGAAGCTTGGCGAGCCGAACCTGTTCTTCGGCGTCGCGGCCGGCAACATGGACTCGATGATCAACCGCTACACCGCTGACAAGAAGATGCGCTCCGACGATGCCTACACCCCTGGTGGTCTGGCCGGCAAGCGCCCTGACCGTGCCAGCTTGGTGTACAGCCAGCGCTGCAAGGAAGCCTACAAGCATGTGCCGATCGTGCTCGGCGGCATCGAGGCTTCGCTGCGCCGCATCGCCCACTACGATTACTGGCAGGACAAGGTCCGCCATTCGATCCTGATCGACGCCTGCGCCGACATCCTCCTGTTCGGCAACGCCGAGCGTGCGGTAGTTGAAGTCGCGCAGCGCCTGTCCAACGGCGAAACCATCGAGCAGATCACTGACGTGCGCGGCACCGCCTTCGTACGCCGCGACACCCCGGCCGGCTGGTTCGAAATCGACTCGACGCGCATCGACCGTCCGGGCAAGGTCGACAAGATCATCAACCCGTACGTGAATACTCAAGACACCCAGGCCTGCGCCATCGAGCAAGCCAAGGGCGAGGTCGAAGATCCGAACGAAGCCAAGGTGGTGCAGATCCTCGACAGCCCGGGCATGACCCGCGACAAGACCGTGCTGCGTCTGCCCTCGTTCGAGAAGGTCCGCAATGACCCGGTGCTGTACGCCCATGCCAACCGCGTTCTGCACCTTGAAACCAACCCGGGCAACGCCCGTGCGCTGGTGCAGAAGCACGGCGACGTCGACGTCTGGTTCAACCAGCCGCCGATTCCGATGACCACCGAAGAAATGGACTACGTGTTCGGCATGCCGTATGCCCGTGTGCCGCACCCGGCCTACGGCAAGGAGCGCATCCCGGCCTACGAGATGATTCGCTTCTCGGTGAACATCATGCGTGGCTGCTTTGGCGGCTGCACCTTCTGCTCGATCACCGAGCATGAAGGCCGCATCATCCAGAACCGCTCGCACGAGTCGATCCTCAACGAGATCGAGGAGATGCGTGACAAGGTGCCGGGCTTCACCGGCGTGGTCTCCGACCTTGGCGGGCCGACCGCCAACATGTACCGCATCGCCTGCAAAAGCACCGAGATCGAGAAGCACTGCCGCAAGCCGTCGTGCGTGTTCCCGGGCATCTGCGAGAACCTCAACACCGACCACACTTCGCTGATCGAACTGTACCGCAAGGCCCGTGCCTTGCCGGGGGTGAAGAAGATCCTGATCGCTTCGGGCCTGCGCTACGACCTCGCGGTCGAGTCGCCGGAGTACGTCAAGGAACTGGTTACGCACCACGTCGGCGGTTACCTGAAGATTGCCCCGGAGCACACCGAGCGTGGCCCGCTGGACAAGATGATGAAGCCGGGTATCGGCAGCTACGATCGCTTCAAGCGCATGTTCGAGAAGTACTCGAAAGAAGCGGGCAAAGAGCAGTACCTGATCCCGTACTTCATCGCCGCGCACCCGGGCACCACCGACGAGGACATGATGAACCTCGCCCTGTGGCTCAAGGGCAACGGCTTCCGTGCCGACCAGGTGCAAGCGTTCTACCCGTCGCCAATGGCCTCGGCCACGGCGATGTACCATTCGGGCAAGAACCCGCTGCGCAAGGTCACCTACAAGAGCGAAGGCGTCGAGATCGTCAAGAGCGACGAGCAGCGTCGGCTGCACAAGGCATTCTTGCGCTACCACGACCCGAAAGGCTGGCCGATGCTGCGTGAAGCACTGGAGCGCATGGGCCGCGCCGACCTGATCGGCCCGGGCAAGCACCAGTTGATCCCGCTGCATCAGCCGCAGACCGACGGCTACCAGAGTGCACGGCGCAAGAACTCCACGCCGAGCGGCAGCCACAAGGTCGGCAAGGAACAGAAGATCCTCACTCAGCACTCCGGGTTGCCACCGCGCGCCAGTGACGGCAGCAAGCCGTGGGACAAGCGTGAGAAGGCCAAGGCCGAGGCGTTTGCGCGTAACCAGCAGGCGGCCAAGGAGCGTAAGGAAGCGGCCAAGGGCGGCGGCAAGAAGAAGCCGCGTCAGCCAGCGGTTCCGCGTTGATCTGAAGGTTGATGGGGCCGCTTTGCGGCCCTTTCGCGACGCAAGGCCGCTCCCACATGGTCAGCGCCGCCTTCGAGGCGTGCACCGGATCTGTGGGAGCGGCCTTGTGTCGCGAAAGGCCCGCGCAAGCGGGCCCAGATGCACGGTCAGTCAGGTGCGCGATCGATCCACTTGGGCACCACCGGCGCGACGAATTCATCCATCCCGTCCAGCAGCGCATCCGCCTGCTGCCCGAGCAACAGCATCGCCCGGTGCTGCGGCCGCACAAAACCTTCTTCGACAATATGGTCGAGGAACCCGCCCAGCTTGGTATAGAAGCCGTTTACATCGAGCAGTCCCAGCGGCTTGGCGTGGTAGCCCAGTTGCCCCCAGGTCCACACCTCGAACAACTCTTCCAGCGTACCCAGGCCACCCGGCAGGGCGATGAAGGCATCGCTGAGCTCGGCCATGCGCGCCTTGCGCGCGTGCATGCCGTCGACCACTTCCAGCCGGCTCAGGCCCTTGTGGCCAACCTCGGCGTCCAGCAGGCTCTGCGGGATGATCCCGACCACCTCACCGCCGGCCGCCATCGCCGCGTCGGCAACCACGCCCATCAGGCCGACCGCGCCGCCGCCGTAGACCAGGCATAGGCCACGCCGGGCAATCGCTTCGCCGAGGGCAACGGCCGCTGCGCGGTAGGCGGGGTTGGCGCCGATACTGGCGCCGCAGAACACACAAACGGAACGTACAGGCATTGCTTATCTCCCTTTACAGACGTCCAAGGGTAAAGCGCATGCCTGTCGCTTCCAAGATCGGATTTATTCGGGACGGGAAAACTCGCAGGCCGCGCCAGTGGTGCCATGGGCGTAAGCGGCGAGCAGGCTGTTCATCAAGCTACCAAGGGACATGTCGTTTGCTCCTAAATGAGAGGTTGTCCCATCGTCGGTTATGCAGGCATGATGTGCACTTAGATTGGTTGTATACAATCCATAGAACAAATTTACTGGCTGCCAGCCGAACACTGCCTTGATGCATATCAGGCACGCTCGTTCCGCTTTCAGGCAGACTCGCAATTGATAAACCCTGCCAAGGAGATTCACGATGTTTGCGAAAGCTGTAGCGGTATCCCTGCTGACCCTCGCCAGCGCTTCTGTGTTTGCAGCCGAGTGCGCGGTGACCATTGATTCGACTGACCAGATGTCCTACAACAGCAAAGAATTCACCGTCGACAAGAGCTGCAAAGACTTCACCGTGACCCTGACTCACTCCGGCAACCTGCCGAAGAACGTCATGGGCCATAACCTGGTGGTCAGCAAGACTGCCGACATGCAGGCCATTGCCACCGAAGGCATGACCCAAGGCATCGACAAAGGTTACCTGAAGGAAGACAACGCCAATATCATCGCTCACACCGCGATGATCGGTGCGCCAGAGAAAGAAACCAAGGTCACCTTCGACACTTCCAAGCTGGAAGCTGGCGGCGACTACAGCTTCTTCTGCACCTTCCCAGGCCACATCTCGATGATGAAAGGCAAGGTCGTGGTCAAGTAAGCCACGCCACAAACAAAGCCCGGCCGCGATCAACGTCGCGGTCGGGCTTTTTTTATCGCCGCCGATTACGGCGCGAACGGCAGCTCGCGCTTGTGCTGAGTCTTGCGGTAGGTGCTGACGATGATATCGAAAGCATGCTGGTCGACAGGCTCACCGTGCAGGAAGGCATCGATCTGCTGGTAAGTGATGCCGTGCGCTGCTTCATCTGGCTTGCCTGGCTCAAGGTCTTCGAGGTCCGCGGTCGGTACTTTCTCGACCAGTGACTCAGGCGCACCAAAGGCACGAGCAATGGCACGTACCTGGTTCTTCACCAGGCCGCTGAGCGGCGCCAGATCACAGGCGCCGTCGCCAAACTTGGTGAAGAAGCCCATCACCGCCTCGGCCGCATGGTCGGTGCCGATCACCAGGCCGCCACGGGCGCCGGCGACGCTGTACTGGGCCACCATGCGCATGCGCGCCTTGATGTTGCCGACCACGAAATCGACCATGGCCGGTGCGCCGTCCTGCAGCACATCGACCTTGCTCTTGAGCCCAAGCACGGCGGGAGCGATGTCGATGGTGTGCACTTCATCGGCCTTGATCACATCCAGGCAGGCCTGCGCGTCGTGTTCGTCGTGCTGCACGTTGTACGGCAGACGCACGGCGATGAAGCGATAGCCGTCGTCGCCGCTGCTGGCGCGCAGTTCGTTGACGGCGCGCTGGGCGAGCAGGGCGGCGGTCAGCGAGTCGACCCCGCCACTGATGCCCAGCACCAGGGTCTTGAGCCGGGCGTTGGCCAGGCAGTCCTTGATGAAGGCCACACGCCGGGCAATTTCGGCTTCGAGCGCGGCGGCATCGGCGAATGGCGGCTGCACCTTGAGCTGCTGCGCGATCTCTTGCTGAACGGCTTGCATGGGTTACTCCTTGTGGGCAACTTTGAATACGTGACGCAGGTAGGCGACGAAGTTTTCATCGCGGCACTGCGTCTTGGCGGCCTCGTCGGAAATCTTCGCTACCGGCGAGCCATTGCAGTCGGTCATTTTAAGCACGATGCTCATCGGCGCTACTCCCGGCAGGTCGCAGGTGAGGTTGGTGCCGATGCCGAAGCTGACATTGATGCGACCACGCAGGGCACGGAATATCTGCAACGAACGCGGCAGGTCGAGACCGTCGGAGAACACCAGGGTCTTGGTCATCGGATCGATGCCCAGTTGCTGGTAATGGGCGATAGCCTTTTCCGCCCAGGCCACCGGCTCGCCGGAGTCGTGGCGCAGGCCGTCGAACAGCTTGGCAAAGTACAGATCGAAATCATTGAGGAAGGCATCCATGGTGATGCAATCGGTCAAGGCGATGCCGAGCAGGCCGCGGTACTCGCGGACCCAGCAGTCGAGCGCGGCGATCTGGCTGTCAATCAGGCGCGGGCCGAGTTGCTGGTGGGCCATCAGCCATTCATGGGCCATGGTGCCCAATGGTCTGATATCCAGTTTCCATGCCAGATCGACATTGCTGGTGCCAACGAAGCGCCCCGGGAAGTCATCGCGCAGGACCCGCACGACTTCTTCCTGTACGCGGCTGGAGAAGCGTCGCCGGGTGCCGAAGTCGGCTACCTGCAGTTCGGCCAGTTCGTCCTCGCTGGCGTTGTCCCTGAGCCAGTCGAACTTGCGGTAGAGCTGATCGCGGGCAGCCGCCAGCGGCATGTGCGGGTGCAGGTGACGGTTGCGCACCTCGCTGATCAGCGCCAGCAGCGGCACCTCGAAGAGGATCACATGCAGCCACGGGCCTTTTAGACGCAAGCACAGCTGATCGTCTTCGATGCCCAGATGGACATAACGCAGGTTGAAGCGGAACAGGCGCAAAAAGCGCAGAAAGTCTGGCTTGAGAAAGCTGATGCGCTCAAGAAACGCCAGCTGGCCGTCGTCCAGGGTCAGCTCGCTGAGCAGCTCGATCTGGCGGCGAATCTCGCCCAGATAGGGGCGCAGGTCTTCGCCGTTGCGGCAGCGAAACTCCCACTCGACATCAGCATCGGGATAGTTGTGCAGCACCGCCTGCATCATCGTCAGCTTGTAAAAATCGGTGTCGAGCAGGTTGTGCACGATGCGCTCAGAGAATGCGCTCTCGCTCATTGAAAGCTCCAGGTCGGCGGCGCTCGCTGAAACGGCGCAAGCGCGCGGGAATGGCGATCATTGTGCCAGCCTTTGCGCTTCACAGGGCACTCACAGTTGACCGCATTACCTTTACCTCGCGCGGAGCCTCTGTAGGAGCGGCCTTGTGTCGCGAAAGGCGCGCGCAGCGGGCCCGGCGATCTTGCGGTGCAGCACAAATGCTGGGGCCGCTACGCGGCCCTTTCGCGACACAAGGCCGCTCCTACAGCTGACCGTGTCGCGGCTGGTGCGGGCAGGCTTCGCGCAGCCCTGCAACGGGGCTGTAACTGCCAAAACCCGGACGTTTTCGCGCGCAGCGACTAGCCTTGAAACAGTGCCCCCGTAGCAGTCACGCACCAGCGGTGTGCACTTCGGTGACGTCGACAGTTACCGGTAGGTTGCACGTTGACACTGGTGCTGGTTGCAATGATGGCACTGCTCGGTTGCGCCTATATTGGAGGAATGGTGGCGCCCGCTTCGTTGTAGACGGTTGCACGCTCAATGAACGATGCCCGGCGCCGGCCTCCAGACGGCCAGCCAGGCGTGTTTGCTCGAAATGCAAAGTCAGTGGCACGGCGCTTGCTCTGATCAGCAAGCAGAACGTTGTAGTGCCAACCAAAAAAAAGACTCTAGGAGCACCACCTCATGTCGCAGACGTTTTACAAGAAAGGCTTCCTGGCTCTGGCCGTGGCAACGGCACTGGGTGTTTCTTCGTATGTGCAGGCCGATATCAAGATCGGCGTCGCGGGGCCAATGACCGGGGCCAACGCAGCGTTTGGCGAGCAGTACATGAAAGGTGCGCAGGCTGCGGCCGACGCGATCAACAAGGCCGGTGGGGTCAACGGCGAGCAGATCAAACTGGTAGCCGGCGATGACGCCTGCGAACCGAAACAGGCCGTAGCGGTAGCCAACAAGCTGGTCGACCAGGAGAAAGTGGTTGGCGTGGTCGGGCACTTCTGCTCGTCCAACACCATCCCAGCCTCCGAGGTGTACGACGAGGCCGGCATCATCGCGATCACCCCAGGCTCGACCAACCCGCAGGTCACCGAGCGGGGCCTGTCGGCCATGTTCCGCATGTGCGGGCGTGACGACCAGCAAGGCATCGTTGCCGGCGACTACATCGTTGATGTGCTCAAGGGCAAGAAGGTCGTGGTGCTGCACGACAAGGACACCTATGGCCAAGGCCTGGCCGATGCGACCAAGGCGCAGCTGGAAAAACGCGGCGTCAAACCGGTGCTGTATGAAGGCCTGACCCGCGGCGAGAAAGACTTCAGCGCGGTGGTCACCAAGATCCGTGGCGCCGGCGCCGATGTCGTCTACTTCGGCGGCCTGCACCCGGAAGCCGGTCCGCTGGTACGTCAGCTGCGTGAAGCTGGCCTGAAAGACGTCAAGTTCATGTCCGATGACGGTATCGTCACCGACGAACTGGTCACTACCGCAGGCGGCGCGCAATACGTCGACGGCGTGTACATGACCTTCGGCGCCGACCCGCGTCTGCTGCCAGACAGCAAGGCGGTAGTGGATCAGTTCCGCAAGAACGGCACCGAGCCTGAAGGCTACACCCTGTATGCCTACGCCTCGGTACAGGCCCTGGCTGCTGCATTCAATGGCGCCAAGTCGAACAAGGGCGAAGACGCCGCCAAGTGGCTCAAGGCCAACCCGGTGCAGACCGTCATGGGCGAGAAGACCTGGGACGCCAAGGGTGACCTGAAGATCTCCGACTACGTGGTCTACCAGTGGGATAAAGACGGCAAGTACCACCAGCTGGAAAAACAAAAATAACAACGGCGCAAGGTCCGGGCACAGACCCGGGCCGACGCCCAGGCGGTATCTGTCTTTATCCGTAGATCTGCACCTGTGCTGCACCACGCGGGCCGCCTGACGGCAGCCCCGCTGTGGCCAGCGCAGGGGCGATCTCACTCAGCGAGATTGCGTTATGGATGGTATTTTCCTGCAGCAACTGGTCAACGGCCTGACCCTCGGGTCGGTCTACGGCCTGATCGCCATCGGCTACACAATGGTCTATGGCATCATCGGCATGATCAACTTCGCGCACGGCGAGGTGTATATGATTTCCGCCTACCTGGCGGCAATCAGCCTGGCATTGCTGGCTTATTTCGGTGTCGAATCCTTCCCGCTGCTGATGCTCGGCACGCTGCTGTTCACCGTGGTGGTGACCGGTGTGTACGGCTTCACCATCGAACGTATCGCGTACAAACCCCTGCGTAACTCCACCCGCCTGGCGCCGCTGATCAGCGCTATCGGCATCTCGCTGATCCTGCAGAACTATGCGCAGATCAGCCAGGGCGCTCGCCAGCAAGGCGTGCCGACCCTGCTCGAAGGCGCGCTGCGGGTCGAGGTTGGTAGCGGCTTCGTGCAACTGACCTACACCAAGATCTTCATTCTGATTGCTGCCTTTGCCGGCATGGCCCTGCTCACCTATGTGATCAAGTACACCAAACTTGGGCGGATGTGCCGCGCCACCCAGCAAGACCGCAAGATGGCCTCGATTCTGGGTATCAACACCGACCGAGTGATCTCCTACGTATTCGTCATCGGTGCGGTCATGGCCGCCCTGGCTGGCGTGTTGATCACCATGAACTACGGCACCTTCGACTTCTATGCCGGCTTCATCATCGGCATCAAGGCGTTCACCGCCGCGGTGCTCGGCGGCATCGGTTCGCTGCCTGGAGCCATGTTGGGCGGGATCATCCTGGGCATCTCCGAATCACTCTTCGCCGGCCTGATCAACTCCGACTACAAGGACGTGTTCAGTTTCTCGCTGCTGGTGTTGATCCTTATCTTCCGGCCACAAGGCCTGTTGGGCCGCCCGCTCGTGGCTAAGGTGTGAACATGTCTGCTGCCAATTCTGCTTCTTCCGGTTTTGATATCAAACGCAGCCTGATCGAGACCATCGTCGCCGGCCTGCTTGCCCTGATCGTGTTCGGCCCGGTGGTCGGCGTGGTGCTCGATGGCTATACCTTCAACGCCGAGCCCGCCCGTGTGGCCTGGCTGGTCGGCGCGGTGATGGTCGGGCGCTTCGTGCTCAGCCTGTTCTTCCAGAGCGGCACCGGCCAGCGCATGCTGCAGGGCTTCGACAGTGGTGGCTCGGGCGTGCATGTGCTGGCGCCGGACTACAAGTCGCGGCTGCGCTACATCATTCCGGCGCTGATCGTGATCGCCATCGTGTTCCCGATCTTCGCCAACAAGTACCTGCTGACGGTGGTGATTCTCGGCCTGATCTACGTGTTGCTGGGCCTTGGCCTGAACATCGTAGTCGGCCTGGCCGGCTTGCTCGACCTTGGCTACGTGGCGTTCTATGCCATCGGCGCCTACGGCCTGGCGCTTGGTTACCAGTACCTCGGCCTGGGCTTCTGGACGGTGTTGCCGCTGGCCGCCATTGCAGCGGCACTGGCCGGCTGCATATTGGGCTTTCCGGTATTGCGCATGCACGGCGACTACCTGGCGATCGTGACCCTGGGCTTTGGCGAGATCATCCGCCTGGTGCTGAACAACTGGCTGTCCTTCACCGGCGGGCCGAACGGTATGCCGGCGCCATCACCGACCTTCTTCGGCCTGGAGTTTGGCCGCCGGGCCAAGGACGGCGGGGTGCCGTTCCATGAGTTCTTTGGTCTGGACTACAACCCCAACGTGAAATTCCTGTTCATCTACATCGTGCTGTTCCTGGTCGTGCTGGCGGTGCTGTACATCAAACATCGGCTGACCCGGATGCCGGTTGGCCGCGCCTGGGAAGCGCTGCGCGAAGACGAGATCGCCTGCCGCTCGATGGGGCTTAACCACGTGCTGGTGAAACTCTCGGCATTCACCCTGGGCGCTTCTACCGCGGGCCTGGCGGGGGTGTTCTTTGCCACTTACCAAGGCTTCGTCAACCCGTCCTCGTTCACCTTCTTCGAGTCGGCGTTGATCCTCGCCATCGTGGTGCTGGGCGGCATGGGCTCGACCGTTGGCGTGGTGATTGCGGCGTTCGTGTTGACCGTGGCACCCGAGCTGCTGCGCAGCTTCTCGGAATACCGCGTGCTGCTGTTCGGGGTACTGATGGTGCTGATGATGATCTGGCGACCGCGTGGGCTGATCCGGATCAGCCGCACCGGGGTAGTCCCGCGTAAAGGAGTGGCGCCATGAGCGACGAAGTCATTCTCTCGGTCGAACACCTGATGATGCAGTTTGGCGGCATCAAGGCATTGAGCGACGTCAGCCTGCAGGTCAGGCGCAACCAGATCTTTGCCTTGATCGGCCCCAACGGCGCCGGCAAGACCACCGTGTTCAACTGCCTGACCGGCTTTTACAAGGCCAGCGGCGGGCGCATCCAGCTCAACCTGCGCGGTAACCAGACCGACGTGATCCAGTTGCTGGGCGAGCGCTTCCAGCCCAGCGACTTCGTGTCGCCGGCGCGTTTTGCCAGTCGCGTGTACTACAAGATGTTCGGCGGCACCCACCTGGTCAACCGCGCCGGGCTGGCGCGGACCTTCCAGAACATTCGCCTGTTCAAGGAAATGTCCGTGGTGGAGAACCTGCTGGTGGCGCAGCACATGTGGGTCAACCGCAATCTGCTCGCCGGCGTGCTCAACACCAAGAGCTACCGCAAAGCTGAAAGCGATGCGCTGGACCACGCTTTCTACTGGCTCGAAGTGGTCGACCTGGTCGACTGTGCCAACCGCCTGGCTGGCGAATTATCGTACGGCCAGCAGCGCCGCCTGGAGATCGCCCGGGCCATGTGTACCCGGCCCAAGATCATCTGTCTGGACGAACCGGCCGCCGGCCTCAACCCGCAGGAAACCGAAGCACTGAGCCGGATGATCCGCGTGCTGCGCGACGAGCACGACATCACCGTCGTGCTGATCGAGCATGACATGGGCATGGTCATGAGCATCTCCGACCATATCGTCGTGCTCGACCACGGTACGGTGATCGCGCAAGGCGCGCCGCAGGAAATTCGCCACAACCCGACGGTGATCGCCGCCTACCTGGGTGCAGATGAAGAGGAACTGGTATGAGTGCACCCATTCTCGAGCTGAAGGAGCTGGACGTGTTCTACGGGCCGATCCAGGCCCTGAAAAAGGTCTCGATGCACATCAACGAGGGCGAGACGGTCAGCCTGATCGGCGCCAACGGTGCCGGCAAGTCGACGTTGCTGATGTCGATCTTTGGCCAGCCACGGGCAGCATCCGGGCAAATCCTTTATCGCGGCACCGACATCACCCGCAAATCGCCGCACTTCATCGCTTCCAACGGCATTGCCCAATCGCCGGAAGGGCGCCGGGTGTTCCCCGACATGACCGTCGAGGAGAACCTGATGATGGGCACCATCCCCATCGGCGACAAGCACGCCAGCGAAGACATGCAGCGTATGTACGAGCTGTTTCCGCGGCTCAAGGAGCGCCGCAGCCAGCGGGCCATGACCATGTCCGGCGGCGAGCAGCAGATGCTGGCAATCGCCCGCGCGCTGATGAGCCGGCCCAAACTGCTGCTGCTCGATGAGCCATCGTTGGGCCTGGCCCCGATAGTGGTCAAGCAGATCTTTGCCACCCTGCGCGAGCTGGCCCAGAGCGGCATGACCATCTTTCTGGTGGAGCAGAACGCCAACCATGCCTTGAAGCTGTCGGACCGCGCCTATGTGATGGTCAACGGCGAGATCCGCATGACCGGCACCGGCCAGGAGCTGTTGGTCAACGAGGATGTGCGCAACGCCTATCTTGGCGGCCATTGATGGTCAGGGGCCGCTATGCGGCCCCTTCTTTCAGCAAATGTGGACAACTTGTCGCACACCATTGATTTCGCTTCTTCGAATCCCTCGCCAAGCCCTTGTTTGCATAGGTAGAAACTTGTCCACGGATCGTGTGGAACTGCCTGTGGACAACATGGTGGCACTCTGTTGCAGCCCTTTGTAATCAAGGCTTGTAGAGGTTTGATCATATTTTGATCAATGCCCTTTGGATACCTGTAACGGCGCCCTGATTAGCCCTGCAGCGGATGGGTTTCGCGCCTGATCAGTCTGTGGATAACTCTGTGCAAAAGCCTTGGACAGACTGCTGCAAGTGGCAGCTAGCATGGCTTTGCTCGACTTAACCTTTATAGGGTGCACGCTGACCCTGTAGGAGCGGCCTTGTGTCGCGAAAGGGCTGCGTAGCGGCCCCACGATTTAGGCAACGCCGCAGAACTGCTGGGGCCGCTACGCGACCCTTTCGCGACACAAGGCCGCTCCTACAGAGACCGCGTCTAAGCTGGTTGCAAGTTGCCCCCAATCGGTGGGGAAAGCCCTGTGGATAACATGCGCATAGCCTGCACCGGGCCTTATACGGCAAGGCTTTGCGCAATGTGTACGTTTTTTGACCAGTCGCTTAAACGGCTTGCTGGCTGGGCCGGCCACGGGCATGCTTCAAGGCCTGCCGACGACACCCCATTGCGAAGGAGAACAGCATGACGTCTACCGTATTCATCACGGGCGCCACTTCCGGTTTCGGCGAGGCCACCGCCCGCCTTTTTGCTGACGCAGGCTGGAAGCTGGTCCTGACCGGCCGACGTAAAGAACGCCTGGATGCGCTGTGCGCCGAGTTGTCGGCCAAGACCGACGTGCATGGCATCGTGGTCGACGTGCGCGACCGCGCGGCAATGGAGCAGGCCATCGCCAACCTGCCGCCGGCGTTCGACAAGCTGCGCGGGCTGGTCAACAACGCAGGCCTGGCACTGGGTGCAGACCCTGCGCAGAAGTGCGACCTGGACGACTGGGACACCATGGTCGATACCAACATCAAGGGCCTGATGTACACCACTCGCCTGCTCCTGCCGCGGCTGATCGCTCATGGTCGTGGCGCGTCGATCCTCAACGTGGGTTCGGTGGCGGGTAACTATCCATACCCTGGCAGCCACGTCTATGGCGGCACCAAGGCGTTTGTCGGTCAGTTCTCGCTGAGCTTGCGCTGCGACCTGCGTGGCACTGGCGTGCGGGTCAGCAACATCGAGCCAGGCCTGTGCGAAAGCGAGTTTTCGCTGGTGCGCTTCGGTGGCGATCAGTCCAAGTACGATGCAACCTACGCTGGCGCCGAAGCGATCCAGCCGCAGGACATCGCCGAGACCATCTTCTGGATTCTCAACCAGCCGGCGCACATCAACATCAACAGCCTTGAGTTGATGCCGGTGAGTCAGGATTGGGCTGGGTTCTCGATCGATCGCTCGCCCAAAGGCTGAGCGCAGCAACGGGGCCGGCCTGCGGCCCCTTGGTGCGACGCGTAACCGTCAGGCCAGCGCGTCCAGCCCTTGCAGGCAGGTCGCCAGGTGATAGGGCGTGGTCGACGGCATGTCGTGCCGGCTGACCGCGCCGGTGGCGTCCAGGCATTCGCGCCAGCCGCCTGCATGCAGGAACTTGTCCTCCAGCGAGCGTAGCTGTTGCAACAGCTGCTGCTCACTGCCCGGGCGCAATGCCAACGCGCGCAGGTATTCTGCCTTGGCCCAGATACGCTGGGTTGGGTCGAGCACCTTGCCATTGATATCCAGGCTGGCGAGTACCGCCGCATCGATCACGCCATGGCGCTCGGCGTAGTCAAAGCCACGGGCGATCGACCCATGCAGCGCGCTGCTGTTGAGCAGCGGCGATGTTTCGAGCAGGTAGAACCACTCGAACTGATGACCAGGTTCGAACCAGTTATCCACAGCGCCGCGCGGTTTTTCCAGCATCAGGCCGTGCTCGGGCTCGATGAAGTGCGTTTGCAGCGCCTCACACAGTTGCAGCAACGCTTGCTGTACGTCCTGATCGTCGCGTACTGCGAGGGTTTGCAGGAAGGCCTCGGCCAGGTGCATCTGCGGGTTTTGCAGCGGGCCGCTGCCCAGGTCGGCCCAGTCTTCGCCCAGGTTTGCTTCATACAGGCCATCGTCGCGCGCGAAGCGTTCGGCTACCACTTCCAGCGCTGCGTTCAGTGTGGCTTCGACCAGCCCCTCCTGCACCTTGCCCCAGTAATGCGCGCAGGCGAACACGATGAACGCATGGGTGTACAGGTCCTTGCGCCGGTCCAGCGGCTTGCCAGCGGCGTCTACGCTGTAAAACCAGCCGCCGTGTTCGGCATCGTGGAAGTGGCGCTGCAGCGAACGGAACAATGCTGCGGCGCGCTCGGAGGCGCCGGCTTGCTCGATACGGCTGCTGAACAGGTACAACTGACGCGCGACGGCCATCGCCCGGTAGCGCTGCACGGGCAGTGGCTGGTGCTGTTCATCGAGGGCTTCGAAGGGCAGGGCTAGTTCGTCGTTCCAGCCTGGGCCTTGCCACAACGGCACGATGCGTTCAGCGAAGTGCTGACGGAAGCGCTCGAGGCGGGTGCTCAGCTCGGGCAGGGTAGGGCGGGGGTCGGACATGGCAACGCTCGTCGCAATCGGGCAGGGCGCCATGATAGCAGCTAGCGGCCAGGCGCCGTCAGCCAGGGCTGCTCAAACCCTGCCAGTGGCGTGCACCGACAAAGATGAAACGCAGCTGCTGAGTGATCTTCTCTTGCGCGCTGAGCGGCTGGGCGGTGTGTGGGTCAGGACTGTCGATCAGCTCGGGCAGGGTGGCGAATACGGTCTTGACCACCAGGTCGGCCATCACTTCCAGGGCTGCCGCATCAAGGTGCTTCCAGCGCGGCATCAGGCCGAGGTCAGTGGCAAGGTCGGAACTGATGTGCTGGCGCAGGCGAGCGATGGCCTGGCGCACGGGCTGCGAGCCGCCGTATTGCTCGCGGGCGAGAAACAGGAACTGAGTGCGGTGCGCGGCGACCATGTCGAGAAAGATGCGTACCGAGGCATCGGTGATGCCACCCATTTCAAATTCGTTTTGCCGCACCAGGCGGATCGCGTGGCGGAAGGTCGCGTCGACCTCTTCGACCAAGGCCAGCCCGAGCGCGTCCATGTCGGGGAAGTGCCGATAGAAACCGGTGGGCACGATGCCGGCGGTCTTGGCCACTTCACGCAGGCTGATGCTGCCAAAGCCACGGCCGCTCTCCATCAACTGGCAGGCAGCGTCCAGCAAGGCTTGACGGGTCTGGAGCTTCTGTTCGGCGCGAGGCAGCATGGGGCAGGCTTCTGTGGCTGTACGACGGGGTTATTCTGGATAAAAAAACAAAGCCCGGTCAATGGACCGGGCTTGGAGGGTAGCAGGCGCAATATCGAGGATCGACCTTTTCTGCCATGGCAATCAGCTCACACGGCTGAGTTCAAGCAGACGATCCGAGCCACCTTCGGCTACTCGGCCACTGCGCTCGATCAGACGGTCCGAGCCACCTTCGGCAACACGGCCACTGCGCTCGATCAGACGGTCCGAGCCACCTTCAGCGACGCGGCCACTGCGTTCGATCAGGCGATCAGAGCCTCCTTCGGCGACACGGCCACTGCGTTCGATCAGACGGTCCGAGCCACCTTCGGCAAGGGTGTTCAAAGGCTGCACGGCGGCCGCGTCGCTGGAGCGCGATTCGGCGGTCAGGTGCTGCTCCTGACCAGGCAAGGCGAAGGCACTGGTGGCCGCGATGGACAGGGCAAGGCTAAGCAGTAATTGGCGTTTCATGATCAGGGCGCTCCTCTGGAGGGCTGGAAAGTGGGTACGAAGCCAATGCTACCCGCCGCACCGCCAGAGAAAAGTTCATAAGGATAATGGTAACAATCGACAGGATTGATACTGTTGCAGCAGCGGCTCTAGCCCAGGCATTTCGGCGCAGCGCGCATGCCACTGAGCAGCTTGGTAACCAGTCAATCTCACGGCAAAGCTGATGAGGTCGTCAGAAAATTCTTGGCTAGAATGCGCCATGGATTAAACCCAGCGGCTTTTCATCAGTCCCACTTATTAAGTGTCACCGTCGTGGCGCCATGAGCCATGCAGTCAGGAGAATCACGCAATGACGCGCCCCGCCAGAATCATCACCTGGACCCTCGCCACACTGATCACCTTGCTGGCGATCCTGGTGGTGGTGATCGCCACCTTCGACTGGAACCGCGCCAAGCCGCTGCTCAACGAGAAAGTCTCAGCCGCCTTGCAGCGACCGTTCGCCATCAACGGCAACCTCGCCGTCAAATGGCGCACCGAGCCTGAAGAAGGCGGCTGGCGCGCCTGGGTGCCGTGGCCGCACTTCATTGCCGAGGACCTGACCCTGGGCAACCCGGAGTGGCTCAAACAGCCGCAGATGGTCGGCCTGGAGAAGGTCGAATTTCGTCTGTCACCGCTGCCGCTGATTTTTCAGCACATTGTCATCCCGCGCATCAACCTGACCAAACCCAATGCCAGCCTGACCCGCCTGGCCGATGGCCGCGCCAACTGGACGTTCGATTTCGGGCCAAAGGATGAAAACGCCGAACCGTCGAAATGGGTGCTGGATATCGGCGCCATCGGTTTTGATCAGGGCAATGTCAGCTACAACGACCAGATCCTCAAGGCTGACATGAAGGTGCAGATCGACCCGCTGGGCAAGCCAATCCCGTTCAGCGAGATCGTCGGCAAGGCCCGCGCCGAGAAGAGCGCCGGCGCCCAGGACTACGCCTTTGGCCTCAAGGCCAGCGGCCGCTACAAGGATCAGCCGGTGTCCGGCACTGGCAAGATCGGTGGCCTGCTGGCGCTGCAGGACGCCAGCCAGCCGTTCCCGTTGCAGGCCGACGTGCGTATTGCCGACACCCATGTGGTGGTCGCCGGCACCCTGACCGACCCGCGTAACCTGGGCGCGCTGGACCTGCGCCTGAAGCTTTCCGGCGCTAGCCTGGGCAACCTCTACCCGCTGACTGGCGTGACCCTGCCGGACACACCTGCGTACTCCACCGACGGCCATCTGCTAGCCAACCTGCACGCTGCCGAGGGTGCGCGGTTCAGCTATGAAGGTTTCAACGGCAAGATCGGCGACAGCGACATTCATGGCGATCTGGCCTTTGTCGCGAGCAAGCCGCGGCCTAAACTGAGCGGCAAGCTGGTCTCCAATCAGCTGCTGTTCAAGGACCTTGCGCCGTTGATCGGCGCTGACTCCAACGCCGAGCAAAAGGCCCGTGGCGGTGCCAGCAAGCAGCCAGGCGACAAAGTGCTGCCGGTCGAAGAGTTTCGGACCGAGCGCTGGCGGGCAATGGATGCCGACGTCAGCTTCAGCGGCAAGCGCATCGTGCACAGCTCCAAGTTGCCGTTCAACGACTTGGCCGTGCACCTGATCCTCGATGATGGCCTGCTGCGCCTGCAGCCGCTGCGCTTTGGCGTGGCCGGGGGCAATCTCGCTGCCAACATCCGCCTGGATGGACGTAACGTGCCGATGCAGGGCCGGGCCCGGCTGACCGCGCGTGGCTTCAAGCTCAAGGAACTGTTCCCAGGCTTTGCACCGATGCAGACCAGCTTTGGCCAGCTCAACGGCGATGCCGATATCAGCGGCCGCGGCAATTCGGTCGCGGCGCTGCTCGGCACCGCCAACGGCGACATGCGCATGCTGATCAACGATGGCGCGATCAGCCGTGAGCTGATGGAACTGGCCGGCCTCAACGTCGGTAACTATGTGGTCGGCAAATTGTTCGGCGACAAGGATGTGCAGATCAACTGCGCGGCCGCCGATGTCGGCATCAAGGACGGCCTGGCGAGCACGCGCGTGTTTGTCTTCGATACCGAGAACGCGATCATCTATATCGATGGCACGGTCAACTTCGCCAGTGAACAGCTCGACCTGAAGATCACCCCGGAGTCCAAGGGCCTGCGCCTGTTCTCGCTGCGCTCGCCGCTGTATGTGCGCGGCAAGTTCGTCAAACCCAGTGCTGGTGTGCAGGCGCTGCCGCTGGCCCTGCGTGGCGCCGGTATGGTTGCCCTGGGCGTTGCGATTGGCCCGGCAGCAGGGCTGCTGGCGCTGATTGCACCGGGTGACGGCGAGCAGAATCAATGCACGCCATTGCTCGAGCAAATGAAAGCCGGCAAGGCGCCGGCTGAGGTCAAGACGAAGAAGTAAGGCGGGTTCGTTATCGGCCTCTGCACCGCAGGTTGCGGGCAGAGGCCAGAGGCTAGCGAATCACAGACCCTTGAGCAGGTCGGCCATGTCGTCGGCGTGCTCTTCTTCCTGGGCCAGGATGTCTTCGAAGATGCGCCGGGTGGTCGGGTCGCTCTCGCCGATGTACTGGATGATCTCGCGGTAGCTGTCGACCGCGATGCGTTCAGCCACCAGGTCTTCCAGCACCATCTCCTTCAGCGAGTTGCCCGCGACGTACTGCGCGTGGGAGTTCTTGCTCAGGTTGTCCGGATTGAAGTCCGGCTCGCCGCCCAGCTGGACAATACGCTCGGCCAATTTGTCGGCGTGTTCGGCTTCCTGGGTGGCGTGCTCGAGGAACTCGTCAGCTGCTGCTGCCGCCTTGATCCCGCTGGCCATGAAGTAGTGGCGCTTGTAGCGCAGTACGCAGACCAGCTCGGTTGCCAGCGACTCGTTGAGCAGCTGGATGATCTTCTCGCGGTCGGCGCTATAGCCTTCGGTCACGGCGCCGTCTTCAACGTGCTGGCGGGCGCGTTCGCGCAAGGTGTGTTTATCGGTCAGTTCAACGTTGCTCATGCTTATCTCCGAGATATCAGGGTTGTCAGGGCTTCAGGAAGACTCAGGCGCCAGTCGCGGCTTTCTTGTCTTCTTCTCGTTGTTTGCAGGTCTTGAAGCCTTTGGCATCGACGTGGCCGGTGGCATCGAAGCGCACGTAGTAGGGCTGCTGATGGCCATCACGGTTGAGGATGTAGTCGTTGCAGGTGCCGCCGTTGGGCAGGTCAATGACCATCGACGGGCTGCCACCGATGGCGATTACCTTCTGCATGGTCATGCCGTTCTCGACCTGCTTGACCAGCGGCTCGTCGCGGTAGGTAACGTAGTCCACCGGGTTTTCCGGACGGCTGCCGCAGGCGGCCAGGGTTGCGCTGGCCAGAAGGATTGCCAAAGTCTGTTTGTACATGGTCCCGCTCCTTGCTCAGGGTGTGTGCAGGATTGGAACCGCAGCGCGGCTCAGGAGTTCGATTGTGGCTGTCATCTACCTCGCGTTAGTGTTGGCGCACGGCCAAGCCCGAGGAGAACGGCAATGAAACAGGATCTGGCGACGCGATACCCGGTGGTGCTGGTGCCGGGCATGCTCGGTTTTGTCCGGCTGCTGGTTTATCCCTACTGGTTCGGCATCGTGTCGGCGCTGCGCCGCGGCGGTGCCAAGGTCTATCCGGTGCAGGTGTCGCCGCTGCATTCCAGCGAGGTGCGTGGCGAGCAGCTGTTGGCGATCATCGAAGACATCTGCCAGCGCAGCGGCGCCGCCAAGGTCAACCTGATCGGCCACAGCCAGGGCGCACTCAGCGCGCGCTATGCCGCTGCCAAGCGGCCAGACCGGGTTGCCTCGGTGACGTCGGTGGCCGGGCCCAATCACGGCTCGGAGCTGGCCGACCACCTCGAACGCAAGGCGCCCGGGCACTCGCTTAAAGGGCGTGTGCTGCGCGTCGTGTTGCACGGCCTGGCGCGGTTGATGGGCTGGCTGGAAACAGGCTGGCGCCGTGAGCGGCTGCCGATCGACGTGCACGCGTCGCATCAGTCGCTGACCTGCGCGGGTGTGGCGCTGTTCAACCAGGCTTATCCACAGGGCCTGCCGCAGCAATGGGGCGGCGAGGGCGCCTATGAGGTCAATGGCGTGCGCTACTACTCGTGGTCGGGCACGCTGCAGCCAGGCTTGACCGACCAGGGCCGCAACCGCTTTGACGGCAGCAACCGCTTCTGTCGCCTGTTCGCCCGCAGCTTCGTCCGCGAGAAAGGCCAGTGCGACGGCATGGTCGGGCGCAACAGTTCGCACCTGGGCCAGGTGCTGGGCGATGACCACCCGCTGGATCATCTGGACATCGTCAACCAGTCACTTGGTGCGGTGGGCAAGGGGGCTGAGCCGGTGCGGCTGTTTACCGAGCACGCCGCGCGCTTGAAAGCCGCGGGGCTCTGATGGCGCTGGCACGCGGAAATAGTTGGCTACACTCAGGCTTGGATCCGTGCATTGGGCGCGGAACAAGGAGACCACTCCATGAAGCGACTGCAAGCGCCATTGCTGGTATTGGGCATGTTGATCTGCGCGCAGGGCTTTGCCGCCACCGCCCAGCAGGAAAAGATGAAGAGTTGCAACGCCGACGCCACTGCGCAGACCCTCAAGGGTGATGAGCGCAAGGCATTCATGAGCAAGTGCCTGAAGGTCTCCCAGCAGGAGAAAATGACCCGCTGCAACGCCACCGCCACCGAGAAGACCCTCAAGGGTGACGAGCGCAAAGCATTCATGAGTACCTGCCTGAAGAAGAAATGAGCTGTATCTATGTTTGCGCGCCGAAGGCTGGCAGACTGCGATTCTTTTCTGCTGTCTGCCCCTGAGGCTGTATGACTTTCACCCCTCGCCAGGTCACCCTGGCCAGCTGGATCATCGTCTTTGCCGGCCTGTTGCTGGCCCTGCCGCTGAAGTTGTTGCCAAGCCTGCTCGCCGGCCTGCTGGTGTTCGAACTGGTCAATATGCTTACCCCGCGGCTACAGCCGATCATTGCCGGGCAGCGCGCGCGCTGGCTGGCGGTGGCGTTGCTGGGCACGCTGGTGGTGATCAGCCTGACGTTGCTGATTGCGGGCGCGTTCAGCTTCTTGCTGCATGAAGCGGAGAACCCTGGCGCCTCGCTGGACAAGTTCATGCTGCTGGTGGAGCAGGCGCGTAGCCAGTTGCCGCCGTTCATCGAAGGCTACCTGCCGGCCAGTGCGGCCGAGTTCAAGGTGGCGATTGGCGAATGGCTGAGAAGCCACCTCGGTGAGTTGCAGCTGGTTGGCAAGGGCATGGCGCACATGTTCGTCACCCTGCTGATCGGGATGATCCTCGGTGCCATCGTTGCCTTGCAGCGCATCCCCGATATCTCCCGGCGCAAGCCACTGGCAGCGGCGATGTTCGAACGGCTGGCGCTGCTGGTGCAGGCGTTTCGCAATATCGTCTTCGCCCAGATCAAGATCTCGCTGCTCAACACCTTCTTCACCGGGATCTTCCTCGCAGTGGTGCTGCCGCTGTTCGGCGTACACCTGCCGCTGACCAAGACCCTGATCGTGCTGACCTTCCTGCTCGGCCTGCTGCCGGTGATCGGCAACCTGATGTCGAACACGCTGATCACCATCGTCGGCTTGTCGCTGTCGATCTGGGTGGCGTTGGCGGCGCTGGGCTATCTGATCGTTATCCACAAGGTCGAGTACTTCCTCAACGCGCGGATCGTCGGCGGCCAGATCAGGGCCAAGTCGTGGGAGTTGCTGCTGGCGATGCTGGTGTTCGAGGCCGCGTTCGGCTTGCCGGGTGTGGTGGCCGGGCCGATCTATTATGCGTATCTGAAAAGTGAGCTGCGCCGCGCCGAGCTGGTGTAAGGGGCAGGCCTGACAGCACGCGCTAACGCGCTGCCAGGCTTGCGCTGAGGCTTACAGCGCGCCGTAGCGCTTGCGCGCTTCGATCGCCAGGCCGCTGCCGATGCTGCCGAAGATATTGCCTTCGACGTGGCGAGCATTGGGCAGCATCGCCGCAACGCTGTTGCGCAGCGCCGGGATGCCGCTGGAGCCGCCGGTGAAGAACACCGTGTCGACCTGGCCCTCAGTGACGCCAGCCTTGTTCAGCAATTCGCTGACGCTGCCGCGGACCCGTTGCAGCAGGCCGCCAATGGCGTCTTCGAACAACGCGCGGGTCAGCTCGACGGCCAGTTCCGGTTCGATCCGGCGCATGTCGATCTGGCGGCTGGGCTGGTCGGTCAGCTCGATCTTGCTGGCCTCGATCTCCATCGCCAGCCAGTGCCCGGCACGCTGCTCGATCAGCTTGAACAGGCGATCGATGCCCAGCGCGTCTTCGATGTCATAGCGCATGTTGCCCAGCGCCAGCTGTGATTTCTGCGAATACACGGCGTTGATGGTGTGCCAGGTGGCCAGGTTCAAGTGGTAGCTGGTTGGCATCAGCGCACCGCTCTTCATCTTGCTGCCGTAGCCGAACAGCGGCATCACGCCTTGCAGGCTCAACTGCTTGTCGAAGTCGGTACCGCCAATGTGCACACCGCCGGTGGCGAGAATGTCACTCTGGCGCTCGGCCAGATGGTGGCGATCGGGCGACAGGCGAATCAGGGTGAAGTCGGAGGTACCACCGCCGATATCGACGATCAGTACCAGCTCTTCGCGGCTGATGCCGGACTCGTAATCGAAGGCCGCAGCAATTGGCTCGTACTGGAACGACACGTCCTTGAAGCCGATCTTGCGCGCTACGTCGGCAAGGGTGTCTTCGGCTTCCTGGTCGGCCGCCGGGTCATCGTCGACGAAGAATACCGGGCGGCCCAGCACGACTTGCTCGAAGCTGCGGTCGGCGTCGGCTTCGGCGCGTTTTTTCAGCTCGCCGATGAACATCCCGAGCAGGTCCTTGAACGGCAGGGCAGTGCCGAGCACGCTAGTGTCGTGCTTGATCAGCTTGGAGCCGAGCAGGCTTTTGAGCGAGCGCATCAGGCGCCCTTCGTAGCCTTCGAGGTATTCGTGCAGGGCCAGGCGGCCGTACACCGGGCGACGCTCCTCGATATTGAAGAACACCACCGAGGGCAAGGTGATCTTGCCTTGCTCGAGGGCGATCAGCGACTCGGCACCCGGGCGGTGCCAGCCGACCGTGGAGTTGGAGGTGCCAAAATCGATGCCCAGGGCACGGGCCGGGGATACGTCGGACATGGACAATTTACTTCCGGAGGCAAAACGGCCGCGCAGTTTATGCCCTTTGCCAGCAGAATCAAGACCAGTCGTCTGCTCCACGGCAACCCCAAACCGCCCTTGAAAGGCTATGCTTGGTCCCTATCTTCAGATGCAACACGCAAATTCACACTGGTGATCCATAGATGGACTTCAAAGACTATTACAAGATACTCGGCGTAGAGCCCACCGCGGACGACAAGGCGATCAAGGCCGCGTACCGCAAGCTGGCCCGCAAGTATCACCCCGATGTCAGCAAGGAGCGCGATGCCGAGGACAAGTTCAAAGAGGCCAACGAGGCCTACGAAGTGCTTGGTGACGCGCAGAAACGCGCTGAATTCGACGAGATCCGCAAGTATGGCGGCCAGCACGGCCGGCCGTTCCAGGCCCCGCCCGGCTGGCAGGGTCGCGGCGCTGGCGCGGACAATGGTTTCGAAGGCGGCGACTTCTCCGACTTCTTCAGCTCGATCTTTGGCGCACGTGGCGGCAGCCCGTTCGGACGCGGACAGCAGCAACAGCAACGCAGTGCGGGCAGACGAGGGCAGGACGTGGAACTGGAGCTGGCGGTTTTCCTTGAGGAGACCCTGAACAAAGAGTCCAAGCAGATCAGCTTCCAGATCCCGCAGACCAACGCCGCCGGGCAGCGCACCGGGTTCACCACCAAGACCCTCAACGTCAAGATCCCGGCCGGGGTCACCGACGGCGAGCGCATCCGCCTCAAGGGCCAGGGTGCGCCAGGGGTTGGCGGTGGTGCCAATGGCGACCTGTTCCTGACCATTCGCATGGCGCCGCATCCGCTGTTCGATGTCGAAGGCCATGACCTGATCATCACCGTGCCGCTGGCGCCGTGGGAAGCCGCGCTGGGCACCAAGGTCGCGGTACCGACCCTGACCGGCAAGATCAACCTGACCATCCGCCCCGACAGCCAGAGCGGCCAGCGCCTGCGCGTCAAAGGCATGGGCTTGAGCAACAAGCAGGGCGAGCGCGGTGATCTGTACGCGCAATTGAAGGTGGTCATGCCGACCCAGTCGGACGACGCCACCCGTGAACTGTGGGCCAAGCTTGCCGAGAAGGCCGCGTTCAACCCGAGGACTCAATGGAGTAGTTGATCATGAGCAGCACCCTGATCGTTCAACTGGACATGCGCACCCTCTGCCAGGAAGCCAATATCACGGCTGACTGGGTGATCGAAATCGTCGAGCACGGCATTGTTCAACCATCGGGGCGAACGCCGGAAGACTGGCTGTTCGACGACCGCGCGCCGGTAACGCTCAAGCGCGCGGTCAAGCTGCATCAGGAGCTGGAACTGGAGTGGGAAGGCGTGGCGCTGGCGCTGGAGTTGCTGGAAGAAGTGCAGCACCTGCGCAGCGAGAACACCATGCTGCGCCAGCGTTTGGGGCGGTTTACCCAGATGTGACTCGCCGCAGGGCCATCGGCTGGCGCGTGACCTGTAGGAGCGGCCTTGTGTCGCGAAAGGCCCGCAAAGCGGGCCCGGCGATGTCAGCGGCGGAGCTGAAATTTTTGGGGCCGCTGCGCGACCCTTTCGCGACACAAGGCCGCTCCTACAGGTGCGCGGGGTTCAGGATCAGCTGCATGAAGGTCAGATCCAGCCAACGGCCAAACTTGATGCCGACCTGCGGCATCTGTCCGGTCACAACGAACCCCAGCCGCTCATGCAACCGCACCGACGCTGCATTGCCGCTCTCGATCGCAGCCACCATCACATGCTTGCCGCAGCCACGCGCACGCTCGATCAGTGCCGCCATCAGCAACGGGCCCAGGCCCTTGCCGCGTTGATCATCGCGCACATACACCGAATGCTCGACGGTGTGCCGAAAACCCTCGAATGGGCGCCAGTCGCCAAACGATGCATAGCCCAACACGCCGCTGTCATCGGCCACCACCAGGATCGGATAGCCCTGCTCAGCCCGCGCCGCAAACCAGGCCTGGCGGTTGGCCAGGTCCACCGGGGTCTCGTTCCAGATCGCCGTGGTATTGCGCACGGCATCGTTGTAGATGGCGAGAATGCCCGGTACATCAGCAGCCTGGGCATCGCGAATCGGGTAGCTCATGACAACGTCTCGCAGAGGGATTGTCTGCAGATTAAATGGTTACCAACCCGCGCACACCTTCGGCCTGCATGTTTTCGCCACGGCCTTGCTGGATGATCTCGCCGCGGGCCATCACCAGGTACTGATCGGCCAGCTCCTCGGCAAAGTCATAGAACTGCTCGACCAGCAAAATGGCCATGTCGCCGCGGTCGGCCAGCTTGCGGATCACCGCGCCGATTTCCTTGATCACCGACGGCTGGATGCCTTCGGTAGGCTCGTCGAGGATCAGCAAGCGTGGCCGGCTGGCCAGGGCACGACCGATGGCCAGCTGCTGTTGCTGGCCGCCGGACAAGTCACCGCCACGGCGCTGCTTCATCTGCTCGAGCACCGGGAACAGTTCGTAGATAAACGCCGGCACCTCCCGCGCCTCGCGGGCCGGGAAACGTGACAGGCCCATCAGCAGGTTTTCTTCAACGGTCAGCCGGGCAAAGATCTCCCGCCCTTGTGGCACATAAGCGATGCCGGCATGCACCCGCTGCTGCGGCTTGAGCGTGGTGATCGGCTGGTCTTCCCAGTGCACGCTGCCTTCCCGCGCCGGCACCAGCCCCATCAAACAGCGCAGCAAGGTAGTCTTGCCGACCCCATTGCGCCCGAGCAGACAGGTCACTTCACCGATCTTGGCCTCGAATGACAGGCCACGCAGGATATGGCTGCCGCCGTAGTACTGATGCAGGGTATCGATTTTCAGCATGTGCAAATCCTTGAGCGCAACGGTTGGCGCGGTCTGTTGGCAAACAACGATCAGCGGCCCAGGTAAACCTCGATCACCCGCTCATCCGCCTGCACCTGCTCCAGCGAGCCTTCGGCCAGCACGCTGCCTTGGTGCAGCACGGTGACGTGGTCGGCGATGCTGCCGACAAAGCCCATGTCGTGCTCCACCACCATCAGCGAATGGCTGCGCGCGAGGCCCTTGAACAGCTCGGCGGTGAACTCGGTTTCGGCATCGGTCATGCCTGCCACCGGCTCATCGAGCAGCAACAGTTGCGGCTCCTGGACCAACAGCATGCCGATTTCCAGAAACTGTTTTTGCCCGTGCGACAGCAGCCCGGCCTGGCGCTGGGCCAAGGGCAGCAGGCGCAACTGGGTCAACACTGAGTCGATGCGCTCGCGCTGCTCGGATGACAGCCGCGAGGCCAGGCTAGCCCATACCGACTTGTCGGTCTTGAGCGCCAGTTCGAGGTTTTCACAGACGGTCAGCGCCTCGAACACCGTCGGCTTCTGGAACTTGCGACCTATGCCGGCCTGGGCGATCTGGTACTCGCTCATGCGGGTCAGGTCGAGGGTGTCGCCGAAAAACGCCGTGCCGGTGTCCGGGCGGGTCTTGCCGGTGATCACGTCCATCATGGTGGTCTTGCCGGCACCATTGGGGCCGATGATGCAGCGCAGCTCGCCAACCCCGATGTACAGGTTCAGCGCATTGAGCGCCTTGAAACCATCGAAGCTGACGCTGATGTCCTCCAGGCTCAGCACCGTGCCGTGGCGCACATCCAGGCCTTTGCCGCGGCGCTGGCCGAGGCCGATCGCATCGCGCCCGGCGCCGATCTGGTCGAATACCGGTTCGAGCATGAATTCCGGGTGTACCGGTGGGATGCCTCTCATGGCTGGTTCCTTTTCTTCAACAGGCCGACCACGCCTTTGGGCAGGTACAGGGTGACGATGATGAACAGCGCGCCGAGGAAGAACAGCCAGAACTCCGGGAAGGCCACGGTGAACCAGCTCTTCATGCCATTGACCAGGCCCGCTCCGAGCAGTGGCCCGATCAACGTGCCGCGTCCGCCCAGTGCTACCCATACGGCAGCCTCGATGGAGTTGGTCGGCGACATTTCACTGGGGTTGATGATGCCCACCTGTGGTACGTACAACGCCCCGGCCAGGCCGCACAGCACGGCGCTGAGCACCCACACCAGCAGCTTGAAACCGCGCGGGTCATAGCCGCAGAACATCAGCCGGTTCTCCGCATCACGCAGTGCCGTCAGCAGGCGGCCGAACTTGCTCTGGGTCAGCCGCCAGCACAGGTACAGGCTGGCCAGCAGCAGGCCGACGGTAAGCAGGAACAACACTGCGCGGGTGCCTTGCGCGGCCACATCGAAGCCGGCAATGGTGCGGAAGTTGGTGAAGCCGTTGTTGCCGCCAAAGCCGGTTTCGTTACGGAAGAACAGCAGCATGCCGGCGAAGGTCAGCGCCTGGGTCATGATCGAGAAGTACACGCCCTTGATCCGTGAGCGGAAGGCGAACCAACCAAACACCAGCGCGAGCAGGCCCGGCGCCAGCACTACCAGGCACAGCGCCCAGGCGAGATGCTGGGTGCCGGCCCAGAACCATGGCAGCTCGGTCCACGACAGAAAGGTCATGAACGCCGGCAGGCCGTCACCCGCCGCCTGGCGCATCAGGTACATGCCCATGGCGTAGCCGCCGAGGGCGAAGAACAATCCATGCCCCAGCGAAAGCATGCCGGCGTAGCCCCACACCAGGTCCAGCGCCAGCGCGACAATGGCGTAACAAAGGATCTTGCCGACCAGCGTCAGGGTGTAGGCCGAGACCTGCAACGAGTGCTCTGCGGGTAGCAGCGACAACAGCGGCAAGGCCAGTAGCAGCAGGACAACAACGATGCCGATGGCCAGCGACAGGCGCGGCCCGGCCTTTTGTGCGGCGGTGACAAGCAGTGGCTGGTTCATCAGTCGATTACCCGTCCCTTGAGAGCGAACAAGCCTTGCGGGCGCTTCTGAATGAACAGGATGATCAGCGCAAGGATAAGGATCTTGCCCAGCACCGCACCGATCTGCGGCTCGAGCAGTTTGTTGGCGATGCCCAGGCCGAACGCGGCCCACAGCGTGCCGGCAAGCTGGCCGACGCCACCGAGTACCACCACCAGGAACGAGTCGATGATGTAGCTCTGGCCAAGGTCTGGGCCGACGTTGCCGACCTGGCTCAGGGCCACCCCGCCAAGGCCGGCGATGCCCGAGCCAAGGCCGAAGGCGAGCATGTCGACGCGGCCGGTGGAGACCCCGCAGCAGGCAGCCATGTTGCGGTTCTGGGTGACCGCGCGCACGTTCAGCCCCAGCCGGGTGCGGTTGAGCAGCAGCCAGGTGAGCAGCACCACCGCCAGGGCAAAGCCGATGATCACCATGCGGTTGTAGGGCAGTACCAGATTCGGCAGCACTTGAATCCCGCCGGACAGCCACGCCGGGTTGGCTACCTCGACGTTCTGCGCGCCAAACAGCAGGCGGATCGCCTGGATCAGGATTAGGCTGATGCCCCAGGTCGCCAGCAGGGTTTCCAGTGGGCGACCGTACAGATGACGGATCACTGTGCGCTCCAGCGCCATACCGACCCCGGCACTGACGGCGAACGCCACCGGCAGGGCGATCAGCGGGTAGAACTCGATGGCGCCTGGCGCGTAGCGCTGCAGCAGTACCTGGACCATGTAGGTGCTGTAGGCGCCGAGCATGAGCATCTCGCCGTGGGCCATGTTGATCACCCCAAGCAAGCCGAAGGTGATCGCCAGGCCCAGTGCTGCCAGCAGCAGGATCGAGCCCAGCGACAGGCCGCTGAAGGCCTGCCCGAGCAGTTCACCGATCAGCAGCTTGCGCTTGACCTGGGCCAGGCTGGTTTCGGCGGCGGTGCGCACGGCGGCGTCGGTCTCGACACCGGGCTGCAACAGCGCTTCAAGACGGGTGCGGGCCAAAGGGTCGCCGGTTTCGCCGAGCAGACGCACTGCGGCCAGGCGTACCGAGGGCTCGCTGGCGACCAGTTGCAGGTTGGCCAGGGCCAGGCCCAGAGCGGCATGCACCGCTGGGTCTGACTCATTGGCGAAGCGCCGGTCTAGAAACGCCACCTGTGCCGGCTGGGCGCTGCGTTGCAGTTCGCCAGCCGCGGCCAGCCGCACGCGGGCGTCATCGCTGAGCAACTGATGGCTGGCCAGGGCATTGTCGATCAGGCCGCGCAGACGGTTGTTCAGGCGCAGCTTGCGCGTGTCGCCGTCGGCGATCCGGCCTTGTTTCAGCGCGGTCAGCAGCGCCAGCCGCGCAGGCTCTGGCTGGGCTGCCCAGTCCTGCAGCAGGCGGGCCTGGTCTGCGGGCTTGGCAGCGTAGAAGAGGTCGCCCTCGCTGGCCTGGGTTGCCAGCGGCAGCAGCAGGAGCAGGGCGAGCAGGAATCTGAGCATTGGTTGATCCTGTTGTGTCAGGGGGAGGCGAGGGCTGCGCGCTCGATCGCGACACAAGGCCGCTCCTACAGGAAAGGGCCGCAGAGCGGCCCCCGTCACTTAGTTACCCTTCACCGCATAATCCGGACGCTTGTCGTTGCCAGGAATGAACGGGCTCCACGGTTGCGCACGCAGGGGCTGCTCGGTCTCCCAGACCACACTGAACTGACCGTCATCCTGGATCTCGCCGATCATTACCGGCTTGTGCAGGTGGTGGTTGGTCTTGTCCATGGTCAGGGTGTAGCCCGACGGCGCGGCAAAGGTCTGTCCGGCCAGCGCTTCGCGGACCTTGTCGACATCGGTGGACTTGGCCTTATCAACCGCCTGCGCCCACATATTGATACCGACATAGGTGGCTTCCATCGGGTCGTTGGTCACCGCCTTGTCGGCGCCCGGCAGATTTTTTGCCTTGGCGTAGGCCTTCCAGTCCGCGACGAACTTCTGGTTGACCGGGTTATCCACCGACTCGAAGTAGTTCCACGCCGCCAGGTGGCCGACCAGCGGCTTGGTGTCGATACCGCGCAGCTCCTCTTCGCCCACCGAGAACGCCACTACCGGTACGTCGGTGGCCTTCAGGCCCTGGTTGGCCAGTTCTTTGTAGAACGGCACGTTGGAGTCGCCGTTGACGGTGGAGATCACCGCAGTCTTGCCGCCGGCAGAGAACTTCTTGATGTTGGCGACAATGGTCTGATAATCAGCGTGGCCGAACGGCGTGTACACCTCTTCTATGTCCTTGTCGGCCACACCTTTGCTGTGCAGGAAGGCCCGCAGAATCTTGTTGGTGGTGCGCGGGTAGACATAGTCGGTGCCGAGCAGGAAGAAGCGCTTGGCGCTGCCGCCGTCTTCGCTCATCACGTATTCCACCGCCGGGATCGCTTGCTGGTTAGGCGCCGCGCCGGTGTAGAAGACGTTTGGCGACATCTCTTCACCTTCGTACTGCACCGGGTAGAACAGCAGCCCATTGAGCTCCTCGAACACCGGCAGCACCGACTTGCGCGACACCGACGTCCAGCAGCCGAACACCACCGCGACCTTGTCCTGGGTCAGCAACTGGCGGCTTTTCTCTGCGAACAGCGGCCAGTTGGAAGCCGGGTCGACCACCACCGCTTCGAGCATCTTGCCATTGACCCCGCCCTTGGCGTTGATCTGGTCGATGGTCATCAACGCCATGTCCTTGAGCGAGGTCTCGGAAATGGCCATGGTCCCCGACAGCGAATGCAGGATGCCGACCTTGATGGTCTCGGCGGCCTGGATACTCCAGCTCAGGCCCATCGCCGCAATCGATGCGCTAAGGGTAAAGGCCTTGATCAGACTGCGACGCTTCATGTGCTCTCTCCGCTGAGTTTTTTATGCTGTTGGCGACTCTGCAGGAGACATTGCAAGCGCTGTGCCCGCTTTTCGGACACGGCCAAAGCCCCGGTTTCCGGGGCTTTGCGGGGGAAGGGTAGGGTTGCTGGGTCCAGCTTGGTGCTGGCGCCCGAGGCGTGCACGGTATTGGGGCCGCTGGGCGGCCCCAAGCAGTCAGCGGTCCATTGCGGCCCGCGGCTGGCGCTTGCTGCGCACGAACTGGTAGGTCACTGCCAGCAGCAGGAACCAGATCGGCGTCACTACCAGCGCCGAGCGGGTGTCGGCCTCAAGGCTGAGCAGCACCAGAATCGCGGCGAAGAACACCAGGCACACGTAGCACATGAAGCGCCCGCCGGGCATCTTGTAGATCGAGCTTTGATGCAGCGCCGGGCGCTGGCTGCGGTACTTCAGGTACGACAGCAGGATCAGTGTCCAGACGAACATGAACAGCACCGCCGACACCGTGGTCACCAGGGTGAAGGCTTCGATCACGTTCGGCACCAGGTAGATCAACACCGCGCCCAGCAGCAGGCAGGCGCAGGAGAAGAACAGACCGTTGGCCGGGACCGCGCGGCGCGAGAGCTTCTCGAAGGCCTTCGGTGCATCGCCTTCCTGGGCCAGGCCGAACAGCATGCGGCTGGTGGAGAACACGCCGCTGTTGGCCGACGAGGCGGCCGAGGTCAGCACCACGAAGTTGATGATGCTGGCCGCAGCAGGCAGGCCGGCGAGGACGAACAGCTCGACGAACGGGCTCTTGCCCGGCACCACGTCCCGCCACGGCGTTACTGCCATGATCGCGATCAGGGCCAGCACGTAGAAGACGATGATGCGGATCGGGATCGAGTTGATCGCCCGCGGCAGGGTGCGCTCCGGGTCTTTCGCTTCGGCGGCGGTGGTGCCGACCAGCTCGATACCGACAAAGGCGAACACGGCGATCTGGAAACCGGCGAAGAAGCCCATCAGGCCATGGGGGAACATGCCGTCATCGTTCCACAGGTTGGCCAGCTGCGCAGTGCTGCCAGTGGGCGACTGGAAGCCGGTGATGACCATATACAGGCCGGTGGCGACCAGGCCGAGGATGGCGACGATCTTGATCAGGGCGAACCAGAATTCCATCTCGCCGAACATCTTCACCGTCACCAGGTTCAGTGACAGCAGCAGCGCCACGCAGCTCAGCGCCGGGATCCACTGCGGCAGGTCAGGGAACCAGAACTGGGTGTAGGCGGCGATCGCGACCACGTCGGCGATACCGGTGACGACCCAGCAGAACCAGTAGGTCCAGCCGGTGAAGTAACCGGCCCAGGGCCCGAGCAGGTCGGCCGAGAAGTCGATGAAGGACTTGTAGTTGAGGTTCGACAGCAGCAGCTCGCCCATCGCCCGCATGACGAAGAACAGCATGAAGCCGATGATCATGTAGACGAAGATGATCGACGGGCCAGCAAGGCTGATGGTCTTGCCCGAACCCATGAACAGGCCGGTGCCGATGGCGCCACCGATGGCGATAAGCTGAATGTGGCGGTTGCTCAGGTTGCGTTGCAGATGCTGATCATCTGGCTCGGGGGTGGAGGTCACGGTCATTGGCTGCATTCCATTATTGGTTCAGTCTTTTTTTGCTAGCCGAGTAGGCTAACACGCCGGTTCCAGATCGGGGCGTGACAGATCGACACGAGTTTTGCGTGGCAGCCTGGGGCCGCAAAGCGGCCCCGGCTCTCTCAAGCCCGAACCACCATCCGCCGCCTCACCACGCAACGATCAACCACCCACATCACCAGCATCGACACCCCCACCAACGGAAACGCGACGCCCAAGACCAGCATCACCACTGTCGCCGTCTTCCACCGCGGCAAATCATGGCGCAGCGGCGGCACCCCCAGGCCACCCTCGGGCCGGCGCTTCCACCACATCACCAGACCGCTCACCGAACCGAGCAGAATCATCAGGCACACCAGCAAGATCACGATCTGGTTGAACGCGCCAAACATCTTGCCCTCATGCAGCATCACGCCCAGCTCAGTCGCGCGGGCGACCGGGCTGTAGTCCTGCCAGCGCACATCGGCCAGCACCTGGCCGGTGTACTGGTCGACATGCAGGGTGGCGTCGTTGCGGGGATCATCAGCAAACACCGCAATGGTAAACACGCCGTCGGCGGTGGTCGGCAGAGTGATGCTGTAGCCGGGCTCGACCTGGCGGCTGCTGGCAATGTCCTCGACCTGCTGCAGGCTGACCTGCGGCGCCGCTGGCTTGCTCGACATCATGTGGTGCCCGGCGTGTTCGGCATGGGCGCCCGACTGCGGCATCGGCGTGTTCTCCATCGCCCAGGGCACGGTCTGCCGATGCGCCTGGTTGAGCACCCGCGCCTGCTGGTCCGACTTGGGCACGTCATTCCACATCGCCGCCGGGAAGCGGTTCCACAGATCGGCATACTGCTTGCCCCACATGCCAGTCCAGGTCATGCCGCTGAGCAGCATCAGCAGCAACAGCGCCGATCCCCAGAAGCCGCTGACCGCATGCAGGTCGCGCCACAGCAGCCTGCCGCGCGAGGCAAAGCGCGGCCAGAGCACACCGGCACTGCTGCGCCCGCGCGGCCACCACAGGTACAGCCCCGACACCACCAGCACAATGCCCCAGCCAGCGGCCAGTTCCACCAGCCGGTCGCCGACGGTGCCGACCATCAGCTCGCCATGCAGGGCACGGGCGATGGCCTGCAGGTTCTGCTTGGCGTCCTGCTCGCCGAGCACCTTGGCGTTGTACGGATCGACGAACACGTTCAGCTCACGGCCGCCGTCATGTACCACGAATTGCGCGCTGCGCTCGCTGTTCAGCGGCGGCAGGTACTGGCCGACGTGGCCCTGTGGATAAGCCTGCTGAACCTGCGCCAGCAGCGCGTCGGCGTTTTGGCGATGGTGGCCGCCTTCGACCACCATCAGCTCGCGGTACATCAGCGGGTCGAGCTGTGGCTTGAACAGGTAGATGATCCCGGTGAGCGCCAGCAGAATCATGAATGGCGCAACGAACAGCCCGGCATAGAAGTGCCAGCGCCAGGCCAGGTTATAGAAGGAAATACGCGGTCCGCCCATGGAACCTCCCATCAGAGGGGCGCGGTCATGGCCGCGCCCGTTGTAATTGTCAGAAGCTGAGATCGACTTTGGTCCAGAAGGTCCGGCCAGGTTCAGGCACCGGCTGCGGATCGTTCGCCGGGTAACCAAAACCGGCGTTGCCGGCCAGGTTCAGGTGCTCGGCATAAGCCTTGTCGAACAGGTTGTCGACGCCGGCGCTAAGCTTGAGATTGCGCGTGACCTTGTAGGCGCCGTTGAGCGAGAACACGCCAAAGCCTGCGCTTTTTTCATAGTCCTTGCCGACCACATTGCCCTGATTTTCAGCGACGCGGTTCTGCGCCGAGACCAGCCGCCACAATGCCCCGGTGCTCCAGTTATCCTGGCTGTAGGTCAGGCCCAGGCGGCTTTCCAGTGGCGGCATCTGCGGCAGTGCCTTGCCGTCGCTGCTGTTTTTGCCCCAAGCGTATGCCAGGGTCGCATCGGCCTTCCAGTTTTCCGACAGCTTGTACGCCGCGCCCAGCTCGCCGCCCATGATCCGCGCATCGATGTTCTGCGCCTGGGTGGTGCTCATGCCCATCATGCCAGTCTGGTAGTCGAACAAAATGTAGTCGCGGATCTGCCCGACATAGCCCGAGGCCCAGGCTTGCAGGCGCTCGTCACGGTACTGGATGCCGAAGTCGAGCTGGGTGGTTTTCTCCGGTTTGATCGCGTCGAAGGCGTTGCGCGCACCGGCCGGGCCGTCGGCCGAGAACAGCTCCCAGTAATCCGGGAAGCGTTGCGCATGGCCAAGGCCGATGTAGGTGGTGGCCGACAGCGCGCTGAGGTCATGCTCATAGCGGACAAAGCCGCTGGGCAGGGTATCGGCGCGAGTGTTGCCGGCGGTGGCCTGGTCGCTGCGCAGATCGCGCGCCGAAGCGCGGTCAAGGCGGGCACCGCTGATCAATCGGTCTTCGCCGCTCGCGTACCAGGTCAGCTCGGCGAACACACCGTAGTTGTGGAACTCGGCATCCTTGCTCCACGGCTGGCCACGGTGCGCGTCGACGCCCATGCCGCTGCGCTGGCGGTGCTCGCTGCTTTGCGCATCGATACCGTTGATCAATTGCACATCGGCCCAACGCCAGGTGGCCTTGATCCGCGCGCCGAGGGTGCGCCGGTCGACGTTGGCGACCATCGGCATGCCCATCATGCCGCTGCCGGACGGGGTGCGCAGGCTGTAGTTGTCCATCACGTGGTCGGCGTAGTTGTAGTAGACCTGCGCCTCGATCTTGTCGAGCACCTCGCCGAGGTTGGATTTTTCGAAGCGCAGGCCCAGGCTTTCGCGCTTGAACTGCGAGCCGTCCATGCCGCGCCCGGCGTAACGGGCTTCGCCGTCACCTTTGCCGGCGGTGAGCTCGAGCAGGGTGTCGGCATCCGGCGTCCAGCCAAGGCTGACGTCGCCGTTCCACTTGTCCCAGCGCGACGGCACGCTGTCGCCGTTGCCGTCGCGGTAGTCATCCGAGCGTGACTGGTTGCCGACGAAGCGCGCATACGCCTCGCTGTTGCCGGCGGCGACGTCGAGCAGCTTGTCGAAGCGGCCATTGGAGCCGGCCAGCAGGCTGGTGTTGACTCGGCTGCCAAGCTCGCCGAACTGCTCCGGCTCGCGTTCGAAGAGGATCGTCCCGGCCGAGCCGCCGGGACCCCAGATCACAGTTTGCGGGCCTTTGATCACGGTAAGGCGGTCATAGGTTTCCGGCGAGATGTACGAGGTTGGCGCGTCCATCCGGTTGGGGCAGGCGCCGAGCATCTGGCCGCCATTGGTGAGGATGTTCAGGCGCGAGCCGAACATGCCGCGCAACACCGGATCGCCGTTGGTGCCGCCAGCGCGGATGGCCGAGAAGCCGGGGATGGTCTTCAGGTAGTCGGCACCATCACTGGCCGGCACTGGCTGGCGCGGGTCCTTGGGGTTGGTGACGATGGTCAGCGGCGAGCTGGGGGCGACGGCGGTGATTACCGTCGGGCTCAGCTCGGCGGCGTCGTGGTCCTGGCCAACATGACCGCTGTCGGCGGCGATAGCCAAGGGGCTCAGCAGCGAGCCGCAGAGCACGGCGATAGTGCCGCGCAGGGAAAGGGTGAAAACGGGGATGCAGCCGGACATAGTGATTCCAGTCGATCAGTCGAATATGAGCGCACAGCCTCCTGGCTGCGGGCGGTCAATGGATGTTCAGACGTAGATCGACTGGGCAGGTGGCGCCCGGCTGCGGGCGCCGGGGAAAATCGCCTGGCGCGCGTGGCCGTGGCGGGTGGCGCTTGGCGGGGGCGGGGCAGGTGGAACGCGGCTGGCGTTGAGCGGGCTGAAGCTCTGCGGCAGCGCCGGGCAGTTGAACAGCAGGGTGCAATAGCCGCACTTGGCCCACAGCGCGTGCAGCTCGGCGTCATCGCTATGGTTGTGGTGGTGCTTGCTGTCGGCGTGGGCATGGCTGGCGGGCATGGGCATGTTCATGGCCATGTCGCTGGACATGCTCATGCCCGTGTGGTGCTCCATCGGCATCGACTGAGAAATCAGCGGCCCGATGAAGATCATCCACATGGCAAACAGGCTCAGCCAGCCGCCACCGGCGCGCCTGCGAGCAGGGCGGGTGGTACGGCGGTAGCTGTGTTTGCCCAGCACGTTCACGGCTGGCGCCTGTCAGCGGTCAGTGCGCGTGTTGCTGTTGCGGATGGTCGGCCGGCGGCTGCTTCTGGACAGCCACTTGCACGGTGATATCGCCGGCTTTTTCGAAGTGCAGGGTCAGTGGGAAGCGCTTGCCGTCGGTGAGCAGGCTGCGGTCCTTGGGCTGCATCAGCATCACGTGGTAGGCGCTGGGGGCGAACAGCAGGTCCTTGCCGGCGGGGATGGTCACGCCGTCGACCTGCTGCATTTTCATCAGGCCTGCTGCGTTCATGGCGTGCTCATGCAGCTGCGCGTCATCACTGATCGGGCTGTCGACGCTGAGCAGGCGGTCGTCGCTGCTGCCACTGTTGTGCACGGTGAAATACGCCGCCACGTTGGGCGCATTGGGCGGCAGCTGCAGCGACCACGGGTGGGCGATGTGCAGGTCACCCTGAGTGTATTCATGGGCATTGGCGAATGCGCCAGGCAGCAACAGGGCGGCCACGACGAGGGCTTGCTTGAGCATGGGGAAATCTCCGATCTGGACAGGTTCAGGGCGCGGGGCGGCTGTAACTCAGGTCAGAGGAGAGGCGCGCGGATTGAGCGCAGGCCATAACTGGCGCGGCGTCGGTTGGTAGCTGGCAAGAATGCTCGCAGTGCCGTTGTCCATGGCGACAGGGCTGTGCAACTGCGGCGGATGCCCAGGCAAGGCCAGCAGCGTCAGGCCGCCTGAGCAGCACCAGCAATGTTGCATGCTCGGGTGCTCGTCGCCTTGCGGGCCGAGGTCGATCTTGGCCAGCGCCTGCACTGCCGGCGTGGGCTTGACGCCCATGCTGGAGCAGAACGCCCCCCACAGCAGCTGCTCGGCCGCGCTTTTCGGCGCAGCGGAAGACAGCGGCATGGCCAGCAGATTGAACAGCACTGCAAGGCAGGCGATCCAGGCGATGGGCCGACGTGGGGGCATGGAGAGATCCGGTCAGGAATCGTGGTGGCTATTGTAAGGCGCAGTATAGGTAAAAATACCCCGGTGCGGTGAAGTGCCGCAGCTGCGCCTGTGCAATGGTCGCCCTGACCTGAGCGGGGCGGCGGTGTATCAGGCCTTGCGCCCGAGCAGCCCGCGCACTGTTTCTTGCAGGTCGGCCGGCAACACCACGATCTTGGAATTGTTGCTCGCAGCGAGGGTTTCCATCGCACCGATGTAACGCTCGCCAAGCAGGTACATGGCCGGGGTGGTTTCGCTGCCGACCGCCTCGCGCACCAGGGTAATCGCTCGGGCCGAGGCTTCGGCCAGGTTGATCTGCGCTTCTGCGTCGAGCCGAGCCGACTGCAGGCGCGCTTCGGCTTCCAGTACGGCCGCTTGCTTGGCGCCCTCGGCACGGGTCACGTCGGCTTTACGCTCACGCTCTGCGGCGGCCTGACGTTCCATCGCCAACTGCATGTTCGGCGACGGCTTGATGTCCTGGATTTCTACCGAGCGCACGGTCACGCCCCAGTCTTCGGTCTGCTCGGACATCGCTTCGCGCAGGCGCGCCTTGATCTGCTCGCGGCTGGACAGAGCTTCGTCGAGGTCCATGGCACCGACGATCGCCCGCAGCGAGGTCATGGTCAGGCTGGTCACGGCAAACGAGAAGTTCTGCACGCCGTAGGAGGCCTTCTGCGGGTCGATTACCTTGGCGAAGCACAGTGCGTTGGCGACGATGACGGCGTTGTCCTTGGTGATGATTTCCTGTTGCTGGACATCGAGGATGATGTCCTTGGTCGGCAGGCGATAGGCAACCACGTCCATGTACGGGATGAGGATGTTCAGGCCGGGCTTGAGCGTGCTGTGGTAGCGGCCCAGGCGCTCGACGATCCACTCTTCGCCCTGGGGCACGATGCGCACCCCTTTGAATACGGTGATCAGAACAAACAGTGCCAGGCAGGCGACGACGATTAGGCTGGTCATGGTGCAGCGTCCTTTAAGTACGGATTCAGGCCCGGGTGATCCGGGCGGTGTTGCCTTCGATGGCGGTCAGGCGCACACGCTCGCCGGCGGCGATGTCACTGTCGGCGATGCACACCCATTCCTCGTTGCCGAGGATCGGCTTCTGGAAGCGCACCCGGCCCTTCTGAAACTCCGAGACGGCCACGGTAAGCAGGCCGACCTCGCCGATCACGCTGTCGGCAGTCCAGCGCACGTCGGGTTTTTTCCGGCGAAACAGCTTGAACCAGAGCAGGGTAGTGGCCGACGAGAACAGCACCCACAGCAGCACCTGGCTGTCCAGTTGCAGGCTGGGCGCGATCAGGGCGATCAGCGCCACCAGCACGGCGCCGATGCCGAACCAGAGAATGAAGAACGTGGGCAGGACCAGTTCAAGCAGGACCAGGGCAACGCCGAAGACGAGCCAGATCCACCATTGCATTTCCATATGGGTGGCCTTCCAGGAGGGGAATGCGCAGTTTACGGCAGATGGCCGGATGGTGGCCATTGAGACGGTTCCTAAAGCTGTGCAGGAAATCTCTCTACCAGCGTGCCCGCTGGCGCCAGCAGCGCGATCAAAGCCCCAGCGCGGCCAGCAAGGTGTCTACCTGAGCAAACTCACGATCCACTGTCGGCAGTAGTGGGCGCTTGAGCACCAGCACCGGTATGCCCAGCTCGCGGGCGACCTCAAGCTTGGGCTCGGTGGCGACGCTGCCGCTGTTCTTGCTGACCAGCACGTCGATCTGGCGGCGGGCGAACAATGCGCGCTCATCCGCCAGCGCGAACGGCCCGCGGGCGGCGATGACTTCGCAGCGGTCATTGCCCGGGTAGCTGTCGAGGGCACGCAAGGTCCAGAACTGCTGCTCGGGTATTTCGTGCAGATGAGCCAGGGGCTCGCGGCCCAGCGTGAACAGTGGCCGGGCAAACGGCGAGAGGGCCGTGACCAGCTCGGCCCAGTCCGCCACCTCGCGCCAGTCATCTCCCGGCTGGGGCTGCCAGGCCGGGCGGCGCAGTGCCCAGCAGGCCACACCGGCACTGCGCGCAGCCTGCGCCGCATTGGCGCTGATCTGCGCCGCATAGGGATGGGTCGCGTCGATCAGCAAGCTGATGCCGGCTTCGCGCAGGTACTGCGCCAGGCCCTCGGCGCCACCATAGCCGCCGACCCGTAGCTGGCAGGGCAGATCCTGCGGCACGCGGCCGACGCCGGCCAGACTGTAGACATGCTGCGGGCCCAGCCGCCGGGCAATGGCCAAGGCTTCGGTAACACCGCCAAGCAGCAGAATCCGCTCGCTCATTGCACACCCGCCCGGCCGACGATGCCGCCCTGGCGGTCGATGGCAAACACCTCGACCTGCACCTGCGCCGGCACCACGCTGCAGGCAAAGGCGCGGGCATGGGCACACACTGCGTCGCCCAGCGCGATGCCTGCGGCATGCGCCAGGGCCAGCGCCTGCTGGCTGGTATTGGCGGTGATGATCGCCTGCTGCAGCGACTGATCGGCACCCAGCGCTTGAGCCCAACCGGCCAACTGCGGCAGGTCGATACTGGAATGACGGCTGTGCAGGTCCATGTTGCCCGCAGCCAGCTTGCTGATCTTGCCGAAACCGCCGCACAGGCTCAGGCGCGCCATCGGCACCTTGCGCAGGTGCTTGAGCACCGCACCGACAAAGTCGCCCATCTCGATCAGGGCGATTTCCGGCAGGTTGTAGACCTGGCGCATGGTGTCTTCGCTGGCATTGCCGGTGCAGGCCGCGACGTGCGTGTAGCCGTTGCTGTGGGCGACATCGATGCCTTGCTGGATCGAGGCGATGTAGGCCGCGCAGGAGAACGGCCGGACGATACCGCTGGTGCCGAGAATCGACAGCCCGCCGAGAATGCCCAGGCGTGGGTTCATGGTTTTCAGGGCCAGCTGATCACCGTCACGCACGTTCACCGTGACCTCGAAACCGCCGCTGTAGCCACAGTCGTTGGCCAGTTGCTGCAGGTGCTCGCTGATCATCCGTCGCGGTACCGGGTTGATGGCCGGCTCGCCGACCGCCAGTACCAGTCCGGGCCGGGTTACGGTGCCGACACCGACACCCGCGACAAAACGCACGCCGGGCGTGGCGAGCAGGCGCACCTGGCTGTAGAGCAGGGCGCCGTGGGTCACGTCGGGGTCGTCGCCGGCGTCCTTCAAGGTGCCGGCCTCGGCGCAGTCGCCGTTACGCCTGCAGAACTCCAGGCGCATCTGCACCACCTTGCCCTTGGGCAGGGTGATGTGCACCGCGTCGGCGTCGACACCGCTCAGCAGCAGGCGTGCGGCGGCGAGGCTGGTTGCCGTGGCGCAGCTGCCGGTGGTCAGGCCGCTGCGCAGGGGCGCGGGTTGTTCGCGGGTTTCCTCACGCATCCAGGGCTTTCACTACGTCGAGCAAGGTGATCGGCAAGGCCTGGCGCCAAGTGTCGAAGTTGCCCAGCGGTTGCGTGTGGGCAATGTGGATGCGGGTCAGCTCGCCGCCGTGCGCTTCGCGAAACTGGGCAAGGGCCATTTCGCTTTGCAGGGTGACGGCATTGGCTACCAGCCGGCCACCGGGGCGCAGGCGCTCCCAGCACAGGCCGAGCATGCCTTCGCCGGTGACGCCACCACCAATGAAGATCGCGTCGGGCCGCTCCAGTTCGGCCAGCGCCTGCGGGGCCTTGCCGCGGATCAGGCGCAGCCCCGGCACGCCAAGCGCGTCGCGGTTGTGCTCGATCAACGCTTGCCGGCCTGCATCGGCTTCGATCGCCAGGGTGCGGCAGCTGGGGTGGGCGCGCATCCACTCGATGCCGATCGAGCCACAGCCGGCGCCGACATCCCACAACAGCGCGCCGGGTTGCGGTGCCAGGCGGGCGAGGGTGATCGCGCGAACATCGCGCTTGGTCAGCTGGCCGTCGTGTTCGAAGGCCGAGTCCGGTAAACCGGCAGCAGGTGACAAGCGCGGTGTGTCCGCTGCAGCCTGGCATTCGATGGCGACCACATTCAACGCAGCCAGCTGACTGTGTGGCCAGTCTTCGGCCGTGCCTTGCACATGACGTTCCTGCGGCCCGCCAAGGTGTTCGAACACCTGCAAACGGCTCGGGCCGAAGCCTTTGTCGCGCAGCAGCGCAGCGATCTGTGCCGGGCTGTCGCCATCGTTGCTCAGCACCAGCAGGCGCAAGCCGGTGTAGCAGTAGGCGTTGAGTGCGGCCAGCGGGCGGGCGACCAGCGACACGATCTGCACCTCCTGCAGTGGCCAGCCCAGGCGCGCAGCGGCCAGGGCGCAGGACGATGGCGCCGACAGAACCCGCAACTGCTCGGCTGGCACCTGCCGCGCCAGGCTGGCGCCGACGCCGAAGAACATCGGGTCGCCGCTGGCCAGTACGCAGACCGGCTCGCCGCGCAGCGCCAGCACCGGTTCCAGGCTGAACGGGCTCGACCAGGGCAGTTGCTCGGCGCTGACACAGTGCGGCAACAGCGCCAGCTGGCGCGGGCTGCCGAAGATCCGCGAAGCCGCCAGCAGGGCACGCCGGGCAGGTTTGCCCAGGCCGCTGAAACCGTCTTCACCGATACCTACAACTGTCAGCCAGGGGGCCATCTGCTTCCTCATCAAGCTTGAGTGGGCCACAACGGCCGCAAATTCACACGATCTTCGACCGCCGGTTTTTCATGCCGTCGAGCAAAGCAGGCATAATACCGCGCCTTCTACACTCAAGCGCACTTTGACGATTGCCGGATGCCTTCTTGAACCCGCCCCTTGACCCTGCCGTTTCGCCCCGCCCCTCGGCCTGCCCGGGGTTGTGGCGCATCGTCGCCGCCCGCGATGGCGGCATCTGCCGGATCAAGCTGGCGGGTGGCCTGCTGCTGGCCGATCAGGCCGACGCTGTGGCCGAGGCTGCCGAGCGCTTTGCCGGCGGCGTGATCGAAGCGACCAACCGCGGCAATCTGCAGATTCGCGGGGTCGGCGCGCAGCACGCCGCGCTGATCGAGCATTTGCTGGCGGCTGGTCTTGGCCCGCGCCAGGCGGCTGGCGACGATGTCCGCAACCTGATGCTGAGCCCGCTGGCCGGGCGCGATCCGGCCATGCTGCTGGATACCCGGCCGCTGGCCGGGCAGATCCTCGAGATGCTCGAAGGCACCCCGCATCTGCATCAACTGTCGGCCAAGTTTGCCGTGCAGTTGGATGGCGGTGAGCACCTGGCCATGCTCGAACACCCGCATGACCTGTGGCTGTCGCCGCTGCAACTGGAACAGCAGACCTGGCTGGCCTTCGGTCTGGCCGGTTGCCCAGGCACCGATCAGCCGCTGGGCGCGGTGCCGTTGGGCGCTGGGCTGGCGCTGACCCGGGCGGTGCTGGAGCGCTTTCTCGAGCTGGCCAGTGCCGAGCAGTCGCGCATGCGCCAGTTGCTGCAGACCTGCCCGGTCGAGCATTTCATCGAAGGCCTCGGCATTGAGCTGCGGCGCGACTCGCCAGTGCTCCAATGGCGACGGGCCAAGGCCTGCGCCAACTGGCTCGGGCCGCTGGCGCAAGCCCAGGGCACTGCGCTTGGCGTTGCCCCACCGCTGGGCCGCTTGACCCCGGCGATGCTGCGTGGCGCCGCCCAGGTAGCGCGCGTCAGTGGTGACGGTGAATTGCACCTGAGTCCCTGGCAGAGCCTGGTGTTGAGCAGCATCGCACCAAGTCAATTGCAGGCCGCCCAGGCCCAGTTGCAGGCGTTCGGCCTGGTCTGCTCCAGCCGCGAGCCACTGGCACGAGTGACCGCCTGCAGCGGCGCCAGCGGTTGTGCCAAGGCACTGGCCGAGACCAAGGCCGATGCCGTCCAGCTCGCCGCGCTGATTGCGCCCGGCGCACCGGCCAGCGTGCACCTCAGCGGCTGCCCGCGCTCCTGCGCTGTGGCCCATGTCGCCCCGGCGACCTTGCTGGCCCGTTCGCCGGGCCGCTACGACCTTTATTTGCGTGACGCGCAGCAGCCCGGCTTTGGTGCCCTGCGCGCGACCGACCTTACCTTGAAAGCAGCAGGCGCCATGCTCGACCTGCCCACGGAGCACCTTGATGATTGACTACATTCGCGATGGTCAGGAGATCTATCGCAATTCCTTCCGGATCATCCGCGAGGAGGCCCGCCTGGAGCGGATTCCTGCCGATCTGGAAAAGCTCGCGGTGCGGGTGATTCACGCCTGCGGCATGGTCGAGGCAATCGATGGTCTGCAGTTCTCCGCAGGTGCCGGCGCTGCCGGGCGCGCAGCGCTGGCCAAAGGCGCGCCGATCCTGTGTGACGCGCACATGGTTGCCGAAGGCATCACCCGTGCGCGGCTGCCAGCCAACAACCAAGTGATCTGCACCCTGCGCGATCCAAGTGTGCCGGCACTGGCCAAGGAGCAGGGCAACACCCGTTCGGCAGTGGCCCTGGAGCTGTGGCGCGAACACCTGGAAGGCAGCGTGGTGGTGATCGGCAATGCACCGACGGCGCTGTTCTACCTGCTTGAGATGATCGACGCGGGCGCGCCGAAACCGGCGCTGATTCTCGGCTTCCCGGTGGGCTTCGTCGGCGCGGCCGAGTCCAAGGCGATGCTCGCCGCCGACAGCCGTGGCGTGCCGTTCGTGATCATGCAGGGCCGTCTGGGCGGTAGCGCAATGGCCGCCGCCGCCGTCAACGCGCTGGCCACGGAGGTCGAATGATGACGCCACGCGGACGACTGCTTGGCCTCGGCGTTGGCCCTGGCGACCCGGAACTGATCACCGTCAAGGCCTTGCGCCTGCTGCGCGAGGCGCCGGTGGTGGCTTACTTTGTGGCCAAGGGTAAGCGCGGCAACGCCTTCGGCATCATCGAAGCGCACTTGCAGGCGCAGCAGACCTTGCTGCCACTGGTGTATCCGGTCACTACCGAAGCGCTGCCTGCGCCGCTGTCCTACGAACAGGTCATCAGTGATTTCTACGATGAGGCCGGCGAGCAAGTGGCCGCGCATCTGGACGCCGGGCGTGATGTAGCGGTGATCTGCGAAGGTGATCCGTTCTTCTACGGATCGTACATGTACCTGCATGACCGCCTGGCGCAGCGCTATGACGCCGAGGTGATTCCTGGTGTCTGTTCGATGCTCGGTGGCGCCTCGGTGCTCGGCGCGCCGCTGGTCTACCGCAACCAGACCCTGACCGTATTGTCCGGTGTGTTGCCTGCCGAAGAGCTCAAGCGGCGGCTGGCCGACGCCGATGCGGCGGTGATCATGAAACTGGGGCGCAACTTCCCCAAGGTGCGCCAGGTGCTGGCCGAGTTGGGCCTGGACCAGCGCGCGCTGTACGTTGAGCGTGCGACCATGGCTAATCAGAAAATCGTTGCGCTGGACGCGGTCGATCCGCAGTCTTCGCCCTACTTTTCGCTGATCATCGTGCCGGGTGAAAAATGGCAGGGCTGAACCTACGCAAAGCGCCGGCCATCATCATCCTCGGCCAGGCCAGCCTGGCTACTGCGCAGCGCCTCCAGCAACTGTATCCCGAGGCCAGCATCCATGGCCTGAATGGCCGGGTCGCGGGCGCCGACAGTGGCTATGAGTCATTTGGCAGCACCTTGCGCGAGCTGTATCTGCAAGACACGCCGATCATTGCCCTGTGCGCCGCTGGCATCGTCATTCGCAGCCTGGCCAGCGTGCTCAGCGACAAGGATGTCGAGCCACCGGTACTGGTGGTCGCCGAAGATGGCAGTGCCGTGGTGCCGTTGCTCGGCGGTCTCGGCGGGGTCAACGTGATGGCGCGCGAGATCGGCGCGGCGTTGTCGGTCGCTGCCGCGATCACCACGAGTGGTGAACTGCGTTTCGGCACCTGCCTGCTCAATCCGCCGGTTGGCTATGCCTTGGCAGACCTGGAGCAGGGCAAGCGCTTTGTCTCCGACCTGCTGGCCGGTCAGAGTGTCCGTATCGAGGGTGATGCGCCGTGGCTTGCGCAGGCGCAACTGCCCGCCGATGCGGCAGCGCAACGAACCATTCACGTGGGCTGCGAAGCGCGCCCCGCCAGCCGTGACGAACTGCTGATCCATCCACGTTCGGTGCTGGTCGCCGTCAGTGCCGAGTCTGCCGAGCTTGCCGAACACGTGCGCGCGGCCCTGCGCGCGGCCAATATTGCCGAGCCAGCGCTGGCGTGCCTGCTTGCCAGTGACCAGCACATGGCCCTGCCGGGCCTGCACCAGGCGGCGCAGCAACTCGGTGTCGCACTGCGCTTTGCCGCGCCGGCAGTGAGCCTGGCCGAGATGGTCGAACAGAGCGTGCCTGGCGCCCGCTTGAGTGAACACTCGGGGTTGTTGGTGGCAGTTGCCAGCGCGCCCATCGACCCTGCCCAGGTCGGTCGCGGTCGTGGCCGGCTGGCAGTGATCGGCCTCGGCCCCGGCGCCGCCGAACTGATGGTGCCTGCAGTCAAGCGCGAACTGAGCCTGGCCGAGGATGTGCTCGGTTACGAAACCTACGTGCGTATGGCTGGCCCGTTCCGCCCGGATCAGGTGCTGCACAACACCGACAACCGCGAGGAGATGCAGCGCGCCCGGCATGCCTTTGAGCTGGCCGCACAGGGCCGTTCGGTCGTGGTGGTGTCGTCGGGTGATCCCGGCGTGTTCGCCATGGCCGCCGCCGTGCTCGAGGCCTTGCACGAGTCGACCGACCCGGCCTGGCATCAGGTCGATCTGCAGATCCTCCCAGGCGTATCGGCATCGTTGGCTACCGCTGCTCAGGCCGGCGCGCCGCTGGGGCATGACTTCTGCGTGATGTCGCTGTCGGACAACCTCAAACCCTGGTCGATCATCGAGACACGCCTGGACCTTGCCGCCCAGGCTGATCTGGTGCTGGCGTTCTATAACCCGATTTCGAAAGCCAGACCCTGGCAATTGGGTGTAGCGCTGGACGTCGTGCGCCGTCATCGCTCAGGCGCTACGCCGGTAGTCCTTGGTCGCGATATTGGCAGGCCAGGGCAGACGCTGCGCGTAGTCACACTGGCCGAACTGCTGCCAGAAATGGTCGACATGCGCACCATGGTGTTGGTCGGGTCTTCGACAACCTGCACATTGCCGCGTGCCGACGGTGGCACCTGGGTCTACACCCCGCGGTGGTACCCAGCGGCCAACTGAGGTGTTGAGGAAATCCTTCAGCGCTCCTTCCCCGAAGGCCTGCGCATAGGGTGGTAATCCCTGAATCACAGGGGCTACCACCAAGGATTTATTCATGTCTGACAGCAACGATATTGCGAGCACCAACACCGCCGTCCTGGTCCAGGATTCACTGCTCGCCTGCGGTGCCGGGATGACCCAGCAAAGCCGTAACGACGTCAAGAATGCCTTCCACTTCGCCACATTGGTGGCCGATAAACTGTATGACCCACAAATTCAAAGCAAGGCCTGGTACGACCAGTTTCTGAAGGCCATGCAGGATTGCGGGTTTGTCGCCGCGCGCCGCAGTTTCGAACTCGAAACGGCATCTTCGGTGACGGTTACCGTCGGCGCAGTGGTGTTTCGCGTGATGTCCGCTGCCGGTGCTGCTGCGCTGGGCGGGCCTGTTGGTGAGGCGTTTAGCAAGCTGGCCCAGAAAGCGATCGACAAGCTCGGTTCGATCGATAGCGAAAAGCGGATCTTCATCAGCGATCGAAAGAATAAGCGTAGCGGCATGGTCGGGCTGGGTGCGTGCATGGAAACGCCTGAAGGTGAGGTGGTGCTGGTGATGAGCTGCGTCAACGCCGCAGCGCCCGAGTCCAACACTGACCTGCTCGGCGTGGAATGGAACATTACTTCCTCGGAGTACTACGCCGGCGGCGCGGTGTTGTCGTTCAACCGAATGATCTACGACCGCGTACGTGAGCACATCGAGACCAAGCTCGGCGTGCGCAGTGTTGAAGACATTCTCGAGTACGAGATCTGAGCAGGCTGACGGCGACATGCTTCGCCGTCATTCCAACGACTTGCAGGCAGCAGGCATCCCATGCAAATACAGAATCACGCCCTGGTGCTGGTCGCCGGGACAGTGTTGTTGACTGATCCACAGATCAGCCCATCGCAGCGTCAGGCAGCCATTGATAGCACGCTCTACGCGCAGCTGGTCGCGAACAAGCGTGCGGGCAATCGCTTTACCGAGCCGACCACCTGGGACCGCGCTTATCGAGCAGTGTATGCAGAGCTGGGCTGGCTCGTGACCAGTCAGGCGCACGATGAGCAGAGTGTTCCGGGCGTTGCCGGGCTGGCCATCTCTCCAGCGCTTCAAGCGTGGTTCGGGCAGGCAGGCATCGATGGCGGTCAGGTCTTGCGCAGCGTCTTCGAAAGCTTGCGCGAGCACCCAGATGGGCTGCGGCAGCTGCAAGGTTTCATCCGCTCGGACACTGCAGACGGGCATTTGGCAAAGCTGGAAATCGGCCTGATGGACGCGGACATGCGTCTGCATCTGTGCAGCCTGAGCTGGCAGTCCACGGCCGCTGTCGAGGTAGCCGAGCAGCCCAGCCTGAGCGAAATCGCGACGTTGCCGGCGGAGGTCCAACTGCGCTGCCTCTCACTGCTGTGCGACGCGCAGTCCTTTGAAACAAAACGCAGCCAGTTACGCATGTTGATGGACAAGAAACAGCATGAACACGCCTATGTGCTCGAACTGCCCACGCAGAACAGGAGGATGTAATGGCAAATACCCAAGCAGCGGTAATCGGCTCGTCGATCGTGAGCTTCCTGCCCGGTCTTGATGGACAGCAGTGCGACGCGGTAAAGACGGCGGTTGCCTTGGCCGAGCGCGCCACCCTGAGCGTGTTCAATGAGGGTCTGGTCGAGGACTGGTTGAGCTACTTTCGTAACCAGCTAAAGTTCATGGGGTGGGATGCGGTTGCGCCAGAGGACATACATTGGCCGACGGATCAACGGTCAAAGCTGGTGGACAAAGCGCTTCAGACCATTGCCGCCACGGCAGGTGAGCACTTTGCCGAGTCCACCGATCTTGCCCTGCGCCGGTTGATGGCCAGCCCGGCCGCCCTGGGTACCTTCGAGCGACAGGCCGCCGAGCGACAGTGCCTGCAATTTCTTCCTTGTTCGCCGGCCGGTAACGGTCGAGTCGACATGGTGCTGTACTTCGAGACTGACAAGAAGACTCGCTTCGCGACCGGCTTCATGGAGCGCAAACGTAGCTACCATAAAGTCTCTGCCGAGCTGGTGCGGTTCAATGTCCGAGCATTCATGGACACGCACCTGCCCAAGGTTCTTGCCAGCACGGTAGAGCAGGCGCGACTGAGTATCCACGAGTACCAGATCTAGTTAAGCAAGTAGCCCTTGATCCCGGTAAAGATGATCTGCGCAGCCAGGGCACAGACGAACAGCCCCATCAAGCGGCTGACGATCTGCAAGCCCTGGTCACCCAGGATTCGTTCGATACCGTGCGAGAGGTACAGCACCAGGCCGACAGTGAAACTGGCCAGAGCAATACTGACGATTGCCAGTAGCTTGTCATCCCAGTGCGGCTGGCTGACGCCCATCACCAGCAGCGCACCGATGGTGCCGGGGCCGACGGTCAGCGGGATGGTCAGCGGTACGATGGTTACGTCCTGCTGTACGTTGTCGCTCTGCACCGCCGGCTTGCCCTGGGCCATGCTCAGCGCAGAAATGAACAACACACTGCCGGCACCGATACGAAAGGCGTCGGCAGTGATGCCGAACACGCCGAAGATCACCCGGCCAAACAGGTACAACAGCACGCTGGCAATGAGCACGGCAATCGCCACGCGCCAGGCCAGTTGCTTGCGCTCCTTGCTGGAGTGGCCGCGGGTCAGGCTGATGAAGCAGGACAGCACGAAGAACGGGCTGTAGAGCACAAGCATCTTCAGATAAACGCTGAACAACTCATGAAGCATGGCCAGGATCCATGGCGATGGGATGGGTGCGGCAAGTGTATCAGCCGCTCAGGCGGTGGGTTTGAGCTTTGCCCGGCTGCGCTCAGCGCTGCCGGTCATGATGCATCCACCTCAGCGGCTCTCGCCTCGCGCTGCCCGGCCCAGTACTGGACCAGTTCGCGCAGTTGCGACAGCTCGACCGGCTTGGCCATGTGGCCGTCCATACCGGCCAGGCGTGCACGTTCCTTGTGCTCGCTGAGGATGTGGGCGGTCAGCGCGACAACCGGCGTGCGCTGGCGCTGGTTGGCCGCCTCCCACTCGCGCAGGCGAATGGTCGCTGAGAATCCATCCAGCACGGGCATCTCGCAATCCATCAAGACCAGATCGTAGCGACGAGCCTGCATGGCCTGCAGGGCCTCCTCGCCATTGCTGGCGGTATCAGGTTCCAGGTTGAGCTTGCCGAGCATGCCGCGGATGACCTTGGTCGAAATGCTGTTGTCTTCGGCAACCAGCACGTGGAAGTCGGCTGGAACTTCCAGTGTCGCCGGCGGCATGCCCAGCGCGACCGGCGGCGTGGCCTGCTCACGTCCGCGCTGGGCCAGCTCTTCAGCGAGGGTGGTTTTCAAGGTGTAGCCGGCCACCGGCTTGGCGAGGATGCGCTTGACCCCGGCGTTGCGCGCGATGACCTTGCTCGGGGCGTTGCTGATGCCGGTCAGCATCACCACCAGGATGTCGTGGTTGAGGCTTGGGTCTTCCTTGATCTTGGCTGCCAGTTGCATGCCGGTCATGCCGGGCATGTTCTGGTCGAGCAGGACCGCGTCGAAGTAGTCGCGCAGGTGCGCCTTGGTGCGCAGCAGGGCGAGCGCTTCCTTGCCCGACGGCACGGCGCTGACATTCATCCCCCAGGCACTGCATTGCTGTACCAGGACCTTGCGACAGGTATCGTTATCGTCGACCACCAATACTCGTGCGTCGCGCAGCGGGCCGTCCAGGTCGGCCGGTGGCTGCTCCAGACGCGACGGGTCGAGCGGCAGGGTCAACCACAGCGTGTTACCCATGTTGCTGCTGCTCTTGATGCCGAATTCGCCCTGCATCAGGCCAATCAATTGTTTGGCGATCACCAGCCCGAGATGGCCACCGAGCTTGTTGCTGGAAAGAAACTGATGGCTGTGTAGCTCGGCCTGCAGCAAGGCTTCGCGCTCGGCCGGTGGCATGGCACTGCCGCTGTCTTGGACGGCAATGCGCAAACGCGGCAGCTCGCCGCGTTGATCCAGTGCCACCACCAGCAGGATTTCCCCCTGCTCGGTATTTTTCAGCGCGTTTTCCAGCAGGCTGGAAAGGGCCTGACGCAAGCGCGTTGGGTCGCCGCTGATGACCCGCGGGACTTGCGGTTGGGTAAAGCTGATCAGCTCGATGTTGCGTTGTTCGGCCTTGGCCCGAAAGATATTCAGGCAATCTTCGATCAAGGCGTTGAGGTCGAACTGCACATCGTCCAGCTCGATCTGCCGCGACTCCAGCTTGGAGATGTCGAGGATCTCGTTGATCAAGGTCAGCAGCTCGTTGCCGGCGCTGTGGATGGTCTGCACGTAGTCGCGCTGCTTGACCGACAGCGGCGTGCCCAGCAACAGCTCGGTCATGCCCAGCACGCCGTTCATCGGTGTGCGGATTTCATGGCTGATCTTGGCCAGGAACTCGGCCTTGGCGTTGAGCTCGGCGTCGCTGGCTGCCAGCGCGCGGCTGGCACGGAAGCGGTCCTCATTGATGCGTCGCAAGCGTTCACTCACTGCCAGGTTGAGCAGCAGGCCGCTGCTTACCGTCAGTGCCAGCAGAATGCACAGCAACCATGGCGTCGGCGTGCGGGTCAGGCCGAGCAACGCTGGCAGCAACACCAGCCCGCCGAGGTTGTACACCAGCATTGCCAAGGCGAACAAACGTGCCGGGCTGTAGCCCTTGTACCAGTGATAGCTGCTGACCAGCAGCATGCTTGCGCTGCCAATCGCGAGCAGGGCGTAGGTCATCAGGTTGAGCGGCAGGGTGTCGACGAACAGCAGGATCAGGCTACTGACGCCAACCAACAGCATCTCGCCCTGCAACAGCCGATTCAGCCGCGGCGAATTGCCGGTACTGAAAAAGTGCTGGGTGAAGTACAGACCGGCCAGCCCGGCCATGACCAGGGTCAGGTAGGCGGCAGGCGTTTGCGCACTGTGCCAGACGTGCCACCAGGGCCCGCTGAGGTTGAGCAGGATCAGCGCGCTGAGCAGCATCAGGCCGTGGTAAAGGGCAAGAATCAGGGTGGTGCTCGAGCGCACGTAGAGGAAGCGAATCACGTTGTGCAGGATCAGCATGACCAGACCGCCGAACAACAGGCCGAACAACAGCAGCAAGTGTTGGTCGCCCGCAGCCTCGGCAGCAGACAGCAGGCTGATGGCTGGGCGCAGTTGGTGTTCCGAGACCAGGTGCAGGTAGACGTCCAGTGGCTGGCTGCTGTTGGGTAAAGTCAGCAAGTGGTCACTGCCGAGCAGGGTCGGCTCGCTGCCGGTGTTGGCCTGCGGACCATGGTGGCGCTGGCGCAGCAGTTTGTCACCGTTGAGCACGTACAGATCGAGGCGGGACAGGTCGGGAGCGAAGATGCGCAGCAGGCGTTGCTGGTCATCCGGTTCCAGCCGGTAGTGCAGCCAGAGCGCTTGATCAGGCTCGGCAGCCTCCAGCTCGTTGAGCTGGAGGGGACTGAATTGGTTGCGGTAGCGTTCGGAGCGTACATCGCTCAGTTGCAGGTTGGCCTGTTCATCGAGCAGCAGCGACCAGCCACCACCTTGCTCGGCCGAGGCCGGCGGCAGGCAGAGCAGGGTCAGCAAGCTGACGAACAGGGCAAGGGCAATCCGAAGCCGACGCAAGACGAGATCCTTTCTTAGCGGGTGTGGCGAAGCACAACTATGCGCGGCGGGTGAAGGCGAACGCAAGGCCCATCGGCATCCTGTCGACGAGCCGAAGGCCGTGCACCAAAGGGCGTCACGGCCATTCGCCAAAGCGCTGTTACTGCGCTTCACCACGCTCGCGGGCAATGGCCCGGTAGCCGATGTCGGTGCGGTAGAAGCTACCGTCCCAGCTGACTTCCTTGGCCAGGCGGTAAGCCTGTTCCTGGGCCTGGGCGACGGTCTGGCCGAGGGCAGTGGCGCACAGCACGCGGCCGCCGTTGGTCACGACCTGGCCGTCCAGCAACGCAGTGCCGGCATGGAAGACCTTGCCTTCCAGCTTGGCCGCAGCGCCGAGACCGTGAATGGTAGCGCCCTTGGCGTAGTCGGCCGGGTAACCGCCGGCAGCCAGCACGACACCCAGGCTTGGCCGCGGGTCCCATTGTGCTTCGACCTTGTTCAAGGCCTTGGCGAAGGCGGCTTCGATCAACAGCACCAGGCTCGACTCCAGGCGCAGCATGACTGGCTGGGTTTCCGGGTCGCCGAAGCGGCAGTTGAACTCGATCACCTTGGGGTTGCCGGCCTTGTCGATCATCAGCCCTGCGTACAGGAAGCCGGTGTAGACGTTGCCTTCGGCGGCCATGCCGCGCACGGTCGGCCAGATCACCTGGTCCATCACCCGCTGGTGCACTTCGGCGGTAACCACCGGGGCTGGCGAGTAGGCGCCCATGCCGCCGGTGTTCGGCCCGCTGTCGCCGTCGCCGACGCGCTTGTGGTCCTGGCTGGTCGCCATCGGCAGCACGTTTTCACCGTCGACCATGACGATGAAGCTGGCTTCTTCGCCGTCGAGAAACTCTTCGATGACGACCCGCGAACCTGCATCACCAAAGGCGTTACCGGCGAGCATGTCGCGCACGGCGTCTTCGGCTTCCTGCAAGGTCATGGCAACGATCACGCCTTTGCCCGCAGCAAGGCCGTCGGCCTTGATCACGATCGGCGCGCCGACCTTTTGCAGGTAGGCCAGGGCTGGCTCGACTTCGGTGAAGTTCTGGTAATCCGCGGTAGGGATCTGGTGACGGGCCAGGAAGTCCTTGGTGAATGCCTTGGAGCCTTCAAGCTGGGCAGCGCCCTTGGTTGGGCCAAAGCAGTCGAGCTTGCGGCTGCGGAACAGGTCGACGACGCCGGCAACCAGTGGCGCTTCCGGGCCGACGATGGTCAGGTCGACGTTCTGCTCGGCGAAATCGGCCAACTGCTCCAGAGCGGTCACCTGGATGTCGACGTTCTCGCATTTGGCTTCGGTGGCGGTGCCAGCGTTGCCTGGGGCGACGAAGACTTTTTCGACACGTGGGTCCTGGGCAACTTTCCAGGCCAGGGCGTGTTCACGGCCGCCGTTGCCGATGATCAAAACTTTCATGTCTAAAACCTCGGAAATCTCTTGGGCGGTAGGCCGAACCTACCGCGCTGTATTCGCGGTACGAGGTCGCAACGCAGCAGATGCCTGCTTCAGTGCGGCCGATTGCCGATCAGTGGCGGAAGTGGCGCATGCCGGTGAACACCATGGCGATGCCGGCTTCGTCGGCAGCAGCGATCACTTCAGCATCGCGCATCGAACCACCTGGCTGGATCACTGCAGTGATGCCGGCCTTGGCAGCGTTGTCGATACCGTCGCGGAACGGGAAGAACGCGTCCGAGGCCATGACCGCACCTTGTACCTGCAGGCCAGCATGCTCGGCTTTGATTGCAGCAATGCGTGCCGAGTTGACGCGGCTCATCTGGCCAGCACCGACACCGATGGTCTGGCGCTGCTTGGCGTAGACGATAGCGTTGGACTTGACGAACTTGGCAACTTTCCAGGCGAAGATCAGGTCGTGAATTTCCTGCTCGCTCGGCGCGCGCTGGGTAACGATCTTCAGATCGTCGGCGCTGATCATGCCGATATCGCGGCTCTGCACCAGCAGGCCACCGTTGACCCGCTTGAAGTCCCAGCCAGCGCTGCGCTCGGCTGGCCACTCGCCGCACTCGAGCAGACGCACGTTCTGCTTGGCGGCTACTACGTCACGGGCAGCCTGGGAGATCTTCGGCGCAATGATCACTTCAACGAACTGGCGCTCGACGATGGCCTTGGCAGTCTCGCCGTCCAGTTCGCGGTTGAAGGCGATGATGCCGCCAAAGGCCGACTCGGTGTCGGTGGCGTAGGCCAGTTCGTAGGCCTGACGAATGCCGCCTTCGTTTTCCGGAACCACGGCAACGCCGCACGGGTTGGCGTGCTTGACGATCACGCAGGCCGGCTTGACGAAGCTCTTGACGCACTCGAGGGCGGCATCGGTGTCGGCCACGTTGTTGAACGACAGCTCTTTGCCCTGCAGCTGGGTGGCGGTAGAGATGCTCGCTTCGCCCTTGTTCGCTTCAACGTAGAACGCCGCGTTCTGGTGCGGGTTCTCGCCGTAGCGCATTTCCTGGGCTTTGACGAACTGGCTGTTGAAGGTGCGCGGGAACAGGCTGCGGTCGGAAGTCGACAGGGTCTCGGCAGCCTGGTTCACGGTGCCCATGTAGTTGGCGATCATACCGTCGTAGGCGGCGGTGTGCTCGAACGCCTTGAGCATCAGGTCGAAGCGCTGAGCGTAGGTCAGGCCACCGGCCTTGAGGCTTTCGAGGACCTGGCCGTAGTCACCGGCGTTGACCACGATAGCCACGTCCTTGTGGTTCTTGGCTGCCGAGCGAACCATGGTCGGGCCGCCGATATCGATGTTCTCGATTGCGGTCGGCAGGTCGCAGCCAGGCTTGGCGATGGTGGCTTCGAACGGGTACAGGTTGACTGCCACCAGGTCGATTGGCTTGATGCCGTGCTCGTTCATGATCGCGTCGTCGGTGCCGCGACGACCGAGGATGCCACCGTGGATTTTTGGATGCAGGGTCTTCACCCGGCCGTCCATCATTTCAGCGAAGCCGGTGTAGTCGGCCACTTCCACCGCGTCGACGCCATTGTCCTTGAGCAGCTTGTAGGTACCACCGGTGGACAGGATCTCGACGCCGAGCTGTTGCAGCTCGCGAGCGAATTCGAGGATCCCGGTCTTGTCGGAGACGCTGATCAGGGCGCGGCGGATCGGCAGGCGGGTAGTCTGGTCGGTCATTTCGGATTCCATAACGCGGTGGAGTCAGCAAAAAAGGCGCCTCCTGCGGGAGCCGCCTTTTCTGATTGGGATTCTGGCCTTAGAGCAAATCGTACTGCTTGAGCTTCTTGCGCAGGGTGCCACGGTTGAGTCCGAGCATCTCGCTGGCTTTGGTCTGGTTGCCCTTGACGTAATTCATCACACTTTCGAGCAGCGGCGCCTCGACCTCCGAGAGCACCAGGTTGTACACGTCCGTGACGGAGGCGCCTTCGAGGTGGGCGAAGTAGTTGTGCAGCGCCTTCTCGACGCTGTCGCGCAGGGTCTGGCCCTCCTCGCTCGGCGTATTCAGGTGCTGCTTGAGGTTGGCGTTGTCGCTCACGGGCGTTGTTCCACTCACTAAAGTCTCGGTCATCATCGTCATGCGGCCACCCCTTGTTCGTCCTTTGTTTCAAGGCTCTGTCGGCATTCGGAGAAAAACTCGCGAACGTTGGCGCATTGCGCGTGTGTCTCATCCAAAGCGTTGAACCGGGAGCGGAACTCCTTGCCGCCGGGTCGGGTTGCCAGGTACCAGCCAACGTGCTTTCGGGCGATACGTACGCCCATTACATCGCCGTAGAAGGCATGCAGCGCGGCCAGGTGCTCCAGCAAAATGCGTTCAACTTCGTCCAGCCCTGGCGCCGGCAGGTATTCACCGGTCTGCAGGTAATGCTCGATCTCGCGGAAGATCCACGGCCGGCCTTGGGCCGCACGGCCAATCAGCAGGCCGTCGGCACCGGTGGCGTGCAGCACCGCCCGGGCTTTTTCTGGCGAGGTGATATCGCCATTGGCAAAGACCGGGATCGACACTGCCTGCTTGATCGCAGCAATGGTGTCGTACTCGGCTTCACCGGTGTACAGGTCGGCACGTGTGCGGCCATGCACCGCAAGCGCCTGGATGCCGGCCTGTTCGGCAATTTTTGCCACGTTCAGGCCGTTCTTGCTCGAACGGTCCCAGCCGGTACGTATCTTCAGGGTCACCGGGACATCCACTGTGCCAATGACGGCGTCGAGGATCTCGCTGACCAGCACTTCATCTCTCAATAAAGCAGAGCCTGCAGCTTTGTTGCAGACTTTTTTTGCCGGGCAACCCATGTTGATGTCGATGATCTGCGCGCCGGCCTCGACATTGGCCCGGGCCGCCGCCGCCATCATCTGTGCGTCACCCCCGGCGATCTGTACCGAGCGCGGCTCGGGATCACCTTCATGGATGCGGCGCAGACGTGACTTGCGGCTGTCCCACAGGCTCATGTCGCTGCTGACCATCTCCGACACCACCATGCCTGCGCCCAAGCGCTGGCAAAGCGTGCGGAAAGGCTGGTCCGTAACCCCGGCCATAGGCGCAAGGATCAGGTTGTTGCGAAGCGTATATGGGCCGATGCGTACCGCCGACATAGGTGTTCCCTGTTGTGGGGCCGAATCATTGAGGTCAAAAAGGGTGGGCATAATACCCGCTCTGGATGACTGGATAAAGGTCAATTTGGATAAAATCTGAACAGCTGCGGCCTTATGCCTCGCAGTTCTGGACAAGCTGCAGGCGCCGGTAAACCGGCGTCTGCAGGCAATTGTCACTCCGGCGAGCGGAAGCTCAGGCTGTAGTTGACGGCCTTGGGGCCCGGGTCGAGGATATCCAGGGCGATATGGATAGGCGTCTGGCTGGGCATTTCGCCGCGCCCGGCCAATTCACCGGAGAGGTACTCGCTGGGTTTGAAGCGACGACTGGCAATCGACTGGCCGTTGAGGTCGGCAAAGCGCAGTTCCAGCAATGGGAACGGTTGGGCAAACGGCGCGCGGTTGTAGATGATCGCGTCGACGATCAGGGCGCCCTTGAAGTCCGGATGGCTGCGCACCACCAGGTTGCTGCTCTTGATCCGGGCAATGTCGACCCGGGTCGGCACCTTGCAGCCCAGCGTCGGGCACAGTTGCTGGAACCACGGCCGGTACTGGTCCTGGCGGGCCATTTCGTCGAAGTGGAACCACACGTACTGAAAGGCCAGCAAGCCGGCGGCAAGCAGGGTCAGCGTGCCCCACAGCAAGCGCTTGCCCCAGTTGACCTGGGGCTTTTGCCAGTCCAGCTGGAGCGGGTCGTCGACCACATCGATCAGCGGCTCCTTGCGCCGGTTGGCGCGGCTGTTCAGGCCCGGTTCGATACGCTCATCGAGCGGCTGCTCGAGTTCATCGTCGTGGGCGTCCAGCGCTGACAGGTTTTCCTTGCGGCGGCCATCATCGAACGCCGACAGGCCGCTTACAACCGTGTCATGGTCGTCGTCGGCGGCCAGAGACTCGCGGCTCAGCGCTTCGGCTGCGGTCAACGGCGCGCCCAGCGTGGGCTGCTGGCGGCTGGGTTGATCGTCCGGGTCAAGCACCAGGCCAATGCTTGGCTCGGTGCGTTCGCGGGGCGATGGCTCGTGCTCAAAGGCTTCCTGCTCAAACGGCTCTTGCTCAAGCGCTTCGGGCTCGATCAGTGGCGGCTCGAGGACCAGCGGTGAAGGCTCGCTCAGAGGCTCGTCGGTGGCGTTACCGAACGGGCGGCCGACGTCTTCGTCCGGGTCGTGCACCTCGCGCACTGCCTGCAGGGCATCGCTGCGCGCCTCGCTCTGGCCTTCGCTGGCCCGATCGCGACGCTCCAGATTGGCTAATGCCTGGTCCAGGTCGATTTCGTCAAAGGCCTGAGCGCTGGCCTGCCAGTCGTCCTGGCTCGGCGCCGGCCCAGCAGGCGCTGGTGCTTCGACCGGGGTAGCCAGCTCCGGCTGCGCAGGCGCCGTCTCGGCAGTGGCTACGCGGTTTTGCTCGAGCAGTTGCTTGGCGGCGTTGAACACTTGCAGGCACTGGCCGCAGCGAACCACCCCGCGGGCCACGCTCAATTGATGATGCGTGACGCGAAAGCTGGTCTGGCAATGCGGGCACTGGGTGACGAAACTGTCGGTCATGCGGCGATCCGGGGGGCTGTGCAGGTGATTATTTCAGGCCTGCCGAGCGACGGCGGCCACTGATGCGAACCCAGCCGTCGCGGACGACGATCGGGTCCAGGTCAAAGTCTGCAGCATAGGCGGCGGCGACTTCTTCACCCTGTTCGGCGAGGATCCCCGATAACGCCAGCAGGCCGCCCGGTCGTACCAGGCCCGACAACTGCGGCGCCAGCGAGACCAGCGGGCCAGCCAGAATGTTGGCCACCAGCACGTCGGCCTGCATCGCCGGCATGTCTTCAGGCAGGTACAGCGGGAAGCGCTCGGCTTCGATACCGTTGCGCCCGGCGTTGTCGCGCGAAGCTTCCAGCGCCTGCACATCGATATCGGTACCGACCGCTTCGCGCGCGCCCAGCAGCAGCGCAGCGATGGCCAGAATGCCCGAGCCACAGCCGAAGTCCAGTACCTGCACGTCAGCCAGTTGCTGGCCGTCGAGCCACTCCAGGCACAGCGCGGTAGTCGGGTGGGTGCCGGTGCCGAACGCCAGGCCCGGGTCGAGCAGCAGGTTGACTGCTTCCGGCTCAGGGGCTGCGTGCCAGCTTGGCACGATCCACAGACGCTGACCAAAACGCATGGGCTGGAAGTTGTCCATCCAGCTGCGCTCCCAGTCCTGGTCTTCGATGACTTCAGCCTGATGCTCGGGCAGCTCGGCGTTGGTCAGCAGGCGCAGGTGAGCGAATACCTGTTCAGGCTCAGCGTCGGCTTCGAACAGGGCCAGCAGGTGGGTGTGCGACCACAGTGGCGTGGTGTTGAGGTCCGGCTCGAAGATCGGCTGATCTTCGGCGTCCATGAAGGTTACCGAGACAGCGCCTACTTCGAGCAGGGCATCTTCGTAGGTTTCGGCTTGTTCCGGGCTGATGGCCAGACGTACTTGCAGCCAGGGCATGGCGGGTACCTTAAAAAATCTGTGGGGGCAGCGACTGGGCTGCGCGAAGTAGGGCAGTTTACTTCAGTGTGTGCGGTTTGTGCGCGTGGCGAGGCAAGCGAGGCACGAGCGGCAATAAAAAACCCCGGCACAGGGCCGGGGTTTGTTCAGCGCATCACTTCAAGATCAATCCTGGTTGGCCAGTTTGTGCTCGAGGTAATGGATGTTGACGCCACCTTTGCAGAAACCTTCATCGCGCACCAGGTCGCGGTGCAGCGGGATGTTGGTCTTGATACCGTCGACCACGATTTCGTCGAGGGCATTGCGCATGCGCGCCATGGCTTCGTCGCGATCCTTGCCGTAGGTGATCAGCTTGCCGATCAGCGAGTCATAGTTCGGCGGAACCGAATAGCCGCTGTACAGGTGCGAATCGACCCGCACGCCATTGCCGCCTGGAGCATGGAAGTGCTTTACGGTGCCTGGGCTCGGGATGAACTTGCGCGGGTCTTCAGCGTTGATCCGGCATTCCAGCGAGTGGCCGCGGATCACCACGTCATCCTGAGTGAACGACAGCTTGTTGCCAGCGGCGATGCTGAGCATCTCCTTGACGATGTCGATACCAGTGACCATTTCCGAAACCGGGTGCTCGACCTGAACACGGGTGTTCATTTCGATGAAGTAGAAGCGGCCGTTCTCGTAGAGGAACTCGAACGTGCCGGCACCACGGTAACCGATGTCGATGCACGCCTTGACACAGCGGGCGAAGACTTCCTGACGCGCTTGCTCGTCGATGCCCGGGGCCGGCGCTTCTTCGAGAACCTTCTGGTGACGGCGCTGCAGCGAGCAGTCACGGTCGCCGAGATGGATTGCCTGGCCCTGGCCGTCGGACAGCACCTGGACTTCCACGTGACGTGGGTTGGTCAGGAACTTCTCGAGGTAGACCATCGGGTTGCCGAACGCAGCACCGGCTTCGGTACGGGTCAGCTTGGCCGACGCGATCAGGTCTTCTTCATTGTGCACCACGCGCATGCCGCGACCACCGCCGCCGCCAGCGGCTTTGATGATCACCGGGTAGCCGACTTCACGGCCGATGCGCAGGGCTTCTTCTTCGTCTTCCGGCAGTGGGCCGTCGGAGCCTGGTACGGTCGGTACACCAGCTTCGATCATGGCTGCCTTGGCCGAAACCTTGTCGCCCATCAGGCGAATGGTGTCGGCTTTCGGGCCGATGAAGGCAAAGCCGGACTTCTCGACCTGCTCGGCGAAGTCAGCGTTCTCGGCGAGGAAGCCGTAGCCTGGGTGGATGGCGGTAGCGCCAGTCACTTCGGCGGCAGCGATGATCGCCGGGATGTGCAGGTAGGAATCCTTGGACGACGCAGGGCCGATGCAGACCGATTCGTCCGCCAGACCCAGGTGCATCAGCTCACGGTCAGCCGTGGAGTGCACAGCGACGGTCTTGATGCCGAGCTCTTTGCAGGCCCGCAGGATACGCAGGGCGATTTCGCCACGGTTGGCGATCAGGACTTTTTCCAGCTTCGCAGACATCGTTGGCTCTCCGAGGATCAAACGACGGTGAACAGCGGCTGGTCGAATTCAACCGGCTGACCGTCTTCCACCAGGATGGCGTCGATGACACCGCCGATTTCGGCTTCGATGTGGTTCATCATCTTCATCGCTTCGACGATGCACAGGGTGTCGCCTTTCTTGATGCTCTGCCCGACTTCAGCGAAGTTCGGCGAGGTCGGCGATGGCTTGCGGTAGAAGGTACCGACCATTGGCGAACGGACCACGGTGCCTTTGAGCACTGGCGCGGCGTCGGCAGCAGGGGCGGCAGCGGCAACCGGAGCAGGCGCGGCTACTGGAGCGGCGGCCATCGGTTGTGGCGCGAAGTACTGCTGAGCAGCTGGGGTCTTGCTGTGACGGCTGATGCGAACGGACTCTTCGCCTTCCTTGATCTCCAGTTCGTCGATGCCGGACTCTTCCAGCAGTTCGATCAGCTTTTTGACTTTACGGATATCCATTAATCAGCAACTCCCAAGGTTCGGTCGGGGACGTAAATTGAAAACGTGTCGAAAACGTTTCTCTATGACCTCGGCCCGCAGGGGCCAAGGCCTTGTTTCATCAGGGCTGTGCGCTTGCAGCCAGCTGTTCCAGAGCTGCCTCCAGGGCCAGTCGATAACCGCTGGCGCCGAGACCGCAGATCACCCCTACCGCAACATCGGAGAAGTAAGAGTGATGCCGGAACGGTTCACGCTTGTGCACGTTGGACAGGTGCACTTCGATGAATGGGATGCTCACCGCCAGCAATGCGTCACGTAATGCGACGCTGGTGTGGGTGAAAGCAGCCGGATTGATCAGGATGAAATCGACGCCTTCGTCGCGCGCGGCGTGTATCCGATCGATCAGCTCATACTCGGCATTGCTCTGCAGGTACTGCAGATGGTGGCCTGCGGCACGGGCACGCTGCTCCAGATCCTGGTTGATCTGGGCGAGGGTGGCGGCACCGTAATGACCCGGCTCGCGGGTACCGAGCAGGTTGAGGTTGGGGCCGTGCAGCACCAGTAGGGTAGCCATCTGCGGGTTCCTTGGTCTTGTAGGGCAATACGACATGCGCGGCGACTATGCCGCAAAGCGAGTAGGTGTGTCCAGTTCCCGGCAATAGCCAGCACGTTGCCCGAGATTCGCGCAAAGTATGTGACCAAATGTTTAAATTTGGTCACCGCAGGCTGCGAACAGCGCAGTCAGCAGGAAGTTATAGCCCGAGTTGGCCGCGTACGCGCGTGAGGATCTGTGCAAAATCGCCGGCGTTTATTTCACCAACCACACGATCGCTGCTCATTTCGCTGCCGTTTGCGGCAAAGAACAGCAGTGCCGGCGGGCCGAACAAGCGATAGCGGTCGAGCAGGCTGCGCTGCTCGACATTGCTTTCGGTGATGTCGAAACGCAGCAGCTTGAAGGTGCCCAACTGCGCCTGCACCTGCGGTGCGCTGAGCACCTCATGTTCTATCACCTTGCAGCTGATGCACCAGTCGGCGTACCAGTCGAGCAGCACCGGTTGGCCGGCGGCCGAGGCCGCCGCCAGGGCTGCGTCGAGCGCCGCCGGAGTGGTGATGGTCTGCCAGGCATCGGCGCTGACTGCGCCTGCAGCAGCGGCTGGAGCCGCGCTGGGCAGTGGCCGCAGTGGGTCACCCTGGCCGCTGAGGGCGCCGTACCAGCACGCCAGGGCGTACACCAGCAAGGCCAGGCCGGCCAATTGCGCGAGGCGCTCGCGTGGCGTTTTCACCACCAGCTCAAGGGCGCCGAGGAACAGCGCTACGCCCGCCGCCAGCAGGCCGATCAAGAGCAAAGTCAGCGGCCCGGGCAAAACCCGGCTGAGCAGGCCGATAGCCAGACCCAGCAACAGCACGCCGATGGCATTCTTGACGGTGTTCAGCCACGGCCCGCTCTTCGGCAGCCAGGCCGCGCCGCCGGTGCCGATCAGCAGCAATGGCGCGCCCATGCCCAGGCCCAGGGCGAACAGTTTCAGCGCGCCGCCCAAAGCGTCACCACTGGCGCTGATGTACAGCAGGGCGCCGGCCAGTGGCGCCGACACACAGGGTGAAACCAGCAGGCTGGAGAGCACGCCGAGCACCGCGGCACCGAGCAGCGAGCCGCCCTGGGTGCGATTGGCCACGCGGTCCAGGCGATTGCTCAGGGCTTGCGGTAGCTTCAGCTCGAACAGGCCGAACATGGCCAGGGCAAACAGCACGAAGAACAGCGCAAACGGCACCAGCACCCAGGCCGATTGCAGCCGCGCCTGCAGGTTCAGCCCCGCGCCAAACACGCCCATCAGCGCGCCGAGGGTGGCGAAGCACACCGCCATCGGCAGTACATAGGCCAGCGACAGGCTGAAACCACGCCAGCCGCCGACCTGACCGCGCAAGACCACACCCGACAGGATCGGCAGCATCGGCAGTACGCAGGGGGTGAAGGTCAGGCCGACACCGGCGAGGAAGAACAGCAGCAACGCTTGCCAGTCCCAGCCGGGCGCGCTGCTTGGCGAGCTGGCTGCACCAGCCGCATCGATGGCAATCCTTGCGGTTTCCGGCGGATAGCACAGGCCTTTGTCGGCGCAGCCCTGGTAGCCCACCAGCAGGGTAAAGCCGCGGTTGTCAGCGGCAGGTCGCGGCACGACGATATCGAGCACGCCGTGATACACCTCGACATCACCAAAAAACTCGTCGTGCTTGGCCTCACCGGGCGGAATCTGCGTCGTGCCCAGAGCTACATCGGCAGGCTCGCTGCGGAACTGGAAGCGGTGGCGATAGAGGTAGTAACCGTCGCTGGCGACGAAACGCAGGGTGATGTTCTGCGCATCACTGCTGACCAGGCTCAACTTGAACGCTTCATGCACCGGCAGGAAGTCGCTGTTGTTACTCAGGGCAGAGGCACCGAGCGTGGCACTGGGACGGTTGTCGAGCAGGCCAGCGGCGAAAGCCGGGCTGGCCAGCAGCAGAAACAGCAGGAAAAACAGGCGGCGCATGGCGGACTCGCGAGGTCGAACGTGGGCGCATGATAGCGGACTTGGCGGGCATTGGGGGCGCCCGCCCGGCACCCTTGTTTAAACGCGGAATGCAGCCACTGCAGTGTTCAGCTCGCCGCCCAGCTTGAGCAATTGCTCGCCTTGTTCACGGCCTTCGCCGATGCGCTGCAGGTTGTCTTCGCCCAGTTGGTGAATGCGCTCGCTGTGGTCGCGGATGTCGCTCACGGCGCCGGTTTGTTGCGCCGTCACATCGGCGATACGCCCAGCGGTGTCGGCGATGGTGCGGATTGCCGTGACGATTTCATCCAGAGCGCCATCTGCCGTCTGCGCCTGGCTGGCAGTGGCCTCGGCATGCTCGAGCTGGGTGCGCATGCCATTCACCGAGTCGCGCGCGGCCAGTTGCAGGCGGTCGATCAGTGCCTGGATTTCGCCGGTAGCGCCAGTTGTGCGCTGCGCCAGCGAGCGCACCTCATCGGCGACCACGGCAAAGCCGCGGCCCATCTCGCCGGCGCGAGCCGCTTCGATTGCGGCGTTGAGCGCCAGCAGGTTGGTCTGTTCGGCAATCGAGCGAATCACCGTGAGCACACCGCCGATGGTCGCCGACTCCTGTGCCAGTTGTTCGATCATCTGCGCGTTGCCCTGGACTTCATCAACCAAGGTACGCAGCCCGGAAAGGCTCTGGCCGATCACCCGCTGACCGTGCTCGACGGCACTGCCGGCCTCGCGACTGGCCTGGGCCGCAGCGCTGGCATCGCCTGCCACTTGCTGAATGGTCGCTTCCAGCTCGCCCAGGGCATCGCGGATCTGCGCGGTGTCACCGGCCTGGCGTTCGGCGCCTTGGTGCAGGCCGCTGCTCATGCCGGCCAGGGCATGACTGCTGCCAGCAACCTGCTCGGCGTTGGCGCGCAAGGTCGCCACCAGTTGCACCAGATACTGGCGCAGGTGGTTGAGCGAATCTTCGATGTCGTGCAGTTCGCGGTTGGTCTTGCCCAAGGAAATGGGCTGGGCAAAATCGCCCTCGGCCCAGCGTGACAGTGCTGGTGCAAGGCTGCCGAGGGTTCCCGCCAGGCGCCGCTGGAGGCTGTCGATGAGCAGCGCGATGAACAGAATCAAGACGATCATCACGCCCTGAATGATGCGCACCTCGGCGGCGATGCTGGCGTGTTGCGCGCGTACCTGCGGCTCCAGCCCGGCAATCGCTTGCTGCACCGCCTCGAGCCGCTCGCGGGTGCTGTTGGCCAGGGTTGCGCGCTGATCGATCTGTTCGCGGGTGCGCTGCAGTTCGGCGCGATAGCGGCTGAGCAGGCTCTGCAGATCGCGCTTGAGGGCCACGGCGACGTCTTCGCGCTGCTCGCTAGCCTGGCTTTGCAGGCCCATCAGCGCGGCGAAGTCGTCAGCGCCGGACTCGGCCGCGCGGGTCACACCCAGTAGCGGCAATGCTGCAATCTGCTCGGCCTGAACACGTACCTGCTGTAATTCGCGTTCGACTTCTTCAGCCAGCTCGGCGCGCCCACTGCTGACCAGCTTGTCGCGGGCCAGCGATAAACGGCCCAAATGCACCGCTGCGTCCAGCAAGGGCGCCAGGTAGCGCTGGGCCTGCTCGCTGGTGCTACCTTGGGCGTAGCCAGCCAGCTGTTCGAGAGTGCCGCCCAGTTCGCGTTCGGCCTGCAGCAGCAAGGCTTGCGGATCACCCGCCAGCTTGCCGGCGGCCAGTAGCTGATTGCCGGTGAATGCCTGCAACTCGCCGAGGCTGGGGCGCAGTTGCTCGGCCAGAGCTTCGGGCCAGTCAGCAAGCGCTGCCTGCAACTGCTGGTTGCCCTGCACTGCGGCGGCGTGGCGTACGGCGTCGCCGCTGGTCAGGTAGGCCTGGGTATCGCGCTCGATATGGTTCTGAAACTGCTGCGACAAGCCCAGATAGCGTTCCATCAGCAGATAGGGGCGCTCCAGCGCTCGTTGTGACCACCACAGGGTTGCGCCCAGGGCAATGCACACGGCAACGAGCAACAGGGTATTGAAATTGGTCAACCACTTCAGGCGCATGGCGCAGGCTTCCGGCAGCGTGGAGAGAGGTAGGTGCCTGAAGTTATTGCGATTGCATGACGGGGTGATGACGGAGGAGGGTGCTGCGCTGGAGAATTATGGCCTTTTGCCTTGACCGGGGCTGGCGCCGTTTACGCGGGGTCTACCCGCACCACGCAGTTGCGCCCGGCATGCTTGGCCCGGTACAGCGCTTCGTCAGCGGCACTGGCCATGCTCAGGGCATCGTGCGCTTGATCCAACTGCACCACGCCGGCGCTGAAGGTGCAGTGCAGGTCATGGGGTTGGGCCGGATAGATGATCTCGGCAAAGCGCCGGCGGATCTCGTCGAGCACCTTGTAGGCCGCGCTCAGCGGCGTATTGGGCAGCACAATGGCGAATTCCTCACCGCCGTAACGGCCGATGTAATCGGTCTTGCGCAGGCGTTGCTTGAGGAACAATGCCAGGCTCTTGATCACCCGATCGCCCATGGGGTGGCCGTGGCGGTCGTTGATCTTCTTGAAGTGGTCGATGTCGAGCATGGCAAAGCTCAGCGGCTGCTGTTCGCGGCGGGCGCGGAAGCTGCAGTCTTCCAGCAATTGCAGGATATGCGTGTGGTTGTACAGACCGGTCAGGCTGTCGCGGACCATCCTCGCCTTGAGATGACGCGCGCGCACGGCGCGGTTGCGTACCGTGGTCAGCAGCTGGCGTGAACGCACCGGCTTGGTCAGAAAATCATCACCGCCTTCGCTCATGGCATCGAGCTGCTTGTTCAGGTCGTCCTCGGCCGACAGGTAGATGATCGGCACGCTGACATAGCGGTCATTGTGGCGGATCACCTTGGCCAGCTCCGGCCCGGTACAGTCGGGCATATAGAGGTCGAGGATGATCAGGTCGGGCTGGAAGTCAGCCAGCTCGGCCATGGCGCGGATCGGCTCGGTCAGGCTGCGGGTGATCATCCCGGCGCTGTTGAGCACGCGCTCGGTATGCAGTGCCTGGGTACGCGAGTCGTCGATGATCAGTACTCGAAACGGGTCGTACTGAGTGGCGTTGGTCAGCATCTCGACCTTTTCCAGCAGGCTCGATGCTTCCAACGTACCGGTCATGAACGCCTGGCCACCGGCGCGCACGGCGGCCAAGCGCGTCGGCGTGTCGGTTTCGTGCAGGCTGAAGAACAGCAGCGGCACAGCCTGATCCAGCCCCAGCTGGGCCTGCGCCGCCAGCAGCAGGCCACAGCCCGGGCCGCTGAAGTCGACGTCCATGACTATCGCCGCCGGCAAGCGCTCGCGCATCGCCGCGCAGAACGCCTCGGCAGTGGCCAGTGCGTGCACCCCCAGGCCAAAGAATTCCAGCTGCTGCGCCAGGCGTTCGGCGCGGTCATGATCCTGCAGCAGGATATACACCGGTTTGCGCAACGGCGGCAGCGGCACCTCGTCGACGTGATCGCTGCTGCGCTTGGCGCGCTCGTGGCTGGGCTGTGGTGACTGGATCATGGCTGACTACTTATTATGGGGGAATGCAGCTTCGATGATGGCTGTATGCTAGCACCACTTCTGCAAGCTGCGCGTGTGCCAGGTCAACATTGCGTCTGGTCCTGTTATTCAGTTGCTGACCGCCCGGTCGCTTATGCGCAAGCCGGTGTCTGCTTTATAGTGGGTCGATGTGGGCTTGCCGTGGCACCCTGGCCGTAGCCTGAGGTCCAAGCTCTGAACCGTCGTGACTGATTAAGGACAATGCCATGCTGGACTGGAAAAACCGTGAGGCCACTGCCGAGCCTCGTGAGCGGCCCGACTCCCGTCGCGCCGCCGCCCGTAGCTACCTTGGCGGCCTCTGGAGCCGCGCTCTTGGGGTTGTGATCGGGCTGTACCTGCTGGTCTGTATCGGCCTTGGCTGGTACTGGAGCCAGGAGCCTGACCTGTTCCCGGTGCAGCAGAATGCCCAGGCCAGCGCCGAGCGCAGCGGGCAGAAGATGGTCATTGGCTACACCACCGTCGAGACGCTGAAAACCGTTGCCGCCACCCTGCTCGACAAGCCGGGCGGTTACATTTCCAACGACCGCTTCCCGCCTGGGCTGTGGATGGACAACATGCCGAGCTGGGAATATGGCGTGCTGGTGCAGGTGCGCGACTTGTCGCGGGCACTGCGCAAGGACTTCGCCCGTTCGCAGTCGCAGTCGACCGAAGACGCCGACCTGGCCAAGGCTGAGCCGCGCTTCAACTTCGACAACAAGAGCTGGATTCTGCCTTCGAGCGAGTCCGAGTTCTCTGAAGGCATCAAGTCGCTCGAGCGTTATCAGGCGCGTCTGGCCGCAGGCGACAAAGGCGCGATCTTCTATACCCGTGCCGATAACCTGAACAACTGGCTGGGTGACGTAGCCACCCGTCTGGGTTCGCTGTCGCAGCGGCTGTCGGCCAGTGTCGGCCGGGTGAAGCTGAACAGCACCCTGAAGACTGAAACCGTGGTGGCTGGCCAGGTGCCGCAGCTTGATGAAGAGCTGGTGGAAACACCATGGATGCAGATCGACAACGTCTTCTATGAAGCACGCGGTCAGGCCTGGGCGCTGTCGCACCTGTTGCGCGCCATTGAAGTGGACTTCGCCGATGTGCTGGCGAAGAAGAACGCCACGGTTAGCGTGCGCCAGATCATTCGTGAGCTGGAAGCTTCGCAGGAAGCGCTGTGGAGCCCAATGGTGCTCAACGGTAGCGGTTTCGGCATGTGGGCCAACCACTCGCTGGTGATGGCCAACTACATCTCGCGCGCCAACGCTGCAGTGATCGACCTGCGTCAGCTGCTGTCGCAAGGCTGAGCATGACCATCACCCCGGCCGAGGCTGCCCACCGGGCGGCCTCGGACCTCGAACTGATCGCCTGGGTCGACGAGCATGATCAACTGCTCGGCGCCATGCCGCGTGCACAGCTGCGTGAGGCAGGGCTGATAGGCCGCTGCACGTTCATTCTGCTGTTCAACAGCGCCGGCTTGCTCTGCATCAACCGCCGCTCCCTGAGCAAGGCGGTCTACCCGGGGTACTGGGACGTGGCCGCTGGCGGCATGGTGGCGACCGATGAGAGCTATGCCGAATCGGCGGCCCGCGAGCTGGCCGAGGAACTCGGGGTGACCGGCGTCGAACTGCGCTTTCATGAGCGGTTCTATTTTGACCAGCCGGGCAATCGGCTCTGGTGCGGCGTGTTTTCGGCGGTCTGGGACGGGCCGTTACGCTTGCAGCCGGAGGAGGTCAGCGAGGCGCGCTTCGTCAGCCTGGCGCAGGTCGACGACGAGCGTCAGCGCTTGCCTTACTGCCCGGATTCACTGGTTGCGCTGCAGCGCTATCAGGCAGGCTTGAGCTAGTCTGCGGCCCGGAGTCTGCGTCAGGTCGTAAAACCTGCGCAAAATGGCGCAATCCAGTACTTAGCAAGCGGCGCAATTATCGTTACACTGCGCGCCCTTTTCGGGCTGTCGCAGCTTTTGCGTCAGTAGCGCCGCCCCTGCCAGAGTGGGGCTTCGCGGTCGGCTCCAGGCAACGGAATCGACCAGTTTTTGTCCTCAGCAAGAGGAACAAAAGTGGCCAAGAAAGCTTCTTCCTTTTCCGCCTTGAGCGGTCTCGTTTATTCCACCGATGCCGGTCGGCACTGCCCCGACTGTGGCCAGCCGGCGGACGCCTGTATCTGCAAGCAGCAAGCCATCCCCGAAGGTGACGGTATTGCCCGTGTGCGCCGCGAAAGCAAAGGCCGCGGCGGCAAGACGGTGACCACCATCAGCGGTGTGCCGTTGGCGCTCGAACCCTTGAAAGAGCTGGCTGCCAGCCTCAAGCGGCGTTGTGGCACCGGTGGCGCCTTGAAAGACGGCGTTATCGAGATCCAGGGCGACCACGTCGAGCTGTTGCTGGCAGAGCTGACCAAGCAAGGCTTCAAGGCGAAAAAGTCCGGTGGTTGAATCACCAGGCGATTTTTTCCCCCGAGCTTTCTAAACTCGATTCCGTAACCAGGGTCTACCCCTGGCATGGACGAATCGTCATTTTTCGCTTTTACACTGCCGTCGCCTTGTCGCCAAGGCAGTGTCTTCGACTTATCTACAGGGGACTTGAATGTCCGTACGACGCACACGCAAAGACGATGGTAGCCAGTGGACCGTGGCCGACAGCCGCAGTGTTTATGGCATCCGCCATTGGGGCGCTGGTTATTTCGCCATCAATGAAGCCGGGCGCGTCGAAGTGCGCCCCAACGGCCCCGACAGTGCCCCCATCGACCTCTTCGAACAGGTTGACGAGCTGCGCCAGAGTGGCCTTTCGCTGCCACTGCTGGTGCGTTTCCCGGACATCCTGCAAGACCGCGTCCGCCAGTTGACCGGCGCTTTCGACGCCAACATCGCGCGCCTGGAATACCAGAGCGAGTACACCGCGCTGTACCCGATCAAGGTCAACCAGCAGGAAGCGGTGGTCGAGAACATCATCGCCACCCAGAACGTATCGATCGGCCTTGAAGCCGGCTCCAAGCCAGAGCTGCTGGCGGTGCTGGCGCTGGCGCCGAAGGGCGGCACCATCGTCTGCAACGGCTACAAGGACCGTGAGTTCATCCGCCTCGCGCTGATGGGCCAGAAGCTTGGTCATAACGTATTCATCGTTATCGAAAAAGAATCCGAGGTCGCCCTGGTGATCGAAGAGGCTGCCGAGCTCAAGGTCAAGCCACAGGTCGGCTTGCGCGTACGCCTGTCGTCGCTGGCGTCGAGCAAGTGGGCCGACACCGGCGGTGAGAAGTCCAAGTTCGGTCTGTCGGCGGCGCAGCTGCTGTCGGTGGTCGAGCGCTTCCGCGCTGCCGGGCTGGACCAGGGCATCCGCCTGCTGCACTTCCATATGGGTTCGCAGATCGCCAACCTGGCCGACTACCAGCATGGCTTCAAGGAAGCGATCCGTTATTACGGCGAGCTGCGTTCACTGGGCTTGCCGGTCGACCATATCGACGTTGGCGGCGGCCTTGGGGTCGACTACGACGGCACCCACTCGCGCAATGCCAGCTCGATCAACTATGACATCGACGACTACGCCGCCGTCGTGGTGGGTATGCTCAAGGAGTTCTGCGATGCGCAGGGCCTGCCGCATCCGCACATTTTCTCCGAAAGCGGCCGTGCCCTGACCGCGCACCACGCGATGCTGGTGGTGCAGGTGACCGACGTCGAGAAGCACAACGACGAAGTGCCGACCATCGACAACAAGGAAGCCCTGCCCGAGACCGTGCAATGGCTGGTCGACTTGCTCGGCCCAACCGATATCGAGATGGTCACCGAGACCTACTGGCGTGCCACCCACTACATGGGCGACGTCGCGGCGCAGTATGCCGACGGTAAACTCACCCTGTCGGAAAAGGCCCTCGCCGAGCAGTGCTACTTCGCCGTGTGCCGCCGCTTGCACAACTCGCTCAAGGCCCGTCAGCGCTCGCACCGCCAGGTGCTCGACGAACTCAACGACAAGCTTGCCGACAAGTACATCTGCAACTTCTCGGTGTTCCAGAGCCTGCCGGATACCTGGGCGATTGGCCAGGTACTGCCGATCCTGCCGCTGCACCGCCTGGACGAAGAGCCGCTGCGCCGCGCCGTGCTGCAGGACCTGACCTGCGACTCGGACGGCAAGATCAACCAGTACGTCGACGAGCAGAGCATCGAAACCAGCCTGCCGGTGCATGGTATCAACGAGGGTGAAGACTACCTGCTGGGGATCTTCCTGGTCGGTGCCTATCAGGAAATCCTCGGTGACATGCACAACCTGTTCGGTGACACCGACTCGGTGAACATCTACCAGAACGCCGACGGCAGCGCCTACCACGCCGGGATCGAGACCCACGACACCATCGAGGACATGCTGCGCTACGTGCACCTGTCTCCGGAGGAGTTGATGACTCACTACCGCGACAAGGTCGCCAGCGCCAAGATCACCGCCCGCGAACGCACACAGTATCTGGATGCGCTGCGGTTGGGCCTGACCCGGTCTTCGTACCTGTCGTCGTAATGTACAAAAGGGCCGTTAGCGGCCTTTGCTGCACCTGAGACTTTGGGGCCGCTGCGCGACCCTTGGCGGGCAAGCCCGCTCCCACAGGGCTGTATGTGCCCCCTGTGGGAGCGGGTTCACCCGCGAAGGGCCGCAGAGCGGCCCCAGCTTTACTCGGCCAGCGCCCTGGTGGATATGGTCATCCTCGAATTGGCCGTTGAAAAGATCGCCCTAAATCACCCCAACCACCGCCCCTCTCGCTGCATCCGCCAGCCAACCCACCCCAGCGTCACCCCGCGCAACGCCATGAACCCAAGAAACGCCAGCCACAATCCATGATTGCCATACCCGCTGGCCATCCACGCCAATGGCGCCGCCAGCAGCAAGCTCAGCAGCATCGCATTGCGCATCTCACGCGCGCGGGTCGCGCCGATGAACAGGCCGTCGAGCAAGTAGCTCCACACGGCAATCAGCGGCAGCACTGCCAGGTACGGCAGGTACGGATAGGCCGCCTCGCGCACGCTGGCGATGTCGGTTTGCAGGTTGATGAACAAATGCCCGCCGAGCAGAAACAGCCCGGCAAAACCAATACTGACAATCAGCGACCAGCCGCCGGCGACTACCAGCGAGCGGCGCAGGGTCTGCCGGTCGCGGGCGCCGATGGCGTGACCGCACAGCGCTTCAACCGCATGGGCGAGCCCGTCGAGGGCATAGGCAGTCAGCAACAGGCCATTGAGCAGCAGGGCATTGGCCGCCACCGTCGCTTCACCGAGGCGTGCGCCTTGCACCGTCAGCAGCAGGAACACCAGCTGCAACGCCAGGCTGCGCAGGAAGATATCGCGGTTGACCGAAAGCAGCGGCCGCCAGGCCTGCCAGCGGCGCAGTGCCGCCCAGGCGAGCTGCCCAGGATAGCGGCGTAACGCCGGTCGGGTCAGAGCCAGGCCGAGCAGGGCGGCGCTCCATTCGGAAATCACCGAAGCCCGCGCCGAGCCAATCACGCCCCAGTCCAGGCCCAGCACGAACCACAGATTGAGCGCGATGTTGAGCAGGTTGGTGGTCAGCAGGATCGCCAACGGCGCGCGCGCGTTCTGCGTGCCGAGAAACCAGCCGACCAGGGCGTAACTGGCCAAGGCTGCCGGCAAACCGAGCAACCGAGTGTGGAAGAAATCTTCGGTGGACTGATGCAGCGCCGCACTTGGGTTGATTACCTGCAACGCCAGTTGGCTGAAGGGTAGTGCCAACACCCCGATCAGCGCGGCAAAACCCAGCGCCAGCAGCAATCCCTGCACCAGCACTTGGCGTAGCGCCGCGCCATCGTTGCGCCCGGCGGCCTGGGCCGCGAAGCCCGTGGAGCCCATGCGCAGGAAGCCCATCAAACCCACCATGAAGGTGAACAAGGTCGCGCCCACGGCCACCGCGCCGAGCTGATGCGCATGCGGCAGGTGGCCAATCACCGTGCTGTCGACCAATGCAACCAACGGCACCGAGATGTTCGAGAGGATCATCGGTGCGGCCAGCGCCCAGACCTTGCGGTGGGTCAGGCGGTGGCGCCAGTCGGCGGACAGCGGGGGCATACGGACTCCTGTTGCGATCAAGGCTGAGATTGGCGGGGCGCCGTCGAGGCTATTCTAGCGAGCTGCCCGGCCGCCCGTGCGAACAAGCTCGCAGTTACCACGCGACAGCAGGTAAGCCGCTGGCCGTTGCGCTATAGTTGCAGGCCTCAAGAACACGCTGCCCAAGAGTCTTCTCTCCATGTTCAACAAAGGATTGTTGCTGGCCTGCGCGCTGGCATTGCTCAGTGCCTGTGATTCCTCGTCGAAGGACACCACTGCCGCTGTCGAAAAGCCTGCGGCAACTGCGCCGGCCGAAGCCAAGGCCGCCAAACGGGAAGACCCGGCAGTGCTCGCCAAGCGCTACGCAGGCCGCGAGCTGACCGTGCTCGATGTCTCGGAAACCCAGCTCGACGGCGCCAGCGCGCTGTCGATCAGTTTCTCGGCGCCGCTCGATGCCAAGCAGGACTTCGCCAGCAAGGTGCACCTGGTCGACACCGTCAAAGGCAAGGTGGACGGCGCCTGGGAGCTTTCCGACAACCAGATGGAATTGCGCCTGCGCCACCTTGAACCGCAGCGCAAGCTGGTGCTGACCCTGGACAAGGGCCTGCTCGCGGTGAATGGCAACAGCCTCGCGGCCGAGTCGGTCAGCCGCCTGGAAACCCGCGACATGCAGGCCACCATCGGCTTTGCCAGCCGAGGCTCGTTGCTGCCGACGCGCCTGGCCGAAGGCCTGCCGGTGATTGCCCTGAACGTCGACAAGGTCGATGTCGAGTTCTTCCGCATCAAGCCGGAGATGCTCTCGACCTTTTTGGCCAACTGGGGCCGCAACAGCAGCCTGTACTACTACCAGTCCAAAGAAACCCTGGACATGGCCGAGTTGGTCTACGGCGGGCGCTTCGACCTCAACCCTGCCCGCAACACCCGCGAGACTGTGTTGCTGCCGATTGCCGGGATCAAGCCACTGCAGGAGCCAGGCGTATACCTGGCGGTGATGCGTGCATCTGGCACCTATGACTATTCCCAGCCAGCAACCCTGTTCACCCTGAGTGATATCGGCGTCTCGGCGCACCGTTACCGTGACCGCCTGGATGTGTTCGCCCAGGCACTGGAAGGCGGCAAGGCGCTCAGTGGCGTCAACCTCGAACTGCACGACGACAAGGGCAAGCTGCTGGCTCAGGCCAAGACCGACAGTGACGGCCATGCCCAGCTGCCGATCACCGACAAGGCCGATACCCTGATCGCCACCCAGGGCGTGCACACCACTCTATTGCGGCTCAATACCGCCGCCCTCGACCTGGCCGAGTTCGACATCACCGGGCCGCAGGCCAACCCGCTGCAGTTCTTCGTGTTCGGCCCGCGTGACCTCTATCGCCCGGGCGAGACCGTGCTGCTCAATGGCCTGTTGCGTGATCAGGATGGCAAGCCGGTCAAGGCGCAGCCAGTCAGCGTCGAGGTGCGCCGGCCAGATGAGCAGGTCAGCCGCAAGTTCGTCTGGGAGGCCGATGCCAATGGCCTCTATCAATATCAGCTGCAACTGGCGAGCGAGGCACCGACCGGTCGCTGGCAGTTGCTGCTCGATCTCGGCGGTGGCCGTAAGCAGGTTTTCGAGATCCTCGTCGAAGACTTCCTGCCCGAGCGTCTGGCGCTTGAACTCAAGGGCAGCGCCACGCCGCTGAGCCCCGAGCAGACCGCGCAGATCAAAGTCAATGGCCGCTACCTGTATGGCGCCCCGGCAGCGGGCAACCGCCTCAGTGGCCAGGCCTACGTGCGGCCGCTGCGTGAAGCAGTGCCGGCGTTGCCCGGCTACCAGTTCGGGTCGATCACCGAAACCGAGCTGAGTCAGGATCTGGAGCTGGACGAAGTCACCCTCGACCAGGCCGGCAAGGCCACCATCGACATCGAAAGCCGCTGGAGCGAGGCCCGTTCGCCGCTGCAGTTGAGTGTGCAGGCCAGCCTGCAGGAGTCCGGCGGCCGACCGATTACCCGCCGCCTTGAGCAACCGATCTGGCCGGCCGAGCGCCTGCCTGGCCTGCGCGGTTTGTTCGACGGTGAAGAAACCGATGGTGATGGCCCGGTCGAATTCGAAGTGCTGGTAGCCGACCGCAACGGTGCCAAGCTGGCCGCCGACGACCTCAAGGTGCGGCTGATCCGTGAGCGCCGCGACTACTACTGGAACTACTCGCAGAGCGACGGCTGGAGCTACAACTACAACGAGAAGTACCTGACTCAGAGCGAAGAGACCGTCAGCGTCAAAGCCGGCTCCACCGCCAAGCTGAACTTCCAGGTCGAGTGGGGCCCGTACCGGGTCGAGGTTGAAGACCCGCAGACCGGGCTGGTGTCCAGTGCACGCTTCTGGGCCGGTTACCGCGCTCAGGACAATGCCGAAGGCGGCGCGGTGCGCCCGGATCAGGTCAAGCTAGCCCTGGACAAACCGTCCTATGCCGACGGCGCCACGGCCAAGGTCACGGTCACGCCGCCTGCAGCCGGCAGCGGCTATCTGATGATCGAATCCAGCGATGGGCCGTTGTGGTGGCAGGAAATCGACGTGCCCGCCGAAGGCAAGACCTTCGACGTGCAGTTGGACAAGAAGTGGGCGCGGCACGACCTGTACATCAGTGCGCTGGTGATTCGCCCGGGTGAGCGCAAGGCCAACGCCACGCCAAAACGCGCGGTCGGCGTGCTCCATCTGCCACTGGATCGGGCCGAGCGCAAGCTGGCCCTGACCCTGCAGACGCCCGAGAAGATGCGTCCCAAGCAGCCTTTGACGGTCAAGTTCAAGGCTACCGCTGCCGACGGCAGCGTGCCTAAACAGGTGCATGTGCTGCTCAGCGCAGTGGATGTCGGCATCCTCAATATCACCGACTTCAAGACCCCTGATCCTTTCGCCAGCCTGTTCGGGCGCAAGGCCTATGGTGCTGACCAACTGGATATCTATGGCCAGTTGATCGAAGCCGGGCAGGGCCGTCTGGCCAGCCTGGCCTTTGGTGGTGACGCCGCGCTGGCCAAGGGCGGCAAGCGGCCCAATACCACGGTGACCATCGTTGCCCAGCAGAGCCTGCCGGTGACCCTCAACGACAGGGGCGAGGGCGAAGCAACGGTTGATATCCCCGACTTCAACGGTGAACTGCGGATCATGGCCCAGGCCTGGAACGACGAGCAGTTCGGCATGGCCGAAGGCAAGACCGTGGTCGCCGCGCCGCTGATCGCCGAGCTGTCGGCACCGCGCTTCCTCGCCGGTGGTGACCGCACCAGCCTGGCGCTGGATCTGGCCAACCTGTCCGGGCGCGCTCAGCAGCTGACGGTCGAACTCAGCGGTGAAGGCCAGTTGAGCCTGGCGGCCGGCAGTCAGCAGAATGTTGCCCTGGCCGAGGGCCAGCGCAAGACGCTGATGATCCCGGTGCAGGCCTTGGGCGGTCTCGGCCAGGGCACCCTGCGCGTGCGTGTCAACGGCCTGCAACTGCCGGGTGAAGCCGCCAGCAGCTTTGAGCGTGAGTGGAAACTGGGCGTGCGCCCGGCTTATCCGGCGATGCTCAAACACTACCGCGTGGCACTCAAGGATCAGCCGTGGAGCCTGCCGGAGAGCGATCTGGCTGAGTTCGAGCCGGCCGGTCTTGAGGCCAGCCTGGCCCTGTCGAGCCGGCCGCCGCTGAACCTGGCCGAGCAGATCCGTGCGCTTGAGGCCTATCCCTATGGTTGCCTGGAACAGACCACCAGCGGCCTGTACCCGTCGCTCTATGCCGATGCCGAAAGTCTCAAACGCCTCGGCATCAAGGGCGAGCCTGCCGATGTGCGCAAGCGCAAGATCGAGATGGGCATCGAGCATCTGTTGGGCATGCAGCGCTACAACGGTGGCTTTGGCCTGTGGAGCTCCGACAGTGAAGAAGAATACTGGCTGACCGCCTATGTCACCGACTTCCTCCTGCGTGCTCGCGAGCAGGGCTATGGCGTGCCGGCTGAAGCGCTGAAAAAGGCCAACGAGCGGCTGCTGCGGTACTTGCAGGAGCGCAATATGATCGAGGTCAACTACAGCGACAACGCCGAGCACACCCGCTTTGCCGTGCAAGCCTACGCCGCCTTGGTACTGGCGCGCAGTCAGCAGGCGCCGCTGGGTGCCCTGCGCGCAGTGTTCGAGCGCCGTAGCGATGCCCGTTCCGGTCTGCCGCTGGTGCAGTTGGCGGTGGCACTGGACAAGATGGGCGACAAGCCACGTGCTCAGCAAGCGCTGCAAGCGGGCCTGGCGATCAGCCGCGGCAAGGGCTGGATGGCCGACTACGGCAGTGCAGTGCGTGACCAGGCGTTGATCCTCGCCTTGCTCCAGGAAAGCAACCTGGCCACCAATCAGGTCGATCAGCGCCTGTTTGCCTTGTCTGACGAACTGGCCGCCAACCGCTGGTTGTCGACCCAGGAGCGCAATGCGCTGTTCCTCGCGGGCCGCGGCCTGCTGGGTAAACCTGAAGGCAAGTGGCAGGCGCGGCTGGACAGCGCCGGCGAGGTGCGCGAGTTCAACAACGTCGAATCGGGGATGAAGCTCGAAGGGCCGTTACTGGCATCGCCGCTGACCTTGCAGAACCAGGGCAGCGACACCCTTTATCAGCAACTGACCCTGTCCGGTTACCCGCGCCAAGCGCCGCCGGCCAGCAGTAACGGTATGGAGATCCGCCGCGAGTATCTGGGCATGAACGGTCAGCCGGTGGATCTGCGCAATCTGCGTAGCGGTGAGCTGGTGCTGGTGCACCTGGCCTTGCGTGCTTCGACCCAAGTGCCGGACGCACTGGTGGTTGACCTGCTGCCGGCGGGCCTTGAGCTGGAGAACCAGAACTTGGCGCAGAGCGCAGCCAGCCTGGACAACGCCAGCAGTGCGGTGAAGGAATGGCGCGAGTCGATGCAGAACGCCAGCGTGGTGCATCAGGAGTACCGTGATGACCGCTATGTCGCTGCCCTGAAACTGGACAGCTACGGCACCACCCATCTGTTGTACCTGGCACGTGCCGTGACCCCGGGTACCTACCGGGTGCCGCCGCCGCAGGTGGAGTCGATGTACCGGCCCAATCTGCAGGCGGTAGGCGAGAGTCAGGGAGATATGACCGTCAAGGGCCGCTGAGGCGGGCTTTGTGCCTGGCTCGAGATCGCTGGGGCTGCTTTGCAGCCCTTTCGCGACACAAGGCCGATCCTACAAGGACCGCGCCGCCCGGGCGTCACGCGGTCTGTGTAGGAGCGGCCTTGTGTCGCGAAAGGAGAGCGCAGCCCTCCCGGCAATCTCCAGTCAATGAATGATCCAGCTCATGACCCACAAGCCGAGCACCAGCCAGATGATCCCGGCGATGATCGAGGCCCGCATGAACGCGCGGATTGCCGAGTACAACAGTAGCAAACCGACGATCAAGGCGAGGATGCTGACCAGCGAGGTATCCATGCCCAGCGTGCGCGCCAGCCCGTCGATGAAATTGCCGCCGGCATTGGCCAGCAGATTGAACAGCCCGCTCAAGCCATCGACAATGAAGCGGATCACCGCCCCCAGTGCCTGCCCCAGCCATTCAAAAAAACCTTCTACATGCATAGTCGCGTCCTGATGATCATTCCAAGGCTTTGGCCATTACCTGGCCAGGTCGGTTCCCCATGCCAAGCTTAATACGCCCGCGCCATCGTGCGCTGCGTGTATTGCAAACCAGTATTGCCGGTGCACTGCTGCTGGTCGGCCTGCTCTGGCTGGCCGATCGCATCTGGCCGTTGCCGATGCCGGCCGACGACCTTGCCCGGGTGGTCCTGGCCGAGGACGGTACGCCGCTGTGGCGCTTTGCCGATGCCGATGGCGTATGGCGTTATCCGGTCAGCCCCGATGAAGTGTCGCCGCTGTACCTGCAAGCGCTGCTGACCTACGAAGACCGCTGGTTCTATCGCCATCCCGGGGTCAACCCGCTGGCCCTCGCTCGGGCTGCCTGGCTCAACCTCAGCGGCGGCCGCGTGGTGTCCGGCGGCAGCACCCTGTCGATGCAGGTAGCGCGCCTGCTCGATCCGCATGAGCGGACCCTGGCTGGCAAGTCGCGACAACTGTGGCGCACGTTGCAGCTGGAATGGCACCTGTCGAAGCAGCAGATCCTGCAGATCTACCTGAACCGCGCTCCTTTCGGCGGCACCCTGCAAGGGGTGGCGGCGGCCAGCTGGGCTTATCTCGGCAAGTCACCGAAACAGCTCACCCCGGCCGAAGCCGCCTTGCTCGCGGTGCTGCCCCAGGCCCCCAGCCGGCTGCGCCCAGACCGTCATCCGCAGCGTGCGCAGCAGGCCCGCGACAAGGTCTTGCAGCGCCTCGGCGAGTATCAGGTGTGGTCGGCTCAGCAAGTCGCCGAAGCCCGAGAAGAGCCGTTGCTGCTCGCCCCGCGGCAGGAGCCGGCACTGGCGCCGCTGCTGGCCCGCAGGCTGAACACGGCGAACAGCCCGCCGCTGATCCGCACCACCCTGGATGCCTCGCTGCAGCGCCGGCTCGAAGACTTGCTGCTGGGCTGGCGCGCACGCCTGCCGGAGCGCACCTCGGCGGCGATTCTGGTGGTCGAGACACAAACCATGGCCACCCGTGCCTACATCGGCTCGATCGACATCGGCGATGCCCGCCGCTTTGGTCATGTCGATATGGTGCACGCCCTGCGCTCGCCCGGCTCGACCCTGAAACCGTTCCTGTATGGCATGGCCCTGGACGACGGCCTGATCCATTCCGAATCCCTTCTGCAGGATGTGCCGCGGCGCTATGGCGACTACAGGCCGGGCAACTTCTCGATGGGTTTCAGCGGCCCGGTGTCAGCCAGCTCGGCGCTGGCGTTGTCGCTCAACCTGCCCGCCGTGCAACTGCTCGAAGCCTACGGCCCCAAACGCTTTGCCGCGCAGATGCGCATGGCTGGTATGCCGTTGATACTGCCGCCACTGGCCGAGCCCAACCTGTCGCTTATCCTCGGTGGCGCCGGCAGCCGGCTGGAAGATCTGGTCGGCGGTTATGCAGCCTTGGCCCGGGCCGGGCAGAGTGCCCAGGTACGCTTGCAACCGCAGGATCCGCTGCTCGAACGGCGGCTGTTGTCGCCCGGTGCGGCGTGGATCATCCGGCGGATTCTCAGCGGCCAGGCACGGCCCGACCGCGATCCGCACGCCGAACTGGTGCAGCGCCCGCAACTGGCCTGGAAGACCGGCACCAGCTATGGCTTTCGAGATGCCTGGTCGGTCGGGGTCGGCCCGCGCTACCTGATCGGGGTGTGGATCGGCCGCCCGGATGGCACCCCGGTGCCTGGCCAATTCGGCCTGGCCTCGGCGGCGCCGCTGATGCTGCAAGTGCACGACCTGCTGAGCAACCGCGACAGCCAGCGCGGTATTCGCCCACCGGTGGAGCAGGTGCCGGCGTCGGTCGGGGTGGCCGCGATCTGCTGGCCGCTCGGCCAGCCCATGCCGCGCCAGGACGCCAACTGCCGGCGCCTGCGCTTCGCCTGGACCCTCGACGGCACCACGCCGCCGACCTTGCAGGCGGCAGACCAGCCGCTCGGCCTGGGCCTGCGCGACACGGTCTGGGTCAACCCGCAGGGGTTGCGCGTGGATGCCAGTTGCCCAGGTGCCACGGCGCAACAGATCGCGCTCTGGCCTGCGCCACTGGAACCTTGGCTGGCGCGGGTCGAACGGCGCGCGGCCCGGCTGCCGGCAATTGACCCGAACTGCCCGCCGCAGGTGCCCGCCAGCGCGCCGCCGCTGTCGATCGTCGGCGTGCGCAACGGCGACAACCTGCGCCGCCCAAGGACCAGCAGCGAGCCGTTGCAACTCTATGTCTCGGCACTGGGCGGTGGTGGCCAACGCTGGTGGTTCCGCAACGGCCAGCCGCTGGGCGAAACGTCCGGTCAGGACAGTCTGCTGGTGCGCTTTGAGCAGGTCGGGCGGGTCGAACTGAGCGTGCTCGATGAAAGCGGCGAGACGGCGCGGGTGGAATTTCAGGTGGATGCCGGTGGCTGAGGGCTGATCAGCGTGCTGTACGGGTCATCGGAGGTATATCGGTCGCGGCGCTAGCCGACCGACTGCATGCGTGGCTTGGGGAACAGGTTATCCAGGGTTTCCAGCAGGCGGGCGTGATAGATCGGCTTGCGGAACAGGTCCAGCACATGCAGGCGCAGCAGGTCGCTGACATCGTCCATATCGGCATGCCCGGACATCACGATCACCGGCAGGTGCTGGCGTGCCGTGTGATCGCGCAGGCGTTTGATCAAGGCGATGCCGTTCTCCTCGGGCATGCGCAGGTCGGTGATCACCAGAGCCATGTCCGGGTGCTGGGTGAGCAGCACCAGCGCGGCCTTGACCGAGTTGGCGGTATGGCAGGTGAACCCCTCGTTCTCGAGCAACTCGGCCAGCTCCAGCAGGGCCTCTTCCTCATCGTCGACCAGAAGAATCTGTTGACGCAAGGAAGAAGTCAGCATGGAACGCTCCTGGTCGCTTGAGAGTGCGCAGCAGAATTGAGGGTTGGGCCACTCAACGGGTAATTGCAGTCTGGATGGTCGTCATCAAGGCCGTTACCTGGGTCGATATCGGCGTGACGAACGCCGCCAGCGCTACGGCCACCATCGCCGCGATCACTGCGTACTCGATACCCGAGGCGCCGTCCTTGCTTTCGATAAAGGTTTTGCAGCGGGTATAGATCTTCAACAGCAACATGGCACATCTCCTTGCGCGGTGGGCGCCGGTGGCGGGGCGGCGTGCAGTGATACCCCTTTGCCATCAGAGCATCGTCAAACTGTGCAGACCTGCAAATGTAAGAAGGCGTTAACTACAAAGTATTAGGTTTGAACAGCTGCGCTAAACCCCTGTTTTTGTTAAGCGTCAATTTGCCGGCTGCAAATCTCCCCCCGTATTCATGGCGAAATAGCCGCTCTGCGCTACCGTGCAATAGCGAAATAGTTACTTTTGGCCATCATGGTTTTCCAGGGACAGGAGAGCGTTAATGAGCAGTCGCTTGACCATGATCCTCGCCGGTCTGTTCCTGCTGGCAGCACTGCTCGCCGGCTATTGGGGGCTGATGCTGAGCCGCCCGGCCGAGCCTGTCGCCGCACCGCCGGTGGTCGAGACCAGTGCGCCGCCAGTTGCGGCGCCGGCGCCCTTAGCCGTGCCGGAGCCTACGCGTTTCCCCATCGTGATCATGGCTCGGCAGGTCCCGGCCAACACCCCACTCACCGCTGAAGATGTGCTGATCGAGCGTTTGCAGGTAGTCCCTGCTGGCGCCTTCAGCCAGCTCGAAGACGTGCTCGGGCGCAGCAGCGCGCGCCCCTTGCCGCAGGGCTTGTGGCTGGATGAGCAAAGCTTTCAGAGTGGTGGGCCGCTGGCGCGGATGATCCGTCGACATGAGCGCGCCGTCGCGTTGGCGGTAGACGATGTGATCGGTGCGGCAGGGCAGTTGCGCCCGGGGGATTACGTCGATGTGCTGCTGTTTCTGCGCGAAGAAAACAACAACCCACAGGCGTCGGCGCAAGTCGTGCTGCCCGCGCTGCGGGTGCTCAGCGTCGGTGACCAGACCGGCCTGGCCAATGACGGCCGACCTGCGCAAAGCGCCGATGAGCAGCAGGCGCGGCGCGATGCGCTGGGCACGGGTGGCACGCGCACCGTGGCCCTGGCCGTGCCCGAGGCGCTGGCCAGTCGGCTGATGCTCGCCGCCCAGGCCGGCACCTTGCGCCTGGCAGTGCGCAGCGCCGATGAGCAGCTGCTGGCCGGCTACTGGGCCGAGCGCCAAGCCGAGTCGCAGTTGCAAAGCGCCAACCGCGAGCTGTTCAGGTTCAGTCAGTTGTCGCAGGTGCCGCCAGCCAAGGCCGCGCCCAGCGGCGCTGTGGCCGGCATGCAGATTATTCGCGGCGCCCACAACCAAGCGCCAGCAGACGCCCCCTGACCCAGCAAGGATGCAGCCATGGGTAGTTCCTCGCGGTTATTCACTCCGTTGTGCCTGGCGTTGACGCTGCTCGGCGCCGCGCCTTGTGCGCAAGCGGCTGACAAAGGCTGTGCCGCGGTGGCCGAGTTGCCCTCGGTGATCGAGATGGACCAAGGCCTGCAACAGGAGCTGCGTCTGCCGCTGGCCATCAGCCGGGTGGCCGTCGGCGAACCCAAGGTGGCCGACGTGCAGGCCAGCGGCCCGCGCGCGGTATTGCTGACGGCGCTGGCGCCTGGCAGCACCAGCCTGATGCTGTGGACTGCCTGCGCGGCGACGCCGCACCGGGCGATGTTGTTCGTCAAAGGCAGTGCCTCGGTGGACATGGCGCTGCCCTCGCAGGATGAGCAACTGCCGATCCAGGTACAGGCCGACATCCGCTTTGTCGAAGTGCATCGCAGCAAATACAAGGAAGCCGGCGCGCGGTTGTTCTTCAGTGGATCGAACAACAGCCTGATCGGCTCGCCAGGCAGTGTGCCAGGCGTCAATGTCTCGCCGGGCAACGTGCCGGTGGCGCGGCCGCTGATCCCGCTCAACGACAATGTCTTCAACATCGTCTGGGGTGGCGGCAGCAGCCGCTTTCTGGCAGCCATCAGCGCGCTGGAAAACAGCGGGTTCGCCTACACCCTGGCCCGTCCCAGCCTGACCGTGCTCAGCGGCCTGACCGCAAGTTTTCTCGCCGGTGGTGAAATCCCCATCCCGGTGCCGAGCGCCGGCAGCGACAACGTGTCGATCGAGTACAAGGAGTTCGGCGTGCGTCTGGCGCTGACGCCTACGGTGATCAGCCGCGATCGCATCACCCTCAAGGTGGCACCCGAGGTCAGCGAGCTGGACTACAACAATGCCGTGAATATCGCCGGTACCTTGGTGCCCGGGCTGAGTGTGCGGCGTACCGACACCAGCATTTCGCTGGCCGATGGCGAGAGCTTCATCATCAGCGGGCTGGTCAGCAGCAATACCCGCTCCTCTGTAGACAAGCTGCCAGGACTCGGCAACCTGCCTGTGCTAGGTGCGTTCTTTCGTCAGTCGGCACTGGTGCGTGAAGAGACCGAACTGCTGATGATCGTCACCCCCCATCTGGTCCAGCCCCTGGCCGCCAACGCCCGACTGCCGGAGCTGCCCGGCGAAAGTCTGCGCAGTTACGACCCCAGCTGGGGCCGCTTGTTTTTCATGGAAAACGGCAACTTCGACGGCCGTAGCGGGTTATCACGATGACTGACAGCCTCAACCAGACCTACCTGGCGATCACCCGCAATGAAGAAGACCTGCACTGGTTGCAGGGCGCCTTGGCACCGCTCGGCCAGGTCATCGGCGCCAGCGGCGGCAGCCTCGATGAACTGCTGGCACTGGTCGACGTGACCTTCAGCAACCTGGTGTTCATCGGCCTGGACCGTGAGCAGTTGGTCAACCAGTGCGCGCTGATCGAAGGCGTACTCGAGGCCAAGCCGATGCTGGCCATCGTTGCCCTTGGCGACGGCATGGACAACCAGCTGGTGTTGCACGCCATGCGCGCCGGAGCGCGTGACTTCGTTGCCTACGGCTCGCGCTCGAGTGAAGTTGCCGGGCTGGTGCGGCGCCTCGGCAAACGTCTGCCGGCGGTGTCCAGCAACCCCAGCCTGGGCGGCCTCACTGTGCTCTATGGTGCTCAGCGCGGCGCTGATGGGGCCTTGCTCACCACCCATCTGGCGCGGGTAGTCCAAGACAGCGGCCAGCAGACCCTGCTGCTCGACCTGGGCCTGCCGCGTGGCGACAGCCTGGCGCTGCTCGGGCTGGAAGCCTCGTTCTTTTTTGGCGACGCCTTGCGCCACCTGCGGCGCCTCGACACCTCATTGATCGACAGCGCCTTCAGCCGTGACAACAGCGGTCTGCGCATTCTGGCCTACGCCGACACCGACGAGCCCTTGCGTAATACCAGCGCAGCCGAGCTGTACATGCTGCTCAGCGCCCTGCGCCAGCACTTTCAGCATATCGTCGTCAACCTGACCGGGCAGGCCGACAGCGAAGCCCTGCGCACCATCATCAGCCACTGCGACAAGCTGATCGTGTATACCGACCAGAACATCCTCGACTGCCGGCGCAACCTGGATGTGCTCGATCAATGGCGCGACCGCGGCATCAAGCTGGAGCACGCCAGCCTGCTGGTCGACTGCTACCTGCGTAACCTGGCGCCGGATGCCGATGCCCTGGCCAAGCGCTATGGCTTACCGCTGCTCAAGGCACTGCCGTACAGCCCGGAGCTGCGCCTGAATGCCAAGAATCAGGGCTTGAGCCTGTTCGAGCTGGCCCCGCGCGAGGCCCTCACGCAAGCCTTGCACAGCCTTGGCGAGCGCCTGGCGCATCGCTCCGAGAGCCTTGAGCGACCGACCCTGACCTGGCTGCGCCGCCTGTGGTGGAGCAAATGAGCGGCGACGAACTGTTCGGCGGGCCACGCCATGCTGCAGCTGAACCGCAGGCGCTCAAGCGCGCCCTGCACCGGCATGTGATCGACAGCATCGAAGACAGCGGCCGTAGCCTGCTCGAAGGCGCCCGGCCGGCGCTGACCCAGTTCGTCTACGAGCAGGTCGGCGACTATGTCGCGCGCCTGCGCCTGGCCCTTTCGCGTTATGAAATGGAGCGCATGGCCGAGGAACTGGTCGATGAGCTGACCGGATATGGCCCGCTGGAGGTGCTGCTGCGCGACCCCAGCGTGACCGAAATTCTGGTCAACGGGCCGCACCGGGTATTTGTCGAACGCGCCGGTTTGCTGCAATTGACCGACCTGCGCTTCATCGATGCGCAGCATGTCGAGCGGGTCATGCAGCGTATTCTTGCGCCACTCGGGCGGCGCCTGGATGAATCATCGCCAATGGTTGATGCGCGCCTGCCGGATGGCAGCCGGGTCAACGCGATCATCCCGCCGGTGGCGCTGGATGGGCCGTGCCTGTCGATTCGCAAGTTTCGCAGCGACATGCTCAAGGGCGCCGACCTGCTCGCCACTCGGGCCATCGACCAGGCCATCTTCGACTTCCTCGAACGGGCGGTGGGCCGGCGCTGCAATATCCTCGTCAGCGGCGGTACCGGTACCGGCAAGACCACCCTGCTGAATATCCTCAGCCAGATGATCGCACCGCAGGAGCGTCTGGTGACCATCGAGGATGTGGCCGAACTGCAATTGCATCACCCCCATGTGGTGCGCCTGGAGACGCGCCCGCCGAATGTCGAAGGGCATGGCGAGATCAAGTCCAGCGAGCTGATCCGCAACGCCCTGCGCATGCGCCCGGACCGCATTCTGCTTGGCGAGATCAGGGGCGGCGAAGTGCTCGACGTGCTGACCGCGATGAACACCGGGCATGACGGCTCGATGAGCACGGTGCACGCCAACACCGCCCAGGACGCCTTGCTGCGGCTGGAGACGCTGGTCGGCCTGAGTGGTCGGCAGATTGCCGAGAAGACCCTGCGCCAGATGATCTGCGCCGCGCTCGACGTGGTCATCCAGCTGACCCGCCTGGCCGATGGCCGGCGCTGTGTCAGCGAGGTGCTGGAAGTGGTCGGGGTGCGCGACGACGTCTACGTCACCAACACCCTGTTCCGCCTCGACCGGCGCGGCGGCGATGTGTTCTTGCGCGATGCGCCGAACCCCGCCGGGGCCAAGCTGCGCAACGACGGTGTGCTGTGAGCGGGGCGCTGCTGCTGGCCCTGTCGCCCCTGCTGCTGGGGGTGGCACTGCTGCTGTTGCGCCAGGGCCTGTACAAGCGCGGCGAAGAGCGCACCTTGCTGCGCCTGGGCCGCGCCTTTCGCGCCGTGCACAGCAGCAAGGCCCGCCGTGACTGGTTTGATCCACTGCTGCAACGCGCAGGTTTCGACACCGCGCAGTTCAACCCCAAGCCGTGGCTGCTGGGCTGGCTGGCCGGGGTGATCGTCGCGCAACTGGCAGCGGGCTGGACGGCGGCACTGATGCTTGCGCTGAGTGTGCCTGTGCTGGGTCGGCTGTACCTGAGCTGGCGTTATCGGCGCCGGGTGCGTTTGATCATCGAGCAACTGCCCGGCCTGCTCGACTACAGCGTGCGCAGCCTCAAGGCCGGCCGCACGCTCAATGACGCTGTGCTCGGCGGTATCGATGGTACGCGCGAGCCGTTGCAGTCGGCCATGCAGCGGGTGCGCCGCAATGTGCGCCTGGGGGTGAGCCTGGACGTTGCCGTGAGCGAGCTGGCCGAGCTGTATGACCAGGCCGAGCTGCGCCTGTTTGCCATGGGCCTGCGCATCAATCAGCAGTACGGCGGCAATGCCAGCGAGCTGATGGAAAACCTGATCAAGTTGATCCGCGAGCGTGAGCAGGGCGCACGCCAGCTCAAGGCAATGACCGGCGAAACCCGCGTGACGGCATGCATTCTCGGCGCGCTGCCGCTGACCATGGTCGGCTATTTCTTGCTCGGTAATCCCAGTTACCTGCTGGGCATGTGGCGCGACAGTCAGGGCCAGATGCTGTTGTTGCTGGCATTTGCCCTGCAGTTGCTCGGCTGCCTGGTGTTGTGGCGCATGATGAGGAGCCTGTGAGCGCGGCCTGGCTGCTGTGCGCGCTGTGCCTGTTGGCCGGCTGCGGGCTGCTGGCTGCGCAGTTGCTGCGCCGGCTGCGCACGCGCTTGCTGATTGCCCGGCGCTTGCAGGGCCAGTTGGCGCGGCAAGAACGTTTTGGTGACTGGCTGCAATGGCTGGGTAGCAGTGGCCTGGGCCGGCGCCTGCAAAAGCTCGATGGCGAAACCCAGACCTTGCTCGATCGCCTGGGCTGGCGCCGCAGCCGCCAGCGCGCACTGTTTGCGGCGGTGCAACTGGGTCTGCCGCTGCTGGCGGTGGTGCTGGCGCTGCTGCTGCAGCATGGCGTGGACGGGGTTTGGGCTGGTCATTGGCTGGTGCTGCCGCTGTGCGCGTTGGGCCTGGGTTATCTGCTGCCCAAGCGATTTCTGGCGGTGGCCGCCGCGCGTCGTCAGCAGCGGATCGCCCACGAAATCAGCTTGCTGATCCCGTTGCTACGCATCCTCTTCGAGACCGGGCTGACCGTCGAGCAGGCGCTACGGGTGTTGAGCCAGGAAGGCCGCACGCTGGTGCCGCAGATCAGCGAAGAGTTGCGCCTGATTCTGCAGCGGGTCGACTCCGGCCTGACCCTGGCTGGCGAGCTGGAGAAAACCGCTAACCTGCTGGCCGTCGACGAGTTCAGCGACACCTGCGTGATTCTCCGCCAGCTGCTGGTACAGGGCAGCGGTGCGTTGAAGTCACTACTGGCACTGAAAACCCTGCTCGATGACCGGCGCCTGACACGCCTGCAAGAGCGTGTATCGAAGATGTCGGCAAAGATGTCGGCAGTGATGATGGTGTTTCTGTTCCCGGCCTTGCTGATCGTGCTGGCGGGGCCGGGTTTGACTGCGTTGGCACGGGCATTGGGCTCGTGAGGGGAGGGCTGATGAAGCGATTGATGGTACTGCTGGGCGTGTTCGCCCTGAGTGGTTGCGCCGGACAGGCGCCTGGCGGCCTGGCACAGATGCTCGGCAGCGGCGGTTGCGCCAAGCCGGACGCTGACCAGCAACTGGCGCTGAACCTTGCCGATGAAATGCTCAATGAAGGCCGCCCGCACGCGAGCCTGGCGCACCTGCAGGAGCTGCCTGACAGCCTTGCCCAGGTGCGCCTGCGCAAGGCCAAGGTGTCGCGCCTGCTTGGTCGCAGCGAAGCCGAGCCGTTGTACCGCAGCCTGCTCGGCGGCTGCCTGGCGGCCGAGGGCGAGCATGGTCTGGGCCAGTTGGCCTCGGCCCGCGGTGATGATGTGCAGGCGCTGCAGAACCTGCAGCGTGCCGTGCGCCTGGCACCGACCGATGAAAAGGTGCGCAATGACCTGGGCGTGGTGCTGATGAATCTGGGCCGGCATGAACAGGCCCGCTTCGAGTTTCTCACGGCGCTGGAGCTCAAGGACGACAACCAGTTGCCGGCAGTCAACCTAGTGACCTTGTCGCTCCTGCAGGACAACTGGCAGCAGGCGGCTGATCTGGTCGCTCGATTGCGCCTCAAGCCGCAGCAGTTCGCCGAGGCCCAGGCGCGGGCCAAGCAATTGCAGGCCATTGCGCGGGCGCCAGTCAGCTGATCGCCAACGCCAGCGGCGCTGGCAACCGGCCTATATGGAGACAGTCGTCATGCTCAAATCGTTGATCCTGCTTGCCTGCATCGCCTTCCCAATTGACGCGTTGGCGGCTGAAACAACCTATCCGCCGCCGGCCGAGACTGCCACCGAAGCACTGCTGCGGGTGCAGTCGAGCAATCAGCAGGCGTCGAGCAGGCCCCAGCAGCAGACTGCTCGCGAACGCGACCAGTCCATGCAGCGCTGGCTGGACAGCTACAAGTATCAGATCCCGGACTTCTTCCGCTGGGAGAAGGTCAGCTCCGAGAAAAACTAGTGGGTCGTGAAGCGCTGGTGCAGTGGTGACATACGCGGCGTCAGGGCCAGCGCCAGCTGGGTGCGGTTGTGCATGTGGGTCAGGCGCAGCACCTGCGAGACGTACAGCTTTACCGTGTTCTCGGTGATGCCCAGCTCGCAGGCAATCTGGTAGTTGGTCTTGCCCTTGCTCACCAGCTTGGCCACTTCCATCTGCCGTGGCGACAGCTTATCGAACACTGCCGGCAGCTCGCCCTCGCTTTCCGGCGCATCGCCAGCGCGGCGGTGCACACCCTGGCCACGGGCCTTTTCCAGGTCCTGATAGAGGTCATCGATCGAGTCGGCCAGATACTGCAGACGCTCATTCAACGTGCCCAGCTCGCGGAAGTTGCGCCGCCGCTCCAGCAGGGTCTGCTCCAGCCGGCGTACCCCCGTCAGCAACTCGTTCAGGTCCATTGGTTTCTGGTAGTAGTCAGCAAAGCCTTCGCGCAGGGCGCGGATGACGTCCTGCTTGTCGGCGCGGCCGGTCAGCATGATCGCCTCGAACATGCGCTGGCGCCCGGCCTGCTCCTTGAGTGCGCGCATCAGTTCGATACCATCTCGTTCTGGCATGTGCAGGTCACTAAGGATCAGGCCGATGCCATCGTCGGCCTGGAAACGCTCCAGCGCCTCAGCCGTCGAGTGAGCGGCAAAACAGACATAGCCTTGCTCCTCGAGAAACTCACATAACTCTTCGACGATTATCGGCTGGTCGTCGACTACAAGTATTTTTACCTCGCTTACCGATTTGCTCACGATCAACTCCCTGTTCAACATGTGCCGCTCCAATGCCAGACCTGCTCGTCCTATAGAAAGTAGGCTGACCTCGTGATTATGTACAAAGGCTGTACAACTTATGCGACAGCAGGTCGCGCTATTGGATCCATACAGATGCCAGGAGGAAGCCGACCAGCACGTAAGGGGCAAATGGCTGCTTGTCGCCAACCTGTTCGGCGAGGATCTGCAAGCGTTTTTTCACTTTGGGATTGAGCAGGCTCCACAACCGCCGACGCGTCAGCAGCCAGAGCAACACAGCCACGCCGGCGCCGATGAAGGTGCCGAGTACGTAGTAATGACTGGTGGCCAGAGCCAGGGCGCCCATCAGCTTGACGTCGCCCGCGCCGAAGCGCCCGAGCATATAGCCGGGCAAGGTCAACAGCATGACGATGGCCAGGGCCCAGCCGGCTTCACTGGCATCGGCGCCGATCCAGCTCTTGCCGGTGGCGAACAGCCAGGCCAGGGCGCAGGCAGCCACGCCCAGGGTGAGCGTGTTGGAAATCTGCCGTTCACGGACATCCTGTTCAGTACACAAGGCCAGCCACATCAAGACAACTATGCTGTGCATTGGCAAATCGCCATCCCTATTCGTTGAACACTTCTATGCTCAGAGGCAGGTTTCATAGTCAGGGTAGACGCGAACATGCAAGCAGGCCCGGCGGGACGGCAAAAAGGCGCAGCAGCCATCGAATTTGTCGCTGTATTCATGGTGTTTTTTGCAGTGTTCTACGGGCTGGTCAGCTATGCGCTACCGATGCTCATGCTGCAATCGTTCAATCAGGCCAGCAGCGAGGCGGTACGCCGCTGTGTGGCCCTCGACCCCACCAGTGCCTCGTATGCCACTGATGTGCAAAACGTTGCCCGGCAGGCCATCGACCAGCAACTGGCGTGGATGCCGGCGGCGCTGGGCTTTCGCTCGGCCACCGATGCCCAGGTCAGCCTGGCGGCGAACAAGCTGCTGACGGTGACCATCGACTATCCCCGTGAGCGCCTCACCGCGTTGGTGCCGGTGCTGCGCTTGCCCTTGATCGGCGAGGTGCCACGCCTGCCGACGCGGCTCAAGGCCGAAGCGAGCCTGCAATTATGAGCGGCCTGTTCGATCGTTGGCGCACGGCGGCCGAGCCGGCCGCAGACTATCACCCACCGCTGCCGATCGGCCTGCAGGTCTGGCTGGACGATCAAGCGCGGGTATTGCGCCTGGGCGGCCCGCTGCGCAGCGTGCTCGCTTTGCCCGCGCCGGGCGCTGGGCGACTGCACGATTACCTGCAGCGGCGCAGTTGGCTGGTGATCGAAGGGGCGCCGGCCGATTGGCAAGGGCAGCCACTGGACCTGGATTTTCATGGCGTGCTTGGCCAGCCATTGCACACCCGCGGCTGGCTGCTGCGCCAGAGCGAGGGCTGGATGCTGCAGCTGTTCGATATCGGTGACCTGCTGCACGAACACGCCAGCACGCAGCAACAACAGGTCGAGCAGCAGCTTGCAGCCGATATCAGCCGTGCCCTGCGCGACTGCAGTGAAGCGCATCTGCAGCAAACCGTCAGCGAACAACTGCAGCGCCTGGCCGAGCACTGGCAAGCGGCCTCGCTGCAGTTGTTACTCTGCGACGATCAACGGTGGCGCAGCTACGCCCGCAGTGACGCAACCTGGCCCTGGCCTGACCCCAGCCGTTTGCAGCCGTGGTTGGCGCAGTTGCCCGCGCAGGGCTTGCACGATGGCCCTGCGTCTGCCGAGTTGCAGGCGCTGTGTGCCGACCCCGGCCTATGCCTGCTGCCTTATCGGCAAGGGCCGCAGGTGCAAGCCTGGCTGCTGTGCGCCGGTGTCGCCACGCCGCTGCAGGGCGAGCCAGCACAGGCCCTGATGCAGGCGCTGCTGCAACCGCTGCTGGGCCACCTGCACCACGCCCGCAGCGTGCATCAGGCGCGGCATCTGCAGCAGCTGCAGCAGCAGTTGGGCGCGGGTTGGTGGGAGTGGTCGCTGAATGGCCCGCTGCAGCTCGACCCATGCCTTGCCGCCAGCCTTGAGCTGCCTGCGCAAGTGAGCCTGGAGCAATGGTTGGCGCGGCTGCATCCGGCCGACCGCGAACCGCTGCAGTTGGCGCTTGAGCAAGCCTGGGCGGGCCGCGAGCTGAGTGTGAGCCTGCGCCTGCCGGGCACTGACGCACCGCGTTGGTTGCATTGGGCAGGTCAACTGCAGGGCCGCCAGTTGCGCGGCTTCATCCTCGACGTCAGTGCGCTCAAGGCCCAGGAGCTGCAAACCAGCGCCGCGCGGGCCCGGCTGGAAAACCTGATCGCCAGCTCGCCGGCAGTGATCTATGTGCAGCGCTGCAGCGACGGCGCGCTGCACAGCGAATTCTTCAGCGCCAGCTTGCAGCCCATGCTTGGCTGGGCGGCCGACAGCGAGCAGGCGCGCCAGCCTGGCCTGGCCGTGCACCCGGATGATCATGCGCTGTGGCTGCAACGCACCCGCGACCTGCTGCGCGAGGGCCAGGCCCGCTGCCGCGTGCGCCTGCGCGACAGCCGCGGCGGTTATCACTGGATTCTTGATGAAGCGCGCTTGCTGCGTGATGACCTCGGCCAGCCGCTGGAAGTGGTCGGCCTGTGGCTGGATGTCAGCGAGGCCACCGAAGCGGCTGAGCGCGTGCGCCAGAGCGAAGAGCGCTATCGGGTGCTGGTAGAAGACTCGCCCGCGATGATCTGCCGCTACCGGCCTGACCTGAGCCTGATGTTCGGCAACCGGCCACTGGCCGATTACCTGCAATGCACGCCGGAGCAACTGGTAGGGATGGATCTGGGGCAGTGGTTGTCGCCGGCGCAGCGCGCAGCGTTTGTCGAGCGGCTGCGGCAGCTGACCCCGGAGCAGCCGCTGAGCAGCAGCGAAATCTGTCTGCAGCTGCCCGGCCGCGAGCACGCCTGGTGGATCTGGGCCGACCGCGGCCTGTTCGACGAGCACGGCCAACTGCTGGAAATCCAGGCTGTCGGGCGCGACAACACCGAAGTGCGGCGCAGCCAGCAGCAACTGCTGCAAGGGGCCAAGATGGCGACCTTGGGTGAACTGGCGACCGGCCTGCTGCACGAGATCAATCAGCCGCTGAATGTCATCCGGATGGCCACCGTCAACACCATCAAGCGAGTGGAAAGCGGCCTGGCCGAAACCGACTACCTGTTGGAGAAGCTGCGCCGGATCGAAGCGCAGACCGATCGCGTGGCGCGGCTGGTTGACCATATGCGCGTGTTCGGCCGGCGCTCGGAGGTAGAGCGCGAGTGGTTCCCGGCCTGGACCGCAGTGACTGCTGCGGTGGCGTTGCTCGATGAAGGCCTGCGCGGCAAAGGCGTTAGCGTGGAGACCAGCGTGCCAGATGAACAGCCGCAAGTGCTTGGCCATCAGGATCAGCTCGAACAGGTGGTGATCAACCTGCTGGTCAACGCCCGCGATGCATTGCTTGGGCTGGGGCGGCGCGACGCGGCGATCAGCCTGCACCAGAGCCTTGAGCCGGGCAGCGTGGTGCTGTGGGTGCAGGATAACGGCGGCGGCATCGATCCCCAGCTACATGAGCGCATCTTCGAACCGTTCTTCACCACCAAGCCTGCCGGCGTCGGTACCGGCCTTGGCCTGTCGGTCAGTCATGGCATCGTCAGCGCCATGGGCGGCAGTCTGCAGGTGAGCAATCAGGGCGACGGTGCCTGTTTCTGTATTCGCCTGCCATGTCACAGCATCAGCTGAGCGCGGCCCCCGGCGCAGGTCAGGTTGGCGCCCACGGCCGCGTTGTTGAGGTCGATCCCGAGTACCTTCAGCAGGGCGTTGACCAATGGATCGAGGAGGGGGCTGAGCAGGCTTTTGATCACTGGCTCCAGCAGTAGCTTGACGCCGTCGAGCAGGCCGGCGGTCAGCACCAGAATGTCGCCCAGGGCGCTGTTGCTGGTGGGCTTGTAGGCCTCCAGATGAATCCCCATGAGGGTGTCGCTGAGGCTGGCGACCACCAGGGTGTCCGCCAACGGCAGATACGCCGGCGCCAGGCCGATGTTCGGCGGTTCGCTGCTGGCTTTGAACAACAACGGCAGGTCCAGCGGGCCGCTGCCGAGGACCTTGCTGTTGACCCGCACACCGATGCCGCCACCGGCATACGGCACCCGGGTGCCGCACGAGGGCGGCAGGATCAGCAGGCGGCTGCAATAGTTGGTACCGATGTCGATCAGCGGCAGCGCCTTGACTGCTGTGGTGCCTTGGGTGAAGAAAGTCTCAGGGGTATCGAATTTGCCAACCGCGATTTTTACCGCTGATTTGCGCGACGCTGTTTTCAGGCTCTTGGGTGAGCAACTGAACGCATCCGCCGCAGTGGGCGTGAGCATCGCGCTGGCCTCGGCCACTTCCAGGCCGATGTCGATGTGCAGCTTGTCTTCGAGCAGTTTGATGTCGCTGACCTTGCACGGTATCCCGAGCGCGCAGCCTACCGATTGCAGCGTGCCGGACAGATTGAGGCTGAGCAGATTGTTGAGGATATTGGTCAACGGCGCGGCCAGGTCGAGCACTGCATTGAGCAGCCCGGCGATGCCACCCAGCAGCGGCAGGTCAAGGGAGATCAGGGCCCGGATCTGCGCAGTGTGAACAGCCAGTTGATCCTTGCTCGGGTCGCCGATTGCCGAGATCTGCTGCGGCTCGATCACCTTGATGCGCACGCGGCCGTTGAGCAGCCCTAGCACGCTGAGCGGCAGATCGGCGGTTACCGCGCTGTCCCTGGCGGCCAGCTGGATCACCCCCTGCACCATTTGCAGCAGCTGGATGTTCGCATCCAGGCCGGCTTGGGCGGTGCCGTTCTGAATGTTCAGCAGTTCGCCCAGATTGAGCAGGGTACCGTTGGCGCTGCCGGCCGCCAGATTGCCCAGATTGGTCACTACATCCACTGCAGCGCCGCCTTGCTGCAAGACCTTGGCGGCGGCGTTGAGTAACTGACTCAGGGTGGCGTCGGCGTTGAGCAGTTGCTGGTAGTCGCCGGCCTTGACCTTGAGGTCGATGGCCAACTGATCGAGGTATTTGAGCAGGTTGATGTCTGTGTCGGCGATACCCTGCCAGCCGGCGAGGCTGAGTTGTGCAGTACTGCCAAGCGCACTCAACAGGCCGTTGAGCAAGCTCGACTGACGCGAATCCAGGTTAACCAGGGTAGTGCGAATGCGCAGCATGGCCTGGGCGGGGAGGGGCTTGGCCGCCACGGCGCTGGCGCGCAAGGTCGAGGTGGCTGGCAGCTGCCCGTTGCGCACCAGCGCGAACACGCCGCCGGCAATGCTGGTAGTGACCGTATGGCTGACATCAACCTTGATCACTTCGGCACGGGCATTGTTGCTGGTAAAGGCGCGCACGCTGTTGGCGCCGGTCTGCAGGTAGCCACAAAGCGCCTGCAGCGGATCCTCCGGCAAGTGGCCGTTGCGGGTCGCCGCAGCGCGGGCAATGGCGCTGGCTTGTGGGCCGCTGCCCGTGCACACGGCGGATTGGCCGGCGGCTTCCAGCGCCGCCATGTCGGCAATCCGCTGCAACTTGCGTTGCTCAAGATAGAGTCTGCCGCTGTCGACTACCAACAACAGAAACAGCAACGCCAGGCCGAGCGTCATCGCCGCCATCAGGCCGATTGCGCCGCGTTGGCGCAGGGCAGAACGCGTACCCACAGGCACTCCTTTGCCGACCTTCAGCCATGCAGCGTGGCGGCGGTGTCAGGAGTGTAGTCAAAGTGATGGCGAGTTGCCTTGATGGCAGCGCGTGATGCGCCACAGGCGAACCTGTGGCGCTCAGGGCTATTTGGCGCGGCCTGGTGGATACTGGCTGAGGACCTGGTCGACGGTCTTCTGAATCGCCTGGTTACGCTCTTCCGGGCTTGGCGGGTAGCGGTTCATGATCTGCTCGGCGCTGCCGCGCCAGACCAGCTTGTCATCGCGGCCGTCGAACATGTCGACCTGAATGGTCGCGACCTTGTAGTCGACGTTGCGCGTTTCGTTGTACATCGGCCCGCCCCAATAGCCACCCCAGTAACCGCCCCAGCCGCCGCCATAGTTGGTGGTGATCTGCTGCTGGCGCTGCTCGACGATCAGGTAGGCGCGCAGTTTGAGGTCTGCGCGAGCGTTAGCCTGGGCCAGGCGCAAGCCGCGTTGATCGAGCTGCTGCTCGACCGCCTGGCGAATCCGCTGTTCAGTGAGGTCGCTCTTGATCCGTGGATCGTCCGGGCGGTATTGCAAGGCCGGCTCCTGCCAGGCCCAGGTGCGATAGCCGGCAAAATCGCGACTGGCGTCGAAATCCTGCTGGACGTTATTGCTCGAACAGGCGCCGAGCAGCAACGCCAGGGACAACACAACGAGACTGCGCAGCATGGTGGTTTCTCCGTTAAGCGTTAACTGGGAGGATAGCCGTTGAGTGCCTTGTGCACGGATTCGCGCAGAGCGCTCTCGCGGTCGCGTGGTGAGTCGTTGTCGGCGCCGCTTTCGGCGCTGGCGCTCCACACCGGCTGACCATCACGGGCATCGAAAAAGGCGATGTGAACCACCATCACCTCAACCTGGTAGGTGCGCACGATCGGCACGCTGCCGTACGCGCCGTAGCCGTTGCGGTAGCCGCCATAACCGATGCCGCCATACGGTGCGCCACCGTAGTAAGGATCGTAGTCGTAATCGCGGACCTGGCGCAGGCGTCGCTCCAGGCGCAGGTCGGCGCTGACCAACAGATCCGCCTGGCCATTGTGCGCCGGGCGCAGCCCGTGCTGATCGAGCGCGCCGCTGACGGCATCGGCCAGTTGCGCGGGGTCGGCGTTGGCTGTGCCGCTGGGCAACTGACCATTGCGCCAGCCCCAGCTGCGATAGCGGCCGTAGTCGCGTGGCGCGCTTGGGTAGGCGCTGCGATCAAAGGTGGTCGCGGCACTGGCCGGGGCGGGCGGGATCGGCTTGCCGCTGGCCACATACGGGTTGGTGCCCTGGCACGCGGCCAGGGCGAAGGGCAGCAGGGCCAGGCAGACAAGACGGTTGAGCATGGTTCCTCCTGGCGCGGTGCAGTCAGAGCGGGCGGCAGACCCAATGCAGGTAGCGGCCCAGGCCGGCGAAGCTTGGGTGGCGGCGGTGAGCCAGCTCCATCTCGAGCAGGTCGAGCAGCTCGGCCTTGTCCTGGAAGTCCTTGGGCATGTAGTCGTGGAACACGCGAACGCCACTTTCAGTTTCGACCGCCCACAGGCCTTCAAGTTGCGCGCGCAGTTCGCGCGGATCAAGTGGTTTCTGCGGGGTCAGGCTCTGCTTCTCCCCGGCCAGGTGATTGCTGCGCAGCTTGCGGAAATGGCCCTTGAGCAGGTTGCGGTAAACCAGTGCATCGCGGTTGTAGAATGCCAGCGATAGCCAGCCACCCGGCGCCGTCAGTTGATGCAGCACCGGCAGAATGGTCTCGGGTTCGGCCAGCCACTCGAGCACGGCATGGCACAGCACCAGGTCATAAGGCTCGGTTAACTGGCCAAGCAGATCTTGCCAGGGGGCCTGGATGAAAGTCGCGGTCTGCCCGGCTTCGGCAAAGCGGGCCCTGGCGCCATCGAGCATCGGTGCCGCCGGCTCGGCGAGGGTCACCTGATGCCCGCGCTCGGCCAGCCACAGCGCCATGTGGCCAAGGCCGGCGCCGATGTCGAGAATACGCAGCGGGCGATCGGGCAAGGCTTCAGCGAGGTCGGCTTGGAGCACAGCCAAGCGGATGGCACCTTTGGCACCGCCGTAGATTTTTTCTGCGAAGCGCGTGGCCAGGTGATCGAAATGACGGTCGTTCATCGCGCGAAGCGCCTTTCGCTGTCGGCCAGCTTGGCCCGCACCACCTGGTCCATGTCCAGCCCCAGCTCGCTGCACAGCAACAGCAGATAGAGGACCACGTCGCCGACCTCCTGGCCGGCATGGGCGAGTTGCTCGGGGGCGAGCTGGCGCGACTGGTCTTCGGTCAGCCACTGGAAGATCTCTACCAGCTCGGCCATTTCCACGCTGGCGGCCATGGCCAGGTTTTTCGGACTGTGAAAGCCGCGCCAGTCGTTGTTGTCGCGGATCTGGTGCAGGCGTGTGGTCAGTTCTTGCAAGTTCATCGGGGCTCTCCTAATGGCGCATAGCTTCCGGCCAGCCCCGACGTAAAGCAAGTTTGCCGATCAGTTCGGCGCAATCGGCTGCCAGCGGCCCAGCATGTGCAGCAGGTCAGCGTGGCCATCCAGGCGCAGCTCGCCTTGCGCGCCGGCAGCACTGGCGCTGAGCACTACCTCCGACGGCAAACGTACCGGTTTGAGAAAATCCACTTCGAACACATAGCCGGCCGCCGGCAGGTGCCCGGCCAGCGCAGCCATGGCCATGGCCTTGCTCCACATGCCATGGGCGATCGCCTTGGGGAAGCCGAACAGCTTGGCGGTTGGCGCACTCAGGTGGATCGGGTTGTAGTCGCCACAGACCTTGGCATAGCGCCGGCCGATATCGCTGTCGGCGTACCAGCGGGTGACCTCGGCCAGCTCACTGGCGAGCTCGGCCTCGACCGGCTCACTGGCCGCTGCTTCAAGCTTGAGGCCGCGCACCAGCATGCGGCTGGTTTCGCGCCAGAGCAGGCCGAGGCCGTCTTCGGCTTCGGTGATCAGTTCGAAGGTGCCGCCCTTGGGGTGGGGCTGCAGGTTGTCGGCATACACCGCGAAGTGCAGCCCGTCGATGGCGCCGAGCGGTCGCAGTACCTGAATGCTGTTGTGCAGGTGAACCAGCCCCAGCAACGGGAAGGGGAAGTCTGCCGCAGTCAGCAGTTGCAGTTGCAGGGTGAAGGCCATTACATGCGGATAGGTGGCCGGCAAGCGACCGTTGTCGGTGAAGTGACACAGCCGGCGATAGGCCGCGAGATTGTCAGGCTGCACCCGCAACCAGCAACGCAAGCCGCTGGTGGGTAACTGGTCACCGCTGATCTTGCGTTTGCTCAAGGCCCGCAAGTACAGACTGGCGCTGGAATCGGGGCTGTGCAGGTCTTGCCATTGGCGCGTCATGCTCATGCTCCCATCAAGGCCTGGCCACATACCCGCAGGGCCTGGCCGGTGACTGCGCCGGAGCCGGGCTGGCTGAGCCAGGCAACCGCTTCGGCAACGTCTTCCGGGCGCCCGCCCTGGCCCAGCGAACTCAGACGCCGGCCAGCCTCGCGCAGGCCCATCGGCATCGATGCGGTCATGTGCGTTTCAATAAACCCAGGTGCTACGGCATTGATGCTGGCGCCGCGGCTGGCCAGGATAGGTGCCCAGGCCTGGGCCAGACCGATCAAGCCGGCCTTGCTGGCGGCGTAGTTGGACTGGCCGCGGTTGCCGGCGATGCCGCTGACCGACGCGAGCAGGATGATCCGCGCGTTGTCGCCGAGCGCGCCGGCGTCCAGCAGCGCCTGGGTCAGCACCTGCGGCGCCTTGAGGTTGACTGCCATGACTGCGTCCCAGTAATCCGGGGTCATGTTGGCCAGGGTCTTGTCGCGGGTGATGCCAGCGTTGTGCACGACGATGTCGATACCTTCGGGCAAGCCTGCCAGCAGCTGCTCGGCGGCATCACTGGCGCAGATATCCAGCGCCAGGGCGCGGCCACCCAGGCGTGCCGCGAGTGCTTCGAGGTCCTGGCGGGCCTGCGGCACGTCGAGCAGGATCACCTCGGCGCCATCTCGAGCGAGGGTTTGCGCAATGGCCGCGCCGATGCCACGGGCAGCGCCGGTAATCAAGGCGCGACGCCCGGCCAGCGGGCGGGTCCAGTCCTGTACCTGGCTGGCGCAGCCTTGCAGGCGCAACACCTGGCCAGAAATAAAGGCGCTCTTGGGCGACAGGAAGAAGCGTAATGCGCCTTCCAGCTGCTCGTCGGCCTCTTCGCTGACATACAGCAACTGCGCGGTGGCGCCGTTGCGCAGCTCTTTGCCCAGCGAGCGGCTGAAGCCTTCCAGCGCGCGTTGGGCGACGCTGGCCAGCGGATCGCCGAGGCTCTCCGGAGCGCGCCCAAGGATGACGACATGGGCACTTGGCGCCAAGCTGCGTAGCAGCGGCTGGAAAAACTCGCGCAACTGGCAGAGCTGATCGCTGTCGGACAAATGGCTGGCGTCGAACACCACAGCCTTGAGCTTGGGCCCTAGGCCCGCTACCCAAGGCTGCGCTTGCAGCCCATCGCCGGCAAAGCTGTAGAGTTCGTCGGTGAGCCGAGCGGCAATGGCTTCGACCCGATTGGCCAGCGGCCCGCCGCCCAACACCAGCGCGCCCTCGACCGGGCGCAGGCGGCCAGCCTGCCAGCGCTCCAGCGGTGCTGGTTGCGGCAGGCCGAGGGCGTCGACCAGGCGACGGCCCAGGTTGGAGTTGGCGAAGCCGAGGTAGCGGTCAGTCATTGCGGGTCTCCCGTAAGGCAAGCATGCAAGTGTGGACCAAGTTTATGTAACGGTCGTTCGACCGGGTTAAAAACACCTAGTCTGTACGGATCAAATTGTTTCAGGAGGAATAACCGCATGCGTTCATCTCGCCGGGTCGCAATTCTGGGCGGCAATCGAATCCCGTTCGCCCGCTCCAATGGCGCCTACGCCAAGGCCAGCAACCAGGCGATGCTAACCGCTGCCCTCGAAGGCCTGCTTGAGCGCTACCGTCTGCACGGGCTGCGCCTGGGTGAAGTGGTCGCCGGGGCGGTGCTCAAGCATTCACGCGACATGAACCTGACCCGCGAATGTGTGCTCGGCTCACGCTTGTCGGCGCAAACCCCGGCCTACGATATTCAGCAGGCCTGTGGTACCGGCCTCGAGGCTGCTTTGCTGGTGGCCAACAAGATTGCCCTTGGGCAGATCGACAGTGGCATTGCCGGTGGCGTCGACACCACCTCGGATGCGCCGATCGCGGTCAGTGAAGGCTTGCGGCGGATTCTCCTGCAGGCCGGTCGTGGCAAAAACCTGGCCGAGCGCCTGAAACCGTTTCTGCAATTGCGCCCGGCCGACCTCAAGCCGGCCTTGCCGAGCATCGGCGAGCCGCGTACAGGGCTATCGATGGGTGAGCATTGCGAGCGCATGGCGCAGACCTGGCAAATCAGTCGCGAGGCCCAGGACGAATTGGCCCTGCACAGCCACCAGAGGCTGGCTGCAGCTTACGCCGAGGGTTGGCACGATGACTTGCTCACGCCTTACCTGGGCTTAAGCCGCGACAACAACCTGCGCCCGGAGCTGAGCCAGCAGCAGTTGGCCAAATTGAAGCCGGCGTTCGATCGCAGCGGCCTCGGCACCCTCACTGCCGGCAACTCGACGCCGTTGACCGACGGTGCCTCGCTGGTGCTGCTGGGCAGCGAGCAATGGGCAGCCGAGCAAGGCCTGTCGGTGCTGGCCTATGTGGTCGATGGCGAGAGCGCGGCGGTGGACTTCGTCAAAGGTCAGGAAGGCCTGCTGATGGCGCCGGTGTATGCCGTGCCGCGTCTGCTGGCGCGCAATGGCCTGAGCTTGCAGGACTTTGACTACTACGAAATCCACGAGGCGTTTGCCGCCCAGGTGCTGTGCACGCTCAAAGCCTGGGAAGATGACGAGTATTGCCGCACGCGGTTGGGGCTGGACGCGGCGCTGGGGCCAATCGACCGCAGCAAGTTGAACGTCAAAGGCAGTTCGCTGGCAGCGGGACATCCGTTTGCCGCAACCGGCGGTCGGGTGCTGGCGAACATGGCCAAGCTTCTGGCAACGGCCGGCAAGGGTCGCGGTTTGATTTCGATCTGCGCGGCGGGCGGCCAGGGCGTGACCATGATCGTCGAGCGTTGAGCCTGGGCTGGCTGCTCGGGCAAACCTGTTAGGCTTGTCTGATCAGAACAACTAGATTGACACCATGCCGAGCAACGGACAACTGACCGCCCCGCGCCCCATCCCTACGCTGGAGCGCCTGCCACGCCCCGTCTATGCCCGCGCCGAGAGCCTCGGCGCCGGCTCATGGACCACTCGCCATCGGCATGACTGGGTGCAGTTTTCCTACGCCATCAGTGGAGTCTTGAGCGTCTACACCAGCGACGGCAGCTACTTCGCCCCGCCGCAGTGGGGCGTGTGGATCCCGGCTGACCTCGAGCACGATGTCGCCACCTCGATGCAAGCCGAGATGCGCAGCCTGTATGTGCGCCGCGATGCCTGTCCGTGGGCCAGCGCGCAATGCCGGGTACTTGAAGTCACGCCACTGGCACGCGAGCTGATCAAGCAGTTCTGCCTGCTGCCTGCGCATTATCCAGAGGAAGATAGCGCAGAGGCGCGCTTGGTCGCGGTGCTGCTCGATCAGTTACGCGGGCTGCCGGAAGTCGGCTTCAGTTTGCCGCTGCCGCGTCATCCTGGCCTGCTGCGCTTGTGCAACCAGCTGATTGCCGCGCCGGATCAGACGCAGACCCTGCAAGACTGGGCGCTGCAGTTGGGCTGTTCGGAGAAGACCGTGATGCGCCTGTTGCAGCGCGAGACCGGCCTGAGTTTTCGGGTCTGGCGTCAGCGCATGCGGCTGCTGTCATCCCTGGCGTTGCTGGAAGCCGGGGAGAGTGTCACCGAAGCGGCGCTGGGCTGTGGCTATGACTCAACCTCAGCTTACATCGCCGCGTTCAAGCAGATGTTCGGCGTGACCCCAGGCGAGCTGCGCCTGCTCTGACGGCGGTTGGCCAAGAGCAGGCGCGGGCCGGCTGATCAGGTACGGAAGCGGCGGACCAGGCTGTCCAGCTCGTTCGAAAGGCCAGCCAGGCTCTCCGAGTCCTGCCGCGCGGCCTGGGCCAGTTCTGCCACCAACTGCGCATCACCGTGGATCTGGCTGATGTGCCGGTTGATGTCTTCCGCGACCTGATGCTGCTCTTCGGCGGCGGTGGCGATCTGCGTGTTCATGTCGCGGATCACGTCGACCGACTCACGGATCTGGCCAAAGCTGTCGCGGGCCAGGCCAATCCGGCTGACCGACTGCTGCGAGACATCCAGGCTGGCGTGCATCTGCTGGGCAACTTCAGCGGTGCGACTGGCGAGGTTGCCGAGCAGGCCGTCGATTTCGGCGGTGGAGTCGGCCGTGCGCTTGGCCAGCGCGCGGACTTCGTCGGCTACCACAGCAAAGCCGCGGCCTTGTTCGCCGGCCCGGGCGGCTTCGATGGCGGCGTTGAGGGCGAGCAGGTTGGTCTGCTCGGCAATCGAGCGGATGGTGCCCAGAATCGACTGGATCGCGTTGCTGTCACGCTCCAGTTGCTGGATCGACTGCGCTGATTGCTCGATCTCCTGGCTCAGGCGGTCAACGCTCTGCACCGCGGCATCGATCTGCTGCTGACCTTCACGCGCCTGCTGCTGGCCGCTGTCGGCCGACTGCGCCGCCTGGCTGCAGGAACGGGCGACTTCGTTGGCGGTGGCGACCATTTCGTGGAAGGCGGTAGACACCATGTCCACTGCTTCGCGCTGACGCCCGGCCGCTTCGGCCATGTCGTTGGAGACGCGCGTCGAGCTGCTGGAGGTGCTGAGAATCTTGCCGGCGGCAGCGCCGATATGCTGGATCAGGCTACGAATCGCGCCGAGGAACTGGTTGAACCAGCCGGCCAGTTGCGCGGTTTCGTCGCGGCCGCGGACTTCCAGGCTGCGGGTCAGGTCGCCTTCGCCTTGGGCGATGTCTTCCAGGCCGCTGCTGACGCTGTTGATCGGGCGCACGATGAGCTTGGCGAACGCGGCACCGACGATTGCGAACAACGCGGCCAGGACCAGCGCAATGGTGCCGATCAGCCAGGTCAGGCGGGTGGTGGTCTGCATCACCTCGCCTTCCTGGATCAGGCCAATGAAGGTCCAACCGAGGGTTTCATCCGGGTAGATGTTGGCCATGTAGCGCTCGCCATTGATCTCGACTTGCACCAGGCCCTTGCCGGCCTTGGCCAGATCGGCGTAACCGCCGCCAAAGCTGCTCAGTTGCTTGAAGTTGTGGCTGGCGTCGCGTGGGTCGACCATCACGTTGCCGTTGTTTTCCATGAGGATCAGGTAGCCGCTGTCGCCCAGCTTGATCTTCTTGACGATTTCGGTGAGGCCGTTCAGCGAGACGTCGATGTTGACCACGCCGCCGGGGCTGCCCAGCTGGTTGGTTACCGTGCGCACGGTGCTGACCAGCACGGCATCATCGGCGGCCCAGTAGTAGGCGCCGGTGCGGATGGTCTTGCCGGGGTTGGCCATCGCCAGTTGGTACCAAGGGCGCTGGCGCGGGTCGTAATTGACGAACTTCTGCCCGGCCGGCCAGCCGACGTAGCCGCCGTCGGCGACCCCGTAGGACAGGTAGGCGTAAGCCGGGTGGGCGTCGGCCAGGCGGGTGAAGAAGTCGAGCACCTTGGCGTCTTGCTCGCCCAGGGTGTAGGACGGGTTGGCGCTGGTGTACTTGTTCAGCTCGCTGCCGGTGGCGGCAACCATTGGCTGCGCGGCCATGTAGTTGACGTTCTGGTCGATGCCCTGGAAGAAGATGTTCATCGCATTGCTGACCTGGCGAATCTCTCGGCTGCTGTTGTCGAGAAAATCATCGCGGGCCTCGCCGCGCAGGTTGACCACTACCAGGGTAGCCACGAGGACGATGGGCAAGCCGGCAATCACGGCAAACGCCCAAGTCAGTTTTTGTTTGATGTTCATCCACGCTCCCGGAGTATTTTTTTTATCGACGCATGAAACAGGCACTTCAGGGCATCGGCAGCGTGGGCGATTTATAGAGGTCAAATCCCTGTATTTATTGGCCGACGTCGCGTTTGGCGACGATTCGGTCGTGATTGGGCTAATACGGCATACCAAAACTGGGCAGGGCAGTGTGGTCTTAGCTACAGCAGGCTTTGCCGCTGGCCAGATCCTTGAGGATCGGGCAGTCGGGGCGGTCATCGCCGTGGCAATCGGCAACCAGTTGGCTGAGAGTGTCACGCAGGCTGACCAGCTCTTCGATGCGTGTGTTCAGCGCAGCGATGTGCTCGTTGGCCAGGGCTTTGACATCGGCGCTGGCGCGTTCACGGTCTTGCCACAGAGTCAGCAGCCTGGCGACTTCCTCCAGAGAAAAGCCAAGATCGCGTGAGCGCTTGATGAAGGCCAGGCTGTGCAGGTCCTGCTGTTGGTAGAGGCGATAGCCGCTGTCGCTGCGTTGCGCCGGTTTGAGCAGGCCGATCGACTCGTAATAACGGATCATCTTGCTGCTCAGCCCGCTGAGGCGGGCAGCCTGGCCGATATTCATGGTGCCTCCTGCTGGTCGTTGTCGGGTTTCCAGGTTTTCAGCCACAGCGCATTGCTCACCACGCTGACGCTCGACAGGGCCATGGCGGCGCCCGCCAGCACCGGGTTGAGCAGGCCAAACGCGGCCAACGGGATGCCGACCAGGTTGTAGATGAAGGCCCAGAACAGGTTCTGGCGGATCTTGGCGTAGGTCTTGCGGCTGATTTCCAGGGCTGCCGGCACTAGCCGCGGGTCACCGCGCATCAGGGTAATGCCGGCGGCCTGCATGGCGACATCGGTGCCACCGCCCATGGCGATACCGATGTCGGCGGCGGCCAGGGCCGGGGCGTCATTGATACCGTCACCGACCATAGCCACCACGCCGTCGCGCTTGAGCACGGTCACGGTCGCGGCTTTGTCGGCCGGCAGTACTTCGGCGTAGACATCCTCGATGCCCAGCGCGTCGGCGACCACCTTGGCACTGCCGCGGTTGTCGCCGGTCAGCAGGTGGCTGCTGACGCCTCGCGCGCGCAGACTGCGCACGGCCTCTGCGGCACCGGGCTTGAGGCTGTCACCAAAGGCCAGCAGGCCGAGCACCTGCGGCTGCGGTGCCTGTTCGATCAGCCACGACAGGGTGCGGCCTTCGGCTTCCCAGGTCTGTGCTTTGCCTGCAAGCTCGCCGGGTTGCAGCTGGCTGTCTTCGAGCAAACGCCGGTTGCCGAGGGCCAACTGGCGTTGCTCGACCACGCCGGCGATGCCGCGCCCGGTCAGTGACTGGCTGTCGCTGACGGGCGGCACGTCCAGGCCATGTTCGCTGCAGGCGCCGAGCACCGCTTTGGCCAGCGGGTGCTCACTGCCCTGTTGCAGTGCCCCGGCCAGACGCAACAAGTGCGCTTCATCGGCAACGGCGGCCAGGCTGTGGACAATGCGCGGGCTGCCTGAGGTCAGCGTACCGGTCTTGTCGAACACCACGCGGTTGACGGCGTGGGCGCGCTCCAGCGCTTCGGCATCCTTGATCAGGATGCCGTGGCGGGCGGCCACGCCAGTGCCGGCCATGATCGCTGCAGGCGTCGCCAGGCCAAGCGCACATGGGCAGGCAATTACCAGCACGGCGACAGCGTTGATCAAGGCGGTTTCCAGCGGTGCGCCATACCACCACCAGCCGAGCAGGGTAATCAAAGCGATCACCAGCACCGCCGGGACGAACACCTGGCTGACCCGGTCGACCAGTTTCTGAATCGGCGCCTTGGCCGCCTGGGCATCCTCGACCAGGCGAATGATCCTCGCGAGTACCGTTTCGGTGCCGAGTGCCAGGGTGCGTACCAGCAATTGGCCTTCGCCATTGATGGCGCCGCCGGTGACCGGGTCGCCGGGGTGCTTGGGTACCGGCAGGCTCTCGCCGCTGATCAGCGCCTCGTCGGCGTGGCTGCTGCCTTCGATGACTTCGCCGTCGACCGGGAAGCGCTCGCCGGGTTTGACTCGGACCAGATCGTGCAGGCGCAGTTGGCTGATCGGCACATCCTCCTCACGCCCATCGAGCACGCGCAGGGCGCGCTCCGGGCGCAGCGCCTCGAGGGCGCGGATGGCGCTGGCGGTCTGGCGTTTGGCGCGACTTTCGAGGTATTTGCCGAGCAGCACCAGGGCGATGACCACTGCCGAGGCCTCGAAGTACAGGTGCGGCTCTACCCCTAGCGGAGCATTGGCCCATTGATAAAGGCTCAGGCCGTAACCGGCACTGGTGCCGAGCGCAACCAGCAGGTCCATGTTGCCGGCGGCTGCGCGCACGGCTTTCCAGGCCGCTCTGTAAAAACGTGCGCCGAGGATGAACTGCACCGGCGTAGCCAAGGCAAACTGCGCCCAGGCCGGCAGCATCCAGTGCACGCCGAACGGCTGCAGGAGCATCGGCAACACCAGTGGCAGCGCCAGCAGCACCGCAGCGGCCACGGCCAGGCGCTCATTGCGCAAATGGCGCTGGGCATCATCAGGGTCGGGCGCAGCGGCATCCGGCATGGATGCTTCGTAGCCGGCCTGACGTACAGCCTCGACCAACGCAGGCAGGGTTTGCGCTGGAGCTTCGACACGGGCGGTCTCGGTCGCCAGGTTGACGCTAACCTGCGCCGCGCCGGGCACCTTGCGCAGGGCGCGCTCGACACGCCCGGCGCAGCTGGCGCAGGTCATGCCGCTGATGGGCAGGTCAAAAACAGTGGATGCAGACATGGCTGGCCTCCTTGGACAGGCCTGCAGCATCAACCCTGCCACAGGGTCAAGGTCAATAGTCCAGGCTGGCTCGGGTCAGGTGCAGGCCGCTGTGGTCCATGGCGATGCGATACTTGTTGATCTGTCCGGCCTGCAGGGTCAGGCGCTGATTGTGCTGGTTCTCCAGGCCAGGGTTGCAACCGGGGGCTTGCCCCGGCAACAGGCGCAAGCGGATATCCACCGGGCCGGGCGGCAGGTTGAACGAGGTCGATTGTTCCTGGAACAGGCGACCGGACAGTTGGTCATTGAGGTACACGCCGATCTCGCAGGTGGTCGCCACCTCAAGCCGCTCGCGCGAAATAATCAGCACGCTGTAGTCCGAGTTGCCAGCGGCGCTGGCCGCAGGCACCACGGTCAAAGCGGCGAGCAAGCCGACAAGGCTCAGTGCTGGCCTGATCATGAACAATCTCCTGCTTCATAAACTGTCAAAGGCGCAGCTTGGCTGAGCCAGGCGCGGATTGCCAGTCCGGCCGAGGACGGCATAACTTGACCTTGACCCGATGGCAAGCTTGAAACTGTGGCAAACCCACGAAGGAGACTGACCAATGCAAGTTTTCAATGTACAAGGCATGACCTGTGGCCACTGTGTAAAAGCAGTGACTGCGGCGGTACAGGGGCAGGATGCTGCGGCCAAGGTAGAGGTGGATCTGGCTGCCAAGCAAGTGACCGTCGACAGCCAGTTGGCCAGCGAACAGATTCTTGCCGCCATTCGTGAGGAAGGCTACGAGGCGCAATCGGCCTGACGACGCTGGAGTGTAGCGGTGCCGGTGATCGAGCATGCTGCTGAATGTCATCGGTGCCGCTTCTGGGCAGGGAATTGTCACAAAGGTTTTCGCCAGAATCCGCCTTTGCAGTTAGACTTGGCAGCTTGCTTAGCCTGCTAATGGATTCCTGATGAACCTGCGTTACGTGCTGATTCTCGGCGCCTTGAGTGCGTTCGGGCCGCTGGCGATCGACTTTTACCTGCCAGCATTCCCGGCCATGGCTCAGGCCTTTCTGACCGACGAGAAACACATCCAGACTACCCTGGCCGCGTACTTCCTTGGCCTGTCGCTGGGCCAGTTGGCCTACGGCCCGGTAGCCGATCGCTTTGGTCGGCGCATCCCGCTGCTGTTCGGAGTGACCTTGTTCACCCTGGCCTCACTGGCCTGCGCTTATGCGCCCAATCTGGATACGTTGATTGTCGCGCGCTTCGTCCAGGCCTTGGGTGGCTGCGCGGGGATGGTGCTGTCACGGGCGATTGTCAGCGACAAGTGCGACCCGGTTGCCTCGGCCAAGGTCTTCTCGCAATTGATGCTGGTGATGGGCCTGGCGCCGATTCTTGCGCCAATGCTTGGCGGCGTATTGGTCAACCTGGCTGGCTGGCAGTCGATCTTCCTGGCCTTGAGCCTGTTCAGCGCAGGCTGCCTGCTGGCGATCAGCTTCGGCTTGCCCGAGAGCATGCCGGCGGATATGCCGCGCCAGCCGCTGTCAGGGGCGTTTCGCCAATACCTGCGGCTGTTTGCTGACCGAGTGTTTATCGGCCACGCGTTGACCGGCGGCACCGCCATTGCCGGCATGTTTGCCTACATCGCCGGCTCGCCGTTCGTGTTCATCAAGCTATATGGGGTACCGGCCGAGCATTATGGTTGGCTGTTCGGTGCCAACGCAGCGGGTTTCATTCTGATTGCACAGGTCAATGCCCGGTTGTTGGCCAAGCGCGGCCCGGCAGTATTGCTGGGGCGAGCAGTGTGGTTGTACCTGGCGGCGGCGCTGATCCTGCTCGGCGTGGCGGCGTTGCGGCCGACGCAATTGTGGCCCCTGTTGTTGCCGTTGTTCGTGTGCATCGCCAGCCTGGGCTGCATCATCCCCAACGCCTCGGCGTTGGCCATGAGCGGTCAGGGCAACCGCGCAGGCAGCGCGTCGGCATTGATGGGCTGCCTGCAGTTCAGCGTTGCCGCTGGCTCGGCGGCGCTGGTCAGCTTGCTGCATGATGGCAGTGCGGTACCAATGGCCATGGTGATCAGCCTGTGCGGGGCTCTGGTGGTCAGTGTCGCGACGCTGACTCGGCGCTTGCAGGCCAGGCGTCAAGGCTGAACGAGTGAGGGGCCTGCAGGCGCTTCTGCAATGTTGCGACAAAGGCCCGCGCTTCACGCTCACTGCGAAAGCTCACCACGTGCTGGTCGAGCCGAACCTGCCAGGGGCAGTTGGGGTGACGTTCAGATGTACTGACGACGATCTTCATCGCATACCTCCACAGAACAGGTGCCAATTCAGTCTAGCGCTGCTGCCCCCAAGTGCCACCAATCCTTGAGTCGCTTCGGACTGACGGTCGCCTGTGGACCTTTCCCACAAGCCCTGTCTAGTTGTGCTGAGGCGCAACCACAGTGGATCCTTCGCTTTTGTTTGCCATATTTGCGGAAAGGCGCTGTCGGCAGCGTCTGAGGATATTTCTCTTTTCAGCTCGCGTTAAGGGCGCTTGTGGCTTTGGCTAGAAAGGCTTGCGCCTGCTGGGTGGTTCTGGCCGGCCAGGTCTGCCCTGCTGGTGAATGCGTCGAGGGTCGCCCCACCCACCGCTTTGTCCGGTCTGTAGAGGAACCGGGAAGCGCTATCGCGGGACTTTGCCCGGCTTATACTGGCCCCAGCAGCCAGCGCCAGCGAGAGGGACTTCCCTGCCAGGGAATGCTATGCCAAGACCGTAAGCAGGTCAGCGCGCTGGCGTGTTTGGCCAATGGACCCAGACATGATTCAGCAGGGAGTTACCTTATGAAAGCAGTCAGCAGTATCAGCCAGATCGCCAGCCTGATGGCCGACCCCAAGCGCAGCGCCATGTTGTGGGCGTTGATCGATGGCACGCCCCGCCCCGCCGACGAGCTGGCGGTGATGACCGGCGTGAGTTCGTCTTCAGCGTGTGCGCATTTGTCCCTGCTCTCCTCGGCAGGCTTGCTGCGGCTGGAAGCCCGTGGCCGCAAACGCTATTTCCGTCTGGCGACGCCTGCTGTGGGGGCGGCGGTCGAGGCGTTGGCCAGCCTGCATCTGAATGATTTGCGCCCGCGGGTAACCCAGGTCAAACCGCTGCAGGTGCCACTGTCGATGCGCCGTGCGCGCCTGTGCAATGGGCATATGGGCGGTGAGCTGGCGGCTGAATTGCTGCAACGAATGGTCACTGCCGGCTGGCTGGAGGGGTACGACGGTGAGCTGCGGGTGAGTTTTGCAGGTCGCACGCAGTTGGCCAATGTCGGCGTGTACATCGAGGCCTTGGCACAGCGGCCACTGAGCAACTGTGTGATCTGTCACTGCAATGAGTGGAGCGATCAGGGGCCGCATCTGGGCGGAAGCCTGGGGCAGGCCTTGCTGACGTTGTTCCTGCAGTCGGGCTGGCTGCAGGAACAGGACGGTGCGCGCGGGCTGCAGATATCACCGCTGGGTATCCAGCAGATCAATCGTATCGCTCGCGCAGAGCCGTCCTTGCTGGTGGGTTGAGCTGCCGGCAACCGTTGCCGGTCAGGCCAGGCGAGCGTCCAGGCTGTTCTGCGCCAGGCGCCGAGCTTGATCCTCGGTCATGCCCAAATGGGTGTGTAGCGCGTGGAAGTTCTCGGTGACATAACCGCCGAAGTAGGCCGGGTCGTCGGAGTTGACCGTGACTTTGACGCCACGCTCAAGCATCTCGAGGATGTTGTGCTGGCCCATGTGTTCGAATACGCAGAGTTTGGTATTGGATAGCGGGCACACCGTCAGCGGGATCTGCTCATCAATGATGCGCTGCATCAGCCGCTCATCTTCGATGGCGCGTACGCCGTGGTCGATGCGCTTGATCTTGAGCAGGTCGAGGGCTTCCCATATGTACTCGGGCGGGCCTTCTTCGCCGGCGTGGGCTACTGCGTCAAAGCCTTCGCTGCGGGCGCGCTCGAATACGCGCTGGAACTTGCTCGGCGGATGGCCTTTCTCCGAGCTGTCCAGACCGACGGCAATGAACGCATCGCGGAACGGCAGCGCCTGGTCGAGGGTTTTTTGCGCTTCTTCTTCACTGAGGTGGCGCAGGAAGCTGAGGATCAGCCCGCTGCTGATGCCCAGTTGCTCACGGCCATCCTTCAGTGCTTTGCTCAGGCCGGCCATGACCACTTCGAAGGGGATGCCCCGGTCAGTGTGGGTCTGCGGGTCGAAGAACGGTTCGGTGTGAATAACGTTCTGCGCCTTGCAGCGTTGCAGGTAGGCCCAGGTCAGGTCGTAGAAGTCCTGCTCGGTACGCAGGACATCGGCGCCCTGGTAATAGAGGTCGAGAAACTCCTGCAGGTTGTTGAAGGCATAGGCGCCGCGCAGGGTTTCTACATCCGCCCAGGGCAGGGCGATCTTGTTGCGTTCGGCCAGGGCGAACAGCAGCTCGGGCTCGAGCGAGCCTTCCAGGTGCATGTGCAGTTCCGCCTTGGGCAAGGCGTTCAGCCAGTCGTACATGTGTGTGATCTCGATCAGGAACGGTTGTCGCCATTCTACAGGGCCAGGCCGGGCAATGCGCCCGGCCTGGCCTGCGCATATCAACCGGCGATCAGTTGCGCTGCGGCCTGGCGGTGGTCGGCGATCAGGCCTTTGACGTCAAGGCCTTCGATCTGGCCGTCAATCACGCGCCATTTGCCGCCTATCATGACCCGGTCGGCACGGTCGGCGCCGCACAGCAGCAGTGCCGACAGCGGATCATGGCTGCCCGAGAAGCGCAGCTCATCGAGCTTGAACAGGGCCAGGTCAGCCTGTTTGCCAACCGCCAGCTGGCCAATATCGCTGCGCCCCAGCAAGTGCGCCGAGCCACGGGTGGCCCAGCCCAGGGCGCGTTCCGGGGTGATCTGTTCGGCGCCATAGCGCAGCCGTTGCAGATACAGCGCCTGACGCGCTTCGAGGATCATGTTCGAGGCATCGTTGGAGGCCGAGCCATCGACGCCGAGGCCAACCGTGGCGCCGGCAGCTTCCAGATCCACCGTGGGTGCAATCCCCGAAGCAAGACGCATGTTCGAGCTTGGGCAATGGCAGATGCCGGTACCGGCAGCGCCGAGGCGGGCGATTTCGTCGGGGTTGAAGTGGATGCCGTGGGCCAGCCAGGTGCGCGGGCCCAGCCAGCCGACGCTGTCCAGGTAATCCACTGTACGCAGGCCAAAGCGCTGCAGGCAGAACTCCTCTTCATCAAGGGTTTCGGCCAGGTGGGTGTGCAGGCGCACGTCCAGCTCTGCGGCCAATTCGGCACTGGCGCGCATGATTTCCGGGGTTACCGAGAAGGGTGAGCAGGGCGCCAGGGCGATCTGGATCTGCGCGCCTTCGCCACGCTCGTGGTAGCTGTGGATAAGTCGCTGGCTGTCGGCCAGGATCACCTCGCCCTGTTGCACGGTCTGCTGCGGCGGCAGGCCGCCGTCGTCTTCGCCCAGGCTCATCGAGCCGCGGGTCAGCATGGCGCGCATGCCCAGCCCGCGGACTGCTTCGACCTGTACATCAATGGCGTTGTCCAGGCCCTGCGGGAACAGGTAGTGGTGGTCGGCGGCGGTGGTGCAGCCCGACAGCAACAGCTCGGCCAAGGCCACTTTACTGGCCAGCTCGAGCTTGGCCGGAGTCAGGCGTGCCCAGACCGGATATAAAGTCTTCAGCCAGGGGAACAGCGGCTGATTGACCACCGGCGCCCAGGCGCGGGTCAGGGTTTGATAGAAGTGATGATGGGTGTTGATCAGACCAGGCAGTATCACGTGCTCGCGGGCGTCGAACACCTGTGAGCAGGGGATGCTAGGGCTTTCGCCCAGGGCCAGCAATTGCACGATTTTGCCGTCTTCGATAACCAGCCCGCCGCGCGCGTCGCTGTCGTTGGCGGTGAAGATGGCAAGGGGGGATTTCAACCAGGTACGGGTCGCAGGCATGGTGCCGGCTCCTCTGAAAGTGGGTTCAGGTAAGCCAGCTCAGTTTTGCCCTGTCTGCTGATCCAGGTTCGCCGCGGGGGCGAGGCGTCGAGTCTACTGCCTCGCCCTGCAGCTTTCAATTCACCAGACCAATGGTTCGCCCTTGTAATTGATGAAGCGCAGGCCGCCATTGCCGCTGTGCGCCTTGATCTGCTTGAGCATGCCGCTGGTACTGGTGAACACGTCGATTTCAGCGTTTTCTCCGCCCATTGCAGTTTTCACCCAGCCCGGGTGCATGGCCAGCACGGCGAGGTCGGGGCGCTGCAGTTCGCCGACGTAGCTGTTGATCATCGAGTTCAAGGCGGCCTTGCTGGCCTTGTACAACGGAATCTCGCCGCCATCAGGGATGCTCACGCTACCCAGTACCGAACTCATGAAAGCCAGCACGCCGCTGCCTTCGCGCAGTTGCCCGGCCAGGCGGCGGGCGATGCGGATCGGCGCCACGGCATTGGTCATGAACAAGGCGCCGATCTGCTCTTCGCTGACCGCTTCCAGATCCTGCGGCAGCGGCCCCATGACGCCAGCGTTGACGAACAGCAGATCTAGCGTCTCGCCGTGCAGGCGCTGCTTGAGGCTGTCGATTTGAGCGGTGTTGTTGATCTCGAGGGTTTCGATGTGCACGCCGACAATGCTGCCCAGGTCGCCCGGGTTGGCCTTGTCGCGAACGGTGGCGATTACCTTCCAGCCATCTTCGTGCAGGCGCTGCACCAGGCCAAGGCCCAGGCCTCGTGAGGCGCCAATGATCAGGGCGGTCTTGGTTGCGGTCATTTCTGTACTCCTTCAGAGGTAGCGCATGCCGGGTAGCCATCACCAGAGCTGCCAGCGTAGTCGCTGCAGTTTGCCAGCGTGTGGCAGCCGATGCACGGTTGTGCAAAAAATGATCAGCAGGCTACGGGCCTTGCGCCGTCTGGGCCGGAGCCAGTGGCTAACGGTTTATCCACAGGCTGCTCCACAGTATTTGTGCGCAAGCGGGCGGGCCAGGTTTTGCCTGCCGGCGGCTGAATTGTCATTGCAGGCTGGGGATAACTTACTGTAATGCGGAGCTTTTCAGCGCTGTCACGAAACTGTGATCAAAATATGATCAATGCTCTGCGCGCCTTGTAATTCGGGGCCTGGGTCGGACTGCCCCAAGCTTATCCACAGGCAGGCTCACAGTAGTTGTGAGTAATGTTTCAGCGGTTTTATCCATTACTTACGCGCTGAGGACAATTCTGCCGCGGCTCAGGTCGGCAAGTTGCTGCTGCAGTGCCGGCAGATGGCTGGGCCCGATAGCCAGCCGCAGATCTACACCATTGGCAGTGAACTGTTCATCCAGAACCAGCCCGTCAACGTCAGCCAGACGCAGTTTGACCAAGGCCAATTCGCTGAAACTGCAGCTGCAGGTGTATTCGCTGCGCTGCACCAACAGACGCTTGGGCGCCTGTTGCAGGCATTTGTTGGCGCCGCCGCCATAGGCCCGGGCGAGGCCGCCGGTGCCTAACTGGATACCGCCGTACCAGCGGATCACCAGTACCACCACCTGATCGCAGTCCTGCGCCTCGATCGCGGCGAGGATCGGCCGGCCGGCGGTGCCGCCGGGTTCGCCGTCGTCATTGCTGCGGTATTGCCCGCCGATTTTCCAGGCCCAGCAGTTGTGGGTGGCGGCGAGGTCGCTGTGGCGCTCGATGAAACTCTGCGCTTCGGCAGGGCTGTTGATCGGGCCGGCGAGGGTGATGAAGCGGCTCTTGCGAATCTCTTCGCGAAACTCGCAGAGGTCGAGCAGGGTAGATGGCATAAGTCCGGGTCAGGCGGGCAGTTGGATGCCGCAACCTTTGAGAATGATGTGGATAAGATTGTTGCTGGCGTCTTCCATGTCCTGCTTGGTCAGGCGGCTGCGGCCGGTAACCTGGCAGATCTGAGTGGAAAAGTCGGCGTAGTGCTGGGTGCTGCCCCAGAGCAGGAAGATCAAGTGCACCGGGTCGACCGGGTCCATCTTGCCGGCGTCGATCCAGGCCTGGAACACAGCGGCACGGCCGCGGAACCACTCACGGTAATCGGCGCTGAAGTATTCGGTCAGACACTGACCACCGCTGATCACTTCCATGGCGAAGATCCGTGAGGCCTGCGGGTTGCGCCGCGAGAACTCCATCTTGGTGCGCAGGTACTGGCTCAGCGCCTGGCCTGGGTCATCATCAACGCTCAGGGCGTTGAAGGTGCTGTCCCACAGCTCGATGATGTTGCTCAGCACGGCGATATACAGGCCGAGCTTGTTGGTGAAGTAGTAGTGCAGGTTGGCCTTGGGCAGGCCGGCCTTGAGGGCGATGGTATTCATGCTGGTGCCCTTGAAACCGTGGCGGGCAAACTCGTCTTCGGCGGCCTGGATGATCGCCTGTTCGTTCTTTTGGCGAATGCGGCCGGCGGGCTTGCCCGAGGCGGAGAGGCGATGCGCTGGGACTTCTAGGGTCATGGACGGTTCCGAACGGGCTGAGGCAACGGGATTGTCCGACAGATTACCTGCCTGTGCCGAAGTGACAAGCCTTTAGCGTGTGGCAGCAAGGCTTTCAAGGAAGCTTTCCAGTACCAGGTTTGGCCGCCGGCCTTTGCGTGTCACCCAGTTCAGGCTCAGGTCGTAATGGCGCTGCGCAGGTTTCAGGGCCCGCAGGCGGCCTTGTTGCACCCAGGTGCTGGCGTAATGATCGGGCAGGTAGCCGATGTAACGCCCGGTCAGGATCAAGAACGCCATGCCCTCGCGGTCGGACGCGCTCGCCGTGCAGTGCAGCGCCTGATAGTGCGCCTGGATTTCACCGGGCAGGCGGAAGGTCGGCGCGATCGCATCCTGGCTGTTGAGCCGCTCGTCGTCGATCTTGTGGTCGTCGGCATAGAACAGCGGGTGGCCAACGGCGCAGTAGAGCAGCGACCGCTCGCTGTACAGCGGCTGGTACTCCAGGCCCGACAGCGGGCTGGCCTGCGGCACCACGCCAACATGCAGGCTGCCATCGAGCACGCCTTGCTCGACTTGACTGGGGGCGATCATGCGGATCTGGATGTGCACGTCCGGGCCGCGGTCCTTGAGCTCGGCCAGGGCATGGGTGATGCGCATGTGCGGCAGTGTCACCAGGTTGTCGGTCAGGCCGATATTAAGCTCGCCGCGCAGGTGTTGGTGCAAGCCGTTGACCTCGGTGCGAAAGGTCTCGATGGCGCTCAGCAGTTGCAGGGCCGAGTGGTACACGTCGCGGCCTTCTTCGGTCAGCGAAAAACCGGCGCGGCCGCGTTGGCACAGGCGCAGGCCGAGGCGCTGCTCAAGGTCGCTCATTTGCTGGCTGATCGCCGAGCGGCCGATACCCAACACGTTCTCCGCTGCCGAAAAACCGCCGCACTCGACCACACTGCGGTAAATCTTGAGCAGGCGGATGTCGAAGTCGCTGACTTGCGCAAGTGGATCGGGGCGTCGGCTCATTAGTTTAGTCCACTGCTAACTGAAGATTTGAAAAGTAGGCTTTTCCAGACTTTATCGCCGTGCCAATTTAGCTGCAACAACATCCATCGTTGCCTATTCGTTTGCCGAGGAACCGTCCGATGAACATGCCCGAAACCGCGCCTTCCGGTATCGCTAGCCAGCTCAAGCTGGACGCGCACTGGATGCCGTACACCGCCAACCGTAATTTCCAGCGCGATCCGCGCCTGATCGTTGCCGCCGATGGCAACTATCTGGTCGACGACAAGGGCCGGCGCATCTTCGATGCCCTGTCTGGGCTGTGGACTTGCGGTGCCGGGCATACCCGCAAGGAAATCAGCGAAGCAGTCGCGCGCCAGGTTGGCGTGCTCGACTATTCGCCGGCATTCCAGTACGGCCATCCGCTGTCGTTCCAGCTGGCTGAAAAGATTACCCAGTTGACTCCGGGTGATCTGAATCACGTGTTCTTCACCAACTCCGGTTCCGAGTGCGCCGATACCGCGCTGAAAATGGTACGTGCCTACTGGCGCCTGAAAGGCCAGGCGACCAAGACCAAGATGATCGGTCGCGCCCGTGGCTATCATGGGGTGAACATCGCCGGTACCAGCCTGGGCGGCGTCAACGGCAACCGCAAGATGTTCGGCCAGCTGCTCGATGTCGACCACTTGCCGCACACCGTGCTGCCGGTCAACGCCTTCACCAAGGGCTTGCCGGAAGAGGGCGGGATCGCCCTGGCCGACGAGATGCTCAAGTTGATCGAGCTGCACGATGCCTCCAATATCGCTGCGGTGATCGTCGAGCCGCTGGCTGGCTCGGCGGGTGTATTGCCGCCGCCGAAGGGTTACCTCAAGCGCCTGCGTGAAATCTGCACCCAGCACAATATTCTGCTGATCTTCGACGAAGTGATCACCGGTTTCGGCCGCATGGGCGCCATGACCGGTGCCGAAGCGTTCGGCGTCACCCCGGACTTGATGTGCATCGCCAAGCAGGTCACCAACGGCGCCATCCCTCTCGGCGCAGTGGTTGCCAGCAGCGAGATCTACCACACCTTCATGAATCAGCCGACGCCTGAGTACGCTGTGGAATTCCCTCACGGCTACACCTACTCGGCGCACCCGGTGGCGTGCGCTGCCGGCATCGCGGCGCTGGACCTGCTGCAGAAAGAGAACCTGGTGCAGTCAGCCGCCGAGCTGGCGCCGCACTTCGAGAACCTGCTGCATGGCGTCAAAGGCACCAAGAATATCGTCGACATCCGTAACTACGGCCTGGCCGGCGCGATCCAGATCGCGGCACGTGACGGCGATGCCATTGTGCGTCCTTACGAAGTGGCGATGAAGCTGTGGCAAAAAGGCTTCTACGTGCGCTACGGCGGCGACACCCTGCAGTTCGGCCCGACCTTCAACACCCAGCCGCAGGAGCTCGACCGCCTGTTCGACGCGGTGGGCGAGACCCTCAACCAGATCGATTGATCTGTCTGATTTTGACGGCAGGCGTGCACCGGCGCGCCTGATCCTTCCTTCCTGTTTCTGGAGTTATGCATGAGCATTGTTCAGCACCTGATCAACGGCGAACTGGTTTCCAAGGGCGAACGCACCGCCGATGTCTTCAACCCGTCTACCGGTCAGGCCGTACGCAAGGTCGAACTGGCCAGCCGTGCCACCGTGCAAGAGGCGATTGATTCGGCCAAGGCGGCCTTCCCGGCCTGGCGCAACACCCCGCCGGCCAAGCGCGCCCAGGTGATGTTCCGCTTCAAGCAGTTGCTTGAGCAGAACGAAGCGAAGATCTCGCAGATGATCAGCGAAGAGCATGGCAAGACCCTGGAAGACGCTGCCGGCGAACTCAAGCGTGGTATCGAGAACGTCGAGTTCGCTTGTGCCGCCCCGGAAGTGCTCAAAGGCGAGTACAGCCGCAACGTCGGCCCGAACATCGATGCCTGGTCGGACTTCCAGCCATTGGGCGTGGTTGCCGGTATCACTCCGTTCAACTTCCCGGCCATGGTCCCGCTGTGGATGTACCCGCTGGCGATCGCCTGTGGCAACGCGTTCATCCTCAAGCCGTCCGAGCGTGATCCAAGCTCGACGCTGTATATCGCCCAGCTGCTGCTCGAAGCTGGCCTGCCCAAGGGCATCCTCAACGTGGTGCATGGTGACAAGGAAGCGGTCGATGCGCTGATCGAAGCGCCAGAGGTGAAAGCCCTGAGTTTTGTTGGCTCGACGCCAATTGCCGAATACATCTATGCCGAAGGCACCAAGCGCGGCAAACGTGTACAGGCTCTGGGCGGCGCCAAGAACCACGCGGTGGTGATGCCGGATGCCGACCTGGATAACGCGGTCAGCGCGCTGATGGGTGCGGCGTATGGTTCTTGCGGCGAGCGCTGCATGGCCATTTCCGTCGCAGTATGCGTGGGTGACCAGGCAGCCGATGCGCTGATCGCCAAGCTTGAACCGCAGATCCGCGCGCTGAAGATCGGCGCTGGCACTTCCTGTGGTCTGGACATGGGGCCGCTGGTAACTGCTGCGGCGCGCGACAAGGTACTTGGCTATATAGATGACGGCGTTGCCTCGGGTGCCAAGCTGGTGGTCGATGGTCGTGACCTGCGTGTTGCAGGCTGCGAGGATGGCTACTTTGTCGGCGGCACGCTGTTCGACAACGTCTCGCCAGAAATGCGCATCTATAAAGAAGAGATCTTCGGCCCGGTGCTGTGTGTGGTGCGCGTCGACAGCCTGGAGCAGGCCATGCAGTTGATCAACGATCACGAGTATGGCAACGGTACCTGCATCTTTACCCGTGACGGCGAAGCGGCTCGGCTGTTCTGCGACGAGATCGAAGTGGGCATGGTCGGTGTCAACGTGCCGCTGCCGGTACCTGTTGCATATCACAGCTTCGGCGGCTGGAAGCGTTCGCTGTTTGGCGACCTGCATGCCTATGGCCCCGACGGCGTGCGCTTCTATACCCGTCGTAAAGCCATTACTCAGCGCTGGCCGCAGCGCAAGAGCCATGAAGCATCGCAGTTTGCCTTCCCTAGCTTGTAACTGGGGCAGGGTATGAGCGGGGAGGCCTTTGGGCCTCCCCGTTTTGTTTGTGCTTTGTGAGCCCGAAGGGCCGCTTTTGCTTAATGTTATGCAATTATGAAATAACGGTTGACGGGTTTCTGTAAGCGCTTATAATGCGCCCCACTTCCAGCGTAGTTGGAGCGGAAAACTCCTTGAGTTTCAAAGAGTTAGAAGTTTCAGAAGTGCTGCAAGGGCTTCGATCGAAAGATCGTCAGCGGTGAAAAAGGCAGTTGACAGCAGGTTGTAACGCTGTAGAATTCGCCTCCCGCTACGAGAGATCGCAAGCGAGTCAAGTGTTTGAAGTTGAACGAGTTTCTCGCAAAATACTTCGAAATAAACGCTTGACAGACACAGAGGAAAGCGTAGAATGCGCGCCTCGGTTGAGACGAAACGCTCAGCCAACCGCTCTTTAACAAATTGAATCAAGCAATTCGTGTGGGTGCTTGTGAGTACGGTTTGATAGTCGCCAAGATTATCAGCATCACAAGTGGCCACATGAGAAATCATAGTAGTCATTTGAGATTGCTGAGCCAAGTTTAGGGTTTCTTAAAAACCCAAGCAGTATTGAACTGAAGAGTTTGATCATGGCTCAGATTGAACGCTGGCGGCAGGCCTAACACATGCAAGTCGAGCGGATGAGAAGAGCTTGCTCTTCGATTCAGCGGCGGACGGGTGAGTAATGCCTAGGAATCTGCCTGGTAGTGGGGGACAACGTTTCGAAAGGAACGCTAATACCGCATACGTCCTACGGGAGAAAGCAGGGGACCTTCGGGCCTTGCGCTATCAGATGAGCCTAGGTCGGATTAGCTAGTTGGTGGGGTAATGGCTCACCAAGGCGACGATCCGTAACTGGTCTGAGAGGATGATCAGTCACACTGGAACTGAGACACGGTCCAGACTCCTACGGGAGGCAGCAGTGGGGAATATTGGACAATGGGCGAAAGCCTGATCCAGCCATGCCGCGTGTGTGAAGAAGGTCTTCGGATTGTAAAGCACTTTAAGTTGGGAGGAAGGGCAGTAAGCGAATACCTTGCTGTTTTGACGTTACCGACAGAATAAGCACCGGCTAACTCTGTGCCAGCAGCCGCGGTAATACAGAGGGTGCAAGCGTTAATCGGAATTACTGGGCGTAAAGCGCGCGTAGGTGGTTTGTTAAGTTGGATGTGAAAGCCCCGGGCTCAACCTGGGAACTGCATCCAAAACTGGCAAGCTAGAGTACAGTAGAGGGTGGTGGAATTTCCTGTGTAGCGGTGAAATGCGTAGATATAGGAAGGAACACCAGTGGCGAAGGCGACCACCTGGACTGATACTGACACTGAGGTGCGAAAGCGTGGGGAGCAAACAGGATTAGATACCCTGGTAGTCCACGCCGTAAACGATGTCAACTAGCCGTTGGAATCCTTGAGATTTTAGTGGCGCAGCTAACGCATTAAGTTGACCGCCTGGGGAGTACGGCCGCAAGGTTAAAACTCAAATGAATTGACGGGGGCCCGCACAAGCGGTGGAGCATGTGGTTTAATTCGAAGCAACGCGAAGAACCTTACCAGGCCTTGACATGCAGAGAACTTTCCAGAGATGGATTGGTGCCTTCGGGAACTCTGACACAGGTGCTGCATGGCTGTCGTCAGCTCGTGTCGTGAGATGTTGGGTTAAGTCCCGTAACGAGCGCAACCCTTGTCCTTAGTTACCAGCACGTTATGGTGGGCACTCTAAGGAGACTGCCGGTGACAAACCGGAGGAAGGTGGGGATGACGTCAAGTCATCATGGCCCTTACGGCCTGGGCTACACACGTGCTACAATGGTCGGTACAGAGGGTCGCCAAGCCGCGAGGTGGAGCTAATCTCACAAAACCGATCGTAGTCCGGATCGCAGTCTGCAACTCGACTGCGTGAAGTCGGAATCGCTAGTAATCGCGAATCAGAATGTCGCGGTGAATACGTTCCCGGGCCTTGTACACACCGCCCGTCACACCATGGGAGTGGGTTGCACCAGAAGTAGCTAGTCTAACCCTCGGGAGGACGGTTACCACGGTGTGATTCATGACTGGGGTGAAGTCGTAACAAGGTAGCCGTAGGGGAACCTGCGGCTGGATCACCTCCTTAATCGAAGACATCAGCCTGCTGATGAGCTCCCACACGAATTGCTTGATTCACTTGTATAAAGACGATGCTGTAACGTGACCCTGTTATAGGTCTGTAGCTCAGTTGGTTAGAGCGCACCCCTGATAAGGGTGAGGTCGGCAGTTCAAATCTGCCCAGACCTACCATTGCAGATACACGGGGCCATAGCTCAGCTGGGAGAGCGCCTGCCTTGCACGCAGGAGGTCAGCGGTTCGATCCCGCTTGGCTCCACCATTTTGCTTCACGCTGTACAGCTTGTCAGAACTTAGAAATGAACATTCGTTGATGAATGTTGATTTCTGACTTTTGTCAGATCGTTCTTTAAAAATTCGGATATGTGATAGAAATAGACTGACACGCACTTTCACTGGTGTGTGATCAGGCTAAGGTAAAATTTGTGAATGCTCGAAAGGGCAGTACGAATTTTCGGCGAATGTCGTCTTCACAGTATAACCAGATTGCTTGGGGTTATATGGTCAAGTGAAGAAGCGCATACGGTGGATGCCTTGGCAGTCAGAGGCGATGAAAGACGTGGTAGCCTGCGATAAGCTTTGGGGAGTCGGCAAACAGACTGTGATCCAGAGATCTCTGAATGGGGGAACCCACTCAGCATAAGCTGAGTATCTTGTACTGAATACATAGGTGCAAGAGGCGAACCAGGGGAACTGAAACATCTAAGTACCCTGAGGAAAAGAAATCAACCGAGATTCCCTTAGTAGTGGCGAGCGAACGGGGACCAGCCCTTAAGTTGGTTTGAGATTAGTGGAACGCTCTGGAAAGTGCGGCCGTAGTGGGTGATAGCCCCGTACACGAAAATCTCTTATCAATGAAATCGAGTAGGACGGAGCACGAGAAACTTTGTCTGAACATGGGGGGACCATCCTCCAAGGCTAAATACTACTGACTGACCGATAGTGAACCAGTACCGTGAGGGAAAGGCGAAAAGAACCCCGGAGAGGGGAGTGAAATAGATCCTGAAACCGTATGCGTACAAGCAGTGGGAGCCTACTTTGTTAGGTGACTGCGTACCTTTTGTATAATGGGTCAGCGACTTATATTCAGTGGCGAGCTTAACCGAATAGGGGAGGCGTAGCGAAAGCGAGTCTTAATAGGGCGTTTAGTCGCTGGGTATAGACCCGAAACCGGGCGATCTATCCATGGGCAGGTTGAAGGTTGGGTAACACTAACTGGAGGACCGAACCGACTACCGTTGAAAAGTTAGCGGATGACCTGTGGATCGGAGTGAAAGGCTAATCAAGCTCGGAGATAGCTGGTTCTCCTCGAAAGCTATTTAGGTAGCGCCTCATGTATCACTGTAGGGGGTAGAGCACTGTTTCGGCTAGGGGGTCATCCCGACTTACCAAACCGATGCAAACTCCGAATACCTACAAGTGCCGAGCATGGGAGACACACGGCGGGTGCTAACGTCCGTCGTGAAAAGGGAAACAACCCAGACCGTCAGCTAAGGTCCCAAAGTCATGGTTAAGTGGGAAACGATGTGGGAAGGCTTAGACAGCTAGGAGGTTGGCTTAGAAGCAGCCACCCTTTAAAGAAAGCGTAATAGCTCACTAGTCGAGTCGGCCTGCGCGGAAGATGTAACGGGGCTCAAACCATGCACCGAAGCTACGGGTATCACCTTTTGGTGATGCGGTAGAGGAGCGTTCTGTAAGCCTGTGAAGGTGAGTTGAGAAGCTTGCTGGAGGTATCAGAAGTGCGAATGCTGACATGAGTAACGACAATGCGAGTGAAAAACTTGCACGCCGAAAGACCAAGGTTTCCTGCGCAACGTTAATCGACGCAGGGTTAGTCGGTCCCTAAGGCGAGGCTGAAAAGCGTAGTCGATGGAAAACAGGTTAATATTCCTGTACTTCCGATTGTTGCGATGGAGGGACGGAGAAGGCTAGGCCAGCTTGGCGTTGGTAGTCCAAGTTTAAGGTGGTAGGCTGAGATCTTAGGCAAATCCGGGATCTCAAGGCCGAGAGCTGATGACGAGTTGCCTTTAGGCGACGAAGTGGTTGATGCCATGCTTCCAAGAAAAGCTCCTAAGCTTCAGACAATCGGGAACCGTACCCCAAACCGACACAGGTGGTTAGGTAGAGAATACCAAGGCGCTTGAGAGAACTCGGGTGAAGGAACTAGGCAAAATGGCACCGTAACTTCGGGAGAAGGTGCGCCGGCGAAGGTGAAGGGTTTACCCCGTAAGCTTTTGCCGGTCGAAGATACCAGGCCGCTGCGACTGTTTATTAAAAACACAGCACTCTGCAAACACGAAAGTGGACGTATAGGGTGTGACGCCTGCCCGGTGCCGGAAGGTTAATTGATGGGGTTAGCGCAAGCGAAGCTCTTGATCGAAGCCCCGGTAAACGGCGGCCGTAACTATAACGGTCCTAAGGTAGCGAAATTCCTTGTCGGGTAAGTTCCGACCTGCACGAATGGCGTAACGATGGCGGCGCTGTCTCCACCCGAGACTCAGTGAAATTGAAATCGCTGTGAAGATGCAGTGTATCCGCGGCTAGACGGAAAGACCCCGTGAACCTTTACTATAGCTTTGCACTGGACTTTGAATTTGCTTGTGTAGGATAGGTGGGAGGCTTTGAAGTGGGGACGCCAGTTCTCATGGAGCCATCCTTGAAATACCACCCTGGCAACTTTGAGGTTCTAACTCAGGTCCGTTATCCGGATCGAGGACAGTGTATGGTGGGTAGTTTGACTGGGGCGGTCTCCTCCCAAAGAGTAACGGAGGAGTACGAAGGTGCGCTCAGACCGGTCGGAAATCGGTCGTAGAGTATAAAGGCAAAAGCGCGCTTGACTGCGAGACCCACACGTCGAGCAGGTACGAAAGTAGGTCTTAGTGATCCGGTGGTTCTGTATGGAAGGGCCATCGCTCAACGGATAAAAGGTACTCCGGGGATAACAGGCTGATACCGCCCAAGAGTTCATATCGACGGCGGTGTTTGGCACCTCGATGTCGGCTCATCACATCCTGGGGCTGAAGCCGGTCCCAAGGGTATGGCTGTTCGCCATTTAAAGTGGTACGCGAGCTGGGTTTAGAACGTCGTGAGACAGTTCGGTCCCTATCTGCCGTGGACGTTTGAGATTTGAGAGGGGCTGCTCCTAGTACGAGAGGACCGGAGTGGACGAACCTCTGGTGTTCCGGTTGTCACGCCAGTGGCATTGCCGGGTAGCTATGTTCGGAAGAGATAACCGCTGAAAGCATCTAAGCGGGAAACTTGCCTCAAGATGAGATCTCACTGGGATCTAGAATCCCCTGAAGGGCCGTCGAAGACTACGACGTTGATAGGTTGGGTGTGTAAGCGCTGTGAGGCGTTGAGCTAACCAATACTAATTGCCCGTGAGGCTTGACCATATAACACCCAAGCAATTTGCTCATGCAGATTGCGGTGGTGAAGACGAAACGCTGAAGATTCGTACACAAACATCACATATCCGAATTTGCTGGGCCGTTCATCTGGACGTTCTGGCTACAGAATTTCTTGACGACAATAGAGCATTGGAACCACCTGATCCCATCCCGAACTCAGTAGTGAAACGATGCATCGCCGATGGTAGTGTGGGGTCTCCCCATGTGAGAGTAGGTCATCGTCAAGATTCATTTCGCAAAACCCCTATCTGCGCGAGCAGGTAGGGGTTTTGTCTTTTCCGGGATCCATAAAATCCAGAGCTGCTGCGCAGCCTAAAATTGTCGCTCCAGCTACCTTCCCGGCACTTTTTACCCCATCCAGCGCTCATAACGAAGTGCCAGTATGCTTATGTCTCGCATCAGGGCGGCCACGCGTCTCCCACAATGCGAGCCAGAACACTAGAATAGAGCCCACGCTTTCACTCAGACGCCCATATGCCCAACCCTGCCGACCCCGAAGTGCTGGCCAATCTGCCGCTGGACGACCTCATCGCCTGCCATGAGTGTGACCTGCTGCTGCGCAAGCCGCCCCTGCAGCACAATGAGAAGGCGCTGTGCCCACGTTGCGGCTACGAGCTGTACGCTCACCGCCATAACGTGGTCAATCGCAGCCTGGCGCTGGTGCTGGCTGCGCTGCTGCTTTACATACCCGCCAACTTCTTGCCGATCATGCAGCTGCACCTGCTCGGGCAGACCTCCGACGATACCGTCTGGAGCGGTGTGCTTGGCTTGTACAACTCACAAATGCACCTGATCGCCGTGGTGGTGTTTCTCTGCAGCATGGCCATCCCCTTGCTCAAGCTGCTGTGTCAACTGGCAGTGCTGCTGAGCATCCGTCTCGACATCGGGCGCAGCTACGGCTTGCTGATCTACCGGGTGTATCACCACCTGCGCGAGTGGGGCATGCTCGAGGTGTACTTCATGGGCGTGCTGGTGGCCATGGTCAAGCTGCTCGACCTTGCCCAACTGAATATCGGTATTGGCCTGGTCTGCTTCATCAGCCTGCTGCTGGTGCAAGTCTGGTTGGAAGTGGTGATGTCGCCGCATCAGATCTGGGTGGCGTTGTCCGGGGAGGATCTGCATGCGGGCGATTGATGCCGGGATTCTGGTGTGCAATGAATGCCACGAGCTGAACCGTCAGGAAGGCGATGACGCCGGGCAGACCTGTATGCGCTGCGGTGCCATCGTCCACCCTCGACGGCCTAACAGCATCGTGCGCACCTGGGCACTGCTGATCACTGCGTTCATCCTGTATATCCCAGCGAACCTGTTGCCGATCATGACGGTCAGCTCGCTGGGCAAGGGCAGCCCCGACACGATCATGTCCGGGGTCATCACGCTGATGCACCACGGCATGCTGCCTATCGCAGCCGTGGTGTTCATTGCCAGTATCCTGGTGCCGACCTTCAAGTTGGTCGGCATCGGCCTGCTGCTGTACTCGGTGCAAAGACATCAGCCGCTGTCGGCCCGGCAGCGCATCTGGATGTACCGCTTTATCGAATTCATCGGGCGCTGGTCGATGCTCGACATCTTTGTCATTGCCATTTTGGTGGCGGTGGTCAATTTTGGCCGGATCGCCAGCGTCGAAGCTAATCTTGGCGCCATCGCTTTCGCCTGCGTGGTGATCCTGACGATGTTTGCTGCCTTAACTTTCGATCCCCGACTGATCTGGGATAACACGGAGTCGGATGACGACCATGAGTGACGTGCCTACGGCAAAAACCCGCCCTGCCTCGAACTGGTCGGCCATCTGGATCCTGCCCCTGATCGCGTTGATCATCGGCGGCTGGCTGGGCGTTCAGGCCTACCGTTCTGCCGGTGTGGAGATCCAGGTGCGTTTCAAGACTGGTGAAGGGATCGTCGCCAACAAGACCGAGGTGATCTACAAGGGTATGCCAGTCGGCAAGGTTACCGAACTGGAGCTGGATGACACCGGCAGCAACACCGGGGTGATCGCCACCATCGAGATGAACAAGGCGGCAGACACCCAGCTGACCACCGGCACGCGCTTCTGGCTGGTCAAGCCGAGCGTTACCCTGGCGGGCATCTCCGGCCTGGAGACACTGGTATCGGGTAACTATATTGCCGTCGACCCGGGCAAAGGCGAGCCGACCAAAAGCTTCAAGGCGCTGGCCTCGGCGCCGCCGCTGTCTGACTCCGAGCCCGGCCTGCACCTGACCCTCAAGGCCGATCGACTTGGCTCGCTCAATCGCGACAGCCCGGTGTTCTACAAGCAGATCCAGGTCGGTCGGGTGAAGAGTTATAAGCTGTCCGAGGATCAGGGCACCGTTGAGGTCAAGGTGTTCATCCAGCCCGCCTACGCCAGCCTGGTGCGCAAACATACGCGCTTCTGGAATGCCAGCGGCATCAGCATCGATGCTGACCTGTCCGGGGTCAAGGTGCGCAGTGAGTCGCTCAGCAGCATCGTTGCCGGTGGTATTGCCTTTGCTACCCCTGAGCACCGCAAGGACAGCCCGCCGACTGATCCAAGCCTGCCATTCCGCCTCTATGAAGACTTTGACGCTGCCCAGGCGGGTATCCGCATCAAGGTCAAACTGACTGATTTTGAAGGCCTGCAGGCAGGGCGTACGCCAGTATTGTACAAAGGCATTCAGATCGGCTCGCTGAAGACCCTGAAGATCGAAGACGACCTGGCCAGTGCCTCAGCCGAACTGACCCTTGATCCTCTGGCCGAGGATTATCTGGTCGAGGGCACGCAATTCTGGGTGGTCAAGCCGTCCATCTCCCTGGCGGGCATCACTGGCCTGGAGGCGCTGGTGAAGGGCAACTACATTGCCATCCGTCCAGGTGACAAGGGCGCACGGCCGCAGCGCGAGTTCGAAGCACGGGCCAAGGCGCCGCCGCTCGATCTGAAGTCGCCAGGGCTGCATATGGTGCTGTTTGCCGACAGCCTCGGCTCGCTCGAGGTCGGCAGCCCGGTGATGTATCGCCAGGTCAAGGTCGGCAACGTGCAGAGCTATCAGTTTGCCCGCAACAGCAAACGCATCCTGATCGGCGTGCACATCGAAAAGGAGTACGCCAATCTGGTCAATGGCTCAACGCGCTTCTGGAATGCCAGTGGTATCACCCTGACCGGCGGCCTGTCCGGGATCAAGGTCAAGAGCGAGTCATTGCAGACCCTGATGGCGGGCGGCATTGCCTTCGATACGCCGAAGCCGGATGTGCCGCTCAAGCGTCATATCCCGCGCTTCCGTCTGCATGAGAGCGAAGAGGCAGCCAATCGCGCCGGTACCCTGATCACCATCCGTGTCGAGCGCGCTGATGGCCTCAAGCCGGGCACGCCGATCCGCTTCCGCGGCCTGGAGGTGGGCAGTATCGAGAGTACCGACCTGACCGACGATCTGCAGGCGGTACTACTGCGTGCGCGCATCAACGAAGCTGCCGACCGCATCACCCGTGTCGGTACGCAGTTCTGGGTGGTCAAGCCAGCATTGGGGCTGGTCAAGACCGAGAACCTCGATACGCTGATCGGTGGGCAGTACATCGAGGTGCAGCCAGCCGCCAGGAGCCAAGGCTCACAGCGTGACTTCATCGCTCTGGCGGAGGCGCCAGAGGTGAAAGGTCAGGAGATCGGCTTGCCGATTACCCTGAGTGCTCCGCGACGTGGCTCGATCAAGCCGGGCGTGCCGGTCACCTACCGCGAGGTGGCGGTGGGCAAGGTCACTGGCTTTGAATTGGGGCAGAACGCTGATCGAGTGCTGATCCACATCCTCATCGAACCGCGCTATGCCGGGCTGGTGCGCGGTGGCAGCCGGTTCTGGAACAGCAGCGGCTTTGGCTTCGACTGGGGCTTGTTCAAGGGGGCAACGGTGCGTACCGAGTCGCTGGAGACGCTGATCGACGGCGGCATTGCCTTTGCCACGCCAGAGGGCGAGCAGATGGGTAACCCGGCACGACCGAAGCAGACCTTTGCCTTGTTCGACAAGCCTGATGACGTGTGGCTGCAGTGGGCGCCGAAGATCCAGCTGGGCAAGTAAGCAATATGGCTGCGCTGCAGATCTTGTAGCAGCGGCCTTGTGTCGCGAAAGGGGTGCGCAGCGCCCCCAGCAGTTCTGCGGCGTTGCCTAAATCGCGGGGCCGCTGGGCGCCCCTTTCGCGACACAAGGCCGCTCCTACAGGGGTCGCATCCAGGCGGGGATAAATCGCAGGCAATAAAAAACCGACCCTAGGGTCGGTTTTTAACAAGCGCGTCGCTTAGGCAGCTGCAGTTTCTTTCAGCGCCTTGATGTGGCCATTCAGACGGCCTTTATGGCGAGCAGCCTTGTTCTTGTGGATGATACCTTTGTCGGCCATACGGTCGAGGACAGGCACAGCCAGGGTGTAAGCGGCTTGCGCTTTTTCGGCGTCTTTTGCGTCAATGGCTTTAACTACATTCTTGATGTAGGTACGAACCATGGAACGCAGGCTGGCGTTGTGGCTGCGACGCTTCTCAGCCTGTTTTGCGCGTTTCTTGGCGGAAGGTGAGTTGGCCACCGTCGAGCTCCTTGAAAGACTTTAGGGAAATAGCAAACAAAATAGGCCGCGAATCATGCCGATGCGTACGACAGATGTCAAGGCCACCTGCAAGGTTCCGCCGAGTGGTGGGTCCGCGAGAGGGAAATATTCCTTTCTGCGCCGCGACCTGTAAACTCGGGAATTTTGGCTCCCCTGCGAAGGCGCGGGAGTATCGCACATCTTGGCGGCTTTAGTAGCGTCCTCCGTCCCCAGCGTGAAAATTTTTCGATGAACCTGCTCAAATCCCTGGCTGCAGTCAGCTCCATCACCATGATTTCACGGGTGCTGGGCTTTGTCCGCGACACCATCCTGGCGCGCGTATTCGGTGCCGGCGCGGCAACCGATGCGTTCTTCATCGCCTTCAAACTGCCCAACCTGCTGCGGCGTATCTTCGCTGAGGGCGCATTCTCGCAGGCCTTCGTGCCGATCCTGGCCGAGTACAAGACCCAACAGGGCGAAGAGGCGACGCGCACCTTTATTGCCTACGTCAGTGGCTTGTTGACTCTGGTACTGGCCGTTGTTACTGCGCTGGGCATCTTCGCCGCGCCGTGGATCGTGTGGGTCACGGCGCCGGGCTTTGCCGCCGACGCCGAGCGCTTCGCCCTGACCACCGACCTGCTGCGGGTGACCTTCCCTTATATATTGCTGATCTCGCTGTCATCGCTGGCAGGGGCGATCCTCAATACCTGGAATCGCTTTGCGGTACCGGCGTTCACCCCGACCCTGCTCAACGTGGCGATGATCGCCTTCGCCCTGCTGCTGACGCCGTACTTCGAGCAGCCGATCATGGCCCTGGCCTGGGGTGTGTTGGCGGGCGGCCTGGCGCAGTTGCTGTATCAGCTGCCGGCATTGAAGAAGATCGGCATGCTCGTGCTGCCGCGCCTGAACCTGCGCGACAGCGGTGTATGGCGGGTGCTCAAGCAGATGCTGCCGGCGATTCTCGGCGTGTCGGTCAGCCAGATATCGCTGATCATCAACACCATCTTCGCTTCCTTTCTGGTGGCCGGATCGGTGTCGTGGATGTACTACGCCGACCGCCTGATGGAGCTGCCTTCAGGCGTGCTCGGGGTAGCGCTCGGCACTATCCTGTTGCCGACCCTGGCCAAGACCTACGCCAATCGCGACCGCCACGAGTACTCGCGGATTCTCGACTGGGGCCTGCGCCTGTGCTTCCTGCTGGTACTGCCGTGTACCCTGGCCCTGGCAATTCTGGCCGAGCCGTTGACCGTGTCGCTGTTCCAGTACGGCAAGTTCAGCGCATTCGACGCGGCCATGACCCAGCGCGCCTTGATCGCCTACTCGGTCGGCCTGCTGGCGATCATCCTGATCAAGGTGCTTGCGCCGGGCTTCTATGCCCAGCAGAACATCCGCACGCCGGTAAAGATCGCGATCTTCACCCTGATCTCGACCCAGCTGCTCAACCTGGTGCTGGTCGGCCCGCTGGCCCATGCCGGACTGGCCCTGGCCATCAGCATAGGCGCCTGCCTCAACGCTGGCTTGCTGTACTGGCGCCTGCGCCGCCAGGACCTGTTCCAGCCGCAACCAGGCTGGGCGCGATTCCTGCTCAAGCTGATCCTCGCGGTCAGCCTGATGTCGGCCGTGTTGCTGCTGGGCATGCATTACATGCCAGCCTGGGAAGAGGGCGGCATGCTCGAGCGCTTCCTGCGCCTGGGTGCCCTGATCGGTGCCGGCGTCGTGACCTATTTCGGTTGCCTGTTCGCCTGCGGCTTGCGTCCTCGGCAGTTTGCCCGCAATGCCTTGCATTAAGCTGCCAGGCGGCCAGGCGTCGGTTTTACACATTAGTCGCCACCCCAGGGCGCTGCTGCCTGTCACCAGCGCCCGGGTGTGGTTATAATCGACCACTTTATGAGCAAGAAGCGCGTTATGCAGCTGGTTCGAGGTCTTCACAACCTGCGCCCCGAGCACCGGGGGTGTGTCGCCACCATTGGCAACTTCGACGGGGTTCACCGTGGCCACCAGGCAATCCTGGCGCGCCTGCGCGACCGCGCCCGGGAGTTAGGCCTGCCCACCTGCGTGGTGATCTTCGAGCCACAGCCGCGCGAGTACTTTGCCCCCGAGACTGCGCCGGCACGCCTGGCGCGGCTGCGCGACAAGGTGCAACTGCTGGCCGCCGAAGGCATCGACCTGGTCCTGTGCCTGGCCTTCAACCAGCGCCTGAGCCAGCTCAGCGCCGATGAATTCGTCAAGACGATCGTGGTCGATGGCCTCGGCGTGCGCCACCTGGAGGTCGGTGACGACTTCCGCTTTGGCTGCGACCGTGCCGGCGACTTTGATTTTCTGGTCGAGGCCGGCAAAAGGTACGGCTTTACCGTCGAGGCCGCCAACACGGTCGTGCAGGACGGCTTGAGGGTCAGCAGCACCAAGGTGCGTACCGCCCTGGCCAATGCTGACTTTGCCCTGGCCGCACACCTGCTGGGCCGCCCGTACACCATTACCGGGCGCGTCCTGCACGGCCAGAAGCTGGCTCGTCAGCTCGGCACGCCGACCGCCAACATCCAGCTCAAGCGCCGCCGCATCCCACTCAGCGGGGTCTACCTGACCAGCGCCGAGATCGACGGCAAGCGCTGGCCGGGTGTTGCCAATATCGGGGTACGACCCACCGTTGCTGGTGATGGTCGTCCTCACCTGGAGATTCATCTTCTTGATTTTGCCGGCGACCTGTATGGCCGGCGTCTGACGGTGGAGTTCCACCAAAAGCTGCGCGAAGAGCAGCGATTCGCCTCCCTGGAGGCGCTGAAGTCGGCGATCGACGCGGACATCGCCGCCGCACGTGCCCACTGGCACGCTCAACCGCTAACCAAGAGCCTGAAATGACCGACTACAAAGCCACGCTTAATCTTCCGGACACCGCCTTCCCGATGAAGGCCGGCCTGCCCCAGCGCGAACCGCAGATCCTGCAGCGCTGGGACAGCATTGGCCTGTACCAGAAGCTTCGCGAAATTGGCAAGGATCGTCCCAAGTTCGTCTTGCACGATGGCCCGCCCTACGCCAACGGCAAGATCCACATCGGTCATGCGCTGAACAAGATTCTCAAGGACATGATTGTCCGCTCCAAGACCCTCTCCGGTTTCGACGCGCCGTACGTCCCGGGTTGGGACTGCCACGGCCTGCCGATCGAGCACAAGGTCGAGGTCACCCATGGCAAGCACCTGAGCCCGGACCAGACCCGTGAGCTGTGCCGTGCCTATGCCGCCGAGCAGATCGAAGGGCAGAAGACCGAGTTCATCCGCCTGGGTGTGCTGGGTGACTGGGACAACCCCTACAAGACCATGAACTTCGCCAACGAAGCGGGCGAAATCCGCGCGCTGGCCGAAATCGTCAAGCAAGGCTTCGTGTTCAAGGGCCTCAAGCCTGTGAACTGGTGCTTCGACTGCGGCTCGGCCCTGGCTGAAGCCGAAGTCGAATACGCCGACAAGAAGTCCTCGACCATCGACGTCGCCTTCCCTATCGCCGATGCCGACAAGCTGGCCAGCGCCTTTGGCCTGGCCGCGCTGGCCAAGCCTGCCGCCATCGTCATCTGGACCACCACGCCGTGGACCATTCCCGCCAACCAGGCGCTGAACGTCCACCCGGAGTTCACCTACGCCCTGGTCGACACCGGCGAGCGTCTGCTGGTACTGGCCGAAGAGCTGGTCGAAGCCTGCCTCAAGCGCTGGGACCTGCAAGGCTCGGTCATCGCCACCGCGCCAGGTTCGGCGCTGGAACTGATCAACTTCCGTCACCCGTTCTACGAGCGTATGTCGCCTGTCTACCTGGCTGAATACGTCGAGCTGGGCGCCGGTACCGGTGTTGTCCACTCGGCACCTGCCTACGGCGAAGACGACTTCGTGACCTGCAAGCGCTATGGCATGGTCAACGACGAAATCCTCACCCCGGTGCAGAGCAACGGCGTCTACGTGCCATCGCTCGAGCTGTTTGGCGGCCAGTTCATCTGGAAGGCCAACCCAGCCATCGTCGACAAGCTGCAGGAAGTCGGTGCGCTGCTGCACACCGAAACCATCAGCCACAGCTACATGCACTGCTGGCGCCACAAGAGCCCGCTGATCTACCGCGCCACCGCGCAGTGGTTCATCGGTATGGACCGCGAACCGGCCAGCGGCGGCACCCTGCGTGAGCGTGCGCTCAAAGCCATCGAAGAAACCAAGTTCGTGCCGGCCTGGGGCCAGGCGCGCCTGCACTCGATGATCGCCAACCGCCCTGACTGGTGCATCTCGCGTCAGCGCAACTGGGGTGTGCCGATTCCGTTCTTCCTCGACAAGCAGAGCGGCGAGCTGCACCCGCGCACCGTCGAGCTGATGGAAGAGGTCGCCAAGCGCGTTGAACAAGAGGGCATCGAAGCCTGGTTCAAGCTCGACGCCGCCGAACTGCTCGGTGACGAAGCCGGCCAGTACGACAAGATCACCGACACCCTCGATGTCTGGTTCGACTCCGGTACTACCCACTGGCACGTACTGCGTGGCTCGCATGACATCGGTCACGCCACCGGCCCGCGCGCCGACCTGTACCTGGAAGGCTCCGACCAGCACCGCGGCTGGTTCCACTCGTCGCTGCTGACCGGCTGCGCGATCGACAACCATGCGCCGTACCGCGAGCTGCTCACCCACGGCTTCACCGTCGATGAGAACGGCCGCAAGATGTCCAAGTCGCTGGGTAACACCATCGAGCCGCAGAAGGTCAACGACACCCTCGGCGCCGACATCATGCGCCTGTGGGTTTCGGCCACCGACTATTCCGGTGAAATGGCCGTCTCCGACCAGATCCTCCAGCGTAGCGCCGACGCCTACCGGCGCATCCGCAATACCGCGCGCTTCCTGCTGTCGAACCTGTCCGGCTTCGATCCGGCCCGCGACCTGCTGCCGGCCGAAGACATGCTTGCGCTGGACCGCTGGGCCGTCGACCGCGCGCTGCTGCTGCAACGCGAGCTGGAAGAGCACTACAGCGAGTACCGGTTCTGGAACGTCTACTCCAAGGTGCACAACTTCTGTGTGCAGGAGCTGGGTGGGTTCTACCTCGACATCATCAAGGACCGCCAGTACACCACCGGCGCCAACAGTGTTGCCCGGCGTTCGTGCCAGACCGCGCTGTACCACATCAGCGAAGCGCTGGTGCGCTGGATCGCGCCGATCCTGGCGTTCACCGCCGACGAGCTGTGGCAGTACCTGCCAGGCGAGCGCAACGAGTCGGTGATGCTCAACACCTGGTACCAAGGCCTGACCGAACTGCCAGAAGGCTTCGAGCTGGACCGCGCCTACTGGGAGCGGGTCATGGCGGTCAAGGCAGCGGTCAACAAGGAACTGGAAAACCAGCGTGCGGCCAAGGCCATCGGTGGCAACCTGCAAGCCGAAGTGACCCTGTTTGCCGAAGAAAGCCTGAGCGCCGACCTAGCCAAGCTTGGCGACGAACTGCGCTTCGTGCTGATCACCTCGGCCGCGAGCGTGGTGCCGTTCGTGCAGGCGCCGGCCGATGCCGTGGCCACCGAAGTCGAAGGCCTCAAGCTGAAAGTGGTCAAGTCCGGTCACGCCAAGTGTGGCCGTTGCTGGCACTTCCGCGCCGATGTCGGTGCCAATCCCGAGCATCCGGAAATCTGCGCACGCTGCGTCGACAACCTGAGCGGTGCGGGCGAGGTGCGTCACTATGCCTAATCCTGCAGTGGGGCGCTTCGGGCGCCTCGCCTGGCTGTGGTTGAGCCTGCTGATCGTGGTGGTCGACCAGGTGACCAAGCTGTACTTCAACAGCAACCTGAGCATGTACCAGCAGATCGTAGTCATCCCTGACTACTTCAGCTGGACCCTGGCCTACAACACCGGCGCTGCGTTCAGCTTCCTGGCCGACGGCGCTGGCTGGCAGCGCTGGCTGTTTGCCCTGATCGCGATCGTGGTCAGCGCGGTGCTGGTAGTCTGGCTCAAGCGCCTTGGTCGCAGCGAAACCTGGCTGGCAGTTGCCCTGGCGCTGGTACTCGGCGGCGCGCTGGGCAACCTGTACGACCGTGTCTTGCTCGGTCATGTGGTCGATTTCATCCTGGTCCACTGGAAGAATACGCATTACTTCCCGGCATTCAACGTTGCCGACAGTGCCATTACCGTTGGCGCGATCATGCTGGCGCTGGATATGTTCAAGAGCAAGAAGTCCGAGGAGCCCGCGCATGACTGAGACCCGTATCGGCCAGAACAGCGAAGTCACTCTGCACTTCGCCCTGCACCTGGAAAACGGCGACACCGTCGACAGCACCTTCGACAAGGCTCCGGCCGTGTTCAAGGTTGGCGATGGCAACCTGCTGCCGGGTTTTGAAGCCGCGTTGTTCGGCTTCAAGGCCGGCGACAAGCGCACCGTCAGCGTGCCCCCGGAAAACGCCTTCGGCCAGCCGAACCCGCAGAACGTGCAGATCATGCCGCGTTCGCAGTTCGCTGACATGGAGCTGTCCGAAGGGTTGCTGGTGATCTTCAATGATGCAGCCAACGCCGAGCTGCCTGGAGTGGTCAAAGCCTTTGACGAGCACCAGGTGACGATCGACTTCAACCACCCATTGGCTGGCAAGACCCTGAGCTTCGAGGTGGAGATCCTCGCGGTGAAGGTCTTGTAAGCCTGGAGCCGAGCATGCAAATCAAACTCGCCAACCCTCGCGGCTTTTGTGCGGGGGTCGACCGGGCGATCGAGATCGTCAACCGTGCCCTGGAAGTGTTCGGCCCGCCGATCTACGTGCGTCACGAAGTGGTGCACAACAAGTTCGTGGTCGAAGACCTGCGCAACCGCGGGGCGATCTTCGTTGAAGAACTCGACCAGGTGCCTGACGACGTCATCGTCATCTTCAGCGCCCACGGCGTCTCCCAGGCTGTCCGCCAGGAGGCCGCAGGCCGTGGCCTGAAGGTGTTCGACGCCACCTGCCCGCTGGTGACCAAGGTCCACATCGAGGTGGCCAAGTACAGCCGCGATGGCCGTGAGTGCATCCTGATCGGCCACGCCGGCCACCCGGAAGTCGAAGGCACCATGGGTCAGTACGACGCCAGCAACGGTGGCTCCATCTATCTCGTCGAAGACGAGAAAGATGTGGCCAATCTGCAGGTGCGCGATCCTGATCACCTGGCCTTCGTTACCCAGACCACCTTGTCGATGGACGACACCAGCCGGGTTATCGACGCCCTGCGCGCGCGCTTCCCCAACATCGGCGGGCCGCGCAAGGACGATATCTGCTACGCCACTCAGAACCGCCAGGACGCGGTCAAGCAATTGGCTGATGAGTGCGATGTGGTGCTGGTGGTCGGCAGCCCGAACAGCTCCAACTCCAACCGCCTGCGCGAGCTGGCCGAGCGTATGGGCACTCCGGCGTACCTGATCGACGGCGCCGAGGACCTGCAGCAAAGCTGGTTCGACGGCATTGGCCGGGTGGGTGTCACTGCCGGTGCTTCAGCACCTGAAGTGCTGGTGCGCGGCGTGCTTGAGCAGCTCACGGCCTGGGGCGCAACCGGTGCCGAAGAGCTCGACGGGCGCCCGGAGAACGTGACCTTCTCGATGCCCAAGGAACTGCGGGTGCGCTCGCTGCTCTGAGCCAGCCCTCAGGGGCCTGCGCACAATGGCTCAACGGCCATGTCCGTGCGCAGGCGCACCCTGCCGCTGGGCGCCAGGACGATCTGGCGTGGTTGCCCGCCTTCTGCGTGTGGGCATATCTGCAAACGCCCGCCGTGAAACCCGCCGCTACCGCGCAACGGCACGCCCTGTGCGCTGAAGCGCACACCTTCAGCCAAGTTGCCAACGATCCGTACCCGCTGCGGTAAACGTTGCTCAGCCAGTAACAGCCCGCTATCCGCGTCCACCACGCGCCAACCCACTCCCCAGCCTGCCTCCAATGGCTCGACCCGCACGGCCTGCTGCTGCAACAAGGCCTGGCTACGTGCCGAGCGAAAGGCCTGGAGCAGCTGTTGCGCCGCTGCCGCCCGTTGCAAGTCCTGGCTGAGCGCGGTGTAGGACGGCGTCGCCAGCTGCGCCAGAACCGCGACCAGCGCGAGCGCCAACATCATTTGTATCAGTGTTGCCCCGTGTTGCCACACCGTGCATTCCTCCCTGGAAGTGCTTCGCTGTAGCTTCAGACACGGCGGACATGAGGTCCAGTCGGCCACTTGGCTGGCACATTGCGGGAAATTTCCCAAGGAGCGCATGGATGCGCAAAGGACAGCAGGGCATCACGCTGCTCGAGGTCGTGCTGGGCATGCTGGTGCTGGCACTTGGCCTGTTTGCGGCAGCGGCTTTACAGGTCAAGGCATTGCAGGCTACCGCCAGCGTTCGGCAGCACAGCCAGGCGACCTATCTCGCCCAGAGCCTGCTGGAGCAGGCGAGGGCGGGCGGGTCAGTGGAGGATTTAGGACAATGGCAGGCGCAGGTAAGGCTGGCCCTTGGCGCGCAGGCCGAGGGCTGGGTACGAAGTTCAGGGTCATCGCTGAAGGTCATCGTCGACTGGCCCGATGCGCGTGACCCGGAGCATCAGGGCGTAAGCCTGCAGGGCTGGCCATGAACGGCAGTCAGGCGGGTTTCAGCCTGCTCGAAGGGCTGCTCGCGCTGGCCTTGGGCTTGATGCTGCTGGCCGCAGCGAGCCAAGTGTTTGTCGCTACGGTGCAAGCCTGGCGCTTGCAGGGCGCGCTGGCGCAGCAGCAAGAGGATGCCCGCCTGGCGCTGCAACGGATCGCCCAGGATATCCGCATGACCGGTATGTTCGGCTGTTTGCGCTTGCACGCCAGCGACTTCGACTCACCCAGCGCAGCGGCCGCCTTTGCCAGGCCTGTGCAAATCAGCCAGGGCGGCGCACAACTGAGTCTGTTGGTGGGGCAGTTGCCCGGCAGCGGTAGCCGGGCCGACTGGACGGTGTTGAGTGATTGCCGCAGTTGGGCTCAGGTCACGGCCGACGTCCACGAGGGTGACGAGCAGACCCTGGCCTTGCCGGTCAGCCGCATCACCTACGAGCTGCGCGATGGCAGCCTGCGGGTGGTGCGCCGAGGCTCGCCGCAGGCTTTGATCGACAATGTGCGCAGCCTGCACGCTAACTTGGTAACGAACGCGCAGGGCCAGCGGGTCGACCTGCAACTAAGCCTGTTCGACCAGCGGCACGATCTCGAACAGCAGTACGCCATCAGCGTAGCTCTACGCAATCGGCTGCCAGAACAATGAAGCGCCAACGCGGCATGGTGCTGCTGACCGCTCTCATATTGAGCCTGCTGCTCGGTCTGCTCGCTGCCGCCGCCCTGCGCGAAGCAGTGCTGCAGACACGCATGGCCGGGCTTTTGCTGGCCAGCAGCCAAGCGCTGGAGCAGGCCGAGGCAGTCTTGCTGGAGGGCGCAGCGCGGCTCGCCGTGGCGCCACCCAACGAGTGCCAGCTCTGCTCGCCGCCAGCCGACTCCCATGACGTAAACGCCGCTGGTGGCGACTGGCAGGCAGCCGGGCAGGGCTGGTTCAACCTGCAGAACCTTGGCCAAAGCGACCGGCCCGCGCACCTGCCCGTGGGCACCCAGGCCACCCTCTACCGAGTGACCGCAGTCAGTCAGCAAACCCGCGCGCGGCGTGTGCTCGAAGCCGTATACGCGCAGCCCGTAGACCCGTCGCAGGCACTGCAAAGAATCCTTTGGCGGCAAAGAGTGCAGGAGCCATGACATGCAGCAAGGCCTGAGCCTGATCGAGTTGTTGATTGTCGTCGCCGTCAGCGGCATTCTGGCAGCCATTGCCTATCCCGCTTACAACGAACAATTGCGCCGCGCCGCTCGCAGTGAAGTGGTCGGCCTGCTGCACGACGCTGCGTTGCGCCTGGAGCGCCACCATGCGCGCAGCGGCCAGTACAGCGACACTGACCAGCATCAATTGAGCTTGCCCGCCGACAGCCGCTATTACCGCCTGCAGTTGCAACGCGATGACGCCAGCTTCCGCCTGCAGGCGCAGCGCTTGCCGACCGGTTTGATGGCGCAGGACCAGTGCGCTGACTATCAGCTCGATCAGGCGGGTGTGCGTAGCAACCCGGGCAGCCAGGACGCTGCGGGTTGCTGGAGCGGTTGACGGGGTAGCTCGGTTTTTTCAGGTATTGGATCGACAGATGAACAAGCAAGTAGTGGTTGTCGGCGGTGGCGTGATCGGCCTGCTGACTGCGCTCAACCTGGCAGCAAAGGTCGAGCGGGTGGTGGTGTGTGATCAAGGCGAAGTCGGCCGCGAGTCGTCGTGGGCCGGTGGCGGCATCGTCTCGCCGCTGTATCCGTGGCGCTACAGCCCGGCAGTCACGGCGTTGGCGCATTGGTCACAGGCGTTTTATCCACAGCTGGGCGAGCGCCTGTTCGCCAGCACCGGCGTCGACCCCGAGGTGCACGTCACCGGCCTGTACTGGCTGGACCTTGAGGACGAAGCCGAGGCGCTGGCGTGGGCGGTGCGTGAGCAGCGGCCGTTGACGGCTGTGGATATCTCGGCGGCATATGACGCCGTGCCGGGCCTCGGCGCCGGCTTCACACGGGCGATCTTCATGGCTGGGGTGGCCAATGTGCGCAATCCACGGCTGGTTAAGTCGTTGAAAGCAGCGCTGGCGGCTCTGCCCAATGTCACTCTGCGCGAGCACTGCCAGATCACCGGCTTTGCCCAGCAAGACGGGCGTATCAGCGGTGTGCACACGGCCGATGGGCTGCTCGAAGCCGATGACGTGGTGCTCAGCGCGGGCGCCTGGAGTGGTGACCTGTTGGCCACGCTGGGCCTGACCTTGCCGGTCGAACCGGTCAAGGGCCAGATGATCCTCTACAAGTGCGCCGAAGACTTTTTGCCGAGCATGGTTCTGGCCAAGGGCCGCTACGCGATCCCGCGGCGCGACGGGCATATCCTCATCGGCAGTACGCTGGAGCATGCCGGCTACGACAAGACCCCGACCGAGCAGGCACTGGAGAGTCTCAAGGCCTCCGCCGTTGAGCTGTTGCCCGGGCTTGCTGACGCCACGCCGGTGGCGCACTGGGCCGGTCTGCGTCCAGGCTCACCCGAGGGTGTGCCGTATATCGGCCCGGTGCCGGGGCATGCCGGGCTGTGGCTGAACTGCGGGCATTACCGCAACGGCCTGGTGCTGGCGCCGGCTTCGTGCCAGCTGTTTGTAGATTTGCTGACGGGCGTGGAGCCGATCATTGATCCCACCCCATATGCCCCGGCCGGGCGGCTGGCTTGAGATTTTGGGGCTGCAAAGTAGCCCCCGGCGCCCCTCAGCCGATAACCGGTGCCTGCAGATGGCGAGTCGGGTAATGCTGCTCGTACGCCTTGCACACCCGCAGCACCTGCTCATCGGCAAAGCGCCCGGCCACCACCTGCAGGCCCACCGGCAGCCCTTCGCGGGTGAAGCCACACGGCACCGAGGCTGCCGGTTGTTGGGTCAGGTTGAACGGGTAGCTGAACGGCGTCCACTCCATCCACTGCTCCAATCCCGACCCTGGCGGCACGTTGTGCCCGGCGGCAAACGCCACCAGCGGCATCATTGGCGACACCAGCACGTCGTAGCGCTGATGGAAGGCGTTCATCCGCGCCACCAGCTCAGCCCGTGCTTCCAGCGCTGCGGTGTACTGCTCGAGACTGATGGCCGCGCCTTGCTCGGCAATCCAGCGCAGGCCCGGATCGAGCAGCTCGCGCTGGGCTGACGTCAACTGGCTGGCCAGCCGCGCCGCGCCGGCGAACCACAGGGTATTGAAGGTTGCCAGCGGGTCGGCAAAACCTGGGTCGACTTCTTCGACCTGCGCCCCTAATCGCGCCAGGCGCTGCACTGCCTGAGCGGTCAGAGCCTGAATCTGCGGGTCGACGCTGACGTAACCGAAGTCGGCGCTGTAGCCGATGCGCAGCCCGCTCAAGTCCTGCTCTGCGGCCAGCCAGGGTCGCTGGCGCGGTGCTCCGGCGAGACCGTCGCGCGGATCGGGGCGAGCCACACAGTCGAGCATCAGCACAGCATCGTCGACCGTGCGCGTCATCGGCCCCAGGTGCGAGAGGATGGTCATGGCACTGGCCGGCCACTGCGGCACATAACCAAAGGTCGGTTTGATGCCGAAGGTGCCAGTGAACGCGCAGGGGATGCGGATCGAGCCGCCGGCATCGCTGCCCTGGTGCAACACGCCGAGATTGAGCGCCGCTGCCGCCGCCGCACCGCCCGATGAGCCGCCGGCAGTCAGGCGCGTATCCCACGGGTTGCGCGTGATGCCATACAGCGGGTTGTCGGTGACGCCCTTCCAGCCGAACTCAGGCGTGGTGGTCTTGCCCAGCAGCACCGCGCCGGCTTCGCGCATGAACCCGCTGAACGGTGCGTCGACGTCCCACGGCCCAGCTGCCGAAGACGTCAGCGAGCCCTTGCGGGTGGGCATGCCACGGGTCAGGGTCAGGTCCTTGATCGAGGTCGGCAGCCCATCCAGGCGGCCACAGGGCTCGCCGCGCTGCCAGCGCTGCTCGCTGGCGCGGGCGGCGGCGCGGGCGCCTTCGGCATCGACATGGCAGTAGGCGTTGACGGCCGGGTTGTGCTGGTCGATGCGGGTCAGCACGTCATCGATCACCTCGAGCGGAGACAGCTGGCGCCGTTGATACAGGTCGAGCAGCTCGACGGCGGTGAACTCGCCTATAGCGGTTTTGCCGGTCATCTCAATGGGCTCCCTGATTGGCGGCCTGGACCATTGCCCGCAGCAGTACATCACAGCCATCGGCCAGGTCCTGCGGCGCGGCGTTTTCGATTTCGTTGTGGCTGATGCCGCCTTCGCACGGCACGAAGATCATCCCCGCCGGGCCCAGCTCGGCGACGAAGATCGCATCGTGGCCAGCGCCGCTGACGATATCCAGATGGCTCAGGCCCAGCGCGACTGCGCCCTGGCGCACAGCGTCGACACACTGCTCGGCAAAATACAGCGGCGGGAAGTCAGCGGTTGGCGTCAGCTCGAAGCTCAGGCCATGCTTGGCCGTGGTGGCTTCGATCACCGCGCGCACCTCGGCGACCATCGCATCGAGCTGCTGCGGGTCGAGGTGACGCAGGTCGATGGTCATGTGCACCTGGCCGGGGATCACGTTGCGCGAGCCAGGATGCAGGCTCAGGCAGCCGACCGTGCCGCAGGCATGCGGTTGATGGGCATGGGCGATGCGGTTGACCGCGCTGACTACATCGGCGGCGCCGACCAGTGCATCCTTGCGCAGGTGCATCGGCGTAGGCCCGGCGTGGGCTTCGACGCCGGTCAACACCAGGTCGAACCACTTCTGCCCGAGGCAACCCTGCACCACGCCAATGGTGGTGCGCTGGTCTTCCAGCACCGGGCCTTGTTCGATATGCGCCTCGAAGTAGGCGCCGACCGCATGGCCGGTGGGCACACGCGGGCCGGCGTAGCCGATGCGCGTAAGCTCGGCGCCGACTGACAGGCCTTGCTCGTCGCGCTTGGCCAGGGTCTCGTCGAGGTCGAACTTGCCGGCAAATACTCCGGAACCCATCATGCATGGCGGGAAGCGCGACCCTTCTTCGTTGGTCCACACCACCACTTCCAGCGGTGCTTCGGTTTGCAGGCCGAGGTCGTTGAGGGTGCGGATCACCTCCAGCCCGGCCATCACCCCGTAGCAACCGTCGAACTTGCCGCCGGTGGGCTGGGTGTCGATATGGCTGCCGGTCATCACTGGCGCCAGGTCCGGGTTGCGCCCCGGACGGCGGGCGAAGATATTGCCGATGGCATCGACACTGACGCTGCAGCCCGCCTCGGTGCACCATTGCACGAACAGGTCGCGCGCCTGGCGGTCGAGGTCGGTCAGGGCCAGCCGGCACACGCCGCCCTTGGCGGTGGCACCGAGGCGGGCGAGGTCCATCAGCGACTGCCAGAGGCGCTCGCGGCTGATCAAGGCGCCCTGGCCGAGTGTTGCTTGCGTTGGATCGATAGGGTTTTGGCTGTTCATGGTCGATCTCCTTCAGGCGCTCAAGGCCAGGTAGCGGTTCTTGATGCTCGGGTCGGCGCGGAACTGCTCGGCGCTGCCCTGATAGGCCACGCGGCCTTGTTCCAGCACGTAGTGACGGTCGGCGAGGGCGTCGCAGACCTTGAGGTTCTGCTCGACCAGCAGGATCGACAGGCCTTCGTCCTTGATCCGCCGCAGGATCTTCACCAGTTCGTCGACGATCACCGGGGCCAGGCCTTCAGTCGGCTCGTCGAGGATCAGCAGCTTGGGCCCATTGAGCAGCGCGCGGGCAATCGCCAGCATCTGCTGCTCGCCACCGGACAGGGCAAAGCCGCTGTTGCGGCGACGTTCCTTGAGCCGCGGGAACATCGCGTAAACGTCCTCCAGCTGCCAGCGGCTGTGCTTGCGCGCGGCGATCTTGAGGTTCTCTTCGACGTCCAGCTGGCGGAAGATGCCGCGGTGCTCCGGCACCAGCGCGATGCCTTGGCGGGCGATGTCAAAGATCTCGCGACCGACCAGCGGCTGGCCATTGAAGTGAATCTGGCCCTGGCGCGGGCGGACGATGCCGAGAATGCTGCGCAGGGTGGTGGTTTTGCCGGCGCCGTTACGCCCGAGCAGGGTCACCAGCTCGCCGGCCTCGACCTTGAGCGAAACGCCCTCGAGCACATGGCTCTTGTCGTAGTAGGAATGGATCGATTCGACGCTGAGCATCAGGCGGCCTCTCCAAGGTAGGCGGTACGCACGCGTTCGTCGTTGCGCACCTGATCCGGGGTGCCTTCGACCAGGATCTGGCCGTGGCTCATGACGGTAATGCGTTGGCTGATCGACATGACGATGCTCATGTTGTGTTCGATCAGCAGCACGGTGTGGTCGCGGCCCAGGTCGCAGATCAGGTCGGTCATCACCGGGATGTCATCGATGCCCATGCCCGAGGTGGGCTCGTCGAGCATCAGCAAGGTGGGCTTGGCGCAGATCGACATGCCGACTTCCAGCACCCGCTGCTGGCCGTGCGACAGCTCGCCAGCGAGGGTCTCGGCGCGGCCGTTGAGCTTGAGCCGTTCGAGCACCTGGTCAGCGGTGTCCCAATGGCTGCGCTTGTGCTCGACGCTGCGCCAGAAGTTGAGCGCGCCAAGGCCATCGCGGCCCTGCGCGGCCAGGCGCAGGTTCTCGCGCACGCTTAGGTTCTGGAACAGGCTGGTGAGCTGGAACGAGCGCGCCATGCCCAGAGCGACGCGGCCGTGAGACGGTTTGCGGACGATGTCCTGGCCGTTGAGGAGGATCTTGCCGGCGGTGGCCTGGCGCTCACCGGTGAGGCAGTGGAACAAGCTGGTCTTGCCGGCGCCGTTGGGCCCGATCACGGTGTGGATGGTGCCGGCACGGACTTTCAGGTCGACGCCATCGACGGCATGGAACGGCCCGTAGGCCAGTTGCAGGTTGTGTGTTTCGAGGAGGAATTCGCTCATTACAGCTGCTCCTTGGTTTTGCCATCGACGGCAGGCGAAGGGCGCAGGCGCTTGGCCAGATCAGCCAGGCCACCCCACAGCCCACCGCGCATGAACACCACCACCAGAATCAGGATCACCCCCAGCAGCATCAGCCAGCGCGGCCACAGCTCCGACAGCACGTCCCCGAGCAGCACGATCGCGCCGGCGCCGAGCAACGAGCCGAACAGCGAGCCGGTGCCGCCGACGATGGTCATGATCAGGATGTTTTCACTCATCATCAGGTCGATGTTCGACAGCGGGGCAAAGTGCAGCAGCATCGCGTACAACGCCCCGGCGATACCGGTGATGGCGCCAGACAACATGAACACCAGGATCTTGAAGTGGCGAATGTCATAGCCGATGGCCGCAGCGCGGGTTTCGTTTTCGCGGATCGCCAGCAAGGTGCTGCCGAACGGTGAGCGGATCACCCGCAGGGCGCCGGCAAAGATCAGCAGGAACAGCACCGCGACAAACGCGTAGAAGTGGCGCGGGTCGGCAAGGTCGAGCAACACATGCCCGGCAACCGTGATGTTCGGCCGTGGCACGTCGAGCAGGCCGTTGTCGCCGCCGGTCCAGCCGCTCAGGGTGTAGGCCAGAAAGTACGCCATCTGGCTGAAGGCCAGGGTCAGCATGACGAAGTAGATGCCCTTGCGCCGAATCGCCAGCGCACCGACCAGCAAGGCCAGCAGCGCGCCGAACAGCGCCGCGCCAACCAGCGCGCCGAGCATGCCCCATTGCAGGTGGATCATCAGCAGCGCCGCGCCGTAGGCACCGGCACCAAAGAAGATGCCCTGGCCGAACGAGAGCAGGCCGGTGTAGCCCAGCAGCAGGTTGCAGGCCAGCGCGGCCAGGCCAAAGATCAGGATCTCGGTGGCGAGGGTGGTCGACGGCAGGATCAGCGGCAGGCCGATCAGGGTCACAAGCAGCAACAGCAGCAGCGCCGGGCCATGCCCTTTGGCCACGGCCAGTGGATTTTTCTCAGTCATGTTCATGCTCTCCCGAACAGGCCGTAGGGACGAACCAGGATCACCGCCGCCATCGCGCCGTAGATCATCAGGCTGGCGCCTTGCGGCCAGAGGCTGCTCATCATGCTTTGCACCACCCCGACCAGCAGGCCGCCAACCAGCGCACCGCCAAACGAGCCCATACCGCCGATCACCACCACGACGAAGGCGATGCCGAGAATCTCCGGGCCAACGAACGGCTGCGCCCCGCGCAGTGGCGCAAACAGCACCCCGGCCACGCCCGCCAGGCCAACGCCAAGGGCAAAGGTCAGCGAGAACAGGCGGAAGATGTTGGTGCCCAGCAGCGACACCGTCTCGGTGCTTTCACTGCCGGCTCGCACCAGGGCGCCGAAGCGGGTGCGCTCCAGCAGCAGCCACAGACCAAGGCCGATCAAGGCGGCGAAGCCGATCAGGAACAGGCGGTAATAGGGGTAGATGAAGTCGCCGATGATCAGCACCCCGCGCAGCTCTGGCGGCACCGCGATGTGCTTGCCGACCGGGCCCCAGATCAGCACCGAGGCTTCCTGGATGATCAGCGCGATACCAAGGGTGACGAGAATCTGGAAGGTGTGCGGCAAGTGGTAGATGCGCTTGATCAGCACCCGCTCAACCACCCAGGCCAGCGCGGCTACCGCCAGCGGCGCGATCAGCAGCGCCAGCCAGAAGTTGCCGGTCAGCGCCACGGCGGTGTAGCACAGGTAGGCACCCAGCAGAAAAAACGCACCGTGGGCGAAGTTGACGAAGTTGAGCAAGCCGAAAATGATTGTCAGGCCCACGGCAATGAGGAAGTAGATCATCCCCAGGCCAAGGCCGTTGAGCAGCTGGAACAGGTACAAATCGAGCATGAACGTGCCCTCTGCAGCGCGCCGCGCGCCTGCAATTTTGTCGAGTGGGAAGGCGTGGCGTCAGGCCAGGGCGCAACCGGTTTGAGAGACCTCGATGAACGAACGGCCGGCGTGCAGCACTTCGGCCAGGTCATCGTCATCACGCATCTGCGCTTGAGGTTTGCCGCGCAGCAGGTAGTAGTCCTTGAGCACCTGATGGTCACCCGGGCGGATCAGCTCGTCGCCGGTCGGGCCCTGGAAACTCATGCCCTGCAGGGCTTTGGACACTGCGGCGCCGTCGAGGCTGTTGGCCTTGATGATGGCTTCGAGCATGACCCGGGTGCCGATGTAGTCGGCCGCCAGCGGGTAATTGGGGTTGATGCCGTAGGCCTTGCGCGTGGCCGCGACCAGCTCGCGGTTGAGCGGGGTGTCGACCTGATGCCAATACTGCGCGCCGAGGTACACGCCTTCCAGTACATCGCTGCCCAGCTCCTGGAATTGATCGAGCCCGGCCGACCACACCAGCAGCACTTTCATCCGATCCTTGATGCCGAAGTTGACCGCCTGGCGCAGGGCATTGGATGACTGGCTGCCGAAGTTGAGCAGCACCAGTACGTCCGGCTTGGCGGCAATGGCGTTGGTCAGGTAGCCGGAGAACTCCTGCTCCTGCAGCGAGTGGTAGCTGTTGCCGATGTGTTCGATGCCGTGTTCGCTGAAGACCTTGCGTGCGTTGTCCAGCAGGGCATCGCCAAACACGTACTGCGGGGTGATGGTGTACCAGCGCTTGGCCTCGGGCAGCAGCTTGATCAGCGGCACCAGGGTTTCGCGAATGGCGCCGTAGGTCGGCACCGACCAGCGAAAGGTAGAGCTGTTGCAGTCCTTGCCGGTGATCTCGTCGGCTCCGACCGGGGTCATGAACACGCCGCCGGCCTTGTTGATTTCCTTCGACACCGCCAGCGCCGAGGACGACAGCGTGCAGCCTTGAAAGAACCGCGCTCCGTCCTGGCCGATGGCTTCCTGGACCTTGCGTACCGCCTTGCCGGCGTTGCCCTCGGTATCGATGACCTTGTACTTGAGCGGCTGGCCGAGCAGCTGCGGGTGCTCGGCAATCGCCAGGCGCGAGCCCATGTCGGCGTATTTGCCGTAACTGGCAAACGGCCCGGACATCGACTTGAGGCCATAGAATGTCAACGGTTGCTCGGCGAACACCCGCGACGCTCCCAACGGGAGGCTGCCGAGGGCGCCGAGGGCAAGGCCTGCTTTGAGCAGGGTACGTCTTTGCATGAGTAACTCCTTGTTTGTGGTTATTAGGCAGGAGTGGCAATGACAAAGCGGGTACGGCCGGGCCTGTGTGCAGGCCTCTGTCCAGGCGAATCAGTGGTTGTGGCTGAACTCCAGGAGGAAATTGCGGGCGACTTCGCCTTCCAGCGCAGTCATGTGGTGTTCGGCGTCGCACATGTGCTCGTGCATCAAGCGGCGCACGGCGGCTTCATCGTTGGCGCGCAGGGCGTCGAGCAGCTGCTTGTGGTAGTCGATGTTGGCCGCGGCGAACTGCTGGCGCTTGGGCAGGTAGGCTTTTTTCAGCACCACCAGGTCGCGCAGCAGGTCGTTGAGAAACACCGCCATGAAGCTCAGCAGCGGGTTGGCGCAGCGCCCGGCCAGCAGGGTATGAAACTCAAGCTCGGCCAAACGCTGCTCGCGCTGGCCTTCTTCGCTGTCTTCCGGGGTGCTGCAGAAATCGATGTTGGCTTGCAGCGCGGCGTAGTCGGCCTCGCTGAGGCGGCCCATCACTGAAACCGCCAGCTCGACCTCGATGACTTTGCGCAGTTGGTACACCTGCTCGCCATCCAGGTGCTGAAAATGCAGGTAGTTGCGCAGCGCACGGCTGGCCGGTTCGGTGCCGACTTCATTGAGGTAGGCGCCGCCGCTCGGGCCGGTGCGGGTGCTGACCAGGCCCTCGACCTCGAGCGCCTTGAGCGCCTCGCGGGCGGTGCCCTTGGAACATTCGAAGTGCTCCATCAACTCGCGCTCGGTCGGCAGCCGATCACCGGGGTGCAGCGCCTCGGTGACGATCGAGCGCTTGACCGACTCGACGATCATGTCCGACAGCTTCTGACGTTTGCGCTTGGGTTTGAGCATGCGGGCTATTTTTCATATTTATGCGGATAAATAGGATTTAGCGAATTTGCGGCCGAGGGGTCAAGAGTTGAGGCGGGGAGGGGGTCGTAAATGGAGCGGATGGGTCGGCTACGGGTATGTGTGTTCAGCGGGCGGGCATGAAAAAGCCGCTGTAACTGGGTTACAGCGGCTTCGCCGGAGCAGACCGTTGATCAGTCTTTCGGGCCTTGCTGCAGATGGGCTGGGCTGCAGTACCACTGATTGCCACGGTGCAGCGCCCGGTCATTGGGCAGGTGCACGCCGCAGTGCGCGCAGCGCACCATGGTCAGCGGGTCATCCAGGCGCTGCGCGGGGCGCGCCTGCTGGCTGAGCTTGAATTTGCGCCACAGCCAGAACGCGGCGGCGATCAGGGCGATCCAGAAAAGTAGGCGAACCATGGTGTCCAGCTTGGTCGAGGAGAAGAGCCGACAGTCTAGGACGCGGGCAAAAAAAAAGGGAGGCCTTGGGCTTCCCTTTCTTTTTTGTTTTTCCGACATCGTGCTTGCTGTGTGTAGGAGCGGCCTTGTGTCGCGAAAGGCCTGCGCAGCGGGCCCAGCAATTCTGCGGCGCTGCGTAGATCGTGGGGCCGCTGCGCAGCCCTTTCGCGACACAAGGCCGCTCCTACAAGGGCAGCCTGTATCAAATCAATCAAACAGACCGAAGGTCGCGTAGCTGAACCACGAACGGCTCTCTTCGGCTTCTTTCGGACCGGCCGGCAGAATCGGATCACCGTCTTCATCTTTAGGCAGCAAGTCTTGCGGAATCTCCGAACGGGCATCCTTGAACTGGCGAACCACGTCCTGATTGGCGCGGGTCTCACCTGGCGGCAGCGGCGTGTCGGTCTCGATCAGGCCCAGGGTCGCCTTGGACAGCCACGAACGCTGATCACCATCAGCTTGCTTGGGCTCGAAGCTGCCGTCGACCAGGCTTGGGTGATCTGGGTAGTTGAGCTTGAGGGTTTCCAGGCTGGTATTGGCCAGCTCGTCCAGGTGCAGATGCTGGTAAGCCTCGACCATCACCGCCAGGCCGTCACCGACCGATGGGGTTTCCTGGAAGTTCTCGACCACGTAACGGCCACGGTTGGCCGCAGCGACATAGGCCTGGCGGCTCATGTAGTAGTCGGCAACGTGGATTTCATAGGCGGCCAGCAGGTTGCGCAGGTAGATCATGCGCTGCTTGGCGTCAGGCGCGTAGCGGCTGTTGGGGAAGCGGCTGGTCAGCTGGGCGAACTCGTTATAGGAGTCGCGGGCAGCGCCCGGGTCACGCTTGGTCATGTCCAACGGCAGGAAGCGCGCCAGCAGGCCACGGTCCTGGTCGAACGAAGTCAGGCCCTTGAGGTAATAGGCGTAGTCGACGTTCGGATGCTGCGGGTGCAGCCGGATGAAGCGCTCGGCAGCCGACTTGGCAGCCTCTGGCTCAGTGTTCTTGTAGTTGGCGTAGATCAGCTCGAGCTGGGCCTGGTCGGCGTAACGGCCGAACGGATAGCGCGATTCCAGGGCCTTGAGCTTGTTGACGGCACTGGTGTAGCTCTTGTTGTCCAGGTCGGCCTGCGCCTGCTGGTACAACTCGGCTTCGCTGAGGTTCTCGTCAATCACTTCCTTGTTCGAGGAACAGGCAGCGGTAAGCCCGAGGAGGGCGATCAGCAGCAGGTGTTTCACTTGCATGGCGGCTTGCGTCCTTTGACGGCCGCTGTCTTGGGCGGTGCCGTCCTGTTATGATGAGCGCCCCCGGGTTGACCCCAGGGCAAAAGAAGCCGTATTTAACCACAAGCGCGCAGTTGAAACCAAAGGCTGTGCGCCAGCCGAATCGAGCATGTCCGAGATCATCCAACTTAGCGAAGAGGTCCCGTCCGAAATGGGCGGCCAGCGCCTCGACCAGATCGCCGCCCAACTGTTCGGCGAGTACTCGCGTTCGCGCCTGACCACCTGGATCAAGGACGGCCGTCTGACGGTCGACGGTCAAGTCGTGCGTCCACGCGATCCGGTCTATGGCGGTGCCAAGCTGGTCCTTGAGGCCGAGCAGGAAGCCCAGGGCGAGTGGATCGCCCAGGACATCCCGTTGAACATCGTCTACGAAGACGAGCAGATCCTGGTGATCAACAAGCCTGCCGGGCTGGTTGTCCACCCGGCTGCCGGGCATGCCGATGGCACCCTGCTCAATGCCTTGCTGCACCACGTGCCAGACATCGTCAACGTGCCGCGTGCGGGCATTGTCCACCGCCTGGACAAAGACACTACCGGCCTGATGGTGGTGGCCAAGACCCTGCAGGCGCAGACCAAGCTGGTCGAGCAGATGCAGAGCCGCAGTGTCAGCCGCATCTACGAGTGCATCGTGATTGGCGTGGTCACCTCCGGTGCCACCATCAACGCCCCGATCGGCCGCCACGGTGGCTCGCGTCAGCGCATGGCGGTGACCGAGACCGGCAAGCCTGCCGTCAGTCACTACCGCGTGCTCACCCGCTTCCGTTCGCACACCCATGTGCGGGTCAAGCTGGAGACCGGCCGTACGCACCAGATCCGCGTGCACATGGCCCACGTCGGCTATCCGCTGATTGGTGATCAGACCTACGGCGGTCGCTTCCGCATCCCGCCTGCGGCCGAGCCGGAAATGGTCACTGCGCTGAAGACCTTCCCGCGTCAGGCCCTGCACGCACGCTTCCTCGCCCTCGATCACCCGCTCACGGGTGAGCGGATGCAATGGAAGTCGGCCCTGCCGGAAGACTTCGTCGGCTTGCTGGAGCTGCTCCAGGAAGACCGCGACAGCTTTATCGGATGAACGGTCTGACGCAGTTGCTGCGCCCTGATTGGCCAGCCCCGGCCACGGTGCGCGCCTGCGTCACCACCCGTGCGGGTGGCATCAGCCTGCCGCCGTACGACAGCTTCAACCTCGGCGATCATGTCGGCGACGACCCGGCTGCCGTCAGTGAAAACCGCCGACGCCTCAGTGAGCAATTCGACATTCATCCCGCCTGGCTCAAGCAAGTCCACGGCGTGGTGGTGGCTGACGCTGACCCGGCGCAGGTGATGGAAGCCGATGCGAGCTGGACCGACCAGGCGCACATTGCCTGTACGGTGATGACCGCCGACTGCCTGCCAGTGTTGTTCTGCGATCGCGCCGGTACCCGCGTTGCCGCAGCCCATGCCGGCTGGCGCGGGCTGGCGGGCGGCGTGCTCGAGGCTACCCTTGAGCGCCTGGCAGTGCCGGCCGATCAGGTGCTGGTCTGGCTCGGCCCGGCCATTGGCCCGAGCGCATTCGAAGTAGGCGAAGAAGTCCGTGACGCCTTCACTGCCGAGCACCCGCAAGCCGCCGAGGCATTCGTGCCGGGTGAGCGTCCGGGCAAACTGCTGGCCGACATCTACCAGCTGGCACGCATCCGCCTCGCGGCGCGCGGCGTCACAGCTGTTTACGGTGGTGGCCTGTGCACGGTCAGCGACCCACGCTTCTATTCCTATCGGCGCACCCCGCAGGGTGGGCGCTTCGCTTCGCTGGTTTGGCTCGATCCGCTCTGCGTCTGATTTGAGAGCGCCGGGGCTGCGTTGCAGCCCTTTCGCGACACAAGGCCGCCCCTACAGGGGACCGCGTTCTACCTGTAGGAGCGGCCTGGTGTCGCGAAAGGGGCGCAAAGCGCCCCAGCATTGCCAGCTCCTCATGCAGTCATCGTTCTTGTAGGACATTCCCGTAACTGATCTCGATCAACCCCGCTAAGCTTGAAACTCCCAGAATAAGCCTTATCTATTAGTCATCTCTGGCAGGTTTTCTTCATCAGGTGTGTCCATCGCTCCGGCCTGCCCTTATTTAGGAAGGTATCCCCATGCGAATAGACCGATTAACCAGCAAACTGCAATTAGCGTTATCTGACTCGCAATCCCTGGCGGTGGGCATGGACCACCCGGCCATCGAGCCGCTGCACCTGCTGCAAGCACTGATCGACCAGCAAGGTGGTTCGATCAAGCCGCTGTTGATGCAGGTCGGCTTTGACGTCAACAGCCTGCGCAAGGCGTTGAGCAAAGAGCTCGACCAGCTGCCGAAAATCCAGAACCCGACCGGCGACGTCAACATGTCGCAGGACCTGGCGCGCATGCTCAACCAGGCCGACCGTCTGGCCCAGCAGAAGGGTGACCAGTTCATCTCCAGCGAACTGGTGCTGCTGGCGGCCATGGACGAGAACAGCAAGGTCGGCAAGCTGCTGCTCGGCCAGGGCGTGAGCAAGAAGGCCCTGGAAAACGCCATCAATAACCTGCGTGGCGGTGCGGCCGTCAACGACGCCAACGTCGAAGAGTCGCGTCAGGCCTTGGACAAGTACACCGTCGACCTGACCAAGCGTGCCGAAGAAGGCAAGCTTGACCCGGTGATCGGCCGTGACGACGAAATCCGCCGCACCGTGCAGGTATTGCAACGCCGGACCAAGAACAACCCGGTGCTGATCGGCGAGCCTGGCGTGGGTAAAACCGCCATCGCCGAAGGCCTGGCCCAGCGCATCATCAATGGCGAAGTGCCGGACGGCCTTAAAGGCAAGCGCCTGCTCGCCCTGGATATGGGTGCGCTGATCGCTGGCGCCAAGTACCGCGGCGAATTCGAAGAGCGCCTCAAAGGCCTGCTCAACGAGCTGTCCAAGCAGGAAGGGCAGATCATTCTGTTCATCGACGAGCTGCACACCATGGTTGGCGCCGGTAAAGGCGAGGGCGCCATGGACGCCGGTAACATGCTTAAACCGGCACTGGCCCGTGGCGAGCTGCACTGTGTTGGCGCCACTACGCTCAACGAGTACCGCCAGTTCATCGAGAAGGACGCGGCGCTCGAGCGACGCTTCCAGAAGGTGCTGGTCGAGGAGCCAAGCGAGGAAGACACCATCGCCATCCTGCGCGGCCTGAAAGAGCGCTATGAAGTGCACCACAAGGTGGCCATCACCGACGGTGCGATCATTGCCGCGGCCAAGCTCAGCCACCGCTACATCACCGATCGCCAGCTGCCGGACAAGGCCATCGACCTGATCGACGAAGCGGCCAGCCGCATCCGTATGGAGATCGACTCCAAGCCTGAAGTGCTCGACCGTCTCGACCGTCGTCTGATTCAGCTCAAGGTCGAATCCCAGGCGCTGAAAAAAGAAGAAGACGAGGCGGCGAAAAAACGCCTCGAGAAGCTTCACGAAGAAATCCAGCGGCTGGAGCGCGAGTACTCCGACCTGGAAGAGATCTGGCAGTCGGAAAAAGCCGAAGTACAGGGCTCGGCGCAGATCCAGCAAAAGATCGAGCAAGCCCGTCAGGAGCTTGAAGCTGCCCGCCGCAAAGGCGACCTGAGCCGTATGGCCGAGCTGCAGTACGGGGTGATCCCGGACCTGGAGCGCAGCTTGCAGATGGTCGACCAGCACGGCAAGAGCGAGAACCAGCTGCTGCGCAACAAGGTCACCGAGGAAGAGATCGCCGAAGTGGTCTCGAAGTGGACCGGCATCCCGGTGTCGAAGATGCTCGAAGGCGAGCGCGACAAGTTGCTGAAAATGGAAGCGCTGCTGCACCAGCGCGTGATTGGCCAGCACGAGGCCGTGACCGCCGTGGCCAACGCGGTGCGCCGTTCGCGGGCCGGGCTGTCTGACCCGAACCGGCCAAGTGGTTCGTTCATGTTCCTTGGCCCGACTGGCGTGGGTAAGACCGAGCTGTGCAAGGCCTTGGCCGAGTTCCTGTTCGACACCGAAGAGGCCATGGTGCGTATCGATATGTCCGAGTTCATGGAGAAACATTCCGTGGCTCGCCTGATCGGTGCTCCACCAGGCTATGTAGGTTACGAAGAGGGCGGGTACCTGACCGAAGCCGTGCGCCGCAAGCCGTACACAGTGTTGCTGCTGGACGAGGTCGAGAAGGCCCACCCGGATGTATTCAACGTGCTGCTGCAAGTGCTTGAAGACGGTCGCCTGACCGACAGCCATGGCCGTACGGTGGACTTCCGCAACACGGTCATCGTGATGACCTCCAACCTCGGCTCGGCACAGATCCAGGAGTTGGTCGGCGACCGTGAGGCGCAGCGTGCGGCGGTAATGGACGCGGTGGGTAACCACTTCCGGCCGGAGTTCATCAACCGGATCGACGAGGTGGTGGTGTTCGAGCCGCTGGGCCGTGAGCAGATCGCCGGTATCACCGAGATCCAGCTGGGCCGTCTGCGCAGCCGTCTGGCCGAGCGCGAGCTGTCGCTGGAGCTGAGCCCGGAGGCGATCGACAAGCTGATCGCGATTGGCTACGACCCGGTGTATGGCGCACGTCCACTGAAGCGCGCGATCCAGCGCTGGATCGAAAACCCGCTGGCGCAGTTGATCCTGGCAGGGCAGTTCATGCCGGGGACGACGATTACCGCCAAGGTCGAAGGCGAAGAAATAGTCTTCGAATAAAAAATAATCTTGAGCCCCGCACGTGCGGGGCTTTTTTTTGAAAATTTTCTGGGTTTTTTTACCCAAAAACAGCTTTGACCCTGAGAACAACGCCTGCCACGACGATTATTCTGCCCATCCCGAAGCGAGATTCAGCAGCGTTTTCTGCCCTCCAGTTGGCTCGTAGGGCGCTCGTAAGCTACTGATAATCCCGGCAAAACCCCCAATTTACGGGGGCTCGCGGCAAGCCCGTAAAATTATTGAAATTTATGCTTGCATCTAAAATCGAGTGCTCCTAATATACGCCCCGCTGTCAGCCACTAAGCAGATCGCCAGCGGTAACGACGATCTGAAAACAGTTTGCAAATCAGTAAGTTGAATGCAAATTGGGGGTTGACAAGCAAAACGAAGGATGTAGAATAGCCGGCCTCAGAGACGCAAACGCAGAAATGCAGAGTGTTGAAGGGATCGAAGCTTAAACAGCCTTCGAGATCGGAAGATCGAAGTTTAGTTCCGCGATAGCTCAGTCGGTAGAGCAAATGACTGTTAATCATTGGGTCCCTGGTTCGAGTCCAGGTCGCGGAGCCATTTCGGGGTGTAGCGCAGTCCGGTAGCGCGCCTGCTTTGGGAGCAGGATGTCAGGAGTTCGAATCCCCTCACCCCGACCATTTTCCGGGTCGTTAGCTCAGTTGGTAGAGCAGTTGGCTTTTAACCAATTGGTCGTAGGTTCGAATCCTACACGACCCACCAGTAAGATAAGGGTACCTCGACTGAGGTGCCCTTTTTCTTCGTCTAGTGTTTGCTTTTGTACAGTTTCACTTTCGGGGTGTAGCGCAGTCCGGTAGCGCGCCTGCTTTGGGAGCAGGATGTCAGGAGTTCGAATCCCCTCACCCCGACCATATTCCGGGTCGTTAGCTCAGTTGGTAGAGCAGTTGGCTTTTAACCAATTGGTCGTAGGTTCGAATCCTACACGACCCACCATGCAAGAGAAGGGCACCTCGACTGAGGTGCCCTTTTTCTTTGTCTGAATTTTATCTCTGCAGGTTTTCCCGCCTGCCCCCGCCACCTTGCCGACCTGCCTGCACAGCCTTTCCAGGGCGTGCTCCGACGGCGAGCGCCAGCAAGATCAGCAGCATCGACGCCAACCCCAATGTACTTGGCCATTGCCCCAGTATCAGCATCGAACTGACGATGCCGAACAGCGGGATCAGCAGCGACAGCGGTGCTACCTGTGATACAGGGTATTCGCGTAGCAGCAGGTTCCAGCCCCAGTAGCAAAACAGCGTCGCGCCGTATACCTGAAACGCCAGCGAAAACAAGGTAAACCCGTGCAACTGGGCCGGCAGCGCGGTGAATGGTGCTGAGCCGTGTGCAAGCCAGGTCAGCACTAATAGCGGGATTGGCGGGAACAGGCTGGCCCAGACCACAAAAGCAAAGATTTCCTGCACCTTCGACTTTTTGATCAGTACATTGCCGATGCTCCAGGCCAGGGCGCTGGCGATTACCAGCGCTAAACCGACAGTGCTGACGGTGCCTGAGCCATCCACCAGCACGCCGAACAGGCCAAGAGCCGCCAGGCATATGCCGATCAGTTGTGGTCGATTCAGGCTTTCGCCAAACCACAATACGCCCCAGCCCAGGGTGAAAAACGCACTCAGCTGAATCAGCAGCGAGGCACTGCCAGGTGGTACGCCCAAGGCGATGCCCTTGTTGATAAGCGCCCACATGGCCACGCCGAAGATCAAGCCGTAGCCGGCCAGCCAGCGAAACCTTACCTGCGGCCGCTTGACCACGAATACCCAAGGCAGGGCGGCAAGGCTGAAGCGCAGCGCGGTCAGCAGCAGCGGATCGATCTCGGCCAGGCCGAGCTTGGTGATGGGGAAGTTCAACCCCCAGATGGCCGTGACCATGACGGCCAGGCACAGGTGCTTTTTCTGCATTGTCAGACTTTCCCCGGAACAACGAGCGCACAGGCGCGAGAGCGGGAAATATGCGAGAAATGGCGCTGGCCTGCTTTCAGCTTGAGGCCAACTATCATTAAAATCAGGCCATGAAAGAATCTCTCGGTCTTGATCCTTACCAGAACGTCCCGCGTGATGCGGTGGTGACGGTGCGTGATTACGCCGACGGCCAGGTATTTGCCGCGCACAGCCATCAGCGCGGGCAGTTTGCCTACGCCTCATGTGGCGTCATCACCGTGTTTACCGACAGGGGTAATTGGGTGGTGCCGCCCCAGCGGGCTATCTGGGTGCCGGCGCGGCTGGGTCATGCCATGCACATGCGTGGCCCGGTCACCATGCTCAACACCTATATCCGCGAGCCTGCTGCACTGGCTTTGGGCTTGCCGGAGGAGTGCCAGGTGTACGGTGTATCTGCACTGCTACGGCAGTTGCTGGACAAGGCGATTGAGGTCCCTGCGCTGTATGCCGCAGAGGGGCGTGATGGCCACCTGATGGGCCTGTTGTTGCATGAGATCGCCGCCATGCCGGCGCTGTCGCTGAATGCGCCACTGCCGCAAGAGCCGCGGCTGGCGCAGGCCTGCCGCGAGTTTCTCGAGCAGCCTTCACTGGAGGTCGGCATTGATGCCATGGCCCAGCGCACGGCCATGAGCCGGCGCACGTTCACCCGCCTGTTCAGGGCGCAGACCGGCATCAGCTTCATCGAATGGCGGCAACAGGCTTGCCTGCACGCGGCGGTGATCAGGTTGGGCAACGGCGAGCCAGTCACGCAGGTGGCAATAGCGCTTGGCTACAGCAGCTCAAGTGCCTTTGCGACTGTTTTCAAGCGGGTGTTGGGCGAGGTGCCGAGCCGTTATATGGCGGAGTCAGCAAGCGGCAGGAGAGGCGGTTAGCGAGGCGTAGCCACCGGGGCCGCATGGCTGCGGCCCGGCAGTTTTTACATCAGTGCAGCTTGAGTCGCGGTTCGGTGCCGCGGCCGATCTTGCTGCCAATCATCAGCATCGCCGTACGGAACGCGCCATACAGCGCCATCTGGTGCATGCGGTACAGCGACACATAGAACATCCGCGCCAGCCAGCCTTCCAGCATCACGCTGCCGGTCAGGTTACCCATCAGATTGCCCACTGCCGAGAAGCGCGACAGCGAGACCAGCGAGCCGTAATCCTTGTAGGCATAGGTTGGCAGCGGCTTGTTGTCGAGGCGGGCTTTCAGGCTCTTGGCCAGCATCGAGGCCTGCTGGTGCGCAGCCTGCGCGCGAGGCGGCACATTGCGGTCGCTGCCCGGTTGTGGGCATGCAGCGCAGTCGCCAAAGGCGAAGATATCGTCATCCAGTGTGGTCTGCAGGGTAGGGCGCACCACCAGCTGGTTGATCCGGTTGCTTTCCAGGCCGTCGATATCCTTGAGGAAGCCCGGCGCGCGAATACCTGCCGCCCACACTTTGAGGCTGGCCTGGATGACTTCGCCGGAGGCGGTTTTCAGGCCATCTTCGGTCACTTCACTGACCGAGGCGTTGGTCAGCACCGTTACCCCGAGTTTCTCCAGGGTCTTGTGCACTGGCACGCTGATGCGCTCAGGCAATGCCGGCAACACCCGCGGGCCGGCTTCGATCAGTGTGATGTGCATGTCTTGCGGCTGAATCTTGTCCAGGCCGTAGGCGGCCAGCTCGTGCGCGGCGTTGTGCAGCTCAGCGGCCAGCTCGACGCCCGTGGCGCCGGCACCGACAATGGCCACGCTGATTTTTTCGCCCGCTGCATTACCGGCATGGGCGCGCAGGTAGTGATTGAGCAGCTGCTGATGGAAGCGCTCGGCCTGCTTGCGGCTGTCGAGGAACAAGCAGTGCTGCGCCGCGCCCAAGGTACCGAAATCATTGGTATTGCTACCAACTGCAATTACCAGGGTGTCGTAGCCCAGGGTGCGCGCTGGCAGCAGCTCGCGGCCGTCTTCATCGAGGGTGGCCGCCAGCTGGATCTGCTTGCTCTCACGCTCCAGGCCACTCATGCGGCCGAGCTGGAAGTTGAAGTGGTTCCATTTGGCCTGGGCGACGTAGTTGAGCTCGTCTTCCGAAGAGTTCAGCGAGCCGGCCGCCACTTCGTGCAGCAGCGGTTTCCAGATGTGGGTCAGGTTGGCGTCGACCAGGGTGATTTCGGCCCTTTTGCTCTTGCCCAGGCTTTTACCCAGGCGGGTCGCCAGTTCCAGGCCGCCGGCGCCGCCGCCGACAATCACGATGCGATGTGTCATGGAGATATCTCATAAGGTTAAACGAATGCTTGGCCCTGAGGGCCGGCGTCGTGGCCGAGGGGAGGGCGAGCGCAACGCAGCTCATAGCACCAGTCCACTCAACAAACGACTCAAGAGGCCCAGACCGATGGTCACTGCCACCACCAGCGCCAGGAGCAGCCATGGCCGAAAAGGTCTGCGCTCGACTTGGTGCTGAGGGGCTTTGAGATACTCATCGACGCGACGCTGATCTTCAGGATTCAGGCGGCTGGTCATGGTGGGCCTCGTCAGATAGACGCTTGAGACTGCACGAACGCTACAGGGTTCGTGCACCAGGCAGCAACGAATGATAATACTTTCTGTGTATGCCGCCGAGTTTACGCCGCTGCAAAGACTCTCGGCACTGGATCAAAGACTGATCCCGACATCGAAAACGATACTGCGTCCCAGGTTACCGCGCAGAAAATCCGGCGCGTCCGGGTGGGCGAACAGCACTCGGGCAAAGGTTGGTCCGACCAGCGACAACGACCGCCAGCCCTGGCGCAGGTATTCGGTCGGCGGCGGGAAATGGCTGTTCAGGTCGAGCACTTCACGCTTGAGGCTGGCAAAAGCGATGATATCCAGCTCGTTCAGCTCCAGGCCGCGCTCGCGGTAATTGTGGGCTTTCTTGCGCAAGGTTGGTGCCAGGCGCAGCAGCAATTCCTGCGCGCTGATGCGTCTGGGCCGGGCTTCGCGGCGTACCAGCTGGCTCAGCGAGAAAGCACTGCGCCGCCGTTGCAGCTCTTCGCGCCACTCGTCATTCAGCCGCCGACCCTCATCTAGCACGAAAAATACCTCGAATGCCGCGTCGCGAAACAGCACGTCCGGCGGTTCCTGCCCGGCGGGGGTGAAGTCTTCGTTGCGGTAGGGAATGTTCAGCCCCTGCAGCAGGCGCTGGCAGACCCAACGCTCGCGTTCCCATTTGCGGGCATTGGACAGAAAGGCATTGGCCTGTTCGGCCTGGATAGTAAGCAGGCGCAGGTAATCTGAGTCATCCATGGCTCAAGCTTAGCCGCTAATCTGTGAAGGTAAGATGTTGTTTACCGATGTAAATCAGCCCACCTCCAGGTCAACGCGGTCCCGTAGGAACGGCCTTGTGTCGCGAAAGGCCAGCGAAGCTGGCCCGGCGATATCAGCGGCGAAGCTGAAAATGTGGGGCCGCTGCGCAGCCCTTTCGCGACACAAGGCCGCTCCTACGCCGAGCGCGCCAGGTTTGGAAGAATGGATAGTCAACACAGGAGACATCAAACGTGATCAGTGCACAGGTCCTGTCCACCACCAGCCTCACCCTCGGCTGGCTGGCCTACCTGCCACTGCTGCTCTGGGCCATATGGCGCAGCAGCTGGATCGAACTGTGCAGCGATCGTCGCCGCCAACACCTGCTGTTCGGCGCGATATTCGCCTTGTTTGCGTTATGGCTGGTTCGTCGCGACTTCGACACCGGCGTCTCCTACCACTTCATCGGCATGACTGCCGTAACCCTGCTGCTCGACTGGCCGTTGGCGATCATCGCCGGCTTCATCGCTCAACTCGGGCTGTTGTCGCTCGGCCGGCAGGATTGGGCCGCGCTCGGCATCAACGGCCTGCTGATCGTCGGCCTGCCGGTGCTGGTTACCGAAACCTGCGCGATCCTGGTCGAGCGGGCGCAGCCGCGTAACCTGTTCATCTATATATTTTCAGGCTTTTTCGCCGCTGCGCTGTCAGCCCTGCTGTGCCTGACGGCTGCGCTGGGCCTGCTCTGGGTCGATGGCCTGTTCGCCATGCCCGAGTGGCTGACGGACTTTGTCGGTTACCTGTGGCTGATGATGTTTCCCGAAGCCTTTATCAACGGCATGGTCATCAGTGCACTGGTGGTGTTCTGCCCGGAATGGCTGGAGACCTTCAACCGCACCCGCTACCTGCAGGCGCCGTGGAAGGATGACGAGCGCTGAGGCCCATCACCCAGGCATGGACTCAGTGACGTGGCTCCAGATCAGCCGAATACAACTCATCTTCCGATTCCGGCGCGCCGGCAATCTTGTGTTCCTCAGCCGCCCAGGCGCCAAGGTCGATCAATTTACAGCGGTCGGAGCAAAACGGCCGGTTGACGCTGGCCTCGGTCCATTCCACAGGTGCGCCACAGGTTGGGCAATCAACGGACAACGGCTGGCTCATGGCTGGCCTCCTCGTAAAGTCAGGTAAAAGTGGTGCAACTGGTCGATCTGCTCGTGCAGCCAAGGCACATCGCGATCATTCACCAGCACATCGTCGGCATGCCGCAAACGTTCCTCGCGGGTCGCCTGAGCCGCCAGAATCGCCTGCACCTGCTCAGGGCTGGTGCCGTCGCGCTGCAATGTACGCTGCACTTGTAGCGCCTGCGGCACATCGATCACCAGCACGCGCTGGGTCTTGCGATACTGCCCCGACTCGATCAACAGCGGCGAAACATACACCGCATAGGGCGACTCGGCCTTGGCCAGGTAGCTGAAGATCTCCTGCCCGATCAACGGGTGCAGCAACGCTTCAAGCCAGCGCCGCTGTTCAGGGTCGGCAAAAATCAGCTGGCGCAGTGCCGCTCGATCGAGCTGGCCATCGCCTTGCAGCACGCCCGCGCCAAAGCGCTCGACGATACTGGCCAACGCTGGCCGCCCAGGCTCGACCACCCAGCGCGCAGCCTGATCAGCGTCGACCAGGTGCACACCCAGCTCGACAAAACGCTCGGCCGCAGCGCTCTTGCCACTGCCGATGCCGCCGGTCAGGCCCAGGATCCAAGGGGAAAACGCCGCAGTGGTCATCAGATTCCAAGCAGTTGCAGGTAAGAGGCGTACATTTCATCACCCCAGAGCACAGCAATCCACCCCGCAATTGCCAGATACGGACCAAACGGCATCGCCGTGCACAGCGAAGCGTTACGCCAACGCAGCAAACACAGGCCGATCAACGCCCCCACCAGCGATGACAACAGCAGCGTCAACGGCAGCACCTGCCAGCCACCCCAGGCGCCGAACAACGCCAGCAGCTTGAAGTCGCCATAGCCCATGCCGTCCTTGCCGGTCACCAGCTTGAATAGCCAGAACACCGTCCACAGGCTCAGGTAGCCCATCACCGCGCCCCACAGCGCGTCCGGCAATGGCACGAACATACCCGTGGCATTGAGCATCAAACCGATCCACAGCATCGGCAGCACCAGCACATCGGGCAGCAACTGATGCTGGCTGTCGATCAAGCTCAATGCCAGCAGGCACCAGGTCAGTAACAGCGCAGACAGCGCCTGCAGCCCAGGCCCGTAGTGCCATGCCACCACCAGCGACAGCCCGGCGCAGGCCAGCTCCACCAGCGGGTAACGCCTGCTGATCGCGCCCTTGCAGCCCGCGCATTGTCCACGCAGCAGCAGGTAACTGAGCACAGGAATATTCTCCCAAGCCCGGATCCGATGCCCACAGTGCGGGCAATGCGAAGCCGGCAGCGCCAGATCAAACCGCCCATGTTCGGCGACCGGCAACTCCAGCACCTCCTGCGCTTCACGCTGCCACTGCCGTTCCAGCATGATCGGCAAACGGTGCACCAACACATTGATGAAGCTGCCCACCAGCAAGCCCAGCAGTGTCGCCAAACAGGTGAAATAAACCGGCTGTGCGGTCAAAAGCGTCCACAGATTCATATTCAGACCAAACTACCCAACTGGAAAATCGGTAGATACATCGCCACCACCAAACCACCGACCAGTACCCCGAGGATCAGCACGATGGCCGGCTCGAGCAGGCCGGTCAACTGATCCAGCGCCTGGCTCACCTGCTCTTCATAATGACTGGCGGCCTTGCCCAGCATCTGGTCCAGCGTGCCACTGGATTCGCCGATGGCCGCAAGCTGCACCAACAACGGCGGAAACAACCGATCCGCACTCATCGCCTGATGCAACCCCAGCCCATTTGCCATGCCCTGGCGCAAACGCAAGATCGCCTGCTCATGCACCACGCCACCACTGACCGACGCCACTGTCGCCAACGCATCCAGCAATGGCACCCCCGCTGTGTACGCTGTGCCCAAACTGCGGGCAAAACGCGCCAGTGCCGCCTGCGCCAGCAACCGCCCCAGCACCGGCACCTCAAGCACCCGCAAAGATATCCACAAGCGCGCCACAGCGTTGTGCCGATACAGCCAACGCAGCGCCACTGTGGATAACACCATCAATGCCCCCAGCCAAGGCGCATGCCGCGCCAGCCCTGTGGACAAGTCCAGCACCCACTGGGTGAACGCCGGCAAGCTCTTGTCAAAACCGGCAAACAACCCCTGAAAGCGCGGCACCACCTCCAGCAGCAGCAGCGCCGAAACCCCCAGCCCCGTCAGTAACAACAGCAACGGATAAATCATCGCCTTGCGCACCCGCCGCTGCAGCGCCTGACGCTGCTCAAGCATGTTCGCCAGCTCCTCCAGCTGCCCATCCAGCTTGCCCGACTGCTCACCCACCCGCACCAGGTTGCAGTACAGCCGATCAAACCAAAGCGGCTGGCGCTGCAACGCATCCGCCAATCCTAACCCCGCTGCCACATCCTGCTGCAATTTCACCAGCAACCGCCCCAGGCCCTCGTCGCCACCACTGCGCCCCATCACCTCAAACGCCTGCAACAACGGCACCCCCGCCTTCAGCAGCGTCGCCAACTGCCGACTGAAGCCCGCCGCATCCGGCTTACCCCGCCGCTGCGGCCAACTCAGCTGCCAGCCACCAACCGGACGCAGCCGCGCAATGCTGATGCCCTGCCGCACCAGCCCAGCCCGCACCCACGCCGGGCTACGCCCCTCGCACTGGCCGCTGACCCGCGCACCGCTGCGGTCGGTGCCCTCCCAGGTGTAAATACGCGATGTGGTACTCATGCACAGCTCCTTGCGGCTGATGCGACAAGCCCGGTAACAGCTTGCCGCGCCCATCCATGGGCGGGTTGTGAAGATGCTCACTAGAGTAGTTCAGCGAACATGACGTCCAGCCGAGCAGGGGTGACAAAAGGTGTCTGTTGAGGCCTACTGCGCGCCTGAAAGGCTGACGTCCACAGTGGATGAAGGCTCAGCCGAATCAACAAGGAAACGCGTTCATGAAAGCCCAACAAGGCATCACCCTGATCGAACTGATGATCGTCGTCGCAATCATCGGCATCCTCGCCACCATCGCCGTGCCGATGTACACGAATCACCAGGCTCGTACCAAGGCCGCGGCCGGGTTGCTGGAGATATCTGCGCTGAAGACAGCGATGGACTTGCGTTTGAATGAAGGCAAAGACGTGCCCGATGTGGCCTCGCTGGGCGGGCAGGCGACCACCGCGCATTGTGCGATTGCGGCCAGTGGCGTTGCGGCCAGTGGGGTGGGGAGTATTGCCTGCACGCTGGTGGAAGCGCCGGGGAATGTGGTGGGCAAGGTGATTACCCTGAGCCGGTCGGCAGCGGGGTGGGTTTGTAGTACCGGTATTGAAGAGGATTTGGCGCCTTCGGGGTGTAAGGCTGGCTGAGGCTGTGCTTTGGTCTGTTGCCCTCCGCGCGGGCGATCTTGAGCTGTGAATCGCGCCTGCGGGATTGAGGAGAAGTAGGGGTTTGCCTAAGCGTTGCGGCTAGTGGTACGTTCGCAACACGCCGGTGTAGCTCAGTCGGTAGAGCAGCGCACTCGTAACGCGAAGGTCGCAGGTTCGATTCCTGTCTCCGGCACCATGACATCAGATTACAGAAGTCTGAAACTCTCCAAGCAATACCCAAGAGCCCGCCTACTGCGGGCTTTGCTGTTTCTGATGTCCTCGTTTAGAAGTCTATTCACGGAGCCGCCGGCCTGCGCAGGCCAGCAAGTTGAAGTGCTGGCGTCTGTCCACACCCACCGGCCAGGAGTCCGTTTTATGCCTACAGATCTGGACGCGTTGCCTTCAAGTAGTCACGACTGCAAAAGTTACCAAGCGAGGAGGCAGCATCCGGTCGCTACTTTTTCAAAGCCTGTCAGCCAGGGGTATGACTGCAAGTCGTTGCGGAAAGACCAGAGATCTAGAGGAACACGTCGTAAGACAGTTTGCTGATCAGGATCAGTAATAACACCAGGAATAGCGCTCGGACAAAAGGCACGCCTTTGTGAACCGCCAGCCAGGTGCCAGTGAGCGCTCCGAGAATGTTGAACGCAGCCATGGGGATCGCGATCAGGTAGAGCACGTTACCCGTCGGAATGAAGAACATCAGTGCCGCGATATTGGTCGCTATGTTCACGAGCTTGGCCGATGCCGAGGCGTGCAGAAAGTCGAAGGCGAAGCAGCGAATAAACAGGAAGATCAGGAAACTGCCAGTGCCGGGCCCGAACAGGCCATCGTAAAAACCGATGGCGCCGCCGATGACGATCGCCAGCAGCTTTTCCTTGGTACCGATGCGCATAGGTTTATGCAGGGCGCCGAAGTCTTTTTTCCAGAAGGTATAGATCGCCATCAGCACAATCAGCACCAGCACTGCCGGCCGCATCACTGACTGCGGTACGAAAGATACCGTGGCGGCGCCTAAGAACGCCATGACAAAGGCCGCACAGGCCGCAGGGATCACAAGCCCCCAGTCGATCACCACCTTGCGTATGAAGGACCGGGCCGCGAATGCTGTACCGCAGGCGGCCGCGACCTTGTTGGTACCCAGCAGCGCTGCCGGTTGAGCGCTGGGTAGTACGTTGAACAGCGCGGGTATCTGGATCAGTCCGCCGCCACCCACCGCCGCATCGATCAGGCCGGCAGCGAAAGCGAACACGCAAAGGATGACAATATCGACCATGAACTAAGGCTCTGACTATCTAGGTGGGTGGCGCATATCGCTGCAATCAGAGGACATGCTGATCTGGGCTGACGGGAAGGTTAACGGAAGGGCTTTTTCTGTGTTGCAATGCCGCATTGTGAAAAGTGCAATGAGGTGGAGCGTGGCATTGAACATGTTGGCGGAACTTGAAGCCTTTGCGGCCGTAGCTCGCAAGCGCAGCTTCGTCGCCGCGGCACGGGCCTTGGGGCGTTCCCCTAGTGCACTGACCCGCGCCATTCAAGCCCTGGAGGAAAGTGTCGGGCTCAAGTTGTTCAATCGCTCGTCCAATACCGTGAGCCTGACTGAGGCGGGTGAGTGCTTGTTACCCCACGCCTACAAAATGCTCGAACTGCAACGCGAGGTGGATGAAGACCTGGCCGGTCTCAGCGGCCTGGCCTCCGGCTGGATCCGTTTTTCCGCCCCCGAGGTACTTGGACATGGGGTATTGCCTAGGTTGATCGCGGAGTACTGCGAGCGTTATCCGGACGTCAACATCGATGTGATTTTCACCGATGAGATCATCGACCCGGCCAAGAGCAAACTGGACTTCTCGATCCGCGGGGCATTTCCACAATCCAGCGACTTGATCGGTTTCCCGCTCTGGAGTTACTCACGCCATCTGTATGCCGCCCCCGGGTACCTGGAGCGCAAAGGCGTGCCCGACTCTATCGAGGCGCTGGAGTCGCATTCGCTGATCCTGCATACGGCGCCGCGGATTCTCAAAGAGTGGAATTTTCGCAGCGAGGGGCAAGCCATCAGCTTTCGGGTTCATCCGAAATTTCGTTTCAGTTCCGGTCTGGCGGTATTCCAGGCAGCCATGGCGGGCGTCGGGATCGCCCGCTTGGCCGATTGGATGGCAGAGCCCGAAGTGGAGGCGGGGCGCTTGGTGCGGGTTTGCCCTGACTACAAACTCACCTCCAGCAGCGGCGAGAGCCCACAGATGCATGCGGTTTACCCGGCCGGAAATCTGCCGCTGCGGGTGAGGGCCTTGCTGGAAATGGTTCGTGGCGTGGGTGAGAGCCCGAAATATAGCTGCGGCACAACACAGATATGAGATTACAGGGCGTTCAGCCCGGCGGTACGTCTGACGTCAATACGCGCATTGTCAAACATGGCCATATCTTGTGATCTGTGTGCTTGAGGCCATACCCTGAGTGCCGGAACCCGTCGTGGTGCTCTCACAGGGGCAGGTATCGATACCTGCAAAGCTACGAAGCAAAAGTCGAGGTCATGGCCGGCGATCCGGTGCGGATCGTCGCGCGATATGCCGGGACGACGCGCTCACCCATGCTCCGCCGCCAACATTGATCTGAACTGAGAAATGCTCTCTGCAGATAGCCTGGCACCTTCAAATCAAACGGGTGCGGTGCCCGAGGAATGCAGGGTTCTGCGTGAGTGGCACACGCGCATGCAGGAACGCCCCAGCGTGCAGGAATGGCGAGCAATGGTGCAGCGTGTAGCGCCGCAAAAATGAAGTGGTCTGCACAAGCCCCCATTTCGCAGGAGCTCTAGCGCTGCTGCATGTCCCCGGCAGAAATCTCAAGTTTCGTCTCGCCCCAGTATTAGGCCGCACCGCTTCACCTTCAGCATGTCAGTGAGTCACATCTGGGCTGCCCGTCAATGATCCCCTCGAAACCTAGCGCCACCATCGACATGTATTCGTGCCAACTAATGGCGCCACTGCCGCACCAGTGAAAGGCCGTTAGGATTCATCTTCATATCCTGTGGCACCCTGATATTTCCCTGGCGCACCTCGCGGCCTCTCAAGAAATCGTAACGGCATCCTCAAATCTCACTGGGGGAATTCAGCATTTCTTCTAAAGCGCAATGACATACCCTCAGATGGGGGTAACTTCGGCTTCAAATGAGGCTGGAGGTCGGTATGAAGCAGTTTTGGGTCACAGTTGTGTGTGCCTGCGCGGGTTTCTGGCTAGGGGCTCACCGTTTGGTTCCCCTGTGGTTGATCGTCGTTCTGGCAGTGCTAGGCGCGGGGTTGTGGGGAGTGGCCAAGTTGATTGAGCGTCAAGAAACGAATGGTGAGCGCAAACCATGATGCGAGCGGATCTGCAGGAGCATCTGGTGCTCTCTGCGATGTTTCCTTCCTGGTCGTGGAGGCAGATGGCAGCGCGTCGGGTCATTGTGGCCACGGAGGGCTCCGTCATCCGCCTGTACTGGATGCCGGCGCTTTTATGTCTGGACGAATTTCGCTGCCAACTGTTTGTGCAGCAACTCAATGCTGTAGGCGTATGCCGTAGCTTTGGCGAGAGCTAAATGGAAGAATGGCACATTGTCATCAGGGGCGTGCTGGGTGAAGCAATGGAAATTGGCGTTACTGGCTATGGTATCTGTGTCTGTAGCTGGATGTTGGCAGGGCGATTATGCGTTCGAGGGAAAGTATTTCGCCGCAGAGGGTGAAGACTGCACGACTCCGTCCAGCGCCACGGATAGGGAGCAATACTTTTTGGAGATAACCAAGCAGGTACACAACGGCACTGCACTTTACTCGGCTAAGTTTCCAATCGCGGCGCGGGCAGGAGCCCCGATTGTCGCCGCTCAAAGCGTCCCGGCAACAGACGATGATGAGCTTACCTTCAACTTCACAAAGCCAGAGGTGTCGGGGACGTTTTCAGGAAGCCCGGCGGTGGATATCGTCATCACTGTCATCCCCAATAACAGTAAAGAGGGTCACCTTTGGCTCAAAAAGGCAGAGATCACAAGCGTTCGGAATGGAAAGGTCAGCGAAGCTGATCTACTTGCGAACCTGAGAAGAGCCACAACTATTGGAGATACAGGCGCCTGCTTGAGAAAAGCTAGCAATGCACACTGAGGATGGGTGCTACTTTGGGGGCGCAAGATCAAGCATGTAACAGAAGCGAGACGTTGTAAAAAGGGCCGTCGCACTCTTTCAAGGATTGCCGGTGTCTGCCGAAGAAGGATAAAGAAGTGCTAGACTCCTTGCGAGGTCTAGCACCCTGGCCTTGCACCACCACAGCCCTGACCAGTCAAGACTCGACCCTCAGCTGGTCCAGGGCTTTCATTTTGAGGGCATCGAGGTGGGTGGATTAGCACTCGATGCCCGTGACTCTTCTCCTAGCTATCCACATACGGCCTCCCCTAGCAGGTCTTCACTCTAGCGTTGCACCACCACAGCCCTAGCCGGTCAAGACTCGACCCTCAGCCAGTCCAGGGCTTTCATTTTTGGGGCGCCGAGGTGGGTGGATTAGCACTCGACGCCCATGACTCTTCTCCTAGCTATCCGCATACGGCCTCCCCTAGCAGGTCTTCACTCTAGCGTTGCACCACCACAGCCCTGGCCGGTCAAGACTCGACCCTCAGCTGGTCCAGGGCTTTCATTTTGAGGGCATCGAGGTGGGTGATTAGCACTCGATGCCCATGACTCTTCTCCTAGCTATCCGCACACGGCCTCCCTTCATAGGTTTTCACTCTAGCGTTGCACCCGATTCCTCAGACTCACCTAGGCGTTAGCCTTAGTTTTCCGGGGCCGTTTGGTCGTGGTGGATGTAGTAGGTGGCGGTGGGGGAGCCGAATTCTGCTTAGCGGTTTTTGCGGCAGCAGTCGCAGCCGCTTTTTCTGCCTTTTTGAGCGCTTCCCAATAGGCGTGGAGTGCCTCGATATCGCCATAGGCACCGATTTCTGGCAGTCGCTCAATGAAGCGGCCATACAGGCCATCCTGAACCTTCCCATGATTACGCATCCATTCCACCGCAGCGTTTGGGTTGGTGAGCATCACATAGTGAAATTCGCCGGATGCGCCTGGCTTGGTCATGATGAAGTTCAGCTCCCGGAGCTTCTTCATCCGGCGACGCCAGGTGTCCACAGCCCGCTCCCCGAGAAATCCCGCTTCAGCAGCAAACGTGCTAGGGTTCTCGATCATGATGACCGGATGATCGGGCATCCGTGCCCATAGGCAAAACAAAACGTGCCCGGCAGGCTGCCCTTTCGAATCGGCGTCAATAATCTGCATTGCAATGGGCAGGGTTCGAGGAATCGTGCTGAAACCATCGTGGGTTTTTCGCGTCCATTTCAGTGCATCGGGAATGTTGGGGAAGTGGACCTCCATCAGTTGCTGAGCACGCTCCGCCATTGTTAAGCGGCGTTTTGCTGACTGTTTTGCGTTGGCCATTGTGCAGCCCTTATTCGATTTCTGTTGGGGCCAGTTTCCCGTCATTCGTTGATGATGGCAAACCGTCATTTCACGCTCATATCGCGCATTTCGATGCACGCGAATGAACTATACGGCTAGCTTAAATGCTTGATATGAGCATAGTTCAAGTATTTGTATTGCGCGATTTCGCGCATGGAATGTCTGTAACTTGTTGTTTTTGATGGATTTATTTTTTAATTTCGGTGCTCGCTGTGCTGAATGTACTCGGCGTGCTCGGTGTGCTCGGTGTGCTGACGGGTGTAGGGTGTGGGAAGAGGGGCGTAGCGAGACGGGCTTGCGCTCATTTTTTTGCTGTTGAGGACCTCTCAGGGCTCAGTTGCGAACCTTGAAAGTCGGAGAGTCTTCTGGGCGCTGTTGTCGGAGGTTGTAGATGCGGGTTGGCATTGTCTAGCCAAGCCTGAACCTTGTGAGTCGGCCTCATGCTCTAGAGGACTGGTTGCTGCGGTCGCCCGCAAGCCATGTAAGCCGGCAACCTCAATGCCGCCGCGTTTGGCATAAAACTGCTAACTCCTGGTCAGCAGTGGGGGCAGGGTAGGGGTCAGCCACGAATGCAATTGAGGTACTGCGCCCGGGTCACCGACAGCGGACCATGTGCCTCGATGCGCAGGTACTGGTAACCGGGTTTGGTGGTGTGTTCAGCCGAGTGGGTGACCTGCAACGCCGCGTGGTCGGCATGGATTCGACAGACTAGGTAATCTCCAAGGCGCACGTTCTGGGCGGGCACTCGCTCGACGGTATAGCGCTGGCCTTGGGCGGTACCCATTGTGATGAACACCGATTGCCGGCAGTTGCGACAGGTCCAGGTGCGGTGGTCGAGGTCGGTGAGGTGGTCAGGAGTGAGGTGACCAGTTGGGCAGGCGTAGATCAGATCGTGAACAACTTCGACGCGAAACGTCATGTGGGCCGTCCGAGGGTGTTAGGGTGATAATGTATTCTATCAGCAGCTAAATAGTGGTTAGGTTCTCCTAGCCCTTCGGTCGATGTTGCCTGCCGCCAGCGATGAAATGCTCTGTGAGACTCGTCGGCGACGATTAACCTTCCCCTACGGGTGCATCGCTCCAAAGCTTGTCTAGATCGACATCCTCGCTGGCAGGCTGTTTGCTGCTCGGAAGTCGGTCTACCTGGATTATCATCGGTAGCTCAAACGCGGTTCCAGTTACAACGCAACATCCTTGTGAGAGCCCTGGGATAAGGCCGCGTGACAGCGCATCTAGCGTAGAGATTGTGTTATCGACCAAGTAAAGGTCGCGGTCATTTACCAGTCGGTGAATGAAGAAATTGTGTAGTTGCGAGACGATTGTGGGCGATATGTCTGCAGGGCGCTGGCTGGCGATGGTAATGAACATCCCGAATTTTCGGCCCTCCTTGATGATTTCCTCGAACTGCTCGAGCCGATAATCCTTCCAGGTTTCGCTTTCTCTAGCGGACTGGTCGGACAGGATGTTGTGCGCTTCGTCGACGATGAGATGGATGGTGCGATTAGGCGGATTAGCGACCGTAACTTTGTGGCTGTTGTAGTAGTGCTTGGCGAAAAGCAACGGCAGAACCTTTTTGACTTCATTGTTGCAGCGACGCATAGAGATAACTGTGAGTAGGCGCTCATCTGGTGGCACATCTGAAATCGACAACACCTTACGCAAGCTGGCGAGCGAGGACTCGACGCGCTTCAGAAGTGGCTGGATATGCTCAAACTGAACGTACCCGGCGTTCAAATCAGACATCAACTGTAAATTGACGCGAATTACAAGCTGATCGAACTCATCGAGACCTTCCACCTCCAGCGTTTCTACGGTTGGCTCGATAAGCGCCGCGTATCGAGCGGCATCAGTTCCAATGAACGCTCCTTGGTACGTAAAGCGGCCGCCAGTTCGGTGCCAACTGACATTCGTCAGCATGTCCTCCAGTCGCTCGTTACCCATGCGTCGCGCGACGGTTCGCATTAAATCCAGAGTCGCAGGTTTGACCTCTCCAGCGCAGAACGATTTTTGGAACATCCGTTTAGCATAGGTCGCAAGTGATCCAGGGTTGGCTCCATAGCGTTCCCAACCTGTGATTACTCGGTTAAGGAAAGGTCTTTGCGTGTTAGGCGTTGCCTGAAATAGCAAGGACATAGTTTCGAGCTGCCAAAATTCCTGCAACGCAAGTGGGAAGCGGGAAGCGGCGTTTGTAAGGTCTGGGTTGGTCATCGTGGACAGCTGGTAAACGGTCTTATGCCCTTCTGCCGCGAGCTGTTCGCCACCGTACTCACCATTGAAATCCAATATTATAAAGCGGCTCTTACCTACAATTAGAGGCAGCTTCTGCTCGAAAAGAACGGTGTATAGTTTTGCCAGAGTATTTGATTTGCCGCTCCCGGTATTGCCGAAGATGCCAATGTGGCTGTTGAAAAGCCGTTTCCACGGTAGCCCGACCGCGATCTCTTCTTTCAGCATGGAGCCGATTCTGAAATCGCTGTTTGCTTTGCGGTCGAATATGGATCTAATTTTCTCTTCAGGGAGTAGGTATGCCGCGTCCTGGATCATTGGCAGGTATTTGATGCCCTGAGTGAAGCCGGAGTTGTCGAAAAATCCAATCGGCCTAGCCTCCACCTTCCGAACAAATGTTTGGCGTCCGTCATGCATCTCAGAGCGGCTCTCGTCCAGGAACTCGCCCTCAACCATGCAAATGATGTCGCGAAAGCCACGTTGGATTGACAGGTATTCTCGGATTGAGACTCCCCTATATTTCTGGCCCTCATAGAACAGGGTTTCCTTGCTCGACTGTTCGTCGATCTTCAACACTAATTTGGTGCCATGGACGACGATGACCTCGCCAACGCGGATACTCATATCAAATCCTCGAACTCATCGGCTGCACGCGGAGTTTCTAGGGCCGCAGGCAGGACTGCTAGAGCTGTGGGCACCTCAAGCTTAAGAGTTGAAGCCTCAGGCCAAACCAGTACCTGCTCATTGAATGCCGTGAAGTTCATCTCTCCATTCTGCAGCATCAGGCACTTAACGTTACGGTGTCCCCTGAACTTGTCTTCCATCGCGATGTGGCCGGGTTTGCTGTAGCAGCAGACAAACACCTGCAGACCTGGGTTAGAAAGGGAGCGCATTACAAGGTTGAGGATGTGCTCGTCCGCGAATGAGAACCCGAAGGTGACGAGCACGGCGTTGGGTTTTTCCAGCTCATAGCTGAGCAGCCGCAGCATCTGGTAGTAGTGCTCTTCGTAGACAGTCTCATGGAATTTCCATTTGGTCGGGTTGACAATGGGCATCTGCTCATACTGCCTCCAGAACGTCTCCAACGCTGCATCGGAGAAATCTGTGTCGGGCACGTCGGCAAGCGTGGATGCTGGGTTGTTAAGAGCCTCCGAAAAGGGTTGCAGCAACGCCATCGCATCGTCATTTAGTAGGCCCTCACGGTCAGACAGGTCGTAACCAACTTGAATGACGGCATCCGACTTGCTCCAGTAGACCGACCCGTGCAAATGGATAAGATTAACTTGAGGGATACTGCTCTGGTAGCGACCGAAGACGCCGGACTGGCAGAGATAAGAGCCATAATTCCGTGCTTGCAGGATGCGCTGCGTGAACCCCCGAGCGCCATCATTCAGCACGAAGTCAATGTGGCCTTCCTTGATAAGCTCGTCAGCCACAAGCGGGAAGCAGCCGTCGTAATTTGTCGTAAAAATATTGCAGCGACGGTCCAGCGCTTTCCGGCGCTTCACCATCTCAAGCGCTGTAGACAGGAACGTGCGGTAATTCTTGATAACCGTGGCACCTGGCTCTTCGGTTACGGCATGCTTCAAGCTGAGCTGCTCGGCGGGACGAATGCAGCTGGCGTAGTAATGCATGAATAGGGGGATCAGACGGCGGTCTTTCTCTCGCTCGAACTTGGTTGCCAAGTCTTCCAGTGTATAGCGAGAGTCACCCTCACCGGTCTGCACCTGCAACTGAAGGGTCGGGAGCAGGCCGAATGATGCCCCCGAGCCGAAGAGGAAGTTGATGTCTTGGTTGTAAATGTCACCGATTGAGATCACTGGCTGCCCCCTTGGCTGCATAGCGAAAAGCTTGATGATGCAAGAAGACAATACATGTCACTGAGGGCAAAGTGCCACTGCTAGGTGCTATGAGTAATGCGCTGTGGCTTTTCCCCATAGGCGACTGTAGCTGTCCCCCGCCATGGACGCTTGGTGATTACCTTGCCGGTAACCAGTGAACCGATGTGCCTGGGTGTATGGTTAAGCCATACTGGTGAGTACTCTTATGAGTGCCTTTTCCAAATCGTGAACTCGATGAGTCACTGAGTTTCGTGGTTTGTATGGTCCTGGTTGTGTTCCTGTCTCCGGCACCACATCCCGGCACCACTGCATTCCGATGAGTGTTTTGGATATCCTCGAAAACCGGCCTTCTGGCCGGTTTTTGCTTCCACATCCCTCTAGTTTTTGGTCGTGGATTTTGGGACCTTGTTTCTTTTGGTTCCCGGATAGTTAGGATATTTACTTTCGATATAACCTTTTCCAAAAATTACTATGCAGTCTGCTAGAATTGATTGGCAAGGGACCGCAATGTATTTTTCTGCTTGAGCATCCTTGATCCAGGGAAAAATGTTTTTAAGGTTGAAGCTGGTAATTAGTAAGTCGGCAGCTTCATGATGCCCGATCAAATAGTGGAAGCGAAGTAGTCTTTCAATGAGGTTGCGGCGTAGAAGAATTTTTCGAAGCTCACGTGTTAGCTCTGATCGTGAGTGCAGTTGTCTTTCATAATGGTTAAAGAGGTATGGATATGCCTCTGGGTAATTTTGGCTGCTCGCTTCAAAGAGGGCTAGTAGGTCGGCTATTTTTTTGCGGTCAAGGTTGTCAAGGAGCTTTGAGAACTCATCGTTGTGGACTCTGAAATTTTCCTCGCTCCTGAGTAGTCTTTCAAAGTCTTGATTGCTACTTCCTGTATTTGTTTCTTGGTCGTCTTTTTCTTTGTTTATTTTTTGCCATAGGTATAGTATGCGCTCTATGTCGTTATGCTCTAGGTGAATTAGTTTTGGGGATGGTATTCCTGAGCGATTTGTTCTGAAGGTTTTAGAAATGATTCCGATCGCGTCATTGAAACCAGCGCTTCCTATACCATATTCTTTCTTTATTTCTTCTTTAAGTTTTTTGAATTCTGTATTTCCCCAAGTGGACTTTGGAGGGAGCTTCGTTGCGATAGCTAAAATATCTGCTCTTGAAAGGCGCGAAGTGTGAGTTTTCCAAGCGCACTCTGTTTCAAGTTCATCTATGTAAGCCTCCAGTGAATCAAGGATAGACTCTATGAATTTAAATCTTTCTGATAAGATGCTAATGTTTATGGAGCTAAGAGTAGTTAAGTGCTTTGATTTGTCTGTGCTGTAGGGGTATCGGAAAGTTTGTCCTGTAGGGTCAATTTCTGCGAAGTCATCAATTGTGTCGCCGAGAAGTCGGGTGTATAACTCGATTCTGTTGTCTAGGCTAACTGCATTAAGCTTGAAGTATTGCCAGATTTTTCCGATGTCATGGGAGCCCTCTAAGCTGAAAGAGGGTAAGTTTTTTCTATGGCCGTAGATGTTGGTTAACTTTTCAATAGCTCCTTTTAGGCGCAACTCTATGGAGTGGCGCATATTAAAGCAGATTGGATATACGAAGGTGTCTACCGGGTAAGTAGATTCTGGCTTTAGAGTCTGCTCTATTAGCAGGTTCGCGGCCGAAGAGTAGCCTTTGGCGTAATGGTAGTAATTTGGAGAACCATTGTTGCCAACGCACGCATTGGAGAAAAATGGTTCTCCATCCCGAAAAGTTGCATTCTCTCTCAATGTGGTTTTTCCTATTGTTGAGCTGTTTAGAATAGTTTTGTGTTTGTTTTTTGGAGGCGTGAAGCAAATTAATCCAGTTTCATGCTAAAGATTTTTCTTAAGTCCTAGATCTACTTTTCACCAGAAAATTTGCTTAAAGTCTCGATCTTAGGTTCACGCTTATGCATAGAATAGTTCTCTCCCTTCATGGGAGGGGTCAGATTGCCATTATTTCTGTGTTTTGTGAAGAGAGCCCAATGCCGATTACTGTTGCTATCGATCTGTAACCGATTGAAGAGTGCTTTGTACGGAGTGAATGGCGCTACTCAAGTCTAAAAATCTTTGGAACCGGCCGCGTCATTCCTGGTGGGAGGAACTCCCATGTGAGCAGAGCATCCATGGCAGAGTGGTAGAGAGCATATGTGCATAAAAGTGGCTGTTGATAGGCTTGGCGAGTCCGAAGTTGTTACGTGCCGCATGTAAATTAGTAAGACTATGCAACGCAATTATAAGCCTTGATAAGCTTTGCGATTGCAAAAGGATCGCTTAAATATCACTAAGTGTTTTACTTGGTCTCGTACACACCAGCTGAGCAACAGTCAGGAATTTCCGATTCGACTCCAGTCAAAGCCATGACAAGCTGATTTGTTTATAGCTAAGTAATGAGGTACGCCTAAAAGTCCACGATCTCGTCGGCCTGCCATCATCCGCCATGGACGATTGAGAAATTTCCCACAGCTCTGAAACTTGCACCCGTTGGTGTGGGCAGCTAGATTAGCAACGTCGCGGCCAATTCCGCGACCGGGTTTGGCGACTCGACCGAAAAGGCGCAATGGCGCCCCTACCACGATTGCTGGCGCTTTTTTTGTGTCTGCAGTTTCGTGTAATGGCGGCTGTGCGTGGGAGACCTTCGGGTCTGCCGGGTTCCTTTTCCTCGGTTCGCCAACCCGCGTACAGCTGCCACCTAACCGTTTGGCGACGGCTGGTGTGGTGCATTAACAGAAAAGGACTCCATGCATGATCACAACCACTCCGTTGCGGATCCCCGCATCCGTTCCCCGCCATGACACTGTTCTGGTGTTTTGCACTCAGCCGTTGTGCTGCGTTTCCACGTTGGGTCTGTCCGGCTCAAGGTTGAAGCAGGTTGTCGCATGACTAACCAAGACCGCCTCTCCACAATCCAAAGCTACGCCTGGACCCTCGAGCTTCTCGGTGAGGCGCTCGTTCAGCACGACGATGTTCTGGAGTGCGAACACAACCCGCAACTGTCCTTCCGCAATACAGCGGGGATCCATCAAGCGATGCGCATCATCAGCCGTCTTGCGGCCGAGCAGTGCGGCAAATTGCTAGAGGACAAACGCGCGGCAGCGGTCGAGTAGGACTGAGTTCGGGCTGATGGAAGGGAATTAGGGCCGCTTGCGTGAGACCGGGCTGTCCACTTCGTCACATGATCTTATCAAGCCGTTGACCTTTCGAGGGCAAGACGTGATTACGGATTCCAGCCGATATGCCTTCAGCTCATCGCGATGTGTTCAATCAGCCGCTCAGTTGCACCAGCTGTAGCGCGGCGAGTACTACGCCGCTTGCTTTATGAAGCTCAATTGCTGTGAACACTAAATCGGCATCACAGTGCCGGTTTTTCTCCCCTAAGGCTGTTAATCAGCAGAGTATTGCCGGTTTATGCCCTGTGCAATATGATAATCAGCATTCAGATGCTGATTAATGGTGTGAACATGCCGCTCAGACTCACGATCCAGGCCTTCTCCGATGGTGCATGGAGCGATGCAGCGACGCTCACCGTTGACAACCCCGAGCGTGTTGCCGATGGAGGGTGTCTGGTCGCATACGACAACGACTACATCATCAACCACGTTGATCGCATGGAAGATCGTTGCGAACTGGCCCTGAGCGTTAACCTTCCATTGAACTGGGACCACCACGTCGTCAAAGGGTATCCAGCATTCCTCTACGACATCATTCCCTCTGGTGCTGCAAGGGACTCTCTTGAATCCCGCTACGGGCGTCTCAAGCCCGAAGACATGGAAATGGGGCTGTACCTTCTAAAAAGCTTCACGCCGGCCCCTATTGGGCATTTGCGCATCAAGGAGTCGGTGGAAGGCCTTCAGCCGGATCGGAGCGAGGCTTTCGCCCATGCTGAGGTCGTGGACAGGACGAACGAGTTTCTTGAGTACGCCTACGAAACCGGCGCTGCATTGGGCGGCGCTACCGGCGCCAACGGTCAAGCGCCCAAGCTGGTCATGACCCAAGCCCACGACGGTGCTCTGTACGCTGATGCGATGCTCCCTGATGACCAGGCGTGCCGTCACTGGCTGATCAAGTTCGCACGTAATCGAGGCGGCGAGCTCGACAAAGACATCCTGCGAACAGAGTTTCACTACTACAAGGCGGTTGCTGCACTCGGCCTTGATACAGTTCCCACCGATGGTTTAGCGCTTGAAGAGGCGGTGAAGCCAAGCCTCTGGATGCCACGATTTGATCGCCGCGTAGTGGATGGCATGGTGGAGCGGATACCGCTGGAGTCGGTGTACTCGATCTGCGGCATTACCGGCTACGGGCATCCGATGGCACACGCCGAAGTGGTTGAGCGACTGGTGGGGCTATGGAGCGATAACGGCCAGCAGGATGAGGTGGACGACCTGGTGTTCGAGTACGTGCGGCGCGATTTGCTGAATCGAATTTTAGGGAACACCGACAACCACGGCCGCAACACCTCCATCATCCGTGAGGGTGGGAGGTTTCGCTTGGCTCCAATCTATGACCTCGCGCCAATGATCCTGGATGAAGAAGGTATCTCGCGGACGACGAAGTGGGCGGCGGAGCGCAAGGGCTCTTCCAGGTGGAGCGACAACTGCGCTGAGCTTGCCGGTTACACTGATCCCGATGTTCTGCTGCAACGGTTGATGATTGCGGCTGAGGAATTCAGGGCGCTGCCCGATCTGCTGATCGATGCGCCTGAATCGATGCGCAATGCAGCCCCTCTACCTGTGAATAACCTGGATAAGCGACTCGTGGAGTGGGGACTGCGATGAAAAAACTACAGCCTGAAGAGCGCGCTCAGCTCGTCGAGGACATCGTCCAGCGCAACGCGGCTGGGCTCGATCCAATTGGGACATCTATCCGCCGGCTGCGGCTCGAAGTCACCGGGCTTGATCAAGCGACCTTCGCGACCATGTGCAAGATGTCCACGAAAAGCCTGTACGAACTGGAGAGCGGCAAGTCGAATCCGAAGCTCAGCACGTTGGAGGCCGTGCTGCGTCTATTTGGCGTGCGGATGGGGATGGTGATGACTGCCAGAGATAAGCCCACTGCAACGGTCGTGGACAACCATTCCGGCCAGTTGAAGGCTAACCGCCCAAACGTTATGTCTGCGCGGCCGCTGGCCCATCATTCGCCTCTGGCCAGCGCTGACGTGGTGGCCGGACCGAAACGAGGGAAAAGCCCTGCGGCAGCCAGAGCGAAGAAGGCAGTGTCAAGGCCGGCCTCGCCACGGGCACGGGAAAGCAGTCAGCAAAAGTGAGATTGATGTGGGATGCACATAAGGATCGATCCCTCGCCCTAGACGATAGAGAAATTTCTCACAGCCCTGAAATTTCCACCCATTGTTCCGGGCAGCTAGATTAGCCAAGTCGCGGCAAATTCCGCGATCGGGTTTGGCGACTCGGACAACTTGCCGCAATAGCGCCCCACACGCTTTGCAGGCGCTTTTTTTACGTCCGCAGCTTCGTGCTCTGGCGGCTGTGCGTGGGAGACCTTCGGGTCTGCCGGGTTCCAAGTTCCCGGTTCGCCAACCTGCGTACAGCTGCCACCCATTCGTTTGGCGACGGTGTGTGTCAGCTCCATCAAACTTGGAGTCTCATGCATGCAAACGCGCATCCGCCCCAACTCAGACGCTGCGCGCCACCCCTACTCAATGCAGCACCTGACTCAAGAACAATCGACTGCGCTCATTCTGTGGATTCTCGAAGAACTCCCTGGGCGTAGCCTCCTCAACAATTTCCCCCTGATCCATGAACACCACCCGATGCGCCACGGTCCGGGCAAAGCCCATCTCATGCGTCACGCACACCATGGTCATGCCGTCTTCGGCCAGGTCGACCATGGTCTGCAGCACTTCCTTGACCATCTCCGGGTCCAGCGCCGAGGTGGGTTCGTCAAACAGCATGATCTTTGGCTTCATGCACAACGCCCGGGCAATCGCGACGCGCTGTTGCTGGCCGCCTGAAAGCTGGCCGGGGTATTTATGCGCCTGTTCGGGAATGCGCACCCGTTGCAGGTAATGCATCGCCACCGCCTCCGCCTCCTTGCGCGGCATCTTGCGCGCCCACATCGGGGCGAGGGTGCAGTTCTGCAGGATGGTCAGGTGCGGGAACAGGTTGAAGTGCTGGAACACCATGCCGACTTCGCGGCGGATGGTTTCGATCTGTTTGGCATCATTGGTCAGCTCGGTGCCGTCGACGACGATGCGGCCTTGCTGGTGTTCTTCGAGGCGGTTCAGGCAGCGAATGGTCGTCGATTTTCCCGAGCCAGATGGGCCGCACAGCACGATGCGTTCACCCTGGCGTACGCTGAGGTTGATGTTCTTCAGTACCTGGAACTCGCCATACCATTTGTTGACGTTTTCCATCTGGATCATGGTCTGTGCGCCCAGTGGATCCAGGGCTTTGCCGGTCGCTTGACTCATTTGAAACTCCTTGCCGGAGCACAGGCGCGCCGTCCCGGTGGAGGCGGGCACGCCGGGTGTGGAAGAGGATGTTGAAGTCAGTGCAGGACGCTTTCCAGGAACTGCCGGGTGCGAGGCTCCTTCGGTGCGCTGAAGATTTCCGCCGGCGGGCCCATTTCGATGATCTTGCCGCCGTCGAAGAACACCACGCGGTCGGCCACCTCCCGGGCGAAGCCCATTTCGTGAGTGACGACGATCATGGTCATGCCCTCGGCCGCGAGGCCTTTCATCACGTTCAGCACGTCACCTACGGTCTCCGGATCGAGCGCGGAGGTGGGCTCGTCGAACAGCATCAGCTTGGGTTTCATCGCCAGGGCCCGCACGATCGCCACCCGCTGTTGCTGGCCGCCGGACAGCTCCGCCGGGTAATGCTCGGCCTTGTGCCGCAGGCCGACGCGGTCGAGCAGGGCGAGGGCGTGAGCCTGGGCTTCTTGCTTGCTCGAGCGCTTGAGCTTGACCGGGGCGAGCATCATGTTCGCCAGCACGCTCATGTGCGGGAACAGGGTGTAGTCCTGAAACACCATGCCCACCTCTTCGCGCAGCCTGGCCAAAGCCTTGCGGTCACCGGCATTGGCCGAGTCGCCATTGGCGATTACCACGGTACCGAGGGTCGGCTCTTCCAGGCTGTTCAGGCAGCGGATGAAGGTCGACTTGCCCGAGCCGCTGGGGCCGATGATGACCACAACTTCACCTTGGCGAACGTCCATGTCCACGCCCTTGACCACCTCGTGCGCGCCGAAGCTTTTGTGCAGGTCGCGAACCGTCAGGATCGTGCTCATACGCCCGCCTGTGCCCGGGTCAGGGTTTGCAGGTTGAGGTCGGCCGCGCTGAGTCGCTCGCGGCGCTGCTGGTTGGCAATGCGCTCGGCGCTCAGGCGCTCGCTGGCACGTGCCAGGCTTGGCTTGAGTGAGCCGAGCGAGGGGCCGCCTGCGGAGCTGCGACCTTGCACGTTGCTGACCGGGTCGAGGCAATCACGGACTTTCTGCTCGGGCAGGTTGAGGGCGTGGCCGAGTTGTTCGAGGGCGCAGGCATCGACCATCTGCGTGGTGATCTGGTTGGCCGGCAGGCCCTGGTCCATGGCCATGCGCACCACGCCGCCGACCACATGGTGGGCTTCGCGGAACGACAGGTCGACTTCGCGCACCATCAGGTCGGCGAGGCCGGTGGCGGTGGAGAAGTCTTCACCGGCGCGGCGTACCGCCAGGTCGATGTTGGGCGTTGCGGTGCGCAGCACCAGGTCGAGCAGTTTCAGGCAGCGTAGGGTTTCTTCGGCGGCTTCCCAGAAGCCGCGGGTGCCTTCGCGGTTGCCGTCGCCGGTGTGGGAAAAGTTGGTGCCCTTGATGCTCACGCTGGCGCCCATCAGCAGGCCGACGATGTGCCCGCTGCGGCCCTTGAGGTACTCGAGCACGGTGGGGTTTTTCTTTTGCGGCATGATGCTGGAGGTGGCGGCGACGCTGTCGGGGAAGTCGATGAGGTTGAACTCATGGGTGCTCCAGACAAAGTAGTCCTGCGCGACGCGGCTCCAGAACACCGCCAGGTGGCTCAGGTGCGACAGGCTTTCGAGCAGGAAGTCGCGTGAGCCGATGGCGTCCAGCGCGTTGTCCAGGTAGCCGTCGAAGCCGAGCAGCTCGGCGGTGCGTGCGCGGTCGATGTCGAACGGCGTGCCGGCGAAAGCGGCTGCGCCGAGTGGACACTGGTTCATCGACTCCAGAGTCTGGATCAGGCGTTTGCTGTCGCGCTCCAGCGCCTGTTCCACCGCGCTCAGATAGTAGCCGTAGGTGATCGGTTGCGCCGGCTGCAGGTGGGTGTAGCCGGGCATCACCACTTCGGCGTACATCGCGGCGCAGCGCAGGGCCGTGGCGCGCACGGTCACCAGTTCATCGATCAGGTCCATCAACAACTCGCGGCAGCGCAGGCGGTCGAGTGTGGCGAGGATGTCGTTGCGGCTGCGACCGGTGTGCAGGCGCCCGCCGATGTCGGCGCCGATCTGCTCGATCAGGTGCGCTTCGTAGTTGAAGTAGGCGTCTTCGCGGGACGGATCCAGCTCGACCGCATCCGCCCCGGCCTGCTCCATGTCCAGCACACCCTTGGCCAGCGCACTGGCATGTTCGCCGCGAATCAGCCCCTGTTCGGCAAGCATCAGGATGTGTGCCTTGTTGACGTTGCCCAGGTTGGCGAAACCGCTGGCGAAGCCTTCCAGGCGCGGGCGATAGATGTACTCGTTGACTTCCGGCGCGGTGCTTTCTTTCAGACGCCGACTGACTTTGGATTCTTGCATGTTGGAACCTCTCCAATAGAAGTGCGTACCGCCGGGCGACCCAGACGACGTTCGAGATAACGGCTAAGCCAGGTCAGTGCCGAGCAGATGACGAAGTACACCAGCAACACCACGGCGTAGACCGAGAAGGCCGGGCTGACGCCGGTCATGACGGTTTCCCGTTCGATGATGATCTGGCCGACCTTGAGGAATTCGCCTACGCCGACCAGGGCGCCCAGCGACGTCGCTTGCACGAGGATCGTCAGCAGCCCGGTATAGGCCGGCAGAATGGCTTTCATCGACTGCGGCACGATCACGTGCAGGTAGATCTGCCATGGGCGCAGGCCCAGGGCCCAGGCGCTTTTCCACTGGTGTCGGGACACCGACTCCAACCCGCCCCGCACGATCTCGATACCGTTGGCGCTGCCCCACAAGGTCAGGCCGACGGTGACCGCGGCGAACGGGCTTAGATCGACGCCGAACATCGGCGCGCCGAAGAAGATGAAGAACACGTTGACGATCAGCGGAATGGAGCGGAACAGCTCCACATAGGCGTGAATCGTCCACCACAGCACGCGGTTCTTGACCGTGGCGAGTACGCCGAGCACGGCCGAAATCAGCGTGGTGAACAACAGCACCACCAGCGCCAGTTGCAAGGTCATCAACAACCCTTTTAAAACGAAGCTCCAGTTTTCGAAGATGAAGTTCATGCTCGCCTCACTGCCGGAAAGGGCGTTGTAAGTGGGCGGAAAGGCGCGCAGTCAGCAGCGCGAGCACGCCGACCAGCACCAGGTACATGACGCAGATGGCCGTGAACATCTCGATGGCGCGAAAGTCCGTGGCGATGCGGTCCACCGCGACGAAGGTCAATTCGGCCAAGCCGATGGCCTGCAGGTACGAAGAGTTCTTCAGCAGCGAGATCGCGGTGTTGAGCATCGCCGGCAGGCTGGTGCGAAACGCGATCGGCAGGGCGATCAGGGCAAAGTACTGCGCCGGCTTGAGGCTGAGTGCCAGGCTCGCCTCGCGCATGCCGCGTTCCACGGTGGCCAGGCCGCCGCGGATGTTCTCGATCTGATAAGCCCCAGCCCACAGTGACAGGCACACCACCCCCGACCAGAACAGCGACAACCCTAAGCCAATGGCCGGCAGACCGTAGAAGATGAAGAACAACTGCACCAGGATCGGCGTATTGCGGATCAACTCCACGTACAGCACCACCGCCTGCGACAGCACCGGCACTTTCATCACCCGCACCGCGCCGCCCAGCACACCGATCAGCATTGAAAAGAAGATGGCCAGCGCGGTGATCTTCAGCGTCATCAACACGCCGTCGAGCAGCGCAGGCCACTGCGCTATCAAGTAATGGATGTCGAAATCCATGATCGCGGCCGATCAGAGCGATTCGGCAGGTTTGGCCTGCTCGAACACACTGATGTAATAGCCCTGGATATTCTTCGGTACGAACTGCTCTACCCAGCCGCGGTACAGGTGCTCTTCACGCATGCGCAGCACCGCCGCGCTGAGGAAGTCGCGCCACTGCTCTTCGTTCTTGCGCACACCGATGGCCGCGTCGGAGATCTGGAACGGTTCGCCGATCAGGCGCGCGTCCTTGTCGTTGTCGGCCACCACCACCAGCGTTGCGGCGTCGTGAGTGTAGGCATCGGCGCGGCCTTGGCGGAAGGCTTGCAGGGCATCGGCGGCGCTGTTCATGCGCAGGGTTTTCACGTCGGGCATGTGGTCTTCGAACCACTTGGCCTGCACCGAGCCTTTGAGCGTGGCGAGGGTCTTGCCCTTGAGGTCGGCGATCTTCTGTGCCGGGCTGTCCTTCTTCACCACCACGTCACTCGCCCCCCAGCGGTAGGGCGTGGTGAAGTCGATCACGCGCTGACGCTCCGGGGTCACGCCGAGGGTGGCGATGAGGAAGTCGACCTTGCGCCCCAGCAGTTGCGGCACTCGGTTTTCGGCAGTCACGCAGGTAAAGCTGACCTTGTCCTTGGAGCCCAGGGCCCACAGTGACACCTGCTTTGCCATCTCTACTTCGACGCCGGCAAAGTCGCCCTTGTTGTCTTGATAGCCATAAGGCGGCTGGTCGCAACGCACGCCAGCTCGCAGCTGGCCTGCCTCTTTGATAGCTGCAGGAACGGCCGGCAAGTCGACGGCCTGTGCCGTGGACACCGCCGCCATGGACACGCACGAAAGGGCCAGTGCAGCGCTTAGTTTTTTATACGAGAACGACATGATGCCTCCTGATTACCGGGCTGCATCGCCCCACTGGCGTGCGGCGAAACGATGAGTACAAGGGCAGAGCTGAAATGAAGCTTGAGCACCGGTTTTGTTTTTGTTGTTGCGGGTATGCGCTCGGTTGGCATCGCGCTGCATCGGGGCAGACGTCGATGTGGATCTAGTTATAAAATCTTCGGGTCATGCAATCAAATGACAATCCATCAACCAGTCATGCAGAAATGATATGGCCATTAACTTCAAGCAGATCGAAACCTTCCGCGCGGTGATGGTCAGCGGCTCCATGACGGCGGCGGCGCAGGCGTTGCACACCTCGCAGCCGAACGTCAGCCGCCTGATCGCGCAGCTCGAACGGGCCAACGGCTTCAAATTGTTTGAGCGGGTGGGCGCGCGATTGGTGCCAACCGATGAAGGCGCGCAGTTCTTCGCCGACGTCGAGCGTGCCTTCATCGGCCTGCACAGCCTGGAAAACTCCGCCCAGCACCTCAAGCGCGGCGGCACCGGGCGCTTGCGCATCGGCGCTGTGCCGTCGCTGACCCACGGCCTGCTGCCGGCGATCATCCAGCGCTTTCGCCAGCAGAACCCCCACGTGCATATATCGATCCACACCAATGACTCGCCCAACGTCGCGCACTGGGCGGCGACCCGTTTCTGCGATGTCTGCCTGGTGTCCTACGTGGCCGAAGACATGGCCGGTGTGCAGTCGGAAATCATCTGTGATGTGCCTGGCGTGTGCATTTTCCCCAAAGGGCATCGGCTTGGTGCCTTGGAGGTAGTGACACCGGCAGATTTGAAGGGCGAGGAATTCATCTCGCTGTCGCACACCGACGGCTCGCGCACGCGGCTCGACCGACTGTTTGCCGAAGAAGAACCGCGCGTGCTGAACATGGATGCGACCCATGCTGCCACTGTCTGCTCACTGGTCGGGCTTGGGCTGGGCGTCAGCGTGGTCAGCCCGCTGGTGGCCAACGAGTACCTGCATACCGATATCGACATCCGGCCGTTTGCGCCTGAGTTGCGGTTTTATACGTATTTGCTGCTGTCGTCCGACCGGCCTGAGAACGTGCTGACGCAGAGGTTTCGGGTGTTGGCGGGGGAGATGTTGAGGGAGGCGGCGCGGGGGAGTTTGGAGAGGGAGCGGTAGGCAACGTGGCTTCCTGGCCCGCTAGATAAAGCAAGGATTCAGCGTTGCCTTGAGCTATTGTTAGCTGCGCAAAAAAATTGCCTGATGCACTTTTTTCAAGGATTGAAATGAAAGCCCTATTGCTTGTGCTATCGACCTTGCTCCTGCTTTCCGGCTGCTCCACGCCGCTCACCGCTACCAAGGCCAGCCCCTCGATCGCCGAAACCAAATCGGTGCAGTTCGGTGGGAAGACGTTTGTCCTCAAGTTCCAGAAGCAGGGCCTGTGGGAATATTTCCCTGAAGATGAAAGCATGGATGCCTGGACCGAGATGGTCGACTTTACTGTCGTGCCTCGCGAGCTGAACCGCTTCAAGCCCCTCGACCTGGCCAAACGTGCCATCCAGCTGCATCAGCAGGAAAACCCGAACATGCCGGCAGTCCTGCTGACAAAAAATAGAACCGGGATCGACTACGCGATGATGTACTACCCCGATTCAGTCCGTAAGGACGGGCAGTTTTCGGAGATTAGTTACTTCAAGTACTACACCGATGGCACCACTGGCCAGACCATAATTTTTCACTTCGCCCGGACCATTCCAAAACCGAACGATCCCACCGAGAGCGCAACAGCGATGGGGCAGGAGATCCCGCCGCTGATGGAAGCATTCCCGCTGTACCGGCCATGACACCCTCAGTGTTAGGCCAGGCGGTGAAAGGGCGCTAATTAAAATTTCATCCCTTTCAAGCAAAATTAATTAAAATCTCTGTTTAGGTTAGCCATGAAAAATCTACTGATTGCTTGCATCCTGTTGGGTTCGGCGGTGTCTGTTAAGGTTTTAGCGAACACGCTAGAGGTCGAGCATCAGCGGATTGAGCAACGCTGGTATTCGTTCAGCGAGGTAGTAGAGAAAAGAAAGAAATATGACCGGGTGGATATTTCTCGAGGGTATCTCGAATACTACTTCGAGGGTGAAAACCATGCCTCCAACGCTCCGGAGGAACGCCTGTCGCCGCGTGCAAAATTCTACGCCAATCATGCAACCGTTGGCACTTATGCCGTTGCTGATTACGCGACCGCGCTGGACAAGGCGTGTGTAGATGTGGTCTCTGAGTCGCTGGGATCGTTCAGAGGCAGCTATGAAAACGCTAAGAGACCTGACAGGCAACAATATAAGAGAACGGTCGTTGGTATCAGGTCATTAAGCTACAAAGGTCCTGAGTTTAACTTCAAGAGTCCTGCCTCTTGGTCGTCCATAGAGTTGCCGAAGGACAAGAGAAGCCTTCTGTGTGAGATTTATGAAGTCAAGGATGAGGCCAATGACGTGAAATACATCGTTTACGCTGCATCGGTGACAACCGCTATGTTCGACGAAATTCATTCGGCACCGCTGCCCGCTAACAAACCGAATAATTAGTTTCTTTGCGACAATGCTGCGGCACCTAACGCTGTGGCATCAAGCAGATCAGCTTTGAGCCTTGGCACGCTCAGTAATTGTCTGCCAATCGACAAATTTTGCTGTGGGCCAAAGCCACGGGTTCGCCTGGCTCCGATCCATGTGGAAGCTGTCTGACAGCCGCCGTACAGTTAGATCACGACCAGCGGATACGGGCAATTTCTGCGTCGCTCATCTGGCGCCAATCATCCTTGCTGATCCCGTAATCCTGCTCGGCGGATTCCAGAGCCTGCTCCAGCGTAATCATCAAATGATCGCCTTCAATCTGCTGGCGGGCGTAGTCCACGAAGCGAATCTCCATGTATACCGGCGGCTCGTGCTCCCCCGCGACCTCAAGACCAAACAACACGATCGTCGAGACGCTGGGGCGGTATGCGCAAGGTACTTTCACATCGGCAACCAAGTGCAACGGTTGTGGCTTCATCTGGATACCTGGGGCGCTGGGCATGTGTGTAGCCGCTATCTGACGTCTGTGCTGGGGTACAGCTCGGGTGGTGGCTGGTAGTCAGGGTTTTCGAATTGACTGTTGGTGTGGAAGGTCTCGGCGGTTGGCCCGGCATTCTTGTAGGTCACATTTTCGTTACGGACCAGATGCCAGCCCGTACCTTCTTTGTCACGCTCGATCAGAGTTGGGGACAGCGTGCACTTCCCACTGGAACCTGAGGTGAGGGAGAACTGATAGTAGCGCCCGGCTTCAGGTGTGAATTGGGTTGTGACAAAGCAGGTCCTGGTACGCGAGCCCTCCCATGTCATATACACAGTCGTTTCCAGGCCCGGCCGAATCGTTGATTCGTAGTAGTCCCAGGTCAGGTTTTGACCCGCTTTGGGCATGCCAATGTCTTGGGTATGGGTAAAGGGGAGAGGCCCGGTACGCACCACACCGCCGGTCCTCACACCGTTGTCGGTCTGGTAGATTGCCGCATGCTGGGTGAAATTGACCACACGAATCCAGGCCGGATTCGGCTCATTCGCGGGTGCGACAAAGTAATCGGTGTGGGGGAGATACTTACAACCTGCGAACATTGGCAACAGCACTAAACAGAATCTCAAGCGTGTCGTCATTGATCCATTTCTCTGCAGAATTTTCGCTATGACCGCGTCTGCAGGGGTTTATTCGTCACCCGCACTGATTTCCTCGGGGTGGATGGCTATTGGTCTGCGTGCCTGATCACGAGCTTCTGGAACGAGCCAGGCAACTTCCCCTGACCCCAAATGCGCCCCGCTATCGCGGGGCTCAACACAGAGGGAGGCTCGTAGTCAGAACGACTCGACTGGCTTCTGGGCTTGTTGAACAAGCTTGTTTCCATCCAGTTTCGGGAAGGAAAAATTAATGATGATACTGGACTCGTCATCCACTCCAGAGATGACTAAATCAGCACCCCTGACATTGGCAGGTGCTGACTTCATCAGGCTCTGAAGGTTGGTGGCCGCTTTGTCGAGGGTGAGCCCTTCAACGAAAGAGTAGGTCAAATCGTTGGCGGCCAACGCAACACTCTCGTAGTTCGTGAGTTTGGCTGTGTAGTCATCCTTGTTTTTTGTTTTGCGCGCGGTATCAACCAGATCCAGCACGGATTTCCCGTCAGTGAGCGCCACCAAGGTAAATGTCTTTGCAAGCGCTCCAATGACGCGAGCGTACAGGTCACGATCATAGGGTGCAAACAGCGAAACCGACGCCAGTTTGTCACTGCTGAAAACCAGGGCTACCGTGAACTTCTGATCCAGAAAGTCCACATCGTCCACACAGCGTGCAGGAGCTCCAATATCAGCTGTACAGTCGTAGTAGCCTGCTACCCCGGTGTATTTCGCGATCGGCGCGTCGTAAGCATATGTTTTGAACAGGTTGTCTGCCGCTACCGCATTCTGCATGCCGGTCAACATCGCCGTGGCGGCCAGCGCTGCAGAAATAGCTTTCTTTGACATGGATTCCCTTCCTGAATGAGCATCGAGATGAATAGCCAGATGCTATCAGTCAGGTATGCACTGCTCAACACCGGCAATCCATTCGGTGACGACGCAGGCCATCTCTCGGTCTCTTGAAAGACAGTTGGGTCTGCCGGGCGCCGTTTCTTCGATTCGCCAACCCAGGGCAGCGACGACACCGATAACAGCTTGCATGCTGTGATCAATCCTGTCGCTACCGCAGTCAGTTCACCACGTGACCGTTTAAAGAGCCGCTTCCGGACTACGCCCGAGTACCCGGTTGTACTCCAACTTCGCAGTCTTCTCGGTGAACTCCCCAGACCACTTCGATACCACTACTGTCGCCACACTGTTGCCAATGGTATTGCACGTCGCAATCGCCATCGACATGAAGCGGTACACGCCAAACAGCAGCGCCAAACCTTCTACCGGCAGGTTGCCAATGGCGGTCACGGTCGCGGCGAACACCACGAAGCTGCCGCCCGACACCGCTGCCGCACCCTTGGAGGTGACCAGCATGACGGCGAGGATACCCAGCTGTTGTTCCCAGCTCAGGGGCACGCCATAGGCGTTGGCAATAAACAGTACGCACAACGACATATAGATGGAGGTGCCGTCGAGGTTGAACGCATAGCCAGTCGGCAACACCAGGCCAACGCTCTGCTTGGAGCAACCGAACTTCTCCAGTTTCTGCAGCAGGCGCGGCAGCGCGCTTTCCGACGAGGCGGTGCCCAGTACGATGAAGATTTCATCCTTGATGTACTTGAGGAAGCGCCACAGGCTGAAGCCCGATACACGACACACCACGCCCAGTACGACGAAGATGAAGAACGCGATGCAGACGTAGAACATCAGCACCAGGTTGGCCAGCGACATTAGCACCGCAGTGCCATTGCTGCCCACGGCATAAGCGACCGAGCCGAATGCACCCAGCGGGGCGAACTTCATGATCAGGTTGATGAACTCGAAGAAACACTCCGAGACGCGGTTCAAGCCGTCTTCGATGACTTCGCGACGCTCAGGCTTGAGCGCCAGCAAGGCGAAGCCGAACAGCACCGAGATCACTAGTACTTGCAAGAGCTGGCCGCCGGAGAAGGCGCCGACGAAGTTGTCCGGGAAGATCGCGTAGATGAAGTCCAGGGTCGAGGCCGGCGCGTGGCCTTTGGCAACTGCTGCAGCCGAGGCCGCAGTGGCTGCGCTGCTTGGGTGGGCGTCGTGCATGCCTGAGCCGATTTGCAACAGGTTGCCCCACAGCAGGCCGATGGCCAGGGCGATCGTGGACACCACTTCGAAGTAGATCAACGCACGTACACCAACCTTGCCTACGCGCTTGATGTCGCCGGCGGAGGCAATGCCATGCACCACGGTGAAGAACACCAGCGGCGCGACAGCGGTCTTGATCAGTTTGAGGAAGATATCCCCGAGGATCTTGAACTTGGCGGCCAGCTCCGGCGCGATAAAACCAAAGGCAATGCCCAGCAGCATGGCGGCAACGACCTGAAAGGTCAGGTCCTTGTAGAACGGTTTTTTAGCGGTAGCATTCATGACTGCGATCTCGTTGTTTTTATTCGTAATCGATAGGCAGCGAGGTGCGGCGCACCCCGGGAACATTCAGCGTTTGACCTTGCCCTCGCGGGCCAGGGCGATGTCGACCATCTGCGGCGCCAGGCCGATGTAGTTGGTCGGGTCGGTCAGGCGCTTGAGTTCTTCGATGTCCAGCTGTGCCGTGGCTTCGCCTTGCGCCAGCAGCGCGTCAAGCAGGCTGGTGCCTTGGTCGTTGGCCATGCGGCAGGCGGCATAGACCACATCGTGGGCTACCTGGCGACCCAGCGCCGGGGCCAGGCCCATCATTACGGCTTCGGCAACGATCAGGCCTTGGGTCATGTCGAGGTTCTTGAGCATGCGCTCGGTGCGCACTTCCAGGCCGGCCAGCATGAATTTCGCCTGGCCCAGCGACGCAGCGCTCAGGGCGAAGGCTTCTGGAATGGCGATCCATTCTGCCTGCCATGGGCCGGTGGAGCGTTCGAAGTCCTGGATCATCGCGTCGAGCATCAGCCCGGCTTGCTGGCGCACACCTTTGGCGGCGGCGTACATCAGCTCGCAGGAAATCGGGTTACGTTTCTGAGGCATGGTGCTGCTGGCGCCACGGCCTTTGACGAAGGGTTCGTACACTTCGCCCAGCTCGCTGGTCATCATCATCATCACGTCGAGGGCGACCTTGCCCAGCGAGCCGGTGACCAGGCCAAGGAAGTTCAGGGTCTCGGCCAAGCCGTCGCGGGCGACGTGCCACGTGGCTTGCGGTACGCCCAGGCCGAGTTCGGCCATCATCGCTTGTTGTACTTCCAGGCCCTTGTCACCCAACGAGGCCAGGGTCCCGGCAGCGCCAGCAAACTGGCCAACTTCGACCCGTGGGCGCAACTCGACCAGGCGCTCGGCGTGACGGTCGAACATGCTCAACCAGACCGCGCATTTGTAGCCGAAGGTGATCGGCAGCGCGTGCTGCAGGTGGGTACGGCCTGCCATCGGCGTGTCACGGTATTTTTTCGCCAGATCTGCGAGCAGGCCACGCACGGCCTGGATATCACGCTCGACGATCGCCAGTGCCGCACGCACCTGTAGCACTACGGCGGTGTCCATGATGTCCTGGGTGGTAGCGCCCCAGTGCACGTAGCGGCCGGCTTCACCGCACGTCTTCGACAGTTGTTCCACCAGCGGCAGGATCGGGTAGCCGACGATTTCTGTCTCGTGCTGCATCAGCGCCAGGTCGAGGGAGTCGTAGGTCGACAGCTTGGCGATCTGCTCGGCAGCTTCGGCCGGGATCACGCCGCAGCGGGCTTCGGCACGGGCCAGAGCGACTTCCACTTCGATGTAGCGCTCGATCAGGGCTTTGTCGGAGAACACGTTGCGCATTTCGGCGGTGCCGAACATGTCGCGGAACAGGGCGGAGTCGAAGACGGTGCTGGACATGGAGTAATCCCGATATGTTTGTTATTGGTCGGACATATTGTTAATGTCCGTACATAATTCTTACGTCCTCGCTGGTACACTGTCAACTCGCTTAAACCAGTGGGCTGATTGAAGGTATGAACCAGACGCGTTATGCGCTCGTTGCCAAGGACTTGATGGAAGGGATTGCCAGTGGCCGATTCCCTCTAGGCAGCCTGTTGCCGACCGAATTCGAGCTATGTGAGCTGTACGCGGTCAGCCGCCATACCATTCGCGCTGCGATTACCCAGTTGCAGAACCAAGGGCTGGTTTCGCGGCGCAAGCGCGTGGGTACGCGGGTCGAGTCGGTGTCGCCCAAGGGCGGGTACTCGCAGTCGCTGGCCTCGGTGACCGACCTGGTGCATCTGGCCGAAACGCAGATGCGCAGCATCCAGCACGTCAGCCATTTTGTGGCTGACATCGCCCAGGCGCGGCGCTTGGGAATGGAGCCGGGCGGGCATTACTTCTGCGTATCGAGCATCCGCGTAGATGCCGACAACCGCCGTGCGCCGCTGTGCTGGACCGATGTGTATGCGCAGGAGTCATACGCCGAGGTGATTGCCTTGGCCGAGGAGCATCCGGACGAGTTGATTGCTGCGCTGATCGAGCGCCATTTTGGTCGCCATATCGACGTGGTCGATCAGCAGGTGCGCGCGGTGCTGTTGACCCCGGAGGTTGCCAAAAACCTCAATGCCGAGCCGGGTTCGCCGGGTTTGAACATCATTCGTCAGTACCGTGATGGCGACGGCGCGCTGATGGTGGTTTCGGAAACCGTGCATCCGGAGGATCGGTTTACGCTGGTGTCGCAGATGAAGCGGGAGCGGTAGAGCCTGTACCGCATTGGCCCGCTGTAGGAGCGGCCTTGTGTCGCGAAAGGGGGGCGAAGCGCCCCCAAAAATTTCAGCTCCGCCGCTGACATCGCCGGGCCCGCTGCGCGCGCCTTTCGCGACACAAGGCCGCTCCTACAGTTGACCACGTATGGCGCAGTCGGCAGCTTCAGTTATCCAGCTCGGCAACTTTGACCGCCGCCGGTTGAAACCACACCGGCCACGAGCTGCGATGCCGCGCTTTCTTTTCGCTCCGAGTAGCGATCCACCAGGTAGCTCTCACGACCGCGAACCAGCAGAGTGAATTTCACCAGTTCCTCCATCACATCGACTACTCGGTCGTAGTACGGTGAAGGCTTCATTCGATCTGCCTCGTCGAACTCCAGATACGCCTTGGGCACAGACGACTGATTCGGGATGGTCAGCATGCGCATCCACCGACCCAGAACCCGCATCTGGTTCACTGCATTGAAGGACTGCGAGCCGCCGCACACCTGCATCACCGCGAGAGTCTTACCCTGTGTGGGGCGTACGGCACCCATGGTCAGAGGAATCCAGTCAATCTGCGCTTTGAACACCGCAGACATCGCTCCGTGTCGTTCCGGGGAGCACCACACCTGACCGTCTGACCACAGCACCAGATCGCGCAGCTCCTGCACCTTAGGGTGATCGACTGGCGCGTCATCCGGCAACGGCAGTCCGGACGGATCGAAGATCACCGTCTCGGCACCCATTTGTTGGAGCAGACGTGCAGCTTCATGCGTCAGCAGACGGCTGAACGACCGCTCTCTGGTCGACCCATAGATCAGGAGAATGCGTGGTTTGATGTTCGAACCATCTGGAAAACCCAATTTTTCAGCGCTCGGCATACCCATCAGCGACAGATCAAGAGCTGGAAAAGTGTCGACAGAGTCCATATCAAATTCGCTCATCACAGGGCTCCGATTCGATCCAGAGCCTGCTTCAGATCAGCGCCCTGAAGCGTTTTCAGATCCAAGGTGAAGAGCGCGGTAAATCGCCTCTTGATACGTTCAACGGTCGCATCAAATGCGGCCTGAACCTCCTCATCAGAGCCGTCGACCTCAGACGGGTCGGACAGCCCCCAGTGGCTTTTGATGGCCGGGCCGAAATACACCGGGCAAGGTTCGCCGCCCGCCTTGTCGCACACGGTGATGACGATATCGGGTGGTGTTTCTACGAAGACTTCCGAGCCTTTGCTGTACAGGCCGGACGTGTCGATTCCCAATCCTTGCAGAGTGCTCACCGCTCGCGGATTGAGTTTGCCGCTCGGGAAGCTGCCCGAACTGATGGCCGTGAAGCCGTCTGGGGCGACATGGTTGAACAGCCCCTCGGACAGGACGCTACGACAGCTATTGGCCGTACACATGAACAGAATCTTCATAAAGCAACTCCTAAGCGCTGATGCTCAAGCGCACGGCAAGTGCTGCCAGTGTCGTAAGCAAAATGGGAAAGGTGAGTACGCAGCCAACCTTGAAGTAGTAACCCCAGGTGATGCGGATGTTTTTCTGGGCCAGGACGTGCAGCCAGAGCAGCGTGGCCAAACTGCCGATGGGGGTGATCTTCGGGCCGAGGTCGCAGCCAATGATGTTGGCGTACACCATGGCCTCGTGTGCGAGTCCCGATACCCCACTGCCCTGGATCGACAAGGCACCGATCAGCACGCTGGGCATATTGTTCATCACGGATGAAAGCAACGCGGCGGTGAAACCGGTACCCAGCGTGGCAGCCCACAGGCCATGGTCGGCGAAGGTGCCAAGCAGCGAGCTGAGTCCTTCAGTCAGCCCGGCATTCTTCAGCCCGTAGATCACCAGATACATGCCAAGCGAAAACAGGACGACTTGCCAGGGGGCGTTGAACATCACTTTGCGTGTCGAGATCACATGCCCCTTTGCGGCAATGATCAGCAGCACCAAGGCGCATGCGGCGGCGACAGCACTGACAGGAATACCAAGCGGCTCAAGGACGAATAACCCGAGCAACAGAAGTACCAGCACCCACCAGCCTGCAAGGAACGTATGGCGATCTTTGATGGCTTTTTCTGGCCGCTTTAGTTGCTCGGGCGAATACGCCTGCGGCACCTCCTTTCGATAAAACAACCAGAGCATGCTCAGGGTCACCACGACACTGACCAGATTCACCGGCCACATGATCGAGGCGTACCGGGCGAATCCGATATCGAAAAAGTCGGCAGAGACGATGTTCACCAAGTTCGAGACAACCAGCGGCAGGCTGGCAGTGTCGGCAATGAAACCGGCAGCCATCACGAAAGCTAAGGTCGCCGCTGGACTGAAGCGGAGCGCGGTCAGCATCGCGATCACGATGGGAGTCAGTATCAATGCTGCGCCGTCATTGGCAAACAGGGCCGAAACCGCTGCCCCCAAGAGCACCATCAGTGCAAACAGGCGTGCGCCGCTGCCTCCTCCCCAGCGAGCCACATGAAGTGCTGCCCACTCGAAAAAGCCCGCCTCATCCAGCAGAAGGCTGATGATGATCACCGCGATGAACGTTGCCGTGGCGTTCCACACTATGTGCCAGACCACTGGGATATCGCTGAGCGTGATGACACCGGTCAACAATGCGAGTACCGCCCCGGCAGACGCGCTCCAGCCAACGCCAAGTCCACGGGGTTGCCAGATCACCAGTACCAGCGTGACCAGAAATATTGAAATTGCCAACAGCATGTCAGTTCTCCAGAAACACTTAGCAGCAGGAAGCCTGGCGTACTGGGCGACCTTCCATCGAAGCAAGGCGACCTTGGTCATCGCCGAGCCAGGAATGGTTAGCCTCAAGGGTCGTTTGGAGTACCTCCACTGCCCACTGAGGGAGTTCTGGATGAAGGCGGTAATAGATCCATTGGCCCTGACGGCGATCTTCCAGCAGCCCGCAGGTGCGCAACTGAGCGAGGTGCCGGGACACTTTGGGTTGGTGATCGTCAAGCGCCCAAATCAATTCGCAGACACATAGCTCCCCCTCGGCAGCGAGCATCAGCATGATTCGGGCGCGAGTTTCATCACCGAGGCATTTGAAGAACGTGTGGGGCTGAAAGGACATGGCCAACCTGTATATTTGTTTATCCGTATATTCGAATTTACAGATATGAATACCTCAGTGGAAGCAGCTTTTTTGCTTAAGCCGAGCAAGCGTGCGGATGCAGGTCGTGCAGATTGCTTGCTTGGTGAGTTGGCAACCGCGTCAGTACGTCCTTCAGGTATCTGTACGGATCATGCCCGTTCATGCGCGCCGACTGGATCAAGCTCATGATAGCCGCCGCTCGTTTACTACTGCGCAGCGAACCGGCGAACAACCAGTTGGAGCGACCGTCGATAGGCACAGCACCATCATCAAGCTCCGCGCAGCGCATCCACCAAGGGCTGGAGCTGCACGCCGGTTTGCCCTACCCATTGAGCCAGGGTTGAACGCGGGATGGCCAAGCCTGCTCGGCCAAAAGATACTTTCTTGCCGGTACAGCGGCAGATGGTCGGAGAACTTGGCGCTGGAGTTGGCAGCCGCGGACACATTCGCTGCTTTCCGGCTCGGCACCAATTAGCCTCAGCTTCAGGTGGCAGCCAACTGCCTCAACCTGCGACTCAACCCAGGCGTGGTACCCGTAACTCGCTTGAACGCCCGACTGAAGGCCGCCTGGGACGTATAGCCCAACCGCTGCGCGACCTCTTCAATAGGTACTCTTTCCAGCGTCAGCCACTGGCTGGCGAGCCGCATTCGCACTTCGGTAACGTAGCGCAGTGGGCTCATGCCAATCGTCAGTTGGAAGCGCTCGGCAAAGACCGAGCGGGAGGTATTGCATTGCTCCGCCAACTGCTCGACGGTCCAGTCTCGGCCCGGTTGCTGATGAAGCGCCAGAAGTGCACCTGCCAGCCGCGGATCGCGCAGCGCGGCAACCAGGCCGGAGGCGTTGCCGCAGGCGCACTCGACCCAACCGCGAACGACCATGGCGGCGACCACATCGGCCAATCGCGCGAGGATGCCGGCGAAGCCAACGCGTGCGGCGCTGACCTCGCGCTCCATGGTGGTGAGAATAGGCACCAGCCCGGGGTAACGCTGGCCGCCGGCATCAATAAGCATCAGGCCAGGCATCAGCTTGCCAAGGCCATGGAGGCTGCCCAATTCGAATTCCATGCATCCACTGAACAACAGCGTGGTCGGCATGGAGCCGGGATCGGTTCCGGTGTCCACCGCGCTTACGGTTTCGCCGAGAGGCTCGCCGTCCAGCAGATCAATGTCCTGCACGGGTACCTGCGTATGCGAGAGCAAGTGATGGGCCGCGCCATGGCAGATGAAGACGGCGTTACCGGCTGACAGCGCATAGGTCGTCCCGTCTTCCATACGTAGCACCGCGTTGCCGACCGCCAGGAAGTGGAACCAAGCATGCCCGGGTTTGGCAGCGAAGGCCAAGCCGAAGGCTGGGCCCGCCTGGATACGGCGGTACTCGACACCGCGCAGGCGCATGCCGCGCAACAGCTCGTTGATGAGGTCGGAAGAGAGGGCAAATTGGTCTGTCGACATCGGCTCGGTGTTTTAATCAAAAAATTGAGTTTTTCGATCATAGATCATCCGGAATCTCGCGCCTAGACTACCGGTCGCAATTGAAGATTGGGAGATCCATGCAGTGACTGACCTTATATGCAATGCCGTACCCGACAGCCGTCGCGGCGCCGCGCCGGATGCAGAACCTACAACTCCAGCGTGGATGGCCGTATTCTCGTTGGCGATGGGCGTGTTTGGCTTGCTGACCGCTGAGTACCTTCCGGCCAGCCTGTTGACGCCGATGGCAACCGAGCTGGGGGTGTCCGAAGCGCTGGCTGGCCAAGCGGTAACGGTGACAGCGGTGGTGGCGCTGTTCGCTGGCCTGTTGGTGCCAGGCCTGACTCGAAGTATCGATCGGCGCTGGGTGTTGCTGGGGTTTTCCACGTTGATGATCGCATCCAACCTGCTGGTCGCCGTTTCCTCCAGTTTCGCGGTGCTGTTGTTGATGCGTATCTTGCTCGGCATCGCGCTTGGTGGGTTTTGGAGCATGGCGGCAGCGGTGGCGATGCGCTTGGTGCCCGTGGCTTTGTTGCCGCGAGCGCTCTCGATCATTTTCAGCGGCATCGCCGTCGGGACGGTGGTCGCGGTCCCGCTGGGTAGTTATCTGGGCGGGCTCTATGGCTGGCGCAGCGCGTTCTATGCAGCGGCAGCAGTGGGGGTGGTGACCCTGGTTTTCCAGTCGCTTACGCTGCCGAGCCTTGCGCCACGTCGGCCGGCACGCCTGCGCACGGTGCTTGAAGTGTTGCAGCGCCCAGGCATTGCTATGGGGATGTTCGGTTGTGTGCTGGTGCACAGCGGCCACTTCGCGATGTTCACGTATATTCGGCCATTCCTCGAAGATACGACCGGCATTGGCCCGCAGGGCCTGTCGCTGATGTTACTGGGTTTTGGTGTGGCAAACTTTGTCGGCACGTTGGTGGCCGGGTGGATGCTCACTCGTCACCCATTGGCCACCCTGGTGTTGATGCCAGCGTTGGTAGGCGTTGCGGCACTGGCGCTGGTCTTGTTGCCAGCTTCGGTGCCAGGGCAGGCTGTACTGCTGGCGGTCTGGGGCCTGGCCTTTGGGGGTGTGCCGGTGGCATGGTCGAACTGGGTCGCCAGCGCGGTCCCTGATCAAGCGGAGAGCGCTGGCGGCATGGTGGTAGCGTCTGTGCAATCGGCCATCGCCACAGGCGCAGCCGCGGGTGGGGCAATGTTCAGCCTCGGTGGCAGCGCAGGCGTATTCGTGGCGGCGGCCGTGCTGATGCTGCTGGCCGCGTTGCTGATTGCACTGCGTGTGCGAGTTCCTGCGGTAGATGGGGCTGTGCTGAAAGGGGTTTTGCCTTGATGGGCATTTTCGCCACAGTTTTATCTCGCTACCTGTACCAGCGGCCCGGCGGGGCTTCGGATGAGCTGCGCGTTGTCATCAAGATACTGAAGGTTCGTTAGCCAGCTTCGCATGGGTGGCCAGCTCTTCAGTGATGAAGGCCGAAATCATCGCACGATAGACCTGCTCCACGACCTCAGCCGAGGCGCCAGTTTCGTCAGCCATTTCACGAACCTTCCTTATCACTTGCTCGACCCGAGCAGGCGCACGCACATCATCGGTGGTTTTCTTGAAAGCCGCTGCTTGCGTCACGAGTCGGCCCCGTTTGGCGAGAAGCGAAACAAGGTTGCGGTCAATTTCATCGATCCCTTGGCGGACTTCGTCCAGAGAGGTGCAAGGTACATCCATTTGCCTGACTTCCTTTTCATGAGCCTGCGTCTGGTTAGGGCAGGCAGTGGCTGGTGATTCTGGGCTGTATTGTAGCGGCTGGTGACTTTCCGCAATGAGTCGATATGTCCTACAGAGCCGGCTCGCAGCAGTGACGCCAGAACCATGTCCTTCCTTGCCCCTCTAAGCGTGATCGGGTATTGAATCTTCATCATTGATCCGAACCATGCCCTCAATGCCTGATCTATTCTCAGTGGCAGGTGGTGCGGATCATCACGGCCTGGCCTTTGCTGTACGAGATCGAGATAAGAATGACTCTGCAAAAGCGCAACAACGTAAACATCTCCGGCAGCGGCAGCGCGACCATGATCCTTTCGCATGGCTTCGGTTGCGACCAAACCATGTGGAAATTGCTGCTGCCGCACCTTGCTTCGCGTTTTCGGGTGATCAGCTACGACTTGGTTGGTGCAGGCCAGTCGGATCTTGCTGCTTACGACCCTGAGAAGTATTCCTCGCTGTGGGGCTACGCATCGGACCTCAACGAGCTTATCGACGCGTACGCCGAGGGCCCGGTTATCCTGGTTTGCCATTCTGCAAGCGCAATGATCGGTACCCTGGCTCAGCGCCAGCAGCCAGGGCGCGTCGCGGCGATGGTCATGATTGGCGGATCGCCCAGCTATATCGACTCGGGCGACTATGCCGGTGGCTTCCTGGCTGAGGAGGTCGATGCGTTGCTCGAGGCCATCGACGACAACTATCAGGGCTGGTCAACCACCATGGCGCCGGTGTTGATGGGCGAACCTGGGGAGCCTGCGCTGGGTGAGGAGTTGCTCAGCAGCTTCAAGCGTACCGATGGGCAAATCGCTCGGCATTTTGCGCGGGTGATCTTCTTGGCTGACCACCGCGCCGACGTTGTCGGGCTGGACACGCCTACGCTGATTCTGCAGTGCACACGCGATCCGGTTGTGCCGGTTGCGGTGGGTAAGTACCTGAATCGCGTGCTGCCCAACAGCCAACTGAGCCTGATCGAGGGCATGGGCCATTACCCGCAATTGAGCGCGCCGAGTGCGTGCACGGCGGCCATCGATGGCTTCCTCGCCCAGCTCGATTTCGACCATGGATGACACCCTCCTGGTCTGTGACGAATCGTTGTTCGAGCGCGCGCCTTGCGGGCTTGTCGTCATGACCGTGGAGGGCACGATATTGCGTTGCAACCAGACGTTCAGCCGGTGGCTTGGCTATGACATGGCCACGTTGAACGCGCAGAATTTTCATGACTTGCTGACGGTGGGCGGGCGCTTGTTCCAGCGCACCCACTGGGGGCCGTTGCTCAACAGCCAAGGCTCGGTGGCGGAGGTCAAGCTAGAACTGCGCCATCACGATGGCCATGCGCTGGCGATGCTGCTCAATGGCGTGCGCCGAGAAACCCGCGAGGGTGTGCGTTACGAGCTGGCGCTGTTCGGCACTGCCGAGCGCGATCGCTACGAGCGCGCGGTGCTGGCGGCTCGGCAGCGTGCCGAGGAATTGCTCGCGCAGAAGATCGCTGCGGAAGCGGCGTTGCAGGAGGCCAAGTCAGAATTGGCCGAGGCATTCGAGAAGGCGCAGCGGCGTGCCGCCTTTGCTGAGCAGATGGTCGCGATTGCCAGCCATGACCTGAAGAACCCGATGATGGCCATCAAGATGGCCGCGCACATGCTCGAGCATGGGCAGCGCTCCGAACGGGAGCAGCGCCTACTTGATGGCATCAGCACCTCAGCCGAGCGGGCGCAGCGGATGATTGTTGACCTGCTGGATTTTGCCTCGGTGCGGATTGGGCAGGGCATCAAGATCAGCCGGCATCAGGTCCCCCTCCCTGAGTTTGTGGACCAGTGTGTAAGTGAGCTGAGGATTGCCTTTGCTGATGCGCACATCCGGCATGTGTCGCGCGGGTGCGGCACGCTTGAAGTGGATCAGGATCGTCTGCAGCAGATGATCGGTAATCTGGTTGCCAACAGCGTTGCTTATGGTGATCTGAGTTTTCCGATCACCTTGAGCACTGACCTGTCCGCAGCAGGCGCGACCTTGAGCGTTCACAACCATGGCGAGCACATCGCCGAGGCGGTGATCCCGACGTTGTTCGAGCCCATGATGCGGGCCAATGAGTATGACGGTTCGATTCGGTCGGTCGGACTGGGGTTGTTCATTGTCAAGCAAATTGCCGAGGCGCATGGCGGGACGGTGAGCATGGTTTCGGATGCTGTGGCGGGGACTGCGTTCACGGTAAGCTTGCCCGTGCAGGCCGCTACAAGTTAGTGGGCTGCCAAACCTGGCCCTAGCGCCAGTTGCATCAAAACCGCTCCTTTTGTCGTAACGTGCTATGGCCTGCAAGGCCGCAGTCGGCGGCGTCAGTTATCCACCTCAGCAACCGCTACCTCACGCTGAACAGACTCCGAACCTGCAGCCCGCCGCACCACAACCACCGGCTCAACCTTGACCACCGGCGCCGGTTGAAACCACACCGGCCACGAGCTGCGGTGGCGGTTCTCGACTTCGACGCAAGGGATCAATCGCTCGCGCAGCACATCGGTCTCGCCCACAGTCTTGGCCACGCGGTACTTCACGCCATGCACGCACTCGCGATCACCGAACTCGCAGCGGTTCAGCGAGGTGCCGCCGCAGGGGCCGTTGGCGAGGCCTTTGGGGCAGGACTCGGGGCAGATATAGAGGGTGTCATGCAAGCGACAACTGCCGCAGGTGTCGCAACCAACCAAGGGTCTTTTGATGCCGCGCTCAAGGCCATGCAGCAGGCTTGCTGCGCCAGGTTTCGACCACAAAGGTCTAGTCACAGCCCAGCCAAACGCACGACTGGCCCGGTTCTCGCGGCCGAACAACAACCCGTGCATGCCCGACAACAAGTGATAGCGAACCTGCTCCCGCAGGCTGGCGCTGACCCGTGACTGGTCAAGCCGCCAGTTCGCGCCGGGCGGGGTGAAGGTCACTGCGGGCAGGTCCGGCATCTGCCAGCTGGCAGTCCAAGCAGGCGCCCATTGTTCAAGGGTACGAACACTTGCCAGCACTTGCTCCAGTTCACGCTCGAGCGTTTGCAACTGGGCAAGCTCATGCACTCCGGACAGGTGCACGCCGGCATAGCCCATCAATTTCAAACCCACCACCTGCAACGCCAGGCGCTGAATACTGCGCGCCTGGGCATACGCCTTGGACAGCGCCAGCTCGGCAGCCAGTACATCGCGCATCGATGGTGTGACGACGGCGCCGGCAACGTGCTCGAGCATCTGCGCGCGGCCGTGGGTGAGCGCCATAAGGCAGGCGATCAGCGGTTTCGGTGTGCGCTGACGAGCCATCCACTGCAGCGCTTCCTGATGTTTTTGATCGTCGTAGCCGAGCTGCAGGGTGAGGAAGTCAGCACCGGCACTGAGCTTTTTCTCAGCCTTGAGATACTGCGCAGCGCCTTCTTCTTCGCGGTACTTGAACGGGTTCAGGGCTGCACCGAGCAGCCAGTCGGGTCGGGCCTGGCGGGCGATCTGCAGGGCGGCGACGGACTCGAGGTAGCGCACCGGCTGTTGGCCGGGCGTGTGACCGGGCAGACGATCGCCGGTAAGGATCAGCAACTGGTCGAGGCCGGCGGCGTCCATGTGTTGCAGCTGGCTGAGCAGGTCGTGGCGCTCGCGGGCCTTACCGGAGAAATGCAGCAGGGCGGGTACGGGTGTGGCGAGCGAGTTGAAGGCGTCCAGCGGTGACATATCCAACGGGCTGCCGACGCGGTCGCCGATGGACACGGTCAGTGGCCAGCCGCACAGCTGTTTGCGGGCCATGATCGCTTCAAGCGCGGCGAAGCGCTCGGCAGAGGGCTTGGGCACGAATTCCATGATGCAGACGAAGGCGTGCTCATGCAGCGCGGTTTTCAGCAGGCTCATGCGGGGCTCGGCACCGGCAGTGGATCTGGCCGGCATTGTGCGGCAGATGGGTGAGATTGGCTTGTCTGATTGCGCTGGTGACAGGTGTGGAAAAGACATGCCATGGCGCGGCTGGGCCAATCTTAAGTCGGTGTACGTCAAAGCGCTGTATGAGAATTTCTTGAGATGATCATAAATTATATGAGTTTGTCTCAGCATCGCATTGCGCACAGACTTGCCCCATTGAAATTCAACGGCAAGGAACACCTCACATGGCACTGGCACACAACCTCGGCTTTCCACGCATCGGCTGTGATCCCGAACTGAAGAAGGCCCAACAGGCGTTCCTCACGGGCGCGCTGGATGACGCCGGCCTGCGTGCGGTGGGCCGTGAGTTGCGTGCCAAGCACTGGCAGCTGCAGAAAGATGCCGGCATCGAGCTGCTGCCAGTCAGCGACCACGCGCTGGAGCTGACCCAGTGGTTCGACAGCAATAGCCACCAGCTTGCCCCGCAGCTCAGCGTTGATCAGCAGTTCGCCCTGAACTGGGAGCAACTGCTTGAAGAGGTAAACGAGGCCAAAGCGCTCGGCCATGCCGTCAAGCCAGTCGTGCTCGGCCCGCTGACTTACCTGTGGCTGGGTGAATGCCAAGGTGGCGACTTCGACAAACTGGAATTGCTTGATCGCCTGCTGCCGCTGTACGACCAGATCCTCAACCAGCTGGCTGCGCAAGGTGTGGAGTGGGTACAGATCGATGAACCGATCCTGGCGCTGGAACTGCCACAGGCCTGGAAGAATGCCTACGAGCGGGTCTACAACATCCTCCAGCGGGCGCCGCTGAAAAAGCTGGTCGCGACCTACTTTGGCGGCCTGAACGCCAACCTCGGCCTGGCCGCCAATCTCCCGGTCGACGGCCTGCATATCGACCTGGTGCAGGCCCCTGAACAATTCCCGACCATTCTTGATCGCCTGCCGGCGTACAAGGTGCTTTCGCTGGGCGTAGTCAGTGGCCGTAACAGCGGGCACTGGAATCTGGACGATGCGCTGCACGTCCTGCGCCTCGCCGCCGAGCGCCTGGGCGACCGGTTGTGGGTAGCGCCGTCGTGCCCGCTGCTGCACAGCGCTGACGAGCAAGACGATGCCGAGCTCAACAATGAGCTCGCCCTCGCCGCCGACAAGTGCCAGCAGGTAGCACTGCTGACCAAGGCGCTCAACCACACGGACGTAGCCCAGGCTCGTGCCGCGTAGCAGGCGAGCCACTGCTCATATCCAGATACAACCTGGCTTTGCCGCACCGGCCGTGTTCTGTTTCGATGCCGCTCGGCTATCCGGCCTACAGGGAGTGTTGGGATGAAAGTTCTAGTGGTGGGTGCCAGCAAAGGGCTGGGCAAGGCATTGATCGACGGGCTGGGAGCAACGGGCGATACGCTGATCGGGGTGTCACGCACGCAGCCTGAACCGTTGCCGGTTCGCGATGGCATTGCAGTGCAGTGGATCGCAGCGGACATGGGCCAGCCCAAGTTGGCGGCGCAGCAGATTGCACATGCAGTAGAGGCGGGCGGTATCGATGCCCTGATCTACAACCTTGGTTTGTGGGAAACGCAGGCGTTCGAAGCCGGCTACAGTTTTGCAAGCGACGATGATGAGCAACTGGAGCACATGGTCAGCTGCAATATCACCGCGACAATCCTGCTGATCAAACGTCTGCTGCCGGTTTTGTTGCGCAGCCAAGCGCCGCGAATCATCCTCACCGGCTCGACCTCCGGCCTGAGTCAGAGCGGTCGCCCTGAAGTTACCTTTGGCGCATCGAAATTCGCCTTGCGCGGTATCGCCGAAGCGCTGCGCGAAGGCTACCGAGATCAACAGCTCGGCGTCACCTGCCTCAATCTCGGCTACCTGAATACCGAAGACGGCCTTGAAGTGCCGTTGGCCGAAGCCGCAGCACGCGGGGCAGGGGAGTTGATTCCGGTGCACGATGTGGTGCTGATGGTGCGCACATTGCTCAGCTTGTCGCCAGCCAGCTACGTGCGTGAGCTGACTCTGCCAGCCATCGCTGACGAGCGCTTCTGAACCTTCTTGAGCAACCAGGCTGCCGGCACACGCCGCCAGCCCGGTTCACGCAATCGCCGACCTAGCGCTCGATCGCCAGCGCCACGCCCTGACCACCACCAATGCACAGGGTCGCCAGGCCTTTCTTGGCATCACGCTTGATCATCTCGTGCAGCAGGGTCACCAGCACTCGGCAACCAGACGCGCCAATTGGATGACCGAGGGCAATGGCGCCGCCATTGACGTTGACCTTGTCGGCATCCCATTCCAGCGACTTGCCCACCGCCAGCGCCTGCGCGGCGAAGGCTTCGTTGGCTTCGATCAGGTCCAGGTCAGCCAACTGCCAGCCGGCTTTGGCCAGGCAGCGCTGGGTTGCCGACACCGGGCCAATGCCCATGATCGCCGGGTCGACCCCAGCACTGGCGTAGCTGGCAATCCTGGCCAGCACCGGCAGGCCCAGCTCGGTGGCTTTGGCCGCGCTCATCAGCAGTACCGCCGCTGCGCCGTCGTTGAGGCTGGAGGCGTTGCCGGCGGTGACGCTGCCGTCTTTCTTGAACGCCGGGCGCAGTTTGGCCAGTGCTTCGGCGGTGGATTCGGGGCGGGGTTGCTCGTCGCGCTCGACCACCTTTGGCTCGCCCTTTTTCTGCGGCAGCACGATGGGCGTGATCTCGTCCTTGAAACGCCCGGCTTCGATGGCGGCGACGGCCTTGCGCTGGGATTCGGCGGCAAAGGCGTCCTGCTGTTCACGGCTGATGTCGAACTTGTCGACCAGGTTCTCGGCTGTGATGCCCATGTGGTAATCGTTGAAGGCGTCCCACAGGCCGTCGCTGATCATGCTGTCGATCAACTGGCCATGGCCCATGCGCTGGCCGGTGCGGGCCGAGGGCATGACGTAGGGCGCCAGGCTCATGTTCTCCTGGCCGCCGGCTATGACCACATCGGCATCGCCACAGCGAATCGCCTGGGTCGCCAGGTGCAGCGCCTTGAGGCCCGAGCCGCAGACTTTGTTCAGGGTCAGCGCCGGCACGCTGAACGGCAAGCCGGCCTTGACCGCAGCCTGACGCGCCGGGTTTTGTCCGGCACCGGCGGTCAGCACCTGGCCAAGGATCACCTCGTCGACTTGTGCTGGGTCGAGCCCGGTCTGCTCGAGCAGGCGCTTGATCACCGCAGCGCCCAGATCGACGGCTGGCACGCTGGCCAGAGCGCCCTGGAAACTGCCGATGGCGGTACGGGTGGCGGCGACGATGACGACTTCATGCATGTTGTTGTTCTCCGATGAAGGTGGCGCGACGAGGCGACGTATTACCACCCAGCATCGGTGTAAACGGTTCATTTGTTAAGTTTGTTTTTCTTTGGCATTGATTCGCAAAGCTAATCAATCACCCCGTTAGACGGCAGGGCACTGATGAGTGACGCCGTGAATGTCACCGCCGCCTGCGGCAATCGCGTCGATGCGCAGCGGCGCAGGGTTTACTGCAGGCGTTGTCGGCGCAGCGGGTCAGGGGCCCGGCGTGGGCGTGCCTGGTGCACCGCGACAGCCAGGATGACCCGCTGGTGCGGGCGTTCATGCAGTGGCTGCGTGAGCAGCTGGGGCGATCTGCGGTTGGAACCACCCCCGTCAGCCCGTAATATGTGTCGGATAACTTGCGGGGGTAGTCTCACCCTCAGATCAAACGGAACCGGCCCGCGCGGCGCGGCTCCCTAGCCTAAACCTGACGAGGTACAGACATTGGCCATCATTCATCCCAAGGTTCGCGGTTTCATCTGCACCACGACCCATCCGAAGGGCTGCGAGCTCAACGTCCGTGACCAGATCGAAGCCACCCGCAAGCTGGGCGTGCGCGATGATGGTCCGAAGAAGGTCCTGGTGATCGGTGCTTCCAGCGGCTACGGCCTGGCAGCACGCATCACTGCAGCCTTCGGCTTCAAGGCCGACACCCTCGGCGTGTTCTTCGAAAAGCCAGGCACCGAAACCAAGCCAGGCACCGCCGGCTGGTACAACGCTGCTGCATTCGACAAGTTCGCCAAGGCTGAAGGCCTGTACAGCAAGTCGATCAACGGTGACGCCTTCTCCGATGAAGCCCGCGCCAAGGTCATCGAGCTGATCAAGAACGAAATGGGCGGCAAGGTTGACCTGGTCATCTACTCGCTGGCCTCGCCTGTGCGCAAGCTGCCACAGACTGGCGAAGTGATTCGCTCGTCGCTCAAACCAATCGGCCAGCCGTACAAGTCGACTGCCATCGACACCAACAAAGACGTGATCACCGAAGCCTCGATCGAGCCGGCCACCGAGCAGGAAATCGCCGACACCGTTACCGTCATGGGTGGTCAGGACTGGCAGTTGTGGATCGACGCTCTGGCTGATGCCGGCGTGCTGGCCGAGCAGGCGCGTACCGTCGCGTTCAGCTACATCGGCACCGAAATCACCTGGCCGATCTACTGGCACGGTGCACTGGGCAAGGCCAAGCAGGACCTGGACGACACCGCCCTGCGCCTGGACCAGAAGCTCGCCAGCGAGATCAAGGGCGGCGCCAACGTTGCCGTGCTCAAGTCGGTGGTCACCCAGGCCAGCTCGGCGATCCCGGTAATGCCGCTGTACCTGTCGATGGTGTTCAAGATCATGCAGGAAAAGGGTCTGCACGAAGGCACCCAGGACCAGCTCGATCGCATGTTCCGCGACCGCTTGTTCCGACAAGACGGCGCGCCGGCTGAAATCGACGAAAAAGGCCGCCTGCGCCTGGACGACTGGGAACTGCGCGACGACGTCCAGGATGCGTGCAAGGCCCTGTGGCCACAAGTGACCACCGAGAACCTGTTCGAAATGACCGACTACGCCGGTTACAAGAAGCAGTTCCTCAACCTGTTCGGCTTCGAACGCGCTGACGTCGACTACGACGCAGACGTGGCGACCGACGTCCAGTTCGACTGCGTTCAGCTGTAATCTGCGAAGCGTGTGTCTGGTGATGGCGTGGGGCTGAAATTTTGCTAGCGTGAGCGGACTCCAACAAAGAGTCCGCCATGAGCAGCCTGACCCAACCCGCCAGCGCCCTGCGCCACAAAGCCGCCGATGGCTACAGCCTCGGCGGTTTTGTCTGGCGCCATGCTCGACCTGATCCCCAGCGCCCGCTGGTGATCATCAACCCGGCCACTTCGGTGCGCTGCGCTTACTACTCGCGCTTTGCCGACTACCTGTTTGCCCAGGGCTGCGATGTGCTGTGCTTCGATTATCGCGGCATCGGCGAATCACGGCCGCCGTCGTTGCGTGGCTTCACGGCGTCATGGAGCGATTGGGGGCAACTGGATTTCGAGGCCATGCTGCAGTATGCCGCCGAGCACTTCCCCGGGCAGCCAGTGGATGTGGTCGGGCACAGCTTCGGCGGTTGGGCGGTAGGCCTGGCGCCCTCGGCGCAGCAGGTGCGGCGGGTGGTGATGGTCGGTGCGCAGTTTGCCTATTGGCGCGACTATGCCGCGGCGCAGCGCTGGCGCTTGTTGGCCAAATGGCATGTGGCAATGCCGCTGTTGACCAGGGTGATGGGCTATTTCCCGGGCAAACGCCTGGGTTGGCTGGAAGATACCCCGGCAGGGGTTGTCGCTGACTGGAGTACGCCCACGCCTGCGTACGAACAGCGTCCTAGCGGGCGCTTGCTGGCGGCTAAGCCATTCGCTCAGGTGCGCGCGGCAACATTGGCGATCAGCTTGAGCGATGACCCGTTCGGCACGGTGGCTGCTACCGAGCGTTTACTGGCTTATCTGAGCGAGGCGCAACCCGCGCATCTGCGGATTGCCCCGGCAGACATACAGGTCGCCGAGATCGGCCACTTTGCCTTCTTTCATGACCGCTTCAAGCAGACGCTGTGGCCGATTGCACTGGAATGGTTGCAACACGGCCAGCTGTCACCAGGCACGCCCGGCCAGCGGCTGCGCTGACGCCGCAAGCCAAGGGGCTACGCAGGCAGCCCCTTTGTCATCAAGCCAGGCGCTTGAGCGGCTGCTGGGCAAACTTCACCCCAGCCAGGCCATACGCGATCAACGCACGGATATTGCCGTGGTCGCTGCCATCTGGCGTGGCGACCACGCTGCGGTAATGCTCACCAAAGGCCAGCAACGCTTCGCGGTCGCTCAAGCCTTCCAGCACGGCCATGCCTAGGGTCTTGCACGAGCCTTCGTTCTGGCCGGCGGCGTTTTCCACGTCACCGTTGGTAAACGCCTGCGGCTGATAGCTGTAGTGCTCGGCGATGAAGGCAAGGGTGTCGGCAAAGGCGTGTTCGCCGCTTTCGAGGCTGGCGCGCAGGGTGTTCAAGTCAGTCACGGGGTTTTCCTTGTTCGAACGCCGCTTGCTGATCGGCGCTGGCTTCTTTCTGGTATTGGGCTTTCCATTCGGCGTAAGGCATGCCGTACACCGCTTCGCGGGCGTCATCCAGGCTGATGTCGACCTGCTGCTCATCGGCAGCCGCCTTGTACCACTTGGACAGGCAGTTGCGGCAGAAACCGGACAGGTTCATCAGGTCGATGTTCTGCACGTCGGTGCGTTTTTGCAGGTGATCGACCAGCCGGCGAAACGCGGCGGCTTCGAGTTCGAGCTGTTGTTGTGGGGTCATGGGCTTCTCTCAGATCATGCGGTTCTTCAGGTGGCGGCCACCGTTGATGACCACCTGGCTGCCGGTGCTGTAGTGGCTGTCGAGCAGGTACTTGACCGCCTCGATCAGCGGCCCGGCGCCGGGTTCGAATTCCAGCAGGGCCTTTTTCAGGGTCTGCTGGCGGTAGGCTTCGTCGCCGCCTTCCTTGAGGATCAACAACCCCGGCAGGATACCGTTGACGCGCACCGTCGGCGCGTACTTTTCGGCAAACGACAGCACCATGTTCTGCAGTGCGGCCTTGGTCGCGGCGTAGCCGATATGGCTCTTGCTGCCGCGCGAGGAGGTTTCGTCACAGATGTGGATGATGTCGGCCTTGGCGACCTTGCGCAGCATGTCGCCAAGGGCCAGGTTGAGGTGATAGGGCGCCTCGACGTGCAGGCGGAACATCAGCTCAAGATTGACCAGGTCGTCATCCAGCCACACCGAGGCGTTGTGGATGATCGCGCGCAGGCCGTCGTAGTGGCTGCTCAAGTGATCGATCAGGGCGTCGCGGTCGGCCTGCTGGCACAGATCGGCGCGAAACTGGACGATGTTGGGGTGCGCAGATTGCGCATGGACATGGCGACTGGCAGCGACCACCGTATGGCCGGCCTGTGCCAGTTCAAGTGCCAGAGCCAGCCCTACGCGTTGGCTGGCTCCGGTGATCAGAATGGGGCTGTTCATGTTCAGGGCGGTCTACTTGTCTGTGCAGGCAGTGATGCCCCAGCATACCCGAACTGCTTCCCTCTGGGGGGCGCCTCAGCGGCTGCGCAGCCCGCGCGTGGGCTCTGCGCGGGCGGCTGGCGCCGGGTGTAGCCAGCTGGCCAGCAGCCGCGTCGACAGCGGGATGAATACATAGACCATGACTGGCGTCAGGCCCAAGGTGCTGAGCAGCACCCGCGGCAGCAGGTCGAGTGCGCTGAGCCAGTGGCCGAAGACCAGGTTGAACAGCAGCGAGACCGGGAAGAACGCCAGCCAGATTGCCACGGCCTGCTTCCAGCGCGGCGGCTTTTGCACTGTATTGGCGCCGAACCAGTCGTCGATGCCGCTGACGCGCTGCTCCCTGGGGCGTTCGAACAGGCCGTCGCCGCGTTGCAGCCAGGCGCGGCGCGAGGCCGAATGCTCCCAGGCATGCATGGTCTGCTCGCTGGTGAAACGGAAGATGATCTGGAATTCGTCACCATCACCGGGCGGGGCGAGGATGCCCGAGCCGAGGTAACCGGTGAAGTCAGTGGCCAGCTGCTCGCCTTCATGCAGCCAGGTCAGCAGGTCCTGGTAGCGGCCATGGGCGGCGCGGCGCGACACCATCAGGGTAACGGGTGGGGTAGACATTGTGTATCTCCTGGCGACAGGACTGGCGGGTAGCCGGCCCTTAGGCTTGCGCGCCCGGGGTGGTGGGCGACGCAGGCATGCATGCAAGAATCAGGCGCGGATTATCGCGGATAAACTGTGACTCGTCAGTGTCAGCGGGCGAACGGTTGGTTATTTGTTTGCCCGTCCCGGCGTAGAATGTGCTTTGTTTAATCGAATCCGGGTTTTCACCACGCATGAACGAGCAGGCACTCCCTATAGCCGATCTGGATCACCAAGAGCTGTTTCCAATCCGCGAGGTTTCGCGCCTGACCGGGGTCAACCCGGTGACGCTGCGTGCCTGGGAGCGTCGCTACGGCCTGATCCAGCCAACTCGCACCGACAGCGGCCACCGCTTGTACTCGCAGGCCGACGTCGACGCGGTACGCAGCATCCTCGGCTGGCTTGAGCGCGGCGTGGCGGTGAGCAAGGTCGGCAGCATTCTCGCCCGTGGCCAGGCGCTGGCGCAGGACAGCAGTGCTGCAAGCAATGCCGATGACCTGGCCAGGTGGCGTACCCAGGTGCGCGAGGCAGTGCAGTGCTTTGACGGCGCTAGACTCGACCGTTTGTTCGATCAGGTATTTGCCAGTACTACCCAGGAGCGGGTGTTCAACGACGTATTCATGCCGGTTTGGCACACCCTGCGCGGGGCGCCGCGCGGTTTTGGCCAGGCCAGCGAGTGGGGTTTTCTCGACCAGTTCTTGCGCGGGCGGGTGCTGATGCGCCTGCAGCTGGCGCGGGCACCGCGGCGCCAGCGCGTCGTGCTGGCGCCGCTGTCAACCGCACTGCAGGAGCTGGAGTTGCTGGTGGCCGGGCTGCTGCTCGGCAGCGAAGAAGTCGGCGTGGTACTGCTGCCGGCCAGTCAGCCGCTGCAGGAGCTGGCGCTGATCTGTCGGCAGCTGGAGCCGGATGCGGTGGTGCTGTTCTCCAATCAGCGGCCAACTGCCGAGTTGGGTAAGCGCCTGGCACGTTTAGGGTTGGGTTGCCCGTTACTGCTGGCGGGGGAGGCGGCGGAGTTTGCTCAGGACACGCTGGCCGGCAGTGCGGTGGTCTGCCTGGGAGCCGAGGTCAGCCTGATGCGCCGACGCTTGCGCCAGTATCTAGCCGGTCAGCTCGATACCTGAAGCTTAAGCGTGCAGTTCGGGATGGGCGCTACGGTGGGCCTGGAGGATGTATTCGCGCAAGCGCTCGATCTCTTCTGCCGGGCTGCGGCTGAGGTCGTACGCGGCCAGGTTTGCACCGATACGCCGGCGCAGCACGCCGTGCAGGCCGATCGGCGCGATGCCGTCAGGGGCGAAGCTCAGGTCGAAGCGCTTGGGCGCCTGTTTCAGGCCGCGCACTTCAAGCAATACACCCTTGAACGAGATGTCCCGGACCCACAGGTTGCTGCGTTTGCCTTTGCTTTCGAGCAGCGCCGAGGGCTCTTCGAGTGACAAGCGCCATGGCCGCAGTTGTGGGCCGTCTTCCTCGTAGATTTCCGGGGAGCCAAGCTGCAGGTGCAGGGCGTGGAATTCGTCTTCGACCAGTTGCAGCGGGAAGCTGATCTGCTGGTTGTTGAAATGCGCCTGCAGGGTAACCTGATCACTGGCCGCAAGGCGCGTCAGCAAGGTCTGCAGCTGGCGATCGCCGTTGACCAGCAGGCCGGACATAGGGTCAGCCAGGTTCAGTTGCGGCGAATGCTGCAAGTCTTGGATGAAGCTCATCTCGGCCTGGGTGAGCAGGGTATCTGCTTGCATGGTCGCATCCGAATGTGGCGATTTTTTCAACAGTGACAGGATGGACAGCGGCGGCGGCGGTTGGTTCATTTGAGCAGCTCGGATTTCAGATCGGCGAACTGCGCCTGGCATTGTTCCAGGCTGCGCTGCAGTTCGACCTGGCGGCTGACGTCCTTCTGGATACCGATGAAATAGCGGCGCTGGTCGGCTTCGTTGTACACCGGCGTGATAGACAGCTCATTCCAGAACGCGCTGCCGTCCTTGCGGTAGTTGAGCAACACTTCGCGGCACGGTTTGCCGTCGAGCATGGCCTTGCGGATGCGTACGCGGGCCAGTTGGTCGCGGTCATTGCCCTGCAGAAAGCGGCAGTCCTGATAGAGGATTTCGTCGCGGCTGAAACCGGTCAGGCGCTCGAAGGCGGCGTTCACGTAGATCAGGATGGTGTCGTCACCTTCCTGTTCACAGACCACGATGCCGTCATTGGAGGCATCGACCATCGATTGCAGCAGTTGAGCGTTGATCATGTGCGGACCAGAGATTGGATAGCGGCGACTTACGCCTCAAGCGGCCTTTTGCCATTGCAGGATGCTAGTATCCTACGTTTTTACTCAGTTTCGGAATCCTCCCGCAGATGAAAGTCGTCATTATTTCCGGTTCAGTGTATGGCACCGCCGAAGAAGTTGCCCGTCATGCCGAGGCGTTGCTCAAAGCCGCTGGCCTTGAAGCCTGGTGCGCGGCGCGGGCCAGCCTGGCCGACATCGAAGGCTTTGCCCCGCAAGCCCTGCTGGCTGTGACCTCGACCACCGGCATGGGTGAGCTGCCGGATAACCTTATGCCGCTGTTCTGCGCTATTCGCGACAGCCTGCCAGCGGCATGGCGCGGCCTGCCCGGCGCAGTGATCGGCCTGGGCGACTCCAGCTACGGCGACACCTACTGCGGCGGCGGCGAGCAAATGCGCGAGCTGTTTACCGAACTGGGTGTGCACGAAGTGCTGCCGATGTTGCGTCTGGATGCCAGCGAAACGGTCACCCCGGAGGCTGACGCCGAGCCGTGGTTGGCCGAGCTGGCCGCCGCACTGAAGGCCTAAGCTTGCTCGCGCAGCAACCCCAGCCAGGCTTGCGCTGCGCGTGACAGATACGCGCCGCGGCGCCAGATAAAGGCAATGTCCCAGCGCAGCGCCTCGGGTGCCAGTAAGGGCAGACGGACCACCCCAGGGCGCTCCAGCGCGCGGGCGACTACCCGCGGCAGCAGCACCACGCCTTGGCCTGCTGCCACCAGTGCCGCGAGAAAGTCCGCCTGACCGCTGCGCCCGCCTTCCTTGGGGGTGAAACCCAACTGCTGGCAGGCGCTGAGCAGGCGGTCGTTGAGGACGAAGCTGCGCTGATAGAGCAAGAACGGCGTCTCGGCCAGTTGGCCCAGGTCAACCTCGGTCAAGCCTGCCAGGGCGTGTCCGGCGGGCAGCAGGGCATCCAGCGGCTCGTTGCAGAAGGGCTGAAAGGCGAAGGCGTCGTCGTTTGGCGTCAGGCTGCCGCCCAATTCCAGCTCACCGCTGCGTACCGCCTGCTCAATGGTGCGGCTGCCGCCCTCGAGCAGGTGAATGACGATGTTCGGATGGCGCCGCCGGTACTCGGCGAACAGCCCGGCAAACAGCGCATCACTGCCCAGCAGTGGCAGGCCCAGGCGCAATTCGCCACGGTGCATCTGGCTCAGGTCATCCAGCTCGCTCAACAGCTCCTGGCGCTGGCGCAGCAGCGCTTCGCCGCGCTCGAGGACGATGCGCCCGGCGGCGGTCAGGTGCATCTGCGAGCCCTGCCGTTCGAGCAGTTGCTGGCCGATGTCATCCTCCAGCTGAGCCACCTGCTTGCTCACCGCTGACTGGCTGATATTCAGCGTCTGCGCGGCCTGGGTAAAACCACCGCGATGAACCACTTCGACAAAGCTGCGTAGCTGCTTGAATTCCATCGCCTGAATTCCTTTTTGGAATGGCAGGCAGTCTAACAATTCGCTTCTGGCCTAGGCACGGCAAATTTACAATGGGCACCCGTCGAGGAACCCATTGATGAACGCTGTATTGCTTAAAAAACTCACTCGGCTGATCTGCGAGCTGGCGGTGCTGTTTGCCTTGTTCCTGTTCGGCAGCCAGCTTGCGGCCTGGTCTGGCTGGCCCATTCCGGGTGGTGTGTTCGGCCTGGCCCTGCTCTTGATCCTGTTCGCCAGCGGCCTGCTGAAACCGGCCATGCTCCAGGCCGGTGCGGGCTGGCTGATGGCCGAAATGCTGTTGTTCTTCATTCCGGCGCTGATGAGCCTGCTCGATTACGGCAGCCTGCTGCGCGATGAAGGCTGGCGCATCCTCCTGGTGATCGCGGTGAGCACGCTGCTGGTAATGGTGGTCACTGCCGTGACGGTCGAGCTGGTGTGCCGCTGGAGCCTGCGCCATGAGCCTTGAACCGATGCCGCTGTTCTGGCTGGCGCTGACACTGGCCGCTTATCTAGGCAGCCGCTGGCTGTACCGGCGCAGCGGGCGTTATCTGCTGTCGCCGCTGATCCTGGTGCCGGCTTTGCTGCTGGCGGTGGCCGTGCCACTGCACACCGCCTATGCCGAGTACGCGCGCAATACCCATTGGCTGATGGCCGTGCTTGGCCCGGTGACGGTGGCCTTTGCCGTGCCGATCTGGCAGCAACGGGGGTTGCTCGCGCGGCATTGGCCGGCGTTGCTGCTGGGCATGCTGGCCGGCAGCTGCGTGTCGATCGGCAGCTCCTGGGGCCTGGCACACCTGATGGCGCTGGACGATGCAGTCAGCCTGTCGCTGCTGCCGCGCTCGATCACCACCCCGTTTGCCATGCCGCTGGCCCACGATCTGGGCGGCGTGCCGGAGCTTACTGCGGTGTTCGTGATGTTCACCGGGGTGCTCGGGGCACTGTTCGGCGGCACCTTGCTGCGCTGGCTGCCATTGCGCACGCCACTGGCCCGTGGCGCGCTGTTTGGCGTCGGCGCACATGGCGCTGGCGTCAGCCGGGCGCAGGAAGTGGGCCGCGAAGAAGGCTCGGTGGCCGGCCTGGTCATGGTCCTGACCGGCTTGCTCAACTTGTTTGCCGCGCCATTGCTGGCGGCGTTGCTGTGACCGTTCGTGCCACTGACCTGTACGGTCATCAAGCTGGCTGCCAAGGCGAGTTCCGCCGACCGAGGCGCTGACTATGCTGTGCAGGACGCAACATAAAGAGCACATGTAAGTGCCAAGGTGACATGCAATGACCGCAGCCTTGCCGTATTCGACCCACGCAGCTTTGATCCAAGCTACTACTCCAGGACAACTCTGATGCCTTTGGCCGAAATTCCATTGTGCGTCTGGCGTACCCGGGGTCAGGATTTCTCATTCCAGGGCCAGAGCATCCGCTACTGGACGGCAGGGCAAGGCGAGCCTCTGCTGCTTCTCCACGGTTTCCCCACGGCCAGCTGGGACTGGCACTATTTATGGGGCCCGTTGACCCAGCGCTTTCGCGTAGTGGCCTGCGACATGCTCGGCTTTGGCGACTCGGCCAAGCCGCTCGGCCATCGCTACAGTCTGATCGAGCAGGCCGATCTGCAGCAGGCCTTGCTTGCTCACTTGGGCATCGACGAGCCAGTGCACCTGCTCGCCCACGACTATGGCGGCAGCGTCGCTCAAGAGTTGCTCGCACGGCACTATGAGCAGCGCAGCAACATCGCCAGCTGTGCCTTCCTCAACAGCGCGCTGTTCCCCGAGCATTGCCCGCTGCTGCTGGTGCATAAGCTGTTGCTCAGTCCGCTTGGCTGGCTGATCGGCCGCTCGTTCGGCCGGGATGACCTGGTGCGTACCGTCACCCAGATCTACGGGCCCTGCACCCACCCCAGTGAAAGCGCTCTGGACGACAGCTGGAGCCTGATCACCGCCAACCGTGGCACGCATATCCTGCACCGGCTGATCAACTACGTGCATGAACGGCGCCAGCAGCGTGAGCGTTGGGTAGGCGCGCTGCAGGGTGATGGCGTGCGTTTGCGCCTGATCAACGGCTCGGTTGATCCACTGTGCGGTGCCCACATGGTCGACGCCTTTCGCCAGCTCGTCGTGGATGCCGATACGGTGCAGTTGCAGGGCATTGGTCATTACCCGCACATCGAAGCGCCGGTGCAGGTGTTGCGCCATTACCTGAGCTTTCGCGAGCAGCCGTTGAGCTTTGTGCCGCAGAAAGTGGCCTGGTGTTGATGGAGCCGCCGGGCTGAAAAACAAAAAACCGATGTCAGCGAACTGACATCGGTTTTTCATGCAGCCTGGTTTTCAACAATAAAAAGCGACAGGCTGGATCACGCGTGGATCAGTTGCCGTAAACCGGCAGCTTTTTGCAGATGGCCTTGACCTTCTCACGTACCGCGTCGATCACGGCCTGGTTGTTCAGATCGGCGAGGATGTCGCAGATCCAGCCAGCCAGCTCGCGGCATTCGGTTTCCTTGAAGCCGCGGGTGGTCACGGCCGGGGTGCCGAAGCGCAGGCCCGAGGTGACGAACGGCGAACGTGGGTCGTTCGGTACCGAGTTCTTGTTGACGGTGATGAAAGCGTTGCCCAGGGCAGCGTCAGCATCTTTACCGGAGATGTCCTGCTTGATCAGCGAGAGCAGGAACAGGTGGTTTTGAGTACCGCCGGACACCACGTCGAAGCCGCGCTCGATGAACACCTCGGCCATGGCCTGGGCGTTTTTCACCACTTGCTGCTGGTAAGCCTTGAACTCAGGCTGCAGCGCTTCCTTGAAGCAGATCGCCTTGGCGGCGATGACGTGCTCGAGCGGGCCGCCCTGGGCGCCTGGGAACACTGCCGAGTTGAGTTTCTTCTCGATGTCGGCGTTGGCACGGGCCAGGATCAGGCCGCCACGTGGACCGCGCAGGGTCTTGTGGGTGGTGGTGGTGACCACGTCTGCGAACGGCACCGGGTTCGGGTACACGCCAGCGGCAACCAGGCCAGCAACGTGGGCCATGTCGACGAACAGGTAGGCACCGACCTTGTCGGCGATGGCGCGGAAGCGCGGGAAGTCGAGAACCTGCGAGTAGGCCGAGAAGCCGGCTACGATCATTTTCGGCTTGTGTTCAACAGCCAGGCGCTCGACTTCGTCGTAATCGATCAGGCCATTGCCATCGATGCCGTACTGCACGGCGTTGTACAGCTTGCCCGACGAGCTGACGCTGGCGCCGTGGGTCAGGTGACCGCCGTGGGCCAGGCTCATGCCCAGGATGGTGTCACCGGCCGACAGCAGGGCCAGGTAGACCGCAGCGTTGGCCTGGGAACCGGCATGCGGCTGGACGTTGGCGTAATCGGCGCCGAACAGCTCTTTGGCGCGATCGATAGCCAGTTGCTCGACCACGTCGACATATTCACAGCCGCCGTAGTAGCGCTTGCCTGGGTAGCCTTCGGCGTACTTGTTGGTCAGTACCGAACCTTGGGCTTCCATCACCGCGGGGCTGGTGTAGTTTTCCGAAGCGATCAGCTCGATATGCTCTTCCTGACGCTGAGCTTCTTGCTCCATGGCGGCAAAGAGATCGGCGTCGTACTTGGCAATGGTCAAATCACGGCTGAACATGGCGGTCCTCAAGGATCGGGGCTGAATTGGGTGTGCATTCTAACCGATTGGCCGAGGCGTGGCATATGAACTGGCGTCATGTCGCAGACCAATGCCATTCACGTCGTAAAATGACCGGGCGGACATACCGCTCGGCTCACTGGAACATGAACAGCGTCTCGTTGCTGAACTGCGCTTCGAACTGCTGCGGCGGCATTGGCCGGCCGAACAGGTAGCCCTGCACTTCGTCGCAGTCGTGCTCGCGCAGAAACTCCAGCTGCTCGTGGGTTTCGACACCCTCGGCGATCACCGCCAGGTTGAGGCTGTGGGCCATGGCGATGATCGCCCGGGCGATCTGCGCATCTTGCTCGCCGGAGGGCAGGCCGTCGACGAAGGTGCGGTCGATCTTGAGCACATCGATGGGGAACTGCTTCAGGTAGTTGAGCGATGAGTAGCCAGTGCCGAAGTCATCCACGGCGATGCTCAGGCCAAGGTTTTTCAGGCTGTCGAGAATCTGCATGGCCTCATGCACTTCGCGCATCAGGATGCTTTCGGTCAGCTCCAGCTCCAGGCACGCCGGCGGCAGCCCGGTTTCTTCAAGAATGGTCGCGATGCGCGTGCCCAACTGGCCGTCGGAGAACTGCCGCGCCGAGATGTTCACCGACACTTTCGGTACGCGCACCTTGGCCTGATGCCAGGCCTTGAGCTGGCGGCACGACTCGCGCAACACCCAGTCACCGACATCCACCACCAGCCCGACCTCTTCCAGCACCGGGATGAAATCGCCCGGCGGCACCAGCCCGCGGCGTGGGTGGCGCCAGCGCAGCAGCGCTTCGGCGCCGGTCAGGCGTTTGCCGTCGCCACTGAATTGCGGCTGGTAATAGAGGATGAATTCGTTCTGTTCGAGGGCATGGCGCAAATCGCTTTCCAGTTCCAGGCGCTCGAGGGCACTGGCGTTCATCTCGGTCTGGTAGAACTGGAAGTTGTTCTTGCCGCGCTCCTTGGCGTGGTACATGGCGGTGTCGGCGTTTTTCATCAGCTGGCTGAGTTCGCTGCCATCCTGCGGGCTCAGGGCGATGCCGATACTGGCGGTGACGAAGAACTCGCGGTTCTCCAGTACGAACGGCCGCACCAGGCTGCCAAGAATGCTCTCGGCAACATGAATGGCCCGGTTCAGGGCTTGCTCGCGGCTGGCGCGCGGCTGCAGCAGCAGGGTGAATTCGTCGCCGCCCATGCGCGCTACGGTGTCGTCGTCATCGACGCACTCGAGCAGGCGCTGGGCCATGTCCTTGAGCATGCGGTCGCCGGCGGCGTGGCCGAGCGAGTCGTTGATCGGCTTGAAGCGGTCCAGGTCGAGGAACATCAGCACCACCCACGACTTCTGCCGCTCGGCCTGCTGCAGCGCCGTGTACAGGCGGTCCTGGAACAGGGTGCGGTTGGGCAGGTGGGTCAGGGCGTCGTAATAGGCCAGGCGGTGAATGCGCTGTTCGCTGGCCTTGCGCTCACTGATATCGGTGAAGAAGCACACGTAGCTGGCCAGGTCGCCCTCGTCGTCGAGCACCGCGGTGATGCCGACCCAGGCCGGGTAATGCTCGCCGTCACGGCGTTTGAGCCAGACTTCGCCCTCCCAGCTACCGCGCTGGTTGAGTTGCTTGAGCACGTAACGCAGGTGCGATTCCTGCTGGTCCTCGACGGTGAGCAGGCGTGGCAGTTGGTCGAGCACTTCGCTGACCGCATAACCACTGACCCGGCTGAAGGCGTCGTTGGCCTGAACGATGTAGCCGGCCGGGTCGGTGATCAGAATCGCCGAGGTCGAGTGCTCGAATACCGTTGCCGCCATGCGCAGGTCTTTTTCGGCACGGCGTTGCTGGCTGATGTCGCGGCCGACCCCAAGGATGCCCTCGAAGCGCTCGTGCTCATCCCACACCAGCACCAGGCGCAGCTCAATCGGGATCTTGCGGCCATCGGCGCGCAGGCAGTCGAACAGGAACAGCTGGGTCGGCAGCTCGGTGCGCAGCAGGGCCAGTTGCGCGCGGTCATCGATCGCTTTGCTGACCTGCTCCATCAAACTGTAGACACCGCTCAACTGGGCCGGGTTGGCGACCACCGACTGCCAGCCATTGGCGAATATCCACTCTGCCTCATAGCCGAGCACCGCGCGCACCGACGGGCTGACGTAATTGAGCAGCAAGCGGCTGTCGGTGGAGAAGATCACGTCGCTGATGCTCTCGGCGAGCATGCGGTAGCGTTGCTCGCTGTCACGCAGCGACGCGCTGGCCTCGATCTGTACGGTGACGTCTTTGCCGACGCCGACGATGCGCGTGACCTGGCCATCGTTGTCGCGGGTCAGCACCTGCTCGCGGATGTCATAGCAACGCCAGCCGCCGTCATGGTGGCGGAAGCGCAACTGGCAGTGCAGCGCCTCGCGGTGGCCGCTGTCGCGTTGCAACTGCAGCTGGCTGCGATAGTGCGCGGCGTCTTCGGGGTGCAGCAACAGCTCCCAGAAGCGCTCGCCCATCTGCGCCAGCTCGGCGCGGTTGTAGCCCAGGGTCTGGCCCAGATGCCGGTTGCTGAAGATCATCCGCTGGCTGGCCACGTCCTGCACGTAGAGCTGATCGGGCACGGTACGGACCACGTCCGACCAGAAGCTTTCGCGCTCCAGCAGCGACAACTCGACCTGCTTGCGGCTGGTGATATCGCTGATGCTGAGGATCACCGCCTGATAATCGCGGCGTTGCTGTGGCAGGCGCACCATCAGCCACAGGTGCAGATCGCCTCCCAGTGGCGCCGGCAGGCAGACTTCCAGTTCAAGCACGCCGCGCTGTTCGATCAGGGCGTCGATCAACTGCATGCCGACGCTCTCGCGGCCATGCCCGGACGCCTCGATCAGGCGCTGCCAGGCGCCTTCGTGGCATTCGACACTGAGCAAGTGGCGCGCCACCTGGTTGATCTCGGTGATTTTCAGCTCCTGCAGCAACGAGCGGCGCAGGTTTGGTTCCAGCGCCAGGCTCTGCCTCAGTGCAGCCAGGTTGCGCAGGTGATAGCGGTCGAGCTGACCGGGCAGGCTCGACAGGTCGAGCACGCACAGGGCAACCCCGGTGCCTTCGAAAATCTCGTGATAGCGGCGGCGGTCTTCCTGCAGCGCGCGCTGGCGCCGGCGCATGTTGATCAGTGCCAGCAACGGCAGCAACGCACAGATCACCACCAGCAGGCACTTGCCCAGCATTGGCAGCAGCAGTTGCTGGCGAGTCAAGCCTTCGTCATACAGGCCGCGCAGTTGCCAGGTACTGTTATCGAGGAAGGCGAGCATCACGCTTTGTAGCGGTTCACCGCTGGAAGCGGCGGGCTCATGGCGCTCCAGCACCGCACCGTCGCGGCTGCTTTCCAGCAGCCAGAGCGGGTGGTCAGGGCCGTCCAGATGCTCGGTCAGCGCCGGGTAATAGTCAGGACTCAGACGCAGCAGCCAATACCCGACGCCTTGTTCCGGCGTTTGCCGCAGCAGCAGATAGATCGTGCCGTTGTCCGCAGCATTGGCAAAGAAATGGCTGCGGCCGCGATTCAATTGCAGCAACTCGTCAATCAACTGGCGGTCAGGGCTGCCGACCAAGCTGTCGGCCACGACCTGGCCATTCTGGTTCAACCAGGCCACATGGCGCAGGCTAGGCAGGCGCGTCTGCAGGGTTTGCAGCAGCGACGGCAATGCTTCAGGCGTCGGCGCTTTGACGTAGGGCTGGACCAGGTTCAGCGCTTGCTGAGCCTTGAGCGCCAGATTCAGGTTGAGGTTGTCGGCCAATTTGGCGCTGGCGACAACCGTGTGTTCGCGCATTTCAGCCTGGGTATGGCGGAACTGCGCGAACAACTGCCACAGCAGCAAACCCAGCAAAACCAGCGCAAGCATGGCCAGCGCGCCCTTGAGCGAGCCGCGCAGGGATACACTGCTCGAAGTGGGAGCAGGGCGCAAAACGGGCGGTTGGTTGAGATTGGTCAAGCGATGGTCCTGCAATTGGGCGGCGACGGCAGGGGCGCAACATGCATGGGTCGTGCCTGAGCCTGGAGTGGCGCGCACTTATAGTTGTGGACACATGAAGGCGGCTAGCATGCCTGCAATTGTGGCGAAGTGCCAGCTCCGCATTCAGCCTGTCGCCGATGCGTTGATCGGGTCCGGTTCGGCAACCCCAGGCTGGCTGTGCGAGAATGCCTGCCGCTCGACTGTTTATGCTTCTGGAGATGTACGGTTTTGGTTACCCACTATTCCCTCAACGGCCTCGATTCCGCCTGCGGGCGCAGCAGCCAGACCCTGGTCAGCACCGGTGTGGCCGATGCCGTCTCGTGTAAATCCTGCCAGCGCTCGCTGGTCAAACCTGATGCCAACGCGGCAGTGGTGCGCAAGAGCCCGTCGCTGGCTGAGCTGCGCAAGTCGGCCAAGGCTGCCAAGGCTGCCAGTGAGCCTGGTTTTGCGGTCGCCTCGGTGGTGTTGCCTGCAGCGGCTCCTTCGGTAGCCACGCCGCAGGTCAACCCTGCGCTGGCGTCTGTGCTCAAGCAGCCAGTGTCGAGCCAGCCAGCGCCTGCGGCCAGCTTCAATGCCAAGGCCGCCTGGGCGGCGCAGCTGGTCAAGCAGGCCGGCAATCGCCCGCCGCGAGGCAAGCAGGCCAAGCAGCGGCGTGGTTGAGGCTGCTGGCTTGACAGCTGTGTGATTGGGGCTGCAAAGCAGCCCCTGCACCTCAAGCCCTGACATCTGGCCAACGCCCGCAGTTGGCGTAGAATGGTCGCCTTTGTTCACTGACACCCTGTAAGCACATCCCCCTGGCATCAGCCGGGTAGTTCGGATGTCTTCACCTATCTATAGAGGGCTTGGTTTTGGCTCAATACGTCTACACCATGCATCGGCTGAGCAAGGTCGTGCCGCCGAAGCGCGAAATCCTGAAGAACATTTCGCTGTCGTTCTTCCCCGGCGCCAAGATCGGCGTGCTCGGCCTCAACGGTTCGGGCAAATCGACGTTGCTGAAGATCATGGCTGGCGTCGACAAAGAGTTCGACGGTGAAGCCCGTCCGATGCCTGAACTGAACGTCGGCTACCTGCCTCAGGAGCCGCAGCTGGACCCAACCAAGACCGTGCGTGAAGTGGTCGAGGAAGCGGTCAGCGTGATCAAGGACGCCCAGGCGCGCCTGGACGAGGTCTACGCTGCCTACGCCGAACCGGATGCCGACTTCGACAAGCTGGCTGCCGAACAGGCCAAGCTCGAGTCGATCCTGCAGGCCGCCGACGGCCACAACCTCGAGCGTCAGCTCGAAGTCGCTGCCGATGCCCTGCGTCTGCCGGCATGGGATGCCAAGGTCGAGCACCTCTCCGGTGGTGAAAAACGCCGCGTCGCTCTGTGCCGCCTGCTGCTGTCGGCCCCCGACATGCTCCTGCTCGACGAACCAACCAACCACCTGGATGCTGATTCGGTGGCCTGGCTCGAGCGCTTCCTGCACGACTTCCCGGGTACCGTGGTCGCGATTACCCACGACCGGTACTTCCTCGACAACGTTGCCGGCTGGATCCTCGAGCTCGACCGCGGCGCCGGTATCCCGTACGAAGGCAACTATTCGGGCTGGCTGGAAGCCAAGTCGGACCGTCTGGCGCAAGAGTCCAAGCAGCAGAGCGCGCACGAAAAAGCCATGAAGGAAGAACTGGAGTGGGTGCGCAAAGGCGCCAAGGCCCGCCAGTCCAAGTCCAAGGCCCGTCTGGCACGCTTCGAAGAAATGCAGTCGCAGGAATTCCAGAAGCGCAGCGAGACCAACGAGATCTATATCCCGGCCGGTCCACGTCTGGGCGACAAGGTCATCGAGTTCAAGAACGTCAGCAAGAGCTATGGCGATCGCGTGCTGATCGAGAACCTCTCATTCGCCATGCCTAAAGGCGCCATCGTTGGCGTGATCGGCGGTAACGGTGCCGGTAAGTCGACCCTGTTCCGCATGCTGATGGGCAAAGAGCAACCGGACTCGGGCACCATCGAGATCGGCGAAACCGTGCAGCTGGCCTGTGTTGACCAGAGCCGCGAGGACCTCGACGGCAGCAAGTCGGTATTCCAGCAGATTTCCGACGGCTCCGACCAGATCCGCATCGGCAACTATGAGATCCCGGCGCGTACCTATGTTGGCCGCTTCAACTTCAAGGGCGGGGACCAGCAGAAGTTCGTCAAGGACCTGTCCGGTGGTGAGCGTGGCCGTCTGCACCTGGCGCTGACCTTGAAAGAAGGCGGCAACGTCCTGCTGCTCGACGAACCGTCCAACGACCTCGACGTCGAAACCCTGCGTTCGCTGGAGGAAGCGCTGCTCGACTTCCCAGGCGCAGCCATCGTGATCTCTCACGATCGGTGGTTCCTGGACCGTGTCGCCACGCACATCCTCGCCTACGAAGACGACTCCAACGTGCTGTTCTTCGAAGGTAACTACACCGAGTACGAAGCTGATCGCAAGAAACGCCTCGGCGATGCAGCGGCCCAGCCGCACCGTGTTCGCCACAAGAAGCTGGCGCAGTAACCGCTTCATCCGCTGCACAAGATTGGGGCTCTGCGGGGCCCCTTTTTTGTGCCTGCTTAAGCTAAGGTCAGGCTGCTTTCACAAGCATTCCGCGTGGTCCTTTGTATACATTTATATAAAACGCACCAATTTATTTCAAAAAAACGACATTTCGCCCTGTTGCAGTGCGAGCGGTTCTTGATAGAGTCGGGAAAAAATATAAGTCCAACCCTCTCTTGGTGAGATGTCTAGCATGATCGAATCCGTCGACGATTTCCTCGCGCGCCTGCAGCAGCGTGACCCAGGCCAACCCGAATTCCACCAGGCAGTGGAGGAGGTCCTGCGTACGCTTTGGCCCTTCCTCGAGGCCAACCCTCACTACCTGCAAGCCGGCATTCTCGAGCGTATCGTCGAGCCTGAGCGCGCGATTCTGTTCCGTGTCTCCTGGGTCGATGATCAGGGCAAGGTCCAGGTCAACCGCGGCTACCGCATCCAGATGAACAGCGCCATCGGCCCCTACAAAGGCGGCTTGCGCTTCCATCGCTCGGTCAACCTCAGCGTGCTCAAGTTCCTCGCCTTCGAGCAGACCTTCAAGAACTCGCTGACCTCGCTGCCCATGGGCGGCGGCAAGGGCGGCTCGGACTTCGATCCAAAGGGCAAGAGCGACGCTGAAGTGATGCGCTTCTGCCAGGCCTTCATGAGCGAGCTGTACCGCCACATTGGTGCTGATTGCGACGTGCCGGCCGGTGATATCGGCGTTGGTGCACGCGAGATCGGCTTCATGTTCGGCCAGTACAAGCGCCTGGCCAACCAGTTCACCTCGGTGCTGACCGGCAAAGGCATGACCTACGGCGGCAGCCTGATCCGCCCGGAAGCGACCGGCTACGGCTGCGTGTACTTCGCTGAAGAAATGCTCAAGCGTCAGGGCCTGCGTATCGACGGTCGCCGGGTGGCCATCTCCGGCTCCGGCAACGTGGCTCAGTATGCAGCGCGCAAGGTCATGGACCTGGGCGGCAAGGTCATCTCGCTGTCCGACTCGGAAGGCACGCTGTACTGCGAAGCTGGCCTGAACGATGCCCAGTGGGATGCATTGATGGAGCTGAAAAACGTCAAGCGTGGGCGTATCAGCGAGCTGGCCAGCCAGTTCGGCCTGGAGTTCCGCAAGGGGCAAACTCCATGGACCCTGGCCTGCGACATCGCCCTGCCATGTGCTACTCAGAATGAGCTGGGAGCCGAAGACGCGCAGACTCTGCTGCGCAACGGCTGTATCTGTGTGGCAGAAGGCGCCAACATGCCGACCACGCTCGAGGCTGTGGATATCTTCATCGACGCGGGCATTCTGTATGCCCCGGGTAAGGCTTCGAACGCCGGCGGCGTTGCCGTCAGCGGCCTGGAAATGTCGCAGAACGCCATGCGCCTGCTGTGGACCGCGGGTGAAGTGGACAGCAAGCTGCACAACATCATGCAGTCGATCCACCATGCTTGCGTGCATTACGGCGAAGAAGCCGACGGTAAGGTCAACTACGTCAAAGGCGCCAACATCGCCGGCTTCGTCAAAGTCGCTGACGCGATGCTGGCGCAAGGCGTGGTCTGACATACGCTTGTGTAGGAGCGGCCTTGCCGGTCCGGCGCCCCGGCAAGGCCGCTCCTACACAGCGTCCGGCGTTATGGCGGTAATAACGATCATCTGGTCCCCGGCCGGGCGCCGCCACAGGACTTCATCCCCCGGCGCCGCGCCTAGTACTGCGCGCCCCAATGGCGAACCCCAGTTGATCAGGCCTTGCCTGGCGTCTGCTTGATCCTCGCCGACCAACTGCACGCTGTGTTGTTGCTCATCCTCATCGATAAACATCACGCAGCTGCCAATCTGCACCTTCTGCTCGGAGGTCGCCGGTGGCACCACCTGTGCGCTCTGCACGCGCGCGGCGAAGTAACGCAGTTCGCTTTCGGTGTTTGCCACCTGCTGCTTGTCGGCACGCTCACCGTCTGCCAGCAGTTGCTCTCGCTGGGCGTTCAGCGCGGCCACGCGCTGCTGCAGCAAGCGCAGGCCAGCAGCGGTGACGTAGTTGGGTTGCTCGCTGACCCGCCGCTCAACCGGCTGTTCGGCCTGGGCGGCGGTGTGGTCTTCGTTGACAAATGCTCGGCTCATGCTCGGCCCTCCTCAGGCATGAGACCTCTGCCACAGGCTGGTCGTTTCAGTTGAAGGCAGTTCGGGGCCTAGTTATGACGGTAGGCCCGCGCGGTGTCGCGATCCTTTTCATGCTGCCAGTCGCGGTCACGCTCGTTCCAGTAGTGTTCGCGGTAGTCACGCAAATCCTGATTGGCCTGCATGCTCTGGCACTGCCGAAAGCCATCGTCCCATCCGGTTTCATACTGGCGCTCGGCGAGATAACGCGGCACGTTCTTGCGAAAGTCCCCGACCATCAAGCCCGCCGCCTGGCGGCCGCTGCTGCAGCCGTCGCCGTAACCATCGGCGTAGGCGGGCGGATAGCCGTGCTCGATCATCTGCTCGTGAGCTGACTGGCAGCCCGTGAGCAACAATGCTATTCCGATTCCAAGCCAGTACCGCGACATGTGCCAGACCTCCACGTAATAGAGAGAGTCTAGGCGCCGGATTGTCGCGCTGATGTCAAAACAATGTTGGATTGCTGTACGGCCAAACCCGGCCTGAATGCAACCCTGTGCGCTCAGACCGGGGCCGGCTGCATCAGTAGTGGTACCACTTCAACTCGAGCATCACCTCGTTTTGCGCAGTGGCCAGGTGGCTGTATTCACGCTTGGCGCTCAGGCGCAGGCCCAGGTCCTGGCTGATTTCCCACTGCTGATTGAGGCTGAGGCTGCGGCGCACTTCGCCATTGGTGAAGTAATCGCCCTTGGCTTCGACGGTCATGTTGCCCAGCCCATTGCGCCAGAGCAGGCCACCATTGAAGCCTGCAGCCGGGCTGATGAACTCGGCAAAGTCGTTGTGGTGTTCGACCCTTACCGTGCCCAAGGCAAAGCCGAGCAAGCCGTCGGCCAACTGCCAGGTGCCGCCGGCGCCGCCGTTGACGTGGCTGACCAGCACTTCATCGTCATGCTTGCCCGGTACCCGCTCAAGGCCACCGGCAACCTGCCACGACAGCGGTTTGAGCAGCTCGTTGCGCGGCGTCAGGGAGCGGATGGTGGCGAGGTCGAGTTGCTGTACCTGCCAGTCGTTGCCTTCGTACTGGCGCAGCTTGAGTTGGAGAATCTCGATCTGCGCGCCGAGTGGGAAGCCGTAGGCGTTGTCGTTGAGGTCGTGGTAAGCCATGCGCAGGCCGTACTCGGCAAAGGCGCGGTCTTCACGGGTGCCAACGCCAACCTGCCAGGTGCGCGACTGGTGGCCGTTTTCAGGCAGGCCCGGGCGTTCTACTTCGAGTGGCTCAGGTGGATTGCGGTTGATTGCCTGCAGCAGCTCGAAACTGCGCTTGGCCTGAGCCGGGTCGCGTTCCTGGCCGTTGGCGCGATAGCGCTCCAGACGGTAGGCGGCGTCTTGCACCAGGGCCTGACGAGGCTTGGGCAGGGCGTTGAATTCGGCGCTCTGCAGCTGCGCGGTGTCGGCGCTGATGGCCAGCACTTGCTGTTTTTCCTGATGATCGAGCGAATCTGCGCGGGCCAGCAGTTCACGTTCACGCGAGGGCCGGTAGCGAACACTGGAAACCAGCCCGGATTGCTTGACTGCCTTGACCGTGTCGGTAGGGATCGCGGTCAGCGGGAACTGCGAGGTCAGGTCCAGCCCGGGGCGGGCGACCTGCAGCAGTTCGAGCAGGCGATACGAGCAGTTTTCGTCAAAGAAGAAATAGTCGAACTGGACCTGTTTGAGTTCCCAGACGTGCTCGACCATGCGCCCGGTCTCGGTCGGCGTCAGGTCCAGCTGGTACTCCCACAGGTCGCGGTTTTCCAGGCTGCGATACTCGGACAACTTCTCCTGGTACGGCATCAGCGCGAATAACCCGGGGTAGCCGCCTGCCAGGCCTTTCCAGGCATAGAGAATGCTGTTGTCGCTGCCTTCGATGTAGGCACCGAAGTTGATCGCGTAGCTGAGCAGGGTGGTGTCGTCGTCGCGGGTCTTGGCCTGGTCGATACGCAGCAGGGTATGGCCGAACATCGACGAGGGGCTGTTCAGGTAAGCCGCGGGGAATATCAGTACTGCGCTGTGCGGGTCTACCGACTGATACCACTGGCGGAATTCGGCGCAGTCGGGCTGCGGCAGGTCTTGCAGGTCGAGTTGCTCACGCAGCCAGCGGGTGCGCGCGGGGTAGACGCATTGGGCGTGCTTGTCGCCGAGGTCGGCCGGGGCGTACAACGCTTGTACAGTGGCCGCCAGTTCGCGGTCGGGATGGTGCCCGCCGTCTTCGGCGAGGAAGAATTTGGCATCGTCGACATAACTGCGCCAACCGCCCAGTTTGCCGGTCTCGTAGTGGCCGAGGGCAATCCAGTAGGGCGTGGCCGCCAGCTGTTGCAGGCGCGCAGGGTCGACGTGGGGTGCAGCGTTGAGCTGGGCGCTGCCAAGCAGAGCCAGAAGGGCAAGGCGTTTGAGCATGTCGGGCAACTACTTCTTGAAGGATGCCGATGATGATGCCAGTCCCGCCCCGGTGAGGGGGCGGGAAGGGCCGGACTCAAGCCTCGGTAGCGTACTTGGCCAGTTGCGGGTCGCTTTTGAGCACCGCGAGGGTGTTGTTGTGCACGGTTTCAGCAGTGGCGTCGGCGCTGTTGAAGATCTCGCCGAAGTGCTGGTGGGTAACCGCGGCGAAGTGCGCGCGATCTTCAGGTGCAACGCCGAGAACCACGGCGTAGGTGGTCAGAGCTTCGCCCTGGCCTTGCGCCATGTCTTCGGAAAGCTCGTTCATCATGCCGTTCATGGCGAACCAGGACTTGCCGCCGTAGGTCAGCGAAGCCTTGGTCGAGCAACCGTTGGTGCCCGAGGTCATGCCGAAGGTGGCGTTGCCGGAAGTACCGTTGGTGGTGGAAGCCAGGAAGTGAGCAGGAGTCCCGCGCTGGCCTTCGAACAGCATGTTGCCCCAGCCGCAGTTCGGGCCACCAGGCGCTTCTGCCATGGCGTTGATCGAGATTGCGGTGAACAGAGTACCCAGAAGAATCCGTTTCATAGCTTCGTTCTCTTTCTTAGTAGACTTACCAATGGTCAGGGGTTCTGGCAATTCCTTGCCAGCTCGGAACAGCATAATGCTACCCCGCGCAATGTTGGAGTTTAGGCACGATCCAAAGGTTGCGTGGCTTATTACAAAAAATTGCATGAGTAATTGCCAGAGGTTGGCTGCGACATAAAGTCCCGGTGAGCCTTGCAACGTGCGGTCAGGCAGCGCCAGAATGCTTTCATCGCCCCGCCGAAGTAAGGAAACCCAATGCCCGATCCTGTCGCTGCGCGCCTGCGTCTTGCGCCTGAAGCCCTGACCCGGCGTTTTTCTCCCGAGCAGTTTGCTTTCACCAATACTGACGATCTGGAACCGTTTCGCGGCGTTCTGGGCCAGGAACGTGCTGTCGAGGCCCTGCAATTCGGTGTGGCCATGCCGCGCCCTGGTTACAACGTGTTTGTCATGGGCGAGCCGGGTACCGGTCGCTTCTCTTTCGTCAAACGCTACCTGCGCGCCGAGGGCAAGCGCCAGAAGACGCCGGCTGACTGGGTCTACGTCAACAACTTCGAGGACATGCGCGAGCCGCGTGCGCTGGAACTGCCGTCGGGCACTGCCGGCGAGTTCATCAGTGACATGAACGGTTTGATCGACAACCTGCTGGCGACCTTCCCGGCAGTGTTCGAGCACCCGTCCTACCAGCAGAAAAAAAGCGCCATCGACCGCGCCTTCAACCAGCGCTACGACCGTGCCCTGGACGTTATCGAACGCGCCTCGCTGGAAAAGGACGTGGCCCTGTACCGCGACGCCAGCAACGTTGCCTTCACGCCGATGAGCGACGGCAAGGCGCTGGACGAAGCGGAGTTTGCCCAGTTGCCGGACGAAGTGCGCGAGCGCTTCCACGACGACATTTCGCAGCTTGAAGAGCGTCTCAACGAAGAGCTTGCCAGCCTGCCGCAATGGAAGCGTGAGTCGAACAACCAACTGCGCCAGCTCAACGAAGAAACCATCACCCTGGCACTGCAGCCGCTGTTGGCACCGCTGTCGGAAAAATACGCTGAAAACGCAGCAGTCTGCGCCTATCTGCAATCGGTGCAGTTGAACCTGCTGCGCACCGTGGTTGAAGAACTGGTCGATGACGCCAAGGCCGACCCGGTCGCGCGCAAGATGCTCGAGGAGTATTACGCGCCAAGCCTGATGGTCGGTCACCCCAACAGCGGTGGCGCGCCGGTAGTGTTCGAGCCGCACCCGACCTACGACAATCTGTTCGGTCGCATTGAATACAGCACCGACCAGGGCGCGCTGTACACCTCCTACCGCCAGTTGCGTCCAGGTGCCTTGCACCGGGCCAATGGCGGCTTCCTGATCCTTGAAGCAGAGAAGATGCTCGGCGAGCCGTACGTCTGGGACGGCCTCAAGCGTGCGTTGCAGTCGCGCAAGCTGAAGATGGAATCGCCGCTGGGTGAGCTGGGCCGCGTAGCCACGGTCAGCCTCGCGCCGCAGATGATCCCGCTCAACGTCAAGTTGGTGATCATTGGCTCGCGTCAGCTGTACTACGCGCTGCAAGACCATGACTCGGACTTCCAGGAGATGTTCCGGGTGCTGGTCGACTTCGACGAAGACATGCCCATGGTCGACGAGAACCTTGAGCAGTTCGCCCAGTTGCTGCGTACCCGCACCAACGAAGAGGGCATGGCGCCGTTGACCAGCGACGCGGTTGCGCGTCTGGCCACCTACAGCGCTCGCCTGGCAGAAAACCAGTCACGCCTCTCGGCGCGCATCGGCGACCTGTTCCAGTTGGTCAGTGAGGCGGACTTCATCCGCCAGTTGGCCAACGGCGAAATGACTGATGCCGGGCACATCGAACGAGCCCTGAAAGCCAAGGCGACTCGTACCGGGCGCGTCTCGCAGCGGGTGCTCGACGACATGCTGGCCGGGATCATCCTGATCGACACAGAAGGTGCGGCGATCGGCAAGTGCAACGGCCTGACCGTGCTCGAGGTGGGTGATTCGGCGTTCGGTATGCCGGCGCGGATCTCGGCCACGGTGTATCCGGGGGGGAGCGGTATCGTCGACATCGAGCGTGAGGTCAATCTGGGCCAGCCGATTCACTCCAAGGGGGTGATGATCCTAACCGGGTACCTGGGCAGCCGGTACGCCCAGGAATTCCCTCTGGCGATCTCGGCGAGCATCGCCCTTGAGCAGTCCTACGGCTATGTCGATGGCGACAGTGCGTCGCTGGGCGAGGCCTGTACGCTGATCTCGGCGTTGTCGCGCACGCCGCTCAAGCAGTGTTTCGCCATCACCGGCTCGATCAACCAGTTTGGCGAGGTGCAGGCGGTTGGCGGGGTCAACGAGAAGATCGAGGGCTTCTTCCGCCTGTGCGAAGCGCGCGGCCTGACCGGCGAGCAAGGGGTGATCATCCCGCGCGCCAACGTCGCCACGTTGATGCTCGATGAGCGTGTGTTGCAGGCAGTGGAGGCGGGTCAGTTCAACGTCTACGCGGTCAGCCAGGCGGACGAAGCGTTGAGCCTGCTGGTCGGCACCGATGCCGGTACGCCGGATGAGAACGGTGAGTTCCCCGAGGGCAGTGTCAACGCCCGAGTGGTCGAGCGGCTCAGCGAGATTGCCGAAATGATCAGCGAGGAAGACATCAAGGACGCTGAGAAGGAACGTATGGAGGAGATGATCGCTCAAGCTAAACCGGCGTAAGTCAAAAAAACGGCGCTGGAGGCAATGTGCTACCGTTCGGCGCCGGTTTTCCATCTTTTTCCGTTGATCTTCTATGCTGGAACTTAGGGAGAGCAACAGCGTTCAGGATGGAAACAGCCTGCAGTGATTGGCTGAAATGGTTACCTCGGAGGGGACGCCGCCATGCGCAACCTCAGCCTCACACGCCAGTGCCTTGGCCTGGTGACTCGTATTGAATGCAGCATTCGTCCGCTGTCTGGCGACAACGGCATGTGGACGCTGCTGTTTGCGGCCGGCATGGCCGGTGAACAGCCTTCGGCGATCAAGGCCCAGGGGCCGTTTCATGGACCGCTGGTGGCCGAGTCGGTGCTCAACGCGATTGTCGACAGCCTGACCTTGCATGGTTACCACGTCGCTGAAGACCCGCAGATCTGGTGTGTGCACCTGCAAGGGCAACTGCGCAAGATCAACGGTGAACGCTGCCGCAATCTGGGCGACTATCAGTTTCATCCTGAAACCTGACCCGCCCGCTTGAGCGATTTGTACCCTGCGGCAACCGACCGCAGGCTTTTGCTGTAACAGGTGGGTGGCTATACTCGCGATCGCTTTCCGCTCACCTGACGAGTTTTATCCTCCATGGAACGTTTTCTCGAGAACGCGATGTACGCATCGCGTTGGTTGCTTGCCCCGATCTACTTCGGCCTGTCGCTTGGCCTGCTTGCGCTGGCGCTGAAGTTCTTCCAAGAAGTCCTGCATGTGCTGCCCAATGTGTTCGCTCTCAGCGAGGCCGACCTGATCCTGGTCATCCTGTCGCTGATCGACATGTCGCTGGTTGGCGGCCTGCTGGTGATGGTGATGATCTCTGGCTACGAGAACTTCGTCTCGCAGCTGGACATCGACGACAGCAAGGAAAAGCTCAGCTGGCTGGGCAAGATGGACTCGACCTCGCTGAAGATGAAAGTCGCCGCGTCGATCGTGGCAATTTCTTCGATTCATCTGCTGCGGGTGTTCATGGATGCGCAGAACATCTCCACCGACAAGCTGATGTGGTACGTGATCATCCACATGACCTTTGTCATTTCCGCATTTGTCATGGGTTATCTGGACAAGCTGACCAAGCACTAGGCATTGCTCTGCCGCATTGCCCATGCCGCCCGACCGTTGCCCAACGGCCGGGCGGTTGTGTATCTGCGGTGCGCAGTGGCCCGGTAGCTGATCTGCTGCGCTGCAGTGTGCTAGGCTGCTCGCCCTTTTGATCAAGGGCGCGGCTGCACTGCGCCCTGCTGCGGAGCAAGTCAATGTCCGAACTCATTCTGTCCACCGACGAAACCCGCGTCAGCTACGGCATTGGCCGTCAGCTCGGCGGTCAGCTGCGTGACAACCCGCCACCAGGCGTCAGCCTGGAAGCCATCGTCGCCGGCCTGACCGACGCCTTCAATGGCGTTGAAAGCCGCGTCAACGAGGCCGACCTGTCGGCTGCGTTCAAGACCATCCGCGACATCATGCAAGCCGAAGCCGCTGCCAAGGCTGAAGTCGCTGCTGCTGTGGGCGTCGAGTTCCTGGCTGAAAACGCCAAGCGCGAAGGCATCACCACCCTGGCTTCGGGCCTGCAGTTCGAAGTGCTGACCGCCGGTGTTGGCGCCAAGCCAAGCCGCGACGACACTGTACGCACCCACTACCACGGCACCCTGATCGACGGCACTGTATTCGACAGTTCCTACGATCGTGGTCAGCCTGCTGAATTCCCGGTTGGTGGCGTGATCGCCGGCTGGACCGAAGCTCTGCAACTGATGAATGCCGGCAGCAAATGGCGCCTGTATGTGCCAAGCGAGCTGGCTTACGGCGCTCAAGGCGTTGGCAGCATCCCGCCGCACAGCGTTCTGGTGTTCGACGTCGAGCTGCTCGACGTTCTGTAAGACCGTCTGGGCCGCCTGGTGCGGCCCTTTCGCTTGACCTTCAGTTCCAGTCCATCCCGCCAGGGCGCAATGCCCGTGCATAGCAGAACAGAAACAAATTGCGTACCAGCTCCTTGAGCACCACCGGCTCGCTTGAATTAAGCCCATGCAGGTCCAGGTCACCCTGGTCGCGTAGCTCGTTGAGGGCGTCCTGTTCAAGTACCGCGCACACTTCACCGGTCTCGCGGTGGAGGATTCTCAGGTAGGGATGGGGGCGGTCCAGCCAGGCGTCGATCAGATAAGTCATGGCTACTCTCCTTGGATAGCTGTTTCCAATGAGAATAATTCTTATTATCAAAATAGCAAGTAACTATTGGTTTTTTCGCCAATGGTCGGTCGATCCTGTTGCAGGATCTGTCGGGGCCACCGAGGGCAGCCCCAGACCAGAGCAAGTCAGACCTTGCGCACGAACTCGGACTTGAGCTTCATCGGGCCGATGCCGTCGATCTTGCAGTCGATGTCATGGTCGCCGTCGCACAGGCGGATGTTCTTGACCTTGGTGCCGACCTTGACCACCAGCGAGGTGCCCTTGACCTTGAGGTCCTTGATCACGGTGATGGTATCGCCGTCCTGCAGGACGTTACCGACCGAATCCTTCTTCACCACGTCATCGCTGGCTGCTTCGGCATCGCCGCTGGCCGACCACTCGTGGGCGCATTCAGGGCAGATCAGCTGGGTGCCGTCTTCGTAGGTATATTCGGAATTGCATTTGGGGCAGGCAGGCAGAGTGCTCACTACGGGTCCTTTGGCAGGGCTGGAAAAGCCTACATTGTATAAGGTTTTGCCCGTGAGCGGGGCGATGAGATCAGTTCTCGTCATCCAAGGTTGTGCGCGGTCCGTGTAGGAGCGGCCTTGCGTCGCGAAAGGCCCGCAAAGCGGGCCCGGCGATTCTGTGGTGTGGTACATATCTTTGGGGCCGCTGCGCGACCCTTTCGCGACACAAGGCCGCTCCTACAAAGCGCGACTTGCAGCTTAGTGAGTACGGGCTACCGCAAACTCGCTGAGTTCGACCAGTGCATCGCGGTATTCGCTGGCTGGCAGTACTTCCAGGCAGGCGATGGCGCGGGCGACGTAGTCGCGGGCCATCTGCGCGGTGTAGGCGAGGGCGCCTGAGTCGTGCACGGCAGCGCGAATCTGCTCGAGATCTTCCAGGCCACCCTTCTGGATCGCCTTGCGCACCAGTGCGGCCTGCTCGGGCGAGCCTTCGCGCATGGTGTAGATCAGCGGCAGGGTCGGCTTGCCTTCGGCCAGATCGTCGCCGACGTTCTTGCCAAGTGTCTCCGAGTCGCCCTGATAGTCGAGCAGGTCGTCGACCAGCTGGAAGGCCACGCCAAGGTGATCACCAAAGGTGCGCAGCGCTTCACGTTGCTCGTCGCTGGCACCGGCCAGCGCAGCGGCGCTGTGGGTCGAGGCTTCGAAGAGCATCGCGGTCTTGCCGCGGATGACTTCCATGTACACCTCTTCGCTGGTGCTCGCATCACGCACCCGCGACAGCTGCAGCACTTCGCCTTCGGCGATCACGCGAGTGGCCTTGGCGAGGATCTGCATCACCGACATCGAACCCAGTTCGACCATCATTTCGAACGAGCGCGAATAAAGGAAGTCGCCCACCAGCACGCTCGGCGCGTTGCCCCACAGCGCGTTGGCGGTGGAGCGGCCACGGCGCATGCCGGACATGTCGACCACATCGTCGTGCAGCAGGGTGGCGGTGTGGAGGAACTCGATGGTCGCTGCCAGCAGGCGCAGGTCGTCGCTTTCGCGACCCAGCGCCTTGCCGCAGAGCAGTACCAGCAAGGGCCGCAGGCGTTTGCCGCCGGCCGACGTGATATAGTCGCCGATCTTCGATACCAGCGGCACGCGCGAGGTCAGCTGCTTCTTGATGATCTCGTCGACGGCGCTGAAATCATCAGCTACCGCGCGGTAGAAGGTTTGGGGTTGCATCGGCTGCTCCATTGGGGTTGCGCGGCATGCTAGGTCGAGGGTTGCGGTGTGTCAAGGCACGCTGCCTGCCGCGCCGGGGCGGGACTTGCAAGGCCATCCTGGGTTGCGTACAATCGCGCACCCTAACTTTCCTGGGCAGCACCTGCCTTACGCAATTGCGCCGGGCCGTTCCAGCCTTGTGCAGCCATGCCAGCCAATACTCAATATATAAAGAGCTGGGTGAGCAGGATTATCGGAGAAATACCATGTCTTACGCAGTAATTGTTACCGGCGGCAAGCAGTACAAAGTCGCTGAAGGTGAATACCTGAAGATCGAGAAACTGGAAATCGCCACTGGCGAATCCGTGACCTTCGATCGCGTCCTGCTGGTTGCCAATGGCGACGCAGTCACCATCGGTGCTCCAGTTGTTGCTGGCGCTACCGTGGTTGCCGAGGTCATCTCGCAAGGCCGTCACGACAAGGTTCGCATCATCAAGTTCCGTCGTCGTAAGCACCACATGAAGCGTATGGGCCACCGCCAGTGGTTCACCGAGATCAAAATCACCGGCATCCAGGCTTAATTTCCTAGATCCCCTGAATTTATTTGGAGAATTGAACCATGGCTCACAAGAAGGCTGGTGGTAGTACTCGTAACGGTCGCGACTCAGAATCGAAACGCCTTGGCGTGAAGATGTATGGCGGCCAGGTCATCAAGGCCGGCAACATCATCGTCCGTCAGCGTGGCACCCAGTTCCACGCCGGCTACGGCGTTGGCATGGGCAAGGATCACACCTTGTTCGCCAAGATCGAAGGCGTGATCAAGTTCGAGAAGAAAGGCGAATTCAACCGCCGTTACGTGAGCGTCGTCGCGGGCTAATCGCGCTGTCGCTGGAGAAGCCCCGTCACGCGACGGGGCTTTTTCGTTTGTGGTGAGCCTCTTGCAAAGCTGTTTGTCTGGGCTGCCGGCGTCGGTCTCTGCGTCTCGGGGTCGCCGCGCTCATTTTTGCAAGAGCCTCATGTTTTGAGTCATTTCAACTCGTCTGCTGACGAGAGGCGGTTTCTATGAAGTTTGTTGACGAAGTATCGATCCGGGTCAAAGCCGGTGATGGCGGTAACGGTTGCATGAGCTTCCGCCGCGAGAAGTTCATCGAGAACGGTGGCCCCAACGGTGGTGATGGCGGCGACGGTGGCTCGGTGTACATGATTGCCGACGAAAACCTCAACACCCTGGTCGACTATCGCTATACCCGTCACTTCGACGCCCAGCGCGGCGCCAACGGCGGCAGCACCGACTGCACCGGCAAGAAGGGCGAAGACATGATCCTGCGGGTGCCGGTTGGCACCACCGTGATCGATGCCTCGACCCAGGAAGTGATCGGCGACCTGGTCAAGGCCGGGCAAAAGCTGATGGTCGCCCAAGGCGGCTGGCACGGCCTGGGCAACACCCGTTTCAAGTCCAGCACCAACCGTGCGCCACGCCAGACCACCCCAGGCAAGCCGGGTGATCAGCGTGACCTGAAACTGGAAATGAAAGTCCTCGCTGACGTCGGCCTGCTCGGCCTGCCCAACGCTGGCAAAAGTACCTTCATCCGTTCGGTATCGGCCGCCAAGCCGAAAGTCGCCGACTACCCGTTCACCACCCTGGTGCCAAACCTGGGCGTGGTCAGCGTCGACCGCTGGAAGAGCTTCGTCATCGCCGACATCCCCGGCCTGATCGAAGGCGCCTCGGAAGGTGCCGGCCTGGGTATCCGCTTCCTCAAGCACCTGGCGCGTACTCGCATCCTGCTGCATCTGGTTGACCTGGCGCCGCTGGACGAGACCAACTCGGCCGACGCTGCCGAAGTCATCGTCAACGAGCTGACCCGCTTCAGCCCGTCGCTGGCCGAGCGTGAGCGCTGGCTGGTGCTGAACAAGTCGGACATGCTGATGGACGACGAGCGTGACGAGCGGGTCAAGGAAGTGGTCGAGCGCCTGCAGTGGAAGGGCCCGGTCTATGTGATCTCGGCAATCTCCAAGCAGGGTACCGAAGCACTCAGCCGCGACATCATGCGCTACCTCGAAGACCGCGCCGACCGCTTGGCCGCCGACCCGGCCTACGCCGCGCAGCTGGCCAGCCTCGATCAGCGCATCGAAGACGAAGCGCGTGCTCAGTTGCAGGCCCTGGACGATGCCCGTACCTTGCGCCGCACTGGCGTCAAGAGCGTGCACAGCGTTGGTGAAGACGATGTCTGGGATGATGATTTCGAGGACGACGAAGACGGCCCGGAAATCATTTACGTGCGCGACTGATCGCTTGCAGTACACTAAACGCCGCTCTCAGGAGCGGCGTTTTAGTATCTACGAATCGACATGGGTTGGATGAAGATGCGAAGCAAGGTGACGGGCGCGAAGCGCTGGGTCGTGAAGATCGGCAGCGCCCTGCTGACCGCCGATGGCAAAGGCCTGGACCGCGGTGCCATGGGCGTTTGGGTCGAGCAGATGGTGGCCCTGCGTGAAGCAGGGGTGGAGTTGGTGCTGGTCTCGTCCGGGGCCGTAGCAGCGGGCATGAGCCAGCTTGGCTGGAACAAGCGACCGAGTGCCATGAACGAGCTGCAGGCCGCCGCCTCGCTGGGCCAGATGCGCCTGGTGCAGGCGTGGGAGTCGAGCTTTGGTGAGCACGGCAAGCACACCGCGCAGATCCTCCTGACCCACGACGATCTGTCTGACCGCAAGCGTTACCTGAATGCCCGCAGCACCCTGCGCACTCTGGTCGATCTGGGTGTGGTGCCGGTGATCAACGAGAACGACACGGTGGTCACCGACGAGATCCGTTTCGGCGACAACGACACCCTTGCAGCGCTGGTGGCCAACTTGGTCGAGGCGGACCTGCTGGTGATCCTCACCGACCGCGATGGCATGTTCGATGCCGACCCACGGCACAACCCCGACGCCCAGCTGATCTTCGAAGCGCGCGCCGATGACCCGGCGCTCGACGCTGTGGCCGGCAGCACCGGCGGTGCGCTGGGCCGCGGCGGCATGCAGACCAAACTGCGTGCGGCGCGCCTGGCGGCGCGTTCCGGTGCGCACACCATCATCATTGGCGGGCGCATCGAGCGCGTGCTGGATCGGCTCAAGGCCGGTGAGCGCCTGGGCACGCTGCTGTCGCCGGAGCGCGGCATGCTCGCGGCACGCAAGCAGTGGCTGGCAGGCCACCTGCAGACCCGCGGCACGCTGGTGCTCGACGAGGGTGCCGTGCAGGCACTGCGCCAGGCCAACAAGAGCCTGCTGCCGGTTGGGGTCAAGACTGTTCAGGGCAGCTTCCGTCGCGGCGAGATGGTGATCTGCGTCGGCCCGGACGGCCACGAAGTGGCCCGCGGGCTGGCCAACTACAGTGCCTTGGAAGCGCAGAAGATCATCGGTCAGCCGTCCGATGCAATCGAAGCGTTGCTTGGCTACAGCGCGGAGCCCGAGCTGGTGCACCGCGACAACCTGGTTCTGGTGTAAGGGGATGACTGTGCTGAAAAAGCTGTTTGCCGTGGCGGTGTTGATGCTGCCGATGGTCGCGGGCGCTGAAGAAATCGGCCAGGTCTCGACCGTATTCAAGTTTGTCGGGCCGAATGACCGGATCGTCGTCGAAGCCTTCGATGACCCCAAGGTTGAGGGTGTGACCTGCTACCTGTCGCGGGCCAAGACTGGTGGCGTCAAGGGCGGCCTGGGCCTGGCCGAGGATCGTGCAGAGGCGTCGATCGCCTGCCGTCAGGTTGGGCCGATCAACTTCAAGGGTGAACTCAAGGACGGTGACGAGGTGTTCAAGGAGCGCACCTCGCTGGTGTTCAAGACCATGCAGGTGGTGCGTTTTCTCGACAAGAAGCGCAACACCCTGGTGTACCTAGTCTACAGCGATCGCATGATCGAAGGCAGCCCGCAGAACGCGGTGACCGCGATTCCGATTCTGCCTTGGGCGCAGTAGCAGGTAGTACGTATTTCGGGGCTGCAAAGCAGCCCCACTAGCGCAGATCACAGATCAGGCCAACTCTTCGGCCACATCCTCACGCACAATCGCCTTCTCTGCATCGATCCGGCTGATGTACTTCCAGTCCGATTCGTCGATGTAGATGCCATTCGGTCCGCTACCACCTTCCAGATCGATCGCCACGTGCGCCGACACCTGTGGCTTGACGCTGGCCAGAATCGGCACGAAGCCCAGTTGCTGGCTGGTCTCGAGCAGCGCCGCCTGGTTGCGTTCGTCGATGTCGGCGGCCTCGTCGAGGTAGTACGGCAAGCGAATGCGTCCGGCCAGGTCGCGGTCCATCAGGTGCAGCAACAAGTACATGTTGGTCAGCGCCTTGATGGTCATGGTGGTGCCGTTGGAGGCAGCGCCATCGATGTCGGCGTGGATCACCGGCTGGCTGTTGATCTTGGTGATCTCGAACGCCAGCTCGAACAGGTCCTTGAGGCCCAGTTGGTTGTGGTTGGCTGCCACCAGCCGGGCCAGGTACTCCTTGGCCTCTTCGTTCTTGTGATCCTGGTCGCTGCTCTGGGTCAGGTCGAACACCGACAGGGTCTCGCCTTCTTCGTACTGGCCAGCGCTGTGGATGATCTGGTCGATGTGCTTGAGCGCTTCCTTGTTCGGCGCCAGCACCACGCGGAAGCTTTCCAGGTTGGACACCTGGCGCTTGTTGATCTCGCGGTTGAACAGCGCCAGCTGGTGCTCGAGGCTGTCGTAGTCGCTGCGGATGTTGCGCAGGGTCCGGGCGATGTCGGTAACCGCCGCACGGCGCGCCTTGGCCAGGGTCAGGGCTTCTTCGGTGCGGTGCGAGTAGGCGTTGATCAGCAGCTGCAGGCGGCGCTCCATGTCGTCTTCGCTGTCGAACTTGGCCACCCCTTTGAGGCGTACCTGGGCGTACAGCGCCTCGATCTGGTTATCCGCCCGTTGCAGCGCCTGCCAGCTGTCCTGGTAGTCATTGAGCAGCGGCAGCAGGTTGTCCATCGAGTCGTCCACCGCTTCCATGAACGGCGTGCCGAACGGCATGTCGTTGGGTAGCAGCTGACGGCGGCGCAGGGCGTCTTCGAGGGTGCGCTGCTTGGCTTCGAGGTCGGCCAACTGACGGCCGACCAGTTGCAGCTTGGCCGACAGTTGCTGGACGCGCTCGGTGAAAGCGTCGCTGGAGCGCTTGAGCTCGTCCTGGGCCGCTTCAAGCTGGGCCAGTTGCTCAAGCTTTTCTGGCTCTTCGGCGGCCAGGGTTTCGCTGCGGCGGAAGTCTTCCAGGGCCTTTTGCGCATCCAGTACCTGCTGGTACAGGGCTTCGGTCTGGGCTTTGCTGGCGGTGCGGTCGGCGGCGACCGCCTGCTGGGTCTTGAGCTGCTTGAGCTCGCGGTCGAGGCGGTCTTTCTGGTCGCGCAGGGCCGCGCGGTCAGCCAACGCTTGCAGCGCCGGCGGCTCGATGTGCGAGAGGTCGATGGACAGGCCCGGGGCTTCGAAACGCTCGCCCTTGAAGCTGTCGAGCACCGCTTCCAGTGACTTGACCCAGAGGTCGCTGTCATCCAGTTCGATGCCGCGCTCGCCCAGCGGCAGGCTGAACAGTGCGCCGTTGAACAGGCGCATCAGGCGGTCGACGTCGCCTTGCGAGAACTCTTCGCGCAGGCGTGCGTAGCTGTTGTTGTCGGCATGATCGAGCTGCTGCTTGACCACCTTGACCCGCTTCTCCAGATCCCGCACACGTTCGTCGAGGTCTTCGGCGGAGAACTGCCGCGATTGCGCCAGGGCGCCGGCAAGTTCGTCGTGGGCGTCCTTGGCGGCAAGCAACTGCTGCTCGAGGACGCGTACATCATCGACCAGCGCAAAGCGATTCTTCAGCACCGACAGTTCGCCCAGCCAGCGCTGGATACCGCTGATCTCGCGCTCCAGGCGCATCAGCTCCTGGGTACCGCCGCGTTGGTCGTTCTGCAGGCGGTCCTGCTCGCTGCGGTAATGCTCGGACTGGATCAGCAGTTCTTCTTTACGCGCCATGGCATATTCCTGCCAGGTGCCGAGCAGGTTATCCAGCAGCGGCGACAGGCGATGCAGCTTGCCACGCAGGATGTCGCGCTGGGCGACGCCGCCGGCCAGGGCTTCGACCAACGGCCCGGCGGCGACCAGGGCGTTGTAATCGCCTTCCATGCGGCGTACGTCGCGGAAGGCCTCTTCGCAGGCAGCGATGTAGTCGACGCTGCCCGAGCGCAGGCTGTGCTCGAAGGCATCGAGGAACAGCTGCTTGAGCTTGGCTGCAGTGATTTCGCGCATGTGCAGCAGGTTGATGAACAGGGCGCGGAAGGTCTTCAGGCTCTGCTCGCTGGTCGAGCGCAGCGGGATCAGGGTCAGGTCCAGTGGCACCGAAGTATGGCCACCGACCAGCAGACGGCGCAGTTCGTCGGGCTTGAGCTCATACGCCTTGAGGCCATTGCGCTCAAGGTTGGTGAACAGCTCCTTTTGGCGCAGGCAGGTGTCGTCTTTCTGGTAGTGAGCCAGGTCCAGCTGGCCTTGGTAGGCAAAGAACTGGTGACCGAAGCCGCCGCCCGGGCCGCGGCCGACCACGCCAATCACGTGCGGGCCATGGGGCAGGTCCAGCTCGCAGAGGATGTAGCTGGTGTCGCTGGCGAAGTAGAAACGGCGCGACTGCTCGAGGCTGTACTTGCCGAAGCTCATGTCCGACATGCGCGCCAGAATCGGGAACTGCAGGGCGTTGATCGACGCCGACTTACCCAGGTTGTTGGCGCCATAGACCGACAGCGGGTGCTCCAGCGGGAACAGGCCGAGGCTGTAGCCGGCGGTGTTGAGCAAGGCGAAGCGGCGGATGCCGTAGCGTTGCTGGCTCATGCGTCAATCTCCTGTTGCTCTTCGCGGATGGCGCGGGCAAGGGCGTCTTCTTCGCTCTCGTCGCCGGCAAACGGGCTGAGGTCGAGCGGGTCGTCGGTTTCCAGTTGCTCGGCGCTGTCGTCGTCGGCCAGCACCGGTACCGGCAGTGGCAGGGCGCTGTGCAGGGTCGCGGCCAGGTCGCGGTCCTGCTGCACCGACAGGCACACATCGATGAAGCGGTGCATCGGCGGCAGGAAGCGGTAGATGCCGCCTTCTTCATGGGCGAAGCCCAGTTGGGTCATGCGCCGGAGGATCTTTTCTTCAAGCTCGTCGACGGTCTGTACTTCGGCCTGGATGAACAGGTCGCGGTACTTTTCCAGCAGCGACGGCAGCTCATCGCGGCCGATGCTGCCGCCATCGAGCACGGCGATCGGGTCGCGGCCCTGGTCAGCCAGGTGCTCGACCAGGATGAAGGTGAACAGCGAAAGGCGCTGGGCGGTCTTGTTGACCTGCGCAGCGGCCAGCTCTGGCACGAAGTAATAGAAACCGCGGGTATCGCACACCAGCTCGAAGCCAAGCGCCTTGAACAGGGTGCGGTACTGGTCCTGGAAGTTCGACAGCTGGGCGTACAACTCGGGGTCGCGGCGGCTGACGTGGAAACCTTTGAACAGCTCGCGGAAGATCGGCGCGAGCTGGGACAGTTCGGAGAGATCAAGATGCATTGGCTGGGCTCGCAGTGGATGCAGGCGATGATTCGGTCAGGGCGAAGGAGCGCAGGCTCACCCGGTGTTCGGTGGTGAGATAGTCGCGCCGTTCGAGGCGCTCGCGGCTGAAGCGCTTCTCGCGCGACAGGCGCGAGAACCAGTACAGCAGCTCGTCGGTGGCGCCTTCGGGCTCCTGCTCCAGCAGCCAGACCATCAGGTCGGGCAGCGGCAGCGCGCTGGCACAGCGTTCGAGCATCTCCTTGACCGTGCGCGGGGCACGTGGCGTCGGGCCCTTGTCGGTGCGGTGGGCCTTGGGGAAGCGCGCCGGCTTGGGCTCGAAGCGGGCCAGCGCGTAAACGTAGGCCTCGACCTGGCTGGCGCTGCCAAGAAAGGTGCTTTGCGGTCGAGTGAACATCGGCATGGCCGCGTGCGGCACGGCATCGATGCCCTTGCGCCGGATCACCGACAGGGCCAGCGCTGCGCCCCGGGTCACGGCGTTGTGCCGGCGCGCTTCTTCGCGCAGCGGCAGCAGCAGTTCGCGGGCATGGCGCAGGGTCAGCTGGGCGCTGGTCTGCATCTCGAGGATGCGCGCATGGGTGCGCAGGAGCATGTCGTCGTCGACCAGATGGCCGAGCCGCGCCTGCTCGCTGAGCAGGCGCAGCAGCACTGTCTCGACCTTGCGCACGCCTTGCTCGAAGGCGCCGTCGGCGTTGACCAGCTGGATCATCGGCTCGACGTACTCGTCCCAGGTTGCCAGTACTTCGGCGTAGCGCTGGCGCAGCGGGATCTGCCGGTTGCTGGTCTTGGCCCGTTCGGCCACGGCCACCAGCGCCTGCTCGTCGTTGTCGAGTTTCTTCAACACGTCGCGCACGCGCATGTCGAGCAAACGCAGCTGGCGCGCCAGGTCATCGCTGTCGCGGTTGTCGAAAGCGTCCTGAATATGTCCGGCCAAGCGCTCCAGATGGCGCAGATAGGCTTCGATTTCCAGGCACAGGCCGAGCCGGTGCTCGCGGCGCAGGTAGGCCAGGAAGTCGTGGATCTGCGCATTCAGCTCGAAGCGGTTCGGGCTTTTTGCCACCGGTACCAGAATATCCAGGCGGATCCACACATCGAGCAGCTGGGTGATGTCCTGCGGGGTGCTTTCTACCTGCTGGCGGCCGAGTTGCTGGCGCAGTTCGATCAGGCTCAATGTGCCCTGGTCGAAACGCTCGCACAGCGGCTCGATCAATGCCCAGTGTTCGGCGAGGGCGCGCAGGACGCGCTTGGGTTCGATCATTGGCGGGTCGACTCGTTGCCAAATTAAAGCCGGCGATTGTACTGCATCCGGGGGGGAGGAATTCACCCCTTGGTCTGTAATGAGATTGCGTCAGGGATTTACCGGATTGGCTCAGGGTTTTGCCGGCTGGCAAATTTCCGCCAACCTGTAGCGGCGCGGGGCGGTCAACGGCGTTAGAATGCGCGACTGACTTTTCCCGGATGACCGTGCTGTGCTGATCGAGTCCCGCCGCCGCGCTTACCTGTCCGCCATGCAAGTGGTGCACTGGCTGCCGCGTGCCGAACTGCCGTTCGCCGCGCCGTCGCGCCCCGAGCTGCTGCTGCCGCAGGCGCCGGTCGAGGAGGTTGAACTCGAAGCCCTGGCGCCAGCGCCTGCCGCCGCGCCGGTCGCGCCGGTCGCGCCGCAGGCACGCAGCATCGAACGGCCGAAAATCGAGATTCCGCGCCCAGCCAGCAGCGTCAAGCCAGCGGTCAAGCCGACCGAGACCGAGGCTGAGCCAGTGGTGGCCCGTGCGGCGCCGGTGCCACCGCCACGGTTTGCCCTGCAGTTGCTGCGCGCCGGCAGTTGCCTGGTGCTGGTCGAGCTGGCCACCGGGCAGCCGTTCCAGAGCCGCGACCCATCCTACCTGCTGCTCAAGGACATGCTCCGCGCCGCCGGCCTGCCGGATGCGCCGCAGATCATCGGCGAGCCGATCCGTTGGCCGCTGCTGGTGCGCGGCAACATGGACCAAGGCCCCGAGGCTGCGCGTGACTTCGTCCAAGGCTTTATCCAGGCACGCCTGGAAGAATCACCCTGCACCTGCCTGTGGCTGATCGGCCTGCCGGCGCTGCGCTTTGCCGCCCAGGCCGAGGCACCGGCCTATTACCAAGAACTGCAGGTCGAAGCGCTGGGCACTGCCTGGGCGCTGCCTGGCCTGGAACTGTTGATGGACGAGCCGCAGCGCAAGGCGGACGTCTGGCAAGCGATGCGCCAGCTGATGGCGCGCTGGAAGAGCGTTGAATGAGTGATTCGATCAGTTTCCGCCCGATGACCGAGGCGGACCTGGATGCGGTGCTGAAGATCGAGTACGCCGCGTTCAGCCATCCCTGGACCCGCGGGATTTTTCTGGATGCGCTCAAGTCATACCAGATCTGGTTGATGTTCGATGGCGCCCAGCAGGTGGGTCACGGCGTGATCAACGTGATCATCGACGAAGCGCACCTGCTCAACATCACCGTAAAACCGGAAAACCAGGGCCGCGGCCTGGGCCTGCGCCTGCTGGAAAAACTCATGGCCGAGGCCTACAAGCTCAATGGCCGCGAGTGCTTCCTCGAGCTGCGCGCGAGCAACCAGTCGGCCTATCGTCTGTATGAACGCTTCGGCTTCAACGAGATTGGCCGGCGCCGCGACTACTATCCAATGGCTGGTGGCCGCGAAGATGCCCTGGTAATGGCCTGCACCCTGTTCGACGAGTGACCTTGCGCCGTCAGGTCCAGTCACACAGGCATAACCTGATGAGGCAAGACCATGCACGACCTGCAGGAACTGATCGACAACAACGAGCGCTGGGCTGACGCGATCACCCAGCGTGACCCGGACTTCTTCGCCAAGCTGGCCCGTCAGCAGACGCCGGAGTTTCTCTGGATCGGCTGCTCCGACGCACGCGTGCCGGCCAACGAGATCGTCGGCATGCTACCGGGCGATCTGTTCGTCCACCGCAACGTCGCCAACGTGGTGCTGCACACCGACCTTAACTGCCTTTCGGTGATTCAGTACGCGGTCGAAGTGCTCAAGGTCAAACACATCCTGGTCACCGGCCACTATGGCTGCGGCGGCGTGCGCGCGGCCATGCAGGACCGTCAACTCGGACTGATCGACGGCTGGCTGCGCTCGATTCGTGACCTCTACTACGAAAAACGCGGTGAGCTGGCCAAGCTCGACACGGACGAGGCGCGGGTCGACCGCATGTGCGAGCTGAACGTGATCCAGCAGGTGGCCAACGTTGCCCACACCAGCATCATCCAGAACGCCTGGCATCGCGGTCAGGAGCTGTCTATCCATGGTTGCATCTATGGCATCAAGGATGGCCGCTGGAAGAGCTTGGACACCACCATAAGCGGCTTTGCCCAATTGCCGCCGCAATACCGCCTGCGCCCGCAGGAGTAGGCTTAACTCTAAGCCAGTAGCCGCCAACTGGCTTAAGGGGTGAGCAATGAAAACTGCAAGGATGCTGCTCTGTGCAGCTGGCTTGAGCATCGCCAGTGTTGCTCAGGCCGACCCCCGCGACCTGTGGATGTTCGCCCAGTGGGCCGGCGACCATCAGACTCGGCCGTTTCGCGAGATGCTGGTCGAGGCACGGCTGTATGGTGTGGTGCCTATCCATCAACTACTACGCTCGGCATCGGACTGGCGCCAGTGTCGTGCCTCGCCGTTCGCGGTGCCGCCACAGGCGCAATGGCCGGCGGTGCGCTCGACCCTGGCATTGCTGAAAACCTTGGGTGGGCAGGGCGCCCTGGGTCAGTTCGAGGTGGTCTCGGCGTACCGCGATCCGCAGCTCAACGCCTGCGCTGGCGGCGCGGTGGACAGTGCCCACATGCGCGCCTTTGCCGTTGATCTGTTGCTGCCGGTATGGGCCGACCCCAATCCGTTGTGCCGCTTCTGGCAGCAGCATGGTCAGGCCTGGAATATGGGCCTGGGCCGCTACCCGTCGGGGCGCATCCATATCGACACGGCCGGCTATCGCACCTGGGGCGGTGATGGCAGCTCGGGTTCGTCGTTTTGTGCCAAACCCAGCTGAGCCAGGCAGGCCTGAGATTGCTGGCGCACCCAGTCGGCAAAGCGCTGGCGCTTGCAGCCGGGCAGAAACGCCTGCGGGCTGAGCAGGTGATACGCCGAGCCATCCGCGATAAACCCGGCGGGCGCGTGCAATTGGCCGCTGGCAATCTCGTCGCTGACCATCAAGGCTGACGCCATGGCCAGCCCAAGGCCGGCGCTGGCCGCCTGGATCGACAGATAGAAGTGCTCATACTCGCTGCCTGCGCGCTGCCGTACCCCTTCGCCGCGCAACCGATGCCAGTCAGACCAAGCCTTGGGACGGGTGCGGCTGTGCAGCAAGCGAGGGTTTTGCGCCGCTTGCTGGCTGCCCGCTCGACAGACCGGCCCCATCCATTCATCGCAGATCTTCACGCTGTGCAGCGTGCGTTCCCAGTGAAAATCGTCACGCCGCAAGGCCAGGTCAATGCCGCTGCGGGCAAAGTCCACCGCTCCGCCAGCAGCGACCAGTTGCAGCTGGATATCCGGGTGCGCGGCATGAAAGTCCGGCAGCCGTGGGATCAGCCAGCGCATGGCGATGGTCGGCTCGCAGGACAGCACCAGCACGTTGTCCTGAAGCGGTTGTTGCAAGCGCTGCATGGTGTCTTCGATCTGCTCGAAGATGGCTTGGGTGGTGCTCTGCAGGGCGCGCCCGGCGGCTGTCAAAAACAGCGCCCGGTTGCGCCGCTCGAACAGTTCGACCCCCAGACTTTGCTCTAGCAAGCGTACTTGCCGGCTAACCGCGCCATGGGTGACGTGCAGGCGCTCGGCCGCGCGCACAAAGCTCTCGGTCTGGGCGGCAATGTCGAAAAAACGCAGGGTGTTGAGCGGCGGCAGTTTCATTGAAAATCTCGGCGCAAGTGAACGCTGCATATCTGTGAGAAAAACTAGCGGATCTGCGCGACTATAAATCGATTTTGACCTGTGGATAAGCCCTCGATAATCGGCAATCTGTGGATTTTCATCGTCTATCGAGGTTGCCTGAGTGAATGAACTGATTGCCGTCGCCGTGTTTACCGTACTTGCCGTGATCAGCCCCGGCGCTGACTTTGCCATGGTCACCCGCAGCAGTTATGCACAGGGGCGCAAGGCCGGCCTGGCCGCTGCGGTCGGCATTGCCTTGGGTGTGCAGGTGCATGTGCTGTACACGGTGCTGGGCATTGCCGTGATCATCAGCCAAAGCCCGGCGCTGTTCATGGCCATGAAGGTGCTGGGCGCGGGCTACCTGATTTATCTGGGCTACCAGTCGCTGACCAATACCAAGCGGATCCACCTCGATGACGTCGGCCAAGGGCAGGGCAGGGGTAGCCTGAGGGCGTTACGCACCGGCTTTTTCACCAACGCGCTGAACCCCAAGACCATGCTGTTTGTGATCAGCGCCTACACCCAGGTGGTGCAGCCGGGCAGCTCGCTGGCGCAGGACTTTGCCTACGGCGCGTTCATGTCCTTCGCCCATTGGCTGTGGTTCAGCCTGGTGGCGGTGTTTTTTTCCAGCGCAGCGCTGCGCCTGGCAATGATCGAGCGCCAGCGAGTGGTTGATCGGCTGATCGGCGTGGCGCTGATCAGCCTGGGGGTGACCGTGCTGGTTGCGGGCGTGCGCTGAGCTCAGCTGGCGCGCGCCTGGCTCAGCGTCAGTTCGGCGCAGAGCCCGCCTTGGCGCAGATTGTACAGACGCAAGTCGCAGCCGATCTTGTCGACAATCATTTCCACGATCGCCAGGCCCAGCCCGGCGCCATTGGCGTTGCCCCGGCTGTAGAAGCGTTCGAACAGGCGCTCCATGTCTGCCTCGTCAATGCCCGGGCCCTGATCCTCGACGCTGAGGCGGTTGTCGCCGATCACTACCTTCACTTCGCTGCCCGGCGGGGAGAAGTTGAGTGCGTTGGTCACCAGGTTCTGCAGGGCGATGGCCAGTGCCACCGGCTCGGTCTCGACCCAGCACTCTTCGTCACCTTCGAGGACCAGGTCGACACCCTTGTTCAGCGCCAGCGGGGTCAACTCGGCCAACTCTTCACGCACCAGCTCGGTCAATTGCACGCGGCTGCGCTGGGGGTCGCTCAGTTGCGGCTCGATACGGGCCATGGTCAGCAACTGGCTGCCGATGCGGGTAGCGCGGTCGACGCCGCTGACCAGAAAATCCAACGCTTCGTGGCGTTGCTCGGCGGTGGCGGCGTTGCGTGCGTTTTGTGCGTGAATGCGCAGAATCGCCAGCGGCGTGCGCAGTTCGTGGGCGGCGTCGGCGATAAAACGGCGCTCGCGGGCGAGCAGCTCTTCGACTTGCAGCAACAGCCGGTTGAGCGCGGTCTGCATCGGTTCCAGATCGCTCGGGAGCGGCTTGAGGCGCAGTGGATGCAGGCTGCCGGTCTGCCGCACGCGGAGCTTACGGGCCATGCTGCGCAAGGGCTTGAGGCCCCAGCCGATCACCAGCCAGATCACCAGCGTCAGCAACGGCACGCCGATCAGGGTTGGCCACAGAGTGTGACGCATGATGCGCTGGATCAGGTCCTGACGAATGTCATCGCGCTCGCCCACCCAGATCAGCAAGCCTTGCTGCGGGTCGGCGAGGAGAAACGCGCACCACTCGTTGCCGTTATCGAGCAAGTCATGGGCACCGAGGGTCGCGGGCGGCGCCGCCAGCACCGGCGCCTCGGCCGAGCGCACCAGCAACTCGCCATCGCTGCGCCAGACCTGGAAGGTGAGGCGGGTTTCGTAAGGGTGGGCGACGCCGTCGACACCGATCCGGCTCATGGCTTGGTCGAAGGCCTGATACAAGCGCTCCCAGTCGGCCTCGCCAGCATCGCCCTGGCGCAGTACACCCTGGAGCAGACGGGCGCTCTGGGCGAGCTGCGCGTCGTAGACTTCTTCGATTTCGTCATGGCTGTCGCGCAGCACCAGCCAGCTGATCAACGCGTCGCCGAGCAGGATCATCACCAGTACCGGGACCAGAATGCGCGCGCGGACCGAGATCATGCCTGCACCGCCAGCACATAACCGACACCGCGTACGGTGCGGATCAGCTCGCTGCAGAGCTTTTTGCGCAGGTTATGGATCAGCACTTCGAGGGTATTGCTCTCGACCCGATCCTGCCAGCCATACAGCGTACGGGACAGGCGCTCGCGGGTGACGACCTTGCCGGGGCGCACCATCAGTTGATGCAGCAATTGGTACTCCATGGGCGTGACGATGACCTCGGCGTGCAGGTAGTGCACTTGTTGTGTGGCTGGGTCGAGGCTGATCCCGGCGTGCTCCAGCAGCGGTTGCGCACGGCCCTGACTGCGGCGCAGCAGGGCGCGCACGCGGGCCTTGAGTTCGTCGACGTCGAACGGTTTGATCAGGTAGTCGTCGGCGCCGGCATCCAGCCCGGCGATACGCGCGGCGGTGCCATCGCGGGCGGTCAGGATCAGCACCGGCAGGTCCTGCTGCTCGGCGCGCAATTGCTGCAACAGGTCGAGGCCGTCCAGGCGTGGCAGGCCGAGGTCGAGCAACAACAGATCGAAGCTCTCGGTGCGTAACGCGTGCAAGGCGGCCACCCCATCCTGCAGCCAGTCGAGGGTATAGCCTTCGGCGCCCAAGGCCACGCGAATACCCTGGCCGAGGGCTCGATCATCTTCGACGAGGAGTAGGCGCATGGTGAAGTCTCTGAAGTAATCGGCGGCATCATGCCGGGTTCTGCACAGGCGGATTTCAGCAAAGATGTAACTGCTGGTTACCGGCTAAGGTTGGCCTAAGGTTGCTTTTGCATTGTGGGCCCACCCACATCTGCCGAGAGCTTTCCCATGCGCAAAATTCTCCTGCTGTCCCTGATCATCGCCAGCCCCCTGGCCGTCGCCGGCCCGCAGTGCACCACCGCCGAGCGCTCGCAGTGGCAGGACCAAACTGCCTTCCAGGACAAGCTCAAAGCCGAGGGTTACCAGATCAGCAAGTTCAAGGTCACCGACGGCAACTGCTACGAGATCTACGGCTTCGACAAGGACAAGCGCAAGGTCGAAATCTACCATGACCCGGTCACGGGCAAGGCAATCAAGACCGAGATCAAAGACTGATGCAGGGCGAATCCCTGCGCCTGTGGGACCCTTTGGTGAGGCTGTTTCATCTGTCTATCGCCGGGGTCTTCGTCGCCAACTACTTCTTCAATGAAGCCGGCGACGACTGGCATGTCTGGCTCGGCTACTACGCCATGGCATGGCTGCTGGTACGCAGCGTGTGGGGATTCGTCGGGCCGCGCAGTGCGCGCTGGGCAGACTTCTGGCCGACCCCGCAACGGCTCGCCGCGCACCTGCGCTCACTGCTCAAGGGCAAGCCGCAACACCGTCTTGGCCATTCGCCTATTGGCGCGCTGGTGATGTTGTTAATGCTGCTGGCGCTGCTGGTGATTGGCAGCAGCGGGTTCCTGATGCAAGAAGTCGATGCCCTGTGGGGCGCCGATTGGCCGCTGCAAGTCCACGAGACTGCCGCCGATGTGTTGTTGGCGCTGGTCTGTGTGCATGTGCTGGCCGCAGTGTTTGAAAGTATCCAGGTGCGGGACAACCTGCCGCTCTCCATGCTCACCGGCCGCAGGAAGCGCCTGCCGGACGAGCGTGCGCAGTAATACTCCCATCGACAGGTTCTCTATGCGCTCTGCCTTAATGATCTGCGGCGTGCTGGCGGTGTTTTTTGCTGCCTGGCAAAGCCATCCGCCCCATGTGCTGGCGCCGTTTGCCCAGCTCAGCTCGAACGACACAGGCACGCCGGCCCCGGCGCAATTCAGTAGCCGCTTCGTCTCCAGCCAGCTGACTGACTTTGTCCATTCATCCTCGGTCACGGCCATGCCCGATGGTGGCTTGATGGCCGTGTGGTTTGCCGGCTCGCGCGAAGGTGCGGCCGATGTTCAGGTGCGCGCGGCGCGCTTTGATCCGCGCACTGACGAGTGGGGCGCCGAACAGGTGCTGGCTACCCGTGAAAGCACCCGCGACGGCACCCAGCGCTATATCCGCAAGCTCGGCAATCCGGTGATCGCGCTCGGCCCGGACAACCGCTTGTGGATGTTTTATGTCTCGGTTTCCGTGGGTGGCTGGGCCACCAGTGCGATCAACCTGATGGTCTCCGATGACCTCGGAAGCAGCTGGTCGGCGCCACGGCAACTGGTGACTTCGCCGTTTTTCAATATCAGCACCCTGGTGCGCGCCGCGCCGGTGTTTCACGCCGATGGCTCGATCGGCCTGCCGGTGTACCACGAGTTCATGGGCAAGTTTGCCGAGTACCTGTACCTGAGCGCCGAGGGTGAGGTGGTCGACAAATTCCGCATAAGCCGCGGCAAGCACTCGCTGCAACCGACCATCGTCCCGCTCGATGGCCATCGCGCCGTGGCGATGTTGCGCTATGCCGGCGATACCCATCACCGCGTGCTGGGCAGCCGTACCGAAGACGCCGGCCAGACCTGGAGCGAACCGTACCCGCTGGAACCGGCCAACCCCAACTCGTCGCTGGCCGCAGTCGGCACTGACGACGACGGTCTGCTGGTAGCCCTGAACGACCTGCAGGATGGCCGCTTCAAGCTCAGCCTGTACGGCACTGACGCCGACCTCAACGAGTGGCGCAGTGTGGTGGAGCTGGACCAGTCGCCGGATCCACTTGGCCAGCCGTTCTCGCCCGAGGCCTATAAAGCGATCATTGGTGAGGGCTTTCGCGCCTCCAGCGGTGCGCGCCGGCTGCCGCTCGAACAGCGCTTCTTGAGTAACCTCGACTACCGCGTATGCAAACCGCGTGGCTGCGATTTCGAGTACGAGTACCCGTACTTCAGCCGCAGTGCAGATGGCATGTACCACCTGGTCTACTCGTGGAACAACACCTTCATCAAACATGTCAGCTTCAACCAAGCCTGGCTGGCGGGGCGCCTGTGATGGTTTCGGTATGGCAAGCCCACTTGAGTTTCGTCCTGATCGGCTTTGTCGCGTTCAGCGCGCTGCGTTTTACCGCGCCGTGGCGGCCCTGGCTGCTGCCGCTGTTGGCGGTGGCCAGCTTCATTCCGCTCAGCCAACTGTCGCTGGCAAGCTATGTGCGCAGCTTTACCGATGATCTGGCGTTCAGCACGCTGATCCTGCTGGCCTGGGTGAGCCTGACCCGCCTGGGTCTGCTGCAACCACTCGAGCGCGCGCAGCGGATGCAGTTGCTGCTGGCGTTCACGCTGCTGAGCCTGCTGCTGTACCCGGCCACGCTGGGGCTGACCTATTTTGATCCGTACCGCTGGGGTTTCAATCCGCGGCCAATGATTGTGCTGGTGGCAGGGCTGGCGCTGCTGATGCTGTGGCTGCGCAACACGCTGGCCGTCGCGATGCTGGCACTGGGCACCCTGGCGTTCGCCCTGCGCCTGAAACCTTCGGAAAACTACTGGGATTACCTGCTCGACCCGTTGCTGACGGGGTACTGCCTGATCGCCGCAACCGCGCTGCTGATCGGCAGTGCATGGCGGCCCCTGATGAAATGGCATAGAGGTCAATGATGGGAGTGTTGCAGTCTCGCCGCCTGCGCTACGGCGTGGGCGCAATCGGTTTGGTGTTCGCGTTGCTGGTGGCCTTGCGGCTGGTGTTTCTGCTGGGTTTTTCCGGGCTTGAACTGACCACCCCGGCGCTGCTGGAGACCCTGGGCATCGGCCTGCGCTTCGACCTGCGCCTGGCGCTGCTGATCCTGCTGCCGCTGGCCGTGCTGGCGTGGCTGCCACGCTGGAACCTGACTACCCTGCCGGCCATGCGCTGGCTGGCGCGGGTTTATCTGGCCGTGGTGCTGGCCGCGGTGGGCCTGGTCTATATCATCGACTTCGGCCACTACGCCTACCTCGGCGTGCGGATCAACGCGACGGTGCTGCGCTATCTGCAGGACGCGCAAATCTCGCAACAGATGGTCTGGGAAACCTATCCGGTGCTGTGGATAACTGCCTGTTGGCTGGCAGCAGTCGGCTTGTGGGTATGGGCCTTGGTTTGCCTGGAACGGCTGACCCTGGACGCTGTGCGCAAGCCGATCAAGCGCTGGGCGCTGGCCTCAGTTTCGTTGATTGGGGTAGTTGCAGTGCTGCTGGCCCTGCTCGGGCGGGTTGCCAACCTCAACCTGGAAAACCCGGTGCCTTTGCGCTGGAGCGATGCATTCTTCTCCGGCAACAGTCAGGTTGCAGCGGTGGGTCTGAACCCGGTGCTGTTCCTCTATGACACGCTAAAGGCCGGCCAGGCTCAGTACGATGAAGCCAAAGTGCGTGAGTACTATCCGCAGATCGCCCAGTACCTGAGCGTGGATCAACCAGACGCTGGCCGTCTCGACTTCATCCGCAAGCAGCCGGTGCAGCCCTACAAGCTGGCCGGCGAGCGCCCGCCGAATGTCATCTTCGTCATGCTCGAATCACTCGGCACCAGCGCCGTCGGCGCCTACGGCAACCCGCTCAATCCAACGCCGAACCTGGACAAGCTGGCCAGCCAGAGCTGGTTCTTCAAACACTTCTATGTGCCCGTTACCGGCACTGCAAAAACGGTGTGGGCGAGCATCACTGGCGTGCCTGACGTCACCCGGCAAGAGACGGCCACGCGCAATCCGCTGATCACTCGGCAACACACCTTGATCAACGCCTTCGAGGGTTATCAGAAGTTCTACATGATCGGCGGCAATGCCGGCTGGGCCAACATCAACGCGCTGATCCGCCAGAGCATCGACGGCGTGCAGTTGTATGAAGAGAGCGACTGGCAATCGCCGCGGGTCGACGTCTGGGGGATTTCCGATCTGGATCTGTTCAAGGAAAGCGACGCGCTGTTGCGTGCCGTGCCCAAGGACCAGCCGTTCTTCGCCTATCTGCAGACCTCCGGCAACCACCGGCCCTTCACCATCCCCAGGCACAACGACGGTTTCCAGGTGGTCGACGTAACCCTTGAGCAAGTCAATGCTGCCGGCTCGCGCAGTGTCGAGCAGTACAACGCCGTGCGCCTGCTCGACTACAACATTGGCCGCCTGATGGAGATCGCCAAGGCCGGTGGTTACTACGACAACAGCATCTTTGTGTTCTTCGGTGATCACAACACGCGCATCAGCCAGATCCCGCACATGGCGCCGGCGTTTGAACAGCTGGGCCTGGAAAGCAACAATGTGCCGTTGCTGATTCATGCCCCAGGTCTTGAGCCGCGGGTGATCGAACAAGCGGTGGGCCTGGTTGACCTGTTGCCGACCGTAGCCGGCATGGCCGGCGTGCCCTTCGTCAACGGCGCGCTGGGCCGCGACATCCAGCAGCCAGCGCCGGAAGGCGAGCGGGTGGTGCCGCTGGTATTGCGCGAGGGCACCTTCCCGATCATCGGCGGCGTGACCAGGGACTTCCTGCTGCAGATGCAGCACGACGGCAGCGCACCGACCCTGCACGATCTGGCCTCGGCAACGCCGCGTGATGATGTCGCCGCGCAGTATCCCGAGGAATTCCAGCGTTTACGCACGCTCACCCATGGGCTGCATGAAAGCGCGCGGTTGATGCTCCATCGCAATGTCCGCTAGCTGCGCCCAGCGCTGTACCGGCCGCTCCAGGCAGATCGGCGCTGCGCCGGGCAAGCGCTGTCAGAACTTGGCCCGCACATCGCCAGCGCGCTTCTGACTCAAAGGGACCACTTCACGGTCAATGCGGCATTGCGCGGTTCGCCATAAACGTTGAAACCGTTCCAGGTATTGCTGTTGATGCTCTGGTAGTACTTCTTGTCGAAGACGTTATTGACGTTCAAGCGCAGGTCGACGTTGTCCGAGACTTTGTAACCAGCCATCAGGTCGAGCACCTGGTAGGCCTTCTGCTCGATGCGGTAGCCGCTGCCCTGGTTGTAGATGGTGTTCTGCGCGCTGACGGCGCCGCCGACACGCCAGCGTTCGAGCGTGCCAGGCAGTTGGTAGGTAGTGCTGGCCTTGAACAAATGGCGGGGCAGGTCGCTGGCGAACAGCCGGCCTTCGTTGTCCCGGTTGGCATCCTTGCGGTACTTGGCGGCGTTGTAGGTGTAGCCAGCCGCCATTTGCCAGCGCTCGTTCAGTGCGCCGCTGACTTCGAGTTCCAGGCCTTGGCTGCGCACTTCGCCGGAGGCCTGGTAGCAGGCGACACCGGCGGGCGTCTGGCACACGCCTGGGGTATTGATTACCGAGGCGCGGTTTTGCTGGTCGATCCGGAACACCGCGGCGCTGGCGTTCAAGGCGCCGTCGAAGTATTCGGCCTTGATACCGGCTTCATAGTTCTTGCCGACGATTGGTTGGATGGCCTTGTTCTGGCTATCGACCACACCTTGCGGGGTGAAGATATCGGTGTAGCTGACGTACACCGAGTAAGTATCGTCGAGGTCATAGATGAGCCCGGCGTACTTGGTCAGGTTACGGCTGACGTCGTATTGGCTGGAGGTCGGCTGGACTCCGGCAATATTGCTCGAGTTGTCGATCTGGTAGTCGTACCAGTCCAGGCGTGCACCCAGAATCAGGTGCAGCGGTTCGGCCAGGCTGAAGCGGCCAGTGAGGTACGCGCCGGTTTGTTCGGTTTCGCTTTGTTGCTGCCAGGCGCCCATGTTGAACGCTGGAATCGCGGTTACGTGGGGGTTCCAGTTGTAGATGTTGATATCGGCAGCCGACAAGACTGTGGTGCCGTTGCCGTGGAAGGTTTCCTTGCGGCGGCTGGCGCCGATCACCAGTTCATGTTCGCGCTCGAACAAGCTGAACGGGCCGCTGGCAAATGCGTCATAGCTGCTCTGCTCATTGCTGTATTTGAACTTGCCGGTCATCTGGTTGAAGCTGCCGTCGACTGCACCGGCGCTGACGTAGGACGCCAGCAGATCAAGCTTGGACCACATCCTGGTCGCTGCCAGGCGCAGCTTCCAGCCATTGTCGAAGCGCTGTTCGATCTCACTGAAGAGGCTGTTGTTGTCCTGATCCCAGCGGCCCCAGTCATTGCCCAGATAGGTCGAGCGCGACAGCTTGAGGTCGCCGCCATCGCTGGCGGTGGGCACGCCGCCCCAGGCGGTGTTGTTGTTCAGGTTCTGATTCGAGGCGCCTACGGTCAGGGTAGTGCTGTCGCTCAGGTCTGCCTCGGCGATGCCGTAGAACAGTGCGTGCTCTTTGTTGACCACGTCCTGGAAGCTGTCCTTGACCTGATAGCTGGTGACCGCCCGGCCGCGCAGGCTGGCGCTGTCGTTGAGGGCGCTGGAGGCATCCAGCTCGCCGCGATAGTTGTCCCAGCTGCCGGCACTGGCAGTCACGCTGACCTGAGCGTCCTTGGTAGGGCGCTTGCGCACCAGGTTGATTGCCGCAGAGGGACTGCCGGAACCACTCATCAAGCCGGTGGCGCCGCGTACCACTTCGACCCGATCGAGCATGGCGGTGTCGGCGGCGGCGATGGTGTCCCGGGCGGTGTAGCTGGACACGGTGGTCGGCAGGCCGTCGTACATGATGTTGTCGACCTGAAAACCACGGGCGTAGTAGGTCGGGCGCTCGGGACCGTCCTTTTCCACGGTGACCCCGGGGACGTCCTTGATCACGTCGTGCAGGTCCTGCATGCCACGGTCGTCCATGCGCTGGCGGGTAACTACCGAGACCGACTGTGGCGTCTGGCGCATGCTCAAGGCCAGCTTGGTGGCGGTCTGCATGGGGCCGGTCGTATAGGAGCCGGTATGTTCGCTGGTGGCGCCAAGAGTCGCGCCGGTGATGGTGGTGGCACCGAGTTCCAGCGCTGCATCGCTTGGCGTGCTGACCAGGGTGTAGCGTTGCGGCCCTTCCTGGCGTGCCTGTAATCCACTGTTGGCGAGCAGCCGGGCAATACCCTCGGCAAACGTGTGACGACCGTTCAGACCGGGGCTGAGCAGACCTTCGGTTTGAGTCGACGCGAACGATAACGTCACCCCGTTGCTGGCGGCAAAGTGGCTGAGCGCGGTATCCAGAGGCCCGGCTGCAATTGCATATTCACGTTGTTCCGCAGCTTGTTGCGACCAGGCCGGAGTGGCTACCGCGCCAGCACAAAGCGCACCGCCGAGGCTGATGCGCAGCAGTGTGGAGTTGAGGCGAAAGCGCAAAGCTGCGAGAGGGGTGGGGGGGCTCATGCGTGACTTCCTATGCCGTTGCAGTAATGGCGGCTGAATGACCGCTCTACTGATGAGCCGAACGAAACTCGCAATCGGCAAGCTGCAACGGGTGAAATCTGTTTACGCTTCTATCCGTACCCAGTACCGCGAAAGCTGGCGCACCTTCACCGGCAACGAAACCTGCAGGTTGGCCAGTACTCCATCGATATCATCCAGGCGAAACGCGCCGGATATTCTCAAGTCCGCGACCTGCTCGGCGCAGCCCAGATAGCCCGCACGGTAGCGCGACAGCTCGCCAATGAAGTCCGCCAAGCGCCAGTCAATCGCCACCAGCACGCCTTGGGTCCAGGCGCTGTTGCCGGCAGAGCCAAGGCGTAGATTGCCCATGTGGGCCGCGCCAAAGGTTAGCGCCTGGCCGTGCTCGACCCGTTGCACCTGACGTGGCGCGTCGCGGCTGCTGACTTCGACTGCATGCTGCTCCACCTCAACCGTGCTGAAACCTGACAGCACGCGGACATCAAAGCGGGTTCCTAGCGCAAGAACCCTTCCGTGAGGTGTCTGCACTGCAAGCGGTCGCGCGGGCGCCTGCTCGGACGCAGTCGTCACAAAGATTTCGCCCTGACGTAGAACGATCAATCGCTGCTGTGCGCTGTAGGCGATATCAACCTGAGTGTCGGTGTTCAAATCCAGGCGGCTGCCATCAGGCAACTTCACGTGCCGGCGCTGGCCAGTACCAGTGGCGAAGTCGGCGCTGTAGGGCGAGCTGCGATAACCGGCGAAAGTTGCGGCGCCAGTGGCCAGCAGGAGCAGCAGCTTGAGACCTTGGCGGCGCTGCACGCCCATCTGCGACAACACCGGCAAGGCCAGCTCACCAGGCACACCGCGCAATTGTTGCTGGAGCTTTTCTATCCGCGCCCAGGCATTGACGTGTGCAGGGTCAGCACCGAGCCAGCGTTGCCAGGCCTGATGCTGGTCTGGCGTGACCTCGTTGTCATTGAGCGCGAGATACCACGCTACTGCCGCCTGCAGATGATTTTTACCGGGCACAGAAGCGGGCGCGCTGGTCATGCGTCCATCAACACAATGCACTGCATCAATGCCTTGCTCAGGTGGTTCTTGACCGTTGTCACCGAGAGGCCAAGACGCTTGCCCACCTCGACATAGCCCAGGCCTTCGAGTTGCACCATGAGGAAGATCTGCCGGGTGCGCTGGCCCAGGCCATCGAGCAGGGTGTCGATGGCCAGCAGCGATTCGATGATCAGGTGGTAGGTTTCCGGCGAAACCTCAAGCGGCTCCGGTCGCGCCGCCAATACCTCCAGGTACGCCCGCTCAAGGGTTTGCCGACGGGCTTTGTCGATCAGCAGGCCTCGAGCGATAGTTACCAGGTAATGACGGGGTTCGCGCAGAGCAGGCATTTGCCGCAAAGTCAGCATACGCATGAAGGTATCCTGAGCCAGGTCGGCTGCATCGGCGCTGTTGCAAGTGCGCGTGCGCAGCCAGCCTTTGAGCCAGCCATGGTGCTCGCCATAAAGGTGGCCGATATTCAGTGAGTTTGAAGCCTTGAGCCCTGCGTCCATGACTGATCGCTACGGATGATAATATATCTCATTATTATCCAGGCGAGGGTGCATGACAATCTGCTATTGGCACTGGAGCGGTGGTGAGTCCACATCAGCATTTGCAGCCCTGTGCTCAGCCAGGCATATACCGAGCGCCAGCAGCAGGGCAATAGTTGCGAACCCAGCCGCCAGCCAAAGATTCCCTGTAAGGCCTACCTCGTCCAAAACCAGGCCACCGGCCCATGCCCCCAATGCGATGGCGACATTGAACACGCCGACGTACAGCGCCGTTGCGACCTCCACCGCACGCGGTGCGGCCTTCATCATCCACGTCATCAGGCCTACCGACACGCCGCCATAGGCCAGCCCCCAGACCAGCAACAGCATGCCGCCGCCGAGGTTGGAATTGCCGATGAGCAGGAACAGCACCGGCGTCAGCAGCAGCCCGGTCGAGATCGTCAGCAAGGTGCGTGCTGTGCGCCGCGCGGCGATGACGCCGGCAAGGAAGTTGCCGACGATGCCGGCGAAGCCATAGGCGAACAGCAGTGCGCTGACCCATTGGCTATCGAAGCCTGACACCGACATCAGCAATGGCCGCACGTAGGTGAACAGCATGAAGTGTCCGGCGACCAGTGCCAGCGTCAGCAGCAACCCCACTTGCAGTTTGCGGCTACCCAGCTGCTGGGCAAACTGGCGCACGGTCACCGAACTGGTTACCGGTAGCCCGGGGATCACCGCAAGGTGCAACGCCAGCACCAATGCGCTGAACAGGGCCATGCCGGCAAAGGCCCAGCGCCACCCGGCATAGTCGCCGATCAACGCACCCAGCGGCACGCCCAGCACCGAAGCAGCGGCCACCCCGCCGAAGATGATCGAGGTCGCCAGGCCAACCGAGTGCGCCGCCACCAGCCGCCCCGCCAGCCCCCCGGCGATCGCCCAGATCCCCCCATGCAAAAGCCGACCAGTACACGCGCGGCCAGCATCCAGGCCATGCTTGGGGCCAACGCCGAGGCGATGTTGACGATCACCAACAGCCCCAGCAATCCGCAGAGGATCCTGCGCCGATCAATGCCGCCGGATGCGATGACCACCAGCGGGGCAAAAAACGCTGCCAGTAGTGCAGGCAGTGAGATCATCAGCCCTGCCGTGCCGGTGGAAGTATTCAGCGATTCGGCAATCGGTGGCAGCAGCCCGACCGGGAGCATTTCAGTGGTGACCACGGAAAATGTCGCAAGGCCGACTGCGCTGACGGCCAGCCATGGGTGCTGCGCGGAGGTTGCTGTGAGTTCGGATGAAGACGTGCTCATGGTTCAGGTCCTTTGAATTTTCAAGCAAGCCTTGTCGTCTGGCAGTGTTACCTGGAGCAGAACATACGCGGCGTATGAAAGGGACCCTATATTGATACGTGCTGAATGTAAATAATCATACGCACTGAATGTAAGTGCGTTGACTTCTCGCGGCATCGGCACTGAGAGGGCAGGCGGGGAAATTTGCCCAGAGGAATACGCAGAGGAGTTGCAGGGCGATTCAAGGACAGAACGCCAGAAACAAGAAAGCCCGCACTAGGCGGGCTTCTTGTTAGATCTACAGACCTCGTGAGAAATCTGTAGATCTGAAGGGTGGTGGCTACACAGGGACTTGAACCCCGGACCCCAGCATTATGAATGCTATGCTCTAACCAACTGAGCTATGTAGCCAACTGGCGCGCATTATTCGCTTCAGACGCCCCTCTGTCAACACCCGGATCAAAAAAAATTTACACGGTTTCAACCGCTTAGCCTGCACGTGCGGTTTCAGCGGGCGATCAGCCACTGGCCGAACAGGCTATACAGCTGCAATTGCTGCTCGGCGGCGAGCTGATCGAGGCTGGCCTGGGCGCGGTCGAGGTTGAAATCACCGCTGACCCGGCGATAAGCGGTTTGCTCATCCATCAGCCAGACGCGCTGGCCTTGATAGCCGGCCAGGCGCTCGAGCACGCTGGCCAGGGGCTGATCCTTGACCTGCAAGTGCCCGCTGCGCCAGGCCTCGACGCGCTGCACGTCGATTTTTTGCACAGGGTCGATGCGCTGTTCAGTGAAGGTTACCCGTTCGCCGGCCGAGAGCAGGCGTTGATCGCCGCCTTGAATGATCATGGCTTTGCCGTTGAGCACGACCAGTTCGTCATGTTGGCTGCTGCGGGCGATCATCAGGCGAGTGCCATAGACCTGAATGCGCGCCTGGCCGACTTGCACTTCCAGGGCGCGGCCATCGAGCACCACTTCGAGCGAAACCTGACCTTGCACCAGTTGCAACTGGCGGGTGCGCCCGCGCAGGTCGGCGTTCATCGCGCTGGCGCTGTCCAGGTGCATCGTTGAACCGTCGGCCAGGCGCACACTGCGGCGCTCGCCGCTGGCGGTGTGCAGTTCACTGGCCAGGCGCTGCATCAACGGCCAATACAGATAGGCAAGGGCGGCGAGGATCAACAGAAACAGCGCGGCGAGGGTTTTGCCGAGATAGCTGCGGCGGGTTTTCAACTGACGCGGGCGCGGCCTCGCTGGAGGCGGAGTGAGTTGCTGCCAGTAGGCTTCCAGTTCAGCGTAGGCGCGGGCGTTGCCTGGGTCCTGCTGCTGCCACGTGGCGAACGCCTGCCGCTGCTGCTCATCGCAACCTGGCTGACGGAGCATGGAAAACCACTCCAGTGCCTCGCGATCGGCGTCGGGCGTGGGCTGCTGGGCGGGCATTGGGTTCATTGATCGGTCTGCTCGCAGGTGAGGCGGAAGCGGCGAAAGGGAGTGGGGCAATGTGCCATGGATGCTAATTATATTGAGAACCATTTACAAGCACGTGTCGGACCGATGGTAAAAAAGCTAGCTATGTATCGATTTGTTTCCCGATAATCGGATCCCAAACCCGCGGACGGATGTCGAGCCCATGGCCATCAGCAGTTCTCAAACCACCTCCAGCGCAACTACGGCTTCAGGTGCCAACCCTCTGGTGATGCGCATCATCGGCTTCTGTGCGCTGGCGCACCTGATCAACGACCTGATCCAGGCCGTGCTGCCGGCGATCTACCCAATGCTCAAGACCAATTACAACTTGAGCTTCGCCCAGATCGGCCTGATCACTCTGACGTTCCAGATCACAGCGTCGCTGTTGCAGCCGTGGGTGGGCTTTTTCACCGACAAGCGGCCGACGCCGAATCTGCTACCGCTGGGCACCCTGTGCACCTTGGTCGGGATCGTGATGCTGGCATTTGTTGGCAGCTTCCCGATGATTCTGGTGGCGTCAGCGCTGGTCGGCATCGGTTCGTCAGCATTCCACCCCGAGACATCGCGGATTGCCCGGCTGGCTTCGGGTGGGCGCTTTGGCCTGGCCCAGTCGACCTTCCAGGTCGGCGGTAATGCCGGCTCGGCGCTGGGCCCGCTGCTGGCAGCAGCGATCGTCATTCCGTTCGGCCAGACCCATGTCGCCTGGTTCGGCCTGGCTGGCTTGTTCTTCTTCGGCGTAACCCTGCTGCTGCGCCGCTGGTACAAGGAGCACCTCAACCAGGCCAAGGCGCGCAAGGCGGTAGAAGCGACCCATGGCCTGTCGCGCCAGCGCGTGATTGGCGCATTGGTGGTGTTGGGCTTGCTGGTGTTTTCCAAGTACTTCTACATGGCCAGCTTCACCAGCTATTTCACCTTCTACCTGATCGAAAAGTTCGACGTTTCGGTGGCCAGCTCGCAGTTGCACCTGTTCCTTTTCCTTGGCGCGGTGGCGGCGGGGACGTTCTTTGGTGGGCCGATCGGCGACCGCTTCGGGCGCAAGGCGGTGATCTGGTTCTCGATTCTCGGAGTAGCGCCGTTCACCCTGGCGCTGCCGTACGCCGATCAGTTCTGGACCACCATCCTCAGTGTGGTGATCGGCTTTATCCTCGCTTCGGCATTCTCGGCCATCGTCGTTTACGCCCAGGAGCTGGTGCCGGGCAATGTTGGCATGATCGCCGGGATCTTCTTCGGCCTGATGTTCGGCTTTGGCGGCATCGGTGCGGCGCTGCTGGGCTACGTGGCCGACCTGCGCGGGATCGAATACGTGTATGCGCTTTGTTCGTATCTGCCGCTGTTTGGCCTGCTGGCAATATTGCTGCCGTCTACCGGCAAACGCTGACAAGTGCAGTGGGGTCGCAATACGGCCTCACCGCAAGTTAATAAGAGTCATTATCAATCTTATTCCTATAACGCTCACTTTCACTTAGAATCCGCCCCGCTGGCCGCAACGAGCAGTGGGCCTGCGCAAAACAACAATATCTGGCGTAGTGGAGCGGGTCGTGAATTTCAAGAAGAATACGCTTGCCCTGGCTGTGGGCGCTGCCGCGTGCCTGGCCAATAGCGGCTGGGCCGCTGAAACATCGAACGCTGCATCACCAAACGTGGTCGAGATGGCGCCAATCACGGTGACCGGCGAGAAGATCGACCGCACCCTCGAGCAGACCCAGTCCAGCGTTGTGGTCGTCACCGAGCAGCAACTGCGCGACAAGGCCGATCACAGCCTGGTTGATGTGTTTGCGCGAACGCCTGGGGTATACAGCCAGGCCGGCAACGAGAACTGGGGCATCCGTGGTGTGCCGGTGTCCGGTTTTGATGACCAGGGGCCGTCGACCATGAACGGTGCCGTGTCGGTCTATATCGATGGCGCTGTGCAGCCGAACCGGGCGCTGACCTTGAGCCCGAACCCGCTGTGGGATACCGAGCAGGTCGAGGTGTTTCTTGGCCCGCAGTCCACCACTCAAGGGCGCAACTCGCTGGCCGGTGCAGTGGTGATCAAGACCAAGGATCCGACCTTCGACCCAAGCTTCTCTGCTCAGACCAACGTTGGCAACTACGGTGAAAAAGGCCTGGCCGTTGCTGGTGGTGGCGCCATTGTCGAGGGCAAGGTCGCCGGGCGTATCGCTGTGGATCGCCAGGACGGCGACGGCTATATCGACAATATCGCGCTGGGCAAGGATGCCAACCCGCATCGCACCAGCAATGCCCGCGGCAAGTTGCTGATCCTGCCCAATGACGATCTCGATGTACTGCTGACTTATGCCCACAGCGAGCACCGTCAGGGCGACAACTCGGTCATGCGCGAGAACGACAAAGTCCGCTACTACAAGGTGTCGTCCAATACCCAGGCCTTTGACAACCTCAAGCAGGACACCGTCAGCGCCAAGGTCGACTATCGCCTGAGTGATGCCTGGTCGCTGACCAGCATGACCGTCAACACCCGCTCCGATTACAGCAACCGCCTGGACTTCGACCAGACCGCCGAGAGCAACGACGTCATCCTCCGTGCACACGATGGCAATTTGTTCAGCCAGGAACTGCGGCTGAACTACAGCTCGGATGACGTGAAGAGTTTCATCGGCGCCTATTACGGCCACAGCACCAACAAATTCCATGACCGACTGTTGTTCGATGACACCTTGTTCGCCACCGTCAAAGGCGACACGACAATCGATAACAAGGCTGTATTCGGTGAGGTCAACTGGACCTTCGCGCCGCGCTGGACGTTGATCACCGGCCTGCGTTACGACCACGAAACCAATGACACCGACGTCAAGCAGGATGACCTGTCCAGTCCGGGGCAAGTCAGCGAATCGTTCAACGCCCTGTTGCCCAAGCTGGGTCTGAACTATGAACTGGCGGCCAATCAGTTCCTCGGCTTCATGGTGCAGAAAGGCTATCGCGGCGGCGGCGTCAACGTGCGCTCCGGCAGTGGTCACGAGTCGTATGACCCGGAATACACCACCAACTATGAGCTGTCCTATCGCGGGACGTTCATGGAAGGCAGCCTGCGCACTCGCGCCAACCTCTATTACACGGACTGGAAAGACCAGCAGGTCAGCGTACGCCAGGACAACAGCAACGTAATCAATGTGTATAACGCCGGTCGCAGCACCATCAAAGGCCTGGAAGTGTTTGTCGAAAAAGACCTCAGCGAGCAACTGACGCTGACCTTGGGTGGCTCGGTCAACGATGGCAAGTACAAGGACTTCGTTGCCGGCAACGGCCAGGACCGCAGTGGCGAGGCGTTCCTCTATGCGCCCAAGTACAAGATGTCGCTGGGCGCGCTGTATCGGGTCAATGAACGCCTTACCTTCAACACCGACCTGACTTACCAAAGCACGGCGCCGTCGCAATACGACTTCAATACCGCGGGCCAGGTTATCGGTGAGCGCAGAAGCGACAACTACGTGCTGGCCAACTTCAGCAGCGAGTACAAGCTCACCAAGAACATCGCGGTGTCCGGCTTTGTCAAAAACGCCTTCGACAAGGAGTACGTGACCAACAACCGTGGCGGCGACATCATCGATGCCGGTGCGCCACGTACCTTTGGCCTGGCGCTGCGTTACGACATGTAGGCCTGGAGGCGGTGAAGCGCACGGTTCGCTTCACCGCCCTTGCATGCCCTGGATTGACGCGCTCGCCAGCCTTGGCCTAGAGTGCCGCTTCCTCTTTACCTGCGTAGTCGATGCAATGCGCCGTAGTCAGCGTCTCCTCCAAGCCCTTCAGCCTGCAGCCCAGGCCTGTCGGCGTGCCTGGCCGAGCGACACGGTGCTCAAGCGGCGGCGCAGCGTGCTGTTTGCCTTCACCTTCTCGCCACACCTTGCCCTGAACTGATTCGCGCCGCTGCGACCAGCGCCCATTGCGCCTGGCCATGGGCGCCTGTGTGCAGTCATTTTTCAGGGTTATCAGCCGACGCGGCCGCAGGTGCCGCCGTGCCGGCATGCAAGGAGTGGGTAATGAACATGCGTTTGCTGGCGGGCCTTCTGTTCGCCGTATCGGTTGTGGGTTTCAGCCTCGGGGCGAGCCTGCCGCTGGTGTCGTTGCGGCTGCAGGACAGCGGTGCCAATACCCTGCAGATCGGCATCATGGCGGCGATACCGGCGGCGGGGATGATGCTCTCGGCGTTTCTGGTCGATGCCTGCTGCCGCTACCTGACCCGACGCACCATCTATTTGCTGTGCTTCAGCTTGTGCGCGCTGTCCATCGGCCTGTTGGAGTGGGCGTTCTCATCGATCTGGCTGCTGGCCCTGTTGCGACTGGGGCTTGGCCTGGGCATGGGGATCGCCATCATTCTGGGTGAATCGTGGGTCAACGAGCTTTGCCCGGAGCACAACCGCGGCAAGATCATGGCGCTGTACGCCACCAGTTTTACCGGCTTTCAGGTCCTTGGCCCGGCGATGCTGGCGCTGGTCGGCGCGCATAGCCCGTGGATCACCGGGGTGGTCACGGCCTGCTATGGCCTGGCCCTGCTGTGCATCGTATTGACCGTACCCAACGACCACGTCGAACACGCTGAAGAAGACGACAAGAGCTTTACCCTGGCGGGTTTCTTCCGGGTCGCACCGGCGCTGTGTGTGGCGGTGCTGTTCTTCTCGTTCTTCGATGCGGTAGTACTGTCGTTGCTGCCGGTGTATGCCACCAGTCATGGCTTTGCCGTGGCCGTGGCGGCGCTGATGGTGACCGTGGTGTTTGCCGGCGACATGCTGTTCCAGCTGCCGCTGGGCTGGTTGGCGGATCGGGTCGAGCGCACCGGCCTGCATTTGCTGTGCGGGGTGGTAGCAATGCTGATCGGTATTGGCCTGCCGTGGTTGCTGCAGATGAGCTGGCTGTTATGGCCGATGCTGGTGCTGCTGGGCGCAGTGGCTGGCGGCATCTACACCTTGGCGCTGGTGCTGATCGGCCAGCGCTTCAGGGGCCGCGACCTGGTCACGGCAAATGCCAGCGTCGGCCTGCTGTGGGGCGTCGGCAGCCTGATCGGGCCGCTGCTCAGCGGCGCCGCGATGGGCGCCGCACCGCATGGCCTGCCGATGGCGCTGGCACTGATGGCAGGGCTGTTCGTGTGCTTTGCCCGGCAGTCGTACCGCCGCGCCGGCAAGCTCAAGGCAGCCGCCGAGTAAGCGCTCGGCGAAGGCTCAGAAGCTGCCGCGCAGGGTCACCGAAACGTTGCGCGGATCACCCCAGTAATAGCCGGTTGGCGTCGGCGCGACCTGGCGGTAGTACTTCTTGTCGAAGATGTTGTTGGCGTTGAGCTGCAGCGAGTACTGCTGGTTGAAGCGGTAGTTGACCATGCCGTTGTACACCGCATAGCCCGCCTGCGACGCTTCGGCAGTGCCATTGCGGTTGTAGATATCGCTCTGCGCCTGCACCCCGCCGCCAATGGTCCACGCCTCCAGCTCGCCCGGCAGGCGGTAGCTGGTGAACAGGCGCAACATGCGCTTGGGGTCGGTGGTACGGATCGGGTTGCCGGTGCTGTTGCTGGTGTCCTTCAGGTACTCGGTGGTGTTGTAGGTGTAGCCACCGCCGACGTTCCAGCCCGGCAGCACTTCACCGGAAATCTCCAGCTCGAAGCCCTGGCTGCGGTTCTTGCCGGCAGCGACCTTGCAGTAGCCGCTGGTGTAGTTGGGCAGGCACGGGTTAGGGCCGCTGATGTCATCCAGGGCGTTGCCGACCTGATAGATGCGGAAGAACGCCAGCGAGGTATTCAACCGCCCTTCGTAGAACTCACCCTTGATCCCGGTCTCGTAGGCTTCGCCAGTAGTCGGCTCGAGCACCGCGCCGCTGACCCCGGTGGCGGTCTGCGGGTTGAAGATCTCGGTGTAGCTGGCGTAGGTACTGAAGTTGTCGTTGATGTCATAGATCAGCGCGGCATACGGCACGATCTTGTTGTCGACGGCGAACTTGCCGTTGGATTTGACGTTGTTTTCCTGCTCGTAGTCGTACCAGTTGTTGCGCGCACCGATGATCGCCGTCAGCGGCTCGGCCAGCGAAATGCGCCAGGTGGCATAGGCCGCCTGCTGGGTGGTACGGGTGCGCACCGGGTGCGCGAAGATGGTGATATCCGGCTCCGGCAGGCTGGTCTTCGGGTCCCAGTCGCGCAGATCGAACTGCCCCGAGGCGACGTTGTTGGTGGCCGAAGCGTAGGAGTCGTTGCGGATGCGTTCGACGCCGAGCATCAATTCATGGGTGCGACCGAGCAGGTCGAACGGGCCGTTGAGAGTGGCGCTGAGGTTGTTCTGGATGCTCTCGCCGCCATCTCCTTCGGTGACCTGGTAATTCATCAGGTAGGGATTGCTGGTGCCAGTGGGCCGGCTGAAGAAGGTCTGCTTGAAGCCGTGGTCGTCAAGCTCAAAGTGTGTACGCTGGGCCATCAGCTTGAGCTTCCAGTCGTTGTCGAAGCGGTGCTCCAGCTCGGCGAAAGTCTGCAGATTGCTGCGATCCCAGCGGTTCCAGTCCGACCCCAAGTAGGTGCTGCGGCCAAACGGCAGCGGCTTGCCGTCGAAGTCGGCGGGCAGGTTGCCCCAGGCGCCGGTGGCGTCGAGCTTGGTCCATTCCAGGCCGGTGGTCAGCGTGGTGCTGTCGCTGAGGTCGAAGGCGAGTACGCCGTACAGCACCTCTTTGCGCTCCATGCGCGAGTTCTGGAAGTGATCCTTGTCGTCGTGCACGGCAATCATCCGCCCACGTACGTTGCCGGTTTCGGTCAGCGGGCCGGACACATCGGCCACATAGCGCTGGGCATCCCAGCTGCCCAGGGTCACGCTGCCTTCACCCTGAAACTCGGCACTAGGGCGCTTGCGCACCAGGTTGACGGTACCGGACGGGTTGCCGGCACCGCGCAGCATGCCGGTGGCGCCGCGCAGGATCTCGGCGCGGTCGATGATTGCCGAGTCGCTCTGAATAAACGAGCCACCGCCGCTGCCTTGCACCACGGTGGCGCCGTCGTACTGAATGGCGTCGATCGCGTAGCCGCGGGAGTAGTACTGCACGCGCTCGCTGTCGGTCATGTTGACCACCACACCCGGGGTCTGCTCGAGCAGGTTGGTCAGGTTGGTGATGTTCTGGTCGTCGATCCGCTGGCGAGTGACCACGGTGACCGATTGCGGGGTGCGGCGGATGCTCTGGGCGGTTTTGCCGATGGTCACCGCGCCGGTGGTGTAGGAGCCGGAATGCTCGGTGGTCTCGCCCAGGCGGTCGCTGGAGATGCTGGTCGCGCCCAGCTCGAGCGCGCCGCCGGCGTCGATTGCCGGGATCAGCAGGAAGCTGCTGGGGCTCTCCTGCTGAACCTGCACGTCACTGCCCTGCAGTACGATCGACAAGGCCTGGGCACTGTCATACCGGCCTTGCACGCCTCGGGTGGTCTTGCCTTGCAGGCTGTTGGCGTCGAACGACAGACTCAGGCCGCCTTGCCGGGCCAACTGGTCCAGTGCGCTGGCCAGCGGGCCGGCGGCGATGTCCCAGTCACGTTGCTGGTTCTGACTGACGGGGGCGGCCTGGACCAGCACGGGCAGAGCGGCGGCGCTCAGGCCGAGGCCGAGCAGGGCGGCCTGGACGGCATGCCGCAGGCGATCGGGGCGGTGGGGACGGCGGTGAATCATGCAGCGCTCCTGAAGATGATCAAGTCCACTTTTCGGGCTTTGTTCCTTCAGGCCGAGCGAGAATGAGATTCCACCTCATTTATTTTCAGTTTTTTTCAGGCCGCGCCGATGCTGACCCAGTAGCGTGTGCGGTAGTCGATCCGCACCGGCAGGGTGCGCGCCAGCAGCAACAGAATTTGTTCGGTATCGGCCAATTGGTAGGTACCGGACACCCTCAACCGAGCAACCTCATCTGCACAGCGCAACAGCCCTGGCCGGTAGCGCGACAGCTCGCTGATGAACTCGCCAAGGGGCATCTGCTGCACGCTGAGCACGCCGTCGGTCCAGGCCCAGGGATCGCCATGCAGTTGCACCGCTGACGCGGCGCCAGACATCGACAATTGCACTACCTGGCCCGCCTGCACCTGTCGCAACGGGTTGCTCTGCGAGTCAACAGTGACTGAGCCACGACGCACCGCCAGCAACAAGCCGGCGTCGTTTTCGCGCAACAACAATTGCCCGTTCTGCGTGCTCAGCTGACCCACCCGAGTACTGACGATGAAAGGCCGGTTATCGGCGCCATTGCTGTCCAGCGTCAGCTCGCCACGCAGCAGGCTCAACTGGCGCTGATCGCTGCTGTAGCGCAGGTCGATGGCGCTGGCGGTGTTGAGCTGGATTGTGCTGCCGTCGCTGCCTTGCACCTGGCGTTGCTCGCCGGTGCCGGTACTGCTGTCGGCGAGCAGTGCCTGCAGGCCGAGGGGTTCACGCGCCGCCCAGCCGAGGCTGCCGCCAACCGCCAGCACGGCCATCAGCTTGAGCTGATCGCGGCGGCTGATGGGCTGCCGGCGGCTGCCATCGAGGGTACGCCGGCTCAAGTCGCTGGGCAGGCCGGCCAGCTCTTCGCTCAGCTCGCTGACCCGTTGCCAGGCCAGGGCATTATGTGGATGGCTGGCAAGCCATTGCTGGAACTGGCGCTGGGTGCGTGCACTTGGCTCGTCGAAACGCAGCTTGACCAGCCAGTCGATGGCCTGATCGACCTGGGCCTGCGCCGGCGTGCGCTCAGAGGTCGGCATAGCGCAACCGGTAGCAGACGCCAAGTGCCTTGGCCAGGTCGCGTTCGATGGTGGCGCGGGAAACCTCCAGGCGCAGGGCGATTTGGGTAATGCTCAGGCCATCCAGCTGTGCCAGCAAAAACGCCTGGCGCACCCGCGGCTTGAGTTGCTGCAGGGCGCGATCCAGGCGTTCGAGGGTATCGAGAATGATCAGCCGGTACTCTTCACTGGGCGCTTCGCCCTCGGGCAGGCAGGCCAGGCTGTCCTGATAGGCCCGCTCCAGCGCACGGCGGCGAAACTGATCGATCATCAGGCCACGGGCGATGCTGCTCAGATAAGCGCGGGGTTCCTTCAGCGGTGATACCTGGCGTGCCCGCAACAGGCGGACGAAGGTGTCCTGGGCCAGGTCGGCAGCGTTTTCCATACAGCCGACTCTAGTCCGCAGCCAGCCACGCAGCCAGGCGTGGTGGGTTTGATAGAGCAGATCGACCTCGGACGGCTTGAGCGTGTCGTTCATCTGCATCGGATCAATGGCCCTGAACTAGAGTTATATGCGTTTGTTAATGGTTCTCAATTCTATGGGTGAAGTAGGGTTCAGGTAAAGGCCTGGGCTAAGATGGGCGATCAGGCTCAACACAGGTTTTTGCCAATGATTGTGTCCGACCTCAGCGCGGCGGGGCTGCAGCAGGCCAGCGTTCATCTGGCCAGCATTGATGCTGACTGGGCCCGCCATGTTGCGACGATAGGCCCTTGCCTGCATCGCGCTACGCCCGGGCGTGAGCCCTATGAGGCGTTGGTGCGGGCGATTGCCTACCAGCAGTTGCACGCGCGCGCGGCCGAGGCGATCTTGCAGCGGATGCTCGCGTTATATCCGGAGGCGGCGTTTCCCAGCCCTCAGCAGTTGCTGGCGACCACTCCGTTGACGCTGCGCGGGTGTGGTTTTTCGGCGAACAAGTTGGCCACTGTGCAGGGCATCGCCCAGGCCCGCCTCGACGGCCTGGTGCCAAGCCGGGCCGAGGCGCTGGGTATGGCCGATGACGAATTGATCGAGCGGCTGGTGACGTTGCGTGGGGTCGGCCGCTGGACGGTAGAGATGCTGCTGATCTACTGCCTGGAGCGCTCGGACATCCTTCCGGTCGATGATTTTGGTGTGCGCGAGGGTTATCGGCGCATCAAGGCTCTGGACAAGGCGCCGACGCCTGCGCAGATGCGCGCGTTGGCACTACCCTTGAGCCCCTATCGGACCGCTGCGGCGTGGTATCTGTGGCGTGCGGTAGGCTGACCAGGTGCCAGTGGAACAAGCGCAAGAATCGGAGTGAACGCTGGCAGAGGCTCTGCCACGCTTTGCCCATCCCAGCCAGGAGACTGCGACATGCAGCCTGTCGACACTACCAGCGCCCGGCGTACCGCATTGATTGCGCGCGCCTGCCGCCTGATCGAAACCAGTGAGAGCCTGCCCAGCCTTGACCAACTGGCGGCCGAGCTCGCGGTCAGCCGGTTTCATCTGCACCGCCTGTTCAAGGCCGAGACCGGCCTTACCCCCAAGGCTTATGCCTCGGCATTTCGCGCCCAGCGCCTGCGCGAGCGCTTGCAAGGCGAGGCGGCGACCGTGACCGAAGCGCTGTTCGATGCCGGCTACAACTCCAACAGCCGCTTCTACGAAGGCGCCGGCCAACGCCTGGGCATGTTGCCCAAGCAGTACCGCGCACGTGGTGCAGGCGCGACCATCTACTTTGCCGTTGGGCAGTGCGCGCTGGGCGCGATTCTGGTGGCACAGAGTGCGCGTGGGGTCTGCGCGATATTTCTTGGCGATGACCCTGCGCAGTTGCTCAATGACCTGCAGGATCAGTTCGCCAACGCAGAACTGATCGGTGCAGACAGCCGCTTCGAGCAGTTGATCGCGCAGGTAGTGGGCTTTGTTGAACAACCCGCGCTGGGCCTTAACCTGCCGCTGGATGTGCAGGGCACGGCGTTTCAGGAGCGGGTCTGGCAGGCCTTGCGTGAAGTTCCGGCAGGCCAGCGCGTCAGCTATACCGATATCGCCGAGCGCATCGGTGCGCCAAAAGCCGTGCGGGCAGTAGCACTCGCTTGTGCAGCCAACCGCATCGCCGTGGCCATCCCCTGTCATCGGGTCGTTCGCCGTGACGGTGATCTGAGCGGCTACCGCTGGGGAGTTGAGCGTAAACGGCAGTTGCTGGAGCGAGAAACGGCACTTCCCTAAGCCGGCAAGCGGCGTAGAATTCGCCGCCAGCAGAGTCTGTCTATAGGTGATTTCGATGAGGCGTGTAAGCCTTGACCGTTTGTGTGTGGGGTTACTGGCCCTGCTTATGTGGGTGGCGACTCCGGCCTGGTCGGCGGGCGCTACGCCGGTATCGCAACTGCTGGCCGGGGAAATGCCGGCGCTGGAAGAAAACGCCAGCCTGGAGCAGTTGACCGATCGGCTCGACCAGATCCGCCAGGGCGTTACCAGCAATGCCAATGACGACCAGCTGTCACAGCTGCGTCAGGCGGCCATGCAGGTGCAGCGCCAGGCCGATGCGCTGACCACCGTGCGCACCACCGACATTACTCGCCTGGATGATCAGCTCAAGGTGCTTGGCGATGTGCTGCCCGACGAGGGCGAAAGCATCACCCGCCAGCGTCAGCAGCTCACCAGTGACAAGAAGAAGCTACTGGCCGAGCAGAAGAACGCCACCCAGCTGACTCAGTCAGCGCGTGACTTGTCGACCCAGATCGTCAACCTGCGCCGCAGCCAGTTCAACTCGCAGGTCACCAGCCGCGCCGCCAGCCCACTGAGCCCAGCGTTCTGGTCAAGCATGATTCGCCCGACCGACGATGACGTCGCCCGCTTGCAGGCCTTGAAGACCGAGGCCAGTGATGCCCTGGCCAGCGCGCTCAGCCCTGAACACCGCTGGCTGTTCATCGCCAGCCTGGTCGCCGCGCTGCTGGTATGGACATTGGCGCGTCTGCTGGTCGAGCGTCTGCTGGCCGATGCGATGGTCCGTTGGCTGCCTGAAGGCCGCCTGCGCCGCAGCGCCCTGGCGCTGGGCGTCAGCCTGGCCACGCTGGCGACCATTGCCGGTTCGGTGTCGCTGGTGCGCTGGGGGCTGGAGACCAGCGCCGAGCTGGGCGCCGATATCGCCAGCCTGATCAACCACGTGCTGACGCTGGTGGTATTCAGTGCCTTCATCACCGGCCTGGGCCGGGCCATGCTGATGCTGCAGCGGCCGTCCTGGCGGCTGCCGCCGATCCCCGACGAAGTGGCCAGCGCGCTGGGCTGGTTCCCCAAGGTGCTGGCCGTAGCGCTGATGGTGCTGTTGACCCAGGAGCGGATCAATAGTGTGATTGGCACCAGCCTGGCGTTGACCGTTGCCACCAATGGCCTGACCGCTTTGGTGGTGTCGCTGGTGTTCTTCGCCGCCCTGGTGCGCTACCGCCGCACCCGACGCAAGCACCAGATCGAGCGACCAAGCGGCCTCGCCGGGCTGATCCCGTTCGTGATCGTGGTCTGGGTGTTGCTGATCCTGCTGGCATTGCTGGCGGGCTACCTGACCCTGGCGTACTTCCTCGCGGCGAAAATGCTCTGGATCAGCGTGGTCGTCACCTGCGCCTACCTGCTGGTGACGGTATTCGGCGACCTCTGCGAAACCCTGCTCTCGCCACGCCAGCCTGGTGGCCTGGCGTTGGCTTCGACGCTCGGCTTGAAGCCGCGTCATCAGGCCCAGGCGAGCACTGTTCTGGCTGGTATAGGTCGCACCCTGCTGCTGTTCCTCGCGGCGCTGCTGGCGCTGATGCCGTCCGGCACCAGCCCTAGCGAGCTGCTGATGAGCCTGGCTGATTGGGACGGCAGCGGCGGCAAGGTGCTCGGCAATCTGAACATCGTGCCGCAGGATATTTTCATCGCTGTGGCGATGTTCCTCGGTGGGCTGTTTGCCATTCGTGTGGTCAAGCGCTGGCTGAGCGAGCGTCTGCTGCCCGAGACCGATATGGACGCCGGCATGCGTGCCTCGCTGGTGACCTTGGTCGGCTATCTGGGCTTCCTGTTCCTGGCGATGCTGGTGATGACGACCCTGCGCATCAACCTGACCAGCCTGACCTGGGTGGTCAGTGCGTTGTCGGTGGGTATCGGTTTCGGCCTGCAGCAGATCGTGCAGAACTTCATCTCCGGCCTGATCCTGCTCACCGAGCGCCCGGTCAAGGTCGGCGACTGGGTCAGCCTGGCTGGCGTCGAAGGCGATATCCGCCGGATCAACGTGCGCGCCACCGAGATCCAGATGTCCGACCGTTCGACGGTAATCGTGCCGAACTCGCAGTTCATCTCGCAGAACGTGCGCAACGTGACCATGGGCAATGCGCTGGGTGTGGTGGGTATCACCCTGACCCTGCCGCTGGAAACCGACCCTGATCAGGTGCGCGACCTGCTGATGGCGGCGTACCACGAGCACGAGGCGATTCTGGATGCGCCGGCGCCCTCGGTGACGTTCAAGGACCTTACCGCCAGTGGCATGACGCTGAGCGTCAGCGGCTATGTGGCCAGCCCGCGGCAGGTCTCCGGCACCCGCAGCGACCTGCTGTTCACCGTGCTCGGCCGCTTGCGCGATGCCGACATTCCGCTGTCTTCGCCGCAGAGCATGGTGCTGGTGCAGGAAGCGCCCAAGCCCGCCGACGAACCCGCCTGATCGTGGTAGCGGCGCGCCCCTTGCTGGCCAAGGGGCGCGTCGGCTAGCCCAGGCAGCGGGTCACATGCTTGACTGCCTGATAGGCCGACAACCCCCATGGCCCCAGCTCGCGGCCAATGCCGCTGGCCTTCGTACCGCCCCAGGACGTTTCGACGAACACCGCTTGCACCGAGTTGATCCAGACATGGCCGACTTCAAGGCTGTCGGCGACCCGTTCGGCGCGCTGCAGGTCGCTGGAGCATACCGTGGCTACGAGGCCGAAGCGGCTGTCATTGGCTAGCTCGATTGCCTGCTGTTCGGTGCTGAAACGCCGCGCGCAGAGTACCGGGCCGAAGATCTCTTCCTGCCACAGGCGGCTGCTCGCGGGCACATCGACATACAGCGTCGGGCTGACAAACCAGCCGTCGCGGTCCAGCGCCTTGCCGCCGGCCAGGCAGCGCAGGCCTTCATCGCGCGCGCTGGCAAAGTAACCTGCCACTTTCAGCCACTGCGCCTGGCTGGTCAGCGGGCCCATGTCGACTTCTTCGCGTGACGGATTCCCCACCCGCAGTTGAGTCAAAGCACGCTGCAAGTTGCTGAGCAGCGCGTCGGCGATGCCTTCCTGCACCAGCAAACGCGAGGTCGCCGAGCACATCTGGCCGGCGTTCCAGGTGATGCCGGCGATGATCCAGTCAACTGCCTGCTGCACGTCGCAATCGTCGAACACAATGATTGCCGACTTGCCGCCCAGCTCCAGGGTCAGCGGCCGGCAGTGCGCCGCTGAGGCACGCATGACCTGGCTGCCAACGCCATTGCTGCCGGTGAATGACAGCTTGTCCAGGCCGGGGTGGCCGCTCAGTGCGGCACCAGTCTCGGCCTTGCCATTGACGATGTTCAGCACGCCTGCGGGCAGGCCGATCTGACTGGCGATTTCGCCGTAGGCCAGCTCCACCAGTGGCGTGACTTCGGAGGGCTTGAGCACCACCGTGCAGCCTGCCGCCAGGGCCGGGGCGAGCTTCCAGGCGCTGGTCACCAGCGGGAAGTTCCACGGCACGATCAAGCCAACCACACCGATCGGTTCCAGCCGCGTACGCGAGGTGAAGCCTGGCACTGCCAAGGGTACTTCGCGGTTGCTCGCCGGCGATTGCTCGGCCAGCGCTGCGTAATAGGTGAAAGTCGCAACGGCGTCATCGAGGTCGACTTCAGCCTCGTGGCGGGGCTTGCCGTTGTTGCGCATCTGCAGGGCGACCAACGCTTCACGACGCGCCGTCAGCTGCTCGGCGAAGCCGTGCAATAGCCGGGCGCGTTCACTTGCCGGGGTGGTTTTCCAGGCAGGCAGCGCCTGTCGCGCGGCGGTAACCGCCAGGTCAACCTGGGCCGTGCTGGCGGCCATCAGCTCGGCGAACGGCACGCCCAGCGCGGGGTCGTGGACGGTGATGCAGTCAGTGCCTTGGCCTTCGACCCAGCAGCCATCGATATAGTGAGAGATGTTCATGGGGGGGATTCCAGTCAGGCCAGTTTGGCGGCAGAGGTTACTGGTTGGGGCGTAGTGCTTTTGCAGCGCACCCAGCGCGGACCATTCGGCCCGTACACGCCAGCAGGTTCAGGGAACAGCCTGAGCAAGCCCAGGTAGAGCAGGGCGGCCACGCCCAGGGTTACCGGCAGGCTGACGTCGATGCCGCCGGCCAGTTCACCCAGCGGGCCGACAAATTGCCCCGGCAGATTGACGAAGCACAGGCCCAGCGCCGCGCTGGGCAGCCAGGCGCCCATGCCGCGCCAGTTCCAGCCATGCAGAAACCAGTAGTGGCCGCCGCGCTGGCCGCGGGTGAACACTTGCAGGTCGTCGGCATGGTAGAAGCCACGGCGGGTGATCAGGCCAAGAATCATGATCACCATCCATGGGCTGGTGCAGGTGATGATCAGCACGGCGAAGGTCGACACGCTCTGCACCAGGTTGAAGGTAAAGCGGCCAAGGAAGATAAAGCCGATTGCTGCCACGCCAATCAGCAGCGTGGCCGCCGCGCGGCTGAGCAGCCGCGGGAACACGCTGGACATGTCCAGCCCGGTGCCATACAGCGCGGTGGTACCGGTCGACATGCCACCGATTACCGCAATCAGGCACACCGGCAAGAAGAACCAGCTCGGCGAAATCGCCAGCAGGCCGCCGACATAGTTGTTGGCAGCGATGTAGTCAGGCGCCTGGCTGGCGACCAGTGTGGCCGTGCACAGGCCGAACAGAAACGGGATCAAGGTGGCGGCCTGGGCGCCAATAACGGCCAGCATGATCCGCGCTTTTGGCGTTTCGCGCGGGATGTAGCGTGACCAGTCGCCGAGAAACGCACCGAACGACACCGGGTTGCTCATGGCCAGGATCGCCGCACCGACAAACGCCGCCCAGAAGCCCGCCTGGCCGACATTGACGCTACCCGCGTAGCCCGCGTCGAAGGGCCCGGCGAAGGCGAAGATGCCCAGCAGAAACAGCAGGCTCGAGGCCCACACGGCGATCTTGTTGACCCACAGCATGAAGCGAAAACCGTAGATGCACACCACCAGCACCAGCACCGCGAACAGGCCATAGGCCAGACCCAGAGTCAGGTCGGTTTCCGGCAGCCCGATCAGCCTTTTGGCGCCGCCGACCAAGGCATCGCCGGAGCTCCACACCGACAGGGAAAAGAACGCGACGGCGGTCAGCAATGACAGAAATGAGCCGACAATGCGCCCGTGTACGCCAAAGTGCGCACCGGACGATACAGCGTTGTTGGTGCCATTGAGTGCTCCGAACAGGCCCATGGGCGCAAGGATCACGGCACCGATGCCAACGCCCAGCAGAATCGCCCAGACGCCGGCCTGGAATGAAAGGCCGAACAGCACCGGGAAGCTGCCGAGCACGGCAGTGGCAAAGGTATTGGCGCCGCCGAAGATCAGGCGGAACAGGTCTAGCGGGGTGGCATGGCGTTGCTCGTCGGGGATTTGCTCGACGCCATTGCTCTCGATACCGGTCGAGTGGCTCATGTTGATGCTCCAGCGCGGTTGTTGTTGGTCGGCGCAAGGCGCGGACGCTTTTGTGGGTGCGTTGGCAGAAGCGGCAGGGCCGCAAGGTGTGCTGCTGGGTCAGGCTGGCGAAACGACCGAGAGATGCTCATGGCACGCCAGCCAGCGGCAGTCGTGACGGCGGAACAGGATGGTCTCGCGCTCGGCCAGTTGTTGTTCTTCACCGTTCAGGCTGATGCGCGTGTCGACATCGTGGATGAAGATTGCCAGGTCGCCCTGAAGGGTGATGCTGGCGTTGCTCGATTGGCAATCGAGCACTTTGAAGCCATCCGCCTGCCACTGCTGCCAGAGGGTTTGGTATTGCTGACGCGAGAACAGAGGCTGGGGGAGGGTGTGGAAGACGAAACTGGCGTCTTCGCTGAAGCAGGCGAAGTAGCGCTGGGTGTCGTTGCTGGCAAAGGCGGCTACCAGCTCGGCGGCGGCCTGGCTTACCTGGAGGGTCTGGTCCACTGCGGTGGCCTCACGGTTATTGTGATTATGGTGGGCGGATTTTGCGCAGGGTTTGCGGGGCGAAGAATCTGCTGTGAGAAATAATTAGTTCAGGGATTTGTGAACTGATGCGGTGGGCTGATCGCCGTCTGGTCAGCCGGCTGATGATCAGCCTTTATGCGTGCTGCTCCAGATGACCGAGAAATGGGGGCCAAAATTGTACCGATCTGCTGCTGTCAGGGTTCAATCCGCTGAATTGATAATGCGCCTGCACGATTTAGGAATTGTCTTATTCGAGAGTGGCCTGCAACTAACTAAAGTAGTGGTCCGTGTTGTGGAAGTCTCCAGGAAATGCCCGTCCTTCGACAGTGTCTTGTTCAAACTGGAGGTAGTGTGCGGAGTCAACCGCTTCGCAGTTAACGACGTTTAAGTGAGAGTGAGTGATGCTAAGGAAACTTACATTATATGTGTTGTTGGGTGCGGTACTGTCCGGGTGCGGCACCATCAATACGGTATTTAGTTCGGATGCCGACACGATAAACTCGCTGAGAAAAGCAAAGACCCGGTGCGAGACTGTTCCGCGTGTTTATAGTGGGCTGTCGTATGACTTGTGTGTGATGCATGGCCCACCGCAGGTGACTGAGCGGGACCCTGCCGCGCCGGCCATGATTCCCCTCCAGATCATCGACTTGATCCCATCCGGGGTTATCGACACCCTGTTGCTGCCCTATACAATTTATCTGCAAAGCTCGCAGGGTAGCCTCGACTTATGAGGGGCGCGTGCCGGGCTGAGTGGCCCCGTGGGATGACAGTCAGAGAGATCCGGGCTTTTCTTTCCGAGCAGTACGGAACAGAGGTCTCGCCCGACTTCATCAGCTCCGTGACCGATGAGGTCATGGAAGAAATTGGCGCATGGCACCAGCGGCCACTGGAGCCGATGTATCCGGTGATTTTCTTAGATGCTTTGCGGGTCAAAATTCGGATAAGCCCCCACTACAACCGTAGGCAAAAACCACTCAGCAGCGGCGATACACCACAGCACTCCAATACCCGCTATTACCGGACGCCTGTGGCACCCAGCCTGCTGCCCGCAACCGCTTGCCAATCAACCGATTCATGATCCCGTGCCCAACCAACAACACCGGCCCACCCTCAGCCATCGACTGCAACCGCCGAGCCCCGTCATCCGCCCGCGCCCCGGCTGCCTTGGCCGACTCAACCCCCGCCGAATAGCCGCACAACCACAGCACCCGCAGCACAGCCGCCCAGGTAAACGGCGAAAGCTTCGCCAACCGCCCACGGCCACCCGGCAACTGCGCCTCGCAGAACACCGCATCAACCACAGCAGGCTCGACCCCAAGCGCCTGCGCCGAGCTCAGCGCACGCGGCGCGCTGCTGCAGGCAATTACCTGCGCACCAGCCGCCAACTGCACGCTGGCAGCAGGTGCAGGGTCTTGGGTGATGACTGAGCGATCATAGTCTTCGATCCAACCCCGCATGTCACCGAGGGCAACTCGACTGGTCACAGCCAGTTGCGGCTCGCCATGACGCATAAGAATAATCTGCTGTTCCATGCTGCTCTGCTTCCTTGTTGAATACGCCACAAAAAAAATCCGACGCCAAGGCATCGGATTTTTCACATCAACCTGAAACCAATCAGACGTTGAAGCGGAAGTGCATCACATCGCCGTCTTTGACGATGTAATCCTTACCTTCCAGGCGCCACTTGCCTGCTTCCTTGGCGCCGCTCTCACCTTTGAACTGAATGAAGTCGTCATAGGCGACTACTTCAGCACGGATGAAGCCTTTCTCGAAGTCGGTGTGGATCACGCCAGCCGCCTGCGGTGCGGTGGCACCGATGCGCACAGTCCAGGCGCGTACTTCCTGCACACCGGCGGTGAAGTAGGTCTGCAGGTTGAGCAGCTCGTAACCGGCGCGAATCACCCGGTTCAGGCCAGGCTCTTCCAGGCCCAGGGCTTCGAGGAACATGTCCTTCTCTTCGCCGTCATCGAGCTCGGCAATCTCGGCCTCGATCTTGTTGCATACCGGCACCACCACCGCGCCTTCTTCTTCAGCAATCGCGCGCACTACATCCAGGTGCGGATTGTTGTCGAAGCCGTCTTCAGCAACGTTGGCGATGTACATCACCGGCTTGCTGGTCAGCAGATGGAAGCCACGGATCACGGCCTTCTCGTCGTCACCCATGGTCTTCATCAGGCTGCGCGCTGGTTTGCCTTCAGTGAAGTGCGGAATCAGCTTCTCGAGGATGGCCTTCTGCGCTAGGGCCTCCTTGTCACCGCCCTTGGCATTGCGGGTGACTTTCTGCAGTTGCTTCTCGCAGCTGTCGAGGTCGGCGAAGATCAGCTCGAGGTCGATGATCTCGATGTCACGCTTGGGGTCGACGCTGTTGGAGACGTGAATCACGTTCTCGTCTTCGAAGCAGCGCACCACGTGGGCGATGGCGTCGGTCTCGCGGATGTTGGCGAGGAACTTGTTACCCAGGCCTTCACCTTTGGAGGCACCAGCAACCAGGCCGGCGATGTCGACGAACTCCATGGTGGTCGGCAGGATGCGGTTCGGCTTGACGATTTCAGCCAGAGCCGCGAGGCGCGCATCCGGCATCGGCACGATACCGCTGTTCGGCTCGATGGTGCAGAAGGGGAAGTTCTCAGCCGCGATGCCGGACTTGGTCAGCGCGTTGAACAGGGTGGACTTGCCGACGTTGGGCAGGCCGACGATGCCGCAATTGAAACCCATGGAAATTCCCCTCTTGGTGAGATCAGGCCTTCTGGCAGTGCAGCTCGCGCATGGCCTTGGCGAAGTCGCCGGCGAGCACGTCCGGCAGCACGCCGAGGGCAAAGTCGATGCTGGCGTCGAGCTTGTCCTGTTCGGCGCGCGGTGCGCGGCCAAGGACGAAGTTGGAGACCAGCTTGGCGTCACCTGGGTGGCCGATGCCAAGCCGCAGGCGATGGAAGTCGTTCTGGTTGCCGAGTTGCGCGATGATGTCGCGCAGCCCGTTGTGCCCACCGTGGCCGCCACCTCGTTTGAGTTTGGCGACGCCCGGAGGCAGGTCGAGTTCGTCGTGAGCCACCAGAATGGCCTCCGGTTTGATCCGGAAGAAATTGGCCAAGGCCGCCACGGACTGGCCGCTGCGGTTCATGTAGGTGGTGGGGATCAACAGACGAACGTCGTTGCCCTGATGGCTGAATTTTGCCGTCAGGCCGAAATATTTGCGGTCAGCAGTGAGTGAAACCCGCTGGGCGCTGGCAATGCGTTCAACGAAAAGAGCCCCTGCGTTATGCCGGGTCTGTTCGTATTCGGGGCCGGGGTTACCCAGGCCGACGATCAACTGGATGGCGGTCACGTAGGGGCTCTTCCTTGGAGTTGGTGGGTCACAGTGCTGGGCACTGTAACCCGGTCAACACCGGCGCGCCGAGTAGATTACTCAGCAGCGCCTTCTTCAGCGTCAGCAACAACGCGCGGAGCGTGAACGTTGGCAACAGCTTTGTCATCACCGTGGGCCAGAGCTACGAACTCTACGCCTTTAGGAGCTTTCAGGTCCGACAGGTGGATGATGGTGCCGATTTCAGCGTTAGCCAGGTCAACTTCGATGAACTCTGGCAGGTCTTTGGCTTCGCAGGAAACTTCGATCTGAGCTTCAACGTGCGAGATCTCGCCGCCTTTCTTGATCGGTGCTTCTTCGTTGATGAAGTGCACTGGAACCTGAGCGGTCAGTTTCTGGCCAGCGACAACACGGATGAAGTCGGCGTGCATGATGAACTGCTTGACCGGGTGACGCTGCAGAGCCTTGACGATGACGTTCTGCTTGGCGCCGTCAACGTTCAGCTCGATCACGTGGCTGAAGGCAGCTTCGTTTTCGAACAGCTTGGCGATTTCCTTCAGAACGAAGGTCACGGACTCAGCTTCTTTGTTGCCACCGTAGATGACGGCAGGGATGCTCTGCGTGTGACGCAGGCGGCGGCTCGCACCTTTCCCCAGGTCAGTACGCTTGATTGCGTTCAGGGTAAAATCAGTCATTTTGTTTCTCCAAAATAGCCAGCACCCGCAGGCGTTTGCGACCAGCGCCAAACGGGGTGGGCAAAAAAGCCCCGCCCCGACATAAGGGTCGGGGCGGGGCGCTTTTCGTCAACGGGGTTCCGCTTAGCGGAACATCGCGCTGATCGATTCTTCGTTGCTGATGCGGCGAACCGCTTCAGCGACAACCGGTGCAATATCCAACTGGCGGATACGGTCACAGGCTTGAGCAGCGGCCGACAGCGGGATGGTGTTGGTCACCACCAGCTCGTCGAGTACCGACTTCTCGATGTTCTCGATCGCTCGGCCCGACAGAACCGGGTGCGTGCAATAGGCGTAAACCTTGGCAGCGCCGTGTTCTTTCAGAGCCTTGGCCGCGTGGCACAGTGTGCCGGCGGTGTCGACCATGTCGTCTACCAGGATGCAAGTGCGCCCTTCGACGTCGCCGATGATGTGCATCACTTCGGAGTGATTAGCCTTTTCACGGCGTTTGTCGATGATACCCAGATCGACACCCAGCGACTTGGCAACAGCCCGTGCACGCACGACGCCACCGATGTCTGGGGAGACGATCATCAGGTTCTCGAAACGCTGGTCTTCGATATCGTCGACCAATACGGGCGAACCGTAGATGTTGTCGACCGGGATATCGAAGAAACCCTGGATCTGGTCAGCGTGCAGGTCGACAGTGAGAACACGGTCGATACCCACGACAGTGAGCATGTCAGCGACAACTTTGGCGCTGATGGCTACACGTGCCGAACGCGGACGGCGGTCCTGGCGGGCGTATCCGAAGTAAGGAATCACGGCGGTGATTCGGGAGGCTGAGGAGCGGCGGAAGGCGTCGGCCATCACTACCAGTTCCATCAGATTATCGTTGGTCGGAGCGCAAGTCGGCTGAATGATGAAGACGTCTTTACCGCGGACGTTTTCATTGATCTCAGTGCTGATCTCACCGTCGGAGAACTTACCGACAGAAACATCACCAAGTGGGATATGCAGCTGACGTACGACACGTCGAGCCAGATCGGGGTTAGCGTTCCCCGTAAAGACCATCATCTTGGACACGCGCAGTACCTGAAGGCTGAGGGTATACCTGGATGAGTATAGGAAAATGGCAGGGGCGGCTGGATTCGAACCAACGCATGGCAGGATCAAAACCTGCTGCCTTACCGCTTGGCGACGCCCCTGTATCTGTTGCTGCGAGTACTGTGTACTCGACTTCTAGAGCAGACTCTGTAGCTTGCGATGCAACATCGAAACGTTGCTTCCTTTTGCCACAAACCCTGTTTGAGTCTCTGAAAGAAGGGCCAGAACTTTATCAGCTTCGGCTTTGCTTGGGAAGGCCCCAAACACGCAACTTCCAGTACCGGTTAATCGAGCTTCAGTATATTTACCAAGAAGATTCAACGCATTGCGAACTTCCGGGTAACTTTGCTCTACCACCGGTTGGCAGTCATTTCGACTGTTTCCCTCGGGAACGGGGCGCATCTTAAGGGGGAGGGAATCACGTGTCAACTGCGGATGTGAAAAAATTTCCGCTGTGCTGACAGACACTTGCGGCACCAGCACGACATACCACGGCTCGACCGGATCGACCGGGGTGAGCTGCTCGCCAACACCTTGGGCGAAGGCCGCATGGCCGCGCACGAACACCGGTACATCGGCGCCCAGGCTCAGTCCCAGCGCAGCCAGGCGATCAAGGTCCCAGCCCAGTTGCCACAGATGGTTGAGGCCGAGCAAGGTGGTCGCGGCGTCGGAGCTGCCGCCGCCAATGCCGCCGCCCATGGGCAGAAGCTTCTCCAGCCAGATATCCACACCTTGAGTGCAGCCTGACTGCTGCTGCAATTGGCGCGCAGCGCGCACGATCAGGTTGCTGTCGTGGTCGACTCCGGGGACGTCCGTCTGCAGGCGCACCTGATCGTCGTCGCGCAGGGCAAAGCGCAACTGGTCAGCGTGGTCAAGAAACTGAAACACGGTTTCCAGCTCATGGTAACCGTCATCGCGGCGGCCAATGATATGCAGCCACAGGTTCAGCTTGGCCGGTGCCGGCAGGCTCAGCGTGGTCATCGATCAATGCCCCAGTTGCCGCGGTTGCCAGTCTTTGACCACCAGGGTGACGTCGATGTCCTTGCCATGCAGCTTGATTCGCTCTGGCAGCCAGTAGCCATTCTGCTCGGTGTAGCTCAGGTACTGCACCTGCCAGCCATCCTGATTCAGACTGGCCAGGCGGCTGTCCTGGTCGAGGATCAGTTGGCTCTTGCTGTCGGGGGCGGGCAGGCCGCGCACCCACCAGACCAGATGCGACACCGGCAATTCCCAGCCAAGCTGTTCGGCGAGCAGAGCCTCTGGGCTCGGCGCTTCATAGCGGCCCTGGTTGGCTACCTCCAGCACCACGCCCCCGGGACGACCGGTCAGACGCGCGGCACCGCGGCCGAGCGGGCCAGCCAGGCGGATGTCGTAGTAATCCTGGCGCTGCAGCCAGAACAAGGTGCCGCTACCGGAGTCCTTGGGCGCGCGGATGCCGACCTTGCCGTTGATCTGCCAGCCGTCGAGGCTGCTCAGCTGTTGTTTGTGTTGACGCCACAGTTGTGGGTCGCCCTGGCCCTGCACGGCTTCACGACTACCAAAGCTGCTGCAGCCAGCGAGCACGGCGATCAGGGTAAAGGTAAGGCAATGACGCAAAAACATGGCTTAGAGAGTCTCTGATCCGGTCAGGCGCAAGACGGTCTTGCGCAGGACACTACTGTCGGGTTGGGTTTCGAAGGCTTTGGCCCAGACCTGGCGCGCTTCGCGGCGCTTGCCATTGGCCCAGAGCACTTCGCCCAGGTGGGCTGCCACTTCGTGATCGGGGAAGCGCACCAACGCCTGGCGCAGGTAGCGCTCGGCTTCATCCAGATTGCCCAGGCGATAGTTCACCCAGCCAAGGCTGTCGAGCACGGCAGGGTCGTCCGGGGTCAGTTGGTGGGCTTTTTCGATCAGGGCTTTGGCTTCGGCATAGCGCGTGGTGCGGTCGGCCAGGGTGTAGCCGAGGGCATTCAGGGCCATGGCGTTTTCCGGCTCGCGGGTGATGATGGCGCGCAGGTCCTTTTCCATCTGGCCGAGGTCGTCACGCTTTTCGGCGAGCATGGCGCGGGTATAAAGCAGGTTGATGTCGTCCGGGTAGCGCTTGATAGCTTGCTGCAGGACCTGGTCGGCCTGCGCCGGCTTGTCGTTGTTGCCGTAGCTTTCGGCCTCGATCAGGTACAGCTGGATGGCGTAGTCGGGCTGTGCTTCGCGGGCTTCGGCGAGCAGGCGCGAGGCCTCGCGGCCGCGGCCGTTGGCGATGAGGATGTCGGCCTGGCGCAGTTGCGCCGGCAAGTAGTCAGCGCCTGGGCCCACCATTGCGTATTCGCGCAGTGCCGCTTGCGGGTCGTTGCGCTGCTCGCGGATCCGGCCCAGGTTGAGGTGCGCGGCATCGACGTTGCTGTCGCGTTCGACCAGCTCTTGCAGATAGCCTTCGGCCTCGTCCCAGTCCTTGTTTTCCAGGCATACCAGCGCCAGGGAATAGCGCAGTTCGTCATCCTCCGGGTACTGCTGGAGCATGCTTTCGAACTCGGCCTTGGCGTCGCCGATGCGGTCCTGTTCGACCAAGGTGCGCGCATAGGTCAGGCGCAGGCGCTTGTCTTCCGGGTTGTCGCGGATTGCTCGGCGCAGCAGTGGCAATGCTTCAGGGCCGCGGTCGAGGGCTTGCAGCAGGCGTGCACGGAGCAGGATCGGAGCGATTTCGCCATTTTGCGGTGGGTGCTGCTCCAGCAGAGCCAGCGCTTGCTCCGGTTTGTCGTCCTGATTGAGCAGCAGCGCCTTGCCGAAGATCAGCTGGCCGTTCTCGGGGTACTTCACCAGCAGGCGCTCGAAGCTCTGCATCAAGCCATCCCGGGTGCTTTGATCGGTTTCGGCTGCAGACAGCGCGAGGAAGTCGAAATGGGTATCGCCCTGACCTTGCAGGACCTTTTCCATGAATACCATCGACTCGTCGTAGCGCCCGCCACGCGCCAGCTGGATCGCGGCGGCGCGTTGGGCGTCGAGGTTGTCCGGGTCGTTGCGGGCCCAGATCAGCGCGGTATCCAGCGCCGGTTCGTCGGCACCAAGGTACTCGGCAATGCGGAAGGCCCGCTCGGAGACGCCTGGGTCCTGGGTTTTCTCGGCCTGGTCCACGTAGTTGGCCAGGGCGATATCGAAACGGTTGCGCTGGCCGGCCAACTCGGCGACGAGCAGGCTGTAGAGGGTTTCCGGCTTGAACGATCCGTACACCACGGGCTTTTCCTGCGCAGCCTTGGCGGCCTCTGCAGCAGGCGGCTCGGCGGCGTTCTGCGGGGCCAGGCTTTGGCAGCCCTGCAGCAGGGCGAAGGTGAGCAGCAGTGCGTGGGATCTATTCATAGATAAGGTATAAAAGTGCTATCCGGCGGTCGCAGCATGATGACACAAGCGCAGTGGCAAACCCACCTGCGAAGCCATACCGCGTGATTAAGAATCAGGCGCGTGTAGTGGCCATCATGGCCACGATCTATTACGACAATAGTGAACGGTGGTTGTTCTGGAACCTGCGAAGTAGGACAATTATCGGCTTCACGTCACAACCAGCGACCTTGCATGGCCTTTCTTGCACTTGGTATCAACCATAAGACTGCCTCGGTAGACGTACGCGAGCGCGTGGCGTTTACGCCCGAGCAGCTGGTCGACGCCCTGCAGCAGCTCTGCCGACTGACCGCCAGCCGCGAGGCAGCGATCCTGTCGACCTGCAACCGCAGCGAGCTTTACATAGAGCAGGACCAGTTGACCGCCGACGCGGTGCTGCAATGGCTGGCCGACTACCACCAGCTCAGCGTAGATGAACTGCGCGCAAGCGCCTACGTGCATGAGGAACATGACGCCGTGCGGCACATGATGCGGGTCGCCTCCGGGCTGGACTCGCTGGTGCTGGGCGAGCCGCAGATCCTCGGCCAGATGAAGTCGGCCTACGCCGTGGCGCGTGAGGCCGGCACCATCGGGCCGCTGTTGGGGCGCCTGTTCCAGGCCACCTTCAGCGCCGCCAAACAGGTACGGACCGACACCGCGATCGGCGAAAACCCGGTGTCGGTGGCGTTTGCCGCGGTCAGCCTGGCCAAGCAGATCTTCAGTGACCTGGGCCGTAGCCAGGCGCTGCTGATCGGGGCTGGCGAAACCATCACCCTGGTTGCCCGCCATCTGCATGAGCAGGGCGTGCGCCGTATCGTCGTGGCCAACCGTACCCTGGAGCGGGCAAGCATGCTTGCCGAGCAGTTCGGCGCCCATGCCGTACTGCTGGCGGACATCCCTCAGGAGCTGGCACACAGCGATATCGTCATCAGTTCCACTGCCAGTCAGTTGCCGATTCTGGGCAAGGGCGCGGTCGAAAGCGCGCTGAAGCAACGCCGGCACAAGCCGATCTTCATGGTCGACATTGCCGTGCCGCGGGATATCGAAGCGCAGGTCGGCGAGCTGGATGACGTCTACCTGTATACCGTTGATGACCTGCACGATGTCGTCGCCGAAAACCTCAAGAGTCGCCAGGGCGCGGCGCAAGCTGCCGAAGAGCTGGTTGCGGCCGGCGCCGGCGACTTCATGGTTCGCCTGCGCGAGCTGGCTGCGGTCGACGTGCTCAAGGCCTACCGCCAGCAAAGTGAACGGCTACGCGATGAAGAGCTGCAGAAGGCCCAGCGGCTGCTGGCCAACGGCGGCAACCCGGAGGACGTGCTGGCCCAGCTGGCCCGAGGGCTGACCAACAAATTGCTGCACGCACCCAGCGTGCAGCTGAAAAAGCTCTCGGCCGAGGGCCGCGTCGATGCGCTGGCCATGGCCCAGGAACTCTTTGCCCTCAACGAGGGCTCCACGGACAAACCCCCGCAATGAAAGCGTCGCTGCTGAATAAACTGGATATCCTCCAGGACCGCTTCGAGGAACTGACTGCTCTGCTCGGTGACGGCGAGGTCATTGCCGACCAGACGCGCTTCCGGGCCTATTCCAGGGAATACGCCGAAGTCGAGCCGGTGATGAGCGCCTACCAGGAATGGCGCAAGGTCCAGGCTGACCTCGAGGGTGCGCAGGCGCTGCTCAAGGACAGCGACCCGGACATGCGCGAGATGGCCGTCGAGGAAGTCCGCGAAGCCAAGGAGCAGTTGGTCGAGCTGGAGTCGCAGCTGCAGCGCATGCTGCTGCCCAAGGACCCCAACGACGGTCGCAACGTGTTCCTGGAAATCCGTGCTGGCACCGGCGGCGACGAGGCGGCGATTTTCTCCGGCGACCTGTTCCGCATGTACTCGCGGTATGCCGAGAAGCGCGGCTGGCGCCTGGAGATTCTGTCCGAGAACGTCGGCGAGCACGGCGGCTATAAAGAGATCATCGCCCGCATCGAAGGCGACAACGTCTACGCCAAGCTCAAGTTCGAGTCCGGCGCGCACCGTGTGCAGCGGGTGCCGGAGACCGAATCGCAAGGGCGTATCCATACCTCCGCCTGCACCGTGGCAGTGCTGCCCGAGCCCGACGAGCAGGTGGCGATCGAGATCAATCCGGCTGACCTGCGCGTTGACACCTACCGGGCCTCCGGTGCTGGCGGTCAGCACATCAACAAGACCGACTCGGCGATCCGCATCACCCACTTGCCGACCGGCATCGTGGTCGAGTGCCAGGAAGAGCGTTCCCAGCACAAGAACCGCGCCCGCGCCATGTCCTGGCTGTCGGCCAAGCTCAACGACATCCAGACCAGCGCTGCGCAGAACGCCATTGCCAGCGAGCGCAAGCTGTTGGTCGGCTCGGGTGACCGCTCCGAGCGCATTCGCACCTATAACTATCCACAGGGACGGGTGACCGATCACCGCGTCAACCTGACCCTGTACTCCCTGGATGACATCCTCGCCGGCGGCGTCGATGCCGTGATCGAACCGTTGCTGGCCGAATACCAGGCCGATCAATTGGCTGCCCTGGGGGACTGATGACCATTATTGCCAGCCTGCTGCGCAACGCACAGTTGCCAGATTCGCCGACCGAACGGCTCGATGCCGAGTTGCTGCTGGCGGCTGCCCTGGGCAAGTCGCGCAGCTTTCTCCACACCTGGCCTGAGCGCATCGTCAGCAGTGAGGCCGCGCAGGTGTTTGCCGACTACCTCGCGCGCCGCCGTGACGGCGAGCCGGTGGCTTATATTCTCGGTCAGCAGGGGTTCTGGAAGCTCGACCTCGAGGTTGCGCCAGACACCCTGATCCCGCGGCCCGATACCGAGCTGTTGGTTGAAACCGCCCTCGAGCTGCAAGCCGGCGGCCCGGCGCGGTTGCTCGATCTGGGCACTGGCACCGGCGCGATCGCCTTGGCCCTGGCCAGCGAACGCCCGGTTTGGCAGGTGGTCGCCGTAGACCGGATCGACGCCGCCGTGGCGCTGGCCGAGCGTAATCGTCAGCGCTTGCAGTTGAGCAACGTCGAGGTGCGCAAGAGCCACTGGTTTGATGCCCTGGCTGGCGAGCGCTTCGCGATGATTCTGAGCAACCCGCCGTATATCCGTGCTGCCGACCCGCATCTGGTCGCTGGCGATGTGCGCTTCGAGCCGAGCAGTGCCCTGGTGGCAGGTGACGATGGCCTGGATGATCTGCGCGTGATCATCGCTCAGGCGCCTGAGCACCTCGTCGAAGGCGGCTGGTTGTTGCTTGAGCACGGCTACGATCAGGCTGATGCTGTGCGTGAACTGCTCAGCCAACAGGGCTTCACCGAGGTCGCCAGCCGGCGTGACCTGGGCGGCCACGAACGCATCTCGCTGGGGCGCCTGCCATGCTGAGTGATCAGGAACTGCTGCGCTACAGCCGGCAGGTCCTGCTGGCTCAAGTGGATATCGACGGCCAGTTGCGGCTCAAGCAGAGCAAGGCGCTGGTGGTCGGCGTCGGCGGCCTCGGCTCGCCGGTGGCGTTGTACCTGGCAGCGGCGGGGGTTGGTGAGCTGCATCTGGCCGACTTCGACACGGTCGACCTGACCAACCTGCAGCGGCAGATCATCCATGACACCGACAGTGTCGGCATGGGCAAGGTCGACTCGGCGATCAGGCGGCTGCAGGCGATCAACCCGGAGATCAAGCTGGTTGCGCACCGCTTGGCGCTGGACGAGGATTCCCTGGCAGCGGCTGTGTCAGCGGTCGATGTGGTGCTGGATTGCTCGGATAACTTCACCACCCGCGAGGCGGTCAATGCCGCGTGCGTAGCTGCGGCCAGGCCTCTGGTCAGCGGCGCGGCGATTCGCCTCGAAGGCCAGCTGTCGGTGTTCGACACCCGGCGCGATACCAGCCCTTGCTACCACTGCCTGTATGGCCACGGCAGCGAGGCCGAACTGACCTGCAGCGAAGCCGGCGTGATCGGCCCGCTGGTAGGCCTGGTCGGTAGCCTGCAAGCACTTGAAGCACTCAAGCTGCTGGCCGAATTCGGCGAGCCGCTGGTCGGTCGCCTGCTGCTGATCGATGCGCTGACTACGCGCATGCGCGAACTGCGGGTCAAGCGTGACCCGGCCTGCGCCGTGTGCGCTCAGCGCCATGGCTGAGCGCTCGGCGCCGGTCGGCGTGATGGACTCGGGGGTCGGCGGTTTGTCGGTGCTCGCCGAGATCCAGCGCCGACTGCCCAACGAATCACTGCTCTACGTGGCCGACAGTGGCCACGTGCCCTACGGCGAAAAATCCCCTGACTACATCCGCCAGCGCTTGCGCCATATCGCTGAGTTTTTTCAGCAGCAAGGTGCCAAGGCGATGGTGCTGGCCTGTAATACCGCGACCGTGGCCGCCGTAGCCGATCTGCGCGAGCAGTACCCGCAGTGGCCGTTGGTGGGGATGGAACCTGCGGTCAAACCGGCGGCGGCGGCGACTCGTTCAGGCGTAGTGGGAGTGCTGGCCACCACCGGTACTCTGCAAAGTGCCAAATTTGCCGCCTTGCTCGACCGCTTCGCCAGCGACGTCCGCGTCATCACCCAGCCCTGCCCGGGGTTGGTCGAGCGGATCGAGGCGGGTGACCTGATCAGCGCCGAGTTGCGCCAGTTGCTCGCAGGCTATGTTCAACCGCTGCTGCAGGCGGGTTGTGACACGCTGATTCTGGGCTGTACGCATTATCCCTTCTTGCGCCCGCTACTGGCCGAACTGGTTCCGGCAGATGTAGCGATCATCGATACCGGCGCTGCGGTGGCCCGGCAACTTCAGCGTTTGCTCGGCGAACGCGACCTATTGGCAGAGGGGCCGGCGCAGCAGACCGCCTTCTGGACCAGCAGTGATCCGGACAATTTAAGAAAAATCCTACCTTTGTTGTGGAAGAAGTCCGACAGTGTGCGAAGCTTCCCACTGTAAAAAAAATGTGAAAAGCCACCTAGAAAGCTGAACTATCGTACAAGCTTTGATTTCTACTAGGTGCCGATGAGGCATAACACTTAAAACAGCAAATGAAAGGGATGTTTCTCATGAAGAAACTGCTTGGTTTGGCGGCGGCTGCCGCCTTCGCAATGGGGCAAATGACAACGGCGCAGGCGGCGGACGTGTCGCTCTCGGTAGGGCAGACCGGCGACTCCACCATGGTCTACCGCCTGGGCCTGCAATCGAACTGGGATGCCAGCTGGTGGCAAACCAGTGTTGGTCGGGTAACCGGCTACTGGGATGGCGCCTATACCTTCTGGGACGGCGACACCACTGCCAGCAACCACAGCCTGTCGTTCGCGCCGGTATTCGTCTATGAATTCGCCGGTGACAGCGTCAAGCCGTACATCGAAGCAGGCATCGGTGTCGCTGCGTTTTCGCGCACCAAGCTGGAAAGCAATGACCTGGGCTCGTCGTTCCAGTTCGAAGACCGCATCGGCTTCGGCCTGCGCTTTGCTGGCGGCCACGAGATCGGCGTGCGCGCGATCCACTACTCCAATGCTGGGATCAAGCAGCCCAATGATGGTGTAGAGAGCTACTCGCTGCATTACCGTATGGCGCTGTAAGCGCGCCGTCAGGTAGCCGGGGCCGCCAGGCGGCCCCGGAACCGCTCTAGCGCGGTAACGGCCACAGGCTGCTCAGGCTCCACACTTCCAACACCAGTTCCGACTCCCGTTCAGCCAGGCTGCTGACCAGCACTTGCGCTGCGGTTTCGGCTGTCCATTGTTCGGGGATGGCATGCGCGGCTGTGACCGGCGCCTGCAGTGATTGTGGTGCGACCACGGTCAAATCGATGCTATCCGCCTGCAGAAGCTCGGGCGCGAGGTAATCAAAGGTTCCGGCATTGATGATCAGAGCATCCAGCGCGCCCCAGACCGCTTGCACCTGTGCAGCGGCCTCGGTGGCCTGGTGTGTGTCACACACTGCCCTCTAATCCTGCCGAGCGGGTAAGCCCTTGAAGGCCTCCAATGCGCGCTGGCGACTGCTTGCGAGATCCACAATTGGACTCTGATAAGAGGTTGTAGCAAAAAGATCAGCAGATTTCATGGGCAAATGAATGGATTTATCGTCGCGGGCCTTCAATTGGGGGAGCCACTGACGAATAAAGCGCCCTTTGGGATCAAAACGTTGCGACTGCGTCACCGGATTGAAGATGCGGAAGTACGGTACCGAGTCGGTGCCGGTCGATGAGCTCCACTGCCAGCCACCATTGTTGGCGGCCAGGTCGCCGTCGATCAGATGACGCATGAAGTGCCGCTCTCCGTGGCGCCAGTCGATCAGCAGGTTCTTGCTCAGAAACATCGCGACGATCATGCGCAGGCGGTTATGCATCCAGCCAGTTGCCAGCAGTTGCTGCATCGCTGCGTCGATGATGGGGAAGCCGGTGCGGCCTTGTTCCCAGGCCTTCAAATCTTCCGGTGCAGTGCGCCAGGGCAGGGCAGCGGTGTGTGCGCGGAATGGTTGGTGGCGGGAGACCTGTGGATAACCGACCAGGATGTGTTTGTAGAATTCACGCCAGAGCAGTTCGTTGATCCAGGTCTGCACGCCGGCACTGCCGCTGTCGAACTCGCCGCGATTGGCCGACAACGCCGCATGCAGGCACTGCCGAGGGGAAATTACCCCCGCTGCCAGGTATGCGGACAACTGGCTGGTGCCGGGTTCAGCCGGTAAATCGCGCAGTTGCAGGTAATCATCGATGCTGTGTTCGGCAAACTCGGCGAGGCGCCGCTGTGCTTCTTTTTCACCGGCGGGCCACAATTCCCGCAACGCCTGAGTGGGCTCGGCAAATCCGTCGAAGCCAGCTGGGATCGGGTCGCTGGCGATCTTCGTCGCAGCTTGTTTCGCAACTCTGCTGGCCATGGCAGGCATGCCATGCTGCAGACGCTCGAGGCAGGCACGCTTGAACTGGCCGAACACCTGAAAATACTGGCCGGCCTTGGTCAGCACGGTGCCGGGGTTGAGCAGCAACTGATCAAGGTAACGATGCACGCTGATGTCGCTGCTGCGCAGCAGGGCCTCTGCGCACTCATCGCGGAGTTGCTCGTTGACGCCATATTCGTCATTCCAGTGCACTGCTTCCACCGCGTGCTCTCGGCAGATATCGAGCAGCACTTGCGGCACCTGAGCCCAGTCGTCTGTATGGCGAATCAGCAGCGGGATGTTCAGTTGCTGCAGTGATTGGCTTAACTCGCGCAGGTTGCGCAACCAGAAGTCGACCTTGCACGGGGCATCGTCATGGCTCAACCATTGCGCGGGGCTGGCTATCCACACGGCCACGGTGGGGCCGCGTTCACAGGCAGCGCTGAGGGCGCTGTTGTCATCGATGCGCAGGTCGCTGCGCAGCCACATCAATTGCATGAAGGAGTCGTCTCTGGCGGGGTGAGCGCAAGTCGCTGAAGCAGGCGCAAGGCGGCCTGCGGTGTGTCGAACAGGGACAGGCCGGGTTGCTGCATGGCTTCCAGTTGGGTCTGGTGCAGGGCAATTGTTTCGCCACCCAGTAGTTTTGCCGCGTCGATGCCATGCAGTGCGCGCTCGAGGGAGGCATAGTCAACGCGCGGGCCGAGCAGCAGTACCAGTACCTGCGCTTGCAGCTCGCTCACGGCGCGTTGCAGCTGCGCGCCGGCGACCGCGAACTCGAGCACCTCGACGGCGCGGCCACTGCTGGTAAACAGCCAGGCGCACAGCCACAGATGCGCGTCAAAGCCGCGATCGCTGTCGACCACCAACAGCACCGGCGGCCCTGCAAGCTGCTGATTGTCGTGATACACCCGTGCGCCGAACTTGCTGCGCAGCCAGGTGTGAAAAAACGCCTGCTCGAGGCGGGCGTTGAAATGCGTTTGCCAGCGCCGGGCGAGGCTGTGCAGCAACGGCAGCAGCAGCTGTTCACAGAGCGTGACGGCCGGGTACAGCGCCATGGCCTGATTGAGCTGCTGGTCGAGGGTGCGCTGGGACAAGTTACCCACCGCTTCGATCAACGCCTGCTCGCGCAACTGCCAGTCCCCTTGTGGGGCAACGCTTGGGGCGTGTTCAAGCAGCTCACGGACCTGGCCGACCGAAGCACCACGCTCGAGCCAGCGCAGGATCGCCTGCACCTGCTCGACTTGGTCGGAGCCGTACAGACGATGCCCCTTGGCCGTGCGTTGCGGCTTGAGCAAACCATAGCGGCGCTCCCAGGCGCGCAAGGTGACCGGGTTTACCCCAGTGCGGCGAGCAAGCTCGCCGATGGGCATCAAATCTTCAGACTGCATTGCGTAAACCTAGGCTTTCGGGGTGGGGCTGCAGATAGGCCTGCTGGCTGAGGTAGGGGTCTGGATGCACCCGCAGGTGGTGTTTGAGCAGGGTCATCGGTACTACCAATGGCACGATCCCTTGCTGATATTGGCCGATCACCTGCTGCAGCTCGGCGCGGTCACCCTGGTCCAGCGCATCGCGCAGATAACCGCTCAGGTGCAGCAGCACGTTGCAATGGGTGCCACGGTTTGCCGGGCGGCGCAGTGCCTGCATCAGGAGGCTGAAGTACTGCGCGCCGACCTGCTGCGGGTCGGCATCCTTGCGCATGCTGCCCAACATCCGGCCAAGCTCGCGATAGGCTTTGGGGTTGTTGGCCATCAGCAGGTATTTGTACCGCGAATGGAAACTCACCAACGCACCCCGGCTCAGCCCCGCAGCCAGTTGCTGCTGCCAGTCGGCGTAGGCATACACGCGGCTGATGAAATTCTCCCGCAGTACCGGATCATGCAGGCGGCCCTCCTCTTCGACCGGCAGATCGGGGCGGCGCGCACAGAAAGCGTCGGCGTAGGCACCGCGGCCACCTTTGAGCGCAGGGTGGCCGTTGTCCTGATAGACCTTAACCCGCTCCAGGCCGCATGAGGGCGACTTCTGCATGAAGATATAACCGCAGACATCGCCGATTTCATCAGCCATCTGCTCGCCGTAGGCGCGCAGTGGGGCAGAGTAGTTGGCGCCGGGGTTGCGCGTTGCAACCACTTCGGGCTGCTGCGGATCACCTACCAGGCGGATAGGATCGCGCGGAATACCCAGGCCGATGGCGACCTCAGGGCACAACGGTACCCAGTCGAAGTGCGCTTCGAAAGCACTCAAGCAGAGTTCGGAAGCCTTGTGCCCGCCGTTGTAGCGCACGTTCTCGCCGAGCAGGCAGGCACTGATGCCAATGCGGGGTTTCGCCGACGCGTTCATCGCTGCCTCCAGAAAACTTGTACAAGGTTGCTCCTTGTGTACAAGTCTATTCCAGCACAGCCACGCACTTATGCAAACAGTTTTTTCTGTACAGATTTACAGCCAGGTCTATTCCAGATGCTCGAGCAAGCGTCTTGCCGCTTCCTGGCCACTCAACCAAGCGCCTTCGACCCGGCCAGACAAGCACCAGTCGCCACAGGCGTACAAGCCCAGGTCAGCATCCGCGAGCGCCCCCCATTCATGGCCAGCGGCGGGGCGGGCATACAACCAGCGGTGGGCCAGGGCAAAGGTTGGGGCCGGCACCGCGCAGCCAATCAGCTCGGCAAATTCGCCGCTCAACTGCTCGATCACCAGCTCTTTGCTCAGGTCGATGTGCTGCTTGCTCCAGTCTGACGTGGCATGCAGCACCCAGGTGTCGAGCTGCTCGTCGCGCCCTGGTTTGCTGCGGTTGCGCGCCAGCCAGTCGAGTGGGTTGTCCTGCACGAAGCAACCTTGCATGGGTGTTTGCAGTGGCGTCTCGAAGGCCAGGGCGATGGCCCAGGTGGGTTCCATCTGCACGCCGGCGGCGACCGCTGCCAATTTTGGGGTTGCTGCCAGCAGTGGCGTGGCTTGCGGTGCGGGCACGGCAATCACGACCCGGCTGAAGGGGCCGTGGCTGCAGCCTTCGGTATCCTGCAGGTGCCAGTACTGCTTGCCGCGAAACACCTCGGCGATGCGGCAGCCGAAATTGACTGTGACGTCCTTGAGCAGGCCGCGAGTGATGGCGCTCATGCGCGGCACGCCGACCCAGCGCACTTGCTCATCTGGGGAAGGGCTGAGGACGCCATCGCGATAGTTGTACAGCTGCGGCTTCCATTGCGCGGCATGGCCAGCGGCTTCCCACTGTTGCACCTGCTCGACGAAGCGCCGGTCGCGGGCAGTGAAGTACTGTGCGCCCAGGTCGAGCGCACCGGCATCGCTGCGCTTGCTGGCCATCCGCCCACCACTGCCGTGGCCTTTGTCGAACAAGTGCACAGTCTGCCCGGCGGCCTGCAGGGCCTGGGCTGCGGAAAGGCCGGCAATGCCGGCACCAATGATGGCAATAGGTACTGTCATGATGGCCTCTTCTAACCTTGCTCGAAGCAGATTACGCGGTCTTGCAAACCTGTACAATGCGTAAAGTTTGTATAAGGTTATTCCGCTCTATAGGCCAGCTTGGCCTATGTTTATCCGAGAGCGTGCGGTCAAGAAAGTGCCTTGTTGTTAAAAATAGACCACCCCGACGATCTGCGAGGACACAGCCATGCATATATTGCTGACAGGCGGTACCGGTTTGCTCGGCAGGCATCTTTGCCATCTGTGGACTGGCCAGGGCCATCGGTTGACGGTCTGGAGCCGGCGCCCGGAACAGGTGCCGATGCTTTGTGGCAGCGGCGTACGCGGTATCGCCCAGCTGGATGATCTGGATGCCGATGACCCAATCGACGCAGTGATCAATCTGGCCGGCGCACCGATTGCCGACCGGCACTGGACCGCAGCGCGGCGCAACCTGCTTTGGGCCAGCCGCATTACTTTGACCGAGCAGTTGCTGGCGTGGCTGCAAAAGCGCGAGCAGCGCCCTGAAGTGCTGGTGTCAGGCTCAGCAGTGGGCTGGTATGGCGATGGCGGTGAGCGCGAGCTGACCGAGGCTGCGCAACCGGTCAAGGAGGACTTCGCCAGCCAGCTGTGCATCGCCTGGGAAGAGACCGCGCAGCGTGCTCAAGCGCTTGGCATACGCGTGGTGCTGGTGCGGACCGGGTTGGTGCTGGCCAGCGATGGCGGCTTTTTGTCGCGCCTGCGCCTGCCGTTCAAACTCGGCCTGGGCGGGCCGCTGGGCAGTGGTCGGCAGTGGATGCCGTGGATCCATATAGATGATCAGATCGCTCTGATAGATTTTCTCATGCGCCACAACGACGCCAGCGGTCCTTATAATGCCTGCGCGCCAGAGCCTGTGCGCAACCGTACCTTTGCCAAATGCCTGGGCAAGGCGCTGCATCGACCTGCGTTGTTGCCCGTGCCGGCGTTGGTGTTGAAGGCCGGGCTGGGCGAGCTGTCGACTTTGCTTCTCGGTGGCCAGCGCGCGCGCCCGACGCGCTTGCTGGCGGCTGGCTTCACCTTCCGTTTCAACGATCTGCAATCGGCGCTGGACAACCTGTCCGGGCGCCTCTGACATAGGACGCTGCATGACCGATCATGCCCTGCTGCTGGTCAACCTGGGTTCGCCAGCCTCCACTTCGGTAGCCGACGTGCGCCGCTACCTCAACCAGTTTCTGATGGACCCGTACGTGATCGACCTGCCGTGGCCGGTGCGGCGCTTGCTGGTGTCGCTGATCCTGATCAAGCGCCCTGAGCAGTCGGCTCATGCCTACGCATCGATCTGGTGGGATGAGGGCTCGCCGCTGGTGGTGCTGACCCGTCGTCTGCAAGCCGCCATGCATGCGCATTGGCCGCACGGCCCGGTGGAAGTGGCCATGCGCTATGGCCAGCCGGCGCTGCCGGAGGTGCTCAAGCGCCTGGCTGCGCAGGGCGTACGCAAGGTGACGCTGGCGCCGCTCTATCCGCAGTTCGCTGACAGCACGGTAACCACCGTGATCGAACTGGCGACGCAGACCATAGCGCAGCACCAGTTGCCGCTGGAGATGCGGGTGTTGCAGCCGTTCTATGATCAGCCGAGCTATATCGATGCGTTGGTGGCCAGTGCGCGGCCGTATCTGCAGGATGACTATGACCATCTGTTGTTGAGCTTCCATGGGCTGCCTGAGCGGCATCTGAAGAAGCTTGATCCGACCGGCAACCATTGCTTCCAGAGTGCCGATTGCTGCCAGCAGGCGTGTGCCAATGTGCGGGCCGTGTGCTATCGCTCGCAGTGCCTGGCCAGTGCGGCGGCGTTTGCCAAGGCGATGGGCATTGCGGATGGCAAGTGGTCGGCGTCGTTCCAGTCGCGGTTGGGGCGGGCCAAGTGGATCGAGCCTTATACCGAGACGCGGCTTGATGAGTTGGCCAAGGCTGGGGTGAAGCGGTTGCTGGTGATGTGCCCGGCGTTTGTTGCTGACTGTATCGAGACGCTCGAGGAGATCGGGGATCGGGGGCGGGAGCAGTTTATCGAGGCTGGGGGGGAGGAGTTGGTGCTTGTGCCTTGCTTGAATGATCATCCGCAGTGGGCTCGGACGTTGGCTGGGCTTTGTGAGGGGGCTTGAGGTTTGGGGCCGGTTTCTAATGGTGATAGTGCCGGACCCTTTCGTACTATCCATTTGATTTATTGGCTGTTCGGGCCCCTTTCGCCCTTACGGCGAGTCACTTTTTTGGCAAACGCCCCAAAAAAGTAACCAAAAAAAGGCTTGGCTCCACATCCGGCCCCTTCGCTGCGCTGCGGGGTTCCCTCGCTCCGGCCTTGCTCTCGGGAGGACCGCGCTGTACGGGCCTCCTGGCCCGCAGCGCTTGCCGGCCATCCATGGCCGTCACCTCCCTTCGCAAGACCTGCGCTCGGCCTCCTGAGTCGCCGGTGGATCAAGATCAAGATCAAGATCAAGGGCACGCCTCGCTGCGCTGGCGCAGATCAAGGGCCACAGTCAAAAGCTTGCGACATGCTGCGGTCCCGGCAACCTCAAGTCAGGTAAAAAAAATACCGGATAAGCCCCAACAAAGCTGGGTCACCCAATCACCTCTCAAGGCAACTGATCATCAAGCTTGTTGTTTTTCCACCCATCATTCCCAGGCAGCAACAGATTCAACACAATCGCCACAATGGCACACAGCGCAATCCCCTTCAGGCCCCAGTCATCCGGCCCATCTCCGCTGCCAATCAGTACCCCGCCAATCCCGAACACCAACGTCACCGAAACGATCACCAGGTTACGCGCCTCGCTCAGGTCGATCTTGTGGCGGATCATGGTATTCATCCCCACCGCCGCAATCGAGCCAAACAGCAGACACAGAATCCCACCCATGACCGGCACCGGAATGCTCTGCAGCAGCGCACCAAACTTGCCGACAAACGCCAGGGTGATGGCAAACACCGCCGCCCAGGTCATGATCTTCGGGTTGTAGTTCTTGGTCAGCATCACCGCACCGGTCACTTCCGCGTAGGTCGTGTTGGGCGGCCCGCCGAACAGGCCGGCAGCAGTAGTGGCCAGGCCATCGCCCAGCAACGTGCGGTGCAAGCCGGGCTTTTTCAGGTAGTCGCGACCAGTCACGCTACCGACAGCAATCACTCCACCGATATGCTCGATTGCCGGCGCCAGGGCCACCGGAACGATGAACAGAATCGCCTGCCAGTTGAACGCTGGCGCGGTGAAATGCGGGATCGCCAGCCAAGGCGCCGCAGCGATCTTGGCTGTGTCGACCACGCCAAAGGCAAAGGCCATGGCAAAACCGACCAGGACCCCGGCAATGATCGGCACCAGGCGGAAGATGCCTTTGCCGAACACGGCCACGATCAGGGTGGTAAGCAGGGCCGGCATGGAAATCAGCATCGCGGTCTGGTACGGAATCAGCACGGCGCCATCGCCGCCCTTGCCCATGGCCATGTTGGCGGCAATCGGCGCCATCGCCAGGCCGATTGAAATGATTACCGGGCCGATCACCACCGGCGGCAGCATGCGGTCGATGAAACCGGTGCCCTTGATCTTCACCATCATGCCCATGAAGGTGTAGACGAAGCCTGCCGCCATCACTCCGCCCATGGTCTCGGCCAGGCCGAACTGACCCTTGGCGAGGATGATTGGGGTGATGAAGGCAAAGCTCGAGGCGAGAAACACCGGTACCTGACGGCCCGTCACCAGCTGGAACAGCAAGGTGCCGATGCCGGCGGTGAACAGCGCCACGTTAGGGTCGAGGCCGGTGATCAGCGGCATCAGCACCAGCGCGCCAAATGCCACGAAGAGCATCTGCGCGCCCGAGACGACCTGGCGCCAGAGCGGGTCGTTGAAGCCGTCCTGCATGATCAGGCGTCCTTCTGCTTGGTGCCGAAGATCTTGTCACCGGCATCGCCCAGGCCTGGGATGATGTAGCCGTGCTGGTTGAGGCGCTCGTCGATCGAGGCGGTGTAGATGCTCACATCCGGGTGGGCCTTCTCGACTGTGGCGATACCCTCGGGGGCCGCCACCAGCACCATCGCGCGGATCTCCTTGCAGCCGGCTTTTTTCAGCAGATCGATGGTGGCGACCATCGACGCACCGGTGGCCAGCATCGGGTCGATGATCAGTGCCAGGCGCTGGTTGATGTCCGGTGCCAGTTTCTCGAGGTAGGTGTGCGCTTCGAGGGTTTCTTCGTTGCGGGCAACGCCCACGGCGCTGACCTTGGCGCCCGGGATCAGGCTGAGCACGCCGTCGAGCATGCCGATGCCGGCACGCAGGATCGGTACTACAGTGATCTTCTTGCCGGCGATTTTCTCGACCTGGACTTTACCGCTCCAGCCGTCGATTTCGTAGGACTCCAGTGGCAGGTCCTGGGTGGCCTCATAAGTCAGCAGGGCGCCGACTTCCTGGGCGAGTTCGCGAAAGTTCTTGGTGCTGATATCGGCACGGCGCATAAGGCCGAGCTTGTGGCGGATCAGCGGATGGCGGATCTCACGAGTAGGCATGGGGGAGGGCTCCGGAAGGCGGGCAAAAAAACCGCGCTAGATTAATCTATTCAGCCTGAGCTGTCGCTTTGTCATTGTGCACGTTAGTCCATAAACGCTTGATCTGAGGCCAGCGGATGCGTACCTTTGCCCGCTTTTCCGATTCCGACCCCTGGGGAGCGCCATGTCCGCCGATCTCGAGCACATCCGCCAAGTCATGCGCGAAGCTGACTGCCTGTACAACGAAGCCGAGGTCGAAGCGGCCATTGCCAAGGTAGGCGAGCACATCAGCCGCGAGCTGCATGACAAGAACCCGGTCGTGTTCTGCGTCATGAACGGTGGCCTGATTTTCGCCGGCAAGCTGCTCACCCATCTGCAGTTCCCGCTGGAAGCGTCCTACCTGCACGCCACTCGCTACCGCAACCAGACCAGCGGCGGTGAGCTGTTCTGGAAGGCCAAGCCGGAAGTATCGTTCATTGACCGCGATGTGCTGATCGTCGATGACATTCTCGACGAGGGCCACACCCTCAGCGCGATCATCGAGTTCTGCAAGCATGCCGGCGCCCGTGAGGTGTATACCGCCGTGCTGATCGACAAGGAGCATGACCGCAAGGCCAGCCCGGACCTGAAGGCCAACTTCGTCGGCTTGCCATGCATCGACCGCTACATCTTCGGCTACGGCATGGACTACAAAGGCTACTGGCGCAACGCCAACGGCATCTTCGCCGTCAAGGGCCTGTAAGCCATGCGCGCGCCGGCATTCATCGACCAGTCCTTGTTTGCCGGCCTGGCCGAGCAGGCTGCGGCCAACCCGCGCGGGCGTCAGCACCATAACTTTCATGCCATGGCCGAACCGTGCCACCGCATGGCGGTTGGCTTGCAGCCTGACACCTACATCCCGCCGCATCGCCACCTGAGCGAAGACAAGGCCGAGACCTTGCTGGTGCTCAAAGGGCGCCTTGGCCTGCTGCTGTTCGACGAGGAGGGCGGGGTTATCGAAAAACGCCTGCTCGAGGCCGGTGGCGAGTGCCTCGGTGTCGACCTGCCACCGGGCGTCTATCACGCGCTGGTGGTGCTCGCCGCCGACAGCATTCTGTTCGAGTGCAAGGCCGGCCCTTATCGCCCGGTGGGTGAGGGTGAGCTGGCGCCATGGGCCCCGCGTGAGGGTGAGCCAGGGGTTGCCGCATACCAAGTGTGGATGCGCGCGCAGTTCGCCTGAGCGGGCATGCTAGAGTGCGGCTTCATGCCAAGGAGCCTCACATGCGTGCGTTCATTCCCTTGCTGTTGGCGCTGAGCCTGCCGTTGTCTGCGGCGCCCCTGCACAGCCAGTTTCTGCCACCTGATGACCAGTCGCTGCGCCAAGAGGCGCCGACCAGCCAACAGTTGCTGCAAGTCACCGACTACTCGGTAGTGGTCGGCACCCAGCGTCAGTCTGACCAACAACCGATCCCGATCACCGCCTCGCTGCAGATGCGCCTGAAAGGCAAGCCGCTGAGCAAGGGCGCGACGATTACCCAAGTATTGCTCAGCTTCGATGGTGAAGGTGGCAAGAGCCTGAAGAAGCCAGTCTACGACGACAAGACCCGCACCCTGAGCCTGAACTACCCGATGGCCGACTACCGGGTGATCATCGACCTGCTGCGCAACGAGACCGTCTACGTGCAGTTTCTGACTTACGCCAACGGCCATGTCTGGGCGGATCTGCATACCGGCGCCGTACGTACGCGTTGAGGCCTGCGCATTGGCGGGGGTACACTGCCGCCCTGCGAAATTTGGTGATGGCTTAGGTGGAGTCGGCAATGCGTAAAGACAAGAAGCAAGTGATTGGTGACGAGATCAGTGACGACTACATCAAGTCGTTTCTGCAGTACGACCCGGCCGACGGCGTGACGTCGCCGTCCGCGCACAAGCTGGTCAAAGCCTATCGTGGCCTGCGCATCGATGACTTCGAGCGGTTTGTCGGGTTCTTCGTCGAGGCGGGTTATGAGCTGGACGGCAAGGACGAACACGGTCAGACCTTCGTCGAGCAGATCGCTGATCAGCGGAATGCCGCGGAGTACATCGAGATCATCAACAACGCCCGTGGTTGAGTGATCTGAGTCTGGAGTGATTTGGGGCCGCAGAGCGGCCCCTAGACCGGTCAGGCGTAATGCTGAGCCGGGCTGCTTTCAACCATCTGCAATACCTGGTCGTTATGCTCGCTGACCTTGCGGTACAGCGCTGCATCGCTGGCCAGGACACTTTCCCGAGCAGGGAAGATCTCGTGCAGCTTGCTCGCCCAGGCACCCTTGGCTTGCTCAGGGAAGCAGCGTTCGATCAGATCAAGCATGATCGACACCGTCACCGAAGCACCAGGCGATGCGCCCAGCAGGGCCGCCAGGCTGCCGTCGGCCGCCGCAACCAACTCGGTGCCAAATTGCAGCACGCCGCCTTTTTTCGGGTCTTTCTTGATGATCTGCACGCGCTGGCCGGCCACTTCCAGGCGCCAGTCTTCGGCTTTGGCTTCTGGGTAGAACCGGCGCAGCGAGTCCAGGCGTTGCTCCATCGACTGCATCACTTCACTGACCAGGTACTTGGTCAGGTCCATGTTGTCGCGCGCGACTGCCAGCATCGGGCCGAGGTTGCCCAGGCGTACCGACAGTGGCAGGTCGAGCAGCGAACCGTGCTTGAGGAACTTGGTGGTGAAGCCGGCGTAGGGCCCGAACAGCAGCGAAGTCTTGCCGTCGACGACACGGGTATCCAGGTGCGGCACCGACATCGGCGGAGCGCCTACAGCAGCCTGGCTGTAGACTTTGGCCTGGTGCTGCTTGACGATTTCCGGGTTGTCGCAGCGTAGCCACTGGCCGCTCACCGGGAAGCCGCCAAAGCCTTTGCTCTCGGGGATGCCCGAAGCCTGCAGCAATGGCAATGCCGCGCCACCAGCGCCGAGGAAGACAAAGCGTGCATCTACTTCACGGCTACCGCCGCTGTTGACGTCCTTGATGCTGACGGTCCAGCCGGCGCCGTTACGGCGCAGGCCGACGACCTTCTTGCTGTACTTGACCTGGCTGTCCGCGGTGTTGCCGAGCATTTTCAGCAGTTTGTTGGTCAAGGCGCCGAAGTTGACGTCGGTGCCTTTCATCACGCGGGTTGCGGCGATGTGCTGGTCGGCCGGGCGGCCGGGCATCATCAACGGCATCCAGTCGCGCATCACCGCCTTGTCTTCGGTGTACTCCATCTCGCTGAAGGCGTGGTGCTGCTTGAGCAGTTCGAAACGCTTCTTGAGGAAGGACACGCCCTTGTCACCTTCGACGTAGCTCAGGTGTGGCACGGGATTGATGAAGTCACGCGGCGCGCCGAGGCCGCCCTTGTTGATCAGGTACGCCCAGAACTGCCGTGACACCTCGAACTGGGTGTTGATGTGCACGGCCTTCTTGATGTCGATGCTGCCATCGGCGGCCTGCGGCGTGTAGTTCAGCTCGCACAGGCCGGCATGGCCGGTCCCGGCGTTGTTCCAGGGGTTCGAGCTTTCTGCAGCCCCGGAGTCCATCGCCTCGACGACCTCCAGTTTAAGGGCCGGGTCGAGCTCCTTGAGCAGTACGGCCAGGGTGGCACTCATGATGCCCGCGCCTACCAGTACTACATCAACCGATTCGTTCTGCGCCATTAACGCGTCTCCACAATCTACAGCACCTAATTGACAGCATAGGATCCCTGGGGTTGCCAGGCTCGCCATGTCCGACTCTTCGCAGTTCTTGCAACTTCGCGAACACCGCCAATCAGTCTCAGGGTTCAGCTATTGAACGCTGATTGCCACGGCTGCGGCAATTCGACTTATGGTCAAGGTGTCCGACGTGCGTTATGGACCGGCCTCAGTGACTCATCATGGATGAGCGCCAATACCGGCCATCAGGGGCTGTTGGGGACACATCTGCTGCTGTTGCACATGCCAGACTGTTCATTTGCTCGCCACACTCTTGTGAAGTTGTGAAAACCTGGTTTTTTCCACGCTCTTTTGGAGACGTGAACCTCAAAAAGGGACTGCGCGATGGCAACCCACAGGTTCATGCAGTGCAGAAGGCCAGAAAAAGCAGGCGCAACAGCCGGATGCAAGACCTGAAGTGGAAGGCTCTCTGTGGGCGAGGCGGTGAAGGTGCCGGGGTCAATCGGCAGGTGCGGGGCCCGATCAGGAGACGTCCTTATAATCGGGGGGAGATTATAGCGATGTCGCGGGCAGAAAGGTCGTTAATCGCGGTTTTTATTGCAGCATTTGTCAGGCGGGCAGGCTGCGTTGCTGCCAACGACGGCTTGCACGGGCGCAAACCCGGGCGCTGGCAGGCAAGGTCCGGCCCAGCCAGGCAAGCTGCATGTCACTGACCTGAACCCAGCCGCTACCGCTGGGCGGCAGGCTGCACTGCTTGAAACCCAGGCAGCAATCGGTGCTGTCGAGGCGAGCATAGATAAGCTGGGGCGAGCGCTTGAACAGCAGGTTCCAGAGCGAGGCCATGGCGGCGAATCCTGTATGGAGTGGGCTGGGCCAAGGATAACGGCGCGGCCATGAAAGCATTATGACAAGCGGATATAGCCGATAGCTGGCGTTCAAGCGGCTGGGTATACTGTGGGCCTTTGCCGCATTTTCTGGAGAAACGCGCATGTTGCAACGTCTGCTGTTCGGTTTGCTCGCGGTGGCCAGCCTGAGCCTGGTCGGTTGTGCCCACAGCCCGCAACAACTCAGCCCGCAACCCAAGCTGACCACTCAGCTCAATCCGGTCGGTCGCGGCCAGCCAGTCGTGGTGCGGGTAGTCGATGGTCGTCCTTCGCAGTCGCTCGGCACCCGTGGCGGCATGTACCCGGAAACCAGCACCATCAGCGTCAACGGCAACGATGTCGTGCCCAAGCTGCAGGCTCAGGCCGAAGCTGCGGTGCGTCTGCTCGGTTTCACCCCGACCCAGGGCGGCTCCAATGCGCCGCAGTTGACCGTGACCCTGGCCGAACTGAAGTACCAGTCGCCCAAGGACAAGATGTATGTGACCGAGGCGACCATCGGCGCGACCTTCCGTGCTGACGTAGCCAATGCCAACCGCCGTTACAGCGGCCGTTACGGCGCTTCGCTGGATCAGCGCTTCGGCATGGCGCCGAACCAGGAAACCAACACCAAGCTGGTCAGTGATGTGCTCAGCGATGCCTTGACCCGTCTGTTCAAGGACCCGACCATCGGTCAGGTGCTCGGCGAATAAGCGTTCGTCACAGCCAGGTCATAAAAAAACCGCTGCCTGAATCTCAGGCGGCGGTTTTTTTTGCTTCAGGACCAGGCGATAGCGCAGCGCAGAGAACAAAGGGTATGGCAGATGAAATCCGTCGGCAGTTGGTCGTAAAGCCGCAGCCAACGCGACCGGCTTGGGTAGAATGCTCGGCTTTGCTGTCGCGACTGCGAGGTCTGTAATGTCTGTGCAAGTACTCTGGGGGCTGCTGGCGGCCCATCCGGCCAAGCTGATCAACCTGCTAGCCCTGCTGATTACCTGCCCTGGCGGCCTGCTGCTGCAAAGCGCCCGGCGCCGGGCGGCGCTGACGCGGCGCAGCCTGGCGGTCGACGAAGGCCTGGTCGACGCCTTTGATCGGCGCGTGCCGCGTTACTACTACACCCTCGGCTCGGCGTGCCTGGCGCTGGCGCTGCTGTTGTCCTGGTTGAGTACCTGGGTCTGACGGCGGGGCTGCTGCCAGCCCCGCCGCGGTTCAGGCAACCTGGCTCTGGACCTTGACCTGATACTGATTGCGTACCGGCGTTGCGTACTGCAGCACCAGGTACGGCTGCTGTTCGACCGGGCAGGCGTCGAGGCGGCGTTGCCATTCCTGCTTGGCTTTGGCCAGCTCTTCAGCCTGGAACAGCTTCTCGGCAGGCGGCACGGCCAGTGCCGGGTCGGCATCCTGCCACATTGCGTAGGCTAGGTAGTGCACCGGGAACAAGCGGTAACCACCCAGGATCTGCCGGTCAACTTCCTGCGCCAACAGCTTGGTATCGGCAAAGAACTCCCTGACCGGTGCAGCGAAGTGGATATGCACGCGGCCTTTATAGCCGGTGATGCCCGTAGCGATGCTCTTGTCGTCTTCACCGGGCGCCTTGGTATAGCTGCCGGTGGTGGCGCGGATGTACAGCTCGCGCGCCTTGGCCTGATCGCACGGGTCATACTCGTAGCTGATCGATACCGGCGTCAGGTTCAGGCCCTGGATCACCGCGCCGAATGGCTCGTCCTTGCGGCTCATGTGGAACATCTTGAGGATCGCCGAATCGGTACGGTCATCGCCGTCCTTGGCCCGGCCTTCAGCCTGGGCGATCCAGATCGACGCGCCATCGGTGCGGATCGAATGATTGATGTAGGCCGAGAGCAACTGATAAGCCGCCAGCTTCTCGCGCCGCCCGGTCAATGAGCGGTGCACGATGAAGCTCTTGTTCAGGCGCATCATGTCGCTGACAAAAGGCTTTTGCAGGAGGTTGTCGCCAATGGCGATGCGCGGCGTTGGCAGGCCGGCGTGGTACACCGCGTAGTTGACGAAGGCCGGATCCATGACGATGTCGCGGTGGTTGGCCAAAAACAGGTAAGCCGTACCTGCCTTGAGCTGCTCGACACCTGAATAGGTGACGCCGTCGGTGGCGCGATCGATGGTCTGGTCGACGTAATACTCGACTTTGTCCTGCAGGGTCGCGACGCAACTGACGCCGGCGAACTCTTTGCGCAGGCGGCGCGCGATCAACGGCTTGAGCAGCCAGCCGAAGGCACCGGCCGCCCGCGGGAAGCGGAAGTGGGTGAGGATATCGAGGAATGCCGGGTCGCTGAACAGGCGCGCCAGCACCGCCTGCACCTCAGCATCGTCATACGGTCGGATGGCATCGAATTCGCCCATCATGCTCTCTTGTTGGAAACGACTAGGGTAATAGATAGGGGGCGGCTCCGAAAAACGGCTCGGACGCGCGCAGGTCCCGTAAACAGACCGACAATTATACGCATAAGTCACCCTGGAGGCCGCGATGCTGGAAACTGCATTCTACGATTGCCCTTACTGTGGAGAGGGGGTGGAGACCACGGTTGATCTGTCCGGCGGTGATCAGCGCTACATCGAAGACTGTCAGGTCTGCTGCCGGCCGATCGTGTTCGACCTGCAGGTGCATGGCGACGAGTGGATGCTCGATGTGAAAAGCGAGGATGACGCCTGATGCGACGAATCTACGAGCCAGAGAACTTGCTGGAGGCCGAGCTGCTGGTGGCGGTGCTGGCCAGCGAGGGCATCGAGGTGCACCTCGTCGGCCGCGACCTGGTCGGCGCCGCCGGTGAGCTGCCATTGCACGGTTTGCTCGGCCTGGCGGTGGCCGATGAGCAGGCCGGCTACGCACGCGAGCTGATCGATGCGTACAATGTTGCCCAGCCAGTTGCTGGCGACGAACCGGAGAGTTACCCCGGGACACTGATTTGCTAGGTTGTATATCGCATGTGTGGACGCTACGCCCTGTTTCGCTGGACCCCGGCCTTTGCCGCACTGCCGGGCTACCCCGCCGACCAACAGGCGCAATGGAACATCGCGCCCGGCGCCTCGGTGCTGATCCAGCGCCAGCTTGACGGCCAGCTACAGGTCGCCAGAGCGCGCTGGGGGCTGACCCCGCCGTGGCTAACCGACTTGTCCAAGACGCCGGCGCAAGCGCGGGCCGAGACCCTGGTCGAACAGCCGATGTTTCGTCAGGCGTTTACCCAGCGCCGTTGCCTGATGCCGGCCAACGGTTTTTACGAATGGCGTGGCAGTGTGCGCAAGCGGCCTTACTGGCTGACGCCGGGCGAGGGCGCGGCGCTGTTCTTTGCAGCGATATGGGAGGCATACCCGGTGCAGGAGCAAGTCTGGCTGAGCTGCGCAGTGGTCACCCAGGCGGTGGTCAATCAGCGCCGGCCACTGATTCTCGACGAGGCCGGGCAGGCTGCCTGGCTTGATCCAGAGACGCCTCTGGCGCGTTTGCATGAGTTGCTTGCTGGCCCACCGGCTGCGCTACGCGAGCGGGCGCTGGCCAATTTCGTCAATGATCCCAAGCTGGATGCACCGGAGTGTCTGACGCCGGCTTGACGTGGTACAGATAAGCCTCGGGTTAAATCTTCCCTATGGCTCTGGCGGCGCCGGGCGTCTGCGCCTAGGATACGCGGCACGTACCCAGGGAGTGTTTTATGCGTAAGTCATTTGTTCTCAGCCTGCTCGCTGCCGGCGTCCTGCTGAGCGGCTGCCAGGCGGTGAATACCACCAGTGGCGGCGCCGTCGGCGTTGAGCGCAAGCAGTACATGTTCAGCATGCTGTCGACCGACGAGGTCAACAACATGTATGCCCAGTCCTATCAGCAGACCTTGAGCGAAGCCTCGAGCAAGGGCGTGCTCGATAAAAGCAGCGCCGAAGCCAAGCGCGTGCAGGCCATCGCCGATCGCCTGATCGCCCAAGCGCCGAAGTTTCGCCCGGATTCTGCGCAGTGGAAGTGGGAAGTCAACGTCATCAAGAGTGACGAACTCAACGCGAACTGCGGCCCTGGCGGCAAGATCATCGTCTACACCGGCCTGATCGATCAGCTCAAGCTGACCGACGCTGAAATCGCCGCCGTGATGGGCCATGAGATCGCTCACGCCCTGCGTGAGCATGGTCGTGAAGCGATGTCCAAGGCCTATGGGATCGAGATGGCCCGCTCCGGTGCTGGCGCCCTGCTGGGCCTGGGCCAGGACAGCATGGCCCTCGCCGACACCGTAGTGAACTACTCCATGACCTTGCCCAACAGCCGTGCCAACGAGAACGAGGCGGATCTGATCGGTCTTGAGCTGTCGGCCCGTGCCGGCTACGACCCGAACGCCGCGATCACCTTGTGGAACAAGATGAGCAAGGCGTCCGAGGGCGCCCCGCCTGAGTTCATGAGCACTCACCCGGCTTCGTCCAGCCGGATCGCCTCGTTGCAGGCTGCCATTCCCAAGGTGATGCCGTTGTATCAGGCTGCCAAGAAGTAAGCGGTATTGGGGCTGCGAAGCAGCCCCAAAATCCCTGCTGAATCAGCCAATCCAGCCACTGCTCTTCATCGCCGAATACACCGCGACGATCGCCAGCACCACAAACGCCGTGGCAGCCAGGCGCCGAATCAGTGTCAGCGGCAACTTCTCCGCCGCAAAGTTACCCGCCAATACCACCGGTACGTTGGCAATCAACATGCCCAGGGTGGTACCGATAATCACCATGATCAGGTGCGGATACTGCGCCGCCAGCATCACGGTGGCGACCTGAGTCTTGTCGCCGATCTCGGCCAGGAAGAACGCAATCAAGGTCGTCACGAACGGCCCGAAGCGGCGTGCTGCGCTGCTTTCGTCGTCGTCCATCTTGTCCGGCACCAGGGTCCACAACGCGGTTGCGACAAAGCTTGCGGCGAGCACCCAGTGCAACACCGACTCGGTGAAGAAACCACTTACCCACGCCCCAACTGCACCTGCCGCAGCGTGGTTGGCCAGGGTGGCGACAACGATACCGGCGATGATCGGCCAGGGTTTGCGAAAGCGGGCAGCAAGGATGAGCGCGAGCAGTTGCGTCTTGTCGCCGATTTCGGCGAGCGCAACAATGGCGGTTGGTACGAGAAGGGATTCCAGCATCAGGGTTCCTACGGGGGCGGGTCGACACGGCTATGACACGTACAGCCTTCCCGCCCCGGGTAAGGTGTGCGTGTCATAGGTCTTGTCAAACCCTGGGTCCGTCTGTGCGGACCGTGGGTCGTACGCGCCATGGTCTGAGGACCAAGTATGTTGACGCGTACCGGGCAAGCTTGAGTGCTTGCGGGAGACTACTCCCCTAGGACGGAGCGGATTCTGCCTAGGCAAATCCGTTTGGGCAAGCGCTATTTTCTATCCGCGTTTTGCCTGGTAAATCCTGAAACCCTGTTCTTCGATCAGCGTCTTGCAGTTGCCCAGCGCCTGCTGGATGTACGGTTGATAGCGCAGGAAGGTGTTCGCAACAAGGCGAAGTTCGCCACCTGATCGCAGATGTTCAGCCGATTTTTTCAGCAGTGTTTCCGAGGCGTTGTAGTCAGTGTGGACGCCGGTATGGAACGGCGGATTGCTCAGGATTACCTGCAGATCACGCGGTGCAGCATCGATCCCATCGCCACTGATGACTTCAGCTTGCAAGCCGTTGGCGGCAAGGGTGAGGCGGCTGCTGGCCACCGCGAAGGCATCGACGTCGAGCATGGTTACCTGGCTGTCCGGGTAACGGCGCTTGACGATCGAGCCGATTACGCCCGCGCCGCAGCCGAAGTCGAGTACCGGGCCAACCGCCAGGCCGTCCAGATGCTCAAGCAACAGGGCGGTGCCGCGGTCCAGCCGGCCATGGCTGAACACCCCGGGCAGGCTGACGATCTGCAGCGGACCATCGGCCAGCGGCAGTTCGAAGCGTTCAGCCAGGCTTTCCAGTGGGGTGGCGGCCGGGGCGTTGTCGACGGTTACCTGCCACAGCTGGCAGTGGCGTGCACTGTCGAGCTTGCGCGGCTTGCCGAAGGCTTGCAGCAGCTTGGCGCCGCCTTCGATCCCGCCGCGCTTTTCACCGACCAGATACAGCTCACGGCCAGCCAGGCGCGAAGCCAGGGCGTTGAGCAGGTAGGCGGCCAGTTCGCGCGACTTGGGCATGAACACTACCGCGCCATCGAACGGCACCTGCGGCGGCTCGACGCCATGCTGGTTGCGCCCGGCAAAGCGCGCTTCGAGCAGGGCCTGGTCGCCGGCGTGCCAGGTCCAGCCGTGGGCTTGCGGCAGTTGGCCGAGCAGATCGTCGGCGGGCAGGCCGGCAAGCAGCACCGAGCCCTGGAACAACTCCGCCTGACGGAGCAACACTTCACTGCGCGGGTCCATGGACGACGCCTCCTGAAAAAAGTCGCGCAGTGTAGCAGAGGCTGGCTTGGCTCAGCTGACCACGCGGCGCGGCGCGCCGGCAAAGAACGCCTGGGCGTTTTCGCTGAGCTGCCCAACGATGCGCTGCCGTGCCTCGACCGCGCCCCAGGCACTGTGTGGAGTCACGATCAGGCGTGGCACGTCCGCCTCCAGCAGCGGGTTGCCGTTGACCGGTGGCTCGACGCTGAGCACGTCGGTCGCCGCGCCGCCCAGATGACCGCTGCGCAGGGCGTCGGCCAAGGCCTGTTCATCGATCAGGCCGCCGCGGGCGGTGTTGACCACCAACGCGCCGGGCTTGAGCAGGGCCAGTTCACGGTGGCTGATCATGTGCCGGGTGTGTTCATTGAGCGGGCAATGCAGGGTCAACGCATCGACCTGCGGCAGCAATTCGTCCAGCGGCAGGCGCTCGGCACGTGCAGGGCGACCGGGGATCTGCCCGCTCAGAACGCGCATGCCAAAGGCCTCGGCCAGGCGTGCCACGGCGCCGCCCAGCTCGCCGTGGCCGAGCAGGCCGAGGGTCTTGCCTTCAAGTTCGACGATAGGGAAGTCGAGCAGGCAGAACTGGCTGGCCTTGGCCCATTGACCGTCGGCGACCGCGCGCTGGTAGTCGCACAGGCGGGTCGCCAGCGCCAGCAGCAAGGCCAGGGTGTGCTGCGCCACCGAGGGAGTGCCGTAGCCCTGGCAGTTGCACACGGTAATGCCCTGGGCACGCGCGGCGTTCAGGTCGACGTTGTTGGTGCCGGTTGCAGCCACCAGGATCAGTTGCAACTGCGGGTTGGCCGCCAGTACGTCCGCACCCAGCAGCACCTTGTTGCTGATTGCCACAGTAGCGCCCTGCAGGCGTTCGGCAACCTGCTCCGGCGCGGTCGCGCCGTGTAGCGTAAGAGTACCGAAGCAGGCCCTGAGTGCGCTTAGGTCGAGGTCGCCGAGGTCCAGTGAGTCATGGTCAAGAAATACAGCAGTGTGGCTGGAGGTCATGGTCTGTCCTGTGCTCTGGCAGCGTGCGCGAAGGGGAGGGTAATAGACCCTACAGAATCAGGTGAAAAAACGCATGTCGACTAGTTGAAATCTGTCATGCGACCTTGGCCGCTGCCCCGATCTCTGGCTGCAGCGTGCAGAGGGCATCAGCAGTTTCGTGCTCGAATGCTTCCAGCGCCGCGTGCAGCCCCTGCAAGGAGGTGATCTGTGCGCGAACTGCAGCTTTCTTGTCGGCGAGCGCCTGTTGCACCTGCAGCCAGGGAATCTGACCGTCTGGGTAAGGCTGCAGGATGGCCTGCATCTCTTTCAGCTTGAATCCAAGTTGCTGCGCGCATTTGATCAGGCGCAGGCGATCTACGCTCTGTTCGCTGTAGATCCGGTAGTTGCCTGCGCGTTGCGGCTCGGGCAGTAGGCCGAGCTTCTCGTAGTGACGGATCGATTTGACGCTGGTGCCCGCAAGTTGGGCTGCTTTTCCGATGTACATGGGGGCTTCCTTGCGTGATCGATGCGCCAGCCTGGGCTGGCGATTCATCTTACACAAGCAGCTGAACGCGTCTACGTGGCTAGCTGGCGGCCAGCTTGCGGGCCTGCAGCACCCAACGCTCGCGCTGGCTGGTACTGGAGCCGAGTACCGGCCCGAACGTCAGGGTGCGGGTCGGCTTGATGCCGCAGAAGGCCAGGGTGGTTTTACGCATCTGATGCAGGCCAGGCATGCGATAGACCCAACGGTAGTACCAGGGCGGCGTGTCCATGGTCACCAGCAAATGGGCGGTGCGGCCCTTGAGCAGTTGCTCAGGGAATGGCGAGTCTTCGCGGTACTTGAAGGCAAAGCCAGGCAGGAAAGTACGGTCGAAAAAGCCCTTGAGCAACGCCGGGGTAGCGCCCCACCAGATCGGAAAGACAAACACCAGTTGTTCGGCCCAGAGGATGTCCTCCTGGGCCTGGCGCAAGTCCGGTTCCAGCGGCTGGATCTGCCGATAGCCGTGGTGCAGTACCGGGTCGAAGGTCGCTTTCGGCAGGTCAAGAATACGCACGGCATGCCCGGCCTCGCCGGCGGCGAGGATGTAGGCCTGGCCCAATGCGGCGCAAAAGCTGTCCGTGGCGGGGTGGCCGAGGATCACCAGAATACGTTTGCTCATGTCAGCTCCACTCAATCAAGCCAACGAGGCTAAGGCCTGCCCCTAGCGGTAGAGTCAACAGCGGCACTCATACCCGCGCCGCGCAAATCATTCCTTCGGCTGATTTGGCTGTCACATCTGCGCTCTAGAGTAACCGCCTGACCTCGCCCGACTCGAAAAAGGGATAACCATGCTGCAGACGCGCATCATCCAACCCGCTGAAGGTGCTTACCAATTCCCGCTGCTGATCAAGCGCCTGCTGTTGTCTGGCAGCCGCTACGAGCGCACCCGCGAGATCGTCTACCGTGACCAGTTGCGCCTGACCTATCCACAACTGGTCGAGCGCATCGCGCGCCTGGCCAATGTGCTTAGCGAGGCCGGGGTCAAGCCGGGCGACACCGTCGCCGTGATGGACTGGGACAGCCATCGTTACCTGGAATGCATGTTTGCCATCCCGATGATCGGCGCGGTGGTGCACACCATCAATGTGCGCCTGTCGCCCGAGCAGATCCTCTACACCATGAACCACGCCGAGGACCGGCTGGTGTTGGTCAACAGCGATTTCATCGGCCTGTATCAAGGCATCGCCGGGCAGCTGACCACGGTTGAAAAGACCCTGCTGCTGACCGACGGCCCGGACAAGCGCGCCGAACTGCCGAACCTGGTCGGCGAGTACGAACAACTGCTGGCCGCCGCCAGCCCGCAGTACGCCTTCCCTGATTTCGACGAGAACTCGGTGGCGACCATGTTTTACACCACCGGCACCACCGGCAACCCTAAGGGCGTGTACTTCACCCATCGGCAACTGGTGCTGCATACCCTGGCGGAAACTTCGGTACTGGGCAGCATCGACAGCGTGCGCCTGCTCGGCAGCGATGACGTGTACATGCCGATCACGCCGATGTTCCACGTTCACGCTTGGGGTATCCCGTACGCAGCCACGCTGATGGGCATGAAGCAGGTCTACCCTGGCCGATACGAGCCGGACATGCTGGTCAAGCTCTGGCGAGAAGAGAAGGTAACTTTCTCCCACTGCGTACCGACCATCCTGCAGATGCTGCTCAATTGCCCGGCGTCCCAGGGCCAGGACTTCGGCGGCTGGAAGATCATCATTGGCGGCAGTGCGCTCAACCGTGCGCTGTATCAGGCCGCGCTGGCCCGTGGCATTCAGCTCACTGCAGCCTATGGTATGTCCGAAACCTGCCCGCTGATCTCCGCGGCGCACATCAACGAAGAGCTGCAGGCCGGCGGCGATGACGAGCGGGTCAGCTATCGGATCAAGGCCGGGGTGCCGGTGCCGCTGGTGGAAGCCGCGATTGTCGACGGCGATGGCAATTTCCTCCCGGCCGATGGTGAGACCCAGGGCGAACTGGTGCTGCGGGCGCCGTGGCTGTCGATGGGGTATTTCAAGGAGCCGGAAAAAAGCACCGAGCTGTGGGCTGGCGGCTGGCTGCATACCGGAGACGTCGCCACCCTCGACGGCATGGGCTATATCGACATCCGCGACCGCATCAAGGATGTGATCAAGACCGGCGGTGAATGGATTTCCTCGCTCGACCTTGAAGACTTGATCAGCCGCCATCCGGCGGTGCGTGAAGTGGCAGTGGTCGGTGTCGCCGATCCACAGTGGGGCGAGCGTCCGTTTGCCCTGCTGGTTGTTCGCGACGGGCAGAGCCTTGACGCCCGCGCGCTCAAAGAACATCTCAAACCGTTCGTCGAGCAAGGTCATATCAACAAGTGGGCGATTCCCAGCCAGATTGCCGTTGTTACGGAAATTCCCAAGACCAGCGTCGGCAAGCTGGACAAGAAGCGCATCCGCCTCGATATCGTCGAATGGCAGGCCAGCAACAGCGCGTTCCTGTCGACCCTGTGAAGCGCAGCGGGTCATCGGCGAATTAGGCGCGACCCGCATTGCAGAGAGGATGGCGCCTTGTCAAATGGGAAAATTGGGCCATGCTAGAGCACTGTCAGCTCGCACACCGGACCAGATCGGGGCGAGCGACGGGCACGGAACGCAAATCACACTTTAGAGGGATCTAGCGTCCGAGCCTGCTGGCTATAGTCGGGGCCAGGGGTTTTCAGAAACGGAGGGGGAGCGCTGCGTGCAACTCGCAGCGTCGCAGGTGCAAGCCTGCCTACCGGTCAGCCGGACCGTTTCTGCAAGGACTCACTGCCATAACAAAAAAGAACATGGAGTAGCGTCGATGAAATCTGCACACCCGTTCTGGCGTCGGGCAAGACTGCCCTTTGCCGTCAGCCTCGCTTCTACGCTCGCAAGCCCTGCATTCGCGGTCAGTTTCAACATCGGTGAAATCGAAGGCCAGTTCGATTCGTCGCTGTCGGTCGGTGCCAGTTGGTCGACAGCCAGCCCGAACAAAAACCTGATCGGCGTCAACAATGGTGGCAAAGGGCTTTCGCAGACCTCCGACGATGGCCACCTGAACTTCAAGCGCGGTGAGACCTTCTCGAAAATCTTCAAGGGCATCCATGACCTCGAACTGAAGTACGGCGACACCGGCATCTTCGTCCGGGGCAAGTACTGGTATGACTTCGAGCTCAAGGATGAACACCGCGAGTTCAAGGACATTAGCGACTCCAATCGCAAGGAAGGCGCCAAGTCTTCCGGGGCCGAGCTGCTCGATGCGTTCGTCTATCACAACTACTCGATTGCCGACCAACCCGGCTCGGTGCGTTTCGGCAAGCAGGTAGTCAGTTGGGGTGAAAGCACCTTCATTGGCGGTGGCATCAACTCGATCAACCCGATTGACGTGGCTGCCTTCCGCCGTCCTGGCGCCGAGATCAAAGAAGGCCTGATCCCGGTCAACATGTTCTATATCTCGCAGAGCCTGACCGACAACCTCTCGGCCGAGGCCTTCTACCAGCTGGAATGGGACCAGACGGTTGTCGATAACTGCGGCACCTTCTTCTCTCAGCCGGACATCATTGCCGACGGCTGTACCGACAATCTGCGGGTGCTCAGCAGTGGGCGAACTTTGAGCGGGCTGCCACCTATAGCGCAGGGCATCCTGGCCGGGAGCGGGGTGGACTACAACAACGAAGGCGTGCTTGTGCGGCGCAGTGCTGACCGCGATGCCCGTGACAGTGGCCAGTTCGGGGTCGCGCTGCGCTACATGTTCGAGCCATTGGACACCGAGTTCGGCGCCTACTTCATGAATTATCACAGCCGTGCGCCGATCTTCAGTGCCACCGGTGCCGATCCATCGGTGTTCGCTGGCCTCGCCGGTTTGCCGCCACCGCTGCAGGGTCTGGCGCCGCTGATCGTTGCGGGCAACTCGAAATACTTCGTCGAGTACCCGGAAGACATCCGCCTGTACGGTTTGAGCTTCTCCACCACGCTGCCAACCGGTACCGCCTGGAGCGGTGAAGTCAGCTACCGGCCAAACGCGCCGGTGCAGCTCAACACCACCGACATCCTGTTCTCCGGCGTACGTCCGATCGGCGGCGGGTTGACCAACGCATCGTTGCTCACTGGCACACCTGGGCAGGACCTGCACGGCTACCGTCGCAAGGAAATCACTCAGTTCCAGACCACCCTGACGCACTTCTTCGATCAAGTGATGGGCGCCAGCCGCATGACTGTGGTCGGCGAAGTCGGCGTGACTCACGTTGGCGGCCTGGAGAACGCCCGCGAAATCCGCTATGGCCGTGACCCGGTCTATGGCCCGGGGCCGCTGCCAGCGACCGGTGGCGCGGATACCTGTGTGGCGCTCAATAACAGCACAATCGGTGGCGCCGGCGCGGGCGCATCCACCGCCAACCTCAGCCGCAAGTGCGAAAACGATGGCTATACCACCAGTACTTCGTGGGGCTACCGAGGCCGCGTGATCTGGGACTACAACGACGTCTTCGCTGGGGTCAACCTCAAGCCAAGCGTGGCCTGGTCGCACGACGTGTCCGGCTACTCACCTGGCCCCGGCGCCAACTTCGAAGAAGGGCGCAAGGCCGTCAGCCTGGGTCTTGACGCCGAATACCAGAACACCTACACAGCGAGCCTGTCGTACACCAACTTCTTTGACGGCAAGTACACCACCGTGGATGACCGCGACTTCGTTGCGCTCAGCTTCGGCGTGAACTTCTAAGCCCATTGATCCAGGACGACCAATAATGAACAAGACCAGAAGTCTGCTGAAGGCCGGTGTACTGGGCATGTCCCTGCTGGCAACCAGCGTCATGGCTGCGGTTTCCGCTGACGAGGCGGCCAAGCTCGGCAGCACCCTGACGCCGATGGGTGCGGAAAAAGCCGGTAACGCCGACGGCTCCATCACGGCCTGGCAACCGCTGTCGAAAACCGCTGGCAGCGTCGATGCCAAGGGGTTCCTGTCTGACCCGTATGGCAGCGAGAAGCCCAAATTCACCATCACCGCGCAGAACGTCGAGCAGTACAAGGACAAGCTTTCGCCTGGCCAGTACGCGATGTTCAAGCGCTACCCGGAGACCTACAAGATTCCGGTCTACCCGACCCATCGCGGCTCGACCGTGCCGGATGAAGTTTTTGCCGCCATCAAGCGCAACGCTACCAAGACCAATCTGGTGGCGGGCGGCAACGGCCTGGAGAACTTCGAGACGGCTATTCCGTTCCCGATTCCCAAGAGCGGCGTCGAAGTGATCTGGAACCATATCACCCGCTATCGCGGTGGCAGCGTGACGCGCCTGGTTACCCAGGTCACGCCGCAACCCAACGGCTCCTACAGCCCGGTATCGTTCTCGGACCAGTTTGTGTTCCGCGACAAGCTGAAAGATTACGATCCAGCCAACCCGGGCAACGTGCTGTTCTACTTCAAACAGAAGGTCACCGCGCCTTCGCGCCTGGCGGGCACCGTGCTGCTGGTCCACGAGACCCTTGACCAGGTCAAGGAGCCGCGCAAGGCCTGGGTCTACAACGCCGGCCAACGCCGCGTGCGCCAGGCACCGCAGGTGTCCTACGATGGTCCGGGTACTGCGGCAGACGGGCTGCGTACATCCGATAACCTCGACATGTTCAACGGCGCGCCAGATCGCTACGACTGGAAGCTTGAAGGCAAGAAGGAGATGTACATCGCCTCCAACACCTACAGGCTCGATTCGCCAAGCCTGAAATACGCCGATATCGTCAAGCCCGGCCACATCAACCAGGACCTTAGCCGCTATGAGCTGCGCCGGGTCTGGCATGTGGTCGCGACCTTGAAGCCGGGCCAGCGGCATATCTATGCCAAGCGCGACTTCTATATCGATGAGGACACCTGGCAAGCCTCGGTGATCGACCAGTACGACGGTCGCAACCAGTTGTGGCGCGTGTCCGAAGCGCATGCTCAGGACTATTACAACAACCAGGTACCGTGGTACACCCTCGAGGCGATCTATGACCTGCAGTCGGGTCGCTACCTGGCCCTGGGTCTGAAAAACGAAGAAAAACGTGCCTATGACTTTGGCTTCACCGCCAGCAAGGCCGACTTCCAGCCAGCAGCGTTGCGCCAGGACGGTATTCGTTAATCAACGCAGCTAAAACTCCGCGTGACTCCCAGAACGCCCCGGCCCGCCGGGGCGTTTTGATTTCCGGTGCGCACTGATGGGTTGCCGTAAATCAGCTCTGTCGTTTTTTGTCGTAGTCTTTTACCGGATAAACACACCCATCATCTTCAAATAGGCTGCGATACCCGCTAGTCTCGCAACGACCTGCTGTGCTGATGTCTCCCTCATAACGAGCCGGCCATGACTGATCTGTCCCGTACGCATGGATACACCAGCCAGGCCCTTGGCCTGCTGGACGGGCGTTTTTTCCGGCCACCGTTGCCCGATGGCCATGTGCCCCGTGGGCGCTTGTGCCAGCGTCTGCATGCGGGGCTGTCTGGCAGGCTGTTGCTGATCAACGCGCCAGCCGGCTTCGGCAAAAGCTCACTGGCGATCGAGTTCTGCGAGTCCCTGCCTGATCACTGGCGCAGCCTGTGGCTGGGGTTGAGCCAAAGGGATGCCGACCCTGGGCGCTTCCTCGAGCGCCTGCTGGAAGGTTTGCAGCAGTACTGCCCGGCCTTGGGCGGGCAGGCCATGGGCCTGTTGAAAATGCGCCAGCGTCATCAGCCGTTCGCCTTCGAAGAGTGGCTCGACGGCCTGCTCGACGAGCTGGCGCTGTACCTGCAAAGCGATAGCCCGATCCTGCTGGTGCTTGACGACTACCATCTGGCGCAGGGGGCGGTGCTCGACCGGTGTTTGCAGTTCTTCCTCAATCACCTGCCAAACGGCCTGGTGCTGATGATTACCAGCCGCCAGCGCCCCGATTGGCACCTGGCCCGTCTGCGCCTGTCGCGCCAACTCAGCGAACTCAACGAGCAGGACCTGCGCCTTACTGCCGACGAAGCGCTGGCGGTGCTCGGCCGACAGCCCACCGGCTTGCGCGGGCAGGCACTGGACAACCTGATCCAGCGCAGCGATGGCTGGGTAGCGGGGCTGCGCTTCTGGCAGCTGGCAGCCAGCGAGTCGGGCGACGAACATGCCTTGCCGCAGGCATTGCATGGCGGCGAAGGGCTGATCCGTGATTATCTGCTCGAAGAAGTGATCGATATCCTGCCGGCCGACGTGCAGGCGTTTTTGTACGAAACCGCCTGCCAGGAGCGCTTCTGCGCCGAGCTGTGCGATGCCCTGCGCGCACGTCAGGACAGCGCCGGCATCCTGCGCTACCTGCAAGCGCATCAGGTGTTTCTGGTGCCGCTGGATGAACACGGCCATTGGTATCGCTACCATCATCTGTTCTCTGATTTGCTGCGCAGCCGCCAGCACAGCGCGCCGCTGGCTGATCTGCACCTGCGCGCCTGCCGCTGGTTTCAGGCCCAGGGCCTGCTTGACGAAGCGGTCGAGCAGGCCCTGCGCGCCGGCCATCTGGATGTGGCGGCGGACCTGGTGCAGAGCCTGTCCGAGGAGCAACTGCTGGCCGAGCAGAACGTCGGCATGCTCCTGCGCTGGAAGATGGACCTGCCCGACAGCCTGTTGATCAGCACGCCACGGCTGATCGTGCTGTACAGCTGGGCGTTGGGCCTGGCCTGCCAGTTGGACGCTGCCGAAGAACTGGCGGCGCACCTCAGCCGGTTTTTGCCGGCGCCCTCGGCCACCGCCCAGCGCTCGATGCTGGCGCAGTGGCTGGCGCTCAGTGGCGTGATCGCTCGCGGCCGCGGCGACCGTGAACGCACCTTGAGCTATTGCAGCGAAGCGCTGCAGAGCCTGCCCAACAAGCGCTACGGCCAACGTCTGGTGTGCCTGTCGACGCTGTCCAACCTGGCCATTGCCGACGCCGACTTCTGGCGCGCGCGTGGCTGGAACCGCGAGGCGCTGGAGTTGGCCCAGCGGGTCGGCAACCCGTTGTTCGAGGCACTCGCCCATTACGATCGGGCGCGGGTGCTGCACGCCCGTGGTGAAATCCGCCGGGCGCTGGATGAAGTCCGTCAGGGCTTGTTGCGCCTGCAGGATCTGTCAGCGCAGCGGCTATACGCGGTGCGCGCCAGGCTGACCTTGTACGAGGGCCATCTGCTCGCGGCGCACCTGCAACCGGCCCAGGGCCGCGCGCGCTTGCGCGCGGGCCTCAGTGAGGCACGCGCCTGTCGCGATATCAGCGTGCTGATCGGGCACTGTGTGATTGCCTCGCTGGACGGCCGCGAAGGGCAGTATGCCGAAGCCTTCGCCGAACTGGCCGAAGCCGAGCGCTTGATGCATATCTGGGACGTACCGCCAATCTTCTACCTGGCGATGATCACCCTGGTGAAGTGCGAGCTGTGGCTGGCCCAGGGCCGAACCGACCTGGCCGAATCATGGCTGCTGCGGCTCGCTCAGACCTATGGCGGCGAGCAGCCCGCTGCGGCGCCGGAGTTTCACCCATTACTGCCATTGCACATCGAGCTGCAACAGGCGCTGCTGGAGCGCGTCCAGGGCCGTTCGGCGCAGGCTGTCGCGCGCCTGCAGAGGCTGGTCGAGCGCGGCCAGGCCAGTGGCGGTCAGTTGCTGGCGGCCAGTGCCTTGTGCCAGCTGATTGCCCTGCATCTGGCCGAGGGCCGCGAGCAGTCCGCTGCCAGCCTGTTGCCGCAAGCGCTACTGGCCGCCCAGGGTGGGGCCTTGCAAGCGTTTCAACGGTTGCTGGATGAACAGCCGCTGTGGCTGCGCGAGCAGCTGTCGACGCGCCCCGCCAGCAGCGTCCAGCTCGACCTGCTGGCGCGCCTGCCGCAGCCGCAGGTGGTTGCCAGTGGCACCGGCGAAGCCCTGAGCGGGCGGGAGTTGGCGGTGCTTGAGTTGATCGCCCAAGGCTGCTCGAACCAGCAGATCAGTGAGCGCCTGTTCATCTCGCTGCACACCGTCAAGACCCACGCCAGCCACATCAACAGCAAGCTTGGCGTGGAGCGCCGCACCCAGGCGGTAGCCAAGGCCAAGGCGCTAGGCCTGCTGCCCTGAGCCTGCGCTACGGCCTGCGAATTCGCCCTCAGCTTTCTCTACCTGCTGCCGATAAACAGGTCGGCGACACGCATCGCCTCGGGTCATTTTCCATCCTCTGCCATGACAGGTCGTGTTGATGCTGCAGTACGGGCAAAAAAGCTTTCTGATCGTCGACGACTTCACCGACTTTCGCACCTCGGCCCGCTCCATGCTCCGCGAGCTGGGCGCGCGCGATGTGGACACCGCTGACAGCGGCGAACAGGCGCTGCGCATGTGCGCGCAGAAACGCTATGACTTCATCCTGCAGGACTTTCACCTGGGCGATGGCAAGAAGAACGGTCAGCAGGTACTCGAGGACCTGATCCTCGACAAGTTGATCAGCCACGAGTGCGGGTTCCTCATGGTCACCGCCGAGAGCAGCCAGGCCATCGTTCTCAGCACCCTCGAGCACGAGCCGGATGCCTACCTGACCAAGCCGTTCAACCGTGTCGGTCTGGCCCAGCGCCTGGAAAAACTGCTGCAGCGCAAAACCCTGCTCAAGCCGATTCTGCAGGCACTTGATCGCGGTCGTCCGGCCGAAGTGATGGCCGCCTGTGCTGCCCTGTGCAAGCAGGACCCGCGCTTTGCCCCGCTGTGCCTGCGCTACCGCGCCGATGCCCTGCGCGATCTCGGCCGCTTCGAAGAGCTGGAGAAGTTTCTCTCGTCGATCCTCGCCAGCAGGCCGCAGCCGTGGGTCTACTCGATGCTCGGCAGCGTGCTGCACAAGCGCGGCCAGAACGATCAGGCCAAGGGCGTGTACGAGCAGGCGCTGAAAGCTTTCCCGATCATGCCGGGGCTGTATGACGGCATGGCCGATGTGCTGGTCGCCCAGGGCGATAACAAGCGTGCCCAGCACATGCTCGAGGAGGCCGTGCGCCTGTCGCCACTGGCGGTACGCCGGCAGGCCGCGCTGGGCAAGCTGGCGATGGGCAACGACGATTTCGAAAGCGCGTCCAAGGCCTTCCGTCACGCTGTCAGCCAGGGCCAGAGCTCGCGCTACAAGGACGCCGAAACCAACCTTGGCCTGGCTCAGGCGCTGATGAGCAAGAACGCAGGTTTTGGCCTCGACGCACGCACCCGGGTCGAGATCAACACCGTGCTCAGTGAGGTAGCCAAGGAGAACGGCGAGGACCAGGGCCTGCAAGTGCGTGCCCGGTTGATGAAGGCGGCCAGCCTGCAACAGGCCGGCGACCCTGAAACCGCCGCCAAGTTGACCGAGCAGGCCATGCAGCGGCTGGACAACATGGACCAGTTCTTCTCGGTCGACGCCGCCCTGACCGTGGCCAAGCAGCTCCAGCAACTGGGCCAGGAGGCAGCCGGCACCAGCATCCTCAAGGGTTGCGTGGAAACCTACGGCGATGACCCCAAGGTCATGCAGAGCGTCGCCAAGATGACCGACGACCCAACGGTGCTGGGCGCCGTGACCGAAGCGGTCGATCTCAACCGCCAAGGGGTACGCTGCTATCAGACTGGCCAGCTCGACGAGGCCTTGGGCATGTTCCGCCGAGCGCTGTCGCTACAGCCAAAAAATATCAGTATCGCCTTGAACACGGCTCAGGCCCTGTTGCGTATCGCCGGTGAGTCGCCTTCGCCCGAATACATGCTGGAGTGTCGCAGCTGCCTGCAAAGCGTGGCCGGCATCCCCGCCAGCGACAGCCGCTACGAGCGTTATCGAAAACTGCATATGCGGGTGTTTGGCGCATGAACCAGGAAAGCCCGGGGCTGGATTTCTCGACAGTGATCGCCTCCACTGTCCACGACATGAAAAACTCACTGTCAGCGTTGATCCAGGCGCATAACCAATGGCTGGCGCGGCTGCCCGAAGCGCAGCGGCAAGGCAACGAGCAGGGCGTCATTGAGCACGAATTCGGCCACCTCAACGGCATGCTGGTGCAGATGCTCGGGCTGTACAAGCTGGGCGTCAATCAGCTGCCGATCTGCCCTGGCTACCACGAGCTGGAAGATTTCATCGAGGCGCAGTTGGCGGCGCATCAGGAGATCCTCAAGCACCGCGATATCCTCGCCACCTGGCGTATCGAAAGCGCCAGCCCGCTGGGCTTCTTCGACCGCGAGCTGGTGGCTTCGGTGATCTCCAACGTGCTCACCAACGCCATTCGCTACGCCGGCCACGCCTTGCTGATCGGTATTGAAGAAGACGGCGAGCAGTTGATCATCAGCGTCAACGACGACGGCCCGGGTTATCCCGAGCGCATGCTCGAGCGGCAGCAGGATTACATTCAGGGCCTCGACGCCAGCACCGGCAGCACTGGCCTGGGCCTGTACTTCGCGGCACGGATTGCGGCCCTGCATGAGCGCAATGGCGTTACCGGCCGAATCGAAATCAGCAACGGTGGCGCCCTCGGTGGCGGTTTGTTCAGGCTCTATCTGCCCTGAGTCGAGGTATCATGCTCAGCATTCTTCAGCTGAGCACAACCCCCATGACCAGCGCCGCCCCAAGCCTTATCCGCGAAACTTTCCCGGTCGGGCCGTTGCAGTGTAACTGCACCCTGATCGGTGATCCGCTGAGCAAGAAAGCCATCGTCGTCGACCCAGGCGGTGATCCAGAGAAGATCGTCGCCCGCTTGCAGGCCCACGGCCTGACGCTGGTCAGCATCATCCACACCCATGCCCACCTTGATCACTTTCTCGCCTCTGGCCGGCTCAAGGAGCTGACCGGCGCGACCTTGCACCTGCACAAGGACGACCAGCCGCTGTGGGACAACCTGGAGATGCAGTGCCAGATGTTCGGTGTGCCGTATACCCCCGCACCACCACCGGATCGCTGGCTCGCCGATGAAGAGGAGCTGGCCTGCGGCTGTGGCGTCGCCCTGCACACGCCTGGGCATAGCCCGGGCTCGATGAGCTTCTGGTTTGCCGATGCCAAGCTGCTGATTGCCGGCGACACCTTGTTCCGCCGCGGGATTGGCCGCACCGATTTGTGGGGTGGCGACCAGCGCACTATCGTTCGTTCGATCAAGGACCGTTTATACCGGCTGGATGAAGACGCGGTGGTGGTGGCCGGGCATGGCCCAGATACGCGCCTGGGCGATGAGATGCGCGAGAATCCTTTCGTACGCGCTTGAATATTCATGGAATTATTCAGCCCAGCAATGATCCAAACCCAGCATGGGTCAACGTACGATCACTGCACACTTGAATTTCTGTAGGAGCTTTCCATGATGCGTCGTCTGATTATCGTCGCTACTGCCGCTGCCCTGATGGCAGGTTGTGCTGGCCAGAACCCTTATGACAACCAAGGCCAGGGTTCTGGCGGCATGAGCAAGACTGCCAAGTACGGCGGCCTGGGTGCTCTGGCCGGTGCTGTAGCCGGCGCTGCGATCGACCACAACAACCGCGGCAAGGGCGCGCTGATCGGCGCGGCTGCGGTAGGTGCTGCCGCTGCCGGTTACGGTTACTACGCCGACAAGCAGGAAGCTGCGCTGCGCGAGAGCATGGCCAACACCGGCGTCGAAGTGCAGCGTGAAGGTGACCAGATCAAGCTGATCATGCCAGGCAACATCACCTTTGCCACCGACTCGGCGAACATCTCGCCAAGCTTCTACACCCCGCTGAACAACCTGGCGGGCTCGTTCAAGCAGTTCAACCAGAACACCATTGAAGTGGTCGGGTTCACCGACAGCACCGGTAGCCGCCAGCACAACATGGACCTGTCGCAACGTCGCGCGCAGGCGGTCAGCACTTATCTGACCTCGCAGGGCGTGGATGCTTCGCGGGTGTCGGTACGTGGCCTTGGCCCGGATCAGCCGATTGCGAGCAACGCCGATGCCAACGGGCGTGCGCAGAATCGCCGGGTTGAAGTCAATCTGAAGCCGATTCCTGGGCAGCAGTATCAGCAGTAATCTGCGTTTGCGTTGAGATTTTTGGGGCCGCGTTGCGGCCCTTTCGCGACACAAAGCCGCTCCTACAAGGACCGCGCGCGTCTGTAGGAGCGGCCTTGTGTCGCGAAAGGGCTGCAAAGCAGCCCCAAGATCCACTCAAATATTCCTGCTGGCCTGAATCGCCGTCAGCGCAATGGTATGCACAATGTCATCCACCTGCGCCCCGCGCGGCAGGTCGTTCACAGGTTTACGCAAACCCTGCAGCATCGGCCCCAGGCTGACCCCATCAGTGCTGCGCTGCACCGCCTTGTGGGTGGTATTGCCAGTATTCAGGTCAGGGAACACGAACACCGTCGCGCGCCCAGCCACCGGGCTTTGCGGCGCGAGTTGGCGGGCGATCTCCGGGTTGGCCGCAGCGTCATACTGCAACGGCCCATCAATCACCAGACGTTGTTCGGCCTGCTGCGCCAGACGCGTTGCCTCACGCACCTTGTCGACTTCCTCGTCACTGGCCGAATCACTCGAATAGCTGATCATCGCCACCCGCGGCGCAATGCCGAAGGCCTCGGCTGACTGCGCGCTCTGCTGGGCGATCTCGGCCAGCTCGGCGGCGCTCGGGTGTGGGTTCATCACGCAGTCGCCGTACACCAGCACCTGTTCCGGAAACAGCATGAAGAACACCGACGACACCAGGCTGCTGCCCGGCGCGGTCTTGATCAGTTGCAGGGCCGGGCGAATGGTGTTGGCGGTCGAATGCACCAGGCCAGAGACCAAACCGTCGACTTCATCCAGCGCCAGCATCATGGTACCGATCACCACCGGGTCTTCCAGCTGCTGTTCGGCCATCGGCGCATTGAGGTTCTTGCTCTTGCGCAGATTGACCATCGGCTCGACGTAACGCCCACGGATCAAATCAGGGTCGAGAATTTCCAGATCCGGCGGCAGGGTAATGCCCTGCGCGCGGGCGACCGCCTGGACTTCTTCGGGCTTGGCCAGCAGCACGCAGCGGGCAATCCCACGCGCCTGGCAAATCGCGGCCGCTTGTACCAGCAGCGGCTCGGCGCCCTCGGGCAGGACGATACGCTTGTTGGCCTGCTGGGCGCGCTGGATCAGCTGATAGCGGAACACCGCCGGCGACAGGCGCAGTTCACGCGGCGTGCCGCAGCGCTGGTGCAGCCAGGCGGCATCGAGTTGGCCGGCGACAAAGTCGGTGATGAATTCGGCGCGCTCGCGGTCGTCGACCGGGATCTCGCGGTTGAGCGAGTTGAGCCGGTTGGCGGTGTCGTAGGAGCCGGTGCTCACCGACAGGATCGGCAGGCCGGCCTGCAGTGCGCCTCGACACAGTTCGAGAATGCGTGGGTCAGGCTTGCTGTCGCTGGTCAGCAACAGGCCCGCCAGCGGCACGCCGTTGATTGCCGCCAGACTTACGGCAAGGATGATGTCGTCGCGATCGCCAGGGGTCACCACCAGCGTGCCGGGCTTGAGCAGCGGCACTGTGTTGGCCACGGTGCGGGCGCAGATGATGATGGTGTTCATCCGCCGTTGCTCGTAGTCACCGGCGTTCACTACCTGAGCGCCGAGCAGATCGGCCACATCGCGGGTGCGTGGCGCGTTCAGCTCGGGTTGATAGGGGATGCAGCCGAGCAGGCGGAAGTCATTGCCGCGCAGCAGCGGCGAATGCTCACGCAGGCGGCTGGCGAACTCGCTCATGCTCTCTTCGGTGCGGACCTTGTTGAGGATCACCCCAAGTACCTTCGGATCACGCGGGCCGCCGAACAACTGCGCTTGCAGCTCGACACGGCCAGACAGTTCGCTGAGCACTTCGTTTTCCGGCGCCGACACCAGAATCACCTCGGCATCCAGGCTTTTCGCCAGATGCAGGTTGACCCGCGCCGCGTAGCTGGCATGCCGGGTCGGCACCATGCCCTCGACCACCACCACGTCCTTGCCGACGCAGGCCTGTTGGTACAGGCGAATGATTTCTTCAAGCAGTTCGTCGAGCTGGCCGTCGCCGAGCATCCGCTCGACCTGGCCCAGGCTCAGCGGCGTCGGCGGCTTCAGGCCGTGGGTGCGCGCCATCAGCTCGGTCGAGCGCTCCGGGCCGGTGTCACCCGGATGGGGCTGGGCAATGGGCTTGAAGAAGCCGACCTTGAGGCCGCCGCGCTCGAGCGCGCGGACCAGGCCGAGGCTGATGGAGGTCAGGCCGACACCGAAGTCGGTCGGTGCGATGAAAAATGTCTGCATGCGTGCTTCTCGAAATAAGCGGTGCAAAGAACCAATCGCCAAGGGTATCGCTAATCGGCGCCTTGTGCGCACCATCCACACGCGAATGTCTGGCCGATGCGCTGTTCGCGCTCGGCGGCCTCGAGCACCCAGGGGCGTGCTTGCCAGGGTGGTTGATGGCGCAGGTGCTGGGTATGCCCGCACGTCAGCTCGACCACCCAGTGGCCCTGATCATCCTGATGAAAACCGCTGACCCGACTGACGGGGCGGGCATCGCCTGCAGTGCGTTCGCAATCGGGCGATGCGTTGGTTACACTTGTCCGCTCTACATTCTTTTGCAAAAGGTCTCGCCCCCATGCCGATCGCCGCCAACAAGGCCGTCTCCATCGACTATACCCTGACCAACGACGCCGGGGAGGTGATTGACAGCTCCTCTGGCGGCGCGCCGCTGGTTTACCTGCACGGTTCCGGCAACATCATCCCAGGCTTGGAAAAAGCCCTGGAAGGTAAAGACGTCGGCGAAGAACTTAACGTTACCATCGAGCCGGAAGACGCCTACGGCGAATACCTGGCCGAGCTGGTCAGCACTCTCAACCGCAGCATGTTCGAAGGTGTCGACGTGCTCGAAGTCGGCATGCAGTTCCACGCTTCGGCGCCGGACGGCCAGATGCAGATCGTCACCATCCGTGACCTGGACGGCGACGACGTAACTGTCGACGGCAACCACCCACTGGCCGGTCAGCGCCTGACCTTCCAGGTCAAGGTCGTTGCGGTCCGTGATGCCAGCGAAGAAGAAGTTGCCCATGGCCACGTCCATGGCGAAGGCGGCCATCAGCACTGATATCTGCGCTAAGCTCAGACAGTCGCCAGGCGCTCGGGCAAGCCGTACTTGCCCTCCATCGGAGGGTTGACGGTTGGCCCGCGCGCCTTTTTAGTGGGCGCCGTTTGCTCCAGCGACAATCAAAACGCAGGAAAGGGGAGTCATCATGAGTGCATTTCACGAGCTGACGTTGCATGCGTTGGACGGCGAGGATCTACCCCTTGCGCCGTTCAAGGGCCAGGTGGTGCTGGTGGTCAATGTGGCCTCCAAGTGTGGCCTGACCCCGCAGTACGCCTCGCTTGAATCGCTGCACCAGCTGTACAAGGCCAAGGGCTTCAGCGTGCTCGGCTTGCCGTGCAACCAGTTCGCCGGCCAGGAGCCGGGCAGCGAGCGTGAAATTCAGGAATTCTGCAGCCTCAACTACGGGGTGAGTTTTCCGCTGAGCAGTAAGCTTGAAGTCAATGGTCCTCAGCGCCACTCGCTGTATCGGCTGCTGGCGGGCGAGGGTGCCGAGTATCCGGGCGATATCAGCTGGAATTTCGAAAAGTTTCTGGTGGGCAAGGACGGCCGCGTGCTGGCTCGCTTCGCCCCGCGTACTGCACCGGATGACCCTGCACTGGTGCAGGCGATCGAAAAAGCCTTGGCTTAACGGCGCTGTTGCGAGCGGCCGGGGCTGGCTAACCGGCCCAGCGCGGGCAACGGCAGCGGCGCTCTGGCGCTGGTTGCGTCGCAGGCCTGCTGCCAGGCATCGCACAAATACCCTTCGAACTGCTCGATGATGGCTGGCCAACCTTGGCGGCTGGCATGCTGTCGCGCATTCAGGCGAACCCGGCGCAGGGTTTCGCTTTCCTCCAGTAACCAGCACGCTGCATCGATGAACCCGATCTGATCCCCGGGCATAGCCACGGCCCCGCTGTGCCCATGACGCACGTGCTGAGCCGCTGCGGCTTGATCATACGCGACCACGGCCAGGCCTGAGGCCATGGCCTCGAGGACGACGTTGCCAAACGTCTCGGTCAGGCTTGGGAACAGGAACACATCGCCGCTGGCGTAGTGCTCGGCAAGGTGTTGGCCACGCTGCGCGCCGCAGAACACCGCGTCTGGCAGTTGCTGCTCGAGGCTGGCCCGCTGTGGGCCGTCGCCAACCATTATCAGGCGCAGGCGCTGTTGTGGATAGCGCTGCTGGAGGGCTTGCAGGCACGGCTTGAGCAGGTTCAGGTTTTTTTCTGCAGCCAGCCGGCCGACATACATTATCGCCAGGTCTTGCTCGGCCAGGCCCCATGCTTCACGCAGCATCTGGCTGCGGCGGGCGGGATTGAACAGGCAGGCATCGACTCCGCGTGCGAGCAAGGCCAGTTGGGTAAAACCGCGTCGTTCGAGATCCACCCGTTGGCTGATGCTTGGCACCAGCGTTACCGCGCTGCGCCGGTGGAACCAGCGCAGGTAGTGGGTCAGCAGCCGGGCCAGCAGGCCAAGCCCGTACTGGCCTGCATACTGCGGGAAATTGGTGTGAAAGCCGCTGACCACGGCAATCTTCAAACGGCGTGCGGCGCGCAGCGCACTCAGCCCCAACGGGCCCTCGGTGGCGATATAGATCACATCTGGCCGCTGCCTGCGCCAGCGCCGCAGCAGCTTGTGCAGGGAAATACCGCCCCATTGCAGGTCGGGGTAACCCGGCAGCGGCCAGCCTTTGCACAGCAGCAGGTCAGCATCGTCAAGGCGCAGTGGATCGTGGGCCTGGCGCGGGCGCACCAGCTCAACGCTGTGGCCGCGCTCGCGCAGACCATCACTGAACCGGCCGAGGGTATTGGCCACGCCATTGACTTCAGGGGCAAATGTCTCACTGACAAAGGTGATGCGCAGGCTTGGAGTGTTCATGACAGAAGTTTCCGCCTGCCCGATTGCGTTCCCATGACCACTTTATGACCGGCAAGTGACGCCTGGTTGCGCAATGCCTAGTGCGCTGAATATTTCCCCGCAGGCCGCTCAAGAACGCCCATATATCTGCCGATGCAGATGGATTCGGATGGCCGGTGCGCTCCAGGAGTGCGGTAATGTTCAACAGCAAGCTCAAGAAAGAAAACCAGCAACTGCGCGAGGACTTGATGTCCATGGAGCAGGTCAAGGACAGCCTCGACAGCGAAATGCTGGTGCTGCAGCTCGATCCGCAGGGGCGCATCGAAACGGTCAACGCCAACTTTGAGCGTGAAATGTTCTATCGCGCTGACCAGTTGCTCGGCCGCAGCCTTGAAGAGATCGTTCCGGCGCACGTCAAGAAACTCGATTTCTATGAGCGCATGAAAGCCGCCATCAGCACCGGCGCCCACCTCAATGGCGCTTTCCGCCTACTGCGTGGCAATGGCGAAGAGGCGTGGCTGCGCTCGATACTGCAGCCGGTGCGCGATTTCGAGGGCCGCATCAAGTACTTCACGCTGCACTCCAGCGACCTGACCCGGACCATTGCCAGTTCGCGTGAGCACGAGAGCCTGATCAATGCACTGATGCGCTCAACGGCTGTCATCGAATTCAGCCTCGATGGCCATGTACTGACCGCCAACGAGCGCTTCCTGCAGACCATGGGCTATCGCCTGGAGCAGGTCAAAGGCAAGCATCACCGCCTGTTCTGCGAGCCTGAAGAAGCCAACTCAGCCGGTTACCAGGTGTTCTGGGACAAGCTGCGCCGTGGCGAGTTTGTCGCTGACCGGTTCAAGCGGGTAGATGCCAATGGCCGCGTGGTGTGGCTCGAAGCGTCCTACAACCCAATCATCGACGCCCACGACGTGCTCTACAAAGTGGTCAAGTTCGCCACAGTGATTACCGACCAGGTCAACCAGGAGCAGGCTGTCGCCCAGGCAGCCGATATCGCCTACAGCACCTCGCTTGGTACCGATGCCAGCGCCTGCAAGGCCAATGATGTGGTGACTCAGACCGTCAGCGTGATGCGCGGCCTGGAAGCCTCGATGCAGCAGGCTGCCGAAGGTATTCAGGCGCTGGATACCCAGTCACGGGTGATTGGCTCGATTATCAAGACCATCAGCGATATTGCCGGGCAGACCAACCTGCTGGCGCTCAACGCCGCCATCGAAGCGGCCCGCGCCGGTGAGCAGGGTAGGGGCTTTGCCGTGGTCGCCGATGAAGTACGCCAGTTGGCTTCGCGCACCAGCACCGCCACCGAAGAGATCGCCCGGGTCGTGCAGCAGAACGAGCAGTTGGCGTTGGCCGCGGTGGCTATCATCGACACCAGCAAGCGCCAGGCCGAGCAGGGCCTGAGCCTGGCCGGCGAGACTGGCGCGGTGATAACCGAGATTCAGGATGGCGCCAAGCGCGTGGTCGAAGTGGTGGGGCAGTTTTCCAGCCAGTTGGGTTCTTGAGCCTTGCTCTGGGGCCGTGCACCGGCCCCAGAGCCGATCAGCTGCGCTCGCGCACCCAGAACAACGTCGCCCCGGCCACCGCTGCCGGCATCATCACGATGTTGACGAATGGGATCATCAGCGCCAGGTAGGTGATGCCGCCAAAGCCCATGCTCTGCCAGCGCTTCTGGCGTAGCCAGGCGAGCATGTCCTGCCAGCTCATCTTGTTGTTGTCGGCCGGATAGTCGATGTACTGGATGGCCATCATCCACACGCCGAAAATCAGCCACAGTGGTGCGGCAATGACGTTCACCACCGGAATGAACGAGAGAATGAACAGCGCCAGTGCGCGCGGCAAGAAGTAGCCCAGCTTGCGCATTTCGCGGCTCAAGGTGCGCGGCACCATGGCGATCAGCTCGCCCCAGCTGAACGGCGGGAAGGTGTCCTGGCCGCGCACCACCACTTCGACCTTTTCTGCCAGAAAGCCGTTGAACGGCGCCGCGACAATGTTGGCTACAAGAGTGAAGGTGAAGAACACCATCAGCACTACCAGCGCCACGAACAGCGGCCAGATGATGTAGGTGAGAAAGCTCAGCCACTCCGGCAGAGTCGGCATCAGCGTGTCGACCCACAGGCTGAACTGATGCGCGGCCAGGTACACCAGACCACCGAACAGCAGCAGATTGATCGCCAGCGGCAGCAGCACGAACAGGCGCAGGCCGGGGGTCAGGATCAGCTTGAGGCCTTCACGCAGGTAGTGCGGGCCGGATAGAACAGGGGCTTGCATGGAGACGCTCCGCAGAAGGTAAACGCGCTGACCTTACCGAGTTTGCTGGCATGACGGAAGCCGGCTGAGCAGCGCGCAACCGGCTGTAACAAAACCTCGCGGGACCTCTCTATCGATTTTGCTGGTGGATAGAGCGTGTCTATAAGGTGGATTGTCTGAGGATATTTCCTTAATCTCTGCGACCTCGCTACAGTGCGCTCAACTTTAAAGGTTTCGGACTTGCGCGTTATAGCCTTCCCCAAGTGCTGCGTGGGTCCATTTTATTTCCAGCCGCCGCCGGCGCTTTGCAGCCGAACCCGTGCGGCCCGCTCGACAGGAGTTCGACATGTCTGAAGTACGTCATTCGCGGGTGATCATTCTCGGTTCCGGCCCTGCCGGCTACAGCGCTGCGGTCTACGCTGCGCGTGCCAACCTCAAGCCGCTGTTGATTACCGGCATGCAGGCCGGTGGCCAGCTGACCACCACCACCGAAGTCGACAACTGGCCGGGCGACCCCCATGGCCTGACCGGCCCAGCGCTGATGCAGCGTATGCAAGAGCACGCCGAGCGCTTCGAGACCGAGATCGTCTTCGACCACATCAACGCGGTTGACCTGGCCAACAAGCCGTTCACCCTGCAGGGCGACAGCGGCACCTACACCTGCGACGCGCTGATCGTCGCCACCGGTGCCAGTGCGCGTTACCTGGGCCTGCCGTCGGAAGAAGCGTTCATGGGCAAGGGCGTGTCTGCCTGCGCAACCTGCGACGGCTTCTTCTACCGCAACAAGCCGGTAGCGGTCGTCGGCGGCGGCAACACTGCCGTTGAAGAGGCGCTGTACCTGGCCAACATCGCCAGCAAGGTGACCCTGGTGCATCGCCGCGAAACCTTCCGCGCCGAGAAGATCCTGGTCGACAAGCTCAACGCGCGGGTTGCCGAAGGCAAGATCGAGCTCAAGCTCAACGCCACCCTCGACGAAGTGCTGGGCGACAACATGGGCGTGACCGGGGCGCGCCTGAAAAACAACGACGGCAGCAGCGACGAGATCACCGTTGACGGCGTGTTCATCGCGATCGGTCACACCCCGAACACATCGCTGTTCGAAGGCCAGCTGACCTTGAAGGACGGCTACCTGGTGGTCAGCGGCAGCCGTGAAGGCAACGCCACTGCAACCAACGTAGAAGGCGTGTTCGCAGCCGGCGACGTGGCCGACCACGTTTACCGTCAGGCGATCACCTCGGCGGGTGCTGGCTGCATGGCTGCACTGGACGTCGAGCGGTACCTGGACGGCCTGGCCAACGCTTCGTTCTAAGCCGCCAGCGTCAAAACGCGGGGCAACGGGCACGGTTCGCAACCGGCGCCCATTGCCCCGCGTTGCGTTTACAGGCTCAAGCGCATCGACAGGTCGACCGCTTTGACGTCCTTGGTCATTCCGCCGATCGAGATGTAGTCGACCCCGGTCTCGGCGATCACCCGCAGGGTGCTTTCATTGACACCGCCGCTGGCCTCGAGCTTGGCCTTGCCGGCATTGATCCGCACCGCTTCGCGCATTTCATCCAAACTCAGCTCGTCAAGCATGACGATATCGGCCCCGGCCGCCAGCGCCTGGCGCAGTTCATCCAGACTCTCCACTTCGACCTCGACCGGCTTGCCCGGCGCGATGCGGTGCGCTGCAGCTACTGCTTCGGCAACGCCACCGCTGGCGGCGATGTGGTTTTCCTTGATCAGAAACGCGTCATACAGGCCGATGCGGTGGTTGTGGCATCCGCCACAGGTCACCGCGTACTTCTGCGCCAGGCGCAGGCCGGGTAGGGTCTTGCGGGTATCGAGCAAGCGCACCTGGGTGCCTTCGACCAGGTCCGCGAGGAACCGCGCCCGGGTGGCCACGCCTGACAGCAGCTGGAGGAAGTTAAGCGCTGAACGTTCGCCGGTCAGCAGCGAGCGGGCTGGGCCTTCGAGGTGAAACAGCGGCTGGTTGGCCTTGGCCAGGTCGCCATCGACCACTTGCCAGTGCACCGCGACCCGCGGATCGAGCTGGCGAAACACCGCATCGACCCAGGCACTGCCGGCCACCACGCAGTCTTCGCGGGTGATGATGGTGGCCTTGGCCAGGCGCTCGGCCGGGATCAGTTGTGCGGTGATATCGCCATTGCCGACGTCCTCGAGCAACGCGCGGCGCACGTTGGCTTCGATTTCGGCAGTCAGGTCGGCGAGGCGTAGGTTCGGCATGGTCGGCTCCACAAGCTAGATGCCGGCGATTATAGGGCAGGGGGGCGGTGTGTACAGTCATGCCGCTGATGACCTTTGGTCAGAACAGGGGAGCATTTCGTCTGATTAGTGGTCTTTTCACCGGGACATGCACTACGTGCTGGCAGCTGTAAGACTTTTTGTCGATAATAGCGTCCAGTATTTGGCGTCATGGCTTTGACGATTTCCTGCAAGGAGTTAGGGATGCATACAGAAGGCAAGGTGGTGCCCTTGGTGGCGGCCGCCGACAGAGGTGCGCGCGTGCCCTCGCTAAGCCTTCCGATCGTGCTCCTGCAGGTACGGGACAAGGCTGTCCTGCAATTGCGCCAAGGCCTGCAGGCGTTGTTCGACAATGCTGACGACAGGCTGTTCGAGATGGCCGACCGCGCCGGTGAGCGGGTCGATCAGAACCTCTACTTCGAAGCGATGCGCGACCTGCGGCTGAAGCGCAAGAGTATCGAGCGGGAGTTTCTCGATGCGTTCTATGACGCCTTCGCCCGTATCGGCCAGGCCGAGCGCGTACCTTATCTGGCGATTACCGAATCGCTGCGCAACGCTGCTCAACCGGAGCGGGCGGCGGCCATCGAGGGCATGCTGGCGCGGGTGTTGTCGCGTGATGGCTTTGCCCTTGATCAGCTGGGCTTGCGCTTCCAGGCGCTGCTGGAGATGCCCCTTGAACTGCGCCGCAATCCATTGGGCCCGGAGTGCCTGTGCGGGTTCTTTCTGGACGCCGGGCGTAGCCTGGGAGTTGGCCCGCAGGTCAAGCTGATCCTGCTCAAGCTGTTCGAACGCTATGTGCTGCGTGATCTTGATCTGCTGTACGGCGAAGCCAATCAACTGCTCGCTGCAGCCGGCATCCTGCCCGAACTGATGCCCGCGCCGCGGCGCCGCGCCGAAGACCGGCCGCTGACCCACCTGCACAGCGCTGACTGTCACGCCCAGGCCGATCCGGCCGACGGCGACAGTACTGGCCAGGACTTCTTCGCCAGCCTGCAACCGCTGCTGGCGCCTGCTCGCGGGCGTTTCGCGCCGCGCCTGCAGAGCGTGGCAACTGCCGAGCCAATCAATACCGCCGATCTGCTGCGGCTGCTGTCGCATTTGCAGCACTACGTGCCCGGCGTGGCTGATGCCGACGACTTCAACCTGAGCCAGCAGCTGGAACAGTTGCTGCTGCGGGTCGGCGTACGCAGCGGCAGCCGCCGGCGGATCGGCAACTACGACGAAGATGTGATCAACCTGGTCGGCTTGCTCTTCGACTTTATCCAGACTGACGACAACCTGCCGAGCAACCTGCGCGAACTGCTCGCGCGTCTGCATATTCCGCTGCTGAAAGTGGCCATGCTCGACAGGGGGCTGTTCAGCCGCGCCAACCACCCGGCGCGGCGCTTGCTCGACGAGATTGCCGCCGCGGCGCTGGGCTGGGAGGCTGACGAACAGGTCTCGCGTGGCGGGCCGCAGCAGCGAGTCGAGCGCATCGTCCAGCGTTTGCTCAACGATTACGCTGAAGATCCGCAGTTGTTCGCCGAGCTGCTCGAGGATTTTCTCGCCTTCAATCAGGATGAGCGCCGTCGCAACGAACTGCTCGAGCAGCGCACCCGCGATGCCGAGGAGGGTCGGGCGCGCACCGTGCAGGCGCGACGGCGCGTGCAGCAGGAACTGAACCTGCGCCTGCACGGGCGGGTGCTGCCGCAGACGCTGGTGCAGATGCTGGTGCAGTCCTGGAGCCAGGTGCTGTTGCTGGCATGGCTCAAGCATGGCGAAGCCTCACCGGCCTGGCGCCAGGGGCTGGCGACCATGGACAGCTTGCTTGCCAGCATCAGTGCGCATCGCAGTGCCGAGGCCTGTGCGCAGTTGCTCGAACAGGTGCCGGGGCTGCTCAAGGCGTTGCGTGATGGGTTGGCCAGTGTCGCCCAGGACTCGACCGCGGCTCGGGAGTTCTTCGCCGAGCTTGAGCAGTTGCACCTGCGGGCGTGTGGTGATGTGAGCCAACTTGATCAAGGGGCGCTGATCAGTGAGGTGTTGGTGGCTGATGAGATTGTTCTCGCCGTCGCTGACGAGACTACCTGTGATGCGCCTTTTGACGACAGCAGCGAATATGCTCGGCAAGTTCGCCAGTTGCGTGTTGGTAGCTGGTTGGAAGTGCTTGAAGAAGCCGGCCCGCTGCGCTGCAAGCTGGTGGTCAGGATCGATAGCTGCGATCGGTTGGTGTTTACCAGTCGGACCGGGATCAAGGTGCGTGAATGGAGTCGCGGTGGGTTGGCGTTGGCGCTGGCCAATGGGGATGTGCGGGTGCTTGATGATGGGCCTCTGTTTGAACGTGCGCTTGATGCGGCGTTGCAGCAGTTGCGTGGGTCGCTGACGCACAGTCATTGAGCAAGGCCGCACAGCGGCCCTAGCTATCTTGAGTGCCGGTCTCATGGCTGGCTCATTCATCGGATTAAAGCCCCCTCGGATGCGCAAGACGAAACAAATTGGCTAGATAACCGAATCACCCTGCCGGACCACTAGGGCATACTGAACGCCCCTGGTTGATGATATTCAGGATCTGCCCGATGCAACTGGACCCCGCGACCGGCTGGTTTGCCGGCGTCACTCACTGCCCTTCGCCAAACTTCAACGAACGCCCTGCGGGCGAGGCTATCTCGTTGCTGGTGATCCACAACATCAGCCTGCCTCCGGCATGCTTCGGCACCGGCAAGGTGCAGCAGTTCTTCCAGAACCAGCTCGACCCGACCGAGCATCCTTATTTTCAAGACATCTGCCATCTGACCGTCTCCGCTCACCTGTTCGTCGAGCGTGACGGTGGCATTACCCAGTTCGTCTCGTTGCTTGACCGTGCCTGGCATGCTGGCGTGTCGCGCTTCGATGGGCGGGAAGGCTGCAATGACTTTTCCATCGGCATTGAACTGGAAGGCACCGACGAAATGCCTTACAGCGATGCTCAGTACGCGACCCTGGCGCGCCTTACGCAACAGATATGTGCGGCCTGGCCGGCGATCGATGTGCAGCGCATTCGCGGGCATGACGAGATCGCGCCGGGGCGCAAGACCGACCCCGGCGCCGCCTTTGACTGGCCGCGTTATCGCGCCGACTTGCTGAACAATGAGGGACAACCATGAGTTTTCTGGTGTTGGTGCTGGTGCTGTGGGTCGAGAAGTTTTCGGCGCTGCGTCAGCGTTTGCAACGTGACGGCTTTTTTCTAGGCGAGCTGGCCCGGCTTGAGCGCAGTGGCAAACAACAGCCCTGGTGGCAGTTGGCGGTTCTGGTACTGGCGCCGGTCGCGCTGCTTGTTTTGCTGCTGCATGTGCTCGAGCCGGTGGCGTACGGCCTGCTGGCATTGCCGGTGCACTTGCTGGTGTTGATCTACAGTCTAGGCCGCGGTGATGCCAAGGCAGCGTTGGGGCCATTGCGCGATGCCTGGCACCGGGGGGATGAGCAGGCGGCGCTGCATGTCGCTGAGCGTGACCTGGGCATGCAGGCCGATGATGCGCCGAGTTTGCTGGTGAAGGTGCAGGGGTATCTGTTGTGGCACGCCTACCAGAGTTTCTTTGCGGTGATCTTCTGGTACTTCCTGCTCGGGCCTGGCGCGGCATTGGCCTATCGGCTGCTGGTGCTGTGCAGCGAGTACAGCGGACAGCCCGCGCTTAAAGCCAGGGCCGAGCAGCTGCGGCATGTCATGGATTGGCTGCCAGTGCGGGTGCTGACCCTGAGCTTTGCCCTGGTCGGCAACTTCGTCGCGGTGATGCGGGTAATGCTGCACGAGTTGCTCAATTGGCGTATCAGCGCTGCGCTGCTGGTAACTCGGGTTGGGCGTGCCGCTGACGACATCCCCGAACAGGAAGACAGCCAGTTGGGCCTGGCCCGTCTGGACAGCTTGTGGGAGTTGCTGCTGCGCTCGGCAGTGCTCTGGTATGCAGCGTTCGCCCTGTGGACGGTGTTGCTGTAAGCGCTGCGCTACCAGCCAAACAGCTCACAGGCTGTGCGGCTGGACGCGGCCGCCAGCTGCTCCGGGGCGACGCCCATCAACTCGGCCAGCACCTGAGCGATCTGCGGTAAGTGCTCGGGGCTGTTACGCAGGCCTGGGTACATTGCCGGCGCCATGTCCGGCGCATCTGTCTCCAGTACCACGCTTTCCAGCGGTAAGCGTGCCACGGTCTTGCGCAGGCGTAGCGCTTGCGGCCAGGTCGCCGCGCCGCCCAAGCCCAGCTTGAAGCCGAGCTTGATGTATTCGCGGGCCTCTTCGAAGCTGCCGGCAAAGGCGTGGATGATGCCAGCCCGTTGCAAGCGATAACGCTTGAGCGTGGCGATCACCTGGGCATGGCTGCGGCGTACGTGCAGCAGCGCCGGTAGGTCGAAGTCGCAGGCGATCTGCAATTGCGCTTCAAACAAAGCCTGTTGTTCGGCAGGGTCGAGCTCCGGCAGGTAGTAGTCCAGGCCGATCTCGCCCACCGCACATAGGCGCGGGTCGCCGCGCAGGCGCTCGAACCAGTTGCGCAGTTCCAGCAGATGTTCAGGCCGATGCTGGGCCAGAAACACCGGATGCAGACCTAGCGCGGCATACACACGCGGGTCGCTGCAAGCCAGTTGCCAGACCCGCTGCAGGTTATCTGCCGTCACTCCCAGCACCACCACCCGTTCCACGCCGCTCGCTGCGGCATTACCCAAAACATGCTCGCGGTCGGCGTCGAACTCTGGGAAGTCCAGATGGCTGTGGGTATCGATCAGGCGCATGGTCAGGTCGGCTGAATACGTTGCTTGAAGGTTCGCGGTACCGCGTGCACACCCGGCTGGTAGCGCTTCTGTTCGATGGCCGCCAGGGCCAGCTCCAGCGCGGCGGCGGCGATCAGCCCGTGCTGCTGGGCCATGGCATTGACTGGCAGCGGCAGGAAATCGAGCAATTGGTTGTCACCAAAGGTGCCCAACTGCAGCTGGCCTGATTCGGCCGGGCGGGCCTGGAGGGCGTCGAACACCCCTTGCAGCAGGACATAGGAGGTGGTCACCAGCGCATCCGGCAAGCCGCCATGCTCGGCAATCAATTGCTCCATCAAGCGCTGGCCGCACTCGCGGCTGAACGCTTCGCCCTGGTAGCGGCGGATCTCCCCGGTGAACTGCTGCAGGGCTTGATCGAAGCCGCCGGCCCGGGCCTGGCTGACCGACAGTTCTGGGCGTGCACCGATCAGGGCAATGCTGCGCGGGGCGGTTGCCAGCAGACTGCGGGCGAGTTGCTGGCTGGCATCGCGATCGTCGCTGATGACCGAGCAGAAGTGCGTAGGGTCAAGGCCACGGTCGATGGCAATTACCGGCAGGCCTTTGTCTTGCAGGGCGCGGTAGCTATCGTCCTCACCTGGCAAGCAACTGGCGACGAACAGCGCATCGCAGCGCCGGGCCCGGAACAGCTGCTGCAGTTGCCGCTCGATGTCCGGCTGGTCGTCGCTGCTGGCGATCAGCAGTTGGTAGCCACGCGCGCGGGCCGCCTGTTCGAGTTGCTTGGCAATGCGTGCATAGCTGGGGTTCTCCAGATCCGGGAGAATGAAGCCCAACGTGCGCGTGTGCCGGCTGCGCAGACCCGCCGCCTGGGGGTTTGGCGTGAAACCATGGGCGTCGACAACCGCCTGGACACGCTCGACGGTGGCGCTGCTGATACGCTGCTGTTCGGCCTTGCCGTTGATGACATAGCTGGCGGTGGTGACTGAAACACCTGCCAGACGGGCGATATCACTGAGTTTCACCGAATTTTCCTTGTTATTTCCGGGACTGGCTGTGGCACCTGATTGGGTAGTTTGACCCAGCCTCAAGCCTGCGCGCAGGCGACCATTGTCGCAATTGTCCGACGGGATGGGGCTTTTTCGTCGCAAGATTATCGAGTAACGTGGCCGCCTGGTCAGATTAAACGTTTCAGCCGACAATTATCAGCGGGCACTGCCGCCTGCGTCGGCTGTTGAGCTGGTTGTTTTGCTGAATTTCACAACAATACCTCAGTACCCGCTGCGGGACTGCAAAAGGAGAAGGTCATGCTCGAGCTCGCCAAAGAGCAGATAGCCATGGGTCAGTCTGCCGCCGACAAAGGCCAGGCTCTGCGCCTGCTGGCTGACTGCCTGGTTGCCGATGGGCTGGTTGCCGAGGGCTACCTGCAAGGCTTGCAGGACCGCGAGGAGCAAGGCTCGACCTTCCTCGGTCAGGGCATTGCCATTCCCCACGGCACGCCGCAGACGCGTGATCAGGTGTTTGCCACCGGCGTGCGCTTGATGCAGTTCCCCGAGGGCGTGGACTGGGGTGATGGGCAGATGGTCTACCTGGCGATTGCCATCGCCGCCCGCTCCGACGAACACCTGCGCCTGCTGCAACTGCTGACCCGCGCCCTCGGTGAGACCGACCTGGCCCAGGCACTGCGCCGGGCCAGTTCGGCCGAGGCGCTGCTCAAACTATTGCAGGGCGCACCGCAGGCGCTGGCGCTGGATGCGCAGTTGGTCAGCCTGAACCTGCCGGCTGACGACTTCGAAGAGCTGGCCTGGCGCGGCGCTCGTTTGCTGCAACGCGCCGGCTGCGTCGAAAGCGGCTTTGCCGCCATGCTGCAGCAGGCCGAGCCGCTGCCGCTGGGCGAAGGCCTGTGGTGGCTGCACAGCGAGCGCCAGGTGCGCCAGCCGGGGCTGGCGTTCATCACCCCGCAGCAGCCGCTGCGTTATCGCGATCAGCCGCTCAATGGTCTGTTCTGCCTGGCCAGCCTGGGTGCTGCCCATCAGGCGTTGCTCGAGCGCCTGTGCGAAGTGCTGATCGAAGGCCGTGGGCAGATGCTCTATCAGGCCACCAGCAGCCGCACCGTGCTTGAAGTGCTCGGCGGTGAAGTTCCGGCCGACTGGCCGAGTGCACGGATTGTGCTGGCCAATGCCCACGGCCTGCATGCACGCCCGGCCAAGGTGCTGGCGCAACTGGCCAAAGGCTTCGAGGGTGAAATCCGTATTCGTCTGCTCGACGACAGCCAGCCGGCGGTATCGGTGAAGAGCCTGAGCAAGCTGCTCGGCCTCGGCGCCCGCCGTGGTCAGACGCTGGAATTGATTGCCGAACCGAATATTGCCAACGATGCCCTGCCGGTGTTGCTGGCGGCCATCGCCGACGGCCTTGGTGAAACCGTTGAAGCACTGCCCCAAGCTTGCACCGAAGAGGTCGTAGTGGTTGCCGAACCGCTCTCGGCACCTGTGCCTGGCAGCCTGATTCAAGGCGTGCCTGCGGCCCCGGGGATTGCCTGCGGGCCGGCGCATATCTGCGTCGAACGTGACATCGACTATCCGCTGCGCGGTGTCTCGCCAAGCCAGGAGCGAGCGCAATTGCGCGCTGCGCTGGAAACCGTCAATGCAGAATTGCAGGCACTGGTGCAGCGCAGCGACAAAGCCATCGGCGAGATATTCATCACCCATCAGGAAATGCTCGCCGACCCGGCCCTGATGGACGAAGTCGAGCAACGCCTGGGCCAGGGCGAAAGCGCTGCCGCCGCCTGGATGAGCGTTATCGAGGCAGCCGCGCGCCAGCAGGAAGCCCTGCACGACGCACTGCTCGCCGAGCGCGCCGCCGATCTGCGTGACATTGGTCGGCGCGTGCTGGCGCAACTGTGCGGCGTCATCGATACCCCTGAGCCAACAGAGCCGTATGTGCTGGTGATGACCGAAGTCGGCCCGTCCGACGTCGCCCGGCTCGATCCGCAGCGGGTCGCCGGCATCGTCACCGCCCAAGGTGGCGCTACTGCCCATAGCGCCATCGTTGCGCGTGCGTTGGGCATCCCGGCGGTAGTCGGTGCAGGCGCGGCGATGCTGTTGCTGGCCCCCGGCACGCCGCTGCTGCTCGACGGCCAGCGCGGCCGGGTCAGCGTGGCGCCGGCCGCCGATGAGCTGCAACGCGCGTTGACCGAACGCGACCAGCGTGAACAGCGCCTGCAGCAAGCCTGGGCCAGCCGCCATCAACCCGCCGTCACCCGCGACGGCCATGCCATCGAAGTTTTTGCCAACATCGGCGGCAGCCAAGGCATCGACAAAGTGGTCGAGCAGGGCGCCGAAGGGGTTGGCCTGCTGCGCACCGAGCTGATCTTCATGGCCCACCCGCAGGCGCCCGACGTGGCAACCCAGGAAGCCGAATACCGGCGCGTACTCGATGGCCTCGACGGGCGGCCGCTGGTAGTGCGCACGCTGGATGTCGGCGGCGACAAACCGCTGCCGTACTGGCCGATAGCACGCGAAGACAACCCGTTCCTTGGCGTACGCGGTGTGCGCCTGACCTTGCAGCGCCCGCAGATCATGCGCGACCAGTTGCGCGCATTGTTGCAGGCCGCCGACGGCCGCCCCCTGCGGATCATGTTCCCGATGGTCGGGCAGATCCACGAGTGGCGCGAAGCCAAGGCCATGGTCGAGCAATTGCGCGAGGAGATCCCGGTCGCCGACCTGCAGCTGGGGATCATGGTCGAGGTGCCTTCCGCGGCCTTGCTGGCGCCACAGCTGGCGCGCGAGGTGGACTTCTTCAGCATCGGCACCAACGACCTGACCCAGTACACCCTGGCCATCGACCGCGGCCACCCGAGCCTGTCGGCCCAGGCCGATGGCCTGCACCCGGCAGTGCTGCGCCTGATCGACATGACCGTGCGCGCCGCCCATGCCGAAGGCAAGTGGGTGGGGGTCTGTGGCGAGCTGGCCGCCGACCCGCAAGCGGTGGCCATATTGCTTGGGCTTGAGGTCGACGAGCTCAGCGTGGCCTCGCGCAGCGTCGCCGAAGTCAAGGCGCTGGTGCGCCAGCGTGATTACCAGACGGCCCGTGCGCTTGCGCTCGAGGCCCTGCAACAAGACAGCGCCGCCGCCGTGCGCGCGTTGGTGGAGCACTACTGATGGCCAAGATCCTCACCCTGACCCTGAACCCGGCGCTTGATATCACCGTCAGCCTCGACAGCTTGCGCGCAGGCCAGGTCAACCGCAGCCAGGCGCAGCACAGCCACGCCGCCGGCAAGGGCCTGAATGTCGCCCAGGTGCTGGCCGACCTTGGCCACAGCGTGACCGTCGGCGGGTTTCTTGGCCGCGACAACCTGCAGCTGTTTGAAGCGCTGATCCAGTGGCGCGGCTTTGCCGACTGCTTTGTCCGCGTGGCCGGCGAGACGCGCAGCAACATCAAGCTGGTCGAGGCCAACGGCTGCGTGACCGATATCAACGGTCAGGGCCCGGAGGTCGATGCCGCTTCACGCAGCGCGCTGATGCGCAAGCTGCTGCAGATTGCGCCAGGCCATGACGCGGTGGTGGTCGCCGGCAGTCTGCCGCGCGGCATCGACCCGCAGTGGTTTGCCGAGCTGCTCCGGCAGCTCAAGGCGCAAGGCTTGAAGATTGCTCTGGACAGCAGCGGCGAGGCCTTGCGCGCCGGCCTTCAGGCAGCGCCCTGGCTGGTCAAGCCGAACACCGACGAGCTTGCTGAGGTACTCGGCCACAGCGTCACCGGCCGGGCCGAACAGCAGCAGGCTGCCAGCCAACTACTGGCAAGCGGCATCGAGCACGTAGTGGTGTCGCAAGGCGAGCACGGCGTCAGCTGGTACCGCGCAGGTGCAGTGCTGCACGCACAACCGCCGCAGGTGCGCGTGGCGAGCACGGTCGGTGCCGGCGACTCGCTGGTGGCCGGCATGGTCCATGGCCTGTTGCAGGGCGAGGCGCCAGCACAGACGCTGCGCCGCGCCACCGCCATCGCCGCCCAGGCGGTGACGCAGGTCGGCTTTGGTATCCGCGACCGCGAGCAGCTGGAGCAACTGCAAGCAGGCGTACACATCACAGAACAACAAGAGGCTTGCCGATGAACATTGCCATTGTCACCGCCTGCCCCAACGGCCAGGTCTCCAGCGTACTCAGCGCGCGCCTGCTGGCGGCTGCAGCGCAGCGCCGCGGCTGGAGCACCAGCGTCGAGGTGCAGGATGCCGAGCACCCCGAACGTAATTTGAGCGCCACGCAGATCGCCGAGGCCGACTGGGTGCTGGTGATCAGTACCGGCGCGGTCGATCTGTCGCGCTTCGTTGGCAAACGCCTGTACCAGAGCACACCGGCTCAGGCGTTGGCCGATCGCGAGAGTTTTCTCGATGAGGCAGCTGCCCAGGCGCAGGTCCACAGCGCCAGCGCCGTGGTCGATGCACCGGACGCGCTGGGGCCGCCGAAGATCGTCGCGGTCACGGCCTGTCCAACCGGCGTGGCGCACACCTTCATGGCTGCCGAAGCCTTGCAGCAGGCCGCGCAGCAACTGGGCTACCAGCTCACGGTGGAAACTCAGGGGTCGGTCGGTGCGCGCAATCCGCTGTCGGCGCAGGCCATTGCCGAGGCCGATGTGGTACTGCTGGCGGCCGACATCGAAGTGCCCACTGCGCGCTTTGCCGGCAAGCGGGTATACCGCTGCGGTACCGGCATTGCTCTCAAGCAAGCCAAGGCCACCCTCGACAAGGCCCTGCTCGAAGCCAAGCAGGAAAGCGCTGCCGATGCCGCCGCGGGGGCCACGGCCAGCAGCGAAAAAAGCGGCGTGTACAAGCACCTGCTGACCGGTGTGTCGTTCATGCTGCCCATGGTGGTAGCTGGCGGTTTGCTGATCGCCTTGTCCTTCGTGTTCGGCATCAATGCCCACGAAGTGCCCGGCACCCTGCCGGCGGCGTTAATGCAGATCGGCGCTGAGGCAGCCTTCAAACTGATGGTGCCGCTGCTGGCCGGTTACATCGCCTGGTCGATTGCCGACCGCCCTGGCCTTGCGCCGGGGATGATCGGCGGGATGCTGGCGACCATTCTTGGCGCGGGCTTTATCGGCGGCATCGTAGCCGGCTTTCTGGCCGGCTACAGCGCCAAGGCGATCAGTCGCTGGGTGCGCTTGCCGAGCAGCCTCGAGGCACTCAAGCCGATCCTGATCATCCCGCTGCTGGCCAGCCTGTTCACCGGCCTGGTGATGATCTATGTGGTGGGCCAACCGGTCGCCTCGATGCTTGCGGGCCTGACCCAGTTCCTCGACAACATGGGCACCACCAATGCCATCCTGCTCGGGCTGCTGCTGGGCGGGATGATGTGTGTGGACCTTGGCGGGCCGATCAACAAGGCGGCCTATGCGTTCTCGGTCGGCCTGCTGTCGAACCAGAGCTTTGCACCGATGGCCGCGACCATGGCTGCCGGCATGGTGCCGCCGATCGGCCTGGGAATCGCCAGCCTGATCGCCCGCAGCAAGTTCGCCCAGAGTGAGCGCGAGGCAGGCAAGGCAGCCTTGGCATTAGGCCTGTGCTTTATCTCCGAAGGGGCGATCCCGTTTGCTGCCAAGGACCCGTTGCGGGTGATACCAGCAAGCGTCATCGGTGGCGCGTTGACCGGGGCGCTTTCGATGTACTTTGGCTGCAAGCTGATGGCGCCGCATGGCGGCCTGTTCGTGTTGTTGATCCCCAATGCGATCAACCATGCGCTGTTGTACTTGCTGGCGATTGCCGCCGGCAGCCTGGTCACGGCGCTGATCTATGCCGTGCTCAAGCGTAAAGAGCAGGTCGAGCTGGCGATAGCGCCGGTCAAGGCCTGAGACCTGAGCGCCAGGCCCCTTCGGGTGAAGGGGCCTAGCGTTTGTGCTTGTGCCGCAATGGCACCAGCAGTTCACCCAGCCCGTTGTGATCAATCTCATGCATCAAAGCCAGCAGCGCCCCTAGCTCACCTGGCGGAAAGCCCTTGCGCGCAAACCAGCCAAGGTAATCGCCAGGCAGATCGGCCAACAGCCGGCCCTGGTATTTGCCGAATGGCATGCTGCGGGTCACCAGCAGTTGCAGGTATTCAGGTTTCATCGCCAGCCGCCTCCGGATAAAGCGCCGACGATACTGCAATCTGCACGAGGGCCCAAGCGGTGATCATGCAGAACGCCGTTTACAAGGGTTAGGCATTAATCCGTAAGCTAATGATTTATAAGTCTTTTTTGTTGCTCGATAAATTGGCACGAAGCCTGCTCTGTATATAACCACTTCCCACTGCCAAGGAGTTTGAGCAATGAGCAATCCAAACAAAGATGTAATCGACGTCCTCAACGACCTGATCGAATACAGCAAGGATGGCGAGAAAGGCTTCAAGACCTCTGCCGAGGACGTGAAGAATCCTGAGCTGAAAGCGTTCTTCGTCAAGCGCGCTGCTGGCTGCGCTACCTCGGCTGCCGAGCTGCAGAGCGAAGTGCGTCGTCTGGGCGGCGATCCAGAAACCTCTACCAGCGTCAGTGGTGATCTGCACCGCGGTTGGGTCAATCTGAAGTCGCTGCTGACCGGCAAGGATGACGAAGCGATCCTCAATGAAGTCGAGCGCGGTGAAGACCACGCCCTCAAGGCTTACAAAGAGGCCCGTGAGAAGCTGGTCAAACTCGGCCGTACTGCTACCGATAGCAGCTACAACCTGGTCGAAACCCAGCTGCAAGGCGTACAGCGCAATCACGATGAAGTGAAGGTCCTGCGCGACGCAGCACGCGCCCGCTCTTAATCGAGCGGTCCCTCTACCCGGTTACGGCCTTTGGCCTTGGCCCGGTAGAGGGCCTCGTCCGCGGTGCTCAGCAGACTGGCCAAGTCTTGCTGGGTACCGGGGATGTACAGGCCGATGCCGATGCTCACCGTCACCGAGTGGGTATCTGCGCCAAATGGCGCCAAGCCCTCCACCCCCTGCTTGATCCGCTGCGCCAGCAGCAGTGCGCCAGCCTGTTCGGTTTCCGGCAGCACGATCTGAAATTCCTCGCCGCCATAGCGCGCTGCCAAGTCTGAAGGCCTGCGAATACAGCCTTCTATGGTTTTCGCGACCTCCCGCAATGCATGGTCACCACCGGCATGCCCGTGGCGTTGATTGAACGCCTTGAAATGATCGATATCGACCATCAGGATCGCCAACGGCCTGCGGTTGCGCTGTGCCCGTGCCCATTCCAGACGCAGCACCTGATCCAGCCGCCGGCGGTTGGCAAGGCCGGTCAAGCTGTCGGTTGCCGCCAGTTTTTCCAGGCCTAGTTCGAGCTCCTGACGACGGCGCAGCTCGCGTCCGAGCAGCACCGTCAGCCACAGGATGGCGATGCACAGCACGCCCGTGGCGATGCTCACCACGGCGGCGGTACGGCGCCATGACTGGAATACTTCATCGCTCGAGTGCGCTACCACCACAACGAGTGGCTGGTCGGCAACCTGGGCGAAGGTGTACAGGCGCTCGACCCCGGAAGCACTGGACTTGGCAGTAAAGCTGCCACTGCGTTGGCTGAGGATGCGCTGGAAGTTGGGCCGGCTGCTGAAGTTGCTGCCGATCAGCGTACTGGGTGCCGCACTGGGATGGCGCGCCAGCAACTGACCGTCGGTGTTGAACAGGCTGATGCTGCTGTCGACACCGATATCCAGGCGCTGGAACAGCTCGCTGACGTAACCCAGGCGCAGTGCGCCGGCAGCAATACCTACGAACTCACCATTCAGCCCGTTGATACGCCGGCTGAAACTGATGCACCAGTCCAGGTCGCCAAGCCTGGCCTTGAACGGTGGGCCGATCAACATGCCCAGGCTGGGGTCGGCCTGATGGGCCTTGAATACCTTTGTGTCGGCGAAGTTGGCCTTGCGCGGGACAGCGCTGGTGGAGTCGCCAATCACGTTCCCCTGCGCATCGATCCACAGTACGTCACCGCGCCGGCGGTCGATGAAGGCTTCGTTGAACAGCAGCCGCTGGCGCAGCTCGCTCGGCACGCCAGTCAATTCCTTGCGCCCGACTGCCCAGATCAGCCCTTGCAGGGACTGGTCGTAAAGCTCGATGTTGCGTAGCACATCGCTCTCGATCAGCTGGACGATGTTGCTCGACGAGCGGATTGCCGACTGCTCGACGCTGTCGCGTTCGCGGGCGAGCAAGAACACCACTATCGCCAAAATCGCGAGCACAGCCAGGCAGCTGCCTAGATTGAGCAACAGTTCGGGGTGCGACTTGAGCGGGGCATTCCCCGGTGATCGATTGGGCAACATGAGGCTCGCAACTGCGTAAGTCCCTCGTGTCCTTGAGGGTAGGGCCAGGGCGGGGCGGCGGTAGTGTAGGGAAGCGGTGATTGTCGGACAAGAAGTTATCTGGCCATCCGACGAGTGCGTGCAGCGCTGGCGGGGCTGATACGGGGCGCTCTGCAGCGGCAAAGCCGCATTGCAGAGTGCCCCGTGCTTGCAGGCCGCGATCAGAACAGGTTGAGCGGATAATCCACGATCAGGCGGATTTCATCGTTGTCCTGCTCGGCAGCGTAGGCCTGGTTGGCGCGGTGGCTGGCATAACGCAGGAGTACCGACAGGTCTTTGAAATCGCCCTGCTGGAATACGTACTTGATGTCCAGGTCACGTTCCCAATGGGTGGCGTGCTTGCCGTCGGCATTGTAGTAGTCGTAGTAGGCGTTGTTTTGCGCTGCCTTGGTCAGGTCTGCTTCACCGCGTGAGTACGACAGCTCAGTGCTCAGGCCATCGACGCCTAGGCCGGCAAAATCATAACCGTAGGCCAGCTTCCACGAGCGCTCGTTCGGTGCGTTGAAGTCCGAGTACATCCGCGAGTTGTCGAGGAACACGCTGTCACCCAGATTGATGTAGTCGAACGGCGTGTTGCCGTTGACCCGCTGATAGGCGGCGGTAACGCTGTGATGACCGGCGTTGACCGTGAAGTGCAGGCTGAACGTGTTGTTGTCGATGTCGCCCAGCAGCGCCTGGCCGGTGTCCTGGGTGTGATAGAAGTGCAAACCCGGGTTGAGGCTGACCAGGTCGTTGACTGCATAGGTGTAGTCAAAGTCGAAGTAGTACTGGTTCCAGATGTCCTTCAGCTCGGCTGCATAGAGGTTGCTGGTGATCGCTTCGCTGCCGCTCCAGGAGGCGCCGGCCCAGCTCAGGTGCTGACTGTCGCGGTTGTCCTGCAAGGCGCCGTAGTAAGTGTCGATGCGGCGGTGGCCGCTCTGGTTGTACGGCTTGGTGAAGCTGACCTGGCCGCCTTCGAGGAGCAGGCCGTCGATGCTGTTGTTGCTCAGGCTGACGCCGCGAAAGGTCTGCGGCAGCATGCGCGTTTCGCCGCCGGCGATGACCGGGTTGCTGAGGAACAAGTCACCGGCCTTGAGCTCGGTGTCGAACGCCTTGAGCTTGAGCGCGGCACCGGCAGTGGAGAAGGCGTGCGGCGCAGCGCCCAGCTCGCCGTTGGCCTTGGTGTGTTCAGGCAGGATACTGGTGCCGGCATAGCCGCCACCGCCATCGAGCTTGAGCCCGAGCATGGCGTGCGCATCCAGGCCGAAGCCGATAGTGCCCGGGGTGTAGCCGGACTCGAAGCGGGCGACGAAACCCTGGCCCCATTCACGGTTGTCGCGCACGCCGCTATTGAGGTTGTTGCGGTTGAAGTAGGCGTTGCGCAGATGCAGGTTGAACGAGGAGCCTGCAACAAAACCTTCAGCGGCTTCGTCGGCGTGGGCAACGCTTGGCATCGTTGCGGCGAATGCAATGAACAGCGGGGTGAAACGGAAAGCGGAAGACACCGGTTAGAGCTCCTTTGGTCTGACGGTGGGGCAATTTTTATTGTCGAAAAACGCAGTGACTGCAGTGAGTCGAGGTATCTGCGTGGTGCAAATTTTGGACATAAAAAAAGCCGCTGATCAGCAGCGGCTTGAAGAGGCTAACATATCGGCGCGCAGGGCGCCCACGTGCAGGCCTTGGGAAGAGGGGCAGATGCAGGTAGCTCGATCAGCTGTCGCTGGCAGCATCCTGGTCAGTCTTGGCAGCTGTCTGCTGCGCATCTTTGCCGGCCTCAGCCGATTGCGCGGCATAGCCTTCGCGGGCTTCTTGATGGGCCGTGGCAAGGGCTGCGTTACGGGCGACAAAGGCCGGCGATTCTTCCGCCATGGCCAGCGGTGACAACAACAGGGAAGAGGCAACGAACAGGCTCGCGATACCCATACTGTTGGACATTTGAAACAACCTTCTTGCGCTGCAAGTGTGAGTGAGGACAGGCGCCAAATTAGTCCTGTTCAGCCCGCAGAAACAGCATCCGCTTGGAGATGCACTGTTGCGAAAAAAGTAATGATAACCGGCGAAACCATCAGCTATCAGCGGCAAACCCGCTGGCTTGAGCGCTCGGCAGGCGTATGCCGAAGGTGTTGCTGTCGTGGTTGCTGCGCACAAATACTTCACCGCCGTGCATCAGCGCGATTGCCTTGACGATCGCCAGGCCCAGGCCATGATTGCCAGCGCCGTTGTTGCTGCGCGCGGCATCGACCCGGTAGAAACGCTCGAACAACAGTTGCAGGTGCTCGTCGGCGATGGCCGGGCCGGGGTTGCTTACGGCAATGCTGACCTGCTCAGGCTGCGCATCGATGCGCACGGTGATCACCTGATGGGCCTGGGTGTGCTGCACGGCGTTGTGCAACAGGTTGATCAGCGCTCGGCGCAACTGCGCGGTTTCGATCGGCGCGATGGCATCGCCGCTGACCCTGACCTGCACCTGGGCGTCTTCGAGGATGTAATCCAGGTAGTCGAGGGTGGTGGCTACTTCAGCGGCCAGCGACGCCTGGGTCAGCGCGGTGGCCTTGCTGCCCTGATCGGCGCTGGCCAGGAACAACATGTCGTTGATGATGCTGCGCAGCCGTTCCAGCTCTTCAAGGTTCGATTGCAGTACTTCAAGGTAGTGCTCGGCGCTGCGTCCGCGGGTCAGTGCCACCTGGGTCTGGCCGATCAGGTTGGTCAGCGGCGAGCGCAGTTCGTGGGCGACATCGGCGTTGAACGCCTCGAGTCGCGAATAGGCGAGGGTGACCCGCTCCAGGGTGGCGTTGAAGGCGCCGGCAAACTGCGCCAGCTCAGGGGCCAGTTGCTCGGTCGGCAGCCGCCCGTCCAGGCGCGGCACGGCCAGCGCCTGGGCTTTGCTGGACAGCGCTGACAGCGGCCGTAAACCGATGCGTGCCACCCAGTAGCCCAGCAGGGCGGCCAGCAGCACGCCCAGCGCGGCCAGGCTGACGATGGCCACCAGCAAGCTGTGCTGCGCCTGCCAGAAGGTTTCGGTGTCAATGCCGATAATGAAGCGCAGCGCCGGCCGCTGTGCCAAGGGCGGCAGCTCACTGACCAACATCTTGTACGGGTAGGGGCTGCCGTTCAGGCGCAGGTCGCGCATGCCCTCGGCGCCTTCGGCGAAGGCGCGGATCTGTTCGCTGGGTTTGCCGTACTCGAACTGCGGGTCGCTGCTGACCGCCCAGAAGCGGATGCGCCGATCTTCTTCACTGAGCAGATTGAGCTTGTTGCTGACCTTGAGCCAATGCTCGTGGGTGCCGAAGCGCTTCAAGGTCGACTCGAGCACGCTGTAACGGGCGTCCAGTTCGGCCGCGGGCAGCAGGTCGAGGCTGCGGTCGACCTGGCGATACAGCGCAGCGCCGATCAGCAGGAATACCGCCAGCGCCACCAGCATGAACAAGCCGGCCAGGCGCAGCGCGATGGAATTAACCGGCACGGTTTTCCAGGACATAACCCATGCCTCTGATGGTATGCAGCAGCTTGTTGGCGAACGGCCCGTCGAGTTTGGCCCGCAGGCGCTTGATCGCCACCTCGACGACATTCGCGTCGCTGTCGAAGTTGATGTCCCAGACCAGCTCGGCAATGGCGGTCTTGGAGAGGATTTCGCCCTGGCGTCGGGCCAGCACGCTGAGCAGCGAGAACTCCTTGGCGGTCAACTCCAGACGCTGGCCAGCGCGGCTGGCCTTGCGGCTGATCAGGTCGATGGAAAGGTCAGCGACCTGCACCTGCAGCGGCTCATGATTGCTGCTGCGACGGGTCAGCGCCTGCAGGCGGGCGACCAGTTCGAGAAACGAAAACGGTTTGCCAAGGTAGTCGTCAGCGCCCTCGCGCAGGCCATGGATACGGTCTTCGACACGCTCGCGGGCAGTCAGCATGATCACCGGCGTCTGCTTGCGTGCGCGCAGGCCACGCAGCACGCCGTAGCCATCCAGGCCGGGGAGCATGACGTCGAGCACGATCACGTCATAGTCGCTGTGCAGGGCCAGGTGCAGGCCGTCGGTGCCATCGCGGGCGACGTCAACGGTGAAGCCTTGCTCGCTCAGGCCCCGATGCAGGTAGTCGGCGGTTTTTTCTTCGTCTTCGACGATCAGTACTCGCATGGTCTGCTCTCAGCTGATACGTGGCGCGGCGGCGTCGGTGCGGTGGCGGCGATGGAACAGGCGCTCCAGCGCCAGGTAGATCACCGGCGTCGTGAACAGGGTCAGCGCCTGGCTGACCAGCAAACCGCCGACCACGGCGATGCCCAGCGGCTGGCGCAGTTCGGCGCCGGTGCCAAAGCCGAACATCAATGGCACCGCGCCCAGCAGCGCGGCCAGGGTGGTCATGATGATCGGCCGAAAGCGCGTCAGGCACGCCTGGTGAATGGCCTGCTCCGGGCTCATGCCGTGTTTGCGCTGAGCCTCCAGGGCAAAGTCGATCAGCAGGATACCGTTCTTCTTGACGATGCCAATCAGCAGCACCACGCCGATCAGGCCCATGATGCTGAAGTCCTGCCCCATCGCCCAGAGCAGAATCAGCGCACCGAGCCCCGCCGAGGGCAGGGTCGAAATGATCGTCAGCGGGTGCACGAAGCTCTCGTAGAGCACGCCGAGGATGATGTACACCGCCACCAGCGCAGCGAGGATCAGCCACGGCTGGCTCGACAACGAACTCTGAAAGGCCTGCGCCGCGCCCTGGAAGTTGCCGCTGATCGAATCGGGCATGCCCAGCTCGCGCTGGGTCTGCTCGAGGATGCGCACGGCATCGCCAAGGGCCACTCCCGGCGCCAGGTTGAATGACAGGTTGGCGGCCGGGAACAGGCCGTCATGGGCGATCGACAGCGGCCCTGTACTCGGCGCAGCGACATGCGCTACCGCTGCCAGTGGCACCATTTCGCCGGTCAGCGGCGAGCGCAGATAGAAGTAGTTGAGGCTTTCGGCCTTGCCACGCTGGCGCGCGTCCAGTTCGAGGATCACCTTGTACTGGTTGGTCTCGGTCTGGAATTCGCTGATCTGCCGCTGGCCGAAGGCGTCGTACAGTGCCTGGTCGATATCGGTGGTGGTCAGGCCGAAGCGTGCCGCCGCCTGACGGTCGATGTCGATGCGGGTGACGCTGGCGCCCAGCTGCAGGTCATTGGACAGGTCACGCAGGGCCGGCACCTCGCGCAGGCGCTCGGTCAGGCGTTGGGTCCAGAGGTTCAGGGCAACGCCGTCGTTGCTCTTGAGCACGTATTGATACTGCGTGCGCGACGGCCCGGAGCTGAGGTTGATGTCCTGGCCGGCGCGCATGTACAGCACCACCCCAGGCACCTTGGCCAGTTGCGGGCGCAGCCGGTCGATCAGTTCGCTGGCGGTGACGTCGCGCTCGCCGCGGGGTTTCAGGGCAATCCAGAAACGGCCGTTGGCGATGGTCTGGTTGTTGCCGGTCACGCCCACTGCGTGGGAGAACGCGCGCACGGCCGGGTCAGCCTCGATGATCCTCGCCAACGCCTCGTGCTTGGCGACCATCGCCGGGTACGACACATCCGCCGCCGCTTCGCTGGTGCCAAGGATGAAACCGGTGTCTTGCAGCGGGAAGAAGCCTTTGGGGATGGCCACGTAACCGACTACCGCCAGCGCCAGGGTCAGGCCGAACACGCCGAGGGTAAGCCGCTGGTGGGCGAGGGCGCGATTCAGGCCCTTTTCGTACCAGCGCAGCAAGCGCTCACCGAAACCGCCATGCTGCTCGGCACTCGGCCTGCGCATGAACAGGGCGCTGAGCGTGGGTGCCAGGGTCAGCGAGACCAGCACCGAAATCAGGATGGTCGCGGTGGCAGTCAGGGCAAATTCCTTGAACAGCCGGCCGACCACACCGCCCATGAACAGCAGCGGGATGAACGCGGCAATCAACGAAAAGCTGATCGAAATCACCGTGAAGCCGATCTCGCCAGCGCCTTTGATCGCCGCTGTACGGCTGTCATCGCCGGCTTCAAGGTGACGGTGAATGTTCTCGACCACGACGATGGCATCGTCGACCACAAAGCCGACCGAAATCACGATCGCGACCAGGGTCAGGTTGTTCAGGCTGAAGCCCATCACGTACATCAGTGCGCAACTGGCAATCAGCGACACGCCTAGCACGCTGGACACCACCAGGGTCGCCGACCACTGGCGCAGGAACAACGCCATCACTCCGATCACCAGCACCACCGCAATCAGCAAGGTCAGCTCGACCTCGTGCAGCGAGGCGCGGATGGTCTGGGTGCGGTCCTGCAGTACTGACACTTCGACCGAGGCCGGCAGCATCTCCTGCAAGCGCGGCAGCGCCGCCAGCACGCGGTCGACGGTGTCGACGATATTCGCCCCCGGCTGGCGGAACACCACCAGATTCAACCCCAACTGATCGCCGGCCCAGGATTTGACGTAAGCGTTCTCGGCGCCCTCGATGACCTTGGCGACATCGCTCAGGTAGACCGGTGCGCCATCGCGATAGGACACGATCAGCCGGGCGTAATCCTCGGGATGAAACAGCTGATCGTTGGCGCTGATGGTCGACACGCTGTGCTCACCGTACAGAGCGCCTTTGGCCAGATTGAGGCTGGTCTGCTGGATGGCCAGGCGGATATCGGCCAGGGTCAGGCCGATGGCGGCGAGTTTTTCCGGCTGCGCCTGAACCCGGATGGCCGGGCGCAGCTGGCCGGAAATATTGATCAGGCCGACCCCGTCGATCTGGCTCAGCTGGCGCGCGAGCAAGGTCTCGACGTAGTCGCTCAGTTCGTTGCCGGGCATTTGTGCCGAGCTGACGGTAAGCACCAGCACCGGACTGTCGGCCGGGTTGACCTTGCGCCAGGTCGGCGGGTTGGGCAGGTCCTGGGGCAGTTTCGAGGTGGCCGTGTTGATCGCCGCCTGGACTTCCTGGGCGGCGGTGTCGATGTTCTTGTCGAGGCTGAACTGCAGGATCAGGTTGGTCGAACCCAGTGCGCTGCTGCTGGTCATCTGGGCCAGGCCGGGGATGGCGCTGAACTGCACCTCCAGAGGCGTGGCTACCGATGAAGCCATGGTTTCAGGGCTGGCCCCGGGCAGCTGGGTGGTGACCTGAATGGTCGGAAAATCCGCCTCCGGCAGCGGCGCCACTGGCAACCTGGGGAAGGCAATCGCGCCGAGCAGGATCAGCGCGAAGGTCAGCAGCAGGGTTGCCACCGGGTGATCGATGCACCAGGCCGAGAGGCCGTTGCGGCTGTTCATGGCTGTAGCCTGCGCTCGGCCAGCTCAGTGCTGGCGGGTGGATCGCCGAGCACTTCGACGCGCGCGCCAGGTTTGAGCCGCGACTGGCCATCGACTACCAACTGGTCGCCGGCGGCTACCCCGCTGATGATGGTCAGGTCGCTGTCTTGAAACAGCACCTTGACCGGCACGCTGGTGACCTTGTCGCCGTCCAGGCGATAGACGTAGTGGCCATCGATGCCGCGTTGCACCACCGGCGGTGGCACCACCAGCGCGCCGCGATCAAGCCCTGTGCGCAGTTTGACCGTGACCAGTTGGCCGGGCCAGAGCAGGCCGTCCTTGTTATCGAACTCGGCCTTGATGCGCAGGGTGCCGGTGTTGGCTGATATCTGGTTGTCGATCAAGGCCAGGCGGCCTTCACCGAGCAGCGTGCGCTGATTGTCGGCATCCATGAACGCTTGCACCAGTGCCGGCTCGGGTGCCTTGAGCAACTGCTGCAAGGTGGGCAGCAGTTGCTGCGGCAGGGCGAACTCGACTGCAATCGGATCGATCTGGGTCACGCTGAACAGGCTCTGGGTATCGCTGCTGCGCACCAGATTGCCGGGGTCGACATTGCGGATACCGACTCGCCCGGTCACCGGCGAGCGGATCTGCGTGTACGACAGCTGCACCTGCGCGTTGACGATGGCCGCCTGATTGCCTTTAGCGGTTGCCTGCAGCTGCTTGACCAGCGCCTGTTGCTGGTCAAAGGTCTGCTTCGATACGCCGTCATCGCTGCTGAGCAAGCGATAGCGTTTGAGATCGACCGCAGCCACCTGCAACTGCGCCTGGCTCTGCTCGAGCAAGGCGCGGGCCTGATCGAGGCTGGCGCGGATGGCCCGGTCGTCAATGACCGCGAGCAGATCGCCCTGCTTGACCCACTGACCTTCCTTGACCAGCACCTGGGTGAGAATGCCGTCGACCTGCGGGCGGATCTGCACGTTGTGCAGCGACAGCACGCTGCCGATCGCCGTGGCGAAGCGCGGCACGTCCTGCTGCGCCACCTTGATCACCCGCACCGGCACTGCGCTGGGCGCGTGGTTCTGCGGCGCTGCCTGGCGCTGGCTGAACCACCAGGCAAGCGCGAGCAGGACGATCAGCGCAATACACAGCACAATCACAGAGCGGGACGGACGTCGCATCGGGTCGGGTACCGTAGCCGAAGGGAAGGGGGAAACGCTTTGGTCTACTCACAGCTTATAGCCCGGCAACCGGGTCGCCAGGGTGACAGCCAGCTGTCAGCCCTGACAGTTTTGCCCGGCACAGTGGCGCGCTCAATGCCTGCGCCGCACTGCAGTGTCGTTCAGAAACCGATAAAGGCGTAGTACTGCGGCGTCTCGGCGGTCGTGCGCAGGCCATGTTCGAGCAGCTCGGCGCTCAGCGCCGGGTCGACCACATGCACGCTCCAGGCAGCGCGCTCAGCGCTGGCGACCTGCTCCAGCGCTGTGCTGAATGCGCCCATGTCCGGCAGGTACGCAGTGAAGCCGTTGCCTTTCAGGGCACTGGTGTTCATCCCCAGCGCTTCGCAGATGGCCACCTTGGTGGCGATGTCATCGCGGTCGGCCTGGCGTGACGCGGCGATCAGTGCGACCAACTGCGGATCGGCCAGCACCTGCCCATGGATCAACTCAGGGCCTTGTTGCCATGCCTCGGGCGGGCAGTCCTTGTTCTCCGGCCGCAGCGGCAGATGCGGATTGATCTCGGCGGGATAGATCCGGCACACCAGCGGCCGTGTTTCATAGATGCGGCACAGGTCGTGTTCATCGAGGTTGCGGCAGCGGCCAGGGTTGAACGCGGCAAAGGTCACCGACACGCGCAGCTCGGCTGCGCCGCAACTGACCGGATATGAACGCCCCAGCACATGTTCGCGCTGCTCCAGCGGCATGCCTGGGCCATCGCTGACGAAGCCTTCGATCAACACCACTACCTGCCCCTCTGCGGCCACCCATTGGCGGGCCTCGGCGAGGGTCAGTGGCACATGGTGGCCGGTGCAGCATTTGCCACAGCCGGTGCAGGCAAAACGAATGGGTGGATTCACTTGGCGCTGGGGTTCCACTCGCTGACGTAGGCCTGCTTGTGCGCACGGTCATACAGGCACAGCTCGGTGCCGGTGCGCTTTTTCATGTGCTTTTGCGGGTAGATGCCTTCGATCAGCAGGGCGCTGTAGCCGACCCGATCATCGAACTCGGTGGGTTTGCCGCGGGCGTGGGCGTCTTTCAGTTGGCTGGCGGCCAGGCAGTCCTTGAGCATCTGCTGGCGATATTCGTTCCAGGCTTCACTGCTGGAAGCCTGGGCGACACCGCTGCTCAGGGCGCAGACAGCGAGGAGGTAGCGCAAACACTTCATACAGGGTACCGGTAACAATTGCCCAGGGAGCGCCGATTATGCCTGACTCGTCACCCGCTGGGCATGCAGCTGGCGGTGTGCGCCGGGCAAATGGCAACCAGGTGTTACCGTTCGGCGAATACCACGGTGCGCGCTGCGGTGACCAGGCACTCGGTGAGGTCGGGCGAGGAGAACTTGGTGAGGATCGCATTGGCGCCGGCATTCTTCGCCTTCTCGCTGCTCATGGCGCTATCCAGCGAGGTGTGCAGGAGGATGTACAGGTGCTGGAAGTCGGGCGTCTCGCGCAGGGTACGGGTGAAGGCGTAGCCGTCCATCTCGGACATCTCGATATCCGAGACGATGATGTTGATCTCGCGTTCGGTGCCTTGCAGCTCGAGCAGGACGTTGATCGCATCCTTGGCACTGCGCGCGGTGTGGCACTCGATACCGAGGCCGCGCAGGGTGTGCACCGACTGCTGCAGGGCAACCTGGCTGTCATCGACCACCAGGATGTTGGCGGCCGCGAGCAGGCTGGCGTCTTCCTCGCCGAGTTCGCCCGGCAGCGGCTCGGCTGGCGCCGGGGCGATGGCGTGGATGACCTTTTCGATATCCAGTACCTGCACCAGGGTGTTGTCGACCCGGGTCACGCCGGTGATGAACGAACGGTTGCCCGAGCCGAATGGCGGCGGTTTGATGTCGGTGCTCAGGCAATGCACGATGCGGCTGACGGCCTGTACATGCAGGCCTTGGCGCGAGCGGCTGATCTCGGTGACGATCAGGCAGCCGCCATCGGGGTCGGCCAGCGGCCGTTCGCCGATGGCCAGCGACAGGTCGATCACCGACAGCGAGTTGCCGCGCAGAGTGGCCACGCCTTTGACGTGCGGGTGCGACTCGGGCAGCTTGGTCAGCTGTGGACAGGTGATGATTTCACTGACCTTGAGCAGGTTGATCGCCATCAGCTTGCCGCTGCGCAGGGTGAACAGCAGCAGCGACAACGAGTCCGCGCGGGCATTTTGGGTGGCCATGGGCAACCTTCGGCTAAGTCAGAATAGGGAGGATGCCGGGTTATCGGCCTGCCCGGCCCAGGCTTTAGCGCTTCAACGTTCGCGCAGGGCCTCCTTGGCTCGATTGAGTGGCTTGATCAGGTAATCGAGGATGGTTTTTTCGCCGCTGCGGATGTCCACCGTAGCGATCATGCCCGGGACAATGGCGAAATGTTTGCCGGCCTTGTTCTGCAGGCTGTCCTGTTCGGTGCGGATGAACACCCGGTAGTAATAGATCTCGGGTTTGAATTCGTCCTGCAGGGTATCTGGCGAGATACCCACCACCTTGCCTTCGAGGCCGCCATAGATTGAGTAGTCGTAGGCGCTGATCTTGACCTTGGCCGCCTGATCGGGGTGGATGAAGGCGATATCGCGCGGGGCAATGCGTGTTTCTATCAGCAGGCGCTCGTCCATCGGTACGATTTTCATCACCTGGCCGCCTGGCTGGACCACCCCGCCAAGGGTATTCACTTCGATATCCTTGACGATGCCGCGTACCGGCGAGCGCAGGGTCAGGCGGGACAGCGAGTCGTTGCGGCCGCGGATCACCTGCTCGAGGCTGTCGGCTTCGGCGCTGGCCCTGGCCAGGTCTTCGCGGGCGCGCACCAGGTAGTCCGAGCGCGCTTCGTTGGCCTTGAGTTCGAGCTCCGAGCGCTGGCGGTTGAGGCGGATCACTTCGACCCGGCTGGAGGCGCCCATCTTGGCCAGGTTTTCGGTGATTTTCAGTTCGCTGCGCACCAGCCGCAGCGAGTCCTCGATGCCGGCCAGGGTCTGCTCGAGGCCGCGGCGGCGGGTCTGGTACAGTGCGGTTTCGGTCTCGATCAGCTCCGGCGACTTGCTCAGGCTGGGCGGGAAGTTCAGCGGCTTGCCGGTGACCTCGGCGCGCAGCCGGGCGACGCTGGCCAGCGCTGCCCAGTACTTGGCCTCGCTCTCGCCGACGCTGGATGAGGTCTTGGTTGGATCGAGCTGGGCCAGCACCTGGTCGCGCTCGACCAGATCGCCTTCGGCGACGTTCATCTGCGCGACGATGCCGCCTTCAAACGACTGGATCACCTGCTCGCGCGAACTGGGGATGACCTTGCCGGTGCCGGTCGACACCTCGACCACCTCGAACCACGCTGCCCAGGCCAGAAACGCCGCCAGCATCAAGGCGCAGACCATGATGATGCGCCCGGCGCGCAGCACGGCGTGGTCGTCTTCTCCATCCAGGTATGATGCCGGAAGTTCGTGGCTGCTCATGCTTTGCCTCCCTGGCTTGGCTGACCGCCCTGACTCAAACGTGACAGGGCAGCGTCACGTTTGTCGTCGATGATGATCCGCCCGCCATCGAGCACCAGCACCCGATCGACCCGTTGCAGGACGCTCATGCGGTGGGTGGCGATGATCAGCGTGCGGCCCTGGCAGAAGCGCTCGAGGTTATCCAGCAGGCGCCGTTCGCTGATGTCATCCAGCGATGCGGTCGGCTCATCGAGCAGCAGCACCTGTGGCTGGCGCACCAGCAGCCGCGCCAGGACCAGGGCCTGGCGTTGCCCGCCGGACAAGCCTGCGCCGCCTTCGAGCACCAGGTGGTCCATGCCCTTGGGCAATTGCCGGACGAATTCCAGCGCGCCACTGGCAGCCAGGGCGGCGAGCAGTTCCTGGTCGCTGGCCTGGCCGGCGCCGAGGGTGAGGTTTTCCCGCAGGGTGCCGTGGAACAGCCGCGAGTACTGCGCCAGCAGGCCGACGTCGCGGCGCAGGTCGGCCGGGTCGAGGTGGGCCATGGCGATGCCATCGAGCGTGACCTCGCCCTCGACCAGATCCATCGCCCCGCCCAGGGCCTGCAGCAGGGTCGACTTGCCAGCGCCATTGCGGCCCAGAATCGCGATGCGTTCGCCAGGCTGAATGTTCAGCTTGCTGATGCTCAGGGCCGGCGGTGCTTCAGGGCTGTAGCGGAAAGTGGCCTGGCGCAGCTGATATTCGCCACGAATTGCCGGCAGGTGGACGCGTGCTTCGCTTTCGGGGTGATCGACTGGTGACTGCATCAATTTGTCCAGCCCTTGCAGGGCGACCTTGGCCTGTTGCCAGCGGGTCAGCACGTGGGTCAGTTGGGCCATGGGCGCCATCATCCGCGACGACAGCATGGATGCCGCGACCAGGCTGCCGGTGGTCAGGTCACCCGCAATCACCATCGGCGCGCCGACCACGATGACCACGGCAAACACCGCGCCCTGGACGTTCTGGGTCCAGGTCACCAGGCCATTGGTCAGCGTGCGCAGGCGCAGGTTGCTGTGGGCGCAGGCGGCGTTGTACTGGTTCCATTGGCGCTCGAAGCGGGCCTCGGCCTGCAGCGCCTTGATCTCGTCCATGCCCTGGATGCTCTCGACCAGCATGGCGTTGCGCAGCGCCGACTCGCGCATCGACGCATTCGCCAGGCGTGCCAGCCGCCGTTGCGCGAGCAGGCCGGGCAGGAGCATGGCCACCAGCGCTGCCAACGGGATCACCACCAGCACGCCGCCGATCAGCCAGAACACCAGCAGGAACAACAGGAAGAACGGCAAATCGGCCAGCGCCGTGGCAGTGCTCGAGGTGATCAGGTCGCGGATCTGTTCCAGTTCGCGCAACTGTGAGATGAACGAGCCGGTAGATTTTGGCCGCACCGAGTTGCGCAGGCGCAGGGCATGGCCGAAGACCAGGTCGGAGATGCGCAGGTCGGCGCGCTTGCCGAGCAGGTCGGTGACCTTCAGGCGCAGCAGGCGCATGCTGAAGTCGAACACCAGCGCCAGCACTACGCCGCCGAACAACACGTACAGGGTCGGCAGCGATTCGGCCGGGATCACCCGGTCGTATACCTGCATCGAGAACAGCACCCCGGCCAATGCCAGCACGTTGGCCACCAGTGAGGCGAGCATGACCTGGCCATACGGGCGCAGGTCGCGCAGGACGATGCGGGCGAACCAGTGGCGGTCATACGGCGCGGTGTAGTCGTCGGTGCGCACATCGCGCAACGGCCGCGCCGGACGCAGCAGGGCCACCCGCACGATGCGGCCGGTCAGCGCCTCACGGGGCAGCCGTGAGGTCAGCCCCTGATCACCGGCGAACACCACTGCCAGATCGTTTTCTTCGGTAACCGCCTCGACCGTGGCCAACTGGCCGTCGTCGAGTTCCAGCACCATCGGCGTGCGCCACTGGCGCAGGCCTTTGGCATCGAAGCGCACGAAACGCAGGGTCAGCCCGGCCTGCCGCGCCATGTGCCGCAGGATCTCGTCCAGCGGCCGCGCATCCTCGATGGCGGCCAAGCGGATGCGCTGCGGCGAGACGTCCAGGCGGTAGTGGTGGGCGACCTGCAGCATCACCTCCAGCCAGGGTCCGAGGTCAGCCTGGGGCGGTGCGTCCGGCGCAGGCGCGGCCTGTTGCGTCTGCTGCAGATCAAGGTTGACGGTGTCGCTCATGGTTGAATCTCCACGCCTTGCAGGCTGCGGCCTTCAAGAGCGAAGGCCGAGCGCAGCGCACTGCTGTTGTAGAGGCAATCGATATCCAGTCGGAGCAGGTCCGAGCGAGTGCCGGCCAGTTCGAAGCGTGACTGGTAGATCTCCTGCTCGGCGTTGAGCAGGTCGAGCAGCGGTCGCGTGCCGAGGTCCAGGTACTGCCGGCCATAGAGCATGCGCGCCTCCTGGATGCTGACCTGGCGCGCTTCCAGAGAGCGCAGCCGCCGCGCCAGTCCCGCCGTCTGCGCTTGCGCCTCAGCCAGGCCGCGGCGGGCCTGCAGGCGAGCGGCGTCTTCAGCAGCGTCGGCCGAGGTCAGCGCATAGCCCGCGGCGCGGCTGCGGGCACTGACGGCGCCGCCTTGATAAATCGGCACTTCGAGGTTGAGGTAAATGCCGGCCTGGGTGCGGTCGAGGCGCGAATTGTCGCGGTCGTATTCGTTGTCCAGGTAGTGATTGACCTGCGGCTGCAACGACAGGGTCGGGTAGGCTTCAGCCTTGGCCTGGGCCAACTCGGCCTGAGACTGCGCACGCAATGCCAAGGCCATCAGCACCGCTGGCAAACGCTCGTCGCCGCCTTGGGTGCGGCTGCAGGCACCCTCCAGTTGGCGCGGTGACTCCTCGGCCAGCGCCGGTGGCGAGATGCGCCCGAGCAGCGCCGCCAGGGTCGAGCGCCAGCGTTGGTGCTGCGCTTGATATTCAGCGAAGGTGGCTCGCGCGCTTTCGACCCGTGACTCGGCCTGCACCGTGTCGGAACGGGCGCTGGCGCCCATGTCGCTGCGTTGCCGGGCGAGCTCGACGATGTCGCCGACGCCGCGGATCTGCTCGCGGGCGATCACTGTCAGTTGCTCGTAGCGGCGGGTTTCGATCCAGGCATAGGCGGTGTCGCGGGCAAGGTCATCGAGCACCAGCAGGATGTTGGCCTGGGCCCGGGCGGCAGCGGCGCGGGCGGCGCTGACGGCGTTGTCGACCTTGCCGAAGTCATACAGCATCTGCTTGAGCGACAGGTTTAGTGCCTGGCTGCTGCGGTCGGCGCCGTTGCCGGTGTCGTAGCCGCCGCGCAGGCCGCCGGAAATCTGCGGGTAATAACCAGCGCGGGCGACGTTGATGCCTTCGCCCTGTTTGTACAGGTTGCCTACCGCCTCGGCGATGCTGGGGTGCCATTGCGCGGCCATCAGCACCGCCTCGTCGATGCCGAGGCGGTCGCCAGCTATGGCCGACTGGCCGACCGGCGCGCGCGCCGGTACGGCATCCGGAGCATCGCGCAACAACGACGGGCCGATCTGGCGCAGTTGCGGGTCTATGTCATCGGCCGCCATGGCGACCGGGTAGAGGTTGCACGCGAGGAGCCCGAGGGCTCCCAGTAACAGCGGTGACAGCTGACAGCCTCGCTTCACAGGTTTCCCTTACTGCTGGTCGTCCTTGCCGCCGGTTGCCCGGCGGGATTCATCAGCTTCAAACAACGTGGATGCCGTTCTGTACCCACAAGTGGTGGCTTGGATCCTCCTGAGCGGTGTACTGGGTATAGTCGATACCGTCGGCATTCTGCTGGCCGGTCAGGGTCCAGTTGTCGCTGAGCTGCACGGTATCGTTGCTGTCACCCTTGATCAGCAGAGTGTCGTTGGCGCTTTCGGTCACCGCCACCACGTCGGCCAGGCTCAGGCTCAAGGTCACCGAACTGCTGTCATTGAGGTCGATCACCTCGATGTCGTGCAGGCGCCCAACCAGGCTGCCGAGGTCGATACTGGCATCGCCGCCGGCCCACAACAGGGTGTCGGTACCGCTGCCGCCGTCGACGTTGGTGAACTGCTGATCGACGATCACCAGTGTGTCGTCACCGGCGCCGCCGGTCAGGCTGATTGCCCCACCCTGACTGCCGTCGAGGTGGTCGTTGCCATCGCCGCCGTGCAGCCCTTCGACCGCAGTGGCGGCGGCCACACTGAACAGCGCGCCGGCGTCATCGTCGCCGCCGGCCAGCAGCGCCGAGGTAGCGGTGAAGGCTGCTGCGTTGTTCAGGCCAATGGTCAGGGTGGCGGTGTCGGTGGTGCCGTTGGGGTGGGTCAGTTCGTAGGTGAAGGTGTCCTGCTGGCCAATCACGGCAGCGCTCAGGCCGGGCTTGAGGGTATAGCTGTAGCTGCCATCTGCCTGCACCAGCAGCGTGCCGTAGGTGCCGGTGACACTGATGCCGTTGTAGCCGGGGATGGCATAGGTGTTGGCCGCCACCAGCACGCTGAGCACGGTCAGGCTGGAGCCGAGGGTATCGCTGCCGGTACCGGTGGTGTCGTTGAGCAGGTTGCCGCTGACCGGGGTGTAGCCACTGACTACGAATTCCTTGGTGTAGGTCGTGGTGGTGTTGATAGTGGTGGCAATCGAAGCGGCCAGGCCAATGCCGCCGGCGCTGACGCGAATTTGATACGAACCTGGCCCCTTGTCCTGGAAGGTGTACGCCGCGCCGCCGCCGAGCAGGCTGACCAGTGAGCCGCCAGTAACGGTTTGCTCAACTACATACAGACCTGTTGCCGGATTGAGCTTGAGCAGCTCGATCTTGGTGCCGTTGAGCAGCCCGAGCAGATTGCTCGAGTTGAGCACTACCTGCAGATCGGCAGTGGTGTCGACCGCAACCGTATTGGTTGCCGACGTTACCGAGCGGTTGCCAATCAGCGGCAAGCTCAGGTTGGCCAGGTTGGCGCTGCCGCTGGTTTCACGGTTGACCAGGCTGATACCGGTGCTGTCGAGGTCGTTGACCGCGTCGACCACGGTGGCTGGCGCGCTGTAGTTGTTGTCGTTCCAGATCTCGGTGGCTTGTGGGCTGTCGATGCGCACGTAGAGATTGGCGGTGTCTTTGAGGCCGTTGGCATGCAGCAGCTGATAGCTGAACACATCGACCTTGCCCACACTCGACGGGCTGCCGTTGGGGGTATAGCTGTAGCTGCCATCGGCGCGGATCAGCAAGGTGCCGTACAGACCCTGCACTTCGGTGGCGGCGCCGGCGGAGACGTAGCTGCCGTTTTTCAGTACCTGCACCACCGCGCCGTTGTCCGGGCCGGTCTGGTCGACGCTGCCGTCGGTGCCAGGGTCGCTGAGGACGTTGCCGGTGGTCGGCGTGCCGGTGCCGGTGAACTGGGTCAGGCTGGTGGACTGCACGTCCAGACTGGTGGTGACTGTGGTCAGCAGACCGATACCGGTACTGCTGACCGTTAGCCGGTAGTCACCCGCCAGCAGTTCGCCGATATTGACCTGCAGACCCTGGCCCAGCGGCAGCAGGATCAGGTCGAGCAGCCCCTGGCTGCTGCCGGTGGCGAGGGTGACCCAGGCGCCAGCAGCATTCTTGACCTGCAGGGTGTAGGTCGCGCCGTCGAGCAAGGCCAGGGCGCTGCTGGTGCTGAGGGTCAGGGTCGGATCGGCAGTAGTGCCGGCGGCGACCGTCCAGGTGAAGGTTTTCGAGAAGCCGGACACCACCGTCAGGAAGCTGTCGGCGAATGTCTTGGTGGTGACGACCGGGGCCAGGTTTACCGTGGCTACCGCCAGGTTGTCGCTGGCCGAGACTGGCGCGTTGGCGTCGACGTCCGGTGCGATCAGCGCAACCCCGGCGGAGACGTTGTTGCGCGGGTCGGTAAGGGTGATCGAAAGGGCTTGGCCGTTATCCTGGGCAGGGCTCAGGGTGACCGTGAAGGTGCCGTCCGGATTGACCGTGGCAGGCTGCGAAACGACCCCGCTGGGACCGCGCACCGTCACCGTCGCGCCAGGCTCGCCGCGCCCGGTGATGACGCTGCCGTCGGCATTGATCACCAGATTGCTGGCGATGGCGGGTGGGGTGATGTCCGGGGCAGTCAGGGCCACCCCGGAGGTATTGCCCGCGGCATCGCTCTGGTTGACCGTCAAGGCCTGGTTGTCGACCTGCGCCGCCAGCAAGCTGACCACGAACAGGCCGTTGGCGCCGACGATGGCGCTGCCCAGCACTACGCCGCCGGCGCCGAGCACGGTGATCTTGTTGCCGGCGATGCCGGCGCCGCTGACCAAGGTGCCAGCAGCATTGATGGTGGCGGTGGGGGCGGGCGGTGGCGTAGTGTCCGGCGCGCCGATGGTGGTGGTGCCGGAGATATTGCCAGCGGCGTCGGCCTGGCGCACGGTCAGCACCTGGCCGTCGTTCTGGGTAGCGGTGAGGTTGACGGTAAATTGCCCGTTGGGGCCGACCACGGCGGTGCCCAGCGGTGTGCCTGTAGCCGAGAACACGCTAACGGTGGCACCGATTTCGCCCGTGCCACTGAGCTGGGTGCCCAAGCCATTGACCAGCAAGTTGCCTGGCGGGTTGGGCGCCTGCACGTCAGGGGCGATGAAGCCCACGTTGTCGGACAGGTTGAGGGCAGCGTCGCGCTGGCTGACCTCAAGGATCTGACCGTTGAGCTGTGGCGCATTGAGATTGATGCTGAAGGCGCCGCCAGCGTTGACCTGGCCACTGCCGAGCAGATTGCCCTGGGTATCACGTACGAACACGGTGGCTCCCGCCTCACCGGTGCCGGTCAGGACCAGACCGTTGCTGGACAGTGCGCTGACTACCGGTATCGCAGGTGGAGTGGTATCACCGGCCTGGACAATGACCGGGGCCGATTCGCCGGCGCCGGCTGCGTCGGCGGTTACCGAGAGCACCTCGCCGTTGCGTTGCGGTGGGTTCAGCGTAACGCTGAAACTACCGTTGGCTTGAACGACCAAGGCCTCGCCGATGACCTGACCGGCCGCGTTGTAGACGGTGATGCTGGCGCCGAGGATCGAGGTACCTGTCAGGATTTCGCCATTGGCAATCAGCGCGACATTGAGCGGCGCGGCGGTCAGCGGTACCAGCGGCGGGGTGTAGTCGGCCGGCAGCGAAGGGTTCTGCGCGGCATCGGTCTGCACCACGCTGAGTTCTATACCTGGCAGGGCCAGGGTATCGAGCTCGATCTGGAACGTGCCGTTGGCGAGTACGGTGCCCTCGCCGATCTGCACGCCGTTCTGGCTGACGATCACACTGGCGCCGGCTTCGCCGCGGCCGCTGAGTACGCTGTAGGTCGCATCGATCACCAGGTTGCTGACCGGTGCCGGTGGGCTGGTGTCTTCAGCCGTGACAGTCACCGCCAGCGCGGCGTTGCCGGCGGCGTCAGTAGCAACCACGTCGAGTATCTGGCCGTTGTTTTGTGGCGGGTCGAGGGGCACGCTGAAGTTACCGCCTGGGGGGACCTGGATGGAACCGACCACGGTGTTGTCCGGGGCACGTACGGTGATGAAGCTGCCGGGCTCGCCAGTGCCGATGAGCAGTGTGCCCTCAGGGTTGACGGAGAGGCCAGTAGGTTGCGCTGGCGGGGTCAGGTCAGGTGCCGTGACGGCAAAGGCCGGCGACGGATTGCCGGTAGCATCCTGGGCAACGATGCTCAGCACCTGGCCGTCAAGTTGCGCCGGTGACAGGTTGAGGACGAAGGTGCCATCGGCGGCGATGCTGCCCTGACCGACCAGGTCGCCCTTGTCGTTGAGTACGGTCAGCCGTGCGCCGGCTTCACCGGAGCCTTTGAGCTGGGTGCCGCTGGCGTTGATGGTGGCGTCGACGGCAGGCGGTGGAGTGGTATCCGGCGCGGTCGCCGGGGTGCTTGGCGACAGGTTGCCTTTGGCATCCTCAAGGGTCACCTGCAGTTGCTGGCCGTTGTTCTGCGGCGGGTTCAATGCCACCACGAACCTGCCATCGGCGCCAACCTGCACGGTGCCGATCTGGCTGCTGCCAAGGTAGACCCTGGCGGTACTGCCTGGCTCGCCGACGCCGCTGAGTTGGCTGCCATCGGCATTCAGTTGCAGTTGCGCAGGTGCCTCAGGTGGGGTCAGGTCAGGTGCCTCGACGTTGACCGGCTGGCTGATGTTGCCGGGCGGGTCGGCCTGTTGCACCGCGAGCACTTGCTGGTTGATCTGCGCGGGCGTGAGCATGACCTCGAAGCTGCCGTCGGCAAGCACTTTGGTAGTGCCCAGCAACGTGCCGTTGGCATCGGTCACGGTGACGGTTGCGCCGGCTTCACCGCGGCCGGCGATCATGCTGCCGTCGGTACTGATAGTCACCGCAGTGAGCTGCGCCGGCGGGGTGAAGTCAGGCGTATCGAGAGTTGCTGGCGCAGAGACGTTGCCGGCCAGGTCGGTCTGGGTCAGGCTGAGCCGTTCGGCATTGCCCAGGGCAGGGTTGAGGGTGAGGGTAAAGAAGCCGTTGGCATCGACCAGTGCTTCGCCCAGCGGCGCGCCATCCGGGCCGCTGACCTTGACCGTGGCCCCGGCCTCGCCGCGACCAGTCAGGGTCGCGCCGTCGCTGGCAATCGCCAGCGCCGTCAGCGCATCCGGTGCGGTGATATCGGCCGCGGTGGTGCTGGCCGCCGGCGATTGGTTGCCGGCGTTGTCAGTGAGCACGACCTGCAGGCTTTGGCCGTTGGCCTGGATCGGATTGAGCGAGACCTGGAAACTGCCGTCATCACGCACGATGCCGCTGCCGATGACGCTGCCGTCAGCGGCCAGCACAGTGACTTTGCTGCCAGCTTCGCCGGTGCCGTCGAGCAGGGTGCCGCCGCCGGTGACGGCGAGGTTGCCCGGTGCGTTCGGGGCGAGCAGATCGGGTGCGGTCAGGCTGACGCTGTTGGATTCGTTGCCGGCGGCATCGGTCTGGCTGGCGTTGAGCGCCTCGCCATTGCGCTGCGGAGCAGTCAGTTGCAGGCTGAACCGGCCGTCGGCGCCGACCACCCCTTCGCCCAGATCGACGCCTCCAGGGCCGCTGATGCTGACCCGGGCGCCGGGCTCGCCACGGCCGGTTAAGGTCAGCCCATCACTGGCCAGTTGCAGTTCGCTGAGCGGCTGCGGCGCAGTGGTATCCGGCGCCTGCAGGGTGGCCGGCAGCGAAGCGCTGCCGTCGGTGCCGACTGCGCCGACCTGCAGGGTTTCACCGTTGGCCTGGACGCTGTTGAGCGCCACCGTGAAGGTGCCGCCTGCCGCTACCACCGCAGTGCCAAGCACTACGCCGCCTGGGCCGTACACCGTGACCGTGCTGCCGGGAGTGCCGCTGCCGGTCACGCTGAGGCCATCTGCGGCCAGCAGCAGATTACCGGGGATATCCGGCGCCAGGCTGCCTGGGGCAGTGACGGTTTCGGCGGGCGAGGCGTTGCCGCTGGCGTCGCTCTGGACCACGCTGAGATTGCTGCCGACGATTGCCGCCGGGCTCAGATTGACCGTGAAACGGCCGTCCGCAGCCACTGTACCGGTCCCCAGCAAGGTGCCATCGGCTGCCCGCACTGCCACCGTTGCGCCAGCTTCGCCGGTGCCGGCCAGGCTGGCGCCATTGGCGGCCACGGCGAGGTTGGCGACGGCGGCGGGCGGGGTAGTGTCAGGTGCGGTGAAGTTACCGGGTTGGGACACGTTGCCGGCGGCGTCGGTGGCGGTCACTTGCAGGGTTTGACCGTTGGCCTGGACGCTGTTGAGGGTGACCTGGAAGGTGCCATTGCTGGCCGCGACCACGCTACCGAGAACATTGCCGGCACTGTCGCGGACAGTGACCGTACTGCCCGCCTCGGCGGTGCCGCTCAGTTGCACGCCGTTACTGGCCAACAGCAGATTGGCAGGCTCTGCGGGAGGGGTCAGGTCCGGAGCTGTCACGGCCACAGGCGCTGAGATGTTGTTGCTGGCGTCGCTCTGGGTCACGCTCAGGCGCTGGGCGTTGAGTTGTGCGTTATCCAGAGTCAGGGTAAAGCTGCCGTTGGCGGCGACGTTGCCGCTGCCAATGATGGTGCCGTCCGGGCCGCGCACCGTGACGCTGGCGCCGGGCTCGCCCAGGCCGGTCAAGGTCAGGCCATTGTTGTTGAGCATCAGGTTGGTCAGCGGTGCCGGTGGGGTCAGGTCAGGCGTGTTGACCGAGGTCGCGGGTGAGGTATTGCCCGCGGCGTCCTGCTGGGTCACGCCGATCGGCTGGCCGCTGGCCTGTGGGCTGTCGAACGTCACGCTGAAGCGCCCGTCGGCACCCACTGTGGCTGTGCCAAGCAAGGTGCCGGCACTGTTGCGCACCTCGACACTGGCACCGGCTTCGCCCAGACCGGAAAGCTGACGGCCGTCGGCGCTGAGCACGGTTTGGGTGACCGCCGCAGGTGGCGTGCGATCGGGTGTGGCCAGGCTGGCGGGAGCAGAAACATTGCCAGCCGCATCGCTCAGGGTGACCTGCAGGGGCGCGCCGCTGGTTTGCGCTGCCGGCAGGGTGATCTGGAACTGGCCGGACGGGTTGACGGTACCGCTAGCCAGCACCGCGCCACTGGCGTCGCGCACGGTGACGTTGGCCCCGACTTCGCCCTGGCCGCTGACCACGGTAGCTGCGCTATTGAGGCTGACGCCGCTGGCCGCCAGGGGCGCCTGCAGGTCTGGCGCAGTGGTCGTCGCTGCCAGCGAAACGTTGTTGCTGGCGTCGCTCTGGGTGACGGTCAACAACTGCGCATTGGCTTGTGGCGGAGTGAGGCTGATGCTGAACAGGCCGGTACTGCCGACCGTCGCCGAACCGAGCAGGGTGCCATTGGCATCCACTACCGAAACGGTCGCGCCGACCTCGCCGCGACCCGTCAGCAGGCTGCCGCTGCGGTCAATCGCCAGTTGTGTTGGCGCATCAGGCGCCGTGGTGTCCTCAGCCGTGACGATAGCCGGTACCGAAGGTTTGCCTGCGCCAAAGCGCGCGTTGACCTGCAGGGTCTGGGCGTTGAGTTGAGCGTTGCTGAAGAACACCCGGAAGATACCATCGCTGCCCACCGTCGCAGTGCCCAGGGTGGCGCCGGCGGAGGTCACAGTGATCAGTGCACCGACTGTGCCCATGCCGGTCAGGACGAAGCCGTCGGCGCTGAGGTCGAGGTCGGTCGGTGTTGCGACTTCGCTGCCATCCGGGCCGGCCAGCGGTGTGCTGGCTTCGCCGCCCGGGTCCTTGACCACAACAGTGGCGCTGTCGCCGCTGGCCAGCGGCGGGTTGATCGGCACCACGAAGCTGCCGTCCGGACCTGCCACCACGCTACCTATGTCATTGCCGTCGGCGTCACGCACGATCACCGTGCTGCCGGGCTCGGCGTTGCCGCCGACGCTGGTGCCATCAGGGCTGACGCTGATATCGGTCGCTTCTGCGGGTACGGTGGTGTCAGGGGCGGTGATCGGCAGCACCGGGCTGGTGTTGGTGGCCGCATCGACAGCCTCCAGCAGCAGCGGTTGACCGTTGTTCTGGCTGCCTGGCAGTTGCACGCTGAAGCTACCGTCTGCCTCGACATCCCCTCTGATCAACTCGATGCCGTTGGCATCGCGAATGATCACCTCGGTGGCACCGGGAGCAGAGCCGGTGACCGTGCCGTCATTGGCCACGCTGACGCCGTTGGGCAGGGCTGGCGGGGTCAGGTCGGGCGCGGTGACTGGCACCACATCGGATTCATTGCGGCCATCGGTGGCGACCACGCTCAAGCCCTGGCCGTCTTTCTGTGCTGGGTCGAGAATGACGCTGAAATCGCCGCTTGGCGGCACGGTGGTGCTGCCGAGCACAGTGCCGGCAGCGTCACGCACTTCGACCGTGCTGCCCGCTTCGCCCCTGCCACTGACCTGGGTGCCATCGGCGTTGACCTGCACGCCGGTTGGCAGGGTCGGGGCAGTAGTATCGATGGCGTTGATCGGCACGCTCGGGGAGGTCTGCCCTTGCAGGTCGGTGACGGTTACCGACAACTGCTCGCCCGCGACCGGCACGGGGTTGAGCGGGAGGCTGAAGCTGCCGTTGTCAGGCACCACCACACTGCCGATGAGGTCCCCGTTCGGGTCGCGCACCTGAACCGTCGTGCCGGGTTCGGCCTGACCGCTGATCAGGTTGCCGCCCGCATTGAGTTGCACCCCTTGAGCAGCTTCAGGAGCTTGCAGGTCTGGCGCGGTCAGGGTGTCCGGCTCGGAGATGTTGCCAGCCTGGTCCTTTTGCGTGGCGGTCAGGGTCTGGCCGTTGAGCTGGACGGGGTTGAGGGCGACCTGGAAGCTGCCATCGCCCTGCACGGTTGCGCTGCCAAGGATGACGCCGCCAGTGCCGGTCACGGTGACGACGCTGCCTGGCTCACCGCGTCCACTGAGCACACTGCCGTCCGCCGCCAATACCAGGCCGGTGGGCGCATCGGGGGCCTGGCCGTCAGGGGCGGTGACGGGCACTGTGGTGGAGATATTGCCCGCCGGATCGCGCTGCTCGACGGTCAGTGCCTGGCCGTTGTTCTGGGCTGGGCTGAGGGGAATCGTGAAGCCGCCGTTGGCTTGCACTACCGCGCTGCCGAGCACTGTACCGTCAGCGGCGCGTACGGTTACGGTAGCGCCGGGTTCGCCAAGGCCTGTGATCTGGCTACCGGTGCCATTGATCGCCTCATTGCTGATCGGCTCCGGTGCCTGAGTGTCGGGCGCAGTGAAGTCGACCGGACCGGCACTGTTGCCGCGGCTGTCGGTGGCTTCGACGGTCAGTTTCTCGCCGTTGCGCTGGGGCTGGTTGAGGGTCACGCTGAAGTTGCCGTCGGCGCCTACGGTGCTACTGCCCAGCACGGTACCGTCGGCAGCCCGCACGGTGACCAGCGAGCCGGCCTGACCGACACCGGTCAGTTGGGTGCCGGCGATATCCAGTGCCATCTGCGCCGGTTGCAACGGGCCGTCGAGGTCCGGTGCAGTTGCGCTGGCGCTGGACTCGTTGCCCGCCGCATCGCGCAGCTCGACGTCGAGCACCTGGCCATCGGTCTGGGCGGGGACGAGGGTGACGGTGAATACGCCATTGGCGCCTACCAGCGCCGTGCCCAGCAGATTGCCCTGAGCGTTGCGCACTTCTACTGTGGCGCCGGCTTCGCCGCGGCCGGTCAGAGTCACGCCGTTGGCGCTGATCTGCAGGTCGCTGGCTTCGCCTGGGGGGGTGATATCCGGGGCAGTGATCTGCGCTGGCAGCGAACTGCTGGCGCCATCCACCGCAACCACGTCGAGCAATTCGCCGTTGGCTTGCGCCGGGCTCAGCGGCAGGGTGAAGGTACCGCCGGCGCCAACCACCGTGCTGGCCAGGACATTGCCTTGGGCATCACGAACGTCGATCCGCGTACCCGGGGTAGCACTGCCGCTGATCGAGCTGCCGTCCGCGGCCAGGCTGAGATTGCTCGGGGTCGCCGGGATGGGTGTAGTGGGTACGGTCAGGTCGAGTTCCGGCGAGGTGTTGCCGGCGGCATCCTTCTGCACCAGGCTGATCGCCTGGCCCGCAGCGGCGGGGGTATCCAGATCGAACAGGAAGGTGCCGTTGGCGCCGACTGTGCCAGTGCCGAGCAGGGCGCCATTGGCATCCCGCACCTCGACGATGGCACCTGCTTCACCACGACCGGCAATGGTCAGACCGCCATTGCCCACGGTCACGCCGCTGATGATCGTTGGCGCAGTGATGTCCGGGGCGTCGTAGGCCAGCGGCGTCGATGCGTTGCCGGCCAGGTCGATGACGCGGATATCGAGCACTTCACCATTGGCCTGAGGTGGGTTGAGGGTCAGGGTGAAGGTGCCGTTGGCAGCTACGATGGCGCTGCCGAGCAAGTCGCCATTGGCGTCGCGCACCTCCACCCGGGCGCCTGGTTCGGCGCTGCCGCTGAGGGTCTCGCCAGCGCTGAGGCTGATGTTTGTAGGCTGGGCGGGGGCCTGCAGGTCAGGGCTGAGCAGCGTAGCTGGGGCCGAGGCATTGCCAGCGGCGTCGGTCAGGGTAACTTGCAGGCTTGAGCCATTGGTAACTGCAGCAGGCAATTGCAGGTTGAAGCTGCCATCGGCCAGGACGGTGCCGATCGCGAGCAGATTGCCTTGAGCGTCAAGCACCTTGACCGTGCTGCCAGGCTCGCCGCGACCCGAGACCGTACGCCCGTCTCCGCTGATGGCCAGCCCGCTGGCCGGGTTTGGTGCGGTGGTGTCGGGGCTGTCCAGGTCGGGTGCGCTGACACTGCCGGGCGCGGAGAGATTGCCCTTGGCATCGGTGGCGGTAACCTGCAGTGCTTCGCCGTCGACCTGGGCCGGATTCAGGGCGATGGTGAACACGCCGGTTGGGCCGACCACAGCTGTGCCGAGTTCAACGCCATTGGCGCCCACTACCCGCACCGTACTGCCAGGTTCGGCGCGACCGCTGAGCTGGCTACCGTCAGCGCTGACCACCAGCTGGCTGGGGGCAGCGGGCGCGGTGATATCCGGTGCGCTGATCTGCACTGGCAGGGACACGCCGCCGTTGCCATCAAGAGCAACTACGTCGAGTAACTGACCGTTGGCCTGAGCAGGATTGAGCACCACGATAAAGGTGCCTTCGGCGCCGACGACCACGCTGCCGATTACATTGCCATTGGCGTCACGCACCTGAATGCGGCTGCCAGGCGGGGCGGTGCCGCTGAGCGAGCTGCCATTGGCGGCGATGCTCAGGTCACTCGGGCTGACTGGGGTAGTGGTAAGGGGCACATCGAACTGCAGCGGCGCTGACGCATTGCCGCTGGCGTCGGTCTGCACCACGTTCAGGCGCTCGCCTGGCTGCACGGCGCCGTTGAGCTCGATCAGGAAGGTACCGTTGGCAGCTATTTTGCCGCTGCCGAGCAGCAGGCCATTGCTGTCGCGCACTTCGACCGTGGCACCGGGCTCACCGCGGCCGCCCAATACTTGCCGATCCGGACCGACAACCAGGCCGCTGACAGCGGCTGGGGCGGTGGTGTCGGGGGCATTGAACTGGAGTGGCGCCGAGGTGTTCTGGGCGGCGTCGACCAGGCGCACGTCCAGCGCTTCACCGTTGGCCTGGGGCGGATTCAACGTCAGGCTGAAACTGCCGTCGGCAGCTACAACGCTGCTGCCGATCAGGGCGCCTGAGGCGTCGCGGACCTGCACCGTGGTGCCTGGCTCGCCTTTACCGGTCAGGGTGACACCGTTGCTCAACTGCAGGTCGGTGGGCTGCGCAGGTGCAAGCAGGTCGCGCGACACCACGCTGCCGGCGGCGGAGACATTGCCGGCCGCATCGGTGAGGGTGACCTGCAACGTGCTGCCGTCGAGCACGGCAGGGTCGAGGGTGATCTGGAAGGTGCCGTCGGCGCCGACGGTACCGCTGCCCAGCAGGTTGCCGTCAGCATCGCGCACCTGCACGGTGGTGCCCACTTCGCCGCGACCGCTCAGTTGTTTGCCGGTGCCGGCGATGACCAGATCGGTTGGCGCATTTGGCGCTGTGGTGTCGACCGGCGGCGTATCGATGTCCGGGGCCGTGGTGTTGCCAGGCGCTGAGGTGTTGCCGGCAGCATCGGTAAGGGTCACCTCGAGCGCCTGGCCGTTGGTTTGTGGCGGGCTCAGGGTGACATCGAAACGGCCGTCGGCACCGACTGTGCCGGTGCCGATCAGGTTGCCGGCCGCGTCACGGATGTTGACCGTGGTGCCGGCTTCGCCCCGGCCGCTCAGGCGCAGGCCATCAGGCGAGACCAATAGATCGATCGGGCTGGCGGGTGCGGTGGTGTCGCCTGGGTTCGGTGAGCTGCCACCGCTGCTGCCACCGCCACCGCCGCCACCACCACCGCCGATTGCCGCCGCAGCACCACCGGCGCCCAGCAAGCCCAGGGCGGCGATGGCAAAGGTGTTGGTCCCGCTGCCGGCAACGCCGACCCCGGCCATCAGCTCATCCAGCGAGGCGATGTCCTCGAAGGTGAAACCGGTAAAGGCCTCTGCGTTGTACTGGGCGTGCCAGAGCGTGCCGTCTTCGCCGACGAAGACCATGTCGCTCTGCTCGCCCGCCGCGTCGACTACAAAGAAGTTGCCGATGGTGACTTTTTCGCCCGACTTGAGCGTGACGATCAGGTCCTGGCCGCTGCGAGTGACGGTGGCCACTTCGCCGGGCGGCACTGGCATCTGCACCAGGCCCGGCCCTTTCAGGCTCAGATTGCCCCAGGCGTTCTGGGTAACGGCGGCGGTTTGCTTGTCGGCAACGACGATGTTGTCCATAGGTGCTCCCTGCTGATGGACCGGCGGTGAACATAGACCAGAGGGCCGGCGCAGACGTGCGCAGCAGCCGCCCAGAGCGGTCCTTGTTCACCGTTAGTAAGGGAGATATAGCAGCCGTGCGGGAGCCAACCAGAGGCTTTCTGGGTTAATCCTTTTGTACAGTCGCCCTCATTTGAGGCCTAGCCGACGACATAAACGGCTGAGGTTTGCCCGGTCCAGACCGAGCTCGCGAGCCGCGCTCGCCCAGTTGTTCTGGTGCTTTTGCAGGCAGGCCTCGATCAGCTGGCGTTGATAACTATCGACGGCCGTACGCAGGTCGCCGTTCGTCGTCTGAATCGCATCGGCGGGCAGCGGCAGCGCCGCGGCTGGCATGGGCGCTACGCTGCGCAGGTCGAGGTCAGCGGCCTGCAGGGTGAGAATGCGCGGGCGCTGTGCTTGCTGGCCAAGCGCCTTGAGCGCTGAACGGCCAATGAGGTGTTCCAGCTCGCGCACGTTCCCTGGCCAGTCGTACGCCAGCAAGGCGGCCTGGGCTTCGCTGCTCAGACGCAGGCTGTTCAAGCCCAGGCGCGAGCGGTTTTGTTCGAGGAAGTAACCGGCCAGCAGGAGCACGTCGCGGCCGCGCTCGCGCAGCGGCGGCACCTGCAAGGGGTACACACTCAAGCGATGATAGAAGTCGGCGCGGTAACGGCCGTTGCGCACTTCGTCGGCGAGGTCGCGGTTGGTCGCGGCGATCAGGCGCACGTCGACATGGTGCTCGCGGTCCGAGCCGAGCCGTTGCAATTGGCCGCTTTGCAGCACTCGCAGCAGCTTGGCCTGGACCGTCAGCGACAGCTCGCCGACCTCATCCAGGAACAAGGTACCGCCGTTGGCCAGTTCGAACTTGCCGCGACGCTCGCCATGGGCGCCGGTGAAGGCGCCGCGGACATGGCCGAACAGCTCGCTCTCGACCAGGGTGTCCGGCAGCGCTGCGCAGTTGAGGCTGATCAGCGGCTTGTTGGCGCGGCTGCTGGCCTGGTGCAGGGCCTGGGCGACCAGCTCCTTGCCAACGCCGGTTTCGCCGGTGATCAACACGGTCAGGTCGCTGCTGCCGACCAGGCGGATTTCTTCGAGCAGATGGGTGTGGGCCTTGCTCTGGCCGATCAGCTCCTTGTCCTGGCCACTGGCCTGGCGATAGACCTCGGCTCGCTGGTGCTCGTCCTCGACGCGCAGGGCCAGGTGCTGAATCCGCTCGGCGACGGTGACCGTGGCGGCGGCGAGGCTGGCGAAGGCCTGCAAAGCTTCCAGTTCCAGGCTCTGAAACTGCCCCGGGGTCAGTGCATCGAGGGTCAGCAGACCCCACGGCTGCTCGTCGACCAGCAACGGGCAACCCATGCAGTCATGGACCTCCAGGTTGGCGTCAGGGGCGTTGACCAGGCCGTCGTACGGGTCGGGCAGGTCGCTGTCACTGGCGAAGCGGGTCGGTTCGCTGTGGCTGAGCAGAATCTTGAAGCGCGGATGCTCGCTGACCCGAAAGCGCCGGCCAAGGGTATCCGGGGCAAGCCCGTCGACCGCCAGCGGCACCAGCCATTCGCCATCCAACCGGAGCAACGCAGCCGCATCGCAAGGCAGCAGGCTGCGCATGGCTTGCAGCAAGCGCCGGTAGCGTTCCTGGTCGGGCAGATCGCGGGACAGGTCGCTGACCAGCGGAAGAAGGGCAGTGAGCAGTGGCTTTGCGGTCATAAAGACTCCTTTTGGTCTTTATGACTATAGTCCGGGATTGGTCATTTTGACATTGCTTGATTGAATGTCCCGGTTTTGCTGGGGCGGATAGTTGGCATGATTGCTGTAACAGCATCTGCATCCATTTGAAGCCCCTTAGGAGTTGCTGCAATGCTCAATGCCGACCAACGTGCAATCGTCAAAGCCACCGTACCGTTGCTGGAAAGCGGCGGGGAAGCGCTGACCACCCATTTCTATAAAATGATGCTCAGTGAATACCCAGAGGTACGTCCGCTGTTCAACCAGGCTCACCAGGCCAGCGGTGATCAACCGCGGGCGCTGGCCAATGGCGTACTGATGTATGCCCGCCATATCGACCAGCTCGAGCAACTGGGCGGTTTAGTCGGGCAGATCATCAACAAGCATGTCGCCTTGCAGATCCTGCCTGAGCACTACCCGATCGTCGGTCGCTGCTTGCTGCGCGCCATCGAGGAAGTATTGGGCAAGGACATCGCCACACCTGCGGTGATCGAGGCCTGGGCCGGTGCCTACGGCCAGCTGGCCGACATCCTCATCGGCGCTGAAGAAGGCCTGTATCAGCAGAAGGAGCAGGCCACTGGCGGCTGGCGTGGCGCGCGTGAGTTTCGCTTGGTACGCCGCGAGCAGGAAAGCAGCGAGATCGTCTCGTTCTATTTTGCCGCGCAGGACGGCCAGCCGGTGCTCAAGGCCGAGCCTGGTCAGTACATCGGCCTGCAGCTGTTCATCGATGGCATCGAGCAGCGCCGCAACTATTCGCTGTCGGCACTGAGCGATGGCCAGCAGTACCGCATCAGCGTCAAGCGGGAGGCGGGCGGCAAGGTCTCCAACTATCTGCATGAGCAACTGATGGTGGGCGATACGCTCAATCTGTTCCCACCGTCAGGCGACTTCACCCTGGCGGCTAGTGACAAGCCGTTGGTACTGATCAGCGGTGGGGTCGGCATCACGCCGACCCTGGCCATGCTCGAGGCCGCCCTGACGACGCAGCGTCCGGTGCATTTCATTCATTGCGCACGTAATGGCGCAGTGCATGCCTTCCGCGACTGGGTAGACGCGCTGGCTGAGCGTCATCCGCAGCTCAAACGCTTTTACTGCTACGCCGAAGCGGGGCAGGGCGCAGACGCAGTAGGCTTGTTGAGCGAGCAGCAATTGGCCGCTTGGCTGCCGCAGGAGCGGGATGTCGATGCTTACTTCCTGGGGCCGAAGGCATTCATGGCGGCTGTCAAACGCCAGCTCAAAGGGTTGGGTGTGCCCGAGGCGCAGAGCCGTTACGAGTTCTTCGGGCCGGCGGCTGCGCTGGAGTAAACCCGTTGTAACAGCCGGCTCGCGCGATCACGGGCCGGCTGCAGCTTAATCTCGCTTTAATCCCGCTATCCTTCACTTGCGTGTGTCGAGGCGCCTGCGCCTGCCCGGCATTCGCCCGCCTATATACAGGGCCGTCGTTGAACTGAAGAGGTTTGGCTCGGTCCTAGTGTCTCCGGAGAGTGGCGCTTGCCGTTGTCTCGACGCATCCACGCTCATGGCCAGCGTGTAAACTGCCCAGCGGCTGGCCTGCGTGCTGTCACTCTCCCTCGAAGGAATCGGCAATGAACGAACAACTCTCGCGCCTGAACCGTGAACGGCGCTTTCTGGCCCTGCTGGGCCTGATCTGCCTGGCGCTGATTGGCGGTGCGCTGTATATGCAGATTGTCCTCGGCGAGGCGCCATGCCCGCTGTGCATCCTGCAACGCTATGCATTGCTGCTGATCGCGCTGTTTGCCTTCATCGGCGCGGCAATGCCCAACCGCCGGGGCCTGACCCTGTTCGAAGGGCTGGTGGTACTCAGTGCCATTGGCGGAATCGTTGCGGCTGGGCGCCATGTGTATATACTCGCCAACCCTGCGGTCAGTTGCGGTATCGATACCCTGCAACCGATCGTCGATGACTTGCCACTGGCCAAGGTCTGGCCACTGGCGTTCCAGGTCGAGGGTTTCTGCAGCACGCCATACCCTCCGCTGCTGGGTCTGTCGCTGGCACAATGGGCGCTGCTGGCGTTCGTGCTGACCGCGATTCTGGTGCCGGTAGGCATCTATCGCAACCGCAAACGGGCTTAGACCAAAGTACCGTTTGAGCGCAAGTCTGTTGCACGGCGAGAGAAGCCCCTTTTCTCGCCATTCGCTTGATCCAGATCAACGACAAAGCCTTGCAGGATAAGTGTTTCAGGCCTGTAGGATGGGGTGCGACAAACTGTCGCGAACCTGATTTTCCCTATTCCATTGTTACCGAATCTGCAAAAGACTGTTGCTCAATAAGTCATAGTCAAGGGTGGGCGACCTATCTACAATCGCCCCCAATTTCCGTTCGGCACTGCTTGCGAGTCGCAGGATTTGAAGGAAGCCACGGCCTCCTTTTTGCTGACTTCGTCAAGTTTCGCCCAACGGCGATACCGGGCGGACACCCCTCCGCGTTAACCCGCACCAAATGGACTTGGTACAGCTGTACGGGCCGTTTGCCTACACCATAAATACCGTTAAGCCCGCTAACCGCCCAGGTCCACGTTGAGGACCCCAGGCAGGAGCGAATTCGAGCCAAAATTGCTGACGCTTGGCAGGACGAAGTGTTGGTGACCAAAACACAAATTGCATTGAAGCAAGCTGATCTAGAGGTCGTGAGATGAGTAAAAAGCGTTACCCCAGACTGTTTGGCATATTGCCCTTTTTAGGCATGCTTTTACTCAGTGGGTGCAACTGGACCCTGCTCGACCCGAAGGGTCAGGTCGGCATTGAGCAAAAGAACCTTATCCTGATCGCTACCGGCCTGATGCTGCTGGTGGTTGTGCCGGTCATCATCATGACTTTGGCATTTGCCTGGAAGTATCGTGCTTCCAACAAGGCAGCCACCTACACCCCAGACTGGTCGCACTCGACCAAGATCGAACTGGCCGTGTGGATCATCCCGGTCATCATCATCGTTGCCCTGGGCTACGTGACCTACGTGTCCACGCACAAGCTGGATCCGTATCGTCCGCTGGATTCCGACGTGAAGCCGGTGCAGGTCGATGTGGTCGCGCTGGACTGGAAATGGCTGTTCATCTATCCGGAACAGGGCATTGCCACCGTCAACACGCTGGTCTTCCCGGCCAACACGCCGGTGAACTTCCGTGTGACCTCGGATGCTGTGATGAACTCGTTCTTCATCCCGGGTCTGGGCGGCCAGATCTACGCGATGGCGGGCATGACCACCAAACTGCACCTGATCGCCAACGAGAACGGTGTGTTTGACGGTATCAGCGCCAACTACAGCGGTGCTGGTTTCACCGGCATGAAGTTCAAGGCTACTGCCACTTCCCAGGCCGACTTCGAGAAGTGGGTTGCTGAAGTCAAGCAGTCGCCAAAAACGCTGAGCAAGGCTGAATACGAAGCCTTGGCCAAACCAAGCGAAAACCACCCAGTCACGCTGTACAGCGTGGCCTCGCCTGACCAGTTCCAGACCATCGTCGACAAGTACGAAGGCATGAACCGCGGTCGGCCGAACCACGAAGAACAAGGCAGCAAAGACCTGGCCACAACCCAGGGTGTGGAGTCGAGTAAGCAACCAGCTGCCGGGGCAGAGGAGTAAGAGATGTTCGGTAAATTAAGTCTGGAGGCGATCCCGTATCACGAGCCGATAGTCATGGTGACACTTGCCATGATCGCGCTGGGTGGTATCGCTGTAGTAGGTCTGATCACCTACTTCCGCAAGTGGACCTACTTGTGGACCGAGTGGCTGACGACTGTCGACCACAAGAAAATCGGCGTGATGTACATCATCGTCGCCATGATCATGCTGATCCGCGGCTTTGCCGACGCCATCATGATGCGTACCCAGTTGGCCGTGGCCACGGGTGGCGACACCGGCTATCTGCCGCCTGAACACTATGACCAGATCTTCACCGCGCACGGTGTGATCATGATCATCTTCATGGCGATGCCGTTCTTCACTGGTCTGATGAACCTTGCGGTTCCGCTGCAGATCGGTGCACGTGACGTGGCCTTCCCGTTCCTCAACTCCCTGAGCTTCTACCTGCTGCTGGCAGGCGTGCTGCTGGTCAACATCTCCCTGGGTGTTGGTGAGTTCGCCAAGACTGGCTGGGTTGCGTATCCGCCGCTTGCGGGTATTCAGTACAGTCCGGGCGTGGGTGTCGACTACTACATCTGGGCACTGCAGCTATCGGGTCTGGGGACAACGCTGACCGGCGTCAACTTCCTCGTCACCGTGATGAAAATGCGCGCGCCTGGCATGAAGCTGATGGACATGCCGATCTTCACCTGGACCTGCACCTGGGCCAACGTGCTGATCGTGGCTTCGTTCCCGATCCTGACCGCTGCACTCGCTCTGCTGACTGTTGACCGTTATCTGGACTTCCATATCTTCACCAACGAGCTTGGTGGGAACCCGATGATGTACGTCAACCTGTTCTGGGCGTGGGGTCACCCTGAGGTTTACATTCTGATTCTGCCGGCCTTCGGCGTGTTCTCGGAAGTTACCTCGACGTTCTCTGGCAAACGCCTGTTCGGCCACCACTCGATGATCTATGCATCGGGCGCGATCGCCATTCTCGGCTTTGCAGTTTGGCTGCACCACTTCTTCACCATGGGTGCCGGCGCGAGCGTCAACACCTTCTTCGGCCTGGCGACGATGTTGATCTCCATCCCGACCGGTGTGAAGTTGTTCAACTGGCTGTTCACCATGTATCAAGGCCGCGTGCGCTTCACCGCGCCGATGCTGTGGACCCTGGGCTTCATGGTCACCTTCTCGATCGGTGGCATGACTGGCGTTCTGCTGGCTGTCCCAGGTGCTGACTTCGTGCTGCACAACAGCCTGTTCGTTATCGCTCACTTCCACAACGTGATCATCGGTGGTGCGGTATTCGGCTACATTGCCGGCTTCGCCTTCTGGTTCCCGAAAGCCTTTGGTTTCACCCTGAACGAGAAGTGGGGCAAAGCTGCCTTCTGGTTCTGGATCTCGGGCTTCTACGTTGCGTTCATGCCGCTGTACGCCCTGGGCTTCATGGGCATGACCCGTCGTCTGAACCACACCGAAAACCCACTGTGGGAACCCTACCTGTGGGTAGCGGTAGTCGGCGCCGTGCTGATCCTGTTCGGTATCGCTTGCCAGCTGATCCAGCTGTTCGTGTCGATCCGCGATCGCAACCAGAACCTGGACGTCACTGGCGATCCATGGGGTGGTCGTACGCTGGAGTGGTCGACTTCTTCGCCGCCGCCGTTCTACAACTTCGCTCACATGCCTGAGAAAGTTGGTCTGGACGCCTGGCACGAAGCCAAGGAAGCCGAAGTTGCGTACAAGGTTCCGGCCAAGTACGAAGCGATCCACATGCCAAGCAACACCTCTACCGGTCTGTTCATGGGCCTGTTGTTGACCGTCTTCGGCTTTGCCTTCATCTGGCATATCTGGTGGCTGGTTGGCGCAAGCCTGGTAGCAACCATCGCAGTCTTCGTTCGCCACGCTGCACGTGACGACCAGGGCTACATGGTGCCGGCTGAAGAAGTGGCGCGCATCGAAGGCGAGCGCATGCAAGCGTTGGCCAAAGCAGGTGCTCTGCCTGCCGGCGCACGTGTCGAATCGTTTGAACGGGTGTAATCAATGTCCAGTCAAGTAATCCACGGTGACGCTCATGGTCATGACCATGGGCACGACGATCACCACCACGACTCGGGCCAGATGACCGTACTTGGTTTCTGGCTGTACCTGATGACCGACTGCATCCTGTTTGCGTCGCTCTTCGCCACCTACGCGGTGCTGTCCGGCGGTTTCGCCGGCGGCCCGTCGGGTCACGACATCTTCCAGCTCGACTTCGTGCTGGTTGAAACCGCGTTCCTGCTGCTGTCCTCGATCACCTTCGGCTTCGCCATGCTGAAGATGTTCGACGGCAACAAGGCAGGTGTATTGGGCTGGTTGGCTGTGACCTTCCTGTTCGGTGCTGGCTTCATCGCGATGGAAATCTATGAGTTCCATCACCTGATCTCTGAGGGTTACGGCCCGCAGCGCAGTGGCTTCCTGTCGGCGTTCTTCGCGCTGGTCGGTACCCACGGTCTGCACGTGACTGCCGGTCTGATCTGGATGGCGATCATGATGTATCAGATCAACAAGCACGGCATCACGCCGACTGCCAAGACCCGCATGAGCTGCCTGAGCCTGTTCTGGCACTTCCTCGACGTGGTCTGGATCTGCGTATTCACCGTCGTTTACCTGTTGGGGGTTCTGTAATGGCTAACGCACACGACACTCATCACGAAGGTAGCCACGGCAGCGTCAAGTCGTACATGGTCGGTTTCGTACTGTCGATCATCCTGACTGCGATCCCGTTCGGCCTGGTCATGTTCCCGACCTTTCCGAAGAACCTGACCGTCCTGATCGTGGTGGCCATGGCCGTCATTCAGGTAGTGGTACACCTGGTGTACTTCCTGCACATGGACCGCTCGAAAGAGCAGCGTTCCAATGTGTCGACGTTCCTGTTCACCATTCTGGTAATCGCGCTGCTGGTCGGCCTGTCGCTGTGGATCATGTTCAGCATCCACTTCGAAATGATGGCCAAGTGAGGTAAGACTGCATGTCACTGAAGCACTTTATCCAAATCACCAAACCGGGGATCATTTTCGGTAACGTGCTTTCCGTGGCAGGCGGCTTCTTCCTTGCCTCCAGCGGGCATGTGGATTTCGCCCTGTTCCTGGCGGTGGTGCTCGGTACCTCGATGGTGGTGGCGTCCGGTTGCGTGTTCAACAACTGCATCGACCGTGACATCGACATCAAGATGGAGCGCACCAAGAACCGCGTGATGGTCCAGGGCGGCATGTCGCTGCCGCTAGCGCTGATTTACGCCACCCTGCTTGGGCTGGGTGGTTTCAGCTTGCTGTACGTGCAGGCCAACCCGTTGGCGGCGTACTGCGCCCTGATCGGGTTCGTCGTCTACGTCGGTTTCTACAGCCTCTGGCTGAAGCGCAAATCGGTGCACGGCACCTTGGTTGGCAGCCTGTCCGGTGCCATGCCTCCGGTGATCGGCTACTGCGCCGTGAGCAACAGCTTCGACCTGGCTGCAGTGACCCTGCTGGTGATGTTCAGCCTGTGGCAGATGCCGCACAGCTTTGCCATCGCGATCTTCCGCTTCAAGGATTACAGCGCTGCCAATATTCCGGTTCTGCCGGTGGCGCGCGGTATCCTCGCGGCGAAAAAGCAGATCGTGCTGTACGTGCTGGCATTCGTCCTCGCTACCCTGATGCTGACCCTCGGCGGTTACGCCGGGCTCGGCTACATGGCGGTTGCCGCCGGTATGGGCCTGTACTGGTTGTACATGGCCTGGGGCGGCTACAAGGCTGAAGATGACAGCAAGTGGGCGCGCAAGGTATTCGGCTTCTCTATCCTCACCGTGACCGCCTTGAGCGTGATGATGTCGGTAGACAGCCAGACTGCTGCTGACGTGTTGATGACTTACGCCCGCTGAAGACATCTGTTGTGAAGAAGCCCTGGCCGTGTGTCGGGGCTTTTTTTTGCCTTGAGGATGGCAGTTCTTCCGCCTGCTCGGCGCCGTCTCACACGCCATATGGTGTGCCTCCCTAGTCCCCAGGAGACATCCAGATGAGTATATTTACGGCCTATTTCTGTGGCACCGGTTCCACCCGCTATGACACCGCCAACCCTGATTTCTGGAACGGCGAACTGGTCTCGACGTTGGCCCACAACGACCAAGGCCGGCTCTGGGCTGAGCAAATTGCTGTCGATGGCCCAGGCAGCGGCAACCTGCAGGACGATGACCTGTTCGTCAAGCCAGGCAGTTATTTCAACTGGACCGGTCAGCTGTTTGGCCGCGGCTGGGAAGAAAACGTCGCCCACGTGGTGCAGGTGATCAAGGGCAAAACCAACTGGCAGCGCACCAAGCTCAGCAAAGAAGAGTACGAAGACCTGAAGAAACGCGGGGTTGAGGTCCCGGATGCCGAGGCTGGCTCTTCGTGGTTCTGGCGTACGTACGACTATGGCGACAGCTTTGCCAAGCAAGAGCTCTATCAGGGGATCATTACTCGCTTCCGCAAACCGCTGATTCCGACCCAGATCAATCTGGTCGGCTGGAGTCGCGGCGGCATTAGCTGCCATATGCTCGCCAATGCCTTGGCCAGCGACCCGGAACTCAAGCACATTCCGGTCAACATCTTTGCCATCGACCCCGTACCCGGGGTAGGCAATATCGACAAGCGCCGCGTACAGCTGGCCAGCAATGTGAAGGAGTACGTCGGCTTCTACTCGCGTGACGAGCGTTCAAAAGGCTTTGCCTGCGTTATACCGAGTGTGGCCGCGGCTACTCGCATCCACGTCTTCCCTATGCACGGTCGGCATGCCACGTTGGTCGGTAACGCTTCGGTCGATGGTGCCGGCGGTGGCAAGCACCTCGATGAGCCGGGCTTGCTGGTACGCCATTTTGCCGAAGTCTGCCTGACCCGTTGGGGCGTGAAGCTCAACAACCGGCTGCAGCTCAGCGACATCCAGTTGATGCAGTATCACAAGGAAATGATCGCAGAGAACGAGCGCTACACAGCGATGCGCAAGAAGTCCTACACGGTGGTGACAGAGGGCAGTGCAGCAGACCGCTTTGTTCACTTCGGCACCGATGAAACGTCCTTCAGCAAGGTTACCGGCAGTGCATTCAAGCCCAGTGAAGGCTTGGCATTGGAGCGGGTAACCGTAGACAGCTACAAGGTACTACGCTGATCGAGCTGGCTGTTCAGCGCGCGCCACTGAGCAGCCGCTTCTGAGCAATTGTGTAATACGCCTGAAAATATATAAAAAAACAGAAAACTATCCTTTGCAGATAAATCATTTCGGCATTATTGTCTGATCTGGCCGCTACAGCGGCTAACGTCGCTCGGACGGTTCCGGGCGCTTACGTCTTCGAGGTACACATGGCCGACCAAGGTTCGCCGCGCCGCTTTGCGCGCATAGATCGTCTCCCGCCCTATGTTTTCAACATCACTGCCGAGCTGAAGATGGCTGCCCGCCGTCGTGGCGAGGACATCATTGATCTGAGCATGGGCAACCCCGATGGCGCCACGCCGCCGCACATCGTCGAGAAGCTGGTGCAGGTTGCCCAGCGTGACGACACTCATGGTTACTCCACCTCGCGCGGCATTCCGCGCCTGCGCCGGGCGATTTCGCGCTGGTATCAGGACCGCTATCAGGTCGATATCGATCCTGAGAGCGAGGCCATCGTCACCATTGGCTCGAAAGAGGGCTTGGCGCACTTGATGCTGGCTACCCTTGATCATGGCGACACGGTTCTGGTGCCCAACCCCAGTTATCCCATCCACATCTACGGTGCCGTGATCGCCGGTGCACAGGTGCGTTCGGTGCCGTTGGTGCCGGGGGTGGATTTCTTCACTGAGCTTGAGCGGGCGATCCGCGAGTCGATCCCCAAGCCGAAAATGATGATCCTGGGCTTCCCGTCCAACCCGACTGCGCAGTGTGTCGAGCTGGATTTCTTCGAGCGTGTGGTAGCGCTGGCCAAGCAATACGACGTGCTGGTCATCCACGATCTGGCCTATGCCGACATTGTCTACGACGGCTGGAAGGCCCCTTCGATCATGCAGGTGCCCGGTGCCAAGGACATCGCGGTGGAGTTCTTCACCCTGTCCAAAAGCTACAACATGGCCGGCTGGCGGATTGGTTTCATGGTCGGCAATCCAGAGCTGGTCAGCGCCCTTGGGCGGATCAAGAGCTATCACGATTACGGCACCTTCACCCCGCTGCAGGTAGCGGCCATTGCCGCCCTTGAGGGTGATCAGCAATGCGTGCGCGACATCGCCGAGCAATACCGCCAGCGCCGCAATCTGTTGGTCAAGGGCTTGCACGAGCTGGGCTGGATGGTCGAGAACCCCAAGGCCTCGATGTACATCTGGGCGAAGATACCCGAGGCGTACGCACACCTGGGCTCGCTGGAGTTCGCGAAGAAGCTGCTGGCCGAGGCCAAGGTCTGCGTATCGCCAGGGATTGGTTTCGGCGATTACGGCGATGACCATGTGCGCTTTGCCCTGATCGAAAACCAGGACCGCATCCGTCAGGCGATTCGTGGCATTCGCCAGATGTTCCGGGCGGATGGGCTGACCGCCAAGTAACCTCTTCGTACGCTCAACAGCCAACCGACATGCCGCCGATCAGCGGCATGTTTTTTTTCATATACCCTCTTCTCAGCCACCCCCGGTTGGATCAACAATGGCGCCGCGGGCCAAGCCCCGATAACAACAACTCTCCCTCCCTGGCGATCATGTCCGAATATAACCCTTGCCTTGACTGCGGCGCGTGCTGCGGGTACTTCCGTGTGTCCTTCTTCTGGGGCGAATGCCAGTCATCGGGCGGTGTCGTGCCGGACGATCTGGTGGTGCAGATCACCCCAAGCCGGGTCGCCATGATCGGCACCGACGCCAAGCCGTGCCGCTGCATCAGCCTCGATGGCGAGATTGGCAAGCAGGTGGGGTGCAGCATCTACGCCAACCGTTCCACGCCCTGTCGCGAGTTCGAGGCGTCCTGGGTCAATGGCGTGCACAATCCCAGTTGCGACGCAGCCCGTGCTGCCTATGGGTTACCGCCGCTGGAGGCCAACGAGCCGCACTGGCCAGATGAAGGCGCCGAGGTGGCGTGATTGCACTGGGTTGAAAATGCCCGGTGACCCTGGGGTCCGACTGACGCTAGACTGTCATCTTTCCAGCGATGGACAGGAGGTCCGGCGTGACCCAGCCCCGCAGTTTCCCCTCTGACTTGCTCCTTGAAAGCCCGCGCCTGCAACTGCGCCCGATGCGTCATGCCGACGCCGCGCAGTGGTTGGAGATGATGGCCGACCCGCAGGTCATGCGTTACTGGCACCACGCCCCGTGGCAGGACCTGGCCGAGGCGCAAAGCGCTCTGGCGGCAGACCGCGAAGCGTACGCCAAGGGCGAGCAACTCAAGCTTGGCATGTACCGGCGCGACACCGGGGCGCTGATCGGCATGGTCCAGCTGTTCAACATCGACGACGTCTCCCGCCGTGGCGAAATCGGCTATTGCCTAGCCAGCAGCGTGCAGGGCCGCGGCTACATGGACGAAGCACTGACCTGCTTTATCGATTACCTTGCGCACACGCTGCACCTGCGCCGCCTGGAAGGTGAAATCGACCCGCGCAATCAGGGCTCGGCACGTACCCTCGAGCGTCAGGGCTTTGTCCTTGAAGGCACCCTGCGGGCACGTTGGTGCGTGGCGGGGGAGTTGTCCGATTCGGGTATCTACGGCTTGTTGCTGGAGCCACCGGTTGCCTGATATGACGGTGAATGACGGTCGGGTGAACGCCGGTCGCCCTTGGTTCCTCCAGTTGCCCACGTTCTATATCGCCCTGAGCCTGTTGCTGTTCCTCTGCAGTCTGGCGTTTGACGGTGTCTACCTGAGCGCCGGGCGGCATATGCCCGCCTTGCAGATCCTGCTATACGGGCCTTGGGGGATTCCGTTCGAGCACTACCAGTGGTTTGCCAATCCTTTGTTGGCCCTGGCCGTGCTCAGCCATCGGCGCTTTCGCCGGCTGGCACTGGTGCTGGGCCTCGCCGCGCTGTATCTGGCGGCGAGCAGCCTGGGCATCGATCGCCTGCCGGACAATCGCAGCTATGCCTTCCAGGACCTGATTGGTTTTGGCGCGGGCTTTTACCTGTGGCTGGCGGCAATCGCGTTGTTCTGCGCAGGGCAGGCCTGGTGGTGCTGGAAGGCCCGCAGTGCCGCGCAAATGCCAGGATGGCGCTGGCTCGACGTGGCCTTGATCGCCGCGTTGGGGGTGACGGTGTACGTGGCCACCGAAATGCCCTCGCTGCGCTTTCAAGTGGAAAGAGTGCTGGACCCGCCCATTCAACCGCAGGCCTTCTGACCGGTCGGTTGTCAGCGCGCAGTGCCCCACTGCACCAGCAGCATGCCGAGCACGATCATGCCCACGCCGGCCAGCCTGAGACTGTTGACGGGTTTTTCCGGCAGGCCCATCAAGCCCCATTGATCGATCAGCAAGGAGGACAGTACCTGCCCGGCGATCACGCAGACGATAAACCCGGCCGCACCCAAGCGCGGTGTGAGGATCAGCGCAGCAGTGATGTACAACACGCCTGCCAATCCTCCCAGCCAGGCCCACCACGGCGCCTGGGTCAGATTCTGCAGCTGCGGCAGCGGTGCCCGCAGCACCAGCAATGCCGGTATCAGCAGCATCAGGCTGACCAATAATGAAACCCCCGCGGCCCATAACGGATGCCCCAGCAGTCGGCCGAGGGCGGCGTTGCTGCCTGCCTGGAACGGCACAGCTGCGCCGGCCAGCAGGGCGATCAGCATGGGAAGCAGGACAGACAAGGTAAGTGCATGCGGCATTGGGATGCTCCTGAAGAAATCACTGGCTGCAGTCTGTGTTATCCATTTCAATGATGGAAATTCGAACTCCGCACAGTTGGTATTCGCTAGATGGATGATCTGCGCCGCATCGACCTCAATCTGCTGCTGACGCTAAACGCGCTGCTCAGTGAGCAGCACGTGTCCCGCGCCGCGTTGCGTCTGCATCGCAGCCAGCCTGCGGTGAGCCATGCGCTGGCTCAGTTGCGAGAAATCTTTGCCGATCCGCTGTTGGTGCGGCGTGGCGGCAGGCTGCAGCTGAGCCCTCGTGCGCAATCCCTGCGCGAGCCTTTGCAGCATGCGTTGCAGCAGTTGGACGGTCTGCTTGGCAGTCCTGGCTTTGAGGCCGGCAAATCGGGTCGTACTTTTCGCCTGTCGATGTCGGACTATGGCGCCAGGGTGTTGCTGCCCGGCCTGTTACGGCAGGTCCGCGAAGAGGCGCCCGGGGTCGACCTGGTGGTCTCGCAGGGCAGCCGGGAAGCCATGCTGGGGCAGTTGATCGACGGAGAAGTGGATCTGGCGCTCGGCGTGTTCCCCGATTGGCCGGCTGAAGTGCAGCGCCAGGTGCTGTTCGAAGAAAGTTTTGTCTGTGTGGCCGACCGCAGGGCCCTGCCGCAGCGCGCAGGGCTGAGCTTGAGTCAGTGGTTGCAGCGCCCCCACGTGCTGGTTGCGGTGCGGCCGGGCATCGACAATGAGATCGATCGCGCCCTGCAGCAGGTGGGCGAGCAACGGCGGATTGCCTTGACGCTGCCGCACTGGGGCGTAGCGCAGACACTGTTGGTTGGCACCGATCTGATACTTACGGTGGCGCGGCGTAGCCTCAGCGGGGCTCGTCTGGACCCGGCGCTGCGTATCTTCGCCCCGCCATTGGCCATCGCACCTTTTGCTTTTGCCCAGGCGTGGCATGCGCGCCGGGAAGGCGACGCCGGCCATGCCTGGTTGCGTGCGCGGGTGGCGAGCATCTGTCAGAACACAGAGTGAGCCGAGTGGGTTTGGTCTGATTGTTGCCGTTGCTAGCCGACCTTGGGTGGGGAAGTGCTAGGCTGGTCGCCGTCACTCATCCGCGAGACTTGCTCATGCGTAACCGCACCACTATCGCCATGACCTTGATCCTGGGTTGCTCGAGCGCAGCCGCGAGCGCCGACGACTTTTCCACCAGTTATACCGAGTGTATGGACAAGGCCTCCAGTACTGTTGCCATGAGCAGCTGTATCCATAGCGAGACCAGCCTGCAGGATCAGCGTCTGAACCGTGTCTACAAGCAGTTGCAGGCAAAGCTTGCAGGCGATGCGCAGAAGGCCTTGCGCACGGC
>NZ_CP080625.1:5285000-5379044 GCF_019599025.1 Pseudomonas sp. S07E 245
GTATGCGTACAAGCAGTGGGAGCCTACTTTGTTAGGTGACTGCGTACCTTTTGTATAATGGGTCAGCGACTTATATTCAGTGGCGAGCTTAACCGAATAGGGGAGGCGTAGCGAAAGCGAGTCTTAATAGGGCGTTTAGTCGCTGGGTATAGACCCGAAACCGGGCGATCTATCCATGGGCAGGTTGAAGGTTGGGTAACACTAACTGGAGGACCGAACCGACTACCGTTGAAAAGTTAGCGGATGACCTGTGGATCGGAGTGAAAGGCTAATCAAGCTCGGAGATAGCTGGTTCTCCTCGAAAGCTATTTAGGTAGCGCCTCATGTATCACTGTAGGGGGTAGAGCACTGTTTCGGCTAGGGGGTCATCCCGACTTACCAAACCGATGCAAACTCCGAATACCTACAAGTGCCGAGCATGGGAGACACACGGCGGGTGCTAACGTCCGTCGTGAAAAGGGAAACAACCCAGACCGTCAGCTAAGGTCCCAAAGTCATGGTTAAGTGGGAAACGATGTGGGAAGGCTTAGACAGCTAGGAGGTTGGCTTAGAAGCAGCCACCCTTTAAAGAAAGCGTAATAGCTCACTAGTCGAGTCGGCCTGCGCGGAAGATGTAACGGGGCTCAAACCATGCACCGAAGCTACGGGTATCACCTTCTGGTGATGCGGTAGAGGAGCGTTCTGTAAGCCTGTGAAGGTGAGTTGAGAAGCTTGCTGGAGGTATCAGAAGTGCGAATGCTGACATGAGTAACGACAATGCGAGTGAAAAACTTGCACGCCGAAAGACCAAGGTTTCCTGCGCAACGTTAATCGACGCAGGGTTAGTCGGTCCCTAAGGCGAGGCTGAAAAGCGTAGTCGATGGAAAACAGGTTAATATTCCTGTACTTCCGATTGTTGCGATGGAGGGACGGAGAAGGCTAGGCCAGCTTGGCGTTGGTAGTCCAAGTTTAAGGTGGTAGGCTGGGATCTTAGGCAAATCCGGGATCCCAAGGCCGAGAGCTGATGACGAGTTGCCTTTAGGCGACGAAGTGGTTGATGCCATGCTTCCAAGAAAAGCTCCTAAGCTTCAGACAATCGGGAACCGTACCCCAAACCGACACAGGTGGTTAGGTAGAGAATACCAAGGCGCTTGAGAGAACTCGGGTGAAGGAACTAGGCAAAATGGCACCGTAACTTCGGGAGAAGGTGCGCCGGCGAAGGTGAAGGGTTTACCCCGTAAGCTTTTGCCGGTCGAAGATACCAGGCCGCTGCGACTGTTTATTAAAAACACAGCACTCTGCAAACACGAAAGTGGACGTATAGGGTGTGACGCCTGCCCGGTGCCGGAAGGTTAATTGATGGGGTTAGCGCAAGCGAAGCTCTTGATCGAAGCCCCGGTAAACGGCGGCCGTAACTATAACGGTCCTAAGGTAGCGAAATTCCTTGTCGGGTAAGTTCCGACCTGCACGAATGGCGTAACGATGGCGGCGCTGTCTCCACCCGAGACTCAGTGAAATTGAAATCGCTGTGAAGATGCAGTGTATCCGCGGCTAGACGGAAAGACCCCGTGAACCTTTACTATAGCTTTGCACTGGACTTTGAATTTGCTTGTGTAGGATAGGTGGGAGGCTTTGAAGTGGGGACGCCAGTTCTCATGGAGCCATCCTTGAAATACCACCCTGGCAACTTTGAGGTTCTAACTCAGGTCCGTTATCCGGATCGAGGACAGTGTATGGTGGGTAGTTTGACTGGGGCGGTCTCCTCCCAAAGAGTAACGGAGGAGTACGAAGGTGCGCTCAGACCGGTCGGAAATCGGTCGTAGAGTATAAAGGCAAAAGCGCGCTTGACTGCGAGACCCACACGTCGAGCAGGTACGAAAGTAGGTCTTAGTGATCCGGTGGTTCTGTATGGAAGGGCCATCGCTCAACGGATAAAAGGTACTCCGGGGATAACAGGCTGATACCGCCCAAGAGTTCATATCGACGGCGGTGTTTGGCACCTCGATGTCGGCTCATCACATCCTGGGGCTGAAGCCGGTCCCAAGGGTATGGCTGTTCGCCATTTAAAGTGGTACGCGAGCTGGGTTTAGAACGTCGTGAGACAGTTCGGTCCCTATCTGCCGTGGACGTTTGAGATTTGAGAGGGGCTGCTCCTAGTACGAGAGGACCGGAGTGGACGAACCTCTGGTGTTCCGGTTGTCACGCCAGTGGCATTGCCGGGTAGCTATGTTCGGAAGAGATAACCGCTGAAAGCATCTAAGCGGGAAACTTGCCTCAAGATGAGATCTCACTGGGATCTAGAATCCCCTGAAGGGCCGTCGAAGACTACGACGTTGATAGGTTGGGTGTGTAAGCGCTGTGAGGCGTTGAGCTAACCAATACTAATTGCCCGTGAGGCTTGACCATATAACACCCAAGCAATTTGCTCATGCAGATTGCGGTGGTGAAGACGAAACGCTGAAGATTCGTACACAAACATCACATATCCGAATTTGCTGGGCCGTTCATCTGGACGTTCTGGCTACAGAATTTCTTGACGACAATAGAGCATTGGAACCACCTGATCCCATCCCGAACTCAGTAGTGAAACGATGCATCGCCGATGGTAGTGTGGGGTCTCCCCATGTGAGAGTAGGTCATCGTCAAGATTCATTTCGCAAAACCCCTATCTGCGCGAGCAGGTAGGGGTTTTGTTTTTTCCGGGATCCATAAAATCCAGAGCTGCTGCGCAGCCCTTTCGCGACATAAGGCCGCTCCTACGACGACGGCGCAACGTCAATTCAACGCGGCCCCAAATATCTGCCCCCGCCACGATCACCGACATTTTCACCCCATCCGCCGCTCCGGCGCCGCAGCAAGGCCGTTCCTACGGCGATGTCAAACTATAAAATCAAAACACTACAGATAATGATTCGTGTTTGCTAGAGTGCGTGGTCGAACCTATTCCATCACGCCCAGCAGGTCCGCTCATGCTTATCCCTAACGTCCCTCGCAAAAATGCGTTTAATTCCGTGTGGCTACCGATCGGGCTGGTCGCGAGTATCTCAACACCGTTCGCCTTGGCAGAAACGGCGCTGGAGAACCAGCAACCGGCTAGCGCAAGCGATAGCCCGGGCGTCGTTCTGGAGTTGGAGGAAACTGCGATCTCGGCAAGCGCCGATGCCTCGCGAGAAGGCTTGGTACCTGAATATGAGGGTGGTCAGGTGGCCCGCGGTGGGCGCGTGGGTATCCTGGGCAACAAGGATTACATGAGTACGCCATTCACCTCGACGTCCTACACCAATCAGCTGATTCGGGATCAACAGGCACAAAGTGTCGCCGATATCCTTCAGAACGACCCGTCGGTGCGCATTGCCCGTGGTTTCGGCAACTTCCAGGAACTCTACGTAATGCGCGGCTTCCCTCTGTATTCCGATGACATTGCTTACAACGGCTTGTACGGGTTACTGCCACGCCAGTATGTGGCTGCCGAATTTATCGAGCGGGTGGAGGTGTTCCGCGGCGCCAACGCCTTCCTCAACGGTGCGGCGCCGGGCGGTACCGGGATCGGCGGTGCGATCAATATCCTGCCCAAGCGCGCCCCCAACGAGGCGCTGACCCGTTTGACTGTAGGTGCCGAGAACAATGGCTTTGGTACCGCCGCCGCGGATCTGGCACGACGCTTTGGCGAAGAGGATCGCTTCGGCGTGCGCGTCAATGTGGCCAAGCGCGGAGGCGAGACTGCGGTAGAAGACCAGGACCGTAGACTGGACATGTTCGCCTTCGGCCTGGACTATCAAGGCGAGCGCTTGCGTTTGTCCGCAGATGTCGGCCATCAATATCACTTCATCGACAACCCATTGCCCAGCGTCACGCCGACGGGCAGAGTGCCGAGCCCGCCCGATGCAGACAAGAACTACGGGCAGTCGTGGACCTATTCGAAAGAGAAGCAGACGTTCGGCACCTTTCGCGCGGAGTACGACCTGAGCGACGCTGTCACCACGTGGGCAGCGATCGGCATGCGCAAAGGCGAAGAGAAGAACGTGCTCGCCAACCCCTCTTCCAATGCCGCAGGCGTAACCCGAGCCAATCGTTTCGACAACTATCGCGAAGAAACCATCACTACCGGCGAAGTCGGGATGCGCTTCAACCTGCAGACCGGCCCGGTGTCGCACCAGTGGGTGGTGTCGGGTGCGATGTTCGACAGCAAGGATCGAAACGCGTGGGCGGGTAACTTCGGCGGCTTCGCCGGTGACCTGTATGATCCCGCAGATTTTGCTAAACCGGACAATGTGAGCTTCAGCGGTTCCATGTCCGATCCGCACATCACTGCCCGCACGCACACGCAAAGTATCGCAATCGCCGACACGCTTGGCTTCTTTGATGATCAACTGCTGCTGACGCTCGGTGCTCGTCGTCAGGGCATGGATGTGACTGGTTATGACTACAACAGTGGCGACAAGACGTCGAAGTACAACCGCTATGAGACCACACCTGTTGCGGGTGCTGTATACCAACTGAACGAGCAGTTCTCGGTATATGCCAATTACATCGAAGGGCTGACCAAGGGTGATACGGCCAGCGCCACCACAACCCTGCCTGACGGCTCCAGCGCGCCTGTTCTAAATGCTGGTCAGTCACTCGCACCGTATGTCGCCAAACAGACCGAGTTCGGCGTGAAATACGATGGCGGTGCTCTGGGCGGTAGCCTCGCAGTGTTCGAAACGCGCAAGCCTGTAGGTATTGTCGAGAATCAGGTATTCAAGGATGGCGGCGAACAACGTAACCGCGGCATCGAACTGTCGCTGTTTGGCACACCAATTCAACGCGTGCGCCTGCTCGGTGGGGTAACACTGCTTGACGCAGAACTGAGCAAGACTCAAAACGGTGAAAACGACGGCAACGAGCCGATCGGCGTGCCTAAGGTGCAAGCAAACATCGGCGGCGAATGGGATGTGCCCGGCGTCGACGGCCTGACCCTGACCAGTCGCGTTGTCTACACCAGCAGTCAATACGTAAACAACGCCAACAGCCTCGAGATCCCCTCCTGGACCAGGTTTGATCTGGGCGCGCGGTACGGCTTTAAAGTCGATGACAAGGATGTAACCTTGCGCGCGCGGCTGGATAACGTTGCGGGCCGTAACTATTGGGCTTCAACTGGCGGCTACCCCGGCTCGAACTACCTGGTGCTGGGCGCCCCGCGCACGTTTTCGGTCAGTGCGTCGGTAGATTTCTGATGATTTGATCCTGCCTGGAGTTTTGTACAGCCGAGTTGTCATACTGCAAACAGGCCTCGCTTTGGTAGTACCCGCAAAGGGAAATATCCACCTAAAGCTTGAGAGGCAGTTCTAGTCGATCAGACAGGGGCTGTGCTGACGACCGCTCCAGACTTCGCCGCTTCGGCAATGGCCTCAGTGATGATCAGATTTCTGAGGCCATCGCGCACCGTGACCAGCGGCGCTTCAAGCCCCTGAATGATCCGGCAGAAATGCTCGAGCTGAAGCTCCAGTGGATCCCGACGTTCAACACCGGCGGTCGCCGTTTGAAAAGGCTTGAACCATGAGCGCTCTTCAGCGCGGGCATAGTATTTGAGGCGCATTGTGGGCACTGCAAGTGACCCGTTCTTGCCGCTGATTACATAGCAGTCTTCATCGGCGTAGGCGGCGTAGCTCGCATTCTCCTGGGACGTCTGCTCCCAACTGCGGGCACACCCTGCAGAGTCCGACAGCAGAAACGAGCCCAGGGCTCCGTTGGCAAAGCGCAGGCCGATACATACCGTGTCTTCGACCGGAAAGTTGCGCGCGGCACTCGACTGCATGGCCTGGACGGCTACGATCTCTCCGCACAGCGAGCGCAAGTTGCCGATCTCGTGAATCATGTTGATCAGGATCGGGCCGCCACCTTCCTGGCGCCGCCACACGGCCGCATCGAAGTAGTCATCCGGCTTGTAGAACAGCGCGCTGCCCTGCACGGCAACAATGTCGCCGAGCACGCCTTCGCCGATGATCTCCCGTGCCTTGGCCAGCACAGGGCTATGTGCTCGATGGTGCCCGACCAGCAGACGCGCACCCTTTGCGGTTGCCGCAGCGAGCAGACGCTTACCTTCTTCAACGCTGTGGGCGACGGGTTTTTCGATCAAGGCGGCAACGCCTGCCTCGACGCATTGCAACGCCTGCGCAACATGCAGCGCATTGGGCGTGGCAAGGATAACGCCGTCCGGTTTGACGTTGTCGAACAAGGCCGCCAGATCTGCATATTGAGGAATGCCCAGAGCGGTCAGGTAATCGTCCGCGATCGTTACCGGATCAACAACGGCAACCAGTTCACAAGACAGGCTCGCTTGTACAAGTTCGATATGGCGGCGACCGATCATGCCGACGCCGGCCACTGCAATTCTGATTCTGGACATGATTTGATCTTCACAGTTGTTTTTGTGTTCCTGAGGAGCAGCGCTGGCTCATCAGGTGCTGTTAGGATCCAGCCTACTATCGCCGGCGAAGGTCATAATGGGCTCAGATGAAATATCAGAATTCTCAATTACTGAACAATGACCCGTTCCTGCGTGACCTTTTGCTCTTCACTGCGATCGCCCGCTGTTCGAGCTTCGTCAGCGCAGGGGCTGAGTTGGGGATCTCGCCAGCGCACGTCAGCAAGCGCATCGCGACACTTGAGCAAGGCCTCAACTGCAAGCTGTTCAACCGCACGACGCGCCGCGTCACCATCACCCGTGAAGGCGAGGCGATGCTGGTCTGGGCCAAACAGATTCTGGAAAACGTCCACGGCATGCTGGAAACGTCCCATGGAGACCGGGTAGAGCCCAGAGGCCTGCTGCGGATCAGCACCAGTCAACGACTGGGCCGTTTCCATGTGGCACCCATTCTCGGCCTGCTGCGCAAGCGCTACCCAAGACTTGAGGTCTGGATCGAGTTGATGGACAGGCGCACGGACCTGATCGGTGAACAGTTCGATATCGATATTCGAGTAGGGGAGGTGACCGAGCAGCATCTGATTGCCCACAAGATCGCCAGCAGCCAGAGGATTCTGTGCGCCGCCCCGAGCTATGTCGCGGAGCGAGGCCATCCTGCTTCGCTGGCTGATCTGGCACAGCACGAGTGCCTGTTGCTGCGCGACAGGGACAGTAGCTTTGGTTTGTGGCGTCTAGAGGGGCCAGCTGGCATGGAGACCGTCAAGGTGACCGGGCCTATGGCATCGAACAACAGCGACATCGTGCGCGAGTGGGCGCATGAGGGGCTGGGCATCATCATGGCCTCCACATGGGACGTCGCCCCCAGTTTTGCGCAGGGCAAGCTCATGCGACTGCTACCTGCTTGGCATCAGGTTGCGGATATTTCCGCGGTCACGACGGTCCGTGCTTCGCAGTCGGAAAGAATCAAAGTGTGCCTTGAGTTTCTGACTGAGCAGTTGACGGCTGGTGCTTATGCGCTTGAGGACATAACTGACTGAGCAGCACATCAAAGAGCACTGCTTTGCTGGAGAAAACGTTCAAACTGTAGAAACTAAAAAGCCCGCAATCAGCGGGCTTTTGGGATGTTGCGTAGACGCCTGTAAGGCGTCTATGTGTTGCGTTTGGTGCCCCGAGGGAGACTCGAACTCCCACTCCTTTCGAAAACGGATTTTGAATCCGCCGCGTCTACCAATTCCGCCATCAGGGCTTGTGGGGCGGCAGTATAGAGAGGCTCCGCGGGTCGGTCAATCGGCTTTCATGGAGAATTTTCACAGGTTGGGCTAAACTTTGCGGCCCTGTCGAACCGAACACAATCATGCGCGTCGCCGATTTTTCCTTCGAACTCCCCGATTCCCTGATCGCCCGCCACCCACTGGCCGAGCGCCATGGCAGCCGACTGCTGGTTCTTGATGGACCGAGCGGCGCGCTGGCTCATCAGCAATTCACCGATCTGCTCGAACACCTGCGCCCAGGTGACCTGATGGTGTTCAACAACACCCGGGTGATCCCGGCGCGGTTGTTTGGCCAAAAAGCCTCGGGCGGCAAGCTCGAAGTGCTGGTCGAGCGCGTGCTCGACAGCCACCGGGTGCTGGCCCATGTGCGTGCAAGCAAGGCGCCCAAGGTCGGTACACAGTTGCTCATCGACGGCGGCGGCGAGGCCGAGATGGTCGCCCGCCATGACACGCTGTTCGAGCTCCGTTTCAGCGAAGAAGTGCTGCCGCTGCTCGATCGCGTCGGCCATATGCCGCTGCCGCCGTATATCGATCGCCCGGACGAGGGCGCCGACCGCGAGCGCTATCAGACTGTTTATGCCGAGCGCGCAGGTGCCGTCGCGGCGCCAACCGCAGGCCTGCACTTCGACCAGCCGCTGCTCGAGAAAATCGCAGCCAAGGGCGTCGAGAGTGCGTTCGTTACCTTGCATGTGGGCGCCGGCACCTTCCAGCCGGTGCGGGTCGACAAGATCGAAGACCACCATATGCACAAGGAATGGCTCGAAGTCAGCCAAGAGGTAGTCGACGCCGTGGCCGCGTGCCGTGCGCGTGGCGGCCGAGTGGTTGCCGTCGGCACCACCAGCGTGCGCTCGCTGGAGAGTGCCGCGCGTGATGGCCAGCTCAAGGCGTTCAGCGGCGACACCGACATCTTTATCTACCCGGGCCGGCCGTTCAATGTGGTCGATGCCCTGGTCACCAACTTCCACCTGCCGGAGTCCACGCTGCTGATGCTGGTCTCGGCCTTCGCCGGTTACCCCGAGACCATGGCGGCTTACGCCGCTGCGGTCGAGCATGGCTACCGCTTCTTCAGTTACGGTGATGCGATGTTCATCACCCGCAATCCGGCGCCGCGCGGCCCCGAGGATCAAGCATGAGTCGCACCTGTCGTATGTCCTTCGAACTGCTGGCCACCGACGGCAAGGCCCGTCGTGGCCGCCTGACCTTCCCCCGTGGCACGGTCGAGACCCCGGCGTTCATGCCGGTGGGCACCTATGGCACGGTCAAGGGCATGCTGCCGCGTGACATCGAGGCCACCGGCGCCGAGATCATTCTCGGCAACACCTTCCACCTGTGGCTGCGCCCGGGCACCGAGGTGATCAAGAAGCACAACGGCCTGCACGATTTCATGCAGTGGAAAGGCCCGATTCTGACCGACTCCGGTGGCTTCCAGGTGTTCAGCCTGGGCGCCATGCGCAAGATCAAGGAAGAGGGCGTGACCTTCGCCTCGCCAGTCGATGGCTCCAAGGTGTTCATGGGCCCGGAAGAGTCGATGCAGGTCCAGCGTGATCTGGGCTCGGACATCGTGATGATCTTCGACGAATGCACGCCGTACCCGGCCGAGCATGACGTCGCGCGCACCTCGATGGAGCTGTCGCTGCGCTGGGCGCAGCGCTCCAAGGACGCCCACGCCGACAACACTGCGGCGCTGTTCGGCATCGTTCAGGGCGGCATGTATCAAGACTTGCGGGAACGCTCGCTGGAGGCGCTGGTCAACATCGACTTCGACGGCCTGGCGATCGGCGGCTTGTCGGTCGGTGAGCCGAAGCACGAGATGATCAAGGTGCTCGATTACCTGCCGGCGATGATGCCCGCTGACAAACCTCGTTACCTTATGGGGGTAGGCAAACCCGAGGATCTTGTGGAGGGTGTGCGCCGCGGCGTCGACATGTTCGACTGCGTGATGCCGACGCGCAATGCGCGCAACGGCCATCTGTTCATCGACACCGGGGTGATCAAGATCCGCAACGCGTTCCATCGCCATGATGATTCGCCGCTGGATCCGACCTGCGATTGCTATACCTGCAGCAACTTCTCGCGCGCCTATCTGCACCACCTGGACAAGTGCGGCGAAATGTTGAGCAGCATGTTGAATACAATCCACAACTTGCGTCATTACCAGCGCCTGATGGCCGGTTTACGCGAGGCTATTCAACAAGGTAAATTGGCCGCCTTTGTCGACGCCTTCTATGCCAAACGCGGGCTTGCTGTGCCGCCTTTGGACTGACTGACTGTAACCGTTTGCCAACCCAACACGTTGCAACATAACAACTGGAGTGTCACATGAGCTTTTTGATCCCCGCCGCCTACGCGGACGCCGCAGCCCCTGCCGCCGGCCCTATGGGTGGTGGTTTCGAGTGGATTTTCCTGGTCGGCTTCCTGGTCATCTTCTACCTGATGATCTGGCGTCCACAGGCCAAGCGCGCCAAAGAGCAGAAGAACCTGCTGGGCAACTTGCAGAAAGGTGACGAAGTTGTCACCAACGGCGGCATCGCCGGCAAGATCGTCAAGGTTTCCGATGACTTCGTGGTACTGGAAGTGTCCGACACCGTCGAGATGAAGTTCCAGAAGGGCGCCGTGGCTGCGACCCTGCCTAAAGGTACGCTCAAGGCTATCTGAGGTACCGGTTTTACTTTTTCCAGTCGGGGCGCGCAAAGCGCCCCGCGTCTTGAACGGGCGGCGTGATGCTGAACAAATATCCTCTGTGGAAATACGCACTGATCGTGCTGGTGCTGGCGATCGGTTTCATTTATTCCGCTCCCAACCTCTATCCGGATGATCCGGCTGTACAGATCAGTGGTGCCAGCTCGGCGCTGCAGGTCAACCAGGCCGACCTCGATCGCGTCAACAAGGCGCTGACCGAAGCGGGTATCACCGTGAAGGGCACTAGCCTGGGCGAGAAGGGCAGTGGCTTGGTACGCCTGACCGACCAGGAAGACCAACTGCCAGCCAAGGATGTGGTGCGCAAGGCCCTGGGCGATGACTACGTCGTGGCTCTGAACCTGGCCCAGACCACCCCGCAGTGGCTGCGTAACCTGGGTGCAAGCCCGATGAAGCTCGGTCTGGACCTGTCCGGTGGTGTGCACTTCCTGCTCGAAGTGGACATGGACAAGGCCATGAGCGCGCGCATGAAGGTCTACGAAGGCGAAGTGAAGACCCTGTTGCGCAAAGAGCGCGTCCGCTACCGCAGCCTGCCTCAGCAGGATGGCGGCATCGTGCTGGGCTTCTCTGACGACGCCACCCGCGAACAGGCCCGTGCCCTGATTCGCAAGAGCTTCACCGATTTCGACCTGACCACCACCGAGCGCAACGAGCTCGCTGTGCTGCGTCTGGCGCTGACCCCGGCCAAGGTTGCCGAGATCCGCGAATACTCGATCAAGCAAAACCTGACCACCGTGCGTAACCGGGTCAACGAACTGGGTGTGGCCGAGCCGCTGGTGCAGCGTCAGGGTGCCAACCGTATCGTGGTCGAGCTGCCAGGCGTGCAGGACACTGCCGAAGCCAAGCGCATCCTCGGCAAGACCGCCAACCTCGAGTTCCGCTTCGGTGCCGAACCAGGTGCCTCCAAGGCCACTACCGAGGTCTTCGAATTCCGTGATGGCGGCCGTTCGGCGCCGGTCGAGCGTGGTTTGATCATTACCGGTGACCAGGTCACCGACGCCCAAGCCAGCTTCGACGAGCAAGGCCGGCCACAGGTCAACATCCGCCTCGATGGCCATGGCGGCGAGTTGATGAGCCGCGCGACGCGCAGCAACGTCGGCCGCAGCATGGCAGTAATCTTCATCGAGCAGAAGCCGATCACTCGCTACGTCAAGCAGACCGTCGACGGCGTCGAGAAGGAAGTTGCCGTACAGAGCTTCCAGGAAGAGAAAAAGATCATCAGCCTGGCGACCATCCAATCGCCACTGGGCAGCCAGTTCCGCATCACCGGCCTCAATGGCCAGGGTGAATCGTCCGAACTGGCCCTGCTGCTGCGTGCCGGCGGTCTGGCTGCGCCGATGTACTTCGCTGAAGAGCGCACCATTGGTCCAAGCCTGGGTGCCGACAACATCACCAAAGGTGTCGATGCATCGCTGTGGGGCATGCTGTTCGTGTCCATCTTCATCATCGCCATCTACCGTGGTTTTGGCGTGATCGCGACCGTTGCCCTGACCGGCAACATGATCCTGCTGCTGGCCTTGATGTCCCTGCTGGGTGCCACCCTGACCCTGCCGGGCATCGCCGGTATCGTGCTGACCATGGGTATGGCGGTCGACGCCAACGTGCTGATCTTCTCGCGGATTCGCGAGGAGCTGAAAAACGGCATGTCGGTGCAGCGCGCCATCCACGAAGGCTTCAGCCGTGCCTACACCGCGATCATCGACGCCAACCTGACCAGCCTGCTGGTCGGCGGTATCCTCTTCGCGATGGGCACCGGGCCGGTCAAAGGCTTCGCGGTAACCATGTCCCTCGGGATTTTCACCTCGATGTTCACCGCCGTCATGGTGACCCGCGCAATGGTCAACCTGACCTGCGGCGGGCGTGACATCAAGAAGCTGTGGGTTTGAGGGAATAACCATGAAAACCATCAACTTCATGGGCGTGCGCAACGTTGCGTTCGCCGTCACTGTCCTGCTGACCATCCTGGCGTTGTTCAGCTGGTGGCAGAAGGGTTTGAACTTCGGTCTGGACTTCACCGGCGGTACGCTCATCGAGCTGACCTACGAGCGTCCGGCAGACCTCAAGCTGGTCCGCGCCGAGCTCGCTCAGTCGGGCTTCGAGGACGCCATCGTGCAGAGCTTCGGTGCGACTACCGATCTGCTGGTGCGCATGCCGGGCGACGACCCGCAACTGGGCAGCAAGGTTGCTGCAGCGCTGCAGAAAGTCGGCGGCGACAACCCGGCGACCCTCAAGCGAGTCGAGTTCGTCGGCCCGCAGGTAGGTGAAGAACTGCGTGACCAGGGCGGCCTGGGCATGCTGCTGGCGCTGGGCGGGGTACTCATCTACCTAGCCTTCCGCTTCCAGTGGAAATTCGCCGTCGGCGCGATCATCTCGCTGATCCACGACGTGGTCGTGACCGTGGGTATCCTCTCGTTCTTCCAGATCACTTTCGATTTGACGGTGCTGGCGGCAGTGCTGGCGATCATCGGTTACTCGCTGAACGACACCATCGTGGTATTCGACCGCGTGCGGGAAAACTTCCGCGTCATGCGCAAGGCCTCGCTGATCGAGAACATCAACGTCTCGACCACGCAGACCCTGCTGCGCACCATTGCCACTTCGGTTTCGACCTTGCTGGCCATCGCCGCGCTGTTGATCTTCGGGGGTGACAACCTGTTCGGCTTCTCCCTGGCTCTGTTCATCGGGGTCATGGCCGGTACCTACTCGTCGATCTACATCGCCAACGTGGTACTGATCTGGCTGAACCTGAACAGCGAAGACCTGATTCCACCGGTCAAGGCCGAGGGTGTGGACGAGCGTCCATAACCGCAAGCCGCCGCCGTTTGGCGCCAAGAGAGCCGCGAGTGTTGAACTCGCGGCTTTTTTTTTGCTCCAAGGCTGGGACAAGCGCGGGTTATGGCCCGCTGGTACGATCAGGAGGTTCACGTGAATAAATCAATGCTGGTGGGTGCGGTGCTCGGTGCCGTCGGTGTAACTGCCGCAGGCGCAATGGCGACCTACAGCTTGGTGAACAAAGGCCCAGAGGTCGCTGAGGTGACCGACGTGCAGCCGATCAAGCAGCAGGTCAAGACTCCACGTGAAGTGTGCAAGGACGTGACCGTGACGCGCCAGGCGCCGGTCAAGGATCAACATCAGATCGCCGGTACCGTGGTCGGTGCGTTGGCGGGTGGCTTGCTCGGCAACCAGATCGGTGGCGGCACCGGCAAGAAGATTGCCACCGTGGCCGGTGCGGTCGGCGGCGGCTACGCCGGTAACAAGGTGCAGGAAGGGATGCAAGAGCGTGACACCTACACCACCACCCAGACCCGCTGTAACACCGTGCATGACCTGAGCGAGAAAGTGGTTGGCTACAGCGTCACCTATTCGATTGGCGACAAGATCGGCAAAGTGAAGATGGACCACGAGCCAGGTTCGACCATTCCGCTGGATGAGAATGGCAAGCTGGTGCTGAGCAAGGCGCAGTAATCTGTAGGAGCGGCCTTGCCGGGGCGCCGGACCGGTCGGGAAGGGTCGCAGCGGCCCCAAGATCTGTGCAGCACCAAAGAATGCCGGGCCAGCTACGCTGGCCTTTCGCGACACAAGGCCGCTCCTACAGGGGTCGAGTCTCAACGTACTCGTATAAAAAAAGCACCCCGTGGGGTGCTTTTTTGTGGCTGACCGGCGCTTAGCGCTTCAGCGATTGTGGTACGTGCGGCTGGATGGCAGTCAGCACGGCTTTGAAGCACTTGATGTTGCCAGCAACGATGTGGCCTTTCTCGAGGAATTCGTGGCCACCGTTGAAGTCGCTGACCAGACCGCCAGCTTCCTGCACCAGCAGTACGCCTGCAGCCATGTCCCACTCGGACAGGCCCGACTCCCAGAACGCATCGAAACGACCGGCCGCTACGTAGGCCAGGTCAAGGCTGGCAGAACCGGCGCGGCGGATGCCGGCAGTCTGGCCAGTTAGGGCGCGGATCATGCCCAGATAGTTGTCGAGGTCGGCCATCTGGTTGTCGCGGAACGGGAAGCCGGTACCCAGCAGGGCGCCTTCAAGGCTGGTGCGCGAGCTGACGCGCAGGCGGCGACCGTTGATCTGGGCGCCACGGCCACGGCTGGCGGTGAACTCTTCCTGGCGAACCGGATCCAGTACCACTGCGTGCTCCAGGCGACCGCGGTATTTGCAGGCGATGCTCACTGCAAAGTGGGGAATGCCACGCAGGAAGTTGGTGGTGCCATCGAGCGGGTCGATGATCCACAGGTAGTCTTTGCCTTCTTCACCAGAGCCAGCGTGGAAGCCGGTCTCTTCACCCTGGATCGAGTGGTTCGGGTAGGCCTTGCGCAGAGCATCGACGATTTTCTGCTCGGCAGCGCGGTCAACCTCGGACACGTAGTCCTTGGCGTCCTTTTCGTCCACCTTGATGGTGTCCAGGCGTTCGATGGAGCGGAAAATCAGTTCACTGGCGCTGCGAGCAGCGCGCAGGGCGATAGTCAGCATAGGCTGCATGGGCGGTTCACCTGGAGATGTTAAAGAAGAAAGCCGGCCATTTTAGCAGAGTTTTTTGACAACGGCAGCGCCGCATTTGCTTTCATGGCGTAACGTCCGTCGGTTCTGTAAGATCGACCGCCCTGATATCTGCCTTTGAGAGCACCCACCGTGCTGCAAAATATTCGTGTTGTTCTGGTCAATACCAGCCACCCCGGCAACATCGGCGGCGCTGCGCGTGCCATGAAAAACATGGGCTTGTCGCGCCTGGTGCTGGTCCAGCCACAGGAGTTTCCGGCAGCTGACGCCAGCGCCCGCGCTTCTGGCGCAGACGACGTGCTCAGTGGCGCGCTGGTGGTCGACTCGCTGGAAGAGGCGCTGGTTGGTTGCAGCCTTGCGATCGGCACCAGTGCCCGCGACCGCAGCCTGCCGTGGCCGATGCTGGATCCGCGCGAGTGCGGCGCCAAGTCGGTCGAGCGTGCCACCATGGGTGACGAAATCGCCCTGGTGTTCGGTCGCGAGCATGCCGGGCTGACCAACGACGAATTGCAGCGATGTCACTTCCATGTGCACATTCCCTCGAACCCTGACTTCAGCTCGCTCAATCTGGCCGCCGCCGTGCAGGTGCTTGGCTATGAGGTGCGCATGGCCTGGCTGGCCGCGCAGGGTGCGCCGTCGATCAGTGACAAGGCCGACGCCGTCGAACTGGCGACCCTGGACGAGATGGAGCGTTTCTACGACCACCTGGAAAAAACCCTGGTGGACATCGCCTTCCTCGATCCGGACAAACCCAAGCACCTGATGGCGCGCCTGCGTCGCCTGTACGGTCGCAGTTCGGTAGAGCGTACGGAAATGAGCATTTTACGCGGCATCCTCACCGAGACTCAGAAGGTCGCTCGGGGTGAGTCGCATAAGCGGAAGGATTGAGCAATGTTCGAACGTCTGCGTGAAGATATCCAAAGCGTATTCCATCGTGACCCGGCGGCGCGTAACGCTTTTGAAGTGCTGACCTGCTATCCCGGCATGCACGCGATCTGGCTGCACCGCCTTGGCCACGCCCTGTGGACGCGTGACCTGAAGTGGCTGGCGCGGCTGGTGTCGAACTTCGGCCGCTGGATGACTGGCATCGAAATCCACCCGGGCGCGACCATCGGCCGACGCTTCTTCATTGATCACGGCATGGGGATCGTCATTGGTGAGACCGCCGAGATCGGTGACGACGTCACCCTCTACCAGGGCGTGACCCTCGGTGGTACCAGCTGGAACGCCGGCAAGCGCCACCCGACGCTGGGCAATGGCGTGGTAGTCGGTGCCGGCGCCAAGGTGCTCGGCCCATTCACTGTCGGCGCCGGAGCCAAGATCGGCTCCAATGCTGTGGTCACCAAGGAGGTTCCGCCAGGCGCCACCGCAGTGGGTATCCCCGGTCGCATTATCGTCAAGGCGCAGGAAGACTCCGAAGTCGAAGCCAAGCGCAAGGCCATGGCCGAGAAGATCGGTTTCGATGCCTATGGCGTCAGTGGCGACATGCCTGACCCGGTTGCCCGCGCCATTGGCCAGATGCTCGACCACCTGCAAGCGGTCGACGAGCGTCTGCAGGGCATGTGCGGCGCGTTGACCAAGCTGGGTAGCGACTATCACGGCAAGGCGCTGCCGGCGCTGCCCGAAGAAGATTTCGTTGACGTCGCACCGGTCGAGGCAAGGCAGCAGGCGCAGAGCGACACCCAACCACATTGACAGCGACGATGGCGCTAGCCGTGGGCGTGTGCTCGCGGCCAGTGTCTGCTACACTCGCGCCCGCCCTTCGAGTGCAAACCCGACTAAAGCAGTAGGTCTAATAGTTGACTTAAATGCTCGGGAATCGCATACTTGCTCACATTCTGTAACTCCCGTGGTACCCATACGCCATGCGACTGACTACCAAAGGCCGATACGCAGTGACCGCCATGCTTGACTTGGCGTTGCACGCGCAGCATGGGCCGGTGTCACTGGCCGATATTTCCGAGCGCCAGGGCATCTCCCTCTCTTATCTGGAGCAGCTGTTCGCCAAGCTGCGCCGCAGCAGCCTGGTTTCCAGCGTGCGCGGCCCAGGCGGCGGCTATCAGCTGTCGCGCGGCATGGAAACCATCCAGGTTGCCCAGGTCGTCGACGCGGTCAACGAATCGGTCGACGCTACCCGTTGCCAGGGCCTGGGTGACTGCCATGCCGGTGATACCTGCCTGACCCACCACCTGTGGTGTGACCTCAGTCAGCAGATCCATGAATTCCTCAGTGGCATCAGCCTGGCCGACCTCGTCAAGCGCCGTGAGGTGCAAGAAGTCGCTCATCGCCAGGACCTGCGCCGTGTTGCAGGTCGATCCGCCCAGTTGGACAAGATTGAGACGTCCGCCGTCGACTGACATTGGTCACGAGCGACGCCACCGCCTGATAGGAGATATTCAATGAAGTTGCCGATCTACCTCGATTACTCCGCGACCACGCCGGTCGACCCACGCGTTGCCCAGAAGATGGCCGAATGCCTGCTGGTCGACGGCAACTTTGGTAACCCGGCGTCGCGCTCCCACGTGTTTGGCTGGCGCGCTGAAGAAGCGGTCGAAAACGGCCGTCGCCAGGTGGCCGAGCTGATCAACGCCGACCCGCGTGAAATTGTCTGGACCAGCGGTGCCACCGAGTCCGACAACCTCGCGATCAAAGGCGTTGCGCACTTCTATCAGACCAAGGGCAAGCACATCATCACCTCCAAGATCGAGCACAAAGCCGTGCTCGATACCGCTCGCCAGCTCGAGCGCGAAGGTTTTGAAGTGACCTATCTCGAGCCAGGCGAAGACGGCATCGTTACCCCGGGCATGGTTGAAGCGGTGCTGCGCGACGACACCATTCTGGTCTCGCTGATGCACGTCAACAACGAAGTTGGCTCGATCAACGACATCGCTGCAATCGGTGAACTGACCCGTGCTCGCGGCGTGCTGTTCCACGTTGACGCTGCACAATCTGCCGGCAAGGTCGAGATCGACGTGCAGAAGCTCAAGGTCGACCTGATGTCGTTCTCCGCGCACAAGGCCTACGGCCCTAAAGGTATCGGCGCGCTGTACGTCAGCCGCAAACCGCGCGTGCGTCTGGAAGCAATCATTCACGGCGGTGGTCACGAGCGCGGCATGCGTTCCGGCACCCTCCCTACGCACCAGATCGTCGGCATGGGTGAGGCATTTGCCATCGCCAAGCAGGAGATGGCCAGCGAGAACGCCCGCATCAAGGCGCTGAGCGATCGCTTCTTCAAGCAGGTTTCCAACCTCGAAGAGCTGTACGTCAACGGCAGCCAGACTGCGCGCGTGCCGCACAACCTGAACCTGAGCTTCAACTACGTTGAAGGCGAGTCGCTGCTGATGGCCCTCAAGGACATCGCAGTATCGTCCGGTTCGGCCTGCACCTCCGCTTCGCTCGAGCCGTCGTACGTACTGCGCGCCCTGGGCCGCAACGACGAGCTGGCACACAGTTCGATCCGCTTCTCCTTCGGCCGCTTCACCAGCGAAGAAGAAGTCGACTACGCCGCGCAGGAAGTCTGCAAGGCTGTCACCAAGCTGCGCGAACTCTCGCCGCTGTGGGACATGTACAAAGACGGCGTCGATATCTCCAAGATCGAGTGGGCCGCCCACTAAGCAGTCGCCGGCAAGAGCGGCTACCTGATGAGGAAGGAATTGCACCATGGCATACAGTGAAAAGGTCATCGACCACTACGAAAACCCGCGCAACGTCGGCAAGATGGACGCTGAAGACCCGGACGTCGGTACCGGCATGGTCGGCGCGCCGGCCTGCGGTGACGTGATGCGTCTGCAGATCAAGGTCAACGAGCAGGGCGTTATCGAAGACGCCAAGTTCAAGACCTACGGCTGCGGTTCGGCTATCGCTTCCAGCTCCCTCGCCACCGAGTGGATGAAGGGCAAGACCCTGGACGAAGCCGAGACTATCAAGAACACCCAGCTGGCTGAAGAGCTGGCGCTGCCACCGGTCAAGATCCACTGCTCGGTACTCGCCGAGGACGCCATCAAGGCGGCCGTACGCGATTACAAGCAGAAAAAAGGCTTGATCTGAGTCGTTTGACTGGACGCTAAGGAGTTCCGATGGCTATCAGCATGACAGAAGCCGCCGCCAACCACGTGCGGCGCTCCCTCGACGGGCGTGGCAAGGGTGAAGGCATTCGCCTGGCCGTACGCACCACCGGTTGCTCGGGCCTGGCCTACGTGCTGGAGTTCGTCGACGAAGTGGCAGGCGAAGACGAGGTATTCGAGAACCACGGCGTGAAGGTCATCATTGACCCGAAAAGCCTGGTTTACCTCGACGGCACCGAGCTCGATTTCGTCAAGGAAGGGTTGAACGAAGGTTTCAAGTTCAACAACCCCAACGTGCGCGGTGAATGTGGCTGCGGCGAAAGCTTCAATGTTTGAGGCTTGATGTGGGTACTCCTTGTCATTTTGCCCTGTTCAATCTGCAGCCGGGCTTTCGCCTGGACCTCGATCAACTGGCCGTTCGTTACCGCGAACTGGCCCGTGAGGTCCATCCGGACCGCTTCGCCGATGCTTCCGAGCGCGAGCAGCGTGTCGCCCTGGAAAACTCGGCAGCGTTGAACGACGCCTATCAGACCTTGCGCAGCGCCCCCCGTCGGGCGCGCTATCTGCTGGCCATCAGTGGTCACGAAGTGCCGCAGGAAGTCACCGTACATGATCCGGCCTTCCTGTTGCAGCAGATGGAGCTGCGTGAAGAACTTGAAGAGCTTACCGACCTCGACGGTGTCGCGGTATTCAAGAAGCGCCTCAAGCTCGCGCAAGATACGCTGTTCGAGGAATTCGCCGCCTGCTGGGATGATCCTGCGCAGCGTGAACAGGCCGAGCGCCTGATGCGCCGCATGCAGTTTCTCGACAAGCTCGCCCAGGAAGTGCGCCAGCTCGAAGAGCGCCTCGACGATTAACCCGGTGTTGCCGTGACAACGCCTAAGGTAGCTAGATAAGCATGGCCCTACTGCAGATCGCCGAACCCGGTCAAAGCCCCCAGCCGCACCAGCGCCGCCTGGCGGTAGGGATTGACCTGGGTACTACCAATTCTCTGGTTGCTGCCGTGCGCAGCGGCCGCAGCGAACCGCTGCCCGATGCCGAGGGGCAGGTCATCCTGCCATCGGCTGTGCGCTACCTGGAGGCGGCTGTCGAAGTCGGCCAGGCCGCGCGCGAAGCAGCGCCAAGCGACCCGTTCAACAGCATCCTTTCGGTCAAGCGTCTGATGGGGCGTGGCCTGGCCGACGTCAAGCAGCTCGGCGAGCAACTGCCGTACCGCTTTGTCGGTGGCGAGTCGCACATGCCGTTCATCGAGACCATTCAAGGGCTGAAAAGCCCGGTCGAAGTGTCTGCCGACATCCTCAAGGTGCTGCGTCAGCGCGCCGAGGAAACCCTCGGCGGCGATCTAGTAGGTGCCGTCATCACGGTCCCGGCCTACTTCGACGATGCTCAGCGCCAGGCGACCAAAGACGCCGCCAAGCTTGCCGGACTGAACGTGTTGCGCCTGCTCAACGAGCCGACTGCTGCGGCCGTGGCCTATGGCCTGGACCAGAACGCTGAAGGCCTGGTGGCGATCTTCGACCTGGGCGGCGGTACCTTCGATATCTCCATCCTGCGCCTGACTGCCGGCGTCTTCGAAGTGCTGGCCACCGGTGGCGATACCGCCCTGGGTGGTGACGACTTCGATCACGCGATTGCCAGCTGGATCATTGAGCAGGCTGGTTTGTCGGCTGATCTGGATCCAGCGACTCAGCGTCAACTGCTGCAGACCGCTTGCGCTGCCAAGGAAGCCCTGACCGATGCCGCCAGCGTGCGCGTTGTTCACGGTGACTGGCAGGGCGAACTGAGTCGGGCAGACTTCGAAGCGATGATCGAGCCGATGATCGCCCGCAGCCTCAAGGCCTGCCGCCGCGCCGTGCGTGACAGTGGGGTCGAGCTCGAAGAAGTGGTTGCAGTGGTCATGGTCGGTGGTTCGACTCGCGTACCGCGTGTGCGTGAAGCCGTCGGTGGCCTCTTCGGCCGTGCTCCGCTGACCTCGATCGACCCTGATCAGGTAGTCGCCATTGGCGCCGCGATCCAGGCCGATACCCTCGCCGGCAACCGCCGCGAAGGTGGCGAGTTGCTGTTGCTCGACGTGATCCCGCTGTCGCTCGGTCTGGAGACCATGGGCGGCCTGATGGAAAAGGTGATCCCGCGCAACACCACGATCCCGGTGGCCCGCGCTCAGGAATTCACCACCTACAAAGATGGCCAGACGGCCATGATGATCCACGTCCTGCAGGGCGAGCGCGAACTGATCAGCGACTGCCGCTCGCTGGCGCGCTTCGAACTGCGTGGGATTCCGCCGATGGTCGCCGGCTCGGCGAAGATCCGCGTGACCTTCCAGGTCGACGCCGATGGCCTGCTCAGCGTCGCTGCACGCGAACTGGGCTCGGGCGTGGAAGCAAGCATTCAGGTCAAGCCGTCGTACGGCCTGACCGACGGTGAAATCGCCCGCATGCTGAAGGATTCGTTCGAGCACGCCGGCACCGACAAGCAGGCCCGCCAGTTGCGCGAGCATCAGGTCGACGGCGAACGTCTGCTCGAAGCGGTGCAGGGTGCGCTGGATGCCGACGGCGAGCGCCTGCTGAGCGCCGAAGAGCGCGAAGCCATTGGCTTCCAGATGCAACAACTACGTGATTTGCTGGCCGGCACCGATGGCCCTGCCATCGAGCAACAGACCAAGCGTCTGTCGCAGGTGACCGATGCATTTGCCGCCCGTCGCCTTGATTCGACGGTCAAAGCCGCACTGGCCGGGCGCAACCTGAATGAGATCGAGGAGTAATCGATGCCGCTGGTGACATTCCTGCCGCATGAGAAGTTTTGCCCCGAAGGGCTGACCGTGGAAGTCGCAACCGGGACCAACATCCTGGAGCTGGCTCACGACCATCACATCGAGATGGAAAGCGCCTGCGGCGGGGTCAAGGCCTGCACCACCTGCCATTGCATCGTGCGCAAGGGCTTTGACTCGCTCGACGAAGCCGACGAGCTCGAAGAAGACATGCTGGACAAGGCCTGGGGCCTGGAAGCGCAGTCCCGGCTGGGTTGCCAGGTGGTCGTCGGTGATACCGACCTGACCATCGAAATCCCCAAGTATTCGCTCAACCACGCCGCCGAAGCGCCGCACTGAAGCCTGGAGGCTGGCATGAGTCTGAAATGGGTTGATGTACTTGAGATCGCTATCCAGCTTGCAGAAAGCAAGCCGGAGGTCGATCCTCGTTATGTGAATTTCCTCGATCTGCACCGCTGGGTAGTGGCTCTGCCAGAGTTCAGCGACGATCCGACACGCGGCGGAGAGAAGGTGCTTGAGGCGATCCAGGGGGCCTGGATCGAAGAAGCCGACTGAGCGTCACCTGCAGGTTAGGCATTCCCCTGGAACCCGCGTATAATTCGCGGGTTTAATTTTTCGTAATACTCAATTTTCTGGAGTTACCATGGCTGTTCAACGTACTTTCTCGATCATCAAGCCTGACGCAGTTGCCAAAAACGTCATCGGCAAGATCACTTCGCGCTTCGAAGAAGCTGGCCTGAAAATCGTCGCTTCGAAACTCAAGCAACTGTCCAAAGCCGAAGCCGAAGGCTTCTACGCTGAGCACAGCGAGCGCGGTTTCTTCGGTGACCTGGTTGCCTTCATGATCTCCGGCCCAGTTGTTGTTCAGGTTCTGGAAGGCGAAAACGCCATCGCTCTGAACCGTGAGCTGATGGGCGCTACCAACCCTAAAGAAGCTGCTGCCGGCACCATCCGTGCTGACTTCGCTGAATCGATCGACGCCAACGCCGTTCACGGTTCGGACTCCGAAGCTGCTGCCGCTCGCGAAATCGCTTACTTCTTCGCAGCTACCGAGGTAACCGCTCGCTAAGCGAAAGCTTACGGGTGAGGGTGAATCCATGACGACATCTACTGGCAAAATCAACCTGTTGGGTCTGACCCAGCCGGAAATGGAACAATTCTTCGACTCCATTGGCGAGAAGCGCTTCCGTGCCGGTCAAGTAATGAAATGGATTCACCATTTTGGCGTCGATGATTTCGCCGCCATGACCAATGTCGGCAAGGTCTTGCGCGAAAAGCTCGAGGCTGTTGCCGAGATTCGGCCACCGGAAGTGGTCAGTGAAGACATTTCCGCCGACGGCACCCGCAAATGGGTGATCCGCGTTGCCTCCGGCAGCTGCGTCGAAACCGTTTACATCCCGACCGACGACCGTGGCACCTTGTGTGTATCGTCGCAGGCGGGCTGCGCCCTGGACTGCAGTTTCTGCTCCACCGGCAAGCAAGGCTTCAACAGCAACCTCACCGCCGCCGAAGTCATCGGTCAGGTGTGGCTTGCGAACAAATCCTTCGGCACTATCCCGGCCAAAGTCGACCGCGCGATTACCAACGTGGTGATGATGGGCATGGGCGAGCCGTTGCTCAATTTCGACAATGTCATTGCCGCCATGAAGATCATGATGGACGATCTTGGCTATGGCATTTCCAAGCGTCGCGTCACCTTGTCGACCTCAGGCGTAGTGCCGATGATCGACGAGCTGGCCAAGCACATCGACGTTTCCCTGGCACTGTCGCTGCACGCGCCGAACGACGAGCTGCGGAACAAGCTGGTGCCAATCAACAAGAAGTACCCGCTCAAGGTCCTGCTCGAGTCGTGCATGGGCTACATGGCCACCCTTGGTGGCAAGCGTGTACTGACCGTCGAATACACCCTGCTCAAGGACGTCAACGATCAGCCCGAGCATGCCACGCAGATGATCGAGCTGCTGCGCGATATCCCGTGCAAGATCAACCTGATCCCGTTCAATCCGTTCCCGCACTCCGGTTACGAGCGGCCGAGCAACAATGCAATCCGCCGCTTCCAGGACCTGCTCCACCACGGTGGTTACAATGTCACCACCCGTACCACCCGTGGTGAGGATATCGACGCCGCTTGTGGGCAGCTGGTTGGTCAGGTCATGGACCGTACCCGCCGCAGCGAGCGTTACATCGCTGTGCGTCAGCTCAATGACGACGTGCAGATCGCCGACAACGCTGCGCGTCACTGAGCGGGCCGGCAGCGATGATCCTGCGCGCAGCGCTGTCGCTCCTGACCCTGTTGCTGCTGGCCGGCTGCGTGTCGGGCGGCAGCAATGACCCGCTGGCCACCCAGCAGGGTCGGGCCGAGGCGGGCAGGGCGTATGTGCAGTTGGGGCTGGGCTATTTGCAACAAGGTCTGACCGAGCAGGCCAAGGCGCCGCTGGTCAAGGCACTTGCCCTGAACAGCCGTGATGCCGATGCGCATGCCGCGCTGGCGCTGGTGTTTCAGGCCGAAGGCGAGCCGACGCTGGCAACCGAGCATTTCCACAAGGCGCTGGCGCAAAATCTGGATGACACCCGGATTCGCAACAACTACGGCAGTTTCCTATATGCTCAGGAGCGTTTTGCCGAAGCCGAGTCAGTGTTTCGCCTGGCCGCTGCCGATACCCTGTATCCTGAGCGCTCGCGCGTCTTCGAAAACCTTGGCCTGACGGTTCTCAGGCAAGGTCGCCGCGACGATGCTCAGGCGCATCTGCACAAGGCTTTGCAGCTCAACCCGCGACAACCGCGAGCGTTGTTCGAAATGGCTGAGTTGTCCTACGAAAACAGGCATTATGTGCCAGCCCGGGATTACTACGATCGTTTCAGCCAACTGAGCGCCCCGGATGCTCGCAGCCTGCTGATGGGCAGCCGCCTGGCGCGGGTGTTCGAGCAACCGGCAACGGTGGCCGAGCTGGGCCAGCAACTACAACGACTTTATCCCGGTACGCCGGAATATCAGCAATACCTGTCGGAGCAATGATGAAAGCCGCGCATCCCGAAGTAGCAGCAGCGACTCACCAGCACCCCGGTGAGACCTTGCGCCAGGCCCGCGAAAACCGCGACTGGACGCAGGCCGAGGTAGCCCGCAAGCTCAACCTGACCCTGAGCTCGCTGAACAATCTCGAATCCGGCGCCTTCGACAAGCTGCCAGGGCACACCTTTGCCCGTGGTTACATCCGTGCCTATGCCAAGCTGATGGACATGGACCAGGCGCCTCTGGTCGCCGCCTTTGACCAGGTCACCGGCACCCACGCGCAAGGCAGCCAGGTGCACTCGCTGGGACGAATCGAAGAGCCGGTGCGCCTGTCGCACAACGTCATGCGCGTTGTCAGCCTGGTGCTGCTGGTGGCAGTAGTAGGTGGCGGCTTCTTCCTCTGGAAGGACCAAAGCAGCCTGCGCAACAGCGACCTTGGCAAAATCGCCCTGGAGCACGTCGAAGTCGAGAGCGCCGACGGCACCACCCAGATTCACCCGCTGGATGAGCCGGAAGACCAGGCTGTCAGCGAAGCTCAGCAAGGCCAGAGTGCGCCGCTGCCATTGGAGCAGGCTGCCACTGGCGAGAGCAGTGGCTCGGCCAACGAAGAAGCCATTCCGGCAAGCCCGGCGGTCGCCGAGAGCACTGCCGCCGCACCGACTGCACCTGCGCCAGCTGCGCCGGTCAGCGCACCAGCCGTTGCCGCCACAGCCCCCAGCGCACCTGTCGCAGCAGCGCCAGTCCCCGCCGGCAGTGGCCGTGTCGCGATCCAGTTCTCGGCGGATTGCTGGACCCAGGTCACTGATGCCAACGGCAAGCTGCTGGTCAACGCCACCAAGCGCAAGGGCGACAGCCTGGAAGTCACCGGCACACCACCGTTCGCGGTACGCCTGGGCTTCGCCCGTGGCGCTCAGATCAGCTACAACGGCCAGGCCGTTGATGTTGCACCGTTCACCAGTGGCGAAACCGCTCGCCTGAAGTTGGGGCAGTAACTCATGCACGGCGAATCTCCAATCAAGCGTCGCGAAACCCGCAAGATCTGGGTGGGCAATGTGCCGGTGGGCGGTGATGCGCCTATCGCGGTGCAGAGCATGACCAACACCGACACCAATGATGTCGCCGCCACGGTCGGGCAGATCCAGCGCCTGGTCGATGCCGGTGTCGACATCGTCCGCGTCTCGGTGCCAGACATGGACGCCGCCGAAGCCTTCGGCCGCATCAAGCAGCAAGTCAGCGTGCCGTTGGTGGCCGACATCCATTTTGACTACAAGATCGCCCTGCGCGTGGCTGAGCTGGGTGTTGATTGCCTGCGCATCAACCCAGGCAACATCGGCCGTGAAGATCGCGTGCGCGCGGTGGTCGATGCTGCGCGTGATCGTGGTATTCCGATCCGCATCGGGGTCAATGCCGGCTCGCTGGAAAAAGACCTGCAGAAGAAGTACGGCGAACCGACCCCAGCAGCGCTGGTCGAGTCGGCCCTGCGCCATGTCGAGCACCTCGATCGCCTGGATTTCCAGGACTTCAAGGTCAGCGTCAAGGCGTCCGACGTGTTCATGGCCGTTGAAGCCTACCGTCTGCTGTCCAAGCAGATCATCCAGCCCCTGCACCTGGGCATCACCGAAGCCGGCGGTTTGCGTTCGGGGACGGTGAAATCTGCGGTCGGCCTCGGTATGCTGCTGGCCGAAGGCATCGGCGACACGATCCGGATCTCTCTCGCCGCCGACCCGGTTGAAGAAGTCAAAGTCGGCTACGACATCCTCAAGTCGCTGCGCCTGCGCTCGCGTGGGATCAACTTCATCGCCTGCCCGAGCTGTTCGCGGCAGAACTTCGATGTGGTCAAGACCATGAACGAACTCGAAGGTCGCCTCGAAGACCTGCTGGTCCCGCTGGACGTCGCCGTGATCGGTTGTGTGGTCAACGGCCCGGGTGAAGCCAAGGAAGCCCATGTTGGCTTGACGGGCGGCACGCCGAACCTGATCTACATCGACGGCAAGCCTGCGCAGAAACTGAACAACGACAACCTGGTCGAGGAGCTGGAAAAGCTCATTCGCCAGAAAGCGGCCGAAAAGGTCGAAGCCGACGCGGCGCTGATCGCCCGCGGCTGATACACAGATTCGAAAGGACTTTTCGTGAGCAAATCGCTGCAAGCCATTCGTGGCATGAACGACATCCTGCCTGACCAGTCGCCACTGTGGCGTTACTTCGAAGGCACGGTCGCCAGTTTGCTGGACGGCTACGGTTACAGCCAGATCCGCACGCCGATCGTCGAATTCACCGAGCTGTTCAAACGCTCGATCGGTGAAGTCACCGACATCGTCGAAAAAGAGATGTACACCTTCGAGGATCGCAACGGCGATTCGCTGACGCTGCGTCCCGAGGGTACCGCTGCCTGTGTGCGCGCCGTGCTCGAGCATGGCATCACCGGCAACGGCCAAGTGCAGAAACTCTGGTACACCGGGCAGATGTTCCGCCACGAGCGCCCACAAAAAGGCCGCTATCGCCAGTTCCACCAGATCGGCGTCGAGGTGTTCAACCTGGATGGCCCGGACATCGATGCCGAGCTGATCATGCTGACCTGGCGCCTGTGGGGCCAGTTGGGCATTCAGGACGCGGTCAAGCTCGAGCTGAACAGCCTGGGCACCAGCGAAGCCCGTGCACGCTATCGCGACGCGCTGGTCGAGTTTCTCTCGGCGCGCCTCGAGCAGCTTGACGAAGATAGCCAGCGTCGGCTCAAGAGCAACCCGCTGCGCATTCTCGACAGCAAGGATCAGGGCACCCAAGCCGTGCTGGTCGGCGCGCCGAAGCTGGAAGACTATCTGGACGAAGAATCCCGTGTGCACTTCGAGGGCCTCAAGGCTCGCCTGAACGCTGCCGGCATCCCCTTCGTGATCAACACCAAGCTGGTGCGTGGCCTCGACTACTACAGCAAGACCGTGTTCGAGTGGGTCACCGACAAGCTCGGCGCTCAAGGCACCGTGTGTGCCGGTGGTCGTTACGACGGCCTGGTCGAGCAGATGGGCGGCAAGCCGACTACTGGTGTTGGCTTTGCCATGGGCATCGAGCGGTTGATTTTGCTGCTGGAAACCCTGGGCAAGGTCCCGGAATCGATCAGCCGCCAGATCGACGTTTACCTGTGCGCCTTTGGCGAGCAGGCCGAGCTGGCCGGTCTGGGCCTGTCCGAGCGGTTGCGTGACCAGGTACCGGGCCTGCGCCTGGCGGTCAACGCCGGTGCCGGCAGTTTCAAGAGCCAGTTCAAGAAGGCCGACAAGAGCGGGGCGTTGTTTGCCCTGATCATGGGGGACGACGAACTGGCGCAACAAGTGGTAGGTTTCAAACCCCTGCGTGGCCAGGGCGAACAACAGAACATAGCCTGGGATGCTCTGGCCGAGCACCTGCAAGCTGCCCTCGCGAACGCGTGAAGCAGTCAAACAGCCGAATTTGCTGAATAGGAGTATTGGGGTGTCGAGTACCGATGATGATGGCCTGAGCGCGGCCAAGGACTGGTGGGATCGCAACGGCAAGCCGCTGCTGACCGGCGCCCTGTTGGCTGCTGCTTTGGTAGCTGGCTGGCAGACCTGGCACAAGTACCAGAGCAATCAGTCACAAGGCGCTTCGGTGCTGTACCAGAACCTGCTGGAAACGGCCCTGACGCCGACCGGCGAGCCTGATGCAAGCAAGGTTGCCGAATTGGCTGGCAAGCTCAAGAGCGAGTTTGGCGGCACCGCCTATGCCCAGTACGGCAGCCTGTTCGTGGCCAAGGTCGCGGTCGACAGCGGCAAGCTGGACGACGCAGCCAGCGAACTCAACAGCGTGCTGGCAAAACCTGCCGATGCCACCCTGGGCGAGATCGCACGCCAGCGTCTGGCCCGTGTGCTGGCTGCTCAGGATAAGGCTGACGAAGCACTGAAGCTGCTCGATGGCGACGCTGACAAGGCGTTTCAGGCCAGCCGCGAAGAGCTCAAGGGCGATCTGCTGGTACAGTTGGGCCGCGCTGGCGATGCCCATAGCGCATACGAAAAAGCCAAGGCCGCGTTGTCTGATGAAGCAGCGGTCGGTGGCCTGCAACTGAAGCTGGATGACCTGGCCAAAGGGGACGCTTGACGTGATCGGTTGGAAACAAGCAGCAGTGCTGAGCCTGGCCGTACTGGTCGTGGGTTGCAGCAGCAACAGCAAGAAGGAACTGCCTCCGGCCGAGCTGACCAAGTTCACCGAAGAAGTCGTGCTGAAAAAGCAGTGGAGCCGTTCGATCGGTGACGGTCAGGGTGAGACCTACAATACCCTGGTGCCGGCCATCGAAAACGACCGCATCTACGCTTCCGACGTCAACGGCGAAGTCTTCGCGCTCGATCGCAACACCGGCGACATCGTCTGGAAACAGGACCTCGACCTGCCGGTTTCCGGCGCAGTCGGCGTCGGCTATGGCCTGGTCATGCTCGGCACCCTCAAGGGTGAAGTGATCGCCCTGGACAGCAGCACCGGTGAGGAGCGCTGGCGCTCCCGCGTGACCAGTGAAGTGCTGGCGCCGCCGGCTAACAACGGTGACGTGGTGGTGGTGCAGACTCAGGACGATCGTCTGATTGGTCTGGACGCCGCGACCGGCGACCGTCGCTGGATCTACGAAAGCACTCCAGCGGTACTGACTCTGCGTGGCACTGGCGCACCGATCGTGACCAATCGCATGGCCGTTGCCGGCCTGTCGACCGGCAAGGTTGTTGCTGTCGACATCCAGAACGGCGTGCCGGTCTGGGAAAGCCGCGTCGCGATCCCGCAAGGTCGCTCCGAACTCGAACGCGTCGTCGATATCGACGGCGGTTTGCTGCTGTCTGGTGGTACCCTGTACGTCGGTACCTATCAGGGCCGGGTTGCCGGTCTGGACCTGGAAAGCGGCCGCGTGCTGTGGCAGCGTGATGCGTCCAGCTACGTCGGTGTCGCCCAGGGCTTTGGCAACGTCTACGTCAGCGAAGCTTCCGGCACCGTTGAAGGCGTCGATGAGCGTTCGTCGAGCGCACTGTGGAGCAACGATTCCATGGCGCGCCGTCAGCTGAGCGCCCCTGAAGTGTTCTCCAGCTACGTCGCAGTCGGTGACTTCGAAGGCTACCTGCACCTGCTGAGCCAGGTCGATGGTCGCTTCGTTGGCCGTGAGCGTATTGACAGTGATGGCCTGCGCGCCCGCCCCTTGGTGGTCGGCGACACCATTTATGTCTTCGGCAACAGCGGCAAGCTCGAGGCATTGACCATCCGCTGAGGCTAAGCTTGAAGCCGTGAGGCTTCGAGCAGTGGCGCATGATGCGCCGCGCGAACTCCGGCCGCTGCTCTGCAGCGGCCTTTGCATTTTCAAGAATTCAAGAGTGGAGAGCCGTATGGTTCCCGTAATCGCCCTGGTGGGGCGGCCGAACGTCGGCAAGTCCACCATGTTCAACCGCTTGACCAAAACCCGCGACGCCATTGTCGGCGACCTCTCGGGCCTGACCCGTGACCGCCAGTACGGCGATGCCATGTGGCAGGGCCGTTCGTACATCCTGATCGACACCGGCGGTATCACCGGTGACGAAGTGGGCATGGACGAGAAGATGGCCGAGCAGTCGCTGATGGCCATCGAAGAGGCCGACTACGTGCTGTTCCTGGTGGATGCCCGCGCCGGCATGACCGCTGCCGACCAGATGATCGCTGACCACCTGCGCAAGCGGAACAAGTCTGCGGTGCTGGTCGCCAACAAGATCGACCACATCGATCCTGACCTGGCACGTGCCGAGTTCTCGCCGCTGGGCATGGGCAACGCGATTCCGGTCGCCGGCTCCCAGGGCCGCGGTATCAACGCCCTGATGGAAGAGCTGCTCGGGCACATCCCGCGCGATCAGGAAGAAGACGCACTCGACCAGGAAGTTGCCGAAGGCGAAGAGGCCGTTCGGATTCCAGGCCCGAGCGAAAAAGACGGCATCAAGATCGCCATCATCGGCCGTCCCAACGTGGGCAAGTCGACCCTGGTCAACCGCATGCTCGGTGAAGAGCGCGTGGTGGTCTATGACGAGCCAGGCACCACTCGCGACAGTATCTACATCCCGTTCGAGCGTGATGGTGACAAGTACACCTTCATCGACACCGCCGGGGTGCGCAAGCGCGGCAAGATCCACGAGGAAGTCGAAAAGTTCTCGGTGGTGAAAACCCTGCAGGCGATCAAAGACGCCAACGTGGTGATCTTTGTCATGGACGCCCGCGAAGGTGTGGTCGACCACGACCTCAACCTGCTCGGCTTTGCCCTTGAGGCCGGCCGCGCCATCGTCATTGCCCTGAACAAGTGGGATGGCATGCAGCCGGGCGAGCGCGACTACGTCAAGACCGAGCTCGAGCGCCGGTTGTTCTTCGTCGACTTCGCCGACATCCACTTCATCTCGGCGCTGCACGGCACCGGCGTGGGCAACCTGTACAAGTCGGTGCAGGCCGCGTTCAAGTCGGCGGTCACCCGCTGGCCGACCAGCCGGCTGACGCAGATTCTGGAAGACGCTATCGGCGACCACCAGCCGCCGCTGGTCAATGGCCGCCGGATCAAGCTGCGTTACGCTCACCTGGGTGGCGCCAACCCGCCGATCATCGTGATCCACGGGAACCAGACCGAGAAGATTCCACGCTCGTACTCGCGCTACCTGGAGAACACTTACCGTCGCGTGCTCAAGCTGGTCGGTACGCCGATCCGCATCGAGTACAAAGGCGGCGAGAACCCGTACGAGGGTAACAAGAACACCCTCACCGATCGCCAGGTCAACAAGAAGCGCCGCTTGATGTCGCACCACAAGAAGGCCGAGAAGAAGCGCAAAGACAAGCGCTGATTCTGGCCTGACCCTGCACCGGGGCTGCTGCGCGGCCCCTGTTGCATCAGTGTATTGTTTCAACCTTTTTCCTGATTGCTCGATCCGCTATGCTCGGACTCCAGTCCGTGCCGGATACCCCCAGGAAAGAGGGCTTCATGATCCGCAGCAAACTGCCGAACGTCGGCACGACCATCTTTACCAGCATGTCGCAGCTGGCCGTGCAAACCGGCGCGCTCAACCTGTCCCAAGGCTTCCCCGACTTCAACGGCCCGCAGGCGCTATTGGATGCCGTAGGCCGGCACGTGGCCGCCGGGCACAATCAATACGCGCCCATGACCGGCCTGCCGGCCCTGCGCCAGCAAGTGGCTGCGAAGGTGGCTCGGCTGTATGGGGTTAGCGTGGATGTCGAGCAGGAAATCACCATCACGCCAGGCGCCACCGAGGCGATCTTCTGCGCGATCCAGGCAGTGATCAATCCGGGCGACGAGGTAATCGTTTTCGACCCGTGCTACGACAGCTACGAGCCTTCGGTAGAGTTGGCCGGCGGGCGCTGCGTGCATGTGCCGCTGAGCAACGACGATTTTGCCATCGACTGGCAACGCTTCAGCGATGCCCTCACGCCGCGCACGCGCATGGTCGTGCTCAATTCGCCGCACAACCCCAGCGGAGCTTTGATCAGCCGTGCCGATCTCGACCAGCTGGCGGGATTGATTGCCGACCGCGATATCTACCTGGTCAGCGATGAAGTGTACGAGCACCTGATCTACGACGGCGTGGCGCATGCCAGCGTGCTGGCTCATGAACAGCTCTATCAGCGCGCCTTCGTCATCAGCTCGTTCGGCAAGACCTACCACGTCACTGGTTGGAAGACCGGCTACGTGATCGCGCCCCCGCAATTGAGCGCCGAGCTGCGCAAGGTACACCAGTACGTCAACTTCTGCGCAGTGACGCCGCTGCAGTGCGCGCTGGCAGACTTCATGGCCGAACACCCTGAGCACATCGAGCAGTTGCCGGGCTTCTATCAGGCCAAGCGCGATCTGTTCTGCGATCTGTTGCATAGCTCACGCTTCAGCTTCAAGCGTACCCCAGGCACCTACTTCCAGTTGGTCGACTACAGCGCCATCCGCCCTGATCTGAACGATGTCGACATGGCCCTGTGGCTGACCCGCGAGCATGGCGTGGCGAGTATTCCGGTGTCGGTGTTCTACCAGACGCCAGTCCCGCAGCAACGCTTGATCCGCCTGTGCTTTGCCAAACGAGAGGAGACGCTGCAGCAGGCAGCGGAGAAACTATGCGCGATCTGACCGCACTGCCCAACCTGAAAATTGCCATGGTGCAGACCACGCTGGCCTGGCATGACCGCGAGGCCAACTACGCCCATTTCGAAGAGTTGCTCAAGCAAGTCGGCAGCCCTGACCTGGTGATTTTGCCAGAGATGTTCACCACCGGCTTTTCGATGGAGTCCGAGCGCCTTGCCGAGCCCGAGAACGGCCCGACCGCCAAGTGGCTCAAGGCCCAGGCGAAGAAGCTCAACGCAGTAATCACCGGCAGCGTGATCGTCCAGGCCGCTGACGGCAGCCACCGTAACCGGCTGCTGTGGGCGCGCCCGGACGGTGAAATCCTGCACTACGACAAGCGCCACCTGTTCCGTATGGCCGGCGAGCACAAGCACTACACCCCGGGCGAGCGCCAGGTGCAGTTCGAGCTGAAGGGTTGGCGGGTCCGCCCATTGATCTGCTACGACCTGCGCTTCCCGGTATGGAGCCGCGATGCCCATGACACTGACCTGCTGTTGTACACCGCCAACTGGCCGGCAGCGCGGCGGCTGCACTGGAACCGGCTGTTGCCGGCGCGGGCGATCGAGAACCTGTGCTTCGTGGCGGCGGTCAACCGGGTCGGCACCGACGGCAAAGGCTTTGCCTACTCAGGCGACAGCCAGGTGCTGGATTTCCAGGGCGAGAGCCTGCTCAGTGCCGGCGAAGCGGACGGCGTATTCACCGTCGAGCTGCGCGCGGCGGAACTGGGGGCGTACCGCAGCCGTTTCCCGGCCAACCTGGATGCCGATACCTTCGACCTGCATTGAGCGTTGCCGGCCGGGGCATGGCGCCCCGGCCGTTCGACCGACTCAGTACACGTCGCGTCGGTAGCGACCGTCTTCTACCAGCTGTTGCAGCATGGCCTCGCCGAGGATGCCCCTGAGCGCCGCGTCGACTGCCGCGGCCATGCCCTGCAGGCTGCCGCAAACATAGATGCAGGCGCCGTCGGCGACCCAGCGGCGCACCTCTTCGGCCTGCGCCAGCAGCAAGTCCTGGACATAGACCTTTTCAGCCTGATCACGCGAGAACGCCAGGTCCAGCTTGCGCAGCTCACCGCGCGCCAGCCAGCCTTGCAGTTCATCGGCGCAGAGCAGATCGCTGGCGCGATTGCGCTCACCGAACAGCAGCCAGTTGCGCTGTTCACCTTCGCTGATACGTGCCTTGAGCAAGCTGCGCAGTCCGGCCAGCCCGGTGCCGTTGCCGATCAGCAGCATCGGTGCTGGGGCCAGTGGCAGGTGGAAGCTGCTGTTGCGGCGCAGGCGCAGGCTCAGCGAGCCTTGCAGGGGCAGCACCTCAGTCAGCCAGCCTGAGCCCAGGCCAAGGCTGCCGTCAGTGTGCCGATGCTGGCGCACAATCAGCTGCAGCACGCCATCGCTGGCAATCGATGCGATCGAGTATTCACGCGTGCCGAGCGGCACCAGCGCATCGATAACCGCCTGCGCGTGCAGGCCGACCAGATGCTCGCGGCTGACCGGCAATTGCCGACTGCCCAGTGCCTGACCCAGAGTTTCGCGCGAACCTTCAAGTTGCACTGGGGTATCCAGATTCAAGCCCAGGCCTTGAATAAACGCTTGAACCTGGGCGGCGGCATTGCGCGGCAATACCTCCACCAGGTCGCCTGCATCCCAGCGCACCGCCTGCTCGCATTGCAGGTCGAGCAGGTACACCGGCTGGCCCTGGCTACCAGGATTGAGCAGCCTGCGCGCGGTCAGGGTCCAGCTGTTGAAGGCGGGCGCTTGCCAGGCGCTGACGGCGCTGGCGCCGGTCAACTGTGCCAGTTGCTGCTGCCAGTGCTGGAGCGCGGCCGGGTCGGCGTTGTCGACTTCGACCGGGCTGAATGCGCTGCTGGCGCCGCGCTCGGCAAGCCATGCCTGCAAGCGCCGGGCAAAGCCACAGAAGTGTTGATACTGGCGATCGCCCAAGGCGAGCAGGGCATAGTCCAGATGCTCCAGCGGCCACGCCTGACCGAGTATCTTGCGCTCGAAACCACGGGCGCTGTCGGGTGCCTCGCCATCGCCAAAGGTGCTGACTACAAACAGCGCCCGGCGTGCCTGGCGCAGGTCAGCTTCACCCAGCTCGGCCAAGGCGCGTACTTGCACCGACAGGCCTGCCGCCTGGAGCTGGCCGGCGCTCTGCCAGGCCAATTGCTCGGCGAGGCCGCTCTGGCTGGCAAAACCAATCAACCAGCTGTCACCTGCCGACGTGGTGCTGTCGACACTGCCACGGGCCACGCGGATCTGGCGTTGCTTGCGCCGGCGGTCGAGGTACAGCAGCCAGCCGGTGATGAAGAACAGCGGCATGCACAGGCTGGCGATGGTTAAGATGATCCGCCCGGGCAAGCCGAAATAGCTACCCACGTGCAGGGCATAGATGCTTTGCAGCAGTTGAGCACTGAGCGACTTGTCGGCATAACGCTCGATGCGCGTGAACGTGCCCGTAGCCGGGTCGAGGGTGACGGTGTCAAAGGCGCGTTCGTGATCGGCATCGTCCAGCAGATAGAACAGCGTCGCCGGCTGCCCGCCAACCGGCGGCAGGCGCAGGTTGTAGCCAGTCAGGCCGGGCCCGGCCGCAGCCTGCAGGTTGCTCCAGATGGCGTCGTAGTCGACCCGCAGCGGCGGGGCCTTTTGGTTGACCGACTGCGGGCCACGGCGGCCACCGCCTTCGCCACGCTTGTGCTGCTGGCCCGCAGCCGGGGCGTCGCCGAGCAGCTTGTTCAGCCCGCGGCTGTACCATTCGTACGACCATGACAGACCGGTCAAGGCAAACAGCAGATAGAACAGCAGGCACCAGGTGCCGAACACGGCGTGCAGGTCCCAATTGAACGCACGGCCTTTCTTCGCCCAGTCCAGGGTCAGCCAGGTGCGCCAGTTCAGCGCTTTGCGGGGCCAGCGTAGATACAGGCCTGACAGGCAGAAGAAGATCAGCATCAAGGTGCAGGCACCGGTGATCTGCCGGCCGCTTTCGCCCATGGCGAGAAACCGGTGCAGGCTGAGCATCAGGTCGAAGAAGCCTTGGCCGGAGACCTCGCCTTTGATCTCGCCGGTGTAGGGGTCGGCATAGCGCATCTCACCGCGGCGCTGGCCGGGTGGCGCGGTGAAGAAGATTCGTGCGGCATTGCCCTCGCGGGTGTCGACCCGCAGCATCGCGACCTTGTCGCCGTGCGCCGCCTCGACCCGCCGCACCAGCTCTGCCGGTGGCAGCACGCCTTCGGCGCGCACCTGCACCTTGAGCACATCGGCATCGAACAGGCGCAGCAGTTCTTCCTGAAACGACCAGATCGCCCCGGTGGTACCCATCAATGCCAAGACCAGCCCGGCCGTGATGCCAAACAACCAGTGCAATTGAAACAGCGACTTCTTCAGCACGTCGATCACCTTGTCTTGCCGCGCAAACTCAACCGGCGGACATTATGCCTTGCTACGCGAAAGCCCCGCTCACTGGCGTGAGCGGGGCTCGGCGATTGCTGCGTCAGAAATGGAAGCTGGTGGTCAGCAACGCTGTGCGTCCGGCTGCCTGGTTGGCGAAGTGAGTAGAAAACGCCTTGTCGTAGTACACCTCGTTGGTGAGGTTTTGTACGTTCAACTGCAGATCGACGTTCTTGCTCAGCTTGTACGCAGCCATCGCGTCATAGCGCACATAACTGTCGACCATGGTGGTGTTGGCTATGTTGCCGTACACATCATCCATGTAGAAGGCGCCGCCACCCACGGTCAGCTTTGGCGTAAGGGCGTAGGTGGTCCACAGGCTGGCACTGTTGTTCGGCGTATTCGGCAATTGATTGCCGTCGTTGACCGCACCCAGCGCGCCGCCGTCGATCTGGCGGGCCTGCATGTAGGTGTAACCGGCGAACACCTGCCATTTGTCGGTGAGCTTGCCACTGGCCGACAGTTCGACGCCCTGCACGCGGGTCTCGCCGATGTTTTCGTAGGTGGTGGTGTTGACCTGAACGCGGGCGTTTTCCTTCTCGGTGCGGAATACAGCGGCGGTCAGCGACAGGCGCTCGTCGAGCAGATCCCACTTGGTACCGAGTTCGTAGTTGGTGGTTTCTTCCGGCTCCATGTCGCTGGCCAACAGGTTGCCGGCGCGGTCGGTGGTGTTGCCCAGCGGGTTGCCTTCGGAGCCTTCGCCCAACTGCGCGCCGGGTGGGGTTGCCGAGGTGGCGTAGGAAACGTAGATGCTGCCGTTCTCGGCGGGCTTCCACACCAGGCCCAGTTGGCCAGTGATGAACTCGCTGGTGTCACTGCCCTTGGATGCAACGCCCTTGCTGTTGACGGCGGTAGCGCCAGAGGCGGTATAGCCGCGGTACTGGGTGTCGAAGTGGTCATAGCGCAGGCCCATGTTGAGCAGCCACTGTGGCGTCAGCTCAAGGGTGTCGAACACATACAGCGCGCGGGTGTTGCTCTTGGTGTCAGTGCCTGCATAGTTGCGCGCGATGGCGCCGTTCCACGGATCGTCCGGGTTGGGATTGCTCAGGGAGGTGCAGTTGTAGCCGCTGTTAGGGCCGATCAGGCCCGGGGTGCAGGTAGATGCTGTTGCGCCGCCGGTGTTGGTATTGACGTTGTAAGACGAACGCTGGCTTTCTTCCCGGCTCAGCTCAATGCCGGTGGAGAAGCTGTTCTTCATGCCGCCCAGGTAGAACTCGCCAAACAGATCGGTTTGGTTGGTTGTGGTAGCGGTGTTGCCAACTCGGGTGTTGGCGCGGCGCCAGACGCTGCCGTTGTTGACGTTGCCCTTGCTGTCGTCGGGCTGCGTGAGGATGTAGTCCTGCATGCTGTTGCCATGACGCAGGGTGTTCTTGATGGTCAGCGCGTCGGTCAGGTCATGCTCGATCGCGAAGGTGGCGATGTCGACCCGGCTCTTGCGAAAATCACGCCCGGTCAGGCCGTAGAAGTTGTCGCTGTCGCCACCGTCATCCGGTTTGCTCGGGTGGGCCGAGGTGCGCGCGTTGCTGCCCGCGGTCGGGATCGAATAGGGGATTCCCGAGTCCGGCAGATCGTCGCTTTCCAGGTGGTAGTAGTCAAGGTTGACCCGAGTTGGCGTGCCCAGGCCAAACGCCAGCGACGGGGCGATCCCCCAGCGGTCGTAATTGACCTTGTCGCGGCCAGCGACGTTGCTCTCGTGGGTCATCAGGTTGAGGCGCCCGGCAACACTGTCACTGAATTGGTAGTTGCCATCCAGGGTGTAACGCTGGGTCTGGTCACTGCCCCAGGTCCAGGCACCGTCCAGCGAGTTGCCCAGGTGCGCGCGCTTGCTCACCAGGTTGATGGTGCCGCCGGCGGCGCCACGCCCGCCAACAGCCGAGTTCGGCCCTTTGGCCACTTCCACCGATTCAACAGCGAAGATCTCCCGAGTTTGCGCGCCAGTGTCGCGCACGCCGTCCAGGTAGGTATCACCCTGGGCATCGAAGCCGCGGATGAACGGCCGGTCACCTTGGGGGTTGCCGCCTTCGCCGGCACCGAAGGTAATCCCCGGGACGGTGCGCAGGGCGTCTTGCAAGCTCAGCGCGTTGGTTTCCTTGATCACCTGCTGCGGGATCACGGTTACCGAGCGCGGGGTGTCCACCAGCGGCGCGGTGTACTTGGACGACGAGGCTTTGTCGACCTTGTACTCGGTTGCGGCCTGTTCTGCCTTGCCGTTGACGCTGGTCGCGTCGAGCGTGATGGCTGCGGGCTCTGCGGCATAGGCAGACGAAGCACTGATGGCAACGCCAATGGCTGAGGCGAGCAGGCGTGGTGAACTTACAGCAGACGGCACGTGGCGCATTTTTTTATGACCTTCCCCAAGGTGTGAAGGCCGCGAAGAGTAATGTAAGCAATTGTAAGTCACAATTGAGAAATATTACCATTCGGTACAAATTTACATTCTTTACAATTTAACCCTGCATTTTCTCCGGTCTCGTTCGTTAGGGCCTGGTGAAAGGGCTTGCCGTGAGTAAAAGGGAATCAATATCATTGGCGCCCTAGTCCCGACCCGGTCCATTTCCATGCTGCTGCACATCCCTAGCCTGTTCGCCGCCGATGAACTCTTGCGGATTCGTGAAGCGCTGGCGCAGGCAGATTGGGCCGATGGCAAGGTCACCGCAGGCCACCAATCGGCCAAGGCCAAACACAACCTGCAGCTGCCAGAGGCGCATCCATTGGCCAAGGAAATCGGCAGCGCCCTCATCGAGCGTCTTTGGCAGACCCCGCAGTTCATGTCAGCGGCCCTGCCACACAAGGTGTTCCCGCCGTTGATCAACTGTTATCGCGAGGGTGGCAACTTCGGCTTTCACATCGACAACGCCCTGCGCCAGCCCAAGGGCAGCGCCGAGCGAGTGCGCACCGACCTGTCAGCGACGCTGTTTCTCAGTGACCCGGACAGCTATGACGGCGGCGAACTGGTGATTCAGGACACCTATGGCACGCAGCAGATCAAGCTGGCCGCAGGCCACATGGTGCTGTACCCCGGCACCAGCCTGCACAAGGTCAACCCGGTCACTCGCGGTGAGCGCTACGCGGCGTTCTTCTGGACTCAGAGCCTGGTCCGTGAAGACAGCCAGCGGGCGCTGCTGTTCGAGATGGACAATGCCATTCAGCAGCTCAGTGCTGACCTGCCCGATCACCCTGCACTGCTGCAACTGACCGGCACCTATCACAACTTGCTGCGGCGCTGGGCAGAGGTCTGAACATGTCCTATACGTTGCGCCGCGATGAGGTCGTGGATGTCACAGCGCTGCGAGCCATGCTCGAAGCCAGCCCCGCTAAGGCCGCCCAAGCGATCCTGGCAGCGGCCGGGCAGGGCGTCAGTGAGGCGCAGTTGTTGCTGGGCCAGATCCTGCTCGATGGCCGCGGCATCGAGCAGGATCCGCAGCTGGCGCGGCGATGGTTCAGCATTGCCACCCGCGCCGGCAGCGGCATGGCGCACAACATGCTTGGGCGCTGCCTGGAGCACGCCTGGGGCGGGCCGGCCGACCTGCCTGGCGCAGCAGTGCAGTACCAGCGCGCAGCCGCGCAGGGGCTGGACTGGGGCTGGTACAACCTGGGCAACCTGCTGGCCACCGGGCGCGGTGTCGAGCTTGACCAGAAGCTGGCGCTGGCCTGCTACGAGAAGGCTGCACATCTGGGCCACGCCAAATCGATGAACCTCTATGGGCGTTACCTGGAACAAGGCATCGCCGGCCCTGCCAGCCCAGCGCGGGCGTTTCGCTGGTATAAGCGCTCGGCCGAGGCTGGGGATTTTCGCGGTATGTTCAGCCTGGCCATGGTGCTGATCGAGCGTGGCCAGTTGGGCGAGGCGCGGCCTTGGCTGGCGCGTGCGCGGGTGCAAGGCAACGTCAACTTCCTGCGCAGTGCAGTGCTGACTCTGCAAGGTGCTGGACGGTTGCTGGCTAAGGAGGCGGCAGTGTTTGCGCAGGAGCTGCGCCAGCGGGAGCTGGGCTAGCAAAGCGCTGCGTTTACATACAAAAACGGGGCCTTGCGGCCCCGTTTATGATTTACAGGTAGTAGGCTTTCAACGGTGGGAAACCATTGAACTCCACTGCGCTGTAGCTGGTGGTGTAGGCGCCGGTCGACAGCCAGTACAGGCGGTCACCGATGGCCAGGTTCAGCGGCAGGCCATACTTGTAGTGCTCGTACATGATGTCGGCGCTGTCACAGGTAGGCCCTGCAATCACCACTTCTTCCATCTCGCCTTTCTTCTCGGTCCAGATCGGGAACTTGATCGACTCGTCCATGGTTTCGATCAGGCCGGAGAACTTGCCCACGTCGGTGTACACCCAACGCTCGACCGCGGTACGCGACTTGCGCGCAACCAACACCACTTCGCTGACCAGAATACCGGCGTTGGCAATCAGCGAACGGCCCGGCTCGAGGATGATTTCCGGCAGGTCGTCGCCGAAGTCTTCCTTGAGGAAGCGGATGATTTCTTCAGCGTAAGTCTCCAGGCTGTTGGTCCGGGTGATGTAGTTGGCCGGGAAGCCGCCACCCATGTTGATCAGCTTGAGAACGATGCCGTCTTCTTCCTTCAGGCGCTCGAAGATCACTTTGACCTTGGCGATGGCGGCGTCCCAGACGCTGATATCGCGCTGCTGCGAGCCGACGTGGAAGGAGATGCCGTAAGGCACCAGGCCCAGGTCACGGGCAAGGATCAGCAGGTCCATGGCCATGTCGGTCTGGCAGCCGAACTTGCGCGACAGCGGCCAGTCGGCAGTGGTCGAGCCTTCGGTGAGAATGCGCACGTAGACCTTGGAACCCGGCGCAGCCTTCGCGATGTTGCGCAGGTCGGCTTCGGAGTCGGTCGCGTACAGGCGCACACCCTTGTCGAAGAAGTAGCGGATGTCCTTGGACTTCTTGATGGTGTTGCCGTAGCTGATGCGGTCCGGGCTGACGCCTTGGTTCATGACCTTGTCCAGCTCGTAGATCGAGGCGATGTCGAAGTTCGAGCCTTTGTCCTTGAGCAGGTCGATGATCTCGACCGCTGGGTTGGCCTTGACTGCGTAGTAGACCTTGGCGAACTCGAAACCGGCGCGCAGGTCGTCATAGGCCTTGCTGATCATCTGCGTATCGATGACCACAAACGGGGTTTCCTGCTTGTCGGCGAACGCCTTCATCTTCTGGAAGGTGTCACGTGCGAAATAATCTTCGACTTGGATCGACATGCTCAAGGACTCCATGGGCAAACTGAAAAAGAAAGTGGCTGCAAACTGAACGCCCTCCGTATCCCCACTTTGGTTCGCCTACTTCCCAAGGCATGTCGCCGAAAGCAAAAAGGCCAACCGCATGGTTGCGCCTGCTGTCTCGTCGTCAGTACTTGAGCCGGATGGATCGTTTCCAGCATGGACGTTCGGCGCGCACTTTAGGGCGTGAACCAGGCAAGATCAACAGGCAATCCCCACCTGTTCGTCGCGGATCGACGAGCAGTTACTGGAATAACCGACTCGTATTACCGACAGATGTTCCTGAGCAGGCTCAAACGTAAATAATTGTGGAACAGGCAGGGATCTGGCGGCGAACCCCTGAAAAGCTGCGTTCATTGCAGGTCGGTGATATTTCACTGCAAGAACCCGCAAGTAAGCACTGTAGACCGTTGGTCAGTGGTTCGCTGGATCACACGTCGAGGCAGGGAGTGTTCACATTTATGGCCACACAGTCAGCGCCTGCGAGTGGCCAAAAAAAGCATAAATTTTTTGTTACTACAGCGGGGGCGCCCGATCACAGACGCCCCCGTTGATTCAGGAAGCCACCGTCTCGGCCGGGGAGACGATGCTGGTCTTGGCACCGCGAGAGCGCCCCGAACTCAGATAGGCGGCAATCGACTCCTGGGTCACCTCGCCAAGGAACACCTGCTCGGCGTCCAGCACCGGCAACCACGCCCGGTTGAACTCGTACATCCGCGACAACAGGATGCGCAGGTGCTCATCGTGCGAAGCGGTGGCGTTGAACTGACGCAGGAAGTCAGCACAGGTGCCCTGTTGCCGGTGCATGTCGCGGCGGCGCACATAGCCCAGCGCCTTGTTCGCCGCGTCGGTCACCACCACGTAGCGGCGGTCGTGCTCGTCGAGCAGCTCCAGCGCATCGGCCACTGGTGTCTCCGGGCTGACCGACGGCGCGTTGTCGGCGGCGTCCTCGGCGCGCACCAGCAGCAGCCGCTTGAGGGTGCTGTCCTGGCCGACGAAGTTGCTGACGAAGTCGTCCACCGGGTGCGCCAGCAGGGTATCCGGATGATCCAGCTGGAGCAGCTTGCCCGCGCGGAAGATAGCGATCTTGTCACCCAGCTTGATCGCTTCGTCGATGTCGTGGCTTACCATGATCACGGTCTTGTTCAGCGCCCGCTGCATCTCGAAGAACTCGTTCTGGATCATCTCGCGGTTGATCGGGTCGACCGCGCCGAACGGTTCATCCATCAGCAGTACCGGCGCATCGGCGGCCAGTGCGCGGATCACGCCGATGCGCTGTTGCTGGCCACCGGACAACTCGCGCGGGTAACGCTGCAAGTACTGCTTGGGTTCAAGCTTGATCATACTCATCAGTTCGCGCGCGCGGTCGTGGCAGCGTTGCTTGTCCCAGCCGAGCAGGCGCGGCACTACGGTGATGTTCTCTTCGATAGTCATGTTGGGGAACAGACCGATCTGCTGGATCACATAGCCGATACTGCGGCGCAGGCTGACTTCGTCCAGCCCGGTGGTGTCCTCACCTTTGATGAACACCTGGCCTGAGGTCGGTGTGATCAGGCGGTTGATCATCTTCAAGGTGGTGCTCTTGCCGCAGCCCGACGGGCCGAGGAACACGCAGATTTCGCCTTCGTTGACGGTCAGGTTGACCGAGTCGACGGCTTTGACGTCCTTGCCGTTGGCATGGAAGGTCTTGCTGAGGTTCTTCAATTCGATCATGAGCGCAGTCCTCGTGGAGTCAGGGCACGTTGCAGGGCTTGCAGGAGCAGGTCGGCGACAATCGCCAGCAGGCTCACCAGCACCGCGCCGACCAGCAGCATCGACATGTCGCTGCGGCTGATGGAAGTCAGAATAAGTACACCCAGGCCACCGGCGCCGATGGTCGCGGCGATGGTCATTACGCCGATGTTCATCACCACGGCGGTGCGCACCCCGGCGAGGATCACCGGCACGGCGATCGGCAGCTCGACCATGCGCAGGCGCTGGCCGAAGGTCATGCCGATACCGCGGGCGGCTTCACGGATGCCCGGTTCGACGTTGGTCAGGGCCAGGTAGGTGTTGCGCAGGATCGGCAGCAGTGAATAAAGGAACACCGCCGTGATCGCCGGCAATGGGCCCAGGCCCTGGCCGAACTTGGAGTAGAACGGCAGCAGCAGGCCGAACAGGGCAATCGAGGGAATGGTCAGCAGCACCGTGGCGCTGGCCTGCAGTGGGCCGGCCAGGACCGGGAAGCGTGTCATCAGAATGCCCAGCGGCACGCCGAAGACAATCGCCAGGCTGACCGCGATGCCGACCAGGGTGATGTGCTGCCAGGTCAGCTGCAGCACCAGCGCCCAGTCGAGGTGGGCAAAGGTATCGAACAGGCTCATGGCTGTACCTCTTTGTCGGCAGTGCCGGGCAGCGGGTGCTCACGCAGGAATGCAGCGGCAACCACCGACGGGCTCTGGTGTTCGACGTCGACCTTGGCATTGAGCTGGCGCATGGTCTCGTCGTCCAGTTGCTCGGCCAGCGGCTTGAGCAGGGTGGCCAGTTGCGGGTTGGCGTCGAGCACCGCTTTACGTACCACCGGCGCAGCGGTGTAGTCGGGGAAATAGTGCTTGTCGTCTTCCAGCAAGGTCAGATTGAACGCGTTGAGGCGACCATCTGTGGTGTACACCAGGCCGGCAAACACCTGATCGTTGCGCAGCGCGGTATAGACCAGGCCGGCGTCCATCTGGCGGATGTTGGCGCGGCCGACCTGCAGGTCGTACAGCTCTTTCAGGCCCACCAGGCCATCCGGGCGATTGGCGAACTCGGTGTCCAGCGCGACCAGATGCTTGCGCTTGTGCTCGTCACGCAGCACCTGATTGAGCTGGCTGATGTTGCGCACCTGCGGATACTTTTCGGCGACCTTGCTGGGCAGGGCCAGGGCGTAGGTATTGCTGAACCGCGACGGGGTCAGCCAGATCAGGTCCTTTTTCGCATCCAGCTGTTTGACCTTGGCGTAGGTCGCTTCGGCACTGGTCATGCGCTCGTCGATATGGTTGTACGAGACCAGCGACACACCTGTGTATTCCCACATCAAATCGAGCTGGCCGGTTTCTTGCGCCTGGCGCGCCAGGCTGCTGCCCAGGCCGCCGGTCACGCGCACGGCAAAGCCATTGGCGCGCAGGTATTGCGCGGTGATTTCGGCGAGTACCGTCTGCTCGGTGAACACCCGGGCACCGATGCGAATCTGCGGTTTTTCCGCCGCTTGGGCAAATCCTGCCAACAGCAGGCCCGCGCCAAGCAACAAGGCGATGGTTTTTCTCATGGGTTCCCTCTACTTATTGAGCCAGACCGCGTTCCAGCCAGCGTTTGCTGGAGAAACTCACCAGCACATCCAGCAACAACGCCAACGCCGCCGTGCAGGCCGCGCCGAGCAGTAGCTGTGGCTGATTGTTCAAGGCAATGGCAGGGAAGATCAGGCTGCCAAGGCTGTTGGCGCCGATCAGAAACGCCAGCGGCGCGGTGCCGACATTCAGCGCCAGAGCAACCCGCACGCCGCCGACAATGATCGGCACGGCGTTGGGCAGTTCGACTTGCCAGAGTTGCTGGCGCGGAGTCATGCCGATGCCGGTAGCGGCTTCCTTGAGTGAGGCGGGGACGTTTTTCAGGCCTTCGTAGGTGTTGCGCACGATCGGCAGCAGGGAGGCGAGAAACAGCGCGAAGATCGCCGGGCCTGCGCCGATGCCCAGAAAACTCAGGGCGATGGCCAGTACGGCCAGGGGAGGGATGGTGTTGCCTACGTTGAAGAACTGCATGAAGCGCTCGGCTTTGTCGACCCGGTGCGGTCGACTCAAGGCAATCCCGGCGGGGATGCCCACGGCCAACGCCGCCGCCATCGAAGCCAGCACCAGCACAAGGTGCGCTTGCAGGTAAAACCACAGATCGTCGCGATAACGCGCGATTGTATCGAGGCCGATCCAGTGGATCAGCAGGGCCAGGATGACAAGCGCGGTGGCCCATCCCATCAGCCCTTTTCCGTAGCGTCTAGCCACAGGTGGACTCCTTTTCTTGTCGTCGGCGAACAGTGCTGCGCAGCGCGGCCAGTGCAGGCGGCGGGCAGAGTGATCGCGAGTAGCAGCGTGGCGCTCAGCAAAGCTGCGCGGACATGCCATGAGCCAAGCCCCGTCGGGCTCGAAAATGCAGGTATTACCAGCCCCAAACTGCAATGGTCAGCAGGGGGTGGACGTCTCCGGGGACGCAAAGGTTCCCATCTACGGCGGCAGTTGGCCAGTGTTAATCACTGGCAAGGCCAATTCATGGCGCGACAAAAACAGCGGATTTATCCTCTGCAGGCGTTGAAATACCTACGCTGGGCCGCTTCGTGGACATTTGCCTGTGTGGCTGCAAAAAACTCGGCTGGCCAGGCATTGGCTGATGGCTTACGCCGCTGGGCAGGGCGCTGCGGCTGTGTTTGGGTCTATGGGCGGTTTCGGGTATAATCTGCGCCCTTTTTTCGATCCCCATTCAGGCGATTTCCCATGACCAACCAGGCCGCCGAAGTCGCGAAGCGCCGCACTTTCGCAATCATTTCCCACCCCGACGCCGGTAAGACCACCATCACCGAGAAACTCTTGCTGATGGGCAAGGCCATTGCCGTCGCCGGTACCGTGAAGTCGCGCAAGTCCGACCGCCACGCCACCTCCGACTGGATGGAAATGGAGAAGCAACGCGGTATCTCCATCACCACCTCGGTCATGCAGTTCCCTTACCGCGAACACATGATCAACCTGCTCGACACCCCGGGCCACGAAGACTTCTCGGAAGACACCTACCGCACCCTGACCGCGGTCGACTCGGCCCTGATGGTGCTCGATGGTGGTAAAGGCGTCGAGCCACGCACCATCGCCCTGATGGACGTCTGCCGTCTGCGTGACACGCCGATCGTCAGCTTCATCAACAAACTCGACCGCGACATCCGCGACCCGATCGAGCTGCTCGACGAGATCGAAGCGGTACTCAAGATCAAGGCCGCGCCAATCACCTGGCCGATCGGTTGCTACCGCGATTTCAAGGGCGTTTACCACCTGGCCGGCGACTACATCATCGTCTACACCCCAGGCCATGGTCACGAGCGCACCGAGGTCAAGATCATCGAGAAACTCGACTCCGATGAAGCCCGCGCGCACCTAGGTGACGAGTACGATCGCTTCCTTGAGCAACTGGAGCTGGTACAAGGCGCCTGCCACGAGTTCAACCAGGAAGAGTTCCTCAACGGCCAACTGACTCCGGTGTTCTTCGGTACCGCGCTGGGTAACTTCGGTGTCGACCATGTGCTCGACGCTGTGGTCGACTGGGCGCCACGCCCGCTGGCGCGCGTAGCCAACGAGCGGACCGTCGAGCCGGTCGAAGAGAAATTCACCGGCTTCGTGTTCAAGATCCAGGCGAACATGGACCCGAAACACCGCGACCGCATCGCCTTCATGCGCATCTGTTCGGGCAAGTACGAAAAGGGCATGAAGATGCGCCACGTGCGCACCGGCAAGGACGTACGCATCGGCGACGCCCTGACCTTCTTCTCCTCCGAGCGTGAGCAACTGGAAGAAGCCTTTGCCGGCGACATCATCGGCCTGCACAACCACGGCACCATCCAGATCGGCGACACCTTCAGCGAAGGCGAAAGCCTAGGCTTCACCGGCATCCCGCACTTCGCCCCGGAATTGTTCCGCCGCGTGCGGCTGAAAGACCCGCTCAAATCCAAGCAGCTGCGCCAGGGCCTGCAGCAGCTCGCCGAAGAAGGCGCGACCCAGGTGTTCTTCCCGCTGCGCAGCAACGACATCATCCTCGGTGCGGTCGGTGTGCTGCAGTTCGACGTGGTCGCCAGCCGCTTGAAGGAAGAGTACAAGGTCGAGTGCGGCTACGAGCCAATCACGGTCTGGTCGGCGCGCTGGATCAGCTGCGAAGACAAGAAGAAGTTCGAGGAATTCGAGACCAAGGCCGTGGAAAACCTCGCCGTCGATGGCGGCGGTCACCTGACCTACCTCGCCCCGACCCGGGTCAACCTGGCGCTGATGGAAGAGCGCTGGCCGGACGTGAAATTCCGCGCCACGCGGGAACATCACTGATCTGATTATTGGGGCCGCATCTGCGGCCCCAATGCTGTTCAGTTACCGGCTTTGATACTGGTCCACAGGCGAGTGCGAATGCGGTCGATCTTGGCGGGCATCGCCTCCAGTGCGTATAGCTTGCCCATCACATCGTCACTCGGGTAGATCATCGTGTTGCTTTTAAGTGCAGGGTCGACCAGCGTGTCGGCCTTGAGGTTGCCGTTGGCGTACTGCACATGGTTGCTGATGTTGGCCATCACCTCAGGCTGCAACAGGTAGTTCATGTAGGCGTAGGCCTGCTTCTCGTCGGGCGCATCGGCTGGCATGGCGACCATGTCGAACCACATCGGTGCACCTTCCTTGGGGATCGAATAGCCAACCTTGACGCCGTTCTTGGCCTCTTCGGCGCGGTTCTTCGCCTGCAGCACATCGCCGGAGAAGCCAACCACCACGCACACGTCGCCATTGGCCAGGTCGCCGGTGTACTTGGATGAGTGGAAGTAGCTGATGTACGGGCGCACCTTCATCAGCAGTTCTTTGGCTTTCTCGTAGTCCTTCGGATCCTGGCTGTGGTGCGGCAGGCCGAGGTAGTGCAGGGCAATCGGCAATAGCTCGGGGCCGTTGTCGAGCACCGCCACACCGCAGCTCTTGAGCTTGCTCATGTACTCGGGCTTGAAGATCAGGTCCCAGGAGTCGACCGGCGCGTTGTCGCCGAGCACCGCCTTGACCTTGTCGATGTTGTAGCCGATGCCGGTGCTGCCCCACAGGTAGGGGAAGCCATACTGGTTGCCCGGATCATTGACCTCCAGCGCCTTGAGCAGCACCGGATTGAGGTTCTGCCAGTTGGGCAGTTGGCTCTTGTCGAGCTTCTTCAGGGCCTTGCCCTGGATCTGCCGGGCCATGAAGTGGTTCGACGGGAACACCACGTCATAGCCGGAGTTGCCGGTCATCAGCTTGCCGTCGAGGGTCTCGTTGCTGTCGAACACGTCATAGGTCGGCACGATGCCGCTGGCCTGCTGGAATTTCTTCAGGGTATCGGGGGCGATGTAGCTCGACCAGTTGTAGATCTTTACCGACTCGGCGGCGTTGCTGACACAAGCGGCGAGCATCAGGGGAGCGATTAGAAGCGTGCGCATGTCCGGGGTACCTTGCTTTGTGTGTTGTTATCGAAGGACGGCAGAGGCGATCAGCGATCAGAAAATCAATACATAGCTCTTGCGCACGGTTTCTTCGATGTCCCAGATCCCGGTGCTGTTGGCCGGTAGCATCAGTGCGTCTCCGGCTTCTATGAGTAGCGGTTCGCCTCCATCAGGGGTGAAGGTGCAGCGGCCCTTGATGAAATGGCAGAACTCCTGCTGCACGATCTGCCGGCGCCAGCGCCCTGGGGTGCACTCCCAGATACCGGTTTCGACCCCATCGCTGCGTTCGACGCTGGTCACCGACGTCACGGCGACTGGCTCCCCGAGCGGCACGGCGACCGCGTTGGATTCCTCGAGTACGGCGCTGTCGGTGTGTTTGAACTGGGTGATGTTCATGACCAGTGAATCCTGTGTTGAGAAAAGGGCAAGTCAGTGCATGAAGCCTTCCATGAAGTCGGCCACGCCGCTGGCCAAGCGCCGGCGCCAGGGGGCGCTGGCGGGGTTGGCGAGGGTGCGGTCTTCATGGACGAAGCTGCGGATGATCGCGTTGTAGCCCAGCCAGCGGCAGGGCTCGGGCGGCCAGCTCGCCAGGCTCGTCAGCGGGCAGTTGTCGTGTACCCAGGGCTGTGCGGTCAGCTGGTTGTGCTGGCCAAGAATCAGCGCCGCCAGGGTGCGCCCGCCCAGGTTGGTCGCGCCTACACCTTCGCCGCCGTAGCCGCCGGCGAGGGCGATGCCGCGCTGACGATCACACAGCATGTGCGGGCGGAAGCGCCTGGCCATGCCCAGGTTGCCGCCCCAGGAATGGGTAATACGGGCGTTTTTCAGCTGCGGGAACAGCTCGCCAAACAGATAGCGGCGCAGCTCGATCTCGTGGTCCTTCAGATTGAAGTCTTCGCGCAGGCGGCCGCCAAAGCGATAGCCACCACGCGCACCGAACACCAGGCGGTTGTCGGCGGTGCGCTGGCCGTAGGTGACTTGGCGGCTGTTCTCGCTGAAGGCCTGCCCCTGGTTCAGGCCGATCTGCTCCCAGGTTGACTCCGGCAACGGCTCGGTGGCGACCAGCAGGCTCTGCACCGGCAATTGGTGCTTGCCTAGCGGCGGCAGGCTGGCTGCGTAACCCTCCACGGCCGGCACCAGCCAATGGGCGCGGACGTTGGCATGGGGCGTGCGCACCATGCCAGGCTGCAGATCAAGCGCAGGGCTGTTCTCGTAAATGGTCACGCCCATGCGCTCGACCGCTCGGGCCAGGCCGCGCACCAGTTTGGCCGGCTGGATGGTGGCGGTGTGCGGGCTGAAGATCGCTCCGTAAGGGCTGCTAACGCGCAGCTGTGCATCCAGTTGTTCAGGACGCAGCCAGCGGTAGTCGTGTTCGTTCATGCCCTGGCGGTAGAGCTCGTCGAGGTGGGCACGCAGGCTGCGCTCCTGCTCCGGATACCGCGCTGCGCAGTACAGTACGCCACCTTTGCGGTAGTCGCAGTCGATGCCTTCATGCTGCAGCACGTTGTGCACTTCGTCAGGGATGCCATGCAGCAGGTCGATACTGGCGCGGCGCAGCTGCGGCGACAGGGTAGCGAGTAGGCGGTCTTCGCCCAGCAGGTTGCCCATCAGCCAGCCGCCGTTGCGCCCGGAGGCACCGAAGCCGGCGATGTTGGCTTCGACAATGGCAATGCTCAACTGCGGCGCCTGCTGTTTCAGGTAATAAGCGGTCCACAGGCCGGTGTAGCCGGCGCCGATGATGCACACGTCGACATCGAGGTCCTTGGCCAAGGCCGGGCGGGCGTCGAGGGGCTCGTCGAGCTGGTCCATCCAAAGGCTGATCGTGCGCCAGGGTTGCATCAGGTGCAGCTCCACATCGGTAAGGTCTGTGGCTGATCCTAGGTTGTGCTGGCGGCGGCTGTCTTACGTGCGTGCACGCAGCGAAAGTTGTTTTACGTAAGCCTTGGGCGACAGCCCGGTGTGCTCGCGAAACGCCTTGTAGAACGCCGACAGCGAGTTGAAACCGGCGCCGAACGCCAGCGCATCCATGGTGGCACCGCCGCTGCTGCCGTCGAGCCCGGCCAGCAGGTGCTGCAGACGCGCCTGGTTGACGTAGCGATAGAAGCTCTGGCCGAGCACCTGATTAAGCAGGTAGGAAATCTGATTGCGGCTGTAGCCGCTGTCCTTGGCCACTTGTTGCAGGTCCAGCTCAGGGTCCAGGTAGGGCCGCTGGCGCTGAAAGTAATGCTCAAGATCCTGCGCCATGGTGCTCAGCTGACGCGGTGACAGGCCCAGCCGGCTGGTGGCAGGGCGCAGGCCGCCGTTGCTGATGCTCTTGCTGCCCTGACGGACCAGTGTGGCGTATTCGTTGACCCGCCAGATCAAGCCGTCCTTGACGGTGATCGCCTCACTGGAGTGAAACGCAGTCAGGCCATCGCCGCCCTGCACCGTGACCTCGTACTGGATGAAAGCGGTGCAGCCGTCGACCCTGATGCGGTCACTGTGAATGATGTCTTCGCCTGCTTCACGGGGCAGGCAGGCGCGTACGTAATCGCGCAGCTCGGCATGGCCCATTACACGGTTCTGGAAGAAGTCGTGGTACTCGACGTCCGGGTGATACAGGGCCATCACCCCGTCGAGGTCGCGGTGTTTCCAGCACAGGTGATAGCGCAGCACGGTGTCGGCTGTAACGGGCGTCTGGGCGGGGCCGTCGGGCAGGGTAATCGATGTCATGGGGTGATGGTGCCGGGCCGCTCAGCGCCGGGCAAGTGCGCGTTGCCGAGGCCCCATTGCAGAAACCCTGAGTGGTATATGGCCATTCGGGTTTTATGCACGATCTTCCCTATACGTTTTTTTGTAAGTAGTTGATTTATATAGATGTCATTTTTTGTCGCAATTGGCACAGTGTCTGCACTAGTGCAAGTGCAAGCAAACGGAACCGTTGCTAACTACAAAAGGCGCTGCCACATGATTACCACTGCCGAGCTATCACCCACTGCCGCCGATGCCTCGAACCATTCGGGCGTGTCCTGGGCGGCGATCTTCGCCGGTGCCGCTGCTGCTGCGGCCCTTTCATTGATCCTGATGATCCTGGGCGCGGGCCTGGGCTTCGCTGCAACTTCGCCATGGGCCCATGAGGGTGCCAGTGCCAAGGCGCTGGGTATCTCGACCATTATCTGGCTGCTGCTGACGCAGATTATTGCTTCGGGCGCCGGTGGCTATATTGCCGGTCGCCTGCGGGTCAAGTGGGCCAATCTGCATGCTGATGAAGTGTACTTCCGCGACACCGCGCATGGCTTCCTGGCCTGGGCTGTGGCGACTCTGGTAACCGCAGTACTGATCGTCAGCATGCTCGGCAACGTCCTCAGCGCTGGCGCGCAGGCCGGTGCAGCTGCAGTGGGCGGCGCGGCTACCGCTGCGACCGCAGTAGTTGGCAAGACCGATGCTGACCCAATGGGTTATTACATCGACAACCTGTTCCGCAGCGAAGGCCCAGCGCCTGTAACAGACGACGCTGCTACCGCAGTTGCCGGTCGCATCGTTGCCCGTGCCGTAGCCAACGACGGTGCTCTGTCTGCTGATGACCGTACCTACCTGGCGCAATTGGTTGCTCAGCGTACCCGCCTGACTCAGGCCGAGGCCGAAGCTCGCGTCGACCAGATCTATACCGAAGTGCAGCAGGATGCACAGAAAGCCAAGGTAGCTGCTCAAGAAGCCGCTGATACCGCCGCCAAGGTCGCTGCCTGGACCGCTCTGTGGACCTTCATCGGCCTGCTTTGCGGCGCGTTCTTCGCCTGCCTTGCTGCCCTGTTTGGTGGCCGTCAGCGTGATCAGGCTCGCTGGATCGACGTCGACGACGCGGCTTATGTCGGTCGCCGTACCGTTCACACCAACAGCGCGCCGATTCGCTAATCAACTGAACTGACCAGGAGAACTACCATGCGCTCGATTCTGCTTTGGATGATTGGGGTACCGATCCCTGTGATCATTTTGATCGCGATCTTCATGCACTGATAAAACCGGGGGGCGCTTTGCGCCCCTTTCGCGACACAAGGCCGCTGCTACAGCTCAGACCGCGTATTTCGTTATCTCGCGGTGTCTGTAGGAGCGGCCTTGTGTCGCGAAAGGGCTGCAAAGCAGCCCCAGCTATCTAAAGAAACTGCTCCGCGTAATGACACGCCACCTGCCGCGTCCCCACCTGCCGGAACGCCGGCACCTCCTTGCTGCAACGCTCCGTGGCATACGGGCAACGCTTGTGAAAGGCACAGCCATCTGGTGGATTCAACGGATTGGGCAGCTCACCCACAATCCGAATCTTCGGCTTCAACGGGTCTGGATGAATCGCCGGCGTCGCTGACAACAACGCCTGGGTATAAGGGTGCAGCGGCTTGTCATAGATATCCGCCTTCGGCCCCATCTCCGCAGGCCTGCCCAGATACATCACCAACACCTGATCAGCCACATGCCGCACCACCGCCAGGTTGTGCGAGATGAACACGTAAGCGGTGTTGAATTCCTTCTGCAGGTCCATGAACAGGTTCAGCACCTGGGCCTGGATTGACACATCCAGCGCCGATGTCGGCTCATCCGCCACCAGCACCTTTGGCTGCAGCATCATCGCCCGGGCCAAGGCAATGCGCTGGCGCTGGCCACCCGAGAACATGTGCGGATAACGCTGATAATGCTCCGGTCGCAAACCCACCTGCTGCATCATTGCCTGAACCCTCTCGCGGCGCTCCTGCTTGCTCAGCGAGGTATTGATCAGCAATGGCTCGGCCAACTGGTCACCAATCTTCTGCCGCGGATTGAGCGAGGCATACGGGCTCTGGAACACCATCTGCACATCACGGCGCAGTTGCTTGCGCTGCTCCTTGCTGGCGCCAGTGACTTCGGTGCCAGCGATCTGCAACGAGCCGGCAGTGGGTTCTTCGATCAAGGTCAGGGCGCGGGCCAGGGTCGACTTGCCGCAACCCGACTCGCCGACCACCGCGAGGGTCTGGCCCGCTTCGAGCTCGAACGACACGCCATTGAGTGCCCGCACCAGGGCATGGCCCTTGAACAGGCCGCGAGAAACCTGGTAATGGCGGGTAAGGTCACGTGCGCTGAGTACGGCAGTCATCACGCCAGCTCCTGGTTCAGTGGATAGAAGCAGCGCGCCAGGCTCTGGTTCTTGGGCTCGAGCGCTGGTCGCTGCGTGCGGCAGTTGTCGCGCACATACGGGCAGCGCGGCGACAACAGGCAGCCCTGCGGCCGGTCATAGCGGCCGGGGACGATGCCGGGCAGGGTGGCCAGGCGTTCGGCACCGATGCTGTGCTCGGGGATAGCCGCCAGCAAGGCTTCGCTGTAGGGATGCGCGGGCACGTCGAACAGTTCAGGCACCTGACCAACTTCAACGGCCTGGCCGGCATACATCACGCAGACCCGCTTGGCGGTTTCGGCCACCACGGCGAGGTCATGGGTGATCAGGATCAGCGCCATGTTGCGCTCCTGCTGCAGGTTGACCAGCAGCTCCATGATCTGCGCCTGAATGGTCACATCCAGCGCCGTGGTCGGCTCGTCGGCAATCAGCAGCTTGGGCTCACCGGCGATGGCCATGGCAATCGCCACACGTTGGCTCATGCCGCCGGAAAGTTGGTGCGGGTAGGCCTGCAAGCGGCTTTCGGCAGCCGGAATCTCGACTTTTTCGAGTAGCTCCAGGGCCCGTTGCCGGGCCGCTTTGCCTTTTAAACCGAGGTGCTGGCGCAGTACTTCTTCGATCTGGAAGCCGACCGTGTAGCTGGGATTGAGCGCGGTCATCGGGTCCTGAAAGATCATCGCGATGTCCTTGCCGACGATCTTGCGCCGCTGGCGGCCACTGAGCTTGAGCATGTCGGTGCCGGCGAAGCTCATGGTGTCTGCGGTGATCCAGCCGGGGGCGTCGATCAAGCCCATCAGGGCCATCATGGTCACCGACTTGCCCGAGCCGGACTCGCCGACGATGGCGACGATCTCACCGGCATCGACCGCCAGGTCCAGGCCATCCACCACCGGCACTGCCGAGGCATCGCCGAAGCGCACATTGAGGTTGTTGATCTGCAATAGTGACATGGCGTGGTCCTCAGGCGGCGTTCTTGAGTTTCGGGTCCAGCGCATCGCGCAGTCCGTCGCCCATCAGGTTGATTGCCAGCACACTGAGCAATATGGTCAAACCGGGCAGGCTCACCACCCACCAGGCGCGTTCGATGTAGTCGCGGGCCGAGGCCAGCATGGTGCCCCACTCAGGCGTTGGCGGTTGCACACCCAAGCCAAGAAAGCCCAGTGCTGCGGCATCGAGAATGGCTGAGGAAAAGCTCAAGGTCGCCTGCACGATCAGCGGCGCCATGCAGTTCGGCAGCACGGTGACGAACATCAGCCGCGGCAGGCTGGCGCCGGCCAGGCGGGCAGCGGTGACGTAGTCGCGGTTGAGTTCGCCCATCACCGCGGCGCGGGTCAGGCGCACGTAGGCCGGCAGCGAAACGATGGCGATGGCGATCACGGTATTGATCAGGCCAGGGCCGAGGATCGCGACGATGGCCACTGCCAGCAGCAGCGAAGGCAGGGCCAGCATCACGTCCATCAGGCGCATGATCGACGGCCCGAGAATCCGCGGGAAGAACCCGGCCAAAAGGCCGAATAGCACGCCCGGGATCAGCGAAATCACCACCGACGACAGGCCGATCAGCAGCGACAGGCGCGCGCCCTGGATCAGCCGCGACAGCAGGTCACGGCCAAGCTCGTCGGTGCCGAGGATGAACTGCCAGGTACCGCCTTCGAGCCACACCGGCGGGGTCAGCAGGAAGTCGCGGTACTGCTCGCTCGGGCTGTGCGGCGCAACCCATGGCGCGAACAGCGCGCAGAACACCACCAGGGTCATGAATGCCAGGCCTGCGACCGCGCCCTTGTTGCGCGCGAACGCTTGCCAGAATTCCTTGTACGGTGACGGGTACAGCAGGCTTTGATCGACCGGGCTGGGCGCGGTCACGGTGTTGCGTGTATTACTGCTCATGACGGGGCCTCAGCGCTGGTGACGGATACGTGGATTGGCCAGGCCGTAGAGAATATCCACGACGAAATTGACCAGAATGACCAGGCAGGCGATCAGCAGGATGCCGTTCTGGACCACGGGATAGTCACGGGCGCCGATGGCTTCGATCAGCCATTTGCCGATGCCCGGCCAGGAAAAGATGGTTTCGGTCAGGACCGCGCCTGCCAGCAACGCGCCGACCTGCAGGCCGAACACCGTCAGCACCGGGATCAGCGCATTGCGCAGGCCATGCACGAACACCACCCGCGCTGGCGACAGGCCCTTGGCGCGAGCAGTGCGGATGTAGTCCTCGCGCAGCACTTCGAGCATCGACGAGCGGGTCATGCGGGCGATTACCGCCAGTGGAATGGTGCCAAGCACGATGGCCGGCAGAATCAGGTGCATGAGCGCATCCTTGAACGCGCCTTCTTCGTCACTGAGCAGGCTATCGATGAGCATGAAGCCGGTCCGCGGCTCAATATCCAGCAAGGGATCGATGCGCCCGGATACCGGCGTCCAGCCAAGGCTCACCGAGAAGAACATGATCAGGATCAGGCCCCACCAGAAGATCGGCATCGAGTAGCCGGCCAGAGAAAGCCCCATCACCCCGTGATCGAACAGCGAACCGCGCTTGAGGGCGGCGATCACGCCGGCGAGCAAACCGACGACGCCGGCGAAGAACAGCGCCGCCAGGGCCAGTTCGAGGGTCGCCGGGAACAGCGTGGTGAACTCGCTCCAGACGCTCTCGCGAGAACGCAACGATTCACCCAGATCGCCCTGGGCGAGCTTGCCGATGTAGTCCAGGTACTGCACCGGCAGCGGCTTGTTCAGGCCCAGGCGCTCCATGGCCTGGGCGTGCATTTCAGGGTCGACCCGGCGTTCGCCCATCATCACTTCGACCGGGTCGCCGGGGATCAGGCGAATCAGGGCAAAGGTCAGCAGAGTGATACCGAAGAACGTCGGAATCAGCAGGCCCAGACGTCGGGCAATAAAACTCAACATGCTTGGTGTACCTCATCAGCCGGCCAGCCCGCCATCGGGGCGGCTGGTCCGGATTGCGCCGCCGGCTCCCGTGCAGGCTGCCAGCGGTCATTGTTGTCGTGCTACTCCACCCGGGTTGTGGCGAAGTTATTGTTGGTCAGAGGGTTGAGCTGATAACCCTCCACATTCGCACGCATGGCCGTGAACACTTTCGGATGGGCCATGCTGATCCAGGGTTGGTCGCCATCGTACACCGCCAAGGCCTTGAAATAGAGGTTTGCCCGTTGATCTTCGTCGATCACGGTGCGCGCCTGACTGATCAGTGCCTGAAACTCAGAGTTGCACCAGCGTGCATAGTTCTCGCCGCTTTCGGCCGCATCGCAGCTGAGCAGCGGAGTGAGGAAGTTGTCCGGGTCGCCGTTGTCGCTGCCCCAGCCTGTAGAGACCAGATCGGCCTCGCCGTTTTTCGCCCGGCGCAGCATCTCGGCCCACTCCATCACGCGGATTTCAAGCTTGATGCCGATCTGAGCGAGGTCTGCCTGGAGCATCTCGGCAGACAAGCGCGGGTTGGGGTTGGTCGGGCCGCCGCCGTTGCGCGTGAACAGGGTGAGCGCGGTGCCGGGCGGCACTCCGGCCTCTGCCAGCAACGCGCGGGCCTTGTCCAGATCACGAGGAGGGTTGTGGTTGTCGGTATTGAAGCCGGACATGCTTGGCGGATAAGGGTTTACCGCCATCAGCGCGTTGCCTTTGCCGAACAACTGGTCGACATGCGCCTGGCGGTCGAAGGCCAGGTTGATCGCGCGGCGCACGCGCACATCGCTGAGGTATTTGCGCTGGGTATTCATGGCGATATAGCCGGTGACCAGCGCTTCCAGCTCTGCCACCTTCAGGCGTTTGTCCTGCCTGATCAAAGGCACATCGTCAGGCTTGGGATGCAGCGCGACCTGGCATTCGTTGGCGTGCAGTTTCTGGACCCGCACGTTGTTGTCGGTGGCGATCACGAATATCAGCGGGTCAGCCGGCGGCTTGCCGCGGAAATACTCCGGGTTGGCCTTGTAGCGCACCTGAGCATCCTTGCGATAACGCTGGAAGATGAACGGACCGGTACCGATCGGCTTGCTGTTGAGCAGGTTGGGGGTGCCGGCCTTGAGTAGCTGATCGCCATATTCGGCGGAGTAGATTGAGGCGAAGGCCATGGCCATGTCACGCAGGAACGGCGCTTCCGGCCGATTGAGGGTAAAGACCACGGTGAGCTGATCGGTCTTCTCGACCGACTTGATCAGTTTGCTGAACGCCATGCTCTCGAAGTACGGATAACCGACACTGGTCTTGTTGTGCCAGGGATGGTTCGGATCGAGCTGACGGCGAAAACTCCAGAGCACGTCGTCGGCGTTGAAGTCGCGCGTCGGCGTGAAGTAATCGGTGCTGTGGAATTTGACCCCTGGGCGCAAGTGGAAGGTGTAGGTCAGGGCATCGGCACTGATCTCCCAACGCTCGGCCAGCGCTGGCTGGATATCGGTGGTGCCGGGTTTGAAATCGACCAGGCGGTTGAACACGGTCTCGGCCGAAGCGTCGGCAGTCACTGCGGTGGTGTACTGAACGATGTCGAAGCCCTCAGGGCTGGCCTCGGTGCACACCACCAGCGGCTTGGCCGCAACGTTTGCCGCTGCGGCGAGGGTCAACAGGGCTGCCAGGGCAGCGCGTAGGGATAGAGATGTCATGCAACCTCCCTGCTATGAATGATCCAGCGTAGCCGCCACGGCCGGCCTCAGCGAGCCGCGGCGGCTACGGTCAAAGGATGTTGAAAGGGATGGTGGTGACGATGCGCAGTTCATCCAGGCTGCCGTCGGACTGCGCCTTGCTGGCCCGGTGGGTGGTATAGGTAGCGCGGATGCTGGTGTCTTTCAATGGGCCGCTCTGCAGCACATAGCTGCTGCCGACACCCCACTCGTAGTGGGTCTCGCCGTCCAGGCCGCGCACGTCATAGGCCGTACCGCGGTAGTGGGTGCCGTCGATGCCCCAGCCGCGGGCGTTGTACAGGTTGAACTTGAGTCCGGGCACGCCGTAATAAGCCATGTTCAGGACATAGGCCAACTGCAGCGATTTCTCGTTGGGGCCGTTGAAGTCCGAGAGTAATGAGTTGGCCAGGTAGATGCCGTTGGTTTCATGCAGGTAGTCGAAATACTCGTTGCCCATGACCTGCTGCCAGGACGCCGTCAGGCTGTGCGCCTGATGAGTCAGTCCCAGCGACAGGCTGTAGGTGTCGTTATCGATTTTACCGAGCTTCTTGCGGCCTTCGTCCTTGGTTTTGTAGTAGTGCAGGGCGCTGGTCAGGCTCAGGCTTGCGCTGTCTCCCAGCACATGGTTGGCGCCGAAGTAGTACTGGTTCCAGAAGTCATCCACCTTGGCCGCGTACAGGCTGGCGCTCAGGTTGGGCAGCGGCTGATAGTTGAGGCCGACGGTGCTGGCGCGGTCGGTTTCCAGGCCAGCAGCGCCATACTCGCTGCGGAACTTGCTCAAGCTTTGTTCGGTACGTGGCGAGACTCGGTCGAAGCTGGCGAAGTCGAACGAGAGCTTGTCGAATTCGGCGCTGTGCAGGCTGACGCCTTGAAAGCTCGAGGGCAGAGCACGGTTGCCGATGCTGGCAAGCATTGGTGTGTCGAGCGACTGGCGGCCCGCAGTCAGGGTGGTGTTGGAAATCCGCGCCTTGATATTGGCCAGGCCGGCTTTGCTCCACTGGTCGAGCGGGTCGCCATTGCTGTGGGTCAGGGTACGGTTGTTGGGGCCGGCCACCGAGCGGCGGTCGCGCTCCAGGGCTACAGCGTTGTAGGCCGCCACTTCTGCGGCGAAGCCGACGGTGCCCTGGGTGAAGCCTGAGCTGTAGTTGAGGATGCTGCCCTGCAGCCAGTTGCTGCGGCTATGCGTGTCGTGGCGGCTGCCGTCGCTTTTGCTGTACTTCCACAGCGGCGCGCGTGCTGCGCGTTCGCGGGCATACCAGTTGCGGGTGCTGCCGGTGACGCTTTGGCCGTCGAAAAAGCCGCTGGCGTCAGCCTGGGCACTGGGCCTGAGCTTCAGGGTGAAGAACTCATCGCCGAGCGTGTCGGCCTGGGCGACCGTGCAGAACGCACCTAGCGACAGTGCCAGTGCAGTGGTTACGGGTAGTTTCATGGCTACAGCTCCATTGTATTTTTAGTTATCGCCGCGCCTTGTGAGCGCGGGGTGGTTGCGGTGTTGCCGGAGGACGCGGGGTGTCCGCGAAGAGGGCGGGCGCAGCGGCTCAATCGACGCTGACGCCAGTGAAGGCATTGCGGCCAAATGGGCTGACCTTGAAGCCCTGGACCCGAGTGCTGAGCGGCTGATTGACCGTCGAATGGGCTACCGGGGTAATGGGTACCTGCTGCTTGAGGCGCTGCTGGGCCTGTTGATACAGCGCGCTGCGCTTGGCGGGGTCGGTGACCTGTTTGGCCTGCTGGACCAGTTGGTCGTACTCGCGATCGCACCAGCGCGAGTAGTTGTTGCTGCCGATGGCGGCGCAGCTGTAAAGCGTGCCCAGCCAGTTATCGGGGTCGCCGTTGTCGCCGGTCCAGCCGATCAGGGCAACGTCATGCTCGCCACTTTTCATCCGCTTGACGTATTCACCCCACTCGTAGCTGACGATGCGCACCTTGAAGCCGAGCTTGTTCCAGTCGGCCTGAAGCATCTCTGCCATCAACTTGGCGTTGGGGTTGTAAGGACGCTGCACGGGCATGGCCCAGAGGGTGATTTCGGTGCCGGGCTTGACCCCGGCCTCGTCCAGCAGGCGCTTGGCCTTGGCCGGGTCGTAGAGGGCGTCCTTGATGCTGGTGTCGTACGACCATTGCGTCGGCGGCATGGCATTGACGGCCAGTTGCCCGGCGTCCTGGTACACCGCCTGCAGGATCGCCTGCTTGTTGACCGCCATGTCCATGGCCTGGCGCACCTGCAACTGGTCAAACGGCGCGTGCTGAGTGTTGTAGGCGATATAGCCGAGGTTGAAGCCCGGCATGCTCAACACCTGCATGTTGTCGTCAGTGCTGAGCATCGGCAGGTCGGCAGGCCTTGGATTCAGGGTCACCTGGCATTCGTTACGCCGCAGCTTCTGCATCCGCACCGACGGGTCGACGTTGATCGAAAAGATCAGGTTGTCCAGCTGCACTTGCTCAGGCGCCCAGTAGTGCGCGTTGCGCTTGTAGCGGATCTGCGAGTCTTTCTGATACTTGCTGAACACAAACGGCCCGGTGCCGATGGGCTTGCGGTTGATGTCGGTCGGGCGGCCGGTGGCGAGCAGCTGCTCGGCATACTCGGCGGAGAGGATCGAGGCGAAGCTCATGGCGATGTTCTGGATGAACGCTGCATCGACGCTATTCAGGGTGAAGTTGACGCTCAGCGGATCGTTGCTTTCGATCCTGGCGATTTTCTTGTCCAGGCCCATGCTGACGAAGTAGGGAAACTCGCTGGGGTACGCCAGGCGGAAGCGGTGCTGACGGTCGAGCATGCGCTGGAAGGTGAACAGCACGTCATCGGCGTTGAAGTCGCGGCTTGGCTTGAAGGTTGAACTGCTGTGGAATTTCACTCCCGCACGTAAGTTGAAGGTGTAATGCAGGCCGTCGTCGCTGACCTGCCAGCTTTCGGCCAGCGCCGGTTGCACTGCGGTGCCGCCGCGCTCGAACTCGACCAGGCGGTTGTAGATCGGTTCGGCGGCGTCATTGTCGGTGGCGCTGGTGTACTGGGCGGTGTCAAAGCCGGCCGGGCTGCCCTCGGAACAGAACACCAGGCTGTTGCCATGGCTGAGCGATGCCTGGGTCAGCAAGCCCAGGCCTAATACAACCGAATACAGCGGAATATGGCGCATGGCAGATCCTTCTCCTCATCCAATGTCAGCCGCAGCGGGGGCGCTGGAGCGGCAACAATTGCTCGTTCCTGACGTTACGTCGGGAGGGAAGGGGGCGACAGGTTGTGATTTCCCCAAGGGCTGTAGGGATTTTCCGACGGAAGTGGGGGATCCGTCCGATGGCCTGATTACAGCGCCCACTGCCAAGGGCTGGCAGTGGGCCTGGCGGGGTTATTTGGCGACGCTTACGCCGTAGAAGGAGTTGAGGCCGAACGGGCTGATCTTGAAGTCCTGCACTGTGCTGCGCATCGGCTGGTACACAGTCGAGTGAGCGATCGGGGTAATCGGCACCTGCTGTTTGAGGATGTGCTGCGCCTGTTGGTACAGCTCGCTGCGCTTGGCTTGGTCAGGGGTGGCCTTGGCCTGCTTGATCAGGTCGTCATAGGGCTTGTAGCACCACTTGGAGAAGTTGTTGCCGTCGACCGCATCGCAGCCGTACAAGGTGCCCAGCCAGTTGTCCGGGTCGCCATTGTCACCGCTCCAGCCGATCAGCATGGCGCCCTGTTCGCCGCCTTTGGAGCGCTTGATGTACTCACCCCATTCATAGCTGACGATCTTGGCCTTGATGCCAACCTTGGCCCAGTCGGCCTGCAGCATCTCGGCCATCAGCTTGGCGTTGGGGTTGTATGGGCGCTGCACGGGCATGGCCCACAAGGTGATCTCGGTGCCTTCCTTGATGCCGGCCTCCTTGAGCAGCTGCTTGGCTTTTTCCGGGTCGTAGGGGGCGTCCTTGATGCTGCTGTCGTAAGACCACTGGGTCGGCGGTAGGGCATTGACTGCCAGCTGGCCGGCGCCCTGGTACACCGATTCAATGATCTGCGGCTTGTTCACCGCCATGTCCAGGGCCTGGCGAACCTTGAGCTGGGCCAGCGGGTTGGGCTGGTTGCTGCCTTTGATCTGGTCCATCACGTTGTAGGCGATATAGCCCAGGTTGAAGCCAGCCTGGTCAGGCATCTGCAGGTCTTTGTCGGCCTTGAGCGGCTGGATGTCGGCCGGTCGCGGGAACAGTGTCACCTGGCACTCGTTACGCTTGAGCTTCTGCATGCGCACCGAGGCGTCGGTGGTGATGGCGAAGATCAGGTTGTCGAGCTTGACCTCACCGGCTTGCCAATACTGCTTGTTGCCCTTGAAACGGATCAGCGCGTCCTTTTGATACTTGTTGAAAACGAACGGGCCGGTGCCGATCGGCTTCTGGTTGATGTCGGCCGGCTTGCCCTGCTTTAGCAGTTGATCGGCGTATTCCGCTGACTGGATCGAGGCAAAGCTCATCGCCATGTTCTGGATGAACGCTGCATCTACCTCATTGAGGGTAAATCGCACGCTGTGCTCATCGATTTTTTCGACGCTGGCGATGTTGCGGTCCATGCCCATGTCGGTGAAATAAGGGAATTCGCTGGGGTAGGCCTTACGGAACGGGTGGTTCTTGTCGAGCATGCGCTGGAAGGTGAACAGCACGTCATCGGCATTGAAGTCGCGGCTCGGTTTGAAGTACGGCGTGGTGTGGAACTTGACCCCTTCGCGCAGGTGGAAGGTCCAGGTCTTGCCGTCGTCGGAGACGTCCCAGCTGGTCGCCAGCCCCGGAATCACCTTGGTGCTGCCGCGCTCGAACTGGCTGAGGCGATTGAAGATGGTCTCGGCCGAAGCGTCGAAATCGGTGCCAGTGGTGTACTGACCAGGATCGAAGCCTGCCGGGCTGCCCTCCGAACAAAACACCAGGTTGCTCGCGGCGCTGGCCGACGGCGCTCCGGCGAGCAAGCCTGCGCCGAATAAAAGCGGAATGACTGCATGTTTGAGCATGATGGCCTCATTGTTGTCATTTTTAGCTGAGATGGCCTTGTGAGCCGACCCTTCGATCTTTATGCGTGGCAGATTGGCAATGCAACAGTGTGGGTGATAGCTGGCAGGCGGAATGTGGAACGAGCGTACGATAATGTCGCCTGGGTGTAAGTAATGGCGAAGTTGATCGTTTGCGCGGCGAAGATGGCGGCTTTTTGCCATATGTTGCGCAGCGGGATGTCAAGGAAGAAGCGCCGCTTTGGGGCGTAGGAAAGGGCTTAAAGCGATGTAAGAAGGGGCCGCAAAGCGGCCCCCGGTATAACGTGCAGATCAATCGATCAAGGCATCAGCACTTCAATCAAACCGTCAGCATTCATGCTGACTTCACTGGTGCCCGCTTCGATTTCAGGCGCCACCGCCGCCTCATCAGCCCCCATGGCTTTCATCGCCATTGGCGCGCTGCGCATGTAAGGGCGCGGATAGCCGCTGCTGTTCAGGTTCAGGTTGACCACCTTGTAACCCTTGCCGCCGAGGGCCTCGGTCGCCAGCTGAGCGCGAGCCTTGAAGGCATTTACCGCATCCTTGAGCAACTCGTCTTCGCTGGTCTTGCGCGTAGTCTGGGCAATGGAGAAGTCCATGCCGCCCATCTTCAGGTCCTGCAGCAGCTCGCCGGTGAGTTTCGACAGGGTCGGGAAGTCGGCGCTCTCGAGGCGCAGCTCGGCACGCTCGCGCCAGGCGGTGATCTTCTGACCCTTGGCATCGTAGACCGGGTAGCTGTTGCGGCTGCCCTGGCTGATTTTCACTTCCTTGACCTGACGCGCCTGCTGCATGGCCTTGTTCATGGTCTCGGTAATGTCCTTGGCCAGCTTGCCCGGATCGCTGTTCTGAGCTTCGCTGTAAAGGGTCACGACCATCAGGTCGCGGGGCACTTCCTTGCTGACTTCGGCGCGCAGCGAGACCTGGTTGTAACGCGGCTCTTCAGCCAGCGCCGGGAGGCTGGCCAACAGGCCGCAGGAAAGAAGCAGGGCAGTGCTGCGACGAGACATATGCATAGGTGACTCCTTGGCGAAGAATAGGCGTGGCGAGTAATTGTCCATGCCACGCATGGCCCATAAGACCGGTTTCAGTGTAGTGGGTTCAAAAGTGCCATCATCAAGCTGTGACAAAGTGTGGCGCTTTGCCGCAGCGCTGCAGTGCAAGGCCAGGCTTGGGTATACTCCCGCCGATGTCCCTGGAGCACTCATCAGGAGAGCTCATGCTCGCTGCCGCACAACCGTTGTCTGCAACTCGCCAGAACCTCTGGCGCCTGACCGTTATTCGGGTCCTGGTGCTGGCCGCCCAGGCCGGCTCGGTCGGCGTTGCCTACTGGACCGAACTGCTGCCGCTGCCGTGGCTGTCGCTGGCGGCAACCCTGGCGCTGTCATCGCTGCTGTGCGCCTTCACCGCCTTGCGCCTGCGCCTGTCGCTGCCGGTTACCGAACTCGAGTACGCCTTCCAGCTGGCCTGTGACCTGCTGATTCACAGCGCCTTGCTGTACTACTCGGGTGGCTCGACCAACCCGTTCGTCTCCTATTACCTGGTGCCGCTGGCGATTGCTGCGGTGACCTTGCCGTGGATCTACTCGCTGGTGCTCTCGGGCCTGGCCCTGGTCGCCTACAGTCTGTTGCTGGTGCAGTTCTATCCGCTGGAAACGCTGCCGCTGGCGCGCGACACCATGCAGGTCTACGGCATGTGGCTGAGTATTGCCCTGGCCGCGGCGGTGATCACCTTCTTTGCCGCACGCATGGCCGAAGAGTTGCGCCGCCAGGAGCAATGGCGTGGCGAGCGCCGCGAAGAGAGTCTGCGCGATGAGCAATTGCTGGCCGTCGCCACGCAGGCCGCCGGTGCCGCGCATGAGCTGGGCACGCCGCTGTCGACCATGAGCGTACTGATCAACGAGATGCGCCAGGACCATCACGACCCGCAGTTGCAGGAGGACCTGGCGATCCTGCAGGACCAGGTCAAGCTGTGCAAACAGACCCTGCAGCAACTGGTGCGCGCCGCCGAGGCTAACCGACGCATGGCCATCGTCGAGCAGGACGTTACCGCCTGGCTCGACGAAGCACTCAACCGCTGGCACCTGATGCGCCCCGAAGCCAGTTACCGCTTCCAGCGCCTGCGCGATGGCGAGGTGCCGCAACTGACCCCACCGCCCGACCTGACCCAAGCGCTGCTGAACCTGCTTAACAATGCTGCCGATGCCTGCCCGGATGACCTTGAAGTGCGCCTCGACTGGAACGCCGAGGACATCATCATCAGTATCCGCGACCATGGCCCGGGCATTCCTCCGGCCATTGCCGAGGCCATCGGCAAACCCTTCTTTACCACCAAGGGCAAAGGCTTCGGTCTTGGCCTGTTTCTGAGCAAGGCCAGCGTTACGCGTGCGGGCGGCTCGGTGAAACTCTATAGTCATGAGCAGGGCGGCACGCTTACCGAGCTGCGCCTGCCCCGTGGCAAGCGAGGAGATGAATGATGACTGATGAAACCCAGATCGACGGCGAAGAGCTGCCGCACCTGTTGCTGGTAGACGACGATGCCACCTTCACCCGGGTCATGTCCCGAGCCATGAGCCGCCGCGGTTTCCGCGTAAGCACCGCATCGTCGGCCGAGGAAGGTCTGATCCTGGCCCAGCACGACCTGCCCGACTATGCCGCGCTGGACCTGAAAATGGACGGTGATTCGGGCCTGGTGCTGCTGCCCAAGCTGCTCGAGATGGACCCGGAAATGCGCGTGGTGATCCTCACCGGTTACTCGAGCATTGCCACTGCGGTCGAGGCGATTAAGCGTGGCGCCTGCAATTACCTGTGCAAACCGGCTGATGCCGATGACGTGCTGGCGGCGTTGCTGTCCGAGCACGCTGATCTGGATTCGCTGGTACCGGAAAACCCCATGTCGGTGGACCGCCTGCAGTGGGAACACATCCAGCGCGTGCTCGGCGAGCACGAAGGCAATATCTCCGCCACGGCGCGGGCGCTGGGCATGCACCGGCGCACCTTGCAGCGCAAGCTGCAGAAGCGCCCGGTACGCCGCTGAGGTGAGCGCTGCCGGCTGGGTCGAGTGGCGATCCAGCCGGCAGCGTGTACTTCACCCGCGCGTTACCTCCGCCTCCCGTGCCACGGTCTTGTGCGCTAGCAGCGTGTAGATGCACGGCAGCACAAACAGCGTGAACAAGGTCCCGATCGACATCCCGGTGGCAATCACCATACCGATGTCAAAGCGGCTGACCGCCCCAGCGCCTGTCGCCAGAATCAACGGCACCATGCCGAACACCATCGCCGCGGTTGTCATCAGCACTGGCCGCAAGCGGATCGCCGCCGCCTCTTCGATGGCTTCGCGCACATCCAGCCCCTTGTCCTTGCGCAGCTGATTGGCGAATTCGACGATCAGAATGCCGTGCTTGGTAATCAGCCCGATCAACGTCACCAGGCCGACCTGGGTGTAGATGTTCATGCTCGACAGGCCCAGGAACAACGGCAGCAAGGCCCCGCAGATCGACAACGGCACCGTCACCAGAATCACCAGCGGGTCACGGAAGCTCTCGAACTGCGCCGCCAGCACCAGGAAGATGATCGCCAGCGCCAGGCCGAAAGTTACCCACAGCGCGCTGCCTTCCTGGACGAATTGCCGCGATACCCCGGCGTAGTCGAACGAGAAGCCTTCTGGCGCTTCTTCACTGGCGATCTGCCGCACCGTCGCCAGCGCTTCGTCCATGCTCACCAGTGGCACGCCCTGAATGATCGCCGAGTTCAGTTGCTGGAACTGGTTGAGCTGGCGCGGTCGAGCACGGTCGCTCAGGGTGATCAGGGTCGACAACGGCAGCAGTTGGCCCTGGTTGTTCTTCACGTAGTAGCTGTTGAGCCAGTCGGGATTGTCGCGATAGACGCGTTCGACCTGGGCGATGACCTTGTAGCTGCGCCCTTCGAGGGTGAAGCGGTTGATCTCGCCTTCGCCGAGCAGGGTGGCCAGGGTGCCGCCGAGCACGTCCATCGACACGCCCATCTGCGCCGCCTTTGCCCGGTCGATGTCGACCACCACCTCGGGCTTGTCGAACGCCAGGTCGATGTCGAGGAAGGCGAACTTGCCGGACGCCTGCGCGCGCTCCTTGACCCGCTGGGCGACCTCGAGCAGCGCCGGGTAATCACCGGCAGTATTGATTACGAACTGGAACGGCAAACCTTCGCCAGTGCCGGGCAGCGCCGGCAGGTTGAAGCCGAAGATCTGCAGGCCGGCGATTTCGGCAAGCTTGGCCTGGACCAGTGGCAGCAGCTCCATCTGGCTGCGCTCGCGCTCGTTCCACGGCTTGAGCAGGAAGCCACCGATGCCGCTCTGCACGCCATTGAAGCCGTTGATCTGGAACGACGAGTAATACTCCGGGAAGCCTTTGAAGATCCCGGTGTACTGATTGGTATAAGTGTTCAGGTAATCAAGGTTGGTCGGCTGCGGCGCACTGCTGATCATGAAGATCACGCCCTGATCCTCGTCGGGCGCCAGCTCGTTCTGGGTGAACTTGAACAGCACCGGGATCAGGCACAGGATGATCACGGCAAACACCACCACCACCGGCCTGGTGTCGAGGGTGCCGTGCAGCAGCCGTTGATAACGCAGCTTGAGGCCGTCGAAGATCCGGTCGAGGCGATGCGCCAGGCCACTGGCGTTCTGCTCGCGGCGCAGCAGCAACGCGCACATCATCGGCGACAGAGTCAGGGCGACGATGCCGGAGATCACCACTGCACCCGCCAGGGTCAGGGCAAACTCCTTGAACAGCGCACCGGTCAGGCCTTCGAGAAAACCAATTGGTGCATACACCGCAGCCAGGGTGATGGTCATCGACACTACCGGTATCGCAATTTCGCGGGCGCCTTGCAGCGCCGCATCGAACGGCGTCTTGCCTTCCTCGATATGGCGATGGATGTTTTCCACCACCACGATCGCATCGTCCACCACCAGGCCGATCGCCAGCACCATCGCCAGCAAGGTCAGCAGGTTCAGCGAGTAGCCCATGGTCTGCATGAAGAACAGCACGCCGATCATCGACAGCGGGATGGTGACGACCGGGATCAGCACCGAGCGCAGCGCGCCGAGGAACAGGAACACCACGACGATGACGATCAGCACCGCTTCGCCGAGGGTCTTGATCACTTCGTCGATGGAGGCCTGGATAAACAGCGTCGCGTCGTAGGCAATCGACACCTTGAGCCCGGCCGGTAGTTGACCTTCCAGCTCCGGCATGACCCGCCGCACTTCCTTGATGACCTCGAGCGGGTTGGCCGACGGCGTGGCCTTGATGCCGATGTACACCGAGGGCGTGCCGTCGAACGAGCTGACCGTGTCGTAGTTCTCTGCGCCCATCTCGACCCGGGCGACATCGCCGAGCAGCACCCTGGTGTCGCCGGCCGTCTTCAGCGGCAATGCAGCAAACGCCTCCGGTGATTTCAATTCGGTGGTGGCGTTGATGCTGGTGACCACGTACTCGCCCTTGACCTCGCCTGCGGCCGAGAGGAAGTTGTAGCGGCGCACGGCATCGGTGACGTCATTGGCGGTCAGGCCGAAGCCGGCCAATTTGACCGGGTCGATCCAGATGCGCATGGCAAACACCTGGTTGCCGAGGATCTCGGCCTCGGCCATGCCCGGTAGGGTCGCCAGCTTGGGCTGGATCACCCGTGACAGGTAGTCGGTGATCTGCGGGTTGCTCATCTGCTCGCTGTAGAAGCTGATGTACATCAGCGCCGAGGCGTCTGCTGCCTCCTTGCTCAATACCGGCGCTTCGGACTGCTGCGGCAGCTTGTTGCGCACTTCGTTGGCCTTGGCCAGCAGCTCGGTGAACAAGCGGTCGCTGTTGGCGCCAACCCGTGCGTAGATCGAGATGATAGAGAAGTTCTGCCGGCTCACCGAGGTCATGTAGTCGATGCCTTCGGCACTGGCCAGGCTCTGCTGCAGCGGCTGGGTGATATAGCCCTGGATGGTCTCGGCGTTGGCCCCGGGGTAGGCGGTGGTCACCGTGATCAGGGCGTTTTCCATTTGTGGGTACTGGCGGATCTGTAGTTTGCTCCAGGCCTGAAAGCCGAGCAGCAGGATCAGCAGGCTGACCACACTGGCCAGCACCGGGCGGCGGATGAACGGGTCTGTGAACGCCATGTCAGCCTCCTGCTCAGTTGCCGCGCGGAGCGCTGGCTGGGGTGGTCGACGCTTGCTCGGTGATCTGGATGGCGGCGCCCGGGGTCAGTTTCAGTTGCCCGGCACTGACCACCCGTTCTCCCGCCTGGAGCCCCTCACTGACCACCACCACACCGTCACGGCGCTCGCCGGTGCGGATGGTGCGTTGCTCGGCGATCAGCTGCGGCTTGCCGTCGGCGGCGTTTTCCGGCTGGCCGTCTGCGTTCTGTTTCGGGCTGACCACGTATACCGAGTTGCCGTACAGGGTGTAAGTGATGGCGCTCTCCGGCACTACCACCTGTGGCTGAGGATCGGGCAGCAGGACCAGCAGGCTGGCAAACATCCCCGGCAGCAACTTGCCATCGGGGTTGGCCAGGCTGGCGCGGACCAGCAGGTTGCGGGTGTTCTCGTCGACCTTGGGGTTGATCGCGCTGAGCGTGGCATTGAAGGTCTGGCCAGGGAACGCCGCCACCTGCAGCAGCACTTTTTGGCCGAGGGCCAGTTGCGGCAGGCTCTGCTCGGGCATGTTGAAGTCGACGTACAGGCTGGACAGGTCCTGCAGGGTAGCGATCACCGTACCGCTGGCAAGAAAATCGCCGATGTCGACCTGACGGATACCAATGGTGCCGCTGAACGGCGCCTTGATGCTCTTCTTCTCCAGCGAGGCCTTGAGCTGATCGACCACCGCCTGGTTACGCCGGTACTGCGCAGTCAACCGGTCGAACTCGCCGCGAGAGATAGCCTGGTCACCAACCAGCTGACTACCACGGCCGTAGTCCACCTTGGCCAGGCCTAGGTCAGCCTGGGCGGTGCCGAGCAGGGCGGCTTCCTGATCGCTGTCCAGTTGCAGCAATAACTGGCCTTGCTTGACCTGCTGGCCAGACTCGAAGTGCAGCGACTTCACCGTGCCGGCCTGCTCCAGGCTCAGCTCGACGCCCTGCAACGCCTTGAGGCTGCCGACAGCCGGCAGGCGCTGCTGCCATGGGCGCTGCTCAGCCGTTGCGGCGGCAACGCTGACCGGCGGTTTCGGTGCGGTAAACATCTGGATCTGCTGATAGATCGAAAAGGCCTTGTAGCCCCCCAGAATCAACACGATCAACAGCACGATGGCCAACATGATCAGCATGCGCCGGCGCAGCATAGGTCCACTTCCCTGGAGGTAGTCATTGTTATGGCTGAGGCACGACCACGGGCGTTCCTGCCCACGTGCGAATGCACTGAGTATCGCTGGTTTTCAGTGAGTAGTGTTTCGAATGGGCCGTTCGTTGATCTAAATCTGCCCAGCAATCGTTGAGCGAGACAAATAAATCGCGGCATCCCGCGAACATCGAACGCACGCTGTCTTTGTAGGAGCGGCCTTGTGTCGCGAAAGGCGCGCGTAGCGGGCCCGGGATTTGCGTAGCGCCAAAGAATGCTGGGGCCGCTGCGCAGCCCATTCGCGACACAAGGCCGCTCCTACAGTGGACCGCGCATGTCGATGGAACGCGGGTGCCGGGGCGCCGGAACGATCGCGATAGGCCAGCGCAGCTGGCCCCGGCTATCCGACGGCTCTATCTGATCAAACCAGATGCAGATGGTTATCCCACAAGCCAGACGGCAGCTCCAGCGGCTGGCCCACAAGCTGCTGTTTGCGGCAGTCGTAGAAGCGGCAACGGCCTTGGCCGGAGGTGACCACAAAACCGTCCTTCACCGCACCCACGCCGGCGCAGTCGGGCATCGGTGCGTCGAGCTTGATCGCTGCCGTGTCCAGGTCCCAGATGAACAGCCGGTTGGCCCGCGGCGCAGTCAGGGCGACCAGCCGCAACTCGCTGTGGATGGCCACACTGGCGGTGTACTGAGCCATCGACTGCAATTGCCGCTCCGGCACCGGGAATGCCTGGAACGGTTCGCCCGGGCGCTTGATCGCCAGCAGCTCGGCGGTCTCATCCGATGCGCCCATGAACTGCTGGCAAGCGACCAGGGTGCCGTCGCTGCCGATGGCCAGGTGGCGCACGCTGTTCATCTGCTGGCCGAGGGTTTCCTTGGACAGCAGGGTGCCATCGCGCTGCATCATGACCAGGCTTGGTTGCATGGCGTTGAGGTTCATCTCCACTCGGCTTTCGGCTTCGGTACGGATGCCGCCGTTGGCCACTACCAGGGTTTCGCCGTCGGGCATCCACGCCAGCTCGTGCGGGCCGATGCCGTGGGTCGAGATCTCGCCGCTGTGCACCAGGCGTTCACCGTCGAAGCGATACACCCCGAGTACGCCACGGCCCGGATCGGTGGTGTCGTTCTCGGTGGCGTACAGCCACTCGCCGTCCTTGTGCATCACCGCATGGCCATAGAAATGCCGGTTGGGCTGCGCCGTCAGGGTTTGCAGCAAACGCCCATCACGCAGGTCGACCAGATAGCTTTCGGTGCCGGGGCGACGCGCCACGAACAGCGCAATCGGCTGTTGCGGGTGATGAATGATGGCGTGGCAACGCTGGCCCACTTCGGTGGCGAACACCTGGCTGCCGTCGAGGCGATAGCCGACGGCGTAGTGCTTGCCGTCGGCATCGTCGCGGGCCGACAGCAGCAGTGGCTCGCTGCCTTTGTTGCGCAGCAGGCTCCAGCCGCCCAGGGTCAGGGCGCTAAGGGCGATACTGGCAAGTTTCAGGGCCTGGCGTCGCAGCATGTCAGTCACCGTCGTTGGCATTGAAGCCCAGCTGAATGTTCAACGCTTTGGCCAGCTCGCCTTCGTGCAGGCGGTGAACCACGTTGAGGCTGTCGTAGATATCGTTCAAGGTCTGCTTGCCAGCGTCGTCCGCAAGCAGCTCGCCAAGGGGCTTGTCGTTGGCGGCCAGCAGCTTCAGCGCGTTGGCATAGGCGGCGTCGATCTTGTCGGCGAGGGCGCTCTGGTCCTTGCTGAGCAGGCCGCGCAAGCCGCGGTTGTCGACCCCGACCCAGACCGCCTGGGCGGCTTTCAGGCTGGCTTCCAGGCTCTTCATCGAAGAGTGGCTGCGCCAGGCTTCGGCCTGCAGCGGCTGGGCGATGCCCTTGCTCTGGCGGCCCATCGGTGCGCCGAGCTTTTTCTTCAGGGTGTCCAGTGCGGTGACCTGGGCGCGGAGCAGATCGGCGATCGCCTCGTGCGAGTCAGCATAGCGCTGGTTGGGGAACTTGGTCATCTGCGAAAGCATGCCGTCGGTGCTGTTCCAGCCCTTGAGGATCTCTTCGGCGAGGGCCTTCTGGTGTTCGCTGATGGCCACCAGCAGCGGGCAGTAGCGGGCCTTCTGCTCAGGGGTGGCGATGTCCGGCTTGCTGTCGAAGAGGATGTACTCGTAGGCCGACAGACCGCGCACGACGACGCTGGACTTGCCCAGGGTCTCGTTGTCGATCGGCTTGTCGCCGTTGACCAGTTGCTCGACCTGACGGCCGACCAGGTTTTTCTTGTCGGGCCAGAACTGTACCTGCCACGGGCGGTTGCCTTCGGCCAGCGGGCCGACCAGCAGAGGCTGCAGCTCGGCCCAGGCTTTTTGCGCGTTGAGGAAGTCGGCGCGAGCGGCGTCCAGGGTGGTTTTGCCTTCACAGTAGGACAGGGCGCTGGCGGCCAGCTGGCGGTCAGCTTCGACCCAGCGGCTGTAGGTCGGCAAGATCACCTGCTTGGCGATTGCCGCCGAGGTGACGGCCTGCGGGTCTTGCGGCGAGCAAGCACCGAGGGCGATTGCGGCGAGGCTGGTGAACAACAGTTTGGGTCGGAACATGCCCGGCTCCTTGCGCGTTAAAGTGAATTCAGAAAAGCCAGCAACGCGGCGCGTTGCTCGGCATTGAAGGTCAAGACCTGGTCGCGCGCCGCCTGCGCTTCGCCGCCATGCCAGAGCACGGCTTCGAGCAGGTTGCGGGCGCGCCCATCGTGCAGTAACTGAGTGTGGCCGCTGACCGTTTCGGTCAGGCCCAGGCCCCACAGCGGCGCTGTGCGCCAGTCCTGGCCACCGGCGGCGAACTCGCTGCGTTGGTCGGCCAGGCCGGGGCCCATGTCATGCAACAGCAGGTCGCTGTAGGGGCGAATCAGCTGGTTGGCCAGCTCCGGCTCGACGCCTGCGCTGGCCGTGGTGAACTGCGGCGTGTGGCAGCCCTGGCAGCCGGCCTGGAAAAACAGGTTCTTGCCGGCCAGCACCTGTGGTGCGTCGACGTTGCGGCGGGCCGGCACGGCCAGGTTGCGGGTATAGAAGGTGACCAGGCGCAGGATATTGTCGCTGACCTCTTTCTCGCCGTCGGCGCCGTCACCGTTGGGCGCGGCCAGGCAATCGGTCTGGGCCAGGGTGCAGTCGTCATGGGGCTTGAGCGTGCTGGTCAGGCCCATGTCGCCGGCAAAGGCATGCACGTTCTGCTGGTTGACGTTGGGCTGCCCGGCTTTCCAGCCGAAGCGGCCGAGCACGGTCTTACCCTGGGCGTCATCCCAGACCTGATTGGCGCGCCCACGAATGCCGTCGCCGTCGCGATCGTCCGGGTCGGCGTTGGCCAGAATCGCCGCTTCGGGGATTGCCTCAAGCAAACCCAGGCCGATCATCGGCGGCGCGATCCGCGCCGAGAAACGCGTGTCGGGGTGCAGCGGGCCGTAGCCGAGCTGGGTGATCTGCAATTGCGGGCGGCGCAATTCCACCGTGTGGCCGTCGGCGAAGGGTACGGTCTCGCTGCTGTAGCTGACGCGGACCTTGCCCTCGGGCTTGATGCCGGGGATGGCCATGTCCTGCAACTGCGTGCCGTAGACCGGCTCCGGGACCACGCCCAGGCGTTCGATTTCCTTGGCGTAGGCGGGCTGGTCGGGGATCGACAGCCTTACCAGCATCGACACTGCGTTGCTGTCGTCGAGTTCCGGCGGGTGCCCGCGGCCGTCGCGGACGTGGCAGTTCTGGCAGGCGTTGGTGTTGAACAACGGGCCGAGCCCGTCACGCGCTGTGGTGGTCGCCGGAGCGATTACCCACGGGTTGCGGAAAAAGCTGTTGCCCACGGCAAAGTCCAGCCGCCGTTCGGGGCTGAGGTTGGCAGAGGGTAGGGAGAAGGCCTGGCGATCGCTGCGCAGGACGGTTGCCTTGCCACCGGACAGGGCCTCGCCTGGTTCGGCCTGAGTGAAACGCGGGGCGTCGTCACAGGCGACCAGAACAGCGGCCAGCAGCAGGGGGCTTAGGCGGAGCAAGGACATCAACAATCCTGGGCTTGGGCAGAAAACCGGCGTGCAAGCTTAGCAGGACGGGATTGTTTGAATAAGAGCAATTTGCAATTACTGGATGAAATCGTTGTCAGGTTGCTGCTGCAATTGGGGCCGCAAAGCGGCCCCAATAGAGTAGGTTTACAGCCCGAATCAGAACTCGTGATCAGCAGTATCCGGATTCAGGTTGGCAATCCCCAACTTGCCCGCGGCCTGCTCGATCGCACCGGTCTGCTTGACCAGCGAAGCAATCGCATCACGCACGATCTGGTTGCCGGCAGCATTGTCGGCAGCGATCAGCTGATCGTAGTGCTCACCCTTGAGGGCATGATCGACGATCACCTGGATCTTGGCCTCGGTGGCCTCCAGGTCAGCTTTCAAGGTGGCGTCGGTAGCCGGGTCAACCTTGGCCACCAGCGACGACAGGCTCGGGCCGGTCAGCTTGCTGCCGTCGGCGCGGGTGTACTCGCCCAGGTAGACGTTACGAATACCCTTGGCATCGTAGAAGTGCGAGTAGTGGGTGTTGTCGCTGAAGCAGTCGTGTTCGTCTTCCGGCGAGTTGGCTTCCAGCGAAACCTTCATGCGCTCGCCCGCCAGTTCACCCAGCGACAAGCTGCCCATGCCGAACAGCATCTTGCGCACGCCGTCGTTGACCGGCTCCGCTTCCAGGGTGGCGCGGTAGTTGTCGGCAACGTTTGGTGCCCAGTTGCCGACCATCTCTTCGAGGTCTTTGACCAGCAGGTCGGTGACCGCCTTGAGATAGGCACGGCGACGGTCGTTGTGGCCACCGGTGGCGCCAGCGCCTTCCAGGTAGTCAGACGCCGGACGGTTGCCCGCACCTGGGCCGGTGCCGTTCAGGTCCTGGCCCCAGAGCAGGAATTCGATTGCGTGGTAACCGGTTGCGACGTTGGCCTCGGAGCCGCCCAGCTCATTCAGGCTGGCGAGTTTCTCCGGGGTCAGGTCCTTGACGTCGATCTTGTCTTCGCCAACCTGGATTTCGGTGTTGGCAATGATGTTGGCGCTGGCGGCAGGGTTGCCCAGCGCATGCTCGTAGCTCTTGTCGACGTAGTCGATCAGGCCTTCGTCCAGTGGCCAGGCGTTAACCTGACCTTCCCAGTCATCGATAATGGTGTTGCCGAAGCGGAACACTTCGCTCTGCAGGTACGGCACGCGGGCAGCGACCCAGGCATCCTTGGCGGCTTGCAGGGTTTCGTCGTTAGGCGTGGCGAGGAACGCGTCGATCGCGCTTTGCAGGGTCTTGGCGGTGCTCAGCGAGTCGCTGTAGACGGCCGAGACGAGCTCTGCATAGTGCTTGACCACGGCCTTGCCAGCCGCCTCGTCGATCGCCCCGGCGGTCGCGGCGGTGGTGCTGGCGGCAGCAGGTGCCTGGGCTTGCGGAGCGGCGGCCTTGTCATTTTTGCCTTCGCCGCAACCGGCGAGGGCGATAGCGATGGCCAGCAGACTGGCGGAGGCCAGAGGCATACGAATCATTGTTGGTTTCCTGCGTGGTGGGTTTGGACGTGTGCCGTGGCACGCGAAACCGTGACATCATGCGAAAGATTTGCATTTGCTGTAAAGGGGGGGGGCAGTGAATTCATGAAAATGCCCGCGGGTGGGGCATTTTCCTGTTCTGGCGGGGTTTACAGCACTGAGACCTGATTGCGCTGGGCCTGCTTGAGGTAGGCAGTCAGCTCGCGCGCCGACAGCGGCTTGCTGTAGTGATAGCCCTGCCCCTCATGGCAGCCCTGGGCAATGATGTAGGTCTCCTGCTCGGCGGTTTCCACGCCTTCGGCGATGACCTGCATGCCAAGGCTCTTGCCGAGCTGGATGATGGCGCGAACGATGGTGGCGTCATCGTCGTCATCGAGCAGGTCCTGGACAAAACTCTTGTCGATCTTGATCTTGTCCAGCGGCAGCGATTTCAGGTAGCTGAGCGAAGAATAACCAGTGCCGAAGTCGTCAATCGCAATCAGCGCACCTGAGCGACGCAGGCTCAGCAGGTGCTGGGCGGCGGTGCTGATGTCTTCCATCAGGCCGGTTTCGGTGACTTCCAGCTCAAGGCTGCGTGGCGGCAGGCGATAGGCCTGCAGCAGGTTGTTGACCACCCGCGGCAGCTCGTTGTGGTGCAGTTGCACGGTCGACAGGTTGACCGCCATGCGCAGCTCGCCAAAGCCCTGATCATGCCATTCGCGCAGTTGCCGGCAGGCCTGGTCGAGGACCCATTCGCCGATCGGGATGATGTGGCCATTCTGCTCGGCCAGCGGGATGAACTGGTCGGGCGGGACCATGCCCAGCTGCGGATGCTGCCAGCGCAGCAGGGCCTCGACGCCGACTACGCTGTGGTCGCGGTAGCTGATCTGCGGCTGATAAACCAGGTACAGCTGGTTGCGCGGCAGGGCTTCGCGCAGGTCCTTTTCCAGTTCGCGGCGTCGGCGCATTTCGCTGTCGACGCTGGCGATGTAGAACTGGTAGCGATTGCGCGAGCGCGCCTTGGCCAGAGTCATGGTCTGCTCGGCCTTTTGCAGGAGCTTTTCGGTGCTGTCGCCGTCCTCCGGGAACAGGGTGATGCCGATGGTCGCGCGCAGGCGGATTTCCTGCTGCTCGAGGGCAAACGGCGCCTCCAGGTCGTCGAGGATGCTCTGGGCCAGCTCGGCCGCCTCGTAAGGCTGCTCGATGTCGGCCTGGACTAGCGCAAACTGGTCGCCGCCCAGCCGGGCCAGGGCGCCGAGGCGGCCACTGTGTGCGCGCAGACGGTCGGCGAGGGCCAGCAGCAACTGGTCACCGACCTGATAACCGAATTGTTCGTTGATGCCTTTGAAGTCATCCAGACCTACGCACAGCACCGCCACTCGGCGCTGCAGGCGGCCGCCATCGACGAGGATCTTATCCAGTTGCTGCTGCAATTGCTGGCGGTTGGGCAAGCCGGTCAGAAAGTCATACTGAGCCATACGTTGCAGGCTGTTCTCGGCTTCATGGCGCAGGTGGGTATTGCGCTCGATCGAGGCCAGCAGCTGGTTGGCGGTGTTGACCCACAAACCCAGTTCATTCTTTTCGTGGCCTTTGACCAGCGGAATCTGATGCTGGCTGGGCCGATCAGGGTTGATCTGGGTAAGGTGCTCGATGATCTTCGACAGCGGCTTGGTCAGCAGCCAGTGGTAGACCAGGTACAGCACCAGGCCCATGGCCAGCGCTCGTAGTACACCGGAGATGAAGATGATCACGGCGTTGATCAGGAATTCTTTGCCATAGGCGGCAGTGTCGAGGGTGATGCTGAGGTCGCCGTAATACTCGCTGTAGGGGCCGCGGCCGACCAGTTGCGTGGTGTAGGTGCGTTCCTGACCGAGCAACAGATCGGTCAGCCAGCGCATCGACATGTCGCGCAGCGGTCGCGATTTCTCTGCGAGCATGGTTTCGTTGGGGTGGCCGATCGAGGCCATGCGCACCGAGTCATCCTGGAACAGGCCTTCCATGACCTGCATGCCCATTTCCCGGTCGAGGCTGTAAACCGCCTGCGTCGACGGGTCACGGAACATGTCGAGGATGCGCTGGGCATCGCTGTTCACCGCCTGACGCGTCTTGTAGGTGTCGTAGACGATCTGCGCACAGCTAAGGACGACGCCAACCGCTAGCGCCGACAGCAGCACTACCCTGAGCAACTTGACCGATAAGCTGTTCCGCAATTGCAGCTTCAATGGGGATTCCTTAATCCATGCGCATGCCATTATTTTGCCAGTAGTTGTGGCAAGACACTATCGACCCTTTGTTGCATTGCTACTGTATCGGTTGCGCAGGCTTGCTACTTTAGTGCTATACGCCAACTTTCCCAGAGATTTGATGTTAGCGCGCTATGCGGGCGGATCAAGCTGGATTTGCAGCGGTGCGAGCGGGCATAAAAAAACCCGGCGAGTGCCGGGTTTTTTTTGTGCCAAAAGCGAAGTCGATCAGGCCTTGAAGGTCTGGCCTTCGAACTGCTCGGCAACGAACTTCCAGTTGACCAGGTTCCAGAACGCCTCGACATACTTAGGACGGACGTTGCGGTAGTCGATGTAGTAAGCGTGCTCCCAGACGTCGCAGGTCAGCAGCGGAGTGTCGCCGTTGGTCAGCGGGTTGCCGGCGCCGATGGTGCTGGCCAGTGCCAGGGAACCGTCAGCTTTCTTCACCAGCCAGCCCCAACCGGAACCGAAGGTGCCGACCGAAGTCTTGGTGAACTCTTCCTTGAACTTGTCGAACGAACCGAAAGCGGCGTTGATGGCCTCGGCCAGTGCGCCAGTCGGTTGGCCGCCGGCGTTTGGTGCCAGGCAGTTCCAGTAGAAGGTGTGGTTCCAGACCTGAGCGGCGTTGTTGAAGATGCCACCCGAAGAGGTCTTGACGATCTCTTCCAGGGTCTTGCCTTCGAATTCGGTGCCTGGGACCAGGTTGTTCAGGTTCACGACATAGGTGTTGTGGTGCTTGTCGTGGTGATACTCCAGGGTTTCCTTGGAGATGTGCGGCTGCAGGGCATCATGGGCGTACGGCAGCGGCGGCAATTCAAAAGCCATGGTGGATCTCCTGATTCAGGTCTAATTCGCGGTTTGCGCAAGGCCGATCACGGGCGGCCCGAGGTACGTCGGCGAGTTTGTACTCTTTGCGACGCAAGCCTTGGATCATATCACCAGCCCCCGCGCATAACCACGCAACAACTATAGGGACAAATAGTTGCAGCGCCGGCGCCAGTGGCATTCAGCCCAGAATCAGCTGCGCGGCCACCGCAAACATCATCACTGCCACCATCAGGTCGAGCAGGCGCCAGGTCGCCGGCCGTGCCAGCCACGGTGCCAGCCAGGCTGCGCCGAGGGCGAGGGTGAAGAACCACACCAGTGAGGCGCTGGCCGCCCCTGCTACGTAAGCGCTGGGCACGGTTTGCTGGGCGCCCAGGGAGCCGATCAGCAGCACCGTATCCAGGTACACATGGGGGTTGAGCAGGGTCACTGCCAAGGCGCTGAGCAGCACCGCCCGGCGCGAGCGGGAGCCCTGGCCTTGCTCCTGCTCCAGGCTTTGTTTGGAGCAGGCCCGTTGCAAGGCCTTGGCCCCGTACCAGATCAAGAACGCCGCGCCGCCCCAACGCGCAGCAGCCAGCAACGTCGGGTTCTGCGCCAGCACCGTGGCCAGTCCGAACACTCCGGCGGCAACCAGCAGGGCGTCGCAGACCACGCAGAGGATGGCCACCGGCAGATGGTGTTCACGGCGCAGGCTCTGCGCCAGGACAAACGCGTTTTGCGTGCCGATGGCCATGATCAGGCCAAAGGCAACCAGCATGCCGTTCGTATAACTTTGCCACATAGCGCAGACACTCCACTGCCACCAACCGATTGGCTGGCGCTGATTGCTTGATCGAATGCTGGTCATTGTGCCGATCTGCGTTGTATAAGAAAAACCAATAAAGCTGATCAGGCATTAGAGAAATCGATGTTCGACTACAAGCTCCTGGCGGCCCTGGCGGCGGTCATCGAACAAGGCGGTTTCGAGCGCGCAGCACAAGTGCTTGGCCTGTCGCAATCGGCCGTGTCGCAGCGGATCAAGCTGCTCGAAGCGCGGGTCGGCCAGCCGGTACTGGTGCGCGCCATGCCGCCGAGCCCGACCGAAGTCGGCCGGCAACTGCTCAACCATGTGCAGCAGGTGCGCCTGCTCGAGCGTGACCTGCAGCGCCAGGTGCCGGCGCTGGACGAAGGCGGTATGCCCGAACGTCTGCGCATTGCGCTCAATGCCGATAGCCTGGCGACCTGGTGGGCCGGTGCGGTGGGCGCGTTTTGCGCCGAACAGCCGGTGTTGCTGGACCTGGTAGTCGAGGATCAGGACGTCGGCCTCAAGCGCATGCGCGCCGGTGAGGTTGCGGCTTGCCTGTGTGGCAGCGAGCGCCCGGTGGCCGGCGCGCGCAGCCAGCCACTGGGCGCCATGCGCTATCGCGCCTTGGCAAGCCCGGCATTCATGGCCCGGCATTTTCCGCAGGGCTTCGACGCCAGCCGGCTGGCGCGGACCCCGGCGATCGTGTTCGGCCCGGATGACTTCCTTCAGCACCGTTATCTCGCATCGCTAGGCATTGCCGATGGATTTTTGCATCACCTGTGCCCGTCCTCGGAGGGCTTTCTGCGCATGACCGAAGCCGGCCTGGGCTGGGGCCTGGTGCCGGAGCGGCAGGTGACTGCGCAGCTGCAGTGTGGCGAACTGGTGGAAATCTGCGCCGATACTCCGATCGATGTGCCGCTGTACTGGCATCATTGGCGCAATGGCGGGCAACTGCTCGCCCAATTGACCGAGCACCTGCGCCAAATGGCGCCAGGTTGGCTAGTGCCGTTGTAGCCGGTCGCGACGTCAACTGCATCTGAAATCTGGCAAGGCGGAGTGTTACATGCGAATTCTGGTCACCGGCGCGAGCGGCTTTATCGGCGGGCGCTTTGCGCGTTTTGCCCTGGAGCAGGGCCTTGAGGTCCGGGTCAACGGGCGGCGTGCCGAAGGCGTGGAGCATTTGGTCAAGCGCGGCGCGCAGTTCATCCCGGGTGACCTCGGTGATGCCGAGCTGGCCCGGCGTCTGTGCCAGGGCGTCGATGCCGTGGTGCATTGCGCGGGCATGACCGGCGCCTGGGGGCGCTACCAGGATTTCCATCAGGGCAATGTGGTGGTCACCGAAAACGTCGTTGAAGGCTGCCTCAAGGAACATGTGCGCCGGCTGGTACACCTGTCGTCGCCGTCGATCTACTTCAATGGCCGCTCCCGCCTGAATGTGCAGGAACAGCAGCTGCCGCGGCGCATGCATGACCATTACGCCACGACCAAATTTCTCGCCGAGCAGAAGGTCTTCGGCGCGCAGGAGTTCGGCCTCGAAGTGCTCGCCCTGCGCCCACGGCTGGTCACCGGGGCCGGCGATGCGAACATCTTCCCGCGCTTGCTGCAGATGCAGCGCAAGCGCCGCCTGGCGATCATCGGCAACGGCCTGAACATGGCCGACTTCACCAGTGTGCACAACCTCAACGAAGCGTTGCTCAGCGCACTCTTTGCAGATGATGAGGCGCTCGGCCAGGCCTACAACATCAGTAACGGCCAGCCGCTGCCGCTGTGGGATGTGGTCAATTACGTCATGCGTCAGATGCAGTTGCCGCAGGTCACCCGCTACCGCTCCTACGGCCTGGGTTACAGCCTGGCAGCACTCAACGAAGCGGCGTGCATGCTCTGGCCTGGCCGCCCGCAGCCAACCTTGTCACGCCTGGGTATGCAGGTCATGAGCAAGGACTTCACCCTCGACATCAGTCGGGCCCGGCAGCATCTGGATTACCGGCCTCAGGTCAGCCTGTGGAGCGCGCTCGACGAGTTCTGCGGCTGGTGGAAGAACGTCCCGCACAACCGCTGAAGCGCGCGCCTTGATGATGGTCATCAACGTAACGCGCTGGCGGTTTATACTGTGTCTCTTTGCTATGACTGTGGTTGAAAGCCCCCATGCGTAACGATCTTCGCGACGACTTCGACGACGTGCCAACATTGCGTGCCGGCACCCGAGATGACGATGAACTGCTCCCCGAGCACGTGGCGCGCAGCCGCCAGAAAGCCGCACGGCCGACCAACACCGCGCCGCTCTGGGCTTTGCTGGTGGCCTCGTTCATCGCCCTGGCCGGGCTCGGCTGGTGGAGCTTCCAGCAGATTTCGCTGATGGAGCAGCAACTGGTCGCGACCCAGGAGAGCTTTGCCCGCATCAGCGAGGAAGCCGCCGGCCGGCTGCAAGCGATCAGCGGCAAGGTCGAAGCCAGCGATGCCAGCGTCAACACCGGCAGCGAAGCCTTGAAACTGCAGATTCGCCAGTTGCAGGCCAGCCTGGCCGAGCAGGGCAAGCAGCAGCAGGGCGTGGCCGGTCAGGCCGGCGACCTCGGCAAGCGTCTGGAACAGGTGCTGGCCGATACCCGCGACCAGCAAAAAGCTGTAACTGAATTGCAGACCCAATTGCAGGCGCAGTTGAAGGCGGTGAATGCCGAGTTGGCGGCGCTGAAGGCGGGCCAGCTGGATGGCGGCAAGCTCGACAACGAGCTCAAGAGCCTGAACAGCGAGATTGCCGCGCTGAAGAAGCAGGGCAACCCGAGCGCGGCGATCAGCAGTCTGGAGCAGGACGTGCTGGTGCTGAAGAGCCAGATCGACAATCGCCCCGCAGCAGCGGCCAGCAGCGGTGCCTCGGTGCAGGAATTCGACGCTTTCAGGGGGCAGACCACGCGCAGCCTGAACACCCTGCAGAACCAGGTGCAGAACCTGCAACAGCAGATCAACGCCCGGCCATAGCCGTAATGCTGATGGGGGGCCGCGCAAGGCGGCCCCATTCATCTGCTTACAGCCGTGGATAGTCGATATAGCCCACCGCGCCACCGCCATAGAACCCCTCCGGCCGCGCCTCGTTCAACGGCGCATCGGCGGCCAAACGTGCTGGCAGGTCCGGGTTGGCAATGAACGGCACGCCAAACGCCACGGCATCGGCCAGGCCACCGGCAAGGGCAGCGTTGGCGCTGGCCTTGTCGAAGCGTTCGTTGACGATGTACGGCCCACCGAATGCTTGCTTGATCTGCGCGCCGAGGCTGTCGTCGGCGAGTTTTTCCCGCGAGCAGATAAACGCGATACCGCGTTTGCCCAGTTCGCGGGCGACGTAGGTGAAGGTCTCGGCGCGGTCAGCATCGCCCATGTCATGGGCATCGGCGCGTGGCGCCAGGTGCATGCCGACGCGCTGGGCGCCCCACACTTCGATCACCGCATCGGTCACCTCCAGCAGCAGCCGGGCACGGTTCTCCAGTGAACCGCCGTAGTTGTCGTTGCGCTGGTTGGTGCTGCTTTGCAGAAACTGATCCAGCAGGTAGCCGTTGGCGCCATGAATCTCGACGCCATCAAAGCCCGCCGCCTTGGCGTTCTCGGCACCGATCCTATAGGCCTCGACAATGTCGGCGATCTCTTCGCTTTCCAGTGCCCGCGGGGTTGGGTAGTCGGCCAGCGGACGCACCAGGCTGACATGGCCCTTGGGCTGGATCGCGCTGGGCGCAACCGGCAGTTCACCGTTGAGGTAGCTGGGGTGGGAGATGCGCCCGACGTGCCACAGCTGCAGGAAGATCCGCCCGCCGGCAGCATGCACTGCCTTGGTCAGGCTGTGCCAGCCGCGCACCTGGTCGTTGGACCAGATGCCGGGGGTGTCCGGGTAGCCAACGCCCATTGGCGTCACCGAAGTCGCCTCACTGAGAATCAGCCCGGCGCTGGCGCGCTGCACGTAGTACTCGGTCATCAGCGCATTGGGCACGCGGCCTTCGTCGGCGCGGCAGCGGGTCAGCGGCGCCATGATGATGCGGTTGGGCAACTGCAGGTCACCCAGCAGCAGTGGATCGAATAGCGTAGTCATCGGTTCAGCCTCGCAAAGGTTCAGTTGCCAGCGGTGGCCAGCTCGGCATCGTTGCCGCGCTGGTTGAAAGTGATGAGGGTGACGATCAGGGCCAACAGCGCCAGGGCTGCGGCGGCCAGTGGTACGCGGGTCAGGCCCAGACCATGGGCGATCACGCTACCGCCGACCCAGGCGCCGAGGGCGTTGCCCAGGTTGAAGGCGCCGATGTTCAAGGTCGACACCAGGTTCGGTGCAGCCTTGCCGTAGGTGACCACGTTGACCTGTAGTGCCGGCACGGCGGCAAAGGCAGCTGTGGCCCACAGGAACAGGGTGATTTCAGCGGGGATCACGGCGCTGCTGGTCCAGCTGAACACCGTCGAGATCACCGCCATGGCCACAAACACGCCAATCAGAGTTGCGCCCAGACGGCGGTCGGCGAGCTTGCCGCCGATGATGTTGCCCAGGGTCAGGCCAAGGCCGATCAGCAGCAAGGTCCAGGTCACGCCGCTGGGCGAAACCCCGGTGACATCACCCAACAGCGGCGCGACATAAGTGAACAGGGCGAACATCGAGGCCGAGAACAGCACGGTCATGCTCAGCGACAACCAGATACCGGCCCCTTTCAGCGCGGCCAGTTCAGCGCGCATGTCGACCGCCTCCTCGTCATGTTGCAGCGGCAGGTAGCGGATCAGGCCGATCAGCGCGATCACACCGATCACGGTCACTGCCCAGAAGGTCGAACGCCAGCCGGCGACCTGGCCCAGCGCAGTCCCCAGCGGCACGCCGAGCACGTTGGCCAGGGTCAGGCCGGTGAACATCAAGGCTACGGCGGAGGCACGGCGATTGGCCGGTACCAGGCTGGCGGCGACCACCGAACCGATGCCGAAGAAGGCCCCATGGCACAGCGCGGTGACTACACGGGCGAACATCAACAGGTTGTAGTCAGCGGCGACGGCGCACAGCAGGTTGCCGACGATGAACACGCCCATCAGCGTGACCAGCGCGGCCTTGCGTGGCAGGCGGGCGGTGGCCAGGGCCATGAACGGTGCGCCGATGGCGACGCCCAGGGCATAGCCGGTAACCAGCCAGCCAGCACCAGGGATGGACACGCCGAGGTCGCTCGCCACTTCGGGCAGCAGGCCCATGATGACGAATTCGGTGGTGCCGATGGCGAAGGCGCTCAGCGCCAGCATCAAGAGTGGAAGGGGCATCGCTGAATCCTCGTCAGAGCGTTTCGCTCAGTTGCTTGAGAAACGCCTGGATCGCGTCCTCGTTGCGTTTGAAAAAGTGCCACTGGCCGATTTTCTGGCTGCTGATCAGGCCTGCGCGTTGCAGGGTGGCGAGGTGGGCCGACACGGTGGATTGCGAGAGGCCGCAGCGTTGGTCGATCTGGCCGGCGCAGACACCGTGCTCGATGCTGTGCTGTTGATCGGGGAACTGGGTGGCCGGGTCCTTGAGCCAGCCGAGGATTTCGCGGCGGACTGGGTGGGACAGGGCTTTGATGGTTTCGTCGAGGTCCAGGGGCATGGGGGAGGCTCTTGGGGTAGGGCGCTATATCGCGATAGGACGAAATATAAATCGGTATTTCGCGATATACAAATATGATGTTGGTCTTAGCTCGGGTCGAATCGCTATATCGGGTTATAACGATATTGGGGGTCAGTAAAACACCACAAAAACCAGACAAGCCCGCAGCCAGCTATCCATCATCCCAAGCCGACCCACCCGCAGAAACCCTATACTGCCCCCATGAACTACCTAGCCCACCTCCACCTAGGCGGCCAACAGCCGCAACAACTACTCGGCAGCCTATACGGCGATTTCGTCAAAGGCACCCTGCACGGCCGTTTCCCGCCCACCCTGGAAGCTGCCATCCAGCTCCACCGCTGGATCGACAGCTACACCGACAGCCACCCCATAGTGCTAGCCGCACTGGCCCGTTTCCCGCGGGAGCGGCGGCGCTACGCCGGAATCGTGCTCGACGTATTTTTCGACCATTGCCTGGCGCACCACTGGCACGACTACGCCGCCCAGCCGCTGACCGAGTTTACCCAGCGCTTTTACCAGGTCCTGCTCGCCGAGCCCGAGCTGCCAGGCCGGCTCGCGCATATCGCTCCGATGATGGCCGCGGACGACTGGCTGTCCGCGTACGGCGATTTCGCTACGCTGGAGTACGTATTCCGAGGCATAGGCCGGCGCCTGTCGCGCCCCGAAGGCTTGGCGGGAGTAATGCCCGAACTGGAGGCGCTGTACCAGCCGTTGCTGGAAGACTTCAGAGCGTTTTATCCACAGCTGCAGGCGTTCGCCAGCGCCCGCTGGCCCCGCTGATCAAGCCGCTCGCGCTTGCCGGCGTGGGGCCAACTCGGCTTGCTCGTGGCCGAACAGGGCGCCATGAATGGCTTGTTGTGCCTGAAACGCCAGCTGCGCGCGCTCCTTGCCGACGCTGCTGATCGGCGCCAGCAACTGAATGCGTACCTGCCCACGCGGTTGGGCAAACAAGCGCAGCAGGTGTGAAACCAGGTCGTCATCGCCAACGAAAGGTGCAATTGGATCAACCTCACCACTGCGCCAGTACTGAATCGCCACCGGTTGCAGTGGGGTAGCGCCATCGATGGCGCCGGCCAGCAGGCGGCCGTGGAAGGTGCGCAGGCTGCGGCCATCGGTAGTGGTGCCTTCCGGGAAGATCAACAGCGGCAGGGCGTCGCCCAATTGCTGGCTGATCTGCTCGCGCAGGCCTTGGGCGTCACCGCCACCGCGGCGGATGAACAGCGTCCCGGCCTGCTCGGCAAGCCAGCCGGCCAGCGGCCAGTGACGGACTTCGGCCTTGGACAGAAATGATAGCGGGGTGAGCATGCCGAGCAGCGGAATGTCGGTCCATGACACATGATTGCCGACCCACAGCATCGGCCGCTGCGGCAGCTCGCCGAGCACCTCGACCTGAAATGGCAGCGCGCCGACCAGGCGCTGCATGTACCAGCGGCTCCAGCGCTGGCGCAGAGCCAGCGACACCGGCACACGCAGACGCTGGCCAAGCGCGGTAACGCTGGCCATGGTCATGCCGATCAGCAGCACCCACAGCAAACGTGCCAGGCGGGCGGCGACCCGCAGCCTCAGCATCACACCGCTGCCTTGAAGTGGCGGGCGTAGCGCGGGCAGAGGTCGTCGCGTTTGAGCAGGATGAACACGTCGGCGACCTGGAAGTCCTCGTCCCAGCACGGTTCGCCGCAGATCTTCGCGCCCAGGCGCATGTAGGCCTTGAGCAGCGGGGGCATTTCGGCAATCACGTTGTTCGGCAGGGCCAGAGTCGGCAGCGGTTTTTTCGGCTCGGCGCGCAGGTTTTCGGTGCACAGGTAGCGTTCACGCAGGCGCTGCATGATCGCGTGGGCCTGCACGCCGCCATCCTGCATGGGGATGCTCGCGCAGCCCATCAGGTAGCTGTAGCTGCCTTCGTTGAGCACCTCGGCCAGCTCGCCCCAGAGCACGGCGATGGTGCCGCCGTTGCGATAGGCCGGGTCGACGCAGGTGCGGCCCAGTTCAAGGATCGGCCCCTGCAATTGCAGCAGGCCGTGCAGGCTGAACTCTTCTTCGCTGTAGAAACGCCCGAGGCTGCTCGCGGCTTGGTGGTCGAGCAAGCGGGTGGTGGCAACCAGGCGGCCAGTGCTCAGGTCACGCACGCCGATATGGCGGCAGTGGATATCGAAATCGTCCATGTCCAGGCCCTGTTCGGCGCCCTTGAGCTTGGCCATGAGTTCACCGCTGAACACCTTGAAACGCAGGGCCTGAGCTTCTTGCAGGGCCGCAGCGCCTAGCAGGCGCTCGGCTTGCAGACGGCGTTCAGTGCTGGTGTCGCCTGAGCGAGCGATCTGGGTCATTGCGAGTCTCCATTGGCCAACCATGTGCGGGGCTGCCGGTCGGCTTTGTTGTGCAGGGTCAGCCTAGGTAGGGGGGGTGTCACCTCGGTGAATCTTTGGTGATGCTTGCGTGACAGCCACCGCTGGCCGTACCTGAGGGGCCGCGAGACTGCTGCTTGCTGCACCGAAGGCGGGCGGGTAATGTTCACGGCTTTGTTTCACGGAATTTCCCATGCCCATGCTTGCCCGTCTGCTTCCCGCCCTGTTCCTGGCGTTGTGCCTGCCCGCTCATGCCAATTGGCACCTGGACGGTGAGTCTTCGCGCTTGTCGTTCGTCACCGGCAAAAACGGCGAGATCACCGAAGTGCATCGCTTTCTGGTGCTGCACGGCAGCGTCGATCGCAAGGGCGCAGCCGGCCTGCGGATCGAGATGGATTCGGTCAGCAGTGGTATCCCGCTGCGTGACGAGCGCATGCGCGATGGCCTGTTCGAGGTCGACCAGTTCCCCGAAGCGAAGGTCAAGGCGCAGATCGACCTGCGCCCGATCGACAACCTCGCCAACGGCGCGCAGATCGAATTGCGCCTGCCGCTGACCGTCACCCTGCACGGCCACTCGCACAGCTACAACGCATTGCTGATGGCCACGCGCCTGGACGAGCGGCGCTTTCAGGTGGTGACCCTTGAACCGTTGATCCTGCGCGCCGCTGACTATGGCCTGCTGCCTGGGCTCGAGAGCCTGCGCAAGTTCGCCAAGCTGAAGTCCATCAACCCCTCGGTACCGGTCAATGCGGTGCTGATCTTCAACGCCCGCTGATATGCCAGGGCCGGTCTTTCCTTGGCGCGACGGTAATCATTTCGAGCTGCTGATCGACGGCCCCGATTTCTTCCCGCGGATGTTGCACCTTATTGCCGAGGCCGAGCGCCAGGTCGATCTGGAGCTGTATCTGGTCGAGGCCGGCACGTGCGCCGAGGCAGTGGTCACTGTGCTGGAGCAGGCCGCCCGGCGCGGCGTGCAGGTGCGCTGCCTGTTTGATGACTACGGCTCGCTGGCCTTCACCACTGCGCTGCGCCAGCGCTTGCTTGGCGCCGGTGTGCAGTTGAGCTGGTACAACCGCCTGCACTGGCGCCGCGGCGTGCGCAATCTGTACCGCGATCACCGCAAGATTCTCCTGGTCGACAGCCGCTGGGCGGTAGTCGGCGGCACGGGCGTCACCGATGAGTTCTGGCAGCCGCAGGCCGAGCGCAGCGAATGGCATGAAGTGATGGTGCAGATCCAGGGACCGGTGGTCAGCGACTGGCAGCTGTTGTTCGATCGCCAATGGCATGCCAATGACCGTCGCACCGCCTGGCGACCGCCAGCTGGTTTCGGTCTCCCACGCCTGCCCAAAGTGCCGGTGCAAGGGCAGGGCATGGGCCGGGTGGCTTACGCCGATGCCCGGCAACACCGCGACATCCTGCATTCGCTGGTGCGTGCCCTGAACAGCGGGCAGCAGCGCATCTGGCTGGCGACGCCGTATTTTTTGCCGACCTGGAGTGTGCGTCGTTCTCTGCGTCGGGCTGCTTCGCGCGGCATCGACGTGCGCCTGCTGCTGACCGGGCCGCGCACCGACCACCCCTCGGTGCGCTACGCCGGGCACCGCTATTACCCACGCTTGCTGCGCGCTGGCGTGCGCATCTTTGAATACCAGCCGTGCTTCCTGCACCTGAAGATGGTCGTGATCGATGACTGGGTCAGCGTCGGTTCGTGCAACTTCGACCACTGGAACCTGCGCTTCAACCTGGAGGCCAACATCGAAGCGCTCGACCCCAGCCTGACCGCAGCAGTCAGCGCCAGTTTCGAGCGCGACTTTGCCCTCAGCGAGGAGGTTGATCTGGCCCACTGGAACGCGCGGCCGTTGTGGCGGCGAGTCAAGCAACGGATCTGGGGCTGGATGGACCGGCTGGTGGCCAACCTGCTGGATCGGCGCAATTGAGATGAACGGCGCATATCGGTAAGCGCCGAAGCGGTCTATCGTGCTCTGATTGATCCCAGGCTAGGCAAGGAGCGGTGGCGATGACAGGCAAGAAGATTCTCATGCTGGTGGGCGACTATGTCGAAGACTACGAAGCGATGGTGCCGTTCCAGGCGCTGAGCATGGTCGGCCACACCGTGCATGCGGTGTGCCCGGAGAAAATCGCGGGGCAGACGGTGCGTACCGCTATCCACGACTTCGAAGGCGAGCAGACCTACAGCGAAAAACCCGGGCACAACTTTGCCCTCAACTTCGACTTCGTCCAGGCCCGCGCCGAAAGCTACGACGCCTTGCTGATCCCGGGCGGCCGCGCACCTGAGTACCTGCGCCTGAACGAGCAGGTGCTGGCGCTGGTGCGGGCTTTCGACGAGGCGCGCAAGCCGATTGCCGCGGTGTGCCATGGCGCCCAGCTGCTGGCAGCGGCAGGCGTGCTGCGTGGTCGCGAGTGCAGCGCGTACCCTGCCTGCGCGCCGGAAGTGCGTCTGGCCGGAGGTACTTTCATCGATATCGCGGTGGATCAGGCCCACGTCGAGGGCAATCTAGTTACCGCGCCGGCATGGCCGGCGCATCCCGCCTGGCTGGCAGCGTTCCTGAAAGTGCTGGGCACTCGGATTTCTTGAATCGGCCGCTGTGCAGGGGGCGAGGCTGACAGCAAAAAGCGGCAGTTATGTAGGAAATATCCTTTTAGCAGTGGCTATTGTCCGCAAAACCCAGCGCCTGGCGTATCATTAGCCCCCTAACGGCAACCCCAAAACCAGGACCGCTCGCGCATGCTCGCCCTTCTTATCCAGACGCTGAACATCACTGCACCGGTGTTCGCCATGCTGTTCATGGGCGTATTGCTCAAACGTTTGCACCTGATCGACGACAACTTCACCAAGGTTGCCTCGACGCTGGTGTTCAACGTGTGCATGCCGGCGCTGCTGTTCCTTGGCATCTACCATGCCGATCTGGATGCAGCGATCAAACCCGGTGTGCTGGTCTACTTCACCGCAATTACCCTGATCGGCTTCGCCTTGTCCTGGGGCCTGGCGATCTGGCGCGCGCCGCTGGCCGAGCGCGGCATCTACACCCAGGGGGCTTTTCGCGGCAACAACGGCGTTATTGGCCTGGCCCTGGCGGCCAGCCTGTACGGTGATTACGGCATTTCGCTGGGCGCGGTGCTCGCCGGCCTGGTGATCCTCCTGTACAACTCGCTGTCGGCGGTGGTGCTGGCGGTGTACAGCCCGGACCTCAAGTCCGATCCGTGGAGCATCTGCAAAAGTGTTTTCAGCAACCCGCTGATCATCAGCGTGCTGCTCGCCACACCCATGGCCTACGCCCAGGTGCCGCTGCCGAACTGGCTGCTGACCTCGGGCGACTATCTGGCGCAGATGACCCTGCCACTGGCGCTGATCTGCATTGGCGGCACCTTGTCGCTGGCGGCGCTGCGCGACAGCGGCAAGCTGGCGGTGGATGTCAGCCTGGTGAAGATGGTCTGGTTGCCGCTGATCGGCACCCTCGGCGCCTGGCTGTGTGGTTTCCGCGGTGCCGAGCTGGGCATCCTGTTCCTGTACATCGGCAGCCCTACCGCTGCCGCCAGCTATGTCATGGCCCGCGCGGCCAATGCCAATCATCAGTTAGCGGCGGCGATCATCGTCATCACGACCCTGATGGCGGCGATTACCACCAATATCGGCATCTTCATCTTGCAGTGGGGCGGCTGGATCTAGATCCTTGCTGCCTGAACAGAACAACAACAGCAACAACGCTGCCACCTGACCTAAGGACACTCCATGCAAGACCAGAACTCGCCCGAGCGGTTACAGCGCGGCCTGAAAAATCGCCATATCCAGCTGATCGCGCTGGGCGGGGCCATCGGCACCGGGCTGTTCCTGGGCATTGCCCAGACCATCCAGATGGCCGGCCCATCGGTGTTGCTCGGTTATGCCATTGCCGGCCTGATGGCCTTCCTGATCATGCGTCAGCTTGGCGAAATGGTGGTGGAAGAGCCGGTTGCCGGCAGCTTCAGCCACTTCGCCCATAAATACTGGAGCGAGTTTGCCGGCTTTGTCTCGGGCTGGAACTACTGGGTGGTCTATGTGCTGGTAGGCATGGCCGAGCTGACCGCAGTCGGCATCTATGTGCAGTACTGGTGGCCGGACTTCCCGACCTGGGCCACGGCAGCGATCTTCTTTGTGGTGATCAACCTGATCAACCTGACTCAGGTCAAAGTCTACGGCGAGATGGAGTTCTGGTTCGCTCTGGTCAAAATAGTGGCGATTGTCAGCATGATCGGCTTTGGCGCCTGGTTGCTCACCAGCGGCCAGGGTGGCCCGGATGCCAGCGTCGCCAACCTGTGGCAATACGGTGGCTTCTTCCCCAATGGCGTCGGCGGTTTGATCATGGCTCTGGCGGTGATCATGTTCTCGTTCGGCGGCCTGGAGCTGGTCGGTATCACCGCCGCCGAGGCGGAAAACCCGCGGGTGAGCATTCCCAAGGCGACCAACCAGGTGGTGTACCGCATCCTGATCTTCTACATCGGTGCGCTGGCGATCTTGCTGTCGCTGTACCCGTGGCAGAAGGTGGTGCAGGGCGGCAGCCCGTTCGTGATGATCTTCCATGAGCTGGACAGCAACCTGGTCGCGACCATCCTCAACGTAGTGGTACTGACCGCGGCGCTGTCGGTGTACAACAGCTGCGTGTACGCCAACAGCCGCATGCTGTTCGGCCTGGCCAGCCAGGGCGATGCACCGCGTCAATTGCTCAAGGTCAGCCGTCGCGGCGTGCCGCTGACCGCGTTGGGTGTGTCGGCAGCGGCCACCGGTTTGTGCGTGGTGATCAACTACCTGATGCCGGGCGAAGCCTTCGGCCTGTTGATGGCGCTGGCGGTATCAGCGCTGGTGATCAACTGGGCAAGCATCAGCATCACCCACCTGAAATTCCGCAAGGCCAAGATCGCTGCCGGCGAAACGCCGTTCTACCGCAGCTGGGGTCATCCGATCACCAACTACCTGTGCCTGGCGTTCATCGTGCTGATCCTGGTGGTGATGTACCTCACTCCGCCGATCCGCATCTCGGTGATGCTGATCCCGCTGTGGATTGCCGCACTGGGCATTGCGTTCAAGCTCAAGAAGCAGCGTCAGGCCAAGCGCTGAGGTGTTTGCTGCAAGGCCTGCGCGGCTAAACCTGCGCAGGCCTCAGTGCTGACGTCGCCAGGCGCGCACGGTGGTGTAGAGCAGCGTCAGGGCGAGCAGCGGCAGCACGTAGAACAGCATCAGTTTCTCCAGCTTGCCCGCCAACGGCATGCCGGTGGTGAAGGTCACCACATGCAGGCCGTAGGCCAGGTACAGGCAGAGAAACACCAGCCCCTCGGCGCGTGTGACGCGGTAGCCGGAGTAGAACACCGGCAGGCTCAGGCAGGCGACGCCGAGCATTACCGGCAAGTCAAAGGCCAGCGCATTCGGTGAGATCGACAGCGGGGCAGGGGTGACCAGCGCGGTCGCACCCAGCACTGCCAGCAAATTGAACAGGTTGCTGCCGATCACCGTACTACCGCCACTTCGCGCTCACCGCGCAGCGCCGCAACCAGCGCAGCGGCAAGCTCCGGCAACGAGGTGCAGACGGCGACTACGGTCAGCCCAATGATCCGTTCCGACAGGCCAAGGTCAGTGGCCACTTCCACTGCGGCTTCCAGCAGCAGATGGCCGCCAATGCTGAGCAATACCAGGCCCAACGCGGTCTGCCCCACAGCACCGCTCCAGAAGCGCAGGCGGCTGACCTCGAGGGCATTCGGTGCCGGATAAGTACGCGCGTAGTGGCGCGATTGGTGCCAGAGGATCAACAGATAACCGAGCAGCCCGAGCAGTAGCAGCGCGCCTTCGAAGCGGCCCAGCTGGCCGTTGGCCGCGAGCAGGTAGACCAAGGCGCTGGCGGCCACCATCAACGGGATGTCCAGACGCACCAGTTGGCGCGACACGCGCAGCGGGATGATCAGCGCGGTAAAGCCGAGAATCACCAGCACATTGAAGATGTTGCTGCCGATCACGCTGCCGACAGCGACGTCAGGCGCACCTTGATAGGCCGCTTGCAGGCTGACAGTCAATTGCGGCGCG